>NZ_JAUSZM010000003.1:5329085-10658170 GCF_030817655.1 Streptomyces sp. V4I2
TCACGGGCGGCGAGGAGATCCGGATGTGGACCTCGGCGGCGCCCGCCTCGCGGAGCATGCGGACCAGGGCCCGCTGGGTGTTGCCGCGCACGATCGAGTCGTCGACGACGACCAGGCGCTTGCCCTTGATGACTTCCTTCAGCGGGTTCAGCTTCAGGCGGATGCCCAGCTGACGGATGGTCTGGGAGGGCTGGATGAACGTACGGCCGACGTACGCGTTCTTCACCAGACCGGCACCGAAGGGGATGCCCGAGGCCTCCGCGTAGCCGATGGCGGCCGGGGTGCCGGACTCCGGAGTCGCTATGACCAGGTCGGCCTCCGCAGGGGCTTCCTTGGCGAGCTTGCGGCCCATCTCCACGCGGGAGAGGTACACGTTCCGGCCGGCGATGTCGGTGTCGGGGCGGGCCAGGTACACGTACTCGAAGACACAGCCCTTGGGCTTCGCTTCCGCGAATCGGGACGTGCGCAGACCGTTCTCGTCGATCGCGATGAACTCGCCCGGCTCGATCTCGCGGACGTACGCAGCACCGCAGATGTCGAGGGCGGCGGACTCGGAGGCGACGACCCAGCCGCGCTCCAGGCGGCCGAGGACCAGCGGGCGGATGCCCTGCGGGTCACGAGCGGCGTAAATGGTGTGCTCGTCCATGAAGACGAGCGAGAAGGCGCCCTTGACCTGCGGGAGGATCCGGGCGGATGCCTCCTCGATGGTCAGCGGCTTGCCGTCCTCGTCGACCTGGGCCGCGAGCAGCGCGGTGAGCAGGTCGGTGTCGTTGGTGGCGGCCACCCGGGTGGAACGGCCGTTGGTGTCCTTGGGGAGGTCGGCGACCATCTCGGCGAGCTGCGCCGTGTTGACCAGGTTGCCGTTGTGGCCGAGCGCGATGGAGCCGTGCGCGGTGGCACGGAACGTCGGCTGGGCGTTCTCCCAGGTGGAGGCACCAGTGGTCGAGTAGCGGGCGTGACCGACCGCGAGGTGACCCTGGAGCGAACCGAGCGAGGTCTCGTCGAAGACCTGGGAAACGAGGCCCATGTCCTTGAAGACGAGGATCTGGGAGCCGTTGCTGACCGCGATTCCCGCGGATTCCTGGCCCCGATGCTGGAGGGCGTAGAGCCCGAAGTACGTGAGCTTGGCGACCTCTTCGCCCGGAGCCCAGACACCGAAGACGCCGCAAGCGTCCTGGGGGCCCTTCTCACCGGGGAGCAGGTCGTGGTTGAGTCGTCCGTCACCACGTGGCACGTACCCGAGTGTAGGCGAGGTCGACCACTGGTCCGAATTGGGGAATCCCCGGCCCTGAGCTGCGGTAAAGGATCACTTGTCCGCGACCGCGGTGACGACCGCGTCGTTTTCGCTGGTCAGCGAGAGGGTTCGGTGATCCAGTTCATAACTCACGGTGCTGTTGAAGAGGCGGAGCAGGTCCTTCTCCACGTTCATGAGTGAGGCGTCGCACATCATTCGGGTCGTGGACGGAGCGCCGAGGGTGATATGTCCGTCGCTGACCGTGGCCTTGGCGTTCACCTTGTTGCAGCCGAGGCTGCCGGAGACCTTGCCGGTCTTCTTGTCGAAGGTGAGGTGGGCCTTGCTCTGGGACGCGGGTGAGGTGACCTGCCACTTCGTGCCGTAGAGGGAGGCGTCTGCCGCCTTGGTGAGGTGGACGCGGTCGCCGCCTTCGGTGGTGAGGGTCAGCCGGCCGTCCTTGACCTCGGTCTTCAGGGCGCCGTCCGCGAGGGTGCGGGCGAGGGTCCGCTCGAAGTCCATGGGTTCGTCCTCGCAGGCCATCTCGGTGGTCGTGGCATCGCTGAGTTCGATGCTGTCGCCCTCGACGGCGGCCTTGGCGTTGAAGTGGTTGCAGCCGTAGTTGCCGGCCGCCTTGCCGTCGGCGATCTCGACGTGCGCGTCGGAGGGGGACTGGTGGGTGGTGCCGTCGACGGTGACGCTGTCGACGCTCCAGTGGACGCCGGTGATGGGCGGGGCGGCGCCGACCGATCCACCGTCGGCCTTCTCGTCGCCGCAGGCTGCCGCCAGGGGGACGAGAGCGAGGGCGGTCACGGTGAGGGTGAGTCGCTGCTTCTGCCTGTACATGCCGATTCGACGGGGCGGGTGGGGTGATTGGTTCCCTCTGTTCCCGCCTCAGGCATTCCCGTCTCAGGCATTCCCGCCTCAGGAGAGGAGCGGCAGCAGTCCGCCCAGGTCCGCCCGCTCCCCGCTCGCGCTGACCTTCGCCTCGTCGAGCGCGTCCTTCCAGCTCACGCGCCCGGTGGCGAGGCGGATCCAGGTCAGCGGGTCGGTCTCGACGACGTTCGGCGGGGTGCCGCGGGTGTGCCGGGGCCCCTCGACGCACTGGACGACGGCGTACGGCGGGATCCGCACCTCGGTGGAACCGCCGGGGGCCTTCGCGGCGAGCGTGTCGGCGAGGAGGCGGGTGGCGGCGGCGAGGGCCTGGCGGTCGTACGGGATGTCGAGGCCGGGGACGGCGGCGTTCAGGTCGTCGGTGTGGACGACGAGTTCGACGGTACGGGTGACCAGGTAGTCGTCGAGCGACAGGGCACCCGCGTTGGTCGCGAGCAGCCGGGTGCCGGGGTTCTCCGCGAGGCGGGCGGTGAAGCGCTGCTCCACCTCGGCGAGGTGGGCGGCGAGATCCGGGTTCCGCTCGGCGAGGTCCCGGGCGTGACCGGCGATGTCCGGCGCGTCGGCGCCGATGGCGTGCGGCCAGTCGAGGAGCACGCCGTTCTGCTTCGGCGGTTCGGGCTCGTCGAGCAGTCGTACGACGGCCCCGAGGGCCATGCCGATGTGCGCGGCCAGATCCCGTACGGTCCAGTCCCCGAGCCGGGTGGGCAGGGCGGCCTGTTCGGCGGTGAGGGTGCCGACGGCTTCCCGTACGTTCCCGAACTGGGCCAGGACCGCGGTGCGGATCTTGGCGGGGTCGTAGGTGCGGGCGCGCTTCTTGGCCGGGGGCATGACGATCAGCCTAGGCGGACTGCTGTGCGGGGGGCGGGGGAGTCGAAGATCTCGCGGTTCCTCGGGACAACGAGGCCGGGGCCGTCCATCGGCTGGATTGCAGGTGCGGCTCGGACGAAGGCCCCGGCCGTCGGAACGGTCGGGGCCTTCACGGCCGTGCAGCCGAAGGGAATTACGCCAGCAGAGCCGGGATGGTCCCCTCGTGAGCCTCGCGCAGCTCCTCCAGCGACAGCTCGAACTCGCCCTGGAGCTCGACGCAGTCGCCGTCGACGACACCGATGCGGGTGACGGGCAGACCCCGCGCCCCGCACATGTCGTTGAAGCGGACCTCTTCGGAGCGGGGAACGGCCACGACGGCGCGGCCGGCCGACTCCGAGAAGAGGAGGGTGAAGGCGTCGAGTCCGTCCGGTACGACCAGACGCGCGCCCTTGCCGCCGAGCAGCGCCGACTCGACGACCGCCTGGATCAGACCGCCGTCGGACAGGTCGTGCGCGGAGTCGATCATGCCGTCGCGGGAGGCGGAGATCAGGATCTCGGCGAGCAGGCGCTCGCGCTCCAGGTCGACCTTCGGGGGCAGGCCGCCGAGGTGGTCGTGGATCACCTGCGACCAGGCCGAACCGCCGAACTCCTCGCGGGTGTCGCCGAGGAGGTAGAGCAGCTGGCCCTCCTCCTGGAAGGCGACCGGCGTGCGGCGGGCCACGTCGTCGATGACGCCCAGGACCGCGACCACCGGGGTCGGGTGGATCGCCACCTCGCCGGTCTGGTTGTAGAGCGACACGTTGCCGCCGGTGACCGGGGTGCCCAACTGCTGGCAGGCGTCGGCCAGTCCACGGATCGCCTCCGCGAACTGCCACATCACCGCCGGGTCCTCGGGCGAGCCGAAGTTCAGGCAGTCGGAGACGGCGAGCGGCTTGGCACCGGTCGTGGCGACGTTGCGGTAGGCCTCGGAGAGGGCCAGTTGCGCGCCCGCGTACGGGTCCAGCTTGGTGTAGCGGCCGTTGCCGTCCGTCGCGATGGCGACGCCGAGGCCGGTCTCCTCGTCGATGCGGATCATCCCGGAGTCCTCGGGCTGGGCCAGCACCGTGTTGCCCTGCACGAAGTGGTCGTACTGGGAGGTGATCCAGGACTTGGAGGCCTGGTTCGGGGACGACACCAGCTTCAGGACCTGGTCCTTCAGCTCTTCGCTCGAAGAAGGCCGCGGGAGCTTGTTCGCGTCGTCCGCCTGGAGCGCGTCCTGCCAGGACGGGCGGGCGTACGGGCGCTCGTACGTCGGACCCTCGTGTGCCACCGTGCGCGGGTCGACGTCGACGATCTTGCCGCCGTGCCAGTAGATCTCCAGGCGGTCGCCGTCGGTGACCTCTCCGATCACCGTGGCGATGACGTCCCACTTGTCGCAGATCTCCAGGAAGCGGTCGACCTTCCCCGGCTCGACGACCGCGCACATGCGCTCCTGCGACTCGCTCATGAGGATTTCCTCGGGCGAGAGAGTCGAGTCGCGCAGGGGCACGTCGTCCAGAGTCACGCGCATGCCGCCGGAGCCGTTGGAGGCCAGCTCGGACGTGGCGCAGGACAGGCCCGCCGCACCCAGGTCCTGGATGCCGACGACCAGCTTCTCCTTGAACGCCTCCAGGGTGCACTCGATGAGGAGCTTCTCCTGGAAGGGGTCGCCCACCTGCACGGCCGGACGCTTCGACGGCTTGGCGTCGTCGAAGGTCTCGCTCGCCAGGATCGACGCGCCGCCGATGCCGTCGCCGCCCGTGCGGGCCCCGTACAGGATGACCTTGTTGCCCGCGCCGGACGCCTTCGCGAGGTGGATGTCCTCGTGCCGCATGACACCGATGGCACCGGCGTTGACCAGCGGGTTGCCCTGGTAGCAGGCGTCGAAGACGACCTCGCCGCCGATGTTGGGGAGGCCGAGGCAGTTGCCGTAACCGCCGATGCCGGCCACCACGCCGGGCAGGACGCGCTTGGTGTCCGGGTGGTCGGCCGCACCGAACCGCAGCGGGTCGACGACCGCGACCGGCCGGGCACCCATCGCGATGATGTCGCGGACAATGCCGCCGACACCGGTCGCGGCGCCCTGGTACGGCTCCACGTACGACGGGTGGTTGTGCGACTCCACCTTGAAGGTGACCGCGTAGCCCTGGCCGACGTCGACGACACCCGCGTTCTCGCCGATGCCCACGAGCAGGGCGTCGGACTGGGGGGCCTTCTCGCCGAACTGGCGCAGGTGCACCTTCGACGACTTGTACGAGCAGTGCTCGGACCACATGACGGAGTACATGGCGAGCTCGGCGCCGGTCGGGCGGCGGCCGAGGATCTCCACCACCCGCTCGTACTCGTCCTTCTTCAGGCCGAGTTCGGCCCAGGGCAGCTCGACGTCGGGGGTCGCGGTCGCGTGCTCGACCGTGTCCAGAGGCGTCCGGCTCATACGTTGACCAGCTTCTTGAGGATCGAGGTGAAGAAGGGGAGGCCGTCGGTGCGGCCGGTGCCGATGAGCGGCTCCACGGCGTGCTCCGGGTGCGGCATCAGGCCTACGACGTTCCCGGCCTCGTTGCTGATGCCGGCGATGTCGCGCAGCGAACCGTTCGGATTGAAGTCCATGTACCGGAAGGCGACCCTGCCCTCGGCCTCGAGCTTGTCGAGCGTGTACTCGTCGGCGACGTACCGGCCGTCCATGTTCTTCAGCGGGATGTTGATCTCCTGGCCGGCCGAGTAGTCGGTGGTCCAGGCGGTGTCCGCGTTCTCCACCCGCAGCTTCTGGTCGCGGCAGATGAAGTGGAGGTGGTCGTTGCCGAGCATCCCGCCCGGGAGGAGGTGGGCCTCGGTGAGGATCTGGAAGCCGTTGCAGATGCCGAGGACCGGGAGGCCCGCCTTCGCCTGCTCGATGAGGGGCTCCATCACCGGCGAGAAGCGCGCGATGGCGCCGGCGCGCAGATAGTCGCCGTAGGAGAAACCGCCGCACAGCACCACGGCGTCGACCTGGTGGAGGTCCTTGTCCTTGTGCCAGAGGGCGACCGGTTCGGCGCCCGCGAGGCGGATCGCGCGCTGAGTGTCCCGGTCGTCGAGGCTGCCCGGGAAAGTGACGACGCCAATACGAGCGGTCACTTCACGGCCTCCGCGACTTCCTCCACCTTGACGGTGAAGTCCTCGATCACGGTGTTGGCAAGGAAGGATTCCGCAAGATCGTGGATGCGGGCGAGCGTTGCCTCGTCGACCGGTCCGTCAACTTCCAGTTCGAATCGCTTTCCCTGACGTACGTCCGAGATGCCTTCGAAACCGAGCCGCGGCAGTGCGCGCTGCACCGCCTGGCCCTGGGGGTCGAGGATCTCCGGCTTGAGCATGACGTCGACTACGACGCGTGCCACTGGCACTCCCGGTGTTGTGGTGCTGAGCAGGTTCCTGCAGGTGTCTTCAGACTACCCGCACAAAATTTCTACGCGGGTAGAGTTGTAGGAATCTACGTGACGGCTGTCACGATCCGGTATCGGAAGGGTGCCTTCGCGAAAAGTTCAGGGAAAGATCCCGAATCGATGCGCCGCATCTATTGCGCCGGGGACACGCGGACAGATTTAGTCGGGCTTCACAATGCAATGCCGGGCACTGTACAAATGAATTGGCAATAGCCGATACTTTGCCCAATAACAGGCGGACAGTCGGCATCTCCAGGACGTCCTGGCACGTCATCGCAGAGATGCCGCACGAAGGGACCGATATTCGTGGCGCAGCGTGTCGTGGTCACTCTCTTTGACGACATCGACGGCTCGGAAGCGGCGGAAACGATCGCCTTCGGACTCGACGGCAAGTCGTACGAGATCGACCTGAACCAGGTCAATGCCAAGAAACTGCGTGAGGCACTCGAGCCCTACGTGGAGGCCGGCCGCAAGCGGTCGCGGTCGGGCAAGGCGTACAAGCAGACGGAGGTCGCTCCCGACCCGGCGGCCGTCCGGGCCTGGGCCCAGGCCAACAAGATGGACGTCCCGGCGCGTGGCCGGATCCCGAAGAAGGTCTACGAGGCGTTCGCCGCCGCCCGCTGAGCGCGGGCCGACGCCTGGTCACCCGCCCCTCGGGGGAACCGACTTGCGCTGCACCCCTCCTGGTCAGCTAGAGTCTGAAGCACGCCGAGGGGCGAGGCCGAAAGGCCCGGCTCCGAAGTACACGCGGGTGTAGTTCAGTAGTAGAACATCCCCCTTCCAGGGGGAAGGCGCAGTGTGCAATTCCTGTCACCCGCTCTGCACCGCCGGTCCTGTCCCTCTTGTGGATCAGGTAGGCTGGTGTACGCGCCGATCGGTGAGAGCCGGTCGGAGGCAATGCGGACGTAGCTCAGTTGGTAGAGCGCAACCTTGCCAAGGTTGAGGTCGCCAGTTCGAACCTGGTCGTCCGCTCCATGGGAAAGACCCCGGTCATCGAACGGGGTCTTTTTCGTGTGCCCTCTTCGCGGCCGTGGGCATGCGTCTGACATTTGTCATGCCGAGTGATGACAGCCCGCACTGCTGCCGGGCCGCCGGTGGCGGAACGCTGAAGGCATGGATGCCAACGAACACGGAGACGTGATTGAGGTCACCGACCTGCGGCGTGTGTACGGGGGCGGCTTCGAGGCGGTGCGCGGGATCTCCTTCTCCGTGCGCCGCGGCGAGGTCTTCGCCCTGCTGGGCACCAACGGGGCGGGTAAGACGTCCACGGTCGAACTGCTGGAGGGGCTCGCGCGGCCGGCCGGGGGGCGGGTGCGGGTCCTCGGCCGTGATCCCTACGCCGAGCGGGCCGTCGTACGGCCTCGGACGGGTGTGATGTTGCAGGAGGGCGGGTTTCCGTCCGAGCTGACCGTCGCCGAGACCGCGCGGATGTGGGCGGGGTGCGTGAGCGGGGCGCGGCCCGAGCGGGAGGTGCTCGCGCTGGTCGGGCTCGAGCGCCGGGCGGGCGTACGGGTGAAGCAGTTGTCCGGGGGTGAACGGCGGCGCCTGGACCTGGCGCTCGCGCTGCTCGGCGAGCCCGAGGTGCTGTTCCTCGACGAGCCGACGACCGGGCTGGACGCCGAAGGGCGCCGGGAGACCTGGGAGCTGGTGGGCGCGCTGCGCGACGGCGGTACGACGGTGCTGCTGACCACGCACTATCTGGAGGAGGCCGAGGATCTCGCCGACCGGCTCGCCATCCTGCACGAAGGGCGGATCGCGGCCGCGGGCACGCCGGCCGAGGTGACCGCCGCGCAGCCCTCCCGGATCTCCTTCGAGCTGCCCGACGGGTACTTCCTGGGCGACCTGCCGCCGCTCGGTGAGCTGGGGGTGAGCGGGCACGAGGCCGAGGGGAACGTCGTACGGCTGCGGACCCGGGAGCTTCAGCGGACGGCCACCGGGGTGCTGGGGTGGGCCGAGCGGGCCGGGGTCGAGCTGCGGCGGCTCGATGTGCGGTCGGCGTCGCTGGAGGAGGCGTTCCTGGGGATCGCCCGCGAGGCCTCCTCCGAGACCGCAGAGGAGTACGCGGCATGAGCGGGGCCGTCACCACTCCGGCGGGGCGCGTCGCGGCGCTCGCGCGGGCCGAGCTGACCCTGTTCGGGCGGAGCAAGGGCATGATCGTCACGGCGGTGTTCGTGCCGCTGGTGCTGCCGGTCAGTGCGCGGGCGGCGGTCCAGGACATGGATCTCGCCGGCTCCGGGCTGAACGTCGGGCTGGTGGTGCTGCCCGGGGCCATCGGGTTCTCGCTGCTGTTCGCGGTGTACTCGGCGCTCGTGGGCGTCTTCGTCGGGCGGCGCGAGGAACTCGTCCTCAAACGACTGCGCACCGGTGAGCCGCGGGACGGGGAGATCCTGGCCGGGGCCGCGCTGCCGGCCGTCGCGACAGGGCTGGTGCAGTGCCTGATCCTGGCGGTGGGCTGTTCCGTTCTGCTCGATGTGGCTGCCCCCGAAGCTCCCCAACTCGCGGTCGTGGGCGTCGGGTTGAGTCTGGTCATGTGTGCGGCGCTGGCCGCCGTGACGGCGAGCTTCACGCGTACCGTGGAGAGCGCTCAGGTCACCTCTGTGCCGCTGTTGATGGCCTCGGCGGTGGGCTCCGGGGTCGCCGTACCGCTCGAGCTGATGCCGGACCGGGTGGCGTCGGTGCTGGAACTGCTGCCGCTGTCACCCGTGATGACGCTGGTGCGGGGCGGGTGGACCGGGGAGCTGTCGGCCTATGAGGCGGTGGGGCCGGTGATGACCGCACTGGCCTGGACCCTGTTGGGCGTGTTTGCTGTACGGCGGTGGTTCCGGTGGGAGCCGAGGCGCTGAGGGACGGGGGCATGGACATGCGGGGACCGGCCGGGTGGTGGCGGGGCAAGAGCACACCGGCGAAGGTCGAGGCGTACACGCGGTCGACGTTCCACTTCTTCGCGGTGCTGGAGATCGCGACGATCGGGCTCACCTCGTTCTGGCAGGTCGAGGCCTGGCTCGCGGGCTCGTTGCTGCTGATGGTGGGCGTGCACGGGGTGGTGTGCGCGGTGACCGCGTCGCGGGCGCTGGACTGGACGCGCGGTCGGCGTGAGCAGCCCGTACGGCTGCTCTGGACGCTCGGCGCGATCACCGCCGCGGTCGGCTGCGCGTCCCTCGCGATCGCCCAGTACGGCCCCGGCGGTGACGACGTCGGCGGCGCGGCGGGCGGGGCCTTCGGCGTCGTCCTGATCTTCGGCGTCGGCACACTCGCGCTCGGTGTCCGCGACCGGCGGCAGGTGTACACGCTCGTCGGCGGCTCCGCGGCCGGCCCCGGAGCCCTGTCGCTCGCCCTGGGCACCCCCGGCGCCGCCGCGCTGGCGTCGACGGTGGCCGTGCTGTTCGGCTCCGCCGTCCTCGCCTTCACCTCCGTGTTCTCCGTCTGGCTCCTCAACGCCTTCTACGAACTCGACGAGGCCCGCGAGACGCGCGCCCGGCTCGCCGTCGCCGAGGAACGGCTGCGGTTCGGGCGCGACCTGCACGACGTGCTGGGGCGCAACCTCGCCGTGATCGCCCTCAAGAGCGAACTGGCCGTGCAGCTGGCGCGGCGCGGGCGGGCCGAGGCCGTGGAGCAGATGATCGAGGTGCAGCGGATCGCGCAGGAGTCGCAGCGCGAGGTGCGGGACGTCGTACGCGGGTACCGGGAGGCCGACCTCGGAGTCGAACTCGCCGGTGCGCACGGAGTGTTGACGGCCGCGGGGATCCGGTGCGAGGTGACGGGCGGCGAGCCGGCCGGGCTGCCCGGCGAGGTGGAGTCGGCGCTCGCGTGGGTGGTGCGGGAGACGACGACGAACGTGTTGCGGCACGGGGATGCCGGTTGGTGTGCGGTGGAGGTCCGGATCGCGGAGGGACGGGTGGTGCTGACGGTGGAGAACGACGGGGCGGCGTCGGCCCGCGCGGGTGCGGGCGGCTCGGGGCTGGCCGGGCTGCGGGATGGGCTGGCCGCGGTGGAGGGGACGCTGGCGGCGGGGCGGGTCGACGGAGGGCTGTTCCGGGTGGTGGCCGAGGTGCCGTTGGTCACGGCCGGTGCGAGTGAGGTCATGGCGTGACCCCTCCCGTACGCCTTCTGCTCGCCGACGACGAGCACCTCATCCGGGGTGCGCTCGCCGCGCTGCTCTCGCTGGAGGACGATCTCGTCGTCGTGGCCGAGGCGGCGACCGGGCCCGAGGCGCTGGCCATGGCCCGTGCCCACGCCCCCGATGTCGCCGTCCTCGATCTGCAGATGCCCGGGGCCGACGGTGTGAAGGTCGCCACATCCCTGCGCGCCGAGCTGTCCGACTGCCGGGTGCTGATCGTGACCGGTCACGGGCGGCCGGGGCATCTGAAGCGGGCCCTCGAGGCGGGGGTCCGGGGATTCGTGCCGAAGACCGTCAGCGCCCAGCGGCTCGCGGAGATCATCCGCACGGTGCACGCCGGAAACCGTTACATCGATCCCGAGTTGGCCGCCGACGCCATCTCCGCCGGCGACTCGCCGCTGACCGCGCGAGAGGCGGAGGTCCTCGAGCTCGCCGCCGACGGGGCGCCCGTCGCGGAGATCGCCGAGCGGGCCGCACTGTCGCAGGGAACCGTACGGAACTACCTGTCGTCGGCCGTCTCCAAGCTCGGGGCGGAAAACCGTCACACGGCAGTGCGGCTCGCCCGCGAGCGAGGTTGGGTATAGTTGCTCTCGCGCCACGGCGCAGTGCGGACGTAGCTCAGTTGGTAGAGCGCAACCTTGCCAAGGTTGAGGTCGCCAGTTCGAACCTGGTCGTCCGCTCTGAATCGGCCCCCCGGCTTCTGCCGGGGGGCTTCTTCGTGTCCTACGACCAGCTGGTGCCCGTCAGACGCTCGTACGCCTCCACGTACTTGGCGCGGGTCGCGGTCACGACCTGCTCGGGCAGCGGCGGCGGGGGCTGCTCGCTCTTCCGGTCCCAGCCGGACTCCGGCGAGGTGAGCCAGTCGCGGACGTACTGCTTGTCGTACGACGGCTGCGCGCGGCCCGGCTGCCACTGGTCGGCCGGCCAGAAGCGGGAGGAGTCGGGGGTGAGGACCTCGTCGGCGATGACCAGGGTGTCGTTGTTCTCGAGACCGAACTCGAACTTCGTGTCCGCGAGGATGATCCCGCGGTCGCGGGCGATGTCCCGGCCGCGGG
This sequence comes from Streptomyces sp. V4I2, assembly GCF_030817655.1. Lineage (GTDB taxonomy): Bacteria > Actinomycetota > Actinomycetes > Streptomycetales > Streptomycetaceae > Streptomyces > Streptomyces plumbiresistens. Next base: position 5,340,624 of record NZ_JAUSZM010000003.1, read on the forward strand.
AGTAGACGGCGAGGGTGGCCTGGCGCAGCCGGGCGGCGGTGTCGGCGCCGACCTGGCGGGCGACCTCCTCGTAGGACACGTTCTCGTCGTGCTCGCCGACCTCGGCCTTGGTGGCCGGGGTGAAGATCGGGGCGGGCAGTTCCGAGCCGTCGACCAGGCCTTCGGGGAGGGCGAGGCCGCAGACCGTACGGGACTCCTTGTACTCCACCAGGCCCGAACCGGTCAGGTAGCCGCGGGCCACGGCCTCCACCGGGACCATCTGGAGGGACTTGCAGACCAGGGTGCGGCCGGCCCAGTCGGCGGGGGCGCCGGCGGGCAGGTCGGTGCTCAGGACGTGGTTGGGGACCAGGTCGGCGAGCTGGTCGAACCACCACAGGGAGAGCTGGGTGAGGACCCGCCCCTTGTCGGGGATCTCGGTCGGAAGCACCCAGTCGAAGGCGGAGATGCGGTCGCTGGCGACCATCACGAGGTCGCCCGCCTCGTTCTGGTACAGCTCGCGCACCTTGCCGGTGTGGAGGTGGACCAGGCCCGGAACCTGGAGCGGCTCGGGCTTTTCTACGAATCCGGACACGGTTCCTCCCCGTGGTGATGTCCAAGTGGGTCGATTCTCCCGTATGGCGAGGATCGGTCTTGGTCCGGGGTGTGTGGAGCGGGCGTCGGCCGCGGTGGCGCGGCCCGGTTTAGTCACGTTTGCAGATGCGGTCCAGAAGGTTCGCGGTGGCTCGCTGGACTCGGGGGTCGACGTGGCCCGGGCGGTCCAGGGACGGTGACCACGCGAACGTCCCGGATGCGAAGACCAGGGCGCCGGAGGGGGCGCGGTAGAGGGAGGTCTCCTGGTGGCGGAGGACTCCCTCGCTGTCGGCGTACGGGGAGTGGGCGAGCAGGATGCGGTCGTCGTGCTCGGGCAGCGGGGTGCGCGGGAAGTAGCGGTCGGCCTCGCCCGCGACCAGGCCCTCGATCTCGTCACCCTCGTGCGCGCCGGTCGCCTCCCACATCCAGTGGTCGACGTTGCGCACGATCAGGGGGTGGGGCTCGGGGACGCGGCCGGCGTACTGGATGCCGACCAGTTGCTGCTCGGGGCGGTCGATCTCGCGCCACAGCACGGGTTTGCCCGGCCCCCGGCGCTTTCGGCAGGTGAGCAGGCGGTCCGGGACGCCGGACGGGGACGGGCCCAACTCCACCTGCCAGTACATGGTGTTGGCCGACAGGAAGACCAGGCTCGTGCCGTGCTCGCGAGCGCGTTCCGCGGTGCGGCGCATGTTCGTCGACCAGTACTCGTCGTGGCCCGGGAAGACCAGGCCGCGGTAGCGGGTGGGGTCGACATGGCCGGCGTGCAGGTCGCGGGCGTCGGCGTAGGCGAGGTCGTAGCCGTAGCGCTCGGCCCAGCGGATGAAGTCGTAGGCGTGGCCCACGTGGAGGGGCAGACCGGCGCCCGCGTACGGGCGGTCGAAGGAGATGGTCGTCGCGGCGTCGGCCTCGCCGAGCAGCCGGCCGTTCTCGTCCCAGGCGTGGTAGAGGCTGGCGCCGGTGCGGCCGTCCTCCGGGTAGAGGTTGTACGCCTGCCAGGTGATGTCGGGCAGCAGGAGCAGCAGGTCGGCCGGGTGGTTGTCGCGGACGGTGAACGGGATGTGGGAGCGGTAGCCGTCGACGGTGGTGAGGACGGCGACATACGCGCCGATGCTCCAGTAGCTCGGGATCTGCAGGCGCCAGGACAGCCACCAGTGGTGGCAGGACACCGTGCGGTCGGCGGTGAGGGGCGCGGGCTGGACTATGCCCGACAGGCGGGGGCTGGTGGTGATCTTCGCGGCGCCGTCACCGCCGTAGTGGCCGATGCGGTAGACGTCTACGGCGAACTCCTGGGGCGGGTCGACCGTGATGTGGAAGTCGACGGCCTCGCCGGGGGCGACCGCGCCGGTGGAGGCGAAGCCCTTGATCTGCCGGTGGACGTCGTCGGCGGAGCGGGGGCCCGAGGCGGCGCGCGGGGCGGGCGCCCTGGGGGCGCCTTCCTTCGGGCTGTGGGTGCTGCGGGCGCTGTGGGCCGGCTCCGCGTCCACGTACCAGGGGACGACCTGGCCGGTGTCGTCGAAGTATGTCTCGGTGCCGCGCAGCCAGGGGACCGGGCCCTGGCCGAAGGGGTCCGTCACGGCGTGCGCGAGTGCTCCCGACTCCCAGCGGCGGATCTGCTCCGACCCCATGGTGGCTCCCCTCCCTCGCGCCCCCGTACGCCTGTGCCTGTGCCTGTGCCTGTGCCTGTGCCTGTGCCTGTGCCTGTGCCGGGCCTGCGCCGTGCCTGTCCTGTGGCGTAAGCCCTTGCCATGTGCTCGATCGGTCCCAGCACATCACATTACGCACCCAGGCGGTCACTATTCGTTGCGAATTGGCTGTAAGTGGAATCGGGGGATCCGGTACACCGTCTCACCGGCAGGTGCCCGTCAGACGAGGCGGACCGGTTTCTCCGGGCGTATCCCCGACTTGACCAGCCACGCCTGGAGCGGGGCCGGGTCGCCGTCCTCCACCAGGCTGAGGACGCGGGGGGCCAGGTCGGCCGCCCGTTCGCCGTTGACCATGAGGGACGGGCCGTCGAGCCAGTCGAGGCCCGGGGTCGCGCCTGCGGTGTCCATCGCGGCGCAGCACACCATCGCGGTGACGTGGTCGGTGAGCAGTTCGCGGGCGGTGCGGGGTGGCTGCAGGGGGAAGAGGGGCAGCATGCCGTCGTCCCAGAGGGCGGTGTCGGGGCTGCCGCCGGGGCCGGTGCCGCTGCCACTGGCCTGGCCGGGCGGGGGTGGGGGTGGGGGTGGGCCGGTCGGGGATGTGGTTCCGGGTGCGGATGCCTCTTCGCGGGCGATTTCGGCGCTCAGGCGGGCGGCGAGGGCGGTGGCGTTTTCGGTGCCGCCGGGGGAGTCGTCGTCGAGGTCGACCGGGGGGTAGGGGGCGTTGTCGTCGGCGTCGGCGTTGGCCTCGATGTCGGTGCTTGTGGTGGTGTCGGCGATCGTGGTGGGGGCGGCCTCGGTGGCTGTGCCGGTGTCGCTGTCGCCGCCGGTGTCGCTGTCGCCGCCGGTGTCGCTGCCGCCGCCGGTGTCGCTGCCGCCGCCGGTGTCGCTGCCGCCGGGGCTGGCGCTGTCGGCCTGCGAGCCGTCGGTCCGGGGTGTCGTGGCCGCCGGGTCGGTCAGGTGGGCCAGGACGCGGGCCAGGGTCGGGCCGTCGGGGTCGGGTGAGGTGGGGTCGGGGGCGCGGCGGACGCCCAGGGCGTCCAGGACGCGGTGGAGACGGGCCGCGTCGGTGCGCCACTTGCGGTCGACGACCTCGTCCGGGTACTCCTGCCAGGCCACCGGGGCCCAGTCCCGGCCCGGCTCGGCGGGGCCGCCGTGGAAGAGGCGGGCGGCGAGCAGCGAGGTCGCCTCGTCGATCGCGCCGGGCTCTTCGAGCAGGTCGCAGGCGGGGCGCTCGCCCAGCCGGGAGGCGAAGCCCTCGGCCAGCCGGTCCCGCCGGGACAGCTCGGTGAGGGCCGCGACGACGCCCGCGTCCAGCCGGGAGGGCCAGCGGCCCATCCGCCAGGCGGGCAGCGCGACCCGGGTCAGCAGCCGGTCCCAGCCGGCGTACGCGAGGCCCACCTGTTCCTGGGCGACGATCCTCAGGCCGTAATCCACAGCCTGTGCACGCTCGGCCGCCGCGGCGGCGACCCCGCGCTCCATCTCGGCGGCATGGCCGCGACAGCTGCGCAACAGCAGCCGGGCGACCCAGCCGATGCCCGCGAGCACCGGGCGGATGAGGACGCTGCGGCCGGGCGCCGAGGTCACGGCCACCGCCGCGTCCAGCCCCCGTACGAAGCGGCGGGCCGCGGCTATGTCCGGGTGCGCCGAAGGGCCCGTACCGGCGACGACCGGGGCGAGGACGGCGCGCAGCTCGCCCACGCGCATCCACCACAGGAACGGGGAGCCGATGACGAGGACGGGCGCGGCGGCGGCACGGCGGTGGGAGCCGCGGACGCCCGCTATCTCGTCGTGGTCCTCGCGCGGGGGCGGGCCGTGGGCCGGGTGGGTGCGGTCCTCCAGCCAGCTGTCGCAGTCCGGGGTGAGCGCTATGGCGGAGGGTGCCGGGACGTCCAGGCGGTCGGCGAGGTCGCGCACCATGCGGTAGAGGTCGGGGGCCGACTCCTCGGCGATCGGGACCGTCGGGCTGACGGCGGGCCGGGAGCGGGCGACGACCAGGGCGATGCCGCCGGCCGCGAGCAGTGCGAGGACGGCGACCACGGACATCGTCCACCGCGCGGCGTCCCAGCCGGGGCCCACGAGATGGTCCGTCGAGCCGCCGGCGAGCAGCACGACGGCGACGGCCGCGGGCAGCAGCGCGACAGCCAGTGCCCGGCTGCGTATGCGCAGCACGGCCAGGGCTCGGGACCGCGCGGACTGTGCTCCCGCCTCCACACCCATACCGGTCATGACCGGACCTCGCCCCCTCCCTGCCGTCCTGCCCGCCCGGCTCTCTGCCCGGCTCTCCTGGCGTTGCTCACTCCCCCACTGTGGCACCGCCCACTGACATCGCAATGCCGGTGGGCCAAGTGCCGGACCGCTTGCGCCGCACCCTAGTTGGGGCCCCGGCCCTCGTCAGCCGGATGGGGCATCGGTCACTCGATGGAATGGCCTTGGGGAAAGGTGGATGACGGACAGCAACGATCAGGCCCCGGATCGTGAGACGGATCCGGGGCCTGCGAGGTTCATCGATGTCTGGGTATTTCCGCCGGTCCGCGCCGGGGTTCTCAGACGGTCTGCGCCAGTGCTGTCAGGCGCCGGACGCCGCCTTCGCCGCGATGTCCGTGCGGTGCTGGGAGCCGTCGAGGTTGACGCGGGCCAGGGCCCGGTAGGCGCGGTCGCGGGCCTCGGTGAGGTCCTCGCCGACCGCCGTGACGGACAGGACGCGGCCGCCCGCGCTGACGACGGCGTCACCCTCGCGCCTGGTGCCCGCGTGCAGGACGTACGCGTGCGGGGCGTCCTGGGCGGCCACCTCGTCCAGCCCGGTGATCGGGTCGCCGGTGCGCGGGGTGCCGGGGTAGTTGTGCGAGGCGACGACCACGGTGACCGCGGCCTCGTCGCTCCAGCGCAGGGGCGGCAGGTCGGCGAGGTTGCCCGTGGCGGCGGCCATCAGGATGCCGGCCAGCGGGGTCTTCAGCCGGGCGAGGACGACCTGGGTCTCGGGGTCGCCGAAGCGGGCGTTGAACTCGATGACCCGGACGCCACGGCTGGTGATCGCCAGACCGGCGTACAGCAGGCCGGAGAAGGGGGTGCCGCGGCGGCGCATCTCGTCGACGGTCGGCTGCAGGACGGTCTGCATGACCTCGTCCACCAGCTTCGGGTCGGCCCAGGGCAGCGGGGAGTACGCGCCCATGCCGCCGGTGTTGGGGCCCTCGTCGCCGTCGAGAGCGCGCTTGAAGTCCTGGGCGGGCTGGAGGGGCAGGACCGTATCGCCGTCGGTGATGGCGAAGAGGGAGACCTCGGGGCCGTCGAGGAACTCCTCGATGACGACCCGCTCGCAGGCGTTGGCGTGCGCCTTGGCCGCGTCGAGGTCGTCGGTCACCACGACGCCCTTGCCGGCGGCGAGCCCGTCGTCCTTGACGACGTACGGAGTACCGAAGGCGTCGAGGGCTTCGGCGGCCTCGGCCGGGGTCGTACAGACGTACGACCGCGCGGTGGGTACCTCCGCTCCCGCCATGACGGCCTTGGCGAAGGCCTTCGAGCCCTCGAGCTGCGCGGCCTCCTTGGAGGGGCCGAAGACGGGGATGCCCGCCTCGCGCACGGCGTCGGCGACCCCGGCGACGAGCGGCGCCTCCGGGCCTACGACGACCAGGTCGGCGCCGAGCTCTACGGCCAGCGCGGACACGGCCGCGCCGTCGAGGGCGTCGACCTGGTGCAGCTCGGCGACCTCGGCGATGCCGGCGTTGCCGGGAGCGCAGTACAGCGCGCTGACGTCGGGGTCTAGGGACAGAGAACGGCACAGGGCGTGTTCGCGGGCACCGCTGCCGATGACGAGGACCTTCACGGGGGTCAGCCTAACCGGGTTTTGTGCGGGGTTCCGAAGGGGTGGAGGGAGGTGAGCTGTGGGTTCCTCCAAGGCGTGGCCCGGCATGGTCCGGTGCTACTCGTTCGAGAACTCCTCCACCACCGTGGCTCCCAGCTCTCTCACGATGAGTTCGTGGCCGGAGAGGGCCGACTCGTCGAGGTCGGGATCGTCGTCCTCCGGGGTGTCGTCCTCGGGGGAGACCGGGGTCGGTTCCGGGGCGGACCGCTGGGGGGCGGGGCGGGATGAGGACGCCTGGGCCTGCGCCGAGGTGGTCGGCGTGGGTGCGGCGGACGAGGGCTGGGGGGACGCCGGGCGCGGGGGGGCCGTAGCGCCACCGCCACCGCCGCTGCCGTAGCCGCCGCCACCCGTTCCGCCCGGGCCGGCGCCGCCTCCAGCGCCGTAGCCGCCGTAGCCGCCGTTGGAACCGGTCGGGCCGCCGCCGGTGGCCGGGGGTGCCGAGCCGCCCGACGGGTCGATGATCGCCTCGATCTTCCACTGCACGTTGAACTGCTCGGCCAGCGCCTGCTTCAGCACGTCCTCGCTGCCGCTGCCGGAGAAGTTGTCACGCGCGCCGGCGTTGAGGAAGCCGAGCTGGAGGGTGGTGCCGTCGAAACCGGTCACCTGCGCGTTCTGGCTGAGCAGGATCCAGGTGAACCGGCGGCGGTTCTTGACGGCCTCCAGGATGTTCGGCCAGAGCGTGCGCGGGTCGAGGCCGCCGGTGGGAGGCGCATAGTCGGTGGCCGGAGCGGGGGGCGCCGCCTGCGGTGCGGGGGTGGAAGGGGCGGCGGGGGCGGGCGCGGACGCGGGCGCGGGTGTGCTCGGGGCCGCGGCCGGGGGTTGTCCGCCGCCGGCGGGGGTCGCCGTGGGCCAGCCGCCGGGGCGTCGACCGCCACCGGCGGGGGCGGCGGTGGGCCAGGCGCCGGGGGCGGGGGACGTGGGGGCGGGGGTGGGGGACGTGGGGGCGGGGGTGGGTGCAGGGGTGGGTGCCGACGGGGGCGCCTGGGCCGGTTGCTCCTGCTGAGGCTGAGGCGGCTGCTGCTGGGTGTGGTCGGGGGCTGCTGGGCGGGCGGCGGGGGCGGCAGCGGGCGCAGGTCCTGCGGCGGCGGGTACCGGTCCTCCAGCCACGGGCGCAGGTCCTCCGGCCACGGGTGCCGCCTGCTCAGAGGGCATGCCCGGCGAGGCAGCGCCCGCGCCCGCCGGTGCCCCGGAAGCCCGTACCGCAGCGCGAGCCGCGGCCGCGCCGCCCCCCGGGGGCGCGGGCGCGGCCGCCACCGCTCCACCCTGGGCCTGGGCCTGGGCCTGGGCGTGCGCGTCGGGGCCGGGGACGTAGCCCATGGCCGGCGCTCCGCCCCCCGCGGAGAAGTTCACGCCGCGCTCGATGCGGTCCAGGCGGGCCATGACCGACCGCTCGTCGCCGTACGCGGCGGGCAGCAGCACGCGCGCGCAGATGAGTTCGAGCTGGAGGCGGGGGGAGGTGGCACCGCGCATCTCGGTCAGCCCCGCGTTGACGAGGTCGGCGGCGCGGGTGAGCTCGGCGGCGCCGAAGGTGCCGGCCTGGGCCTGCATCCGCTCGATGACGTCGGCGGGGGCGTCGATGAGGCCCTTCTCCGCGGCGTCCGGCACGGCGGCGAGGATCACCAGGTCCCGCAGCCGCTCCAGCAGGTCGGTGACGAACCGCCGGGGGTCGTTGCCCCCCTCGATGACATGGTCGACGACCTCGAAGGCGGCGGCGCCGTCACCGGTCGCGAAAGCCTCGACGACGGAGTCGAGGAGCGACAGGTCCGTGTAGCCGAGCAGGGAGGTCGCCATGGCATACGTCACACCGTCCGCCCCCGCACCGGCGAGCAGCTGGTCCATGACGGACATCGAGTCACGCACGGACCCGGCCCCGGCCCGCACGACGAGCGGCAGCACCCCGTCCTCGACGGGGATCCCCTCCCGCCCGCACACCTCGGCCAGGTACTCGCGCAGCGTCCCGGGCGGCACGAGCCGGAACGGATAGTGGTGCGTCCGGGACCGAATGGTCCCGATGACCTTCTCGGGCTCGGTGGTGGCGAAGATGAACTTCAGATGCTCCGGCGGCTCCTCGACGACCTTGAGGAGCGCGTTGAAGCCGGCCGACGTGACCATGTGGGCCTCGTCGATGATGTAGATCTTGTAACGACTGCCCGCGGGCCCGAAGAAGGCCTTCTCCCGGAGATCACGGGCGTCGTCCACACCGCCGTGCGAAGCGGCGTCGATCTCGATGACGTCGATCGAGCCCGGGCCGTTCCTCGCGAGGTCCTGGCAGGACTGGCACTTCCCGCACGGGGTAGGTGTGGGCCCCTGCTCGCAGTTCAGGCACCTGGCCAGGATCCGCGCACTGGTCGTCTTGCCGCACCCGCGCGGACCGCTGAACAGGTACGCGTGATTGACCCGGTTGTTCCGCAGCGCCTGCTGCAGCGGGTCGGTGACATGCTCCTGCCCGATGACCTCGGCGAACGACTCCGGGCGATAGCGGCGGTACAACGCGAGAGACGACACGCATACGAGGTTATAGGCGCCCACTGACATCGGGCCCCGCCCGCAGGTCTCACCCCGGCAACGCAAGCGCCCCCCACGCACCCGCCAGAGCCAACCTACCCTTGCTGCCTTCCGGCCCTGGGGGAGTTCAGTCAGATAGCGCCGCGTGAGGGGCTGCGCCAACAGTACCCGATGCCGGCCAGGGGGAACGAGTTCGCGAGCACTCCTCAACGTCTTGTATTGTTTGCGGCGGAGGATTCGCCTAGTGGCCTAGGGCGCACGCTTGGAAAGCGTGTTGGGGGCAACCCCTCACGAGTTCGAATCTCGTATCCTCCGCCAGTGCCTCACCGGGCACGATGTCGAAGGGCCCCACCGTTCGCGGTGGGGCCCTTCGACGGTTGCAGTCTCATCTACAGTCTCAACGCGATCCTGCGGAGCTGTCCGGGCCGCTCTCGTCGGCGGCCTTGGCCACCTCCCAGATGAGCCCGCCAACCCGCTGTGCCACGTCGGCCAGGATCCCTCCCGTCACGTGCTGGTAGCGGGCCGCCATCGCTGTGGAAGACCACCCCATGATCTGCATCACCACCCGTTCCGGAACGCCGAGGATGAGCAGGACCGTGGCGGCGGTGTGCCGTGCATCGTGCAGCCGGCCGTCCCGCACCTTGGCATCAGTGAGCAGCTGCTTCCACGCGTCGTAGTCCGTGCTGGGCACCAGCGGCTCCCCCACCGGAGACGTGAAGACGAAGCCCGTCTCGCGCCACTCGTCTGCGGCCAGCCGACGCTCCCGGTCCTGCTCCTTGCGGTGCAGCTCCAGCAGCCGGCCCAATTCGCCGGGCACACCGATCACCCGACGGCCGGCCCGCGATTTCGTGGGGGCCGTGTCCTCGTTCTTCCGGACCCTCTGCTTGCAGTACCCGGGCTTTCGGCCGCAGTCTCCCCCGCACCCGTGCAGGTACTTCGGCCGCAGCCTGTTCTTCCTGACGCGGAGAATGCCGTTCTGAAGGTCGACATCCGACCAGCGCAGTCCGAGGGCTTCGCCCTGCCGCAGTCCCAGGGCGAGAGCGATGGACCAGCGAGCGCTGTTGCGCAGCTTCGCCGCCTCGGAGAGGAGACGCTGCACTTCCTCGATGTCGTACGGCTCCACCTCCTCTTCCTCGATCCTTGGAGGCACTGCGAGGGTGGCAACGTTCCGGGTCACGTGGCCGCGGCGAAGCGCGTGGTTGAGGGCGGTGCGCATCGTGCGGTGGGCCTGATGAGCCGTCGCGGCCTTGCTCCCGTTGAGCTGCATCTTCGTGTAGAAGCGTTCCAGGTGCTCAGGCTCCAGCTTGTCGAGTCGGTGAGCGCCTACACCAGGAATGAGGTGCACCCGCACGGCCACCTCGTACCCGGCATAGGTGTTCTCCCGCACTGACGGCTTGGCGATCTCCTCCACCCAGTGCAACAGCCATGCCTGGACGGTCCACGGCCGGCCAGGCTTTCGAACCTTCCCCTCGTCGCGCTGCTTTTCCAGCGCACGGACCTTTTTGATGACCTCCGCTTCACTGACCTTGCTACTGACGTGGCGCCGGTCAGGCTTCCCGTCGTCGCAGACGCCGACCGTGACGCGGCCGTGCCAGTAACCGTCATTGCCGAAGTAGATGGACGATGCGCCATCAGGGCGCTTGGCGCGCTTGGCCATGGGACTCCTTACGCGACTGCGTTCTTGGGCGACTGCATGTTCTGAGCGAGGTAATCGCTGAGCGCCTGGACAGGTACTCGACGGGATCGACCGATCGGCACGGTCTGCACGGCACCGTCGCGAATGAGGGCGTACATGGTGGTTCGGCCGATACTCAGACGGCGGGCGGCTTCTTCCACCGTCACGGCCAGGAGAGTGGAGTCGAAGTCGTCTTCGGAGAGGTCGACTTCGGAGCGGACTACGGAGAGCTTTGGCGTCTGATCGCCTGCCACGGGGCTCGACTCCTTCGAGGCGCGAAACAAGAGCCTCCCGGCTCCTTCTGGGAAATCCGCAACATCCGCCACGCCGCAACATCGCTGGTCAGCGGCTTGAATCTGTGGCGGATGCCGTTTCTGTTGCGGATAGGTCCCGCCACGCGGTGCGTGCGGCGGGACTCTTGGGTGCAGGCTGGTCAGCCGGCGATGCGGAGCTGGCGTGTGTCGGATTCCGCGGGCATGTGGCGGCTCTCCGAAGGGGTATCCGCCACAGATTCACCCCCGTTGACCTGCGGTGTTGCGGACGTTGCGGATGTTGCGGACTTCTGGGGGTCCGGGGGGCAGTAGCGGTTCCAGGCGTCCTGGAGGTCTTCCGCGTAGTAGCCCTTGGGGGTGGAGCTGCCGACCCTGATGCCCTTGGGCTTGATCGGGGTGTCGTCGAGCTTCATGTACTGGCTCAGGAGCGTCGCCAATCGGCGGGAAGTGAGGGGCTTGGCGCTCTGTCCGTCCTCGCTCATGTCGTCCCACGGCGACTCGTCGAGGGAGAGGAGGACTTCGAGGATGGCGGCAGTGGGCATCCGGTCGGCGCCGCAGAACACGCGGTCGCGGAGATCGGTGAGTAGCCGCACTCCCAGGGAAGCCTTGTCGTCGACGCTGGCGGCCTTGATGAGCGCGAGGCAGGCTGTGCGGGCGCGCTCGGGCCAGTGCCCGCCTGCCGCGTCCGCGACCGCGAGGAGCGGTTCCCAGACGTCGGCCGGCCGGTCGACGACGCCCTCGGGCATCTCGGGCCAGGCTTCGGCGACCTGGTCGTGCAGGGTGGCTGTCCAGTCGGCGAGCCGGTCGCGCAGGACGTGGCCCTGCTTCTCGTGGATGCGGCGCCGGTAGGGCTCGCACTTCTCGTTGGGTGCTTTCTTGCGCATGCGGATGATGACGGACCTGGTCAGGATCGTGGTGGGCAGGGAGCCCAGGCCCGCCATGGCGACCGCGCAGAACGACGGGAAGAACCCTGCCTTCTGGTCGGAGCCATCACCGACGCAGCGAAGAGACTTGGCGCCGCGTCGGTAGCCGGAGTTGAGGAACCCCCGTACCTCTTCGTTCCCGCCGGCCTTGGGCCCGAACACGGTGTCGATCTCGTCGAAGAGCAGTGTCGGGGTGCCCTCGTCTGCGGAGACGAGCCGGAACAGGGCGTTCGCGGACGCGTTGACGGTGGTCGCAGCCCGTGGGGTGAGGGTTTCGATGATCTCCAGCGCACGGGACTTCCCGGAGCCGGGTTCGGGGCTCAGGAAGGCGATGCGGGCGGTGCCGTCCAGCGCGTCCATCAGGTGCGCGTGGGCGTCCCACAACGCGACCGCGACGTAGGCGTGTTCGGTGGGGAAGACGTTGAAGCGGCGGTGGAAGGCTTCCACCTCGTCCAGCAGCGCGGCTCCGTCGATGACGTCGGTCATGCGGCGGCCCTCCTTTCAAGCAGAGATCCGGGTGTCCCGGTGCAGGTGGCGTGGTGGTCGGCGTACTCGGCTGCCAGAGCGGCCACTTGGGGAGCCCCGGTGGCGGTGCCGCTCTGTCCGCAGGCGCAGGCGTACGCGGCGTTGGGAGTGTCGCCGGGCCGTGTGGACCAGCGGGCGCCGTCCCCGTGGTGCCGGTAGAGCGGCGGGGCGTAGATGCGGATGCCGGGCTGCTCCGGGGTCGGGTCGGGGGTGCTGTGGCGGGCCTGGCCGCTGCGGAACTTCTCAGTGCGAAGGGCAGAGGGGACGCCCTTGCGGGCGGCGACCTTCAAGGCGCCTACGGCTGTCGTGTCCACAGGCTGTGGAGCGGCCGGCACCCCATGGCGGCTGGTGAGGCTCTTAGTAGGCGTGGGGCTGGTCATGCCGCCTTCCCACCAGGGCTGTTGTGGGCGATCGACCAGTCCAGACCACGCGTGATGACGTCGTCGTAGTAGCGCTGAGACTCGGTGGCGTTGCCCGCTGCCGCCCTACTAAGAGCCTCCTCAACCTCCCCGCGGTCGAGGGCGCCGGACGCGATCAGCCGACCCAGTGCCCGCGCGGCCCGCAGCAGGACGGCATTGCGGCTGCCGGCCGCGGCGGTGGCCACGTTGTCGACCTCGCCCCGCAGCGCGGCGGCGGCATATCCGCTGGCGCTCTTCATCGAGTTCGGCATGGCGTACCGAGGGCGCGGCGGGGGCTTCAGGGTGTCGTGCAGCCACGTGGGCAGCGGGACGGGCGCCCGGTCGTCGAGGACGGTGTACTGGCCGTCGGGGGTGGTGCTGCCCGGGGCGACGACGTAGCCGCCCCAGCCGCGGGTGTCGATCTTCTTCGCGAGGCGTCCGGCGGTGTTGTGCAGCTGGGCGCTGGGGGGTTGGGTGAAGTACAGGTGCTCTCCACCCCGTGCAGTCCGCACCCGGTAGGTGTCGGGGACGGTCTGTCCGGCGCGCTCGCAGAGCGCCGCGAAGGAAGTGGCGCCGTCAGGCGTTCCTTTCGGGTCTTCGGGCTTGAGCGTGTCCAGGTCGACGACCAGCAGCCCGGCGGGGCCGGTGGCGATGCCGATGTTGTAGGACCGGTGGGCCCATGCGGCGGTGAGGAGTTCGGGGTCGGTGGTGGCGCGCTGCTCGGGGGTCTTGTGCCCGTTGATGCAGCGTCCGGTGTGGGGGCAGTACTTGGCCGCGTGGCCGGCGGGCCGCTTGTCGTGGGGGTGCAGCAGGAGGACGGGCCAGGCACGTCCTGCGGCTTCCAGCGCCGCGTAGAGCAGCGCGGAGCGGGCGTCATGGGTCATGCTGGATGTCTCCAGTTCCTTAGATGGATGCTGGCGAACAAGGGCGGCCCCGCGTTCTTGGCGGAGTGGGGGGCCGCCCTTGGCGTAGCTACTTCTTCGAAAAGAGCTTGAGCGTGATGCCGCCGGCGCCGACCGGTCCGGCGGCCCCGGCGATGACGGTCGCGGTGTGGGCGGCGACGTCCATCAGCCAGCACAGCGCGGCGACCACTCCCCACGTGCCGAGCGCGGCGGCTCCGGCGATCGCGAACGGGATCAGCAGCCGCTGCCACGGGAAGCCGGCCGGGGCGGCGCCGGTGACGACGATGACGACGGGCTGTCCGGTCGCTTGTGCGTGCTGGTAGAGGTCGGCGGGGATGTGCGGGGCCATCTGGCCGGGCGGGGTGTGCTGGCTCATTTCAGGCTCCCTGAGGGTGTGCCGCGGGCCCGCGCCAAGAGGTGGCGCGGGCCCGTGCGGATGGATGCTGTGCTTGTCGCGTTGCTTGTCGCCTGTCTTGTCGTGCGGCTTGTCGTCTCGCTTGTCGCTTGTCTTGTCTTGTCGCTTGTCGCCTCCCAGCTCACAAGCCGTTTGCGGCACTCCAGGCCCCGGTAGACGGCATGTGGGGAAAGTGGGGGCGACAAGCGACAAGTGATCAGTCGTCGGGCGAGTGGGAGCGGTGGACGTAGCGGGCTTTGGTGCCCTCCCCAACGCGTACGGCGGTGCCGTCCTCCACCCACGTTTTCAGCCAGCCCACGACCGTTTGACGGGTCGTGCCGAACGCGTCCGCGAGCGCACGGGCGATCGCCGACGCTCCCGTCCCTTCGCGTCCGGCGGCGAGCAGCGCGGCGAGCGCGGCCTGTTGCGCGGGACTGTCCTGCTCACCCCGCAGGGCCGACAGATTCAGCCCGGCCGGCCGCTCCAGCCCGTCGCCCTCATCGGCGGTATGCGGGTCGGGCGCGGTGCCGAACTGAGCGTCGATCTCCTCACGGAAACGGCGCGCCAACTCCTCTTCCGGCGACTCCGGTCGCGGGCTCAGGGCAGACAGGCGCAGTCCTGTTCCTGTCCCGTCTGCCGGCACGTCGTCGGCGTGGTCGGTGGCGACCTGGTCGCGCATCCACGCGGTGCGCTCGGCATCCCAGCGCCGCGTATACGCGGGCCCGGCAGCCTTGGCGGAGACGTCGTCGAGGACGGGGTGTCGGTCGGAGGTGGCGGCGATGATGTCCCGGATCTGGTTGGGCAGGATCCGCCATGCCTTGAACAGTGCGGCCGGTGATTCGGGGGTGCCCATGAACCCGGCGCCTTTGTAGGGGGCTTGGTCCACGCGCAGACCGCGGCTGCCGGGGAACATCTTGCCCAGGTCCATGCCCTCGGTCTCCCCGCCCGTGAGGGCGACGCGCACCTTGGCCTCGCGGCGGATCATCAGGTTGCCCAGCACGCTGGCGGTCGCCCCGAGCGCGGTGAGCACGGTGCGCACGCCCATGGCGCGGGCGATCCGGATGACCTCCAGGATCTTCTCCGCGAGCTTGCGCATCTGCCGGTCGGAGCTGGCCACCCGCCCGTCGGGCGGTGGTGGTCTGTGCCCGCTGCCCGCCACGCGAGCCGGCCGCGGCCTTCTGCGCGGCCCGCAAAGCCTTGACCTGCCCCACACGACCCGCACTCTTGCCCGTCGCGGGCTTGGACAGGTGGTGACCGCTCATGCCCTGCGCCGCCTTTTTGCTGGTCGCGGCGCTGCTGTGACCAGCGGCGGGACCGGTGCTACGGCGGTGCTGGCCGGGCACCTTGCCCGAGCGGCTACCGGAGCGACCGGACCGCGAGCCGGCCGAACGGCTCCCGCTCCCGGAGCTGCCGCGGGTGCCTGTTGCGGCGCTGCGCAGTCCTGCGGAGCGAACGGCCGAACGGCCGGCGGCGCGGGCCGCGGACCTGCGTGTCTCGCGGCGCGGGCCCGCCTTGCGGGAGCGGGTGGCGGCGACCGTGCCGAGAACGACCATGCCGGTGACGGCGACGGCCGCGGCGATCGGGCCCCCGGCCAGGGAGGCGGCGGCGACCGCGCCAACCGTGCTGTTCGCCCCGGACAAGGCGAGCGGAACGATGGGCCAGCCGCCAGGCGTGTGGTCGACCTGCTTCACGTCCTGGCCCGCGGTGGGTGGGGTGTCGGTGGGCGGGGACGGTTGGTTCGGGGCAGCCGGAAGGGCTACCGGCTCGGTGCTGAGGTCCGTCATGCTGTGAGCACTCCTTCACTGGAGTAGGGCCCGGTCAGTTGCTGTAGGAGGCGAGCGACCGGGCCCGCCAAGATTCGGGGAATGGTGCAGCTCAGTGGCTGCGGTGCGGGTGGCGGGCAGCGATCTCCTGCCAGCGCCGGTTTTCCGCGGCATCCGTGTGGGCGAGGCTGACGCGGAAGTCACAGCCGGGCCGCCCACAGCGGTGCGTGGTCGTCGACATGGCGCTGATCAGGTGGAAGAGCAGGCTGGAGAATGTGGCCAGGCACGACAGGCAGCAGGCCAGCAACAGCGCGAGCGGCACGCCGTAGCCGGACAGCCGCATCCCGATCACCATGGCCAGCGCTCCGCTGACCGCGACAGCGCCCGTGACGAGGGCACGGTGACGAATGTCTTTCACTAAAACTCCCTTACAAAAGGTGGGGTGTTCAGGTAGCGCGCTGTTCCTCGGTGACGTGGTGCGGTGCAGCTCAGAGGGTGTTGCGCTCCAGCGAGAAGAACAGGACCGTGGCGCCCCGCAGCTGCGGGGCGCTCTCGCCGACGAACTGGTAGATGTCGGCGAAGGCGGCCTCACGGGTGCTGTCCGGTTGCGGGGTGTAGGTGCCGGTCCGGGTGACGGACGCAAGGCCCGGCTTTTCCACGGACATCACCCAAAAGTGCGTGCCAAGCGGTGCGGATGTACTCACGATGGGCTCCTTGTTCAGGGGTGCAAGGGTCAGGCGGCGCGCTGTTCGTCGTCGGGGTACGCGCAGGGCACGCACATGCCGAGTGAGGCGGGGATGACGTAGCCGGCGTCCATGCGGCACTGCGGGCAGGTGCGGCGCGCGGTGTTGGCCTTGGCCAGCGCGGCGCGTTTCGCCGGCGTCATCGGCCGGACGGGCTTCGCGTGATCGAGGCGGTAGAAGTAGGCGACCAGCGGGCCGCGCCGATACCGCGGGCGCAGCGCCTGCGCGGCGACCTGCTGGCCTCCCGGGCGCAGACCGCGCGCCCGGAGCTGGCGGCGGGTGGCGTAGCAGTCCGGGACGTGGCGCCAGGGGAAGGTGGGTATCCCGTAGCGGGCGCCGGCCGGGTCGAAGCACTTGGCGAAGGTGAGCGACATGACCGCATCCCCCGCTCAACTGGCGATCGCGGAGGGGAAGTTGGCCAGGTGCGGCTCACGCGCCTTGACCCGGCTGCGCGCCGTGCGGGCCGTCGACTCCGACGTCCCCAGCCCGACCGCGGCCATCGCCTGCGTCATGCGTGCGGTACCCGGCTGCGTGAAGTCCGTGCCGTACAGCGCCCGCACCAACTGATCCACCCGGTTCGCGTAGACGACCGGGGTGCACAGGTCGACGGCCGTCGACACTGCGTCGAGGGGTGCCGGGTCCTCGGTGACGGGCGTCGAAGCGGCATTGACGCCCGGCGTGAGCGCGGGCCGTTCCGGCGCCGGACCGGCCTCGTGGTGAGGCTCGATGGGCGGGGCAACGGTCGGGCGGTCGACGCTGATCTTGACGGGCGTCAACGGTGCTTCGACGCCCGTCGGCGGGAGGTTGACGCCCGTCGAAGCGCGGCGGGCGAGGTAGGCGTGGACCTGCCGCATGAGCGCGCCGAACGCGAGCAGCGCGGCAACCGGGGGGACCGCGGCGACCACATAGTTGAGGGCGCCCGCGTCCTGCCCGACTCCAGCCACGTTCAGGCCGATGGAGGCAGCATCCCCGGCGGTGACCAGGCCGATTGCCCACCAGTCGACCCGGTGGGCGAGCGAGGCACGCAAGATCAGCAGCTCACCGATCACGATGAACAAGTCCACCGTGGCCGGCCACGCCCAGGAGCGGGCCACGGCCTTGGCCATGCCGTGCGCGGCGGCGACTTCCTGCAAGTGCTCGTAGGAGAGCCAGAACGCCACCGCGGTCAGTACCACCGTGAGCACGGCCGCGAGTGCGGTGATGGCACGGTCTACATTGACGGGCGTCGACGGTACTTCGACGGGCGTCGACCTCACGTCGACGCGGGCCGCGGCGCTCATGCCGCACCGACCGGTACCGGGACGCAGACGTCGCCGTAGCCGATCAGTTCCAGCTCAGCACCCGCGTAGTCGACGACCATGCGCAGCACCTGCGTCCGGCCATCGCGCTGCACGGTGTAGGTCACCGCGTCCGGGGCGACGTCCAGTGCTTCGCGCCATGCCTCGAAGCCCGCCAGACCGGAGTGGAACGACAGCTCCAGCCGGTTCGGGTAGATGGGGGACACGTGCACGTGCGGCGCGGGCAGGTGCCCGAAGTCCGCGGTCAGCAGACGCAGCGCCCGCAACGGCACGGACAGATCGTCCAGGCTCAGCGCGGCGCTCATGCGGCGACCTCGGAGACCGAAGCGACCTGGTTCGTGACTGCGAGGCGGTTGGCCAGCACCTTGCGGTGGGCCCGACGCAGCCGGCGGGTGTCCGTCTCGGTGACCGGCCGGTCCAACAGCGCGATCTGCATGTCCAGCAGCTCAAGCTCCGCGTTGATCAGTGGAGCCTCACGCTCGATCGCGTCCAGCTCCGCGTCCGTGGGCTCCATGAACGGAGCGAACGCGGTAACAGCATCCTGAACAGTGACGATGGTCTTCATTGGGTCGTGGTCCTCTCAGAAGGTGAACGGCCCGAACAGCGGCGCCCGGGCTGCAACCTGGGCGCCGCGCGCCGTTGAAGTCGGTCAATCCGGCTCCCCTCAGCGCCGCTCGTTCGAGACGAGCAGCGGAGGCAACCGGTCGCAGCAGTCCTGCGAAGCGTTGAGATCGCGCTGTACCGCGCACGGGACAGAACCCATGCGCGCCCGTCCGCTTGCTTGCGGAGGTGGGACGGGCTCCCCTCGAACACTCTGTTGAGTTTTCAACCAATGCGCGCTCACTTTGTACTCACCCCTGCGGGCTTTCCTCCGGGCGCATCCATAGACTGGACCGGTGGACCGGTCCAGTCAAGCGCCAACTCCCCCACAGATACTGCGTATTGGGCATCCATGCAGCTCAGAGCCAGGAAAGGAAAATAAAAAAGCTGGACCGGCGGACCGGTCCAGCTTCCCTATGCGTCACTCTGGCCTACATCGCATAGGTCTCCACCTGTTCGAAGTGAGGGGAGGGCGTGACGCCCTCCTCGCACACGAGGGGACGGCCGTCCTGGTCGTAGGCGGTGTGCAGAACCACAGCGACCGCCGTTGCCCCGGACAGTCCTAGATGGCGGACTTCGGACTCAGTTGCCAGGCGGACCGTAGTCACGTCCACGCCCTCTGCGGGGAAGCGGCCAGTCTGCCGACGTACGTATCGAGTTGTCCCCTCCGGGATGGGCGCGGTCTGCGCGAGCCGGGGGGAGGCTTCTGCGATCTCGGGCGGGAACCACGCCTCCGCGTAACTGTGCGGACTCCCGTCCGGCAGCTGGAGGATTCGGATGCGCCGCAAGGCGGTGACCCCAGCATCCATACCGAGTACGGCAGCTACTCGCGCAGGCGGCTCTGCCCAATCCGGCTCACCGACGCGCAGGAACGGCATGCCACCAGTGACGCGAGCGGAACCTGCCCTCCGTGCACCCGCCGGCCGCGCGACGGGAGTCTCCGTCACCACGAAGCCCGTCCCTTGCTTGGCCACGACGACACCGTCGCTCCGCAACACGTCCATCGCTTTGATGGCGGTCGCGCGAGAGACCGACCACTGTTCTGCCAGGTCACGCCCGGATGGAACGATCTCGCCTGGCGCGAACTCGCCGGCGGCGATGCGGGCGCGCAGCGACTCCGCAATCTCCTCGTACTTCAGTAGCGCCATGGCTGCCTCTCTTGCCGTCTCCCTGCTGGACTGGTCCACCGGTACACAGCATACTGCCGCTATGTCGAATCTCGGATTGGCTCCCTCCGTTCTGCGCTTCTACGGCGAGACCGTCGACGAGAGCGAGCGCTTGCGTCGCTCAGCGGACGGTCGTCTTGAGCTGGCCCGGACCAAGGAACTTCTACGTCGGTTTCTTCCTCCAGCGCCCGCGAGCGTGCTGGACGTCGGGGGTGGGCCCGGCGTGCACGCAAAGTGGTTGGTCGAGGACGGATACACAGTTGCTCTGGTGGACCCCATCCCGCGCCACGTTGAGCAGGCATCCGCCATCTGTTCAGCGTCACTTGGAGACGCGCGAGCGCTGGACGCAAGTGACGACAGCTACGACGTGGTTCAGCTCCTGGGCCCGCTCTATCACCTGCCCGATCCCGCTGACCGCCGGCGGGCGCTCGCTGAAGCACAGCGGGTGGTCAAGCCTGGTGGGCTTGTAGCCGCAGCAGCGATCAACCGGTACGCATCCCTCTTCGAGCACGTCACGTACGCACACCTGCATACGGACCGCATGTACGAGCCGGTGTCCAAGATTCTCCGCACCGCAGTGCACGACGGCGCCCACTTCACCCTGGCTTACTTCCATCGGGCAGAGGAGCTTGCCGACGAGCTTCGCGAGGCGGGGCTTACCAAGGTGGAAGTTTTCGGGATCGAGGGCCCGGCATGGTCACTCGTCAAGGCCGTCGAACAGCAGCCTGGCGAGGGACCCACCGATGACCTGATTGCCTCTGCCATGGCAGCTGCTCGGATGGCTGAGCCGTATCCAGAGCTGCTCGCCGCTAGCTCCCACCTGCTCGCGGTGGGGCACTCCTGAACAGTCCCGCTCTAATCTAGCGGCGAGAATTGTCTATTCGTACATCCAGTCCCATTTGAAAAGCGGGATGGATGTTGAATTCCGTGATTGATTCGAGGTTCCTTGCCCGATCGGCAAAGTCGGGGTAATTTTGAGCATATTGAAATTCTGTCCGACTCCCCGTCATACAGCCGATGAAGCCGATGTTATACAGAAGCGAAACCAGCGGTCCGTACCACTCCGTCCAGCTCCCATTCGGATTGGACCACATCTTTGCAGTCAGGCGCTGCACCCATTCTGCACCGGCGAATTCCGGATCACCTGGCAGCGTAATGGCATCGTCTAGAATTCTCGTGAAAGCCGCCTTGGACAACGGGAGCGTGGCCCCTTCGAATAGATAGAAGATCTTGTCAATTTCAGGATAGGAAGTTTTCCATTCGTCGCGCAGCGCAAGCACCCGCTCGCGCGAGTACGGCTCTTCCGCTTTACGAATATCATCCCAAGAGAGTTGATTCCCTGAAGAGAACGACAACGCTTCATTAAAGAATGCAATGATATCTCGCGGCCGCATGAGGGTTCGTTGCAGCATATACTCCAGCGCATCTCCACGCGTGCGATTTGTGCGAGGCAAGATATCGTGTATAGAGTTGAAGGCTTGATCATGCTTACTGGCAGCCGCACGTAGACGTTCGGTAGCAAGGTCTTTCAGCTCTCCAGGAGTCCAATGCATCCTTAGAGCTAGAGACCTGAATTTCTCCTCTTGCCCACCGGACCTATGCCCAAAGTCCAGATGTTCAAATATGTTCGTGCGAAGGGCTACTACAACTTTGAGGTTGGTCACACGTTGGAGGTCGAGAACTGCTCGGAATAGGCATCGGACGAGTGCGTTCGTCAGCTTCTCGTCAACCCAATCGCGATCAAGGTCGTCGATTACCACATACGTGAAGTTCTGGCGACTATCCAGAATATCCTCATCGAGAACCTTAATCATCTGATTCAGTCTGGCTATTTGAGTATCGTTGACGATTTTCTGAAACCTATCGGCAAGCTCGGTCCGCACTTCCGAAGAAAACGTGTCTCCCGAAGTCGCCCCGATTGTGGCATCAACCTGTCCCGGTAGGCCAATTTTTCCACTCGCCTCCCTTTTAATGTTCTCTTCGAATTTCTCGGTTACCTCTTTTACTCGCTGGTCTGCATCGATCCAAAAGCGGTCTTGAAAGTGCTCCAAGTACTCGAGCGCAGCCCGCTTTCCAGGATCCCTCCTTACCTTTTCTCGTAGGGTGGTCATGAAATTTGCTTTAGCGGTGGGCGAGTTCACCTTGTATCGATGACGAATTAGCTCAACGACTAGCACGTGTTTCCATAGGGCAATGAACAAAGGGTCCAGGGTAACCTCCAAGCTATCCAGATAGTGCATCACCCTGAGGTTTGTAATGTACTGGAGTGACAGATCCTCCGGCGCGATCCTCACGACATGTTCGGGGAAGTCCTCTTCGAGTTGCTGAAGAGCGGCAGACTTCCCGGTTCCTGTCCGTGCAATCACGAAACAGTGGTGATCATCCTTGTCGGATATGGTGACATAATCATCCGACTCGTAAAAGGCTGTGCGCAGAAATTGCTTATCGGCTTCAGCTTGTTCCGCGCCGAGATTTAAGTTCGACCTTCGACGCTGGCGCGCCCCGCTTCGCGACATAACCGCCCCCTTCTCATAGGGTAGCCTTTCAGCTACCCCAAGTGATCAGTCCTGCACATTAGCGCACGATGTTCGAGCTGAATAGCCCTATGTGCCGGTTGACTCTTGACGGCCGCTTCTTTTGGCTCCGGGGAGTTCGTCGCATGGCAGTCGAAGGGCCGAACACGCTCCCGAGCAGCCAGCAGCTGCCCACTTGGGTGGACTTGGGTGGCTGCTGGTTCAATGAGCTTCTTCAGCGTTGCCGCTCAGGTACACCAGTGCCACCATCACGCGCTGGGACGGGCGGAGCTTGCAGCGCCGGTCACCCTCCCGGGTGACATCGCAAACCGCAGGTGGCTCCTCGGAGCCGCCACGATTCCTGACCAGGTCGGGAGACCTCAGCGACCTCTCCGCCTGTAGTTCGCGTTGAGGAGTGGAGCGACAAGGGATTCACCGCGGACCGAGGGAGGGCACGCACAGCCCTCCGGCGCGACTGTGGTGGTGCCCCTGTCTCAGTCACTCAGTCTCAACGGCAGTCTCATCCGTGGAAGTTCGGGCCCGTTCAGAGCCGTGCTACCAGAAGGTGGCACGCAGGACCTGAACGGGCCTGAACCACCAGGAACGGCAACCAGCAGAGTTGGAAAGCGTGTTGGGGGCAACCCCTCACGAGTTCGAATCTCGTATCCTCCGCAGCCGCCTGAACAGGCGAAACGAAGAGTCGGACCGCTCGTTGCGGTCCGACTCTTCGGTGTGCCCTGGTTGCAGTTTCGGTTGCATTCATAGGCAACATTTAGGACATGTCATCAAGCAGGGGAGTCGCACGCTCGCGCCCTATAGGGCGACCTGCGCAGACTGTGCGGAGCCACAGCCTCTGACGGGATACGTCACGACGGCTACCGGCCGCCAGGACCCACACGATGAGTTGGCTGCCCTCAACGGCGTAGACGAAGAGGCAGTCGCCGCCCTGAGCCGCCAGCACGCGTTGCGCCCGGAGGAGCTTCGGGACCGAACGCAGTCATGCCCTCGCATCCGTCGATGCCTGATTCACCCATCACGGGTTGGCCTGCGGCGACTCTGGTCTCGGCGGATCCATGCGGATCTGTCCATGGTCCCGGGACGATGTCGCGGTCATAGCCCGATCATCCGGACCTTGCTGCCGCACAGCCGGGTCATGTCATCGACATCCGACGTGAGGATGGCGACCGGGACAGGCTGACGCAAGGCCGCTTCCGCGACGGTGGCGTCGATCGCGTACTTGTGTCCGTGCAGACCGGCGCCCTTGAGCAGTTGGGCCGCCGCCTTGGCCGCTGCCTCCGTGATCGGCTCCACCTTGACCCGGGAGAGCGCCCATTGCAGTCGGGACAGGTTCACCCTGGCGTGGCTCACCTCCACGATGGTGTTGGCGCTGACGACAAGGTCCGCTCCCATGTCGTGGAACACCTGGAACATCGCCAGGACCTTCCGGTCCTGCGCCACCCAGGCCGACAGCCCCTCGCTGTCCAGGACGACGGTCTCGATGTGCCCGCTCACGCGGCGCTCGCGCCGCCGGCGGCCGACGTCGTACCGAAGATCCGCGCCCGCGCCTCGGCCAGCTCTCCCTCACTGAAGGCCCCGTGCTCGTCTGTGTGGCTGCGCAGGTCGGCCCCCAGGAGCTGGTGCCGGATCTGCCTGGCGACCGCTTCGGCCACGTAGCCGGAGATGTTGTCCGTGATCTTCTTCAGCTCCGCCACCTGCTCGGTGGGGAGTGTCACCGTGATGCGTGTGGTGTCAGCCATAGCCGCAAGCATACTGCGGTATGCGCGTTACGTGCTGTCTGTTCCCCGCAGTCGGTCCGGTCAGCGGCAATCGGGGCGACTGTACGTTCGAGCTGGAGCTCAGCCGGGCAGTTGTGCGACGCGCCGGTTCAGCGGGCCCAGTAGCGGTATGCCTCGATCCATTGCCAGCCCTTGGGGGCGGGTTCCGGCAGCGGCAGGTCCAGAATTCCGATGTCCTGTCGGACCGGCCCCCGGGCGCAGCGTGCGACCACGCGCCCGTCCTCGGCCAGATCGACACCGACCACGCTCACGTCGACGCCGAGAACAGTCGTGCTGAACGGCACGGCAAGGCTCTCCTCGATCATCGTGAAGAAGCCGGTGACCTGCTCATCCTCGCCGTAGGCGTCGACGGTGGCCTCTTCGATCAACGCCTCCAGCGCGACTGGGTCCCAGGTGCTCATGGCCTCACCGTAGCGCCGCACCGTACGGTTGAGGACCGGTGTGTTCAGCAGCGGTGTATCCGTCGTGGCGCCGTCGCCAGCAGTCAAGCCAAGGCTCGCGGTTGCCGGCGTGTGGCGTTGCCTGGTGGGGTTCGGTAGTGAGCGCGGCCCAGGGGAGGGTCCGGCAAGCGACAGGGCGGAAGAGAGTGGCACGAGTCGTCGTACGAGAGCCGAGTACGGGCGCGAGGAGCGCACCGCCGCTGGCCCGGCAGGAAACATCCGCCTTCGTGAGGGAGCTGCTCGGCGCCGGCTGGGCGGCGGTGTTCCTGCCCGGTGAGCCCGCCCGCCTTGGGCGGCTGCTGCTGTGGAAGCCGACCGGGGCAGCAGCCGGAGACAGTATGGCGCCCACCGGCCTTGAGACCGAGGCGGTGGAGCTGGTCCTGCCGCACGGCCGCTCGGTCAGGCGGCGCAGGGTCGAGGGTTACGCGCTGCCTGTCGCCGTCGCTGTCTCCGCCCTGGCCGATGCGGAGCCGACGCATCCCTCCGGCGCCGCCTGGCAGGCCGCCACTCGCTTCGCGCTGCGGCTGCTCGCCGACGGCCGCCTCCACCCGGCGCTCACCCCCGCCGGTTACGACACCTGGCAGGTGGGTCCCTTTACCGCCGCCCAGCGCCAGACGCTGGACGCCCTGGCCGCCGCCTTCCCGCCACACGCCCACTGCCTGCCCGAGCCTGGCCCTGCTCCGGTACGGATCGCCGAACCGGCTGCGCTGGTACGCCAGTTCTGCGACGCGGTCGCCGATGATCTGGTCCGTACGCCGGCCGCGCCGCTCGCCATGGGAGCGCTGCCGTACGCCTGGCGCGAGGCCCGCGCCGTGCCCACCTTGCGTGAATGGGCCGAGGAAACCCAGGCGGCGCTCACCGCCGAGGTCAGTGTCTCCCTGCGCGTCGACGTACCCGAAGGACGCCGACGGCAGTTCCGGGCCGTCCTGCAACTGCACACCGCGGCGGACCCGGCGCTCGTCATCGAGGCCGCACGGCTCTGGAGCGAGCCGACCGAAGTGGAGCGGCTGCTCGGCCCACACGCCGAGACCGAGACCCTCCTCGCCCTGCGTCGCGGCGCCCGCGCCTGGCCCCCGCTGCGGAGGCTGCTCAACGATGCCGCCCCCGATCAGCTCCGGCTGACCGACGACGAAGCCTTCGAACTCCTCGGGGACGCCACGGACGCGCTGCGCGCGGCCGGTGTCGACGTGCACTGGCCGCGCGAACTGGTCAAGGCACTCACCGCGACCGCGGAGATCGGGCAGCGCACCGCCCCCGGTTCCACCGCCGGCGGCCTGCTGGACACCGAGGCCCTCCTCGACTTCCGCTGGCAGGTCTCCCTCGGCGGCGAGCCGCTCACCGAGGCCGAGATGGATGCCCTCGCAGAGTCACGCCGTCCCCTCGTCCGGCTTCGCGACCAGTGGGTGGTCGCCGACCCGAAGCTGGTGGCCCGCGCCAAGCGCCGCCGGATGGAACCGCTCACCCCCATGGAGGCGTTGAGCGCCGCGCTGACCGGCGAGACCGAGCGGGACGGTGACCGGGTTCCCTGTACGGCGGTCGGTGCGCTCGGCGACTTGGTCGCCCGTATCCGCGACCCCGAGTCCCGCACCCCCGTGCCCCAGCCCGCCGCCCTCAAGGCCACGTTGCGCGAGTACCAGAAGCGGGGCCTGGCCTGGCTGGCCGAGATGTGCGCGCTCGGTCTCGGCGGCTGTCTCGCCGACGACATGGGCCTGGGCAAGACCATCACCTTGCTCGCTCTGCACCTGCACCGCCAGAGCGACCCCACCACCGCGGGCCCCACCCTTGTCGTCTGCCCGGCCTCCCTGCTCGGCAACTGGCAGCGCGAGGCCGCCAGATTCGCACCGGCCACCCCCGTACGCCGTTACCACGGCGGCGACCGCCACCTCAAGGACCTGGCCGGCGACGAGATCGTCCTGGTCACCTACGGGGTGCTGCGCCGTGACCGCGAAGTGCTCGCCGAGACAGCCTGGTCGCTGGTGGCCGCCGACGAGGCCCAGCACGTCAAGAACCCCTACGCCGTCACCGCCCGCGAACTGCGCGCCCTGCCTGCCCGCGCCCGCGTCGCTCTCACCGGCACCCCTGTGGAGAACAACCTCTCCGAGCTGTGGGCGCTGCTCGACTGGACCACCCCCGGGCTCCTCGGCACACTCACCGCCTTCCGTGACCGGCATGCCCGCGCCATCGAGGCGGGCGAGGATCCCGAGGCAGCCGAGCGCCTGTCCCGTCTCGTACGTCCCTTCCTGTTGCGCCGCAAGAAGTCCGACCCCGGCATCGCGCCCGAACTGCCGCCCAAGACGGAGACCGACCACGTCGTCCCGCTGACGGCCGAGCAGACCAGCCTGTACGAGGCACAGGTCCGCGAGACCATGGCGAAGATCGCGGAGTCGGAGGGCATCGCCCGACGCGGTCTGGTACTCAAGCTGCTCACCGCGCTGAAGCAGATCTGCAACCACCCCGCCCAGTATTTGAAAGAGCACAGCCTGCGCCAGTCCACCCCCCTGCGGGGCCGCTCCGGCAAGCTCGACCTGCTCGACGAGCTTCTCGACACCATCACCGCCGAAGGCGAGTCCGTGCTGGTCTTCACGCAGTACAAACAGATGGCGGCTCTGCTGGAGAAGCATCTCGCCGAGCGCGGCATCCCCGCTCTCTTCCTGCACGGTGCCACCCCCGTCGCGCGGCGCGAGGAGATGGTGGACCGCTTCCAGCGCGGTGAAGTGCCGGTGTTCCTGCTGTCGTTGAAGGCGGCGGGCACCGGACTCAATCTCACCCGCGCCACTCACGTCGTGCACTACGACCGCTGGTGGAACCCGGCCGTCGAGGACCAGGCCACCGACCGCGCCTACCGCATCGGCCAGGACAAACCCGTCCAGGTGCACAAGCTCCTCGCGGAGGGAACCGTGGAGGACAAGGTGGCGAAGCTGCTCGAAGCCAAGCGCGCCCTCGCCGACGCCGTCGTCGGCTCCGGCGAGGCAGCCCTGACCGAACTGTCCGACGCCGACCTCGCCGAACTCGTCGCCCTGGGAAGGCAGTCATGAGCCCCGCTGTCCCCGGCCAGCGCCGCGCGCCCACCCGCGGCAAGCGAGCCTTCGCCGCGACCTGGTGGGGCCAGGCATGGGTGGCCGCCCTGGAGGACTCCACCCTGGACGCCGGACGGCTCTCGCGCGGACGCACCTACGCCCGCAAAGGCATGGTCGGCCCGGTCACCGTCGCTCCGGGCAAGGTCAATGCCGCTGTCCAGGGCAGCCGCCCACGCCCGTACCGCTCCTCAGTCCACCTGCCCGTCCTCACCGACCCCCAGTGGGACACCCTGCTCGACACGATCGCGGCCCGCGCCGGACATCTCGCAGCACTTCTCGACGACGAGATGCCCGCCGAACTCGTAGACGACGCCCGGCACGCAGGCGTCCCACTGCTCCCACTGCCCACCGAGCTCGATCCGGAGTGCTCCTGTCCCGACTGGGGATACCCCTGCAAGCACGCCGCCGCGCTCTGCTACGCCATCGCCGCCACCATCGACACCGACCCGTTCGTGCTCTTCACGCTGCGCGGCCGCGGTCGCGAGGAGGTTTTCGCCCAGCTGCGCACACTCCGTACAGCAGCACAGGAGACCGCCGCCCCACCGGCACCGGCCGGCATCCCGGCCGCCGCCGCGTACGCCCGCTGGGCCGAAGAGCCACCCGAACTGCCCGAACTCCCGGAACCCGCCGCCCACACCACAGCGCTGCCCGTCCCCCCGCCACCCCGCACCGGCCTGGCCGCCGCGGACCTGGAACGCCTCATGGCCGACGCCACCGCGCGCGCCGCCCGGCTCCTCGCAGGCCACACCGCCGACCTGCACCTGACCCAGCACCAGGACGCCGTCCGCATCGCCGCGAGCAACCCCGGACCCGAGTGGTTCCATCACCTGATCCAGAACACCGGCACCAACCCCACTGCCTTCGCACGCCTCACCCGCGCCTGGCGCCACGGCGGCCCCACGGGCATCACCGTCGCCGAACAGCCCCACACTCCCGACCCGACAGTGATGAAGGCCACCCGCACTGCCCTGGACGCAGCCCTCGCCGAGATGACCGACTCCCCCACACAGCTCAGAGCCTGGCGCAACCGCCTCACCCTCACCCAGCACGGCATCCAGCTGCGTCTGGGCCCCGACGCCCGCTGGTACCCCTACCTCCAGGACGACGACGGCGAATGGTGGCCCGCGGCACCAGCCGACAGTGACCCGGTCACCGCGCTCACCGCGGCCTGGTCGCATAACGGGGAGTAAGAGGGCGATCCCCGCTGACCAGGAACCACGAGCAGAAGCCCCACCCACCCCCACTGCACTGCAGGTCAGGACGCTCGCGCACACCGACGGATCCTCAGACGAACACCTGGAAAGCGTGTTGGGGGCAACCCACGCCCTGGCCCTGCTCGCCGGGACCGGCGTGCCGACTCCCGGACCGGTCGCGGCTGATCCCACCGCCGCGCACTGCGAGTATCCGTCACTCCTCATGACGCATCTGCCGGGCCGGACCGTCCTCGACGACCGTGGACTGGAGACGCGCGTCCCACTGCTGGCCCGTCAGCTCGTGGCGATCCACGCGCTGCGGCCCGCCGAGCGGCCCCGGAAGTACGAGGCGTGGACGACCGCCGACGCCGTCGTCCCGCCGGACGGCGCCGACGCGGCGACATGGGCCGCGGCGACTGACGTGATCCGCAAGCCTCTGCCGCCCTATGAGGGCGGTTCCTTCCCCAGGACTTCCACCCCGGCAACGTGCTGTTCGACGTGCCGCCCCCGAGCCCGGCCGATCTCCGGATCACCGGGTTCGTCGACTGGGTGCAGGCCTCCTGGGGTCCGGCGGACCTCGATGTGGCGCTCCCCCACTGCCTAAAGGGCGTGGGAGGTGCCCCCAGCTCCACCAACCTCGCGCTGCTGCACGGCCCGGCGTGGGGTCTGCGGTTCGCCGAGGCGTACGAGGAAGCCGGCGGGGTGCCGGCAGTCGCCGCGAACGAGCGGCTGAACTGGCGGCTGTACTGGCGGCTGTACTGGCGGCTGCTGGACGCCCTGGCGTTCGCTGCGGGGGTGCAGTGGGTCGCGCGGCCGTGGCAGGAAGCGGGCAGGACCGAGCTGACGACGCGAGGAGTGGAGGAGCGGCTCGACGCCTACGGCACCGTCCTGATGGACTGATGGACTGATGGACGCGCTGGGCCGAGCCGCCCTCCAGCAACCGCATCAGCCCCTCACCCCACCCGGTACCCCCGGATCACCCGGTACTTCACCGCTCCCCCATCCGCGAACTCCGCACTCGCCCGCAGCGACACATACCCCCCGGGCACGGGCCGTCCAGGCAGCGGCATCACCCACGCGTCCCGCCCGGTCTTCGCCAAGCGCGCCTTCCGCCAGCTCTTCCCGTCGTCGTAGGACACCTCCACCGACACCGACCGCACCGCCGAAGCAGCCGCCCCCGGCTGTCGTACCAGCCGCATCGGGACGACCGGCAGCCCGCCTGTGTTGTTCTGGTCGACGACCGGCGCGAAGTCGAACGCCGAGAGGCCGAGCGCCGTCTCTCCGCCGCTCACCTCGCCCGAGCGGAAGGTCCAGGAGCCGCTGATGCTCGTACCGAGTCCGAAGCCCCCGCCTGCCGCGCTGCGTTCGGCGGAGTACTCCAGGCGGTAGGTCGCCTCGGCCGCCGGGACCGTGCCCGAGGCGTCCGTCCACGGGTAGTCCAGCTCCACGAGTTTCTGGTCACCGTGGTAGAAGGCGACCCTGCTCGTGTCGTACGCCGAATAGCCGGTGTGGCCGGCCTGGTCGCCTGCCATCGGGACGTTGAAGGACAGCCGGTTGCCGTCTCGGGCGACGGTCGTCGTGCGGCTGAAGCGCGGGCCGGGTACCGCCTTCTGCCACGTCACCGTGTAGCGCTTGCCGGGCTTGTAGGTCTCGTAGTCCGTCAGGAACTGTGTCTGGAAGGTGCCGTCGGCCGCGTACTGGTTGTAGCGGGTCTCCCACATCGTGTCGTCGGCCTTGTAGTAGACGGTCCGGGGGCGGCCCGGGGTGTCGTACCAGATGGCACCCGCCGACAGCGCGCTGCCGCCCTCCGGGGGAAAGCCGAAGTTGTGCGTGAACGCCCTCGACTGGCCTCCCGAGGTCACCGAGTAGTACTGGTGCTTCACCGTCGCCAGTTCGCTCTGCCGCACCACCCGGCTGAAGTTCGTCGGCAGGTGCCCCCGCTCGAACCACACCAGCACGTATTCGTACGGCGAGTCGTCGTACGTGCCGTCCGCGTTCTTCTCCGCCCAGAAGCCGCGTACGTCCGCCACCAGCGCGCCCTCGCCCGGGCCCACGTCGTCTCCCAACGCGGCCGTGAACAGCTTGTCGTAGGAGTCGGCGATGGCCCGCATGCCGAAGCCCACCCCGTTGGTGAGTTCGCGGCGGAAGCCGACCGCCGCCAGGCGCAGACTCGCGTCCTTGCGCGGGAGGGTCGCCGAGACCGGTGTGGCCTTGCGTGCGTCGATGACGATCTCGCTGTCGCCGGTCACCGTGAGGGTGGGGCGGGCCAGCAGGGTCGTACTGCCGTCCGACGGTGTGACGACCGACGCGTTCACCGTGTAGCGGCCTGCCGGGAGGGTCACCGTGCCCGAGCCCGACGGGTCGTACACGAAGCGGTAGACCGAGCCGTCCAGGCTCGTGATGTCGGTCCAGTAGTCGGCGGCCGGCTCGCCCGCGCGGTCGATGGCCTTGACCGTCAGGTTGTGGGTGGGCGTGGCCTTGGTGATGGTCAGGGGTACGCGGACCGAGGTTCCGGTGGTCGTGTCCGTGCCCACCAGCGCGCCCTGGAACACCCCCGTACCGCTCTGTACGCGCGTGTCGGCCGTCACCGTCACCTCGACCGATTCGCCCGCCGATACGGTCGCGTGCTCCGGACTGACCGTGAACATGCCCGCCGGGGCGGGCGAGTCCTCCGGTCCGGTCACCCGCGCCGCCAGGTCCAGGTTCACCGGCTCCGTGCCGTCGTTGCGGTACGTCACCGTCCTGACGACCGGTGTGTCGTCGTCCGCCGGGGCGGCCTGCGTGCCGAGGGGCAGGGCCGTCGGCGTGGCGAGGACCGACTGGTGGACGGCCCTGGCCACGTCCACCCGGCCCGCGCCCTGCGCGTTGACGTTCGCGCCGCCGGTCGCCGTCGCCGATGCCATCAGGGCCGCCTTCAGCTCGGCCGCCCGCCAGTTCGGGTGCTGTCCGGCGAGCAGGGCAGCCGCTCCGGCCACGTGCGGGGTGGCCATGGAGGTGCCGGAGACGGCGGTGTAGCCGGGCTCGACCTCGATGTAGTCGCTGCCCGCGTGCGCGGCACGGGCGGCGACGATGTCCACGCCGGGTGCGGTGATCTCCGGCTTGATCGCGCCGTCCTCGCGCGGGCCCCGGCTGGAGAAGGACGCCATGACGTCCTGCTTGTCGACGGCGCCCACGGAGAGCGCGGCGTCCGCCGTGGAGGGCGAGTCGACCGAGCCGTCCGCGCCGCCGTCGTTGCCCGCGGCCACCACGAAGAGGGCGCCGGTCTTCGCCGTCAGCGTGTTCACGGCCTCTTCCAACACGTCCAGGCCGGGGGTGTCGTCACCGGCGAGGCTCATGTTGATCACCCTGGCGCGAGGGGCGGCCCACTCCATTCCGGCCAGGATCGACGACTCGGCGCAGTCGCGGTCGCTGCACACCTTCCCGACGATCAGCGAGGCCCCGGGCGCGACTCCCTTGTATTTGGCGCCGCCGCCCGCGACCGTCGACGCCACGTGCGTGCCGTGACCGACGTTGTCGTCGGCGTCGGGCGCGTCCGTGAAGTTCACGGCCTCCGTGACCCGTGCGGCCAGGTCGGGGTGCGTTGCGTCGATCCCGGTGTCGAGGACCGCGACGGTCACGCCGTGCCCGTCGTATCCCGCCTGCCAGGCCGTCGGCGCACCGATCTGGGGCACACTCCGGTCCAGGGCGACCTGCCGTTTCCCGTCCAGCCAGAGCTTCGCGACACCGCTCGCGGCGCGCAGTCCGGTCGTACGGCTGCCCGCGGTCACCCCTTCCCAGAAGGCGCCCGCCGTCTCCTTGCCGACGGCCACCGCGGCGCCGTCGACGGCCCGCAGGGCACGGGTCACCCGGGCTCCGTCCGCGGCGCGCAGGCTGCGGGCGCCGAGTGTCGCGTCGGTGTACGTCACGATCACGGGCAGTTCGGCCGTACTGGCGTCGTCGTACCCGGCCGCGACCAGTCCCGTCACGTCGAACAGCCGCTCGTCCACCTGACCGCCGGCGACCAGGCGCAGTGCGTCGTTCGGTACGACGTACTGGTGGCCGTCCCGCTCGAACTGCTGGAAGCCCGTCGCCTCGCGGCCCGCTCCGGGCTCGATGGCGACACCGGCGCCCGACAGGTCCACGCGGTCGCCGGTGACGAGGGTGACGCGATGGGTGGTGGCATCCTGCGGTCCGGTTCCGCGGGTCCAGGTGGGAACGGCGTCGGGCGCGGCGGAGACGGGCGTGGCCGCCGCAACTCCCTGGACCAGTAAGGCGGTTATCAGTGCGCCGACCAGTTTTCGAGACATGCGGGACATACGGCCTCCCCTGTGCCGGTGGTGACTCCGGTTGCGGTCGAATGTCCCCTCGGAGGCGATCTTCCGGGTACTCCCAATGGCCCATAACATCGCGCTATGGATCTGGAGGTCCGCCACTTACGCGTTCTGAACGCGATCGCCGACGCCGGCTCCATCACGCGTGCCGCAGCGGCCCTCGGCTTCACCCAGCCCGCCCTGACCGCCCAACTCCAGCGCATCGAGCGCATGTTGGGCGGTCCGCTGTTCGTACGGGACGGCGCCGGCTCCCGGCCCACGGCGTTCGGCGCGATGGTGCTGGCGCACGCGCACGGCATCCTCACGGCCCACGAGGACCTCATACGTGACGTACGGCAGCGGGGCCCCGAGGACTCCGACCTGACCGCCCTGCGGCTCGGCTCGGTCCCCGGCCCGCTCACCGCCGTACTCGTGACCACCGCGCGGCAACTGCTCCCCCGGGCCGAGATCACCCTGCACACCTGCGACACGGAGGAGGAGCAGCTCGAACTGCTCGCCACCGGGCGCCTCGACTTCGGCCTGGTCGTGGACTACCCGGAGTACGAGCTGACGTTGCGGCCCGGGCTCAGCGACGCCCTCCTCGCCGTGGACCCCGTCTTCGTGCTGATCTCCGAACGGCACCCGCTCGCCGCCCGCCCCGACATCCCTCTCTCCGCCCTCTCCGGCGAGGCCTGGTTCGTCGGGGAGAACAAGGACGTACGGATGCGGGCGCAGTTCAGGGTCGCCTGCCGACGGGCCGGGTTCGTCCCGCGCCGGGTGCAGCGGCTGAGCGCGAGCGTGGTGTTCCCGCTGGTCGGGCAGGGGCACGGGGTCGCTCTCGCGCATCCGATGGTGACCGAGCGCGAGGGTGTCGTCGTACGGCCGCTGGCCGGGGACCCGATGGGTGTGCGGCAACGGCTGGTGTGGGCGGCCGGCAGTCCCCTCGCCGAGCATGCGCCGGTGCTGCACGACGCGCTCACGAAGGCGTACTGGGCGGAGGTGCGGCGGGCGGGGGTCTACTGGGAGTGGCTGGAGGGGAGGGGTCCGCTGCCCCCGCCCCTCTGACCCTCTGACCTCGGACCTGTCCGCCGACACCGGGACGGACGTCCTGGCCGACCGGCTGCTGAAGGCCCCGCCGATCTCCCCCACTCTCGGCTTCGCTCGAGCGGGGGGACCCCCATCGGAACCCGATCCGTTCGGCAGCGGGGTGCCTTTCGCGACGGACACCGAGGAGATCGTCGCCGGATACGCGAAGCACCTGTCGTACAGCGACGTCCGCCAGGTCGCCCATGCCATCGACACCGGTGCGGCCATCACGGTCGAGTACATCGCCACCTCGGGCAACCGGACCGTACGCACCCTCAGCGACCTGGAACCCGACCCGCCCTACCTCGACGCCTGGTGCCACCTGCGGGACGCCGAGCGCGTCTTCACCCTCTCCCGCATTCACAGCGTCATGAGCGTCATGCCCGAATGAGAAGCAGGATGGTATCGCTAGAGATAGTATCTCCATCGAGACTATCCCTAGCGGGAGGCTGCCATGCGTCGCTTCATCGGGCGGGACCGCGAGCTGAACGTGCTCGGCAACGCCTTGCAGGCCGTTCACGATGCCGTCGGGTCGGCGAAACCCGGTCAGTGCATCCTCATGCGCGGACGGAGGCGGGTCGGCAAGTCCAGCCTCGTCGAGGAGTTCCTCCGGCGCACCGAGACGCCGTACCTCTTCTTCACCGCGGCGGGCGGCACGCCGGACGACGAGCTGACGGAGTTGCTCGACGCCGTCGCCAGATCCACCCTCCCGGAGCGGGGACTGTTCTCGGAGGAGGCCCCGGAGCAGTGGAATGCGGCATTCAGGCTGCTTGCGGAGGTCCTGCCCGACGACAGCCCCAGCGTCGTCGTCATCGATGAGGTTCCCTATCTCATGGACCGCATCGACGCCTTCGAGGGGATGTTGCAACGGGCCTGGGACCGGCTGCTCAGCCGTAAGCCCGTACTCCTCCTCCTGGTCGGATCCGACCTGTCGATGATGGAGGCGCTGAACAGCTACGACCGCCCCTTCCATCAGCGGGGCCGGGAAATGGTCGTGGGGCCGCTGAACCCGGCCGACATCGGCGAGATGCTCGACCTTCCGCCGGCGGCCGCCTTCGACGCCACCCTGATCACGGGCGGTCTCCCGCTGATCTGCGCGGAGTGGCGGGCCGGAGCCGATGTCTGGGAGTTCCTGGGCGACTCTCTGGACAACCCGATCTCGGCGCTGCTGGTCTCCGCAGAACGCTCACTGGCCGCGGAGTTTCCTCCGCAGGCGATGAGCAGGGAGGTCCTGCGGGCCATCGGATCCGGGGAGCGAACCTTCACCAACATCGCGCGCGCCGCCGGCGGCATCGCCCACACCACTCTCACCCGAGCCACGGAGGTCCTGACCGAGAAACGAGTCGTGGCAGCCGAACTGCCACTCTCACTACGGCCGTCGAAAGAACGCCGCTACCGGGTGGCCGACCCTTACCTGCGGTTCTGGCTCGCGTTTCTGGACCCGCACATGGCGGAGATCGAGCGGATGCGGGGAGATCTCACTCTGAGCCGGATCAAGGAACAGTGGACGAGCTGGCGGGGCCGCGCGATCGAACCCCTGGTCCGGGAATCTCTCGCCCGTCTCCTGCCGGACGGACTTCTGCCCGCCGCCCCGGCTATCGGCGGATACTGGACCCGCAGCAACGACGTCGAAATCGACCTGGTGGGCGCCGACCGACAGCCGGTGGCCAAGCAGTTGCTCTTCCTCGGCTCGGTGAAGTGGCTGGAGAATTCCGCGTTCGACAGCCACGACCTGGCCGCGCTGCAGAAGCACCGGGCGGCGATCACCGACGAGCCGGTACCGCTCGTGGCGGTCTCCCGCAACGGGACCAGCTGTTCCGGGCTCCAGGCGGCGTACGGACCCGAGGAACTGCTCACCGCCTGGCGCAGGGCGTGAGCAAGGGCTGGGCTCCTGTGGTTGCAGTTCTGGTTGCGTTCACCGGCGTTCAGCACCATCCAGAAGCCCCACCCGACCCTGCTGCACCGCATGTCAGGACGTTTCTGTACGCCCCAGAACCCCCGGACGAACATTTGGAAAGCGTGTTGGGGGCGCAGCAACACTTCCGCTGGCTCACGAGTTCGAATCTCGTATCCTCCGCCAGTGCCTCACCGGGCACGATGTCGAAGGGCCCCACAAAGGCCGGCGGGCTTCCTCACCTCAGCCAGGTCGCCACGTTCGCGAGGGACCGGCCTAGGTGTTCTGTCCCGGGAGGTTGTGGACGGTGAGGCAGGTCTCGGCTGAGGGATCTTGAACAGGTGAGGGCCTTTCGAGTTCGGTGTGGATTGCGACGTCGACACCGACCGAAAGGCCCTCGTGTCCCACCGTAATGCACCCCTGACCGAGACCGGACGACTGCGCCTGGCCCGTTGCGTGGTCGAGGACGGCTGGCCCCTGCGCCGGGCTGCCGAACGCTTCCAGGTCTCGCCGACCACCGCCCAGCGCTGGGCCGACCGCTACCGGACGTTCGGCGAAGCAGGCATGAGCGACCTCTCCAGCCGCCCGCGTACCAGCCCGCGCAGGACGCCGACCCGCACCGAGCGGCGCATCATCAAGGTCCGTGTCCTGCGCCGCTGGGGACCGGCCCGCATCGCGCACCTGCTGCACCTGGTGCCCTCGACCGTTCACCGTGTGCTGACCCGCTACGGCCTGGCCCGCCTCACCCACCTGGACCGGGCCACCGGCCGCGTCATACGCCGCTACGAACGTGAACGTCCCGGCGAGCTGGTGCACGTCGACATCAAGAAGCTCGGCAACATCCCCGACGGCGGCGGACACAAAGTGCTGGGCCGCCAAGCAGGACGCAAGAACCGCCCGAACGCCGGCTACAGCTACCTCCACACCGCCGTCGACGACCACTCCCGACTGGCCTACAGCGAGATCCACGCGGATGAGAAGAAGGAGACCGCCACCGGCTTCTGGACCCGTGCCCAGGCGTTCTTCACCCAGGCCGGCATCACGGTCGAACGGGTCCTGACCGACAACGGCTCCTGCTACCGCTCACGAGACTGGCGCGACCTGCTCACCGCAGCCGGGATCACCCACAAGCGCACCCGGCCCTACCGGCCGCAGACCAACGGGAAGGTCGAACGCTTCAACCGCACCCTGCTCGACGAGTGGGCCTACGCCCGCCCCTACCACTCAGAGACCGAACGACGCCAAGCGTTCCCCGACTGGCTGCACACCTACAATCACCACCGCGGACACACCGCGCTGAAAGGCCAACCACCCGCCAGCCGCGTCCCCAACCTCTCAGGGCAATACACCTAGGCCGTCGCGAGCAGGGAAGATCTCGTGGCCTTCATCGCCCACCTGCGCGACGACTTCGCAGAACGAGGCGAGCAGTGGGAGAACCCCACCCTGGACCGTTTCTTGGACGCACTGGCCGCCTGGATCGATGACTCGCCCGGCTGGTACAAGAACTTCCAGCGGGAGATGCCCCCTCATGAGGACTGGGCTTTCTTCGCCCGTGCGTTGAGTGCCGCAGTCGTCTACGAGTGAACAGACAGCGCGCCAGCACCGCAGCGGAGTACGCTCACCGCTCCGCCGCAGGTCAGGCTGGCAACCACTCTGCATTCAAGGCGGGTTGCCATCAGTAGGGTGCCTTCAAGGGGGGGCCTTCAATGGGTCAGCCGCTCGTCTCCGCGCCCCAGCGTTCCGGCCCTACTCCGCGCCAGTCGATCCACGGAGATCCCGCCACGTCCGACGGGTCGACCTCCAACCCCGCCCGGCGGAGGAACTCCGCGACGTCGGCCACGTTGTGGGCCAGCCCGAGGATCTCGCCGTCCACACGCACGCGTCGGCCGCCGGTGGGCGACGGCGGGTGCACGATCACGCGAATCGGTCCGGACATGCCTTCAGGATCATCCGGGACATGTGGCCCCGCATTCCAGAACGTCATAGCTGAAGCAGCTCACTCACGTCCCCGTCTCGCCGTCTCATGTCAGGGAAGAACAGCTGAGCCGACAGCCGGTACAGGCGCCGGCGCAGCTCGGTACGACCGGGCCGCTCGGCGAGCTGTCCGTGCGTGGCACTCCACTCGTGCTGCGTCTGGGCGAGGTCGTCTGGGAACGGTCGCATGACCAGATTCAAGCATGTGTTCGATTTATTAGGCCAGCAAGGAGATGATGCTGCATGAGTCAGGTGTGATGCCACTTCGCACGCCAGTGGGCCACTCTGGCGCTCAGTTCTTGCGCGGAGGCAGAACGCGGAGGCAGAACACGGACGACCCAGCGGCGGATGCACGAATTTCGGGCGTACCTGTTCCGCTGCGGAGGCAGACACGTGAGGCAGGCACGCGGAAGGCTGATCACCGGGTCCTCCGTGAAGCCATCCGGGCCCCTCCCGGGACCCCGACCAGGGCGATGCCGTGGTGATCAAATCGTTGCCGCATCGCGTACAACCGCGCACAGTTCTCTCCGGTCCGACAGTCAGCCGCGAGGATGAATCTCCGGCCGATGCGCCTACGCGCTCGGTCCGGGCTGCAGGGGAGAGGGCGGGCCCGAGGATGGGGAAGACGATGTGGAGAACAGTGGTGGCCGGTGGAGCGGCGATCGTGTTCACAGGGGTGGCGGCGGTGCCGGCTGGGGCGGCGGAGGGCGGGGTCTCCTTCACCCGGGTCGCGGTGAACGGCGGGAAGCCGATCGTGATCGGGGTCAAGGAGGAGGTCGAGGTGCGTGCGGTCTTCCGGATGACGACCAAGCTCACATACGACTACGGGCCGACCGTGTTCCCCTACCGGGGGAAGCCCGACTCCGGGGACACCTTGCACAGCGCCATCATCACCAGCGACTGCAAGGTCGTGGACGCGGCGAAGGGAATCTGCGACTTCGAGGAATGGCTGTACATCGACCCGCGGAACTATGACTTCGGGAACGAGGACGCCGGCACCTGGAAAACTGCTGCTCAGGTCTTTCTCGCCGGCGACGCCCACGACACCGACGACATGGCCCTCCCGTTGCAGGTCAAGCGGGCCACACGCGTCACTGTCAACGCCTCGCCGGAGCCGGTCACGAAAGGGAAGACCATCACCGTGACCGGGCGGGTCACACGGGCGAACTGGGACACCCACACGTACCAGGGCTACGCGGGCCGCACGGTGAGCCTGCAGTTCAAGGCGGCGGGCGCCTCCTCGTACACGACGATCAAGAAAGCGAAATCGAGTAGTACGGGGGCACTCAAAACCACGGTGAAGGCCACCGGGCCGGGAACGTGGCGGTGGACGTACTACGGGAACTCCACCTCGGGAGCGAAGTCGTCGACCGGGGATCACGTCGCCGTGCGATAGGCGGCGTGCGCGGACCGCCTCCCCTTCCATAAGCGTCATCATCCGGACCAGCCGGACGGGGAGACCTCGTCGACATGTGGCCGACCTCGCCGGAGCCGGAACTCCCTGTGCTCAAACAGAGTGCGATCGCGCTCAGTCACATCAAGCGGAAGCGCCCGGGTCAGGGACCGGATCCGGATCGGCATCAGGCGTGCGGTCTTCCTGAGTTCGGTGGCGAATCGCGATGCCATGGGCCAACGAGGCGACGGCTGCCATTCCTGCAAGAAGACTCCCGATCGCGGACACCGTAGCCGTGGTGTCCGACCCATCGCGCTCGTCGCGGCCGAACACCAGGACTGTCTGGGTGACCACGGGCAGAGCGCGGGGTGTATCCGGGCTGTTCGGCTCCAATGTGACGTACCTCGGAGGAATCGTGTCCGTGGGGTCGATGGTGGAACCCTCGTCTGTTGGCCTCCAGCTCACTCGCGGGGGACCGGACGGCGTGATGCTGATCCAGCCGGTGGGCCGTGGGCCGGGCCAATTGATCGACGGGTCCGATACGGGCGAACCCACCCTGTGGTCGACGGTCAGGGTGACACCCAGCAGCGCAGCGCTACTCAAGAACAACGTGAAGCCAAGAACGAACCAAAGCGCGGGTCGCGTCCCTGAATTGTGCTTTCTCGTCATGCAGCCCCCTCGGCAGAAAGCTATTGACCGAGAGGGAAGCCGCGAGCTGGTTCTCAAAACCTTCAGCCCTTCGAGTGCACGGAGGTCGCGGAGGCGATGGCCGGCCCCAGAGAGGTACACGCCCTCATCCGGCACCCGTCGATCACCCAGTTGCGCCATCCTTGAACCCGGCGCCGGAGCTGCCGCGCGCCTTACGCTTCCTGGTTCGACGAGGTGCACTCCGCATGAAGTCCCGTTCAACTCTGGCGACATGGCTGGGCAGCCTTGACGCCTCTCGTCTGGCACGCGTGCTCGGGACGCGGAGGGACGCCGTTGCCCCTCCGGAGCCGCGGTCGGTGGGGGAACTGGCGGACCGGCTTCAGCGGCCGGGATCGGTGGCACTGGTCCTGCCGCGGCTCGCGCTGCCGCACCTCCAGGTGGCCGAGGCGTTGGCGGCGCTGAGGGTGCCCGCATCGCGCGATGCCCTGGCGGAGCTGCTGGGAGCGGCGGACGACCAAGGGATCCGCGAGCTGGCGGCGGTGCTGGAGGTGCTGGCCGATCATGCTCTGGTCTGGCCGGACGGCTCGCGGAAGCTCCGCATGGCCGGACCTCTGCTGCAGGCATGGGACGCGCCCCTCGGGCTTGATGCCCCGCTCCAGGAACTGCTCGCGGGCACGACCTCCGACGAGCTACGCGGCATGCTGGTGGCACTGGACCTCAAGCCGCCGGGCACCAAGGCGCAGCGGCTGGCCGCACTGGTGGAACACCACAGCGACCCGGAGCGGATCGCCGCACTCGTCGTCAAGGCGCCTGCGGCCGCCCGGGAGCTGCTCGAACGCCGGGCGGTTGCCGCCCCGGAGGAACCTCCGCAGTTGATCGTGTTCGGGCGTCCGGGCCCCGGCCGCGAACCCGACGGCGCTCGATGGGCGGCGGAGCGGGGACTCCTGATCCAGGACCGTCACCGCTACGGTCCGGCCCGTATGCCCACCGAGGTGGCGCTCGCGCTGCGCGGGCCCGGCTGGCACGCGCCGTTCCAGCCCGTCCCGCCTTCCGCGGGACGGGCGTCTGTCACGCCGACGGAGGTGGACCGCGAGGCGTCAGCCGCGGCCGCGGCGTTCGCTGCCCGTGCCTCCTCGGTCCTGTCGGCCTGCTCGACGGCTGCGCCGGCCCGGCTGAAGTCCGGCGGGATCGGTGCGCGTGAGCTGGCCCGGATCGGCAAGGCCGCCCAGGCCGACGACGCCGTCGTACGCCTCACCCTGGAGACCGCGTACGCCGCGGGGCTGCTGGGTCGGGACGGCGATCGGGTGGCGGCCACCGAGGCGTACGACGCCTGGGCGGAACAGGAACCCCCGGCGCAGTTCGCCGTACTGCTTCAGGCATGGCGGGACCTGCCGCTCACGCCCACCCAGGCGCGCGACGAGGACGACAAGGCGCTTCCCGCTCTCGGGGGAGCACCGCCCTGCGGTGGCTGCGTGCAGGCCCGCCACGGGTTGTTCGCGGCGGCCGCGCAGCTCCCGGAAGGGCAGGGTGTGAAGATCGCTTCGGAGCTGGGGCCCCTGATCGCCTGGCACCGCCCGCTCGCCGATTCCTCGCCTCAGGACGGAACGCCGTTCGCCTCCGTGATCCGTGAGGCCGAACTCCTCGGCGTGCTCGCTCGGGGTGCCCTGTCCGCCATCGGCCTCCACCTGTGGACCGGCGACACGGAGGGGCTGGGCATCGAGTGCCGGCGGCTGCTGCCTTCGGCCACCGCCGCGGCCCGGATCGGCGCTGACCTCACCGCCGTCGTCACCGGCACACCGTCCACGCGGCTTGCCGCGCTCCTGGACTCCGTCGCCGACCGGGAGACCAGCGGCACGGCATCGGTGTGGCGGTTCAGCGCCGGCAGCATCCGGCGGGCCCTGGACGCCGGCCGTGTCCCCGAGGACATCGAAGCCGACCTGGCCGCGGTCGCCGCCGGTCCTCTGCCGCAGCCGCTGTCGTACCTGATCGCCGACACCGCGCGCGGCCACGGTCGGGTGCGCGTCGCCCCCGCCGCCTGCGTCCTGCACGGCGACGAGCCCGCGCTGCTGGCGGAGCTCGCCGCCCACCGCAAGCTCGCCAAGCTCGGGCTGCGGCAGCTGGCGCCGACGGTGCTGATCAGCCGCAGCCCGCTGGACACGACTGTCGCCGCGCTCCGGGCCGAGGGATACGCCCCTGTCGCCGAGACGGCCGAGGGCACGGTACGCGTCGAAAAGGCCCGGCCTCGGCGGGCCGCTCCCGTTCCGGCTCCGCGCGGCCGCGGCAGCGGCAGCGCGAAGGGCCGGGGCCGGGGCGCCGGCCCGCGCGCGGCGCAGGCATCCGCCGCCGTCGACTCCCACGCCCTGGCGGCCCAGCTGCTGGCCGCCCCGCCGACGATTCCCGAGCCGGCGCCGTTCGACGGAGGGGTGCCCTACGCCACGGACACGGAGGAGATCGTCGCAGGGTGGGCGAAGCACCTGCAGTACGGCGATGTCCGTCAGCT
Source organism: Streptomyces sp. V4I2 (assembly GCF_030817655.1). Taxonomy (GTDB): domain Bacteria; phylum Actinomycetota; class Actinomycetes; order Streptomycetales; family Streptomycetaceae; genus Streptomyces; species Streptomyces plumbiresistens. Next base: position 5,382,663 of record NZ_JAUSZM010000003.1, read on the forward strand.
CGCCCACGCCATCGATGCCGGTCGGGCCATCACCGTCGAGTATGTCGCCACCTCGGGCAACCGGACCGTGCGGACGCTGAGCCGCCTCATGCTCGACCCGCCCTACCTCGAAGCCTGGTGCCAGCTCAGGGACGCCGAGCGCGTTTTCACCCTCTCCCGCATCCACAGCGTCATGAGCGTGCCCGAATGAAATCGTCGACAGGCATGACTTCATGACCACATTACGAGCGGCGGCTGCCGGCAGCGCGTCCGTCGGCAGCCGGACGTGTCAGAGCACGTATCGCCGCAGCAGCCGCGGTACGGCCCGTACCAGCGCGGCCGCTGCCAGTCCGATCGCGCCGCCGGCGGCGACGTCGGTGGGGTAGTGCGCGCCGCTGTGCACCCGTTGCGTGGCCACCGTCACCGCCGAGGCCCCGCAGGCGGCACCCGCGGCCGGCCACACCGTCGCGACGGCCCCGGCGAAGCCGAAGGCGGCGGCCGTGTGCCCGGAGGGGAAGGAGGAGCTGTCCGGCCGGTCACGCAGCTCGTCCGGCGGCACCCACTCCCGCGGCGGGCGGCGCCGCCGGTACAGCTGCTTGGCGACCCCGTTGGACAGCACCTCGGCCGTCGCCATGGCCGCCACCCCCGCCGCGGCGGCCGTACGGCCGCGCCATCCGCCGACGGCGGCCATCGCACCGGCCGCCGCCCACCACAGCTTGGTGTGCTCGGCCGCCTCCTCCACCGCGGGCGCGACCCGCCGCAGCCAGCGCGGTCCCCACGCGATCGTGCGCCTCGCCAGCCTGTGATCCCGGTCGCGCAGGCTCGCCATCGCTCCCATGACCAGCGACTTCCCGTTCAGAGTCCTCCGACACCGGTGCCGCGAGGGCGGTGATCCGCCGCCTTCAGGATTCAAGGCGGCGGCGGTCCTCCTCGTCCCACTTCCGGGTGTCCCGCGGCTGGACGTACGGCTCCTTCCCGGCCGGGCGACCACCCGCGACAGCCCGCTGGCGGGCGAGCTCCGCGTCGAATTCCAGGCCGAGCAGGATCGCCAGGTTCGTGATCCACAGCCACACCAGGAAAATGATCACACCGGCGAGAGCGCCGTAGGTCTTGTTGTACGAGCCGAAGTTCGCCACATAGAACGCGAACCCCGCCGAGGCGATCATCCAGATCACCAGCGCGAGGAAACTGCCCGGCGTGATCCAGCGGAAGCCGCGGACCCTCGCGTTCGGGGTCGCCCAGTACAGGACCGCGATCATGATCGTGACCAGGACCACCAGCACCGGCCACTTCGCGATCGACCACACGGTCAGTCCGGTGTCGCCGACTCCGAGCGCCGTGCCGATCTCCCGCGCGAGGCCGCCGGTGAACACCACGATCAGCGCACTGATCACGGCCATGACCATCAGCACCACGGTCACGCCTACCCGTACCGGCAGCACCTTCCACACCGGGCGCCCCTCGGGAACGTCGTAGACCGCGTTGGCGCTCCTGATGAACGCGGCGACATAGCCGGAGGCCGACCACACCGCGAGCACCAGACCCACGATCGCCATGATCGAGCCGAGTCCGGCGTTGCCCTGCATCTGCCGGACCGCGTTGGTGAGGACGTCCCGCGCCGCGCCCGGGGCGAGCTTCTCGATGTTGTCCAGCACCTGCTGCGTCGCCGACTGCCCGACGATCCCCAGCAGGGAGACGAGCGCCAGCATGGCCGGGAACAGCGCCAGGATCCCGTAGTAGGTCAGCGCCGCGGCCCGGTCGGTCAGCTCGTCCCTCTTGAACTCCTTCAGGGTGCCTTTCAGCACCGTCCCCCAGGAGCGTTTGGGCAGGTCGGTCGGCTTGTCCGGCGCCTGCTGCTCCACCTGCTCGTCCGGCCCGGCATCCGGGGCACGCACGGTGTCGGCCTGCCGGTCGGCCGCGGCGTGCCCGGTGCTGTGCCTTCCATGCCTTCTCATCGTCCGTGTCATGCCGCACGAGTATCCGACGGATCTCCGACTGAACCCTTCCGATCCTCACATTTGCGGCATACGAGGCGGTCGATGCGAGGGTTGCGTGCGGAGCCCTGCACGAGGGGATGGCCGCGGAACCCGTTCATCGCGGCGGACAGCGGATGATGGCCCGCATGCGCATCCGTATCGACGCCTTCGACCTGCCCGGCCTCACCCGCCCCGCCCCCGCCGACGGCTCCGCCGCCGCCTACGGCAACATCCACGTCGCCGTGCAACGCCGCGACCGTCCGGCCGAGCTGCTCGACCCGCAGCGGGGCGACGCCGCGTCCGCGAGCTGGACCCTGGAGTGCACGGCGGTCACCTCGCCGACCGGCATCGAGGTGCGGGGCCCTTATGTGCAGAACCGTCTGGGGCACCGGTTCATCTATCTGTCGTGGGGCACGGTCGACGAGGCCGGCCTCTTCACGATGTTCCGCCGCGGCAAGCTCATGCTCGACGCCGTCCCCGCCGACGTACTCGCCGCCGCCGCACCCGACGGCCTGCTGGTCGCACGTCTCGGCCTGACCGACGCGTGTGGCGGCCCCCTGTGCGCACGGATCACGCCCCCGCACGTCACCTGGACCGCCGAACCCGCCGCCTAGGCAGCCGTACCTGTCAGGACTGGTACGGCTGCTGCTGCGGCTGCCCGTACGGCTGACCGCCGTGCCCGCCCGCGGACTGGGCCTGCAGCTGTTCCGCCTGTTCCTGGGTGACCTTCTGTTCCGCGCCGCAGAAGGTGCACTGCGTCGCGTACTTCGTCGAGAGCGGAAACAGCGGCACGAAGAACAGCGTGAACTTCGTGACGCGCTTCCGGAGCGTGTGCGCGGCGGGGTTGCCGCACTGGCCGCACACCAGCGTCAGTATCGCGAGCTGGTACAGGTATCCCTTGGTGCCGAAGATGATCATTCCGGGTTCCTTCCGAGTCAGTCCTCACAGTGTCCTGCACCGCGTCCTGCACCGCGTCCCTGCCCGGCGGTTGGGTAACCGCTCCCCCATGGGTGACATCCTCGTCGGGACCTGTTCCTGGACCGATCGTGCGCTCGTCGGCAGTGGCTGGTATCCGGTCGGGCGGCGGGACGCCGAGGGGCGGTTGCGGTATTACGCCGAGCGGTTTCCCGTCGTGGAGGTCGACTCCGGCTACTACGCCCTGCCCGGGGAGCGGAACAGCCGGCTGTGGGTCGAGCGGACGCCGGACGGGTTCGTGTTCGACGTGAAGGCGTTCTCGCTGCTCACTGGGCATCCGACCAACGAGCGTGCCCTGCCGGACGGGTTACCCGCCGACGCCGGGGATCCCGCCGTCCTCGACGAGGTGTGGGCGCGGTTCGCCGACGGGATCGGGCCGTTGCGGGCGGCGGGGCGGCTCGGGAGTGTGCTGTTCCAGTTTCCGCCGTGGTTTCGGCCGGGGGCGCGGGCCGAGACGTTTCTGGAGGAGTGCGCGGCGCGGACGGCCGGCTGGCCTCTCGCCGTGGAGTTCCGGCATCCGGCGTGGTGGCGGGAGGAGCTGGCGGAGCCGACCCGCGCTCTGCTCACCCGCCTCGGCTTCGCCGCCGTCGGGGTCGACATGGCCCGCACCCTGCCGTCCTCCATACCGCCCGTCACCGCCGTGACCTCGCCGCACCTGTCCGTCGTGCGGTTTCACGGGCGCAGTGCCGCCTGGGGGACCGGCAGCAAGGAAGACCGTTTCCGGTACGACTACTCGCGCGCCGAACTCGAGGAGTGGGCGCCCCGCTTACGCACCCTCGCCGAACAGGTCGGCCGGCTCCACGTCCTCTTCAACAACTGCTGCGCCGACTCCGCCGTACGCGCCGCCGAGACGATGGACCGCCTGCTCGCCCGCCAGGACACCCTTTAGCCCCCTCAGCCCTCTCAGCCCTCGATCTTCACCGTCTTCGACTCGCTCACCTGGTCGATCTCCGAGACCCGGACCGTCACCTTCATCATCCAGTCGCCGGCGAGGGGGAGGTTGAGCGAACTCGTGCCCCAGTAGCCGCCCTTGTCGGTGACTTCGGCGTCGATCGGGCCGATGTCCTGGGCGGGGAGCGTGAAGGAGAGGCGGAGTTCCGGGACGGTGGCCAGGCCCCCGTCGGGGGCGAGGACCACGGCCTCGACCGAGTTGTCGCCGGTGCGGCCCGGATCGAGGGTGATCTGCACCTTGCCGCGAGCGGTGCCGACGGCGAAGGGGATGGTCGTGACGGACGCGGTGGCCAGGCCGGTCGTCGACGCCGCTTCGGCGGCCTCGGTGGCCGCTCGGCCCGGGAGGGTGCCGGTGAGGACGGTCGTGAGCACCATGACCACCACGCCGACGGCGACTTCGGCCAGTACCGAGCGGCGCAGGCCTGCATGGGCAGGGGACGAGGTGGAGCCGGCGGTGGCGGGTTCCGAAGGGGGCAGCGGTGGGCCGCCCGCCGGCTCCGGCACCCGCTCGGGTACGGCCGCCTCCACCTGCGCCAGCCGCGCCGTCCATCGGCGTGACATGTCCGCCATGACCAGCAGGAGCAGCACCGCGATGAGCTTGGCGACCAGGAGGCGGCCGTACGTGGTGTCGGTGAGGGCGGTCCACGAGCCGAGGCCGCGCCAGGACTGGTAGACACCGGTGGCGACCAGGACGGTCACCGACCAGAAGGCCAGGCGGGAGATGGTCCTGACCACCGCGGGCAGGACGGCCGCCGACGACTTGTACAACGTGGTCAGCAACGCCGTCAGGCCGCCCAGCCACACCGCCATCGCCAGCACGTGCAGGACGGACGACGTCATCGCCACCGGCACCTGGAGGCCGGCCGACGCGTGCTCACCGGCGGCCCACGTCAGCGCGAGGCCGACACAGAGGGCGGCGCCCGAGGCGAGCCAGGCGAAGGACAGCGGCCTGGGCCGCAGGAGTCGTACGACGAAGAGGGCCGCCGGTACGAGCAGCGCCAGTCGGGCCAGCAGGACCAGGCCCGGGCGGGTGGTCAGGGTGTCGGTGAAGGCCGAGGGGTCGAAGGCGGGGGCCGCGCCCGACTCGTACGGGCCGCGCAGCAGCAGGAGGGCCACGGTCGCCGCGGCCAGGGTCCACCAGCCCGCCCGCAGGAGCCTGCGCAGGGGGGCCGGGTCCGGGGGGCGGCAGGCCGCCATGAAGACCGCCGTGCCGATCAGCAGGGCCGCGGCCAGATACGCGAGGTAGCGGGCGATGTTGTAGAGGCCGGCCGTGACCGGGTTCTCGACCGGGCCCGTGTCCACCGTCGCCGTGGTGACGGACGGCTTGCCCACCGAGAACGTGAACGCGCCCGAGACCGGGTGGCTGTCCGCCGACACCACCCGCCAGGCCACCACGTACGTGCCCTCGGCAAGCTTCGCGGGCAGCGTGACGCGGGCCGTGTCGGAACCCTCGGGCGCGTGCTCGGCCCGGTCCAGGCGCAGCCGGTGGTTGTCGGGGTCCAGGACGCGGAAGGAGTCCTCGAGCAGGCCTACGGACTCGGTGAAGGTGAGGGTGAGATGGCGGGGGGCCGACTTGAGGACGGCTCCGTCCTTGGGATCGGTGTCGCGGAGGGCGGCGTGGGCCGACGCGGGTCCCGCGCTGCCGAGGAGGAGCAGGACCAGCACGGTGCCCAGCAGCACCAGCCCTTGAAGTCCCCGGCGTTGTCGGTCTGCCCTGAGACCTGACCTGTGCTCACCGTCACGCTCCACGTCTCTTCTTCTCCGTCTGTGGACTCGCCGCCTCCGGAAAGATACGGATACCGACCCCGGAGTGCTCACGGAGCAGGCCGTGGCGCCGCTCACCACGTGGGCCGCGCCGTCACCCCACCGTCCACCACGAGGTCCTGCCCGGTGACCCAGGACGCGAGCGGCGACGCCAGGAACACGCACGCGTCACCCACGTCCTCCGGGCGCCCCAGCCGCCCGAGCGGCGCCGCCCGTTCCCATCGCCGTACGCCCTCCGGCCAGGCCTCCGCCAGCCCCTCCCGGTCGATCAGGCCGGGCGAGACGGTGTTGACGCGGATGCCGTAGGGGCCGTACTCGAGGGCCGCCGCCCGGGCGTGCATCACCACGGCCGCCTTGGAGGCGGAGTAGTGGGCGTGGTCGAGGGCCGGGTGACTCGCCTCGATGGACGCGATATGCGTCACGGAACCGGAACCGGAACCGGAGCCGGAGCCGGAGCCGGAGCCGGGACCAGACCCGGAGGACCCTCCCGTTCCCCCTCCCGACTCCCGCATCACCTCAACCGCCGCCTGCGTACACGCGAACACGCTCGACAGGTTCATGTCCACGACCGCCCGCCACTCAGCCACCGTCATCCCGGCCAGCGCCCGCGTCGGCTGGACGCCCGCGTTGTTGACCAGGGCCGTCAGCCGGCCCCCGCCCCATTCCGAGGCCTCCCGCACCAGGCCCCCGCAGGCGTCCTCGTCGGCCAGGTCCGCCTGGAGCACGACGGCCCGCCCGCCCAGGTCCCGGATGCGGGTGGCCGCTTCGCTCGCCGCCTGCACCGCCGTACGGCAGTGCAGGGCCACCGCCGCGCCCTCCTCGGCGAACCGCAGGGCGATGCCCCGTCCGATGCCGCCGCCCGCGCCGGTGACCAGTGCCACATGCCCTTCGAGGAGTCTCATGGACGGCACAGTCCCGCGATCCGGGCGGCCTCGGCCGGGTAACGCGCCGTCAGCTCGGCCTCGTTCCCGTGCTCGTAGTCCTCGTAGGTGAATCCGGGGGCCATCGTGCAGCCGAAGAAGGTCCAGTCGCCGTCCGCGGCGACCCGTGCGCCCATCCAGGTGCCGGCGGGGACGGTCAGCTGGGGGTGCTGGCCGCCGAGGACGTCCGGGCCCAGGACGGGTGTGCTCGACGTCCCGTCGGGGGCCAGGAGGAGGAGTTCCAGCGGGGCGCCCAGGTAGAAGTGCCAGATCTCGTCGTGGGGCAGGCGGTGCAGGGCCGAGTGGTCGTCCGAGGTGAGAAGGGCGACTATCGCCGTTCCCCGAGGGCGGCCGTCCGTGCCTTCCGGTCCTGCCCACGTGCGTCGGAAGAGCCCGCCCTCGCGGGGGATGGGCTCCAGACCGTAGTGGGCGACGAGGTCGTCCGGTGTCATGCCGGGAAGGCTACCTCCCGGCTCAGGAAGGCGAGTTGGGCGTGCTTCTCCGGCAGGTACACGTCCGGGATGTCGATCTCCGGCAGCACGACCGCCGGGCCCGCCTCGAAGCCCTGCTTCAGGAAGCGAGCGATCGCCTTCTCGTTGCGCACGTCGGGGTCGACCACGACCCGGGTGCGGCCCTGGCCCAGCAGCACGTACGACGTGACGGCGGTCAGCAGCGCCGAGGACCAGCCGGGACGCGCGCCCTCCTGTCCGGCGGGCGCCAGCAGCAGGTGGACGCCTATGTCGCCGGGCCGCACCTCGTAGCACTCGCTGACGCGGTCCGCCTCCGGCTCGTAGGTCTGGAGGAGCGCGACCGGTTCGCCGTCCTTCTCCACCAGGTAGGCGTGGTGGGTGTCGAGGGTGTCCAGGTGCGCGTAGATCTCCTCGACCTGCTCCTTGCTCAGGCCGTTCATGCCCCAGAAGGAGGCCCGCTGCTCGCTCACCCAGGCGTGGACGACCTCGGCGTCGGCGTGCGCGTCGAGGGGCAGGACACGGACGGTGCCGAAGCCGGCGACGGTCTGCTCGTGGACGGGCTCGCGGGTGGGGGCGTACGCCTCAGACATCGGTCTCCTTCTTCATCAGGGTCCAGTCGGTGACGACCGGTACGAGATCGCCCTTGAGCCACAAGGGGAGTTGGTCACGGTGATGGGCCGAGCCGGGGACGCCCGAGGCGCCGAACGGGACCACCCACAGACTGTCCTCGCGCCGGGCCAGGTCCCACACGTAACGGGCGGCCGGGCCGCGCGCACTCAGATCGGTCCAGCCGGGCACGGGGGAGGTGCACAGCACGCAGTCGTGATCGCCGGACAGGCCGGGCTCCTCGTACGACGTGCCGGTCAGCGCCCGCCAGGGGGCCAGGCGGTGGGTGTCACCCCAGGTGGCGGGCAGGTCGCCCGAGGCCGCCACCTCCTCCACGGCCGCGCGCACGGCCTCCGCGCGGTCGATGCCGTACAACTCCTCGGCCCGCAGCAGGTGTTCCAGCGCGAAGCCCACCCGCGGGACGAGCGCGAGCCACGGCAGGAAGACCTCCGGATAGGCAGGGGGAGAGGTCAGCGCGGCGAACGCCGGGTGCGCCGCGAGCTGCCGTACGACGGCACCGCGCACCGCCGCGTACCCGGCCGCGTCGCTGCTGCCGGCGTCCATGTGGCGGTCCCAGCGCAGGAGGGTGTCCCGCAGGGCGGCGGCCTCGGGGGTCAGGCCGTCCAGCGCTTCCAGGTGGTCCAGCAGCGGTACGGCGGAGGCGAGATGGGTGTCCGTGTGGATCACCGGCATGTCGGCGGGCGACCAGCGGTCCTTCTCCCTGAGGAGGACGGTGATGCGGTCGGCCCGGTGGGTCGCCGCGAACTCGACGCCGAGGGGGGCCGCCGGGCCGCGCTGGTTGGCCATCACGGCGATGCCGTCGGTGAGGCCAGCGCGGGGCGTCTCGTGCCAGCCCCGCCAGTCGTGGCCGGGTTCCCAGGCCCGGACCAGTCGGGTGCGGTTGGCCTCGGAGCGCAGCGGCACCCGGCCCGCGACGCGGTGCAGCAGGCCGCCCTCGGTGTCGGCGGCCTGGACGACGTTCACGGGCTCGGCCCATGCGTCGAAGGCCTGGTCCACCTCGCCCACCGTGCGGGCCCGCAGCAGGGGGAGCAGGGCGCCGAAGCCGAGGTCCCCGGTGACGCGGGGCGGGTAGCGGAGGCTGACGGCGAGGGGCGTGACGGAGTCGGCCGGCGCGCCGGAGTCGTCGAGCACGCCGTCGTCGAGCACGCCGTCGTCGAGGCCTTCCGGGAGACCTTCGGGACCGCCGATGATCACCGGCCCGCGGTCGGTCTCGATCACCTCGACCTCGACCGGCTCCTCCCCCGCCACCTCCACGGTCTCCGTGTGCCGGGCGGCCCGGCGCCAGACGCCGTCCGGGCCGAGCGCCTCGATGCCGGCGCCGGTGCGGCGCAGGCGCTCGCGGTAGAGGTCCTGGTAGTCGGCCATGGCGTTGGTGATGGCCCAGGCGACCGTGCCGGTGTGGCCGAAGTGGGCGATGCCGGGGATACCGGGGACGGCGAGGCCGACGACGTCGAACTCCGGGCAGGACAGGTGGATCTGCTGGTAGACGCCCGGGTCCTCGATGAAGCGGTGCGGGTCGCCGGCGATGACCGCCGCGCCGGTGGTGGTGCGCTCGCCGCCGACCAGCCAGCCGTTGCTGCCCGAGGTGCCGGGGCCGTCGGTGGCGAACAGCCGGACGGCGTCCGCTCCCAGGTGCCGGACGACCTGCTCGCGCCAGAGCTTGGCGGGGAAGCCGGCGAAGAGGATGTGCGTGGCGAGCCAGACGCCGAGCGGGGTCCAGGGCTCCCAGCGGCCGGGGGCGAGGCCGACCCGGGCGAACTCGGGTGCCTCGGTGCGCGCGAGCCCTTCGTTCACGCCCTCGACGTACGCCCGCACCCAGTCGGCCGTCTCCGGGTCCTGTCTCTCCAGGGCGGTGAAGCAGCGTGCGGCCGTGTCGTCGAGGCGGGCCCGTCTCGCGAACCGGTCCCAGGCGAGGGCCTCGGTGCCGAGGAAGGCGGCCGAGGTGCCCTGTGCGCGGTGCCGCTCGACCTCCAGCTGCCAGGCCCGGTCGCGGGCGGTGACCAGGCCCTGGGCACGGGCGAGTGCACGCGCGCTGCCGGCGCGGAGGTGGGGGATGCCCCAGGCGTCGCGGTAGATCTCGGTGATCACCCCTGTGCCCCTTCTGTTCTTTAGGTTAGGCTTGCCTAAGTAAATGGTGGTGGAATCGTACGCGAAGGGTGAACACGCGATGGGGCAGGGGCACGGCTGGGAGGGCGCGGTCCTCAAACTGCTGCGTGCGAAGGACTTCGTCTTCACCGTGACCGGCGCGGAGGACGTCACCGGGCACTACCGGCGCGTCCACCTCACCGACGGCGGCATGCTGGCGGCGACCGGCGTCCACCCGACGATGTGGGTGCGGCTCTGGTTCGACAACGCGGGCACACCGCACCAGCGCGCCTACACCCTGGTCGACCCCGACCCCGCGGCCGGCACCTTCAGCCTGGAGTTCGCCCTCCACGAGGGGTGCGCCAGCGACTGGGCGCGGACGGCGAAGCCCGGCGACACCATCGAGGCGACCGTCCACGGCACCGACTTCCGGCGGCCCGACCCCGAGCCCTCGCACGTCTTCGCGATCGGCGACCCGGCCTCGCTGCCCGCGCTCAACTCCCTCCTCGACGCGCTCGCTCCCGCCCCGGCGACCGTCTGGTTCGAGAGCACGGAGACCCTGGACGGCCTCCCCTTCCGCACCACCCCCGCCCGGCACGACGTACGCCCCGTGGTACGCCCCGTGCCCCGGCAGGACTCCGGCGCCCACCTCGTCGCCCAGGTCAAGGCGGCCCTGCCCGACCTCCTGAAGGCCAGCCCGGAGCCGTACGTCTGGATCGCCTGCGACACGGCGACGACCCGGACCCTGTCGTCGTACGTCCGCAAGGAGCTCGGGCTGCCCAAGCAGCGGGTGCACGCGCTGGGGTACTGGCGGGCCGGCTGACCATCTTTCGGCCTGTAGACCCGCGCCGTACGTACAACCCTTCGCGTGACCTGTGAGTCGTGTGGGACATCTGTTGCCGCACGACCCAGGAGCCCCGTTGCGCAGAGCAGTCTTGGCGACCGCCCTGCTCACGGCAGTCGCAGGCGTCACGCTCACCCCGATGACGTCGTCCGCCGCCGCCCCCTACAAGGGCGCCAACACCGCCGCCGTCCAGGACGACTTCAACGGCGACGGCTACCGCGACCTCGCCGTGGGCGCGCCGCACGCGGCCAACGGCACGGTGGAGGAAGCCGGCTCGGTCGTCGTGCTGTACGGGTCGAAGTCCTCGGTCAGCGCAACCCGCCGGACGGTCATCACCCAGGCGACGGCGGGGGTCCCCGGCGAGCCGGAGAAGTGGGACGAGTTCGGAACCACGGTGGCCACCGCCGACCTGGACCGGGACGGCTACGCCGATCTGCTCGTCGGCACACCCCGCGAGGACGTCCGCGGCATCGAGTCCCGGGGCTCCGTGACCGTCGTATGGGGCGGACCGAACGGGCTGAAGGGCGGCGCGAACATCGCCCCGCCCGCCGGGTTCGGGGACGGCACTGCCGCTTCGGCATGTCCCTGGCCACCGGCGACATGAACGGCGACGGCGCTCCCGAGGCCGGCATCGGCTCGGGCTGCTCGGTCTCCTCCTACAGCGGGCCCTTCACCCGCACCGGCGGCTCCGCCTCCCGCTACCTCGAGTGGCGGGTCAACGCCCGCGGCGTGGTGATGGGCGACGTCAACGGCGACGGCAGGGCGGAGCGCTTCTACCTGGCCGGCCCCACCGACGGCGACATCCGCGGCCCGGTGGACCTCGACAGCGGGGCCCCCGACGCCGAGAACTCCCGCGAGACCTGGCCCGTCGAACTGCCCTACGCCGACGGCCACGCGGGCCGGATCGGCGACCTCAACGGCGACGGCTACGGCGACCTGGTCACCGGCGTCGCGGGCGACCAGTCCTACTTCAACACTCCCGGCGCCGCCCGCAAGGGCGGCGAGATCCAGGTCCTGTACGGCAGCGCCCAGGGCATCACCGCCGCTCACAAGCCCAAGGTCTTCCACCAGGACACGGCAGGCGTCCCCGGCACCGCGGAGTGGGGCGACCGGTTCGGCCAGTCGCTGAGCCTCGGCGACGTGAACGCCGACGGCTACACGGACGTCCTCGTCGGCTCCCCCGAGGAAGCCGTCGGCACCCGCGCCTCGGCGGGCGCGGCCGTCCTGCTGCGCGGCTCCGCCACCGGCCTGACCACCGCCAAGGCGGCCGGCTACACCCAGGACACGGCGAACGTCCCCGGCGCCGCCGAGACCGGCGACGGGTTCGGCGCCGCCGTCCACCTCGCCGACCTCAACAAGGACGGCAGGGCCGAGACCGTGGTCGGCGCCCCCACCGAGAACAGCGACGGCTGCCTCTGGATCGCCCGCGGCTCGAGTGCCGGCCCCGTCCTGAAGGGCTCGGTCAGCCTCTGCGGCAAGAGCGCCGGCATCACCGTGCGCGGCGTGAAGGGGTACTTCGGCGCGGCGCTGACCAGCCCTCACGTGGAGAGCTGAGGCGCACAGGGGCATGATCGGGGTCATGGACGTCACTCTTCACCTCGCCCAGGACCCCGAGGCCGACGAGATCCTCGGGCGCTCCCCGCTCGCCGCTCTGGTCGGGATGCTGCTGGACCAGCAGGTTCCGATGGAGTGGGCGTTCAAGGGGCCCCGCACGATCGCGGACCGGCTCGGCGCCGACGACCTGGACGCGCACGAGATCGCCGCACAGGACCCGGAGGCCTTCGCCGCGCTCCTGTCGGAGAAGCCGGCCGTGCACCGCTACCCGGGGTCGATGGCCAAGCGCGTCCAGCAGCTGTGCCAGTACCTCGTCGAGCACTACGACGGGAACGCCGAGCTCGTCTGGAAGGGCGTGGCCGACGGCCCGGAACTGCTGCGACGCCTCGGGGAGCTGCCCGGCTTCGGCAAACAGAAGGCACAGATCTTCCTCGCGCTGCTCGGCAAGCAGCTCGGCGTGCGGCCCAAGGGCTGGCGCGAGGCCGCCGGCGCCTACGGCGAGCCGAAGTCCTTCCGTTCCGTCGCCGACATCACCGGCCCCGAGTCGCTGACCAAGGTCCGCGCGCACAAGCAGGAGATGAAGGCGGCGGCGAAGACCGCGAAGGCCGCCGGGAAGTAGCGCCGCCATACGGGTGGCCCGGCGGGCCCGGGATGTAGGCCGAGCGGGCGGTTCTCGCCGCCGGTGGGATGAATCGCGTACGCCGCACGGGGAGATGACTTCCCGTGAGCACCGCCGCACGAACAGCCCTCGGACCCGCCCGTCGGCGTGCCTGGCTGCGGGTGCTCGTCCTGCTGCTCGCCCTGTTCGTGCCGGGCGCGCACGCGGGCGCACAGACGGTCCCCGCCTCCGCGGTGGCGGCCGAGGGCGGCTCGGCGGTCTTCGAGTACGACGTCCTGGACACCGTGCTGCGACCGGTCACCCGGGGATCCGGCCGTCCCGTCGCACCGCTGCGGCCCGCGCCCTTCCCGCAGGCGCCGCCCGCCACCCCGGCCGCCCGGCCCCTGCCCGTGCCGCCGCGCACCCCGCCCGCTCTGCGTGCCCTGCGTTCGGTGGTCCTGCGCTGCTGACAGAACCGGCTCCCGCCCTCCGGTCCGTCAGCACGACGCAAGGAAACCGAGAACCGAGAACCGAGAACCGAGAACCGAGAAACGCAGAGAACAAGGAACACCGACATGGCGATCGACCCGTACGCGGTCCTGCGCGCCCTCCTGCGCGCCGAGGCCGCCCGCAACGCACCGAAACCCGAGTCGAAGGAACCGAAGCCGCAGCGGCCCCCGAAGGAACAGGGCCGCTGACCTCAGCGGAGGCGGAGGGCTCGCGAAGTCCTACCGCCTCCGCCGATCCAGGTGCCGATCCGGGCGGCCCGGCGCCTCGGAAGCGGCGGCAGGAGAAACGGTTTCCCTGTCACTCATCTCAGACCCTCGTTCCCGTTTGCCCTGTTTTACGGCGTCTTTTCCAGCCCCGCACTCCGTCTCCATGGCTGCGCCCGGAAGGTCATGACCGGTAGGCTTTCCGTGTGATCTTCAAGCGCATCGGAAACGGCCGGCCGTACCCCGACCACGGCCGGGAAAGCACCCGGCAGTGGGCGGACGTCGCACCGCGCCCGGTCCGCCTCGATCAGCTGGTGACGACCAAGGGCCAGCTCGACCTGGAAACCCTGCTCGCCGAGGACTCCACGTTCTACGGCGACCTCTTCGCGCACGTCGTGAAGTGGCAGGGCGACCTGTATCTCGAGGACGGCCTGCACCGCGCGGTGCGCGCGGCGCTCCAGCAGCGCCAGGTGCTGCACGCGCGCGTGCTCGAACTCGACTGAGCCGCCTGCCGGTAGCGGGTTGGCCCTTTCGGGTCCTCCCGCACCGCGTCCAATGATCATCTAGTAGGCATCATCGCCCGAGCGCACTACGCTGCGCTCATGAGCATGCTGACTCCCCCCGGCATGGGCGGCCAGTACCGGATCAAGGGAGACAAGTACCCCCGCATGCGCCGGCCCCGGCGGCGCGGCAGGTTCCTGATCGGGCTGGTGGCCTCCGTCGCCGCGCTCGGACTGGTCGGCTGGGGCACCCTGCAGCTCATCGACGTCTTCACCGGCGGCGGCAAGAAGGCCGCCGCGGCCGGTTCCAAGGCGGACTGCGCCACCCGGGCGACCCCGTCGGCGTCGGCCTCCGCGTCCGCCGGCGGCGCGGCCGCGGTCAGGCCCTCCCAGATCACGGTCAACGTGTTCAACGCGACGCCCCGCAGCGGCCTCGCCAAGAAGACCGCGGACGAGCTGAAGAAGCGCGGCTTCAAGATCGGGGACGTCGGCAACGCGTCCAAGGAGTACGACAAGAAGGTCAAGGGCACCGGGGTACTCCTCGGCCCCACCTCCTCCCTGACCACCTCGCTGCCGGTCCTCGCGACCCAGCTCTCCACGGCCGAGCGCCGCACGGACGCCGCCCGCAAGGGCACCGCGCTCGACCTGGTCATCGGCAACGCCTTCAAGGACCTGAACAGCAAGGCGGACGCCGACAGGGCGCTGGCCAAGCTGGCCGCGCCCCAGCCGACGTCCACCGCGTCGAAGAAGAGTTGCTGACCTACTCGGCCAGCCCGTACATCCGGTCCCCCGCGTCACCCAGGCCCGGCACGATGTAGCCGTGCTCGTTCAGGCGCTCGTCGACCGAGGCGGTGACGACCGTGACCGGGGTGCCCGCGAGCTCGCGCTCCATGACCTCGACGCCCTCGGGGGCGGCGAGCAGGACCACGGCGGTGACGTCGTCCGCGCCGCGCTTGATCAGCTCGCGGATCGCCGCGACCAGGGTGCCGCCGGTGGCGAGCATCGGGTCCAGGACGTACACCTGACGGCCGGAGAGGTCCTCCGGCATGCGCGTGGCGTACGTGGAGGCCTGGAGCGTCTCCTCGTCGCGGATCATGCCCATGAAGCCCACCTCGGCGGTGGGCAGCAGCCGGACCATGCCTTCCAGCATGCCGAGGCCCGCCCGCAGGATCGGGACGACCAGCGGGCGCGGATGGGAGAGCTTGACGCCCGTGGTCGAGGCGACCGGTGTGGTGAGGTCGACCTGCTCGGTACGCACGTCACGCGTGGCCTCGTAGGCGAGCAGGGTGACCAGCTCGTCGGCGAGACGGCGGAAGGTCGCGGAGTCGGTGCGCTGGTCGCGCAGCGTGGTGAGCTTGTGGGCGACCAGAGGGTGGTCGACGACGTGGAGGCGCATGGCGCTAACAGTAACCGGGAACAGTGCCGCGCTCCGTTAACCCGTGCGTCGGCATCAAACCCCCCATCAGGGGGAACGTGGAAGGGACGTACCAGGGTGGTGTACCTATGCCTGACCTGCCTGACCGCGATACCCGACAGGACGCGTCGGCCGAACGGACCGACGCCGAGCGCCGACGCCGCCGCGCCCAGTTCCTGCGCGACCTCGCCGAGGCCCGCGAGCTGCGGGACCGGGTCCAGCCCCGCCGTGCCAAGACGGCCCGCCTGCGGCACGCGATGCGGATGCGGACGTTCCGCTGGTAGAAGGCTGCCGGTAAGGCCCCGGTAAGCCCCCGGCAAGGGCAGGGACACGCCGACCGGGCAGCCGAGTTGGAAGACCGCGGGGCCGTCGCGCGTTGTGCGGGTGGCCGTGCGCGGACGCTCAAGAAGGCCGCGTACGATCCGCTGTTGGCGGCAACGAGTGCGCTGGTGAGACCTCGACGGGCCCTCGGCTGCCATGAGATCGGCGGCAGCCGGACACACAGGGAGCCGAAGACGTCCCCTGAGCGCCATGTTTCTGCCACGATTCCGAGTGGGTGGGCTCGGAGCACAGCTCTCCCCGCCCACAGCCTCCGCCGGGGGGACCCCCAACCGGCACGCCTATGACCAGTGGGAGAGTCACGGTGTACTTCGCCGCACTGCTCGCGCGCACCGAAGACGGGTGGGAAGCGAGCGACACAGAGCTCGACGATGTGGAGACCCTGTCGGATCTGGCCGACCTGGCCCGGGAAGCCTCTCCCGACGAGGACACGGTGCTCGTGCTGATCGAGCAGGAGGACGCCTGGTTCGGCGTCGTCCGCATCGACGGTGAGGAGGACCCGCGTATCTACGTCTCGGACGCCGCAGCCGCCGCCCGCAGTTCGTACGGCGAGATCCTGCTCACCGACGAACTGCTCGGCAGGGATCCGGACGACGACGAGCCCGACCTGGACGCCCTCGACCTCGACGGCACCGAGGACGGCGAGGCCGAGGACGAGGAGGACGAGGAGGAGGCAGCGACCGCCGGCCCCGGCGAACTCGTGCCGCACGGCCCCGTCGGCGACATCCAGATCCTGGACGACCTCGGCGTCAGCGAGAAGGAGCTGAAGTCGCTGTCGGAGGACGCGGTCACCGAGATCGCCGAGGCCCTCGGCGCCTCGGAGGTCCTGGAGGCCGTCCGCTGACCTCACCGACCGCGGGACCGACACCCGACCCGGTACGCGACCGCTGGCGGGCCGCGATGCGGCTCGCCCTGGACGAGGCCGGGCGGGCCGGCGCGGACGTGCCGGTGGGCGCGGTCGTACTGGGCCCGGACGGCACGACCGTGCTCGCGGCCGGACACAACGAACGCGAGGTCACCGGCGACCCGACCGCGCACGCGGAGGTGCTGGCGGTCCGCCGGGCCGCCGCCGCGCTGGGCGAATGGCGGCTGACCGGCTGCACCCTCGTCGTGACGCTGGAGCCCTGCACCATGTGCGCGGGCGCGATCGTGCAGTCCCGGGTGGACCGGGTGGTCTACGGCGCCCGCGACGAGAAGGCGGGCGCGGCCGGCTCCCTCTGGGACGTCGTCCGCGACCGGCGGCTCAACCACCGCCCCGAGGTGATCGAAGGCGTGCTCGCCGAGGAGTGCGCCGGGCTCCTCACCGACTTCTTCCGTTCCCGCTGACGGGCGTCGCGGACCGGGAGCGGACCCGGGAAACGGATTTCAAACCACGCCGCACCTTGCTGTAAGGTCTCCCTCGGTAGCGTGTCCGAGCGGCCGAAGGAGCTCGCCTCGAAAGCGAGTGTGGCGCAAGTCACCGAGGGTTCAAATCCCTCCGCTACCGCAGGTAGATGAGGGGCCCGGTCCGATGGACCGGGCCCTTCGTGCTCTTCCGTCTCAGTCTCCGTCTCAGTTGCGCCATTCGGCCGCCCTGAGCCTCGGCGTGGACGTGTTCTCCGTGTGGTCTCGGTCGAGCAGGGCAAAACGGTGCTGCCCCGGCCAAGTCCGGTGAGATTGCGGCTCGTCGTAGTCCGCCCGGGGTGATGTGCCCCGCCCGGTCGGCGTAGCGAGGCCATCCTTCGTCCGTCCATTCCGCGCCAGCCGCCGCACGTTCGTCCTGCTGCGAGGGCGGGCGGCGCGACGGCCCACCGTGCGGCGTTCCGGCAGTCGTCCGCCGCACGCAAGAGCCGCTGCGCCTCTTCGATGGTGTAGGGCTCCACCTCCTCCTCGCCGACGCGGGGCGCCGCACCCGCGCCGACAGCACGGTCACCGAGCTGAAGCCGAGGGACGAGGAGGAGGCCCGCCGCGTGCCGGCGGAGGACTTCGGCATCGAGGCGCCCAAGGGCCTGAGGCTATTGAGGTGAGGGCGGCCGGGTCGTGGTGGCGGCCCCGCCCACGCGGGCCTCGAAGCACTCGCGTTCGCCGTCGGCCGACGCGGGCCGGAAGCAGGCCCGGACGGTGCTGCCGGGACGGACTTCGGTCATCTCGGTATAGACGAACGTTGCCGCGTCGTCCTTGTTCCTGATGCGCACGTCGTGGGTCGGGCCGCCTGCCGTGACGTCCACCCGGTCGCCGATCTCGGTCCCCCAGGTCCGGGCCCAGCCGGCACCGCACTTCTTGCTGTGGCGCAGCTCGATGTGGGCGCCGGTGGCCGTGCGGTACGAGGCGAGGGTGTCGGGGCCGATGCCGCAGATCAGGCGCATCGGATCCCGGCCCTCGCAGGCGGCTCCGCGGCATTGGGGAGCGAGGGAGAACGGGACGGAGGCCGGTAGCGGCTCGGCCTCCTGAGCCTCCGAGTCCGGCAGCAGCAGGAACAGCAGGACCGCAACACCACCGACGATCACGGTGTACGCCGACGCCAGCACCACCAGGAGCCTGCTCCCGCCCAGTCGCCGCCGCCCGGTCCCGGCGGTCGGCGGCGACTCCTGAGGATGTGGCCGCGGCGAGTCGTCCGGGGGAGGGGCGGGTGCGGGGGCCACCGCGCGTCCGCTCCAGTGCGACTCGGCGATCTCCCACAGGGCCAGCAGCCGCCCGTCCGGTTCGTTCGCGAGCCGGCACAGTTCCCGTACGGCCTGGCGAGGAGGCAGGCCCTTGCCGTTGAGGTAACGCTCCCACGAGGACTTGCTGTACGCCGTTCGCTCCGCCAGCGCCGCCAGGCTCAGCCCCGCACCGGCCCGCAGCTCCCGCAGCGCCGCGGCCAGCCGAGTGTGTTCCGCGGTCACGTGGTCGCCGTCTTCCGTAGGGCCTGCCAGGTGCGCGGGCCGATGACTCCGTCCACGACCAGCCCGCTCCGCTTCTGCATGCGCTCGACCGCTCGCCGCGTCTTCGGGCCGAAGACGCCGTCGATCTCCCCTGGCGCAGTGCCCGCCCGGCGCAGCAGGCACTGCGCCTCGGCCACTTCGAGCCCCACGTGGGTGTTGGACAGGGGAATGTCCGTGGTCCGGCTCAGGCCCGCGTACCAGCGGCCGTCGCGCTGCTCCAGCCGGCAGGTGTAGATGACCGGCACCAGGGACTCCGTCACAGTGGCCGGGGCCGCCACGACGGCATCGCTGCGGTCCCGCGCGAGCTGGGCACGGGCCTCGGTGAGCTGCATGGCCAGCAGGAGTGCCGCGGTGACGGACAGCCCCGAGACCACGGCTCCCACCGTGACCGCGACGCGCAGGTGACGCCCGTACGGCTGCTGCTCCGTGAGGGTGTGTGCCGGTGTCGCGGCGAGGTCCTCGGGGGCGTCGGTAGTGACCGCCCTTCCCTCCGCCCAGCGTTGGGCGGCGATCTCGTGCATCAACAGCAACCGGGCCGGATCGTCACCGCCGATGCGGGCCATCGCCTCGACGGCCTCCCGGGGCGGCAGAGACCTGCCGTTCAGATACCGCTGCCACGACTTCGCGCTGTACCCGGTCTTCGCGGTCAGCTGACGCGTGCTCAGTTCGCTGCGGTCCTTCATTCCGCGCAGTCGCACGATCAACTGGTGGACGTGTGGATGCAGTTCTGCGGGCAGTTCCTTCCAGCGCGACACGCTTTCCCCCACTCGCGTTGGGGGCCGTGGTCCCGGCCCCCGTGTCCCGGTCTCATTCTGCACCAGCTGTCACGGGCACCCCGCCCTGCTGCGCCCCCGCCCTGGCGCGGAATCAGCCGTCCCCCTCTCGCCGCAGTCCCGCCGCAGGGACTCGGCGGGCGGCATCTCAGCAGGTCAGCGCGCGGGACGTCCCGGGATGAGGTCACTTCCGTGTCACCTGTGGCCCAACGTCCCGCCGAACCCGCAGTCTCGTTGCGGAGCCGGCCGCTGCGGTCGACTTCTTCAAGCGCACGTCAATCGAGGGGAACAGCATGCGAGCCATCACAAAGGCACTCGTCAGTGTCACCGCCGCGGTCGGGATCGCCGCCGGCGGCCTGGCGACCACAGGCACGGCCATGGCGGCCCCCGCGTCGGCGTCAGCCCAGCAGCAGGCGGTGACCGGTGAGGTCGGCACGCTCGCGGTGGTCAACCTGGGGCTGAACACCGCCAGGGCCAAGAACTGGCAGTGCTGGCTGCGCGACACGGGTTACAACCCCGGCACCATCGACGGGCAGCTGGGCACCAACAGCTGGAAGGCAGCGCAGAGGAAGTTCAGGGACCAGGCCGGCTACGACGATTCCATCGACGGAATCGTCGGACCCAACACGATCAAGGCGCTGCAGAGGTACCTGAACGGCTGGCTCAGCGACGACCTTGATGTCGATGGGATCGCCGGACCGGAGACCAAGGAGGCGTTCTGGGACTTCAACGCCACCGGCTGCTGAGCCGATCCGACGACCGCACACCCGCCGCGGCCCCCCTCCCTCAGCGAGAGGACGGGCCGCGTGCCGTGTCTCGACGCCACTCACCATCACGCACGGAATGTGAGGGAGCCATGCGCTCTCGCCTGACCACGGCTCGTCTCGCCGCCACCGCCGGCGCACTCGCCACTGCCGTCCTTACCGGTATGGCCGTTGCGCCCTCAGCCGCGGCGGCCGGCGCCTACCCGACCTGCAACACGTACAAGAACGTCAGTGGGCACAAGGTTCCCGCCTACGGGCAGCCGACTCCCAGCCTGACCTGCAACCTCGTCCTCAACACCAGCAAGTCCAACGAGGCCGTGAAAGTCCTCCAGACCAGCCTGAACAACTGCCACAACTTCAATCTTGCCGTCGACGGCTACTACGGCAAAGAGACCTTCCTCGCCGTCGAATCCATCCAGGTGACCTACCTCGGGGAAGCCTACGCCGACGGCTACTACGGTCCTCAGACCCGAGAGGTCATGAAGCACTGGGGCCTCAGCGGCTGCAGCAGGATCTGACCGTTCTCGCTCGATCGGAGAGACGCCCTGGGTCCTTACGCGCGCCCACGTAAGGACGGTCCAGAAAATCCCACGCGGAGTCGTGCGTGCGGGCTCGCGAGGAGGGCGTGACGCTCTTCCTGGAGAACGGCGTGTCCGCGCTGGGCGGACTGCGGGGAGCCGACGGGAGGAGGGGCCGACTCCACCGAGCCGGCCCCTCCTTGGTGTTCGGGGTGGCGAGGTCAGGCAGCGCTCTTGCTGCTTCGCGCCCCGGCGGCCCCGCCGGGGCGACCGCCGTGGGACTCGGCCTCAGCTACTGCTCCTCCGGCGGCTCCAGTGATGTCAGCGCGACGGCCGAGGAACTCCAGCTCACCGTCCTGCGTTCCCGTGCGGCATGGGAACCGTCGGAAGCCGATCGAGCAGCGCCACCACTTCAGAAGGGCCCCGTCGTCAGACGGGGCCCTTCGTGCGATCATGTGCGCTCGTCGGGCGCAACAGTGACAGGGGAACAGGGAGGCCGCGATGGCGGTGAATGCGAAGAAGGTCGCCGTCTACGGTCTCGTGGTCTTCGTGGCCTACGTGATCATCACGGACCCGGAGAAGGCCGCCGACTACGTCCAGATAGCCTTCGAGGGCATATCGGACGCCGCCAAGTCCATCGGCGACTTCTTCACGTGGCTCGCCGACGGGGCCAAGTAGCTGGGAGCGCACATGATCCGCCACCTCGTCCTCTTCAAGCTCAACGAGGGCGTCGAGCGTGACGACCCGAGGGTCGTGAAGGGCGTCGAGGCCTTCCGCGCGCTCGACGGCAGGATCCCCGAGATCCGCTTCTGGGAGCTGGGCTGGAACCCAGCGACCGCCCCATCGCCTATGACTTCGCCATCAACTCCGGCTTCGACGACGTGGCCGCGCTGCGCCGGTACGTCGAGCACCCGGACCACCAGGCGGGCGTGGCCCAGTGGCACGAGTTCGCCACCTGGGTGATCGCCGACTACGAGTACTGAGCCCTCGCAGCCGTGAGCCCTCCGCCGGAACGGCGGGGGGCTTTTTCGCGTCCTGTGCACCGATCCTTCCCTCAACACGGCGTTATGGGGTGCTTGCACACAGTGCACATGTCTTGTGATGCTATGACCGCTTTTGACGGATGAGTTGATCGATGAAGTCCGATGCAGACCGATGAAGAGGTGGCGTTGACCGTGTCGGCCAGTACTGCGCCGCCCCAGGAAGTCGTCGAGGTCGTCGAGGTCGTCGAAGCAGCGCCGGCCGCACCCCAGCGCAGCCGCGGCGCCGACACCCGGGCGCTCACGCAGGTGCTCTTCGGCCAGCTCAAGGGCATGCAGCCGGGCACGCCGGAGCACACCCGGGTACGCGGGGCGCTCATCGAGGCCAACCTCCCGCTCGTGCGCTACGCCGCCGCCCGCTTCCGCTCCCGCAACGAGCCGATGGAGGACGTCATCCAGGTCGGCACCATCGGGCTCATCAACGCCATCGACCGCTTCGACCCGGACCGGGGCGTGCAGTTCCCGACGTTCGCGATGCCCACCGTCGTCGGCGAGATCAAGCGGTACTTCCGCGACAACGTCCGTACGGTCCACGTTCCGCGCCGGCTGCACGAGCTGTGGGTGCAGGTCAACGGCGCGACCGAGGACCTGACGACCGCCTTCGGGCGCACCCCGACGACCGCCGAGATCGCCGAGCGGCTGCGCATCACCGAGGAGGACGTGCTGTCCTGCATCGAGGCCGGACGGTCGTACCACGCCACCTCCCTGGAGGCCGCCCAGGAGGGCGACGGGCTGCCGGGACTGCTGGACCGGCTCGGCTACGAGGACCCGGCCCTGGACGGCGTGGAGCACCGGGATCTCGTACGGCATCTGCTGGTGCAGTTGCCGGAGCGGGAACAGCGCATTCTGCTGCTGCGCTACTACAGCAATCTCACCCAGTCACAGATCAGCGCGGAACTCGGCGTCTCCCAGATGCATGTCTCGCGGCTACTCGCGCGTAGCTTCCAGCGACTGCGTTCCGCGAACCGGATCGACGCCTAATCGACGCCTAATCGAGTAAAGGATCGAGTCGTCACCGGCAGGGCTGAATCGCTCACCAGCGCGGATCCCGGCCTTTGTGCTGCGAAATACCGTCAGACCCCCTTCATCCAGGGCGTATGCGCGTCTCGCATGTCGACATGTCACTACAGCGTGTTGCCGACATGTGACATTCTGCCGGAAGCGCGTTTGCCGTGGCTTCGGCTCCGGTATTCAGGTGAAGGCTGATGTTCCTCGACGGAACGTTCGCCGTACCGTCCCGCGACCCAAAGGGGGTGGCATGTCCGCAGACCAGGGCAGCTCGAAGGTGCTCACGCTCACGAAGAGCGAGCCCGCGCCCGCGCTCGACGACGTAACGGCCGTCGAGGCCGCGCCGGCCCCGGCCCTCCCGACCTCGGGAGCTCTCGACACCCGCACCCTGTCCCGCTCCCTCTTCCTGCGGCTCGCCGCACTCGACGAGAACAGCCCCGAGCGCGCGTACGTACGGGACACCCTCATCGAGCTCAACCTCCCGCTGGTGCGCTACGCGGCCGCCCGCTTCCGCTCCCGCAACGAGCCGATGGAGGACATCGTCCAAGTCGGCACGATCGGCCTGATCAAGGCGATCGACCGCTTCGACTGCGAACGGGGCGTCGAGTTCCCGACGTTCGCGATGCCGACGGTGGTCGGCGAGATCAAGCGGTTCTTCCGCGACACCTCCTGGTCGGTCCGCGTCCCGCGCCGCCTCCAGGAGCTGCGGCTCGCCCTCACCAAGGCCAGCGACGAGCTCGCCCAGAAGCTGGACCGCTCCCCGACCGTCACCGAACTCGCCGTGGTCCTGGGCGTGTCCGAGGAGGACGTCGTCGACGGCCTCGCGGTCGGCAACGCGTACACCGCCTCCTCGCTCGACTCCCCGGCACCGGAGGACGACGGCGGCGAGGGCTCCCTCGCGGACCGCCTCGGCTACGAGGACACGGCTCTGGAGGGCGTGGAGTACCGGGAGTCGCTCAAGCCGCTGCTGGCCAAGCTCCCGCCGCGCGAGCGCCGGATCATCATGCTGCGGTTCTTCGCGAACATGACCCAGTCGCAGATCGGCGAGGAGGTCGGCATCTCCCAGATGCACGTCTCCCGGCTGCTGACGCGGACGCTTTCACAGCTACGGGAAGGCCTGATCTCGGACTGACGGAAGCCTCGCACGAGGCTTCCTATCTGACGGAGTGTCAGCCACCATGGCGCGATGCTTCGAGCGACACGTTCCGGATGGACACATGGCCGTCGGGGCGCCCTGCTGGGCGCGTCGGCGGCCGTCGTCTGTCTGGGCGCGGTGCTGGCCGCGTGCGGGGGCGGAGGTGGCGGCGGCTATGTCGCCACGGGTGCGGCGGGCGGCCCGCCCCGGGGTTCCGGTACGGCGGTGGCGCCGACGGGTGAGGTGACGCTGGTGCCGCTCGACGAGACGCCGTCCGGCCCCGACTCGCCTGCCGTGCGCACCCCTTCGGAGAGTGCCGGGGCAACACTCCCGGCTGGCCCGGAGGACGGCAGCCCGCCCGCCCCTTCGGCCGGGGGCGCCACGTCAGGTCGTACGACGGCCGATCCGTCGGGGTCACCGACGCCGACCGTCCGCCCCACGGCACCGAACGGCCCCGCCGCACTCCGCGTCGGCGAACCCGTGCGCGAGGCCACGGACAGGCGCTGGTGCGAGGACGTGACCCTCGCCTTCCACAACGCCGGGCAGAGCGCGGTGCGTTCGGGCACCGTGACCTTCGGGACGCACGTCATCGGCGCACTCGGTGTCGACTGGGCGACGATCGAGTCCGCCGAGCGGCTCCCGGCGCCGATCGGGGCCGGCGTGCGCACGGAGAAGACCTGGACGGTGTGCGTCGACGCGTGGCGCGTGCCGTGGGGCATGCATGTGGAGACGCGGGACGTGTCCGTTCAGTGGCGGTAGAGGTTTGCCCTGCGCCCTACCGGTGCTACTCGCCCTGTCCGCGCTACTTCAGCGCCAGCCAGGCCACCGCCGCGACGATCACCACCGCGGCGACGATCCCGATGATCAGGCCGAGGCGGGGACCGCCCGATGCGGCCGCCTGCTGCTGCCGGCCCTGAGGGGCCTCGTCGACGAACGCGCGGAACATCTGGGTGCTGCCGGCGGGGTCGTGGTTGCCCTGGGGGCCCTGCGTGTTAGCCATGCCCCGAGACCCTAGCGAATCCGGGGGTGTGGCCCAAGTGCGGGCTCCGGGTCCGCACCGCATCCCCTTATCTGTGTGTTTACGTTCGTAATACTTGCCTTTGCCAAGTTTTTGGCCGCGACCACCCCCTTCTCATTTGCCTGTAACAACCAACCACTTCTATGGTTGCCCTAAGCAACGAACACGGGAGGTGCGATGGCCGAACAGGCGCAGTACGAGGAGCTGATCCGTCAGTTCAGCGCCTTCGGCGCTGTGAAGAGGGAGTTGGGGCGGATCATGCCGTCCGACTGCCCGAGCGGCTCCGCAGCCGTGCTGACGCTGCTGGGCCGCCACGGGGACATGCGCATGAGCAAGCTCGCGGAGCTGCTCGCCGTGGACATGTCGGTCACCAGCAGGCATGTGGCCCATGTGGCCGAGCGCGGCTGGATCGACCGCTCCCCCGACCCGGCGGACAAACGCTCCCGCATCCTGCACCTCACCCCCGAGGGCCGCGCACAGCTGGCGGAGATGTCCCGGCGGACCTGCCGGATGCTCGCCGAGCGGCTGAGCGACTGGAGCGACGACGAGGTGGCCCAGCTGACCGTGCTGATGGCACGGCTCAGGGCCAGCTTCGACGACTGCCGCGTCCCGCACGCCCCGCTCCCCTGCGACACCGAGCCCCGGCCGCCCACCGCACCCGTGCTCGAGCAGTCCCCCCGTACACCCGCGACCACCACGTAAGAGAAGGAAGCCCATGGCAACGACCACACCAGCCGGTGTGCGGGCTCACGCCAAGCACGGAGGTGGGTCCTTGGACGGCGCGCCGATGACGCACCGGCAGATCATGGAGGCGCTGTCCGGGCTGTTGCTCGGCATGTTCGTCGCAATCCTGTCGTCGACGATCGTCACCAACGCCCTGCCCGAGATCATCGGCGACCTGGGCGGCGGCCAGTCCGCCTACACCTGGGTCGTCACCGCCGCGCTGCTCTCCATGACCGCGGCCACGCCCCTGTGGGGCAAGCTCTCCGACCTGTACAGCAAGAAGGCGCTCGTCCAGATAGCCCTGATCATCTATGTGCTGGGCTCGGCCGCCGCCGGGCTCTCGCAGAACGCCGGCATGCTGATCGCCTGCCGTGTCGTCCAGGGCATCGGCGTGGGCGGGCTCTCCGCCCTCGCGCAGATCGTGATGGCCGCGATGATCGCCCCGCGTGAGCGCGGGCGGTACTCCGGCTACCTCGGCGCGACCTTCGCCATCGCCACCGTCGGCGGCCCGCTGCTCGGCGGTGTCATCACGGACACCAGCTGGCTCGGCTGGCGCTGGTGCTTCTACGTCGGTGTGCCGTTCGCGGTCATCGCGCTGATCGTGCTGCAGAAGACCCTGCACCTGCCCGTCGTGAAGCGGGAGGTGAAGGTCGACTGGGG
Organism: Streptomyces sp. V4I2; assembly: GCF_030817655.1. Classification (GTDB taxonomy): domain Bacteria; phylum Actinomycetota; class Actinomycetes; order Streptomycetales; family Streptomycetaceae; genus Streptomyces; species Streptomyces plumbiresistens. The sequence goes on from NZ_JAUSZM010000003.1 coordinate 5,408,914, forward strand.
CGGCGCGTTCCTCATCTCCGCCGCGGTCTCGCTGCTGCTGCTCTGGGTCACCTTCGCCGGTGACAAGTACGCGTGGCTGTCGTGGCAGACGTACGCGATGGTCGGCGGATCGGTCGTGCTCGGGCTGCTGTTCGTGCTCGTCGAATCCAAGGCGAGCGAGCCGATCATCCCGCTGCGGCTGTTCCGCAACCGGACCATCACCCTGTCCTCCATCGCCTCGCTCTTCGTGGGCGTCGCGATGTTCACCGGCACGGTCTTCTTCAGCCAGTACTTCCAGCTGGCCCGCGACAAGTCCCCGACGATGTCGGGCGTGATGACCATTCCGATGATCGCCGGTCTGTTCGTCTCGTCGACCGTCTCCGGGCAGGTCATCACCAAGACCGGCCGCTGGAAGGCCTGGCTGCTCGCCGGCGGTGTGCTGGTGACCGCGGGTCTGGGGCTGCTCGGCACGATCCGGTACGACACCGAGTACTGGCACATCGCGATCTTCATGGCGCTGCTCGGCCTGGGCGTCGGCATGATGATGCAGAACCTGGTGCTGTGCACGCAGAACCAGGTGGATCCGTCCGACCTCGGCGCCGCCAGCTCCACGGTGACGTTCTTCCGGTCCCTCGGCGGTGCGGTCGGCGTCTCGGCGCTGGGCGCGGTCATGGCCAACCGGATCACCGACTACGCCAAGGACGGCCTCACCACCCTCGACCCCAAGTACGCGGCCGCCGCTGCCAGTTCGAGCTCCAGCAGCAGCATCCCGGACATGGACAGCCTGCCCGGCCCGCTGCGCACCGTGATGGAGAGCGCGTACGGCCACGGCATCGCGGACGTCTTCCTGATCGCCGCGCCGCTCGCGCTGCTCGCCTTCCTCGTCACGCTGTTCATCAAGGAGGTCCCGCTGCGGACCTCGGGCGGGCTGGCCCAGGCCGCGGCGGCCGAGGCTCCGGTGGCTCCGGTGGCTCCGGTCACGGTCGAGGCCCCGGCCGAGAAGAAGACCCCGAGCTGGGCCGCCGTCGCCGAGACGAGCACCGAAGCCGGACCGCAGGGCACGCAGAGGCTCGCGGCCGTCGCCACCATGGAAAGGGGGACCGCACCGGTGTCCGGTGGAATTCCGGTCCGCGGCCATGTCCGCGGCGCCGAGAGCGCGCCCGTCCCGCAGGCCGCCGTCACGCTGATCTCACTGGGAGGACGGCAGCTCGGCCGGTCGGTCGCGCAGGCCGACGGCTCCTACGCGGTGGACGCGCCCGGTACCGGGTCGTACGTCCTGATCGCCTCCGCCGACGGGTTCCAGCCGCAGGCGTCCACCGTGGTGGTGGGCGACGAGCCGGTGCCGTACGACATCCTGCTCAGCGGCACCAGTGGGCTTGCCGGTGTCGTGCGGGCCGCGCAGAGCGGGCTGCCCGTCAAGGACGCCATGGTGATCGTGACGGACGTGCGCGGTGACCTGCTGGCCACTGTCTCCACCGGCGAGCAGGGCGAGTTCTCCTTCGCCGAGCTGATTCCGGGGACGGTGACCGTCGCCGTGAACGCCGCCGGGTACCGGCCGCGTGCCCTGCCCGTCGAGGTCGGCGGTACCGGGGTCACCCGGATCGAGGTCGATCTCGACTCCGGAGCCCAGCTCCAGGGTGTCGTACGGGCGCCGCACGGTCCCCTCGCCGACGCGCGGGTCACGCTCGTGGACGCGGCGGGCAACGTGGTCGGCACCGCCACCACCGGGTCGGACGGGGCGTACGCCTTCACCGACCTGGACGGCGGGGACTACACCGTCATCGCGACGGGGTACCCGCCGGTGGCGACCGCCCTGACGGTCGACGGCCGCGGGGTCGACGACCACGACATCGAACTCGCCCACCCCGGCGAGTAGTTCCGCTCCGGCCCGTGGGGCGTGCGCACTCTGAGCAGAGGTGCGCACCCCCACGGGCCGGTCTCTTGTGAGGAGTTACCTGAAATGGGACTGACCGCGAAGATCCGTACGCGGGACGGATGGGCCGTGTCGCACGCGGTCGTCACGGTGACCGACATGACCGGCTCGCAGGTGCTGCGCGCCGAAGCCGACGGGGACGGAGTCGTGCGGGACGCGACCGCGCTCACGCCGGGGGCGTACACCGTCATCGTCACGGCGGTCGGGTACGCGCCCGCCGCCGCGAGCGCCCTCGTCACCGCGAGCGGGCGGGCCGAGGTCGGCACGGTGACGCTGGCCCGGCAGGGCGGCACCGAGCTGCCGCCGCCGGGACCCTGGACCGTCGACCCGGCGCACTCCAGTGTGGCCGCGGTGGCCCAGCACCTGGGCATCTCCAGCGTGCACGGACGGTTCACCGACTTCACGGCCTCGATCGAGGTCGCCCCCGACGACGTGACCAAGTCCCGGGTGGAGGCGGTCATCCGGGCCGCGTCCATCGACACCGGCAACGGCATGCGGGACACCCACCTGAAGTCCGCGGACTTCCTCGACGTGGAGCGCTTCCCGGAGATCACCTACCGTTCGGCGGGGCTGACGGCGGCCGGTTCGGACCGCTGGACGGTCCACGGAGAGCTGGAGCTGCACGGAGTCGTACGCCCGGTCGACCTGGACCTGGCCTACCTCGGCACCGGCTCGGACCCCTGGGGCGGCACCCGGGCGGCCTTCCGGGCGACGGCCCAACTGCGGCGCGAGGACTTCGCCATGGACTACAACCAGGTCGTCCAGGCGGGCATCGCGGCCATCGGTACGACGCTCAAGGTGGAGCTGGACATCCAGGCGGTGCAGGGGGATTCGCGCCCGCAGGCGTGATTCCGCAGGCGTGGGCGTGGATTAGCTCGATCGTGTGATCGTCACCCATTCGGGCTTGCGATGCCCTGTGGCAGCCCGGGTAGCGTAACTCCTGCGACCTGGGACGCCGGGTGCGGTGCCAGCGTGCGGGGCCCCTGCTCCACCAGTGAGATGGTTCAGGGCCTCCCCGTCGCCTCTGGCCGCATCCACAGGCCAGGTCGTGAGGGACTCCGCCCTTCCGGGATCGGACCACGGACAGGATCCGTGTCGCCACCCGGAGGCGAAAGCGGACGACCTGGGGGTACCTCCCACGCCCTTAAGGCAGTGGGGGAGCGCCCAAGACCGTTCGGGGCGTGCCAGTAGGCGGACTTACTCCCGCCCACTGCCCAGGAACGGTTGAGCTCGTCCGCGCTCATGCGGCTCACGCTAGGCGGTGCGGGCGGGGCCCCGCAGGTGTCCGGGCGAACTGCCGGAAGGTGTCAGGGCCTGTGGCCGTCGCCGCCGCTCACCCGGGCCACCAAGTCGGTGCACAGGTCCCGGAGTTTGACGTTGTGGTCCATGGAGACACGGCGCAGGCGTTGCAGGGCGATGCGGGCGTCGATCCGCTCCTGGGCCATGAGGATGCCGATCGCCTGGTCGATGACGCTGCGGGAGAGCAGGGCGGTGCGCACGTCGGCGGTCGACTCGCGGCGGCGCTCGACGCGCAGGGCGACGTTGATCGCGTCGCCCACCCGGGCGGCGAAGGCCCGGGCCGCGTCCCGGCCCCGGCCCCGGCCCAGCGCGCCGCTCTGGACGCCGTAGAGGTTGAGGGCGGCGCCTCTCTCCCCTTCGACGTCGATCGGCAGCGCCAGCACACAGCGCACGCCGACGGAGAGGGCGTACGACGTGTAGGTGGGCCAGCGCGTGTCCGTCTCGAGGTCGGGGGCGTACTGCTCGGCGTTGGTCTCGGCGGCCTCCACACACGGCCCGGAGCCGTTCTCGTACTGCCGCTGGTCGAGGCCGCTGGGCAGGCCGCGGCTGCCGGCCAGGGTCAGCAGGCGGTCGGCCCGGCGCACGGTGATGCTGCAGGCGGCGGCGCCGGGCACCGCCTCGACGGCACGGTCGGTCAGATCGCGCAGCAGCGTGTCGAGGCCGCTGCTGCGCGCGATGGCCATTTCCAGCGTGTCGGGCGTGTCAGGGCTCATGGATCTACGGTTATCCCGTCAACGCCCGTTAACGCCTGGCCGCTCCAGCCGCTCATGCGGCGTTGTTCGCATCGACGATGCGGCGGGCCAGGTCGCGCAGCTTGACGTTCTCCCGCTGCGAGGCCTTGACCAGGGACTCGAAGGCCTCGGCCGCGTCCATGTCCATGCGTTCCATGAGAATCCCGGTGGCCTGTCCGATCAGGTCCCGGGTGCGCATGGCCTCCGTCAGCTGCTCCCGTACGGTCGCGGAGTCCAGGGCGAGACTGACGTGCGCGGTGAACAGGCGGCCGATGCGGACACCGGCCTCGTCGAAGGCGCGCGGCTTGCGGGCGTACGCCGTGAGCACGGTGAGGCGGCGGCGGTCGGCGCGCAGCCGCAGCGACAGCGCCGAGCGCAGGCCCAGCTCCGCCAGGACGGTCCCGCCGTCGTCGGCCTCGCTGTCCTCGACCCGCAGGACGGGCGCGGTCCACAGGCCCTCCCAGTACGGGTCCTGCTCGCGGCCCGGGTGCCCGGACTCGGCCGCGCGCACGACCTCGTCGGTCCAGGCGACCGTACGGCGGTGCTGGGTGCGCTCCATGACGGAGATGCCCGCGTGCTCGGCGCCGGGCAGGATGTGGACGGCCAGCCGGACCGCGGCGCGCATCGTGCTGTGCGGGGTGATGGTGTCGTGCAGTTGCTGAGCCGCCACCGTCAGGGCTTCCGCCAACTCGAAACCGGCAGGAAAACGGGGCAAATCAGGAAACTCGGACGCAGCCACCACGAACCTCTTCGGCATGCACGACCGACGGCCGTGCGCAGGAGAGCTCCGCAGCACATTCCCGACTGCGAGCACAGGACGGACAGCACTTTATCTGCTCTGTTGCGTCGAGGTGACGCCCGGCTGAAGCCGGGGCGCAGGCACTTTCGGGCGCCCTCGTCCGCGTGATGCAATGGGGGCGACAGGTCAGGAAGTGGCCTCCCCGGAATCCGGACGGACGTCTGCCAGGTGAGTTGCCGTGACCTTCTTCCCGAATCCGTGCGAGCTGCGTGATCTGCGCGATCTGCCCGGCTGCACCGTGATCGCCCTGCCCCCGGAGATCGACCTCTGCAACGCGGAGGGCCTGTACCACCGCATCATGTCCGCCGCGGACGCCCGCGCCGACCGCCTGCGGCTGCTGGTCCTGGACCTCACCGGGACCCACTTCATGGACTCCCAGGGCGTACGACTCGTCGACGAGGTACGCCGCGGCCTCCAGCCCCGGACCCGGGTCCGGGTGGTGGCGGCGCCGCACGGGGTGGCCTGCCGCGTCCTGGAGCTGACCGGGGTGCGGCGGGACGTTCCGGTGTACGACAACCTCGCCGAGGCGCTGGAGAGGTGAGCCTGCGTCCCGGGCGCGGCAGCCCGGAGTCCTAGGCTGGGCCCATGGCACCGAACATCGCGACCAACACGGCCGTATCCCTGGACGAGCTGCTGGACTTCGTACGACCCCGGCACCACGCCATCCTGCTCACCCGCCGGTCCGACGGCAGCCCCCAGGGCTCGCCGCTGACCTGCGGGGTCGACGACTCGGGACGGATCGTCGTCTCGACCTACCCCGAGCGCGCCAAGACCCGCAACGCCAAGCGGGATCCCCGGGTCAGCCTCATCGTGCTCAGCGACGACTGGGACGGGGCGTGGGTCCAGATCGACGGCACGGCCGAGGTCATCGACCCGCCCGAGTCCGTCGAGCCGCTCGTGGAGTACTACCGGAACATCGCCGGTGAGCATCCGGACTGGGACGAGTACCGGGCGGCGATGCTGAAGCAGGGGAAGTCGATCATCCGGGTGACGCCGGAGCGGTGGGGGCCGGTTGCCACCGGCGGTTTTCCGGCGCGGCTTGCATCGGGGGACGGCGCCTAGGAGCTCGGGAGGCGTGGGTTGTCGTGCGGCTGCGGGGTCGTTGTGGCTGGTCGCGCAGTTCCCCGCGCCCCTAGGGGCGTTCAGTCACCGCCCTTTCCACCATCGCCTCGATTCCTGCCACCAGCAGGTCCAGGGCGAACTGGAAGTCCCGTTCCATCATCTCCTGGACCGTGTCGCCGCCTCGGGCCTCCATGATCTCCGTCGACTCCTGGATGACCTCGGTGGCGCCCGGGAACTTCGTGACCTCGTTCACGGCGGACCGGAAGTACTCGTCCGGGGTCATGCCGGTGTCCGTCACGCGGCTGTAGAAGTGGCCCTCGAGCGTGCCGTAGCCGTAGACGAACTGGAAGACGGCCGAGATGGCCCCGGTCAGCCGGTGCACGGGCAGACCGGTCTTGCGGATGACCTGCTGGACGACCAGGGAGAAGGCCAGGTAGTTGGGGCCGATGTTGAGGAAGCGTCCGGCCAGCGGCGACAGCCAGGGGTGGCGGACCAGCATGGCCCGGTACCCCTGGGCCAGCGTGCGCAGTTGGTCGCGCCAGTTCTCGTCGGCCGCCGGATCGGGCAGCTCCAGCTCCCGCATCACCGCGTCCGTGGCGAGTTCGAGGAGGTCGTCCTTGGTGTCGACGTACCAGTAGACGGACATCGCCGTGACGTTCAGCTCGGCGGCCAGCCGCCGCATGGAGAACTTGGCCAGCCCCTCCGCGTCCAGCAGCCGCACGGTGACCTCGGTGATCCGGTCGCGGTCGAGCCCCGAGGGCTGCCCACCGCCCCGCCCGCCGCGACGCGCCCTGCCCTCCAGCCACACGCTGGTCCGCGCCGCCGCCCGGGCCGTCCTCGCCATGGCGCACCTTCCTTGAACTTTCCAATTGCCGCCAGCTTAAGCGCCCCTTCCAGGGGCGCGAGGCTGTGACCTATGCGGCTCCGCCGCGATGGGGGTCCCCCCGCTCGAGCGAAGCCGAGAGTGGGGGAGCGACCAGCCACAACGGACCCGCAGCCGCCCGCCTACCCAGCCCCCGAGCTCCTAGGCGGAGTCTGCCCGCTCGGCCCGCCGCAACAACGCGGCCGCGACCACCCCTCCAAGCAACACAGCGACCGCACCGACCAACTGACTGCTCTCCAGCCCGGAGGCGAACGCATCCGTGATCCGAGCCTTCTCCTCGGTCGACCCCGCCGAGGCAAGCGCGGCCGGCAACGAGGAAGCGGCCACCGGAATCAACGCGGCGAACCTGGAGTTCAGCACAGCCCCGAGCACCGCAACCCCCAGCCCCTGCCCGAACTCCGCCACCGTGCCGTTGATCCCCGCCCCGACCCCGGCCTTCTCCGGCGGTATCGCACTCATGATCGCGTGTGCCATCGCAGGGCTGGCGATCGCGGCCCCCGCACCGATGAGCAGCAACCCGAGCAGCGTCCCGCCATAACCCCCGGAGGAGACCGTGGCGATCGAGACGAGGCCCGCCGACATCACCGTCATGCCCAGCCCGATCGACACGGGAGTGCCCAGCCTGGTCGACCACTTCGCCGACACACCGGTGAAGTTCAGCGCCACGATCACCAGGGCGAGCGGTGCCGTACGCAGCCCCGCCTCCAGGGGGCCGTACCCGAGGACGAACTGCATGTGCTGGGTGAGCAGGAAGAGCGACCCGCCCATGCCGAAGGTGATCAGTACCGCGCCGGCGACCGCTCCCGTGAAGCGCCGGTTCCTGAAGAAGTGCATGTCGAGCATGGGGTAGGGGATCCGGCTCTCCCAGTACCCGAAGGCGGCCAGCACCACGACCGCCACGGTCGCCGTCACCAGCACCCGGCCGGAGGTCCAGCCGTGCTCCGGCCCGGAGATGATCGCGAACACCAGCGAGGCCATGCCGATGGTCGACAGCAGGGCGCCCAGCAGGTCGGGCCGGTCGCCCTGCGGGTTTTTGGACTCGGGGACGAGTGCCACGACCGCCACCAGGCCCAGCGCCGCGACCGGCAGGTTGATCAGGAAGATCGCTCCCCACCAGAAGTGGTTCAGCATGAAGCCGCCGATGAGCGGTCCGGTCGCGAAACCCAGCGAGTTCACCGCGGCCCAGATGCCGATCGCCCTCGGCTGCTCCTCGGGCGCGAAGATCTGCATCGCCACGGCGAGTGTGGTGGTCATCAGCAGCGCGCCGCCGACGCCCATGCCGGCCCGTGCCGCGATCAACTGGGCGGTGGAGTCCGCCAGTCCGGCCACCAGGGACCCCACGCCGAACAGGACCAGCCCCGCCACCAGCATCTTCTTGCGGCCGTAGCGGTCGGCGGCGCTGCCCGCGGTGAGCAGCAGGCCGGACTGCACCAGTGAGTACGCGTTGATCATCCACTGGATGTCGGAGGTGGCCGCGCCCAACTCCCGGGTGAGCGAGGGGATCGCGACGTTCAGGACGGTGTTGTCGAGCAGCACGGTGAGCTGTGCGAGGCAGATGACACCGAGGATCAGCCAGCGCTGGGGGTGGCCGCCTGTCTGTTGCGTCTGCGCAGGGGTCTGTTCCTGGGGGGACGTCGTCATGCTGTACACCGTAGAACAGTTCCTATACGGCGTACAACAGAGATACGAGGAAGGGCGGTGGCCGGAGCCACCGCCCTCCTCGCCTTTTGTCGATCCTGTCCCTTACGCCTTCTGCGTCAGGTCGTAGAACGTGGCCGAGCCGACCGTCACCTTCTTGAAGGTCGCCTCGACCCAGGTGGTGATCTGCGAGGACGTGCCGTCGCTGCTGCCGCCCATGCCGCCGCCGGTGCCCGACGAGACGAAGTAGTGGATCTTGCCGTCCGCCACGTACTGCTTGAACTGGGCCAGCGTCGGCGACGGGTCGGTGCCGTTGAAGCCGCCGATCGCCATCACCGGGTCGCCGGTGGAGAGCTGGTAGCTCCCGGCGTTCTGGGCGCCGATGGCCGCCGCGGCCCAGGTGTACTGGTCGGCGTCGGTCTCCAGCAGCTTCTTGGCCTCGTCGGTGACGGTGGCGCCGTTGAGCAGACCGCCCATGCCTCCGCCGCCGCCCGTGCGGCCGCCGTCGCCGGTCCGACCGCCGCCGGGGGCGCCGTTGCCCTGCTGGTTCTGGCCGGGCGTGCCCCCGCCGGGGAAGGTACCGGTGCCGCCGCCGGGCGTGCCGCCCTGCGTGTTCCCGTTGCCGTTCTGCTGGTTCTGGCCGCCGCCCGGGAAGCCGCCGCCACCGCCGGGACCGCCGCCCCGGCCGCCCATCATGCTGGCGCCCGCCGGGCCGGCCGTCGGGATGGAGCCGGTGTGCGCGGAGTTCACCGTGCTCAGCGTGTACGCCGCCGGGCCGGCCAGCGCGGCCACGATGCCCAGGCCCGCCGCGGCGAGCGCGAGCTGCCGGCCGAGCCTGGCCACGAAGACCAGGCCGAGCGCGGCGACCAGGCCGCCGGTCAGCACCAGCCACTTCAGCCAGGGCAGGTAGTCCGGGGTGCGGTTGAGCAGGACGTAACCCCAGGCGGCGCCGGCCACGGCCGCGGCCGCGAGCGTGAGGGACGCCCACATCTCGGACCGCTTCTCCCACAGGGTCGCCGAACCCATGCCGACGACGGCCGCGATGTAGGGGGCGAGGGCGATCGTGTAGTACTGGTGGAAGATGCCCGCCATGTAGCTGAAGACCACCATGGTGATCAGCAGCGAGCCGCCCCACACCAGGAACGAACTCCGGGTCACCGACGTCCGGTCGAGCTTGCAGGTGGCCACCAGGCCGGCGACCAGCAGGATCAGCGCGGCGGGCAGCAGCCAGGAGATCTGGGCGCCGATCTCGGAGTTGAACATCCGGTCCCAGCCGGTCTCGCCCCACTGTCCGGTGCCGCCCGCGCCACCGCCGCCGCCGACGCTGCCGGTCTCCTCGCCGTTGATGCGGCCGAGGCCGTTGTAGCCGAAGGTCAGCTCCAGGAAGCTGTTGTTCTGCGAGCCGCCGATGTAGGGGCGGGACGAGGCCGGCCACAGCTCGACGATCGCCACCCACCAGCCGCCGGCCACGACCATCGCGCCCGTCGCGAGGGCCAGTTGACCGAAGCGCTTCTTCAGGTTCACCGGCGCGCAGACCGCGTACACGATCGCCAGCGACGGCAGGATCACGAAGGCCTGCAGGGTCTTGGCGAGGAACGCGAAACCGATCGCGACACCGGCCCACACCAGCCATTTCGTACGGCCGTCCTCCAGGGCCCGGACCACGAAGTAGCAGGCCAGCGCCATCAGCAGCGCCAGCATCGCGTCCGGGTTGTTGAACCGGAACATCAGCGCCGCGACCGGAGTGAGCGCGAGCACGGCGCCCGCGATCAGACCGGCCCCGGGGCCGAACCGGCGGCGCACGGAGGCGTAGACGACCGCGACGGTGCCGACGCCCATGAGGACCTCGGGCGTGAGGATCGTCCAGGAGTTCAGGCCGAAGATCCGGGCCGCGATCTCCATCGGCCACAGGAAGGCCGAGGGCTTGTCGACGGTGATGGCGTTGCTCGCGTCCAGCGAGCCGAAGAACATCGCCTTCCAGGACTTGCTGCCCGCCTGGACGGCCGCCGAGTAGAAGGAGTTGGAGTAGCCGGAGGCGCTCAGGTTGTAGAGGTAGAGGACGGCGGTCGCGAGCAGCAGGCCCAGGAATGAAGGGCGCGCCCAGCGCGGGTCCTCGGGCCGGCCCCGCCACAGTCTGCGGACGAAGGGCTGCCTGGGCTCACCGGACTCGGGGGCCGGCGGAGCCGGCGGAGCCGGGGGAGCGACCGGCTGCTGAACGGCCGTATCGGTACCGGCCGTTGGCGGGCCCCAGGCGGCGGGGCCCTCCTGGGTCGGATGGTCGGTGTGGGTGGTCATCGGGTGTCCCTCGGGTCGGTGTCGGTCGGGCGCACCGGCTGCAGATGCATGGCCGCGTCCCCCCTGGTGCGGTCCGCGGCTTCACCGGCGCGGAACTGGGTGCTGTCGTACGGCGATTGCGGCGCCGTGGCGTACTGGGGCGCGTGCGCCGGCGCCTGGGCCGACGGGCGCTGGGGCAGCGGCGGGTGCGGCTGCCGGTGGGTTTCGGGTGCCGTGAAGCAGGTGGGCGAGGACGGCGTGTGCGAGGCCACGACCGTCGACTCGCGCTTGTCCGGGAACACCCACGCCCTGAAGAGCAGGAAGCGCAGGACCGTCGCGGCCAGGTTGGCGGCGATGAGGACCGCGAGTTCGGTGGAGTGCGCGGGGTCGGAGGACGCCGCGTCCAGGGCGGCGAGGGAGCCGCTGGTCAGGGCGAGGCCGATGCCGAAGACGACCAGGCCCTGCGCCTGGTGCCGGACGGCGCCGGCGCTGCCCCGCACCCCGAAGGTCAGGCGCCGGTTGGCCGCCGTGTTGGCGACCGCCGAGACCAGCAGCGCGAGCGCGTTGGCGGTCTGCGAACCGGAGAGCTGGCGGAAGCCGCTGTAGAGCAGCAGGTAGAAGAGGGTCGAGAGACCGCCGACGACACAGAAGCCGACCAGCTGGCGGGCCAGGCCCTTCGGGACGTCCTTGATGTCGCGGTCGCGCGGATCGTCGCCGAACGGCCGGGTGATCCGGTCCAGCGGCAGCGAACCGGTGGCCAGGGCCTTGCCCACGCGCCACACCCCCTTGAGGTCGTCCGTCGCCGTCTTCACGATGTGGACCGTCGAGTCCGGGTCGTCGACCCAGTCGACGGGCACCTCGTGGATCCGCAGCCCGGCCCGCTCGGCGATCACCAGCATCTCGGTGTCGAAGAACCAGCCGCTGTCCTCCACCAGGGGCAGCAGCACCTGGGCGACATCGCGGCGGATCGCCTTGAAGCCGCACTGCGCGTCGGAGAAGCGGGCCTGGAGGGAGCCGCGCAGGATGAGGTTGTAGGAGCGGCTGATGAACTCCCGCCTGGCACCGCGCACGACCCGCGAGCTACGGGCCAGCCGGGAGCCGATCGCGAGGTCCGAGTGGCCGGAGATCAGCGGTGCCACCAGCGGCAGCAGCGCGTTGAGGTCGGTGGACAGGTCCACGTCCATATAGGCGAGGACCGGGGCGTCCGAGGAGGACCAGACGGTCCGCAGGGCCCGGCCGCGGCCCTTCTGTTCCAGCCGGCAGGCCCGCACCTGAGGGATCTCCGCCGCCAGCCGCGCGGACACCTGCGGGGTGGTGTCCGTCGACGCGTTGTCCGCGATGGTGATGCGGAACGCGTACGGGAACGTGCGCTTGAGGTGTTCGTGCAGTCTCAGCACACACGGCTGGAGGTCCTTCTCCTCGTTGTAGACGGGGATCACTACGTCCAGGACAGGCGTACCGGCATCTGTGGCCGGGAGGTGCTCCCGCGCCGGCAGGGTGCCGGGAGAAGAGTCGGTTCGCATGACAACGACTCTGGTCAGGCCCCCTGTTGTACCCATATGGCAGCGCTGTGCTGTGCCTGTGAGTGCGATTGCCAGTTCGTCTCGGGAGCCGGACGGGGGGTCACGGGGCCCAGCGCGGGCAGGTGCACGGTGAAGACCGTGCGCCCGGGAACGCTGTCCACGGTCACCGCGCCGTCGTGCGCGGCCGCGACGGCCTGCACGATCGCCAGGCCCAGTCCGGTGGAACCGGAGGCACGGGAGCGCGAGGAGTCGCCGCGCGCGAACCGTTCGAAGACCCGCGGCAGCAGCTCGGCCGGGATGCCCTGCCCGTCGTCCTCCACGTCCACGCACAGCCACGGCCCGCGCCGCTGCACGCGCGCGGTGACGGTCGTACCGGCTGGGGTGTGCTTGCTGGCGTTGGCCAGCAGATTGACGAGCACCTGCTGCAAGCGCGCCGCGTCCGCCGACACGAGCGCCGGCTCGTCGGGCAGGTCGAGCCGCCAGGTGTGGTCCGGCCCCGCCGCGCGGGCGTCGCTGATGGTGTCCACGACGAGCGGTACGAGGTCCGTGTGCTCGAACTGGAGCGGCCGCCCGGCGTCGAGGCGCGCGAGCAGCAGCAGGTCCTCGACGAGGAAGGTCATCCGGCCGGCCTCGGACTCGATCCGACCGAGGGCGTGCCGGGTGTCCGGCCCGACCTCTTCCCTGCCGCGTCTGGTGAGCTCGGCGTACCCCCGGATGGAGGCCAGGGGTGTCCTGAGCTCATGGCTGGCGTCCGCCACGAACTGCCGTACCCGCATCTCGCTCTGCTGCCGCGCGTGCAGGGCCCCGTGGACGTGGTTCAGCATCCGGTTCAGCGCCGCGCCGACCTGCCCGACCTCGGTGTGCGGGTCGGTCTCCGACTCGGGCACCCGCTCACTGAGGTTCACCTCGCCGGTGTGGAGCGGGAGTTCGGAGACCCGGGTGGCGGTGGCGGCGACCTTGCGGAGCGGGCGGGTGGCGACACCGACGAGGACGTAGCCGGCGATGGCGGCGGCTACCAGGCCGGCGGCGGTGACGCTGACCTCGACGAGGATGAGGGTGTTGATGGTGTCGGTGACGTCGGTGGTCGGCAGCGCCACGTAGTACGCGCCGTTGTCGCCCTTGCGGTACTCCACGCGGTACTCGCCCAGCCCCGTGAGGGTCACGGTGTGGGCTTTGCCGTCCCTGGAGACGGCGTTCAGCTCGGTCTTCTGCGTCTCGCTCAGCTTGTACGGTGTGGCGTCCGTGACCCCCTTGTCGTCCTTGGATGCCTTGCTGACCCAGCCCTCGGTGATCTCACCGCTCACGACCTTCGCCGCGACCGTGCCGATCACCTGCTGCGGACCCCTGGTGACGAAGTCCGAGAGGTTGGGAACCTTGGGAACCTTCTTGTCCAGGTCGTCGTCGGGCTTGGGCTGCTGTGCGCCGGGGAGGGACTGGGGGCCGGCGCCCGCCGCGCGTCCCACCACCTCGCTGAGCGAGCCGTCCAACTGCTGGTACAGGCGCGACTGCATCGCGATCGTCGTCACCGTCCCGATGACGGCGCACACCACCGCGATCAACGCCACCGCGGAGACGACGAGCCGCGTACGCAGCGTGCGCGGCTGTCGTCCTAGCCTCAGCTTCCTCTGCGTACGCGTCCGTCGTCGCCCGCTCATGACGCCGCGGGCTTGATCAGGTAGCCGGCGCCACGCCGGGTGTGGATCATCGGTTCGCGACCCGCGTCGATCTTCCGCCGCAGGTACGAGATGTACAGCTCGACCACATTGGCCTGGCCGCCGAAGTCGTACGACCACACCCGGTCCAGGATCTGCGCCTTGCTCAGTACCCGGCGCGGGTTGCGCATGAGGAAGCGCAGCAGCTCGAACTCGGTCGCGGTGAGGTGGATGCCCTCCCCGGCCCGCGACACCTCGTGGCTGTCCTCGTCGAGGGTGAGGTCACCGACGACCAGCACGGATTCGGACCGCCGGTCGGCCGCACCGGACCGCCGGATGAGGCCCCGCAGCCGCGCCACGACCTCTTCGAGGCTGAACGGCTTGGTGACGTAGTCGTCGCCACCGGCGGTGAGCCCGGCGATACGGTCCTCGACCGCGTCCTTCGCGGTCAGGAAGAGAACCGGCACCTCGGGCAGCTCACGCCGCAGCCGCCCCAGCACGGTCAGCCCGTCCATGTCGGGAAGCATCATGTCCAGGACGACGGCGTCGGGCCGGAACTCACGGGCGGTCTGGATCGCGCCCGTGCCGTCACCGGCACTCCGGATCTGCCATCCCTCGTAGCGAAGGGCCATGGACAGCAGCTCGGTGATCGACAACTCGTCGTCCACCACAAGCACTCGGACGGGGCTCCCGTCCGGCCTCAGCAGTTCGGTGCGCCCCTGGGGCGAGGTCGTGGTCATGCTGGAAACGATGTCGGGGGCCTCTGAGAGCACGCTTTCGGGAACCTGTGATTTTCCTGAGAAACGCACAGGAGGCTCTCAGGGAATCCCTGGGCGACGCACCGACCCACCGACGCACCTACCCACTGACCCACCGACGCATCGACCCATCAGAACAGCCCGGACTGCACGCCCGGTGGCGCTGCCTTGAACTGCCGCACCGGAACGGTGACGTCCTCGCTCTCGGCGGGCACCAGCTCCCACCCCGTCATCAACCGCGTGTCGAGTACGACCGTGTCCCCGCCCCCGGTCACCAGATGCAGGTCGGGACCGGCAGCCGCAACCAACCGCCCGCTGACCGCACCACCCGCGACGAGCTCGCCCACCGCCCCGACGGCGGCCGGCAGTTCCGCGAGCCCGAACACCCGAACGTGATCGACCGGTTGGAGGGGCGCCGGGATGAGCGACTCCGGCCACCCGCCGAGCGCCACGGCCCGCGCGTGCAACTCCGTGATCTCGGCGGCCCGCTCGGCCTCCGTCCCCGGCAACACGGCCCGTACGGCGCGCTTGTCGGCGTACGGAATCCGGTCGGGCACCCCGAGCGCGGCACGCAGCAGTTCCTCGGTGCGGCGCGCGGCCATGAGCGGCCCGACGCCCAGCCAGCTGAAGCAGACGGCACCCTGCTCAAGCAGCCGCGCCGAGCCCCGCTCTTCGGCGGTGATCCCGACCTTGAGCATGCCGGGCCCGAACCACGCCAGGTAGACGCGGTACGGCCGCGGATCGTCCGCGATGGTGTCGGCGGCCACGGAGTGCGCCCGGTCCAGCCGCGCACACTCCTCGCACCGCGCCCCCGTACTCCGCCCCGGCACGGCCGCCCGCACCGGACACGCATGCCCCCGCGCTCCCACACATGTCCGCACGCCCCCCTCCGCGACCCCGAAGGCCACCCGCTTCCCCCAGGTCAGCGCGCTGCGCCGACCCCCGTCCCACACCAGCACGGGACCGCCCGCCGACCAGCGCAGCCCCGCGCACTTCCATGCCTGTGCCATCTCTGTCGAGAGTAGAGGGCGGCACTGACAATCACGGTGACGAGCGGTCACGGTGGAGAGCGATCACGGTGACGAGCGGCTCAGCCGCCGGGGCCGGCAGTGGCCGGCGCGGGCTCCCCGACCACAGGAACCGGCACATCCTCGACGGCCGTACGCCGCACCCCGCGCCCACGCCCCGCCATCCGGCACCCGACACACCCGGGATGCCCGCCACGCGCCGACAGGTCCCGCACCCGCATCCCCCACTCCGCCCTGGGCCGCCGCCCCGGCGGCTTGCCCCAACCGGTGAGGTGCAGGGCCCAGGTGACGAGGAGGCTCGCCATCACGATCGCGAGTCCGCCGGCCAGGAGCGGGACCGACACCAGGCACACGCCCACCCCCAGGACCGTGGTCCCGACGGTCGCGATGCCGAAGCCGGCCCACCCTGCGACTGTGTGCCCCTCGTCATACTGATGTGCGCTCACGTACCCGCCTCCCCAGAGCCAAGATGCCGAGATGCCGAGATGCCAAGAACCACGAGGTCTCTCACGCTCTAAGAAATTTACTACATAAACCTCTCACGCACTAAGGGAATCAGGAAGTACCCGGATGCAAGCCAAGCCGCGCCCCGCCGCCACTCCGGCCCAGGCGCTGTCGGCGATGGACTCCCTCGTCGCCGCCCACCTGCTCGGCCAGCAGGAGATGGCCCAGCGGCTGGGCCTGAACGTCACCGACCTCCTCTGTTTCGCCTGCGTCCTCAAGGCCGGCGAGGACCTGCTCACGGCCGGCGACCTCGCCGAGCACGCCCACGTCACCACGGGCGCCGTGACCGGCATCCTCAACCGCCTGGTCCGCGCCGGCTTCGTCACCCGCGTCCCCGACCCGACCGACCGCCGCCGCGTCCGCGTCGCCGCCGTCCCCTCCGCGGTCGCCCGCGTCCACGCCCTCTACGAGCCCTACTACGCCCGTCTCAACGCCCTTTTCGCCGACTACTCCGCCGACGAGATCGCCGTACTCACCGACTGGTTCACCCGCACGACCACGCTTGCGCACGGCTACATCGAGGAGATGCGGGTGCAGGACGCGGGTGGCTCGGACGAGGCCAAGGCCAAGGGCGAGACCGAGGCCGAGGCCGACCGGGGCCCTCGCCCCTGACAGCCCGCCTGCCAAAATGCGACCTCCTGCCGGCCCTGATCGCGCCGGACGGTGCGATACCCGTGTGCGACGGCTGGGGCATCGTCCCGAAACTCACCATGACGGGGTGGCCGCCCGGGGTTGGGGGCGGCGCGGTCGTCCTGTCCCTCGACCAGCTGCCCGAAGTGCTCGACTGGTCCCACCTGTTGGGCTCGGGCACGGCGCACGGCGGCTTCGTACCGCTCCTGTCCTGACGACCCGGTCTCGCCCCCAACCCCCGGGCGGCCACCCCGTCATGGTGGAGCCAGCCCCACCATCGGTTCGGTAGGGCACACCATCGTTCCGGGCGGCCCGCGACGGCATCGTTGACCTCGGTCGATCCAAGTGATCGGCCAGGCCAGAGAGTTCGAGCCCGCCGCCCGGAAGGAAACGTCATGGAGTCGCCGTCGCCGTTCTCCACCGCGAAGCCGCAGGCGGCGCCGGGACCCCTCGCCTCCTTCGCCCGCTTCGTGGTGTGCGGCGGCGGCATCGGAGTCCTCTCCAGCTTCGCCGTTCCCCTGGTGGCCCTGACGATGCCCTGGGCGGTGGCCAACGCGGTGATCACCGTCGCCTCCACCCTCCTCTGCACCGAGCTGCACGCCCTGTTCACCTTCGGCACGGGCCGGCGCCCCGGCTGGCGCCAGCACCTGCAGTCGGCCGGCTCGGCGACCGCCGCGTACGTCGTGACCAGTGCCGCGGTGCTGCTCCTGCACGCGATGCAGTCCTCGCCGAGCATGCTCTGGCAGCAGGCGGTCTACCTCTCAGCGTCCGGCCTGGCCGGCATCGGCCGCTTCCTGGTCCTGCGCCTGTTCGTCTTCGCGGGCGGCGGGAGTCGCACGGACCGGACAACGGCACCGAAGCGAGCCACGAGCGACTGGAATCCTCCGTTTGTGAGGGCTGAGGCTTTTGCCGGATGACGGATCATTGGCCAGATAGCGTGCCCATGCCACTGTTCACGCGAGAGTGCACCATGTGCACGAGGGGGATTCCTTCACATGCGGAATACGCGGAACGCACGCAGTACGAGGAACGTACGGACCAAGCGAAGAGCACTCTCGCGACTGACCATCGCGCTGCTCGCCGCAACCGGCCTCGCCCTGTCCGGCCCCGGCACCGCCCAGGCCACCACCACGACCGACATCCCGGCACCCACCGCCGGCGGCGTCTCGGCCACGGTGAAGTTCTACGACACGGTCGTCCCGCAGCCCTACAACCCCGACCCCACCGCCTACTTCGGCGACCGCAAGTGCCTGAACACCTACCACGACTACGACGCGACGCCCGGCTGCGGCGGCTTCAAGCTGGGTGTCACCCTCCACAACGTCCGCAACCAGCCGGGCTACCTCGCGGATCTCGGCAGCACCGACTACTGGTTCAAGGCGTACGCCGACACCGCCCGCACCTTCGGCTGCCTGCGCCCCGACGGCACGTTCGACCACGGCACCAGCTTCGTGGTCCGCACCCAGCAGCAGGAGTTGCTGCGGACCTATTACTACGCCGAGGCCAACTGGGTCCTCTACGAACACCGCCAGTACCCCACCCGCGACGTCGGCCCGCACTTCTACATGAACTTCCCGGCCGAGACCGTCGACTGCCCCGAGGGCATGACCCCGACCCAGTACGGACTCAAGGTCACCAACGTCAAGATCACGATCGCGGACGACAACGTCTTCGGCCACTCGACGTGGAGCGCGGCGGGGCCGTACTACGGATAGTCGGTACTACAGATAGAGCGCATCACGTCGGCGGGATCGATCTCCCCGCGCCGAACCGTCTCAGCCGCCGTGCGGACGCGGAACCCGTCGCCGCTGCCGTCCGCGCAGGGAGTCCAGGACCGCCCCGAAGGCGAGCGACTGGGCCAACGCGGAGACGACGATCCCGCCGACGAAGAACCACGCAGGGGCCTCGACCCCGAACACAGCCTCCCCGAGGCCCGCGACGACCCCGAACACGGGGAAGGTGAACAACGCGGGCCACACCCAGATCATCGAGGTGTCCGGGTTCTCCCCGAACAACGGCTCGACCGCGGCGACCACCATGGAGGCCGCGACCAGCCCGAGGTAGACCGCCGAAGCGGGGTTGGCGAACATCAGGCGTACGAGCCTGCGTGAGCGTGCAGAGCGAGCGTTCATCGGTTTCTCCCCCGGTTGGTCGTCGTATGCGTCCATGGTGGATCGACCGGGCGTACGGGTCGTGAGTACCCGTACTCAGCTCTGCGACTCAGTTTTCAGCCTTCGGCGGGCGGGGTTTCGGGGCGCTCGGCGACGAAGGAACCGAGTCCCGGCTCGGTGTAGATGAGACCTTCCTGCCGCAACCCCTTGTGCACCTTCTGCGCAGTGACCGCAGCGATGCCGAACTCTGCCGTGATCTCGACGACGGAGGGGATACGCGTACGCGGGGCATACGTGCCGTCCTCGATACGGCGGCGAATCACCTCGGCCACCTGGCGCCAGCGCGGGATGTCGGGAGCAAATTCCATCACCGCACCACCATGCGCAGACGGCAGCACCCCGCGCGATTCACAGTTAACCGCTCATACCGCAGTAGACCATAGTAGGGTTGCCGCGAATGAAGCCCCGGCGACGGGTGGAGCCGCCCCGGGGCACGGCCACCAGCTATTGGTAACGGAGCTGATGACATGAGCGACCTTATCCACCGCCTCGCCACGTGGGTGGCCCTGCTGCTGAAGCCACGCAGCTCACCCCCAGCACCCCCTCAGCCCACGCTCGCCGCCCGCCCCGTACGACCGACCGCCGCACCCCTCCCCGCTCCCCGGAGCCCGTACGGCCTCGACACCCCCCTCGACGCCACCGCGACCCGCTCCGTACGCCCGTACCTCACCGCCCACGAGCAGGGCCCGTACTGGATCCACGGGTTGGAGGTCGCCTGATGGAACCGCAGCCGCAGCCGCCGCGCGAACCCCGCCTCCTCCCTTGGGCCGGCGCGGAAGGCAAACCCTGCTACCTGCTCACGGATGACCACCACACCGGCCCGGTCTCCCGCCTGGCCGACGCGATGGAGTCGATCCAACTCGGCATGGGCACCGAACTCCTCGCCCACGCCCACGACTTGCTCCCGAACACACCACCCGGCGAACTCCGCTACCTGGCGGAACGCCTGACGGAGGCCCTCCGGGACGCCCTCCGCGTAGCGGAAAGCCGAGGAAGACGCTTGAGCCACCTGAACTGAGACGGACGCCAAACCCCCAGCCGCCCCGGGGGAAGAGCAGACCCCCGGGGTGTAGCTAACTGCCCTCTCGGTCCGGTAGGTCACTCCATGGTTCGGGAAGGCGGCTGACGGCATTGTTGAACCCAACGAACCCAACGGATCCAGGGATCCACAGCCGCCATCCGGAAGGAACCTCCCATGGACTACCCGACCGAGACCCGCCACGAGAGCGACCTCGCCCCGCTCCTCACCGTCTGGGACGAGGCGCACCCCGCCGTCGCCGACCCCGAGTGGCGGCACCTGCTGGACGAGCTCGCCCACCCCCACACCACCCAGGCGTTCCACCGCCTGGCAGCGACCGCGGCCTGATAGTCCAAGGTTTTCTGAATTCAGGAAGACCTGTACCATCGAAGTCATGCTGACTGTCGCCTCCGACATCGAGGTCCTGGCCCGCTTCGGCCGGGCCCTGGCCGACCCGATCCGCTGCCGCCTCCTGCTGGCCCTGCGCGAGGCCCCCGCCTACCCGTCCGATCTTGCCGACGCCCTGGGGATCTCCCGTACCCGCCTGTCGAACCACCTGACCTGCCTGCGGGACTGCGGCCTGGTCGTCACCGTCCCCGAGGGCCGCCGCACCCGCTACGAACTCGCCGACGAGCGCCTGGGCCATGCCCTCGACGACCTGCGCACCGCCGTCGTCGCGGTCGAGACCGACCGCACCTGCCCGGACGCCGAGGCGAAGGGCTGCTGCTGAGATGACCGCCTTGTCCCTCGGCCCGCCGCCAGTCCGCCGAGACGTACTCGCCAAGCGAATACGGCTGCTGGTCGCGGCGACGATCACCTACAACGTGATCGAGGCAGCCGTAGCCATCACCGCCGGCACCCTGGCCTCCTCCACGGCGCTGATCGGCTTCGGCCTCGACTCGGTCATCGAGGTCTCCTCCGCGGCGGCAGTGGCCTGGCAGTTCTCGGCCCGGGACCACACGGTCCGCGAGGCGCGCGAGCGAACCACCCTCCGCATCATCGCCGTGTCCTTCTTCGCCCTCGCCGCCTACGTCACGATCGACGCCGTACGCGCACTGACCGGCTCCGGCGGCGAACCCGAGCACTCCACCCTCGGCATCGTGATCGCCGCCCTGTCCCTGCTGGTCATGCCGTTCCTGTCCGCCGCCCAACGCCGGGCGGGACGCGAACTCGGCTCCGCCTCCGCCGTAGCGGATTCAAAGCAGACCCTCCTGTGCACGTACCTCTCCGCCGTCCTCCTCGTCGGCCTGCTCGCCAACACCCTCTTCGGCTGGACCTGGGCCGACCCGATCGCCGCCCTGGTCATCGCCGCGATCGCCGTCAAGGAAGGCCGCGACGCCTGGCAGGGCAAGGGCTGCTGCGCGACCACGGCACTGCCCTCCGCCGACCCGGCCGACGCCGGGGCGGACGTGTGCGGATGCCGGCCGGGCTGCGACTGCTGCTGACCGGACCGTCAGGCG
The DNA here is from genome assembly GCF_030817655.1 of Streptomyces sp. V4I2. Classification (GTDB taxonomy): domain Bacteria; phylum Actinomycetota; class Actinomycetes; order Streptomycetales; family Streptomycetaceae; genus Streptomyces; species Streptomyces plumbiresistens. Next base: position 5,430,256 of record NZ_JAUSZM010000003.1, read on the forward strand.
GCGCCGCTGACGCCCGGAGCCACAAAGCGCCGGTACAGCGGGAAGAACTCCACGTCGGGATCGCTCTCCACCCCCAGTTCGCCCTTGAGCACGGGCTCGATCCTGGCGGCGATGAACCGGCCGAAGTGCTCCTCCGACTCCCAGATGTCGAGCACGTGGAACCCGTCGGCGGCGAACCACGCCACGTGCATCAGGCACCCGTCCGGGGGCTCCTCCTCCCACCGCACCTTCTTACGCACCGTGTCGTACAACTCGGGCGTGATCTCGGGCCAGCCAAAGGTCATCACGACTGCCATGGTGGTGCCTCTCCATCGTCTCGACGCGGCACGATCCGCGCGGCTACGCACGACGACGCTAAGCAGGCCAGATCGGACAGGCACCTCGGAGCGGGCATTCGTGGGGGCCCTCCTCATATCAGGTGAGGTCGGCGAGAACCTCCTGGCTGAGGGCGATCGACCCGGCGACCACACAACCAGCGCATCACACCATGCGCCCCTCCCGGCTCAGCCTCAGGCTGGTGCTCATGGCCGACGCAAAGCCCATCGCGATCTACCCGCCCGGCACGGACGGCGGCCGACGCGTCCGCGTCGACGGCCGATTCGTGGGGATGGCTTACGGGCTGCTGGACATCATCGAGTTCCTCCGCCTCGCGGGCCTGGAGGACGTCGACGACGACTGGGTGCGGCAGTCGGGCCTGATCGAGTGGCGCGAGGGCGGCCCGGACGTCTGGAAGCACTGAACGCGGCGGTGAGCAACGGTGCTTCCAGTGGTGGTGGGGTGGTGTCGTCGGACTAGAGGCTGCGCAGTGCCTCGTACAGGTTGTCGTAGACGCTCCAGCAGATGACGCTGCCGTCGTCGTTCAGGCTGCCCATGTACCAGTGGTCGTCGTTGACGGCTTTCACCAGACAGAGTCCGCCGAACCCCAGGACGATCTCGGGCTGGAGCCGCTCGTCTTGTGCCGGCCAGCCCGTCACGACGCGATCGATGTCGAGAGGTGCGGCCTCCCGGTCGCCGGAGACCTTGCCGAGTGCAGCACGCCGGCTTCTCGGAGCACGGCTTCAGGAGTTCGATCCGATCCCGGGGACGTCGGCTTTCCCCGTCTGGCAAGCTGCTGGAGTTGCCGCGCCATCTCCGCAGGAGGCCTGCCTTCATGCCCGTGCAGTTGCAAGCAGGCCTGATCAGCGCCGGCGTGTCGGCGCTGATCCTCGTCCTCGGTGAGCTCTTCCTCCGGCAGCGCGCCCGCCAGGAGAAGAGGCAAGGCATCCAGGCCACTTACCAGAAATACGCCGAGCCGCTCGCGCTGAGTTCGACGGATCTCTTCTGGCGCCTGCGCGAGGTCTTCGATACGAGAGGCGCGGGCTTCTACCTGCAGGGCCAGGTCCATCTCACCAAGTTCGAGCACTACAAGGCCCTCAGCACGCTGTACCGCCTCGCGGTCGTACTCGGCTGGATTCGCGCCCTGCGACGCGAGTTGTTCTTCCTTCCGGGGGCCGGCAACGGAACGGTGGAACGGCTCGACACCGCGCTGCACTCCTTCACCTCGGCCTTGGCCGAGGGAGGGCACGTGGAAACGAGGAGGGTTGCTTCGTTGATGAGCCTGTGGAGCATCAGTGTGACCCCCTCGACCGAGGTGGTCGCACAGGCGGGGATCCGGATCGACCACCAGCAAAGGAGGTTCCTCCACGAGGCGCAGGCAACCAGCGCCAACCAGCTGACGGCCGACGACCAGCTACGGCTGTGCCGAGCCGTGGCCGACACCCTGACGGACGTCATCGAATGCCCGCGCGTCGGTGTCGGCATCGTCGAGGAGACGCGTCACCGGGCGATTTCGTGCCTGGCGGTGCGCGAGGCATGGATCTACCGTGACTGGCAGGCCGCGATCGGCGACCTCGTCCTCCACGACGCCCAGATAGGCCAACGCCACTTCGAAGTCATCGGATACAAGCAATTCGAGGCGATGCGCGACAACGGCGAGGAAGCAGACCGCCTGTGGCTGCGCCGCCTCTACACCGTCATCGACGACCTCGACATCGGTGGCGACCGCACACGTGACGCGCGCATCGACCAGCTCTGGGAGGCCTATGTGGCCACCGCGCGCATCATCGAGGCACTGCACAACGCCGACGCCGCCCGATCCAGGATCTCTCCGGCGACGGTGCGCGCTGTCCATGAGGTGCTGACATCCGCGGCAGCCGGCTGAAGACCGGGGTGCCGCTCCAAGCACAAGTGCCCAATCGACGGCGGGTCCTGGCATACACCCAGCTGGGTCTGTCACCCATCCGGGCTCTCGACAGCGGCGCCGTCCGGTCCCGAGCCTCTGGCCTCGGCGATACGGCGACCGCGCTCAGCGGCGCGAAGCAGAGCCTGAGCCACGCGCTCGGCGTCGTCGGGATGCAGCCTCACCTCATCGGTCCACAGCACCGACAGCCGCACCGTTCCGTCGAGCAGGTGGGTGGCCACATCCACCTCGGCACCGCTTCCGGTGACGTCGGTGACGTTCAAGTCCTGGTCGCTGCTGTAGGCACTCACGCATGTGAGCATGCCTGAGGCTCGACCCGGCAAGGAGGCGATCGCCGTTTGATCGTCTGGATACGAACCCCGCAACGCAAGAGGCCCCGGGATGAACTCCCGGGGCCTCTCACCTGTGTGCACTCGGCAGGATTCGAACCTGCAACCTTCTGATCCATAGTTCTATGTGGATCGGTCAGCGACGGCCATAACCGCCATCGCGGGACCCTTGAGGGACGCTAGCGGACAAGGTCGGTTGCTGAGGTTGCGGTACTTCACTGCTGTACAGCCCGATCACAGGGGACCTTCAGCATGCGGTTGCTGAGGTCAGCTCTGCTACTTCAGGTCAGCAAGGCCCCTCTGCAAATCGTCGAGGTTCATCACCGGCTCAAATGTGACCTCCGCGCCCATCTCCTGGAAGAACGGATCGGCGATGGAGGGCAACTGCGAGCTGTCCTGCATGTCGAACACGAGAATCATGGAGCGCCCGCCCTCAGGGGTGAAGTAGGCGGCCTCCGGCTTCAGCCGCTCCATCGCTGACTTCAGCGAGTTGGGCATCGCTCCGCCCTTCGTCACCTGATTCGACATCTGGGTGTCCATGCGGGCCTTCATCATCATCCGCATCGCACGCTCTCCTCGCGCACCGCGACCTGCGCGGTTCCGTCCGCGCTCGCTGGGATCCGGTGCATCCAGCTCAGCTTCACCTCCGTTGATCACCATCCGCAACATTTCCTACGCCCTACGTGACGCCAAAGGAGAGATGACTTCGGCCCCGTCCACAACCGCCCCCGACCGAGGCACCTGCCGCTGCGGCACCCAGCACACACCCGAGGATCCAGCGCTCGGCACGGCCCTCGATCCGGCGACTTACGACTACGCCGCCGCCGTCCTCTTCAACAACCACGCAGGCAACCTGTGGATGAGGTTCACGACTCGCCTCCGCCGCGAGATCGCCGCCCGCGCCGGACTCACCCGCCGCGAGGACGACGTTCCGGGGGATGGACGCTCAGCGCCGCAGGACTCCGCAGGCGCCATCACGAACGCACCCACGGGAGCCGAGTAGCCGCAGAGGTGGTTGCCGTCAATCACTGCCGTCAAGGCAAAAGCCAGAGGCCCCGTGGATTCCTCCACGGGGCCTCTGGCCTGCTGTGCACTCGGCAGGATTCGAACCTGCAACCTTCTGATCCGTAGTCAGATGCTCTATCCGTTAAGCTACGAGTGCTTGTTTTGTTTTCCCGCCGCTTCGGCCCTTCCGGCCCGCTCGCGGCGACAGGAGGAACATTACATGACTGCCGCCGCCATGTGAAATCCGTTTGCCATACCGCTTGTGACCTGCGAAAACGGCCCTCAGAGCGGGTTCGGGAGCGATGCCGGAACGACGTGGGAACGACGGGACGACATCGGGACGACGAAGCCCCGGCCATGTCGACCGGGGCTTCGTGATCAGGTGCGGAGGCGGAGGGATTTGAACCCTCGATGGGATTGAAGTCCCAAACCGCATTAGCAGTGCGGCGCCATAGACCGGACTAGGCGACGCCTCCAGCACAACCGCCCGCGCGAGCGCGAGTGGTGCGTGCAGATGATGACACAGTCGAGCGGGGTGTCACCAATCGCCTCCCACGGTACTAGGCGGGCGGGCCGCAGGGCAAAGTCGTAAGCCGTCGTATGTGGTGGCAGCCGCGGGGCGCAACGTCCTGGGGTGCGGGGCGTTAGTCAGGTCATGTTGCAGGTCACCCGGCTCGGCCGGTTCGCGCGGTTCGCCCCACTCCTCGTCGGCGTCGGCTCCGTCGTCTCCCTGTCCGCGGTGCCCGCTGCCGCCGCCTCCGGCTCTTCCCTCCCCTCCCTCGCGCCCCCGGCGACGGGCGGCGACCATCTCACCGTCACCGTGCGGAACGCCGGTGACGCGGACGGGACGTACGAGGTGGACTGTCATCCGGGCGGGGGGAGCCATCCCGATGCCGGTGGGGCGTGTGCCGCCGTCGAGCGGAACACGCGGTGGGGGAAGGACGCGTTCGCGCCCGTGCCCGGGGACAGCGTCTGCACCATGCAGTACGGCGGGCCGGCCACCGCTCATGTCACCGGCACCTGGGCCGGGCGGCCCGTCGACGCGCGGTTCGACCGCAGCAACGGGTGCGAGATCGGGCGGTGGGATCGGTTCGTGCCGTTGCTGCCCGAGGCCGGCGGCAGGGCTCGATAGGGCCCGGTCGGGCCTCATAGCGTTTTCATGGCGGACGCCCCGGCTCCGTAAAAGTCCCGCGAAGGTCTAGCGGAGCCGGAGCACTGCCGAAGTGGGAGGACAAGCACCTCTTCGCGGATGGGGTCACACGTTCTACGTCACTTCGTCGTGCGACCTCCCTCTCATCCGGCGTCGCGAGCGCAACCGCTGCCCTTAGACTCCCTCGCGTGACACGTCGCGGGCCGGTTGGCAAGATGGCCCGAGCGGTCGGCAAGGTGCGGTAACAGGGAGGAAGCGTCTCGTGAGCAGCAGGCCATCCCGAGGCGCTGCTCGCCTCGCAGCCATACTCGACGCGCTTCCCGATGCGTTGGTGCTGGTCAACGCCAATGGGACCGTCGTCAACGCGAACACCATCGCGCTCGAGGCCTTCGAGGCGCCAGGGACCGCCCTGGTCGGGCGCGGGCTGCTCGATCTGCTGCCGCAGTTCGACTCCAAGCTGATCCCCGGCTCCATGCGGCGGCCCGACCACATGGACCCGCGCGGGCGGACCAAGCCGACCCGGATGATCGCCCGGCGGACCGACGGGACCGAGTTCCCGGTCGAGGTCACCAGCGCGAATCTGGAGAACGGCCAGCAGGCCTACGACAGCTACAGCTACGGCGGCGACGAACTGCTGATGCTCGTCGTACGGGACCTGACCGGAACCGTGGACACCGAGGCCGAGCTGGCCCGGTCGCAGCGGCAGACCGAGATGATCCTGCGGGCCGCGTCCGAGGGCGTCGTGGGCACGGACACCGACGGGCGGATCGTCCTCGTCAATCCGGCCGCCGCTCAGATACTGGGATACCGGGCCAGTGACCTCGGTGGACGTCAGCTGCACGACCTCGTGCTGCACTCCCGGGTCGACGGCACGCCCTTCCCGTACGAGGAGTCGCCGCTCGCCGACACCCTGCGCTCGGGGCGCAAGCACCGGGTGCGCGGGCAGGTGGTGTGGTCGAAGAAGGGCGAGAAGCTCCCGGTCGACCTGACGACCGCGCCCGTCCGCGACGGCGACCAGCTCGTCGGCGCCGTGCTGACCTTCACCGACCGGCGGCCGTACGACGCGCTCGCCGACGAGAAGGCCGCCGCCGAGAAACGGTACGAGGAGGAGCTGGAGCGCCTCTCCGAGGAGCATGCCTCCGAGCTCACCGCGCTGCGCCAGAAGCACGTGACCGAACTGGAGGAGATCCAGGAGCAGCACGCCGAGGAGCTCGCCGCCGACGAGGAGCGGTACGCCGCGCTCGGGGAGCGGGAGAAGGACCGGTTCGAGGCCCTCGCCGGACGCCACGAGCAGCTCCTCACCCTGCTCGCGCGGTCGCTGCGCGGGCCCCTCGACGAGCTGCGCCGCGAGCTGGCCGCGCTGGCCGCCGACGACGCCGGGCAGCTGTGGCCCGAGGCGAACCAGGTCCTGCATCACCTCTCGGCCGGCTACTCGCGGATCACCACGCTCATCGACAACGTCCTCGGCTACCAGCGGCTCGACACCGGGGCGGACAGCATCACGCGTATGAAGGTGATGCTCGACGCCGTCGTCGCGGCGGGTGTCGACGGGGCCGTGGAGCTCATCGGGCCCGGCCGCGTGCAGTTCGCCGTGCACGCGCCGCCCATCGAGGCCGAGGTCGACGCCCAGCTCCTCGCCACGGCCCTCGCGCACCTCGTCGCGGACGTCGCCGGCGTCGACGCCACCGGCAACTCGCCCGTCTCGGCGGGCGGTTACATGGACAACACGGTCGTCGTCGCGGCGGCGCAGCGCGGTGAGGTCGTACGGATCGAGGTGCGTGGGCCGTACGCCGGGGGAGACCCGGTGCACGAGCCGATCGTGCGCGGCATCGTGCGCGCCCACGGCGGCGTGCTGCAGACGCACGAGGTGCCGGGCATGAGCGGCAGTGCGTACGTCCTCGAAGTGCCGCTCGGCGGTGGGGCCGGGGCCGTCGCGGCTCCCGGTCCGGCCGCGATCGAGGCGGCCCCCGCGGAGGCCGTACTGCCCGAGCAGACCACCGGCGGCGGTCGGCGGCGGGCCCGGCGGGCCACGACGGACGCCTTCCTGGACAGCGAGGTGCCCGCCGACGCCCCCGACGGTCCCGACGGTGAGGCCTCGGCGCCGACCGGGCGGCGCAGGCGGCGGGCCGCGGGGGCGCCCGCGCAGGAGATCGCGCCGGTTCCGGCCCAGGCTTCGGGTGACGCCGGGGAGGGTTCCGGCGGTGGTACGGGGCGGCGCCGGGGGCGGCCTGCCGAGGTGACGGCCGACGGTGCGGTCGCCACCGGTGCGGTTGAGGGTGTGCTCGGGGGCTCGGTCGCCGGTGTCGCCGAGGGGGCCGTCGTCACGGCCGCCGAGCATGCGGCCGGGACCGCCGCCGTGGGGACCGGGCTGGGCGGGACCGTACCGCCGCAGGGTGTGCCCGCGCCCGAGGGACAGCTTGCCCTGCGCGGAGGTGGCGAACAGCACGCGTTGCCGTCGGGGTTGCCCGCGTTGGCCTCCGGTGGTGCGGCGCAGGCGCAGGGGGCCGACGCGGGCCCCGCCGCGCATGCCGAGGGTGCCGACGGTGCCGGCAATGTCGAGAACGGTGGGCAGCCGACCGGGCGGCGCCGGCGTGCGCTGGCCGCCGCGTCGGAGCGGGCCGCGGCGCAGGAGGCCGGGCCCCGTGCGGTGTTCGCCCTGCCGCCGGCGGACGCGGACCGGGCGGCCGAGGGTGCGGAGGCGGCTGCGGGGGCTGCGGGGGCTGCGGGGGCTGCGGGAGCTGTACCGGGTCAGCCTCAGGTTCATGCACAGGCACAGGCACAGGGGCAGGTGCCGGGGGTCGTTCCCGGGGCTCCGAGTGCTCCGGGTACTCCGGGTACTCCGGGTACTCCGACTACGGGGCACGCTCAGGTTCCCGGCCAGGGTGGTCCCGGTGACGCCCTCGTCGACGACGGTCGGCACGATGCCGTGCCGCACAGCCAGGCCGATGACCACACTCCGCCGCAGCCGCATCCCACGAGCGTGCCGACGGGGCGTCGCCGCCGGGCCGTCGGCCAGGGCGCGGAGGCGGAGCCGACCGGCGTTCCCGTTCAGGAGGTTCCGGCGCAGGGAGCACCGGTCCCGGCAGCCGGTGTGCCTCAGGTCCATGCGGCCCAGGCAGGCACCGTCGCTCAGGGCGGCACGGCAGGCCAGCCGGTGCCGCCGGTGCCGCCCGGACAGATGATGCAGCCGGGGCAGCATCCCGGCGTGCCCGTACAGCCCGGCGCCCCCGTCCCGCCGCAGGCCGCCGCTCACGGTCGGCCGACCACCACTCCGGCCGCACAGCCCGCACAGCCCGGCCCGGCGTCCGCCCAACCCGCACCCGGCCAGCCCCTCCCGGCCGAGGCAACCGCCGTTCAGGGCCTCCCGCCCCAGGGAGCCCCGGCACAAGGCGCCGCCCAGGGCGCCCCCGCCCCCCAGCCGTGGCCCGCCGCCGACGACAGCACCGGCGCCGGCATGCCCGTACCGCCGAACGGTGCCGCCACCGCCGTACCCCCCAACCCGGCAACCCCGCAGAACCCACGAAACCCACAAAACCCGCAGAACACGCAGCCCCACCCAGGCACCCCGACCCCCGGCACCCCCCTCCCTCCCGAGGCGACCGGAGCCACCCCCACTGCCCCTACCGCCAACGCAACCGGCACGACCACGCCCGCCCCCGCCGCACCCCCCCGTGCCGCCCAACCGCTCCCCGCCGAAGCCGCCTCCGCCCCCGCATCCCCACCCCCCGTGGACCCCAACTCCACACAGGGCAGGGCGATCAGCGTGCGGACCTTGGGGCAGGGTGTGCCGTTCAATCGGCAGGCTGTGCAGGTGCAGCAGCCCTCGGCGAGCGGCGCCGGTCCGCTGCCGTCGGCCACGCCTCCCCCGAACCAGCCGGGCGGTTCCGGCAGGCGCCGGAAGCTCGGTACGCGGCCCGACCCCGCCACGGCCACGGCCACGACGCCGGAGCAGGCGGCACGGTCGCACCCGCCGACCGAGCAGCCCGCCGTACCGCCCCGGCCGAACACGCAACCGCAGTCGCCGTCGCAGCCCGCGCCCCAGCCCTCGCTCGCCGGGCAGTCGCGGCTCGCGCAGATGACCGAGGGGACCGGGCGGTCGTACGCCATAGGGGCGCCCGACGAGAACGCCGCCGAGGGGCCCGAGCCGCTGGACGGTCCCGGCGGGGCCGTCGAGATCGCGGACACCCCGCGGCCGCAGCCGATGGACGACGAGCTGCCGCCGGAGCCGCTCGACAACCCGCGGCGGCTGCTCGTATGGCCCGCGCCGGACGTGACCACGCAGCAAGCGCTGAGCGATCGCGGGTACCGGCCGGTCATCGTGCACTCGCGCGAGGAGGTCGACGCGCAGATCGCGGCCTTCCCCGCCGCGCTGTTCGTCGACCCGCTGACCGGGCCGATCACGCGGACCGCACTGCAGTCGCTGCGGCAGGCCGCCGTGGCCGCGGAGGTGCCGGTCCTGGTGACGGCCGGGCTCGGGCAGGCGTCACGGGAGGCCGCGTACGGGGCCGATCCCGCCGTACTGCTGAAGGCGCTCGCGCCGCGCGACACCGAGCAGCATCCGCCGCGGGTGCTGCTGATCGAGGAGCACGCGGAGATCGCGCTCGCGCTGACCGCGACGCTGGAGCGGCGCGGGATGCAGGTGGCGCGGGCCGCGAGTGACGCCGACGCGGTGACGCTGGCGGGGCAGCTGCGGCCGAACCTGGTCGTGATGGACCTGATGCAGGTGCACAAGCGCCGGGCCGGCATCGTGGACTGGCTGCGCGCGAACGGGCAGCTCAACCGCACCCCGCTGGTCGTCTACACGGCCGCCGTCGACCAGGCGGACCTGCCGCGGCTGGCGTCCGGGGAGACGGTCCTCTTCCTCGCCGAGCGGTCCACCAGCAGCGAGGTACAGGCGCGGATCGTGGATCTGCTGGCCCGGATCGGGACCAACTAACCGACCGACCAGCCGACCGACCAGCCGACCGACCAGCCGACCGACCAGCCGACCGACCAGTCTGCGCCTAGGGTGCGATCAGCCTTCGCGCCGCCTCCTTGATCGAGGCGCGTAGGCGGGCTCGGTCGGCCTCCTCCGGGCCCGTGAGGATGCGGCGCATCTGCGGGACGGCGGCGGCCCAGTTGGCCAGGGCGGTCAGCAGGAACAGCAGGTCGCGGGGCGGGAACGCGTCGGTGATGACGCCCCGGGCCTGGCCGTCCTCGATGGCGGCGACCTTGCGCGTGTAGTGGTCCTGGCGCTCGGCCTCGTCGGGCAGCTCGGCGGTGCCGTACTCGATGCCCTCCCAGAAGAGGAGGCGCAGCAGCTCGGGGTGGGTGGCGTGGTAGTCGAGCAGCCGGTCGATCCAGCCCTCGATGTCGTCCGGGTCGACGGGGACCGCGGCGGCGAGGTCGACCATGCGCGTGCCGAGGACCTGGGTGAACAGCTCCGCTTTGTTGCCGAAGTAGGCGTAGATCAGCTGTTTGTTGGCCTTGGCCTCGGCGGCGATACGGTCGATGCGGGCGCCCGCGATGCCATGGCGAGCGAACTCGGCGACCGCCGCTTCGTAGATCCGGGCCTTGGTGGCCTCGGCGTCCCTGACTGCCATGGGGGCAGGGTACCGCCGGGCGCGACTTTTATAACCAACTGGTTGGTTGACAGGGAATTCGGGTGCGGGTCACACTGTTGCCCGTTCCAACCAACCAGTTAGTTGCTAGAGCTGGCTCCAAGAACTCCGAGGAGTACGTCCCCGCCATGCCGACAGCAGTCACCGCCCAACAGGCCCGCACCCCGACCCAGGAGCCGGGTCGTCTCGCCGCCCGCTTCCTGCTCCCCCTGATCGCCCTGGCCACCGCAGTCACCGCCGCCAACATCTACCTCGCGGCCCCGCTGCTCCCGCTCATCGCCCGCGACTTCGGCTCGACCCCCTCCGCCGTGGCCTGGGTCGCCTCGGTCGCGCAGTTCGGCTACGCCGCCGGCCTGCTCGTCTTCGCCCCGCTCGGCGACACCGTGAACCGGCGCCGCCTGGTCGCCGTCCTCTCGCTCGTCACGGCCGCGGCACTGGTCGCGGGCGCGATGTCCGCCGGGACCACCGCACTCGCCGCGGCCGTCCTCATCGCCTCCGCCGCGACCGTCGTCCCGCAGCTCCTCGTCCCGCTGGTCGCCCAGCGCGCCCCCGCCGACCGACGCGCCCGCCATGTCGCGGCCGTCATAGCGGGCCTGTTCACCGGCATCGTCGCGGCCCGCGTCCTCGGCGGTCTGGCCGGGCAGGCCTTCGGCTGGCGTGCGGTGTTCGTGGGCGCGGCGGTACTGACGGCCGCGCTGGGCCTGCTGACCGCGTACGCCCTGCCCGTCGAGCACCGTGCCGCCCGCACCGGCTCCCTGTTCTACGGCCTCGCCGCCCTGCCGTCCGTCGTCCGCCGCTCGCCCGACCTGTGGCGCGCGTGCGTGCGCCAGGCCGGGATGTACGGCGCCTGGAGCGCCCTGTGGACCTCGCTCGCGCTGCTGCTGACGGCCGAGGACGCGACGGGCTACGGCCTCACCACCGCGACAGCCGGCCTCTTCGGCCTCTTCGGGCTGGCCGCGAGCGTGGTCGCGCCGCTGGCCGGCGGCTTCGTCGACCGCTTCGGCGCCGCCAAGGTCGTACGGTCCGCGTATCTCCTCGCCGCCGCGTCCGTGCCGCTGTTCTGGCTGGGAGGGCATGTGCTGTGGGCGCTCTTCGTGGCCGCGATCGCCGTCCACGCGGCCCTGGTCGCCTCCCACGTCGCCAACCAGACCCTCGCCCTCACCACCACCTCCACCCCGGCCACCGCCAACACCGCCTACGTCGTGGCCGGCTTCGCCGGAGGCGCCATCGCCTCGGCCCTCGCCGGCTCGGCGTTCACCCACTTCCGGTGGGGCGGGGTGTGTGCGGTGGCAGGGGTGTGGCTGGTACTGGGGTGGGCCACTACGACTACGGCCGTACGACGGTGAAGTCGGCGTCGGCGTCGATGTACGGCGGGCAGGGCCCTCTTGGGCGCCCTGCCCGCCGTATCCCGTGCTAGATGTGCTGACCGGACAGGTTGGTGACGTCCAGCTCCCCCTCCGCGTACCGCCTGCGCAGCACCTTCTTGTCGAACTTGCCCACGCTCGTCTTCGGCACCGTCTCGACGATCGACCAGCGCTCCGGGAGCTGCCACTTGGCGATGTGGCCCTCGTCGGCGAGGAAGGCGCGCAGGGTCTCGAAGTCAGCGGTGGAGCCCTCCTTGAGGACGACCGTGGCCAGCGGGCGCTCGCCCCACTTGTCGTCGGGGACGGCGACCACGGCCGCCTCGGCGACGTCCGGGTGGGACATCAGCGCGTTCTCCAGCTCCACCGAGGAGATCCACTCGCCGCCGGACTTGATGACGTCCTTGGCGCGGTCGGTGAGGGTGAGGAAGCCGTCCGCACTGATGGTGCCGACGTCGCCGGTCTTGAGCCAGCCGTCCTCGCTGAACTTGTCGGCGGGGCGCAGCGGTTCGGCGCCGACGCCGTTGTAGTAGGCGCCGGCGATCCAGGGACCGCGGACCTCCAGTTCACCGGCCGACTCGCCGTCCCAGGCGAGGCGTTCGCCGCCGGGGCCGGTGAGGCGGGCCGCGACACTCGTCGGGAAACGGCCCTGGGTCAGGCGGTACGCGAACTCCGCGTCCGTGCCGACGACGTTGGCCGGCGGGCGGGCGACCGTGCCGAGCGGCGACGTCTCCGTCATGCCCCAGGCGTGGCAGACCCGCATGCCGAGCTTGTCGAAGGCCTCCATCAGCGAGGGCGGGCAGGCCGAGCCGCCGATGGTGACCTGCGTGAGGGAGGAGACGTCACGCGGCTTGGCGGTCAGCTCGGCGAGCAGACCCTGCCAGATGGTGGGCACGGCGGCCGCGTGCGTCGGCTTCTGGGTCTCGATCATCTCGGCGAGCGGGGCCGGCTGGAGGAAGCGGTCCGGCATCAGCATGTTCACGCCGGTCATGAAGGTCGCGTGCGGCAGGCCCCAAGCGTTGACGTGGAACTGCGGGACCACGACGAGCGAGGTGTCCTCGTCCGTCAGGCCCATCGACTGGGCCATGTTGACCTGCATGGAGTGCAGGTAGATCGAACGGTGGCTGTACACCACGCCCTTGGGGTCACCCGTGGTGCCGGAGGTGTAGCACATGGCGGCGGCCTGGCGCTCGTCCAGCTCCGGCCAGTCGTACGTGGTCGGCTTCCCGGCGATGAGCTCCTCGTACTCGTGCACCTGGACGGTGCCGACGCCCGCGAGCAGCGAACGGTCGCCCGGACCCGACACCACCACGTGCTCCACCGTCTTGAGATGCGGGAGCAGCGGGGCGAGCAGGGGCAGCAGCGAACCGTTGGCGATCACGACCCGGTCGGCCGCGTGGTTCACGATCCACGCCAGCTGCTCGGGTGGGAGGCGCAGGTTGAGGGTGTGCAGGACCGCGCCCATGGAGGGGATCGCGAAGTAGGCCTCGACATGCTCGGCGTTGTTCCAGGCAAGCGTCGCCACCCGGTCGTCGCCCGCGACTGCGAGGTCCTCCCGCAGCGCGTGTGCCAGCTGGGCCGCACGGTCGCCGATCTCGGTGAAGGAGCGCCGGTGCGGCTCACCCTCACCGGTCCATGTGATCACCTGTGAGGTTCCGTGGATCGTCGATCCGTGGGTCAGGATTCTCGAGATCAGCAGCGGTACGTCCTGCATCGTGCTCAGCACGGTGTCCTCCCGGGGCGACATTGCCTAGGCGGTGGTAAGGGCTGCGCAAAGTCTGCGCGCATACCGCGCGGTATGTCACTAGGGAAGAGTGATCGATCAGGTCACGTTGCGGTCGATGTGTGAAGGCGGTATCGGTCCGGCACTACCGGACCAGCACCAGCTCGGGGTCCTCGCGCAGCTTGCCCAGCGCCCGGGACACCGCCGACTTCACCGTGCCCACCGACACCCCGAGCACCTCGGCCGTCTGTACCTCGCTGAGGTCCTCGTAGTACCTGAGGACGACCATCGCCCGCTGCCGGGCGGGCAGCTTCGTGATCGCCCGCCACATCGCGTCGTGCAGCGCCTGCTGCTCGGCCGGGTCGTCGGCGGTGGCCACCGGCTCCGGCTCGGGCAGCTCGTCGCAAGCGAACTCGTCGACCTTGCGCTTGCGCCACTGCGACGTCCGTGTGTTCAGCAGCGCCCGGCGGACATAGCCGTCCAGCGCACGATGGTCCTCGATGCGTTCCCAGGCGACATATGTCTTGGTGAGCGCGGTCTGCAGCAGGTCCTCCGCGTCGCTCGGGTTCGCGGTCAGCGACCGGGCGGTACGCAGCAGCACCGGCTGGCGGGCCTTCACGTACGACGAGAACGACGGGTACGGAAGGGTCTGCGTCGCCGGCGTGGCGGCCTTCGAAGCGCTGGTGCAGACGGGTGTGGTCATGGCTCCACGCTATGAGCGAGGGCGCCTCCGGCTCATCGGCCGTAGGTCCCGAAGACGAGTCCGCCTCAGGTTGTAGGGGTGGTGCTGGCTGCACCTCCTGAAGGTGGACGAGCGGCTCGGGGGTACTGCGGGTTGACCCCTGGGGGCTGGGCGCTCCCCCTGCGATTCATCCGCGGGGGGGTGCGCGCGTTCCCCGCGATTCATCCGCGGGGGGTGCGAGCTTTCCCCCGCGCTTCATCCGTCGGTGGCAAGCACCAGGCCCGACGTCGGCACACCCGTCCCCGCCGTCACCAGGATCCGCTCCGCACCCGGTATCTGGTTCGCCGACTTGCCCCGCAACTGCCGTACTCCCTCCGCCATGCCGTTCATACCGTGCAGATACGCCTCCCCGAGCTGCCCACCGTGCGTGTTGATCGGCAGCTCGGCCCGCCGCACGAAGTCCGCCGCCTCCCCCTTTCCGCAGAACCCGAACTCCTCCAGCTGCATCAGCACGAACGGTGTGAAGTGGTCGTACAGGATTCCCACGTCGATGTCGGCCGGTGTGCACCCGGAGGTTCGCCAGAGCTGGCGGGCCACCACGCCCATCTCCGGCAGGCCGGTCAGGTCGTCGCGGTAGAAGCTGGTCATCTGTTCCTGCGCCCGCCCCGCGCCCTGGGCGGCCGCCGCGACGACGGCGGGCCGGTGGGGCAGGTCGCGGGCCCGCTCCACCGAGGTGACGACCAGGGCCTGGCCGCCGTCGGTCTCCTGACAGCAGTCCAGCAGCCGCAGCGGCTCGACGATCCAGCGGGAGGCCGCGTGGTCGGCGAGGGTGATGGGCCGGCCGTGGAAGTACGCCGCCGGGTTGGTCGCCGCGTACCCGCGGTCCACGACGGCCACCTGCCCGAAGGCCTCCGGGGTCAGGCCGTACGTGTGCAGATACCGCTGGGCCGCCATCGCCACCCACGACGCCGGGGTGAGCAGCCCGAAGGGGAGGGACCAGCCGAGCGCCACCCCCTCGGCCGACGGCTCCCGGTGCTGCACGCCCGAGCCAAATCTCCGCCCCGACCGCTCGTTGAAGGCGCGGTAGCAGACCACCACCTCGGCGACGCCGGCGGCGATGGCGAGCGCCGCCTGCTGGACGGTCGCGCAGGCCGCGCCGCCGCCGTAGTGGACGCGGGAGAAGAAGGACAGCTCGCCCATCCCGCAGGCCTGGGCCACGGTGATCTCCGGGCTGGTGTCCATCGTGAACGTGACCAGCCCGTCCACGTCGGCCGGCCGCAGCCCGGCGTCGTCCAGTGCCGCCCGCACCGCCTCCGCCGCCAGCCGCAGCTCGCTGCGCCCCGAGTCCTTGGAGAACTCCGTCGCCCCGATGCCGACGATCGCCGCCCGTCCACCGAGGGTGTCGCGGGTGCGTACGCTCATCCCGCCTCCCCGGCCGGGAGGGTGACCGGTGCCTGGCGGGCACCTGTCCGGCGGGCGGCCGGTGCCGGGAAGGCGACCGTCACCGTGCCGGTCACATGTCTGCCGATGGAGTTGGTGCCGATCACGCGGACGGTCGCGGTGTCGTCGGCCACGTCCTCGGCCACGTCCTCGATCGTGCCCGTCAGCACCATCGTGTCCCCCGGGTAGTTGGGTGCGCCGAGTCTGATGGCCACCTTGCGGAGTACGGCCCGCGGGCCGAAGTGGTCCGTGATGTAGCTCCCTACCAGGCCGTTCGTCGTCAGGATGTTCATGAAGATGTCGGGGGAGCCCTTCTGCCGGGCCAGTTCGGCGTCGTGGTGGACGTCCTGGTAGTCGCGCGAGGCGATGGCTCCGGCGACGACGAGGGTGCGGGTGATCGGGATCTCCAGGGGCGGGAGTTCGTCACCGGGTTTCATGCGGCCTCCCCTCGGGCGCGGAAGACGGGCAGCACCAAGTCGTCGTCGTATGCCTGGAATTCGAGCAGGACGGACTGACCGATCCGCACCTTGTCGTACGGCACCCCCACCACGTTGCTGATCATCCGGACGCCTTCCGCCAGCTCGATCAGGGCGACCGCGTAGGGAGGTTCGAAGGCGGGGAAGGGCGGGTGGTGCGGGACGACGTACGAATAGACCGTCCCCTCGCCGCTCGCCTCGATCGTGTCCCAGTCCGGACAGCCGCAGGTGGTGCAGCCGGGCAGCCAGGGGTGGCGCAGGGTGCCGCAGCCGGTGCAGCGCTGGATCAGCAGCCGGTGCTGCCGGACTCCTTCCCAGAAGCCGGCGTTGTCGCGGTTGACGACCGGACGAGGGCGCGGGGGTTTCTCGCGTCGGCCCGCGGGGGCGTACTTGAGGATGCGGAAGCGGTGGGTGCCGGCGAGGTCGTCGCCCACCCGGACGTCCATACGGGTCGTCACGAAGTACCCCGTGCCGAGCTTGGTCGTCTTGCGCTCCGACACCGACTCGATCACCGCGTCGAAGGTGACCTCGTCGCCCGGCCGCAGTGCTCTGACGTACTCCTGCTCGCAGTCGGTGGCGACCACCGACGTGCAGCCCGCCTCGTCGAGAAGGGCGAGGAGTTCGTCGTACGCCTCGGTCCGTCCGATGTCGGCTCTGTGGCCGGAGAGGCCTCCCATGGTCCACACCTGGAGCATGGTGGGCGGGGCGATGGCGTCCGGGCCCGCATACGCCGGGTTGGTGTCGCCCATGGCCTCGCACCAGTGGCGGATCATGGGCGCGTTGACGGGGTCCTTGCCGACGCCGGCGACCACGGAGGGCCGTCCCTCGAAGGCCTTCAGCCGCTTCTCCAGGTCGCCCGGGTTGCTTGTGTCGCCCAAGTTGCCCACGTTGCCCAGGTCATCGCTCACCTCCTGCTTGTTGTTCACCATCGCCCCCTCGTCATCCCGTGCCGCATTGCATTGACACTTCTGGTACACCGCAGCCGCCGGTCCGGTTCCCACCAATTTCCCGAAGATTTCCCGAAGATTTCTGACTGTCCGTCAGATGAGAGAAGGTGTCAAGGCCGCGGCCCACATGCGAAAACGTCTGCGCGGCGATGCCGTAGCACCGCCGCACAGACGCATTTCCACCCCCGCAAAACCCCCCACAGGCCCCCGACAGCGCCCCCCACAGGCCCTCACGCACGGGAGCCGACCTAGCCGACCCGCGAGCACCGGCCCCCTCAGATCACCACCACAGCGGGGTGAAGTTGACGGACGTGTTGTCGTTGCCCTGATTGATGGCCGTGAACGCGGAGCCGTTGACCTGGGCGGTGTTGCTCTGGTTCGAGGCACCGGAGCCGGTCGCCTGCTGCTGCGTGGTGGACGAGTTGCCGAAGTTGTCGTTCCCGACGCCGCGGCCACCGACGGTCGCCACACCAGCGTTCGATCCGTTGTCCGCGAAGGCGCCGTTGTCCGCCGTCGCGACGCCGGTGAAGAGCGCGGCGGCGAGCGGGAGGGCGGAGACGGCGGCGATGACGCGGGCGGTACGGATGCTTGCCATGTTGTTCCTCCAGAACATGTACGTGCCGGCTGCGGTGCCGGTCGTACGTGAAATACGGCTTCTACCTGGGCAGTTGGCCGACCGCCCCGGTGCTGTGCACGACGTCGCGAGATCAGAGTTGCCCACAGAAACCCCGGCGAACTACCCCTGAAGCCGTTATTCGCCCTCAAGCGTGATGACATGTCGATAAACCCCTTTCGTGACTTCACGCGTCAGATCTGGACGATTCCGGACAGGTCCACCCAAGCCCCGCAAGGGGGGAAGCGTTCCGGCGCACTTCCAGCCAATCCGTCCAGCCCGGCGCGTCGCCCCCACCCCCTCTTCCCTTTTTCGAACACGCGTACGAACATAGAGGCATGGCCACCACCGACCGGCAGGCCACGACGCTGGCCCTCGCACACGCCCTGTCAGCCGCCGAACGCGGACTGGCCGTCATCACCCTGTCCCGGACGAAGCTCCCGGCCCTGCGCTCCCCCCACCGCGACGACCCCTCCGCCCCGCCCTGCCACGGCGAATGCGGCCACCTCGGTCACGGGGTCTACGACGCCACCACCGACCCGGACCGCATCCGCGAACTGTTCGCCGCCGCGCCCTGGGCGACCGGCTACGGCATCGCCTGCGGCCTGCCGCCCCACCACCTCATCGGCATCGACCTCGACACCAAGTCCGGCACCGACTCCTCGGCCGCCCTGCGCGAACTGGCCCTGCGCCACCTGTTCACGATCCCCGACACCGTCGTCGTCCTGACCCCCAGCGGCGGCCGGCACCTCTGGCTGAGCGGACCGCCGGACGTCGTCGTCCCCAACTCGGCGGGAAGGCTGGCCCCCGGCATCGACATCCGAGGGGCCGGCGGCTACCTCGTCGGCCCCGGCTCCCGCACCGACCACGGCGCCTACGCCACCGCCCCCGGCACCGCCCACCTCGCCCCCGCGGCCTGCCCGCCCGCACTGCTCCGCCTCCTGCTCCCCCCGCCCCGCAGCCACCACCCCACGCCCTCCTCGACCGGCGGACACGGCCAGGGCCTCGTCCAGTTCGTCCTCGCCGCCCACGAGGGCCAGCGCAACACCCGCCTGTTCTGGGCAGCCTGCCGCGCCTACGAGGACGGCATCGGCCCCGCCCTCGTCGACCCCCTGGTCGAAGCGGCCCTCAACACCGGGCTCACCGAACGCGAGGCCCGCGCGACCATCGCATCGGCGGCGCGGATGACGGGGCACCGGCCGTAGCGGACAGGGAGCTCCACGGCGGGCGTACGGGCCTGCAGGGGAAACCGAAATTCACGGGAGCACCATGCACCACCGCCCTGGAGTGCCCACCATGTCCCTGACCCGCGTGGTCCTCACCTCCGGCCGCTCGCTCGACCTCTCCGAGCTGCGGCTGTCCTCCACGTACGGCGGGATGCTGGAGGGCTACCCCTGCAAGCCGGTCAACGAGGCAAAGATCAAGGGCCTGCTACGAGCCGCCGAGCGCACGCTCCCCACCACACCCGTGCACCTCGTCCCACCCCCGCGCGAGTATCCCGACCAGTACGCGGGAGGCCTCGGCCCGGTAGAGATCCTGCCGTCCGTGGCCTGCGTCGGCTCCTTCCGCTCCATGGCCCTGCACCCGGACCACGACCCGATCCTGTACCGCTCCGCCCTTACGGTCGTCTGGTTCCAGCCCACGACGCAGATGCCGTCGGGCTGCGACGCGGAGGCCGCGCTGCGGGACATAGCGTGGGAGGAACTGGCACGCGACTACGAGTTGTAGCCCCCGGAAATCCAGTTTCTAGGTCAGTACCGGTGTGCCAGTGTCGCCCGGTGACTGTTTCCCAATCCGACCTGCTCCGCCGCCAGTTCGACCTCACCTGGGCGCTGTTCGAATACCATCTCGACCGGCTCGAACCCGAGGACTTCCTGTGGGAACCGGTGCCCCACTGCTGGACGGTACGCCGCACCGCCGACGGCACCTGGGTCCCGGACTGGGCGGACACCGAGCCCGACCCGGTCCCCGTACCGACCATCGGCTGGCTGAGCTGGCACATCGGCTGGTGGTGGGGCACCGCCCTCGACCACGTGGAGCACCGTCCGCCCCGGGCCCGAACCGACGTCACCTGGCCCGGCCCCGGAAAGCCCACGGTCGCCTGGCTCCGCGACCTCCGCACAGCCTGGCTGACCGCCCTGGCCCGCCTCACCGACACCGACCTGTCCGCCACAGCCCCCTTCCCCTGGCAGAACGACCCCGAGCACACGGTCGCCGACATGCTCGCCTGGGCGAACGCCGAACTGATGAAGAACGTGGCGGAGATCGGGCAGGTTCGGTTGCTGCGGGCTGCGTCATAGGCGCCGAGATACGCGGAAGGGGTGCCCCGGATCGGAGCACCCCTTCGAACGAGCGCGGTGGGTGTGGGATTTGAACCCACGGTGACATCGCTGCCACGACGGTTTTCAAGACCGTTCCCTTAGGCCGCTCGGGCAACCCACCCCGCGCCGCCGTCACCGGCGGCGCGGGACAAGAGTAACGGTTGCCGCAGGGCGGTGCGGGGTCAGCTGTCGCCTGTGCGGGAGCCCAGGGTGAGTTCGACCGTGCGGGTCTTGCCGTCGCGTTCGTAGGTGATGATGACCTTGTCGTCGGGCTTGTGGGTCCAGATCTCGCCGATGAGGGTGGGGCCGGAGTCGATCACGCGGTCGTCGAGCTTGGTGATGACGTCGCCGGGCTTGAGGCCGGCCTTGGCGGCGGGGCCGCCCGCCTCGACCGGGTCGGAGCCGCTGGCGCCCTGTTCGGTGATCTGGGCGCCGTCCGTGGAGTCGTCCAGGGAGACGGACGCGCCGATCTTGGCGTAGACGGGCTTGCCGGTCTGGATCAGCTGCTGGGCGACGTACTTGGCCTGGTTGATCGGGATGGCGAAGCCGAGGCCGATCGAGCCGGACTGGCTGGTGCCGCCGAGGCCGCCGTTGCTGCTGGACTGGATGGCGGAGTTGATGCCGATGACGTTGCCCTGGGCGTCCAGGAGCGGGCCGCCGGAGTTGCCGGGGTTGATGGAGGCGTCTGTCTGCAGGGCGCTCATGTAGGACGCGTTGCTGCCGGTGCCGTCGCTGGAGGCGACGGGGCGGTTCTTCGCGCTGATGATGCCTGTCGTGACCGTGTTGGAGAGGCCGAAGGGGGCGCCGATCGCGATCGTCGAGTCGCCGACGGCCACCTTGTCGGAGTCGCCGAGTGTGAGCGGCTTGAGGTCCGACGGGGCGTTCTTGAGCTTGATGACCGCCACGTCGTAGCCCTGTGCGTGGCCGACGACCTCGGCGTCGTACTTCTTGCCGTTCGGGAAGGTCGCCGTGACCTTGCCGCCGTCGACCGCGTCGGCGACCACGTGGTTGTTGGTGACGATGTGGCCCTCGGTGTCGAAGACGAACCCGGTGCCGGTGCCGCCCTCGCCGCTGGTGGACTCGGCCTCGATGGTGACGGTGCTGGGCAGCGCCTTGGCGGCGACGCCGGCGACCGTGCCGGCGTCGCGCTTGACGGAGCCGCCGCTGTCGGAGGCGGAGACGGTGGTGGAGGAGCTGCTGTCGTCGTTCTTGGCCAGCGTGTAGCCGAGGCCGCCGCCCAGGCCGCCGGCGAACAGCGCGGCCACCAGGATCGCGGCGACGAGGCCGCCGCGGCCGTTGCGGGGCTTCGGTGCGGGCTGCTGGTAGGCGGCGCCCCAGACGGATCCCGAGCCGCCGGAGCCGCCGTCACCGTAGCCGGGGGTGCCGGAGCCGCCGTCGCCGTAGCCAGGCGTGCCGGAGCCGCCGTCGGCGTACGACGGGGTGGCCGGAGGCGGTGGGGGCGGCCAGGCTCCCTGCGGCGAGGTGCCTCCATGCGAGGTGCCTCCTTGCGGGGTACCCCCCTGCGGGGCGCCGCCGGAGTCCGCCGCGGCGTAGGCGGGGGTCTGGCCCGCGTGCACCAGCTGCTGCTCCTGGGCGCCGGAGGCGCTCGGCGGCGTCGGCGGGAGCGGAGTCGTCGGGGCGCCCGCGCCGGGAGCGGTGGGCTCCTGGGGCGCCGAAGCAGCGGGAGCATCCACCGGCACGGGGGGTGCGGACGGGGCCGGGGGTACCGCGGTGCCCTCGTTCTCGGTGCTCACAGCTTCTCTCCTCGGTCCACGGCTGTAGTTTGTCGGTCGCACTCGGTCACGCGCTTCACGCTTCGCGTCGGTCGACGGTCCGGCGCGATGCAGCTGTGCATGTGTATTTGTATGCCGTCAGCTTTTCCCACAGGCCGTCAGAGCACCATAAGCGGTGCCTGTGGGTCCACGACCATTCCTTATATAGGTTATGTGGGACAAATGACGCGCAATCCCAGGACTCTGTTCGCATGCGTACCCCCGAGCGGTGGCACCATGACGCGGTGACCCACGTACGACAGCACCGGATTCAGGTCGTCGCCCACCGCGGAGCCTCGGAAGAGGCCCCCGAGCACACGCTGGCCGCGTACCGGAAGGCGATCGAGGACGGTGCCGACGCCCTCGAATGCGATGTACGGCTGACCGCGGACGGCCATCTCGTCTGTGTCCACGACCGTCGCGTCAACCGTACGTCCAACGGCCGCGGAGCGGTCTCCGCACTGGAGCTCGCCGATCTCGCCGCCCTGGACTTCGGCTCCCGCAAGACCCGGGAGTTCTGGCGCACCCGCGACGAGGAGCCCGACTGGGAGTTCCGCCCCGAGGACCGTGAGGACACCTCCGTCCTCACCCTGGAGCGGCTGCTCGAACTCGTCGCCGACGCGGGGCGCCGGGTGGAGCTGGCGATCGAGACCAAGCACCCCACGCGGTGGGCGGGGCAGGTCGAGGAGCGGCTGCTGGTGCTGCTGAAGCGGTTCGGGCTGGACGCCCCGGCGTCCGCGGCCGAGTCGTCGGTGCGGGTCATGAGTTTCTCGGCACGCTCGCTGCACCGGGTGCGGGCCGCCTCACCGACGCTGCCGACGGTCTACCTGATGCAGTTCGTCTCGCCCCGGCTGCGCGACGGACGGCTGCCGGCGGGCGTCGGGATCGCGGGTCCCTCGATCCGGATCGTGCGCAATCACCCGGCGTACATCGAGCGTCTGAAACGAGCCGGGAACCAAGTGCACGTGTGGACGGTGAACGAGCCCGAGGACGTCGATCTCTGCGTCGACCTGGGCGTCGACGCCATCATCACCAACCGCCCGCGCGCGGTACTGGGCCGGCTGGGCCGCTGACGCACGCGCGCGTGCGTCACGACTCTTGACCCGGCAGCCCCACCGGCCCCATCCTCCAGTCTCGGCCACACCGTCGAAATCCAGCCAGGCGACTACAGGGAGTGCCCCGGCGCGTTCGGTCCGTGTTCGATCATTGCGAATGCGTCACCATACATGGATTGGCCGGTTTCCGGTACAGGCCAATGGGGCATCCACACCGTGGCGTGGGGCAAAGGAGGTCTCGGGGGTGGCGTTGGTGGTGGCACAGGAGGTGCCCACGTCGTCGAGCATGGCCGTACCCCATGGCCCTGCGGGCGTGGGTGAGGCAAGACACCGTATGCGCACACAGTTGCGCAGGGGCGGTGTGGCGGAAGCGGTCATCGACGACGCCGTACTCATTCTTTCCGAACTCTTGAGCAATGCGTGCAAGCACGGCAGGCCGCTGGGCGACGCCCTGGCCGGGGACGGCGACGTCCGGGCCGCATGGCGCGTTGACACGGGCGGCAGGCTCACGGTCGAGGTGACGGACGGCGGCGGACCCACCCGCCCGGCTCCGGCCACGCCCTCGGTCACCGCGCACGGCGGCCGCGGGCTGAACATCATCACCGCGCTGGCCGACGACTGGGGCGTACGGGACGAGACCCGCGGCGAGATCACGGTATGGGTCGTCGTCCACGACGACGTTCACGATCCCGACGCCGGTCACCGACGCGACGACTTCGCCGCACGCTCCTCCACTCTCGACTTCCCTCGAGCGCGAAGGACCGCCGGACCCCCCATGGCACCGTCGGTCTCGGCGATACCCGAGATGGCCGAGCTGAACTTCGCGGACGCCTTCGACGACCTGGACTGAAAACCGACCCGTTCCGGTTCGACGACCTGGACCGAACCGACCGGTTACCGGAGGATCCGCGCGTTGTCCACAGGTCGGCACGTAGGCCGCGTTGTCCACAGGCTCCGGTCGTCGATGGCGCAAACGGCTAGGCTCGCGCCCGTACGAGACGAGCCGTAACCGGGAGACACCCACGATGGCCAAGAAGCGACCCCAGACGAAGGCCAAGCGGCCGCAGCTCAGCGATGCCGCCCGCGCCGGAGGCGCTGATGGAGACTTTCCGGTGGTCGGTGCCCGTGAGCCCTGCCCCTGTGGCAGCGGCCGGCGTTACAAGGCCTGTCACGGCCGGGCCGCCCAGCACGCCGTGACCGAGCTGGTCCAGCGCCCCTTCGACGGGCTGCCCGGTGAGTGCGACTGGGTGGCGCTGCGCGAGCTGGTGCCGGCCGCCACGGTGGAGCTGACGCTGAAGGGCGGCCTCCCCGAGGGCGTCCCGTCGGTCACGCTGGCCACGGTGCTGCCGATGGCCTGGCCGGCGCTGCGCCGCGACGACGGCTCGGTCCTGCTGGGCCTGCAGAACGACACGGCGTCCGGCGACATCAGCCGCGACCTCGCCGACACCCTCCAGCGCGCGCTCACCGCGGACCCGGGCACTCCGGTCCAGTCCCGCCGCGCTCCGGCGGACGGTCCGCGCCTGCAGGAACTGCTCGACTCCGAAGGCGCGTTCGAGCCAGTTGTGCACCCGGGCTTCGAGTTCTGGGTCCCGGACGCGGAGAACGCCACGCCGGAGGTGACCGCTTCTCTGGAACGGGCCAACGCCGCGGCCATCCCGACCGTGCGGCTGACCGGCGTGGACGCCGCGTACTGGTGCGAGACGCCGGACAAGAACCACCTGCGCTGGGTGATGCCGCACCCGGAGGAGCAGCTTCTGGACGCCCTGGCGCGGCTGCACGCGGCGGGCAGGTCGAACCTCGGCGAGGGCACCCGCCTCGTGGGCTCCTTCCGCGCTCACGGGCTTACCGTGCCGGTCTGGGACCTGCCGAGCGGAGTCTCGGCGGAGGACATTGAGAAGCCCGCCGCCGAGTTCGCCGAGCGCCTCTCCGGCGCGCTGGCCACGGACGCACCGCTGACCCCGGACGAGCGCCGCGCGCGCGGCGGACTGACCAACCGGCAGGTCACGCTGAGTTGACACAGACCGTGCGGCTGACCGGTCGGTCAGCCGCACCGAGTCTTGCGGAGCCGACGGCTCCGCTCACAACTCCCCTTCGCCGCAAGCCAGTCGGTGTCCGAATAGCCGAGCAAGAGCCGAGATCGAATTTGCGAACGGCCGATCTCTTGTTACCGTTTCAGTAGCCCGGTTGCTGGTGCATCCCCCGTCGCCAGCAACCGGGCCTTTTCATGTCCGCGCGCCCTTTACGCACCGGCGTCCTGCGTCAACTGCCCGTAGTGGCCCCGGAGTTGCTCCCGGCCCGCAGCAGCAGCGGCCCGTCCTCGGCCCGCCCCGCGAACTCCGCCACCGCCGTGTACCCGTCCAGATCCCCCCTGGTGCCTTCCCGGGGTGTCTCGCAGGTTCCCGGCTCGTCCTCGGCGCCCACCGCGCAGTGCATCTGCACGGTCCGTCCGCCGGGACCCATGAGGCTCAGTACGGAGTCCAGTGCGCCGCCGGTCGCGTTGCGGTAGTAGGTGCGCGCCCAGGTCTCCTCACCCTGCGTCAGCACACACGTCTGCGCCTCGACGCCGTCGGAGGAGGTGAGTTCGGGACCGCAGCGGGCGGCGGTGGCAAGACCGAGGCCGAACAGCGGCGGGGAGCCGGCGGGTTCGGCGGAGGGGGCCTTGGCGTCGGCGGGTGGCGCGGAAGGACGTACCGCGTCACGTGCGGACGAGGCACGTGCGGGCAGTCGCCCCTCGTCGCCCACCTGTCCCGCGGACGCCATGGCCAGCGGCAGCGCGGCCGCGCAGACCACGACGCCCGCGAGGGCGAGCAGACGGATCTTCCGGGAGTCTGGGGGCCTTCCCCCAGAATGTCGCACCATGCATCGGAACATAACGAGCGGGAGCGGGCGTCCGGTTCCGCCCGCGCCGACACCCCTACAACTCGGGTGCGCTCACACCCGTACGAGTGAGGGCCTCGACCACCGCGTCCACCACGGCCTCCACGTCGGGCACCCACGGAGAGGCCGAGCCGGGCAGCGGGGCGCGCTCCCACTGGATCTCGCCGTCGCCCGTCTCGGAGGGTGGCAGAGCCAGATAGCCGCCCTCTCCGTGGAAGCGGAGGGAGCCGGGGACGTAGTCCTTGGCGTACAGCAGTTCGCCCAACTGCTCCATGGAGTACGGCTTCACGAGCAGCGCCCAGCGGGTGGGCGTAGCGACGACCGGGCCGAGGCGCATGCCCTTGCGGTCGAGCACGGCCAGGGCCCGGGCGGCCGCGAGGGCCGGCAGGCTGACCGCGCAGGGAGCGTTGCCGCCGGTGGCCAGGACGATCGGCGCGGCGGGGCGGTTGGTCCACCACCAGCGCACCATGCGCTCGTCGGTGGTGGCCGCGAGGAGGCCGGGGTCGAAGGGGTGGGCACCGGGCACCGTGCACTCGGGGTCGGGGCAGCCGCAGCGGGCACGCCCCTGTGGGTCCGCCGCCACGCCCGGGAGTACGGGCCACTGCCATTCCGTCGCGAAGGTCAGGGCCGCGCTGATCAACTCAGGCCTTCCGTCGCTGCGCTGGGACAGGAGCCTGCGTCGCTTTCCGAGGATCTCGCGCATGAGCGCTCGTTCCTTTCCGTTGCACCGCTGGCAACACCGAGGACCACATCACACCATGTGTCGATCACTTCACTGTGCGTACCTGTTGGCGCATCACACCCCTGTCAGAGACAAGGGGAACCCCTATGGGCCGAACGTTGAGCTGCGTCCACGGGCCTGGCCCACACTGCCGTGCATCTCAAGCATGGGCCTGGCGTGGGGGTGGCGAAGTCTGGCGTTTGCCGTCCCGCGTATTTCTCTTCGCCTCCGCCACGGGAGGATGGGGCACGGTCGTCGGTGGCTAAGACGCCCGGGTCCGTCGCCAGGTTCCGGGTGATTGCCAACCACCCCTGGTCTTCTCCGAGTACGTACCCATCACGACCGTTGTGACGCTCTGTGGAGCAAGGCCAGTCGACCGCAATAAGCCGTTACCCGAGTCAGTTTTAGGCCAACTTTGCCTTTTGGCAAGTGCGGCACCCGCGACCCACGGACACCAGGAATCCCGGCAGGACAATGCTGGACATCCCCTCACGAGTGCGTGTACATGTGGAGACACTGCTAGCGGCGCAGAATGACATGGGGGTTTGCGATGCTTTTGAGCAATACGCACCGGTCGGAAAGCCGGACACCATGAACGCCCCTCACCCTCCGAAAGTGGCTGGAATCGATTCAACGGTTCCCTCGCCCGCACACACTGTCGCGCCCGCGCCTGCCGCCTCGGGTACCTCTGCGGTTCTCTCGCCGAACGCGCCGGGCGCGTTGCTCCAGGACCGTCTCGCCGGCTGGGTCTCGGATCTCACGACCCTCCACGAACTCACCGAACGCCTGGCCCGCACGGACACGCTCGCCGACGCCCTGCAGGAACTGCTGCACGCCGGAGCCGCCCTGGTGGGCGCCCGCCGCGGACTCGTCGTGCTGGAACCCGGCGACGGACTCGGCCCCGACACCACCCTCGGCCTGGGCCTCGCCCGCGCCGACCTCGGCCACATCGAGACCGTGCCGCGCAGCTCCATGTCGTACGGCCGCATCCTCGACGGACTGCCCGGCGGCGACGCCGAGATCACTGAGCCCGACCTCTTCGCCGAGGACGGGCTCGACCCCCGGCACCGCGAGGTCGCCGCCCGTCTGGGCTACGCCGCGAGCTACGCGCTGCCCCTGACGGCTGAGGCGTCCACCGAGCGCGCCGCCCGTCTCGGCGCCGCCGTGTGGCTCTACGACGAGCCCGCCGAGCCCGCCGAGCGGCAGCGCCACCTGGTCGGCCTGTACGCCCGGTACGCCGGCGAGCACCTGGCCCGGCTCCTCGAAATCGAGCGCACGCGCGCGTGCATGGCGACGATCGCCGAGGAGCTGCTGCCGTCCCGGCTCCCCCGCGTCGCGGGCGTACGGCTCGCCGCCCGGCATCGCACCGGCCCGCGCGGTGGCGGCGACTGGTACGACGCGCTGCCGCTGCCGGACGCCGCGCTCGGCCTCGCCGTGGGCTCGGTGACGGGTTCCGGGCCCAGCGCGATCGCCGCCATGGGACGGCTGAGAGCCTCCCTGCGGGCGTACGCCGTGATGGAGGGCGAGGACCCCGTCGCCGTCCTGTCCGACCTGGAGCTGCTGCTCAGACTCACCGAGCCCGCCCGCTCCGCCACCGCCCTGTTCGCCTACTGCGAGCCCGCGCTGCGCAAGATCACGCTGGCCGGTGCCGGGCACTGCCCGCCGCTGCTGGTCGGCGAGCGGCGCACCGAGTTCGTGGAGACCTCCCTGTCCGCACCGCTCGGAATGCTCGCCTGCTGGGAGGCGCCCGGCGTGGAGCTCCAGGCCCAGCCAGGAGAGACGGTTCTGCTCTACACCGACGGGCTGCTGCACCGCACCGGCGACGCCACGGACCGCGCCTTCGCCCGGCTGCACGCGGCGGCGGCCGGCGTGCCGAGAGCGCTGCGGCGCGACCCGGAGGCGATCGCCGACCACGTGCTGCGGACCGTGCTGCCGGACGGGCTGGACGAGGCGGACTCCGAGGAGGACGTGGTCCTGCTCGCCGCTCACTTCGAGTAGCCGGGCGTGAGCGGTCCTGTAACAGGTCATTCGGCCCTGGGCCCCCTTCCGTACGACCGTACGATGGAGGGGGTCCAGTGCCGTAACTAGGAGGATGACCGTGGCCGAAGAACTCACCCCGGAGACCCCGGAAGCTGAGTCTGAGGAGCCCATCAAGCAGCGGAAGAACGGCCTGTATCCGGGCGTGTCCGACGAGCTTGCCGAGAACATGAAGTCCGGCTGGGCCGACACGGAACTGCGCGACCTGGAGCCGATCGCGCAGGCCGCCGAGACCGCCGCCCGCCGGGCCGCGCTCTCCGCGCGCTTCCCGGGCGAACGTCTGGTGATCCCCGCGGGCAACCTGAAGACCCGCTCGAACGACACCGAGTACGCCTTCCGGGCGTCGGTCGAGTACGCGTACCTCACCGGCAACCAGACCGAGGACGGCGTCCTGGTCATGGAGCCCACCGCCGACGGCCACAAGGCGACGATCTACCTCCTGCCGCGCTCCGACCGCGAGAACGGCGAGTTCTGGCTCTCCGGCCAGGGCGAGCTGTGGGTCGGCCGCCGGCACTCCCTCACCGAGGCCGAGAAGCTGTACGGCATCCCCGCCTCGGACGTGCGCGAGCTGGCCGACCGGCTGCGCGAGGCCACCGGTCCGGTGCGGGTCGTGCGCGGATACGACGCCGGCATCGAGGCCGCGCTGACCGACAAGGTCACCGCCGAGCGCGACGCCGAGCTGCGGGTCTTCCTCTCCGAGGCGCGGCTGGTCAAGGACGAGTTCGAGATCGGCGAGCTGCAGAAGGCGGTCGACTCGACAGTCCGCGGCTTCGAGGACGTGGTCAGGGTCCTCGACAAGGCCGAGGCCACCTCCGAGCGGTACATCGAGGGCACGTTCTTCCTCCGCGCGCGCGTGGAGGGCAACGACGTCGGCTACGGCACCATCGCCGCGGCCGGCCCGCACGCCTGCACGCTGCACTGGGTGCGCAACGACGGGCCGGTGCGCTCCGGTGACCTGCTGCTGCTCGACGCGGGCGTCGAGACGCACACGTACTACACCGCCGACGTCACGCGCACGCTGCCGGTCAACGGCCGGTTCAGCGAGATCCAGAAGAAGATCTACGACGCCGTGTACGACGCCCAGGAGGCCGGTATCGAGGCCGTGAAGCCGGGCGGGAAGTACCGGGACTTCCATGACGCCGCGCAGCGGGTGCTGACCGAGCGGCTCGTGGCGTGGGGGCTGGTCGAGGGGCCGGTCGAGCGGGTGCTGGAGCTGGGGTTGCAGCGCCGGTGGACGCTGCACGGCACGGGGCACATGCTCGGCATGGACGTCCATGACTGCGCTGCCGCGCGCGTGGAGTCGTATGTGGACGGCACGCTGGAGCCGGGGATGGTGCTCACCGTCGAGCCCGGGTTGTACTTCCAGGCCGACGATCTGACCGTGCCTGAGGAGTACCGGGGGATCGGTGTGCGGATCGAGGACGACATTCTGGTGACGGAGGACGGCAACCGGAATCTGTCGGCGGACCTGCCCCGGCAGTCCGACGAGGTGGAGTCCTGGATGGCGTCCCTCAAGGGCTGAGATTCGTCTGCGGGTGTGTCGTGGATGGTCGCCCCCAGGCGGCGGAGCCGCATATGTCACAGCCCCGCGCTCCTGGCGGTATCGGTGTGGATCTGCATCTAGAAGGCGACGTCGCCGAAGGGCGCCGCGTCGGGCTCGAGCGCGCCCTCCGCGATGCCGTGCGGGACGGGCGTCTCGCGCCCGGGGCGCCCTTGCCCGCGACCCGACGGCTCGCGGATGAGCTGGGGGTCTCGCGGGGAGCTCGCGGACCGGCCCGGGGCGCGCGGTACGGCGGTGCTGCCGGCGCTGGCGACCGGGCTGGCGGTGGCGTCCTTCCTGGTCGTCCGGGACTTCGGGTCCTTCCTGGTGGCGGCCTGCGGCTACGCCTCCGCCCAGTCGGGGCTCGCCGCGGCCCGGCAGGCGGGGCTGGTGCCGACCGGGGAGCGGACCGGGCTGCTCGCGCATCTCCAGTCGACGCTCAACGCCGGTCTGGCAGTGGGCGCGGGGCTGGAGGGCTTGCGCTGCGCGCCGGGACGCGGGCGGCGTATCTCGGGGTGTTCGCGCTGGACGCGGTGAGCTTTGTGGTGTGTGCGGGACTGTTGGTGCGATTGCCTGCGGTGGCGCCGGTTGTGCACGAGGGCCGTCGTGATCTGGGAGTGCTGCGCGACCGCCCCTACGCGCCTCAACACCGTGCTCCTGCTGCGCATGCCGCTGCTCAGCCTCGGACTGCCGCTGTGGATCGCCGAGTGCACGGACGCGCCGGCCCGGCTGGTCTCCGCGCTGTTCGTGCTCAACACCGGGGCGGTGATGGTGTTCCAGGTGCGGATGGCGCGCGGCGTCACGGGGATCACGTCGGCCACGCGCGCGGTGCGGCGGTCGGGGTGGGTGATGCCGGCGGCGTGCGCGGTGTTCGCGCTGTCGGCGGGCGCGTCGCCATGGGCGGCCGTCGGTGCGCTGGTCGCCGGGGCGGTGCTGCTGGTCGTCGCCGAGGCTTCTTCGGGACCGGTGTGACCGTGGCCCGCACCCTGGGCCCCCTGGTGCTGACCTCGCTGCTGCTCGGGTGGGGCACGGCAGGATGGCTGGCGCTGGGAGGAGCGACGCTCGTGGCGTCGTACGCGATGGGCCCGGCGATCCGCCGCGCCCATGCCTGTCAGGCGGACTTCAGGCTGCCCGTACCGGTGAACTGAGCCGCACCGGAAGCGAGTCCAGGAACAGCGCCCCCGCCAGCAGCCCCGCGCTCCCCCGCGGGCTCCACGCGCGCGCGTGGAGTCGGCGTCGAGGGCGTGCAGGGCTTCGCGGCCCGCCTCCGTCGCCGTACCGCCCGCTTCCAGGACCCCGCGGGCGCCCGCCTGGACGTGCCGCAGGCCGACCGGGCCCGCGGTGTGCAGGAGTTCGGTGTCCTGGAGGGTGGACATCACGGTGAGCAGGGCGTCGAGCCGGGCCTCGCTCTCGTCGGCGCCGACCGAGCGGGCGACGGCGAGGGCGTCCAACGCCCGCCGTACGTGCGGGAATCCGGCCCGGGCTTCGCCGCGCGCCCCGGCGGCGCCGTACTTCGCCGAGATCGACGAGCCGCGCGAGGGCCGCCGCGGGGCCCGCCGGTCGGGATGCGCGGCGATCCGCTTGGCGGCCGCGGCCACGTCCTTCGCCCCGGCGCGGGGTTCGAGGGCGGCCGCGGCGACCAGCAGGCGCTACACCGCCATCAGCGGCGCGTCCTTCTTCCACTTCAGGATCTTGTCGAAGCTCACCACCGCGCCCCGCCGACCGGGCTTGTTGCCGATGTGGACGTGGTCGGCGAGTTCCTCGATGAGACAGAGGCCGCGGCCGTTCTCGTCCTCCAGGGGCGCCGGACGGGCCGGCGGCCGGGGGCGTGCGGCCGAGAAGCCGGGACCCGAGTCGGCGACCTCAATACGGCACTTCTCACCGTCGAGGTAGGCGGTGACGCGGTACGCCTGCGAGGAACCCTCGTGGCCGCCGTCCCCGCCGTGCTCCACCGCGTTCGCGCAGGCCTCGCTGAGGGCCAGGGAGAGGTCGTAGGAGATGTCGGGATCGACGCCCGCCGTCTCCATGGTGCCGAGCAGCAGCCGCCGGGCGAGCGGAACGCTCGCGGCTTCGCGCCGCAGATGGAGTGACCACCAGATGCTCATGCTCCAGCCTCCTGGCCGCGGCTCGACATACCGTTACGTATTGCCGCGTGTGCCCCGGTGTAAGCACAGAGTTGACGTGATGCCGCCCATATGGGGGATGCGCCGAGGGCGGCCACCGGTGTATGTGCGGCGCCTTGTGGCAGAAGGTGACCTTCCGGTCGTACTGCACGTACGTCATCTTGTGGACCTGCCGTATGGCGGCTATAAGCCCAGTGCGATGATGAGCCCGCCATGACTGCCCCCCACCCCCGTACGGCGCGCTCCGGAGGCGATCTCCGGGTGCTGCGGACCGCGGTGTTCGCCGCGGTCTGCGTCGTGCTGGCCGCGGCCGGTCACAGCCTCGCCTCCTGCGCCACGGTTCCGCTGTGGACGCTGGGCGCGGGTTTCCTGGGAGCCGTCCTGGTCGTGGCACCACTCGCCGGACGCGAGCGGTCACTGCCGGGCATCGCCGCGCTGCTCGCGGTCGGACAGACCGTGCTGCACGTGCTGTTCGGGCTGGTGCAGCACGGTACGACGGCCGCCACGGCAGCCCGTACGGCCTCGGTCTCCGACGCCTCGCTGATCGAGCAGGCCGCACGGCTCGTCTGCGGGACCACCGCGGCGGCGATCAGCCCCGCGCAGGCCCAGCGGATCCTCGTCGACGCGCGGATTTATCAGGGCACGGGTGCGGGCACGGGCTCCACGCACCACCCGGCGGACGCCCTGTCCACCACCGCGGGTTCCTCCATGTCGCTGCTGCCGTCCCTGCCGATGCTGCTCGGTCACGTCCTCGCGGGCCTCGCCGCGGGATGGCTGCTGCGCCGGGGGGACATGGCACTGCGGCGGCTGATCGAGATGTCCGCGCCGTCCGCGCACTCCGTCGCCGAGGGGGCGCTCGTACGGTCCCTGCGCGGGGCGCTCGCGCTGGTGCGCGCCCTGCGTGCCGGGCTGCCGGGCACGCCCGAGGCCGGTCCGCGCACCCCGCAGACCATCCTGTTCGCGCCTCCCGCGCCCCGTACCACCACACTCCAGCACACGGTGATCAGGCGCGGCCCGCCCGCCGCCGCACTCTCCCTCGCCGCCTGACGCGACGCGACCAGCGCTCCACTCTCTCTCGAGGGATCTGTGGGGAGGGCCGCCGTCGCGCGGCACGCGCGTGTGCCCGTGCTTCCGAGCGACCTCCTTCTTGACGGGTGATCGCCGACGCACGCGCACGCGTACCCCTCTTCATCACCGGAACCGTCACCGGAACCATCACCGGAACCCCGGAAAACCACTTGGAGTGGAGTGCTCCCCATGAAGGCCTCTCGTCTCGCCGCCGCCGGTGCCGTGGCCGCATCGGCTGTCGTCGTCCTGTCCTCGCCCGCGTTCGCGCACGTCAGCGTGCAGCCCGAGGGCGCCGCCGCCAAGGGCGGTTACGCGGTCGTCGACTTCAAGGTCCCCAACGAGCGCGACAACGCCTCGACCACCAAGCTCGAGGTCACCTTCCCGACCGACCATCCGCTGTCCTCGGTGATGCCGGAGCCGATGGCCGGCTGGGACATCGACATCACCAAGTCCAAGCTCGACAAGCCCATCGACAACCACGGTGAGCAGCTCACCGAGGCCGTCACCAAGGTCACCTGGACCGCCACGGGCAAGGGCATCGAGCCCGGTTACTTCGAGAAGTTCCCCGTCTCCGTCGGCGCGCTGCCCGAGGACGCCGACGAGCTGGTCTTCAAGGCGATCCAGACGTACTCCAACAAGGAGGTCGTGCGCTGGATCGAGGAGCAGCAGGAAGGCGCGGAGGAGCCCGAGAACCCGGCGCCCGTACTGGCGCTGTCCGCCGCCACGGAGGACGGGCACGCGCACGACTCCACGGCCACCGCCGAAGCCACAGACGACGCCACCGAGGAGGCGAGTGACGCCGAGGCCGCCTCCTCGCAGAGCTCCCTCGCCTCCGACAGCAGCGACACCACAGCCCGCGTCCTGGGCGTGGTCGGCATCGTCGTCGGCGTGGTGGGCGTGGCGTACGGCGTGCTCGCCGGCCGTCGGCGTACCGACGCCTGAGTCCAACCGTCCGGAGGCGCACCGGGGTGCGTACGACCGTCCGCCGACCGTGAGTCGACCGGCCGTGCGACCCCGGTGCCGCCCGGCACCATCACATCTGGGACATTTTTCTATGCGCAAGAAGACGTTCGCCGCGGCCGCGCTGCTCGCCGCCGCCACCCTGACCCTCTCCGCGTGCGGCAGCAGCGACGACAGCGGTTCACCGGTCTCCGTGGTCTCCGAGGAGGCCGGCTCGGACAAGGCCGCCACCGTTCTCGACCAGCCGTTCGA
The DNA here is from genome assembly GCF_030817655.1 of Streptomyces sp. V4I2. GTDB lineage: Bacteria > Actinomycetota > Actinomycetes > Streptomycetales > Streptomycetaceae > Streptomyces > Streptomyces plumbiresistens. The sequence goes on from NZ_JAUSZM010000003.1 coordinate 5,464,547, forward strand.
GAAGCCGGACCTGGTCCTCACCGACACCCGGGGCAAGTCGTACGACCTCCGCAAGGAGACCGCGGGCAAGCCGACCCTGATCTACTTCGGCTACACCCACTGCCCCGACATCTGCCCGCTGACGATGAACAACATCGCCGTCGCCAAGAAGTCGCTGCCCAAGTCCGAACAGGACGACCTGCGCGTGGTGTTCGTCACCACCGACCCGGGCCGGGACACCCCGTCCGAACTCGGCAAGTGGCTCAAGGGCATCGACACCCGGTTCGTCGGCCTGACCGGCGACTTCGCCACCATCCAGGCCGGTGCGCGCACCCTCGGCATCTCCATCGAGCCGACGCACAAGGACAAGAGCGGCAAGGTCGTCTCCGTGCACGGCACCCAGGTCGTCGCGTTCTCCCCGAAGACCGACGCCGGGTACGTCCTCTACGGCGAGGACGCCACCGTCGACGACTACACCAAGGACCTGCCCAAGCTCGTGAAGGGCGCGAAGCCGTGAGGTCCTTCGCCGTGTCCGCCGCGGTGCTGACCGGTGCCCTCGTGCTGGCGGGCTGCGGCTCGGACAGCGGGGGCGACGGCGACGGCGGGATCTCCGTCTCCGGCGCCTACATGCCGCAGCCGGTGTCCGACGACATGGCGGCCGGCTTCCTGACGGTCGTCAACGACAGCGGTACGAAGGCCGAGCTGACGTCGGTCACCAGCGACGTCGGCGAGGTCACGCTGCACGAGACGGCCGGCGGAACGATGGAGGAGGTTCAGGACCTCGCCGTCCCCGCGCATGGTCAACTCGTGTTCAAAAGCGGTGGCACGCACCTGATGTTCGACAAGCTGAAGCACAAGCCCGAAGAGGGCCAGACGGTCTCCGTCGAACTGCATTTCGCCAAGGCGGACCCGGTCGTCGTGAAGATGCCGGTGAAGTCGGCGACGTACATCCCGAAGACCGGACAATGACGGAGGGATCACCTTGACGCCGACCATCGCCCCCCGCGTCCGGACCCTGGTGCTGCTGCTCCTGGCCGCGGCCGGCCTGCTCCTCGCCGGGGCCGCCCCGGCCTCCGCGCACGCCGCGCTGACCGGCAGCGACCCTCAGCAGGGGGTGGTGGTCGACAAGGCACCCACCCAGGTCTCGCTGACCTTCTCCGAGCCGGTCTCGACGTCCGCCGACTCGCTGCGCGTGCTCGACCCCAAGGGCGCGCCCGTCCAGCGCGGCACACCCTCCAACGTGAGCGGGACGACGTACGCCGTCCAGCTGCACAGCGGCCTGCCCGACGGCACCTACACCGTCACCTACCAGGTCGTGTCCGCGGACAGCCATCCCGTCGCCGGCGCCTTCACCTTCTCCGTCGGCGCGCCCTCGTCCACCTCCGTCTCGGTGTCCGACGAGACCGCGGGCGGCGGGGTCGTCGGCTGGCTGTACGGGTTCGGGCGGTACCTGTCGTACGCCGGGTTCGTCGTCCTGATCGGCGGGGCCGCCTTCGTGCTCGCCTGCTGGCCGCGCGGGGCCGGGGTCCGGGGCATGCAGCGCCTCGTCGTCGCCGGCTGGCTCACGCTCACCTCCGCCACCCTCCTGCTGCTGCTTCTGCGCGGTTCCTACACCGGCTCCGGCAAGGTCGGTGACATCTTCGACCTCGACCTGCTCGGCCAGGTCCTCCAGACCAAGACGGGCGCGGCACTGGTGTCCCGGCTGCTGCTGCTCGCCGCGGCCGCGCTGTTCATCGCAGTGCTCTTCGGGGCGTACGACAAACGCGAGGACGAAGAGAAGCGGGATCTGACCTTCGGGCTCGCCATCGGCGGGACCGTGGTCGCCGCCGGACTCGCCGCGAGCTGGGCGATGTCCGAGCACGCCTCGGTCGGCCTCCAGGCAGGCATCGCCATGCCGGTCGACGTCGTCCACCTGCTGGCCGTCGCGGCCTGGCTCGGCGGCCTCACCGCCCTGCTCGTGGCGCTGTACCGGGCGCCCGCGGACACGCCCGTCGACACGACCGCCGTACGCCGCTTCTCGGCCGTCGCCTTCGGCAGCGTCGTCGCGCTGGTGCTGACCGGCACCTACCAGTCGTGGCGCCAGCTCGGCTCCTGGTCCGCGTTCACCGACACCCGGTACGGACAGCTGCTGCTCGTCAAGATCGGGCTCGTGGCGCTGCTCGTCGGCGTCGCGTACATCTCGCGGCGCTGGACGGCCCAGCTGGCGGACAAGGTCGTCCAGCGGAGCGAGCAGGTGCCTCAGAAGGAGCGGGTCATCGCAAGCGCAGGGGACGCCAAGGGGAGTGCCGGGGCGGCCCAGGGGGCTGCCGGTGCGTCCACCGGCTCCGGCGGTTCCAAGCGCGCCGCGCAGCTCGCCCGGCAGCGGGCCGCGATGGACACGGCGCGGCAGAAGCGGGAGCGGGACGCCGACCCCAACCGGTTCGGGCTGCGCCGCTCGGTGCTCGCCGAGGCCTCGGTCGCCGTCGTACTGCTCGCCGTCACCACCGTGCTGACGCAGACCGAACCGGGGCGGACGGAGGAAGAGGCCAAGGCTGCCACATCCTCCTCGTCCTCCTCCTCGACCTCGTCGTCCGGGGCGGTCACCCTCGACATGTCGTTCGACACCGGCGGCGAGGACGGCAAGGGCCTCGTGCGCGTCGATCTCGACCCCGCGCGCGTGGGCGCCAACGAAATGCACGTCTATGTGGAGCGTCCCAACGGACGCGCCTTCGACATCCCCGAGGTGAAGGTCGCCTTCACCCTGGAGTCCAAGGACATCGGGCCGCTGCCCGTCGTCCCCGACCACATCACCACCGGGCACTGGGCGGCGAGCGGAGTGCAGATTCCCATGGCGGGCGACTGGCAGGTCGCGGTGACCGTGCGGACCTCCGACATCGACCAGACGACCGTCTCCAAGAACGCGCAGATCGGCTGAACCACACCATGACTGACCAGTCCGTCCCGGAGGCCCGTACTCCCGCTCTCGAAGAGGGTGCTGTCGACGCTCTCGAAGAGGGTGCTTCCGAACATGCCTCCTCTTTGGAGGGCCTTTCGCGGCGGAAGCTGCTGAGCACCGCCGGCGCCACCGGGCTCGTCCTCGGTGCGTCCGGCGGTGCCGTGGGATACGCCGCCCGCCCGGCCGAGGCCACCCCGCTCACCTCCGTGGGCGCCGATCAGGTGATGTTTCACGGGAAACATCAGCCCGGCATCACCCAGGGCCTCCAGGCCCGCGGCCATCTCGTCGCCTTCGACCTGGCGGCGGGGGCGGGCCGCAAGGAGGCCGCCGCGCTGCTGCGCCGCTGGTCACAGACGGCACAGCGGCTGATGGCGGGCGAGGCGGCGACGCAGGAGGACACGGATGTCGCCCGGGACGCCGGGCCGTCCTCGCTGACGGTCACCTTCGGCTTCGGCCACAGCTTCTTCGCCCGTACCGGCCTGGAGAAGCAGCGCCCGTCCGCCCTGGACCCACTGCCCGACTTCTCCTCCGACCACCTCGACAAGAAGCGCAGCGACGGCGACCTGTGGGTGCAGATCGGCGCCAACGACGCGCTGGTCGCCTTCCACGCCCTGCGCGCGATCCAGAAGGACGCGGGCAGCGCGGCCCGCATCCGCTGGCAGATGAACGGCTTCAACCGCTCGCCGGGCGCCACATCGCATCCCATGACGGCCCGGAACCTGATGGGTCAGATCGACGGCACCCGCAATCCGAAGCCGAGCGAGCCGGACTTCGACCAGCGGATCTTCGTGCCGTCCACCGGGGAGTCCTCCTGGATGGCCAACGGCTCCTACGCCGTCGTACGCCGTATCCGCATGCTCCTCGACGACTGGGAGAACCTCCCGGTCACGGCCCAGGAGGACGTCATCGGGCGCCGCAAGTCCAACGGGGCGGCGCTGTCCGGAGGCACCGAGACGACCGACATGGACCTGGAGAAGACCGACGCCAAGGGCAACCTGGTCGTCCCGATCAACGCGCATGCCCGCATCACCCGGCCCGACCAGAACGGGGGCGCGGCGATGCTCCGGCGCCCCTTCTCGTACCACGACGGCTTCGACGGCGACGGGGTCCCCGACGCCGGCCTCCTCTTCGTCTGCTGGCAGGCGGACCCCCTGCGTGGCTTCGTCCCCGTCCAGCGCAAGCTCGACCGGGGCGACGCCCTGTCCCGGTTCATCCGCCACGAGGCGAGCGGCCTGTTCGCGGTGCCGGGCGGGGCGGCGGAGGGGGAGTACGTGGGGCAACGGCTGCTGGAGGGGTGACCTCGTCGCTCCGTGGAGTGGCTGCCATGAGATACGTGCGCTGTGTTTCGCAAGGCCCATTAGGGTGAGGTCATGCCAGCGAGCTATGCGTATCTCGGCCCTGAGGGCACCTTCACCGAAGTCGCCCTGCGCACGCTTCCCGAGGCGGCCACCCGGGAGCTGATCCCGTACGTGTCCGTGCAGTCCGCGCTCGACGCGGTGCGGGCCGGGGAGGCCGAGGCCGCGTTCGTGCCGATCGAGAACTCCGTCGAGGGCGGGATCACGACGACGCTCGACGAGCTGGTCGCGGGCGCGCCGCTGATGATCTACCGCGAGGTGCTGCTGTCGATCACCTTCGCGCTGCTGGTCCGGCCCGGCACCAAGCTGTCGGACATCAAGACGGTCTCCGCGCATCCGGCCGCCCAGCCGCAGGTGCGCAACTGGCTCAGGAAGAACCTCCCGGACGCCATCTGGGAGTCGGCCGCGTCGAACGCGGACGCCGCCCGGCTGGTCCAGGAGGGCCGCTACGACGCCGCCTTCGCGGGCGAGTTCGCGGCCGCCCGGTACGGCCTGGAGGCCCTGGAGACCGGGATCCACGACGCGGAGAACGCCCAGACCCGGTTCGTACTGGTCGGCCGGCCCGCCCGGCCCGCCGCACCGACCGGCGCGGACAAGACGTCCGTCGTGATCTGGCAGCGCGACGATCATCCGGGCGGCCTGCGCGATCTCCTCGGCGAGTTCGCCACCCGGGGCATCAACCTGATGCTGCTGCAGTCCCGGCCCACCGGCGAGGGCATCGGCAACTACTGCTTCTGCATCGACGCCGAGGGCCACATCTCCGACCGCCGGGTCGCCGAGGCGCTGACGGGGCTCAAGCGGATCTGCCTCCAGGTGCGCTTCCTGGGCTCCTACCCGCGCGCGGACGTGGAGGTGGCGGATGTACGCCTGCCGTTCCCGGGGACCTCGGACGGCGAGTTCGTGTCGGCGGCGGAGTGGGTGGCGCGATGCCAGGACGGACGTTTCTAGGACGTTTCCAGCTGCTCCTACCTGCATATTTTCGTTATCCACAGGAGTTATCCACAGGTGGGCTTCTCGACCTGGGGACAAGTCGACAACGAAGTGCCACCCAGTCGACAAATCGCCCTACAGCCCTCAAGTTCGTCCACAGTCCCGTAGGTCACTCTTCGTCCACCCGTTTCCCTCACGCCATCCTTTGGAGCGACTCATTTCCACCCGAAAGTGGATGTGACGCTGGTTTGGGTCGGGAATCCCTCGCCTCGCACACCCGGCCCGGATTGATCACTTCCGGCATCCACAGATCTTTCGCACAGCCTGTGGATAACTTTTCGGCGCTGTGGATTTCTGTGGACGAAGGACATCCCAAATCCCGCTCCGCACAAGGGAATCGAGTCAACCCGACGCCCGTCGCATGCCCCGTCCCAGGGAGTGAGACGCGTTTTATTGACACGATCGACAATTACCGCAGAACGTGACGTAAGCCGCGATTCTGGGCAGCCCGGAATAGTGAGTCGTGAGCCGTGACCCCGCACCGGTAGCCTTGGTCACGTGATTGACCTTCGTCTGCTCCGTGAGGACCCCGACCGTGTGCGTGCGTCGCAGCGCGCCCGTGGAGAGGACGTCGCGCTCGTCGACGCTCTCCTGTCTGCCGACGAGCGGCGCAGGTCGTCCGGCGTCCGCTTCGACGAGCTGCGTGCCGAGCAGAAGGCCCTCGGCAAGCTCATCCCCAAGGCCTCCGGAGACGAGAAGGCCGAGCTGCTGAAGAAGGCGAGCCAGCTCGCCGCCGACGTCAAGGCCGCCGACGCCGAGCGCGACGCGGCCGACACCGAGACCCAGGAGCTCGCCCTCCAGCTCAGCAACCTCGTGCACCCCGAGGTGCCCGTGGGCGGCGAGGAAGACTTCGTCACGCTGGAGACGCACGGCACGATCCGCGACTTCGGCGCCGAGGGTTTCGACCCCAAGGACCACCTGGAGCTCGGCACGATCCTCGGCGCGATCGACGTGGAGCGCGGCGCCAAGGTCTCCGGCTCGCGCTTCTACTTCCTCACCGGGATCGGCGCGCTGCTGGAGCTCGCCCTGGTGAACGCGGCGATCGCGCAGGCCACGGCGGCCGGCTTCACGCCGATGCTGACGCCCGCGCTGGTCCGCCCCCAGTCGATGGCCGGCACCGGCTTCCTCGGCCAGGCGGCCCAGGACGTCTACCACCTCGACAAGGACGACCTCTACCTCGTCGGCACGTCCGAGGTCGCGCTCGCTGCGTACCACATGGACGAGATCATCGACGCCGACCGCCTCCCGCTGCGCTACGCGGGCTTCTCGCCCTGCTTCCGCCGCGAGGCCGGCTCGCACGGCAAGGACACCCGCGGCATCTTCCGCGTCCACCAGTTCGACAAGGTCGAGATGTTCTCGTACGTCGACCCGGCGGACTCGCAGGCCGAGCACCAGCGCCTGCTGGAGTGGGAGAAGCAGTGGCTGACGTCGCTGGAACTGCCGTTCCGGGTCATCGACGTGGCCTCCGCCGACCTCGGCTCCTCGGCCGCCCGCAAGTTCGACTGCGAGGCGTGGATCCCGACGCAGGGCAAGTACCGCGAGCTGACCTCGACCTCGGACTGCACCGAGTACCAGTCCCGCCGCCTGTCGATCCGCTTCCGTGACGGCAAGCAGGTCAAGCCGCTGGCGACGCTGAACGGCACGCTGTGCGCCGTACCGCGCACGATCGTGGCGATCCTGGAGAACCACCAGCAGGCCGACGGCTCCGTCCGGGTCCCCGAGGTGCTCCGCCCGTACCTGGGCGGCCGGGAGATCCTGGAGCCGGTCGCCAAGTGAGTACGTCCGCCGCCCCGGGCTTTCCCTACCGCCTGATCGCGACCGACCTCGACGGAACGCTCCTGCGGTCCGACGAGTCGGTCTCGCAGCGCACCCGTGACGCGCTCGCCGCGGCCACCGCGGCGGGCGCCGCGCACATCGTCGTGACGGGCCGCGCGGCCCCGTGGACCCGCCACATCCTCGACGACCTCGGCTACGACGGCCTTGCCGTCTGCGCCCAGGGCGCACAGGTGTACGACGCCGGGGAGCACCGCCTGCTGACGTCGGTGACGCTGGACCGGCAGCTGGCCGGCGTGGCACTGGCCAAGATCGAGGCGGAGGTCGGCCCGCTGTACCTCGCGGCGAGCCGGGACGGGCTGGAGGGCGAGGTGCTGGTCGGCCCCGGTTACGCGGTCACCGGCAAGCTCCCCGCGACACCCTTCACGGACGCGGCCGACCTCTGGACGGCCCCGCTGAACAAGATCTACATACAGCACCCCACGCTGACGGACGACGAGTTGGCCGAGGCCTCCCGCCAGGCCGCCGACGGCTTCGTCACCGTCGCGATGGCCGGCGCGGGCATCGTCGAGCTGCTTCCGCTGGGGTTGTCGAAGGCCACGGGCCTGTCCCTGGCTGCCCGCCGGCTCGGCATGAAGGCCGCCGACACGATCGCCTTCGGCGACATGCCCAACGACATCCCGATGTTCGGCTGGTCCTCCTACGGCGTGGCGATGGCCAACGCCCACGAGGAGCTGAAGGCGGTGGCGAACGAGGTGACGTCCTCCAACGAGGAGGACGGGATCGCGGTGGTGCTGGAGCGGTTGCTGAGCTGAACTTCCGTACTCGGCGGAGGATGCACGGATCGAACGTGCGCGGGCTTTTCAGGCCCGACCTTGACTTGCTTTTAATTGAACACAGCGCAAGCCAGTGCCTTACCACTCGGCCAATCCTCCGGGTGGGCGGCCTCACGCGAGCGCACTGCGCCACGTGCTCGAAGCGGCCGCCCCGGGCAGCTCCCCGTATGGGCGGACTCGACGGAGGAGTAACTACTCCGGAGTCCGCCGCGGGCTGCCCTGTGGGGAGCTCGACGTACTGTCGTGCATGGACATCGTCGAACTCCTCCCCAGTACGTGGCGCCGGTTCGCTCCGGCGTCCTGGACACAACCAATGTGCCGGTACGCCGAGTTCGGCGCCACTGAATAAAAGCGGCCCGCGTGTTCTCCTAGCGCCGCCGCCACCTGCGCCGACGCTTGCTGAAGAACCACCCTGCGGGCGGCTCGTCGGAACGCCATGGCTGCGGCTCGGGCTTCTCCTTGCGCCAGCGCTCGGCAAGCATCCGGGCCCGTGCGGACGGCTCGGCGGTCTCGGCCGAGCGTATGAAGTCCTCGTCCAGGACGAGGTCGTCCCAGGCCTCGTCCCCGAACCGTCCGCGACTCTCGTCCTGTGACGCCTCGTCCGCCACCGCCATCCCCGCCCTCCCAGCCGTGCGCCCGCTTTTGCCCAGTGTGCCCGGACCGAGGTGAAGCCCCTGTCAATAAGCGGGGCGTCTACTCCTCGCCCGCCAGCGTCAGCGAGCGCAGCTTCTGCCCCGCGTACCAGGTCGCCAGGACGGTGACCGCGACGAGCAGGACCGTCGCCGTCGTCAGCCCGACGTCGGAGGTCACCAGGTCTCCGCCGGCGACCTTCTGGGCCACCGCCAGCGACCACTGCTGGACGCTGAGCGTGCGTGCCCCGGCCACCAGGGAGCCGAACAGGGCCTCCCAGACCAGCGCGTAGACGAGCCCGAACACCACCGCGTGCCGCGACACCGTGCCGAGCAGCAGGAAGAGCGCCGCGTAGGCGATGGAGGCGACCAGTGCGGCCACCGTGTAGGCGACGGCGATCTGCTGGCCGTTGCCGTTGAGGATGAAGCCGGCGATCAGGGTGGGCACCGCGGAGAACACCATCGTCACGGCGATCGCGACGATCAGCTTGGTGAAGATGATCGTCGGCCGTTTGATCGGCTTGGACAGCAGGTAGACCACGGAGCCGTCGTCGATCTCCGGGCCGATCGCGCCCGTGCCCGCGATGACGCCGATGATCGGCACCATGGTGGCGAGCGCGAGCCCGCCCAGCAGGTCGGACGCGGTCTGGTCGTCGGCGCCGGCGAGGCCGCGCACCACCACGGAGATCGCGATCAGCAGCAGGGGCAGCGCGCCCAGGATGAGGGCCCGGCGCCGGCCCAGCAGGGCGCGGTAGGTGAGTCGGGCGACTGTGGGGTCGTACATCTTTCGGCCTCCTACGCCGCGACGAGATACGAGAAGACGGACTCGAGCGACTCGTCGGACGGCGAGACGGTGAGCAGGCGGATGCCGTGGTCCCTGGCCACCCTCGGCAGCAGGGCCGTGAAGCGGCCGAAGTCGACGGCCTGGATGCGCAGCGCGCCCTCCGCCAGGTCGACTTCGATGCCGGACGTCGACGGGTCGGCGATCAGCGCGGCCGCGAGGGCGCGGTCGTCGCTGGAGCGCACCAGGTAGCGGTGCGGGCGGTCGGTCATCAGGCGGCGGATCTTGCGGAAGTCACCGCTGGCCGCGTGCCGTCCGGCGACGACCACCTCGATGTGCCGGGCGAGTTGTTCGACCTCTTCGAGGATGTGGGACGAGAACAGCACGGTGCGGCCCTCGTCGCCCATGCGCCTGAGCAGGTCCATCAGTTGCATGCGCTGGCGTGGGTCCATGCCGTTGAAGGGCTCGTCCAGCAGGAGCAGCGAGGGCTCGTGGACGAGCGCGCTCGCCATCTTCACGCGCTGCCGCATGCCCTTGGAGTACGTCGAGATCTTGCGGTCCTGGGCGTACTCCATCTCGACCGTGGCGAGCGCCTTCTGGGCCGCTCTGGCGCCCAGGCCGTGCAGCTCGGCGTTGGCGACGACGAACTCGCGCCCGGTGAGGAAGTCGTACATCGCCTCGCGCTCGGGGACGATGCCGATGTGCTTGTAGATGTTCTCGTTGCGCCACACCTGCACGCCGTCGAGCGTGACGGTGCCGGTGGAGGGGGCCAGGAAGCCGCCCATCATGTTGATGAGGGTGGACTTTCCGGCGCCGTTGGGGCCGAGCAGGCCGGTGACGCCGGGGCCGATCGTCATGGTGATGTCGTTGACGGCGACCACGTTGCCGAACCAGCGCGAGACGTGGTCGATGTTGAGCGTGGTCACAGTCCGACCTTTCGGTAGCGGCGCATCATGAGGCCGTAGCAGGCGGCGATCAGGCCGAGGGTGACGAGGACGTAGACCACGCCCTCCCCGTTCGTCGGCCCGACCCCTCCGGGGAACGCCGAGCTCGCGCCCAGAAACGCGGACTGCACTCCGTCGATGAGCGTGATGGGCGAGAACAGGCCGATCCAGGCGATGGATCCGGTGCTGGTCTGCGCGTCGGCGATGGCCTGGAGCGTGGAGACCGCGCCGTAGGAGATGGTCAGGACGGCGATCACGGCGGCGATGCCGAAGCCGCGACGCGGGGTGACCGACGCGATGACCAGGCCGAGGCCGGCGAAGAGCAGTGAGAGCAGTGCCACCGAGACGAGTCCCTGTGCGAATCCCTTGGTCTGGTCGGTGAAGTCGAGCTTGGCCAGCAGGGCGCCCACGTAGAGCACCAGCAGCGGAGCGGCGGTCAGGATGAACAGCGCCGAGGCCAGGGCGGCGAACTTCGCGCGTACGTAGTCGGCGGTCTCGATGGGCCGCGAGAAGTACAGCGGTACGGTCTTGAAGCGCAGGTCGCGCGAGACGGACTGGGGCGCCTGCGAGGCGACGTACAGGCTGATGACGGCCTGCATGACGATCGCGTAGCGCGTGTAGTCGACGGGCAGGTCCTTCGCCTTGGTGGCGACCGCGACGGCGACCATGATGGCCGCGGGCACGCACATCACCACGAACAGCAGCATCGGCAGCACCTTGGACTTGACCGAGCGGCCGAGTCCGTAGGAGCCGCGCAGGGACTGCGAGTACAGGGAACGCGTGGCGTACGAGCGGCCCAGGCGCGGGCCGTCGTAGCTGCGGTAGCCGATGTTGTGGATGCGGGTCTGGTCACCCGACGGTGCCGCCGGTGTCCGCATGGGCTGTTCAACCGCCATGACCGACGGCCTCCTTCCGCTGCTCGTCCTCGTTGGTGAAGACCTCGGAGATGTGGTGCCGGCGCTGTTCCATGCGCACCAGGCCGAGGCCGAGGTCGGCGACCACGTCGCGGACCAGGTCGTACGTCTCCTCGCCCTGCGCGGTGAGCAGCAGTACGTGGCCGGCGCCTGGCAGGCCCGCGCCGCTGTCGAGGATGTCCATCCCGCGCGCGTGGAGCGCGTCGCGCACCGCGCGGGTGCCGTCCGGGTGCGCGTCGGTGTCGGTGACCTCGATCGCGAGGGTGGTCGTGATCTGGGTGAAGTCGGTGGTGGAGCTGGAGCGCAGGAGCTTTCCGCCGTCGACGACGACCACGTGGTCGCAGGTGCGCTCCAGCTCGCCCAGCAGGTGGGAGGTGACCAGGACGGAGATGCCGAAGTCGGTGTAGATGCGGCGGATGAGGCCGAGCATCTCGTCGCGGCCGACCGGGTCGAGGCCGTTGGTCGGCTCGTCCAGGAGGACCAGCTGCGGGTCGTGGACGAGGGCCTGCGCGAGTTTCACACGCTGCTTCATGCCGGTGGAGTAGCCGCCGATGGGACGGTAGCGCTCCTCGTACAGCCCGACGTGCCGCAGGGTGTCCGCGGTGCGCTCGCGCGCGGCGGTGGGCGGCAGGCCGGACATGCGCGCCATGTGGACGACGAACTCGGTGGCCGAGACGTCGGGCGGCAGGCAGTCGTGTTCCGGCATGTAGCCGACCCGCTCGCGGATGGCGGCGCCCTTGGTGGCGACATCGAGGCCGAGCACTTCGGCGCGGCCCTCGGTGGCGGGGGACAGACCCAGAAGGATCTTGATCAGTGTGGACTTGCCGGCTCCATTGGCTCCGACGAGTCCGGTCACACCGGGCCCGACGTCCACGGAGAGCCGGTCAAGAGCGGTCACCCGGGGGAACCGCTTGCTCAGGCTTTCGGTCGCGATCACAGTCACGTCTACGAAGGTAGTGACCTGTACCACGCCGGTCGTCACTCCGCAGGGTCGTCTTGGTATCAGACTCCAGGCGTACGGGTCCCTAAGGGTCCCCCTCAGGTCGAACAACGCGTCCCCGGTTGTCCACATCCACGCGGTTGTCCACAGGCCGTCGCGGGCCTATTGACGCAGCCTCTAACGACTGTCACATTCGCCAGTGTCACGTTACGAGCACGTACCGCGATCGACGGGGACGGGTGGGCGTTGGGAATGACGACGGCAGCAGGTGAACTCACCGCGGAACTGCGGGGGTTCAGGAAGGTGCAGCGCCTCGCCTACGAGTGTGCGGAGGCGGTCGCAGCGCAGCTGAAACCCGGCGTCACCGAGCGCGAGGCGGCCCGGATGCAGCGCACCTGGCTGCGCGAGCGGGGTGTGCGCGACTGGTTCCACCTGCCCTTCGCCTGGTTCGGCGACCGCACGGCGTTCGTGAACTTCCGGGTGCCGCTGCAGTTCTTCCCGACCGACCGCCCGCTGGAGCCGGGGATGCCGTTCATCCTGGACATGGCTCCCCTGTACGAGGGCTGCACCGCGGACATCGGGTACTCGGGCTCCCTGGGCGTCAACCCCGTGCAGAACCGGCTGATGGACGACCTGGAGGCGCACCGCGAGCTGATCCTGCGCGAAGTGCGCGAGCGGCGCCCGCTGCGGGAGATCTATGAGGACGTGGACCGCCTCATGGCCCGCCAGGGCTACGCCAACCGCCACCGCGCGTACCCCTTCGGCGTGATTGCGCACAAGGTGGACCGCGTGCCGGAGCGCCGCTGGTCACCGCACGTCTTCGGGTTCGGCACCCGGTCCCTGAAGGGCCTGGCGGCCGACGCGCTGCACGGCCACCGGGAGGGCTGGTCGCCGCTGTGGTCGCCGTACCGCTTCTCCGACCATCCGCCGCAGCCGGGCCTGTGGGCGGTCGAACCACACCTCGGCTTCCGGGGCACGGGCGCGAAGTTCGAGGAGATCCTGGTCGTCACCGACTCCGCGGACCCCGAGCAGAGCGCCTTCTGGCTGGACGACGATCTGCCGCACGTGCGGCGCTGGGCGGAGGACAAGTGACGTTGCCTGCGGGTGTGCGGGAGCGCCGGGTGCGGACCGGCGGGGTCGAGCTGTGCGTCGCCGAACTGGGGGATCCCTCGGGGCCGACGGTCGTCCTGGTGCACGGCTATCCGGACAGCAAGGAGGTGTGGTCGGAGGTCGCCTCCCGGCTGGCCGACCACTTCCATGTGGTGCTGTACGACGTCCGCGGCCACGGCCGCTCCACCGCACCGCGGCCGCTGCGCGGCGGGTTCACGCTGGAAAAGCTGACGGACGACTTCCTCGCCGTCGCGGACGCGGTCAGCCCGGACCGGCCGGTGCACCTGGTGGGGCACGACTGGGGCTCGGTGCAGGCCTGGGAGTTCACCACCGTCCGGCGCACCGAGGGCCGGATCGCCTCCTTCACGTCCATGTCAGGGCCGTCCCTCGACCACTTCGGTCACTGGATCAACAAGCGTGTCAGGCGTCCCACCCCGCGCCGGGTCGGCCAGCTGCTCGGCCAGGGCGCCAAGTCCTGGTACGTGTACCTGCTGCAGACGCCTGTGCTGCCCGAACTGGCCTGGCGCGGCCCTCTCGGCACGTACTGGCCGAGGATCCTGGAGCGCCTCGAGAAGGTCCCCGGCGGCGGCTACCCGACCTCCTCGCTGCCGACGGACGCGGCGCACGGAGTGTGGCTGTACCGGGACAACGTACGGACCCGGCTGCGCCGTCCTCGTACGGACGCGTACGCGCACGCGCCCGTGCAGCTCATCACGCCCCTGGGAGACGCGTTCCTCTCGGAGAACCTCTTCGACGACCTGGAGCACTGGGTTCCGCAGCTGGCCCGGCGCACGATCCCGGCCAGGCACTGGGTCCCCCGCTCCCGGCCCGACCAGTTGGCGGCCTGGATCTCGCAGTTCGTGACGTCCGTGGAGGGCGGCAGGCCTGATGCGGTGAAGGCGACCGGGAAGTACGCCGACCGGTTCGGCGGACAGCTCGTGCTGGTCACCGGTGCGGGCAGCGGCATCGGGCGGGCCACGGCGTTCGCGTTCGCCGAGGCCGGCGCACGCGTGGTGGCCGTCGACCGGGACGCCGAGGCCGCCGTGCGCACCGCCGAGCTGTCCCGGCTGCTCGGTGCGCCAGAGGCCTGGGCGGAGACGGTCGACGTCTCCGACGAGCAGGCCATGGAGAAACTCGCCGAGAAGGTCGCCGCCGAGTACGGCGTGGTGGACGTGCTGGTGAACAACGCCGGCATCGGCCTGTCCGGGTCATTCTTCGACACCGCCCCCAAGGACTGGAAGAAGGTCCTCGACATCAACCTGTGGGGCGTGATCCACGGCTGCCGGCTCTTCGGCAAACAGATGGCCGACCGCGCGCAGGGCGGCCATATCGTCAACACCGCGTCGGCGGCGGCGTACCAGCCCTCCAAGGCGCTGCCCGCCTACAGCACCTCCAAGGCGGCCGTGCTGATGCTCAGCGAGTGCCTGCGCGCGGAGCTGGCAGGCCAGGGCATCGGCGTCACAGCCGTATGCCCCGGCTTCGTCAACACCAACATCACCTCGACCGCTCGCTTCGCCGGGGTCGACGCCGCCGAGGAGAAGCGGCTCCAGAAGCGGACCGCCCGCCTGTACGGGCTGCGCAACTACCCGCCGGAGAAGGTCGCCGACGCGATCCTGCGGGCGGTGGCGCGGAACGAGGCGGTTGTCCCGGTGACGCCCGAGGCGCGCGGCGCCCACCTCATGTCCCGTTTCACGCCCAGGGTGCTGCGGGCGATCGCACGTCTGGAGCCTCCGCTGTGAGCGCACGGATCACCCCGCGCAGGGTCTCCTTCGACTGGTCGCACACGCCCCTGCACTGGATACCCGGCGAGCCGACCGCGACGCATGTGATCAATGTGCTGCACCTGTTGCTGCCGGCGGGGGAGCGGTGGTTCGTGCGGGTCTTCAAGGAAGGTCTGCCGCTGGTCAGGGACCCCGAACTGCTGGCCGAGGTCAAGGGGTTCATGGGCCAGGAGGCCACGCACAGCGTCCAGCACGCGCACGTGCTCGACCACCTCAAGGCGCACCGTCTCGACACCGCGGAGTTCACCCGGTACGTCGACTTCCTCTTCGAGCGGCTGCTGGGCGAGCGCCCGCCGCTCGGCGCGCCGATACCCGAGCGGGAGTGGCTGCGTTTCCGGCTGGCGGTCGTAGCGGCGATCGAGCAGTTCACGGCCGTCCTCGGCGACTGGGTGCTGGCCGCCGACGGCCTCGACCGGGCCCGCGCCGACGAGGTCATGCTCGATCTGCTGCGCTGGCACGGCGCCGAGGAGGTGGAACACCGCGCGGTCGCCTTCGACATGTACCAGCACTGCGGCGGCACCGGCACACCCCGGTACGCCCGTCGCATCGCGGGCATGGCGGTCACCGCACCGGTGATGCTGTACCTGTGGGTATGGGGCACGGCATATCTGATGCGCCACGACCCACAGCTCGCGGGCCGCCTGCGCTACTCCCTCGCCGAGCACGAAAAGGCCGTACGCAAGGGTCTGCTGCCCGCTTGGCGGGAGCTGGGCGCGGCGATACCCCGCTACTTCCGGCGGTCCTACCACCCGTCGCAGGAGGGGTCGTTGAGCCGGGCGGTGGAGTACCTGAGGAGGTCACCGGCGGCGAGGGCTGCCTCGTGACGGGCGGCGCCGGAGGTTCCGGTCCACGAACCGAGGATTACGGGCACCGGACCGAGGAGTACGGGCGGCGGGCCGAGGCTCCCGCCTACCGGATCGAGGACCTGGCGCACCTCAGCGGCGCCACGGTCCGCACCATCCGTGCCTACCAGGACCGCGGGCTGCTCCCCCTCCCCGAGCGCCGCGGCCGCGCCAACGTCTACGCCGACGCCCACCTCGTGCGCCTGCGCCAGATCGCCGACCTCCTGGACCGCGGCTACACCCTTGCCTCCATCAAGGAGCTCCTGGAGGCGTGGGACGCGGGCCGGGGCCTGGGCGGGGTGCTCGGCCTGGTCGCCGAGGTGGACGGTCCGTGGACCGCCGAGGAGTCGGTGCGGATCTCGCGCGCCGAGCTGGACGAGCGGTTCGGCGGTGTCCCCGACGACGCGGCGGTCGCCGAGGCCGTGCAGCTGGGCGTGCTGGAGCCGGTGCCGGGGGACGACAACTCCTTCCTCGTGCCGAGTCCCCAAGAGCTCGCGGTGGCCGCCGAGTTGCACGCGGCCGGGGTGCCGCTGTCCGCGATCTCCGCCCATCTGCGGGAGTTGAGAGGACGGGTCGAGAACATCGCTGTTCGTTTCCTGGAGTTCACGACCGAGCACGTCTTCGCCCGCTACCTGGACGGACCGCACCGCCCCACGGACGCCGACGCGGCAGAGGCGGCCTCCCTCGTACGACGGCTCCGGCCGCTCGCCCAGCAGACCGTGGACGCGGAACTCGCCCGGGCGATGCGCTCATTGGCGGTCCGGCATCTGAGGGAGCACCTCGCTACGGGCGACGTCCCGGCACCGGCCGAGCGGACGCGTGACGTGGCGATTCCCGTGGAGACAATGCGGGCCGTCGAGAGGCTGGTTGGGGTCGAGCAGGCGGCCGAGTTCATCGCTCTCGCCGCCGAACGGGAGGCCCGGGCCCGTTCCTTGGACCGGCTCGCCGCACGTCACGTGGCGTCAGACGATCTTGGCGAAACGCCCTGAATCCAAGGCTAGTTGTCCACAGAATCGCCAATTCCCCTGTGGATAACTGTACTTGGCTGTGGATCAAACATCCGGAGCAAAATCATTCGCGTGATTCAGGTCTCGCCCGGCACCCTGGCGGGGTGGATGAAAGACGCACCGTGAAGGTGTCCAAATATCTGTCGAAGCACCTGCGTCATCAGCCGGAGCGGATCGGGCTGATCCTCGACGACGCCGGCTGGGTGGAGATCGACACGCTGATCGCGGCAGCCGCCGCGCACGGCTTCCGGTTCACCCGCGAGGAACTCGACCACGTGGTCGCCGCCAACGACAAGCAGCGCTTCGCGATCGACGGCGCCCGGATCCGCGCCAGTCAGGGCCACAGCATCGACGTCGAGCTCGGACTGCCTCCGGCGACCCCGCCGGCGTACCTCTACCACGGCACCGTGGCCGGTTCGCTGGACGCGATCCGTGCCGAGGGGCTACGGCCCATGAACCGCCACGACGTGCACCTTTCCCCGGACCGAGAGACCGCGACACGTGTCGGCGCCCGCCGCGGCCGCCCTGTCGTGCTGTCGGTGGACGCGGGCGCCATGCACCGCGACGGCCACGTTTTTCACGTCAGCGCGAACGGGGTGTGGCTGACGAAGGCGGTCCCGCCGCGGTATCTGCGGTTCCCGGAAGCTCATTGACGATCGCGTGGTCGGTGGCGTGGACCACTTGCCCATCACTGACGCCGCGGGCGTTGGCGTCACTACCTCAGTCCGTCGCTGAGCGGCCGGGTGTGATGACTGGCGGTGACTGTTTCACGTGAAACACGATCGGCCGCATACGCTCGGACCCATGAGTCTGCGTCTGAGCACCGTGATCCTCCCGTACCTCCGCTGGCACGAAGGCGGCCGTTCGGCATGGACACGTGCCGAACAGCTCGGCTTCCACACCGGCTACACGTACGACCACCTGTCCTGGCGGAGCTTCCGGGACGGGCCCTGGTTCGGTGCCGTGCCGACGCTGACCGCCGCCGCGGCCGTCACCGGCGATCTCCGCCTGGGCACACTGGTGACCTCGCCGAACTTCCGGCACCCGGTGACCCTCGCCAAGGAGCTGATCTCCCTCGACGACATCTCCGGCGGGCGGATGACGCTCGGCATCGGTGCGGGCGGCACCGGCTTCGACGCGACCGTGCTCGCGCAGGAGCCGTGGACGCCGCGTGAGCGCGCCGACCGCTTCGCCGAGTTCGTGCAGCTGCTGGACCGGCTGCTGGTCGAGGACGGCCCCAGCGGGGTCTCGTACGAGGGCGACTTCTACTCGGCGCACGAGGCCCGCAACATCCCGGGCTGTGTACAGCGCCCCCGGCTGCCCTTCGCGGTGGCCGCGACCGGGCCGCGCGGGCTCCGGCTCGCCGCGCGCTACGGGCAGGCGTGGGTGACCACCGGCGACCCCAAGCTGTACGAGAACGGCACTCCTGAACAGTCGGTTCAAGCCCTTCGCGGGCAGGCCGAGAAGCTCGCGGACGCGTGTGCCGCGATCGGCCGTGACGTGAGCTCGCTCGACAAGATCCTGCTCACCGGTTTCACCCCGGACCGCGGCCGCCCCCTCCAGTCCCTGGACGCGTTCGTGGACTTCGCGGGCCGGCACCAGGAGCTGGGCTTCACCGAGATCGTGATCCACTGGCCCATCCCCGACTCCGACTTCGCGGCGGACGAGAAGGTCTTCGAGCAGATCGCCATGGAGGCGCCTGCCCAGCTACGCTGACCTGGGCAACCTGCCGTCTGTACCTCGTCTGTGCCTCGTCCGTGCTTCATCTGTGCTTCATCTGTGCGGGCTCCCGCACGGGCGTGCGGGCATCTGCGGGAGAATGGCCGGGTGACCTCAGCGACTCGACAGCCCGAGACCCCGGCCGCCGCCCTCCCGCCCCGGCTGATCGCCACCGACCTCGACGGCACCCTGCTGCGCGACGACAAGTCGGTGTCCCCGCGCACGGTCGCGGCGCTCGCCGCCGCGGAGGAGGCGGGCATCGAGGTCTTCTTCGTCACCGGCCGCCCGGCCCGCTGGATGGACGTGGTCAGCGAGCACGTCCACGGTCACGGCCTGGCGATCTGCGGCAACGGCGCCGCGGTGGTGGACCTGCACGGCGGCCCCGGCGCCCACCGGTTCGTGAAGGTGCGCGAGCTGGCACGGGAGAACGCGCTGGACGCCGTGCGGCTGCTGCGTGACGCGGCGCCGGGCACCGTGTACGCGGTCGAGCAGACGTACGGCTTCTACCAGGAGCCGGACTATCCGAAGCTGCACATGGAGACCCCCGACTCGCTCGCGCCGGCCGAAGATCTGCTGGCGCCGGACGCCCCCGGCGCCGACGAGCCGGTGCTCAAGATCCTCGCCTATCACCCCGACATCGACCCGGACGCCTTCCTCACCCTGGCCCGCCTCGCGATCGGCGACCGGGCCAATGTCACCCGCTCCAGCCCCAGCGCCCTGCTGGAGATCAGCGGCCCCGGCGTCTCCAAGGCCAGCACGCTCGCCCTGTGCTGCGCCGAGCGCGGCATCTCGAACGAACAGGTCGTCGCCTTCGGGGACATGCCGAACGACGTCGAGATGCTCACGTGGGCGGGACGGTCGTACGCGATGGGCAACGCACACCCGGACGTACTCGCGGCGGCTTCGGGGCGGACGGTCGCCAACAACGAGGACGGGGTGGCAGTCGTGATCGAGCGGTTGGTGGTGGAGCGGGCCGGCTGAGGGCCCGGTCGCCGTTCCACAGCTAACCTAGGCTCACTCCGCGCGCCGACAGCCACGACGCCGGGTCCACCGCCGAGCCCATCTCCGGAGTGACCCGCACCTCGAAGTGCAGGTGCGGGCCGGTGGAGTTGCCGGTCGTGCCGGACTGCCCGACCCACTGGCCGGGGCTCACCCTCTCGCCCTGGTCGACGGTGACGGCGGCAAGATGGGCGTACTGCGTGTAGTAGCCGCCCGCGTGCTGGACCACGACCTCGATGCCGAAGGGCCCTCCGCAGGACACCTTCACCACGCGCCCCTCGCCCACCGCCCGCACCGGCGTCCCGATCGGCACCGCGAAGTCCTGCCCGGTGTGCCGGTTCGCCCACCGCTCGCCGCCGCTGCCGAACCCCGCGGACAGCGCGTACGACTCCACGGGGGCGACCCAGGTTTTCGTGGCTCCCGTCTTCGGCTGGTCCAGCCGGACGGCACCGCGGCACGAACCGGCCGCGACGGAGGCATCGGCCTGACCCTGCAACTGCCACCGTGCCTGGTCGAGCTTCGCCTCGATGTCCTCCTTCAGAGCGGCGAGTTCGCTGGTGTGCCGGTCCAGCTCCTGCCAGGCCGCCTCGGCCTTCGCCTCGTCAGCGGCGAGCCGTTGCTCGGCCCGGCGGCTCTTGTCGATCGCGTTGTTGACGGCGAGATCCGCCTGCCAGACGGCCCGCTGACCACGCATCAGTTCGTCGGGGCTGTCCGCGAGGATCATCTGCGCGGTGATCGGAAGCCCGCCGCCACTGCGGTACTGGGCGCGTGCGATCCGGCCCAGGTCCTCGTTCAGGACGGCGATCCCCCGCCGCTCCCGGTCCAGCAGCGCCTCGAAGCGCACGGCCTGCGCCCGCTGCATCTCGGCCTCCTGTCTGCCGGCCTCGTACTGCTGCGTCGCCACGGCCGCGTCCTCGTACAGCCGGAGTACCTGTGCGTTGATCCCGGCGTCGGCGGCGCTGTGCGTGTCCTCACCGTCGTCGACGGCCTCGGATGTTCCCGTGGGCCGGGCTGCGAGCACGGCGAACGCGCACAGCAGCGCCGGAACGAGCAGCGGATGACGGCGAGGTGAGCGCATGTCAGCGATCCTGGCCCGCGCGGCGGCCCAAGGCCCTGTTCAAGTCGTACAGCTGGGGGACGGGTTGACGCAGATGGGCTAGTACGGCGTGACTGCGGAGGGGTCTCGGTTCCCGTGCGTGGACCGTCAGTGGGGCGCCTGCCACACCACCGGCGTACCGCCGCCGTCCGTTCCGATGCCGGGACCGTGTGAGCTGTCGCCGCCGAGAGCCTCCGCGCGCCGTTCGAGGTATCTCAGGCCACTGCGCCGGCCGTTCTGGGGATGCCGACGCCGTCGTCCGACGGTCAGCCGGACTCCGCGCCGCCCGTCCGGCAGGGTCACGGTCGCGTCGAGGATGCCGTCGATCCGGGAGGCGTCGGCGTACCGGAAGGCATTGGAGAGTGCCTCACGCAGGGCAGCGATCGGGTTCTTGCAGGTGAGGTCGCCGACCGATCTCGCGCAGGCGGGACGTCGAGTTCGTCGACGGCCTTGCCGACACCGCTGTGCACCTCGGGCACGTCCGCCCTCGCGCTGTGCGCTCTCCAGCATCATTCCGGTGGGCGAACGGACCTGGCGAACAGCCCCTGGATGACGAGGCGTTGCAGGTGGCGGGCGATGCGGTCGCGGTCCTCGTACACCGCGAGCCGTTCCCGGTCGCGCGGGGCCTCGGCCGTCATCAGCGCCAGCCCGGCCTGCGAGGCGAACTGGACCGCGAGGGCTCGCTCCGCCTCCGGCGAGTCCCTCCCCGTCCTCGGCGAGGACACCGATCGCCGCGTACCGGGCGCCGGTCAGGGCCGCAGCGGTGTCACAGATCCGGTCCAGCGCGGAGCTCCAGGCCGCTGCCCACGGACCGCATCGCCTCGAGCAGCTGCGGCAGCCGCGCGGCCAGTTCGGCCGGCAGGCCATGGGCGGACGACGAAGGGCTGGGGGCTCCGCCTCCCTACGACGCCCCGATCAGCAGATCCGCCTGCTCCTCCCGCTCCACCATGCCCCGCAACGGCCCCTCTGCCGCGGCCAGCTCCGCATACGAACCTCGCTGCACCACACGACCCGCGTCCAGGACGACCACCTCGTCCACCGCCTCCAGGCCTGCCAGCCGGTGAGTGATCAGCAACGTCGTACGGCCCTCGGTGGCGGCCAGCAGATCGGCGGTGAGCGCGTCCGCCGTCGGCAGGTCGAGATGCTCGGCGGGCTCGTCGAGCACGAGGACGGGAAAGTCGGCCAGCAGCGCTCGGGCCAGCGCGAGCCGCTGCCGCTGCCCGCCGGACAGCCTCGCCCCGTGCTCGCCGACCAGCGTGTCGAGTCCGTCGGGCAGGCCGTCGGCCCAGTCGAGCAGCCGGGCCCGCTTCAGCGCGTCACGCAGGTCGTCCTCGGTGGCGTCCTTCCTGGCAAGCAGCACGTTCTCGCGCACCGAGCTGTCGAAGAGGTGCGCGTCCTGCGCGCACAGCCCGACGAGCCGCCGCACGTCGTCACCGTCCAGCGCGTACGCGTCCACGCCGCCCAGCGTGTACGAGCCCGCGTCGGCGTCCAGAAAGCGCAGCAGCACCTGCGCGAGCGTCGACTTGCCGGACCCGGACGGCCCGACCACGGCGATCCGGCGGCCCTCCTCCAGAGTCAGATCGAACCCGGCGAGCGCGTCCCGGTCCTGCCCGGCGTGACGGGCGGCGAGGCCCTTGACCGCGACCGGGAACGGCGACGCGGGCGCCTGCCGGGACCGCTCCGGTTCCCGTACGGGCTCGGGTGCGTCCAGCACCTCGTACACACGCTCCGCGCTCCTGCGCACCCGCTGCCGGTACTGCACGGCAAGGGGCATGCCGAGTACGGCCTCGAAGGCGGCCAGCGGGGTGAGGACGACGACGGCCATCGCCACGCCGCCCAGCCTGCCGTCGACGACCGCCTGGGCGCCCACGAGGGCGGTGGCAGCGACGGTCAGGCCGGAGAAGAGCGCGGTGAGTCCGTCGCCGAGCGCGGTGGCGGTGGCGGCGCGCGAGGCGATCCGGGTGAGCGTCCCGTCGGCCCGCCGCGCCTCGGCGGTACGTCCGGGCAGCGCTCCGGCGACGGTCAGCTCGGCGGTCCCGGTGAGCAGATCGGTCACCCGCGTGGCCAGCACGCCTCGGGCCGGGGCCAGCCTGCGCTCGGCCCGCCGGGCCACGGCACCGGTGATCAGCGGGACTCCCGCTCCGGCCGCCAGCAGTCCTACGGCGAGCACCGCGCCGGCCTCGGGCAGCAGCCAGGCCGTGAAGCCGACGGACGCGGCGGACACGACGACGGCGGCACCGGCGGGCAGCAGCCAGCGCAGCCAGTAGTCCTGCAACGCGTCCACATCGGCGACGAGCCGCGACAGCAGGTCACCCCGGCGGGTCTGCCGGAGCCCGGCGGGCGCCAGTCGTTCCAGTCGCCGGTACACGGCGACCCGGGTGTCGGCCAGCATCCGCAGCACGGCGTCGTGCGAGACGAGCCGCTCCGCGTACCGGAAGACGGCCCGCCCGATTCCGAAGGCCCGCGTCGCCGTCACGGCCACCATCAGATAGAGCACGGGCGGCTGCTGCGAAGCACGCGAGATGAGCCACCCGGAGGTGGCCATGAGCCCGACGGCGCTGCCGAGCGCGAGGCTCCCGAGCAGCAGGGCGAGCGCGAGACGCCCGCGCCGGGCCCCGGACATGGCACGGACGCGGGCCAGCACACCGCGGGTGTCCGCCGCCGGCGCCATCGTCTCGAGTGCGTCGGGAGCGAGAGCCGGTTCGACCTCGACCGTGCGGACCTCGGCCGCCCTGGGCCCCGCCTCCGTGCGGGCCGAGCTCACCGGTTCAGCCAGCCGGACCACCCGGTCCGCCACCGACAGCAGCGCCGGCCGGTGCACCACCAGCAGGACCGTGCGGCCCACCGCCAGCCGCCGTACCGCCTCCACGACCTCGGCTTCGGTGGCCCCGTCCAGCGCTGCCGTCGGTTCGTCGAGCAGCAACACGGGGCGGTCGGCGAGGAACGCCCGAGCCAGTGCGAGCCGCTGCCGCTGACCGGCGGACAGCCCGACCCCGTCCTCACCGAGCTCGGTGTCGGCGCCCTGGGGCAGCGCGTCCACGAACTCCAGCGCACCCGCGTCCCCCAACGCCCGGCGTACAGCGGCGTCTTCGGCGTCGGGCCGGGCGAGGCGTACGTTCTCGGCGATCGTCCCGGCGAACAGGTGCGGCCGCTGCGGCACCCACGCGATCCGCGCCCGCCACTGCTCCAGGTCAGCCTCGGCGAGATCGGCTCCCCCGGCCAGAATCCGCCCCTCGTCCGGCCGCACGAAGCCCAGCAATACGTTCAGCAGCGTCGACTTGCCTGCACCGCTCGGCCCGACGAGCGCGACCGTCTCCCCGGGCTCGACGGCGAAGGACACGTCCGCCACGGCGTCGCCGGACCTCCCGGGATAGCGGACTGTGACTCCCTCGAAGGACAGGCCCCCCGCCGGCACGGCAGCGGAGCCGGACTCCGGCACCTGCGTCTCCAGCACCGAGAAGATCTCCTCGGCGGCAGCGAGCCCCTCCGCCGCCGCGTGGTACTGCGCTCCCACCTGGCGCAGCGGCAGATACGCCTCCGGTGCCAGCACGAGGATGACCAGACCGATGTACAGGTCCATGTCGCCGTGCACGAGCCGCATACCGATCGTCACAGCGACGAGTGCCACCGACAGCGTGGCGAGCAGTTCCAGCGCGAAGGAGGAGATGAAGGCGATCCGCAGCGTCCGCATGGTCGCCTGCCGGTACTCGCCGGTGATGCGCCGGATCGAATCGGCCTGCGCCTTGGCCCGCCCGAACACCTTCAGGGTCGGCAATCCGGCGACCACATCGAGAAAATGCCCGGAGAGCCGGGACAGAAGCTGCCACTGACGGTCCATCCGGGACTGTGTGGCCCAGCCGATCAGCACCATGAAGAGGGGGATGAGCGGCAGGGTGCCGACGATGATGGCCGCGGAGACCCAGTCTTCGGTGACGATCCGCGCCAACACGGCCACCGGCACGACGACTGCCAGCCCCAACTGCGGGAGATAGCGCGAGAAGTAGTCGTCGAGGGCGTCGACTCCCCTCGTGGCGAGGGCGACCAGCGATCCGGTCCGCTGCCCGCTCAGCCACCCGGGACCCAGCGCGACGGCACGCTCCAGCAGCCTCCCACGCAGCTCCGACTTCACCGCAGCGCTCGCTCGGTGCGCGGCCAGTTCGGTGAGCCAGGACACGAGCGCACGGCCCAGAGCGACGGCTGTCAACAGCAGCAGGGGAGCCCTGAGTTCACCGACCGCCATGCCGTGCTGGAAGGCACCCACCACCACCTCGGCGATGAGCATGGCCTGCGCGATGACGAGCCCCGCACCGACGACACCCAGACCGACGATCGCCGCCAGGAAGAGCCGGGTGGCGCGGGCGTAACGGAGGAGACGCGGATCGATCGGTTTCACGTGAAACATGCCCTTCGGTCCAGGAGGTGTGGATCACCGTGTTTCACGTGAAACATCGCGAAACCATGGTGAACCACACCCCGGTCGGACTCAGTGAGTGGCTTCGGCGGCGATGTGCTGCGTACCGATCCGCTTGCGGAACACCCAGTAGGTCCACCCCTGGTAGAGCATGACGATCGGTGCGGCGATCGCCGCACACCAGGTCATGATCTTCAGGGTGTAAGGACTCGACGAGGCGTTGGTGACCGTGAGGCTCCATTCCTCATTGAGCGAGGACGGCATGACGTTCGGGAAGAGCGTCAGGAAGAGCATCGCCACGGCGGCCACGATGGTGACGCCGGACAGCGCGAACGACCAGCCCTCGCGCCCGACCTGGTTCGCAACGAGCGCGGCGACGAGCGCGGCCACCGCCACGACGAGCGCGACCAGGCTCTTGCCGTCACCGCCCTCGACCTGCGTCCACAGGAGGAAGACCAGTGCCAGCACAGCCGTGAGGAGACCGACTCCGGTCGCCAGCTTCCGTGCCCGCACCCGGATGTCGCCGACGGTCTTGAGAGCCGTGAACACCGCGCCGTGGAAGGTGAACAGCGTCAGCGTCACCAGTCCACCGAGGAGCGCGTACGGGTTGAGCAGATCCCAGAAGGTCCCGACGTAGTCGAAGTTCTGATCGAGCTTCACACCCCGCACGATGTTGCCGAAGACCACTCCCCACAGGAACGCCGCGATCAGCGAGGTCCAGAAGATCGCGTGCTCCCAGTTGCGCTGCCAGTTCTCCTCGGGCCGCTTCACCCGGTATTCGAAGGCGACACCCCGGAC
Source organism: Streptomyces sp. V4I2 (assembly GCF_030817655.1). Classification (GTDB taxonomy): domain Bacteria; phylum Actinomycetota; class Actinomycetes; order Streptomycetales; family Streptomycetaceae; genus Streptomyces; species Streptomyces plumbiresistens. Next base: position 5,490,386 of record NZ_JAUSZM010000003.1, read on the forward strand.
GATCAGAGAGACCAGGATGATCAACAGCGGCAGGTAGAAGCCTGAGAAGAGCGTGGCGTACCACTCGGGAAAGGCCGCGAACGTCGAGCCGGCGGCCGTGAGCAGCCACACCTCGTTGCCGTCCCAGACGGGGCCGATGGTGTTGATCAGCACCCGCCGCTCGGGCCGGTTGCGGGCGAGCACCTTGGTGAGGATGCCGACCCCGAAGTCGAAGCCTTCCAGGAAGAAGTACCCGGTCCACAGGAAGGCGATGAGGACGAACCAGACGCCGTGAAGTTCCATGACTGTGCAGCTCCCTCGGCCTAGTACGAGAAGGCCATCGGCTTGTCGGCGTCACGGGAGTCGCCGCCGATCTTCGTGGGCGGGTTGAGGTCGGCCTCGGTGAGCTCCGGCGGGCCGGCCTTGACGTACTTCGCGAGCAGCTTGACCTCGACGACCGCGAGGATGGCGTACAGGCTGGTGAAGACGATCATGGAGGTGATGACCTCGCCCTGGGAGACCGTGGGGGAGACAGCGTCCCGGGTCTGCAGGACGCCGTAGACCACCCACGGCTGCCGGCCCATCTCGGTGAAGATCCAGCCCCAGGAACTGGCGATCAGCGGGAAGGCCAGGGTCCAGATCGCGATGCGCCAGTACCACCGGGTGAGTGTCGGGCCGAGCGCCTTGTTCTTGAAGAGGACCACATGCGGCACCTCGTCCTCGCCGACCCGCAGGTGCTGGGGCAGCAGGAACTTCTTGCGGGTCAGCCAGAGTCCGGCCAGTCCGATGGCGAACGACGTCATGCCGAAGCCGATCATCCAGCGGAAGCCCCAGTAGGCGACCGGGATGTTGGGCCGGTAGTCGCCCGGACCGAACTTCTCCTGCTCGGCCTTGTTGACGTCGTTGATGCCCGGGACGTGCGAGGTGAAGTCGTCATTGGCCAGGAAGGACAGCAGTCCCGGAATCTCAATGGCGACCTTGTTGTGGCCGGCGTCGACATCCCCGTAGGCGAAGACGGAGAACGGCGCGGGCGCCTCGCCGTCCCACAGTGCTTCGGCGGCGGCCATCTTCATCGGCTGCTGCTCAAACATGATCTTGCCGAGGGTGTCGCCGCTGACCGCGGTGAGCAGGCCACCGACGACGACGGTGACCAGACCGAGCCGCAGTGAGGTCTTCATCTCACGGATGTGCTTCCTGCGGAGCAGGTGGAAGGCGGAGATGCCGACCATGAAGGCGCCGCCGGTGAGGAAGGCCGCGGTGAGCGTGTGGAAGGCCTGAGCGAGCGCGGTGTTCTGGGTCAGTACCAGCCAGAAGTCGGTGAGCTCGGCCCGCCCCTTCGACTCGTTGATCTTGTAGCCGACCGGGTGCTGCATCCACGAGTTGGCCGCGAGGATGAAGTAGGCCGACAGGATCGTGCCGATCGAGACCATCCACATGCAGGCCAGGTGGATCTTCTTGGGCAGCTTGTCCCAGCCGAAGATCCACAGACCGATGAAGGTCGACTCGAAGAAGAAGGCGATCAGCGCCTCGAAGGCGAGTGGGGCGCCGAAGATGTCACCGACGAAGCGCGAGTAGTCGGACCAGTTCATGCCGAACTGGAACTCCTGAACGATGCCGGTGACGACACCCATCGCGATGTTGATCAGAAAGAGCTTGCCCCAGAACTTGGTGGCCTTGAGGTACTTCTCCTTCTCCGTGCGCACCCACGCGGTCTGCAGTCCGGCGGTGAGGGCCGCCAGTGAGATCGTCAGGGGAACGAACAGGAAGTGGTAGACGGTGGTGATGCCGAACTGCCAGCGCGCCAATGTCTCCGGCGCCAGAGCCAAGTCCACGTCGTCAGTCTCCTTACATCGCCGTGGTGCAGCGGCGGTCTGCCCCTTTTGTCACACACATCACTGGAGCAACCGGGACACGCTTGTGAACGCGTTCACATTCACAAGCAATTATGCAGCATGCCCGTTCGAGACCGGAAGGGCGGGGTCCCTAAGCCGGACCGAGGGGCCCCACCAGGGACGGACCGGTAGGCCCTGGCATGCGAAGGGCTTCTCGGTTCCACGTGAAACCGAGACGCCCAGCACCCGCCGTCCTGGGACAGGGCGGCCCTACAGCTCTTTGCGGAACCCTTCCGCCACCTTCAGGAAGATGTCGTTCGCCTCGTTCTCCCCGACCGTGACCCGCACACCCTCGCCCGGGAACGGCCGGATCACCACGCCCGCCTGCTCGCACGCCGCCGCGAACGCGACCGTGCTCTCCCCCAGCCGCAGCCACACGAAGTTGGCCTGGGTCTCGGGCACCGTCCAGCCCTGGGCGCGCAGCGCGTCGACCACCCGCGTGCGCTCGCACACCAGCGAGCCGACCCGGCCGAGCAGTGCGTCCTCGGCCTGCAGCGAGGCGATCGCCGCGTCCTGTGCGATCTGGCTCACGCCGAAGGGCACGGCCGTCTTGCGCAGCGCCGCCGCCACGGGCTCGTGGGCGATCGCGAAGCCGACGCGAAGACCGGCCAGGCCGTACGCCTTGGAGAATGTGCGCAGCACGCAGACGTTCGGCCGCTTGCGGTACAGCTCCACGCCGTCCGGCACCTCGGCGTCGCGGATGAACTCGCGGTAGGCCTCGTCGAGCACGACCAGGACATCACCCGGCACCCGGTCGAGGAAACGCTCCAGCTCGGCCCGCCGTACCACCGTGCCCGTCGGATTGTTGGGGTTGCAGACGAAGATCAGCCGGGTCCGGTCGGTGATCGCGTCCGCCATGGCGTCCAGGTCGTGCACATCACCCGGCGTCAACGGCACCTGTACCGAGGTGGCACCGCTGACCTGCGTGATGATCGGGTACGCCTCGAAGGACCGCCAGGCGTAGATCACCTCGTCGCCGGGGCCGGAGGTCGCCTGGACCAGCTGCTGGGCCACGCCGACCGAGCCGGTGCCGGTGGCCAGGTGGGACAGTGGGACGGCGAAGCGCTCGGACAGCTCGTTCATCAGGCCTGTGCACGCCATGTCCGGGTAGCGGTTGAACGACGAGGCCGCGGCCGTCACGGTCTCCATCACGCCGGGCAGCGGCGGATAGGGGTTCTCGTTGGAGGACAGCTTGTAGGCGACCGGGCCTCCGGCCGCGGCGGGCCTGCCCGGCTTGTAGGTGGGGATTCCCTCCAGCTCGGCGCGCAGCTTGGGGCTCGTCTCGCTCACCGCAGTCCTCCTCGCGACCACCGGCGGCCCATCACCACCGCCGGCTTCCAATACTCCTCACCCTATGAGGATTCGGCGCGGCTGCGTACAGGTCGGATCCGACCTCGTCCGCCACACCTGCATCAGGGGCATCACACCGCCCGAAGGTGCACGAATCCGGGGGCGCTGTCACATATATCTATGCGCCGGTGGCTCACGCCGTGGCGCGCATCCCTCATAGAGGTGAGTTGAGACCTCTTCGAAACATGGGCCACTTGGCAGGCTTGCATGGGTCGACAAGCCACGTCCTGACATTGAAGGTGTCAACTACCTTGCTTTCCAAGGCAGTTGACACCCAATGACCTTGCAGAAACGTGCCTGTCAACGCGTGCATATGCGTCCGCCCTACCCCACCGCATGAGCCCTACTATCGGCTCGCCATGACAGCAGCAGGGAAGCACCAGGTGAGCCGCGCGGAAACCTCACGTCGGGGAAGCCGGCCGGGCCGGGCAGGCATCAGAGACGTCGCCGCCGCCGCCGGAGTATCCATCACAACCGTCTCCGACGCCCTCAACGGGAAGGGCAGGCTCCCGGACGCCACCCGACGGCATGTCCGCGAGGTCGCCGACCGGTTGGGCTACCGCCCGTCGGCCGCCGCCCGCACACTCCGTACCGGCAAGTCGGGACTGATCGGTCTGACCGTGACGACGTACGGGGATGAACCTTTCACCTTCACCGAGTTCGCGTACTTCGCCGAGATGGCACGCGCCGCCACCTCGGCCGCGCTGGCCCGCGGCTACGCCCTCGTCATCCTCCCCGCGACCTCCCGCCACGACGTGTGGTCGAACGTCGCCCTGGACGGCACGGTCGTCATCGACCCGTCCGACCAGGACCCGGTCGTCAGCGAACTGGTCCGGCAGGGTTTACCGGTCGTCTCCGACGGCCGCCCGGCCGGCACGCTTCCGGTCACCGCCTGGGTCGACAACGACCACGAGGCCGCCGTCCTCGGCATCCTCGACCATCTGGCCGACGCCGGCGCCCGCCGCATCGGCCTGCTGACGGGCACCACGACGGACACGTACACCCACCTGTCGACCACCGCGTACCTGCGCTGGTGCGAGCGCGTCGGCCAGGATCCGGTGTACGAGGCCTACCCGGCGCACGATCCGTGCGCGGGCGCCGTCGCCGCCGACCGGCTGCTCGCCCGCCCCGACCGGCCCGACGCCGTCTACGGACTGTTCGACCCGAACGGCACCGACCTGCTCGCCGCCGCCCGCCGCTACGGACTGCGCGTACCGGACGACCTGCTTCTGGTCTGCTGCAGCGAGTCCACCGTGTACGCCAGCACCGAGCCGCCCATCACCACGCTCTCCCTGAAGCCGCGCCGCATCGGCACCGCGGTGGTCCAGCTCCTCATCGACGCCATCGAGGGGGTCAACTCGGACCAACCGGTCGAGCAGGTGATACCGACCGAACTGATCGTGCGTACCTCGTCCCAGCGACGTCCTCAGCGAACGACCGTCAGTCCGCCGCGGTCGCCCGAGGAGAAGTAGCGCGGGGCGGGCCAGAGCGGGAAAGCGCGTTCCCCGGGGCGGGGCAGGCCGATGGCCAGGAGGTCGAAGCCCTGCCCAATCGGGGCGAAAGCCGCGGTGAACTGGAGTCTTGCTCCGATTCACCACCCCTGGGTCATCACATGGCGCGATCCGCATTCCTATGATGGGCCCACGACACCGCGGGCCGCTGCGACCAGGCAGTCCGAATCGGTGCAGATGCGGCGTGATGGTGGAGGGGTCTGATGACTCAGGGGGCCGGTCAGGGACCCGAAGTGGAGCGGGCGGCGACGTTGCGCGACTTCCGGGTGCCCGCATACGTCCACGGGACCGGTCCCTACCCCCCTGACGCGCCCGCCGACGAGGCCGTCCGCACGGTGGAGGAGCCGGTCGACCACCCCGACGGGTACACGCCGACCGAGCGCGACCTGCCGGTCATCAACCGGGGCGACACGCTCCAGGTGCACATCGACCCCGCGGCCGCGCCGGATCCTCAGCCGACGACCGGCCCCGGGCCGCTGTACGTCGTCGGAGACGTGCACGGCTATCTCGACGAGCTGGTGGCAGCCCTCCAGGAGAAGGGCCTGGTCGACTCCGTGGGGAACTGGTGCGCGGGCACCGCCCGGCTCTGGTTCCTCGGCGACTTCACCGACCGCGGGCCCGACGGCATCGGCGTCATCGACCTCGTGATGCGGCTGTCCGCCGAGGCCGCCGCGGCCGGCGGCTACTGCAAGGCCCTCATGGGCAACCACGAGCTGCTGCTGCTCGGCGCCAAGCGGTTCGGCGACACTCCCGTCAACTCCGGCGCGGGCACCGCCACCTTCCAGGCCGCCTGGCTGCTCAACGGCGGCCAGAAGAGCGACATGGACCGCCTCCAGGACCACCACCTTCAGTGGATGGCACGCCTCGACGCCATCGAGGCGGTCGACGGCCATCTGCTCGTCCACTCCGACACCACCGCGTATCTCGACTACGGCCACTCCATCGAAGAGGTCAACGACACCGTCCGCGAGACGATCACGCGCAACGACGCGGACGAGGTGTGGGATCTGTTCCGCAAGTTCACCAAGCGCTTCTCCTTCCGCGACGAGGGCGGCGCCGACGCCGTACGCTCCCTGCTCGATACGTACGGTGGCACCCGCATCGTTCACGGTCACAGCCCCATTCCGTACCTCCTCGGCGAGGTCGGTTCCGAAGAGGGCGAGGACCCGACTACGCCGCTGGTCGAGGGACCGCACGTCTACGCCGACGGACTCGCCATCGCGATGGACGGCGGAGTGACCATGGCCGGAAAGCTGCTGGTCCAGCAACTTCCCCTGGATATCTGAAGGTTCACAGGGCAGGCGTCTCCCGTGACGGACTGATCGACGACGGTGCTGGCCAGAGGGCATTTTCGGTAAACCCCCTGTCACGGCGTGCCTTCATCGCTCTACCATCGGCTTATCCGTAGCAGGCTCCCCTCCGTTTCTGCCCGACGGCTCGTCAGCGTGCGAGCCCCAAGCCCTACGGAGCATCGGGGGATGCACATGAACAGCGTTCCGCAGCACCTGCTGAGCGAGGACCGCCAGGAATACGAGCGGATCCTCGACGAGGCGCTGCGCTCCGCCCCACACCGTCCTGAACTGGCCGCTGTTGGTCAGCGGCTCAACCCGGAACAGCTGCGCACCATGGCGCTCAACGCCACCGTAATCATCACGGCGGCCGCGACGACCGAGTACCAGCACTATGTGAAGGTCCGCGAGGAACTGCGCCAACCGGCGCCGTCCACCCCGTCGTCCAGGCGCGAATCCGGCTCCGCGGAGCCGGGCACGAGCACGATGGGGCTCGCCACCACCATGGGTGAGGTCGCCGAGGCCGGCGCGGGCGCCGTTGCCGTCGTCGCGGTCCTGGCACCCGTCCTCGCCGGAACGGCCGCGGCGATCTTTCTGCTCGTGGGCTACATCCTGAAGATGCTCGACCCCGAGCCGGCGTTCGCCCAGACCATGCTCACCACCGGCTGGGTGTTCGGCGCGATGACCGCGGCCGGGATCCTCGTCGCCGCCGTCGGACTGCTGCTCACCGCGCTGCGCAATCGGCCCTCGCTCGAAGCCGGGTCGTACGGCGTGATGAGCGAGGAAGTGGCGCGGGCCAAGGAAGCCTGGCGCGAGGCCCTTTTGGAGCGCGGCATCCTGCCGTTCCTCCGAGAGGCTCTCGCCGACCCCGGCAGCGCCGCACTGCACCGTGCGACACCACCGGCGCGGACCAGCCGAATGCCACACCTCGGCTACGACCGCCCGGGCTTCAGCAGCCCGGACGACGGCGCCCCGGGCTCGCGCCCCAGCTTCACGAGCCCGGACTACACCAGCCCGGACTTCGGGGGGCCGGAACACCAGCCGGAGTAGCCGGAGCAGCCCCTCGGCTTGCGCCCCCACCCAGGGGAGCGCAAGCCGAAGACCCTGCTGCGGCGATCCGGTCGTTGCCGAACAGCGGTGGTTACGGCGCTGTCAGTCCGCGAGGGGCAGGTACACGCGGTTGCCCGCCGCGGCGAACTCCTTGGACTTCTGCGCCATGCCTTCCTCGATCTCGTCCTGACTCCCGCCGTGCCGGCGGCGGATGTCCTGGGAGATCTTCATCGAGCAGAACTTCGGCCCGCACATCGAGCAGAAGTGTGCCGTCTTGGCAGGCTCGGCCGGCAGTGTCTCGTCGTGGAACTCACGTGCCGTGTCCGGGTCGAGGGCGAGGTTGAACTGGTCCTCCCACCGGAACTCGAAGCGGGCGTCCGACAGCGCGTCGTCCCACTCCTGCGCACCTGGGTGCCCCTTGGCGAGGTCGGCTGCGTGGGCGGCGATCTTGTAGGTGATGACGCCGGTCTTGACGTCGTCACGATTGGGCAGGCCCAAGTGCTCCTTGGGCGTGACATAGCAGAGCATGGCCGTGCCCCACCAGGCGATCATCGCGGCACCGATGCCGGAGGTGATGTGGTCGTACGCCGGCGCGACGTCCGTCGTCAGCGGGCCGAGCGTATAGAACGGAGCTTCATCACAGATCTCCTGCTGAAGGTCGATGTTCTCCTTGATCTTGTGCATCGGGACATGTCCCGGGCCTTCGATCATGGTCTGAACATTGAAACGCTTCGCGATCCGGTTGAGTTCCCCGAGCGTGCGCAACTCCGCGAACTGTGCCTCGTCGTTGGCGTCCGCGATCGAGCCCGGCCTGAGGCCGTCGCCGAGCGAGTACGTGACGTCGTAGGACGCGAGGATCTCGCAGAGCTCCTCGAAGTTCTCGTACAGGAAGCTCTCCTTGTGGTGCGCGAGGCACCACGCGGCCATGATCGAACCGCCGCGGGAGACGATGCCGGTCTTGCGGTTCGCGGTCAGCGGTACGTACGGCAGGCGCACGCCCGCGTGGACCGTCATGTAGTCCACGCCCTGCTCGGCCTGTTCGACGACCGTGTCCTTGTAGATCTCCCAGGTCAACTCCTCGGCCCTGCCGTCGACCTTTTCCAGGGCCTGGTAGAGCGGGACCGTGCCGATGGGGACGGGGGAGTTGCGCAGCACCCACTCGCGGGTGGTGTGGATGTTGCGGCCGGTGGACAGGTCCATGACCGTGTCGGCGCCCCAGCGGGTCGCCCAGGTCATCTTCTCGACCTCTTCCTCGATGGAGGACGTCACCGCGGAGTTGCCGATGTTCGCGTTGACCTTCACCAGGAACCGCTTGCCGATGATCATCGGCTCGATCTCCGGGTGGTTGACATTGGCCGGCAGCACGGCTCGGCCCGCCGCGATCTCCTCCCGTACGACCTCGGGCGAAACGTTCTCCCGGACGGCCACGAACTCCATCTCGGGAGTGATGTCCCCCTGGCGGGCGTACGCGAGTTGTGTGACCGCGCCCCCGTCGCGGCTGCGGCGCGGCAGGCGCGGCCGTCCCGGGAAGACGGCGTCGAGGTTGCGCAGGCCGCCTCGCGGTGAGGTGTGCTTGATCCCGTCGTCCTCGGGACGGGCGGGACGGCCCGCGTACTCCTCGGTGTCACCGCGGGCGATGATCCAGTTCTCCCGCAGCGGCGCCAGGCCCCTGCGGACGTCGGTCTCGGTGAGCGGATCGGTGTACGGGCCCGACGTGTCGTACAGCGTGACTGACTGCCCGTTGGTGAGGTGCACCTGACGGACCGGCACCCGCAGGTCGGGGCGTGAGCCCTCGACGTACGCCTTGTGCCAGCCGATGGACTTCCCGCTCTTCCCGCTCTCCTCGCTGAGCTCGTTCTGCGTGGAGGCAGGCGTGCGTGCGTCCCTGTTGGTCATGAGACCTACTCCCTACGCCGGCATTACCCGGTAACAGGTTCGGCGGTCGACGCAGCGGCTTCCGTCTGCCGATGTTTCGTGTGAAACATCACTCGCTTGTGGCGATGTTTCATGTGAAACATGACTGGGACGGAGGTCAGCGCCCTCTCAGCCCGGTGCTCCGAGCTCCCGCGTGTACAAAGGTGCCTCCACGCTAGCGTCAATTCGGGCGCGGTGAACAGAGGGCCCCTGTCGTTCTTGCGATGATCGGTCGGTGACCACGACACAGCAGTTCCCGTTTCCGCCCTCCGAGCCGCCCCGCAGGCCGGGTGGCGGGAACGGCAACGGAGACGACGGCGGACGTGGAGACGGCCGTGGCGAGAGCCCTGGTGGCGGCGGAGCCGGCCACGGAGGCGGCCATGATTTCTTCGGCGCCAGAGGCGACATGCGTGGCCATCGCGCCGAAGCCGCTGGCGGGCACGGTGGCGGTCATGAGCCTGGTTATGGCGAGGGGCCTGGTCAGGGCTCCGGTGGCGGTCACGGGTCCGGTGGCGGTCACGGGTCCGGTGATGGTCACGGTCACGGCGACAACGGTTCCGGTGGCGGGCAGGGGCATGACGGTCCCGGTTCCGACGGCGGACACGGGCACTCGCACAGCCACAGTCATGGGCCGGCGGCGCCCGTCTCCAAGCATCTGCGCAAGGTCATCGCGGCGATCCTGATCCCGTTCGCCGCGGCCGTCCTGGTCGGGCTCGCGGTGCTGTGGCCCGGTGGTGCCCCGGGGCACGAGCGCACGGGCGTCGGCTTCGACCGGCAGACTCAGCAGGCCACGGTCACCGAGGTCGAGAGCGTGAGCTGCTCCTCGGTGAACGCCTCGGGGGAGACTCCGACCGGCGACACCTCCACCGCCGAGGGCTCGTCCGCGCAGCAGCAGGCGAACGGCACCTGCAAGAGGGCGACGATCCGGGTCGACACCGGCAAGGACAAGGGGCGTACCTTCACAGAGATCGTCCAGCCGGACCAGTCACGGCAGTTGCACGAGGGCGAGAAGGTCGTGGTCGCCTACGAGCCCTCTGCGCCGAGGGACCTGCAGTACTCGGTCACCGACGTCAACCGTCGCCTCCCGATGGCGCTGCTTGCCGGCATCTTCGCGCTCGCCGTCGTGGCCGTGGGCCGGCTGCGGGGCGTCATGGCCCTGATCGCGCTGGCCATCAGTTTCATGGTGCTGAACTTCTTTGTCCTGCCCGCGATCCTGCAGGGCTCGAATCCGCTGGTCGTGGCCGTGGTCGGGTCGAGCGCCATCATGCTGATCGCCCTGTATCTGTGCCATGGCCTGTCGGCCCGTACGTCCGTCGCGGTGCTCGGCACACTGATCTCGCTGCTGCTGATCGGCGTACTCGGCTCGCTGTTCATCGGCTGGGCCGCACTCACCGGCAACACGGACGACAACACCGGTCTGATCCACGGTCTGTATCCGTCGATCGACATGAGCGGTCTGCTGCTCGCCGGCGTCATCATCGGTTCGCTCGGTGTCCTCGACGACGTGACGGTCACCCAGACGTCGGCGGTCTGGGAACTGCACGAGGCCAATCCGACGATGGGCTGGCGCGGGCTGTACCGCGCGGGCATACGGATCGGCCGTGACCACATCGCGTCGGTCGTCAACACGCTCGTCCTCGCCTACGCGGGCGCCGCGCTGCCGCTGCTGCTGCTGTTCTCGATCGCGCAGAGCAGTGTGGGAACGGTCGCCAACAGCGAACTGGTCGCGGAGGAGATCGTGCGCACGCTGGTGGGCTCGATCGGCCTGGTCGCCTCGGTACCCGTCACCACGGCTCTCGCGGCCCTGGTGGTCTCGGCCGACCGGACGGGGATGGGGAACGCGGTGACGACGGGGGCTCCCGGGTCGTCTGGGGCCCCTACGGCCCCCGGGGCAACGGAAGCGGCAACGACCGGTGCCCGACCGGCTCCGGCACGCGGCGGGAAGGGACGGCGGCGCAGGCGCTGAGACGGGAGAGCCGTCCAGCCTGGCCGACATGGCCGACCCGGCCACACCTGCCGACCCTGCCATCAACCCGTCCCGCCAATGACCCACCACGCCCGCACGCAGAAGCGTTACTGCACACCCCCACGCCCGAGAGTGAAGCGATTCGCCGCTTCCCCGCTGAAACGCTTCAGCCCGCGCTCTGCTCCTCCGCCAGGATGCGGTCCAGAGCCTCGTCGAGGTGGGCGTCGAAGTCGGCGTGCGCGCCTTCCTGGCCCAGGGGCACCAGCTTGTCGGTGCGGTCGAGGAAGGCGATGAGGGGCGCCGTGGACGAGCGGAACAGTGCCTGGTCGCTGCCGACCTGAAGCCGGATCAGTACGTCACCCAGTGAGTCGGGCTCGGCGGGCGAGACGCGCACGTCCCCGTCCCCGCACGGCCGTCCCACCCCGTCGATCAGCAGCTCGCGACCGAAGGCCCAGGTCACCGGGGCATCGCCCGGCAGATGGAAGGTCAGCCGGATGGCATAGGGATCGCAGGTCTCGTAGCGCAGCTCCACCGGAATTCGGAAGGAGAGCTCCTCGGAGACGAGAAAGCTCATCATGACCTCTGCCTGCACGAACTCGCGCATCGCCTACCCCGTCACTTGACGTCGACTGGCTGGGAACCATCCCTCTGACACTGAGGGAATCTTGCTGAACGTGCACGACAGATCACAAGGAGTGAGTTTTCAGATACTGATAGAGATCGCGAGTGACCCCATGAGCCGAGCCAACGCGCCCTGCAATTGCTGCGTTGCCGCCGGGAGCCGGTCGGCCTGATGGGAGGGCAGAGAAATGGCCATCGTCGCCGCGACGTTACCCACTGTGATCGGGATCGCCGCGCACACCGTGCCCAGTGCGTACTCCTGTCGTTCCGTCACCGGTTCCGCCCGCCTCATCCGTTCGAGCCGTCGCAGCATGGAATGGTTGTCACGCACGGTGTAGGGCGTGATGGACTGCACCGGGTAGCGGTCGAGATGGTCGCGGCGGGCGTCGTCGTCCAACTGGGCCAGCAGACACTGGCCGATGGCGTGCGCGTGCCCGGTCTCGCGGAAGTCCGCCCACTCCTCGACCGCCGGGTTGCCCGGGGTGTCGGAGACGCACACGACCTCGATCTCGCCGTCGCGGTACATCGCGTAGTACACCGGTACGCCGATCGCGTCGCGCCAGTGTGCGAGCGTCTCCGCGACCGTGCTGCGACATTTCTGCTGGGCTCCGCTGCTGCCCAGCCGCTCAGCCGCTTCACCGAGGAAGAACAGCCCTTTGTCGCGGCGCAGATAGCCCTCGTGCACGAGGGTGCGCAGCAGGTGGTAGGCCGTCGGGAGCGCCAGGCCCGTCTCGCGGGCCAGTTGCTTGGCGGGGGCTCCGTGTTCGTGTTCGGCGACGCACTCCAGCAGGCGCATGGCGCGCTGCACGGATCCGATGAGGGTCGAGGAGTGCGGCGGCGTGGGTGACGCGGTCGCCTGCCGCTGCCTCGGAGGGGTTGTGGGGCGTGGCCGCGCCGGCGGTGCGGCGGGCTGCTCCGGGGGCCGCATACGGGCTCCCGGGGGCAGGAGGTCGGCCCTGCCGGCCGCGGCGGGTGCGTGGAGCTGAGCGGGTGAGGTGGGTACGGGAGATGGAACGGGTGCGGTGGGTCCGTGGGACTGAGCGAGTGCGGTGTCAACCGTGGCCAAGGGTCACTCCCGGAGCGCGAGGGGGCAGCCCGTGCGGGGGAACACGGGAGGGGGTGTACGCCGCTCGCGGGGTCGTCGTCCCCGCGTCGAGTTCCGGACTCTAACCGTCCGCCACCGTTGGCAGACGGCCTGCACAGGAAACTTCCCTCGCCCGAGGGAACCGGTGATTCCTGTTACCGATCGCCGGTTGCCTCGAGTTGACCGCTCACCAGTCGCTGCGTGACGAGGAACTCGTCGTGAACTTCCGTACGACGTAGATCAGTCCGCCGACCAGTGCCACGAAAACCAGCACCTTGAAGAGCAGACCGATGACGAAGCCGACGACGCTGGCTATCAGCCCGCCGAACACGACCAGGGCGATGACAGGCACCGCGACCCACTTCACCCACCACGGCAGTCCCGTGAAGATCTCTCGCATCGCCCTCGCCTCTCTGGTGCCCGGCACTTGTGGTGCCGGAGCTCCTGAATGTCCTGCACTCGATGCTAGGGCGGGAGGAGCTCCGGCGGGGGCCTCGCATCCCTTGTCCGCCCCTGACTGATCCCCTAGGGAACCCCGAGGTCGCAGGTCAGCTCTCGGGCGGAGAGAAAACCACCATCACCCTGAGGTCCTCGCTGATGTGATGGAACTTGTGCGCGACACCGGCCGGTACGTAGACGACGCTGCCGCGCGCCACCTGGGTGGTCTCCATGCCGACGGTGATCGCGGCGCGGCCGCTGACGACGAAGTAGACCTCGTCCTGGTTGTGCGGCTGCTGCGGGTCGCGCTCGCCCGCGTCGAGGGCGTACAGGCCGACCGACATGTTCCGCTCCCGCAGGAACTGCAGGTAGGCGCCATCATTGGCGGCGCGCTCCGCCTCCAGTTCGTCCAACCGGAATGCCTTCATCGACTTCGTCCGCCCTTGCCCGTGTCGTAACAGATCTCTTCTGCGACGATCAGACACATGAAGAATTTCGTAGTCAAGACGATCGCCAACGCGGGCGCCCTGGCGGTCGCCGTATGGCTGCTCGACAAGATCACCCTGACCGGCGACAGCACCGGCAAGAAGGTCTGGACGCTGCTCCTCGTCGCCCTGGTCTTCGGTCTGGTGAACTTCCTGGTCAAGCCCATCGTGAAGGTCCTGACCTTCCCTCTGTTCATCCTGACCCTCGGCCTGATCACCCTGGTGGTCAACGCCCTGATGCTGCTGCTGACCTCATGGCTGGCCGACAAGCTCGACCTGAGCTTCCATGTCGAGGGCTTCTGGACCGCTGTCCTGGGCGGCCTGATCATCTCGATCGTGTCCTGGGCGCTCCACGTCGTCCTGCCCGACGAGGACTGAGCGCGCCATGACCTACCGCGTCTGCTTCGTCTGCACCGGCAACATCTGCCGCTCCCCGATGGCCGAGTCGGTCTTCCGCGCCCGCATACGGGAAGCCGGGCTCGACGGCCTGGTGGAGGTCGACAGCGCCGGCACGGGCGGCTGGCACGAGGGCGACGGCGCCGACCCGCGCACCGTCACGGTCCTGGAGAACGGCGGCTACGACGGCACTCACACAGCCCGCCAGTTCCAGCCGTCGTGGTTCTCCCGCCTCGACCTTGTCATCGCTCTCGACGTAGGCCACCTCAAGGCCCTGCGCCGTCTCGCGCCCACCTCGCAGGACGCGGAGAAGGTTCAGCTGCTGCGTTCCTACGACCCCGCCGCGGGCGCCGACCTCGACGTGCCGGATCCGTACTACGGGGGCATGGACGGCTTCGAGGAGTGCCTTGAGATGGTGGAGGCGGCGAGCGAGGGTCTGCTCGCCGCGGTACGCGAGGACGTGGAGGGACGGGCGGCATGAGCGCTACGAGCGGGCAGGGACTCCCTGGGGGCAGCGGTGACGGCACGCGCGCGGTGCGGGCCGGGCTGCCCGAGCCGGTCAGGCACGAGCCGACCCTGCCCGGTCCGGTGTTCGCCGCCCATTTCCATCTGCCGGGCGAGGTGACGGGTCCGTACAGTTACGGCCGCGACGACAACCCGACCTGGACCCTGCTGGAGCGCGCCATCGGGGAGCTGGAGGCGCCCGGGCGGGAGGGCGTGGAGACGCTCGTGTTCGCCTCGGGCATGGCTGCCATCTCCTCGGTGCTCTTCTCGCAGCTGCGGGCCGGAGACGCGGTCGTCCTGCCCGATGACGGCTACCAGGCGCTGCCCCTCGTACGCACGCAGTTGGAGGCCTACGGCATTGAGGTGCGCACGGCGCCCACCGCCGGCGACGCCCAGCTGGACGTCCTCGACGGCGCGAAGCTGCTGTGGATGGAGACGCCGTCGAACCCCGGGCTCGACGTGTGCGACATCCGACGGCTCACCGAGGCTGCGCACGCGCGTGGCGCCCTGGTCGCCGTCGACAACACGCTCGCGACACCGCTCGGGCAGCGCCCGCTGGAGCTCGGCGCAGACTTCTCCGTGGCCAGCGGCACCAAGCAGCTCACCGGGCACGGGGACGTCCTGCTGGGATACGTCACCGGTCGCGACGCCGAGGCCATGGCCGCCGTACGGCGCTGGCGGAAGATCGTCGGAGCGATCGCGGGGCCGATGGAGGCCTGGCTCGCCCACCGTTCGATCGCCACGCTCCAGTTGCGGGTCGACCGGCAGAACGCGACCGCCCTGGTGCTCGCGGAGGCGCTGCGAGGGCGCCCCGAGGTGACCGGGCTGCGCTATCCGGGGCTGGCCGACGACCCCTCGCACAAGGTCGCCTCGCAGCAGATGCGACGCTACGGGTGCGTGGTTTCCTTCACGCTGCCCACGCGCGCGCGTGCCGACCGTTTTCTCGACGCGCTGCGGCTCGTCGACGACGCGACCAGCTTCGGTGGGGTGCGCTCGACGGCCGAACGCCGCGGGCGCTGGGGCGGAGACGCCGTGCCGGACGGTTTCATCCGTTTCTCGGTGGGTGCCGAGGATCCCGAGGACCTGGTGGCGGATGTGCTGCGCGCGCTGGACGAATCGTCCCGGTAAGCCCCTGCGCGCCCGCCGAGGGCGGGCACGGCTACGCACAACGGGCGGTCCGAGCCTCCCCCCTCGTGGCTCGGACCGCCGCGGTTCTGCGCGCGAAGAACCGCGCGACCAAGGCTAGTTGACTCTGTGTCAGTGTCCAATCACAGTAGCGACAGAGACCTATCGACATATTTATAGTTGGGCCCTGCCTGGGGGCCGGGAGAAGGGCAGGGAAGAGGAGGGCGTCGCCATGGATCTGGCCTTGCTGCGCACCTTTGTCACGGTGCACCGGGCCGGTTCCTTCACCCGCGCGGCCGCGCTGCTCGGCCTGTCGCAGCCGGCCGTCACCTCACAGATCCGCACTCTGGAGCGGCAGTTGGGGCGCCCCCTGTTCCTGCGGCAGGCCCGGGGAGTGACGCCTACGACCATCGGCGACGAGCTCGCCCACAAGGCGGCGCCGCATCTCGACGCCCTGGTGGAGATCACCGAGGCCGGGCTCGACGACGAGTCCTCCTTACGGACACTGCACCTCGCCGGCCCTCCCGAGTTCACCGCCGAGCGGGCACTGCCCGCGCTCACCGAACTGACCGGCGAGGACGGTCAGGGCTTCGCCCTGCGTGCCTCCTTCGGGAACGCCGAAGAAGTTCTGGAAGGACTCGCCGCCGGGCATCACGATCTGGCCATCTGCACGGCCCGTCCGCGCGGCGCACTGCTCACGGCGACTGCGCTCTGCGACGAGGAACACGTCCTGATCGCTGCCCCACACTGGGCCGAGCGGCTCGGCTCCGGAAAACCGCGCCGCAAGGGGGCACGGGTCCTGGAGAACGTCACCTCGGTCAAGGGGAGACGGGTGTCGGAGGGCGGCTCCGCGGCCAAAGGGAGACGGGCGCCGGAGAACTTCGCCATGACCAAGTCCACACCCGCGTTGGAGCACGTCCCGGTGGTCGAGGTGCACGAGTCGCTGCCCTTCGTCTCCCGCTACTGGGCTTCGGTCTTCGACTCTCTCCCGGCCGCCCCGGGCACCGTGATCGTCCCGGACCTGCGTGCGGTCCTCGCCTGCGCGGTGGCAGGCGCCGGGCTCGCCGTGCTGCCCCGCTATCTGTGCGCATCCGCCCTGGAACGCGGTGAGGTCGTCGCGCTGCATGATCCTGCGGTGCCGCCCCTGCGGACGTACTTTCTGGTGGTCCGCACCGGCACCCTGGCGATGCCGCACATCGCGCGGGCCCACGAGTGGTTGCTGCGGGCGGCCGGCGACTGGTGCTGAGCCGCGTATTTCAGCTGGTCACCGCCTCGCGGTGCCGCCGACCGCCAGCTCGCTCCGAGCCGTTCACACGGTGCGCTCATTCGGTGACGTTTCGCGATGTTTCACGTGGAACCAGCGGGGCCACATTTCTCCCATGACCGTCCGACCCGTGGTCAAGCGCACCGCCCGCGCCGTTCTGCTGGACGGTGACGACCTGATTCTGATCAAGCGCACCAAGCCCGGCTTGGATCCGTACTGGCTCACGCCCGGCGGCGGAGTCGAGCCGGACGACCCAACCGTCGTCGACGCCCTGCACCGCGAGGTGTACGAGGAGCTCGGCGCCAAGATCACCGACGTGGTGCCCTGCTTCGTCGACACCGTCGAGCACATCGGCGCGGACGGCGGTGCGACCGGCGTGAAGGTGCAGCACTTCTTCGTCTGCCACCTGGAGTCCATGGATCCCTCCCTGCGGCACGGCCCCGAGGTGGACGAGCCCATCGGCGAGTACGAGATCGTGCGGGTGCCGTTCACTCGCGTCGGGATCGCTTCCGTCCACCTCGTACCGCTGTCGCTGCGGCACTACCTGGACGGCAACATCGAGGGCGTACGCGCCATGCACGCCCCGGACCTCGGCTGACCTCCGGCACCGGGTCACTGAGCGACGGCGACGAGCTCCTCCACCGAGTCGTGGCGTATGCGTTCCGACGGGATGCCACTGTCCCTGAGCGCGTCCACACCACTGCGGATCATTCCGGGCGGGCCGGAGAGATAGGCGTCGTATTCGTTCCACGGTCCGTACGCGCGTATGGCGTCCGGGAGCTGGAGGTGCGCCTGCTGGTCGATGACCGCACGGACCGAGAGCCACGGGTGGGACTGCTGGAGCCTGAGCATGGTGTCGATGTCGTAGAGGTCGTGGTCGGTGCGGGCACCGTAGAACACCTCGACCGGGCGCCGTTCGCCATGCTCGGCAACGTCCTCGACGAGTGCCTTGATGGGCGCTATGCCGGTCCCGCCGCCCAGGCAGAGCAGCCCACTGTCGGTGGTGTGGTCGACGGTCATCGAACCGGCGGGCGGGCCGAGCCGGATGATGTCACCGGGCCGGGCACGGTGCACCAGGGCGTTGGAGACCCAGCCCGCAGGGACGGCCTTCACGTGGAACGACAGCAGACCGTCGGAGCGGGGCGCGGAAGCGAAGGAGTAGTGCCGCCAGATCCGCGGCCACCAAGGCGTCTCCACGCTCGTGTACTGGCCTGCAAGGAAGGGATAGGGCTGGTCGGGGCGGACGGTGACGACCGCGACGTCCGGTGTTCTGAGGTCGTGCGCCACGACTTCCGCGTACCACCAGGCGGGGGCGCGCAGTTCGTCCGTCGCCGCCGCGTCGATCATGACCTGCGAGATCGTGGTGTACGTCCGGACCCATGCCGCCTCGAGCTCCGGATTCCAGATGGCGGAGGCGTACTTGCTCAGGGCACCGATGAGGCACTCGCCGACAGCCGGGTAGTGCTCGGCCCGGGTGCCGTACTTGCGGTGTCCGCGGCCGAGGTTCTGCAGATACTCGACGAGGACCTCGGTGTTGTCGATGTGCTCGGCCGCAGTGAGCAGCGCCTTGAGCAGCCGGTCCCGCTGGGTGTCCATCGCGGCCGGGAACAGCGACCGGAGGTCGGGGTGGCGTACGAAAAGCAGCGCATAGAAGTACGAGGTGACCTTGTCGGCCACGGGTCCGACCTCGGCCATGGTCCGGCGGACGAGGACGGCATCCGGGGAGGCGTCCTGCTTCGGGGCGGAGCGCTGGGTGGGTACGCGGTGTTCGGCGGGCGGTGCTTCGGGAAGGGGGGCTTGGGTGAGGAGAGGAGTCTGGACGAGCGGGGCCTGGGCGAGCGGGGATTGGACGGGCGGAGCCGGGGCGGGCGGGCCGGAGGCCGATATGAGGGGCGATATCTCGGGCGTCTGTATCGCGGTGGTCTCGCCGGTCCCGGTGGCGGCCGGTACGTCGGCCGGGGTGGCGGGCGGTGCGCCGACTGACGCCGGTGTGGGCGGTGTGTCGTCGCCGGCTTCGGCGGGCGGCTGTGCGCCGTCGCTTGTCGTGGCGGGCGGTGCGGTGTTCGGCGTCGGCGGGTCCTTGTCGGCGCCGGTCGCGGTCCTGCTGCCTACCGGGCGCATCGCCGCCAGACGACGGCCGTCGGTGGGCTCCTGTTCGCTGCCCGGAGTCGTCGCCGGCTGCTTGCGCGGCGTGAACCAGCCGCTCCCGCCGCCGGACGTGCCGTTGTCGGCCGGCGTGGTGATCGGAGCGTCCATGGTGTGCCTCGCCTCGAACATCTTTCGGTCGGTCTGCGCACTTCCCTGGTCGGAAGATGCCTGCTTTCCCCCGCAGACGGCTTGCTCTCTTGTCCGGCGCCGCAGCCAATGCGGCCACAGTCAACCCGTGTTCCGGCTCCGTACGGACAAGTAGGCGAGAGTGTGACATTGGCCGCAGCACTCTCACCGCAGCGTCCCACCCGGTATGGACGCCCGGCCTCATTACCGGAAATGCGGGTCTTCGATCTCTCCGTCCCGTTAGGCTGCATTGCCCTGCTCTCGGCCCGCTCGGGACGTGCAGGACGAGCTCCTCACCCGGACGCGAACCGGAGTCGACCATACCGGCCACCGCTCCGCACACAAGTCCCCCCTCCTCCTCCACGAATATGACGAGGGGCGAACCGTCAATTACTTCAATTACCGGGCGTTCCGCACCAATTCATAGGCTTCCCACAGATCCCGCCCCATATAGGCGTGGGTCGAGATGCCGACCAGATGGCTGTCCGCATTGACCGCGACGGAGATCGGCACCGCCCCGAACAGGTCCTTGTCCGACAGGGAGTCCCCGTAAGCGATGCAGTCGGTCCGTGTCACGCCGAACTCCTCGCACAGCCGGTCGGCGATCCGGACTTTGGCCGCGGCGCTCAACACCCCTGCCGGATCGACGGGCTCGGTGAACGGCAGTGCGGGAAAGCGGGACCCGTACGCCGCATGTGCGCCCCAGCCGATGAGCTTCTCCACGAAGAAGGAGGGCGAGAGCGACACGACGGCACAGTAGTCGCCGTCGCTCCTGATCTCCGCCCAGACCTCGCGGATACGAGCCAGCCAAGGGGCACCTTCGAAAGCCGCCACCACATGAGCCTCGGTGAGTTCCGCCCACAGCGTGTACACCTCCGCCGCGTATTCGGGCGGCCCGATCAACCCTGCCCCGATCGCCTGATCGAGCGCCACCGCCTCGGCTTCCAGCCCGAGCTGCCGGGATATCTCCACCGGCGCAGTGCTTCCGTGCAACAACGTGCCGTCGAGGTCGAAGAGATGAAGTCTGGCCATGCCACCGAGGCTAACGGGGTGCTTGTCCGGCTTCAGGGGCGGCCACCGGACGGTCGCCGCTCGCCGATGTTTCACGTGAAACACCCAGCGCCTGTTCGCAGGCTGTGCCGTTGGCTACGACATGGCCAAAAGCTCGTCCGTCCTACGGGAAACAGGTGGACGACGAGGGCGCCCGTCAGACAGCCTGACCTGCGTGCCGACTCCTTCCCTCACCGCTCTGCCCATCCGCCGTCTGACGCGTCGCGATCTCACCGCCTGCGCCGACTTGTCCGAGGACCGGGGGTGGCCACGCGAGGAGCACAAGTGGGGCTTCCTCCTCACGGCCGGCAAGGGCTACGGCATCGACGACCCCGACGGCGGGCTCGTCAGCGCCTGCGTAGTCACGGAGTACGGGCCGCAGGACCAGCCCGATCTCGGCGCCATCGGCATGGTGTTGGTGGCCGGACGGCATGCCCGCCAGGGCATCGGACGCCGGCTGATGCGCCACGTCGTCTCGGCGATGGGCACCACACCTCTGACGCTGCACGCGACGCCGTACGGTCGCCCGCTCTATGAAGAGCTCGGCTTCAAGGTCACCGGCCGGGCCGAGATGCTGTGCGGCCACTTCACGCCGGGCGGGCCGCCGCCCGAGGTCGCCACGCGTGCGGTCACCGCCGAAGACCTGACCGGCATCCTCCGGCTCGACGGGGAGGTCTTCGGTGCCGATCGCACGCACATCATCACCCGGCTGCCCGCCTTCGCCGACCAGTTGCGGGTCGCCGAGGAGAACGGCCGGATCATCGGCTACGCGGCCGCTTGGCCCAACATGGACACCCATGTCGTCGGCCCGCTGATCGCCCGCGACACAGCAACGGCGAAGGCGCTGATCGGCTCCCTCGCCGCCCACACCGACCGCCCTCTGCGCACCGACATCGACGTACGGCACGAGGAGTTGCTGGCGTGGGTGAAGGAACACGGTCTGGCATCCACCGCCTTCAACGCCGTCATGACTCATGGCGTCGCGGAACTCCCCGGGGACTGGAGCCGGCGCTTCGCGCCGCTGACGGTGGCGGCCGGCTGAGGTCCGGCAGGCCGAGTTCTGGTACGACGAAGCCGGTTCCCCAGGGATTCGGGAACCGGCGGTCGCCGGGTACGACTCGTGGTGAAGGTTGCGGAGAGCAGTGTGCGGCTCAGTGGTGAAGGGCAGCTCGCTGATCCGTCGGCACGGCTTCAGCGACCACCGTGCTCGGCGCGCTGTCTCGGCGTTCCAGAGCGGCCGAGAGGAAGGCGAGAAGCAGGGCGGCCGCGGCGAGGGCGGCACCGACCCAGTTGGGGGCGGTGTACCCGAGGCCGGCCGAGATGACGAGACCGCCGAGCCAGGCGGAGAGCGCGTTGCCGAGGTTGAAGGCGCCGATGTTCACGGCCGACGCCAGGGTCGGGGCGCCGTGTGCCTGATCGAGGACGCGCTTCTGCAGTGGCGGGACGGTCGCGAACCCCAGGGCACCGATGAGCGCGATCGTGACGGCCGCCAGGGCCTTGTGGTGGGCGGTGAGCGTGAAGAGGGCGAGGACAACGGCCAGTGCGCCCAGAGAGACGTAGAGCATGGGCATCAGCGCGCGGTCGGCGTACTTGCCGCCGACGAGGTTGCCGCCGACCATGCCGAGGCCGAAGAGGACCAGCAGCCAGGTGACCGAGCCGTCGGCGAAGCCTGCGACCTGGGTCATCATCGGGGCGATGTAGGTGATGGCCGCGAAGACGCCGCCGAAGCCCAGGACGGTCATCGCCATCGCGAGCAGGACCTGCGCGTTCTTGAAGGCGGCCAGTTCGTGGCGCAGGCTCACGCCTTCCGCCTTGGGCATGTCGGGGACGAGCTTGGCGATGCCGAGGAGACCGATCACGCCCAGGACGGCGACGATCCAGAAGGTGACGCGCCAGCCGACGGACTGCCCGACGAGTGTGCCCAGCGGGACACCGACCACGTTGGCGACGGTCAGTCCGGTGAACATCATCGCGATGGCTCCGGCCTTCTTGTCGGGGGCGACCAGGTCGGCCGCGACGACCGATCCGATGCCGAAGAAGGCGCCGTGGGCGAGTGAGGCGATCACGCGGCCGATCAGCATGACGGCAAAGGTGGGTGCGAGGGCGGACAGCAGATTGCCGGCGATGAACAGACCCATCAGCAGCATCAGCATCCGCTTGCGGGAGATCTTGGTACCGAGCACGGTCATCAGCGGGGCGCCGAACATGACACCGAGCGCGTAGCCGGTCACCAGGAAGCCGGCGGTGGGGATGGAGACCCCGAAGTCGCCCGCGACCTCGGGCAGCAGGCCCATGATCACGAACTCGGTCGTTCCGATTCCGAAGGCCCCGATCGCGAGGGCGAGAAGCGCGAGCGGCATGGGGGTGACACCTTCCAGACGATTGCAGGAGCGTGTTGCGCACGGCCACATTAATTGCAGACGCTCGATACATGCAAACGCCGACTATTTCGATGTCGTCATATCTTGGTGACAGCCGCTCCTGGACCTGGTGCGCCCTGTCGCTGGTGCACGGCAGGATCGAGGCCCCCATCGAGCGGACCTGCAGGAGGGACACGACCTGCGCGAGTACTCCCTGCGTGAAGCCCTCGACACCGCCGCCCACAACCCCGAACTCGCCCCACTCGTACGAGCCGTCGAGACCCGCCGCACGCCGTCATAGGGACGCCTCTGCATAGAGTGCGGGCATGGGAGATCTTGAGATACGGCCCGCCACGACGGACGACATTCCCGCGATCGTCGCCATGCTCGCCGACGACCCCCTGGGTGCCCAGCGCGAGTCACCGGACGACCTGACGCCCTACTTGGCAGCGCTCGAACGCCTCACCGCCGACCCCAACCAGCAGCTGGTGGTCGCCGTTCGTGAGGGCCGCGTCGTCGGTACGCTCCAACTCACGATCATTCCCGGGCTGTCCCGACGCGGTTCCACCAGGTCGATCGTCGAAGGCGTACGCGTCCACGCGGACGAACGCGGCAGTGGTCTCGGGACGCGGCTCATCGAGTGGGCGATCGAGGAATCCCGCCGCCAGGATTGCCAGTTGGTCCAGCTGACCTCGGACAACACCCGCACGGATGCCCACCGCTTCTACGAGCGGCTCGGCTTCACGGCCTCTCACGTGGGCTTCAAGCTCCAGTTGTGACATGCCGCTTCGAGGCGGCATGACGCTCTCGGTTGTGACGCGGTGAAGCGGCCTGTTTCACGTGAAACAGGCCGCTTCACCGCGAGCGCGTCTAGCCGATGCCGCGCCAGCCCTCGGGATCCACCCCACCGGGCAGGGAGGCCCCCTCGTCGTACGGCTGACGTGTGAAGACAAACGACCCGAGGTCCAGATGGCTCACGGAGCCGTCCGGGCGCCGTACAGCCTTCAGGAGCTCTCCGGCGTAGTAGCCCTCCAGGCCCGTCCAGGTCCCGTCGCCGTTCGCCCGGAACCGCGAACGGCGGCCGTTGCCGGAAAGGGGCTCCAGCGAGACGAGCCCATCGGCCGTCAGCCGCAGGGCAAAGGCATGGGTGCCCCAGTACCACTGGCCCGCCAACTCGAGGGCAATAGCGTCATTTTCGGGCAGGGGCCGCCAGGGATCGGGGAAGCGCGGCTCGGCCTCGGCGACGATCCGTACGAGATCGGCGCCCACGGCCGACAGCAACGGCCCGGAGGTGCAGTTGGCCAACACCACGCCCGCGACGTCGTCCACCACGCTGATGGTGAGGTTGGCCAGGAAGCCCGGCAGTGACCCCGAATGTCCCACGAGCAGCCGTCCGTCCCGGTGCTGGATCTGCAGCCCGAGACCGTACGTGGCACCGTCCACGACATCCGCGGCCTCCGCCGGTGCGGCGGGCGTCCGCATCTCCCGCACGGTGTCTGCGCTCAGCACCCTGTCGTCCCCCTTCGCCAGGAAGGCGGCGAAGCGCGCCAAGTCTCCTGTGGTCGACCAGAGTTGACCGGCCGGAGCCATCAGTCCAAGATTCTCGGTGGGTTCGGGCAGCATCACGTCGGCCCATGGGTGCACCGCCCACCCGCCGGCGTGTGGAGCCTGCGGCCGTGTGCCCGTACGGTCCAGGGCCAGAGGTTCGAGCACTTCGCGCCGTAGTACGTCCTCCCATGGAGCCCCGCGCAGCTTCTCGACGAGCGCGCCCAGGAGGGTGTAACCGGGGTTGGAGTAGTGGAAGCGGCGGCCGGCCGGATGCCGGAAGGCCTGCTCCCCCAGCACGTCGGCGAGTTCGGGCCGCAGGGACCCCGGAGTGCGCTCCCACCACGGCGCGGGTGACTCGGCCGCCAGACCGCTGGTGTGGGCCAGCAGTTCGGCGATCGTGGCCTCCCCCGCACCGGTGCCCGGCACGTGCTTCTCCAGGGAATCACCAAGGTCGAGTGCACCCTCGTCACGCAGTCGCAGCACGAGAACGGCGGTGAACGTCTTTGTGATCGACCCGATACGGTACTGCACGTTCTCGTCCGGACCGTGCCCTTCCACCGAGGTCCGCGAGCCGTGCCACACGGCCTGCCCGCCCCGAACGACCGCCGCGACCATCGACGGCGCACGCCCTTCCGCCTGGGCCACGGCAATCCGGTGCAACAGCGCCCGGCGCGTGCCGGGAAGCAGCTCTTCCTGAGGTGTCGTCATGACCCCAGTCCATCCTGCGGGGCGCTCGGGCGTCGAGCTCATTTGGCCCTCGGGGGGTGTGGGGTCTCGCCGCTCGTGACATGTCGATCTTGCGTGACTGGGCGTTCTTGGCTGTCTCACGGCCTTGTCACCCATGATCAGTCTCAAATCCGTGGCATTTCCTCGCGAGGGCGAGGTCGAGATCAGGCAGCCTGCCCGTGTCGGCCGAGTACACCACGCTGAGCCCCGAGCACGAGGACTACCGGCGAGCCCAGATCGCGCACCGATGAGTTTCCCGCGTCGCGCTGGTCTATACGCCGGACACCCACGGACGGAAGGCTGGGCCATGCGGAAACTGATCTACGGCATGAACCTGACCCTGGACGGCTACATCGCCGCGGCCGGCGACGACATCGGCTGGAGCGTGCCGAGCGACGAGCTGTTCCAGTGGTGGCTCGACCACGAGCAGGCGAGTGGCCTGTCGCTGTATGGGCGCAAGCTATGGGAGACGATGAGCTCCTACTGGCCGACCGGCGACCAGCAGCCCAACGCCACCCCGGCGGAGATCGAGTTCGCGCGGAACTGGCGGGACACGCCGAAGGTGGTGTTCTCCTCGACGATCGACAAGGTCGACTGGAACACCCGCCTGGTCACCGGCGACGCGATCGCCGAGATCACGCGGCTCAAGGCCGAGGACGGCGGCCCAATGAACATCGGCGGCGCAACTCTCGCCGGGGCGGCCATGCGCGCCGGGCTGATCGACGAGTACGCGATCGCCGCCCATCCGGTCCTGGTGGGTGGCGGGACGCCGTTCTTCACCGCGCTGGACAGCTGGGTGAACCTGAACCTGGTGGAGACGCGGACGCTTCCCGGCGGCGTGGTCCTGACCAGGTACGAGACGAGGCGCTGAGCAGCTTCCCGCTGTCTCACGGCTTGGATGGGTGTTTCCTCTCACCGTCGTGGCATTTCCTCAGCCGGGATCGTCTGGGCGGCTGCAGCGACTCGTTTCCCGAATCGGGTCAGTTTCATGGCCGCACCGCGTTCGGCTCGTTCGAAGAGGGGTGTCCGAGGTCCGCTTCGAGTCGGTTGAGCTGGATCGCCAGGGTCGAGTGGTGGATGCCGAGGTCTCGGGCTGCTTCGGTGAGGGTGGGGTCGGATTGGGCTGCCAGGCAGCGCGAGAGCCGTTGTCGTGCCTATGGGCCGGTGAAGGCTTTGCGGAGGATGGAGGGAAGAGACTCGGCTTCGTCAGCGGCGCGTAGGGCGGTCTGGTGGCTGGCGCCGACGCGTGGCCGGAGGGGGATCTCAAGGACGGCATATATGCTGCCTATGTGCCATCGGAGATCAGATTGTGCCGCGAGATTTGAGACCCTGCAGGGGTGTAGGATCTCGCGGCTCGTGTCCCAGGGCATCGTGCTGACCAGTTAGTTCTCCGGCTGTCTCACGACATGGCCGGCCACTCTTGTCTCAAGACGGGTGGCATTTCCTCAGCGCGAGCTGCAGGTGGAGCTCGTGCCTGGGCCCACTCAGTTGTCGAACCAGACGACGAGTCGCACATTGTCATCGCCGTGCTGCGATGCGAGCGCCTCCATGACCGTCCAGACCGGTTTCCACTCGCCAGTCTCCGGGACGGCATCTCGACGGCGCAGCTTCTCGGATCTGTAGAGAGTGTCGCCGATGAGCCATTCGCTCTCCTCGGGCCACTCTTCAGGCTCGCCCGGCACTTGGGCAGGAAGGCCGACGGCTTGTGCGAAGCGAGAGCTCCAGGCCGACTTCCCCGTCAACCTGAGCCCATCCGGAGTCTGCCGGTATTGGTGAAGTCGACTGTCGGCCTTCTCAGCTGGCTCGCCCCAATCGACCTCCTTGATCTCGGCCCAGGTGATCCAGGTGGTGCCGTATGCCTGGTCCGGCCACTGGGCAAGTTGATCGAGTTCGGCGCGAACAGTCTCCGACGCATCGACTGGGAGTCCTCGGTCTGCGGCCAGCGGTCGGAAGTTCGCGTAGTTGCGGACTCCAAAGAGGCAGCCAAACGCGTCGTAGTTCCGGGTGATGTTGAGGAAGAAGAGGTCGATGGCGGCTCGCCAAACCGAGTCCTCGTCCTCCTCGTGGAGGTGCCATGCTCGGCACTCGACAAACCCGCTGATGTCCGTCCCCATGACAGAGATTCTGCAACCGCCGTCAATCGATTTTGGGGTTGAGGTTCCCCCGGCGTGCGGGAGGTTCTGATCAACTGGTCAGGAGTCAGGCTGGCCGAGCTGAGATCTGTCGGCGGGTTCCGTGTCCCAGACCTCCTCGAACTCCTCGGGGGTGAGCTGCTCCGGATCATGCCCTTCCCACTCTGGGACGGGAAGTTCAGCTGTGATGCCGAACCTGTTGTCGTACTCGTCGAGGAGGCCAGCGTCATGGGCCTGCTGCCATTCGTCGAGGGAGGCAGCTGCGATCGGCGTCAGTTCAGGGCCCTGGAACTCGATCTGCCGGGTCACCCAGCCTTCGGCGTTCACCTCGAAGTAGAAGCAGACGTTCGTCTTGCCCCACTTCAAGAAGTGCAGGTCGTCGAGTACCAGGACACGGACCTCACAGGACAGAACGCAGTCCAGGGCCTGCTGGCCGAGCTGGGCAGTGGTTCCGCGGATGCGGCCGGGGTGGCCGAAGAACTCCACCAGGGCCCGATTGAGGTCCTTCATGCCCGTGTTGCCCGTGAGTCCGACCCTGCAGACGGGCCAGCGTTCATGGCCGGCCGCGGTGAACTCTCCCTGTTCGGCGATCTCCCTGCGGTGGAACTCCCGCGCGAAGGCCAGCACCGAGGTGGTCTTCCCCAGGACCGGGGAAGGCGTCGACGGGCGCTGCTCCCTTGGCTTCGTCCCCGTCCTGCTGGTTGCTGTCGACGATGTCCCACAACTCATTGTGCAGTTCGGCCAGTTGAGGTGTCTTGATCGGTCCGAGGTTCGCGTGCCAGTCACGCCGTCGGCGGTCGTAATCGGCTCTTGCCGGCTCGCTCAAGGCGTTCAGCTGAGTCCGGTTCAGCGCCTCGGGCTGGTCGCGGCGGGCAGCCTCGGCGAAGGCTTTAAAGTCTTCCTTCCTCGACAGGGCCAGGTTTCCCAGGTTCGGCAGACTGGCCGTACTCACACGTCCTCCAGGGCGTCCGCGTAGAAGTCACTCTCCTGGGCGAGGTCTTCGAGGTCGGCCTCGTCGTCATCGCCCGTCTCAGTCACCGGCTCCCGGGCTTCGGCCTCTGCCGGTCCGTCGTCCTGGCCCAGGGATTTGCGTACCGACAGAAGAGAGACGACCGCCTCCTGCTCGGTGTCGGGGAGGTCGATGGCGGCCTGTTCGCGCGAGAGCCGCAAGGCCATGCGCGGTTCGGCGAGCGTGGTGCCCAGCCCGAGATTCCAGCGTTCCAGCAGATCGGCGACGGCGAGCCGGTCGTCGGGGTAGGGGTATTTCGCGGCGGCCAGCTTCCGGGCGAAAGCCAGCGCGTCCTCACTCAGCGGCATCCGCGCCGACAGCGCGTGTTCCCAGGTCAGCGCCTGCCAGTGATGATCAAACTCGCGGAAGTAGATGCGGGTGATGTCGTCGGGGTCGACCTGGAACGGCCAGCCGTTCTTCACCGGGCTGTCGTAGGGACTGCGGATGCCGGGATCGGGCAGGCCCCGGCCGCTGTAGCGACGGCGACCGATCTCAACACCGTAGTGCTGGATCGTGCGCCACTCGGTCTTCAGGAACTCGAAAGCGAGGTCCCGGTCCCGCGGAACTTCGATGTATCCGGCCCTGGCCATGCCGTACTCGAACATCTTCGCCGGGGACATCCGCAGCCCCGGCAGACCCGGATCGACCAGACTGGAGTGCGGCCGGCAGTGGTAGACCGTCGCGGTCCACTCCCGGATGATCGCCTCCAACTCGTCGAGGAAGAAGAACGCGTCGTCCTCCGGGCTCTCGCCCCGAGAGTGGATGTCGGGGCCCTTGTAGCCGGGCAGGGCCTGCAGCAGGCCCTCGCGCAGGCTGCGGAAATAGCGCTCAACCGGCCCTTTGTCCCAGCCCGTTCGCAGCCTCGCTGGTTGGATCGAAATGCCCATCCGCCGGCAGACGCTCGTCAGATGCTCCGAGACGTAGACCTTGCCGTGGTCCACCACCAGCGTCTCGGGTACCAGGGGCGGCGAGGCGAGCCCCGGCCCGGTGGCGCCCTCGACATCGACGAGGACGGTGCGGGGGATGCCGTGCTCGGGCCAGACTGCGTGCCGCGGCCAGTCCCGCCCCGCCGGCCTCGGCCGAAACGACTGGAAAAGCACCGCGCTGACATCCACCGCCTTCGTCGAGACCGGAGTGAGCCGGATCACGGTGATGCAGCGGGCGTACCAATCCATCCCGACACTCAGCTCGGCCTGAACCCACTTCAGCGTCAGCGGGTCGAACGCGAAGACGTCCAACCGCGTGGTGTCCATCAGCAGGTACTCACCCGGCCTCGTCGGCCGCAACTTGCCGTAGGGGCCCTCCGGGCGGCCGGCGATGTCCCGGTTCCGCTTCGTACTCAGCCGGAACAGCGGATGCCGACGCTCCAGAGCCCCAGGATCCGAAACTCCGTCGCCCGGCTCGGCTGCGGCACCACATCCGGACCGAACCGCGCAGTCACCCTGGCCCGCGTGCGCTCGATCACCAGCGTCCGCGATGGCCGTGACTGGTCGGTGTGCTCGACCATCACTTCCAGCGCGATCTCCACCCAGCGACGGTCTGCTGACGCCGCGGAACCGCTGGCGTGTCCCTTCCTGGGAGCCAGACCGGCCTCGCCATGTTCACGGAACAGGCTCACCCACCGTCTCACCGACCGTGCGCCGACACCCAGTTCGGCCGCCTTCGCCGCGTACTTCGCCTCCAACGCCTATCCGGGCGCGTACTCAGGGCGGGGCTCTCCCTCGCGCGCGAGCTCCTGGCACCCGGAGCGGTAACCCGAGAGGACTTCACAGACATGCTCAGCACGATCCAGAAGGACGTATCGCTCATCCTCACGCAGTTGTCCCAGCACCACCGAGGCGATCTCCTCGACGTCGTCGGCCGAGGGTTCGGCCTGCTCGGGGATCACCTCCGCGCGGTCGGTAAACAGCAGTTCCTTCAGCGTCAGTCGACGTACTCGGCCCAGGCCGTCCTTCAGGACCACCTCGTTGCCTGAAGTCGTTGCGGCCAGCTCGACCACCTCGACGGTCTCCCCGTCGTAGCGGAATCGCGTACCTGCTCCGATGCGGGCTCCGCCACCGCTCATGCCGCCCTCCTCAACACCCGGGAAGGCCGCAGAGGTTCGGTCAGATCCGTGTGCAGCTCGTGAGTCCACAACAGGTGATGGATTGCAGCCCGCACCGACAGCTCGGACCGTTCGGGCAAGAGCCTCGCCGCCTGTCCCAGAGGGACACCATCCAGGGCGGTGCGATGCAACTCATCCAGGAGCTCCGGCGCGAACAACCACGCACGACGGTAGCCAGCCAGGAAGCGGACATTCTCCAGCTCTGCCTCCCGCGGCTCGCTCCAGACTTCGTAGCGCCACCCTCGCGACTCCACCGCCTGACGGGTCCACGCGAACGTGAAAGCCACCACCGGGTCAGACAACCGTCGGCGCGGCTTGACGTCCATTACCATCGGGCCGTGCCCGGTGAGGAGCAAGAAGTCCGGGATGTGCTTGCGGAGCTGCCCCTCAACCTCGGCCTTCAGCAGGAACGGCTGGGCCACGATGCCGTGCACCACGGGATCGAAATCGGCGAACAACAGCCGTGCGAGCTCCAGACGCGACTCGTAGATCACGTGATCCCGCGTCGTCGCCGCCCAGTAGGTGCCGGAATAGTGCTTCTGCCCCTTGTACCAGCGGAACGTCCGCCACGGGGCAGCCGATCCCAGAAGATCAGCCGATACTGCCAACCACGCCTGGTCTTCAAGGACTTCACTGCCACGACGGCGAACGCTGACTGTGACCGTGCCACCATCCATGGCGTACCCCCAGCTCAGGCCCTCGCACGAGAACCACGCTGCTGAGCGACTGCCCATGGAAAGCTCGGGTCACGAACGGCTCACTCCAACGAGTGCATACCTTGACCAGGCGATCTCAGATTCATGGCCACTCGGCCAGCACTTGGCCACCAGTCATGAGATTCGGCCACGAAATCTGAGACCCTACAAGGGGGCTGATCAGGTCTGCGCCATGTCCACGAACCTCGAGTAGTGGCCCTGGAAGGCGACAGTGATCGTCGCCGTCGGGCCGTTACGGTGCTTGGCCACGATCAGGTCGGCCTCGCCCGCACGCGGGGACTCCTTCTCGTAGGCGTCCTCGCGGTGCAGCAGGATGACCATGTCGGCGTCCTGCTCGATGGAACCGGACTCACGCAGGTCGGAGACCATGGGCTTCTTGTCCGTGCGCTGCTCGGGACCACGGTTCAGCTGGGAGAGCGCGATGACCGGCACCTCCAGCTCCTTGGCCAGCAGCTTGAGGTTTCGGGACATGTCCGAGACCTCCTGCTGACGGTTCTCGGCGCGCTTCGAGCCACCGGACTGCATCAGCTGGAGATAGTCGATGACGACCAGCCTGATGTCGTTGCGCTGCTTGAGCCGGCGGCACTTGGCACGGAT
Source organism: Streptomyces sp. V4I2 (assembly GCF_030817655.1). Lineage (GTDB taxonomy): Bacteria > Actinomycetota > Actinomycetes > Streptomycetales > Streptomycetaceae > Streptomyces > Streptomyces plumbiresistens. The sequence goes on from NZ_JAUSZM010000003.1 coordinate 5,521,770, forward strand.
CTCCATCATCGACAGGTTCGGGGAGTCGTCAATGAAGAGCGGCGCAGCCGAGACATCCGGCATCCGCCGGGCAAGGCGCGTCCAGTCCTCGTCGGTCATCGTGCCGGATCTCATGTGGTGCAGGGCGACGCGTGCCTCGGCGGACAGCAGACGCATCGCGATCTCGTTGCGGCCCATCTCGAGGGAGAAGATGACACTGGGCAGGTTGTTCTTGATCGACGCGGCCCGCGCGAAGTCCAGTGCGAGCGTGGACTTACCCATGGCGGGACGGGCGGCGATGACAATCATCTGGCCCGGGTGCAGGCCGTTGGTGAGCGAGTCGAAGTCGGTGAAGCCGGTGGGCACGCCGGTCATCTCGCCGCTGCGCGAGCCGATCGCCTCGATCTCGTCGAGTGCGCCCTCCATGATGTCGCCGAGTGGCAGATAGTCCTCGCTGGTGCGCTGCTCGGTGACCGCGTAGATCTCCGCCTGGGCCCGGTTGACGATCTCGTCGACGTCGTCGTCGGCCGCGTACCCCATCTGTGTGATGCGGGTACCGGCCTCGACCAGGCGGCGCAGGACGGCGCGCTCGTGAACGATCTCCGCGTAGTACTCGGCGTTCGCCGCCGTCGGCACGGTCTGGACGAGCGTGTGCAGATACGACGCCCCGCCGACCTTGTTGATCTCGCCGCGCTTGGTGAGCTCGGCGGCGATCGTGATCGGGTCGGCCGGCTCGCCCTTGGCGTAGACGTCGAGGATCGCCTGGTAGATCGTCTCGTGCGCGGGCTTGTAGAAGTCGTGGCCCTTGAGGACCTCGACGACATCGGCGATGGCGTCCTTCGACAGGAGCATGCCGCCGAGCACGGACTGTTCGGCGTCGAGGTCCTGCGGCGGAACGCGCTCGAAGGACGATCCTCCGCCCTCCCAAGCGCCGTTCTCCCTGCCTCGGTCGTGCTGCTCGTCGCGGCCCCGGGCTCCGTCGCCGCGCCGGCGGGAGGTGGGCAGACGATCACTGGGACCGCTGTCGGCCCAGGGGTCGTCCAAGGGCTCGGAAATACTCACCGAGCCACCTCCTCCCGTCCGCAGAGCGGACCTAGCCGTGCCCCTCTTTTCTACGGCACGGCACTGACAAATGAGACGCCCAACTCCGGTTCTGGAGCGTCGGTTTTGTCGTGATTTCCAAGCCGACGAACGGAGCGGGCGCCGGTCCACCGTAGGCCCGCGGGCACCGTCAGCCAATCTGGTTATCCACAGGCCATGTGGACGACGGCCCGGATGCTGTGGAGAACTCCACAAAACCTGTGCACGACCCGGTGGACAGCCCTGTGAACAAGCCTCGCGTTCTCTCGCGCCACCTACTCCGACCTGCTCTTTTCCCGTCCACCGGCTGTGTAGAAGAAAAACTTTCCCGGTCGGGCCAAGATCACATCGACCGGTGCTCACAAGTGCGCATCACAAGAGACTAGGTAAGGGTCAGAGAGACATTGCATCTCTTACCTGTGGACGATTAGATTGGTGGTCATGACACAGGCTCGCGCGCCCCTCAAGGCCGCCCGACGTCGGCACGACCGAGAGATCGTCGCGCTGGCCTTCCCGGCCTTCGGCGCCCTCGTCGCCGAGCCCCTCTTTGTCATGGCCGACAGCGCGATCGTGGGCCATCTCGGCACAGCCCAACTCGCCGGACTCGGCGTCGCCTCGGCCCTCCTCATGACTGCCGTCAGCATCTTCGTCTTCCTCGCCTACGCCACCACGGCCGCCGTCGCTCGGCGCGTCGGTGCGGATGATCTACAGGCCGCCATACGCCAAGGCATGGACGGCATCTGGCTGGCGCTGCTGCTCGGTGCCGTCGTCATAGCCGTCGTGCTGCCCACGGCGCCGGCCGTTGTGGAGCTCTTCGGCGCCTCCGACACCGCCGCCCCGTATGCGACCACGTATCTACGGATCTCGGCCCTGGGTATTCCGGCCATGCTCGTCGTGCTCGCCGCCACCGGCGTCCTGCGCGGGCTACAGGACACGAAGACCCCCCTGTACGTCGCCATCGCAGGTTTCGTCGCCAACGCCGTCCTCAATGTGGGCCTCGTCTACGGGGCCGATCTCGGCATCGCGGGCTCCGCCTGGGGCACAGTCATCGCTCAATGCGGCATGGCCGCCGCCTATCTCGTGGTGGTGGTCCGTGGCGCCCGTCGGCACGGCGCTTCTCTGCGCCCCGACGCCGCCGGGATCCGGGCCTCCGCGCAGGCCGGCGTACCTCTGCTGGTCCGCACGCTCTCCCTGCGGGCGATCCTGATGATCGCCACCGCTGTGGCGGCCCGCCTGGGCGACGCCGACATCGCGGCACACCAGATCATCCTGTCGCTGTGGAGCCTGCTCGCCTTCGCGCTCGATGCCATCGCCATCGCCGGACAGGCCATCATCGGCCGCTATCTCGGCGCCGGCGACCCGGAGGGGGCCCGTAACGTCTGTCGTCGCATGGTGCAGTGGGGCTTCGCCGTCGGCATCGCGCTCGGCGTCCTGGTCGTGATCAGCCGCCCGGTGTTCCTGCCGCTGTTTACCAGCGACTCCGTGGTGAAGGATGCCGCCCTGCCCGCTCTGATGATCGTCGCCCTCTCACAACCGATCTGCGGCGTCGTCTTCGTCCTTGACGGAGTCCTGATGGGCGCGGGCGATGGCCCGTACCTGGCGTGGGCGATGCTGGTCACCCTGGCTGTGTTCATCCCGGCCGCCTTCCTTGTTCCCGCACTCGGTGGCGGGCTCACGGCGCTCTGGGCAGCCATGACGCTGATGATGACCGTGCGGATGCTGACGTTGTGGCTGCGAGCCCGATCCGGGCGCTGGCTGGTGACGGGTGCGACGCGCTGACCGCTTGAACGCGCCGACCGTTTCACGTGAAACCAGCGTTTCACGTGAAACATGAACTCCAGCGCCGGTCTCAGGCACAGGGAAGGGGCCGCACCCCGTCGGGGTGCGGCCCCTTCCCTCAGCAATTCGTGCCGAGCGCAGCGATCAGGCCGCGACGACCTCGAGGTTGACCTTGGCGGCAACCTCGGGGTGCAGACGCACAGACGTCTCGTGAGCGCCCAGCGTCTTGATCGGCGCGCCCAGCTCGATGCGGCGCTTGTCGACCTCGGGGCCACCGGAAGCCTTGATCGCGGAAGCGATGTCGGCCGGGGTGACGGAACCGAAGAGACGACCGGCGTCGCCGGAGCGGACGGCCAGACGGACCTTGACGCCCTCGAGCCGGGCCTTCACAGCGTTGGCCTGCTCGATGGTCTGGATCTCGTGGATCTTGCGAGCGCGACGAATCTGCTCGACGTCCTTCTCGCCACCCTTGGTCCAACGGATCGCAAAGTTCCGCGGGATCAGGTAGTTGCGAGCATAACCGTCCTTGACGTCAACGACGTCGCCCGCGGCACCGAGGCCGGAGACCTCGTGGGTGAGGATGATCTTCATCTTTCGGTCACCCTTCCCTTATCGCGCGGTGGAGGTGTAGGGCAGCAGCGCCATCTCACGGCTGTTCTTCACAGCCGTGGCGACGTCACGCTGGTGCTGCGTGCAGTTGCCGGTCACGCGGCGGGCACGGATCTTGCCGCGGTCGGAAATGAACTTCCGCAGCATGTTCGTGTCCTTGTAGTCCACGTACGTGACCTTGTCCTTGCAGAAAGCGCAGACCTTCTTCTTCGGCTTGCGCACAGGCGGCTTCGCCATGGTGTATCTCCTGTGTGATCAAGAAGTGTGGGTACGACCCACCCTCGGCCCGAAGGCCTAGAAGGGGGGCTCGTCCGAGTAGCCGCCGCCAGCGCCACCGCTGGCGCCGCCGGAGTTTCCACCCCAGCCGCCGCCACCGCCGCCGCCCTGGTTGCCACCGGCGGGAGCGCCGGTCGCCCACGGGTCGTCGGCCGGAGCCGCGCCGCCGCCCTGCTGACCGCCGCCGGGGCTTCCACCCCAGCCGCCGCCACCTTGGGCGCCACCGCCACCGCCGCCGCCGTAACCACCCTGGCCACCACGGCCGGCGGTCTTGGTGACCTTGGCCGTGGCACTGCGCAGACTGGCGCCGACTTCCTCGACGTCCAGCTCGTAGACCGTGCGCTTGACGCCCTCACGGTCCTCGTAGGACCGCTGCTTCAACCGGCCCTGCACGATGACGCGCATGCCTCGCTGGAGCGACTCGGCGACGTTCTCAGCCGCCTGACGCCAGACCGAGCAGGTCAGGAACAGGCTCTCGCCGTCCTTCCACTCGTTCGTCTGGCGGTCGAAGGTGCGGGGGGTGGACGCGACACGGAACTTCGCGACCGCCGCACCGGAAGGGGTGAAGCGCAGCTCGGGGTCGTCGACAAGATTGCCGACGACCGTGATGACGGTCTCGCCTGCCATGGGGGAACCTCTCGGCGGGTTTGCTGCTGGCTGCTAGTGCTGCTACTCGAATCCCGAGATCAGCTGAGCGAAAGAGCTCAGTGGGTCTCGGGACGGAGGACCTTGGTCCGGAGGACCGACTCGTTCAGGTTCATCTGGCGGTCGAGCTCCTTGACGACCGCAGGCTCGGCCTGCAGGTCGATGACCGAGTAGATGCCCTCAGGCTTCTTCTTGATCTCGTACGAGAGACGACGACGGCCCCAGGTGTCGACCTTCTCGACCTTTCCGTTGCCCTCACGGACGACGGAGAGGAAGTTCTCGATCAGGGGGGCGACGGCGCGCTCCTCCAGATCGGGGTCGAGGATGACCATCACCTCGTAGTGACGCATGTAGAACCCACCTCCTTTGGACTCAACGGCCACGGCAGTTCCGTGGCAGGAGGGTTGTGATGCGTACGCAACGGTATCGGCCGCCACTGACAATCGGGGGTCCCGAGAGGGAATCCCTTGCCATGACGTGGGCAGACACCGGTACAGACGCTACAGACTACCCGCACAGCGGCTTCCGGTTGAAATCCGGCCGCGAGGACCGTCAATCTGTACACATCGGGTGTGTATGGCGCTACGGTGCGCCGTCTTCCGCAGGAGGTGCCCTATGGCACAAGCAATGCGACCCAACACCGTCGGAGGCCTTTTCGCCACGGACGGCAGGCCCCACCCACTCCAGGACACATTGCTCGCGGTGACCCTGGTACTAGGCCTCACGTCGTTCGTCACGGCGATGTTCCACAGCCTGCATCTGCTCAGCTCCTGGACCGGCCTGGTGGGGATCATCACCGGCGCGTACGGGCAGTGGATTTCGGAGACGACGCGTGAGCGCTTCGGGCTGATCCTCGGCCTGGGTGCGGCGGGGGTCGGTTTCTTCCTCGGCATGGCGCACGGCGGTCTCTTCGGCTGACGCCACGGACATCGCCCGCTGAACCACCCATAAAGTACGGCGGAACGTCTCGGCGGCCACAGGCCGGGGCGAAGGTGCCGTATGCCCAGTCGGGGCGCTCGCCAGGCGCAGTAGGCTTCGGCGCGAGAGCCGGAGCCCCTGTACCCATGGGGACACACCAGCCCGAGGAGCGCCCCGAATGAGCCTGACCCTGAGGACGATCAGCCGTGAGCAGCATCTGGCGTACATCCAGAGCCTGCCCTCGGCGAGCCACATGCAGGTTCCGGCCTGGGCCGACGTCAAGGCGGAGTGGCGCTCCGAGAGCCTCGGCTGGTTCGACGACCGCACGGGCGAGATGGTCGGTGCCGGCCTCGTTCTCTATCGCCAGCTCCCCAAGATCAAGCGTTACCTTGCCTACCTGCCCGAGGGCCCGGTCATCAACTGGTTCGCGCCGAATCTGACCGAGTGGTTGGAACCGATGCTCGCCCACCTCAAGCAGCAGGGCGCCTTCTCCGTGAAGATGGGCCCGCCGGTGATCATTCGGCGCTGGGAGGCCACCTCCATCAAGGCGGGTATCCAGAATCCGGACGTGAAGCGGCTGCGGGACATCGAGGCGGACTTCATCGAACCGCGCGCCTTCGAGGTCGCCGACAAGCTGCGCCGCATGGGCTGGCAGCAGGGCGAGGACGGGGGCGCCGGCTTCGGCGACGTACAGCCCCGTTATGTCTTCCAGGTGCCGCTGGCGAACCGCTCCCTGGAAGAGGTCCACAAGAACTTCAACCAGCTGTGGCGCCGCAACATCAAGAAGGCCGAGAAGGCCGGCGTCGAGGTCGTCCAGGGCGGCTACCACGATCTTGAGGAATGGCAGCGCCTGTACGAGATCACGGCTGTGCGCGACCACTTCCGGCCCCGGCCGCTGTCGTACTTCCAGCGCATGTGGACGGCCCTCAACACCGAGGACCCCAACCGCATGCGGCTGTACTTCGCCCGGCACGACGGTGTGAACCTGTCGGCGGCGACGATGCTGATCGTCGGCGGGCACGTCTGGTACTCCTACGGCGCCTCCGACAACATCGGCCGTGAGGTCCGGCCCTCGAACGCGATGCAGTGGCGGATGCTGCGCGACGCCTACGCGCTCGGCGGCACGGTCTACGACCTGCGGGGCATCTCCGACTCGCTGGACGAGACCGACCACCTCTTCGGCCTGATCCAGTTCAAGGTGGGCACGGGCGGCCAGGCCGCCGAGTACCTCGGCGAGTGGGACTTCCCGTTGAACAAGCTGCTCCACAAGGCGCTCGACATCTACATGTCGCGTCGCTGAGGTCGCGTTCTTCGCTTCAATAGCTCCCATACCTCTGATACACCGCAGCCACGAGAAAGGTTCCAGGTCCGGCCATGGCGCTCACCCTCTACGTCGACACCGCGCGCTGGCGGGCGCACCACAAGCACGTGCAGGAGCAGTTCCCGGGACTCGTCCCGGTCTGCAAGGGCAACGGCTACGGCTTCGGACACGAGCGGCTGGCGGAGGAGGCCACGCGGCTCGGCTCGGACGTCCTCGCCGTCGGCACGACGTACGAGGCCGCCCGGATCAAGGACTGGTTCGGCGGTGACCTGCTGGTGCTGACGCCGTACCGGCGCGGCGAGGAGCCCGTCCCGCTGCCCGACCGGGTCATCCGCTCGGTGTCGTCGATCGACGGCGTGTACGGCCTCGTGGGCGCCCGGGTGGTCATTGAGGTGATGTCCTCGATGAAGCGGCACGGCATCAGCGAGCAGGATCTGCCACAGCTGCACGCGGCCATAGAGAACGTCCGCCTGGAGGGCTTCGCCATCCACCTCCCGCTGGACCGTACCGACGGCTCGGACGCCGTCGAGGAGGTCATCGGCTGGATGGACCGGCTGCGCGCGGCCCGCCTGCCCCTGCACACGATGTTCGTCAGCCACCTCAAGGCCGAGGACCTGGCCCGACTGCAGCAGCAGTTCCCGCAGACCCGCTTCCGCGCCCGTATCGGCACGCGGCTGTGGCTGGGGGACCACGAGGCCACCGAGTACCGCGGGGCCGTTCTGGACGTCTCGCGGGTGGCCAAGGGCGACCGCTTCGGCTACCGGCAGCAGAAGGCCGCCTCGGACGGCTTCCTGGTGGTCGTGGCGGGCGGTACGTCCCACGGGGTGGGCCTGGAGGCCCCCAAGGCGCTGCACGGCGTCATGCCGCGCGCCAAGGGCGTCGCCCGCGCCGGCCTGGCCACGGTCAACCGGAACCTTTCTCCGTTCGTCTGGGGCGGCAAGCAGCGCTGGTTCGCCGAACCCCCGCACATGCAGGTCTCCATCCTGTTCGTCCCGTCCGACGCCCCGGAACCGAAGGTCGGTGAGGAACTGGTGGCCCATCTGCGGCACACGACCACGCAGTTCGACCGGCTCGTCGACCGCTGAACAGCGGCTCCCCGCCCGCTGAGCAAGCCAGGAACAGTCAAAAGGCCGTACACGGAACCCGTGTACGGCCATTTGCGGTGGTTCCCTTACGCCGCGTTCGCTCAGAGCGAACCGCCGGCAGAAGGGTCGGAGGGGGCCTCCCCGCCTCGGTTTCCCCACTCCACCTGAGGGACGTCGAAGTGGGCCGCGTGCCGCGGGGGATGGGCGGCGGGACCGAGGACGAAGACGTCCTCCGCACCGTCGAGCACGCCGCCCGAGGGATCGTCGTCGCCGGCCCGGCGCACCACGTCCCGTTCCGGCATGAAGATGTCGCGCACGACCACGACGCACAGGTACAGCGTGCCCAGCAGGTGCAGGGCGATGGCCCAGTGGTAGCCGTCGGTCGGCAGGCCCTTGTGGGCGTCGCCGCTGGTCGTGTACGCGAGGTACATCCAGATACCCAGGAAGTACGCCACCTCGCACGCCTGCCAGATCAGGAAGTCCCGCCACTTGGGCCGGGCCAGCACGGCCAGCGGCACCAACCAGAGGACGTACTGCGGCGAGTAGACCTTGTTGGTAAGGATGAAGGCCGCGACGATCAGGAAGGCGAGCTGGGCGAAGCGGGGACGGCGCGGAGCGGTCAGCGTGAGCACCGCGATACCTCCGCAGCACAGCAGCATCAACAGTGTGGCCATCGTGTTGACGGTCTCGGTGCTGGGCGGGTTGCTCGAGTTCTGGGACCAGATCAGCCAGAAGGAGCCGAAGTCGACGCCCCGCTCCTGACTGAACGTGTAGAACTTCGACCAGCCGTCGAAGGCGAAGAACATCACCGGCAGGTTCACGATCAGCCAGGCGACGATCGCACCCACCAGGGCCGTCCCGTACTCCCGCCATCTGCCGGCGCGCCAGCACAGCACGAGCAACGGGCCGAGCAAGAGGAAGGGATAGAGCTTGGCGGCCGTGGCGAGCCCCAGCAGAACGCCGAAAGCGAGGGAGCGGCCCCGCGACCACATCAGCATCGCGGCGGCCGTCAGAGCGACCGCGAGAAGGTCCCAGTTGATGGTGGCGGTGAGCGCGGCCGCGGGCGCCAGTGCGACCAACAGACCGTCCCAGGGGCGCCGGGCGTGCGTACGGGTCACGCAGACGGCGATGACGGCGGCGCACGCCATCAGCATCCCGGCGTTGACCATCCAGTACCACTGTTCCTGGTCCTGGATGCTGCCGCTGCTGGGTGTGAGCCAGCTGGCGACCTCCATGAACACTCCGGTCAGCACCGGGTATTCGAGGTACTGCATGTCGCCGGGGAGCTTGTCGAAGTAGGGCACGAGTCCGTCGGCGAAGCCGCGTCCCTGGTAGAGGTGCGGGATGTCCGAATAGCACGCGTGCGTGTACTGCGAGCTGGCGCCGAAGAACCAGGCACCGTTGTAACAGGGCGCCTTCTGGACCAGGCCGAGGGCGAACATGCCGATCGCCACGAGAGCGATGATCCGGACGGGAGTCCACCAGGACGTCCCGAACAGGGCACGCCGCCCGACGGGGCCACCGATCAGCTCGCTGCCGTTCTTGGCGATCTCGTCGTTCTTGGTCGGCCGTACCAGGTCCGGCTCGTGCACGCTCGCTGGCGTCGATTCTGCACTGGGCATGTCGCACATCCTGCCGTACGCGCCTGGGAACATGCCGAGGGCCGCCGCACCTGGTGGGTGCGGCGGCCCCATGTTTCACGTGAAACACCCTTGGCGGGCGATATGGCGGCTAACCGGCTGGGCCTCCGAAGATGCCGCCGTTGTTGTTTCCGTTGTTCCCGTTCTCGTCTGTCGGCGTGACTGTGGGTGTCTGGGTCACACCCCCGTCGGTGGTGCCTCCGGTGTCCGTCCCCCCGGTGTTGTCACCAGTGCACTGCCAGTCGAACTGGCAGCTCTCGGTCGGGGTGGGCGACGGCGACGGCGACGTCTGGCTGGGCGTCGGAGTCGGAGTCGGAGTGGCGGACGGCGTCTCGATGACCGTGGGAGTGGGCGTCGGACTCGGAACGTCGTTGACGATCTCGCCGATGGGCTCCGGAGTCGGGAAGGGCTCCGCCTTCACGCCTTTCAGCGCCTGTTCCATGTAGTCGTGCCAGATCTCGGACGGGAACGAGGCACCGTGGATCTTCTCCTGGCCACCCGTTCCGAACATCTTCAGGAACTCGCGGTTCTTCTTTGTCTCGTCGTCGTCCATCCGGAACATGGTGATCGACGTGGACAGCTGCGGGGTGTAGCCCACGAACCAGGCGGACTTGTTGCCGTCGGTGGTGCCGGTCTTGCCCGCCACCTCACGGTCGTCCAGCTTGGCGTTGGTGCCGGTGCCCTTGTCGACCACGGTTTTGAGGACGTCCGTGACGTTGTCGGCGACCTTCGGGTCGAAGGCGTCCGTGGGCGCGTCCTTGTGCGTGTAGATCTGACCGTCCTTGCTCGTGACCTTCTGGACCGAGAACGGCTCGCGCTGCGTGCCGCTGGCCGCGAACGTGGCGTAGGCACCCGCCATACGGATCGCGCTGGGGTCGGAGATGCCGATGGAGAAGGACGGGAAGCTCGTGCCCGCGAGGCTGTTCTCCTTGAGGCCGGCGTCCATGGCCGCCTCCTTCACCTTGTCCAGCCCGACGTCCATGCCGAGCTGTACGAAGGCGGAGTTCACGGACTCCCGCATGGCCTCACGCAGGTCGATCTGGTACTTCGGAGGACTGCCGTACGACTCCTGGCCGTCGTTCTCCTGGAGCCACTCCTTGTCCTTCTCGTTCTTCCAGATCGTCCCGTCGTAGTTCTTGATCTTCAGATCGTTCTTGCCGCTGAACAGGCTCTTCGGGGATACGACCGTGCGCTCGTCCTGCGCCTGGCTCTCGCCCAGGTCCGGATCGCGCACACCCCACTTCATCGCCGCCGCGAGCACGAACGGCTTGAAGGTCGAACCCACCTGGGCGCCGGTCGCGTCGGCGTTGTTGGTGAAGTGCTTCGTCGCGTCCTCACCGCCGTAGATGGCCTTGATGGCACCGGTCGTCGGATCCACGGAGGCTCCGCCGAACTGGACGTGGGTGTCCGTATCCGGGCGCTCCTTGGGCTTGATGTTCGCCTTCTGGACCTTCTGGACCGACTTCTCGAGTTCGTTGACCTTCTTCTTGTCGAAGGTCGTGTAGATCGAGTAACCGCCCTGCTGCATCTTGTCGGCGCTGATGACGTCGTTGTTGATCAGATACGCCTTGGCGAGGTCGACGAGATAACCCACCTGGCCGCTCAGCTCGTTGTTCGAGCGCGGGCTCTTCACCTCAGGAAGCTGCCGGTAGTCGGCCCGGACCGTGGGGCTCAGATGGCCGTACTCGACCATCTTGTCGAGCGTGTCCTGCATCTGCGCCAGAGCCCGCTTGCTGTTGGCCTCGGGAGTGGCGTTGGCCGGGTCGATGGACTGCGCGCCCGCCGGGTCGTAGTACGTGGCACCCTTGAGTGTCGCCGCGAGAAAGGCGCACTCTCCCTCGTTCAGGTCGACGGCGTCCTTGTTGAAGTACGCGCGGGCAGCCGCCTGGATGCCGTACGCCGAGCGACCGTAGTACGCGGAGTTCAGGTAACCCTCCATGATCTCGTCCTTCGACTTGGTGGCACCCACCTTGATCGAGACGAAGATCTCCTTGAACTTTCGCGAGACCGTCTGGGACTGGTCGTTCAGCATCGCGTTCTTCACGTACTGCTGGGTGATGGTCGAGCCACCCTGCGTCTCACCGCCCCGGGCCATGTTCAACACGGCACGGGCGATGCCCTTGGGGTCGATGCCGCTGTCCGTCTCGAAGGTCTTGTTCTCCTGCGAGATGACGGCGTACTGCATCGCCTTGGGGATCTGCGAGAGGTTGACGTTCTGGCGGTTCGTCTCACCGCCCGTGGCGACCATCTCGTCACCGTTGGCCCAGTAGTAGACGTTGTTCTGCGCCGTCGCCGTCTGGTCGATGTTCGGGACGCTCACCAGTGCGTACCCAACGCCCGCGACCGCGACCAGGCCTCCGAAGAAGCCGATGAACAGACCGGTCACCAGCTTCCACGACGGCACCCAGCGCGCCACGCCGTACTTGCCGGCACGCGGGTAGTCGATGATCCGTTTCTTGTCCGGAGCGGCTGCACGCCCCCGGCCCCGCCCGGGGCCGGCCGCGCCGCCGGGGCCACTGCGCCGGCCGGCGCGGCCGGCGGGTTCGGCCGCTCTGCGTCGGCCACCGCTGCTGCTTCTCTGTGCCGCTCGGCGGGCCTCGGCGCGGCTGCCGAACTGACGTTCCTCGCCACCGGGACCGTAGGAATCCGACTCATGGGAACTCGCCCCATAGGAGTCGGAAGGAGACCCGGTGGCGCCTCGCGGAGCCGCGCGGCGGCCGGGGGACGAACCGGACTGGCCGCGTCGGGCCGCGGCACGTCCGCCTCCCTGCGGCTGCGGCGGTTTGCGACGGTGCTCGCTCATCGAACGACTACTCCTCGGGCAGGCGCACCTTTGCGCGCCTGGAAACGGCGGCTGGTTTCCGGTCCCCCCGAAGTACGGATGCGGTCGCTTTCGCATTCATCCGTACTGCACCGAGGACCATGACGCCCCCCAGGCGTCACTCGGTTCCCGGTGGTGTGCATGGCGCACAGACTACGCACCGTCAAAACCTGCCTAGCCCCGAAGTTCACCCCAAACCAGGCAACTCGCTTCCCATGAATCAGTGATGTGATCCCGTTCACCGTCCCCCCTCTTGCCGCAACCGGAAGGCCGTTCTATCGTCTGGATGTATCGAGTCGATACATCAGCTCGGCATAAAGACCGTCACGGCACCCGTCTCGACGGGTCGCGGCAGAGAGGAGGCGACGATGAGCCGGCGTTCCGGGATCCTCGAGTTCGCTGTACTCGGCCTGCTCCGCGAATCCCCGATGCACGGCTATGAGCTGCGCAAGCGACTCAACACGTCACTGGGTGTGTTCCGTGCGTTCAGCTACGGGACTCTGTACCCCTGCCTCAAGACGCTGGTCGCGAACGGCTGGTTGATCGAAGAGCCGGGGAACACCTCCGAGGACGCTCTCGCCGCACCACTCGCAGGGCGTCGCGCCAAGATCGTCTATCGGTTGACGGCGGAAGGTAAGGAGCACTTCGAGGAGCTCCTCTCCCAGACGGGGCCCGACGCGTACGAGGACGAGACCTTCGCCGCGCGTTTCGCCTTCTTCGGGCAGACCTCTCGCGATGTGCGCATGCGCGTTCTTGAGGGCCGCCGCAGCCGTCTGGAAGAGCGCCTGGAGAAGATGCGCGCCTCGCTGGCGCGCACCCGGGAGCGCCTCGACGACTACACGCTTGAGCTCCAGCGCCACGGAATGGAGTCCGTGGAGCGCGAAGTGCGCTGGCTGAACGAGCTCATCGAGAGCGAGCGGGCCGGACGGGACCTCAAGGGTTCCGGTTCCGGGGAGCCCGCTCAGCAGGACACCACATCTGGAGCGACGGGCGATCTGCCCCGGCCGGGGAACACCTCCCGGCCGGATTCGCCCGACGACACCGCCACGTGAGAGCCCGCTCAGGGCCTCACTCGTACACACAGGGAGCAACCGGAATGGGTTCGGTTCGCGTAGCCATCGTCGGCGTGGGCAACTGCGCCGCCTCGCTGGTGCAGGGCGTCGAGTACTACAAGGACGCCGACCCGGCGTCCAAGGTCCCGGGCCTGATGCACGTCCAGTTCGGCGACTACCACGTCGGTGACGTCGAGTTCGTCGCCGCCTTCGACGTCGACGCGAAGAAGGTCGGCCTCGACCTCTCGGACGCCATCGGTGCCAGCGAGAACAACACCATCAAGATCTGCGACGTCCCGAACAAGGGCATCACGGTCCAGCGCGGGCACACGCTCGACGGTCTCGGCAAGTACTACCGCGAGACCATCGAGGAGTCCGACGAGACCCCGGTCGACGTGGTCCAGATCCTCAAGGACAGGCAAGTTGACGTCCTCGTCTGCTACCTGCCCGTCGGTTCCGAGGACGCGGCGAAGTTCTACGCCCAGGCCGCCATCGACGCCAAGGTCGCGTTCGTCAACGCTCTCCCGGTCTTCATCGCCGGCACCAAGGAGTGGGCGGACAAGTTCACCGAGGCGGGCGTCCCGATCGTCGGCGACGACATCAAGTCGCAGGTCGGCGCCACCATCACCCACCGTGTGATGGCGAAGCTGTTCGAGGACCGCGGTGTCCGTCTCGAGCGCACCATGCAGCTCAACGTCGGCGGCAACATGGACTTCAAGAACATGCTGGAGCGCGACCGCCTCGAGTCCAAGAAGATCTCGAAGACGCAGGCCGTCACCTCGCAGATCCCCGACCGTGACATGGGCGCGAAGAACGTCCACATCGGTCCCTCGGACTACGTGGCCTGGCTGGACGACCGCAAGTGGGCCTACGTCCGTCTCGAGGGCCGTGCCTTCGGTGATGTCCCGCTGAACCTGGAGTACAAGCTCGAGGTCTGGGACTCCCCGAACTCCGCGGGTGTCATCATCGACGCCCTGCGTGCCGCGAAGATCGCCAAGGACCGCGGCATCGGTGGCCCGATCCTGTCGGCGTCCTCGTACTTCATGAAGTCCCCGCCGGTCCAGTACTTCGACGACGAGGCCTACGACAACGTCGAGAAGTTCATCAAGGGCGAGGTCGAGCGCTAAGACGTCTGTCTTTTCGGCTTGTTGAGGGTCCCCGGGGCATTACGCCCGGGGACCCTCCCCGTATGTGAGGCTGTGCCCCATGGCCGTCGTCCGTGACCTGCGCGTCCTGCTCCGCTTCCGGAACTTCCGACGCCTCCTCGCCGTACGTCTGCTCTCGCAGGGCGCCGACGGCGTCTACCAGGTCGCGCTCGCCTCCTACGTCGTCTTCTCGCCGGAGAAGCAGACCTCGGCCACCGCCATCGCCTCCGCGATGGCCATCCTGTTGCTGCCTTACTCCTTGGTGGGCCCCTTCGCCGGCGTCCTGCTGGACCGCTGGCGCCGCCGCCAGGTCTTCCTCTACGGCAACCTGGTGCGCGCCCTGATGGCATCGGTGACGGCTGTCCTGATCGTCAGCCAGGTCCCCGACTGGCTCTTCTACGTCTCCGCGCTGTGCGTCACGGCCGTCAACCGTTTCATCCTGTCCGGCCTGTCCGCCGCGCTGCCCCGCGTGGTCGACGCTGACCGCCTGATGATCGCCAACTCCCTTTCCCCGACCGCCGGAACGCTCGCCGCGACCGCGGGCGGTGGTCTCGCCTTCGCCGTACGGCTGGTGGTCGCGGACTCGGATGCTGCCGTGGTGCTGCTGGGAGCCGCCCTGTACCTGTGCGGAGCGCTCGCATCGCTGCGTATGTCACCGGAACTCCTGGGGCCCGACCGCCAGTTGGTGAAGCCCCGGATCGGGGCAGCACTCGCCGGCACTGCCCGCGACCTCGTGGCGGGCGTACGCCACCTCGCTGCGCCTTCCCGCCGGTCGGCCGCTCGAGCGCTCGGCGCGATGGCGTTGATGCGGTTCTGCTACGGCTCCCTGCTGGTCATGCTGCTGATGCTCTGCCGGTACGAGTTCGCTTCGAACGCCGACGACGGACTCGCCCTGCTGGGGCTGGCGTTGGGGATCTCGGGCGCCGGCTTCTTCGCGGCGGCCGTCGTGACGCCCTGGACTGCCGGCCGACTCGGGGCCGGCACGTGGATCGTCGTGTGCGCTGCGGCCGCCTCGATCCTGGAGCCTTCCCTCGGCCTGCCGTTCGCCACCGCACCCATGCTCGCCGCGGCCTTCGTGCTGGGCCTGACGACCCAGGGCGCGAAGATCGCCACAGACACGATCGTCCAGTCCTCGGTCGAGGACGGCTTCCGCGGCCGGATCTTCTCCGTCTACGACGTGCTCTTCAACGTCGCCTTCGTCGCTGCCGCTGCCGTGGCGGCCCTGATGCTGCCGCCGGATGGCCGCTCGGTGCCGTTGGTGGTCACGATCGGCGTCATCTATGGAGTGGTTGCCGTTGCTCTGGCTCGCTCTGAACGCCAGTGAGTGTCGCCAGGCGATGTTTCACGTGAAACATCGCCTGCCTGCAAGCGCATCCGCCGCCGGCTCTCTTCCGCATCCGGGGGCATGTTTCACGTGAAACATGCCCCCGTTCCACGGCCTCAGTCCTGCTCGGACCACCACTCCTTGAGTGCGGCCACCGCCTCGTCGGGCCCCATCGGCCCGTTCTCCAGACGAAGCTCCAGCATGTGCTTGTACGCACGGCCGACAGCGGGACCGGGCCCGACGCCGAGGATCTCCATGATCTGGTTGCCGTCCAGGTCGGGCCGGATCGCATCGAGCTCCTCCTTCTCCTGAAGCTGGGTGATCCGCTCTTCCAGGCCGTCGTACGCTCGCGACAGTGCGGCCGCCTTGCGCTTGTTCCGGGTCGTGCAGTCCGACCGGGTCAGCTTGTGGAGACGGTCCAGGAGCGGTCCCGCGTCCCGGACATAGCGACGGACCGCAGAGTCGGTCCACTCCCCGGTGCCGTACCCGTGGAAGCGCAGGTGGAGTTCGACCAGATGCGAGACGTCCTTCACCAGATCATTGGAGTACTTCAACGCGGTCATGCGCTTCTTGGTCATCTTCGCCCCGACCACCTCGTGGTGGTGGAACGAGACCCGGCCGTCCTTCTCGAAGCGGCGCGTGCGCGGCTTGCCGATGTCGTGCAGCAGTGCGGCGAGGCGGAGGACGAGGTCGGGACCGTTTCCCTCCAGCGCGATCGCCTGCTCCAGAACGATCAGCGTGTGTTCGTAGACGTCCTTGTGCCGGTGGTGCTCGTCGCTCTCCAGCCGCAGGGCCGGAAGCTCGGGCAGGACATGGTCGGCGATCCCCGTGTCGACCAGCAGTGTCAGACCCTCGCGCGGGTGCGCGGAGAGGATCAGCTTGTTCAGCTCGTCCCGTACCCGCTCGGCAGAGACGATCTCGATACGCTCGGACATGTCCTTCATCGCTGTCACGACCTCGGGGGCCACCTCGAAGTCGAGCTGCGCCGCGAAGCGTGCGGCCCGCATCATCCGCAGCGGGTCGTCCGAGAAGGACTCCTCGGGCGTGCCCGGGGTGCGCAGTACGCGCGCCGCCAGGTCGTCCAGGCCGCCGTGCGGATCGATGAACTCCTTCTCCGGCAGCGCGACAGCCATCGCGTTCACGGTGAAGTCGCGCCGGACCAGGTCCTCCTCGATGGAGTCGCCGTACGACACCTCGGGCTTGCGTGAGGTCCGGTCGTACGCCTCCGACCGGTAGGTGGTCACCTCGATCTGGTAGCCGTCCTTCTGCACCCCGACCGTGCCGAAGGCGATACCGACCTCCCACACGGAGTCCGCCCACGGCCGCACGATCTTCAGTACGTCCTGAGGTCGGGCGTCGGTCGTGAAGTCCAGGTCATTGCCGAGCCGGCCGAGCAACGCGTCCCGGACCGAGCCGCCGACCAGGGCGAGTGAGAACCCGGCCTTCTGGAAACGGCGGGCGAGGTCGTCGGCGACTGGGGCGACTCGCAGCAGCTCAATCACCGCGCGGTGCTGCACCTGACTCAGGGCACTGGAGTTGTCTTCGTTGGCGTTCGGCACAACAAAAGAGGGTACGTGGCCCGGGCGACCGCGAGCTCCTCCATTAAACGGGCACAGACCCTCCACCCCGACCTGCACAAGGCCTGCCCATGAGACCCACGGAGGCGATCCTCTTTATACGTGCACATTCGGGACAGCACGACCGTGTCCCCCGATCTTGTGGAGCAGTCCGCGGCACTTCCCCTCAGCGCGCATCGTTACCATGCGTGGACGCACATTCCGACGACCACTGACGACGACGAGGGACGGGCGAGCGCGTGGCCGAGGCGGCAGACTTCCAGGGGACGAGTCCCTCACCTGCCCGCCGCTGGCTGCGGCGCACCGGAGCGCTGCTCGCCGGGGCGCCTCTCCTGGCCGGACTGTGCCAGTTGCCCGCCGCCATGTCCGCACACGCCGCCGGTCAGTCCTCGGCACAGGCCGCCGCGGATTCGGGCACGGTGTCCGTGGCCCTCGACACGCTCAGCCCCAGCGCCCCCACGGACGGCGACACGCTGACTGTGTCCGGCACGGTGACCAACAACGGCAAGCAGACCGTCACCGACGCACACGTGGGCCTGCGGGTGGGAAGCGAGCTGACCACCCGCTCGGCCGTCGACAGCGCCGCCAGGAACAGCAGCAGCACCCAGTCCGTCACGAGCCCGGAGATCGGCGGCAAGTACGTCGAGAAGTTCTCCAAGCTGACACCGGGCGTTGCCGAGAGCTTCTCCATCTCGGTTCCGGTCGACGAGCTCGACCTCGGCAGCAGCGGGGTCTACCCGTTCGCCGTCTCGCTCTCCGGCGAGACGGCCGCGCAGCCCTGGGAGCAGGTGCTCGGCGCGCGGAGCACGTTCCTGCCGTGGCAGTCCGGCGAGGCCGACACGAAGACGAAGACGGCGTACCTCTGGCCGCTCATCTCCACCGTCCACATGACGGCGGAGACGGGATCGAACGAACAGCAGACGCCGGTCTTCCTCAACGATGACCTCGCCAAGGAGATCGCCCCGGGAGGCCGGCTGGACCAGTTGGTGTCACTGGGCAAGGACCTCGACGTCACCTGGGTCGTCGACCCCGACCTGCTGGCCTCGGTCGACGCGATGACGAACACCTACCGCGTGAAGTCGGGCAACACCACCAGGCCGGGCTCCCAGCAGAATCAGAGGCTCGCGGGCCAGTGGCTCGCCAAGCTGCAGGATGCCGCGGCGGACAAAGAGGTCGTCGCCCTTCCCTTCGCCGACCCGGACCTCGCCTCGCTCGCACACAACGGCACGAGCGTCACCGGCTCGCTGAGCCGTCTGAACGAGGCCACGGATGTCGTCACGAACACCGTGGAGACGATCCTCCACGTGAAACCGACCACCGACTTCGCCTGGCCGGTGGAAGGGGCCGTCGACCCGTCGATCGTCAAGGTCGCCACTTCGGCCGGTGCGGACAAGGTCATCGCGCGCAGTGACAGCCTCCAAGAAACCGGCGGCCTGCCGTACACGCCCTCGGCGGCCCGGCCCATCGGTGGCGGCACCACGGCGGTCGTCGCGGACGCCCGGCTGTCGATGGCCTTCCAGGGCGATCTGCTGAGGGCCTCCGCCGCCACGCTCTCCGTGCAGCAGTTCCTGGCTCAGAGCCTCACCCTCAACCTTCAGACGGACAAGCAGCGCAGCATCGTCGTCGCCCCGCAGCGGATGCCGTCGGCACGCCAGGCCCAGGCCATGGCCGAAGCGGTGACGGCCCTGCAGGGCGGAAACTGGTCCCAGTTCCAGGAACTCACGGCGGCAGCCACGGCCAAGCCGGACCCGGGCGCCACCACGAAGGTGCCGTCGACGTCCAAGTACCCCTCCTCGCTGCGCAAGCAGGAGCTGCCCAAGTCGGCCTTCGAGCAGATCGCCGGCACGCAGGAGAAGCTCGACAACTTCAAGGTGATCCTCGCCAACCAGTCCCGGGTGGTGACCCCCTTCGGACGGGCGATGAACCGTGAGATGTCCACGTCCTGGCGCGGCCGCGCCACGGAGGCGACCAGCTTCCGCAACGACGTACACGAATACCTCACCGGACTGACCGGCCAGGTCGACCTGATCGACAAGTCGGAGACCAAGCTCTCGGGCCGCAGCGCCACCCTCCCGGTGACCGTGCAGAACAACCTGGTGCAGGGCGTGGACCGCTTGGTGCTCCGGCTCACCTCGCTGAGCCCGAAGCGCCTCGAGATCGACGGCGATTCCTATTCCGAGCAACGGATCGAGGTCTCCGGCGGTCACAGCCAGACGGTGAAGTTCACCACGACGGCCAAGGCCAACGGAAAGGCCACGGTGATCGCCCAGCTGTACACGCAGGACGGCCAGGAGTACGGCGACCCCGTAACCTTCGACGTGAAGGTCACCGAGTTCACGGCGACCGTGATGCTGGTCATCGGCGGCGGCTTCCTCCTGCTCGTCCTTGCCGGCTTCCGGATGTACACGCAGCGCAAGCGCGCGGCCGCCCGTGAGGCCGAGGAGGACGGCCCCGAAGGCGGTGACGAAGCCGAGCGCGGACCAGAGAACCCCGAGGGCCTCGAAGACCGCCTCAAGGAAGAGTCCGGCACCCGGGCCCGGGCAGACGACCCTGAGCACCAGAGTGACCCGACACCGGACACCCCAGCGGAAAGCGCAGACCCGTCCGGCACGGGTGAGAGAGTGGACCGTTGAGGATGTCGTGGCCGGTGGGCCCGGGACGATGAGGTGGGGTAACCATGAACGCGCCGTACGACGGTGACCGCGGCCAGGCCGCGGGCCCCTCGGGCCATCCCGAGGGCCCGCCGCCTGAGCACGGCCAGGTACCGCCGCAGCCCCCCGCCGACATGTACCTCCAGGATGCCTACGACCAGGACCCCTACCAGGCACAGGATCTCTACGCCCAGGACCCCGTCGCCAAGGCGCTCTACGACCGCGCGGCCCACCCTCCGCCGTCGCCGGGCACATACCAGCCGCAGCAGCCTCTGTATGCCCAGCCCCCCCAGTCGCCGTACGCCCCCGACCCGCGCGTGTGGGCGCAGACTCCGGCCCCGGAGCCGGAGGGTCCGACCCAGTACCTGCCGTACGGCGACGATCCCCGCACCACCCAGTTCGTGGGCGTCGACGACCTGGTGTCCCAGGCCGGCGGGGAACGCCACGAGCCGGATGCCTTCGCCCACCTTTTCCGGGACCAGCAGCAGGGCGGCGGCCTCCCGCAGTACGACCCGCCGTCAGTGCCGGGTCCGGCAGCGGCCCCGGGCGAGCAGGCACCGGCGCCGCAGTACCGGGCTCCGGCGGCCCCCTCGCCCGCGGCCGACCAGACCATGAACCTCACCGCCACGCCCACCGCGGCTCCGGCGCCCACCGCCAAGAAGGGCGGGCGGGCCGGTGGCCTGCTGAAGTCGAGCGCCGTGATGGCGGCGGGCACGATGGTCTCCCGCCTCACCGGCTTCGTCCGCTCGGCGCTGATCGTCTCGGCGTTGGGCACCGCCTTCCTGGGTGACTCCTTCCAGGTGGCGTACACGCTGCCGACCATGATCTACATCCTCACCGTCGGCGGCGGCCTGAACTCCGTCTTCGTCCCGCAGCTCGTGCGCGCCATGAAGGACGACGAGGACGGCGGTGAAGCGTACGCGAACCGCCTGCTGACGCTCGTCATGGTGGCACTCGCCGCGCTCACCGCGATCGCGATGTTCGCGGCGCCGCTTCTGGTGCACGCTCTGTCGAACCCCGTCGCGAGCGACCCCGCGGCCAACGAGGTCGCCGTCACGTTCACCCGCTACTTCCTGCCCTCCATCTTCTTCATGGGCGTCCACGTGGTGATGGGGCAGATCCTCAACGCCCGTGGCAGGTTCGGCGCGATGATGTGGACCCCGGTCCTGAACAACATCGTCATCATCGTGACGCTCGGGACGTTCCTGTGGGTGTACGGCACGGCCGAGCACTCCGGCATGAGCGTCACGAACATCCCGCCGGAAGGTCAGCGACTGCTCGGCATCGGCATCCTGCTCGGGCTGGTGGTGCAGGCCCTCGCGATGATCCCGTACCTGCGCGAGACCGGGTTCCGGCTGCGGCTGCGCTTCGACTGGCGGGGCCACGGCCTGGGCAAGGCCGCGATGCTCGCGAAGTGGACCATCCTGTTCGTCCTCGCCAACCAGGCGGGCGCGCTCGTCGTCACCCAGCTGGCCACCGCGTCGGTCGCCGACACGAAGATCCCCGGCACCGGCTTCAGTGCCTACGCCAACGCCCAGCTCATCTGGGGCCTGCCGCAGGCCATCATCACCGTCTCCCTGATGGCCGCCCTGCTGCCGCGCATCTCGCGCTCGGCCGCGGAGGACGACGGCGGCGCCGTGCGCGACGACATCTCGCAGGGCCTGCGCACCACTGCGGTCGCGATCGTGCCGCTCGCGTTCGGCTTCGTCTCGCTCGGCATCCCGATGTGCACGCTCATCTTCGGCTCCTCCGGCACAAGCGCCGCGACGAACATGGGATACATGCTGATGGCCTTCGGCCTCGGCCTGATCCCGTACTCGGTGCAGTACGTCGTCCTGCGCGCCTTCTACGCGTACGAGGACACCCGGACCCCCTTCTACAACACGGTCATCGTGGCAGCCGTCAACGCCGCGGCCTCCGCCGTCTGCTTCATCGTGCTGCCGGCTCGCTGGGCCGTGGTCGGCATGGCCGCCGCGTACGGCCTGGCGTACGCGATCGGAGTCGGCGTCGCCTGGCGCCGACTGCGCAAGCGGCTGGGCGGGGACCTGGACGGCGGGCGCGTCCTGCGGACGTACGCCCGTCTCTGCATCGCCTCGGTACCGGCGGCCCTGCTCAGCGGCGCCGCCTGCTACGGCATCGGCCACACTCTGGGTCAGGGCGTCCTCGGTTCCTTCGCGGCACTGATCGCCGGCGGCGCGGTACTGCTCGGAACCTTCTTCGTCGCCGCCCGCAAGATGCGCATCGAGGAGCTGAACTCACTGGTCGGCATGGTCCGGGGGCGCCTGGGGCGCTGAGGCGGGGGTACGCGCACAACCATCGTCCGCCACTGTGTGTCGTGCATAGCGGCGGACTGTGGGCACAATTGGTTTCGGCGTCGCATGGCGCGCAATGGATGGGGAGGCAGGAACGACGGTGGCGGAACGGAGCACGGCTGCCGTCGACGTGGCAGACAACAGCGGTGACGAGCCGCTGACCGCCGAGGCGGACCAGTCCACGGCCGACGGGGTGGCCAAGAACCGGGAGCGGGACACGGAAGACGTCGAGGCACAGGGGAGTGGCGGGACCGGGAGTCCCGAAAAGGCCTCACCACCGGAGCTGCACAGCGGACACAAGCTCGCCAGACGCTACCGGCTCGAGGAGTGCGTCACCCGTCTGAACGGATTCAGCAGTTGGCGTGCCGTGGACGAGAAGCTGCGTCGCGCCGTCGGCGTCCACCTGCTGCCCGCGGATCACTCGCGGGCCCGTTCGGTGCTGGCCGCGGCCCGCTCCTCTGCACTGCTGGGCGATCCGCGCTTCGTCCAAGTCCTCGACGCCGTCGAGGAGAACGACCTCGTCTACGTCGTTCACGAGTGGCTGCCCGACGCCACCGAACTGACCACGCTTCTCGCCTCCGGCCCTCTGGAGGTGTACGACGCCTACCAGTTGATCAGCCAGATCTCCTCCGCCATGGCCGCCGCCCACCGCGAGGGCCTCGCCCATCTGCGTCTGAACCCCAACGCCGTGCTGCGCACGTCGACCGGCCAGTGGCGCATCCGTGGTCTCGCCGTCAACGCCGCGCTGCGCGGCATCAGTTCCGAAACCCCGCAGCGCACCGACACGGAAGCGATCGGAGCGCTGTTGTACGCAGCGCTCACCCAGCGCTGGCCGTACGAGAACGACGCCTACGGGCTGTCCGGCCTACCGAAGGACATCGGCCTCATCGCCCCCGACCAGGTGCGTGCCGGTGTCCACCGCGGCCTGTCCGAGCTGACCATGCGGGCGCTCGCCAACGACGGCGCGACCGCTTCCCGCCACGAGTCCCCGTGCACCACGCCCGAGGAACTGGTGAAGGCGATCGGCGAGATGCCCCGCATCCGCCCGCCGGAGCCGGCGTTCACCGCCCCGCCGGACTATCAGCGCACGACGTACCAGCAGGGCACGTACGGCCGTCAGGCGCCGCGTCCGGGCGTCACGCAGCCTGTTCAGGCCCCGCCGCCTCCACTGCAGAGCCGTACCGGCAGGGCGCTGAAGTGGGCCGTCTCGGCCCTCCTCATCGCCGCCCTCGGCCTGGGCAGCTGGCAGTTGGCGGATGCGCTCATGGACCAGGGCAACAAGTCGGACGACACGAACCAGACGCAGACGACGGACGGGAACGACAAGAGTCCGACCCAGGCACCCAGCAAGCCGATCGCCATCAGCGGGGCCAGCGACTTCGACCCGTACGGCGATGGCTCCGAGAAGCCGTCCGACATACACAAGACCTACGACAGCAGTTCCAGCACGTACTGGCAGACGGACTTCTACACGAGCGCCGACTTCGGGCGGCTGAAGCCGGGCCTCGGTGTCATCCTCGATCTCGGCAAGGTGCAGCAGGTCGGGAAGGTGACGGTCTCCTTCGTGGGGAACACGTCGGTCGAACTTCTCGCCGCCTCCAGTGACGCAGGTTCGCAGCCGACGTCCTTCGACTCCTACACGAAGGTCGCCGGGGGCTCCGGTGCGAGTGTGACGCTCAAGCCTGACAAGTCCTTCGAGAGCCGGTACCTGCTGGTCTGGCTGACCAAGTTGCCGCAAACGGAACAAGGCACCTTCCGCGGCCGGGTCGCTGACATCAAGGTGACCAGCTAGGGGCTTGCTGTCCGTCAGCCGACGATGGAGGGCGATCCTGCGAGAACGCAGGATCGCCGCGAGGGAGGGGTCCCATGGCGGAAGGCGCCGGATACGGCGACGTGAGCGATCAGGATCTGCTCGCCCGCCATGTCGAGGGCGATGCCGACGCCTTCGGTGAACTCGTGCGTCGGCACCGGGACCGGCTCTGGGCGGTGGCCCTGCGGACGCTGGGGGACCGGGAGGAGGCCGCTGACGCCGTCCAGGACGCCCTCGTCTCCGCCTACCGGGCCGCCCACACCTTCCGGGGCCAGTCGGCGGTCACGACGTGGCTGCACCGGATCACAGTGAACGCCTGCCTGGACCGCGCCCGTAAGGCGGCCTCCCGCAAGACGTCTCCGGTCGACGACACCGAGCGCCTGGAGCAGCTGCTGGAGCCGCACGAGTCGGCCTCGGCGCCCGCGGAGCGAAACGACCTCCACCGTCAGCTCCTGGAGGCACTCGGCACCCTTCCTCCCGACCAACGGGCCGCGCTCGTCCTGGTCGACATGCAGGGCTACCCGGTCGCCGAGGCGGCCCGCGTCCTCGACGTGCCGACCGGGACGGTGAAGAGCCGCTGTGCCCGTGGCCGAGCCAGACTCCTCCCCCTGCTCAAGCATCTGCGGCCGGAAAACACCGGCGCCGAAAGAGAAGCGGGCGAGGGGCGGAACCGGACGCAGGGGACATCCGTCCCACCCGCAGCGGGGCCGCGTCAAGCGGGCCCGCCTGATACCGGACCAAGCGATTCAGCTGCAGTGAAGGGCGGAGGTGGGCGAGCGTGACATCCACGACTGACACAGCCGGGCACCCGGGCGTCGCGGAGATCTCGGACCTCGCCGAAGGCCTGCTCCCGCCGTCCCGGACCGCGGACGTACGACAGCATCTGGCCGAGTGCGAACTCTGCGCGGATGTCCACGCCTCCCTGGAGGAGATCCGGGGACTGCTCGGAACTCTGCCGGGTCCTCCGCGCATGCCTGCCGATGTCGCCGGCCGGATCGACGCCGCGCTCGCCGCGGAAGCTCTGCTGCACGCTACGGCTCCCCACGCCGTCGACGCGTCGGCACCCATCAGCGCCCAGTCCCTGTCCGATACGTCGCCCGCCTCCGGCTCGGACGACAGCGCGCTTGTTTCACGTGAAACATCGACCGACCGCCCCGCAGGCAACGCGCGAGCCTCGACCACCGGCCCGGGCCGCAAGGAGACCCGGCGGGGCGGTCGACGCCGGGCGGTCGTCCTCGGTGCTGTGTTCACCGCCGCCGCCCTGGGATTCGGTTCCGTGCTGTTCTCCTCGCTGAACGACGGCAACCCGTCCGCCCCCGAGGCCCAGTCCACCACCGCGGACACCTTCTCCAAGGAGAAGCTGGAGCAGCAGGTTTCCGATCTCCTCGCCCAGAACCAGAGCGGCGACAGTGGTTCCCGCGCTCCGGACAGCCTCGGGATGGAATCCGTCCCCGGCAACTCGCCCAGGGTCTTCAAGGACCCGGTGGTCCCCAGCTGCATTCAGAAGGGCATCGGACGCGACGACGTAGCGCTCGGGACCGAGAAGGGGATCTACAAGGGGACGGAAGCTCTCCTCGTCGTGCTTCCCGACGCTCCTGACGGCACCCGGGTCACCGCCTATCTCATGGACGCGACCTGTGTGGGCAAGCAGTCGTCCGCTACGGCCAAGGTCTTGCTGAAGCAGTCCTACACCGGCTCCTGAGCGCGCACGCTTCGTCTCCGTCCTGCGTGGTATCTCGTACGGTGGCGCATCCTCGTGTGCCCGGACACAGCGGGAATGCGCGCCCCTTAGGATCCGTTGGGTGGGGTGAGAGTTCTGAAAGACGCTCCCCCGGTCCACGACGCAGTCCAGAGACGAGGAATCAAGCCGTGAGTGACGTCCGAAACGTGATCATCATCGGCTCCGGGCCCGCCGGCTACACGGCGGCGCTCTACACCGCGCGCGCGTCGCTGAAGCCGCTGGTGTTCGAGGGCGCCGTTACGGCGGGTGGCGCGCTGATGAACACCACCGAGGTGGAGAACTTCCCCGGCTTCCAGGACGGCATCATGGGCCCCGAGCTCATGGACAACATGCGCGCCCAGGCCGAACGCTTCGGCGCCGAGCTCATCCCGGACGATGTCGTCTCCGTCGACCTGAGTGGTGAGATCAAGACCGTCACCGACACCGCGGGTACCGTCCACCAGGCGAAGGCCGTCATCGTCACCACCGGCTCGCAGCACCGCAAGCTCGGCCTGCCGAACGAGGACGCTCTCTCCGGCCGCGGAGTCTCCTGGTGCGCCACCTGCGACGGCTTCTTCTTCAAGGACCAGGACATCGCCGTAATTGGCGGCGGTGACACCGCGATGGAGGAGGCTACCTTCCTCTCCCGCTTCGCCAAGTCCGTGACGATCGTCCACCGCCGTGACACCCTGCGCGCCTCCAAGGCGATGCAGGAGCGTGCCTTCGCCGACCCGAAGATCAAGTTCGTCTGGGACAGCGAGGTCGCCGAGATCCAGGGGGACCAGAAGCTCTCGGGCCTGAAGCTGCGCAACCTCAAGACCGGCGAACTCTCGGCTCTCCCGGTCACCGGCCTGTTCATCGCGATCGGCCACGACCCGCGCACCGAGCTCTTCAAGGGCCAGCTCGAACTGGACGAAGAGGGCTACCTGAAGGTGGAGGCGCCCTCCACGCGGACCAACCTGACCGGTGTCTTCGGTGCCGGTGACGTGGTCGACCACACCTACCGCCAGGCGATCACCGCGGCCGGCACCGGCTGCTCCGCCGCCCTCGACGCCGAGCGCTTCCTCGCCGCCCTCGCGGACGAGGAGAAGGCTGAGCCCGAGAAGACCTCCGTCTGACCCCCATCCGCCCCACCGCACCAACCAGTTAAGGAGCCCGCCGTGGCCGGCACCCTCAAGCATGTGACCGACGATTCCTTCGAGCAGGACGTTCTCAAGAGCGACAAGCCCGTCCTGGTGGACTTCTGGGCTGCCTGGTGCGGCCCGTGCCGCCAGATCGCGCCGTCCCTCGAGGCGATCGCCGCCGAGTACGGCGACAAGATCGAGGTCGTCAAGCTGAACATCGACGAGAACCCGGGTACGGCCGCCAAGTACGGCGTCATGTCCATCCCGACCCTGAACGTGTACCAGGGTGGCGAGGTCGCCAAGACCATCGTCGGTGCGAAGCCGAAGGCCGCGATCGTCCGCGACCTCGAGGACTTCATCTCCGAGTGACGTTTCACGTGAAACATGAATGGGCCGGCCCTGAGGGGTCGGCCCATTCGCATTAGAGCGGCCGGAGAACCGGTTCCTTCTGTACGGCACCCAGGAGCCGGTCCAGTGCCATCTCCACGTCCTCCTTCCAGGAGAGCGTGGTCCGCAGCTCCAGCCTCAACCGCGGGTACGTGGGATGAGGCCGAACCGTCTTGAAGCCCACCGCGAGGAGATGGTCCGCGGGCAGCAGACAGGCGGGCTCCTGCCAGCGCGCGTCCCCGAATGCCTCGATCGCTTTGAAGCCCCGCCGCAGCAGATCCTTGGCGACCGTCTGGACCATCACCCGGCCCAGTCCCTGCCCTTGGTAGCCCGGCATGATGAACGCGGTCATCAGTTGCACGGCGTCGGGCGAGACAGGGCTCGTGGGGAATGCCGTCGAGCGGGGTACGTAGGCCGGAGGGGCGTACAGCACGAAGCCCACCGGTACGTCGTCGACATACACGACCCTGCCGCAGGATCCCCAGTCCAGGAGGACGGCGGAGATCCAGGCCTCCTTCTCGAGGGCGGGTGTTCCGGCTTTTACCGCGGCCTCGCCGCTGACTGGGTCCAACTCCCAGAAGACACACGTGCGACAGCGCTTGGGAAGGTCCTGAAGGTTGTCCAGCGTGAGCGGTACGAGCCGACGCCCCATGAAGGCTGTTCCTCGCTTCCTTCGCCCGCCGCGTCGCGGGCGGCCGTCAGAGCGCTTCGTTCCCTGAGCAGGCTGCCGACGAAGCCGCCGACGGCGCCCAGCCCCAGGCCTGCGCTCACCAGTCCTGTGCGGCTCACCGTTCGCATGGCCCCTGCCTCTCCCCTCAGAGGTGCTGCCGGGTGGATTCGCCATACCCGAACGCATCGTATCCACGATGCGATTCCACCGATACCGCCTGAAAGCAAAGAGCGGGCCGTGTCCGGTACACACCGGACACGGCCCGTCCTGGCGCCTGAGCGAGATCACCCCGCCCGTCGGCAGATCAGTCGTCCGTCTCCTCGGAGTCACCGTCCAGGAGGCTCCTCTGCAGCACCGGCCCCTCGCCGGGGGCGAGGCTGCCGAGAATCCGCTCAAGGTCCTCCATCGAGGCGAACTCGACGGTGATCTTGCCCTTCTTCTGACCGAGGTCGACCTTCACCCGCGTCTCGAAGCGGTCCGAGAGACGGGTCGCGAGGTCGGTCAAGGCCGGCGAGACCCGAGTACCGGCCCGCGGGCCCTTGGAGCGCTGAGCCGTCTGGGGCCGAGAGCCCATCAAGGTCACGATCTCCTCGACGGCCCGCACCGAGAGTCCCTCAGCCACGATCCGGTGGGCCAGCCGGTCCTGCTCCTCCGAGTCGTCGACGGAGAGCAGGGCCCTCGCGTGTCCGGCCGAGAGGACTCCGGCTGCCACGCGCCGCTGGACCGCCGGCGAGAGCTTCAGAAGACGCAGCGTGTTGGAGACCTGCGGACGGGAGCGACCGATGCGGTCCGCCAGCTGATCATGCGTGCAGTTGAAGTCCTTCAGCAGCTGGTCGTAGGCGGCCGCTTCTTCCAGTGGATTCAGCTGGGCGCGGTGCAGGTTCTCCAGGAGAGCGTCCAGGAGGAGTTTGTCGTCGTCCGTGGCCCGGACGATCGCCGGAATCGCCTCCAGTCCCGCCTCACGGCAGGCCCTCCAGCGCCGCTCGCCCATGATGAGCTCGTAGCGCGCGGGGCCGAGCTGCCGTACGACGACGGGCTGGAGGAGACCGACCTCCTTGATGGAGGTGACGAGCTCCTGAAGAGCGTCCTCGTCGAAGACCTCACGCGGCTGCCGGGGGTTCGGCTTGATGGAGTCGAGGGGGAGCTCCGCGAAATGGGCACCCAGGGGAGGCGCGGGCGTCTCCACGGCACCGTTCGTCGATGGCTCATCTGTTTCATGTGAAACAGGCGGCAGCGAGGCCACCTTCGCCGCAGCCACCCCACGGTCGGTGGTCAGCACCGGCACCGCCGCCGGGGACGTCGAAACGGCGCTCCCCAGAGCGGCCGAAGCCACCGTCTTCTCCGTCGGGGCAGCAGGGATCAGTGCGCCAAGACCACGACCCAAACCCCTCCGTCGCTCGCTCACTGGATCCCCTCCACCATGCTCCGGTCGCTCTGTGCGCCGATGTGTGCGTGTGTCGCGTCGTAGGAGACGCCGACACCCTTCAGCGCGATTTCTCGTGCCGCCTCAAGATAGGACAGGGCACCGCTCGATCCTGGATCGTAGGTCAGCACCGTCTGTCCGTAGCTCGGCGCCTCGGAGATGCGGACCGAGCGGGGAATGCTCGTCCGCAGCACCTCGTCGCCGAAGTGACTGCGCACCTCGTCCGCGACCTGGGACGCGAGACGCGTCCGGCCGTCGTACATGGTGAGCAGGATCGTCGATACATGCAGGGTGGGGTTGAGGTGCCCCCGAACCAGATCGACGTTGCGCAGCAGCTGACCGAGGCCCTCCAGTGCGTAGTACTCGCACTGGATCGGGATGAGGACCTCCTGGCCGGCGACCAGCGCGTTGACCGTCAGCAGGCCGAGCGAGGGCGGGCAGTCGATGAGGATGTAGTCCAGCGGCTGCTCGTAGGCCTGGATCGCCCGCTGCAGTCGGCTCTCTCGCGCCACCAGGGACACCAGCTCGATCTCCGCACCGGCGAGATCGATCGTGGCAGGGGCGCAGAAGAGGCCCTCGACATCGGGGACCGGCTGGACGACCTCGGCGAGAGGCCTGCTGTCGACCAACACGTCGTAGATGGAAGGGACCTCGGCGTGATGGTCTATCCCCAACGCCGTGGAGGCGTTGCCCTGCGGGTCAAGGTCGATCACCAGGACACGGCTGCCATGCAGAGCGAGCGACGCGGCAAGGTTGACGGTCGTCGTCGTCTTGCCCACACCGCCCTTCTGGTTGGCGACCACCATGACGCGGGTCTGCTCGGGACGCGGCAGACCTTCGCCGGCGCGGCCCAGAGCCTCTACCGCCAGTTGGGCAGCACGACCGATCGGAGTGTCGTCCATCGGGGGTGGTGTTTCACGTGAAACATCCTCCCCCATCGACTCGGTACGGGGACCGGGGACCGGATCGGTCATCGGTCCCGCGATGTTGGCGTCGGACCGCAAGGATTCACTCTCCTCGACTTCAGGCTCGCAATGAACAGAGCCTCCCATGCCTTCGGGGTCGTGAACCAGTGAGGCCTGTTGTTCTGTGGAGAAATCCACGTCTGTGGACAACTCAGGTCCCTCATCGAGTGAACCGAGAGGCTTTCGGTCGCGGGGTTCGGCCGCGGCTCGGCCCCGGCTGATGATGCCGTGTAGCAGTGAGCGACGTTTCACGTGAAACACGATGCACAGCAACGGGGCCCGAACTGTCGCGACACTCCGGCATGGATACGTTTGGCAGCTTGTGTGGAGTACGTCTCGTCGTCAGGACGGATCAGCGGCGCCGACGTGCACGTCCCGTCCTGGCCGCCTTCGCTCGCTTCGCGGCGAAGCGCACACCACCCGGACTCTCGCCGACTTCGACCCGCACGACGGTGGACAACGGATCCACCACGCCCTCACCCACATGCAGGATGGATGTCTCCACGGCACCGAGCTTGCTCAGTGCCGTCGCCGCACTCTTGAGCTCCTCCTCCGCGGTGTCGCCCTTGAGTGCGAGCATCTCCCCGTAGGGACGCAGCAGGGGGATGCCCCAGGTCGCCAGCCGGTCCAGTGGAGCCACGGCTCGTGCCGTCACCACATGGACGGGTGTGAGCTTGCCCATGACCTCTTCGGCTCGCCCACGAACGACCGTCACATGGTCCAGGCCCAGGAGCTCCACGACCTCGGTCAGGAAGGTGGTGCGCCGCAGCAAGGGCTCCAGCAGCGTGATCTTCAGGTCCTCCCGGACGAGCGCCAGGGGAATGCCGGGCAGACCCGCACCCGAGCCGACATCGCACACCGTCACACCCTCGGGAACGACCTCCGAGAGCACCGCGCAGTTCAGCAGGTGCCGCTCCCAGAGGCGCGGCACCTCGCGTGGACCGATCAGGCCGCGCTGCACGCCCGCCTCGGCGAGCAGCTCCGCGTATCGCACCGCGTCCGCGAAGCGATCACCGAACACCTCACGGGCATGTTCGGGCGCGGGGGGAAGCTCCGCTGCCTCCGTCACGGGGGACCGTCCTTCCGTACCGCGTAGACGCGCCGGGCGCCGACGCCAGAACCACCAGAACTATCAGGCTGACAAAGTCCGGCCCCGCCTGCCGGGCAGACGGGGCCGGAGGAACGTACGGGCCGATCAGGCGGGAAGAACCACGACGAAGCGCTGCGGTTCCTCGCCCTCGGACTCGCTGCGCAGGCCGGCAGCCTTGACCGCGTCGTGCACGACCTTGCGCTCGAACGGTGTCATCGGCTTCAGCTTCACGGACTCACCGGTGTTCTTGACCTCGGCCGCGGCCTTGGCACCGAGCTCGGACAGTTCGGCGCGCTTCTTGGCGCGGTAGCCCGCGATGTCCAGCATCAGCCGGCTGCGGTCCCCGGTCTCCCGGTGCACGGCCAGGCGCGTGAGCTCCTGCAGGGCTTCCAGCACCTCGCCGTCGCGGCCGACCAGCTTCTGCAGGTCGCGGCCGCCCGCGTCGCTGATGATCGACACAGCGGCGCGATCGGCCTCGACGTCCATGTCGATGTCGCCATCGAGGTCGGCGATGTCGAGCAGACCCTCGAGGTAGTCCGCCGCGATCTCGCCCTCCTGCTCCAGGCGGGTCAGGGTGTCTACGCCCTCGGCAGCGGCGGAGGTGGTGCCTTCCGTCACGGGATGGACTCCTTCTTACTTCTTGGACGGGGACTTGGGCCGCTGCGGACCCTTGCGCTGTCCGGACTGGGCCTTGCTGCGGGTACCGCCGGTCTTCTTGGCAGCGGCGGAGGGCTTGGCGTCCTCGGGCTCCTCGGACTTGATCAGCGACGGGCCTTCACCGGCCGCCTTGGGAGCACCGGACTGGCGCTGGGACTTGCTCTGCCGTTTGGGCTGCTGACGCTTGGGAGCGGCGGCGCTCGTGGGCGTACCGTCCTCGGTCTGCGATACGGCCTGGGCTTCGCCCTTCACCACGTTGCCGTCGGCCTGGGCCGTGAGGCCCGCCTTGTTCAGGCCGTTGATGAACTTGCGCTCGAACTCGTTGCGGTCGCGGCCCTTGGCCACGATGGCCTTGACGATGGTCCTCTCGCCGCGCCCGCGCGTCTTGCCGTGGTGGGTGACGTGCTTGTACAGACGCTCCAGGTACGCGGCCTGCGCCTTGGAACCCGGAGTCGGGTTGTTGCGGATGACGTACATCTGCTGGCCCATGGTCCACACGTTGGTGGTCAGCCAGTAGACGAGGACACCGACCGGGAAGTTGATGCCGAAGACGGCGAACATGATGGGGAAGACGTACATCAGCATCTTCTGCTGCTGCATGAACGGCGTCTTCACCGTGGTGTCGACGTTCTTCGTCATCAGCTGGCGCTGCGTGTAGAACTGCGACGCCGACATCATGACGATCATGACCGCGGTCACGATGCGCACCGTGGTCAGCGAGGCGTCGAGCGCGGCAACGTCCGAGCCGCTGTCGGTGAACTTCGCGGCCAACGGAGCGCCGAAGATGTGCGCCTTCTGCGCGCTGTCCAGCAGGTTCTGGTTGATGGAACCGATGGTGTCGTTGTTCGCGATGCTGTTGAGCACGTGGTACAGGGCGAAGAAGAACGGCGACTGCGCCAGGATGGGAAGGCACGAGGAGAGCGGGTTGGTGCCCGTCTCCTTGTACAGCTTCATCATCTCTTCGGACTGACGCTGCTTGTCGTTCTTGTAGCGCTCCTGGATCTTCTTCATCTCGGGCTGCAGTGTCTGCATGGCCCGGGTCGCCTTGATCTGCTTCACGAAGAGCGGGATCAGGCAGATACGGATCAGGATCACCAGAGACACGATGGACAGGCCCCAGGCCCACCCGGTGTCATCGCCGAAGATGGCGCCGTACACCGTGTGGAACTGGACGATGACCCAGGAGACAGGTGTCGTGATGAAGCTGAAGAAGCTGGCAATCGTGTCCACTAATCATGCTCCTTGGGCATGGGACGGGGTCTCTGCGGCCGGGCTCGTAAGAGCCTGCCCCTCGGTGGCCGGTTCGGCGGAGGAGGGCCCGCCCCTGCGTGTACGCCAGGCGCCACGCAGCATTTCGTGCCACCGCGGACGCTTGCGCGGCGGGACATGGTCCACACCGCCCAGCGACCACGGATTGCACCGCAGGATGCGCCAGGCCGTGAGTCCCGTGCCCTTGATCGCACCATGCCGGTCGATGGCCTGGTACCCGTAGTGAGAGCACGACGGGTAGTACTTGCACACCGGCCCGAGCAGCGGGCTGATGGTCCACTGGTACAGCTTGATCAGCGCCAGCAGCGGGTACTTCATCGCGCGCCCCCTCCCAGCAACCGCTCCAGGGCGGCATCCAGGTCTTGGGCCAGTTGTGCATGATCGGCGTCGCCCGCAGCAGGCAACGCTCGTACGACTACCAGGCTACCGGGGGGCAACGAGGCGACTCGATCGCGCATCAGGTGGCGAAGTCTGCGCTTCACCTTGTTACGCACCACCGCACCGCCCACGGCCTTGCTCACGACGAAACCCGCACGCGTCGGGGGAGCGCTCTCCCCAGGCGCGTGCGGGTTCGTTGCACCGCTACGAAGGTGGACGACGAGAGACGGGCGTCCGGCCCGACGACCTCGTCGTACCGCGGTCGCGAAGTCCTCGCGCCGCCTCAGCCGGTTCTCGGTGGGCAGCACGATGTCATGACCTGACCGGAATCAGGCCGACAGGCTGGCGCGACCCTTGCCACGGCGGTTCGCGAGAATCGCGCGGCCGGCGCGGGTGCGCATCCGCAGGCGGAAGCCGTGGGTCTTGGCGCGACGACGGTTGTTCGGCTGGAAGGTGCGCTTGCTCACTCGGGGGCTCCAGAATAAATCGGGGTTTTCGCGGTGCCGTCCTGGCTGTCACCGTGCGCCCACGAGTAGCTCGCGTCACGCCCGAGTGCACCGCTGACCGATCACCCAAATGATCTGTGCCCATCGGAGGCAGGCGGCAGCAGCCATCGACAACTCGACCTGGTTACGGTACGCGCGGCTACGCCATCCGGTCAAACCAGCGGTCACCAGGAGACACTATCCACAGGCTGGGGACAACAACTTGAACCGCACCCGTCGCCCTGACTACCGTGGCTGGACTCCGATTCGTTCCCTTGTACCTGCCCCACCCCATTTGAATCCCGACCGTTCCCGAACCACACGTTCGTGGGACCCGTGAGAGAGCGTGCCCTGTGGCTGACGTACCTGCCGATCTTGCCGCAGTGTGGCCACGAGTACTCGAGCAGCTTCTCGGTGAAGGGCGTGGGCAGGGTGTCGAGGTCAAGGACGAGCACTGGATCCGACGCTGCCAGCCGCTCGCGCTCGTGGCGGACACCGCACTGCTCGCCGTACCGAACGAATTCGCGAAGGGCGTGCTCGAAGGCCGCCTCGCCCCCGTCGTCAGCGAAACCCTGAGCCGTGAGTGCGGACGTCCGATCCGCATCGCGATCACCGTCGACGACTCCGCCGGCGAACCCCCGGGCCCCCCGAGCCCGCCGCCCAGGCCCCAGCAGCGCTACGAGGAGCCCGAGCTCCCCTCCGGCCAGTACGAGGGCTACGGCCGCCACCGCGCGGACGACCAGAGGCCGGGCCGCTCCGAGCAGCACCCCGGCCCTCAGGGCGACCACACCCCGCGCCCGGACGGGCTGCCGACCGCCCGCCCCGCATACCCCTCGGAGTACCAGCGCCCCGAGCCCGGCGCCTGGCCCCGCCCGCAGCAGGACGACTACGGCTGGCAGCAGCAGCGCCTCGGCTTCCCCGAGCGCGACCCGTACGCCTCGCCGTCCCAGGACTCCTACGGCGGCCGCTCCCAGGACGCGTACTCACAGGATTACCGTCCGCAGTCGATGGAGCGCCCGCCGTACGACAACCAGCGCCCCGACTTCGAGCAGCGACCGGACTACGGCCGCCACCGCGCCGACGAGGAGCAGCGCGACGCCCGCCGCGAGCGGCCCGAGCCGTCGTCCGGCTCCGGGCACATGAGCCGCGGCGGTCCGGTCGGTTCGCATCTGCCCACCACCGGCGCCCCCGGCCCGCTGGCCGCGCAGCCCGCGCCGGCGACCGGTCCGGGCGAGCCGACCGCGCGCCTGAACCCGAAGTACCTCTTCGACACGTTCGTCATCGGCGCCTCGAACCGCTTCGCACACGCGGCCGCGGTGGCCGTCGCGGAAGCGCCCGCGAAGGCGTACAACCCCCTGTTCATCTACGGGGAGTCGGGACTTGGCAAAACGCATCTGCTGCACGCGATCGGGCACTACGCGCGCAGCCTCTACCCGGGCACACGCGTCCGCTATGTGAGCTCGGAGGAGTTCACGAACGAGTTCATCAACTCGATCCGCGACGGCAAGGGCGACAGCTTCCGCAAGCGCTACCGCGAGATGGACATCCTGCTCGTCGACGACATCCAGTTCCTCGCGGACAAGGAGTCGACGCAGGAAGAGTTCTTCCACACCTTCAACACGCTCCACAACGCCAACAAGCAGATCGTGCTGTCCAGCGACCGGCCGCCCAAGCAGCTGGTGACGCTGGAGGACCGGCTGCGGAACCGTTTCGAGTGGGGCCTGATCACCGACGTCCAGCCGCCCGAGCTGGAGACGCGCATCGCGATCCTGCGCAAGAAGGCGGTCCAGGAGCAGCTCAACGCCCCGCCGGAGGTGCTGGAGTTCATCGCGTCCCGGATCTCGCGCAACATCCGCGAGTTGGAGGGCGCGCTGATCCGGGTGACGGCGTTCGCGTCGCTCAACCGGCAGCCGGTGGACCTCGGCCTGACGGAGATCGTCCTCAAGGACCTCATCCCCGGCGGCGAGGACTCGGCCCCGGAGATCACCTCCACGGCCATCATGGGCGCGACCGCCGACTACTTCGGCCTCACGGTCGAGGACCTGTGCGGCACCTCTCGCGGCCGCGCGCTGGTGACGGCCCGCCAGATCGCCATGTACCTGTGCCGCGAGCTGACAGACCTCTCCCTGCCGAAGATCGGCGCGCTGTTCGGCGGCCGCGACCACACGACCGTCATGCACGCGGACCGCAAGATCCGCAATCTGATGGCCGAGCGGCGCTCCATCTACAACCAGGTCACCGAGCTCACGAACCGCATCAAGAACGGATGACAGAGCCGCTCGTACGCCTCTGAGGGCGCTCCCGGGACGGATTCCGGGAGCGCCCTCAGTCGTTCCGGAGACCGGCACCGGGTCCGTCGCGACATCCGCTGTTCGAATACCTGCCGGGTTACGGCCTCTCTCCACAGATCCGGCGACTTTCTTCCGTCCACATCCTGGGGACTGGGAAGTTGTCCAGATCGTGTCCACAGGGGCCCTCGTCGAGAGACCATCAGACCAGGTCAGGTGGCTGTGGATCCGTGGACGAACGATCTCCACAGACTGTGGACAGCGAGATGATCCACAGCCTGTGCATCGAGTTGTCCACCGGCCGCCCACAGGCTGAGGACGGTTGTCCCCAGCGATCCCCGGCTTCTCCACACCGCTGTCCACTGTTCGGCAACGCGAGGCGCCTCCTCACCGTGTCGAGTGAAAGGCGTCACACGAAGGTGCCGGGTTGGGCTGTGGGAAACGTGGGTAAAGCTGGGGACGGTGCTGGGGAGAAGTGGCCCGAGGCTGTGCATGGAGTGTGCAGAACTTTCCGTTCTCCACAGATACGCCCGGTTGTCCACCGTCGTCACCCACAGGGTCGGTGGACAAAATTTCCCCTCTGAGCTGGGAAAACGGGGTTATCCACGGTATCCACAGGCCCTACTACTACTCCCAACTAGAGAGAGCTGGGAATCCGTTTCGAAGTGGGCCCTGTGCACAACTCGCTGTCCGGCTCCCGACTGCCCCTCGTCACGACTTGACCCCGAGAGGCACCGACTGTCAGTGCTGTGCGTCAGACTGGTCCCCGGTGTCCTTCCCCTCACAGGGATCGACGACACCGCGACAGACGACGAAGCCAGGCAGGGCGAGAAGCGCCGGCAACAGCAGGAGGCGGCAACGGTGAAGATCCGGGTGGAACGCGACGTACTCGCGGAGGCAGTGGCCTGGGCGGCACGCAGCCTCCCGGCCCGTCCGCCGGCGCCTGTCCTCGCCGGCCTTCTCCTGAAGGCCGAGGACGGCCAGCTGAGCCTGTCCAGCTTCGACTACGAGGTCTCGGCACGGGTGTCCGTGGAGGCGGAGGTCGACGAGGAGGGCACGGTGCTGGTCTCCGGCCGCCTCCTGGCCGACATCTGCCGCGCTCTACCCAACCGCCCGGTGGAGATTTCCACAGACGGTGTACGGGCGACGGTGGTCTGCGGCTCCTCGCGCTTCACACTCCACACACTGCCTGTGGAGGAGTACCCGGCCCTGCCGCAGATGCCGAACGCGACGGGCACCGTTCCCGGCGAGGTCTTCGCCGCGGCCGCCGCCCAGGTCGCCATCGCCGCCGGCCGTGACGACACGCTGCCCGTCCTCACCGGTGTGCGCATTGAGATCGAGGGCGACACGGTCACGCTGGCGTCCACCGACCGCTACCGCTTCGCGGTCCGTGAGTTCCTGTGGAAGCCGGAGAACCCCGAGGCGTCCGCGGTGGCCCTGGTGCCCGCCAAGACGCTCCTGGACACCGCCAAGGCCCTCACGAGCGGCGACAGCGTCATCCTGGCGCTGTCCGGCGGTGGGTCGGGCGAGGGCCTGATCGGTTTCGAGGGCGCCGGCCGTCGCACGACTACGCGTCTGCTGGAGGGCGACCTCCCGAAGTACCGCTCGCTGTTCCCGACGGAGTTCAACTCCGTGGCCGTCATCGAGACCGCCCCCTTCGTGGAGGCCGTCAAGCGTGTGGCCCTGGTCGCCGAGCGCAACACCCCGGTGCGACTCAGCTTCGAGCAGGGCGTGCTGATTCTGGAGGCAGGTTCCAGCGACGACGCACAGGCTGTGGAGCGGGTCGACGCCCAGCTGGAGGGCGACGACGTCTCGATCGCCTTCAACCCGACGTTCCTGCTGGACGGCCTGAGCGCCATCGACTCCCCGGTGGCCCAGCTGTCCTTCACGACGTCCACGAAGCCGGCCCTGCTCAGCGGCAAGCCGGCCCTGGACGCCGAGGCGGACGAGGCCTACAAGTACCTGATCATGCCGGTGCGGCTGAGCGGCTGAGCGATGTGAACCCGGCCACTTCGCCGGACGTCTCTGCCGGGGATGTGGGGGTCGTCCCCCACAAGATCGCAGTATGCCGGTGCGGCTGAGCGGCTGACCGGGTCCGTCGGAGAACCCGCAGGTCGGGGCCTACGTCTGAGCGCGTATGCCCACAGATGTGCGCGAGCGTCCGGGTTTAGGCTCGGACGCAGGTACGGAAGTGCCGTAACGCCACGTCGCACACCTAAGGAACACTGATGGAGCTCGGTCTCGTCGGCCTCGGCAAGATGGGCGGCAACATGCGCGAGCGGATCCGCCGCGCAGGCCACACCGTCATCGGATACGACCGCAACCCGGACCTCGCCGACGTCCACAGCCTCGCTGAGCTTGTGGGCAAGCTCAAGGGTCCGCGCGTGGTCTGGGTGATGGTTCCGGCCGGTGCCCCGACCCAGGCGACCGTCGACGAGCTCGCCGACCTGCTGGAGCCCGGGGACGTCGTCGTGGACGGCGGGAACTCCCGCTGGACCGACGACGAGAAGCACGCGGAGGAGCTGGCGGCCAAGGGCATCGGCTTCGTCGACTGCGGAGTCTCCGGCGGCGTCTGGGGCCTGGAGAACGGCTACGCGCTGATGTACGGCGGCGACGCGGAGAACGTCGCCAAGGTGCAGCCGATCTTCGACGCCCTCAAGCCGGAGGGTGACGCAGGCTCGGTGCACGCCGGCAAGGTCGGCGCGGGCCACTTCGCGAAGATGGTCCACAACGGCATCGAGTACGCGATGATGCAGGCTTATGCCGAGGGCTGGGAGCTCCTGGAGAAGGTCGACTCCGTGACCGACGTCCGGGAGGTCTTCCGCTCCTGGCAGGAAGGCACGGTCATTCGCTCCTGGCTGCTCGACCTCGCGGTGAACGCCCTCGACGAGGACGAGCACCTGGACAGGCTGAAGGGTTTTGCCCAGGACTCCGGCGAGGGACGCTGGACTGTGGAAGCCGCCATCGACAACGCCGTGCCGCTGCCCGCGATCACGGCCTCCCTCTTCGCGCGGTTCGCGTCGCGCCAGGAGGACTCGCCGCAGATGAAGATGGTCGCCGCGCTGCGGAACCAGTTCGGCGGCCACGCGGTCGAGAAGAAGTAATCCACAGGGCTGCACAGCGGTCCACAAACTGCAGTCCACGAGCTGGGGGAGGTCGGCGCACGACCATGCACGTCACGCATCTGTCGCTGGCCGACTTCCGCTCGTACGCCCGGGTCGAAGTTCCGCTCGACCCGGGCGTCACCGCCTTCGTCGGCCCGAACGGGCAGGGCAAGACGAATCTGGTCGAGGCGATCGGCTACCTCGCCACCCTCGGCAGCCACCGTGTCTCCTCGGATGCCCCGCTGGTCCGCATGGGTGCCGACCGCGCGGTCATCCGGGCCCAGGTCAGACAGGGCGAGCGGCAGCAGCTGGTCGAGCTGGAGCTGAACCCCGGCCGGGCCAACCGGGCCCGCATCAACAGGTCCTCGCAGGTCAGACCGCGTGACGTGCTGGGGATCGTACGGACTGTGCTGTTCGCGCCCGAGGATCTCGCGCTGGTCAAGGGTGATCCCGGCGAGCGGCGCCGCTTCCTCGACGAGCTGATCACGGCCCGCTCTCCGCGGATGGCCGGCGTTCGTTCCGACTACGAGCGTGTCCTCAGGCAGCGCAACACGCTGCTGAAGTCGGCCGCGCTCGCCCGCCGGCACGGCGGCCGTTCCATGGACCTGTCCACCCTCGACGTCTGGGACCAGCATCTCGCGCGCGTGGGTGCCGAGCTGCTCGCCCAGCGGCTCGACCTGATCGCGGCGATCCAGCCGCTGGCCGACAAGGCATACGAGCAGTTGGCGCCCGGCGGCGGCCCGGTCGGCCTGGAGTACAAGCCGTCCGCGCCGGGCGAGGCCCACACGCGCGAGGACCTCTACGAGCAGGTCATGGCCGCGCTGGCGGAGGCTCGCAAGCAGGAGATCGAGCGGGGCGTCACGCTCGTCGGACCGCACCGGGACGAACTGCTGCTCAAGCTCGGCCAGATGCCCGCCAAGGGCTATGCCTCGCACGGCGAGTCGTGGTCGTACGCGCTGGCCTTGCGTCTGGCGTCGTACGACCTCCTCAGGGCGGAGGGCAACGAACCGGTGCTCGTTCTGGACGACGTCTTCGCCGAGCTGGACACCCGTCGCCGCGAGCGGCTGGCCGAGTTGGTCGCGCCGGGCGAGCAGGTCCTGGTGACGGCCGCGGTCGACGACGACGTACCGCACGTGCTGACGGGTACACGGTTCACCGTGGCGGACGGGACGGTGGAGCGCGTATGAGCACCGAAGACGGACCGGCCCCCGAAAAGAAGCCCGAACCCTCCGGCGTCGACCTCGCGCGCGTGGCGCTCAGGGCCGCCAAAGAGCAGGCACGCGCGCGTGGGGACGCGGTGCAGCAGAAGAAGCAAGCGCGTCGCGGCGGCCTGCGCTCCGGCGCGCGCGCCGACGGACGCGACCCCATGGCGCTGGGCGCCGCGATCAACCGGCTGATCACCGAGCGCGGTTGGGAGGCGCCGGCCGCGGTGGGCGGGGTGATGGGCCGCTGGCCGCAGATCGTCGGCGAGGACCTGGCCAAGCACTGTGAGCCGGAGAAGTACGACGAGGACGAGCGGGTCCTGGTCGTGCGCTGCGACTCCACGGCCTGGGCGACGAACCTGCGTCTGCTCGCTCCGCAGCTGATCGCACGCCTGAACGAGGACCTGGGCCACGGCACGGTGACCCTGATCAAGGTGCAGGGCCCCGGCGGCCCTCCCCGCCGCTACGGCCCGCTGCGCGCCCCCGGCAGCACGGGACCCGGC
Organism: Streptomyces sp. V4I2; assembly: GCF_030817655.1. GTDB lineage: Bacteria > Actinomycetota > Actinomycetes > Streptomycetales > Streptomycetaceae > Streptomyces > Streptomyces plumbiresistens. The sequence goes on from NZ_JAUSZM010000003.1 coordinate 5,563,059, forward strand.
GACACCTACGGGTGACGGGCGCGCCCGGGGTGACCGGCTGCGCCCACGTGCGAACGGCCGTATCAAAGGGTGACTGACGTCACAACCACAGGTCCCGGACGATCCCGTCGGGTCACCGCACGCGGTTGCGAATGCCGACCTGACTCCCAAGTAGCCAAGGGTTGACAGTCCGAAGCGCTGAGTGCCTCCGTGAGCCTCCTTGAGCCCTGTTCCGTATATGGGGACCCGGAAGACGCCGGTTGAGGGCGGCACATGCGGACTCAGGTACCGGCAAACCCCCATCACTGTCGGCGCTACCGGTAGACTGGAAGCTAATCCCGCCCCAATCGTGGGGACCGCCCGGGAAAAGCTGAGCAACGCTGATCAAGGCTTACAACGCAACATGCCGCAGCCGCTCCGGCAACCCGCCGACGAGCCCGGCTCGTGCTGTGCCAGAAAGGGCGCTTCGTGGCCGATTCCGGCAACCCCAACGAGAACATCCCGTCCACCGAGGCCACGGCCGGAATCGCCGAGGCCTCAGTCACGGCGTCGTACGACGCCAGTGCCATCACCGTCCTCGAGGGCCTGGACGCGGTCCGCAAGCGACCCGGTATGTACATCGGCTCGACCGGCGAGCGCGGACTGCACCACCTCGTGTACGAGGTCGTCGACAACTCGGTCGACGAGGCGCTGGCCGGCCACGCGGACACCATCGACGTGACGATCCTGGCCGACGGCGGCGTCCGCGTCATCGACAACGGCCGTGGCATCCCGGTGGGCATCGTCGCCTCCGAGGGCAAGCCGGCCATCGAGGTCGTCCTGACCGTGCTGCACGCGGGCGGCAAGTTCGGCGGCGGCGGCTACGCGGTCTCCGGCGGTCTGCACGGCGTGGGCGTCTCCGTCGTGAACGCCCTGTCGTCGAAGGTCGCCGTCGAGGTCAAGACCGACGGGTACCGCCACACGCAGGACTACAAGATGGGCGTCCCCACGGCGCCGTTGGTCAAGCACGAGCCCACGGACGAGACCGGCACGTCGGTCACCTTCTGGGCCGACGCCGACATCTTCGAGACCACGGAGTACTCCTTCGAGACGCTCTCGCGGCGCTTCCAGGAGATGGCGTTCCTCAACAAGGGCTTGACGATCAAGCTCACCGACGAGCGCGAGTCGGCGAAGGCCACCTCCGGGGCGGACGAGGCGGGCGCGGACGAGACCGCCGAGGTCAAGACCGTCACGTACCACTACGAGGGCGGCATCGTCGACTTCGTGAAGTACCTCAACTCCCGCAAGGGAGAGGCGGTCCACCCGACGGTGATCGACCTCGAGGCCGAGGACAAGGACAAGAGCCTCTCCCTCGAAGTCGCGATGCAGTGGAACAGCGGTTACAGCGAGGGCGTGTACTCCTTCGCGAACATCATCCACACGCATGAGGGCGGTACCCACGAAGAGGGCTTCCGCTCGGCGCTCACCAACCTGATCAACAAGTACGCGCGCGACAAGAAGCTGCTGCGGGAGAAGGACGACAACCTCACGGGTGACGACATCCGCGAGGGTCTGACGGCGATCATCTCGGTGAAGCTCAGCGAGCCGCAGTTCGAGGGCCAGACCAAGACCAAGCTGGGCAACACGGAGGCCAAGACCTTCGTCCAGAAGGCGGTCTACGAGCACCTGAACGACTGGCTGGACCGCAACCCGGTCGAGGCGGCGGACATCGTCCGCAAGGGCATCCAGGCGGCCACCGCGCGCGTGGCGGCGCGCAAGGCGCGCGACCTGACCCGCCGCAAGGGCCTCCTGGAGACCGCGTCCCTGCCGGGCAAGCTCTCCGACTGCCAGTCGAACGACCCCATCAAGTGCGAGATCTTCATCGTCGAGGGTGACTCCGCCGGCGGCTCAGCCAAGTCCGGCCGCAACCCGGAGTACCAGGCGATCCTCCCGATCCGCGGCAAGATCCTGAACGTGGAGAAGGCCAGGATCGACAAGATCCTGCAGAACCAGGAGATCCAGGCGCTGATCTCGGCCTTCGGCACCGGAGTGCACGAGGACTTCGACATCGAGAAGCTGCGCTATCACAAGATCATCCTGATGGCGGACGCCGACGTCGACGGCCAGCACATCAGCACCCTGCTGCTGACCTTCCTGTTCCGCTTCATGCGGCCGCTGGTCGAGGCCGGGCACGTGTACCTCTCCCGTCCCCCGCTGTACAAGATCAAGTGGGGCCGGGACGACATCGAGTACGCCTACTCGGACCGCGAGCGCGACGCGCTGATCGAGATGGGCCGCCAGCGCGGCAAGCGCATCCGCGAGGACTCGATCCAGCGCTTCAAGGGTCTCGGCGAGATGAACGCCGAGGAACTGCGCATCACGACCATGGACCAGGAGCACCGCGTGCTCGGCCAGGTCACCCTCGACGACGCCGCCCAGGCCGACGACCTGTTCTCGGTCCTCATGGGCGAGGACGTCGAGGCGCGCCGCCAGTTCATCCAGCGCAACGCCAAGGACGTCCGCTTCCTCGACATCTGAGTCGGTCTCAGCTGACCGCAGCAGAAAGGATCTTCACCAGCAATGGCCGACGACATCACCCCCCTCACGCCCGAAGCGGGCGGCGAGATCGCCCAGCGTGTCGAGCCCGTCGGGCTCGAGACGGAGATGCAGCGCTCGTACCTCGACTACGCGATGTCCGTCATCGTCTCGCGAGCGCTGCCCGACGTCCGGGACGGTCTCAAGCCCGTCCACCGACGCGTCCTGTACGCCATGTACGACGGCGGCTACCGCCCCGAGCGCGGCTTCTACAAGTGCGCCCGTGTCGTCGGCGACGTCATGGGCAACTACCACCCGCACGGCGACTCCTCGATCTACGACGCGCTGGTGCGCCTCGCGCAGTCGTGGTCGATGCGGATGCCGCTGGTGGACTCCAACGGCAACTTCGGCTCTCCGGGCAACGACCCGGCGGCGGCCATGCGCTACACCGAGTGCAAGATGGCGCCGCTGTCGATGGAGATGGTCCGTGACATCGACGAGGAGACCGTCGACTTCACGGACAACTACGACGGCCGCTCCCAGGAGCCGACCGTCCTGCCGGCCCGCTTCCCGAACCTGCTGATCAACGGTTCGGCCGGTATCGCGGTCGGTATGGCGACCAACATCCCGCCGCACAACCTGCGCGAGGTCGCGGCCGGCGCCCAGTGGTACCTGGAGAACTCCGAGGCCTCGCACGAGGAGCTCCTGGACGCGCTCATGGAGCGCATCAAGGGCCCCGACTTCCCGACCGGCGCCCTCGTGGTGGGCCGCAAGGGCATCGAGGAGGCGTACCGCACGGGCCGCGGCTCGATCACCATGCGGGCGGTCGTCGAGGTCGAGGAGATCCAGAACCGCCAGTGCCTGGTGGTCACCGAGCTGCCGTACCAGGTGAACCCGGACAACCTCGCGCAGAAGATCGCCGACCTGGTGAAGGACGGCAAGATCGGCGGCATCGCGGACGTCCGGGACGAGACGTCCTCGCGTACCGGTCAGCGTCTGGTCGTCGTCCTGAAGAGGGACGCGGTCGCCAAGGTCGTACTGAACAACCTCTACAAGCACACCGACCTGCAGACGAACTTCGGCGCCAACATGCTGGCGCTGGTGGACGGCGTCCCGCGCACGCTCTCGCTCGACGCGTTCATCCGCCACTGGGTGACCCACCAGATCGAGGTCATCGTCCGGCGTACGAAGTTCCGCCTGCGCAAGGCCGAGGAGCGGGCGCACATCCTGCGCGGCCTGCTGAAGGCCCTGGACGCCATCGACGAGGTCATCGCGCTGATCCGGCGCAGCGACACCGTCGACATCGCGCGCACGGGCCTGATGCAGCTCCTGGAGATCGACGAGATCCAGGCGAACGCGATCCTGGAGATGCAGCTGCGGCGACTGGCCGCACTGGAGCGCCAGAAGATCGTCCAGGAGCACGACGAACTCCAGGCGAAGATCAGGCTCTACAACGAGATTCTCGCCTCCCCGGTCCGCCAGCGCGGCATCGTCAGCGAGGAACTCGCCGCGATCGTCGAGAAGTACGGCGACGACCGCAAGACCATGCTGGTGCCCTACGACGGCGACATGTCCATGGAGGACCTGATCGCCGAGGAGGACATCGTCGTCACGGTCACCCGCGGCGGCTACGTCAAGCGCACCAAGACCGACGACTACCGCGCCCAGAAGCGCGGCGGCAAGGGCGTGCGCGGGGCGAAGCTCAAGGAAGACGACATCGTCGACCACTTCTTCGTCTCCACGACGCACCACTGGCTGCTGTTCTTCACGAACAAGGGCCGTGTCTACCGGGCGAAGGCGTACGAGCTTCCCGACGCCGGACGTGACGCGCGTGGACAGCACGTCGCCAACCTGCTGGCCTTCCAGCCGGACGAGGCGATCGCCGAGATCCTCGCGATCCGCACCTACGACGTGGCGCCGTACCTGGTGCTCGCCACGAAGGGCGGTCTGGTCAAGAAGACGCCTCTGAAGGATTACGATTCGCCGCGCGCGGGAGGCGTCATCGCGATCAACCTTCGGGAGACGGACGACGGTTCGGACGACGAACTGATCGGAGCGGAACTCGTTTCGGCCGAGGATGATCTGCTTCTGATCAGCAAGAAGGCCCAATCGATCAGGTTCACCGCCACAGACGAAGCTCTGCGTCCCATGGGCCGTGCCACCTCGGGCGTCAAGGGCATGAGCTTCCGCGAGGGCGACCAGCTGCTCTCGATGAATGTTGTTCGACCCGGTACGTTCGTGTTCACTGCTACGGACGGTGGGTACGCGAAGCGGACCGCCGTCGACGAGTACCGCGTCCAGGGTCGCGGCGGCCTCGGCATCAAGGCTGCCAAGATCGTCGAGGATCGTGGATCGCTCGTCGGTGCGCTGGTGGTCGAGGAGACCGATGAGATCCTCGCCATCACGCTGTCGGGCGGTGTGATTCGTACGCGGGTCAGCGGAGTCAGGGAGACGGGCCGTGACACCATGGGCGTCCAACTGATCAACCTGGGCAAGCGCGATGCCGTGGTCGGCATCGCACGTAACGCCGAGGCGGGACGCGAGGCGGAGGAGGTCGACGGCGACGTGGCCGTCGACGAGACCGCCGAAGGTGCCGCGACCACCGGCACGGACGAGGGCGAGGCGCCCTCGCCCGAGTAGCACGAGGAGTGAGCCATCGTGAGCGGAGCCACGGGCGCCGGTTCGGTCGGTACCTCCAGCGGTACCTCTTCCGGTAAGGAAACGGACGGCGGCGGCCGTGGCTCCGCCGCGAACTCGACAAACTCGAACACGACGGACGGGCGCGTGAACGACCCGCATACGACCAACCTGCAGGCGATCAAGTCCCCAGCGACCGAGTCGCCCTCGCCCGACACGCATGGATCCCAGGGGGGAACTGTGACGGACACCCGAGGTCCGCAGGCCCAGCGGCCCGCCACCGGCGCGGGCCAGGCCACGGCCGCTCCGGGCGCCCAGCCTCAGCCGCAGCAGCCGGCCCCGCCGGCGCCGCCCGAGGCGACCTCCCCGCTGCCCGGGGAGCGGCAGCCGCAGCAGCCCGCCGGGCCCTACCACCCGCCGCAGGCCTACCCCGCGCAGGCCGCCCCGGCGGGTGCCGTACGCCGCCCCCGCACCGGCGCGCGCACCGTGCCCCGCACCCGCAAGGCACGTCTGCGGGTCGCCAAGGCCGACCCGTGGTCCGTGATGAAGGTCAGCTTCCTGCTCTCCATCGCCCTGGGCATCTGCACCATCGTCGCGGCCGCCGTGCTGTGGATGGTCATGGACGCGATGGGCGTCTTCTCGACGGTCGGCGGCACGATCTCGGAGGCCACCGGCTCGAACGAGTCGAACGGCTTCGACCTCCAGTCGTTCCTGTCCCTCCCGAACGTCCTGATGTTCACGACGATCATCGCGGTCATCGACGTCGTCCTCGCGACCGCCCTCGCGACCCTCGGCGCGTTCATCTACAACCTCTCCGCGGGCTTCGTCGGCGGCGTCGAGCTGACGCTGGCGGAGGACGAGTGAGCGTGCCGTTTCCCGCCTGCTGACGGTCTCCGGTTATCGATTTTGGGACTGCCCACGTCGTGCGCTAATCTTCAGGAGTCAGCGCGCGGGACACACACCGCAGAGCGCGGCGGGGCTATAGCTCAGTTGGTTAGAGCGCATCCCTGATAAGGATGAGGCCACAGGTTCAAATCCTGTTAGCCCCACCATCGAGAAGACCCCCAACCGGTCATGGTTGGGGGTCTTTCGTTCGTGGGGCCAGCGGCTGGTTCGACTGTTGGATCGACTGACTGTGGTGTCGGTCCTTCGTGGTCTCAGCAGGGTGCCGGCGCCCTCTCGTTTCACGCAGTCGAGCCCCGACCGGGTGCGGTCGGGGCTCGATGTGCTGGCCGGGCGTACGCAAGTTCGCCGTTACGTCAGTGTGCCGTGCGGTCGGTGCGTGCGGTCAGCGCAGGAGAGATGTCGAGAGGTCGCGCGCTGGGTCAGGGTCCGTGTCCGTGCTCGACTCGGCGCTCGACTCCGCACCCGCACCCGCACCCGCTTCCGTGTCAGCGTCCGTCGACGGGCGGTGGCGGCAGCTGGGGGTCTTGCCGTGGGCCTCGGCGCGGATGCGCTGTTTCATCGTGGGGGGCAGGTCCCTGGTCGAGGACCGGCACCAGAGGGGCGTCGCCGGTGTCGTCGTGTGTGCGGTGCTGTTGCGGGGCGTCCCGGTCTGCGGTACGGCCGCGGCGGCGGTCGTCGTGATCAGGCCGAGCGTCGTGCACAGCGCCAGGAAGGCGGTGACGATGGCGGTCCACAGCTTCATGACCTTGTTCTGGGCCATGGCCCCTCACTTTCGGGTTGGGCGATTTGCGTACTTTCCTCATCATGTGTATGAGGGTCGCGAAGTGGTGGACCGACGCCCGTGGCGCGTCGATCTTCCGATGAACACCACACGGATGGGTGCAAGGGTGGCAAAAAGGAGGGAATGCGGGAGAAGGGTGGTCAAAGTAGCCCTTCGTGAGAGTGTGATCACCCTCTGATCGGAGCGTCTCCGTCCGCTTCTTTTGCTGTGTTCCGGACGGGAGTTGAGGGCCCGACGTAGGTCACCGATCGGTCTCGGTCGGTGTGTATAGTCGGGCGCCAGAAGTCCCCTACGCCAAGGAAAGACGAGGTCGCGCGGTGAAGAAGCTTCTCCTGGTCGCACTGGCCGCCATCGGCGGGCTCCTCGTGTACCGCCAGATCCAGGCGGATCGCGCCGAGCAGGATCTGTGGACGGAGGCGACTGACTCCGTGCCCACGGGTTCCTGAGTACCGACAACGGATTCTGAACAGACCCCGACCGCCTCGCGGTCGGGGTTTTGTGTTGCGATTCGGGTGTTTCGGACGCTCGTACGGATTGCGCGGATGTCATGCGGTGCTGCGGGGCAGGATGGGCCACGGTCCCGGTCCGGTGTACGACGAGGGGTGGCGCGTGATGGGGCGGCGTACGGCGTGGTGGCGGGCGGCGGCACGGCGTGGTCGTGGGCCCGTGGGGCGGGTGGCCGCCGTGGGCGTGGTGCTGGGGATGGCGGCGGTGGTACCGGGCGGGTCGCCCGCGGTGGCGGCCGGAGCTCCGGGCTCGTACGCCTTCGACGAGGACGCCCGGTCGGTACGGGGCGCCACGAGCACCGGCGAAGCCGAAGGCCTGGCACCCGGCACGACGTACCGCAGTTCACTCCCTGCCACCGGCGAGCGCTACTACCGCCTCGAACTCGACGCCACGTCGAACGTGTACGTCTCCGTCACGGCCGTCCCTCCCCCTGGCGCCACGGTTTCCGCCGGCGACGGCGTCAAGGTGTCGGTCCAGGACGCCGACAGCCACACCTGCTCCGTCGACACGGTCAGCATCGGGGCCGGTCGGAGCGCCCACCCCATCACGGCGATGGGGGAGCGCGAGGCCACGCGCAGTGGGTCCATATGCAAGGGGGCCGGCACCTTTTACGTGGTCGTCGAGCGTGTCCAGAGGACGGCTGATGTCTCCCCTTCGTTGCTCGGTGAGTGGGATCTCGAGCTCGAGCCCGTGTCGGAGCCCGGACTCACGCAGGCCGGGGCGACGAGCGCGCCCGAGGTCTGGGACTCGGCCTCACCCGCGCTCCCCAGCGGCGAACCGGAGCGCCGCGAGGGCGGTGCGGGCTTCGGAGCGGCGACGTCCCTGGGCGAGGGAGTCTGGCAGGACGACGTCCGGCCCGGGCAGACACTCTTCTACGAGGTACCCGTGGACTGGGGTCAGCAGCTCTACGCCACCGCCGAACTGGGCAGCGCGAGCAGTGACGCGGGCTTCGTGCCCAGTGCGCTGACCCTGTCCCTCTACAACCCCGTGCGTGCCCATGTCGACTATGACGGGGTCGCCTACGACGGCAGCCAGCGGTCGGCGACGCTTCGACCGCTGCCGCCGGTCGCGTACGCCAACCGGTTTGATGTGGCCGACCACGTCAGCGGCATGCGGTTCGCCGGTTCCTACTACCTCGTCGTCCATCTCGCCGCCCAGACCGCCGACGACTTCGGTGACGGTCCCTTCGACCTGACCCTGCGCGTGCGGGTCGCGCACGGCGCGGAGGCCGGTCCCGCGTACGCGGGGCAGTCCGAGCCGCGGGACATCTTCCAGGTCACGGCACAGGGGCAGCGGGAGACGGCGGCGTCGGAGGGCGGGGCGGCGTCTGCGGCGGGCGGGAATGCCTTGATGAAGGTCATCGCCGCGGGGGGTCTCGGCGGGGGAACCGTGGTGCTGGCGGTACTTGGGGTGTGGATGGGGTTGGGGCGACGGCGGGAGCCGGTGAGAACGCGCGGTGCCGTCGGCCGGTGATGCTTGACGGCTCGGCGTAGGGCCGAGGTTGCTCAGATTTGGGTCAGCGCCCAGAAACCCACGGCATAGCAGGTCAACGCGAGCAGCAAAAGCGAGATCGCCACCTTGGCGGGCGGGCCGCCGCGGCGTGCGGAGCGGGCTGCTCGGTGGCGCGGCTGTGAAATCGCCTGCGCGGGAGCTGGAACCTGCGGGCTCTGAGCGGTGTACGAAGCAGTAGAGGGTTCAGCGGGATGGTGCGAGGCGGCGGCTGTTGTGGGGGTGTGAGGGGAGTAGTGGGGGGCGGCGGCGTGAGGTGGGGAGGAGGAGAGGACGTGGGTGGGGTCGTGGGGGGAGACGTGGAAGGGCGGGGTCGGGGGAGCCGGGTGGGGTTGAGCGTGTGGCTGTGGCTGTGCCTGCCGCTGTGGTTGTGGTTGCCAGTGGTGCGGCTGTGGGGTGGGTGTCTGTGGGGAGGAGGGGGCAGCGGTGGTCTGCGGGGGCGGCAGGAGGAAGCTGCCGGTGTCCGACATCGAGGGCTGTTGCGTGCGGGCGGACGGTCGCGGGCGGACGGTAGGCGGCGTAGGGGTGTGAGTGGGCGGCGACGGCGTTGCGCCGACCGGGCTCGATACCGATCCGGTTCCTTGCCGACCCTCGGGGGATACGGTCTCCACGCCCTGGCCGACTGGATTGGCCGCGCTCGGCTCGGACGGCGGCGCGGTGCCTGTAGCGGGGGTATTGGGTACGTGGCCCGAGTCGGCTTGGGCGGCGGCCATGGGGCCCGTGCCCGGCGCGGGCGTGAAGGAGCCCGTGCCTGGACTGGGCGTGACGGGTTCCCGGCCGGAGGCGGGCAAGGAGGAGTCCGTACCGGTGTGGGCGGCCCCGGGGCCGTTGCCATGCCGTGCGACCGAGGCCGCGCCGGCCGATCCGGAAACCGGGGTCGCATCTCCCGGCAGGGAAGCAGCATGCCCTTCCTCTGGACGGAGACGGAAGGGGATGCCGGCGGCTTCTGGGTGGGCGGGCGGACCTTCTCCGGGACGGAAAGGCGCGCCTTCCCCTGGTGTCGAAGAGACGCCACCGCCTGCCGACCCGGCGGTCTCTGCTGCCGGCGCGGCTGTTCCCTCCACGCGCCGAGAGCCCTCTGCCGACCGGGCAGCTTGCTCCAACGACCGGGCGACTTCCACCGCCTCGGCAGCTTGCTCCACCGCCCCGAGCTCGTCCACGGCCTTGGCGGCGGCTCCCTCTGCCTGTCCCGTGGCTCCCTCCACCGACCGGGACCTCAGTGCCGACCCGTCAGACCCCACCGCCGACCGAGCGTCCGCTGCCGGCGAGGAGGCCCCCTCTGCCGGCGGGAAAGCTCCTGCCGTCGACTGGGAAGAAGCCCCCTCGGCCGACCACCGAGAAGTCGTTCCAGTCTCCACTCCGGGTGCCCGCTTGAGTGGGCCGGTCGGGGCGAAGCCGGGGGGCAGGGGGCCGAGTTGGTCGAAGATTTCGATCGTCTCGTCGTCGGGGCCGGGTTCCGGAAGGAGTTCGGCGGCCGAGGCGAGTGCCTTGCGCGCGCCGGTTGCCGTGCGGAAGCGGGCGTGCGGGTCGGGCTGGAGGAGCGAGGCCACGACCTGCCACAGCGGGTCGGGAATGCCCTGGGGGGCACTCGGGGTGCCGTGCGCGGCAAAGTACTGGATCAGGGCCTTGGCATCCGGCTTGGCGCCCTGGAGGAGGTACAGCGCGGTCAGTCCCACGGCGAACAGGTCGGCGGGGAAGTCCGGTTCGGCGCCCATCATCTGCTCGGGTGCGAGATAACCGGGCGTCCCCACCACGAGGTTGGTCTCCGTCAGGCGTGGCTCGCCCAGCCGCATCGCGATGCCGAAGTCGGACAGCCGTAGCCGGGGCCGCCCCATGCCGGTGGCTTCGAGGAGCACGTTGGCGGGCTTGATGTCCCGGTGGACGACGCCTTCCGCGTGCACCGCGGCGAGGCCCGCCAGGAGTTGGTCGAGCAGGGTGCAGACGAAGGCGGGTGGGAGAGGGCCGTAGTCGCCGATCAGGTGGACCAGCGAACCGCCGGCGACCAGATCCATGGTGAACAGGACCTTGTCGTCGTCGGCGGCCCAGCTGGCGGGTGCGAGCACATGAGGGTGGTCGATCCGCAGCGCCTGTTCACGGACGAAGCGCAACAACGCGTGCGCGTCGCTCTGTTGCAGGACCTTGGCGGCGACATACCGGCGGCGGCGGTGGTCCCAGGCGCGCCAGACGGCACCCACTCCTCCGCGTCCGATCGGGTCGGCCAGTTCGTACCGGCCGGCGAAGACCTCACCCATGGCTGTGCGTCGCCCCTCCCCCTTCGGTTACCCCCTTGCTTCTCCCTGCTTCCCCCGTGATGAGCGATACGACCCCTCTCGCGCCCTCGTCGCTTCGGGACACACCCCCGCGTGTCCCTCCCGGCGAGGGCCGCGACCCCCTCGCGTTCCTCCTCGGCCGTCGGCCCGGCTGCCGAACCCCCTTCGGTGGCCGGGCCGCGGGTTCAGCTCTGGTGGGACTGGTAGTGCGTGACCGCGTCGGAGGTGCGGCCGGCGCCGTACACCCGGAGGAACTCTGCCAGTTCCGGGTGGGTCGGGGCGAGAGTGTCGGCCGCCTCGATGATGTCTCCTGCGGCGGCCACCGAGCGCAGCAGCGACTGGATCTCGCGGACCACCCGCTTGACCGTGGGCGCTCCCGAACTGCTGGTCGTCTGTGTGGTGTTGCTGAGCACCGAGCCCCCCTGCGACTTCTTGATCTCTTCCATGCGGTCGGTCGCCTCGGCCGCACTCACGCTGCCGTCCGCCACCTGTCCCGCGAGGTCCTGGAGCAGTTGCACTCGCTGGACCACGGCAGGATTGCCGATCTTCGCCCGCTGGCCGCTCATCAGCTGCGACAGCATCGGTGCGGACAGTCCCAGAACCCCCGCGAGACGAGCCTGGTTGAGACCAAGATCGTCTATGAGCTTACGGAAGAGCGCCCCCAGCGGCTCCCCGTACCAGTTCCGCTGCAGTTCCCGCGCTCTTGCGGTGGCTTCCTGCTGTGCGGCGTCCATTGCGTCTCCCCATCGCTTCCCCAAAAACGGTGGTTCGCTGTAGCGAACCACGCGGAGCATCTTACGGAGAGTGGTCGTCCACGGGGACCCCCCATCTTTTTGCGAGATCCTGGGGGTGACCCGGTACTCTGGTCAGCGTCGTCACCCGGTATGCGGTTCTTCCGGGCGGGCGGCCATTTTCCGGGGCCTTAGCTCAGTTGGTAGAGCGCTGTCTTTGCATGGCAGATGTCAGGGGTTCGACTCCCCTAGGCTCCACGCGCCAAACGCCCCCTGATCTGCGGAGACGCAGTTTCAGGGGGCGTTTTGCATGGTCATGCCGGGGCGGCCTGGGCGAGTGGGCGCTGTTTCACGTGAAACCGGCCCAACCCGTGGCCCGCTCAAGGCAGTTGTGGGGCGGAGGGCCGCTCGGTCCCCCGCCCCACGTGAGAGTCTTGCTCACCCGCGTTCGTCGCGGTGCGCAGCCTCCTCCTCGGCCTGCTTGGCCTGTACCTCAGGGTCGAGTACGGCCTGGCCGCTGCCGTCGACCGAGGTCAGGTGGCTCGACTCCGGTACCTCGGTCGCGGCGGGCGGCTCGACCAGCCAGTCCGGGTTGGCCTGCTTGTCCCACCACTTCCAGGCGGCGAAGGCGCCGCCCGCGACCAGGCCCGCCACCGCCAGCGCCTTGGCGAGCCGGCCGGCCCGCGCCCGTCGCTCGTGCTTGCGGACGAGTTTCTGGATCTCCTTGGGCGAGACCTGGCCGCGCAGGGCGGCCACGGCGGCCACGCTACGGGCGGCGGCCTCGTCGCGGACGGGACCGGCCACGGCCACGGCCTGCTCGATCCGCGGTCGGGAGTAGTCGGCGGCCTGCTTGGCGGCCATACGGGTACGGGTCGCGGCCTCGTGTGCGGCCTGGTCGACCTTCGGCGGGACATGTGCGAGAGCCTGCGAACGGGCCGACTCCAGACGCGGCGCGAGATGAGCGTCGTACTGGACACGAGCCTGTTCGGCGGCCTGCGACACCTTCGGCGCGAGCCGTACGCGTGCCTCGTGTGCGTAGTGTGCGGCCCTGTCCTTGGCCGTGTCGGCGTAGGGCGCCACCACTTCCGCGGCGTGCAGCACGCTGTCCTTCGCCGAGCCGGTCGCGGCGCGCACGCTGTCGATGCGGGTCACGGGTTCCTCCTCCTCGGTGGCGTACGGTATTTCGACTTTCCACCCTTTTACGGATCATGCATGTCCGGAAGCGCCGGAGCATGTGAGGGCGGGCATCCGGGTCACAGCCACAGACTCCGGATGATCTCCGATCAAGAACTGCTCAAGATCCGATCACGTGTAATAGCGGATGAATACAGGGCAACAGGAGCTTGTCGTCGACAATGCCACGGATCGATGCCATGCGCCCCCGGCCCGGGGCCACTCGACCGGATTTCTGCATGCGAAACCGCCGAACGCCGGGCGCCCGGGCGGGTGCCGGACGACGCACGGCAGGAACCATGCAAGGATCGGAAGGGCACAGAAGGACAACGGAAGGCAGATCGTGGCCGAGCAGCTTTACGCCACCCTGAAGACGAACCACGGCGACATCGAAGTCCGGCTCCTGCCGAACCACGCCCCCAAGACGGTCCGTAACTTCGTCGAACTCGCTCAGGGCGAGCGGGAGTGGACCCACCCGGCCACCGGCGAGAAGTCCACCAAGAAGCTCTACGACGGCACGGTCTTCCACCGAGTGATCAGCGGCTTCATGATCCAGGGCGGCGACCCGCTCGGCACCGGCATCGGCGGCCCGGGCTACGAGTTCGAGGACGAGTTCCACCCGGACCTCTCCTTCAACAAGCCCTACCTGCTGGCCATGGCGAACGCCGGCCCGGGCACCAATGGCTCGCAGTTCTTCGTCACCGTCTCCCCGACGGCCTGGCTGAACCGCAAGCACACCATTTTCGGCGAGGTCACCGACCCGGCCAGCCAGAAGGTCGTGGACGCCATCGCCGCCGTCCCGACCACCCGACCGAACGACCGCCCGGTCAAGGACGTCGTCATCGAGTCGGTCGTCATCGAGACCCGCCAGGGCTGATACCCCCGAGAGCCCTCGAAGGCCCCCGAGGGCCCCGCGATCCGCGCGACCGGTAACCTCTCCGGCCTGCGCGAAGGGAACCAAACGCCCCGTTCATCCGTAAGGATGGACGGGGCGGTGCATGTCTGTACGACGACTTAGGGGATGTCATGGACCAGGCGGCGAGTAGTTCACAGGACGCCCGAAGCCTGCCCGGCTGCTACCGGCACCCGGACCGCGAGACCGGCATCACCTGCACCCGCTGCGAAAAGCCGATCTGCCCCGAGTGCATGATCAGCGCCTCCGTCGGCTTTCAGTGCCCCGACTGCGTCCGCGGCGGCTCCGGCACCGGCCACGCCCCCACCGCCTCCCAGCCCCGCACCATCGCGGGCGGGACCATCGCGGCGGATCCCCGGCTCATCACCAAGATCCTCATCGGCATCAACCTCGCGGTGTTCATCGCCATCCGGGCGTCGGACTCGCTGGCGACCGAACTGGCCCTCATCGGCGCCTGGCCGCCGGCCCCCTTCGCGCCCACCATGGGCGTCGCGGACGGCCAGTGGTACCGCCTGGTCACCTCGATGTTCGCCCACCAGGAAATCTGGCACATCGGGTTCAACATGCTCAGCCTGTGGTGGCTCGGCGGCCCCCTCGAAGCCGCCCTGGGCCGCGCCCGCTACCTCGCCGTCTACTTCGCCTCGGGCCTCGCGGGCAGCGCCCTCGCCTATCTGCTCGCCTCCCCGACCACGGCCACCCTCGGCGCCTCCGGCGCCATCTTCGGGCTCTTCGGCGCCACGGCCGTCCTGATGCGCCGCCTCAACTACGACCTGCGGCCGATCATCGCCCTGTTGGTGATCAACCTCATCTTCACCTTCAACCCGGGCTTCAACATCTCCTGGCAGGCCCACATCGGCGGCCTCGTCGCCGGCTTGATCACCGGCTACGCCATGGTCCACGCCCCGCGCGAACGCCGCGCGCTGGTCCAGTACGGCACCTGTGCGCTGGTCCTGGCCGTGGTCGTGATCGTGATCGTGTTGAGGACCGCGCAGCTCACCTGAGCTGCGGTTGTCCACAGTGTGTGGCGAATCTTGTGCATACCGTGCGGGAACAGGTGTGCCCCCTGTCGCTGACCTGTGTTTCCGCAGGTCGGACAGGGGGCGAACAAGTTTTCGGTTGCCGGTGTGTCAGTCACACCGGCGTCAACACCCGATGGGTTATCCACAGATCGTCTTTCTTTTCCCCATGTGGAAAACCGCTGTGGATAACTCAGTGGATACCCCTGGGCAGAGCCCAGCGGCCGCTACTTCCACTGCGTGGAGACACCGAATCCCGCCGCGATGAAGCCGAAGCCCACCACGATGTTCCAGTTGTCGAGAGAGTCGATCGGCAGTGACCCGTCCGTCACGTAGAAGACGACGATCCAGGCGAGTCCGATGAGGAACATGGCCAGCATCACCGGTGCGACCCAGGAGCGGCTGGTCAGCTTGATGGCGGTCGCCTGCTTCGCCGGGGGCGGCGTGTAGTCGGCCTTCTTGCGGATACGTGACTTCGGCACGAGGGTCTCTCCTGTCGATGCGCTGCGTGGCCGCGCAGGGAACTGGGGCGGGCTCCGGGGCAGCGTACAAGGGGACACTTAGTGCTCCCCCGGGCGTCCGTTAGCGTAGTGCTTCCGCGGCGCCGAAGGAGATAAGGGTACGTTGAGCAATTCTGCCGACTTCCCCGGGACGGGATCCAGTCCTGCCGGCCGGCGACGTTTCCGGCCCATGCGGGTGCTCACGGCGGCCGTCTTCGCTCTCGCGGGACTCATCTTCTTCACGAGTTTCAACACGGCCAAGGGCACCAACATCCGCACGGACGCGTCCTTGCTGAAGCTGTCGGACCTCATTCACGAGCGCAGCCAGAAGAACGGCGAGCTGGACGAGTCCAACGGCGCTCTGCGGCAGGGCAACGAGGCGCTGGCCGATCGCGACGACGGCAGCACCAAGGCCGAGGACGACAAGCTCGCGGCCCTAGAGGAGAACGCGGGCACCCAGAAGCTCACGGGCAAGGCCATCTCGGTCACCCTCGACGACGCCCCGCCGGACGCGACCGCCAAGCTCCCCGGCTATCCCGAGCCGCAGCCCGACTACCTGGTCATCCACCAGCAGGACCTCCAGGCCGTGGTCAACGCCCTGTGGAAGGGCGGCGCCAAGGGCATCAAGGTCATGGACCAACGGCTGATCTCGACCAGCGCCGTACGCTGCGTGGGCAACACGCTGATCCTGCAGGGCCGCGTCTACTCACCGCCGTACAAGATCACCGCGGTCGGTGAACCGGGCGCGTTGCAGAAGGCGCTGGCGGAGAGCCCGGCGATCCAGAACTACATGGTGTACGTCAACGTCTACGGGCTCGGCTGGAAAGTCGAGGAGGACGGGGCGGTGACTCTGCCCGGCTACTCGGGCACAGTGGATCTGCAGTACGCGAAGCCCGTGGAGTGAGTCCCGAGTAGGCCCCTCAGGAGCTGCCGGTGCGCGTCGTCGTCAGGACCGTCAGTGAGTTGTGCATCACCGTCGGTGCCCTGATCGTGCTGTTCGTCGTCTATGTGCTGTTCTGGACCGGTGTGAAGGCCGACCATGTGATGGACGACCAGATCGACCGCTTGCAGGACCAGTGGGCGCAGGAGCCCGTGCGGCCCACGACTCCGGCGGGCGCCTCCGAGGATCCGGCCGAGCCGGCGCCGTACCGGGCGGGGAAGCCGTTCGCGATCATGTACATCCCGCGTCTTGGTTTCACGTGGAACAAGCCGGTCCTGGAGAACACCGCCACGAACACCCTGAAGAAGGGCCTCGGCCACTACGCGCGCACCGCGCAGCTCGGGCAGAAGGGCAACTTCGCGGTCGCCGGCCACCGGCGCACGTACGGGGATCCTTTCAAGGACTTTCCGAAGCTGCGGCGGGGCGATGCGGTGGTGCTGACGGACGGGACGACCTGGTTCACGTATCGGATCGACAAAGGCCCCTACAAAACAGTGCCCTCGGACGTCGAGGTGATCGACCCTGTGCCACGTAAGTCGGGGTATACGCGCCCGGGCCGCTACCTCACACTGACCACGTGCGATCCGGAGTGGGGACACAGCCACCGGCTGATCGTCTGGGCGCATCTCGACTCCACACAGCCTGTGGAGGCAGGGAAACCACCGGCCCTGCGCCGTTAGTCTGGTGCGGTACGGCGTGAGTCTGGTGCCGTGGTGCGACGGAAGGGACGGCATGTACAGCTTTATCTGGCGGCATCTGCCGGGGAACGCCTGGGTGAAGGCGCTCATCTCACTCGTGCTGGTCGTTGGTGTCGTGTACGTCCTGTTCCAGTACGTCTTTCCGTGGGCCGAACCGCTGCTGCCCTTCAACGATGTGACGGTGGACAACCAGTGAGTGCGCGGATTCTCGTCGTCGACAACTACGACAGCTTCGTCTTCAACCTGGTCCAGTACCTGTACCAGCTGGGCGCCGAGTGCGAGGTGCTGCGCAACGACGAGGTGTCGACGGCGCACGCCCAGGACGGCTTCGACGGTGTGCTGCTGTCGCCGGGGCCGGGAACGCCCGAGGAGGCCGGGGTCTGCATCGAGATGGTGCGCCACTGCGCCGCGACCGGTGTGCCCGTCTTCGGCGTGTGTCTGGGCATGCAGTCGATGCAGGTGGCGTACGGCGGTGTCGTGGACCGTGCGCCCGAGCTGCTGCACGGCAAGACCTCGCTGGTCGAGCACGAGGGCGGGGGTGTCTTCGCCGGGCTGCCGACGCCCTTCACGGCGACCCGCTACCACTCGCTTGCCGCCGAGCCGGCCACGGTTCCGGCCGAGCTGGAGGTCACGGCCCGCACCCACGACGGCATCATCATGGGCCTGCGCCACCGGGAGCTGCCCGTCGAGGGTGTGCAGTTCCACCCCGAGTCGGTGCTGACGGAACACGGGCACCGGATGCTGGCCAACTGGCTGGTGCAGTGCGGGGACCAGGGTGCGGTGGCGAGGTCGGTGGGGCTCGCCCCGGTGGTGGGCAGGGCCACGGCGTGACCGCGCTGCGCCCCGAGCGCGAGGACTCGTACGGCGGGGTGCCGTACGAGTCGTACGACTCGGTGCCGTATGAACCGTCCGCCGGTCGCGAGGCGCCGTATGAACCGTCCGCCGGTCGCGAGGCGCCGTACGAACCCTCCGTGGGGCGCGAGGCGCCGTACGAACCTCCCCTCGACGACGAGACGGTGGCGCTGCGGATACCCGAGCCGCCGACGCGTCCGATCGGCGGCGAGTCCATATCCGCCCCTGACGCTTCATCCGCCTCGTCCGCCACAGGAACCCCCATGGGCGGTCGTGCGGCCCGCAGAAGGGCCGCCAAGCGCCGTGGCGGGCGCCATGGGGCCGGTGGGGGGACGGCGGCGGAGCCGTCGGAGTCTTCTGGCGAGGGCAGGCCGCTCTCCCGGGTGGAGGCGCGGCGCCAGGCGCGGGCGCGCAAGCCCGGTGCGGCGGTCGTCGCGAGCCGGGCGATCGGTGAGGTGTTCATCACCACCGGCGTCCTCATGCTGCTGTTCGTCACGTACCAGCTGTGGTGGACGAACGTCCGGGCGCATGCGCAGGCGGACAGGGAGGCGAGCAGCCTCCAGGACGACTGGGCGAACGGCAAGCGCAATCCCGGGACGTTCTCGCCGGGGCAGGGCTTCGCTCTGCTGCACATCCCCAAGCTGGACGTGGTGGTGCCGATCGCGGAGGGCGTCAGCAACAAGAAGGTGCTGGACCGGGGCATGGTCGGCCACTACGCCGAGGATCCGCTGAAGACGGCGATGCCCGAGGCGAAGACCGGCAACTTCGGGCTCGCGGGCCACCGCAACACGCACGGGGAGCCGTTCCGGTACATCAACAAACTGCAGCCGGGCGACGCCATCGTCGTGGAGACGCAGGACGAGTACTTCGTCTACAAGATGGCGCAGATGCTGCCGGTGACGTCGCCGAGCAACACGAGCGTGCTGGATCCCGTGCCGCCGGGGTCGGGATTCACGACGACGGGTCGCTACATCACCCTCACCACGTGCACTCCGGAGTTCACCAGCAAGTACCGGTTGATCGTCTGGGGCAAGATGGTCGAGGAACGGCCGCGCAGCAAGGGCAAGCCGGATGCGCTCGTCGAGTAGGGGCAGATGACAAGTGGCAGCGACCACCGACGGCACCGCAGAGCAGACCGACATGTCCGGGCCCGCGCCGGCACCGCGCCGCCGCGGCATGGGCCGGATCGCCATGGCGGTCAGTGTCTTCGGCGAACTCCTCATCACGGCGGGCCTGATCCTCGGCCTCTTCGTCGTCTACTCGCTCTGGTGGACGAACGTCCTCGCCGACCGCAAGGCGGACCAGCAGGGCGACAAGGTCCGTGACACCTGGACCCAGAAGGACACCGGTCCCGGCGCGCTGGACACCAGGGAAGGCATCGGCTTCCTCCACGTGCCCGCGATGAAGAACGGCGAGGTCCTGGTCGAGAAGGGCACGTCGTCGAAGATCCTCAACGACGGCGTCGCCGGCTACTACACCGACCCGGTCAAGTCCGCCCTCCCCACCTCCGGCAAGAAGGGCAACTTCAGCCTCGCCGCCCACCGCGACGGCCACGGCGCGAAGTTCCACAACATCGACAAGCTCAAAAAGGGCGACCCCATCGTCTTCGAGACGAAGGACAAGTGGTACGTCTACAAGGTCTACGCCGTCCTCCCCGAGACCTCGAAGTACAACGTCAAGGTCCTGTCGGCGGTCCCCAAGGAGTCCGGCAAGAAGAAGGCGGGCCACTACATCACCCTGACGACCTGCACGCCGGTGTTCACGTCCCGGTACCGGTACGTGGTGTGGGGGGAGCTGGTGCGGGTGGACGCGGTGAACAACGAGCGGACGCCGCCCAAGGAA
Source organism: Streptomyces sp. V4I2 (assembly GCF_030817655.1). Taxonomy (GTDB): domain Bacteria; phylum Actinomycetota; class Actinomycetes; order Streptomycetales; family Streptomycetaceae; genus Streptomyces; species Streptomyces plumbiresistens. Next base: position 5,582,827 of record NZ_JAUSZM010000003.1, read on the forward strand.
CTGAGCAGCTGACCCGGGTCCTTCGAGGAGGACCTCAGAACGAAGCCCCGGCGCCCTCCTGGTGAGGGTTCCGGGGCTTCGATCACGTCGCGAGCGACGGTGGGGAGCGGGTAGGTCACTCCTCCGTGCGGGCCGCCGTTCCGGTCGGGCCTCCGAAGATGTTGCCGTCGTCGCCGCCGTTCCCGCCGTTGCCGTTCCCGCCGTTGTTGTTGCCGATGCCGATGGTGGTCAGGGTGACCTGGGTACCGGCGGGGTCGTCGACCTCGTTGCCCGCGCCCGGGTCCTGCTGGCTCACGAACGCGGTATCACTCTGATCGCTGCCGTTGGCGAACTGGATGTTGTTGAAGCCGGCCGCGTTGAGGATCTGCTTGGCCTGACCGACGGTCTGGCCGACGACGTTCGGGACCTCCGTCTTGTCCGCCGCCTTGCCGATCTGGATGTTGACCGCGGAGTTCTTGTCGGCCTGTTGGCCTGCCGGCGGCGTGGTCTGGATGACCTTGCCGATCTGGTTGACGTCGTCGGTCTCGATCTCGGTGCAGTTGCCGACCAGGTTGCTGTCCGTCATCTGGGCCTTGGCCTCGTCACAGGTCCTGCCGAGGACGTCCGGGACCGTGGCCTTCTCCTCGGCCTTGGCGACGGTGAGGGTGATCGTGGAGCCCTTCTCCACTTCCTCGCCCTTGACCGGGTCCTGGTCGAGGACGGTGCCCGGCGTGTCCGAGGACTCCCGGGTCTCCGTCTTGATCGTGAACTCGTAGTCGTCGCCGCTGAGCTTTTCCTTGGCCTCGTCGAGGGTCAGGTCGATCACGCTGGGGACGGTGACCTTCGGGGCGCCGGTCGACACGACCAGGTTGACCGTCGTGTCCTTCTGGACCTTCGTCTCGGGCTTCGGGTCCTGCTCGCAGATCTGTCCCTTGGGCTGGGCCTCGCAGGCCTTCTCGGAGGTCGTGAACTTCAGACCGGCATTGATCGCCTGTTTCTGGGCGTCGTCCTGCGTCTGACCGATGAAGTTCGGCACGGCGACCGTGCTGTTGCTCACCCCGCCGCCGTCGAAGATCCACTTGCCGATGAGGATCGCGCCGACCAGCACCAGGACACCGGCCACGACCAGCAGGATCGTCGAGGTGTTCGACTTCTTCTGGCGGCGCCGGTCCGGGCGGTCGTCGTAGCCGTAGCCGCCGTCGTCCGGGTTCATGGGCGGCAGCATGGTCGTGGCGCCCGCGTCGGCGCGCAGGGCCGTCGTCGGCTGGTCGTCGGGGTAGCCGCCGTAGCCGACCGAGCCCATCGCGGCCGTGGCCGCGACCGGCTGGCCGTCGAGGCACGCCTCGATGTCGATGCGCATCTCGTCGGCGGACTGGTAGCGGTAGTTCGGGTCCTTGACCAGCGCCTTCAGGACGATGGCGTCCATCTCGGGCGTGAGCTCGGGGTCGAACACGGACGGGGGCTGGGGCTCCTCCCGTACGTGCTGGTACGCGACCGCCACCGGGGAGTCGCCCACGAAGGGCGGCCGGACCGTCAGGAGCTCGTAGAGCAGACAGCCCGTGGAGTAGAGGTCGGACCGCGCGTCCACCTGCTCGCCCTTGGCCTGCTCCGGGGAGAGGTACTGGGCGGTGCCGATGACCGCGGAGGTCTGCGTCATCGTCATGCCGGAGTCGCCCATGGCGCGGGCGATGCCGAAGTCCATCACCTTGACCTGGCCGTTGCGCGTCAGCATGACGTTGGCGGGCTTGATGTCGCGGTGGACGATGCCGGCCCGGTGCGAGTACTCCAGGGCCTGCAGGATGCCGATGGTCATCTCCAGCGTGCGCTCCGGCAGCAGCCTGCGGCCGCTGTGGAGAAGCTCACGGAGGGTGGAGCCGTCGACGTACTCCATGACGATGTACGGGATCGAGACCCCGTCGATGTAGTCCTCGCCCGTGTCGTAGACCGCGACGATCGCGGGATGGTTGAGCGAGGCGGCCGACTGGGCCTCCCGGCGGAACCGGGCCTGGAAGGACGGGTCGCGCGCGAGGTCCGCGCGCAGCGTCTTCACCGCCACGGTGCGACCGAGCCGGGTGTCATGTGCGAGGTATACCTCCGCCATGCCACCACGGCCGAGCACCTGGCCCAGCTCGTACCGGCCGCCGAGGCGACGCGGCTCTTCCATAGCTTCCTACCAGCCCTCTCCGTCGGTCCCGACCGGCACAGTAGTGCGGTCGGGTGGCTGCCGTCCGGGCCTACCGTACCCGGATGGCCTTGTGTGACCTGGCCAAGCCCGTCACCCGATACAGGACCGGTATCGCAACGTGCACCGATGTGAAGGGGACGTGATCGGGGTCACTGCTTGCTGTTGATGACCGCCTCCATCACGCTCTTCGCGATGGGCGCCGCGAGGCCACCGCCGGAGATGTCGTCACGCACGGCGCTGTCGTCCTCGACCACCACGGCCACGGCGACCGGCGAGCTGCCGTCGGCGAGCTTGGCGTACGAGAGGAACCAGGCGTACGGCTTCTCGCTGTTGTCGACGCCGTGCTGGGCGGTACCGGTCTTGCCGCCCACGGTGACGCCGTCGATCTGCGCGTTCTTACCGGTGCCGTCCTTGACGACCGTTTCCATCATCGACTGCAGAATCTGGGCGTTCTTCGAGGACAGCGGCTGGCTGAGCTTCTCCGGGTCGGTCTTCTCGATGGGATCGAGGCTCGGTGCCTGGAGTTCGTCGACCATGTACGGCTTCATCAGGGTGCCGTCGTTGGCGACCGCCGAGGCGACCATGGCCATCTGTAGCGGGGTCGCGGCGGTGTTGAACTGTCCGATGGAGGACAGCGCGGTCTGCGAAGGGTTCATGTTGTCGGAGAAGACCGAGGCACTGGAACGGATCGGCGTGAACTGCTCCTCGCCGAAGCCGAACTTCTTGGCCTCCGCGAGCATCTTGTCGTTGCCGAGGTCGGCGCCGATCTTGCCGAAGACGCTGTTGCAGGACACCCGCAGGGCCTCCCGCAGAGTGGCGTTCTTGCAGGGGATGTTGCCCTCGTTCTTCAACGGTGTCGTCGTGCCGGGCATGATCCACGGCAGCGGCGAGTCCGTTTGCTGGCCCGCTCCGGTGTACAGGCCGTTCTCCAGCGCCGCGGCGGCGGTGACGACCTTGAAGGTGGAGCCCGGCGGGTAGGTCTCGCGCAGGGCCCGGTTGAGCATCGGGTCCTCGTCGTTGTTGGCCTTCTGGAGCTTCTGCCACGCCTCGGTGTCGGTCGTCGTGGAGTTGCCGGCGAACGAGGAGGGGTCGTACGACGGGTAGGACGCCAGCGCCAGGATCGCGCCGGTGGCAGGGTCGAGGGCCACGACGGCACCCTTGCCGCCCTGCTTCTCCAGGCCGTTGTACGCGGCCTTCTGCGCGGCGCCGTTGAGGGTGGTGACCACGTTGCCACCCTCCTTCTCCTTGCCCGTGAGCATGTCGAGGGTGTTGCGGAAGAACAGCTGGTCGTCGTTGCCGGTGAGGATGCCGTCCTCGATGTTCTCCAGCTGGTTGGCCCCGAAGGCCTGTGAGGCGTACCCGGTGACGGGTGCCCACATGGGGCCGTTGGTGTAGGTGCGCTTGTACTTGAAGTCGCTGCCGGCGGTCTCCTTGGAGCCGGTGATCGGCTTGCCGTCGACGATGATGTCGCCGCGTGGAGTGGCGTACCGCTCGATGATGACGCGGCGGTTGTCCTTGTCGGACTTGAGCTCGTCGGCCTGGACGTACTGGATCCAGTTGTCGCGGACGAGCAGTGCCAGGACGAGGAGTCCGCAGAAGAGCGCGATCCGGCGCAGGGGCTTGTTCATGACGGGCGGACCACCTGGGTCATCTCGGCGTCGGGGCTGGGAGCGGGGGCGGGCGCCGGGCGGCGTGCGGTGTCGCTGATGCGCAACAGGATGCCGATCAGGGCCCAGTTGGCGATGACGGACGAACCGCCGTAGGCCACGAACGGCAGTGTCATACCGGTCAGCGGGATGAGACCCATGACACCGCCGGCCACGACGAAGACCTGGAGGGCGAAGGCGCCGGACAGGCCGATGGCCAGCAGCTTGCCGAACGGGTCGCGGGCCGCGAGCGCGGTGCGTACCCCTCGCTCGACGATCAGGCCGTAGAGCAGGAGGATCGCCATGACGCCGGCCAGGCCCAGTTCCTCGCCGAAGGTGGCGAGGATGAAGTCGGAGTTGGCGGCGAAGCCGATGAGGTCGGAGTTGCCCTGCCCGAGGCCGGTGCCGAGCGTGCCGCCGGAGCCGAAGGCCCACAGGGCCTGCATGGCCTGCTCAGAGTGGAGAATGCCGTCGTTGGTCCCGGCGCGGCTGAGCTGGTACTCGCGCATCGGGTCGAGCCAGGCCTGCACACGCGTCTGGATGTGCGGCTCGAAGCTCGCCACGCCGACGGCGCCGACGGCGGACATCAGCAGACCGAAGACGATCCAGCTGGTCCGCTCGGTGGCGACGTACAGCATGATGATGAACATTCCGAAGAACAGCAGGGATGTTCCGAGGTCGGTCTCGAAGATCAGGATGAGGATCGAGATCACCCAGACGACGAGAATCGGACCGAGGTCGCGGCCGCGCGGCAGGTACAGGCCCATGAAGCGTCGGCTGGCCAGCGCCAGGGCGTCTCTTTTGACCATGAGGTAGCCGGCGAAGAACACCGCGAGGGCGATCTTCGCGAACTCGCCGGGCTGAAGCGTGCCGAGGCCGGGGATCTTGATCCAGATCTTGGCGCCGTAGATGTTCGCCCCGAGTCCGGGCACGAGCGGCAGGACCAGCAGGAACAGCGCGCCGGCCATGGAGATGTAGGTGTAGCGCTGAAGGACGCGGTGGTCCTTGAGGAAGATCAGCACGGCCACCAGCAGCGCGACGCCCATCGCGGAGTACAGCAGTTGGCGCGGTGCCGCGTCGGCGTAGTTGTTGAGCTTCTTCGACTGGTCCAGACGCCAGATGACGACCAGCCCGAGCCCGTTCAGCAGCGTCGCCAGCGGCAGCATCAGCGGGTCCGCGTAGGGCGCGAACTTCCGTACGACGAGGTGGCCGACGCCCGCGAGCAGGCCGAGTCCGAGACCGTAGCTCAGCAGACCGGGCGGCACCTTGTCGTTGATGGCCAGGCCCACGTTGGCGTAGGCGAACACCGGGATCACCACGGCGAAGGCCAGCAGCGCGAGCTCGGTGTTGCGCCGGCTCGGCGTGCCGATCGCGCCGATGGTGGACGTGTGGTGCGTCGGTGGGTTGGTAGTACTGCTCATCGTGTGACAGGGCCTCTCACGGCTCGGCTACTGCTTGTCGCACTGCGAGACGACCTTCTGCTCCTGGTCGGAGAGGCTGGGGCCGGGGGTGGGCTTGGGCGCAGTCGTGGACGGGGCGGGCGAGGTCGGCGTCGATGGATTCGGCGACGGCGATGCCTTGGACGGCCAAGAGGCGGGTGTGGTTCCCGTGGTGCCGCCGGCCTCGCCCTCGCCGGTCTTGGCGTTGTTCTCGCTCTCGGCCTTCTGCCGCGCTGCTTCCTTCTCGCATGCGGAGGCCTGGACCGCCAGGGCCTCGATCTTCGTCTGGGCGTCCTTGAGTCCGCCCTCGGTGATCGTCGCCTTGACCTGCTTCTGCATGTACGTCGGCAGGTACTTGAGTTCGATCTCGGGGTGGTCCTTGTGCACCTTGGACAGCGAGACCCAGGCGAGGTCCTGGCTGATGCCCCGGTACAGGGCGACGTGTTCGCCGTTGGCGCCGACGTAGTACTGCGTCTGCGTCCAGCGCCAGCCGCCGTAGAGGCCGCCGCCGAGGACGGCCAGCGCGAGCGCGCCGTAGAAGGATCTCTTGAGCCACTTGCGGCCCTTGCGGGGCTTGACGAAGTCGTCGTCGCCGTAGTCGCCGAAGCCGGCGGTGGAGATGTAGCCGGTGGTGTCGCCGGAGCCGGGCGGGCCGAACTCGCCGCCTCCGCCCTGTCCGGGCACCTGGCGGCCGAGGCCGGAGGCGCGCCCCGCGGGGGTCTGCATGATGCCGTTGTCGTGCAGCTGGAGCTGGTTCTCGGCGACCGCGCCGACCACGACAGGGGTGTCGGACAGCTGTCCGGCGAGGGTGTCCCCGGTGTCGAGGTCGAGCACGTCGGCGATGATGACCGTGATGTTGTCGGGGCCGCCGCCGCGTAGCGCGAGCTGGATCAGCTCCTGCACGGTCTCCTGGGGGCCCTGGTAGCTGGCGAGGGTGTCCTCCAGGGTCTGGTGGGACACGACCCCGGACAGACCGTCGGAGCAGATCAGGTAGCGGTCGCCGGCGCGGACCTCACGGATGGAGAGGTCGGGCTCGACGTGCTCGCCGCTGCCCAGCGCGCGCATCAGCAGGGAGCGCTGCGGGTGGGTGGTGGCCTCTTCCTCGGTGATACGGCCCTCGTCGACCAGGCGCTGCACCCAGGTGTGGTCCTGCGTGATCTGCGTGAGGACGCCGTCGCGCAGCAGGTAGGCGCGCGAGTCGCCGACGTGTACGAGACCGAGGCGCTGGCCGGTCCACAGGAGGGCGGTGAGCGTGGTGCCCATGCCCTCCAGCTGCGGGTCCTCCTCGACCATCGCGCGCAGCTGGTCGTTGGCGCGCTGCACGGCGGTGCCGAGGGAGGTGAGGATGTCGGAGCCGGGCACGTCGTCATCGAGGGCGACGATGGTGGAGATGGCCTCGGAGGAGGCGACCTCGCCGGCCGCCGCGCCGCCCATGCCGTCGGCGATGGCGAGCAGGCGCGGACCGGCGTATCCGGAGTCCTCGTTGCCCTCCCGGATCATGCCTTTGTGCGATCCGGCGGCGAAGCGCAGTGACAGACTCATGCGCACCTCGCCCGTCGGCTCCGGGTACATCCGCACGGTGCCCACCCTCCGGTCGGGAGCGCGCCGGGGCCCGGGGTGCCGGGCGCCGCTGCGTGCTCGCTCCGCTCGCGCTCATTCATGACGTAGCACTACTTCCGCAGCTCGATGACGGTCTTGCCGATGCGGAGGGGCGCGCCCGGTGCGATCGGTGTGGGGGTCGTCAGCCGCGTTCGGTCGAGGTACGTGCCGTTGGTGGAGCCCAGGTCCTCGACGATCCACTGGCCGTCACGGTCCGGGTAGATCCTGGCATGTCGGCTGGAGGCGTAGTCGTCGTCCAGCACGATGGTGCTGTCGTGCGCCCGGCCCAGGGTGATGGTCTGGCCCTGGAGCGCCACCGTGGTACCGGTGAGGGTGCCCTCGGTCACCACCAGCTTGGTGGGGGCGTTACGACGCTGGCGGCCACCGGCGGCGGCCTGCTGGCGCTGTTGCGGGGGCGCGGCCTGCCGGGCGGCGGCCTGCTGCTGCCGTCCGCTCTCCCGGCGCGAACCGCGCTGGGTGACACGCGTACCGAACAGGTCGCTGCGGATGACCTGCACGGCCACGATCACGAACAGCCACAGTACGGCCAGGAAACCCAGCCGCATGACCGTGAGGGTCAGCTCTGACATTGCCCCCGCTTCACCCTTCGGCTTGCCGGTAAATGATGGTGGTACTGCCCACGACGATCCGCGAGCCGTCGCGGAGCGTAGCGCGGGTGGTGTGCTGCCCGTCCACCACGATGCCGTTGGTGGACCCGAGATCCTGGATCGTCGGGGGCGTTCCGGTCCGGATCTCACAGTGCCGGCGCGAGACGCCGGGATCGTCGATCCGCACGTCGGCCTCGGTGCTGCGACCCAGCACGAGCGTCGCGCGGGAGATCTGATGGCGGGTGCCGTTGATCTCGATCCAGTGGCGCATGCGACCGCCGGCCGCGGGAGCGGGAGCAGGTGCGACCGGGGGCCGCTGCCCGCCCGCGGGCTGCGGGTAGCCGTAACCGCCGGGACGGCCGCCGGGCGGCGGCGCGGCGGGCATCGGCGGGGCGGCCGCGGGTGCGGCGGCGGGCGGGTAGCCGTAGCCGCCGGGGGCCGGCCGGCCTGGGGCCGGGGCCGCCGGGGCGCCGCCGGGAGCCTGCTGGCTGGTGGAGGAGGCGAGCGTACGGCTGCGCACCCGGTACAGGCCGGTGTCGAGGTCGTCCGCCTTCTCCAGGTGGACCTTGATGGGGCCCATGAAGGTGTAGCGCTGCTGCTTGGCGTAGTCGCGCACCATCCCGGCGAGCTCGTCGCCGAGCTGGCCGGAGTAGGGGCTGAGCCGCTCGAAGTCCGGAGTGCTCAGCTCCACGATGAAGTCGTTGGGTACGACCGTCCGGTCGCGGTTCCAGATCGTCGCGTTGTTGTCGCACTCGCGCTGGAGCGCTCCCGCGATCTCCACGGGCTGTACCTCGGACTTGAACACCTTGGCGAAGGTGCCGTTGACCAGACCTTCGAGACGCTGCTCGAACTTCTTCAGGACTCCCATGGGGCACCTCCTCCGTAGCCGCTGCTGTCCTGTGTCCCGCTGAGCGGGCACTGCCTTGCCCGGTACTGCTGCTGGTACTGCTTACTGATCGTATCCACGCGCCGTCGAATCGGCTGGTTCCCCCTGTCGGACCGGTCGACGGGTGTCGACGCCTCCGAAGTTCCCTCCGGAGCTCCCCTTCGAACTCTTCTCGGACGTAGTCCTGCCAAGGATCGTAGAGGCGGCCGCAGACAAGTGTCCCGCACCGGACTGTGGACCTGGACCGCTCCTGCGGAGACGGTCGGGACCGGTACGAGGTTGATACGTGAACAGGTCGGCGTTGATACGTCTGCTGACGGAATCGGGGGCGGGGTGGCGGACTGACGCAGAGTGTGCTGGTCGGCGGCTGCCCGGCCATAAGGGATGTGAACCCACCCCGTCCTGCGTGCTAATGTTCTGCGTGTCGGAAGGCGCCGCCCCCAAGGGGGAACAGCCCGAAGACACACCCAATGCGCGGGTGGCGGAATAGGCAGACGCGCTGGATTCAGGTTCCAGTGCCCGAAAGGGCGTGGGGGTTCAACTCCCCCCTCGCGCACAGCGAAGAACCGACGGAACGGGTCTTCACCAGTGACGAAAGTCACGGTGAGGGCCCGTTTCTCGTTGGTCGTGGCGGGGGCCCGGCGGTGAGCTATCTCACGGTCGGGAGCCTCTGCGAAGAAGGCTCTGCCACGAAGGCGACGGGCTGCGGGGTCAGCCGCCCGTGCGCAGGTGCCGCAGGACGGCTTCCGCCTCGGGACGTGTCCTGCCGACGGCCAGCAGCACCGCCGTGGCGGCGGCGGGGGCGGAGCCCTCCCATGTCTCGTCGTTCACCGACTCCAGCATCGAGACGACGACCGACTCCATGACGTGGGCCAGCACCGGCGCCGGCAGGTGGTCGGCGAACACTCCGTCCCGCTGTCCCTGCGCGAGCAGTTCACCGGCCAGATCGCGTACGGGGGTCAGCGCGCCGCGGATGTCGCCGTCCAGGTCGCGGCGGCCGAGCGCGATGAGCATGCGGAAGCGGTCGCCGATGCCCCAGACGGCCATGATGTAGCGGGCCAGGGCCAGGGCCAGGTCGGCGGGCTCGGCGGGTTGCGCTACTCGACGAACGCCTGCCGGAGCGACTCCACGGCCTCCTCGGCCAGGGCGTTGACGAGATCCTCCCGGCCGGCGAAATGGCCGTAGAGCGTGCGGCGGGCGATCCCTGCCGCGCGGGCGATGTCGTCGACGGTGGTCTCCGGATCTGCGCTCAGCGTCTCGCGCGCGACGTCACAGGATGCGCCGCCGGTTCGCCTGCGCGTGCCGCCGACGGGGTGCCGCCTTCGCACTCTCGGTCATCGCCTGCTCCTCGTGTCGCTCCGGCGAAGACTCGCATACGGGCGTGGCCTGCGGCAGGGAGGGCCTGAGGGCGGGTGGCCTGCTGTGGAGGTGCTTCGCCGGGTGGGACGGATGCCCGCCCCACCCGGCCGGCGGGCTTACGCCGCGACTCGCTCGGCCACTTCCTTGGCCTTGGCGGACGCGTCCTGGAGGGCGCGCTCGCGCGAGGCCTCGAAGAGCGGGATCAGTTCGGTCATCGCGGGGTTCTGCGGGGCCATCGTGAGCTCCGGGACGATGAAGTGGAGGTCCACGGCGAGGGTGTCGGCGAGGACGGCCTGCAGGTAGGTCTGGACGTACTCGTAGCCCTCGCGCGGGGTGCCCGGCGCGTACGAGCCGCCGCGACTCGCGACGACGGTGACCGGGGTGCCCTTGACCTTGGAGTCCTCGGTCATGGCGGTGCGGCCGATGAGGATCACGTTGTCCAGCCAGGCCTTGAGGGTCGACGGGATCGAGAAGTTGTACATCGGGGCGCCGATCAGCACCGCGTCCGCCTGCTCAAGCTCCTCGATCAGCTGCACGCGCGCGGAGAAGGCGGCCGCCTGCTCCGGGGTGTGCGCGGCCGGGTCGGCGAAGCCGGCGGTGTGGGCCTCGGCGGTGATGTGCGGGACGGGATTCGCGGCGAGGTCGCGGTGGATCACCGTGCCTTCGGGGTGCTGCTCCTCCCAGGTCTTGCGGAAGGCGTCCGTCACGGAGCGGGACGCGGAGGCGTCGGTGGGGAAGACGGAGGAGTCGATGATCAGGAGCGTGGCCATGGGGTCTCCAGGGGACGGCGGCAAGGCCCTCGGGATGCTCGTTCCGAGGGCTAGTAATATGTACTCGACTATGGATAACACAGTCGCTTACTTTTTTTCAGTCCGATCGGGAAAGGCAAGTACCCTGAGGGCATGACGGTCGAGCAGAGTCACGACCCCGCGGCCTGCAAGCGGGTCGACGACGGCATCACGCGCGTCTTCCAGCTGCTCGGGAAACGCTGGACCGGCCCGATCGTGTCCGTCCTCACCAACGGGCCCGCCTACTTCGTCGACCTGCGCCGGGCCATCCCCGGCATCAGCGAGCGCATGCTCTCCGACCGCCTCACCGAACTCGGCGCCGCCCGGCTCGTCGTCCGCCAGGTCGACGAGGGGCCTCCGCTGCGGGTGTCGTACCGGCTGACGGAGGCGGGGGCCGCGCTGGCTCCGGCGCTGGGGCTGCTCAAGGACTGGGCGGAGGAGCATCTGCCGGAGGGGGAACGGCCGACGGGGTGCTGACGGTCGCTGCGGTGCCGGTGCGGCCGCTGTGGTGCCGGTGCGCGGCCGTTGTGGCGCTGGTGTGCCGTCGGTGTGTGCCATCAATGCGCTGAGGGCTTTCGGCGTTTTCCACAGCTGTGGAGTTGTCCACAGGGTCTGACGCGTTTCAGCCGCTCGCTGTACGGTCGGCACGAGTTGATGTTCGTGCGTACGCGGGGGAGGCGGTCGCTGTGACCGAGGTCGGTGCGGAGACGGTTGTCGGGGACGCGGTCCCCGTTCAGGAGGCGGCGGCGAGTGCCGGGAGCACCCGTCGGCTCCCCAGGGTCTGCGGCTTCGCCGACTGGCCCGCCGAGGGCACGCCCAAGGAGGAGGGCAGGGCGCTGCGGCGCAGCGTCCCGCGCAGTGCGCACGCCGTCCTCGACCTGGACGAGGGACGGCCCGACGCGGTGAGCGCGGTCGAGGAGTCCGGCCAGGGCCGTATCCCCGAGCTCACGCCCATACGGGTCGGCAGGATGGCGGCCACGCCCTTCGCCTTCCTGCGCGGTTCGGCCGGCCTCATGGCATACGACCTGGCGCGCACCCCGATGACGAGGATCCGCGCCCAGATCTGCGGCGACGCCCACGCCGCCAACTTCGGTCTGTACGGCGACGCGCGCGGCGGTCTGGTCATCGATCTGAACGACTTCGACGAGACGGTGAACGGCCCCTGGGAGTGGGACCTCAAGCGGCTCGCCGCCTCCCTCGTGCTCGCCGCCCGTGAGGCGGGCGCCGACGAGGACACCTGCCGCAAGGCGGCGCACGACGCGACCGGTGCCTACCGCCGCACCATGCGGCTGCTGGCCAGGCTTCCGGTCCTGGACGCGTGGAACGCCATCGCGGACGAGGAGTTGGTCTCCCACACCGACGCCCACGACCTGCTCGGCACCCTGGAGCGGGTCTCCGAGAAGGCGCGGGCCAACACCAGCGGGCGCTTCGCCGCGAAGTCGACGGAGCCGACCGAGGACGGCGGCCGCCGCTTCGTCGACGCCGCGCCGGTGCTGCGGCGGGTGCCGGACGAGGAGGCCGCGTCGGTGGCCGCGTCCCTGGAGCAGTACCTGACCTCGCTCTCCGAGGACCGTCTCCCGCTGCTGGCCCGTCACGCGGTGCACGACGTCGCCTTCCGCGTCGTCGGCACGGGCAGCGTCGGCACCCGGTCGTACGTCGTCCTGCTCCTCGACCACCGGGGCGAACCGCTCGTCCTCCAGGTCAAGGAGACGCGTCCCTCGGTGCTGGTGCCGCACCTGGCGAGCGCCGGGTTCGAGGCGCCGAAGGTCGACCACGAGGGCCGGCGGGTGGTCATGGGGCAGAAGCGCATGCAGGTGGTCAGCGACATCCTGCTGGGCTGGACCTCGGTCGACGGGCTGCCCTTCCAGGTACGGCAGTTCCGCAACCGCAAGGGCAGCGTCGACCCCACTGCCCTCGCCGCCGACCAGCTGGACGACTACGGCCGGATGACCGGCGCCCTCCTGGCCCGCGCCCACGCCCACAGTGCCGACCCGCGCCTGATCGCCGGCTACTGCGGCAAGAACGAGGAACTGGACGAGGCGATCACCGCGTTCGCCGTCGCCTACGCCGAACGCACGGAGGCGGACCACGCGCAGCTGGTGGCGGCGGTGCGATCGGGGCGGATCCCGGCGGAGGTGGGTGTGTGAGGGGTGCGAGCCCGAGGCGCTCGGGATCAGGGGCGCTGGGTGTCAGGGGCGCTCTGGATCAGGGCGCTGGGTATCAAGGGCGCTCGGTGTCCCGGCAAGGGCGTGTCCGGTGTCCTGAGAGGGCCTGCTCGGGAGGCTGAGGACGGTGTGTTCGAGAGGCTCCTCCCGCCGTGGCCTACGCTGGTCGGGTGACGACCCCGGAAGCTGAGCAGGGTGGTGTCGCCGGTGAGAACCGGCCGACGCCGGACGCCGGTGTGCCCCGGCCCGAGGAGCGGCTGGAACGGGCCGTACGGGCCGCCGAGCAGGCGCTGATCGAGTACGAGATCGCGGTCGATACCTTCCGTATCGAGGTCGAGAACTTCTCCCGGCTGCACCACCAGAAGCTCGGCCCGATGTACACCCGCCTCGACGAGCTGGACGCCCAGATCGCCGAGGCCCGGGCCGCCCGCACCGGCGACCCCGAGGACCTGCGCAAGGCGGACGAGGCGCGGGCCAGGGTCATGCCGATGCCTGGAGTCGAGGAGCTCTTCCACGGCTGGATGGACGGTGAGGGGCTGTTCCCGGAGGCCGAGGCGATGCTCACCGATCAGCCGGTGCGGCCCCCGCAGCGGGTGCGGCCCAGCGAGGAGGCCCGCAAGCGCTACCGCGAGCTGGCCCGCAAGGCCCACCCTGACCTCGCCCAGGACGAGACCGAGCGCAAGCGGCGTGAGGAGTTCATCACGCGGGTCAACGCCGCCTACGCCCGGGGCGACGAGGCGCTGCTGCTGGAGCTGGCCGAGGAGTGGGCCGCCGGACCGAAGCTCCCGGAGCAGGGGCCGACGCCCAGCGAGGATCTCTACGCCCGCCTCGAATGGCTCGCCCAGCGCAAGGAACTGCTCACCGTGGTCGCGCGGGAACTGGAGGAGAGCGCGATCGGCTCGATGCTCCGGATGGCCCCGGACGACCCGGACCGCCTCCTGGAGGAGGTCGCCGAGAAGCTCTTGGCCGACGTCGCCGCGCGCGAGGCCGAGCTGGCGGAGTTGCTCGGATAGTGGCCGGATCGGTGCGCGCCCGCGTCGGGCAGCGCCGTCGGGTAGCGTCGGAGGCATGCATTTCGGAGCTGGTGTGCCCACGGTCGAGGTCACGGACCTCAAGGACAGCGACTTCCTGCTGGACGTCCGCGAGGACGACGAGTGGCAGGCGGGTCACGCCGAAGGGGCGCTGCACATCCCCATCAGTGAGTTCGTCGCCCGGTACGGCGAGCTGACCGAGGCCGCGCCGCAGGACGGCCGGGTCAATGTGATCTGTCGTTCGGGCGGGCGCTCGGCGCAGGTCGCGATGTACCTCGTCCAGCAGGGCGTCGACGCCGTGAACGTCGACGGCGGCATGCAGGTCTGGGCGGCGGCGGGCCGCCCCGTCGTGACCGACGAGGGGCAGCCGGGCTTCGTCCTCTGAGCCGAGCCCTGCCGAGGGTCGGCTTGAGGTTCAGGACGGCTTGAGGTTCAGGCCAGCGGGTGGGCCGCCAGCAGGTCGCCCAGGGTCTCCTCGTGGGCCGCCGCCGGGCCGAGCGACAGTTCCAGGTGCTTGGCCCAGGCGTGGAACCGGTGCAGGGGGTAGTCGACGTCGGCACCGAATCCACCGTGCAGATGCTGCGCCGTCTGCACGACCCGCCGTACGCCCTCCGACGCCCAGATCTTGGCGACGGCCACGTCACCGGAGGCGGGCAGCGCCCCCGGGGCTCCCGAGGCGATGCGCCACGCGGCCTGCCACAGGGTGACCTCCATGGCCCGCAGATCGATGTAGCGGTCGGCGGCCTGCACGGCGACGGCCTGGAACGTGGCCACCGGGAACCCGAACTGTTCGCGCTTGCCGGTGTATTCGCTGGTCATCCGCAGCACCCGCTCCCCCAGACCGAGCGCCAGCGCGCACGTCCCGGTGGCCAGCAGATCCCGCAGCCACTCCCACGCCCCGTCGGCGTCGATGACGTCCCGGTCCGCGATCCGTACGGAGTCCAGGCGCAGTTCGCCGAGCCGCTCGCCGGTGGTGGAGATCTGCTCGGCGAGCTCGACCCCCGCGTGCACCCGGGGGACCACGGCGAGAAGGGTCCGGTCGGCGGCGGTGTGGGCGGGTACCAGGACGAAGTCGGCGTCGTACGCCCACGGCACCGCCGTCTGCACCCCGTCCAGCAGCCACTCCTCCCCCTCCCGCCGTGCGGTCACGGCGAGTTCGGCCGGGTCGTGGCCGGTGCGGCCGCTCGCGGCGACGGTCAGGACGACCTCCCCACGGCCCGCCCGCACCGCCAGACCGGACTTCAACTCCGCACCGGCGAAGGTCTGTACGGCGGCGAGCGCGGCGCTGTTCTCCAGCAGCGGTACCCGCGCCAGCACCTTCGCCGCCTCGCGCAGCACCAGGCACAGGGCGACGGCATCCAGGCCCGACCCGCCGTACTCAGGGTCGAGCAGCAGACTCAACAGGTCCGCGTCGGCGAGCCTGGCCCACAGCGCACGGTCGAAGTCGTCCGCGACGGCGCCTGAGGTGAGAGCGGGGCTGGGCACCGCGTCCGGGGCTACCCCGGCGAACACCCCCCGCGCCGCCTCGGCCGCTGCCTGTTGCTCCTCGGTGAAGGTGAAGTCCACGGTCCTGTCCTTCCGCCGGGCCCGCCGATCTGACGGTCCGTCAAGATAGAACAGGTTCTAGAAGAAGGGAACGGGCTGCCGACGCTCACCTGTGGAACGCCGGTGCGTTTCGCGGCTCCTCACCTGTCGAAATCCAGCTCCACCTTCTCCGTCACCGGATGCGACTGGCACGCCAGCACATAGCCCGCCTCCGTCTCCTCCGGCTCCAGCGCGAAGTTGCGGTCCATGCGCACCTCGCCGGAGACCAGGAAGGCCCGGCAGGTTCCGCACACCCCGCCCTTGCAGGCGTAGGGCGCGTCGGACCGGTTGCGCAGCACCGCCTCCAGCAGAGACTCGCCCTGCCGGACGGGCCAGCTCCCGCCGCGGCCGTCGAGTCGGGCCGTCACCGTGCTGTGCGCGGGAGCGGGTGCGGTGGTCACGGGGGCGGCGGCGTCCACATGGAAGATCTCCTCGTGGATACGGGTGCGGGAAACACCGAGCTTCCGCAGTGCCCTCTCGGCCCCCTGCACCAGCCCGAACGGACCGCACAGGAACCATCCCGCCACGTCCCCCACGGGCAGCAGCGCCGGAAGCAGCGCGCCGAGCCGCTCCTGGTCGAGCCGCCCGGACGGCAGCCCCGCCTGCTGTTCCTCCCGGGACAGCACCGTCACCAGGTGCAGCCGCTGCGGATAGCGGTCCTTGAGGTCGGCGACCTCCTCCAGGAACATCGTCGAGGCGGACGTTCGGTCGCTGCGTATCAGACAGAACCGGGCCTCCGGCTCGCGCGCCAGCAGGGTCGCCACGATCGACAGAACCGGGGTGATGCCGCTGCCGCCGACGATCGCCGCGTACACACCGGGCGCCGGGTCGAGGGTGAAGCGCCCCGCCGGGGTCATCACCTCCACCTCGTCGCCGAGGTTGATCTCCTTGAGCGCGTAGGTCGAGAAGGCCCCGCCCTCGACCAGCCGCACCCCGACGCGCAGGGTGCGAGGGCCCTCGTCGCCCGGTGCCGGTGCGGGGGAGCAGATCGAGTAGGTGCGCCGGATCTCCGTACCGTCCACCGTGCGCCGCAGGGCGAGATGCTGGCCGGGGGCGTGCCGGTACTCCTCGCGCAGTTCCTCGGGCACGGTGAAGGTCAGGGCCACGGAGTCGTCGGTGAGCCGGTCGACCGCGGCCACGGGGAGCGCGTGGAAGCGGGCCATCACAACTCCTTGAAGTGGTCGAAGGGTTCACGGCACGACAGACACCGCCGCAGCGCCTTGCATGCGGTGGAGGAGAAGCGGCTGAGCAACTCGGTGTCGGCGGAGTCGCAGTGCGGGCAGCGGATGGGGTCGGCGGCTTCCCCGGCTTCCCCGGCTTCCCGGTCGAGCGTGCGGGTCGGCCCCAGCTGCAGGCCGACCGGCCCGGCCGCCCGCCCCGTGCGCGGCGGGGCGATGCCGAACTCCCGGAGCTTGCGGCGCCCTTCGTCCGTGATGTCGTCCGTCGACCAGGCGGGCGCGAGCACCCTGCGCACGGTGACGTCCCGGACGCCGTGTTCGTGCAGGATCCGCTCTATGTCCAGGGACATCGCCTCGACGGCCGGGCAGCCGGTGTACGTCGGGGTCAGCTCGACCTCGACCGAGTCGGGGCCGTGGACGTGCACCGCGCGCAGCACGCCGAGCTCATGGAGGGTGAGCACGGGCAGTTCGGGGTCGGGGACCGAACCGGCCAGCTCCAGCAACTCCGCCTCCAGCGGAGTGGTCGTCACCATGACGCCCCCGGGTGGCTGCGGTGCAGATGCTGCATCTCGGCGAGCATCCTCCCGAAGGACTCGGTGTGCAGGCCCTGACGGCCCGCCCCGGCCGCCCACGCTCCGGACCGCGGGCCCTCGGGGACGGTGAGGGTGGCACGGCGCAGGACGTCCCCGACGGCCTCGACCCAGGTCGACTCCATGCCCGGCCAGTCGGCGTCCAGCCCTGCCACGGGCCGGAACATCTCCCCGGTGAAGCGCCACAGCGTCTCGCACGCCCGCTGCATCCGCTCATGGCTGGCGTCCGTGCCGTCGCCGAGTCGCAGGGTCCACTGTTCGGCGTGGTCGCGGTGGTAGGCGACCTCCTTGACGGCCTTCGCAGCGAGCGGCGCGAAGGGGCCGTCCGCGGCGGCCAGTTCGGCGTAGAGCAGGTGCTGGTAGGTGGAGAAGTACAGCTGGCGGGCGATGGTGTGGGCGAAGTCGCCGTTGGGCTGTTCCACCAGCTGGAGGTTGGTGAAAGCGCGCTCCTCGCGCAGATACGCCAGTTCGTCCTCGTCGCCGGCCAGCGAGAGCAGCACACGGGCCTGACCGAGCAGGTCCAGTGCGATGTTGGCGAGGGCGACCTCCTCTTCGAGGACGGGGGCGTGGCCGGCCCACTCCCCGAGGCGGTGCGAGAGCACCAGGGCATCGTCACCGAGGGCGAGGGCGGCAGCCGTAGGGACGGATGTGGTGGTCACAGGTGCTTCACCCCCTCCGGGATCTCGTAGAAGGTCGGGTGCCGGTACGGCTTGTCGGCGGACGGTTCGAAGAACGGGTCCTTCTCGTCGGGCGAGGACGCGGTGATCGCGGACGACGGGACGACCCAGATCGAGACGCCCTCGCCGCGCCGGGTGTACAGATCGCGGGCGTTGCGCAGGGCGAACTCCGCGTCCGGCGCGTGCAGGCTGCCGGCGTGGGTGTGCGAGAGGCCGCGGCGGGAGCGCACGAAGACCTCCCACAGGGGCCAGTCGGTGTTCGTCATGCCTGCTCCACTCCCCTTCCGGCACCGGAGGCACTGTGCTTGGCCGCGTACGCCGAGGCCGCCTCCCGGACCCAGGCGCCCTCGTCGTGGGCCCGCCTGCGTTGCGTTATCCGCTGTTCGTTGCAGGGGCCGTTGCCCTTGAGGACGTCCCAGAACTCCGTCCAGTCGATCGGGCCGAAGTCGTGGTGCTCCCGCTCCTCGTTCCACCTCAGGTCCGGGTCGGGGAGCGTGAGGCCCAGGGATTCGGCCTGGGGGACGCAGATGTCGACGAAGCGCTGGCGCAGCTCGTCGTTCGAATGCCGCTTGATCTTCCACGCCATCGACTGCGCGGAGTGCGCTGACTCGTCGTCGGGCGGGCCGAACATCATCAGGGACGGCCACCACCAGCGATCCACGGCGTCCTGCGCCATCGCGTGCTGCTCGGGGGTGCCGCGACTGAGGGCCAGCAGCAGTTCGTACCCCTGGCGCTGGTGGAAGGACTCCTCCTTGCAGATACGGACCATCGCGCGCGCGTACGGGCCGTACGAGCAGCGGCACAGGGGCACCTGGTTGGTGATCGCTGCGCCGTCCACCAGCCAGCCGATCGCGCCGACGTCCGCCCAGGTCAGCGTGGGGTAGTTGAAGATCGAGGAGTACTTCTGGCGGCCGGTGTGGAGCTTGTCGAGCAGTTCCTCGCGGCCGGTGCCGAGGGTCTCGGCCGCGCTGTAGAGGTAGAGCCCGTGTCCTGCCTCGTCCTGGACCTTGGCCATCAGGATGGCCTTGCGGCGCAGTGAGGGCGCGCGCGTGATCCAGTTCGCCTCCGGCTGCATGCCGATGATCTCGGAGTGGGCGTGCTGCGCGATCTGCCGGACCAGGGTCGCGCGGTAGGCGTCGGGCATCCAGTCACGCGGCTCGACGCGCTCGTCGGCGGCCACGGCGGCGTCGAAGGCCCTCTCGTACGCGGCGGTGTCGTCGACGTCGGCCTGTGTGCCGTCCTGGCCGTCCTGGCCGTCCTGCGCCAGTGTGCGCGCCGTCTGGTGCGTGGCTGCTGTCGCCATGAGGTCCCCCTCGACCTGGGCTCTGCCGGTGCTTGCTCCCGACCGATCGTTCGGTTCGTGCGATTCCATGGTGTGACGGGCGCCGTAAGGTGTCAACCGCTGTGGATAACCTCCGGGCATCCCCGGGCACGCCTGTGGACAACCGGGGTGGCTTCGCGGAAGAGCCGGTGGGGGCTGTGCCGGGCGCGCGGGCGTGAGTACCGTTCCGTGCGAGCGTCGGCGGAATGGTGGTGCGTGGGCGCTACGGCGTCCCTCGCCAGTGCCTCGTGGCAGGCGGCGGCGGACCACAGCGCCACAGCGCCACAGCACCTGGCACACAGCAGGCGGCAGGGCGGCCGGAAGACGGACCGGAACGGGAACGGGGCGGAATGGACGTGCACGACGGAGGCTCGAAGGCCCCGCACGGGCCGGGCGAGCCGGGCGCCGCGCCCGCCGGTCCCCAGGGCTCCCCGCCCGACCCGGCTGATCCCCGCGACCCGCCGCCTGACCAGGCACCACCCCGCGAGGCCCGCACCGGCATCGCCGCCCTCTCCCTCCGCTATCAGATCGCCGTCGCCGTGACCCTCGCGGTCGTCGCCGTTGCCGTCTGTGTGCACATCGGCATGGTGTTCCTGCACGTCGCGCCGTCGAACACGGTGACCAAGCAGCACGGCCGGGCGATCGACGACTGGATCTACCCGGAGTTCGAGCAGAACTGGAAACTGTTCGCGCCGAACCCGTTGCAGCAGAACATCGCCGTCCAGGTCCGGGCCCAGATCGACACGGCGGACGGCGGGGTGCGCACGACCGGCTGGTACGACCTGTCCGCCGAGGACGGCCGGGCCATCGACGGCAACCTGCTGCCGAGCCACACCCAGCAGAACGAGCTGCGCCGGGCCTGGGACTTCTTCGTCGCCACCCACGACAGCGACAACCGCCCGGTGGGCCTGCGCGGCTCCCTGTCCGAGACGTATCTGCGCCGCATCGTGCTGCTGCGCCTGGAGCGCGACGACGCGGCCGGGAAGGGCGGTGCGATCGATCTGGTCCAGATCCGCTCCCGCACCACCAATGTGCGCCCGCCGCAGTGGAGCCAGGAGAAGGTGTCGGACGAGCCGGTGTACCGGGTGCTGCCCTGGTGGTCGATCACGGCGGACAGCATCGAGAGGGACGTCAAGTGAACCGTTTCGCGCTCGGCGTCTCCGCCGGCATCGCCCGTGTCACCGAGTCCGCCCTCGGCCCGTACCAGACCGCCGTGATACGCATCGGCTTCAGCGGCACCTGGCTGCTGTTCCTGCTGCGCGAGTTCCCGCACCGCGAGGAGATGTACGGCCCCGACGGCCCCTGGAGCTGGGGTCTCGCCCAGCAGCTGGTCTCGGACAACGGTGCCTTCACGGCCCTGTTGTGGTCCGACGGCCGGTTCTGGTTCGAGGCCGTCTACACGCTGGCCGTCCTGACGAGCGTCCTGCTGCTGCTGGGGTGGCGCACCCGCACGATGTCCGTGCTGTTCATGGTCGGCGTGCTCTCGCTGCAGAACCGCAGCATCTTCATGGGGGACGGCGGCGACAACGTCCTGCACCTGATGTGCATCTACCTGGTGTTCACGCGCTGCGGCCAGGTGTGGTCGCTGGACGCGCGGCGGGCGCGGCTCGGACGCGAGGCACGCGCGCGCGGGGAACATGTTCCGGACCGGGTGGGCCCGGCCCTGTGGGGCGTGCTCGGCCTGGCGCTGGCCGCGGTGACCCTGTCGGGCCGACTGTTCGACGGCGAGGAGTTCGTGCCGCTGCTGCTGTGGACGGTCTGGCTCGCTCAGGCCCTGGGGTGGCTCATAGGACGCCGTGCGAAGACCCGCGAGCCCCGGATCCTGCTCGACGTCGTCGCCAACATCGTCCACAACGGCGCCCTGCTCGTGATCATGGCCGAGGCCTGTCTGATCTACGCCACGGCGGGCTGGTACAAGGTCCAGGGCTCGCGCTGGCAGGACGGCACCGCCGTCTACTACCCCCTGCACCTCGACTACTTCTCCCCGTGGCCCGCGCTCGCCGACGCGCTGGCGGCCAGCGGCACGATGGTGATGCTGGTGACGTACGGCACCGTCGCCGCGCAGGTCGCCTTCCCGTTCACGCTCTTCAACCGGCGCGTCAAGAACGTCCTGCTGGCGGTCATGATTTTCGAGCACGCCGCGATCGCCGTGATCCTCGGACTGCCCTTCTTCTCGCTGGCCATGATCGCCGCCGACGCGGTCTTCCTGCCGACGTCGTTCCTGC
This sequence comes from Streptomyces sp. V4I2, assembly GCF_030817655.1. Taxonomy (GTDB): domain Bacteria; phylum Actinomycetota; class Actinomycetes; order Streptomycetales; family Streptomycetaceae; genus Streptomyces; species Streptomyces plumbiresistens. The sequence continues at coordinate 5,604,087 of NZ_JAUSZM010000003.1, forward strand.
GCCGACTCGGCGGCTGGGCGGCACGCGCGCGTGGACGACTGCTCGCGGGCATGGGCACGGGCACGGCCGGGACACCGCTGCCGAAGCCGCGCGCCCCGGAGAGCGCGGGGCACACGGCGAGCGCAGGGGATCCCGGCGGTGCGAAGGACGCCGGAGGCGCGGGGGACGCGGGGGACGCGGGGGACGCGCCCGTAGGCTTCAGGGCATGAGCGCCCCCGGCCCCCTCGACGTCTGGCACAAGCTCGCCGACACGTCCGTGCTGCTCGACGGCTTCCACGCCCTCAAGCACGCGCTGCGCTTCGGTGCCGAGGTTCCGGTGGCGGTCACCGCCGACCGGGCGGCCGCCCTCGCCCTCGCCGAGGAACTGGCGCCGGACGTACGGAACACACTCGACGCGCTCCTGACCCAGGTCCCGGCGCCGGCGTACCGGAGTCTGGTGCCGCGCCCGCACCCCACCGAGATCGCCGCCCTGGCCGTACGTCCCTCCCGCGCGGCCAACCTGGACAGGCTGGCGCACACCCCCCGCACCGCGCCCGTCGTGGTCCTCGACAACCCGCGCAACCTGGGCAACGCGGGGGCCGTGATCCGGCTGGCCGCCGGTTTCGGGGCGACCGGAGTGGTCACTACCGGGACGCTCGATCCCTGGCACCCCACCGTCGTACGCGGCGGCGCCGGGCTGCACTTCGCGACCGCCGTGGAACGGCTGACGGTGGCAGAGCTGCCGTCGGGGCCGGTGTTCGCCCTCGACCCGGAGGGTGAGGACATCCGTGGCACCAAGGTCCCGGACGAGGCGATCCTTGCCTTCGGCTCGGAACGCAGCGGGCTGTCGGCCGACCTGCGCGCGCGTGCCGATCACTTGGTCGCGCTGCCGATGCGCCCCCAGGTCTCCAGCTACAACCTCGCGACCAGTGTGGCCATGACGCTGTACCACTGGAGCGCCACCGGGGGCGCACCGCACATCCCTTAGGCCTCCCGGCGCACCTCGACCACCCGGAAGCGGTTCGCCACGAACGCCCCGTCGGTGAGCGCCGCGTTGGCCGCCGGGTTGCCGCCCGAGCCGTGGAAGTCGGAGAAGGCGGCGGTCTGGTTGACGTACACCCCGCCCGTGAGGTTCAGCGACAGCTGGGCCGCCTCCTCCAGGCAGACCTCCTGGACGGCCTGCTCGACCTCCTCGTCGGTGGTGTACGCGCCGACCGTCATCGCGCCCTTCTCGCGGATCGTGCGCCGCAGCAGCTTCAGTGCGTCGGGCGCCGAGTCGACCGCGACGGCGAAGGAGACAGGGCCGAAGCACTCGCTCATGTAGGCGGCTTCGTCGTCCGGCTTGGCGCCGTCCAGCTTCACGATGACGGGCGTGCGGACGACCGCTCCCGGGAACTCCGGGTTGCTCACCTCCCGCGAGGCGAGGGCGACTTCGCCGAGGCCGGCCGCGGCCTCCAGGCGGGCCTTGACGTCCGGGTTGACGATCGCGCCGAGCAGGGCGTTCGCGCGCGCGTCGTCGCCGAGCAGGCCGTCCACCGAGCGGGCGAGGTCGGCGACCACCTCGTCGAAGGTCCTGGGGCCTTCCTCGGTGCGGATGCCGTCACGCGGCACGAGCAGGTTCTGCGGGGTGGTGCACATCTGGCCGCTGTACAGGGACAGCGAGAAGGCCAGGTTGGACAGCATCCCTTTGTAGTCGTCCGTGGAGTGGACCAGCACCGTGTTGACGCCGGCCTTCTCCGTGTAGACCTGCGCCTGGCGGGCGTTGGTCTCCAGCCAGTCGCCGAACGACGTCGAGCCGGTGTAGTCGATGATCCGGATCTCGGGGCGGGTGGCCAGGGTCTTGGCGATGCCCTCGCCGGGACGCTCGGCGGCCAGCGACACCAGGTTCGGGTCGAAGCCGGCCTCGGTGAGGACCTCGCGCGCGACCTGGACGGTGAGCGCGAGCGGCAGTACCGCGCGCGGGTGCGGCTTCACCAGGACCGCGTTGCCGGTGGCCAGGGAGGCGAACAGGCCCGGATAGCCGTTCCACGTCGGGAAGGTGTTGCAGCCGATGACCAGCGCGATCCCGCGCGGGACCGGTGTGAACCGCTTGGTGAGCGCCAGCGGGTCGCGCTTGCCCTGCGGCTTGGTCCACTCCGCCGTGTCCGGGGTGCGGACCTGCTCCACGTACGCGTACGCCACCGCCTCCAGGCCGCGGTCCTGCGCGTGCGGGCCGCCCGCCTGGAACGCCATCATGAAGGCCTGGCCGGAGGTGTGCATGACCGCGTGCGCGAACTCGTGCGTCCGGTCGCTGATCCGCTTGAGGATCTCCAGACACACCACCGCGCGGATCTCCGCGCCTGCGTCCCGCCAGGCCTTCTGGCCGGCCTTCATGGCGGGCAGCAGCTCGTCGACGTCCGCGTGCGGGTAGGTCACGCCCAGCTCGATGCCGTACGGCGAGACCTCGCCGCCCACCCAGTCGTCCGTGCCGGGCTGGCCGAGGTCGAGGCGGGTGCCCAGGAGGGCGTCGAAGGCGGCCTTGCCCGCCGCCATGTCCAGGCTGCCGTTCTCGCCGTAGGCCTTGGGGTGCTCGGGGTGCGGGGACCAGTACGCGCGCGTGCGGATCGCTTCCAGCGCCTGGTCGAGGGTGGGCCGGTGCTTGGCGATCAGATTGTGCGCGGTGAGTTCGGCGGCCATGCGGGACCAACTCCTCGTCTCAAGAACTCTTCGTCGAGCTCATGACCTGGGCAGAAACATGGGCAGGAACAGCCATCCAGAGTTAGAGTAACCGAACGATCGGTCGGGACAAGGGGGTCCGCCGCATCTGTGGAAAACCCCGTGCGGGAGGATCGCGCACATGACAGCACTCGACCTCAGCAGCCCCGTGGCCGTCGTCGGCACCGGCACCATGGGCCAGGGCATCGCCCAGGTCGCGCTGGTCGCCGGCCATTCCGTACGGCTGTACGACGCCGCTCCCGGCCGGGCCCAGGAGGCTGCCGGTGCGATCGGCGCCCGCCTCGACCGGCTCGTCGAGAAGGACCGGCTCGGCGCCGCCGACCGGGACGCGGCACGCGCGCGCCTGCTGCCCGCACAGAACCTCGCCGACCTCGCGGACTGCGCCCTCGTCGTCGAGGCCGTCCTGGAGCGGCTGGACGTCAAGCAGGAGCTGTTCCGCGCGCTGGAGGACGTGGTCGGCGAGGACTGCCTGCTCGCCACCAACACCTCGTCGCTGTCGGTGACGGCCATCGGCGGCGCCCTGCGCAACCCGGGCCGCCTGGTGGGCCTGCACTTCTTCAACCCCGCGCCGCTGCTGCCCCTGGTGGAGGTCGTCTCCGGGTTCGCCACCGACGTCTCGTCGGCCACGCGCGCGTACGAGATGGCCCGCGCCTGGGGCAAGACCCCGGTCGCCTGCGCCGACACCCCGGGCTTCATCGTCAACCGCATCGCGCGGCCCTTCTACGCGGAGGCCCTCGCGGTCCACGAGGCGCAGGGTGCCGAACCCGCCACCATCGACGCGGTCCTGCGCGAGTGCGGCGGCTTCAAGATGGGCGCCTTCGAACTCACCGACCTCATCGGCCAGGACGTCAACGAGTCGGTCACGCACTCCGTGTGGCAGGCCCTCTTCCAGGACGTGCGGTTCACGCCCTCGCTCGCCCAGCGCCGCCTGGTCGAGTCGGGCCGGCTCGGCCGCAAGACCGGACGCGGCTGGTACGACTACGCCGACGATGCAGACCGTCCCGAACCGCACACCGCGGAACCGGCCCAGCCGCCCGCGTACGTCGTCGCCGAGGGCGACCTGGGCCCCGCCGCCGAACTGCTCAACCTGGTCCGCGAGGCGGGCATCCCGGTCCGCGAGGACGACGAGGACCACGGCACCCGCCTGGTGCTGCCGAGCGGCGGCCAGCTGGCCCTCGCCGACGGACAGACCTCGGTCGAGTTCCGGGACGTCGTCTACTTCGACCTCGCGCTCGACTACCGTCGCGCCACCCGCATCGCCCTGTCCGCCTCCCAGGACACCGCCCAGCAGACCCTCGCCGAGGCCGTCGGCCTCTTCCAGGCGCTCGGCAAGCAGGTCAGCGTCATCGGTGACGTCCCCGGCATGATCGTGGCGCGTACGGTCGCGCGCATCGTCGACCTGGCGCACGACGCCGTCGCCAAGGGCGTGGCCACCGAGGAGGACATCGACACCGCGATGCGCCTCGGGGTCAACTACCCCCTGGGCCCCTTCGAGTGGAGCCGCCGGCTCGGCCGCAACTGGGCCTACGCCCTCCTCGACGACCTGCACATGCGCGACCCCTCGGGGCGCTATGCGCCGTCCCTCGCGCTGTACCGCCACGCGTACGCCACCGACAAGCGGGAGGGCAGCACCTCATGACCACCGCCAAGCGCGACACGTACACACCGGAGACGCTGCTGTCCGTCGCCGTCCAGGTCTTCAACGAACGCGGCTACGACGGCACCTCCATGGAGCACCTGTCCAAGGCGGCCGGCATCTCCAAGTCGTCGATATACCACCACGTCTCCGGCAAGGAGGAACTGCTGCGCCGCGCCGTCAGCCGGGCGCTGGACGGCCTCTTCGGGATCCTCGACGAGGAGCACGCGCGCGTGGGGCGTTCCGCCGAGCGCCTGGAGTACGTCGTACGGCGCATGGTCGAGGTGCTCATCGCCGAACTGCCGTACGTGACGCTGTTGCTGCGCGTGCGCGGCAACACCGGTACCGAGCGGTGGGCCCTGGAGCGGCGTCGCGACTTCGACCACCGGGTCGCCGAGCTGCTCAAGGCGGCGGCCGCCGACGGGGACGTGCGCGGCGACGTGGAGGTACGGCTCGCGACGCGGCTCGTCTTCGGGATGATCAACTCGATTGTGGAGTGGTACCGGCCGGACGGACGGGGCATGAACGAGCGCGAGGTCGCCGACGCCGTCGCGCGGTTGGTGTTCTCAGGGCTTCGCGAGGAGTACTGACGTCAGCCCTGCGGTTCCAGGTCCTCCTCCTCGAACACCAGCAGCGTGCGCGTGCTGAGCACCTCGGGGATCGCCTGGAGGCGGGTGAGCACCAGCTCGCGCAGGGCCCTGTTGTCGGACGTGTGCACCAGGAGCAGTACGTCGAAGTCGCCGCCCACCAGGGCGATGTGGGAGGCGCCGGGCAGCTGTCTGAGCTGCTCGCGGACCGTGCGCCAGGAGTTCTGGACGATCTTCAGCGTGATGTACGCCGAGGTGCCCTGACCTGCGCGTTCATGGTTGACGCGGGCCCCGAAGCCGCGGATGACGCCGTCCTCGATGAGGCGGTTGATGCGGGCGTAGGCGTTGGCGCGCGAGACATGGACCCGTTCGGCGACCGACCTTATCGACGCGCGGCCGTCCGCCTGGAGCATCTGCAGGATGTCCAGATCGATGGGATCGAGCGGGCGTGCGGGCGGCTGGGGGCCGCTGCCGTCCGGGCTCTCGGCCATTTGTTCAGATGCCATGCGCCCCCGCCTCTCTACCATGGACGTACTGCGTTCATTTGAGGCTGTGCAGAACCGTTTGTCCACAGCCTGAGGGTGCCGGTAGCCAAAATGTGCCGACGACCGAACAATCGGTAGGTGAGGCGCATCACACCCGTGGCGCGCCTGAAGCCGCTCCCACGAGGAGGTGCCGTCATGACGGTCATGGAGCAGCGGGGCGCTTACAAGCCGACCCCGCCGCCCGCCTGGCAGCCCCGCACCGACCCCGCGCCGCTGCTGCCCGACGTGCGTCCGTACCGCGTCCTCGGCACCGAGGCGGCCGCGCAGGCCGATCCCGGGCTGCTGCGCCGTCTGTACGCCGAACTGGTACGCGGCCGCCGGTACAACGCGCAGGCCACGGCTCTCACCAAGCAGGGCCGCCTGGCGGTCTACCCGTCCAGCACCGGTCAGGAGGCCTGCGAGGTCGCCGCCGCGCTGGTCCTCGAGGACCGCGACTGGCTCTTCCCCAGCTACCGCGACACCCTCGCGGCCGTCGCCCGCGGCGTGGACCCCGTCCAGGCCCTCACCCTCCTGCGCGGCGACTGGCACACCGGCTACGACCCGCGCGAGCACCGCGTGGCCCCCCTGTGCACCCCCCTCGCCACCCAGCTCCCGCACGCCGTCGGCCTCGCGCACGCCGCCCGCCTCAAGGGCGACGACGTGGTCGCGCTGGCGATGGTCGGCGACGGCGGCTCCAGTGAGGGCGACTTCCACGAGGCGCTGAACTTCGCCGCCGTCTGGCAGGCCCCGGTCGTCTTCCTCGTCCAGAACAACGGCTTCGCCATCTCCGTCCCGCTCGCCAAGCAGACCGCGGCCCCGTCGCTGGCCCACAAGGCCGTCGGCTACGGCATGCCCGGCCGCCTGGTCGACGGCAACGACGCCGCCGCCGTGCACCAGGTCCTCGCCGACGCCGTACGGCGCGCGCGCGAGGGCGGCGGTCCCACGCTGGTCGAGGCGATCACGTACCGCGTCGAGGCCCACACCAACGCCGACGACGCGACCCGCTACCGCGGTGACGCCGAGGTCGAGACCTGGCGCGGGCACGACCCGATCGCCCTTCTGGAGCACGAGCTGACCGAGCGGGGCCTCCTCGACGAGGAGGGCATCCAGGCGGCCCGGAACGCCGCCGAGACCATGGCCGCCGACCTGCGTGAGCGCATGAACCAGGACCCGCCGCTCGACCCCATGGACCTGTTCGCCCACGTGTACGCGGAGCCCACCTCGCAACTGCGCGAGCAGCAGGCACAGTTGCGTGCCGAGCTGGCGGCGGGACAGGAAGGGGCGCACTGATGACCACCGTCGCCCTCAAGCCGGCCACCATGGCGCAGGCCCTCACGCGCGCGATGCGCGACGCCATGGCCGCCGACCCGACCGTGCACGTCATGGGCGAGGACGTCGGCACCCTCGGCGGTGTCTTCCGGGTCACCGACGGGCTCGCCAAGGAGTTCGGCGAGGACCGCTGCACGGACACCCCGCTGGCCGAGGCGGGCATCCTCGGCACTGCGGTCGGCATGGCGATGTACGGGCTGCGCCCGGTGGTGGAGATGCAGTTCGACGCGTTCGCCTACCCGGCGTTCGAGCAGCTGATCAGCCATGTGTCGAGGATGCGCAACCGCACCCGCGGCGCGATGCCGCTCCCGCTGACCATCCGGGTCCCCTACGGCGGCGGCATCGGCGGGGTCGAGCACCACAGCGACTCGTCCGAGGCGTACTACATGGCGACTCCGGGCCTCCATGTCGTCACGCCCGCCACGGTCGCCGACGCCTACGGCCTGCTGCGCGCCGCCATCGCCTCCGACGACCCGGTCGTCTTCCTCGAACCCAAGCGCCTGTACTGGTCCAAGGACTCCTGGAACCCGGACGACCCGCAGACCGTTGAACCGATAGGCCGCGCGGTGGTGCGGCGCTCGGGCCGGAGCGCCACACTCATCACGTACGGGCCGTCCGTGCCCGTCTGCCTCGAAGCCGCCGAGGCAGCCCGGGAAGAGGGCTGGGACCTCGAAGTCGTCGACCTGCGCTCCCTGGTGCCGTTCGACGACGAAACGGTCTGCGCCTCGGTACGGCGGACCGGGCGAGCGGTCGTCGTACACGAGTCGGGCGGGTTCGGCGGGCCGGGCGGGGAGATCGCAGCCCGTGTCACGGAGCGCTGCTTCCACTGTCTGGAGGCGCCGGTGCTGCGCGTGGCCGGGTTCGACATCCCCTACCCGCCGCCGATGCTGGAGCGTCACCACCTGCCCGGCGTGGACCGGATCCTGGATGCCGTGGGGCGTCTGCAATGGGAGGCCGAGGGCTGATGGCACAAGTGCTCGAGTTCAAGCTCCCCGACCTCGGGGAGGGGCTCACCGAGGCGGGAATCGTCCGCTGGTTGGTCGAGGTCGGCGACGTCGTCGCCGTCGACCAGCCCGTGGTCGAGGTCGAGACGGCCAAGGCGATGGTCGAGGTGCCCTGCCCCTACGCAGGGGTCGTCACCGCCCGCTTCGGCGAGGAGGGCACGGAACTGCCCGTCGGGGCGCCGCTGATCACGGTCGCCGTGGGTGCGCCGGCCTCCGGCGCCCCGGCCGAGGGCTCGGGCAACGTGCTCGTCGGATACGGCACGTCTCAGGCGCCCGCGCGTCGCCGCAGGGTGCGGCCGGGACAGCCTGCCCCGGCAGCCGCTGTGGCGAACGGTCAGGTCGGCGCCTCCGAGCCGGTCGACGGTCCGGTTCCGGTGATCTCGCCGTTGGTGCGCCGCCTCGCCCGCGAGAACGGCCTCGACCTCAGGGAGCTGAACGGCTCCGGGCCCGACGGGCTGATCCTGCGGGCCGACGTCGAGTACGCACTGCGGGCCGCCGCCGCGCAGGGGCGTACGGCGGTCCCGGCCGGGCATACGGCGATGCCGTCAGCCGACGAACACCACCTGCCCGTGGCGCCGACCACCACCGCCACCCCGGCCCCCTCCGCACCGAAGGCACCGAACGCACCTACCGCCGCAGCCACCCGCATCCCCCTCAAGGGCATCCAGGGCGCCGCAGCCGACAAACTCTCCCGCAGCCGGCGCGAGATCCCGGACGCCACCTGCTGGGTGGATGCCGACGCCACGGAACTCATGCGGGCGCGCACCGCGATGAACGCCGCCGCAGGGCCGAAGATCTCCCTCCTCGCCCTCCTGGCCCGCATCTGCACCGCCGCCCTGGCCCGTTACCCCGAGCTCAACTCCACCGTGGACATGGAGGCCAGGGAGATCGTCCGGCTCGACGCCGTGCACCTCGGGTTCGCCGCGCAGACCGAGCGGGGACTCGTCGTGCCCGTCGTACGGGACGCGCAGGCGCGGGACGCTCAGTCGCTGACCGCGGAGTTCGCCCGGCTGACCGAGTCGGCCCGCGCGGGCCGACTCACCCCCCGGGAACTGACCGGCGGCACCTTCACGCTGAACAACTATGGAGTGTTCGGCGTCGACGGCTCCACGCCGATCATCAACCACCCCGAGGCCGCCATGCTCGGCATCGGCCGCATAGTGCCCAAGCCCTGGGTGCACGAGGGCGAGCTGGCGGTGCGCCAGGTCGTCCAGCTCTCGCTCACCTTCGACCACCGGGTGTGCGACGGCGGCACGGCAGGCGGCTTCCTGCGGTACGTGGCGGACTGCGTGGAACAGCCGACGGTCCTCCTGCGCACCCTCTGATCACGCCGTGACGGCGAGACCCTCCCGCCTTCCCTGTGATCGGCGTTCCCTGTGATCGCGGCGGCACGCATACTCGGGGGGTGACCGCCAACGAGCCGCACCTGGCTGACGCCGAGTACGACGCCGTCGTACTCGCCGGCGGTGCCGCCCGGCGGCTCGGCGGTGCGGACAAACCCGGCGTACGGGTGGGCGGGCGGGCGCTGCTCGACCGGGTGCTCGCCGCCTGCGCCGACGCGCGTACCACCGTCGTCGTCGCCGATCCCCGGCCGACCGCGCGGCCCGCGACCTGGGCACGCGAGGATCCGCCCGGCGGCGGACCGGTGGCCGCACTCGACGCCGGGCTGCGGCACACCACGGCCGAGCAGGTCGTCGTCCTCTCCGCCGACCTGCCGTTCCTCGGCGAGGCGACGGTACGGCGGCTGCTGACCGCCCTCGGGGCGACCGGCGCCGACGGCGTGCTGCTGACCGACGCCGACGGCCGCGACCAGCCGCTGGTGGCCGCGTACCGCGCGCCCGCACTGCGCCGGGAGCTGGCCGCCCTCGTCAAGGCGCACGGCAGCGCGAACGGGCTGCCTCTGCGCCGGCTCACCGCCGGTCTCGACCTCACCCGCGTCCCGGACCCCGTCGCGTCCTTCGACTGCGACACCTGGGACGACATCGCCACTGCCAGGGCACGCATCAGGGAGCATGGGCACGTGTTGGATGAATGGATTTCCGCAGTCAAGGACGAGCTGGGCATCGACCTCGACGTCGACACCGGTGTGCTGCTCGACCTCGCCCGTGACGCCGCCCACGGCGTCGCGAGGCCCGCGGCACCGCTGACCACCTTCCTCGTCGGCTACGCGGCCGCGCAGGCCGGGGGAGGCCCTCAGGCGGTGGCCGAGGCGTCCCGCAAGGCCGCCGCCCTCGCCCTCCGCTGGGCGGACGAGGACACCGCCGACGCCAAGCCGGACAAGGCCCCCGACGCCACGCCGGACGCCCGCCCGGACGCCGGATGACCCCCCGCGCCGCCCGGACCGGCGAGAACGCCGAGAACGCCGAGGACACCGAGGACGCCGAGGACTTCGACGTCGAGGAGGTGCTCGCCCTCGTGAAGGAAGGGAACGGCCACGCCGCCGGTGATCACGTGCCCGCACCCGCCCCGCAAGCCGGCCGGCACGGCGCGTCTTCCCCACCGGACCCCCGCCACCGGGCCACCCCCTGGCCCGAGGCCCGCGCGATCGCCACCCGCGCCGCCCGGTCCGCCACCCGCGGCACCGACCGCGCCCTCGTCTCCGTCGTCCTCGACGACGCCCTCGGCCTCACCCTGGCCGCCCCCCTCACCGCCCTCACCGACCTGCCCTCCTTCGACACCTCGGCGATGGACGGCTGGGCGGTCGCGGGCCCCGGCCCCTGGGCCGTACGGGAGGAGGGCCTACTCGCCGGACGCGCGGAGCCCGAGCCGCTCACCGACGGCGAGGCCGTCCGGATCGCCACCGGCGCCCGCATCCCCCTCGACACCACCGCCGTCCTGCGCAGCGAGCACGGCCGCACCGACGACAAGGGTCACCTCCACGCCACCCGCGAGATGGCGCACGGCCAGGACATCCGCCCGCGCGGCCAGGAGTGCCGCAGCGGCGACCACCTCCTGCCGGCCGGCACCCTCGTCACCCCGGCGGTGCTCGGCCTCGCCGCGGCCGCCGGATACGACACCCTCACCGCCGTACCCCGCCCCCGCGTCGAAGTCCTCGTCCTCGGCGACGAGTTGCTCACCGAGGGCAAGCCGCACGACGGGCTGATCAGGGACGCGCTCGGCCCGATGCTCCCGCCCTGGCTGCGCGCGCTCGGCGCCGAGGTCACCGCCGTACGCCGGCTCGGCGACGACGCCAAGGCGCTCCACAAGGCGATCACCACCTCGGGCTCCGACGTGATCGTCACCACCGGCGGCACCGCCTCCGGCCCCGTCGACCACGTCCACCCCACTCTTCGGCGCATCGGCGCCGAACTCCTGGTGGACGGCGTCAAGGTGCGCCCCGGCCACCCCATGCTGCTGGCCCGCACCAAGGAGAACCAGCACCTCGTCGGCCTGCCCGGCAACCCTCTCGCGGCCGTCTCCGGTCTGCTCACGCTCGCCGAGCCCCTGCTGCGCACCCTCGCGGCACGCCCCGCTCCGGAGCCGTACACGCTGCCGCTGCGGGACGAGGCGCACGGTCATCCGCACGACACCCGGCTCATCCCTGTGGTCCTGCGCGGTGACAGTGCCGTGCCGCTGCACTACAACGGTCCGGCGATGCTGCGGGGCATCGCGGGGTCCGACGCCCTGGCCGTCGTACCACCGGGCGGGGCGCGGCCCGGTGAGGAGACGGAACTGCTCGACCTGCCCTGGGCCACGGCCGGAATCGGGGTGTGTTTCACGTGAAACTTCCGGGCCAGGACGCGATCGCCCGTCAGGCGGACGAGCATCTCGTGACCCATCGGGTGAAACTCCCCCGCAAGGTGGTGGAGCACCCGTTCCGGCAGGTCGCCAGGCGCGTTTTCATGGCGTTGTCCCTGCTTGTCGCCACCTCCCTGATCGTCTACGCCGACCACGACGGCTACAACGACAACTCCGACGGCTCCATCGACCTCCTCGACGCCCTCTACTACGCGACCGTCACCCTCTCGACCACCGGATACGGCGACATCACCCCGGTCAGCGACGCCGCCCGGCTCACCAACATCCTCGTCATCACGCCGATGCGCGTGCTGTTCCTGATCATCCTGGTCGGCACCACGCTCGAGGTTCTCACCGAGCGCACGCGTGAGGAATGGCGACTCAACCGCTGGAGGTCCACCTTGCGTGACCACACCGTCGTCATCGGTTTCGGCACGAAGGGGCGCTCGGCGATCCAGACCGTCTGTGCGACGGGACTGAAGAAGGAGCAGGTCGTCGTGGTCGACCCCAGCTCCAAGGTGATCGACGCGGCGACCGCGGACGGGTATGCCGGGATCATCGGGGACGCGACGCGCAGCGACGTCCTGATGCGGGCCGAGGTGCACCGGGCCCGGAAGATCATCATCGCGACGCAGCGCGACGACACGGCGGTCCTCGTGACGCTGACGGCCCGGCAGCTCAACAAGGGCGCGAAGATCGTGGCCGCGGTACGGGAGGAGGAGAACGCCCCGCTGCTGAAGCAGTCCGGCGCCGACGCGGTGATCACCAGCGCCAGTGCCGCCGGACGGCTGCTCGGCCTGTCCGTGCTGAGCCCCGCGGCCGGCATGGTGATGGAGGACCTGATCCAGCAGGGCAGCGGGCTCGACATCATCGAACGGCCGGTCATAAAGGCCGAGGTGGGCAAGCGCCCGAAGGAGACGGACGACCTGGTGGTGAGCGTCGTACGCGGGCATCGGGTGCTCGGATACGACGATGCGGCCGTCGGCACGCTGCAGTTGACGGACCGGCTGATCACCATCGTGCGGGCGACGCCGGGCTCGCAGATCGCGCCCGACGTCCGCCCGCTGCCCCACTCCTGATCGCAGTGAGCAGGACTGGTAGCAGAGGTAGCAGAGGTAATGGGGCGGGGCTACTTGCGGTTGTACAGCCGCATCGTGATCGGCCCGAAGACCGCCACGAACAGGCCCGCCCAGCCCAGCGACCAGGCGACCTCGTCGGCCGGCCAGTCGCCCGCCATCAGGCCGCGCACCGCGGACGCCACATGGGTCACCGGACTGTTGTTGACGAACGCCTGCAGCCAGCCCGGCATGGTCTTCGGGTCGACGAAGACGTTGGACAGGAAGGTCAGCGGGAAGATCACCATCATGCTGACGCCCATCACCGACTTCTCGGTGCGCAGCATCAGCCCGAACATGGTCCAGATCCACGAGAACGCGAACGAGAACACGATCAGCAGCGCGATCCCGGCAAGCACTCCGGCGACCCCGCCGTCCGGGCGGTAGCCGAGGATCATGCCGACCGTGAGCATCACGACGGACGCGATCGTGTAGCGCAGGGCGTCGCCGAGGAGATAGCCGACCATCACCGACGGCCGCCAGATCGGCAGCGTGCGGAACCGGTCGAAGACGCCCTTCTCGATGTCGGTGTTCACCGAGACGCCGGTGTACATCGTGATCATCACGACCGACATCACCAGGATGCCCGGCAGCAGGAACTGGATGTACTCCTTCGGGGACCCGGCCAGGGCGCCCCCGAACAGGTACGTGTACATCAGCACCATCATGATCGGGAACGCCGTGACGTCGAAGAGCTGTTCCGGCACGTGTTTGATCTTGAGGATGGCCCGCCAGCCGAAGGTCAGCGAGGCCGACAGGGCGCTCGGACGCGGCGGCCGCTCACCGGTGACGAGCAGCGCCGCGAGGGATTCGGTCCTGACCGGGGCGAGGTCCTTGGTCTCCGTGGTCGTCGCGGTGCTCATGCCGCCACCTCGTCCTTCGAGTCGTCCGTGTCGGTGGAGTTCTTCGCGTCGTGGGTGTCGTGTCCGGTGAGGGCGAGGAAGACCTCGTCCAGGCTGGGCTGCCCCAGGGAGAAGTTGTCGACGATCACGCCGGTGCGGGCCAGTTCGGCGAGCGCGCGGGCCGCCTGCTCGGCCGCCCCCTGCCCGTTCGACGCCCCGCTCCCGACGCGGGCCGTCAGCGCCACCGGATCCGGCTCCAGCTGCACGTCCGCGTCCATGGCCAGCCGCAGTACCTGCTCGGCCTGCGGCCGCTGCGCCGGATCACGCAGTCGCAGATGTACGGAACCGGCGCCCACGGAGGCCTTCAGCTCGCCCTTGGTGCCCTCGGCGATCACCTTGCCCTGGTCGATGACCGCGATCCGGGACGCCAGCTGGTCGGCCTCGTCCAGGTACTGCGTGGTCAGCAGCACGGTGGTGCCCTGGGCGACGACCGCGCGCACGATGTCCCACACCTGGTTGCGGCTGCGCGGGTCGAGGCCGGTCGTCGGCTCGTCGAGAAAGAGCAGCTCGGGGGTGTTGAGGATGGAGGCGGCGATGTCGATACGCCGCCGCATGCCGCCGGAGTAGTGCTTGACCTGCTTGCCGGCCGCGTCCGTGAGGCCGAAGGCCTCCAGCAGCTGCCCGGCACGTTCCCGCGCGGCCTTCTTGTGGTGACCGAGCAGCCGGCCCAGCAGGACCAGGTTCTCGGTGCCGGTGAGGTCCTCGTCCACCGACGCGTACTGGCCGGTCAGGCTGACCCGGCCGCGGACCTCGTCGGCGTCCCGTACGACATCGTGCCCGAAGACATGGGCCTCGCCGCCGTCCGGCCGGAGCAGGGTGGCGAGCATCTTCACCGTGGTCGTCTTTCCGGCGCCGTTCGGGCCGAGGACGCCGTAGACCGTGCCTGCCGGCACCGCGAGGTCGACTCCGTCGACGGCCCGTGTCTCGCCGAACGTCTTCACCAGGCCTGCGGTCTCGATGGCCAGGCCGGACGTGTGCTGGCTCATGGTGGGTTTCCTTCCACGCACTTGGGTTACGCATGGGGAGACCTTTACGGTCGCGCAAACTCATCGGTCGCGCCCAGCGAATTTCCGGAGGATCGGTCGAAGGACCGACGGAGGTCCGCCCAGGGACCGACGAGGATCCGCCCAGGGACGGAAGTGGGTCCGCCCGAGGACCGGCCCGAGCACCGGCCCGAGCACCGACCGAGCACCGACCGAGCACCGACCGAGCACCGACAAGGGTCCGACCAACGACCGACGGGTAGCGTCCCCTTCATGCATGCGATCACGATTCCCGAACCTGGTGGGCCCGAGGCGCTGGTGTGGGACGAGGTCCCGGATCCCGTGCCCGGCGAGGGCGAGGTGCTGGTCGAGGTGGCGGCCAGTGCCGTCAACCGCGCCGACATACTGCAGCGACAGGGCTTCTACAACCCGCCGCCCGGTGCCTCCCCCTACCCCGGCCTGGAGTGCTCCGGACGGATCGCCGCGACCGGCCCGGGTGTCTCCGGCTGGAGCGTCGGCGACGAGGTGTGCGCGCTGCTCGCGGGCGGTGGCTACGCCGAGCAGGTCGCCGTCCCGGCCGGCCAGCTGCTGCCCCTGCCCAAGGGCGTCGACCTGAAGCAGGCCGCCGCGCTGCCCGAGGTGGTCGCCACGGTCTGGTCGAACGTCTTCATGATCGCCCACCTCCGGCCCGGCGAGACCCTGCTCGTGCACGGCGGCTCCAGCGGCATCGGCACCATGGCGATCCAGCTCGCCAAGACCGCCGGTGCCAAGGTCGCCGTCACGGCCGGCACCAGGGAGAAGCTGGAGCGCTGCGCCGAGCTGGGCGCCGACATCCTGGTCAACTACCGCGAGCAGGACTTCGTCGCCGAGATCAAGGAGGCCACCGACGGGGCCGGCGCCGACGTCATCCTCGACAACATGGGCGCCAAGTACCTCGACCGCAACGTCAAGGCCCTCGCCGTCAACGGCCGGCTCGCGATCATCGGCATGCAGGGCGGCATCAAGGCCGAGCTGAACATCGGCGCGCTTCTGGGCAAGCGGGCCGCGATCAGCGCGACCTCCCTGCGCGCCCGCCCGCTGGGCGAGAAGGCGGCGATCGTCGCGTCCGTACGCGAGCACGTCTGGCCGCTGCTCGACGCCGGTCACGTCCGTCCGATCGTCGACCGCGAGCTTCCGATGAGCGACGCGGCCGCCGCGCACCGGGTCGTGGAGGAGAGCGGCCACATCGGAAAGGTGCTGCTCGTCACGTCGTAACGCCTCAGGCGGCGCTCCGCCGTATCCGGAGCGCCACGAAGGCGAGCCCCAGCCCGAGCCCGACGAGGATCAGCCCGCTGCCGAGCGGCACGATCCGCAGTGCGGGCTCGGCGGGGTGAGCGGCGGTCTTCTTCGCGGGCCGCCGTGGGTGTGCGGGGGGCATGGCAGCGGTCTCGGCAGCGGTTCCGCGCGGCGGTTCCGGTACGGCGGTGGAGTCCCCGTCCGTCCCGCCGTCCAGGCCGGCGTCCGCGTTCTCCTCGGTGTCCGCCGCCCCCTCGTCCTCCGGCACCGCGGCTTCCGTGTCCACCGGTTCGGCCTGCTCCGCCTCGTCCCGCCGCCCCGGCCGCTGGCGTCCCTCACCCGGGCGGCTCCCGGCCCGGGAGGGCTTGGCCGAGGCGGATGCGGAGGAGGAAGGGGACCGGGAAGCGGATGCGGAGGGGGAAGAGGAAGGAGAGGGAGAGGCGGACACCGCGTACGCCCACTCGCCCCCGGGTGGCAGCACCACCACCCCCGCCCCCACCACGATCAGCACCCCCGTCACGCGCAGCGAGCGCAGCCATGAAGTCACGGACCAAGCCTGACATTCACCCACGATCCCGGCATTCCAGGTTGCTCCAGAGGATCGATGTCAAGGCCGGGCCTCCGTAAACGGTGGATCAGCCCTTACCGGGGGCACCACGCTGGTGAGGTGTACGGGTGCGAGAGAATGGCGGCATGGAGATGCCGAGGAACGAACGGTCGCCGGAGAATCCCCAGATCCTGGTCGTTGGCCAGGACGGGATGGCTCTCGGCGGCGGAGGAGACGAGGACTCCCGCGAGGTTCCCGTGACGGAGATGGTCGAGCAGCCGGCGAAGGTCATGCGGATCGGAAGCATGATCAAGCAGCTCCTCGAAGAGGTGCGCGCGGCTCCCCTGGACGAGGCGAGCCGGGTCCGGCTCAAGGAGATCCACTCCAGCTCGGTGAAGGAACTGGAGGACGGGCTGGCCCCGGAGCTCGTCGAGGAGCTGGAGCGGCTGTCCCTGCCGTTCGCGGACGAGGCCACCCCGAGCGACGCGGAACTGCGTATCGCGCAGGCCCAGTTGGTCGGCTGGCTGGAGGGCCTCTTCCACGGGATCCAGACCACCCTGTTCGCCCAGCAGATGGCCGCGCGCGCTCAGCTGGAGCAGATGCGCCGCGCCCTCCCGCCGGGTGTCGGCGGCCACGAGGAGGGCGGCGAGGACCTGCGCGCGGGCGGCCGTTCGGGCGGGCCGTACCTGTAACCCGCAGACACCACCACGGACGAAAAGGGCCCGGCAGCCGAAGCTGCCGGGCCCCTTCACATCACAAACCCGGCGTCACGACGGCGGGTTGCCCGTGGAGACGTCGAACTGCATCTCCGGCGGGTTCTTCGGGTCGAAGTCCGTCCCCGCCGTGGGGTACTGCTTCATCACCGTGTCCTCGCCGTAGGTGTTCTCGTCCACGCGGGTCGGGTCGTAGTTCCACCCGGCGGCCTGGAGGCAGGCGAGGACCGAGTCCCAGTTCTTGAACGTGAAGTCCGGCATCCGCACCTGGTCGGGGTCGTTGTACGACTCCTCCGGCTCGGTGCACTCGGTCTTCTCGATCACCTTCGTGGTGTCCGGGCCGCGGTAGCCCGCCGCCTTGGTCGACGTCGACGCCGACACCGTCGGGCCGCTGTCGCCGCTCGCCTCCTCCCGGCCGCTGTTCATCATCAGCGCCGCGATCAGCCCGCCGACCGCGAGCAGCGAGACCACGATCGAGCCGATGATCACCGTCTTGTTGCTCTTGCCGCCGCCGGAGGACGACGTCTGGGCGGTCTGGGGCGTGAGGTGGTACGGCGGCGGGGTCGACGCGTGCTGCGGCGCGTACCCGGCCGGGCCGGGCGTCTGGTAGCCGGCCTGCTGCGGATA
This sequence comes from Streptomyces sp. V4I2, assembly GCF_030817655.1. Lineage (GTDB taxonomy): Bacteria > Actinomycetota > Actinomycetes > Streptomycetales > Streptomycetaceae > Streptomyces > Streptomyces plumbiresistens. The sequence continues at coordinate 5,621,761 of NZ_JAUSZM010000003.1, forward strand.
GCCGTACGCCGGAGAAGACGCCGACGGCTGCGGGGTGCCGTACGGATTCGGCGTCGGAGCCTGCTGGTACGGCGTCTGCACGCTGCCCATCGGCCCCGGTGTCGCCTGGTCGACCGGCGGGAACACCGCGGAGCCGACGCCCGAGCCGCTCTGCGTCGGCGCGCCCGGGACGATGCTCGGGGCGGCGGGCTGGAAGGACGCGGCCACCCGCAGACACTCGTCGCGCATGGCCTCGGCGCTCGGGAAGCGCTCGTTCGGGTTCTTCTTCAGTGCGCGGGCGACCAGCGCGTCCACCGCCGGCGGCAGGGCGCGGTTGATCGACGAGGGAGCCACCGGCTCCTCCTGCACGTGCGCGTACGCGATCGCCAGCGGCGAGTCCGCGTCGAACGGCAGCCGACCGGTGACCAGCTGGAACAGCATGATGCCGACGGAGTAGAGGTCGGAGCGGGCGTCGACGCCGCGGCCCAGCGCCTGCTCCGGCGACAGGTACTGCGGGGTGCCGACGACCATGCCGGTCTGGGTCATCGAGGTGACACCGGACTGCATGGCGCGGGCGATGCCGAAGTCCATGACCTTGACGACGCCGCGCTTGGTCATCATCACGTTGCCCGGCTTGATGTCGCGGTGGACCAGCCCCATCTCGTGGCTGATCTCCAGCGCGGCGAGCACGTCCGCGGTGATCTTCAGCGCCTTGTCGGCGGGCATCGCGCCGTACTGCCGTACGTCCGCGTTCAGCACCGAGCCGAGCGGCTGGCCCTCGACGTACTCCATGACGATGTACGGCATCGTCGTGCCGTCCAGCGCGTCCTCGCCGGTGTCGAAGACCGAGACGATGTTGGTGTGCGTGAGCTTGGCCACGGCCTGGGCCTCGCGGCGGAAGCGCTCGCGGAAGGCCTGTTCGCGGCCCAGCTCGGTGTGCAGGGTCTTGATCGCGACCTGGCGGTCGAGCACGGCGTCGTAGGCGAGGTGCACCGAGGCCATGCCGCCTTCGCCGAGCAAGTCGCGCAGCTGATAGCGGCCGCCGGCGAGCGCCCGCCCCGCGTACCGGCCGTGTGCGCCGTCCTGGCTCATGTCTCTGCGTCCCCCGTAGGCCTTCAGGCGCCGTGCGTGCCATTGATCCAAAGTGCTATTCCCGGCCAAGTCTGCCGGAGGGCACTGACACGTCAAGCGCGGTGCCCGTTCCGTGACCGTACGCGAAAGAAAGGTCGCGCAAGCGTTACAGCGGAGGTACCGGCGGTACACAGGATTTGCACGTCTGCACGTACTACGGGTTTGATGGCCGGTCCGTCACGGGCCGGTCCCCGGGGTCTTCCCGGACCGGAGGCTTGCGCGGAGGCTGTAGCGTGGCCGACGGAGACCGTAACAACACCGCGCGCACCGCGGGCAGAAACGACGGCGAGGACTGATGGCACAGCAGCAGCGCGCTCAGGGCCCGTCCGACCCCGAGGCGACTGGCGGCGGGATGTCAGATGCGCCGGAACTGTGGGGTAATGGCGGACTTGTCGGGGACGGCCGATATCGGCTGACCCGCAGACTCGGCCGGGGCGGCATGGCCGAGGTCTTCGCTGCCGAGGACGTGCGGCTCGGACGCACCGTGGCGGTCAAGCTGCTGCGCGCCGACCTCGCCGAGGACCCCGTCTCCAAGGCCCGCTTCACGCGCGAGGCGCAGTCGGTCGCCGGGCTCAACCACCACGCGATCGTCGCCGTGTACGACTCCGGCGAGGACTTCGTGGGCGGCCAGTCCGTCCCCTACATCGTGATGGAGATCGTCGAGGGACGCACGATCCGCGACCTGCTCCTCAACGCCGAGGCGCCCGGCCCCGAGCAGGCGCTGATCATCGTCTCCGGTGTGCTGGAGGCGCTTGCCTATTCGCACCAGCACGGCATCGTGCACCGCGACATCAAGCCGGCCAACGTCATCATCACCGAGAACGGCGCCGTGAAGGTGATGGACTTCGGCATCGCCCGCGCCCTGCACGGGGCGTCCACGACGATGACTCAAACCGGCATGGTCATGGGCACCCCGCAGTACCTCTCCCCGGAGCAGGCGCTCGGCAAGGCCGTCGACCACCGCTCCGACCTGTACGCCACGGGCTGCCTCCTCTACGAGCTCCTCGCACTGCGCCCGCCGTTCACCGGCGAGACCCCGCTGTCGGTCGTCTACCAGCACGTCCAGGACATCCCGACGCCTCCGTCCGAGGTCTCCGACGCCGTTCCGCCGGAGCTCGACGGCCTTGTCATGCGCTCGCTCGCCAAGGAGCCGGACGACCGTTTCCAGACGGCCGAGGAGATGCGCGGGCTGATCCAGTACGGCCTGCAGATGCTGTACGAGCAGGGCGGCCACACCGGCACCTGGAACACCGGGCCCGTCGACACGCACGACGGGCGGCACACCCCCGCCGCGGGCATGGCCGGCACGGCCGTCATGCAGCACCCCGGCGGCGACTCCTCCGGCACCACGCAGATCCCGCAGCCGATACTCCCCAACCGCTACGGCGGCGGGGACGAAGGCGGCTTCGAGGGACACGGCAACCGGGGCGGCGGCGGCCGCGGCAAGCTGTGGATCCTCGCCGTCCTCGCGGTGATCGCCATCGCGGCGGGCGTCGCGCTCGCGCTCAACGGCGGTGACGGGAACGGCGGCGGCAACGACACCAGTCCGTCGCCGACCACCTCGCAGACCACCGACAACCAGACGGCCAGCGAGTCGCCGACCGACGAGCCCACCGACGAACCCACCGACACGTCCACGGACGACGGCACGGGCACGGGGTCCGGCTCGGAGTGGACGCCGTCGTACACGCCGTCCGCCACGCCGTCGCAGTCGTTCTCCGACGACCCGACGACGTCGGCGCCGACGGACGACCCGACGACCGCGCCCCCGACGGACGACCCGACGACCGCGCCCCCGACGGACGACCCGGCGAGCACGCCCCCGACGGACGAGACCGTCGGAGGCGTCACGGGCAACGGCGGGACCACCGGAGGCTGATCGTCGCCTGACCTCAGAGGCATCCACGCGCGCGTGCGGCCCGGAAACGGGCTCCACGCGCGCGTGCTCGTTTCAGAGCCCTCTCCGGGATCCGGGGCTCAGTCCGCGAACGCGTCGCACACCGCGTCGTACTCCCGCGTCCACCACACCGCGAGCGCCGAGGCCGCCGGGAACTGGGGGTCCGCGCGGGTGTCGCCGCGCTCGTAGTGCCAGCGCAGCATCCAGAAGTCGTTGAGGCGCTCCCACCACACCCGGTGCACGGCCGCGGCGAGTTCGGAGGGCGTGGCGCCGGCCGCACGCCGGTACGCGCGCGCGTACGCCCGTACCTTCGGCAGGTCGAGGGCCCCCGCGGGCCGTACGAAGAAGATCGCGGCGGCGCGTACGGCCTCCTCGGCGCGGGGCTTCACGCCGAGCCGGTCCCAGTCGACGATCGCGGCGGGGGCGTCCCCCTTGTAGAGCAGGTTGAACGGGTGGAAGTCGCCGTGCACCCAGCCCACCGAACCGCCGCGCGGCGGACGCCGGTCGGCGTGCTGCTCCAGGAGCGCGCGCCGCTCCAGGAGCCGATGGCGGGCCAGTTCGTCGAAGGAGTCGGCGGGGCGGTGGCGGCGTACGTGGGCGAGCAGGTCGTCGATGAGGGCGAAGGTGTCGGCCGCCTTGGCCGTCTCGGGCGGCTCCCCGGACTCCACCGGTTCCGTGCGCGCCCGCGCGTGCCTGTGCATCACGCGCTCCAGGCTCGCGTGGACGACCCCCAGCAGCGCTCCGAGCCGTTCGCACTGGGCGGGGGTGAGCTGGCCGCCGTGGCGGTGCCGGCCGTCGATCCAGGGGTGCAGGGCGTAGGCGTGCCCGCCGACGACGGCGACCGTGCGTCCGTCTCGGCCGGTCAGCGGGGGTGCGACCGGGACGCCCAGGTCGGCCAGGGACTGGGTCGCCCGGTGCTGGCGGGCGATCGCGGCGGGGGCGGCGGTCTCGGGGTCGAAGTGGTGCTTGAGGAAGTAGCGGCCGCGGGTCGTACAGAGCCGGTAGCCGCGGTTGAGCAGCCCCTGGTCGACGGGCTCGCAGGTGAGCGCGGACCCGGCGGCGTACTGGCTGAGGAGGGCGCCCAGCGGGGGCGCGTGGGGCAGCAGGGGTGGTACACAAGAGCGCGGCACGCTGCCCGATGCTAGGGCACGATCAAGGCCCCTGAGCTGCGGGTTGTCACAGACAGTCGCTTTCGATCACGGGATGTGCCGGAAGTGGCTTTCCAGGCCGGGCCGGGGCGTAACCCAGGTTGTCGGAGCCGTACGTCGAGGACCGCGACGTCGGGCCGGGTGGCCGGAATCCGTACCAGCGCGGCGGCGGCCGCACCCGCCTCGCCGGCCACCTCGAGGTCCGTCTCGGCGGACAGCGGCTCGTGGGGACCGCGTCGGACGACCTCATGGCCGTCGAGGGGACATACCGTGATTTTTCCTTCTTCGCGCACGCAGGCGGTGTCACACGCGTGCGCGAGGCCCGCTTCGGGGAGACTCTTCCCGTGACCTGGGTCACCGAGATAACGTGCCGTTGTTCCGGCCCCCTGCAAGGCTGTGACCAGGGATGGTGCCCGATTTCTCGGTTTACTTGGAAATCCAAGCAAAATCGCAGGTCAGAAGGGGTTTCACAGAAATGTGGAGCACTGGGTAACGTGCCTGTTGCAGGGCGCTCGCCGGGGCACCTGTCACGCCTGTTCCCGAACGAGCCGCACCCACCCCGTGCGTCCGGAGGGCCCAGGTGAGCCGCACTGGCGCCCGGCGAACCCGGGTAGCCGGACCGACGGAGGAGCACACGTGACCGTGGAGAGCACTGCCGCGCGCACACCGCGACGCAGCGCAGGTACGACCGGTGCGAAGAGCACGGCCGGCAAGCGCTCGACCGCAAAGAAATCGCCAAGTGGTGAGCCCGAACTCGTCCAGCTGCTGACGCCCGAGGGCAAGCGCGTCAAGAGCGCCGAGTACGACAGGTTCGTCGCCGCCATCACCCCCGACGAACTTCGCGGTCTGTACCGCGACATGGTGCTCACCCGCCGCTTCGACGCCGAGGCCACCTCCCTGCAGCGGCAGGGCGAGCTGGGCCTGTGGGCGTCGCTGCTCGGCCAGGAGGCAGCCCAGATCGGCTCCGGCCGGGCCCTGCGCGACGACGACTACGTCTTCCCCACCTACCGCGAGCACGGCGTCGCCTGGTGCCGCGGAGTGGACCCGTCCAACCTGCTCGGCATGTTCCGCGGCGTGAACAACGGCGGCTGGGACCCGAACAGCAACAACTTCCACCTCTACACGATCGTCATCGGCTCCCAGACCCTGCACGCCACCGGCTACGCGATGGGCGTGGCCAAGGACGGCGCAGACTCGGCGGTCATCGCCTACTTCGGCGACGGCGCCTCCAGCCAGGGGGACGTCGCGGAGTCCTTCACCTTCTCCGCGGTCTACAACGCCCCCGTGGTCTTCTTCTGCCAGAACAACCAGTGGGCGATCTCCGAGCCCACCGAGAAGCAGACCCGCGTCCCGCTCTACCAGCGCGCCCAGGGCTACGGCTTCCCGGGCGTCCGCGTCGACGGCAACGACGTACTGGCGTGCCTGGCCGTCACCAAGTGGGCGCTGGAGCGCGCCCGCGGCGGCGAGGGCCCGACGCTGGTCGAGGCATACACGTACCGCATGGGCGCCCACACCACCTCCGACGACCCCACCCGCTACCGCCACGACGACGAGCGGGCCGCCTGGGAGGCGAAGGACCCGATCCTGCGCCTTCGCCGCTTCCTCGAAGCCTCAAACCACGCGGACGAGGGATTCTTCGCGGAACTCGAGGCCGAGAGCGAGGCGTTGGGCAGGCGAGTGCGCGAAGCGGTCCGTGCCATGCCGGACCCGGACCACTTCGCCCTGTTCGAGCACGCGTACGCGGACGGGCATGCGCTGGTGGACGAGGAGCGGGCGCAGTTCGCCGCCTACCAGGCGTCGTTCGCCGAGGCAGAGGGGGACAACTGAGATGGCCGAGACGATGACTTCCACGACCTCCACGCCGGTCAAGAGCATGGCGCTGGCGAAGGCGATCAACGAATCGCTGCGCACGGCCCTGGACACGGACCCCAAGGTCCTGATCATGGGCGAGGACGTCGGCAAGCTCGGCGGCGTCTTCCGCGTCACGGACGGCCTGCAGAAGGACTTCGGCGAGAGCCGGGTCATCGACACCCCCCTCGCCGAGTCCGGCATCGTCGGCACCGCGATCGGCCTCGCCCTGCGCGGCTACCGCCCGGTGGTGGAGATCCAGTTCGACGGCTTCGTCTTCCCGGCGTACGACCAGATCGTCACGCAGCTCGCGAAGATGCACGCGCGCTCGCTGGGCAAGGTCAAGATGCCGGTCGTCGTCCGCATCCCGTACGGCGGCGGCATCGGCGCGGTGGAGCACCACTCGGAGTCCCCGGAGGCGCTGTTCGCGCATGTGGCGGGCCTGAAGGTGGTCTCCCCGTCGAACCCGTCGGACGCCTACTGGATGATGCAGCAGGCGATCCAGAGCGACGACCCGGTGATCTTCTTCGAGCCCAAGCGCCGCTACTGGGACAAGGGCGAGGTGAACACGGAGGCGATCCCCGGTCCGCTGCACAAGGCCCAGGTCGTCCGTGAGGGCACGGACCTCACCCTCGCCGCCTACGGTCCCATGGTGAAGCTCTGCAAGGAGGTCGCCGACGTGGCCGCCGAGGAGGGCAGGTCCCTGGAGATCCTGGACCTGCGTTCGGTGTCTCCCCTGGACTTCGACTCGATCCAGACCTCGGTGGAGAAGACCGGCCGCCTGGTGGTGGTCCACGAGGCACCGGTGTTCTTCGGCTCGGGCGCGGAGATCGCCGCCCGGATCACCGAGCGCTGCTTCTACCACCTGGAAGCCCCGGTGCTGCGGGTCGGCGGCTACCACGCCCCGTATCCGCCGGCCCGCCTGGAGGAGGAGTACCTGCCGGGCCTGGACCGGGTACTCGACGCCGTCGACCGTGCCCTGGCGTACTGAGGAGAGGGTCGTGACGACGATGACGGATGCGTCCGTACGCGAGTTCAAGATGCCGGACGTGGGCGAGGGGCTCACCGAGGCCGAGATCCTCAAGTGGTACGTCAAGCCGGGCGACACGGTGACCGACGGCCAGGTGGTGTGCGAGGTCGAGACGGCGAAGGCGGCGGTGGAACTGCCGATCCCCTATGACGGAGTCGTACGGGCACTGCATTTCGGCGAGGGCACCACGGTGGACGTGGGTACGTCGATCATCGCGGTGGACGTGTCGGGCGGCGGCGCGGCTCCCGCGGCGGCGTCGGCGCCCGCCCCGGTGGAAGCGAAGCCCGAAGAGCCGAAGTCGGCGGGCTCGGGCCGCCAGCCGGTCCTCGTCGGGTACGGCGTGGCGACCTCCTCCACCAAGCGCCGCCCCCGCAAGGGCCCGGAGATCCCCGCCCAGGAGGCCTCGACGGCGATCCAGGCGGAGCTGAACGGGCACGGTTCCGCCGCGCCGGCGAAGCAACGCCCCCTTGCCAAGCCCCCGGTGCGCAAGCTGGCGAAGGACCTGGGCGTCGATCTGGCGACGGTGGTCCCGTCCGGCCCGGACGGCATCATCACCCGGGAGGACGTGCACGCGGCGGCGGCACCGGCGCCCGAGCCGGTGACACAGGCACAGGCCCCGGTCGCGGAGCCCGCGCCCACCGTCCCCGCGGCCTCCGCTGTGCCGGTGGCCTCGTACGATGCCGCCCGTGAGACCCGCATCCCAGTGAAGGGCGTCCGCAAGGCCACGGCCGCGGCGATGATCGGCTCGGCCTTCACCGCCCCGCATGTCACGGAGTTCGTGACGGTGGACGTGACCCGGACCATGAAGCTGATCAAGGAGCTCAAGGAGGACAAGGAGTTCGCGGGCCTGCGCGTGAACCCCTTGCTGCTGATCGCCAAGGCCTTGCTGGTCGCGATCAGGCGCAACCCGGATGCCAACGCGTCTTGGGACGAGGCCAACCAGGAGATCGTGCTCAAGCACTACGTCAACCTGGGCATCGCGGCCGCGACCCCGCGCGGTCTGATCGTCCCGAACATCAAGGACGCCCACACCAAGACCCTGCCGCAGCTGGCGGAGTCCCTGGGCGACCTGGTGGCGACGGCGAGGGAGGGCAAGACGTCCCCCGCCGCCATGCAGGGCGGCACCGTGACCATCACCAACGTCGGCGTCTTCGGCGTCGACACGGGCACGCCGATCCTTCCCCCGGGGGAGTCCGCGATCCTCGCGGTCGGTGCGATCAGGCTCCAGCCGTGGGTTCACAAGGGCAAGGTGAAGCCCCGCCAGGTCACGACGCTGGCCCTGAGCTTCGACCACCGCCTGGTGGACGGAGAACTGGGCTCGAAGGTCCTCGCGGACGTGGCGGCGATCCTGGAGCAGCCGAAGCGGCTGATCACCTGGGCGTAGGAGAGCGGGGGCCGCGTACCCCGGACGGGATACGCGGCCCCCGCTTCACCACCCCCGATCGCCTCGATCGCCTCGGTCCACCCGATCCCCTCGCATCCAGTGCCCGCCCGTGCTCCAGCCGAGGAGCCGTCGGCCGTCGCCCTCGTCCGGCGAGCCGCCCTCCGCCACCTGGAGGAGCCCGGTGAGGGCGGGGGACAGTCGGGCTGTCACGTGGTCGGGGTGGCGGGCGGCTTCCTCGGTCAGCCAGGCCAGCGTGCGCGTCTGCTCCTCGGGAGTGCACAGGGACAGGTGGAAGAGCATCTGCCGCCACGCGTAGGCCGCGTCCTTGATCGTGCTCAGCGGCCGCGGATTGGCCTGCACCCGGGCGGTCAAGCGGCACACGGTGACGAAGCAGCGCCGGGCCAGGTCCTCCCAGCCCAGGGCCGGGCTGACACCGGCCCGGTGGACCAGCGCGGCCAGATTGTGCGTGGTGAGGATCTGCGCCTGCTCGATCACCATGCCGTTCTCGGCCACCGACCCGGACGCCGAACCGGAGAGGCCGGCCCGCTCCACGCACAGCTTCGCGAAGCCCGGGGACGTCCGGGCCCCGTACGACCGCGTCAGCGCCTGACCGGCCTCGAAGATCGCCAGGTTGCGGACGGCCCGGTAGTCGATGGCGTAGTACCGCTCGTAGAGCGTGCCGCCGCCGAGCAGTTCCGCGGCGACCCGGGCCGCGGTGAGGAACTTCGGGCTGAACGTGCCCATGAAGATGTCCGCGGCCAGCTCCTCCACCAGCGGCGCGCCGAGTTCGGCCTGGCGGGCCAGTACGCCGAGTTCGCGGACCAGCGGATTCGGCAGGACGGTACCGGGAAACGCCTGCACGGCCAGCTCGCCCAGCTGACGCAGGGCGGCGGCCGAGGCCTCACCCGCCTCGACGCCGGCACGCTGCGGGGCGATCGCCCGTACCCAGGGCAGCTCCTCCACCCGCACCTGCCGCTCCAGGTTGAGCAGCAGCAGCGAACGGCGGTTGCGGAACGCCCGGTAGTTCGCCGCCGCGAGCGTCCGCAGCGCCTCGTCCGGGTACGCCTGGGCGGTGGTCACGGCGACCAACTGCGGTACGAGTTCCGCGAGCACCTCGGCGGACGGCACGACACCGCGCTCCACGAGCGTGCCGATCGGCGCGCTCAGCGCTGCCTCGACGGTCTGCCGGACGCCCGCCGGTATCGCCGCCCCGGCAGGCAGCCCCGTCTCCCGCGCCTCCCGCCCGCCCACGGGAGCGACGAGTGGGGCGACCTCGGCGACCCCCGCCTCCTGCGGCAGACCGGAGAGGCGGCGAAGTACCAGCTGGGCCAGCGCGTGATGCGAGGGCAGCGCCGCCTGGGCCGCCTGCTCGCGGCGCAGCGAGGTGTGCCGCTCGGCGCCGGGCAGCCCACGCTTGCGCACCATGGACGCGACGGCGTGCCGCAGCAGCCCGAGCCGACGCGTGTCCAGCGGCCGTCCGGCGACCGTCTCCTCCAGCGCGCCCCGCAGAATCCCCAGGTTCTCCTTGGGGCTGCGGTGCTTGGCGCAGTACGTGTGGTCCGCCGCGAGCAGGCGGTAGCGGCGCAGCAGCTCCGCTCCCCGCTCGACCCACGCCGTGTCCGGTGTGCGGGTCAGCACCCTGCCGTCCTCGCCGTCCTCGGCCGTCTCCAGCCAGTGGACGAGCAGTTCGTCCCCGAACGGCTGCCAGACCGCAAGGGCCTCGCGTTGTGTCTCGACGGCCTTGTTGGGGCGGCGCCGGGCCAGGGTTCCGCCCGCATCGGCGACGGTCTTCCGGTGTACGGCCGTGGGGTCGGGCGCCGGCCGTCCGGCCGGGCGGGGCGTGAAGCGCAGCCGTCCCGCGAACGGCGCCAGTTCCACGACGAGTTCCAGAGCGGCGTCCACCTGCCCGGCACGCGTGAGCCAGGCCGCGGTGAGCAGCGCGGCCTCTTCCGGGACGGTCACCTCGTACCGCCCGCTGTCCAGCAGCGCGTACAGCTCCTCGAGTCCGTCGTCGGTGAGGGCGTGCGCGAACAGCGCGCCCCGGTCCTGGGCCACGCCCGCCCGGCGGGCTGCCTCGGTCTCGTACTCCTGAAGCGGTCCTCCGGCGCTCGCCGCTCCGGTGACGAAGCCGCCGCGGACGACCTCGGGAGTCACCCAGGCCGGCAACCCCTTCACCGGGGTACGCGATCCGACCTTCAGGAGCCCGTTGGCCATGCCCGCGAGGACGGCCCGCCACTGCCCCTGCCGCTTCTCCGCGCGGAGGCGGGTGTCGGCGTCCTGGTGCGTGAGCGCGGTCCGGAATGCCTTGGCCAACTGGGCCGACGGGTACGAAGAGCTTGCCGTCCCCGCGAAGTGCTGCTTGTCAGCGTCGTCCTTCATAAGCCGACGTGGCGGGTTCCGCCCCCGCGCCCTCCGGGTCCAGAGCCCGGTGCTCTCCTGCTGAGCTACACGCCGATGCCCCGACGCTAGACGCCGAACGGGTGCCCGTACAACTGGATTCGGGACGGGCACGCGGGGTGCCTGCCGTGATGGGCGATCAGGAGGAGACGTCGATGCGCAGCCGCACGTAGTCCGCGTCGGCGGGCCCGGGCCTGCGGTGGCCGTCCGGGTGCCAGCCGTGGTGGGCGTAGAAGGCGTGGGCCCGGCGGTTGCGCTCCCAGGCTTCGAGCACCTCCGTGTGCAGGGACGCCTCGCGCAGGAAACGGACGTAGGCGGCGTGGAGCCGGCCGCCGACGCCCTGGCCCCAGTAGTCGGGGCGGACATGGATCTGGTGCAGCTGTCCCACGGTCGTGGCGTCCAGGTCGGTGTCGAGCGGCGGGCCCATCGCCGCGACGCCCGCCAACTCCTCGCCCCGCATCGCGCACAGCACGCTTCGGGTGTCGTCCCGGACGGCGCGCTGCCAGACCGCCCGGCGTTGTGACCGGGCCTCGGCGGAGGTGAGTTCCGTGCCCGAGTAGCCGCCCGCGCGGTAGTACGCGGCGCGGGCCTCGGTGTGCAGGCCGGTGATGGCGTCCAGGTCGGTGGGGCGCGCGGGGCGGAGGACGATCCCGGGAGTGGTCACGGCCGACATGGTGAAGGGCCCTCCGCCGAAGGCGAGGGGCCCTTTACTCAAACGTGGTGGCCGGTTGACGAAGGTCTGGGTCAGCCGAGCCTGGCGAACGCGTAGTTCATGAGCTTCTTCGCGTCCGTCGCGCGCTGGGTGGCGCTGGTGGAGGCGAGGACCGTGCCGATGACCGTCTTGCCGTTGCGGGTGGCGGCGAAGACGAGGCAGTACTTGGCCTCGGTGCCGGAGCCGGTCTTGACTCCGATCGTGCCGCTGTAGCTGCCGAGGAGGGTGTTGGTGTTCGTCCACGCCGCCATGGTGCGGGTGCTGCCGGTCTTGGTGATCGTCTTGGCGGTGTACGACTTCGTCTTGACGATCGTGCGGAACGTGGTGCTCTTCATCGCGCTGCTGGCGAGCTTCGTCAGGTCCTTCGGCGTCGAGTAGTTGGCGCCGTTGCCGATGCCGTCGAACGAGTCGAAGTGCGTGTTCGTCAGGCCGAGGTTCTTGGCCTGGGTGTTCATCTTGCCGATGAACGACTTCACGCGCGCCGCACGCGTCGTGCCCGAGCCGAACTTGTCGGCGAGGGCGTACGCGGCGTCGCAGCCGGACGGCAGCATCAGCCCGTACAGCAGCTGACGGACGGTGACCTTGTCGCCGACGATCAGGCGGGCCGAGGAGGCGCCCTTCGACACGATGTAGTCGCTGTACGCCTTCTGGATCGTGACCTTGGCGTCGAGGTTGAGGTTCGACTGCGCGAGTACGACCTTGGCGGTCATGATCTTCGTGGTGGAGCCGGTGGAGCGCTTGGTGTTCGCGGCCTTGCCGTACAGCCCCGCGCTGTTCGCGTTGTTCATCACGTAGCCGCCCTTGGCGACGATCGTGGGCGCGGTGACGGCCTGCGCGGGTGCCGCGGTGAGGGCTCCGGACGCGAGCATGGCGCCTGCGGTCACGGTGACGGCGGCGGCTCGGCGGAAGCGGACAACCCGGAAGCCGTCCTTGATGCCGGTTATCAACTGAGATACCCCGATTGGTGTCGAATGCCCCTGAAAATGCGGCCGAGTTGAGGTGTGCGAAGAAGATGGGGCCGCAGGTGTGTGACTCGTAACTAGCACAGAAGGTTGTGCGGCCACTGGCGCGGGTTCCCGTTCTTTACCGGCGGACGGCGCTCCGGTTCGCCCGGCGTCCGGATGCTGGACGGTCGCCATCATGCGTACGTGTTGTATCTAAGCTGTGGGCATGAGCCTGGCCGTCAAGCACCCGCCCGCCGCCGACCGCGTGTATTCCCACGTCAAACAGGGTGTCCTGGACCGCCGTTACGAGGGCGGCACCCTGCTGACGGAGGGCGAGCTCGCCGAGGCCGTGGGAGTTTCCCGCACGCCGGTGCGCGAGGCGCTGCTGCGGCTGGAGGTGGAAGGGCTGATCAAGCTCTACCCGAAAAAGGGAGCGCTCGTCCTGCCGGTCTCCGCCCAGGAGATCAAGGACGTGGTCGAGACCCGGCTGCTGGTCGAGGAACACGCGGCGCGCAAGGCCGTACCGGCCTCCGCGGCACTCATCGAACGACTCGAGGAACTGCTGGCCCGGCAGAAGGAACAGGCCGCCGCCGGAGACCTCGCCGGGGCCGCCGTCACCGACCGCTGTTTCCACGCCGAGATCGTCCGCAGCGGCGGCAACGCCATCCTCTCCCGCCTCTACGACCAACTCCGCGACCGCCAGCTGCGCATGGGCGTCGCCGTCCTGCACTCCCACCCCGACCGCATCGCCAAGACCCTCGTCGAACACGAGGAGATCCTCGACGCCCTGCGCTCCGGGGACGCGGAGGCCGCCGTCGGCATCGTCCACCGGCACGTCGACTGGTTCTCCCACCTGGCGCGGGGGGAGGTCCGATGAGCTCGTCGTCGGTCACCCTGCCGGGTGACCCCCCGGGCGGACGGCGCGCCATGGCCGTCTGGGGCATCGGCGTCTCCGTCTACTTCGTCGCCGTCATCTTCCGTACGTCCCTCGGTGTCGCCGGCCTCGACGCCGCCGAACGCTTCCACGTGGGTGCCTCCGCGCTGTCGACCTTCTCGATCCTCCAGCTCCTCGTCTACGCGGGCATGCAGATCCCCGTCGGCCTGCTGGTGGACCGGCTCGGCACCAAGAAGGTGCTGGGCCTGGGAGTCGTCCTCTTCACGGCCGGACAACTCGGCTTCGCCTTCTCGCCGTCGTACGGCATGGCCCTCGCCTCACGCGCCCTGCTCGGCTGCGGTGACGCGATGACCTTCATCAGCGTGCTGCGGCTCGGCACCCGCTGGTTCCCGGCCCGGCGCGGCCCGATGGTCGCGCAGTTCGCCGGGCTGGCCGGCATGGCGGGCAACCTGGTCTCGACCCTCGTGCTGGCACGGCTGCTGCACGGCATCGGCTGGACGGCGGCCTTCGCGGGCAGCGCGCTCGCCGGTGTCGTGGTCTTCGTGCTGCTCCTGCTGTTCCTGAAGGACCACCCCAAGGGGCACGAGCCGGAGCCGTTCCCCCACCAGGGGGCGGCCTACGTACGGCGGCAGATCGCCGCGTCCTGGCGGGAGCCCGGCACCCGGCTCGGATTGTGGGTGCATTTCACGACCCAGTTCCCGGCGATGGTGTTCCTGCTGCTGTGGGGCATGCCGTTTCTCGTCGAGGCGCAGGGGCTGTCGCGGGCCGTCGCGGGGGAGCTGCTGACGCTCGTCGTGCTGTCCAACATGGTCGTCGGACTGGTGTACGGGCAGGTCGTCGCCCGGCATCACGAGGCGCGGCTGCCGCTCGCGCTGGGGACCGTGGGGGCGACGGCGCTGATCTGGGCCGTGACGCTGTCCTGGCCCGGCGAGCATGCGCCGATGTGGCTGCTGGTGGTGCTGTGTACGGTGCTCGGCGCCTGCGGCCCCGCCTCGATGCTCGGCTTCGACTTCGCCCGGCCGGCGAATCCGCCGGAGCGGCAGGGCACGGCGTCCGGGATCACGAACATGGGGGGCTTTGTCGCGTCGATGACCACCCTGTTCGCCATCGGGGTGTTGTTGGATGCGACCGGGGACGACTACGGGGTCGCGTTCTCTTCGGTGTTCGTGCTTCAGGCGGTGGGCGTCAGCCAGATTCTGCGGTTGCGGAAGCGGGCGGCGCGCAGGGAGCGGGAGCGGTTGGTCGCCAGTCGGGTGGAGACTGTGCACGTTCCTGCGTGAGGCCTGCCCACCCACCACCCGACTCGGTCCGGGACAAGGTCCCTACGGCGTCACCCTGAAGTTCCGCAGGATCGCCCCCGTCAGCGCGGGATCCCCCTCCGCCTTCACCCGGTCCGCGACCGCCTCCGGCGTCACACGGCCGCAGGCGAGGCGGACGTATGTCTCCCAGTCGAGGGTGAGCGTGGCGGCGGGGCCGAGCGCGGGGACCGTTTCGAGGGTGCCGCGGCCCTGGATGTCGATGCGGATCGTGCGCAGGAACTCGATGGGCCCGTGCACGTCGAAGACGATCGCCGAGCTGCGGGGAGCCTCGGCCTTGACCGCCACGATGTCGGGGAGCGCGGCGAGCAGCACGTCACGGGCGATGTGCGCGCCCGGGGAGTCGAGGTTGCCGGGACGGCCGAGGGCGGCGCGCAGGTCCTGCTCGTGCACCCACACGTTGAACGCGTGATCGCGCATGGCCTCTTCGAGGGTGACCTCGGTGCTGAGGTGGCCGCGCACCTTTTTGCCGGGGTCACGGGACTCGTTGCGCAGCTGGCGGTTGCGACGGATGATCACGTACTCCAGCTCGGAGGTCATCTCCGGCGCCGTGTGGTGACGGCGGACGTCGACCTGCATCTCCATGTAGCGCTGGTGCTCGTTGGTGACGTGGAACAGGTCGCGCGGCAGCGTGTGGATGGGGCGCGGATCGCCGAGCATCTCGCAGTCCAGGCCGATGACGTGGGAGACGATGTCACGGACGGACCAGCCGGGGCACGGCGTTCGTCGGTTCCACTCACCCTCCACGAGCGGCTGCACCAGCTCGGATATCGCTTCGATGGAGTGGGTCCAGGCGTCGGCGTAGGGCTGGAGAGTGGGATGCAGACTCACGGAACGGGACCCCTCGGCGGTCGGTACTCGGGCGGTTGCGGCGGCGTTGCCTGCGGGAGGTGGCTGTCAGCGGGTGTCTTGGGACGCTAAGTTACGCTGCTGTGAGGCACGCTGGCAGTGCTTTCGTGTGACGATCGTAGGCCCGTGTGAACGGCTCGAATGCCAGGACGGTGGTAGTGTGCGCGCCTCTTTGATCCAGATCGCCGTGGACGAGGGCGAATTGGTCGACTCACGTCGGCAGCGCGTGGCATCACTGGTAGGCGATCAGGCCGGCGCGGACCTGGTCGTACTGCCCGAGTTGTGGACCACCGGCGCGTTCGCGTTCGAGCAGTTCGGGCGCGAGGCCGAGCCGCTTCAGGGGCCGACGTACGAGGCCATGGCGAAGGCGGCGAGCGACACGGGCGTGTGGCTGCACGCCGGTTCGATTCCGGAGCGCGCCCCGGACGGGACCCTCTACAACACCTCCCTCGTCTTCTCTCCTTCCGGCGATCTGGCGGCCTCCTACCGCAAGATCCACCGCTTCGGCTTCGACAAGGGCGAGGCCGTGCTGATGGGCGCGGGTGCGGACCTGGTGACGGTGCGCCTGCCGGACACGACCGTCGGCATGGCGACCTGCTACGATCTCCGTTTCCCCGAACTCTTCCGCGGTCTCGTCGACGCCGGTGCCGAGACCCTGGTCGTCCCGGCGGGCTGGCCGGAGCGCCGCCGGGCGCACTGGACGCTGCTGGCTCAGGCGCGGGCGGTGGAGAACCAGGCGTTCGTGCTCGCGTGTGGAACGGCCGGGACGCACGCCGGAGTTCCGCAGGCCGGTCACTCGATCGTGGTCGGTCCGTGGGGTGAGGTGCTGGGGGAGGCCGGGGCCGACGAGGAGGTCCTCACGGTGGAGTTCGACCCCGGGAAGGTCGCGACGACCCGCGAGCAGTTCCCGGCGCTGAAGGACCGGGTGTTGGGGGTGGCTGCGCCGCGTCGGTGAGGGTGGGCAGTGGTCTGGACGAACAGCCTCGTCCTCAAGCGCCGGACGGGCTGAGTGAGGCGTCAGTCCCCCCGCTCCTTCTCCCCCAGGTGGATCACGCAGACCGCCACGGCGATCAGCAGCGCCGGGTCGGCGTCCTCGCGGACGATGTCGACTCCGTACGTCTCCCGGACATGGAGCCAGCGGCGGGAGACGAAGGCGAGTAGTTCTCCGTCGTACTCGATGGCGAACTCGCGGTCGAGGATCTTGCCGCTGACGTCGAGTTCGGTGCTGCCGTCCGCCAGGGCCACCCGGTAGTGGTTGCGGAGCAGTGACAGCCGCTTGCGGCGGATCGTGGCGAGCGGTTCGCCCTCCCGTTCGATCACCATCGTGTCGCGCAGGGCGAACATCTTCTGGCGGATGTCGATCAGGACGCGCCCCTGGGTGTCCTTCAGCTCGAAGGTGTCCCGCAGCCGCATCGCCTTGCCGTCGACGAGGAACACCTTGTTGCCGCGGTCGTCCTCGATCCAGTAGTCGTCACCGATGCCGAGGAGCCGGTCGCGTACGAGGAATCTCATACCGTCCTCATACCCGCACCGCGTCTCCTGCGGCCGGTCCGAAACGCCGTCGGTAGGCCGACGGGCTGAGTCCGGTCTCGCGCCGCACGCGCGCGCGTAGGTTCGCGGCCGTCCCCAGCCCGCTCCGTTCCGCCACCACGTCCAGCCGCTCCTCCCCGCGCTCGATCAGCCGGCAGGCGAGCGCCACCCGCTCCCCCGTCAGCCACGCCAGCGGCGTCGTCCCGAGCTGTGCGCGGAAGCGCCGGTGCAGGGTCGCCGGCGAGACCGCCGCCCGGGCCGCCAGGTCCGCCACCGTCAGCGGCTCCCCCAGCCGTTCCTGCCCCCATGCGAGGAGTGGACCGAGCGACTCGTCCGGCACGGCCGGCACCGGCCGCTCCACGAACTGTCGCTGCCCGCCGTCCCGGTGGGCGGCGAAGACGAGCCGCCGGGACACCGCGTTGGAGATCTCGGCGCCGTGGTCGCGGCGCCAGACATGCAGCCCGAGATCGAGCGCGGCGGCGCTGCCCGCGGCCGTGAGGATGTCGCCCTCGTCCACGAGGAGCACGTCCGGCTCCAGCAGGACTTTCGGGTGCAGGTCCCGAAAGGAGTCCGCCCACAGCCAGTGCGTCGTGGCCCGCCGCCCGTCCAACAGACCGGCCTCGGCGAGCGCGAAGCTGCCGGTGCACAGGCTGATGACGCGGGCTCCACGCGCGTGCGTGCGGCCGATCGCGTCGAGTACGGCGGCGCCGCGCGGCACGACGTTGTCCGGGCACCCGGGCACGACGAGCGTGTCGCGTCGTCCACGGCGTCCAGGCCGGGCACCCGGGTCAGCGTGAAGAAGCCGTGGTTCATCCGCACCTCGGGCGCGGGCGCGCACAACGTCACCTCGTACGGCGGGTGCTCCAACCCCAGTTCGGGCCGCGGCAGCCCGAAGAGCTCGGTGGCCACACCGACCTCGAAGGGGTTGGGAACTGTTGGGGTCTGACTGAGCATGAGTGTGTTCTGGCGTGTGTGAGTGAGTGCTGAGGCTCCCGGTCGGCGGCTGGGTGGTGCTGTCCCGGGATGGGAATCAGAGTTTGCCTGTCGAATGTGTGACCTTTTCGGGTGGTGCTCGTTGGGTGTGATGACCGGTTTTCGAGGGGCTGTATGGGGGGGTGTGGGGTGGGCGGGTTGCGGGAGCTTGCGACGTCGTTCGTCGTGCCCGGTCCCACGGGTGTGGCGGTCCGTACCCGGTTGAAGCAGCTCGCGCCCGCCGATGAGAAGGTCCTCGCGCTGGTGGGCGCGCACCTCGGCTCGCTCGCCTCCGGTGATCTGAGGGCGCGGTGCGCGGATGGTCTGGAGCACTCCGCGGAAACGTGGGCTGCCCGTAAGCGGGGCCTGACGCCGGTGTCGTCGTCCCGCTGGGCCGGGTCGATCACCAAAGCCAGCCACGACCAGTGGGCGCTCGCCCGCCGTGGCCAACTCGCCCACATCCAGTCCCTGGAGGCGGGGATCCGTACGATCGCGCACCGGCTGTCGCTGCCGGTCGGCGCGAAAGGCTCGAAGAAGGCGCCGGGCGGCTACCGCAGCACACAGGAGTGGCACGCCAAAGCCCGCCGCCTGCACGCGCTGGAAGACCGCCTGGAGCGCGAACGCGCCGACCGCGAGGCCGGGACCGTGCACGTCGTACGGGGCGGCAAGGGTTTGGCCCGCACCCGGCACCAGCTGCCCGCCGCGCAGCTCACCGAGACCCAGTGGCGCGAGCGGTGGGAAGCATCACGCTGGTTCCTGCAGGCGGACGGCGAGTCCGGCAAGCGGTACGGCAACGAGACCCTCCGCATCGCTCCGGACGGCGAGGTCAGCATCAAGCTCCCGGCCCCGCTCGCCGAGCTGGCCAACGCCCCACACGGCCGGTACGTCATGGCCTGCCAGGTCGCCTTCCCGCACCGGGGCCCTGAGTGGGCGGACCGGGTGGCGGCGAACCGGGCGGTGGCTTACCGCATCCACTGGGACGTGGCCCGTGGCCGCTGGTACCTCACCGGTCCTGGCAGATCCCGGTGTCGAAGACCATCCCGCTGGCCGCCGCCCTCGCGCACGGTGTGATCGGCGCCGACATGAACGCCGATCACCTCGCCGCCTGGCGCCTCGACACCCACGGCAACCCGATCGGGAACCCGCGCCGGTTCCTCTTCGACCTCTCCGGCACCGCCCAGCACCGCGACGCCCAGGTCCGCCACGCCCTCACCCGGCTGCTGCACTGGGCCAAGGCCTGCGGGGTGAAGGCCATCGCGGTCGAGGACCTGGACTTCGGCGCGGAGAAGACCCGCGAGAAACACGGCCGCAAACGCCGGTTCAGGCAGCTCATCTCCGGCATGCCCACCGGCAGACTCCGCGCCCGCCTGACCTCCATGGCCGACCAGACCAGCATCGCCATCATCGCCGTGGACCCGGCCTACACCTCGAAATGGGGCGCCCAGCACTGGCAAAAGCCCCTCACTCACGGCAACAGGAAGACCACTCGCCAAGACACTGCCGCCGTGGCGATCGGACGGCGCGCCCAAGGGCACCCGATCCGGCGACGGACGACACCGCCCCCACACGACCGGAGCGATCGTGTGGGGCATCGGACCGTCCAGGCCAGATCGGGAACCCGTGGGCGTGAGGAAACCCGCCCCCGCATCCCCGGACCACGGACACGATCCGTGCCGCCGGACCGCGGAGCGAACGCGGGCAACCAGAACGCCCAACACCGCTCGGGGCGTTCGGCTGAGCATGAATCCTGGCAACAGGACTCACCCCCGCTCAGCCTTTAGGAACGGTTCGTGCCCTCGTCGACGATCACGGCCACCCGGTGAGGGCGCTGAGAGGATCCTTGCGGCATGTGCGATTTCTAGCACTCGTACGGCGGCCCCACCACGTCCGACGATGACCCCATGGATCCCATCTCGCTGTCCGCAGCCCTCGCCTCCTTCACCGAGCGGTGGAGCCCCCGCATTGTCACCACCGTCAACGACTACGACGTACGCGTCGCGAAGGTCGAGGGCGAGCACCTCTGGCACGTTCACGACCTCACCGACGAGTTCTTCCTGGTCCTGGAGGGCGAACTCCACATCTCTTTGCGGGAGACGGAGGGTGAACGCACGGTCGTCCTCCCCAAGGGCTCGGTCTTCACGGTCCCGCGCGGCACGGAACACAAGCCGTACGCCCCCGAGGCGACCGCGATCCTCGTCTTCGAACCCACCGGCACCCTCACCGTCGGCGACCGCCACGACGAGGTGCCGGACCATGTGGACGCGACGACGGGGCACGCGCTCTCCTAAGGGGCCGCGCGGAAGAGAGGTTGTTGATGCCCCTATGGATGTCAACTTGCGGTTTCGTTGGGCTCTGCAGGGCATGCGGCTGTCCTGATGGGGGCGATGAGTCGGTAGATTTCGCGTGCGAGGTATCGCTTCAGGCACTCTGTCCACCCCTCGACACGTCGCCCCACATCGCCCGCGACTTCGTCGCCACCGTCCTGCGCACCCTGGAACTGGACGACACCCTCGTCGACGACGCGATTCTCTGCACCTCCGAACTCGTCACCAACGCCTGCGTGCACGCGAAGGGCGACAGCACGGTGCTGTGGCTGGCGGTGGAGGAGGGGCGGCTGCGGGTGGTGGTGTACGACGGGGACGAGAACCCACCGGTGATGAGGGAGTTGACCACGGAGACGTGGGAGCAGGGCGGCGGCCGGGGCCTGTGCCTGGTGGACGCCGTCACCGAGGGCCGCTGGGGTCACGGCCCGGACATCCCGTACGGCGGGCACGAGCATCCGCACCCGGAGGGCAAGGCGGTGTGGTTCGACCTGCCCGTAGACCCGCACCCGCCCGTACGACTCCCCGCGGCACCATGATCAGCTCAACGCAAAGGCGCGAGGGTGCGGGAACCGATCTGTCCCGCTCCTCCCCCCGGGGCCTCAGGACTCCCGAGTCCTTACGATATTCACACAGCAGCACAAGACGCCTCCGGTCACGGAATGCTCAAGCTTGTCGTCGCCTGCCCGGTGCATACCGTGCCGGGGGTCCTGTGCCGTTCCTGGGTATGTGCCTGAAATGCGGGTGGCCCTACCTTGCCTGTCGGCGCGTCAGACGCCGTAGCCGTCGCTGTACCCGTCCCGCCTGCTGTGGTGCCGTTCCCCTTCGACGACCGGTGTGTTGGGCGGCATCACGACGCGCCTGCGCCGCGCGATGCTGCTGAAGGTGCTGACGCCGATCAGTCCCACGACCATCAGGATGATCCCGACGAGGTCGAGGTTGACCCCCTTCATGTCCCAGTCGGTCGCGAACGTGAGGATGGCTCCCGCGGCGATGAGGATGATGCATCCGCCGAGGCCCATGAGTGTCGCCTCCCTGTCCGGTCCGGTCGATCCGGTCCGTGACTGCGAGTACCCCGGCTGTCAACCCCCATGCCGGGAGGAACCCTTGGGAGCCGGAACCTAGCCCGCCAGGAACGCCACCAGCGAGTTCGCCAGCAGATGCGGGTCGTCGACACCGCACAACTCCCGTGCGCTGTGCATCGACAGGATGGCCACGCCGATGTCGACGGTCATGATGCCGTGGCGGGCGGCGGTGATCGGGCCGATCGTCGTGCCGCACGGCATGGAGTTGTTGGAGACGAAGGTCTGGAACGGCACGTCCGCCTTCTCGCAGGCGGCGGCGAAGACGGAACGCCCCGAACCGTCCGTGGCGTAGCGGTTGTTGACGTTGACCTTCAGGATCGGGCCGCCGTTGACGCGCGGGTGGTGCGTCGGGTCGTGCCGCTCCGCGTAGTTGGGGTGGACCGCGTGGCCCGTGTCGGAGGACAGACAGACGGTGCCCGCGAAGGCTCTGGCCCGGTCCTCGTACGATCCTCCGCGCGCGAACACCGAACGCTCCAGCACGCTGCCGAGCAGCGGTCCGTCCGCGCCGGTGTCCGACTGCGAGCCGTTCTCCTCGTGGTCGAAGGCGGCGAGCACCGGGATGCACGGCAGGTCGCCCCCGGCGAGCGCGGCCAGCGCGGCCACCCCGGAGTGCACGGACAGCAGGTTGTCCATGCGCGGCCCGGCGAGCAGCTCGCCGTCCCGGCCCAGGTAGGCCGGCGCCTCCACGGAGTGCGTCATCAGGTCCCAGCCGGTGACCTCGCCCGCGCCGATCCCCGTCTCCTCCTCCAGGAAGGCGATGAGATCACCGTCCCGGACGTCGTTGCCCAGCCCCCAGATGGGCTGCAGATGGCGCTGCTTGTCGAGCTTGAGGCCCTCCGACGACACCGAACGGTCCAGGTGGATGGCGAGTTGGGGCACCCGCAGCAGCGGCCGGTCGATGTTCACCAGCCGCGTCGAACCGTCCCGCAGGGTCAGCCGGCCCGCCAGGCCCAGATCGCGGTCCAGCCACGAGTTCAGCAGCGGACCGCCGTAGATCTCCACGGCCACCTGCCGCCACCCGTGCGCCCCCGTGTCGGGCCGCGGCTTGACCCGCAGGTTCGGCGAGTCGGTGTGCGCGCCGATGATCCGGAAGGGAGTGTGCGGCTCGGCACCCTCGGGCACGTACCACGCCACGATCGCCCCGCCGCGCAGCACGTACCGGCCGCCTGTCGTCCCGTCCCACGCGTCCGTCTCCGCGACCTGTCGGAATCCGGCCTTCTCCAGGCGCTCGGCCGCGTTGGCCACCGCGTGGTACGGCGAGGGACTCGCCGCGAGGAAGGACATGAGGTCGTCGGTGTGGCCGCGATCGAAGCGGGAGGGTGCGCTCATGGGGTTCACCTTAACGACGTACGAGGGCCCGCTCCCGGCGATGCGGGGCGGGCCCTCGTGTGGACGGTGTGGAGCTGTGTACGGCTGGTCTGATGTGTCCTAGAACGCGGCCTCGTCCAGCTCCATCAGGTCCAGCTCGACACCCTCGGCGACCTTGCGGGCCAGGGTGACGCCCGGCAGGACGTTGGCCGCGAAGAACTTCGCCGCCGCGATCTTGCCGGTGTAGAACGCCTTGTCCTTGGCGGAGGCCGTCTCCAGCTTCTCGGCGGCGATCGCGGCGCCCTTGAGGAGCAGATAGCCGACGACCACGTCACCGGAGGCCATCAGCAGGCGGGTGGTGTTCAGACCCACCTTGTAGATGTTCTTGACGTCCTGCTCGGTCGCCGCGAGGTCGGTCAGCATCAGGCCGACGATCGCCTCCAGCTCGACGGCCGCCTTGGCCAGGTGCTCGCGGGCGCCCGCCAGCTCCTCGCCGCCCGTGCCCAGCGCGAGGAACTTCTTGATGTCCTCGGCGAGCGAGTTCAGCGCCGCGCCCTGGTTGCGGACGATCTTCCGGAAGAAGAAGTCCTGGCCCTGGATCGCGGTCGTGCCCTCGTACAGGGTGTCGATCTTGGCGTCCCGGATGTACTGCTCGATCGGGTACTCCTGCAGGAAGCCGGAGCCGCCGAAGGTCTGCAGGGACTGGGCGAGCTGCTCGTAGCCCTTCTCGGAGCCGTAGCCCTTGACGATCGGGAGGAGCAGGTCGTTGAGCGCGTGCTCGGTCGAGGCGTCCTCGCCCTCCGCCTCCTTGACCTGGATCGCGTCCTGGATCGAGGCGGTGTAGAGGACGAGGGCGCGCATGCCCTCCGCGTACGCCTTCTGCGTGATCAGCGAGCGGCGTACGTCCGGGTGGTGCGTGATGGTGACCTTGGGCGCGGTCTTGTCCATGAAGTTCGCGAGGTCGGGACCCTGGACGCGCTCCTTGGCGTACTCCAGCGCGTTCAGGTAGCCCGTCGACAGCGTGGAGATGGCCTTCGTGCCGACCATCATCCGCGCGAACTCGATGATCCGGAACATCTGGCGGATGCCGTCGTGCTTGTCGCCGATCAGCCAGCCCTTGGCGGGGTGCTGGTCGCCGAAGGTCATCTCGCAGGTGTTGGAGGCCTTGAGGCCCATCTTGTGCTCGACGTTCGTCGCGTACGCGCCGTTGCGCTCGCCCAGCTCGCCGGTCTCGACGTCGAAGAGGTACTTCGGGACGAGGAAGAGGGACAGGCCCTTGGTGCCGGGGCCGTGGCCCTCGGGGCGGGCGAGGACGTAGTGGAGGATGTTCTCCTCCATGTCGTGCTCACCGGACGTGATGAAGCGCTTGACGCCCTCGATGTGCCAGGAGCCGTCCTCCTGCGGGATCGCCTTGGTGCGGCCCGCGCCCACGTCGGAGCCCGCGTCGGGCTCGGTGAGCACCATGGTCGAACCCCAGGTCCGCTCCACGGCGAGCTGCGCGATCTTCTTCTGTACGTCGTTGCCCTCGTCGAAGAGGATCCCGGCGAACGCCGGGCCGGAGGAGTACATCCACACGGCCGGGTTCGAGCCGAGGATCAGCTCCGCGTACGACCAGATCAGGGACGGGGGAGCGGTCGTACCGCCGATCTCCTCGGGCAGGCCGAGGCGCCAGTACTCCGAGTCCATGAAGGCCTTGTAGCTCTTCTTGAACGTCGCCGGTACCGGCGCGGTGTTCGTTTCCGGGTCGAAGACCGGCGGGTTGCGGTCGGCGTCCGTGAAGGACTCCGCCAGCTCGTTCTCCGAGAGGCGGGTCAACTCCTCGAGGATGCTCTTCGCGGTCTCGGTGTCCATCTCCTCGAACGGTCCGGTCCCGTACAGCTTGTCGCGCCCGAGGACCTCGAAGAGGTTGAACTCGATGTCGCGGAGATTCGACTTGTAGTGCCCCATGGCGACGGCTCCGTAGAGGATCGGCGAGGGACTGTCCTCGCACCTAGTTCACATACCAACAAGTAGCTACCGATGATGCTACCCGTCGGTAATAAGAAGCAACCCCGATCCGGTATCTGTGACAGGTCACACCGGCACCGTCAGCGTCGCGGTGTAGCCCTGGCCGACGCTGCCCGTGACCGCCGCCAGCTGCTGGTCGTGGCTGTCGCTGAAGACGCTGTCCGACTCCAGGGAGAGCTCGCTGAGATTCGTCACGCTCTGGCTGTAGCCGTCGGTGGTGTACACCGTGTCGCTCACGTCCTTCGGCAGCGCGAGCTGCGAGGTGTTCGTGATCGCCCTGGCCGCAGTGGCGTCGGCCAGGCTGCCGTAGACCTCGAAGTGGACGTGCGGCCAGCGGCCCGGGTAGCAGCCGGGGAAGATGCTCTTGAACGTGACCTGGCCCTGGTCGTCCGCCTCCTGGACGCCGCGCAGATAGTTCTCGTCCGTCACGCCGTCGTTGTACAGGGAGTACCTGCCCTCCCGGTCGCATTGCCAGATATAGACGGCGGCGCCCTTCTTGGGGGTGCCGCAGCCGGAGGCGGCGTCCACCACCGTGAGCGTGATCGTCAGGGGTACGCCCTCGGCGGTGCCGCCCGCGGAGTCGCCGAAGCTCCGCGTGATGTCGCTGCGGACGACACCGCTCTCCCGCAGGACGTTCACGCCGTTGGAGCCGTCGCCGGGGAAGGGGCCTTCGGTCTCCTCGGGGATCGTCTCGCACTGAACGGGCGACGAGGAGGACGACGACTCGGTCGACGGGGCGGTCGACGAGGACGAGGACGCCGAGGTGTCCTCCTCCGACGTGCAGCCCACCAGCGGAATCAGGCTCGCCCCCGCCATCAGCCGGATCATCCGGCGGCGGGCGAGGACAGGAAGGTCGTAGGAGAGTCCCCTGTCGTGTTCGTGGACCTCGTCGCCGTGGTGTCCGTGCATGGCTGTCCCCTTGCCCGTGCGGTGCCGTCTCGTGGGCGCTTTTATCTGACATGACAGACGCTATGAGCGGTGGGCGCGAGAACACCAGGCCGCGGGCTGTCAAGTCACTGTCGATTCCCTGTCGGTTTGCCGGCCCACCCCGTACCGACCCACCCCGTACCGGCCCGCCCCTCGGTCGATCTCGGTACTCTTGCGCCCATGTACGGCTACGACCAGAACGTCGGTGCACAGCAGGGGTACGCCCCGCCGCAGCAGCCCATGTCCGGCGGCGTCGGCGGCTACGGCCAGCAGCCGCCGCTCTACCCCGAGCCGTCCCCGCCCTCGCTCGCGGACGCGGTGCGGGCCTTCACCACCGGGCAGCTGTCCGCCGAGGACTTCCAGCAGGTCTTCGCGACCTCCAAGGTCTACTGCCCACGCGGTGACAACCCCGGCTTCCTCGCCCTGCACAACACCCAACAGCCGGTGATCCCCATGTTCACCTCACTCAAGGAGCTGCGCCGGTACGCGGGCAAGGAGTCCAAGTACTTCGTCATCACCGGCGCCGAGGTCATCGACCTGCTCCCGACCGGCTACGGCTTCGTCCTCGACATGGAGGGCGAGCACCGCATGGTCTTCGACGCGAAGGCCGTGGAGCAGATGGTCGAGTTCGCGATGCGGCGGATGTACGGCTGAGTGCGCGGAGTGTACGGCTGACGCCTACCGACGAGAGCCCGGAGGGAATGCCCTCCGGGCTTTCTCTGTTCTGGGTGGCAGAAAGTTCAATGCTCAACTAAACTGGACGCACCAAGGAGGTACCGACATGCCTGCAGTGACCGTCGAGAACCCGCTGACGCTGCCCCGCGTCGCCGCGTCCGCCGACGCCGTGGCCCGTCCCGTGCTCGCCGTCACGACCGCGCCGAGCGGTTTCGAGGGTGAGGGCTTCCCGGTGCGCCGAGCGTTCGCCGGGATCAACTACCGCCATCTGGACCCGTTCATCATGATGGACCAGATGGGTGAGGTGGAGTACGCGCCCGGGGAGCCAAAAGGGACTCCCTGGCACCCGCACCGCGGCTTCGAGACCGTCACCTACATCGTCGACGGCATCTTCGACCACCAGGACTCCAACGGCGGTGGCGGCACCATCACCAACGGCGACACCCAGTGGATGACGGCCGGCTCGGGCCTGCTCCACATCGAGGCGCCGCCGGAGGCTCTCGTCATGTCCGGTGGACTCTTCCACGGCCTCCAGCTGTGGGTGAACCTCCCGGCCAAGGACAAGATGATGGCGCCGAGGTACCAGGACATCCGCGGCGGCAACGTCCAGCTGCTCACGTCCCACGACGGTGGCGCCCTGATGCGGGTCATCGCCGGCGACCTGGACGGCCACGCCGGTCCAGGCATCACCCACACGCCGATCACGATGATCCACGCGACGCTGGCGCCGGGTGCGGAGCTCACCCTGCCCTGGCGGGAGGACTTCAACGGTCTGGCGTACGTCATGGCGGGGCGGGGCGCGGTGGGCGCGGAGCGGCGTCCGATCCACCTCGGCCAGACGGCCGTGTTCGGGGCGGGTTCCTCCCTGACGGTCCGCGCGGACGAGCAGCAGGACTCCAACGCGCCGGACCTGGAGGTCGTCCTCCTGGGCGGACAGCCGATCCGCGAGCCGATGGCGCACTACGGGCCGTTCGTGATGAACACCCGTGAGGAACTCCAGCAGGCGTTCGACGACTTCCAGAAGGGACGGCTGGGGACGATCCCCGCCGTGCACGGGATGTCCGAGGGTGGCCTGTAAGGCTCCCGTAGTTGAGTAGGCTACGAGCAGGCCCGAAGCCGCAACCTTGTTTTGCGGCTTCGGGCCTGTCTTGTCTTGCGTGGGTGCTACGGCAACACGTAGACCGGCGCACCGTCCGGAGCGCAGCCGACCTGCCGTACGCAACCCCGCCTGATGAGCATCCTCAAGCAGTCATGGACGCGTTCGTACGGCAGTCCCGTGCGGTTGGCGATCTCCTCGACCCGGTAGCGGGCGCCGCCCTGCACCAGTGCGGGAGCGAGGCAGGCGGCCACCATGTGGACGTCGTCGGTGACGATCAGGTTCCTCGCCTTCCAGGTGGCGAGGAGTTGCTGGTGCGTCAACTCGGATTCTGCGGCGGGCCGGGAGTCGGCGCGGGGTCGCCTGAGGGCCTCGGTCAGGTCGCGCAGTGCGTCGACCATCCTGTCCTGGCCCTCGCCGATCCGCCGCAGCAGTTCGTTGCGCTCCCCCGCAGAGGCAGCCAGCATCTCGTCCGCCTGAAGGTTCCGCTCTTCGAGCCGCATGATGGCGTCGGCGACCTGTTGGGGCATGACGTAGGCGGAGCCGCCGGGGTGGGCCAGTGGTGCGGGAGAAGGCTCCAGTGAGTAGGAGCCGTCGCGCTGGATGGTGGCGATGACTTCGGAGACCCATGCCTTGAAGGGCTGGGACTCCGGCTTGGTGCAGCCGTTCACCAAACGGATCAGACCTTGGAGGTCCACGAGGTTCATGTCTCGTCGCCACTCTCGACCTGCGGGAATGCTGAGAGAGTGACTTCCAGTCACTGTCTCGAGAATGTCTCGGTGCTCTTCGGGGACATGGTCCAGCAGCGCCTTGCGAGGGGTGGTGTACCCCAACTGGTTGCAGACGTCCACCACAGGAAACCAGTGCGTCCCGTCCGGCATGGTCAGCCTCCGCACCCGCGCCCCCGTGGCCGCGAACACGAAGTCGTTGATGTCGATCGCGTCCTGACGTTGTCCCGCCGACTGGTCCGGCGGGGTGTTCTTCTGCTCGTACATCGAGCATCACCTCCGCCTCGGAAAATAGGCAGACGTGGGAACAACGCGCGTCAATAGCAAGGATGTTCATCCGAACGTGGACAGACGCATCGATTCTGCACGCGTACCTTCTCTATGACGTCCCGTCCGCAGACGCCTCCCCCGTCGCCTCCCAGAGCTCGAACCAGATGCTCTTCCCCTCGCCCCGCGGATCCACTCCCCACACATCCGCGAGCAGTTCGATGAGCACCAGTCCGCGTCCGGACGACGCCAGTTCCCCCGGTCTGCGCTTGTGCGGGAGGTCGTCGCTGGTGTCCGTGACCTCGACGCGCATCCGGCGTTCGCCCGGGTCGCCCCGTACCTCGGCGAGGAGCAGGGCGTCCGCGTCGGTGTGGACGAGGACGTTGGTCAGCGTTTCGGAGAGCAGCAGGACCGCCGAGTCCACCTGGTCCGCCGACGCCCAGTCGTGCAGGAGCTCGCGCAGTTGTTGCCGGGCCACCGCGACCCGTTCGGGTTCGGCCTGGGCCACCGAGAGCATCGTGCGGCGGACCCGGGGGCGTACGACGACGGGGTCGCCGGCGCACTCGCCCTGCCGGGACAGCAGCAGGACGGCTATGTCGTCCTCGCGCCGGTCGGCCAGTGGGCCGGTGGTGTGGTGGGAGGAGGGGCCGTGCACGGCCTGGACCAGGGCGTCGGCGAGGGCCTCCAGGTCGCCCTTGTGGTCCTCCAGGATCGTGCGGATGCGCTTCCAGCCGGTCTCCATGTCGTGGCCGCCGGTCTCGATGAGGCCGTCGGTGCACAGCAGCAGGGTCTCGCCGGGTTCGAGGGTGATCCGGGTGGTGGGGTAGTCGGCGTCGGGGTCGATGCCCAGGGGGAGGCCGCCGGCCGTGGGGCGGGTCAGGACCGTGCCGTCCGCCATGCGGATCGCGGGGTCGGGGTGGCCGGCGCGGGCGACGTCCAGGATGCCGGTCGTGGGGTCGGCCTCCACGTAGAGGCAGGTCGCGAAGCGGAGGTCGGTGGCCTCTGTGTCGCCGTACGTCATGCCGTGCAGGAAGCGGGAGGCGCGGGAGAGGACCGCGTCGGGGCGGTGGCCCTCCGAGGCGTACGCCCTGAGCGCTATGCGGAGCTGGCCCATCAGGCCCGCGGCGCGGACGTCGTGGCCCTGGACGTCGCCGATGACCAGGGCGAAGCGGCCGTTGGGCAGGGGGATCATGTCGTACCAGTCGCCGCCGACCTGGAGGCCGCCGCCGGTGGGGACGTACCGCGCGGCGACGCTCATGCCCGGTATCTGGGGGCCGAGGGTGGGCAGCATCGAGCGTTGCAGGCCGTCCGTGAGCTCCCGTTCCGACTCCGCGACCCCCGCCCGGGAGAGGGCCTGCGCGAGCATGCGGGCCACCGTCGTCAGGACCGACCGCTCGTCCGGCGTGAACGCCACCGGATACGCGAAGGCCGCCATCCACGCGCCCATCGTGCGGCCGGCCACCGTCAGGGGCAGGAACGCCCAGGACTGGCGGCCGAAGCGCTGGGCGAGCGGCCAGGTGACGGGGTAGCGGGACCTGTAGTCGTCGGGGGAGGAGAGGTAGACGGCGCGGCCGGTGCGGACCACCTCGGCGGCGGGGTAGTCCGTGGCGAGGGCCATGTGGGAGAAGGGGCTCTCGTCGCCGGGCTGGTGGCCGTGGTGGCCGATGATCGTCAGGCGGTCGCCCTCGACGCCGAAGACGGCGAGGCCGTCCGGGGAGAAGCCGGGCATGGACAGGCCGGCGGCGACCCGCAGGACCTCGGTCGTGGAGCGGGCCTCGGCCAGGGCGCGGCCCGCGTCCAGCAGGAAGGCCTCGCGGGAGCGGCGCCAGTCGCCGGTGACGGCGGTGCGTCCGGCGGGCGTGCCGGGCCTGGGTTCGGTGACCTCCTGGAGGGTGCCGATCAGCTCGTACACCTTCTTGACCGGGTCGAAGGACGGCTTGGAGCGGCTGCGGACGACGCGGACGACCTGCCCCTGGTCGTCCATGATCCGGACCCGCACTTCGGCGAGGGTGTCCTCGGCGACGGCGAGCTGGATCACTCCGGTGATCTCGTTCCAGTCGACGGGGTGGAGCCGGGCCCGGGTCTGGGCTTCCGTGAGGACGGTCTCCTCGGCGGGCAGCCCGAGCAGCCGGGCTGCCTCGGTGTCGACCGTGACCAGCCCGGTGGCGGTGTCCCAGTGCCACAGACCGGTCGCGAGGGCGGCGAGAACCTCCCCCACGGCTGGCAGAGGCTCGCCAGTGCGCATTGACCCACTTTAAGAAGACGAGGACGAAGAGTGCCACTGATCACCGGATCTGATCACCGGCTCCTCATGGTGGGGAGTCGATCGCGGGGTGGCCGGTACCCTTGGGAGGTCCGGGCACCGGGCCCCGGAGATCCCCGATCAGCGAAGGCTGGATGAACGACGATGCATCGGTACAGGTCCCACACCTGCGGCGAGCTCCGCGCCTCTGACGTCGGCACCGACGTCCGGCTGAGCGGCTGGCTGCACAATCGGCGCGACCTGGGCGGCATCCTCTTCATCGATCTGCGCGACCACTACGGCATCACGCAGCTGGTCGCCCGCCCCGGCACCCCGGCGTACGAGGCTCTGGACAAGGTGTCCAAGGAGTCGACGGTACGTGTAGACGGCAAGGTCGTTTCACGTGGAACCGAGAACGTGAACCCGGACCTTCCGTCCGGCGAGATCGAGGTCGAGGTCGGCGAGGTCGAGCTGCTCGGCGCGGCGGCCCCCCTGCCGTTCACGATCAACGCCGAGGACGGGGTCAACGAGGAGCGGCGTCTGGAGTACCGCTTCCTGGACCTGCGCCGCGAGCGCATGCACCGCAACATCCTGCTGCGTACGTCGGTCATCTCCGCGATCCGGCACAAGATGACGGCGCTGGGCTTCAACGAGATGGCGACGCCGATCCTGTCCGCCACCTCTCCCGAGGGCGCCCGCGACTTCGTCGTCCCCTCCCGCCTGAACCCGGGCAAGTTCTACGCCCTCCCCCAGGCCCCGCAGCAGTTCAAGCAGCTGCTGATGATCTCGGGCTTCGACCGCTACTTCCAGATCGCGCCCTGCTTCCGCGACGAGGACGCCCGCGCGGACCGCTCGCCGGGCGAGTTCTACCAGCTCGACGTCGAGATGAGCTTCGTCGAGCAGGAGGACGTCTTCCAGCCGATCGAGAAGCTCATGACCGAGCTGTTCGAGGAGTTCGGGAACGGCCGTCACGTCACCTCCCCCTTCCCGCGCATCCCGTTCCGCGAGGCGATGCTGAAGTACGGCTCCGACAAGCCGGACCTGCGCGCCCAGCTGGAGCTCGTCGACATCACCGACATCTTCGAGGGCTCGGAGTTCAAGGCCTTCGCGGGCAAGCACGTACGGGCCCTGCCGGTGCCCGACGTCTCCGGGCAGCCGCGGAAGTTCTTCGACCAGCTCGGTGACTTCGCGGTCTCGCAGGGCGCCAAGGGTCTGGCCTGGGTGCGCGTGGCCGAGGACGGCTCGCTGACCGGCCCGATCGCGAAGTTCCTCACCGAGGAGAACGTCGCCGAGCTGACCAAGCGGCTGTCCCTGGCCGCCGGTCACGCCGTGTTCTTCGGCGCGGGCGAGTTCGACGAGGTCTCGAAGATCATGGGCGCGGTGCGGGTCGAGGCCGCCAAGCGCGCCGGGCACTTCGAGGAGAACGTCTTCCGGTTCTGCTGGATCGTCGACTTCCCGATGTACGAGAAGGACGAGGAGACCGGCGCGATCGACTTCTCGCACAACCCCTTCTCCATGCCGCAGGGCGGTCTGGAGGCCCTGGAGACCCAGGACCCGCTGGACATCCTGGGCTGGCAGTACGACATCGTCTGCAACGGCGTCGAGCTGTCCTCCGGCGCGATCCGGAACCACGAGCCGGAGATCATGCTCAAGGCCTTCGAGATCGCGGGCTACGACCGGGAGACCGTCGAGGAGAAGTTCGCCGGCATGCTGCGCGCCTTCCGCTTCGGCGCCCCGCCGCACGGCGGCATCGCCCCCGGCGTCGACCGCATCGTCATGCTGCTGGCCGACGAGCCCAACATCCGCGAGACCATCGCCTTCCCGCTCAACGGCAACGCCCAGGACCTGATGATGGGGGCGCCGACGGAGCTGGAGGAGGCGCGGCTGAGGGAGCTGCACCTGTCGGTGCGCAAGCCGCAGCCGAAGTAGGCGACAGCGTGAGAGTGGCCCGGAACCGACGTCGGTTCCGGGCCACTCTCATATGCAGGGCTCTTACCCAGCTCTTACCCATGCTGCTGACAGACGCCGTCTCTGACTTCCCTGCACATGACGGGAAACCAGACGGCGAAGGGCCGAAGCACAAGCGGGATCTGACGCGTCGCAAGGTGGTCGTGGCCGGAGCGGGTGCGGCCGCGGCGGTGGGTGTCGGCGGCGCCGTCGCCGCGGGCGCCTTCGCGGGTGAGAAGAGCGGGAAGGCAGCCATCGCCTCCGCGAGCAGCACCGCCACCGGCGCGGAGGTCTGCTAGCAGCTCACAAGGAGGGCATCCCGCTCACCCTCACCCTCAAGGTGATCGACTCCGAGACCTGCAAGCCGATCGCGAACGCGGCCGTCGACATCTGGCACTGCGATGCGCTCGGCATCTACTCCGGCTATGAGAGTTCGTCGGCCGGCGGTGGCGGCACCGGCGGGGTCCATCAGGAGCCCACCGACGGCGTCGCGCCGGACGAGACGAACGACTGCATCTGATCCCCGCCTCCCCGATCCCACCGGGGCAATGGGCTGCCCAGTTGCTCGTGTTCGCGTTCGCGTACATGAACATCTGCTCAACCCATTGACCCGGAAGATCAGCCTCCGTAACGTCCCCCAGTGCCCGCGTACGTGATTGAAGTTCACGTATGTGCACACGAGGGAGACAACGATGTCAGAAGTCGTGTCAGAAGTCGTGACACCCGACGCCGAACGCCGAGCGGTCGGCAAGTTCCTGCGGCGCATGCTGCCGATCCTGGTTCTGATGCTGCTGGTCAACCAGATGGACCGGACCAACGTCGGCTTCGTCCAGGACGAGTTGCGGGCCGATGTGGGGGTGAGTGCCACCGCGTACGGTCTCGGCGCGGGCCTGTTCTTCATCGGGTACGCGCTGTTCGAGGTGCCGAGCAACATGCTCATGGAGCGGTTCGGCGCCCGGGTCTGGCTGACCCGGATCATGATCACCTGGGGTCTGGTGATCGTGGCGATGTGCTTCATCCACAACGTCGCGATGTTCTACGCCCTCCGCTTCCTCCTCGGCGTCGCGGAGGCCGGCTTCTTCCCCGGCGTGCTCCTCTACTTCACCCAGTGGCTGCCCGACTCCAGCCGGGGCCGGGCGAGCGCGATCTTCCTCGGCGGTTCGGCGACGGCGTACATCGTGACGGGTCCCATCACCGGGGCGCTGCTCGAGCTGCACGGGGCGGGCGGATTCGCCGGCTGGCGTTGGATGTTCGCGCTGGAGGGCGCCTTCTCGATCCTCGTCGGGTTCATCGCCGGGTTCTTCCTCGTCTCCCGTATCGATGACGCCCGCTGGCTCACGCGGGAGGAGAAGGCGGCGCTGACCGCGGCGGTCGACCGCGACAAGGAGGCCCGCAGCCGCGCCCCGAAGGTCTCGCGGCTCAAGCTCCTGTTCCACCCTCAGGTCGCCCTGCTGACCGGCGTCTTCTTCGCGATGGCACTCACCGGGTACGCGATCACCTTCTGGCTGCCGAGCCTGGTCGACGACATCGGCGGGCTGTCGCCCTTCCAGGTCGGGCTGCTCACGGCCGTACCGTGGATCTGCGCCGTGATCGCGATGTACACGGTCAGCCACTTCACCGACAAGGCTCCCGACCGCCGCCCCTACCTGGCGATCGCCCTGGTCCTGTCGGCCGTGGGCACCTTCCTCGCCACCCTGGGCTCCCCCTGGTTCGGGCTCGCCGCCCTCACGCTCGCCGCGGTCGGCGGGAAGTGCGCGGCCACCTTGTACTGGCCGATGGCCCAGTCCGGACTCGACCTGAAGATCGCCGCACCGGGTCTGGCCGTGGTCAACTCCATCGGAAACCTGGGCGGTTTCGTCTCCCCCACCCTCTTCGGCTACCTCAAGGACACGACCGGCAGCACGAACGGAGGCCTGTACACACTCTCCGCCGCGTCGCTCCTCGCGGTGCTGGGAGTGATCTACGTCAGGAACACCCGCGGGACGCCCGACGCCCTGGCGCGGACCCCGCAGGATCCGCAGGAGGCGAGCGCACAGCGCCCTGTCGTCTCCTGAGACGCGCGAAGGCGCCCGGGGTGAACGCACTCCGGGCGCCTGTAGCACAACCAACCGTTCAGGAAAGCGACTTGTAGCCGCTCCAACCGGTCGCGATCTTCACCCGTGCCCCGAACGACCCCTTGCCGTCACCGCTGTTGCGCCAGACGTTGCCGCTGGTGTCGCGGGAGACGAGGTCGGCCCTGCCGTCGTCGGTGAGGTCGCCGATGCCGACGATGACGTTGTACGAGCCGCCCCAGTTCGCGAACAGCTTGGTGCGGGCGGAGAAGGTGCCGTTGCCCTTGCCGTAGTAGCGGTAGAGGGTGTTGGCCTTGTCCTGGGCGAGGAGGTCGCCGATGCCGTCGCCGTTGAGGTCGCCGACGCCCACGATCTTCTTGTACGTCTTCCAGTTGTCGTAGAGCTTCACGCGGGCGGACAGCTTGCCGGTGCTGGTGCCCTTGTAGAGGTAGACGGCCCCGGTCGAGCTGTTGCGGGCGATCAGGTCCGGGCGGCCGTCGCTGCTGATGTCGCCGGGGGAGGTGAGGACGTCGTACTGGGTCCAGCCGCCGGTCGACAGCGTCGTGTACGACGTCGACGGCTTGACCGCGGCGCCGCAGCCCGGCTTGTACAGGCGGAGCGCTCCGCTGCTGTATCGCACCAGGACGTCGTTGCAGCGGTCCCCGCTCAGGTCACCGAAGGGGATCGCCTTCACCGAGGTCGGCCAACCCGTGCCGGTGTACTTGTCGCCGAACTTGCCCGTTCCGGTGCCGCTGTGGAAGGTCAGGCCGCCGGAGGAGCTGAGGGTGAGCAGGTCGCCCCTGCCGTCCGGGCCGTCGGGGCTGGTGAAGTCGCGGGGTACCGGCGCGCCCCGCAGCAGGTAGCCCGCGCCGGACTTCACCGTTACTGCGGCGGAGGTGCTCAGGCCGGTGGCCTTGAGCGTCCAGGTGAACTCGCCGTTGGGGAAGTAACCCCCGCTCGCCGTCCTGCCGCTCCAGTTCGCCGACACCCACGCCGGGGATGCGCCGCCGGTGAGGGTACGGGTGGCCTTGCCGGTCGCGCCGCTCTGGACCGAGGTGAAGGTGAGGGACCAGGAGCTGACCGGCCGGGACAGGAGCCACTGGCCGGTCCAGGCGGTGGAAGCGCCCGGTTCCAAGTAGCTCCCGGCCTCCGACTCGAAGGCCGTCGGCGCGGACGGCGTGACGCGGGTCGTGGCGACGTGCGTCTGCTCGAACGAGTCGAACCAGGCGACCAGGCCCGTGTACTCGTCCACCGTCCAGCGATACCGGCGGTCCACCGCGAGTCCGCTGTCCGGCAGGCCGGAGGCGATCACGCGGGTGGTGCCGGTGGCCGCGTCGGTGAGGACCAGCCGGTCGGCGTCGTGGTCGTGACGGACGGTGAAGCCGTCGCCGAGCAGCACGTCACCGGGCTGTACGGCGACCGAGGTACCGGCCTTGGTGTCGTAGACGCCGGCCGAGGCCGTTCCGCAGGACCAGTACACCCAGCGGCCCGCGGCCTGGAGCTCGCTCGGCGTACAGGCGAGCGAGGGGACCGTCACCGTGCCGAGGGTCTTGTCCTCGGTGAGGCTGTAGGAGGTGAGCTTGCCGGTGCCGGCGGCGCTCCAGAGCGTGGAGCCGTTCAGGGCGGCGGCGCGCACCGAGCGCTTCAGCTTCTGCGCGTAGCCGAACTCGCCGACGTACTGCGCCGGGGCGGAGCCGCCCGAGTTGTAGACGGCGTAGTCGTCGGAGACGTCGACGATCGAGCCGCCCGTGGTGCCGAAGAACGACAGGGGGTTATAGCCGATGGAGACCAGCCGGTCCGCGTTCTCCAGGCCGCTGCCGCCCTCGTCGCCGTCGTAGAACGTGTCGAGGTAGACGTCCTCGGGATCGGTGCCGTCGAAGTTGCCCCACATCGCCGAGCAGGTGGTGTTCGGGTACGGGCACGTCGGGCTGACCGAACTGCTCTCCGTGGCGGCGGACGCGGTCAGCACGGTGCTGCCGTTGGTGGTGAGCCTGCGGACGGACGTGGTGTCCGAGGTGCTGCTCGTGGTGTCCTCCGCGACGCGCAGGCTGCCGCGGCTGAGCGCGAGCCCGGTCTTCTTGTTCTCGTACGGAGGGACCTTGGTCAGCTTCGCCACCTGCGGGGTGCCGTCGGCGCCGAGGCTCACGCGCTGCACCCACCAGTCGGTCGTGGTGGTGCCGCCGGTGACGAGGGCGCCGCCGTCCGGGGTGGCCAGCGGGGTGCCGTACGACCCGGGCAGCAGGGTCTTGGTGGTGCCGTCGGTCAGGGAGACGGCCTTGACGCCGGGGGCGCCGGTCAGGACCAGCCAGTCACCGACGAGGACGGGAACGGGGGAGACGGTGGTCTCCTCCCCGGCCACCGGGACCGTCTCCTCACCGGCGAGGTCGGTGCGCGGCTTGAGGTGCAGACCGGCGGCCTGCGTGTACCAGCCGACGCGGTCGTCGGTCAGCACGACCTCCGGCACCGTCTCCTTGGACAGACCGGTGAAGACCGGGGTGAGCCGCGCGGTGGCGAAGTCGAGGTAGCCGACGGTGTACGACGTGAGGGCGCCGTTCTCGTCGCGGGCGGGGTGGGTCAGCAGGGCGCCGTTCTCGTCGCCGGTGCGCGCGAAGTTCCACTCCCAGAACGCGTCGGCCGGGTAGCCGGTGACCACGCGGTCGCGCTGCTTGCCGTCGACGAGGTCGACGAGGTGCAGCACGTGTCCGTCCAGTTCGGTGCCGTCGACGACGCCGTTGTACTCGACGGTGACGGTGGTCTCGCCGTACGTGCCCACGCGGTCGGCCGACTGGCTCAGGTCCAGGGTCCGCAGGGCACCGCCGTCCGGGCTCCACAGCGACACGGGGTCGCCGCCGTCGGTCCTGTTCGGCAGCGCCACCGTGTCGGCGGCCTGCCCGAACACGCCCGAGGCACAGCGCTTCTGCTCGTCGTAGCAGCTGGTGGTGGTCGGCGAGTAGACCCCGGACGGTCCCTCGACGGTGACGGTGCTGCCGTCCTCGTAGTCCGTCCAGAACAGGCCGGCGGCCCCCGCCTGGCGGTGCAGGAAGCCGGTCTCGCCTGCCGCCAGCAGCCGCTCGGCGCGCCGCAGCTCCAAGCGCGGATCGTCCAGGACGATCTCGGTGGTTCCGGCCGCCGCGGCCGTGGTGGCGGCCTGTGCGGCGCCGCCGCCGTCCTCCGTGGCGGAGAACAGAGCGATGGATCCGGCCGCCACGGCGACCGCGAGCGCGGAGACGAGAGCGGCACGACCGCCCCGTCTCGGGGCGTGTCTGCCCACGTGAAGTTCCCTCCCCCAACGAGGGTCCCCGCCCTCGCACAAGTGGCCGGATGTTATCAGGGGCAGAGCGCCGGACGGGACGGTGTCCGCGCAGGTGAGGAGGGTCGGGCCGAGACGGACCAGGACGCGCGACCTGACCCGGGCCGGACCGAGCGACCTCCGTCCACCGTCAGTTCGGCTTCAGTACCCGGTCAAGACTTCTCAAAGTCGCTTAAGGGATCTCAAAGGGGCCTCACAGGAAGGTCCCCGACTGTCGTCACATGACCTCAACGGCCGTGCACCAGCTGGTACTGGTTGCCTGCGACCTCGTCGCCATCTGCGTCCTCACCTTCGGCGTGTTCTTCCCGCGCCACCACCGCCGGGACCTGGTCACGGCCTTCCTCGGCGTGAACGTCGGCGTGCTCGCCGTGGCGATGACCCTGAGCTCCACGTCGGTCGGGATCGGGCTGGGGATGGGCCTCTTCGGGGTGCTGTCGATCATCCGGCTGCGGTCGTACGAGATCGCCCAGCACGAGATCGCGTACTACTTCTCCGCCCTGGCCATCGGCCTGCTGAACGGGCTGCCGCACAGCGTGAGCGTCCTGACCGCGAGCCTGACCCTGCTGATGGTCGCCGCCCTGTACGTCGGCGATCACCCCCGCCTCTACCCCCGCCACCGCCGGCGCAGCCTGCGCCTGGACTCCGCCCACACCGACGAGGACGCCCTGCGCGCACACCTCGGAGTACTGCTGGGCGGGCGGGTGGTGAACCTGTCGGTCAAGAACATCGACCTCGTCAACGACACCACACTCGTCGAAGTGCGGTACGTGGTTCCCGCGGGGCGGACGGCGGAGGACGTCGCCGTGCCCACCGAGCAGGAGATACGGGCGTGACCGCGCTCGACTCCCTCGGGACGGCCGTCGACACCCTCCGGCCCATCGCGCTCGACGAACTCCTCGCCCGCGCCGAGCTGTTGACCCGGCTGGACCGCAAGTACGTGCTGCCGGTCGTCGACCTCCCCTTCGTGTTCGGCGGCCTGGACGAGGACGTACGGGTCCTGGAGCTGGGCGGCGAGCGGCAGTTCCGGTACCGGTCCGTCTACTACGACACCCCGGAGCTCGACGGCTACCTGGGCGCCGCCCGGAGCCGCCGCCGGCGCTTCAAGCTCCGCATCCGCACCTACCTCGACTCCGACGAGCACTTCGTGGAGGTCAAGACGCGGGGCCCGCGCGGTACGACGGTCAAGGACCGCATCCCGTACGCGGGTGACGCGCTGCGGCTCAGCCCCGACGCCCGCGCGTTCGCCGACGCCGTGCTCGCCGGGGCCGGGATCGACTCCGCCCGCTTCCGCTTCGTGCCGACACTGACGACGACGTACCGGCGTACCACCCTCTTCCTCCCGGCCACCGGCAGCAGGCTGACCGTCGACACCGGCCTGACCTGGTCGCTTCCCGACGGCACCGCCACCCTGCGCACCCCGGACCGGGCGATCGTCGAGACCAAGGCGGGCCGCGCCGGGTCCGACGCCGACCGGCTGCTGTGGTCGCTGAAGCACCGCCCATGCCCGGTGTCGAAGTACGGCACCGGCCTGGCCGCTCTGCGCCCCGACCTTCCTTCCCACCGCTGGCTGCCCGTACTGCGGCGCCACTTTCCCACCGCACTCGACGGGAGTCCGGCATGAGCAGAAGATCATTTCGTACGAGGGCCGCGGGGGCGTTCGCCTCCGCGGTGCTCGGTGCGGCGGCACTGGCCGGATGTTCGGCTTCGGTGGACTCCGAGTCCACCACCGGCTCGGCGACGGAGAGTTCGGGTACGACGTCCGCCGCCGTGGCCGGAGCCCAGGGCGCCGCCGCCGTCCTCGCCGCCAACGAGGAGGCGCATGCGGCTGCCGGTGAGGTGGACGCCTCCGATTCCGTGGAGATCACGCTCGACGGCGACTCGGCCGCCGTGGAGGGCGCGGACGGCTCGGGGGCGAAGGCCGACGGGAGCACGGTCACGATCAGCTCGGGTGGGACGTACCGGATCAGCGGGAAGCTCACCGACGGGCAGATCCTCGTCAACGCCCCTGACCAGACGGTCACGTTGATCCTCGACGGCGTCGACATCTCCAGCTCCTCCGGGGCGGCGATCGCGGCGACCGAGGCCGAGGAGCTCGTGGTCGTGCCGGCCGACGGCAGCCAGAACAGCCTCTCCGACGC
This sequence comes from Streptomyces sp. V4I2, assembly GCF_030817655.1. Classification (GTDB taxonomy): domain Bacteria; phylum Actinomycetota; class Actinomycetes; order Streptomycetales; family Streptomycetaceae; genus Streptomyces; species Streptomyces plumbiresistens. The sequence continues at coordinate 5,661,895 of NZ_JAUSZM010000003.1, forward strand.
CGACTCCTACGCCGAGTCCACCGAGAAGGACGGCGCCGACGCGGCTCTCTTCAGCGCCGGCAACCTCACGATCAGGGGCGGCGGTTCGCTCACCGTGCGCGGCAACGGCAACGACGGCATCGCGAGCAAGGACGGCCTGGTCATCGCGTCCGGCACGGTCACCGTCGAGGCCGCCGACGACGGCATCCGCGGCAAGGACTACGTCGTCGTGCACGGCGGCACGGTCACCGTGGCGGAGGCCGGGGGCGACGGGCTCAAGGCCGACAACACCGAGGACGCGGACGCCGGTTACATCGCCGTCGACGGCGGCACGGTCAAGGTCACCTCCGCGGGCGACGGCGTCGACGCGGCCACCGACCTCGTCGTCACCGGCGGCACCCTGGGCGTGCACAGCGAGGCCACCGACGACACCTCGGCCCACGGCCTGAAGTCGGGGGTCATCACCGTCCTGGAGGACGGCACGATCGCCGTCGACTCCTCCGCCGACGGCGTGCACAGCGACGCCGCCGTGCATCTGAGCGGGGCCGCGGTCACGATCGCCGCCGGGGACGACGGCGTACACGCGGAGGGCGACCTGGTCGTCGACGGCGGCACGGTGAAGGTCACGCGGTCGAACGAGGGGCTGGAGGGCAAGGACATCGCGATCGGCGGTGGCTCCACGGACATCACCTCCTCCGACGACGGGGTGAACGCGTCCGGCGGTACGACGACCGAGGAAGGCGGCGGCGGTCGTGGAGGCGGTGGACAGGCAGCGGGGGACTACACGCTCAAGGTCTCCGGCGGCACCCTCGTCATCAACTCCGACGGCGACGGCTTCGACTCCAACGGCACCGCCGAGATCACCGGCGGCACCCTCGTCGTCAACGGCCCCGAACAGGGCGGCAACGGCGCCCTCGACGTCAACGGCAGCTTCACCGTCAGCGGCGGTGTGCTGCTCGCCGCGGGCAGCGCGGGCATGGCCGTCGCACCCGGCAGCGAGTCCGGGCAGGGCTGGGTGTCGGCGACGCTCGACTCGACGGTCGACGCGGGGACGACGCTGCAGGTCGTGGACGCCGACGGGAAGGTCGTGGCGACGTACGTCACGGCCAAGGCGATCCAGAACGTCGTCTTCTCGTCCTCCGCGGTCAAGAGCGGGGAGGAGTACCGGATATACGCCGGCGGATCGGCGTCGGAGGCGAACACGGGAGGCCTGGCGAAGTCCGGCGAGCTCGGCTCGGCGGAGGAGATCGCGACGGTGACGGCGGGGGAGGCGCCGGAGGGCGGGTTCGGGGGCGGGCGGATGTAAGGGATACAGGGAGGCGCCGGCGGCAGGTCAGCGGCTGCCGTCGGCCTGACGTCTCATCAATTTCCTTTTCCACGGCAACCCTTGTGACCTCGGTGACCACTGAGGAGTCGGAAGCACCGTTCACCGGAGCTTCACGGACAACACGTGCGGCACACAACACGTGCGACATACGACCACATAAGGACTCCTCCGTGGCAGCCACCTCCCACCGCCGGTCCCTCCGCTCGCGGCGCACCCTCGTCGTCTCCGTCGCCGTCCTGGCGGCCGGGGCCGGCGCCGGTGTCTTCGTGATGAACGCGAACGCCAATGCCGTCGACCTGTACCACCAGACGCTCGCCGCCAAGAACGGCTGGGCGTCCTCCGGCACCGGCACGACCGGTGGCGCGAAGGCCGACTCCGCGCACACCTTCACGGTCAGCACCCGCGCCCAGCTGGTGAAGGCGCTCGGCTCCGCCACCGACACCACCCCCCGCATCATCAAGATCAAGGGCACGATCGACGCCAACACCAACGACGCGGGCAAGAAGCTGACCTGCGCGGACTACGCGTCGGGCACGGGCTACTCGCTGGCCTCGTACCTGAAGGCGTACGACCCCGCCTCCTACGGCAAGAAGGCGCCGTCGGGCACGCAGGAGAAGGCCCGCGCCGCGGCCCAGACCAAGCAGAAGAAGAACATCGTCTTCAGGGTGCCCGCCAACACCAGCATCGTGGGCGTCCCGGGCACGGCGGCCGGGATCAAGGGCGGCAGCCTCCTGGTCCAGAACGTGAACAACGTCATCATCCGCAACCTCACCTTCTCCGCCACCGAGGACTGCTTCCCGCAGTGGGACCCGACGGACGGCTCGGCGGGCGAGTGGAACTCCAACTACGACTCCGTCACCCTGCGCGGGGCGACCCACGTGTGGGCCGACCACAACACCTTCACCGACGCCCCGTTCTTCGACAGCGCGGAGAAGACGTACTTCGGCCGCAAGTACCAGATCCACGACGGCGCCCTCGACATCACCAACGGCTCAGACCTGGTGACGGTCGAGCGCAACCAGTTCACCAACCACGACAAGACGATGCTGATCGGCAGCAGTGACACCGACAGCGTCGGCAAGCTGCGGGTCTCCATCCACCACAACGTCTGGAAGGGCATCGTCCAGCGCGCCCCGCTGGCCCGCATCGGCCAGATCCACATCTACAACAACGTCTACGACACGACGTCGCTGAACGGCTACACCGCCAAGTACAGCATCGACTCCCGCGCCAAGGCCCAGGTCGTCGCCGAGCACAACTACTTCAAGCTGCCGTCCGGCGCGAAGGTCGCGAAGCTCCTCAGCGGCGACGGCACGGGTTCGGTCGCGGGCAGCGGCAACCTGGTCAACGGGACGGCGACGGATGTCGTGGCCGCGTACAACGCCGCGGGCTCGAAGAAGCTGAAGACGACGGTGAACTGGAAGCCGGTGCTTACGGCGGGGCTGGAGACGTCGGCGAAGAACCTGGTGACGGGGCTGGTGACGACTGCGGGGGCGGGAGCGCTGAAGTAGGGCACTGGTTGAGGGCGGCGGGGCTGGGAAGCGTTCGGCTTCCTGGCCCCTTTCCCTACCGGGACTGACAGGCCGCCCACGCCATGCCGAGAGCCCTCCAGCCAGGTTAGGTAGATTCAATCTACGTAGATCGGTTCTACCTAAGCCGCGGTGTTGAGTTCGCACCAGACGTACTTGCCCCGGCTGCCGTTCCTCGCCAGCGGCTGCCAGCCCCAGAGGTCGGAGCAGGCGCGGATCAGGGCGAGGCCGCGGCCGTTCTCCGCGTCGGTGAGGTCCGCCAGGTCGTGGGGTGGGGGCGGGGGTTCGGGGTCTGCGTCCCACGCGCCGATTCGCAGTACGCCGGCCGACCATCGGACGCGGAGGGTTGCGGGGCCCTTCGTGTGGAGTACGGCGTTGGCGATCAGCTCGGTCGCGAGGAGTTCGGCGGTGTCTGCGAGGCGGATCAGGCCGTGCAGGGTGAGGATCAGGCGGAGGGTGCGGCGGCAGACGGTCACGGCGCGAGGGTCGTTGGGGATGGAGAGGGAGTACTCCCAGGGTTCGGCGGTGGCGTGAGGTTGGGTTTCGGGCATGGGTGAACTCCAGGTGGCGGTGGGGGGTTGCTGGTCCGCTGCGGGGTGGGCGGTGGCTCCGTCGCTCCCGTCATGGCATGGCGGGGCGGTGCGCTTCCGGTGGTCCAGAATTCCGCAGTGTGTGCGTCGCGTCACTGACGGTAGAGAATAAAGTTAGTACGCCGCAACCTTTTGTCGTAGCATGGTCACTCGAAGTGATGGGATCGGGAGGCGTAGGTGCCACGGAAACAGCCGACGGCTCGACAGCAGCGGCTGGGGCGGGAGTTGCGCAGACTGCGCGAGGCGGCGGGGATGACGGCACGCCAGGCTGCCGCGCTGCTGGGCACGATCTCGGTGACGATGAGCCAGATCGAGTCCGGTATCGCGGGCGTCAGTGAGGCGCGGGTTCAGCGGATGGCGGCGCAGTACGCCTGTGCGGACGCCGAGTTGATCGACGCGCTGGTGGAGATGGCGACGGACCGTACCGAGGGGTGGTGGGAGGAGTACCGGGATGTGCTTCCACCGCCCTTCCTCGACCTGGCGGAGCTGGAACACCACGCGAACTTCGTTCAGGAGATCGGCACCACGCATGTCACCGGGCCCTTGCAGACCGAGGACTACGCCCGCTCCGTGTTCGCGTACTGGCGGCCGGAGCTCCCGGCGAGCGAGCTGGATGCGCGGGTCTCCCACCGTATGAACCGCAAGGCGGTCCTAGCCATGGGCGGCGAGTGCCCGTACACGGCCGTGTTGCACGAGTCGGTGCTGCGGACCAGGGTCGCTGACCGACGGGTTGCCCTTGCCCAACTGGACGAAGTCATTGGGCAGTCGGAGCGGCCCGGCGTCACCGTGCGGGTGATTCCCTTCGCCGCCAACGGTTTCGGCGGGGCGAGTGCGGCGTTGCTGTACGCGGGCGGGCGGGTGCCCGCGCTGGACACCGTGCAGAAGGACACACCGTCCGGCTCGGCCTTCGTGGATGCGCCTGCACAGCTCCTGTCGATGCGCACACTCTTCCGTAAAGTGGAGTCGGCATCGCTTGAGCCCGCCAGGTCGCGGGACTTCATTCATCGCCTCGCGAAGGAGCTGTAGACGTGATCCCGTGGCAGAAGTCGTCCTTTTCCAGCGGCTCGGACGGGGCTTCCTGTGTCGAACTCGCGGACACCGACAACGCGTTGCTCCTCCGCGAGAGCGATGACCCCGAGCGCATACTCCAGGTGACCCGGGGCGGCCTCGCCGCCCTCCTTCAACAGCTGCGGGTCAGGTGACGTACCGGCCGTCCCACGGTTCGCCGAATTCGAGGCGGTCCGGGTAGAGCTCAGCCCAGGTTTCGCCGTCCTCCTTGCGGATCACCAGGCCGAAGCGGACGCCGTCGACGGTGAGCTGGAAAGGGCGTATGGCGATGTCCGTGTAGGCGCGGCGCGGCAGGCTGCGCAGGAGTTTCGCCAGGTGGATGCGGGCGCGGCCGAGGACGGAGTCGTTGCCGTCGGGGGCGCGCTGCTGGTCCGCCCAGCTGCCGGCGCACCAGATCTCCGAGTCGCGGTAGTGGCCGTCGGCGTCGAAGGTGTGGAGCGCGACGTAGAGACGTTTGTGTTCTTCCCAGCCCTCGTCGGGACGGAAGCCTTCGGGGAAGGCGTACGAGATCGACGCAAGGAACTGACCGTCCGCGAACCGGCCGATGGACTCGGTGTGACGCCTGGGCATGTAGGCGATCGGAATGACCTCGGGTACTGCCATTGCCATGGCGGAAACCATACGGGTGGACGTGGACATGCAGGTAGGGGGTACGGGTAGGCCGAGGGCCCGGGAAGCAGCCTTTCCGCTTACCGGGCCCCGTGACGCGCGCGTGCGTTACGCCGTCGGCTTCTCCTCCAGGCGGGGGAAGAGGACCGCGCCCTTGGTGACCGTCGTGCCGACCGGGAGCCTGCCCCAGTCGCCCGCCTCCTGGACCCGCTGGTCCGCGAGGGCGCCGAGAGACGTCTCCGCGCCGAGCGAGTCCCAGAGCTTCTGGGAGGTGTCCGGCATGATCGGGTTCAGGAGGACCGCCACCGCGCGGAGGGACTCCGCGGCCGTGTAGAGGATCGTGGCGAGGCGGGCCTTGCCCTCGTCACTCGTGTCCTTCGCGACCTTCCACGGCTCCTGCTCCGTGATGTAGCCGTTGACCTGCTTGACGAAGTCGAAGACGGCGAGGATCCCGCCCTGGAAGTCCAGCTCGTCGCCGATCTTCCGGTCGGCTTCCGCGACCGCCTTCGCCAGGCCGTCCTGGACCGCCTTCTCCGCCTCGCCGGACGCCGTCGCCTCCGGCAGGGCGCCGCCGAAGTACTTGCCGACCATCGCCGCGAGGCGGGACGCCAGGTTGCCGTAGTCGTTCGCCAGCTCGCTGGTGTAGCGGGCCGAGAAGTCCTCCCACGAGAAGGAGCCGTCCTGGCCGAAGGCGATCGCGCGCAGGAAGTACCAGCGGTACGCGTCCACGCCGAAGTGCGAGGTCAGGTCCTGCGGCTTGATGCCCGTCAGGTTGGACTTGCTCATCTTCTCGCCGCCGACCATCAGCCAGCCGTTCGCCGCGATCTTGCCCGGCAGCGGGAGGCCCTGGGCCATCAGCATCGCGGGCCAGATGATCGCGTGGAAGCGGAGGATGTCCTTGCCCACGAGGTGGACGTCGGCGGGGAAGGTGCTCTCGAACTTCGCCGGGTTCTCGTTGTAGCCGACCGCCGTCGCGTAGTTCAGGAGCGCGTCGATCCACACGTAGATGACGTGCTTGTCGTCCCACGGGACCGGGACGCCCCAGTCGAAGGTGGAGCGGGAGATGGAGAGGTCCTGAAGGCCCTGGCGGACGAAGTTCACGACCTCGTTGCGGGCCGACTCGGGCTGGATGAAGCCGGGGTTCGCCTCGTAGTGGGCGAGGAGCTTCTCGCCGTACTCGCTGAGCTTGAAGAAGTAGTTCTCCTCCTTGAGGATCTCCACCGGCTTCTTGTGGATGGCACACAGCTTCGTGCCGTCCTCGGCCTCGATGAGGTCGCCGGGGAGCTTGTACTCCTCGCAGCCCACGCAGTACGGGCCCTCGTAGCCGCCCTTGTAGATCTCGCCCTTGTCGTGGAGATCCTGGACGAACTCCTGGACGCGGTCCGTGTGACGCTTCTCCGTCGTACGGATGAAGTCGTCGTTCGCGATCTCCAGGTGCTCCCAGAGGGGCTTCCATGCCTCGTTGACGAGCTTGTCGGCCCACTCCTGGGGGCTGACGCCGTTCGCCTCCGCGGTGCGCATGATCTTCTGACCGTGCTCGTCCGTGCCGGTGAGGTACCACACCTTCTCGCCGCGCTGACGGTGCCAGCGCGTGAGCACGTCCCCTGCGACGGTCGTGTAGGCGTGGCCCAGGTGAGGAGCGTCGTTGACGTAGTAAATGGGGGTCGAGACGTAGTACGCCTTCGCCCCCTGCTTCTCGGATCCAGTGGCCGCCATGCCCGAAATCCTACTTGGCGCGCGAAGATCGACTCACATGCGTTTCGGGGGGTGGAACCGGGTCGGCTGTCCACCCCCCGAAGGGGCGGGGCTACGGGCGCCAGGTGGCCAGTACGCCTTCGTAGAGCTCGGTGTCCGTGAGCTCTCGGGGGGTCGGGCCCGCGAGGAAGCAGGACGTGTTGTCGGTCTTCAGCTTGCGGAGGTAGTCGAAGGCCTTGTTGTCGGGCTCACCGAACGCGACGAAGGAGAAGAACACGGTGGGGTGGTTCTTCGCGGCGTCCGTGAGGGACTGGGTGGCGGGGGTCTTCGCGTCCGGGGCGCCGTCGGTCTGGAAGACGACGAGGGCGGGGGTGCCGGGGGCTGCTTGCTTGTCGTGGTGGGTTACGACTGCCTCGACCGCGGCGTGGTAGCTGGTACGGCCCATGCGGCCGAGGCCGGCGTGCAGCTCGTCGATCTTGTTGTCGTGGTCGGTGAGGGTCAGCTCGCCGGTGCCGTCCACTTCCGTGGAGAAGAAGACGACGTGGACCTTGGACTCCGGGTCCATGTGCGCCGCGAGGGCGAGGGTCTGCTCGCCGAGGGCCTGGGCGGAGCCGTCCTTGTAGTACGGGCGCATGCTCGCGGAGCGGTCGAGGACGAGGTAGACCTTGGCGCGGGTGCCGGTGAGGTTCTTGGCCTTGAGGGTGGTTTCGGCTGCGGTGTATGCCGTGCGGAGGGTGGCTGGTACGGCCTCGGCTTCGCCTTCGGCCTTGGTGTTCCCACCCGCACCACCCGTACCACTTTCGTCGTCGACTGCGGGTGGCCCCTGTGGGGCGTCCTCGCCGTCGGCGGCGAGCGGTTCGGGGGTGGTCTCCGAGACCGGCTCGGGCTGAGGAGTCGCCTCGACCTCAGGGGCCACCTCTGCGACCGGCTCAGGCTCCGGCTCGACGACCGGCTCGGGCTCCGGCGTCACCTCGACGGTCGGCTCCTGCTCGGGGGCGACCTCCGCCACCGGCTCCGGGGCAGGCGTCGCCTCGGCAACCGGCTCGGGGGCGACCTCGATGACCGGCTCGGGCTCCTGCTCCGGCTCGGGGGTGGCCTCCGCGATCGGCTCCGCTGCCGGTTCGACGACGGGCTCGGGGGCGACCTCCGCCACCGGCTCCGGCTCGACGACCGGCTCGGGGGCAGGGGCGGGGGCGGGAGCCACCTCCGCGATCGGTTCCGGCTCCGGAGTCGGCTCCTTCGCCGCCGCCGGGTCTTCCGGCGCAGCCGGCTCCGCCGGCTTCGGTGCCTCCACCTTGTCGAATGCCGCCGCCACCAGGTCGTGCTCGTCCTTCGTGGAGAGCGTGGACTGGGGGGTGGACGGCGTGGCGGTGCGGGGTTCCGGGACCGTCGCCGTGGGGGCCGTCGGCTCTGTGGCCGTCGGCTTCGGGGACGGGGTCGGCTCCGTTGACGGGGCCGGGACCTTCGGTGCGGCCTCCTGGGAGGCAACCTCGGTTTCCTGCGAAGGGGACGTGGTGTGCCCCTTGCGTGACCGGCCGAACGCGTTCCGCAGGAGAGTGAGAATGCCCATGTGCGCAACCCTTCGCATGAGTTGATGCCCGTAAATCCCTGGCCAGGACGGACACGTAAGGTTAGCGGCCCCAGGTGGTGATCTTTGGCAGGGGCGGGTCACGATACGCACGCGACGTCAAGGGTCACATCCAGCCTTCACCTGCTCGCCGGGCCATCGACGCCAACTGGCCTACGGCCACATCAGATTCACCCTGCGTTCACCAGTGCGCCCAGCTCCCGAACGAACGTGCCCATAACGTCCGTCACGCCGGAGTCAAGGGGAAACAAGGGGAGAGCAAAAGTGCGCATGCAGTTGCCGTTGATCAGGACCTCGTCGGAGTCGCATCCCGGTGGGCGGTCCGCCCTCACCTGTCGTTTCCGGTGTGGTGACGCCTGTTTCCACGAGGCGCCCAACACCTCCGCCAACGAGTACGTCGGTGACGTCATCGCCGGTGCGCTCAGTCGCCGCTCGGTCATGCGGGCCGCGGCCGTCGTCACCGTGGCCGGTGCCGCGGGGGCCGGGCTCGCCGCCCCCGCCGTCGCGGCCGAAAACGGCGCCGCCGGTGCCGCGGGTGCCACCACGTACAAGCCCGGCACCTCCAAGGGCGCCCGCGGCCTCCGGTTCACCGCCGTCGCGCCCAACACCGCCGACGCCGTGACCGTCCCGGACGGCTACAAGCAGAACGTCGTCATCCGCTGGGGCGAGCCCATCCTGCGCGGTGCCCCGGCCTTCGACCCGGAGAAGCAGACCGCCGCCGCCCAGGCCGGTCAGTTCGGGTACAACAACGACTTCCTCGCGCTCCTGCCCCTTCCGGGCGAGCGGAACAAGCAGCTTCTCGTCGCCAACCACGAGTACACCGACGAAGTGCTCATGTTCCGTGGTTACGACGCCGCCAACCCGACCCGCGAGCAGGTCGAGATCGCGTGGGCGGCCCACGGGCTGTCCGCCGTCGTCGTGGAGGGGGACCGCAGGACCGGCAAGCTCACCGCCGTCTCCCGGCACCCGCTCAACCGGCGCGTCACCGCCACCACCGAGTTCCGCGTCACCGGGCCCGCCGCCGGGTCCGACCTGCTGAAGACCTCCGCCGACCCGACCGGCACCAAGGTCCTGGGCACCCTCAACAACTGCGCGGGCGGCGTCACCCCCTGGGGCACCACGCTCCACGGCGAGGAGAACTTCAACCAGTACTTCGCCAACGCGAGCCGCGCCACCGACAAGCGGTACGGCATCGGGACCGCGGCCTCCGAACGCAAGTGGGAGCGGTTCGACAAGCGGTTCGACGTGGCCCAGGAGCCGAACGAGGTGCACCGCTTCGGGTACGTCGTCGAGCTCGACCCGTACGACCCCTCCTCCACGCCCCGCAAGCACACCGCTCTCGGCCGCTTCAAGCACGAGGGTGCGACCGTCCGCCTCACCCACGACGGCCGTCCGGTCATCTACACCGGTGACGACGAGCGCTTCGACTACTTCTACAAGTTCGTCGGCAGCAAGCGGATGAAGCACGGGACCTCCCGCGCGGTGCGCGAGCACAACCTGAGCCTGCTGGACGAGGGCACGCTCTACGTCGCCAAGCTCACCGGCGACTCCCCCGCCATCGAGATCGACGGCACCGGCAAGCTGCCGAGCGACGGCGAGTTCGACGGCAGCGGCGAGTGGATCCCGCTGGCCACCGCGACCGCCAAGGGTGCCGTCTCGCACGTCGAGGGCATGACCGCCGACGAGGTCTTCGTCTTCACCCGGCTCGCCGGTGACAAGGTCGGCGCGACCAAGATGGACCGGCCCGAGGACATCGAGCCGAACCCGCACTCCGGCAAGGTGTACGTCGCCCTCACCAACAACACCAACCGCGGCATCGGCACGAACGCCAAGGCCGACGAGGCCAACCCGCGAGGCGCCAACAAGCACGGGCACGTCCTCGAGCTCACCGAGCGCTGGAACCTGGCCGACAGCACCAGGTTCGCCTGGTCGCTGTTCCTGGTCGCGGGCGACCCGAACGACCCGGCGACCTACTTCGCCGGGTTCCCGAAGGACAAGGTCAGCCCGATCTCCTGCCCGGACAACGTGGCCTTCGACCCGTACGGCAACCTGTGGATCTCCACCGACGGCGCCCAGCTCGGCTACCACGACGGTCTCTTCGGCGTGGCCACGAAGGGCGACCGGCGCGGTGAGCTCAAGCAGTTCCTGACCATGCCGATCGGTGCCGAGACCTGCGGCCCGATCGTCCAGGACCGACGGGTTCTCGTCGCCGTGCAGCACCCGGGCGAGATCAGCGGCGCGTCCGTGGAGAAGCCGGCCAGCGCGTGGCCCGACGGCCCCGGCACGTACGTCCGCCCGTCGGTGGTGGCCGTATGGCGTGCCGACGGCGAGGACATCGGCGTCTGAGCCCAGAAGTCATCTCCGCCGGATCATCTCCGCCGGTTCATCTCCGCTGGTGAAGCGTGACCTCGACCAGCAGCGCACGGTGATCCGTGTCGGCGAGGTCGAGGAAGCGGGCCTCCTGGGCGGCGAAGTCGGCGGAGACCAGGACGTGGTCGATCTGGGCGCCCAGCGCCGGAGTGGCCCCGGCCGTGCGGGCCGGCCAGGTGGGGGTGCGGTCGGAACCGGCCAGGCGGGCCGCGTCGCGCAGGCCGGTGTCGAGGATGCGGCGGAAGGCGGCGTGGTCCTGGGAGGCGTTGAAGTCGCCGGCCAGGATGGTGGGGGTCCGCGCGTGCGCGGCAGCGAAGTCGCGCAAGGCGTCCAGTTCGCGCCGCCAGACGTCCACCTGGCCGGGCAGGGGCGGCATGGGGTGCGCGAGCTGGAGCCGTACGGTCCGGCCGCGCACCTCGGTGACGGCCCCCGGCATGCCCATCGTGCCGGGGACGCGGTCTGCGGCCCGGAGCGGGAAGCGGCTGAGGAGGACGGACCCCGCCGATCCGCCGGCCTCGACGCCCTGCCGGTGCGGGTAGTCGGCGCCGAGGGACTCCTTCAGCGCCGCGTCGCACGCGGACTCGCACTCCTGCACGAAGACGAGGTCCGGCTTTTCCCGGCGGACCGTCGCGATCAGAGGGTCGGTGGCCTGTCCGAACTCGACGTTCGAGGTCAGCACCCGCAGGGAAGCGACGGGTGGCCCGCCGGGTGCGGCGATCTTCCCGTACGGCTCCATGAACCACGCCAGCAGCCCGAGCACCGCCACCGCCCACACCACCCCGGTCCACCAGCGGGCGAGCAGCGCGAGGCCCAGTCCCAGTGCGGCGGGCGCGAGCAGCCACGGCAGGAACGCGAGAAGCTGGGGGACGGGGGTGATCCCGTCGGTGTCGGCGACCCGGCAGCCCACGACGACGCTCACCCCGGCGAACAACAGCGCGGCGAACCAGATGCCGGGTCTGCGCAGGCGCTGTCGTGTCACCGTCCCGAGACTACGAGCGGCCGTCCACCCGCGCCAGGAACTCCCCGAGCGCCCCGTTGAACTCCTCGGGCCGCTCCAGGTTCGGCATGTGCGCCGCGCCCTCGACCACCAGCAGCGTGGAGTCGGGGAGAGCCGCGTGCATGGCCTCGGCGTCGGAGACCGGGGTGTACTCGTCGTCGGCGCCCACCACGACCAGCGCGGGGACGGTGACGCGGGTCAGCAGCTCGCGGTAGTCGGGGCGTCCGGCGCGGGCGCGGAGGGCGGCGGCGGCACCCTCGGGGGGTGCGGACGTCATCATGCGGTGGACGTGGGCCTTCGCCTCGGGCGAGGCGTACGGCGCCACCATCTTCTCCAGCACCTCGTCGGCGTACCCGCGCATGCCCTCCCGCAGGAGCCGGTCCGCCATGGCGTTGCGGGCCGTCACGCCCTCCGGTGTCTCGGCCGCCGGGAAGGTGTCCGCGAGGACCAGGCCCCGGACGCGGCTCCCGAACTGCCGGTAGCCGTCCATCACGATCTGGCCGCCCATCGACAGACCGGCGAGGACGAAGGTCTCCACCTTCAGCTCGTCGAGGAGCGCCTCGATGTCCTCGGCGAACCGGGCGAACCGTGTGACGCCGGGGGTCCGCGGGGACTCGCCGTAGCCGCGCAGGTCGGGGGCGACGACCCGGCGGGCGGTGGAGAACTCGGCGATCTGCGGGGCCCACATCGTGCGGTCGAAGGGGTGGCCGTGGACCAGGACGAGGGGAACCGCGGAGGTATCGGCGCCTTTGTTCTCATACGCGAGGAACTCCGGGAAAGAGGTCATGTGAGCGACCCTAGATCGCCCCAACTCGTCGGTGCAATAAGATCTTTGCCCTCGGTGCAATGTGAGGGGGGACCCCGTGGACGACTCGGACGACTACCGGCGCCTCGCCGACCGGCTGGCCGACGACATCGCCGCCGGTCGGCTCAAGCCCGGTGAACGGCTCCCCCCGCAGCGGGTGTTCGCGCGGCGGCGCGGGATCGCCGGGTCGACGGCGGGGCGGGTGTACGGCGAACTCGTCCGGCGCGGGCTGGTCGTCGGGGAGGTGGGGCGCGGGACGTTCGTGCGGGCGGTTCCGGCCGCACCCGTGGGACGGGCGCTCACCGAGCCCGCGACGGCCGCTCCCGTCAACCTGGAGCTCAACTACCCGTCCGCCCCCGGCCAGGCCGAACTCCTCGCGCTCGCCCTCGAGCCCCTGCTCCGGCCCGACGTGCTGGCCGAGGCCCTGCTCCCCGCCCCCGCCGACGGCACCACGGCGGCCCGGAACGCCGCGGGCGGCCTTCTCGCCACCCCGGGCTGGCAGCCCGGCCCCTGCCAACTGCTCTTCACCGGCAACGCCCGCCAGGCGATCGCCGCCACCCTCGCCTCACTCGTCCGGCCCGGCGGCCGGCTCGGCGTCGAGCCGCTGACGTATCCCGTGGTCAAGGAGATCGCCGCCCGGCTGGGCATCACACCGGTGCCGCTGGCGGCGGACGAGGACGGTCCGCTGCCGGAGTCCGTGGCCGCCGCCCACCGCACGGCCCCCCTCTCCGCCCTGTACGTGCAGCCGACGCTGCACAACCCGACCTCGGTGACGATGAGCGAAGAGCGCAGGCGCCAACTCGCGGGCGTGGCGACCGACTTGGGCATCCCGGTCGTCGAGGACCGCATCTGGTCCTTCCTGGCCGACGGCGACCCCCTCGCCGTCCACGCGCCCGGGATCACCCATGTCGTCGACGGGCTGTCGAAGCGGGTCGCCCCCGGGCTCACCGTCGGTCTCGCCGTCGTACCCGCGTGGCGGGCCGAGGCCGTGACGGCCGCCATCCGGTCCGGCGGGTGGAATGCCGGGCGGTTCGCGCTGGAGGCCGTCGTGCGGTGGATCGGGGACGGGACCGTGGCGCGGCTGGTCGCGGCCAAGCGGGCGGACGCGGGGCGCCGGCAGCGGATCCTCCAAGAAGAGCTGCACGGGTTCGCCGTACGGTCGGATCCGCGCGCCTATTACGCCTGGTGGGAGCTGCCCGCGCCCTGGCGCGCGGACACCTTCACGGCCGCGGCCGCCGCGCACGGCATCGCGGTCACGCCCGGGCCCGCCTTCGTCGTCGACCCGAGCCGGACGCCGGACGCGGTCAGGCTCGGGCTCGCGTCCGCCGCCGAGCCGGATCTGCGGCGGGCGCTGCGGACGCTCGCGGACCTCGCCGGAACGGCGGCGGACACCCGTACCGGCCGGTGAGCCAGCAGGTCAGGGCCACCGTCAGACCGACGGCGACCAGCAGCCAGGAGACCGTGCGCAGGGTGGCCGTGAGGGCGTCGTAGATCGCGCCGGCGGCCGGGTGGTGGGCCGGGTCGGGCAGGTCGGCGAGAGTGAGGCGGCGGCCCACGGCGACCGCGAGGGCGAGGAGGGCGCCGCCCAGGGCCGTGCCGAGGGCGGTCGCGGTGACCGCGCGGCGGCGGCAGGCGGCGACGGCGATCCCGGTGGCCGCGAGGACGGCCGCCGTGACGGGCAGCCAGAAACCGGCGACGTCGAGCACGTGGAACCCCTTCCGGAGCCGGGCCAGGTCCTCGGCCGGGAGGACGGAGACCTCGATGTGCAGGACCGGGATGCGGTGCGCCAAGGGCACGCGGTCCGCGGTGAGTTCGTCCTTCACCTCGGCGGCGACCGGCGCGAGGTCCACCGTCACCGCGCCCTCGCCGCCGCCCCGCAGCGCCCTCAACACCGAGTCGTGCACGGCCCGGTTGCCCGCGTCCCAGGCCGTACGGAAGGCCTCGGTCCGGGTGAACGAGCGCACCGCGTCCCGCACGAAGGGGCGCATCGCTCCGCCGACGTCCACCTCCCGGATGATTCCGGCGCCGACCGTGTCCGCGATCGCGTCCCGCACGTGCGGGTCGGAGGCGAGCGGCGCCATCGTGGTGACGTACCGGCTCGTGTCGGCGAGCCCGTACGCCACCCAGGCCGCCAGCGCGCCGAACGGCGCGAGCAGACAGGCCAGGGCGATGAGTACGGCCGACAGGGCGTTCCGGAGTCGAGTGGACACCCTTCCAGGCAAGACGGGCCACGGCGGGGGTGCGAGCGGCGTGACTGCGAATGGGCGCACGGGCCGGGGCCGAACGGGCACCGGTTCCGGCCGGATTCCGGCCGGAACCCCCCGCGGAACTGGGCATTCCGCTCTCCGGTGGAGGCCTCACCCGAACGGGTGTTTCCTGGTTCTGGGGAGAAGGAGGCCGATCCATGCGCACCACTCCGGCCCTGCGGACCCTGGCCGCGATCCTGCTCACCGGCGGCACCTTCGCCGTCGCGGCAGCGGGAACCTCGGCAGCAGCCGCGACCCCGCCGACGTATGCCGACGGACAAGGCAGCGGCGGATCCGGCGGTCCGATCTGGGGCACCATCGTCTCCGGTACCGCGCTCAACGTGAGAGCGGCGCCCACCAGCCACTCAGCAGTCGTCGACCGGCTCGCGCCGGGCAGTCAGGACCGTGTCGAGTGCAAGGTCCGCGGCCAGAGCGTCAACGGCAACCCGTACTGGTACTGGTTCGTCGGCGCCCAGGGCTGGGCGAGTGCCGCCTTCGTCGACACCGGCGGACACCGGGTACCGACCTGTTCGGACCCGTGCCCGGAATGGAAGGACGACTCCTGGTCCAACCCCGACTGGAACGACCCGGACTGGAACGAGTCCTGGGCCGTGTCGAGTTCGGGCTCCTGGGCCGTCTCCGGTTCTGGTTCCGGATCCTGGAGCGCCTCGGGCTCGTGGAGCTGGAGCGCGACCGGATCCTCGTCGGGCGAGAGCGAGGGCGAGGGCGACTGGGAATGGCTCCCGGCCGTGCCGTGAGTGGAGGGATGAGTGAGGGAGGCGCAGGGGCCCCGGCGACCGGCCGGGGCCCCTGCACCGTACCCGGGCACCTCAGCGGATGCGGTTTCCCTGCGCGTCCTCGCGCGTGTAGTAGCGGTAGAAGAACACGCCGAAGATGGCCGCCGCGATCACCAGGCCCATGACCGTGGACCTGAGCACGCTCGCGCCGGCCTGGCTGTACAGGAAGCCGAACGCCGCGCCCGCGAAGCCGGACTTCGTTATCGAGTGCAGTTCGCGCTGCAGACGCGGGGCGAACGTCGCCACCGCGATGCACAGCACGATGAACGCGATCGCCGTGGCGAAGCCGAACAGGACGTTCCCGCCGGTGATGGGCCCGCCGTCGCGCCGGTTGGCCGCGGCCCAGTAGCCGTAGACGAGCCCGAGCACCACGGGGATCGCGTACCGCGCCACCGTGTGGACCCGCTCGCTGAACAGGTCGGGTGTGCGGCGCGGCCGGGTCATGACGCGCCGGGCCGGACGACGGTGCATGCCCCGCGTGCCGCCGGGCGTGGGTGCCGCTTGAGCCATGAGAGCGCTCCTCTCTCTCCTCGCCCCCGCCTTCCAGAGCACACCTGGGGACAGGCCCTGGCAAGTCGGCGGAGGCGGGTTTCCGGTGCGGATGCGCGCCTCGCGGGCCCGTGCATCGGTGAGGCCGTGAGCGGCCGAGTACCGAGACCCATGCCGAGCGCCGAGACCCATGAGCGGCCGAGTACGGAGACCGGTGAGCGGTCGCCGGAGAGTCCTCGCCCGGCCGCAGCGTGGCCTGGGTGCCGCCGCTGCTGCTGCTCGGCTTCCCCGCGGATGAGCCCGGCGTGGTGCAGGCCGTCGTTTTCGGCCACGAGCCGCCGCGGTCGGCCCCTTCGCCGTACGGCCCCTGCCGCCCGGCGACGGCCTCCCGCTGGGCCTCGCCGAGCTCGCTGCGGGCCTGCCGCCCGTGCACCAGGTGCCCCTCGCCCCCGACGAGACCCTGCTCCTGACCACCGACGGTGTGACCGAGGCCCGCGACGGCACCGGCGGCTTCTACCCGCTCGCCGACGAGGTGGCCCGGGCCGTGGCCGCCGACCCGAGCCTGACCGAACCGAGGCTGCTGGTCGCCTTCGTACGGGACGGCACGCTGCGGCACTGCGGGGCCGACTGGCCGACGACACCACGGTGTTCGCGGTGCGGCGAGCCGCGAACAGGACGCCCGTACCGGGTCGTTTGCAGTCCTGAGACACACCTTTGCAGCCGCAGCGGTTACGGTGCTGCCGTACGTGATCGACGGGGGACGGGGAGGGACCGATGCCGGGAACAGTGCTGCTGCTGGCCGCATCACCGGTGGGCAAGGGCTGTCTGGTGGACGCGGCGTCCGTACTCCCCGTGCTCGCGGCCGTGCCGCCCGCCGTGCTGTCCGGCACCGACACCGCCAACGTCGTCGAGCTCGCCGACCCGCTGGAACCCCAGGCCGTCCTCACCCGGCTGCGCGCCGCCGCGACGGCCCCCGGCCCGCTGACCGTGTTCGTCACCGGCCAGCTCCTGCTCGACCGCCGCCAGCACCTGCCGCACCTCGCGCTGGCCCGCACCACGTCCGCGACCGTCCGCTACACCGGCTTCCCCTGGCACTGGTTCCGCGAGGAACTGCGCCTGCGCACACCGGGGACGACGACCCTCCTCCTCGACCTGCACGCGGACGCGGAGACCTGGGCCTGGCTGCGCACCCACCCGCTCGACTCCGGGCGCAGCAGCGCGGTGTACGGCCGGGTAACGCCGCCGCCGTCGTCCCGGCGGGCGGTGGCCGCGCCGGCGTACATGAAGGCGATCGCGACGATTCTGCGCAGCGGGCGGCGTCCGCCGGTGTCGCAGTTGCACGAGCAGGCGTTGGCACGGCTGGGGAGCGACGGGTACGGGGACCTGGTCCTGGGGGTGCCCGGCGTCGCGGTGCCCGTCCCTGGGGGCTCCGCCCCCAGACCCCCGTATCGGCCTGAACGGCCTCGTCCTCAAACTCCCCCACTCTCGGCTTCGCTCGAGCGGGGGGACCCCCACGACAGGCTGGGTGATGCGGACCGGCGTCGGGAAAGCGAAGCCGGTCAGCGTCGAGAACGTATCGTCAGGCCCCGTCAGGAACAGGCCGACGACCCCCACGCCGCCATCACCACCGCCGTCCAGGACGGCCGTCACGACGACGCCGACGCCCTGGCCGCCGAGCACGAGCAGGCCGCCGTACGGGCGCACGGGCGGGCCTCCGAGCAGGCCCTGCACTGGGCCGAGGTCCGGGCGGATCTGGCGATGTTCGCGGGGGATCCGGTGCGCAGTTGCCGTACCTGGCTGGCGGTGGCGTCGGCCCGGCTGGGTGCCGGGCAGGCGGTGGACGCGCCCGCCGTGGAGGCGGCCGTGGACCGGGCCCACCACCAGTGGGGGCAGATCGGCGACCCGGCGCGGGCCCGTGAACTCGGCACCGAACTGGCCGACTTGCGGGCCCGGGTGCCGGGGCGCCGCGAGGGCGCCCTGGACCACATCCGGCGTCAGCTGAGCCAGTTGCAGACACTCAGTTCGTGAAGACGGGGCGCTGCCGACCCCTCCCCCGGCTCCAACAGCGGTGACATGATGCTGAGTTATGGCTGAGGGGGATGGAGTGGCCAACCACGGCATACGCGTTCGGCTGGACGGGACCGCCAGCGAGGGTGACGTCGGCGCGCTGCGCAAGTGGCTGGAACGGGAGAAACCGCTCGACGAACTGGTGCGGGCCGGCCGGCTGCAGATCCACGAGCGGCACCGGACGGACGAGCCCGGCGCCCCGATGGGCGTCGGCATGGACATCGTCGTCACGATGATCGGGTCGGGTGCGGCCATCGTCTTCAACGAGCTGCTGGGGCAGGTCAAGCGGTCCGTGGAGGCCTGGCGGGTCAATCGCAGAGCGGTCGAGGACGGGGATCCGCCCGAGGGCCGCGTCGACACCGTGGGCCTCGACGACAGGTAGGCCGGTGACCCGCTTCGACCCGCGTGGACGGGTGAACCGGGCACTGCTGGTGGGGGTCTCCGAGTACGACCTCACCAAGCCGCCGCACGGCGTGCCCGGCGACCTTCCCGCCGTCAAGCACAACCTGAACCGGCTCCGGGACGCGCTGCTGCGGGGCCGGGTCTTCGGCGCGCACGAGATCGCCGTGGCCCGCTCGCCGTCCCTGGACGACTTCGACCACGCCTTACGCAGGACCGCCGAGGAGGCGGAGGGCCTGCTGTTCCTGTACTTCACGGGGCACGGAGCCATCCCCAGCGCGGGCGACGAGCTGTTCCTGCAGATGCGCAACGCGAGCGTGGTCGCGGGCGGGCACGCGGTCTTCCCCGGCGCGGAGATGTTCACCACCGCGCTGACCGTGCTCGCCGCCGGTCCGGCCGAGCGGATCGTGGTGGTCCTCGACTGCTGCTTCGCGGGCAACGCCGCCTGGATCTGGGAGACCTTCCGCGACAAGCGGCGCGTGCTGCTGCTGATGAGCGTGCAGGCCAACCACCGCACGGACGCGGGGGACGGTGCGGTACCCACGCCGTTCACCGGGGAGCTCGTACAACTCCTGGAGGAAGACGAGGAGTTGACCTTCCAGGAGCTCGCGGACCGGCTGCGGGACCGGATGACGGCGGCGGGGCACAAGACGGTGCGCGGGGAGCCGTGGGAGCCGCAGAGCAGGACGGAGCCGGGGGAGGACGTCGTGCTGTCCGCCCGGTCGGCCCCGCCGCTGAGGTGGGCGATGGGCGGGGCGGGGCCGTGGCCCTCCGGCGAGCACGGGGATCAGCAGCAGAAGCCGGGCGGGCAGCCCGGTGAGGAAGGAAAGAAGGGTGCCGCCCTGCTCCGTACCGCCGCGGCGGCCCTCCTCGCCCCGTTCCGCGCCGGAGCCACCGCCGTCACCCGCGCCTGGCGTTGGCTGGGCTCCGTCCTCCGGCGCGCGCCCCTCGCCCTCGCCGTCGTTCTCGCCCTCGCCGCCGTGAGCCTCGGCTCCTACGGCATCGTCACCCTCACCGGCGGTCCCGCCTCCTGCGGGCCGCCGCTGGAACTGCGGGTCCTGACCGACCCCGACCTCGCACCGACGGTGAGCGCGGCGGCGGAGGCCTATCTGACGTCGGACGAGAACACCACCGGCGACGGCTGCCGGCGCAGCGGCATCACCGTCTACAGCGCGGGCTCCGCCGACGCGGTCACCGCGCTCGCCGGGCAGTCGGACGCCTGGCAGGAGCCCCGGGACGAGGACACCAACCCGCAGCGGGACGTCGGCCCGCAGCCGGACGTCTGGATCCCCGCCACCCCCGCCGAGGCCGCCCGGGTCGCGGCCGCCCAGGACACGGACGCCGTGGCCCGTCTCGACCCCGACGAGGAGCCGCTGGTGTACTCCCCGGTCGTGCTCGCCGTCCCGAAGAACCTCGCCGCCGGGAACCAGGACGACCTCGCCGGTCCCTCGCTGACCCGGATGATCAGCGCCCTGCACGAACGCGACACGAAGGCCGAAGTGCGCCGCCCCGACCCGGAGTTCACAGCCGCCGCCCTGCTCGCCACGATCGGCCTCCATGGCACCGGGGCCGACCCGGTCGGTGCGGAACAGCGCGTCGCCCAGCCCGGTCCGCCCGCCCCGACGGCCACCGACCTGCTGTGCACGCTGCCCGACGACGACGCCGTGGACAACCGCACCGCCGCCCTGGTCCCCGAGTTCCTGCTGCGCAGCGGAGTCGGCTGCGACCTGGCGACCCGGACGCCCCGGGTCGCCCACTACCCCGGCGACGTACCGGGGCTGGAGCCGACGTTCGTACGGGTCCGCTGGCAGGACGCCGACCGGGACGAGGCGGCGCGGGACGCGGCGGCCGAGAACTTCCGCGCCTGGCTCACCGGTGCGGACGGGCAGGCCGCGTTCGCCCGGGACGGCTTCCGTTCCGTGAGCGGCGCGCGTCCCCTGCTGGACGCCGACCGTCCGGTCCCCGCCGGGATGCTGTCGGCGCCGGCGCCGCTCGAGGAGACCGCCGGACGGGACGAGATGGAGACGGCACTCACCGACTACCGCGCCGCACACGGCCCCGGCCGGGTCCTGTTCCTGCTGGACAGCTCCGGTTCGATGGCCTCCCTGTGGGAGGGTCCCAGCGGCGGGCCCGGCCTGCTCGAACAGTCCCTGGGCGGGCTCGGGGGCCGGGACGAGTACGGCGTGTGGGCGGTGTCCGGGGCGTCCGGCGACGAAAGCCCGTACGAGACCGTGCTCCCCTTCGGCCGCCACACCCGCAAGGAGGCCGAACGCGCCGTCGACGCGGCCCGGGTGCGGGACGCCGAGGCCGATCCGCACGCGGCGCTGCTCGCCGCGCTCGACGACCTGGCCGCCGACGGCCCGGACGAACGCCCCCGGCTCGTCGTCCACATCACCGACGGCGAGGACGACGACCGGCTGACCGGCGCGAACCTCGACGACGTCCTGACCAGGGCGGGGGCGGCCGGCGTGCCGGTGACCATGGTGTCCCTGGAAGCCGGCGGCTGCGACCCGGGCCGCCCGGCCACCCGCATCTCCGCCGCGAGCGGCGGCCGCTGCCTGGACGCCGGCGAGAACCTCGGCGCGGCCCTGACCGACGAGGTCGCCCGCGCCGGAATGGGGGAGGACGGATGACCGGGCGCGGGGCGGAGGTTCGGGTGGGATGCGGGGGCGCCGTACGGCTGTTGGACCGGGGTGGGATCGTGCGGCTGAAGATGGCCGGGTGCGGTGTCGGGGTGCGGGCGGGTTGTTCCCGTACCGCGCGGTTGATGGCCGGGCGCGGTACGGGGCGCCCCCGCACCGGACCCCTGATGGCCGGGCGCGGCACCTGTGCGCGGCTCGTGGCCCTCCTGACCGTGCTGCTGCTCACGGCCGTCACGGCCTGCACCGGCGACAGCGCCGGGGAACCCGCGGCGCCCGCCACCGACGTGCCCGGTGACATCGTCGTCGCCAGCGGCCGGGACGTCACCGGCAAGAACGGCATCCGCCAGCAGCTCATCGACGCCTGGAACCGGCAGCAGGAGAAGGCCGGCACCGGCTACCGCGCCCGCCTGGTCGAACTGCCGGGCAGCGCCGACGAACAGCGCAGCCAGCTCCTCGGCGCCCTCCAGTCCGGCAGCGCCGCCTACGACGTCGTCAACCTAGACGTCACCTGGGTACCGGAGTTCGCCGCCGCCGGCCTCGTGCGCCGCCTCCCCGACGGGGTGCTGGACGGTGACGTCATCAAGTCGGTGGCGGGCACGGCCCGTTGGGACGGCAAGGTGTACGCCGTGCCGTTCAACAGCGATGTCGGACTCCTCTACTACCGGCGCGACCACCTGCACGCGGTGGGCGTCCAGCAGACCGACCTGAGCGCGGGCATCGACCGGACCCGGCTCCAGGAGATCGTCCGCTCGCTGGAGAACAAGCCGCCCAAGGGCTACGAGCAGGGCTGGACCACTCAGCTCGCCCCCTACGAGGGCCGCACGGTCAACGCCGTGGAGGCGTTCGCGTCCGCGACGCCGGACCTCGCGCTCACCGACGCCGACGGCCACTACGCCGCCACCGCCGAGCAGTTGACCGAGGGCATCGCCGAACTACGCCAGCGCACCGACCCGTCGTACACGCTCCCGGACGCCGTCCACTCCGACGAGGACGCCTCCCTCACCGACTTCGCCGCCGGCCGCACCGCCTTCCTGCGGAACTGGCCCTACGCCTACCGCACGCTGCACCAGACCTTCACCGCCAAACAGCTCGGCGTGGCGCCGCTGCCCGGCCGGGCGGTGCTCGGCGGCCAGAACCTCGCGGTGACCGCCGCGTCCCAGCGGTCGGCCAAGGCGGCCGAGCTGATCGGCTTCCTCACCGGCAGGGAGAGCGAACGCTGTCTGCTGGACGCGGGGTTCGCGGCGACGCGGACCTCGGCGTACGGCGACGACACGGTGACGTGCCCCCTCGCCGCCGCGAGCCCCTCGCCCTCCCCGACCGGCGAGCGCGCCGACCGCATGCCACGCGACAAGGCCGGCCGCCCCGCCTACGCCCACCGCATCCTCCTCCCGGCGCTCAGCAGCGCCGTCCAGCGCCCGCGCACCCCGCTGTACGGCGCGTTCACCCAGACCTTCACCGCCCAGCTGGGCGCCCTGTTCGGTGACCGCCCGCCGACCGACCCACAGCTGGCGCGACGCCTGGACGAGGCGCTGCGCAAGGCGCTGCCGGACTAGCTGTACGAGGTGCACCCTCTCAGGAGAGGAATCGGCGGCACTGATCGAGCGGGTGATGGAGGAGCGCTGTGGGCACCAGCGAGGACCTGACCAACGCGCGGTGGCGTAAGTCGTCGTACAGCGGCGACACCGGCGGCGAGTGCGTCGAGGTCGCCGACCTCGCCCCTCCCGCATCGCGTCCGCGACTCCAAGGTCGCCGCCGGCCCGCACCTCACCGTCTCTCCGACCGCCTGGGCCGCTTTCGTCGACGGCGTCGCGAGCTAGCCGGCGCCGCCTGACAGGGGCGTTTCGACTTTCGCGTGGAGGATGGCCCGGGCCTGTTCCGCCGCTCGGGTCGTGCTCTCGCTGACGAAGTCGAGGAAGCGGGCGATGTTCTCGAGGCGGGTGGCGGCCGGGGTGCCGGGGCCGAGGACGCCGACGCCCTGCCGTGCGAGCTCGACGATCTGGACGAGGGCCCGGGCGCTGGCCATCATCGACTGGTACCAGACGTCGTCGTCGACGACGTAGCGCTCGCGCCGGCGGTCGTCGCGTTCCCGGCGTACGAGGCCCTGGCTGTCGAGGAACGTGATCGCTTTGGAGATGGACGCCGGGCTGACCTGAAGGCGCTGGACGAGTTCGGACGCGGTGAGGCTGCCGGTGTCGGTGAGGGTGAGGCAGGCCAGCACCCGGGCCGTCATCGTGGTCATGCCCGAAGCCATGAGGACGGTGGTGAAAGTCTCCTCATACTCGCGCACGGCCTCGGCGTCGCGTCCGTGGGCCTGCGGGGGCGCCACCGTCCCCCGGGGCGTGGCCTGCCTGCGCCGGTGGGCGCGGTGTTCGGTGGCGCGGTGGGCCAGATCGGCGCGGTAGCCGGTGGGGCCGCCGTTGCGCATCACCTCCCGCGTGACCGTCGAGGTCGGGCGGTCGAGACGTCTGGCGATCTCCGCATAAGCGAGGCCGTCGGCCAGCCCCAGCGCGATCTGCTGGCGTTCCTGCTGGGTGAGTCTGCCTCCCGGCATGGCAAGTCTCCTTCGTGGGCCGTGGTGACCCCACTATAGCGTTCACTTCTGGTCCATTGCAACGAATCGAGTGAGGCTTGTTGCGTTAGGCTCCAGATCATTGCAATGAATTATCCGCTGTCACCTGCACTTATGGCGATTATGCGCAACGAATGTGTTGCCGTGTCTATGAATGCAACGTAGCTTTTCGTCCATCGGAAACAACGAGCCGAAGGAGAGCACGATGCAGAAGTTCGCCACCCCCGCCCCGATCTCCGCCGTCCTGGGCATCCCCGCCGGACGCATCCAGTTCATCGCCGCCGACCGGACCGACACCACGGTCGAGGTCCTGGCCGCCAACGCCGCCAAGAGCCGCGACGTGAAGGCGGCCGAGGAGATCGAGGTCTCCTACAGCGACGGCGTCCTGCGGATCCAGGCCCCGGAGGCGAAGAACCGGATCCTCGGCCACACCGGATCCGTCGAGGTGACCGTCCAACTGCCCGCCGGCTCCCGCGTCGAGGCGAAGTCGGCCGTCGCCGAGTTCCGCGGCGTCGGACGGCTCGGCGACGTCGCCTTCGCGGACGGCTACCGCTCGGTCAAGCTCGACGAGGCAGCAAGCGCCCGCCTCACCGTCCTCGACGGCGACGTCTCGGTCGGCCGCCTGGGCGGACCCGCGGAGATCAGCACCCTGCAGGGCGACATCCGCATCGACGAGGCCGTGCGCGGCACGGTCACGCTGCGCACCCAGCAGGGCCGGATCACGGTCGGCGCCGCCCGCGGCGTCTCCGCCTCCCTGGACGCCGGGACCAGCCACGGCCGGATCCACAACGCGCTCAAGAACACCGACGGCGCCGACGCCGCCCTCACCATCCACGCCACCACCGCCAGCGGCGACATCACCGCCCGCAGCCTCTAAAAGGAGCCCCTCATGACCAACCTGGCCATCGCGGCGACCGGGCTGCGCAAGTCCTACGCCGACAAGACCGTCCTCGACGGCATCGACCTGACCGTCCCCGAAGGAACGATCTTCTCCCTGCTCGGCCCGAACGGCGCCGGCAAGACCACCGCCGTCAAGATCCTCTCCACCCTCATCACCGCGGACGCCGGCGACATCCGCATCGGCGGTCACAGCCCGGCCACCGACCCCCAGGCGGTCCGCGCCGCGATCGGCGTCACCGGCCAGTTCTCCGCCGTCGACGGCCTGATCACCGGCGAGGAGAACATGCTCCTCATGGCAGACCTGCACCACCTGTCCAAGCAGGAGGGACGGCGGGTCGCCGCCGAACTCCTGGAGCGCTTCGACCTCACCGAGGCGGCGAAGAAGCCCGCATCCACCTACTCCGGCGGCATGAAGCGCCGCCTCGACATCGCCATGACCCTGGTCGGCGACCCGCGGATCATCTTCCTCGACGAACCGACCACCGGCCTCGACCCGCGCAGCCGCCACAACATGTGGCAGATCATCCGCGAACTGGTCTCCGACGGCGTCACCGTCTTCCTCACCACCCAGTACCTGGAGGAGGCCGACGAACTCGCCGACCGCATCGCGGTACTGAACGACGGCAAGATCGCCGCCCAGGGCACCGCCGAGGAGCTCAAGCGGCTCATCCCCGGCGGCCACGTCCGCCTCCGCTTCACCGACCCGGCCGCCTATCAGTCCGCGGTCTCCGCTCTCCACGAGGTCACCTTCCCCCACTCTCGGCTTCGCTCGAGCGGGGGGACCCCCATCGACGAGGCACTCGCGCTTCAGATCCCCAGCGACGGCAGCCAGCGCGACCTGCGCCGCCTCCTCGACCGGCTGGACGTGGTCGGCATCGAGGCCGACGAGCTGACCGTGCACACCCCCGACCTCGACGACGTGTTCTTCGCCCTGACCGGCCCGGCCAACGTCCCCAACCAGCCCAAGGAGGCTGTCCGATGAGTGCTCCCCTCGCTCCCGCCCGCCCGACCCGGATCTCCCTCGCCGTGCGCGACTCGTCCACGATGCTGCGCCGCAACCTCCTGCACGCGCGCCGCTATCCGTCCCTCACGCTGAACCTGCTGCTCACGCCGGTCATGCTGCTGCTGCTCTTCGTCTACATCTTCGGCGACGTGATGAGCGCGGGCATCGGAGGCGGCGGCGCGGACCGCTCCGACTACATCGCCTACATCGTGCCGGGCCTGCTGCTCATGACCATCGGCAGCACCACGATCGGGACCGCGGTGTCCGTCTCCAACGACATGACCGAAGGCATCATCGCCCGCTTCCGCACGATGGCGATCCACCGCGGGTCGGTGCTCATCGGGCACGTCGTCGGCAGCGTGCTGCAGTGCGTGATGAGCGTGGTCCTCGTGGGCGCCGTCGGCGTGGCCATCGGCTTCAGGTCCACGGACGCCACGGCCCTGGAGTGGCTGGCGGCGTTCGGGCTGCTCGTGCTCTTCGCCATGGCGCTCACCTGGGTCGCCGTCGGCATGGGCCTGATCAGCCCGAACGCCGAGGCCGCCAGCAACAACGCGCTGCCGATGATCCTGCTGCCGCTCCTGTCCAGCGCCTTCATCCCGGTCGACACGATGCCGGGCTGGTTCCAGCCGATCGCCGAGTACCAGCCCTTCACGCCGGCCATCGAGACCCTGCGGGGCCTCCTCCTCGGCAGCGAGATCGGCCACAACGGGTGGCTCGCCCTCGCCTGGTGCCTGGCCCTCACCGTGCTCGGCTACTTCTGGTCGACCTCGAAGTTCAACGCCGACCCGAAGTAACCGCCATGACAACGCGGGCCACCTCCCGCAACGCGCCCCACCCCAGGGCGGCGTACGCCGACATCGGTCGGCCTACGCCGCCCTGTCGGCGTCCCCACCCATGCACCGAGCCCTCTCACCTCACATCCCCCAACGACACGAGCAACGTACGCAACAGCGCATTGAACTGCTCACCGTCCTCCACTCCCAGCCCCGCCAGCAGCTTGCGCTGGTTGCTCACGTGGCCCTCCACCACCTCGTCGACCCGGGCGGCGCCCTCCTCCGTGAGGGCGATGTGGAGGCTGCGGCGGTCGCCGGGTACGGCCTCGCGGGTGACGAGGCCCTGGGCGACGAGGCGGTCGACGCGGTTGGTCAGGGCGGCGGAGCCGATCATGACGCCGGCGGCCAGCTCCTTCGCGGTGAGCGGCCTGTTGCTCCGGCGCAGGGTGGCGAGGACGTCGAACTCCCAGGTCTCCATGCCGTGTTCGGCGAAGTAGTCCTTGAGTCCGGCGCCGATGAGCCGTGAGAGCCGCATGATGCGCCCGACGGTGCCCATGGCGTCGAGGTCCAGGTCCGTGCGCAGGACGGCCCATTGGTCGAGGAAATCGTCGACGGAGTCGCGCAAGACGGCCACCTCCCCTTCATTAATTCGATGTCAAACGGTTTGACTAAGTTCTAGCCTACCGCTTAGCTTCTCGATGTCAGATAGTTCGACGTCGAAAGGTTCGATCGTGGCGACCGCAGAGGCAGCGGCAGGGACAGAGGCAGAGGCAGCCGCAGAGGCAGATCATTCCACCGTGGCGCGGGTCATCCGCACGCGCCGCAGTGTCCGCCACTACCGGCCCGACCCGGTCCCCGCCCCGCTGCTGCGGGAGCTGACCGAGCTGGCCCTGGAAGCGCCGTCCAGCTTCAACCTCCAGGCCCGCTCGATCGTGGTCGTGGCCGGCGAGGAGGGGCGTCAGGCCCTCACCCGGGCCACCGGAGGGCAGCCGCATCCCAAGGAAGCGCCGGTCATGCTGGTGTTCGTCGCCGAGTCCGCCGCCTGGCGCGAGGACCGCGGGGACATCTGGGAGACGGCGCTGAAGGGCGGGGCCTGGTCGGGCCGCTTCGCCGCCGCCTCTCCCGAGGACGCCCGTGCCTTCTACGAGGACCCGGGCCGGCGCGGCCTCGAGCGCGAGTACGCCGTCAAGGACGCCATGATCGCCGCCTCGTTCCTGATGATCGCCGCGCAGGCGGCCGGTCTCGCGACCAGTCCGATGAACGGCTGGGACGAGGACGAGGTCAAGAAGGCCATCGGCGCCGACGGACGCGACGACGTGCACATCGCCCTGCTCATGCCGCTGGGCTACCCGGCCGAGACCCGGCTCCACCCGGGCCGCCGGGACCACGCACTGACCTGCTTCGACGAGTCGTACGGCCGCTGAGGCGCTCCGCGAGAACACGTGCTGCGGCGTGTGATCCGCCGGACAGGCCCTAGCGGCCGGCGGAGGCCGCGGAGTCCGTGAGCTGCGTGGTGTGCCGCGTGGGGGGCTCCGCCGCCCTCGCCGGGCCCGCGTTCGCCGCCAGTACCAGGGCGACGACCGCGACGACGGCGGCGACGATGCCCCTGGTGTAACGCTCGGTGGCGCTGGTGCGATCAAGCACGACAACCTCGCAGCGGCGACAGGACGACGACGACAACAACCGCAACAACAGCAACGAAAACAAACAGAAGCAGCGGCGTATTAAGCATGGTTAATACGCCGTTTAACCTAGGGGCTGTCGGAGTCGAACGGCAAGAGGCACTAGGGGAGTTGGGCATGTCGGAGCGCGACGACCCGGTGACCATCGGGCGCAGGGTCCAGCAGCTGCGGATCGACCGCGGGCTGACCCAGAGACAGGTGGCCGAACCGGCCTACACGCCCGCCTACATCTCCACCCTGGAGGCCGGCCGCGTCCGCCCCTCCGACGACGCGCTCAGGCATCTCGCCGAGCGGCTCGGCATCGGCTTCGAGGAGCTGGCCACCGGCCGCCCGGCCCACCTGGTCACCGAACTGCGGCTGCAACTGACCGGCGCCCAGCGCACCCTGGCGACCGGCGCCGCCGAGGCCGCCGCCGAGGAGTTCGCTTCGGTCCTCGCGCAGGCGGAGGCACACGGTCTGGTCGGTGAGCAGGCCGACGCCCTGCTCGGACTCGGCGAGTCCGGCATCGACACCGGCGACCTGGCCGCCGCCCGGCTCTACTTCGAGCGGGCCGAGGAGGCACTCGCCCGCGTGGCCGCGCCGCTGCCCGCCCGCGTCCCGGCGATCCGGGGCCGGGCCGTCTCCCACTACCTGGGCGGTGAACTGCGCTACGCCGTCTACCTGTTGGAGTCCACCCTCGACGAGCTCAACCGCGGCGGCCTGCACGACCCCGACGCGCTGCTCCTCCTCTACGCGAGCGTCATCGGCCCCTACATGGACATGGGCGCCCACGCCCGTGCCGCCCAGGCCGCCGAGCTCGCCCTCGCCCTGGCACCCCAGGCCGGCGACCTGGCCCTGGTGGCCCGGATGCACCGCTCCGTCGCCCGCACCCTGCTCGCCGAGGGCCGTATCGCCGAGGCCGACGCCTCGCTCGGCAAGGCGGCCGAGCTGTACCGGCAGCTCCAGCTCCGCACCGAACTCGCCAACTGCCACTGGATGCGCGGGTACGTCTACGCGCAGAACGGCGAACTCAAGCGCGCCGAGGCCGAGTTGCGGGAGGCCCTCGCGATGCTCTCCGCCAAGCGGGCCGCCCTCTACTCCAGCCAGGTCGCCGTCGAGCTGGCCGACGTACTGCACCGGCGCGGCAAGTCCGACGAGGCGGCCGAGCTGCTGCACGAGGTGCTCAGCGACTTCAGCGCCGAACGCGGCGCCCTGCACTCCGCCGCCGCCCACCGCCTCCTCGGCATCATCGCCGAGGACGCCCGGGACCCCGAGGCCGCCGAGGAACACTACGTACGCGCCCTGAGCCTGCTGGAGCGGGCGGGCGCGGCCGGCGACCTGGCCGACCTGTGCCGGCTGCTGGGAGACCTGCTGCGCCGCACGGGGCGCGTGGAGGCCGCGCTGGACGCCTACCGGACGGGGCTCGGACACCGTACGGCCCCGGGCACCACCACCCTCGGGCCCGCGCCCGCGCAGCCTCCTCTGTGACGAAAACGGGGCGTCGCACAGCGGTCCCGGCTACCGTGCGCGGAGACAGCGCAGACACACGCACTACCGGGACAGGCACGTGGAGAACCAACGAACGGCGGGCGACCACCTGCGGCTCGCCGTACGCGCGCTCTTCTACGCTGTCTTCGGCGGGGCGGCGCTGCTCGCCATCGTGACGGTCCTCTCCGTCCTCGGGCCGATGCTCGCGCTCGACCTGTACACCCCGGCCGTCGCCGCCTGGTGGACGGTCTTCACGGCGATCGCCGTCCAGGGCGTGCCGTTCCTGCTGCTCGGTACGGTCGTCTCGGCGGCCATCGGAGCCTTCGTGCCGGAGAAGGTGTTCAAGCGGCTCCTCCCGCGCAACCAGGCCCTCGCCGTGCCCGTCGCGGGAGCCGCGGGAGTCGTCCTCCCCGGCTGCGAGTGCGCGTCCGTGCCGGTGGCCGGAAGCCTGATGAGCCGGGGCGTGGCCCCCGCGGCCGCCCTCGCCTTCCTCCTCTCCGCCCCCGCGATCAATCCGGTCGTGCTGGTGGCGACCTCCATCGCCTTCCCCCGGCAGCCCGAGATGGTGCTCGGCCGGCTGGTCGCCTCGCTCGGGACGGCCGTGGTGATGGGCTGGCTGTGGGCCCGGTTCGGGCGGGACGAGTGGATACGGCTGCCCAAGCGACGCGCCCAGGCCGGCCCAGGCGGCCTGCGAACCTTCGGCGCCGGGCTCCAGCACGACTTCCTGCACGCGGGCGGCTTCCTCGTCGTCGGCGCGGCGGCCGCGGCCACCTTCAACATCGCCGTCCCGCGGTCCGTGCTCGACGTCTTCACCGGCTCGGCCTGGCTCGCGGTGCTGCTGCTGGCCGTCCTGGCCGTCGTCCTGTGCGTGTGCAGCGAGGCCGACGCCTTCGTCGCCGCCTCGCTCAGCGGCTTCTCGCCCACCGCCCGGCTGGCGTTCATGGTCGTCGGCCCGATGGTCGACCTGAAACTGATCGCCCTCCAGTCGGGAACCTTCGGACGCGCCTTCGCCGTACGGTTCTCGGCCGCGACCTGGGTGGTGGCCGTGGCGAGCAGCGTGCTGGTCGGGTGGTGGCTGCTGTGAGCCTGCGACGGTACGGCGCCCCCCTCCTCCTCGCCCTCATGGGCGCGGCCGTCCTGCGGATATCCCTGTTCAGCGAGCTGTACCTGCGGTATGTGCAGGCGCCACTGCGGCCGTACCTGATCGTGTCGGGGGTGGTGCTGGTACTGCTGGGTGTCGTCATGGCGGGGGTACGGCGGTTCGCCCCCGACGCTCACGAAGAGGACGCTCACGAAGCGGACGGTCACGAAGAGGGCGGTCATCACCACCACGGCCCCCGCGTCGCCTGGCTCCTCACCCTCCCCGCCCTCGCCCTGCTCCTCTTCCCGCCCCCCGCGCTCGGCTCCTACAGCGCCGGGCGCGAGGCCGCTCAGCGGGCGGCGCAGGGGGTCGGGACCTTCCCGGCGCTCGCCTTGGGGGACCCGGTGGAGCTGACGCTCGCCGAGTTCAACTCCAGGGCGATCTACGACAGCGGGCGGTCGCTGAAGGGCCGTACGGTCCGGATGACCGGCTTCGTCACCCACGGCGAGGACGGCACCTGGTACGTCACCCGGCTCTACGTCACCTGCTGTGCCGCCGACGCGACGGCCGGCAAGGTCGAGGCCCGCGGCGACGACGCGCCGCCGGTCGACACCTGGGTCACCGTGACCGGCACCTGGCATCCCAAGGGCCGCCTGGGCAGCGACGAGGCCTGGCCGGCGGTGCTCGACGTCACGTCGGTCGAGCGGGTGAAGCAGCCGGCGGATCCGTACGAGCAGCGCTAGCCGGAGAGAACGCCAGGCGGGTTTCGCCCTTCGGGCGAGGGGTAGTCGGGCGTCGCCCCTGAGTGGGGCTTGTACGACGGTGGGCGCGCTCTGATCTAAGGAGGCGGTGGCCGTGCGTCCCAGGGACGGTCCGAACGGCGCCCACGGTGGCGAGCCCGGCCGGTACGGAGCGGAAGGCGGCGACTCCGGTCGCCCTCGGTATGCTCCGCAACCCGGATACCCCGAGCCACCCCGGACGTCGGACGGCGACGCCGAACGCGAGCTCGCACAGGACCGCATGCGTGACGTCGACCTGATCGCGGAGGGCGTGCGGGACGTCCAGCCCAAGGAGATCCCCGGGCGGCTGTGCGGGGTGGCGGTCGAGCTGCTGCCGGTGGCCGGCGCGAGCGTGGCGCTGCACAACGAGGGCATGCCCGTACGGCTGGGCGCGAGCAGCGAACGGGCCACCCGCATGGCGGAGATCCAGGCCACCCTCGGCGACGGACCCGGTCTGTCCGCCGCCCGGATCTGCGCCCCCGTGCTCGCCTGCGACCTCACCGCCGGCCGGGACGTCCGGCGCTGGCCGGTCTTCGCCCAGCAGGCCACGGCCGTCGGTGTACGGGCCATGTACTCGCTCCCGCTGGGCAACGAATCGGTGTGCGTGGGCACCCTCGACCTCTACCGCGACACCCCCGGCGAGCTCACACCCCGCGAACTGCGCACCGCGCTGCTGGTGGCGAGCGTGATGACGGTCGCCCTGATGGCGCTGCCCCGGGGGGACGAGAACGGGGGCCGGGAGACGGAACCCTGGCTGAGCGGCCTGGCCCAGGACCAGGACCAGGTCTACCAGGCCGTCGGCATGATCATGGCCCAGCTCGGCATCGACGCCGACGAGGCCCTGGCCCGCCTGCGAGCCCACGCCTTCGCGGAGAGCCGTACGGCGCTGGAAATGGCGCGTGAGGTGGTCGGACACCGGACGAGGTTGGACCGGGACGACGGCGACGGGGACTGAACGGAGACTGAACGGGGACGGGGACGGGGACTGAAGGGGGACGGGCGGTACGGAACCGCCGTACCGTCCCGGAAACTCAGGCCTCCACCCGACCCCGCTTGCGGACCTCCGTCAGGCGCTGCGCACCCAGCTGTACGACCGCCTGCGCGACCTCGGGCGCCACCTCGCCGAAGCCGCCGTGGGTGAGGCCGATCGCGTTGTCGCCGACGCGCACGACCGCCACGTCCAGGGTGAACGCGGCGGGCTCGCCGTCGGCCGTCTCGCCCCACACGAGGATCCGCAGCCCCTGCCGGGCGTCCCCGACCTGCGGCAGCGAGGCCTCGGAGACCTCGACGTCGTGCACGTCGCCCCGGACGGTCTTGACCGTGAACTCCGCGCACTTCTTCGGCAGCGACTTCAGCCAGGCCAGCGTGCGGTCCACGTCCGCCGCCGGGTGGGCGACGACCTGCTGGCGCAGCTGGGTCTCGTTCCAGTCGTCGTCGAGTCCGACCACCGCGCGGGGGCGGGCGTCCGCGCCGAACAGCTCCTCGGCGTAGAGGGTGTCGAGCAGGCGCTGGCAGTGCGGGCGGCTCGTCTTCGCCTTGAGCACGGTGTCGTGCCAGGTCGCCGTCCCCTGCGTGGGCGTCCACGGCTCCCCCAGATCGACGTCCGTGAGCAGCGTGGCCTGCGCCTGAGCGTCGGTGAGGGCGGGGGTGGCGGCCGGGCTCTTCGCGGACGGGGAGGGCGGCGTGGTCGTCGCGGAGAGGTCGGGTTTCTCGGCGGTGGGCGGGGTGGTGAGGGCGGAGCAGGCGGTGGCGGTCAGGAGGGCGCACAGGGTGAGCGCGGTGGTGGCGAGAGTGCGGGCCGGGGGTCGGGTCATCGGGGTCTCTCCTGAGGGCTGCCAAGATCGAGTGCGCCCTCTTACGGCACCACCGGGACGGACGGGCCACCAGTGAGCCGGGCCGTACGGGTGAGGGGCGTTGGTGCGAAAACCCGTCGCGCTGCTCCCCGCCCCCTTGTTACCGTCCCCCCATGCAGCGCGCCCACGTAGTACTCGTGTTTCTCACGACGACGCCGGAGAGTGTCCCGGCGCGCTGACAGCTGACCCAGTCGAAAGCCCCGGGGCGAGTGCCCCGGGGCTTTCGCGTGCGGGGGCTCGTCGCCGGTCACCGTGAGGAGAGACCGCCATGACCGCTGTCGACGCCATGACCGGCCCGCACGACCACCGCCGACTCGGCCGTGAACTCGGCCTGTTCGACACCGACCCGCTGATGGGCGCGGGCCTGCCCTACTGGCTGCCCGACGGGGCCGTGGTGCGGCACACCCTGGAGGAGTACGTCCGGGAGGCCGAGCGCGCCGCCGGCTACCGGCACGTGTACTCGCCGGTCCTCGGCAAACGGGAGCTGTACGAGATCTCGGGGCACTGGTCCCACTACAGCGAGGACATGTTCCCGCCGATGGAGCTGGGCGCGGAGGAGGTCGTCCTGCGGCCGAGCCTGTGCCCCCACCACGCGCTGATCTACCGCTCCCGCTCCCACAGCTACCGCGAACTGCCCTTGCGTATGGCTGAGTTGGGCGGCATGTACCGCGCCGAGCTGTCCGGGGTGTTGGGCGGCCTGACCAGGGTCCGGGCCATCCAGCTCAACGACGCGCACATCTTCTGCACCCTGGAGCAGGCCGTGGACGAGGCCCGGGACGCGCTGGAGCTGATCGGCCGCGCGTACGCCGACCTCGGCATCCGCGCGGCCCGGTACCGGCTCTCCCTGCCCGGCGAGGGCGGCAAGTACGTCGCCGACCCGGAGCTGTGGCGGCGGGCAACCGCGCTGCTGCGGGAGGTGCTCGACGACTCGGGGATCCCCTACGAGGCGGCCGAGGGCGAGGCCGCCTTCTACGGTCCCAAGATCGACGTCCAGATCGCCGATCCGGCCGGCCGCGAGGCCACCCTCTCCACCGTCCAGATCGACTTCCACCAGCCCGAGCGCTTCGACCTGCACTACATCGGCGCCGACGGGGCGAAGCACCGGCCGGTCATGGTGCACCGCAGTGTCATCGGCAGCGTGGAACGGGCGGTCGCGCACCTCGTCGAGCAGCACGGCGGCGCGTTCCCGGCCTGGCTCGCGCCCCTGCAGCTGGTGGTGCTGCCGGTGGCGGACGCGCAGGAGGAGCGGGCGCACGAGGTCGTACGGCAGGCCCTGGCGCGGGGACTTCGCGCGGACGTGCGCGGTCCCGGCGACGGCACCCTCGGCGCCCGGGTCCGGGCGGCGCGCCTCGTGCCGTACCAGGCGGTGATCGGGGAGCGGGAGGCCGCCGGCGACCTGGTGGCCGTACGGCTGCGGGACGGGAGCCGTCCGGGGGCGGTGCCGGCCGGGGAGCTGCTGGACCGGATCGGCGCCCGGGTCGTGGACCGCGGGACCGAACTGTGGGGGCCTGCGTAAGGTCACTGACGTAGGGACCGTAGAGACACCTCAGAGACACCTTCACGAAGCGAGGAGCGCCGCTGTGACCGGTCAGCCCATCCCGGTGATCATCGACTGCGACACGGGTGTCGACGACGCCCTGGCCCTGCTGTTCGCCGTACGGCACCCCGCGCTCGACGTGCGGGCGGTGACCTGCGTGGCCGGGAACACCGACGTGGACGGCGTCGTACGCAACACCCTGACCGTGCTGGAGCAGGCCGGCGCCGGTGACATTCCGGTCGCGCGGGGCGCCGAGCGCCCGCTGATCGAGCCGGTGCGCACGGCCCGGCATGTGCACGGCCAGGACGGGATGGGCGACCTGGGGCTGCCCGCGCCGACCCGCCGGCCGGTCGACGTGGACGCGGTG
Source organism: Streptomyces sp. V4I2 (assembly GCF_030817655.1). Taxonomy (GTDB): domain Bacteria; phylum Actinomycetota; class Actinomycetes; order Streptomycetales; family Streptomycetaceae; genus Streptomyces; species Streptomyces plumbiresistens. The sequence continues at coordinate 5,697,103 of NZ_JAUSZM010000003.1, forward strand.
ACGCTGCTGCGGCGAGAGATCCTCGCCTCGCCGACGCCGGTCACCCTGATCCCCATGGCGCCCCTGACGAACATCGCGCTGCTGCTGCGTACGCATCCGGAGGTGGTGCGCAACATCGAGCGGATCGTGTTCATGGGCGGCGCGGTGGCGACCGGGAACGCCACGCCGGTCGCGGAGTTCAACGTGTGGCACGACCCGGAGTCGGCCGCGATCCTGCTGACCGCCGGGGTGCCGATCACCATGTACGGCCTGGACGTCTTCAAGCAGGTCCTCGTCCCGGCCGGGGACGTCCAGCGGCTGCGCGCGAGCGCGGAGCCCCGCCTCCGGCTGGCCGGCGAACTCCTCGCCCACCGCGACCCGGCCACCTCCGGCGACCCCACCCCCACCGGCGGCCTCGGCGACGCGGGCGCGGTCTGCGCGGTCGTCGACCCGGGGGGCATCACCGCCGAACGCCTCCCGGTCGAGGTGAGCCTGGCCCCGGGCACCAGCCGGGGCCAGACGATCGTCGACCGGCGCCCCCGCCCCGGCGAGTCCGAGATCCACGAGGGCACCCGTGAACAGCGGCTGGTGGACGTGGCGTTGGGCGTGGACGTGGAGCGGTACGTGAAGCTGTGGCTGACGACGGTGGAGGGCGCCTAGTGGACGCCTAGCGGGTGTCCGCCGCCGGCCGTACCGCCCACCGCTGTTCCACCTTCGCGAGCCGCCAGTAGCCGATGGCCGCCGCCCACACCACCACGAACAGGCCGACGATGACGTAGCCGACGCTGTCGAGGTTGATGTCGGCGATCCAGGTGGTGACCGTGTCGCTCAGGTCGAGCTTCTCGTGCAGGACGCCGACGAGTTCGATGGTGCCGATGAAGAAGGCGACGGCGATGGACAGGCCAGTGATCGTGAGGTTGTAGAAGACCTTGCGGACCGGGTTGGAGAACGCCCACTGGTAGGCGAAGTTCATGAAGGTGCCGTCGAGGGTGTCGAACAGGCTCATGCCGGCGGCGAAGAGGAGGGGCAGGGAGAGGATCGCGTACCAGGGCAGGCCGGCCGCCGCGCCCGAGCCCGCCATCACCATCAGGGTGACCTCGGTCGCGGTGTCGAAGCCGAGGCCGAAGAGGAAGCCGAGCGGGAACATCTGGCCGGGGCGGGTGATGGACTTGGTGAGGCGGCCGAGGATCCGGTTCATGAACCCCCGCGAGTCCAGGTGCTGTTCGAGTTCCTCCTCGTCGTACGCGCCCGCCCGCATCGCCTTGAACACCTTGAGGATGCCGAGCAGGGCGACCAGGTTGAGGGCGGCGATGAGGTAGAGGAACATGCCGGAGATCGTCGTACCGAGGAAGCCGAGCACCTGGTGGGTGCTGGAGCCCTCGCTCATGACCTTCCCGGCGAGCTGGGTGCCGCCCGCGATCAGCAGGGCGAGGACGACCACCACGCTGGAGTGACCGAGCGCGAACCAGAAGCCCACCGACACCGGGCGCTTGCCGTCGGCCATCAGCTTGCGGGTGGTGTTGTCGATCGCGGCGATGTGGTCGGCGTCGAAGGCGTGCCGCATGCCGAGGGTGTAGGCGGTGATGCCGAGGCCGATACCGAAGGCCTTGTTGCCGACCTCGTAGTGCCCGGGGACGACGAGGAGGAGCAGGATTCCGAAGGCGACGACGTGCAGTGCGGCGACGGCCGACATGAGGCCGGCGGTCTTGAGGGTGTCCTCGCGGCGCCACTTGAAGGACGTCGGGGCGGGCACGGACGTCCGGGCAGGCTCGGGCAGGGTCATTCGGTCACGCTCCAGCACCTCGTGGATCAACTCGTGAGATGCCGTGGCCGGTCTCCTGGCTTACGGGTCGTGCGTGTCCGTTCCTGCCTTCCCGGTCGTGCGACCAGTGGCCCGGCTGGCGCCGGACGGGACGGAAACTCCCCGATCACAGTGGCGAGGGCCGCTCCGGCATGGACCCTTGAGGGGTCGTCACCGGCTTCCCGAGCACCACGGCCAGCCCACCGTAGGGTGGCAAGCGGTCTCCTGCATAGCTGCGTACCTGCGCAGGTATGGAAGATCACATAGGGGTCCTGCGAGGATGGCGGCATGCATCTCGTTCCGGCCGATCGAGCGGATCGCCGAACCATCGACGGGCACCGGGTGTGCGACGCCATCGCCGCGATCGGTGAACCGGGCCATGTCCGCGCCTGGGCCGACCGCTTCTCGCTGCTCGCCGATCCCAAGCGGCTGGCCCTGCTGCTCGCCCTGCACCGCACCGGCCCCCTGGCCGTCTCCGACCTGGCGATCGCCACCGGCATGAACGACCCCGCCGTGTCGCAGGCGCTCAGGCTGTTGCGGGCGGCGGGGGTCGTGGAGGGGGAGAAGGAGGGGCGGATCGTGCGGTATCGGGTGGTGGACGCCGACATCGCCTCGCTGCTGAAGCAGTGCGCGACCTCATCCAGGCCGTCCGGCCTTTGATGGCGAGGCTCTTCGGCACTGCACGGCTTCAAGCCCGTCCGGCGTTTGAGGACGAGGCCGTTCAGGCCGACAGCGGGGGTCTGGGGGCGGCAGCCCCCAGGGACGGGACGGGAAGGGGCGGCGCGGGCGAATCCCGTGTCCTCAGCCCGAAGCCCGAACGCCGGTCGGGCTGAAACCCAGCCCGACCGGCGCTGACCACACCAACTGCGCCTGATTACGAGCGAGCCGCCTTGCGACGCCGCGTCGCCAGCACGATGCCCGCACCGCCCGCGAGCAGCACCGCCGCGCCGACCGCGATCGGGCCGGTCGCGCTGCTGCCGCCGGTCTCCGCGAGGTCGCCACCGCCGCCGTTCGGGGTGGCGGCGGGAGCGGTGGTGGACTCGGAGGCCGACGGGCTCGGGGCCTCGGTGGAGGGCGAGGCGGACTCGGAGGGAGTCTCCGTCGCCGGGGGCGTCGTCTCCTCGCCCGGTGTCGAGGGTTCCGTGGACTCCGGGGTCGACGGGGTCGGCGTCGGGGAGGCCGGGGGCTCGGACGGGGCCGTCGTGCAGTCCTTCGTGCCGCCGTTCCAGGCCGCGATCAGCTTGTCCTTGATGACCGGACGGTCCGGGCCCTTGGGCAGGTCGCCGTGGACGAAGCCGTCGTTCGCGTCGAGCTCGCCGTCGAACTTGACGGCGCCCCGGTAGAGGTCGATCTGCGCGAAGCAGCCCGCGTCCGGCACCGCGATGTCGAGGGACTCGGTCTGGCCGGGCTTGACGGTCACCGTGTCGAAGTCGACGAAGACCTGCTCGCCGGAGGTGGCGAAGGTGGCGCCGTGGGCGAGGTAGGAGGCCAGGGAGGCCGTGCAGGTGTTCGCGTCGCCGGCCGTGCGGACCTTGATGTGGACCTTGCCGTCGTCGGTCGGCTTCAGGTTCTGGTCGTCGACCTTGACCGAGTCGTAGAAGCTCGTGCCGTCCAGCGAGAACTGGCAGCGGTCGGTCTCGGTCTCCGTGCCGGCACCGGTGCCGGGCTGGTAGGTGCCGCCGGACTTCCAGCCGTCGCCACCGGGGGTGCCGGTGGCCCAGGAGGTGGGGGCGGAGACGGCACAGAGGACGAGCGCCGCGGCGCCCGTCCCCAGCAGGCGGCGCGCGGTGACACGTCTGGTTATGGACATGCGGGATCCCATCGGGGTGCGGGGGGTGGCAGGTGTTCTCAGAACACCGGTTCTGAGAAAGGACCTGAGAAAGGACCTGAGAAAGGTTCTGAGAAACACTGGGCTCATTGGTCATATGCGCCACAGTGCTCGCACATCGTGGATCTCCCCACGGAACGCTGTCAACCTGCGGTGATGCTGGGCGAGTTCAAGAGCTCATCACAATTCCGTCACACAGGGAATGAACCGCTCCGGACAGCGTTCGAGTTCGCTTTCCCGACAATGTGGACAGGTACCTGCATGCTGATGCCCATCGTCCCGAACGCCACGAAGGAGACCGCGTGATCGACCCCATTCCCGACCTCTCCTCCAAGGACCCCAACTGGTGGCGCCAGGCCGTCGTCTACCAGGTCTACCCCCGCAGCTTCGCCGACGCCGACGGCGACGGGCTCGGCGACCTGAAGGGCATCACCCGGCGCCTGAACCACCTCGCCGCACTCGGCGTCGACGCCCTGTGGCTCAGCCCCTTCTACCCCTCCGAACTCGCCGACGGCGGCTATGACGTCGCCGACCACCGTGACGTCGACCCGCGCCTGGGCACCCTCGACGACTTCGACGCGCTCGCCGCCGAGGCCCACCGCCTCGGCCTCAAGGTGATCGTCGACCTGGTCCCCAACCACACCTCCCACCAGCACGTCTGGTTCCAGGAGGCACTCGCCGCCGGGCCCGGCTCGCCCGCCCGCGACCGCTACGTCTTCCGCGACGGCCGCGGCCCGCACGGCGAACTCCCGCCCACCGACTGGCAGTCCGTCTTCGGCGGCAGCGCCTGGCAGCGGGTGCCGGACGGACAGTGGTACCTGCATCTGTTCGCCCCCGAGCAGCCCGACCTCAACTGGGCGAACGAGGAGGTCCGCGCCGACTTCCGCACCACCCTGCGCTTCTGGTCCGACCGCGGGGTCGACGGCTTCCGCGTCGACGTCGCCCACGCCCTCGCCAAGGACCTGGAGGAACCGCTGCGCGATCTCGGCGCCCCCGAACTCAGCAGCGAGGAGGCGCTGTCCGAGCTCCCGCCCGGCAGCCACCCCTTCTACGACCGCGACGACGTCCACGAGATCTACCGTGACTGGCGCAAGATCTTCGACGCCTACCGTCCGCCCCGCATGGCGGTCGCCGAGGCCTGGGTGCCGGGCGCCCGACGCGTGCTGTACGCCCGCCCGGACGAACTCGGCCAGGCCTTCAACTTCGAGTACCTGAAGGCCGGCTGGGACGCGGAGGAACTCCGCCAGGTCATCACCGGCTCCCTCGCCGCCGCCCGCGAGGCCGGCGCCTCCGCCACCTGGGTGCTGTCCAACCACGACGTCGTACGGCACACCTCCCGCCTCGTGCTCCCGCCCGGCACCGACGAGAACGCCTGGCTGCTGTCCGGCGGCCACGCCCCCGCGATCGACCAGGAACAGGGCCTGCGGCGCGCCCGTGCCGCCACGCTCCTGATGCTGGCGCTGCCCGGATCCTCGTACGTCTACCAGGGCGAGGAACTCGGTCTGCCCGAGGTCGCCGACCTGCCCTTCGAGGTCCTCCAGGACCCGATCTGGGAACAGACGGGACGCGTCCGCAAGGGCCGCGACGGGTGCCGGGTGCCGCTGCCGTGGACGACGACGGGACCCTCGTACGGCTTCGGCGCGGGCGGCGCCTGGCTGCCGCAGCCGGAGCGCTTCGCGGCGTACGCGGTCGAGGCACAGGACGGGGCAGAGGGCTCGACCCTGGAGCTCTACCGCAGGGCCCTGAGGCTGCGCCGCAAGCTGCTGGAGGGCGAGTCGCTGACCTGGGCGGCCGACAGCCCGGCCGGGGTGCTGGACTTCGCCCGGCACGAGGGCTGGCGGTGCGTGGCCAACCTGTCGGGGACGGCCGTACCGCTGCCGGCGGGCGAAGTGCTGCTGGCGAGCCGCCCGTTGGAGGACGGCCGCCTCGGCCCGGACACCACCGTCTGGCTGGCTCCCTGAGGGCTGCTTCTCAGGGCGTGATGGTCGGCGTCGCGGTCGCGGTCGGCGGTGGCGTGAGGACCACCATCGGTTCGCCGGGCTGCGGCGGCGGCGGAGTCATGTCGTCCTTGGGCAGCTTCGGCGGGGTGGTCTGCTGGAAGAGGGCCTGGTCGTAGTTGACCAGGCCGGTGTTCTCCATGACCGTGATGTGGTCCAGGACGGTGTTGTTGGCCTGCTCGGCCAGCTGGCGCACCAGGCTGTTCTTGGTGGTCGAGCGGATCTTCGCGACCGTGTTGAAGATCGAACCGTGCGTGGTCCGCAGGATGTTGGCGAAGTTGGAGTTGAACGCCTGGCCGGTCTGCGAGTCGATCTGGTTTATGAAGGACACCTGCTGCGGGCTCGCCACGTTCGGCAGGGTGATGTTCAGCATCGGGGCGATCTTGCGGCAGCTGGCGTCCAGCGCCGCGTGTCCGTCCACGAGGTGCTCGGACGCCGTCTTGACCTCCGGGGTCGTCCCCTTCTTCAGGCCGATCTGCCCGAGCGGGTACTCCCACAGTCCGGCCGCGCGCACAGCGACCACGAAGGCACGGTCCTGCTCGGTCAACGGCCCCCACTGTGTCTGGGCGATCACTCTGTCCTGAGCGCTGGAGACGGTGTCGAGGCCGAGCATCGACGGATAAGCCAACGCAGCCAAGGTCAGCGTGAGGGCACCGCCGACGAAAACCGTTCCCGTCGTGTTCCGCGAAAAGCGCACCGTGTCTCCTGCCCGGTCGGGGGCCCGCTGTGGGCGGGTCGGACGTACAGAAGTACGGATGGGGATGCGCGAGAAACCTTTTGATTTGGTAAAGAATCCGGGCCGGTCCCTCCGGCGTACGGCCGCGCCTTCCTCGCCCAAAGCGCGCCCCGACGCTCGCCCCCACGCTCGCCCATACGGCCGCACAACGCACGCCGCCTGCGGAAACGGGCCGCGAGAATCGCACGCATCGGGGGCTACGACGTCCGGTGAGGAGTGGTGCCGACGATGCACAGGCCGAAGAAGGCAGCAGGAGCCGCGCTGGCGGCCGTCGCGGTGGTGGGCACGCTGGCCGTGTCCGGTCCGCCGCCGGAGACCGCCACTGCGGCGGCGCGTGGGCTGTGGGGGGCTGTGACCATCGCCCCCGGGCGGGAGGGGATCGTCGAGGCCTCCGGATACGAGGGGGCGGCGCTGGGGGCCGGGTCGGTGCTGACGCTGACGGCTCCCGAGGGCAGCGAGGTCACGGGCGTGCCGTTCGCCGGGAGCGGTTATCGGGGGGTGGTCGTGTCCGGCGGGGGCGGTGGGACGTACACGTTCACGGGAGCCGCGTCAGACGCGGAGGGCACGGAGGGCGCCGAGGGCGCGGAGGTCACGGGGTCCGCGGCGGCGCAGGGATGGCAGGGGCGGACCTTCCCCTTCGTCCTGGCGGTGGCCCCGGACGCGGTACCGGGCACCCGGCTCCGCGGATGCGTGCTGCGGCTCACGGACGCGGGGGGCGCGGTGCAGGACCAGGGCACCTGCGAGGTGACCGTCGGCCTGCCAGGGCCCACGCTGACGCGTCCCGAGTCCGGGGTGCCGTTGCCGGCCCGGCCGGAGATCGCCGGTACGGCGTACCCGGGCGCCCAGGTCACCGTGCGCGACGCCCTCGAGAGCGAGGTCTGCGCGACGACGGCCACGGCGGCCGGCAGCTGGTCCTGCGTCCCGGACCCCGCCCTCCCGTCCGGCCCGGGCCGCCTTCAGGCGACGGCCACGCTGAACGGAGTGAGCGGGACGAGCGAGCAGATCGCGATCACAGTGGCGGGCGCGGCGGGCGCGGCGGACCGGTCCTGACGGTGGGTCACGTCACCACGGCCATCTCGTGCGGCGTGCCGTTCAGCCGCCGCCCGCCCGTCTCCGTGCACGTCACGATGTCCTCGATACGGACACCGAACCGGCCGGGCAGATAGATGCCGGGCTCGATGGAGAAGCACATCCCGGGCACGAGCGGCCGCTGCTCGCCCTGCACGAGGTACGGCGGCTCGTGCGTGGTGACGCCGATGCCGTGGCCGGTGCGGTGGATGAAGTACTCGCCGTAGCCAGCGTACTCGATCACCGTGCGGGCCACCCGGTCGATCTCCTCGCACGGCACACCGGGCCGCACGGCCTCGAAGGCGGCCTGCTGCGCCTGGCGCACGATGTCGTGCACCGCTCGCTCCTCGTCGGTGGGCTCGCCGACGTGCACGGTCCGGGTGGTGTCCGAGCCGTACCCGTGCTTCAGACCGCCGAAGTCCAGGACCACCATGTCGCCGTCCTCGATGGTGCGCTCGCCGGCCTCGTGGTGCGGGTTGGCGCCGTTGGGCCCGGAGCCGACGACGGTGAAGTCGACCTGGCTGTGCCCGTGCCGGCGCAGGAGGTGTGCCAGGTCGGCGGCCACGTCGGTCTCCCGGCGCCCGGCGAACCGTACGGACAGGATCTCCTCGTACGTCGCGTCCGCCGCCGCCCCCGCCGCCGCGAGCCGGGCCACCTCGTGGTCGTCCTTGACCGCCCGCAGCATCGGCAGCGCGATGCTCAGCGCGCGGTACGTGGTGAGCGGCAGGGCCTCCTGAAGGCCGAGGAGGTGCAGGGACCAGGTGGCGTCCGAGACGCCGTAGTGGCCGTTGGGGCGCAGCAGTCCGGCCGCCGCCGCGTACGGGTCCTGGCCGTCCCGCCACTCCGACAGCCGCAGGGCGCCCGCGCCGGGGGCCGCCTCCGCCTCCGGACGTTCCAGCGCGGGGACCAGCAGCCGGGGCTCCGACTCGGGGACCAGCACCAGCAGGGTGAGGCGTTCGGTGAGCGCGGTCGGCCGGTAGCCGCACAGCCAGACCAGGTCGGGACCCGGGGTGACGAGCAGCCCGGAGAGACCGGCGTCGGCCGCGTCCCGGGCGGCCCGGGTCATACGCTCCGCGTGGTCCTGCTCGGTGAAGGCCACCGGTGTCCTGCTCATCGGTGTCTCGCTCATCGTCCTGCCCTTGTCGTCGCGGTGCCGTGCGCTGACCTTCAGAGACTTCGGGGACTTCGGGGACTCGGGGACTTCGGGGACTTCGGTGGGTGACGAGGGACGCGTCTCCGCGCTGCTCAGTACCGCACCGCCCGCTCCACCTTCGCCCCCACCTCACCGCCCAGCTTCCGTGTGCTGCGGGCCGTGGCCTTCCCGGACTCGCCGGACGGGACGTCGGAGACGGTGACGACGGCCACGTCGGCCAGGTCGCCGCCCCGCTCGGTGAAGTCGACCTGGACGAGGAAGGACCTCGTCGAGCCGGCCGTGTTGTCCACGCTGACCTCGACCGTCGTACGGCCCTCGCCGTCCGTGCCCGGGGTGCCCAGTTTCACCTCGTCCTTGGCGTCGACGCCGCCCTTGACCTCGTCGAATCTCCGGCCCGCTTCCGCCGTCGCCGACGCGAACGCGTCCGTCGCCTCGGCACCCACCGAGCGCGCCGCCGACTCCGCCCTGCTGACCACGTCGGAGGGGCTGTCGTCGTCGGAGCAGCCGGCCAGTGCGGCCACCGTGGCCAGTGCGGTCAGCGCGACGGCCGCCAGGCGTGCTCGGTAACGGGCCATGTCGTCTCCAGGACTGGGGGTTGGCAGATTCCGGTTCCAGTGAAGGTCCGTGGGCGTGCACCCGCATGCCGGACGTCACCCGAATGGCCCACCCCCATGGCGGGGGTCTTTGTGCCGCCCGATCGTCGAAGGGGTCGTCCGATCGTCGAAGGGGTCGTACGACTCGGACCACTCGGACCACTCGAACCACCCGCAGACTAGGAAGAAACGGGGCCCACCCATGACCCAGCAACCGCACGCGACGCAGCCGCCGACCGGCGGAGGGCAGCAGCCGACGGGCAAGCAGCAACAGCCGACCCGGGACGACACCCGCCAGGGCATGACGCCCGGCCGGGCCGACTACGGCTACGCCCCGATGCCGCCCGAGACCGGCTGGGCCACGGGCGGGGCCGTCTTCGCCGGCGTCCTGCTGCTGATGAACGGCGTCCTGGCGATCTTCCAGGGCATCTCCGCACTCGCCGAGGACGACGTGTGGGCCAACATCGGCGACTACGTCTACAAGATCAACCTCACCGGCTGGGGCGTGATCCTGCTCGTCCTCGGCGCGGTCGCCGTGCTCGCCGGCGCGGGCATCCTCAAGGGCGCCACCTGGGCCCGTATGACCGGCATCTTCCTGGCGTCCCTGAACATGATCGCCCAGTTCCTGTTCCTGCCGTACGCGCCGGTCTGGTCGCTCATCATGGTCGGCGTCAACTTCTTCGTGATCTGGGCGCTGGCGGTGTACCGGCCGGCGGGCACCCGGACCTGACCTGTGCCTATGTGTGCCCGATGCCGCCGCTGCCGAAGGAACCGCTGGAACCGGGCAGCCAGCGCCTTCGGTGCTGGTCCTTCCCTCGTCGGGTCGCGGCGTGGTGGAGCTGATACGGCATGAGCCGTTCCCGCTTGTCCGCGTGTATCGGGATCTCGTCCGGCTCCCGCACCTCCCGCATCTCGCGGATGGCGCCGGTCTCCGGGAGATGTGCCTGCTCCTCGGGGCGGGGCCGGGGCAGTTCCCGGTCCTGGACCCGCATGCCGAACTGCACGGCCCACACCAGTGCACCGGCGATGAACAGGCCACCGGTGAAGGCGGCGATCACGTTGAGTACATCGCTCGACGAGGCCGCCAGTACATACGTTGCGGTACTCATGGTTCCGATTATCGCCGAATTGGCGCTGATGTGTGGTTCGGGTCACATGATTTTGCTCAGCGAGGCGCCGGAGCCGACTCCGACCCCGCCCCCGCCGCCAGCGCCGCAAACGCCTCATCCAGCAGCGCGACCAGGTCGAGGCGGCCGTCGGAGGCGGTCCAGTGGTCGAGGGCGACGTTCAGGCAGCCGAGCGCGGCGCCCGCCCGCACCGTCTGCCCGACGGTCACGGATTCCGGCGTGCCCGCACGCTCGGCCAGCGCCTCGGCCAGCGCGGGCCGCCAGCTGAGCTGCTTCTCCAGGTGCCGGGCACACAGTGCCGGGGTCTCCCGGACCAGCCGGGTCGTCGCCAGCGCGCCCTCCGGGTTCTCGTGGTAGCGCCCGATGACCGTGTCCAGCGCCCGCCGCAGCGCCGTCCAGTCGTCCTCGTCGGCGGGGCGGGCACGCAGGGCGTCGGCGACGCGCCGGTCCTGCCCGTCGAAGGCGGCGAGGACGGCGTCCTCCTTGGTGCCGAAGTACCGCAGGAAGGTGCTCCGGGAGACCCCGGCGGCCGAGGCCAGGTCGTCGAGGGTCACTTTGTCGAAGCCCTCGCGACGGAACAACTCGAAGGCGACGTGGCTGAGTTCGGCCCGTACGGCGGCCCGGGCGATACCACGGGTGTCGGTGCGCGTGTTCGTTCCGAGCTAGCGTGACACTCGGTGTCACATCCGGCACTGTTTCTCACGCAGGCCCGATGTGGCAGCGGTCCTGCTGCGGGCCGTGCTGCAGACCAGGAATGGAAAGGCACCCCCATGACCTCCGTGCACGGCTCGCTCGTCGGCATACCCACCCCGGACGGCACCGCCGACGCCTACCTGGCCCACCCCGACGACGGCGCCCCGCACCCCGCCGTCCTGTTCTACATGGACGGCTTCGGCCTGCGCCCGCACCTCAAGTCGATGGCGGACCGCCTGGCCGCGGCGGGCTACACGGTCCTGGTCCCCAACGTCTTCTACCGCTACAGCCCCGCCCCCGTCGTGGACCTCCCGGACTTCATCAACCCGGCCGAGCGTCCGGAGATCATCCAGGCCCTCCGCCCGGCCGCCGAGGCCCTCACCCCCGAGGCGGCGATGCGGGACGCCGCCGCCTACCTCGACTGGCTGTCCGCGTCCGCCCTGACCACCGACGGCCCGGCAGGCGTCACCGGCTACTGCCTGGGCGCGGGCCTCGCCCTGCGCACGGTCGGCACCTACCCCGACCGCATCGCCGCCGCGGCCGGCTTCCACGGCGCGTACCTGGCGACCGAGGCCCCGAACAGCCCCCACCTCCTCGCCGAACACATCACGGCCGAGGTGTACTTCGGCCACGCCGACCAGGACTCCACCAACCCGGCCGAACAGATCGACCGCCTGGAGAAGGCCCTCACAGAAGCCGGCGTCCGCCACCGCACGGAGATCTACGAGGGCGCCCACCACGGCTTCACGCAGGCGGACACGGCGATGTACGGCGTGGAGGCGACGGAACGCCACTGGGAGGCCCTGCTGGACCTGCTCAACAGGACCTTCCAGTAGGTATGTTCGGTCCTTCCAGTCGGACGGTGGGGGATACATGTCTGAGACCGAAGGCCATGGCGGGGGAACTGTCTCCGACAAGACGAACGAGACGGACGAGACGGACGAGACGGACGAGACGGACGAGGCTCCATATCCGCAGGACGTCGGAGCCCCCGCCCCACGGCGTCGCCTGTCGTGCCTGGCGGCCGGCGTGGCAGTCCTCGCCCTGGTGGCCGGCGGGGTGATCTGGCTCTTCCAGGACGAGCTGTTCCGCCCCTTCGGCGACCCCCGAGCCTGCGACGGCAGCGACACAAGCCTCCCGAACGTGATCTCGGCAGCCGGCGCCCCCCTCCCGTCCGACGCCTCGGAAATCCACTACGCCACCAAGAACGGCACCGCCCAGGTCTCCTTCCGCACCAGCCGACTCCCGGACTACTTGCACCGCGCAGGCCTCGTCCCCGAGGGCGAGCCCCTGCTCGACGAGCAGTACGGCGACGCGTACGCCCTCGGCCCGGACGAGACGGAACTGCCGAAGGGACTGTGCGGCCCGGCTCTCCGAGGGCCTGCGTGGACCTACTTCGCGAAAGGTGCGGGCCCGGGCGTGAACGTCCTGACGGAACGTTCGCCCATCGACCCCGACGCATTCCGCGACCCGACTCGGGTGATCGTCACCTTCGCTGTCGGCTGAGTGGGCGCCGTTCCCGCAGTTGGAGTATTGGAGTATTTGGGCCACACCCAGCTCCTCCATTGCTCAGCCGATGAGTCCTCGGATCGCAGCCACGACGTTGAACACCGCGGGCAGGATGAAGAGGCTCCCGAAGCCGATCCAGCCGCACCCCGCAGTGCGGTAGCCGCGGCTTGGTGGCGGCGGCGAGACCAGCCGATCGGCGGTTCTCATCGTCTCGTTCGGGGCGATCGGACTGCGCCCGGTCCGGCGCTGCCTCCGCCCCATCCATATGAAAACGACCGCGGCCGCAGCCGTGAAGGTGTCGTGGACCGAAGCCGCCCGGCTGCCTTTGCCGAGTCTTTGTGACAACGAGCACTGCGGGAAGCGAAGGGCGCCCATGGCATCGTCGTCGTCCATACCGACCGGAGTGCCGACCGTGAAGGACGCGGTGGTCGTCGTCACGGACGTGCGCGGTGATCTGCTGGCCACCCGGACCACCGGGGAGCAGGGCGAGTTCGCCTTCGCCGAGCTCACCCCCGGCCCGGTCACCCTCGCCGTCAACGCGGCCGGCCACCGTCCCCGCGCGCTGGCCGTCGAGATCGGCGGCACCGGCGTCACCCGCGTCGAGGTCGACCTCGATACCGGCGCCCGCCTCCAGGGCGTCGTACGAGCCCCGCACGGCCCCCTGGCCGTCGGCGAGTACACCGTCATCGCCACCGGATATCCGCCCGCGGCGACCGCACTGACCGTCAAGGGCCGCGGAGGCGACGATCACGCCATCGAACTCGGCCACTCGGACGCCTAGTTCACGTCACTTCACGCCACCCGAGTTCATTTCGCCCTCACCAGGCAACCCCGGCACGGCTCTCCCAACTCTCACAGGGTGCTCACAACTTGATCAAGCACATCGAGCACATCCAGCACATCGAGCACGTCAAGAACATCGAGCACACCTGGGAGACAAGAGCCGATGACTCACTTAAGACGTTCCGCACTCGCCGCCGGAGCCGCGCTCACCGTCGTCGTCACTGCGGCCGCGGCGGCCCCCGGTGCCGGAGCCGAGACGGCCGCGGCGACCCCCGGCAAGCCGAAGCTGAAGCTGATCGCCGCGTCGAACTCCGTCACGCTCGACCGTTACGAGTGGAGCTCCGGCGTCTATCTCGACCTCGGCACGTACGTCACCGTCGACGACGCGCCGCTGGAGTTCAAGGTGACCCGGAAGTCGTACAAGGACCCGGTCGTCGCCCGCCAGATCCTCCGGGACGGGACGAGCACGCGGACCAAGACCCTGCCCGCCGGGCTGGTGAAGGACTTCTCCGGGCTGCGGGGCTTCCTGAACGTGTCGGTCACCGACGCGGACGGCAAGGAGGTGGTGACGAGCGAGGGGACCTTCTGCCCGAACAACGCCTCCGGGCGGCTGCGGCCGGACGCCCCCGCGACCTCGCACTATCCGGAGAGCTGCCCCACCAACCCGTTCACCCTCGGCTCGGTGTGGGGCGTCGAGAAGGGCTGGGCGTCCAACTCCAGCACGGTCGACTACGACAAGCCGGTGGACCTGCCGGCGGGCGAGTACACGGCCAAGGTGTCGGTGGCGAAGAAGTACCGCGACCTGTTCGACATCCCCGACGACCAGCCGACCATCAAGGTGACCGTGCGGGAGGAGAGCGAGGGCGGAGAAGGGCTCAGTACCGCCGCCCAGCACGGTGACAGCCACGGCGCCCACGCCTCCCAGGGCAACAACCACCACTACGGCCCCCGCGGCGCCGACGCACCCACACCCCCGGCCCTCTCCCACGCCCTCGAAGACCGCGGTACGGCACACCACCTGGGCGACGGCACCGGCCACACCGACGGCTCCCGCATCGCGCCCGCGCTGACGCCGAACGCCAAGCGGCCCACCGGCCGGGCCGGCGTCGCGGCGAGCGTGCCCAAGCCGGACCTGCGGTCGCTGCCGGCGTGGGACATCGCCATCACCGACGGCGAGGACGGGGACGTAGCGGGCAAGGACTACCTCGCGTTCAGCGCGAACGTGTGGAACGCCGGTCCCGCGCCGCTCGTCGTGGACGGGTTCCGCAGCCCCGGCAAGGACCTGATGGACGCGTACCAGTACTTCTACGACGCCGACGGCAAGCAGGTCGGGTACACGCCCACCGGCACCATGGAGTGGGACCCGCGCGTCGGCCACGAGCACTGGCACTTCACGGACTTCGCCAGCTACCGGCTGCTGAGCGAGGACCAGACGAAGGAGGTGCGCTCCGGCAAGGAGGCGTTCTGCCTGGCCAACACCGACGCCGTCGACTACACGGTGAAGAACGCCAACTGGAAGCCGTACAACACCGATCTGTCCACCGCCTGCGGTGAGCAGAACTCCATCTCCGTGCGCGAGGTCCTCGACGTCGGCTCCGGCGACACGTACACCCAGTACCGTCCCGGCCAGTCCTTCGACGTCACCGACCTGCCGAACGGCACGTACTACATCCAGGTGATCGCCAACCCGGAGAACCGCCTCCAGGAGACGAACACCGCCAACAACGTCGCCCTGCGCAAGGTCGTCCTGGCAGGTGAGCCGGGCGCCCGCACGGTGACCGTGCCGCCGCACGACCTGATCGACGCGCCGTAAGCGACAGGGAAGGGTCGTCCTCCGCTGTCAGGTGCGGTGGCGGAGGACGACGTACCCCTGCGTGGCGCCGACGATCTCGTAGAAGGCGCGCGGATGCAGCCCGCGGACGTATTCCTCGACGTCGTCGATCGAGCGGTCGGTGTTCTCCAGGGCGATGTAGTCCGGCGTGATGTTCCCCGTGCCGCCGGTCCAGAAGACGCGGCAGCGCGAGGTCAGCCGGCTGATCGGGCCGATGTTGGCCTCGACGGTGGCGCCGTCCGGGATGCGGTCCAGCATGCGCTCGACGGCGGTGACGCGGGCCGGGGGTGCGGTAGGCCTCGGCCTCGCTCAGCACCGAGAGGGGGAGGGCGGTCGTGAGCGCGAGGGCGGCGGCCGCGGTGGCGGCGGGGAGCTGGTTCGCGTACGAGCGCAGCCAGGGGCGCGGGCTGCAGCGGGCGGCGGTGAGCGCGTCGGCGAGGGCGAGGGCGACGACCGGCATCAGCACCGCGCTGTAGTGCCACGCGGTGCCCCAGTAGTGCTCGTCGCCGGAGAGTAAGCGCCAGCCGAGCGTGGGCAGGGCGACCACCGACAGCGGGGAACGCAGGGCCAGCAGGCCGCTGGTGGGGATCAGCAGCCAGGCGAGCGTACGCAGCTTGGTGCCGGTGCCGTCGAAGAGGGCGAAGCCGCTGTCGACCTTGCTCCAGTAGTCGTAGCCGCCACTCGTGTTGAAGGCCGGGACGACGACGGTCAGCGTAACCACGGTCGCGGCCACGCCCGCGGCGGCCACGGCGAGTGCCCACCGGGCCGCGCGCGGGGAGACCCGGCGGGCGCGCAGGACCACGACCAGGGCGATCGCCGCCACCGTCAGACCCAGGTCCTCCTTCACCAGCACCAGCGGCAGTGCCCACAACAAGGCCCGCCGCCATCGCCGGTCCAACAGCGCCTCCAGGCTGAACGCGATCAGCGGTACGGCGAAACACACCTCGTGGAAGTCGAAGTCGACGGCACGCTGGATGCCCCAGGACAGGCCGTACGCGATCCCGAGCGCGAGTCCCCGGCGGCGGCCGACGAGACGTACGGCGGCGCGGGTGACCGGTACGGCGGACAGGGCGAAGAGCGCGGCCTGGGCGACGAGGAGCGTGACGGGGGAGGGGAAGAGGCGGTACACGGGGGCGAGGAGCGCCGTGATCGGGCTGAAGTGGTCGCCCAGGACGTTGAATCCCGGTCCCTTGAGATCGACGACCGGCGCCCGCAGATGGGCGTACGCGCGGACCGCCTGCTCGAAGATGCCGAGGTCCCAGGAGCGGCTCGCCAGGTGCCGGAAGCGGGCCACGGACAGGGCGGCGTACGCGGCGAAGAGGACGGCCGCGAGGAGATACGGGTCGCGGTGGCCCGGCGGACGGGGGCGCCGGTCACGCGGAGGATGCGTGACCGGCGTCGGTATCCGTATGCCCTGGGGCGGGACAGAGAGGGTGCGGGGCGCGTTCGGCAAGGGGGACGGTCCTTACGAGCCGGAGGGAACGGCTGACACGGATGCGGAGCCCTCCGGGGGTCCGACGGCTTCGGCGGGCGGCTGTCCTGCTGCTGCCCAGGGACGGCTCGTCCGATGCCTGCGTCGGTCACTCCTGCGGACTGTCCCGCCCGGGAGAGCGACGGCGGAGCCCGCCCACCCGGTCGCCCTTGGTCAGCCCGGCTCGTCCGTGTGCGCGCGGCGGCCCTGGGAGCGGCTGCTGATCAGCCAGGTCGAGGGGTCGGGCGCCGCGTCGGCGACGCGGCCGGTGTCGACCGTCAGATGCAGGAGGGTGCCGTGCCCGTCGGGGCCCGTGGGGTAGCTGCGGGGCTCGTCGGCGTGGAACACCTGGCGCAGGAGCAGCGCGACCCGCTGGGCGACGTCGGGGTCCGCCGCGATGATGCGGACCTCGGCGAGCTCGTCGCCGTCGGGCGGGTGGTCGGCCGTCGAGCCCATGTCGGTCACCGTTCCTCTTTCGCCGCAGGTCCGCCGCATGCGCCCCCGGTCAGGTCCACCGTACTCCGGAGGGGTCATGGCCCGGCCAGGAGTTCCCGTACGGGTACGGGGGGAGCCGGCCGGGGGCGCATGCGGGCCGACGGGCGTCGCACATCTGTGTCCGCCACAGCAGGGATTCCACCCGGGCGACTAGAGTTCTCGTACGGGGAAACTGCCCCATAGGGCGGGCCGCGCCCTGGCGGCCCGCGGGAAGGCGTACATGCCCTCGGAAGACCAGTCGCAGGCCGCCGACCGGCTCGACGACGACCACTACCCGGCGTACACCATGGGCCGGGCCGCCGAGCTGATCGGTGCCACGCCCCGGGTTCCTCCGCGCTCTCGGCGAGGCGAACCTGGTCGCCCCGAAGCGGTCGGACGGCGGCCACCGCCGCTACTCGCGCCACCAGCTGCGCCTGGCCGCCCGGGCCCGTGAGCTGGTAGACCAGGGAACCCCGATCGATGCCGCCATCCGCATCATCGCCCTGGAGGACCAGCTGGAGGAGGCCCTGCGCCACAACGAGGAGCTGCGCCACCCCCGCAAGGACGCCGAGTGAATATCTGCTGCGGCCGTAGGAGAAAGCTGGCGCGGCCGTGGAAGAAATTCGAGCAGTACCGGGAAAAGGATTCTTGGACGGCTCGGAGACTCTCTCCCGGGTGCATTTCCAGCAGGTCGGCTCGCCGAAGTCATGCCCTGGCGCCGAATTCTTTCCGTGCTAAGCTCAACATCAGTTGCAGTTGTGGTTGCCATTTTGCTGCCGGTTTTTCCGGGCAGGTGATCATCACGGCGATGAGGAGATTCGCGAGGTGCGGGTCCCCAGCACTGCCTCAGGAGATATGACATGGCCACCGGTACCGTGAAGTGGTTCAACGCTGAAAAGGGCTTCGGCTTCATCGAGCAGGACGGCGGAGGCGCTGACGTCTTCGCTCACTACTCGAACATCGCCACCCAGGGCTTCCGCGAGCTCCAGGAAGGCCAGAAGGTGACGTTCGACGTCACCCAGGGCCAGAAGGGCCCGCAGGCGGAGAACATCGTTCCTGCCTAGCTAGCGCTACGACAGGGCCCGCACCACGGTGCGGGCCCTGTTCGTTTTCCCGGGACCGGCCACGCGCCGGCCCCGCGTAGCCCGCGTTTCCCCGCGTAGCCCGCGTTTCCGCCATGCTCCGCCCGACCCTTGGTGAGGCACCCATGCGCTGTGTGATCGCCCGTTTCCCCTTCGACCTCGTCAAGTCCGAGGTGGAATCGAAGATGGACGGCATCCGACCGGAGGAAGTCACCGGGGCCTGCGTGGTCATCGGGCGCAAGGTGTTCCCGGTCAAGCAGGTCGGCGAGGTGATCACCCGCCAGGACCGCCGCGACTTCACCGCCGGCGAAGTGACCCGTGCACTGGTCCGCCTCGGCTTCACCTGTCACGCGACGCCTCCTCAGGCGCAGTCACCGTCACCGTCACCGGCGCAATCGGAATCGCAGCCGCAGCCGCAGTCACCGCTCGCCTCCGGCTCGACGCCGGACCCCTTCGGCGGAATCGGCGGCTGACACCGGCCGGTTCCCGGCTGTCGCGTTTCTTCAATACGAGTCGCCCGTCGCCCTGCCAGCATGGCAGCCATGGAACTGGCACCTGTGAGGGCACCTCTGATGCCCCGGGCCTCCGCAGCCGCCGTGGACGTCGTACGGGGGATCGGGCCCGACGACTTGGAACGGCCCACCCCGTGCGCGGAATGGACTGTGCGCACGCTGGTGAACCACCTGATCTTCTGGACCGCCGTACGTGGTCACACCGCCGGACTGAAGCAGCCGCCGTCGGACGAGGTCGCGGAGGGGCACGACTTCACCGCGGAGCCTGACTGGGCCGAGGCGTACGCCGTCCGTTCGGCTCGGACCGCCGCCGTCTGGAGCGATCCGCGGGCCTGGGACGGTGAGACGGGTCTGACCGGCGGCGGCCGGATGCCGGCCCCCTTCGTCGGCGGCATCCTGCTGTGCGACTGGCTGCTGCACGGCTGGGACCTGGCCGTGGCCACCGGCCGGAAACCGGGCGTGGACGACGAACTCGCCGCGGCGCTGTACGAGGACGTTTCCGGCAGGGCCGAGATGGCCAGACGGTACGGCGCCTTCGGGCCCGAGGTCCCCGTGCCCGCGACCGCACCGCTGTTCGACCGCGCCCTGGGCCTGGCGGGCCGCGACCCCGCGTGGCAGCGCGGAGCCTGATCGCGGGCAGGCCGGGGCGGCCACGCCGGTAACGTGGTCTCACCCGCGTTCCGTCGTACGCCCCACTGGAGCCCCAGCGTGAGCAACTCCCTGTTCGTCAAGATCTGTGGTCTGAAGACCGAGAGGGACGTCGACACGGCGGTCGAGGCGGGCGCCGACGCCATCGGGTTCGTGTTCTCGGCCAGTCCGCGCCGGATCGACGCCGCCACGGCGGCACGGCTGTGCCGTCGCGTACCGGAGAGCGTGCTCACGGTCGGCGTCTTCCGCGACGAACCTCTGGATGAGGTGCGGTCCGTGGCCACCGACGCGGGGATCCGGGCCGTACAACTGCACGGGCCGGAGGACCGCGCCTATTACGACGACCTGGCGACGGGCGGGTGGACGCTGATCCGGGCCGCGGGGTTCGGCGATCATGTGCCGCGCTTCGGGGACATGGGCGAGGACATGCTGCTGCTGGACGCGCCCGTGCCGGGCTCCGGTGTCACGTGGGACTGGTCCACCAGGCCGCCGGCCGGATCCGGGGAGAAGTGGCTGCTCGCCGGTGGTCTCAGCCCGGACAACGTGCGGGACGCCATCGACGCCGCGCAGCCGTGGGGCGTCGACGTGTCCAGTGGTGTGGAGCAGAGTCGCGGGGTCAAGGATCCCGCTCTGATCACGGCGTTCGTCAAGGCAGCGCGCGCACGATCCTGACGCCGCTCGGCTCTGACGCCGCTCAGCCGGAGCCGGAAGCGGAACCGGAGCTGCCGGACGCGTCGCTCGCGGCCCGGCGGTACTCGGCGTTGATGCGCTGGGCCTCCTCGAGCTGGTCCTCGAGGATGACGATGCGGCACGCGGCCTCGATCGGAGTGCCCCGGTCGACGAGCTCGCGGGCGCGGGCGGCGATCCGCAGCTGGTAGCGGGAGTACCTGCGGTGTCCGCCCTCCGAGCGGAGCGGAGTGATCAGCCGGGCCTCACCGATGGCCCGCAGGAAGCCCGGTGTGGTGCCGAGCATCGCGGCGGCCCGGCCCATCGTGTACGCGGGGAAGTCGTCGTCGTCCAGACGATCGCTGAGCGGAATATCTGCTGTCATGTCACCTCGTTGACCAACGCGTCGAGGGGCCCCGGTGCCGTACGGCACCAGGGCCCCGAAGGAAATTGAACACCATCTGTCGGCTCTACTGCTCTGCCGACCTGCTTCTTCCGTCACCCGGCCCGGTGAAGAGGCGGGGGTGCGGGGATCGCGGCTGCGTGACCGGGGACCACCTTCCAATCCGGGGTCTTGCGGTACCCGGGCCGAACGTTCTCGGTCCGGGCGATCCTGATGGCGTCTGCTCCTCCGTCCGTTCCGTCCTTGGATCTCGTCTACGACAGAAACGTTACCCATCACGAAGGCCAATGTCTACCGTGGCAAGGGTAGATTTCACTCGCCTGGAGGGCCAGGAATTTTGCCCTCCGCACATCCCCGGCCGTCCGCCGCATAGACTCGGCTCTCATGCCGAACCCTGACGAGCTGCTCATGTCCATCTCCGCCATGGTGGAGTCCGAGCAGAGCAATCAGATGTCGCTGACCGTGGTCGTCGGAGGTGCCGTCATCACCGGCCGACTGGCTCCCGAAGCCGTGTGGCGGGAGCGGGTGTCGGAGGTACTGAAGGACTCCAATCACCTCGGCCCGTTCTCCGACGTCTTCACCGCCGGCCGGGCGGAGGACAAGCCCGAACCCGACGCAGCGCCCACGCATCTGCACTTCCATCTGGCCCGGATCCTGCAGGGAACCGTCGGGATCCCCGAAACGGGCGGGATGTACCGCGTCGCGATCAAGGACGTCAGCGCCTGGACCGTGGGCGACTTCAGCTACTCCGACCACTGAGAACAGACCACTGAGCACAGCAGTGAGGGCCCTGCCGACGCGCGTCGGCAGGGCCCTCACTGGGGCTGCGATGAGGCGGGCTTCCGCCCGTCCTCAGACTTCCTGGGGCTCGGGGCTGCCGAGCAGCGCCGAAGCGGTCTGGAGCGGGCTGAGGACCGGCGCGGGCGCCGGCACGACCTCGGGGTGCTCGTGGCAGGTGAAGCCGAGGCGGGTCATCGCGCGGGTGACCTCACCGGCGGTGAAGTCGCGGCGGTCCTGTCGGGTGAGGACCTCCCCCACCTGCTTGACGGGGTAGCGGCGGCGGCCGATGGTCACGGACTCACCCGTGACGAGTTCGGGCTTGATGCCCTTCATCGAGTCCAGCACCCCGTTCTTGGTGAGGTCGAACGGGTAGCGGGCGATGACACAGCGCATGATGCCTCACAAAGAGAAGGGGAACGGCCTGACCGAGTGGCCGCCGAGGATGTCCCGCAGTCGCATTCGGTCCGTGTACGCGGAGCTGTCCCGGAGGCCGGCGAGCTGGGCTCGGGTGATCGAGCCGGTGCTCTCGTCGTCCCCGTCGCACACGAGCAGATACTGGACACGGGCGCCTGCCATGACCGACAGGGCCACCTCGACCGTCATGTCGTCACAGACCCGAGGCCCGGACGCATCCACGTCCACCACAGTAGCCGGGACCGGAACCGCCGGGTGCCGCTGCATCTGAACCGATGTCAAAGAGTGCCTCCTGCGAGATGGCGGACATGGCGGGAGTGGCGCGTATGGCGGTCACGACAGAGAGAACGACAGAGAGAAAGGGAGGGGGAGCCGGTTGGGCTCCCCCTCCCCGAAAGCGTTACGCAGCCGAGCCGAAGGAAGACCTCCGGCGCGCCGGCGCGCGGCGCCCGGCCTCGCTCGTGCTCCGGGCCTGTCCGCTCTGGCCGCTCTGACCGCCACGGCTCTGGCCGCTCTGACCACTACGGCCCTGACCGGCCTGGCCACCCTGACCGCCCTGTCCGGCCTGGCCGCCACGGCCGCGGCGACCGCGGGACGAGGAGGACGCGGCGCGGCGGGGACGCTCGACGGCCGGCGCGGTGATGACCACCGGGACGCCGGACGGGACCTGAGCGCCCGTGATGCGGGTCAGCTCCTCCTCGCCGGAACGCACCGGGGTCACCGTCGCGGTGATGCCGGCCGAGATCATCAGCCGGGTCATGTCGCGGCGCTGGTCGGGCGTCACCAGGGTGACGACGCTGCCGGACTCGCCGGCCCGGGCGGTGCGGCCGCCGCGGTGCAGGTAGTCCTTGGGGTCGGTGGGCGGGTCCACGTTCACGACCAGGTCGAGGTTGTCGACGTGGATGCCGCGGGCCGCGACGTTGGTCGCCACCAGCACCGTCACATGCCCGTCCTTGAACTGGGCGAGGGTCCGGGTGCGCTGCGGCTGGGACTTGCCGCCGTGCAGGGCCCCGGCGCGGACGCCGCTGTTCAGGAGGTGCTTGGTCAGGCGGTCCACCGCGTGCTTGGTGTCCAGGAACATGATCACCCGGCCGTCGCGCGCCGCGATCTCGGTGGTCGTCTGCTGCTTGTCCGTGCCGTGCACGTGGAGCACGTGGTGCTCCATCGTGGTGACGGCGCCCTGGGACGGGTCGACGGAGTGCACCACCGGGTCGGTCAGGTAGCGGCGGACCAGCAGGTCCACATTGCGGTCCAGGGTGGCCGAGAACAGCATCCGCTGGCCGTCGGGACGCACCTGGTCGAGCAGCGCGGTGACCTGGGGCATGAAGCCCATGTCCGTCATCTGGTCGGCCTCGTCGAGGACGGTGATGTCGACGCGGTCGAGCCGGCAGTCGCCCCGGTCGATGAGGTCCTTGAGCCGACCCGGCGTCGCGACGACGACCTCGGCCCCGGCGCGCAGCGCACCGGCCTGCCGGCCGATCGACATGCCGCCGACGACGGTGGTCAGCCGCAGCTTCACGGCGCGGGCGTACGGGGTGAGCGCGTCGGTGACCTGCTGGGCGAGCTCGCGGGTGGGCACGAGCACCAGGGCCAGCGGCTGCCGGGGCTCGGCGACGCGACCCGCGGTACGGGCCAGCAGAGCCAGGCCGAAGGCGAGGGTCTTGCCGGAACCGGTGCGCCCGCGGCCGAGGACGTCACGGCCTGCGAGGGAGTTCGGCAGGGTCGCCGCCTGGATCGGGAACGGAACGGTCACGCCCTCGTGGCCCAGTGCGGCCAACATCCGCTCCGGCATGTCGAGTTCGGCGAACGCCTCGACGGCGGGCAGAGCGGGTGTGATGGTCTTCGGCAGGGCGAACTCGCCCTGCGGTGCGGCCTGTCGGCCGCCGCGGCCGGGATTGCCGCGCTTCTTGGAGTAGCTCGAGCCCGAGGCCGAGCCGGAGGCAGCGCCTCCGGTGCGGGTACGGGAGAAGCGGTCGTTGGTGCGAGTGCGCGTGTAGGCGCGGTTCATACGGAACCTTCCTTGATGCGGCACGTACCAAGGAATTCCCGCAGCAGATGAGCAGCGCAGAGAATTGCAAGAACGGGCCGAATGTGAATTCCAACCGATATGGTCGAGCATTGGATATCGGGAATTCGATATCCGGTTTCGGGCGCGGTATTCCTGTGGTGCGCCCTGGAACGCAGCGAGCTGGGGCCCGCACCCCAAGGTGCGGGCCCCAGCTGCGAAGTCAGCGTCTGATTCAGCGTCAGGCGGGGACGATGTTCTCGGCCGTCGGGCCCTTCTGGCCCTGCGCGATGTCGAAGGACACCTTCTGACCCTCCTGCAGCTCGCGGAAGCCCTGGGCGGCGATGTTCGAGTAGTGGGCGAAGACGTCGGGGCCGCCGCCGTCCTGCTCGATGAAGCCGAAGCCCTTTTCCGCGTTGAACCACTTCACGGTGCCGGTAGCCATATTGTTCTCCTTTGGGACGGTGTTCGGAGTTTGCCGTGTGCGCACTCCGGTCGCCGTGATGATCAGCCCGTCGGAAAAAACCTTCTGGCAACCACACCTGCAACTGAGATCGACAGTAGCATGGCGCGATCGGCCGTGCACGGTCGATGATTTCGCTCAGTCTGTCGACCGGGGAATACTCATCGCGCCTCGCGCCGATTTCTCACTTCACGGTCACAGATATTGCTCCGTTTTCAGCGGATGGGCCGCCGACGGAGGCGCCGGGCGCCTCGTACGGTGATGAAGGCCACATCGGCCAGGAACAGCACGATGCCGATGGCCAGCAGGTAGCCCAGACCGTCCGCCGCCGCGCCGATGATGCCCAGCGTGACGGCCACCAGGAGGAGCAGCAGGAAGGCCACCATCAACTCGAACACCTCCTGGTGCCGCGGGTGGGGTTCACCGGCGCGCGAGTTGGCGTTCGCCGTTGGCACCCGGCCGGTACTTCATGCCGTAGTGCTGGAAGATCTCTTCCTCCCGCTCGGCGGGCAGGACGTCGTCCGTGCCGATGGAAGGGGCCTTCCGTACCTCCCCGCGTGGGTGGGAGACCTTGACGTAGTCGGGCCCGAGGACGGCCTCGTCGAGCGGTACGAAGACCAGTCGCCGGCGGGAGGGCAGACCGGTGCGGACGGTGGCCACGGCCGGTTCGTCCGTGGTCGTGTCGACGTAGATCGCCTCGAGCATGCCGATCCTGTGGCCCTTCGGATCGACCACGTCGTGGTTGCGCCACTCGCGGATGTCGGCTGGACGAATCATGCCTGCTCCCTGTGATCTGGCCCACTTGTCATCGTATGACCGGAAGTACCCTCCGGCACCAGGGCGTACCCGGCCGTTGTGGTCGTGGTTCCGGGCAGCGGACAGCCCCCGGGCTCGTGGCCCGGGGGCTGTCTGTCGTGCCGGCTCCCCTACTTCTGCGGGGACGGGGATGCCGTAGTGGCGTCCGAGGGTTCGGCGGGCAGGGGCTCGAAGGCCAGGGCGTCCCAGGCGATCGAGTCGTCGCCGGTGCCGTCGGCCGTGTCCGAGCTCAGGGAGACGGTCGGGGTGCCGTGGAACTCGTACGAGTCCAGGGAGACCCAGGTGTTCTTGCCGCCGGTGTCCTGGGAGATCGTCTTCTCGACGACGGTTCCGTCACCCAGATCGATGCGGTACGTCGCCTGGCCGGTGTTGGCCTCGTGGTCGGGCAGGTGGACCAGGACCCGCGCCCAGCCGTCGATCGACCGGTCGGGCGTCCAGGTGCCGGTGACGACCGAATCGGTGTAGGTCGGCACGCGGGTGTGGGTGAACCAGAAGTGGCCGCCGAAGCCCGAACCGAGCTGATGGAAGTCGATCTTCGACGGGTAGACGGTCGCGCCGTTCTGCTGGGCGGAGCCGAAGGTGAACGACAGGGTGCCCCGGCTGGTCCAGTTCTTCTCGCCGGCGCAGGGGTTGGTACTGCCCACCCGGAACTTCACCGTGTTCGGCACGTCGTCCACGATCAGCGCGTTCGCGGGGAGGGTGGAGGCGCAGGACGCCGGGCGGGGTGACGTGGCCTTCGGCTCGGGGTCGGTCGCCTCGTAGGCCAGCACCTCGGTGCCGCACGTGGCGGTGCAGTCCGTCCACGTCGACGCCTCGTGCCACCAGCACTTGAAGTCGTCCCGCTGGCAAGGGCCCTCGGGCTGGCTGGATCCCTCGACCTTGCGGGGCTTGGAGGTGTCGCACTCGTTGGCGGCCGGATCGCAGAAGGCGTCGTGCGGCGGCTGGGCGTCCGGCGCCTTGCCGGTCGGCCAGGTGCCGACGGTGAAGGCCGGGCCGGTCGTGCCGGTCGTCGGGTCGGTCTTCTGCTGGGAGTACGCGGCCCAGCCCAGGACCCGCTCCGGGTAGGTCCACAGGTTGGGGGTGCGGGCGTCGTCGTAGCCGGACGACAGGAACATCTTCCGGTCCGGCGGGTAGAGGCCGTTGGCCGGGTTGTTGAACCAGCCGAGGCCCCAGGGGGCGGCCGCGTCAGATGCGTCGGGCTGGTTGAAGCCGCTGTTGTACGCCCACAGCGCGAACCACCAGTTCTCCAGGTACCGGGGGTCACCGCCGTTGGCGAGAATGCCCTGCTTGTACAGCTGGTTCCACTTGTCCTGGAGGATCTGCACACTGGCGGCGATGTTGGCCGCGTAGTCGACGGTGATCGCCTTCTGCTGCTCGGCGGTGTAGGTGGTGTCCGAGCGGGCCATGCCGCTGGTCACCTGGCCGATGCCGTAACCGCAGTCGGCGGCCGACCAGTCGACGGTGTGGACGCTGCCGCCGTTGCCGTAGTAGCCGCCCTGGATGAAGTTGCCGCTCTCGCCCGCGGCCGCCCGGGAGGTGGCCTGCACGAGGTTGGACTCCTGGGTGAGCACCCCGAGCATGATCTGCGCGGGCACCCGGCCGCCGCCTTCGAGCGCGACCGGCGGGAACATCCCCTGCGGGGTGTACGACGAGAGGTCGGTGCCGTTCCAGCCGGACCGGCGGCGGACGTCGAGCTTGCCCTGTACGGCGAGGTCGGTCGCCCACTCGACCATGGCGGGGGACGGCTGGAGCGCCTGGAGTTCCGGGTCGTTGCGGGTGACGGCGCAGGCGCGGTCGGGATCGGTGGTGGTGTGCTCGGGGCTGTCGTCGTCGGCGCTGTCCAGCCGCATGGCGGCCGACGGGCTCTCGACGCTGTTCGTGTGCAGGGCGGCCGACGGGTCCTCCGCGACGCTGTTCGTGTGCAGGGCGGCCGACGGGTCCTCCGCGACGCTGTTCGTGGTGATGCCGGTCGACTGGTCGTCCGCGCTCCGGCCCAGGGCCGGGGACTGCTCGGCGCCCTGGCTCTGCCGCGGTGCCTCGGGCTTCACCCGGAAGTCGAAGGCCGCGCCGGTGTCGGTTGCCAGGGCGTTGATGCCGACCGGCTGGGCGGCGCCGTCGGCCGCGACCACGGTGACGGTGTCGCCGCCGGCCGCCTCGCCGCCGTTGCTGACGCGGGTCAGGGCGAGATCACCGGTGGTGGAGACCTCGGACGCGGCCGGGACGTCGAGGACCCGCCAGTCCTGCGGCCAGCTCTTCGGCAGTACGGAGCCCGGTGTGTCCTCCTGCGCGCCCTTCCCGGTCACGAAGACGTGGCCGCCGGTGCCGTGCACCGCCAGGGCCCCGAGTGCGCCGGAGCCGAGCAGCCGGTCCGAGCCGGCGTCCGTGACCCGGCGGACCTCCACCTTCTTCCCGGCGGCCGGAACCTGGTAGGCGAGGCCGCTGTGCGCGTCCGGCACCAGCCGGAACGGCGTCCCCTCTGTTGTACGGGCCAGGGTGTGGACGTCGCCCTGCCGGTCCACCGACACGACCGAGTCGCCGGTGGCCGCCGCGATGCCGGTCCCGAAGGGCACGGCCGAGGTGACCTGACCGGGCACGGTCTGCTCACGCGTCACGCTCGCCCGCCGCGCGTCGACGGTCAGCAGTTGCGTGCCCTCGCCCTGCGGCCGGGACAGCACGGCCTGTTCGCCGTCGCCGCAGCCGGGGTTGAAGTAGGCGAGGGAGACCAGCTCCGGCAGCTTGGTCACCGTGCCGTCCACCAGGTCGACCACGGCCGCGAACGCGCCCTGCTGGAAGCCCAGTTGGTCGTTGATCACCTGCCGGGGCGCGTAGACCACCACGGCACGGTCGCCCGACGCCGTCACACAGCTCTGCCCGATCCACTGGTCGGTGTCGGTGCCCGGCTCGGACAGGGTGGCCGCGGTGCGCCACTTGTAGGCCTTGGCGGCATCGGCGACCAGTACGTGCAGTCCGGTGCCGTCTCCGTCGTAGGTGACGACGCGGTCGTCGGACTGCCGCCAGCCGGACGGAAGTTGGGAGGTGTCGGTCACCCGGTCCGGCAGCGGCGTGGCACCGGGCCGGGACGAGCCGGTCAGGGCCGCCGACGCCAGCGGTGCGACGAGCGCCATCGCCAGTACGGCTGTCCCGCCGGCCACGAGTATCCGACCGCGTCGACTCTTCGGCACCCGCCAGCGGTGCCTTCCTCCGGGGTTTTCACGAGAAGCGCGCAAGGCATTCCGTCCGGGTTCATTTTTCAAGGTCTGGTACCGGCTTTGATGGTTCCCCCTGGCCGGTGAGCGGAAGTTATCAGTCCGCTATGACTGCAGTTGGCGCCCGGGGAGCGCTACCGGGGGGTATCCACGAAATATCCACGAGAGAGTGAGAGCAATTCATCTCTCGCTCCGCAGCGTCGAGTTGCTGTCACATTTCGTGAACTCCCGCCTCGGCCACAAGGCTGATCCGCGGGGCCTCGACCGCGGGTTACGCTGCGTTCCAATTCACCTGTGCGAACCGAAGGATCAGCACGTGTCGTCGAAGAACAGTCGCCTCAGAATTGCTCTCCTGGCTGTCGTCGTGGGCCTGGCCGGTCTCGCCGCGGCGGGACCCGCCGCGGCGGCCACCCCACAGCACACCGCCGCGGCGGTGTCGTCCGTACCCGCCGAGCCCGTACTCGTCGACTTCGTGGACCTGCCCACGGCCCCCCTCGTGGCCGACGGCGAGCAGCACGAGTTCACGGTCACCTACCGCAACGCATCGTCGGCGGACCAGACCGTCGCCCCGCAGCTCCTGGTGGAGTCGCCGGACGCGGGACCGTTCCTCGAGCCCTCGGACATCACCGTCGAGCGGCGCACCCCGGGCGGCTGCTGGAAGGCCGTCGAGCTCGGAAGCCAGACCGGCACGCTGTACACGGACCTCGCGACCGCCCAGCGCACCCTGCACGCGGGCGACAGCCTCACCGCCGTCTACCGCGTCACGGTCACCGACCCGGAGGCCGAGGGCACGGTGCACCCGAGGGTGGCCCTGTACGGCTGAGCCCGACGCCCGGCATCCGATCACCCTGCACAGCAAGAAGGCCCGGGTCCGAGACCCGGGCCTTCTTGTGGTGTTGGACGTGCTTGGACGTGCTTGGACGTGCTTGGGGCGTCACGCCGCCGACAGGACCACGAAGCGGCCGATGCCGGCGAGGCCGGAGGCGCCGAGGTAGACGATCTGCTCGGTGAGCATCCCCGGGCGGCGACTGCACCAGGTGCAGGATGAATGTTGAAGCCGGGTCGGCTCGTACGGGGGCGCCGCCCCAGCACCGGCCCCTGACGCCGGCCCACCCCGCTTGCCCGCGGACGGGGAGTTGATGAAGCCGGGCCGGCGCCCTGAACCACGAACCGGCCCCGCAATCCGGGTACGGATGCGAGGCCGGTCGCGGTCTGCCGCTGCTGTTGCCGGTTCGGGGTCGTGGCTCAGAGGCCGAACTCCTGGGGGGAGACGCCCAGTACGGAGCAGGCCTCGCGGAGGATCTGCTCCTCGGCCGGCGCGACGTAGCCGTCCGCGCCCGCGACGACGAAGCCGGTCTGTACGACCGCCCTGGCCTCCGTCGGCTTCTTCGCGGCCTTGGCGATCTCCTGCATGGCCGCGGCCTTGCCCTGCTGGAAGTTGAGCGCCAGCTGGTCGACGTGCTTGTTGAAGCGCTGGCGCAGCTGTTCGGACGGGAAGTTCTGCAGGACGTCGTTGTTCAGGATCAGCGACTCCACGTGCTGCCGCTCGGCCGGGTCGACATGCCCGTCGGCGGCGGCGACCAGGGCGCACATGGCCATGCTGGCGTCACGGTAGGCGCCGCTCTTCAGCTCCGTCTTGAGGGACGTGAGCTGGGTCTTCAGGGTGCTGACCAGCTGAGCCCGCGATCCCCCGGCCGAACCCGAACCCGAACCCGGGCGCCCGTGTCCGCCGCCGGCGCTCCGTGTCCCCTGCGCCTGCTGCTGCAGACCCTTGGCCTGGTCCTTGATCCGATCCCACATCGCCATGCGTGCCACCTCGGCTTCAGCCCACGTCGTTCCGGTCGCGCGCGTGCGTTCCGCGCGTCCTTCTGCAACGCCCGTCGGCTCCCCGAAGTTCCATGGCTCCCTGCCGGGCGCCCGGCAGGGAGCCCGGCCCAACCGGTCCTTGACCAGGTAGCCGACCCGCTCGTGCCGCCGCCCAGCAGCTTCGCGGCGTACGACTGCCGGCGGGTCAGCGCAGGACGCCGAGGTGGTCGAGGCGGTCGCTCACACCGTTGCGGAGTTCGCCGAGCGTCGTGCCGGGCGGGGCCACCGTGGGTGTGGAGGAGGGCGGCTGGGTCTCGTCCGCGCAGGTCGTGCCCCGGGCCGGGACCTTCAGGTCCACCAGGTAGGCCGTGACCGCGTCCGTCGCACAGGCGCTCCTGCCGAAGGCGGTGTGACCCTCGGCCTTGAAGGTGAGCAGCGAGGCGTTGTCGAGCTCACGGGACAGGGCCACCGCGTCCTGGTACGGGGTGTCCGGGTCGCCGGTGGTGCCGAGGACGAGGATCGGCGCGGAGCCCTCCGCGCGGAAGGAGCCGTCGTAGCGGCTGACGTGTTCGCCGGTCCACTGGGTGCAGGCGGTGGCGTGCTGGTGGTCGTAGGTCGGCGGGCCGTACGCCATGGCCGGGCCGAGCAGTGGTGCCGCCTCGGCGAAGGCGGTGACGTTCCGCTTCAGCAGGGCCGGGTCACTCGGGTAGTCCTTGTCGACGCACTCGACCGCCACGTTCGGGCCCAGGAAGTCGAAGCTGGCCGGGGACGGCGGCCGCAGCAGGAAGGACGTGTTGTCGCGCTGCTGCGCCTTGCGCAGGGCCTCGCCGAGCGAGGGCCAGATGACCTTGCCCTCGTTGATGTTGAACATCAGGCGGTAGACGAGGGTGTAGCCGTTCGCCTGCCCGCCGTTGGCGGTCGGCACCGGATCGGCGTCCAGGTCGCTCTTGAGCTTCTCGAACGCCGCCCGCGGATCGCCGTCGCCGAACCCGCAGGTGGCCGGGTCGGCGGCGCACCAGCCGAGGAAGCGGTCCATGGCGCCGTCCAGGGCGAGGTACTGGGGCCGGTCATAGGCGTACGGCCGGTCGGCGTAGTGCACCGGGTCGTACGCCCCGTCGAGCGCGAGGGCGCGCACCCGCTCGGGGAACAGGGCGGCGTAGACGGTTCCTATGTAGGTGCCGAACGACCGCCCGTAGTACGTCAGTTGGTCCTCGCCGAGCGCCTGGCGCAGCAGGTCGATGTCCCGGGCGACGTACTCGGTGCCCACGTACGGCAGCAGGTCGCCCGCGTTGTCCTCGCACGCCTGGTCGAACTCGGCGGCCTGGCGTACGGCCGGTTCGAAGGCGTCCGGGCCGGGGGCGCCCTTGGCCTGCGTGACGGCCTGGGTGTACCGCTGGTCGTCCCAGCACTGCACCGCCGAGCTGCGCCCGACGCCGCGTACGTCGTACCCGAAGACGTCGAAGGAGTCACGCAGGGCGGCCGGCAGGCTCGCGTAGTTGCCGCGGACGAAGTCCACTCCCGAGTTGCCGGGGCCGCCGGGCTGCAGGAAGAGGGTGCCCTTGCGCTGCGCCGGGTCCGCGGCCTTCTTGCGGATCACCGCCAGGGTCATGGTGCGGCCCTGCGGTTCCCGGTAGTCCACCGGCACCGCAGCGTTCGCGCACTCGAAGCCGTCCTGGCAGTCGGACCAGGTCAGGGACGGTACCGGGGGCGCCCCCTGGGCGGCCTTCGGGTCGGTCTGGGCGGCCATCACCTGGACCCCCGTACCGGCGGCGGCCAGGGCGAGCGCGACGGCCCCGGCGATCCTGAAGCGCGCGAAGCCTCTCCGCGCCCGCGTAGTCACTGCGTGTTCCCCCTTGGGGCTGGTGCGATGCCAAGTACTCACTGGTCGAGGTGAGTTCGGCATGGCGGGTCGGGGACTGTCTAGCCGAACCCGAGGGGAAAGTGGGACACGAGTGGCGATGTGATCGCCCTTTTACGGGATCTCTCCACTACCCGGCGGTAGTTTCCGTGCCCGTGTCCGTCATCTCGGTGGCCTCGTCCGGGGCTGCAGCGCGGCCGACGAGGAGCCACCATGTCTCTGAGGGAGAGCCCTGGGAGCCCTGGGAGCCCTGGGAGCCCTGGGAGCCCTGAGTGCCCCGGGTGCCCTCGGGGAGAGAGGACGTATCCCATGCCTGAGCTGCCGGACGTCGAGGGATTCCGCGAGGTGCTCGAGAGCTGCGCGAAGGGCCGGGTCATCCGCCGCGTCGACGTCCGCGACGCCGGCGTCCTGCACGGGGTGAGCGCGCGGCGGCTGCGCGACGCGCTGGAGGGCCGGCGCTTCGGCCGGCCGGAGCGGCACGGGAAATGGCTGCTCGCCCGCACCGACGACGGCCCCACCCTCATGCTGCACTTCGGCATGACCGGCGCGCTGCTCTGCGACCGTCCCGACGACGAACCCGAACCCCACGACCGCGTCCTGTTCACCCTGGACGGCGGCCGCCGGCTCCGGTACCGCGACCAGCGCAAGCTCCGGGGCCTTTGGCTGGCCGACGACGACTCCGACGTCGCACGGCTGCTGGAGGGGCAGGGTCCCGACGCGATGGCGGTGGACCGCAAGGACTTCGAGGCGGCGCTCACTGCCCGCCGAGGCCGCGTCAAGACCGTCCTCACCGACCAGTCCGTCCTGGCCGGACTCGGCAATCTGCTCGCCGACGAGATCCTGTGGCGGGCCAAGCTGAACCCCACCGGCCGCGCGAACGACCTCACCGAGCCCGAACGCCGCCGCCTCTACACCCACATGCGCCGCACCCTGCGCTCCGCGGTCACCGCGGGCCGCGTCCCACCCCGCGACTCCTGGCTCACGGGCCACCGCGACGCCCCCGACCCCACCTGCCCCCGCTGCGGCACCCACCTACGCCGCTCCCGCCTGGCAAGCCGCACGACGGTGTGGTGCCCGCGCTGCCAGCCGGACGGTTCGTGAGACCTGGGCGCACCACGGGGCGGGCTCGGACCGCGGCCGACCCGCCCGCCCCGCGACCCCTGGCGCACCACCACCGTGACGCCCCCGACCGGACCTGCCCGCACTGCCTACCGGACGGCTCCTGATCCCTGGGCGGTACCCGGGGATCAGGCCGCCGCGGTCGGCTCGCCCGACCGGGAGCTCATCAGTGGCTGGATGCGGGTGCCGAAGTTCTCGAGGCCTTCGAGGAAGTCGTCGAACACCAGCATGATCCCCTTGGTGCCGGCGATCTCGGCGACTTCGTCGAGCATCTTCGCGACGGTCTTGTACGAGCCGACGAGCGTGCCCATGTTGAAGTTCACGGCGCCTTCGGGGAGCACGATGGTCCTCGCGGTGGAGGAGTCGTCGGCGGTCATGTCCGTGGCCGATTCCCCCGCCATGTACGCCAGCGCCGCGCGGTCGGCGTTGTCGTGGTAGTCCTTCCACTTCGCCTGGGCGGCCTCGTCGGTCTCGTCCGCGATGACCATGAAGAGGGAGAGCGCGCCGACGTCGCGGCCGGTCTTCTTCGCCGCGTCCACGAGCGTGGCCGTGGTGTCCGAGAGGGCGAGCGGGGTGTTCACGCCGCTGCCCAGGATGAAGTTGTACTCGGCGTGCTCGGCGGCGAACTTCATGCCGGTGTTGCTCTGGCCCGCGGCAACGATGTCAATGTGCCCGTTCGCCGGCCGCGGGGACAGCACGCAGTCGTCCATCTCGTAGAACTCGCCCTTGAAGTTGCTGACGCCCTCGCTCCACAGCTCCTTCATCACGGTGACGTACTCGACGGCACGGTCGTACCGGTTGCCGAAGTGCTCGTCGCCGGGCCACAGGCCCATCTGGGAGTACTCGCCGGGCGCCCAGCCGGTGACGATGTTGACGCCGAAGCGGCCGGGGGCGATGGAGTCGACGGTCACGGCCATGCGCGCGACGATCGCCGGCGGCAGCGCGAGGATCGGCGTGGAGGCGTACAGCTTGATCCGGTCGGTCACGGCGGCCAGGCCCGCCATCAGTGTGAACGACTCGAGGTTGTGGTCCCAGAACTCGGTCTCGCCGCCGAAGCCCTTGAGTTTGATCATCGACAGGGCGAAGTCGAGCCCGTGCTCCTCGGCCTTCCGCACGATGGCCTTGTTCAGCTCGAAGCTCGGCATGTACTGCGGAGAACTCTTGGAGATGAGCCAGCCGTTGTTGCCGATGGGGAGGAAGACGCCGATGTCCATGCCGCTCCTTGGCGGGTCGGGGCCGTGGTGTCACGCCGGACGGTCACGTGACGTCGGCGATCCAAGGTGGTCGAAGGTGATCCAAGATAACTCCGCCTGGTTTCCGGGCTGTTGATTCCCCGCGCGAGCAGTGGCCGGCCCCGGAGTGATAATCCTGCGAAGCACTGCTTCGGATGAGACGGGAACGGTTAGATACCGGGTATGAACGCACGGCTGGCCCTGCTCAGCACGGTGGACCCCGGTATCGCGGAAAGCGAGGTCTTCCGGCTGGCGCTCCAGCATGCGGTGGGCGAGCTCGGCGCCTTGGGGGGAACGATTCACCTCCGTGGCCCCATGTCCGCGCTGCGCCTGGGTGTCGGCGACCGGCCTGCCTCCCGTCCTGACGCGCTCCTGGGAGATCGTCGACCAGGAGGGCCCGCTGGCCCCGGCCCGCGCCCTGCACCGGGGCAGCGGCGTATGGGTGCCGCTGGAATCCGGCGAGCAGGCCGGCCCGGCCGGGTGGCCCGGCACCGGCCTGGCCGCCGTACCGGTGTTCAGCGGGGACCGCAGCATCGGCGCGCTCACCGTCCTGATGGGCGACAGCGGCGAGCCCACCCCCGGGCAGTGGGACTTCCTGCGGGCCGTCATCGCCTGGACCGAGGAGCGCATGGCCCAGGCGCCGCCGCCGTCCGGTCCCTCGCAGACGGAGCTGAGCGCCGACCGCCTGCGGCAGGCCCTGAAGGAGGTCAGCGTCGGCTCCTGGGACTGGAACATCCGCACCGGTGACCTGGTCTGGGACGAGGCGGCCCTGGAGCTCTACGGCACCAGGCCGCAGGACTACACCGGCAGGATCGAGAACTGGATGCGGATCGTCCACCCCGACGACCTGGCGCCGACCCTGGACGCGGCGGGGCGGGCGATCCGCGACCACGGCGTGTACGAGGCCGAGTACCGGGTGCGCAAACTGGACGGAACGTGGGGCTGGACCCAGGCCCGCGGCCGGGCGACGTACGACGAGCAGGGCGAGGCCGAGCGGATGATCGGCGTGGGGTGGGACAGCGACGAGCCCCGTTCCGCGCGTGACGCGCTCAGCCGGGCCCTGCGGCACATGAGCGACGGCTTCCTGGCCGTGGACGACGGGTGGCGGATCACCTTCGCCAACCTGGAGGCGGAACGCACGCTGGGCTTCTCCGAGGAGGAGCTCTTCGGACGCGTCCTGTGGGACCTGCCCTCCGCACGGCAGGTCCCCGGCCTGGAGAAGCGCTGCCGGCAGGCCGCGGCCGAGGACAAGCCCGCCGGCTTCGACGTGCACATGCCGGACACCGGCCGCCGCTACCACCTGCGGCTGGTTCCGGGTCCCGACGGCCGCACCCTCTACTTCACCGACGTCACCGAGAAACGGCGCCTGGCACAGGAGCGTGAGGCGTCCGAGAGCGCCGCGTCCGAGCGCGCGGCCCGGATCGCGGAGCTGACCGCGGCGCTCGCCAAGGCGACGACGTCACGGGACGTGGTGGAGGCGGTCGCCCAGCGGGTTCTGCCGCCGTTCGCCGCCGCCGGACTCCTGGTCCAGGCCGTCGAAGGCCGGCGGCTCCACAACGTCGGAGCCGTCGGCTACCCGGCCGACTTCCTCGACGCCGTCAACAGCGTCCGGTGGACGACGCACAACCCGGCCTGGGAGGCGATTGAGGCGGACGCGCCGCTGTTCCTGTCCTCGGTGCGGGAGTTCGCCGCGCGCTGGCCCGACCTGGCCCACCTGCTCGACCTCGGCGACAAGCAGGCCTGGGCCTTCCTGCCGCTGACCGCGTCCGGGCACACCTTCGGGGTGTGCGTGGTCTCCTTCGACCGGCCGCGCCGCCTCACCCACGACGAACGCACCCTGCTGACCACCATCAGCGCCCTCGTCGCCCAGGCCCTGGAACGGGCCCGGCTCTACGACGCCGAACACACCCGCTCCCGCGAACTCCAGCGCAGCCTGCTCCCCCGGGGCCTGCCCGACCTGCCCGCGTGCACCGCCGCCGCCCGCTACCTCCCCGCCGGACAGGGCATGGACGTGGGCGGCGACTGGTACGACATCATCCCGCTCTCCGGCGGCCAGGTCGCTCTCGTCGTCGGCGACGTCATGGGCCACGGCCTGCCCGAGGCGGCCACCATGGGCCGCCTGCGCACGGCCGTCCACACCCTGGCCGACCTCGAACTGCCCCCCGACGAGATCATGAGCCACCTCAACGACATCGTCGGCGGCATGGGCGAGGAGTCGTACGTCACCTGCCTGTACGCGCTCTACGACTCCACCACCCAGGTCTGCTCCATCGCCCGCGCCGGACACCCGCCGCCGGCCCTGGTCCACCCCGACGGCACCGTGCACTTCCCGGCCCTGGCCGCGGACCCGCCCCTGGGCGCGGCGGAACCACCGTTCGAGACGGTCGAGTTGCACGTTCCCGAGGGCAGCCTGCTCGTGCTCTACACCGACGGCCTGGTCGAGTCGTCGACACGCGAGATCGACGAGGGCATGGCGGACCTGGCCCGGCTCCTGCGCACGGCCCACGAGAACGGCACGGCCGCGGACCTGGAACAGCTCTGCGACACCCTCACCGCCGGCCTGCTCCCCGCCGAGCACCAGGCGGCCGACGACGCCGCGTTCCTCGTCGCCCGCCTGCACGCCCTGACCGGCGACCGGATCGCCTCCTGGCCGCTCCCCGAGGACCCCAAAGCGGCCGGCCAGGCCCGCCGCCACGTCCGCGAACAGCTCTCCGCCTGGGACCTGGACGACCTCACCCCCACCACGGAACTCCTGGCCAGCGAACTGGTCGGCAACGTCGTACGCCACGCCAAGGGCCCGGTCAGCCTCCGCCTGCTGTACGACGCCGACCTGATCTGCGAGGTCTTCGACGGCAGCCTGACGATGCCCCGCATCCGCCGCGCCACGGACACCGACGAGGGCGGCCGCGGCCTGCAACTCGTCACCGCACTCTCCCAACGCTGGGGCACCCGCTACACCCCGACCGGAAAATGCATCTGGACCGAACAGCCCCTGCCCGGCCCGACCGGCCGCCAGGACCACCCGTCCGACGACGCCCTGTCCCTGATGTTCCCGAAACTGCTCCCGGACACCGAGGAGTTCGACGGAGACCTGGACGCCCTGCCGTTCGGGGACGAGGACTTGTAGAACATAATCGCCTGCCATGGACGTGCTGATGCCCATGCTCATGATCCTGCTCGTGTTCGGGATGTTCGCCCTCGTCATCACCATGTTCGTACGCAACCGCAGGAGCGTGACGCGCGGCCTCCAGGGGAGAGCCGAGGCGATCCGGGTCGCCCAGGAGCGCGGCTGGAGCTACCAGGCGAACACGTACGGGCTGGTCGACCGGCTCTGCGGCATGGCTCCGCTGCCCAAGCGGGGCAGCAACCTGCACGGGCGGCACTACATCACCGGCGAGTTCCGGGGCCGCGCCTTCTGCGCCTTCGAATACACGACCGGCGCCGGCGGCGTCAACGACGACCCGGGCAACGACCAGGCCGTCTTCTGGACGGTGTTCGCGGTCACCGCGCCGGGCCCCGGACCCGAGCTGGTCGTGCGGCGGCCGCAGGCCCTCGACGGGATGACCCAGCGCGGGCGCCTGGTCGAGCTCGGCGTGCCGGAGTTCGACGAGACGTTCCGGGTGATCACGGACGACGAGGCGTTCGCCCGCACCGCCCTGACCGGCGAGGTGGTGCCCTTCCTGGCCGCGCACCCGCGAGCCGGGAAGGACGCCCCGGTCCGGCTGCACAACGACGAGCTGCTCACCTGGTACCAGGGCCGCCTCAGCCCGCAGGGCATCGACGAGCGGCTCGCCTATCTGTGCGACGTACTCGACCGGATCCCTCCGCGGGTCTGGTCGACCGTCTGAGATCTCAGCCGGGGATGGTCGGGTTCCACTCGTCCCGTGCCCACTTGGAGTCGCCGAGCGGGTAGTTGTACGCGGGCCGGCCCACGTTTCCGCTCGTCCGGAAGGGCTTGCCGTTGTCGTCGATGCGCAGGATGCCCTTCTGGTTGCCGCTGGACCACTCCAGGTCCAGGTACCAGCTCACGTTGTACGCCCGCGCGTTGGCGAAGATGTAGAAGACCTCGGGATCCGACTCACTCACCTTGTACGGGAAGTCGCGCTGACCGGCCTTGGGCGAGATCGCGGGCCGCCCGGCATCGAGGTCCACACCGAACGCCGCCGTCTCCACGCCGCCACCGCAGCCGACGCCCATCGCGAAGTCGTTCCACTTGAGCGGTGTGCTCTTCTCCACGATCCGCACATGGAGTTCGTCCAGGACGACGGTGGCCTTCCCGGTGCCCTGCACGGTCAGTTCGAGCATCTGCTGCCCGGCGGCGACCCCGCCGAACGCGGTGACCCACCCGCGCGCGTCCGGCTCAGGCGGCGGCGGGGGCACGTCCTCGGGTTCCCGGTCGAGCAGGTAGTGCTGGCTGCACGGCCCTTCCCACTTGTACGGATCGACGTCGACGGCGGGCGCGGTGGCCCCGTCCTCGACACCGCCGCCCTGGGCCGCCCCGGCCCCACCGCTCCGGGTGGCGGAGGCGGAGACGGAAGCCGTGGGACTGCCGCTGCGGGACGCGGACGGCGAGGGAGACTTGCCTTTCCCGTCGGCCGACTCGGAGGCGCCGGGACTTTCGTCGACGGACCGGGAGGCGGCGCCCGCGGGCTGCTTCGCGCCCTGGTCGTCACCGCTCGCGCCGGGCACGAGATTCACCACGAGCACGGCCGACACGACGGCGGCGGCCACGGCGGCGCCGACGAGGACGGCGGTACGCCGCCGTCGCGCCACGGGAGCCTCCGTCAGGGGCGGCCGCTCGATCTCGGGAACGGGCTCGGGAACGGGTTCGGGTTCGGGAACGGGCTCGGCCGCCGCTTCGGGCTCCGCCGCCGTACCTGCTCCGGTCTCGGGCTCCGCCTTCTGCCCCCGCCGGGCATCCGCGAGAACCCACCGCCGATGCAGTTCCACCAGTTCCTCGGGCGTCGCCTTGCACACGCGCGCGAACCGCTCCACGGGCGCGTAGTCCGTCGGTACGGCGTCCCCGTTGACGTACCGGTGAAGCGTGGACGTACTCGTGTGCAGCCGCTTCCCGAGCACCCCGTAACTGAGCCCGGATCGCTCCTTCAACTGGCCCAGCAGCTCCGAGAACTCGTCCCCCGCCACCATTCCTCCCTCTCTCACGTCCCGGACCTCCGTTCCAGGGGGAGGTCATTCCCCCAGGTCAGAGGTATTGCGAGCGTTCCAGCGTTCCG
Organism: Streptomyces sp. V4I2; assembly: GCF_030817655.1. Taxonomy (GTDB): domain Bacteria; phylum Actinomycetota; class Actinomycetes; order Streptomycetales; family Streptomycetaceae; genus Streptomyces; species Streptomyces plumbiresistens. The sequence goes on from NZ_JAUSZM010000003.1 coordinate 5,736,390, forward strand.
GATGCCCCGGCAGTCGTGGCGGCCGGGACGGATCACCGCACAAGCTTGGGCCATCCAAGCACGCCGCTCCCGGCACCCGGTCGAGCGGCCCATGCCAACACCCGTACCGCACCAGGGGGATCTCATGTCCACACGTACCCGCCGCACCCGCCGCTCCCGCATGCTCGTCGCCGCCGCGATCACGGCCGCCACGCTGACGCTGGCGGCATGCAACGGCGGAGAGGGCGTCCGCGACGAGGGGGCGTCGGCCGGATCCTCGTCCACGGCGGCGCCCACGGCCTCCACCACGCCTTCGCAGAAGGCGAGCGGGGGAACGTCCACCGGAGCGGGCCAGACCGACCAGACCGACCAGACCGGCTCTACCTCCAAGGGCTCGACGGGCGGCGCGGCCGGTTCGAGCGGCACGACGGGCTCGTCGAGCTCGAAGGGTTCCTCGGGTTCGTCGGGTTCCTCGGGTTCCACTGGTTCGGTCTCCGCGGGCTCGGACGACTCGGCGTCCGCCTCCGTCCCCTGCTCCAGCGCCTCCACCCGGATGGCCGCCACGGTGGTCGCCCGTCCGCTCAACCACCTTCTCCTCACCGTCACCAACACCGGCTCGAAGAACTGTGACCTGACCGGCTTCCCGGCCGTCCGGCTCGGGGCGGCCCAGTCCGTCCCGCCGGCCTTCGAGGACTCCAAGCCGCAGGCGGTGGTCACGCTGGCCCCCGGCGAGTCGGGCTACGCGAGCGTCCTTCTCTCGGCCGCGGACGGCAGCGGCTCCAATGGCTACACGGCCAAGTCCCTCGAGGTCTCCTACGGCGAGGGCGCGAGCGCCCGCCCGTCACTCCCCGCGAAGGGCGTGTACGTCGACGACTCGATCGGCGTCTCGTACTGGCAGTCGACCATGGCCGACGCCCTGGCCTGGTGACGTACCGGCTCACCGACGCGAGTCCGCGTACAGAGGCGCTCGGCAGGGAAACCCCGGCCGAGCGCCTGTCGTGGGAGGGGCTCAGTCGGAGGTGATGTCGACCGTGACCGAGCCATAGGCGTAGGCGTGCCGCGCGTCGCCGTAGTACTGGACGGTGTACTGGACATTGCCCTTGGCCTTCGGCCGGTCCGTGTAGCTGAACGTGCCGTCGGCGGCGACGGTCGCGGACCCGATCATCGTGCCCTCACCCGCCAGGGGGTCGTCGAGCCGCCAGATGTCGACGGTGCTTCCGGTGCCGAATCCCACGGGCGCCACGAGCTTCCCGGTGAGGGTGAGGTCCTGGTTCCGGGGCGACGAGGCGGGTGCCCGCACGGTGACGGTGGTGTCGACCTGCGGGTGGTTCAGGACCTGCAGCGACAGGGACGAGGAGCCGCTGTCCTCGGTGACCGCGAAGATCCGGCTGCCGTCCGGCGCCCAGGCCAGACCGCCGGACTGGAGGGTGTTGGTGGTGTAGGGGGACGACGCCGGGAAGTCCCAGGTGTGGAAGGCCGTGGAGTCGCCCTGCGGGAACAGGTACACGTCGGGCGAGGAGGCGCCGTCGATGCCCGCCGCGATCGTGCCGTCGGGGGCGATGGCCACGGAGTTGGGGTAGTGGCTGGTGGTGTAGCGGCCGTCGTCCGACAGGTCGGCGGTGCGGAACGCCTGGTGGTAATAGGGGTTGGCGCAGGCGACGACGACCCGCGCGGCGTCCGGCGTCAGGGCCAGGTCCTGGAGGCTCGCGCACCCGTCCGGCCCCGGATCGACGCGCCTGGCCTGTGCGTCGGCCCGGCCGGTGCTCACGTCGTACACCGCCAGGGAGGCGGCGTTGCCGTCGGACTCGGCGGCGACGAGGGTGTCCGGATCCTGCGGCGTGGCCGCGAGGTGCGGCGCGCCGCGGAACGTGTCGAGGCCCTGGTCCCGTGTGACGACCGGCTGCGCGCCGCTCAGGTCCAGGGAGCCGAGGGCGCCGTGCCAGGTGTCGGTGCTGTAGCCGAACCAGATCTTCCCGCCGGCGAGCGCGAGGGAGGTCGGGCCGGCGTAGGCGCCCGCACCGGTGCCGGTGTCGTACCGGGCGGTCTCCTGCAGCGTGGCGGTGTCGATCGCGGCGATCGCGCCGGCGTCGCGGAGAGCCACGTACAGCGTCCGGGAGTCGCTGGACAGCGCGACTCCCCAGGCACCGGCCTCCCCGCCGATCTGCTTCACGACCTGGCCCGTGTAGTCCGTCACCAGAACGCTGCCACCGAACGGGTCACTGAGGAACACCTGCTGATGAGCCGCGTCGACAGCCATGTCGCGATACGAGCTGATCGGCAGTGAGGTACTGGTGTCCGCGGCGGCCGTGGTCGTTCCGAGGCCGAGGAGCGAGAGGCTCAGGGCGGCGGAGAGTGCCGCTCTTTCGGCGAACTGTCTTATGCGCACGTGTCGGTCGCTTCCTTCGGTAGGCGTCTGCGGGTGAACTCCACGCCACTGTCTTGATCGACAAGCGGCACTCATCCAGCGCAGAGCCCCAACCAGACGTCACACACGGCGGGTTACGCCTCAGCTCGGCCTCAGCTCGGCCTCAGGATGATCGCCTGGCCGCCGGCGGGAGCCATGGCCACGTCCAGCGTGGTCTCCGAGGTGACGGTCTGCGTACCGACCACGACCGGGGTGCGGAACGGGCTGCTGCCCGGCGTGCCGTCGGCGTACACGGTCGCCGTGTACGTTCCGCCGCCCAGGAACGACAGCGGGATCGGCAGCGTCCGGGCCGTCTCGTCGGTCATCGCCCCGAGGTACCAGGTGGAGCCGTTCCGGCGGGCGACCGCCACGTACTCGCCGATCGATCCGGCCAGGGTCCTGCTCTCGTCCCAGGTGGTGGGGACGGCGTTGAACCAGGGCAGTCCGGGCCAGCTCGCCGGGTTGGCGTACTTGGACGGCTTGTCGTACCAGAAAAGGAAGTTGAGGGGCTGGTAGTACACCGCGGCCATCGCCATCTGGTGGGCGTTGGTCGTCTTGTTGCGCGACTGGCCGTAGCAGATGGTGTAGTCGATCGGGCCGCCGATGTTGCGGGCGAAGGGCAGCGTCACGTTGTGGGTGGCGGTCGGGAACTGCTCGTTGCCCCGGACGCCTTCCAGGCTGATGTAGTTCGGGTACGTGCGCTCGTAGCCGAACGGCCGCATGTCGTCGTGCATGTCGATCAGCAGCTCGTACTCGGCGGCCGTCCGCGCCCAGCCGGTGATCTGGTTCGTCATCGACTGGGTGCCTTCGTTGATGAAGCCGAGCTTGATGCCCGCGACGCCCCAGCTCTTGTAGAGGCCGAACAGCGCGTTCGCGTCGGACAGCGCGATCCGGTTGACGTAGAGGAAGACGCCGATGCCCTTGCTCGTGGCGTACGAGATGACGGACGGCAGGTCGATGGCGGCGATCGGGGTCGTCGCGTCGACGGTGGTGAACTCGGGGCCGTACCAGCCGGCGTCGTACTCGATGTAGTCGATGCCGCGGGCCACGGCGAAGTCGACGCCCACGAGGCCGGCGGCGGTGCTGAGCTCGCAGCGGAAGACCTTGCCGGGCTTGATCCAGGTGGTGTCGGTCAGGGCAGTGGGCGGGGCGAGGTTGAGCACCAGCTCGGCGTTGTCGACCAGTTCGGCGTGCGTGGCCCCGATCACCACCGCGCGCCACGGTGTGGCGAACGGGGCGGTGACCGTGGCGGTCGTCTCGACCGGGCCGCTGCCGCGGGCGGTGTGCTCCATCAGGAAGGCGGAGAGGGTGCCCGGCTGCCCGGGGACCGAACTGAGCATCAGACGGGGGAAGTTCAGGCGGGCGGACTCGCAGACGCAGGCGAGGTACCCGTTGGAGAGGGCGGCGGTCAGCGGCAGGTCGGTCAGCGGGCCCTGGTCCGTGCTCGACGTTCCGCTCGACGGGATCGCGTCGGGGGCGACCGGGAGGTACGCGTCCTCGTCGCGCGCGCTGTAGACGGTGGTGTCGTCCGGGAAGACGAACGTCGTCAGCTCGTCGGAGATGGTGACGGTGTCGGTCTCGGTGTCGGTGCCTGTGTCGAGCAGGACGTAGCGCAGGGCGACGCCGGTCTTGTAGGCGCGGATCCGGACGCCGAAGCGGATGCCCGAAGCGGTGTCCTGGAGCTTCCAGCGCTGCTCCTGGTACTGGTCGGTGACCGTCGCGTTGCGGCCGTACACCGGGGACCAGGTGGTACGGGTGGTCCCGTGCTGGTGCCCGAGCACCGTCACGTCGCTGCCGAGGACGGTCCCGTCGCTCAGCCTGAGGCCCAGGGCCGAGGTGTCGATCACGGTCTTGCCGTTGCGCTCGGCGGACCACTGGAGCGCCCCGTTCACCACCGACATGGTGATGGACGTACCGCCCATGCGCGCGGTCGCACGGACCACACCGGCCGGGGCGTCCGCCGCGTGGGCCGGCCGCGTGGCGACCAGCCCCACCGCCGCCGTCCCGGCGGTGACGGCCGCGCCCTTGAGTATTCCCCGACGGGACAACGCCCCCGCGCTGTCGCCGCTGTCCGTGCTGAGCTCTTCCCGGTCTCCTGCGGCTCTCATCGTGAAGGGACCTCCCCATTGAGGGTAATCAGGTAGTAACCGTTTACTCACCGACGCAGGGAACGTACGTGCTGAGCAAACCCGGGTCAAGATCCCGCGGCCCCTGAACTCGCAGGGTCGCAGACGGCGCGGGAACCTACTGAGGCCGTCGTGTATGCCGGCTGCGGCGCCGACGCACTGTGACGGCGCAGGCGAGCATGCCGAGGCCCCAGGCGATCAGAAGGGCGCCCCACAGGGGCATGGTCACCTCTGGGACGAGAAGGCGGATCTCCACGCTCTCGCGGTTCTCGAAGATGAAGACCAGAGCGATCGCGGTGATCAGAACGAACGGTGCGAGGCGGCGGACACCGGGGCGGGAAAGAAACGGCGTGTGCGCCTTGTGGTCTGAGCTGGTCTGAGCCATGGGGTGTCTCTCCATCGCGTTTCCCCTGCATCCAGCGTCCTCTGTCGGCGCGGGGTGCGCCACCGAAGGGGGCCGCGGGCGGGCGCGGCGGCTGGTCGTGCGACAGAGTGCGGCGACAGAGTCCGGCGACAGAGTCCGGCGAGCCGGCGTCGAGGCGCCCGCTCTTATGGGGAGGTACGCGGGCACCGACCGCAGGAGCGGGCTGGTTTCCCGTGCCGCGCGGTCAGCCGATGCACAGTACGAGCAGGCAGACCTGCGGCGGCGACGTCGTGGCCGGCGCGGTGCTCGCCGGCGACGTTCCCGACTCCGTGGAGTCGGAACCGCCGGTGGCGGCGGGCGCGGGCGTCTGCGCAGACGTCGAATCGGCCGTGTCGGTGCGGTCGGACACCGTTCCGTCCGAGGACGGGGCAGTGGTCTGCGGCTGAGGCTGCGACATTTCCGTCGTACGAGGCGGGGCAGCCGCGTCCGGCCGGGTGTTCGGCGGAGTGGTGGGGAGGGAGGCGGTGGCCTGCTGTCGGCCCGGGCGGTCGGACGCGGGCGACTGTGCGGGAGATGTGGGCGAGGAGCGCTGTATGTCGGGCTGTGTCGACGTCGGGCGGGCGTCCTGTGCCGCCTGTTCCTCGACGGCCCCCATGGCCGGGTCCTTCGGCGCCGTGGCCGCCTGTGTCCGGTCGCCGGACTGCCGGTCCATGGAGGCCAGGGTCAGTCCGCCGCCGATGAGCGCGACCGCGGTCGCGACCACGGCCTTGCGCTGGTTCTTCTTCCAGCGGGCACGCTGGCGACGCCGCGCGGCCCGCCCCTGCGGCGCGCTCGGCCCGCCCTCAGGACCGCCGGTCGGGTCGCTCTGCGGGACCTCGTCCATGCCGCCCCCGGCCGCCACCTCGTGACGCAGTCGGCCGTCGCGACCGTGCCACGCGCCGAAGGCCATGGGCTCCGATGCCGCTGCCGCACCCGTGGTCACGGAGGTCACCGTGGTGGCCGGGGCCGGGACGATGCGGCCGCCGGCGGTGGTCGGAGCGATGTCCGGGGCGTAGGCACCGCACCCGGGGCACACCAGGGCGCCGTTGAGATGCCGGCGGCATGTGGAGCAGTAGTCCATGTGCGGTCTTCCTGAGTTGACATGCCGTCGACCCACCGGGCCGCGGCCCGGTCACGTTCGTACGTGGGATCGAGCGGCCAGCACACAGTAGCGACGCTTCAGAAACGCTATGTGGAGGCTGTGCGGAACTCCTGCGGGGATTCCCGGGCTCGCGTGTAAGTGCCGTACGCGGCCGACCCGGCCCCGACCGCCGACCCGGCCCCGACCGCCGACCCGGTACGGCTCCGGGCTCGCGGGACCGTACCGGTGGCGTCCTCCTGCGGTGATACGCGATTCGGTGCGGTATGTGGGTCTTCGTACCCCGGCGCACGGGTACTCGGCGGCGTGCGCAACGACCGTCGACGACTCTCAGCGAGGAGGAGCCCGTGAGCACGGTGAAGGAAGCAGTAGACGTCGAGGTTCCCGTCCACACCGCCTACAACCAGTGGACGCAGTTCGAGGAGTTCCCGAACTTCATGGAGGGCGTCGAGGAGGTGCGCCAGCTCGACGAGCGGCACAACCACTGGAAGACCAAGATCGGGGGAGTGCAGCGCGAGTTCGACACGGAGATCGTCGACCAGCTGCCGGACGACCGGATCACGTGGCGGGTCGTCGAGGGCGATGTCCGGCAGCGGGGATCGGTCAGGTTCGAGCGGCTCGACGACACGCACACCCGGGTGGAACTGACCATGGACGTCGAGCCCTCCGGCATGGTCGAGAAGGGCGGGGACATGCTCGGCATGATCGATCGCCGGGTGAAGGGAGACCTGCACCGCTTCAAGGACTACATCGAAGGGCGCGGGGGAGAGACAGGCGCCTGGCGAGGACGGATCCGGCCCGAGAACCCCGGTTCGGCCCTCTGACACCCGAAGACGCCCCGGACCACGCAGGGGGTCCGGGGCGGAGGGCGGGGCGACGAGCCGCGGACCTGCCGCGCGGTGTGCTCAGTGGTCGTCGGTGATGGTGGTAGCGATGCCGTTGCTGATCTCGACCTCGGCGCTGAAGCCCTTCTTGGCGGCCGTCTCCAGTTCGGCCTCGGTGCACTCGATGCCGCCCTGGCCGCCCTCGCCCGTGTTCGTGTCGCCGCAGATGTCGCCGTAGCCCCAGATCTCGGTGTCCTCGGCGACGAGGAACTGCTGCTCGGTGCCCTTCATGTCGGAGACGGTGTACTTGCCCGGCGCCAGGTAGGAGACGTTGCCGAACCAGGTGCCGTTGACGCCCTTGCCCTCGTTGATGCCCTCGATGACAGTCTCGCGAGAGTCGGAGTCGGAGCCGGCGTCGGATCCGGTGTCCTGCTGAGGGGCGCGGCGCTCGGTCACCAGGGTCGCCGCGCCGTTCTTCATCTCCACGTCGGCGTTCACGGCACCCTTCTTGAGGGCCGCCTCCAGCTGGTCGGGTGTGCACGGCGCGTCCACCTTGGAGCCCGCCTCGCCGCATATCGTGCCGGCGCCGTAGACCTCGGTGTCGTCGGCGACCCAGAACTGCTGGTCCTCCTTGCCCGGTACGGACACGATGTACTTGCCCGGGGCGAGGTAGGTGACCTTGCCGTTCTTGAACGAGCCGCTGACGCCCTTGGAGTCCTTGGAGTCCGAGGCCTTCTCCGCGGCCGCCACCGGGCTTGCCGTGTCCGCCGGGCTCGTGCCGGACGAGCTGTCGGCGGTGCCGTTCTGGCAGGCCGTCATCAGCAGTCCGGCGGTGATCGCGGCAGCGGCGACGACGGCCTTGCGCAGGTGGCGGTTCATCACGGGAGGTTCCTTCCGAGGCAGGGGCAGTGGGGAGCCGGCGACGTTCCCCACCGGTTTCCCGCTCTGTGCTGACTATGAGGGGTCCGAGAGCCCGCAGGTCACGCCCGTCTTCCCTTCAGGACACCGCCGTGGCACAGCCGTGACACAGCAACACATCGGCTGTGGACGGCGGTTCGTCGATGCGCCGTCTTGAACCGCGACCGTCCCGGCGGAGCGCTCGTCTCAGTGCCGCCCGGCGCCCGGTCCCGGCGGCACCGGGGAGAGGCACTCACCGAGCGCGGCCACGGCGGCGGCCCCGTGTCCGGCCGCGAGCAGCGGCGTGCGGATGTCCTGTTCCAGGTCGGGCAGGTAGCCGAGGAGGACGTCGGCGGGCCCCTGGATCCGTACGCGGCCCAGCGCGGCCGGCAGCAGCAGGCTCCGGGCGCACCCGAGCCGCTCGGTACCCGGAGGCTGTTGCTGCTGGGCGGGCTTGGGCATGGGGAAATTCCCCTCTTTTCTTTCAGCTCTTTCATCGCGAAGGGCCGCGTCCATCGCGAAGGGCCGCGTCAAAGTGCGGCAAAGGGATGAGCGCCGGTGCGCCTGTCGTGCCGACCGGGGTACCCGGGGCGCCTGGCAGGAAACGAGCCGGCCCGGCAGGAACAAGCCCCGACGGCAGTCGTGCGACGCAAGGAGAGCCGATGGCCCCGCCCCGAAACCGTGCACAGGACGACCACCAGCAACCGGGCGGGCGCGCGCTGCTCGCCGACCCGCTGAGCAACAAGGGCGTCGCCTTCGCTCAGGAGGAGCGGGAGCGGCACGGCCTGGTGGGGATGCTGCCGCCCGCGGTGCTGTCCCTGGAGCTGCAGGCGCGCCGCGCCTGGGAACAGCTGCGGGCGCAGCCGGACGACCTGGCGAAGAACGTCTGCCTGGAACAGCTCCACGACCGCAACGAGGTCCTCTACTTCCGGCTGCTCACCGACCACCTCACCGAGCTGCTGCCGATCGTGTACGACCCGACCGTGGGCGAGGCGATCAAGCGCTACAGCCACGAGTACCGGCGCCCGCGCGGCGTCTACCTCTCCATCGACCGCCCCCAGGACATCCGCCCCGCCTTCCAGGCACTCGGCCTCGGCCCCGATGACGTCGACCTGGTGGTGGCGACCGATGCGGAGCAGCTTCTCGGCATCGGCGACTGGGGCGTCGGCGGCATGCAGATCTCGGTCGGAAAGCTGGCGGTGTACACCGCCGCCGCGGGCATCCACCCGGGACGTGCGGTACCGGTGATGCTCGACGTCGGCACCGGGAACCAGGCACTGCTCAACGACCCGCTGTACATCGGCAACCGGCACAGCAGGGTGCGCGGCGAGGCGTACGACGCGTTCGTCGCCGCCTTCGTGGAGGCGGTGGGCGAGCTGTTCCCGCAGGCGCTGCTCCACTGGGAGGACTTCGGCCCCGGCAACGGCCGCCGCATCCTCCAGCAGTACGGCGAGAAGATCTGCACGTTCAACGACGACATGCAGGGCACCGGCGCGATCACGCTGGCCTGCGTCATGAACGCGGTGCGGGTCACCGGTACGCCCATGCGGGACCAGCGGGTCGTGGTCTTCGGCGCCGGGACGGCGGGCGTGGGCATCGCCGACCAGCTGCGCGACGCGATGGTCCGCGACGGACTGGACCGGGAGGAGGCCACCCGCCGCATCTGGTGCGTGGACCGCCAGGGTCTGCTGCGACGCTCCACCGAGGGACTGCGCGACTACCAGCAGCCGTACGCACGTCCCGACGACGAGTGGCCCGACGACCGGCCGGCCGACCTGGCAGGCGTGGTGGACCATGTGCACCCGACCGTGCTGGTGGGAACCTCCACCCAGCACGGTGCCTTCACCGAGGACGTCGTGCGTTCCATGGCCCGCCACGTGGACCGACCGGTGGTGCTGCCGCTGTCCAATCCCACGGAGAAGATCGAGGCCATGCCCGCGGACGTGCTGCGGTGGACCGGCGGCAAGGCCCTGGTCGCCGTCGGCATCCCGGTTCCTCCGGTGGAGCTGGACGGCACCACCTATGTCATCGGCCAGGCCAACAACGCCCTTCTCTACCCGGGGCTGGGGCTCGGCGCCGTGGTGGCCCGCGCCGAGCGGATCACCGACGGCATGCTCCAGGCCGCGGCGGAAGCCGTCGCCGGCCTCGCCGACCTGTCGGAGCCCGGCGCCGCGCTGCTGCCGCAAGTGGAGAACCTGCGCACCTCGTCGGCCGTGGTCGCCACGGCCGTCGCCCGCCGCGCCGACGCGGAGGGCGTCGCCCGGGCCCGCCTCGACGACGTGATCCAGCAGACCCAGGACGCCATGTGGCAGCCGGAGTACGACTGACCGGACGAGGCGACGCCTGCGACACGAGAACCGAACTCGCGCCCGCGGCTTGGGAAGCGACGACGCGTGCATGGCGGAAGCGGCCAACTTTGACCTGGCGGCCCCGGTCCGGGCTCCGGCTCCGGCTCCCGGTCCCGGTCCGGCCTTGGCTCCGGCCCCGGCCCTGGCCCTGGCTCCGGCCCTGGCTCCGGCCCCGGTCCCACCTCCCCCGTGGGCGCCTGACACCCGCAGGCGTGAGGAAACCCGCCCCCACCTGCCCGGACCGCGCACCGGATGCGCGCCGCCCGGTGGTGGAGCGAAAGCGGACGACCAGGGTGCCCACCACCGTTCGGGACACCCGGCTGAGCAGCAGTCCTGGCAAAAGGACTCACAGTGATGATTGCGGTGGCACCGCTCGGAGGTCTGACTCAAGGACTCACTGGCGCTTCGGCTGTCTGTCGGGAGAACCGTCGGCCTGTCGGGCGGTGCCACCGCGCGCGCGTGCCGGTCAGGCGTTCGTGACCTCATAGGAGCCCGGCCAAAGGTCCCATCACTGTCTTGTCCGTCCGCCCGACCGGCGCGTGCCCTCCCTGATGCGTCGTACGGAAGGACAGCACGTCCAGCATGGCAGCAGATGAGATAGCGGTCATTGGCGGGATCGACACCCACACCGACCTGCACCAGGCGGCCGCGATCGACACCGTGGGCCGGCACCTGGCCACCGAGCCGTTCCCGACCGGTCCCGCCGGCTATGAGCAGCTGCTCCACTGGCTGCGTTCGCACGGCGAGGTTCTGGCGGTAGGCATCGAGGGCACCGGCGCCTACGGGGCCGAGATCGCCCGTTTCCTGACCACAAAGGGTGTCACCGTCATCGAGGTCGACCGACCCGACCGCAAGGCCAGGCGGGACAATGGCAAGTCCGACCCGGTTGACGCCTACGCCGCCGCGACCGCCGTGCTGTCCGGCCGGGCCTCGGGCATTCCGAAGACCCGCAACGGGATCGTGGAGGCCATCCGCACCCTGCGGGTGGCCCGCAGTTCGGCCGTCAAGGCCCGCACCCAGACCATCAACCAGATCCGCACGCTCATCATCACCGCACCGGCCGCGGTGCGCGAGAGGCTGCGCGGCCTGGCCACCGGCGAGCTGATAGACGCCCTGGCCCGGTCCCGGCCCGTGGGCGACCTCGCGGATCCGGACTGCGCGGTCAGGATCACGCTGCGACGGCTCGCCCGCCGCTGCCAGCGGCTGGAGGAGGAAATCGCCGAAGCCGACGCGGACCTGGGCCCGCTGGTCACCCGGGCCGCACCACGGCTGATCGCTCTGCCCGGCGTCGGCCCCGAGAGCGCGGGCCAGCTGCTGACCACCGTCGGCGACAACCCGGACCGCCTGCGCTCGGAAGCATCCTTCGCCCACCTGTGCGGTGCCGCCCCGCTGCCGGCCTCCTCCGGCCGCACCAACCGGCACCGCCTCAACCGGGGCGGAGACCGCCAAGCCAACCGGGCCCTGCACACGATCGTGCTGGTCCGCATGCGCCACGACCAGCGCACCCGCGAGTACGTCGCCAGACGCACCGCCGAAGGCATGACCAAGAAGGACATCATGCGCTGCTTGAAACGGTTCGTCGCCCGCGAGGTCTACCAGCATCTACCCCGCCCTCACATCACCGCCGAACAGCTCAAACAAGCCGCTTGACGGTCTATAGGAGCTTCTCCCGCTCAGTCTCTAGGAACGGTTGGAAGGGAGATGGTCTGGACGCAAACGTCCCTGGCCCGTCGTGTCCTGACGGGGCGTCGGCGGCGCGGAGCCGGATGCCCTCGGCCACAGCTCGATCCGCGTGACCAGGGTCATCAACAACGCTCCGCGTCAGCCCGGAGCGAGGGCGTCGAACTCGTTGCCCTGGCCGAGGTCGAGGTCGAGGTCGAAGTCGAAGTCGGCGACGCCGAGGGCCCGCAGCCGGACGACCTCCGCCGCTTCACGGTCTTGGGCGTCGGGTGTGCGCAGGAGCTTGAGATACGGGCCGACGCCCTTTGCGGAGCGCAGCATTGCATGATCGTCGGTGACCTCGTGCAGGGTCCGGTCCATCGCCTCGTCCCAGAACCGGGCCATGGCCCGCGGATCGGTGCAGTCGGCCACGACCGCGGCGATCGGCCCGGTGTCGCGGTAGATCTCCCGGGGCTCCGCCACGCAGAACTCGTTGCCTTCCGGGTCGGTCAGGACCGTCCACGGGACATCGCCCTGGCCCACGTCGACGGGCGTCGCGCCGAGCTCCTTCAGGCGCGCGACCAGGTCCGCCTGATGGTCCGCGGAGGTGGTGGCGAGGTCGATGTGCACACGGTTCTTCACCGACTCCAGCCGAGCGCCTCCGCTCAGAACCGGCCGAGCGCGGAGTCGTCCCGAGCGTTCATCGCACTCCGAACAAGCCGCAATGCCATGCCCGCGATCCTGTGCACACCGCCCTGCGGCGGCTGGTCCGCAGCTCGCCGTACGCGTCACTTCCTGCGGACGGCCGCGAGCGCCAGCACCATGCTCGTGAGCAGCACGAACATCACGAGTGAGGCGAAGAACAGGACCTCGATCCCGCCGGCGTTCGCACCGGTGAGCGTGCCGTCCGCAGACGCGCATGCCACCTCCGGCGGAAAGCTCTGCCGGCGCAGGTCGCCGCAGGTGTTCGGCAGGTCGTCATTGAGAACGTACGCGTTCGCCCAGCACAGCGCCCAGCTGAGGAGGAAGACGCCCAGCGAGGCCAGGGAGAGACCCCGCAACGCGGTCGGGCGGTGGGCTGTCTCGGAGCCGGTCGGAGGTGCCGTCATGACCGGAGCGTACTGGCACGATTTTTTGGTGTGACCGGGTCAGTTACCACCCGCAGCCTCAGCGCCAGTCGGGTATGCCCGAGACGGGCGGCAGGTGGGCTTCGATCTTCGCTCGTACCTCACGCATCACCGAGACGATGCGGGCCTCGTGTTCCCGGGTCAGCCGGGCCACCGGGACCGAGCAGCTGATGGCGTCGGTGGCCGGTGCGTCGTACCGCAGGGCGAAGCCGAAGCCGGCGATACCGGTCACCGTCTCCTCGCGGTCGATGGAGTAGCCGCGCTCGCGCACCTGGGCCAGGTCGGCGAGCAGTGCGGCACGGTCGGTGCGCGTGTTCTCCGTGAGGGCCGTCAACGGCCCGCCTGCGACCGGCAGTTCGTCGTCGGGGCGCTCGGCGAGCAGCGCCTTGCCGAGGGCGCCGGCATGGGCCGGGACGCGGCGGCCGACGCGGCTGATGGTGCGCAGGTACTCGTGGGACTCACGGGTGGCGAGGTAGACGACGTCCGGGCCGTCGAGCCGTGCCATGTGGATCGTCTCGCCGAGCGCGTCCGACGCCTCGTCGAGGTACGGGCGGACCGTACGTATGCGCCGGTCGCCGTCGAGGTAGCTGGTGCCGGTGAGCAGGGCGCGGATGCCGATGCCGTAGAGGGAGCCGGTGGCGTCGGTGCGGACCCAACCGGAGTCGACGAGGGTCTGGAGCAGCTGGTACATGCTGCTGCGCGGCACGCCCAGTTCCTCCGCGAGCTGGTCCAGGCGTGAGGGCTGCTCGCCCCGCGCGGCGAGCAGTTCCAGCAGCGCCACGGTCCGGGCCGCCGACTTCACACCGCGGACACCTCTCCCCTCCGACATGGGCCCATCGTAAATCCGCGTCGATCCGAGTCTGCCCGACCCGTTGACCCACTCAGTTCACCCATCTAACCTCCATCTGCATACGTAGACGCCATCTGCATACGGGGATGAGCCACACAGTCGCCGGCGCCTGCGACTGCTCACCCAACAGTTCAAAGGAGAACTGCCATGCCTCTCCTCGTAGTCGGGATCAGTGTTCTGGTCCTGCTTCTCCTGATGACCAGGCTGAGGCTCAACGGCTTCGCGGCCCTCCTGCTCGTGGCGGTCGGCGTCGCACTGGTCCGGGGCATCCCGGTGGCCACCATCCCGGACGTCCTCTCCGAAGGCATCGGGGACCAGATCGGTGACACCATGCTCACCATCGGACTCGGCGCCATGGTCGGCCGTGTCATGGGGGACTCCGGCGCCGCACAGCGGATAGCCGGCAAGCTCCTCGACGCCTTCGGCCCGCGCTGGGTCCAGGTGGCCATGGTGGTCACGGCCATGCTGATCGGCGTGACCATGTTCTACGAGGTCGCTTTCATCATCATCGTGCCGATCGCGTTCACCCTGGTCAGGGTCACCGGAACGAAGCTGCTGTGGGTCGGCCTGCCGATGTCCATCGCCCTGTCCACCATGCACAGCTTCCTGCCGCCGCACCCCGGCCCCACCGCCGTCGCCGCGACCTTCCATGCCTCCGTCGGACTGACGCTCTTCTACGGCCTGTTCATCGCCGTTCCCGCCGGCGCGCTCATCGCCCTGACCTGGCCGCGCCTTCCGTTCATCAGGGCGATGAACCCCTCCATCCCCAAGGGCCTGGTCAGCGACCGCGAGTTCACCGACGAGGAGATGCCCTCACTGGGCTGGTCGCTGTTCGTGGCGCTCTTCCCCGTGGCGCTGATCGTGGCCGCCGCCGTGACCGACATGGCCACCTCCAGCGAGAGCCCGTTCCTGAACTTCGTCGCCTTCATCGGCTCGGCACCGATCGCACTGCTGCTGACGCTGTGCCTGGCGGTCTGGGCGTTCGGGCCGCGGATCGGCCGGAGTCTGGAGGAGGTCGGCGCCTCCTGCACCTCGGCGGCCAAGGCGATGGCGATGATCCTCCTGGTGATCGGCGCCGGCGGGGCTTTCAAGAACGTCCTCGTCGAAGGCGGGATCTCCGACTACATCAAGGACGCCACGGACGGCTGGTCCATCTCGCCGATCGTCCTCGCCTGGCTCGTCGCCGTCATCCTCCGCATCGCGCTCGGCTCGGCCACGGTCGCCGTCGTCACGGCCTCCGGCGTGGTGCTGCCGCTCCTGGCGGGCAGCGGGGTCCACCCGGAGATGATGGTGCTCGCCGTCGCCTGCGGTTCCATCGCGTGCTCCCACGTCAACGACCCGGGATTCTGGCTGTTCAAGGAGTACTTCAACCTCTCCGTCATCGAAGCGATCAAGGTCCGTACCACCTATACGACGGTGCTGGCCGTCCTCGGCCTGGGAGGCGTCCTGGCGGCCGAGTGGGCCCTCGACGTCCTCAGCCTGTAACTCGACTCATCCATGACACAAGGGACTTGGACCATCATGAGCAGTCAGCCGACCGTCACCGAGTTCGCCGTCTACCCCGTCGCCGGCCGCGACTGCATGGAGCTGAACCTCTCCGGCGCGCACGGCCCGTACTTCACCCGCAACATCGTCGTCCTCAAGGACTCGGAGGGCCGTACGGGACTGGGGGAGGTGCCCGGCGGGGAGAAGATCACCCAGACGCTCCGCGACGCCGAAGCCCTCGTCCTCGGTGCGAAGGTGGGCGACTACAAGCGTGTCCTGCGCGAGATCGGCGACCGGTTCGCCGACCGCGACGCAGGGGGACGGGGCGCCCAGACCTTCGACCTGCGGACCACCGTTCACACGGTCACCGCCGTCGAGTCGGCGCTGCTCGACCTCCTCGGGCAGCACCTCGACGTGCCCGTCGCCGCGCTCCTGGGAGACGGCCAACAGCGGGACTCCGTAAGAGTGCTGGGCTATCTCTTCTACGTCGGCGACCCGGACCGGACCGACCTGGAGTACGTCCGCGAACCGGACTCGCCGGTGGAGTGGTACCGGGTCCGGCACGAGGAGGCCCTGTCGCCGGAGGCGATCGTCCGCCAGGCCGAGGCGGCCTACGACCTCTACGGGTTCCGGGACTTCAAGCTCAAGGGCGGCGTCCTTGCGGGTGCCGAGGAGGTGGCGGCCGTACGCGCCCTCAAGGACCGCTTCCCCGAGGCCCGGATCACCCTCGACCCGAACGGCGCGTGGTCACTGCGTGAGGCGATCGAGCTGTGCCGGCCCCTGGTCGGCACGCTCGCCTACGCCGAGGATCCCTGCGGAGCCGAAGGCGGCTACTCCGGACGGGAGATCCTCGCCGAGTTCCGCCGCGCCACCGGCCTTCCCACCGCGACCAACATGATCGCCACCGACTGGCGCCAGATGACCCACGCCCTGGCCCTCCAGTCGGTGTCCATCCCGCTGGCCGACCCCCACTTCTGGACCATGCAGGGCTCGGTGCGCGTGGCGCAGCTGTGCAACGCGATGGGCCTGACCTGGGGCTGCCACTCCAACAACCACTTCGACATCTCCCTGGCCATGGTGACCCACTGCGGCGCCGCGGCCCCGGGCGAGTACAACGCCCTGGACACCCACTGGATCTGGCAGGAAGGGCTGGAACGGCTCACCACCTCCCCACCGCGCATCGTCGGGGGCGAGATCGCCGTCCCGGACGGCCCGGGACTGGGCGTCCGCCTCGACATGGACCGGCTCCTCGCGGCCCACGACCTCTACCGGGAGAAGGCGTTGGGGGCACGCGACGACGCCGTCACCATGCAGCACCTCATCCCGGGCTGGGAGTTCGACGGCAAGCGCCCCTGCCTGGTGCGGTAGACGATGAGGTCGAGCACCCGCGATCAGCATGCCTCGACGATCCCGCCCGGACGGCAGGTCCTTCCCTCGGCCGGACAGCCGATTCGCCGCGGCACACCTCGGCCATTCGGCCGACCCGCCGGCCGGCCGTTGTTGCCTAGCCTTCGACCGTGAACACGAAAACACCGTTCCCCGCAGGGCGTGCTCGGACCCGGCGTCTCCAACTGAACCTGCCGGTCGTCTCGTTGGCGACCTACGCCGGTCTTGCCCTGCTGTGGCTGTTCGACGTGATGGCCTGGTCGTCATGGGACGTTCCGGCAGGGGTCACGGACTCCGAGGTGGACCGGCTCGGTGTCGTGCCCCTGTGCAGCGGGCTCGTGGCGGCCCTGATCCTGCTCCTGCCCGCCCGCTGGATACGTCTGGAGACCCGGGCCTGGCTCACCGCCCTCCTCTCACTGGCGCTGACCGTCTTCGCTGTCACCACCCACCTGCTGCCGGAAGAGTGGAGCTTCCTGGAGCTCGCCTGCCTGCTGATCCTGCTGGTGCGCGTCTGCCGTACGACGTCGGCACCCGCCGTCGCGGTGGCGCTGGTCGTGACGCTCGGCGGCGCGGCGATCGTCGTTCCCTACCGGATGTGGGGCGATCCGCTCTGGCCGAGCAACTTCGCCACCTTCATCACGGTGACCGCCGGCGGGGCGATCGCCCTGGGCTGCTACCTGCGGTCGCTGGACGCCCGCCGGGCCCGTGCGGTCGTCGCCGTGCGCGAGGGCGAGCGGATGGAACTGGCCCGGGATCTGCACGACTTCATCGCCCACCATGTCACCGGGATCGTCGTCCAGGCGGACGCCGCCCGTGCCGTACTGCCGATCGCCCCCGACCAGGTCGACCCGATCCTCGAGAACATCCGCAAGGCCGGGATGGAGACGCTGGACTCGATGCGCCGCCTGGTGCGCGTGCTGCGCGAAGAGGAGAACCGCACGCTGCGGCCCGGCGAACTCGTCCCCCAACTCGCGAAGATGGTCTCCGACTTCTCCTCGGGCGGCGAGCAGGACGCGAGCCTGCACCTGGGGACGGCGGCCCGTGCGACGAAACTCGCGCCCGAGGTGGAGACCTCCGTGCAGCGCGTCGTGCAGGAGGCGCTGACCAACGTGCGCCGGCACGCCCCCGGTGCCACGGTCGCGGTCCGCGTCGACGCCGAGGACGACCGGCTGCGGGTGGAGGTACGCAACTCCGCCCCCCGCGAACGGTCCGCCGTCCCGGCCGGGGGGCGAGGCGGCTTCGGCATCGTCGGCCTGCGCGAACGCGTCGAGGCGGTCGAGGGCACGCTGGAGACGGGGGGCACGGCGGACGGCGGCTGGCGCGTCACCGCCGCCTTCCCCGTACTGTCCACAGCTGTGGAAGGATCGCCGGCGTGAGCACCTCCGCGACCAGGGTCCTGATAGCCGACGACCAGGAGATGGTGCGCACCGGATTCCGCATGATCCTGAACACCCAGCCCGGCATCGAGGTCGTCGGCGAGGCGCAGGACGGCGCCGAGTGCGTGGAAATGGCCCGCCGGCTGCGCCCCGACGTCTGCCTGGTCGACATCCGGATGCCGAAGCTGGACGGCCTGGACGTCACCCGGGCGCTGGCCGGGCCCGGCGTGCTGGACCCGCTCCGAGTCGTGGTGGTGACCACGTTCGACCAGGACGACTACGTCCACACCGCACTGAGCAACGGCGCCTGCGGCTTCCTGCTCAAGGACGCCGGTTCCGCGCTGCTCATCGAAGCCGTACGGGCCGCGGCACGGGGCGACGCACTGGTCTCGCCCGCCGTGACCCTGCGCCTGCTGGAGCAACTGCAGGACCGGCAGCCGCCCTCGGCGCACCGCGGTGGCGCGGCGTCCCACCCGCTGACCGACCGTGAGCTGGACGTCGCGCGACTGGTGGCGGTCGGCCGGACCAACCAGGAGATCCGCGCGGAGCTGGTCCTGTCCCTGTCCACGGTGAAGACGCACCTCACGAACATCCAGAGCAAACTGGGTGTGCGCAACCGCGTCGAGATCGCCGCCTGGGCCTGGGAGAACGGCGCGGTCCGACCGCCCCGCTGACACCTGTGACGGACAACACCTCCGCGGGAAAGCCGTCGAGCCGGCCGGGGCGTCTGTCAGGCGTGAGATCACGACAGGGAACGTTGGCGGAGGCGGACGAGGAACGGCTCGTCCGCCTCGTCGCCAAGGGCGACCGCGCCGCATTCGAGGAGTTGTACCGGCGCACGTCGCCGTGGATGGCGGTGCGGCTGCGCCGCCGCTGCTCGGACGAGCAGATCGTCGCCGAGGTCATGCAGGAGTCGTATCTGGCGGTGTGGCGGGCGGCCGGCGCGTTCGGCGGCTCGGCGGTCGGCGGCTCGGCGCTCGGCTGGCTGTGGACGATCGCGTCCCGCAAACGCGCTCCGCACGCTGCCGGCATCCGAACAGCGGGCGCGGGTGGCCGCGCTGCGGGCCGCGGCCCTGTTCTGCGAGGGCGACCTGCTGGACGTACTGGCGGGGAAGGGGGCCCGGTGAGGTGGGTGACGCTGTACGCGCGCTCCCGGCAGGTACCCGCCTCGCTGGCCCTCGTGCTGATCGGTGCGGGACGGTGTGGGCGCTCACGCAGGGCACGGGCGAGGGGCCGGGGGATCCGAGGACGGCCGCACTGGTGCTGACCGCGGCGGTCGCGGTGGCCGCGGCAGGACTGAGCGGGCAGGACCACACGCTGGACCGGACGGCCGCGTTCGGCTGGGTGCCCCGGCGTGCGGCGCATGTCCTGCTCATCGGCGCGGTCACCTGGGCGGTGCCGCCGGCCCTGGCGGTCATGGGCGACGGCCTGGCACCTACGGGGTTCATCGTGCGGGACGCCGCCGGGCTGACGGGACTGGTCGCGATCGGGGCCGCGGCGTTCGGCGGGCGATACGGCTGGACCCTGCCGTTCGGCTGGCTCTCGGCGGCGCTCTTCGTCCCGCCCTCGGCCGGGGGACCGGTCAGGTGGCCACCTGGATGCTGCAGCCCTCGGACACCGCCGCCGCCACCTGGACGTCGCTGACCCTCGCGGCCGTAGGCACGTCGGCCTACGCGCTGGCGGGCCTCCGGCGCTGACGCGGGGTTGTGAACGCCATCAGTGCCCGCTGATCAGCCGTGTACGCTGACGGCCATGGTGCGCCCGTTACTGCCGCAACCGTGGATGCACAGGGCTTACGACCTGGCACTCGCGGTGCTGGTGGCCTACACGACGTTGTTCTACGACACGGGCTACGACCAACTCATCGGCCTTTCCATGGCGTTGGCCGTGGTGTTCCGCCGTCGCGCTCCTCTGACCGTCATGGCGGTCGTCGCCGCCCTCGCCCTGACGCAGTATCTGCTGGCCGCCCTCGCCGAGCCGTTGGCGGGCGAACTCACCGGATACGACATCGCCCTCCTCATCGCGATGGTGACGGTGGTGATCCACGCCGAGGAGACGTGGAGGGCCTATACCGCCGGTGCCATCGTTGTCGTGGGCAACGTGCTGGCCTTCGGCGGGATCTCCTCGCTCAGCTCGGCGGCCGACTGGGACGAGTTCAACGAGAACCTGACCTTCACCGGGATCTGCGCGGCGGTGTGGCTGACCGCGTACGTACTGCGGACCCGTCGGCTGTTGGTGGCGGCCCTGGAGGAGCGTGCCGCCGGCGCCGAGCGGGAGCGTGCCCACCTTGTCCGGCTGGCCGCCGTCGAGGAACGCGCGGCGATCGCCCGTGAGTTGCACGACGTGGTGGCGCACAGCCTGGCCGTGATGATCATCCAGGCGGACGGGGCCAGATACGCGATCGCCGCGGATCAGGACAAGGCCAGCAAGGCGATGCAGGCGGTCGCGGGCACCGGCCGGGACGCGCTCGAGGACATGCGCAGCATCGTGGAGGTGCTGCGCGGTACGAAGAAGTCCGGCACCGACGGCGACGGCGATGGCGACGGCGGCCGTGAGGGTGCCGACGACCGTCGCCGGGTCGGGCTGGCCCATCTGGAACCGCTGGTGGAGCGGGCCCGCGCCGCCGGACTCCACGTGGACCTGCGCGTGGAGGGTGAGCCGCAGGGGCTCTCGACCGCCGAAGAGCTGACCCTCTTCCGGATCGCCCAGGAAAGCATGACCAACGCGCTGCGGCACGCCGGACCCGAGGCACACGTCACCGTCACGCTGGAGTTCCGCGACGGCACCGCCGTACTGGAGGTCCTCGACGACGGGGCCGGAAAGCTGGCGGGCTCCGCTCCCGTGCTGCCCGGATCGGGCGGCAACGGGCTGGTGGGCATGCGGGAGCGGGTCGATGTGCACGGCGGCCGGTTCACCGCCGGCCCCCGGCTCGGCCCGGGATGGCAGATCAAGGTCGAACTTCCGGCGAAGGCGGCGGCATGAACGGCGGAACGAACGGCGGCATGAGCGGCGGCATGAACGGTTCGGGTGCTGCGGCGAGCCCGATCCGGGTGGTGGTCGTGGACGACCAGCCCCTGGTGCGCGCCGGGTTCGCCATGGTGCTGGACGCACAGCCCGACATCGAGGTCGTCGGAGAGGCGGGGGACGGGGCGGAGGCGCTGGCGCTGCTGGAGCGGACCACGGCCGATGTCGTCGTCATGGACATCCGCATGCCCGTCATGGACGGGGTGGAGGCCACCGAGCGGATCGGCGAGCGCCCGAACCCGCCCAAGATCCTCGTCCTCACCACGTTCGACACCGACAACGACGCGTTCGCCGCGCTCCAGGCCGGCGCGAGCGGCTACCTGCTCAAGGACGTGCCGCCCGAGGACTTCCTCGCCGCGATCCGCGTGGTGGCGGCGGGTGACTCCGTCGTGGCCCCCCGGCTGACCCGCCGGCTGCTCGAACGGTTCGCCGGCCAACTGGTGCCCGCCCCCGAGCCGCAGGACGACGACCGGCTGGCCGTCCTGACCGAGCGGGAGCGGGACGTGCTGGAACTGGTCGGCCGCGGACTGTCCAACTCCGAGATCGCCGCTCGCCTGTACGTCGCGGAGACAACCGTGAAGACGCACCTCGGGCGGATCCTCACCAAGCTGGAGCTGCGCGACCGGGTGCAGGCCGTGGTGCTGGCGTACCAGACCGGGCTGGTCCGGCCGACCGGCTGATCCTTCCGGTGTAGGAAGCGGTCGCGCCTCGGCGTACGACCCGGGTCGTACGAGCGCGTGCCCGGGGGTCGTTTCCCGATCGGATGTGCGTGAAAGCCGCCTCCGCAAGGATTGTTGACGAAACGAAAGCACGTTTCACCGACGATTCTCCGGGGGCATCCGATGGTTATCACCGTTCAGAGCGACAGCCGCAGCAAGAAAGCGCTGGTATTCGGGATATCCCTAGCGGTCGTGGTGATGGCGGCCGTGGGAATCGGCGGCGCCTATTGGTTGCAGCAGCGCGATGCGCCGAGCCAGGCGTCGGCGGCCGACTGCGCTCTGGCCCAGAAGATCATCGACGAGGCGCAGAAGCTTCCCGCGGACAAGGCAGCCGTCGCGAAGTGGCGTAAGGACACGCGTGACCTGCGCATCGCGGAGATGAAGGACGGCTACCTCGGGCTGCGGATCGCCACGTACGAGCAGTGGGCCGCCGACCATGCGACGGGTGCGGCCGAGGCACCGACGAAGCAGGAACTGGCCGACATGACGAAGACGGCCAATTCACATTGCACCGAGGCCAAACGCACTCTCGTGGTCCCGCAGATCGCGTCGTCCTGACGTATTTCAACGCCACGAGGCAACGCAGCCGAAACAGCTACACAGCCGAAACAGCTACACAGCCGAAACAGCTACACAGGGGAATCAGACCCATGGGAATCCGCGCCATCGCGCACAGAACTGAAAGCATGTCCCGCCACGTCGGCGACGACACCGCCGTCGGCGCGGAGGACCTCGTCAAGGTCTACGGCCATGGCGACACCGGCGTACGAGCCCTGGACGGGGTGACCGTCGGCTTCGCACGCGCCCGCTTCACCGCCATCATGGGGCCGTCGGGTTCCGGCAAGTCCACCCTCATGCACTGCCTGGCCGGCCTCGAAACCGCCACCTCCGGGCGGGTGCTGATCGACGGTACGGACCTCACCGGCCTGTCCGAGCGGGCGCTGACCACCGTACGGCGGGACCGGATCGGCTTCGTCTTCCAGTCGTTCAACCTGCTGCCGCAGCTGACCGCGAGGCAGAACATCACCCTGCCGCTCGACCTGGCCGGCCGGCCCGTCGACCAGGAGCTGCTCGGCCATCTCATCGGCGTCCTCGGCATCGGCGACCGGATGACCCACCGGCCCGGTGAGCTGTCCGGCGGCCAGCAGCAGCGGGTCGCGCTGGCCCGCGCCCTGGTGGCACGGCCCGCCGTGGTCTTCGCCGACGAGCCCACCGGCAATCTCGACTCCCGCTCCGGCGCCGAAGTACTGGGCTTCCTGCGGGACTCGGCGCGTGACCTCGGGCAGACGGTCGTCATGGTGACCCACGACCCGGGCGCCGCCGTGTACGCCGACCGCGTCCTCGTCCTCGCCGACGGCCGCGTCGTCGAGGACCTGGACACCCCCGGCCGGGCATCGGTAACCGACGCGCTGCAGAACCTGGCGGGCACCCGATGAGCCGGGGCCCGGGGCCGCGTCCTGAAGAGCGTCCGGGACCGCTGGCCGCCGTGCTGCGCACCCAGCTCGCCGGGGCGCTGGCCCGGCCCGGTCGGCTCCTCATGACCGGACTGTCCGTGCTCGTCGCCGCGTTCGTCGTGTTCGGCACCGTGATGGCCCAGCAGATCACCGAACAGACCACCGTCGACCGGTTCCGCGGCACTCCCGAGGCCGCCGACCTGGTCGTGCTGGGGGACGACGACGTCATCACCGACGCGCAGACCAAAGCCGTCCAGGCGATACCGGGAGTCGCCGAGGTCGCCGCCCGTACGGAGAACGGGGTGTCGCTCGCCGAGGTCTCCCGACGCTATCTGGAGCTTCAGGGCGACCCCGGGAGCGGACCGCTGTCGCGGGTGCGGCTCGTGGCGGGCGGTTACCCGGACGGCCCCCTCGAACTGGCCGTGAACCGGCAGGCCTCGCAGCGACTGGACATCGAGCCGGGCGACCGGGTCGGCCTGCTCGTCCCCGTGGGCGGGGACGCCGAAGCGGAAGACGGCACCGAGGGGACGCGGACGGTCACCGTGACCGTCACGGGTGTGGTGGAGGCGAACTCCGACCGGGAGGCCACCGGTTACGCCCCCGCCGCCGCCCTCAACGCGATGGGACACATAGAGGGCTATCCGCGGATCGACGTCCGCGCGGAAGACGGTGTCTCCGCCGAGGCCCTGACCGAGCGGCTGTCCGCGGTGTTCCAGCGCACCGACGGTTCGGCTTTCGAGTTCGTCCCCGGTGCCACCGTGCGCGCCGAGGAGGCCCGGGCCGCGGTGGACCAGTACGCGGACGTCTTCCGGCTCATCGCGATGTTCCTGGCGATCGCTGTCGTGGCCGCCGCCCTCGTCGCGACCTCGACGTTCCGGGTCGTCTTCGACCAACGCCTGCGCCAACTGGCGCTCCTGCGCACCATCGGCGCCCACCGCGGCCAGCTCGTCCGCGCGCTCGCCGTCGAGGGCGCACTGGTGGGACTCATCGCCGGTACGGCCGGCGTCCTGCTGGCGCTCGGCGCCGGATACGCCGCCCCGGTGATCGCCGACGCGGCCGGACTGAGCCTCTCGGCGCCCGCGGTGCCCGTCGTCGCGGCCGTGGCGGTGGTGCTCGGCGCCGTCCTGGTGACCGTAGGCGCGGTGCTCGCCCCCGCGACGTCCGCCGCCGGGGTCTCCCCGCTGCAGACGCTGCGCAGCGCCGGCACCCTGGCGGGCGAACGCGGCATCGGCCGTGCGCGCCTCGGCATCGGCCTGCTCCTCACCGTCTGCGCCGCGGGACTGGCCGCTGTGCTCCTCGGGGATCTGCCCGAACCGGGCGACCTGAACTACGACTCGGTCGCGGGCCTGATGCTGACGGTCCTCTCGGCCACCCTGGCGTTCCTCGCGCTGATCACCCTCGGCCCGCTGCTCGTACGCCCGTTGCTGGCGGCCGCCGGGTGGCCGCTGCGCCGGCTCGGCCCCACCGGGACACTCGCCGTCGGCGGCATCGGCGGTGCCCCGCGCCGCGCGGCGGCCGTGTCGGTCGTCGTCGCGCTCGGCGTCGCCCTGGTCTCCGGCACCCTGGTCGGCATCGCCACCCTGCAGGGCCACATGGACCGGGAACTGGCGGCCCAGGCCCCCGCGGATTTCGATGTGAGCGGCACCGTGAGCGCCGGTGAAACCACGAACGGCAAGGTCAGCGGCCTCAGCACCGATCTCGTACGCCGCCTCGAGGCCGTACCCGAGCTCGCCGACGCGACCGCATACCGGCAGACCGATGTCTCCGTCAGCGGCATGGAGGCGTCCGCCGTCGACCTGGACCCGACCGCTCTGCCCTCCTCACGGCTGCTTCGCCCGGTGAGCGGCTCGCTGAGCGATCTCGGTCCGGGTGAAGTGATCGTGAGCAGCAGACTCGCCAGGGGACTCGGCATGGCGGCCGGTGACAGCATCACCTTCACCACGGCGAACAAGGACACCGTCCGAATGTCCGTCGCGGCCACGCTGCCCGACGGAGGCCCCTTGGGCGCCGACGCCATCGTCACGCCGGGAGACCTGGACAAGATGGGCGCCTCGCCGCTGCCGGCCGGTGTCCTGGCGAATGCCGCCGAGTCGGGACAGGCGGCCCGCAACGCGGCGGAGCAGGCGATTCGCAAGACCGTCGGCGCGAACAGCGCGATCGAGCTGAGGATCCTCGCGGAGGAGCGCGACGACAGCGAGGCCGACATCGAGATGGTGGCGATCCTGTCGCTCGGTCTGCTCGGGCTCACCGTCCTCATCGCCGTCGTCGGCGTCGGCACGACGACCGGCCTCACCGTGCTGGAACGCACCCGCGAGTCAGGACTGCTGCGTGCGCTGGGACTCGGCCGGTCCGGGCTCCGCTTCCTGATCGGCATGGAGGCCGGCCTGTACGGCGTCCTCGGCGGCGTCCTCGGTCTGGCTCTCGGCGTGCCCTACGCCTGGCTGTCGGTCCGGCTGCTGAACCTCGGGGCGCCACTGCTGCTGCCGTACGGACAACTGCTGGCGGTCTTCCTGGGGTTGGTGTTCGTCACCGCGCTCGCCGGACTGCTGCCCGCCCGGCGCGCCGCCCGGGTCAGCCCGGTGGTGGCACTGGGCACCACCGAATGAGTCCGGAGCCGGGAGAGACCGGGAGAGAAACGAACCCATGCCGACGAGCGAACTCAACCACTGGATCCAGTACGCGATGGATCTCCTGGGAATCTTCGCCTTCGCGCTCTCCGGAGCACTGCTTTCCGTCCGCAAGGACTTCGACATCTTCGGAACGGTCACTCTCGCCGAGGCGGCCGGCCTGGGC
This sequence comes from Streptomyces sp. V4I2, assembly GCF_030817655.1. Taxonomy (GTDB): domain Bacteria; phylum Actinomycetota; class Actinomycetes; order Streptomycetales; family Streptomycetaceae; genus Streptomyces; species Streptomyces plumbiresistens. The sequence continues at coordinate 5,762,343 of NZ_JAUSZM010000003.1, forward strand.
GGCGGACTCTTCCGCGACCTCGTCATCGGTGTCACCCCCGTGGCGTTCGCCGACCTCGGCTACTACCTGGCGCCGCTCGGCGCGGCCCTGATCGTCTTCTTCGGCGCGACCACCCACCACGACAACTCCCTCTTCGACGGGTTCGACGCGGCGGCACTGGGACTGTTCAGCGTCACCGGGACGATCAAGGCCCTCACCCATGGCTTCGGCCTCACGGCCGCGGCCACGCTCGGGGTGGCCACGGCCGTCGGCGGTGGAGTCCTCAGCAGCCTGCTGGCGCTCGAAGTGCCGCCCCTCCTGCGCTGGAACGGTGATCTGTACGCGCTGCCCGCCCTCGTCGGCGCCGGCGCCGTGGCACTGCTGCACGCCGTCGAGTCGCTGAACGTCCTCACCGCGGTCGGTGCGGCCCTGGCGGCCTTCCTCCTGAGACTGCTCGCCCTCCGCCGCCACTGGCGCACCCCTCGCTCGCGGATGTGGCGCGACCCTTTCACCGGACTGCGACAGCAGCCGGGCTCCGCGCAGTCGGGGGGTGGTGCGCAGTCGGGGGGTGGTGCGCAGTCGGGGGGTGGTGCGCAGTCGGGGGGTGGTGTGCCGTCGCGGGGTGGTGCGCCGTCGGGGGGTGCGGCCGCGGTCCATGGTCAGTACCCGGCGATGGAGGACACCCTTCGCATCCGGCTCCCCGGCCGGCACACGCCGTCGCGGCCGAAGTGATCAGAACCGGATGCGACCGCCGGGCAGAACGGCCGAGCGGCGGGTCGGCCGAATGGCCGAGGTGCGGTACGCGGAATCGGCTCCCCGGCCGAGGGAAGGACCTGCCGTCGGGCGGGATCGTCAAGGCATGCAGATACTCAACGTGATCCAGATCAGCATCGCCGTCCTCGCCGGGCTCTGCCTCCTCGTCGCGGGAGTGTTCTCCGTCCTGACCTCCCTCAGCGGTGCGGGTACGGAGGGACTCGTCGCGGGACGTGCGGCCCGGGCGCCGGAACCGTACCTGTCCACACGTCGGCGGAATGCCGACCGGCGTGACCGCAGCCACGGCGGCCACGGCGGCCACGGCGGTTCGGCTGAGCGGCCGCCGCTGCCCACCCGCCGCCCGGGCGCGGCCTTCCCAGGGCCCTGCTGACCGAGTGCCGCCCCGCCGAGAAGACCCGTCGCGCCGGAGAAGAACGAAGAGACAGAGACATGGAAGAACACGGAGGTCTCATGAGGTCTGCCACGCCGACGGCCGCCCGTCGGCCCGCGGGCGGGGACAACCCAGGCGGGGACAACCCGGGCGGGGACACCCCGGCCGGACGGTCGGGTGCCGACGGGATCGACACGCCCTCCGGGCCCTGTGTGGTGTTCTCGCTCGACCGGGCGCGCAGCGGGCCACTGTTGCGCGAGGCGCGCAGAACTCAGCTGCTGCCTCCCGTGGTCCACCCCTGGGGAGCGCTCCACGCCTACGCGGAACTGCTGACCGGACGACCGCGACCGCTGGCGGTCCTCGACGTGCCGGACGAGAGATGCGCGTACGGCCTCCCACACCGCGTCGAGCTGCTGCGGCGGCTGGCACCCGTGACCGTCCTCGTGCCCGAGGGCACCTGCCCGGCGCCGCTGCTCGAAGCGGGTGCCACCAACGTCCTGGCGCGCGGCATGCCGGTCGACGAACTGGCCGCCAGGCTGGTGGCGGACCAGCGCTGGCTGGCCAGGAAGGAAGTCAAGGAAGCCTGCACGCCCTGGTACCAGGGGGTGCAGGGGCAGGGGCAGGGGCAGGGGCAGGGGCAGAGGCAGGCGCAGGCGCAGGGCCAGGAGCTGTCGCCGTCCCACCTGCTTCCCCACCAGGCTTCGCAGAAGGTTCTGCTCGGTCTCTTCCTCACCGATCCCCAGCCCTGGTGCTGCCACGACCTGACGCGTCTGCTGGGCTCCGCCGAACAGCCGCTGGCCCGGGCCGCCCTCCGCGCCCGGATGCTGCGGCTGACCCCTCTCCTCGACCGCCTGGGCCTGGCTCTGTGCAGGACCGGCCGCTGGGGGCGCTTCTCCTACACGGTCGTGTCCTCGGCCGGGCACAGCCAGGCTGCGCACAGCGCGGCCTGAAGCGTCACAGCCCTCGCTGGAACGCGCGGCAGCAACAAGAACCGCTGCTCTCCGACCACCCGTATCCCGAACGCCCGTAATGACAACCACGCAGGGGGAACCACCATGCGCACCATACGAATCGCCACCACCATCGCCGCCTCCGCCGCCCTGGCCCTGACCCTCACCGCCTGCGGCGGTGATGACGACAACGGGGCGGCCAAGCCGACGCAGGCATCGTCGGCCGCCGCGTCCGCGACGCCCACCACCGCCACCTCGCCGTCGGGGACCCCTTCGGCCTCCGTCCCGGAAACCGGACAGCCGGCGCCCACCGCGGACGGCGGCAGCACCGGTTCACAGACCAGCGGGGGGAGCTCGTCGAACGGGAACGGGAACGGAAACGGGAAGAACCCCAGTAGCGGCAGCGGCAGCAGCACAGCCCAGCCCGCGGACTGCGCGACCGGCTCGCTGAAGTTCACGGCCGACCAGGTCTCCCGGCCCGTCAACCACATCGTCATCAAGGCCACCAACAACGGCTCGCGGCCCTGCAACCTCCTTGCCTTCCCGCTCCTGGCGTTCGAGAAGGACGCGCAGGCCGCCACCGCCGAGATCGAGGAGAGCCGGCCGCAGGCCGTCGTCACCCTCGCCCCCGGCGCCACCGCCTACGCCGGCGTGACGACCTCGTCCGGCGACGGCAGCGGCGAGCGGTCCGTCCGCAGCTCCGTCATCAGCCTGCACCTCCACGGCCGAAACGGCGGCAGCATCGGCGGCGCAGCGAAGATTCCAGCGCCCGGCGGCTCCCTCTATGTCGAGCCGAGTGCGGCCAAGGTGACGTACTGGCAGGACAACATGACTGACGCCCTGACCTGGTGAACGCGGTGTGATCTTTTCAGCCACCCCCGATGCACTCCGCAGCCGCGGCGAAAGCGGCAGGAAACGGGTCGTACCGGTCGCGCACCCGAGCGGTACGCGGGCGGTACGCGGGCGTTGCGCCGGACTGATACCGGCGTTCCGGGCCGATCCGTACAGGTTCTGAGGCACTATCCAGTGGTGCTCCCCCCGATATCCCGGCTGCCGGTGCCCGGAACGGGGATACCGGATGCCGCACCGCAACCGCAGTGGCTGAAAACGTGTCTTTGGACGCGTGGCCGAAGCTCCGGGGCGGGTGAGTTTCCGGTAGCACGTGCGGCCTTGGGGGGCTGGGATGAACACATGGGGAGTGCCCGGATACGCGGAGTCGGTGGAGCTCGGATCAGGGGCGAGCGGGCGGGTCGTCCTGGCCGTGCACGAGGAGACCGGCGTGCCGGTCGCGGTGAAGTACCTCAGCGAGTCACTGCGCACCCGGCCGGGCTTCGTACGCGAGTTCAGGGCGGAGGCGCGGCTGCTCGGCGGCCTGGACAGCCCGTACGTCACCGGGTTGTACGAGTACGTCGAGAGCCCGGACGGCGCCGCCATCGTGATGGAGCTGGTGGACGGTGTCTCGTTGCGGACCCTGCTGACCAGGGAGAGTCCGCTCGATCCCGAGGCCGCGCTCGTGCTCCTCAAGGGGTCGTTGCTCGGCCTGGCCGACGCGCACCGAGTCGGCGTCGTCCACCGCGACTACAAACCGGCGAACGTCCTGGTCGTACCGGACGGATCGTCCAAGCTGGTCGACTTCGGGATCGCGGTGGACTCCGGCACCAGCGTCGGCGTGGCGGGAACCCCCGCCTACATGGCCCCGGAGCAGTGGACCGGCGCGCCCGCCTCGCCCGCCGCCGACGTGTACGCGGCCACGGCCACCTTCTTCGAGTGCCTGACGGGCCACAAGCCGTACTCGGGTGACAATCTCGCCGAACTCGCGCTGCAGCACGTCGACGCGCCCGTCCCGGCCGAGGAGGCGCCCGAGGCGGTGCGAGAGCTGGTCCGGCGCGGTCTGGCCAAGGACCCGCGGGAACGGCCCACCCACGCCGAGGAGTTCGTCACGGAACTGGAGGCGGTGGCCGGCGCCGCCTACGGGCCCGACTGGGAGGAACGCGGCCGCGGCCGGCTCGCCGCGCTGATGGCCCTGGTGCCGCTGCTGCTGCCCTCGGCCCGCGGTGCCCCACGTACCACGACGGACACCGCACGCACGGTCCTGAGCCGCGAACCGGGCCTCGGCTGGGCGCGGTCGTGGCGTCCCGGCCGGCCAGGGATGCTGGTGGCCGGTGCGGCCGTACTTCTGGCGGTCCTCCTCACCTACGGCATCCAGCACACCCCGCTGGGAACGGATCCGCAGCAGGCGGCGCAGGCCCTGGCCACCACCAGAGCCCAGCCCGGTGTGGAGTCGGGAGAGCTCATCGCTCCGCCGATCGCGTCGGCGAACTCGTCCCCGCCGCCCCCGACGTCCACCGTGTCACCCAGCCTGTCGCCCTCGGCCCCGGCGACACCTGGCACCGACGAGCCTTCGGCGTCCGCCACCACGGCTCCGGCTCCGGCCGCCCCGCAGACGACGACACCCGGCGCGGCGACCACCGAGGCGACGCCGACGACCACCGCCCCCACCTCGCCGGCCGCTCCCGCCGTCAAGGACGTCGCGGTGTCGGGCTTCCGGCAGACGGGGCCGACGACCGCCTCGGCAACGATCGACATCACCACGGACGGCACCGGACCGCTCTCCATCACCGTCTCGTGGTTCACGGGCGACACCGGGGGACAGCCCGGCACCCCGGACGGTGCGTCCCAGACGTTCGAGCGCAGCGGCGCCACCCAGTACACGCTCACCGTCGACCACACCTTCCAGGGCAAGGGCTGTTACTGGACGGTGCAGGCCACGACCACTCCGGCCGCCGCCGACGGCGGCGCCTCACAGCAGCTTCTGACCAGGGGGTGTGTCATCGGATGAGCGCTCACAACGACCGCACTCCCGCGTCCGCCGAGGACCGGGATCCCACCCGGGTCCTCGGCTCCGCCGAAGAAACCCGGGTGCTCGACCCGGCCGACGAGACCAGGGTGCTCGGCCCCGCCGACCATCACACCTCCACCCTCCACCTGGGTCCCACCGACGAACACGCCCCGAGCGACGAACTCGGCTCCGCCGACGCCGAGTACAGCGCCACGGTGCTGGCCAGCCACTGGATCCAACGGCCCGAGCCGGACACCACCACCCTCGTCGGGCCGCCCTCCACGGGGACCCTGACGCCGCCGACGCCGCCCGACCGTGCCGAAGGCACCGTGCTGCGTTTCGGCCCGGGGGTGACAGCCGCCGCGCACCGTACCCACAGGACGCTGCCCGCCCTGCCGCCGCCTCGCGTGCCCCCGCGCCGGCGCCTGCGAAGACACGCGCTGCCCGCGCTCGTGCTGATCGTCGTCCTCGCCTTCCTCGCCTGGCAGCGCCTCGGGCCCTCCGTCGAGGTGCGTACGGCGGCGGTCACGGCCCGGCCGACGGCTCTGGGATGCGACGGCACAGCGGACATAGTCGCCCTCGTCGCCACGAACGGCCGACCGGGCACGCTCTCCTACCGCTGGACCCGAAGTGACGGCACCGCCTCGGGCGTCCTGCACGAAGTGGTGGTCCGGGGCCAGAGACAGGCACGTCTGCACCTGTTGTGGACCTTCCAGGGCAAGGGCCACTACACGGCAGGGGCCGAACTACGGATCCAGTCCCCCGCCCACCGCACGATCACCACCCACTTCACGTACGACTGCCCCTGAAGCGACCCGGCACGGCGCAGGTCAACTGCCGGTCCGTGCGGGTGCCTTGCCGTGCTGGTCGACGACCGCGCGCTTCATGATGGCGCTGGTCCCGAGCAGGGTGTCGGAGGTGATCCCCTTGACCTCGTCCTTGGTGATGTACGAGCGCGAGCCGAGGAAGGCGAGGGTGTCCTTGTCGAAGATCCATTCGTCACGGGTCGCGGAAGAGGCGTCTTCCCGGGTGACGGCGATGCCGTGACGGCCGGCGGCGTCGACGGCGTCGGGGATCTCCTTCACGCCGGGGATCCTGGCGGCTGCCTTGTAGAACGCAGCGGCGTTCGCCGGCGGCATGATCGTTTCGCTGATCAAGCTGCCGATCTGGGAGAAGACGGCCTGCTCCTTGGACTCGCCTGCGTCAACCCTGGTCTGGGCGTTGAGAAACTTGAGCAGCGCATCCGGGTCCGTGGGCAGAGAAGCCAGCCACTTGTAGGTGGGGTGATGGATGCCCGCCGGGACGGGAGCGGAGGACTCGATGGGGATCAGCTGACCGGGCATCACGGCCCCCTTGCCGGATGAGCGAATCCACCCTTGCCCGGTGACGGGGCCGGGGTCCTGCGACATCCAGACCTCCCGCTTGTTCAGGGCACCGAGCCGCACGGGACCGTCGAAGGTGCCCTCGTTGGAGCGGCCCAAGCTCTCGACGTACACGAACTGCCCGTCCTTCACCGGCGTCACGTCGGTGGCCATGGCTGCTACGGCGATCCGGTCGAGAACGGCGGAGGCGGAGGCGCTGTCGGTGCCGGCGGCTCGGGTCGCCGGGGCGGAGGTGTCGTCACCGCCGGAGAGCGTGACGATCAGCGCGCCGGCCAGTGCCATCGACGCGAGGGGCAACAGCACGACGCCACGAGCCAGTCGACGGCGTGGTGTCGGGCGCGCCGGGGTGGTGGAAGCGGTGCGGTCGTGGTCGATCTGCTGCATCAGTACGTCCCTGAAGTGGAGGTGTCTGCTCGGCGGGAGGTCCCATTCGGCCGGAGCCGACAGCAGCTCTTCGCTCTCACTCCTGACGGAAGCGGCGTGCGACGGATCACTACTGTTCATCCTGTTTCCTCCTGCAGAAACATGGCCGCGAACGCGGCCTCACTCTCCTTCTCTCCGCGAGGGCCCCGCGGTTCCGCCTTCACGCGGTCGGATTGCCCGGAGCTGATCCGGGTAAGCCGCGCCCGGGCACGCGACAGCCGCGACCGCACGGTGCCGACCGGGATGCCGAGCGCCTCGGCGGCCTGTTGGTAGTCCAGACCGGCCGACACGCACAGGGCGAACACCTCCCGGTCTTGGCGGCGCAACCGGCCCAGCGCCTCGTGAACCACCGCGAGACGGCGGGCGTCATCGATCCGGCCGGCCGCCTCCTCCGCGAAGTCCTCGACGGCACGGGGTTCCGGGCTGCGCGCCAGGAAGGCGAGCCGTCGGCGCAGCCCACGGTTGGCGTTGTGCGCCTTGTGCGTGGCGATGCCGAGCAGCCAGGGCTTGAGCGAACCGCCCTCCGGCTCCACGGTCTCCCGGGTACGCCAGGCGGCGAGGAAGGTCTCCGACATGGCCTCCTCGGCCTCCGACCAGTTGCCGGTCAGGCGCAGGGCATGGTTGTAGACCGCCCGCGCGTGCTCGTCGTACAGGTCGGCGAACGCCGCACGGTCCCCTGCCCGTATGCGCGCACGCATCGATTCCGGTGGTTCTGTTTGCCTCACACTCACTACTCTCCGCGGGTCCGGCGGAGTTCCTGTGGCCTCCGCCACACCGCCACACCGCTGCACGCGGGTCCGGAAGCCTTGGCGGATCTGGAGGTCGGTAACCACGAGGTCGGTAACTACCTGGACGCACCGCGCGATCCGAACACGTACGACCAGAAAGCGGCCGTCCTCCGGAACGCGGTCCCGTGTTCCATTCCGCCCGCACCTTGTGGAACGCCCTGTCGGAGCTGATCGCGTGAACACCCTCTGGAAGAGCCTGCCCAGCGACGTCGTCCCGGACGTGGTCGACGCCGAGCCGCTCTCCGGCGGCGCGGTGAACGACGTCTGGCGGCTGACCCTCGCCGACGGAAGGGCGTACGTCCTCAAGGGATCCGTCGACGCTCCGCCCGACCTGTTCCCGCTGGAGGCGGCCGGACTCAGGGCGCTCCATGAACGCGCGGGCATCCGTACGCCCCAGGTGTTCGAGCTGAGCGAGCACCACCTCCTCAGGGAGGCGCTGCACCCCCGGCCCGACACGGACGAGTACTGGGAGGCCGCGGGCCGGACCTTCGCCACGCTGCACAACGTGCGCGGCGACCGGTTCGGCGGGGACACCGACGGATGGCTCGGCCTGCTTCCCCAGGAGAACGGCTGGGCCGACGACGGCCACGAGTTCTTCGCCGAGCACCGAATCCGCCGTTACCTGCGCGAGCCCAAGGTCCGCCAGGCCCTCCAACCGGCCGACCTGGCGGGCCTGGAACGGATCTGCGAACGCCTCCCGCAACTCGTCCCGACATCTCCCAGCGTGCTCAACCACGGCGACCTCTGGCGCGCGAACATCGTCGCGGACCCGGCCGGCGAACCCGTGTTCCTCGACCCGGCGGTGTGCTGGAAGTGGGCCGAGTCCGACCTCAGCATGACGTACTGCAAGGTCCTCCTGGTGGCTTGACGAACCACCGAGCTCTGGGACGGCGCTGGCCGGAAGGGCGCGGTTGCGGGAGCACACGGAGCAGGTCTCAGCGGGCGAATTGCACCGGCCAGGGAACCCGATGACGGCAGGGCCTGAGGTCGCCCTCGCCTGCCCGGCGGCGACGGGCGACGAGAAGAAGAGGAGGAGCAGACAAGTGTCGCCTGATGACCATCAGGTGACCGCTGTCTGGCAGGTGATGTGTGGGGTCACAGGAAATGATCGGGGAGCGTCACCGCGAGCGATCAGCCGCCGATGCGCCGCGCGAAACACCCCGACCGCCCCGGAAGGAATCTCACGCCATGACCGCGACCGCGCCCAAGGCTCCGACTGCACCAGGGGTGCGGTCCTGGTGGGGAATCCCGTTCGCCACCGCCGAGCGGTACCGCCGCCCCGTGGTCGCGGATTTCGATCCGTACCGCCCCTATGACCGTAAGGGCGTCGTCTCTGTCCAGCCCGACAGCGGCGACTGGCTCGAAGCGGACAGCGGGATGGGCGAGGACTGCCTGAACCTGAACGTGTGGGCTCCCGAGCAGCCGACCGGGAAGGCGCTTCCGGTGGCCGTGTACATCCACGGCGGCGGATTCGAGTACGGCGCGAACACGCAGACCACCTCGAACGCCGCCGGTCTCGCCGCGTCGGGGCGAGTGGTGAGCGTGTCGGTCAACTATCGGCTCGGCGCACTGAGCGCGCTCTCGCTCTCGCAGTACGGCGGGCGGCTCGCCGAGGCCGGCAACCTGGGCCTGCAGGACGTCGTCGCCGCGCTTGCCTGGGTCAAGCAGAACATCGCCTCCTTCGGTGGCGACCCCGACGACGTCACCGTCTTCGGCCACAGCGCCGGCGCCTACTTGGCCCTCGGGCTGCTCGGGGCCTCCTCCGCGGACGGCCTGTACCGGCGACTGGCCGGGTTCTCCGGCGCGCCCTCGCGTCTCGTCCCGGCCTGGTGGGCCGAGGAGCTCGCGGAGCGGTTCGTCACCGAACTCGGTGTCGCGGGCAACCCCGACAAGCTGATCGATCTCGACGCGGCCTCCCTGGTGGCCGCCCTGCGCAAGGTCTGTCCGACGGATCTCGGAGTCCGTGGCGGGATGGACAACCAGAGCCTCGGCGTCGTCCTGGACGCCGACCAGCCCGGCGGGGTGCTGCACGCCCACCCCCTGGACGTCCTGGCCTCGGGCTCGCACCGGGACATCGACGTCCTCCTGAGCACGGCCAGTGACGAGATGGGCTGGTGGGTGGCGAACGACCTCGACCGGTTCGACCCGCACACCGTCGACCGCGTCACCGACGAATTCGCGGGGTGGCGCATTCCCCGCTCCCGCGCCAGGAAGATCATCGACATCTACGACCAGGGCGGCCGCACCCCTGCCGAGGTCCGCGCCGCGTCCCTGACGGACTACATTTTCACGCTCCCCGCAGCCCGCGGCGCTCTGGCCCACGCCGCCGCGGGCGGCAACGCCCATCTCCTCGCGATCGGGCCCGCCGAGGGCGCGCCCGCCGTGCACGGCACCGAGATGTACGCCCTGGTCGGCCAGGAACAGCCAGGGCGCAGCCCCGAACAGGCCGACCGTGACACGCGTATCCGCGACATCGTCCTCGACTTCGTCACCGGCGAGCAGACCTGCCTGTGGCCCGCCGTCACGGACCGGCCCACCTCGGGAGGTGTCGGCAACCCTCCCTCCGAGCCCAGCGCCCACTACCAGGCGGTCCTCGACCTGTTCGCGAACATCGCCCGCCCCTGACGGCCGTCGGACGATACGGAACAGCGCACCAGGGGGAACAGAGTGCACCAGGGTTGCGAACCCGAACACGCCCGCGCGCAAGAACGCGGCTACGCCTCGATCACGCCGGGCCGCTATCTCGACAGACGCCACTGGATCCCACCGGGGCCGGGACCCGGCATCACCGAGCGGCTGATCACCTACGCGGTCGAGGATTCCCACCACCTCGCCGTCGAGCGGCTGCCGCGACGCGACCGCCCCAGTGCCCGATGAACGCCGCGAGCTTCCCTGCGAACGGCGAGCCCTGGCTCGTCAGCGTCCCGTGCAAGGGCTCGCCCCGTCCGCACACGCCCGCCTGTGACCCGAGAGACCGATGGAACCGACCGTAGTGACCCTGCCGCTCTTCGACGAGGAGCCCTCCCGGCCAGTCGCCGACCGCCTGCGCCCCACAAAGCTGGAAGACGTCGTCGGGCAGGACCACCTCCTGGCCGCGGACGCCGCTGCTGGGCCCGCATGGTCGCCCAGCAGCGCCTCAGCTCCACCATCCTGCGGGGCCGCCCGGCGTCGGGAAGACCACCATCACCCGGCTCCTCGCCGACGGCAGCGACATGGCCTTCGAACCGGTGTCGGCCACCTTCTCCGGCGAGGCCGAACCGCTCCAGGCCGCCGATGGTAAGTGGATCGACTTGCCTTAAGGGTGGCGCGGGAGTTACCTTCAGGTGGTGAGTCCATTGACTTACCTTACGACTCGGCAAGGAACAACCAACATGAATCGTCTTGCGGGCAAGCGCGCCCTCATCACCGGCGGCACGAGTGGGATCGGTCTGGAGACCGCCCAGCGTTTTATCGCGGAGGGGGCCGACGTGCTGGTCACAGGCGTCACCCCGGCCAGCATCGACAAGGCGCGGCAGATCCTCGGGGACAAGGTGCCGGTGGTGCAGGCCGATGCGCGCGATCTCGATGCGCAGCGCGGCCTGGCGGAGCGGGTGCGTGAGCACTTCGGGGAGCTGGACGTGGCGTTCCTGAACGCCGGTGTCTCGGACTGGCGGCCGTTCGAGGACCACACGGAGGACAGTTTCGACCGGCTCTTCGACATCAACGTCAAGAGCGTCTTCTTTCTCACACAGGCCCTGGTGCCCGTGCTGTCCAACCCGTCCTCGGTCATCCTCAACGCGTCCAACAGCGCGCACGGCGGCTACGGGCACTCGAACGCCTACGCCGCGACGAAGGCGGCTGTCAGTTCCCTGATGCGGTCGTGGAACGCGGACCTGCTCAGGTCGCACGGCATCCGGTTCAACGCGGTCAGCCCCGGCCCGGTGGACACCCCGCTGTACTCAGGGGCCAAGCTCGGGATCGAGGACCCCGCGCAGCAGACGGCGGTTGTGGAGGCGATCAGCTCCGGCATCCCGCTGGGTCGCATGGGTATGCCCGAGGAGGTCGCGGAAGCCGTCGTGTACCTGGCCTCCGATGTCTCCGCCTTCGCTGTGGGCCTGGACCTTATCCTGGACGGCGGCCAGACCGTCCTCTGACAGCGAGGATGCGGCCGGGAGACGGGCGAGGGACGTGGGTATGTCGGTGGCGGACCGTGACCGAGCGGAAACCGGTGGCGATACGTGCCAGGCCGGGTATCACGCGCAGATCAAAGCGGAGAACCGCGCGCGCATCATCCGCGCCGCCCGCGACCTCTTCCTCGCCCGGGGATACGACAAGACCTCCCTGGCCCAGATCGCCCGGGAGGCCCGCGTCTCCACCGGCACCCTCTTCAAGCGATACCCCTCCAAGGCTGCGCTGTTCGCGGCCGTCACCTCCGAGCAGTGGCAGCTGGACGTGCAGTACGCCGCACCGCCCCCGCCCGGTGATCCCCGGTACGGTCTGGACCACATCGGCCGCGACTACGCCTGCCTGGTCTCGCGGCCCGGCACGGCGGCGCTGTGCCGCCTCATCATCACCGAACTTCCCCAGATGCCGGAACTCGCCGACATCGTGGGCACCGGCTTCGCCATCGACCGCGGACCCTTCTTCGACCGGCTCCGCGACTACCTGGACGCCGAAGCACAGGCCGGCACACTCGACTTCCGTTCGGCCGACGGACAGACACAGCCGGCATCCGCAGTGGCCGAACAGTTCCTCGGCATGATCTGCGGCCAGCTCCTGTGGCCTCAACTCGTACGGACCGACTTCGTCCCGCCCGACCCCACCGACACCACGATCGTGGACGAAGCCGTCGCCCTCATGCTCACCCGCTATCGCACCGGATCCTGAACCCCGGACCACCGGTTCACGCTGCCAGGACCCCGATACGTCGCAAGTCAGTCGGCGTGGCGGTACGGTCGTTTCTTTCGTGATGGCCGATGTCAGGCCGGCCTGAGACGTGTGTGACGCCGCAGTGCGCCCTGATCAAGCTGCGGCCGTGCCAGAACCGGAGATGGCCGTCCCCGATGGTCAACGTTCTGGCACGAATCCGGCACGCGGCGAGTGGTCGCAGAACACAGCAAACAGGCCCGGGTCGACGACCAGGGCCTCAATCATGGAGCGGGTGACGAGAATCGAACTCGCGCTCTCAGCTTGGGAAGCGACGGGGCTAACCTCGCCAGATGGCTTCTGGCCTGGTCATATGTGCTGTGGGGTGGCGCCCGGCGTGCAGGATCGCACCGCTGTTGACCGTGGTTGCCCGCCCTTACGGGCAGGCCGTGGGCACGGGCGCCACCAGCGGCCCGGTCATGCGTGTGCGCGACGCTTCGCACTGACCGGACCGCATCGTCTCGCGGACTGCTCTGGAGTGTCCGTCGCGACTGCACATACCGGGATCCGGTGGCTCACGGCCCGTGCGCACCGAGAGGCGGGCCTACCTGCGCGAGTCGGCCGGGCGAACCGATGCTCCCGCGGTGACGGCGGCGGAACCGCCTCCCGCGTAGGTGATGTTCGGCCGAGGCGGCTTGACCATGCCGGCTCCGAGGAAGTAGTCGACGTGGTGGGACTGCATGTACCCCTTGAACGTCATGGCGTTTCGGTAGGCGGGGTTGTGCGCGAGCGTGTACAGCCGGGTGTTCGTCGGCCGGTCGGTCGAGAAGATGATCAACTCGTTGTGGGACGCGTTGGTGTACACGGCCTCCTCGCGCCAGTCGCCGAGGATGTCGCCGACAAGGGTGGGCCCGCCCTGGGCGGCTGTGACCGCGCCGTGGTTCCAGGTGCTGACCAGCCGGGGCAGGCTGCCGCTCGACGTCGGGTTCTGCGGGTCCCACTTCTCGATCTTGCCGCTGTTGAGCAGTTCCATGGTGAGGTCGCCGTCCCACCACAGGCCCAGCTGCGGCCACGGGCGCAACGACGCGTTCGGTTCGGTGAGCCTGTTGGTGGGCGCGTTGTACAGGCCCGAGAAGGACCAGACCTCCATGCCGGGGAAGCGCGGGTCGACGTCGCCCGCCATGCCGCGTCCGACGTCGGCGGGGCCGCCGTTGTGCTTCCAGATGACGGAGCCGTTCGCGGCGTCGTAGTAGTACTCGAGCAGGCCGCTTGGGTTGTCTTGTTGCACGCCGTAGCCTTCCAGGCCCGGACGGTCGGGGTCCATGTCGGCGAGGTGGAAGCGGTCGCCGTGGATGATGCCGTTGGGGCCCATCGAGTAGCGCAGGGAGCCGTTGCCGTTGAGGACGAACCCGATCTCGGCGACCTCGTCCGTCCCGTCACCGTTGACGTCGATGGCGCGGGTGTTGTGCCCGTCGGGTGCGTCCTGGTTGCCGCGCTCCCACGTCCACTGGCGGTCCAGCGAATCGCCGTCGAACTTCCAGGCGCCCATCATCAGGTTGAAGGCCCCGTCGGCGCGCCGGTTCTTCATGTAGGCGACCAGGCTCGGGGTGGTGCCGTTGAGATACGCCACCCCGAGACGTGCGGCCATCGGACCGTCGCCCAGATAAGTCGTCGGTACGGCGGACCAGTTGCGGAGCGCTCCGGTCCGGCCGTCGAGGATGGCCATGAACTGACGTGAGTCGTCCGCGTGCGTCCAGGTCGTCCCGTCCCCGAACCTGACCCCGTCGGCGATCCGGACGGCGACCTCCGCACGGCCGTCGCTGTCGAAGTCGTAGACCGTGACGCCGTCCCAGTGGCCCAGGTCGATCGCGGACGATCCCGGTTCGATGTTGTCCTGGTTCTGGCTGTTCGGCCCCAGGTCGACCTCCCAGAGGAAGTCGCCGTCGCCGCTGTAGGCCTCGAGCTTCTGGGGGGAGGTCTGGCGGTCCACCACGTAGTCGTACTCGCCGTCGCCGTCGAGGTCGCCGACCCAGACGAACTTCACCGGACCGCCGGAGCGCAACGGCACGCGGACCACGGGCTCCACGGAGTGGTTGGCTGTCAGGGTGAAGGCTCCGCTGGGCGCCTGCTCCTGCCCGCCCACGACCGGAGCCACCCGGTAGCTGTTGGACCGTGTCAGGTCGGCTGTGGAGTCCTGGTAGTTGGTCCCGCCCGTCAGGACGCCGGCATTGAGCTTGGTGTACGCGCCGCCGCCGGTGGACCGGTACACGTTGAAGCCGATGCCCTCCGGGTCGAGTCCCAGCAGCCGCCAGGAGACCAGGACCTGGGTGCTGTTGGAGCGCACCGCCACGACCCCGCGACCGAGATTCTCCATCACGCGCCCGGCCTGCACCGCCGCATCGCCGGCCGCGGCCGCGGCCGCGGTGGTGGCCTCGGGCGCGCTGGGCGAGGCGGAGCTCGCGGGGCCGATGGCCGGCGTGACGCAGACGGCCAGGACCGCCGAGACGGTGAAGGGCACCCGATGGGCGGCTCGCCACCGACGCTTTAAGTGCATGACAACCTCCTTGGGTTGCTCGCGGTTGAGCTCGTTCAGGCGCTCCGTCCCGCCGGTGTCCGCTCTCGGCTCGGGCCGGAAACTCCGGGAAGTTAAACCGTTTACACAGCTGCGATGGAAGCACTGTGACGAGTACGCGTCAAGGTGCTCGGAGTGGCGACGTCGGCGGCGTCCGCCGAACGCCATTTGCTCAGGTCATCAGCCTGATGGACGAAGTCGGCGATCCCCAGCCCGTGTTGACGCGCCTGGTCGCATGCGCAACGATCGAACGGAAACGCTTACATACACATGCCGGACCCAGAAGACCCGATGCCTCGCCGGACAGCGGCCGACGACGGGCAGCCCCGCCTCGCGACGATCCGCGACGTGGCCCAACACGCCTGCGTCTCGGTCGCCACGGTCTCCCGGATCCTGTCCGGCACCTATCCCAGTGCCCCCCACGCGCGCCAAGGTCATGAGCGCCGTGAGCGAGCTCGACTACGTGGCGAACGCCCACGCCAGAGGACTCGCGGGGGTGTTGGGATGCCTACAGCACCGCCCGCTGCACGACGAAAAGGGCGCCTGACCGGCATCAGCCGAGGTCGGGCGCCCTACTCGGGTTGCTGGAAGAAGCTGACTGCTATGCCTCGGTCGCCTCTGGCGCTTCCGTTGCCGCCGTCCTCGCCGCGAGGGGGCTCTTGCCCCCGCTGAACGCGAAGTAGAGCACCCCGGCCACGACGACTCCGATGAACCAGGAGTACGGACCCAGCGTCGCCCCGTATCCGGACGGTCCGTAGACGGGGAGGATGCTGGAGAAGACGGCGGCCACTGACGCGGCGGCGAACGCCCGTACGTTCCAGCCGCCCTGGAAGCGGAACTCCCCGCCTTCGTCGTACAGAGCGGGCACGTTCAGCTGTGTCTTCCGGATGAGGTAGTAGTCGACGACGATCACACCGAAGATGGGGCCCATCGTCGAGCCGATGGCGTTGACGAAGCTGGGGGCGTTGTCCCAGGGGTGGAGCGGGTAGAGCAGCAGCGCGATGACGGCGGCGATGAGGCCGCCCCGCCGGAAGGTCACATACTTCGGGGCCACGTTGGCGAAGTCGAAGGCGGGACTGACGAAGTTGGCGACGACGTTGATGCCCAGGGTCGCCACGGCGAAGGTCAGGGCGGCGAGCAGGACGAGGAACGCGCTGTCGAACTTCGCGGAGAGCTCGGCCGGTTCGAGGATGACCTCCCCGTACACCTTGCTGGCGGCGGCCGTGGTGGTCGCGGCGACGAGGGAGAAGAGGATCAGGTTGACGGGCAGGCCCCACATGTTGCCCTTCTTCAGGGCCTTCTCGTCGGGGGTGAAGCGTGCGAAGTCACCGAAGTTGAGGAACAGGGCGGCGAAGTAGGTCACCCAGGTGGCGGCTATCGCCGCGATCGCGGCGAACGAGCCCGGGGAGACATCGAGTCCGGTGGCGCTCCTGGCGAGCGCGGCCAGGTCCTTGCCCGGCATGTCGACGGAGAAGGACAGCACCCCGGCCTTCACGGACAGCGCGATCGCCAGGATCAGCATCATCAGCCAGACCGCCGGGCCGGCGAAGTCCTGGAAACGGCGGACCGTTTCCATCCCCTTGCTGATGATGAGCAGCTGGGCGGCCCACACACCGAGGTAGCACAGCACTTCAAGGCCGCTGTGGTCGAAGAGCCGGCTGGTCTCGTGCAGATGCTTGGGTCCGTCGTAGCGGACGAGGAAGGCCACGATGGCGCCGGCGGCGGCGCTGGTCTGGGCGCCGTACCAGAAGGTGGCGACTACGGCCCGTACGAGAGCCGGGACGTTAGCGCCGAAGGTACCGAACGAGGCGCGGGCGAGGACCGGGTAGGGGACACCGGTCTTGACGCCCGCCTTGCCGATGAGGGTCATCAGCCAGTAGATGATCAGCGAGCCCACACCGATACCGATGAGGAACTTGAAGGTGTTGCCCGCGACGAGGAACAGGCTGGCGGCCAGGAAGTAGCCGTACAGACTGTGCACGTCCGAGGTCCAGACGTTGAAGATGCTGAAGGCGCCCCACTTGCGTTCGGTAGCGGGGGCGAGGTCTGTGTTGTAGAGACGGGGGGAGTACCCGGGTGGGATGGCGGTTCTGTCCGTGTCCGCGCTGTCCGTGGCCGTCATGTCCTGCTCCTTCTGGCTGTGCCCCATCCCCTACCGGCGTCGCGCCGGACGGTTGATGCGGCAGCTAACGGCCCGGATATTGCACCGGCATGTCGGGCGTATAGCAGACTCGTCAACGGAAAATCTCTTCCGTTCCCGGATCGAGTCGCCGGTTGATCAGTGCCTGTGGAGCGGTTGGACGAGGGGCGTGATCCCAGGCGAGACGGACTCCCACGGAACTGTCGGTGACAAGGGCCCGAGGCGTGATGCGCGGCGCATGCTCGTGCCGCTCACTGCTGGTGACGACATCGATCGCATGCAATGGCGGCGACGCCAAGTCCCTTTGTCGACAACGAAGTTGTTCGGCCAGCGGTCGCACGGCGACCGCACCGACCCGGCGGCAAGGTGTCCGTCCGCGTCCAGGCCGGGGACGGTGATGCGCCCAGCGGCTACGGCTCTGGACCGCGGTACGGGGCCGAAGGCGTCCGTGCCGATGGGCGGCGCCACTCGTAGCGGAGCTGCTGGGCTGCTGGGCTGCTCGCTGAGGTTGTGCGCGTAATTCTTCGGTGGCCGGGGCGAGTCCAGGGTGCGCAGTGGTCGGCATCGGGACGGGTGAGCGGTGCCGGAAGAAGGCGTGGACCTGGTGTGGGTGGCCGGGCCGGTCGGCGGTGGTGCCGACCGTGTACCTCTCCATGGCGGAACAGATGTGGCCGTGACCGGTCGGCCCACCGGTCACGGCCTTGGCGTTGTGGACGCTGTCGTCCTCGCAGATCGCCGCGACCGCCGGGACGGTGGCGCAGGCGTCCGGCGGCGCCTGGAGGAAGGCGGTGAACTCGGCGGCGGAGCGCCGTCCGAGGGGCCTGGTGCCCAGCGCCGGTGGCCAGGTCGAGGACGCCAAGAGCGTCCGTCGGCGGCTGGTTCCGGGGCGGGCCCCGGTGACAGGCGCCGTGCAGGGGCCATGTGGCCCGTAGGCGCGGTGACGTTGCAGGTGGGTCTCGCCCCCGGCCAGGACCACCCAACCGCGCGGCAGGCCGACGACCCACCGCCACAGGGTGGCCAGGACGCGCGACCCACTCGGATCGCCCCGGGCCGTCGGACGGGCCCGACACCAGGTGGCATCTGCACGCCGGGCGCCAGACCAGGCCTGGACAACAAGGAGCCCCCGGGTCCCTGACCTGGGGGCTTCTACTGGAGCGGGTGACGAGAATCGAACTCGCACTCTCAGCTTGGGAAGCTGATGTTCTACCACTAAACTACACCCGCGTAAGACGCCAGCATCGACCGGTGTCGGAACGCACAGTCACTTTACCTCATGTCCGGCCCCTGGCGCTGAAGCCGTGGGGCCGCGGTGCGTTTCGGGGGTGTGACAGGGCTGCGGGGAGCCGGAGTTGGGGCGTACGGTGGAGACGTGGGAGAGGGGCCGGGTGGGTCGGAGTGCCGCCTGGAGAGTCGTCTCTTTGATCCCGTAATGTGGCTTTTGTCGTCAGGCGAGCAGCAGCCAGACGCGGCTCTTGGGGAAGGGACTCTTGGACTTGATGGAGCGCACCGTCGTCCGTTGTGCCGATGGGCACGTGTTCAGTACCGCTTCGTTCCCGATGCAGCAGGCCGAGCGGCTCGGTCCCGGACGGCTCGTCCGGTGCCCTCGGTGTGCCCGGCTCCGCAGTGTGGTGCCGGTGGCGTTGGAGAAGCACTAACCACATCCGTATAGCGAGCAGCACAGGCGCGCGGGCCGTCCGATGGTGGTCGGTCCGCGCGTCTTGCGTATCCTCGGGGCGTGCTTCTCTCAGACAAGGACCTCCGGGCCGAGATCGACGCCGGACGGGTGCGGATCGATCCCTTCGACGAATCCATGGTGCAGCCGTCCAGCATTGACGTACGTCTTGATCGGTACTTCCGGGTGTTCGAGAACCACCGGTACCCCCACATCGATCCCTCCGTCGAGCAGGCGGATCTGACGCGGCTCGTCGAGCCGGAGGGCGATGAGCCGTTCATTCTGCACCCCGGGGAGTTCGTCCTCGCCAGTACGTACGAGGTCGTCAGCCTCCCCGACGATCTTGCTTCGCGGCTGGAGGGGAAGAGTTCGCTCGGCCGGCTCGGGCTCGTCACCCACTCCACCGCCGGGTTCATCGACCCGGGGTTCTCGGGGCACGTGACGCTTGAGCTGTCCAACCTCGCCACCCTTCCCATCAAGCTCTGGCCCGGCATGAAGATCGGGCAGCTGTGCATGTTCCGGCTCAGTTCGCCCGCCGAGTTCCCGTACGGGAGCGAGCGGTACGGCTCCCGGTACCAGGGGCAGCGGGGGCCGACCGCCTCCCGGTCCTTCCTCAACTTCCATCGGACGCAGGTGTGAGCGCGGAGATGAGCGCGGAGACGAGCGCGGAGATAAACGAGGGGACGAGCGGCGTGAGCGACGTCCGGGAGAATCTGACGTACGAGGCGTTCGGCACCGCCGTGCGCGAACTCGCCCAGGGCATCGCCGACGACGGGTTCGAGCCCGACATCGTGCTCTCCATCGCCCGGGGTGGCGTCTTCGTCGCCGGAGGGCTGGCCTACGCCCTCGACTGCAAGAACATCCACCTGGTGAACGTCGAGTTCTACACCGGCGTGGGGACGACTCTCGACATGCCCGTCATGCTCGCCCCCGTCCCCAACACCATCGACTTCTCCTCCAAGAAGGTCCTCATCACCGACGACGTCGCCGACACCGGCAAGACGCTCAAGCTGGTGCGTGACTTCTGTCTCGACGCCGTCGACGAGGTGCGCAGCGCCGTCATCTACGAGAAGTCGCAGTCGCTGGTGAAGTGCGAGTACGTGTGGAAGCGGACCGATGAGTGGATCAACTTCCCGTGGAGCGTCCAACCGCCCGTCGTAAAGCGAACGGGACAGGTGCTCGACGCCTGACGGTCACAGCAGAAGGGGCTCCCCGCAGCACGCGGGGAGCCCCTTCTCGTCGTACGGGAGGCGTCCGTACCGGGGAAGTCCCTAGAACGTGCCCAGCTTCACGATCGACAGCAGTGCGATCAGCTGGATCGCGGACGCGCCCAGCGCCTTCGGCCAGGGCAGGTCGTGGGACTTGGACACCATGAGGGTGAGGAGGGCGCCGGCCGCGACCCAGGTGGCCCAGCCCAGGATCTGGACGAAGCTCGCGTCGCCGCCGAAGAACATCGCGACGACCAGGCGCGGGGCGTCCGTGAGGGACATGATCAGCATGGAGAGGCCGACTGTGGGCTGCCAGGCGCCGTCGCCGCCGAGCTGGCGGGCCAGGGTGTGGGTGACCACGCCCAGGACGAAGGAGCTCAGCACCATCGCGACGGCGGTGATCAGGACGATCGGCACCGCGTTCGACAGTGTGGCGTTGATCGCGTCCTCGCGGGCGCCGTCGAAGCCGAAGACCGCGAGCAGGCCGTAGAGGAAGGACACGACGAGGGCCGGGCCCCACACCGTGTAGTCGCGCATCTGGAGGAAGGTCTGGTTGGGGGACAGGACGATGCCCCTCAGCAGGACCTTCCAGTGCAGGCGGGGGCCGACCGGGGCCGTGGGGGCCGCGCCGGCGCGGTAGGTCCCGCCCTGGTTGTAGGGATCCTCGCCGACCGAGAACGCCTGGGTGTGACCCGGTTGGTTGGCCGCGTACGGGTCCGGGCCCTCCTGGGGCGCGTACGCCGCCGGGTCGTCGCCGAAGTACTCCGGCTCGCCGTGGCCCTGGCCGCCCTGGCCGCCGTAGCTTCCGGGCCTGCCGTAACCGCCCTGGCCGTCGTTCGTCTGCGGCCACGGGCTGCCGCCGCCGTTGCCGCCGCGGCCGTACGGCTGCTGTTGCGGGTACGGCTGCGGCGCCGGCGGGTAGCCGTACGACGACGGCCCCTGGGGCGCCTGCTGTCCGTGCGGGGGTTGTTGCGGTCGCGCTTGCGGTCCACGGTTGTCCCGGCCGCCGCGTCCCATCCTGAATCCAGCCACGCTCTCGAACGTACCTGGTCCACGAGAATCACGGGCCGGGCCGGACGGATCGGGCCCGGCTTGCTGCCGAGCTGTGACATCCCCTAAGGGAAGTGAGGGCGCGCGCTCAGAGGTTGCTCAGGGGAATGCCGTACGGGGTCGAGGGGCCACTGCGAAGGTCCCGCCGACTCCTGCCGACAACTGGGCCGGCCGGTCCCGCCCCAGGGCGGCGTCGGGACGGCGCCCTGGGGCGGGACCGGCCGGCAGGGTGGTGGCTGACAAGCAGGCGAGGCGCATGGCCGCCGGCCATCCCTCGCTCCCGCCGCACGTCATCACCGAGCTGCTCACGGACCCGACTGGCAGGTGGTCGAAGCGGCAGCCGCCAACCCGTCGCTCCCGCTCGCCGTGCTGTCGGAGCTGGTGCCCCAGCCGACCGCGCGATCGTGAGCCCTGGGCTCAGCGACCTGACAGGCCACCCCTCACTTCACCACTATCGAACGGGCGACCGATTATCACCTTGTCGGACCCGTCCGGTCCCGCAACTGTCATGGAGTACCGCTACTCACCCGATGACCGACCACCATCGGAGACGCCATGCTGCGGGTGCACTTCAGCTCCGAGGACATCGCGCGCGTCCGGGTCGCCGGCGCGCCCGACCCTCTCTGGGAGATCGCCAACAGCTTCCAGACGCTGATCACGAACGAGAGCAGCCTGCCGTTCGACGAATGGCGGCGCCTGATCCGACCGCGGCTGCCCCCGGCCGCCCGGACGCTCGCCGCGCTGCTGCCGCCGCGCGGCTACTCACCGGATTTCCTCACGCCCGAGCTGGGTGGCTCCTTCGACCTGGACAGCGCGGTCGACCTCGTGCTCCGCACCCCCCGAACCAACCTGCGCGGCGATCTGACCAGGCTCGCTGCCTCCCCGGAACGATTACATCCGCTGCCGACCGGCACCCGTGCGCTGGCCGAGGGCGACCCCGAGTCCCTGCGCCGGCTGGGCGCCGCCCTGCAGCTGTACCACCGGCACGCGCTCGCTCCTTTCTGGCCGCGCATCCGGGCGCAGGTGGACGCCGACCGCGTCGCGCGCACCCGGGCGGTGCTGGCGAACGGCACCGAGGGGCTGTTGACGGGATTCCGACCCGTGCTGCGCTGGCGACCGCCGGTGCTGGAGGTGGACTACCCGGTCGACCGCGAGCTGCGGCTCGACGGGCGGGGGTTGCTGCTCCAGCCGTCCTTCTTCTGCTCTCGAAGACCCGTCACGCTCGCCGCACCCGGGCTGTCCCCGGTCCTCGTGTACCCGATCCGGCACAGCCTCGGCTGGGCCCGGGGGCGCGGCGCCACAGGACCGCGCTCGGACCTGGGCGCCCTGGTCGGCCGTACCCGGGCCGCCATCCTGGAGGACGTGGTGACCGGCCGGACGACCGGCGAACTCGCGGAACGGCTCGGCATCTCCGGAGCGGCCGCCAGTCAGCACACCGCGGTCCTGCGCCGGGCCGGACTGCTGCTGAGCGTGCGGCACAGCAAGCACGTGCTGCACACGGTCACGCCCGCGGGACTCGCGCTCCTGGAGAGCCCGCTGAGGGCGCCGCTCGACTCCTGAGCCTCGTTTAAGCCACGGCTTCAACGTGTGGCGGCGGCGCGGCGGCCGACGACAGCATGGGGCCTCGAACGGGGACCGGAAACGGGGTTCGGGGGACCACCGTACGACGCCGCAGCACCGCGATCAGTCGTGCCGCGGGGTCGGACGCCGCCGGGATCTGCCGCTGTCCCTGCCGTAACCGAAGACTGCACCTCAGGAGGATTCATGCAGCGCATCCGCCAACTCGGCGTCGTCCTCACCGCGGCCGCGTCCCTGCTCGGGCTCGGCCTCGCCACCTCGTCCACCGCGCAGGCGGCGCCGACCGGCACCCAGGACTACGCGGGCTGCGTCACCGGCCGTGTGTGCATCTACCCGAACGCCGGCTGGAACAACAACAATCCGGAGCACTGGTACTACACCTACGGGGTGCACCAGCTGTACGACGAGTACGGGGTGCACCGCGTCTTCAACAACCAGACGGGGAACGCCACGGCGCGGCTGTGCGTCAACCGTGACGGCACCAACTGCACCAGCAAGATCCCCCCGTACACCTACTCGGACATCGACCTGACCCCGTACAACTCGATCCGGCTCGACCCGTCCTGATCGTGATATACGCCGACGCCCCGCTCCGGAGAGGGGAGCGGGGCGTCGGCAGGGACAAAAGACGCCGGTCACTTCACCGGCTGCGGCTCCGCCTCGCTCTCGGCGTCCGACTCGCCCGCCGGGGGCTCCTCCACCGGTGTCCGGACGGACTCCAGGAGCAGCTGGGCGACGTCGACGACCTGGATGGACTCCTTGGCCGTGCCGTCGTTCTTCTTGCCGTTGACCGAGTCGGTCAGCATGACGAGGCAGAACGGGCAGGCGGTCGAGACGATGTCGGGGTTGAGCGACAGTGCCTCGTCGACACGCTCGTTGTTGATGCGCTTGCCGATCCGCTCCTCCATCCACATCCGCGCGCCGCCGGCGCCGCAGCAGAAGCCGCGCTCCTTGTGGCGGTGCATCTCCTGCTGACGCAGGCCCGGGACGGCCGTCATGATCTCGCGCGGCGGCGTGTAGATCTTGTTGTGGCGGCCCAGGTAGCAGGGGTCGTGGTACGTGATGAGGCCCTCGACCGGGGTCACCGGGACCAGCTTGCCCTCGTCCACCAGGTGCTGGAGCAGCTGGGTGTGGTGGATGACCTCGTAGTCGCCGCCGAGCTGCGGGTACTCGTTGCCGAGGGTGTTGAGGCAGTGCGGGCAGGTGGCGACGATCTTCTTGGCCGACTTCGGCTTACGAGTGGACTCGTCCTCGTCGTCTTCGCCGAACGCCATGTTCAGCGCGGAGACGTTCTCCATGCCGAGCTCCTGGAACAGCGGCTCGTTGCCGAGGCGCCGCGCCGAGTCACCCGTGCACTTCTCGTCGCCGCCCATGATCGCGAACTTGACGCCCGCCATGTGGAGGAGTTCCGCGAAGGCCTTCGTCGTCTTCTTGGCACGGTCTTCCAGCGCGCCCGCGCAGCCGACCCAGTACAGGTACTCGACCTCGGACAGGTCCTCGAGGTCCTTGCCGACGACCGGCACCTCGAAGTCGACTTCCTTCGTCCACTCAAGGCGCTGCTTCTTGGCCAGCCCCCAGGGGTTGCCCTTCTTCTCCAGGTTCTTGAGCATCGTGCCCGCCTCGGACGGGAACGCGCTCTCGATCATCACCTGGTAGCGGCGCATGTCGACGATGTGGTCGACGTGCTCGATGTCCACCGGGCACTGCTCGACACAGGCGCCGCAGGTGGTGCAGGACCACAGGACGTCCGGGTCGATGACGCCGCCCGCGGCGAAGCCGCTGTCAGATGCAGCCTCGGCGGTGCCGATGAGGGGACGCTCGGCCTCCGCCAGCGCCGCCGCGGGCACCGAGGCGAGCTGCTCCTCCGACGCCTTCTCCTCGCCCTCCATGGTCTTGCCGCCACCCGCGAGCAGATAGGGCGCCTTGGCGTGGGCGTGGTCCCGCAGCGACATGATCAGCAGCTTGGGGGAGAGCGGCTTGCCCGTGTTCCAGGCCGGGCACTGCGACTGGCAGCGACCGCACTCCGTACACGTCGAGAAGTCCAGCAGGCCCTTCCAGGAGAACTGCTCGACCTGGGAGACGCCGAAGACGTCGTCGTCGCCCGGGTCGGTGAAGTCGATCGGCTTGCCGCCGCTCGTCATCGGCTGCAGCGCACCCAGCGCGGTGGAACCGTCCGCGTTGCGCTTGAACCAGATGTTCGGGAACGCCAGGAAGCGGTGCCAGGCCACACCCATGTTGGTGTTGAGCGAGACCACGATCATCCAGATGAACGAGGTGCTGATCTTCACCATGGCGACGAGGTAGACCAGGTTCTGCAGCGTGGAGACGCTCAGGCCCTTGAAGGCCAGGACCAGCGGGTACGAGGCGAAGTACCCGGCCTCGTAGTGCTCCACGTGGTGCAGCGCACCCTCCAGGCCGCGCAGCACGTAGATCGCGAGGCCGATGGTGAGGATGACGTACTCGACGAAGTACGCCTGACCGGCCTTGGAGCCCGCGAAGCGGGACTTGCGGCCGGCCCGTGAGGGCAGGCTCAGCAGCCGGATCACCATGAGCACGGCGATGCCCAGGATCGTCATCACGCCGATGAACTCGATGTACAGCTCGAACGGCAGGAACTCACCGATGTACGGCAGCACCCAGTCGGCCTGGAAGAGCTGGCCGAAGGCCTGGGCGAGGGTCGGCGGCAGCGTCAGGAAGCCGACCGCCACGAACCAGTGGGCGAAGCCGACGATGCCCCACCGGTTCATCCGGGTGTGGCCGAGGAACTCCTTCACCAGCGTCACGCTGCGCTGGTAGGGGTTGTCGGTCCGACTGCCGGCGGGGAGCGGCTGGCCGAGTTTGAAGTACCGGACGAACTGGCCGATGGCGCGTGCGAGCAGCGCGACGCCGACCACGGTCAGAACCAGCGACACGATGATCGCGGCGAGTTGCATTTCGGGCTCCTCGGGCCTGCGAGGGGTTTCGTCGAGGCGGTCCGCGAAGGGGCGCTCTCGAGATTACTAAGCGGTAACTTATGCAGTCCTCTGAGAGTACCCGCAATCCTGTGCCGCACTGTAGTCAGCCGGTCGGTGATCTGTGCTACTGAGGCAGACCTCAGTAAGGGGTCCGGGGCGGCGCGCCGAGCCGATCCCATCATTCATACCAAATCATGACATTCGGCTTAGCTTTGGATCCGTGCTCTACGGGATCGCAGCCGCAACCACCGCCCTTCTCCTCTCGGCCGTCCTCACCGCGCTCATGCGGGTCCCGGCCCTGCGCCTCGGCGTCCTCGACCGGCGCCGACAGCGCCCGCTCCCGCTGCTCGGCGGGGTGGCTGTCGTGCTCGTCACGTGCCTGGTCACGGCCGCCGGGGAGTGGACCGGGTTCGCGCCCCTCGTGGACGGCATCGGCACGCTGCTCGCCGCCGGGGCCGCGGTCGCCGTGCTGGGGCTGGTCGCCGACGTGCGGCGGGTCAAGGCGCGGTTCCTGGTGGGCGGTACGGCCGTCGCGGCGGCCTGTGTGGTGCCGTACGCGGAGACCGGCGTGCCGGGCGGGCTGCTGGCGGCCGGCTGGATCGTCTTCGTCGCCGTCGGCTTCCGGGCGCTCGACCACGCGGACGCGCTGGCGGGCACCGTCGGGGTGGTGACCGCCTTCGGGGTGGGCGTGTTGGCGGCGGCCGAGGTGATGGACGGGCCGGCCGCGCTGCTGAGCGTGCTGGCCGCCGCGCTGACCGGGTTCCTGATGCACAACTGGCCTCCCGCGCGCGTGGGGCTCGGTTCGTGCGGATCCCTGTTCACCGGGTTCGTGCTCGCGGCGGCGGCCCTGAGCACTCGGACGGGGCACGAACCGGCGGCCGGCGCGGGGGTGTTGTTCGCGCTGACGGCCCTCGCGGCCGCGGACGTCGCCCTTGTCCTGCTGTCGCGTCGGCTGGCCGGACGGCCCCTGTTGCGCCGCGGCCCCGATCATCTCGCGCACCGGCTGCGGCGGCTCGGGCTCACCTCTCAGGGTGCGGCGGTTCTGCTCGGTGTCGGGGCCTTCTGCGGGGTACTCGTCGCGGTCCTCGCGCAACTCGGGTGGCTCGCGCAGTCGGGGGTGTACTGGGTCGGAGCGGGCGCCCTGATCGTCGTACTCGCACTCTTGCGGGTCAGGGTGTACGGGCCTCGGAGCCCCCGGCGGATGAAATCACCGCAGGTCAGAGCCCGGTTGCGTGTAAGGAACGGATAAGAGTTGAGTCTGTCCGACTCAGGTCTGTTGACCAGGGCTGGGCCGTCGTGCACACTTGAGTCCGTTCCACTCAAGTCATTGCTGGAGGAATCAACCATGGCACGTGCGG
The DNA here is from genome assembly GCF_030817655.1 of Streptomyces sp. V4I2. Taxonomy (GTDB): domain Bacteria; phylum Actinomycetota; class Actinomycetes; order Streptomycetales; family Streptomycetaceae; genus Streptomyces; species Streptomyces plumbiresistens. The sequence goes on from NZ_JAUSZM010000003.1 coordinate 5,789,225, forward strand.
TCGGCATCGACCTGGGCACGACTAACTCCGTCGTCAGCGTTCTGGAGGGCGGCGAGCCCACCGTGATCACCAACGCCGAGGGCGCCAGGACCACGCCGTCCGTCGTCGCCTTCGCCAAGAACGGTGAGGTGCTCGTCGGCGAGGTGGCCAAGCGCCAGGCGGTCACGAACGTGGACCGGACCATCCGCTCGGTGAAGCGCCACATGGGCACCGACTGGAAGGTCGAGCTCGACGGGAAGCCCTTCAACCCGCAGCAGATGTCCGCGTTCATCCTGCAGAAGCTGAAGCGGGACGCCGAGTCCTACCTGGGCGAGAAGGTGACCGACGCGGTCATCACCGTCCCGGCGTACTTCAACGACTCCGAGCGCCAGGCGACGAAGGAGGCCGGCGAGATCGCCGGTCTGAACGTCCTGCGGATCGTCAACGAGCCCACCGCGGCGGCGCTCGCGTACGGCCTCGACAAGGACGACCAGACGATCCTCGTCTTCGACCTCGGTGGCGGCACCTTCGACGTGTCCCTCCTGGAGATCGGTGACGGCGTCGTCGAGGTGAAGGCCACCAACGGCGACAACCACCTCGGTGGTGACGACTGGGACCAGCGCGTCGTCGACTACCTGGTGCAGCAGTTCAGGTCCGGTCACGGCGTGGACCTCGCCAAGGACAAGATGGCCCTGCAGCGCCTCCGCGAGGCCGCCGAGAAGGCCAAGATCGAGCTGTCCTCGTCCACCGAGACCTCGATCAACCTGCCGTACATCACCGCGTCCGCCGAGGGCCCGCTGCACCTGGACGAGAAGCTCACCCGGGCTCAGTTCCAGCAGCTGACGGCCGACCTGCTGGAGCGCTGCAAGACGCCGTTCCACAACGTCATCAAGGACGCCGGCATCAACCTCTCCGAGATCGACCACGTCGTTCTCGTCGGTGGCTCCACCCGCATGCCCGCCGTCGCCGAGCTCGTCAAGGAGCTGACCGGTGGCAACGAGGCCAACAAGGGCGTCAACCCGGACGAGGTCGTCGCCATCGGCGCCGCCCTGCAGGCCGGTGTCCTCAAGGGTGAGGTCAAGGACGTCCTGCTCCTCGACGTGACCCCGCTGTCCCTGGGTATCGAGACCAAGGGCGGCATCATGACCAAGCTGATCGAGCGGAACACGACGATCCCGACCAAGCGGTCCGAGATCTTCACCACCGCCGAGGACAACCAGCCCTCCGTCCAGATCCAGGTCTACCAGGGCGAGCGCGAGATCGCGGCGTACAACAAGAAGCTCGGGATGTTCGAGCTGACCGGTCTGCCGCCGGCCCCGCGCGGTGTCCCGCAGATCGAGGTCGCCTTCGACATCGACGCCAACGGCATCATGCACGTCACGGCCAAGGACCTCGGCACGGGCAAGGAGCAGAAGATGACCGTCACCGGCGGCTCCTCGCTGCCGAAGGACGAGGTCGACCGGATGCGCCAGGAGGCCGAGAAGTACGCGGAGGAGGACCACGCCCGCCGCGAGGCCGCCGAATCCCGCAACCAGGGCGAGCAGCTCGTCTACCAGACGGAGAAGTTCCTCAAGGACAACGAGGACAAGGTCCCCGGCGACATCAAGACCGAGGTCGAGGCGTCGGTCGAGGAGCTCAAGGCCGCGCTCAAGGGCGAGGACACCGCTGAGATCCGTACGGCCACCGAGAAGGTCGCGGCCGTGTCGCAGAAGCTCGGCCAGGCCATGTACGCCGACGCGCAGGGCGCGCAGGCCACCGGTGGCGCGTCCGCCGGTGACGAGGAGCCCAAGGCCGACGACGACGTCGTGGACGCCGAGATCGTGGACGACGAGCGCAAGGACGGTGCCGCGTGACGGAGGAGACCCCGGGCTTCGACGAGAAGCCTGACGTCCCCTCCGGCGCCACCCCCGACGACGCCGAGCCGCAGGCCGCCTCCCCCTCCGGGGAGGGGGCGGCCCCGGCCGGGGACGCATCAGCACAGTTGGCAGGCCTGACGGCACAGCTGGACCAGGTACGCACGGCGCTCGGCGAGCGCACGGCGGACCTCCAGCGGCTCCAGGCCGAGTACCAGAACTACCGCCGCCGGGTCGATCGGGACCGGGTCACGGTCAAGGAGATCGCCGTGGCGAACCTCCTGTCCGAGCTCCTGCCCGTCCTCGACGACATCGGCCGCGCGCGGGAACACGGCGAACTCGTCGGCGGATTCAAGTCCGTCGCGGAGTCGCTGGAGACCATCGCGGCGAAGATGGGTCTGCAGCAGTTCGGCAAGGAGGGCGAGCCCTTCGACCCGACGATCCACGAGGCCCTGATGCACTCGTACGCGCCGGACGTCACGGAGACGACCTGCGTGGCGATTCTGCAGCCCGGGTACCGGTTCGGCGAGCGCACCATCCGCCCCGCGCGGGTGGCCGTGGCCGAGCCGCAGCCCGGCGCGCAGACCGTCAAGGCCGACGAGGCGGAGACGTCCTCCGGCGCCTCCGCCGCCGACGACAAGGAGAGCGGTGGCCCGGACGAGGGCTGAGCGTGAACCGAACGCTGTACCGCTGAGAGAGGAGGGACGTCGAGGATGAGCACCAAGGACTTCATCGAGAAGGACTACTACAAGGTCCTCGGCGTCCCCAAGGACGCCACCGAGGCCGAGATCAAGAAGGCGTACCGGAAGCTCGCCCGCGAGTTCCACCCGGACGCCAACAAGGGCAACGCCAAGGCCGAGGATCGCTTCAAGGAGATCTCCGAGGCGAACGACATCCTCGGCGACCCCAAGAAGCGCAAGGAGTACGACGAGGCCCGCGCCCTCTTCGGCAACGGCGGCTTCCGCCCGGGGCCGGGCGCGGGCGGCGGCTCCTTCAACTTCGACCTGGGTGACCTCTTCGGAGGCGGCGCCCAGGGCGGCGGCGCAGGAGGAGGCCAAGGCGCCGGCGGCTTCGGCGGCGGCCTCGGTGACGTCTTCGGGGGCCTGTTCAACCGCGGCGGCGCGGGCACGGGCACGCGTACGCAGCCCCGGCGCGGCCAGGACATCGAGTCCGAGGTCACCCTCAGCTTCACCGAGGCGATCGAGGGCGCGACGGTCCCGCTGCGGATGTCCTCGCAGCAGCCCTGCAAGGCCTGTTCGGGCACCGGCGACAAGAACGGCACACCGCGCGTGTGCCCGACCTGCGTCGGCACCGGGCAGGTCGCCCGGGGCACCGGCGGGGGCTTCTCCCTCACCGACCCGTGCCCCGACTGCAAGGGCCGCGGCCTGATCGCCGAGCACCCCTGCCTCGACTGCAAGGGCAGCGGCCGGGCCAAGTCCTCCCGCACCATGCAGGTCCGCATCCCGGCCGGCGTCACCGACGGGCAGCGGATCCGGCTGCGCGGCAAGGGCGCACCGGGCGAGCGCGGCGGCCCGGCGGGCGATCTGTACGTCACCGTGCATGTCGACGCCCACCCGGTCTTCGGCCGCAAGGGCGACAACCTCACGGTGACGGTCCCGGTGACGTTCGCGGAGGCGGCGCTGGGCGGCGAGGTCAGGGTCCCGACCCTCGGCGGCCCTTCCGTCACCCTGAAGCTGCCCCCGGGCACGCCCAACGGCCGCACCATGCGCGCCCGCGGAAAGGGCGCGGTCCGCAAGGACGGCACCCGCGGAGATCTGTTGGTCACCGTCGAGGTGAGTGTTCCGAAGGACCTGACGGGGAATGCTCGTGAAGCGCTCGAGGCGTATCGCGAGGCAACCGCGGGTGAGGACCCGCGGGCGGAGCTGTTCCAGGCCGCGAAGGGAGCATGATCGAGATGGACGGTCGTCGACGCAATCCGTATGAGCTGACCGAGGAAACCCCGGTCTACGTCATCTCGGTGGCGGCCCAGCTCTCCGGTCTGCACCCGCAGACCCTGCGCCAGTACGACCGCCTCGGCCTGGTCTCCCCGGACCGCACCGCCGGCCGGGGCCGCCGCTACTCGGCCCGCGACATCGAACTGCTGCGCACCGTCCAGCAGTTGTCGCAGGACGAGGGCATCAACCTGGCCGGCATCAAGCGGATCATCGAACTGGAGAACCAGGTCGCCGCCCTCCAGTCCCGCGTGGCGGAACTGCAGTCGGCCCTGGACGGCGCGGCGGCCGCGATGCAGCAGCGCGAGGCCGCGGTCCACGCGTCGTACCGACGGGACCTGGTCCCGTACCAGGAGGTCCAGCAGACGAGTGCGCTGGTGGTGTGGCGGCCGAAGGGGCGACAGGCGTCGGACTGACAGCTGACGTCAACTCGTGGAAGAGGGCCGGGATGTCCCGGCCCTCTTCGCGTTTTAGCCGACCGGCGCCACCACGGTCTCCTTCTGAGGACTTACGGCGTGGTGACCGCCCAGTCGCCCGCGGGCAGGGTCTCGGTGCCGTCGGCCTTCACGCCGGTCACCCAGTAGTACGAGGTGGTCCCGCGCTCGCCCTCGGTGTCGAAGTACTCGACGGAACCGGCACCGAGATCGGCGATCTTCTCGTATGCCCCGGTGGCCGGGTTCCAGCGGTGGACGCGGTAGCCGCCGACGGCCTCGGGGGAGTCCTCACCGAGCCCGTACCAGGTCAGACGGTTCCCCTCGTCGCCCTCCGCCCCGGTCGCCTCCAGGGTCAGCGGTGAGCCCTCGGGCGTCGCCGCACTCGGCGTCATGTCGAGCTCGGTGACGGTCACGACCTGGGCCTCGCCGGTCCACCTGAAGGACGAGTTCCCGGCATCGTCGACGGCGTCGACGATGAAGCAGGTCTCCTCGCCGTCCGGGAGGAGGGCGTAGTCGTACGAGGTGGTGTCGGCCGCCAGGTAGTAGCCCGGGTAGAGCGAGCAGACCCTCTCCTCCTCGTCGCCGAGGAGCTCGCCCCGGCGGACCACGTAACTCTCCAGGTCGGCGGTCGGGTTCGCGTCCCAGCGCAGTGCGAAGCCGTACTCGGTCGGGGTGACGTTCAGCCCGGTGACGGCGGACGGCGCGGTGAGGTCCACGCGACTGTCGCTGACGGCGGCGGACCGCGCGGACTCGTTGCCGGCCGCGTCGAGGGCGGTCACCCGGTAGGAGTAGGTGCTGCCCTCGACGGCCGAGGCGTCGACGTAGGACACCTGACTCGTCGTACTGCCGACCCTGCTGTACGTGCCCTCCGCACTCGCCGCCCGGTACACCCGGTACGACGCCGCCCCCGAGACGGAGCCCCAGCTGACCCGCAGCCCGTCCGACACGGAGTCGGTGGTCAGTCCGGTGGGGGCGGCGGGTGCGGTGCGGTCGACGGTGGTCACGGCCTGGTCGGCGGTGCCTGTCGACTCGTTGCCTGCCTTGTCGTAGGCGCGGACCTCGTAGTGGTAGCTCGCGCCGGTGACCGGAAGACCGGCGTCGGTGTACGAGGTCGAGGTGGTCGTCGCGAGCGGCGTGCTGCCGTAGGAGGCCCCCTTCAGGCGCCGGTAGACCCGGTACCCGGCGAGGTCCATCTCCTTGTTCTTCGCCCAGGTGAGTTTCGCCTTGCCGGTGGCCTGGTCGTACGTGACCGAAGTGCCTGTTGGGGCATAGGGCTTGACCTTGTCGACGGTCGCCGAGGTGCGGGGCGTGTAGCCGAACTTGACGTTGGCGGTGCCCGTCCAGTTGACGAAGTCGATGCGGAGGGTGTGCCTGCCGGAGGGGATCGTGACGTTGACGGTCTTCTTGACCGTCGTCGACACGTTCTTCCAGAGGTCGACCTTGCGGACGTTGTCGAGGTAGACGCGGATGCCGTCCTGCGCCTGGGCGGCGAAGGAGAACGGCCCGCCGGAGCCGAAGTCCCTCGTCACGGTCCAGCGGACGCCGAAGTTGTTCGACGCGAGGCCGGACGTCGGGGCACCCGTGCCCCAGTTCTGGTCGATGGCGTTGTCGCAGTCCGTCTTCTTCGGCGTGCCGGAGAAGGTGGTGTTCGCGAAGAACTGCCGCTTGAAGACCGGGGACGTGCAGGTCGTCGCGGCGGACGCGGGGGCGGTGACGGCGGTGAGCAGGCCGCCGGCGGTCGCGAGGACGAGCGCCGGTGCCGTGGCGCGGGCCACCCGGCTGGTTCGGTTGGTCATGGTCACGCTCCGCTCGGTGGGACCACGACGGGGGCGAGGCCGGAGAAGGCCTCCGAGCCGTTGGCGGCGACGGCCGAGACGAGGTAGTGGCTGGTCGTGGCCGACGGGGTGGTGAGGTCGGTGTAGGTGCGGGCGTCGGCGGTCAGGGGTACGTCGGTGAGGCGGACGTACTCGGCGGCCGCGCGGTCCCAGCGGTAGACGTGGAAGCCCGCGGTGGTGCAGTCGGCGGTGGTGCAGGTCCACGAGAGCTTCGCGTGGGCCGACTCGTCCGCAGCCGCGGTCAGGGACCAGGGCGCGGTCGGCTCGGGCGACTGCGACGGGGTGAGCTCGAACTCGTTGACACTCACGTTGGCGACGTCGACGAGCGGGGAACCGCTGGTCGTGTAACGGGAGTTGCTGTACGTGTCCACCGCGTCCACGAAGTAGACCCAGTACTCGTCGTTCGGCACGTTGAGGTCGGTGAACGTGGTCGTCCCGGGCGGGAGGGTGGCCATCCACTCGTGGTCGCCGCCGTCGGCGGGGGCCCGGTGCACGATGTACCGGGCGAGGTCCGGGGCGGGGCTCTCGTCCCACTCCAGGACCGTGCCGTACTCCGTGCTGGTGTGGGTCAGGCCGGTGACGGCCGGCGGCGGGGTGGTGTCGCGCAGGCCCGCCTGGACCGTGGCCGAGGGGGCCGACTCGCGGCCCGCGCTGTCGACGCTGGTGACGTAGTACCCGTAAGCCGTTCTCGCCGCGGCGGAGTAGTCCGTGCAGCCGTACTCCGGGTAGTAGTCGGCCTCGTTGCCCACCCGGTACGTCTCGCAGGTGACCAGGGCCGGGACGGCGTCCGCGTCGGACAGCTCCCAGCGGTAGGCCCGGTACTGCGTGGGCGCCGCCTTCGACGTCTTCCAGCGCAGGGTGATCCCGGTCTCCTCCGCGTTCGTGCCCGGGGAGTCCATGGTGGGCACGGCAAGCGGCCGGGCGAGGGAGACGACCTGCGAGGTGGCGGTGTTGCCGGCGGGGTCCTTGGCGACGATCTTGTAGTACGAGGTCTCGCCGTAGGGTGCGGTCTCGTCGGTGCGGCTCGACCCGTAGGAGACGCCGAGCTTCTCGTACGTCCCGTCGGCGGACGCGGCCCGGTAGACGTCGTACGTCACGTCGAAGGTGTCGTCCTGCCAGTCCAGCTCGACTCCGAGGACCGGGTCGTCGGTCGCGGACAGGACCGGCGTCAGCGGGGCCGTCCTGTCGACGGTTGTGACGAGCTTGTCGGTGCTGCCCGCCGACTCGTTGCCGGCCTTGTCGACGGCCCGGACCTCGTAGTAGTACGCGGCACCGGTCGGCGCGAGCGTCTCGGTGAAGGAGGTGCCGGTGACCAGGTAGCCACCGCTGACCTTGTGGTAGTCGTCGGTGCCCTTCAGGCGCCGGTAGACCTGATAGCCCGCGAGGTCCATCTCCTTGTTCTTCGCCCAGGTGAGCTTCGCCTTGCCGGTGGCCCGGTCGTACGTGACCGAAGTCCCCGTCGGGGCGAGCGGCTTGACCTTGTCGACGGTGGCCGAGGTGCGGGGCGTGTAGGCGAAGGAGACGTTCGCGGTGCCGGTCCAGTTGACGAAGTCGACGCGGAGGGTGTGCCTGCCGGACGGGATCGTGACGTTGACGGTCTTCCTCACCGTCGACGACACGTTCTTCCAGAGGTCGACCTTGCGGACGTTGTCCAGGTAGACGCGGATGCCGTCCTGGGAGGAGACCGGCAGGGCGAACGGCCCACCGGAGCCGAAGTCCCGTGTCATGGTCCAGCGGACGCCGAAGTTGTTCGACGGCAGCCCCGAGGCCGGGGCGCCGGTGCCCCAGTTCTGGGCGATCTTCGAGTCACAGTCCGTTTTCTTCGGCGTACCGGAGAAGGTGGTGTTCGCGAAGAACTGCCGCTTGAAGACCGGCGAGGCGCAGGTCGTCGCGGCGGACGCGGGGGCGGTGACGACGGTGAGCAGGCCGCCCGCGGTGGCGAGCACGACGGCGGTCGCGGCCGCCATGGTCGTGCGTCTGGCTGGATTCATTCGGTCCTCTGGTCGTGATCAGAGCGGCAGAGGCAGCCGCTGTGATCATCGACTCGTGAGGAATGGAGTTAGTTGTACGGATCTTTGCCTTTCCAAGGGGGTGCGTTCGATGGAGAGTCCGCAAAGGGCGTTTGGAGTAGTTTCCGCCATGTCTTCACATGCAAAGCGGAGCGTGGCGTTGCGCACTCGTTAAGTGGTTCCGCTTGACGCTGAGGGAGGTCGACGCGTTGGCTTTTCAGTCACACGGGCAGCATGCTGCGCCCGCGTCCGGAAGGCACCAGAAGTGAGCTCCCCAATGCGTCGTATCGCCATATCCGTGGCCGCGTCCACGATGACCCTCTCGCTGTCCGCCTGCGGCGCGCTCGGGGTGACCGGGACCAGCAGCGAGGCGAGCCCGACCAGGGGGAACGACATCACCGTCGGCGTCCTGATGCCCGAGAAGACGAACACGCGGTACGAGGAGTTCGACTACCCCATCATCAAGGCGAAGGTCGCCTCCCTCACCGAGAACAAGGGCAAGACCGTCTACGCCAACGGCGAGGCGGACCCGGACAAGCAGGCCGACCAGATGCAGCAGATGATCGACGACCAGGTCGACGTCATCCTGCTGGACGCCGTCGACTCGCACGCCATCGCCGAGACGGTGCAGAAGGCGAAGGACGCGGGCATCCCGGTCATCGCCTACGACCGCCTGGCCGAGGGCCCGATCGACGCGTACGTCTCCTTCGACAACGAGCTCGTCGGCGAGGTCCAGGGCCGCTCGATCATCGAGGCGCTGGGCGAGAAGGCCGACACCTCCGACAAGATCGTCATGATGAACGGCTCGCCCACCGACCCGAACGCCGGGCAGTTCAAGGCGGGTGCGCGCTCCGAGCTGGACGGCAAGGTGACCATCGCCGAGTCGTTCGACACCAAGGGCTGGAGCCCGGAGGCCGCCGAGTCCAACATGGCCGAGGCGCTCGAAAAGATCGGCAAGGACAACATCGCCGCCGTCTACTCCGCCAACGACGCCATGGCCGGCGGCATCATCAAGGCCCTGGAGGACGGTGGCGTCACCAAGCTGCCGCCGATCACCGGCCAGGACGCGGAACTCTCCGCCGTGCAGCGGATCGTCGCGGGCGATCAGTACATGAGCGTCTACAAGCCGTACCCGCAGGAGGCCGAGGCCGCCGCGGAGATGGCCGTCGCCAAGATCCAGGGCAAGGGCATCCAGTTCGACGCCCCTCGCCTCCGACAAGGTGGACAGCCCCACCACCAAGGACATCTCCGCCCAGCTGGTCCCGGTGGTGGCCCTGACGCAGGCCAACATCAAGTCCACGGTCGTCGCGGACGGCATCTACAAGGTGTCCGACATCTGCACGAGCGACTTCAAGGCGGACTGTGAGTCGATCGGGCTGAAGTAGGGGGTAGGGGACGCCGAGGGGACGGAGTAAAGGGCGCTTCGCGTCGGCTGCGCCGATGGCCCTTCGGGCCACCCGCGGTCATCTGGCTGGCGTTCTCGTATGCCCGTGCCAAGACCGTCATCAAGCGATTCTCGTCCCCTGCGGGATGTCGGCGAGCTTGGCCAGCAGGAGTGCCGCCGCGGCGATGTCGGAGGTGAGGTCGCGGTCGGCCATCTCCGGCGTCAGGTCGTCAAAGAGATCGTCCAACCGCACACCGCGCAATCGCAACGCGCGTACGGCGGCCACGAGTTCACACGCCAGCACCGTCCGGTAGTCGTCCGCCGCGGTCAATGCCTGCCGCGCACCGTGCGAAGCGAAACTCGCGTCCTCCTCGACGCCGCGCGACAGTGTCACGGTCTGGACTGCCGTCGGCATGGCGAGGGCTCTCAGCGAGCCGAGCGCGGAGGCCGCGACGTACTCGCAGGGCATCACCCCCGACGCGCCTCCAGCCCCCGCCCCGAGGAACGGCGCCAATCCGGTGAACGCGGGCTCGGTGAGCATGGACACTCTGGCCATGGCCAGCTGCGCCGACTGGGCTGCCGCCGAGACGGTCGCATCGACTGCCTGCGCCAGGTACGCGGCGTGGAAGCCACCGTGATGGGCAACACCGTGACCGTGCAACAGTGCGGGATTCTCGGACGGTGCGTTCGCCATACGGCAGACGACGACGTCGAGGTGGGAGAGGGCGTCGATGAACGCGCCGTGCACCTGCGGCATGCTGCGCAGTCCCAGCGGGTCCTGGATGCGCGTGGGTGCTGTTACCGGGGAGATGAGCCGGCGCATCGACCGGCACACCTCGCGTGCCCCGCTGAACGGCGTCACTTGCTCGACGACCTCGGCGAACGCCTCAGGATTGCCATCCACCGCCGCGAACGTCAGCGCCGCCACCGTGATCGCGGACCGTGACAGCGAAGCGAGCGAGGCGTGGGCGAGCGCCGCATCTCCGATCGCGGCGGCGTTGCTGTTGATGACCGGCATGGCGTCCTTCGGGTCGCACACGACCGGTGCCGGCAGCGCCATGGACGTGGGCACCTCTCCGAGCAGCGCGAGGATGGTGACCGCGAGCGCCGGGAGGTCACCGGTGCCGATGCTGCCCACCTCGCGTACGGGCGGCAGCGCGTTGGCCGAGAGCATGACCACCAACCCGTCGAGGAGATCAGGCGCCGCCCCGCTGCCTCCGGCGGCGAGCTGATTGACGCGTACGGCCAGCATCGCGCGTATGCGTTCCGGGCTCCGGAGCGGCCCCGCGGATGTGGCGTGGCTGCGCAGGAGGGCCAGCGCATGTGCGTCCGCATCGTCGATGGCGATGTCGCGATTGGCGCCCACACCCGTCGATCTGCCGTACACCATGCGTTCGGCGCTGATCTGCACCGCGTGTTCGAAGGATCGCGCAGCCCGTGATCGCGCCTCGTCGGCGAGCCGGACAGGTGCCTCCCCGTATGCGAGAGCCGCGATGTCGGAACTGTTCAGATTGATGCCGTCGACGGTGATCAACACGCCTCCAGTCGATACCGGGAGATCAGGCTCGGAACGGTGCTGTACAGGCGGCGTCGCGGGTGACCGGGCAGCCGCCGCGCGAGCCCTTCCAGCACTTCCAGCAACTCCGGATCCACCACCATTCCGGCCGCGTCCTTATGGGCGCGGGCCACCGTGGAGTCCACGCTGACCAAGTGACCCGGCCAACTCCCACCCGCCATCGACCAGATCGCCACGCGCCAACCGGTCTGCTACCAGGCCGCTTAGCCGACCCGGCGTGCTGGCGAGGCGCGACCGCGCCCCGCAACGCCGAGCCCCTGGACATCGACACAAGGGACGGTCTATTGGGGGCCCCGTCTTTCCGGGCCGCTCGCTCGCTTCTCACCCGTGCTGGAGCGAGCCGAGTCAAGGGTCGGCCGCAGGCCGATCGCCGAAGGCGACGCGGAGCGCCCTTTACTCGGGTCGCGGAAGCACGACACTGCCAAGAAGCGAGTGGCCCTACGGCAACCTCGTAGCTCCGGCGCCGTGTCCGACCTGTCAGTCGGCGTCCGTGACGTACTGGATCAGAGCGGCGAGGCCGGCGGGGGTGGCGGTCAGGATGACGTCCGGGGTGTCGCTCTCGCGGAGGCGGATCGTTCCGTCGGGGGCGGTGGCGACGTAGAGGCAGTTGCCTTCCGGGCCGCCGCTGTACGACGACTTCTGCCAGTGCAGTTCGGGCATCCGCGCCTCCTCAGAGGGTGTAGAGCACATGCTGGATGAGGGCCAGCGAGTCCTTCACCGAGTGTGTTTCGGGGGCCAACGATACGTCGATGGGGGCGAGGGCGTTCTTCGCGATCCGGTCGAACAGCGAGGTGTACTCCTGGAGCTGGCGCTGCTGCACCAAGTAGTGCGAGCCCAGGAGCTGTTCGACCACCACGGTGCCCAACCTCGGGTCGGCGGGGATGATGTGGGCGAAGTTGCCGGTGAGAGCCGCGTGCGCCTGGGAGGTGAACGGATAGACCTGGATGGTCACGTTCGGCATGCGCGCCAGCTCGATGAGATGCAGCAACTGCTCCCGTACGACCTCGGTGCGGCCGAACCGCATGTGCAGCGCGGACTCGTGGATGACGGCATGCACGGAAGGCGGGTTCTCGCGCGTCAGGATGTGCTGCCGTTCCATCCGGAACCGCAGCCCCTCCTCGATGTTCGCAAAGCCCAGATCCTCACTGGTGAAGATGGCCCGCGTGTAGTTGGCGGTCTGGAAGAGGCCCGGGATGAACAGTGGCTCGTGCGTCCGGATGGCCGCGGCCTCTGATTCGAGCTCGGCCAGGTTCAGGGCGTGCGACCCCATGTGCTTCCGGTAGGTGCGCCACCAGCCTTTGCCGCTCGTCTCGGACAGAGAGACCAAGGACTCGGCATAGGGCTCCTCTGAGCAACCGTAAACCCGACAGAGCTCGAGCAGCCGCTCGGTGAGGATCGAGGTCCGGCCGGCCTCGATGTGCCCCAGTTGTCCGCGTGTCATGCCGATCCGATCGGCGGCTTCACTGGTGGTCAACCCGGCGCGTTCGCGCAGTTGTTTGAGTTCGAAGCCGAGTCGCCGCTGTCGTTCGGTGATGGTTGTGCGCAGTCCCACGGGTTCTCCTTGGTGATCGGCCCAAAGTCTGCCCCGTCGGCGGTAGTTAGTCCATCGATTCTGACGATCAGGTTGCTCGCGAGAACCCTTAATCGCTACCTTGAGTGTGGCGTTGGTGACTTACCGAAGTCGAACGACCTTCCCTGCCCGTAAGCCGACAGAGCACCCGAACCCACACCCGGGCACCGCCATCGCCGGGCAAGGCGCCCCCTCGTACCTAGGAGCCCCTATGGACCCAGCCCGCCACCCCGCCGCCCACCGCCCCACCCAACTCACCCACGAATACAGCTTGTTCGCCCCCGCCGACGCCACCGCCCCCCGCCTCTGCCGTGACTTCGTACGTGCCGTCCTCTTCACCCACGACCGCGAACCCCTCGTCATGCCCGCCGCCCTGTGCACCTCGGAACTCGTCACCAATGTCCACCTGCACACCAAGGGCACCGCGATGCTCCGCGTCCGGATCAGCCCGGCGCGCTTCCACGTCAGCGTCTTCGACGAGAGCCCCGACCCGCCCGTCGTCACGCACCCCGCCGCCGGGGTGGTCGCCTGTTGGGGGAGAGGGCTCGCCCTCGTCGCGGAGATGGCGGACACGTGGGGTGTCGCCGCAGAGCGGGCGGGTCGGTTCGCGAAGGGCGTGTGGTTCGAGCTGGGTGGGAGCGGTGGCTCGTTCCGCTCTCACTCGAGGTGATGCCGTCATGACCAGCCTGGACAAGGTCCTGTGGCGGGTGTGGAAGGCCATGGAACTCCCCGAGGGGTACCGCGCCGAGATCATCGAAGGAGTCATCGAGGTGTCGCCCACCGGACACTTTTCACATGCCCAGATCGTCAACCGCCTGCGCGACGCCCTGGCGGCCGTTCTGGAAGGCGGTGAGCAAGGTGCCTGGAACGCTGCGTGCGTGATCCACGAGCGCGCGGCGTGGATTCCGGACGTGTTCGTCGCCCCGCGTGAACCGGAGCGGTCCAAGGCAGGGGTCGGCGTGAAGGCTTCAGTGGTCCAGCTCATCGTCGAAGTCGTCTCCCCCGGCAAACGCAGCCAAGACCGCGACCGCCTCCGCAAGCGCCGCGAATTTGCCCGCGCCGGCATCCCCGTCTACGTCCTCATCGACGACTACGACGACCAGGGCGCCGTCACCCTCTTCACCGGCCCCCGCCCCGACAAGGCCGACTGGGAGGACATCCACCGCGTCCCCTTCGGCACCGAAGTCACCATCCCCAAAGGCCCGGCCAAGGGCTTCGTGATCGGGGAGGCGATCACCGGACCGAAGCGGGGCTGACACGCACCGCGGCTGACCGCGTCCGTTTTGTTCAAGACTGCGTCGGCAGCGGTTCCTACCGTCGTAGTCATGGAAACCATCGCTTCAACCTCGCGGCACATCAGCACACACATCGACCGCCCCGCCAACGAGGTCTACGACTACGCCTCGGACCCCACCAACTGGCCCGAGTGGGCTCACGGACTGGGAAGCACCATCGAGAAGATCGACGGGCAGTGGATCGCGGAGTCGACGTTCCTCGGACGGGTCGTGGTCGCCTTCGCGGAAAAGAACGAGTTCGGCGTACTCGATCACGACGTGACCCTGCCGTCGGGCGAGGTCATCCACAACCCGGTGCGTGTGATCGCCGGCGGCGCCGGGTGCGAGGTCGTGTTCAGCCTTCGTCGGCGGCCCGAGATGAGCGACGAGGACTTCCAGCGCGACGCGGATGCCGTCCTCGCCGATCTCACCACCCTCAAGCAGCTCATGGAGGACGCATAGGCAAACGGCGGGGAACTGCCGTCACGCCACCCGCGTGAGCCGGCGTACGGTCAGTCGAGCCAGGACAGCGGGTCTTCTTCGTCTTCCCCGGATTCCCGAACCGTGGGGACCGCCCCTACGGTTCGACGATGTGCCGCAGATAGGCGTGCGGGTCGGCGAGATAGCGGCGCCAGTGATCCACGATGCCGAGCTCCCGCCAGGCGACCCTCCGGATGCCGTGTTCGCCGACCTCGACGATGTCCGCGCCCGGCAGGGCGGTCAGCAAGGGTGAGTGCGTGGCACAGATGACCTGGCCGCCCTCCTTGGCCAACCGGTCGATGTGCCCGATCAGTTCGAGGCACGAGGAGAAGGAGAGCGCCGCCTCCGGCTCGTCGAGAACATAGAGCCCGGCGTGCAGGAACTTACCGCGGAACGCCGCGAGAAAGCCCTCGCCATGGCTGACCGAGTCCGGCGAGAACCCCTCCCTGTCCAGGGCGTCCAGCGCGGTCTCGGCCCGCAGGAAGAAGCCCTTGCGGGCCGACCAGCTGCTGACCATACGGCGCCCGCGCGAGGCCGCGTCGAACCTCATCCGCTCGCCGAGCGCCGACTTGCCACGCGGGGAGGCGTAGCGCCAGTCGTGGGAGCCGCCATAGGAGTCCAGACCGAACCCCTCCGCCAGCGCTTCGACCAGGGTCGACTTCCCCGAGCCGTTCTCACCGACCAGAAAGGTCACCGGCGCGGTGAAGCGCAATCCTTCGTTGAGCAACTGCCGGACGCAGGGCACGGACCAGGGCCAGGCGTCCTCGTCGTACGAGGAGACGTGGGCATACGCGCGTTCGACAATCACTCGACCAGTGTCGCGCAGGACTCGGACGACGTACGTGGCCCCAGATCGTCGGGACCAGCACCTCTTGAAGGCTCAATGTCTCCACATACCGGCCGGCCCGAGCCGAACCGGCGCCGAGGGGGACACCCGGCCCCAATCACCCGCCTCGCCCCGCACCCCCCGCCTCACCCCACCCGAGTGAACTCCACAGTCACCTCCGGCAACCCCCCCGCCACCCCCCGATAAACCCCCTTGTGCGGGGTCACATCGTCATAGTCCCGCCCCCGACCCACCACGACATGCGACTCGTCGGCCCGTGTCCGGTTGGTGGGGTCGTAGCCGCACCAGTCGCCCGCCCAGTACTCGACCCAGGCGTGGCTCTGGCCGGCGACGGGGCGGTGGAGTTCCGCGTCCCGTTCGGGGTGGAGGTAGCCGGAGACGTAGCGCGTCGGGAGGCCCAGGCCTCGCAGCAGGGCGAGGGTGACGTGGGCGATGTCCTGGCAGACGCCCGCGCCCTGTTCCCAGGCCTCGGCGGCGGAGGTGGTCACCCCGGTGGAGCCGGGGAGGTAGGAGACGCGGTCGGCTACCAGGGCCGAGACCGTGGCGGCCGTCTCGTGCGGGTCGAGGCCGGCCGACGCGGCCCTCGCCTGCTCGATCAGCTCGGCGGGGAGCGTCGTACGGGGAGTCTCGCCCGCGAACTCCAGGAGGCGGGAGCGGGCGGTGTGTGCGGCTACTTCCGGCCAGTCCGGGGGCTGGGGGAGGGGGCCCGGTGCGTGGGTCTCGACCAGGCTGGAGGCGGTGATGGTCAGGTCGGCGTGCGGGTCCATCAGGTCGAAGCCGGTGACCTGGGTGCCCCAGTAGTCCCAGTACGACCAGGTGGTGGCCGTCGGGCTGACGGTGACCCGGGAGTCCAGCGTGGTCTGGTGGGGCAGGGTCAGCGGGGTCATGCGGACCTCGTTGTGCGAGGAGACCGCGGCCTGGGCGTAGGAGACCCGGGTGACGTGCCGGATGCGGAGGCGGCGCATGCCCTGGGTGGTCATCGTGGTCGTCGTCGTCATCTCAGGCTCCTTCTGTGGCCCACTCGACGGGGCCCTGGTAGGGGAAGAACCGCTCGGCCACGCCGTCCGCGGACGCCATGCAGGCCTGCTGCAAGTCGCGGAGGAGGTGCGGGAGCTGGTCTTCCAGTGCCTGGGAGTCCAGGTACTCGAGGCGGGTGCGCATCCGGCCGATCGGACGGCGCGCCGGGTCCTGGCGGGGGCGCCCGAGCGCGGCGAGGCACTCCTCCGCGGTCGTCAGGGCGTGCAGCGCGGAGCGCGGGAACTCCCGGTCCATGAGCAGGAATTCGGCCACCCGCGGGGTGTCGCCGAAGCCGCTGTGCACGCGCGCGTACGCCTCGTCGGCGCCGGACGCGCTGAGCAGGGTCGGCCAGTCGGGCGCGTGCGCCGCGTCGAGTACGCGCACGGACAGCAGTCGTACGGTCATGTCCACCCGTTCCAGGCTCCTGCCCAGGACGACGAACCGCCAGCTGTCGTCGCGGCTCATGGTGGAGTCGGCCAGGCCGAAGAAGAGGGCCGCCCGGCGGCGTACCAGTTCCAGGTAGGCGTACGGGCCGGTGCGGCGGGCCGCGAGCCGTTGGTCGGCGAGGGCGTGCCAGGTGGAGTTGAGGCACTCCCACATCTCGGAGGAGACCGCCTCGCGGGCGCTGCGGGCGTTGAGCCGGGCCGCGCCGAGCGCGCCCTCGATGGAGCAGGTGGAGCGGGCGTCGAAGGCCAGCTGGTCCAGGACCTGCTGCATGTCGACGCGCTCGTCGCCCGCGTCGACGCCGAGGATCGCGTACAGCGACCGGCAGGCCACGTCCTCGTCGCGCCAGGGGTCCTCCAGCATGCGGTGCAGGTAGGCGTCGAGGATGCGGCCGGTGTTGTCCGCGCGCTCGACATACCGTCCGGTCCAGGTGAGGGCCTCGGCTATCCGGGACAGGATCACGTCGTTCACTGCTGCTGCGCCCCTTCCTGTACGACGGCGGGGGCGCCGTCGGGTCCGAGCTGGCGGGGCGCCACGGCGGGCACCGAGCCGTTGCCGACCGGGGCGGGCTGCTGCGCGGGCCCCTCGGCGAGCACCCAGGTGTCCTTGGAGCCGCCGCCCTGGCTGGAGTTGACGATCAGGTTGCCCTCCTGGAGGGCGACGCGGGTGAGGCCGCCGGGCAGGACCCAGACGTCGTTGCCGTCGTTGACGGCAAAGGGCCGTAGGTCTATGTGGCGTGGCGCCATGCGTTCGCCCGCGAGGGTGGGGGAGGTCGACAGGGCGACGGGCCGCTGCGCGATGAAGCCGCGGGGGTCGGCGATGACGGCCGCGCGGGTGCGTTCGAGGGTCTCGCGGTCGGCCTTCGGGCCGATGACGATGCCCTGGCCGCCGGCGCCGTCGACCGGCTTGATGACCAGCTGGTCGATCTGGTCGAGGACGGCGTCCAGCTGGCCGGGTTCGTCCGGCCGGAAGGACTCCACGTTGGGAAGAATCGGTTCTTCGGAGAGGTAGTACCGGATCAGGTCCGGGACGTACGTGTAGAGCAGCTTGTCGTCCGCGATGCCGTTGCCGACGGCGTTGGCGAGCGTGACGTTCCCCGCCAGGGCGGCGCCCATGATGCCGGGGCAGCCGATCACCGAGTCGGGGCGGAAGTGGAGCGGGTCGAGGAAGTCGTCGTCCAGGCGCCGGTATACGACATGGACGGGTACCTCGCCGCGGGTGGTCCGCATCCACACCCGGTTGCCGCGGCAGGCGAGGTCGTGCCCCTCGACCAGTTGCACGCCCATCAGCCGGGCGAGCAGGGCGTGTTCGAAGTAGGCGGCGTTGCTCGGCCCGGGGGTCAGGACGACCACCCGCGGGTCCTGGGTGCCGTCGGGTGCGGCGGCGCGCAGGGCGGCGAGCAGGCGCTGGGCGTATCCGTCGACGGGGACGACGTGCTGCTCGGCGAAGAGGGACGGGAAGATCCGGGTCATCGCGCGCCGGTTCTCGATGACGTACGAGACCCCGCTGGGCACGCGCACGTTGTCCTCGAGGACCCGGAAGTCCCCGGCCTCGTCCCGGACGAGATCGATGCCGGCGACGTGGATACGTACGCCTCCCGGGGGCTCGACCCCGTGGGCCGCACGGTGGAAGTGGGGGGAGTTGAGGAGCAGCCGCCAGGGCACGACCCCGTCCTCGAAGGCACGGGCGGGCCCGTAGGCGTCGGAGAGGTAGGCCTCCAGGGCCCTGACTCTCTGGCTCACCCCGCGTTGTATGAGATCCCATTCCAGGGCGTCGAGGATCCTGGGCACCAGGTCCAGCGGCCAGGGCCGCTCCTCGCCCGCGAAGGCGTAGGTCACTCCCCGGTCGGTGAACGCTCTGGCCATCTGGTCGGCCCGGAAGCGCAGTTCGCTCGGCTCGATCGGCTGAAGTGCCGCCAGCACCGGCTCATAGGCGGTCCTGACCTCACCCGGCCGCTCAAACATCTCGTCCCACGCGTCGGCCAACGCGTACGCGTCAAATATGTCCGCCATGGCCTGACGTTAGAGGCGGGACGTAACGCGACGATCACTCGGGCATTTCCGGGAGCTCACGCGGAACAGGGGTGCGGGTGGGGTGCCCGGGGCGAGTGGCGCCGCGGAGTGTCGTGGCTGTGGCGGCGCGGGTTCCGCCGGGTGCCCGGCGGGTACTGAACACCACCGTCAGCTTGTTGCAACCCGACTGGCGGAGGCGTGGATCTAGTGGGGCATACCGGTGCTTTCTCCCTGCTGAGGCGGGAGGAGCTGTGTTGCGGAGCGGGTCGGGTCCGCGCATAGTTGCGCTGCGGAAGACGCTGGAACCGGGGGTGGGATGGGCGATGGCCGGGCACGGGGCGGATGAGCATCCACATGGTGCCGACCGACTGTGCGAGGCCGGGGATCGCGTGTATTCCCGGGCCGTGCGGCGGGGCCGCGTGCCGCGCGAGGACGCCGAGCCGGTGCCCTGCCTGCTGGATCTGGCCCTGCTCCACCCGGACCCCGACGACATGGCCTGGCTGGTGCCGACGGCACCCCAGGAGGTCATGACACGGCTGCTGCGCGGACTGTACGACGAGGTCAGCGCCAGTCAGCGGCGGGTGGGCTCGGCGGTCGCGGCCTTCGAGTGGTACGCGGGTCTGGGACCGCAGCGGCAGGCGGCCGCCGCCGAGGGCGGCGCGATCCGCGTCCTCGACGGCCTCTCCCGCATCCAGGCCGCGATGGACGAGGCGACGGAGGCCTGCACGACGGAGGTCCTGACCGTCCAGCCCGGCGGCATCCGCCCCGAGCACGAGCTGACGGAAGGCCTGCACCGGGCCTTGGCGCTGCGCGGCCGGGGCGTTCGCATGCGCGATCTGTACACGCACGTGGCGCGGCACGGGCAGGGCCTGCTCAACTACCTGGAACTGATGGGCGGCACGGTCCAGGCGCGCACGCTGGACGAGGTCATCGACCGCCTCATCCTCTTCGACCGCACGGTCGCCTTCATCCCGGCGAACCCGGACCGCACACTGGCCCTGGAGCTACGGCATCCGGCCCTGGTGCAGTACCTGGTCACGGTCTTCGAACGCCTGTGGCGCCTCGCGCTCCCGCTGACCGCCCCCCTCCCCGACACCGGCATCAAGGGCATCTCGCACCGGGAGCAGTCCATCGCGGCGCTGCTCGCGGAGGGCCACCAGGACGCGGTGATCGCGGAACGGCTGGGGATCAGCGTCCGGACCTGCCGGGCGCACATCGCGCGGTTGTCGGAGACGCTCGGCGCGGCCAGCCGTACGCAACTGGGCGTCCGCATCGCCCAGGTGGGCCTCGACGGTACGTCCCGTCCGGCCGACGTGGCAGCGGCGGCGGGCTCGGGACCGCCGGCGGCCTCGCTCACCCTTCCTGATCAAGGATCCCGGACCGTCCGATGAGGTAACCGAGCTGCGCCCGACTCTCGCTGCCGAGAGTCGAGGCGAGTTTGGCGATGTGCTCGCGGGCGGTGCGGATGTTCAGGCCGAGGCGGTCGGCTATGACGGCGTCGGTGTGGCCCTCGATCAGCAGGGCGGCTATGGCTCGTTGGCGGGGGGTGATGCCGTTCAGGGTGACCTGCTGGACCGCTTGCGGGTACATGGGCGTGGCCAGGTGCCAGAGGCGGTCGAAGGTGGTGGCGAAGAAGTCGACGAGCGCCGGGTGGCGGACTTCCAGGGCGAGCCCGCGGTCCTTGCTGGCCGGGACGAAGGCGACCGCGTGGTCGATCACGACGAGGCGCTCGGTGACCTGGTCGAGGGTGCGTGCCTCGGCGTCGCCGTTCAGCTGCTCGTAGCGGGCGATCACGGCGGGGGAGTGGCGCTGCGTGTGCTGGTAGAGGGTGCGGATGCGGCCGCCGCGGTCGAGCAGGGCCTGGTCGCGGCCCAGGCTCTGGGCCAGGCGGGCGGCGGGATTCCGGCCGTCGTAGGGCTGGATGGCGAGCAGTTCGCGGGAGGCGTCCGCCATGGCCTTGGTGATGGCCTCGTTGATCCGGTCGAGTCCGCCGAGGACGGTGATGCCCGGCAGGTCCGCGGTCGCCGTGTGCCGCCCGTCGATCCGCATGAGCGGCTCGAAGGTCTCGGCCAGCCGCTGCTCGCGCCGGCGTTCGTCGGCGATGCGGCCCGCCGTGGTGCGCAGCATCCGGTGCAGGGCGACGGCCGGAGGGACGGGCTCCAGCCGGTTCAGGTCCTCGACTGCGGGGTGCAGAAGCCCGAAGTCGACCAGACAGGGCGCCGCTTCCGCGTCGGCCGCGCTCACGTGCCCTTCGCGCAGGGCGGCCTCGTACAGCTCCCTTGCCGCCACGCAGAGGTCTTCCGCGCCGTGCTCCTGGTGCGGCGCGCCGACTTCCTCCGTCGCGGTCGTGGGGGAGTGGGCCTCGCTCACGGATGGCCGTCTTCCTTCGGGCCCGCGTGTTCCTGGTCCAGGATCCCCGACTGCGCGATGAGAAAACCGAGTTGTGCCCGGCTCCCACTGCCCAGGGCTGCGGCGAGTTTGGCGATGTGAGCGCGGCAGGTGCGGACGTTCATGCCGAGTCGCCTGGCGATCGCCTCGTCCACGTGGCCGTCGATGAGGAGCTTGGCGATGGTCCGCTGGACGCCGGTGATGCCCTCGGGTGTCGATTCGTACCGGACCTCGTCCATGAGGGGGGTCGCTCGCTGCCAGAGCTGCTCGAAGACCTTGGTGAGGTACTGCACGAGACCGGGGTGGCGCAGTTCCAGGGCGACCGTCCGGTCGTCCTGTGCCGGGATGAAGGCGACCGTGCTGTCGCAGATGATGAGCCGCTCGATGAGTTCCTCCAGCGTGCGGATCTCCACCTTGGCGCCGGCCATCTTGTCCATGTACGCGTAGGTGCTCTGGCTGTGCCGGACCGTGTGCTGGTACAGGGTGCGCATGGAGATGCCGCGCTCGATCAGTGGCTTGCTGCGCTTCAGTGCCTGGCTGAGGATGTGCTCCGGCCGGCTGCCGCCGGGCTGGACCGTCAGGACTTCGGTGCGGGCCTCGGCGATCGCCACGTCGAGCGCCGAGTGGATGCGGTCGATGCCTTCCAGCACGGTGATGGCGTGCGTGGTGGCGGGTTTCTGGGCACTGATCTCCAGGAACGGCTGGAAGGTGCCCGCGAGGTCGAGGGTGAGCCGGCGGCGGTCCTGGATCTCGCGTTCCAGGGGCTGGAGTTGCTGAGCCAGCACGACGGACGGCGGAACCGGACGGAGCCACTGGGCGTCGTCCGGATCGGGGTGGAGCAGCGCGAACTCGAGCAGACATGGGGCAGGCTCGACCTCACGGCGAGAGACGCGTCCGGCGCCGAGAGCGGTGGCATAAATACGCGCACCTTCCGCACATAGGTCGGCTATGCCATGCGGATGTATCCCTTTTGTACTCTTCGATGGCAAATCTCCACCCCCCAGGGTCCTGAACGTGCAGGAACATGATGCATCTCTTGTGTGGCATTGACGTGCCTGAATGAGCCATCGTCTTGTTTCACGGGGGAGAGGAAGCCATCAAGTGAGGACGAAGCCGACTATGAAAAAGAGAATGCTTCGCTCGGTGCTTGCCACTGCCTTCGTTGTTGCGCTGGCCAGCGGTATGGCCGGTCCTCTCGACGTCGGCTGGGCGAGTCCCACTGGAGAGGCGAGCAAGGCCGCGGTGAAGGACGTCGGCTGGGCGACTGTCGCCGGTGCCAGCGAGGACGTCGGCTGGGGGACCCCCCTCGGTGCCAACGGTGACGTCGGCTGGTCCACCCCGGCGGGCGCGGACGCATGACCACTCCACCCGACGACCGCTCCTTCCGCCGCGAAATGGCCACCGCCTACCGCTCGGGATGGCACTTCATCGACCTTGTCACCGCGATCCCCCACGCCGGTGACTCGCTGATGGTGACCGTCTTCGGTGAGCCGGTCGTCGTGACGCGCGACGAGGACGAGGACGTACGGGCCTACCGGTGCCTGAGGAAGCCCCGGGGCGCGCCGCAGCCTGTGCGGTGTGCCATTCGGTACGGAATGATCTTTGTGAACCTGGACCAGCGGGACCATCGACTGGTGGAGTCGGACACTCCGCCCGTAAGGACCATCTCAGCCACCCCCCGCAGTGCCTGACGCGATTCCCCCGTCGTAACAGATCGCTCAGGTGCTTCCCCCCGCAGCGGCGTCACCGTGACCTGAACACGGTGACGCCGCTGCAGTTTTACGGGACATTTCCGGGTATCGGGTGAATCGAGGTGTGGCCGAAAGCGGTCGATCTTGCGTACGGGGCGGGCTTCGGCGGCCCTCAAAGACCGACCGTTCGTCCTCTTTCCCTCGCCCGGTCCCTCGGCCCGGTTCCTGGTCTGGCCTCTCGGCCCGGCCACCGGCCACCGGCCTCTCGGCCCCGCCCCTCAGCCCCGCCCCATCGCCCGCGTCAGTGCGATCTCGATGACCACCCGCGTCGGGTTCGGGCGCGGTGCGTGCCCGTAGCGCTCCTCGTAGTGGCGCTCCGCCTCCGCGACCTGTTCCGCCTCCGTGCGCACGAGCGCCCGCCCCTCCAGCGTGGCCCAGCGGCGGCCGTCGACCTGGCAGACCGCGACCAGGGCCCCCGCCGGCCCCGCCGCCAGGATGTTGCGGACCTTGGTGCTCTTCTTGTCCGCGATCACCCGAGCCAGACGGCCCTCGGGGTCGTATGTCACTCCGACGGGTACTACGTGCGGGCTGCCGTCCGGGCGTGGTGTGGTCAGGGTGCACAGATGTCGTTCGCGCCAGAAGCTGAGGTACGGCGCGTTCGGGGCACCCGGGTCCTGAGGGTATGCGGCCATGGTCCGGAAGTTAGCCGGTCCAGGACCCCCACCGGACACCTTGAGTGGAATAGACTCAACTTTGTGTACGTTGATTGAGTCACTGTGAGACGGGACGGCTGACGCAAGGACGCCGAGGAGGAGACAGCGAACGTGGACGCCGAGCTGACCAACCGGAGCCGGGACGCCATCAACGCGGCCGGCAACCGGGCCGTGACCGAGGGGCACCCGGACCTCACCCCGGCCCATCTGCTCCTGGCGCTGCTGCAGGGGCAGGAGAACGAGAACATCGTCGATCTGCTGGCCGCCGTCGACGCCGACCAGGCCGCCGTGCGGGTCGGCGCCGAGAAAGTGCTGGCCTCGCTGCCCAGCGTGACCGGGTCCACCGTCGCGCCCCCGCAGCCCAACCGCGAACTGCTCGCCGTGATCGCGGACGCCCAGGAGCGGGCCAGGGACCTCGGCGACGAGTACCTCTCCACCGAGCACCTGCTGATCGGCATCGCCGCGAAGGGCGGCCCGGCCGGGGACGTACTCTCCGGGCAGGGGGCCACGGCGAAGAAGCTGTCGGAGGCCTTCCAGAAGGCAAGGGGAGGACGCCGCGTGACCACCGCCGACCCCGAGGGCCAGTACAAGGCCCTGGAGAAGTTCGGGACCGACTTCACCGCCGCCGCGCGGGAGGGCAAGCTCGATCCCGTCATCGGGCGGGACCAGGAGATCCGCCGCGTGGTGCAGGTGCTGTCCCGCCGGACCAAGAACAACCCCGTGCTCATCGGTGAGCCCGGCGTCGGCAAGACCGCCGTGGTCGAAGGGCTCGCCCAGCGGATCATCAAGGGCGACGTGCCCGAGTCCCTCAAGAACAAGCGGCTCGTCGCGCTCGACATCAGCGCCATGGTCGCCGGGGCGAAGTACCGCGGTGAGTTCGAGGAGCGGCTGAAGACCGTCCTCGCGGAGATCAAGGACTCCGACGGGCAGGTCATCACCTTCATCGACGAGCTGCACACCGTCGTGGGCGCCGGAGCCGGCGGGGACTCCTCGATGGACGCCGGCAACATGCTCAAGCCCATGCTCGCCCGCGGTGAGCTGCGCATGGTCGGCGCCACGACCCTGGACGAGTACCGCGAGCGGATCGAGAAGGATCCGGCCCTGGAGCGCCGCTTCCAGCAGGTGCTGGTCGCCGAGCCGAGCGTCGAGGACACCATCGCCATCCTGCGCGGGCTCAAGGGCCGCTACGAGGCCCACCACAAGGTCGTGATCGCGGACAGCGCGCTGGTCGCGGCCGCGACGCTCTCCGACCGGTACATCACCTCCCGCTTCCTCCCCGACAAGGCCATCGACCTGGTCGACGAGGCGGCCTCCCGCCTCCGCATGGAGATCGACTCCTCGCCCCTGGAGATCGACGAACTCCAGCGCGGCGTCGACCGGCTGAAGATGGAGGAGCTCGCGCTGGTCAAGGAGACAGACCCGGCCTCGCGGGAGCGGCTGGAGCGGCTGCGGCGCGATCTCGCCGACAAGGAGGAGGAGCTGCGGGGCCTGACCGCCCGCTGGGAGAAGGAGAAGCAGTCCCTCAACCGCGTCGGCGAGCTGAAGGAGAAGCTCGACGAACTGCGGGGCCAGGCCGAACGGGCCCAGCGCGACGGCGACTTCGACACCGCCTCCAAGCTGCTGTACGGCGAGATCCCCACCCTGGAACGGGACTTGGAGGCCGCCTCGCAGGCCGAGGAGGAAGCCTCCAAGGACACCATGGTCAAGGAGGAGGTCGGCGCCGACGACATCGCCGACACCGTCGCCGCCTGGACCGGCATTCCCGCCGGGCGCCTCATGGAGGGCGAGACGCAGAAACTCCTGCGCATGGAGGAGGAGTTGGGCCGTCGCCTCATCGGGCAGAAGGAGGCCGTGCAGGCCGTGTCGGACGCCGTACGGCGCACCCGCGCCGGCATCGCGGACCCCGACCGCCCGACCGGCTCCTTCCTCTTCCTCGGCCCCACCGGCGTCGGCAAGACCGAACTCGCCAAGGCCCTCGCCGACTTCCTGTTCGACGACGAGCGGGCCATGGTCCGCATCGACATGAGCGAGTACGGCGAGAAGCACACCGTGTCCCGGCTCGTCGGCGCCCCTCCCGGCTACGTCGGCTACGAGGAGGGCGGCCAGCTCACGGAGGCGGTGCGGCGGCGGCCGTACAGCGTCGTCCTGCTCGACGAGGTCGAGAAGGCGCACCCGGAGGTCTTCGACATCCTCCTCCAGGTGCTGGACGACGGCCGCCTGACGGACGGCCAGGGCCGAACGGTGGACTTCCGCAACACGATCCTGGTCCTCACCTCGAACCTGGGCAGCCAGTTCCTCGTCGACCCGATCACGAGCGAGGCGGAGAAGAAGGAGCAGGTGCTGGAGGTGGTCCGGTCCTCCTTCAAGCCGGAGTTCCTCAACCGGCTCGACGACCTGGTCGTCTTCTCGGCCCTGACGAAGGACGAGCTGAGCCGGATCGCCCGCCTCCAGATCGACCGCCTCGCGGTGCGCCTCGCCGAGCGCCGCCTCACCCTGGAGGTCAGCGAGGACGCTCTGGCCTGGCTCGCGACCGAGGGCATGGACCCGGCCTACGGCGCCCGCCCGCTGCGCCGCCTCGTCCAGACCGCCATCGGCGACCGGCTCGCCAAGGAGATCCTCTCCGGCGAGATCAAGGACGGCGACACGGTCCGGGTGGACACGTTCGGGGACGGCCTGATCGTCGGGCCGTCGACCGGCAAGACGCTCTGAGCGGACGAACGGCACGGGCGGGGTGGCCGGTCTTCCCGGCCCCCGCCCGGGTCTCGGTCTCGGTCTCGGTCTCGGTCTCGGTCTCGGTCACAGCGTGAACGCCACGAACCGCACCCGGGACCAGTCGGGCCCGTCGTGAGTGATGTCCACCTGTACGGCGCCGTTGCCGCCGGACTCCCCGGGGCCCAGGTTCAGGCAGAGGTCGGCCGTGGCCTCGCCGCACTGCGAGGTCCGCGGCTCGGGCCCGTCCCGGTACGTGGCCGCCAGCCAGCCGCGTACCTCGTCGCGGGGCATACGGAAGCGGGCGTCGTAGCGGGTGTCAATGCCGGACTGCAGCTCGCAGGCGGCGTCGTCCGCGCCGGAGGGCAGCTTCGCCCCGCCGAAGGCCAGCGCCTCCGCGCAGGGTGCCTTCTCGACCCCGGTCCGTGCGGTGTCGTCCGTGAACAGCCACAGGAGGAGCAGCACGAGCGCTCCCGCCACCAGCAGGCCCGGTAACGCCAGGATCGCCGCGAACACGCCCCAGCGGGTCCTGCCGGGCGTCCTCGGCTGCGTCACGGGTTCGTCGCCGCTCCGCGTCATGAGTTCCCCCTTCGCCGGGTACCCGTCGGTACCTGCTTGCTGCACCTGCTTCCTGCTGACCGGATCATGTCAGCCCGTGGCTCACAGACTCGCCTGGGCTTGCCACCCCCCTCCCCGCATGGGGGAGGATGGCAGGATCCGTACGAAGGGAAAATCACGGTGACCATCGACCCGTCCTCGATTCCGAACTTCGGGGGCCAGCCCGAGCCGCAGCCGTCAGGTCCGGCGGGCCCCGTCGTCCCGGATCAGGACCTCGTGAAACAGCTCCTCGACCAGATGGAGCTGAAGTATGTCGTCGACGACGAGGGTGACCTCGCGGCGCCGTGGGAGCAGTTCCGTACGTACTTCATGTTCCGTGGTGAGGGTGACCAGCAGGTCTTCTCGGTGCGGACGTTCTACGACCGCCCCCACAAGATCGACGAGAAGCCTCTGCTGCTGGAGTCCATCGACGACTGGAACCGGCGCACCCTGTGGCCCAAGGTCTACACGCACACGCATGACGACGGCACCGTCCGTCTGATCGGCGAGGCGCAGATGCTGATCGGCACCGGCGTCAGCCTGGAGCACTTCGTCTCCTCCACGGTCAGCTGGGTGCGGGCCGCCATCGAGTTCGACAAGTGGCTCGTCGAGCAGCTCGGCCTTGAGCAGGAGGTCAACGAGGCGGAGAAGCCCGAAGAGGACGAGTAGTCCCCCCGGGCCCGTAACGGCCTGTACCGCCCGTAGCGGCGAAAGAGAGCCCGGCCAGGGCGCCGACCACCACGGTCGCGTGCCAGGGCCGGGCTCTCGCCGTCCACAGCCTGTGGGAAACCTGGTCAGCCCGCGGACCTCGCTGCCGCCTCGACGGCTACCTCCGCCCATACCGTCTTGCCTACGGGCCGGCGAGGCGCCGACCCCCAGCGCACGGCCAGGACGTCCACCAGGAGAAGTCCTCGACCCGACTCGCCCTCCGGGTACGACGACGGCGGGGCCGTGGGCGGCTGCTTCGCGGCGGCGTCCGCGACCTCGATGCGAACGAGGCCCGCGCAGCCACGTCGAGGGCGAGCCGGAGGCCGAAGTCGCGTCCCGGAACCCGGCCGTGCTGTACGGCGTTCGCGGTGAGTTCGCCGACGACGAGGGCGACCGCGCACGAGACGTCCGACGCCGGCGGGTAGCCCCACACCTCCATGCGCCGGACGGCGAGGTGTCGGGCGAGGTGCGCGCCCCGCGGCGAGCAAACGAACTGCTCGGCGAACACGGGAAGTTCGCGTGCTTCGTCGACGAGCGCGGCGGTTTCCGCCGCAACGGGCGCGGCGCTCCGCCCTGGCTCGTCTCCCGGGGTGGTCGTTCCTGTCAGCACGGCTTGTCCGTCCTTGTCTGTCGAGCTGAGGCGTCCCGCGGCGAATGCGAGTCGTCACGTTCCGTGCTCAAGAGTCGACCGATCGCCCTACGCTCGACAGGTGACACAGCCTTACTTTTCAACCCGTAAGGAACGGAAGTGACGCCTTGGCCAACGGAATTGACCCCAGTGCGTCGATGGCGGCGCTGTTCGGCGCGCGGGTACGCAGGCTCCGTACGGCGGCCGGACTGACGCAGGCCGAGCTTGGCGACAAGACGCACGTGGTGAGCACGCGGATCACGCAGATCGAGCGGGCGTCCGGGGCGAAGCCGACGCTGGAACTGGCGCGTGCGCTCAATCAGGCAGGGGGCGACTGCGTGGAGGTGGCCGACGGGTTCCGAACGGCCGTCGTCCCCGTCCGTGACAGCAAGGTCCCGCACGGTCCGGCGCTGTGCTTCGAAGCCGCCTCCTGGGCCGCCTTCATAGGTGAGTTGAAGGCCGGCCGCCACCGTTCCTGAGTTGGCCGGGACCCGGCCACCGTCCGCGTTCCGGGCTCGCCGGGCCCTTGTCCGCGAGGGTCCGGCGGGCCACTGACCTCCTGAAAGAACCGGGAGAAAGAACTACCCGCCCACCCACCCTCCCCGCCCGCGAAGCCCGCGTCACCCGTCCGAGTGACTGGCTTGCAGGGGCGGGATACGGGCGGTTACGTTCGCCGCGACAACCGCAAACAGATACGGCCCCCGGCCGGGACTGGCATCCCGAACGAGGGCCTGACCAACCAGGAAGTAGCACCTTCCCGATGGCTGACCCGCAGTCTAACGCGCCCCTGCGCGCCGACGCCGGAGCACCAACCTCCGGCGTGATTCACGTACGCACCCGCCTCACGGCCGACTTCACCGTGATCTCCAACGCCCTCGCCCAGCGACGCGGCAGCGCGGTCACGATCGGCGTCGCGGTGTACATCCTCTCCCTGCCCACCGGCACCCCCGTGACCATCGCCGCCCTGTGCGAGCACTTCACCGAGGGCGAGATCCTCATCTCGCGGGCGCTCAGGGAACTCGAAGCGGCCGGATACCTGGAGCGCCGCCGCGAGCGACTGTCCACCGGGCAGATCCGCACCCGCACGTACTTTTACGACGTCCCCGGCGGCGATCCGCATCGCCAGCACGCGGCGGATGCGGGTGCTGGATCATGCGGCGCAGTGCCTCGGTGACCAGGTGGGGGGTCTCGTGGCTGTTAGGCGGCCAGCGTCTTGAGTCGGGAGGCCGCCTCCTCCAGCACGCCTGTCCGCTTGCAGAACGCGAAGCGGACAAAGGGTGCGCCCTGCTCACGGTGGTCGTAGAAGACCGCGTTGGGGATCGCGACCACCCCGCAGCGCTCCGGCAGCGCACGGCAGAAGGCGAAACCGTCGCTCTCACCAAGGGGCCGGATGTCGGTGGTGATGAAGTACGTGCCGGCCGGGCGGAAGACCTTGAAGCCCGCCCGCTCCAGGCCGCCCGCGAGCAGGTCCCGTTTGGCCAGCATGTCCGCGCGGAAGTCCGCGAAGTACGAGTCGGGCAGGCGCAGGGCCTCGGCGACGGCGTACTGGAAGGGCCCCGAGGTGACGTACGTCAGATACTGCTTCGCCGAGCGGACGGCCGCCACCAGCCCCGGGGCCGCCGTCACCCACCCCACCTTCCAGCCGGTGAACGAGAACGTCTTGCCGGCCGAGCCGATCGACACCGTCCGCTCGCGCATCCCCGGGAGGGTCGCCAGCGGCACGTGCTCGGCCTCGTCGAAGACCAGGTGCTCGTACACCTCGTCCGTCACCACGAGCAGGTCGCGCTCGACGGCCAGCTCGGCGATCGCGGTGAGCTCCTCGCGGGTGAGGACGGTGCCGGTCGGGTTGTGCGGGGTGTTGATCAGCAGCAGCCGGGTGCGGTCCGTGACGGCGGCGCGCAGCTCGTCGAGGTCGAGACGGAAGCTTCCCTCGTACGGGCGCAGGGTGACCGGCACGCGCGTGCCGCCCGCCATCGCGATGCAGGCCGCGTACGAGTCGTAGTACGGCTCCAGGGCGACCACCTCGTCACCCGGCTCCACCAGCCCCAGCAGCGCGGCGGCGATGGCCTCGGTCGCGCCCGCGGTGACCAGCACCTCCGTGTCCGGCTCGTACGACAGGCCGTACCGGTGTTCCTGGTGCGCGGCGATCGCCGTCCGCAGCTCGGGAACGCCCGGGCCCGGCGGGTACTGGTTGCCGCGGCCGTCGCGCAGCGCCCGCACGGCCGCCTCCCTGACCTCCTCGGGCCCGTCCGTGTCGGGGAAACCCTGACCCAGGTTGATCGATCCGGTCTGCAGGGCCAGGGCGGACATCTCCGCGAAGATCGTCGTCCCGAACTCGGCGAGCCGGCGGTTGAGGAGGGGGCGTGCGCTGGAGGTCATGCCGGTCATCCTGCGCCCAAGCTCTGGAGTTCCTCAACTCTGCTTTGGGCGGGGTGAGGGAGGGGCATCTCCACGGCACGCACCAAGCGAGGCGCCCACGGGGGGCCGCTTCGGGGGAATCGGAAGGAGGGTGACGCCATGGTCATCGGCATCATCCTGGCGATCGTCTGCTTCGTCCTTGTCGGGACGCTCATCGCCATCGGCGCCGGCCGCCGGCGCCACACGGTACGACCGGCGGGCCGCGGTGGTGGCCACGGCCGGCGGTCGTCGGGTGGCAGCCACAACAGCAGCGCCGGCGACAGCAGCTGGTGGGTCGCGAGCGGCATGGGCGGCATCGGCGACAGCGGCTCGGGGTCGTCCGACGGCGGCTCGTCCGGCGGCCACTCCTGCGGCGGTGGCAGCTCGTCGTCCTGCGGGGGCGGCTCGTCGTCCTGCGGTGGCGGCGGGGGCGGATGCGGCGGAGGAGGCAGCTGACACGGGGCAGCTGAGCTCCTCCGAGGAGGAACCGCATCCGCACCGGGGGACGGGGGACGGGGGAAGCGGGGGAGACGGGGGCGCGGACACCGACCGGGTCGGTCTCCGCGCCCCCGTCCCGTGTGCCGCGCCCGGTGTGCATAACAGAGCTCCGGCGCACGCTCCGGCCGCCCCGGCGCACGCCGTGGTTGAACAGTTGAGCTGTGGAGCCCTCTGAGGGATGGAAACCCCACGAAGTTGGGTAAAAACCCTGTGACGGCGCCACAGTTCATGATTCCCTCTAAATCACCAACGCGGCCCCGGGTGCTGTCGGCAGGACATCCCGCGGACACCCGACCCGACACTCCGACCGGGCCGACCGGGCCGAATTCCCGGGTGCCGACCGGGGTGCGCCGGAACCACACCTCCCTTTCTTTGCGTGCTAGCGGAGCCGACCCATGCTCACGACCCTGAAGACCTCCTACACCGACACGCGCGCGGCCGACCTGGCCTGGGCCCTGGGGCGCGAACCGCTCCCCGCCCTGGCCACGCTCGACCTCGAACTGACGGGCGCACAGCTTCAGTTGAGACTCCTCGGCGCATCCCACCAGGTGCTCCTGGAGGAGGAACGGGGCAGTTGTTCGGAGACGGTCGCGTGCATCCCGGGCAGCAGCACACCGCTGCCGCTGGGCGTGGCCAAGCGGGTGGGCGACTGGGAGTACGAGTTCGCGGCCCGGGTCGAGGTCCTCTCGCCCGGCTCCTTCGCGGGCCGCGCCCAGGAGTTGCTGGCCCTGGTCGCCGACCATCCGCACGGCCTCGCGGGCGTCTTTCCCGGCAGCCCGCACGCCTTCACGGCGCTGCTGGCCCAGCGTCACGAGGGGCACGTGCACTGGCGGACCTGGCATGCCTACCCGCAGGACGGACACCTGGTGGCCACGCGGACGCGGGTGGGGGTGCGGGTGGCGCCGGCCCAACCCGGCCCGCGCGAGGCCCGGCTCAGCCCGTCAGGCGTCTGAGGGCCCCGACTCAGCTGCCTGTCCGGCGCCTAGAGATCCCGAATCAGCCCCTCCTGCGTCTGAGGATCCCGGAATCCGGGTGGTCCCGATCCCGATCGGGGCTGCCCGGATCCAAACCCGGGTGGCTCAATCGACCGACAGTTCCACACGTGTGGGTGACGAAGCGTTCCGTCGCAGTGACGTAACGTCGCAGCGTGATCGAACCGCACGCGCCCGCCCCGCCCGGCACCACGCCGCCCTGGGCGGGCCCCGCGCGGCTGCCCGTCCGCCCCGGCACGGGCCGGTTCCTGGTCCTCGCCTGCGTCTTCGTCTGCGCGTCGTGCGGATTGGTGTACGAGCTCCAACTCGTCGCCCTGGCCACCTATCTGATCGGAGACTCGGTCACCCAGGCGTCCGTCGTCCTGTCCGTCATGGTCTTCGCGATGGGCATCGGCTCCCTCGCCGCCAAGCGGCTGCGATGGCGGGCGGCGGCCGCCTTCGGCGCGGTGGAGGCGGCACTCGCCCTGGTCGGCGGGTGCAGCGCGATGGCCCTGTACGCCGTCTTCGCCTGGACCGGCGACTGGGGCGGCCTGTGGGCGAGCGGCCCCCGCTGCCTGCTGGTCGCCTTCTCCCTGGCCATCGGCCTGCTGATCGGCGCCGAGGTCCCCCTGCTGATGGAGCTGATCCAGCGCATCCGGCGCCAGGACGCGGGCGGCGCGGTGGCCGACCTGTTCGCGGCGGACTACGTGGGCGCACTGGTCGGCGGCCTGGCCTTCCCGTTCCTGTTGCTCCCGCTGCTGGGCCAGTTGACCGGCGCCCTGCTCACCGGCACGGTCAACCTCATCGCCGGCGGGGCGCTCGTCCTCGGCCTGTTCGGCCGCGACCTGACCCGCCGCGCCCGCTGGCTCCTGCTGCTCACCAACGTGGCCGTGTTCGCCGTCCTCGCCACGGCCGCCGTCCTCGTCGACGACTTCGAGCGGGCCGCGCGGCACGCGGTGTACGGCCAGGACGTACGGGTCGCGCTGCAGAGCGACGTCCAGGAGATCGTCCTCACCGGCGGCACCGACGGCCGCCCCCTCGACCTCTTCCTCGACGGCCGGCTCCGCGTCAGCGGACGCGACGAGCACCGCTACCACGAGGCCCTGGTCCACCCCGCGATGAACGGCCCGCACGCGCGCGTGCTCATCCTCGGCGGCGGCGACGGACTCGCCGCCCGCGAGGTCCTGCGGCACGAGGGCGTCCACCGGGTCGACATCGTCGAACTGGACGAGGCGGTCGTCCGGCTCGCCCGCCGCGACCCGCCCCTCGCCAGGCTCAACGGCCACGTCTACGGCGACCCGCGCGTCCACGTGAGAACCGCGGACGCCTTCCACTGGCTGCGCGGGGCGCCGCCGGCGACGTACGACGTGGTGATCGCGGATCTGCCCGACCCGGGCATCACGGCGAGCACGAAGCTGTACTCGCAGGAGTTCTACGGCCTCGCGCGGCAGACGCTGGCGGACGGTGGCCGCCTGGCGGTCCACGCCGGTCCGGTCGCCTCCCGTCCCCGCGTCTTCTGGACGGTGGACACGACCATGCGCGCGGCCGGCCTGCGGACCGCCCCCTACCGCGTCGGCGGCCGCGACTCCGGCTTCGCCGCGGGTCCCGACCGCTCGGCCGGCGCGTCCAGGGCCCCGCGCGACTGGGGGTTCGTCCTCGCGGCACCGGGCGAGCGGCCGGCCCTGCGGCTCGACCCTGCCGGGCCGCGGCCGCGGACGATGACCCAGGCGACCCTCGCGGCGGACGCGCGGGCGGCCGCGAGGGGCAGGGTGGAGGGGTTGCCGGCTTCGACGCTGGTGCATCCGCGGTACTGAGGGGCCAGGACGAGGGCTTGCAAGAGGGCCGGCACCGACGCGCGGGCACTTTCGACCAACGGGGGTGCACGACGGCGCTCACTGGGTAGTCTCGGCTGACATGGAGCATGAGGTGTTCGTTCCGGTTCCGGTCGATCGGCTCAGGGAGGCGCTGGCCGACCCCGCGCGGGTCGCCCGGGCGGTCCCCGGGCTCCAGCAGGACGCCGGTGCCGAACCCATCGCGGGGCGGCTGAAAGTGCGCGTCGGCAGTCACTCCGTCACCTACCGCGGCTCCGTGCGGGTCTCCGGGCAGGACGACGGTTCGTACGCCGTCGAGGGCGATGCGGTCGAGGCGCGCGGCACCGGGGCGGTCAAGCTCGCGCTCACGATTCGTGTCCGGGAGGCGGACGAGAGTTCGGACTCCGGCTCCGGCTCCACGGTGACGTTTGACGGTACGGCGTCGGCGGACGGCCGCGTCACGGAACTCCCGCCGGATGCGGTGGCGTCGGCGGTGGGACGGCTGCTGAGTCGGTTCGCCGAGAATCTGGGCGCTGCGGCGGAGGAGCCGCAGGAGCCGGAGGCCACGAAGGCACCCGAGCCGGAAGCGCCCGAGCCGGAAGCCGCCCCTGAACCCCCCTCCGTCTTCGAGACCGAGGTCCCTCCGCCGCCCCTGTCCGACGCCTCCGAGGACCTCACGGAGCCCGTCGTGCCGCCCGCCGAGGCGGCGCATGCGCGGCGGACGATGATCGGGCGCAGTGCGGAGGAGGTCGACCACGCGCCGCCGCGGGGGCGGTACGCGCCTGTTCCCGCGCCGCACACCGGCGGGGCGAACTCGGCGCTGCGGTGGGCTGCGCCGGCTGCGGCGTTGGTGCTGGCTTCGGCGGTCGTCGTGGGCAGGGCGTTGCGTCGGCGTCGCTGACGTCGCTGAACAGTGGCCCGGCGTCGGGGCTGGGCCGGGGTGGGTCGCGCTGCCCGGCGCTGACGGGGTGCCGCGCCTCTTTGGGTCGGGAGCCGCCCCGGCGGCACGACTGCCCGCAGCTGGGGCGGTCCCGCCCTCTTGATCAGCCCAGTAGGGTCGTCACGTGAGTAGCGAAGACATCAGGCTGACCGCGGGTGACGCGGAAGTGATCGTGCAGCCGGGGAACGGTGGCCGGGTGGGAGGGCTCCGCGTCGGTGGGGTCGAACTCCTGCGGCAGGGCGAGCGGTTCGGCTGCTTCCCGATGGTTCCCTGGTGCGGCCGGATCAGGGACGGGCGGTTCCGGGACGGGGTGACCGTCCATCAGATGCCGCTGAACAACCCGCCGCACGCCATCCACGGCACCGTGCGCGAGGGCGTCTGGCGCACGGCCCGCGTCACCGGGGACGAGGCGGTCATCACGTACGACCTGGTCGAGCCGTGGCCCTACCCGGGCCGCGTCACCCAGGTCGTCGCCCTCGCCGAGGACGCCCTGACGCTGACCATGTCCGTGGAGACGTACGACTCGTCCTTTCCGGCCCAGATCGGCTGGCATCCCTGGTTCAACCGGAACCTGGGGCAGGAGGACGCACAGCTGGACTTCAGCCCCGCCTGGCAGGAGGAGCGCGGCGAGGACCATCTGCCCACCGGCAACCGGCTCGACCCGAAGCCCGGCCCCTGGGACGACTGCTTCGGCATGCCCGGCGGTGTCGACGTCACGCTCACCTGGCCGGGGCAGCTGGAGCTGAAGGTGGCCAGTCGCGAGGAGTGGGTCGTGGTGTACGACGAGCAGGAGGCGGCCGTGTGTGTGGAGCCGCAGACCGGGCCGCCCAACGGGCTGAACACGCTGCCGCGCCTGGTCACGCCGTTGGAGCCGCTCGAAGCCGCCACCACCTGGACCTGGCGCCGCCTCTAAGCTGACAGGCATGAGTGACGTACGCGGCGAGCTGCTGCAGCAGATCAAGGACAAGGCCGTGGTGCACGGCAAGGTGACCCTGTCGTCGGGTCTCGAGGCCGACTACTACGTCGACCTGCGGCGCATCACCCTCGACGGGGAGGCCGCTCCGCTGGTCGGGCAGGTGCTGCTCGACCTGACCGCCGACCTGGAGTTCGACGCGGTGGGCGGGCTGACCATGGGCGCCGACCCCGTCGCCGCGTCGATGCTGCACGCGGCGGCCGCTCGCGGCAGGAAGCTCGACGCCTTCGTCGTACGCAAGGCCGCGAAGGCGCACGGGCTGCAGCGGCGGGTCGAGGGCCCGGAGATCGCGGGCCGCCGGGTGCTGGTCGTCGAGGACACCTCCACCACCGGCGGTTCCCCGCTGGCCGCCGTGGAGGCGGTGCGCGAGGCCGGTGCCGAGGTCGTCGCCGTGGCGACGATCGTCGACCGGGCGACCGGGGCCGCGGAGAAGATCGAGCAGGGTGCGGGGGTCCCGTACCGCTTCGCGTACTCGAAGGACGAGCTGGGTCTGGACTGACCGCAGGATGGACCATCCGCCCAAGTCTGGAAAGATGGGGCCGACGATGACGTCACCCTCAAGGTCTAGGTCAGGGCCGTAGTAGCAGAACGCCAACCCGCATACCAAGGAGCGGTCAGATGCCCATCGCAACCCCCGAGGTCTACAACGAGATGCTCGACCGGGCGAAGGCAGGCAAGTTCGCCTACCCGGCCATCAACGTGACCTCCTCCCAGACCCTGCACGCGGCCCTGCGCGGCTTCGCGGAGGCGGAGAGCGACGGCATCATCCAGATCTCGACGGGTGGCGCCGAGTTCCTGGGCGGTCAGCACAGCAAGGACATGGTGACCGGTGCGGTCGCCCTGGCCGAGTTCGCGCACATCGTCGCCAAGAAGTACGACATCACGGTCGCCCTGCACACGGACCACTGCCCGAAGGACAAGCTCGACGGGTACGTGCGCCCGCTGCTGGCCGTGTCCGAGGAGCGGGTCAAGGCCGGGCAGAACCCGCTGTTCCAGTCCCACATGTGGGACGGCTCCGCCGAGACCCTCGCCGACAACCTGTCCATCGCCCAGGAGCTCCTGGAGCGCGCCCGCGCCGCCAGGATCATCCTCGAGGTGGAGATCACCCCGACCGGCGGCGAGGAGGACGGCGTCTCGCACGAGATCAACGACTCCCTGTACACGACGGTCGACGACGCCGTTCGTACCGTCGAGGCCCTCGGGCTCGGCGAGAAGGGCCGCTACCTGCTGGCCGCGTCCTTCGGCAACGTCCACGGCGTGTACAAGCCGGGCAACGTGGTCCTGCGTCCCGACCTGCTCAAGGAGCTGAACGAGGGCGTCGCCGCCAAGTACGGCAAGCCGGCCGGCTCGCAGCCGTTCGACTTCGTGTTCCACGGCGGCTCCGGCTCCACCGCGGAGGAGATCGCGACCGCGCTGGAGAACGGCGTCGTCAAGATGAACATCGACACCGACACGCAGTACCACTTCACGCGCCCGGTGGTCGACCACGTGTTCCGCAACTACGACGGCGTCCTGAAGGTCGACGGCGAGGTCGGCTCCAAGAAGACCTACGACCCGCGCACCTGGGGCAAGCTGGCCGAGGCCGGCATGGCCGCGCGCGTCGTCGAGGCCTGCGGACACCTGCGCTCCAGCGGCACGAAGATCAAGTAACGCGTACCCGATCACGATTACGGCGACCCCGGTGCCACGGCACCGGGGTCGTTGTATACCTGGGGCATGCCCGATGTCCGGCTGGCCTCGCCGCAAGGCAAGTG
This sequence comes from Streptomyces sp. V4I2, assembly GCF_030817655.1. Classification (GTDB taxonomy): domain Bacteria; phylum Actinomycetota; class Actinomycetes; order Streptomycetales; family Streptomycetaceae; genus Streptomyces; species Streptomyces plumbiresistens. Next base: position 5,826,669 of record NZ_JAUSZM010000003.1, read on the forward strand.
GATCCTGTTCACCACCGTTCTCGGCTCCAGCATGGCCCTGCTGGACTCGACCGTCGTCAACGTCGCCCTGCCCCGCATCGGCCGCGATCTCGACGCGGACCTGGCCGCCCTCCAGTGGACGATCAACGCGTACATGCTGACGCTGGCCGGGCTGATCCTGCTCGGCGGCTCCCTCGGGGACCGGTTCGGGCGCCGGAAGGTCTTCGTGATCGGCGTGCTCTGGTTCGCCGCCGCCTCCCTGCTGTGCGGGATCGCCCCGAACGCCGAGTTCCTCATCGCCGCCAGGGCGCTCCAAGGGGTCGGGGGCGCGCTCCTCACGCCGGGTTCGCTCGCCATCATCCAGGCGTCCTTCCATCCCGACGACCGGGGCCGGGCCGTCGGCCTGTGGTCCGGGTTCGGCGGGGTCGGGGCGGCGGTCGGGCCGTTCGTGGGCGGCTGGCTGGTGGACGGGCCCGGCTGGCGGTGGGTGTTCCTGCTCAACGTGCCGCTGGCGCTGCTGTGCGCGCCGATCGCCGTACGGCATGTTCCGGAGTCGGGGGACGGACGTAAGCACACCCGGTTCGACGTGCTGGGAGCGGTGCTCGGCGCGTTGGCGCTCGCGCTGGTGACGTATGCGCTGATCGAGGCCCGGTCGGGTTCTTTCGTCGTCGTGCTCAGCGCCGTCCTCGGTGTGGCCGCTGCCGTGGTCTTCGTGCGGGTCGAGCGGCGCAGGGCCGATCCGATGATGCCGACGGACATCTTCGCGTCCCGCCAGTTCACCGCGGTCAACCTGGTCACGCTGTGCGTGTACGCGGCCTTCGGCGGCTTCTTCTTCCTGGCCGCGCTCCAGCTCCAGGTGGTCGTCGGCTACTCCGCCCTCGGCGCCGGTACGGCACTGCTGCCCACGACCGCCCTGATGCTGCTGTTCTCCGCCCGCTCCGGCGCCCTGGCCGACCGCATCGGGCCGCGCATCCCGCTCACCGTCGGGCCGCTGCTGTGTGCCGGCGGGATGCTGCTGATGCTGCGGGTCGGTCCTGAGGCGTCGTACCTCGTCGACGTGCTGCCCGCGCTGCTGGTCCTCGGGCTGGGGATGGTCACCCTGGTCGCGCCGTTGACGGCGACCGTCCTCGGGTCCGTGGACACCGCGCGGGCCGGGCTGGCCAGCGGCATCAACAACGCGGCGGCCCGGGCGGCCGGCCTGATCGCGGTGGCGGCGCTGCCGCTGATCGCCGGGATGGGCGAAGAGGCGTACCGGTCGCCGGGGGCCTTCGACGACGCGTTCGGGCGGGCGATGACGGTGTGTGCCGGGGTGCTGGTGGTGGGGGCCGTAGTCGCGTTCGCGACGGTGCGGACGCCTCCGGCGGGCTGTCGTAGGCCGGAGTGCCGGACGCACGGGTCCGTGACGGCGCCGCCGCTGGAGGGGGAGCGGGCGCGGAAGCGGCTGGCGTAGCGGCGTGACTGTCCTCACCGCGCGTCGCTCCGTCCCGCGCCGGATGGAGGAGACTTGGCCCATGTCCATTCACGAAAACCTCCTCGGGGGACCGCCCCCGACCCACCTCCCCGACGACCCGGAACCGCGCGAGCTGCTCGCTAACGGCACCGCGCCCGCGGACGTCGCCGCGAAGTACCCGACCTCCTCGCTGGCCTGGGCCCAGCTGGCCGACGAGGCCTTCGAGCGGGGCAGCGTCGTGGAGTCGTACGCCTACGCCCGCACCGGCTACCACCGCGGCCTGGACAGCCTGCGCCGCAACGGCTGGAAGGGCCACGGCCCGGTCCCCTGGGAGCACGAGCCGAACCGTGGCTTCCTGCGCGCCCTGCACGGCCTCGCCCGCGCCGCACAGGTGATCGGCGAGCAGGAGGAGTACGAGCGCTGCTCGCAGTTCCTGAAGGACTCCTCCCCGGCGGCCGCCCAGACCCTGGGCTGAGACGTTCCTCCGGTACGGCCCGCCTGCGCGATCAGGCGGGCCTTGCCTTTTCGGCGGAGCATCGAAGAAGATGCCCGGCGGGGACCGGGGCCCCCGTGTCGGTAACGGCAGGGGCGGACCGCTACCCGGAGTACACATCAGGAGACAGCGATGTCCCAAGAGGCTCACGAAACCCAGGAGCCCGAGACTCCGCATCTCGACTTCAACGGCACGACCCCGTACGAGGACTACGTACAGGCGGACGTGCTCACCCACCTCCAGCACACCCTCTCCGACGACCCCGGAGAGATGGTCTTCCTGGTCACGACCCAGGTGATGGAGCTGTGGTTCACGGTCATCGTCCACGAGTGGGAGACCGCCGCGCGGGCCCTTCGCCAGGACCGGGTGCCGGTGGCGATCGCCGCGCTGAAGCGGTCCGTACGGGAGCTGGAGGCGCTGAACGCCTCCTGGAAGCCGCTCGGCCAGCTCACCCCCGCCCAGTTCAACGCGTACCGCTCGGCGCTCGGCGAGGGCTCCGGCTTCCAGTCGGCGATGTACCGCCGCATGGAGTTCCTGCTCGGCGAGAAGTCCGCGTCCATGCTGGTCCCGCACCGGGGCGCGCCCCGCGTCCACGGGGAGCTGGAGAAGGCGCTGCACGAGCCGAGCCTGTACGACGAGGTCCTGCGGCTGCTCGCGCGGCGCGGGCACGCGATCCCGGCTTCCGTCCTGGACCGTGACGTGTCGCGCCGCTACGAGCCGTCGCCCGAGGTGGAGGAGGTGTGGACCGCCCTCTACTCCGGTGACGAGAGCGACGACCTGGCCCGCCTCGGCGAGGCGCTGACCGACGTGGCCGAACTGGTCTGGCGCTGGCGCAACGACCACCTCGTCGCCACCCGGCGCGCGATGGGCGCCAAGACCGGCACGGGCGGCTCCGCCGGGGTGGCCTGGCTGGAGAAGCGTGCGCAGAAGAACGTGTTTCCCGAGCTGTGGACGGCGCGGTCCCATGTCTGACATCACTGAACCGGCTTTCAAGGCGCGGGAGTTGGACGCCGGTGACGAGCTGGCGGGGGTTCGCTCACAGTTCGTGCTCGACACTGCGTCTGATCGTGCGGCTGACGCCGCGGGCGTCTACCTCGACGGGAACTCGCTCGGCGCGCTGCCGGCGGCCGTCCCCGGGCGCGTCGAGGACGTCGTGCGGCGGCAGTGGGGCGAGCTGCGCATACGGTCCTGGGACGAGAGCGGCTGGTGGACCGCGCCCGAGCGGATCGGCGACCGGATCGCCCCGCTGGTGGGGGCGGCGGCCGGGCAGCTCGTGGTCGGCGACTCGACAAGCGTCAACGTGTTCAAGGCACTGGTGGGAGCGGTGCGGCTGGCCCGGCTCAGCGGCTCCGCCCGCGACGAGATCGTCGTCGACGCGACGACCTTCCCCACGGACGGGTACATGGCCGAGTCGGCCGCCCGGATGACCGGCTGCACGCTGCGCCCGGTGGCGCCGGCCGAGGTGCCGGGGGTACTGGGCGACCGTACCGCCGCCGTCCTGCTGAACCACGTCGACTACCGCACCGGCCGGCTGCACGACCTGCCCGGTCTCACGGCCGCCGTGCACGCGGCGGGCGCGGTCGCCGTCTGGGACCTGTGTCACAGCGCGGGCGCCCTGCCGGTCGGGCTCGACGAGCACGGCGTCGACCTGGCCGTCGGCTGCACCTACAAGTACCTGAACGGCGGCCCGGGTTCACCGGCGTACCTCTACGTCCGCCGCGAGCTCCAGGACCGCTTCGACTCCCCGCTGCCCGGCTGGAACTCCCACGCCGAACCCTTCGGCATGCGCCCCGACTACGAACCGGCGCCGGGCGCCCTGCGCGGCCGCGTCGGCACGCCCGACATCCTCTCCATGCTCGCCCTGGAGGCGGCCCTGGGGGTCTGGGACGGCGTCTCGATCGACGCCGTCCGCGCCAAGTCCCTCGCCCTGACCGACTTCTTCCTGGAGTGCGTCGCGCGGTACGTGCCGCCGGGCCGGGTGGAGTCGCTGACGCCGGTGGCCCATGAGGAGCGGGGCAGCCAGGTGGCCCTGCGGTGTGCGGATGCCGGGGAGGTCATGAAGCGGCTGATCGGGCGAGGGGTTGTCGGGGACTTCCGGCGGCCGGACGTGCTTCGGTTCGGCTTCACGCCGTTGTACGTCGGGTTCGGGGATGTGGAGCGGGCGGCGGGGGTGTTGGGGGAGACGCTGCGGGACGGTGTTACGGGCGACTGACCGGCTTGGTGATCATGGGCGGTCACGCGGAGGCGGCGTACACCCCCGCCTCCGCCGCCGCGACCGCGGCGTCCGCCGCGCGTTCGGCGTCGGCGGGGTCCGGGGCGGTACCGGTCGTGAGGAAGCCGTAGTAGAGGGGCGCCGAGACCGCCCGTACGACCGTCGCCGCGTCCGTGCCGGCCGGCAGCTCGCCCCGTGCGACGCCCTCCGCCACGCAGGGCGCCCACTCCGCCACCCGGACCTCGTAGAACCGCCGCAGCGCCCGGGCCGTGCGCTCGTCGCACGCCGCCGCGGCGATCACCGCGCGGAACAGCGCGCCCTGCCGGGGGTCGGTGAGCGTCCGCTGGACCAGCGAGGCGTTGGCGCGCAGGTCGCCTCGTACGGAGCCGGTGCGGGTGCGCGGCAGCGACTGCTCGGCCATCTCGGCGAGCAGGTCGGCGACCAGGGCGGTCACCGAGCCCCACCGCCGGTACACGGTCGTCTTGCCGACCTCCGCGCGCCGGGCGACGTCCGCGAGGTCCAGCCGGTCGAAGCCCTGCTCGGCCAGCACGTCCCCCGCCGCCCGCAGTACGGCCGTACGGACGCGGGCGGTGCGGCCGCCGGGGCGTACGGTGCCGGGTTCGGCGGACATGTCGGCCTCCTCGTTCCCTGTGGATCGCTGTATCGCCACCTGGACCGCCAGCGTAACGAAACAGCAGAACCGTTTAAGTCTCACCGAGCGTGACATCCCCGTGTCCGCGCACGTCACCGGCCTGATAGCGTCCCGCCAACGGCCGAATTCCCTCCCCGGGATTGCGTCCCGGTCCGCCAAGTCCGTTTCATCGCTGAGAGGTTGGAGCATGCCGGACGACGCCGCAGCACTCGATGCCGCAGCTGCCCGTGCCGCCGCCGAAGAGGAGTCGGCCTTCTCGCACCCCGCGGTCGACCCCGACGCCACCGCGGCGTACGGCGATCATCCCGACCAGGTGATCGACTTCTACGCCCCGCACATCGAGGTCGTACCGGGGGTTCCCGCCCCGCTGGTCGTCGTGCTGCACGGGGGCGCGTGGCGTGCGCCGTACGACCGGCGGCACATCTCGCCGTTCGCGGACTACCTGGCGCGTCGGGGGTTCGGGGTGGCGAGCGTGGAATACCGGCGGGGCGCCGGGGACGGGGAGCCGGAGTCGGTCGCGGGGCGGTGGCCGGACACCTTCGACGACGTCGCCGGCGCGCTGGACGCGCTTCCCGCGCTCGTCCGCGAGATCCTCCCGCAGGCCGACCCGCGCCGCATGGTGGTCACCGGGCACTCGGCGGGCGGCCACCTCGCCCTGTGGGTCGCGGCCCGTCACCTGCTGCCGGCCGACGCCCCCTGGCGTACGGACCGTCCGGCGCCGCTTCGGGGGGTCGTCGCCCTCGCTCCGATCGCGGACCTCGCGGTCGCGCAGAAGCTGGATGTGTGCGGCGGGGCGGTGCGTCAACTCCTGGGCGGGGAAGTCGAGTTCGCGGAGCGCCAGCCGTACGCCGACCCCGCCCTGCTGCTTCCCACGGGCATCGCGACGACGCTCGTCCAGGGTCGCAGCGACATGGTCGTCCCGCAGGCGGTCGCCGAGTCGTACGCGGACGCGGCGGCGAAGGCGGGGGAGGTGGTGGGCCTGACGTTGCTGGAGGAGGTCGGCCATTTCCCGCTGATCGATCCGGTGGCGGACGCGTGTGCGGTGGTGGCGGAGGAGATCACGCAGCTGGCGTGGTGACTCCCGACGCCGACCGACGTGGGGGTACCCGTAGTACCTGAGAGGGACGCCGAAGGACCCCTCTCACTGGTGACGACCGCGACCCGGTCCTCCCCCTACCGTTCTGTATGTGACCGAGACGACCCAGATCCACACCACGCCGCCGGGCGACGGGGCCAAGTCGCGCAGCCCGGAGTTCCGGCTTGCCGCGGACGCCCTGCGAGGGCTGCGGCAGGACCTGTTCCACGATGCCTTCGCCTACCGCCTGCTCCCTCGCATGCGTGTCGACGGCCCGCTGACCAGGCAGCTGCCGCCGCGCCTGAGGGAGTACGCGGGCTGGATGCCGCACGCGATGATCTGCGCGGCCGCCCTGCTCACCCTGGCTATCTCCGCCGTCGACCAGGGCGCCTGGCTGGTGCTCGCTCCGCTCGCCGTGCTCCCGATCCTGTTGACCATGGCCCGGCCGGTCGGAGCGTTCTGGCTGTCCATGGCGGCCACCCCGCTCGCTCTCCCGTTCGGCGACCAGTGGGGCGACTGGCCGTGGCTGCCGGGCAGCTTCGCCTGCCATCTGACGGTGCTGACGGTCGTGGCCGTGCGCACCAGGCCGCGCACGGCCGCGTGGATGTGGGCGCTGACCGCGGCGTACGGCACCTTCGCGGAGGCCCTGTTCGGCTCGGGCCACTACTCCACCAACACCGGTCCCATGCTGGTCGTCTCCGCACTGACCCTGCTCAGCGTCGCCGTCTGGCACACCCGCCGTGAGGCCAAGCAGGAGGTGACCGCCCAGCAGACGGTGACCGCGCACGAGCGCTCCCGGCGCACCCTCCTGGAGGAGCGCACGACGATCGCCCGCGAGCTGCACGACGTGGTCGCGCACCACATGTCGGTCGTCGCCATCCAGGCGGAGGCCGCCCCCTACCGGGTGGAGAACCCGCCGCCGGAGCTGGAGCGGGCCTTCGTCACCATCCGGGAGAACGCGGTCGCGGCCCTCACCGAACTGCGCCGGGTCCTGGGCGTCGTCAGAGCCGAGGACTACGAGGCCCCGGACGCCCCGCAGCCGACCCTCGCCGACCTGGACGGACTGCTCGCCAATGTGCGGGACGCGGGGCTGGGCGTCGACAAGACGGTGACCGGAGCGGTGCGCGAGCTGCCGCAGGGCGTCGAGCTGTCGGCGTACCGGATCGTGCAGGAGGCACTCAGCAACACGTTGCGGCACGCGCCCGGCGCGAGCGCCCGGGTCGAGATCGGTTACGTCCTCGGCGGGCTGGGCCTGCGCATAGTCAACGACCCGCCGCCCGCGCCGGCCCTGGTGAAGCCCTCGCCCGGCGCCGGGCACGGCATCACCGGTATGCGGGAGCGGGTCTCCATGCTGAACGGCGAGATGACGGCGGGCGCGACGGGCGAAGGAGGGTACGAGGTGGCGGTGTTCCTGCCGGTGCCCGTCGTGAGCGAGGACGACGCATGACCCAGGGCACGATCCGCGTACTGATCGCGGACGACCAGATGATGGTCCGCGAGGGCTTCTCGGTCCTGCTGAATGCGATGCCGGACATCGAGGTCGTCGGCGAGGCGGTCAACGGCCGCGAGGCGGTGGCCAAAGTCCGCGAACTGGCCCCGGACGTGGTCCTCATGGACATCCGCATGCCGGAGCTGAACGGAATCGAGGCGACCCGTGAGATCGTCGCCGCGGACGGCGCGGCGAAGGTGCTGGTCCTCACCACCTTCGACCTCGACGAGTACGTGTACCAGGCACTGCGGGCAGGAGCCTCCGGCTTCCTCCTCAAGGACGCCTCGGCCCGCCAACTCGCCGACGGTGTGCGGGTGGTGGCGTCCGGCGAGGCCCTTCTCGCGCCCACGGTCACCAAGCGCCTGATCACCGAGTTCTCGAAGCTGTCCGAGACGCCGCGCCTCATGCCGTCCGCGCAGGCGGCGTACGGCGACCTGACCGACCGGGAGACGGAGGTCCTGGTCCTGATCGCCCAGGGCCTGTCGAACGCGGAGATCGCGGAGCGGCTGGTGGTGGCCGAGTCGACGATCAAGACCCACGTCAGCCGGATCCTGGTGAAACTGGGCCTGCGGGACCGGACGCAGGCGGCGGTGTTCGCGTATGAGGCGCGGTTGGTGACGCCGGGCTGAGCGATCCGCGGGAAGTGCCGCGATGGGCCGTCGGTCGTCTGCGGCGCCATCGTGGCTGATCGCGCAGTTCCCCGCGCCCCTTCAGGGCGCTGCCGCCAGTTCGGCTTGCAGGACCTCGACGGCCTCGGGTGCCCCGCCGCCGATGGCGAGGCGCGGGCGCGGGCCTCACTGGTGATCTCGGCTACGGTCGGCTGCTGATCGTCGCTCACCGATCGTTTCCCCGAGCCGTGCGGATTTCGGCGACGGCCGCGGCGACGGCCGTGTCGAAGCCGGGATTCTGGCGCGCGACGACCCGGCCGCGGAACTCCTCGACGAGGCGGACAACCCCGGACAGGTCCGCTGGATCGGCATGGTTGATCTCACGGGCCAGCTCGGCCTCGAAGTCGTCTGCGTCGCCGGGGAAGCCGTAGCCCATGGTGAGGGCGGCACGGAGCTCCCCGATGGTGCGCATGGGGGGAGAGTGGGGCTGGCCGGGCTCTGCCGTTGGCTGGTCATGGCGTCGGCTCCCTTTCGTGCGAGCGGCGGATCTCGAGAGGATTCTCATGCGGCGCCGAGTTCGCACCAGACGTACTTGCCCCGGTTGCCGTTCCTGGACTGCGGCTGCCAGCCCCACACGTCTGCGCAGGCGCGTACCAAGCCGAGACCGCGGCCGCCCTCGGCGTAGGTGAGGTGGTCCAACGGTCGCGGCGGTTCGGGCGGCTCGGGGTCCGCGTCCCACGCGCCGAGCCGCAGAGTGCCGGACGAGTACCGCACGCGGAGGGCCGCCGGGCCCTTGGTGTGGAGTACGGCGTTGGAGACCAGCTCCGTGGCGAGGAGTTCGGCTGTGTCGACGAGGGTGATCAGGCCGTGGAGGGTCAGGATCAGGCGGAGCGTGCGGCGGCAGACGGTGACGGCTCGGGGGTCGTTGGGGATGGAGAGGGAGTATTCCCACGGTTCGTTTTCGGGCATGCGGCAACTCCGGTTCGGTGGTGGGGTTTCGGAGGACTGCGGGTATCGGACGGTGGCATTGCCGCAGCCGTCATGGCAGGACGGAGTGGTGCGCTTCCGGTGCCCCGGTGTTCCGCAGTGTGTGCGTCGCGTCACTGACGGTAGAGGAGAAATTTCTCCTATGGCAACCCGTTGCCGTAATCTGGCACCCGAACGTGGCACGTCTGCACGGGCGTTGGGACGGGAGAACTTATGGCGCCAAGGATCAATCCCACCGCTCGGCAGGTGCGGCTGGGGGCCGAGCTGCGCAAGCTGCGTGAGGCGGCAGGGCTGAAGGCGCGTGAGGTGGCGGCGTTCCTGAACTCGACTTCGGCGCAGATGAGCCAGATGGAGGCGGGTATCTCGGGCGTCAGCCCGGAGCGGGTCCGTCGGCTTGCGGCTCATTACGGCTGTGGGGACGAGGAGTTCGTCGACGCCCTGGCGGTCATCGCCGGCGAGCGCTCACATGGCTGGTGGGACGACTACCGGGGCGTCCTGCCCCAGGTCAACATGGACGTGGCCGAGGCGGAGCATTACGCGACGTTCCTGCGGGAGGTCGTGATCACGTACGTTCCTGGGCTTCTTCAGACACCCGACTATGCCCGCGCGGTCTTCAGGTACATGCGCCCGGAGCTGCCCGAGAGCGAGCTGGCACCGCGCGTGGAGCACCGGATGAGGCGCCGCGCCATCTTCGAGGGCGACACCCCGACACCCTACGAGACGGTGATCCACGAGATGGCCCTACGTTGCCATGTGGCCGATCGCGGGACATCGCGTTCCCAACTCCGCTTCATTCTGGACGAGATCGAAGAGGGGTACGCCGGCGTGCGAGTTATCCCGTTCGACCAGGAAGGTTTTGCGGGTGCTGGAGCCTCGTTGGTGTACCTGGGGGGCCCGGTCCCCCAGCTGGACACCGGGCTGCGCGACTCGCCCACCGGCGTTGCGTTCTGCGATGCAGAAGCGCAGTTGAAGCACCTCCGGACGCTGTTCCATAAGGTGGCGGAGGCGTCGCTGGATCCCACAGCGTCGCGGGACTTCATCCACCGACTGGCGAAGGAACTGTGATGAACTGGCGGAAGTCGACGTACTCCAGCGGCGGCGAGGGCGACACCTGCGTCGAGATAGCAGAGAACCCCGCCCGCATAGCCGTCCGCGACTCAAAGGCCCCCACCCGAGCCACCCTCTCCTTCCCCACCCCCGCCTTCACAGCCCTCATCGACCACCTGAAGGGCCACCGCTCATGGAACAGCGAGTCACTCTGATCACTCTCGGCGTCTCCGATCTCGCCCGAGCGAAGGCCTTCTACGAAGCCCTCGGCTGGCAGGGCCAGGAGGTCGAGGAGACCGTCTTCTTCCAGGCGGGCGGCCTCGGCCTGGTCCTCTGGGGCCGGGACAAGCTCGCGGCGGACTGTGGGCTGGAGGCCGGGAAGGCGGACGGGTTCGGCGGCATCGTGCTCGCGCACAATGTCCGGTCCGACGCCGAGGTCGACGAACTGCTCGCAGCCGTGGAGCGGGCCGGCGGGAGCGTGACGAAGCCCGCCGCGGTCAATGAGATCGGTTTTTACTCCAGCGCGTTCATCGACCCTGACGGCCACGCCTGGGAGGTTGCCCACAACCCGGGTTTCCCGCTCGCCGAGGACGGCACGGTCACGCTCCCCGACTTCGGCCAGACCTCCTAGCTCCCAGCGGTGACAGGAACGTCGGCACGGCGCTCAGTGTCATACCGGTCGCGCCGACGGAGCAGAGACACGCTCGGTCTCGACCCGGCCGTTCGGAGCGTCCCCCCTGGTCAGATGGGGGAGCCACGGTCTAACGTCCGTGCATGGCAGCCTTCGATCCGTGGGACCCGGCGTTCCTCGACGACCCGTACCCCGCCTATGCCGAGCTGCGTGCGCGTGGCCGTGTGCAGTACTTCGAGCCCACCGGGCAGTGGCTGGTGTCGCACCATGCGGACGTGTCCGCGCTGCTGCGGGACCGGAGGCTGGGGCGGACGTATCAGCACCGGTTCACCCATGAGGACTTCGGGCGGACCGCTCCTCCCGCCGAGCACGAGCCGTTCCACACGCTCAACGACCACGGGATGCTCGACCTGGAGCCGCCGGACCACACCCGGATCCGGCGTCTGGTGTCGAAGGCGTTCACGCCGCGCACGGTGGAGCAGCTCAAGCCGTACGTGACCCAGCTCGCCGGGGAGTTGGTCGACGGGCTCGTGCGGCAGGGCGGCGGCGACCTGCTCACCGATGTCGCCGAGCCGCTCCCCGTGGCCGTGATCGCCGAGATGCTGGGCATCCCGGAGTCGGACCGGGCGCCGCTCCGTCCGTGGTCGGCGGACATCTGCGGGATGTACGAGCTGAACCCGTCGGAGGGCGTGGCGGCCAAGGCGGTGCGGGCGTCGGTGGAGTTCTCCGACTACCTCCTCCAGCTGATCGCCGAGCGTCGCAAGGAGCCGGGCGAGGATCTGATCTCGGGGCTGATCGCGGCCCACGACGAGGGCGACCGGCTGACCGAGCAGGAGATGATCTCGACCTGTGTGCTGCTGCTGAACGCGGGCCACGAGGCCACGGTCAACGCCACCGTCAACGGTTGGTACGCCCTGTTCCGCAACCCCGGCCAGCTCGCGGCCCTGCGTGCGGACCACTCCCTGGTCCCGTCCGCCGTGGAGGAGCTGATGCGCTACGACACCCCGCTCCAGCTCTTCGAACGCTGGGTGCTCGACGACATCGAGGTCGACGGCACGACGATCCCGAGGGGAGCGGAGATCGCGATGCTCTTCGGCTCCGCCAACCACGACCCCGAGGTGTTCCGGAATCCCGAGCAGCTCGACCTCGCCCGCAAGGACAACCCGCACATCTCCTTCAGCGCCGGCATCCACTACTGCATCGGCGCCCCGCTGGCCCGTATCGAGCTGGCGGCATCGATGACGGCCTTGCTGGAGAAGGCCCCGACGCTGGGCCTGGCGGCGGAGCCTCGGCAGAAGCCGAACTTCGTGATCCGGGGGCTGGAGGGACTGGCCGTCGCCCTGTGACGACGGTGGGCCGCCGGGGGCGAGAAACACCTCACGTGCTCATGTCCCGCCGCCGCACCCCCGCCAGCCCCACCCCGACCAGCGCGACCGCCACCAGCACAAGGACCAGCACCGGCCCCCACTCCATCCCCCCGCCCGGCAGCTTCGGCAGATGGCCGAACGGGGACACGTCCAGCACCGCCTGCGGAACGTCCAGCGCGGGCCCCACCCAGCCGATCAGCAGTACCGCCCCGGCCACGCCCCAGGCCGCCACCGCCGCCCGGGGAGCCAGCCCGTGCAGCAGCACCGCCAGCCCGCCGATCACCCAGACCGCGGCCACCTGCACCAGGCACGCCCCCAGGATCGGCCCGGCCTCCTTGCCGTGGCCCACGGCGAAGCCCAGCCCGGCGAGCAGCATGATCAGTACGGATCCGCCGAAGGCGATCAGCAGGTGTCCGCTCGCCCACCGCAGCCGTCCCACCGCGTTCGCCAGCACGGGTTCGGCGCGCCCCGAGGTCTCCTCGCCGTGCAGTCGTAGCACCGAGGCGACGACGTACAGCGCGGCGATCAGGCCGAGCATGCCGATCATCGCCGAGAGGAAGGCGTCCGTGATCCCCGACTGGCCGCCCATCCGTTCGATGATCTCGCGGGCGTTGTCGTTGTCGCCGACGAGGTCGGCCGCGCCGTCGGTCATGCCGCCGTAGACGACCCCGGCGAGGAAGAAGCCGATGCTCCAGCCGAGGAGGCTGCCGCGTTGCAGCCGCCAGGCCAGCGCCGTGGCCGAGCCGAGGCGGCCGGACGCCGGTCCCGGGCGGGTCGGCAGGAAGCTCATGCCGACGTCCCGGCGGCCGGCCAGTTCGTAGGCGACGGCCGCCTGCGTCGCCACCGCCGCGGCGAACAGGAGCAGGACCCACCAGCGTTCGGCCGCGAAGGGCCGTACGTTCTCGAGCCAGCCGATCGGCGACAGCCAGGTCAGGGCCGACGAGCCGTCGTCCGTCGCCGAGTCGCCGGCCGCGCGCAGCACGAAGGCCGCGCCGAGCACCCCGGCCGTCAGGCCGCGGGCCAGGCGCGCGCTCTCCGTGAGCTGGGCGACGATCGCGGCCATCGTGGCGAAGACCATGCCGACGCCGGCGATCCCGAGCCCGAGGGCGAGCGCGCCCGCCCCGCCCTGGCCGGCCAGGCCGGCGGTCAGGAGCAGGGCCAGTACGGCGTTCGCGACCGCCGCGGTCAGCAGCGCCGCCGTCAGCGAGGCCCTACGGCCCACCATCCCCGACGCCACCAGTTCCTGCCGCCCGCTCTCCTCCTCGTCCCGGGTGTGCCGGACGACGATGATCAGGCTCATCACGGCGGCCACCGCGCCCGCGTACACGCCGACCCGCCAGGCGGTCAGCGCGCCGAGCGAGTCGTCGAAGACCGGGCCGACCATCGCGCGCAGGGAGGGGTTGGTCTCCATCTGCCGTACCAGGTCGGCACGTTCGGCGGAGGTGCCGTACAGGCCCTTCAGGGTGTTCGGCATGGAGAGGACCATCAGCGCGTTCACCCCGATCCAGATGGGGATCATTGCGCGGTCGCGGCGCAGCGCGAAGCGCACCAGGGTGCCGGTGCCCGCGAGTTGGCGGGGACCGGTGGGCCGTAGCGTCGAAACGGCGGTCATCGGGCCGCCGCCTCTGCCGGTACGTCCTCCTGGTAGTGCCGCAGGAACAGCTCCTCCAGCGTGGGCGGCGTCGACGTCAGCGACCGCACGCCGGTCTCGCTCAACTGCCGTAGTACGGCGTCGAGTTCGCTGGTGTCGACCTGGAGCCGCACCCGATGTCCCTGCACGTCGAGGTCGTGGACGCCGGGGAGGTGGGCCAACCCATTGGGCGCTCCCACGAGTTCGGCGGTCACGCTGGTTCGCGTCAGGTGGCGCAGGTCGGCGAGCGAGCCGGTCTCGACCGTGCGGCCCTTGCGGATGATGCTGACGCGGTCGCAGAGCTCCTCGACCTCGCTCAGGATGTGCGAGGACAGCAGTACGGTCCGTCCCCGGTCCCGCTCCTCCTCCACGCACCGCCGGAAGACCGCCTCCATCAGCGGGTCCAGGCCCGAGGTCGGCTCGTCCAGGATCAGCAGGTCGACGTCCGAGGCGAACGCGGCGACCAGGGCGACCTTCTGCCGGTTGCCCTTCGAGTACGTCCGCCCCTTCTTCGTCGGGTCGAGTTCGAACCGTTCGATCAGCTCGGCGCGGCGGCCGGTGTCGAGGCCCCCGCGCAGGCGGCCGAAGAGGTCGATGACCTCGCCGCCCGACAGATTCCGCCACAGGGTCACGTCGCCGGGGACGTACGCGATCCGGCGGTGCGCCTCGACCGCGTCCGCCCAGGGATCGCGGCCGAGGACCTGCGCGGCGCCCGAGTCGGCGCGCAGCAGGCCGAGCAGGACGCGGATGGTGGTGGACTTGCCGGAGCCGTTCGGGCCGAGGAAGCCGTGCACCTCGCCCGTCTTCACCTCCAGGTCGAGACCGTCGAGCGCGTGGGTGCGGCCGAAGGACTTGTGCAGTCCGGACACGGTGATGGCCTTCGTCATGATTCAGAACGTACGCTTCCTTCAGAAATTTGTGAAGTTAAGGAAACGTCAAAATGCGCGTTAAGGTCGTGGGACGGTGACTGAGCAGGGGAGATGATCGAGGCATGACGGAAACAGCCGGGGTGGGACGGGATCCGGAAGCGGTCTCCCGGTTCGTCGAGCATTTCGCGGCCCAGCTCGTCGAGGCCGGACTCCAACGGATGCCGGCCCGGGTCTTCGCGGCGCTGCTCGCCTCCGACTCCGGCATTCTGACCTCCGCCGAGCTGGGCGAACAGCTGCAGATCAGCCCCGCGGCCGTCTCCGGGGCCGTGCGCTACCTGGCGCAGGTGCACATGGTGTCGCGGGAGCGGGAGCCCGGCTCGCGCCGGGAGCGGTACCGAGTGCACAGCAACCAGTGGTACGAGGCACTTACCAACCGCAACGCGATCATCAAGCGCTGGGAGGACGCCTTGCGCGAGGGCGTCGTCGGCCTGGGCGCCGACACGCCGGCGGGCAGTCGGCTCGCCGAGACCCTCGCCTTCTTCGAGTTCATGGAGGGCGAGATCGAGGCCATGATGGAGCGCTGGCGCGTGCACCGCGACAAGACCTTCGGCCAGGCGTGATCCCCGGCCGAAGGTCCGTGAACTCCCGTACGGCTAGCGCTCCTTCGTCTCCTCCAGCACCGTCCGCCCGATCAGCGCGTACCGGGACGGGTCGCGCCGCTTGAGGTACTGCGCGTACCCGATGCCCACCGCCGCGACCAGCGCCACCAGCCACGGCGTCGCCTTCAGCACCAGCGATCCGGACTCCGTACCGGCCGCCACGCCCATGTTGGACACCAGCAGCACGACCACCGCGAGCATGGCCACCCCGCCCACCAGCGGGGCGGTGAACGTCTTGAACCAGTGCCTGCTCTCGGGGTGGTGGGTGCGGAAGTACGCCAGCACCGCGAACGAGCACACGGCCTGCACGACGAGGATCGCCATGGTGCCGAGGATGGCGAGCAGGACGTACAGACCGGCGTACGGGTCCTTGCCCGCGATCCAGAACGCGGCGATCAGTACGGCGCTGATGATGGTCTGGACGAGGCCCGCGATGTGCGGGGAGCCGTGTTCGGCGTGGGTGCGGCCGATGGTCTTCTTCAGCGACGGCAGGACGCCCTCGCGGCCCAGCGCGTACATGTAGCGAGCGGCACAGTTGTGGAAGGCCATGCCGCAGGCCAGCGAGCCGGTGATCATCAGCCACTGCATGACGACGACCGCCCAGTGGCCGACGTACTGCTCGGTGGGGTTGAAGAACAACGCGAGGGGGTTCGCGGAGGAGGCGGCCGCCACGGCTTCCTTCTCGCCGTTGCCGATGATGGCCATCCAGGAGACGAAGACGTAGAAGACGCCGACGCCGAGGACCGAGATCATCGTCGCCTTGGGGATGATCTTCTTCGGGTTGCGGGACTCCTCGCCGTACATCGCGGTCGACTCGAAGCCCACCCAGGACCAGAAGGCGAAGAAGAGGCCGAGACCGGCGGAGGTGCCCTGGAAGGCGTTGACCGGGTTGATCGGGCCGAAGGTGAAGCCGTTCGGGCCGCCGCCGTGGAGGGCGACCGAGATCGCCATCGCCGCGAGGATCGTCACCTCGGTGGCCAGCAGGACGACGAGCACCTTCTCCGCGACCGAGACGCCGAACCAGGTGCCCATCGCGTTGACGGCGAGCATCAGGATCGCGAACGTCCACCACGGGACGTGCAGGCCCGTCTGGTCCTCCAGCGTGGTGGTCGCGAAGACCGAGAAGATGCCGATGAGGGCCGGCTCGAAGACGACGTACGCGAAGGTCGCGAGGAGCCCGGAGGCCAGACCGACCGTGCGGCCGAGGCCGTACGAGATGAAGCCGTAGAAGGCGCCGGTGGAGGTGATGTGCTTCGCCATCGAGGTGAAGCCGACGGAAAAGATTGCCAGGACGACCATTGCGACGAGGTAGCTCGCCGGGGCGCCGATGCCGTTGCCTGACGACACCATGAAGGGCACGTTGCCGGTCATCGCGGTGATCGGCGCGGCGGTCGCCACGGCCATGAAGACCACGCCGAGCAGGCCGATGGCGTTGGGCTTGAGCCGGTGGACGGTTTCCTCCCCGCCCGTCTTCGCCTCGGGGGCGACGCCCTCTTGTACTGCCATCGGGTGGCCCCTCTTCTGTCGGTCGACTTGGGTACTGGTCCGGAATCCTGAAGTGCGAATGAGTCACGCAAAGGGGTGCGAGCGTTAAATGCATGTCAACTAGACCTTTAAAAACCGGTCCTGGCGAACGCCTTGGTTAACTCTCGGGCAGCTCGTGGACCGTGCCGGACCCGGCCTCGTAGCGTCCTTCGCATGAGCACCTACACGTCCACCCTCGGCGGCGAACGCCACCGCTTCGACTCCCTCGCGCGCCTGCTCGCCGCCGCGAGCCCCGAGCGCTCCGGCGACCGGCTGGCCGGACTCGCCGCGTCGTCCGCCCGGGAGCGGGTCGCGGCGCGCTGGGCGCTGTCCGAGGTGCCGCTCACCACCTTCCTCACCGAGCCGGTGGTCCCGTACGAGAGCGACGACGTGACCCGGCTGATCCTCGACACGCACGACCCGGTGGCCTTCGCGCCGGTGGCCGGGATGACGGTCGGGGAGCTGCGGGAGTGGCTGCTGTCGGAGGCGGCGGACGCCGAGGCGCTGGCGGCGGTGTCGCCCGGGCTCACCCCGGAGATGGTCGCGGCCGTGTCCAAGCTGATGGGGAACGCGGACCTGGTGGCCGTGGCGCGCAAGGTACGGGTGGTGACCGCCTTCCGCTCGACGATCGGCCTGCCGGGCCGGCTGGCGACCCGTCTCCAGCCCAACCACCCCACCGACGACCCGGCGGGCGTGGCCGCTGCCCTGCTCGACGGTCTGCTGCTCGGCTCGGGCGACGCGGTGATCGGCATCAACCCGGCCACGGACAGCCCGAGGGCCGTACGGGACCTGCTGGAGCTGCTCGACGGGGTCATCACGCGGTACGCGATCCCGACCCAGTCGTGCGTGCTGTGCCATGTGACGACCAGCGTGGACCTGATGGAACGCGGGGCGCCCGTCGACCTCGTCTTCCAGTCCATCGCGGGCACGCAGGCGGCGAACGCGTCCTTCGGCGTCACCCTCGGGCTGCTCGACGAGGCGTACGAGGCGGCGCGCGGGCTGGACCGGGGGACGGTCGGCAAGAACGTCATGTACTTCGAGACCGGCCAGGGCAGCGCCCTGTCGGCGGACGCGCACCACGGGGTGGACCAGCAGACGGTCGAGGCACGGGCGTACGCGGTCGCCCGGCGCTACGACCCCCTGCTCGTGAACACCGTCGTCGGCTTCATCGGCCCCGAGTACCTCTACGACGGCCGGCAGATCCTGCGCGCCGCCCTGGAGGACCACTTCTGCGGCAAGCTGCTCGGCCTGCCGATGGGCCTGGACATCTGCTACACCAACCACGCGGACGCCGATGACGACGACGTGGCGACGATGCTGACGATGCTCGGCGTCGCGGGCGCCTCGTTCGTGATCTGCACGCCGGGCGGCGACGACATCATGCTCAACTACCAGTCGGCCTCGTACCACGACGCGTTGTACCTGCGGGAGGTGCTCGGGCTGCGCCCGGCGCCGGAGTTCGAGGCGTGGCTCGGGTCGATCGGGCTGCTGGACGAACGCGGCGCGATCCGCGAGGTCACCGCACATCCGCTGACGGCCATCGGACGGGAGCTGGCGGCATGAGTGAAACGGGAGCCGGCGGCATGAGCGAGCTCGTCGCACACGCCGAGGACTCGGCCCTCTGGGCGACGCTACGGCGCCACACCCAGGCCCGCATCGGCCTCGGCCGGGCCGGTTCCGGGCTGCCGACCCGGCACCGGCTGGAGCTCCAGGCCGCGCACGCGGCGGCCCGGGACGCGGTGCAC
The DNA here is from genome assembly GCF_030817655.1 of Streptomyces sp. V4I2. Lineage (GTDB taxonomy): Bacteria > Actinomycetota > Actinomycetes > Streptomycetales > Streptomycetaceae > Streptomyces > Streptomyces plumbiresistens. Next base: position 5,845,086 of record NZ_JAUSZM010000003.1, read on the forward strand.
TCGCCGTTCGACCCGGACACGGTCGCGGCCGCGCTGACCGGGACGCCGACGGTACGGGTCCGCAGCGCCGCCCCCGACCGGCTCACCTACCTCCAGCGGCCCGACCTGGGCCGCCGCCTGGACGCCACCGACCGCGCGCATCTTCCCTCGGGGGAGTGGGACCTGGTCTTCGTGGTCGCCGACGGGCTGTCCAGCCGGGCGGTGCACGAGCACGCCGCGGCGATGGTGCGGGCGACGACGGCCCGGCTGCCGGCGGGTACCCGCGTGGCCCCGGTCGTCCTCGCCGAGCAGGCCCGCGTGGCCCTCGGCGACGACGTCGCCCACGCGATGGGCGCGGCGACGGTGGTCGTCCTGGTCGGGGAGCGGCCCGGCATGTCGGCGGCGGACTCCCTGGGCGCGTACCTCACGTACGGCCCGAAGCCCGGCGTGACGACCGACGCCGACCGCAACTGCCTGTCCAACATCCGGCCACCGCTGGGGCTGACCTACGAGACGGCTGCGGCGAAGCTGGCGGCGCTGCTGAAGGGGGCGCGGGAGCTGGGGCGAAGCGGGGTGGCGCTGAAGGACGAGTCGGACGCGTTGCCGGCGGCGGCCCCGGCTCAGTCCAGGTAGGGCTTGAGCTGGTCGGTGTCGAGCGTGATGCCGACGGGTTCGGGGAGGGTGACCATGTCGCCGATCTTCACCGTGTGGATGTCCCGGTATCCGCCCTCCGGGTCGGGTTTGCTGTGCACGACGACAGATGCGTGCGCGCGGTCGATCAGCAGGTAGACGGGGACTCCGGCTTCGGCGTAGCCACGGGGCTTCTCCACGCGGTCGCGGTCGTGCGTGTCCGCGTCGTACGAGGTGATCTCGACCGTCATCAGGACGCCGGTGGGGTCGGCCCAGTCGCCATGGCCGGTGAAATGCCCGACTGGAGCAAGTACGCCGTCAGGAAGGGCACGGCCGTTACGGTAGGCCTCCACCTTCAGGCCCTGAGTCGTGTTGAGGGTGAGTTCCGGCCTCGCTTGCTTGCACTGGAAGACCAGCCACATCGCGATCTCGCCGTGATTGCCGTTCGTCACTTTCCTGAGCCCGATCCGTCCGTCGATGAACTCCAACCTGACGGTCTCGTCCTCACGTTCGGCGAATTCGGCGATCCGCTCGAACACGTCCACCGACATCTGAGACGACGTGCGCTCTGCCATAACCGTCATGGTGCCTCCCTTCGTAGGCGGACACCAGCGTTACCGGCGATCGGAGCGGACGGGCGCGTTCCGGGATGTGATCACCCGAGTGAGTGATCACCAGCCGCCGCCACCGGCAGCGTCAGCCCCCACGCCCCCTCCCACACCGTCCACGTCCGCCTCCGCACCGGCCCCGACACCACCGCGTCCGCCCGGTACCGGAAGTCCGGCCCCGAGACGGTGATCCGCCGGCCCGTCGCCAGCAGCGGTGTCGCCTCCGCGCCCACCGACAGCGGCCGGGCCTCGACCTCGGCCAGGCCCGAGTCGCCCGGGGTGACCGACAGGGCCTCCAGGGGCTGGTCCAGGTCCACCAGGGTGACCCCGTCGACCTCCACGCGGAGGCGGGAGTGGCCCGGGGCGGAGGTCGGGGAGAGGGAGCGCGTGGGGCGGGCCGTCACCAGGGTCCGGACCAGGGACTGGCAGGTCCGTATCCAGGGGCGCCCGGAGTCGAGGTCGGCGCCGTGCCGGTCGGCCTGCGCCGCGTCCTCCGCCACCCCCGGCAGGGGCGGAATCCGCAGCGCGCCCAGCACCACCCCGTCGCTCTCGTCGACCAGCAGGTCCATGCGCCGCTCGGCGCCGTCCAGCACGGCCCGTGCCGCCGCGACCGCGCCCGCGGGGACGCCCAGGGAGCGGGCCAGGGACTGGGCACCCCCCACCGGCACCACCGACAGCCCACATCCGGCCAGCTCCCGCCACCGGTGCAGCAGGGACACCGTGCGCACCAGGGCCCGGTCGTCGCCGATCACGACCGGCCTGCGGGAACCTTTTCTCTGGAGTGCCCGGGCGAATTCCTCGGGCCCCTCGGGGAGGCACACTTTCGTGGTCGCACCCGCGCTGAGCACGTCTTTCGCGATCCGTACGGCCTCACCGTCGGTCCGGCGGGCGACCGGGTCGATGACCACAAGGAGCTGGTCGGAAGTCGCCACCTCGGTCATGCCTCGCTTCCTCGGGTAGCATCTTTGTGCAAGAGCCCCTTGCGCTATTGCGCCAGGGGCTTCGTCTATTCCGGGGCATCCGGTCCGACGGGTTGCGGCCAACGAAGGTCGCCGGTGTACGAAACAGGCTGTGCGGCGCACAGTCAATGTCGCGTACGCCCCTGACCTTGGACATGCCCCGCCCGGAAGGGGTGTACGCGCGTGCCCGCACTTGTGCTGCTCGGTGCTCAGTGGGGTGACGAAGGCAAGGGAAAGGCGACCGACCTGCTCGGTGGCTCGGTGGACTATGTGGTGCGCTACCAGGGCGGCAACAACGCCGGCCACACGGTAGTCGTGGGCGATCAGAAGTACGCCCTCCACCTCCTCCCTTCCGGAATCCTCTCGCCGGGGTGCACCCCGGTCATCGGTAACGGAGTCGTCGTCGACCCGTCGGTCCTGTTCTCCGAGCTGAACGGACTGAACGAGCGCGGCGTCGACACGTCCAAGCTCCTGATCAGCGGTAACGCTCACATCATCACGCCGTACAACGTCACCGTCGACAAGGTGACGGAACGGTTCCTCGGGAAGCGGAAGATCGGGACCACGGGCCGCGGCATCGGACCGACGTACGCGGACAAGATCAACCGTGTCGGCATCCGCGTCCAGGACCTGTACGACGAGTCGATCCTGACCCAGAAGGTCGAGGCGGCCCTCGACGTCAAGAACCAGATCCTCACCAAGCTCTACAACCGGCGCGCGATCGCCGTCGACCAGGTGGTCGAGGAGCTGCTGACCTACGCCGACCGGCTCGCGCCGTACGTCGCCGACACGGTCCTGGTCCTCAACCAGGCCCTGGAGAACGACAAGGTGGTCCTCTTCGAGGGCGGCCAGGGCACCCTCCTGGACATCGACCACGGCACGTACCCCTTCGTCACGTCCTCCAACCCGACCGCGGGCGGTGCCTGCACGGGCTCCGGCGTCGGCCCGACGAAGATCAGCCGCGTCATCGGCATCCTGAAGGCGTACACGACCCGCGTCGGCGCGGGCCCGTTCCCCACGGAGCTCTTCGACGAGGACGGCGAGGCGCTGCGCCGCATCGGCGGTGAGAAGGGCGTCACGACCGGCCGTGACCGCCGCTGCGGCTGGTTCGACGCGGTCATCGCCCGCTACGCGACCCGCGTGAACGGCCTGACCGACTTCTTCCTCACCAAGCTGGACGTCCTGACCGGCTGGGAGGAGATCCCGGTCTGCGTGGCGTACGAGATCGACGGCAAGCGTGTCGAGGAACTCCCGTACTCCCAGTCCGACTTCCACCACGCGAAGCCGGTCTACGAGATGCTGCCGGGCTGGTCCGAGGACATCTCCAAGGCGAAGTCCTTCTCCGACCTGCCGAAGAACGCCCAGGACTACGTCAAGGCGCTGGAGGAGATGTCCGGCGCCCCGATCTCCGCGATCGGCGTGGGCCCGGGCCGGGACGAGACGATCGAGATCAACTCGTTCATCTAGGCCCTGTCTGGAATTCGAATCACGAGTGTGGTGCGATGCTGCGGAGCCAGAGCATCGCACCACACAGGTGCAGTCCGGCCTCGTAGCTCTCCGGGGTCTTGTCGTACCGGGTAGCGATACCGCGCCAGTTCCGCAGCCGGTTGATGCACCGTTCCACGGTGTTGCGCTCTTTGTAGAGTGTCGCGTCGTGCGAGACTGGCCGCCCGCCGGCCCTGCCACGCTTCTTGCGGTTCGCAGCCTGGTCGGCCTTCTCCGGGATCACGGCTCGGATCCCGCGTTGTCGCAGGTAGCGGCGGTTGCGTCGGGACGAGTACGCCTTGTCCGCGGCCACTGCATCCGGCCGGGTCCGCGGGCGCCCGACCGGGCCGCGCACTTTCACCCGTTCCAGGACCGGGGCGAACTGCGGACTGTCGCCGGCCTGCCCGGGCGTGAGGACGAACGCAAGCGGGCGACAGCGTCGGTCGGCCGCCACATGGATCTTGCTCGTCAGTCCGCCCCGGGAACGCCCCAGCTCGGCGGCTTTCAAGCGGGCCCGGTGTCGTCGGTGGACCCGTCGCCGCTCGACGCGCGCCTCGTCCTCGGCCTGTCCGTCCTGCGTTCTTTGCTCCTTGTCCTCGCCCCCTTTTCGGCCTCGACGGCCATTTCCAAGGCCGCCAACTGCTCGGGGTCCAGGGCCATCCCGGCGGCGTGGTGGTGGGCCCGGGCGGTCGCAGAGTCCACGCTGACCAGGCCCAGATCAGCCTGGCCGCGGGCAGCGGCCTCGGCGATCACTGTGTGCATCAGGTCCTGGAAGACGCCACGCGTCGCCCAGATCCGGAAGCGGTCGTACGCGCTCTGCCAGGGCCCGAACTCGGTCGGCAGGTCACGCCAGGGGCTACCGGTCCGGAACCGCCACATCACCGCGTTGAAATGTTTCCGCAGGTCGGGGATGGGCCCAACCGCGGCAATCGGGAGATGGGGCTCGATCAGGGCCCACTGCTCATCGGTGAGATCGCCTCGCGCCATGACTGACGGCCTATCAAGACCGAGCCCCCGCGCGCAGGCGATCTACCGAACTCCTGATCCGAGCTCCAGACAGGACCTAGTACGGCGGTTCAGCAGGCTGTCGCACGGGTGCCCCCGTCCGGTGTCGGACGGGGGCACCCGTGTGTCACTCCTCGGTCGCCGCGGGTGCCTGGAAGCCGGTGGTGTCGAGCGTGCAGTCGAAGGGCGCGGGGATGTCGAGCTTCTCGCCGAACGGCTTGCTGAGGCGGTTCGTGTAACCCTCGGCGGTGGGTGCCCACAGCACGGTGGCCTTCTCCTCCTGCATGTCGAGGATCAGGTAGACGGGAACGCCTGCCTTACCGTACGTCTCGACCTTGTCGGCCAGATCGTCGTCGCGGGTGGCGGACGAGGTCAACTCGGCGACGAAGGAGAGGGCTTCTCCGTCGAGGCGGTTGCTGGTGGTTTGCCGCACGCTCCGGTGAGCGGCATGGATGTCGGGGCCATAGGCGCGCTTGCAGCCCGGAAACACGTACAGGAACGGACCGTCGCTGATTCGGTGTTCCTCGGGGAGATGAGGGCGCAACTGGTCACAGACCAGCTCCATGACGTCCAGGTAGTACCCCTTCGACCACGGCGACATGACGATGCTCCCCCTGATGACCTCGGCCTTGTAGCCGTCCAGCACGTCCAGCCTGTCGAGGTCGTCCAGCATCGCCTCGAAGCTGTGGGGCTCCGTGCTGCTTATCGTCGGTCGCTCAATCATCACTGTCATGATGCGCCCTCCCCTCCAAGATCTGCCATACGTCCTCCAGCTGGGTGCGAAGATCTCGTACACCCCGATCATGAACCTCGAGGACGTACAGAAGGGCCTCTCCCAGCTGGGGCGCTGATCACCGGCGGAGCGGAGCCCTGGGCTCAGCTGAAGATGATCATCGAGCCCTGCGCCAGACTCCGTGTCGCCGCCGCGTGCAGGCCCAGCCAGACGTGACGTTCACGGGCGAAGGGGCTGGGATCGTACGGCGGCGGTACGGCCGGCTCCTCCAGCTCCGTGGGGGCCAGCGGTGCCTCGGGGGGCGCCGGGGGGTTGGCCGGGTCGATGCCGAGTGACGGGGCGACGAACTCCAGTTCCCGCAGCAGTGTCTGGGAGGAGCCCAGCGGGCCGCCGCCCGCGAGGAGTTCGTCGTTGGAGAGCGGGTGCGGGAAGTCCACCGGGACGTAGGCGCCCGCGTGGTCGTAGTGCCACACCAGGTGGGACTGCTGGGCCGTTGCCTCGAACATCTCCAGCAACTGTTCGTAGTCGCCGCCCAGTTCGTCCACCGGCGTCACCGGCAGCCCGCACACCTGGAGCAGATAGGCGCGGCGCAGGAAGTGCAGCGCGTCGTAGTCGAAGCCGGCCACCGGGGCGACCTCGCCGGACAGGCCGGGCATGTACTGGTACACCGGCACCGGCGGGAGCCCGGCCTCGGCGAGCACCTTGTTGTATTGCGCGAGTTCCTCGGCGAACGGATTGTCCGGGGTGTGGCACAACACGTCCACGAGCGGCACCAGCCACAGGTCACAGGCCAAAAGTCAGCTCCTCGGTCACTCGCAGCGCTGCGGTCGTCACAGTGGTTGTCACACGGTGGTCAAGGCAGGGTAGTCGGTGCGGTGCGGACTTCGCTGCCGTCGTGCAGGTCCCATACCCGTGCCCGCCCCGCTCACCCGGCGGCGAGGCGTTCGATCAGCGCGAGGGAGTCCGTGTTGTAGGCGGCGACGATCGAGCGGGCGGCCTTGGTATCGCGCTCGGCCAGGGCGTCCACCAGTTCGGTGTGGCCGGACCACAGGCTGCCGCGCAGGTCGGTCAGGCGGCGCAGGTGCTGGACCGTGCACACCCATGACTGCACCCGCAGCCGGTGCAGGAAGTCGGCCAGATAGGGGTTGCCGAAGAGAGTGCTCAGTTCGCGCCAGAAGCGCAGGTCGTAGCCGATCAGGACGGTGATGTCACCGGCGGCGGCGGCGCGCTGCGCCTCCTCGCCGCGACGGCGTACGCCCGCCACGGCGGCGGCCGTACGGGGGTCGTCGAGCTCGCGGTAGCCCCGGTGGCCGTGGTCGAGGGCCTGGAACATTCCCTCGATGACCAGGCCGCGGGCCTCGATGATGCCGCGGAAGTCCTCGTACGAGTACTCGTGCACGCGAAAGCCCCGGTGCTGGTCGGCATCGAGGAGCCCCTGCGCGGAGAGGTCGACCAGTGCCTCGCGCACCGGTGTGGCGGAGACGCCGTACTGCTCGGCGATCTCCTTCACCGTGAATTCCTGCCCCGGCTGGAGCCTCCCGGCCAGCACCTCGTCACGAAGCGCGTCGGCGATCTGCTGCCGCAGCGTGCTGCGGGTCACTGCGCCGTTGCCGCTAGTGGCGGGCATGGTCGGGGCGTCTCCCTCGTCGCGATCGGGTGGCGTGCACGTATATGTCTACGAGCACGCCACCTTACGCGTTCGAGGTCGCGGGACGTTTTTCACCCAGTGATGACCGGCCACTGCCTGAACGACCGCGCGATCACCGCGCGATCACCGCGCGATCACCGCCTGAAACACCGCGCGACCTGCTGCTTGAACCACTGCGCGACCTGCCGCACGAACTACTGCGTGAACTCGTCCGCCACCGACAGCGCCGCGTCCAGTACCGCCAGCCCCTCCTTCAGCTCCGCCTCGCTCACATTGCACGCCGGCACCACATGCGTCCGGTTCATGTTGATGAACGGCCACACGCCCTGGGCCTTCACGGCGGAGCCGAACGCGGCCATCGGCGCGTTCGCCTCGCCGGCCGCGTTGTACGGCACCAGCGGCTCGCGCGTCTCCTGGTTCTTCACCAGCTCGAGCGCCCAGAACATGCCGACGCCCCGCACCTCGCCCACCGACGGATGCCGCCCGGCGAGCTCCCGCAGCGCCGGCCCGACGACGTCCGCCCCGAGCCGGGCCGCGTTCTCCACGACCCCCTCCTCGGCCATCACGTTGATCGTCGCGACGGCCGCCGCACACGCCAGCGGATGCCCGGAGTACGTCAGCCCGCCCGGGTACGGCCGCTTGGCGAAGGTCTCCGCGATCGCCCCGGAGATCGCGACCCCGCCGAGCGGCACATACCCGGAGTTCACGCCCTTCGCGAAGGTCATCAGGTCCGGCACGACGTCGAACAGGTCCGCCGCGAACCACTCGCCGGTCCGGCCGAACCCGGCCATGACCTCGTCCAGGACGAAGACGATGCCGTACTTGTCGCAGATCTCACGGACGCCCGCGAGATAGCCCGGCGGCGGGACCATGATCCCGGCCGTGCCCGGAATGGTCTCCAGGAGGATCGCGGCGACCGTCCCCGGCCCCTCGAAGGCGATCGTCGTCTCCAGGTGCTCAAGGGCCCGCGCGCACTCCTGCTCCTCGGTCTCCGCGTAGAAGCGGGAGCGGTAGAGAAAGGGTGCCCAGAAGTGCACGACACCGGCCGCGGCACCGTCGGAGGCCCAGCGGCGCGGGTCCCCGGTGAGGTTGACCGCCTGCTGGGTGCCGCCGTGGTACGAGCGGTACGCCGACAGCACCTTCGGCCGCCCCGTGTGCAGCCGCGCCATGCGCACCGCGTGCTCCACGGCGTCGGCACCGGCATTGGTGAAGAAGATCTTGTCCAGGTCGCCGGGCGTCCGCTCGGCGATCAGCCGCGCGGCCTCCGACCGCGCCTCGATCGCGAACGCGGGCGCGAAGGTCGTCATCGTCGCGGCCTGCTCCTGGATCGCGGCGACGACCTTCGGGTGCTGGTAGCCGATGTTGGTGTAGACGAGCCCGCTGGTGAAGTCGAGGTACCGCGTGCCGTCGTAGTCCCAGAAGTACGACCCCTCCGCGCCGGCGACGGCGAGCGGGTCGATGAGCTCCTGCGCGGACCAGGAGTGGAACACATGCGCACGGTCCGCGGCCTTCACGGCGGCGCCGACCTCGGGGCTTGGCTGAGGGGTCATGGGAGTGAGCGTAAATGTCCGCGATGCGGAAGCGGTATTGGCGTCCTGTCTGTGGACGGGGGGTTTCCGCGACAGGTTGTCGAAGGCCGAAGGGGGCCCGGTCGAGAGTGTTGACAGCTTCCTGTCGAAATGACAGGATGTTGTCATCAGGTGGTCAGTGAATGAGGAGGCAGTCATGAGCAGCGGTGATCGCAAGCCCGTGCATCACGCCGTGTACGACACCTACGCCGACTGGGAGACCGGCCACGCGACCGCGTACCTCGCCCGCGCCGGCTACGAGATCCGTACGGTCGGCCCGACCGTGGAGCCGGTGACATCCATCGGCGGTCTGCGCGTCCAGCCCGACCTGGCGCTGGACGACGTGCGCCCCGAGAACAGCTCCCTTCTGATCCTCCCGGGCGCCGACCTCTGGGACACCTCGGACGACCTCGCCCCCTTCGCCCGCAAGGCGCGGGAGTTCCTGGACGCCGGCGTGCCCGTGGCCGCGATCTGCGGGGCCACCGCCGGCCTCGCCCGCGAGGGGCTGCTCGACGACCGTGAGCACACCAGCGCGGTCTCCTTCTACCTGGCCGCGACCGGCTACGGCGGCGGCGGGCGGTACGTCGACGCGGACGCCGTCACCGACCGCGGCCTGATCACCGCCGGCCCGACCGAGCCCGTCGCCTTCGCGCGCGAGATCTTCGGACTGCTCGGGGTGTACGAGGGCGAGGTGCTCGACGCCTGGTACCGGCTGTTCCACCACTCCGACGTCGAGGCGTACGCCGTACTGGAGAAGGCGGGTACGCAGCAGTGAGCCGAGAGCGGCAGGACCTGTTCAGCCGCAGTGCGCTCGGCGTCTTCCGGCTGAACGGCCAGTTCCTCGCCGTGGCGGAGGAGCTGGCCAAGCCCGCCGGGCTCACCGCCGCCTGGTGGCAGGTGCTCGGCGCGGTGCTCGGTGAGCCGCTGCCGGTCGCCGGGGTCGCGCGCGCGATGGGCATCACCCGGCAGAGCGTGCAGCGCATCGCCGATCTGCTGGTGGACAAGGGGCTCGCCGAGTACCGGCCCAACCCCGCGCACCGGCGCGCCAAGCTGCTGGCGCCCACCCAGGAGGGGCGGGCGGCGGTGTCCCGCATCGACCCCGGGCACGCGGCCTTCGCCGAGCGACTGGCCCGGGCGTACGGCGACGACGCAGACCTGGCGGACGCCGTACGGGTGCTGGAACGGCTGTCCAAGGTGCTCGAAGAGCTGGGCCCGCCTGTTACGGAACCGTAGACAAACCCCAGCTCACCGCGGTGTGGCCGCGCACTATCCTCGGGCTGTTGCTCACGTGCGGGGCGGGGGAAGGCGGCGCAACGATGGAGAAACTGGGGCCTGGGGATCCACAACGGATCGGCGCGTACCGGTTGTTGGCGCGGCTCGGCGCCGGCGGGATGGGGCAGGTGTACCTGGCCCGGTCCGACCGGGGGCGCACGGTCGCCGTCAAGCTCGTACGGGAGGAACTGGCCGCGCAGGACGAGTTCCGGGCCCGGTTCCGGCAGGAGGTGCAGGCCGCGCGGCAGGTCGGCGGGTACTGGACGGCGCCCGTGCTCGACGCGGACACCGAGGCCGCCGTGCCGTGGGTCGCCACCGGGTACATCGCCGGGCCGAGCCTCCAGCAGGTCGTCGGCCACGACCACGGGGCGCTGCCCGAACGCTCCGTCCGCATCCTCGGTGCCGGTCTGGCGAACGCCTTGAAGGACATCCACGCCGCCGGGATCGTCCACCGCGACCTCAAGCCGTCCAACGTGCTGGTGACCATCGACGGCCCCCGCGTCATCGACTTCGGCATCGCGCGGGCCCTGGAGACGGTGACGGACGGGGGACTGACCAGGACCGGCGCGCTCGTCGGCTCGCCGGGCTTCATGGCGCCCGAGCAGGTGCGGGGCGACCGGATCACCCCCGCGTGCGACGTCTTCTGCCTCGGCTCGGTGCTGGCGTACGCCGCGACCGGCAGACTCCCCTTCGGCACCGCCAACAGCGGCGTGCACGCCCTGATGTTCCGCATCGCCCAGGAGGAGCCCGACCTGGAGGGCGTCCCCGAGGGCATCGCCGACCTCGTACGCGCCTGCCTGAAGAAGGAACCGGGGGCGCGTCCGACGCTGGACCGGATCCTGGAGCGTACGGAGGCGGAGGACACGGTGTTCATGGGGCGCTCGCGAGACCCCTGGCTGCCGGGGGTGCTGGTGGCTCAACTGGGGCGGCATGCGGTGCGGTTGCTGGATACGGAGGATCCGGAAGGGGTGGGTGGGGGTGCGGGGCCGGTTCCCGGTTCGCCCTCTGTGTCCCCTGAGGCGTCTCCCGAACACGCCGCCGTTGCCGACGGCTCGTCTGCGTCCCCGAACCCTCCTCCCATTCCGAACCAGGCCCCCGGCGTACCCCCCGGCCCGCCCGTGCCGGGGGAGCCGGGCAGCGGCGGGCGGCTGGACCACCTGCCCACGGTCGTCGCAGGCCAGGGCGGTCCGGGCGCCCCGCCCGCCCCTGGACTGCCCGTCCCGTCCCCGCCCGTCCCGGCCCACCCCGCGTACGGCTACCCGCAACAACACCCGCAGCCCTCGGCGTACGGCTATCCGCAACAGCCCGGCACCCCGCCGCCGTACAACCACCCTCACCACCCGTACGGCAGCCTCGGCCAGACCCCGCCCTACGGCCCGCCCGCGACCGCCGTCACCCCGCATTACGGCCCTCCGGAGCCCAGAAGGAACCGCCGCTCCACCGCCGTACTCGTCCTCGTCGCCCTGGTCGTGGCGCTGGCCGCCGGCGGCTCGGTCTACGCCCTGCTGGGCGGTGACGGCGACGGCGGCGAGGAGACAGCCGGGGGGACCACCACCCCCTCCGCGACCGCGCCCACGACTCCCGGCCGGAGCACGCCCGAAGAACAACCGTCTCCCTCACAGCCGACGACTTCCGCCCCGCCGTCCGACGGCGCGATCCCCGCCGACTACCTCGGCACCTGGACCACGACGATCGACAACGCCGACGGCCTGCACACCCGCGAACTGACCCTGCGGCAGGGCGAGACGGGCGACACGGTCCTGTCGCTCGTCGCCGACGGCCCCACCGCCAACGGCACGTATCACTGCGTCTTCCAGGCGGAGCTGGCCGAAGAGCCGAGCGGCGAGGGCCCGTTGAGCATCGGCCCGTCCACGGTCACCAGCGGAGAGCCGCGCTCGTCCTGCTCTCCGGGAGCGCCGACCGAGATCACCCTGCTGCCGGACGGCTCGCTGGAGCGCACGAACACCGGCACGGACGAGAGGCTGACGTACACCCAGCAGTGACCAAATCCTCTCTGGGTGCAGCCGCGGAGCCCCGCAAGGGCTGCAGGACGCGGTCCGCGCTGGGGTGCAGGGGACGGCGGTCCGCGCTGGGGTTCAGGGGCGGAGCCCCCGGCGGGGTTCAGGGGCGGAGCCCCCGGCGGGGTTCAGGGGCGGAGCCCCTGGCGGGGTTGAAGGGGCGGAGTCCCTGGGGATGGGACGGGTAGGGGCGGCGGGGGCGAGGAAAATTCCACGCCGACCACCACACGCCCCGTCACCGCGGCTCCGGCGGCCGCTGCCGAGGCATGTTGGGCCGAGCCCCCGCCCCCGGCGGCAACGGAAACCGCCCCTGAGAAGCCCCCGAGTCCGTCCGCTGCCCCACGACCACCGCCGACTGGATACCGAGCGGCGCCGCACCCGTCCGGAACTGGACCATCCAGTCCGCCGTCTCCGTCCGCACCAGCTCCGTCACGTCCTCGGAGAACCGCCGAAGCACCCCCAGACACCGCTCGGCAGCCTCACTCGCCGTCCCGTCCGCCGGCCCCAACACCTCCCGCACACACTCCGAGGCCCAGTCGAACTGAAGCACCTGAAGCCGCCGCTGCACGGCCTGAGCCGTGGCCACGTCCCTTATCCAGCCGGACGTCACCCCGAAGAACCGGTCGACCCCCACGCACGCCACCCCGAGCAGCAGCGAGAGATACCCCCAGGGCGCGACGCCACCCACCACCCCCGTCATGTCCAGCAGCGGCAACGCGGCCCCCGCCACCGCACCCCCCGCCGCCCCCGCCCGCAACCCCCGAGCCCCCCGCCGCTTCCACACCCGGTCCGCGAGATACCAGGACGCCGTCTCCATCGCCCCCCGCTCCACCCACCGGTACAGCTCGTCCAGCCGCACGGCGGGCTCCCCCCAGTCCCCGAGCGGAAACGCCCGCCCGGTCAGATCGCCCGGCCGCAGCCCGGCCGCACCCTCACCCCGCCCGTCCTGAGGAGGACCCTCGGGCTGCATCTCCGGCTGACCCACCCGGCACTCCCTACCCTCATCCCAACCGATCACGTTGCGTGACACAGTCCGCGTCACACCGTGACGCCTGATGCTGACGCGCCGCTACCTTCCTAGCGCCCAATGGGTGGCGAAGGCGTAGCTTTCGCCTCTTTTCCGCCCGGAAGAGGCCCTTGATCAGGTACAGGATTCCGGGCCCACTCACTCGAAAGAGTGCTGGGGCGATGGCTGCGTGGAGCACGTAGGCTCGTGCTGAACGGCAAACCCGAACGGGAAACCCGAAAGGGAAACCTGAACGGGAATCCCGAACGGACACCCGTACCGACCAAGGAGAGCTGATCGTGATCCCCGGTGGTGGCCAGCCCAACATGCAGCAGCTGCTGCAGCAGGCCCAGAAGATGCAGCAGGACCTGGCGAACGCACAGGAGGAACTCGCCAGGACCGAGGTCGACGGCCAGGCGGGCGGCGGCCTGGTACGGGCCACGGTCACCGGCGCCGGCGAACTCCGCGCGCTGAAGATCGACCCGAAGGTGGTGGACCCGGACGCTGCATCCATTGAAGAGACGGTCGAGACCCTCGCCGACCTGATCGTCGCGGCCGTACAGGCGGCCAACGAGAACGCGCAGACCCTCCAGCAGCAGAAGCTCGGCCCGCTGGCGCAGGGCCTCGGCGGCGGCAGCGGTATCCCCGGCCTGCCGTTCTGACGTCCCGGAAACCGTGGGCCGACCGAAACCGGGGGCCGACCTGCCTTACTAAGACGGGCATCGGCCAACTACCGTACGTACAGAAGGACCCCCAGCAAGCACGGAAGGACGGGCAGTCCGTTGTACGAAGGCGTGGTCCAGGACCTCATCGACGAACTGGGGCGGCTCCCCGGCGTCGGTCCCAAGAGCGCGCAGCGGATCGCCTTCCACATCCTCCAGGCGGAACCGACGGACGTACGGCGCCTCGCGCAGTGCCTGATGGAGGTCAAGGCGAAGGTCCGCTTCTGCGCGACCTGCGGCAACGTGGCACAGGAGGAGCTGTGCAACATCTGCCGCGACACCCGCCGCGACCTGACCGTCATCTGCGTGGTCGAGGAGCCGAAGGACGTGGTGGCGATCGAGCGCACCCGCGAGTTCCGGGGCAAGTACCACGTCCTGGGCGGCGCGATCAGCCCGATCGAGGGGGTCGGCCCCGACGACCTGCGGATCAGGGAACTCCTGGCCCGTCTCGCCGACGGCACGGTCACCGAGCTGATCCTCGCCACGGACCCGAATCTCGAAGGCGAGGCGACGGCCACGTACCTCGCCCGCATGATCAAGCCCATGGGCCTCAGGGTCACCCGCCTGGCCAGCGGCCTCCCGGTGGGTGGCGACCTGGAATACGCGGACGAGGTGACCCTCGGCCGCGCCTTCGAGGGGAGACGACTTCTAGATGTCTGACGCCACGCTGCACGCAGCCCAGCAACCCGACGACTTCGCGGTCCAGATCGCGGACCAGGTCGAGAGCTTCCTGGTGGCCGTCACGGAGGTCGCGAAGGGCGACGAGCCGGACTCGGCGGTCCCCTTCCTCCTCCTGGAGGTCTCCCAGCTCCTCCTGGCCGGCGGCCGCCTCGGCGCGCACGAGGACATCGTCCCCGACGAGCGCTACGAGCCGGACCTCGGCCCGGAAGGTGACGTGGACGACCTGCGGGAGAACCTCGCCCGCCTCCTCGACCCCATCGACGTCTACTCCGAGGTCTTCGACCCCTACGAGCCCCGCAAGGCGCCGGTCCCCGCCCGCATCTCGGACGACCTCACCGACGTCATCACCGACCTCCGGCACGGCATGGCCCACTACAAGGCCGGCCGCACCTCGGAGGCCCTGTGGTGGTGGCAGTTCTCCTACTTCTCCAACTGGGGCTCCACGGCGTCGGCCGCCCTGCGCGCACTCCAGTCGGTGGTGGCCCACGTCCGCCTGAACCAGCCCCTGGAGGAGCTCGACGGCCTGGACACGGACCAGGCGATGGGCGACGAGACCCTCGAGTTCGAGGCGGGCCGCGTGATGGCGGAGGAGATCGGCGGCCCGCTGGGCCTGCCCCAGGCCAAGTAGCGCGCCGTAGCGTCACCGTCAGTGCCCGCAGTCGTCTCCGGTGTCCGAGGGCGTCGGCTGCGGGCCGGGGGTTCCGACGCCCGGTCATGGCCGGTCGTGGCCGAACGTGCCGCAGGTCACACAGGTTGCCCCCGGAAACGGCGTAATCAGGAGCCACTCCGCGCGCTCTCACTGGCATGAACGTCACCATGGAACAGCCCATCGGCGCCCGCCTGGTCACCTCCGACGACCGCGAACGCGCGATACCGGCCACCCTCCGCTACACCGCCGCCGACCCGCTCGCCGTGCACATCGGCTTCCCGGCCCATGTCACCCTCGACGGCGAGGAAGTGACCTGGACCTTCGCCCGCGCCCTCCTGGAAGAGGGCCTCGGCACTCCGGCCGGCATCGGCAGCGTGCACATCTGGCCCTGCGGACCCCGCCGCACGTTCGTCGAGTTCCACGCACCGCAGGGCGTGGCGCTGATCTGGTTCGACACCCTCGTCCTGCGCCGCTTCCTGCGGCGCTCGTACACCGTGGTCGCGCCGGGCACCGAGGCCGTGGACGCGGTCCTCGACCAGGGCCTCACGTCTCTGTTCGGCGTGAACTGATGAGTCCCAGGCTCGGGTCTCTCAGCTCGAGCGAGGCGAGATCCATGATCTGGAGACGATGCGTGCGTACGTGGAGGCGCTCTGGGCCAGGTTCACCGTGACGACCGAGTACGGCGACCGGACGGCCGGCTTGGCCTGACCGATGAACGGGCAACTTCGCCTGGGTGAGGCCGCGTTGTCATGAAGGGCGTGGGACGCGGAGAGTACGCTCCGTCCCACCATGCGTGTACGGGGATCAAGGGGGCCTTCGTGGCGGACGAGACGTGGGCGGGGCTGGCCGAGGCGATCGGAGCGATCCGGGCGGAGCTCCAGCAGGCGACGCGGGACGGGGCAGGGCAAGAGATCCAGTTCCGAACCGGCCCCGTCGAGGTCGAGTTCTCCGTGGACGTGAAGAAGGACGGGGAGGCTCGGGCGAAGGTGCTGGTTCTGCCGTTCGGGGCGGAGGCCAAGGCGTCGCGGTCCAAGGGCACGACGAACCGCGTGAAGATCACACTCCAGCCGGTCGACGCCGAGGGCACGGATCTGCGTATCGCGGACGACTCGGGGGAACGCCCCAACTGACGAGGATCACGAGGGGAGCGGCCGGTGGACGTACGGCGGGTCGTCGAGGTCTGGAACCCGACCGGGAAGTGCTCGGGGACCGGGTACCTCGTGGCGGAACGGCTGGTGCTGACGGCTCTCCACAATGTGCTGGGTCGCGGGGTGTTGGAGGTCCGGCGGCTGGGTTCCGAGGAGCTGACGTGGGCCACGGCCGAGGTGCTGTGGCCGGAGATCCCGCCCGATCTGGAGCGGGAGCCGCAGGCCGACGGGGCGTTGATCAGGATCACGGACCCGGGATGGCGGCCGCCGCCGGGCGGCGAGCCTGTCCGGTGGGGCCGGATCGACGGGTCGGTGGTGAGGGATGAGCGGCTGGGGTGTGTCGCGGTCGGGTTTCCCCGGGCGGAGGCGCGGGACGGGGTCCGCGACACCAAGGAGATCCGCGGCCACATCGAGACCCTGACCGGGCTCAAGTCCATTGGGCTGATCACGGCCTACGTCGACGGAGTCGCCGTTCCCAGCAGGCCGGACGAGCGGTCGCGGTGGGCGGGGGCTTCGGGGGCAGCGTTGTTCGCGCGGGGGCGGCTCATCGGGGTCGTCACGACCGACCGGCAACGGGACTACGACGCGGACCAGTTGACAGCCGTGTCCGTCGTATCGCTGGCGGCTCGTCCCGGATTCGCCATCGCGGTGAAGGCCGCCGGAGGCGAACTGGTCCCGGAGGACATCACGGCTGTGGAACCCGGACGGTCGCGTACCGCGTACGACGTGGACGTCCCGCGAGGGGTGAACAACCTGCCGGAACCGCCGTCGCCGATCTTCGTCGGCAGGGCGGAGGCGATGGCAGAGCTGGAGCGAGCCCTTGCCGCGGACTCGCAGACGATCACGCAGACCGTGCACGGACTCGGCGGTGTCGGGAAGACGACGCTCGCCCTGCACTACGCGCACGACCATGCGGGGGCGTACCGGCTGGTGTGGTGGATCCGCGCGGACACCCCAGAGCTGATCGAGGCGGGCTTCGCCGCTCTCACGCTCCGCCTGCGGGGCGGAGAGGGGGCCGACCTCACGACCGCTCAGGCTGCCGAGTGGGCTGTCGGGTGGTTGCAGACGCATCCGGGGTGGCTCCTGGTCTTCGACAACGCGGCGAAGCCGGAGGACGTGCACGTCTGGACGGGACAACTCCGGGCATCCGGACGCCACTTGATCACCAGCCGATACAAGAGGGGCTGGGTGTGTGATCCCATCGCCTTGCCGGTGCTGGACGAGGAGGCCTCGCTGACCCTTCTGTCACGCCTCGGCGGGGCCGACGACGAGGACGAGGCCCGCGCGCTGGCGGACGACCTGGGCCATCTTCCCCTCGCCCTGGAACAGGCGGGGGCCTTCATCGCGCAGACCGGGATCACGATCGCCGAGTACCGCGACATGTTGCGCCGGCGCCCCGAGCGCACCACGGACGCGGCACCGGGAGGCTCGGATCCGGCGCGGACGGTGGCGCGGATCTGGCGCATCACCCTGGACGCGCTCCAGGAACGGGACCCCCGGGCCGTGGACATCCTGCAGATCGCCGCGTGGTACGCCCCGACGGGCATCCCCCGTGCCCTGTTCGCACCGCTCGCCGAGGATCCGATCGACCTCGCCCAGCTCCTGGGGCTGTTGGCCGACTACAACATGATCACGCTCGACCGGGCGGGCGTCGGCGTCCACCGTCTGGTCCAGACGGTGGCGCGCACCGCGTCGGAGCCGGGGGGCGATCCCCATCGCGATCAGGCTCGCATCACGGCTGCCTATGACCTCGCTGCGAAGCTGATGCTCGACAAGCTTCCTGGTGATGCCGCCTTTGGCGTTGCGGGTTGGCCCACGTGGAGAGTTCTGCTGCCCCACGTCGAAGCGCTTGTCGACACGGAGGCCCCGGAGGACCCGGGGGTGGATACCGCCGAGATCAACCTGATTCTCAGGCAGGCGGGGCAGTTCCTCCTTGAGCAGGGGAAGGTGAGTCAGGCCACCGGCTACTACAGCCGTTCTCTGGCGGCGGCCAGTCGGATGCTGGGTGAGGATCACCCGTACACGCTGGGTTCGCGGAACAACCTGGCTTACGCCTATATGGCGGCGGGGGACCTGGGGCGGGCGATTCCGTTGTTCGAGCGGACGTTGGAGGCTTCGGTACGGGTGCTGGGTGAGGATCACCCCGACACGCTGCGTGCGCGGAACAACCTGGCAGGCGCGTACGAGAAGGCGGGGGATGCGCGGCGGGCGATTCCGATGTGGGAGCGGACGTTGGAGGATTTCGCGCGGGTGTCGGGTGAGGATCACCCGTACACGCTGAGTTCGCGGATCAATCTCGCCGGCGCGTATATGGCGGTGGGAGAACTGGGGCGGGCGGTTCCGTTGTTCGAGCGGACGTTGGAGGATTCCCTGCGGGTGCTGGGGGAGGACCACCCGTACACGTTGGCTTCGCGGAACAACCTGGCATACGCGTACATGGAGGCGGGGGACGCGGGGCGGGTGATCCCGTTGTGGGAGCGGACGTTGGAGGATTCGGCGCGGGTGCTGGGTGCGGACCACCCGACCACGCTGGTTTCGGCGAACAATCTGGCCGGCGCGTACATGATGGTGGGGGATCTGGGGCGGGCCATTCCCATGTGGGAGCGGACGTTGGCCGATCGTGTGCGGGTGCTGGGTGAGGACCACCCGGAGACGCTGTCCTCGGGGAGCAACCTCGCCGGCGCGTACCGGCTGGCGGGGGATCTGGGGCGGGCGATTCGGCTGTACGAGCAGACGCTGGCCGACTGTCTCCGGGTGCTGGGTGAGGACCACCCGACGACCAGGAACGTCCGCGAGCTTCTGTCCGTCGCGCGTGCGCAAGAGCCCTGACCTATGCCCCCAGTACCGCCCGCAACCGCTCCGCCTCCACATAGGGCGCCGTCGGCGTCGGCTCGCTGTACCAGCGCAGGGGCCAGGTGTTGCCGTCGAGCGCCGGGATCCCGATGTACGTGAGAGCACGATCGCCTCTGCTCCCGAACCGCTGCACGCCGAGCGGCCAGCTGTGCCTGCGCACCTCCCCGGGCGCCAGCAGGAAGTACATCCACCGGAACCCGACCGCCTCACACACGACCGGCCCCGCGTCCCCGTCCGCCGCCTCGATGATCCGCTCGGCGACGACTTCCCCTCGCACGCCCTCGATCCGTACGGCGTCGAAGTGCACGCCGGCGAGACGAAGTTGGTGGCCGGAGGCCGGGATCCAGTCAGGGCGGTGAATTGCGTTCGTCATGGTCACACAGTGGCGTGGGCGAAGCTACGCTCGGTAGCGACTGAGGTGATACACGCCGGGGTGTATCCGTCGGAGGTGCGTGCTGTGTCGGGTCAGTACAACGTCAACTCCCAGCCGCCTGTGGCCTGGCGCTACAGCGGCAACCAGATGAAGCGCTGGCGCACGAAGGCGGACATCACCCGCGAGGAACTCGCCGCCGCCTCCAACTACTCGCCGGACACCATCAAGTCCATGGAGCAGGGCGTACGCATGCCGACGCCGCGGGTGCTCGACGTGGCGGACGAGTTGTGCCGGGCGGAGGGGATGCTGAGCGCGGCCAAGGAGTACCTGCACAGGGAGAAGTTTCCGGCGCGGGCGCAGGACTTCATGGAGCGGGAGAAGGAGGCGATCAGTCTCTGGTGGTACGAAGTCACATACATCCCGGGCCTTCTGCAGACGAAGGGGTACGCGCGGTCGCTCATCGAGAACCATGTTCCGCCCCTGGACGAGGAGACGGTGGAGAAGCGGATCGCGGCACGCATGGGGCGGCAGGCGATCCTCACTGGGCGGAAGCCTCCGGTGGGCCTGAGCTTTGTCGTCTACGAAGCCGCCCTGCGCAGCCCTCAGGCGGACGCCGAGCAACTGCTCCACCTGCTGGAGGTGTCCCGGCTACGCAACGTCGTGGTGCAGGTGCTCCCGTTCGAACGTGCCATCCCCGCCGCGCTCATGGGGTCCATGGTGTTGTTGGAGACTCACGACCACGAGCGTTTCGCCTTCACGGAAGGCCCGTTCGTCAGCGAATTGTCGGCCGACCCAGAGCTTGTCAGCCGTGCGTCCGAGCGGCTTAGCATGATCCGCACGCAGGCTCTCAGTTCCGCTGAGTCGGCCCGTTTCATCGAGCGGATGGTGGATCAGCCATGAGCGAGCAGCTGAAGTGGTTCAAGTCGAGCTACAGCGACAGTGAGGGTGGCGCCTGCGTCGAAGTCGCGTTCTCCACCCGCATCCACATCCGCGACTCCAAGGTCCCCTCAGGCCCCGAGCTCCACCTCGCCGCCCCCGCCTGGGAGGCGTTCATTTCCGCAGTTCAGCCCGGAGCTTGAGCCTCGGGCTCCGAGCTCTTCCCATGGGTTTTTGGGTTCTTGGTTTGGTTGAAATCCAACCCAACCAACCATGTCTGTACGTGAGTTGAGGCGTCGTACCTCGAACGGGTGACGTTCCGTGATCGGCTTGCGTCGGAACGTAAAGCCACTCTAGGTTCGCGGCAAACGAGCAAAAAGATCGGCCCCGGTCGGTGCGCCAACACCGGCTCCGGGGCCTGACCTACCGATCGAAGGAACAGTTCGATGGTGGCTTACGCCTACCCTAGTCCCGCCCTGCCGTCCCCGTCTCACCCCATGGCCAATACGGGCTACGGAAAGCGCTCCGCGGGTGACGAAGACCCGCACGCCGACCCGGACTTCGCACACCTGCTCCCGCGTGACGCCGACGTCGCCGTCTTCATCGACCACCTCGACAACGGCCACGCGATGGGTCACAAGGTGCTCGCGGCGGAACATCCCCGTTACGGCCAGCAGTCGATGCGCAGCTCTCTGAACCGCCTCACCGAGGCAGGCCACCTGCGCTGGATCAAGGAGCACATCACCGTCGAGGACAACTCGATGCGGTGGGTGACGCGAACGTACTGGTCGCGTACGCCCAGGTCGCCAGAGTGGTGGGCGAACTTTGCGCGGGAACGGCACGGCAAGGACGTGACGGACTACCGGCCGGGCCTGGCCCGGACCGAGGATCCGGCACCGCAGCCGACCCCCGAGACCACGCCGGACGAGTCGGCTCCCGACGAGCCCAGCGCCGCGTACCGCGCACTCGCCGGACTCCGCGCCGCGGACCCCCGTATGCCTCTCGCCGCATCCGACTGCCAGTCCCTCGAACCCCTCGCCGCGGAGTGGCTCTCCCGTGGCGCGACGCCGAACGACATCACCCGAGCCCTGACCGACGGGCTCCCACCCACTGTCACCAACCCGGGCGGATTCGCCCGCAAACGACTGGAGGCGAAGATGCCCCCGCACAAGAACGACACCGACACCACCACGGCCCCGACGGGCCCCCTCCGCGGCCGCGTCACCCGCGTGATCATGGCCTGCGCCACCTGTGACCAGGACGAACGCACGGTGAAGATCGACCGTGGCATCTGCGAGGACTGCCGCAAGGAGGACGCGGAGAACCCGATGACCGACGAGGACATCACCAAGGGCTTCGCCGAGATCGCCCACCTCGGCGTCACGTCCGCCTACTACCTCAAGAAGAAGCTGGAACGCCCTACGGGCGGCCCCGTGCCCGACACGTTCCGTTCTGTGCCCATCGAGGACCGCGTTTTCTACCACTACCGCGACAACCGGGACCGCATCGCCAACGGTCTCCGGCCGAGGCGCTGGAACTGGTGACGGCGGTGACACGGGGGAACGTACGCGCGCCTCCGCGTGCCGGTGGTCCCAGCAGAGATCCTGGATTACATTCGTAATATGGCAGAGAAGGTGAAGTTCAGCGTGAGTCTGAATGCCGAGCTCGGCGAGGCACTGCGGCAGTGTGCCGAGGCCGAGGACGAGCAGATCTCGACTGTGGTCAGCCGGGCGCTGGAGGCCTATTTGGGCCACCGGAAGCGGATGCGCGATGGCCGAGAGGCCATGGTCGAGTACCAGGAGCAGTACGGAATGTTCACAGAGGAAGAGCGTGCCAGGGCCAGGGCCCGTGTGGCCGACCTCATGGGGTGGAGCGAGAGCGGCACGACGGGGGCACAGTCCGCATGAGCCATGTCGTGTACGACGCGGGTGCCCTGCTCGCCGCCGCGAAGAACAACCGGAACTTCCTCGCGCAGCACGACGAGTTCCTGGCCGCGGACGTACGGCCGATCGTTCCGGCGGGGGTGCTGGCCCAGTGTTGGGACACCCGTCCCAAGGCTGCCAACCTGCACAAGGTGCTGCGTCCCTGCCTTGTCCTGCCACTGACCGAGACCACCGCGAAAGCGGCGGCGCTTCTGTGTCAGGAGAACGGTACGGCGGACGTGGTCGATGCCACGGTCGTCCTCGCATCACTCACGCACGATGACGCCCTGATCCTCACGGATGACCTCGAGGACATCCGGGCCTTGGCCATGAGCGCCAACCGCAAGCGCATCCGCGTCGAGCGGCCATGAAGAGCTGGGCGCAGCGGCGGTCTTCCCCGGTCGAGGGCCGGTGTGGGTGCCGGCGCGCCCAGATGCCGGTCGAGGATTCCGAGGAACTCGCCCGCCGGGCGCCCGAGACCGGACGGCCGGGGAGGGGCCGCTCACGGTCCCCACGCCCCCTTCCCCACCGCCGTGACCCCACCCCCCAACGCCAGCGCCAACACCAGCAGCCGGGCTCGTTCCTCCGGCAGCCGTCCCGCGAGCCCGCGACCGATCAGCGCCCCCACCACCATCGCCGCCCCCACCGACACCCACCGCGGCGCACTCAGTGACGGCACCCCGTTCGAGGCGACCGAGAACGCGTTCACGACCACCCCGTAGAACTGCGCGTTCGGTACGAACTCCCGTACCGTCCAGCCCGCGTTGACGGCGTACAGGGAAATCGGCGGGCCGCCCACACCCGCCGCCGCGTTCATGAAACCGCCGGCCGCGCCGGCCGCCAGGGCGCCCCCGGTGCCTCGCAGTGCCCGTACCCGCGCGCCCCGCATCACCAGCAGCACGGCCACGGTCACCAGCCCGCCCATGGCCAACAGGAGCAGGGGCTCCGGCAGTTGATGAGTGACCCACGTCCCCGCCGGCACCGTGCACGCCGCCGCCACGCACAGCGGCAGCATCGCCACCCACCGAACCTGCCGCCAGCCGCCCACCAGGCCCACGACACTGATCGCGCCGGCGGCGCAGTTGGCCAGGACGACCCCCTCGGCCGGTCCGAGCAGCAGGATCAGTGCGGGTACGGCGACCAGGGCGAAGCCCATGCCGGTGAGCCACTGGACGGAGGAGCCGAGCAGGACGATCGCCGTCAGCAGTACGTCGCCCGCCCACCCGCTCGTCGTCATGATCGGCATCCTCCCCGGCCGGAGCCGCCGGGCCAACCCCCTGCGCCTCGGTCCCCCCGGCCGTCATGATGGCCGTATGACGGGGCGTTCGAAGGTGTTGATGTGGACGGGGATCGGGCTCTGTGTCGCGGGCGCGGCGGGGCTGGTCGCGGGGGGCGTGCTGGACGTCGACGCGGCGGATCCGTGGGCGAGCGTGGCCGGGGGAGCGGCGGGGTTGGTGGGGCTGGCGCTCACCATTTACGCCGTGTTCTCGGGAGGCTCAGGCTCCCCGCACGCTTCGGTCACCGTGAGCGGTGCGCGGTCCGTCGCCGCGGGCGGGAGCATCGGGGCGGTCGCCACCGGCGACGGTGTCCAGGCCGTGGCCCCTACGGCCGTTCCCGGTTCGGCGCCGCCTGCCGGCGGGCGGCCCGTCACCGCCTCCGGGGAGCGGTCCGTCGCCGCCGGCGGGGACATCGGTTCGGTGTCGACGGGCGACGCCTGAGCGGCTCGTACGGTGTAGCCCGCTACACCACCGGTCCGGGAGGGCACTCCCTCGTGGCGGCCGCCGGAAAACGGAATGGTTGAGGGCACAAGGTCAACCGGCCACGGAATGGCCCTCACCGCAAGGGAAACGTCATGAAGTCGCTGCTCTCCTCCAAGCCCGCCCTGTGGTTCCTCTTCCTCTTCAACCTCGCCGTCGCCGCGGTCGCGCCGTTCGCCGTGGACGGGGCGCAGGGCATCATGACGGCCGTCGGGATGGGCGTAGTGTCCATGGGCGCCGGGGTGAGCCTGCTGCGCGGTCGGCAGAGCGCCGCGTAACCGTACCGCTACGGAACGTCAATTGGCCGAGTGCTGGATCTGCCCTGTATCTCGGCTGCACGGGCCCTAACCAGCGGAAAGAGAGTCTGGAGTCACTCCACACCGCACCGAACGCGGAGGGAGAGACCCCCACCTCGCACTACTGCTGGAGACAACGATGACCCGTCGTTCCATAACCAAGCGCGCAGCCGTCGTCGCCGCCACCGCCGTCATCGCCGTCGGTACGTTCACCGCCGGCGTCAGCCTGGCCGGCTCGGACTCCGACTCGGGGTCGAAGCCGAGCAAGAAGCAGATCGCCGCCCTGTTCGACGGCTGGAACGCCGCCCTGCAGACCGGCGACTCGGACAAGGTGGCGGACCTGTACGCGAAGGACGCGGTACTGCTGCCCACCGTCTCCAACCAGGTCCGCACCGACCGCGCCGAGATCGTCGACTACTTCGACCACTTCCTGGAGAACAAGCCGGTCGGGAAGAAGATCGACACGATCGTCGAGGTCCTCGACAGCAACTCCGCCATCGACGCCGGTGTCTACGAGTTCACGCTCACCGACCCCGAGACCGGCAAGAAGAGAGTCGTCGAGGCGCGGTACTCGTACGCGTACGAGAAGATCGACGGCGATTGGCTGATCGTCAACCACCACTCCTCGGCGATGCCGGAGAGCTGAGGTCTACCGACCGGCCCCGCGTAGGCGGATCTCCACGCACAGCCCGCGTCCCGGAGCGTCCCGGAGCGCCACGGTCCCGCCGTCGTCCGTCACCAACTGCTTGACGACGGCGAGGCCGAGCCCGGATCCGGAGCGCCCGGTCAGGCCCTGGCCGCGCCAGAAGCGGTCGAAGGCGCGGGACTTCTCCGGGTCCGACATGCCGGGACCCTCGTCGAGGACCGACAGCACCACTTCCTCGCCCTGCTGCTCCATCCGTACGGTGATCGTGCCGCCGTCGGGCGACACCTCCAGGGCGTTCGAGAGCACGTTGTCCAGCACCTGGTCCAGGGCCCCGGGGCTGGACAGCACCAGCAGCCGGCCGTCGGCACTCCCCCTGAGCGCGACGGTGACTCCGCGCTCGTCGGCGGCCGGCCTCCACACCGCCAGACGCTCGTCCACGATGTCCGGCAGGGACAGCGGCTCCGCGGCCGTCACCTTGGCCTCGGCCCGCGCCAGCACCAGCAGGCCGTTGACCAGGCGGCTCATCCGGACCACCTCGGCGGTCGCCTGCTCCACGTCCTCCCGGACGAACTCGTCGTCCACGCCGTCCGCGATGTTGTCCAGGGACAGCCGCAAAGCCGTGAGGGGCGTACGGAGTTGATGGGAGGCGTCCGCCACGAAGATGCGCTGCGAGGCGACCAGGGTGTCCAGGCGTTCCGCGCCCTGGTTGAGGGTGCGGGCCAGCGTCTGGGTCTCCGGCGGGCCGGTCACCGGCGACCGTGCGGTCAGGTCGCCGTCGCTGAACTTGCTGGCCATGTCGTTGAGTTCGCGCAGGGGCGCGGTGATCCGGCGGGCGGCGACCGCGCCGATGGCCGCGGCTGCCGCCAGGACGAGGACGGCAAGGCCCGCCCGGAAGCCCCAGATCTGCCAGAGCCTGGAGGTCATGTCCTTCGTCGAGTACACGATCCGTACGGCGCCGCCCTCGCCGGACGCCCGGGCGGGGACGGTGACCACCAGCTCCTTGCCCCAGATGAAGTCGGCACCCCAGTCGGGCTCGGGCTCCTCGCCCTTCAGGGCCTGGGTCAGGGCCGCGTCGCTCCCGGGCCGGGGCAGCTTCGGTACGCAGCCGTTGGTGGGGGTCGCCTCGACCTTGCCGGGCGTCTGGGTGCGGTACGCCTCGGCCATCTGCTCAAGGGCGTCGCACGAGGTCCCGTCACCGTTGCCCAGCAGCAGCGCCATGGTCCTGGCCTCGCGGAGGACGGACACCGCGGTGTCGTCCCGCAGCTGCTTGGTGAGCGTGAAGGCCACCGGCACGGTGAACAGGAAGATCGCGACCGCGACGAGCAGGATGTAGCTGCGGATGAGCTGGCGGTTCATGAGACGCCGTCACCGGTATCGCCGTTGGCGATCTCCAGGCGGAAGCCGACACCCCTTACCGCCTCGATCGTGATCGCACCCGTCAGCTTCCGCCGCAGCGCCGCCACATGCACGTCCAGCGTCTTCGTCGGCCCGAACCAGTTCGCGTCCCAGACCGCCTCCATGATCTGCTCGCGCGACATCAGCGCGCCCGGCTCCTCGGTGAGGAAGGCCAGCAGGTCGTACTCCTTGGGCGCGAGCGCGACCTCCTCGCCGTCCAGGCGGACGCGGGCGGCCTTGCGGTCGACGGTGAGGCGGGTGCCGTAGCGGTCCGGGCCGGTGTCGGCGGCGGACGTGCGCGGCTGCATCCGCCGCATCACCGCTCGTATCCGCGCGATGACCTCCCGTACGCCGAACGGCTTGGACACGTAGTCGTCGGCGCCGAGCTCCAGGCCGACCACCCGGTCCGTCTCGTCGCTGCGCGCGCTGATCACGATGATCGGCACGTCGCCGCGTTCGCGGAGCGCCTTGCAGACGTCGAGGCCGTCGGTGTCGGGCAGGCCGAGGTCGAGGAGTACGACGTCGTAGGGCTCGGGGTGGGCCAGGGCGGCGGCGCCCGTGGTGACCCAGTCGACCTCGAAGCCGTAGCGGGTCAGACCGCGGCGCAGGGACTGGGCGACCGGCTCATCGTCTTCCACCAGGAGTACGTGCACACGCGAACCCTAGTGCTTGAAAGTTGACTCACATGCGTCGCCTGTGACGCTTGGCACTTTTCCCGAGAGGCCGTTCTGGGCATGCGCTGACCTGGGCGCCCGAATCTCACGATGCGATACCTCAGGGGCGAATTTCGGGCGCTCGATAGACTGAGCCGACCGCAGGACACACGCGTATGTGTGGGCTGTGGATACACAGACGGAATGAGCGAGGAGCGCACGTGGGCCTTGTCGTGCAGAAGTACGGAGGCTCCTCCGTAGCCGATGCCGAGGGCATCAAGCGCGTCGCCAAGCGAATCGTGGAAGCGAAGAAGAACGGCCACCAGGTGGTCGTGGTCGTTTCCGCGATGGGCGACACGACGGACGAGCTGATCGATCTCGCCGAGCAGGTATCCCCGATGCCGGCCGGGCGTGAGTTCGACATGCTGCTGACCGCCGGAGAGCGTATCTCCATGGCACTGCTGGCCATGGCGATCAAAAACCTGGGCCACGAGGCCCAGAGCTTCACCGGCAGCCAGGCAGGCGTCATCACCGACTCGGTCCACAACAAAGCGCGGATCATCGACGTCACGCCCGGCCGGATCCGGACGGCGCTGGACGAGGGCAACATCGCCATCGTCGCCGGGTTCCAGGGCGTCAGCCAGGACAAGAAGGACATCACCACGCTGGGCCGCGGTGGCTCCGACACCACGGCCGTGGCCCTGGCCGCCGCCCTCGACGCCGAGGTGTGCGAGATCTACACCGACGTCGACGGCGTGTTCACCGCCGACCCTCGGGTGGTGAAGAAGGCGAAGAAGCTCGACTGGATCTCCTCCGAGGACATGCTGGAGCTCGCCGCCTCCGGCTCCAAGGTGCTGCTGCACCGCTGCGTGGAGTACGCACGCCGTTACAACATCCCGATCCACGTCCGCTCGTCCTTCTCCGGACTGCCGGGCACCTGGGTCAGCAACGAGAAGCCCGAGTCGCAAGGGGACCAGCAGGTGGAGCACGCCATCATCTCCGGAGTCGCCCACGACGTCTCCGAGGCCAAGATCACGGTCGTCGGCGTCCCGGACAAGCCGGGTGAGGCCGCGGTGATCTTCCGCGCCGTCGCGGACGCCGAGATCAACATCGACATGATCGTGCAGAACGTGTCCGCGGCCTCCACCGGTCTGACGGACATCTCCTTCACCCTCCCCAAGACCGAGGGCCGCAAGGCCATAGACGCACTGGAGAAGGCGAAGGGCGCGATCGGCTTCGAGTCGCTGCGCTACGACGACCAGATCGGCAAGATCTCGCTCGTCGGCGCCGGCATGAAGACCAACCCGGGCGTCACCGCCTCCTTCTTCCAGGCGCTGTCCGACGCGGGCGTGAACATCGAGCTGATCTCGACCTCCGAGATCCGCATCTCGGTCGTCACCCGCCAGGACGACGTGCCCGAGGCCGTCCGCGCCGTGCACTCGGCCTTCGGGCTCGACTCCGACAGCGACGAGGCCGTCGTCTACGGGGGTACCGGCCGCTGATGACCGTGGGTGCCGGGCGAACCGGCAGGCCGACGCTCGCGGTCGTGGGGGCGACCGGAGCCGTCGGCACGGTCATGCTCCAGATCCTGTCCCAGCACGCGGACATCTGGGGCGAGATCCGGCTGATCGCCTCACCGCGCTCGGCCGGCCGCAAGCTGGCCCTGCGCGGTGAGCAGGTCGAGGTGGTGGCCCTGACGGAGGAGGCCTTCGACGGGGTCGCCGTCGCCATGTTCGACGTACCCGACGACGTGTCCGCCCAGTGGGCGCCGGTCGCCGCCGCCAGGGGCGCGGTGGTCGTGGACAACTCGGGCGCCTTCCGGATGGACCCGCAGGTGCCCCTCGTCGTCCCCGAGGTCAATCCGCACGCGGCCCGGGTCCGGCCGCGGGGCATCATCGCCAACCCCAACTGCACGACCCTCTCCATGATCGTGGCCCTCGGTGCGCTGCACGCCGAGTTCGGGCTGCGCGAGCTGGTCGTCTCCTCCTATCAGGCGGTGAGCGGGGCCGGCCGCGCCGGTGTCGAGACCCTGCGTCAGCAGCTGTCCCTGGTCGCCGGTACGGAACTGGGGACCAGCCCAGGTGACGTACGCCGGGCGGTCGGGGACAACACCGGGCCGTTCCCGGAGCCGGTCGCGCTGAACGTCGTACCGTGGGCCGGATCGCTGCGCGAGGACGGCTGGTCCTCGGAGGAGATGAAGGTGCGCGACGAGTCGCGCAAGATCCTCGGACTGCCCCGGCTGCCCATCGCGGTGACCTGTGTCCGGGTGCCGGTCGTCACCACCCACTCGCTGACCGTCCACGCCCGCTTCGAGGGCGAGGTCACCGTGGGCAAGGCGCGCGAGATCCTCGCCACCGCACCCGGAGTCGTCCTCTTCGACAACCCGGAGGCGGGGGAGTTCCCCACGCCCGCCGATGTCGTGGGCACCGACCCGACCTGGGTCGGACGGGTGCGGCGGGCGCTCGACGACCCGACGGCGCTCGAACTCTTCGTGTGCGGGGACAATCTGCGCAAAGGGGCGGCGCTCAACACCGCGCAGATCGCGGAGCTGGTGGCGGCGGAGTTCGGGTGACGCCTGAGCGGCCTCGTGCGCTGGTCTGACGTGTGACGTGTGTTGAGGTAAAGGGTTACCGCCGGAAAAGTCCTGGCTGAAACCGCGTACATTTGTAGGATCTGTATGAGAAGTGTGAGCCGGTCGATGGTCCGGACCACTTGAACCGAGCCGCCTCGGCGTCCGAAGATTTGGCTCCCCGTCCTCCGCAACCGCGCGGAGGGCGGGGAGCGTCTTTGCGAACGCCCTCCGGGGGCGCGGGGAAGCTTGACAGGGCGTGGGGACGCCCTGGCCATTCAGGACACAGGGGAAGAGCGGGTAGGGCATGAGCGCGTTTGACGCACGGTCAGTTGTGCCGCCTGGCAGAAGACGGCCGGCCGCGTACAACCCTGACGGGGAGGAGCGTGTCCAACTGGCGTGGCAGAGGTTCTCGAGTTCAGAGCGGCGACGCGCGGCACGGCCCTTCGGCCGCCCCGGCCGTCCCTACGACCCCGCATGCCCGGCACGTCCGGTGGCATGCCGGTGATCGCCCCCATGCCCGCAGCGCGGCCCGCCCGCATCCCCGGACAGCGTGACGGCGCCGAAGATGTCGTGACCGCCGGCACGACCGTCGACCATCTCACCGAGACCTACCAGGCGCACTACAGCTCGCTGCTGCGGCTGGCCGCCCTCCTCCTCGACGACACCGCCTCCTGCGAGGACGTCGTCCAGGAGGCCTTCATCCGCGTCCACTCCGCGCGCAAACGCGTCCGCGACCGGGAGAAGACCCTCGCGTACCTGCGCCAGACCGTCGTCAATCTCTCCCGCTCCGCCCTGCGCCGCCGCATCATCGGCCTGAAGCTGCTGTCCAAGCCGATGCCGGACATGGCGAGCGCGGAGGAGGGGGCGTACGACCTGCTCGAGCGCGACTCCCTGATCAAGGCGATGAAGGGCCTGCAGCGCCGCCAGCGCGAGGTCCTGGTGCTGCGCTACTTCGCGGACATGACCGAGGCCCAGGTCGCCGAGACGCTCGGGATCTCGCTGGGCTCCGTCAAGGCGTACGGCTCGCGCGGCATCGCCGCTCTGCGGGTTGCCATGGAGGCCCCGGTATGAGCCGAGACAACAACGGGCGGCGTCATCTGCACGTCCCCCACGAGCCCTATGAATGGCGCGAGCCGACAGAGTCGTCGGACGAGCAGACGCCGAAGCAATCGCACGCTGGGAACGGAATTGTGAACCACGGCCCCGACGACCAGAGCCCCACCGGGCTCGACTCGGACGAGCTGGCACTGCGCGGCCTGCTGCACCAGGCGGTCCAGGAGATCGAGCCGCGCGACGGCACGCTGGACCACCTCCGCAAGGCGGTCCCCGCCCGGCGCGCACGCAAGCGGCAGGCCGTCGTCGGCATGGCGGCCGCGGCCCTCTTCGTCGGCACCGCCGTTCCGGCCCTCCTGCACGTCTCCAACTCCACGGGTGTGGACGCCGACCCGTCGATGGCCGGTCACTACTCCCAGACGCAGGGCGGCGCGAGCGAGGGCAAGGGCCCCGACGGCGGCGAGAGCACCTCCGGCGGCTCCGCCGGGAAGACCGAGGACAAGGGCAAGGGCGAGCAGACGGAACAGGACAAGGGCAAGGGCACTGGCAGCGGCGCCGGGGCGAGCAGCGGCGCCGACCCCACCGCCACCAGCACGGCCGGCGTCCCCGTCTGCACGGCCGCCGAACTCGGCTCGGCCACCCAGAGCGTCGACGCCCCCGACTCCGTCGGCACCGTCTACGGCACCTTCCGCATCACCAACACCTCCACCGCCGACTGCACGGTCGTCGGCCCCGGCACGGTCACCCCGACCGCGGCCGGCGCGGCGGACGCCACCAAGATCAGCACGGCCCGGCATGTCGCCGGGGACGCGGCGGCAGCGCTGCCCGACCCGGCCCTCGAGGTCGCCTCGCTGGTGCTGAAGCCGGGTTCGGCCTACGACGTCAAGTTCGCCTGGGTGCCCTCGGAGACCTGCCCCACGACCGGCGACACCTCGACCGGCGACACGGGCAACCCCACACCCACCCCGACGCCCACCGACGGCGCCACCACCGACGGCGGCACCACCACCGGCGGCGAGACCGGCACCTCGCCCCAGCTGGTCACCGAGGGCACGGCCGACGGCAGCGTGACGGTCACGAACACGGCGGAGGGCGGAGCGCCGTCGGTTTCGGCGACGGTGTCCAACGCCTGTGCGGGGACGGTCTATTGGACGGGCGTGCTGGCGGCTTCGTAAGGAGGCCGTTGGTTCGCGGGCCTGCGTGCCGCCCCGGTGGGCGCGGGCGGCACGCCGTCAGCGCCGGGCCGTGCGCCCCGCTGTGCGACCCACCCCCGAGCACCGGCCCCGGGTCACCTGCTCCCGACGTCGACGGCAACCGGCTCCTCGTCCGGCACCAGCCCCAGCTCCGCGTCCCGCAGGAACTCGATCTCCCGCCGCAGCAGCCGGAACCACATGAACACCACGAACCCGGCGAACACGAACCACTCCCCGGTGTACCCGAGGTTCTGGAACGCCTTCAGGTCCAGCCCGGTGTCCGCCGGCGCCGCGGCCGGCACGGCCGTCATCCCGGAGTCCGCCTCGGAGAGCGTGACCCAGGCGTCGTACACGTCGTACGGCACGAGGTTCACCAGCGACGCCGCGCTGATCGCCCCGGTCTGCCCGGCCGGCAGCCCGCCCTGCGCACTGACGCCGTTGCTCCCGGGCGTCTCGGACGCCTGCAGCGCACCGGTGACGGTGACCTCGCCGGTGGGCGCGGCCGGGACCTTCGCCGGGTCGGGGGTGCCGGGCAGCCAGCCCCGGACGACGGGCAGGGCCTTGCCGCCGTCGGTGCGCAGCAGCGTCAGGACGTAGTAGCCCGCCTTGTCGTCCAGTTCGCGGTCCGGGACGAGGAGCTGCCGGTCGTAGTGTCCGGTCGCGGTGACGAGCCTGCCGGAGGTCGCCTTGTCCACAGGCAGCAGCTCGGCCAGTGGACGGGCGGCAACCTGCTTGCCGGACTCGGCCTGGGCTGTGACGGTCTGCTGGTCCTGCATCCGGTCCTCGAAGCGGCTCAGCTGCCACGACCCCATGAAGATGCAGAAGGGGATGGCGAGCAGCACGAAGACGTTGATCCCCCACCAACGGGGCGTCAGCAGAAACCGGTACACGCCTTCAAAGGTACGTGGCTGCCGCGGAGGGCCGGGGCGCGGGGTCGCGCGGTCAGTACCGCTCGACGAGGTGCTCCCGGCCGGCCGGCGGCTCGTAGGGCTCCGGCCAGAAGTCGGTGAAGGCGGATATGCGGCCGCTCTCGTCCCCCGTGAAGAAGCCGATGCCGTACATCTCCTCCTCCCCGACCGTGAAGTGGACCCAGGTGACCACCTGATCCGCCTCGGCGACGATCCGCTCGACGCGCAGGTGCCAGTCGCCCGGATACTCCCGGTTGAACCGGACGAACCGCTCCCGCCCGCTGATCCGCTCCCGCGTCTGCGGCAGCTTGTACACGATGTCCTCGGCCAGGGTCTCCTCGAACGCACCCCAGTCCCGGGCCTCGGCGGTGGCCCAGAACGTCTCGACTGTCTTGCGCAGATCGGTCATGCCGAAGAGTCTGCACCGTGCCACTGACAATCGGGTTCGGCCATGGTGCCCGGCCGTGGGGTTCGGTCGAAGTTATCCACAGGCTGGGGACCTGGTCAGCGCATTGTCGGTCCGGGCGGGCAGTATGGGGTCATGACTGAGAGCAACGGGTCCGCCGCGGCCGAGCGCAACGAGGAGATGCCGGACTGGGAGAAGCGCTTCCGGGCGCCCCGGGTGTCGCTGCCCGACTGGGCGGAGGACGCACCGGACCGCTCCCTGTTCGTGTCGAACGCGACGGGGACGTACGAGCTGTACGCCTGGGATCGCGCGACGGGCGAGCAACGCCAGGTGACCGACCGGCCGAACGGCACGACGGACGGAGTGCTCTCCCCGGACGGCACCTGGGTGTGGTGGTTCGACGACAAGGACGGCGACGAGTTCGGCGTGTGGCGCCGCCAGCCCTTCGGGGGCGGTGAGGACGAGCTCGCCACGCCGGGCCTGGAGGCCTCGTACCCAGCGGGCCTGGCGCTCGGGCGGGACGGCCGTACGGCGGTCGTGGGCCGCTCGACCGACGAGGACGGCACGACCATCTACGTCGCCCGCACCGGCGAGGACCCGGTGGAGATCTACCGGCACCGCGAGTCGGCGGGCGTCGGCGACCTCTCCCACGACGGCACGCTGATCGCGATCGAGCACACCGAGCACGGCGACGCGATGCACTCGGCGCTGCGCGTCCTGCGCCCCGACGGCACGCCGGTGGCCGAACTCGACGACACCAAGGGCGGTGAAAAGGAGCTGGGTCTCGAGGTCCTCGGCTTCGCGCCGGTGGCCGGGGACACCCGGCTGCTCATCGGGCACCAGCGGCGCGGACGCTGGGAGCCCCTGGTGTGGGACGTGGCGAGCGGCGTGGAGAGCGACCTCGCCCTGGACCTGCCCGGCGACGTGAGCGCCGAGTGGTACCCGGACGGCACCGGGCTGCTCATCGCGCACAGCTTCGAGGCCCGCAGCGAGCTCTTCCGCTACGACCTGGCGACCCGTGACCTGGTCAAGGTCCCGACCCCGGCGGGCTCCGTCTCCGGGGCGACGGCCCGCCCGGACGGCAGCG
Organism: Streptomyces sp. V4I2; assembly: GCF_030817655.1. Lineage (GTDB taxonomy): Bacteria > Actinomycetota > Actinomycetes > Streptomycetales > Streptomycetaceae > Streptomyces > Streptomyces plumbiresistens. The sequence goes on from NZ_JAUSZM010000003.1 coordinate 5,879,187, forward strand.
TGGAGTACCTCTGGTCCTCCTCCGCCGAGCCCTCGACCGTCCGCTCGACGACCGGCAAGGTCGTCCTCGACCCGCCCGGCATGAAGTCCCCGGGGTCCGTCCCCGTGGAGGACGTGTGGGTAGAGGGCCCGGGCGGCCGCATCCACGCCCTGGTCCAGAGGCCGGCGGGCGCGACCGGCCCGCTCCCCACGGTCTTCGACATCCACGGCGGCCCGACCTGGCACGACAGCGACGCGTTCGCGGCGAGCCCGGCAGCCTGGGTGGACCACGGGTACGCGGTGGTCCGCGTCAACTACCGCGGCTCGACGGGCTACGGCCGCGCCTGGACCGACGCCCTGAAGCACCGGGTCGGCCTCATCGAGCTGGAGGACATCGCGGCGGTCCGCGAATGGGCGGTCACCTCCGGCCTGGCCGACCCCTCCCGCCTCGTCCTCACCGGCGGCTCCTGGGGCGGCTACCTCACCCTCCTCGGCCTCGGCACCCAGCCCGGCGCCTGGACCCTGGGCATCGCGGCGGTCCCGGTCGCCGACTACGTCACGGCGTACCACGACGAGATGGAAGCCCTGAAGGCGATGGACCGCACCCTGCTCGGCGGCACCCCCGAGGAGGTCCCGGAGCGCTTCGAGGCGTCCTCCCCCCTGACGTACGTGGACCAGGTCAAGGCCCCCGTGTACATCTCGGCGGGCGTCAACGACCCGCGCTGCCCGATCCGCCAGATCGACAACTACGTCAAGCGGCTGGAGGCGCGGGGCGCGGTGCACGAGGTGTACCGGTACGACGCGGGACACGGCTCGCTGGTGGTGGACGAGCGCATCAAGCAGGTGAGGCTGGAGCTGGACTTCGCGGAGAGGCACTTGGGGAGCTGGTAAGTGACCGAGTCGGGCGGTGGGTGGTCATAGGCAGGGGGTCCAGGGGTGCGGAGGCCCCTGGCGGGGTTGTAGGGGCAGAGCCCCTACGCCCCGGCCCGTTCCCCTCGTTCTCCCCGCTCCTGCCGAGCCCGCCGCCCCAGCAACTCCGCAAGCCCCCTTCGTGTGGCCGCCAGCACCACCCGGTCCGAGTCGCGCAGCACGTACGTGTCCGGAAGGTCCCACACCAGCCCGGAAGCCCGCTCGTCCTCGTGGGCCTCCTCCGCGGCCGACTCCCCTCGCCGTCCGCCGGAGGCGTCCGTGTCCAAGGCCAACACCCGCCAGGACCCCGCCCGGAACGCCTCCCCGACCGTCTTCCCCTCCAACTGCGGATGCCCGCGCACCTCCACGGCGGCGAACAGCAGCACCCGCCGCTCGACCGGGATCGCCCCCAGGATCTGCCGCCCCATCATCGCCCCGGCGAACGCGGGCGCCGCCAGATGCGTCACACTCCGGCTCCGCGTGCTCGCCCCCGGGTGCGCGGCCCGGAGGGTGCGGTACACGGCGGTCGCGAAGTCGTCGTCGTACAGCCGAAGCACCACCCGCAGACCGGGCTGTACGGATCGCGCGTACAGCGCGGCCTCCAGGTTCGTGGTGTCCGCGCTGGTCACCGCGAGCAGCGCGGTCGCGCGGTGGATCTTGGCGGCCTCCAGGACGCCCTCCTGGGTGACGTCGCCGAGGATCACGGGCACCCGCAGCCGCCGTGCCGTGGGGAGTCCGCGCGCCTCGGGGTCGGCCTCGACGCACACCACGGGGATGTGCAGTTCGCGCAGCCGGGTCAGTACCCGGGTGCCGATCTTGCCGAGCCCGAGCAGCACGACGTGCCCGCCGAGCCCGCGCGGCGGCTTGCGCAGTGCGGAGGCGCTGCGGAAGGTGCCCAGGGCTTCGAGCACCGCGGCGAGCAGCACCGGAAGGAGCAGCAACCCGACCAGACCGGAGAGGAGCTGGAGGACCTGGCGGCCGGTGTCCGCGCCGATGGCGGGGTCGTTGATGGCGAAGAGATCCAGCAGGGTCAGGTAGATCGCGTGCAGCGGATGGTCACCGGTGACCAGCTTCAACGCGACCGCGAGCGCGACCACACACCCCACGAGCCCGGCCAGCGACCACCGCAGCCGCCGCGAGAACAGCGAGGCGAACGGCGGCACGATCCCGCGCCCGGAGGACAGCGCGGGCCCGGAGTACGACACCTGCTCCAGTACGACGGTTCCGCGCCCGGCGGCGTCCCGTACCGTCGCCGCGTCGGGCAGCAGCAGCGGCCCCTGCTCCCCGCTCTCGGGACCGTTCGCGTCGCCGGCCGGGTCGTTGGACGTCGCGGACAGCAGCGCGAGCGTGGCCAGCCCCGGGTCGGCCGTCTCGCCGGGCCGGGGCACCGGCCGTTCCACCGCGCGCAGCATCAGCCCGTCGGTCTGTACGACCTTGCTGGTGCCGGCGACGGCGCTCGCGGCCAGCGCGGGTGCGGCCGTGTCGGCATCGGACAGCACGGTCGTGGAGGCGTCGAACACCGCGGCGGGCCCCGTCGTCCCACCGGTCGCCAACGCGGCCGCCTGATCGAGGAGTTCCTCGATGTGCTGCCCCAGCCGCCGGTTGTAGAGCCGCAGGACGAGCCGCAGCGTCGGATTGAGGCGGCGGGCGGTGAGGGCGGCGCGGATGTTGGTCTCGTCGTCGTCGTACACGAGGGCGAGGGCGGCCGCCCGCTCCACACCCGCCTCGGCGAGCACACTCTCGGTCGCCTCGGCGGCCTCCACGAGCACCGGCTCGCTCCCCGCCGGCTCGACCGAAGCGGCGTTGCCCCCGGCCCGGTTGACGGCCGCGTTCACCACCCGGTCCAGCAGCGCCGAGGCCGCACGCGCACGTCCGACGACCGGCGGGCGCACGGTGCGCTCGGCCGGCGGCACGACCAGCGTGACCTGCTCGCCGTACACCCCGCGCAGCTCGGCCGCCAGCCGGTGCGCGAGCCCGTCGTCACCGCACACCACCATGTGCGCGGCAGCCGCAGCACCCGCCGGAACCTGATTCGGAACGCTCACCACAAGGGGCAAGACTGCCTCACCGGTACCGGCGGTTGCACGGCCGGGTCCGGACGGAACCGCAGATGATCCTGCGCGGAGTTGAACAACGGCGGCAGAATCCTCGTACAGGAGAAAAGGGATCGACCCCGACGCCCGGAGGTACCTCGCCCGTGGCCATCACCAGAACCGTCCCGCAGCGGACGGGCGAGGACGCGCGCCCGCCGGTGCACGGGGAAGAGGGGGAAGCGAGGGAAGCGAGGGAGGAGACGGAAGAGCGGTGGCGGCTCAGCTCTCCGCTCGCCCTCACTCTGTTGCTGGTCGTGATGGTGCTCGCCCAGGGGCCCATCCGAGGCGCGCTCGCCGCGCCCGTCATGCAGAGCTGGACGACCGTCTTCGTCGCCGTGATGGTGCAGGCGCTGCCGTTCCTGGTGCTGGGGGTGCTGCTGTCGGCGGCGATCGCGGTGTTCGTGCCGGCCTCGTTCTTCGCTCGGGCACTGCCCAAGAGGCCCGCTCTGGCGGTTCCGGTGGCCGGGGCGGCCGGGGTGGTGCTGCCGGGGTGCGAGTGTGCGTCGGTGCCCGTGGCGGGGGCGTTGGTGCGGCGGGGGGTCACGCCGGCCGCGGCGCTGACGTTCCTGCTGTCCGCGCCGGCGATCAATCCGATCGTGCTGACGGCCACGGCCGTCGCCTTCCCCAACGACCCCGAGATGGTCCTCGCGCGTCTCGTCGCGAGCCTGCTGGTGGCGTGCGCGATGGGCTGGTTGTGGCTGCGGCTCGGCCGCACCGACTGGCTGCGGCCGCCCGCCCGGGAGACGTACGACGGTCAGGGCCGCGGCGCCGCGTTCTGGGGCTCGGTCCGGCACGACGTGATGCACGCGGGCGGGTTCCTGGTCATCGGCGCGATGGCCGCCGCGACCCTCAAGGCGGTCGTGCCGGAGGAGTGGCTGCAGGCCGCGGCCGACCATCCGGTCGTCTCGGTGCTGGCGCTCGCGATCCTCGCCGTACTGCTGTCGATCTGCTCGGAGGCGGACGCGTTCGTGGCGGCCTCGCTGACGCAGTTCTCGCTCACCGCCAAGCTGGCGTTCCTGGTCGTCGGGCCGATGATCGACCTGAAGCTGTTCGCGATGCAGGCGGGGACGTTCGGGCGCGGTTTCGCGCTGCGGTTCGCACCCACGACCTTCGTCCTCGCCATCGCGGTGTCGGTGCTGACCGGGGCGGTGCTGCTGTGAACCGGCAGGCGCAGGCGGCGGTCCTGTTCCTGCTCGGCGCGGCCCTGCTGCACGCCGGGCTCACCGACCTCTATCTGCGGTACGTCAAGGCCGGGCTGCGTCCGATGCTGCTGGCCTCCGGCGTCGTCCTGATCGCGGCGGCGGTGGCGACCGTCTGGTACGAGTGGCGGGCCGGGAAGCAGCAGCCCCAGGGCAAGGGCCACGCACATCCCGAGCCCCGCGTCTCCTGGCTCCTCGTCCTCCCCCTCCTCGCCCTGATCCTCGTCGCCCCGCCCGCCCTCGGCTCGTACAGCGCCCTGCGCACCGGTACGGCACTGCAACAGCCGTACGGCTACGCCGCCCTGCCCGCCGACGGGCCGCTCCGCCTCAACCTCGTCGACTACGCGGGCCGCGCGGCCTACGGCCACGGGCGCTCCCTCGGCGACCGGCAGGTCAAGGTCGCCGGATTCGTCGCGCTGGACCGCACGGGGACGCCGTACCTGGTCCGGATGGCTCTCAACTGCTGTGCCGCGGACGCCCAGCCGGTCAAGGTCGGTCTGACCGGCCGGATTCCGCCGGTGCTGCAACCGGACACCTGGCTGGAGGTCACCGGCACGTACACGGCCAAGCGGACCAAGGACCCGGTCAACGGCGGCCCGATCCCGTTCATCGAGGTCACCGGTGCCGTACCGGTCGAGGCGCCCAAGGATCCGTACGACGAGACCTGGAACAACTGACCGTCAGACCAGGGCGGTCGTCAGCCGTTCGAGGGCGGCGGCCTCCGCCGTGCCCTCCCCGGCGCTGAACACGTGCATGATCAGGCCTGTCTCACCGGGCGCGGCCGGCACGTGCAGGGTCTCGTAGTCGAGGTCGAGCAGTCCGGCGGCGGGGTGCCGCAGCCGCTTGCGTCCCGCCGCGCACATCATCACCTCGCCGGAGTCCCAGATCCGCCGGAAGTCGGCGCTGCTCCTGGACAACTCGGCGATGAGCGCGCCCAGTTCGGTGTCGTCGGGATAGCGTCCCGCGGCCACCCGGAGCTGCCCGACCGCCTCCGCCGCTCTCGCCTCCCACTCGGGGTACAGCTCGCGCGAGGCGGGGTCGAGGAAGAGGAAGCGGGCGTTGTTGCGGTCCCGGCGGCCGGGGTCGGCCAGGCCGCCCATCAGCTCGGCGCCCAGGTCGTTCCAGGCGACGACGTCGAGGCGGTGGTCCGTCACGAAGGCGGGCAGCTCAGCCATGGCCTCGAGGGCCCGCAGCAGCACGGGGCCGACGCGGAGCCTGGGGGTGGGCTCGGGCCTGCCGGTGGCCAGGGTGTCGAGGTGCCGGCGCTCCGCGGTGTCGAGCCCGAGGACCCTGGCGAGCGCGTCGAGGACCTCGGCGGACGGCTGGGTCGCTCGGCCCTGTTCGAGACGGACGTAGTAGTCGACGCTGATCCCGGCGAGCTGGGCCAACTCCTCCCGGCGTAGCCCGTGCACGCGACGCCGGCCGCCGCCGGCGAGCCCGACGCGCTCCGGTGCCACCCGACCCCGCCTGGCCCGCAGAAAGCCGCCGAGTGCCTTGCCTTCCCCCACCCCGTGCACGCCGTCCATGCGTTCCAGTATGCGCGGCGCCCGCATCCCGTACGGGTGGCCCTGGCAATACCAGGATTCCGAATCCGCCGGTTCCACAAGGTTCTGGCTACTCGTCAGCGCCCGCGACACCGTGAAGGGCATGACGGAAAGCACCGACCCGGGCAAGAACGTCCTCGTCGTCAGCGCCCACCCCGATCCCCGTTCCCTCAACGCCTCCCTCACCGCCTTCGCCGTCGACCACCTCCGCGCGGCGGGGCACGAGGTACGGCTCAGCGACCTCTACGCGATGAAGTGGAAGGCGACGGTGGACGCCGACGACTTCCCCGAGCACGGCACCGACCGCCGCCTGCACGTGATGGACGTCTCCGAGGAGGCCACCCTCGCCGGCTACCTCGCCCCGGACATCGCCGCCGAGCAGGAGAAGCTCCTCTGGGCGGACGCGGTGATCCTGCATTTCCCGATGTGGTGGTTCGCCGCCCCGGCGATCCTGAAGGGCTGGATCGACCGCGTCTTCACCAGCGGCTTCGCGTACGGCCCCCGGGTCGCGCCGCCCTACGGCGAGGACGCGCCGCTGGCGGGCCGCCGGGCCCTGCTGTCGGTGACGTACGGCGCCCGCGAGCGGTCCTTCTCCGACCGGGGCATCCACGGCCGCCTCACGGACGTCCTCCACCCGCTCCAGCACGGCCTGTTCCGCTTCACCGGCATGACCCCGCTGGAGCCGTTCACGCTGTCCGAGGCGAACGCCCTCCCGGCGGAACACTTCGCCGCGGCCCGGGAGGCGTACGCGCACCGCCTCGACACCCTCTTCACGGGCGACCCGGTCCCGCACGAGGCGCCTGCGCGGACAGGGCGGACCGTCGGGCCTCAGCCCTCCTCGTCCGGCTCGTCCTCTTCGTCCTTGCCCTTGTCCTGACCGTCCTGACCGTCCTTGCCCTTTTGCCCGTCATCCGTCCTGGAGGGGGTGGCGGTGGGTGTGGGAGTCGGGGTGGGAGACGAGGACGTGGGGGAGGCCTCGGGGGTGTCGGACAGGTTGGTCGCGGATCCCCCGGATTCTCCGGATCCCTCGTGCGCCTCGGACCCGGCGGACCCATCGGATCCGTCTGACCCCTCGGACCAACCGGACCCACCGGACGCTCCCGGCGTCGTAGCGCCCGGCGTGCCGTTCCCGGGGCTCTCCGCCGAGCTGTTGCCCGGCGAGAACCAGAGCATCCCGGCGAGCATTGCGGCCAGGAAGACCAGGACCGCGGCGGCCGTCGCCATCACCCTCGGCCGGTGCGCGACCAGTCCGCGGGCACCGGGGGACCCGGTCGTGCGGGAGCGGGACGGCCGTACCGTGGCGGAGGGCAGCGCGTACGTGGTCGCGGGGCCGGCCTCCGAACCGCCGGGGACACCGGGTCCGGTCGGCGGCGGGACCAGCGAGGTCGCCGCCTGCCGTGCGGGTGCCGGTTCCGGCAAGGGCTCCGACCGCCCCTGCCAGGCCCCGCCGCCGAACCACTCGGCGATCTGCTGCGTGGCGGGACGGTCCTCGGGCCGCTTGGCGAGGAGCCCGAGGAGGAAGTTCTCGAAGGCGGGCGGGAGCTCGGGGCGGGTCTGCCGGGGCGGTACGGGGGTGGCGTCGAGATGCTGGTGGAGGATCGCGACGGCGGTGTCGGCCTGGAACGGCGGGCGCCCGGTGAGGAGTTGGTAGAGCAGACAGCCCAGCGCGTACACGTCCGAGGCCGGACCGGCGGCCTGCCCCAGCGCGCGCTCGGGGGCGAGATAGAGGCTGGTGCCGACGATCTGGCCGGTGGTGGTGAGCGCGCCGGAGGGGTCGTCGACGAAGCGGGCGATGCCGAAGTCGCCGATCTTCAGGGTGCCGTCGGGGTCCAGCAGCAGGTTGGCGGGCTTGATGTCGCGGTGCACGATGCCCTGCTGGTGGGCGGCGGCGAGCCCGGCGGCAGCCTGCGCCGCGATCCGGGCCACCTGCTCGACGGGGAGCGGTCCCGCGGTGCTGAGCCGGCGGGCGAGACTGTCGCCCTCGACCAGTTCCATCACCAGGAAGAGCCGGCCGTCGTACTCGCCGAAGTCGTACACGCCCACCACGTGCGGGTGGTTGAGCCGCCCGGCGGTCTGGGCCTCCAGCCGGAAGCGGGAGGTCGCCGTCGGGTCGGAGTCGTGGGGAAGGAGCAGCTTGACGGCCACCGTCCGGCCGAGCGTCTCGTCGAACGCCCGCCAGACCTCCCCCATCGCGCCGCGTCCGATGGGGTCGTGCAGCCGGTACCGGCCCGCGATCAGCACCTGTGTTTCATCCTCATGCCGTGATTGCAGTGATTGCCGTAATGACGTCTCGACCGCCGCAGGACTCAACAACCCACGGTGAGGCGGGTGATGGTGGGGGGTGCCGCAGCCGACCCAGCCTACCGGCGCACGACCGCCCGGTGTTCACCCACAGGGGTCGTCCTTGATCCGTCCCGGCCACGGCAGAACGGTGAGTTCCGGCCACTGCTCCTGCCAGCGCCGCGTCTTGGCCTTGTAGACCTCGCGCGGGGCGAGGACCGGGTTGGGCCGGACCACTTGTCGCCGCGAAGGAGTCGATCGCCGCCTCGGTGGACTCCTACGGCGGACAGGGCACCCCGAACTTCTCCTCGTACCAGAGGTGCACCCGGGCCTCGTTGCGGATCTCCACCTCGCCCGGCACCGCGGCGAACACCGCCTCGTAGTCCTTGATGCCGGCTGCCGGGGCCTGTCGGTGACCACGTTCCACACGGTCTGGAACAGGCAGCCCGCCGTCAGGTACCAGCCGGGCAGCTCCAGTGTCGCCGCCCTGGTCAGCACGTCGGTCAGGACCTCGCTCCGGGAGAGCGCGGAGCGCAGGGCCGTGAGCTGTTCGGTGAGAGGGAGTCGGCCGGGCATGCCCCCTCCCTACCACGATCAAGGCGGCGTGTATTGCTGCCGCAGGAGCCTCCCCCTACGCTTTATCTGATGGGTCGTCAGATTCGTGCCGGGTGTCGGCAGACAGTAAGGGGCACGCAGTGGTCAGTGTCGGTAGCGGTAGCAGCGGTAGCGGTAGCGGGCTCGGTGGCAGGGAACTGCCCAAGGTCATCAGCGTGGACGATCACGTGATCGAGCCCGCGCATCTCTTCGAGACGTGGCTCCCGGCGAAGTACCGGGACAGGGGGCCGAAGCCGCTCACCGCGGGTATCGGTGACCTCCAGTACGTCGGGGGGAAGTACCGGTTCACCACCGACCCCGACGGCCAGATCACCGACTGGTGGGAGTACGAGGGCGAGCTCTTCCCGTACAAGCGCATCATCGCGGCCGTCGGCTTCTCGCGGGACGAGATGACGCTCGACGGGATCACCCGGGAGCAGATGCGGCGGGGCTGCTGGGACCCGAAGGCCCGGCTGGAGGACATGGACATGAACCATGTCGAGGGCTCGCTCTGCTTCCCCACCTTCCCCCGCTTCTGCGGGCAGACCTTCGCGGAGGCCAAGGACAAGGAAGTCGGACTCGCCTGCGTGCGGGCGTACAACGACTGGATGGTCGAGGAGTGGTGCGGCGACAGCGGCGGCCGGCTCATCCCACTGTGCCTCATCCCGCTGTGGGACATCGACCTGGCCGTCGCGGAGATCCGGCGCAACGCCGAACGGGGCGTACGGGCCGTGACGTTCAGCGAGATCCCGACGTATCTGGGGCTGCCGTCGATCCACTCCGGCTACTGGGACCCCTTCTTCGCGGTCTGCGAGGAGACCGGGACCGTGGTGAACATGCACATCGGGTCCTCGTCGCAGATGCCGGCGGCGTCCCCCGACGCGCCCCCCGCCGTCCAGGCCGCGCTGAGCTTCAACAACGCGATGGCGTCGATGATGGACTTCCTCTTCTCCGGCGTCCTGGTGAAGTTCCCGCGGCTGAAACTGGCGTACAGCGAGGGGCAGATGGGCTGGATCCCGTACGCCCTGGAGCGCGCCGACGACGTGTGGGAGGAGCACCGGGCGTGGGGCGGGGTCAAGGACCTGATCCCGGAGCCGCCGTCGACGTACTACTACCGGCAGATCTTCTGCTGCTTCTTCCGCGACCGGCACGGCATCGAGGCGATCAAGACGGTCGGCGAGGACAACGCGACCTTCGAGACGGACTACCCGCACGTCGACTCGACCTGGCCGCACACCAAGCAGGTCGCCGAGGAGCACGTGGCCGGCCTCTCGGACGAGGTCACGTACAAGCTGCTGCGCGGCAACGCCATCCGGATGCTGGAGCTGCCCTTCGACAAGAGCGCCTAGAGACAAGGGCGCTAGAGACAAGGGCGCCTAGGGCCTGTGTGACGTCGTGATCAATCTTGCCGATCCGGATCCGCATGGAAGGCGGATCCGGTAGGAAGACAATCGTGACGCGCAGGCAACTCACCGACAGGCAATGGAAGTTGATCCAGCCGTTCCTGCCGATAGGCGAGTACGGCCCGTATCCCGAGCGGCTGCGGGATCAGTTCGAGGGGGTGATCTGGCGGTTTCGCACCAGCAGCCAGTGGCGGGAGATGCCAGGCGAGTTCGGCCCATGGCCGACGGTCTACGGCCGCTTCCGGGTATGGAGGGACGCCGGCGTCTTCACCGCGCTGCTGGAAGGCGTGATCGCCGAGGCAGCCCGCCAGGGAAAGACGGACCTGTCCCTGGTCAGCGTGGACTCCACGACCGCCCGCGCCCACCACGACGCCGCCGGGATGTGCATCGGCAAGGAGATCATGGACGCCCTCGAGGAAGCCGCCGCCGAGCAGGAGGAGGCCCGGCAAAAGGGGGCGGCCCGCCAGAACAGAACGGACAGGACGCAGGTCACGACCCCGAGGGGGAAGAGCGGCGGCACATCAGGCGGAGGCGCAAGCTCCGCTTGAAGCAAGCCCTGCTCGGCAGGTCCCGTGGCGGGCTGACGAGCAAGGTTCATCTCGCCGCGGACCGCCGGTGCCGTCCGTTGTCGTTCGTCCTGACTGCGGGACAGGCAGCCGACAGCCCGCAGTTCGTCCCCGTGCTGCAGAAGGTGCGGATCCCTCTGCCGGTCGGACGTCCCCGGACCCGGCCTGACGCTGTCGCCGCGGACAAGGCCTACTCATCGCGCGCCAACCGCTCTTACCTGCGCAGACGCAACATCAAGGCAGTCATCCCGGAGAAGAAGGACCAGGCCGCCAACCGGAAGAAGAAGGGCAGTCGCGGCGGCCGGCCCACACGCCACGATGCCGATCTCTACAAGGAGCGGAACACCGTCGCGCGCCTGATCAACAAGTTGAAGGCCTGGCGGGGCATCGCGACTCGATACGACAAGACACCCGAGAGCTACCTCGCCGGCCTCCACCTCCGCGCCGCCATGATCTGGATCAACGACCTGCTGAAGACACCTGGTTGATCACGACATCACACAGGCCCTAGAAGGGGCGTCGGACGGGCAGGCACTGCACATGAAGGTCTCCGTGGATTCCAACCTGTGCTACGGCTCCGGCGAATGCGTCTACCGCGTTCCGTCCGTCTTCACGGTGGCGGACGGATTCGGCGCCGTCATACCCGGCCGCGAGAACACCGGCGACGATCCGGACGTACGGGAGGCGGCCGAGCTGTGCCCGTCACAGGCGGTCAAGCTCACCGACTAGTGCCGGGCACTAGGACGCCGGCCAGCTCCACCCCGACCCCGCGAGCGCCCGCGCCCGCGCCTCCGCCACGGCCATCCGTGCCGCCCGCTCGGCGGTGTCCGCGTGCGCGGCCTGCCCGGTCGCCTGCCCTTCCCACTTCCGGTAGAGCAGCCCGACCTCGGCCGAGAACCACCCGCGGCTCACGGAGTTCAGCGCCAGCAGCAGCCCTGTGTCCTCGGACGCCGGCAGCGCCATCCAGCCGCCGAGGGCCAGCAGCAGATCCCGTCGTACGAAGAGGGTCGCCGGGTGGACCTGGGCGCGGAAACCGTTGGCCCGCCAGAAGTCGAGCACGGCTCCGCGCTCGACCGGCCCCGTCGCCGGGTCGCCGGGGAAGCCCACGGTCGAGCCGTCCGGCAGCCGGTCCAGGGCGCGGGAGGTCGCCCAGCCGAGCGTGCGGTCGGCTTCGAGGGCGGCCAGGTCGCGGGCCAGGGCGCCGGGGGTGAGCTGGTCGTCGGCGTCCAGGATCTTCACGTACGTCCCCTCGGCGTGCGCGAGCGCGATCGTGCGGGCGACGCCGGGGCCGCCGGGCCGCCCCTGCCGGAAGGTGATCCGGGCGTCGTCGGGGACGTAGGGGGCGACGGCGTCGGTGCGCCCGTCCTCCTGGATCACCCAGTGCCACTCCCAGCCCTCCGGCAACTCCTGTGCGCACAGCGACGCGTGGGCCTCGGGGAGGAAGCGGGCCGAGGGGGCGTGGACGGCAGTGACGATGGTGACGCGCCGGGGCACGGCGGCACTCACCACCTTTCCAGGGGAGTGGTGAAGACGAGCTCGGTACGGTCGCCGGGGAGCGTGACGCGGCAGATGTCCACCACGCGTTCGTCGATGTCGTACGACGTCTTGCGCAGCAGGATCACCGGGGTCCCGACCGCGAGCTCCAGCTCGCAACGCTCCTCGGGGGTCGGCGCACGCGCGGTGACCCGCTCCTCGACGCGGCCCACCTCGATGCCGACGGTGTGCAGCTGCTGCTGGGTGCCTCCGGGCCAGGGCTCGTTGGTGTGGTCCAGGAGGGCGGGGTTCGCCGCGATCATGCGGCGGACGAGGTAGGAGGTCGTGAGACTGACCGGGGTGCTCTCGCAGGCGTGGCGGGTCCGGTAGGTGCGCTCGACGAGGGGGGTGGCCGGCGGGACGCCGAACGCCTCGGCCAGGTCCGGGGGCGCCGCGATCTCGCGGTACTCCGCGTGGAAGACGAGATTCCGGCGCTCGGACCCGGTGTCGCGTTCCGTGGCCCCGGTCCCGGCCCGCTCGGTCCAAGACGCGTGCACCCGGTTCTTCTCCCACTGGTGCCGCCGGTTGTCACGGACCACTTGGTACGCCTTCCGCACCAGGTCAGCGTACGACTCCCGGCCCGTGCCCGCCCGGTGGCGGCGACACGGAAAGGCCCGACCGCTGGCGACGGGGGATGCACCAGCGATCGGGCTATGGCCAAGACTAACAAGGCTGCCTCCCCGGCGGGAGACGACTGCTGAGCCGTAGCAAGCAGGTGTGAGCGGGATCACTGGTCGCACGGAGGCTCGTACGACAGCCGCGGCAGGTACTCGTGCCACTTCTCCTTCGTCAGGACGCCCCGGGTGGTCGAGCAGATGTGGTCGATCGCGTCGTCGACGTCGAGGTTCCACAGCCGGACGGTGTCCGTGCCGCTGGACACCCCGAGCATGTGGCTCTTGGGGCTGAAGGACAGGAAGTTGCCGGTCTTGGCGTTGGGGCTCATCGACTGGCCGATGGGGGAGGCGTGGGCCGGGTCGCCCGCGTCCCAGAGCCGGACGGTGTTGTCGTTGCCGCCGCTGGCCAGGGTGTCGCCGTCCCCGCTGAAGGTCAGCGACACGACCGCCTCGGTGTGGCCGGTGAGGGGGGAGCCCAGCCGGATCGCCTCGGCGGGGTCGGTGACGTTCCACAGCCGCACGGTGTCGTCGTCGCTGCCGCTGGCCAGGGTGTCGCCGTCCCGGCTGTAGGCGAGCACGTTGACCGGTCCGAGGTGGCCGGTGAGCGGGGCGCCGAGGGACTTCGTGCGGCGGGGGTCGGTCACGTCCCACTGCCGGACGGTGCCGTCGGCGCTGCCGCTGGCGAGGGTGTGGCCGTCCGGGCTGAAGGCGAGGGCGTTGACGTAGCCCCTGTGGCCGGTGAGCGGCGCGCCGAACGCGGTGACGCGGGACGGGTCGCTCACGTTCCACAGCTGGATGGTGCGGTCGTCGTAGGCGGTGGCCAGGATGCGCCCGTCCGGGCTGAAGGCCAGCGCGTCCGGGCCCATGAACCGGGTGCGCAGGGTGATCGGCGGGCCGTGGGAGACCGGCCGGGTCGGGTCGGTGACGTCCAGCAGGTACACGGCCCGGCTTCCGGTCAGCACCGCGAGGGTGCGGCCGTCGGGCGAGAACGCCAGCGAACGCTGGCCCTCGTCGCCGGGCATGAACGGCTCGCTCAGGGACACCGGCCGGTCGGGCGTGTCCACGTTCCACAGCCGGATCCGCCCGTCGCGCGCGGCCGTGGCGAGCACCTGCCCGTCCGGCCGGAACGCCCCGCTCCGGCCGATCATGTCCGAGGTCGGAACCGACCACAGGCGCACCTTGTTGTCGCCGCTCCCGGTGGCGAGGGTGCGGCCGTCCGGGCTGAAGCCCAGCGCGTACATCTCGCCGCTGCTGCCCGCGAGCGGCTCGCCGACCTGCGCCGGGTAGGCCGGATCGCTGACGTTCCACAGGCTCGCCGTGCTGTCCGCGCTGGCGGCGGCGAGCGTCTGACCGTCGGGGCTGAAGGCCACGGACCACACGGCACCGGTGTGGCCGGTGAGCGGCCCGCCGAGGGCCTCGGCACGACCGGGATCGGCCACGTCCCACAGCCGTACGGTGTCGTCGGCGCTGCCACTGGCGAGCGTCCGTCCGTCGGGGCTGAAGGCCACGGAGTGCACGAGGCCCGTGTGGCCGGTCAGCACCGGGCCGACCCGCTTGGGACGACGAGGATCGGCCGTGTTCCACAGCCGGATCGTGTCGTCGTCGCCGCCGGTCGCCAGCGTCCGTCCGTCGGGGCTGAAGGCCACGGCGCGGACCGCGGCCGTGTGCCCGGTGAGCGCCCCGAGCGCCTTCGGCCGGTCCGGGTCGGCCATGTCCCACAGGCGTACGGTCCGGTCCTCGCCGGCGGAGGCCAGGGTCCGTCCGTCCGGACTGAAGGCGAGCAGGTAGATCGTGCCCTCGTGACCGGTCAGGGGCTTGCCGAGCGGGATCGGGTGCACGGGATCCCGTACGTCCCACAGGCGAACGGTGCCGTCGTCGCCGGCGGTGGCGAGGGTGCTGCCGTCCGGGCTGAAGACCGCGCTGCTGACCCAGCTCGTGTGGCCGGTGAGGGGCTCGCCCAGGGGCTTCGGGTGCGTCGGGTCCCGGACGTCCCACAGGCGTACGGTCCGGTCGTAGCTGGCGGTGGCCAGGGTGTGCCCGCTCGGGCTGAACGAGGTGAGGTAGACGGCGCCGGTGTGGCCGAGCAGCGGGGTGGCCAGCGGCGCGTTCACGATCGAGATCAGCCGGTTGTTGGTGCCCTCGTTGCCCGGCCGCAGGTCGTGGGCCACGAGGTCGAGCTGGGCGGACAGCGACGGGTCGGTGTACTGGACGCGGTCCGCCTCGGCGACGACCTGTTCGAACACCGCCTCGTTGCGCTGCTGCCACGCGATCAGCGCCGCGCCGACGGCCACCATGGCCAGCACGACCAGCGCCGACACCGCGCCGCGGCTGATCCAGACGGTGCGCCGGCGCAGCCTGACCGAGGCGGCCAGGAAATCCACCGCGCTGCGGGTCAGGAAGGTCTCGCCGGCGGCCTTCGCCCAGGTGTGAGCCTGTTCCAGCCGCGAACCCCGGTAGAGGAGGGACGTGTCGCGGTTCGAGCCCTCCCAGGCGCGGCCGTCCTCCTCCAGCCGCTGGCGCAGCAGATGGTCGCCCCGGCCCTCGTCGATCCAGTCGCGCAGCCGGGGCCAGGCGGTCAGCAGGGCCTCGTGGGTGATCTCCACGGTCTCCGCGTCGAGCGTCACGAGCCGCGCCTGCACCAGCGCCTCGAGCGACTCCTCCGTCTTGCCGGGGTCCCTCGACTCCTCCGCCAACTGCCGTCGGGTCCCGCGCCGCCGGGTCGCCTGGGTGTCCTCACCCAGCCGCACCAGCCGGAGCAGCAGCAGCCGCGCGGCCGTACGCGCCGCCGGGTCCAGCGCGGACCAGGCCCGCTCGGCGGTCGCCGCCACCGCTCCCTGGATGCCGCCCGCCGCACGGTATCCGGCCAGCGTCAGCCGGCCCGCCTTGCGGCGCTGCCAGGTGGCGAGCAGCGCGTGGGACAGCAGCGGCAGCATCCCCGCGTCGTGCGCGCCGCGCGGCCCGTCGGCGCTCACCTCCCGGGTGATCAGCTCCGCCAGCCCCGGCTCCATCTCCAGCCCGACGGCCTTGGCGGGCCCGGTCACCGCCTCCCGCAGCTCCGCGGTGGTCAGCGGCCCGAGCACCATGTGCCGGTGCTGGAGCGCGTCGGCCAGTTCCGGATACCCGAGGCACTGCTCGTAGAAGTCGGCCCGGATCCCGAGGACCACGAGCACGGGGGGTGGCTCACCCGGACCGGGGGGCGTGCACGCGGCGTGCAGGAACTGGATGAACGTACGCCGGTCCGCCTCGTCGGAGCAGAGCGTGAACGCCTCCTCGAACTGGTCCACGATGACGACCGGAGGCGCGGGGTTCTCACAGCCCGCCGCCCACGCGGCGACCGCGTCCCGGACCGCCTCGGACTCCTCCGCGGCGGCCCTGACGTCCGCGAGCCCGGGGATCCGGCCGGTCAGCTCCGCGAGCGGATCGGCGCCCGGCACGAGCTGGAGCACCTCCCGCGCCGGGGCCTCGCCGTCGTCGCCCGGCCCGCCCTGCCGCAGGGCGGGCACCAGGCCGGCGTTGAGCAGGGAGGACTTTCCGGCCCCCGAGGCGCCGACGAGCATCACCAGGCCGCCCGTCTTCTCCGCCGTGCGCAGCTGGGCGACGAGGGCCTCGGTGCTGCGCTCCCGGCCGAAGAACCAGCGGGCGTCCTGCTGACGGTACGAGGCGAGCCCGCGGTAGGGGCACACGCCGGCCCGCTGCTCCTCGTCCGCCTCCGGAGAGGCGGCGGGCCGCTCGCCGGCCGGATCGGCCACCGCCCGCTCCCACAGCCGCTGCCAGTGGGCCAGGTCGTACAGCCCGGGGGCCACCGGCGTGGGCCGCTCGCGGCGGGCCTGGGGTATCAGGACGTGCAGGACGGCGGACAGGGCGGCGAACTGTGCCGGTACGTTCTTGGCCCGCCGCCAGTCGCTGATCCGCTGGGCGGACACCCGTACGGCCCGCCCGCGTTCGTCGACCCGCTGAAGCCGTACGACCGCTTCGGACACGCTCTTCAGGGGAGGGTTCCCGGCCTCCCGGTACAGCAGCGCGAGGCGTTCGGCGAAGGCCGTGCGTGCCCCTGAGTCGGAACTCAAGGCGTCCACCCCTTACTTCCTCCGCGCTTGGACATCCGGACCATCGCTTCACCGGACCGTCCGGACCGTCCGGCCTCTGGACCATCCGGACCGGAAAACTCACTTTATACGGCTGACCTGCGGTTAAGGATCCGGATCGGGACCGGAACCTCCCCAGCGGGGCCCCCTGCTGGCAGGATCACAACGCAACAGCGCAGCAACGGGACGTCGTCCGGACCGGCCACCAGCTCAGCGCTCGGAGAGACCACTCATGCCGCCGTATGTTCTCGGTCAACTTACGCCGGAATCACGACACGGCGCGCCGGTCTTCTTCCCTGAGCGTCAGAGCCCACCCAGAGCCGGTTGTTCCGACCGGACCGCGCTTCCACCGACCAAGGGCCAGGCCGCTTCACGATCCACGCCGTCACGGCACGGATCGACGCCGCCCGCATGGTTCGGCACCGGTCCCCACGAGGGGAGGGACCGGTGCCGGACGACGCGTGGTGCGGGTTGGGTTATGGGGTTCGCGTTGGGGCGTTTGGGTTGCTCAGCCGAGCTGTAGGCGGTCGGCCAGTCCGGCGGTCGTGAACGCCTTCACGACGTCGTCGCGGCCCTCGGTGAAGTGGGCCCAGCTGTCGCAGTGCACGGGCACCACCCGGCGCGCGCCGAGAATCCGGGCCGCTTCGGCGGCCCCGGCGCTGTCCAGGACGAGCGGTTCGCCGTCGAAGAGCACCGGGAAACGGGGAGCTCCGGCGAACAGGACGGCCGTGTCGACGGGCCCGAAGCGCTCGGCGATCCGCCGGACCGCGTCGAGCGAGGCGTTGTCGCCGCTGACGTAGACGGTGGGCAGGCCCTCGCCGGTCAGGACGAAGCCGACGACCTGTCCGGCGATCGGCACGACCTCCTCGTGCGTCCCGGGTCCGTGGATCGCGGGCACGCCGGTCACGGTGACCGTGCCGCCGCCCGGCCGGTCCAGCTCGACGGACTCCCAGTCCCGCAGCCCCCTGGCACCGTCGCCCAGGCGCTGTCCGCCGGCGGGTGTGGTGAGGGTGAGCGGGACGTCGGCGAGCAGGGCACGGCCGGAGCGGTCGAGGTTGTCGGCGTGCTCGTCGTGCGAGAGCAGCACCACGTCGACACGGCCGAGCTCGCCGGGGGCGGCGGCCGAGGGCGCGGTCTTGGTCAGCGTCGGGCGGCCGGGGTTCGGGTAGTCGCCGGGCGCGTCGAAAGTGGGGTCGGTGAGGAAGCGCAGGCCGCCGTACTCGAAGAGGGCGGTCGGGCCGCCGAGGACGCGGACGGGGAGCTGGGCGTCGGCAGGGGTCGTCATGAAGGCACACACCTCACGGATGGGAGCGACTCTATCCGTGAGAGACAGTAGTCGTGTCTCACGGATGGCGGCAATCCGTACCATGAGATCCATGAAGGAGACCGTGACCGCCGAGCCCGCACCGCCGCCCGCACCGGGCGCGGAGCGGTACCTCGCCCTGGACTTCGCCAACACCGCCATCGCCCTGCCCGGCGGCCAGTTCCTCGACCTCCTCGGCACCCCCGCCACCGCCAACCAGTGGCTGACCGAACGCGGACTCGCCCCGGTGGACGCCGGCATGCGGGAGATGTGCGCGGCACAGCTGCGGTCACTGCGCGAGAACGTCAGGGCGCTGCTCGCGTCCCGGGTCGCCGGGCTCCCCGCCCTGGCCCCGGCCCTCTCCGCCGTCAACGACGCGCTGACCAGGGTGCCCACGGCCGCCCTGCTGCACTGGGACGAGAAGAACGGCCCCTACCGCGCCGCCCCGCACCCCACCACGCAGATCGTCGACCACGCCCTGGCCACCCTCGCCGCCAACACGGCGGACCTGCTCACCGGCCCCGACGCCGAACGCCTCACCGCCTGCGGCTCCCCGCCCTGCACCCGCTACCTCCTCAGGCACGGCCGCCGCCACTGGTGCTCCACCCGCTGCGGCGACCGCGCCCGCGCGGCCCGCGCGTACGCTCGGCGTACGGGGCGCGAAACGGACTAGACGGCGGACGGGGGGCGGGGTCTCTGCGTCTGCCTCAGTACCCCGCCAGCATCCGGCTCGTGGCGGTCCACCAGGCCGGCAGCGCGGCCGGGGACCCCGCGAAGGGCACCGTGCCCGACAACGCCGGGGCACGCGACCAGACCCGCGTGCCCCGCCACTCCTCCGGCACCGGTTCGGCGTGCGTGTCCATCGCCACGATCGCGGCCCGTACCGGCCGGCCCGCTCCTCGACGGCGTACAGACCGTCGCCGTGCCCGGCCACTCCCACGGCGACGACGGTCCGCCCCGCGCCCGGACCCGCCCCGGCGAGACAGGCGCGTATGGCCTGGTGAGCCGTCCGTCACAGGTCGGAACAGCACGGCCTTGGTCACGGTGTGCCCGGAGCCCGATCGCTCGACGCGGCAGGCCGCCGCGCCCGGATCACCACCGCACCCGCCCGGACGGTCCTAGAGGCGCAGCAGCCGCTGGGTGAGCTCCCGGTACTGCCGCAGCGCCAGCCGGAGCTCGGTCGACTCCCCCTCCGCCTCCGGGTCCCGGTCCTGCCAGTTCTCGCGAAGGACCCGCCGCAGTTCGGCGAGGGAGTTCACGAGCTGGGCGGTGGCTTCGTCGAACGCGCCCTCGGCCTGCTCCAGTGCCTCACGCGGGGTGTCGGCGAAGGCGTTGACGGCATGCCCGAGACGCGTGGCGATCTGCTCCCGCTCGTCCGCCGGGACCAGCGGCTCCGGCCCCGTGGCGCGGCGTCCGGCGACGCCCCGGGGCTGGTCCGCGGGCTGCTGGGCGCGTGTCTGGTCGTACATCATGTGTGCCGCTTTCCTGTGTGTGGTGCCGGGTGTTCCGGAGCGGCATGGCTCTGCGCCGTGCCGCCAGTCAACGTCCGGCGTCGGCCCGTGTCAACGCGGTTCCCTGCGCCGGAGGCTGTTATTACTCGGTGCGGGAGTACGGTGAACAAGGCGAGGACTCTTCGTACGAGCCCACCGCCCGTTTCTCCACCGCACAGCACCCTTCTTACAGGGGCAGCCCGTGACCCCGGCCGCGCCATCCGCATCCAGGCCGAGGAGCTCCGTATGGCGCCCCGTTCTCCCTCTCCCTCGCTCACGACGATGATCCCGTCGTCCTACGACGGAACGTCCCCCCCCGTCACGGTGACAGCGGCGATCGTCGTACTCCACCACACGCCGACCGCACGAGCGTCCGCCACGGCGTGGACGGCGGTCGGCCGGATCCGTCAGCCGCGGCCATACGCCTCCTCGAACGCCTCGACCGGATGCACGACGTGCGCCGAACGACCCCGGACCGGATCGCCGCCGGTCGCGCCTGACCCGGCCCTCCCACATCTCACGGCAGTCCTCCCACGTCAGCGCGGCAGTCTTCCAACTTCAGCACGTCAGTCGAACGTCACCAGGAGCCTCCATGACCACCGCACTGCAGTCCCCGATCCCCTCCCACCCCGTACTCCGCCTGCGCCTGGCACCCCACGGCGTCCTGCCCCGGCCCATCGACGGGGCGTGGTGGCCCCGCTCCTATGACCTGCTCGCCGAACTCCCGCGGCTCCTCGCCGGGTTGCCGCGGGCGTGGGGCCACATCACCAGCGTCACGGTCAACGGGGCGAAGTGGTCGGCGGCGCCCGGCCGGATGCTCGTCTCCAACCAGGTCGTGGGGCTGCACAGGACCGTGACGGCGTCCGCCCCGCACACCGTGGTCCTCCTCGCGCCGGGGCGGGGGCGCTGGGATCTGCTGGTCATACCTCCGGATGCGACCGCGGCGGCGGCCGAAGCGCTGATGGCAGCGGCAGCAAGGGCAGGGGTGGGCCACCAGGTCTGATCACATCATCATGATCAGCCGAGGCGGTCGACCGGTGGTCTCATACGCCCCATACGCCCCGTATGCCTCGTATGCCTCGTCCCTCGGGCAGGTCTCGTCGGCAGGTTCCGCCGCCATGAGCGCGCTCGCGGTCATGGCCGGGTCGGCGGTCCCGCTCGCGGCGGCCATCAGCCGGGCGGCCGCGAGGGCGCCGGTCTCCGGGGGGATCACCAGGAGGTCCCAGCGGCCAGCGGTGTAGGACAGCAACAGGATCTTGTGCGGATCCAGCTCCGAGGTGAACCAACCGACCTTCACCACATGGCCGTTGACGAAGACCTTGGGCGGGATGATCGGCCAGTACCTGGGGTTGACGGCGATCCGCGTGATCCGTCCCCAGAGCGGATCCAGAACGTCCGCCAGAGTGGAGAGTTCGCTCGTCAGGTCACGTGAACGAGGCCACCAGGCGCCGTCCAGCTCGGCGGGCACTCCGGAAGGGCTCACGGCTTTGAGCGCGAGGCGCGCGGTCGGCTCCCTGAAGGGCACGGACCGCAGCGGGGGACGGGGGGTGGTCGCGGACATCGCGCGAACCTGTCTCCGGGCCCTTGCGGGTGGGCAGTTGCCCGGCGCCGTTGCTCACCGGGAACGACACCGGCATCGGGGCCGGTGCGCGAAATGCTCCCGATGGGTTCACGCTACTCCCCGAACAGGCGGAAGGAACCGCTCCAGGACGCTCAGCCGCCCTGCTCCCCGCGCGGTGTCGTACGGGCGCGCGCGTACGACCGGAACGCGGCGAAGGCCTCGTCGACGGAGGTGCCTCAGCGCTCCGCCGGCACACCCTTGGCCTGTTCAGAACAGGGCGCGGCTGGTACTGGAGTTCCTCGAACCGCGCGCTCAACTCGGGATGACACCACACCGGCCCTGCCGTCCGCCGGTCACCGATGAGCAGCGACAGCGCGACGCCCTCGGCCCGCGGCGACCGCGCACACGCCTGCCCCGAATCACCGTCCCGGCCGCAGCGACCGCAGTATGGCCATGCGCCCGGAACACGCGCCCTGCACGGAAAAACGCTACCCCTTCTTCGGAAGGTTTGATTCCGATTCGCTGGGCGGGCGTCCGACATCCGAAAGCGTCACACGGGCCCGTTCGTCGACAAACCGCGTCACCAGGTGCTGGGCAGCACCGAATATGACGGCCCAGGCGATGATTTGCGCACGAAGAAGGTCGCAATCCGCAATATCCCACTGAGGCTGCGCACTCGACTGTATTCAGCATCCAGCGCGTCGTAAGCCGTATCCAGGGCATCCATCAAGAGGACGCGGTCTCCTGGCTGAACTCCTCGTTCCCCTATGTGCTCCGCGACCTCCTTGACCTTCACTCGAAGTGGGTCGTCCTTGTCGAGATGTTGTTCGGTCTTCCTCAGGACCTCGATACTTCGGCCCATCAGATCTACGTCCGAGCACAGCGAGAGCAGCATGACATCGGCTGCACGCACATTGGCCCACGTACGTTCAAGAGCAGCCGCTCCAGAGAAGAGACGGCGCCGGTGACAGGTACCACGGGCCGCCTCTTCCAGATGCTGCCCGATCCCGTCCAGTGTCTTCTCACGCCGGCATTCATCGGCGGAGTCCCTCCCCGCTCGACATGCCTCAATGCTCGCTTGTTGCCTCAGAAAGAGAATCCGAGCGCCGGCGCGCTCACGCCAGGCAGTTCTGTGCTCTCTGAACAGCTCCCTGCCCTGCTCACGGAGACGTTCCGCCCGCCCCCGCCCCCGCTGCCCCGCCCCATCACCGTCATCGTCATCGTGATGCGACCGACCCGGCGTCGGCAGACGCGGAAGCATGTGCGAAGCAACCCACAAGAGAATAAGAAGGACCGCTTTTCCTCTGGGCCTTCTCGCGTCTTCTCCGACGTTGAAATCTTTCCCAGTGGTCATCCCGCCCACATCCCGCTCTCCAGCGAAGACACCGGCCCTTCTCAACGTAGAGCGGATCACCGGGAGCGGCACGCCGGAAAACTTGAACGCTGCACCAGCGTTGCCGCCACGCAACGCCCACCGGCGGGGGCGGGGTGGGGCGCTCTCGCCGTCAACGCAGGTCGCACCGGCCAAGTCGGCTGAACGGACGTGGTCATTCCGTCGCGCGGGGCGCATCTTCCTGCCAGGCTCGGACACGTGACGTACGTAGTGACCGTGGACACCAGCATCCCGGAGGACACTCCGGAGATGGACCCGCTTCAGCGCGCCGGCGCCGTGGCACTCATCGAGGACGGATTCGACTCCGTCAGGGCCGTCGAGGGCCCCGACGGAGTGCAAGTAGATCTGCTCGACACCATCGTGTCCGTCCATCCCGGCGGCGCCCTGCTGAAGGTCATCGTGGACGCCCCGGCACTGGAATTCGCCGAGGACTCGGTGCAGGCACTCGTGGACGAACTACTGGAACGTTCCGAGCTGTTGGCCGACTGGACGATCGAGCGGTGCGAGGTCGAGCTGCACGAGGACCTGGCCAAGAAGAGCCTCGACGCGGCGGAAGGCCCCCACGCCCCGCCCGCGGACCCGGCCGCCCGCAAGGCCCGCCACACCGAGAGCCCAACAACCGAAGCCGGCACTGGCCAGACCTACGACACCGAACCGACCAAAGCCGCCACCGTGCGAAACCAGATGCTGGACTTGGCGGACGAACTGCGCTCGTTCCCCCTGACCATGTTCGGCGCACCCAAGGACGACGAAGCCGAGCGGGAAGCCGACAACGACGAATCCACCGTCCCACCGGCAAGCGCCAGACTCGCCGCAGGCGCCCTGGTCTACGCGACCGACATCCTGGTGGACGAACTCTTCGAAGACGTTCAGGTCCTGACACAGGAAGAAGCAAGCGTCGCGGAATGCGAGGGCCCCTTGTGGCACCTGGAACGCCTCCCCGACCGCTACGCGCTCCAGTACGACGCCCACTTCGCCCGCCGCTTCCTGGTAACCGTGATCGCCCTGACCACCCGCTTCACCGACGGAAGCTTCCAACGCCTCAGCTGCGTCGCCGAAGAACTCGCCCTCAGATTCCTCCTGAGCCAGGCAACCACGACCCTGGAACTCCACGAACTCCTGGACGACGACGTCTCGACCGCCCTCGACGCCTTCACCGACAACGTCTACGACGACATGGACCACGAGTGGCTCTACGACGACTCGACAGACGAAACCGACGAACCCCCCACAGGCGCCGCCCTCGGAGTCGCACCCACGCCCTTCAGCTCATGGTTCACCCCATTCCACGACGGCAGATACATCCACCCATCAGCAGCGGACGAACCCGAGGCGGCGGCACAGTGACGCCCTCCGCTCAATAGGATCAATAGGAGCCGTGGGGCATGGAGGGCGCGAAACGCCTCGCCGATCCGGGATGCAGTGCGGCGAGTGAGGTCCGGGTTGCTCAGCTCGGCGGCGTGCTCCTCAAGGGCGGCGTTCAGCTCGGCAAACTTCGTCTGCGCGGCCAGGAGGAGTGAGGCGTCATCGGTGCTGCCGCTGACGTAGATCTGTCGCTGTCTCCGCCGACTCTCCCCCGTGTTGATCTGGTTGCCGCTGCCGGTGATGTGCATCCCGCCGCCGCTCCCGTCGTGTCGCATGGTCATCCCTTCGTGATCGTCGAGGAAGGCGCTGACGGTGCTGAACATCCGAGACTGGAGGGTCGAGATGTGACCGCTCCGTCTGCTGGCCGATCCCACTACAGCCGCAGCTGTCCGCAAGCTGAACGATGCTGTTTGGCATCTGGAGTGGATGGCGAGGGGGCGGCTCACGGGGGACGCGTCCAATTGGGATCAGGCGTATCGCGAGTACAGGATGGCCAGGCAAACCTTCTACGACAAAGCGCGGGCAAACTTCCAGGTTCCGGGCGGGTCATCGCTGAGCGCACTAGTAGTTGGCCGCCAGCTTGGCGAGCGCGTGCCTGAGCGGGTGTGCCCTCCGGCCGTCGGGTGACAGCTCGGATAGCGAGGGTGCTTTCGTTTGGCCCCCCGTTTGGCCCCCGAGCATGTCAGAGGCCCATTCGCGATCATGCGAATGGGCCTCTGACCAGCGTCGGGGTGGCGGGATTTGAACCCACGACCTCTTCGTCCCGAAGCAACTTGGGCGGGCTGCTGACCTTGGGTAGTTGCTCATCTGACTTGCTGTGATGCTCCGTAGGTGTCCGTGCGTGTCCGCCACTGTCCGTGGGCGTTGTCACGCAGTTAGACACTCGGTGCTGCTCTCGGCTCTTAACGATGCCGCAGTGTCTGGTCCGGTCTCAGGCCGCAGTGGGACCAGCTCCAAAACTTTCAGTGTTTAGGCTTCAGATCTTTCACGTATTGGGGAATTCCGCACACTCGGTCAGCTTCTGGATCCCCGGAAGTAGAGATTCGTGAGGCGATCTCTGGGTGTTTGTCGACAATATCACCAACCTCCCTGTAAATGGTGACGCAGTTGATGGTCTTACTTGGCTCGTCATTAGAGCTGGATGCCCCCCAAGCCATACCACCAGCACCTATCACAAAGCCGATAACCGGGACCGCTACGTACTGGATGTACCAGCGTCGCGTTGCCCGCCTCCCCATCCCCGTCACCTCCACAGCGGGAATCGGTGGTAAGCGTTAGCGACCTCCAACGCTTCGCGATATGCTCCAGCTCTGCTGAGCGCGTGCTGGATTTCGAACAGGTCCTCTTCAGGTGAGGACTCAGAACCATGGTGGGCTTCACTGACCATCGAATCCTGGCGCAGGTAGGCGGCGACTTTCAGGCCGGAGTCGACGAGTTCATAAATGTAACGACGGCGCCGGTTGAGACCGGCTGCAAGGATCGCAGCACTGCAAAGAATCACGGCACCGCTGATCGCAAAAATTGTCAGTGATTTCGCCGTGTAGGCATCGCTAATTACGACCGCGGTCACGGCTGCGATTAGCGACAGAAGAAGGGCGACAGCCGGGCCAGCGAAGGCAATCAGAGGAGGGGGTGGATCACTTTCGAGGTGCATAGCTCGTTCGTGCGTAATACGCATTAGATGCTCACGCCGTTCCATGCGTCAACGGTAAACGGTGCACCTTCCGCCAGCATCCACCGAGTGCCGTTCGAGTGATACTCCGAGGGGCGTGCGCGGTCGGCGGAGCGGCTTTGGGCTGGAGCTGCTTTGGGGCGAGTGATCATGGCCCCGTAAGCTTCCGGCGAGTCGGGCAGTCTGTGGACCTGCCCGTTAAAGCACGACGTTGGGGCCATGATCTTAGAGGCTCGCCCCAAAGTGGCTGCCTAAAGCCGTGGAGCCGACCGCCCCAGCCACAGAGGGTGTCTCCCACTTCATGCCCGCAGCTCGCCAGCGCGCCGCCGGGCGCGGCCAGCCGGGGCGCAGACAGGAGGCAGGCCGCGCCGCAGAGGCGGCGCGCGCCCGCGCCGTGCGCGGGCCTTGATGAAGTAGGGAAAGTTCTATCCCGCTGGGATGAGGCGCTTGCCGTCGTGGCTCCGCACGTGAGGGCCGTTGCCGTCCAGGGCGTCCAGGAGCCTGATCGCGTAGACCTCGGACATGCGCTCCGCGACTTCCTCGGGCGTGAGCCAGGAAACCGCGGTCGACTCGCTCGACGTGCGCTCCATGCCGCCGGACGGCTTGCAGCGGAAGACCAGGGCGACGATGCCGCGGGTCGTGTTCTTGTAGACCCCGGTCAGCTCGTCTACCTCGACGTGGATGCCTGTTTCCTCCAGGACCTCGCGGGCTACGCCGGTCTCGGGGGCCTCGCTGAGTTCGAGTACTCCGCCGGGAAGTTCCCAAGTGCCGTTGTCGGCGCGGCGGATCGCCAGGAGGCGGCCATCTTCGCGCACCACTACTCCAGCCACAGATACGGAGTGCAGCGGTGTCGACGTTGCTTCCTGTGATGTACTCATGTACAGGAGCATAGGAGGAAGAGAAGGACTATGGAAACAGCGGTAGGAGGGCAGAGGTCCGTACCTCGGTACGTGCAGATCGCCGACGAGATCGTTCAGCAGATCCGGGCAGGCATCCTCAAGCCTGGTGACATGGTGCCCAGCGAGTCGGACCTCGTCGAGCGCTACGGCGTATCCGGTGGGACGATCCGCAAGGCCATGGTCGAAGTACGCGCGAGCGGACTCGTCGAGACACGTCACGGCAAGGGCTCGATCGTCAAGGATCGGCCGCCGGTACGGCATCGCTCCTCCGATCGCTTCCGGCGCTCGCTCCGGCAGGGCGGCAAAGCCGCGTACCTCGCCGAGTCCGCGCAGTCCGGCGCCACCGCCAAGGTGAGCGTCCTCTACATCGGCCCGATGGAAGCCCCCGAGGATGCGGCCCGGCGGCTGGGCGTTTCCGCCGGCACTCAGGTCCTCGCCCGGCGGCGGCTCTACTTCCGCAACGGCACGCCTGTCGAGACTGCGACCTCGTATCTGCCGTGGGACGTCGTGAAGGACATCCCCGAGCTGTTCGCCGAGAACCCTGGCGGCGGTGGCATCTACGCCCGACTCGAAGACAACGGGCATGAGTTCGCCGAGTTCGTCGAGACGCTGCAGGCGCGCCCGGCCTCCAAGGCGGAGGCGTCGGAGCTGGCGCTGAGCCCTGGAGCCCCGGTGGTCCACCTGATCCGGGATGCCAGGACGACCGAGGGGCGCGTGGTCGAGGTCTGCGACACCCTCATGGCCGCTGACCAGTTCGTTTTCGAGTACCGGATCCCCGCCGCCGACTGACGCGCACTCAACTCCCCGCAGCCCGTCGTGAGTTCCTCTTCGCGGCGGGTTGACTCATGTACAGGAGTCAGGCACTCTTCTTCATGTCACTCATATACATGAGTGACGGAGTCCAGCCTCTATAGAGGAGTGATCTGCTGTGCGTCAGATTCCCGTCGACACCGCCAACGCCACCGTGATGGTCGCCAAGGCTCCGCAGCCGAAGGTCAAGGACCGTCGTACCGGTGAGATCGCCACCGACAAGGACGGCGTCACGCTGATGACCGTGGAGGTCATGTTCTCCACGCCGGACGAGGTGGAGATCCTCAAGCTCACCGTCCCGCAGCCCGGAGTCTCCGAGGACCTGACCATGGGTACCCCGGTCGCGCTGACGGGCCTGGTCGCCTCGGCGTGGGAGAACGAGTTCAACGGGCAGAAGCGCCACGGCATCGCCTTCCGCGCGGTCGCCGTGACCTCGCTGGCCGCCGGTGCCTCGAAGCCCAAGGCGGCCTGACCATGACCTGGTTCACGGTCGCGCTGGTGCTGGTCGTCGCTGCCGCAGTGATCCTGCGGTGGCGGCGCCCCGCCTGGTACTGGCTGACCTTCGGCGTCACCCTCGCCGCCCTGCGAGTTGCCTTCCGGTACGCCTCCGTCATGGACGCCTGCGGCCTGACCGTTCCGCCCTCCCGCTGGCGCCTCGCCCTCGCCCGGATGACCAACCGCCCGGTCCCTGAATCCCGCCCGCCCCGCATCCTGCGCATCCGCCTGACCCGGACCGGCCTGGTCCTGCGGCTCAAGCTCCGCCCCGGACAAGACGCCTTCGACGTCTCGGCCGCAACCGACCGGCTGCGCCACTCCTTCGGGATGTACGGAGTGACCTCCCGCGAACTGCGTTCCGGCGTCGTCGAGTTGAGGATGACTGGCTACGACGTCCTCAAGCGGGTGCAGATGCCCACCAAGACCGACCGCGCACCGATGCGCATCCCGGTGGCGTTGCGCGAAGACGGCGCGATCCACTACCGCGACTACCGCACCGTCCCGCACGGGCTCACCCTCGGCGCCACCGAGTCGGGCAAGTCCGTCTATCAGCGCAATCTGGTCGCCGGACTCGCCGCGCAGGATGTCGCCCTGGTCGGCATTGACTGCAAGCAGGGCGTCGAACTCTTCCCGCTCGCCCGCCGCTTCTCCGCCCTCGCCGACAACCCGGACACCGCCCTCGACCTCCTTGAAGCACTCGTCTCCCATATGGAGGACGTCTACCAACTCATCCGCGCCCAGCAGCGCATCAGCGTGAGCGTCCCGGACGCCGAGATCGCCGCTGACATCTGGGACCTGCCTGCCGATCTGCGCCCCGTCCCGGTCGTCGTGCTGGTCGACGAGGTCGCCGAACTCGCCCTGTTCGCCACCAAGGACGAGGAGAAGCGCCGGGACCGGATCGTCACTGCCCTGGTGCGCCTCGCCCAGCTCGGCCGCGCTGCGGGGATCTACCTGGAGATCTGCGGGCAGCGCTTCGGTTCCGAGCTCGGCAAGGGCATCACCATGCTCCGCGCCCAGCTCACCGGCCGCACCGCCCACCGCGTCAACGACGAATCCTCGGCGAACATGGCCTTCGGCGACATCGCCCCGGACGCCGTCCTCGCCGCGATCCAGATCCCCACCGAGACCCCCGGAATCGCCGTCACGGGCGACTCGTCCGGCGGCTGGGCCCGTATCCGCGCCCCGCACACCTCGCTGCGCGAGGCCGTGAACATCTGTAACCGGCACGCCGAGCGCACCCCGGACCTGCCCGCACTCGCCGCGTTCCGGCCCGCCGTCGCTCCGCTGCCCTCGGCTCGCGTGCCGCTGTCCAAGACCGCGCCCGTCACGGCCTGACGACTCCCGCTCCACCGGTCGGCGCGACCGCTTCGCGCCGGGTCCCTACCCGCCCCTTGCCCAAAACAGGAGGTGACTCCATGACCCGCTCGATCCGCCCGGACGCCGTCCTCGTGCAAGCCGTCATCGCCGGAGCGCTGTCCTTCGCCCACCTGCACGACCTCGCCTCCGCTGCCGGACAGACCGGCTGGAAAGCCTGGGCCTACCCCATCTCGGTAGACCTGCTCCTGGTCGCCGCCTGGCGACGGCTCCGCTCGGATGGCCCGTCCCGGCTGGCCTGGTGCTGGTTCCTGATCGCCCTGGTCGCCTCACTCGGCGCCAACGTCGCCACCGCCGGACTCCTCGACCTGAACGAGGTACCGGCCTGGCTGCGCATCCTCGTGGCGGCCTGGCCCGCGCTGGCCTTCATGGGCGGCACCCTCCTCGCCCACTCGCCCACGGCCCAAGACCGGGTGCCGGATCCGCCGGCACCCGCAGCCCCCGAAACCGCACCGCAGATCCCGGAACCTGCCACCACCGCCCCGGCCCCGGAACCGGAGCCCACCGAGATCCCCGCGGCTGAAGAAACTCCGGCCCTGCCCGTCGCCGACTCGGCGCCATCGGTCCCGGCCGCGCTGGTCGATCACGCCCGCAAGGTCGCCGACGACCACCAGGCCCGAACGGGCTCGCCGATCGACACCGACACCCTGCGCGCCCGCCTCGGCGTCCCGCCTCAGCTCGCGGACGCCATCGCCGCCCAACTCGCCTGACCACAACCGGAAGGAAGCCCCGGATGACTAGCAACCCGGCCGACCTGACGAGCGCCGACTACCTCGACGGCGCACGCGAGATGCACGCCGCCGGACGCCCGTACCTGGCCTACCTCCTCGCCGAGGAAGCCGCACAGCGAACCACCGACCCGGCCACCGCCCGCAGCATCCGCGCCCAGTTCCCCGCCCCCACCCGGAAGGACTGACCCACATGCCCGCCCGCGACCACTTCCACTCCGTCATGCGGATCGGCCCCGTACAGATCGGCACCCACCGCGACCGCCACGGCCGCACCAAGCACGCCGCCGTGTGCACCAACGACCGCTGCGGCTGGTCCGCCGACTACTCCAGCCAGAGCGCCGCCCAGCTCGCCGCCCGCACCCACCGCTGCACCGCCCGATAGGAGCCCGCCCCGTGGACGTCCCGCTCTGGCTCGCCCTGATCGTCGTCGGCTACCTCGGCTGCAAGCTCATCCGCCCGCCGCTCTGGCTGGTCCTGGTGCTGCTCCTCGGCGGCTACCTCCTCGCCGACAGCCTCCTCGCCCCCGTGATCAACACCGCCGTCAAGTAACCACCGTTGAGAGGAGATCCACCATGCTCCACCCCAAGATCCCGACCATGCCCCAGCCGACCGGCCTCGTCACCCCGCCCGCCGTTGTCGAGCCGACCACCGTCACCCCGGCGGCCTCCGCGCCCGTGGCTCCGGCTCCGGCGCGGCCCACCGTCCAGCTCACCCCCGGCGCCGTCATCGCCCTCGTCGGTGGTGGAACGGCCGTGGTCCTGGTCGTCGGCGCCGTCCTGGTCTCGATGCTCCTCGCCGTCGCCATCACAGGCGCGTCCGTCGCCATCTGCGCTCTGGTCATCCGCTCGCTCATCAACAGCGAGGCAAAGCGCCACTAACCGGCCCCCGGGCGGCCTTAACCGCCAAGTCTGCGCCGCCCGGGAGCCGTGCCCCACTCCGATCTCTCAACCGGAAGGAACCCCCAGCATGACCGACCGCACCCGCCCGTCGTCTCGCGTCTGCCCGAACTGCGACGGCTTCGCCTCCGCCTCCATCACCCTCGGCGGCCGCGACCGGCACGGCCACCTGCGCACCGTCACCGCCCACTGCCCGGCCTGCAACGGCACCGGTTCCGCTCGCCGTACCGCTCGCACTCAGGAGGGCGCCCGTGCCTGACACGCTGCTCGACCCGACCACCCTCGGCGATCTGCTGAGGGTGGCTTCGGCCGACGACTTCGACCGCTGGCAAGAGCAGGTCCGCCGCACTGGTGGCTGCGCCGACCCCATCCACCTCACCGGCTGGACGCTCACCAAGGACAAGACCACCGGCGAGACGCTGCACCACTACTCCACCGAGACCGAGCCCGGCGGACGCCTCCGCGTCGCCTGCGGCAACCGCCGCGCCTCCCGCTGCCCCTCCTGCGCCTTTACCTACGCCGGAGACACCTACCACCTCATCCGCGCTGGGCTCGCCGGAGACGATCGCCGCGACATCCCCGCCACCGTCCGCGACCACCCCCGCGTCTTCGCCACCCTCACCGCCCCCTCCTTTGGCCCAGTCCACAACCGCCCTGACCGAGGCACCTGCCGCTGCGGCGCCCAGCACACACCCGATGATCCGGCGCTCGGCACGGCACTCGACCCGGCGACGTACGACTACGCCGCCGCCGTCCTCTTCAACAACCATGCGGGCAACCTGTGGATGAGGTTCACGACTCGCCTCCGCCGTGAGATCGCCGCCCGCGCCGGACTCACCCGCCGCGAACTGACCGATCACGCCCGCATCTCGTACGGCAAGGTCGCCGAGTTCCAAAAGCGCGGTGCTCTGCACTTCCACGCCGTGATCCGGATCGACGGTCCCGAGGGACCCGAGACTGCTCCTCCGTCCTGGGCCACGGTCGACCTCCTCGCCGACGCGATCCGCGCCGCTGCTGCGCACTCGTACACCTCGGTCTCGGTGCCGGCCGTTTCAGACCAGCCCGCCCGGACCTTCCGTTGGGGCACCCAGCTCGATGTCCGCCCCGTCAAAGCGTTCGGCGACGGGTCCGACATCACCGAGCAGGCCGTGGCCTCCTACGTCGCCAAGTACGCCACCAAAGCCGCCGAGAACACCGGCACCCTCGACCGGCGCATCGGCGAACTCTCCGAACTCGACCGCCACCAGGTCCCCGACCACACCCGCCGCCTGATCGAAGCGTGCAAGATCCTCGATCCGCTCTACCCGGACCGGCGCCTCTGGGCCTGGGCTCACATGCTCGGCTTCCGCGGCCACTTCTCCTCCAAGTCCCGCCGCTACTCGACCACCCTCGGCGAACTCCGCCAGGCCCGCGCCGACTTCCGCGCCGCACAGGAACGCGAAGCCCTCGGCCTGGACGACATCGAGTCGGACACCGTCCTCGTCCTCGCCGACTGGCAGTACGCCGGACACGGTCACACCCCCGGCGAATCCGCCCTCGCCGCCACCATCGCCCGGGACCTACAGCTCAACCGCGAAACCGCCCGCGAAGCCCTACGCGATCAACTCGCCCTGGAAGGAGCCGCAGCATGACCACTGCCACCCCTGAACTGCTGACCGTGTCCGACGTCATGGCGCGGCTCAAGGTCGGCCGCTCCAAGGTCTACGACCTGATCCGCTCGCACCGGCTCGCCTCCATCAAAATCGACGGTGCTCGCCGCATACCTGCCGACGCCGTACGCGACTTCATCCAGAACCAGCTGGCGGAGGCGGCCTGATGGCCATGCGTCGGAGCCGTGGTGACGGCGGGCTGCACTGGGACGAGAAGAGACAGCGTTGGATTGCCACGGCGAACCTCGGCTTCGATCCGAGCGGCAAGCGCATCGTCCGGCGGGGGAGTGGCAAAACCAAAACGGAGGCGAAGAACAAGCTCAAGGAGGTGTTGCGGGACTACGAGGACGGTCTCGCCATCGCCCCCACGAACTACACCGTCGCCGACGCTGTGAACGACTGGCTTGCGTACGGCCTGGCGGGCCGTGATCAGCGCACGGTCGAGAACTGCACCTACCTGAGCCAGAAGCACGTCATCCCGTCACTCGGCGCCCGGAAGCTGCGGGACCTGAGCGCGGAGGACGTCGACCGCTGGCTGGCGGCCAAGGCCAAGATCCTCAGCACTCGCACGCTTCAGGCTGTCCACTCCTGCCTGAACCGCTCGGTCAAGCGAGCCATGGCCCGGGACAAGGTCAAGCGCAACGTCGTCGAGCTTTGCTCCGTCCCCGAGGGGCAGACAGGGCGCCCGTCCAAGGCGCTCACCTTCGCTCAGGCCGAGGCGGTTCTGAAGGCGGCCGAGGGGACCTCGATGCACGCGTACATCGTCGTGGCCCTGCTGACCGGCGCACGCACGGAGGAACTGCGCGCGCTCACCTGGGACCACGTGTTCCTGAAGGGCAAGCCAGACGCAGACCCGCCACAGCCTCCGCACATCGCGGTGTGGCGCTCGGTCCGGCGCGGCGGGGACACCAAGACCCGGAAGTCTCGGCGCACGCTCGCTCTGCCGGCACGTTGCGTCGAGGTCCTCTGGCAGCAGTTCGAAGATCAGGGCTGGGAGCGGCTTGCTGCTGGCGATAGCTGGGAGGAACACGGGCTGGTCTTCTCGTCGGCCGTGGGCAAGCCGCTCGACGCCACCAACGTCCGGCGTGCCTTCCGCCAGGCGCTCAAGGATGCCGAAGGGATCAACGCCGACGAGTGGACTCCTCGGGAGCTCCGGCACAGCTTCGTGTCTCTGCTCTCCGACCGAGGCGTCCCGCTGGAGGAGATCTCCCGTCTCGTCGGCCACTCCGGTACCGCCGTGACCGAGGAGGTATACCGCAAGCAGATCCGCCCCGTGATCCAGACCGGCGCCGTGGTCATGGACGGCATCTTCAAGCGCCATCTGGAGCGTTAGTCACGCACATAGACACGCACCACAAGCCAGAGGGTGACTACTGACGTCAGTAGTCACCCTCTGGCCTGGTGTTTCCCTGTCGGGGTGGCGGGATTTGAACCCACGACCTCTTCGTCCCGAATAAGGTCAGGGCAAGATCCGCACCTGACCTCGTGGGTATTTGAGCAGGTCAGGCCGTTGGTATGGCTTGGTCTCACCGAGGGCTTGGGAGGCACTGGGAGAAGATCTTCTCCCAGATTTCTCCCAAGCCCGTAGGGAGTGGGTCAGGGGCGAGAGTCGGGATCGGCAGATTTGCAGGGCGTGGGCACTACAGCGCCTGACCATGCCTTACTTCTGGACCACCGCCCGGTACCCCCCAACTGCCCCGTGGGAAGCAGTCGCTGTAGCACTTGAGGCCTCCCCCGTCTGAAGCAAGAGCACTGCGACCATCAGGGGGCGCCGCGCTGCACGTCGCTGACACGTCCCCTCCCGCTGGCTCGACCATCGGCAGCAGACGCGATTCGCCAGTATTCGCCACCCCTCACGAGGCCCTGACCAGCAAGTTATAAATGATCACCGCTGAAACTGCATCGCGCCATGCCTGACGCCATGGGGTTCGCAACGGCTTCCGCCACCTTTTTTGATCATGAGAGAGTGACGGACTCTTGATGCCCGGGGTGCTTTGCGGTTTCCTCGTCCTGGAGCCGAGAAGCTCCAGCTTTGCGCAGAGAGTCTGGCTCCGGGCGGCATCCCGGAGCCAGGCTCACCTGCGGGGCGTCAGGCGAGTCCGACCGGATTGGAAGCGGCCGGGCTCGCTTGTCGCCCAACCAACCGTCCGGACTGCCCCTGGCGCATCACGTAAAGCGCTCCACGCACCCCGCGATGGCAGTGATCGCCGTGAGGATCAGCGCTGCCAGCTGAATCCAGTCCGGCAACTGGCCCCGCCTGCGACAGCGCCTTCGCCGTGTCGATCGCTCCATCAGACCCGATCTCCCATCTCTCAGCGTTCCCAACGGAGTTGGGCGCCCGCTCGGTGCGGCGGACGTGCATGGAGAGAGATGCTTCGGGCCCATCGCAACTTAACGGGTGCTCCAGTAGCGCAGCCCCTGGTTCAAGGGTGGCGAATGTTGGCGAACAGACGCGTCTACCGCCGAACCTTTGACGCCCCGGACGCAGAGCAGGCAGCCAACCCGCGCACCTTCTCAAAGCTGGATGCTGCGCCGAACGACGCCGGACAATGCGCCAGCGCTTGACTCCGGGTGTGCCGAATGCGAGGATCTTTACGTCCGGCGCCCTGCAAGGGGGCACCGGCAGGGGAGGAATGAATAAATTGACCACCGCTGTACGCAGGACGTCCCTGGTGAAGGTCGCCGAGTTCGTGGCTTCCAAGGGGGTGGGCGGCAAGTTCAGCAAGCTGGAGCTGTTCGAGGCAGTCCCGGACGTCTCACAGGCCGACCGCCGTATGCGGGACCTCCGGCCGATGGGCTGGAAGATCGACAACTACAAGGTCAACCCGAACCTCAAGCCGGACGAGTACCTGGTCCGCGAGATGGGAACGCGGGTCGACCTCGGCGAAACGCCGCCGAAGACCATCCGCAAGAACATCACTGGACCCAAGCGCCGGCGCATCCTGGAGCGCGACGGTCACATGTGCCAGGTCTGCGGAATCCGCGCCGGGCAGGAGTTCCCGGACGCCCCCGGCCGGACCGCCGTCATGACCATCGGCCACATCGTCCCGGTCAACCGCGGCGGCCAGAACGTCGATGACAACCTCCGCGCCGAGTGCCAGCGCTGCGGCGACGAGTCCCGCGACATCACCGTGGACCCGCCCACGGGCCAGCAGGTCCTTACCCACGCCACCCGCGGAAGCCTGAAGGACAAGCGCACCCTCTACGGCTGGATGCAGGCCGGACGGCGTACCCCCTCTGACATCGAGAAGGTGTTTCAGGAGTGGTCCCGGCTGCCCGGAGCCGAACGCGTGCAGGTCATGACCGCACTGGCCGAGCAGGTCATCAAGGAACTCGAAAGCTAATAGCCGCCCCGCCTGGCAGGCAGTTGAGCAGTACGGCCGCCTGCCAGGCGGTGCCGCAAGGTGCAGTCACTCCGGCCCGCGGGAGCTTGCCCCGAGAAGCAGGCGGTCTTGTCAGTCCCCTGCGGCACACTGGCCATATGCGTGCACCCAGAGCCCAATGTCCTATATGCGGCCGCTCAGTGGCCCTCATGCCGACACGACGGCCGGGCTACGGGACCATTCATGATCACAAGAAAGACCGCCGCTCACTCATTCTGTGCGCAGGCAGCATGCAGCACATGGCCCTGTCCGAGGCGCTTGTCTGGCAAGATGCCCTGCCCGGGACCAGCGAGGAACACGAACCGGCACCCACACTCTTCTGACGGCACACAAGACGGCTACTGCTGCGGACGCTCTGCCTGTCTGCCCCCCGGCAGGGGATAGCGGTAGGCGGTAGCCACAAGCTCCTCACGTCTCGGCGTCCAGTCCGCCCACGCGCGCCAACGCCCGCCATGGCAGCGGAGGTTGTCGTCGAGATCGATCTGATCTATCACTATGAGGTTGGTGCTGACACCTTCGGCGTGACGGACCTCGCCTTCGGTGAGGTCAATTGCTTCGCGACTGGTGGTACTGCCCTTGACCTCTATGTGCGTCTCCGTTCCGCCTCTTCGGACGGTGATGTCCCATGGCGAGCGATCACCCACGTCCTCGACCTCGTAGCCCAGCGATCGATAGTGATCGAGCACCAGATCCATCGCGTACCGTTCCACGGCCCGTCGCCGCCGGGCGTCTTGCTGGCGGCCGTACCCGGTGGATCCCGCCGACTTGGGCCGGGAAGCGGATGGACGGTCAGGTACTTCCGGTTCGTGGGGTTCAGAGATCGCGGTCTGGCGCAGTTCCAGAAGCTCAGGAAGGTGTTCCACCAAGGCCCGGGGAAGTTTGGTGAGGTAGCCCTGTGCTGCCCGAAGAGGCCGAGTCTCAGACAGGGCGAAGGGGAAGTAGACCGGGCCGTCGACTGACTCTGCGAGGTGGTCCCGCAGGGACCGGATGTGCGATTCGATCTCACGCAGACGTGCCTGTGTGACCGGCTGCTTCAACAGCCGGTACCCGCCGAGCGGTGCCTGCCAGGCTGCCTCTGGTCCTGACGCATTCCGTTGCCGGCCGTAGGTGCCCCGGCTCTGCCAGGTGATGGTGGATGCGAAAGGCTCGCCGAGTACGTGAGAGTAGCCAACGACGCCCGGCCCGTGGTTCTTGTCCCAGTGCAGGACGAGGTCGCCTGGCCGCACCTCACGGACGAGGGCGTACGACCAGTACTCCACGCCCTGGTCGTTGACCTGCGGTGCAAGCAGATTGGTGCCGATGTCGTCGCGGTTTGTGATCTCCAGCCAGTAGCGTTCGCTCGGATCTCGTCTCCACCACCGGTTTACAGGCATGCCCCCACCCTGGTTAACGACTCGGCTCGTTGCCGATCATGCCAGGCACAACCACTGCCGCGAAGCCGAACACAGCCGCGCATGCATCTGAACGCACCACCCAACCACCGCAGATGGGGCGGAGTGGGAAGCCGGCGGATTTACAGCGGGCTCCCGCTAATACGACCTGCGAAGTTCCGTGTGCCGACCTCTGCCGGGGGACACCTGGGGGAGGAAGTCGCGTGCTGGCCAGCCGCCTCACAGTCCGGTTCGGTGGATGTAGGAGATGACGGTCAAGGTCTCCTCCTCGATGGTCCACGGCGAGCTGCAGTGGAGGACTCCACCGGTCGCGGTCACAGGCTCAAGGGGGGTTTTCAAGACCGGCGCCCTGCTGGTGACCGCAACACTCTAACCCGCGCTGAAGGGCGAGCTCGTGACCCGAGCTAGCCAGCTGGCCAGCACATGGCTCATAACCCTGGGACCAAATGGCCTTCGCGGCACCCTGGATCTCCATACAGTTGCATTGACAAGATCAAAGTCTGATGCACATCTGGCGCCCGCCACGACGTACACGTCGTGGCGACCGACCGAAAGGGATCTACATGGACGCTGCACTGGCCGGCTTAGTTGGGGGTCTAGCTGGCGCCATACTCGGCACCGGCGGAACTCTGACTGCCACTCTGCTGACCACCCGGGCGCAGGCCCACGCACAATATGCCCAGTTCAGCCGTGATGGTCGCCGAAGCGCGTACAGCGCCTTCCTCGGTGCTGGCACCGCCTTCCGGACCGAGGCCAAGAAGTGGGAGGAGCTGGCCTTCTCCACGCCGCCCGACGAGCCCGCCATCGCCGCCGCCCTGGCCGCCGCAGAGGGACTGCGGCCGGACGTCGTCCGCGCTGCTCAGGTTGTTGCCGTGGAAGGACCCGAGTCCGTCACAGAAAGCGCGTTTCGATTCGTCGATCAGACGCTGGAGTTCATCAACGCCGCTGGGTCGTCAGTGAGAGAGCGGGCCCTGAACTGGCCAGCTGGACAGCAGCAAACTGAAATGCTGTCCGCCCACGTGACAGCGGTCCACATGACCGGTCGGCTCTACGAATTCGCTGGAGCGGCCCGCGAGTCGCTACACGGGCCCGTCCGCCCTAACCAGACACAACGTCGTGCCAGCCTCCCCATTATCAACTGACACAACCTGCCGAGTGGCCGCGCAGAACCGCGCGATCACCGCGTCAGGAAAGGTGCCGGGGTGTCGCGCCGACCTTGGGCTTCGATGACATGGAGTGACTGATGCGCGCCGTGTTAGAGCTCTCAGCTTGGGAAGCTGCGATCATTTGGCCGGGGCTTCGTACGCTGACCTGGGCGAAGGCCTGAGACGAGATGTCATCGCCCTTGGTCGCTTTCACCGTGATTCCCCGCTGTTCCCTGCTCTATCTGGTGCGCTCGTGGTGCGGCAGTCGGGGTCTCGTCGGGGCCTGGTAACTCGGCGGTTTCGCCGTACATGCTGACGCGGAGGCGCTCCTTGGCCGCGTCGAGTCGCTCGGAGTAGTCAGGCATGAAGATGTCGCTCAGCGTCGTGTCCAACGTCCCCGAGATCGCGTAGATCGGCGACCAGACGGCTCGGTCGCGCACGATCCCCTCAAGGTCGTCGGACTGGAACATCACTTGATAGAGCCAGTCCGACAGTACGAACGCTTGATCGTGCGTGAGCTTGATGTTGATCGCTTCATCCTCCACGAGGGACAACCTAGTTCCCCCTGGTCGGTGGTGTCTGGGCCCAGCCACAGCCGAAGACCAACACGCTTTCCAACTGTCCGCGTGGCCGTACGGGGGTGTCCGTGGCGTTCACGCGGCAGGTCAGATGGGGTGCGCGTACGGTCGTGAACGGTGGCGGCCTTCAGTGCACTGGACAAAGACCAAGACAACGATCGACCTAGAGCCGAGGTCTCAGCTCAGGCACGAGGGGGCGACGCCGAGGCGCTTTGCCCCTGCCCACACAGCCTCCCCCTCCTCACCTGAGGCTACGGTCGGTAGGGCCCTGCCTGGACTGGCAGGGCCCTTGTGTACGAAGGTGCTACTCACCGTCCGACGCGATAGTGCTGCTGTCCTCTCCCTTCCCACGGTTGTCCGCGATGTAGAGGAGCAGCTGGGTCAGTGCGACTGCAGTGGCCGCGACGGCCGCGCCGCCGAGTATCCGGTCCTGAGGAAGCCACGCGCCGAGCCCGAAGGCGGCCAGGGCGACGAGGACCGAGACCAGTCCCCGCTGCCTGGCCTTGAGCACCCCGAGTAAGGCACTCTGGAAGCGCCGGAAAGTGCGCATGCCGCTCGCTTTCAGGTCAGGACGCCGCCAGGCCACGACGGCTTAGGTGTGCAGCCAGGGGCCTTCGTGTCCGGCGGTGTCCGGTGGTGTCCGACGTACTCCGTTGTACTGCATCGCTGAACTCCCAGGTCGCCAATGGCCTGTTGGGGGATAAGTTGGTGACAAGAGCGGGATAAGTCGTTGACGGCATCCAAGGTGGGGGTAGCGCGGTGAAGCGCCGCATAGGGAAACCGCAGGCTCCAAAGGGTCCGCAGTATGTGTTCTTCGAACTGATGCAGCGACATGTCCTGAATCAGGGGGACAAATCACTTGCAACCCTGAGCAAGGAGTCCGGGTGGTCGCGCCAGACGTGGCACAAGGCCCTGCGCGGCCCGGAACTGCCAAACCGCGACCTGGTCAAGGCGTTGGTGGAGCACCTGTTCCCGGAACAGGGCGGCGCAGACATCCGCCGCAGGATGGTGGAGGAGTCGCTGGTCGCATGGACGGCCGCCGTGGCCGAACGGACCTTTGGAATGCGCACCGATCAGTCGGAGTCGCCGCTGGACACCCCCGCCGCCAGGTTGCCTGTCGCGGAGGGCGCAAAGCCAGTGGTTACGGCCAGTGGGGCTGAGGGGCAGGTCCGGCCATCTGACGCTCCCGCTGTTCCACCGGAGCTTGAAGCGTCCCTGTTTCGATGGAACCCCCGTAAGAAACGCTGGAACCTGCCGGAGGAGGTGCGGTTCTTTGAGCTACTCCGCGACTACTACGTGAGTGCGGGGCAGCCTCCTGTCCGATGGATAGCAGAGCGCATGCCGAAGGAGGCTCCGGTGACGCGCAGCACCCTCAGCGAGTGGCTCAACGGCACGGGGCTACCGTCCTACAGCGAAAGGCTGCAGAAAGCGCTGGAAGTCATGCGTCAGTACCGTCCGGTTACTGATCGCGAGGTTGAGCTGGCCGCCGCTCAGCAGGACCGGATCGGAGAGGCTCTCACCCACGCTTGGCATGCTCGCCCGCACTGAGCAGGATCCGGAAGACGTCCGGCGGAGATTATTGGATGTCCGGCGTGCCGGCAGATTGCCGACAGGCGCTGACCAGGGCTCTTGCAGGTCAAGAAGCGTTTGTCCGGAGCCTTGGAGGCTATGTCCGGTGTGCCGGCAGCGGTGAGAACTGAGCCCGCGTGCTCGCTTTGCAGTTTGTCCGCGCTGGTCAGGGCTCGACCCGGACATGTTCGATCCTTTGCGCACAGCGTGATCACCGGAGTGTTGTGAACGGCTTTCAAGAGCGTCGCGCGTGCCTTGCAAACTTGCGGTTTGACCTGCGAAAACATTGAATGACCCACCCGCCCCTAGGCTGCTGGCCCACATATGGCCCACTACCTCTGGAGTTCCTCAACTCACCTTTGGGGGTGAGCACCTGCGCCGGCGTCCACGGCACCTTCGCTGAGCAGGGGGAGGGCTGTCATCGACTGTTGTCGGCTGTCGTCGTTGGCCGCCCTCGGACGGCCCAGGGGCGGCCCAGCCCGCCGGGGGAGTGAGTGGGGCCGTCCGAGGGCGTGCGGCGCATCTGGTCTGTAGACGGTGCCCTGAGCGCGAATATCGACTACAGCAGCCGAGCTTTGGCAGAAGACTCCTTCGTCCGGCAGCAACTTGGATGACGCCCAACCTTGGTCCGGTTTGCTTCGGCATTCCACGGGCCTTCCGGTGAGCTGGCTGGTTGGGCCGTGGGAGTTGCCTCGGCCTTCGCGGTTGTTGGTCAAGAGCAGCGGTATTGGCGCAGGCTACGCATTCAAGCCAAAGGAACGATAACCAGCCAAAACTCCAGAATGGATTGATCCAACTCCTGCGCCGAAGAGTGCAGATGCGCGATCATCAGGCAGCAATGGTTCGACCACAGAGGGTGGACATGTACAAAGCGGTGGGAATCGATGGCAGTGAGTCGGTATTCCTGGTGGAAGTGACTCCACTTGCTGTCGACAACGTCGATCAGTCGAAGATCCTCCGGGGGCGCGGGACCCCAGAGCAGGCGTTGACCAACCTTCGCCAAGTAGGCGACGCCATAGTCCAGACCTGCGAAGACGTGTCAGCGGCGATTCGCGAGCGCTTCGCAGAAGCTGCTCCGGACGAGTTGGAGGTGAAGTTCGGGGTATCTCTGAGTGGTGAAGGTGGCGTTCCTCTGGTGGGCAAGGTGAAAGCCGACTCTACTTTCGAAGTGAGGGCGCGCTGGACTCGCTGATCAGCGACGTAACCGTGGTTCATGTACGCACTGCGAGTGAACCCTATGTACCAGTTGACGCATGTGGCCTGGTCAGGCGTATAAACCAGTTGGTAACCTGCCCGGCATGAGTAAGCCGGAGGATGGCAGCTGGTCGGGCCTAAGCGACACGGAACGCGCACTGCTTGAGCTAATGTCGGCTGCCCTGAAGGCGGACGAGCCGACCGTGAGGGAGCTGTGCAGGCGGTGGATGCGAAAGCCGCCCACGGCCCCGGGGCATGCAGTCGCCCTACGGGCAGAGTTAAGAGCCCTACTCACGGCTCTGCCTGAGCGGTCCCCGCTGCGAGGGGGTGCGGTCCGTAGCGACGAGTGGAGGCCGCCGGCCGCGGCCGATCTGCCCCGAGATCCAGAGACTAACCAAACCTTGCTACGCCTGCACGAGACGTCTTCAAGTCCGGGGCCTGTACTCGATGAATCCTGTAGAGCTCAGGTTGACAGGATCGTCGCTGAGAGGCCGCTGCGGGAGCGACTCTTGGAAGCGGGACTGCAGCCGTCTCGAAGCGTTCTGTTGAGTGGCCCCCCAGGCGTGGGTAAATCCATGACAGCTGCGTACATCGCCGAGCAGATGAAGCAACCACTTCTTGTAGTGGATTTGGCCTCCGTCATGTCGAGCTACCTGGGACGGACTGGGCGAAACCTGCGGGCCGTACTTGATTATGCGTCAGAGACAGAGTGTGTCCTATTCATAGATGAATTTGACGCTTTGGCGAAACGGCGAGACGACAACACTGATGTTGGCGAACTCAAGCGGTTGGTCAATGTATTGCTGTTGGAGCTCGACCGTTGGCCAGCCGACAGCTTCTTGGTAGCTGCCACTAATCACCTAGATCTGGTTGATGCTGCCATCGCCAGGCGTTTCGACGTGAAAATCGAACTACCGATGCCAGAATGTGAACAACGGAGAAGCCTCCTCGCTCAAATTCCATTCCTTTCGGCTGCGCGCGTTGAGGGGGACTACATCTCTCTTTTGGCGCTCGCGACCGAGGGGAAGTCACATTCCGACATTGTTAAGCTCGTGAATGGATTCGCGCGTGAAATGATCGTCGAAGATGGGAATCTGGAAAGATTTCCGGAGCGAATCGCGAATTATGCCATGATCTCGCTGAGTGAGCTGGCGAAAACGGATGCTGAAGTTCGATCGCAAATCATTCGTCTTGCGCATCAATCACTCGGCTACTCACAACGAAAGATCGCTAGCATCCTAGGTGTAAGTCACCCGACAGTGAGTCGAGCTCTCGCGTCACGTGAAAAGTGACAAAGGGGCAGTAGCCGTAATTTACCCGGGGGGATA
This sequence comes from Streptomyces sp. V4I2, assembly GCF_030817655.1. GTDB lineage: Bacteria > Actinomycetota > Actinomycetes > Streptomycetales > Streptomycetaceae > Streptomyces > Streptomyces plumbiresistens. The sequence continues at coordinate 5,922,211 of NZ_JAUSZM010000003.1, forward strand.
AATGAGTCAGAAGTCGGGCGGGCGAATTCTCGTCGGAGGCGAGCAGATGTCCGAAATGGTGGATCGGGTTTCAGGGGGAGGAAACAAGTTTTACCCATTCTCAATGGAGCAAACCAGGGAGATTCTTGGCCCACAGGCCAGTACGCTCCGAGACTCTGCAGTGAGGATAGATTCTGCATTACGAGCAGAGCATGTAGTATTCGAGGCGACCTTGTTACCGAACTTTCTCGCTAATAGTTATTTTCCCGACCGCCTCGTGAAGCTGCTAGGACTAACCCCTCTCGGATCTCGTCCGGCTACTGCAGATTTCACGCTCCGCAGCGGCACTACGCCTGACGTACCCACCAAGTCGCTGATCGTCGCTGGCGACGATTCAAGCCTGGCTCGCTTGGCGAGTATGCTTGAGGGTGTTGATCTCAACCGCGCCGAAAAGGCCGCTGCAGAGGAGCTGCGCCAATTCTCAGAGATACGCCTGCCTCGCCGCGAGGAGGTGTTACGAGATTCGCGGGCTGACGGCAATGATTCGGATCAATCCCGAGTCGTTTACGAGGCAGTACTTCATCCTGATCCGGACAATCCTGGACCGGGTCGTCAGCCGATGGCTAGCAGTCTCTTTCACAAATTTGAAGACTATATTGTGAGCCTTGGCGGAGAAGTGGCGGCAATGCGCCGCGATGTTGTCGGCGGTTTGACATTCGTCCCTGTCTTCTTACCTGAAGGGCAGGCTGAGCAGGCAGCTGCCTTCAATCCTCTTCGCTCTATCCGGCGTATGCCGCGGATTCGTCCTGTTCCTACATCGCCGCTCCGATCGGCACCGAGAGTAGCGCGACCTGCACCTCCGGCCGCTGACCCGACTGCGCCTGAGGTGCTGATATTTGACGCCGGAATAGATGAGGGCGGCGACTACTTCACGGGCTCTGCTAATCAGGTGCATCTCACGACAGAGGATCCCGAGTACGGCTGCATTGAGCACGGTAGTGCTGTCACGGGAGCCGTTCTCTATGGCAACGTGCAGCCGGGGCAACAGCTGTCAAAGCCGCTAGTTCGGGCTACTCACTATCGATGCATTCCCGGACCCGCCGAGGATGGGACTGAGCTTTATTGGCTTCTGGATCAGATCCAGAAGCAGGTCACGGAAGACGACGCCATGATCGTCAATCTCAGTCTGGGCCCGGAAGTTACCGTCGACGACGGTGAACCGCATCGATGGACTGCGGTTCTCGACAGTCTGGCTTACGAGAGGGACATTCTCTTCGTTACTGCCGTTGGCAACAACGGCGATACCAACGAAAATCGAATCATGGTCCCGGCCGATATGGTCAATGGCCTCAGCGTCGGAGCTTGTGATCGTCCGTACCCCGAGGCGTTATGGACCCGAGCTTCATACAGCGCTGTCGGCCCTGGTCGGCCTGGGGCCCTGATACAGCCGGCGGTCGTAGCTTTCGGGGGCGACGATCAAATGCCGTTTGCTCGTTTGAGGGCTGACGGTAGAATCTCGCACGACTGCGGAACAAGCTATGCAGCACCCCTCGTCGCACATGAGCTCGCTGTGTTAGCTGGCGAGCTTGGGGACCGGGCCAGTGCCTCAGCGCTCAAGGCGTTTGCGGTCCACTTCGCAGAATCGCACGCTGACCCGAACCTAAGTACCGGACATGGAAGGCTCATTAGCGACCATGCTTCGGCTCTGTGGTGTGACAGCAGCGAGGTCACCGTCATCTATCAGGCGTCCGTCGAGCGTGATCAGATACTTGGGTTTCAGCTTCCCGTGCCTGAGGGTCTCGATAGGGGAAGAGTGAAGGTTAGGTGGACTCTCGCCTATGCATCCCCCACGGACCCAACTGAGGCGGTCGAGTATACGGAATCGGGCCTCGAATTCACACTTAGGCCACACGCTGCGATGTATTCCTTCCGAGACCCGGATGGTTCTTCGCGTCCTTTGAAGGTGAATATTCGCGACGAACCGGAGAAGGCTGCAGAGTTGGCGGCGGAAGGTTGGATTCGCAGCAAGAATCCAGTGTCCCGTTCCCAGAAAATTGGGCCCAAAGCGTCCGAAGCTAGCAGGCGTCTAGGGGGGAAATGGGAAACGGTCATGCAGGGGCAGGACCGGCTTCAAGCGGGAAGCCTCTGGCTTCCAAGGCTGGACGTCGAATACCTGACGCGGACTGGAGGTGTCCTTACCCGCGGCGCAGCACCGGTGGACTTCACTCTCCTGGTGACAGTAACGTCCCTCTCTGGTATTCCGGTTTACCAGCTGGCGCAGTCAGAATTCCCGATTCTATCAGCGCTTCCTGTGCCGGTTACAACTCAGGTGCGAACGCAGACCTGAACTGACCAGCCTCACCGACGGAGGTGAACTCCTGCCTTCGTCCTGCGGTCGTTAGCGTGCGGCCAGTCCGGGCGAAGGCAGAAGGCATGCGTGCCTAGCGGCGGCGCGTACGGACCTTGCTGAGGCAGGGGATGGGCAGAACGAAGCTCAGGGCGGGCTGCTGCCCGCCCTGACCTCATGTGCTGGGGCGGGGAGCAACGTCAGCTGGCATGAGTCGGCTAGTGAAGCCTTCGATGCACAGCCGCTCAAAGGCGGCTACAACGGTGTCTGGTACGTCCTGCTCGATGGCCAGCCCCAACCTCGGGAAAACGAGCACTCGTTGCAGGGCGCCTACGATCATGTCGATCACCATGCGAGCGTCTCCGATGGAGTCGGCGTACTCCTCCAGGCCCATCGGCGTGGACGCGCACACGACTTCGACCTCGGGCCACATCTTCCGCACCATGGCGTACGAGCGCCGCTCTTCGTACGGCTTGCTCACGAGCAGAACGGACGAGACTTTGACGTCGGCCTCAGCCAACACCGCTTTCGTGAACTCGATGTTCTCGCCGGTATTCGTGGCACGCGGTTCCAGGAGTACCGCGGAATCGGGCACCCCTAGCTGCAACGCCCGCTCTCGGTAGTGGACAGCCTCACCGCGCGGCATGCGCGCCCGGGTCGTCGGACTGGTGGCACCCGTGAAGACGATGACCGGCGCCATGCCCTGGTGGTACAGCTCCGCTGTTACGTCAGCCACGCCAAGGTCGTGGCTGCCCAGCCCGACGGCCACCGAACACGGCCGTGGGTCATGGTGCATGAAGTGGTAGTCCCACAGCAGTCGAGCGTCTGCCCATGCCTGTGCCGAGATCATTCCTGCCCCTTCCTGTCCTGTGCCGAGTCGGGAACCTTGAAGTCGTACTCCCACGCGAAGCGAGAAGCCGCGTGGATGCCCACCGCGAACTCAACCACCGTGCCATCTGCGGTGTACGTGGTCCGGTGCAGCTCGACTACGGGCTCACTGGCGGGGAGCTGTAGGAGCTGCGCCTCGTCCGCTGTCGGGACGCGGGCGAACAGGGCCTCTCTCATGTGGTCGATCTCGTATCCGGCGTCGTAGAGGACCCGGTACCCGCCGCCACGGCCGGCAGGCCCCGGGGTGGGGTCGACAATGCGCGTCCCCTCGACGTGCTCCGGCCTGTAGTAGCTGGTCAGGGTGTGAGTCGGCTGCACCCCTTCCTTCACGAGTCGGGCGCGTGCGTACACCTCGGAACCGACCGGGACACCGAGCCCCTCCGCTACGAGGCTGTCTGCCTCGACACGGCTCACTGTCTGCGTCTGCTCGTTGCGCTTGTACGCACGTCCCGATGCGACGCGGTCGGCGATGAACGCAACTTCGTCACCGTCGCGCCACTTCGCCTTGTCGTACCGGGCGATACCCAGCCGCTTGAGCGCAGCGCGCGGACGCACGACGGTGCCATGTCCGCGCGTCGACGTCACAAGGCCTTCAGCCTCCAAGGCCTTGTAGGCCTTGTGGACTGTCTCCTTTGAGCCTTCCCCCGCCTCGACTAGCTCTCTGATCTGGGGCAACTGGACGCCCGGCGGCAACTGACCGCTCTTGATCTGCTCCGCGAACCTGTCCGCCAGCTCGCGCCACTTCGGTGCCACGCAGAACTCCTCTCGACGCGAACCAGTGAAACACAGTCCTAGGACTGTTGACAGTCCCAGGACTGCGTGTCATCTTCTTCTCAAGCCGCTCGCAGTCCTAGGACTGCGAGCCGGAGGGTCCTCTTCGGGCTGCCTCCAGGTCGTGTGCGGTTCGGGATTGCTCGCTTCGTATGGGGCCCTGAACTGCTGGTTCCTTGAAAACTGAAGAGCTTGCCCGGCGCCATGACGCGTCGGCGCCTCCGAGCAAGAGATCTGCGGAGGGGCGTCACAAGACCCGTCCTCTGGTCACCCGGGATCAGGCAACAGCGATAAGCCGTAGGCCCTGCCTGTGCGACTGAGCACGCACCTTTTCCCATGCCGCCCCTCACGGAGCGGACACGTGATCCATCCGCGCACAGGTGACACAAGGGCAAAGATCGCGGGCCCCGAAGGCATCGACCGGTTCAAGTCCGGTCCGGGGCACTCCGGCCGCTGACCCGCGGCCACACCGCGCATGAAGCGCGGATTCCCTGCAACGGCGGGCACCCCCGGAGTTGGCCCTCCGGGGGTGCTGTTCGGGCCGTTCACCCTGCGAGAGGAACCACGACCCAATGAGCCACATCGTCACTGTTCAGGAAGCTGTTACCGCGTTCGCTGATTGGCTGGAGCCGACGGATGCTGAGCTGGACGCGATCGAGACCGAGATGCCGGTCATCCTCGCGGACATCGACCTGCTGGACGCGTACGTCTCCACCATCGACCGCACGCCGACCGAGCTGGACCAGCGCCGGTTGCGTCGGTCCCGCCGCCGGGCGCTGGCCGCCCGGGTGGAGCTGACCAACCTGTCGGCAACGGCGTCGGGGGTCGGGGCGTGAGCGCGGCGTTGACGCTAAACGACCTCACCGTCCCGATGCGGGCGCTGCGCGCGCTGGCCGTCGACTTCGCGTACCTGCCGGCCCCGGCGGTGTCCATGTCGAGGATCTACCCCAAGCGGCTGGAGCTCTCGCTCCACCAGGGGCTGGGGCCGTTCGACGTATGGCGCACGGCGCTGGGCATCGAGCCGGAGGCCGTGCGCTTCCGGGCGCAGGGCGATGGCCGGACCTGGTCCCTGAAGGCGCTGGGGGAGTTCGCCGGTGCCGAGGTTGAGCTGGTCGCCTACGGCGATGCCCTCGACTCCGTGCTGCAGGGAGCCGAGAGCGGGGGCGGGGATGCGTGAAGTCCTGACCCCGGCGCAGATCCAGTCCGCTGAGAAGACCCTCGCGGCCGGCACGTGGGCCATCACCGCCGGGGCGATCCTGTTCTCGGTCCTGACCGTTACGCCCCTGGTCGCACGGGTCACCCCCAACGACTGGGAGTGGACGGCGCCGATCCTGCCGCTTGTGGTCGACGCCGCGGTGGTCATCGTGGTCCGCCTCGACGCCACCGTGGCCCGCCTCGGAGGCGACTCCGGGCGCTGGCCGGCGGTGCTGCGGTGGATGACCGGCCTGATGACCCTGCTCCTAAACATCGGCGACAGCGCCCTCAACGGCGATCTGGTCGGCGTGGCCGTCCACTCCGTGGCGCCGCTGCTGCTGATCGTCACCGCCGAAGCCGGCCTTGCCTACCGACGCGCGATCGGCCAGGCGCTGGAGCGCATCCAGCGTTCACGGGCTGCCGAACTCGCGGAGCGTGAACAGCGCGAGCGCGAGACCCGTGAACACGAGCGGCAGACGCGTGAACATGCTGAACAGTCTGCCCGCGAACACGCTGAACGGCTGGAGCGGGAGCGGGCCGAACGGGAGGCTTCCGAGCGGGCCGCGGAGCGTGAGCACGCCGCGCGGCTGGAGCGTGAACGCCTTGACCGTGAGGCGGACATGCGGCGTGAGCAGCGCGAATACGAAGACCGCGTGCGCCGCGAGGAACAGCAGCGCGCGGAGGCGTTGCGGCGTGAACAGCAGGAGCAGGCGGAGCGTTCACGGCGTGAGCGCCAAGCCTTCGAACCCGCCGCGGCTGCGCCGGACGCGTCCGGCGAGCAGGCGGCCGTGAACACCGGAGCCGGGGGCGTGAACGGTGCCGTGAACGGGGCGAACCCGTTCACGAAGATGCCGGAGAACGACGCCCGCTCCTACATCCGGTCCTTCCGTGAAGGCGAGCGCTCCGTACGGCAGCTTGCCGAGGAGACCGGCTGGTCCGTCGGCTGGGTGTCCGCCCGCTTGCAGGAAGTGCGCGAGCAGGAAGCCGCTCGTGAGTACGAGCAGGTTGAGGCGGCCCTCTGATGCCGACCGCCTACAGCCGCTGCTACGACCCGGACGGCGCCCGCTACGGGGCCAGCTGCGCATCCGCGGGTTACGGCCCGGCGGTCAGCCGGTGGCCGCGCAGGTGATGGTGTCCAACCGTCGCCACAGCACGCCCCGGGTCGCCTGCCTGTACCGGATCGACCTGGCCAAGTCGGTGCGGCCGATGACGTCGCGCAAGTGGGGCGCGCTCGCGCTGGCGATGCTCGCCCGCCGCACCTGCCCGCGCTGCCAATTGGACGTCGGCTACTGCATCCCGCGCCGCTACGGCATCTGCGGCATGTGCCTGACCACCGAGGAACAGCGCGCCGTCTGAACACACCACGTACGGAGGACCCCGTGAGCGTTCCGCAGCAGACCGAACGGCCCCCTGAGCAGCGGCAGGACACGCACTTCTTCGTCCTGACCCTGGAAAAGCCGGGCCGGTTCTCCATGACGCAGGAAGGCACCTGCACCCCGCCGCCCGGCAGCACCCGACAGGACATGTACCGGCTCATCTACCAGTCGATCACGTCCCAGGATCCCCAGCTCGCCGGGGCCTCGGTGGGTTTCTTCTCGCTGGAGCCGAACCGGCTCTGACCCGCTCTCAGATCACTTACCGGGCCTGGCCGCTCACCTTCCACAGCAGTCGGCCAGGCCCTTCGACTCCCAGAAGGAGTGCTCTCAGCATGACGGAACTCAGTACTGAGCCGGTAGCCGTTGAGGCTGCCCCGGCCACACCGCCCCGACCGCCTGACCCGCAGACCACCACCGTCACGTCGGCCGTGGACGAGGTGGAGCACACGCCCGGCGGCTGGCCCGTCGTCCCCCTCGCCGTGTCGGGGGCAAACAGCAGCGTCGGGGCGGTCGCCGCCGCCTCGTTGGCCGGCGGTCCGATCGCGGCGGCTGTTGCCGTTACCGGGATGGTCGTTCTCGGCGCGGTCGCCGCCACCCGCTCGCGCAAGCCCAACCCGCGCCGTGATGCCCGCCGGGCTGCGGCCCGCGCCGCCGGTCGCAACGCTGCACGCAGCGTTGGCCCGCGCCGTGGTGCTGCGGGAGCAAGCACCGGCAGGTCCGGGAGCCGTTCGGCTGCCTCCCGTGCCGGTCGTTCTGGTGGCCGGTCCGGCGGGGCGACGGGCCAGCACCGCCGCGGTGCCGGAACGGCCAGTCGCCACGGCAGCACCGCAACCGGTGACAGGACCCGAAACAGGACCGGTCGCGGCGGGTCACGGCACGCCGCTGGCGGAGCGGGCTGGGCCGCAGCCCGGGTGGGGCAGGTCCGGGGTCTGCGCGCCGCGGCTGGCTCGCGCGGTGGGCAGCGGGCGCAGAACACCGCGGCCCGGCGGGCGGTGGCGGATGCGCGCCGAACTGCCAGGGCCGCAGGCGGCAACGGCCGGTCGGGTAGGCGCGGGAACGCCGCCGGGCGCCTGCTGGGTGGTGCCGCGCGCAGGGCTCGCGCCGTGCGGGATGCCGCGATCACCCGCAACCGCGCCCGGCGAGACGCCCGGGCGGGCGGCACGGTCGCCGCGCAGCGTGCCGCGGTGCGCAGGGCCCCGGCCCGCCGCGCGGCCCGGCAGGCACTGCGCAGGTCCGCGGCCCGCTTCCAGGCCCGTCGCCTGCTCGCTGCCCTGCTCGCTCTGCCGGTCGGGCTGCTCGGCTGCCTGACCACGCCGATCGGACCCAAGTTCGATATCCCGTGGCTGATGAACCCGGGCCGCCGCCTGTACCGGCGGATGGTCCGCACGGCGGGCGGGCAGCGCGCGGCCCGGGACGAAAACGCCCGCGAGCACCTGCGCGAGCAGGAGGCCGCCGCCGACGCCGAGGCGGCGCAGGACGGCACGGGCGGGATCGCGGACGGCGTTGAGCGGCCCGCGGCCACCGTCCCCGCCCCCACCACATCCGAGGTGAGTGAAGGAGTGCACGTGTCCGGTTTCCGGTTCGAAGAGGTTGCGTCCGAGATGGAGCAGGCCGCCAACGAATACAGCCCCGAGGACGCCATGGAGATCCTGGCCATGGTCGAGGGGCTGCCGGCCGCCCTGAGGTCGGTGGCGAACGTGATGAAGATCCTCGCGGAGCGCTCCGACAGTGAGTTTCCGCTGGAGAAGGAAGTCGCGGACGGCTTCAACGACATCTTCGGCGCCCTGATGAGCGCCGTTGCGGTCGCCGAGGACATGGGCCCGCTGTTCCGGCAGGTCCACGAGCAGGACATCGCCCGCCACGAGGACCCCCGCAACGGACCCGAGGCTGAGAAGGGCTGGAACGTCTGAGATGAGCACCGCCACCGCCAAACAGCAGAGCAGTGGTCCGGTGCTGGACTGGGCTGCCGGTCACGGACCCGTGACCGGCGCCCTGTCCGCCACCACCGGAGCCTTCGCCGTCGCCACCACCGGCGCCGCCACATCGATGCCCCCGGGCTGGGTGCTCGCCGTGGGCGTGGCCGGGGCCGTCGGTCACACCGTGGTCGGGCTGCGGGTGCGCAACGCCGGCCGCACCCTGGCCACCCGCGCCGCCTCCTGGCTCATCGGCGCCGGATGGACCACCTGGGCCATGACCACCGGCCCCCTCACCTGGGCCGCCCTGGGATCCCTGGCCACCATCGGCGTCGGCATCGGTGCCGCCGCCCGCTCCGCAGCCCTGTACGAGGAAGCGCGGGAAGAGGAAGCCATCGCGGCCGAACAGCGCCAGATCGCCCTCGAGTTGTCCGCTGAGCGGCGGGCGATCGCCGCGGAGTGGATGGACCGTATCCAGCGCGTGTGCTCGATCACGGTGCGGGTGCTGGGTGTGGAGATGTGGGAGACCGGCGCCGGGTACTCCATCGACGCGGAGCTCCCGTCCGGCGGCGCCACCTGGAACAGGATCGCGGGCGAGTCGCCGCGGCTGTCGGCGGATGCCCGGCTGCCGCACGGCTGCACCGCCACCGCCTCGCCCGGTATCGATCAGGGGCGGGTCATCATCGACGTGACCACCGTCAACGTCCTGGAAGAGGAGCGCACCTACCCCGCCGACTACAGCCCGTTGTCCCTGCACACGGGCATCCCGTGGGGCTACCGCACCAACGCGTCGCAGATCCTGGCCTACCTGCGCGAGCAGTGCGCCCTGATCGTGGGTCCGACCGGTTCGGGCAAGACGAACATGGTGCACGCGATCCTGGCCGGGTTCGCCCGCGCCGAAGACGTCCTGACGTGGGTGATCGATCTCAATGCGGGCAGCGCGGGTCTGCCGTGGGTGCTGCCCGCGCTGAACGGGGAGATCGTGCGTAAGGACGGCAAGCCAGTGCGGCCCGGTATCGACTGGCTCGCCGGCACGTTCGACGAGGCCATGACGATGCTGGACACGGCCGTGCGTGTGGCCAAGCAGCGCAAGATGGGCTATCAGGACCTGCTGTCCAAGGCCAACACGGACCTGCTGCCGATCAGCCCGCGGATTCCTCAGATCATGCTCGTGATCGATGAGGGTGCGGAGATCCTGGCCAGCCCCGACCGGCAGGTCCGCAAGCTCGGGGAAAAGATCCTGGAAGTCATCCGGATCGCCCGCGCCATGGGCGTGCGCACCGTCCTGACCGCACTCGGGGCGACCGGCAGCGTGCTCAGCAACCTCATGATCCGCCGGGAAGCCAAGGTCCGCGTTGCTCTCACGGGTGGCGAGACCGAAGGCATGGACCTGAGCAAGATGTTCCCCGGCACCCGAGGCCTGCGTGTGGACCAGGCCCCGCACAAGGGTGCGGGGTTCATGGCAACGCCGGAGTCGCCGGCCGCGCTGTTCAAGGCGTGGCGGATCCTCCCGAATCAGATCCGGGAGATCATCGCCGCCACCTCCGACAGCCACCCCGTGCTGGATGCGGTGTCCGCCAAGGCGGCCGGGCCCGCCTACGCGCGGCGCTGGGACGCGGAGCGCACCGCATGGATGCGCGATCAGGTCGTGACCGACGATGCCGACGACTCGGCACGGGACGTTCCGGGAGCGACGCTGCGCCTGTCCGCGCTCAGCCGGCAGCCGGAGTCGCCGGAGGAGGAGTTGGCGCGCCGCTTCCGTGAGGAGATCGACGCGCAGTTCGCCACCGCCACCGACCCGCACACCGCCGACGAGGGCGACGGGCCGGACCGGTCGGCCGGACTGAACCTGTCCGCGCTGCGAGGCGAGCCAGAGCAGGACAGCCCCGCACAGCGGGCCGCACTCGCCGCGCTGAACGCCGCCGGATCCGCAGGGACCGGCGCATCCGCGATCGCCCGCGCGCTCGCCGACCAGTACGGCACGACGCGTCAGACGGTTGTCGGCTGGCTGAAAACGTGGGTGGAGGACGGCACTGCCGTCCGTGTCGGTGAGGGCACCAAAGCCCGCTACGTCCACCGTTCCCACGCGTCCGGTGATTGACCGCTTGTCGCTTGTCGCCCCCGCTCCTACGCATGCCGCCTGCCGGGCGTCTGGAGCCCTGAAAACGGCTTGTGACCTGGGAGGCGACAAGCGACAAGACAAGACAAGCGACAAGCCAGACGACAAGCCGCACGACAAGAGAGACGACAAGCAACGCGACAAGCAAACACCCACCCCGCACGGGCCCGCGCCACCTGTTGGCGCGGGCCCGCGGCACACCCCGAGGGAGCCAGAAATGAGCCAGCACACCCCGCCCGGCCACATCGCCCCGCACATACCCGCCGACGCCTACCAGCGCGCGCAGGCCACCGGACAGCCGGTCGTCTTCGTTGTCAACGACACCCCGGCCGGCTTCCCGTGGCGACGGGTCCTGATCCCGTTCGCGATCGCCGGGGCGGTTGTCGCCGGCGGCTGGGGACTGGTCGCCGCCCTGTGCTGGCTGCTCGACGTCGCCGCGCACACCGCAACCGTCATCGGCGGCGCCGCCGGGCCCATCGGCGTCGGCGGCATCACGTTGAAACTCGCCCGCGCCAAGGGCGCCTAGCTACGCCAAGGGCGGCCCCTCCCTCTCGCCAAAGAAGCGGGGCCGCCCTTGCCAGCCAGAACCTTCAAGGAACTGGAGACATCCAGCATGACCGAACCGACCGACATCCGGCGAGCACCGGTCGTGTCCCGGCCCTTCAGGGTTGTGGACGCGCCCTCGACCAAGAGCGCCCCCAACGACATCGTCGAACTGTTCCGCGGACCTGGTGGCTGGGCAGAGGGCCTGCGCATGCTCGGCCTGGCCGACATCGGCCTGGAATGGGACACAGCGGCGTGCAGGACCGCGCACGCCGCCGGCCACGCGACCATTCAGGCCGACGTCGCGGCCTACCCCACCGCCCCGTTCGCCGGCCGCGCCAAGGGCCTGATCGCATCCCCGCCCTGCCAGGCATGGTCAAGGGCAGGGAAGCGGGGCGGCCTGGAAGACCAGCCGCTGGTGCACCAGGCCGTTCACGACCTCGCCCACGGCCGCGACACCCGCGCCGAACTCCTGGCCCGCTGCAAGGACGAGCGCAGCCTGCTGGCTTCGGAGCCGATGCGCTGGCTGCACGACCTCCGCCCCGAGTGGGTGTGCCTGGAGGAAGTCCCCGACGTCCTCCCGCTGTTCCGGCAGATCACCGCCGTGCTGCGGGAGTGGGGCTACAGCGTGTGGGCGGGCGTGGTGAACGCCGCCGACTACGGCGTCCCCCAGAGCCGGCGCCGCGCGATCCTCATCGCATCCCGGACCCGGTCCGTCACCGCGCCAACGCCGACCCACAGCGAGCACGGCGCCGCCGGCCTGTTCGGCGACGACCTGCCCCGCTGGATCACCATGGCCGAGGCACTCGGCTGGGGAGCCACGGACCGTCCCGCGCCCACCGTCACCGCCGGCGGCGGCAAGACCGGCGGCCCCGAGCCGTTCCCGACCCAGGCGCGCGCCGCGCTGCTCGCCGCCCAACGGCGCGGCGCCTGGGTCCTCCACACCAACCGCAACCAGCAGCCCGACGGCAGTCGACAGACCGCCGACCCCTACGCCGGTCCCGCCCCCACCTTCACCGCCAAGTCCGGCAGCCAGTGGGTACTGCGCAGCGGCTCCCAGGAAGAGCCGGACACCGTCCGCATCACCGTCGCCGAAGCCGCCATCCTCCAGTCCTTCCGCCCGGACCACCCGTTCCAGGGCACGAAGACGAAATGCTTCGAGCAAGTCGGCAACGCCGTGCCGCCGCTGCTCGCCGCACACATCGTCTCCGTACCCACCGGCATCCCGGTCCGCTCGGCCTTGAGGGCGGCGGCATGAGCGAGCACCTGATGCGCACCGCACTGGAAGCCGCCGCCTGCGGCTGGCACGTCTTCCCTCTCCGGCCCGGCACCAAGCGCCCCGCCCTGCACGGTGAAGCCGCCTGCCCGGGAACCGGTCCCTGCGGGAGCGGACACCGCAAGTGGGAGCAGCGCGCCACCACCGACCCGGACCGCATCCGCGCCACCTGGGAGCGGGCCCCGTACAACGTCGGTATCGCCACCGGCCCCTCCGGGCTGGTCGTCGTCGACCTCGACATGCCCAAGGACAAGAGCGGTTCGGACGCACCTTGCGGCGCGACAACCTTTGCAGCGCTCTGCGAGCGCACCGGGCACACCGTCCCCGACACCTATCGGACCCGGACCGCGAGCGGTGGTGAGCACCTGTACTTCACCGCCCCGGACGGCATCCGGCTGACTAACTCCGCGGGCAGGCTCGCCCCGCTGGTCGACACCCGAGGCTGGGGCGGCTACGTCGTCGGAGCCGGCAGCACCACCCCGGCCGGCTCGTACACCGTCACCGACGACATGACTCCCGCGGAACTGCCCGCATGGATTGTGCGCCTGCTGGAAGGACCCGCGCCGCGGCCGGTCGCGCCGTTCGCGTGGCCCACGATCAGCGGCAGCCGCACAGCCACCGCAGCACTGGAGCGCGAATGCCGGACGGTGATGGCAGCCCCGGAGGGGGAGGGCAACATCACGCTCAACCGGTCCGCCTTCAAGGTGGGGCGCTTCGTCGCATGGGGCGACATCGCCCGGCACGTGGTCGAGGAAGCCTTCCAAGGAGCGGGAGAGGCACGCGGACTCACCGCTGCCGAGTGCCGCGCCACGATCCGCAGCGCCCTGGACAGCTCCATCCGCAAAGCCCGGCCCCGGGATGCGGCATGAACACCCCACCCCTTCCCCTCTTGGAAGGCCAACCCGCAACCACCACGGGCCCGCAGGACGCCGAACAGACATCGTTTGGGCAGGCCGTGGGCGGGCTGAAAGTCGCCGCCTGCAAGGGCGTCCCATCTGCTCTTCGTACTGAGAAGTTCCGCAGCGACCAGGCCCGCCACAGCACCCTCGACCCGACCCCGGACCGGCCCGGTATCCGCATCTACGCCCCACCGCTCTACCGGCATCACTGGGACGGTGCCCGCTGGTCCAAGCGCCACGGCGACACCCCCAACGCCGCCTACGCCTGCTCGTGCGGGCAGACCGGCACCGCCACCGGAGCACCGAACGTGGCCGCTCTCGCAACCGAGTACGCGGACCACATAGCCGCCTGCACGGGAGCTCCCGCACAACTCCTGGAAGGGAGTAACGCCGCATGACCGACACCCTCGACGGCGCCGCGCTGTTGGACGAGGTGGAAGCCTTCCACCGCCGCTTCAACGTCTTCCCCACCGGACACGCCTACACCGCCGTCACCCTGTGGGACGCGCACGCCCACCTCATAGACGCACTCGACGGCACCGCCCGCATCGCTTTCCTCAGCCCCGAACCGGGCTCCGGGAAGTCCCGGGCACTGGAGATCATCGAAACCCTCACCCCGCGCGCCGCGACCACCGTTAACGCCTCCGCCAACGCCCTGTTCCGGCTGGTAGCAGCCGATGCGGGCACACCGACGCTGCTGTTCGACGAGATCGACACCGTGTTCGGGCCCAAGGCAGGGGGGAACGAAGAGGTCCGCGGGTTCCTCAACTCCGGCTACCGGCGCGGCGCCAAGTCCCTGCGCTGCGTCGGAGAGGGCTCCGACCAGAAAGCAGGCTGGTTCGAGTCGTTCTGCGCGGTCGCCATGGCTGGACTCGGATCGCTGCCCGACACGATCCTGACCCGCTCCGTCATCATCCGCATGCGCAAGAAGGCGCCCAACGAGAAGTGCGAGCCCTACCGGCGCCGTGTCCACGAGAAGCAGGGCCACATCCTGCGTGACCGGCTCGCGGAGTGGACCGCCACCATCCACGACCAGATCGCGGACGCATGGCCAGAGATGCCCGAGGGCGTCTCGGACCGGCCGGCCGACGTGTGGGAGCCGCTGCTTGCGGTTGCGGACGCGGCCGGCGGGCACTGGCCCGAGCGGGCCCGTGCCGCCTGTGTCGCGCTCATCAAGGCCGCTTCGCAGGGCGATGAGGCATCCCTTGGGGTGCGCCTGCTGACGGACCTACGCGACAAGGTGTTCTGCGGTGCCGACCGCATGCCGACCGCCGCCATCCTCGAAGTCCTCCTAGCACTCGATGACGCTCCGTGGGCTGACCTGAGCGAGGACGGACAGAGCATCAAGCCACTCACCGCGCGCGGCCTGTCCAAGCTCCTGAGCCAGTACGTGCGCCCCGACAACACCCCCATCAAGCCCCGCGGCATCCGGGTGGGCAGCGGCACCCCGAAGGGCTACTACGCGGAAGACCTCAGCGACGCCTGGACCCGCTACTGCCCCCCGCACCCTGAGAAATCCGCAACATCCGCAACGTCCGCAACACCGCAGGTCAACGGGGGTGAATCTGTGGCGGATACCCCTTCTGAGAGCCGCCACATGTTCGCGGAAACCGACACACGACAGCTCCGCATCGCCGGCTGACCAGCCCGCGCCCCAGGGTCCCGCCGCGCCGCCGCATGGCGGGACCTATCCGCAACAGAAACGGCATCCGCCACAGATTCAAGCCGCTGACCAGCAATGTTGCGGCGTGGCGGATGTTGCGGATTCCCCAGAAGGCCAAGACGACGTGTGGTGAGGAGCCGTGAAGGTGCAGAAGGAGATCGGACTCCCCAAGAGCTACTCGGCTGCCGACGTGGCGGCAGCCCTCGGGTGCTCTGAGTGGTGGGTCAAAGAGCAGGCCCGACGCCGGCGAATCCCCTTCATGCGGAGCGGAAGTGGCTACCGCTTCACGAACGATCACGTAAAGGAGATCTTCCACATTCTTGAGGAGCGCCCTAGCGAGGACAGTCCTTCCGCGGGCAACGCGCCTACACCTCGCCGTCGCGCTAACACGCAAGCAGGCGGACCCGTGGTACAGCTTCGAGCGCGCCGTCCGCGACGCACACGAAACGCCGCCTGACAGACCGAATGATCGCGGTGGGCGGGAGTCGACAGGCTCCCACCCACCGTTTTGTCGTGAGAGGGAGCATGGGGTTTGCGGAGGATCGCGGCACGTACTGGCGTGGCCGCTACAAGATCTCAACAGGCAAGTACGGCACCGTTGCTGACGAGAGTGGTGAGACCGTCCGCTTCCGTACGAAGCGCGAAGCCAAGCAAGCCGCTGATGCCGAAGAAGCGAAGGTCCGTTCGGGCGTCTGGAAGGACCCTGCGGCCGGACAGATCACATTCGGCGAGTACGCCTCGCGCTGGTACGCGGCGCAAGATTTAGCTGCGTCCACGATGCAGAACTACCGCCGTCACCTGGAAGAGCACCTGCTCCCAGAGTTCGAGGAGCGCCCGCTCGCCTCAATCCAGCGCGTGGACGTCGATGCGTGGGAGAGGAAGGAGAAGGCGCTCTACGCCGTATCGAGCGTGAAGACGTGGCGCGGCACTCTCCACCTGGTCCTCGAAGACGCGATGGACGACGAACTCATCAGTGCCAACCCCGCCACCAAACGCCGCGGTAGGGGAAAACGTGCCGGACGTTCGCGCGACCGAGGACCCGAGAAAGTCGTCACCGAACCCCTTGGCATCCTGCTGTGTGCTGAGCGCGCCTCTCTGCTCTCCGGGCGCGATGACGAGTTCGTTGCCGTCGTGACCAAGGGCTACACAGGCATGCGGTGGGGCGAAATCGTGGGATTGGAGACTGAGTTCGTTCGCAGAGGGGCCGTGCGCGTGGAATGGCAGCTCTACGAACTCGACTCGGGGGAGTTCGAACGCTGCCCTCCCAAAGACGACAGCTACCGCACCATCGATGCCCCGGCATGGCTTACTCGCTTGTGGGCCAGTCACGTAGCCCGTACGCAGCCGAAGCCCTGCGCTTGCCATGGCAACACCTACATGTTCCGCGGGCAGGGAGTTTCCCGCACGGGGGAGACCGGCGCGAAGGTGGTCGACGTGGCGAGACGAGCCGGCGTCTCCACCGGCACCGTCTCCAACGTTCTCAACCGGCCCGATGCCGTAGCAGAAGCCACCAGGGAGCGGGTACGGGAGGCCATCGACGCTCTCGGATTTACGCGCGGCGGCGGCGCCATCGACCAGGCCGAGCACTGGCGACGGAACGGGTTCGCCACGTGGTTGTTCACGCCAGCCGTCTCCGGCTGGTACCCCAAGAAGGCTCCCCGGGAGGCACGGCCCGTGCCGGTCATGGCCGATCCCTGGCCCGGTGTGCCGGCGCGAGGGAGAGGCGCCCAAGCGCGAGCGGACACTTGCTGGGTGCCGATCGCGAAGGGGCTTACTCCACACGGGCTGCGCCACACCCACAAGACGCGCATGGAAGGATTCCGCACCCCGCCGAAGCTGATGGATGAACGCATGGGGCACATCGACGGCTCCGTGCAGGCGCGCTACTCGCACATCACCCGCGAGATGCGTCAGGAGCTCTTGGCGGACCTCACCGTCGAGTGGGAGGCGTCCCTCGATGCTCGTATCGCGATGTGCCCGGCGTCGCCGGTCGCTGTGCTCAACGACCTCATGCGGGAGCGTCTGAGAGCGCGCCGGTAGGTGCTGTCTGGGGAGCGGAATTTCAAGATCTTCTCCCAGGTTTCTCCCAAGAGGCCCCGGAAACCACTCAGGGGCCTGACCCGCTATGCGGGTCAGGCCCCTGACCTGGTACTTCACTGTCGGGGTGGCGGGATTTGAACCCACGACCTCTTCGTCCCGAACGAAGCGCGCTGCCAAGCTGCGCTACACCCCGATCGTCGCTGCTAGTGGCGGCGACGTCGTTTACTTTAGCCCACCGGTGGCTGGAGACGAAATCCGGTTTTCGTGCGGTGGCGGACGGGGTTCGGGCGGGCGTGGTCGAGGGCGATGAGGAGGACGGCGAGGGCGTAGAAGGAGAGGCCGAGGAGGAGGGCGTTGGCCAGGATGCTCTTGTAGCCGTGGAGGCCGACGTCCAGGAACGGGTAGAGGTAGCGGTCCGGGGTGCCCGGCGGGAGCAGTTCGCCGTGGGTCAGCGAGAAGGTCAGGTAGGCCAGGGGGTAGAGGAGCCAGGGGGCGGCCTGGCGCAGGTGGAGGCGGCCGCGGGGTGTCAGGAACAGCCAGTCCAAGAGGGCCGCGGCGGGGATCACCGTGTGCAGGACCTGGTTGGTGATCGCGTGCCAGCCTGTGGGGGTGGCTGCCTCGGCCGTCATGGAGAACGGGCTCGACTCGTTGGCCAGCAGCAGGTGGTACACCAGGCCCGTGATCGTGACGTAGAGCAGGACCGCGCCCGTCAGGGCGGACGGCAGGGGGCGGCGGGCCGCCCACGCCCGGCGGGCCGAGAACACCATGACCGGCGCCAGCAGGATGGTGCTCTGGATCGAGAAGTAGCTCAGGATCCGGACGGGGCTGCCGAGGAGCAGGTCGATCGTCACGGCCGCGATCGCCGCCAGGGCGACCAGCAGTCGGTAGACGGCGGTCAGGGGGCGTCGTACGGGGGTCACCACCGCCGTGGCGGGGACGGGGGAGGGCAGCAGCGCGGGCATGCCCGGGATGGCGGGCAGGTCCGGCATGTCCCTGGGTATCGGGGCGGTCATGCCCTCACGCTAAGCAAGGGCGACAAAAGGGGCGATACGGGCGGGCCGGGTGGGTTAACCCCGGTCCGCCGAAGTCATTGACCCCGACCCGCCGGCATCGTCAACCCCGGCTCACCGACCCTGGTCAACCCCGGCCCACCGACCTCGCCCCACCACCGGCAGACCTACTCCCGCCCCACCAGCGTCAGCAACGTAACCTCCGGCGGGCACGCGAACCGTACCGGCGTGTAGCGGTTCGTGCCGCAGCCCGCCGAGACGTGGAGGTACGCCGTACGATCCTCCGCCGTGTGCGTGGACAGGCCCTTCACGCGGTCCGTGTCCAGGTCGCAGTTGGTGACGAAGGCGCCGTAGAAGGGGAGGCAGAGCTGGCCCCCGTGGGTGTGGCCGGCCAGGACCAGGGGGTAGCCGTCGGCCGTGAAGGAGTCCAGTACCCGGAGGTACGGGGCGTGCACCACGCCCATCGAGAAGTCGGCGCCGCCCGACGGGCCGCCCGCCACCTGCGCGTAGCGGTCCCGCTTGATGTGCGGGTCGTCCAGGCCCGTCAGCTCCACCGACACGTCCTCGATCTTCAGCGTGCCCCTGGTGTTCGTGAGGTTCAGCCAGCCCGCGCCGTCGAAGCCGTCCCGCAGGTCCTCCCACGGGTTGTGGACCGCGTTGACGGCGGGCGCGTTGCCGTTCAGGCCGTGGCGGCCCTGGGTCTTCTCGAACAGGTACCGGGCGGGGTTGCGGAGTTTGGGGCCGTAGTAGTCGTTGGAGCCGAAGACGTACGCACCCGGGAACTCCATCAGCGGGCCGAGCGCGTCCAGCACCTCGGGCACGCCCTCCGGGTCGGAGAGGTTGTCGCCGGTGTTGATCACGAAGTCGGGGCGCAGCCCGGCCAGCGAGCGCAGCCAGCGCTGCTTCTTGCGCTGGCCGCCGACCATGTGGATGTCGGAGACCTGGAGCACGCGCAGCGGGCGCATCCCGGAGGGGAGGATGGGGACGGTCACCCGTCGCAGGCGGAAGGAGCGGGCCTCGAAGCCCGCCGCGTACACCAGACCGGCGGTGCCGGCCGCCATGATTCCCAGGGGTACTCCGTATCGCGAGCGCATACGCCCATCGTGTCAGACCCCGCTGGTGCTCCGTGCCCCGCTGCCCTTTAAATGAACGGGCAGCGGGGGCGCGGTACCTGCGACAATCAAACTCATGACCACGCTCAAGTCGAAGCTGCAGGAAGACCTCAACGCCGCGATCAAGGGGCGCGACGAGCTCCGCTCCTCGACGCTCCGGCTGACGCTCACCGCGATCACCAAGGAGGAGGTCGCGGGCAAGACCAAGCGCGAGCTCTCCGACGACGAAGTACAGAAGGTGATCACCCGCGAGGCGAAGAAGCGCCGGGAGGCCGCGGACGCGTTCGCGCAGGGTGGTCGTCCCGAGTCGGCCGAGCGGGAGAAGGCGGAGGGCGAGGTGCTCGCCGCGTACCTGCCCCAGCAGCTCAGCGACGAGGAGCTGAACGACATCGTCGCCCAGGCCGTCCAGGAGGCGAAGGCGGCCGGCGCCGAGGGGCCGCGGGCCATGGGCGCCGTCATGAAGATCGTCAACCCGAAGGTGGCCGGTCAGGCCGAGGGCGGCCGCGTCGCCGCCGCGGTCAAGAAGCTCCTGGCGGGCTGACCGACTCCGGCCCACATCGCCAGCATCACCAGCATCACCAGCATCACCAGCATCACCAGCAAGAACGGCCCCTTCCTCCGGTACGAGATGAACCCGTACCGGAGAAAGGGGCCGCGCCCATCTCAGCCCACCGCGTCAGTCGCGGCCGCCGTTCCCGTTTCCGTTGCCCTGGAAGAAGCCCTCCGGGATGGAGAAGGTGGGATTCGGGAAGGTGTCGCCGCCGCCGTCGGTGGCTCCTTCGTCGCCGTTGCCCCCGTCGTTGTTCCCGTTCCCGTTTCCGTTGCCGTTCCCGTTTCCGTCGCCGTCGCCGTCGCCACGGTCTTCGTCGGGGTTCGGGATGTTGACGAGGTTGAAGGACTCCGTGGACTTGCCCTCGAGGGCGCCGGCCATGGCGTCCTTCCAGATCGGCCCCGGGACCTGGCCGCCGTAGACGAGCGGGTGGTAGACGCCGCCGATCGTGATGTTCTTCATCTCGACCTTCTGGGTGGCGCTGCCGACCCAGACGGCGCCCGACATGTTCGGCGTGTAGCCGACGAACCAGGCGTTCTTCCGCTCGTCCGTCGTACCCGTCTTACCGGCGCTCTCGCGGTCGGTGAGGCCGGCCTGCTGGCCCGTACCGGAGTCGACCACGCCGCGCAGGAGCGTGTTGACCGTGTCCGCGGTCTTCTCGCTCATCGCCCGCGAGCACGTGGACTTCGGCACCTCCAGCGACTTCCGCTCGTCGCCGACCTTCTGCGTGATCGACTCGATGGCGACCGGGGTGCAGTACATGCCACGGGAGGCGAAGGCGGCGTACGCGCTCGCCATCGTCAGCGGGGAGAGGCCGATCGAGCCGAGGGCGATGGCGGGCGTCTCGGGGATCTTGTCGCCGTTGCCCTGCCGGACGTGCAGCTTGTCGGTCACGTTGACCACCGGGCACAGGCCGATGTCGGAGATCATCTGCACGAAGTAGGTGTTGACCGACTTCGCCATGGCCTCCTTCAGCCGGTACGGGCCGACCTCCGACTCGGTCTCGTTCTCCAGCTTCTCGCCGCGCCTGTTGGTCCACGGACTGCTGTCGCACGTCTGGACCGGGCTCGGGTACTCCATCTCGTACGGCGACGAGTAGTCCTGCGTCGCCGGGCGGCCCTCCTCCAGGGCGGCCGCCGCCACGAACGGCTTGAACGTCGAACCGGTCGGGAAGCCGAAGTTGGAGCCGCCGTAGGCCGCGTCGACCGAGTAGTTGTACTCGGTCTCGTTCTTGCCGTAGCCGTACGGCTTCGACTGGCCCATCCCGACGATCTTGCCGGTGCCGGGCTCGACCAGGGTGGTCGCCGCGGCGACCTTGTCGCTCTTGTTGACGTGTTCCTTGAGCGACTCCTCGACCGAGTTCTGCGCCTGCGGGTCGAGGGTCGTACGGATCGTCAGGCCGCCCTGGTTCCAGGTCTTCGCCCGCTCCTCGCGGGACTTGCCGAAGACCGGGTCGCTGAGGAAGACCCGCTCCACGTACTTGCAGAAGAAGCTGGCGCCCTGCACGGCCGTGATGCAGCCGTTGTTGGGCTTGCTGACCTTCAGGCCCAGCGGCTGCTTCATCGCCTTGGCGGCCTCCGCCTGGGAGACGTCGCCGACCTCGGCCATGCGCTGCAGCACGGTGTTGCGGCGCTTGGTGGCCTCCGTCTCGTCGTTGACCGGGTCGTACCGGCTGGGCGACTGGACGATGCCGGCGAGGAGGGCCGACTCCTGGAGGTTGAGGTTCTTGGCGGACTTCGAGAAGTACCGCTGGGCCGCGGCCTCGACGCCGTAGGCCTGCTGGCCGAAGAAAGTGATGTTCAGGTAGTTCTCGAGGATTTTCTTCTTGCCGAGTTCCTCTTCGACCTGGATCGCGAACTTCAGCTCGTTGATCTTGCGGCCGAGGGTCTGCTGGGTGGCCTGCGCGACCTTCGTCGGGTCGTCACCGGCCTCTTCCACGAAGACGTTCTTCACGTACTGCTGGGTGAGCGTGGACGCGCCCTCCGAGACGCCGCCGCTCTGCGCGTTCTTGTTGAGGGCGCGCAGGACGCCCTTCAGGTCGATCGCGCCGTGCTGGTAGAAGCGCGAGTCCTCGATCGCGACGATCGCCTTCTGCATGTACGACGAGACGTTCTTGAGGCCCACCACCGTGCGGTCACGCGAGTAGACGGTGGCGAGCTGGCCGCCGTCCGCATCGAGGATGGTGGTGCGCTGGCTCAGCGGCGGCGTCTTCAGATTGGCCGGGAGCTCGTCGAAGCTCTCCACCGACCCCTTGGCCGCGAGACCCAGTGCACCGGCCGCGGGCAGCGCGATGCCGGCCATCACGGCTCCCGCGAGCACACTGACACCGAGGAACTTGGCGGCCTGCTGTGTGGAGGTCAGACCACCGCCCGAGCGCTTTTTTGGCATAGGGGCAGCCTACGTTCTCATTCGCCGGACACGCGTACAGGCCTTGGCCTAAGCTGCTCTCAACTGTCACAGCTGTAGGGCTACGTATCAATACGTCCGGCGACCCCGAATCGTTCCGGAAGTTCCCCGATTTTTTTCACGGGGGCGTGTCCGAATCCGCCTCGTGTGTCATCTGATGCCCGTTGTGACGCAATGCAACCGTCCCGGTTTGCCGGAACAGTCACGTATGTCGCGGGCTCACTCCCCCGGGTGATCTGCCGCTTACCCATAGTCCGTTCGGGCCATTCAAGATTGGGCCCGAAGGGGGTGTTGCGCTGTGCCCACCTTCCGTAACGTCCTCAACTGGCGGCGGTGAATATGCCGCTGCCGCCGTGGGGGAGCCTCGATTCGGGAGAGGACGGCGCCGGTATGGGCTGGGTAACCGACTGGAGTGCGCAGGCGGCCTGCCGCACTACCGATCCAGATGAACTGTTCGTTCAAGGAGCAGCGCAGAACAGGGCCAAGGCGGTGTGCACCGGATGTCCGGTGCGCACGGAGTGCCTCGCCGACGCGCTCGACAACCGCGTCGAGTTCGGCGTGTGGGGAGGGATGACGGAGCGGGAGCGCCGCGCACTGCTGCGCAGGCGGCCGACTGTCACTTCATGGCGCCGGCTCCTTGAGACCGCGCGTACGGAATACGAGCGGGGGGTCGGCATCCTGCCCCTCGACGACGACGAGGTGTACGAGAACTACGCGGCGGTGAGCTGAGGGCACGCCCCTCAGCGGCCACCGGCGTCTCGGACAGTGATGTCCCGGACAGTGGGTCTCTCACAGTCGTGTCGTGGACTGTGGCGTCGTGGACTAAGGCGTCTTGGACCGTGGCGTCTTGGACTGAGGTGTCTCAGACGCCGGCATCGGGCTCGGGCAGCTCCGGGTGAGCCGCCGCGAGCCGGTTTCCGATGTCCCGCAGCCCCGCGAGGTCGTGCACATCACCGGGCAGCGCGGCCACTTCGGCCACGGCCACCTCGGGGTGGAGCGCGGTGAAGCGGTCACGCGTGCGCTGCTCGCGGGAGAGCAGCCGCATGCGCTCGGCATGCAGCCTCAGCAGGCCTGCCGTGAGTTGTTCCACGGACATCTCCTGCTCACTGACCTGCCTGGGGTCCTGCCTGCGTTCCGTGTCCTGTGTGGCGGCGGGGGAGCCTTCGTCAGGAGCCGGTGGTGCGGAGGCGGGAGGTTCGGAAGCGGGAGATTCCGCGGCGGGAGACTCTGAACTGCCGTACATGTCGGGAGAGTTACGAAGACCAGCTTTCCCGTCCCCCTGATCCACAATGCGGGGCTCTTCAAGATTTTCTGCGGCGGCGAGCGCCCGCTCGGCCGACAGCCGGTCGGCGCCGCTGCCGTGGACCCGGTTGAGCACCAGACCGGCGAGCGGCATGTCCTCGGCCGCCAGCCGCTCCACGAAGTACGCGGCCTCCCGCAGCGCGTCCCGCTCCGGGGCCGCGACCACCAGGAACGCCGTCCCGGGCGCCTGGAGCAGCTTGTACGTCGCGTCGGCGCGCGTGCGGAAGCCGCCGAACATCGAGTCCATCGCCGCCACGAACGTCTGTACGTCCCTCAGGAGCTGGCCGCCGAGCAGCTTGCCCAGCGCGCCGGTCATCATCGACATACCGACGTTCAGGAACTTCATCCCCGCGCGGCCGCCGACCTTCGCCGGCGCCAGCAGGACCCGGATCAGCTTGCCGTCGAGGAACGACCCGAGCCGCTTCGGCGCGTCCAGGAAGTCGAGCGCGGAGCGGGACGGCGGCGTGTCGACGACGATCAGGTCCCACTCGTCCCTGGCGCGGAGCTGTCCCAGCTTCTCCATCGCCATGTACTCCTGCGTGCCCGCGAAGCCCGCCGAAAGCGACTGGTAGAAGGGGTTGTTCAGGATCGCCGAGGCCCGGTCCTCGTCCGCGTGCGCCTCGACGATCTCGTCGAACGTGCGCTTCATGTCCAGCATCATCGCGTGCAGTTCGCCGTCGCCCTCGACGCCCTTCACCCGGCGCGGGGTGTTGTCGAGCGAGTCGATGCCCATCGACTGGGCGAGCCGGCGGGCCGGGTCGATGGTGAGCACCACGACCTTCCGGCCGCGCTCGGCGGCACGCAGACCGAGGGCCGCCGCGGTGGTCGTCTTGCCGACGCCGCCCGAGCCGCAGCACACGATGATGCGGGTCTTCCGATCGTCGAGCAGGGGGTCGAGGTCGAGTACGCGCGCGGGGGACAGGCCGTGACGGGTGCCCTCCTTGGCGAGGGCCGGATCCTTGCTCATGACATCCCCCAACTCATGACATCCTCTGTTCCCGCAGCTCTGCGGCGAGTTCGTACAGGCCCGCAAGGTCCATTCCCTCGGCGAGCAGCGGTAGTTCGTGCAGCGGCAGGCCCAGTTCGCCCAGGACGGCGCGCTGTTCGTGCTCCAACGCGTACCGCTCGCCGTACTCCCCGGCCTGCGCCAGCAGCGGGTCCACCAGCCGCTCGGCATGCCCGCCGCGCCGCGCCCCGCCGAGTCCGGCCGCGGACAGCGACTGCGCCACGGCCGTACGCGGCACGGTGCGTACGAGTTCCAGTTCGGCCGCGTCCAACACCTCGGGCCGCACCATGTTGACGATGATCCGCCCCACCGGCAGCCGCGCCGACCGCAGCTCGGCGATTCCGTCCGCGGTCTCCTGGACGGGCATCTCCTCAAGGAGCGTCACCAGGTGGACCGATGTCTCCGGAGACTTCAGCACCCGCATCACGGCCTGCGCCTGATTGTGTATCGGGCCGATCTTCGCGAGGCCCGCCACCTCGTCGTTGACGTTCAGGAAGCGGGTGATGCGGCCGGTGGGCGGCGCGTCCATGATGACGTAGTCGTATGCGAACCGCCCGCTCTTGTCCTTCCGCCGCACCGCCTCGCACGCCTTTCCGGTCAGGAGTACGTCCCTGAGGCCGGGCGCGACCGTGGTGGCGAAGTCGATCGCGCCGAGCTTTTTCAGGGCCCGGCCGGCGCTGCCCAGTTTGTAGAACATCTGGAGGTAGTCCAGAAGGGCCAGTTCGGGGTCGATGGCGAGGGCGTACACCTCCCCGCCCCCTGGAGCGACGGCGATCTTTCGCTCCTCATAAGGCAGCGTCTCCGTTTCGAAGAGCTGCGCGATGCCCTGCCGGCCCTCGACCTCGACGAGAAGCGTCCGCTTCCCCTCGGTCGCGAGGGCCAGCGCGAGGGCGGCGGCGACCGTCGTCTTGCCGGTCCCGCCCTTGCCGCTGACGACCTGGAGCCTGCTCACGTATTCGAGCGTAACCAGTCCGTGCGCGGACTAAGCGGGAGGCTGTGGATAACCTCGGCGAGGTCGGCCGTCCGGCCGGTGTGCCGCAGCGGCTAAAGTCGGCCGCATGACCAAGTGGGAATACGCAACCGTGCCTCTGCTCGTCCACGCCACGAAGCAGATTCTGGACACCTGGGGCGAGGACGGCTGGGAGCTCGTCCAGGTCGTGCCCGGGCCGAACAACCCTGAGCAGCTCGTGGCCTACCTGAAGCGGGCCAAGGCGTGAGCTCGGTCGAGGCGCGGCTGGCCGAGCTGGGGCTGACGCTCCCGGAAGTCGTTCCGCCGCTCGCCGCGTACCAGCCGGCTGTGCAGTCCGGTGTGTACGTCTACACCTCCGGCCAGCTGCCGATGGTGGAGGGCAAGCTTCCGGTCACCGGCAAGGTAGGTGCGGAGGTCACGGCCGAGGAGGCCAAGGAGCTGGCGCGCATCTGCGCGCTGAACGCCCTGGCCGCCGTGAAGTCCGTCGCGGGCGACCTCGACCGGGTGGCGCGCGTGGTGAAGGTGGTCGGCTTCGTGGCGTCCGCGTCCGACTTCACCGGTCAGCCCGGCGTCATCAACGGCGCGAGTGAGCTGCTGGGTGAGGTGCTGGGCGACAAGGGCGTGCATGCGCGGAGCGCGGTGGGGGTGGCGGTGCTGCCGCTGGACGCGCCGGTGGAGGTTGAGGTTCAGGTGGAGCTGACGGGGGCGTAGGGCGGCTGCGGATGCCCTGTGCGGATGCCTGCGGCGGCCTGTGCGGGTTGGGTGGGGGTGCGCGTAGCGCCTGCGGTTGCGTTGTGGGTCGGAGCCGCGTCGGGGGGTGTCCGTCCTCGGAACGGCGCGGAATCGGTCACCTACCAACGCGCCCGTGTTGACGCGCCAACCGCTGCGGGCGGACCCCCCCGACACGTCCCCTTGCCGCCGTACGCGAGTGCGGGAGCGTCCACCTTCCGGCGGCCACCTTTCGGCCGACCGAGTCGGAGAACACCCGCTGGGGGCGCAGCGGGTGTGGGTGTGGCCCGTTTCTCGGCCGACCCAGTCGGGCGGTGGACGGTGGGGGTTGGGAATGCCCACCCTCCCGCTGGGGGCGGAGCCCCCGGGGACGCCCGCGCCCGTGCCTCGTGACTGGACAACGGGCTGGTACCTCGTCGTCCCGAGGTCGGCGGCAGCACCTGGCTGCTCTCGAACATCCGCGCACCAAGAGATAGCCTCCGCCCATGGCAAACGGGCAGTGGTACCCCCCGGAGTGGCCCGACCGTATCCGTGCCCTGACGGACGGCACGCTTACGCCGGTCAGTCCTAAGCGCGCAGCCACCGTCATGCTCCTGAAGGACACCGACGCCGGCATTGCCGTGCACATGCTGCGCAGACGGGCCTCGATGGCCTTCGCAGGAGGCGCGTACGCGTACCCGGGCGGCGGTGTGGACCCCCGTGACGACGACCGTCACGTCCGCTGGGCGGGCCCCACGCGCGCGTGGTGGGCGGACAGGCTCGGCGTGGACGAGGCGGCGGCCCAGGCGATCGTCTGCGCGGCCGTGCGGGAGACGTACGAGGAGGCGGGCGTCCTTCTCGCCGGCCCGGCGTCGGACTCCGTGGTCGGCGACACCACGGGCCCGGACTGGGAGGCGGACCGGGCGGCCCTGGTCGACCGCGAGCTGTCCTTCGCCGAGTTCCTGGACCGGCGGGGACTGGTACTGCGCTCCGATCTGCTGGGTGCCTGGACGCGCTGGATCACCCCGGAGTTCGAGTCCCGGCGCTATGACACGTGGTTCTTCGTCGCCGCCCTCCCTGAAGGCCAGCGCACGCGCAACGCCTCCACGGAGGCCGATCGCACGGTGTGGATCCGGCCCGAGGACGCGGCGGGCTCGTACGACAAGGGCGAGCTGCTGATGATGCCGCCGACGATCGCGACGCTGCGCCAGCTGAGTCCGTACGGCAGTGCCGCTCAGGCGCTCGCCGCTGCCCCGGAGCGTGATCTGACGCCTGTTCTGGCGCGGGCGCGCATCGAGGGCGAGCAGATCGTGCTGTCCTGGCCCGGGCACGACGAGTTCACCAAGCACATCACGACCGACCTCCCGACCGGTGGAGCCCCCGCATGACGGACGCAGCAGCCCTTCCCGGCCAGCCACGGGGCGCGGTCCTGTCGGGTCCCGCCACCCCGCGTGCCGTCAACGTCCTCGCGCCTAACCCCTCCGCGATGACCCTGGACGGCACGAACACCTGGATCGTGGCGGAGCCCGACTCGGAGTCGGCCGTCGTGATCGATCCGGGGCCGCTGGACGACGGCCACCTGCGCAATGTCGTCGCCATGGCGGAGAAGGCCGGCAAGCGCGTCGCCCTGACCCTCCTCACCCACGGCCACCCGGACCACGCGGCCGGCGCCGCCCGCTTCGCCGAGCTGACCGGCACGAAGGTGCGCGCCCTGGACCCGGCGCTGCGGCTGGGGGAGGAAGGGCTGGGCGCCGGGGACGTGATCCGGGTCGGTGGCCTGGAGCTGAGGGTCGTACCGACTCCCGGGCACACCGCGGACTCGCTGTGCTTCCATCTCCCGGCCGATCAGGCGGTCCTGACGGGTGACACCATCCTGGGCCGCGGTACGACCGTCGTGGCCCACCCGGACGGCCGCCTCGGCGACTACCTGGACACCCTGCGGCGCCTCAGGTCGCTCACGGTGGACGACGGGGTCCATACGGTGCTTCCGGGCCACGGGCCCGTCCTGGAGGACGCCCAGGGCGCCGTCGAGTTCTACCTCGCCCACCGCGCCCACCGCCTCGCCCAGGTCGAGACGGCCGTGGAGGACGGCTATCGGACGCCCGCCGAGGTCGTCGCCCATGTGTACGCCGACGTGGACCGCTCCCTTTGGCCGGCCGCCGAGCTGTCGGTACGGGCACAGCTGGAGTACCTGGAGGAGCACGGGCTCATCTAGGGCCTGGGGGCTTTGACGCCGTGCACGCGCGCGTACTCCTCGGCGAGCCACGGTCCCAGGTCGTCGACGTACGAGCGCAGGACTGCCGGGTCGCCGGTCGGCTCGAAGCCGAGGGCGGCCGCTGTGCGCAGCTGTTCCGCGCGCGCGGGGTAGTACTCGGCGAAGGCCTCGGCCATCTCGCCCAGGTCGCTCGTCCAGCCGTTCCAGCGGGGCATGACGAGCGTGAACGCCGTGCGGACGAGGCGGCGGGACATGAAGCGTACGAGGGGGCGCAGGGCGGCCTCGGTGTCGTCGGCAGCGGCGATCCGCTCGCGCCAGCGGGGGAGGAGCAGGGCGAGGTCCCCGTTCGTCTCGCGGGCCAGGAGGGTGTCGGGGCGGTAGCGCGGCAGGTATTCGGCCAGGTCTTCGCCGAGCAGGGGGGTGCACAGACAGGCGATGAACCACCCCAGGTCGTACGTCTCCAGGTCGCTCAGCGCTTGCGCCCGGCTGACCAGCAGCGTCCCGCTCCCGTCGATCTGCGGGAATTCCTTGTCGAGCGTCTCGTCGACGTCGCGGGCGTCGGCCCGGTCCGCGGCGGTGGGCTCCTCGCGCAGCGCGAGCAACAGATCGAGATCACTGCGGCCCACGCGCGCGGTGCCGCGCGGAATCGACCCGTAGAGGTACGCGCTGTGCAGCCGGGCCCCGAAGACGTCCAGGAGACGGCCGCGGGCGGCGGCGACCACGGGGCGGAAGGCGTGCGGGATGCGTCCCAGGGAGCCCTCGCGCTCGATGAAGCCCTGTGTGTCCAGCCCGGGGCGGCGAACTGTTTCGGCCATGGGATCACTGTGCCGTGAAGGGCAGGCCCGAGCCCGTCATTTACGGCGCGGAGGGGCGCGGTGGTCGCGAGGAGGGCCCCGTCTCACCCAGGAGACGGGGCCCTCGTCGACGTACGCCTTGGGGTGCCTAGCGTGAGCGCTTCGCGAGCCGCTCGACGTCGAGCAGGATCACGGCCCTTGCCTCCAGGCGGAGCCATCCGCGGCCCGCGAAGTCGGCCAGCGCCTTGTTCACGGTCTCGCGGGACGCGCCGACCAGCTGGGCCAGCTCCTCCTGCGTGAGGTCGTGGACGACGTGGATGCCCTCCTCGGACTGCACGCCGAAGCGGCGGGAGAGGTCGAGCAGCGCGCGGGCCACGCGGCCGGGGACGTCCGAGAAGACCAGGTCGGACATCGCGTCGTTGGTGCGCCGCAGGCGGCGGGCGACGGCGCGCAGGAGGGCGGTGGCCACCTCGGGCCGGACGTTCAGCCAGGGCTGGAGGTCGCCGTGGCCGAGGCCCAGCAGCTTGACCTCGGTCAGCGCGGTGGCGGTCGCTGTGCGGGGGCCCGGGTCGAAGAGGGACAGCTCACCGATGAGCTCACCGGGGCCGACGACGGCCAGCATGTTCTCGCGCCCGTCGGGGGAGGTGCGGTGGAGCTTCACCTTGCCCTCGGTGACGACGTAGAGCCGATCGCCCGGGTCGCCCTCGTGGAACAGGGAGTCACCACGTGCGAGGGTCACCTCACTCATGGAGGCGCGCAGTTCCGCGGACTGCTCGTCATCGAGCGCCGCGAAGAGCGGGTTGCGCCGCAGAACGTCGTCCACGAGTTCTCTCCTTGTCGACCTGCTCAGGGGATCTTGCTCCCCCTTGGTACCAGGGGACCGTGTTCCCCATTTTGCCGGACGGTCCAAACAGTGTGATCTGTCACAAGGATGCCGCACAGGTGTGCCGGGGTAAGCGGCAGGGGTCCAATTGAGGGCTGGTCTTCAGGGTCCGGGGCGGATGTCAGTGCCGGGCTCTAGGCTGGCCGGGTGTCCAAATCGCCGGTGAGAGCACAGGCCGAGGGGGCTGGGCGGGTGGTTGTACGTCGAAATTCCGCCGTGGGCGAACAGGACCCGGCCGGCGGAAAGAAAACGGCAAAAGCGACAAAGAAAGTTGCGGTGAAAGCGGTGGCTCCGGCGAAGCGAGCGGTGGCTTCGGCCAGTGAGGTGAAGGCGAGTCCGGTGAGGAAGAGCGAGTCGCACACCGCTCTGGTCCGCCGAGCCCGCCGTATCAACCGCGAGCTCGCGGAGGTCTATCCGTACGCCCACCCCGAACTGGACTTCGAGAACCCCTTCCAGCTGGTCGTCGCCACGGTCCTGTCCGCCCAGACCACCGACCTCAGGGTCAACCAGACGACACCCGGCCTCTTCGCCAAGTACCCGACGCCGGAGGACCTGGCGGCGGCCAACCCGGAGGAGGTCGAGGAGATCCTGCGCCCGACCGGTTTCTTCCGGGCCAAGACCAAGTCGGTGATAGGGCTGTCGAAGGCCCTGGTGGAGCAGTTCGGCGGAGAGGTCCCCGGGCGGCTCGAGGACCTCGTCAAGCTGCCGGGAGTCGGCCGCAAGACCGCCTTCGTCGTCCTGGGCAACGCCTTCGGGCGGCCCGGTATCACCGTGGACACGCACTTCCAGCGGCTGGTGCGGCGCTGGCAGTGGACCGACCAGACCGAGCCCGACAAGATCGAGGCCGCCGTCGGCGCGCTCTTCCCCAAGAGCGAGTGGACGATGCTCTCGCACCACGTGATCTTCCACGGCCGCCGTATCTGCCACGCCCGCAAGCCCGCCTGCGGCGCCTGCCCCATCGCCCCGCTCTGCCCGGCGTACGGCGAGGGCGAGACGGACCCGGAGAAGGCGAAGAAGCTCCTCAAGTACGAGAAGGGCGGCTTCCCGGGCCAGCGCCTGAAGCCCCCGCAGGCATATCTGGACGCGGGCGGGAAACCCGCGCCGCCGCTGGGGGCGGGATGACACGCTTCTGCCTCTGGGCACGTTCCCAGGAACGATCTCGGGGCCGTGGGGCGTTGGATCCAGCAGGACGACGGGGGTGGCGATGACGCGGGCGAGCAACACGCGGGGCGGTTCGGTGACACTCAGCAAGGAGGGTCTGCCCGCCTGGCTGGATCCGGTGGTGCACGCGGTGGAGACCGTCGAGCCGCTGCAGCTCAGCCGCTTCCTGCCGCCCAAGGACGGCGCGGGGCGGCAGTCCGCCGTCCTGATCCTCTTCGGCGAGGGCGACGGCGAGCGCGGCCCCGAGCTGCTGCTCATGGAGCGGGCGAGCTCGCTGCGCTCCCACGCCGGACAGCCCTCCTTCCCCGGCGGCGCGCTCGACCCGGAGGACGGCGACCCGAAGGGCGACGGCCCCCTGTGGGCGGCCCTGCGTGAGGCCGAGGAGGAGACCGGGCTCGACCCGGTCGGCGTCCAGCTCTTCGGCGTGCTGCCCAAGCTGTACATCCCGGTCAGCGGCTTCGTCGTGACGCCGGTGCTGGGCTGGTGGCGGGAGCCGACCCCGGTGGGGGTGGTGGATCCGAACGAGACCGCGCGGGTCTTCACCGTCCCCGTGGCGGATCTCACGGACCCCGGCAACCGCGCCACCACCGTTCACCCCAGCGGTCACCGAGGCCCGGCATTTCTGGTCGAATCGGCCCTCGTGTGGGGGTTCACGGCCGGAATCATCGACCGGCTGCTGCACTACTCGGGCTGGGAACGCCCCTGGGACCGCGAGAAGCAGGTCCCGCTCGACTGGCGCGCATGACAGGGTGTCTGCCGTGCTGTGCAAAGTGATGAGGCGAGGCGTGAGCCGGTGAACGTGCTGGACATCCTGTTGCTGCTGGCCGCCGTGTGGTTCGCGATCGTCGGCTACCGCCAGGGCTTCGTCGTCGGCATCCTGTCGGTGATCGGCTTCCTCGGCGGCGGTCTGGTGGCCGTGTACCTACTGCCCGTCATCTGGGACGCGCTGACCGACAACGCGGAGGTCAGCACGACCGCCGCGGTCGTCGCGGTGGTCGTCGTCATCGTCTGCGCCTCCGTCGGCCAGGCCCTGACCACCCATCTCGGCAGCAAGCTGCGCCGGTACATCACCTGGTCCCCGGCCCGCGCGCTGGACGCGACCGGCGGCGCCCTGGTCAACGTCCTCGCGATGCTGCTGGTCGCCTGGCTGATCGGCTCCATGCTGGCGCAGACGACGATACCGACGCTGGGCAAAGAGGTCCGCAGCTCCAAGTTGCTGCTCGGGGTGTCGGAGGCGCTGCCCAATCAGGCCGACACCTGGTTCAAGGACTTCACCTCGGTCCTCGCGCAGAACGGCTTCCCACAGGTCTTCAGCCCGTTCGCCAACGAGCCGATCAAGGAGGTCCGGCCGCCCGATCCGGCCCTCGCCAACAGCGTGGTGGCCGCCCGTGCCCAGCGCTCCATCGTCAAGGTCATGGGTACCGCCCAGAGTTGCGGCAAGGTCCTGGAGGGCACCGGCTTCGTCTTCGGGCAGCGCCGCGTGATGACCAACGCGCATGTCGTCGGCGGCGTCGACGAGCCCACCGTCCAGATAGGCGGTGAGGGCAAGAAGTACGACGCGACGGTCGTCCTCTACGACTGGGAGCGCGACATCGCCGTACTCGACGTACCGGACCTGAGCGCACCCGCGCTGAAGTTCACGACCGACGACGCGAGCAGCGGGGACAGCGCGATCGTCGCCGGGTTCCCGGAGAACGGGGCGTACGACGTCCGCTCCGCGCGCGTGCGCGGGCGCCTCACGGCCAGCGGCGCGGACATCTACCACCGCGGCACCGTGCGTCGCGACATCTACTCGCTGTACGCGACCGTCCGCCAGGGCAACTCCGGCGGCCCGCTGCTCACCCCCGAAGGGAAGGTGTACGGCGTGGTCTTCGCGAAGTCCCTCGACGACGCCGACACCGGGTACGCGCTCACCGCGGACGAGATCCAGGAGGACATCGCCAAGGGGCGCACCGCGAACCAGCAGGTGGACAGCGACAGCTGCGCGCTCTGAGCCCGGGATGTCGGGAGCCTTCGGGAACGCCCCCGAACCCGGGTGCAGAAAAAAAGGGGGGCGTCAGCCTCGCGGATGACGCAGGCGTACCGAGACCCAGCGGGCCCGGCGGCGCAGAATGCGCGGAATGCCCACCCTCAGGTCCGTCCCCGCCATGTGCGGAGAACCCCCTCGTTGGTGGGAGCCCAGGCCGCTGCCCGAGCGTCGATTGCGTGCTGCGTCACTGTAGTCGTGCGTCCAGCCCATACCCGGACGTGTGCCCCTGCCCCAAGGTCGATAACCGCCCCCTGGCCCCCCAATTGGCCTATGCGCCGGGCAAGTGGCCGTTCGTAGGACACGTGTTCACGTCCGGATACCGGGCGCATCGGAACCGTCACCGATCGGGTTCGGGATCCTTCAGCCAGTTGATGAGTTCGGTGGAGAACGCCATCGGGTCCTCTTCGTGCGGGAAGTGCCCCAGACCGTCGAACAGCCGCCAGCGGTACGGCGCTTCGACGTACTCGCCGGAGCCGGCCGCGCTGCGCGTCCGCATCACCGGGTCGAGGGATCCGTGCAGGTGGAGGGTCGGCACGCGCACCGGACGCTTCATCCGCCGGTTGAACTGGATGCCGTCGGGACGCGCCATCGACCGCACCATCCAGCGGTACGGCTCGATCGAGCAGTGCGCGGTCGAGGGGATGCAGATCGCGCGGCGGTAGGCGTCCACCGCGTCGTCGTCCGGCAGGCGCGGTCCCGACCAGTCCCGGATGAGACGGGCGACGAGCGCGCCGTCGTCGGCGGTGAGCTGCCGCTCCGGGATCCAGGGCCGCTGGAACCCCCAGATGTAGGAGCCCGCGGTGGTCTGCTTGACGTCCGCGAGCATCGCCGAGCGCCAGCGCCGGGGGTGCGGCATCGACTCGACCGCGAGCCGCCGTACGAGCTTGGGGCGCATCGCGGCCGCCGTCCACGCCAGATAGCCGCCCAGGTCGTGGCCGACCAGCGCGGCGTCCGGCTCGCCGAGGGAGCGGATCACGCCGGTGATGTCGAGGGCGAGGTTGGCCGGGTCGTAGCCGCGTGGGGTGCGGTCGCTGCCGCCGACGCCGCGCAGGTCCATGGCGACGGCCCGGAAGCCGGCGTCGGCGAGTGCGGGCAGCTGGTGCCGCCAGGTCCACCAGAACTGGGGGAAGCCGTGCAGCAGCAGCACCAGCGGCCCGTCACCCATCTCCGCGATGTGGAAGCGCGCGCCGTTGGCGGCGACCTCCCGGTGCGTCCAGGGGCCGTCCGGTCGTACGACCGAGGCCGGCTGGGACGAGGGTGTCGCGGGATCCGTCATGAGGATGAGCGTGCCACAGCCTCGATGGCCTTGGCGTCCGGGAGCCCGTCCCCCAGGGCCGCCGGGCGCGGGTGCGGCTTGGCGTTCTGCAGGACGCCCGCGGATTCCTTCATCGAGGCGGCGACCTTCTGCGGGCCCTTGCTCTTCTTCGCCTTCTTCGCGAAGACGACGCCGATCAGGGCGAGGACGAGCGCCACGAGGACGTTCGCCGCGAAGGACAGCAGGAAGCAGATCGCGAGGTTCCAGTCGCTCCAGGTGCGGATGCCGTACGCCAGCGCGAAGTTCAGCATCGGCAGTGAGAAGAGCAGGATCGCCCCGGCCACCGTGAACGCGCCGCCGCTCGTCGCGCCGCGCTTCACGTCCCGCTTCAGCTGCGCCTTCGCCAGCGCGATCTCGTCGTGCACCAGCGCGGACATCTCGGTCGTCGCCGAGGCGAACAACTGGCCGATGCTGCGTTCGGCGCCGACCGGGCTGCCGTCGGGTGCGCTCATCGCGTTCTCCCTTTTCTGCTGTGTGCCTGACTCGGAACAGTCCTTTTGTGCCGTCCCGTCAGATCATGCCGGACGACCGTCCTCATCGCCTGCCCTGCCCGTCACTTCGGCAAGCGCGTGGCGTTCGGCGGCCTTCGCTTCGGCGATCCGGCGGTGCTCGGCGGCCTTGCGGTCGTAGATGGCAGCCATCCGCAGGTGGTACTCCGGGTCGTCCTCCTCGTAGACGTCCGGGATCCCGTCGAGGTCGTCGTCGCGCTCCTCGGCCTCCCACAGGCGGCGGTACTTGGCGTTCCGTATCTTCAGCAGCACGGTCGCCAGCACGGCCGCGATGACGGACCCCGTGAGTACGGCGGCCTTGACCTCGTCCGTGAGCGCCGCGTCGCCGTCGAAGGCCAGTTCGCCGATGAGCAGCGACACGGTGAAGCCGATGCCGGCGAGAGTCGCGACCGCGAACACGTCGGCCCACTCGAGGTCGTCGCTGAGCGAGGCCCGGGTGAAGCGGGCCGTCAGCCAGGTCCCGCCGAAGATGCCGACCGCCTTGCCGACGACCAGGCCGAGAACCACGCCGAGCGTCTCCGGCCTGGTGAACACGTCCCCCAGCGCGCCTCCGGAGACCGAGACACCCGCGCTGAACAGCGCGAACAGCGGCACGGCCAGCCCCGCCGAGAGCGGGCGTACGAGATGTTCGATGTGCTGGCCGGGGGATTGCTTCTCACCCTCGCGGGTCGTGCAGCGCAGCATCAGGCCCATCGCGACGCCCGCGATCGTGGCGTGGACACCGCTGTTGTACATCAGCGCCCAGATGACGAGCGCGAGCGGAACGTACACGTACCAGCCGCGTACGCCCTTGCGCAGCAGCAGCCAGAAGACGGCGAGGCCGACGACCGCGCCGCCGAGCGCGGCGAAGTCGATGCTGTCGGTGAAGAAGACCGCGATGATCAGGATCGCGAAGAGATCGTCGACCACGGCGAGGGTGAGCAGAAACGCGCGCATCGCGCTCGGCAGGGAGGTGCCGATCACCGCGAGTACGGCGAGCGCGAAGGCGATGTCGGTGGCGGTGGGGACGGCCCAGCCCTGGAGCGAGCCTCCGCCGGTGACGTTGGTGAGCGTGTAGACGAGTGCCGGTACGGCCATCCCGCACAGGGCGGCGACGACGGGGAGCGCGGCTGCCCTGGGGTCCTTGAGGTCGCCGGCGACCAGTTCGCGCTTGAGCTCGATGCCGGCCACGAAGAAGAAGACCGCGAGGAGCCCGTCGGCGGCCCAGTGGGCGACCGACAGGTCCAAACCGAGGGACGCGGGGCCGAGGTGGAAGTGGCTGACGCTCTCATAGCTGTCGTGCACCGCGGGGACGTTCGCCCAGACAAGCGCGGTGACCGCGGCGACGAGGAGCAGGACGCCGCCGACCGTCTCGGTGCGCAGCGCGTCCGCGACGAAGGTCCGCTCGGGGAGGGAGAGCCGGCCGAAGGCCTTGCGGGGGGCGGTGGGGCGGGGCGCGGTCACGGGGGAGACCTCCGGTCGGTGGGCAGCACTGAACACTTGCCGACCAGACTTCCCGGCGCACCTATTTGGTTAGCCTACCTAAAATAAGCGGGGGAGGAATCCGGCGATTCCTACGTTAGGTGCGAAAGGGGCACCCGGCGCACTGATCGCCGGGTGCCCCAGACGGCCGTACTCAGTCCTCGCTGGGAGCCCCCGGCAGATTCGCCTGGATGAGGTCCATGACCGTCGAGTCCGTCAGGGTCGTCACGTCACCGAGCTGGCGGTTCTCGGCCACGTCCCGCAGCAGGCGGCGCATGATCTTGCCGGAGCGGGTCTTCGGCAGCTCGGCCACCGGCAGGATCCGCTTGGGCTTGGCGATCGGGCCGAGGGTGGTGCCGACGTGGTTGCGCAGGTCGGCGACGAGGCCTTCGTCCTCGGCGTTCGCCGTGCCGCGCAGGATCACGAAGGCGACGATCGCCTGTCCAGTGGTCTCGTCCGCCGCGCCGACGACGGCCGCCTCCGCGACCGACGGATGGGAGACGAGGGCCGACTCGACCTCGGTGGTGGAGATGTTGTGGCCCGACACCAGCATCACGTCGTCCACCCGGCCCAGCAGCCAGATGTCGCCGTCGTCGTCCTTCTTCGCGCCGTCGCCGGCGAAGTACTTGCTCTCGAAGCGCGCCCAGTACGTGTCGAGGAACCGCTGGTCGTCGCCCCAGATGGTGCGCAGCATCGACGGCCACGGCTCGGTGAGGACCAGGTAGCCGCCACCGCCGTTGGGCACCTCGTTCGCCTCGTCGTCGACGACGGTCGCGGAGATGCCGGGCAGCGGCGTCTGCGCGGAACCGGGCTTGGTCGCCGTGACACCGGGGAGCGGCGAGACCATCATCGCGCCGGTCTCGGTCTGCCACCAGGTGTCGACGATGGGCGTCCGGTCGGCCCCGATGTGCTTGCGGTACCACATCCAGGCCTCGGGGTTGATGGGTTCACCCACGGAGCCGAGGATCCTCAGGGAGGACAGATCGAACTTCGCGGGGATGTCGTCGCCCCACTTCATGAACGTACGGATCGCCGTGGGCGCGGTGTACAGGAGGGTCACTCCGTACTTCTGCACGATCTCCCAGAACCGGCCCTGGTGCGGCGTGTCCGGCGTGCCCTCGTACATGACCTGCGTGGCGCCGTTTGCCAGCGGACCGTAGACGATGTACGAGTGGCCGGTGACCCAGCCGACGTCGGCGGTGCACCAGTAGACGTCGGTCTCCGGCTTGAGGTCGAAGACGGCATGGTGCGTGTACGCGGTCTGCGTCAGGTAGCCGCCGGAGGTGTGCAGGATGCCCTTCGGCTTGCCCGTCGTGCCGGACGTGTACAGGATGAACAGCGGGTGCTCGGCGTTGAACGCCTCCGGCGTGTGCTCGGCGGACTGCCGCTCGACGATCTCGTGCCACCACACGTCGTGGCTGTCGTTCCACGCGACCTCCTGGCCGGTGCGGCGGACGACGAGGACGTGCTCGACGTTGTCCACGCGGGCGACCGCGTCGTCGACGGCCGGCTTGAGGGCCGACGGCTTGCCGCGCCGCCAGCCGCCGTCGGTGGTGATGACGACCTTGGCGTCCGCGTCCTGGATACGGGTCGCGAGCGCGTCCGCCGAGAAGCCGCCGAAGACGACGGAGTGCGCGGCGCCGATCCGGGCGCACGCGAGCATCGCGATCGCCGTCTCGGGAATCATCGGCATGTAGACGGCGACCCGGTCGCCCTTCTGAACTCCCAGCTCCAGCAGGGCGTTCGCCGCCTTGGAGACCTCGTCCTTGAGCTCGGCGTAGGTGATGGCGCGGCTGTCGCCGGGCTCGCCCTCGAAGTGGATGGCGACCCGGTCGCCGTTCCCTGCCTCCACATGCCGGTCCACGCAGTTGTACGCCACATTGAGCTCGCCGTCCTTGAACCACTTGGCGAACGGCGGGTTCGACCAGTCCAGCGTCTCGGTCGGCTCGGTGGCCCAGGTCAGCCGACGGGCCTGCTCGGCCCAGAAGCCGAGCCTGTCAGCCTTGGCCTGCTCATACGCCTCCGCGGTGACGTTGGCGTTCGCGGCCAGGTCGGCGGGGGGTGCGAACCTGCGCTCCTCGCGCAGCAGGTTGGCCAGGCTTTCGTTGCTCACGACATCTCCCAATCCCAGGGTTGTCCGCTGTGTCCCAGGCCACAGCTCATCAGACCCGGCGGCCCGGTGACAAGGGGCGACGGAAAATTGGTTTAGACCTGTATGTGGGTCTGTGGACGTCTGTTTCGGCGGCCGGGGTCATCCGTACCCACGGACGCCGACCAGGCGGAGTTCAGCCGATGTAATGCCTTTCACACCGGGATGGGTGTGAGGCCCTCAGCCCGAGGGCCGCACACCCGCAGCAGGCCTCGGCATCACACCGGGACGTCAGCCGCCCGCACACGGTCGAAGACCTCGTCCCCGTCCACCCCGGTGAGCAGGTACGCCTGGGCCTCCCCCACGTGGAAGTACATTCCGTGCAGCTCCAGCGCCCCGTCCCGCAGGGCCCGGGACACCGAGTCGTGGGCGCGCAGGTGCTCCAGTTGCTGGACCACGTTGGTCAGACAGAGCTGCTCGACCGCGTCGGCGGGCGCCCGTCCGGCCAGTCGGGCCCACGGCCGGCTGTCGTCGGCCAGGCACTCCAGGCTCGGCAGACCATGCCTCAGCCACCGCTTGAGCGGTGTCTGGGCGCCCCCGGGCTCGGAGTTGAGCAGCGCCTGCATGGCCCCGCACCCGGAGTGCCCGCACACCGTGATAGAACGCACCTTCAGCACCTCCACCGCGTACTCGATCGCGGCCGCCACCGAGTCGTCCCCGCTCTCCTCGCCGGGCGGCGGAACGAGGTTGCCCACATTCCGCACCACGAACAGGTCGCCCGGCCCGCTGGAGGTGATCATCGAGGTGACGAGGCGCGAGTCGGCACAGGTGAGGAAGAGCTGGGACGGACGCTGCCCCTCGCGCGCCAGCCGGGCCAGCTCACCCCGCACGAGCGGTGCGGTGTGGCGCTGGAACGCGCTGATGCCACGCGCCAGTTGCCCGCTCGCCTCACCGGGCGCGCGGCCGGGTGCGCCCGGTGTGCCGGGTCCGCCGGTACGTCCGTCGTGGGGTGACGCGGCCTGCGGTCGGTCGCACTGGTGGTTGCGCCAGGCCGTCCAGGGGCGGCAGCGGCAGCCGGCGGTGTCGGTGGCCGACTCGCTGTCCCCGTCCCCGGGGTGGAGGTCGGCCGTGGTTCCGGGCTCACCGATCCGGACGCCGGCGCGGCGGCCGGTGAGTTCGGCGGTGCCGCCCCGCGCGGTGTGCGTGTTCTGCCAGTCCTGCAGTGTCTCGTACGCCGCGTGGTCCATGAACGACCCGTCCAACTCCACCACGGCGTGCGCGCCTTGGGGTACGAGATGCAGGGCTCGGCTGAGCCGGGGCACCGCGAGGAAGGTCAGCTGTCCTCGTACGTGTACGTGATGGACTCCTTCCTTCTCTTCGTGCGTGATGAGGGTGTGGGCGAGGCGGTTGAGGGCGACGGCTACGGCGACGGCGATGCCGAGCGTGACGCCCTCCAGGACGCCGAGGAGGGCCACGCCGAGTGTGGTGACGGCGTACACCAGCACTTCTCGGTGGCGCGTCACCGTGCGGATGTGGTGCAGGGACACCATCTGGATGCCGACGGCCATCACCAGGGCGGCGAGCGAGGCGAGCGGGATGAACTCCAGGATCGGGACCATCAGCAGCGCGGCGACTACTACGAGAACGCCGTGCACCATCGTGGAGTTCCGGCTGACGGCACCGGCCTGGACATTCGCCGAACTGCGCACGGCGACGCCCGCGACGGGCAGTCCGCCGAGCGAGCCGGAGACGATGTTGGCGGCGCCCTGTCCGAGCAGTTCGCGGTCCAGGTCGGAGCGTGAGACGCGGGCGGGCAGGCCGGGGCGGCCGGCCACCAGTTTGTCCACGGCGACCGCGCCGAGCAGCGACTGCACGCTGCACACCAGCGTGGTGGTGAGCACGGCGGCGACCAGGCCGAGCACCGGGCCTTCGGGATGTCCGGCCAGGGCGTGGCTGCGCCAGGACGGCAGGTCGACCTTGGGCAGGGTCAGCCCGGCGAGCGAGGCGGCGGCGGTGGCCCCGGCGACGGCGACGAGCGCGGCCGGGATCCGGCGCAGCAGGCGTCCGGCCCGACCGGGAATCCGCGGCCAGAGCAGCAGCAGGGCCAAGGTCAGCGCGCTCACCGACACGGCGGCCGGGTGCAGGTCCGCCAACTGGGCGGGCAGCGCACGCACGTTGTCGAGGACGGAGCTCTGCGGAGTGCCGCCGAGGACGATGTGCAACTGGGCGACGGCGATGGTGACGCCGATGCCGGCGAGCATTCCGTGCACGATCGCGGGGCTGACGGCGAGGGCACTGCGGGCCACGCGCAGGCACCCGAGGCCGAGTTGGGCGAGGCCGGCCAGGACGGTGATGGCGCAGGTCGTCCGCCAGCCGTAGCGCTGGATGAGGTCGGCGGTGACCACGGTGAGCCCGGCGGCGGGGCCGCTGACCTGGAGCGGGGCGCCGCCGAGCCGGCCGGCGACGAGGCCTCCGACGGCGGCGGCGACGAGTCCGGCCTGCAGTGGCGCACCGGTGGCGAGGGCGATGCCGAGGGACAGGGGCAGGGCGATCAGGAAGACCGCGATCGAGGCCGAGATGTCGGCGCCCGCGATGCGGAAACGGCGGGGCGAGGACGGCGGGGGGCTGTGGGGCGGGTGGATGGCCTTCGGCCGAGTCGAGTCGGCAGTGGGGCTGGGGACGCAGGCTGACATTTTTTCCCGTCTCCTCCGGGGCGGCGCGGTCGCGGATCTGGTGGTCCCCCGTCGGCGGGGGGTCGGGTCGGCGGCCGTGGGTCACGGCGTGCAGCGGCGGGACGATTCAACGCTCAGTAAATGGATCGTAATGCAGAGTAAAGACCGAGCATAGACTTTCCGGGCAAATGGGTGAATCAGTCACTCGGAGTGATGAAGCACTCATTTGATCGGCTTGTCGTGCTAATTCCTTCTCAGTCCCGTGCGAGATTGACGGCCACAACACGCCCTCACCGGCGTCGGCCGAGAGAAGGAAGAAGGTGGGCGGAACATGGCCGCCACCCAGAGGATCGCCGCGGGCGCCGTGATCACCGCGGTCTGTGCCGCGTCCCTGGCCGGTTGCGCGATCGGCAGCGACGGTTCGAAGGAAGGAGCGCCGGGGCCGCAGAAGGCGAAGCCCGCCCAGGCGCCGCCCAAGAGCGCGGTCCGCCTGATCGGCGACGGCTCCACCTCGTACACCGGAGCACAGCCCCACCTGCCCAGCCCCGAACGCCTCAAGCCGGGCCACAAGCCCCCGCAGTTCGTGGTGTTCTCCTGGGACGGCGCCGGCGAGGACGGCCAGAAGCTGTTCTCCCACTTCCGCAAGGTCGCCAAGGCGAACAACGCGACGATGACGTACTTCCTCAGCGGTGTGTACATGCTGCCGGAGGACAAGCGCGACCTGTACCGGCCGCCGCAGCACTCCCCGGGCCGCTCCGACATCGGCTTCAACGACGAGGAGGGCATCGCCGAGACCGTGAAGCAGCTGCGCATGGCGTGGCTGGAGGGCAACGAGATCGGCACCCACTTCAACGGCCACTTCTGCGGCAGCGGCGGCGGGGTCGGCGAGTGGTCGGTGGAGGAGTGGAAGGACGAGATCGCTCAGGCGAAGCGCTTCGTGAAGTCCTGGAAGACCAACACCGGCATGAAGAAGGCCTCCCCGCTGCCCTTCGACTACGACAAGGAGCTCATCGGAGCCCGCACGCCCTGCCTGGAGGGCCAGAAGAACTTCATGAAGGCCGCCCGTGAGCTGGGCTTCCGCTACGACACCAGTGGTGTCAACGACCAGGTCTGGCCCAGGAAGAAGGAGGGCCTGTGGGACCTGTCGATGCAGCTCGTGCCGTTCCCCGGGCACTCCTACGAGCAGTTGACGATGGACTACAGCTTCATGGTCAACCAGTCGGGCACCAAGACCCAGGGTGACTCCAGGAAACACGGCTTCTGGGGCGACCAGATGCGCGACGGCCTCCTCAAGGGCTTCCACCGGGCCTACGACGGCAACCGCGCGCCCCTGATCATCGGCAACCACTTCGAGTCCTGGAACGGCGGCACCTACATGCGGGCCGTCGAGGAGGTCATCGAGGACGTCTGCAACAAGCCCGACGTGCGCTGCGTGTCCTTCCGGCAGCTCGCCGACTGGCTGGACGCCCAGGACCCGAAGACCCTTCAGAAACTGCGGTCCCTGAAGGTCGGCGAGGCCCCGAAGCAGAGCTGGGCGTCCTTCCTGTCGGGCCGCCCGGCCCCGGCCCCGGCCCCGAAGGGCGTGCCCGGGGCGCCGGCGGCCAAGCGGCAGTAGCCGTCAGGCGGTTGCCGCGACGCTCTCGCCGAGTACGAAGGAGGGGTCGACCTGCGCCGCCAGGTCGGCCCCGGTGCGCTCGTTGCCCCAGGACCGGGCGTTCTTCAGGTGGAAGTGCACCATCTGGCGTGTGTAGCACTCCCAGTCGCGCAGTTCGTACGTCGCGTCGACGGCCGACTGCAACCGGCTCAGGGCGCGGTGGTTGGCGTCCTCCAGGAGATCGAACCGGGGCGGCCGGCCTTCTCCAGTGCGCGCACCCAGTTGGAGTGCCCCACCGTCATGAGCAGGTCGTCCCCGACTTCGGCGCGGAGGAAGTCGAGGTC
Organism: Streptomyces sp. V4I2; assembly: GCF_030817655.1. Taxonomy (GTDB): domain Bacteria; phylum Actinomycetota; class Actinomycetes; order Streptomycetales; family Streptomycetaceae; genus Streptomyces; species Streptomyces plumbiresistens. The sequence goes on from NZ_JAUSZM010000003.1 coordinate 5,965,349, forward strand.
GTCCTGCCCCTGCACCTTGTTGCCGACGACCTTCAGGGTGACGCCGAAGTCGCGGGCGTACTCCTTGTACTGGCGATAGACGGAGACTCCCTTCCGGGTCGGTTCGGCGACGAGGAACGTGATGTCGAAGCGGGTGAACATGCCGGAGGCGAAGGAGTCCGATCCCGCCGTCATGTCCACCACGACGTACTCGTCGGGGCCGTCGACGAGGTGGTTCAGGCACAGCTCCACCGCTCCGGTCTTGGAGTGGTAGCAGGCGACCCCCAGGTCGGCGTCCGTGAAGGGGCCGGTGACCATCAAACGGACGGCGCCGCCCTCCAGTTCCACCGGGCGGGCACAGGCGTCGAACACCGGGTTGTCCTCGCGCACCCGCAGCAGCCGGGAGCCCTCGCCGGGCGGAGTGGTCTTGATCATCGTCTCGGTGGAGGCGATGCGGGGGTTGGAGCCGCGCAGGTAGTCCTTGATCAGCGGCAGTCGCTCGCCCATCGCGGGCAGCGCGGCCGCCTCCGCCTCGTCCAGGCCGAGGGCCGGGCCCAGGTGCTGGTTGATGTCGGCGTCGACGGCGACGACCGGCGCCCCCGTGGTCGCGAGGTGGCGGATGAACAGGGAGGACAGGGTGGTCTTGCCGCTGCCACCCTTCCCGACGAAAGCAATTTTCATGTTCACCAAGCGTAGTTGCCGGATAGCTGTAGGTGGCTGGTGTGCGTGAAGAAGACCACTCCTTCGTGGGGTGCGCGCCCGGGCTGCGTAGGGTCGTACTTATGAGTACGACAGGCGCGACCGCCGATCCGCTCGCCGCCCTGGGTTCGCTGCCCGGGGTGGCCGAGTCCGTGGAGTCCGTGCGTAAAGCCGTGGACCGGGTCTACGGGCATCGGGTCATGCGGCGCCGCAGCAACGAGATCACCTCCGAGGCCGCCCTGCGCGGCGCGCGCGGCTCGGGGGCGCTGTCCGGAGCGGACTGGGCCCTGGAGGAGGTGCGCCGCCGCACCGACTTCAGTGGTGACGACGAGGCGCGTGTCATGGGCGCCGCCCTGCGGCTGACCGCCGAGGCGGGCCAACTGCTGTCCATCTGGCGGCAGTCGCCCCTGCGCGTGCTGGCCCGGCTGCACCTGGTCGCGGCCGCCACCACGGGCGACGAGGTCGGGCGTCCGCGCCAGGCGGGCGAGCCGGTCGAGGAGCCGCTGGTCGAGCTGCCGCTGCCGAGCGCGGCGGAGGTCTCCGGCCGTCTGGAAGGGCTCTCCGGGCTGATCATCGCGGGCGGTTCGGCCCCCGCGCTGGTCACGGCGGCCGTCGTACACGGCGAACTGCTCGCCCTGCGTCCGTTCGTCTCCCACAACGGCCTGGTCGCGCGCGCCGCCGAACGCATCGTTCTGGTCGGCAGCGGCCTGGACCCGAAGTCCGTCTGTCCGGCGGAGGTCGGTCACGCCGAACTGGGCCGCGCGGCCTACCTGGCGGCGCTCGACGGGTACGTCTCCGGCACCCCGGAGGGCATGGCCGCCTGGATCGCCCACTGCGGCCGGGCGGTCGGACTGGGGGCGCGCGAATCGACAGCCGTGTGCGAGGCGCTACAGCGCGGGGCGGCGTAGGAGTCCCGGAAGAACTCCGGGAAAGGGTTGCGGCGGTACGAGGATTCGTACCGCCGCTGGCATGTCCACCGGGGTACCAAGCGTCCTCGAATGGTGCCCATCAGGTCGGGAACTTTGCCCGTCCCTGGTGCGGCTGGCCCGTAATCGACGGGTCGACGTCGCGTGGGTGCCCGGTGTGCATGCTCGGTCCGTGGGGCCAAATGCGTTCTTAAGGTGATCCTTTCGGATGTCCTTGGTCTCGCGGGCCGTTAACCCCTTTGTACTCCAGGACCGGAGCAAGCGGAAGCCCAGGCAGCACTTCTTTACTTTTGGGTTCAAAAGACATTAAACGGGCGTCGCCCTGGTCAGGCCGGAGTTGAACGGCGCCGGCTTGCGTACCAGACGAGGCCCGCGGTGGCCGCCGCGGCGCCTATTGCCGCGACCGCGACGAGTGCCGGACGGGGCGGCACGGAGAAGGCGGGGAGTCGCTGCTTGAGCCGGACCGGCCGGTGGAAATCGAGAATCGGCCACCCGCGCGCGAGCGCCTCGCGGCGCAGTGTGCGGTCGGGATTCACCGCGTGGGGATGACCGACGGATTCCAGCATCGGCAGATCGGTCGCCGAGTCGCTGTAGGCGTAGCAGCGCGAGAGGTCGTACCCCTCGGACACGGCCAGCTCCTTGATCGCCTCGGCTTTCGTCGGGCCGTACGCGTAGTACTCCACCTCTCCGGTGAAGCAGCCGTCCTCGCCCACCACCATGCGGGTCGCCACCACGCGGTCCGCGCCGAGCATCTCGCCGATCGGTTCGACCACCTCGGCGCCCGACGTGGACACGATGACGACGTCACGTCCGGCGGTGTGGTGCTCCTCGATGAGGGAGGCGGCTTCGTCGTAGATGATCGGGTCGATGAGTTCGTGGAGCGTCTCGGCGACGATCTCCTTGACCTGCTGGACGTTCCAGCCGCGCACGAGCGCGGACAGATACTCGCGGGTGCGCTCCATCTGGTCGTGGTCCATACCGCCCACGAGGAAGACGAACTGGGCATATGCGGTACGCAAGGCCGCCCTGCGGTTGATCAGCCCGCCTTGGTAGAAGGACTTGCTGAAGGTGAGCGTGCTCGACTTCGCAATGACCGTCTTGTCCAGGTCAAAGAAGGCCGCTGTGCGGGGCAAGGAGTGGTTTTCCACAACCATGAGCATAGGTGCTGCCCATTCGGCGTAAGGTTGGCGCGTTGGTTTGCCTGAGAGGCCTCTCGGGTACACCATGGAAGTCACGGATCGTTCGCGACCGTGCTAACCCGGTCCGACTCCTCCCCCCCCGAGTCGGCCGTGGAGACGACCCCCGCTCTCCCCCCCGGCGGGGGTCGTCGCATGTCCGGGTGGGTTTTTCCTCTTCTGTACGCGGCCGCTGGGCCGTGCTGAGGCGGCTGCGGCCGCCTCTTTCGCATGTCCATGATCCGTCACCGTGTGTAGCCAAGGTGCTGCTCTGTGGAAGTCGCACAGCGGGTGGTACAGGGGTCACCGGTTTGGGTGACGGCGATATTCACAGGTGCCGAGTTGTCCACAGTTTTCGTCCAAGATCCACAAGATTTCCGGGATCGCTGCACCGTGATTCCAACGCGCCCGGCTCGCACCGAGTTCATGGCTGGTTCCGGTTAGTCGGATGCGTTTGGCCGGTTGGTATCGGCCGTTCATATGGAGGCCGGTTGCCGGTTCTTCACACGTTCGGGAATCGCGGGGCCAAGGTGGCGCCGCGGAAGGGGGATGGACACCGTGGCCGCAGCCGTCACACACGATCCACCCGCCGCCGGAGGGCGGCAGGGCAAGCCGTTGATCGTCACGGAAGACGCCGAACTGCTGGACGACCTGCTGCGCCTGTGCGCGGCCGCCGGCGCCACACCCGAGGTCCACCACGGAGTGCCGGACACCAGAGGCAGCTGGGAGGCCGCACCGCTCGTGCTGGTCGGCGACGACGCCGCACGGCGCGTGCGCGGGGCCGCACGCAGGCGCGGAGTGGTGCTGGTCGGGCGCGACCAGGACGACTCGGGGGTCTGGCAGCGGGCCGTCGAGATCGGCGCCGACCACGTCCTGATGCTGCCTGACGGCGAGCAGTGGCTGGTCGACCGCATCGCCGACGTGGCCGAGGGCATCGGCCGGCCCGCCCTCACCGTCGGCGTCATCGGCGGCCGGGGCGGGGCCGGGGCGTCCACGCTCGCCTGCGCGCTCGCCGTCACCTCCGCGCGCGAGGGACTGCGCACGCTCCTGGTGGACGCCGATCCGCTGGGCGGCGGACTCGACGTACTCCTCGGCGGTGAGAGCGCCGAGGGACTGCGCTGGCCCGCGTTCGCCGCCTCGCGTGGGCGGGTCGGCGGCGGCGCCCTAGAGGAGTCATTGCCGCGACTGCACTCGCTGCGGGTGCTGAGCTGGGACCGCAGCGACTGTGTCGCCGTCCCGCCGCAGGCCGTGCGGGCGGTGCTCGCCGCGGCCCGGCGCCGGGGCGGCACGGTCGTCGTCGATCTGCCGCGCCGCATCGACGACGGGGTCGCCGAGATCCTCGCCCAACTCGACGTCGGGCTCCTTGTGGTCCCCGCGGAGCTGCGTGCCGTGGCCGCGGCGGGCCGGGTGGCCTCCGCCGTCGGCATGGTCCTGCGCGACCTGCGGGTCGCCGTCCGCGGGCCTTACACACCCGGGCTCGAAGACCGCGAAGTAGCCCGGCTGCTCGGACTGCCGCTGGCCGGCGAGGTGCCTGTGGAGTCCGCGCTGCTGCGCCCGCACGGGAGCGAGACGCCGCCCGGCGCGGCCGCACGAGGGCCGCTCGCGCGCTTCTGCAAGGAGTTCTGGGAGCGGGCGTTGATGGAGGCGGGTGCCGCGTGAGTACGTTCTCGGGGCTTGAGCGGGTCGGCGGGGCGGGCGTCGGTTCGGCGAGCGGAGCGGGCGAGCGACGGCTGTCCGGTGGCATGGCGGCAGAGGGACGGCTGTCCGGTCGCGTGGGGTCCGAGCGGTGGCTGGCCAACGGCGCGGCGGTCGCTCTGGAGAGCGGTGCGGACGTGACGCCGGGGCTGCTCGACGGGGTGCGGCAGTGGCTGGTCGAGAGCGGGGCCGAACCGACGCCCGCGCGCGTGGCGCAGGCATTGCGGGAGCAAGGGCGGGTGCTCGGGGATGCGGAAGTCCTCGGCGCGGCCGAGCAATTGCGTTCCGAGCTGGTCGGCAGCGGCCCGCTGGAACCGCTGCTCGCCGACCCGTCGGTGACCGACGTACTGGTGTCGGCGCCCGACCGGGTCTGGGTGGACCGGGGTGGCGGCCTGGAGCTGACCACCGTCTCCTTCCCGGACGCTGCCGCCGTACGACGGCTCGCGCAGCGCCTGGCCGCGGTGGCCGGACGCCGGCTCGACGACGCACGCCCCTGGGTGGACGCCCGGCTGCCCGACGGGACCCGGTTGCACGCGGTGCTGCCCCCGGTCGCCGTCGGCTGCGCCTGCCTGTCCCTGCGGGTCGTACGGCCGCGCGCGTTCACGCTCGACGAACTCGTGGCGGCCGGCACGGTGCCGCCGGGCGGGGACCGGGTGCTGAGGGCGCTGCTTCGGGCGCGGCTGTCCTTCCTCATCAGCGGTGGCACGGGCACCGGCAAGACGACATTGCTGAGCGCCCTGCTGGGGCTCGTCGGGCCCGACGAGCGGATCGTGCTCGCCGAGGACTCGGCGGAGCTCAGGCCGGACCATCCGCACGTCGTACGGCTGGAGAGCAGACCCGCCAACCAGGAGGGCGCGGGCCTCGTCACGCTCCAGGACCTGGTCCGGCAGGCGCTGCGGATGCGGCCGGACCGGCTGGTCGTGGGCGAGGTGCGCGGGCCCGAGGTGGTCCATCTGCTGGCCGCGCTGAACACCGGTCACGAGGGCGGCTGCGGGACCGTGCACGCCAACGCGGCGGCCGACGTGCCGGCCCGGCTGGAGGCGCTGGGTACGGCGGCCGGGCTCGACCGGGCCGCCCTGCACAGCCAGTTGGCGGCCGCCCTGTCGGTCGTACTGCACCTCGTCCGCGACCGGACCGGGCGGCGGCGGATCGCCGAGGTGCACGTGCTGGAACGGGACCCTTCGGGGCTGGTGCGGACGGTGCCGGCGCTGCGGTGGGGCGCGGAGGGATTTGCGTACGAACGAGGTTGGGGGCGGCTGCGGGGGCTGCTTCGGGAGGAGTGCGGCTCGTGCGAGGCAAGGGATGAGTGCGCCTCGTACGAGGCGGGAGCGGGGTGCGGGGAGCGCTTTGGGCGCTCCGGAGTGCGGATCGAGGAGGCGCGTGGTGGTCAACGGGATGGGTGAGATGTCGACGGGAGCGGCTGTGGCGTGCGTGGGGGCTGCTCTCTGGCTGCTCGGTGGGCGGCACCCCGGCGCTCGGCGGGCCCAGTTGCTGCTCGCGGGTGGCGGAGTGGTGGGTGCCGGGCAGCCCGCCCGGCGGCAACTGGCCGAAGCACTGCGGCGGATTCGCGGGCGACTGCGCCCCGAGTGGTGGGCGGTGGCCGTCGGGCTGGTGCTGGCGGTGCTGGGTTCCTCAGTGCTGCCGGCCGTCGCGGGGGCGGCCGGGGTGCCGTTGCTGCGGCGGGTGCGGTTGGCGGGGGAGGCGCGGCGTGCCCGGGAGCGTCGAGGGGACGCGGTGATCGCGTTGTGCGGGGCGCTGGCCGGGGAGGTGCGGTCCGGCCGGCAGCCGGGGGAGGCGCTGGTGCGGGCGGTGCGGGAGGCCGACGGCGCTCTTGGTGAGGGAGAGGCGGCGGTGCGGGACTCCGAACGGCTTGGTGACGCGCTGGTGGCGGTGCGGGGTTTTGGAGGGCTGGGTGGGGCTCGGGCTGTGCGCGGTTTTGGAGGGGCTGGTGTCGCTCAGGCAGCCAGAGGCCTCCGTGGGGCCGGTAGGGCCGGTGGGTCCGGTGGGTCAGGTAGGTCCGGTGGTGCTCGAGTGCTGCAGGACGCCGGTCGGCTTGGTGAGGCTCAGGCGGCGGTGCTGGCGGCGGCGCGGTTTGGGGGTGATGTTCCGGCCGCGCTTGCTGTTGCCGCGCGACAGCCGGGTGCCGAGGGGCTGGTGGGGCTTGCGGCCTGCTGGCGGGTTGCCGTGGACCAGGGCGCGGGCCTCGCCGCCGGACTCGACCGACTCGAAGGGGCATTGCGCGCGGAGCGTGATCAGCGGGCGGACCTGCGCGCGCAGCTGGCGGGTGCCCGGTCGACAGCGGTGATGCTCGCGGGCCTGCCGGTCCTGGGTCTTGCCCTCGGTACGGCCCTGGGTGCCGATCCGCTGCATGTACTGCTGCACACCGGCGCGGGATTGGGATGTCTGCTGGTCGGCGGCCTGCTGGAGGCGTTGGGGATGTGGTGGGCGATGCAGATCGTGCGGGGAGCGGAGGCGATGTGAGGGATGACGACGAGGCGCGGGGCGGGTGGCGGAGGCGATGTGGCGGGCGGACGTGGCGGAAGCGGGAGCCGGCAGTGGTCTGGGAAGGGAGGCGGCGACGTGAGTGCGGAAGTTGTCCACAGGCTGGGGGCGGCGGTGGGGGTGGTGCTCGTCCTCGGGTGGCTCGCGCGGTGGCTGGAGTCGGTACGGCGGGAGCGGAGAGTGCGGCGGCGGTTGGCCGAGCTGTTGGTGGCGGAGGGGGAGACGTCCGCGGGGTCGCGTATCGACCTCCGGGACGTCACTCGGCGGTGGCTGCCGATGGCGGGGGTGGCGTGTGCCGGGTGGGTTCTGGTCGGTGGGTTCGCCGGTGCGGTGGTGGGCCTGGTGGCCGCCGCCGGGCTGTGGCGGTGGCGGCTTCGGCAGGCGGCCGCCAGGGCCGAGACGGAGTACGACGCCCAAGAGGCGGCTCGGCAACTCCCCCTCGCGGCCGACCTCCTGGCGGCCTGCATCGCGGCGGGCGCCGGTCCGGTGATCGCGGCCCAGGCGCTGGGCGAAGCCCTTGGTGGTCCGGTCGGAGAAGGGCTGGCACGGGGCGCGGCGGAGGTGAGACTCGGCGGCGAACCGGGCGAGGCCTGGCGACGACTCGCCTCCACGCCGGGCGCCGGCACCCTGGCGCGGCTCCTGGAACGGGCCGGCGTCTCCGGACTCCCCGCGTCCGCACCGGTCGCCAGGCTCGCCGCGGACGCCCGCGCCGACTGGACGCGCGAGGCGACGGCACGGGCGCGGCGGGCGGCCGTCATGGTCAGCGCGCCGGTGGGGCTGTGCTTCCTGCCCGCGTTCATCGCGGTCGGCGTACTGCCCGTGGTGATCGGACTGGCGGGCGGGGCGCTGGGAGGGGGTGGTGGATGACACAGGACGGGAGCGACGGCACGTAGGAGGCGTAGGAGGCGTAGGAGGCGTGGGCCGAGTGGCCGACGCCCGGCAAGAAGTCAGCTGGTCAACGGAACGGAACCTCACGGGGGTTGAGATGTACAAGACGGTACGGGCACGGCTGGTCGCCCTGGTGTGCAGGGCGCGGGCGGCGCGGAGGGACGGGGGGATGGTCACCTCCGAGTACGCCATGGGGATCGTCGCGGCGGTGGCGTTCGCGGTGGTTCTCTACAAGGTGGTGACGAGCGGTCAGGTCAACGCGGAGTTGCAGAACATCGTGAAGCAGGCCCTCGATGCGCAGATGTGAGCGGGAGACGGACCGGGGCTTCGTCACGGCGGAGTCGGCCATGGTGCTGCCCGTGTTGGTGATCTTCGCGATGGCGCTGGTGTGGGGGCTGCTCGTGGTGGCCGCGCAGATCCAGTGCGTGGATGCGGCGCGTACCGGCGCCCGCGCCGCGGCCCGCCAGGACGCCGCCGACGCGGTCGTCGAGATCACCCGGCAGGCGGCACCGCGCGATGCGGAGGTCACCGTCAGCAGGGAGGGGGACCAGGTGCGGGTGGCGGTCGTGGCGAAGCCGCCTGCGCTGCACGGTCTGCCGTTCGAAGTGCGGGAGGAGGCCGTGGCGGTGGTGGAGGAGACGGCGGGGGAGGGGAGATGAGTGGCGGTTTCTCGGCCCGCCTCCGTGCGGCCGTTCGGAGCAGGGACCGCGGCTCCGCCACCGTGTGGAGCGTAGGGGCGATCGCCGTGCTGTGCGTGGTGTTCGGTGTCGTCCTCGCCATGGGACAGGCCGTCGTGACCCGGCATCGAGCGGCCGGCGGTGCGGATCTCGCGGCGCTCGCGGCGGCGGACCACTGGGCGGACGGCGGCACGGCGGCCTGCGCCCGGGCGGACCGGGTGGCGCGAGCCCAGGGCACGCGGCTCGTGCGGTGCGCGATCGTGGGCGAGACCTCGGACGTGACGGCGACGTCGGGGCGGGGTCCGTTCGCGGCGGAGGTCAGGGCGCGGGCGGGACCTGCGGGACCGCCGGATCCGCTGGTGCCCCGGACTCCTCCGGCGCCTCCGCACGAGGCTCCTGCGGAGCATCTCCCGCCGCCACCGGAGATCCCTGCGGAGCAATCCCGGCCCCCACAGCCTCCTCCCCAGGTGCCCCCTGCAACAGCACCGTGAGCAACCGCACCGCCCCCCTCTTGTGCAGCGGGTCGTTGCCGTTGCCGCACTTGGGGGACTGGATGCAGGACGGGCAGCCGGCGTCGCACTCGCAGGAGGCGATGGCCTGGCGGGTGGCGGTCAGCCACTCGCGGGCGGTGTGGAAGGCGCGCTCCGCGAAGCCCGCGCCGCCGGGATGGCCGTCGTAGACGAAGACGGTCGGCAGGAGGGTGTCGGGATGCAGGGGGATCGACACGCCGCCGATGTCCCAGCGGTCGCAGGTGGCGAAGAGGGGCAGCATGCCGATCGACGCGTGCTCGGCGGCGTGCAGGGCGCCGCCGAGGATCTCCGGGTTGATGCGGGCGGCGTCCAGCTGGTCCTCGGTGACCGTCCACCACACGGCACGCGTGCGCAGCGTACGAGGAGGGAGGTCGAGTTTCGTCTCGCCCAGTACTTCACCGGTGATGAGTCGTCGACGCAGGAAGGAGACCACTTGGTTGGTGACCTCGACGGAGCCGTAGCACAGGCGGCCGGCGCCCCACGGGATCTCTACGTCCGTCTCCAGGACGGAGATGGACGTGGTGTCGCGGGCGACCGTCGAATACGAAGGGCTGGCCTGCTCGACCAGGGCGACCGAGTCCTCCAGGTCCAGCGAGCGCACCAGATACGTACGGCCCTGGTGCAGGTGGACCGCGCCCTCGTGCACGGTCGAGTGAGCGGCGCCCTCGTCGACCGTGCCCAGCAGGCGGCCCGTGCCGGCCTCGACGACCTGGATCGGCCGGCCGCCCTCGCCCCGGATGTCGGTGAGGTCGGCGGCCCGCTCCCGGCGGGTCCAGTGCCAGGCCTTCGTACGGCGGCGCAGCAGCTTTGCGGCCTCCAGCTGCGGGAGCAGCTCCTCGGTCGCGGGGCCGAACAGCACCAAGTCCTCGTCCGTCAACGGCAGTTCCGCGGCCGCCGCGCACAGGTGCGGGGCGAGCACGTAAGGGTTGTCGGGGTCGAGGACCGTGGACTCGACGGGCTGGTCGAACAGGGCCTCGGGGTGGTGGACGAGGAAGGTGTCCAGCGGGTCGTCCCGGGCGACCAGCACCGCCAGCGCACCCTGTCCGGCGCGCCCGGCGCGGCCCGCCTGCTGCCACAGGGAGGCGCGGGTGCCCGGGTAGCCGGCGATCAGGACGGCGTCGAGGCCGGAGACGTCGATGCCGAGTTCGAGCGCGGTCGTCGCGGCGAGGCCGAGGAGTTCGCCGGAGTGGAGGGCCTGTTCGAGGGCGCGGCGTTCCTCGGGGAGGTAGCCGCCGCGGTACGCGGCGACGCGCCGGGCGAGGGAGCGGTCGACCTCGGCGAGGCGTTCCTGGGCGATCACCGAGATGAGCTCGGCGCCCCGCCGGGAGCGTACGAAGGCGACCGTGCGGACGCCCTGGACGGCAAGGTCGGTCAGCAGCTCGGCGGTCTCGGCGGTGGCGGTACGGCGGACCGGCGCGCCCTTCTCGCCCTGCATCTCGGTGAGCGGGGGCTCCCAGAGCGCGAACACCAGTTCGCCGCGGGGGGAGGCGTCGTCGGCGACCTCGACCACCGGCAGGCCGGTGAGGCGGCCGGCGGCCACCGAGGGCTGGGCGGCGGTCGCGGAGGCCAGGAGGAACACGGGGGAGGCGCCGTAGCGGGCACAGAGGCGGCGCAGGCGGCGAAGCACCTGGGCGACGTGGGAGCCGAACACGCCGCGGTAGGTGTGGCACTCGTCGATGACGACGTACTTCAGCGACTTCAGGAAGGAGGACCAGCGGGGGTGGGACGGGAGTATGCCCCGGTGCAGCATGTCGGGGTTGGTGAGGACGTAGTTGGCGTACTGGCGGACCCATTCGCGTTCTTCGACCGGCGTGTCGCCGTCGTACACCGCGGGGCGCACGGAATGGCCGAGCGGTTGTGAAAGTTCCTTCACGGAGCGGCACTGATCCGCCGCGAGGGCCTTCGTGGGGGCCAGGTAGAGGGCGGTCGAGCCACGGCCGTTCGGGGCCTCGGAGCCGTCCAGGAGCGTCGACAGGACCGGCACGAGGTACGCCAGGGACTTGCCGGACGCCGTGCCCGTGGCGACGACCACGGACTCGCCGTCCAGGGCGTGCTCGGCCGCGCGGGCCTGGTGCGCCCAGGGATGTTCGATGCCGCAGGCCTGCACCGCGGCGATGACCTCCGAGCGGATCCGGTCCGGCCAGACGGCATGGCGGCCCTCACGTGGGGGCAAGTGCTCCGTATGAGTGATGCGCGAAGCCCGGCTCGGCCCCGCGGCGAGCCGGTCCAGGATCGTGCCCGGCGAGAGCCGGGAGACGGGCTGCGCCGAGGGTCGATCGGATCGGTGATTCTTGGCCATCGGCACCGAGTGTGTCACTGGCGTGACGGACAATGGGACCAAGGCGTCGTGCACGCCTGCCGGTAAGTGATTGAATGCCATCGCGGCTGGCGAACCGTCCTGGGGGCTTCAAGCCGAGGTGTCCCAACGGGCGACCGCTCGATAGCAAGGTGCTGGAGGATCCGTGGACCTGTCTCTGTCGACCGAAACCATCGGCGATCGCACGATCGTCAGGGTCGGTGGCGAAATCGACGTATATACCGCGCCCAAGCTGCGCGAGCAGCTGGTCGAGCTGGTGAATGACGGCAGTTTCCACCTTGTCGTCGACATGGAGGGCGTGGACTTCCTCGACTCCACCGGGCTCGGCGTACTGGTCGGCGGACTGAAGCGGGTGCGTGCCCATGAGGGCTCGCTGCGCCTGGTCTGCAACCAGGAGCGCATTCTGAAGATTTTCCGTATCACCGGCCTCACCAAGGTGTTCCCGATCCACACCTCGGTCGAGGAAGCGGTGGCGGCAACCGACTGACCACCGATCCGGGTGCGGGCACCCGTCCGCACCCGGGACGGCAGAGGTCAACAAGGGGGTCCGGGCGTCGGCAGGCCGGTCCCCCGACAGCACGCGCCCGTAGTTCCGAGGGGGATGCATGGCCACCGTTGAACTCCGCTTCAGCGCGCTGCCCGAGCACGTCCGGACCGCCCGACTGGTGGCGGCAGCAGTGGCGCGCAGGGCCGGAGTGGACGAGGCCGTCCTCGACGAGGTCAGGCTTGCCGTGGGCGAGGCCTGTACCCGTGCCGTCGGACTGCACCAGAACGGCGGCATCACGGCACCGGTGAAGGTGGTGCTGACCGAGGAGGAGAAACAGTTCTCCATCGAGGTCGGCGACGAGGCGCCGCGCCACGCTCCCGGCGACCGGGCACCCGGTGCCGCCGGCGATGAGCAGGATGCCGAGACCGAGGAGGACGAGATGGGCCTCGCGGTCATCAGCGGCCTCGTCGACGATGTGGAGGTCACCGCCGGGGAACACGGCGGATCGATTCGTATGACGTGGCCGACCACACCGTCGGTCACCGTGCTTCCCTGACGCTCCCGGCGTCGCCGACACACCCGTAACACTTCACTTCCGAGGGCCCTGCTGAGCAGGGCCCTCAGTGTTTTTTCAAGAGCATTTTGAATTCGTGAAGTAATTCACGATCAATTTCCGATCATTGGATCGAGTGAAAATGCTTTCGAGGCGTTACTCCGGGTGCAGTAGATTCCGGTTGCCGCATACTGTTTTGATCAGGAACAGATCTCTAGAATCCGTCCACATCTTGAGCTCAGCCCCAGCGTCAAGGAGGACGAATGGCGGGGCTTTCTTCCCCAGACCAGCTTGACCACTCCACAGCCCTCGCGGCAGCGGTACTCACCGACGGAAACCGGGTCCTGGTGTCGGTCATCGGCGTCGTGGCCCTGGCCGCCCTCGTGGTGGCAGGGGTCCTGGTGCGCCAGGTACTCGCGGCGGGCGAGGGCACGGACAGCATGAAGAAGATTGCGACGGCGATCCAGGAGGGCGCGAACGCCTATCTGGCCCGGCAGTTGCGCACGCTCGGCGTATTCGCCGTGGTCGTGTTCTTCCTGCTCATGCTGCTGCCCGCGGACGACTGGAATCAGCGCGCAGGACGATCGGCGTTCTTCTTGATCGGCGCGGCGTTCTCGGCGGCCACCGGCTATATCGGTATGTGGCTCGCCGTACGGAGCAATGTGCGCGTCGCCGCCGCCGCGCGCGAGGCGACACCGGCAGAAGGAGAGCCGGAAAAAGATCTCACCGCTGTCTCGCACCAAGCCATGAAGATCGCTTTCCGCACGGGCGGCGTCGTCGGCATGTTCACGGTGGGGCTCGGTCTGCTGGGCGCCTCCTGTGTGGTGCTGGTGTACGCGGCCGACGCGCCGAAGGTCCTTGAGGGCTTCGGTCTCGGCGCGGCGCTCATCGCGATGTTCATGCGTGTCGGCGGCGGCATCTTCACCAAGGCCGCCGACGTCGGCGCCGACCTGGTCGGCAAGGTCGAGAAGGGCATCCCGGAGGACGATCCGCGCAACGCCGCGACCATCGCCGACAACGTGGGCGACAACGTCGGCGACTGCGCGGGCATGGCGGCCGACCTCTTCGAGTCGTACGCCGTGACGCTGGTCGCCGCGCTGATCCTCGGCAAGGCGGCCTTCGGTGACGCCGGACTCGCCTTCCCGCTGCTCGTCCCCGCGATCGGTGTCCTCACGGCGATGATCGGCATCTTCGCCGTGGCCCCGCGCCGCTCCGACCGCAGCGGCATGTCCGCGATCAACCGCGGCTTCTTCATCTCCGCGGTGATCTCGCTCGTGCTGGTGGCGATCGCCGTCTTCGTCTATCTCCCCGGAAAGTACGCCGACCTCGACGGCGTCACCGACGCGGCGATCCAGGGCAAGGGCGGCGACCCGCGGATCCTGGCCCTCGTCGCGGTGGCGATCGGTATCCTGCTCGCCGCCGTGATCCAGCAGCTGACCGGCTACTTCACCGAGACCAACCGTCGGCCGGTCAAGGACATCGGCAAGAGCTCGCTGACCGGCCCGGCCACCGTGGTCCTCGCCGGAATCTCGGTCGGGCTCGAATCGGCCGTCTACACCGCCCTGCTGATCGGCCTCGGCGTCTACGGGGCGTTCCTGCTCGGCGGTACGTCGATCATGCTGGCGCTGTTCGCGGTGGCCCTGGCGGGTACCGGCCTGCTCACGACAGTCGGCGTGATCGTCGCGATGGACACCTTCGGGCCCGTCTCCGACAACGCGCAGGGCATCGCCGAGATGTCCGGCGACGTCGAGGGCGCGGGCGCGCAGGTGCTCACCAACCTGGACGCGGTCGGCAACACCACCAAGGCCATCACCAAGGGCATCGCCATCGCCACCGCGGTCCTGGCGGCCTCGGCGCTCTTCGGGTCGTACCGTGACGCGATCATCACGGGCGCGCAGGACGTCGGGGAGAAACTCTCCGGCGAAGGCGCGCCGATGAGCCTGATGATGGACATCTCCCAGCCCAACAACCTCGTCGGTCTCATCGCGGGCGCGGCGGTCGTCTTCCTCTTCTCGGGGCTCGCGATCAACGCCGTGTCGCGGTCGGCGGGTTCTGTGGTGTACGAGGTGCGGCGGCAGTTCCGCGAGCATCCCGGGATCATGGACTACAGCGAGAAACCGGAGTACGGCAAGGTCGTCGACATCTGCACCAGGGATGCCCTGCGCGAGCTCGCCACGCCCGGACTGCTCGCCGTGTTGGCGCCGGTCTTCATCGGGTTCACGCTCGGTGTCGGTGCCCTCGGCTCGTTCCTCGCCGGTGCCATCGGGACGGGCACGCTGATGGCGGTGTTCCTCGCCAACTCCGGTGGAGCGTGGGACAACGCCAAGAAGCTCGTCGAGGACGGCCACCACGGCGGCAAGGGCAGCGAGGCCCACGCCGCGACGGTGATCGGCGACACGGTCGGCGACCCCTTCAAGGACACCGCCGGCCCGGCGATCAACCCCCTGCTGAAGGTGATGAACCTGGTGGCGCTGCTCATCGCGCCCGCGGTCATCAAGTTCAGTTACGGCGACGACGAGAGCCTCGGCGTACGGATCACGATCGCGGTCCTGGCGTTCCTGGTGATCGCGGGCGCGGTCTACGTCTCCAAGCGGCGCGGGATCGCCGTGGGTGACGAAGACAACGCCGAGGAGCCCAAGTCGGTTGATCCTGCCGTGGTTTCGTAGCGGGGCTTGCCAGGGGCCCAGCTCACCGGGGCGGGCGGGAGGCGCGCGATGTCGCGCCGACCGCCCGCCCCGGTGCCTTCACGCCCTCATCGTGAGCCTTCTCTCTCAAGGCGTATAAGGCTTCAAAGTGTTACGAAATGGTCATCTGTCACACGGCTGACGCCCACATGCCGTGTATGTTCCGGGGCCGAGAGCCATGGAAGGGACCAATCCGGTGAACAAGAAGCTCACGGCCGCACTGTCCGGCGGTGCGGTACTGGTACTGGCGCTGACGGGATGCAGCAGCGACGAAGGCAACAAGGAGCTGGACGCCTGGGCCAAGCGGATCTGCGACGCGGCGCCGGCGCAGAACGCGAAGATCGCGGCGGCCGACGCCGCGATCACGAAGGCGGCCAAGGACAGCCCGCCCAAGGAGCTCCAGAAGGTCGACGCGCAGGCCTTCCAGGACCTCTCCGAGGGCTTCAAGGCACGCGCGACCCTCCTGGAGGACGCCGGAGCGCCTCCGGGTGTCGACGACGGCGCGAAGAACCAGAAGGACGCCATCAAGAAGCTCACGGCCCTGTCCGCGACCTACGCCGACCTGAAGAAGCAGATGGACGGGCTGAACACGAAGGACCAGGGGAAGTTCGCGTCCGGGCTGAGCGAGGTCTCGGACGAGATGAAGGACGTGGTGAGCCAGCGCAAGAGCGCGCTCGACGCGCTGAAGAAGCTGGAAGCCAGCGGCGACACCAAGCAGGCACTGCTCGGCCAGGAGGGCTGCAAGCAGGCAACCGCGTCGGCCTCGGCCACCGACAGCTGAGTCGCCCTCGGCGGCCGGACGAGGGTCACAATGGGGGCGTGAGTAACGCCAGCCTGCACTCCCTGCCCTCCGTCGACCGCCCCGACGCCATCGCCCGGCTCCGGGACGCCCTGCTCGGGGCCTCCTTCACCGCCGACGGGCTGCTCGAGCTGCTCAGTGCGCCCGCGTACGCGGCGCTCGCCCGGAGCGAGATCGTGCCCGCACTCCGGGCGACACGCGGAGACACGCCGCTGGAGACGCTCGTACGGCTGTTCCTCTTGCAGCAGCCCGTGCCGCACGCGCGCGTGGAGGGCGTTCTGCCCGTGGACGCCTGCCTGGAGGACGGGTGGCTGCTTCGCGTCGACGGGGACCAGGTGGCCGCGGCCGTGGACGTACGGCCGTACGGCGGGCCCGATGGCGAGGACTGGTTCGTCGTGTCCGACCTCGGGTGCGCGGTCGGCGGCGCCGGTGGCATCGGTAGCCGGGACGAGGGTGTCGTGCTCGGGGTGGGCGGCGCGTCCACGACGCTGGCCGGCATCACCGTCCGTACGCCCGTCTCAGCCGCCCTCGACCTCGGCACCGGCTCCGGGATCCAGTCGCTGCACGCCGCGCAGCACGCCACGCGCGTGACGGCCACCGACCTCAACCCGCGCGCCCTGCACATCACCGCGCTCACGCTGGCGCTGTCCGGCGCGCCCGCCGTCGATCTGCGCGAGGGCTCGCTGTTCGAGCCCATCCGGGACGACGAGACGTACGACCTGATCGTGTCGAACCCGCCGTTCGTGATCTCGCCGGACGCCCGGCTGACGTACCGCGACGGCGGGATGGGCGGGGACGATCTGTGCCGCACGCTCGTTCAGCAGGCGGGGGAGCGGCTGAGCGAGGGCGGGTTCGCGCAGTTCCTCGCCAACTGGCAGCACGTGGAGGGGGAGGACTGGCAGGACAGGCTCAGGTCGTGGGTGCCACGCGGGTGCGACGCGTGGATCGTGCAGCGCGAGGTACAGGACGTCACGCAGTACGCCGAACTGTGGCTCAGGGACGCCGGCGACCATCGGGGTGACGTGGCCGAGTACCAGGCGCGGTACGACGCGTGGCTGGACGAGTTCGAGGCGCGCAAGGTCAAGGCCGTCGGCTTCGGCTGGATCACGCTGCGCAGGACGGACGCCGCGGTGCCCTCCGTGACCGCGGAGGAGTGGCCGCACCCGGTCGAACAGCCGCTCGGCGACACGGTCCGGGCGCACTTCGAGCGCCTCGACTACCTGCGGGCGCACGACGACGCGGCCCTGCTCGCAGGGCACTTCAAGCTCGGCGCCGAGATCGTCCAGGAACAGGTGGGGCTGCCCGGCGCCGAGGACCCTGAGCACGTGGTGCTGCGCCAGAACCGCGGGATGCGGCGGGCCACCAAGGTGGACACGGTCGGCGCGGGCTTCGCGGGCGTCTGCGACGGCTCGCTGAGCGCGGGCCGCATCCTGGACGCGATCGCCCAACTGGTCGGCGAGGATCCGGTGTTGCTGCGCGACCGTACGCCCGCCCAGATCCGGCTGTTGGTGGAGCAGGGATTCCTCGACCCGGCCTGATCCCAAGGGGCCGGTCCCCTCTACACGTCGTCACGTCTGAGGCATGCGTGCCCTCTTGAGTCGCATGGGTCAGGTCTGGCGGGATTGCTCCGGAAAAGGGCTCCTGTCAGTGGTGGGTGCGAAGCTACCTTCGAGGGACAAACTTCGCGCGTTCTCGGGGGAGGCGCGCAGTCTCGGGGGAGGCGCGATGGCGGGGGAGACGCCGGATCAGGGCGAAGGAAGGGTCATCAACGGGCGGTACCGGCTGCTGCGGGCGCTCGGCGCGGGCGGCATGGGCCGCGTGTGGCTCGCGTACGACGAGGAGTTGGCCTGCGAAGTCGCGATGAAGGAGATCGCGCTTCCGGGCGTGCCGATGGACTCGACCGAGCCCACGCAGCGCATCGCGCGGGCCCGCAGCGAGGCCCGGCACGCGGCCCGGCTGCGCGGACACCCGCACGTGGCGACGGTTCACGACGTGGTGGTGCACGAAGGGCTGCCGTGGATCGTCATGGAGTACGTCCCGGACGCGATCGACCTCCAGGCGGTCGTACGGCGTTCAGGACCGCTCGAGCCCGCACAGGCGGCGCGCATCGGACTCGCCGTCCTCGACGCGCTCACCGCGGGTCATCGCATCGGCATTCTCCACCGGGACGTGAAACCGGCCAACATCCTTCTGGCACCGGACTCTTCGGGCGACCCGTACGCGCGCGTGCTGCTCACCGACTACGGCATCGCCCTCATGCCCGAGTCCCAGGAACCGCGGCTCACCGCCACGGCCGGCATTCTCGGGACACCCGGCTATCTCGCCCCGGAGCGGGCCCGCGGTGAACCGCCCACGCCGGCCGCCGACATGTTCTCCCTGGGCGCCACGCTGTACGCCGCCGTCGAGGGCCGCGGCCCCTTCGACCGCCACGGCGACTACGCGACCCTCACGGCGCTGCTCGGCGAGGACCCGACCCCGCCGGTGCGGGCGGGCGAACTGACCCCGGTTCTGCTGGGTTTGCTCGTCAAGGATCCGGTGCGCAGGTTCTCGTCGGAGACGGTCGCGCGGGGACTGGAGCGGGTGGTGCAAGGGGGCGCGGGGCCCGGGGCGCCGCCTGGCTGGGGTGCGGCGCCGGTCGCGGCGGCGGGCTTCGCCGCGCCGCCGGGAGGCTTCGGGCCGCCCCCCGAGGGGTTCGGCGCGGCACCGGCGGGGGCGGGGCGTTCGCCCGAGGGCCACGGTGCGGCCCTGGAGGGCCATGACGCGATGCCGCGGGGCCATGGCGGGGCATCGGGAGGCCAAGGCGCTCCGCCAGGGGGCCAAGGCGCTTCGCCGGGCGCCGAGGCGGTGGACGGCCCGCCGCCCGGGTACGTGGCGAGCACGCCGCCGGGTTATGTCTCCGGCCCGCCGGGCGGGTGGGGCGGCGGCCCGGCGCAGGGGAGTCCACCGCTGCCGGGTGCGCCGCAGACGCCGAACACGCCGCAGACGCCGCACACCCAGGCGGGTACCGCCGGTGCGGGCGCTCTCGCGGGCCCCGGGGCCGGGGACCCGGCCACCCCGGGATCCGGCGGTCCTGGCTTCGGCGGTGTCGGCTCGGGCGGTCCTGGCTCGGGCGGCCCGAGCGGGGGCGGGGCGGGCTCCGGAAGTGCGGAATCCGGCGGCCCCGCGACGCCCGGCGGAACACCCGGCCCGTCGGCGTACGACCCGTGGCGGCGTCCCGCGGCGCAGCCGCCGGACGTCGGCAACCCCTATGCGCAGGCGCCCGGTTCGCCGTACGCGAGCGGCGGTGCCCAGCCGCCGTACGGCGGCAGTGCCCAATCGCCGTACGGCAGCGGCTCCCAGGCCTCATACGGCGGCAGCGCCACGCAGTCGGCGTACCCCGGTGGCGTCCCCGCGCAGCCTGGGTACGGCGGTTACGGCGGCCCGGGTGGGCCCGGCGCTCCCGGCGTTCCCGGTGGGCAGGCTTCGCCCCCGCCGTCCCCCGCGAAGAAGCGGATCGCTCTCGTCGCCCTCGTCGTGGCCGCCGTGCTGGTCATCGCCGGTGGCGCGTGGGGGGTCGTCCTGGTGACCGGGGACGACGACGGCAAGAAGGACGCGGCGACGAAGCGGTCGGCCTCGCCCAGTGCGAGCGGATCGCAGGGGTCGGCCTCGGCGCCGCCGGCGGGGCCCGTGCTGCCGTACGGCGATGTGGTCGGGCTCGGGGAACCCCTGGAGCCCGGGGACTGTGTGCAGGCGGTGTGGTCGGGGACGCCGTTCAAGTCGGAGCCCAACCTGGGGCTGGTGGACTGCGCCGAGGACTGGCCGGACGGGCAGGTCGTCGCGATCGACACCGCCGCCGACCACGCGGACGCCCGCGCGCAGGGCGCGAAACGCTGCGAGAACCAGACCCGGACGCTCGTCGACGCACTGCCGGACGCGGCCGGCTACGCCGTCGTACCGACGGAGGAGGGCTTCACCGCGGCGGGCGGCGGTACGGCATGTCTCGTACTCGGCCGCCATGCCTCGATAGGTGGTGAGGTCGGCCGTTTCCGCGACGCGGGCACCGACTTGTGGGTCGGCCAGATGAGCGTCGGCGACTGCTGGGTCTACGAGGAACAGGAGGACAGTTACAACGCCCCGCTCACCGACTGCGCCAAACCCCACACCGACCAGGTCATCGGGAGCGTCCAGGCCCCGACCGGGATGACGTACAAGAAGGGCACCGACAACGCGACGAAGCTGTGCGGCAACAAGTTCGAGTCGACGTGGGCACCGGGGCAGGACCGGACCGTCTACGGCTGGGTGGCCGACCAGGACGACTGGGAAGAGGGCTTCAACAAGGTCGTGTGCACGGTCAGCCGGGCCGACAACAAGAAGACGACCGGAAAGATACCCGCGCCCGGCGCGGTCTGAGGCCGGCCGGCAGGCGCGGAGCGGAGGAGTCCACAGCCGCGTCGGTCCCGCGTTCACCTGGGGTTCGCCTGTCCGCCGCCCATGCGTGTCAGCCTCCACGGGCTGGGCACACGGGGTCAGGAGAAAAGGGGCAAGGGGAGCCATGGAGAGCGGACCGGCGATCTTCTCGGGAGTGGTGTTCGCCCTGTTCGGAAGTGGGCTGCTGGCGTGGACCGCGGCCCGCGTCCGGCACCGGGAACCGGTCGCCCTCGGTGTGAGTCCTGTCGCATCGGCGACCGTCGCGAGCATCGTCGCGCTGATCGCGCTGGCCCTTGGCATGTGGTGCTTCACGCGCGTGTAAGAACCGCGCGAGAGCTGCCTGAAGGCCGAGGCCCGGATAATTGGGAGGTCACCCTCCGGATAGGCGAGAAAAGGCCGGTGGGCACTCCGGGCGGCAGGAATGGCGGGAGTCGGGTTACCGTTCGAGTGGCCGTTGCGGGCTTTTCCCGTTTGACACGGGGGCGGGATGTACCGTCACACTCCGCAGCGTCACCATGACCCGACCCCGGGAGCAAGGCCTGGGGAGGCCCCAGCGTCGACCGGAGAGAAGAGCGAAGTTGTCCCCGACCAGCGAGACCGCGAAGGGCGGCCGCCGACTCGTCATCGTCGAGTCGCCTGCCAAGGCGAAGACGATCAAGGGCTATCTCGGCCCCGGATACGTTGTCGAGGCGAGCGTCGGGCACATCCGCGACCTCCCCAGCGGCGCCGCGGAGGTGCCCGAGAAGTACACCGGCGAGGTCCGCCGCCTCGGCGTGGACGTCGAGCACGACTTCCAGCCCATCTACGTCGTCAACGCCGACAAGAAGGCCCAGGTCAAGAAGCTCAAGGACCTGCTGAAGGACTCCGACGAGCTCTACCTCGCCACCGATGAGGACCGCGAGGGCGAGGCGATCGCCTGGCACCTCCAGGAGGTCCTCAAGCCCAAGGTCCCGGTCAAGCGGATGGTCTTCCACGAGATCACCAAGGCCGCGATCCAGGCCGCCGTCGCCAACCCGCGCGAGCTGAACCAGAAGCTGGTCGACGCCCAGGAGACCCGCCGCATCCTCGACCGCCTCTACGGCTACGAGGTCTCGCCGGTCCTGTGGAAGAAGGTCATGCCGCGACTGTCGGCCGGCCGTGTCCAGTCCGTCGCCACCCGGCTCGTGGTGGAGCGGGAACGCGAGCGCATCGCGTTTCGTTCTGCTGAGTACTGGGACCTGACGGGCACCTTCGCGACCGGCCGCGCGGGGGACGCGTCGGACCCGTCGTCGCTGGTCGCCCGCCTCCAGACCGTCGACGGCAGGCGGGTCGCGCAGGGCCGCGACTTCGACTCCGTGGGACAGATCAAGAGCGCGAACACCCTCCACCTCGACGAGGCCAACGCCCGCGCGCTGGCCGCCGCCCTGGAGAACACCCAGTTCTCGGTGCGGTCCGTCGAGTCGAAGCCGTACCGCCGCTCGCCGTATGCCCCGTTCCGTACGACGACGCTTCAGCAGGAGGCCTCGCGCAAGCTCGGCTTCGGCGCGAAGTCGACCATGCAGGTGGCCCAGAAGCTGTACGAGAACGGCTTCATCACCTACATGCGTACGGACTCCACGACCCTGTCGGACACGGCGATCAACGCCGCCCGTGCCCAGGTCACCCAGCTGTACGGCGCCGACTACCTCCCGGCCCAGCCGCGGACGTACGCCGGGAAGGTCAAGAACGCGCAGGAGGCGCACGAGGCGATCCGCCCCTCGGGCGATCGGTTCCGCACCCCCGCCGAGACCGGACTGACCGGCGACCAGTTCAGGCTGTACGAGCTGATCTGGAAGCGGACCGTCGCTTCCCAGATGAAGGACGCCACCGGCAACTCCGTCACCGTGAAGATCGGTGGCGCCGCCGCCGACGGCCGGGACGTCGAGTTCAGCGCGTCCGGCAAGACGATCACCTTCCACGGCTTCCTGAAGGCGTACGTCGAAGGCGCCGACGACCCGAACGCCGAGCTGGACGACCGCGAGCGCCGGCTGCCCCAGGTCAGCGAGGGCGACGCGCTGCGCGCCGAGGAGATCACGGTCGACGGGCACGCCACCAAGCCCCCGGCCCGCTACACCGAGGCCAGCCTCGTCAAGGAGCTCGAAGAACGCGAGATCGGCCGCCCGTCGACGTACGCGTCGATCATCGGCACGATCCTCGACCGCGGCTATGTCTTCAAGAAGGGCACGGCCCTCGTGCCGTCCTTCCTGTCCTTCGCCGTGGTCAACCTCCTGGAGAAGCACTTCGGGCGGCTCGTCGACTACGACTTCACGGCCAGGATGGAGGACGACCTCGACCGCATCGCCCGCGGTGAGGCGCAGGCCGTGCCGTGGCTCAGGCGCTTCTACTTCGGCGAGGGCGCGGGCGGCGGCGGTGCCGCAGACGCCGGCAACGGCGACGGGGACCACCTCGGCGGCCTCAAGGAGCTGGTGACCGACCTGGGCGCGATCGACGCACGCGAGGTGTCGTCGTTCCCGGTGGGCGACGGCATCGTGCTGCGGGTGGGGCGCTACGGCCCGTACGTGGAGCGTGGCGAGAAGGACTCCGAGAACCACCAGCGGGCGGACGTGCCCGAGGACCTGGCGCCGGACGAGCTGTCCGTCGAGTTCGCGGAGGAACTGCTCGCCAAGCCGAGCGGCGACTTCGAGCTCGGTGCCGACCCGGAGACGGGTCGTCAGATCATCGCCAGGGACGGCCGCTACGGCCCGTACGTCACCGAGGTGCTCCCCGAGGGCACCCCGAAGACCGGCAAGAACGCCGTCAAGCCGCGTACGGCCTCGCTGTTCAAGTCGATGTCGCTCGACACGGTGACGCTGGCGGACGCCCTCAAGCTGATGTCGCTGCCGCGCGTCGTCGGCAAGGACGCCGAAGGCGTGGAGATCACCGCGCAGAACGGCCGCTACGGGCCGTACCTGAAGAAGGGCACGGACTCGCGCTCGCTGCAGACCGAGGACCAGCTCTTCACGATCACCCTCGAAGAGGCGCTGGAGATCTACTCCCAGCCCAAGCAGCGTGGCCGGGCCGCCGCCAAGCCGCCGCTGAAGGAACTGGGCGACGACCCGGTCAGCGGGAAGCCGGTCGTCGTCAAGGACGGTCGCTTCGGGCCGTACGTCACGGACGGGGAGACCAACGCGACTCTGCGCTCCGGCGACAGCGTCGAGGAGATCACCCCGGAGCGCGGCTTCGAGCTGCTCGCCGAGAAGCGGGCCAAGACGCCCGCCAAGAAGACGGCGAAGAAGGCGCCCGCCAAGAAGGCTCCGGCCAAGAAGGCGACGGCTGCGAAGAAGACCGCCGCCAAGACGACCACCGCTGCGAAGAAGACGACCGCCAAGAAGACCACCGCGAAGCGGGCGACGGCTTCGAAGACGGCCGCCGACGAGTGAGGGTCACCGTATTTCCCCACTGAGGGTTCGCAAAACGAACGCCCCGGCATCACTTTGGTGTCGGGGCGTGCGCACGTTCGGACGCGCGCCCCGGCCTGTCGGTAGGTCCCGATAGGCTGAAAGCATGACCCCAGCGGAGCAGCCAACGGCCCCTCACCCGGCCCCCGACGACGCCCTGGTCGCGGACTCCCGCGAGCGCGCCGTCCGCGCCCTGCTGCGCCGACCGCAGCTGAAACGGCTGTGGAGCGCACAACTCGTGGGCGGAGTCGGTGACACCCTCGCGCTTCTGGTACTGGTCGTCCTCGCCCTCCAAGCGGCGATCGCCGAGGGCTCGTTCGGCGGCGGCTACCGGGGCGTGGCGTTCGCAGTGGCGACCGTTTTCGGGGTGCGCATCCTCGCGACGCTGCTCTTCGGGGCCGTTCTCCTCGGCCCGCTGACCGCGCTCACCTCCCAGGACGGCCCGCTGGACCGCCGCTGGACGATGGTCGGCGCGGACGGGCTGCGGGCCGCGATGCTCATCGTGGCGCCCCTGTGGATCGACTGGACACCCGAGGACGCGCTGGCCGTCCTGTTGGTCACCGCCTTCGTGACCGGTGTCGCCGAGCGCTTCTGGACGGTGTGCCGCGAGAGCGCGGCGCCCGCACTGCTGCCCGCCCCGCCCCCGGAGGGGGCGACGGTGCGACCGCTGCCGGACCACATGGACGCGCTGCGCCGCCTCACACTGCGCACGACCTTCGTGGCGATCCCGCTCGCGGCCGCCGTGCTCGTGGTCGCGGGTCTGCTCAACAACCTGCTCGGCTCGGGAATCGCCTGGTTCGCCCAGCACCAGGCGGCCCTCGCCTCGTATGTCGCGGCCGGGCTGTTCGCCGCGTCCCTGTCCGTGCTGACCTTCCTGGAGCTGCCCGGCACCCGCACCCCGCGCGCGCGGTCGCCGCTGGAAGGGCTGCGCCGGCCCAAGACGGGCACCGGCGTCGACAAGGGCCGTACCGGCGCGATCCCGCTGCTGGTGCTCGCCTGCGCGGCGATCGCCGGGGCGGTGGCGGCCGCGGTCGCCGTGTCCGTGCTGCACGCCAAGGACCTGGGCGGCGGCCCGGTGATGTACGGGCTCCTGGTGGGCGCCCTGACCGGCGGCGTGGTCGTAGGCATCCGTACGGCACCGTCCCTGCTGCCCACACTGTCGCGGCGCCGCCTGCTGGCACTGGCGCTCGCCTTCACCGGCGTCGCGCTGCTGGCCGCCGGGCTCGTCCCGGACGTCACCAGCGTGGTGCTGATCCTCGCGCTGGCCGGCGTCGGCGCGGGCGTGGCCGCCAACACCGGGCACACGCTGCTCGACCTGGAGGCCGAGGAGTACCGCCGGGCGCGGACCACCGAGCATCTGCACGCGGTCGTACGGGTCTCCGTGGCCCTGGGCGCGCTGGTGGCGCCCCTGGTGGCGGCGGCGATCGGCCCGCACCGCCTGGAGAACGGCAAGTTCGTGTTCGCGCACGGCGGCGCGGCCTTCACCCTGATGCTGATCGGCGCGCTGCTGCTGCCGGTGGCCGCACTGGTGCTGGCCAAGGTCGACGACCGCTCCGGCGTGCCCCTGCGGCACGACCTGCGGGACGCGCTGCTCGGCGGCGACGACCCCGTGACGGCACCCGCCGGCACCGGTTTCTTCATCGCCCTGGAGGGCGGCGACGGGGCCGGGAAGTCCACCCAGGCCGAGGCCCTCGCCGAGTGGATCAGGGCGAAGGGGCACGAGGTCGTGGTGACGCGGGAACCGGGCGCCACCCCGGTGGGCAAGCGGCTGCGGTCGATCCTGCTGGACGTGTCCAGCGCCGGGCTGTCGCACCGGGCGGAGGCGCTGCTGTACGCGGCGGACCGCGCCGAGCACGTCGACACCGTCGTCCGGCCCGCCCTGGAGCGCGGCGCGGTGGTCGTCTCCGACCGCTACATCGACTCCTCGGTGGCCTACCAGGGCGCGGGCCGTGACCTGTCCCCGACCGAGATCGCCCGGATCAACCGCTGGGCGACGGACGGGCTCGTACCCAACCTGACGGTGCTGCTGGATGTCTCGCCGGAGATCGCACGCGAGCGGTTCACCGAGGCACCCGACCGGCTCGAGTCGGAGCCGGCCGAGTTCCACGCGCGCGTGCGGTCCGGTTTCCTGACGCTGGCCGCCGCCGACCCCGGGCGCTACCTGGTCGTGGACGCGGGCCAGGAGCCCGAGGCCGTCACCACCGTCGTACGGCATCGGCTCGACCAGATGCTGCCGCTGTCCGAGGCCGAGATCCAGGCCCAGGAGGAGGCCCGCCGGAAGGCCGAGGAAGAGGCCCGGCGCAAGGCGGAGGAAGAGGCCGCCCGCAAGGCCGAGGAGGAGCGCCTGGAGCGCGAGCGCCAGGAGCAGCTCGAACGACTGCGCGCCGAGGAGGAGGAGCGCAAGCGGCGCGAGCTGGAGGAAGCGCAGCGGCGAGAGGCCGAACGGCAGGCGGAGGAGGCCCGGGTGCGGGCCGAGGAAGCGCGCCGCCGTGCCGAGGAGGAGCGGGCGCGGCTCCTCGCCGAGGAGAAGGCACGGGCTGAGGAAGAGGCCCGCCGGAAGGCTGCGGAGGACCGGCGCCGCAGGCAGGCCGAGGAGGAGGCGCGCCTGCGTGCCGAGGCCGAGGCGCGGCGCCTGGAGAAGCAGCGGAAGGCCGAGGAGGCGCTGCTGCGCGCCGAGGAGGCCCGGCGGCTGGCCGAGCAGGCGGCGGCCGCGGCCCAGGCGGGGCCCAAGACGCCGGGAAATCGGCCGGCTTCCGGCCCCGCGGCGGACGCGGCGACCGTGCCGACGCCCGTGGTGACGCCGACGAACGCGTCGGGCGGACCGGTGGACGAGACGGCCGTACTGCCGTCGGTGGCGCCGGGGGCCGCGGACGACGAGACCGCGGTGCTTCCCCCGGTGCCGCCGAGGGGCACGGACGAGACGACGGTGCTGCGTCCCGTGCGGGACGAGCAGACGGACGGGCGCTCGTCCGGGGAGGCCGCCGGAGGGCCGGACGCCGAGGTGACGGCCGAGCTGCCGCAGCCGCCGGCTCCTGCGGGGGCGGCGGACGAGACGGCGGTGCTGCCGCCGGTGGCGCCGCCCGGTGCGGCAGACGAGACGGCCGTACTGCCTCCCGTGCGGGACGAGACTCCTGGGGACCGGGTTCCGCCGGGGTACTTCCGGGACGATCAGGCCGGGACCACCGGCGCCGGGGCGCAGCCGGACGGGACCGAGGACCGGACGCGCGAGATGCCGCAGGTCGACGAGTCCGGGGCACCGCGGCGACGCGCGCGGTCGGACTGGGCCGAGGAGACGCCGCTGGACGATCTGCCGACGTTGGCGGACGAACTGCTGGGGCCGCGCGGGGACGAGGAGTTCGACGAGGGGAAGGGGCGGCGCGGGCGCGGCCGGCGGGGTTGAGTTCGGCGGGGCTCAGTTCGCTGGGTCGGCTGGGTCGGGGCCGACCCAGCGCACACTGCCCGCAGGCCGCGCGGCCCGGATGCCCCCGGGTTGTACGTCTGCTCGCGGCCGGGGCGACACGGTCCGCCCCGGCCGCTGTCAGTGCCACCCCGCACAATGGAAGCCGCAACGCGAAACGTGACGAAAGGGCGGGGTGAGGGGATGACCGTCTGGGACGACCTGGTCGGCCAGGAGAGGGTGTGCGAGCAGCTCGGTGCCGCTGCCCGGGACGCCGACGCCCTGGTCACCGCGGCCGCCGCCGACACGCCGCCGCCCGAGGCGTCGAAGATGACCCATGCCTGGCTGTTCACGGGACCGCCCGGAGCGGGGCGGAACCAGGCGGCGCGGGCCTTCGCCGCCGCCCTGCAGTGCGTCAGCCCGGACCGCGCACTCGGCGGGATCCCCGGCTGCGGGTTCTGCGACGGGTGCCATACGGCGCTGATCGGCACCCATGCCGACGTCTCCACCGTCGCCGCCGTCGGGTCGCAGATCCTCGTCGACGACATGCGGGACACCGTCCGCAAGTCGTTCACCTCGCCGGCGAACGGCCGCTGGCAGGTCATCCTCGTCGAGGACGCCGAGCGGCTGAACGAGAAGTCGGCCAACGCCGTCCTCAAGGCCGTGGAGGAACCCGCCCCCCGCACGGTCTGGATGCTGTGCGCCCCCTCGATCGAGGACGTGCTGCCGACCATCCGCTCCCGCTGCCGTCACCTGAACCTCTCGACGCCGGCGGTCGACGCCGTCGCCGACATGCTCGTACGCCGGGAGGGCGTCGAGCCGGCCGCCGCGATGGCCGCCGCGCGCGCCACGCAGGGCCACGTCGAGCGGGCCCGCCGCCTCGCCACCGACCCCGCCGCCCGTGCGCGCCGGGCAGCCGTGCTGAAGCTGCCGCTGCGGGTCGACGACGTCGGCGCCTGTCTCAAGGCCGCCCAGGAACTCGTCGACGCGGCAGCGGACGACGCCAAGCAACTCGCCGAGGACATGGACGGCAAGGAGACCGACGAACTCAAGACAGCGATGGGCGCCTCCCAGGGCGGCCGGATGCCGCGTGGCACCGCGGGCGTGATGAAGGACCTGGAGGACAAGCAGAAACGACGCCGCACGCGTACGCAGCGCGACAGCCTCGACCTCGCCCTGACCGACCTCACCGGCTTCTACCGCGACGTCCTGGCCCTCCAGCTCGGCTCCCGCGTGGCGATCTCCAACGCCGACGCGGAGGAGGCCCTGGAGCGGCTCGCCCGCGCCGGCTCCCCGGAGTCCACGCTCCGCCGCATCGAGGCGATCGCCGCGTGCCGCGAGGCCCTCGACCGCAATGTGGCTCCGCTGCTCGCGGTGGAAGCGATGACGATGGCGCTGAGAGCAGGCTGAGGCTGAGTTGAGCTGAGGGGAGAGGAGGGGAGGGGCGCGGAGGAGGACGGGGCGGGGAGAGGTTGACCATGTCACTCGTACGAGCCATGGCATGCACGGAGGGCATTCAGATGGCTGCACAGAGTTACGCTCGGTTGATGTACACCAGGCGCAGCTTCCGCCCCCTCACCACGGCAGGCCAGACCGATCCGCCCGTCCAGCGCTCTCGAACACGCAGAGCCCGCACCAGCGGTGTTCTCCTCGCCGCCGCCGCGCTGCTCGTCTCCGCCTGCTCCTCCGGGAGTACGACGAGCTCCGGCAGCGCGGCGGCTCATGCGGCGCTTGTCGCGTTGCCGGAGGCCACGCCGGCCGCCCTCGCGTCGTACTACGGACAGAAGGCGAACTGGCGCAGCTGCGGCGTCCCCGGCTTCGAGTGCGCCACGCTGAAGGCGCCGCTCGACTACGCGAAGCCAGCCGACGGCGACGTCCGGCTCGCCGTGGCGCGCAAGAAGGCCACGGGTTCGGGCAAGCGTCTCGGTTCGCTGCTGGTGAACCCGGGCGGGCCGGGCGGCTCGGCGATCGGCTACCTGCAGGCGTACGCCGGGATCGGCTACCCGGCCGAGGTCCGCGCCCGCTACGACATGGTGGCGGTCGACCCACGTGGCGTCGCCCGCAGCGAGCCCGTCGAATGCCTCGACGGGCGGGACATGGACGCGTACACGCAGACGGACATGACGCCCGACGACGAGCGGGAGACCACCGAACTCGTCGACGCGTACAAGGAGTTCGCGGAGGGCTGCGGCGCCGACTCGCCTCGGCTGCTGCGCCATGTGTCCACGGTCGAGGCGGCCCGGGACATGGACATCGTGCGGGCGGCGCTCGGCGACCCGAAGCTGAACTACGTGGGGGCGTCGTACGGGACGTTCCTCGGGGCGACGTACGCGGGCCTCTTCCCGGAGCGGGCCGGCCGCCTCGTCCTGGACGGCGCGATGGACCCCTCGCTGCCCGCGCGCCGGTTGAACCTCGACCAGACGGCGGGCTTCGAGACGGCGTTCCAGTCGTTCGCGAAGGACTGCGTGCAGCAGCCGGACTGCCCGCTGGGCGGCAAGAGCACGACGCCGGCCCAGGTCGGCCGCAACCTCAAGGCCTTCTTCGAGAAGCTCGACGCCCGCCCGGTCCCCACCGGCGACGCGGACGGCCGTACGCTCGGCGAATCCCTCGCCACCACCGGCGTGATCGCGGCGATGTACGACGAGGGAGCCTGGGCGCAGCTGCGCGAGGCGCTGACCTCGGCGATGAAGGAGAACGACGGCGCGGGCCTGCTGGTCCTCTCCGACGGCTACTACGAGCGGGACGCCGACGGCCGCTACGAGAACCTGATGTTCGCCAACGCCGCCGTGAACTGCCTCGACCTCCCGGCCACCTTCGACACCCCGGACGAGGTACGAAACGACCTCCCCGCCTTCGAGAAGGCGTCCCCGGTCTTCGGCGAGGGCCTCGCCTGGGCCTCCCTGAACTGCGCGTACTGGCCGGTGGGCGCGACGGGCGAGCCGCACCGCATCGAAGCGAAGGGCGCGGCCCCGATCGTCGTGGTCGGCACCACCCGCGACCCGGCCACCCCCTACCGCTGGGCCCGGGCCCTGTCCGCCCAGCTCTCCTCCGCCCGCCTCCTCACCTACGAGGGCGACGGCCACACCGCCTACGGCCGCGGCAGCGCGTGCATCGACTCCACGATCAACGCGTACCTGCTCCGCGGCACGCCTCCGGTCGACGGAAAGCGCTGCTCATAGCCCCTGCGACGGGCCCCGGAGACCTCGCTCCCGGGGCCCGTACGGAGCACCCCCGGAAACTGTGTAGACTTTCCCACGTTGCTGATCGCACCATGGTGCGGACGGCGTGCCGCCTTAGCTCAGATGGCCAGAGCAACGCACTCGTAATGCGTAGGTCTCGGGTTCGAATCCCGAAGGCGGCTCCACTTGAGACCAGGTCAGATGCCCTCTGGCCTGGTCTTTTGTCTTGCGCTCCTGATGGTTGGTCAGCTCGTGGGATGCCCATGAGCGGAGGGGAGCGCAAGGGGAGCGCATTCAGGATCGATGGCCAAGGTCTGTGACCTGGTGTTTTGTGGCCAAAGTGGCAGCCACGGCGGCCATCGCGCGTCGCTGTTCCCGCGCCAAGGCCACACTCGACTTCCGGCGCTGTGAGCAGGCAGAAGACGGGGATCCAGGGACTGTCCTTCGTGCTCTCGGCGGGTATGAAAACAGGTGTCACCGCCACGGCGAGCCCGAAACGGCCCTGTACGTGCTCGGCGGCGTCGGCCGTCGGTGGGTCGGCGACCGGCTGGGACCAGGCCCGCGAGCGTTCCGGGACACTTCGTCGTCGTTGCGCCAGGTGTGGTGCACTAGAAGGAGAACGGCAGTGACACCGAGCCGGTGCGGATGTGCGTCGTACACAGCACACAGCACACAGGAGGCCATGTCGTGAACCTCGATGACTGCCCCTACGTACCCGCGCATGGCTCTGACCCCGCCCAGGGCCGGAGGGCCCATGGGCATCCGCGTATGAACCGCCTCGGAGCCTGTGGGGCACCCACAATCACCTGACGAATCGCGCGACGCAATCTCGGGGTAACCGTCCGCAGCCCACTTCGGCTCCGGGCCCGGTCACTTGCTCCTTCCCAGGAGCCGCAACCAAGGACAGGCGATGAAGCCGCCTCCATTCACGTACTGCGATCCCGAATCCGTCGATGAGGCCGTCGCGCTCAAGAGCGAGTACGGCAACGACTCCCTCGTCCTCGCGGGAGGACAGAGCCTTCTCCCCATGCTCAACATGCGGCTTGCCAGGCCGGAGGCACTGATCGACATCAACAAGATCGGTGACCTGCAGAAGATCGAGCGCCGGGCCGACATCCTGGAGGTGGGCGCCGGGGTTCGGCAGTACGAGCTGGAGGACCACCCGCTGGTCGGCGAACTGGTCCCGCTGCTGCCGGAGGCCACCGGCTACATCGGCCACATCGAGAACCGCCACCGCGGCACGGTCGGCGGCAGCCTGGCGCACGCCGACTCCGCTGCCGAACTGCCGTGCACGGCGGTGGCGCTCGACGCGACGGTGGTCGTGCACGGGCCGTCGGGCACCCGCACCATCGCGGCCCAGGACTTCTTCCAGGGCTGGATGACCACGGCCCTGGAGCCAGAGGAGGTCCTCGTCGCCATCCGCTACCCGGTGACGCCGTGGACCGCGGGCCACGGCTTCGTGGAGGTGTCCCGGCGCGTGGGCGACCTTGCGCTCGCCGGCGCCGCCGCGGTGGTGAACCTCGACGAGGACGGCCGCTTCACCTCCGTCTCCGTCGGCGTCCTGGGTATCTCCGTCGCGACGGTCCGCGCCTCCGCGGTGGAGAGCGCACTGATCGGTGAGGCCCCGACCGAGGAGAACATCGCCAGGGCCGCCAAGGAGATCGTTCCCTCGGTGACCTCGGGGGACGACCTGCACGCCACGCGCGCCTACCGCCGGCACCTCGCCTCCGTCGTGGTGTCGCGCGCGATCACCGCGGCCGTGGCACGCGCCCACGAGAGGAGCAACGGGAAGTGACGACCTCGACCGCCGCCAAGTACGGCACTGCCCGCCGGACCGTGACCATGCACGTCAACGGGTGGGGCGTGACCCGCGAGGTGTCGACGCGCACAACGCTCGCCGACTTCCTGCGCGACGAACTCGACCTGGTCAGCGTGCATCTCGGATGCGAGCACGGCGAGTGCGGATGCTGCAACGTCCTCTTCGACGGCCACTCCGTGCGCTCCTGCCTGATGCTGGCCGTCCAGGGGGACGGGCACGCGGTCGAGACCGTCGAAAGCCTGTCCGTCGACCCGACGGAGCTGCACCCCATCCAGGAGTCCTTCGCCGAGGAGCAGGGGCTGCAGTGCGGCTTCTGCACGCCCGCGATGGTGCTGCGTACCAAGGAGATCATCGAGACCGGTCATGAGATGACCGATGCCGAGGTGCGTCACGAGATCTCCGGGATCCTGTGCCGCTGCACCGGCTACCAGAACATCGTCAACGCGGTCCAGTCCGCCGGCGCCAAACTCCGCGGCGATGGGGGTCCCCCCGCTCGAGCGGATTCGAGAGTGGGGGAGGCCGCGGCCGACCGCGGCGAGGCGACGGCCGACGGCGCCGCGGGAGGTCGTTCCTGATGACCACCGAGCACACGGACACTGCCCAGAAGTCCGGCTACAAGTACATCGGCAAGGACCGCAAGCGGGTCGAGGACCCTCGGCTGCTGGTCGGCCGCGGCGGGTACATCGCCGACCTCAAACTGCCGGGCATGCTGCACGCCGCGATCCTGCGCAGCCCCGTACCGCACGCGTGGATCAGGTCCGTCGACGCCACCGAGGCACTGAAGCTGCCGGGAGTCGTCGCCGTGCTCACCGGCGAGGACTGCAAGGCGAGGATGAACCCCTGCATGAACTTCGGCCCGGCCACCATCGCGCAGTATCCGCTGGCCGTGGACAAGGTCCGCTACGTCGGCGAGGCCGTGGCGGCCGTCGTCGCGGAGAGCAGGTACCTCGCCGAGGACGGCGTGGACCTGCTGGAGGTCGACTACGAGGACCTCCCGCCGGTCACCGATCCCATGGCGGCCATGGAGCCCGAGTCCGCCGTGCTGCACGAGGAGCACGACAGCAACATCGGCTGCGAGCGGACCTTCGAGTTCGGCGATGTGAACGCCGCGTTCGCCGGGGCCGACCTCGTCGTCGAGGACACCCTGCACTGGGGCCGCTCCGCCGGAATGCCGATGGAGACCGCGGGCGCGGTGGCCCAGCCCGGCTTCAACGGCGTACTGGAGATCTACTGCAACTCGCTCAACTTCAGCTACTTCTCCTTCCTGATCGCGGGCGCGCTGAGGGTTCCGTCGAACAAGCTGACCATGAAGCCGGTCCCGGCGGGCGGCAGCTTCGGCAGCAAGCTCGCCGCGCACAAGGTGCCCACCCTCGCCGGCTTCCTGGCGCTGCGGGTGGGTCGCCCGGTGTCGTACGTCGAGGACCGGATCGACCACCTGGTGAACTCGGACCACCACGGGTGCGACCGCTTCTACGAAGCCCGCATGGGCTTTCGCGCCGACGGCACGATCGTCGGTCTCGACATTGACGTCGTCGACGACTACGGCGCCTACATGCAGTTCGGCGTCGGCCACCACGGCAACGCCTTCTCCCAGGTCGTCGGCCCTTACAGGTTCCGGGACGTGAGGTACCGACTGCGGGCCGTGCTCACCGACAAGTGCCAGCAGGGCGCCTACCGCGGCTTCGGCTCCGAGGTGCACAACTGGGTGCTGGAACGGCTGGTCGACTCCGGGGCGGCCCGGCTCGGGCTCGCTCCGGAGGAGATCCGCCGCCGCAACTTCATCCAGCCCGACCAGTTCCCGTACACGATCCCCGGCGGCAACGTCTACGACAGCGGTGACTACCCAGCCGTACTGGACAAGGCACTATCGATGATCGACCTGGACAGGTGGCGCGCCGAACAGAAGCGGCTGCGGGCGGAGGAGGGCCGCTGCATCGGCATCGGCCTGGCCACCACCCAGGAGCGCAGCGTCTTCAGCTCCACCGAGTTCTGGTCCCTGGTGGAAAAGCCCGTCCTGCCCGTCACCTCCAGCCCCGAGAGCGCGACGGTGACGATCGACCCCACTGGGCAGTTCCAACTCCTGCTGCACTGCCAGTCGATGTGGGGCAACAGCCCCGAGACGGTGGGCGCCACCGTCCTCGCCGAGGAGTTCGGGATCCCGCCGGAGAGCGTCAACGTCCGGTATGCCGACTCCGCCCACGCGCTTCCCAGCACGGGCCCGGGCGGCAGCCGCTACACCGTCATGGTGGCCGGTGCGATCCGGGGCGCCTCGCGCAAGCTGCGGAAGAAACTCATCCACATCGCCGCGCACACCCTCGAAGTGGCCGCGGAGGACCTCGAACTTGTCGACGCGCGCGTGCAGGTCAAAGACGCCCCGGAGACCGGGCTGACCCTCGCGGAGCTCGCGGGCACCGCCTACTTCTTCGCGCTCAGCCTGCCCGAGGGCATGACAAGCGGACTGGAGGAGTCCTACACCTACGACCATCCGTACACGACGCTGCCGGCACCGGACGGCTCGGACTTCGGCGTCTTCTACCCGATCATGGGCCATGCCTGCCACATCGCGGTCCTGGAAGTCGACCCCGACACCGGGATCCCCTCCTTCCTCGACTACGTGGCCGTGCACGACGCCGGGACGATCGTGAACCCCAAGAGCCTGGGCGGCCACGTCACCGGCGGCGCCACGCAGGGCATCGGGACCACGCTCTACGAGGAGCTGGCCTACGACGAGGACGGGCAGTTCTTGTCCTCGACCTTCAGGGACTACCTGATCCCCACCGCGGGCGAGGTCCCGCCGTTCCGCATCGGGCACGTCGAGACGCCTTCGCCGTTCACCGAGTACGGCATCAAGGGCGGCGGCGAGGGCGGCCGCATGGTGGCCCCGTCGGCCGTGTCGGCGGCCATCGACGACGCCCTGCGGGAGTACGGGATGCGGGTTCGGCAGCTACCGGTCAAGCCCTCGGACATCGTGGCAGCGGTACAGGCCGGCACCGTCCGGGCGGAGGCGGGCTGATGTCCGCCACCGGAGCCGGTCGACAGATCAATGGGCGAGCGGAAGGTCCTGCTCGGTCCAGATGCATTTGCCCTCGTCGAGATGGCGAGTGCCCCACCGCTGAGAGAGAGCGGCCACCAGGTGCAGGCCCCGGCCGCCTTCGTCGGTGTATGCGGCGCGCCGGATGCGCGGGCTGGTGAGGCTGCCGTCATAGACCTCACAGATCAGCGACCGGCTGCGCAGCAGGCGCACGCGCATGGGGCCGCTGGCATGCCGGATCACGTTGCCGACCAATTCGCTCACCAGGAGCTCGGTGGTCATGGCGAGATCGTCCAGACCCCAGCCGGCCAGCTGGCTGCGGACGTATTCCCGGGCCTGGCCGGCTGCCCGCGGGTCGTCCGGAAGGCTGCACGAGGCGACGCTGTCGACAGGTGTGCCTCGGGTGTGGGCCACGAGGAGGACCGCGTCGTCGTTGGTCTGCTCGCGGTCGGGCAGCAAAGCCGAGACGATGACGTCGCAAAGGTCATCGAGGCGCCTGGTGTCACCGTGTTGGGGGCCGGTCGGGAAGAACGAGGGCCGGGCCACGGCCCTCGCCAGCGTCTGCCTGAGCTGAGCCAGTCCCTGGTCGATGTCCCGGGTGGCGGATTCGACGAGGCCGTCCGTGCAGAACACGAGAAGGCTCTCGTCCGGCAGGTGCAGCTCGTGCGTCTCGAAGGGAGGTTCGGCGGCGCCCAGCGGCGGGTCGCTGGCCAGCTCCGGGCAGTGGACCGTCCCATCGGGATAGACGATGACAGGCGGGAGATGACCGGCCAAGGAGAGCGAGCAGATACGGGTGACGGGGTCGAACACGGCGTAGGAGCAGGTGGCGTACTTGTCGTCGCCGAGGTCGGAGACGAGTTCGTTGAGGTGGCTGAGCAGCTCGTTTGGGTCCAGTTCGAGGTCGGCAAGGGCGCGGACCGCCGTGCGCAGCTGCCCCATGACGGCGGCTTCGGCGATGCCGTGCCCCATGACGTCGCCGATCACGATGGCGACCCGATCGCCGGACAGCGGGATCAGGTCGTACCAGTCACCGCCCACCTCTTCGCCTTTCCCCGCGGGCATGTAGCGAGCGGCGGCGCAAACGGCCGGCAGGGAGGGCAGTGTCCTGGGGAGCAGACCGCGCTGGAGCTCCTGGGCGCGGGTGTGCTCCACGTCGTACAGCCGGGCCCGATCCAGTGTCTGCGCGATCAGCCCGCTCAGGGCTATCAGCAGGGTGCGTTCCTCCTCGCTGAAGGAGCGCGGCCGAGAGAAGGAGACAACACAGCAACCGATCGCGTGCCCGGAGGCGATGAGAGGCAGGAACGCCCATGCGCTCTTGGTCGACGCGGCCACAAAGCCCTCGAACTGGGGATAGAGCCGAACATATTCGGCAGGCGACTCGACGAATCCGGGAGTGCGGGTGCGGAGCGTTTCGGCGATCGCCATGTGGCTCGTGAGCGAGATCCCGCTGATCTGGCGCAGGAATTCCTCTGTGTATCCGACGGATCCGACCACGTGCAGCCGGCCACTCTCAAGCGCGTTGACCACCAGCCC
The DNA here is from genome assembly GCF_030817655.1 of Streptomyces sp. V4I2. Classification (GTDB taxonomy): domain Bacteria; phylum Actinomycetota; class Actinomycetes; order Streptomycetales; family Streptomycetaceae; genus Streptomyces; species Streptomyces plumbiresistens. The sequence continues at coordinate 6,002,042 of NZ_JAUSZM010000003.1, forward strand.
GTCGGCGCCGAAAGGCGGCAGGACACGCTCCGCGACGGCCTTTACCACGTCGCTGGATGTGACGGCTTCGGCCAGCGCCGCCGTCAGCTCACTCATCCGGGCGGTTCGCCCAGCCGCGACCCTCCCCCAGCCTCCGGCCGGGGGGACCCCCGTCTCGCTTCGCTCGCCGACCGATCGCTCGGCTCCCTCTGGCCGCTCGTCGGTGACACCGGCGAAGTAGATCGTCAGCCCGCCGCCCTGCAAGGGGACCAGCCGGACACGGCGGACGCGCTGATCGGTCGGCCCGTGGAGATCGAAACCGATCGGCTTCCTCTCGGCGGACGCCCGCCGGCACTGGGCTTCGAGACCGGGTGCGCGGCCTACGGGAATATCCCAGAGAGCGCTGCCCAGCAGCGTCCGGCCGGGGCCGAGGAGACGCTCGGCCTCCTCGTTGACGCAGGTGATCCGCCCAGTCCTCGTCGACCGCCAGGAATCCTTCGTCCATGTCACGAAGGGCGGCGACGACCGGATCGCCTGCGGCTTGTGCGTGAGCCGGGCCCCACAGCGTGCCGACCATACGGGCAGAGGTGCCGTGCTCACCCGGCACGATGTGGCCGCGCGCTCGTACCCACCCGAATGTGCCGTCGCTGTGGTGCACTCGGTATTCGGTGTCGTGCGCCGTCCCGCTTTCGTACGCCTCACGGATGTCGGCCGTGAATGTCGGCAGATCCTCGATGCCCGGAAGGTGCCGGCAGAGGTCCGCGCTCTCGTCGAACGCTTGCAGCGACTCGCCGGGCATGTCGATGACCGGCTGGGTGAGCGTTACGGAACCGGCCGCGGCGTCGTACTCCCAATGCCTGATCGCAACCGCGCGGGGCAGCTCCCCACCGGGCCAGTCGATCGCCGGCGGTTTCCCGGGCGCCGAGACGACACCCGACGGCGTAGCGTGACCTTTTTCCAGGCGTCCGGCCGCCCACACCGCCACGGAGCCGAGAAAGGACCGCTGCGCGGGATCCGGCTCGTCGGGCCCTGCCATGAGCACGGAAAGCGCACCGACTCGCCCGCTGGTACCGAGCAGAGGCACTGCCGCAGTGCCGGAGGCCCCGATCCCCAGGCTGTCCTCGGCCACCCAGACGAATGTGCCGCTGCGCAAGGCGCGTGCGGGGGGCACGTCCTCGTCCGCACGGAGATCCGCCCATGCCCCGGCGAGTTCCGGCGCAAGTCCGCTGGCCGCCACCAAGCGCAACCGATCAGAACCGGGGTCGCGCCAGTGCACCAAGCCGCCGAGGCCACCCAGGCCGGCGGTCACCTGCTGAAGGGCCACGTTCAGTGCCTCGGCCATCGACAGATCGTGGTCGCTGGCCGCCAGCAACCGTAGCCGCATCGCCTCCGGCTGCTCGATGCGGCTCATGGGCCTCGCGTTCCCAGCCGTCACCGCATCTCCTGAAAGGTCTCGTGTGAAGCCACGCCTTGGAATGCCCCACCATCGGGCACCGTGGGGCACTGCTGGCGTAGATTGGAGATTCTCTCAATTGACCTACATACACTGTATCGCTGACTCTGTCCCGTAATCGGTGGCAGCTGTACATCACCTCGGGTCGGGCCGAGGGATGCTTGAGGTCAATCGGGTGTGGCGGACAAGGGTGATCTGGTCCGGGTGGTGGCGCGTCCCCGATGCCGCCGTGGCCGTACCGCGCCGAGCTGCGACGGCCAGGACCCGACCGACTTCCTCAATGGCATGCTCGTGCCTCCGGCCGACTACTGGCCGCGAGTACGCGAGGTCCTCGACCGCCACGGCATCCTGCACACCGTCGGCGCCGCCGGATACCTCACCAGCCGCAGCCCGGCAATTGCGTCCCCCGGCCCGGAGCGCAAGTCCAGCGCGGCCCGCCAGATGTGATGCCTGAGGACCTCCGGTCCCACGAAGCCGTCGACCGTTTGCGCTCGCATTGCTTCGCCGAGGAACGGGGAGCGCAAGGGGAGCGCGGACGCCTTTGGACGGTGCAACACCGGATGCGGACAGCCGGACCGCGGCATGGGCTCTGATCTGGGAAAACGGGATCTGGTACGACAGCATGGCACAGCCCAGCACGACCTCTGGCGGCCTCGTAATGCGTAGGTCTCGGGTTCGAATCCCGAAGGCGGCTCCATGATGAACCCCAGGTCGGGCCTTTGACCTGGGGTTTCTTGTTTCGGGTGACCTTGGAATATCGGCAAATCGGGCACCTGCGGTCTGTGCATCGTAATGCGTAGGTCGGAGGTGTGGTTTCCGTGACCGTATGGATGACCTCAGCCTCTGAGCTGGGCTTTTGCTCATCCAGGAAGGGCGAGTCAGGTATACGCAATGGGTTTCGGTGGACAACCGGTGGACAGGCGTGCGTGACACTCCATCAGGGGCCTGTCGTTACCCCTGGGTCGGCGGGTGAAATGCGGCCATCTTCGATGGGAAGATCGGCAGCGGCGGGACTGTCCGGTCCCGACAGTCGCCGAAGCGGTCACTTGGAGACCATCTCCCACAGCGCGGCCAGGATCCCGGCAACGAGCAGCAGGCCCACGACCGTCCCCACGGGCGAGCAGCCGCCGCCTCCGACGGCCGCGGGCACGAAGATGTCCTCGTCCCTGCGGCCAGGTCCCCGCTTGCCGCACGTGGAGCACCCCTTGGCACCGTATCCGTCGCAGTCCGCGAGTCTGGTTGCCTGTCGGCAGAAGGACAGGCTGACCGTGTTCTTTTAGCGCCGAAGCCGTACGTGGCGGCGCGGCCGACCTCGCCGAGCCGGCCAGCCGGCTGAATTGTGTTCGACGGAGCCGGTGCCCGGTCGATGCCGCCGCCGACGGCGGCAATTCGCCACCTGACAACCGCTGACCAGCGGCCTGCCGTCTACCCGCCGCGGAGGCGAGCACGTCGGCCGGGTGGGGTGTGGCGGGGTTCGACGCGATCGCGCGGGACTCGCGGACCGGCTCCGCGCGATGTGCGAGCGGCTGCCGCGCGCTGCCTGACGACTGGTCAGTGGTCTGCGCTGGATGCGGCTGCGAGCTGTGCAGTGTCGTCGGTGCGTTCCTTGGCTCCCGGTCGTGGCGGGTCCTCGAGCGGCTGCTGGCGGCGCGTTCCGCCCCGAGGGCGGGCGGACCGATTTGCGCTCTTTTGGGAGAAGGCGCGGGCGCTCATGTTCGATCCCTGTGCTGTGGTGCTCACAGGCGCGTGCGCCCCGGCCCTCTCAGAAGCGGGCGACTGTCACAGTAGCCGCGCAGCGGTGTCACAGGAGCCGGTCGGAAGTGATGGGCGGCCATTACGCGGGACTGGCCTGGACAGCAGGGGCCTGCCCGTGGTGCCGGTGGCCGGCGAGCCCGGCGGCCCGTGTCCGCCACCGCTTCGGCATGGATGAGGCCCAAGGCCGGTTGCGGGCCGGTCGTGGGCCGGGCCTGTCGGCCCGGCCCACGACCGGTGAGGGGGAAACGCCTCGCCGCTACTTGACGGTGGCCTTGCTCTGCACGATGAACGCCGAGCCCGAGGCCGGCTTGACCGTGGTGGAGGTCGTGGTCACTGTGGTGTTGCGCACGGTCAGCCCGGTCTTCGCGCTGATCGACACCGAGGACAGGGTCAGGCCGATGATCGGCTGCTCCGGCACGCCAATGATCTGCCCGGCCTTGTCGGCGCCGGTCGCGGTGACGTTGGCGATGGTGATGTCGTGGTAGTGCGGCGTGGTGCTGGTGATCGCCTGCGCCGCGTCGCCGTCCGCGGGCACCTGCGGGTAGTACCCGGTGATCAGGATCGGGGTCCTGACATCGGTCATCGTGAGGTTCCTGTACGTGACGTCGTGGACGTTGCCGCCACGGCCCCGCGCGGTCTTGATCCGGACGCCGGCGGCGGTGCCGGTCAGGGTGTTGTCGTGGATGTCGATGTCGTAGATGCCGCCGCCCGTGAAGCTGCCGATGGACAGTCCGTGACCATGCAGGATCACGCACTTGCTCAGCGAGATGTCGTGGGACGCGCCCGCCGACGAGGAGGCGATGGCGATGTCGTCGTCCCCGGTGTCGATCGTGCTGTTGGTCACCGCGACGGCTGACGACGACCACACGTCGATTCCGTCGGTGTTGGGCGCGTCCGACGGCGCCGAGATCGTGATCCGGTCGACGTCGGCCTTCGTCACCTTGGTGAGCGAGATGTTCACGTTCGGAGCGTTCTTCAGCGTGATCCCGGTGATCTTCACGTTCGAGGTGTCGCTGGCGAGAATCAGGCTGGGCCGGGACGGCTGGGTCTGGCCTGCCTTGATCGCCGCCCAGGTCTTGGCCCACCAGGGAGCGCCCTGGCCGTCGATGGTGCCCGCGCCGCTGATGGTGAGGTTCCGCACGCCGGTCGCCCCCAGCAGCGGAGACCTCCTGGTGCCCGACAGGGGGTAGTCCTCCGGGTTCTGTGAGGCGAGCAGGGTCGCTCCGGAGTCGATCGTGAAGGTGAGGTCGCCGGCCAGGGTCAGTGCGCCCGAGAGGTACCTGCCGCTGGTCAGTTCGACCGTGCCCTTGCCCGCGCAGGCGTTGATCGCCTTCTGCAGGGCCACGGTGTCCTTCGTCCTGCCGTCGCCCTTCGCCCCGTAGCTGGTGGGCTTGCAGACCGTGCCGGTGGCCGGGCTCGTCGTCGTGGTGGTCATCGGGTTCCAGCCGTCCGACCCTGCCAGGTACTTCGCCGGGGTGTAGGCCGCCGCCTTGGAGTCGCTCAGCTGCGGCCGGTCGGAGTTGACCGTCGCTCCGGGGCCGGTGTTCCTGTACTCGCTGAACCGGGCCTTCCTCCACAGGGAGGTGGACATGTCGGTCCAGGGCCGGCCGGTGTCGACCGACGACCCGATGGTGGACTCGCGGTAGAGCACCTGCGCGTCCTGACGCCACGGGCGACCGAGGTTGCTCTTCCTCCCGGTTGACTCCCCGGTGATGTTCGACTTGTAGAAGAGGAACCCGTAGGCGCGTGTCGCCGGGGTGCTGGCCGCGGTGATGACACCACCGTTGCCCAACTGGTGGATCTCGGACTGGTCGAAGACCGCGATTCCGCCGCCGTAGATGAAGTCGACGGTGCCTTCCACGTAGGACTTACGTACGTAGGCCCGCGCCGCTTCATTGACCAGGAGGGTGTCCTGGTGGCCGAGGAGCCGCACGTTCGTGAGGACCGCGCGGTCCTCGGACAGGCTCAGCGCCAACGCCTGGCTCGTGGTGACCGTGTTGTCGTAGTCGTTGGACATGGTCAGGTTCGAGGCCGAGAAGTCGTGGCCGTCGACGCGCACGGTCGCGCTGCCGAAGGTCCCGTACGTCGTCCCGTCCGGCTTCTTGACGCTCGCCCCGTGGTTCTCGACGATCACGACGTCGGAGGCGGCGGACCCGAGGCCCTTCAGCGTCACGTAGGGCTTGGTGCTCGGGATGGTGACGACGCCCCGGTAGATGCCCTTCTTGATGGCGACGGTCACCGGCTTGGTGTTGTTCACCGGGACCTTGTCGATCGCCGCCTGCACCGTTTTGACGTCACCGGAACCGTCAGCGGCCACCGTGATCGTCGTGCCGGAGGCCGCGGTCGTGGCCGATGCGGTGGCCGTCGGGGCCGAGCCGCCGGTGACCGGGGTCAGCTTCCAGCGCTTGTTGCTGTTGGTGGTGCAGGTCTCCTGGATGACGGCCGCGCCGGACGCGGTGCTCGCCTTCGCGTCGCTGACGCACAGACCGCTGTTGACATTGACGATCTGGAAGGTGTCGTCCCGCGCCGCCTTCAGCGTCCACAACTGGTTGGCGTGATCGGTCCCGCAGCCCCACTGCTGCAGCCGGGTCCCGCTGGCGGTGGAGGCGCCCGGGACGTCGAGGCACATCTTGCTGGCGGCTGACGTGATGTTGAACTTGCCCGATCCCCGATCGACCAGGGTCCACTGCTGGTTGCTCTGCCCCTGGCTGCAACCCCACTGCTGGACCAGCCCGCCGCTGGACGCACTGCCCCCGACCAGATCCATGCACAGCCCGCTCTTGGCGACCGCGAGGTTGTAGGTGCCGGCCTTCACAACGGCCGCCGAGTCACCTGATCCCGCTCCGACGGTGGCCGCCGCCGCGAAACCGACTCCCGCGAGGACGAGAGCGGCTACGCCACCCACCGCCGCGACGGGCCACCGGGTTCGTCTGCCCCGCTTGTGCCGACTGAGGTTCATGCCAGTCCCTTCTCCGTTTGCCACTACGGAGACGGACCACCTCAGCGACCCATAACGCTTTCAGGGCCACGAATTTCGCGTGGACTCCCCGCCCGACCCGACGTGGTCCTTCCGGTCGGCCCCTCTGCCAGCCCGTGCCATCATGAGCGCCTCCGCTGAGGGATCACACTCTGTGAGGGTGCATTGCGCAACGCTTCGGCCCGGCCCACGGCTGACACGGCGACCGACACCACGACTGAGACGGCGACCCGTCTGTCCGGAACCGACCTGGTCAACGCTGCCCGATCCGGGGACCCGCGGGCACGGGCCGCCCTGTTCAGCGAGTATCTGCCCCTGGTCTACAACGTCGTCGGGCGAGGTCTCCACGGGCACGCCGACGTCGACGACGTCGTCCAGGAGACCATGCTGTCCGCCATGCGAGCGCTGCCCCGGCTACGGGAACCGGAGCGGTTCCGATCCTGGATCGTGGCCATAGCGATCCGGCAGATACATGATCACGGACGGCGCAGCAAGGCCACGGTGGCCCGTCAGCAGCCTCTGGCCGACGTGGCCAACGTCCTCGATCCCTCCCGCGACCCGGCCGAACTCACCGTCGACCGGCAGGCGTTGTCCCAGGCCGGCAGTGACCTGCTGGAAGCCAGCCGGTGGCTCAGCCATGACGAGCGCTGGACGCTGGCCCTGTGGTGGCAGGAGACCGCCGGGCAACTGACCCGCACCGAGGTGGCCGACGCACTGCACCTGAGCGTTCCGCACACCGCGGTGCGAATTCAGCGGATGAAGGCCAAGCTCAGAGTCGCGATCGGCGTGCTCGCCGCCTGGCGGGCCCGGCCGCGGTGCTCCGAGCTCGAATCCCTCGGGGGCGGCCCGGCCGCGGCCGGGCAACGGCGGCTCACCAAGCTCAGCCGACACGTGGCCGCATGTCCGCGATGCAAGGCAGCGGCCGGTGCCCGGCATTCGATCGACGACCTGCCGATCCGGATCGGCGCATTGGCGGTCCCGGCCGTGCTGGTGGCGCGGATCCCGAACCTCGTCGGTCAGGACGGGGTGGCCGCCGGGCCGGTGTCCTCGCTGCTGAGCACCCTCCAACACGGTCTGGGACGGGTCACGGTGAAGTCCGCCGTGGCCGTCGGCAGCACCGTGACCCTCGCCGCCGTCCTCGGCCTCGCGATCCATCTGGCGCCCCAGCCCCAGCCCCAGCCCCACCCGCACGCCAATCCGGCGATGCGGAGCCCGACCCCGATCGCGAGCGCCCCACAGTCGCCCGGCCAGACCTCCGCGGCCTCGGACACGGCCACACGGACGCCGTCCTCCACCCCGTCGACCGCACTCCGCGCCTACTCCGGCGTCGCGACCGCCGACTACTACGTCGCCCCCGGCGGGGATGACGCGAATCCGGGCACCCTGGCCCGGCCCTTCGCCACCGTGACCCGGGCCGCCGCGAAGGCCGGGCCGGGCCAGACAGTCGCCGTCCGCGGAGGCACGTATCACCCCGAGGCCACGATCGTGCTCAAGTCCTCCGGTACCGCGAATCACCGGATCACGGTGAGCAATTACCGAGGTGAGCATCCCGTGCTCGACGGGTCCCGGATCCCGGCAAGTGCCTGGTTCATCGTCCAGAGCGGTGGGTACGTCACCGTGCAGGGGCTTGAGATCGTCAACGCCCCCAACGCCCCGTACGTCTGCGAGTCCTGCCACAACGACGTCTTCGCACGGCTCGGCGTTCACGGCAACGGCCAGACCGGACTTGTGCTGCGCGGCGCAGGGACACGCGACAACCTGGTGCTCAACAGCGACTTCTTCGACAATCACGAGTCCGGGTCCACCGGCGGGTACGTCGATGGCCTGGTCTTCAGGGACGGCTCCGGAACGGGCAACCGGATCCAGGGATGCCGGATGTACGACAACTCGGGCGACGGAGTGGACCTCAGCGGATTCAGCGGCGCTGTGACCGTCGACCACACCTGGTCGTTCGGCAACGGCGTCAATCGCTGGGGTACCGCGACCTTCTCCGGCGGAGGCAGCGGCTTCAAGCTCGGCGGCGATTCGGGTCTTGCGGCCGCCGAGATTGCCTCGGACAGCGCTTCCTGGGACAACGCCGGCTTCGGGTTCACCGAGGTGGGCAACGCGGGAGCCCCCCTGCTGACCAACGACACGGCCTTCCGCAACGGGCAGGCGGGCTTTGCCTTCCTCTCGTCCGCAGCGACCCTTCAGCACAATCTCGCCCTGGCGAACCACCCCGACTCCTGGCTGGGCGACCAGGCGCAGCACGCGGGTAACTCCTGGGACCAGTCGGGCTGGACGACGCAGGTACTGCACCTCACCGACCCCACATCGACAACCGCCCACCGCGGCCCCGACGGACAGCTGCCTTCCACACCCTTCCTCAGCAACACCAAGAACCCCACGATCGGCGCCACGTTGACGCCCTGACCACCACGGATCGACGACTGGACGTGCGCCGTCCACAGATCGGTGGCTGAGCCACTTGACTGCCTCACCGCGGTGCCCCTCACCCTCTACGGGGCCGGCCTCGCGCCAGGCCCGCGGCCACGGTCGCTGCCGGCGCCGACCGCCCCCGGTGTCAACGGCCCCTGAACCCGCGTTTCCCGTTGCGTTCGGCGGAGCACGACGCAGATCCAACTCGATCGCGATGGTGATCCGCCGGAGAGCCCTTGCGATCCGGGTTCGGACGGGCCCGCAGGGAGAAGGGCTGAGCCGCTGACGCGTTGGCGGATCACCAGGTCGTGGCGACTGAGCGGAGTGTGGTCCAGACGTCACCTTCGCGGGCCCGCTGTTGGGCAGCGGCTTGTCGAATGTCGTACGGCCGTCGGCCGGCAGAGCCGTGCCGTGGTGGGTGGACTTGACAGTGGCACGCTCCTCGACACCGCCGAGTCCGCGCGCCTGCGGCTGCCCTCGGCCTGCGCGCGGGAGCTTGCGGCAGCAGCTGCCGCAAGCGCGTCAACGGCAGAGTGCCCCACTTGGCCTGGTCGACCGCACTCCTGACCGCCGGCCAGGCACTGCTGTGCTGTACCGGTCGGGGAGGTGGAGGCCCATGCTTGAGCCCGGGGGACGACCACTGAACGCGGGCAGCGCGACCGCGTTCGACAAGTGTTGCTCCGCGACTTCTGGCACCACATCGAGAGCCGCCACGGGTACTGATCCACCATCCGTCCTCCGGGAGCGCAAGGGACGGCGGTCCGGCGCGGGCTGTCAGAAGACGTCTGTAGAGATTGGACAGGTGCCCGGTCCACTCTGCCGACCCGGGCGTCGGCTTCGTTGGCAGTCCCGTGGCAGTCCTGCTGCCAACCCCGGTGACAGCCCCGCCGGTGGACAGACGGTGGACAGACGCCTTCGGACGGTGCATCACGAGGTGGCACGGGATGACCTGCTGGACGTGCTCTGAACAGGCGCAACAGCACCAGACAGCACAGCGAGGCACCACGCAACACAATCGCTCGTGGCCTCGTAATGCGTAGGTCTCGGGTTCGAATCCCGAAGGCGGCTCCATGGTGAACCCCAGGTCACGCCTTGACCTGGGGTTTCTTTGCTCCGTTGACCTTGAAATCCCGGCCAACCGGACTTTCGCAGTCTATGCATCGTAATGCGTAGGTCGGAGGTTTGGTTTCTGTGACGAGGTCGACGGCACAACGCTCTGACCTGGTCTTTTATCTGCCGGTGGGGGATGGGTCATGCTGGCGCAAAGGTCCCGGTGGACAACCGGTGGACAGCCGTGCGTGACACTCCGTCAGGAGACTTCCCCCGCCCCGTTGTCGCACTGCGAAAGCCGCCAGTTTTCGATGCGGCGATCGGCGTCGCCAGGACTGTCCGGTCCCGACAGGCCTCGCATCTGGCTCGGGCCCTGGTGATGATATTTGAACTTGGACATCTTCTCTGATGGCGGGATCGAGGCACTGATCTCCGCCATGGAGGGCGATACACGGCATTGAGCCGACCCGGTACTGCAGGGAGCATCTAAGCCTGTAGTTGTTGTCGGTCGTCGCAGGTGACGGTGTTGGTGAAACAGGCCGACTCAATGTTCTGGGACTCGCTGGTATTCGCCGGGATCGACGAGGTGGACATCGAGGCAGTGAGCTCTTTCAGCGCTGCCGCTCCGGGGTGAGGGCAGGGCTTCGCCGATGCTCAGCGAGACCAGGCGGCGTGTGCGCAGGAGGTCGTAGAGGGCGGAGCGGCCGATCTTGAGGCGGGCCATGGCCTGCTCGGCCATTCGCGGTCGACTGGACCTTCCGTCAACTCGCCTTCCACCTGGCGGAGTCGGACTACTGCACGGGTGCGGTCGGGGACCTCGCGAACACTGGCGGAACGGCCTGACGGCAAGCACCGCGGCGTACGGTGGGGTGCTCCCCGGGCTTCAGGGCCGGCGGCCCAGCCGTCGTACCGCCCGGGCCTGGCGGCGCCGGCCGGTGGCCTTCAGGCGGGTGGCGAGGGCGTCGAGTGTCCGGGTGAGTGCCGGGCCGTATTCGGGTGGGTCGAAGGCGGCCAGACGGCGGTCGATCTCGACGGCCTGCTCCGTCACCTCGATGGATTCCGTCCGCCGCCCGGCCCACCACAACGCATCGGCGTACTCGGCAAGGGCGTAGGAGTATCCGGGTTCGTAGGTGTCGGGATCCGCGTCGGCCAGGCGGCGGTGGACCTCGGCGGCCTCCGCACGCCACACCGGGTCGCAGGGGCCCCCGGCCGGGTTGTTCAGGTACCGCAGTCCGAGGCGCATGGCCAGCTCCGGCCCGTGAGCGACCACGTCCACGTCGGCCAGATAGCGGTACAGGGTGATCAGGACCTCGTTCTTGATGACCATCGACTCCCGGCCGTACTGCGTACGCGACTCCGCACGGTGAGGTTCCGCGAGCGGGCCGAGCCTGGCCCTGAGTGCTTCGGCCTCCAGGGTCGACGTCTGTGCGTCCTGCGATCGGCCCAGGTCCTTCAGCACCTGCCCCTGGGTGTGCAGGGAGGACGCCAACCTGCTTTCCAGAGCTGCGGGGTTGGCCTTGGCGTGGCGGCGGTCGATCTCCACGGCCCGGGTGATGGCGGCCAGGGCCTCGTCGCGCCAGTGCATCGGCTCCAGAAGGTCCGGGTCGAGGGGACTGCCATCCGCGATCATCCGGGTGACCAGCTGTTCCCGCCGGGTGCCATGCTCACGCAGCTCGGTGGCGAGGTTGGCGAGAGCAGTGGACAGCACTCCCTCACGGGCGCGGGTACCGTTTTCGGCCGGTCTCCCGAGTATGGCCACGGCCTGCCGGGTCGCCGCGATCGCGGCAGGGCTTTCGAGCGCGTCCGACAGACCGGAACCCAGGTTGAGCAGAGTGACCCCGAGGTCGTGGTCGTACGCACCGGAGTGGGCCGCGGAGAGCCGCGCGTACAGCTCCAGCGCCTCGCCGTCGGCCTGTAGCGCTTCCAGCCACCGCCCCCCGTGCCGGAGGCGGACCCCGTAGTTGGAGAGGGAGAGCGCCAGATCGGCGCTGTGGGCGCCGGGGTCGGCCGCCGCGAGCCGACGCTGGATCTCCACCGCCCGCTGCGCGGTCTCCAGAGCCCGCTGGGACTGCCGTAGATGATCCAGGCGGTTGCTGAGGTTGTTCAGGGCCCGGGCCAGATCACGCTCGTACGCCGAAGGGTTGTGCTGCGCCAACTGCGCAAAGAGCTCGACGGCGCGCTCGCACGCAGCGAGGCTCTCCTCGTACCGGCCGGCTCCACCAAGACTCCACCCCAGGTTGAGATGCACGGTCGCCTGCGTCGCCGGATCGTCGGTCGTGGCGAGCCGGTGCTCGGCGAGGCGAACGGCCAGGACCGCGGCGGCCGGGTCGAGTTCCGCGTCCTCATGGTCGGGGAGCTCTGTCTCGACGGCCTCCAGCAGCTCGGTGCCGATGTCGTCGAGGCCGACCAGCAGACCAAGCGCGGCGCCCCCGGCTGCGACCGCGAGCCAGGGCGCGCCCTGGAGCAGGGGGTAGAGATGGCCGTGGCGCAGATGGGGCCAGCGGTCGGCGGCACTGGCCAGGAAAGTCATCGCACGGGGTGTCCAGGCGGCCGTGTGCCGGTCGCTGCCGTGCGGAAGCAGTGCCTGGAGCGTGGGCGCCGCCCAGTCCTGCGCGGGGTAGTCGGCCCGGTGCCCGGGCAGGGTGAGGGCGAGGAAGTCCTCGGCGAGCCGGTCGGGGGCGAGCGGTTCCAGGACCGTCGGGTGCACGGGGTCGGCCGCCGGATAGCAGACCGCGTGGTCGGCGAGAATCTGCTCCGCGGGAAGCGGCACCCTCAGCGACTCCAACACGGTTGCCCCCGTGGGATGTTCGACCGCTCCGGTGAGGACGGCCGTGAACACGGCCCGATTCATGACCTCGGGCGGGGTCGTGTGCGCACGGGCGGATGCGCCGGGTTCACGGCCCGCGCCCTGGCTGTGCAGCCGGGCCCAGTGCAGCTGCTCCCGGTCGAGGAGGTACGTCGTCAGGCCGGCCGCGTCCGACGGGGGGCGCCGCCCGGTCCGGTGCGCGTCCACCGCCACGAGCGCGGCCATGTGCACGGTGAGCGTCAGCCCGAAGTCGGGCTCGGCCAATGACACCGGAGGCCGTAACTGCGCGACGTCCGACACGCCGTGGCGGGCGGCGAAGCCGTCCCGGGCCGCCCGGAACATCTCGCCCCGTTGGCCCGGCCCCCCGTCTTCATCGCTGCCCTCACCGCTTTCGTCGCTTTCGTCGGACAGCGGTTCCAGCGTCTGGCTGGAGGTGGCGGTCTGTAGATCGGCGAGCGCGGCGCGTACCGCCGGCCACATGTCCGCACTGCGGGCCAGCATCAGCACCCTTGTGGGGAGCTCGGGACGGTGCAGCAGCGCGTTGCTGAACAGCCAGGTCAGATGGGGCAGGGGCCAGTGGTCGGCGTAGTCGACGATCAGGAGCAGTCCGTCCGCGCCGTCGATCCGCAGGTCCTGGCTGCCGGGCGGTGGCAGGACGCTGCCGGGGCCGTGGACGGCGTGGACGACCTTCCAACCCCGGGCGATCGACTCCTCGGCGAACCGGGCGGCGAGACGGGTCTTGCCCTGCCCGCCCGGGGCCCGGAGCCAGCGCGCGGCCAGCCGCCTGTCCGACACGCGCCAGCGGTGCAGCTCGGCGAGGTCCTGCTCGCGCCCGGTGAAGGGGACGATCTCATGGCGGGCGCTGAGCATCCTGCTGGGCAGCTCAAGCAGCCACTCGGCGGATGACTCCGGACGACCGCGCCAGTTCTCGAGCACGTACACGGGCAGTCCGTCGCCGAAGACATGGATGTCGGCGCCGATCACTCCGTACGCGAACCCGCCCTCCGCGCGAACCAGTTGATGCGAGGACACAGCCGAGCCCTCCGCCGGGTCCGGACCGCTCACGCGGAACCGTCGCCCGCCGTCGGCGCCTTGTGTACGTGGACACTGCTGCCGGGGCCCTGCGCGCCGAAGGCCGAGCCGCCCGAATGCGCGGTGATGTGCTGCGCCCAGTTGTGTTCCGTGCGCGGCAGTTCGGCCGCCACCTGATCCACCAGGGCACGGAGTTCGTCAGCGGCTTCCGGGTGCTCCCGCAGCAGCGCCGCGAGCCGCCGCGCCCACGGCCTGACCAGGTCCTCGCGTACGCCGTCGGTGTCCTCGTCCCGCACCACCAGGGCCGCGTCGCCGTCCAACTGCGCCTCGATCGTGCCGGACCCGTCCTCGTTGCTCCGCCGGAACAGCTCCGTGACGCCGCCCCGCGCGGCCTCCCAGGCGGTGGTGGCCATCGCCGCGACGATGGTGGTTGCCCCTGTCATGGCCAGAACCGTCGTCGGATCCGTCATGAAGTCCCCTGCTCACTCAGCCGAGTTGGCATTGTCGGTAGTCGTCGATATCAGAGTAGCGCCGGGGCAGAATGGATGAATTGTCAGTTGTGATGCCGGACTCGTAGGACGGGGCAGTAATGGTGGAGCGCATCGCGTGGGCCGACTCCGACCGCATCGGCCGCCAGGCCCACCGCTATCTCCAGGGCGGGTACCGGGACGCGTTGAGACGCCTGATCCTCGCTGTGCCGCTGCGGGACGGGGTCCGGCTGGCCGGGTGGCTGGCCCGGGCGGATCCGATCGGACAGAAGAACGACCGGCTCCTTTACCGCCTCGCCGCAACCGACGAGGAACTCGTCTCCCGGGTGGCTGCCACCGCCGAACGCGACTCGCGCACGAGCCATGACCGCATCGCGACCTCCGCGCAGTGGCTGTCCTTCGGCTTCGGTGACCCGGTCCTCACACTGAACACGTACGAAGACCCGGGACTCACCCGGATATCGATGCTGCGGGACGGGTCCTGGAGCGACATCCACCTCAGCGAGCTGCACCACTACGCGGTCACGTGCGTCGATGCGGACAATGTCGTCGTGGTCCGCGACGAACCCGATCACGGGCGTGCACTGGTCCACTACGCCGGGGGCAGGGAACGCCCGGTCGTGCAGGGCTCCGCCGTGACGGGGATGCAACCGGCGGCCACCGCAGCCGGGTTCGTCGCGGGCAGCGCACTGCAGCCGGCCGCGATGGCGGCCGGACCGGATCTCCCGCCGGGCATCGTGGACCTCGCGCCCTTCGGGCTTCTCGACGCCTGCCGCCTCGCCGTGGACCCGAGCGGAGAGAGGGTCGCCTTCGGTAGCCACGAGCAGATCGCGGTCACCGATGCCCGGCTGCAGCGCCTGGTGGCCCGGTCCGTCGTGCCTGTACCGCACGGCCCGGTGCGTGGCCTCGCCTTCACCACCACTGACGAGATCGTGGTGAGTGGCGCACAGGGCGGGCTGAGCCGCTGGCGTATCTCGCCCCACGAGGCGCTGGCCCTGGAGACCGTCGGCGAGGCCCCGCGCCTCAGCGACCTCTTCTCCGTCCCGGCCTGGGGCGTGGTCGGCGGTCGCTTCGGCGGGGAGGGAGAACACCGCTTCTTCGACCCGGTGTCCCTGGCGCCGGTTGATCCGCCCCGGCCGTTTCTGGACGCACGGTACGACCCGCGCCTGGTCCACGCAGTTGCCGCCTCCGCCGACGGCCGCCTCGCCGCCGTGGGCGGATACCTGACCCCGGAGAGGACCTACAGCTTGGTCGTCCACGACTTCCACCATCCACTGGCCCGGGTGCTGCGCCCAGTGGCCTCGCTCGGCGAAAGTGACCTCGCGGAGATCTCCCGGGCGGCAGAGGACACCGCCTGGCGCACGGCCGAGGAACGGCAAGTGCTGGCACTGCTGCGGGACGTGACGGAGGACCGGCTGCGAGGTAGGGGCCCGGGCCTGGAGGGCGAGCTCACGGGCGCACCCCCGCGCTGAACCTGCTCAGGTCCGCGGCACCGGCAGGCACGCCGGCGCCCAGCGGCCGGTGGCTGGTGGCACGGGACATGGAGGACGGCGACCGCATGGAGGCCGCCCGCGCCCGCCGCGACGTCAAAGCGAGCATCTGCCACGACCTGACCCACACCCTGGACGTGTCACTGCCCCACAAAGCCGGCCACTCAGGCCGGAGGCACCTGGAGCCGACATGCCACCGGAATCGCACAAGGTCACCAAGCGGCCCACGAAGGCCGAGAACTTGGCGACAGTTGAATACGCGAGCTCACCAGTATTCCGGCCTCCTATCAGGTGAGGATGCCGATGCCAGCAGGCTGCGCGGTAGCAGAGGATGCCAAAGCTGCTTTTGTAGAAGTCGAACAATCGCCCTCACGTATCCATCTGACCTCGTCAGGCGCTACACCTGCTGCCCCACGGTGGCCTTACGGACCTCCCCTGGCGGCCCCACCGGTGGACGGCCGGTGGACAGACGCCTTTGGAGCGTGCATCACGGGGTAGCACGGATTAACCAGTCGCATGTGCTCTGATCAGGAAAAACGTCACTGGATGGCATGGTCTGGCACTCCGCAACACGAACGCTCGTGGTCTCGTAATGCGTAGGTCTCGGGTTCGAATCCCGAAGGCGGTTCCATGGTGAACCCCAGGTCAGGCCTTTGACCTGGGGCTTCTTTGCTTCATTGACCTTGGAATCCGGACTGATCGGACACTCGTGGTCTACGCATCACAATGCGTAGGTCGCGATTCCATGAGCTGTCGCCGACGATCAAGACAAGGCTTTGACCTGCGGTTTTTGTGCATTGCACCCTCGGAATGGTCTTGTTGGCATCGGCTCCGGTGGACAGCCGGTGGACAAGCGTGCTTGATGCTCCGTCAGGAGTGCATCACTGCCCCCGCACTACGCCGGGAGCTTCAGTGGCCAGGGGAGGAGAACGGGAGTCGTCCTGGTTGTGGCTTTGCGACAGACCTAGACATTGGTGCGGGCTGGATTGTTCGGAGTGTCGTCAGTCGGGACCGTCGCAGCCGCGATCGTGGTCGGCAGGTCTACCTGGACCCGTCCAGCAGAAGACTGATCGCGGCCAGGGCATCGGGAGTCGTGCGGTCGGCCACATCGTCCGCAGCCCCGCCGCCCGTCCACCCGCGAGGTCGTGCTCGGGACTGTCGCCGATCATCCTCCGCCGGCAGCCAGATCCGTCCCGCACCGTTCGGCGGCCAATTCGAAGATCCGGACGTTGGGCTTGCGGATGCCGACCTCACCGGAGACGCAGCAGGCGTCCACCCTCTCGCCCACACCCGACCGCTCGATATTCGCCAGCTGGTTGTCGGCCATTCCGTTGCTGACGATGCCCACCCGCCAGCCCGAACGCTCGGAGCTGCGAGAAACCCTGGACGCGGCCCGAGGTCGAGGAGGCGGGGCTGCGGGCCCTGTGGGCACGTTTCACGGGTACTGCATGGCAGTCCTGCTCGTCGTGGTACCGCACGCCCAACGGCCGCGCTGTCGCCACTGGCCCGGCTGCATGGGCGAGTACGCGGCCCGCACCCGCCGGCTGGAGCCAGCCGAGTTCGTGTTCGTCCCGTCCCGTCCCGTCCCGGGGACTCTGAACTCCCGTCGGCGTCTCAGGTGTTGTCGGCCGACTCGTACCAGTGACGGGGCAGGATTGCGTCGATCGTCTCCTGGACGCGGTCGATAATATCAACGCGATCGTTCAGTGCCCAGGAGATGTGCTGAGCGCCGAAGAAGGCCGCCACGAGCACCCGGGCCAGCTTTTCCGGGTCGGCATCCTCGGGGAGCTGGCCCACCTCCTTCGCCTCCGCCAGCAGGTCCTGGCAGTGAGTGATGAAGTCGACGAACGGGCGGGTGGGCAGTCCGCTGGTGATCTGGTGGCGGTCCAGATGCAGCCGTACCGCGGCCTGGAACAGGGTGTCGTCGCGAAGGGCGACGGCCACCCGGTTCAGCAGCTTCACCGTGGCCTGCAGGGGAGGCGCCTTCAGGCGCCTGACGCCGGCGGACAAGGCGCCCAGGCGGGCGAAGTACTCCTCCGAGACCGCGATCGCGATGGCCTCCTTGTTCGCGTAGTGGAAGTACACGGCCCCCTTGGTCACCCCGGCCTGTTCGGCGATGTCGAGCAAGGTCACGTCGGCGAAGCCGCTGCGCGCGAAGACCACGGCCGCCGCCTCGAGGATCTGGACGCGGGTACGGATCGACCGCTGTTGCTTGGGTTCCTGACGGACGGGGCGCTTCTCGCCGACAGGTGTGGGTTCAAGGGCATGCACGTGGCGGCTCCCGCATGAGGTCAACAGTGACGACTCGTTTGACCACCAACGTACCACCGCGAATGTATTTCGCGCCCTCACAGTCTGCTGCAGGGCTGTGGGCACTGGTCAAGTAAGGCCAAAAAGGGTCTAAAAAAACGTTCGCGAACGTACGTAAAAGTCTATGGTGGAGTCACAAGATCAGCTGGAGATACGGAGCATGATGAGTACCCAGAACGTCTTGGTGGTGCCTCAACTGTCCGCTGGGGTGGGCGAGTCGGCGTGGGCCGAAGTGCAGCAGCCGGGACTCTCGGCGGTCGCCACGGTTCCCATCGACTCCCTCCTGTCCGCGGACTCACCGCGCACCGAGGGCGAGGATCAGGCGCACGCACGTCTACTGGCCGATTCGGGAGCGGCGCTCCCCCCGATCATCGTCCACCGGCCGACCATGCGGGTCGTGGACGGTATGCACCGCCTCGCGGCGGCCCGCCTGCGGGGCGAGCCGGAAGTGAAGGTGCGGTTCTTCGACGGTGACGAGCGCGACGCGTTCGTGCTCGCCGTACGGGAGAACACCACGCACGGGCTGCCGCTGAGCGCACGCGATCGTGCCGCGGCCGCCGCCCGTATCCTGCGGACCCATCCGTACTGGTCCGACCCCGCCGTCGCGCTGGCGGCCGGCCTGTCCGCCCGCACGATCGGCGAGATCCGGCGGTCCCTGGACGCGGGTGAACCGCCCGCCGCCAGGCTGGGGCGCGACGGCCGGGTGCGGCCGTTGAACGGCGCCGAGGGACGGATCCGCGCGAGCCGGCTGATCGAGGAGATGCCGGGCGCCTCGCTACGGGCAATCGCCCAGCGGGCCGGGGTGTCCCCGGGTACGGTCCGCGACGTACGCGACCGGATGGCGCGGGGCGAGGACCCGCTCCCGAAGTCGCTGCGGGCCCCGGACGCGCCGCGGGGCGCTCACCCGGTACGGCGGCTGCCCGAGGCACGCGACCCCGTCGACGAGCAGGGGCTGCTGAGGTCCCTCATGAAGGACCCGTCCCTCAGGCTGACCGAGCGGGGACGCTTCCTGCTGCGGTTGCTCGGCGTACAGGTGCTGCCCGACAGCCGGTGGGCCGAGCTGCGCGAGGCCGTGCCGGAGCACGGGGCGAAGGTGATCAGCCAGCTCGCCCGCAAGTGCGCCATCGCCTGGACCGAGTTCGCCGACGATCTGGAACGGGTGGCCGCCGAGTCCGGTGGCGAGTGAGAGACGTCCGTACGGCGGCGGGGGCTGTACGGCTGTGTGCGACTACGGGGAGCTGTGCAACCACGGGGAGTTCCGTGGTTGGACGGCGCCGGAGGCCCTGAGCGGGGCCGTCCGGCGGACACGGCGGAGGTGTCGGTGTCGTGGGGGAATTCATCCTCTTCGGGTTCCATCATGCGGGGGGCAGCATCGCTGCGTTCTCCGGCTGGCAGCGCGCGCTCGGGCCACAGGTCGAGGTGGTGCCGGTCGCGCTGCCGGGGCGGGGGCGGGACGGCCGCAGCCCGCGCTACCGCGATCTGGACACGCTGGTCGAGGCGCTCGCCCAGGACCTGGGGTCCGGCCTGTCGGGGCGGCACGTGCTGTACGGCCACAGCATGGGGGCGCTGGTCGCCTACCGGCTGACCCGGCTGCTGGCCCGGCGGGCGCAGCGGCTGCCCGAGAAACTGATCGTCGGGGCCTTCGGTGCACCCCATCTGCGGCAGTCGACCGGTGCCACCGAGGACATGACCGACTCGGAGCTGCTGCGCTGGCTGGTCGACACCTCCGACATCCACGCGGACCTGCTCGGCGGCACCGAACGGCTGGCCGTGATGCTCGCCCGGCTGCGGGAGGACCTGCGGATCATCCGGCCCCGGCGCCCGGCGCAGGACATCGAGGCGCCGCTGCCCTGCCCGATCCACGTCTTCACCGGCACCCGCGACCCCCTGGTGGACCGGGCGGCCGCGGCGGGGTGGAGTCGGCACACCAGCGCCGGCTGCACCGTCCATGCGATCCCGGGCGGACATTTCTTTCCCCGTGAGTCGAAACGGGATTTCTTCGGCGAACTGCGCTCAGTGCTGCACGGCGAGTCGGCACTGACACCGAACGTGTACGGATGAGCCGTGCACAAACTGGTGTTCGCGGTGAAGTAGCAGTGATACTCGTCGAGCGCGACTGATTCGGCGTCCGGGGCGAATTCGAGTTGAGAAATCCATGCAGTGACGGGGGAGAGTCTTGGCTGCGCAAAAGAGAACGAGTGACGGCCTTTCAGGCGAAGACCCGGGGGAGATGGTGCAGCTGCTCACGCCGCACGGCGAGCGTGTGCACCACCCCGACTACGACATCGAACCAACCCCCGGGGAACTCCGGGAGATGTACCGGCGGATGGCGCTGACCCGCCGGGTGGACGCCGAGGGGGTCACCCTGCAGCGACAAGGCGAGCTGGGCCTGTGGCCCTCGTCGTTGGGACAGGAGGCGGCTCAGGTGGGCTCGGGTCTCGCGCTGCGCGCGGACGACCACGTCTTTCCGAGCTACCGCGACCACGGTGTCGCCCTCGCCAGACAGGTCGACCCGCTGCACATATTCCGGCTGTTCCGGGGCGTGAGCCACGGCGGCTGGGATCCCGCGGAGAAGAACTTCCATCTCTACACGCTCGTGATCGGCTCCCAGGTTCTGCATGCCACCGGATATGCGATGGGCGTGGCCGACGACGATGCCGACTCCGCGGTCGTCGTGTATTTCGGTGACGGTGCGACCAGCCAGGGGGACGTGAGCGAGGCATTCAACTTCGCCGCCGTTTACGACGCGCCGGTCGTCTTTTTCTGCCAGAACAATCAATGGGCCATTTCGCAGGGTGTGGAAAGGCAGAGCAAGGTGCCGATCCACCGGCGCGCCGCCGGTTTCGGACTGCACGGTGTCCGGGTGGACGGCAACGACGTGCTGGCCTGTCTGGCGGTGACGCGGGCCGCCGTGGAGCGAGCCAGGCAGGGACGCGAGGCGACACTCGTCGAGGCGTTCACCTACCGCATGGGCGCCCACACCACGTCGGACGACCCGACCCGCTACCGGCAGTCCGCCGAACTGACGCAGTGGGCGCGCAAGGACCCGATCGCCCGCCTGGAGAAGTACCTCCTGAACCACGGCTGGGCCGACGCCGACTTCGTCGCGGGGGTCGGTGAGGAGGGCGACCGGCTCGCCCAGCACATCAAGGAGAGCGTGCGCACCATGCCCGATCCCGATCTCACGGAGTTCTTCGACCTCACCTACGCCGGAGAGCACCGGCAGGTCACCGAGGAACGGGAGTGGTTCAAGGAGTACGAGGCGTCGTTCGTGGAGGGGAGCTGACATGGCGACGACGACCCTTGCGAAGGCCGTCAACGCGGCGCTGCGGGCGGCTCTGGAGGACGACCCCAAGGTCGTGCTGATGGGCGAGGACATCGGGCGGCTCGGCGGTGTCTTCCGGGTCACCGACGGCTTGCAGAAGGACTTCGGGGACCACCGGGTCAAGGACACTCCGCTCGCCGAGTCCGGCATAGTCGGCACCGCGATCGGCCTGGCGCTACGCGGCTACCGACCTGTCGTGGAGATCCAGTTCGACGGCTTCGTCTTTCCCGCGTACGACCAGATCGTCACCCAGCTCGCCAAGATGCGGGCCCGATCCGGCGGCCGTATCGCGCTGCCGGTCGTCATCCGGATCCCGTACGGCGGCGGCATCGGCGCGGTCGAGCACCACAGCGAGTCTCCGGAGGCACTCTTCGCACATGTCGCCGGACTGCGGGTGGTCTCGCCGTCCAACGCCGCGGACGCGTACACGATGCTCCGGCAGGCCGTCGCGGGCGACGACCCGGTCATCTACCTCGAGCCCAAACGCCGTTACTACGACAAGGGCGAGGTCGATCCGGCGGCGTCGCCCCACCCGCTGCACTCCGCACGGGTGATACGCCTCGGCCGCGATGCGACGGTCCTCGCCTACGGGCCGACCGTGCGCACCGCCCTGGAGGCGGCGGCCGTGGCCGAGGAGGAGGGCACCAGCGTGGAGGTCGTCGACCTGCGCTCGGTCTCGCCGGTCGACTTCGACACGGTCGAGGCCTCGGTGCGCAGGACCGGCCGGCTGGTGGTGGTGCACGAGGCACCCGTGTTCTTCGGCACCGGCGCGGAGATCGCCGCCCACGTCACGGAACGCTGCTTCGACCGGCTGGAGGCGCCGGTCCTGCGCGTGGGCGGATTCCACATGCCGTATCCGCCCGCCCGGACCGAGCACGCCTACCTGCCCGACCTGGACCGGATTCTGGATGCCGTCGAGCGCGTCCTTGCCTACTGACGTCCCGGCCGCTCTGGCCCACCGAGACGAGGATTCCGTGGAAGCACAGCGTTTCCGTGAGTTCAGGATGCCCGACGTGGGCGAGGGCCTGAGCGAGGCGGACATACTCCAGTGGTACGTGAAGCCCGGCGACCGGGTGCACGACGGTATGACCGTGTGCGAGGTCGAGACCGCGAAGGCGGCGGTGGAACTGCCCATCCCCTACGACGGGGCGGTGCACGAGATCCGGTGCCCCGCCGGCACGACGGTCGACATCGGGGCGGTCATCATCACCGTCGACACCGCGCCGGACGGCGGGCCCGAGCCCGCCGACCCGCCGACGTCCGAGCCCGCGGACCCGCCGGCTCCCGAGCCGGAGCCCCAGCAGGCCCTGCTCGTCGGATACGGCGTCATGAACGGCTCGACGAGGCGCCGCCCACGCAAGCCGCGAGCCGAGCGGGAGCGGCCCGCCCGCCGAGAGGCCGTTCCCGGCGCGGCGAAGCCCCCGGTGCGCAAGCTCGCCCGGGACCTCGGCGTCGACCTCGGCCTCCTGGTGCCCTCCGGCCCGGGCGGTGTGATCACCCGTGAGGACGTCCACGCCGCGGCCCGCACCACCCAGCCGCCGGTGGCCGACCAACCGGTGCGTGTCCCCGCGTCCGACGAACGCCGTGTCCCCATCAAGGGGGTGCGCAAAGCGACCGCCGAGGCCATGGTGACGAGTGCCTTCACGGCACCCCACGTCACCGAGTTCAGCACCGTCGACGTGACACGCACCGTGAAACTCGTCCAACAGCTCAAGCAGGACCCCGACTTGGCGGGACTGCGGGTGACCCCGCTGCTCCTCGTGGCCAGAGCCTTCCTGGCCGCGGTGCGGCGTTTCCCCGAGATCAACGCCTCCTGGGACGAGGCCGCACAGGAGATCGTCATCAAGGAGCGGGTCCACCTGGGCATCGCCGCGGCCACGCCCCGTGGCCTGCTCGTCCCCAACATCAAAGACGCGCACACCAGGAACCTGCCGCAACTGGCGGCGGAGCTGGGCGACCTGGTCGCCACGGCCCGGGCCGGCCGGACCACCCCCGCGGCCCTGTCCGGCGGCACGGTGACCATCACCAACCTTGGGGTCTTCGGCGTCGACACGGGAACCCCGATCCTCAACCCGGGTGAGGCGGCCATCCTCGCCGTGGGAGCGATCAGGACCCTGCCCTGGGTGCACCGGGGCAAGGTGAAGCCCCGTCAAGTACTCACTCTGGCCCTCTCCTTCGACCACCGCCTGGTCGACGGAGAGCTGGGCTCCAAGGTCCTCGACGCGACCGCGGAGATCCTCGAGCAGCCCAAGCGACTCGTCACATGGGCGTAGCGATGACCACCGGACTCATGACGGGTGCGCAGTCCCTCATCCGCTCTCTCGAGGAGGTCGGCGCCGAGACGGTATTCGGTATTCCCGGTGGTGCGATCCTCCCGGCGTACGACCCGTTGATGGACTCGACCCGGGTGCGGCACGTCCTGGTCCGGCACGAGCAGGGCGCGGGTCACGCGGCCACCGGTTACGCGCAGGCCACCGGCAAGGTCGGCGTCTGCATGGCGACCTCCGGCCCCGGTGCCACCAACCTGGTGACGCCGATCGCGGACGCCCACATGGACTCGGTGCCGCTCGTGGCGATCACCGGCCAGGTGGCCTCCAAGGCGATCGGCACGGACGCCTTCCAGGAGGCGGACATCGTCGGCATCACCATGCCGATCACCAAGCACAACTTCCTGGTCACCAAGGCCGAGGACATCCCGCGGGTGATCGCGCAGGCCTTCCACATCGCCTCCACCGGCCGTCCGGGGCCGGTCCTGGTCGACATCGCCAAGGACGCACTCCAGGCGAAGACGGTGTTCTCCTGGCCGCCCGTCATGGACCTGCCCGGCTACCGCCCGGTGACCAAGCCGCACGCCAAGCAGATCCGTGAGGGCGCCAAGCTGATCACCCAGGCGAAGCGGCCCGTCCTCTACGTCGGCGGTGGTGTCATCAAGTCCGGCGCCACCGCCGAGCTGAAGGTCCTCGCGGAACTCACCGGAGCTCCCGTCACCACCACCTTGATGGGGCTGGGCGGGTTCCCCGACAGCCACCCGCTGCACGTGGGAATGCCGGGCATGCACGGTGCGGTCACCGCCGTCACCGCGCTGCAGAAGGCCGACCTGATCGTCGCCCTCGGAACCCGCTTCGACGACCGCGTCACCGGCAAGCTGGACAGCTTCGCCCCGCACGCCAAGATCGTCCACGCCGACATCGACCCGGCCGAGATCGGCAAGAACCGCGCCGCCGACGTGCCGATCGTCGGCGACGCCCGCGAGGTCATCGCCGACCTGGTCCAGGCCGTCCAGAAGGAGCACAGCGAGGGCCACAAGGGCGACTACAGCTCCTGGTGGAAGGACCTGTCCCGCTGGCGCGAGACCTACCCGCTCGGTTACGACCAGCCCGACAACGGCTCGCTCTCCCCGCAGCAGGTCATCGAGCGCATCGGCCAGCTCGCCCCCGAGGGCACGATCTTCGCCGCGGGCGTCGGCCAGCACCAGATGTGGGCCGCGCACTTCATCCAGTACGAGAAGCCCGCCACCTGGCTGAACTCCGGCGGCGCCGGAACCATGGGCTACGCGGTCCCGGCCGCCATGGGCGCCAAGGCCGGCATTCCGGGCAACACGGTCTGGGCGATCGACGGCGACGGCTGCTTCCAGATGACCAACCAGGAACTCACCACCTGCGCCCTGAACAACATCCCGATCAAGGTCGCCATCATCAACAACGGCGCCCTCGGGATGGTCCGCCAGTGGCAGACCCTCTTCTACAACCAGCGCTACTCCAACACCGTGCTGCACAGCGGTCCCGAGGACGTCAACCCGGACGCCAAGGGCACGCGCGTGCCGGACTTCGTGAAGCTGTCCGAGGCGATGGGCTGCGTGGGCCTGCGCTGTGAGCGCCCGGAGGACCTGGACAAGGTCATCGAAGAGGCGAACTCCATCAACGACCGCCCCGTCGTCGTCGACTTCATCGTCCACGAGGACGCGATGGTGTGGCCGATGGTCGCCGCCGGCACCTCCAACGACGAGATCATGGCCGCCCGGGACGTCCGCCCCGACTTCGGCGACAACGAAGACGACTGAGCGAGAGAGACCCAAGAGACATGTCCAAGCACACGCTCTCCGTCCTGGTGGAGAACACCCCGGGCATCCTCGCCCGGATCGCCGCCCTGTTCTCCCGCCGCGGGTTCAACATCGACTCGCTCGCGGTCGGTGTCACCGAGCACCCCGAGATCTCCCGGATCACCATCGTGGTCAACGGCGAACTGACCCGGCTCGACCAAGTCATCGAGCAGACCGGGAAGTTGGTCAACGTCCTCGATGTCATGGAACTGGAGCCCGACGCGCGGATAATCCGTGAGCTGGTGCTCGTGAAGGTTCGCGCCGACAACCGGACGCGTTCGCAGATTCTGGAGATCGTCCAGCTCTTCCGCGCCAAGACCGTCGACGTCTCCCCTGAAGCGGTGACCATCGAGGCCACCGGCAGCGGCGAGAAGCTGTCCGCCCTGCTCAGGATGCTCGAACCGTACGGCATCAAGGAACTGGTCCAGTCCGGCGCGATCGCCATCGGACGAGGCCCCGTCCCGCTCATCGACCGCAGGCCGCGTCCCGCCACCCTGGCGCCGTGGGCCGCCGCCATCGCCTAGGAGTAACCATCCATGTCTGCCGAGCTGTTCTACGACGCCGACGCCGACCTGTCCATCATCCAGGGCCGCAAGGTCGCGGTCATCGGTTACGGCAGCCAGGGCCACGCCCACGCGCTGTCGCTCCGTGACTCGGGTGTCGACGTGCGTGTCGGTCTGCACGAGGGCTCCAAGTCCAAGGCCAAGGCCGAGGAGCAGGGGCTGCGCGTGGTCACCCCGGCCGAGGCGGCCGCCGAGGCCGACGTCATCATGATCCTGGTCCCGGACCCGATCCAGGCCCAGGTCTACGAGGAGTCCATCAAGGACAACCTCAAGGACGGCGACGCCCTCTTCTTCGGCCACGGCCTGAACATCCGCTTCGACTTCATCAAGCCCCCGGCCGGCATCGACGTCTGCATGGTCGCCCCCAAGGGCCCGGGCCACCTGGTGCGCCGCCAGTACGAGGAGGGCCGCGGCGTTCCGTGTATCGCGGCCGTCGAGCAGGACGCGACCGGCAGCGCCTTCGAGCTGGCTCTCTCGTACGCGAAGGGCATCGGCGGCACCCGCGCCGGCGTCATCAAGACGACCTTCACCGAGGAGACCGAGACCGACCTGTTCGGTGAGCAGGCCGTTCTCTGCGGTGGTACGGCCGCGCTGGTCAAGGCCGGTTTCGAAACGCTGACCGAGGCGGGCTACCAGCCGGAGATCGCGTACTTCGAGTGCCTGCACGAGCTGAAGCTGATCGTCGACCTCATGTACGAGGGCGGCCTGGACAAGATGCGCTGGTCGGTCTCCGAGACCGCCGAGTGGGGCGACTACGTCACCGGCCCGCGGATCATCACGGACGCCACCAAGGCCGAGATGAAGAAGGTCCTCGCCGAGATCCAGGACGGCACCTTCGCCCGCGAGTGGATGGCCGAGTACCACGGCGGTCTGAAGAAGTACAACGAGTACAAGACCGCGGACTCCGAGCACCTCCTGGAGACCACCGGCAAGCAGCTCCGCAAGCTCATGTCGTGGGTCGACGAAGCGGCGTGAAGGAAATCGGGTGTGCATGCGCGGGCATGTACAAACTTCCTGCACGGTGCTTCCGTCGATAAAGTAGTCAGTGAAATCAGCGCGAGGGGGAAACATGATACGCGCAACAGTCCTGGCCGGAATCGGAGCAGCAATTCCGCCACGTTCGGTGACGAATGACGAACTCGCCCGGACACTGGACACCAACGACACCTGGATTCGTACCAGGACCGGTATTCGTACCCGCCACTGGGCCGACACCGGGACCAGTACCGGTGATCTCGCGACCGCCGCCGGCGCGCGAGCCCTGAAGTCCGCCGGGGTCGATTCCGTGGATCTGGTGATCCTGGCGACCAGCACCGGAAACCAACCAATGCCCGGCACGGCGCCGGAAGTCGCGACCGCACTCGGACTCGGGCACGTCGCCGCCTACGACATCTCTGCGGCCTGCTCCGGATTCCTGTACGCGCTGTCCGCCGCCGCCGGGGCGATCGCGTCCGGCGTGGCGGAGCGGGTCCTGGTCGTCGGCGCGGACGTCTGGTCCACTCGGCTCGACCCGCAGGATCGTTCCACCACCATCATCTTCGGTGACGGCGCCGGAGCCGCGGTCCTGCGCGCCGGCGACGCCGACGAGCCCGGCGCGCTGCTCGGCTTCGACCTGGGCAGCGACGGCACCGGTCACGAGCTGGCC
This sequence comes from Streptomyces sp. V4I2, assembly GCF_030817655.1. GTDB lineage: Bacteria > Actinomycetota > Actinomycetes > Streptomycetales > Streptomycetaceae > Streptomyces > Streptomyces plumbiresistens. The sequence continues at coordinate 6,029,432 of NZ_JAUSZM010000003.1, forward strand.
CAGGTGGCCGGCGGCGGTTCGCGGGAGCGGGGCAGCGGACTGCCGGCGCGGCCCGAGGGCGCGTATATGACCATGCAGGGCAAGGACATGTTCACCCACGCCGTCAACAGGATGGCCGCCTCTTCCGAGCAGCTGCTCGGACGCGTTGGCTGGAGCGCGGCGGACGTCGACTGGTGCGCGGCGCACCAGGCGAACATCCGGATCCTGCACACGGTCGCGGACGTGCTCGGCGTCGAGCGGTCCCGCATGCTGGTCCACCTCGACAAGGTCGGCAACACCTCGGCCGCCTCCATCCCGCTGGCGCTCACCGACGCCGCCGTCAGCGAGCGCGTCAAGCCCGGTGACCGGGTGCTGATGACCGCCTTCGGCGGCGGGCTCAGCTGGGCCTCGACCGCCCTGCGGTGGCCGGAGATCGACGTCATGGAAATCTCCACGGAAATCTGAACCGACGGGTTTCTCACACCTCACCGCGTATTCCAGCGGATTTCTCCACTACTACGAGCCCGCGCTGCATCCTGCCCTGATTCCTGACTGTAGGGGGACCCATGAATTCTCAAGCGGTAGCCGAGAGCATCGCCACCATCCTGACCGACAATTTCGACCTGGATCAGGACGTGACCCCCGCCACCCGGTTCAGCGAAATAGAACTCGACTCGCTGATCATGCTGGAGCTTTCCGTGATCATCGAGCGGAAGTACGGCATCAAAATCGCCGAGGACGAGCTGGTCGAGGCCGGCAGCGTCGCCGGAGTCGTGGCGCTGATGGAATCCCGCAGCAGCGTCGACACCCCCGCCGACTGAACCGACCTTCCCACCCGCTTCCGCCCCCTTCTGGAGGACCCGTCATGCACAGCCGTATCGGAATATTCCTGTCCCCCGTGAACGAGCCCGGGCAGGACCCGCACCTGGTGCTGCGCCGACAGCTCGACCTGGTCGAGAAGGCCGACGCGCTCAACCTGGACGAGGCCTGGTTCGGTGAGCACCACACGCTCGGCTGGGGTCTCGTGGGCGCCCCGGAGACGATGATCGCCGCCGCCTCCCAGCGCACCCGGCAAATCAGGCTGGCCAACGGAGTCGTACCGCTGCCCTGGCACCACCCCTTCCACGTGGCCTCGCGTGCCGTACACCTCGACCACCTCACCCAAGGGCGTTACATCCTCGGCGTGGGCCCCGGAATCTTCCCGGACGCGCAGATGCTCGGCATCGAGGCGAGCGCGCAGCGCACCCGTCTCGCCGAGGCACTGCCCGCGGTGATCGAGCTGGTCAACGGTGAGGGCCGGGTCACCGACAAGACCGACTGGTACGGGCTGCGCGACGCCAAGCTGCAGCTGCCCCGCTACACCCCGGGCGGCCTGGAGGTGGCCATCGCCAGCGGCGGCACCTCACCCGGCAGCCCGCTGCTCGCCGGTCAGCACGGGACCAGCCTGGTCTCCTTCGCGCTCAGCCAGCCCGGCGCGCCCCGGACCATCGACCTGGCCCGGCAGTGGAGTTATGCCGAGGAAGCCGCCGAGGAGCACGGCAACACCATGGTCCGTGACAACTGGCGGGTGGCCCTGCCGCTGCATGTTGCGGAGACCACCGAGCAGGCCCTCGCCGATGTCCGCGAGGGCTTCGACCGCTGGCTCTTCGACTTCTTCGGCCGCGCGGCCGGCCGCGACGTGTCCACCCCCGGCGTGCCCGAGGGTCAGGAGCTCCAGGCGCGTATCGAGGCGGGTGGCGCGATCGTCGGTTCGCCCGAGGACGTCGTCGAGGGCATCCGGCGACTGCAGGAGCGCACCGGCGGATTCGGCACCCTGCTGGTCTACGTACCGGACTGGTGCTCCTGGGAGAAGACGGACCGGAGCCTCGACCTGCTCGCCCGTTACGTCGCACCACAGCTGACCGGGGCTGTCTCGCGCCCCAAGGAATCCATCGAGCACATCGTGGCGAGCCGGGGCTGACCCAGGGCCCGATTCCCAGTCCCCTCCCCCCACCCACACCCGAACCGGAGCCTTCATGACCGCCGTCGGCAGGAACACGGCCGAGGTCGCGCAGAGCGCGGAGCCCCAGGTCTCGCGATCCCGGACCCCACTGCTCTTCGCCAGCCTCGTGGCCGGCAACTACCTTGTCATCCTCGACGTCTCCATCCTGAACGTCGCCCTTCCCGACGTGCGCAGCGACCTGCACGCCACCGCCACCCAGCTGCCGTGGACGGCGGACGCGTACACGGTCGTCTTCGCCGGTCTGCTCCTGGCCTCCGGAGCGGTCGCCGACCGCTGGGGTCCGCGCCGCGTCTACCGCACCGCCCTGTGTCTGTTCGCGCTGCTCTCGCTGGCCTGCGCCGCCGCCCCCAGCGCCGGTGGTCTGATCGCCGGCCGAGCCGCCCTCGGCATCGCGGCGGCCGGCCTGGTCCCGGCCTCACTCGCACTGCTCGCCAAGCTCTACCCGGACCCCAGCAAGCGGTCCCGGGCGATCGGCGCCTGGGGCGCGCTGAGCTCCAGCGGATTCATCGCGGGGCCGCTCATCGGCGGCGGCCTGGTCGAACTCGGCGGCTGGCGCGCGGTGTTCCTGGTCAACCCGGTGATCATCTGCCTGGTGCTGCTGCCCACGAAGTGGCTCAGCGCCCACCGGCCGACGACCTCCAAACGGATCGACTACGCGGGTCTCGTCCTGTCCATCCTGGGGCTCGGCGCCGTCACCTTCGGCCTGATCGACGCGGGCAGCCAGGGCTGGGGCCGGCCCGTCCCGCTGGCCGCGCTGGCCGTCGGCGTGCTCGCCTTCGTGGCGCTGCTGCTCGTCGAGCGGAAGGTGGAGGCCCCCGTACTGCCGCCCCGCCTGATGGCGCTCGGCCGGGTCCGCGCCGACCTGATGGCCGGAGCGATGTCGTGCTTCGTCTTCTACGGCTCGTTCTTCGCGCTGACCCTGTGGCTGATCCGGGAGCGGGACCTGTCCCCGCTGCAGACCGGTGTCGCCCTGCTGCCGATGACGCTGCCCGCCTGCGTCATCCCGCTGCTCGCGGGCCGCGCGGTCGTCAAGTACGGGGCAAGGACCGTCATCCTGGTGGGGCTCGGGGCACATGTACTGGCCGGGCTGGGACTGTGCTTCGTCGGCAGCCACCCGCCGCTCGCGGCGCTGGTCCCCATGGAGATCCTGCTGACCATCGGGGGGACGACGGTGGTGCCCGCCGCCACCGCCGACATGGCCTCGGCCGCCCCGCCGGAACTGGCCGCGACCGGCCAGGGCGCGGCGACCGCCTCCCGGCAGGCCGGAGTCGCCCTCGGCGTCGCCGTGCTCGGCACCCTGTCCTCGCTCCCCTCGATCGGGGTGGTCGTGATGGTCGCCTCCGCGCTGGCGATGCTGGTCGTCCTCACCGTGCTGCGCAGGCCGGCGGGCGCGGCATGAGCGAGGCGCACGACCGGTCCGGTGCGGTCCGGGGAGCGGCCTTCTTCGACGTCGACGAGACCCTGATCACCGCCAAGTCCATGTTCGAGTTCCTGCGCTTCTGGCTGGCCCGCGGCGGCGACGACGGCACCCGGTACGCGCGCCACGCCGCCGCCCTGCGGGACATGTCCGCGCTCGGCATACCCCGCGAGGAGGTCAACCGCGCCTACTACCAGTACTACGCGGGCACCTACGCCGCCGACGTGCGGGCGGCGGGCCGAGACTGGTACGCCGCCTACCGCGAACGCCCGGACGCCTTCGTCACCGCGGGACTGTCCGCGCTGGCCCGGCACCGGGCGGCCGGGGACACCGTCGTGCTGGTCTCCGGATCCTTCCGGGCCTGCCTCGACCCGCTCGCCGAAGACCTGGCGGCCGACCGGGTGCTGTGCGGCCAACTCGTCGTGGACGAGCGGGGGTTCCACACCGGCGAGGTGGTGGAACCGATGATCGGCCGGGCAAAGGCGGACGCCGTCGCGAAGACCATGCGAGAACTCGGCCTGGCCGCCGGGGACTGCTGTGGATACGGGGATCACGCCAGTGATCTCGACATGTTGCGCGTGGTGGGCCGGCCATCGGTGATCGGGGACGACCCGACCCTCGGTGAGCTCGCCCGCACGCACGGCTGGCCGGTGATGTCATCGGCCCACGGAGCAAGAGGGGAAGAATAGTTGAGTACACAGACCACACCGCAGGCCCCGGCCGGCCCCGGGGTCTTCCGGGACCGGGTCGCCCTGATCACCGGAGCCGACCGGGGCATCGGCCGCGCCCTGGCGAGCAGGCTCGGCGCCCAGGGGTGCCGGCTCGTCCTCCACTCGCACGACGCCGAGGGCCTGACCAAGACCGTCGCCGACGAGGGCTGGGTGGACGGGCAGGTGCTCACCGCCGTCCACGACGTGGCCGACAGCGCGGCCGTCGAGGCGGCCGTGGCCGAGGCGGTCGCCCGATTCGGGAAGATCGACTACCTGCTGAACGTGGCGGGGGTCGCCCACCCGGGCGGTGTCCTCACCACGAGCCGGGAGATCTGGGACCGCACCCTCGCCACCAATCTGACCGGCTACTTCGTGACAGCCCGGACCGTACTGCCGTACATGAAGGAAGCCGGCGACGGGTTCGTCGTCAACATGTCCTCGATCTGGGGCAGGCGGACCGCCCCGCCCGGCGCCATGCTCGCCTACTCCGTGTCGAAGTGGGGCGTCGAGGGTCTGACCAGGGCGCTCGCCGAGGAGGCCCGGCCCTGGGGGGTCCGTGTCTCGGGCATCGTCCTCGACAAGGTCGACACCTCCTTCCGCGAGAACATGCCGGGCGAGCTCACTCAGGAGCAGCGCGACCGGATGCTCACTGCCGCCGACGTGGCCGACTCCACCTGCGCGCTTCTTGGCAGTTCGCGCCGTGCGCACGTCTCCACTGTCGAGCTCGACGCCTGGCAGTGGGTCTGATGACGCAACAGAGCCCCCTCACCCGCTACATAGTCGGCGACCGCTTCGAGCCGTTCGCCACCCACGACACGATCCGCACGGTCTCCCGCTTCGTCGCCGACCTGCGCGCCGACCGCCACCGGGACGACACGTCACTCGTCCTCGTCGAGGGGCAGGGCCTCACCTCCTTCGACTGGGACCGCATCCGTGACGAACTCGACCGTCGAGGTCTCGCAGATCGCGTGCGGATCCGGGAGAGCGACGCGGGCTGCCTGTGCCGGCAGACCGAAACGCACAAGCACCGGGAGTGCAACGTCCTGATCGCGGGCCTCGACCGGGTCGCCGAGAGTCGCTTCCGGGCGGCCCTGCGCATCCACAACGACCAGGAACTGCTCCTCGACCACCAGGGCGGACATGTCCAGGGCATGGTCGTCCTGGAAGCCGCGCGCCAGATGTTCGTGGCCGTGAGCGAGCGGTACTACCTGTCCCGCCGGCCCGAGCGGCATTACAGCTTCGTGCTCGACAGCATGGACAGCAAGTTCCTGACCTTCCTGTTCCCGCTGGCCGCCGCGATCGAGTACGAGGTTCTCTCCGCGGACCTGAACGACCCCGCCCAGCTGTCCTTCGACGTCCAGGTCACCTTCGAGCAGACAGGCCTGCCCGCCGCCACCGTCCGCATGGTGTGCGGCGCCCTCGACAGCTCGGCCCTGGCCCAGAAGGAACGTCGCGGCACCGCACGGGCCCTGAGGGTGCTCGGCCGCGAGATGGACCCGGTCCCGGCCGGCTGAACCGTTCTGCCCTGGATTTGTGTACCCGACCCTCGAAGGGATTCCCATGTCATCCGCACTGCTTCTGCTGACCGAGCTCCCCGTCGGCGAGCGCGTCGACGAGGCACTCGCCGCGTGGCGGGACCGGCCCACCGCGCCGGGCTCCGTCCTCTACCGGGGCCTGGAGGCCCCGACCCTGCTCGAACTCACCCCGCTCGACGGCCTCGACGCCCTCGCCGGACTCGACGAGCAGTGGAGCCGGCAGGCCAAGGAGCTGGCCGAGCTGGTCGTCGGAGACGTACGCCGCCAGGTGCTGCGGTTCGTCGAGGCGCCGAAGCCCGCTCCGGTCGGCGCGGCGCTCCCCGACACCCCCTACGTCCAGCTGCGGCACGTCGAGGTGAAGCCGCGCGTGCACGAGGAGTACCTGGACTGGCGGGACGGCACGATCTTCGACGTCGTACGGACCACGGAGCAGGTCGAGACGTTCCTCGCCTACCACTCACTGCTGTCCACCGAGCCCGGCGTCATGTTCGTCTCCGGGTTCTCCTGCGACCCCGAGGAATACCTGCCCGCGTTCTCCTCCGAGCGCTACGGGGAGATCGCCCGGTACGCCCATGCCCGCTTCGTCACCGAGGAGGGCCTCTACACCCGCCTGTACCGACGCGTCACCGAGGACGCCTGATGGGTACGCGGTCCGAGTCGTACGAACTGAGCCTCACCACGCAGGGCCCGCTGTATCCGCCCAGCGAAGTCATGGATCCCGACGGGAACTTCGTGGTGATCGGGTACGTCAACCGGGAGGCGGCCGGCGGAGGAGTCGTCTCCGAGTGGGGCAGCGGGATCGTCGCCGCGGACAGCCCGCTGCCGGAGCTGGGCGGCACGGCCCCCTACCGGATCGTCCGCGAACTGGGCTCGCGGCTGTCGGCCGCCGACGAGGACCTCGTCCTGCACACGCTGCCGCTGCCGCTGCCGTGCACCAACTACCCCGAGGTCTTCGCCCCGGACCAGCTTGCCGACCCCTTCTCGGTGGTCCGGCCCAGCTACGCCTTCCACCAGGTGCCGTTGCCGGACCTGCGCCCCGAGGACGGGCCGAAGGTGACGGAACCGATCACGCTCGGCCAGTGGGTGCAGGCGGCCGGCGAGGTGCGGGTCACGCTGGCGGCCGGAGGCCGGGCAGCCGACTTCCACTGCGAGTTCACCGGGCTGCTGCCCAACAGCCTCTACACCGTGATGTCCGTACGACGCCGCGACCTGGCCCCCTCGGGGCCGGTGCGGCCGGGCCCGCTCGGGGTGCCGAACGTGCTGATCGCCGACCACAAGGGCAACGGCAGCTACCACGCGCGCATGCCGAACCCGTTCCCCGACCCGGAGGTCGCGGCCGGTGACCGGATCATGAACGTCGTCCTGCTGTGGATGAGTTACCAGCAGAACTACGTGGGCGCCATCGGACGGTTCGGCCTGGGCGGTGACGTCCACGCCCAGCTCAAGCTGCGCGGACCGAGCTTCGCCGAGTTCGTGACCCACGCCTGACACAGGGAAAGGGAGTAGGAAGTGGAGACGAAGGTGCCGACTCAGCGATCCTTCCGCAATGTGCTCGGCCGCTTCACCACGGGGGTCGTCCTGGTCACGGCACAGACCGAGGACGGGCCCGCCGGAATGGCGGCCAACTCCTTCACTTCGGTGTCCCTCGTGCCCCCGCTGATCGCGCTGTGCGCGGCGCGCACCTCGACGACCTGGCCGGCGATCCGCGCGGCCGGGGGCTTCGCGGTGACCATCCTGCGCGAGGACCACGAGGAGGTCTGCCGGACCTTCGCCACCCGGGGCGCCGACCGGTTCGCCGGCCGTGACTGGGTCCGCACCCCGGCCGGGCACCCCCTGCTGTCGGACGGGCTCGGCTGGCTGGACTGCGCCATCGAGCAGATTCACCCGGCCGGCGACCACGAGCTGGTCGTCGCAAGGGCCCTGGAGTGGTCCACGGAGGGCGGCCCGGAGGCCGTCTCGGGGGGCCCGCTGGTCTTCCACTCCGGGCGTTACGTACGGCTGGCATCCTGACCGGAAGATCCCCAACTGCCCCATGACGGACGGGACCTCGTCCCGCGGAAAGGCACGAGCAACGATGAGCTATACCGGTGAGGTTCAGGCCGGCGGCCCCGGGGACACCCGGGAGACGACCGACCTGGTGATCACGAAGGCCTCGGTCGGCGAGATCGACAACAACGTCTACCTCCTGCGCTGCCGGACGACCGGCGAGCAGCTCCTGATCGACGCGGCGGCCGAGCCGCGGACCCTGCTGGACCTCGTCGGCGACGGCGGCCTGGCCACCGTGTTCACCACGCACCGGCACTGGGACCACCACCGGGCCCTGGCCGAGGTGGTCGCCGCCACCGGAGCCCGCTCCCTCGTCGGACGCGAGGACGCACCCGGCGTCCCGGTCTCCGACGTCCTGGTGGACGACGGAGACACCGTGCGGGTCGGCGCCGTCTCCCTCACCGCGATCCACCTGGTGGGCCACTCGCCGGGCTCCACCGCGCTGCTCTACCGCGACCCGAAGGGGCACCCGCACCTGTTCACCGGGGACAGCCTGTTCCCCGGCGGGATCGGCAACACGGAGAAGGACCCGGCGCGGTTCGCCTCGCTCCTCCACGACGTCGAGACGAAGATCTTCGACCGGCTCACGGACGACACCTGGGTCTACCCGGGCCACGGCAAGGACACCACGCTCGGCGCGGAGCGGCCCAGCCTGCCGCAGTGGCGGGACCGGGGCTGGTGACGGGCGGTCCGCGACCGGCGCCGCTCACCGGACTGCGCGGACTTCCCGCCGTCTTCTGGTGGATCTGGGCCAGCCTGCTGATCAACTGGCTCGGTGCCTTCGCGGGCCCGATGCTGGCCTTCTCGCTCACCGCGGACCGCGGCTACTCCGCCTCGTACGCCGGATTCGTCGTCTCGCTGCCGGGACTCGGCGCGATCGCCGGCAACGCGCTCGGGGGCGTCCTCGCGGACCGGTACGGGCGGCGCGTCACCCTCGTGAGCGGCCACGTGTGGACCGCCGCCGCCATGGCCGCTCTCGGGCTCGCGCAGGACCGCACCTCCGTCGCCGCCGCCGCCCTGGCCGTGGGGATCGGCACCGGGGTGGTGCGGCCGGCCGCGGGCGCCGTCCTCGCGGACGTACTGCCGGCCGCGGACCGGCAGCGGGCCTTCGCTCTCAACTACTGGGCGGTGAACGCCGGTCTGGCCATCGCGGCCGTACTGGCCGGGCTGCTGGTCCGGCAGGGCTACACCCTGCTGTTCCTCGCCGACGCGGCCACGACGCTGCTGTGCGCGATGGTCGTCCTGGTGATGGTCCCGGAGACCCTGCCCCCGCGAGCGGTCCGCACCCCGGCGGCGGAGGAACCGTCGGGCGGATCCCCGGGATCTGGCGGCACCCCGATCCGCAGGGACCTGCCCTTCGTCCTGTTCACCCTGCTGACGGTGCTGTTCGCCCTCGCCTTCGAGCAGCGCTCCGGCTCCCTGGCGATGGTGATGGCCGCCCAGGGGCACTCGCCGGCGGTGTTCAGCCTGCTCAACGCGGTCAACGCGGTCCTGGTGGTCGTCGTGCAGATCCCGCTCACCCGGCTGCTCAGCAGCAGTCCCAAAGGCATGGTCCTGTGCGCCGGAGGACTCCTCGCCGGGGCGGGCCTCGCGATGACGGCCTTCGCCGACGGGCCGGGGCTGTACGTCGCCGCGGTCGTCGTCTGGACGTTCGGCGAGATGTTCCAGACACCGGCGGGCAGCGCGGTCGTCGCCGAGCGGGCACCGACGCGGCAGCGTGGCCGCTACCTGGGCCTGTACGCCGCCGCCTGGTCCACCGCCGGCTTCCTCGGCCCGGCGGGCGGCGGTTGGGTCCTCGACCGATGGGGGTCCGCCGTGCTGTGGACGCTGTCCGCCGTGCTCGCCGGCGCGGCCGGCTGCGGCTGGCTGCTGATCACCGGCGCCCAAGGCTTCCGTACGGCACCCGCCGTACGGGAAGAAGGCGGGAGCCCGCTCCCGCGTGTCGCAACAGAGGGGAAACGAGCATGAACCAGCACCTGGTCATCGAGAACTGCGTCCCGGCCCACGTCGCCGAGGCGACGGAGCAGCTCGTCGTCGAGAACTGCGTCCCGGCGCACCTGGGCGAGCAGTTCCTCGTCGAGAACTGTGTGCCCGCGCACGTCGCCTGACGATGACCGATCCCACCATGGCGGAGACCGGCCGGGGCGGCACCGTCCGCCCCGCGCCGGGCTCCGGCCCCGCACCGTCCTTCGCGACGACGACCCGAGTGCTGGCCGGTGTCGCGGGCACCCCGCCCGCACTGCGGCTGGCCGTCAGCGATCTACCCGAGGCCCCCGACCGGCCGTGGCAGAGCAGCCGGCGCGCATTCGGCACCTCCTGGCAGGATCCCGCGCAGGCCCGCCGCTCCGCCGAGGGCGAGGCCGCGGAACGCCACTGCGAGGCGCACGCCCCCGCGCCCGAACGCCTCCACTGGGGCAGCCACAGCGAGCTGACCCGCCGGGGACTGCGCGCGCTCGACCCGCGCCGGCTCGTCCTGTACTCCGCCCGGCAGTACGCCACCCCCGGCTTCCCCTTCCGGCCCTTCGGGCCCGACTCGCCGGCCCACTGGCTCGAGGCCCGGTCCGTCACACATGGCACGCCGGTGCTGGTGCCGGCCTTCCTCGTCCACTCCGCCTGGCCGCACATGCCCCGGCCGCACCCGGAGCCGCTGTACGCGTTCCCGGCGGTGGGCGGCGTCGCTGCGGGGCCCACCGAGGATTTCGCCCTGACCAGCGGGCTGGAAGAGGCCATCGAACGGGACGCGGCCGCCGTGTGGTGGGCCAACGCCCACCCCTCGCCCGCGCTTCCCGCCGACGCCCGGCTGCGCCGTCTGACCGAGGGTGCCGGGCGGGCCTTCGACGTCCGCTGCACCCGTCTGGCGAACGACTTCGGCGTGCCCGTGCTCGCCGCCGGCGTCCGCAGCCGTGACGAGGGCTGGCTGACGTACGGGTTCGCGGTCCGCGCCGATCCCCTGGAGGCTGCCGCCAAGGCGCTGGCCGAGGCGTACACCCTGCAGATCACCTGTCAGTCTCTGGACAGCCCGTCCGGGATCCCCCATCCGGCCGGACGTCCCTCCCCGTTCAAGCCGTGGCGCCGGGACCGCCGTTATCTGGACGCCTACCGCGCCGACGGGCGCGACGCCGTCGAGCAGCTGTGCCACCTGCAGCTCTACCTGGACTGCCGGGCGGCCGACCGGGTCGCCCCCTGGGCGTGGGCCCCCGCGGCCGGCACGTGGGACCGGGTCCCCACCCTGCCCGGGCGCTCGGCCGACGTGCTCACGGCCCGGGTGGCCGACGCCGGGTTCGAGGTCCTCAGCGTGGACCTGACCACACCCGACACGGCCGCCATCGGCCTGACCGTGCTCCGCGTCATCGTCCCGGGCCTGGCGGGAGCCGCCCCGGCCGCCTACCCGCCGTTGGGTGGGCGGCGCCTGAGCGGCACCGCCGTCCGACTCGGCTGGTGGAGAAGGCAGTTGGGGGAAGAGGAGCTCAACACCTTTCCCATGCCGCATTCCTGAGGAGCCGAGCCGGCCGGCCCGTCTGATTCAGGCGAAGACCGTGAACAGGCCGGTGCGTCACCTTCGCCGAGGACGCGAGTAGGGTCCGCCGCCATCGCGCCCCGCCGTCATGAGTGCGCTACGAGACCTTGTCCTCGGCGCTCTTCACCGGGCCGGCTGGGCCAACATCGCCAGCGGCCGTCGCGCTCACACCCAGCCCGCAGCCATCCTCGCTGGTGGGCCGATGACAACTCCGTCGGTGGACAGCCGGTGGACAGACGCCTTCGGACCGTGCATCACGGGGTAGCACTGGTTAATCAGTCGCACATGCTCTGATCAGGCAAAACGTCACTGGGCAGCACGACCGGGCACCACGCAGCACGAACGCTCACGGTCTCGTAATGCGTAGGTCTCGGGTTCGAATCCCGAAGGCGGCTCCACGGTGAACCCCAGGTCAGGCCCCTGACCTGGGGTTTCTTCTTTCGGGTGACCTTGGAATTCAGGCCAATCGGACACGTGTGGTCCGCGCTTCGTCATGCGTAGGTCAGAGGTGTGCTTTCTGTCAGGGGCCTGGCGCTGCCCGTGGGACGACGGATGAAATGGACCGGTCTCCGATGGGACGATCGGCGTCGTCGGGACTGTCCGGTCCTGACAGGTCTCACGTCCGGCTTGGATCCTGGCGACGATCACGGCCATGAGCACCCGCAACCGCCGACTGAGGTTCCCCGCGCCGCTGCGCCTGGCCCATCTGGGTCTCCCCGGTCCGTCCTGGCCGCGAGCGCGACACCACCTGCGCCCGCGCCCACGGACTGGTCGATGTCCTGAACCGGCTCGCCGCCACCCTGGGCATCCCTACTCAGGCCGACCTCGGCTACGAAAACACCGGGCCCGGCTTCCGCCACCCGGTCAAGAAGCCCAAGGGTGGTGAACTCGCCAAGCCCGACCAGGCGTTCAACGCCGTGATCCGAGGCGTCCGCGCTGTCGCCGAGAGCCCAATGCCCCTGCGCAAGGTTACTTTCAAGGCCCTGCGCAGGGTCGGCCTCGACCCCGCGACCATCACCCGGATCGCCCGAGCCCGCCCTCGTCCTGCTCCAGCTCGAACACGGCCGCACCGCCTGAACGAAGATCACAAAATGTCACGAGACATTACCGAGAAGGGGTTCACTGGAAGGCTGGCACGACCTCCTTGATGAACAGTTCCAACGACTCGCGCTTTGCCTCGTGCGGCATGCTGTTGTCGATCCAGAAGCTGTACTCGTCGACGCCGAGCTCCTCGTAGGCGCGCAGCCGCTCGACAACCTCGGCCGGGGTGCCGATCATCGCGGTCCGGTGCAGCGACTCCGGCTGGAACTCCGGGCGGTCTTCGAACTTCGACTCCGGGCTGGGCGGCAGGAAGCCGTTCACCGGGGTGGCGTTGTTGCCGAACCAGGCGTCGAAGGTGCGGTAGAAGCGGTTGATCGCCTCGGCAGCCGGCCGCCAGCCCTCGGGGTCGTCGGCGGGGTGGACGTGTGTGTGCCGCAGCACCATCAGGTCGGGGCGCGGCACTTCCGGGTGGTTGGCGACCGCTGTGTCGAACTTCCGCTTGAGGTCGACTACTTCTTCGTCGCCCTTCATCAGCGGGGTGACCATGACGTTGCAGCCCTGTGCCACCGCGAAGTCGTGGGAGGCGGGGTCGCGGGCGGCGATCCACATGGGCGGGGTGGGCTGCTGCACCGGCTTGGGCACACTGGTGGAGGTCGGGAACTGCCAGATCTCGCCGTCGTGGGCGTAGTCGCCCTGCCAGAGCGCGCGGACGGCCGGGACCAGCTCGCGCAGGTGCTTTCCGCCGTCTGCCGCCGGTAGTCCGCCTGCCAGTCGGTCGAACTCGAACTGGTAGGCACCCCGGGCGAGTCCGACCTCCATCCGGCCGTTGCTGATGACGTCGAGCAGCGCGCACTCACCGGCGACGCGGAGGGGGTGCCAGAAGGGGGCGATGACGGTTCCCGCGCCCAGGCGGATGGTCGAGGTCTTCGCGGCGAGGTGGGCGAGCAGCGGCATGGGGCTCGGGGAGATCGTGTACTCCATCGAGTGGTGCTCGCCGATCCATACCGTGCCGAACCCGCCGGCCTCGGCCATCAGGGCCAGTTCGGAGAGGTTCTCGAAGAGCTGCCGGTGACTGACCTCCTCGTCCCAGCGCTCCATGTGCACGAACAACGAAAACCTCATGACTGCTCCTCCGCTGCTTCTGCTGTTGTGGCGGCGTCCATCTCGGTGAGGGTGATGTCACCGGTGGCCCAGTGGGCCCGGGGGACCTCGTGGACGACGACACGGATGTACTCGGGGCGGGTGTTCACGGTGCGCAGGACCGCGGCGTGGACCTCGTGGATCAGGTCCCGGATCTGCGCCGGGGTGCGGCCCTCGGCGATAGTGATGGCGACCTGTGGCATGTCGGTTCAGCTCCGCATCGTGAACGGGTCGGCCACGGGCTCCTCGCTCGTGTTGATCCAGACGCTCTTCAGCCGCGTGTACTCCAGAATCGTCTCCGTGCCGTGTTCGACTCCGACGCCGCTCGTCTTGAAGCCCTGGCGCGGTGACATCGGGGACATGGCCCGGTACGTGTTGACCCACACGGTCCCGGCATCCAGGCGCGCCGCCATCCGGTGCGCCCGCGACAGGTTCGTCGTCCACACGCCGGCCGCGAGACCGTACTCGGTGTCGTTGGCCAGCCGTACGACCTCCTCCTCCGTGTCGAACGGCATGACCGCCAGGACGGGGCCGAAGATCTCCTCCCGTACGACGCGCATGCCGTTGTCGACGTCCACGAGGACCGTCGGCTCGTAGAAGTAGCCGCCGAGGCCGCCGTCGTTGGCCCGGCCGCCGGTCAGCACCCGGGCACCCTCGTCGCGTCCGAGGTCGACGTACCCGGCGACCTTGTCGCGCTGGGCCTCGAAGGCCAGCGGGCCCAGCTCGGTCTTCTCGTCCAGGGGGTCGCCGATGACGATGGTCCGGGCGCGCTCCGTGACCCGTTCGAGCAGCTCGTCATAGACGGACCGGTGCGCGAAGACCCGGCTGCCGGCGATGCAGGTCTGTCCGGCGGCGGCGAAGATGCCGGCGACGACGCCCATCGCGGCGTTCGGGATGTTCGCGTCCTCGAAGACGATGTTGGGCGACTTGCCGCCGAGTTCGAGCGTTGAGCCGATGAAACGGCTCGCCGTCGCGGCGGCGATGCGCGCCCCGGTGGCGGTGCTGCCGGTGAAGGAGATCTTCGCGAGGTCGCGGTGGTCGACCAGGGACTGCCCGGCCTCGGCGCCGAACCCGGTGACGACGTTCACCGCACCCGGCGGGAAGCCTGCCTCCAACGCCAGCTCGGCGAGCCTGAGCACCGTCGCCGAGGTGTGTTCCGAGGGTTTGATCACGACCGTGTTGCCGGCGCAGAGCGCGGGTGCCAGTTTGCTGCTGGTCAGCGTCAGCGGGGAGTTCCAGGGCGTGATGGCTCCGACGACGCCCAGGGGCTCCCGGGCCGTGTAGTTGAGCACCTGACGGTCGGAGGTGGGGATGAAGTCGCCGTGGATCTTGTCGGCCAGTCCGGCGTAGTAGTAGTAGTACTCGGGCAATGTCGCCAGTTGGCCGCGCATCTCGCGCAGCAGCTTGCCGTTGTCCTGCGTCTCCATACGGGCCAGGTCCTCGGCGTTCGCGGCGATCAGGTCGCCCAGGCGCCGCAACAGGTGTCCGCGCCGCGTCTGGCTGAGGTCGCGCCAGCGCGGGTCCTCGAACGCCTTCCGCGCGGCGGCCACCGCCTGGTCGATGTCGGCGGCGTTGCCGCGTGCAGCCCGGTAGAGGACCTCGCGGGTGGCCGGGTTGGCGCTCTCGAAGTACTCGCCCGACGCTGGCTCGACCCATGCCCCGCCGATGAAGTGCCGCAACGTGGTGAGGCCGGTGAGCTCAGACATGTGCGCACTCTCCGTTGAAGCCGATGAAGCCGATGAAGGTGGTGAGGCACTCGACGAACGCCTCGGGGCGCTCGACGGGCAGCATGTGACGCGCCCGGGGGACGACCACCGCACGGCAGTCGGGGAGCGCCGCGGCGAGCCGGCGGGTCATCTCGGGGGTGGACCCGGGATCGTCCGCACCCGTCACCGCCAGGGCGCGTACACCGATGGCGGCCAGGTCCGGCGCGAGGTCGGCGTCCGCCGTCGCGAACACGCGGTAGCAGCCGAGGAAGGACGCGACGTCGTTGGCGAGGAGGGTCGCCCCGGTGCGGGCCACCCGGTCCGGGGCGACCCCTGCGCCGTCGTACCAGCGCTTCAGGGACGCGGCCGCACTCGCCGCGAAGTCGGCCTCGGCGGTGCGCAGTCGGGCGAGTACGGAGGCCCGCTCCCCGGCCGTGCGCTCACACACCGAACTGACCGAGGTCAGCGTGGCCACCAGCTCCGGACGGTGCAGCGCCACGTGCTGGGCGACCAGGGCGCCCAGCGAGAACCCGACCAGGTGTGAGCCCGCCGGGATCTCGTCGACCACCCCGGCGGCCAGTTCGGCGAGGGTCACCCCGTCGCGCACCGGCGGGCGGTTGCCGTGGCCCGGCAGGTCGGGGGTGAGCACGGTGAAGCGGTCGGCCAGGAGCGCGGCGGTGGGCTCCCACATGGTGTGGTCGAGCCCGACGCCGTGCAGCAGCACCACGGTCGGCTTGCTCATGAACGCGCTGCCTACTGCTCGGTCGAGAGCGGTGCCAGGCGCTGCTGGGGGCGCCCCTGGGCGGCCGCGGCGAGCGCGATGACGATCTCGCCCGGGTGGGGGGCGTCGGCGATCCGGACCTCGACACTCTGGTGGTGCGAACGGATCGTGGCGTCGGTGATGTGCTTCAGCGGGATGTCGAAGACCACACCGGCGGGCCCGCGCTTCTCGACCGCGGGCAGCAGGGTGGTGGCGTTCGCGGCCTTGCGGAAGTGGTCGCCGAACTTGAGCGTGTGGATCAGCGCCGAACCGTGCTCGATCTCGCCGTCCAGACCGACGATGGCGGCCTTGCCGTACGCCTCGGCGGGGGCCTCCAGGGCGTCGAGCACCGCCGGGGCCAGCAGCGCGCCGAGGTCGGAGGCGTTCGCGTCGATGCCGGGGGCGAGGTCCTCGACGAAGCCCTGGCCGGCCCAGGGGTTCTCGATCACCGCCGCGACGATCGCGATCCGGGCGGGGCGGGCGAGTCCGCGGCCGCCTTCGGTGCGGATCTCCTCGACGATGGTCACGATCTTGCGGACGTTTGGGATGTCATAGACGTGATGGACGCTCATGAGGCGACGACCTCCAGGGTTTCGGTGGTGACGACGGGGTCGGTCATACGGTCCCCGATACGGGGGTGCGGGCGCGGCCCCGTCGAGGCCGCCGCGATGACGACGATCTCGTCCGGGCGCGGGGCGTCGGAGACGCGGGCACTGATGGTCTGGTAGTGGCTGCGTGTCGAGGCCCGCGTCTTGTGCCAGAGCGGGACGACCAGGGTCTCGCCCGCCTCGGCACGGGTGTCGGCGAAGCAGATGATCGACTCGCCCTGGAGGAAGTCCCGTACCAGGTTGCCGAAGTACGGGGTGTGGATGAGGGCCCCGGCGTGCTCGATCTCGCCGGCCGCGCCGACGATGGCGGCCTTGCCGAACGCCTCGATCTCGTCCACGCCTCCCAGACAAGCGATGAGCCGGTCGGTCAGCAACCTGGCGAGCACCGGGGCGACGCGGTTCTGCTCCACGGACAGATTGGCCGAGGGGCCGGTGCCCACCCACGGGTTCCGTATGACCGCGGCGACGCTGGCTCTTCGCGTGGGCTGCGCGGGTGCCTTCCCCGCCTCGGTCAGCACGACGTCGCGGTAGAGCACGAGCTTGCGGAGACCGATGCTCTCGTCAGGGTGATTCAGGCACTCTTGCATGGCACAGGACGATAGGTGTCGTCTCTCGAGTCGGTCAAGAGGTTGAGCGGAAGGGCGCCTCGGTAGGCCGGAGGCCTCCCCACCAGGACCGGAAACAGGCTTTTAACCTGCGAGTATTGATGATGTTCGCAGTCGGTAAGTGATTCTGTGCCGCGAACCCTTGACGCTCCATCGGTGGCATGCCTTACTGCTGCTTGTATGCCAGACCAGGTGGCCATCGGCCCCCGGACCCAAGGAGTTCCATGTCCAGTCACCTTGGAACGGACGCGGAAACGACGCCCGCGACACTGTCGGGGAGCAGCGGGGAAAGCGCCACGGAAGGCCCGGACACCGGCACAGATGCCGAGGGCGACGGCGGCGGCAGACTCGGTTCCGTCTTCTGGACCTCGATAGGTATCTCCGCCGTCTTCGTGGCCTGGGCGGTGCTCTTCACGGACAACCTGAACAAAGTCACGAACAGCTCGCTGAACTGGGTGACGGCCACCTTCGGCTGGTCCTACCTGGTGATCACGCTCGCCATCCTGATCTTCCTGGTGTTCCTGGCCTTCAGCCCCGCCGGCGACCTCCGCCTGGGCAAGGACAGCGACCGCCCCGAGTTCTCGACGCTCACCTGGTTCGCCATGATCCTCAGCGCGGTCATGGGCATCGGACTGGTCTCGTACGGGGTCGCCGAACCGATCTCCCACCTGGCGTCCCCGCCGCACGGTCTCGCCCAGCCGAACACGTCGGCGGCGGCGGTGCGCGCCCTCCAGTACTCCTACTTCGACTGGGGTCTGCAGGCCTGGGCGATCTTTGCCGTCTTCGGTCTGGCCATCGCGTACTCGACCCACCGCAAGGGTCGGCGCACCCTGGTGAGCCAGCTGTTCGTGCCGCTGCTCGGCGACCGCGTGAACGGGCCGATCGGCAAGACGATCGACGTACTCGCCGTGTTCGCGACGCTCTTCGGCACCACGACGTCCCTGGGCCTCGGAGCGCTGCAGGTCAACAACGGTCTCGGCAGGCTGTGGGGGATGCCGGTCGACAACGTGAGCCAGGTGCTCATCATCGCCGTCGTCACCTCGATCTTCACGCTCTCGGCGGTGACGGGTGTCAGCAAGGGCATCAAGTTCCTGAGCCAGGGCAGCACGCTGCTGGCGATCGCGCTGTTCGTCTTCATGCTGGTCGTCGGCCCGGCCGTGTTCATCGCGAACCTGTACATCGAGTCCGTGGGCCAGTGGGCCACCGACTTCTTCCGGATGAGCCTGCAGGGCACCGCGTTCGGCGGGCTCCAGTGGATGCAGTGGTGGACCTACTTCATGATGGCCTGGTGGGTCTCCTGGGGCGCCTTCGTCGGTGTCTTCCTGGCCCGGATATCGCGGGGCCGCACCATCCGCGGCTTCATCATGGGCGTCCTGGTCGTCCCCAGCGTGGTCTTCTTCACCTGGTTCACGGTCTTCGGCGGTACGGCGATCCACGTCGACATGTTCGAGGGCGGCGACATCGCCAAGCAGACCGCCGCCGACATCAACAGCGCGTTCTTCGCGACCCTCGACCACTTCCCGCTGGCCGACGTCACCTCGGTGATCGCGATCATCCTGGTCGTGATGTTCTTCGTCTCCGGCGCCGACGCCAACACCTACGTCCTGTCCATGATGACTTCGGACGGATCGCTCACCCCGCGTCGCCCGGTGCTCATCCTCTGGGGCGTCCTCACCGGTGTCACCGCCGTGGTCCTCATGCTCGCCGGCGGACTGAACGCCCTGCAGAACACCGTCATCGTGACGTCCCTGCCGTTCCTCGTGATCATCGCCGGTCTGGCGGTGTCCTTCTGGAAAGAGCTGAGGGCGGACAGGAAGGACGGGAGGGACGTGAAGGACGGGAAGGAGCTGGGCGCGGACAGGAAGGAGACGACCGGTGCCGCACTCTGACGCCCGTCGCGCACTCATCGAGAAGACGTGGACCGCGGTCTGGGGCCAGGGTGACGTCGACGCCCTCGACGCGCTGCTGAGTCCGGCGTACCTCCGCCACGGCGGCGACCCGCACCCCCAGGACCTGACCGCCTTCAAGGCCACGATCGTCTCGACCCGGGCCGCCTTCCCGGACCTGGTCACCACCGTCGACGACATCGTGGTCGAGGGTGACCGGGCCGCGATCCGCTGGCACAGCGGCGGAACCCAGACGAACTCGTTCCTCGGGGTCCCTCCCACCAGACGGCGCGTGGAGGTCAGCGGCGCCACGTTCGCCCGTTTCGAGGGGGACCTGATCGTCGAGGAGCACGTGACGTGGGACCCCCGGGCGCTGCTCTCGGCGCTGGGCGTCATCCGGGTGGGACAGGACTGAGGATCACGATGACGATGACGAGACGACGACCAGGAGGAGCACCGCCATGACCCCGCTCGCCTCGAAGCCCGACCTCGATGTGATGAAGCTGGTCAACCGGCAGTTCGTCACCGGTGTCACGGTCGTGACCGCGATGGACGGTGAGACCCCCAGAGGGCTGGCCGTCAACGCGTTCTCGAGTATCTCGCTCGACCCTGCGACCGTGATGGTGTGCGTCCAGCGCACCTCGTCCACGCATGACTGTCTGTTCGCGGCGGACCACCTGGCGATCAACATCCTGTCCACCGAGCAGCTCGACGTCGTCGGTACGTTCGCGGGCAAGGCCGACGACAAGTTCAGGGACGTCGCATGGGAGAGCGGTCCGTTCGGCAGCCCGCTGCTCGCCCGGAGCAGTGCGCAGATGGAGGTCGAGATACGCGAGCGGCTGCAGGCCAGCACCCACACCGTGTTCATCTGCCGCGTGGTGCACGCCGCCGTCGCCGAGAACCATCCGATGGTCTACAGCGCGGGTAAGTTCTTCGACGGCGGCGCGCTCGCGCCACTGGGATGAGGAGGGTTCGGTGAATCGCGAAAAGGGCGAGCCGAAGGGCGAACCGAAGAACGGGTCGATGCAGGCCATGGTGATCGGCGAGATGCGCCGGCGGATCATCAAGGGAGACATCGAGCCCGGGGCCCCGCTCTCGGAACTCGCCCTCGCCGAGGAGTTCGGCGTCAGTCGTACGCCCGTACGCGAAGCCCTCAAGCAGTTGCAGACCGAAGGGCTGGTCGAAATCCGGCCCCGCGTCGGGACGTTCGTCTCCATCCCCTCCCGCCGTGAGATCACGGAACTCTTCGAGATGAAGGGGCTCATCGAGGGTGCCGCCGCCCGTCTCCTCGCTCAGCGTGGCCGCGTCGCGGAGATCGACCTGCTCGAACGGAACCTCCGCGAGGCCGACGAAGCGGTGGCGCGGGACGACCGGGAGCGCTACGCGGAGCTGGTCCAGGAGTTCCACGACCTGCTGATAGCCGGTGCCGACAACAGCAAGCTGGAGGCCCACTACCGGATGCTGATGAACCAGCTGGCCTACTACTCCCGGCTGGTGCACACCTCGCTGAGCCGGCCGGGCCGTGCCCTGCAGTCGGACCGTGAGCACCACGTCGTCCTGGAACTGATCCTGGAGAAGGACGGCGACAGCGCCGAGCAGGTGATGCGTGAGCACGTCAGGGCCAGCCGACGCGCGCTGCTGGCGGGGCTGCCCATCGGCGGTTCGGACGAAGGGCTCGGTACGGCGGGTTCCTGAGGAAGGGAGGGCTCTGTAGCGGCCGGGTTTCGCCTCTTCGGGGGTGGTGCCCGGCTTTCGGCTTACGGGGACCTTCCACGGCAGAAATCTGCCCGTAACGCCCTGCGTGTCTACTGGTATGCAACAACGATTCACCACAGTGGACACCCAAGGAGGGGCCCATGGTGACCGCCATCCCCGATCTCGCCGAACTGGTCCGCGCCGACGGCATCGAGTTCGTGCTCGCCGTCTTCGTCGACCTGACCGGCAAACCGTGCGCCAAGCTCGTCCCGGCCCAGGCCGTCGAGGAACTCCGCGACGAGGGCGTCGGGTTCGCCGGGTACGCGGCCGGCGCGCTCGGCCAGCAGCCCAGTGACCCCGATGTCGTCGCCCGCCCCGACGCGTCCTCGTACACCCCCGTCCCCTTCGTCAAGCCCGGCCTCGCCCTCGTCCACTGCGACCCGTACGTGGAGGGCGAACCCTGGCCCTACGCCCCGCGCGTCATCCTGCGCAGGGTGCTGGAACGGGCCGCCGCCCAGGGGCTGTCGATGTCCGTGGGCGCCGAGGTCGAGTACTTCCTCGTCAACCGGGACGAACACGGTGTGCTCAGCGTCGCCGACGCCAGGGACACCGCCGCCCAACCCTGTTACGACGCCCGCGGGCTGACCCGGATGTACGACCACCTCACCGCCGTCTCCAGCGCCATGAACTCCCTCGGCTGGGGCAACTACGCCAACGACCACGAGGACGGCAACGGCCAGTTCGAGCAGAACTTCAAGCACGCCGACGCCCTCACCACCGCCGACCGGGTCATCACCATGCGGTACCTGGTGTCGATGCTGGCCGAACAGCGGGGCATGACCGCCACGTTCATGCCGAAGCCGTTCACCGACCGCACCGGCACCGGCATGCACCTGCACATGTCGCTGTGGCGGGGCGACGAACCCGCCTTCCCCGACGCCACCGACGGACGCGGGCTCGGACTCTCCCCGCTCGCCTACTCCTTCGTCGCCGGCATCATCGAGCACGCGCAGGCCCTCCAGGCCGTCATCGCGCCGACGGTCAACTCCTACAAGCGCACCGGCGCGGTGAACACCCGCTCGGGCGCCACCTGGACACCGCGCGTCGCGGGGTACGGCGGAAACGACCGCACCCACTTCGTCCGCGTCCCCGACGGCAACCGTATCGAGCTGCGCGGCGGAGACGGCGCCTCCAATCCCTACCTCGCCGCAGCCGCCGCCCTCGCTGCCGGCCTCGACGGCATCGAACGCGGCCTCGACCCGGGCGAGCCCGGCGCGGCAGGCAAGGGCCCGGAACTCCCGCCGACCCTCCTGCACGCAGTGGAGGCGCTCCAGGCGGACGAGGTGATCAGCGGCGCCCTGGACGCGGCCGGGGCCGGGGTGAGCCGGTACTTCGCCGACCTCAAGCGCGAGGAGTTCTTCGACTGGCACGCGACGGTCGGCCCCTGGGAGCTGGACCGCTATCTGACCGCTTTCTGACCGCCTTTTGACCACCCTCCGCTTTTTGCCGCCTTCTGAAGGGACTTGAGATGTGCGGAATCGTGGGGCTCCATCTGCGGGAGCCCTCACTCGAACCCCGGCTGGGCGAGCTGCTTACCGCGATGCTGGGCCAGGTCGTCGAACGCGGCCCCGATTCGGCGGGCGTCGCGGTCTACGGCGACCCGCGCCTGTCCCCGCCGGGACGTGCCGTCGTCTCGCTGCTCGGGGTCACGCCGGCCGAGGCGGAGGCCGCGTTGCCCGGCGCGGTGGCCGTAGCCGCCGACGTCACCACCGTCGTACACGCGGATCTTCCGGTCGCCGACCTGCTCGCGGCCGTCGCGGACGCGCTGCCCCACGTCACCGTCATCGGCTCCGGCACGAACATGGCCGTACTCAAGGGCACTGGAAACCCAGTGGAGTTGGCGGACGCCTTCGGGCTCGCCGCCGTCACCGGCTGGCAGGGCGTCGGCCACACCCGCATGGCCACGGAATCCGCGGTCACCCCCGAGGGCGCCCACCCCTTCTCGGTCGGCCCCGGACAGTGCCTGGTGCACAACGGCTCCTTCGCCAACCACGCCACCATCCGGCGCGAACTGCGCGCCCAGGGCGTCGAGTTCGCCAGCGAGAACGACTCCGAGGTCGGCGCGCGGTTCGTCTCCCATCAGTTGGAACAGGGCGCCGACCTGGAGAAGGCGCTGCAGCTGCTGTGCGAGCGGTTCGACGGTTTCTACACGCTGCTTGTGTCGACCGGTGACTCCTTCGCGGTCGTCCGTGACGCCATCGCCTGCAAGCCGGCGCTCGTCGCCGAGACCGATGCGTGGGTGGCGATGGCCTCCGAGTACCGGGCGCTGGACGTCCTGCCGGGCATCGAGAACGCCCGCATCTTCGAACCCGAGCCGGAAGAGGTGTACGTATGGCGACGCTGATCGACCTGGTCGAGACTCCGGTGCGGGAGCTCAACCAGGCCCTGCACACGCCCGGCGGCGCGGATGTCTGGCGCATCCTGAACCCGCGCGGCGCACACGCCGTGGCCTGCGGAATCCGGGAGGGTCTCGCCGTCGACATCGAAGGCCACGTCGGCTACTACTGCGCCGGCATGAACCAGCGCGCCACGGTCACCGTGCACGGCAACGCGGGCACGGGTGTCGCCGAGAACATGATGTCCGGGACGGTTCGGGTGCGGGGGAACGCGTCCCAGTCGGCGGGGGCCACTGGTCACGGGGGACTTCTGGCGATTGACGGGGATGCGTCTGCGCGGTGCGGGATCTCCATGAAGGGGGTGGACATCGTTGTGGGGGGCGATGTCGGGCACATGAGCGCGTTCATGGGGCAGGCCGGGCGGTTGGTGGTGTGTGGGGATGCGGGGGACGCGCTGGGGGATTCGCTGTATGAGGCTCGGATCTATGTCCGGGGTTCGGTGAAGTCCCTTGGTGCGGACTGCGTCGAGAAGGAGATGCGGGACGAACATCTGGCTGAGCTTGCCGAGTTGCTCAAGGCGGCTGAGCGGGACGAGGATCCTGCGGATTTTCGGCGGTACGGCTCCGCCAGGACGCTCTATCACTTCAAGGTCGACAACTTGACGGCGTATTAGCCCCGCCGGGAGTTCGGCTTTCGGCTGCGAGCCGCATGTGCCTGGTCGCGCCCGCGCGGCGGAGCCGCGAATTGACACAGCCCCGCGCCCCTGAAAGGGGTGCTCCACCTCAGCCCTGACAAGGAGTTGGCCTTGGAACCCGCATCCCACGGACTGCGCGAGTCGGCGACTTTCGACCGTGCCACCATCCACGCCATCCAGCGCGCCGCAGAAACCGGCATCTACGACATCCGCGGTTGGGGCGCCAAGCGCCGACTCCCGCACTTCGACGATCTGTTGCTGCTCGGTGCCTCCATGTCCCGCTACCCCCTCGAGGGTTATCGGGAGCGCTGTGACACCGACGTCGTCCTCGGCACCCGGCACGCCAAGCACCCCCTCCGCCTCTCCACCCCCGTCACCATCGCCGGTATGAGCTTCGGGGCCCTCTCCGCCCAGGCCAAGGAGGCCCTCGGCAGGGGAGCGTCCGAGGCGGGTACGTCCACCACCACCGGTGACGGCGGCATGACCCCCGAGGAGCGCGGGCACTCCAAGCACCTCGTCTATCAGTACCTGCCGTCCCGCTACGGCATGAACCCCGACGACCTGCGTGCCGCCGACGCCATCGAGGTCGTCCTCGGCCAGGGGGCCAAGCCCGGCGGCGGGGGCATGCTGCTCGGACAGAAGATCACCGAACGGGTCGCCGGGATGCGGACGTTGCCCGTCGGCATCGACCAGCGCAGCGCCTGCCGCCACCCCGACTGGACCGGCCCCGACGACCTCGCCATCAAGATCCTGGAACTCCGCGAGATCACCGACTGGGAGAAGCCGATCTATGTGAAGGTCGGTGCGACCCGGACGTACTACGACGTGAAGCTGGCCGTCCACGCGGGCGCCGATGTCGTGGTCGTCGACGGTATGCAGGGCGGTACGGCGGCCACCCAGGACGTCTTCATCGAGCACGTCGGCATCCCCACCCTGGCCGCCCTGCCCCAAGCAGTGCGCGCCCTCCAGGAGTTGGGCGTCCACCGCGAGGTCCAGCTGATCGTCTCCGGTGGGATCCGGGGCGGTGCAGACATGGCCAAGGCCCTCGCGCTCGGCGCGGACGCGGTCGCCATCGGTACGGCCGCGCTCATCGCGCTCGGCGACAACCATCCGAAGTACGACGCCGAGTACCGTCGACTGGGCTCCGCCGCAGGTTACTTCGACGACTACCAGGACGGCCGCGATCCGGCCGGCATCTCCACCCAGGACGAGGAACTCGCCGCCCGTCTCGACCCGGTGGACGCCGGCCGCCGGCTCGCCAACTTCCTGCGAGTGATGACCATGGAGGCCCAGACGCTCGCCCGGGCGTGTGGGAAGGCGCACCTCCTCCATCTGGAGCCGGAGGACCTGGTCGCGCTCACCATCGAGTCCGCCGCCATGGCCCGTGTCCCGCTCGCGGGCACGAACTGGATTCCCGGAGCCGGCCTGTGATCGCCGTCGTCGGTGCCGGGCTGATGGGCGCGGCCACCGCATGGCAACTGGCCCGGCAGGGACACGAGGTCACCCTGATCGAGGCCTACGACATCGGCCACCGGCACGGCAGTTCGCACGGCAGCTCACGGATCTTCCGACGGGCATACGCCGACCCCTTCTACGTACGGCTGACCGGGCAGGCCTACGAGCACTGGCGTGAGCTGGAGCAGGACAGCTCAACTCCCTTGCTGCGTACGACCGGTGGCCTCGACCTGGGGGAGGGGCGCGACCCGGAGGGGCTGGCGGCCGTGCTGGGCGCGGCCGGAGTGCCGTACAAACTCCTCGGCGCGGAGGCCGCCGCTGAGCGCTGGCCGTACATCCGCTTCACCGGCCCGGCGCTGTACCACCCGGACGCGGGTGTCCTCGACTCCGACCAGGCCGTCGCGACGTGCGTCCGCCGGGCCGTCGAACACGGCGCGGACGCGTGGATCGGCGTACGTGTCACGGGTGTTGACTCCCTCGGCGACAACAAGGTGCTGTTGCGCACCGACGGCGGCCGTGAACTCATCGCCGACAGCGTGGTGTTCGCCGCCGGAGCCTGGTTGCCGGATCTCCACCTGCCCGTCCCACTACCGTCGTTGCGCGTCACCCAGCAACAGGTCTTCCACTTCCCGCAGCGTGATCCGGGTGTGCGGTGGCCGATCCTGGTGTCCAAGGACGAGGCGATGCAGGTCTTCGGGCTGCCGTCCGGCGCCGACGGTGGCCCGCTCCCCGCGGTGAAGGTCGCGGAGCACGACCGCGGCACGCCCACCACCGCCCGTACCCGCAGCGGAGTCGTCGACCCGTCGTCGCGCACCCGGGTGAGTGGCTTCGTCCGCGACCGGCTCCCGGGCCTCATGCCCGACCCGGTCGCCGAGGCGACCTGCCTCTACACCACCACCCCCGACGAGGACTTCGTCCTCGACCGCCGCGGCCCGTTCGTCATCGTGTCCCCGTGCTCCGGCCACGGCGCCAAGTTCGCCCCGCTCGTCGGCGCGATGGCCGCCGACCTCGCCACCGGCCGCACCGAACCCCACCCCCGCTTCCGGCTGCAACGTGCCGGTTAAACTGCGCCGATGACCGAGCACCACGAAGACGGCGTCGGCTCCGAAGCCTCCGAAGCCTCCGAAGCCTCCGACGACAAGGCGCTGGAGCGCGTCATCGCGGTCCGCGCCCGTGAGTACCGGCAGGCGGCCGGGCTGTCGGTCGGTGAGATGGCGATGCGGGTCGGTATCTCCAAGGCCATGCTGTCGAAGATCGAGAACGCCCAGACCGCGTGCAGTCTCACCACGCTCTCCCGGCTCGCGCGCGGTCTCGACGTCCCGGTCACCGCCCTGTTCCGCGGTATGGACGACGAACGCGAGGCCGTCTTCGTCCCGGCCGACCACGGCGCTCGGATCGTGCGGCGGGGTACGAAGGTCGGCCACGAGTACGCCCAACTCGGCTCGCTCCGGGGCGCCCACAAGCGCATGGACGCCCTGCTGGTCACGCTGACCGAACAGAGCGAGGTCTTCCCGCTCTTCCAGCACGCCGGTACCGAGCTCCTCTACATGCTGGAGGGCGTCATGGTCTACGGCCACGGCAAGTCCAGCTACACCCTGCGCCCCGGCGACGCCCTCCAGTTCGACGGCGAGGCCCCGCACGGCCCCGAGCGACTGGTCGAACTGCCCATCCGCTTCCTGACGGTGACGGCCTTCGGGGACAGCCCGCAGCACTGAAACCTGGCCTTAATCGGCCACAGAGGTGTCCTGTAACGCACGATCGGTCTACTGCGGTGAAACAACGTTTCCTTCGGCTGGACCTCTCCGCGGAGTGTGCGCATGGACACCGGAAGTACCGCTTGGATGCTCGCGAGCACGGCACTCGTCTGTCTGATGGTGCCGGGCCTGGCGCTCTTCTACGGCGGCATGGTCGCCGCCAAGAGCGTCCTGAACATGATCATGATGACCTTCGGGTCCGTCGCCCTGGTCGGCTGCATCTGGGTCGTCTACGGCTTCTCGGCCTCCTTCGGCGACTCCATCGGCGGCGCCGGCCTGCTCGGTGACGTCTCCGAGTACTTCGGCATGAGGGGCGTCATCGCGGACGACCCGAAGGCGGTCATCCCGCTCTCCGTCTTCGCCGCCTTCCAGGCCCTGTTCGCGGCCCTCACCGCCGCGCTGATCTGCGGCGCGATCTCGGACCGCATCAAGTTCGGCGCCTGGATGGCCTTCACCGGCATCTGGGTCACGCTGGTCTATCTGCCGGTCGCCCACTGGGTGTTCGCCTTCGACGGCAAGGGCGTGGTGGGCGGCTGGATCGTGAACAAGCTCGGCGCCATCGACTACGCAGGCGGTACGGCCGTCCACATCAACTCCGGCGCGGCGGCGCTGGCCGTGATCCTCGTCCTCGGCAGACGCATCGGCTGGCAGAAGGAGGGCGGACAGGAACGCCCGCACAACCTCCCCCTGGTGATGCTCGGCGCGGGCCTGCTGTGGTTCGGCTGGTTCGGCTTCAACGGCGGCTCCGCGCTGTCCTCGGGCAACGCCGCCTCCGTCGTCGTACTGAACACCTTCACCGCCACCTGCTCCGCGATGCTCGGCTGGCTCCTCGTCGAGAAGGTCCGCGACGGCCACTCCACGACTCTCGGCGCCGCCTCCGGCGCCATCGCCGGCCTGGTGGCGATCACCCCGTCCTGCGGCGCGGTCTCCCCGGTCGGCGCCCTCGCCCTCGGCGCCGTCGGCGGCGCCGTGTGTGCTCTCGCGGTCGGCCTGAAGTACAGGTTCGGCTACGACGACTCCCTCGACGTCGTCGGCATCCACCTCGTCGGAGGTCTCACCGGCACCCTGCTGGTCGGCGTCCTCGCCACGTCGGACGCCCCGAACGGCGTCGACGGCCTCCTCTACGGCGGCGGCCTCTCCCTCCTCGGCAAGCAGGCGGTCGGCGCCTTCGCCGTCCTCGCGTACTCCTTCGCCGTGACCTGGCTGATCGCCAAGGCCCTGGACATGACGATGGGCCTGCGCGTCCGCCCCGAGGTCGAACAGGAGGGCGTCGACGTCCACCTGCACGCGGAGAGCGCCTACGACCTCACTCACTCGCCGACCACCGTCCCGACCCCCGAGCCTGCCGCTGCGGGATAGGGGCCCACCCTCCGCCGCCCAACTGTTACGGCTGCCGCCCCCACAGGCTGCCCGGGTGAACCGCCCCGGTTCGAATGGAGACTCGATTTCATGAAAGTCCCCATGTCCCTACGGTGACGCCTTGGAGGCGTGAAAATTGAGAGCGGCGGCCGTCCGTCGACGTCGACCGAGCCTTGGGCCGGGAGCCCGCGTGAAAGTCTGATGCCGGAGTCGGCCCGAGGGGCCATGCACTGTTGCCACGAGCACGCCGTTCAGACTCCCGCTCTCCCCTCCCGCTCCCGGGCGGCCGCTGCCTGTCGGTCCCGGCATGAAAGGGGTGGGTATGGAGGCTGCGGAGCTCGAGACGGCCGAGGGCCTGGTGGAGAGGGTCGCCGCGATCGACGTGGCGAAGACGTCGGGCATGGTGTGCATGCGGCTGCCGCACCCGACCCGGGAAGGCCGGCGCGTGCAGGAGGTCTGGAACGTCGCGGCGACCACGAACGCGGTCCTTGAGCTAGGGGACCGCTTGCTGTGTCAGGGCGTGACCCGGGTGGTGATGGAGGCCACCGGGGCGTACTGGAAGGTGTTCTTCTTCCTGCTGGAGGCGCGAGGGCTGGAGTGCTGGCTGGTCAACGCTCGTGACGTGAAGAACGTCCCCGGCCGCCCCAAGACCGACAAGCTGGACGCGATCTGGCTCGCCAAGCTGACCGAGCGCGGGATGCTGCGACCTTCGTTCGTCCCGCCCAAGCCGGTCCGGCAGCTTCGTGATCTGACCCGTACCCGCACCGTCCTGACCGAGGAACGGACCCGGCACAAGCAGCGCGTCGAGAAGCTGCTGGAAGACGCCCAGGTCAAGCTGTCCACCGTGGCCACCGACATCTTCGGGGTGTCCGGGCGGGCCATGATGGAGGCAATGATCGGCGGCCAGCGGGACCCGCGATTCCTGGCCCAGATGGCCAAGGGCAAGATGACCGCGAAGAAGGACGCCCTGACGCAGGCGCTCACGGGGCAGTTCGAGGAGCATCACGCGTTCTTGTGCCGCACGCTGCTGGACACCATCGACCACCTGACCGCCCAGATCGACAGGCTGTCCGCCCGGATCACCAACGCGATCAGGGACTTGCCCGGACCCGACTGCCCCGATGCCGGCGACGACGGTGACAGCAGCAGGCCGGGGCCGGGGCTGGTGAAGCGACTGGACGCCATCCCGGGCGTCGGTCCGGCCACCGCACAGATCCTGCTGGCCGAACTCGGCCCGGACATGCGGGTATTTCCCACCCCGGACCATCTCGCGTCGTGGGCGAGGCTATGCCCACGCACCGTGCAGTCCGGAGCCAAGCAGTCCTTCGGCCGCACCGGCAAGGGCAACCCCTGGCTCAAGGGCGCCCTCGGCGAGGCGGCGATGGCCGCCTCCCGCACCGACACCTTCCTCGGTTCCCGCTACCGGAGAATCGTCAAACGCCGTGGCCACAAGAAGGCCCTGGTCGCCGTCGCCCGATCGATCCTGGTCATCATCTGGCACCTCATCAACAACCCCGAGACCGAGTACCAAGAGCTCGGCTCCGATCACCACCAGCGTCTGATCGACCCGGCCCGGCGCACCCGCGACCTGGTCCGTCAACTGACCGCGCTCGGACACCAAGTCACCCTCGCCCCAGGCCTCTGACTGCCTGACCCGAACCAACCCGAGCGTCCGTCCGGCACCGGCCGGACGCTCCCGCATGCCCTCAGGATCCTGGATTTTCCGTTCAGGATCGAGTCATGGCACGACCTTCCCGTTACCCGCTCGAGCTCCGCCGTCGCGCGGTGCGCATGGTCGCCGAAGTAGGCGACGACTACCCGAACGAGACGGCCACCCTGCAGGCGGTGGCCGAGAAGCTCGGCATCGGCTCCCGCGAGACGCTGCGGAACTGGGTGAAGCAGCACGAGATCGACGCGGGGACACGTCCGGGGACGACGACGGAGGAGTCCGCCCAGCTCAAGGCGTTGAAGAAGGAGAACGCCGAACTGAAGCGGGCCAACGAGATCCTGAAGGCCGCGGCGAGTTTCTTCGCGGCCGAGCTCGACCGGCCACACACACGCTCGTAGCGTTCATCGACGAGCACCGGGACCGTTTCGGCGGCGTCGAGCCGATCTGCAGGACGCTCACCGAGCACGACTGCAAGATCGCCCCTTCCACCTACTACGCCCACCACAGACGGCGGAGCACGCCGTCGGCCAGGACCGTGCGGGACGCCGAACTGAAGGAACAGATCAGCGAGGTCTTCGAGGCCAACTACCACGTCTACGGGGCGGTTTCTTTGTTTTTTTGACCTTGGAATGTGTGCTCGAAGGGCTTCTTCGGGCTGTGCATGGAAGGCGTAGGTCAAAGATTTCACTCCCCGGGATCGGGGACGCGTTGTTGATGTCGGATGAGGCCGCTGACCTGCTTTTCTTGAGATGCTGCTGATCGACGCAGCCCGCGGTGTTCTGGAGGAGCCCGAGGGACTCTGGGCGGAGGCTGAGAGAGGCTCTGCTTTTGTGCCCAGTCGACAAGGCGGAGTTCGGACGCGCAGTGTACGGGTTCGACATGATCCAGGCGTTTCGCGGCGGGTCCCCTCAGGCGACGTCACGCGGCCAACTCCCGTCGCAGCAGCCGCAACGCGGAGATGATCAGGAGAGCAACGGCTTCTCAGGCCGCCTCGTCGGCGCCAAGCGTGACACCTCCGGTTCGGGCGAGGACATGGTGGACGGTCTCCGCGGGGCGAAGTAGCCCGAATCGGATGCTTCCGTCGGCAGCGATGCGCACGCCGTGAACAGCTGGGTCGGGAAGGCTGTTGTAGTGGAAGGGCGTGGAGGAGTAGTAGGCGCCGGTGTCGAGGAGGGCCACGATGTCGCCGGGTGCGAGCCTGGGCAGCGGGCGGGCCTGGGCGACCAGGTCGCCGGCGAAGCAGCAGGGGCCCGCGATGTCCTGGGGTACGGCTTCTCCGACCTTGAGGGAGCCGCCGGGGTCATGTGCGGTGATCCGCAGCGGCCAGGCTTCGGGCATGAACACCGTCCGTGTGGCCACCTGGGCACCTGCGTGGGTGATCGCGATCGGGCGTCCGCCGGAGGTCTTGGTGTATTCGACGTACGCGGCGGTGAATCCGTTCTTGGCCAGCAGGGACCGCCCGAACTCGGTGACGACCTGGTAGTTGCCGCTGAACAAGGCCGGTGCGTGGGCCTGGAGGCGAGCGACGTACTCGTCGAAGCCCGGCGTCGGCTCGTCGCTGCCGAAGTTGACGGGCAGTCCGCCGCCGATGTCGATGCCGGTCACCTGGTGCCGACCGAGGTCGGCGTTGACCTTGTCGGCGAAGGCCACAGCCTTCGCGATGCCTTGGGCGATCAGATCCAGCGGGCAGCCCTGCGACCCGACGTGGGCGTGGACCCATGTGAGCCATGGACGGTCCCGGTATGCCTGCAGGAGCCGCTCCCGATTGCCGTCGTCCTCCAGCGCTACGCCGAACTTGGAGGTCGCGGTGGCCGTACTCATGGCGGCGATCTCCCCGCTGCCGACCTGAGGGTTGATCCGCACACCGATCCGGGAGGTGGACGAACGGACTGCGAGGATCTCGTCGACGCGCGAGAGTTCCTGGAAGTTGTCCACGTTGACCGTGACACCCAGGGCCAGGGCTCGGTCGAGGTCCGCGCGGGTCTTGGCCGGGGAGTCGAAGACGATCCGTTCGGGCGCGAAGCCGGCGGCCAGGGCCTGGGCGAGTTCGCCGTGGCTGGCGACCTCGCACCCCATGCCGTGCGTCCGCAGTTCCGCCAGCACCGGCACCAGGCAGTTGGCCTTCGCCGCGAACGTGTGCAGGGCCTGGACCGTGGGCGGGAAGGCACGGTGCAGCGCCGCGACACTCGCGGCGACGCCGTCGAGGTCGACGAACGCCGCCAGTACGGCATGGTCGGGGTCGAGAAGCCGGTCGTGTACGGCCGCGCGCAGGATGCGTTCGCGTCGCTCGGCTGCTTCGGCTGCTGGGGAGGTGGTCATATCGATCCTTCCGGACTCTGCCGAGCGGCTGCGAACCGGCTGCAGGACGAGACGAAGTCGTCGAAGAGATTGCGATGGGCCTGTTGGTCCATGAGCTCTTCCGGGTGGTACTGGACGCCTACGATCCACCGGTCGGGGTCTCCTGCCTCGACGGCTTCAACGGTGCCGTCCTCCGCTGTGGCGACCACTCTCAGCGCCGGTGCCGGTCTGGCGACGGCCTGATGGTGCAGGCTGTTGACCCGAAGGAGCCGGGCATCGGACAGTCCGGCGAGGCGGGAGTCGGCTGCGATCCGGAGCTCGTGGACCTCCGATTTCAGCGGCAGAACCTGGAGATGGTCGACCGGGCCGCCGGGCTCCAGATGCTGGACCAGGCTGCCGCCCAGGGCGACGTTGAGGATCTGACAGCCTCGACAGATGCCGAGTATGGGCATGTCCAAGTCGGCCGCACAGGCGATGGCGTTCATCTCCAGAGCGTCGAGGTCCTCGTCGATGACCGTCTTGGGGTGCACCTCCTCTCCGAAATGGCGGGGATGCGGGTCGACTCCGCCGGGGAGGAACAGGCCGTCGACGCGTTCCATCACGTGCCGGATCGCCGCGTCGTCGGTGCCGGGCATGACGGCGATCGGTATCGCTCCCGAACTCGTAAGAGCCTGTACGTAGCTGTCGGCCAGCCTGAAGACGGACGGATGGTCAGGCAGGTCCCGTCCCAGGGTGACCGCGATCAGCGGTCGACGGACGACGTCACACACAGGGGTGTCCCTCTCTTTCTCTTTGTGGCACAAGGGAGTCGGTGAGCAGTCGCGGTCCCGAACCGGACACGCGGAGCGACAGCGGCCTACAAAACGCTGTCGAGGAATGTTTTCGTTCTGTCGTGCTGCGGGTTGCTGATCACGTCGGTCGGAGCACCGGATTCGACCACTACGCCGTCGTCCATGAAGACGACCTGGTCCGCCACCTCGCGGGCGAAGCCGATCTCATGGGTCACGACGATCATCGTCATGCCGCTCTTCGCCAGATCGCGCATCACGTTCAGCACATCGCCGACGAGTTCCGGGTCCAGGGCCGAAGTCGGTTCGTCGAAGAGCATCAGCTTCGGATCCATGGCGAGCGCCCGGGCGATGGCCACCCGCTGCTGCTGGCCACCCGACAGTTGAGCCGGATACATGCCCGCACGATCGGTGAGACCGACTCGCTCCAGTAGCTCCATGCCTCTGGTGCGGGCGTCGGCCTTGCTCCGGCGCGCCACACCGACCGGGGCCTCGACGATGTTCTCCAACGCCGTGAGGTGGGGGAACAGGTTGAACCGCTGGAAGACCATGCCGATACTCCGGCGCTGAGCAGCGATCTGACCGGGTTTCATCTCGCGGGCACGATCACCGTGTTCGCGGTAGCCCATCAGCTCACCGTCGACGTATATGCGCCCACCGTCTACCCGCTCCAGGTGGTTGATACAGCGCAGGAAGGTCGACTTGCCCGAGCCCGAGGGCCCGAGCAGGCACATCACCTGCCCACGCTCGACACGGAGATCGATCCCCTTGAGCACCAGGTTCGCGCCGAAGCGTTTGCGGACGTCCCGCGCCTCCACCAACGGCTTCGGTCCGTCGATGGCCTGCGTGTTCATGCGTCTCCTTCTGTTGTTGCGTCGGTGCGCGCGACCTGTGAGACACGGGTCCGCACCCGGCTCACCAGGCGGCGCGCCCGCTGCCAGGGCGTCAACGGCAGGCTTCGGTCGGTGCCGCGGCCGTATCTGCGCTCCAGGTAGTACTGCGGTACGGAGAGCACGGAGGTGAGGACCAGGTACCAGGCGCTCGCGACGATCAGCAGCTCGACCTGGTGCAGGTTCTGCGCCGAGATCCAGCTGGTCTGCGTGTAGAGCTCCGGCACCGCGATGAGCTGGAGCAGGGCCGTGTTCTTGAGCATGGAGATCGTCTCGTTGCCCATGGGCGGGATGATCACCCGCATCGCCTGGGGCAGCACGATGCGCCGCAGGGTGTACCCGGGCGACATCCCCAGCGAGTGGGCCGCTTCGACGTTGCCGTGATCGACCGAGAGCAGTCCCGCGCGGACGATCTCGGAGGCGTACGCGGCCTCGTTCATCCCCAGGGCCAGCAAGCCGGCGACGAAGGGGGTCACGATCACATTGGTGTCCGCGGAGGCGAACTGAATCGAGGTGAAGGGGATACCCAGGGTGAGCGTCTGGTACAGCAGGCCGAGGTATCCCCAGAACACGATCTGAACGAGCAGCGGGGTGCCCCGGAAGAACCATGTGTACGCCCACGACATCACGCGCAGTACCGGGTTCGCGGACAGCCGCATCACAGCCAGCAGGATGGCAAGCGTCGTCGCCAGCGCCATCGAGCAGCCGGTCAGCGCGACCGTGAGCAGGACACCTCTGACGATCCGCCCGTCGAACAGGAAGTCGGCGATCGTCAGGTGCTCGATGTTCGGGTTGCGCCAGAGCGAGAACATCCAGCCCGTACACAGGGCGATCAGCACCGTCGCGGCCACCCATCGTCCCGGGTGCCGCAGGGGCGTGGCAGCCACATCGTGCGTCCCGGCGGTACGCAGGCCGGGGGCGAGCGGGCTCGCCTTCCCGGTGCTCACGATCTCGTCCGTCACGATGCCCCGTTGACGATCGCGGACTTGACGCCGTACGCGGACAGGTCGTACTTGTCGAGGAGTTGCTTGTAGGCACCGTCCTTCACGAGGGAATCCAGCGCCGCTTGAAGGGCGAGGACCAGGTCGTGGTCCTTTCGGAGCACCCCGATACCGGTGTACACCGGACCGAATCCGGTGGGATGCGCAGGGTCGCTCACGACCTCGAAAGCGGCGCCGTTTCCTGCCGTGGCGGCGTTGTACCTGGCGGGCGCCGCGTCGAGCACGTCCGCGACGGCCTTTCCTGCGCGAACCGCGAGGAGGGCGTCACCTTCGGTGGGCAGTTCGATCACGGTGATCGGCTTCTTTCCGGCGGCTGCGCATTTCGGCTCCTGGGCCCTCATCAGGTCGGCCTGCGTAGTGGCCTTGGCGACCGCGACAGACTTGCCGCACAGATCGAGCACCTTGCCGACCTTCTCCGGATTACCCTTCTTCACGACGATTTCCATTCCGGCGTGGAAGTAGTCGACGAAGTAAAGACTCTTTTCCCGCTCCGGCGTGTCATTCATTCCGTACATGATGATGTCGTGCTTGCCCGACTGCAGCGAGGGGATGATGCTGTCGAATGCCTGGTTCTTGAAGTTGAACGAGACGCCGAGCTTCACTCCGAGCGCCTGTCCCAAGTCGTAGTCGAATCCGGTCCACTCCTGGTTGGAGTCGAGCATCTCCATCGGCGCGTAGACGCCGCTGGCCACGTCGATCCCACCTTTGAATCGCTCGGGCAGCAGTGCCGCGACCTTGGTGTCCGCGACAATCGACGGCTGGAGCTTGCTTCCGCTCGCGGCCGGGGTCGCAGTGTCGCCGGTGGCCGACGTACCGCTACAGGAACTGAGAAGAATTCCTGCGGTTCCCATTGCGAGAGTCACGACGGTGAAACGACTTCTGGTCATGTGCGTCTCCATTCGAAGAACTTGGGCCGAGGTCATGCGTCATGTGTCCGACCGGTTGAAGAATCTCGACGGGTCTTTCCACGTACAGACCCGGAGCAGAAAGGCCATTGCGGCGATTGTTGTCCCCGCCCGTATCACCCGTCCTGATCCGATTGGACTAGGATCCGGCCATGACTTTGTCCGATCGCCCAAGCGGTGAGATCGTCGCCGACGTACCGGCCACCACGGTCCGGCACCTCGTCGCGACCATCGGATCGCCGGTCCTCCAGGTGCTGACCGCGCCACGAGGACTGGAACAGACCGTCCGAGGGACCGTCCTGCACGACCCCCACGACCCCCTGCCGGCCGGCGTGGACCAGCTCCTGCTGATGCCAGGGCTCCAGGGCGACCAACCCGGCGCCGCCGAGCTCGTACGGGATGCCGCCCGCCGCGGATACTGCGCGATGGTCCTGAAGCTCAGGGGGAGCGATACCAGCGCCCTCGTCGCCGAATCATCGGCCGGCGGCCTCACCCTGCTCGCCGCGGCGGACGAGGTCTCCTGGCGCCATCTCGACGCGCTGCTGCTCTCCGCCTTGGGTTCCCAGGGGGGCGGGGGCGACCCGAAGGCCGGATCCGGGGACGGACTGTTCATCCTGGCGAACGCGGCCGGCGCCGTCATCGGCGGATCTGTTGCCATCGAGGACCTGGACCGGCGCGTGATGGCCTATTCGTCATCGCCGGACCAGCGCATCGACGCCCTGCGGCGCGAAGGAATTCTGAGCCGCCGTGTCCCGGAGATCGACCACAACCTCGAGCGGTATCGGATCGTGCTCGGTTCGGACAAGGTCGTACGCTTTCCCGATGCGCTCGGAGCGCTGCCCCGCGCAGCCATAGCCATCAGGGCCGGGACCCAGCCGCTCGGCACCATTTGGGCCATCGAAAGCACCGACGGCCTCGGCAGCGACGGTGAACAGGCGCTGGTCGATTGTGCACGCCTGGCCAGTCTGCACATTCTTCGCAGCCGCAATGCAAATGAACTGGAGCTTCAAAAACGCGAGAGCGCGCTGCTCGGGGCACTGGAAGGATCCTGGGCGGCTCACGAAACAGTCTTTCGTCTTTCCATTCCGTCAGGAGTCGACCTCGGGCTCCTCGGATTCGCCGCGACAACCGACGCGACGGGTTCTCTGGCTTTGACCGCCTACCTCAGCCACGCGCTGTCCCGCTACATCGTCCCCTTCCGTCCGGACGCGAGTATTGCCACGACGTCCCGTGCGGTCTACGTCCTGTTGCCGGGCGGCGGATCACAGGCTGCGAGGCGGATCGCGAGAGACGCGCTCACCGCGATCCGCGGGGCTTTCGGTGACAGCGTCCGCGCAGCGGTCGCTCCCACGGAAACAGATCCGGCGGCCCTGCCGGCCATGCGCCGGGAGATCGACGACATCCTTCGCGTGACAACAGCCCACGTCGACGCACCGTCAGTCGCTGGGCTGACCGACGTACACGCACGGCTCCTGCTGGCTCGCGTCGCCGACGAGCTCGGCCACGAACCGCGCTTGAGGCATCCCGCTGTCGCCGCGATGACCGCCCACGATGCCGAGCACGGTACGGACTTCGTCCTGTCGGTCCTCGCATGGCTCGACGCCGTCGGCAACGTCGCCGAAGCGGCGACCCGGCTGGGGGTGCACACCAACACTTTGCGCTACCGGCTGCGCCGGACCGCCGACCTCTTCGACATCTCGCTGGACGACCCCGACGACAGGCTCTCGCTGTGGCTGCAGCTACGCCTCACCCACCGCTGAGCCCGCTCAGGTCCTTCGGGCCGGTGCGAAAACCCGGTTCTGGGTGCCGCGAAGCCGTGCGTAGACGGCGTTCGTGACTCAGGCTCCGCCCCAGCCGGACGTCTCGTCGTCCGGGTCCTCGGTCGCGTACAGGGTGGGCCCGAGGCGCGCGGCCAACGTGTCTCCAGCAATACGTGTTTGGACCACTGTGCCGTCGGCATCCACCGTCAGCGCTGCGTAGTACCCCAGAGCTGTCCAGTCCGAGGGCACGTGGAAGAAGAATTCCACTGCGTCGTCCGGGTACTCGTCGCGCAGCAAGGGAAGCAACTTCTTCAGAGTGCAACCGCCGCTCAGGCCACTGATCATGACGGTCACTTGGTCCGGTGCCGGCCGCCACGCCCGCACATGCGCGTAGCCCTGCCAACCATCGAAGGGCCGTACGTATTGCTCGTCGCGGATCATTTCGGGATAAGCAGGTTCAATGGTCAAGGGGAGGCCCCTTCTTCTCGGTACCCGGCTCCAACGCCCCGCAACAGCAGGTCCTGACAGCAGGTCCACGGTACGGGTGATGCGGCGCCGGTGACCGTCCCAGGCAGTCGGCGCGGGCTGTCCGAGCAGGTCAACTGAGGCTGCTGTGGCGGCAAACAGGTCCCCGTTGCGGGCCGGACCGGGGGCGGCGCCGTCGCATAGACTCGGGTGACCAGCGTGGCGGGCGGGGGAGACACGGGTGGACGATCGTGAAGCCGGTGATCCCAGAGTCAGGTTTGCGGCGGCGCTGACCCGGCTGCGTCGGCGGCTGCCAGACATGTCGGACGAGACCCTGGCCCGGCGGGCCAGCGCGGTGGAGCTGCCGTCCGGTCGCCGGGTCGCCGTCAACGCGCGCAGGCTCGGCGAATGGGCCGGCGGCCAGTCGGTACCGCGCAGGTTCGAAGCCGTCATGGCGTTGGTACAGGCCGTCGAGAGGGTGGCTGGAGGCGCGTCCGCCGATCAGCCCACGCTGGCGCACTGGCAGCGGCTGTGGCGTGCCGCGCGGGATTACCGGAGCAGCCCCGCCCCTGGACAGCAGCCGCAATCGCAGCCGCAGCCGCAGCCGCAATCGCAGATCGTGATCGGCCGTCCGCCGAGTGATGCCGCCGCACTGCGGCGGCGTGACGGGTTGGCCGAGAGCATCGACGCGGGCATACGAGACGCATCCGTCCGGCAGATCCTTCTCACGGGTGCGGGCGGCGTCGGCAAGTCTCAACTGGCCTCGGCGGCGTTCCACCGCGCCAAGCAGCGGGCCGAGATCCTGCTCTGGGTGCCCGCCGGCGACCGCCTGTCGGTCCTCGGCAGTTACGCCCGCGCGTGGCGGGCACTGTCCGGGGCGCGCATCGAGAGCATCGCGGGGGAAGCTCCCCCGCCCGGCACCGACCCCGGCGGGGACGACGAGACCCAGGCCGACCTGTTCCTGACCTGGCTGAGATCAACCACCACTCCCTGGCTCGTGGTCCTCGACGACATCGACGACCCCGGCGAACTGGCCGGGCTCTGGCCGGCCGGTGACGCCGGCCGGACCGTCCTGGCCACCCGTCGGCGGGACGCCACGCTGCTGCGCCCGGGGGTCCGGATGATTGCCGTCGGTGTGTTCACCGCCGACGAGGCCACCGCTTACCTGGCCGACCGTCTGCTGCTCGACCTGGGCCCGGCCGCCGGGCACCACGGGCCCCCGGCGCACCGTCGCGAGGATCTGACGGCCCTGGCCGCAGCACTCGGCCACTTCCCGCTCGCCCTCTCCCAGGCGGCCGCCTTCCTCCTCGACACCGGCATGGACCTGCCCACGTACCTGAGCCTTCTGGCCGACCGGCGGGAGAGCATCGCCGGTCTGCTTCCGCCCTCCTCCCCCGCGGACGAGCACGGCGGCACGGTGACGAGCACCTTGCAACTCGCCCTCGGGCGGGCGGAGTCCCTGGCACTGCCCGGGACCGCCCGAGCCATGCTCGAACTGATCTCGATGTTCGCACCCGACGGCATTTCCGACGCGGTACTGCTCGGTCCGGCGGCGCGTGACTGGCTCGGCGGTGACCCCGTCCCGCAACGGGGCGCCCTGCTGGCGTTGCGGGCACTGCACCGGTTGAGTCTGGTCACCCACCACGGACCTGCCGGCCCGGCGGTCGTCGAGGTGCATTCCCTCGTCCAGCGCGCTGTCCGGGACGGTGTACCGGCCGACCGCCGCGAACGGCTCGCCACAGCCGCGGCCGACGCGCTGGAGGAGGTGTGGTCCGCGCCGGACTGCGAACCGGAGACGGAGACCGCCCTTTACCGCAGCGCCGAAGTGCTGCTGGCGAATGCCGGCGGCCACCTCTGGCACGGCGGCGGCCTGCATCCCCTGCTCCGCCGCTTCGGGCCGCATCTGACCGCTCTGGGCCGCCCCGCCGCGGCCCGGGACATGGCCCAGGGCCTGGCCGACCAGGCCCGGCGCCGGCTGGGCGACGGCCACCGGGACGTTCTGACGCTGCGTTCGCAGGCGGCCCAGGCCGAGGGCGACCTCGGGGACACCACGGCGGCTGTCCGGTCGCTGGCGGAGATCAGACGCGAAGCGGAGGACAGCCTCGGCAGCGTGGACCCGGACACGCTGTCCATCCGCCTGCACGAGGCGCGCTTCCGGATGGAGTCGGGCCTCATCGACGCCGCGCTGGCCGACTTCGTCACCCTGGCCGCCGAGACGCGGGCGACGCTCGGCGCCGGTGACCCGCTGGTGACCGCCGCCGACGAATACGTCGCCCTGTGCCGCGGGCTCTCCGGGGACGCCCGAGGCGCGCGCGACGCGTACGCCTCGATCGCCCGGGAACTGGAGCGGGACCTCGGGCCCCGGCATCCGGCGACGTTGAAGGTCGTCACCGACCTCAGCCGGTGGATCGGGGAGACGGGTGACGTGCGGCTGGCCGTGACCACCTATCAGCAGGCGGTGGACGGCTTGGTCTCCGTCGTCGGCCGGCTGCACCCCGAAACGCTCGTCGCCCGGCACAACCTCGCCTACTGGCACGCGATCGCCGGTGACCTCGACGGTGCGATCGAGCAGTTCGACACAGCGGCCGACGACGCCGAACTCGCGCTGGGCGCCGAGCACCCCACCACCCTGACCTACCAGGTCAACCTTGTTTTCTGGCGTGGCGTCGCCGGAGACACCGCCGCCGCGTCGGGCCGACTGGAGCGGCTCCGGCGGACCTTGGAACGGGTCCTCGGCGCCGACCACCCGCGCACCCTGCGGGCCCGGCAGCAGGAGGCCGAACTCCTGCACCGCGGCGGTGACCATGCCACTGCCGCCGAACGGCTCACCACCCTGCTGGCCGACATGGTCCGGGTCCAGGGCGCCAACCATCCGCGTACCCGGGAGGTCGGCCAACTGCTGACGCGGTGGTCGCGGGAGCCGGCCGCCGCGGTCTCGCAGGACTTCAACGCGACGGAGAAGACACCGCGGGCTGCCGCCGACGGACAGTCCTGACCATCGCGCCCCCCGCCACGGCCGCGACTGTGCCGACGATCGCCACCTC
Organism: Streptomyces sp. V4I2; assembly: GCF_030817655.1. Taxonomy (GTDB): domain Bacteria; phylum Actinomycetota; class Actinomycetes; order Streptomycetales; family Streptomycetaceae; genus Streptomyces; species Streptomyces plumbiresistens. The sequence goes on from NZ_JAUSZM010000003.1 coordinate 6,070,557, forward strand.
GATATTGAGACGCTCGCGGTCCTGGACGCTCAGAAGGTTCGCCGTCGCCCGCGCCTTCTCCTCGGGCGACAGCTGCAGGTCATAGAGACGATGTTCGGCCCACTGCCGCTCGTCCTTGTCCGCATACGTCAGCAGGCTCAGCACGGCGAACGCGACACCCACCACGATCATGAGTACGCCCACCACGGACACGGTCCTGCGCATGATGCCCCCTTATGGCAGCGGCCGGAAGGTTGCCGCTGCCGTGCCTTGAGGCTGCCGAACCTAGAGCCGGGGCCCGTTCGCTGTCCCTCGCCGAATCCGCCGGCACCTACATCGGACCAGGCCAGGAGCGGGATCGCGGCCCCCGCTCCGGCCCGGTCCGGGAGGACCGGGTGCCCCGGTCGGCGCCGGGGTGCTGAAGCGTGTCGCAGAAGGCTGCGTCGCGCCAGGACACGGCGGCGCCTCCTGGTGATCGTCCGGCCGGTGGACAAGTCAACAGGGGCCGGACAGGCGGACGGTGGTGCGGAGCCAGGGACATCGGGGATGATGTGCGATCTCGAAGCGGCAGCCCGTGAGGCCGTTGGGGCGTGGGGACGTGGCAGGGGGTTATTCGGGTGGACCCGTTCGAGGCACTGGAGGCTGGGGATCCCCGGCAGGTGGGGCGGTACCGGATCGTGGCCCGGCTGGGCGCGGGTGGAATGGGCCGCGTGTACCTGGGGCGCTCGCCCGGCGGACGGTTCGTGGCGGTGAAGGTCGTACGCCCGGAGCTGGCCGAGGACGCCGGCTTCCGGCGCCGGTTCGCCCGGGAGGTGGCCGCCGCCCGCCGGGTGAACGGGGCGTTCACCGCGGGCGTGGTCGACGCCGATCCGGACGGATCACCGGCATGGCTGGCGACGGTGTACGTGCCCGGGGTCCCGCTGGGTGATGCCGTGGCAGCGCACGGACCGTGGCCGCAGGCCGAGGTGTTCGCACTCGGGGCGGGGCTGGCCGAGGCCCTGGAGGTCATCCACGCGGCCGGCGTGGTCCATCGGGACCTCAAGCCGTCGAACATCCTGCTCGCTGCGGACGGACCGCGAGTCATCGATTTCGGGATCTCGGTGGCGGGCGAGGCCAGCGCGCTCACCAGCACCGGCACGGTCGTGGGCACGCCGGGGTTCATGTCCCCCGAGCAGCTGACCGGCAAGCCGGTCGGACCGGCGAGCGACGTCTTCGCCCTGGGTGCGGTACTGGCCTTCACCGCGACCGGGGCCGGGCCGTTCGGGACCGGCTCGGCGCACGCCCTCAGTTTCCGCGTCGTGTACGAAGAACCCGACCTGCACCAACTTCCGCCGGTCCTACGGGCCCTGGTGGCCTCCTGCCTGGCCAAGGAACCCGACCGGCGGCCCACGGTGACCACGCTGCTGCACGAGCTGGCCGATACCTCCGGCGGTCGGCCGGCCGTCCCACCGGCATCCACGCCGACTGCGTCGACGCGGACAGTCACCGAGCCCGGCTGGCTCCCCGAGCCGGTCGCCGCGACCGTGCACTCGCGCACCCTCGCCGCGCCACTGCCCGAGGCTCCGCCACCGTCACGGCCCGAGACGTCCGAGCGCCCGCCCACGGAGCCGGTGCCGGCGGAACCCGGCGCCGGCCGGCCGGAGCGCCCGGCGCCGACCCGGCCGAGGGAACAGCGCGACTTCATCGTCCTGCCGCCCGGGGCGCGGCTCCCGTCCCTGCCGCCGGTCAAGGCTGCGGGACGCCCGGCCGGGATCACCCGCAGACGGACCCTGCTCGGCCTCGGCGGCGCCACCGCCGCAGGACTCGGCTTCGTCGGCTGGAAGATCCGCGGCAGCGGTTCCTCTGCCTCCGGCGAGCAGCGGTGGCTGTTCCGCGCCGGGGGCTCCCTGAACTCGTCGCCGGCCGTGGCGGGCGGTGTGGTGTTCGTCGGCAGCGGGGACGGCAACCTGTACGCGGTGGACGCCGCCTCCGGCGAGCAGCGGTGGAGGTTCCGCACGGGCGGCGCCGTGCTCTCGTCGCCGGCCGTGGCGGGCGGTGTGGTGTATATCGGCGGCGTCGACAACAGCCTGTACGCGGTGGACGCCGCGACCGGCAAACGGCGGTGGAGGTTCCGCACGGGCAACGCCGTGGACTCGTCGCCGGCCGTGGCGGGCGGTGTGGTGTTCGTCGGCTGCAGGGACGGCAACCTGTACGCGGTGGACGCCGCCTCCGGCGAGCAGCGGTGGAGGTTCCGCACGGGCGGCGCCGTGGGCTCGTCGCCGGCCGTGGCGGGCGGTGTGGTGTTCATCGGCAGCGGGGACGACAACCTGTACGCGGTGGACGCCGCCTCCGGCAAACGGCGGTGGACGTTTCCCACGGGCTGGGCCGTGCGCTCGTCGCCGGCCGTGGCGGGCGGTGTGGTGTTCGTCGGGAGCCAGGACGGCAACCTGTACGCGGTGGATGCCGCGACCGGCAAACGGCGGTGGAAGTTCCCCACCCAGCACTTTGTGTCCTCGTCGCCGGCCGTGGCGGGCGGTGTGGTGTACGTCGGGAGCGAGGACGGCAACCTGTACGCGGTGGACGCCGCGAGCGGCGAGCAGCGGTGGAGGTTCCGCACGGGCGGCGCCGTGCTCTCGTCGCCGGCCGTGGCGGGCGGTGTGGTGTACGTCGGGAGCAAGGACGGCAACCTGTACGCGGTGGACGCCGCGAGCGGCGAGAAGCGGTGGAATTTCCACACCGCCAGATCCTTGTACGAGGACCCTGCAGTGGCCGACGGGATGGTGTATATCGCTGGCGACACTGGCCTCTTGTATGCGGTGACGCTGTAGGGGCCGGGACCATGTGGCCGACGTGAGACGGCATCGCCGGGCCGGCGTCTGCATGCGTGGACCGCGCGTGAGTGAACTGTGGAAGTCCGACAACTGCTGTGCGTAGGCGTTGAGGTGCGGCGTAGCTGGCCCGGGGTGGCCAAGGGGTGGCCGGACGCCTTTGGACGACGTGATACGAGGTAGCACAGACCAACAAGCCGCACATGCTCTGATCAGGCAGAACGTCACTCAGTAGCACGACCGGGCACCACGCAGCACGAACGCTCACGGTCTCGTAATGCGTAGGTCTCGGGTTCGACTCCCGAAGGCGGCTCCGGCAAAGGCCAGGTCACATAGCCCGTGACCTGGCCTTTCGTCATTCCTTGCGCGACTTTTGGTCTAAACCACTTACCGATCGGGCACCGAGGTGGCCAGATGGGGCCCGATCTGGGGCCCGCACGAGTCCAGTCTATCCGCGTTTTAGCCCCTTCTTCTTCGATGCCCGGTGTGCGGTGATGAGGTCTCAGAAGACTGAGACCTTCGAGGCGGGCATCTCGGGCAGCACCGTCTGGTTCGCGTCGGTCGTCATCCGCATCGACGGCCCCGATCATCGCCTGCACGGCTTTCCGTGCGACGCCGACGGCCAGTGCCGGACTCTCGGCCCTCGTGGCGGCCGTCGTAGAGCCGGATCGGTAGCAGGCCGGACAGATCTACCAGCCGGTCTCAGCGGTCGGAGAAGAACTGGGGCGGTACATCATGCAGTTCGGCGACGCGACGCGGTGCACCAGGCGGCGCGTAGTCGGAGACGATCCAGTTGAAGATGCCCGGGGCGTAACTGGTGTGAAGGCCGTGCATCTTGAGCACGCCGAGGTGGCGGACCAGGTGCAGCTCGACGTCGGGGCCGTACATCGACGAACCCGGTGTGTCACCGGTACGTGGGGCGCGGCCGGATACCGCTGGTGTTGCGTCTTGCATGCGAGGTCCGAGGTGTTTACCCGTTCATGATCGGGCGATCGACCGTCCATGGTCCGATGCGTCATAGCCTGCCGATCGTCGCGTACCCCACCGTCGCCCTGCCTGCCGGCAGGGCGCTGTCGTGACACGGACCGATCTGGGCCGGCGTGATGGCGTCGCGCGCGTCCACATACGAGGCGCTCGCGTGTTCCCCGTATCGCGGGGGAGCCGTTGCGGCCCTGTGCACCGGACATGGGTGAGGGGTAGCAGTGCGTTCGAGACACCGCAGTCAGCGGAAGAGGATCTGGTGGGGAGCCGCCGGGGGGCTCGCCACCGTCGGGCTGGTCATCGGGGCGGTCGCACAGGCCGCCCAGGGATCCGGCTCCACCCAGGGGCAGGGCACTGTCGGCGGGACGGCGGTGTCCGCGCCGATCAAGCCCGCCCTGCACACGCTGCAGGCCGACTTCAGCGCGGCCGCCGCGGAGTTCCACGTGCCGAGCAGCGTGCTGCTGGCCGTCTCCTACCAGCAGACGCTGTGGGAGTCGCACCGCGGCAGCCCGTCGGTCACCGGCAACTACAACGTCATGGGCCTCACCTCGGTCAGCCGGTCGGATCTCCGGGCGGCGTCGGACACCCCGCCGGAGACGAACGGCCGGGGTGACGACCCCCGGGCGCCGCACCATCCCGCGGCAACGCCGTCGGACAGCGGCACGGTGCCGCCGATCACCCCGGCGATGCGCACCCTCGACACGGCCGCCTCGATGCTCGGCGACTCACCGGCGTCGCTGCGCACCTCCACGCGACAGAGCGTGCGCGGGGCCGCCGCGCTCCTCGCCTCGTACGAGCGCGCCGCGACCGGGTCACTGCCCACCACCTCCGCGCAGTGGTACCCCGCGGTGGCCCGCTTCTCGCAGGCCGCGAACTCCGCCACCGCCGACCAGTTCGCCCACCGGGTCTACGCGACGATACGCACCGGCGCCCACCGGATCACCGCGGACAACCAAGAGGTGACGCTCACCGCCGACCCCTCGGTGCCGGTCCAGGCGTCCCCCAAGCTCAGCCCCGACCTCAAGTCCGCGGCGGCCCAGCCCTCGGACGCCGTGGCCCTGAAGACCACTCCGCAGTCCGGGGTGGCCCACGTCACGGCCGCCGTCACCCCGCTGTCCCCGCGGACCCCGGTGGTCCAGGCGGACACGACCACGACCACGACTACGCCCGCGACCGAGTGCCCGTCCACGCTGGCCTGCACCTTCACGCCGGCGGCCTACGCGCTGAACGGCAGCACCGACCAGACGGACTACGGCAACTACGACCTGGCCAACCGCCCCGCGGACGGGGACGCGATCACCAGCATCGTCATCCACGACACGGAGAGCACGGCGTCCTCGGCGATCAACGCGTTCCAGAAGCCGTCGTCCTACGCCAGCGCGCACTACGTGGTCGGCGCCGACGGTTCGGTCACGCAGATGGTGCCGACCAAGGACGTCGCCTGGCACGCGGGCAACAAGTACGTCAATGACCACTCGATCGGCATCGAGCACGAGGGCTACGCCCTGACCTACGGCTCCTGGTACACCGAGCAGGAGTACCAGTCCTCCGCGGCACTGGTGACCTACCTCGCCCAGCGGTTCGCCGTCCCGCTCGACCGCGAGCACCTCATCGGCCACGACGACGTTCCCGGTCCGCTCGACGCGTACTACGAGGGCATGCACTGGGACCCGGGCCCATGGTGGAACTGGGGCCACTATCTCGCCCTGCTGCAGGCCTCCCCGAACGGCGACGGCATGCCGGTGGCCGGTGGCGAGGTCACCATCACCCCGCCCTGGAGCACTGCGAACGAGCCGACCCTGACCGGCTGCGGCTCCTCCACCACCACCTGCCCCGCCAACCCGGCCAACTTCGTCTACCTGCGCACCAGTCCGTCCTCCACCGCCTCCCTGATCAAGGACCCGAAGTACACGGCGGACGGCCAGACCACCGGCTCCACGCTGGGCTGGGACTGGACCGACAAGGCCGTCTACGGCCAGACCTTCGTGGTCGCGGCGGTGCAGGGCGACTGGACGGCCATCTGGTTCGACGGGCAGAAGGCCTGGTTCTACAACCCCGGCGGCGCCTACTCCATGGCCAACACCGGCACCGCCAAGCAGCTGATCACCCCCGTCGGCACGTCGGCGGTCCCGGTGTACGGACGCGCCTACCCGGAGACCTCCGCCTACCCCTCGTCCCTGAGCACCCTCGCGGCCGACCCCAACCAGCAGCTGACCCCGCTGAGCCACGAGACCATCCAGCCGGGCCAGGCGTACCGCGCGCTCGACCAGGTGACGGGCGACTTCTACTACGCGGAGAACCTCAACTGCACGGCCGACCCCGACTGCCTGCTCGTCGTCGGCACCACGCGGTACTACCCGATCCGCTACAACCACCGGATCGCGTACGTGAAGGCGAGCGACGTCAGAACGATCCAGCCGGTCGTGCCGCCGACCGGCACGTTCAAGCCCGTCACCCCGGCGCGGATCATGGACACCCGCACGGGCACGGGTGTGGCGAAGGCGAAGGTCGGCCCGGCCGGTACGGTCGGTCTCCAGGTCGCGGGTGTGGCCGGGGTGCCGAGCAGTGGGGTCACCGGTGTGGTGGTGAACGTGACCGCGACCGGCGGGACTTCGTCCAGTTACGTCACCGTCTATCCGGACGGCAGTCCGCGCCCGGCGGTCTCCAACCTCAACTTCAGCGCGGGCGAGACGTTCCCCAACCTGGTCGTGGTCCCCGTGGTCGACGGAAAGGTCGACTTCTACAACAACGCAGGCAGCGTCAACCTCATCGCCGACATCACCGGCTACTACACGAGTGACGGCAGCGGATCGAAGCTCACCAGTGTCGGCCCGGCGCGGATCATGGACACCCGCACGGGCACGGGTGTGGCGAAGGCGAAGGTCGGCCCGGGCGGTACGGTCCGTCTGCAGGTCGCGGGTGTGGCCGGGGTGCCGAGCAGTGGGGTCACCGGTGTGGTGGTGAACGTGACCGCGACCGGCGGGACTTCGTCCAGTTACGTCACCGTCTATCCGGACGGCAGTCCGCGCCCGGCGGTCTCCAACCTCAACTTCAGCGCGGGCGAGACCTTTCCCAACCTGGTCGTGGTCCCCGTGGTCGACGGGAAGGTCGACTTCTACAACAACTCCGGCAGCGTCAACCTCGTCGCCGACATCACCGGCTACTTCAGCAGCAGCGGCTCCGTCGAGCACAACGCCGGCCCGCTCCGCGTCATGGACACCCGCAACGGCACCGGCGTCCGCAAGGGCACGGTCGGCGCCGCCGCCAAGGTCACCCTGACCGTCGGCGGCAGGAACGGCGTCCCCGTGAACGCCACCGCCGTCGTCCTCAACGTCACCGCGACCGGCGGTACTTCCTCCAGCTACGTCACGGTCTACCCCGACGGGACCACCCGGTCCAGCGCGTCCAACCTCAACTTCACGGCCGGCGAGACCATACCCAACCTGGTCGTCGTCCCCGTGATCAACGGAAAGGTCGACTTCTACAACAACGCCGGCAGCGTCCACCTCATCGCCGACCTGACGGGCTACTTCACCAGCTGAGCCCCAGGGCGGCGGGTCGCGAGGCGTACACCGGACGCGCGTGTGCCCGCCCACGGCAGACGGGCCTGGTCACGAACGGCTCCTCCCTTCGTGGCCAGGTGCGTCTGCGCCGGCAGGCCCGGCACCAGCAACGGTCCAACCGAAGCGATCAACGGCCGCCTGGAGCACCTGCGCGGCTCCGCCCTCGGCTTCCGCGACCTCACCAACTACATCGCCCGATCCCTACTCGAGACAGGCGGATTCAGACCCCGACTACTCCCTGCATTGGTGAAGAGCCGCTCTTCCTGGGGGTCGGCCGTTGAACTTGCCGCAGGTGAGGTGCCGGGGCGGATCGGCGTCGGCTGCCCGACCAGGGACAGCGATGCGCAAAGGCAGCCGGAGGCCCGATCTTGTGTCACCGTTCGCAGTGGACTTCTTCGCGTACCCGCTCAGAGCGGTCAACGGCGCACCCGATAGCGCAGATGAAGCACCCGGTTGCCCTGAATCACCACGTCAGGATCCTCCAACAGGTGCTGCGCGTCGACCGACCCGAAGTAGCGCTTGCCGGACCCGAACACGACGGGTACGACGTCCATGCGCACCTCGTCGACCAGACCCGCGGCAAGCACCTGGCCACCGACCTCGCCGGCGGCGACCTCGACCATGCGGTCACCCGCAAGCCCTTGCGCCTCGGCCACGGCTGCCTCGACGCCGTCGACGAAGTGAAACGGCGCCTCGGGGTCCCAGCCCTCGGGCTCCGGCCGGTGCGTCACGACGACCACGTGGTCGATCCCGCCCGGCGGCTTCCCGTCCCAGCCGTCCGTCATGTCGAAGACGTGGCGGCCGACGACTGTCACCCCGATCTGGTCCCAGTACGGCCGGGTGTAATCGTAGGACGTCTGCGACACCTTCACCTCGCCGCTCTCGTCCAACGGGACGTCACCGCTGGACAACCAGTCGAACAGCGGTCCGGGCTGGTCATTCTCGTCCGCGATGAAGCCGTCCACCGACACCGAGCTGTACATGACCACCTTGCCCACGGGGCTCTCCTCTGCTTTGGGGTGCCCCAAATTAGCGTGTCGTGAGCTGTCGCTCTTGTAAGAAATCAATCGGCCGGCAGCGGCCAGCTGTCCAGCACGTGGCCGGGATGTTCGCGCAGGAACCGCCGCCGGACTTCGACGTACCGGGTCGGCGTGAGCCCCGGTCGCCCCAGTCGATCGGTCCGGCGGGGTTGATCGCGAACACGGTGGCGGCGAAGCGGTAGGTCCGGGCCAGCCGCTTCGGCGTGACGCCGATGAGCTCCTTGAACCGCTGTGCGAGATGAGTGCTGCTGACACCGGCTGCCACGTTCAGGTCGCCGATCGCCAGGTGGCGGATTGCCTCGCGGGGTACAAAATCCTCTGTGATCACCAAGCGCGACGATGCGTCCCGTGGGCTGACGCGCGAGGAGTTGCTCGCATTGCCTGCGGCCGTGGATCTGGAGACGGCGAACCGTGCGCTGTCCCCGAGCCGCACCACGGGGTACGACCTTGCCGAGCGCGGCCGGTATCCGTGCACGGTCCTGCGTCTGGGCAACGCCTACGGGGTCGTCACCGCCGACTTGCTCAAGCTGCTCCATATCGGTGTAAGCGAGAGGCCTGCGAATGATGGCCATCGTCTCGTATGTGTGATCTCGACAAGCCGTGCCACCAGTGTCGCCAAGGAGCTGTGCAGGTCGGTTCATCGCATCGCCAAGGGGCGGGGAGCGCAAGGGGAGCGCGGACGCCTCGCGGGACCGCCCGCGGTCGGCCCCTGGGACCCCGAACTGGCCCGTGCCATGGAGGAGTCGGGCAGAACGGTCATGGAGGAACGCCTCCTCCCGGCGCTCCTGTCCGACCTCACCCGCACCTGACAGGGCGAGTCCGGTGGCCGGCTCGATCAGCCCACCGGGGAGTGTCGGCCGGCGTTCACGGACGAACCGGAGCCTGGGCCCCCGGCCGAGGAGGCGGACGATCCTGAGCGATGGCTGTACGTTCCGGCGCTGGGCTCCCGGACCGGCTACCAGGACATGGAGCTGTTCATCGGCGGGCTCGGCGACGCCGCCCTCGCCGACCGGCTGCGGATCGCCATCGGCGGGCGGGGCGCCTTCCGGCGCTTCAAGTACGTCCTCGCCTGTGACGAGCGCTCCTGGCGCCGGTACCACCGGTTCTGCGACGAGCGACAGCGTGGTCGGGCTCGCGCCTGGCCGGCCGGGGAGGGCTACTGCCCGAGGCTCCCCGTACAGCGACTCCGACCCGGGCAAGGGGCGGGAGAAAGCAGCCCGTGTACCACTCCGACGCAGAGGGACAGCCCCGGCAGGTTACCTTCAGCGACCGCAAGGTCACCGATTGTCAGACCCGGATGGCACAGTGTGAAGCACGGTGTGCACGGGGGAGGACGCCATGGCCGGTACGACAGGAAAGCACCTCACGCTCGCAGCGCCACGCAGGGAACTCGGTCTGCGGGCGGACGAGTTCACTCCAGGGATCGAACACAGCATGATCCGTACGAGCTGGAGCGGGGACGAGCTGTGCGTCAGAGCGGGCGAGGTGGCCCGATGGCGTGCGAACCCTGGCGCCGATCAGTTGGCGCGTGGCGGGGAAGCGTGCACCTGAAGAGGCCGTTTCTCGTGTCGGAACTGATCGCTGCAGCTGCTGTCGTGCCGTTTTGCCCGCCGACCTAAAGTAAGTACACTGATTATAAGTACACATACCTTTGGAGGCGGCATGTGGGATTTCGAGCACACCATCGAGGCTGATGTCACCCCGGCTCAGGTCTGGTCGCGGTACGTGGACACAGCCAGCTGGCCCGAGTGGGACGAGGGGATCGTGCGGGTGACGCTGGACGGGCCGTTCGCGGCGGGGAGCACGGGCACGATGACGCCGGAGGGGCAGGATCCGCTGCCGTTCACCATCACGGAAGCTGTTCCGGAGCAGGGATTCACCGATGAGACGGTGATTCCCGACGCGGTCACCCTGCGGTTCATTCACCGGCTGACTGCTCTCCCCGGTGGGCGGACGAAGATCACTCACCGCCTCGAGATCGAAGGGCCGGCCGCCGAGGCGATGGGGCCTGAGCTGGGACCGCAGATCACTTCGGACTTCCCCGAGGCCATGGAGGCCTTGGCGAAGGTCGCAGGACAGGCCGGATGACCGATCGAGCAGCGCGGGAGCAGGGGCCCTGGAACAACCCGGGGTTCCTGCTCTGGCGCGTCACACTCCGCTGGCAGCGCGCCGTCGCCGGTGCCCTGCGGCCCTACGAGCTGACCCATCCGCAGTTCGTCGTGTTGGCCAGCGCCTGGTGGCTCGGCCGTCACGGGCAGCCGCCCAGCCAGCGCGAACTCGCGGAGCACGCCGGGATGGATGCCATGACCGCGTCCCAGGTCGCCCGTGCCCTGGAAGGCAAACGGCTCATCAGCCGTGAGCAGGACCCGCACGACACCCGGATCAAACGCCTGCACGTCACGGAGCAGGGAACGGCACTCGCCCGGGAGGCCATCGAGCTCGTCGAGGCCGTTGACCGGGCCTACTTCCAGGCGACACCGGACGGGCCGGCCTTCGTCGAAGCGCTGCTGGCCCTCGACGCACAGCCCGGCTCAGCAGCGGTTCTCCCTGGCGCGGGCAGCGAGTAGCACCCCCAGCGCGCTGACCACCGAGGCCAGGGAGAAGAAGGCGAGGCACCAGAAGGCCGCTCGATGGTTGGAGACGGCTGTTGCCCCGCCGCTTCCGCTGCTCACCACGGAGACCAGCAGTGCGGAGCCGACGGCACCACCGAGCCGCAGGAAGATGTTGATCAGAGTGACGGCGTCGGGGATGCGTGGTGGGGCCACGGTCACGTACGCGGCTGTCGAAGAGGGCACCACTGACAGCGCGTTCCCGACGCCGAGCAACAGCAGACACGCCTCGAGGACGAACAGTGAGGTGTCTACTGGCAGCAAGGCCGCAGGTACGAAGGCCAGCGTTGTCACCACCGCACCCGCGAGGGACACCGGCCCGCCGCCGAAGCGGTCGGTGAGCTTGCCGGCGAAGGGCAGTACGGCTGCTCCCACGGCAAATCCGATCATGGCGAGGCCGGTGTCCACCACGCCGTATCCACGGACCAGTTGGAAGTAGAGGGCCCAGATCACCAAGGCGCCGAACTGGACCACTCCGGCCAGCAGACTCGACGCGGCCGCGGCCATGAACACCTTGTTGGCGAACAGGTCGAGGTTCAGCAGCGGCGCTTCGGTTCGGCGGGTGAGGACGCCGAAGGCGACCAGAGCGGCGCAGCCCAGGACCAGGGGGCCGTAGAACGTCGTGAGGGTCAGGCCGTCCGACGCGTCGGACAGGCTCACCGCGTAGGTCACGGCCGAGAGGCCGGCACCGACCAGGACGAAGCCCACGGCGTCGAACCGGGCCGCCTTCGTGGGCTCGCCTCGCGGGATGAGACGCCTGCCGAGCCAGAGCCCGACCAGACCCACCGGGATGTTGACGAGGAACAGCCACCGCCAGGAGGCATGGGCGATCAGCAGACCGCCGATCACCGGACCCGCGGCCGGGCCCAGCACGAGTGCCGCCCCGGCGGTGCTCATCACCCGGCCCATCAGATTCCGGCCCGCGACCTGGGCGATGACCGTCTGGCCCGCCGGCAGCAGCAGCCCGCCGAAGAGTCCCTGAAGTATCCGGAAGAGGACGAGCAGCCGGATGTCGGTGGCCAAGGCGCACAACATCGACGTCAGGGTGAAGCCACCGAGTGACCACATCCACAGACGGCCGGCGCCCAGGCGACGGCTGCCCCAGCCGCACAGCGGCAGGCCGACGACCAGGCCCAGCAGATAGCCGCTGACGATCCACTGGGTGGACCGGAGCGATGCGTGCAGATCGTCCGCCACCGTGGCGAGGCCGACGTTGACGAGCGCGGCGTCGAGCTGCGTGATGAAGGCGCCCACGATCACCACCGCGGTCACCTGCCACACGTGGCGGGGAACGCCGGGCACCGGCTCCTGCGGGCCGTCGGCGGCGGCGATGGTGCCGCCCGACGGCTCCGTCTCACCCGAGGGCGGTCTCATGTTCTCTCCCGTGCGCTCGTGACTGTCGGCTCCTCGGCACCAGAGGAATCGATCGCGGTAGCAGTTCGGTCGTGAGTTGCTCGGAATCTCTTCGAAGGCGCCGTCGCAGGGGGAAAAAGGCCGACGAGCGGTGTTCGATCCGTCCTGCCCAGGCTGTGTCCTGTCGTCACTGCCCGCGGCGGGAGCTCGTGGGGGAAGGAGATGTTCGCCATGGTCCTCAGGTCCAACTCGCCGACCCCGGGCGGTTCCACGTGAGCCGTCGTGTGGTCATCACCGGGATCGGAGTCAGGGCCGCCGACAGCGGCAGCAGAGCGGAGTTCTGGAGCCTGCTGACATCGGGGCGCTCGGCCACCCGAAGGATCTCCTTCTTCGATCCGTCCCCCTACCGCTCGCAGATGGCCGGTGAAGCCGATTTCGACCCGCTCGCCGAGGGGTTGACGCCTGCTGAGATCCAACGCATGGACCGGGCCGCCCAGTTCGCGGTCGTCTGCGCCCGGGAGGCCGTCGCCGACAGTGGCATGGACTTCTCCGCCCTCGACCTCACCCGCGTCGGGGTGAGCCTGGGCAGCGCCGTCGCCGCAGCCACCAGCCTCGAGCAGCAGTACCTTGCCGTATCGGCGGGGGGTCGCGACTGGCTGGTCGATCACACCCGAGTGTCCCCGAACATGGCGGACTACCTCATCCCCAGCGTCATGCCCGCGGAAGTGGCCTGGACGGTGGCGGCCCAGGGCCCGGTGACCATGATCTCGAACGGCTGCACCTCGGGCCTCGACTCGGTCGGTCACGCCTGTCGGCTGCTGCGGGAAGGCAGCGCCGACGTGATGCTGGCCGGGGCCTCGGACACCCCGATCACCCCGATCGTGGTCGCCTGCTTCGACGCGATCCGGGCGACCAGCCCGCGCAACGACGATCCTGAGCACGCCTCCAGGCCCTTCGACGCCTCGCGCAACGGCTTCGTCCTGGCCGAGGGCGCCGCGATGTTCGTCCTGGAGGAGTACGAGCACGCCCGGCGCAGGGACGCCCACATCTACGCGGAGATCTCCGGCTATGCGAGCCGCTGCAACGCCTACCACATGACCGGCCTGAAGGCCGACGGCCGGGAGATGGCCGAGGCGATCAGGGTGGCGCTGGCGGAGGCCAGGACGGATCCGTCCGCCGTGGACTACATCAACGCCCATGGCTCCGGCACCAAGCAGAACGACCGGCACGAGACGGCCGCGTACAAGCGCAGCCTCGGCGAGCACGCCTACTCCACTCCCGTCAGCTCCATCAAGTCGATGGTCGGTCACTCCCTGGGGGCGATCGGGTCCATCGAGATCGCGGCGTCCGCCCTGGCCATTGAGCACGACGTGGTGCCACCGACCGCCAACCTGCACCAGTCCGACCCGGAGTGCGATCTCGACTACGTGCCCCGGACCGCCCGCGAATGCCCGGTGAACACCGCACTCACGGTGGGCAGCGGCTTCGGCGGATTTCAGAGCGCCATGGTGCTCCGCAGCCCGGAAGGAGCTCGCGTATGACGGCCGGCATGGCCACCGGTGCCGGAGGCCGCACCGTGGTGACGGGAATCGGCCTGCTGACGCCCAATGGGTTCGGACTGGAGGAGTTCTGGCAGGCCACGCTCGAGAGGCGCAGCGGCATCGGTCCGCTGACCCGGTTCGACGCGACGCGCTATCCCGCCCGGCTGGCCGGTGAGATCGACGGATTCGACCCGGCTTCGCACCTGCCGGCCCGGCTGCTGCCGCAGACGGATGTGTCCACGCAGCTCGCGCTGGTGGCCTCGGACTGGGCACTCCAGGACGCGAAGGTGGAGTCGGGCGGCTACGCCGACTACGACATGGGTGTCGTGACCGCCAACGCCTGCGGCGGATTCGCCTTCACCCACAGGGAGTTCCACAAGCTGTGGTCCCAGGGCCCGGACTCGGTCAGCGTCTACGAGTCGTTCGCCTGGTTCTACGCGGTGAACACGGGCCAGATCTCCATCCGTAACGGCCTGCGCGGGCCGAGCAGCGCGCTCGTCGCCGATCAGGCCGGAGGGCTGGACGCGGTCGGTCATGCCCGTCGGACCGTACGCGCCGGGACGCCCCTGGTGGTCACCGGGGGCGTGGACTCCGCACTCGACCCATGGGGCTGGGTGTCCCAGCTTGCCGATGGCCGGGTCAGTCACGCCGTCGACCCCGAACACGCCTACCTCCCCTTCGACACCCACGCCTGCGGTCACGTCCCCGGCGAAGGAGGCGCGCTGTTGGTGCTCGAGGACGCCGACGCGGCGCGGCACCGCGGGGCCCATCAGGTGTACGGGGAGATCGCCGGGTACGGCTCGACGTTCGACCCGCCTCCGGGGTCCGGGCTGCCGTCCGGGCTCGCGAGAGCGGCGGAACTCGCCCTCGCGGACGCCGGGGTGGCAGCGGCCCAGGTGGATGTGGTGTTCGCCGACGGGGCCGGAGTCGGCGAGCTCGACCGGGCGGAGGCCGCGGCGATCAACGCGGTGTTCGGACCGCGGTCCGTGCCCGTCACGGTGCCGAAGGCACTGACCGGCCGGATGCACTCCGGAGCCGGTCCTGTCGACATCTGCGCGGCGCTGCTGTCGATCCGGGACGGTGTGATCCCGCCGACCGGCAAGGTCACTCGAGTGCCGGCCGAATACCGCATTGACCTGGTGCGCGAGGAGCCACGGACGGCGAGGGTCTCCTGCGCGCTGGTACTGGCCCGCGGACGGTGGGGGTTCAATTCCGCCGTCGTGGTCCGCGAGGCCCTGCCTCGCTGAATGTTTCCTGCCCGACGCATTGATCATCAGAGAGACCGACGGAGTTGAACATGTCGACGATCACCATTGATGACCTGAACCGGCTGCTCACCGAGGAAGCAGGTGGGACGGACAACGGCGCACTCACCAGCGAGCTCGTGGACACCGAGTTCGTGGCACTCGGATACGACTCCCTGGCGCTGCTGGGGATCGCCACCCGCATAGGCAAGGAGTTCGGGGTGCACATATCGGACGAGGTGCTGTTCGATCTGGTCACCCCACGTGCTGTGCTCGATCTGGTGAACGGGGTGGCCCGGGAAACCCGCTGACGGCGGCAGGGCGGTGCTGATGGATACGCAGACCGAGCAGGAGACCCTGACCGAGGTCGCCGAGGACGTGTACGCCTATGTACAGCGGCCGGGCGGCTGGTGCGTGAGCAACGCGGGTGCGATCGCGGGCCGCGACGGCGCGGTGATCGTGGACACCTTGGCCACCCAGGCCAGGGCGGAGCGGTTTCGCGCATGTGTCGACCAGTTGGGCGTCGGCGCCCGCAGAACCGTGGTGAACACCCACCACCACGGCGACCACAACTTCGGCAACCAGGCGTTCGGCACATCGGCCGAAGTGATCGCTCACGAGCGGGCGCCGGCGGAACTGATCGACACGGGGCTGGCGCTGACCCGACTGTGGCCGGACGTCGAGTGGGGGGATGTCCGGGTGGCGCGGCCCACGATCACGTTCGCCGACGGCCTGGTGCTCGAAACCGGCGAGCAGCGTGTGGAGTTGCTGTACGTGGGACCGGCGCACACCACCAACGACATCGTGGTGTGGCTGCCTCGGAGCAAGGTGCTGTTCACCGGGGACGTGGTGCTCGCCGACGCCACCCCCTTCGCGTTGATGGGGTCGGTCTCGGGTTCCCTTGAAGCCGTCGAACGGCTGCGCCGGCTCGGTGCGCGGACCGTGGTCTGCGGCCACGGTCCGGTGAAGGGCCCCGAGGTGTTCGACGAGAACGAGGCGTATCTGCGGCGCATCCAGCAGGTCGCGGCCGCGGGCCTGGACGCCGGCTGGAGCCCGCTGCGGGCGGCGCGCGAGGCGGGTCCGGGTGATTTCGCGCATCTCCTGGATCCGGAGCGACTGGTCGGCAATCTGCACCGTGCCTACGCCGAGCTGCGCGGTGGGGAACGCGGTGAGCCGCTGGACGTGCCGTCGGTCTTCGGCGAGATGGTGGAGTACAACGAGGGAGTACTGCCGACCTGTCTGGCCTGACCGGCAGCACCGCAGCACCGCAGCAACAGGGCGTCCCCACAGCCATCGCCGTGAGGACGCCCTTTTGTTGTCCGGTTTTGTTGTGCGGTCAGGCGCTCTGTCGCCAACTGGGCGGTGTCGCCGCGTACTTGGGCAGCCGTTCCAGACGCTGCCAGTTCGCGTACCGAACCGGGCCCACGCCCCGCGTGCGCACATCGGTCGGCACACCGGGGGACAGGCGGAGGGCCAGGACCAGGGCGAGCGCAGCCAGTTCCTCGGCAGTCGGGTCTCCTCGTGCGATGCGTACGATCATGAGGTCGTGCCGCCGTCGACGGTGATGACCTGGCCGGTGATCCACCGGCCCGCGTCACTGACCAGGAACGAGATGACGTCTGCCACGTCCTGGGGCTGGCCCAGGCGTTTGAACGGCGAAGCCTCGGCCATGGCGGCCTGCCGCGCCACCGGCGCCTGACTGAACATTCCGGGGACGGTGGGCCCGACCCGCAGCGCGTTGACGGTGATTCCGCGGGGCCCCAACTCCTGCGCGGCGACGGTGCTGAACAGCTCGAGCGCGGCCTTGCTCGCCGCGTAGGCACCCGAGCCGGCGATGGGGGAGCGCACGAGGGTCGAGGAGATGTTGACGACGCGCCCCCAGTCGGCCAGATGCCTGCTCGCCTCGCGCAGCACGTTCAGGGCGCCGCGCACGTTGACGTCGAAGATCCGGTCGTACAGCGTGTCGTCGAGATCGGCCAGAGGACGCGGCACCGTCGTCCCGGCGTTGTTGATGACGGCGTCCAGCCGCTTGTGGCGAGTCATCACCTGGGAGAAGGCCGCGGTCACCCGCTCAGGAACCTTGACGTCGAACTGCAGGACCTCCGCCGCACCCCCTTCCTTCTCGATGGTGGCCGCCAGCTCCTCGGCGGGTTCGACTCCGGTGTACGCGCCCACGACGACGTAATAGCCGTCGGAGGCCAGCCGTTGGCAGACGGCGCTGCCGATGCCACCGGCGCCGCCGGTCACCAGGGCGACCGGCGTGGTCGGGCGGGTCAGGGACATGGAAGCCTTCTCTCGTCAGGTGGTCATCGGAGCCGTTCGGCGACCCAGTCCGCCGCTTCCAGGCTCCAGGCGTCGATCACGTTCAGGCAGACGTGCGCCTCGTCGGCGTACGTCCGCAACCGGTGCCGTGGCCCCCAGGCCCGGTCGAGGTCCGTGAGCCCGGCGAGCGGGAAGATGTCGTCGAGGGCGCCGTGGATGCTCAGAACCTCGGTTCGGACCGGGCGGCCCGGGTCGAGGGCGAGAGCGTCGAAGCGCGCCTGCATCTCTGGGGCGGCGCGGTCGCCGAAGGCGAATCGGAAGTCGTCCTTCAGACGGCGCGGCAAGCCTTCGTACGGGGCGATGTACGGGCCTCCGGAGGCATTGACGACGCACCGGAAGCGAGCGCCGAGGAACCGAGCCACCCGCAGGGCGAAGTAGCCGCCGAAGCTGATCCCGAAGAAGGCAAGGCGGTCGGCCGCGATCCTGGGGTCCTGGCGCAGCCGCTCCACGAGCGCCTCGACGACGCGCTCCATCTCGATCAGGAGCGGAGTGCGCCCCAGCTGAACGCCCTGCCCCGGGCCGTCGAAGAGCACGGCCGCGATGCCGCGGTCGAGATAGGTCTCCGCGACGGCCAGCACCTCGACCTCGGTCATCGAGTCCAGGCCGTTGGACAGCACCACGCAGGGCAACCGGCCGGGCCCGCGCCGATGGGCGGGCGGCAGGATCAGCCAGTACGGAACGGACGCATAACCGGCGTCCGGAACCGTCAACCAGCCTTCCTCCAGCTCGAGTTCCTCGCCCTCCAGACTGCGCAGAAACAATGTGCGGATCCGCCGGCGCAGGGAATGCTTGCGTTCGGCGTCGTCGAAGTACATGAACTCGGCCCAGTGGTAGCAGCCTGCGGCGACACGGGCGGCACGGGAACGGCCCGCCGCCGTCGACGACGACTCGGCCAGGTCCGCGTAGGTGTCGCCGTGGGCGGTCCAACGGATACGCCACTCCTCCCAGAACGCCGCTGAACCGAGATCGGGGTCGTCGTCGGGGAAGCCGTCCAGGGCCCGGGCGATGTCACCCCACCCGACGCGTGGGGCGTAGCGGGAATGCAGGAACATCAGACGCGGCAGGAAATAGCCGCAGGCGCGGAACAACGACTCGGGCAGGCGGGCCGGCCGAACGGCCGGCGGCACACTAACCATGCCGTGCCCGGGTTCCAGGGGTGCCGTCGAGCAGCCGGGCGCAGGACTCGACCGTCAGCCGGCTGTTGGCGTCGAGCAGGTCGCGCACCCGCTGCTTCTGAGCCCGCAGGTCGTCCGTCCCGAACGCTTTCGCGCAGGCGGCCCGGTCCAGGACGACCGTGTGCCGCGAGACGACCTCGCTGCCGCCGGCCGCCGCCCGCACCTGCCAGTCCCCTTCGTGCCGACGCAGCAGCTCGGGCGGTTCCGGCTGGAAGTAGGTGATCGACAGCCGTTCCTCGTCGCAGTGCCGCACGCTGCGGAAGGTCTCCGCGCCGGCGGGTGTCCGGATGTCCAGCGTGAACTCCTGGTGGCGTCCGTCGTCGTAGCGCAGGTCGAGCCCTTCACAGTGCGGCAGGAACTTCGGCCAGCCGGAGACATCCGCGAGCAGCGCGTGGACCGCGTCCGGGGGATGCGGCACCGAGATGCGGGTGGTGACGGTGGTGAGCGCGTCTGTGCCCTGCTCGGCGTAGGCGCGCAGGGCGACCATCTCGGCCGCCGCGTTGGTCTCGACGAAGTCGCGTACGGCGGCGGCTCGCGCCGTGGTCTCCGCCTCGGACCGGATGCCGCCGACGTCCCCGAGCAGCGTCCAGTGACGGTCCACGGTGAGCAGGCAGTGATCGGAGCCGAGGGGGACGACACGCCACTGCCCGTGCATCGAGGAGACCAACGGCATGGGCACCGGCAGGTGGTAGTCGACCCTGCGGATCGCGTCGTAGGAGCGACGGCGCGTGTCCCAGCTGACCGTCCCGTCGCCCTGCACCGCTTCGATGCGGACCAGTTCGCCGGTGTCGTCCGTGTCGACGGTCGTCACGGCCACACAGGCGTCGAAGATGCGCGGCCAGATGCCGGGGTCGCGGATCAAGGGGTACACGGTGTCCGCAGGGGCCGCGATGACCACCGAGTGCCGGGCATGGCCGTCGCGCTGCGAGGCGGGGGCGGCCGGGCGCTCGGCGGTGGCCTTGATATTGCGGAGTTCCACGGTCGAGTTGGTGTCGATGGCGGTCTCGATGAAGCGCTCCGCCTCGGCGCGGGTGGTCACCGAGTCGACCTGGCCAGTGACGTCCTCGCACAGGTCGTAGGCGTGTTCCAGCAGGAGCAGGCTCTGCTCGTGGTTCACCGGTACGACCCGCCACTCGGTGGTCATGGCGGCGACCAGCTTCATGGGGCGGACCACCTCGGCCCGCACGCCGTACACGTCGGGAAGAAGGTCGCGCCGTGACTGCCAGGTCATCGATTCACCACCGACGCGGGCGCGGATCTCTATGTGCTCGAAATCCGGCTCCGCGGCCAGCACGGTGACCGCTTCACAGGGGTCGAACACCTGCGGCCAGTCGGCCGAGCGACTGATCAACTCGTAGACGCGGTCGGGCGGGGCCGTGCAGAGGACGGAGTGGGACGCGTGATAGCGCATGGGACAGCTCCAGGGGATCTCGCCGCGGGGCGGCGGGCGATGAGGAGGGGCACGGTGCGGTCCGTGCCCCGTCACAGTTCGATCAGTGCGTCGCGTTCGATCTGCCGGGCCACTTCTGACCGCAGGACCTTGTCGTTGCCGCTCCTGGGGAACGGGGCGGTGACGGCGTACAGCAGTTCCGGCCACTTCTCCTGGCTGAGCACACCGGTGAGTGCGGCGGTCACCGCAGCCCGCAGGGCGCTCGGGGTCCGGTCACCCAGCGGCCCCGAGATGCAGGCCACGGGCTGCTCGGCAGGACCGTCGGGAGCGGGCAGCGCGACGAGCACCACGTCCCGCACGCCGGGGAGCGTGCTCAGTACGGACTCGACTTCCTCCGGATAGATACGGTGGCCGTTCGCGCTCATCACCGTGCCGTTGATGCGTCCCTTGAGCAGCAGGTCACCGTCCGGACTCCAGGAGCCGAGGTCTCCGGTGCGCAGCCATGCGCCGGGCCTCGCGACCTCGCCCGAGGCCACGTCGAGATACCCCTCCATGACGGCGTCGCCCCGCAGCAGGACCTCGCCCACCTCGGGCGGATGTCCCTCCAGCGGTTCGAGGCGCACCTCCAGTGTGTCGTCCGGGCGGCCCACGCAGTACGTGCGCTCCATGCGGTGAGGATCTCGGTGACCTGCCTCGTCCAGCCAGCAGAACGGCCCGAACGTCTCGCTCAGGCCGTAGCCCTGGACCCAGTCGCACGGCATGAGCCGACGGCCCTGGGCGAGGACCGGGCGCGGCAGGGCGGTGGCTCCGTAGGCGACGACGCGCAGACAGGACAGATCGGTCCGCTCCGCCTGCGCGGACTCCACGAAACGCCGCATCGCGGCGGGGCGCAGCATGATGTGCGTCGCCCGGTGACCGGCCACCTCGGCGGGCCACCGCGCGGGATCCCGGTCACCCGGCAGGAACAGCCGCGCATCGTGCAGCAACGCCCCGAAGGAGAAGATCACTCCGGTCGTGTTGTTGAGCAGCCCGGACATGAACACCCGGGAACCGGGGCCGAATCGGAGCATCCGGGTGACGCTGCGTATCCGGCGGCACACCAGGGCCTCGGACACGCTGACTGCCTTGGGTGCCCCGGTCGATCCGCTGGTGAACAGCACCAGGAAGTTCTCGACCGGCTGCGGATGGTCGACGCGCACCTCGCCGACGGGAGCGCCCTCGCCGCCCTCGCCGCCGTCGATCTCCGGCGCGAACTCGACCACCCGCGGGCCGAGTTCCGCGAGCGCGCGGACACCGGCGAGCCGCCGGCCGTCGGCGCCTGCCTGCAGCTGGACGACGACGTCGGGGCGGGCGTCGACCACGATGGACCGCCATTCGGGCAGCGCCACGGCGCTGAGGTTGTACGGCATCATGACGCGCAGGCCGAGCGCGCTCGCGGCCGCCAGGAAGACCAGCCCGCGGGCATCGTGGTCGAGCAGCGCGAGCACCCGGTCCCCGGTCGCGACACCTTGCTCGCGCAGCCACGCGACGCAGCGGCCGACCGCGTCCGCGAGCTGCCGGCGGGTGTATGTGCGCCCGGACTCGACCAGCCGGAAGGCCCCGCCGGCCGCCGCGTCGGCGGACAGCAGCATGGTGACCAACTTGTCGGGCGGCGCGGTCCCGCCGCGCGTCCGCCGCGCAGCCGGCGTGCCGAGCGGCCGTTCAGTCACCGCTGACCAGATCGGCCAGACCGAGCAGCGACGAGGAGAGACCGCTCTGCAGATGGGGCCAGATGTCCTTCCCGAAGAACGGCGCCATCTCGCAGTGGATCTCGGCCGTCACTTCGTGGGTGAGCTGTACCCGGCCGTCGAGGGGCTGCATGCGGTGCCGGGTGACGATGTTCCCGAAGGGGAGCACGGTCTCGTCGGAGAACTCCTCGCCCTGGGTCACCGTCCTGAGCACGACCTCCATGGGCTCGCCGCCCTTGGGAGTGAGAGTGAAGGTGTTGCCGGCCTTGAAGTTGCCGTGCAGCCGGGTGCTCTCGATGCCGTCGTCCCAGTTCTTCCAGGCGTTGACGTCCACCCACACCGCCCAGATGTCGTGCGCCTGGGCATGGACCGTCGCGGTGGCGGACGCGACGAACTTCTGCGTGTCAGCCATGGTCGGCCACCTTCTCGGCCGCGGCGGCCCCCAGTGGGGGCGGGAAGAACGTGACGTCCTCGCCGCCGAGCCAATAGTCCCGGGAGTGCGCGCCCACCTCGACCATCACGCCGTTGAGCGACCAGTTCGGCTCGTTCAGGGAGTCGGAGTCGTTCCAGAAGGCGGGGTTGAAGAACTCGAGAATGACGTTGGTGTGCCAGACCAGGCCGAGCTGCGTCAACCGCATCCTGTCCTCGGTCAGTTCCACGAGGCCTTTGCGCTCCAGCCGCTGGAGCTCGTCGGCGAAGTCCTCGCGGAACTCGGTGCCGAACTTGCTGCGGTAGAACGCGTACTCGATCTCGTAGTACAGCAGGGCGAAGATGACGTAGCGCTCGCGCTGGACGCGGGGGGACAGCTCGTCGGTGACGGTGCTGATCAGGAAGTCGCCGCTCTCGACGGTCTCGACGTACTTCTCGACATCGGTCTCCGTGCCCAGCCGGTACCCGTCGAAGTAGCTGTAGGAGCCCGGGCCGACCGCCAGGGTGTCGATGTACACCTTCCAGTTCCAGTGGTTGTACATGTTCTCGTAGCCGGGCTTGCAGAAGTGGTCGACCATGTACATCGAGTAGCCCATCTCCTCGGCTATCTCGACCGCCTCGCTGTACATGGCCTTGACCATGGGGCCTTCGGGGTCCGAGGGGCGTTCGACCTTCCCCTTGGAGATCAGCTTCGCCTGGATCGTCTCCTGGTGGATCCGGTACAGGTAGATCGTGAAGTGCGGTACGTCCAGGGTGGACAGCACCTGAAGGTCGCGGCGCCAGATGTCGATCGTGTGGCCCGGCATGTTGTACATCAGGTCGAGCTGGATGTTGCGGAAGTCCCGTGCCTGGAACTCCTTGATGACCCGGGCGCTGTCCTCGGCCGCGTGCGGGGAGCCGATGATCCCCAGGAGTTCGGGCTGGAAGGACTGCACGCCGAGGCTCAGCCGGTTGATCTGTGACTGGGCGACGTAGTCGATCTTCTCGTCGTCGAAGTCCCTGGCGTTGCCCTCCAGGGTGAACTCGGCGTCGTCCGCGACCTGGAACGTTTCGTAGACGGTGTCGACCAGGCGGCGAAGGTTCTCGGTGCGCAGAATGCTGCCGGTCCCGCCGCCGATGAAGATGTTGCGGATCACGCCGGTGGCGAACTTGGGGTAGCCGCCCCAGCGCCTCAGGTCGGCGAGCAGCGCGTTGACGTACCGCTCCTCGCGGCCGCCCGGATCCTTCTCGGAGAGCAGGCTCGCGAAGTAGGGGCAGGACTTGCAGCGCGTACGGCAGAACGGGATGCCGATGTACAGCACGAAGTCGCTGCCCTGCTGCTGCATGTCGATGTGGCTCTCCAGCCACTCGCGTCCCCCGCTGGTCCGGTGCATCCCCGGGGGGTACAGGATGAACGGGAGGTAGCACTTGTTCGGGTACGGGTCGCCGGCCATGGCGGTCTCCAGCGCTGTCATCAGTCCTCCGGTGCCGTGCTGGTTCCTGGTGCGATCGCCGCCACGATTGCCCCACCCGTTCGAACCTCGGTCTGTCGTCCGCTAGAGGTCCGGCAGTTCCGGCCGACCAGCCCCTCGAGGCCTTCCGGACAGGCTCACTAGCGAACTCCTAGCCATCGTCGACGGGCTTCCCAAGATGACCTGGTCACCCTTCTCTCCGCAGCGCCGACACGAGCACTGCGGAGAGAGGGGACCTGAGATGAGCGAAGACCAC
This sequence comes from Streptomyces sp. V4I2, assembly GCF_030817655.1. Lineage (GTDB taxonomy): Bacteria > Actinomycetota > Actinomycetes > Streptomycetales > Streptomycetaceae > Streptomyces > Streptomyces plumbiresistens. Next base: position 6,094,424 of record NZ_JAUSZM010000003.1, read on the forward strand.
CGCGTCGCGTTGGTGACCGGAGCCACCAGCGGAATGGGCCTGGAGATCGCGAGGACCCTGGCTCAGGACGGTGCACGGGTGTTCCTGTGCTCCCGGCGGGAGGAGGCGGTGAACCGGACCGTGAAGGAACTGCGCGACCAGGGACTCGACGTCGACGGCAGTACCTGCGACGTCACCTCCGCCTCCGACGTCGACCGGCTGGTGCGCGCCTGTGTCGACCGTTACGGCCGAATCGAGATCCTGGTCAACAACGCCGGCCGTCCGGGGGGCGGGACGACGGCCGAACTGGACGACGACCTCTGGTACGACGTGATCGGCACCAACCTCAACAGCGTCTTCCTGGTCACCAAACGCGTACTGCGCGATGGAGGCATGACCGACGGGGACTACGGGCGGATCATCAACATCGCCTCGACGGGCGGCAAACAAGGCGTTGTCCACGCGGCCCCCTATTCGGCCTCCAAACACGGTGTCGTGGGATTCAGCAAAGCGCTCGGTCTGGAACTCGCGCAGACCGGTATCACGGTGAACGCGGTCTGTCCCGGGTTCGTCGAGACGCCCATGGCGGAGCGCGTCAGGGAACATTACTCGGTGATCTGGGGTGTCGGCGTGGACGAAGTTCACGACCGCGTTACCGCGCGAGTGCCGATTGGTCGGTACGTGGCGACGGAGGAAGTCGCTGAAATGGTTCGCTACTTGGTGAACCCTCGGGCCGCGGCGATCACGGCGCAGGCTCTGAACGTCTGCGGCGGGCTCGGAAATTACTAAACCTTGGAAGTAGGTGCACCTTGTGAGGGCTAGAATCCTCACGGAACCGAGGCCGGATGGGCTACGGGGGGCTCTGCATGCACTTCAAGGTGTTCGGTCAGGTCGAAGCGTCCAGAGACGGCGAATCGTTCCTGTTGGGAAAATCGAAGGTCGGGCAGATGTTGTCGCTGCTGCTGGCCCGGAGTAATGAAGTCGTGAGCATCGACGCGCTGATCGACGAGTTGTGGGGGGACCGGGTTCCGCGTACCGCGGTGACCACGCTGCAGACCTACGTGTACCACGCCCGCAAGCTCTTCGAGACCGAGCTGCGGGTGGAGCATCCGGAACAACTGCTGGTCACCTGTACCTCCGGTTATCTCATGGCGCTGGCCGATACCGAACTTGATGCGATCTTGTTCGAGGCGCTGATATCCGAAGGGATGTCGTGTTTCAACGACGGGCATGCCGAGGCTGCTCTGGACCACTTTTCGAAGGCATTAAGCCTTTCCCGGAGTCCCGCCTTTCTCGGAATGCCCATGGGGAGATCCCTTGAAATGCATTCCATCTATCTGCAAGAACTTCGGCTCTCCGCGATCAGTGTGCGCGTCGATGCATACAAGAGTCTCGGGCGCCATCGGGAATTGATTCCCGAGCTGCGGTCACTCGTCTCCGAGAACCCGCTCAACGAGAATTTTCACGCCCAGCTCATCGACTCTCTTCATCATTGTGGTCGCAGGGCCGAAGCACTCCAGGCGTACCAGCGCTTGTCGAACGTTCTCGACGTCGAACTCGGCGTACGTCCCTCGCTGCAGCTCCAGGATCTCTATCAGAAGTTGCTGGTCTGATCCAAAGCCGCTGCCACCGCGAAGCCGCTGCCACTTCGAATCCGAACTCTGCTACGGAGAGACGCGCCATGCCATCTGCTGAGCCGACCGTGCCTGGTGTGACGACCGTCCGGCTACCGGCCAGAGCACCCTTCTCCTTCCCGGCCTCCCTTGCCTTCATCAGCTCGTTTCCCGCCATGACAGGCGAGCAAGGTACGGCGGCCGGGGTGCTGACCATGGCGCTCAGGGAGGGCGGCACCACTGTGGGAGCCGCTCTGACCGCCGTACCGGCGGAGCACGCCGTCGACTGCACGCTCTCGGCGGACGTCCCGATCGGCGAGGCCACGGTGGACGCCGTGATGGACCGGCTGGACTTCTACCTCGGGTTGCAGGACGACCTGACCGGCTTCTATCAACTGGCCCGTCAGGACCCGCCCTTCGGACGAGTGCTGGAGCGGCTGCGCGGCTACCACCAGGTCAAGTTCCCCTCACCGTGGGAGCTGCTGTGCTGGGCGATCCTGTGCCAACGGGTCCCCATGCCGGTGGCCAGGCAGATGAAACGGGCGCTGGTCGAGGCGGTCGGCAACCGGATCGCAGTGCGGGGGGAGACCCGGTGGGCCTTCCCGGACGCCGATCAGCTGCGCACCTTCGACGAGGCGGATCTGCGGAGTCTGATCGGCAATGAGCGCAAGGCCGGCTATCTGTACGGCGCGGTGCGTCAGTGGGACGAGCTGGACGAGAAGGTTCTGCGCACGGGGCCGTACGACGGTGTGCGCGAGCAGCTGCTCCGGATTCCTGGGATCGGCCCGTGGTCCGCCTCGTTCCTCCTCGTCCGCGGTCTCGGCCGCACGGAACGGGTCAGCCTCGACAAGGAGATGCTCCGTGCCGCGCGGAGGGTCTACGGACGCACCATGGACGAGCAGGAGTTCCAGCGGCTGGCTGACCACTACGGGACCTGGCAGGGTTACTGGGGACACTACCTCCGGGTCGGAGGCTGACGACCGGTAGCGTCGAGCGGGTTGCGCCCCACCCGCGATGGCCGTCGTCACGAGCCCTTCGGCGAGGGTCCAGACGGTCCAGACGGTCCAGCGTTCGTCGAGGCGGGTGAGCGTCCGACCGAACAGCCTCGGGCCCGGGACCAGGATGCGGGCCGTGAACTGAAGCCGGGGGCGAGGTGGGCTCCGAGGCGGCGTGCGAGCTGCTGGTCGACCGGTTGGTCCGGTGGGCCGGTGGGCCGGGGAGCAAGGAAGCAGGGGCTGCCGGTCGACGCGGACCTGGCCGATGCGGTGCTGGACTACCGGCACCGGGCCACCGCCGACGGCCGGCTGGGGCTCTGGGAGCCGCGAATGGGGAGGAGTTATGGCCGACCACTTGCAGAAACCGCTGCTCAGCGCTCCGACGAAGGCGCAGTCGACTCCGGCGTTCTGGTACGTGAGAAACCGAGCCGGTGCAGCACGACATGACCGTGCGCGGGCCGCCCGGACCGCGCGGGGTGTGGAGGCGCACCCCGTGCGGCGCGAGCATGACCACCCCGGCCGGGTAGACCCCTGGCGGCCCGCCTACTGCTCCGTCTCGCCCGCGAAGCGCAAGGAGATCGAGCGCAGGACGTCCGTGGTGGAGATGTCGGTGCGGCCCTCGTCGTGGACCTCGGCCAGCTGTACGAAGGCGAACGAGAAGCAGTTGGCGATGCTCACGATGGTGGGGCCCAGCTCTTCGGTGACGATGGCAGCGGCTGCCTGACCGCCCGCGTCGGCGGGCAGGTGGATGTGGGGCAGGGTCTCGGCGAGCAGTGCGGAGATGGCGCCGGTGAGAGCGATCTGCTTGCCGGGGTTTTCGCGGACCTGTCGCCGCATCTCGAGTGACTCGGTGAGAATGCCGACGACGCGCTGCATGATCTCTCGCTGATCCATGCGCGCAGCCTAGACGCCCGTCTCCGGCGGCGATGGGCGGTCTCGGCGGCGGCCGCGGAGTCAGTTCTTGACGCTCCCGGCAGTGAGGCCGCCGACGATGAAGCGCTGGAAGACCGCGAAGACGCAGACGACCGGGATGCTGATGAGGGTGGCGGTGGCCATCAGGGCTCCCCACGCGGTGCCGTGCCGGCCCACGAAGGAGTTGAGCAGGACGGTGACGGGCTGCACGGCGGGTTCCGAGGCGAGGGTGAGGCCGAAGACGAACTCGCCCCAGCCGATGAGGAAGGCCAGGCCGGCCACCGCGAACAGGCCGGGCACCATGACCGGCAGGACGACGCGCAGCAGGACGCCCACCGGGCCGCAGCCGTCGACGAGGGCCGCCTCCTCCAGTTCCCGCGGCACACTCCGCAGTACGGGGCGCAGCACGATCACCGCGAAGGGCAGGGTGAGGGTGGTGTCGGCGGCGATCAGACCGAGGTGGGTGTCGTCGAGGCCGGCCCGGCGTTCGAGGATGAACAGCGGGGCCGCGAGCACGATGCTGGGCGGCAGTTGGGCGACGAGCAGGGCGAGCACCATGGTGCCGGAGCCGCGCATCGGGATCCGGGCGAGCGCGTAGGCGAGGGGGACGCCGAGGAGCAGGGTGAGCGCGACCACTCCGCAGGAGATCACCACGCTGTTGAGCAGGGCCCGGGGCAGGGCGTCGACGGCCAGCGCCGTCGAGTAGTTCTCCGTGGTGACCGGTACCGGGAGCCACCGCGGGCTGTCGGCCTGGATCCGGTCCGGCTCGGTCAGGCTGGTGTTGACCATCCAGTAGACCGGCAGGAGGAAGGCGGCGGTGATCAGCGTGGCGACGGCGGTGCGCAGCCAAGGGCGGCGGCCCCGGGTCACGCCGCTTCTCCTTCCCTGCGCAGCCTGTGCACATAGAGCCCGCCCGCGAGCAGGGGGACGAGCAGCAGGAGCAGGCCGGCCGCGGCGCCCTCGCCGAAGCGGAAGAACCTGAAGAAGATCTCGTAGACGTAGAGCGACAGGACGCTGGTGGCGTCGACGGGACCGCCGCCCGTCATCACGAAGATGATGTCGAAGACCTTGAAGGTGTAGACGAGCCCGAGCAGCAGCACGGTCACCGACACGGGCCGCATCAGTGGCAGGGTGATCCAGCGGAAGCGCTGCCAGACGCTCGCGCCGTCGATGGCGGCGGCCTCGTGGAGTTCCGGGTCGATGGTGTGCAGCCCGACCAGGAGCAGCAGCATGTTGAAGGGCACGCCGACCCAGACATTGGCGAAGACGACCCCGGCCAGCGAGGTGCTCGGGTCGGTGAGCCAGTCGTGGGACAGGGCGCCCAGCCCCGTCGCGCGCAACAGGGCGTTGTAGGCGCCCGATTCACCGTCGAGCATCCAGCGGAAGAGGGTGCCGCTGACGACCGGGGGCAGCAGCCAGGCCACCAGCAGCAGCGACCGCAGCAGCCCGTTCAGCGGGAACGGCCGGGCGAACAGCAGGGCCAGGGCGAAGCCGATGACGAACTGGAACAGCAGCGACGCCAGGGTGAAGACGATCGAGAGGCGTACGGCGTGCCAGAAGTCCGGGTCGGCCACGGTGGCCCGGTAGTTGGCGAGGCCGTTGAAGCGTGAGGCGCCGCCGAGCAGAGTGCCCAGGTCGACGTCGTGCACGGACGTCCACACGTTGTAGAGCAGGGGGTACGCCAGGAAGAGCCCGAGGAAGGCGAGGCCGGGGAGGGAGAACAGGTACCCGGCTCGGCGGCGGCGGGAGGAAGGTGAAGAAGGGTGACGCCTCGTGTGACGCCCCCCTTGGCGCTTCCCGTGGTGCTTCCCCACCGGTGGGCGGCGCCTCCTCACTGGCTCCCCAGCGCCTTGTCGATCTTGACGGCCGCGGACTTCGCCGCAGCCGTGGGCGCGGCGGAGTCGGTGAGTACGGCCTGTTCGGCCACGGCGACGGCCTGCGAGGCGTCGGCGTAGTGCGGCCCGTACTGACGCGGACGGGCGACGGACAGCTGGCTGAGGAAGAGCCTGAGGGCCGGGTCGGACGCCCAGGTGCCCGTGTCCGCCAGGTCCTTGCGGGCGGGAAGGTTGCCGAGCGCCACCAGGTACGGCACCAGGACCGACGGACGCTGCGTGTACTCCAGGACCTCCCAGGCCTTGTCCTGGTGCTTGCTGCTCTCCATCACGACCCAGTTCTCACCGCCCAGGCAGGTGGCGGACGTCCGGTCACGGGGCAGGGCGACGACCTCCCACTCCAGGTCGGCCTGCTTGAGGGAGGGCAGCTGCCAGGGGCCGTTGATCTGCATCGCGGCGCGCTGGTTGACGAAGCGGGTGTTGACGTCCTGCTGCGTCCAGCCCACGCACTGCTCGGACAGCGAGCCCTTGGCGACGAGGTCGTCGAGGAAGGACAGCGCGGTCGCGCCGTCCGTGGCGAAGGTGTCCAGGTCGCCGCCGGCCTGCCACAGGAACGGCAGGAACTGGAAGACGCCCTCCTCCGTCCTGATCGCGCTCATCGCCAGGCCGTACCGGTCCCCACGGGTCAGCTTCTGCGCCGCGTCGGCCAGCTCGTCCCACGTGGTCGGCGGCTTCACTCCCGCGGAGTCGAGCATCCTGGTGTTGCAGTACAGGGCGAGGCAGTTGCTGTTGTTGGGGATCCCCAGCGTCTTCCCGTCGACCTGGCAGCCGGCCCAGGGGCCTTCGTAGTACGTGCCCGACTGGCCCCACTCCTCGACCCGGCCGGTGAGATCGGCCAGCAGCCCGCTGCCGCCGAGTGAGTTCATGGCGACGTTGTCGACGATGGCGATGTCCGGGAGGTCACCGGAGACCGCGCCCAGGGTGATCTGACGGTCGAGGTCCGCGAAGGGGAACGTCCGGCGCTCGATCCTCACGTCCGGGACGTTGGACTCGATGTCCTTGACCAGCCGTGCGAAGGCGGGCTGGAAGTTGTCCAGGGTGAAGTAGTCCCACCAGGTGAGGGTGACCGTCCCGCCGCCGCTCTGCCCACCCGAGCCACAGGACGTCAGGACGGACCCGAGGCCGAGGGCGGCGGCTCCCGCTCCGGCGGCGCGCAGGAAACCGCGGCGGTCGACGGCGTACGACATGCTCTGCTCCCAGGGTGTCAGAAGTCGGAATCCGGCAGATCAGGGAAAGCGTCCAGGTCAGGAAAAGCGTCGATGTCCGGGAACTCCCGATCGGGCTCCGAACCGGGCACCGGTCGGCAGGGACCGGTGCTGGCCCGCAGGGAGATCAGGGGTTTCAGCAGGACGTGCCGGGGAGGTGAGTCCGGTGAGGTAAGGCGTCGCATCATCAGGTCGACGGCCACCCGGCTCATCTCCTTGGCGGGGATCTCCGCCGCGGTGAGCTGCGGATCCACCTGCTCCGCCCAGCGCCCGGCCGCCACGCCGACGACCGAGAAGTCGCGCGGCACGGCGCGGCCGTGTCGCGTCAGCCCGCGGTACAGGCCCACCAGGGCCGCCTCGTTCATGGTGACCAGCGAGGTGGTCGCCGGATCGTCCAGCAGGATCTGCTCCAGGACCGCCTCCCCGGCGGCGACGTCGTCGTCGCAGAGATACGCACGGGGGGTCAGGACCTGCTCCGCCATGGCCTTGGTGTAGCCCTCGAGTCCGAGGTGCGCGAAGCCGTAGCCGCTCTGGAAGAGATCTTCGGACCGGTTGACGAAGGCGATCCGGCGGTGGCCCAGATCGGCCAGGTGGTACACGCAGCCGCGCGCCAGCCCCGCGAAGTCCAGATCGACCCAGCCGGTCTCCTCCGCCCGGCTGTTCCTCCCGATGGTGACGAAGGGGAAGCCGGTCCTGGCGAGGTGCTCGACCCGGTCGTCCTCCAGCAGGATCTCCATGACGATCACGCCGTCCACTCGCCGCCCGTCGATCATCCGTCGGAAGGACGGGTCGCTCGCCCGGTCGGCGGGGGAGAGGAGAAGGTCGTAGTCGTATGCGGTGGCGGCCTCGGCCACTCCGCCGATGAAGGTGAGCTGCCCCCCGGTGTAGTCGTGATGGCGTCCTGCCGGGGGATAGACGAGACCGAGGGTGCGTGTGCCGCTTTCTGCGGGGGTCGTCCCTGCCCTCGTGCGTGCGCTGTGTTCCGTCGGGGTCTTCGCCCCCGTGCGTGCTCCGCCTTCCTCCGCGACCCCCGCCCTCGCCCCCACGCGCGTGGCGCCCTCCTTCGCGCCCCCCGCCCCTGCCCCCGCGCGGGTGCCGCCCTCCGCCGGAACCCCCGCCCTCGTGGGCGGGGCGGCTCCGGCGGCGCTGGGATTCTGCGTCGGTCTCGTCATCTTCAGCTGACCGGCAGGGGTTGTTCGGCCCAGATGGTCTTGCCGGTCGGGGTCTGGCGGGTGCCCCAGCCCTGGGTGAGCTGGGCGACCATGTGCAGCCCGCGTCCGCCCTCGTCGTAGGTACGGGCGCGGCGCAGGTGCGGCGCGGTACTGCTGGCGTCGGAGACCTCGCAGATCAGCGTTCGGTCGCGGATCAGCCGTAGGCCGATCGGGACCGCCCCGTACCGGATGGCGTTGGTGACCAGCTCGCTCACCACGAGTTCGGTGACGAACGCCGCTTCCTGAAGCCCCCAGAGGGCCAGCTGGCGGGAGGCCTGGGCGCGGGCGTCCGCGACGATCGCCGGGTCGGACGGCAGGGACCAGGCGGCGACCTGGTCGGTGTGCAGGGCGCGGGTGCGGGCGAGGAGCAGGGCCACGTCGTCGTCGGGGCTGTCGGGGAGGAGCGCCTTGAGTACCGCGTCGCAGGTGACCTCCAGCGAGGGGGTGGGGGAGCCGAGGGACTCGCACAGCCGGTCGAGGCCGAGGCCGATGTCGTGGTCGCGGGCCTCGATCAGGCCGTCGGTGTAGAAGGCGAGCAGGGTGCCCTCGGGCAGTTCCAGTTCGGTGGCCTCGAAGGGCAGGCCGCCGACGCCCAGGAGCGGCCCGGGGGAGAGCTTGACCACGCTGACCGTGCCGTCGGGATAGAGCACGACGGGCGGGGGGTGGCCGGCGCTGGCGAGGGTGCAGACGCGGGAGACCGGGTCGTAGACGGCGTACAGACAGGTGGCGCCGATCTCGCCGGCCGACGGCATCTCCTCGGGGATGCTCTCGTCGTCGTAGGTGAGATGGGTGACCAGGTCGTCGAGGTGGGTGAGGAGTTCGTCCGGGGGCAGGTCGACGTCGGCGAGGGTGCGCACCGCCGTGCGGAGCCGTCCCATGGTGGCGGAGGCGTGCAGGCCGTGTCCGACCACGTCGCCGACGACCAGGGCGACCCGGGTGCCGGACAGGGGAACCACGTCGAACCAGTCGCCGCCCACGCCGGCCCCCGTACCGGCCGGCAGATAGCGGTACGCGACCTCGACGGCCGCCTGTCGGGGCAGGCCGTGGGGCAGCAGGCTGCGCTGGAGGGCGAGGGCGTTGGCGTGCTCCCGGGTGTAGCGGCGGGCGTTGTCGATGCCGACCGCCGCCCGGCCCGCGAGTTCCTCGGCGAGGAGCAGATCGTCCTGCTCGAAGGCGTCCGAGGAACTGCCCCGGGCGAAGACCGCCACGCCGAGCGTGATCCCGCGGGCCAGCAGCGGGACCGCCATGATCGAGTGGAAGCCGTACGCCCGCACGCTGGCGCTTCTGGCCTCGTGCCGGGTGATCCACTGGACGAAGTCGGGGTCGTCGGTCCCGCTGAGCACGGGGCGGCCGGTCGCCAGGCAGCGGGCGGGGGGCGAGAAGGCGGGGTAGGTGTCGACGTGGCCGAGGTGCACGGCGGCCTCGGGCACTCCCTCGGCGGCGGACTGGTGGGCGACCCGGCGCAGCACCACGGCCGCGTCGACCGGGCCCGGGACCGGCTCCTCCCCTCGGGTCACGGAGTCCAGAAGGTCCACGCTGACGAAGTCGGCGAGCCGGGGTACGGCCAGATCGGCGAGTTCCTGGGCGGTGCGCTCCACGTTCAGGGTGGTGCCGATACAGGCGCCCGCCTCGTTCAGCAGGGCCAGCCTCTGCCGGGCCCAGTGCTGGTCGCTGCTGTCGAACGCCGCGGTGCCGACCCCGCACACCCGGCCGGTGGAGGGGTCCCTGACGGGCCACATCTCGATGATCCAGGCGTGCTGGCGGGAGGAGGACGTGCCCGGTGCGAAGCGCTCGTAGCGCATCGGCTCCGCGTCCTGGGCCACCTGGTCGACGAACCGCAAAAATCCCTCGTCGGCGCCCTCCCCGTCGAGGACGTCCGGGTAGGGCGAGCCGGTGTCCGCCGACGCCACGGTGTTCGGCCGCCAGTGGCGCGAGCGTGTGGTGAAAGTGGACATGGCAACAGAGGACTGGGCGCACGCCCACTCCACCATCCTGCGGTCGTATCCCGGCTCGGAGGTGTCCGCGGTGGCGGTCACGACGAACCCCTGGGCCTTCTCGTCGCCGTCCAGCGAGGGGTAGGAGTGCAGGGCCAGCTCGACGCGACGGCCGTCCTGGTGACGGAAGGCCGCCGTGCCGCTCCACTCCCGCGAGTCGGTCCGGGTGAACCCGGCCGGGCGGGAGCCTTCCACGGCGAGCAGGCCGGCCGCGGAGTGCCCGACCACGTCCGAGGCGCGGTAGCCCAGCAGCCGCCGAGCTCCCTCGCTCCAGCCCGTGACGGTGCCTCGGGGGCTGATGGTGGCCGTGGCGGCTCCGGTGTCCATCCTTGCTCAATTCGTGCCGGGCGTGTCACTCATAGTCTTCAGCGTGCCCGTCGCACCAGAAACGGACAAGTCGGACTTGGTCGAGTGGGTTGCGGTGCCGTCCGGCGATGTCGTCGTCATCGCCCGATGTTTGTCATCGCCCGACTGTTGTCATTGCCGGACTTGTACTTAGGGAGTCCTTACAGTGAACGGCTAGCATCGCGAGCGCGATAGCCGGCCGGGATTGGGGTGAGAACGTGCGGGAACCGAGGATCGGTGTCGCCGTGGTGACCATGGGGAACCGGCCGGCGGAAGTCGACGCGCTGCTGGAGTCCGTGGCCAAGCAGGACCTGGCCCCCCGGCGCATCGTGATCGTCGGCAACGGCTGCCGGCTGCCCGAGTTCGCCGCGCGGCTGTCGCTGCCCGGCGAGGTCACCACCATCGACGTCGAGGAGAACCTCGGCTGCCCCGGCGGGCGGAACGTGGCGCTGGCCCGGCTGCGGGAGTTCGGGGACGTCGACGTCGTGGTCGAGCTGGACGACGACGGGCTCCTCGTCGACGCCGATGTGCTGCGCCGCGTGGCGGAGCTGTTCGCCGCCGACCCGCGCCTGGGCATCGTCGGCTTCCGCATCGCCGACGAGCTCGGGGAGACGCAGCAGCGGCACGTCCCCCGCGTCGGCTCCGCCGATCCGATGCGCGGCGGGTACGTCACCGGGTTCCTCGGCGGCGGACACGCCTTCCGTATGACGATGCTCGGCGAGATCGGGGACTGGCCCGCCGAGTTCTTCTTCGCCCACGAGGAGACCGACCTGGCCTGGCGGGCCGCCGACGGCGGCTGGCGGATCCTGTACGCGCCCGAGCTGCTGCTCCAGCACCCGAAGACCTCGCCCGCCCGGCACGCCATCTACTACCGGGTGAACGCCCGCAACCGGGTCTGGCTGGTCCGCCGCCGGCTGCCCCTCGCGCTGATTCCCCTGCACCTGGGCGTGTGGACGCTGCTCACGCTGCTGCGGGTACGGTCGGCGGCCGGATTGCGCGCGTGGTTCGGCGGATTCGTCGAAGGCGTACGGGAGCCTGCCGGTGAGCGGCGCCCGATGCGCTGGCGGACCGTCTGGCGGCTCAGCCGACTGGGGCGTCCGCCGGTCATCTGACAAGGAGGGGGACTCACTTCGCGTCCGCATAACACTCCACCACCGCCGTGCTGAACGGAAACCGCACCGGCGTCTCCCCGAACGTCAGCCGGCCCGCCAGCTCCGCCGCCTCCCGGATCGCGGCCACGACCGCCTCGGCCTCCTCCTCGGGACAGTGCACGATCACCTCGTCGTGCTGGAAGAACACCAGTTCGGCCGCCATGTTGGCGCAGGACTGCCGCAGTGCGGCGAGCAGCAGTAACGTCCAGTCGGCGGCGCTGCCCTGGACGACGAAGTTGCGGGCGAAGCGGCCGCGGGCGCGGGCGTCGGTGGAGGCGTACCCGGGCACCCACTGCCGGTCCCCGGACTCGTCCTCCGCGGCGGGGATGCCCGCCTCCTCGGAGGCGTCGTCGCCCGTCCCGGCCGCCGGTGGGCAGGTCCGGCCGAGCCAGGTCCGTACGAGCCGACCCTCCTCGCCCGCGCGGGCCGCGTCGTCGACGTAGGCCACCGCGCGCGGGAAGCGGCGTCTGAGCGCCGCGAGGTTCTTGAGCCCGTCGCCGGAGGTCTGGCCGTAGACCGCGCCGAGCACGGCGAGTTTGGCCTGGGCGCGGTCGCCGGAGAAGGCGCGGTCGGAGACGGACTGGTACAGGTCGGTCTCCCGGCCGGCCACCTCCATCAGCCCGGGGTCGCGGGAGATCGCCGCGAGGACGCGCGGCTCCATCTGGTCGGCGTCGGCGACGACGAGCCGCCAGCCGGGATCGGCCACCACGGCCCGACGGATGACCTTGGGGATCTGCAGCGCGCCTCCCCCGTTGGTCACCCAGCGGCCGGTGACGGTCCCGCCCGCCTGGAACTCCGGCCGGAAGCGGCCCTCGCGCACCCAGTCCTGCAGCCAGGACCAGCCGTGCGCGACCCAGATGCGGTACAGCTTCTTGTACTCGACGAGCGGCTTCACGGCCGGATGGTCTACCGACTCCAGCTCCCAGCGCCGCGTCGACTTCACCTTGATCCCGGCCTGCGCGAACGCCTTGACCACGTCGGCGGGCAGGTCGGGGCGGACCCGGCGGCCGAAGGCGGCGGACACCTCGTCGGCGAGTTCGGCCAGGCGCCGGGGCTCACCACCGCCCGCGTACCGCTCGCCGAGCAGTTCGTGCAGCACCCGGCGGTGGACGTCGGCGCTCCACGGCAGTCCGGACCGGTTCATCTCGGCGGCCACCAGCATCCCCGCCGACTCGGCCGCCGTCAGCAGCCGCATCCGGTCCGGGTGCGCGGTGGCCTCGTGCCGACGCTGCTGCTCGGCGTACACCTCGACCAGGTCCGTCAGCGGCAGGTGCACGGACTGCGGCTCGAACAGGGGCGACTGCGAGCCCGGTTCGGCGGACCGCTGCGGCGGATCCGGCGGTACGGGGCCGCCGCGCAGCCGGGCCAGGGCGGCGGCCGCCGAACGCGGCTCGCCGGAGCGCCCCTCGTGGCCCAGCAGCAGCGTTTCCGCGTCCTCGACGTCGTAGCACCGCTCCACTCGCACCCCCGTGGCGAGCAGACGCGGGTACGTCTCGGCCGTGGACCGCCACACCCAGCGCGTGACGTCCGGCAGGCCCCGTACCGCCTCGGCGGGGTCCGGCGCCCGCCGCACCGGCCCGGCGAGCAGCCCGCCGGGGCCGAGGGGGGCGAACTCCACGCCACCGTCCTCGGCCGGAGCGAGAGCCCACCGGTCGGTCATGCTGCGAGTGTGGCAGGAGGGTCTGACAACGGCCTCTGACCTGCTCCGGCCTGATTGGCCTGCTCAGTCCTGCTCCGGCCCGACCGGCCCTCTCCGGCCTGACCGGCCTGCTCAGTCCTGACCGGCCTGCTCCGACCTGTTCAGTCCTGTTCGCCGAGCTTCACCGTGACCTCGGCGAGTGCCGCCGCGATGTTCCCCTCCACCGCCGGCTTGGTGATGCCGAGGCCGGACAGGACGCCCTCGCCGTTCTCGAACTCCAGCAGGGCGAGCAGGATGTGCTCGGTGCCGATGTAGTTGTGGCCGAGGCGGAGGGCCTCGCGGAAGGTGAGCTCCAGGACCTTCTTGGCGTCGGAGCCGTAGGGGACGAGCTCCGGGACCTCCTCGGCGGCGGGCGGCAGCGCGGCGGTGGCGGCCTGGCGCACGGAGTCCAGGAGGACGCCCTGCGCGGTGATCGCCTTGGCGGCCAGGCCGTCCGGTTCGGCCAGCAGGCCGAGGACCAGGTGCTCGGGGCGGCCCTCGGGGTTGCGGGCCGCGATCGCCTCGTTGTGGGCGGCCATCACCGTGTTGCGGGCGCGGGGCGTGTAGCGGCTGAAGCCGGAGTTCGGATCGAGGCCCGCCGACTCCTTCGGCACGAACCGCTTCTGCGCGGCCTGCCGGGTGACGCCCATGCTCTGGCCGATGTCCGTCCAGGAGGCGCCCGAGCGCCGCGCCTGGTCCACGAAGTGACCGATCAGATGGTCGGCCACCTCGCCGAGGTGCTCACCGGCGAGCACCGCGTCCTGGAGCTGATCGAGGGGCTCGGCGTGGACCTTCTTGATGGCCGTGATCAGGTCGTCGAGACGTACGGATGACGTGATGTTGGGGTTCGTCGTCATGTGTCAACCTTAGGTTGACAGTAGGCGGGTGTCAACCTCGGGTTGACACCCAGCGGGTCCGTGACGCGAGTTCCGGAGTGAGACGATCGTCCGGTGAGCAGCACCGTCGAACGCGCCTTCCAGGTCGCCCTCTACGCCGACACCGACTCCGCCCTCGACACCGGCGCCTCCCTCCTCGCGGCCGACCCCACGGCGGACGCCGAACTCGACCGGCGGGGCCAGGAGTTCGTGGCGACGGCCTGGCGGCGCGGCTGGCAGCCCGCCGACGTCGTACGGATCGTGCGGCGCGAGCTGGAGGACGTACACGCGCGCGTGCTGTCCGCGCTGATCCGCTCCCAGGCGGCGTACGACCGTCCGCGCGGCCCCCGCTGGACCGCCCAGCTCGACGAACTGGCCGCCGAGGCCGCCGAGGCCGCCGAGGCCCCGCCCCGCACGGACCGCTTCTCGTACGCGACCGTCGTTCTGGAGCTGTACCGCCTCCTCCTGAGCCTGCCCGCGATCGAGCCCCTGGAGCAGCCCGCCGCCGCCCGGCACCACTCCAAGTCCGAGTCCCGCATGCTCGCCCGTATCCGCGCCCTCCTCGCCAAGGCGGAGGCGACCGGCTTCCCCGAGGAGGCCGAGGCGCTCAGTGCCAAGGCGCAGGAGCTGATGGCCCGGCACAGTGTCGACGAGGCGCTGCTCGCGGCCGGGGCGCCCGCGGCCGACGCCCCCGGCGCCTGCCGGATCGGGGTCGAGCCGCCGTACGAGCAGGCCAAGGCGGTGCTGCTGGACGCGGTCGCCACGGCGAACCACTGCCGGGCCGTGTGGAACGAACCCTTCGGCTTCACCACCGTCGTCGGTTTCGAACCGGACCTGGAGGTGGTCGAGCTGCTCTACACCTCGCTGCTCGTCCAGGCCCAGTCCGCGATGGCGAAGGCGGAGGCGGCGCAGCGCGCGGGCGGCCGTAAGCGGACCAAGACCTTCCGGCAGTCCTTCCTCGCGGCCTATGCCCACCGCGTCGGCACGCGTCTGGCCGCGGCGGCGGACACCCAGGTCACCGACGATCTGCTGCCGGTCCTCGCCACCCGCGAGGTCGCTGTCGCCGACCACCTCGACCGCATGTTCCCGGAGACCACCACCACCCGCCTGCGCGGCGTCAGCGACGAGGCGGGCTGGACGGAGGGGTCCCAGGCGGCCGACCGGGCCCAGGTCCGGGCGCGCCGGCCGCTCGGCTGAGGAGGCCGCTGAGGCTGAGGAGGCCGCTGAGGAGGCCGCGCACCTGTCGGCCGGGTCAGTCGCCGACCTGCTGGAACCCGCTCACCGTGGCGTCGGGCTCGCTCCCGTCGCCCTTCAGCGCGACCTCGCCGTACGACCACGGGAAGCCGTGCGTGGCCGTGGCCCCGGGCAGGCTGAACTTCCCGGTCTTCACGGCGAGGCTCTGCGCGCCGCCCGCCTCGCCCCGGACGTAGGTGATGGTGAAGGACACGGCCTGGTTCGCGGCGAGGGTCAGCTTCTGGGCCGTGGCGGCCGGGTCCGCGGGGACGTCCGTCGAGGTGTCGCCCGCCTGGAGGCCGACGGTGGGGAGGCCGTCGAGGGTGCACTCGGTGGCGCTGTTGGTGATCGTGACGAGGACGCTGCCCGTGTCCCCGGCGGCCGGGGCCTCGGCGGCGGGCCCGACCTCGACGGTGACCTCGTCGAGCTTGCAGGCGGTGCTCGCGGCGCTCGCCTTGCCGGTCTCCGCGGCGCCGCCGCCGCCGTCGTCATTGCTGCCGCTGTCGTCGCAGGCGGTGAGGAGGAGGGCTGCGGCGAGGGTGGCTGCGGCCAGGGAAGGGGCGGTGCGCATGAGGGTCCTCTGGGGGAGCGTGATGCCGATGGTCGAGTGCATGGATCATCACGCATCAGGCGGTGGTGCGGTTGCCCGCCCCGCCCAGGAGACCCGGTCGCCCGGGACGGAAACACGGAAACTCAGGACCCCAGGCTCGCCGTCGGCAGCTCGCTCGGCAGCTGCCCGCCCTCCGACCTGGTGTAGGTCTCCGTGCCGAGACCGCCCTCCCAGGTCACCTCGAGCGTCGACCCGCCGACGGAGTCGACCGTGCCCTCGGCCCGTTTCTTGCTGCCGTCCGAGCACTTGAGGCGGATCGTTTCCGCGCCCGACTCCTCGCCGGCGGTGCCGCTGCACACCGCCCCGTCGGTGGCGAAGAGCCCGGCCTTGGCACCGGTGATCACCAGCGCCACGGCCTTGCCGTCGGTGGTCGCGAGCCAGCTGCCCTCCAGCTCGTCGGACGCGGCCGTGCCCCCCTCGCTGCCGCCGGTCGCACCGCCGGTGTCCGCGCTCCCGGACGCGCTCCCGGACGCACTCGCGCTCGCGGACGGGCTGGGGCCGCCGGAGGCCTCGTCGTCGGAGCCGCCGTCACCGCTGCACGCGGTCAGGGTGAGCGCACCGGCCAGGGCCGCGGCCGCGGCGGCGGTCCGCACCCGCCGCCGCGCCGCCGTACGCGAGAAGGTCGCCGAAGTCACTGGAAGCTCCCAAGCTGTAGCCGGTCGCCCCGTCGGCCGAGTCGGCCGGAAAGGACCGCAGCAAGCTACCAGGGCGTAACCGGGCCTACCAGGACGACTTGCGAACGCCCGGCAGGTACCCCGCGTGCGCCTGCTCACGCAGCCCCACCCGGGACAGCCCGAAGGCACGGAAGTAGCCGCGGGGCCGTCCGTCCACCTGGTCGCGGTTGCGGACCCGGGTGGCGCTGGCGTCCCGCGGCTGCCGGCGCAACTCCTCCTGGGCGGCGAGCCGTTCGGCCTCCGTCGAGGACGGCCGCCGGATGATCTCCTTCAGCTCGGCCCGGCGGGCCGCGTACCGCGCGACGATCACCTGCCGCTGCTCGTTCTTCGCGATCTTGCTCTTCTTCGCCATCAGACCTTCACCCCTCGCGCCCGGATCCGGGCCACGGCCGCCTCGACGCCGATCGTGTCGACGGTCTTGATCCCCTTGGTGCTCAGTCGCAGTCGTACGTGCCGGCCCTCGCTCGGCAGCCAGTAGCGCTTGGGCTGGATGTTGGGGTCGAAGCGGCGCGAGGTGCGCCGGTGGGAGTGGGAGATGCGGTTGCCGAAGCCGGGCTGGGCGCCGGTCAGCATGCAGTGGGCGGACACGGGTGATGCACCTCTCTCGAAGCAGTTGTAGAAATGGAATTCATTTTCAGTAAGATACCAGCATGGCTCGCAACGAACTCCGCCCGGTCATCAAGCTCCGGTCCACCGCCGGGACCGGCTTCACCTACGTCACCCGCAAGAACCGCCGCAACGACCCGGACCGCATGACGCTGCGCAAGTACGACCCGGTCGCCGGCCGCCACGTCGACTTCCGAGAGGAGCGCTGACACCGCCATGCGCAAGGGAATCCACCCGGAGTACCGCCCCGTCGTCTTCCGCGACCGCGCCGCGGACTACGCCTTCCTCACCCGCTCGACGATGACCAGCGAGAAGACGGTCGAGTGGGAGGACGGCAACACCTACCCGGTCGTCGACGTCGAGATCTCCGACGTCAGCCACCCCTTCTACACGGGCACCGCCCGCGTCCTGGACACCGCCGGGCGCGTCGAGCGCTTCGAACGCCGGTACGGAAAGCAGGGCTAGAACGGTGGCTGTGCCTTCCGCACTCTCCGTCGTGATCGTCGGCGGGCTGCACGCCGACGCCCGCAGGGCGGCCGTCGCACGGCTGCTCGCCGACGTGCCCGGCAGCGTCGTACTCCACCACGACCTGGCGACCGCCACGGCCGGCACCGTCGTACGGACCATCCGTGACGCCACCGGCATCATCGACGCCGGCGAGGCACCCCTGGTCAACGACTGCGCCTGCTGCGCGCTCCGCGAGGACCTGGTGCCCGAACTGCGTCGGCTCGCCGACGTCGGCGCGACCCACCTCGCGGTCGTCGAGCTGTGGGACTCCGTCGAGCCCAAGGCCATGGCCGAGGTGGTCGCGGCCGGTGGGCTCACCGTCACCGGCGTGATCACCGCCGTCGACCCGGCGCTCGTCCTGCCGTACCTGGCCAACGGCGACGACCTGGCCGAGGGCGGCCTCGCCGCCGCGGCCACCGACCAGCGGACGGTCGCCGACACCTTCGCACGGCAGCTGGAGTACGCCCCCGTCCTCGCCCTGGCCGACTCCCCGGAGGCCGACGACGAGGACCGGGAGCTGCTGGCCCAGCTGCATCCGACGGCCCGCCAGGTCCCGATCGGCCACGGCGACCTGGCGGGCGCCGGGCAGGAACTCGCCCGCGCCGCCCTCGCCGGCTTCGACGTGGAAGCCGCAGCGGCCGCCCAGCACCCCGCGTGCGCCCTGCTGCCCGCCGAGGCGGACGCGCACGGCGTGTCCACCCTCGTCTGGCGCCGGCACCGCCCCTTCCACCCGGAGCGGCTGTACGAGGCCCTGGAGGACATCACCTGTGCCGCCGCCCGCAGCCGGGGCCGGTTCTGGCTCGCCGACAAGCCGGACGCGCTGCTGCACTGGGACGCGGCCGGCGGGGCGCTGTGCGTGGAGAGCGCGGGCCCGTGGCTCGTGTCCCTTCCGGACGCGGCCTGGGAGATGGTCCCGCCGGTGCGCCGCGCCGCCGCCGCGCTGGACTGGCACCCCGAGCACGGCGACTGCTGCCAGCACCTCGTCTTCACGTCCCCCGGCCTCGACCGCGACGGACTGGAGTCGCTGCTGGAGTCCTGCCTGCTGACCGACACCGAGTACGCCGCCGGGCGCGACGCCTGGAAGCGGCTGCCGCCCGCCTTCGACACCCTCCTGGAGGTCTGACCCCGCCATGCCGCCCCGCAAGACCGACCGCAAGCCCGTCAAGAACCGGCCCAATCCGCTGGATCAGGCCAAAATCACGTACATCGACTACAAGGACACCGATCTGCTGCGGAAGTTCATCTCGGACCGCGGCAAGATCCGCAGCCGCCGGGTCACCCGCGTCACCGCTCAGCAGCAACGACTGCTGGCCCGCGCGATCAAGAACGCGCGGGAGATGGCACTGTTGCCGTACTCCAGCCGCTGACGGCGGCTCCCCGGTATCGCACCGTGGCCACCGGCCGGGCGACGGTCCATTCCCGGCCATCGCCCGGCCGATGGAACACGAACGCCGTGCAATGCGTCTCTTTCCAAGGCAAGCCTTGGTGCGCGGCGGCATCGGTAAAACGTCCGGCAAAGCTGTAACCGCAGGAACACCCCCCGTGCACGTGCATCTGCAGATGCATCCGCCCATGCGTCTGCACATGAACAGGGCTATGATCCGGTTCAGTTGACCATGCATCAATGGCCTCATCAGCCAGTGCACCACCGGGGAGCGACCTGTGGACCACGACGTGTACGACGTTGACGCGTCCGGCGTGTACAACGGCATGCCGGCCCCCAGGCTGGACGGGGTGGCCTGGCAGAAGAGCAGGCACAGCAACTCCCAGGGCTCCTGCGTGGAGTTCGCCCGGCTCCCCGGCGGCGAGGTGGCCGTACGCAACTCGCGCTTCCCCGACGGACCGGCGCTCGTCTACACCCGCGCCGAGATCGAGGCGATGCTGCTCGGCATCAAGGACGGCGAGTTCGACCACCTGATAGTGAGCTGAGCCGGGCCGCTCCGGACCGTAATGTCGCTGTTGCTCCGCGTAACGCGCGTAGAACCCCGGCGTCGGAAAACGCCGGGGTTCCTCATTCGCCGGACTGCGGCTGGGGCAGCCGGAACAGCGCCCAGACGACCTTCCCGCCCAGCGTGCCCGCCAGCGGATGCCAGCCCCAGCTGTCGCTGAAGGAGTCGACGAGGAACAGTCCGCGGCCGGACTCCGCCGAGAAGTCGTCTGCCTCGCGGGCGATGGGACTGTCCGCGCTGGGGTCGCGCACCGCGCACACCAACCGCTCGGTCCACCGCATCAGATGCAGCCGCACGGGCGGGCTCTGCTCCGGTACGCGCGGGGTGTTGGCCGGCAGTGCGTGCCGCAGCGCGTTGGTCACCAGCTCCGAGACCACCAGACAGACGTCGTCGAAACGGTCGCCCAGATCCCACCCGTCCAGTGTTCTGCCGGTGAACTGCCGTGCCTCGCGCACGGCTTCGTAGCGAGCGGGCAGGGCACATGAAGCGGCGTTGGACACGGCCGCGGGGTCCAGCGGCGGAAGGCCCTGCCGTAACGGCTCGAGCATGGTCGATCCATTCGTCCCCATGCGAGGCACTCCCGGGAGGTCGCGGTCGTTGCGATGCAGCGGTTGCGCGGGACCATGGTTTCGGATGCGTACAGCAGATGCAAGGGCAGATGCACGTGCACGTGACCGAATTGGACCCTCCCGTACCGCTTGTTGGCCAATTTTTCCGCCACCTTCTCCCCGACTTCTTGCCCACTCCTCCCCAGAACCTGTCTGCCCACTGTGCGGATGGATCAATTATTTCCATCTCTGTAATCGGACGAGTACTGCTCGGAGTGTTTTAGTGGCAGACTTCGGCGTCTGAAGACGGTTGGGGAGGCTGACGAACGTGAGCGCGGGAGAGCCCGGATCGGTGGTGCGGCGGATGCTGCTCGGCTCGCAACTCAGGCGACTGCGTGAGGCGCGCGGAATCACCCGCGAGGCCGCGGGGTACTCGATCCGCGCCTCCGAGTCGAAGATCAGCCGGATGGAGTTGGGCCGGGTGAGCTTCAAGACACGGGACGTGGAGGACCTGCTGACGCTGTACGGCATCACGGACGAGGCGGAGCGCAACTCGCTGCTCTCCCTCGCCAAGGAGGCCAACGTCGCGGGCTGGTGGCACAGTTACTCGGACGTGCTGCCGAGCTGGTTCCCCACCTACGTCGGCCTGGAGGGCGCGGCGTCCCTGATCCGCGCCTACGAAGTCCAGTTCGTGCACGGCCTGTTGCAGACCGAGGCGTACGCGCGCGCGGTCGTGCGGCGCGGCATGAAGGGCGCGAGCGCGGAGGACGTCGAGCGGCGCGTGGCGCTGCGCCTGGAGCGGCAGAAGTACCTCCTGGAGGACGACGCCCCCGAGTGCCACATCGTCCTGGACGAGGCCGCCCTGCGCCGCCCCTACGGCGACCGCGAGGTGATGCGCGGTCAGTACCAGCACCTGATCGAGATCTCCGCGCGCCCCAACGTCCGGCTGCAGATAATGCCGTTCAGCTTCGGCGGGCACTCCGGCGAGAGCGGCGCGTTCACGATCCTCTCCTTCCCGGAGTCCGACCTGTCCGACGTCGTGTACTTGGAGCAGCTCACCAGCGCGCTGTACCTGGACAAGCACGAGGACGTCGCCCAGTACGAGAAGGCGCTGAAGGAACTCCAGCAGGACAGCCCCGGGCCGGACGAGAGCCGGGATCTTCTGCGGGGTCTCCTCCAGCTGTCCTAGGGTTTTCCCCAGGTTCTCCCCAGAAGATTGCCCAGAGTGCCCAACTCGCTTGAGACGCAAGTACGATGACGTGTGATCAGACCGTGACGTTGATCGTGTGTCTGCTAGTGATTTGGGGATCACATGTCGTCCTACTTCACCGACCTGGCTCAGCAGTACATCGACGGTGAGTGGCGCCCGGGCACAGGCTCCTGGGACATCATCGACTTCAACCCGTACGACGACGAGAAGCTGGCATCGATCACGATAGCCACGGTCGACGAGGTCGACGAGGCGTACCAGGCGGCCGCCCGCGCCCAGAAGACGTGGGCCGAGACCAACCCGTACGCGCGCCGCGCCGTCTTCGAGAAGGCCCTCGGACTGGTCGAGGAGCGCGAGCAGGAGATCGCCGAGGTGATCATCGCCGAGCTCGGCGGCACCCGGCTGAAGGCCGGCTTCGAGCTCCACCTCGCCAAGGAGTTCCTGCGCGAGTCGATCCACCTGGCGCTGCGCCCCGAGGGCCGGATCCTCCCGTCGCCGGTCGACGGCAAGGAGAACCGCCTCTACCGCGTGCCGGTCGGCGTCGTGGGCGTGATCAGCCCCTTCAACTTCCCGTTCCTGCTGTCGCTCAAGTCGGTCGCCCCCGCGCTCGCCCTCGGCAACGCCGTCGTCCTCAAGCCGCACCAGAACACGCCGATCGTCGGCGGCTCCCTGGTCGCGAAGATCTTCGAGGACGCGGGCCTGCCCGGCGGTCTGCTCAACGTCGTCATCACGGACATCGCGGAGATCGGCGACGCCTTCATCGAGCACCCGATCCCGAAGGTCATCTCCTTCACCGGCTCCGACAAGGTCGGCCGCCATGTCGCCACCGTCTGCGCCGCGAACTTCAAGCGCTCGGTCCTCGAACTGGGCGGCAACAGCGCACTGGTGGTCCTCGACGACGCGGACATCGACTACGCCGTCGACGCCGCGGTCTTCAGCCGGTTCGTCCACCAGGGCCAGGTCTGCATGGCCGCGAACCGGGTCCTCGTGGACCGTTCGGTCGCCGACGAGTTCACCGAGAAGTTCGTCGCCAAGGTCAAGACCCTGAAGGCCGGCGACCCGCGCGACCCCGAGACCATCATCGGCCCGGTCATCAACTCCTCCCAGGCGGAGGCCCTTTCCGGCGTCGTCGAGCAGGCGATCACCGAAGGTGCCACGGCGCTCGTGCACGGCACCAGGACGGACAACCTGGTCGAGCCGTCCGTCCTCACCGACGTCCCCGCCGGCTCCTCCCTGCTCCAGCAGGAGGTCTTCGGCCCGGTCGTCTTCCTCGTCCCCTTCGACGGCGAGGAGGAGGCCGTACGCATCGTCAACGACACCCCGTACGGCCTGAGCGGCGCCGTCCACACCGGTGACATCGAGCGCGGCGTGAACTTCGCCAAGCAGATCGACACCGGCATGTTCCACGTGAACGACGGCACCGTCCACGACGAGCCGCTCGTCCCCTTCGGCGGCGAGAAGCACTCCGGCATCGGCCGCCTGAACGGCGACAACACGGCGGACTCGTTCACCACGCTGAAGTGGATCTCGGTGCAGCACGGGCGGAGCGGGTTCCCCTTCTAGGTTTCACCGGCGGCCTTTCTCCGGCCGCTGTTTCTTCGGCTGCTGTTTCTTCGGCTGTCGCGGCCTTGCGGACAGAAGCTGACCGCAACGGCCCGTAGCTTCGTCGGTGTCGGGGGAAACCCCGGAACTTCCCGAATCCGACGAAAGGCGGCCGGTCATGGTCACTCACGTGCGAGCCGAGGCGCAGGGCGACGAGCGCGGTGCGCTGCTCTCCTTCCTGGCCGAGCAGCGCGGCGGCATCCGGCGCGCGGTGCTCGGGCTGACGGACGAGCAGGCCTCGTCGCGCCCCAGCGCCAGCGAGCTGTCCCTGGCCGGTCTGCTCAAGCACGTCGCCGAGGTCGAGCAGGGATGGGTGGCCCGCGCGAAGGGCGAGGCGCCGGTGGTGAAGCGCGACGAGTCGAACTGGCACGAGTGTTTCGAGCTGGTGGGTGACGAGACCGTGGAGGCGCAGCTGGCGTACTGGGAGAAGGTCGCCGCCGACACGGAGGTGTTCGTCCGCTCGGTCCCGAGCCTCGACGACACCTTCCCGCTCCCGAACGAGCCCTGGTTCCCGCCGGACGAGGCCGTCTCCATGCGCTGGCTCGTGCTGCACCTGATCCGCGAGACGGCCCGGCACGCCGGCCACGCCGACATCATCCGCGAGTCCCTGGACGGCGCCACCGCCTTCGAACTGGTGGCCAAGGAGCAGGGCGCCTCCTGGGGCTGACCCGCGGCGCCGCGACGCGGCGGCCTAATCTGGACCGCATGTCAGCGATCCGTCTCCTCGTGCTCGGCGCGGTGCGCCAGCACGGCCGGGCCCATGGCTACCAGGTGCGCAACGACCTGGAGTACTGGGGCGCGCACGAGTGGTCCAACGCCAAGCCCGGCTCGATCTACCACGCGCTCAAGCAGATGGCCAAGCAGGGTCTGCTGCACGCGCACGAGATCGCGCCGTCCACCGCGGGCGGCCCGCCGCGCACGGAGTACGAGCTCACCGAGGCCGGCACCGAGGAGTGCTTCAGGCTGGTGCGCGAGGCGCTGACCTCGTACGACCAGAAGATGGACCTCAAGTCGGCGGCCATCGGCTTCATGGTGGAGCTGCCGCGCGCCGAGGCCGTGGCGCTCCTGAAGGAGCGGATCCGGCGCATCGAGGAGTGGCGCTCCGCCGTCACCGAGCACTACGTGCCCGAAGAGGGCCCGGAGCAACTCGGCCACATCGGCGAGATCATGAACCTCTGGGTCCACACGGCGGACGCCGAGGCCGAGTGGACCCAGGGGCTGATCGCCCGCATCGAGGGGGGCGCCTACACCTTCGCGGGTGAGGGCGAACCCTTCGTCGGCATCCTGGCCGAGGGCGAGGAGAACCCGTACGCGACGGATGAGCGGCATCCGGGAGACGCCCGCTAATCAAGTTTGACCAATGCGATGCGCGGTGATACTTTGCTGAGGTAGTCAAGTTTGACTAACGAGGGTGGGCGGGCGAGTGAGCAAGGGAGTGGCAGTGGCCGACACGGCGATCACCGTCGAAGGCGCACACAAGAAGTACGGCGACAAGAAGGCACTGGACGGACTCGACCTACGGGTCGGGCGAGGGACGGTGCATGGCGTGCTCGGGCCGAACGGCGCGGGCAAGACGACCCTGGTCCGCATCCTGTCCACCCTGCTGCGGCCCGACGCGGGCCGGATCGAGGTGGTGGGCCACGACCTCGTGACCCGCTCCCAGGAGGTCCGCTTCCGTATCGGACTGCTCGGCCAGCACGCGGCCCTCGACGAGGAGCTGTCCGGCCGCCAGAACCTGGAGATGTTCGGCCGGCTGTACCACCTGGGCGCCCGGCACGCGCGCGTGCGGGCCGGCGAGCTCCTGGAGCGCTTCGGCCTCGCCGACACCGGCCGCAAGCCCGTCAGCGCCTACAGCGGCGGCATGCGGCGCCGCCTCGACCTGGCGGCCTCCCTCATCACCGACCCGGAGGTCCTCTTCCTGGACGAACCCACGACCGGCCTCGACCCGCGCGGCCGCGCCGAGGTGTGGGCCGCGGTCCGCTCCCTCGTGGGCGCCGGTACGACGGTCCTGCTGACCACGCAGTACCTGGAAGAGGCCGACCAGCTCGCCGACCGCATCTCGGTCGTCGACCGGGGCCGCGTCATCGCCGACGGCACGGCGGACGAACTGAAGGCGCTGACCGGGGGCGACCGAATCGACGTGGTCCTTCGGGACGCGGGCCAACTGGGCGCGGCGGTGGCCCTCTTGCCGCTCGCCGCGTCGCAGGTGTCCGTCGACGCCGACCGCCGGCTGCTCAGCGCGCCGGTCACCGACCGCATGGCGGCACTGTCCGGTGTCGTACGGGCACTGGAGGAGGCCGGCATCGAGGCGGAGGACGTGGCCCTGCGCCGCCCGACGCTGGACGAGGTGTTCCTGCACCTCACCGGCGACGACAGAGGGGGCGACCAGCGAGTGGGCGACCACCGAGTGAAGGAGGCCGCGTGAGTACGAGTACGAGCACAAGCACGTACGCCACGAGCCGGTACGGCACGCGCGCGTACGCACTGACCGATTCCTGGACCATGACCCGGCGTGAACTCGCCCACTGGGCGCGGCAGCCGGTGCAGGTCGTGGTCGGCCTGGTCTTTCCCGTGATGCTGCTGCTGATGTTCGGCTACCTCGTCGGCGGTGGGCGGGAAGTCGAAGGAGGCTACGTCGACTACCTGGTCCCCGGCATGCTCGCGCTCACCATGGCCTTCGGCCTGGAGGGCACGATGCTCGCCGTCACGCAGGACCTCAACAAGGGCGTGATCGACCGCTTCCGGTCCATGCCGATGGCCAACAGCGCGGTACTGGTGGGCCGTTCGGCCGCCGACATGCTCCAGTCGGCGGTGAGCCTCACGGTGATGATCGGAGTCGGGTACGCGATCGGCTGGCGGCCGCACGGCGGGGTCTCCGGCCTCCTCGGAGCCGTCGGGCTGCTCCTGCTGTTCCGTTTCGCCATGCTGTGGATCGGCATCCACCTGGCGATGGTGGCCGGGAAACCGGAGCTGGTGCAGGCCGTGCAGATCCTGGTCTGGCCGGTCGGCTTCCTCTCCAACGCCATCGCGACCCCCGAGTCCATGCCGGGGTGGCTGGGCACGGTGGTCGAGTGGAACCCGATGTCCCAGACGGCGACGGCGGTACGGGACCTGTTCGGCGGGCCGGGCGGGGAGCGGGGGCATGTGTGGGCGGCGGTGGTGTGGCCGCTGGTGCTGCTGGGGGTGTTCTTTCCGTTGGCGGTGCGCAGGTTTCGGGGGTTGAGCAAGTAGGGCGGTGCGGAGAGTTGGCGGGGCGGAGTGTCGGCGGGGCGGAGTGTCGGCGGGGCGGCAGGGCGACGGGGTGGAGTGCCGGCCGGGGCGGCAGGGCGGCTCCGAAAAGTCGTCGCGGGGGAGTGGGAACCCGGATGCGGCGAGCGGTGTACCAGGAATGACAGTGCATCGCGGCCGGGCGGCTTCGGAGGATCTGTGGTGGATCGGGGGGTTCCCATGAGGTGGGTCAGGGGCAGGGCGGTGGTGGCCGCAGCGCTGGGCGTGCTGGCGTTGGCGACGGCTTGCGTGGACGCGGGGGCGGAGGACGGGCGTGCGGAGGCCGGGTGGGCGGACGCGCGTGCGGGCGAGAGGGGGGACGCGGGGGCCGCCGGGGCCCCTCGTGCCCCGTCCGCGCCGGACCTGCCCGGCTTCGTGGCCGGCACCGGCTTCGCGTAGGCGGTCGTGGGCGACAGGGGAGTGTCCGGGAGCCGGTGCTTGGGCGGAGCCTCGGTCATGCCGCCGATCGGGTTGGCCACGCCGTAGAAGGGATTGACGGACAGGGGACGCTCGTCGGGCTTCTCGGGGCCTTTGTGGAGCGGCGTGGGCGGGCCTTCTCAGGGGATCGGGGGGTTCATCGGCGGGTTCAGACGACCGGAGTTCCGTCCTTGCGCAGCTGCATCTGCGGACGCCCCGTCACCAGGAGCCAGGCGGGCAGGGAGGCGATGCAGAGCAGGGCGAGGATCGCGGGGGAGGCCACCAGCACGGCGGCCGTGAACAGGCTCACCCAGCCCTGCCGGGTGATGGCGAGAAGCATCCCGAGGACGCCCGCGGCGACACCGACCGCCGGGTGCACGGCGGGCACCAGGGCATGGGCACCGAGCCCGAAGGCGACGCCGACGAACACGGCCGGGAAGATCCGCCCGCCCCGGAAGCCGCAGGACGCGGCGACGAGCAGCGCGGCCAGCTTCACCACCGCCATCGTCGCGAACTCTCCCGCCGACCAGCCCTCGGGGCTGCGGGCCAGCTCGCCGACCTCGTCCAGCCCCTTGAAGAGCGTCAGATGGCCGCCCAGGGCCGCCAGCAGGCCCAGCACGAGCCCGCCCGCCGGAAGGGCCAGCATCGGGTGCCCGAGCCGGGCGAAGGCGCCGTGGACGTACGGGAAGGCGTACACGGCGGCCATGCCGAGCAGCGCCGCCGCCGACGCGACCACCAGCACCGCCAGCAGGTCGCCCCAGCCGGGCCGCCCGATGGCGGGCAGATGCAGATCGAAGGTCGGATGGGCCACCAGGGTGGTCGTCAGGGCGCCGGCCGCGGCCGCGACCAGCGGCGCGAAGACGTTGTCCCATAGCGCCCCCTTCAGCTGCTTCCCGGCCAGCGCCTCCGAGATGAGCAGCGCCGCCGCCACCGGCGTGCCGAACAGGGCCCCGATCGTCGCCGCCTCCGCCAGCGCCGGCCACAGGCCGCCCGGAACCCGCGGGAGCAGTCGGCTGCCCAGCCAGAAGGCGAGCCCCACGTTCACGGCGATGATCGGGTTCTCGGGACCGAGACTCGGCCCGCCCGCGAGCATCAGTCCGGTCGCCAGCACCAGCCCGGGCAGCACGACGGGCGGGAGAACGGGAGCGTCGAGGCCGGTGGTGGCCGGGTCGGGACCGGCGTGCCCGGGCACCTTCCACACCACCAGCCCGACCGCCGCGCCCGTCGCGGTGAGCACGACGAGCATCCACAGCACGGAGTACCGGCCGATCCCCAGCGCGTCCGGCAGGTCCTGCCACAGCACGTCCTGGAGCTCCTCGGCCGCCGCGCTCACCCCGACGAAGAGCAGGCTCGCGCCCACTCCTACGACGAGAGCGGGGAGGATCAACGGCAGCAGGGCGCGCGCCGGGGTCGCCGGGGCGGCGGGTGCCTGCTGCACGGTGTCCTGGGCCACGGGCTCACGATAAGCGGACGAAACCGGCGGAACATCCGGAGGGATCCGGCCGGGCCCGCCGCCTCGCACCTGTCCGGGGAATCCGGGAAATCCGGCTTGCACCTCACGTCACGTGAGGACGCACCGTGGAGTGCGTACCGAGAAGGGAGCGGACGAAGTGAGCTATTCCGTGGGACAGGTCGCCGGTTTCGCCGGAGTGACGGTGCGCACGCTGCACCACTACGACGACATCGGCCTGCTCGTCCCGAGCGAGCGCAGCCACGCGGGCCACCGGCGCTACAGCGACACCGACCTCGACCGGCTGCAGCAGATCCTGTTCTACCGGGAGCTCGGCTTCCCGCTCGAGGAGGTCGCCGCCCTGCTCGACGACCCGGCCGCGGACCCGCGCGCGCACCTGCGCCGCCAGCACGACCTGCTGACCGCCCGGATCGAGAAGCTGCAGAAGATGGCGGCGGCCGTGGAACACGCCATGGAGGCACGCACGATGGGCATGAACCTCACACCGCAGGAAAAGTTCGAGGTCTTCGGCGACAAGGACCCCGAGCAGTACGCCGAGGAAGCCGAACAGCGCTGGGGCGACACGGAGGCGTACGCCGAGACACAGCGCCGCGCCGCGCGCTACACCAAGGACGACTGGCAGCGCATGCAGGCCGAGGTCAACGACTGGAGCGAGCGCTACAACGCCCTGATGGCCGCCGACGAACCGCCGACCGGCCAGGCGGCGATGGACCTGGCCGAGGAACACCGGCAGCACATCTGCGGGTGGTTCTACGAATGCTCGTACGAAATCCACCAGGGCCTCGGCGAGATGTACGTCTCGGACGAGCGCTTCAAGGCGTTCTACGACTCCATGCGCCCGGGCCTCGCCGAACACCTCAGGGATGCGATCAAGGCGAACGCGAGCCGCCGCACCTCGTAACCCCTGGCCCAGGGTGCACAGCTTTGTCCCAGGCGGACCACAGTGCATCCTGGGGACGCCCATGGAACCTGGGCCACGACAGCTGCGTTGATACTTTTGGGCAGCCAGCCTCAGCCCGTCCCCCACCAGCAGGAGCCACAATCCCGTGACCACGCTCGCGCTCGGCCCCGAGTGGCTCAGCCCCGACTACCTCATCGAGACCTTCAGCCTGCCCGGCATCCTGCTGATCGTCTTCGCCGAGTCCGGTCTCTTCGCGTTCCTGCCCGGCGACTCGCTGCTGTTCACCGCGGGGCTCTTCGTGGCTGAGGGGAACTACATCACCCAGCCCCTGTGGCTGGTCTGCACGCTGATCGTGCTCGCCGCCGTCATCGGCGACCAGGTGGGCTACATGATCGGCAAGTTCTTCGGCCCGAGGCTGTTCAGCCGCCCCAACTCCAAGCTCTTCAAACAGGAGAACCTGGAGAAGGCCCACGAGTTCATGGAGAAGTACGGCCCCAAGGCGATCGTCCTCGCCCGCTTCGTACCGATCGTGCGCACCTTCGCCCCCATCGTGGCGGGTGCCGGCCGCATGCAGTACCGCACCTTCCTCACGTACAACATCATCGGCGGCGTCGCCTGGGGCACCGGCGTCACCCTCGCCGGCTACTGGCTCGGCCAGATCGACTTCATCAAGACGAACGTCGAGGCGATCCTCATCCTGATCGTGATCGTCTCCGTGGTCCCGATCGCCATCGAGTACCTCCGCGAACGCTCCAAGAAGAAGCGCGCCGCTGCGCAGGCCCCGGCCGCCGCCTACCAGCCCCCGGCCATGGACGACGCGACGACCCAACTCCGCCGCATCCCCCCGACGGACCAGCCGTACGGCGACCAGGGGAACCAGAGCCAGCAGGGCCACCAGCAGGGCGACCAGGGCCGGCAGCAGTACGGCTACGACCAGTACTACGGCCAGCCCTCGCAGCCGCAACAGCAACAGCAACAGCCGTACGCCCCGCAGTACCCGCAGGGCTCCCAGCAGTACCCGCAGGGCTACGGACAGGACCAGTACGGCGCACAGCAGGGCAACAACCAGCAGGACCCCTACAACCAGGGTTACTGACAGGCGGCCAAGGGGATCGGGGCCATGTCGCTGTCGGCCCCGAGGCTCGTGGGCACCCGGCGTTCAGAACCCGCGCGTCCGCTTCGCGGCCCGCCGCCCCGCCGCACTCCCCGCTCCCGGCAACCGCAGGAACAGCCGCGAGATCTCCGACCCGAGATTGACCCCGATGGCGATGGCCATCGCGAGCGCCGCCGCCTTGGACAGCGACACCAGCCCCTCGTCGACCTGGTTCTGCGCGATGGACAACAGCCCGAAGTACGTCGCGGAACCCGGCAGGAGGGGCCCGATCGCCGCGGTCGTATAGGGCAGCGCGGAGGCGAACCGGTACCGGGACAGCATCTGGCCGAACAGACCGACCAGCCCCGCCGCCACCGCAGTGGAAGCGACCGGCGAGAGCTCCCCCGTGTAGTGCATCGCGCCGTACACCGACCAGGCGACCCCGCCGTTGAGCGTCACCGCCAGCACGGTGGACCGTTCCTGCTGGAGCAGCACCGCGAAGGTCAGGGACAGCAGCATCGACGCGCCGATCTGCCACAGCGGATCCTTGCCGATGCCCAGGGCGGCGTCCGGGTTGAGGCTGGCGCCGAGCTGCACGCCCACGTAGAGCATGATCAGCACGCCGACGACAATGCCGACGAAGAGGTACATGACCTCGAGCAGGCGCGCGGAGGCGGTGATGTAGAAGCCGGTCAGACCGTCCTGGACGCCCGCCACCAGCGCCCGCCCGGGCAGCAGGGCGAACAGTCCACCGGTGACGACCGCGGAGGCCTTCACGTCCACATGCGCGAGGGTCAGCGCGATCCCTATCGCGGCCGGCGGCATCGCGGCCACGGTGAACTGGTAGAACTCCGGCAGCCCACGCCCCGCACACAGCCACGCCAGCCGGTCGCCGAGCATCGCGCCGAGCGCGGCCGCGACGAAGACGATGTAGTCACCGCCGACGAGCACGGAGGCCGCACCCGCCAGCAGCCCGCTCGCGGTGGTCAGCACCCAGCCGGGATACGGGTGCCGGTTGCGCCGGATCTCCGCGAGCCGCCGGTACGCCTCCTCCAGGGAGATCGCCGTGTCCGGGTCGCTGAGGTCGTCGACCAGCCGGAACACGGCCGCCAGGCGCGTGTAGTCGGTGCCGCGGCGGCGGACCGTCCGGGAGGCCGTCACCGGGTCCTCCACCAGGGACGGCTGGTACGAGATCGACAGCAGGGTGAAGGTGACGTTCGGCTCGCAACGGTCCAGGCCGTAGGAGCGGCAGACCGCGAACATCGCCGCCTCCACGTCCTCCGCACCCTCACCACCGGCCAGCAGCAGCTCGCCGATACGCAGCGTCAGGTCGAGCACCCGCGGAACGGCCGGGCCCTCCTCCTCGACCTTCTGCAAGGGCTCCGGAGCGGGCCGCTCGGCCACCGGCATCCGCAGCATCGTGCGCATCCGGTCCTGCCAGGGCGCGTTCTTGGTGAGGCTGATCAGGGGGATGCCGGCCGCGGGAGTGAACGCGGCCGGAGCGTCCTGGGCGCTGTAGGTGCGCGGCGGGCTGAACGCCGACCCCTCGGACTCCGCCACGGGCGTCTGCGGCACGCCGAGCCCCTTGGGGACGGCGAACTCCGACGTCGTCTCGGACTCCGTGGCGACGCCCCCGGGCACGGCCAGGCCCTCGGGAACCGCGAACTCCGACGTCGTGGCGGAATCGGCCGCATCCCCGGCGACCGCGGTGGGAGTGGCAAACCTGCTCCTGGCCTCGTCCGACCGCGGCTTGCGGTCCTCCGCGTCCCTCACTCCGTAGCGCTCCCTGTACGACACGTGCAGCAAGCCTCAGTATGCGCACACATACGCGAAGGGGCCGCACGCGCACGCGTGCGGCCCCTTCGCAACAGCAGGCTCAGTGACCGCCCTGGTCCTTGAAGCGCTTGTACGACCGCTCGATCTCGGCCTCGGCCTCGGTGCGGCCCACCCAGTCGGCGCCCTCGACCGACTTGCCGGGCTCCAGGTCCTTGTAGACCTCGAAGAAGTGCTGGATCTCCAGACGGTCGAACTCCGACACGTGGTGGATGTCCCGCAGGTGCTCCACGCGCGGGTCGTGCGCCGGGACGCACAGCAGCTTGTCGTCGCCGCCGGCCTCGTCCGTCATACGGAACATGCCGATCGCGCGGCACTGGATGAGGCAGCCCGGGAAGGTCGGCTCGTCCAGGATGACCAGGGCGTCCAGCGGGTCTCCGTCCTCGCCGAGAGTGTTCTCGACGAAGCCGTAGTCGGCCGGGTAACTGGTCGAGGTGAAGAGGCGACGGTCCAGGCGGATCCGACCGGTCTCGTGGTCCACCTCGTACTTGTTCCGCGAACCCTTCGGAATCTCGATCGTGACGTCGAACTCCACCGGTGGCTCCTCCATGATCAGCACATAGTTCTGGTGGTTAAGTGTCCCTCACGCAGGTGTGTGATCGCGAAAGGGGCTGGTGGTCGTGCCAGAGCGGAGGCCTTGGCGGGCCGCGAGACCGCATGTGACGCGGGTCGCGAACGCCGTACGACCGCGTCTGGCACAGGCCGCGGACGCCGTACGGCCACGTCTCGCGCGCGCCGCGACGGCCGCGAAGCCGCGGGTAGCGCGGATCACGCGGGCCGCGAAGCCGCAGGTCGCGCGGATCACGAGGCCGAAGACACCGAAGACCTGGCAGTACACCGCGGGCGCCGCCACCGCCGGACTGGCGCTGGCCGCCGCAGTGGTGACCGCCGCGGGCCCCTGGGACTCCACCGGTCAGCGTACGGCGGAGCGCGACCGGGCGGTCGCCCAGGAGCGAACGGGTGGCGCAGATCACGACGGCTCGTCCGGTTCGGCGGGCGGGGCGCCCCGGCCCGCCCCCAGCGCCGCCTCCGTGCTCGCCGGCCTCGGCGGTGCCACGAACGGCGTCAAGAGGGCCCCGACCGGCCCGGCCCTCGCCGAGGTTCTGACCCCCCTCCTGAGGGATCCGGCGCTCGGTGCCCGCTCCACGGCGGCGGTCGTCGACGTCGCCACCGGCAAGCGGCTCTACGGCACGGGCGTCGACGAGGCCCTGACCCCCGCCTCCACCACCAAGATCGCCACCGCCGTCGCCGCCCTCTCCGCCCTGGGCGCCGACCACCGCCTCACCACCCGCGCCGCCCTCGAACCCGACACCGACGAACTCGTCCTCGTCGGCGGCGGCGACCCCACCCTCACCGCCCGGAAGGACGCCGAGGGCTGGGCGAGCCTGCGCACCCTCGCCGACGACACCGCCGCCGCCCTGAAGAAGCGCGACATCAACCAGGTCACGCTCTCGTACGACACCACCCTGTACGCCGGTCCGGAACGTCATCCCATCGGAGTCAACGACAACCTCGCCCTCGTCACCGCCCTGATGGCCGACGAGGCCCGCACGGACGACTCCGCGAGCGGCCCCGCGCCACGCGTGCCGGACCCGGCGGCGGACGCGACCCGAAAGTTCGCCGCCTTCCTCGAGGACAACGGCATCAAGACGACGTCCCCCGGCCCCTCCAAGGCCACCGGCCGCGCCGAGTCCCTCGCCACGGTCTCCTCGCCGCCGCTCTCCGCCCTCGTCGAACGCATGCTCACCAACAGCGACAACGACATCGCCGAGGCCCTCGCCCGCCAGACGGCCGTCGCGACCGGCAAACGCGCCGACTTCGGCGGCGCCGGCCGGGCCATCGGCACCCAGCTGAAGAAACTCGGACTGCCCGCGTCGGGCGCCGCCTTCAAGGACGGCAGCGGCCTCGACCGCGACGACAGGCTCACGGCGGACCTCCTGACGGCCCTTCTGGTGAAGGCCGGCGACCCCACCCGCCCGGAACTCCGCCCCGCCCTCACCGGCCTCCCGGTGGCCGGCTTCACGGGCACCCTGACCAGCCGTTACACGGACGGCGCGGCAGGGATCGTACGAGCGAAGACGGGCACCTTGACCGGCGTGAACACGCTGGCGGGAACGGTGGTGGACCAGGACGGCCACCTGCTGGCCTTCGCGTTCCTCACGTCGAACACGACCGACCCGGCGGCGGCGCAGTCGGCGCTGGACAGGACCGCGACGGCTCTGGCGGCGTGCGGTTGCAGGTAACGCGGTTCCGTCAACCTCGCGCGGCTCTGCCCCAAGCGGTAGCGCTCACGTACGGTTGACGCATGACGAGCATCGGTGGTGCCGAGATGGTCGACTGGAATCTCGCGGTCGCGACCGCGACCCGGCTCGTACGGCCGGGCCCCGACGTGAGCCGTGACGAGGCCAGGGCCGTCGTCGCGGAGCTGCGTCGGCATGCCAAGGCCTCGGAGGGACACGTCCGGGGCTTCACTCGTTTGGGGACGGAAGACACTCATGACACCCCGGTCCTCGTCGTCGACCGACCGGGCTGGGTCCGGGCGAACGTCGCCGGCTTCCGGGAGCTGCTGAAGCCGCTGCTGGACAAGATGCAGGAACGGCGCGGCAGTACCCCCGGCGGCGCGGTCCTCGGCGCCGTCGGCGGCAAGGTGACGGGCGTCGAGCTGGGGATGCTGCTGTCCTTCCTGTCCTCGCGGGTCCTCGGCCAGTACGAGACCTTCGCCCCGGCCACCCGCGAACTCCCGGCGGGGGCGAACGGCGGCGGCCGTCTGCTCCTCGTCGCCCCGAACATCGTGCACGTGGAGCGCGAACTCGACGTACAGCCGCACGACTTCCGCCTGTGGGTGTGCCTGCACGAGGAGACGCACCGGACGCAGTTCACGGCCGTGCCCTGGCTGCGGGACCACCTGCAGGGCGAAATCCAGTCGTTCCTGGGGGAGACCGAGGTCGACCCCATGACCGTCCTGGAACGCGTCCGGGAGGCCGCCCAGTCGCTGGCCGGCGGGCGCCCCGAGGGCGAGGAGGACGAGGGCGGCAGGTCCATCGTGGAGATCGTGCAGACGCCCGCGCAGCGGGAGATCCTCGGCCGCCTCACCGCCGTGATGTCCCTGCTGGAGGGACACGCCGACTTCGTGATGGACGGGGTCGGTCCGGACGTCGTGCCGACGGTCGCCGAGATCCGCGAGAAGTTCCAGCAGCGTCGCGCCAAGGGGGCCTCCCGACTGGACATGGCCCTGCGCAAGCTGCTCGGGCTGGACGCCAAGCTCCGGCAGTACCGCGACGGCGAACGCTTCGTACGGTCCGTTGTCGACCAGGTCGGCATGGACGGCTTCAACCGCGTGTGGACGTCCCCGAACACCCTCCCGACGAAGACGGAGATCGCCAAACCGGCGGACTGGGTCGCGCGGGTGCATCGCAAGGCCGAGTCGTGAACAGTGCGCCGAGGTCATGAAGCGAATCCGGCCGACGGCAGGCGAACGCCCCTCCAATCACCCGTCCGAGGGACCGTGAGCGATGGGTAGGCGTGCAATGCTCGGGGAACGGCCCGGTTCTGTCACCATCTACACACTCTGAGTGACCGAACCCGGGCTCACCCCCGAAAACTTCATGAAGGGAACCGGACATGGGTCCCCATCCTGCGGTCGCGGCGATACGCCTGGCGGTCCGCCGCGTCCTCCACGACATCCTCACCGAGCACAGCCGTACGACGGCCGGTCGTACGACCGAGAGCAGTACGACCGAGAGTCGTACGACCGGAGACCCCGGCGCCTTTGACGACCCCCCGCACGAGCGCGCGCAGTCGCCGCTCGTGCTCGTGGCGTGCTCCGGCGGCGCCGACTCCATGGCCCTCGCCTCGGCCCTCGCCTTCGAAGCCCCCAAGCTCGGCCTCCGCGCCGGTGGTATCACCGTCGACCACGGCCTGCAGCCCGGCTCCGACCTGCGCGCCGACGAGGTCGTCCTGCGGCTGCGCGAACTCGGCCTCGACCCGGTCGAGTCCACCGCCGTGGCCGTCGGCCGCGAAGGCGGACCCGAGGCGGCCGCCCGTGACGCCCGCTACGCCGCCCTCGACGCGGCCGCCGAACGCCATGGCGCCCTCGCCGTCCTCCTCGGCCACACGCGCGACGACCAGGCCGAGACCGTCCTGCTGGGTCTCGCCCGCGGCTCCGGCATCCGCTCCCTGTCCGGAATGGCCGCTGTTTCCGGGGGTCCGGGGGCCGCCCGCCGTTACCGCCGCCCCTTCCTCCAGCTCGACCGGCAGACCGCCCGCAAGGCCTGCATGGTCCAGTCCCTGCCTGTCTGGGACGACCCGCACAACGCAGACCCGGCGTACACCCGCTCCCGGCTGCGCCACGAGGGCCTGCCCGCGCTGGAGAAGGCGCTCGGCAAAGGCGTCGTGGAGGCCCTCGCCCGTACGGCCCAGCTCTCCCGCGACGACGCCGACGCCCTCGACGCCTGGGCCGGTCAGGCCGAGGCCGCCGTCCGGGACGCCGCAGGGCTGCTGGAGTGCGCCAAGCTCTACGCCCTGCCGCCCGCCGTACGCCGTCGCATCCTGCGCCGCGCCGCCATTGAGGCCGGCGCCCCGGCGGGCTCGTTGTTCGCGCGTCACATCGAGGAAGTCGACCGGCTGATCACCGGCTGGCGCGGCCAGGGAGCCATCAATCTCCCGGGCAAGGTCGTGGCCCAGCGGCAGGGTGGCAGACTGGTGATTCGGCAAGGCTGAATCCCGGCCTCTCCGTGCACCTCGGCGAGGGGCAGGGCAGCCGGTTGGACGACCGAAAGTGATGCGGGTGGACGCGAAAGACATGGGTGCCGACCTCAAGTCGGTGCTCATCACCAAGGAAGAGATCGACGCGAAGCTCACGGAGCTCGCCGCGAAGATCGACGCGGAGTACGCGGGCAAGGATCTGCTGATCGTCGGCGTCCTCAAGGGCGCGGTGATGGTCATGGCGGACCTCGCCCGGGCGCTGTCCACCCCCGTCACCATGGACTGGATGGCTGTGTCGTCGTACGGCGCGGGCACCCAGTCCTCCGGCGTGGTGCGGATCCTCAAGGACCTCGACACCGACATCAAGGGCAAGCACGTCCTGATCGTCGAGGACATCATCGACTCCGGACTGACCCTGTCCTGGCTGATCTCCAACCTCGGCTCGCGCGAGCCCGCATCCCTCAAGGTGTGCACTCTGCTGCGCAAGCCCGAGGCCGCCAAGGTCGCCATCGACGTCCAGTGGGTCGGCTTCGACATCCCGAACGAGTTCGTCGTCGGTTACGGCCTCGACTACGCCGAGAAGTACCGCAACCTCCCGTTCGTCGGTACGCTCGCGCCCCACGTCTACGGCGGCTGAGCCAGACAGCCCAAGCCCTGTAAGACGATCGGGAACCCCAGCGGGTTTCGCGCCGTTGGAGCATGCAGACGGGTTCACCGGCTGTCCTGTGCGGCTTCGGTCCACAATGCTGGGGTACCGTCAGAAGAACTGTCTTATCAAACTCACTATGGCAGGAGGGACGGGGCGGCACCGCTCCGTATGGATGGACGTGAAGCGATACTTCCGTGGGCCGGTCATGTGGATCGTGCTGGCCGTCCTTGCCGTGGTCGTGTTGATGCAGGTCGTCGGCTCGTCCGGTGGCTACAAGACGGTGGACACCGGCCAGGTGATCCAGGCGATCAATGACAACAAGGTCGAATCAGCCAAGCTGACCACCGGCGACGAGCAGACCGTCAAGGTCCAGCTCAAGGACGGCGTAAAGGTCGAGGGCAGCTCGAAGATCCAGGCGAGCTACATCGGCGACCAGGGTGCGACCCTCGCCGGCACCTTGCAGAACAAGTACCAGGACAAGCAGATCCCGGACGGTTACACCGTCTCGCCGACGAAGCAGAACGCTTTCGTCGGGATCCTGCTCTCCCTGCTCCCCTTCGTCCTCATCGTGGTCGTCTTCCTGTTCCTGATGAATCAGATGCAGGGTGGCGGCTCCCGAGTCATGAACTTCGGGAAGTCCAAGGCGAAACTCATCACCAAGGACACCCCGAAGACGACGTTCTCGGACGTCGCGGGCTCGGACGAGGCCGTCGAGGAGCTCCACGAGATCAAGGAGTTCCTGCAGGAACCGGCGAAGTTCCAAGCCGTCGGGGCGAAGATCCCCAAGGGCGTACTGCTGTACGGCCCTCCCGGCACCGGCAAGACCCTGCTCGCGCGTGCTGTCGCGGGCGAGGCCGGCGTGCCGTTCTACTCGATCTCCGGTTCCGACTTCGTCGAGATGTTTGTCGGTGTCGGTGCCTCCCGAGTGCGTGACCTGTTCGAGCAGGCCAAGGCGAACGCTCCGGCGATCGTCTTCGTCGACGAGATCGACGCGGTCGGCCGCCATCGCGGCGCCGGCCTCGGCGGTGGTCACGACGAGCGCGAGCAGACGCTGAACCAGCTGCTCGTCGAGATGGACGGCTTCGACGTCAAGGGCGGTGTGATCCTCATCGCCGCGACGAACCGGCCGGACATCCTCGACCCGGCACTGCTGCGTCCCGGCCGCTTCGACCGCCAGATCGCGGTCGACCGTCCGGACATGCAGGGCCGTCTGGAGATCCTCAAGGTCCACCAGAAGGGCAAGCCGGTCGCGCCGGACGTCGACCTGTCGGCCGTCGCCCGCCGCACCCCCGGTTTCACCGGCGCGGACCTGGCGAACGTGCTGAACGAAGCGGCGCTCCTGACGGCGCGCAGCGACCTGAAGCTCATCGACAACCACATGCTGGACGAGGCCATCGACCGTGTTGTGGCGGGCCCGCAGAAGCGGACCCGGATCATGTCGGACAAGGAAAAGAAGATCACCGCGTACCACGAGGGCGGCCACGCCCTGGTCGCGGCGGCTTCCCCGAACTCCGATCCGGTCCACAAGATCACGATCCTCTCGAGAGGCCGTGCTCTGGGCTACACGATGGTCCTGCCGGACGAGGACAAGTACTCGACCACGCGCAACGAGATGCTGGACCAGCTGGCTTACATGCTGGGCGGCCGCGCGGCCGAGGAACTGGTCTTCCACGACCCGACCACCGGCGCTGCGAACGACATCGAGAAGGCCACCGCAACGGCCCGCGCGATGGTCACGCAGTACGGCATGACGGAGCGTCTCGGCGCCATCAAGTTCGGTGGCGACAACACCGAGCCGTTCCTGGGACGTGAGATGTCGCACCCGCGTGACTACTCGGAAGAGGTCGCCGCGCTCGTCGACGAAGAGGTCAAGAAGCTCATCGAGAACGCGCACAACGAGGCCTGGGAGATCCTGGTCGAGAACCGCGACGTGCTCGATCAGCTGGTGCTCCAGCTGCTGGAGAAGGAGACGCTGAACAAGGAGCAGATCGCCGAGATCTTCGCTCCCATCGTCAAGCGTCCCCCGCGGCCGGCTTGGACCGGCTCCTCCCGCCGCACGCCGTCCACCCGTCCGCCGGTGCTCTCCCCCAGGGAGCTCGCACTGACGAACGGCGCCAACGGCGCGACGCCGGCGATCTCCACCGCGAAGTCCACCGCGGCGGAACCCGCCCCGGTGGCCGAGCCCGCCCCCGAGGAGCGTCCGGAGAGCTGACTCCTCGGACACTTCGGGGCACGGTGACCTCACCAGGCCCGGAATGGATGCCGCGCCCCCCAGGTTCTAGCCTGGGGGGCGCGGCGTTTGCATGTCCGCAGTGAGGTGCGTGGTCCACACGCGCGACAGGCACAGGAACGAGGCACCAGATGACCGACCCCGTGACGCTGGACGGCGAGGGCTCGATCGGCGATTTCGACGAGAAGCGGGCCGAGAACGCCGTACGCGAACTGCTGATCGCGGTCGGCGAGGACCCGGACCGCGAGGGGCTTCGGGAGACGCCGGGGCGGGTGGCGCGGGCGTACCGGGAGATTTTCGCGGGGCTGTGGCAGAAGCCCGAGGACGTGCTGACGACGACGTTCGACCTGGGGCACGACGAGATGGTGCTCGTGAAGGACATCGAAGTCCTGAGCAGCTGTGAACACCACCTGGTGCCGTTCGTCGGCGTCGCCCATGTCGGGTACATCCCGTCCACCGATGGCAAGATCACGGGACTGTCGAAGCTGGCCCGGCTGGTGGATGTGTATGCCCGCCGGCCTCAGGTGCAGGAACGACTCACCACGCAGATCGCCGACTCCCTGATGAAGATCCTCGAGCCGCGCGGTGTGATCGTCGTCGTGGAGTGCGAGCACATGTGCATGTCGATGCGGGGGGTCCGGAAGCCCGGGGCGAAGACCATAACGTCGGCGGTCCGGGGCCAGCTGCGTGACCCCGCCACCCGTAATGAGGCGATGAGCCTCATCATGGCCCGCTGAGCGGCCACCTGAGCGTGCGGCGGGTCAGGCCGCCGAAGCCGCCCCCGTGTTGTGGTCGTCGTCCTCCGGGAGCCTGCAGACGCGCTCCAGGAAGATGGCGGCCGCTATGACGGCGATGCCCGCGAGGACCGAGAAGCCGGCGTAGATGGCCTGGTCTCGGCGGGCGGGGATGTCGAGGGACTCCAGGAGGAAGACGCCGGTGCCGCCGTACATCCCGGAGACGAGGGCGGCGACCAGGGCGCTGGCCTGGCCGAAGACGACCGCGCGGGCCGCCATCAGCGGGTCGACGCCCTTGGCCTCGGGGCGGCGCTCGCGCTGGGCCTTGAGGCGGGCGCGGATCGAGAGCGCCGTGGACAGCAGGACCGCGGCGATCAGGGCGAGGACGATGGGGGCGGCCAGGGGGACGCTGGGGAGGGTCCCGACCGAGTTCCAGAGGCGGGCGCCCGCCCAGGACAGGATCCCGGCGACGGCGAAGACGCCGGCCAGCAACCTGATGCGCAGCTCTCTCACGGTGTCCCTTCAGCTCCCCGGCCGTGGTCGCGGACGGTGGTCGTGATGACCCGTCCGGTCCGGCCGTCTCGTTAGGCCGCCCCAGGGTCGTCTTGACCTTAACGGCTACTCGGGCAGCCGGAGTTCCAGGTCCTTGCGAGGTTCCACGCCGTCGCGGGTGACGGTGTCGAGGAGGGCCGCGACCGCGCCCCGTCCGGGCAACTGGGCCTCGGGCTCCACGTCGTGCCAGGGGGCGAGCACGAAGGCGCGTTCGTGGGCGCGCGGGTGGGGGAGGGTGAGGTGCGGGTCGTCGGTGACGACGTCGGCGTACGCGACGATGTCGACGTCGAGGGTGCGTGGGCCCCAGCGCTCGTCCCGGACGCGGTTGAAGGCCTCCTCGACCGCGTGCGCCCGCTCCAGCAGGGAGGACGGGGGCAGCGTCGTCTTCAGGACCACGACCGCGTTGAAATAGGACGGCTGGCTGCCGGGTTCGACGCCCCACGGCTCCGTCTCGTACACGGGGGAGACGGCCTTGATGCGGAGGCCGGGGGTGTCTTCCAGGGCGTCGATGGCTCCCTGGAGGGTCTCCAGGCGGTTGCCCAGGTTGGAGCCGAGGGCGATCACGGCGCGTTTCGGGTTCTGGAGGGTGGTGTCGGCGGCGTCGACCTTCGCGACGACGGAGGCGGGTACCGGCTGTACGGTCGGGTCGCTGTGACCCTCGGTGAAGAACGCGGTCATACTCGGCTCCGGGTGATGGTGACGGTCACGTCGTCGAAGGGGACGGTGATCGGCGCGTCCGGTTTGTGGACGGTGACCTCGACCTCCTGGACTCCTTCGTGCTTCAGACAGGCCTGGGTGATGCGCTCGGCGAGTGTCTCGATGAGGTTGACGGGCTCGCCCTGGACGACGGCCACGACCTCCTCCGCCACGATGCCGTAGTGCACGGTCTTCGCCAGGTCGTCGTCGGCGGCGGCCGGACGGGTGTCCAGGCCGAGGACGAGGTCCACGATGAAGGTCTGGCCCTCCTCGCGCTCCTTGGGGAACACGCCGTGGTGCCCGCGGGCCTTGAGGCCGCGCAGCGCGACACGATCCACGCGAATCACTCCTGCAATCGTCGGTGACGGCCGGTCCGTACCGTGTGCGGGCGGCACACCGGCCTCGAACGAATCTACCTGCGAGCACTGACAGGGCCGGGACATGGGGCCGCGGGCCCGAGCCGGGGCCGGAGGTTTCACCTTGTGTTCCCCCCGGGGAACCCGACGGCTCACGGGCTGGTAGCCGCCCCTACCCCGGGTCCGTGATTCCAACCACTTCTTGGTCCGTGCGGGCGACGGGGACCTGTTGGCGTCCTTCCTCTGGGGCGCCTACCCGCTCAGGCGGGGGTGTCGTCGCTTTCGTCCTCGTCGTTTTCGGCCAGAACCGGGGAGGCGTGGTGGGACCAGAGCTTCCAGCCGTCGGGAGTGCGGCGGAACACGTTCGTGGCCACGACCAGCTGGCCGACGAGCGGGCCGAGTTCCTCGCCGCCCTCGGGGGCGGGACCGCCGCTGAGGATGTTCTCCGTGCAGGTCACCAGGGCGGTGTCACCGGTGATGGAAACGTGCACGTCTGTGAGGAAAAATTGAATATAGTCCGTATTTGCCATGATCAAGGCATAGGACCTGAGGACGTCGCCGCGGCCGGTGAGCACCGGCCAGCCGGGGTGCACGCACGAGATCACACCGGTGTCCGCCGGATCGTGGTACTCCTCGTCGACGCCCAGGTCGGACGGGGTCAGCCACATCGAGGTCAGCTCCTCGAAGTCGCCCCGCTCCATCGCCTCGTAATAGGTGGCGTTGGCGAGTTCGACCTGCTCGACGTCGGTGTGGGGGGCGCTCACAGGGCTCCCTCTGTGCCGTTGTCCGCCGCGCGTGCGCCTTCCACGGCGCGTGCGACCCGTACCGCGTCCGCCGTCGCGCGCACCTCGTGCACGCGCACCGCCCATGCGCCGGCGTGCGCCGCGAG
Organism: Streptomyces sp. V4I2; assembly: GCF_030817655.1. Lineage (GTDB taxonomy): Bacteria > Actinomycetota > Actinomycetes > Streptomycetales > Streptomycetaceae > Streptomyces > Streptomyces plumbiresistens. The sequence continues at coordinate 6,137,005 of NZ_JAUSZM010000003.1, forward strand.
CGCGGAGACGGCGGCCGTCGCGGCGTCGCGCTCGCGTGCGGGCGGCGGCGCGCCCTCCGGTCCGGCGAGGACCCGGCCGAGGAACCGCTTGCGGGAGGCGGCGACCAGCAGCGGGTGGCCGACGCCGAGGAGGCGGTCGAGGTGGGCCAGGAGGATGAGGTCGTGTTCGGCGTCCTTGGAGAAGCCGAGGCCCGGATCGACGACGATGCGGTCGGGGGCGACGCCCCCGTCCAGAACGGCCTGCACGCGCGCGTGCAGTTCGTCGACGACTTCGGTGACGACGTCGTCGTACACGCCCCTGACGTTGCCGCCCTCCAGGAAGCCGCGCCAGTGCATGACGACGAAGGGGGCGCCCGCGGAGGCCACGGCCGGGATCATCGCGGGGTCGGCGAGGCCGCCGCTGACGTCGTTGACCAGGGCGGCGCCGGCCGCGAGGGCCCGTTCGGCGACGGAGGCGCGCATGGTGTCGACGGAGACGGTGACACCCTCGGAGGCGAGGCCGCGCACGACGGGGATCACCCGCTTGAGCTCCTCGGCCTCGTCGACCCGGGTGGCGCCGGGGCGGGTGGACTCGCCGCCGACGTCGACCAGGTCGGCGCCCTCGGTGACCAGGTCCAGGCCGTGCTTGACGGCCGCTGTCGTGTCGAAGAAGCGGCCGCCGTCGGAGAAGGAATCGGGGGTGACGTTCACGACTCCCATGACCGCGCAGCGGCCCCATTCCGGAAGGCCCGCGACGCGTCCACGTCCGCTCTGCTTGCTCATACGTTCAGCGTAGGCCCAGGGCGGGGCCGGGAGGCCCGGGGCCCGGCCGTGGCGAGGGGCGGCCCCGGGGCCGTCATGGTGACCGCGGCCCGTCCCGGTGGCCGCGTCACGCCGCGCGGACGTCCCGCTCCGTCACGGCGTGGGCGCACGCGCGCGAGGGGGCCGTACGGCGTCGCAGGAAGCGCGGCAGGGGGAGGGCCAGGTTGACGAAGCCCTCCGCCTGCATGGCGGCGAAGCCGATGCGGGGCAGGTCTCCGGAGGCGCGGTAGACGACGAAGCGGGGCTCCCAGCGCGGCTGGAACTTCGCGTTGAACTTGTACAGGGACTCGATCTGGAACCAGCGGGACAGGAAGACCAGCAGCCCGCGCCAGACCCGCAGGACCGGGCCCGCGCCGATCTTCTCGCCGCGGGCCAGTGCCGAGCGGAACATCGCGAAGTTCAGGGAGACGCGCGTGATGCCGAGCCTCGGTGCCGCCTGGAGGGCCGCCACGATCAGCAGTTCGTTCATGCCGGGGTCCGCCGACCGGTCGCGCCGCATCAGGTCCAGGGAGACGCCGTCCGTGCCCCACGGCACGAAGTGCAGGATCGCCTTGAGGTCGCCGTACTGCCCCGGCCGGCCGTCGGCCTTGTGGGCGGTGGCGATGAGACAGTCGCCGTCGGACGGGTCGCCGATGCGGCCCAGCGCCATGGAGAAGCCGCGCTCGGTGTCGGTGCCGCGCCAGTCCTCGGCGGCGCGGCGGATGCGGTCCAGCTCGACGTCACCGAGGTCACGGACGCGCCGTACCCGGGTCTGGTAACCGGCGCGCTCGATGCGCTTGACCATCTGGCGCACATTGCGCATCGCACGGCCGGCCAGGGAGAAATCCGCGACGTCCACCACCGCCTCGTCGCCCAGTTCGAGGGCGTCGAGGCCGGTCTCGCGGGTCCAGACCTCGCCGCCGGTCTCGGAGCAGCCCATGACGGCGGGGGTCCAGGAGTGGGCTCTGGCCTCGTCCATGAAGCGCTCGATGGCGCCCGGCCAGGCCTCGACGTCACCGATCGGGTCGCCGCTGGCCAGCATCACGCCGGAGACGACGCGGTACGTCACCGCCGCCTTGCCGCTGGGCGAGAAGACCACGGCCTTGTCGCGGCGCAGCGCGAAGTGGCCGAGGGAGTCGCGGCCGCCGTGCTTGTCCAGGAGGGCCCGCAGCCGGGCCTCGTCCTCCGCCGTGAGGCGCGCGGCCGGGTGTTCGGGGCGGAAGGCCAGGTAGATCGTCGTGATGGCGGTGAGCAGGCCGAGGGCGCCCAGGGAGACGGCGACCGTCCAGGAGGTGTCGCCCTGGTAGTCGACCGGGCCCTCGAAGCCGAACAGGCCGTAGAGGACGTGCGTGATGCGGTCGGCCAGGCTGGGGTCGCCCACCAGGCGGTTGGGGTGGACGCTGACGATGACCAGCCCGAGGGCGAGGGAACCGGCGCCCATGAGGACGAAGTTGGCGAGTGCCCGCCACCGGCTGCGCGGGTCGGGCAGCGCGGAGAACTGGTCGCGGTGGCGCAGCAGGGGCGCGAGCAGCGCGAGCGAGATGAGGACGCCCACGAGCGAGTGCCGGTAGCTGAACTGCGCCATCGCTCCGGCCGGGAGCAGCACTACGGCGGCGCGCCAGGCCCGGCGCTTGGCGCGCTTGAGGCCGTGGGCGAGCAGCAGCAACAGAATGCCGGCGCTGAGCGCGAGCGCGGCCGCGAACGGACCGAGTGCGCCGGGCAGCACCTCGGCGATGGTGTGCATACGGCTGTGCCTGAAGCGCGGGAAGACGCCCGCGCCGATGTCCACGAGGCCCACGAGGGCACACGCTCTGCCGACGAGGGCCGGGACGGCCTCGGGGCGCGGACCACTCAGGACGCGCCGCATCCGGTGTGATCGGGTCGGAACCTCGCCCGACATTTCCTCATCTGTCCTGACAGACATCGCATCCCGTTGTTCCGCGAGAGACCTTGGATCCGGGCCCGATTCGGGCATCCGGCGACATTGCGCCCTCTAGGACGGTGTCTCGGGGGGAGAGGTTCACTCACCTCCTCAAAACCGGTCCAAAGCCCTGGGCAAGTCCCGGGCAAGTCCTCGCGAAGGAACCCATGGGTCTCACGAGCAACAAGACGCTGCTGCTGGCGGTGCTCTGCGCCGTGCTGCTCTTCGTCGGCACGGTGTGGCTGTGGCCGCGGCTGGCACGGCGGAACCTGCGGGCCGTGGGAGGACGTGTCGGCCTGCTCCTCGCCACTCAGTTGGCACTCTTCGTGTCCCTCGGTCTCGCCGCCAACCAGGCTTTCGGTTTCTACGCCTCCTGGGCGGACCTGTTCGGGTGGGAAACCGACCAGGGAGTGGTGGTCGACCACACCGAGGGCCTCGGTTCGGGCGGCCCTCTCCGGGTGGTCGACACGCAGCGGGTGAAGGAGACGGGCGGTCTGAGGCCGCAGGTCGGCGGGCAGATCCAGAAGGTCGCCATTGTGGGTCGTACGACCGGTATCGCCACGCCCGCGTACGTCTATCTGCCGCCGGAGTACTTCCAGCCGCAGTACCGAACGCGAACGTTTCCCGCGGCCGTCGTCCTCACCGGTTATCCGGGTACCGCGCAGGCACTGGTGGACAAACTCCGCTATCCGCGCACGGCATGGAAGCTCGCCGAGAACGGACGTATGCAGCCGATGATCCTGGTGATGCTGCGGCCGACGGTGGCGCCGCCGCGGGACACGGAGTGCGTGGACATCCCCGGCGGTCCGCAGACCGAGTCGTTCTTCGCAAGGGATCTGCCCGACGCCGTACTCGCCCACTACAGGGTGGGCGAAAAGCCGGGCAGCTGGGGCATCATCGGCGACTCCACGGGCGGCTACTGCGCGCTGAAGCTCGCCATGCACCACCCCGAGGTGTACGCCGCCGGGGCGGGGCTGTCCGCGTACTACAACGCGCCGAGCGACCCGACCACGGGCGATCTCTTCCACGGCGACAGGGAACTGCGCGACCGGGCGAACCTCTGGTGGTATCTCAAGCACAGGCCCGCGCCCGACACTTCACTGCTCGTCACCAGCAGCAAGGTCGGCGAGGCGAACTACAAGGACACGTTGAAGTTCATAGAGCGGGTGAAGAACACCGGGCGGACACGGATCTCGTCGATCATCCTCGAAAGCGGCGGGCACAACTTCAACACCTGGCGACGGGAGATTCCCGCGACGCTGCAGTGGATCGGCGGACGGCTGGGCGACCACTGAAAACGATCTTGCAGTTCTCGCCGTTCCCTTCGGCCGCGCGTGGTGCCTCTTGCCAATCCTGCCGAATTCGATGCAGATCTGTTTCCTGATGACCTGTGAAGTCTTCGCGATGGCGGTGTTTTTACGGCCCGGGGCACCATCAATCGCCTACGCGCGGTAAGTTTCTGGCCATGCCACGTGGACGTCACCGCCATTCCCCGCCTTTGCACAGGATCCTGCCCCCGTCGGCGATCGCAGGAGTCTCTCTCGTCTGCGCTCTCGGCCCCTGGGTGTTCACGGAACAGACAGTGCTCCGTGGGCTGGCCGCGGCCGCCGCGGTGACGGCGGTCGTCGGTGCGGTCGTCATGCGGCACTGGGACACCCAGGCGGGCAAGCAGGTCGCCGACCTCACGCGCGCGCGTGCGAGCGACGAGTGGCGGTATGAGGAGCGGGTCGCCGAACTGGAGACCGACCTCGACGAGTCGCGTGAGCTGCGCGTCAAGCTGGAGCAGCGGCTGCGGGCCAAGCGCGCCGAACTCGCGGGCCTGCGCAACGAACACGCGGCGCTGCTGCGGCGGTACGCCACGGCGGAGACCGAGCGGGCGAGCGCCCTTGAGGGCCGCCGCCTGCTGGAGATAGAGGCGTCGGGTCCCGCCCGTGAGCTGCTGCCGGCGCCGGCCGCGCCCGTGGCGGAGGTGGGGGCTGTGGCTGCCCCGGCCGATCCGGAAGCCGCCGAGACTGCCCAGGCGGACGAGATTGCCGCGACCGCCCAGATCGACGAGGCCGGCGAGGCCGTACCGGCGGCGGACGACGAACCGGAGGCTCCGGCGATCTTCTCGCCGGAGGGTTCCAAGCTGTTTCTGCGGGCACAGGGAGCGCTGGCGCGCTTCGGCGACGACGGTGACGGCACGGTGAAGGCCGAGCCCAAGAACGAGCCCGAGTTGAATGGCGAGCTGAAGAACGAGTCCGACTCCCAGGCCCAGAACGACTCCAAGGGCGTGAACAAGGCCGGCCCCAAGGACGCCACGAAGGGCGAGCCGGTGAAGGTCGCTTCGGCCGAGGCGCCGGCGGCCGGTGCCGCCGGCGGCACCGAGGCGGAGGCCGCGCAGGAGGACGAGGCGCAGGGGAAGCCCGAGGCGGTCGACGGGCATTCGCGCGCGGCCGCCGTCACCACGGCCAAGTCCGCCCAGCCGGGCCGGCAGTCCTCCGGACACTTCGTCGCCCCGACGGCGGTGGCGGTCGTGCCGACGACGCCCGCGCGGCGTCCGCTGGTCGAGGGCGGCTTCGACTTCTTCGGTGCGCAGAAGGGCGCGGCTCCGGCCGCGCTGGCGGCCGTCCAGAACGAGGACCTCGCCGACGTCGTCGGCCAGGAGGCCCTCGCGCTGCACAAGGCCGAGGCCGAGGCGGAGTTCAAGCCGGCCGACGAGGAGTCCCGTGGCGTGGGCCAGGTCATCGACCTGACGGCCCACGACGAGACCGAGCAGATCGACGTGCAGGGACTGCGGAGCGCGGTCTCGTAACGACAGCCCCGGCCAGGAGCCCGCGGCTAGGGCGCCATCCACCTGTCCGGCCGCGCCTCCCTCCGCCCCGTCCGTGACCTCTCCGCCTGCCCCCGCAGCAGCTCGCCAGCCTCCTGCGCATCCCTCAGCCGCGCTGTCACGGTCTTGTTGGCCCCGGTGTCCACGTGGACGTCGGCGACGCGCCAGACGCGCGCCCAGGGCCCCTGCGCGAGCCTTACGCTCTGCACCTTCGCGTGCGGAACCAGGGACAGGATCCGCCGCAGCAGTCCGTGCCGGGTCACGAACACCGCGTCGGTGACGGCGAGTCCGTAGCCCCGCCACCACAGCGGCACGCAGCGCGCGGCCCGCCGGGGCGGCCGGGACAGCGCCGACAGGGGCGGCACGGTCACCCCGGGCAGCACGCGCGCGACGACTGTCTCGGCGACCTCCCGCGGAGCGACCGGCACCAGCACGGAGTTGGACGACCCGGCCACGTCCAGCTCCACCCGCACCCAGCCGCGCCGCCGCCACAGCAGCGGCTCCACGATCCGTACGGTCTGCACACGCCCCGGCGGCACCGTCTCGTGCGTACGGTCCAGCAGCCCGTGGTCGATCCGCAGCCCGTCCTGCGACTCGCCCACCGTCCAGTCGTACTCGGTGACGAACCGCCCCACGCTGCTCGCGCCCGCCGCGCCGAGCAGCGGCAGCGCGGTGGCGAGGACCGTCCACACACTGTGGGTGGCCAGCCACAGCACCGTCGGTACGACGAGGGCGGCGACCAGGGTGCCCCAGGTCGCGCCGGTCAGCACCAGCGAGACGGCGAGGACGCCGGGCGGCACGCGCAGCAGCTCGCGGGAGGGTGCCTCGCCGACCTCGTGCGCCGTCTCGGGCGCGAAACCGGCGGCGCGCGCGAGGAGTTCGGCGCGCAGCGCGCGTGCCTCGTCCTCGCCCAGGAAGGCGAGTTCGTCCTTCTTGTCCGCGCCCACGACGTCGAGTTTGAGTTTCGCGACTCCCGCGACCCGCGCGAGCAGCGGCTGGGTGACGTCGACGGCCTGGATCCGTTCGAGCCGGATGTGCGCGGCACGCCGGAACAGCAGACCGGTACGGATGCGCAGTTCGGTGTCCGTCACCGCGAAGTGAGTGAACCACCAGGTCAAGAAGCCGTAGAGAGCGGCGGCCGGGACGAACACGGCGAGAGCGATCAGCAGCGTGGTCGTGGTCAGTCTGGTCAGCTGCTGCTGCGCCTGGTTGGGGTCGTGCACCGCCCACCCGATGATCACGGCGATCGGCGCCCACGCGCGCCTGAAGGGCGTCACGGGGTGCAGCCGTCGCTCGGTGACGGGTGGCTTCTCGCGTATGGCGTCGTTCACGCCCGGTGCCGTCACAGGCCGGCCGATCGGGCCTCGCCGAGCTCGGTGAGCCGGTCACGCAGCCGTTCCGCCTCGTCCGGGTCGAGGCCCGGGATGGTCGCGTCGGTCGCCGCGGCAGCGGTGTGCAGCTGCACGCTGGCCAGCCCGAAGTGGCGTTCGACGGGCCCGGAGGTGACCTCGACCAGCTGCATCCGTCCGTACGGCACGACGGTCTCCTCCTGCCACAGGACGCCCCGGCTGATCAGCAGGTCGTCGGCGCGCTCGGCGTAGCGCCAGGAACGCCAGTTGTGGCCGAGCATCACCCAGCCCCACGCCATCAGAGCCAACGGCAGCAACGCGAAGGCGGCCCAGGCCGGGCCCACGACCAGGCCCAGCAGCAGTCCGAGCCCCACCGTCAGCAGCCCGAGCCACACCACCAGCAGCAATCGCCGCATCCGCAGCAGCCCCGGCGGCAGCCCGGTCCACACCGGCTCGTCCCGCGTGGTCCCCGTGTCGGCCGTGCTCCCCGTCTCCATACCGTCAGCGTACGTAGGAGAGACTGTGTCCATGACTCCTACGACGGAGACCATGGTCGGCATCGGCGGCGCCGCGGAGAGCACCGACATGGTGCTCAACATCGGGCCCCAGCACCCGTCCACCCACGGTGTGCTGCGCCTCAGGCTCGTCCTGGACGGCGAGCGCATCATGCGCGCGGACCCGGTGATCGGCTATATGCACCGGGGCGCGGAGAAGCTCTTCGAGGCGCGTGACTACCGCCAGATCATCATGCTCGCCAACCGCCACGACTGGCTGTCGGCCTTCTCGAACGAGCTGGGCGTCGTCCTCGGGGTGGAGCGCATGCTCGGCATGGAGGTCCCCGAACGCGCGGTGTGGACGCGCACGCTCCTCGCGGAGCTGAACCGGGTGCTGAACCACCTGATGTTCCTCGGCTCCTACCCCTTGGAACTCGGCGGGATCACCCCGGTCTTCTACGCGTTCCGCGAGCGCGAGGTGCTCCAGAACGTCATGGAGGAGGTCTCCGGCGGGCGCATGCACTACATGTTCAACCGCGTCGGCGGCCTCAAGGAGGACCTGCCGGCCGGATGGGCCGCACGCGCGCGGGGGGCCGTCGCCGCCGTGCGCTCCCGCATGGACCGCTTCGACGACCTGGTGCTCGGCAACGAGATCTTCCGGGGGCGTACGCGGGGCGTGGGCATCCTCGCGCCGGAGGCCGTGCACGCGTACGGCGTGAGCGGGCCGATCGCGCGCGCCTCGGGCGTCGACTTCGACCTGCGCCGCGACGAGCCGTACCTGGCCTACGGCGAGCTGCAGGACACCCTGAAGGTGGTGACCCGGAAGGAGGGCGACTGCCTCGCCCGCTTCGAGGTCCTCCTGGAGCAGACGCACAACGCCCTCGACCTCGCGGACGCCTGCCTGGACCGGCTCGCCGGCCTGCCGCCCGGGCCGATCAACCAGCGGCTCCCCAAGGTCCTGAAGGCGCCCGAGGGCCACACCTACGCGTGGACCGAGAACCCGCTCGGCATCAACGGCTACTACCTCGTCAGCAAGGGCGACAAGACCCCGTACCGGCTGAAGCTGCGCTCCGCCTCGTACAACAACATCCAGGCGCTCGTGGAGCTGCTGCCGGGCACGCTGGTCGCGGACATGGTGGCGATCCTGGGGTCACTGTTCTTCGTGGTCGGGGACATCGACAAGTAGGCCGCGGAGGGGCGCGGCCGGGGCTCCTGCCGGCTGGATTCCGACCGGTTGGAGCAGCCACCCGAAGTCGCCGAGCCCGCCCGACGCCGTGAGCTCGGCGGCCTCTGAGGCGCTCGCGAGGGCGCGCACGTAGGCCGCGGGCTGTGTGGAGGCGAGTGCGAGCGGAGGGCGTGCGCCGGAGAGGTCCAGGGCGCGCAAGGCGTCGCGCTGGGTCAGTACGCGCCCTCCCGGGAGCGCGCACGCGTCCAGGGCGACGTGCGCCGTGAGGTCGCACGACCCGTCCGGCACGGGCGCCGTCTCGCGTCCCTCGCGGAATCCGGTGAGCGTCCCGAACGGGGGGCGCGCGCGTGCGGTGTGCGCGTAGTCCACCGCCACCGCGAGCCCCCGGTCGACGGTCGCGACCGCCGACGCCCACGCCTCGTCCCGGGGCAGACCGATCTCCGCCCGCAGCCCCTCCTCGGCCGGCAGCGGCCACCAGCGCGCGAGCCACTGCGCCTGCGCACCGGAAACCGGCTCCCCGAGGCGCTCACGCCCGTCCCTCCGTACGAGCACCAGCCGGGGTACGCCCGCGGAGTCCACCTCGGCGATCTCCACCGGCACGTTGTCCAGCCACTCGTTGGCGAACAGCAGCCCGGTGATGCCCTTCGGGGGCTCGGCCAGCCACTCGATCCGGTGATCGAGACCTTCGGGGCGGTCGGCGACCTCGACGGCGTACCCGCGCGCGCGGGAGGCCACGTCCGCGGGCAGCGCGGCCAGTACGCCGGCGGCCAGCTCGCCCCGCCCGGCGGCCATGTCGACGAAGTCCAGCGTCCCGGGCCGCCCCAGCGCCTCGTCGACCCGGCACAGCAGCCGGGCCACGGCCTGCGCGAACAGCGGCGACGCATGCACGGACGTACGGAAGTGCGCGCCCGGCCCCTCGGGCCTGCGATAGAAGCCGTCCGGCCCGTACAGGGCGGCCTCCGAGGCCGCTCGCCAGCCGCGCCACTCGCCCACTGTCCCTTGCGTCACGCCGTCAGGTTAGGCGTACAGGGGAACGGAGCCTCCACCTTGCGGAGTATGCGGGGGGCGTACGGATCGGTCCTCCGGTTGACCCCTGCACGCATCTTGCTTCCCTACGCTGGGTTACGTGCAGCGCCTCTATGACTTCCTCCGCAGGCACCCGACGTGGGTCGACAGCTTCTGGGCCGTCTTCCTGTTCGGGATCTCGGTGGTGGGCGAAACCACCCGTCAGGAGGCGCGGGGCACCGACGCCCCGGCGGTGGTCGTCCCGATCGTTCTCCTGTTGTGCCTGGTCATCGCACTGCGCCGGCGTATGCCGGAGAAGATGCTGGTGCTGGCCGTGGTACTCGGAGTGGCGCAGCTCGCGCTGAACGTGGAGACGACGGCCGCCGACTTCGCCTTCCTGGTGATCGCCTACACCGTGGCCGCGACGGGCGCCCGCTGGGCCTCCCGGCTCGCGCTGGCCGTAGGCCTGTGCGCCGCCCCCCTGGCGCAACTGCGCTGGTGGAACGACGACACGACCACGCTGGGCAACCTCGCGCAGATGATCTTCCTGACGGTGCCGTTCGTGCTGGCCTGGGTGCTGGGCGACTCGATCCGCACCCGCCGCGCCTACTTCGCACAGCTGGAGGAGCGCAACGCGCGCCTGGAGAAGGAGCGCGAGGCCCAGGCCAAGGTCGCGGTCGCCGCCGAGCGCGCCCGGATCGCGCGTGAACTGCACGACGTGGTCGCGCACAACGTGTCGGTGATGGTGGTGCAGGCCGACGGCGCCGCCTACGTCCTCGACGCCGCCCCCGACCAGGCCAAGAAGGCCCTGGAGACGATCTCCTCCACCGGCCGCCAGGCCCTCGCCGAGATGCGCCGCCTGCTGGGCGTGCTGCGCACCGGAGAGCACCAGGAGGGCGGCGAGTACGTCCCGCAGCCCGACGTCGAGCAGATCGACGACCTCGTCGAGCAGTGCCGGGGGTCCGGCCTGCCCGTCGACTTCAAGATCGAGGGCACCCCGCGGCCCCTGCCCAGCGGCGTCGAGCTCACCGCGTACCGCATCGTGCAGGAGGCGCTCACCAACACCCGCAAGCACGGCGGGCCGAACGCGGGCGCCAGCGTCCGCCTGGTCTACTTCGACGACGGCCTCGGCCTGCTCGTCGAGGACGACGGCAAGGGCGCACCGCACGAGCTGTACGAGGAGGGCGGCGCCGACGGCGCCGGCCACGGCCTGATCGGCATGCGCGAACGGGTCGGCATGGTGGGCGGCACCCTGGACGCGGGCCCGCGCCCGGGCGGAGGATTCCGCATCAGCGCCCTGCTCCCGCTCAAACCGGCGCACTGACGCCGACCTATGTCCTTCATTGACACCTGTAACGACCCGTGTATCGCCCCCTGTAACGCCCCTGAAGACCTTTGAAGAGAGGCCCCGATGACGATCCGCGTGATGCTCGTCGACGACCAGGTGCTGCTGCGCACCGGGTTCCGGATGGTGCTCGCCGCCCAGCCGGACATGGAGGTCGTCGCCGAAGCGGGCGACGGCGTCGAGGCCCTGGAGGTGCTGCGCTCGACCGCCGTCGACGTGGTGCTGATGGACGTCCGCATGCCGAAGCTCGACGGCGTGGAGACCACCCGACGCATCTGCATGGAGGCCGACCCGCCGAAGGTCCTGATCCTGACCACCTTCGACCTCGACGAGTACGCCTTCTCCGGGCTGAAGGCCGGCGCCTCCGGCTTCATGCTCAAGGACGTGCCGCCCGGCGAGCTGCTGGCCGCCATCCGCGCGGTGCACAGCGGCGACGCCGTGGTGGCCCCCTCGACCACGCGCCGTCTGCTCGACCGCTTCGCGCCGATGCTGCCGAGCGCCGGCAAGGAGCCCCAGTTCAAGGCGCTGGAGCGGCTCACCGACCGCGAGCGCGAGGTCATGGTGCTGGTCGCGCAGGGGCTGTCCAACGGTGAGATCGCGGCCCGGCTGGTGCTGTCCGAGGCGACCGTGAAGACCCATGTGGGCCGCATCCTGACCAAGCTGGGGCTGCGGGACCGGGTGCAGGTGGTGGTCCTGGCGTACGAGACGGGGCTGGTGCGGGCGGGCGGGCACGGCTGAGGCGGGCCCCGCCGCTAGCGGAGTATCCCTTCCAGGAAGTCGCTCCCGAGCCGGGCCACCACCGTGACGTCCAGCTGGTGCAGGACGTACCGGCCGCGGCGGCGGGTGGTCACCAGACCCGCCTTCTTCAGCACGCTCAGGTGCCGGGATATCTCGGGGGCCGTCATGCCGTGCACCTGGGTCAGCTCGCTGGTCGTGAACGCGCTGCGGGCCAGGCTGCGGCACAGCCGCATCCGCACCGGGTGGGACAGGGCGGCCATCCGCAGCGTCAGCTGCTCGACCGAGGGCGGGGCCGCCAGCTCCGGGGAGCCGACCGGGTAGTGCAGGACCGGCTGCCAGTCGTACCGGTGCAGGACCATCAGGTGGGGCCGGCCCAGGGTGGTGGGGATGAGCATCAGACCGCCGTCCCGAGTGGCCGTACGGCCGTCGCCGAGCTTGTCGACCGTGATCCGCGTGGCGGACTCGTCGAGCGCCACGGCCGGCGATATCGAGGCGAGCGCCTCGGCCAGGCCCCTGCGCCGCAGGAGGTCGGTCTTGTGCCGGGCGTCCGAGGCCAGCTGGTGGCGCAGCCGGGACCAGGTCTCAGCGAAGAACGCCGCGTCGCAGTCCTCCAGGAACTGCCTGAGCCACGCCCGGATCCGCGGCGGGTCCGCCAGTAGCCGCTCGCTGAAGCGCACCTGCTGCGGACCGCGCGCGGCGGCCAGATCCAGCGCCCTCCGGCGCAGCTCGGGGTCGGAGAGCGCGGTCGTCCCGCGCGTGCTGTACGGCAGGGCGCAGGTGAACTCCAGGGCCGCGTCCACGAACTGCTCGTCCGTCAGCTTGTCGAGCAGGTCCAGCTCCTCGGCGAGCGTCGCGCCGGGCAGCGTGGTACCGCCCGGGATGCCCGCGGCCGGCAGGAACAGGTCCGAGAACAGCGTCCGCCACAGGAAGTCGGCCTCGCACATCCGGTCGGCCAGATGCGGGTCGAGCCCCGCGCTCACGCCCGTCACCCAGCCCTGCAGGCCCGGATGGTGCCCCGGCTCGGACAGCGCGTGCAGCGCCATGCAGAGCTCGGCCAGGGGCGCGGGCACGACGGCGATCCGCTCCGGCCGCAGCCCCGCGATGTCGATGTGCACGCTCATGCCCTCATGGTGCACGCCGCCACTGACAACGTCGCCGTCGATTGACGGCCGCCGTCAATCGACGCGACCGCGTTCTCCTTACCGACCGTCTCGATCGCCTCTACCGTCTCGACGCTTCGCCGGCCACCTCGCTCACCCGCGCCACGAAGTCCACGACCGCCGCCTTCACGTCGTCCGCCGTCCACGTCAGGCCGTCGGCGCGCACGGTGACCTCGGTGATGCCCAGGCCCGGTCCGCCCCGGTCCCAGGGGACGCCGAAAAGCAGGGTCCTGGTCTGCTCGGCCTGCCGTACGGCCGCCTCGGCGAGGACGTCCGGGTCGTACGGCAGCCAGACCTGGAACTCGTGGGTGTGCGGCTCCTCGGGGAAGACGCGCGCCCACGGCACGCCGGCCTCGGCGAAGCCCTCGCGCAGCGCGGCGGCGACCACGCGCGCGTGGGACACGTACTGAGGCAGCCGGGGCAGCTCGCGTTCGAGGCCGACGAGTGCCGACAGCACCGTGGGGAACTGCTGGAAGATCATGCCGCCGTACCGGTGCCGCCAGGTCTTCGCCTCCTCCACCAGCGTCCTCGGGCCGGCCAGCGCGGCGCCGCCGAAGCCGTCGAGGGACTTGTAGAACGACACGTAGACGCTGTCCGCCAGGCCCGCGATCTCGTCCAAGGGACGCCCGAAGTGCACGGTGGACTCCCACAGACGCGCCCCGTCGAAGTGCACCACCGCGTCGCGCTCGCGCGCCGCCTCCACGACCCCGGTCAGCTCCTCCCAGGAGGGCAGCACGAAACCGGCGTCCCTGAGGGGCAGCTCCAGCATCAGCGTCCCGAAGGGCTCCTCGAAGTCGCGCACCTCCTCGGCGGTCGGCAGCCGGGGCTCGCCGGTGAGGCGGACCGGGCGCAGCCCGGCGACCTCGCTGAGCGCACCTCGCTCGTGCACCTCGGGGTGGGCCAGCGCGTGCAGCGCCACCGTGGGGTTGCCGGTACGGCCCGCCCAGCAGCGCAGGGCGATCTGCTGGGCCATCGTGCCGGTCGGGAAGAACGCGGCGGCCTCGGTCCCCAGCAGCGCGGCGACGCGGTCCTCCAGGGACTCCACGATCCGGTTGCCGTACATGTCGCCGGGCTCGTCCAGGTCGTACACCTCGGGCGCCGCCTCCTGCAGCCACGCGAGCCGTTCGCGCAGGGTGCCGCGGAAACCCGCTCGTGCCAGGACGCGCTCCGCCCCCAGGAAGGCGGCCGCCCGCCGCTCCCGCAGCCGCTCCTGCGCCGACTGCTCCCCGCCCTGTTCCGCCGTGTCCGTCATGCAACGGATCATGCCGTGCGGCGGTCCGCGCGGGCACCCGCATTTCCGCCGTCCCGTCGACGGGCGCGGGGTGTTGGGAAACCCACAGCCTGTGGACAACCGGACGCCCCTGGAATCAATCGCGTTAACATGACGAGAAATCGTCCGGTACCCAGAGCGGACTGGAACGGGAAGGCCGCCGTCGCGTGAGTACAGTCCACCAGCCAGACCCCAAGGACCGCCCCGCGCGGCTCACCGTCGGCGTCGTCGGCGCAGGCCGGGTGGGCCCCGCACTTGCCGCGTCCCTGCAACTCGCCGGACACCGCCCGGTCGCCGTCTCCGGGGTCTCCGACGCCTCCAGGAGGCGCGCCGCGCAGATGCTGCCCGACGTGCCGATCGTCCCGCCCGCCGAGGTTCTGGAGCGCGCCGACCTGGTGCTGCTGACCGTCCCCGACGACGCGCTGCCCGGGCTCGTCGAGGGCCTCGCCGAGACCGGGGCCGTGCGCCCGGGCCAGCTGCTCGTGCACACCTCCGGGCGGTACGGCTCGAAGGTCCTCGACCCCGCCCTGCGCGCGGGCGCGCTGCCGCTGGCCCTGCATCCGGCGATGACCTTCACCGGCACCCCGGTGGACGTCCAGCGCCTGGCGGGCTGCTCCTTCGGCGTCACCGCCCCCGACCAGCTGCGGCTGGCCGCCGAGGCGCTCGTCATCGAGATGGGCGGCGAACCCGAGTGGATCGCCGAGGAGAACCGGCCGCTCTACCACGCGGCCCTCGCGCTGGGCGCCAACCACCTGGTGACGCTGGTCGCCCAGTCCATGGAGCTGCTGCGCACGGCAGGCGTCGAGGCCCCCGACCGGATGCTCGGCCCGCTGCTCGGCGCCGCCCTCGACAACGCCCTGCGCTCCGGCGACGCGGCCCTCACCGGCCCCGTCGCGCGCGGGGACGCGGGAACCGTCGCCGCCCATGTCGCCGAGCTGCGCAAGCACGCCCCGCAGGCCGTCGCCGGCTACCTGGCGATGGCGCGCGCGACCGCGGACCGCGCGCTCGCCCACGGACTGCTGAAACCGGAACTCGCGGAGGACCTCCTCGGGGTACTCGCCAACGGGACCGACGGGACCACCGGCACCGAAGGGGACGCCCGATGACCACCGCCCTGCTGCGCACCGCCGACGAGCTGCACGCACGCGTGCGTGTGGGCCGCCGCGCCGTCGTGATGACCATGGGCGCCCTGCACGAGGGCCACGCCACCCTGATCCGCACCGCCCGCGAGATCGCGGGTCCGGACGGCGAGGTCGTGGTCACGGTCTTCGTGAACCCGCTGCAGTTCGGCAAGGGCGAGGACCTCGACCGCTACCCGCGCACCCTGGACGCCGACCTCAAGATCGCCGAGAATTCGGGCGCCGACGCCGTGTTCGCGCCCGGCGTCGAGGAGGTCTACCCGGGCGGCGAGCCCCAGGTCCGCATCAGCGCCGGGCCCATGGGGGAGCGCCTGGAGGGCGCCTCGCGCCCCGGCCACTTCGACGGCATGCTCACCGTTGTCGCCAAGCTGCTGCACCTCACCCGCCCGGACGTCGCCCTCTACGGCCAGAAGGACGCCCAGCAGCTCGCCCTGATCCGCCGCATGGCGCGGGACCTGAACTTCGGCGTCGAGATCGTCGGCGTACCCACCGTGCGCGAGGACGACGGCCTCGCGCTGTCCAGCCGCAACCGCTACCTCAGCCCAGAGGAACGGCGCACGGCGCTCACGCTGTCCCGCGCGCTGTTCGCGGGCCGCGACCGGCACGCGGCGCAGGAGGCGCTGCGCGCGCGGGCGCGCGAGGTGCCCGCCACGCACGCGCGTGCCGAGGCGCTGAGCGCCATAGGGGAGTCCCGCGCCGCGGCCGACACGCACGCCGTCGCCAAGTCCCGCCCTTCGCCCACCACCGCCGTTGGCGGAGACGCTGCGGGTCGCCCCGCCCATACGGGCGGTCCCGCGGCCGTCCGCGCGGCCGCCCGCCTGGTCCTCGACGACGCCGGCCGCCTGAGCCCGCCGCTCGCGCTGGACTACCTCGCGCTCGTCGACCCGTCCGACTTCACCGAGATCGAGGACGACTTCACCGGCGAGGCCGTCCTCGCCGTCGCCGCCCGGGTCGGGACGACCCGGTTGATCGACAACATCCCCCTCACCTTCGGAGCCGCCTCGTGACCAGCACAGGCATACGACTGCACGCGCCCGCCCCGGGCTGGTCCATCGACGCGGACGTCATCGTCGTCGGCTCCGGCGTCGCCGGCCTCACCACCGCCCTGCGCTGCGAGGCCGAGGGCCTCAGGACGGTCGTCGTCACCAAGGCCCGCCTCGACGACGGCTCCACCCGCTGGGCGCAGGGCGGCATCGCCGCGGCCCTCGGCGATGGCGACACGCCCGAACAGCACCTGGACGACACGCTGGTGGCGGGCGCGGGCCTGTGCGACGAGGAGGCCGTACGGATCCTCGTCACCGAGGGGCCCGACGCGGTACGCCGGCTCATCGAGACCGGCGCCCACTTCGACGAGTCCGAGGAAGGGCGCCTGGAACTCACCCGCGAGGGCGGCCACCACCGTCGCCGCATCGCACACGCGGGCGGTGACGCGACCGGCGCGGAGATCTCCCGGGCGCTGGTGGAGGCGGTACGCGCGCGTGGCTTGCGCACGATCGAGAACGCGCTCGTCCTGGACCTCCTGACGGACGCCGACGGCCGCACCGCGGGCGTCACCCTGCACGTCATGGGCGAGGGCCAGCACGACGGTGTGGGCGCCGTGCTCGCCCCCGCGGTCGTCCTCGCGACGGGTGGCATGGGCCAGGTCTTCTCGGCGACCACCAACCCGTCCGTGTCGACCGGCGACGGCGTGGCGCTCGCCCTGCGCGCCGGCGCGGAGGTCTCGGACCTCGAATTCGTGCAGTTCCACCCGACCGTGCTCTTCCTGGGCGCCGACGCGGAGGGCCAGCAGCCCCTGGTCTCCGAGGCCGTACGTGGGGAAGGCGCCCACCTGGTGGACGCGGACGGCGTGCGCTTCATGGTCGGCCAGCACGAACTCGCCGAACTCGCGCCCCGGGACATCGTCGCCAAGGGCATCATGCGCCGCATGCAGGAGCAGGACGCCGAGCAGATGTTCCTCGACGCCCGGCACTTCGGCGCCGACATGTGGGAGCACCGCTTCCCGACGATCCTCGCGGCCTGCCGTGCCCACGGCATCGACCCGGTCCACGAGCCCATACCGGTCGCCCCGGCCGCCCACTACGCCTCCGGGGGCGTGCGCACCGACTCCCAGGGCCGTACGACCGTCCCCGGCCTGTACGCGTGCGGCGAGGTCGCCTGCACCGGCGTGCACGGGGCGAACCGGCTCGCGTCGAACTCCCTCCTGGAGGGCCTCGTCTACGCCGAGCGCATCGCCGCCGACATCGCGGCGCGCCGGGCGGAGAACGGTCTCCACGCGCGCGTGCCGGTGCCCGTCGAGCACCCCGAGAAGCCCGCGCACCCCCTGCTCGCGCCCGAGGCCCGGTTCGCGATCCAACGGACCATGACGCAGGGCGCGGGCGTCCTGCGCTCCGCCGGGTCCCTGGCCGGCGCCGCGGACGCCCTCCAGCGGCTCCACGCCGACGCCCGTGGCGCCCTCGACGAGAACGGCAAGACCGCCGAGCCCGGCGTCGACACCTGGGAGGCCACCAACCTCCTGTGCGTGGCCCGCGTCCTGGTCGCCGCCGCGCTCCTGCGCGAGGAGACCCGTGGCTGCCACTGGCGCGAGGACCACGCCGAGCGCGACGACACGACCTGGCGCCGCCATATCGTCGTACGGCTGAATCCGGACCGCACGCTGGCCGTACACACCACGGACACCCCAGACTTCCCCCCGACCCGGCAGCAGCCCCACATTCCCCAGGAGCAGTGACAGAAGTGAGCACCCCCGACCTTCCCCTCGCCGAGAGCGGCGGCTGCGGCGACGGCTGTGCCTGTGGCGCTGCCTCCGACATCGCCGGCGAGGAGTATCTGGAGTGCGGGCTCGACCCCGCGCTCGCGCAGCTCCTGGCCGACGCGGGACTCGACCCCGTGGAGGTCGAGGACATCGCCAACGTCGCCATCCAGGAGGACCTCGACCACGGCGTGGACGTGACGACCGTCGCGACCATCCCCGAGGAGGCCGTGGCCACCGCCGACTTCACCGCGCGCGAGGCGGGCGTCGTGGCGGGCCTGAGGGTCGCCGAAGCGGTCCTCTCGGTCGTCTGCGCCGACGAGCTCGAAGTCGAGCGGCACGTGGAGGACGGCGACCGCGTGGAGGCCGGGCAGAAGCTCCTGTCGGTCACCACGCGCACGCGTGACCTGCTCACCGCCGAACGCAGCGCGCTCAACCTCCTGTGCCGGCTCTCGGGCATCGCGACCGCCACGCGCGCGTGGGCGGACGTCCTGGACGGCACCAAGGCGCGCGTGCGGGACACCCGCAAGACGACTCCGGGGCTCAGGTCCTTGGAGAAGTACGCCGTCCGCTGCGGCGGCGGCGTCAACCACCGCATGTCGCTGTCCGACGCGGCCCTGGTCAAGGACAACCACGTGGTCGCCGCGGGCGGCGTCGCGCAGGCCTTCAAGGCCGTACGCGAAGCCTTCCCGGACGTGCCGATCGAGGTCGAGGTCGACACCCTGCACCAGCTGCGGGAGGTCGTGGACGCCGGGGCCGATCTGATCCTGCTGGACAACTTCACGCCCGGGGAGTGCGAGGAGGCGGTTGCAGTCGTGCACGGCCGCGCCGCCCTCGAGGCGTCGGGGCGGCTCACCCTCGAGAACGCCAAGGCGTACGCGGACACCGGCGTCGACTACCTCGCCGTGGGGGCCCTCACCCACTCCTCGCCGATCCTGGACATCGGCCTGGACCTGCGCGAGGCGGAGTAGTCGCGATGCTCCTCACGATCGACGTAGGCAACACGCACACGGTTCTGGGCCTGTTCGACGGCGAGGACATCGTCGAGCACTGGCGCATCTCGACGGACGCGCGCCGTACGGCGGACGAGCTGGCGGTCCTCCTCCAGGGCCTGATGGGCATGCACCCGCTCCTCGGGGACGAGCTGGGCGACGGCATCGACGGGATCGCGATCTGCGCGACGGTTCCGTCCGTCCTTCACGAGCTGCGCGAGGTGACGCGGCGGTACTACGGCGACGTGCCGGCCGTGCTCGTCGAACCCGGCGTCAAGACCGGCGTGCCGATCCTGACCGACAACCCCAAGGAGGTCGGCGCGGACCGGATCATCAACGCGGTGGCCGCGGTCGAGCTGTACGGGGGGCCCGCGATTGTCGTGGACTTCGGTACGGCCACGACGTTCGACGCGGTGTCCGCGCGCGGGGAGTACGTCGGTGGTGTCATCGCGCCCGGTATCGAGATCTCCGTCGAGGCGCTGGGCGTCAAGGGGGCGCAGCTTCGGAAGATCGAGGTGGCCCGGCCGCGGAGCGTGATCGGCAAGAACACGGTCGAGGCGATGCAGGCGGGGATCATCTACGGGTTCGCGGGCCAGGTGGACGGGGTGGTGAGCCGTATGGTCCGGGAACTCGCGGAGGATCCGGAGGAAGTGACGGTGATAGCCACGGGGGGACTGGCGCCGATGGTGCTGGGCGAGTCGTCCGTGATCGACGAGCATGAGCCGTGGCTGACGCTGATCGGGCTGCGGTTGGTGTACGAGCGGAACGTGTCGCGTATGTGAGGCGGGGTGGGGGGCGGTGCGACTGCCCGGCGCTGTGCTCGCCGTCAACCTGTTCTCGCCCCCGCCGCCCCTACCTGTCCCATCCCCAGGGGCTGCGCCCCTTGGACCCCAGCAGGGGCTGCGCCTCTGGACCCGAGCAGGGGCTGCGCCTCTGGACCCGAGCGGTGCTGCGCCTCTGGCCCCACGCCGGGGCTGTGCTCTTGGCCCCACGCCGGGGCTGTGCCCCTTGACCCCGACGGGGATGTGTCCGGTACTCCCGCTGGGGCCCGCCTTTAGCCTCCGGCTGGTGCGCCCTTGGACCCTGGCTGGCGCTTGCCCCTGTACCCCACGCGGGGCGTCGCCCCTGCATCCCACGCGGGGCGTCGCCCCTGCATCCCACGCGGGCCTGCAACCCTGCACCCACGGCAGGCTCCGCCCCCTGCACCGCCCACGCAGGGCTCCGCCCCCTTGCACCGCCCAGACAGGGCTCTGCCTCCGCACCCGCTCGTGCTCCGCCCCAGATCCAAGCGCTCGGGTCGTGCCAGGCGGGTTGGCCGGGCCCTGTCGGCTGTGTCGGCAGGTGTGCGCGGCCGCCTGGGTGGCTTCGTGCGCCACACCCTGCTCACTTATGTCGAGTTTGTCTGATTAGCGCGTATCGTCGCCGCATGCCCACGCCATACGGATCCCGCGGCGGCATGGCGTTCGGTGTGGAGGAGCTGCGTGTGCTCCGCCGCGCTCTCGCCCTCGCCCTGCACCCCACGCCCGCCTCGGCCGAGGACGTCCAGGACTGCCTCCGCCTCTCCGAGTCCCTCGACGAGGCGATGCGTGAGGGCGCCCGGCTGCGCGCCTTCCTGGTGGCCGACCTCGCCCGGTACCGCGCCGCCCTGCCCGGCACCGCCGCCGGTTACCTCACCCTCCTGGAGGAAGCGCTGAGCGCCGGTTACCGTCCGGACCCCGATGACCTGGCCGGACTCCGGGCCCTGCGCGGCAACCCCGTCGCGGCCACCCTCCTCCACCGCTGCCAGACCCTGGCCGAGCAGGACGTACGGGCCCGTCTGGCCCGTGGCGGGGCTCGTGCAACGGTTCGGTCCACCCCGACGGTGCCCGCCTCTCGTACGCGCCTTCTGGCGCTCCCAGGAGGGCTCTCCGCAGCGCCTGAGGGCTTCCCCGAGCGCAGGACCTCCGAACAGGAGGGTTTCGGAGGGCGGGCCGCCGAGGGTCGCGCCCACGAGCTCGCCGGGCATCCGACCGTCGGGCTCGCCAAGGAGCCCGCCCCCGGTCCCGCCAAGAAGCCCGCGCAGAAGCCCGCCGAGCGTCCCGAGCGCCCTGAGCGGCCCGGCCCCAAGTCCCCGGCACCCGACGCTCCCAAGCCGGCGCGGCCCATTCCCACGCCCGGTGAGGTCTTTCCCCGGCGCAAGCCGGCCCCGCCGCCCGCCGACCCTCCGCGGCAGCTCGCCGTCGGCTGACGGGCGCGCGGCCCGTTTCGCCCCACCCCGGCCCGGTCGCCGTCCGGCGCGTGGCTACTCTGGACGCATGGACTATGTCTCCGCGCTCGTGCCCCCGGTCGTCATGGCCGTGTTCTTCATCGGTGTGATCCGGGTGATCGTGAAGACCCAGGGTGGGGCCAACAAGGCCAAGGAGGACGCGGCCGTGGATGCCGCCCTCGCGCGCGCGGAGGGGGCTCGTCAGGCCTCCGCCGCCGGCAAGTCCGAGGTCTGAGGCATGAGGCCGGGCCGGAGAGCCCGCCGACCTTAGCGGCGTACGACTCGCGGATTTTTCGAGTCGTACGCCCTTTTTGTGCCGTTTGTCGGCGAAAGCGCTCGTCCGCCACGCGAATGTCGGGAACTCCCACTATTGTGCTGAGGTGTGCCTCGCCCATTGGGAGAACTCGAAGACGCGGTCATG
The DNA here is from genome assembly GCF_030817655.1 of Streptomyces sp. V4I2. Classification (GTDB taxonomy): domain Bacteria; phylum Actinomycetota; class Actinomycetes; order Streptomycetales; family Streptomycetaceae; genus Streptomyces; species Streptomyces plumbiresistens. The sequence goes on from NZ_JAUSZM010000003.1 coordinate 6,158,611, forward strand.
ACGCGGGTGTGGAAGTGGAACCGCCCGGTGACCGTTCGAGAAGTCCTGGAAGACCTTCAGCAGGAACGGTCCATCGCGTACACCACCGTGATGACCGTTTTGGACAATCTCCATCAGAAGGGCTGGGTGCGCCGTGAGGCGGAAGGCCGGGCCTATCGATATGAGGCGGTCTCCACCAGGGCCGCCTACGCCGCCGCCCTGATGAACGACGCCTGGTCGCAGAGTGACAACCCCGCGGCCGCTCTCGTCGCCTTCTTCGGGATGATGAGCGAGGAACAGCGCCACGCCCTGAGGGACGCCGTACGGATGGTGCAGGGTCCGGAAACACCCGAAGCCGCTCCGCCCGCCCCCGCTCATACCGCCGAGGAGAACCCCGGCTCGGCGGCGGAGGGCGGCGGGCGATAGCGTCCGCACATGTCAGCAGAGAGCTCAGCGGGGAGTTCCTCCGCGGAGAGTCCCGAAGTCACCGCAAATGCCATCACCGTCCGACGGGCCCGCACCGGCGATGTCCCGGTCGTTCGACGACTCCTTGACGCGTACGTCCGCGGCGGCATCCTGCTGGACAAAGCGACGGTGACTCTTTACGAGGACATCCAGGAGTTCTGGGTCGCCGAACGGGACGACAACGCCGAGGTCGTCGGCTGTGGTGCCCTGCACGTGATGTGGGAAGACCTCGCGGAAGTCCGCACTCTCGCGGTGAAGCCGGGCCTGAAGGGCGCCGGTGTCGGCCATCAGTTGCTGGAGAAGTTGCTGCACACCGCGCGCTGGCTCGGTGTTCGCCGCGTTTTCTGTCTGACCTTCGAAGTGGACTTCTTCGGCAAGCACGGCTTCGTCGAGATCGGTGAGACACCCGTTGACACCGATGTCTACGCGGAGCTACTGCGTTCCTATGACGAAGGCGTGGCGGAGTTCCTCGGTCTCGAACGAGTGAAACCGAACACCTTGGGCAACAGCCGGATGCTTCTGCATCTGTGATCGCCCGGTGGCGACAAGGCGCGAAGGGACGACAAGCGTCCGCAAGCGAGGCCAATTCCGGCGCGACTCACCCTGCCCAGGTTCCCTATGTCCGAAACGCACATATTTCCGGACTGGAGCGGGCCCAGCAGTCTCCGCCGGGGGTTTGTGTTTTTCGGGCAAAAGCGGTTTGCTTTCCGACGTACTGCAGTACTGCATATAACAGGGGACGGCGAAACGGCGGACGCCGCAGGCCCCCGGCCCTCAGTATTGGATGAAAGGAAATCCGGTGGCACAGAAGGTTCAGGTCCTTCTTGTCGATGACCTCGACGGCGGCGAGGCGGACGAGACCGTCACGTTCGCGTTGGACGGCAAGACGTACGAGATCGATCTCACGACCGCCAATGCGGACAAGCTGCGCGGCCTTCTCGAGCCTTACGTGAAGGGCGGTCGTCGTACCGGAGGCCGTACTTCGGGTGGCCGTGGAAAGGCGCGTGCCGCTTCCGGTGGCAGCCAGGACACCGCGCAGATCCGCGCGTGGGCCAAGGAGAACGGTTACGACGTCAATGACCGCGGCCGTGTTCCCGCGATCATTCGCGAGGCATACGAGAAGGCCAACGGCTGATCACGGTCACGGCACTTACGGGCAGGTGCGCTGCCGCGCGTACGCGCGTCGCAGCCGCAGGCGGTGGCACTGTGTTGCCACCGTGGCCACAACTCGTACGAGATCGGGGGCGCCCCCACCGCCCCCCACGGCCGACAGCGTCGGCAGCGAGGCCTCGGCCTCGCACCCGGGCACGGGGGGTCGCAGCCATACGGCGGCCCCCTGCTCGGTTCCCGAGCAGCCCGGGCCCGGTGGTGGCGGACCCACTCCGACCCGGCCCGGCTCCAGGGGTGGTGGCGCGTCCATGACGCCGCCCTCGCCGGTCGCCGTGAGGTCGAGCGTCAGCGCTCCCCACTCCAGCCAGTCCAGGACTCCCGGCACTTCCTCCGCGCTGCCCGGCGCGATCAGCAGCCACATCCGGTCACCCCGCAGGGCCACCGGAGAGCCCGGCGCGAGGTGCCTCAGCGCCGGCCGGCCCGCCTCGGCCGGCACGTCCAGGACGTCGAAGCGCGGGCCCACGCACAGCCGTACCGGAAATTCGGGGCTTTTCGCGCTCGCGGGCACCGTCGGCCAGCCCAGTTCGTTCTCGTACCACCGGCGGACCTGATCGCTCGAATCGAGCGGCCGTCGGGGGCGAGGGACCGTGGTGATTTCGATGGGGACCGGGGGGAGGGTGCCAACCATGCCAAGTGCAACCGTCGGAACCGCCCCCGAGTTACGCTGGGTGTGCTATCGAATGCACAGAGTATCGAAAAGGAGGGCGTCCGGGGGTGCGGGGAGGCACAAGGTTGTTCGCCCATAGCGGAGGGATCCGGGGCGCGCGGCATGGAGTGTCCGTCGCAGCGGGTAAGACATCCCTAGTGGGAGGGGGCGACACGCAGGACAGGCCGTCTCACGTTCGCCATCGGCGTACTGGGGAAGGGGGTAAGTGCTTGGCCTGCGGGAACATCGTCTCGCACCATCAGGTTGGAGCAGATGTCGGCGTTCGGGGTCAGGAGGCCAAGGACAGTGTCGGCAGTTGGAATGAGCGGTCCCCGCTTGCGGGACTAAGCTGCGGAAGGACAGGGAGGGGAAGTTCCCCCCACTGCCTGACCGCTCTGAGGAGCGATTAACGATGTTCGAGAGGTTCACCGACCGCGCGCGGCGGGTTGTCGTCCTGGCTCAGGAAGAAGCCCGGATGCTCAACCACAACTACATCGGCACCGAGCACATCCTCCTGGGCCTGATCCACGAGGGTGAGGGTGTCGCCGCCAAGGCCCTTGAGAGCCTCGGGATTTCGCTCGAGGCGGTCCGCCAGCAGGTGGAGGAGATCATCGGCCAGGGCCAGCAGGCCCCGTCCGGGCACATCCCCTTCACCCCCCGTGCCAAGAAGGTCCTGGAGCTGTCGCTCCGCGAGGCCCTTCAGCTGGGTCACAACTACATCGGCACGGAGCACATCCTGCTCGGCCTGATCCGTGAGGGCGAGGGCGTCGCCGCCCAGGTCCTGGTCAAGCTGGGCGCAGATCTCAACCGGGTGCGGCAGCAGGTCATCCAGCTGCTCTCCGGCTACCAGGGCAAGGAGACCGCCGCCGCCGGCGGGCCTGCCGAGGGCACCCCCTCGACGTCCCTGGTCCTCGACCAGTTCGGCCGGAACCTCACCCAGGCCGCTCGTGAGTCCAAGCTCGACCCGGTCATCGGGCGCGAGAAGGAGATCGAGCGGGTCATGCAGGTGCTGTCCCGCCGTACGAAGAACAACCCGGTCCTGATCGGTGAGCCCGGCGTCGGCAAGACCGCCGTCGTCGAGGGCCTCGCCCAGGCCATCGTCAAGGGCGAGGTGCCCGAGACCCTCAAGGACAAGCACCTCTACACCCTGGACCTCGGCGCGCTGGTCGCCGGCTCCCGCTACCGCGGTGACTTCGAGGAGCGCCTGAAGAAGGTCCTCAAGGAGATCCGCACCCGCGGCGACATCATCCTGTTCATCGACGAGCTGCACACGCTGGTCGGTGCGGGTGCCGCCGAGGGCGCCATCGACGCCGCTTCGATCCTGAAGCCGATGCTGGCCCGCGGTGAGCTGCAGACCATCGGTGCGACCACGCTGGACGAGTACCGCAAGCACCTGGAGAAGGACGCAGCCCTCGAGCGCCGCTTCCAGCCCATCCAGGTCGCGGAGCCGTCTCTGCCGCACACGATCGAGATCCTCAAGGGTCTGCGTGACCGGTACGAGGCCCACCACCGCGTCTCCATCACGGACGAGGCGCTGGTCCAGGCCGCCACGCTGGCCGACCGGTACATCTCGGACCGCTTCCTGCCGGACAAGGCGATCGACCTGATCGACGAGGCCGGTTCCCGGATGCGCATCCGCCGGATGACCGCGCCGCCGGACCTGCGCGAGTTCGACGAGAAGATCGCCGGCGTCCGCCGTGACAAGGAGTCCGCGATCGACTCGCAGGACTTCGAGAAGGCCGCCTCTCTCCGCGACAAGGAGAAGCAGCTCCTCGCCGCGAAGGCCAAGCGCGAGAAGGAGTGGAAGGCCGGCGACATGGACGTCGTCGCGGAGGTCGACGGCGAGCTGATCGCCGAGGTCCTCGCGACCGCCACCGGCATCCCGGTCTTCAAGCTGACCGAGGAGGAGTCCTCGCGTCTGCTGCGCATGGAGGACGAGCTCCACAAGCGGGTCATCGGCCAGGTCGACGCCGTCAAGGCGCTGTCCAAGGCGATCCGTCGTACGCGTGCCGGTCTGAAGGACCCGAAGCGTCCCGGTGGTTCGTTCATCTTCGCCGGCCCGTCCGGTGTCGGTAAGACCGAGCTGTCCAAGGCGCTCGCCGAGTTCCTCTTCGGTGACGAGGACGCGCTGATCTCCCTCGACATGTCGGAGTTCAGCGAGAAGCACACGGTGTCGCGTCTGTTCGGTTCGCCCCCCGGATACGTGGGCTACGAAGAGGGCGGCCAGCTGACCGAGAAGGTCCGCCGCAAGCCGTTCTCCGTCGTCCTCTTCGACGAGGTCGAGAAGGCCCACCCGGACATCTTCAACTCGCTGCTGCAGATCCTGGAGGACGGTCGCCTGACCGACTCCCAGGGCCGGGTCGTGGACTTCAAGAACACGGTCATCATCATGACGACCAACCTCGGCACCCGGGACATCTCCAAGGGCTTCAACCTGGGCTTCGCGGCCTCGGGCGACAAGAAGACCAACTACGAGCGCATGAAGAACAAGGTCTCGGACGAGCTCAAGCAGCACTTCCGGCCCGAGTTCCTCAACCGCGTCGACGACGTGGTCGTCTTCCCGCAGCTGACGCAGGAGGACATCCTGCGGATCGTCGACCTGATGATCGGCAAGGTGGACGAGCGCCTGAAGGACCGGGACATGGGCATCGAGCTCTCCCAGTCCGCCAAGGAGCTGCTGTCCACGAAGGGTTACGACCCCGTGCTGGGTGCGCGTCCGCTGCGTCGCACCATCCAGCGCGAGATCGAGGACTCCCTGTCGGAGAAGATCCTCTTCGGCGAGCTGCGCCCCGGTCACATCGTGGTCGTGGACACGGAGGGCGAGGGCGAGACCAAGACCTTCACCTTCCGGGGTGAGGAGAAGTCGGCACTGCCGGACGTTCCGCCGATCGAGCAGACGGCCGGTGGGGCTGGGCCGAACCTGAGCAAGGACGCGTAAGCCTCGCGTCCTCAGAGGCGAGCGGAAGGGGCCGGTGCTTTCGAGCACCGGCCCCTTCCGCGCGTTTGCGTGCGGTCGTTCAGATCTCAGGAGAGCTGGCCGTCGTAGTCCGGCAGCTTGTACGTCTTCTCGGCGTGGCCGCCCGAGAGGTCGGTGGCGCTGTTCCCGATGTTCGCGATGATCGTGTAGCCCTTGGACTCGATGTCGACCCGCTGGGCGGTCTTGTAGGCGCCTACGTCCTTGAAGAGGTCGACGAAGCTGCGGACGTAGAGACCGGAGACCTCGTAGCCGACGTGCTCCAGGTTGTAGTCGGTCACCGAGTAGATGATCCCGGGCCGTGCCGTCACGAAGAACAGGGCGACGCCGTGCTCCTGGGCGTACTCGGCGACGTCCAGGACCGGCTGGTTGGCCGGCTGGGGGTAGCTGAAGCCGAAGTCGGTCTCCAGCGTGGTGTTGTCGATGTCGAAGACGATGGCCTGCTTCTCGCCCGGCCTGGTGTTCGCTATGCGCTGCTTCAGGTAGGGCAGGGCCTGGTCCATCAGGGCCTGGCAGTCCTGCTGCCAGGTCGCGTAGTCGACGTCCTCGGCGGCGGTGGCCGTGGCGGTCGTGGAGGTGCTGGTGGTCGTCGTCGCGGCCTCGGCGGGGACGGCCAGCGCCACGAGGGCGGCGGCGGTGACGGCGGTGACGGCTGCGCGGCGCGCCCAGGGGCGTCGTCGTGTCATGTGTGGGGGTTCCTCTCACGTCCGGACGTTCTGCAGTTGTCGGGTGCATGTTCGTTGGTGAGGGTGGCGCGAGGGGAACCGTAGGGTTACTGGACGGTAAGTGACCAGAGATGCACGTCACATGACGCGGTATTTCAAAGATCGAGGATCTCGCGGCCCGGTGACATGCCGCACAGGGGTTTTGTCCGTTACTACGCGGAATAGTGGACGTCGCCCGATGGGTGAAAGTGGACGAAAAGGGATTTTCGGCCCGGAACTCCCGTACGGGATTTACCATCCCGGGTTGATTCGCGATGAATGGGGGCTCTGTCAAGAAGCCTGAAGCTTTGTGGTCACGTACTAGCTTTCGTCGTAGATAACCGGTTTGGGGCTGTGTGGGGGTTCGGGTTACCAAGGGATGCCCCATCCGGCGAATGCCTGTTGCGCCGGGTGGTTTCTCTGTCCCCGTCCCCATGAGGTTTTCGATGTCCCAGCGCGTCTCGCCCCGTTCTTCCCGTATGTCCGCCCTCCGCACCCGTGCGGCCGTGCTCGCCACCGGCCTGGGAGTGTCGGTCGTACTGGGGGCCGGGGTCGCGGCAGCCGCCGACACCGGCGCGGCCACGGTCGCCGCCGCCCAGACCACCGCCAAGACCGCAGCGGCCAAGAAGGCCGCCTCCTGGGTCGACCCGGTGCAGAAGTACACGTTGTCCGCGAGCTTCGCCCAGGCCGGCGGCATGTGGCAGTCCACCCACAGCGGGCAGGACTTCGCCGTCGCGAGCGGCACCAAGGTCCTCGCCGCGCACGGCGGCACCGTCGTCAAGGCCGGCGGCAACGGCGCCGGTGACGGTCCCGCGTACGGCAACGCCGTCGTCATCAAGCACGGCAACGGGACGTACTCCCAGTACGCCCACCTGTCCCGGATCGACGTGAACGTCGGCCAGGTCGTCAAGACCGGTCAGCGCATCGCCCTGTCCGGCAACACCGGCAACTCCAGCGGTCCGCACCTGCACTTCGAGATCCGTACGACCGCGAACTACGGCACGGCCATCGACCCGGTCGCCTTCCTGCGCTCCAAGGGCGTGAAGGTCTGAGACCTCGCGGCGGAGGCTAGGGCGGAGCTCTGACGGAGTTCCGGCGGAGTCCTAAGACCTCGTGGAGGAACCGCCGGTGCCTCGGTGGGCCTGTGTCACCAGGTCCGTCGCGACCTCAAGGACCGCCTGGCGCTTGGTCTCGGGATCGCCCTCGAGGTCCTGGAGGACGAACATCCCGGCGTGCATGGTGAAGATCGCGCTGACGCAGCGGACCTGGTCGACCAGGTCCGCTGCCGGGTCGATGAGGATGTCCCGCATGCCGAGCATGCGGGTCTTGAAGGTCTCACCGATGCGCAGTTCGCGTACCGTCGCCTGGTTCTCCTGCATGAAGCGGAACAGGGGTGCGGCGCCGGCCAGGGCGTCGCTGTAGCGCCGCACGATCTCCTGCTTCGTCTCCAGGGTGTGCGGCTGGTCCTTGCCCCACTCGATCAGGTCCTCGATGGGCTTCGCCAGGTCGTCGAAGATGCTGACGAGGATCTCTTCCTTGGTCTTGAAGTGGTAGTAGAGCGCCGCCTTGGTGACATCCAGACGCTCGGCGATCTCGCGCAGCGAGGTCTTCTCGTAGCCCTGTTCGGCGAAGAGTTCGAGGGCGATGTCCTGGATGCGCTGGCGGGTGTTCCCGCGGCGCCGTTGCCTGGTGCCGTCCATGGTGTCGCCCATCGTCGCACTCCTCGCACTTTCCCAAGAACTTACTTGACGACCGGCTAGTTGCGGGTCTACTTTCCCGGAGTGTAGTCAACTAGCCGGGCGGCAAGTAAGTAGCCGCCGGGGGCAGTACGCAGGGGAGTGGGAAAGACGATGGCGGACGCGCAGGCGGTTGAGACAGAGCCCGAGAAGCAACCCAGGAGCGTGCGGGTCGTCCTGCTCGCGCTCATGATCACGATGATGCTCGCGATGCTCGACAACATGATCATCGGCACGGCGATGCCGACGATCGTGGGCGAGCTCGGCGGGCTCGAACACCTCTCGTGGGTCGTGACCGCGTACACCCTCGCGACCGCCGCCTCCACCCCCCTGTGGGGCAAGCTCGGCGACATGTACGGGCGCAAGGGCGTCTTCATGAGCTCGATCGTGCTCTTCCTGATCGGGTCCGCGCTCAGCGGCATGGCCCAGGACATGGGGCAGCTCATCGGCTTCCGAGCCGTCCAGGGTCTCGGCGCCGGTGGTCTGATGGTCGGCGTCATGGCGATCATCGGCGACCTGATACCGCCCCGCGAGCGCGGCAAGTACCAGGGCATGATGGCCGGCGTCATGGCGCTCGCGATGATCGGCGGCCCGCTCGTCGGCGGCACCATCACCGACCACTGGGGCTGGCGCTGGTCCTTCTACATCAACCTGCCGCTCGGTGTGGTCGCGCTCGCCGCGATCAGCGTCGTCCTCCACCTGCCGAAGAAGCGGGCGCAGGCGCGGATCGACTACCTGGGCGCCGCGCTGCTGACCGTCGGCATCACCGCCATCGTGCTCGTCACCACCTGGGGCGGCACGCAGTACGCCTGGACGTCCGCGCGGATCATGGAGCTTATAGGGATCGGCGTCGCCGCCCTCATCGGATTCGTGTTCTGGCAGACCAAGGCCGCCGAGCCGGTCGTGCCGCTGCACATCTTCCGCAGCCGCAACTTCACGCTGATGGCGATCATCGGCTTCATCACCGGCTTCGTGATGTTCGGCGCGACCCTCTTCCTGCCGCTGTACCAGCAGTCGGTGCAGGGCGCCTCCGCGACCAACTCCGGGCTGCTGCTCCTGCCGATGCTCGGGGCGATGCTCGTCACCTCGATGGTCGCGGGGCGGGTCACCACGAACACCGGCCGGTACAAGGTCTTCCCGGTCGTCGGCGGCGTCCTGATGGTCGTCGGGCTGTACCTGCTGTCCCTGATGGACACGGACACCTCGCGATTCACGTCCGGTGTGTGCATGGCGGTCGTCGGTCTCGGCATGGGCTGTCTGATGCAGATCACCATGCTGGTCGCGCAGAACAGCGTGGAGATGAAGGACATGGGCGTGGCGTCCTCGACCTCGACCCTCTCCCGTACGCTCGGCTCTTCGTTCGGCGTCGCGATCATGGGCGCGCTGTTCAACAACCGCGTCCAGGAGGTCATGTCCGAGCGGGCCGGTGCGCTTGGCTCCAAGGTGACCGAGCAGTCCGCGCAGCTGGACGCGGCGAGCCTGGCGAAGCTGCCGGACGCCGCGCGCGAGGCGTACCAGCACGCGGTGTCGGCCGGCACGCACTCGGCGTTCCTGCTGGGGGCCGCGGTGGCGGTGGTCGCGATGGTGGCGGCGTGGTTCGTGAAGGAGGTTCCGCTGAAGGGGGCGGGACCGAAGGAGGCGGAGGGCAAGGAGGACGCCACGGCGGCGCAGGCACCGGTGGCCGAGTCCGTCTGACCCCACGCGCGCCGAAGGCCCCCGGGCGGTGTCCGCCCCCGGGGGCCTTCGGCCTGCCCGGGCACGACGCCCGAGTCGTTGTCAGACCGGCGTGTCACCATCGGTCGCATGGACAAGTTGCGGCAGGTGCGGCTGGCCAAGGACGCCATGGACCGGGACTGGGCGGACCCGGAGCTCGACCTGGACGCGGTGGCCGCGCACGCCGGGTACTCGCGCTACCACTTCATACGCGCCTTCAAGGAGGCGTACGGCGAGACGCCCGGCCAGTACCTCACGCACCGCCGCATCGACCGCGCCGAAGACCTGCTGCGCACCGCCAACCTGACGGTGACGGAGATCTGCCACCTCGTCGGCTTCAGCAGCCTCGGCACGTTCTCGGCCCGCTTCAAGGCCTGGACCGGGCTGACCCCCACCGAGTACCGCACAAAGCACGTGGGCCGCGGGGCCGCCCTCATACCGGGCTGCTACGCCATGCTCTGGGTCGGAGGCTTCAGATCCGCTCCCGGCAGGGCAGAGCGCAATTCTGGAGAAGCGGACTGAGGGCGCCGGTGCCTACGGTGACGGGGCACGGCACCGACGCGGGCAATGAGGAGCACATCATGATCAAGGGTCTCGCCATCTCGACCGTCTGGGTCCTCGACCAGGACCGGGCCAAGGAGTTCTACACCGAGAAGCTGGGTCTGGAGGTCCGTACGGACATGACGATGGGCGAGGGCGGCATGCGCTGGCTCACCGTCGGCTCGCCGAACCAGCCCGACGTCGAACTGACGCTGATGGTCCCGGGCGGGGGCGCGATGGACCCGGAGTCCGCCGAAATGATCAAGAAGCTGGTGGCCAAGGGGGCGCTCGGCGCGGGCGTGCTGACCACCGACGACATCCACGGCGACTACCGGAAGCTCAAGGACCGCGGCGTGGAGTTCCTGCAGGAGCCGCAGGAGCGCCCCTACGGCACGGAGGCCCTCTTCCGGGACGACTCCGGCAACTGGTTCTCCTTCACCCAGCCCCGTGAGGGCGGCCTCGACACCGCCAAGGACTGGTCGTGTTAGCTCACTTCCCCGAAGCCTTCCCCGATGTCTTCGCGGATGCCGGCATCATCGGATAGCTCCCGGTGGCCGTCGGCGCGTGCTCCGGCAGCCACAGCACCGCCACCGCGCCCTCCGCCGGGACCTCCTCCGACGCGGTCGCCAACCGTACGTTGCGGAAGGTCAGCCGGGCGCCGAGCACCCTGGCCTGCCCGGCCGCGATGGTCAGGCCCAGGCCGTGGCCGTGGCCGGCCCGGTCGGTGCTGCCGGTGCGGAAGCGGCTAGGTCCCTCGGCGAGGAGGTCCTCGGGGAAGCCGGGGCCGTGGTCGCGGACCCGGATGACCCGGCCTTCCACGGTGACCTCTATCGGCGGCTTGCCGTGCCGGGCGGCGTTGGCGAGCAGGTTGAACAGCACGCGTTCCAGGCGCCGCGGATCGGTCGTCACCTCGGACTCGTGCACCACGCGGACCTCGATGGCCGGGTCCTTCGCAGCCACCCGCCGGCTGACGAACTCGCCCAGCATGATGTCCTGCAGCTCGGCCCGCTCGGAGGCGCCGTCGAGGCGGGCCACCTCCAGCACGTCCTCGACGAGCGTGCGCATGGCCTTCGCCCGGTCGAGGACCAGTTCCGTCGGCCGGCCCGGCGGCAGCAGCTCGGCGGCCGTCAGCAGCCCGGTCACCGGCGTACGCAGCTCGTGCGCGATGTCGGCGGTGACCCGGCGCTCCGCCTCCAGTCGCTGCTGCAACGCGTCCGCCATCGCGTCCACCGCGCTCGCCAGGTCGTCGGTCTCGTCCCGCACGACCCCGCCGATGGCGTCCCGCACCCGCACATTGGACTCGCCCCCCGCGACCTGGTTCGCCGCGGCCGCCGCCTTGCGCAGCCGGCGCGACAACTGCCCGCCGACGAGCACCCCGAGCGCGCTGCCGCCGAGGACGACCGCGATGGAGCCGATCACCAGGGCCTGGTCGAGGTCGTTGAGGATGTCCGTGCTGCGGTCGGTGAACCCGGTGTGCAGCGACAGCACATGCCCGCCCTTGACCGGCACGGCGGCCCAGATGTCCGGCACGCCGTCCGGCCGGTCGGAGACGTAGGTGGCCCGGCGCCCCTGCTCGACCTTCGTCCGCAGCGCCGCCGGCAGGTCCGGGTCGTCGATCTTGATGTTGGGGAAGTTCGGCCGCTGGGCCACCTCGTAGTTGCGCTGTGCGATCTGGACGCGCTCGTCGGCGAGGTCGCGCGCGTTGTCCAGCATCGAGACCCGGGCCGCGTTGTGCACGACGAGGCTGAGCGTGATCGCCACCAGCGCGCCGACCAGCGCGATGGCCGCGCTCAGCTTCCATCTCAGTCCCGTACGAATGCCCGGAGTCATGCGCACGCCCGAGACCGTGCGCTTGCCCGGGACCATGCGCTTGCCCGGAATCGTGCTGCTCGGGCGCCGAAGGTTCCCCCGCATACCCTTGATCCCCTGCTCAGGCCTTCAACTTGTAGCCGAAGCCGCGGACCGTCTCGATCCGGTCCTGGCCGATCTTCGTACGCAGCCGCTGCACATGGACGTCGACGACCCGCGTGTCACCGCCCCAGCCGTAGTCCCACACCCGCTCGAGAAGCTTGTCCCGGGAGAGCACGGTGCCCGGCGCGGAGGAGAACTCCAGGAGGAGGCGCATCTCGGTGGGCGTGAGCGCCACCGTCTCGCCGGCCCGGCGCACCTCCATGCCCTCGGTGTCGATCTCCAGTTCGCCGAAGGTCAGCAGTCCGCCGCCGGCCGCCGGGGCGGCGGAGTCGTCCATGCGGTCGCCGCCGCTCGCGTGTCCGAAGCGGCGCAGTACCGCGCGGATCCGGGCCACCAGCACCGCGCCGTCGAAGGGCTTGGTCACGTAGTCGTCGGCGCCCGCCTCCAGGCCCAGCACGACGTCGATCGAGTCGGCGCGCGCGGACAGCATGATCACCGGGACGGTCGACTCGTCACGGATCCGGCGGCACAGTGAGACCCCGTCGAGGCCCGGCACCATGACGTCCAGCAGGGCGATGTCGGGTCGGTCCGCGCGGAACGCCTCCAGGCCCGACAGCCCGTCGGGCATGGCGGTGACCGCGAAGCCGTCCCGCTCCAGGGCGAGCTGGGTGGCCTCGCGGATGACGTCGTCGTCCTCGACGAACAGAACGTGGGTCTGGTCTGCCATCCGGTTGCTCTCTGCTCTCAGTCCTTGTGCCGTGACTTGTGTCGTATCGCTGTGTCGTGTCGCAGTGCCGTGTCGCTGTGTCGTGTCGCTGTGCCGTGTGTCCGTGCAGTGTCGCTACCAGGTCATCGGTTCAGCCACCCCGATCGGTTCACACCGTCCTCGACGGGCGGCGGGTCAGTTGCCCGGAACCGGCGTGGCATCGCCGCCCACGGCATTGCTGTACTCCGTACGCGTCGTGTACTTCCGGACGAAGCGGTCCATGGTCCAGACGTACGTGCTGACCTCCTCGCCGGACGGACTCGACACCGGGTCGCCCTTCGCGTACACCTGCCGGGTCACCACCAGGGCACCGCGGTCGATCTCCGCGTAGAGCGGGGGCTCCTCGGCCTTGAAGACGTTCTGGTAGGAACCGCCCTCGTCGCGATACGCGTACGAGCCGATTCCTACCATGTCACCGCAGGTCAGAACGTTGACGACGACATCGTCGGACGAACCTCCGGTCAGGTCGCCGTACGACACGTCCACGGGGTAGTCGTCGCCCGCGCACGGCTTCAGCTGGCGCTTGACGTCCGCGGAGACCTCCGGATCGTCCTTGACGAGCTGCACCGCGTCCACGCGCCCGGCCGTCGCGGAGGAGGCGGGTGAGGGCGAGGAGGCCGCGCCCGCCACCGAGTCGGTGCGGGCCGGGCCCTCGTCACGGGCGCCGGTGCCACCGGTGCCGCAGGCGGACACGAAAAGGCTGAGGGCGGCGAGCACAGCCGCTGCCGTGATCGCCGCCTGAAAGGTCCCCCGCGCCGGTGTCACGGGTTCGGGCCGGAGGGGGCCACCGCTGTCGGAACCCCCACCCGCCGTGCGCCCGATGCCACCGGCATGCGTGCCTAGGCCGCGCAACGCTCCCGCTCCTCACGCTCCAGCGCGCGTTCGGCGCGCTCTTCGTTGTCCCTGCTCTCCAGCTCCTCGCGGAGCCGGGCGAGCGCCCGGTGCAGCGTGCTCTTGACCGTTCCGGCCGACATGCCGAGGGCGGCGGCCGTCTCCTCCGTGGACATCTGCTCCCAGTGTCGCAGCACGACGACGCTGCGCTGCTTGGGGGCAAGTACCTTCATGACGTCCATCAGCAGGGCGCGGTCCGCGTGCTGCTCGGTGGCGTCGTCGACCGAGGCGTCCGGGAGCTGCTCGGTCGGCACCTCCTCCAGCTTGCGGGCCCGCCACCACTCGGTACGCGTGTTGATCATCACCCGGCGCAGGTAGGCGTCGGCGAGCCGCTTGTCCGCTATGCCGTCCCAGCGGCCGTACGTCCGCACGAGCGCCGTCTGGAGCAGGTCCTGTGCGTCGACAGGGTCCGGGACCAGCCGGCGGGCGCTGCGCAGCAGCGCGTCCTGCCGGGTGCGTACGTACTCCTCGAACTCGAGCACCTCGCCCTGCGCCATGGTGACCGCCTCCCGCTCCCCGTTCCCGGCCGGCCTGTTCGCCGTCGGATTCATTGCCTGTGGTGCCTGTCGGGCACGGAAATGAAGTTACGGAGGCGTTGTCACGGGGCTGTCCGAAGCAGCCTGCGGCTAGCGCTCGGCTGTCCGTCGGTTGTGTAACAGCAGTGGAGGCAGGGTCAGTTGTTGTACCGGTAGGTGGCGGTGTGCGGTGTTTTGTCCTCGCCGTCAGGTCAACGGCAGCCGATACAAACCACCCGGGAGTGGCTCCACCAGACCGTCGGCGACCAGACCGTCCAGCGCCCGGGCGCGCTGCACCGGCTCGTGCCACACCCGGTCGAGCGCCGCCTGCGGGACGGGAGCGTGTGCCTCCCGCAGCACGGCCAGCAGCCTGCCGCGGACCTGGCGGTCGGTACCGGCGTACGTCTGTCCGCGGCGCGGCGGACCGTCGTGCTCCGGCTTTCCGGCGAGCCGCCAGGCGCACTGCGCGGCGATCGGGCAGCGCTGGCAGGTCTCGTTCTTGGCCGTGCACACCAGCGCGCCGAGCTCCATGGACGCGGCGGCCCAGCGGGCGGCGATCCCCTCGTCCTCGGGCAGCAGCGCGCGGGCCAGCTTGCGTTCGGCGGCGGTGGTGGCGTTCGGCGGGTACTGCACACCGGTGACGGCCCGCGCGAAGACCCGGCGGACATTGGTGTCCAGGACCGCGTGCCGCTGCCCGTACGCGAAGGAGGCGACGGCCGCGGCCGTGTACTCCCCGATGCCGGGCAGCGCGAGCAGCTGCGCGTGGTCCGTCGGTACGTCGCCGCCGTGCCGTTCCGTTATGGCGGCGGCGGCTCCGTGCAGCCGCAGGGCGCGGCGCGGATAGCCGAGCCGGCCCCAGGCGCGCACGGCCTCGCCGGGGGCGTCCGCGGCCAGGTCGGCGGGGCGCGGCCAGCGGGCCAGCCACTGCTCGTAGACGGGCAGGACGCGGTTCACCGGCGTCTGCTGCAGCATGAACTCGCTGACCATCACGCCCCAGGGGCCGGCCTCGGGCCGCCGCCAGGGCAGGTCGCGGGCATGCTCGTCGAACCAGTCGATGACGGGGGCGTGGAGCGGCTCGCCGAGGCCGTCGCCGACGGGGCTGCTCATGGGGTGCGGGGACTTCGTGGACACAGTCATGGCCTACCGATCCTGCCATGCGAGGGCGGTTCCCCGGGCGTACCGCCACCCCTGCGAGCTACCGGACCTGACGATCGACAGCAGTGCCGCCCCTACGACCGCTTGCAGCATCGGCCGGATGGAACGTCCTCGTATCCGGCGGGCCCGCCTCCTGTGGGCGGCCTTCGCGCTGCCCGCGCTCACCGTGGACGCCATCGGCCTGAACGCACCGCGTGCCCTCTTTCCGCCGGTCCGGTGGTGCTCGCCGCGGCGGTGGCGTCTGCCGCCGGCACCCTGTCGCGGCCTCCGGGCCGGCGGCCGTACTGAGCCTGGCCGCCGCCCCCGCCCTGTTCACCGTCTCCTACGGCCCTGCCCTCGGCGTCCTCGCCCTGCTGCTCGGCCTGCGCGCGGACCGGGTGCTCCCGGCGGCCGTGCTCTTCGCCGCGGTCGGCTGCGCCGGCACCGCGAAGGTCGCGCTCGTCGGCGTCGACCCGGCGGCGCAGTGGGTGGTCCTGACGGGCACCCTCCTGTTCGGCTGCGTCTTCCCCTGGCTGGGCGGACGCTACTGGCGCCAGAGCCGACAACTGGCCCGGGCCGACTGGACGCGCGCCGCCCGCCTCGAGGAGGAGCAGCGCATCGCCGAGGCGCGGGCGCGGCTGCGCGAACGGGCCCGCATGCCCAGGACATGCACGACTCGCCCGGCCACGAGCTGAGCCCGATCGCCCTGCGCGCGGCCGCCGCCGACGCCACGGACCGGCGGCACCGCATCATCGGCGTCCTGCGCGAGGGTGACGAGCCGGTGCCGCCGGCCCCGGCGGGCGACAGCGTCGAGCAACTCGTGGCCCGCGCTGCCGAGTCGGGGCTGCCGGTGCACTGGGAACCGACGGGAGCCGGTACGGCCGTACAGCCGGGCTCGGTCGCCGAACGCACCTTGCACCGGGTGTGCTCGAGGCATTGACGAACGCGGCCCGGCACGCGCCGGGCGCGCCGGTGACCGTCGTGGTGGCGGGAGAGGCGGGTGGCGCGACCGTCGCCATCAGCCGTGGCCAGGGGTGCAAGGGCCGCGATCGCGAACGTGTGGGTGGTGCCGTGCCGGGCCCGCCGCCATGCTGTCGCGAACAGCGCGGCGAAGAGCAGGATCCCGGTCTCCGTCCCTTTCTCGGCGGTGTGTTGTCCCACGTAGGGGTGTCTTGGGCGGCGTCGGTGAGGTCGCGGTAGAGCTCGGTGTTCTCGAAGTCCTTGGTCACGGACGGTAGGCGGCGGGCCGATACCGTCACAGCTTGCGATCGTCGGGTGCCGCACCTGACAAAGGACAGGGGTGGAGCGGCCAGTTCCGGGATGATGATCCGGAAAAGTTGTGGACCCGGGCGGCGGGTGGGGCCAGCCAAGGCTCCGATCTCTCGTACAGTTTGCGCCGTGGGATCTCTGCGCAATCCGGTCGGGCCGCTTCCCTCCTCCATCTACTGGCGACGGAGGGCCGTACTGCTGTCCGTGATGGCCCTGTTGGCGCTGCTGATCGCCTGGATCGTCTCCTCGGGCGGCGGAGGCGGCAACAACGGTGCCGACGGATCCAACGACAAGAATCCTTCCCCCTCGACGATCACGCCGGGGCCGTCCGGCTCCGGGCCGGCGATCAGCCAAGCACCGGGCGGGCGGGACGAGTCGAGCGGCACTGACTCCGGCGGGTCGGGGTCGGGCGACGGGTCCGGTGATGGTTCCGGGTCGGCAGCGGGCGCGGGTTCCGCCACTGGTGGCTCGGGCGGGTCTCAGGGCTCCGTCGGTGGGACGGCCGGTGGCGGTACGGGTACCGGGGTCGGCCGAAACGACGCGCTCCCGGCGGGCTCCGCACTCCCCAACTGCACCCCGAGCGCCGTGAAGTTGAGCGTGCGCAGCCTGCACAACGCGTACGAGCCCGGTCAGACGCCCACCCTGCTGCTGACCGCGACGAACTCCTCCGCCGGTGACTGCAAGGTCGATCTCGGCCCGAAGAACGCGGTGGTGACCATCACCCAGGCGGGCAGCGAGGACGCGTACTGGTCCTCCGCCGACTGCCCCGAGGTCTCCAACCTGGTCTTCCGGGCGCCCGCCGGCACCAGCATCACGTACACCGTGAAGTGGGACCGCAAGCCGAGTGCTTCGCAGTGCGCGACGCCTCCCGCGGGGACGGCCGGGGCGGGGACGTACCTGGTGGAGGCCAAGACGCCCGGGTTCGGGACGGCGCAGGCGTCGTTCGTGCTGGAGAACGACTAGCTGGAGAACGACCAGGGGCTGCCCGGCTGAGGGTGATCCGACCTAGACGTAACGCTCTAGGATCGAAGACTCCGCCAGTCGCGAAAGCCCCTCGCGCACGCTCCGCGCCCGCGCCTCGCCGACGCCGTCCACCGTCTGCAGGTCGTCCACGCTCGCGGCCAGCAGCTTCTGCAGGCCCCCGAAGTGCTCCACCAGCCGGTCGATGATCGCGCCCGGAAGGCGCGGCACCTTCGCCAGCAGTCGGAAGCCCCGCGGCGACACCGCCGAGTCCAGCGCCTCCGGCGACCCCGTGTAGCCCAACGCCCGTGCCACCGTGGGCAGTTCGAGGAGCTCGGCGTGGGAGAGCGCGTCGAGCTCGTACAGCGCCTCCTCGACCGTGCGGGAGCGCTTGGCCGTGGGCTCGGGGACGTAGTCCCGCACGACCAGTTCGCGCTCGGGCTCCACGCCGGCGATCAACTCGTCGAGCTGGAGGGCAAGGAGACGCCCGTCCGTGCCGAGCTCGACCACGTACTCGGCGATCTCGGTGGCGATGCGGCGGACCATCTCCAGACGCTGGGCCACGGCCGAGACGTCCCGGACGGTGACCAGGTCCTCGATCTCCAGCGCGGACAGCGTGCCCGCCACCTCGTCGAGGCGGAGCTTGTAGCGCTCCAGGGTCGCGAGGGCCTGGTTGGCGCGGGACAGGATCGCCGCCGAGTCCTCCAGGACGCGGCGCTGGCCGTCGACGTACAGGGCGATCAGCCGCATCGACTGGGAGACCGAGACGACCGGGAAGCCGACCTGCTTGCTCACCCGGTCCGCGGTGCGGTGCCGGGTGCCCGTCTCTTCGGTGGGGATCGTCGGGTCGGGGAGCAACTGGACGCCGGCCCGGAGGATCTTCGACAGGTCGGAGGACAGCACGATGCCGCCGTCGAGCTTGCACAGCTCCCGCAGTCGCGTTGCCGTGAACTCGACATCCAGGACGAAACCGCCCGTACACATCGATTCGACGGTCTTGTCGGAGCCGAGCACCATGAGACCGCCGGTGTTGCCGCGCAGGACCCGCTCAAGCCCGTCGCGCAGGGGCGTGCCGGGTGCCACGGCGCTCAGCGAGGCGCGCATGAGGCCATCGGCACCGGAACTCCCGCCGGATTTTCCGGGAGCTGCCGCCCGGTCGTTGGCTGCCACTGCACTCCTCCGGTCGCAGGTTCTGGGGCGCTCCCGTTCGCACACTTTGTTCGTACGGACGGGCGAGACCTGGGCAAAGTCTACCGGCGCTCCTCCTCGTCCCGTGGGGCCTCTCGCCGACGCGAGCGTGGAAGGACCCTCAGGGCGTCCCCTATGTCCGCTACTTCCAGGACCTTCATGCCGGGCGGGACCTTGCCCGGATCGCCCGGAACGAGCGCGTGCGTGAAGCCCAGGCGGTGTGCTTCGGAGAGCCGGCGCTGCACGCCCGTGACCCGTCTGACCTCGCCCGCGAGGCCGACTTCGCCGATCGCGACGAGGTTCTTGGGGAGCGGGGTGTCACTGGCCGCGGACGCCAGGGCGAGGGCGATGGCGAGGTCCGCGGCGGGCTCCGACAACTTCACACCGCCGACCGTCGCGGAGTAGATGTCCCGTTTCCCCAGGGCGCTGATCCGGCCGCGCTGTTCCAGGACGGCCAGCATCATCGAGACGCGGGAGGTCTCCAGGCCGGACGTGGTCCGCCTGGGGGAGGGGATCTGCGAGTCGACGGTGAGCGCCTGGACCTCGGCGACCAGCGGGCGGCGGCCCTCCAGGGTGACGGTCAGGCAGGTGCCGGGCACCGGCTCGGCCCGGCGGGTCAGGAACAGGCCGCTCGGGTCGGCGAGGCCGGTGATGCCCTCGTCGTGCAGCTCGAAGCAGCCCACCTCGTCCGTGGTGCCGTAGCGGTTCTTGACGCCTCGTACGAGACGCAGGCGCGCGTGCCGGTCGCCCTCGAAACTCAGCACGACGTCCACCAGGTGCTCCAGCAGGCGCGGGCCGGCGATCGCGCCGTCCTTGGTGACATGGCCCACAAGGAGGGTGGACATGCCGCGCTCCTTGGACACGCGGATCAGGGCGCCCGCCACCTCGCGCACCTGGGACATGCCGCCGGGGGCGCCGTCGATCTCCGGAGAGGCCACCGTCTGCACCGAGTCGAGGATCAGCAGGGACGGCTTCACCGCGTCCAAGTGGCCGAGCACCGCCGACAGATCGGTTTCGGCGGCGAGATACAGGTGGTCGTCGATGGCCTTGATGCGGTCGGCGCGCAGCCGGACCTGGCTCGCCGACTCCTCGCCGGTCACATAGAGGGTGCGGTGCTCGTCGCTCGCCGACTTGGCCGCCACGTCGAGCAGCAGTGTCGACTTGCCGACGCCGGGCTCGCCCGCGACCAGGACCACCGCGCCGGGCACCAGACCGCCGCCGAGCACCCGGTCCAGCTCGGGCACGCCGGTGGAGCGGGCGGTGGCCTGCCGGCCGTCGACCTGGCCGATGGGCACGGCGGAGGTGGTGACGCGGCCCGGAGCCGTCGTACGGACCGCGGGCGCGCCGTACTCCTCGACCGTCCCCCAGGCCTGGCACTCGGGGCAGCGGCCGAGCCACTTGGCCGTCTGCCAGCCGCACTCGGTGCAGCGGTAGGACGGACGCTCCTTGGCGGACTTCGTACGGGCAGCCATGCACGAACCGTAACCGCCACCACTGACAACCCAGGCGGCGACCGTCGCAGGTGGGCCGGACGCCCGGCTCCGCACCTCGCCGCGTACCCGCTGGAACCAGCCACCCTCATCGGGAACGAGCCACGGAATGATCCGTTCCTGTCCCCTATTGAGGGATCGTTTCACCCGTACGGATTAAATGTGCTCAAGGGGGCCGAAGCGTCCAACTCCCGCCGCCTACGGTCCACGGGTGATGAGCAGCAGTCCGGAGACCTCGACCCGCACCACCGGCGCACACCGGGCGCACCGGGAGGGGCGCGACCGCGCGGCGGCGCGCACGCTGGCGCAGCGCCCGCCCGCGCGCTACGAGCCCTACCTCGACGGCCTGTTCACCTACTGCCTGTCCGTGCTGTGCGACCACGACACCGCGACCGCCGCCCTGGGCGACGTCCTCGCGCTCGCCGAGAGGCGCCGCGGCCCGGACGCGGCCGGCGACCGCAGGGCCTGGCTGTACGCGCTGGCCCGCTGGGCCTGCCTGCGCAAGCTGACCGAGGCCAAGCAGAAACGTCAGGCCACGCACGCGGTGGGCCGTCAGGGGACCGAGCGCCGCCCGCCCGCCGGCCCGCCGGTCTCCGAGGAGACCCAGCAGCAGCGCCGGCGCGAACTGGCCCTGCTCGCCTGGCCGGAGGCCGCCGGCACCACCCCGGAGCAGCGCGAGGCGCTCGAACTCGCCGTGCGCCACCATCTCGCCGCCCACGAGGTCGCCGCCGTCCTCGGCATGGACCTGACCGCAGCCCGCGAACTGCTCGCCTCCGCCGCCTGCGAGGTCGAGCGCACCCGCGCGGCCCTCGCCGTCGTCGAGACCGGCGGCTGCCCGGGCGTGGCCCGGCTCACCGGCGACAACCAGCTGGTGCTCAGCGCCGCCGTGCGCCGCGAACTCGTCCGGCACGTCGACGACTGTCCGCGCTGCCGCCGTACGGCCGAGCGCGCGGTCCCCGGCCGCTGGCCCGGCGCCGCCGTCACCCCCGCCGAGCTGCCCGTCCTGGAGGCACCCCGCGCGGCCCTGCACGTGGCCCTGACGCACCTCCCGCGCGCGCGGGGCACCGCCGCGCCCCGCTTCGACCGGCGCGGCTTCCCGATGGACCCCAAGGACCGGGCCGCCCGAAGGGACCGCCTACGCGCGCGTGCCGTCACGACGACCGTCGTCGCCACCGTCGTAGCCGCGCCCGTGCTGGCCCTCTGGGCCGCCTACCGCGGCGCCCCGACCGGCGAGGGCCCGGGCGGCACCGCCGCCAGCGCCAGTGAGGAGCACGGCCCCGGCCTCCTCGACGGCGATTCGGCGACCGGCGGCTACGAGAACGCCGGCAACGCCAGCACGCACCCCGGCGGCCGCTTCAGCAAGGGCGACAAGCCCGACGTGTCCGTGGCGGTCATGAGTGTCGTCGGCGCCGGCAAGAAGGGCGCCGGGCACCTGGAGGTGGCCGCCGGCAACAGCGGCGACACCACGCTGATCACCCTCATCGCGACCGGCTCCGCGCCGGTGCGCTGGTCCGCGACCACGAGCGCCTCCTGGCTCTACCTCAGCCGGCCGTCCGGAACGCTCGCACCGGGCGAATCGTTGACGATCAAGGTGTACGTCGACCACCTGCGCGAGCCGTCCGGGTACTGGAACGCGCGCGTGGCCGTCTCACCAGCAGGCGCCGTCGTCTCCATCGACGGCTACGGCACCGCGCCCAGCCCCTCCGACCCCGATCCGGACCCGGGGCATGGCCACCACCCCGGACCTGGCCCCGGCCACCCCGGCGACCCGCACCCGTCCGACCCCGGCCCCGATCCGACCCCGACGACCCCGGCCCCCTCCGACTCCGCCCCGAGCGACCCGCCCTCGTCGCCCGACCCGGAGCCCACGCCCACCGACCCCGCCCCGTCCGGCCCCGGGGGCTCGACGCCACCGCCCACCGGCGGCGGCGACCCGAGCCCGGCAACGTCGTAGGCCCAGGCCCTACAGGCCGCGCTGTGGCGGGCCGACCGGATCCGCGGGATGCGGTGCCAGCAACGGCAGCTGCGAGGCCAGCCGCTCCTCGCACAGCTCGACCAGGCGGTCGTAGCCCGCCTTGCCCATCAGCTCGACCAGCTCCGGCCGGTAGGAGACGTACACCGGGTCGCCCGCGCCGTGCGCCGAGGTCGCCGACGTGCACCACCAGTGCAGGTCGTGGCCGCCCGGACCCCAGCCCCGGCGGTCGTACTCACCGATCGACACCTGGAGCACGCGCGTGTCGTCGGGCCGGTCGATCCACTCGTACGTCCGTCGCACCGGCAGCTGCCAGCAGACGTCCGGCTTGGTCTCCAGCGGCTCGCGGCCCTCCTTCAGGGCGAGGATGTGCAGCGAGCAGCCCGCGCCGCCCGCGAAACCCGGCCGGTTCTGGAAGATGCAGGAGCCCTGGTGGGGGCGGGTCTGGCGGTCGCCGTCCTCGTCCTCGGAGACCCAGCCGTTGCGCGTGCCCTCGTCGTGGTACTGCCAGATCTCGGGTGTGAGCCTGGCCACATGCCCGGCGACCCGCTTCTCGTCGTCCTCGTCGGAGAAGTGGGCGCCCAGGGTGCAGCACCCGTCGTCCGCGCGGCCCGCCTGGATGCCCTGGCAGCCACTGCCGAAGATGCAGTTCCACCGAGAGGTCAGCCATGTCAGATCGCAGCGGAAGACCTGCTCGTCGTCCGCCGGATCCGGGAATTCCACCCATGCCCGCGCGAAGTCGAGCCCCTTCTCGTCGCCTGCCGGGGCCTGCTTCGACTTCTTCGGTGCTTTCGCCTGCGAAGAACCCTTGGCTGTTTTGGCCGTCTTGTCGCTCTTCGCCTTTTTCGTCTTTGGCACGCGTCCAGGGTAAGTCGCCCGAGGCCGGACCAGGGACAGCCCCGAGGACAACCTCGTGGACAGCTCCGGGGGCCGCGCCCGGCTCCGCTGGCAGTAGCGTTCCGTACATGAGACTCGGTGTCCTCGACGTGGGATCGAACACGGTGCATCTGCTGGTGGTGGACGCGCACCCGGGTGCGCACCCCCTGCCCGCGCACTCGCACAAGGCGGAGCTGCGCCTTGCCGAACTGCTCGACGAGGACGGTGCGATCGGCCCCGAGGGGGTCGACAAACTCATCGGAGTCGTCCGCGAGGCGCTCCAGGCCGCCGAGGACAAGGGCGTCGAGGACGTGCTGCCGTTCGCGACCTCCGCCGTCCGCGAGGCCAGCAACGCCGATGACGTCCTCGCGCGCGTGCAGGCCGAAACCGGCGTGGACCTCCAGGTCCTGACCGGTGCCGAGGAGGCCCGGCTGACCTTCCTCGCCGCCCGCCGCTGGTTCGGCTGGTCCGCGGGCAAGCTCCTCGTCCTCGACATCGGCGGCGGCTCCCTGGAGATCGCGTACGGCATGGACGAGGAGCCCGACGCCGCGGTCTCCCTGCCGCTCGGCGCGGGCCGCCTCACCGCGGGCTGGCTCCCCGGCGACCCGCCGGACCCCGAGGCGATAAGGGCCCTGCGCCGCCACGTCCGTGCCCAGATCGCCCGCACGGTCGGCGAGTTCACCCGCCTCGGCGCACCCGACCACGTCGTCGCCACGTCCAAGACCTTCAAGCAACTGGCCCGCCTGGCCGGCGCGGCCCGCTCCGCTGAGGGCCTGTACGTCCAGCGCGAGCTGAAGCGCGAGTCCCTGGAGGCCTGGGTCCCCCGGCTCGCCGGCATGACGACCGCCGAGCGGGCCGACCTTCCCGGAGTCTCCGAGGGCCGCGCGAGCCAACTCCTCGCGGGTGCGTTGGTGGCCGAGGGGGCGATGGACCTGTTCGGCGTGGAGAGCGCGGAGATCTGCCCGTGGGCGCTGCGGGAGGGCGTCATCCTGCGTCGGCTGGATCACATGGGGTCGGTGTAGCGCCGTAACAGGTCGCGCGGGGCTGTATCGATCTCGCGCGGGGCTGTATCGATCTGCGGCACCGCCGTGGTGCGGGAGCAACCCGCCCGCCCGTGGCGAACGCCACAACGGCGAATAGGCACCCCACATCCACCCGACCGCACCCCGTAATCTGTCCCCCATGGCAGAGCCAGTCGTACGCATCCCGGATGCGAAGGTCGCCCTGTCCACGGCCTCCGTCTATCCGGAGTCGACTGCGACCGCCTTCGAGATCGCCGCGCGCCTCGGGTACGACGGCGTCGAGGTCATGGTGTGGACCGACCCCGTCAGTCAGGACATCGAGGCGCTGCGCAGACTCAGCGACTACCACCGCATCCCCATCCTCGCGGTGCACGCCCCCTGCCTGCTCATCACGCAGCGCGTGTGGTCCACCGACCCCTGGACCAAGCTCCAGCGCGCCCAGGCGGCCGCCGAGAAGCTCGGCGCGAGCACGGTCGTCGTGCACCCGCCGTTCCGCTGGCAGCGCCAGTACGCCCGCGACTTCGTCAGCGGGATCTGGCGCATGGCGAACGAGACGGACGTACGGTTCGCCGTCGAGAACATGTACCCCTGGCGCTACCGCGACCGCGAGATGCTCGCCTACGCGCCCGACTGGGACGTGACGAAGGAGGACTACCGTCACTTCACGATCGATCTCAGTCATGCGGCCACGGCCCGTTCCGACGCCATCCAGATGATCGACCGCATGGCCGACCGGCTCGGCCATGTCCACCTCGCCGACGGCAGAGGTTCGGCCAAGGACGAGCACCTCGTCCCCGGCCGCGGCACCCAGCCCTGCGCCGAGGTGCTGGAACGCCTCGCCCTGACCGGCTTCGACGGCCATGTCGTCATCGAGGTCAACACCCGGCGCGCGATGTCCGGCGCCGAACGGGAGGCCGATCTCGCCGAGGCGCTGGCCTTCACGCGCCTGCACCTGGCCTCGGCGGTGAAGGTGACCCGCCCGTGACCGACGTCACCGCCCGCAGGCGGGGCCGCCGCCGTCGTACGGAATCGGCCGACACCCGTGACCGCATCCTGGCCGTGGCCCGCGAGGAGTTCTCCGAGCGGGGCTACGAGCAGACGTCCGTGCGCGGCATCGCCAAGGCGGCCGGCGTCGACTCGGCCCTGGTCCACCACTACTTCGGCACCAAGGAAAAGGTCTTCGAGGCGGCCATCGAGGTCGCCCTCGCCCCCGCCCTCAACGGGCGTGACGTGGCCCTCGCCGGCCCGGCGGACACCGTCGGCGAGCGTCTGACCCGTATGTTCTTCGGTCTCTGGGAGAACCCGGTGACCCGGACGCCGCTGCTCGCGATCGTCCGTTCGGCGGTGACCAACGACACCGCGGCCGCCGTCTTCCGGCGCCTGGTCTCCGTGCAGCTGCTGCTGCGCATCGCGGGCGAACTCGACGCCCCGGACGCGGAACTGCGCGCCGAGCTGGCGGCGGCGCAGCTCGTCGGCATCGCCATGCTCCGATACGTGATCAAGGTGGAGCCGCTGGCGTCGGCGGAGGTGGAGGCGATCATCGCGCGGGTGGCGCCGGTGGTGCAGGGGCATCTGACGAGTCCGTAGCGGGTGTGGGCGGCTGTGAGTGGCTGGGAGCGGCTGTGAGACGCGCGTCCCGCATTCCGGACAACCTGTCCGCCCCCTGGATGACCGGCGTACGCTCGTTAGCAGTCAGAAGTCTCTGATCGCAGTCTCTGCAGTCCCTGAAGGAGCGAGCGACGATGCCCGAGCTGAGGTCCCGCACAGTCACCCACGGACGCAACATGGCGGGCGCCCGCGCCCTTATGCGCGCCTCCGGTGTACCCGGTGCGGACATCGGCCGCAAGCCGATCATCGCGGTCGCGAACAGCTTCACGGAGTTCGTCCCCGGCCACACCCACCTGCAGCCGGTCGGCCGGATCGTCAGCGAGGCGATCATCGAGGCCGGCGGCATCCCGCGCGAGTTCAACACCATCGCGGTGGACGACGGCATCGCGATGGGCCACGGAGGCATGCTGTACTCCCTGCCCTCCCGCGACCTGATCGCGGACAGCGTGGAGTACATGGTCGAGGCGCACTGCGCCGACGCCATCGTCTGCATCTCCAACTGCGACAAGATCACCCCGGGCATGCTGAACGCGGCCCTGCGGCTGAACATCCCCACGGTCTTCGTCTCCGGCGGCCCGATGGAGTCCGGCCGCGCCACGCTGGTCGACGGCACAGTCCGCACGCTCGACCTGGTCGACGCGATGTCCGAGGCCGCCAACGACAAGATCTCGGACGAGGACATCCTCCGTATCGAGGAGAACGCCTGCCCGACCTGCGGCAGCTGTTCCGGCATGTTCACGGCCAACTCGATGAACTGCCTCACCGAGGCGATCGGCCTCTCCCTCCCCGGCAACGGCTCGGTCCTGGCCACGCACACGGCCCGCAAGCAGCTCTACGTCGATGCCGCACGCACGGTCATGGACATCACCCGGCGCTACTACGAGCAGGACGACGAGACGGTCCTGCCCCGCAACATCGCCACCATCGCGGCCTTCGAGAACGCGATGGCCCTGGACATCGCCATGGGCGGCTCGACCAACACGATCCTGCACCTGCTGGCGGCTGCCCAGGAGGCGGGCGTCCCCTTCGGCCTGGAGGAGATCAACGAGGTCTCGCGCCGCGTGCCCTGCCTCGCCAAGGTCGCCCCGAACGTCGCCAAGGACCGCACGTACTACATGGAGGACGTGCACCGCGCCGGCGGCATCCCCGCCCTCCTCGGCGAACTGCACCGCGCGGGCCTGCTGAACGAGGACGTTCACTCGGTCCACAGCCACTCCCTGGCGGACTGGCTGAAGACCTGGGACGTCCGAGGCGGCTCCCCGTCCCCCGAGGCCCTGGAACTGTGGCACGCGGCCCCCGGCTGTGTCCGTTCCGCCGAGGCCTTCTCCCAGTCCGAGCGCTGGGAGGCGCTGGACGAGGACGCCGAGGGCGGCTGCATCCGGAGCGCCGAGCACGCGTACTCGAAGGACGGCGGCCTGGCGGTCCTCAGGGGCAACCTCGCCGTCGACGGCTGCGTGGTGAAGACGGCCGGTGTCGACGAGTCGATCTGGACGTTCGAGGGCCCCGCGGTCGTCTGCGAGTCGCAGGAAGAGGCCGTCGAGAAGATCCTCACCAAGCAGGTCACGGACGGCGACGTCGTCGTCATCCGCTACGAGGGCCCCAAGGGCGGCCCCGGCATGCAGGAGATGCTCTACCCGACGTCCTACCTCAAGGGCCGCGGCCTCGGTAAGACCTGCGCCCTGATCACCGACGGCCGCTTCTCCGGCGGCACCTCGGGCCTGTCCATCGGCCACGTCTCCCCGGAGGCGGCGTCCGGCGGCACGATCGCCCTCGTCGAGAACGGCGACCGCATCCGCATCGACATCCCGAACCGCACGATCGAACTCCTCGTCGACGACACCGAACTGGCCCGCCGCGAGCAGGCCCTGAACGGCGTCTACGCCCCGAAGAACCGCGAGCGCAAGGTCTCGGCCGCGCTGCGGGCGTACGCGGCGATGGCCACGAGCGCGGACAAGGGCGCGGTGCGGGACGTGAGCATGCTGGGCTGACGTTCGTCTTCAGGGGCCGTCTCTTCGGGGGCGGCCCCTTTTTTGTGCCGTGCCTCTGCCGTGTCTCTGCCGTGCCTCTACCCGGCGGTCTGCCGTGCCTCTACCAGGCGGACGGGTTCTTCGCGGGGACGGCGAAGACGGTGCCGTCGGGGGCGGTTGCGTAGATGTGGTGGTGGGCGAGTACGGGCGTCGGCAGTGTCCCCGCAACTCGATCCGAGTTCGTACCGAGCCTCGGCGGCGTCTGCCCCACGAGCCTCCCGCTGTCGGCGTCGACCGCGAGCAGCCGTCCGTCGGGAGCGCTGACGTACACGTGCTTGTCGTCGGCGACCGGCACGGAACCGCGGCTCACGGACGTTTCGAGGTGCCACAGTCGCTTGCGCGTCTTCGTGTCGACGGCTTCCAGGGAACCCCCGGAGGCCAGGAGATGGACGACGTTCCCCCGCACGCCGGCGTGCACGCCCTGGCGCGGAACGGGCAGCGTGACCCGTACCGAAGTCCTGGGCCCGGGGTCGTAGCGGACCACTGCTGCCGTGTCCCCGTAGGCGCCGGCGGCGGAGAGGAGATACACGGATCCGCCGACGGTACCGACGGGCTGCAGACTGCCTCGCAGTCGCGCGTCCCACCGCACGACACCCGTGGCCGGATCCACCGCCGTGACCCGCGTGCTCGACCCGTCGGACGTGCTCCACGCGTACGCCAGCGGATCCCCCGTGAAGGAGACGAAGGTCGGCGCGCTCTGGCCCGGTATCCGCCGGCTCCACTTGGTGTCGCCCGTCGCGCTGTCCACACCGGTGACCGTCCCGTTGGCGGCGGTGAGCAGGAGCATGCCGCCGACACACGGCGTACCGGTCTGCGCCGGTGTGCTCCGCTGCCAGCGGGCCCGGCCGGTGCCGGGATCGAGCGCCTGCACGCGGCGGCCCTCGTCCGTCGAGATCAGCACGAGGCCGCCTGAGAGGACCGGCGGCGCGCTGCTGCGCACCTCACCGATGGAGCGCCGCCACAGCAGCGTGCCGTCGGACGGTGCGAGAGCGAAGACCAGCCCCGACTGTGTGCAGAACAACTTCCCTGCCCCGTACGAGCATTGGGGCGTGCCGGCGCCGTCCGGGCCTGGCTTTGCCTGCCATGCGCGGAACGCCGCCGCCGTGCCCGGGGAGCTGGAGCTCTTCGCCTCGGGGGAGGGCGAGCCCGCCAACTGGACGGAAGCGAACACGCCGCCCGCCAGCAGGATGAGCGCCCCGGCCGCGAGGGCCACCCGCTTGCCCAGACGTCTCTTGGACCTTCGCCCGGCCGCCTCGACGACGGGTTCCGGCTCTGCCACATCAGTCGTCCGCTGCGCCGGTATGAACACCTGCGTGTCGTACGAGGCCGCCACCGACCGCAGTTCCCGCATCAACTCGTCCGGCGTGGGCCGGTCCTCGGGCTCCTTGGCCAGGCACCGCAGCACCAGCGGCGCGAGATTCTCCGGTACGCCGGTCAGGTCCGGCTCGTCATGAACGACCTGATAGGCGACGACATACGGACTGTCGGAGTCGAACGGACCCCGCCCCGTGGCCGCGTGCACCATCACGGATCCCAGCGCGAAGACGTCGGCGGCGGGCCCGACCTCCCGCGGCCGCCGGAACTGCTCGGGCGCCATGAACGGCGGCGTCCCGATCAACTTCCCGGTCTCGGTCCGCAGTTCACTGTCCTTTGGCCGAGAAATGCCGAAGTCGATGACCTTGGGCCCGTCCTCGGCGAGCAGCACGTTGCTCGGCTTGAGATCCCGGTGCACCACGCCGACCCGATGGATGTCGCGCAGTGCCTCGGCCAGCCCGGCCATCAGGCGGCGCAACTCGGCAGGGCTCATGGCCCCGTTCCGCTTCACGTGTTCGGACAGGGTCGGCCCGGGGATGAACAGGGTGGCCATCCAGGGCCGTTCGGCCTCCGAGTCGGCGTCGACGACGGATGCGGTGAACGCACCGCTGACCTTCCGCGCGGCGGCCACCTCCTGCCGGAACCGCCCCCTGAACTCGGGATCCCTGGCGAACTCGGCATGTACGACCTTCACCGCGAGCTTCATCCCCGAGGTGCTCCGAGCGAGGTGCACGACGCCCATGCCGCCGGAGCCCAGACACGACTCCAAGCGGTAGTGACCGGCGTACTCGGGAAGTTCCGCTTCTGCGCCCGCCCCAGTGTTGCGCTGTGGCGCCATGCGACCACCCCCGTGCTCTTCGTTCGCGCGCGCGACGCACGGAGCCTAGTCGATGACTCGTGCGAGACAGAGGGGGCTTGCTAGCCTGCGTGTTCCGCGATCGCACAGGTGTGCGTGGCGTGTTTTGGGGGAATCAACGGGTCCCATGGCAGTCATGGGATTCAACGGGGGAGGCTTTTCCATGTCTGTTGAGCGTGTCGAAGAGGTCGAGAGCGGAAACGAGGCGGAGGCCGTGACAACGGCAGCCGCGACCGCGGCCGTTCGCTACTACCAGGTCGCCCCGGGCGTGCGCCTCAACGTCCGCAGCGGCCCGGGCACGACGTACGGCATCGTCCGCGTCCTCCCCGAGGGCGCCTACGTCCCGATCTGGTGCCAGACGCCGGGCCAGACGGTCACGGGCCCGTACGGCACATCAAAGATCTGGGACAACATCGACAGCGGTCAGTACGTCTCGGACGCCTATGTGAAGACGGGCAGCGACGGCTACGTGGCCTCTCGCTGCGCCTGATCCCACCACCACTACGCGGGGGACACCCATGACATCCCTGAAACGTAGATCTACCGTGATCGCGGGCTTCACCGGAGCCCTCCTCATGATGGGCGCGGCCACCGCCGAGTCGGCCCTGCGCTACTACCCGGTCGCCCCGGGCGTGCGCCTCAACGTTCGCAGCGGCCCGGGCACCAACTACACCATCGTCCGCATCCTGGCCGAGGGCGCCCAGGTCCCGATCTTCTGCCAGTCACCGGGCACCACGGTCACCGGCCCGTACGGCACGTCGAACATCTGGGACAACATCGACAACGGCGAGTACGTCTCGGACGCGTACGTGAACACGGGCAGCGACGGCTACATCAAACCGCGCTGCTCCTGAGCCTCGGAGGAGCCCGCGACCGCCCCGGAGCCATAATCATCGTGTGAGCGACGAAACCGGCATCCAGGAAACCCCCGCGGGCTCCCCAGGCACCCCCCACCCCGACCCCCTCCGCCTCTTCGGCACCACCTGGGTCACCCACGACAACGGCTACGCCCTCCGCCGCATCGCCGCCTCCATCGGCTCCCTGGCCGCCGCGATCGCCTCCTGCCTGGTCCTCCGCTTCGCCTACGAGGGCCTCCAGATCGCCGACACCGGCCGCTTCGTGACCGTTCTCGTCGTCGCGATGTTCGCCATCTGCAGCGCCCTCGCCTTCCGCCACACCTGGGACGGCTTCACCCAGCGCCCCGACCCCGACCGCCAGGCCTCCCTCCGGGGCCTCCTGGCCATCGGTTTCGTCGGCTCCCTCCTCGCCTACTTCTTCCGCTCCCTCACCGAGGCCCCCGGCGAGAAACTCCACCGCGAGGAGTACGAGGCGGCCCTCGACCGGCACGAGAAGCGCACGACCCGCCGCACCCGCAACCCGTCGAAGAAGCGCCGTCGCGCATAGGCCGCGCCCCCTCTCACCAAAAACTCACCGCACTGAGCCCCGACCCCGGTCACGATGGCCCCTATGACGGCCTCCTCCCACGCCACCCGAGCGCAGTCCTTCAACGCAGCCGCAGCCCAGTACGCCGCCAACCGCCCCTCCTACCCGCCCGCCCTCTTCGACGCGATCGAGGACCTGGCCGGCCACCCCCTCACCGGCGCCCACGTCGCGGACATCGGCGCCGGCACCGGCATCGCGACCGCCCTCCTGCACGCGCGCGGCGCCGACGTGGTCGCCGTGGAACCCGGCGACGGCATGGCGGCCCAGTTCCGCCGAGCCCACCCCGACATCCCGATCATCCGGGGCGACGGCAACACCCTCCCCCTGACCACGTCCTCCGCCGACTTCCTCACCTACGCCCAGTCCTGGCACTGGACCGACCCCGCCCAGGCCGTCCCGGAGGCCCTCCGCGTCCTGCGCCCGGGCGGCGCGCTCGCCCTGTGGTGGAACACCGAGGCCCTCGACGTGCCGTGGATCGCCGAGGCCGCCGACCGCATCGACCGGTACTTCGACGTGAACGTCCAGGCCGAGAAGCGAGGCGTCAACGCCCGTGTCGCCGATCCCACCGGCCGCCTCGACTTCGTCCGCCGCGAGGTCCGCTGGAGCCGCCGCGTCCCCATCGACACCCACCTCGCCAACATCGGCAGCCACTCGATCTTCCTGGTCCAGGGCGAGGAGGCAGCCGCAGCCTTCCTAGCCGAGGAGCGGGACCACCTGACGAGGGCCTTCCCGGACGGCATCGTCGAGGAGGTCTACGACGTGATCCTGCTGGTGGCCACCAATCCCGCCTGACCACCCCACCCCGCAGACCGCAGACCGCAGACCGCAGACCGCAGACCGCAGCCAGGCCTACGACACCCTCTTTCCGCTCACCACCAACCCCTCCCCCGACGCCATACCTCTGCACGGCCTCGTACACGAGCCCGGTCAACCCCGCCGCCGGCCCGCTGACCTGCAGACTGCTGCCGGGCAACGCCCCCGCGACCACTCCGCCGACGATCCCGGTGACCAGCCCCAGTTCGGCGGGTACTCCGGAGGCGATGGCGATCCCCACGCACAGAGGCAAGGCCACGAGAAACACAACGAGGCACGTGCTCGACATGTGACCTCGCACTGAAAGCAATTCTCGGAACGGCGAGTTGATCGCGCACCCGGTTCCCGTGGTCATCCGGAGCACCCAGGGGCGCACGGATCGGATCACCCGCCTCTGATCACTCCGCCGCGCGCCTGAACCACCCGACGCACGCCGCTTGACGGCGTCCGTCGGCGAGAGCAATATTCATCGCATGATGATTATAAATCTCGACTCAGCCGGCGGAGGAACGGCCCCAGGGGACGCCGCCACTGCCGTACACGCCGAAAACCTCACCGTCGTCCGCGGCCCGCACACCGTCCTGCGCGGCCTCGACTTCACCGTCCCGCGCGGCCAGATCACAGGCCTGCTCGGCCCCTCGGGCTGCGGCAAGTCCACCCTCATGCGCGCGATCGTCGGCACCCAGGCCAAGGTCACCGGCACCCTCGACGTCCTCGGCAGCCCCGCCGGCCACCCCACCCTCCGCACCCGCATCGGCTACGTCACCCAAGCCCCCTCCGTCTACGACGACCTGACCGTCCGCCAGAACCTCGACTACTTCGCCGGGATCCTCGCCCCCGGCCGCGCCTCCGCCGACCGACGCCACGAGGACGTCACCCGCGCGATCGCCGACGTCGACCTCACCACTCACGCCGACGCCCTCGCCGGCAACCTCTCCGGCGGCCAACGAAGCCGCGTCTCCCTCGCGGTCGCCCTCCTCGGCACCCCCGAACTCCTGGTCCTCGACGAGCCCACCGTCGGCCTCGACCCCGTCCTGCGCCGCGACCTGTGGAATCTCTTCCACGACATCGCGGTACAGCGAGAAGCGACGCTGCTGATCTCCTCCCACGTCATGGACGAGGCCGAGCGCTGCCACCGCCTCCTCCTGATGCGCGAGGGCGAGATCCTCGCCGACGACACCCCGGACGCCCTCCGCACCCGTACGCACTCCGAGACGGTCGAGGCCGCCTTCCTCCACCTCGTCGACGAGGCCGCCGCAGCCGGCCGCCGGAAGGAGACGAACCGATGAGTACGACGACCAGCACCGCGCCCCCGACCACTCCGGCGCCCACCAGCGCCCTGAACGCCTCCCGCACCCTCGCCACCGCGGCCCGGGTCCTGCGCCAGCTCCGCCACGACCCGCGCTCGATCGCGATGATGATCCTCATACCCTGCGTGATGCTGTTCCTGCTGCGCTACGTCTTCGACGGCAGCCCGCGCACCTTCGACAGCATCGGCGCCTCCCTCCTCGGGATCTTCCCACTGATCACGATGTTCCTGGTCACCTCCATCGCCACCCTGCGCGAACGCACCTCCGGCACCCTCGAACGCCTCCTCGCCATGCCCCTCGGCAAAGGCGACCTCATCGCCGGCTACGCCCTCGCCTTCGGCACCCTCGCGATCATCCAGTCCGCCCTCGCGACCGGCCTCGCCCTCTGGTTCCTCGACCTGGACGTCACCGGCAGCCCCTGGCTCCTCCTCCTGGTGGCCCTCCTCGACGCCCTGCTCGGCACCGCCCTCGGCCTCTTCGTCTCGGCCTTCGCCGCCTCCGAGTTCCAGGCCGTCCAGTTCATGCCGGCGGTGATCTTCCCCCAACTCCTCCTCTGCGGCCTCTTCACCCCTCGCGACAACATGCACCCCGCCCTGGAGGCCGTCTCCAACGTCCTCCCCATGTCCTACGCGGTCGACGGCATGAATGAGGTCCTCCACCACACGGACATGACAGCCGCCTTCGTACGCGACGCTCTGATCGTCGCGGGCTGCGCACTCCTGGTCCTGGGCCTGGGCGCGGCGACACTACGACGCCGGACGGTATGACCCCTTCCAGCGCCGCCCGCACCCCTCAGCCCGTCCGGGGGTCCCCCTCTGGGGGAGTTTGAGGACGAGGCCCGTTCAGGGCCGACGGGGGTCAGGGGGGCGCAGCCCTCAGCGAGGTCGAAGGGGCGGAGCCCCTGGGGATGGGACGGGTAGGGGCGGCGGGGGCGAGAAACCCCCACGGCACCCCAACACCCGACGTCCCGCCCACCGGACACCCGAGCCAGGCCGACGAACCCGATGCGAGGATGAGCCTGGACGACGCACCCCCCGGAGGGCACCCCAGCCATGACCCAGAAAGTCGCAGTCCTCGGCACCGGCAAGATCGGCGAAGCCCTGCTCAGCGGAATGATCCGCGCCGGCTGGGCCCCGGCCGACCTCCTGGTCACCGCCCGCCGCGCCGAGCGAGCCGAAGAACTCCGCACCCGCTACGGAGTCGCCCCGGTCACCAACCCGGAAGCCGCCAAGACCGCCGACACCCTGATCCTCACGGTCAAACCGCAGGACATGGGCACCCTCCTCGACGAACTCGCCCCACACGTCCCCGCCGACCGCCTCGTCATCAGCGGCGCCGCCGGAATCCCCACCTCCTTCTTCGAGGAGCGCCTGGCCAAAGGCACCCCGGTCGTCCGCGTCATGACGAACACCCCCGCCCTCGTCGACGAGGCCATGTCCGTCATCTCCGCCGGCACCCACGCCACCGCCGACCACCTCGCCCACACCGAGGAGATCTTCGGCGCCGTCGGCAAGACGCTCCGCGTCCCCGAGTCCCAGCAGGACGCCTGCACCGCCCTCTCCGGCTCCGGCCCGGCCTACTTCTTCTACCTCGTCGAAGCCATGACGGACGCCGGCATCCTCCTCGGCCTGCCCCGCGACAAGGCCCACGACCTGATCGTCCAGTCCGCGATCGGCGCCGCCACCATGCTCCGCGACAGCGGCGAACACCCCGTCAAGCTCCGCGAGAACGTCACCTCCCCCGCGGGCACGACCATCAGCGCCATCCGCGAACTCGAGAACCACGGCGTACGAGCTGCCCTCATCGCCGCCCTCGAAGCCGCCCGCGACCGCAGCCGCGAACTGGCCTCCGGCAACAGCTGACGCCGTATGGCCCCCGACCAGGGGGCCGCACGCGCCACCCCTCACCGCACCCGGGCCCTCACCGCGCGCCGGCCCCGCCCGTCACGGTCTCCGCAACAGCCGCGCCCGCCGGCAACAGCCCGATCGCCCGATATGCGGCATCGACAGTCGGCCGCGCCATCGCCCGAGCCCGCTCCGCCCCATCCCGCAGCACCCCCTCCACAAAGCCAGGATCCGCGCACAACTCCTTGTGCCTCTCCTGCACGGGCCTGAGGACCTCGACCACCGCCTCCGCGGTGTCCTTCTTCAAGGCGCCGTACGACTCATATACACCGCTCAGGTCCGATGGGTTCCCACCCATGCAGGCTGCGAGGATCTCCAGCAGATTGGCCACCCCCGGCCGCGCCTCCCGGTCGTACACGACCTCCCGCCCACTGTCGGTCACAGCCCGTAGGACCTTCTTCCGTACGGCGTCCGGCTCGTCCAGCAGATAGACGATCCCCGGCCCGGTGTCGTCGCTCTTCCCCATCTTCGACAGCGGCTCCTGCAGATTCATCACCCGAGCCGCCACCGCCGGACGCGTCGCCCGAGGCACCACGAAGGTGTGCCCGTACCGCTGGTTGAACCGCACCGCCAGGTCCCGCGTCAGCTCCACATGCTGAACCTGATCGTCCCCGACCGGCACCTCGTCGGCCCCGTACGCAAGGATGTCCGCCGCCATCAGCACGGGATAGGTCAGCAGGGACAGCCGCACACTCCCGCCCCGCGCCTGCTCCCGCCCGGCCTTCTCCTTGTACTGGATCATCCGCCGCATCTCACCGTCCGTGGCCACGCACTCCAGCAGATACGACAGCCGCGCGTGCTCATCCACATGACTCTGTACGAACACGGTGCACAGGTCCGGATCCAGGCCCGCCGCCAACAACAACGTCGCCGCCTGCCGACTCAGCCGACGCACCCGCGCCGGATCGTGGTCCACGGTCAGCGCGTGCAGATCGACGATGCAGAACAGCGCTTCGGCCTCGTGCTGATCGACGGCGGCCCACCGCCGCATGGCGCCCAGGTAGTTCCCCAACGTCAGGTGTCCGGTCGGCTTGACCCCGCTGAAGACCCGTGTCATCTCTACTCCACCTCCTGGTCGAGGCCGCCGTCCCGGTCGGCCGACCCTTAGGAGTTCCGGAGGGAGAAACAAGAACGGCCGCCGAGGCGGCGGCCGTTGAGTGCATACGTGAGCACGGCCGCCGTCAGGCGGCCCACCACAGCTGGGTGCACGTACGCGTAGTCATGCGGCCCACAGTACGCCGCCAGGGCACCGTGCGGACCGAAGTTGACACACCCCGACCCGCTACGTACTGTTCTCCGAGTTGTCCGACGTGAGCGCCGACTCCGGTCGGTCCCCGGACAGCCATTCCGCAAGTACCAGCCGACACTCGACGACAGTGTTCTGCCGTCGCGCCATTGGCATGCGTATTAGCGAAATGAGGAATCTGCGTTCGAATGAACGCAGCCCCCGATTAGCGTCGGGAGCAGGGAATCCGCTAAAGTCTCACTCGTCGGAACGGCCCACGGGTCGGGATGACAAGCCCCTCTGACTGGGAATCAGGCCCGAAAGGATCTGATAGAGTCGGAACCGCCGGAAAGGGAAACGCGAGAGCGGGAACCTGGAAAGCACCGAGGAAATCGGATCGGGAAGATCTGGTAGAGTCGGAAACGCAAGACCGAAGGGAAGCGCCCGGAGGAAAGCCCGAGAGGGTGAGTACAAAGGAAGCGTCCGTTCCTTGAGAACTCAACAGCGTGCCAAAAGTCAACGCCAGATATGTTGATACCCCGTCCATCGGATTCTTCCGGTGGCGAGGTTCCTTTGAAGAATACACAGCGAGGACGCTGTGAACGGCCGGGCTTATTCCGCCTGGCTGTTCCGCTCTCGTGGTGTCGACCCGATTACGGGTAAACATTCACGGAGAGTTTGATCCTGGCTCAGGACGAACGCTGGCGGCGTGCTTAACACATGCAAGTCGAACGATGAACCACTTCGGTGGGGATTAGTGGCGAACGGGTGAGTAACACGTGGGCAATCTGCCCTTCACTCTGGGACAAGCCCTGGAAACGGGGTCTAATACCGGATAACACTCCCTCCCTCCTGGGTGGGGGTTGAAAGCTCCGGCGGTGAAGGATGAGCCCGCGGCCTATCAGCTTGTTGGTGAGGTAATGGCTCACCAAGGCGACGACGGGTAGCCGGCCTGAGAGGGCGACCGGCCACACTGGGACTGAGACACGGCCCAGACTCCTACGGGAGGCAGCAGTGGGGAATATTGCACAATGGGCGAAAGCCTGATGCAGCGACGCCGCGTGAGGGATGACGGCCTTCGGGTTGTAAACCTCTTTCAGCAGGGAAGAAGCGAAAGTGACGGTACCTGCAGAAGAAGCGCCGGCTAACTACGTGCCAGCAGCCGCGGTAATACGTAGGGCGCAAGCGTTGTCCGGAATTATTGGGCGTAAAGAGCTCGTAGGCGGCTTGTCACGTCGGGTGTGAAAGCCCGGGGCTTAACCCCGGGTCTGCATTCGATACGGGCTAGCTAGAGTGTGGTAGGGGAGATCGGAATTCCTGGTGTAGCGGTGAAATGCGCAGATATCAGGAGGAACACCGGTGGCGAAGGCGGATCTCTGGGCCATTACTGACGCTGAGGAGCGAAAGCGTGGGGAGCGAACAGGATTAGATACCCTGGTAGTCCACGCCGTAAACGGTGGGAACTAGGTGTTGGCGACATTCCACGTCGTCGGTGCCGCAGCTAACGCATTAAGTTCCCCGCCTGGGGAGTACGGCCGCAAGGCTAAAACTCAAAGGAATTGACGGGGGCCCGCACAAGCAGCGGAGCATGTGGCTTAATTCGACGCAACGCGAAGAACCTTACCAAGGCTTGACATACGCCGGAAAGCATCAGAGATGGTGCCCCCCTTGTGGTCGGTGTACAGGTGGTGCATGGCTGTCGTCAGCTCGTGTCGTGAGATGTTGGGTTAAGTCCCGCAACGAGCGCAACCCTTGTTCTGTGTTGCCAGCATGCCCTTCGGGGTGATGGGGACTCACAGGAGACCGCCGGGGTCAACTCGGAGGAAGGTGGGGACGACGTCAAGTCATCATGCCCCTTATGTCTTGGGCTGCACACGTGCTACAATGGCAGGTACAATGAGCTGCGATACCGTGAGGTGGAGCGAATCTCAAAAAGCCTGTCTCAGTTCGGATTGGGGTCTGCAACTCGACCCCATGAAGTCGGAGTTGCTAGTAATCGCAGATCAGCATTGCTGCGGTGAATACGTTCCCGGGCCTTGTACACACCGCCCGTCACGTCACGAAAGTCGGTAACACCCGAAGCCGGTGGCCCAACCCCCTTGTGGGGAGGGAGCTGTCGAAGGTGGGACTGGCGATTGGGACGAAGTCGTAACAAGGTAGCCGTACCGGAAGGTGCGGCTGGATCACCTCCTTTCTAAGGAGCACTTCTTACCGATCCCTTCGGGGTGAGGTCAGAGGCCAGTTCATCGGCGAACGTCCGGTGCTGGTTGCTCAAGGGTGGAACGTTGACTACTCGGCACACTTGACCAGCTTGTCTTCCTAGTACTGCTTCGGCGTGGAATGGAAGGCGAGTGGCGAGGGTGTCGGGCACGCTGTTGGGTGTCTGAGGGTACGGGCTTTCGAGTCTGGACCTTCGATGCCGGCCCCAGTGAACTCGAACCGGTTGGTTCGGGGTGATGGGTGGCTGGTCGTTGTTTGAGAACTGCACAGTGGACGCGAGCATCTGTGGCCAAGTTTTTAAGGGCGCACGGTGGATGCCTTGGCACCAGGAACCGATGAAGGACGTGGGAGGCCACGATAGTCCCCGGGGAGTCGTCAACCAGGCTTTGATCCGGGGGTTTCCGAATGGGGAAACCCGGCAGTCGTCATGGGCTGTCACCCATACCTGAACACATAGGGTATGTGGAGGGAACGCGGGGAAGTGAAACATCTCAGTACCCGCAGGAAGAGAAAACAACCGTGATTCCGGGAGTAGTGGCGAGCGAAACCGGATGAGGCCAAACCGTATACGTGTGAGACCCGGCAGGGGTTGCGTATGCGGGGTTGTGGGATCTCTCTTTTACGGTCTGCCGGCCGTGAGACGAGTCAGAAACCGTTGATGTAGGCGAAGGACATGCGAAAGGTCCGGCGTAGAGGGTAAGACCCCCGTAGTCGAAACATCAGCGGCTCGTTTGAGAGACACCCAAGTAGCACGGGGCCCGAGAAATCCCGTGTGAATCTGGCGGGACCACCCGCTAAGCCTAAATATTCCCTGGTGACCGATAGCGGATAGTACCGTGAGGGAATGGTGAAAAGTACCGCGGGAGCGGAGTGAAATAGTACCTGAAACCGTGTGCCTACAAGCCGTGGGAGCGTCGCTGTATGTGCTTGCACATGCAGTCGTGACTGCGTGCCTTTTGAAGAATGAGCCTGCGAGTTTGCGGTGTGTTGCGAGGTTAACCCGGGTGGGGTAGCCGTAGCGAAAGCGAGTCCGAATAGGGCGTTTCAGTAGCACGCTCAAGACCCGAAGCGGAGTGATCTAGCCATGGGCAGGTTGAAGCGGAGGTAAGACTTCGTGGAGGACCGAACCCACCAGGGTTGAAAACCTGGGGGATGACCTGTGGTTAGGGGTGAAAGGCCAATCAAACTCCGTGATAGCTGGTTCTCCCCGAAATGCATTTAGGTGCAGCGTCGTGTGTTTCTTGCCGGAGGTAGAGCACTGGATAGGCGATGGGCCCTACCGGGTTACTGACCTTAGCCAAACTCCGAATGCCGGTAAGTGAGAGCGCGGCAGTGAGACTGTGGGGGATAAGCTCCATGGTCGAGAGGGAAACAGCCCAGAGCATCGACTAAGGCCCCTAAGCGTACGCTAAGTGGGAAAGGATGTGGAGTCGCACAGACAACCAGGAGGTTGGCTTAGAAGCAGCCACCCTTGAAAGAGTGCGTAATAGCTCACTGGTCTAGTGATTCCGCGCCGACAATGTAGCGGGGCTCAAGCGTACCGCCGAAGTCGTGTCATTGCAGCATATAGCCCCAACGGGCGCTGTGATGGGTAGGGGAGCGTCGTGTGCCGGGTGAAGCAGCCGCGGAAGCGAGTTGTGGACGGTTCACGAGTGAGAATGCAGGCATGAGTAGCGATACACACGTGAGAAACGTGTGCGCCGATTGACTAAGGGTTCCTGGGTCAAGCTGATCTGCCCAGGGTAAGTCGGGACCTAAGGCGAGGCCGACAGGCGTAGTCGATGGATAACCGGTTGATATTCCGGTACCCGCTGTGAAGCGTCAAACATTGAATCAGGCGATGCTAAGTCCGTGAAGCCGCCCTGGAGCCTTCGGGCAAAGGGGAGTGGTGGAGCCGACGGACCAGACTTGTAGTAGGTGAGTGATGGGGTGACGCAGGAAGGTAGTCCAGCCCGGGCGGTGGTTGTCCCGGGGTAAGGGTGTAGGCCGAGTGGTAGGTAAATCCGCCGCTCATCAAGGCTGAGACCTGATGCCGAGCCGATTGTGGTGAAGTGGATGATCCTATGCTGTCGAGAAAAGCCTCTAGCGAGTTTCATGGCGGCCCGTACCCTAAACCGACTCAGGTGGTCAGGTAGAGAATACCGAGGCGTTCGGGTGAACTATGGTTAAGGAACTCGGCAAAATGCCCCCGTAACTTCGGGAGAAGGGGGGCCATCACCGGTGATCCGTTTTACACGGTGAGCTGGGGGTGGCCGCAGAGACCAGCGAGAAGCGACTGTTTACTAAAAACACAGGTCCGTGCGAAGCCGTAAGGCGATGTATACGGACTGACGCCTGCCCGGTGCTGGAACGTTAAGGGGACCGGTTAGTCACTCTTCGGGGTGGCGAAGCTGAGAACTTAAGCGCCAGTAAACGGCGGTGGTAACTATAACCATCCTAAGGTAGCGAAATTCCTTGTCGGGTAAGTTCCGACCTGCACGAATGGCGTAACGACTTCTCGACTGTCTCAACCATAGGCCCGGTGAAATTGCACTACGAGTAAAGATGCTCGTTTCGCGCAGCAGGACGGAAAGACCCCGGGACCTTTACTACAGTTTGATATTGGTGTTCGGTTCGGCTTGTGTAGGATAGCTGGGAGACTGTGAAGCTTGGACGCCAGTTCAGGTGGAGTCGTCGTTGAAATACCAGTCTGGTCGTGCTGGATGTCTAACCTGGGTCCGTGATCCGGATCAGGGACAGTGTCTGATGGGTAGTTTAACTGGGGCGGTTGCCTCCTAAAGAGTAACGGAGGCGCCCAAAGGTTCCCTCAGCCTGGTTGGCAATCAGGTGTTGAGTGTAAGTGCACAAGGGAGCTTGACTGTGAGACCGACGGGTCGAGCAGGGACGAAAGTCGGGACTAGTGATCCGGCGGTGGCTTGTGGAAGCGCCGTCGCTCAACGGATAAAAGGTACCCCGGGGATAACAGGCTGATCTTCCCCAAGAGTCCATATCGACGGGATGGTTTGGCACCTCGATGTCGGCTCGTCGCATCCTGGGGCTGGAGTCGGTCCCAAGGGTTGGGCTGTTCGCCCATTAAAGCGGTACGCGAGCTGGGTTTAGAACGTCGTGAGACAGTTCGGTCCCTATCCGCTGCGCGCGCAGGAATATTGAGAAGGGCTGTCCCTAGTACGAGAGGACCGGGACGGACGAACCTCTGGTGTGCCAGTTGTCCTGCCAAGGGCATGGCTGGTTGGCTACGTTCGGGAGGGATAACCGCTGAAAGCATCTAAGCGGGAAGCCTGCTTCGAGATGAGTATTCCCACCCCCTTTGAGGGGTTAAGGCTCCCAGTAGACGACTGGGTTGATAGGCCGGATCTGGAAGCCCAGTAATGGGTGGAGGTGACCGGTACTAATAGGCCGAGGGCTTGTCCTCAGTTGCTCGCGTCCACTGTGTTGGTTCTGAAACCACGAACAGCCCCGTTGTCGGGCCACGACAACGGTGCGGCTGAAACAGTTTCATAGTGTTTCGGTGGTTATAGCGTGAGGGAAACGCCCGGTTACATTCCGAACCCGGAAGCTAAGCCTTACAGCGCCGATGGTACTGCAGGGGGGACCCTGTGGGAGAGTAGGACGCCGCCGAACAATTGTTGAGGAAACCCCCGTGCCATCGGCACGGGGGTTTTCTGTTTTTCCGGGTCGCTTAGGGTCGGGGCATGCGCTATGACCTTGTCATCTTCGACAACGACGGTGTGCTCGTCGACAGTGAGCCCATCTCCAACCGGCTTCTGGCCGGCTATCTGACCGAGCTCGGGCATCCGACGTCGTACGAGGACTCCATCCGTGACTACATGGGGTCCGCGATGCACCGGATCCACGACCTCGTGTGGGAACGGACGGGGCAGCGGTTGCCGGAGCGTTTCGACGACGTCTTTCATGGGCGGGTGTTCGCGGCCTTCGAGCGGGAGTTGGAGCCGGTGGCCGGGGCCGTGGGGGTGCTGGAGAAGCTGGCTGCGGACGGGGTGCCGTACTGTGTCGCCTCTTCCGGGAGCCATGAGCGGATTCGGGTCGGGCATCGGAAGACCGGGCTGGACCGGTGGTTCGACGAGGGGCGGATCTTCAGTTCGCAGGATGTGGGGCGGGGGAAGCCGGCGCCGGATCTGTTTCTGTACGCGGCCGGGCGGATGGGGGTCGCGCCCGAGCGGTGTGTCGTGATCGAGGACAGTCCGCTGGGGGTGCAGGCCGCTGTCGCGGCCGGGGGATGGATGTGTACGGGTTCACGGCCATGACGCCTGCCGAACGGTTGGCCGGAGCCACCCAGTTGTTCTCTGACATGGGGGAGTTGGCTGACCTGCTGGTCTGACGCCCGGTCTGCGAGCGCCGGGCGAAGCAAAGATGAAACAAACTCATCTTTGGTTGGACCTACCCACGAGTACGCCGGGGCCTTACGCTCGCCGCCATGACTGATGTGCTGCGGCGCGGCAGGGCCTCGCTGGCGTTCAGCTTCTTCGCGCAGGGTGTCGCCTTTGCTCTGCTCGTGACGCGGATTCCGGCCATCCAGGACCGTTACGGGGTCTCCGACGCGCTGCTGCCCGCGTTTCTCGCGGCCGTGCCGATCCTCGCCGGGGTCGGGAGCGTGAGTACCGAGCAGTTGGTGAAGCGAATACCGCCCAGCCGGGTGCTGCGGTGGTCCCAGCCTGTGGTGCTCCTGGCGCTGCTCGGGGTGGGGGCGGGGGAGTCCATGGTCGAGCTGGGTGTCTCGCTCGCCGCCTTCGGGCTCGCCGTGGGTGCGCTGGACGCCTCGATGAACATGCTCGGGGTGAGTCTGCAGCGGGCGTACAAGCGCAGCATCATGCTCAGT
The DNA here is from genome assembly GCF_030817655.1 of Streptomyces sp. V4I2. GTDB lineage: Bacteria > Actinomycetota > Actinomycetes > Streptomycetales > Streptomycetaceae > Streptomyces > Streptomyces plumbiresistens. The sequence goes on from NZ_JAUSZM010000003.1 coordinate 6,202,089, forward strand.
TTCCATGCCGTGTACAGCCTGGGCGGGATTCTGGGAGCCTCGCTCGCCTGGGTGGGAGCGCACTGGCATCTGGCGTTGTGGGTGTCGTATCTGCCGGTCGTGCTGGTGCTGTTGCCGGCTGCTCTGGTGGGGAGTCGGTGGTATGTCGACGGGGGCGGGGACGCCGATGTCGTGGAGGAGAAGGGCGAGGGTGGGACCCTCGCCTTCGCGTTGCTGCTGCCGCTGTGTCTGGTGATGTGTTTCGCGTACATCGGGGATTCGACGGTCTCCAACTGGAGCGCGAAGTATCTGCAGGACGTGCTGGGGAGCAGTGAGCAGCTGGCGACTGTGCCGTACAACGTGTACATGGTGACCACGCTGATCGGGCGGGCGATCGGGGACCTTGGGGTACGGCGGTTCGGGGCGGTCGCTGTCGTGCGGGTGGGGGCGTTGGTGGCGGCGGTCGGATTCGGTGTGGTGGCGGTGGCGCCCGGGGCGTGGGTCGGGATGCTGGGATTCACGTTGCTGGGGCTCGGGTTGTGTGTGCTGGTGCCGCAGACTTTCGCGGCGGCGGGGCGGTTGTTCCCGGGGGCGTCCGATGCGGCGGTTGCCCGGCTCAATGTCTTCAACTACGTCGGGTTCCTGGTCGGGTCGCCGTTGGTGGGGGCCTTGGGGGATGCCTGGAGCTATCGCGGGGCCATGCTTGTGCCGATGGTGTTGGTGCTGGTGACGCTCGTGTACGCCCGGTCGTTCGCCGCTCAACCGGACCGATACGGTGGCGGGCATGAGCGGCCGCGCACAGCTGATGTGGGACGAGGCAGTAACGGGCTATGACTTCGGTCCGGAGCATCCGATGGATCCGGTTCGGCTTGCCCTGACCTGGAGGCTTGTCCAGGCCTTCGGGCTCGACCGGGAGATGGACGTCGTTTCGGCCAAGCCGGCGGGCGAGTCGACGCTGCGGCTGGTTCACCGGGCGGACTACGTCGAGGCCGTGAAGGCGGCCTCCGTGGATCCCGGGGCGGCCGACGGGTCGTACGGGCTGGGGACCATGGATGATCCGGCGTTTGCCGGGATGCATGAGGTGTCCGCGCTGATCGCGGGCCAGTCGGTGGGGGCCGCGGAGGCCGTGTGGCGGGGGGAGGCGCTGCATGCGGTGAACTTCGCGGGTGGGTTGCATCACGCCATGCCGGGGGGTGCGTCGGGGTTCTGCATCTACAACGACGCGTCGCTCGCCATCGCCCGGTTGCTGGAGCTCGGGGCCGAGCGGGTCGCCTATGTGGATGTCGACGTGCATCACGGGGACGGGGTGCAGGCGGCGTTCTGGGAGGATCCGCGGGTTCTGACGATTTCGCTGCACGAGCATCCTCGTACGTTGTTTCCGCAGACCGGGTGGCCGGAGGAGACGGGGGCGGAGTCCGCGGAGGGGACGGCGGTGAATGTCGCGTTGCCGGCGGGGACCGGGGACGCGGGGTGGCTGCGGGCGTTTCACGCGGTGGTGCCTGAGGTGATCGCCGACTTCCGGCCGCAGGTGTTGGTGACGCAGCACGGGGCCGACACGCATTTCGAGGATCCGCTGGCTCATCTGGCTGTGTCTCTTGATGCGCAGCGGGCCGTGCAGGTGGCCTGTCATGACCTGGCGCACGAGTACGCCGACGGACGGTGGGTCGCGCTGGGTGGGGGCGGGTACGCGGTGGTGGATGTGGTGCCGCGGTCGTGGACTCATCTGGTGGGGATCGCGGCGGGGCGGGCCGTGGAGCCCTCCGCCATGATTCCCGAGGGGTGGCGGCAGGAAGTGTTCGCCCGGACTCGGCAGTTGGGGCCGGCGCGGATGACTGACGGGCGGTGGCCTGTGGGGTGGGCCGACTGGGAGGCGGGGTACGACCCGGCGGATCGGTTGGACCAGGCGGTGTTGGCGGCTCGGCGGGCGGTGTTTCCGTTGCGGGGGTTGTTGGCGTAGGGGCGAGGTGGGGCGGGGGTTGGCACCGGGGTTTTTTGGCGGGATTTGCCTGCGCGTTTCGGTCGGTGGAAGACCGTGTTTGAGCGGCATCGGCGCTGGTCAGCGGATGGCACATGGGGCAAGCTCTTCCCACCGACACGCCGCGGGAGCACGTGAGAAACCCCCGCGGCTTCCGGGAAAAGACACACGCCCCTGGAGCACCGCCCCGATGAGGGCCTGGGACGCTCACGGGGCGGCCTGACCTGCAAGATCACCTTGCCGGTGAGGGCGGACGCCGCCCACTCGCCTTGCATGGAGCGTGTCCGTGTCGCCCGCTGGGATGGCGGGCGACCGCGGACTCGGCCTGGCCACCTCGGCGGAGACAAGGCTTACTCATCCCGCCGCAACCGCCGCTACCTGCGGCGACGCCAGATCAAGCACACGATTCCCGAACCGAAGAACCAGCGGGCCAGCTGACAGCACAAAGGCAGCAGGGGCGGTCGGCCCGCTGGCTTCGACAGGACGATCTACAAACGCAGGAACGCACCGTTGCCTCGATCCGACTGTGGCTCCGGCCGCGACCCACCGGAGAGAGCTGGTAGTACCCCTTCGTCCCGTCAAGCAGCTCCCTCACGATGTTCGCGTGCCCCGCGTGCCGTCCGGTCTCCTCGACGAGATGGATGAGCATCCAGCGGAGGTCGGCGTTGCCGGAGCGGCAGTCGGGGTGGCGGTCGACGTCATCCGAAGAGGCCGCGGCCACGAGCTCGTTGCTTCGGGCGCACTGGCCTCGTACGACGCACCCGCGCGGCTGGAAGTGCGCCCCGTCGCTTCGAGGGAACCGGATGCGCACCAGCGGCCGTCGTTCAGGCCCGGGTGTAGCCGCCGTCGGCGAAGAGTTCGGCGCCGGTGACGAACGACGAGGCGTCCGAAGCCAGGAAGAGAGCGGCCTCGGCGATTTCCTCGGCGTCGGCCAGCCGCCCCAGTGGCACGACGGCCTCGGCGAACTGGTCGATGTCCGGCCCCGCGGCGCGCAGCAGGCCAGGGGTCCGCGTGGGTCCCGGGCTGAGCACGTTGACCCGGAATCGGCGCTCCCGTGACTGCCGGGCCCAGTTGTGCACGAGGTTGCTCACCGCCGCCTTCGAGGCGCTGTAGACCTCGAGTTGCTCATTGGGGCGCACGCTGTTGCTTGAGCCGATGACCAGGATGGAGGCGTTCTCCGCCAGCAGCGGAAGCGCCTTCTGGACGGTGAAGAGTGGGCCCTTGACGTTGACGGCGAGTGTCAGGTCGACGTTCGCCTCGGTGTGGGCGCCGAGCGCGGCGTCCGCGACGATTCCCGCGTTGGCCACCAGCACGTCGATGCGTCCGGCCTCCTCGCGGACTCGCGCGTAGAGCGCGTCCAGGTCGGCCAGGACCGAGACGTCGGATCGTACGCCGGTGGCCGCAGGGCCCATCTCCTTGACTGCCGCTTCGAGGCGGTCGATGTCCCGGCCGGTCACGAAGACCCGTGCGCCCTCCCGGACGAAGCGGTGGGCGATGGCCAGCCCGATCCCGCTGGTCCCTCCGGTGATCACGGCCACCTTCTCCTGCAGCACGCCTGGCATGTCGAACCCCTTCGGTTGTGGAATGGATCGTCCATAACGTAGGCAGTAATGGACGATCGAGTCAAGAATGGGTAGGGTGAGGCCATGCCGAGACCACGCGCATTCGACGAACGCCGAGTCCTGGAGCGGGCCCGGGAACAGTTCTGGGCGACCGGCTATGCAGGAACCCGGATGGACGACATCGCCCGGGCGACCGGCCTGGGGAAGGGCAGCCTGTACGGCGCATTCGGCGACAAGGGCAAGCTGTTCCACCGTGTGTTCGGCGACTGGTGCACCGCAGTCGTTGAGGTGGCCGAGGACCGGCTGGCAGGTGGCCCGGACGCAGAGGCCCTGGCCCGGCTGTCGGGATACGTGCACCTCATGGCGGAGAACACCGCCTCCGACACCGAGCGCCGCGGGTGCCTGTTGGCCAAGGGCGCGGCGGAACTGGCCCAGCACGATCCGACGGTCGCCGGACGGTCGGCCGAGACCATGACGGCACTGCTGACCCTGCTGCGGACGGAGATCAGCGCCGCCCAGCGCCACGGCGACATCGATAGCGCTGCGGATCCGGAGCGGTTGGCGGCACTGCTGTTGACGGTGGTCCGCGGTATCGAGGCGGTAGGCAAGGCCGGCCTGGACCCGGAGACGCTGCGGAACATTGCAGACACCGCACTGGCGGTCCTGCCCATGTCCGAGGGGCAGAAACGCCTCGAGACCGGGTGCAGTCCGGCCCGCGAGAACTAACTTGGTGCCATCGCGGCCCCATGATCCGCCGGACAGCGCCTAGGTCCCTTGCACCCCACGCGGGGCTCCGCCCCGGCGGCTGCGTCCCCGGATTCCTGGCGGGGACTGAGGTCCCGGATCCCTGGCGGAGGCTACGGCCGCTGGTGCCTTGTGGGCTTCGTCCCTGCACCCCGCTGGGCTGAGCCGCGAACCCGCTCCGTCCGAAGGGCCGTCTCCTCGGACTCGGACTCGGACGCGGAGACAGGGGTGTGGCCGGTATCGGCAGGCAGGTATTACGCCAACTGTGGGGTGTTTGCTCGTTCGTGTCGCGGTGGGGTGTTGGGTCCGTCAGCATCGCACCCGTGTTGAGTGTCGGCGCCCTGCGTGCCCATCTGCTTGCCGCGCGGTTGGCCGGGACTGTGGCGACCTTGCGGGAGGAGAGTCTGCGGAGTTATCGGTTGTTCGCTGCTCGGGATCCTCGGGTTCTGATCGGGATTGATCCTGAGTGGTCGTGGGGACAGCTCGATCTGATCGAGTTGATGGCGGACAAGTGCGGGGTTTCGGCCGATCCTCGTCACGTTGAGGGCCATGATGTGATTGATCCTGAGCGGACCCTGGTTGCTCTGGATGCGTTCGCCGAGCGGCTCGAGGCAGCCGCGCAGCGTGGCGCGACCGTCCTCCTCGGCACCGGGCACCCCCATCGACTGCTCGGCTTCTACGCCGCCTTGGCAGACGCACTGTCGGCGGCGGGATGTACCGTCCTCAGCCCGGCGCAGGGTCACTCTGTCGACATAACGACCCGGTTCGGTCTACGCACGTACAACCTTGACTACGTACGAGGAGTCGCGCTGGTGCGGGAACCCGCCGCGCCGAGCTCCGGTCGTGCGACCGGCGCGCACACGCATTCGCCGCTCCCGGTTCGGGTCGCGCTGGCCGCGGCCGCGGAGGCCGGCGGGCCTCTTCCCGAGCTCGTCATCGGAGACCACGGGTGGGTCTGCGGAGCAGGTCAGCTGGGGTTTGAGGCCATTGGGCTGGCGGATACGGATGACCCCGCGCTCTTTGTGGGGGAGGCGGAGGGGGTCGTGTCCGTCGTCGTTCCACTTGATGACGCTGTGCGGTCTGATTACTACCTGCCGCTGACCCGCTACGTACTCAATCGAGCGTGTCTGTCACAGTAGGCCGCCGATGGGTGCACCTCTTCCCCACTTGCATCACCCGCCCCTACATTGGGGAGTGAGCACGCAGCGACGAAGAGTCACCGGAAGGGGAAGCCGGTGGCCGTCGAGTGCGGAAGGTTCAGGTGTGTCATGGCTGCTGAGCAGAGGCCTCTGAGCGAGGTTCAGTTCCTTACCGTGGCGGAAGTCGCCTCGGTGATGCGAGTGTCGAAGATGACCGTGTACCGATTGGTGCACAGCGGTCATCTGCCCGCGATCCGGGTGGGGCGGTCCTTCCGCGTCCCGGAGAATGCGGTTCACGAGTACCTTCGCGAGAGCTATGTGGGGGTGGAAACCGCCTGACGACGACGGGTCCGGGGGGATCCTCAGGGCACTACTGGATCACCCCGGTCACCTCGATTACGACCTCAGCGCTCGGGCGGGTAGGCTAGCCCCTCGTAGGTCGTATGGGCCCATGGCGCCCAGCACCGAGTGATGAGAAGTGAGCGAGGGTAGTCGTGGGCTCTGTTATCAAGAAGCGGCGCAAGCGGATGGCCAAGAAGAAGCACCGCAAGCTGCTCAAGCGCACGCGCGTTCAGCGTCGCAACAAGAAGTAAGCGACACCGCGAGAGCGTGTGTTCTGTGGCCCCCCGCCCATGATGGTGGGGGGCCACACGCGTGTCCGGGGCCGGATGTCGTCACTTCATGCATTGGGCGGTCATCACAGCGCAACACCAAACCGCTAGGTTGGGCCTCACACGGGGAACGCGGCAGGCAAAGAGTGCTGGTTGGGCTGGAAGGAAGGCGCTGATCTTGGGCAAGGTCGTGCTCGTGACCGGGGTGGCCCGTCAACTGGGGGGCCGGTTCGTACGACGGATCCAGCGTGACCCACAGGTGGAGCGGGTCGTCGCCGTGGACGCGGTTCCGCCCGAGCACCATCTGGGCGGCGCCGACTTCATCCAGGCCGACATCCGGCAGCCCGGCATAGCGCGGGTCCTCGCCGAGACGGCCGCCGACACGGTCGTCCATCTGGACGTCACCGCGACCGCGCTCGGCAGCGGCAGCCGGACCTCCGTCAAGGAGACCAATGTCATCGGCACCATGCAGCTGCTGGGGGCCTGCCAGAAGTCGCCGACCGTGAAGCGGCTCGTGGTCAAGTCCAGTACGAACGTGTACGGATCCGCGCCGCGCGATCCCGCCGTCTTCACCGAGACCACTCCGCCGAAGTCGCTGCCCAGCGGCGGGTTCGCGAAGGACGCGGTGGAGGTCGAGGGGTATGTGCGCGGGTTCGCCCGGCGCCGGCCGGACGTCGCCGTGTGTGTGCTGCGGTTCGCCAACATCCTCGGCCCGACCGCGGACACCCCGCTCGCCGCGTATTTCGCGCTGCCGATCCTGCCGACCGTGCTGGGCTACGACCCCCGGTTGCAGTTCGTGCACGAGGACGACGTGATCGAGGTGCTGCGGATCGCCTCGCACGAACCGGAGCGGGGCACGCTCAACAGCGGCACCTTCAACATCGCCGGGGACGGCGTGCTGTTGCTGTCGCAGTGCTCGCGGCGGCTGGGCCGGCCCACGGTGCCGTTGCTGCTCCCCGCGGTGACCTGGGCCGGATCGCTGGTGCGTACGCTGGGTATGACGGACTTCTCGCCCGAACAGATCCGGCTGCTGACCCACGGCCGGGTCGTGGCGACGGACCAGATGCGTGAGACGCTCGGGTTCAAGCCGAAGTACACGACGGCTCAGACGTTCGCGGAGTTCGCGCGCAGTCGCGGACCGGGACTGCTGCCGCCCGAGGCCCTTGCGGGGGCCGTCGACCGGATCGCCGCGCTGCCCCTGGCGGGCAGCGGCCACCCCCCGACGCAGAGCGCCAACTGAGGAGCGCATCAACGATGGCGGACGCCAAGGTCATTCCGTTCGACGACGACCGGTCCCGCGGGAGCGCCGTGCAGCGGCCGCCGCGGCGCCGGAGCGCGGGGAGCCGGCGCAAGGGTGAGCCCACGGTGGTCCGTGAGGTCCAGCCCCTGCCCAGCAGGGCGCCCGCGCAGGATGATGTTCCCGTGACCCGTGAGGAACAGCCGCCCCCGCAGCGGCAGGACAAGGGCGCGTACGGCGGCCTGGAGCGGCGTATCGCGGGCGGGCTCGCGTTCCTGCGGCGCCGGCTCACGGGTGACTACGAGGTCGACGACTTCGGCTACGACGCGGAGTTGACCGACCAGGTCCTGATGTCCCTGCTGCGCCCGATGTACGAGAAGTACTTCCGGGTCGAGGTGAAGGGCGTCGAGAACATCCCGGCCGAGGGCGGGGCGCTGATCGTCGCCAACCACTCCGGGACGCTGCCGATGGACGGCCTGATGATGCAGGTCGCCGTCCACGACCACCACCCCGCCAACCGCCATCTGCGGCTCCTGGCGGCGGACCTGGTCTTCATGCTGCCTGTGGTCAACGAACTGGCCCGCAAGCTCGGCCACACCCTGGCCTGCGCGGAGGACGCCGAACGGCTGCTGGCCCAGGGCGAGGTGGTCGGCGTGATGCCGGAGGGCTTCAAGGGCGTCGGCAAGCCCTTCAGCGAGCGCTACAAGCTCCAGCGCTTCGGCCGCGGCGGCTTCGTCTCGACGGCGCTGCGCCAGGGCACCCCGATCATCCCGTGCTCGATCGTGGGGGCCGAGGAGATCTACCCGATGATCGGCAACGCCAAGACCCTGGCCCGCGTCCTCGGCTTCCCGTACTTCCCCCTCACGCCGACCTTCCCGTGGCTCGGCCCGCTGGGTGCGGTCCCGCTGCCGACCAAGTGGACCATCCAGTTCGGCGAGCCGATCCCGACGGACGGCTATCCGCCGGAGGCCGCCGAGGACCCGATGCTGATGTTCAACCTGACCGACCAGGTCCGCGAACAGATCCAGCACACGCTCTACAAGCTGCTGGTGCAGCGCCGCTCGGTCTTCTTCTGAGCGCTGTCGGGGGCTCTCGGTAGCTGTTGAGAAACCTGCGGCGGCTCTCGGGCAGCTGTCTGAGAAACCTGACCGAAGCCTGTCGTACGACAACGGGGGCGCCCTCCTGAGGAGGGCGCCCCCGTTGTCGTAGGGACTACTGCTCCGCGTCCTCCGCGTCGATGCCCAGGCCGGGCAGCAGGCCGGGGAGGAGGGGCGGGAGGGTGACGTCCGGTTCGGTGGTGGGTGTCGTGGTCGACGGGGGAGTGGTGCCGCCGGTGTTCTTGGGTGGGTCGAGGAGGCCGCCGGTGTTGCCGCCGAGCAGGCCGTCGTCCTCGGTGCCGGAGCCGGCCGACTTGCTGGGGCTGTTGCTCCCCGTGCCGTCGGACGAGCCGCCGTTGCCGCTGCTGGGTGCCGAGGAGCGGCCGGAACCGGTCGAGGTGTCGGAGGATGCCGGCCCGGAGTCCTGCCGCTGACCGGTCCCGCTGCCGCCCTGGGCGGGAGGCTGCGGGAGGAGGGACTGCAGCGGGGCGACCTCTTCGTCTATGGCGTCGAAGACCGACGAGACCTGCTGACTGACGTCACCGAGCTGGACGGGCAGTCGGTCGCGCAGGGCGCCCCAGACGTCGCGGTGCGAGCGGGAGAAGGCGTCCAGGGCCTGGATGGGGCCCAGGGACTCCGGGTCGCGCTCGTACGCCGCGGTCAGCAGGCGGTGGCCCTCGGAGGCGTCGTGCCGCATGCCGGACAGAGCGCGGCGGATCTCGCCCAGCGACTCGTGGTCGAGTTGGCCGCCGCGGTCGCGCTCCATGAGCCGGCGGGCCTCGCTGAGGCGGGTGGAGGCCTGGTCGAGGTAGGCCACACCACGCTCGTCGTCCCCGTCGGACAGGTAGGAGAGCTTGAAATCCTCTATGCCGCGCTTGAGGCCGTACAGCGAGTCGCCGGGCAGGGCGTCCGAGCTGGCCGCGGCGACTCCGCCGAAGGCGCCGGCGGCGACGCCGACGCTGAGTCCGCCCGCGGCGAGGCCTTTGGTGAGCCGGGAACGCGGGCGGAGCTTGCCCAGTGGGCTCGCCCGGTGCGTGCCCCGTGCCCGGGGGGAGCGCTGTTCAGGCACCGCCGGGTCGCCCTCGCCTCCCACGGTGCCCTCCAGCAGCATGGCCTCCATGGCGGCCACGAGCTGGGCCCGCTGGACGACCTTGACCTCGGGGTCCATCTGCGGTTTGGGCAGCTCGCCGAGACCGGTCGCCAGGGCCGTGAGGCGGCCCTGACCGGTCTGTTCCGCAGCAGCCGGGGACGGTGGTGGTCCGTCGGACTGCTCGGCCGCCGTGCCCTGGCCGGACTGGTCCTCCAGGGCCTGGGCGAAGGCGTTCGCCCGCCGGTGCGCCGATACGTTCGCGATCACTGGCGGCACCTCCTCTCGTCAAGACGGTCGACTCCCCAGGGGGTCCTGAGGGTTGCACGCCCTGACCAGAAGCACACGATCGGGTGATCGAAGTCGGCCAGGGAGTGACCACAGGGAGCCTGCATCCCGCACAACGAGTGGCGCGGCACTTGGGTTACGGACGGCGGATGATCGGATAGCGAAGCCAACGGACTTTCACCGACTGCGAGTTGAGAGTTACCGAGCGTGTTCTGTCAGCGTGCGTCGTCCGGGAGGAGCCGGGCGAGAGTGCGCACGGCGCGGTACTGGAGGGTCTTGATCGCGCCCTCGTTCTTGCCCATCACGCGGGCGGTCTCGGCGACGGAGAGGCCCTGGAGGAAGCGGAGCGTCACACACTCCTGCTGCTGCGGGTTGAGCCGTCGTACGGCATCGAGGAGGGCGGCGTTCGAGAGGGACTCCAGGACGGAGTCCTCGGGGGAGCGCTCGACCTCGTTGGCGTCGAGCATCTCGCCGGTGGTGACTTCGAGCCGGAAGCGGCTCGACTTGAAGTGGTCCGCGACGAGGTTGCGGGCGATGGTCACGAGCCACGCGCCGAAGTCGCGGCCCTGCCAGGTGAACGTGCCGATGCGGCGCAGTGCGCGCAGGAACGTCTCGCTGGTGAGATCCTCAGCGGTCGCCTTGCCTCCCACTCGGTAGTAGATGTACCGGTACACGGTGTCGCTGTACTGGTCGTAGAGACGGCCGAAGGCATCGGCCTCGCCGGCCTGGGCGCGCTCCACAAGGTCCATCATGCGGGCGCTGTCGCTGTCCGCCGCGGGGCGGCGGGTTGTTGTGGCACCGGTCGAACGCCCTCGTCTTCCGACGGCGGCGCTGCCGTCGGCGAGCGCGTAGCACGGGCCGACGGGGGTGGTGGCAACGGCGAGGGCAGGGACGGCGTACGCGGTGGGGACGAAGCCGCGCAACAGGTCTTGGACCGTTGCGCGCAGCGTAGCCAGGCCCGAGGCGTCAACCCCGACGTGTGGGTACACGGGACTCCCAGAGGCAGAGCTTCCATCACGTGCAGTACGGAACCGTTCACCCGTCGTAGCGACGGAAGGGGATCCGGATTGCGTCTGAGGAGAATAACGCTTAGTGCAGGCACTGCTACACGCAGTTGCTCAAATCATCGATTACGTCGCTTCTGTAACCGAATGGCGGCCGATCAAGTGCCGGTCAGTGATCGGTTGTTGATCGGAAAGCGTCGTGTTCCGTCTGGGTCCGGGGCGTGTTGTGGCCGTGTGCAGCCAACGGGACTGACCAGCGGGGTAACGGGGTACGACCCGTGGATTGGCCGGTTGTTCCGGGTGTGACCTGTTGTGATGCCCGGCGTTATCGGCGGCGTTTGTGCAGGGCGATCGCCGCCGCGGTGCCGCCCGCCACCGCGCCGACGCCGGCCGCCGCCGGGATGCCGACCTTCGCCGCCTTGCGGCCCGTGCGGTAGTCGCGCAGCCGCCACTCCAGCCGGCGGGCGTGCTTGCGCAGCTTGCTGTCCGGGTTGATGGCGTAGGGGTGGCCGACCAGCGACAGCATCGGGATGTCGTTGTGCGAGTCGCTGTAGGCGGCGCAGCGGGTCAGGTCCAGGCCCTCCGCCGCGGCCAGCGCACGGACCGCCTCCGCCTTCGCCGGGCCGTGCAGGGGTTCGCCGACCAGCTTGCCCGTGTACACGCCGTCGACCGACTCGGCGACCGTGCCGAGAGCACCGGTCAGACCGAGGCGGCGGGCGATCACCTGGGCGATCTCCACCGGGGCCGCCGTGACCAGCCACACCTTCTGGCCGGCGTCCAGGTGCGCCTGGGCCAGGGCCCGGGTGCCGGGCCAGATGCGCTCGGCCATGTACTCGTCGTAGATCTCCTCGCCGATCGACATCAGCTCGGAGACCCGGTGGCCCTGGACGATCGACAGCGCCGAGTCGCGGGCCTCCTGCATGTGTTCCGGGTCCTCGACGCCGGCCAGCCGGAACCACGCCTGCTGCCAGGCGAACTTCGCGAGGTCGCGGGTCTCGAAGAACTTCCGCTTGTACAGGCCCCGTCCGAAGTGGAACAGGGCGGCGCCCTGCATCACGGTGTTGTCCAGATCGAAGAAGGCGGCGGCGTGCGCGTCGCCGTGCACGGGGAACGCCGGCTCCTCGCTGGGGAGGTCCTGCGTGGACTTGCGCGCTGCCTCAGCCGAGGCCTCGCCTGCCAACACGCTCCGCGCGGTGGCGGAGCGCCTACGGGGAGTGAGCCATCCAAGAGCGGCCATGGCGTGAGCATAGCCAGTCTGTTCGGAGGTTCCGGAGCCGAGAGGTTCGAAGGATGTGAACTCTCCGCGACCGTGCCGTTAAAGAACGCGGGAGAATGGCCGACATGACTCCCATCTTTCGGCGCAGCGCCCCGAGGGCCCCGCAGGACCGGCTCGTCACTCTCGTACGCAAGGCCGGGTGTCATCTGTGTGATGACGCACAGTCCGTGGTCGAGAAGGTGTGCGCCGATCTGGGGGTTCCCTGGGAGCAGAAGGACATCACCCAGGATCCCCAACTCCACGACCAGTACTGGGAACAGATCCCCGTCGTGCTCGTCGACGGAGCGCAGCACACCTTCTGGCGCGTGAACGAGGATCGCCTTCGCAAAGCACTGACCGAGTAGTCCAACTGGTCCGGAACGTCGCTTAGGATCGACGGCGACTTGGTCTCGGGGGCGGGAATCGTAGAGGAGAGTGTGCGGTTTTGCCCCCAAGAGAAGAGGAACGGTGGTGCGCATGCGCCGGTTCCGCACAGGTGCGCCGGGGGCGCGTGACCCCGGTCACGTTGGCCGGGCAAATCGGACACCATCTTTGTGCACGCGTTCACAAAGACATAGCCTGCTTTCGACGGGGCGGTCCGGGAACGTGTGACCGCCTGCAGCCCCGCTCTACCCGCAGGAGCACCGTGGCAACTGGCCGAACTCACCGACCGGCGACCCGTAGCCGAGGGATTCCCGAGGCCACCGTCGCCCGCCTTCCGCTGTACCTCCGCGCGCTGACCGCACTGTCGGAGCGCTCGGTACCCACGGTCTCCTCCGAGGAGCTCGCGGCCGCGGCGGGGGTCAACTCCGCGAAGCTGCGCAAGGACTTCTCTTACCTGGGTTCCTACGGAACGCGCGGTGTGGGCTACGACGTCGAGTATCTCGTCTACCAGATCTCCCGTGAGCTGGGCCTGACCCAGGACTGGCCGGTAGTGATCGTCGGTATCGGTAACCTCGGCGCCGCCCTCGCCAACTACGGCGGGTTCGCCTCGCGCGGATTCCGGGTCGCGGCGCTCATAGACGCCGACCCGGCGATGGCCGGAAAGCCGGTGGCCGGGATCCCCGTCCAGCACACCGACGAGCTCGAAAAGATCATCGACGACAACGGCGTGTCGATCGGGGTCATCGCCACGCCCGCCGGCGCCGCCCAGCAGGTCTGCGACCGGCTCGTGGCCGCCGGCGTCACCTCCATCCTGAACTTCGCGCCGACCGTGCTGTCCGTCCCGGACGGCGTCGACGTGCGCAAGGTCGACCTCTCCATCGAGCTGCAGATCCTCGCCTTTCACGAGCAGCGCAAGGCCGGCGAGGAGGCCGCCGCCGCGGCCGACGGCGAGGTCCCGCACACCGCCGCCCGCAAGCAGCCCGCCGACAAGGGTCCAGACGGGGACGTCCCCGCCGTGATGCCGGCATGAGTCTCCTCGTCGTCGGGCTGAGCCACCGCAGCGCCCCGGTCAGCGTGCTGGAGCGGGCCGCGCTGAACGCGGACGCGCAGCTCAAGCTGCTCCAGGACACCGTCGCCGCCGAGCCCGCCACCGAGGCCGCGGTGCTTGCGACCTGCAACCGCATCGAGCTGTACGCCGACGTGGACAAGTTCCACGCCGGTGTCGCCGAGCTGTCCACGCTGCTCGCCCAGCACAGCGGGGTGGGGCTGGACGAGCTCACTCCCTATCTGTACGTGCACTACGAGGACCGGGCCGTCCACCATCTCTTCTCGGTGGCGTGCGGGCTCGACTCCATGGTCGTCGGCGAGGGACAGATCCTCGGCCAGATCAAGGACTCCCTCGCCAAGGCACAGGACGTGCACTCCGCCGGGCGGCTGCTGAACGACCTGTTCCAGCAGGCCCTGCGCGTCGGCAAGCGTGCCCACTCCGAGACCGGTATCGACCGCGCCGGGCAGTCCCTGGTCACCTTCGGCCTGGAGCAGCTGTCCGCCTCGAACGCCGTCGAGCAGTGGGCCCGGGGCAAGAAGGCCCTGGTCATCGGCGCCGGGTCGATGTCCTCGCTGGCCGCGGCCACGCTCGCGCGTGCCGGGGTCGCCGAGATCGTCGTCGCCAACCGCACCCCTGATCGCGCCGAGCGGCTCGCCCAGATCCTGGCGGAGGGCGACGACACGGACGTGCTGGCCCGCGCGGTACCGATGGAATCGGTGCCGGTCGAGCTGACACGTGCCGATCTCGTCGTCTCCTGCACGGGGGCGACGGGGCTGGTCCTGACGGCCGAGGCGGTCGCCTCGGCGGTCGAGGGCCGTACCGGAGAGACCGCGGCGGACGGCGGGAGCGTTACGCCGTCGCCGACCGACGGTGGCTCCGGTCGTACGGCCGTGGCGGCCGCCGCGCGCGGCGAGCTTCCGCCCACCAGCCTGGGCGCCGAGGACGGCTGTCCGCTGGATCTGCCGGTCGCGCAGACCGCCGGGTTCTCCGTGCTCGGGGAGGCCGCCGTGGCCGGGATGGCCGCCGCCGACCTGGAACAGCACGCGGCCTGGGTGGACAACGGCGTCACGCGTCAGCAGAACGCCGCCCCGGCGGGTGCGCTCGGCGTGCTCGACCCGGCCGAGGAGGCGGACGCCATCGCGGCGCTCGCCGCCGCCGCGGCCGCCGTCGGCCGGGTGCCCGAGCGGCGCAAGCCCGAGCCCGTCGCCGAGATCCCGCGGCCCGAGCCGACCCTCTTCCTCCTCGACCTCGCCATGCCCCGCGACATCGACGCGGCCGTGCACCGGCTGGTCGGGGTACGGCTCGTGGACATCGAGTCGCTGGCGGGCGCCTCGGCCACCGGGCCTGATCAGCGGACTCCGTCCGCGGGTCCGATGGCGGCCGACGTCGACGAGGTCCGCCGTATCGTCGCCGACGAGGTCGCCGCCTTCGGGGCGGCGCTGCGGGCCGCGCACATCACGCCCACCGTGGTCGCGCTGCGGACGATGGCCGCCGATGTGGTCGCGAACGAGATCGCCCGGCTCGACGGGCGGCTGCCCGGCCTCGACGACAAGCACCGCGCCGAGATCACCCAGACCGTGAAGCGCGTCGTCGACAAGCTGCTGCACGCGCCGACCGTACGGGTCAAACAGCTCGCGGCCGAGCCCGGCGGCGCCGGGTACGCGGACGCGCTGCGGACCCTGTTCGACCTCGACCCCGAGACGGTGGCCGCCGTCTCCCGGGCCGATGGCGCCGACGAGGAACCTGAGAACAGCAAGAACCGAGGGCCGGCATGAGTAGCAAGGCATTGAGGCTCGGGACCAGGCGGAGCAAACTCGCCCTGGCCCAGTCCGGGCAGGTCGCGGACGCCGTGAGCCAGGTGACCGGACGGCCCGTCGAGCTCGTCGAGATCACCACCTACGGCGATGTCTCCCGCGAGCAGCTCGCGCAGATCGGCGGCACGGGCGTCTTCGTGACCGCGCTGCGGGAGGCGCTGCTGAAGGGGGAGGTCGACTTCGCGGTTCATTCGCTGAAGGACCTGCCCACCGGGCAGCCCGACCAGCTGGCGCTGGCCGCGATTCCGCTGCGCGAGGACCCGCGGGACGTCATCGTCGCCCGGGACGCGCTGAAGTTCACCGACCTGCCCCGCGGGGCGCGCATCGGTACGGGTTCGCCGCGGCGGATGGCCCAGCTGAACGCGTACGCGCGCAGCCACGGGCTGGACATCGAGACGGTTCCGATCCGCGGGAACGTGGATACGCGGATCGGGTTCGTGCGCGATGGTGAACTCGATGCGGTCGTGCTGGCCGCGGCCGGGCTCAATCGCATCGGGCGCGGTGACGAAGTGACCGACTTCCTGTCGGTCGACACGGTTTTGCCCGCCCCCGGCCAGGGGGCACTCGCGATCGAATGCAGGGCGGGGAACACCGCCCAGGATGCAGATCTGATCGCCGCGCTCGGTGAGCTCGACGACCCGCTCACGCGGGCCGCCGTGACCGCCGAACGGTCCCTGCTCGCCGCCCTGGAGGCCGGCTGCAGCGCCCCTGTGGGCGCGCTGGCCGACCTGCTGGCCGACGGGCAGATTGTCAAGGAAATGCGCCTGCGCGGCGTCGTCGGCACGACCGACGGCTCGCGGATGGTGCAGTTGTCCACCACCGGTCCCGTGCCCGAGACGTACGACCAGGCAATGACGCTCGGTCGCGAACTCGCTGCCGAGATGCTTGCCCAGGGCGCGGCCGGTCTGATGGGGGAGCAAGCACAGTGAGCCCCACCACTCTTCCCGCCGCCGGTTCGGAACACGGGCACGTCACCTTCCTTGGTGCCGGACCCGGGGATCCGGGACTGCTGACTCTTCGCGCCGTCGAGGCGCTGGCACATGCGGACGTCCTCGTCGCCGAGCACGAAGTGCTCGACGTCGTACGTGCGCACGCCAGGTCCGGTGTCGCCGTCGTGAACACGGATTCGGATCCGTCCGCGGATCTGTCCTCCGGTCCGGCTCAGGGTCCGACTCCGGGCGCAGGCGCGCCTCAACTAACGGTAGTTGACAGTGCGTCAACGACCGTGGGTGTCCCCGTCGTGCGGGATGCCGCACATCTTGTCATGGAGGCCGCGCGGGGCGGCAGGCGGGTCGTGCGTGCGGTGTCCGGGGATCCCGGACTCGACGCGTACGCCGCCGAGGAGATGCTGGCGTGCGCCGCCGCGGGGGTGCCTTTCGAGGTCGTTCCCGGGGTCGCGGCCGCCGTTGGCGTGCCTGCTTATGCGGGTGTGCCGTTGCGGGACGCCGAGGGTGCGGACGTTCGGTTCGTGGATGCGCGGACCGCTTCCGACCGGTGCTGGACGGAGGTGGGGGCTTCGGACGGGACGGTTGTCGTGTCGACGACCCTCGACTCCATGGCCGCGGCGGCCGGTGAGCTGGTGTCCGCCGGGCGCAAGCCCGATACGCCGTTGACGGTCACCGTCGCCGGTACGACCACGCGGCAGCGGACCTGGACCGCGACGCTGGGAACCATCGCCCAGACGCTGAAGCAGGCCAAGGTACTGCCGTCCCCCGAGGGCGCGCGGCCGGTGATAGCCGTGGTCGGTGAGCGGTCCGCCGCGGCTCAGCGCGAGCAGCTCTCGTGGTTCGAGTCCAAGCCGCTGTTCGGCTGGAAGGTGCTCGTGCCGCGGACCAAGGAGCAGGCGGCTTCGCTCTCCGACCAACTGCGGTCCTACGGGGCCGTGCCGCACGAGGTGCCGACGATCGCCGTCGAGCCGCCGCGGACGCCGCAGCAGATGGAGCGGGCGGTCAAGGGGCTGGTGACCGGGCGGTACGAGTGGATTGCTTTCACGAGCGTCAATGCCGTGAAGGCCGTTCGGGAGAAGTTCGAGGAGTACGGGCTCGATGCGCGCGCCTTCGCCGGCATCAAGGTCGCCGCGGTGGGGGAGCAGACCGCGAAGGCGCTGGTCGCGTTTGGTGTGAAGCCGGATCTGGTGCCTTCGGGGGAGCAGTCCGCCGCGGGGTTGCTGGAGGACTGGCCTCCCTACGACCCGGTGTTCGACCCGATCGACCGGGTGTTCCTGCCGCGTGCCGACATCGCCACGGAGACGCTGGTCGCCGGGCTGATCGAGCTCGGGTGGGAGGTCGACGACGTCACTGCCTACCGGACCGTGCGGGCGTCGCCGCCGCCGGCCGAGACGCGGGAGGCGATCAAGGGCGGTGGGTTCGACGCCGTGCTGTTCACCTCGTCGAGCACGGTGCGGAACCTGGTGGGTATCGCCGGTAAGCCGCACAACGTGACCGTCATCGCGTGTATCGGGCCTGCCACCGCCAAGACCGCCGAGGAGCATGGGCTTCGGGTGGATGTGATGGCTCCCGAGCCGTCCGTGCACAAGCTGGCCGAGGCGCTTGCCGACTTCGGGCTGCGGCGGAGAGCCGCGGCGCTGGAGGCCGGGGATCCGGTGACGCGGCCGAGTGAGCGGCGGCCGGGGGCTCGGCGGAGGCGTACGACGACCTGATCTGGTGCGGGTGCGGGTGCGGGTGTGCCGGTGCGGGTGCGGGTGTGCCGGTGCCCTGTGGGTGTGTGGGTGCTGGTGCTGGTGCTGGTGCTGGTCAGGCTGGGGTCACTGTGTGGCCGTAGCGGAGCAGGTTTTCGGGGTCGTACGTCGACTTCGCCTGTTGGAGATGGGCGTACACCTCCGGCGTCCAGGCTCGGGCTCGGTCCTCCTCGTTGCCCGGGGTGCCGTGGATGTTGACCATCGTGCGGCCCGTGCCGTACGGGGCCATGGCCGTTTGGAGGGCTGCCGTGGCCTGCTCTATGGCCTCGGCGGCCGGTGGGGCGGCCAGCACCGCCACCGTTTCCAGGAAGTACTCGGCGTCGCGGGCGCAGATCGCGTCCTCGACCGCCGCCGGGCGGGACAGGGCTCCGCCCATGTGGCGGATCTCCACCAGGAGGAGCGGGTAGTCCTGTGCGGCCGGGCCCGCCTGGTCCAGGAACGTGCGGACGGCGTCCGGGGTCAGGTCGTGGAGCAGAGCGCAGGATTCCCGGGCGGGGAGCGGGTCCTGGGGCTCCATGTAGATACGGTCGACTTCCGCGTAGTCCATCTCCTCGACCGTGTCGACGGACACGGGGGCCGCCTCGCGGATGGGGGCGATGAGGCGTTCGCCTTCTGCCGGGTCGCTCGTCCACGCGATCGCCACCCTGGCCCAGAAGCCGCCGCGCAGGGGTTCGGGGATCTGGGGGATCGGGGGGAGGCGCAGCAGGCTGAACGCGCTGCACATCTCGTTCGGGACGGTGTGTGTCCAGTCCGCCCATGCTCGGAGGAGGGCCTCGGTGTGCTCGCCGGGGGCGTAGATGCCGCCGCCGAGGAGGCGGGAGAAGGGCAGCAGGTCGAAGGTCACTTGCGTGACGATCCCTACGTTTCCCTTGCCGCCTCGTAGGGCCCAGAAGAGTTCGGGTTCGGTGTCCTTGGTCGCCTCGTGGAGGGCGCCGTCCGGGGTGACGACCTGGAAGGAGCGGACCAGGTCGGCGGCGTAGCCGTAGGCCCGGCCGAGGACGGGGAGGCCGCCGCCGAGGGTGTAGCCGACGACGCCTGCGTCTGTGGAGGTGCCGCTGAGGGCGGCGAGGCCGTGGGGGGCTGCGGCGTCGATGACGTGGCGCCATTTCGCGCCGGCTGATGCTGTGGCGGTGCGGGTGGTGGGGTCAATTTCTACGTCCGTCATGCGGGTGGTCGTGATCAGGAGGCCGCTGTCTATGGGGTAGTTGGCGCCGTGGCCGGTGGCCTGGACGGCTACGGGGGTGCGGGTGGCGGAGGCCCAGCGGAGGGCGGCGACTATGTCGTCGGCGCTGGTTGCTCCTATGACCACGTCGGGCGTGTGCAGGGCGGCCAGGTTGAAGCCGGTGACCTCGTCGGCGTAGCCGTCTTGGCCGGGGCGTAGGACCGGGCCCTTGATGTCGGAGAGGGCGAAGAGGTCGGGGGTGGGGTGGGTGGTGCGGTGGGTTGTGCGGTGGGGCGTGGTGCCGTGGGTGGCGGTCATCTCGTCCTCCTGGGGCGGGAGGCTTGTACTTTCAGCTTGGACTTGTGGTGTGCGTGGCGCATGTGGGGGCCGGGGGCGGGTGATGCCTGCGGCGGCCTGTGCGGGTGGGGTGGGGGTGCGCGTAGCGCCTTGCGTTGGGTGGTGGGTCGGGGCCGCGCCGGGGGTGTCCGTCCTCGGAACGGCGCGGAATCGGTCGGCCAGGGAGGTACCGGCGTTGACGCGCCAACCGCTGCGGGCGGACACCCCCCGACACGTCCCCTTCCCGCCGTACGCGACTGCGGGAGCGCCCACCTTCCGACCGACCACCTCTCGGGGCGACGCTCGTCTGTCGGCCAACCGAGTCGGGTGGCGGGTGGAGACCGTCCTCAGCCCCACCCACCCCTGGGGACGCAGCCCAGGTGTGAGGGCCATCTTTCGACCGGCCGAGCCGGGCGGTGAGTAGAGGCCATCCGCAGCCCCCACGCACCGGCTGAGGGCGCAGCCTCCGGGGTGACGCTCGCCTCCCGGCCAACCGAGCCAGGTGGCAGGTGGAGACCATCCCCAGCCCCCACCAACCCGCTGAGGACGCAGCCCCCGAACAAGCCCAGCCACCTCTCAACCACCTACCGAGACGTGCGGTGGGTAAAGCCATCCCCAGCTCTCACTCAGCTCTGGGGGCGTGGCCTTCGGGGTGGCGCTCGCCTCTCGGGCAACCGAGTCGGGCGGTGGGTGGAGATCATCTCCCCAGCCGCAACCCACCCTGGGGGGCGCGGCCTTCAGGGTGGCGCTCGCCTCTCGGCGACCGAGTCGGGTGGTGGGTGGAGACCGTCCCCAGCCCCACCCACCCGCTGAGGGCACAGCCCCAGAGGTGAGGCCTGCCTCTCGATCCACCGGGTCGGGTGGTGGGTGGGCATAGGTCGGGGGGTCTGGGGGCGGAGCCGACAGGGGCGCCCGCGCCCGTGCCGGGTGACTGGGAACTTGGGGTGAATGGTGACCGTCCGGGCGCCGACGGGGCGTCGGCAAAGGGGGTGCTGGGGCGGGCGTAGCGTAGGTGTATGACGACGTACGGATCCTTTCCCGGCACGCGGCCGCGGCGGCTGCGGACCACCCCCGTCATGCGGAGGATGGTCGCCGAGACGCGGCTGCACCCTGCCGACTTCATCCTTCCGGCCTTCGTACGCGAGGGCATTGCCCAGCCGGTGCCCATCGCGGCGATGCCGGGGGTGGTGCAGCACACCCGGGACACGTTGAAGAAGGCCGCCGCGGAGGCGGTCGCGGCGGGGGTCTCCGGGATCATGCTGTTCGGCGTGCCGGAGGAGTCGAAGAAGGATGCCGTGGGGACGCCCGGGACTGATCCGGACGGGATTCTGCAGGTCGCGATTCGTGATGTGCGGGCCGAGGTGGGCGATGAGTTGCTCGTCATGTCCGACCTGTGTCTCGATGAGACCATTGATCATGGGCACTGTGGGGTGCTCGACGCGGAAGGGCGGGTCGACAATGACGCCACCCTTGAGCGGTACGCCGAGATGGCGCAGGTCCAGGCCGACGCCGGGGCCCATGTGGTGGGTCCCAGCGGGATGATGGACGGGCAGATCGGGGTCGTCCGGGATGCCCTTGACCAGATCGGGCGGGAGGACGTGGCCGTCCTCGCGTACACCGCCAAGTACGCCTCCGCGTTCTACGGGCCCTTCCGGGAGGCCGTCGGGTCCTCGTTGAAGGGGGACCGGAAGACGTATCAGCAGGATCCGGCGAACGCGCGGGAGTCGCTGAGGGAGTTGGCGCTCGATCTCGAAGAGGGCGCCGACATGGTGATGGTGAAGCCGGCCGGGCCCTACCTGGACATTCTGGCCCGGGTGGCCGACTCCGTGGACGTGCCGGTCGCCGCCTATCAGATCTCCGGCGAGTACTCGATGATCGAGGCCGCCGCCGAGAAGGGCTGGATCGACCGGGACCGCGCGATTCTGGAGAGCCTCACCGGCATCAAGCGGGCCGGGGCGCGGAACATCCTCACCTACTGGGCCACCGAGGTCGCGCAGCGCCTGCTGTGAAGGCGGAGCGGGACGCGAACGGGGCGCTCCCGGGTGCCTACCGTACGCAACGGTTCGAACTCGGTCCGGCTACGGGCGGAACTCGGTCCGGGGAACGCAGGGGGTGTGAACCGTGGTGTTTCCGTGGCGTTTCCGGGTTTTCGTGGTGAGCTTCTGGGGGTCTGTCCGGAAAATGACCCTGGAGAGAGCGCTTGCTCCGCGGCGGGTGCTGGGTTCGGGCCTCGGAACTGGGCGGACGTAACGAATTGACGAGTTCCCGTCAGTGTCCATATCTTCTGCGCCTGGCCTGATCCGTTCGGAGGGGTCTTGGGTACGTCGATCCCTGGGGGGACACAATGAGCTGGTTCATCGAGGCGCTGAAGAAGTACGCGGTGTTCAACGGGCGTGCGCGTCGCAAGGAATACTGGATGTACACGCTGTTCGTGACCATCTTCTACATCGTGTTCGCGATCATCGCCGCGGTCACCAAGCAGCCGCTGATCGCGGTCGTCTTCTACCTCGCGATCCTGCTGCCGAGCCTCGCGGTCACCGTGCGCCGTCTGCACGACACCGGCCGCTCCGGCGCGTGGATCTTCATCGGGCTGGTTCCGCTCGTGGGCGCCATCGTGATGCTGGTCTTCCTGTGCGGCGACGGTGAGTCGGGCGCGAACAAGTTCGGTGCGAACCCGAAGGAAGCGCCGGTTCTCGTCTGACGGCGAGTTCCGACCCTGTGACGTGAGGCCGCCCGGCCGCTCTCCGGGCGGCCTTTCGCGTTGAGTGGGGCCGCCGGTCAGCGGGTGGAGTGCGCTGACGGGGACAGCGTCGACGGGCCCTCGTCGCGTACGCCCGTTCCGTCCTCGCAGCCCGTCAGCACGAGCGCGAGGAGCGTGAGGGCGGTGGCGGCGAGGAGGCGGCGGCGGTGGCGGGTTCGGGCGGACATGCTGGGCGGCCTCCGTGGTGGGTGGGGGGCGGTGGGAACAGCGTGCGGGGTGAGTGGTGGCGGTGCCATGGTTCGCGGGGGATTCGGGACGCCGGGGCCGTGGGATGTGGGCTGACCTGCGGGGACGCTGCTTCCCAGGGACGTGGCGCGGGACGTCGTACGGGCGGGTTCCGTGAAATGTGCCGGTGGGCACCATCAAGTGCCGCCGGGAGTTAGGTTGTTGACCGTTCCACCGCCGACTCTCCGAGGAGACGCCCATGTCCGGTGACGCCCTCAGCCAGGACCCCGCCGAGCTGAGAAGGAGGATCGACACCACCAAGGCGCACCCGGCCCGTGTCTACGACGTCTTCCTCGGCGGCAAGGACAACTACCCGATGGACCGCGCGGCCGCGGCCGCCGCCCTGACCGCCAATCCGCGCGGCTACCTCGACGTACGGCACAACCGCGACTTCATGCGCCGCGCCGTGACGCGGATGGCCACGGACCACGGCATCCGGCAGTTCCTTGACATCGGCACCGGGCTGCCGACAGCGGAGAACGTCCATCAGATCGCCCAGCGGGTCATCCCCGACTCGCGGGTCGTGTACGTGGACCACGACCCGGTCGTCCTCGCGCACGCGCGTGCGCTGCTGACGAGCGGGCCCGAGGGGCGTACGGACTACATCGACGCCGACATGCGCGAACCGGGCCAGATCCTCGAACAGGCCGCCAAGACCCTCGACTTCGACGAGCCGATCGCCCTGTGTCTGGTGGCGCTTCTGCACTTCGTCGAGGACGAGGAGGCCTACTCGGTCGTGCGCGGTCTGGTGGACGCGCTGCCCTCCGGCAGCCGGCTCGTGCTCACCCATCTCACCGACGAGATGCATCCGGAGCCGACCCGGGCGGTGCAACGGACGTACACCGAGCGCGGGTTCACCTTCGTGTTCCGGACCAAGGCCGAGGTGGAGCGGTTCTTCACCGAGACGCCGGGCGTCACGCTCGACGAGCCCGGTGTCGTCCCCGTCCATCAGTGGAAGCCGGATCCCGCGCCCGCTCCGCCGGCCATCGATCCGGAGGACTTCGAGAGGCTCGACGACATCGAGAAGATCCGCTACCGGGACATCAACGACGTGACGGACGACGACATCAATGTGTATGGGGCGACCGGGCTCAAGGCCTGACGGGCTGACGGGCTGACGGGCTGACGGGTTGGCGTGGGTGACCGTCCGGATGGCGGAAACCTGCTTGTAGGTGGCACTTATTTCCCTAGGCTGCGCGGCACTGTCTGTCCTGTTCTTCAGTCCGTCGCAGTCGAAGGAGCCGCCATGACCGTTGCCGAGGTCGATGTCGTTCCCGCGCCGCCGCTCGCCGCGCGGGCCCGGGCGGTCGGTGGGTCGGCCGTACGGGACATCCTCGCCGTCACCGCCCGGCCCGAGGTGATCAACTTCGCGGGCGGGCTGCCGGCGCCGGAGCTGTTCGACGTGGACGGGATCGCGGACGCCTTCCGGGCGGTGCTCGCGGAGGCGCCCGAGCGGGCGTTGCAGTACTCCACGACCGAGGGTGAGCCGGGGCTGCGGGGTGCGCTGGCCGGGCGGATGTCGGTGCGGGGGCTGCCCACCGAGGCCGACGACGTGCTGGTCACCACCGGTTCGCAGCAGGCGCTGTCCCTGCTCGCGACCGTGCTGGTGGAGCCCGGGGACACGGTTCTTGTCGAAAGTCCCTGTTATCTGGCGGCACTTCAGGCCTTCGGCTTCGCGGGCGCGCGGGTGGTGGCGGTGCCGGGGGACGGGGACGGGGACGGGCTGGATCCGGCGGCGCTGGAGGAACTGGTCGTGCGGGAGCGGCCCAAGCTGCTGTACACCGTGCCGACCTTCCAGAATCCGACGGGCCGTACGCTGCCGGCCGCGCGCCGGGCGGCGATCGCGTCCGTCGCCGCCCGGCGGGGGCTGTGGATCGTCGAGGACGATCCGTACGGGGAGCTGCGGTTCGAGGGCGAGCGGGTGCCGTGGATCGCCACGTACCCGGGCGCCGAGGACCGTACGGTCCTGCTCGGCTCCTTCTCCAAGGTCATGGCGCCGGGGCTGCGGCTGGGGTGGCTGCGGGCGCCGGGCGCGCTGCGGCGGGCCTGCGCGGTCGCCAAGCAGGCCGCCGACCTGCACACACCGACGGTCAACCAGCTCGCCGCGGCACGGTATCTGGCCGACCGGGACCTGGACGCCCACGTCCGGCGGGTCGCCGGGGTGTACCGGGAGCGGCGGGACGCGATGCTCGCGGGGCTGGCGGACGCGCTGCCGGAGGGGTCGGCCTGGAGCCGGCCCGAGGGCGGGATGTTCCTCTGGGCCCGGCTGCCGTCGTCGTACGACACGACCGAGCTGCTGGCGCGGGTGGTGCGGCAGGACGTGGCCTATGTGCCGGGGGCGCCCTTCTATGCCGGTGAGCCGGACCGGTCGACGCTGCGGCTGTGCTTCGTCACGCAGACGCCGGCGGAGATCGGGGAGGGGCTGCGGAGGCTGGGGGCCGGATTCGGGCTTCCGGGGGACTAGGTCCAAAGGCGGGGGAACGGCTACTGCTGTGGATCGCTGACGTGGGCTGAGCGGTGTGCATACGGTGAGGGCATGGCCGATGACACTGGGGAGTTCGACCTTGACGCGTATCTCGGGCGGATCGGGTGGGAGGGGGAGCGGCGGGCCGACGCGGCGACGCTGAGGGGGGTGCATCTCGCGCACATGCGGGGCATCCCGTTCGAGAACCTGGATGCCCTGCGGCGCCTGGCGCCCTCACTCGAACCCGCCGACCTCATGACCAAGTTGGTCCACAGCCGGCGCGGCGGCTACTGCTACGAGCACAACACGCTGTTCTCGCTGGCCCTTGAGGCACTGGGCTTCCGGGTGGTGACCCGGCTGGCCGCCCGCGTCGTCGTGGGGGCGGACCGTAGGGAGAGTCGGCCGCGTACGCACATGGCTCTGCTCGTGGAGGTGCCGGGGGAGCGGGCGCCGTATCTGGCCGACGTCGGGTTCGGGGCCATCGGGGCGTTGCTGGAGCCCATGCCGTTGGTGGTGGGTGCCGAGGTCCGGGACGCGGAGCGGCGGCATCGGCTCGTGCACGTGGCGCACCGGGGGCCGTTGGAGATGTGGGTGCTCGAGGCGTACGAGGAGAAGGCCGCGTCCTGGGCGGAGCAGTACGCGTTCACCCTGGAGCCGTTCGAGGCGCCCGACTTCGAGGTCATCAACTGGCACATCGGGACCAACCCGCGCTCGCCCTTCACCCAACAGCTGTACGTGCAGCGGGTTTCCGCCGAACGCCACCTCCTTCTCCACGGCCGCCTCCTCACCGAGACGCTGGTCGACGGCACGGTGAGCGAGCGGGAGGTCATGGAGGAGGCGGAGGCGCGTCGGCTGCTGGAGGCGGAGTTCGGGGTGGTGGCTCCGGAGGGGATGACGCTGCTGACCCCGCCGGAGTGAGGGGGCGGTGGCCGGTCAGTCCCACCAGAAGGACCAGCGGCGCTGACCGATGAGGTCCTTGGCGTAGGAGACCAGGTCGCCGGGGCCCGTCTGCCAGATGGCGTCCGGGCAGAACGCGAGGTGCTCGGCGGCGATCGCCTCCGCCTCGGCGGGAGTGGTGGGAGGGGCGGCGACGGACACCAGCAGGTCGCTGGAGGTCAGCGCCACCACCCGTATCCCGAAGCGATCCTCCCAGGACCGCAGGACAGCGCAGAGACGGGCCACGTCGTTGTCGTGGTTCAGCGGGCCGGTCCAGCCGATCGCCGCCGGGATGTCGGCGGAGCGGCGGGTCGGCACCAGGGCGAGACTCGGGTGGTGGAAGGCGTCGGCCCCGCCGTCGCACACCAGGTCGGCGACCTCGGCCGCCCGCATGTCCGGATCGGGGTCGGGCGGGCCGGCGTCCGGGGAACCGGCGTCCGGGGAACCGGCGTCCGGGGAACCGGCGGAGGACAGCCCCGGCCAGTCCGGTCCGGGTGCACCCTCCTCGTACTCCGCCTCGTACACCTCCTGGTGCTCCTCCCAGAACTCCGCGAGCACCTCCTCGGCGTCGTGGTCCCCGGGATACGACATCAGCTCGGGCCGCAGTGCCCAGCTCTCCGGGCCGCCGCCATGGACGCCTTCCGTGTCCACGAGCACCGGCAGCAGGCCGGCCCGCGCGGCGGGTGCCGCCAGCGCCGACCAGTCGCCGGGGGACGCGGGCCGGTCGGCGTACCAGAGCAGCGGTTCGTGCCAGGGGCCGTCGGGTGTCTCGTCGACCAGGCGTCCGGGCGGGAGGGGGAGACCGAGGGTCGCAAGTCTCGGCAGGGGGTTGGGAAGTGTCGCCATGCCGGTGACTTTAGGGGGAGCCACTGACAACGGCGGCGGCCGCCCCGACTGGTCCACGCTGCCGTCGAAACACTCCCGCCTGCCACCCGCCGCCGGTTGGAAACAGGCCTCGACGACGGCTCCGGGACGGGTCACGGCCATGGGGGTATAGACGTAGGCCTCCGCGTCTACGTCGTCCTCGACCTCGGCGCTGCGGACACGACCGTCACCATCTCCGAGACCGTCACGACCGCCGAGATCGTCACGGCCGTCACGGCCGCTCACCGTCATCTCGATCCGGTCGCCGATCCGTGTGCCCCACATCCGCGCCCAGCTGGTCCCGCACTCCTCGCTGTGGCGCAGTTCCAGCCAGGCACCGGTGGCCGTGCGGTGGGAGGCGAGGGTGTCCGGGCCGGTGCCGCACTTCATGTGCATCGGGCTCTTGCCCTCGCAGGCGGCTCCCCGGCAGCGCGGCCCGGTGGCGGACGGGGACGCCGACGACCGGGATCCGACATCCTGGTCCGGCAGCAGGAAGAGGGCCACCGCCACGCCCCCGACGGCCACGGCGGACACCGACGCGAGGACCGCCACGGCTGCCAGACCCTTGTGACCGGCACGCGTCACCTCCTGCGGAGGCGGAGCTGGAGGTGGAGCTGGAGGTGGCGGCGGCGCCGGGGTCGGGGACGGCTTCGGCTCCCGCGACCGCTCCTCCGTACGCGGCTCTCCCGTCCCGCGCCCGCGCCATTCCGACTCCGCGATCTCCCACAGCGCCAGACACCGTCCGTCCGGTGCGCCGGCGAGCCGGCACAGCTCCCGCACCGCCTCGCGCGGCGGCAGCGTCTTGCCGTTGAGATAGCGCTCCCAGGACGACTTGCTGAACAGGGTCTTCGAGGCGAGGCCCGCCATGCTCAGGCCGGTCTGCTCCTTCACCTCCCGCAGCGCAGCGGCCAGTCGGGCGCATTCGGGCGACGGCGTCGTCATCCCCGCAGGACCTCCCACGTGTGCGGTCCGACGATGCCGTCCACGACCAGCCCCTCCCGCTGCTGCACGCGCTTGACCGCACGTTCCGTATGCGGACCGAAGATCCCGTCGACGACCCCCGGCGACACGCCCGCCCTGCGCAGCAGACACTGCGCCTCGGCCACCTCCGGCCCGGCGTGGCCGTCCGCCAGGATGGCGTCCCGGGTGCGGCTGATGCCCGCGTACCAGCGGCCGTCGCTCCGCTCCGGGTGGCAGGTGTACGTGGGTGCCGCCGCCGGCGACCGGGGTGCCGACGCGGCGGACGAGGCGGACGAGGCGAGAGGGGACGCCGCCAATTCGCCGTCGCCGCCGCCGTTGAGCCGTACCAGCAGGAGGACCGCCGCGGAGACGGCCAGTACCAGAGCCGCCGTCCCCGCCACGAGAGCGATACGCAGCGAACGGCTGGGAAACGGTGCGCTTTCGGCCCTCGCCGACCGGATGTCCGGCTCGGCCGCGACCGCCTCCGGCGCGGACGCGCCTCCGCCTTCGCGCGCGTTCCCCCACGCCTCGGCGGCGACTTCGTGCAACGCGAGCAGCCGGGTCGGATCGTCACCGCCGATCCGGGCCATCGCCTCCACGGCCTCCGAGGGAGGAAGCGATCTGCCGCCCAGATAGCGTTCCCACGACTTCGGGCTGTACCCCGTCTTCGCCGCCAGTTGCCGCAGGCTCAGCCCGCTGTGATCCTTCAGCCGGCGCAACTGCACGGCCAACTGCCGGACACGCGGATCCAGTTCTGCGGGCAGCGCTTTCCAACGCGACATGTCTCCCCCACTCGCGTTCCCGGTCCGTGCTCAGTGGCCGTGGTCAGCGGCCCCTGCGCCCGGCGCATTCTGCATCACCATCCACGGCCCGCACCGGAGCGTGGTTCCCGCGCGGGTACGGAATCGGCCACCGCCCGCCGCAGCCGTCCCGCCGGACCGTCCCGGCGGACGGCGTCCCAGCAGGTCAGCGGGCGGGGCGTCCCGCGAGGGCGTCAGTTCTGCGGCAACTGTGGCAGGCGTTGCCGTCCACTGAGCACTCTCGTGTTGCCAGACCGGCGGCACGTCAGGTGCCGTCCCACGACCCCAAGGGGGAAACATGCGACCGAACGTGTTGACGAGGACCGCCATCAGCCTCACCGCCGTCGTCGGACTCGCGGCCGGAACGGTGGCGGCCGCGGGCACCAGCTTCGCGGCGCCGGACGCGAAGCCGGCCGTGAGCTCCGAGGTCTCCGTCCTCGCGGTGAACAACCTTGGCCTGAACACGGCTCGGGCCCAGCGCTGGCAGTGCTGGCTGCGCGACACGGGTTACAACCCCGGCACGATCGACGGGCAGCTGGGCACCAACAGCTGGAAGGCGGCGCAGAGGAAGTTCAACGACCTGGACCTCAACGCCGGCACTGTCGACGGAGTCGTCGGCACCAACACGATCAAGGCGCTGCAGCGCTACCTGAACATCTTCGACTACAACCTTGCCGTCGACGGGGTCGCCGGACCGGCGACCAGGGCCGCGTTCTGGGACTTCAACGAGATCAACTACTGCGCCTGAGCGGACGCCGCGGCCCGTCCTCCCACGGGGGAGAGGACGGGCCGCACGCGTCTCTTCGGGCGCTCAGAGGCGCTCGGGCGTCCGGATTCCCAGCAGGGCCATGCCCCGGTGCAGGGTCCGGGCCGTGATGTCGCAGAGGAACAGGCGGTTCTCCACGTGCTGCGGCGTCTCGGCCTTCAGGACCGGGCACTTGTCGTAGAAGGTCGTGTACAGCGACGCCAGCTGGTAGAGGTAGGCCGCCAGTTTGTGCGGGGCGTACTCCGTCGCCGCTTCGGCCGCCGTCTCCGCGAACGCGTCCACGTGCAGGCCCAACGCCCGCTCCGCCTCGGCCAGTTCGAGCTCCGGGTGGGCGGACGGACGTACGTCCCCGGCCTTGCGCAGGATCGACCGGATACGGGCGTACGCGTACTGGAGGTACACGGACGTGTCGCCGTTCAGCGAGACCATCTGGTCCAGGTCGAACTTGTAGTCCCGGTTGGCCGACGTCGACAGGTCCGCGTACTTCACCGCGCCGACGCCGACCTGGGTGCCGCGCTCGGCGATGTCCGCCTCGGACAACTGGCCCAGCGTGTCCTTCTCCCGGACGACCGCCGTCGCCCGCTCGATCGCCTCGTCCAGGAGGTCGACCAGCTTGACCGTCTCGCCCTCACGGGTCTTGAACGGCTTGCCGTCCTTGCCGAGCACGGTGCCGAAGGCCAGCTGGTGCGCCTTGACGTCGTCGCCGAGCCAGCCCGCCCGGCGAGCCGTCTCGAAGACCATCTTGAAGTGCAGTGACTGGCGGGCGTCGACCACGTAGACCAGGGTGTTCGCCTTCAGGTTGAAGACGCGGTCGCGGATGGCGGACAGGTCCGTCGCCGCGTAGCCGTAGCCGCCGTCCGACTTCTGCACGATCAGCGGGACCGGGTTGCCGTCCGGGCCCTTGACGTCGTCGAAGAAGACGCAGAGGGCGCCCTCGGAGCGGACCGCGACGCCGGACTCCTCCAGGAGGCGGCAGGTCTCGGCGAGCATGTCGTTGTAGCCGGACTCACCGACGATGTCCGGGTCCCGGACCTCCATGTCCAGTTTCTCGAAGACGGAGAAGAAGTAGATCTTCGACTCGTCCACGAACTTCTGCCAGACGGCGAGGGTGTGCGGGTCCCCGGCCTGGAGGTCGACCACCCTGCGGCGGGCCCTGGTCTTGAACTCCTCGTCGGAGTCGAAGTGCTTGCGCGCGGCCTTGTAGAGACGGTCGAGGTTGGACATCGCCTCCTCGCCGCTGACCTGCGCGTCTTTGTGGTCCAGCTCGTGGGGGTGCTCGTCCAGGTACTGGATGAGCATGCCGAACTGGGTGCCCCAGTCGCCGATGTGGTGCCTGCGCACCACCGTCTCGCCGGTGAACTCCAGCAGTTGGACCACCGCGTCGCCGATCACCGCCGAGCGCAGGTGGCCGACGTGCATCTCCTTCGCCACGTTCGGCTGGGCGTAGTCGACGACCGTCGTGCCCGGGTTCTCGGCGAAGGGGACCCCGAGACGGTCGGGGTCGGCGTACCGCGCGGCCAGGTTCTCGGTGATCGCGCTGTCCGCGAGCGTGATGTTCAGGAAGCCGGGGCCCGAGACCTCGATGTCCTTGATCACGTCACCGGTGACCACCCCGGCAACGACCTGCGTCGCCAACTCCCGCGGGTTCGCCTTCGCCTTCTTCGCGAGGGCCAGGATCCCGTTGGCCTGGAAGTCCGCCCGGTCGCTTCGGCGCAGCAGCGGGTCGACTCCGTCGGCTTCCGCGAGGGCGGAAGAGAAGGCGTCGGCGAGGCGCTGTTGGACGAGATCGGTGAGGGACGTGACCGGGGCCATGGGGTGGGAGCCGTTCTCCTCGTGGGCTTGATGGACGTGGCCAGTATCCCATGGGGAGCAAAGCGGTTATTGCGGAGAGCCCGGGTGGTGGCGGTGGGTGTGAAAAGGCGTTTTCGTGGTTGCCGCCCGAGCTGGGAGAATGAGGGCGTCAGCCGTTGACCGTATGGCTGCCCCGGAGAAAGAAGGACGTGCCGATCGTGGCTCAGAGCACCGAGACCACCGACTGGGTCTCCCGTTTCGCGGATGAGGTCATCGAGGAGTCGGAGCGTCGGGCCCCGGGCAAACCGGTCGTCGTCGCGTCCGGGCTCTCGCCCTCCGGCCCGATCCACCTGGGGAACCTCCGCGAGGTCATGACCCCGCACCTCGTCGCCGACGAGATCCGGCGGCGGGGACACCAGGTCCGGCACCTGATCTCGTGGGACGACTACGACCGGTACCGCAAGGTGCCCGCCGGAGTCGACGGCGTCGACCCGTCCTGGGCCGAGCACATCGGCAAGCCGCTCACCTCGGTGCCGGCTCCCAAGGGCTCCGCCCACCCGAACTGGGCCGAGCACTTCAAGGCCGCCATGGTCGAGTCGCTCGCCGAGCTCGGCGTCGAGTTCGACGGGATCAGCCAGACCGCGCAGTACACCTCCGGTGTCTACCGCGAGCAGATCCTGCACGCCATCAGGCACCGCGGGGACATCGACGCGATCCTCGACCAGTACCGGACCAAGAAGGCCCCGGCCAAGCAGTCGCAGAAGCCCGTCGAGGCGGCCGAGCTGGAGGCCGCCGAGGGCTCGGGGGCCGCGAGTGAGGACGACGGCAGCGCCGGGTCCGCCGGGTACTTCCCGTACAAGCCCTACTGCGGCAACTGCGAGAAGGACCTCACCACCGTCACCGCCTACGACGACGACAGCACCGAGCTGACGTACACCTGCACCGCCTGCGGCTTCTCCGAGACCGTCCGGCTGAACGAGTTCAACCGCGGCAAGCTGGTCTGGAAGGTCGACTGGCCGATGCGCTGGGCGTACGAAGGCGTGATCTTCGAGCCGAGCGGGGTCGACCACTCGTCTCCCGGGTCGTCGTTCCAGGTGGGCGGGCAGATCGTCGGGATCTTCGGCGGGCAGCAGCCCATCGGGCCGATGTACGCCTTCGTGGGTATCTCCGGGATGGCGAAGATGTCGTCCTCGAAGGGGGGCGTACCCACCCCCGGCGACGCGCTGAAGATCATGGAGCCGCAGCTCCTGCGGTGGCTGTACGCCCGGCGCCGGCCCAACCAGTCCTTCAAGATCGCCTTCGACCAGGAGATCCAGCGGCTCTACGACGAGTGGGACAAGCTGGACGCGAAGGTCGCTGGGGGCACCTCCCAGGCTTTCGGCTCTGGGGGAGGATCCGCCCTGCCGGCCGACATCGCCGCGCACTCGCGTGCGGTGGGGACCGCGGGCGGTGAGCTGCCGCGGACGCCTCGGCCGCTGCCGTACCGGACCCTGGCCTCCGTCGCCGACATCACCGCCGGGCACGCGGACCAGGCCCTGCGGATCCTGTCCGAGCTCGACCCGTCCGACCCGCTCGGCTCCCTCGACGAGGCCCGGCCGCGGTACGACAAGGCCGAGGCGTGGATCAACACGCACGTGCCCGCCGACCAGCGGACCATCGTGCGGGAGGAACCCGACGTCGAGCTGCTGAAGTCCCTCGACGAGCAGGCACAGGGCTCGCTGCGGCTGCTCCTCGACGGGCTGGCCTCGCACTGGTCGCTCGACGGACTGACCCACCTGGTGTACGGCGTGCCCAAGGTCCAGGCCGGGTTCCCGGCGGACGCGACGCCGAAGGAACTGCCCGCGGAGATCAAGACCGCCCAGCGGTCCTTCTTCGCCCTGCTGTACCACCTGCTGGTCGGGCGCGACACCGGTCCGCGTCTGCCCACGCTGCTGCTCGCGGTGGGGCAGGAGCGGGTGCGGGCCCTGCTCGGGGAGTAGGACGCGGACAGGAGACGGACAAGAGGCCCTCGTCAGAGGGCCTCTTGTTGTTTCACCTACACCTTGATTCACCTACGCGATGTGGTCCTCTTCCAGTTCCGCCGCGTGGCGCTTCTGGAAGCGCATGACCATGCGCTTGGCCTCGGCGTCCGGGATGGGGGAGCCGTAGGTCGCCTCCACGTCGTAGCTGAACTGGCTCGGCGTCGGGTAACCGCTGCCGCTCATCGACGACTGCTTGAATATCTGGTAGTACGACTCCTCGTCCGGCTCGGCGATCGGGGTGCCGCCGCCCTCGCCCAGCTCGCGGCTGCGGCCCGGGCCCACCGGAATGGGGAAGGAACCCGTCTCCTCGGGGGAGGGCTCCTGGGCCGGGGGCTCCTCCTGGTACTGGTCCCGGTACTGCTCGGCATGCTGCTGCTGCGCGTACCACTCGGCGTACTGCTCCGACGGGTCGTACGTCGGGTCGTAGCCGCCCTGGTACGCGACCTCGTGAGGCGACTGGAACCAGGGGTTCTGGTCATCCTCGGGCGTCTGGTCGAGCGGCTCTGCCTGCTGTTGTGCCTGCTGTTGTGTCTGCGGTTGCTGTTGCTGCGCTTGTGACGCGGGGGCCGGTGCCAGCTCCTGTTGGGGAGCGAGTGCCGGCGCCTGGGCCTGTGCCTCCACCGGCACCGGGGGCAGCAGGGCCGGTTCGATGCCCGCCGCCGCCAGGCCCGCCGGAGCGGTGCGGGCCAGCGGGACGCCGTACTTGGCGAGCCTCAGGGGCATCAGGGACTCCACCGGGGCCTTGCGGCGCCAGGAGCGGCCGAAGCGGGAGCGGAGGCGGGCCTGGTAGACGAGACGTTCCTGCTCCAGCTTGATGACCTGTTCGTAGGAGCGCAGCTCCCACAGCTTCATGCGGCGCCAGAGGAGGAACGTGGGCCCGGGGGACAGGAGCCAGCGGGTGAGGCGGACTCCCTCCATGTGCTTGTCGGCCGTGATGTCGGCCATGCGGCCGATCGCGTGCCGGGCCGCCTCCACGGAGACGACGAACAGCACCGGGATCACCGCGTGCATGCCCACACCGAGCGGATCCGGCCAGGCGGCCGCACCGTTGAAGGCGATCGTCGCCGCCGTCAGCAGCCACGCCGTCTGGCGGAGCAGGGGGAACGGGATCCGGATCCAGGTCAGGAGCAGATCGAGGGCGAGCAGGACGCAGATGCCCGCGTCGATGCCGATCGGGAAGACGTAACTGAAGTTCCCGAAACCCTTCTTGAGGGCCAGTTCACGGACCGCCGCATACGAACCGGCGAAGCCGATGCCCGCGATGACCACGGCACCGGCGACGACCACGCCGATGAGAATCCGGTGCGTCCGTGTGAGCTGAATGGGCGCGGCCACCCGTACTCCCCTCCCCGTGCGTGTTGTTGCGCGCAACAGAGTGGCACATGTGTGCGGCGTACGGGCGGCCGGTAGGTTTCGGCCGCCCTAGTTGAGACCTTCGTCAGCTCTTCTTGACAGCCGACTTGGAGGGAGAAGCCGAGGCCGACGGGGACTTCGAAGGGCTCTTCGAAGGGCTCTTCGAGGGGGACTTCGAGGCGGAGGGGCTCGAGCCCGTACCCGCGCCGGATCCCTCGCCGTTCGCCGACGACACCGCCGCCACCGCCTCCTTGGCGGCCTTCTCCGCGAGCTTCGTCAGGGTCGCCGCGCTCGGGGTCTTCTCGCCGGCGAGGCCCGCGCCGTTGTAGTCGAGGGTGAGGACGACGTTCTCGACGCGTGTGACGACCGTCTGCTGCTTGAAGGACCCTTCCTTCTTCTTCAGGTCGTACGTCACCGTCGTCGCCGCGTCGCCCGTCCCGGACACCGGCTGCGACTTCACGCTCTTCGCGCCGTCCACCGCCTGGGCGTCCTGTACCTGTGTCTCGTAGTACGTCTGCGCCTGCGCGTCGCCCGCACCGCGTGAGGTGTCCGAGTCGAAGCGGAGCAGGGAGACGTTCAGCCAGCGGAACTGGGAGCCCTTCACGCCGTTGTTGTCGAGGCTGCTCCAGGAGCAGCTGGCACGGGCCGACTTGTCGTCCGAAGTGCCCTCCTTGCCCGACTTCGGCGCCTTCGGCACCAGTTCGCCCAAGGTCTTCTTCGAGAACACCCCGCACGCCTTCGGGAGCGACTGGTACGCCGCTGCCTGCACGGTCGGCGAAGCGCTCGCCGAGGCCGACGCCGCGGTGTCCGCGCTCTTGCCGCCGGTGTCGTCGGAGCCGGAATCGGAGTCCGAGGAGCAGCCGGCGGCGATCAGCATCACGGGGACGGCGGCCGCGCAGACAAGGACGCGGCCAAGGCGCTTGGCCCGCCGATCGCGCTGGTCTCGCTCGTCACGCTGGTCTGCCTGTGCTGGTCGCTGCATGGTTCCTTCACTCATGACGCTTGTGGTTCCTGCCGTCGGATCTGGTCCGAGGGGCCACGGTACGCGGTGAGGGAGTTGTGCGGTCTCGCTTCCGCCGCTTTGTGCGCGGGCGTGAGGGGCCGGTGAAGGGGTGTTACCCGGCCAGTGCCTCCGCCAGTTGGGCGGCCAGTTTCCGGGCCTTGTCCTGCATTTCCTTGCTGTCCGGGGCCACGCCGATCGTCGTCGGCTGCTCCGCGTACTCGATGGTCACGATCACGTTCGACGTGCGGAACGCCACAGTCACCGTGCGCTGCTGGGCCGCCGAACCGGAACTGCCCAACGCGTCGTCCAGGAACGCCTCGTCGCCCAGATCGTCGAGAAGACGGGGCTGGAGATCGGTCGGAGTGGCCGAGGTCGTGGAGGAGGGGGAGGACGAGCCCGAGGGCGAGGGGGAGGCCGTGGAGGAGGGGGTGGCGGGCGCGGAGGCGGAGGCGGCGTCGGTCGGGGTGGCGGTGGGGCTGCCGGTGCTCGTGCCACCGCTCTCGCCGGTCCCGACGTCGGACGCGGCGCTGGGGCTCGCCGCCTCGGGAAGGTCGGCCGCCTCCTCCTTCGTCCCGAAGAGCTGCTGCGCGTCGGCGTCGTCGCTCACCGCGGTGTCGTACGACACCACTCGCTCGAAGTCGACGAGCAGATGGTCGGTGGCGTCCGTGGACTCCACCTTCCAGCGGCAGCCGACCTTGCGGTCGGTGTCGTAGGTGAGCGTGGCCTCGCCCGCGTACGCGTTCTCCCGCTGCTCCTCGTCCGTGAGCTGCTTGATGCCGGGCAGCAGCGAGTCGAGGGTGCCCCGGCCGACCGCGCCGCAGGGTTCCGGGAGGACGCGGTACTTGCCCGGCTGGGCCGCGGCGGACGCCGTGCCGGCCTGACCGGGGTTCGCGTCGTCCGTCGTACCGCCGTCGCCCGAGCTGCCGGTGCAGCCGGCCAGCAGGGCCGCGAGGAGCGCGGCGACGCCGGGTACGTACGCCTTCCGCTGCACGGTCAGGCTCCTCTCGACGATGGCTTTGTTGCCGGGTTCTTCAGTGTCCCCGCTGGTTAATCGCTTGCCGCACGGGGGCCTGCCCTGGAGACAATGTGTATCGCACGCATGGCCGTGGCCGCCGGTCCGTTGTCCCTTACGTCGATCTTGGCGCCGGTTTTGCGATTCAAGACTTCTGTTGTGGTTCCGGGGGAATGAGGACGATATGTCGTACGTGGAAATGCCGGGCGCGAAGGTTCCGATCCGTATGTGGGCCGACCCGGCGACGGTCGAGGAGGGCGCGCTCCAGCAGCTGCGGAACGTGGCGACCCTGCCGTGGATCAAGGGCCTCGCCGTGATGCCAGACGTGCACTACGGGAAGGGCGCGACGGTCGGCTCGGTCATCGCGATGCGGGGGGCTGTGTGTCCTGCGGCGGTGGGGGTGGACATCGGATGCGGGATGTCCGCCGTGAAGACCTCGCTGACCGCCAATGACCTTCCCGGGGATCTGTCGCGGCTCCGGTCGAAGATCGAGCAGGCCATTCCGGTGGGGCGGGGGATGCATGACAGTCCCGTGGATCCGGGGCGGCTGCACGGGTTCGCGACCGGTGGGTGGGACGACTTCTGGGGGCGGTTCGACGGGGTCGCGGAGGCGGTGAAGTTCCGTCACGAGCGGGCCGGGAAGCAGATGGGAACGCTCGGATCCGGCAACCACTTTGTCGAAGTGTGCACGGATACGACCGGTTCTGTCTGGCTGATGCTCCACTCCGGTTCCCGGAACATCGGCAAGGAACTGGCCGAGCACCACATCGGCATCGCCCAGAAGCTCCCGCACAACCAGGGGCTGATCGACCGCGACCTCGCCGTGTTCATCGCGGACACCCCGCAGATGGCGGCGTACCGCAACGATCTGTTCTGGGCGCAGGAGTACGCCAAGTACAACCGCACGATCATGATGGCGCTCCTCAAGGACGTGGTCCGCAAGGAGTTCAAGAAGGCGAAGCCGACGTTCGAGCCGGAGATCAGCGCGCACCACAACTACGTGGCCGAGGAGCGTTACGACGGCATGGACCTCCTCGTCACCCGCAAGGGCGCGATCCGCGCGGGTTCCGGCGACTTCGGGATCATCCCGGGTTCGATGGGCACGGGTTCGTACATCGTGAAGGGCCTCGGGAACGAGAAGGCCTTCAACTCGGCCTCGCACGGCGCGGGTCGGCGCATGAGCCGGAACGCGGCGAAGCGTCGCTTCTCGACGAAGGACCTGGAGGAGCAGACGCGGGGCGTGGAGTGCCGTAAGGACTCCGGTGTCGTGGACGAGATCCCGGGCGCGTACAAGCCGATCGAGCAGGTCATCGATCAGCAGCGGGACCTGGTGGAGGTCGTGGCGAAGCTGAAGCAGGTCGTGTGCGTGAAGGGCTGACGGCCGGCCGTGTGAGAGGGGCCCGAGGAGACTCGGGCCCCTTTTGCGGCACTCTTGCCTCGGCGGGTGCGTGCCTATTTCGGCGCGTGCGTCACCGCGTAGATCATCACGAACGCCACGATGTGGATGCCGAAGAGGAAGTAGGCGAGCCACCACCACATCTTGCGTTCGTTCTTCTTCTCCTCGTCCAGGCGGCGGCGTTCGGCGTCGCTGGTCATCACAGGTCCCTGTGGACCTTTGTGTTCGAGGCCTGGGCGCGGGGGCGGACGACCAGGAGGTCGATGTTGACGTGGCTGGGGCGGGTGACCGTCCAGGCGATGGTGTCGGCCACGTCGTCGGCCGTGAGGGGTTCCGCCACCCCTTCGTAGACCTTCTCCGCCCGCTCCTTGTCGCCGGCGAAGCGGGTGAGGGCGAACTCGTCCGTCTTGACCATGCCGGGAGCGATCTCGATGACGCGGACGGGGCGGCCGACGATTTCGAGGCGGAGGGTCTCGGCGAGGACGTGGGCGCCGTGCTTGGCGGCGACGTAGCCCGCGCCGCCCTCGTAGGTGCCGTGGCCGGCGGTCGAGGAGACGACGACGATCGTGCCGTCGCCGCTCGCGTCCAGCTTGGGCAGGAGGGCCTGGGTGAGGTTGAGGGTGCCGATGACGTTCGTCTCGTACATCGAGCGCCAGTCGGCCGGGTCGCCGGTGGCCACGGGGTCGGCGCCGAGGGCTCCGCCGGCGTTGTTGACCAGGACGCCTATCGACTTGAAGGCCGTCGCGAACTCGTCCA
Source organism: Streptomyces sp. V4I2 (assembly GCF_030817655.1). Taxonomy (GTDB): domain Bacteria; phylum Actinomycetota; class Actinomycetes; order Streptomycetales; family Streptomycetaceae; genus Streptomyces; species Streptomyces plumbiresistens. The sequence goes on from NZ_JAUSZM010000003.1 coordinate 6,240,617, forward strand.
CGGCGGCGCGGTCCGTGACGTCGAGGGCGTACGCCGTCGCCTGGTGGCCGGCCGCGGTGAGCTCCTCCGCCAGCGCCTCGATACGGTCCTTGCGGCGGGCGGTCAGGACGACGCGGTAGCCGGCCTCGGCGAGGCGGCGTGCCGTGGCGGCGCCGATTCCGCTGCTCGCACCGGTGACGACGGCGATGCGGGAGGCGGCGGACGGTGCGGCGGTGGCCATGGGCTGCTCCTCGGACGGTGCGTGACGGACCTACCCGGCCAGCTTAAGTGCGTGGGGCGACCGGGTGGTTTGTGGTCTCGGTCTCCGGTCTGCCCGGCGGCCGGCTCTCCGGTCTGCCCGGCGCGGTCCCGGTGGGACAATGAGGTGGGTGATCCGCGGTTCAGGAGGTGGATCGATGGGACAGGCACGTGAGGTCATGGACCGGCTCACGGACGCGCTGACCTCGCACCCGGATCTGAAGGTCATCGCCGAGCTCTATGCCGACGACGCGGTCGCCTTCACCCCCGACGAGGGGGAGATCCGCGGTCGCGACGGCATCGTCGAGTACTGGCGGCAGATGGCGGAGGCGGTTCCCGAGGCCACGTTCGAGACGTTGCACGCGTACGAGGCCGGTGACACGGCCATCGACGAGGGGATCTTCAGCGGCCGGAACACCGGGCCGCTGCAACTGCCCAACGGGGAGACGCTCCCGCCCACCCAGAAGGAGATCAGGATCCGAGGGGTGGACATCGCCACCGTGGCGGACGGCAAGATCGTCGACTACCGGCTCTACTTCGACGAGATGGACTTCCTGGGACAACTGGGGCTGCTGCCCGAAGAGCCGGCCTGAGGGCTCTGAAAGACCTGAGCGGTCCCTGCCGTACGTACGCTCAGTCGCCCCGCGGCACGTACATGATCACCGCCATGCCCGCGAGGCAGATCAGCGCGCCCGTGACGTCCCAGCGATCCGGGCGGTACCCGTCCGCGGCCATGCCCCAGGCCAGGGAACCGGCGACGAAGACACCGCCGTACGCGGCGAGGATGCGGCCGAAGTTCGCGTCGGGCTGGAGCGTGGCGACGAAGCCGTACGCACCGAGGGCCAGGACGCCCGCGCCGATCCACAACAGGCCGCGGTGCTCACGTACGCCCTGCCAGACCAGCCACGCGCCGCCGATCTCGAAGAGCGCGGCGACGACGAAGAGGGCGGCGGAGCGGAGGATGAGCATGCGGTCCAGCTTTCCATGCGCGTGCAGGGGGCCGTGCGTCACCTGATGGGCTGCGCCTGGGGTGCGCCGCGCGTGGGATACATCCCGTACGACCACGGCTGACTACTGACTGCTGACTGAGGAGTGGTGGCATGCGGGTGCGGATTCTACGGGTTCTGCGGTGTCTTGCGGTGTGGGGGGTCGCTCTGGCGGCGGTGGGCGGCGGGACGGTTCCGGTGGCTGCCGCCGACGGGGGGCCCGAGGCCGATCTCGCCTATCACGGGACCGCCTCGATGGCCTTCGGGGTCGTCGACGTACGGTTCACGCCGCGCAATCACGGGCCGTCGGCCGTGCCGGACGCGACGGTGCGGCTGCGCTGGTCGGAGCCGCTGGCGTTCCGGCAGGTGCTGCCGGACGGATGTGCGCGCTCGGGGCTGCGGGTGGTGCTGTGCCGGGTGGGGGCGCTGGCCGCGGACGGGCTGGGGGACCGCGTGGAGCTGGGGGTACGGCTGCGGGGGGCGCCGTCGGAGGTGCTGCTGGAGGTCGACACGGTGTGGAGCGGTGGGGTGGTGGACCGCAACCGGGCCAACGACCGGCAGCGGGTGCTGGTCCTGGACACCGGGGACGAGTACTACTTCTGAGCAGGCGTCGGCGCCGGCCCCGCACCTACCTCGGTGGCTGCGTCGTACGATCTCTGCGCGACGCAGAGGAGAGGCGGACGGGATGATGGCCGGCGAGGCGATGGCTCGTGGGGCGGGGGCCGGTCAGGGACGTGAGCGGCTGCTGGAGGAGTTGTCCACCGTCTCCCGCCGCTACATGGCGTCGTACGCCCTGTTCAACCAGGCGGTGGCCGACCATCTCGGGCTGCACCCCACCGACCTGCAGTGTCTGAACCTGCTCACGCTGGAGGGCGGGCCGGTGACGACCGGCCGCGTCGCCGAGCTGACCGGGCTGACGACCGGCTCGGCGACGCGGCTGGTGGACCGGCTGGAACGGGCGGGGTACGTCGTACGGGAGCGGGACGCGGCCGACCGGCGGCGGGTGCTGGTGGCTACGGTGCCGGAGCGGATCGCCGAGTTCGGGCGGGTGTGGGAGCGGCTGGGGGGCGGCTGGTCCACTCTCTTCGACGACCTGGACGAATCCCAACTCGGACTGATCGTCGACCACATGAGGCGTACGACGGCGTTCAGCGCGGCTCAGGTGGCCCGGCTGCGGGCGGGCGAGGTGTGAGTGCCACCGCCACCGCGCACCCGGCCGTCATCCACCTCCCCGGCGTCGTACTGCTCCCGCGCCTCCCAGACCTCCTCGATGTGCGTCTCCGCCCAGTCCTTCACCGCGAGCAGCAGCAGGCTCAGGCTGCGGCCCAGTTGCGTGAGTTCGTAGTCGACGCGGACCGGGACGGACGGGGTGACCGTGCGGGTGAGGATGCCGTCGCGTTCCAGTGCGCGCAGGGTCTGCGTGAGCATCTTGGGGCTGACGCCGGCGAGTCTGCGGGCGAGGTCGCTGTAGCGCTGGGGGCCGGGGGCGAGGGCAGAGACGACGAGGCTGACCCACTTGTCGCTGAGCCGGTCCAGGAGCTGGTTGGTGGGGCATCCCTTGAGGAACGCGTCGTACTCGGTGCGGGCCTGCTCGCGCCGCTGGGCCGCCGTTGTGGTCGCCATGGCTCACCTCCGGGGTATGTACGCACCTTTGGGTAACTACTTCCCGATGGATAGTAACTCTTCCTAGGGTTGCCGGCAGCTGAGGAGATACCGAGGCAGTCAGTGATGTAGGGGGAGTTGACGGACATGCGAGCTGCAGTGGTGACGACGTTCGGCGGGCCCGAGGCCGTGCGGATCGTGGAGACGGAGCTGCCCGAGCCGGCGGCGCGGCAGGTGCGGATCAAGGTCGCGGCGGCCGCGCTGAACCCCGTGGACGCCGAAGTGCGGGCGGGGGCCTTCGGCGGCGAGGGCAAGCAGCTCGGGCTCGGCTGGGACGTGGCCGGGACGGTGGACGCGGTGGGTGTGGCGAGTTCATGGCGTGTCGGGGACGAGGTGGTGGCGCTCGACCACGGCATGGTCAATCCGCTGGGCACCCACGCCGAGTACGTGGTCGTGGACACGGACGCGGTGGCACTCGCCCCGAGGTCGGTCGACGCGGTGGCGGCGGCGACTCTGCCGCTGAACGCGCTGACCGCCGTCCAGGCCCTGGACCTGCTGGAGGTGACGCCGGGTCAGTCGCTGCTGGTGACGGGGGCCGCGGGCGCGGTGGGCGGGTACGCCGTCCAACTCGCCGCGCACCGCGGGGTGTCGGTGACCGCGCTGGCCCGCGAGGAGGACGCGGAGCTCGTACGGTCGCTGGGGGCTTCGTCCTTCACCTCCGGTGCTGTCGAGCCGGGCAGCGTCGACGCCGTGCTGGACGCGGCGATCCTCGGCGCGGCGGCCCTGGAGTGGGTGCGGGACGGGGGCGCCTTCGTCGGCGTCATTCCGGGGACGGCCCCGGCCCCGGTGCGCGGGGTGCGGACGGCGGACGTCGGGGTGAGCGCCGACGGGGCCCGTCTCGCCGAGCTGGTCGGCCTGGTGGACGAGGGGGTCCTGACCCTCCGGGTGGCCGAGACGTACGCCCTGGACGAGGCCGCGAAGGCGCACGCGCGGCTCGCGGAGGGCGGGGTGCGGGGGCGGCTGGTGCTGGTGCCCTGAGCACCGGGCGGCGGGGTCAGGCCGACGCGCCCAGCGTCATGGCCGCGACCACCGGGGCGGCGTACACCAGCGGGAACGGGATGTGCGCGTACCACCGCGCCCGTACGACGGTGACGACCGCCCCGGCGAAGTACAGCACCAGCCCGGTCCCGGCCGCGATGCCGATGACCGGTACGAACAACCCGACCAGCAGGCCGACGGCTCCGGCCACCTTCGCCGCGCCGAGCCAGGGCCACCACGAGCTCGGCACCCGGTAGTCGGCCAGGGCCTTGGTGATCCACTCGGCGCGGGTGAGGACGACGACTCCGGAGTAGCCGGCCATCGCGGCGGCCAGCAGGGTGACGACGGTGTGGGCGACGGACATGGCGTGCTCCTCGGTGGTGGGCTTCATCGCGGTGGACTCGATCGCGGCGGCTTCGTCGCGTTCACCGGGTTGACGGGGAGCGGGGCGGGAGTGTGACAGGCCGGCCGGGGGTTTTCTTCGACCCCGCGTTGTCGGTGCCTGTGCCTGTGCCTGTGCCTGTGCCCGGGGCCGGCCGGCTGCGCTTCCGGGACCTCAGTGGTGCTGCTCCTCCGGCGCCTTGCGCGGCAGCAGCCGTACGAGGGGCAGGCACAGGGCCGTTGCCGCGGCGACCACGAGGAGGCTCACGGTCATCGCGTGGGCCTCGCCGCCCTCGGCCGTGCGGAAGTACACGGTGGTCACGGCGGCCGCCCCGATCGCGTTGGCGAGCTGCTGCACCGCGGAGAGCGAGCCGCTCGCGCTGCCCGCCTCCTCGGGGGCGATGTCGCCGATCGTGATGTCGTAGACCGTGCCGAAGCAGGTGCCCATGCCGAGGCCGATGAGGAGGACGGGCGGGGCCAGCTCCCAACTGCTGAGGGCCGTACCGGAGTTGATGACCAGGCTGGCCAGGTATCCGCAGCCCGCCATGACGATCAGCAGTCCCGCCACGACGAGTCTGCGGCCGTGGGCGTGGATGAGCCGGTAGCAGGCGATGGACGCGACGACGATCCCGAGCGACAGGGGAACCAGGCCGAGCGCGGTGCCCGCGGGGGAGCGGCCGAGGCCCTGCTGGAAGAAGAGGGAGAGGACGTAGAGGAGTCCGGCGGTCGCGGCGAAGACGACGATGCCGAGGATCAGGCCCGAGGTGAAGCCGCGGTTGTGGAGCAGCGACGGCTGGACGAGGGGGTGGGCGGCGGTGCGCTGACGGTGGCAGAAGCCGGCGAACAGGGCGAGCCCCAGGAGGAGCAGGGCGAAGGCGCGGGGCGTCCAGCCGTGGGTGGAGCCGTCGATGAGCCCGCCGAGCAGGCCGAGCAGCGCGCCGGCGAGCAGCGCCGATCCCGGGCCGTCGACGGTCACGGACGGATCGCCGGTGTCGCGCGGGAGGAGACGTATGGCGGCGAGCAGGGCGGCGCCGCCCAGGAACAGGTTGATCAGGAACATGGGGCGCCAGCCGAGGCCGGCGAGGTCGGCGTCGACCAGGAACCCGGCGAGAATCGGGCCGCCGACGGCTGACAGGCCCATCACCGGCCCGAACAGGCTGAACGCCTTGCCGATCTGGTCGCGCGGCCAGGTGGCGGCCAGGATGCCGAAGCCCTGCGGGATGACGAGGGCGGCGAAGGCGCCCTGGACGAGGCGGGCGACGACGAGGTTCTCCGGACTCACGGCCAGTCCGCAGGCGAGGGACGCGGCGACGAACCCGGCCAGGCCGAGCAGGAAGATCCGTCGGCGCCCGTACTTGTCGCCCAGTCGGCCGCCGGGCACGAGCAGCACGCCGAGCGCGAGCGCGTAGGAGGCGCCGAGCCACTGGACGAGGCCGGAGCCGCCGCCGAGGTCCTGGGTGATGGTCGGGGCGGCGATGTTGGTGATCGTGGCGTCGAGGAGGTCCAGCACGTCGGCGGCGAGGACGACGGCGAGGATCGCCCAGCGGGTGCGGGCGGCTGCCTTCTTTTCATTTGCGTCATGCAGTATCTGTGTCACGCAGATAAATGTGCGGGCTCGGGTGCCGAGCGGTCAAGCGCATTGATTTCCGCGTCGGTTTCGGAGCCGACGGGCGCGGTGGACGGACGCTGCTCAGGGCCGTCAGTGCACGCCTTGCGCGTACGCCGTCGGCGGGATCCCCACCGTCGCTGTGAAGTCGCGGATCAGATGGGCCTGGTCGGCGTAGCCGAGGTCGGCGGCCAGTGCCGCCCAGTCCACCGGCGCCTCCGTCTCCGCCCGTTCCAGCGCCTCGTGGATGCGGTGGCGCAGGATGACCCACTTGGGGCCGACGCCGACGTACGCGGCGAACAGGCGCTGCAGCAGTCGTACGGACATGTCCTCGGACCGCGCGAAGTCGGTGACGCGGCGGATCGTGCGGTCGGCGCCGATGCGGTCGACCAGGGTGGTCGCGAGGTCGGCCTGGGGGTCGGGCCGCGGGTCCAGACCGAGGAGGAAGGTGTCGAGGGCGGCGACCCTGGTCTTCTCGTCGTCCGGGGAGAGGATCGTCAGGGGGTCCGTGTCCGGGAAGACCTCGGGGGAGCGGAGCCGGTGGCCCGTCCAGTGTGTGACCGGGTGCTCCGGGGCGAAGGGGCGGAAGCCGCCGGGTCTGAACTTGATGCCGCACACCCGGCCCCGCCCCTCCAGTTTCTGCGCGAAGAGGCCGAGCTGGATGCCCGCCACCTCCACGAAGGGGTCCTGGCCCTCGAACCGCTGGAAGACGATGTTGACCGCCGGATGCGGGACGACATGGGAGACGTACGGCTCGGAGAGGTTCCAGTCGATCAGCCAGTACTGCTCGACATACCGGCGCAGCGGCTCCGCCGGCTCGACGCGGCGGAAGTCCACGTGCGTGAAGAGCTCCGCGGCGTCGACGATGCCTCGGGTGTCACGGCGTACGGGGGCCATGAAGCGATCGTAGGGCGGGGCACTGACAAGCGCCGGGTAGTCGGAATGCGGGGGAGGGCGGGACTCGGGCTACGGGGGAGGGCGGGACTCGGAATACGGGGGAGGGCGGGACCGTTGTCAGGCTATAGTTGAACGGTCAACAACTTTGGAGGTTGAGCGACCATGCAGTTCGGGATCTTCAGCGTCGGCGATGCAACGCCGGACCCGACCACGGGCCGTGCGCCGACCGAGCGCGAGCGCATCAAGGCCATGGTCGCCATCGCGCTGAAGGCCGAGGAGGTCGGGCTCGACGTCTTCGCGACCGGCGAGCACCACAACCCGCCCTTCGTGCCGTCGTCGCCGACGACCATGCTCGGCTACGTGGCGGCGCGGACGGAGAAGCTGATCCTCTCCACCTCCACCACCCTCATCACCACGAACGACCCGGTGAAGATCGCCGAGGACTTCGCGATGCTCCAGCACCTCGCGGACGGCCGGGTGGACCTGATGATGGGGCGCGGCAACACCGGCCCGGTGTATCCGTGGTTCGGGCAGGACATCCGCGAGGGCATCAACCTCGCCATCGAGAACTACGCCCTCCTGTACCGGCTGTGGCGCGAGGACGTCGTGAACTGGGAGGGGAAGTTCCGTACGCCTCTCCAGGGGTTCACGTCCACGCCCCGGCCGCTGGACGGCGTGCCGCCGTTCGTCTGGCACGGCTCGATCCGGTCCCCCGAGATCGCCGAGCAGGCCGCCTATTACGGCGACGGCTTCTTCCACAACAACATCTTCTGGCCGGCCGACCACACCAAGCGGATGGTCGAGCTCTACCGGAGCCGGTACGCCCACTACGGGCACGGCACACCCGAGCAGGCGATCGTCGGCCTGGGCGGCCATGTCTTCATGCGGCCCAACTCGCAGGACGCGGTGCGGGAGTTCCGGCCGTACTTCGACGTCGCGCCGGTCTACGGGCACGGGCCGTCGCTGGAGGACTTCACCGACCAGACGCCGCTGACCGTCGGCTCCCCGCAGCAGGTCATCGAGAAGACGCTCGCCTTCCGCGAGTACGCCGGTGACTACCAGCGTCAGCTGTTCCTGGTCGACCACGCCGGGCTGCCGCTGAAGACCGTGCTCGAGCAGCTCGACATGCTCGGCGAGGAGGTCGTGCCGGTGCTGCGCAAGGAGTTCGCCGCGAGGCGTCCGGCCGGGGTGCCTCAGGCGCCGACCCACCAGTCGCTGCTCGCGGCCGCATCGAAGGGAGTGACCGTCGAATGAAGCTCGTCGTCGTCTCGGCCGGGCTGAGCGTCCCGTCGTCCACCCGCCTGCTGGGGGACCGGCTGGCCGCGGCCGTGGGCCGGGACCTGCCGGTCGAGGTCCAGGTCGTCGAGCTGCGCGACCTCGCCGTGGAGATCGCGCACAACTTCACCAACGGGTTCCCGGGGAAGAAGCTGGCCGCCGCGATCGACGCGGTGACCGGGGCGGACGGGCTGGTCGTCGTCACGCCGGTGTTCTCCGCGTCGTACAGCGGGCTGTTCAAGTCGTTCTTCGACGTGATCGACAAGGACGCGCTGGCGGGCATGCCGGTGCTGATCGCCGCGACCGGCGGTACGGCCCGGCACTCCCTCGTGCTGGACCACGCGCTGCGTCCGCTCTTCGCCCACCTGCGGGGCGTCGTCGTCCCGACCGGGGTGTACGCGGCCTCGGAGGACTGGGGCGCGGAAGGGCTGGACGGGCGGATCGGGCGGGCTGCGGGTGAGCTGGCGGCCCTGATGACGGGCATGTCGGCGGCCAGGCCCGTCAAGGACGCCTTCGCAGCGGTCGTGCCGTTCGAGGAGCAGTTGGCCGCGCTGCGGGCGTGAGCGCAGGGCGGTGACGTCAGGTGGACCGGGTGCGGCCGGACCGGCGGGTTGGCCGGCCCGGCCCGCCGCAGGCGCGGGGCAGCAGTGACATCAGCTGTTCCGCGGCGGGCATGCCCCGCTCACCCGCGTCGATCAGGCACCGTCGGTTTCCTGCGGCCTGACCCGCCGGACGGGCTTCAGCGGCGGCGGAAAGCGGCGTCCAGCGTGGACGTGCTGGTGTGCCACATGTTGTCGGCGACGTTGACCGTGTGCCCGGGCGGCACGATCTCGTCGATGCGGTCGAGGAGGTCGTCGGACAGCTCGATGCCGTCGGTCGTCAGGTAGGACTCCAGGTGGTCCATGGTGCGCGGGCCGACGATCGCTGAGGTGACCGCCGGGTGGCGGACGACGAACGCGATCGCCATCTGGACGAGCGTCATCCCGGCCTCGTCGGCGAGCGCCCCGAGGGCGTCGGCGGCGTCGAGCTTGGCCGCGTTCGCCGGGGACGTGGCGTCGTAGGTGGCGGCGAAGCGGACCCGGCGGGCCACCGATCCCGGCCCGGCGATCTCCTGGCCCTTGCGGTAGCGGCCGGTCAGCCAGCCGCCGGCCAGCGGGCTGTAGGCCAGCACGCCCATCCCGTGGCGCAGGCAGGTCGGCAGCACGTCGTACTCGACGGCACGGGCCAGGAGGGAGTACGGGGGCTGCTCGGTGCGGAACCGTTCGCGGCCGCGGCGCTCTGCGGTCCACTGCGCCTCGACGATCTCGGAACCAGCGACCGTCGAGGCGCCGAAGGCCCGGATCTTTCCGGCGTGGACCAGATCGGACAGGACGCCCAGGGTCTCGTCGATGTCGACGGCCGCGTCGAGACGGTGCACCTGGTAGAGGTCGATCCAGTCGGTCCCCAGCCGGCGCAGCGAACCCTCGACCGCCTCCGTTATCCAGCGCCGCGAGGTTCCCCGTTGGTTGGGGTCCTCGCCGAACGGCAGACCGACCTTGGTGGCGAGCACGACGTTGTCACGCCGCCCGCCGGCGAGCGCCTTGCCCACGATCTCCTCCGACTCCCCGCCGGAGTAGAAGTCGGCGGTGTCGACGAAGTTGATCCCGGCGTCCAGGGCACGGTGGATGATCTTGGCCGAGTCGTCGTGGTCGCTGTTGCCGAAGGCGCCGAACATCATCGCGCCCAGGCACAGCGGGCTGACCGAGACGCCGGTGCGTCCCAGGGGGCGGTACTCCATGGTGGAGGCTCCTCGAATCGCCGCGAATCAAGCCGCGGCAGGTGGATAGAATCAGGCCGGACGCAGAAACGGATAGCCTGTCCGTTCAGCGTAGCGGATAGCCTATCCACTTAGGAAGCGTGATGACCTCGGACCAGCCGCCCACACCGTCGAGACGTGCCGACGCCGAGCGGAACCGCGACAAGATCCTCACGGCGGCCCGCGCCGCCTTCGCCGAGCCCGGCGCCCAGGTGTCGATGGCCGAGATCTCGCGACGCGCCGGCGTCGGCATGGCGACGCTCTACCGCAACTTCCCCGGTCGCCGAGAGCTCCTGGAAGCCCTCTACCTCGACGAGGTCGACGCCGTCTGCGCGCCTGCCGAGACCGTCGACGGCCGGACGCCGGGAGCGGTGTTCACGGCCTGGCTCCACCAGTTCTTCGCCTTCGCCACCGGCAAGCACGACATCGCCACCGAGCTGCTGACGCACTCCGACAGCGAGGACGCCGTCTTCAGCGAGAGCCGCACCCGGGTGCTGGCCGCCGGCCGGCCGCTCCTCGTCGCCGCACAGCAGGCCCACGAGATCCGCGACGACCTCACCCTCGAGCAGATCTGCGACATGATCATCGCCGTCGCCACGATTCACGGCACCCCCGACTACGTCGAGCCGATCCTGCGGGCCGCGCTCGACGGCCTGCGCCCGTGAGCTCCCCGGCGGGGCGAGTGAGAGGACGGTAGGGGTGCGCCCCCGGTTGCGCACCCGGCGGTGAGAGGGCAGTAAGAAGGGCGCCCGGTGAGCCGCTCATCACGGCGCACGGGTCGGCGGGCTTGGCACACTGAGGGCGTGCCCCAAAACGTGCTGCTCGCCGAAGACGACCGCGCCATCCGCCATGCGCTGGAGCGCGCCCTGACCCTGGAGGGCTACCGGGTCACCGCGGTCGCCGACGGGATCGAGGCGCTGGCGCACGCCCACAAGAGTCCGCCCGACGTGCTCGTGCTGGATGTGATGATGCCCGGGATCGACGGACTGCAGGTCTGCCGGGTACTGCGCGCCGAGGGGGACCGGACGCCGATCCTGATGCTGACGGCGCTCGTGGAGACCCAGGACCGGATCGCCGGGCTGGACGCGGGCGCCGACGACTATGTGGTCAAGCCGTTCGACGTCGAGGAGGTCTTCGCCCGGCTGCGGGCGCTGCTGCGCCGGACCAGCCCGGTCGGCGCGCTGAGCGGCGCACCGAAGCCGCAGGCGCCCGAGCACGCCGAGGGGCGGATCGAGGCGGACGGGCTGCGGATGGACGTACAGGCGCGGCGCGCCTGGCGCGGGGGGCGGGAGCTGGAGCTGACCCGCACCGAGTTCGAGCTGCTGGAGCTGCTGGTCCGCAACGCGGGAATCGTCCTCGACCACTCCACGATCTACGACCGGATCTGGGGCTACGACTTCGGGCCGGGCTCCAAGAATCTCGCCGTGTACGTCGGCTACCTGCGCCGCAAGCTCGACGAGCCGGGGGCGCCGCTGCTGATCCACACGGTCCGCGGTGTGGGTTATGTGCTGCGGGAGGACTGACGGGTGGGCCGCCTCGGGCGGCTGCTGGTGAGACGGCGACCCCGGCTCCTGTCCCTGCGGACCACCTTCGCGGTGTCCTTCGCGGCCGTGACCGCCGCCGTCACCGTCCTGGTCGGCGTGCTGTCCTACAGCGCCGCCGCCCGGCTGGTCCGGGTCGACCAGGAGTCCGTGTTCGACCAGGTCGTGCAGGACCTGCGGGACGAGGTGCGCACGCACCGGATGACACCCGGCGACTTCTCCTCCTCCGAGCCCGGCCACGACCTCGTCCGGCCCGCCCGCACGGACGTGCAGGTGCTCGGGCCGGACGGCGGCGTCGTCGACCCCGGCCGGCCCGGGCTGCCGGTCGTCGCCGGGGACCGGCGGATCGCGGCCGACGCCACCGCCGGGACGATGGTCGAGCACAAGGACGTCGACGTCGGCGACGACGTCTACCGGGTCGCGACCGTCGCCCTCGGCGACGGGCGGGGCGCGGTGCAGGTCGCGCAGGAGTTCAGCGACACCGAGGACCTGCTGCGGGCCCTGCAGCAGCGGACGCTGATCCTGATGCTCGCGGTCGTGACAGCGGCAGGGCTCTTCGGCTGGTGGCTGGCCCGGCGCATCACCCGCCGGCTGGTGATCCTCACCTCCGCCGCCGAGGACGTCGCCCGTACCCGACGCCTCGGCATCCAGGTGCCCGTCGCCGGTTACGACGAGGTCGGCCGCCTCGGCCGCGCCTTCGACCGCATGCTCGGGCGGCTCGCCCAGTCCGAGGAGGACCAGCGGCGGCTGGTCCAGGACGCGGGGCACGAGCTGCGTACGCCGCTGACCTCCCTGCGGACGAACATCTCGTTGCTGCGCAGGATCGACGAGCTGCCCCCCGATACCCGGGCCGAACTGGTCGCCGACCTCGGCCAGGAGGCCCGCGAACTCACCGACCTGGTCAACGAGTTGGTCGACCTCGCGGCCGGGCAGTCCGACACCGAGCCGCCCCAGCGGGTCGACCTCGCCGACATCGCCGAGGACGTCGCCGGGCTCGCCCGTCGCCGTACCGGGCGGGAGATCGTCGTCCGCGCGAGCGGTGACACGACGACCGACGGCCGCCCGGCGATGCTCCAGCGCGCCTTCTCCAACCTCGTCGAGAACGCGGCCAAGTTCGACCGCGACGGCGGGGGACCCATCGAGATCAAGGTCAGCGGTCCGGCCCTCCCCCACTCTCGGCTTCACTCGAGCGGGGGGACCCCCATCGGCACCGTCCGCGTCGAGGTCCTCGACCGGGGCCCCGGCATCGCCGACGCCGACCTGGTCCGTATCTTCGACCGCTTCTACCGCGCCGCCGACGCGCGCTCCCTGCCGGGCTCGGGCCTCGGCCTGTCCATCGTGCGGGAGGTGGCCCTCGCGCACGGGGGCGCGCCGTTCGCCGTGCGGCGGGAGGGCGGCGGGACGGTGATCGGGTTCACGGTGGGCGGGGCCTGAGGCAGGCAGGTGCGTCGTAGCGGTGCGTCGCAGTGGTGCGGCCCGCGACGACCGCCCGCGTCCTGCGGTCAGGCGCGCCGGCCGCGGCCCTTGTACAGGGCCGACCCGGCGCCCAGGGAGACGACCGCCATGCCGATGCTGGTCGCGATGCCCTTCGCGCTGTCGTCGATGAAGGGGGCGGCCAGGGCGACGGTGAGGTTGAAGAGGAACAGGAACCACAGGACGGGGCGGGAGGAGAGCATCGCCTTCATGGCAGGTGCCTTTCGGGGAGAGGTGGATCTGTGGATCTCCCCGACGGGGAGCCGTTGACCTTGTGAGCTCAACGATCCCGTCATCGGCCTGCCGTCACGAGAGAGCGTCCTCCCCGGTCGGGGGTGTAGCCCGCTCCACCTACGGCCCCGTCCTAGACGCGTACGGCCGAGTCCCGGGCCACCGAAACCACGAGGTCCCGCAGCCCCTCGACGTACAGCCGCATGTTCTTGTACGCGACGTCGTTGTCGGGACAGCGGCTGGCGAACTGCAGGCCCTCGTGGAGCCGGTTCAGCCACACGCACACCTGGTCGCCGTACGAGACCCGCAGCAGTCCGGACGCCTTCAGTTCCTGCCACCGCTCCGACCCCGGAGTGCCGCGCGTGTCGACGTACGAGACGATCGAGTACAGGTCCGCAGACGTGGGCCGGAAGTCGGAGCCCAGTAGGCCGAGTACGCGGGCGATGGGCATCCGGGCCAGTGACCGGTTCTCCCGCAGCGATCGGCGCGCCGCCCACGTACCAGCCCACCGAGTCCGACCACTGGGACTTCGCCCTGGTGTGGAACGGCACGACGGTGCGGTACACCTCCTGGCCACCGATCTCGCGGACGACGAGGGCGGTGGCGGCGAGGATGCCGACCAGACTTCCGCCGTACGGGCGGCAGTACGCCTCGAAGGCCGCCGCTTCCGCGTCCTCCACCAGCATCTCGCGCATGAGCTTCTGGGCGGGCAGCGGTCCTTCGGGGTCGAGACCGAGGTCGACGGGGAAGTTCGGCAGTTTGCCGTCGCATCGGGAGATGAACTCCCGCCAGCGGGCGACCGTCGCGTGCGAGTCGTCGATCCCGTCGGCACGCGTGCGCTCGGACGCGCAGAAGTCGACGTAGCTGGCGGACCGGTGCCGTGTCGGCGGTGCGCCCCTGGAGCCCGGCCGCGTAGAGGTCGTGGATCTCGCCGGGGATGCGCTGCAGCGAGTACGAGTCGACGTTGCTGTGGTCGAACGCCATGTAGACACTCGTGCCGTCGTCCCTGACGACCGCGGTGAAAATGAAGTTCGGCCAGGTGAGCGCGTCCGCCGCGACGTCGAAACGGTCCTGCAGATACCGGGTCAGCACCGCCGCGTCGGAGAAGGTGCCGATGTCCTCGCGGTGCAGCACGACCGCGTCGGCGTCCAGCGTGAAGCGTCGCATCTCGTCGTCGGTCCAGCGGAATCCGCTGCGCAGCGTCTCGTGCCTGAGTGTCCAGGCACGCAACGCGCCTTGGAGTACGTCGAGATCGATCCGTCCCGGGATGTCGAAGGCCGCCCCGAGCCAGGTCGGTACGAACAGGCCGTCCTGCCGTACCGATCGCGTCGTTCGGACATGGGACTCCTGTACGTACGCGGGAGGGCGGGAATCGTCCGGCAAACTCATCGCGGCCTTGACGGTCGTCGGGTGCAGCGTCCATTCCACGAGACGTCCGGACCGAAGCTCGCAACGCTGGATGTCGGTGATTCGCAAGGGGCTCTCCGTTCGCGGCATCGCTCGATGGCCATGTGGCCCAACGAGAGATTGCTCCGAAAGAGACGCTACGGGCGGGTTCCGACGATTTCGGCATACAAAAGGGCGGGGTCCGCAAACCCCGCCCGGCTACCGGAAAACCTCAGCTCACGGCCACACCAGGCAGTACGGCTGATGCCCCGCCTCATGCAACCGATGGCTGAAATCCTGCCACTCGTGCAGCAGTTGGTACACGTTGAACGCGTCCCGGGGCCCGCCCCGGTCCGGCACCGTCGACCAGATGAACGCCGCCGCGCCCACCGCCTCCTCGCCGATGCCGCGGAGCGGGTCGACGACCGTCATGGGGAGCTTGACCACCGCGTAGTCGGGGTGCAGGACGACGAGTTCCAGGGGCGGCACCTTGTGCAGGGGGACGCCCTCGATGCCGGTGAGGACCATCGCCGCCATGGTCTCCGGCTTGATCTTCGTGAACATGCCGTTCATCCCGAGCTCGTCGCCGCCGAGTTCCTCGGGGCGCATCGAGATCGGGACACGGGCTGCGGTCGCGCCGTCGGGCGCGCCGAAGTACTTGTACGTCACCCCCACCCGACCACCATTCCTGCTCCCCGCCCTCAGCCGGTCGATCCGTCGGTCGGACCACTCCGACTCCTCACCAGGTACAACGTGTCCCTGGCGTGCTTCGTTCGATTCCTCCGCGTCGCGTCGGTGCCTTCCCCGCCGGGCACGTCGAGGACCCAGGTCGTCAGTCCCCTCGCCCAGTCCGCCACCGCGATGCATATCTCCACCCGACTGCTTTTCTAGGACGCGCGGGCCCCGCCGCGCAACCCGATCATCGTGTCAGTGACCTCCCCCACGGCCGCCCGCCGAAACGTGCGCTGAAACACCTGTCCGCAGGATCTTTGCAGCCCCTGAACAGGGCGCACCACAACATCGTCCTTCTGAGCTGTGTGTATCAGGTGCCAGTCTCGCAGATGACGGGGGCCCGGGACTGGTCGCCGGGTCAGTAGCCGCATCGGCAGCCCGCTCGGCCCCGCCTCGGCAGCCCCGTCCACAGCGGCCCGCTGTCCTCGGTGCCCCCTGGCCTACCCTGAGGAGGTCACTGGCAAAACCGGAGTCCGAGCAGTCGGAGAAGGTCGGAGAAGTCGCAGGACATGAGCGAATTGCCCTATTCATACGATGCGCCTGTCTCGCAGGCCCTGTTCGACCGTGCGGCCGCCGTCACGCCCGGCGGCGTGAACTCCCCGGTGCGCGCCTTCCGTGCCGTGGGCGGAACGCCCCGGTTCATGGTGTCCGGCAAGGGTCCGTACCTCACCGACGCCGACGGGCGCGAGTACGTCGACCTGGTCTGTTCCTGGGGGCCCATGATCCTCGGGCACTCCCGCCCCGAGGTCATCGCCGCCGTACAGGACGCCGTCTCCCGCGGCACCTCCTTCGGTACGCCCGGTGAGGGCGAGGTCACGCTCGCTGAGGAGATGGTCGCCCGGATCGAGCCGCTGGAGCAGGTGCGGCTGGTGTCCAGCGGGACCGAGGCCACCATGTCGGCCATCCGGCTCGCCCGCGGGTTCACCCGGCGCACCAAGGTGGTCAAGTTCGCCGGGTGTTACCACGGTCACGTCGACTCGCTCCTCGCCTCCGCCGGATCCGGCGTCGCCACCTTCGCGCTGCCCGACACCCCCGGCGTCACCGGCGCCCAGGCCGCCGACACCATCGTCCTGCCCTACAACGACCTCGACGCCGTGCACGCCGCCTTCGAGGCCCATCCCGGCGAGATCGCCTGTGTGATCACCGAGGCCTCCCCGGGCAACATGGGCGTCGTACCGCCGCTGCCCGGCTTCAACCAGGGGCTGAAGGACGCGTGCGCGAAGAACGGCGCGCTGTACGTCTCCGACGAGGTCATGACCGGCTTCCGGACCAGCAGGGCCGGCTGGTACGGCATCGACGGCGTCCGGCCCGACCTGATGACCTTCGGCAAGGTGATGGGGGGCGGGTTCCCGGCCGCCGCCTTCGGTGGCCGCGCCGATGTCATGGGGCACCTCGCGCCCGCCGGGCCGGTCTACCAGGCCGGCACCCTCTCCGGTAACCCGGTCGCCACCGCGGCCGGTCTCGCCCAGCTGCGGCTGCTCGACGACGCGGCCTACGTCAAGGTCAACGACGTGTCGGCGCAGATCCAGGCGCTGGTCTCCGGGGCCCTCACCAAGGAAGGCGTCGCACACACCGTGCAGAACGCCTCCAACATGTTCTCCGTCTTCTTCACGGACCGCCCGGTCCGCACCTACGAGGACGCGAAGGCGCAGGAGTCGTTCCGCTTCACCGCCTTCTTCCACTCCCTGCTGGCGAACGGCGTCTACCTGCCGCCGTCGTCCTTCGAGTCCTGGTTCGTGTCCACGGCCCACGACGAGCGGGCCGTCCAGCGGATCGCCGACGCCCTTCCGGCGGCGGCCCGAGCGGCTGCGGAGGCCACGCAAGCATGAGTGACAACGGCAACGGCAACGGCAACCGCAACGTCAACGGGGACATCACCGTCGTCCACGTGATGCGGCACGGTGAAGTCGCCAACCCGGACGGTGTCCTCTACGGCCGTCTCGCGGGCTACCACCTCTCCGAGCTCGGCCGGCAGATGGCCGACCGGGTCGCCGAGCACCTCGCCACCCGTGACGTGACGCATGTCGTCGCCTCCCCGCTGGAGCGGGCGCAGGAGACGGCAATGCCGATCGCCAAGGCGCACGGCCTGGACATCGCGACGGACGAGCGGCTCATCGAGGCCGAGAACGTCTTCCAGGGCAAGACCTTCGGGGTCGGGGACGGCGCGCTGCGGCGGCCGGAGAACTGGAAGCACCTGGTCAACCCGTTCAAGCCGTCGTGGGGCGAGCCGTACGTCGACCAGGTCATCCGCATGATGGGCGCGCTGGACGCGGCGAAGGACCGGGCGCGCGGGCACGAGGCGGTGCTCGTCAGTCACCAGCTGCCGATCTGGATCGTGCGGTCGTACGTCGAGAAGCGGCGGCTGTGGCACGACCCGCGCAAGCGGCAGTGCACCCTCGCGTCCCTGACGACCTTCACATACCGGGGCGACAAGATCGTCTCCGTCGGCTACAGCGAGCCGGCCCGCGATCTCGTCCCCGCTCATCTCCTCGCCGGCGCGAAGCCGGTGAAGGGGCAGGGCAAGGCCTTCGGGGCGTAAGCGCGTTCTCGGCGCCTCTGTTACGAAATCCGTAAGTATCGGAGGAACCTCCCCGTTCGTCGCCGCCTCTGACTGGGTGACCACCAGAGAACGTGACGAACGGGGATGCAATGCGCACTCTCACCCGAAGGGGAGCACTCGGACTCGGCGCGGGCGCCGCGGCCGCCGTAGGGCTGGCGGGGTGCGGCACGCTCACCCCGTCGGACGGGTCGAGCCATGCCGGAGGTTCCGGCGACGGCCGCCCGAGCAGCCCGAAGCCCACCGCCCGCCCCCTCGGCGACGGCTCCACCTCCTTCACCGGCAGGCAGCCCCACCAGCCCGCGAAGCCCGAGCCGTTGGAGCCGGGGCAGACCCCGCCGCAGTTCGTGATCTTCTCCTGGGACGGCGCCGGCGAGGTCGGCAACGGCCTCTTCCCGCGCTTCCTGGACCTCGCCAAGGAGCACGGCGCGAGCATGACCTTCTTCCTCTCCGGGCTGTACCTGCTGCCCGAGTCGAAGAAGCGCCTCTACGACCCGCCGAACAACCCGCGCGGCGCCTCCGACATCGGCTATCTCACCGACGAGCACGTCAGGGCGACGCTGACGAACGTGAGGCGGGCGTGGCTCGAAGGGCACGAGATAGGCACCCACTTCAACGGCCACTTCTGCGCCGGCACCGGCACCGTCGGCAACTGGACGCCCCAGCAGTGGCGCAGCGAGATCGACCAGGCCAAGTCCTTCGTCAAGGAGTGGCGGACCAACACGGGATGGACCGACCTGCCCGCGCTGCCCTTCGACTACGACAAGGAACTCGTCGGCGGCCGCACCCCCTGCCTCCTCGGCCAGGACAACCTGCTGCCCACCGCCCGCGAGCTCGGCTGGCGCTACGACGCCTCCTCGCCCGGCGGCCGCCAGGTCTGGCCGCAGCAGAAGGAGGGGATGTGGGACCTGCCCCTGCAGGCGATACCTTTCCCCGGTCGCCGATTTGAGGTGCTTTCCATGGATTACAACCACTTGGCGAATCAGTCCGTCAACTCCACCAACGCGCCCGCCCACAACTACCCGGCCTGGCGCGAGCAGTCCGCCGGCGCCTACATCCAGGGATTCCAGCGGGCATACGAGACAAACCGCGCACCCTTCTTCGTCGGCAACCACTTCGAGCAGTGGAACGGCGGCATCTACATGGACGCCGTCGAGGAGGCCTTCAAGCACATCGCCCGGGAGAAGGAGAAGGGCGAGGACGTACGCCTGGTCTCCTTCCGGCAGTTCGTCGACTGGATGGACGTCCAGAAGCCCGAGGTGCTCGCCAAGCTGCGTACGCTCGATGTCGGGCAGCAGCCGGCCGGTGGCTGGAACGAGTTCCTGAAGGACACGGCCGCAACCGGCTCGACCGCCTCGGAGACCTCCTCGAACGCTGCCTGAAATGCGGAATTCCGCCCGCAAGGGGGGTGCGCAAGATCCCCAGAACGGGCATGCGAAACTTTTCACATGAGTGCCGCCACCCGTAGTCGCACCCGTCGCGCCGTCCTGCTCACCGCCGTTGCCTCGGCAGCCGCGGTGACCCTGTCCGCGTGCAGTTCGGGCGGTACGTCCGGCGGCGGCGGTGACACCAACTTCGTCACCGGCAACAACGGCATCGACACCGTCGCGCAGGGCAAGCGGGTCGCCGCCCCCGACCTCTCCGGCGCCACCATCGACGGCAAGCAGCTCGACGTCGCCGACTACAAGGGCAAGGTCGTCGTCCTCAACGTCTGGGGATCCTGGTGCGGGCCGTGCCGCGCGGAGGCCAAGTACTTCTCCAAGATCTCCAAGGAGTACGCGGACAAGGGCGTCCAGTTCGTCGGCATCAACACCCGGGACACCAGCACCGGGGTCGCGGTCGCCTTCGAGAAGGACTACGGCATCACCTACCCGAGCCTGTACGACCCCACGGGCAAGCTGATGCTCCGCTTCAAGAAGGGCACCCTCAACCCGCAGCTGATCCCCTCCACGCTCGTCATCGACCAGGACGGCAAGGTCGCCGCGCGGGCGCTGCAGGCGCTCGGCGAGGAGGATCTGCTCAGCATGCTCAAGCCCGTCCTCGCGGAGAAGTGACGTGAGCGCGCTGGTGACCCTCGCCGAGGCGACGGGCCGCAACGAGACCGTGTTCAGCGGTGCCCTGCTGGTCGCGCTGCCCATAGCCCTGCTCGGCGGACTCGTCTCCTTCTTCTCGCCGTGCGTCCTGCCCCTGGTCCCCGGCTACCTCTCCTACGTCACCGGC
Organism: Streptomyces sp. V4I2; assembly: GCF_030817655.1. Taxonomy (GTDB): domain Bacteria; phylum Actinomycetota; class Actinomycetes; order Streptomycetales; family Streptomycetaceae; genus Streptomyces; species Streptomyces plumbiresistens. The sequence continues at coordinate 6,260,574 of NZ_JAUSZM010000003.1, forward strand.
GTCACCGGCACCGACCTGGCCGAGGCCCGGCGCGGGCGGATGGTCGTCGGGGCCTCGCTGTTCGTGCTCGGCTTCACCGCCGTGTTCGTCTCCGGCGGGGCCCTGTTCGGGTACTTCGGGGAGACGCTGCAGGAGCAGAAGGGCATCCTGTCCAAGGTGCTCGGCGTGCTCATGATCCTCATGGGTGTCTTCTTCATGGGCCTGATGCCCTGGCTCACCCAGCGCGATTTCCGCTTCCACCAGAAGCCGGCCGCCGGACTGGTCGGCGCCCCCGTCCTCGGCGCTCTGTTCGGCATCGGCTGGGCGCCCTGCATCGGACCCACCCTCGCCTCCGTGCAGGCGCTGTCCTTCAGCCAGGCGAGCGCCGGCCGCGGGGCCATACTGACAGTCGCGTACTGCCTGGGCCTCGGCCTGCCGTTCGTGCTCGCCGCGGTCGCCTTCCGCAAGGCGCTCGGCGCCTTCGGCTGGGTCAAGCGCCACTACGTCTGGGTGATGCGCCTGGGCGGCACCATGATGATCGTGACCGGTCTGCTGCTGCTGACCGGCGCGTGGGACCAGATCGTCTCCGAGATGCAGAACTGGTCCAACGGCTTCACTGTGGGGATCTGATCGATGAGCAAGACGACCACCGGCGCGCCCGCCGACGCGACCCCGGACGAACAGGACCTCGGCGCCGCCGGATCCCAGCTGTCCACCGCCCCCAAGGAAGAGCTGCCCAACCTGCCCTCCCTGGGCGTCATCGGCTGGGCCCGCTGGTTCTGGCGGCAGCTGACCTCCATGCGGGTCGCGCTGTTGCTGCTCCTGCTGCTGTCGCTCGGCGCGATCCCCGGCTCGCTGATCCCGCAGTCCGGGACGGACGAGACGAAGGTCGCCGACTTCCGCAGCGCGAACCCCACCCTCGGCGACGTCTACGACAAGCTCGGGCTCTTCCACGTCTACAGCTCGGTGTGGTTCTCCGCGATCTACATCCTGCTGTTCATCTCCCTCATCGGCTGCATCGTCCCGCGCACCTGGCAGTTCGTGGGCCAGTTGCGCGGCCGGCCGCCGGGCGCCCCCAGGCGCATGACCCGGCTGCCCGCCTACACCACCTGGCGCACCGAGGCCGAGCCGGAGCAGGTCCGCGAGGCCGCGCTCGCCCTGCTGAAGAAGCGCCGCTTCCGCGCCCACCTCGCCGGTGACGCCGTCGCCGCCGAGAAGGGCTATCTGCGCGAGGTGGGCAACCTCGCCTTCCACATCGCCCTGATCGTGCTGCTCACCGCCTTCGCCTGGGGTCAGCTGTTCAAGATGGAGGGCAACAAGCTGGTCGTCGAGGGCGACGGCTTCTCCAACACCATCACGCAGTACGACGACTTCAAGTCCGGCAACCTCTTCAGCCAGGACAGCCTGGACCCGTTCAGCTTCGTCCTGGACGACTTCACGGGCACCTACGAGCCGTCGGGCCCCAGCAAGGGAACCCCGCGCGTCTACCGGGCGACCGTCGACTACAGCGTCGGCGCCTACGGCAAGGACCGGAAGACCACCATCGAGCCCAACGGGCCGCTGGACATCGGCGACTCCAAGGTCTACCTCACCGCCCACGGCTACGCCCCCGTCATCACCGTCCGCGACGGCAAGGGCAACGTCGTCTACAGCCAGGCCGTGCCTCTCCTCCCGCTCGACTCCAACGTCACCTCCTCCGGTGCGATCAAGGTCATGGACGGCTACCGCAACGCCAAGGGCGTGAAGGAACAGCTCGGCTTCCAGGCCTTCTTCCTGCCGACCTACGGGGGTGCAAACTCCGCGGTGGTCTCGCAGTTCCCGGCGCTGAACAACCCGGTGCTGAACCTGGAGGCCTACCACGGCGACCTCGGTGTCGACGCGGGCATCCCGCAGAGCGTGTACCAGCTCGACAAGACCCACCTGAAGGAGTTCAAGAACTCCAAGGGCACGCAGCTGCGGGAGAACCTGAAGCCCGGCGAGACCATGCAGCTCCCGAACGGCGCCGGCTCGGTCACCTACGAGGGCACCAAGGAGTGGGCCAACTTCCAGATCACCCGGCAGCCGGGCAGCGGCTGGGCGCTCGGCGGTTCGGTCACCGCGATCTTCGGTCTGGCCGGCTCCCTGTTCATCCAGCGCCGCCGCGTGTGGGTGCGGGCCGTCAAGGGCGACGACGGTGTCACCGTCGTCGAGATGGCCGGCCTCGGCCGCAGCGAGTCCGCCAAGGTGCCCGAGGAACTCGGCGACCTCGCCGGGATCCTCTACGACCAGGCACCGGGCGCGCCCGGTGACACGGGGGCGGAGCCGGACGGTGTGTCCGACTCCGACGCCGCATCTGCCGAAGGGGCTGAGAATTGAATCCTCTCCCGCGCGGAACAAGGGAGATTCCTGGCTCACGCCGCCCGGCGGACCAGCGGTCCTCCAGGTCTTCCACGATCAACGCCAGCCGGGTTGAAACCAGCCCGGTGAACACGAACGCACGCTACCTGCAGATCTCGCCGCCCGACCGCAAGTTGCCGGGATATCCACCGAAGGAGCGCTGAGGTGACACTCGCCGCCGCGACCAACGAAAACCTCGCGAACCTCAGCAACACGCTGATCTACTCCGCGATGGCCGTCTACACCCTCGCCTTCTTCGCCTACATCGCCGAATGGACCTTCGGCGGCCGCAGCAAGATCGCCCGCACCGCCGCCGCGCTCACCTCCGAGAAGGCGGCGAAGGCGCCGGCCGTCACGGTGAAGAAGGGCGGCTCCACCGCCGTACTGGAGCGGCCGAAGGTCGTCGTGCGGGCGGCGGCCGGGGCGCGTGACGTGCCCGACGGGCCCGGCGCCCACGGTGGCGATGCGCAGGGCGACCTCTACGGGCGTATCGCCGTGTCCCTCACGGTGCTCGCGTTCCTCATCCAGCTGGGCGGGGTCATCGCCCGGGCTGCCTCGGTGGAGCGGGCGCCCTGGGGCAACATGTACGAGTTCAACATCACCTTCTCCACCGTGGCCGTCGGCGTGTACCTCACGCTGCTCGCCCTGAAGAAGAACGTGCGCTGGCTCGGGCTGTTCCTGATCACGACGGTCCTCCTCGATCTCGGCATCGCCGTCACTGTCTTGTACACCGCCAGCGACCAGTTGGTTCCCGCCCTCCACTCGTACTGGCTGTACATCCACGTCTCGACCGCGATTCTGTGCGGCGCGGTCTTCTACGTCGGCGCGGTCAGCACGATCCTCTACCTGTTCAAGGACTCGTACGAGAACAAGCTGCAGAGCGGCGGCAGGCCCGGCCAGTTCGCCACCTCGTTCCTGGAGCGGCTGCCCGCCTCCTCAACCCTCGACAAGTTCTCCTACCGGGTCAACGCGGCCGTCTTCCCGCTGTGGACGTTCACGATCATCGCGGGCGCGATCTGGGCGGGCGACGCCTGGGGCCGCTACTGGGGCTGGGACCCCAAGGAGACCTGGGCGTTCATCACCTGGGTCGCCTACGCCTGCTACCTGCACGCCCGCGCCACCGCCGGCTGGAAGGGCCGCAAGGCCGCCTACCTGGCGCTGATCGCGTTCGGCTGCTGGCTGTTCAACTACTACGGAGTCAACATCTTCGTCTCCGGCAAGCACTCCTACGCGGGCGTGTAACCGCCTCCCGTAGCCTCAAGGCCGGTTCCCGTGACGCAGGTCACAGGAACCGGCCTTGGTCGTACGGACAGGTGGAGGGTGTGGATACGAATCTGCGAAGACGCATCCGCGCGGGGGACCACGACGCCTTCGGCGATCTCTTCGACGCGTACGCACGCTCCGTCTACAACCACGCCTACCGGCTGACGGGGGAATGGGCGGTGGCCGAGGACGTCGTCTCGCTGACCTTCCTGGACGCCTGGCGGCTGCGCGAGAGGCTCGACGAGGAGGGCGGATCCCTGCGGCCCTGGCTGCTCGGCATCGCCACCAACGTCACCCGCAACACCCGCCGCGCCGCCCGAAGACACGCGGCCGCGGTCGCCCGCCTGCCCCGGGACGAGCCGGTGCGCGACTTCGCCGACGAGGTCGCCGGGCGCCTCGACGACGCCGCGCAACTGGCCGTCGTACGGACCGCGCTGGCGAAGCTGCGGCGGGCCGAGCGGGAGGTGCTGGCGCTGTGCGTGTGGTCCGGCCTGGACTACCGAGCCGCGGCCGAGGCGCTGGGGGTGCCGGTGGGGACCGTACGGTCGCGGCTTTCGCGGGCGCGGACAAAACTCGCCAAACATCTGGAACCACCTGAAGCGCGCGGACAGATGAGAGGTGACCGCGGCACCGCGGTCGGGCCCCTGAGGGAGGGAAACCGATGAACCAGCTTCCCGAACACGACCTTCCGCCGGGCCGTCACCGACTCCTCAAGGAGCATCTGATGACCGAGATCCGGCACACCGAGCCGCTGCCCGTCCGGAAGCGGAAGCCCTGGCTGCGGCCCGCACTGGTGGCGGCGGCCGTGGCCACCGCGGCCGCCGTCACCTTCGTCGTCCTGCCGTCGAACGAGGGGGCCGGGGCGAGCGCACCGCCGCCCAGCAGGGCCACCGTCGCCCTGCTGGAGGACATCGCGCTGGCCGCCGCGCACGAGCAGCCGTCCTACGGGAAGGTCCGGGACGACCAGTTCGTGTACCTGGACAGCAAGGTGTCGGGCGGAGAGGCGTACGACGGGAAGTTCACCATCACGCCGCTGCACCGGCTGGAGATGTGGTTCTCGGTGGACGGTCTGCACACCGGGATGGGGCGGGAGGCGGGGCGGGAGGACTGGGACCTCCCGACCGACCCCAAGCCGGGCGGCGAGGGCTGGGAGATCTCTCCCTCCTACAACCACGTGAAGACCCTGCCCACCGACGCCGACGGGATGTACCGCTACCTGTACGAGACGGCCCCGAAGCACAGCGGCCAGGAGCGGTACCAGGCCATGTTCGTGCTGGCCGGCGACCTGCTGAGGCAGGCGATCGTGCCTCCGGAGCAGAGCGCCGCGCTGTTCCGGGCCGTCGCCCGGATCCCCGGGGTGACGATCGGCGAGAACGCGGTCGACGCCGCCGGACGCCGAGGCGTCGCCATCGCGCGCAAGGATCCCGACAATTCCAGCCGGGACGAGTGGATCTTCGACCGGCAGACCTACGAGTTCCTCGGGCAGCGCAGCGTGGCCACGGACGACTTCTCGGACGTGAAGGAGGGCACGGTCATCGCCAACACCGCGGTGCTCCGCCGGGCCGTCGTCGACCGTGCAGGTCAGCGTCCCTGAGGGGTGCGCATTCCGTATGCCGGGGGCAGGCTGGAGTCATGAGCGGTTCCGTCGAACAGGGCTCCAGCCAGACCCACGGGGACACGCGCATCCTGCACTTCCTGGTGCGGCTCCCGAGGCCCATGGAGGCGGTCTGGCCGGCCTTGGCCACCCCGGAGGGGATCGCCGCCTGGTGGACGGCCGTCGACGTCCTCGAACCCCGCCTCGGCGGCGCGGTCACCCTGCGCGACCTGGGATCGGGGCAGGTGACCGCGTGGGACGTGGACCGGGTCGCCGAGTACACGGTGGAGGGCGGCGGACGGATCAGGTTCCACCTGGAGCGGGACGGGGAGGAGGGGTCCGCCCTGCGCTTCACCCACGAGTTCCGGGGGGACCGGGAGTCGGAGGCGGGCTGGCGGGCCCGGTTCGAGCGGCTGATCGACCGGCTCGATGCTCCTTCCCAGGACCCCGAAGCCCGTTTCTAGGACGGCGGCAGGCACTCCTTCGCCGGTGGCTTCCCCTCCGGCCAGGCGATCTTCACGAAGCGGTTGGCGCCCTGCGGGGTGATCTCCACCACCGGGACGGCCTTGTTGTACGGGTTGCCGTGCACGTCCAGGCAGATCCAGCCGCTCGCCCCGCTCACCTTCAGCGAGCCCTTGACCTGCGGCCACTGCAGGCCGACGTCGGCGAGCGGCGGGACCACCTCGCCGTCGGGGGTGGCCTCGCGGATGCCCTTGACGGCCAGCTGCATGGCGTCGTACGCGATGATCAGCTGGCCGTCCGAGAGGGTGATCGGGCCGAGCGGGCCGACCGGCTCGCGCTTGCTGCTCGCGAGCAGCCCGTTGAGGACCTCCGCGTCCTTCGCCGAGCCGCCGGTCTTCACCGGGTCCTGCGTCCAGGCCTCCGGGTGGGCGAGGGCGGTGTAGCGCACGGAGAGGTTGTGGGTGAGGGCGCTGCGGTCGAGTTCCTTGTCGCCGGTGAGGTAGGAGCCCTCGTCACCGGTGAGCAGGGTGAACCTGCGGTCCTGGCAGCCGCGCCCGCCCAGCGCGTTGATGAACTGCCGCAGCTGGGTGTGCCGTCCGGCGAACAGGATGGTGTCGGTGTCCGGCGCGGTGTCGCACACGAGGTGGGTGATCTGCCGGAACGTGTTGGCGGTCGTGCCCTCCTGGCTGCGGTCGTCCGGCGGGGTGAAGGGCTGCGGCTCGTAGGGCGAGCCCTCGATGAGGTCGGCGAACGACTTCTGCAGGGTCGTCGTGTACGGGTCGCCCGGCTTGTCGTACACCAGCAGCGCGTTGCCCGCCGTCACCTCGGCGAAGGACGCGAGCGCGCGGGCCTCGTCGGTGTTGGTGGGGGAGACCCGGGCCAGCCCCGGGAAGGGGTCGGTGCCGTCCTGTCCGTTGGCGAGGTCGTCGGCGGTGATGGAGGTGCCGATCACCGGGATCCCGCGCCGGGTGAGCTCGGCGACGGCCTTCTTGTTGTTCTCGGTGCTCAGCCCGACCCCGGTCACCGCCCGCAGCCGGTCCGGGCCCTTGGTCATCTTCTCCAGCTGGTCGACCGTGTGCTCCCAGTGGGCGCCGGTCGCCCCGGGGTTGGCCAGCACCAGCCGGATCGCCGGGGTCTGCCCGGCCGACCTGTGGTTGGCCTGGTACTGCGCCAGATACACGCCCTGCAACTCGTGCAGCGCGTCCCCGAGGTTGTCGGTGTCGGTCGCGGTGAAGGGTTCGAGGAGGGCGACGGTGACATAGCTGTCCGCCTTGAGGGACCTGTTCTCCCGGGCGATCGCCCTTACGGTGTCCCGCAGTTGAGGCCGGCCGAAGTAGTAGTCCGTCGCCGACACGCCCACGCACTCGTCGCTGCCCTCGGGCCGTACGACCCCGGGGGCGCAGGACCGGTCGTCGTGCGCGAGCGCCCGTACGCCGAAGACCAGGCCGGTCACCACCGCGGCGGCGACCAGCAGGGCGAGGTAGCGGCGCAGGGGGATCTCCCAGACGCCCTCGCGCAACCGTGTGCCCAGTCCTCTGCCCGAACCCCCGCCCGCGCCGCTCCCCGCCATCACGCCTCCCCGTCCGGTTCGTCCTCGTCGTCGTCCGGGACGCGCAACGGCCGCCCGGCGAGCGCGTCCTCGGGCCAGTCCCGCGAGGCCCGCCACAGCAGCGCGTTGCCCGCCGGGCGCAGGTTGGACAGCTGCTCCAGCTCGAACCGCAGCCGGTCGCACACCTTCGGGTCGGGGAGCGCGAGCGGGTCGGTGAGCTGCCACACGGCGTGCAGCAGCCGCCGTATTCGCAGGTGCAGTACGGCGTCCGCGCCCTGAGGCACGACCTGTTCGGCGTCGGTGCGCCCGAGCGCGATCGCCGCCCGCCGGTCGTCCCGCGCCGCGAAGTCGTGGCCCTCGGCGTCGTGCGCGTGGAAGTAGGGCGCCGACGCGATGAACCGCAGCGACCGCAGCCAGACGCGGATGTCCAGGGTGGGGAAGCTGTCCCGCAGATATCCCACCGCCGACTCCGAGCGGCCCAGGGCGAGTTCGTGGTGCAGCCGGTAGCGGGCGCGGGCCGGATCGTCGTCGTCGGCCGCGTGCGCGTAGGAGCGGATCAGCGTCTCGTGCGCCTGCCGCCACTGCCCGTGGTCCGCGTCCCGGTGGTGCAGCCGCAGCAACAGCAGAGTCCGCACGAAGGAGTCCCCGACGAACCGGCCCGGCACCTCCACCAGCCCCTCCGCCACGAGCCGGGTCTGCAACGCCCGTACGTCCGCCGGGCCGAAGTCGTCCGGCAGGAGCGCCTCGGCGAGCGCGCAGGCCGAGTCGTGGTCGTGGGCGGCGGCCAGCACGGTCAGCTCGTCCAGACGGTCGGCCGGCACCAGCCGGTCCAGGAGTTCGAGGTAGGCGGGCCGCCCGTCGCGGTCGTCGTCCAGCCGCACGTCCGCCGTCAGCAGCTCGCCCAGGGAGGCGGCACCCGGCAGGTTCTGCGCGGCGGAGTCGGCGAGGTGGACGATCCCCAGCGGGTTGCCGCCGGTCAACCTGTAGGTGGCGTACGGCAGTTGGGGCGGCACCGGGACCTCGGCGCAGGCGGCGCCCACCAGGTGCAGGGTGTCGTCCGGGCTGAGCGGCGGCAGCGCCACCAGCAGGGCCCGGGAGGAGGGGGCCGCGGGGTCCGGCGCCCAGTCGCTGCGCCGCGCGACCTCCGCCAGCGTCCGCCGTACGGCGTTGCGCAGGACCGGGCGGTCGGTGCCGCGCAGGCCGCCGACGAACACGACCTGGTCGGCGATCCCCTCGGCACGGTCGCGCAGTATGGCGTCCACCAGCCCGGGGCCGGGAGCCCGGTGCGCGTTGTCGATGAGGACGACGGGCCGCCCCAGCCGCTGCATCCGCGGCAGCATCCCCGCGTACGCGTCGGTCAGGTCGGCGAGCAGCGCCCGTACGAGATACCGCTCGGCGTGCTCCCGCGAGGTGCCGCCGGCCCGGAAGTGCCCGGACAGCAGCATCAGGCCGCGGCGGGCGTCGGCGCCCGCGTTCGGGTAGGCGCGCCACCAGGCGGAGGCCCGCTGCTGGCGCCGGTTCACGAAACTGTCGGAGAAGGACTCCAGGGTCGCCTCGATCGCCGACGCCACGAGCGGACCGGTGCCGCTCACCGCCGAGACGACGTTCGCGGTGACCCGGCCCGCCATCCGCCCCGCGAACCCGGCGACCCACGACCCGCCCTCGTTCAGCAGCAGGATCCGCTCCACCTCGCGCCGGATCCGCTCGGAGTCCGCGTCGTCCCAGCCGCCCGCCGCGACCGCGACCAGGCCCGACATCAGGCGCGGGAACGTGATCCGCCCGGCCCCGGTCACCGGCTCGGCCAGCTGCTCGGCGACCACCAGCAGCGCCTGCGACACCGGCGACCAGGCCTCCAGGGGCCGCCCGCCGGTCGGCCGCGCGAACTGGACGTCCTCGCAGTCGATCGACGCGACCGGCGTGTGCCCCTTGTAGGCGTCCCGCAACTCATCGAGCACCGCGCTCTTGCCGAGCCCCCGCCCCCCGGTCAGCAGCACGAAGGGCAGCTCCTTGGGATGCTCCACGGGAGTGGCCCGGTGCTGGTGCGGACGCAGGCCCACGAGCCGCGGAGCAAGACCGGCCGGATCGGTGTCGAACAACGCCCCGCGCCCGTGCAACCGTCTGCCCACCGCATCTCTCCCCCCAGAGACTCCAACCTCAGGGTAAAGAGAGGGAGTTGGTGCGGGCCAGACCGCGTGATGTCCGTTGGGTTACGAAACTCTCGACCGGTCAGTCCACGGTGATCGAGTCCAGCTTCGCCCGCAGGTACGTGTGCGAGTCGACGGGCTCGTACGCCACCCGCCCCACCGGCGCGGGCAGCGACTCCACCAGCGTGCCCGGCGTGCACTCCCCGAAGTAGACGAGGGACATCAGCTCCTCGGCGGGCGCGTCGGCCGGCGGCGGCAGCACGCGGTGCCGTCCCGAACGCCAGCGGTCGCCTGTCCAACGGGCCAACAGGTCACCGACGTTGATGGTGAACGCCTCCGGGTCGAAGGGCGCGTCCTCCCAGCCGGCACCCCCGTCCACAGGGTCCGTGTACACCTGCAGCCCGCCCTTGCCGGCCTGCCGGTCGAGGATCGTCACCGTCCCGAAGTCGGTGTGCGGACCGATGCGGAACTGCCCCGGCTGCGGCTCCCCGACGACCTCGGTCCCCGGGTACCAGTTGATGTTGAAGCCGTACGTCGGATGGTCCATGTGCTTCGAGAAGAAGTCGGCGTCGAGCCCGAGCGCCTCGCCGAGCAGGGACAGCAGCTCCTTCTCCAGGTCGGCCATCCGCGCCAGGTACTCCTCGCAGAGGTCCCGGAGCTCGGGCACCTCCGCGGGCCAGACATTGGGCGCGGCCCACTCCGCGTCGACCACGGGGTCCTCGAAGTGCTCGTGCGTGGCGAACGTCAGCGACTCCTTCAGGTCCGGCGGGGTCTGGGTACCCTCCGAATACCCGTTCGCCTCCGCCCCCGGCCCGAGCCAGCCGCGTCCGCCGACCTTCGCCGTGTACGGCTGCTTGACGTCGACCGGCAGCCGGAAGAACGTCCGCGCGGCCTCCCGGATGCGGGAACGCAGGGCCGGGTCGACCCCGTGCCCGGTGACCAGCAGGAATCCGGCGGTCTGGAGGGCCTCGTCGACGGTGCGGGCGATCTCGGCGCGGGTGGCGGGGGTGCCTTCGACCCAGGGCTTCAGGTCGATCGTGGGAATGCGCGGGGCTGGGGTGTCACTCACCGATGTCCTCGTTCCACAGTGCCGGGTTGTTCTTGATGAAGTCGCGCATCATCTCGACGCACTCGCGGTCGTCCAGGAGCACGATCTCCACGCCGTGCTCCGCGAGCCAGTCGTGGCCGCCGTGGAAGGTGGCCGCCTCGCCGACGACGACCCGCGAGATGCCGAACTGGCGGACCAGGCCGGAGCAGTACCAGCACGGGGAGAGGGTGGTCACCATCGTCGTACCGCGATACGACCGCTGCCGTCCCGCGTTCCGGAAGGCGGCCGTCTCCGCGTGCATCGAGGGGTCGTCGTCCTGGACGCGGAGGTTGTGGCCGCGGCCGAGGAGGGTGCCGTCGGCGCCGTACAGGGCCGCGCCGATCGGGATGCCGCCCTCGGCGAGCCCGGCACGGGCCTCCTCGACGGCGGTGGCCAGCCAGGTACGTGCTGTCGCCTGATCCAAAAGGTCCATGGCTTCAAGGTCCATGTCTTCACTCTCCTGTGGCGGAAACACGAGGGCAACGTGCGGAAAGTACTCTCCGGGCATCCCGCAGCCGGACGAACTGTCAGCGCCCTGGAGGTTCCCGTGCCCGCACTCACCCTCCGCGAGATCCTGGAGCTGGACCCGGTACGGGCCGCCGAACCCCGGCTCCTGGCGGGTGAGGGCTCTCTGGACCGTCCCGTGCGCTGGGTGCACTCCAGCGAGGTGTACGAGGGCGCGAACTTCCTGGACGGCGGCGAACTGCTGCTGACCAACGGCTTCGGGCTGACGGACGCCGACGAGGAGGTCCGGCGGCGGTACGTACGCGAACTGGCGGCACGGGACGCGGCCGGACTCGCGGTCGAGGTGGGGCGCTCACTGCCGTCCATGCCGGACGAGGTGACCGACGAGGCCCGCCGGCTGGGCCTGCCGCTGCTGGCCCTGCACCGGGTCGTGCCCTTCGTACGGATCACGGAGGCCGCGAACCGGGCGATCGTGGCCCGGGGCCTGTCGGGGCGGTCGGTCGTCCGGCCGTGGGGCGACGACCATACGGCGGCCCTGCTGGCGGACCTGGCCGACCGGGCGGCGCTGAACCAGCCCGAGGTGGAGGCGCGGGCGGCCCTCGCGGGCTTCCACCCGGGCCCCGGGGCTCGCCTGCTCGGCGTGTCCCTGCACGGCACGCGGGACACGAGCACGGTCGATCGCGCGGTACGGCTGCTGGGCGGGTCGGGGGTGCTGCGGGCGGCGTTCCCGGGCGACGTACTGGCGCTGCTGTCCCTCCCCGGCTCCCGTGCCGGCGACCCCGTACGGGCCGTCCAGGACGCCTTCCGTACGGCCGCCGACCCCGGCCTGACCGTCGCGGTCGGGCACGCCGTCGCCGCCGGCGGAGGCTGGCTGCGCTGGAGCGACACGCTGCGGGCGGCCCGTACGACGCTGGAGCTGGCGCTGACCGTGCCGGCCGCCGAACCGGGCATGGCGGGCGGCCCGCTGGTGACGTCGTCGCGCGCGCTGGCCCTGGAACGGGAGCTGACCCGGGGCGGCGTCGACGCCAACCGGGAGCGGCTCGCCGGCCTGGTCCAGCACGCCCTGGGCCCGCTGCTGGCCTGGGAGGCGGCCCACCCCAGCGACCTCGTCCGCACCCTGGAGGTCCACCTGCGGCACGGCTGCTCCCCGACGCGTACGGCCGCGTTGCTGCACATCGGCCGCCAGTCCCTCTACCAGCGGCTGGAGCGGATCGAGTCGTTGCTGGGGCTGGAGATCGGCGACCCGGACCTGCTGGGCGAACTGCTGACGGCGGCCTGTGCGCATCGGGTGGTGCGGGGGACGAGCCCGGCGGTGGCGGGCGGGCTGCGGACGGTGGCCTAGATTCCGGCTTCTGGACTCCGGATTCTGGACTCCGGCCAGCGCAGGAGTCCAGACGACCGGGCAGGTAACCTGTGCCGATCACCGCCGTGTCAGCGGCAGTTGGGCCCCCCTTGGAGGAACGTTCATGGTTGCTGCTCCGGTTCTGGAGGAGCTGCGGGAGGTCTGCCAGCCGCAGGCCAAGCTCGCGAGCCGCAACGGCGAGCACTGGGCGGGCCGGCTGTACATGCGGCGCGTCTCGCTGCGGTTCACCCGGCACCTCGTGCGCACGCCGGTCACTCCCGACCAGCTGACCTGGACGATGGTGGTGTGCGGGGTCGCGTCCGGGGCCGCGTTGATGATCCCGGGGCTGACGGGTGCCGTACTGGCCGTCGTCCTCATGCAGTTGTTCCTCCTCTTCGACTGCGTGGACGGCGAAGTCGCCCGCTGGAAGGGCCAGAACAGCGCGTCCGGCATCTACGTCGACCGCCTCGGCGCCTACCTCGCCGACGCGGCCCTGCTGGCGGGCGCGGGCTACCGCGCCGCCGAGTCCGGCGTCGGCGGCTGGCTGTCGATCGGCATCGCCACCGCCCTGGGTGTCGTGCTGCTGAAGGCCTCGACCGACCTCGTGGACGTGGCCCGGGCCCGGCGCGGACTGGGCGTCGTCGACGACGAGTCGACCCGCCCGCGCTCTCAGGGCGTGGCGACGGTACGCAAGCTGGCGGCCGCCTTCAAGATCCACCGCGTGACGAATGGCATCGAGGCGTCGCTGGTGTTGCTGGCCGCGGCTGTGGCCGACCAGATGACCGGTGGCATCGACCCGACCCGCTGGGCACTGGGCGCGCTGGCCGTCATCACGTGGGTGATGGTCCCGGCGCACCTGCTGTCGATCCTGTCGTCGTCGCGGCTGCGCTGAGCGCATTCACCTGATTCTTGCGAGGATGCCCCGGCGTTCACGCCGGGGAGGAATCGCATCCCGTGACGGCGACGCGGAGCGTCGCCGTGTCAGGTCTCCTGGGGCGCGGAGCGCCCGCAAAGCCGCCGACGGAGCCGAAAAGCGAACGGGCGTGCCCGTGTTCGCTGGTTGGGGTGGCTTTGCCGTAGTGGGGGTACGGGTGTGCGCATGTCGCACGTACGGTCTCGGCGTGGAAGCTGGGGTGATCGGGCGGGGTGTGGGAGGGGGGATGTCGTGTCGGTGGTGAAGGAGGCCGGGGACGCCGGGCATGCCCGGTGGACGTTCCGGCTGCGCGTGTCGTCGACCGCCGAGTCTGCGCTGCTGGCGGAGTGGGACCGGTGCCGGTGGATCTGGAACGAACGAACCTACGCCTGCACCGCGTGCGGAGCCGTCTCGCCCAGAGACAAGAACTCCGCCCGCGTAATGCTGGCCCGGGCTGGTCTCAACCCGGCTGGTGCTGATGGCGCAAGACCTGGCGGGACGCTGTTCCGCCAGGCAGCCTGAGCCAGGAATCCCCTCGTTTACGAGGGGGAGGATTCAAGTCCGCTCTCCGCTGACCAGGAGCAACAGCTCGTCGCTACTTCAGCTGTTCGGCTGTGTAGTAGCGGTTGGTGATCAGCATCTCGTAGTTGGTCTTGTCGACGCTCTCCGGCTGCAGCAAGTGGACGGGCACGTTCTTGACGCCGTTGTTGTAATCCCTTCTGTTGTCCACGTTCGGTATCCGGCCGGTGAGTATGTCGTCGACCAGCTCCGTGGCGGCCCTGGCGAGCTCGCGGATGTCCTTGAAGACGGTTTGCGACTGTTTCCCCGCGATGATCGACTTCACTGAGTCCAGCTCGGCGTCCTGGCCGGTGACGACCGGGAGGGGCTTGCCGTCGGTGCCGTAGCCGTCCGACTCCAGCGCGGACAGGACGCCCCGGGAGATGCCGTCGTACGGCGACAGGACCGCGTCGACCGTCTGGTCGCTGTACCACTTGGTGAGGAGGTCGCTCATGCGCTTCTGCGCGGTGGGTCCGTCCCAGCGCAGGGTGGTGATCTTGTCGAGCTCGGTCTCGCCGGACTGGACGACCAACTGCTTGCTCTCCAGGAACGGCTCCAGAAGCGCCATCGAACCGTCGAAGAAGTACTTGGTGTTGTTGTCGTCGGGGGAACCGGCGAACAGCTCGATGTTGAACGGGCCGCCCTTGCCGTCCTCCAGGCCGAGCTTCTCGATGATGTGGCGGGCCTCTTGCCGGCCGACCATCTCGTTGTCGAAGGAGACGTAGTAGTCGACGTTCTTGGTGCCGAGGATGAGCCGGTCGTAGGAGATCACCGGAATGTCCGCGTCGGCGGCCTGTTGCAGCACGCCGTTCAGCGACTTCGCGTCGATGGCCGCGACGATCAGTGCGTCGACGCCCTGCTTGATCAGGGTCTCGATCTGCGAGGACTGGACCTTCGGGTCGTCATCGCCGTATACCAGCGTGGACTTGTACCCCATGCCCTTCAGGTTCTCGACGACGCTCTTGCCGTCGGTGAGCCAGCGCTCGGAGGCCCGCGTCGGCATGGCGATGCCGACGGTGTCGCTCTCGGAGCTGTCCTCGGAGCCGGCTTCGCTGCTCTGGCCGCAGGCGGACAAGGTGAGGGCCATGGAGGCCACTCCGCCGAGGAGGGCAAGGGCGGCTCTTCGGGTGACCATGGTGATCGTTCCTTGTTCTTCTTGGTTGGGGGGATGACGGCGTAGCGGACGTCGATGCCCTGCACGGGCATCACTGGTGGATCCGCACGCAGCCACCGAGGTCGTCGGGGGTCGGCGTACAGCTTTGAAGGCGAGTAGACGACCGACGGACCTCGGTGTTCGAAATCTCGCCCCACGTTCAAAATGTGGGCGTGACGTTAAGGGGGAGTGCGGGAGGTGTCAACGGGGCGAACGGGAACGGTTACAGAAAGTTCGCCTCCGTCAACCGGTGCGCGAGGAGCCCGATCAGGCACCGAACCTGGATCGCGGCGGGCCTCGCGACCGCCGGTGTGGCCGTGGGCGCCGGGCTGTACATCGAGGAGTTGGAGACCGGTCACACCGACGGGGGGTACGGCGTGGCATCCGCCGAGATCAAAGCCGCGGCCACGGACAAGAGTTGCATCGGCACCTGCCCCGCTCCCACGGCCGGTGACGCCGTCCACTACACCCCGCTGGACCGGACCGTGGACGACCTCGGCAAGCTGACCGCAGGCCGTCACGCCGCCGTCCGCACCGGTCTGTCCGTCGACGACGACGACAACGCGGCGGACGTCTGGCGCATCCCGTCCGCCGCCTTCGACACCGCCGCCTGTGCCGCCGCCGAGAAGGGCGTGACCGTACGGCTGCACAGCACCGACGTGAACCGCGAAGACCTCAACGCCCTCTCCGACCGCATCGGCGAGGACATGAGCCGCTGGGACGGCACCTTCCTGCTGCGCGAAGTCGGCGTGGATGAAAGCGGGTTCGTCTTCGTCGGCGTCGACGCCCCGGAGAGGGCCGAGCCGATCCTCGAGGAGACCTTCGGCGAGCGGTACATCAGGGTCGAGCACGCGGAACAGGCCCACACGCTGCCGTTGGAAGTCCCCGAGGCCGGCTAGGCGCACTCGGTCAACTGCTCGGCGTCATCCGAACATGCCGACCTGGTAGTCGCCGGCGGGCTGCTGGATGATGACGTTCCCGCGGTTGAAGGCGTTGATGACCGCGATGAGCGACACCAGCGCGGCGAGCTGGTCCTCGTCGTAGTGCTTGGCGGCGTTCGCCCAGGCCTCGTCCGTGACGCCGCCGGCGGCGTCGGCGATGCGGGTGCCCTGCTCCGCGAGCTCCAGGGCGGCCCGCTCGGCCTCGGTGAACACCTTGGCCTCGCGCCAGGCCGCGATCAGGTTGAGGCGCTGGGCGGTCTCCCCGGCGTGCGCGGCGTCCTTGGTGTGCATGTCGGTGCAGAAACCGCAGCCGTTGATCTGGCTGGCGCGGATCTTCACCAGCTCCTGCGTCGCGGCCGGCAGCGTCGTGTCCTCGACCGCCTTGCTCGCGGCGACGATGTGCTTCCAGATCTTGGTCGCGACCGGGTTGCCGAGGAGGTTCATGCGAGCTTCCATGGTGCACTCCTTGCCGTTGTCGATGGCTGCCGTTCATTGATGGCTACACCACTTGGACGGAACGGCCCCGGCAGGATGTGACACGGCCCGAATGTGACCTGCGTCTCTCGGCGTTGTTCTCCGGCGAGGTGCTTCAGCGAGGCGCCCGCCGCAGCACCGCGTAAAGCCCCGCGCTCACCGCGAACCCGACCAGGCAGGTGATGTCACCGAAGGACGGCCACTGTTCCGGTACCCATCCCACGTACTTCTCCTGGTTGGAGAAGACCGGCACGGACACCGCGATACCGGTCAACAGGGCGGCCATACCGGGCCAGTTGGTGAACGTCCGGTCGCCGAGCCGGGCCGCCAGCTGCTCGACCGGCGTCCGCGACTGCAGCCACCGCTCCACCAGCACGACCCCGAGCCACGGTCCCACCCAGTACGCGATGACCAGCAGGAACGCCTCGTACGCGTGCCCCGCGTCCGCCAGCGACGCCCAGGCCGCCGCCGTACCGGCGACACCGCACAGGACGACGATGGCGCTGCGGCCCAGCCACGGCGGGAGCTTGAGACCCAGTGAAGTGATCGACATGGCCGACGAGTACACGTTCAGGGCGTTCGCGGAGACCGCGCCCAGGATGATGGCCAGCAACACCAAGTCGCTGAGCCAGCCCGGGAGGTGGCCCGTGAAGGCGGCCGTGGGGGAGGCGCCCTCGGGGGCGACGATCGTCGCCGAGGCCGCGCCGATCACGGAGACGATCGCGACCGACACGAAGAGGCCGACGGCCGGGTAGAGGGCGGTCTTGAAGCGGCTCGCCGTACGCGGGAGGTAGCGCGAGTAGTCCGAGGCCCCCGGGTTCCAGCCGGCCGTGTAGCCCCAGGCCGCGCTGAAGGCGAGGAGGAAGCCGCCGATGCCGCCGCCTGCGCCCGCCCCGCCCAGGTCGGCCTCCTTGAAGGTCCAGACGCCGGCCAGCAGGAAGATCACCGCCAGCGCCGGGAAGGCGTACTTCTCGAAGACGTGGACGAAGTTGTGGCCGATGAATCCGATCGCGATCTCGGCGACCACCACCAGCAGGAGGGAGGGGAGCGGGCGCAGGTCCGTCAGCGTGTTGAGGGCGAAAGCCGCGCTCACACTGTTCACGGCGAACCAACCGACGCCCGCGACAAGCGCGTTCACACCCGTCGGCAGCAGATTGCCCCGGAAACCGAAGGAGAAGCGGCCGACCGCCATCTGCGGGACGCCGAAGCGCGGGCCGTCCAGGGACAGGATCCCGTGGGTCAGCGAGCCGAGTGCCGTGCCCAGCAGCAGTGCCGCCGTCGCCTGCCAGAAGTCCAGCCCGAAGAACAGGACCGAGATCACGCCGATGTACACCGTCGCGAACTCGATGTTCGGGGACGCCCAGGTCCACAGCAACTGGAGCGGGCTGCCGTGCCGTTCGGCGTCGGGGATCGGTTCCGAGCCCGCCGTCTCGACGGCGATGACCTTGTCACCGTATTCGGGGGTGAGCGTGGTGCCGGTGGAGTCGGCGGGAGCAGTCGTCATGCGAGGTAAGTGTCCGGCCCCCGCCCGCCGCCGCCCAGGGGCGCATTGTCCGCTCCGGGCGGCTCACCGGCGTACACCTTGTCAGGTGCGGTGAACTCAGGCGGTGGGGTCCTCGCCGCCGTCCTTCTTGTCCTGGTCCTTCTTGTCCTCGTCCTCGTCCTTCAGGGACTTGAGGAACTCGGGATTGTCGTCGGGCGCCACCCATCGCTGCCCGCCGCCCCGGCGCCACGGAGAGCCGGCGGAACCCGCGGGGCCGCCCGCGCCGGCCGGGTGCCGCTTCTTGCCGGCGATGAGCCAGGAGAGGGAGCCGGCGAGCGGGAACACCAGGACGAGGATGGCCCACAGCGGCTTGGGCATGTAGCGGATGTCCTCGTCCTTCGTGCTGATGCAGTCGATGAACGCGTACACGCTCAGCGCCAGTGGGACGAGGAACATCAGTACCCGGAGCATGGGGCCTCTCAATGGAACGGTCGTCGGGGCCACGAGCACGGGACCCCAGGTACCGGGCCAGGGTAGCGGCTCGGGGATACTTGGCCCCATGGCTTACGACGATCTTCGCTCCCTGCTCAGGGCCCTGGAGCGCGAGGGCGACCTCAAGCGCATCAAAGCCGAGGTGGACCCGTACCTGGAGGTCGGGGAGATCGTCGACCGGGTGCAGAAGTCCCAGGGCCCGGCGCTGCTCTTCGAGAACGTGAAGGGCTCCGCGATGCCCCTCGCGATGAACGTCTTCGGGACCGACCGGCGGCTGCTGAAGGCCCTGGGGCTGAAGTCGTACGGCGAGATCTCCGAGAAGATCGGCGGGCTGCTGCGGCCCGAGCTGCCGCACGGCTTCGTGGGCGTGCGGGAGGCCTTCGGGAAGCTCGGCGCGATGACGCACGTACCGCCGAAGAAGGTGAAGGAGGCCCCGGTCCACGAGGTCGTCCTGCACGGCGACGACGTCGACCTCGACCAGCTGCCCGCCCTCTTCACCTGGCCGAAGGACGGCGGCTCCTTCTTCAACCTCGGGCTCACCCACACCAGGGACCCCGAGAGCGGCATCCGGAACCTGGGCCTGTACCGCCTCCAGCGCCACGACAAGCGCACCATCGGCATGCACTGGCAGATCCACAAGGACAGCCGCAACCACTACCAGGTCGCGGCGCGGCGGGGCGAGCGGCTGCCGGTCGCGATCGCCTTCGGGTGTCCGCCCGCCGTGACGTACGCCTCCACCGCGCCCCTTCCCGGTGACATCGACGAGTACCTCTTCGCCGGGTTCATCGCGGGCAGGCGGATCGAGATGGTCGACTGCAAGACGGTGCCGCTCCAGGTGCCGGCGCAGGCGGAGGTCGTGATCGAGGGCTGGCTGGAGCCCGGCGAGATGCTCCCGGAGGGACCCTTCGGCGACCACACCGGGTTCTACACCCCGCAGGAACCCTTCCCCGCCCTGACGATCGACTGCGTGACGATGCGGAAGCGGCCGCTGCTGCAGTCGATCGTCGTAGGCCGCCCTCCGACGGAGGACGGACCCCTGGGCCGTGCGACGGAGCGGTTCTTCCTCCCCCTGCTGAAGATCATCGTGCCGGACATCGTGGACTACCACCTGCCCGAGGCGGGCGGCTTCCACAACTGCGCGATCGTGTCGATCGACAAGAAGTACCCGAAGCACGCGCAGAAGGTGATGCACGCGGTCTGGGGGGCACACATGATGTCCCTGACCAAGCTGATCGTGGTCGTCGACGCCGACTGCGACGTCCACGATCTGCACGAGGTCGCGTGGCGGGCCCTCGGCAACACGGACTACGCCCGTGACCTCTCGGTCGTCGAAGGTCCCGTCGATCACCTCGACCATGCCTCCTACCAGCAGTTCTGGGGCGGCAAGGCGGGCATCGACGCGACCAGGAAGTGGCCCGAGGAGGGCTACACACGCGACGGCGGCTGGCCCGACATGGTGCTGTCCGACCCTCAGACGGCGGCGAAGGTCGACCGCCGGTGGAAGGAGTACGGCCTGTGAGTTCAGCTTCTGCGGCGCTCCCGCAGCCGGGACGCACGAAGGCTTTCCTCCGCCTGGTGATGATCGAGCACTCGGTCTTCGCCCTGCCCTTCGCGTACATCGCCGCGCTCACCGCGATGTTCCAGTGGGACGAGAACATCCACTGGGGCCGCCTCCTCCTGGTCACCGTCTGCATGGTGGGCCTGCGGACCTTCGCGATGGCGGTCAACCGGATCATCGACCGGGAGATCGACGCCCGTAACCCGAGGACCGCGCACCGCGAGCTGGTCACCGGCGCGATGTCGGTGAAGCACGCCTGGACGGGCGCGCTGGTCGCGCTGGTGGTCTTCCTCGGCTCGGCGGCGCTGCTGAACCCGCTGTGCCTGGCGCTGGCCCCCATCGCGGTGATCCCGATGGTGGTCTATCCCTACGGCAAGCGGTTCACGAACTTCCCCCAGGCCATCCTCGGCCTCGCCCAGGCGATGGGCCCGGTCGGCGGCTGGCTGGCGATCACCGGGGAGTGGTCCTGGGACGCGGTGATCCTCGGGCTCGCCGTCGGCATCTGGATCGGCGGCTTCGACCTGATCTACGCCTGCCAGGACGTCGACACCGACCGCGAGATCGGCGTCCTGTCGGTCCCGGCCCGCTTCGGCATCCCGGCGGCGGTCTGGGGCGCGCGGGTATGCCACGCGCTCACGACCGCGCTGTTCGTCTGGTACGCGGTCGCCACCGAGGCCGGCACCTTCTTCTGGTTCGGCCTGATGATCGTCGCGGGCGCGTTCGTCTACGAGCACTCGATCGTGCGGCCCCATGACCTGTCCCGTGTGAACAGGGCGTTCTTCAGCGTCAACGGGTTCATCGGGATTGCCCTGTTCGTGTGTGCGCTGCTTGATCTCTTGGTTCGGGGTCTGACCGTGTAAGTACGGTGCGGCTTACCATCGAGTGCAGAGAGGGAGGCCGACGTGACCGTCTCGGACAGTAACCGCCTGCACTCGCAGCTCGCCCGGTACGAGGACATGTTCCGCGGGTACCGGATGGAGATTGTCGAGGGCAACATCGTGATGAGTCCGCTCAGGCCGTTCCACAACGAGACCATCGTGAGGCTGTGGACTCAGCTCGAAGCCCAGATGGACCCCGAGTGGGGATTCATCAGTGATGTCGCCATCCCGTTCAGCGACGACTTCGAGTTCTGCCCCGATCTCGCGGTCATCCCGGCGGTCGAGAAGAACCGGAACCTGACCGCTTACCCTCCGGATCTCGTCGAACTGGCCGTTGAGGTGGTTTCCCCGAGCAGCGTTCGCAACGACTACGAGATCAAGAACAAGCAGTACGCAGCCCGGGGCATCCCGAACTACCTGATCTTCGACCCCCAGAGGGCGCACCTCGTAACGCTCTGGAACCCCGGAGCGGACGGATACCTCGGACGGGACACGGTTCCGTATGGCGACAAGGTTTCCGTGGAGACGAAGCTCGGACGCCTCACCGTCGACACGAGCAGGCTTCCCGTGGACCCTGAGACGCCACACCGGTCCTGAAGACCTCTTCGCCCACCGGTACGCTCGGGGTGTGAACGCAGGAGAAACGCAGCGCACGCCTTGGATCGTGGGGGTGTCCGGAGCATCCGGTACGCCGTACGCCGCCGCCGTGCTGCGCGCACTCCTCGCCGCGGGCGAGAGCGTCGACCTGGTCGTGTCGCGAGCCTCCCGGCTGACTCTCCTCGACGAGACCGGGATCTCCTTCCGGGACGCGCACTGGCGCGGCGACCTGCGGGAATGGCTGTCCAGGGGTGCCGACGGGAAGCCGGGGACCTTCGACGTGGACGTCGAGGGCGTACGGCACTGGAGCGCCGGGGACCTGGCGGCGGGGCCATCCTCGGGGTCGTACCCCGCGAAGGGGATGCTGATCGTGCCGGCCTCCACCGCCTGCGTCGCCGGAGTCGCGCTGGGCCTGTCCAAGGACCTGCTGCAACGGGCCGCGAGCGTCACGCTGAAAGAGCGGCGGACGCTGGTCGTGGCCGTGCGGGAGACCCCGCTGAACGGGCAGACCCTGCGGCACCTGGTCGCCCTGGACGACGCGGGTGCGAGCGTCGTACCCGCCTCGCCCGCCTTCTACGCGGGCGCCACGCACATCCAGGACCTGGTGGACTTCGTCGCCGGACGGGTCCTCGACGCGGCGGGCGTCGGACACGGGCTGTACCGCCGGTGGCAGGGCGAGCTCGGCGGGGGCTCCAGGCCACCTGCGTGAGCACCAGGCACAGCACCGGGCAACAGGCACGCACCACGCACCACGCACCACACAAACCTCTCTTCAGTCTCTTCATCGGAAGGCTTCGATCGCATGGACGCGGTGGAC
This sequence comes from Streptomyces sp. V4I2, assembly GCF_030817655.1. Taxonomy (GTDB): domain Bacteria; phylum Actinomycetota; class Actinomycetes; order Streptomycetales; family Streptomycetaceae; genus Streptomyces; species Streptomyces plumbiresistens. Next base: position 6,282,699 of record NZ_JAUSZM010000003.1, read on the forward strand.
AGGCAGCTCATCCAGGCCCTGAGGGAGAACGGCCGGGCCTCCTACGCGGAGCTGGGACGCCTCGTCGGCCTGTCGGGACCCAGCGTCACCGACCGCATCAACCGGCTGGAGGCGGCCGGCGTCATCACCGGCTACCGCGCCACGGTCGACGCCGCCTCGCTCGGCCTCGGCGTCATCGCCCTGATCGGCATCTCGCTCTCGGACGCCGCCGACCACGAGGACGTGGCCCGCCGGCTGAAGGACCTCTCCGAGATCGAGGACTGCTGGTTCATCGCGGGCGACGACTCGTTCATGCTCAAGGTGCGGGCGACCGACGTCGACGGCCTGGAGAAGATCATCCGGCGGCTCAGCGGAACCAAGGGCGTGTCCCGGACCCGTACCACGATCGTGCTGTCCACGAAGTGGGAGAACAGGGTCGGGGAGCTGCCCGAAGAGGCATAGACGTACGGTGGGAGACGGTGGGAAGTCGTCGGAGAAAGGTGTGGGTATGGACGTCGGACTCAAGCGCGAGCTGGAGCAGAAGGTCAGGGCCGGTGAGCGGCTGACCCGTGAGGACGGCATCGCGCTGTACGAGTCGGACGACCTGGCCTGGCTGGGCGGCCTCGCGCACGAGGTGCGGACGCGGAAGAACGGCGACGTCGTCCACTTCAACGTCAACCGCCACCTCAACATGACGAACGTGTGCACCGCGTCCTGCGCCTACTGCTCCTTCCAGCGCAAGCCGGGTGAGAAGGACGCGTACACGATGCGCATCGAGGAGGCGGTCAAGCTCGCCAAGTCGATGGAGGGCGAGAACCTCACCGAGCTGCACATCGTCAACGGCCTGCACCCGAACCTGCCGTGGCGCTACTACCCGCGGTCGCTCAAGGAGCTCAAGGCCGCCCTGCCGAACGTGTCGCTGAAGGCCTTCACCGCCACCGAGATCCACCACTTCGAGACCATCTCGGGGCTCAGCGCGAGCGAGATCCTGGACGAGCTGATCGACGCCGGTCTGGAGTCGTTGACCGGCGGCGGGGCCGAGATCTTCGACTGGGAGGTCCGGCAGCACATCGTCGACCACCGCACGCACTGGGAGGACTGGTCGCGGATCCACCGCCTCGCGCACGAGAAGGGTCTGAAGACCCCGTGCACCATGCTCTACGGCCACATCGAGGAGCCCCGCCACCGCGTCGACCACGTGCTGCGGCTGCGTGAGCTCCAGGACGAGACCGGCGGCTTCCAGGTCTTCATCCCGCTGCGCTACCAGCACGACTTCGTGGACATGAAGGACGGGAAGGTACGGAACCGGCTGCAGGCCCGGACCCAGATGGCCACCGGTGCCGAGGCCCTCAAGACCTTCGCGGTCTCCCGGCTGCTCTTCGACAACGTTCCGCACGTCAAGGTCTTCTGGGTCATGCACGGCGTCCAGACCGCCCAGCTCGCGCTCCAGCACGGCGCCGACGACATGGACGGCTCGGTCGTCGAGTACAAGATCACGCACGACGCCGACAACTACGGCACCCCGAACAAGCTGACCCGCGAGGACCTGCTGGACCTGATCAGGGACGCTGGGTTCCGCCCGGTGGAGCGCAATACGCGGTACGAGATCATCAGGGAGTACGACGGCCCGGACCCCGCGCGTCGTGAGACCCCGCAGCCGATGCGCGTGTGACGTCGACTGCGCGACCAGCCCTCCACGCACCCGCAGACGACATGGGTCCGAACCCCCACGGCGGGTACTCGGGCCCCATGCCTCCCGAGGACGCATACACCGCGGAGCCCTTCGTCCCGGACCGCGGCGGCCTCCCAGCCCTACGCAAGGCCGCCGCCGAGTGCCGGGGCTGCCCCCTGCACCGGGACGCCACTCAGACCGTGTTCGGGGCGGGGGCGGCCGACGCCCGCGTGATGCTCGTGGGGGAGCAGCCCGGGGACCAGGAGGACCGGCAGGGCAAGCCCTTCGTCGGGCCGGCCGGGAAGCTGCTGGACCGGGCGCTGGCGGAGGCGGGCATCGACCCCGGCGAGGCGTATGTCACCAACGCCGTGAAGCACTTCAAGTTCACGCAGGCCGAGCCCCGCAAGCGCCGGATCCACAAGGCGCCGTCCCTGCGCGAGATGACCGCGTGCGGGCCGTGGCTCGCCGCCGAGCTGGCCGTCGTGGAGCCGGAACTGATCGTGGTGCTCGGTGCCACGGCCGGCAAGGCGCTGCTCGGGTCGTCGTTCCGGGTCACCCAGGTGCGCGGGACGGTGCTGGAGGAGGAGATCCACGGGCACGCGGAGCGGCTGGTGCCCACCGTGCACCCCTCCTCGGTGCTGCGGGCGGACGACCGGGAGGCCGCGTATCGCGGGCTGCTCTCCGATCTGCGGGTCGCGGCCCATGCCCTTGGGTGAACTTCCGGCCACGGCGGGTGCACGGCTTTCGGAAACGTTGATTTAACGCCCCGGTGTCTACGCGTGTTGATCAACGGCGACTACAGTCTTGGCCTTCAAGTCGCTTTCCGGTCAACTGACCGGGCAACACGGGGAGTTGCGGCACATGGGGCTGAACGGTCAGGGCTTCGCGATCTTCGACGTGCCGCCACTGGGGGAGGCGGCGCTGACAGAGTTCGAGAAGCTGCCGCTGGACAAGTACACGGGCTCGCGGCAGCGCTATCGGCGGTACTCGCAGTTCCGGCTCACCCATGAGGGCGGGGCGTGGACGCCGCGGGTGCTGCCGCACCGGGAGTTCGCGCAGGCGCGGGAGTACAACGCGCTGGTCGGCGGGCAGCCGCGGTCCTTCGAGCCGCTCAACGTCGTGCCCGAGCCGCTGATCCGCGCCGCCGCCGAGGCGATCGGCCTCGACCAGGACGCGTCCTGGCAGCTCAACGTGCACCAGGTGCGCATCGTCTCCGCGCCCGGTGTGAAGGGCGTCGCCGTGCCCGAGGGACCGCACCGCGACGGGCACCACTACACCGTCACCGCGGTCAGCCGCCGGCACAACATCAGCGGCGGCGAGACCCAGTTGATGCCGCCGGGCGGCGGGCAGCCGTTCTTCCGTACGGTGCTGCAGCCGGGGCAGGCCATCGCGCTCAACGACCGTGAGATGTTCCACCACGCCACCGACATCGACCACCTCGACGACAGCGGTGGCCTGCGCGACGTCTGGCTGATCGCGGTGAACCCCTGGGACGAGCGCCGGTACGGGGAGGAGTGGGAGGCCAAGGTCCTGGAGGGGCAGCGGGCGTCGGCGTGATGACGACCGAGGCGCTCAAGGCTCCGGTCACGGACCTCTACGACCGGATCGGCATCGGCTACTCCTCCGTACGGCGGCCCGATCCGCGGTGGGCCGCCGCGATCCGCGACGCCGTCGGCGACGCGCGCAGCGTCATCAACGTCGGTGCGGGCGCGGGCTCCTACGAACCGCGGGACGTCCCGCTGCTCGCCGTCGAGCCGTCCGCCGCGATGCGCGCCCAGCGGCCCGCCGACGCCGCCCCCTGTCTCACCGGGCGGGCCGAGGAACTTCCCTTCGACGACGCGCAGTTCGACGTCGCCCTCGCCGTCCTCACCGTGCACCACTGGACCGACCTCGCCGCCGGGGTCGCCGAACTGCGGCGCGTGGCACGGCGGTTCGTGGTCGTGACGTACGACATGGCGGTGCAGCGGGAGTTCTGGCTCACCCGCGAGTACCTGCCCGAGATCGCCGCGGCCGAGGAGAGCAGGGTGCCGTCGCTGCCGCACCTCACCGGGCTCCTCGGCGAGTGCGAGGTCCGGCAGCTGCCGGTGTGGCACGACTTCACCGACGGTTTCATGACCGCCTTCTGGCGGCGGCCCCACGCCTACCTGGACCCGGTGCGCCGCCGCTCCTGCTCGGCGTTCGCGCTGACCGACCCGGCCGCGGTGGAGCGGGGCGTCGGGCGGCTGGCCGCCGACCTGGAGTCCGGGGCGTGGGAGCGCGGGCACGCGGGGCTGCTGGAGCTGGACCACATCGACGCCGGGTTCCGGCTGATCACGGGAGCGGGAGGCGAGCGATGACGACCGGCTGGGACGGGACACGCCTCGCGGACATCGCCGGGCGGTACGGCACCCCCGTGCACGTCCTCGACGTGCGGCGGGCCGAGCGGGCCGCCGACGAACTGCTGAGCGCGCTCGGCGGGTTGGGGCGGCCGGGGCGGGCGTACTACTCGGTGAAGACGAACTATCTGCCCCACCTGTGCGAGCGGTTCGCGGTTCGCGGGCTCGGTGCGGACGTGGTCTCCGGCTACGAGCTGCGGGCCGCGCTGCGCGCCGGGTTCGCGCCCGGCGACGTCGTCTTCAACGGCCCGGTGAAGACGCCGGAGGAACTCGCCCTGGCCGTACGCAACTCGGTGCGCGTCAACATCGACGGCGAGCACGAGATCGCGGCACTGGAGCGGGCGGCAGCCGAGGCGGGGACCGTGGCGGAGGTGGGGATACGGCTGTTTCCGGGGCTGCCCGTCACCGGATCCGACGACCCCGCGTTCGTCGCCCAGGCCGAACGGTCCGCCCGGCGCGGACGGTTCGGCTGGCCGACGGGTAGCGGGCAGCTGGCGCGGGTGCTGGCCACCGTAGAGGCCGCGAAGCATCTTCGTCTCACCGCCGTGCACGCGCACCTCGGCAGCCAGATCGTCCACCCCGAGCTGCTGCTCGCCGCCCTCGACCCGGTACTGGAGGAGGCCGCGCGGCTCGGCGTGCGTGAGGTGAACATCGGCGGCGGATTCGGCGTGCCCGGGATTCTGCGGCCGCGGGGCACCGACCGGTCGCCCGGGCCGGGGCTCGACCCGGCGTCCTTCCTCACCGTCGTGGACAAGCGGATGACCGAGCTCGGTCTCGGTGACGCCGTCCTGGCGTGCGAACCGGGGCGGCTGCTGGTGTCCGACGCGATGTGCCTGCTCACCCGCGTGATGTCCCGCAAGGAGCTGCCGGACTCCCGCTGGCTGATCCTCGACGCGGGCCACCACATCGCCCCCTGGACCGGCACCGGCGAGGTGCATCGATTCACGCCGATCGGGCGGGAGTTCTCCGCCGACCTCACCCCATGGTCCCTCGCCGGCCCCCTCTGCTACGAGGCCGACATCCACGCCCCCGCCACCGACCTGCCCGCCGACCTCGACATCGGCGACCTGCTCGCCATGCACGACTCCGGCGCCTACTCGCTGGGCCGCAGCAACAACTTCATCCGCCTGCGCGCCGGGGTCGTCGCGATCGACGGGGAGCGCGAGGACCTGGTGTGGCGGGCGGAGACGGACGAGGACGTGTTCCGGTTCGCGGTGGAGGCCGGCGTATGAGCCTTGTCGCCAAGTACGCCGAGCTGCTCCGCCTCCCCGGCGCCCGCCCCGCCGTCGTCCCCGCCGCCTGTGCCCGCCTCGCGGTGACCATGGTGCCGGTGGCGCTGCTGCTGAGCGTCGTCGAGGCGGGGCGGTCGTTCGCCGTCGCGGGCGGGGCCGCCGGTGCCTACGCGGTCGGCAGCGCGTGCGGGCAGCCCTTCGCCGGGCGGGCCATGGACCGGCTGCGTCCGGCGCCCGTGCTGCGGGTGCTGGGCACGGGGGTGTGCGTCGCGCTGGTCTGCGTCGCCGTGGCCGGCCTGCGCGCACCGGTCGCCGTGCTGTTCGCCTGCGCCTGTCTCGCCGGGGCGTGCGCGCCGCCGGTCGGGGCCTCCGTGCGGGCGCTGTGGAGCAGACTGACCGAGGACGAGGGCCTGCGGCAGCGGGCGTACTCCTTCGAGGCCACCCTGACCGAGTTCCTCTTCATCGCGGGCCCCTCCCTGATCACCCTGCTCGCCGCGACCGTCGGCGCGCGCCCCGCGCTGGTCACGGCGGCGGTGGTGATGGGCGCCGGCACCTGGGCCTACGCGCAGGCCCCGGCCGTACGGGAACAGCGGCCCGCCTCCGCAGCGGTCAAGCCCCGCAAACGCGGCGCGCACCGGCCGGTCGCCGCGCTCACCGTCCTCGTCGCGATCGGTCTGACCGCCGCCCTGTCCAGCGCGCTCGCCGTCGCCGTCGCCGCGCTGCTGGACGGGGAGCGGTCGGACACGGCGTTCGCGGGCGTGCTGCTCGCCCTGCAGTCGGCGGGCAGTGTGGCCGGTGGCCTCGTCTACGGGGCGAAGCTGCGGCCCGGCTCCACCTACGGCCGCTATCTGCGGCTCCTCGTCGTCCTCACCGCCGGGCTGTCGCTGCTGCCGCTGGCCGGGCTCGCGGACGGCACCACGGCCGTCGTACTCCTGGCCGTCCTGCTGATCGCCAGCGGAACGCCCATCGCGCCCGCCGGCGCCGAGGAGTTCCAGCTGATCGGCGACATGACGGAGACCGGGCGGATGACCCAGGCCTTCGCGGGCGTCGGCAGCTTCATCCAGGCCGGCAGTGCCGCCGGTTCCGCGGTGGCCGGCGTGGTCGCCGAGCAGCTGGGCGCCTCGGCCGCGCTGCTCGTGCCCGCCGGCTGCACGGCCCTCGCCCTGGTCCTCGTCGTCGCCGCCCGCCACCCCATCGCGGTGGCGACCGCACCTGCCGCCCAGGCCGCCCTCGAAGGGAAGACCGCATGAGCACCACCCCCGTGATCGCCGTCATCGAGAGCCAGCTCTCCGACTTCGGACTCACCCCGTTGCGCGCCGCCCACGAACTCGGATACCGGGCCGTGCTGGTGAGCAACGACCCCGACCGCTACCGGATCGTCTCCACCGCCGACGAGGTGTACGCCAAGTACATCGACGGCATCCTCACCGCCGACACCAACTCCGTCGCCTCCGTCGTCGAGGCGCTCGCGCCCTTTCACGCCGAGGGCGTGCTGGCCGGCGTCATGACGGTCACCGACTACAACATCCCGGTCGTCGCCGAGATCGCCGCGCACTTCGGGCTGCCCGGCATGAACGTCGACGCGGCCGCCGCCTGCCGCGACAAGCTCGTCCAGCGCGAACTGATGCGGGACGCCGGGGTCGCCGTACCGCGCTTCACGCAGGCCGTCACCGAGGCGGACGCGCTGGCCGCCGCCGAGGAGTACGGGCTGCCCGTCGTGGTGAAGCCGATGACGGAGTCGGCGAGCATCGGCGTCAGCCTCTGCCGCACGCCCGAGGAGGTCGCCGCCGCGCACCACGCCATTGCGTCCGTGCCGCTGAACTTCCGCGGCCAGCCGCGGCGGCCGGGGGCGCTCGTCGAGGAGTATCTGATCGGCTACGAGCTCAGCGCCGAGATCGTGTACGACGGTCGGGAGCACGTCGTCGTCGGCCTGACCGACAAGGCGCTGGGCCCGCACCCGTACTTCGCCGAGCTGGGCGAGGTGTTTCCGTCGCTGCTTTCCGAGCCGGTGCGGGCGGCGTGCGCCGAGCTGGCCGTGCGGGCCCTTACGGCCGTCGGGCACGACTTCGGCGCCGCGCACGTCGAGGTCAAGGTCACCGAGGGCGGGCCGTACGTGGTGGAGATCAACGGGCGGATGGCGGGGGCGGAGATCCCGCGCCTGATCCTCGAGTCCACCGGCATCCACATGCAGCGTGAGGTGGCCAAGCTCCATGCCGGGGTCCCGGCCGACCTCACCCCCACCCAGTCCCGGGCCGCCGCGTCCCGGTACCTCACCGCGCGGTCGGCGGGGATCCTCGCGGGTGTCGAAGGCGCGGACCTGGCCCGCCGGGTGCCGGGCGTCGTCACGGTCGTCCTCCAGCCCAAGGCGGGCAAACCGGTCAAGCCGGCCGAGAGCAACCTCGACTACCTGGGCACGGTGGTGGCCACCGCCGACACGGCGGGGGACGCGCTGAGGTGCGCGGACGCGGCGATCGGGCAGTTGACGCCGGTGGTGGCGGAGGCGGAGGGGGAGTGACGGACATGACCGACAGCCCCGGCCGCCCCACCGTCGCCGTGCACCGCAGCCCCCACGCCCTCGACCCGGCCTGGGACTCCGCCTTCGGCACCCGGTCCTTCTTCTCCGCCACGCCCTGGCTCCGGCACGCCCACGCCACGGCCGCCACCGCCCCGTACTACTTCACCGCCCGCTCCCCGGACGGGGACCTGCTCGCCGCCCTCCCCGCCCACCCCCTCGAAGACGACGCCCCCTATGTCTTCTGCCGCCCCGACTTCGTCCTCGGCCGGAACTACGACGCCCCCTGGACCCCGGACCTCATGCCCGCCCTCGCCCTCGGCGGCCGCAATCCCTCCCACGGCAAGGCGGCCGCCGTGGACCCTCACGCCCTGCGCGGCCTCCTGACCACCGCCGAGGAACAAGCCCGCGACGACGGCATGCGCTCGGTCTGCTTCCTCTACGTCGACGAGGACGACGAGGTCCTGCGCACGGCCCTCACCGGCGCGGGCTACACGGACCTCGCCTTCGAGACGACGTACTCCCTGGACGTCCCGTCGGCGTCCGACGGCGGCTTCGACGCCTACCGTGCCCGCTTCGGCCGCGAGACCCGCCGCCGGATCCGCCGCGACCTGCGGCGACTGGAGGAGGCGGGAGTGAGCTACGCGCTCTCGCCCCTCACCGACGACCTCATCGACCGCATCGCCCCCCTGGAGCTGAACCTCTACGCCAAGTACGGCACCCCGGCCGACGCCGACGCCTTCCGCCGCGTCCTGACCAGCGTCGCGACCAACACCGGCGACACGGCCCGCGTCCTCACCGCCGAGCTGGACGGACGCCTCGCCGGATTCGTGCTCTTCTTCACCCACCGCGGCGAGATGTACGCCCGCCAGACCGGCTACGACTACGAAGCGAAGGGCGACACCCCTCTGTACTTCGGCCTCCTCTACTACGAGCTGCTGCGTCTCGCCGTCACCGAGGACGTCACGGCGATCCACTACGGCACCGGCTCCGGCGACGTGAAACTCTCCCGCGGCTGCACCGGACGCGCCCAGCTCGCGTACGTGAAGGCCTTCGACCCGCAGACGGGCGTACGGCTGGCCGAACTTAAACTTGCCGACCATGGAGCTGATATTCCGGCCTGACCCCCACCTCTCGCCCGCGCTGCTGGACGAGCTGACCCGGCTGTGGACGGACGTCAACAACGCGGGCGGAGCGGTCGGCTTCGTCGGCGACACGACGTACGAGGACGTACGGCCCGAGATCGACCGGTACGCGGAGTCGGTCGCGGCCGGACGCCACCGCCTGATCGCCGGGCTCGACCCCGACGGACGGCTGCGCGCCACCGCCTTCCTCGGCTTCAACACGCACCGCCTCCAGGGCCACTACGCCTGGCTGACCACCGTCATGGTCGACCCCTCCCTCCAGCGCGGCGGCCACGGCCGGGCCCTGCTCGCGGCGGCCGAGGAGCACGCCCGCGACCTCGGCCTGGAGGCGCTCAAGCTGACCTGCCGGGGCGGGACGGGCCTGGAGGACTTCTACGCCTCCGTCGGCTACAAGGAGGTGGGCCGGGTGCCGGGCGGGCTGCGGGTCGCCGCGGACGACTACCGGGACGACATCATGATGTGGCTTCCCCTGACACCCCCTGCAAGATCGCATGCCGGGCGTGCTTCACTGGATGGTGCGTTCGGGAACATTCGGTCGGAACGGAAGAGTGGATTGAGATGCTCCGCTACACACTGATGCGCCTCGGGATCTTCGTGGGCTGCTTCGTGGTCGTCTGGGGCCTCGTCTACTCCGGTGTCGTCCCGCGCGGCGTGGGCGACGCCAACGGCATGTGGGTCGTCCTGCTCGCCCTCGTGCTCTCCGCGCCGATCAGCTTCGTCGTGCTGCGCAAGGAGCGGGACCGCGCCTCGCTCCAGGTCGTCCAGAAAGTGGACCGTATGAAGTCCAACCTGGAGGCCAACCGCAGCCAGGAGGACGGGGCCGACGACAGCGCCCGGGCGCAGGGGCAGGCTCCCCAGGCCTCATAAGAGAGCCGCTCACGGCCGTACCCAATTAGTCTTCCGGTATGGGTGCCGTGAAGAGCAAGCGGATGCCGCGTGCCGTCCGTGAGCAGCAGATGCTGGACGCCGCCGTGCGGACCTTCGGGCAGCGCGGGTACATGGCCGCGTCGATGGACGAGATCGCGGAACTCGCGGGCGTGTCCAAGCCGTTGGTGTATCTGTACCTGAACTCGAAGGAAGACCTCTTCACCGCCTGCATCCGCCGTGAGGCCAAGGCCCTCACCGTGGCCGTCCGGGCCGGCGTCGATCCGGCCCTGCCCGCCGACCGCCAACTCTGGGACGGTCTGCGGGCGTTCTTCACCCACACCGCGCGGCATCCGGACGCCTGGTCGGTCCTGCACCTCCAGGCCCGCACCCACGGCGAGCCGTTCGCCGCCGAGGTGGCCTCGATGCGCGAGGAGATCGTCGCCTTCGTGACCGGGCTCATCGTCGTCGCCGCCCGAGCGGCCCACCGCGACCCCGACCTCGCCGAACGCGAGGTCGCCGGTCTCGCCGAGGCCCTGGTCGGCGCCGCCGAGTCCCTCGCCGCCTGGGCCAACGTCACGCCGGGGGTCAGCGCCCGACAGGCGGCGGCGACCCTGATGAACTTCGCGTGGGCGGGGCTGGGGAACCTGATGGACGGGCGTCCCTGGTCGCCGCCCGAGCCGGTTCACGAGGCCGTCGGGTAGACCCCGCCGCTCACATGCACCCGGCCCCCGCCGCGCAGTTCGAACCGCTCGCCGTCCGCGGCGTACGTCACCGTGCCCGGCAGCAGCACGGGCGCCTTGAACTCCGCCCGCACCAGGGCGGCTTGCGGAGTGCCGTGCGCGGCCAGGCAGCGGGCCACGGTCCACATGCCGTGCGCGACGGCCCGGGGGAAGCCGAAGAGGCGGGCGGTGAGCGGGTGCAGGTGGATGGGGTTGCGGTCGCCGGAGACCGCGCCATAGCGCCGCCCCACATCACCGGCCAGCCGCCACTCGGCGACGGCGGGCAGCGGCTCGTGGGCCCGCGCGCCGGTCTCAGCGGTACGGCCGTCCGTGCGGTGCCGCGCGAGATACGTGCTCCTCGACTCCCACACGACGCTCCCGTCCGCCCGCGCCTCGGTGATGACGGCCGCCTCCGTGCCGCGCCGGTGCGGCGCCAACCCGTCGACGTACACGGTGAGTTCGTACTCCCCGGTGGCCGCGAGCGCGGTGTGCTGCGCGATCTCGATCGACGTATGGACGAGCCCGAGCAGCGGCAGGGGGAAGTCCCGTCCGCTCATCAGGCGCATCGCGAGCGGAAAGCCCAGCACGTGCGGATACGTCGCCGGCAGCGCGTCGTCCCCGGTCGCGAAGCCGCACACCCGCTCGTACGCCGCGAGCCGGGCGAGGTCGACGCGCAGGCCGGGCAACAGCAGCCGGGTGCCGGGGAATTCGGCGGCCGGGCGGGGCCGCTTGAAGGGGGACAGCAGGGCGCCGCGCGCGAGGAGGGGCGCGAGGGCGGGGGACCGGGTGAGGACGACGGACACCGACCTAATGTTACCGCAGGTAATGCCACGTCACACGGGGCGTACCTGAGGGTCGCTCACATAACCTCCGAGGTTGCACATCCCCGGCTCCGGACCACCTCCGAACCCGCACGAACCTTCCACGCGGGCCCCGTACGATCACCGTCTTAACCCGCGGTAACCCGTCAGCCGCGCGCCGCTGGTGAACGCCCTGGTATGTCCCGTGCGTACCACATGCAGCAGAGCGGAACGCTGCTGCACGCCTCTGGAGCTGCCCATGTCCCTCGCCTACACGTCCGGTCACGACTACGACGGCGCGCCCGTGCTCGTGGAACCGGAGATCCGGCGGCTGGACGGAGAGGTCCGGGAGGTCTCCGTACCGCCGATGGTCCCGCCGCTGAGCCACGGATCGCTCGCCGACCTGCCCTTCGACAACGCCGACACGGCGCCCGAGCACCGGGTGCTCAGCCGCCGTACGGCGGAGGGCGGCTGGGCGGACGTCACGGCGGCCGAGTTCGCCGGGGAAGTGCTCGCCCTGGCCAAGGGGATGGTCTCGGAAGGGCTGACGCCGGGCGACCGGATCGCGATCATGGCGCGGACGACGTACGAGTGGACGCTCCTCGACTTCGCCGCGTGGGCCGCCGGCCTGGTCACCGTCCCGATCTACCCGACCTCCTCCGTCTACCAGACCCGGTGGATCCTCCAGGACTCGGGCGCGGTGGCCCTGGTCACGGAGACCGTCGCCCAGGCGTCAGCGCTGGGCCCGGAACTCAGCCAGGTCCCCGACCTGCGCCACCTGTGGATCCTCGAGAAGGGCCACCTGGAGCGCGTCGCCGAACTGGGCCAGGGCGTCGCCGACCAGGAGATCGCCGTACGGCGCGGGGTGCTGGTCCCGGACACGCTCGCCACCATCGTCTACACCTCGGGCACCACCGGCCGCCCCAAGGGCTGTGCGCTCACGCACGGCAACTTCCTCGCGGAGGTCGACAACGCGATCGAACTCCTGCACCCCGTCTTCAAGTCGCAGACGGCGTCCGAGGACCTCGCCACCCTCCTCTTCCTCCCGATGTCACACGTCTTCGGCCGCATGGTGGCCGTCGCCTGCATCCGCGCCCGGGTCCGTCTCGGCCACGCGCCGAGCCTGCAGTCGGAGGACCTGCTGGCGGACCTCGGGAGCTTCAAACCGACGTTCCTGCTGGTCATCCCGTACATGCTGGAGAAGGTCTTCAACAACGCGCGCGCCAAGGCGGAGAGCGGCGGCCGGGTCAAGGTCTTCGACCGCGCGACCAACGTGGCCTGCCGCTACGCCGAGGCGGTCGAGGCCCGCCTGGCCGGAACGGGCTCCGGCCCCGGCGCCTCCCTCAAGGCGGCCCGCGCCTTCTACGACCCCCTGGTCTACCGCCGCATCCGCAGCGCCATGGGCGGCCGCATCCGTCACATCATCTCCGGCGGCTCCCCCCTCGGCCGCCGCCTCGCGGCCTTCTACGCGGGCGCGGGCATGGAGATCATCGAGGGCTACGGCCTCACCGAGTCCACCGGCGCCGCCACGGTCACCCCGCCCCTCAAACCCCGCCTGGGCACGGTCGGCTGGCCGTTGCCCGGCACCAGGATCCGCATCGCCGCGGACGGCGAGATCCTCCTGAGCGGCGGCCAGGTCTTCCGCGGCTACTGGGACCCGCACGGCAGCGGCCTCATCCCCGCCTCCCCCGACGGCTGGTTCCAGACGGGCGACATCGGCCGCCTGGACGACGAGGGCTACCTGACGATCACGGGCAGGAAGAAGGAGATCCTGATCACGGCGGGAGGCAAGAACGTCGCCCCGGCCCCCTTGGAGAACTGGCTCCGCTCCCACCCCCTGATCTCCCAGTGCATGGTCGTGGGCGACACCCGCCCCTACATCTCCGCCCTCATCACCCTCGACATGGATGGCGTCACCCACTGGCGCCAGATGAACGGCAAACACCCCGTCCCGGCGGAACTCCTCGTGAACGACGAGGAGTTGCGAGCGATCCTCCAGCGAGCGGTGGACGAGGCCAACAAGCTCGTCTCCCGCCCCGAGTCCATCCGACGCTTCACCATCCTCCCGGTGGACTTCTCGGAGCGGGCCGGCCACCTGACCCCGTCGATGAAACTGCGCAGGGAAGCGGTCATGAAGGACTTCGCGCAGGACGTGGAAGGGCTGTACCAGCGGTGAGCGCGCCGGCGCGGCCGACCCGTGGACGGCGGCGGCCCGCTCCGAGCCGCCTCACGCGGCTTCGAACACCTCCGTGTTCTGGCAGGCGGTGAGCCGCCACTCGCCGTTCTCCTTGGACATCACGTACATCGGGCTGCCGGGGTTGCCGAGTGGCTCGCCGTCGGGGGTCCGGTACTGGGCGCGGACCTTCACGGCGGCCACGTCGGGCCGGATGAACAGCACGTGTTCCACCTCGTAGGTCACCGTCGACTCGCGCATGGCGCCGGGGAGGACCTGACGCGTGAAGGCGGCGATGTCCTCTCGTCCGAAGAGTCGCCGCCCGTGTCCCGTCGTCCAGATCGCGTCGGCGCGGAACAACCCGACGAACTCCTCCGGGAGTTCGTTCCGCTGGGCGTGCTCCACCCTGGCCACCACCTGGGTGATCGCCTCGATCTCCAGCGCCTCGAACTCCACCGCCGCGTGCGACTGCTCTGTCGTCGTCATGCGGCGATCCTCGTACCTCAAGTCCGGTCGAGGTCAAGGCTGTTGTGGTCGGCGCACGGCTCTTGACTTCACAAGACCCCCGCGCGACATTCCCGTCCCCTCATCCCTTGAATTCGTTCCCGAGCGGGCTGGAGTGTTGCCATGACCACGAGCGCGGACCGTGTGAGATCAGGCGTCAGGCTTGCCGGACGCCCGTCCCGAAGACACCTCCTGGCAGGCGCCGCCGGTGCCGGCCTCGCCGTCGCCACCGGGGTGCAGCAAGGGGCCCGGGCGGCCGATCTGCCTCCGCTCGGTACATACGACGTCGTCGTCATCGGTTCCGGCGCGGCCGGGATGACCGCCGCGCTGGCCGCCGCCAGGCGGGGGCTGAGCTGTGTCGTCGTCGAGAAGGCCGCCACCTTCGGTGGCTCGGCCGCCCGCTCCGGTGCCGGGATCTGGGTACCGAACAACCCGGTGATCCTCGCCGCCGGAGTTCCCGACACCCCTGCCAAGGCCGCCGCCTACCTGGCCGCCGTTGTCGGGGCGGACGTCCCCGTCGACCGGCAGCGGGCCTTCCTCGCCCACGGGCCCGCCATGATCTCCTTCGTCCTGGCCAACAGCCCGCTGCGCTTCCGCTGGATGGAGGGATACAGCGACTACTACCCGGAGCTTCCCGGCGGCCTCCCGAACGGCCGCTCCATCGAGCCCGACCAACTCGACGGCAACCTCCTCGGCGCCGAACTCGCCCGCCTCAACCCGCCGTACCTCGAAGTCCCCGCCGGCATGGTGGTCTTCAGCGCCGACTACAAGTGGCTCGCCCTGACCGCGGTGAGCGCGAAGGGCGTCGCCGTCGCCGCCGAGTGCCTGGCCCGCGGCACGAAGGCCGCCGCGCTCGGGCAGCAGCCGCTCACCATGGGGCAGTCGCTCGCGGCGGGGCTGCGCCTCGGACTCCGGGCCGCAGGCGTGCCGGTCTGGCTCGGCACCCCGCTCACCGAGCTGTACGTCGAGGGCGGGAAGGTGACCGGCGCCGTGGTCACCAAGGGCGGCACCCCGGGGCTCGTCCGCGCCCGGCGCGGGGTCGTCGTCGGCTCCGGCGGGTTCGAGCACAACGCGGCGATGCGGGCGCAGTACCAGCAACAGCCCATCGGCACCGAGTGGACCGTCGGCGCGAGGGAGAACACCGGGGACGGAATCCGGGCCGGGCAGCGGCTGGGTGCCGACCTCGCCCTGATGGAGGACGCCTGGTGGGGGCCCGCCATTCCAATCCCCGGCCAGCCGTACTTCTGCCTCGCCGAACGCACCCTCCCCGGCGGGCTGCTGGTCAACGCGGCGGGGCGCCGGTTCGTCAACGAGGCCGCCCCCTACGGCGACGTCGTCCACACCATGTACGAGCGGAACCCGACCGACCCCGACATCCCGGCCTGGCTGATCACGGACCAGAACTACCGCAACCGCTACCTCTTCAAGGACGTGGCGCCGACCTTCCCGTTCCCGGACGACTGGTACACCTCCGGTGCCGCGCACAAGGCCTGGTCCCTGGACGCCCTGGCCGCCGCCATCGGCGTGCCCGCGGCCGCCCTCCGCGCCACCGTCGACCGCTTCAACTCCCTTGCGCTGAAGGGCGATGACACCGACTTCGGGCGCGGCGACAGCGCGTACGACCACTACTACACGGACCCCGCCGTCCTCCCCAACTCCTGCCTGGCGCCCCTGTGGCTGCCCCCGTACCACGCCTTCCGCATCGTCCCCGGCGACCTCGGCACCAAGGGCGGCCTGCGCACCGACGCCCGCGCCCGCGTGCTGCGCCCCGACGGCTCGGTCATCCCCGGCCTGTACGCCGCCGGGAACTCCAGCGCCGCCGTGATGGGCCACAGCTACGCGGGCGCGGGCTCGACGATCGGTCCGGCGATGACCTTCGGGTACATCGCGGCACTGGACCTGGCGGGAGCGCTCTAGGACCTGCCCGGACAGGCCCTAGCGGGCGGCCTCCAGCGGCTTGCTCACGATCAGGGACGCCTGCGGGGTCGGCTCCCCGCGCGCCTCGTCCGGCTCCCGCACCGTTCGCGCGATGGGGGCGAACCCCGCCGCCGACAGCAACTCGGCGATGTCCTCCGGCCGCCTGCGCTGGAAGTCCAGCGACACCGGGTGGCCGAAGGGGCGGTCGTGGTGCCGGGGCTCGTCGCCGACCTGGAAGGCGACGAGCAGATGGCCGCCGGGGGCCAGGACGCGGTGGAACTCGGCGAAGAGGTCGGGCAGCCGGTCCACAGGCGTGTGGATCGACGAGTACCAGGACACGACCCCCGCGAGCGCCCCGTCGGCAAGCTTCAGCTCCAGCATCGAGCCCTGCTCGAACCGCAGCCCCGGGTTCTCGCGGCGGGCCACCGCCAGCATCGACTCGGACAGGTCGAGCCCGAACACGGACAGGCCGAGCGAGGCGAGGTGCGCGGTCACCTGCCCCGGCCCGCAGCCCAGGTCCGCCACTTCACCGCCGGCTCCGACGAGTTCGGCGAACCCGGCGAGCACGGCCCGGTCCAACGGCGTCTTCGCCAGCACGTCATGGAAGAGGGTGAAGTAGTCCTCGGCGATGGCGTCGTAGAAGGTGCGGGTGTCGGTCAGGAAGGTGGTGTCGTGGGTCATGGGCGGGGACCTTAGCGGCGGCCACTGACAGCCACGGCGACCCGACAACCGGATCAGGCCACCCCGACCACCCGCAACCCGGCCGTCACCCCCGCCGCCCCCAGCACCACCACCGCGAACGGCGCCCGCCGCCACGCCAGTACCCCGCCCGCCAGCACTCCGGCCGGCCGGGCCCACCCCGCGAAGCCGCCGCCCTCGGTCAGCGCCCCCGTGGCCAGCAGGGCCACCAGCAGCACGACCGCGCCGGCCGACAGCAGCTCCTGCGCGCGCGCCGGGAGCGTCACGCGCCCGTGGAGGACCGGTCCGACCAGCCGGAAGGCGTACGTCCCGACCGCGAGCGCCACGATCATGGCAACCGTCGCACTCATGTCGCCGACCTCTCACGCACGTTCGCCGAGTTCCTACGGCCGTACAGGGCCAGTCCCGCGAGCGCCACCAGCACCGGCACCCCCGCCGGAACGGCCGGCGTCACCGCCAGCGCCAGTACGGTGCCGAGCAGCGCGGATCGCCGAGTACGGCGGGGAAGGCGGCGTCCAGGCCGTAGGTGGCCGTGTCGCCCAGCGCGCTGCCCGCGAGGGCGCCGGCGAGGACGGTCGCGTTCCATACGACGAACAGGCCGACGCCGGAGATCCAGAAGGCGGCCCGGCGCCGGGCCGGGTCCGGCTGGGCGAGGGCGAAGGCCCACCGTCTCGTCGGCGACGAGGTGGGCGCCGACGAGACGGGCGAGGCGGCCCCGGCCGATGGTGTCGGCGACGGCGAGGCTGAAGGCGGCCGTGCGGGTGTTGAGCAGGAGACCGGTGGCCGCCGCGGCGACCGGGCCACCCCCGGCGAGCAGCACGCCGACCGCGCTGAACTGGGAGGCGCCCGCGTACACGACGAGCGACATCACCACCGGCACCCAGACCGGGAGTCCGCCGGTGACGGCGATCGCGTCCGAACGGGCGAACTACGTGGCCACGTTGCTGTCCACCAGTCCGCCCGGGGCGCGGCGGGACATCTACCACCTGCGCGCGGAGCCGGGGGCGGCGCGTGAGTCGGAGCCGCACATTCCGGGCACGCGGGGATGTGCCGCACTCGTACGAGGCGCTGGCGGCCGGGACGACGTTCGTGCTGGTGATGCAGCACGTCTGAACCTCAGGGGGCGCAGGTCTGAACGTCGGGGGCAAAGGCAGGAGCCCCGTCGCCTTGCGGCGCGGGGCTCCTTGGGTACTGCTGTCGATTCCGGATCAGAGCTTTGGGCTCATGAACTCAGACAGGGGTGACGTTCTCCGCCTGCGGGCCCTTCGGGCCCTGGGTCACGTCGAAGGAAACCTGCTGGTTCTCCTCCAGCGAGCGGAAGCCGCTCGCGTTGATCGCGGAGTAGTGGACGAAGACGTCGGGGCCGCCGCCTTCTTGGGCGATGAAGCCAAAGCCCTTTTCGGCGTTGAACCACTTCACGGTTCCGGTAGCCATAAGCCCTCCTTGGGCCCAAAGGGTCGCCCTGCTCCAGAACCCTGCAAGTGTGAAAACAAAATGCCGCACAACTGCATACGTCTGAAAACGACTAGAGCCCGCGGTTACATGCTCCGCAGGCTCTGTACTGCAAGGGAAACCAAACTGCAACTTGCGGCGAGCCTAGCATGTGGGCAGCCGAAAGCAATAGAGGTCAAGATCACGTCACCCGGACGTTTGAAGGACCCGTTTCGGGGTTGACGGGGCGGCAGTGAAGCAGAGGTGACGCGTGAGCCACAGACAAGTCACGCTTGAGCCGCACCCGGGCCCTGCACGCTACCCCATGGGGTCTAGTGTCGCGATGTGGACATTTCTCGCACCCGGCCGCGCGTCGGCCACATCCAGTTCCTCAACTGCCTGCCCCTCTACTGGGGGCTCGCGAGAACCGGCACGCTGCTCGACTTCGAGCTGACCAAGGACACCCCGGAGAAGCTCAGCGAGCAGCTGGTGCGGGGGGACCTCGACATCGGGCCCATCACCCTGGTCGAGTTCCTCAAGAACGCGGACGACCTGGTCGCCTTCCCCGACATCGCGGTCGGCTGCGACGGGCCGGTGATGTCCTGCGTGATCGTCTCGCAGGTCCCGCTGGACGAGCTGGACGGCGCCCGGGTCGCCCTCGGCTCGACCTCCCGCACGTCCGTACGCCTGGCCCAGCTCCTGCTGTCCGACCGGTACGGCGTACAACCCGACTACTACACCTGCCCGCCCGACCTGAGCCTGATGATGCAGGAGGCCGAGGCCGCCGTACTCATCGGAGACGCGGCGCTGCGCGCGAACCTGCTCGACGGGCCGAAGTTCGGGCTCGAAGTGCACGACCTCGGTGCGCTGTGGAAGGAGTGGACCGGGCTGCCGTTCGTCTTCGCCGTGTGGGCGGCCCGCCGCGACTACCTGGAGCGCGAGCCCGCCATCACCCGCAAGGTCCACGAGGCCTTCCTCGCCTCCCGCAACCTCTCCCTGGAGGAGGTCGGCAAGGTCGCCGAGCAGGCGGCCCGCTGGGAGGCCTTCGACGAGCAGGTCCTGGAGCGCTACTTCACGACCCTTGACTTCCGCTTCGGCGGCCCGCAGCTCGCGGCGGTCGCCGAGTTCGCCCGCCGGGTGGGTCCGACGACCGGGTTCCCGGCGGATGTGAAGGTCGATCTGCTCCAGCCGTAACCGTGGCGGGTACGGCGCACTACGCTGCTGATGCTTTGGCAGTGGCACGGGGGAGGAGTGACGCCATGCAGCCGCTCGGAGTCGACGAACCCACCGTCGTGGGGCCCTACCGGCTGCTCGGCCGGCTCGGCTCCGGCGGTATGGGCCGGGTCTACCTCGGCCGCAGCGCGGGCGGCCGCACGGTCGCGGTGAAGATCGTGCACCCGCACTTCGCGCTCGACGAGGAGTTCCGCGCCCGCTTCCGACGCGAGGTCGACGCGGCGCGGCGGGTCGGCGGCGCCTGGACCGCGCCGGTCCTGGACGCGGACCCGGAGGCCCCGGTGCCATGGGTGGCGACCGCCTACGCGGCCGGCCCGTCGCTGTCCGCGGCGGTCGCGGACGGGGGCGCACTGCCCGCGCATTCGGTACGGGCGCTGGGGGCGGGGCTCGCCGAGGCGCTGACGGCGGTGCACGAACTCGGCCTGGTGCACCGGGACGTGAAGCCGTCGAACGTGCTGCTGACCCTGGACGGCCCCCTGCTCATCGACTTCGGAATCGCGCGGGCCCTGGACGGCACGGCCTCCCTGACCTCCAGCGGCGTCTCGATCGGCTCGCCCGGCTACATGTCGCCCGAGCAGATCCTCGGCAAGGGGGCGACCGGCGCGGCCGACGTCTTCTCCCTCGGCGCGGTGCTGACGTACGCGGCGACCGGGGAGGCGCCCTTCCGCGGGGACTCCTCGGCGGCGCTGCTCTACCGGGTCGTCCACGAGCCGCCCGAACTCGGGTCGCTGGAGGGAGACGTGCGGCCGCTGGTGGAGGCCTGCCTGTCCAAGGAACCCGACGAGCGGCCGACGCCCGCGGAAGTGGCCCGGCGCTTGGCCCCCGAGGGCGCGGCGCGGCTGGTCGCGGGCGGGTGGCTGCCGGGGGCGCTGGTGGAACAGGTCAGCCGGGGGGCCGTACGGCTGCTGAACCTGGACACGGGGCAGGAGGTGGCGTCCGGGCCGGTGGAGTTCAGCAGGACTTCGGAGGCCGCGCCGGTGATGGTGAAGCCGCCGCCGCTCGGGGAGTTCGGGCCGCCGCCGGTCATGACTCCGACGCCGTCTTCCGTCGAGGCTCCGGTGGGCTCGCCCGGGTCCGTCCCCGAGCCCCGTGACGCGCCCGAACCCCGCCCCCAGGACACCGCTCCCTCCGACCGCGGCCCCGGCAAGCTCTCCGTCTCCATCTCCGCCACGGCGGCCCCTGCCGCCACCGGCCGAGGGCGCCGGCTCAGCTGCACGGTGGCCCTCGCTGTCGCGGGGGCGCTGGCGGCGGTCACCGTCGGGTCGGTGTTCGTGTTCGACCTGTTGCCGGACAACGGCAGGCCCAGCACCGCGGGGGACTCCGACAGCGGCGCCCACTCCTCGACTCCGAGCGCGAGCGCCGGCGGCGACGCGGTCGCGCTGCCGGCCCGCTACGTCGGTACCTGGGAGGGCCAGGCCGCCGCACTCGACGGCACGCTTCCCATGGGGACCTTCCGGCTGACCGTCGCACAGGCCGACGTGGGCGAGAAGTTGGGCACACTGCGGCACACCGATGTGCTCGGCGGGGTCTGCGACGACGTACTGACCCTGAAGAGGGTGACGGACAAGCAGGTCGTGGCGACCGCCGTCGGTGCCGAGCCGAACCGGGGCGTGTGCAGCCAGGCCGCCCACACGGTCCGGCTCACGCCCGTCGGCGACGACCTTCAATACGACTCCGACAGCGAGGACTCGGGGCGGCCGAAGGCACGGCTGTCGAAGGTCGAGCAAGGATGACCGGTCTCTTGATCACCGTCGCCGTGGTGTGGGGGGCGGTGGCGGGGGCGCTGGTGCCGCGGGCCGCGTACCGGTTCTCGGTGCCCGCGGAGGAAACCTGGCGGGCGCGGTGTCCCGGGGGGCATCCGATCCGGGGGTGGCTCGGGCGGGCCCGGTGCGGGGAGTGTGCGGGCCGGGTTGGGGTGGGGGCGGACGCCGAGACCGTCGTAACCGCGGACGCCGACGCCGACGCCGACGCCGACGCCGACGCCGACGCCGAGACCGTCATGGCGAAGGAGTCCGCGCACGGTACGTACGGCCCCCGCACCCCCGTCCTCGCCCTCACCACCGCTCTCCTCTGCGCCGCCCTCGCCGCCGCCACCGGCACCCGGCCCGAGCTCGCCGTCTGGCTGCTGCTCGCGCCCGTCGGCGTGCTGTTGGCCGTCGTGGACTTCCGGGTGAAGCGGCTGCCGGACGTGCTGACGCTGCCGCTCGCCGGAGTCGCGCTGGTGCTGCTCGGGCTGGTCGCGCTCGTGCCCGAGCATGCCGGGGACTGGCCGTCCGCCGCGCTGGGCGCCCTTGCGCTCGGGGCCGGTTACTTCGTGCTGTGGCTGATCAACCCCGGGGGCATGGGCTTCGGCGATGTGAAGCTGGCGCTCGGGATCGGGGCCGCGCTCGGCTGGTACGGCTGGGGGACGGTGCTGCTCGGCACCTTCGCCGGGTTCCTGCTGGGGGCGTTGTACGGCGGTGCGCTCGTCGTGGCGCGGCGGGCCGGGCGCCGGACGACGATCCCGTTCGGGCCGTTTCTGATCGCGGGGGCGTACCTCGGGCTGCTGATCGGCGCGTACGCGGCCTGAAGTCCGTAGCCGAAAACGGCTGGCGTAGGCTGGTTCGGACCCGTCCTCACCCCTTGACGAAAGGGACGCCCCCGGTGACCGAGAAGGCCGACCTTCAGTCCGTCCTCGACCGTGCCGCCGAAGGTGGGCGCATCACTCCCGAGGAGGCGCTCCTCCTCTACCGCGACGCCCCGCTGCACGCGCTGGGCGCAGCCGCCGACGCTGTACGGCGTCGCAGGTACGCGGGGACCGAGCACATCGCGACGTACATCATCGAGCGCAACATCAACTACACGAACGTGTGCGTCACGGCGTGCAAGTTCTGCGCCTTCTACGCCCCTCCCAAGGACACCGCCAAGGGCTGGACCCGCGATCTGGACGACATCCTGCGCCGGTGCGCGGAGACCGTCGAGCTCGGCGGGACGCAGATCATGTTCCAGGGCGGTCACCACCCGGACTACGGCGTCGAGTACTACGAGAAGCACTTCTCCGCCATCAAGCAGGCCTTCCCGCAGCTGGTCATCCACAGCCTGGGGGCGAGCGAGGTCGAGCACATGGCCCGGATCTCCAAGGTGAGTGTGGAGGAGGCCATCACGCGGATCCACGCGGCCGGTCTCGACTCCTTCGCGGGTGCCGGTGCCGAGTTGCTGCCCGCCCGTCCGCGCAAGGCCATCGCGCCGCTGAAGGAGTCCGGCGAGCGCTGGCTGGAGATCATGGAGACGGCTCACCGGCTGGGCGTCGAGTCCACCTCCACCATGCTCATGGGCACCGGCGAGACCAACGCCGAGCGCATCGAGCACCTGCGGATGATCCGTGACGTACAGGACCGGACGGGCGGCTTCCGCGCCTTCATCCCGTACACCTACCAGCCCGAGAACAACCACCTGAAGGGCCGTACGCAGGCCACGCTCTTCGAGTACCTGCGGATGATCGCCATCGCGCGGCTGTTCATGGACAACATCGCCCACATCCAGGGCTCGTGGCTGACCACCGGCAAGGAGGTCGGCCAGCTGTCCCTGCACTACGGTGCCGACGACCTCGGCTCGATCATGCTGGAGGAGAACGTCGTCTCCTCCGCCGGCGCCAAGCACCGCTCCAACCGGATGGAGATCATCGACCTCATCCGCAAGGCGGGGCGCGTCCCGGCCCAGCGGGCGACGACGTACGAGCACCTCGTCGTGCACGTCGACCCGGCGAACGACCCCGTCGACGAGCGCGTGATGTCCCACATCTCCTCCACGGCGATCGCGGGCGGCACGGCTCATCCGGAGCTGAAGCTGCTGGCGTCCAACTGACGCCGCTGTGCTGACGATTCACGCCGCCGACCTCCTGGTCACGGGGGATCGGCGGCCGCCCGTGCCCGGTGGGGCGGTAGTCGTCGAGGGGCGGGAGATCGCGGCGGTCGGGCGGTACGAGGAACTGGTCGCCGCGCATCCGACGGCTCGGGTGCGGCGCTGGCCGGGGCTTCTGACGCCCGGGCTGGTGAACGTCCACGGGCCCGAACTCCTGGAGCGGGCCTACCATCCCGACCCGCGCGAGGCCGACGAACTGGGTACCGAGCCGATCGTCGGCGCGGCCCTCGCGGCGCTCGCCATGACGGACGCGCGGTGGGGTGCGAGCGCTCAGCGCGGAGTGCAGCGGATGCTGGCCCACGGGACCGTCGCCGTGGCCGGGAGCCTGTGGCGGCCCGGCGTCGTCGACGCCGTGTACCGGGCGGGGCTGACGGTCGAGGAGCGGTTCGAGGATCCCCCGGGCCCGCCGACGCTCGACCCGCTGGCCGGGGGGACCGGGCGGCCCGGGCGGCCCGGGCGGAGCCTGGCGGAGGCGGTCCTGCTGCCGCTTCCGCCGGACGGTGTGCGCGGCGTGGACGCCACGTTCGCCGTGTTCGACGTCCCCGACGAGGCCGCGCTCGCCAAGCGCGGAGCCGCGAGCTGCGTGGCGACGGTCGTCAAGGGGCGCTTGGTGTACCGGCGCCGTTAGCCGGTTCGAGCACCGGTTCGTGCACCGGCCCCGTCGGCCGGGCTCAGCCCGCGAACGCCTCCGCGAACGCCCCCGGACTCTGCTTCACCCCGCTGCAGTCCGTCGCAGCGTCGTCCTGGCCGGAGCTGCCCTCCTCGCACTGCTGGTCGCGTTCGGCCGACCACATCGACACCCACGCGATCCCCTTCTCCTCCGCGAACGACCGCACCTGGGCCGCGTCGGAGAGCGTGAACGTCTCGTTCTCCACGTCGTTGACGCCGATCATCGAGGTCAGCGCCAGGCCCCGCCAGGCAGCCGCGTCCGCGAGACCGAACACGTCCTTGAGCTGGGTGTGAGCGGCCTTCGCCGAGGTGAGCGCGTAGCCGCCCATGTCGCCGTCGTACGACTCGGCGTAGTTCATCGTCATGAGGTTGACGGTGGAGACCTGTACGTCGTGCTCGTTGGCCGACTCCAGGAGGGCGAGGGCGGCGTCGTCGAGGCCGGACGGCATGACCGGGAGCGTGAAGGAGACCTCCAGGTCGGTGCGCTCCTTCTGCAGGGCCGCGATCGCCTCCGAGCGCAGGGCGACCGAGTCGGCGTCGGTGAGTTCGTCACCCTCGATGTCGAAGTCGGCCTGGGTGGAGCCGGCCGCGTCCAGCGCCTTGCCGTACGCCTCGGCCAGTTCGGACGCGCTGTCGCAGGTCGCCGCCAACTCCTCGCCGGAGGCGCCGCCGAAGGAGACCCGGACCGTGGCGCCGTCCTCCTTGAGCTGCGCTATCCGGGACTTCACGGACGCGTCGCCGATGGCATGCGTCTCGTTCCACGTCGGCGTGCAGCCGCTGCCCTCCGAGATCACGAAGGCCAGGTTGTACGTCGTGGGGGAGGCGGCGGAGTCGTTGTCGGACGCGGTCGTGGCGTTGACGTAGGGGGCGTACGAGGTGGTGGAGGCGGGCTCCTGGGCGGGGGACGTGCTCGACTGCGGGGGGGGGGGGGGGGGGGGGGGGGGGGGGGGGGGGGGGGGGGGCGGCCGGCGCCGCGTCCGAGGTGTCGTCGGATCCCGCGGAGCACCCCGCGGTGGCCAGGGCAAACAGGCAGGTGAGCCCGGCCGCCGGCTTCAGGAAACTCCGCATTGAGAATGCTCCCGCTCTCGTGATTTCTGTCTCAGGAAGGAAACAAACCGCGTTTCCGAAGTGGAAATGTCTCACATGGAGCCGGGCTCCGGGCGGACGACGACCGCACAGGCGCTTCATGGGCACAAGCGGTCAAACGGTGCTCAACGGGCGAGCAATTCAGGCATTCGACTCCTTTCGTCCCGCTCGAAGTTGCGCAGGCTTTCTGGGAATCTCTCAGCGAAAGGACAGGTTTCCGGGTTTCTCATGGTTCTCTCACAAGGAACCCTGAGTTTAGGCCACATAAAGGCTCCCTAATATCCGGGGAATGCATTCCGAGCCTGCCATCGAAAACCGCGCCGCTGCCGCAAACGCGGCAACGGGTCCCCGACCGAGGGTCCCGTGTTCGTTGACAACTCCGGACGCCGCTCCAAGGCGCTGCGCCGGATCGGCCTCCTGGTCGGTGTCGTCTGCCTCGGGTACGCGGTCGTCCTGGGCATGGCCTTCATGGGCGTCGGCATCTCGGTCAACCCGTCCGCGCTGGTGCCGTTCGGCGGAGGCGGCGGGAGCGGTGCCGGGCCGGGCGGCACGGGCCCCGGCGGCTACCAGCCGCAGGGCGGCATCGGCGACCGGGGCGTCCGGCCCAGCGGTGCCCCGTCGGCGCTGCCCTCGGTCAGCCCTTCGGTCACTGCCACCTCCTCGGCGGCGTCATGAGCACGAACCCGAACCCGAACCCGAACCCGAACCCGATCCCGAACCCGATCCCGATCCCGAACCCGCCCGCACGCCGCCGCCGCCGGCGCGTCCCCTCCCGGATCGAACGGGCGGCGGGCAAGGCCGCGGCGTTGCAGAAGCCACGGGTCATCCTCGCCCTGCTGCTCCTCCTCGCCCTGACCAGCATCATGCTGCTCGACGGCTATCTGCGTGCCGAGGTCGGCGGCGACCAGCGCGTACGCGACGGGGCCAGTGCCAACAAGGTGCCGGACAAGATCCCCAACGGCGGGCCCATCGTGAGCTTCCGGGGCGGTCAGGCCACGACACTGTCCGTGCCGGACAAGACGATCGCGCTCACCTTCGACGACGGCCCCAACCCGACGTACACGCCCCGGGTCCTGGAGATCCTGGAGAAGTACGACATCCCCGCCACGTTCTTCGTGGTCGGCTCGATGGTCTCGCGCTACTCGGGTTCCATGGGGATCATGTTCGGCCTGGCCGGCACGCTGATGGCCAAGTCCCTGGAGCGCCCGCCGCTCACGGTGGTGAAGAGCCGGCTGCGCCGACTCCTGCCGCCGTTCTGGTTCTGGGGCTTCTTCGTGGTCGTCGCGATGCTGGTCCACGGCTGGATGCCGGGCCGGCAGATCGTCTACTGGATCGTCCCGCTCGGCGACCCGCCGGGCAACGAGTGGGGCGTACAGGCCTGGGAGATCCTCTGGTACCTGCGGACGTATCTGTGGTTCGTCCTGCTCTCCCCGCTCCTGCTGAAGGTCTTCCGGCTCGCCCCCGTCCCGGTGCTCCTGCTGTCGCTCTGCCCGATCCTGGTCCTGACCTTCCTCTGGTCGGGCCCGGACAACCGCCTCGGCAGCGCACTGTGGGACCTGTCGACGTACCTCTTCTGCTGGCTCCTCGGCTTCGCCCACCGCGACGGCGTGCTCCGGCGGACGCGGCCCGCGGTGGTCGTCGTGCTGTCGCTCGCCGCGATGGGGTACGGCGGCTGGTACGCCGTCGGCCACCAGGCCGAGTTCGGCACCTACGACCTCGACGGGATCCCTCTCGCGCAGGCCTTCTGGTCGGCCGGTTTCGTGCTGCTCCTGATGTGGGCCAAGGCCCGCTGCCGGATCGACTTCGCCGGGCTCACCCGCTTCCGGCGGCTGGACAGGCTCGTGACGGTCTTCAACGCGCGCGCGGTCACGATCTACCTCTGGCACGAGATCGCGCTGATCCTGACGGTCCCGCTGATCGACCGGTTCTGGCAGGTGCCGGCCTTCGAGACGTATCTGCCGCTGGAGAGCCAGTGGTTCATGTTCGGCGTCGGCTGGATCCTGATCGCCGGGTTCGTCCTGGGATGCGGATGGGTGGAGGACGTGGCGGCGAGGAGGAAGCCGCGGCTGCTCCCCTGAGCGGACGCGGGGGGACGTACTGCAACAATGGCCCCGTGACCCGCGCTTCCCTGAACAAGCAGCCGCACGAAGTCGCCTCGATGTTCGACGACGTGGCGGAACGGTACGACCTGACGAACGACGTGCTCTCGCTCGGCCAGGACCGGGTGTGGCGCAAGGAGGTCGCCACGGCGGTCGACGCCCGCCCCGCGCAGAAGGTCCTGGACCTGGCCGCCGGTACGGCCACGTCCTCGCTGCCGTTCGCCCGCACCGGCGCGTACGTCGTCCCCTGCGACTTCTCCCTCGGCATGCTCCAGGTCGGCAAGCGCAAACACACCTGGCTGCCGTTCACCGCGGGCGACGCGACGAAGCTGCCCTTCAAGGACGACACGTTCGACGCCGTCACCATCTCCTTCGGGCTGCGCAACGTGCAGGACACCGACACGGCCCTGCGCGAGATGCACCGCGTGACCAAGCCCGGCGGCCGGGTCGTGATCTGCGAGTTCTCGCACCCGACCTGGGCGCCCTTCCGCACGGTCTACACCGAGTACCTGATGCGCGCCCTGCCGCCGGTCGCGCGCGCGGTGTCGTCCAACCCCGACGCGTACGTCTACCTCGCCGAGTCCATCCGCGCCTGGCCCGACCAGCCCGCGCTGGCCGAGCGTCTCCAGAAGGCCGGCTGGTCGAGGGTGGCCTGGCGGAACCTGAGCGGTGGGATCGTGGCGCTGCACCGGGGCTTCAAGGCGAGTTGAACCCGGCCACGGCGTAGTACGGGGCGCCCGGTTCGTCGAGCTCGCGCTGCATGCCGCCGCCGCCCGGACGTGGCAGGCGCGGCTCGTGCACGCCCGCGCCGCCGCCGCCCTCACCCTCACCGAACTCGAACCACACGGTCACCACGGCCCCGCGCGGAATCTCGGCGCCGGGTGGCGGGTACTGCCGTACGACGTACTCCACGACCGTGCGACGGAAGTCGGGCCGGTCGGGAGCGGCGAGCAGCACGCCGCCCGCCTCGGCCGCCTCGCGCGCGTCCACGGCCATCAGACCGACCAGCTTCGGCACCCGCACCTCGGGCGATTTGGGTGTTATTCGCACAGATGTCACCCCCAGCGGTACTGGCAGGGTAACCCCGGGTGTATGCTGCCCGGAAGCGCCAAGTGTCTTTCTGTGACAGTCAGTTACTGTGCGTAATCATCGGCTTCTGCGGATCGAGCCGGTAGCAGTGACCCTCCCGCTCCGGCGCCGGCGTCCGGAACACCTCGGCGAGGCGCATGCCCAGTCGGCGAGTGACCGCGACGGACCGGGTGTTGCCTGCGTCGATCTGGCGACCACCTTTGGCACCCCCGCCGCACGCAGCCGTTCCAGCGTCATCCGGGCGGCGGCGGTGGAGTATCCCCGGCCCCGCTGCTCGCGCCCGAGCCGCCGACCGATCTCGATCTCGCCCGTCGGCCCCCGGTCCGCGGAGAGCTCGGTTCACAGGGCAGCCCTTCAGCCGGGTGATCAATTCTGCTGAATAGACTGCCCATGTCCAGTGCCGGTCGGCACGCAGATTCCGAACTTGGGGAGATCCCGCCGTGACCGAGCCCCTCTCCGAAAACACCGCCGATGTGATCGTCGTCGGCGCGGGGCCAGCCGGCTCCACCACCGCCTACCACCTCGCCAAGGCCGGACTCGACGTACTCCTGCTGGAGAAGACCGAGTTCCCGCGCGAGAAGGTCTGCGGTGACGGACTCACCCCGCGCGCCACCAAGCAACTCGTGGCCATGGGCATCGACATCTCCGAGGAGGCTGGCTGGCTGCGCAACAAGGGCCTGAGGATCATCGGCGGGGGTGTGCGGTTGCAGCTGGACTGGCCGGATCTCGCCTCCTTCCCGGACTACGGCCTCGTCCGCAAGCGCGACGACTTCGACGAGCAACTGGCCCGGCAGGCACAGAAGGCGGGAGCGCGGCTGTACGAGCGCTGCAACGTGGGCGCGCCGATCCTCGACGACCGCAGTGGCCGCATCACCGGCGTCCACGCCAAGCTCGGTGACACCGGGGAGAAGCGCGAGGTCACCTTCCACGCGCCGCTGGTCGTCGCCGCCGACGGCAACTCGACCCGGCTCTCGCTGGCGATGGGCCTGCACCGCCGCGAGGACCGCCCGATGGGCGTGGCCGTCCGTACGTACTTCACCTCGCCGCGCCACGAGGACGACTACCTGGAGTCCTGGCTGGAACTGTGGGACCGGCGGGGCGCCGAGGACCGTCTCCTCCCCGGCTACGGCTGGATCTTCGGCATGGGCGACGGCACCTCGAACGTCGGCCTCGGCGTCCTGAACACCTCGGACTCCTTCAAGGAACTCGACTGGCGCGAGGTCCTGAAGGCCTGGTGCGCGTCGATGCCGGAGGACTGGGGCTACACCCCCGACAACATGACCGGGCCCATCCGCGGCGCCGCCCTCCCCATGGCCTTCAACCGCCAGCCCCACTACACCAAGGGCCTGCTGCTGGTCGGCGACGCCGGCGGCCTGGTGAACCCCTTCAACGGCGAGGGCATCGCGTACGCCATGGAGTCCGGCCAGATCGCCGCCGACGTCATCGTCCAGGCCCACGCCCGCTCGACCCCTTCGGGGCGCGAACTGGCCCTTCAGCGCTACCCCCGCGTCCTCAAGGACACCTACGGCGGCTACTACACGCTGGGCCGCGCCTTCGTGAAGCTCATCGGCAACCCGAAGGTCATGAAGATCGCGACCCAGCGCGGCCTGTCGCACCCCCTGTTGATGAAGTTCACGCTGAAGATGCTCGCCAACCTCACCGACCCGACGGGCGGCGACGCAATGGACCGCATCATCAACGGCCTGAGCAAGGTGGCGCCGAAGGCGTGATCAGCCGCTGAGGGCGGCTGTGTTGGCGGCCCGGCGGGCGAAGACCTCTTCGCGCCGGTCCGCCACCTGCCGCAGCGCGTCCTTCCGCTCCCGCTTGGAGAGCCGGTCGAGATACACCTGCCCGTTCACATGGTCGGTCTCGTGGGCGAGGCAGCGGGCGAAGTACCCCGTGCCCTCGATGACGAGAGGCTCGCCGTCCTTGTCGAGCCCGCGCACGACGGCCCGGTCCGGACGCGGTACGTCCATCACGGCGCCGGGCACCGACAGGCACCCCTCGTTGTCGTCGAGCAGCCGTCGCCCGGCCGGGGGGAGCGGATCCAGCACCGCGTTGACGATGTGTCCGACATGCCGGACACCGTCGTCGTCCGGGCAGTCGTAGACGAACAGCCGCAGATCGACGCCGACCTGGTTCGCGGCGAGTCCCGCGCCTTCGGCGACGTACATCGTCAGGAACATGTCGTCGATCAGCGCCGCGAGATCGGGACCGAACTCGGTCACGTCCCGACACGGCTTGTGCAGGACTCCCTCACCCACCTCGGTGATGCGCCGTACAGACCCGCGCCGGGCGTCGGGTGCGAGCGGGGGATACGAGTCGACGGGCCTGCCCTGCACGAACACGCTTGGCATGACGGTTTCTCCTGTCGTGTGCGGTGGGGAAGCCGGGTTCCGCCTTCCGGAGCCCCTCCCCACCTCCGTTGCTCATGACAACAGACCACACACAGCAGCCCCGGAACCAGACCGGCCGGACCGGCCACACCCGCAGCCGCTTCCTGGCGGGCGCCGGGGAACTCGCCCCGTGCGACGCCCTGCGGACGGACTGGATGACCGGCGTGACGTTCTACCTGCGCACGCCCACCCCCGTCGTGCACGGCCACTTCAACGACCGGCTCCGGCCTCGGAGGAGCCGGATGGGGCCGCAGCCCCCGAGCGGCTGCGGCCCCATCCGTACTGTTGTTGCTTGCGTCAGAGCACCCGCACCGCTCCGGTCGGCGGGTCGTAGGACAGCGACTTCTCGGCGACGCCCGTGGACGGGTTCTGCGCGCCGACGAACATGCCGTCGCCGACGTAGACCGCCACGTGGTACGCGCTTCCCGCGCTGCCCCAGTACAGGATGTCGCCCGGCAGCAGGTTGTCGAGCGAGACCTGGGTGCCGGCGGTCGACTGGTCCTGCGAGACGCGCGGCAGGCTGACGCCGATCTGGTTGAAGGCGGCCTGCACGAGGCCGGAGCAGTCCCAGGAGTTCGGGCCGGTGCCGCCGGAGACGTAGGCGTCACCGACCTGCGCCTTGACGAAGGCGATCACCGCGGCGGCCGAACCGGTGGCCGTGGACGTGCTCGTGGACGTGCTGGCGCTCGCCGAGGCGGACAGGGTGGCCCGCTCGGTGGTGCGGGACGCGCGCTCGGCAGCGGCCTTGCGAGCGGCCTCCTGGGCCGCCTTCTTCTTGTCCTCGGCCTTCTGCTTCGCCTCCGCGAGGTCCGCCTTGGCCTGCTTCGCGGCCTTTGCGGCGGCCGCGTCACGCTCGGCCTGCAGCTGGTAGTTCGCCGCCGCCTGCTGCGTGGCGTCGGCGGACTCGGCGACCTGCGTGGCCAGGTCGGCCGTCAGGGTGGGCAGTTCAAGGGTCTGCGTCACGGGCTCGGCCGCGTTCGCCGAACCCGACGCCCCGGCCACTGCCAGGGTACTGAGGACGCCACCGGCAACTCCGGCCCGCATCGCGATGGTCGACGCGCTGCGGCGGGGTTTCCGGTGGCTGCGTATGTGAGCGGTGTGGGACATGAGAACAACCGGTATCAGGGGCTCCTCCATACCTTCAAGAAACGTGTGGTGCGCCACAGTTGTTCAATCGGTGTTCCGAACGCCGGGTGTGTCGTTCTTTATTGACGCCGTAACGGACATTGCGGACGCGAGTGATCATGGCTGTGATCATGGGCTTTCGTTGTTACGTCCGAATTGCCCGCCGCCTACCACTGGTGGGGACAGGTGGCCAACCCCGCTTCTCGTGGGCTTCTCGGGGATGTGGTGGAGGTCACGCAACGGTTACGAGTGCGGGTGCGTCCGGTGTGCGGAACGCGTCGAGCCGAGCTCGTGAATGTGTGCACGCGTCCACACCGTGCACCGTGGCTCCCCCTGATGTGTGAACGGGGTCCTCTACCAAGGCGTCGCGTCCAGCACCAATTTGCATGCAAGGGAAGTCTCTTGATATGGAGACTCACCTTTCGACCTGCGCCGACGAGCGAAACTGTCACGTCTGGTGATCACCCGGACGCTTCTCGTACGAAGATCGGCACTCGTCCGACTTCATGATCCTTCGTCAGGTGGTGGAGATCACAAAGCTTGTGCAATACCCCGTGTCGCAGATCACAGAGCGGCAGGCATAAGATGCGAGGCAGTTGGGCTTGTGACCTGCTTCACATGTTCGCGATCTTCGCCGGGACTAGCGGGGCTCTCGGGACATGTGAGGCGGATGTGAGTCCGATGTGCCATCGCCAGCAGTCAGTGCCGACTGAGAGGAGCGAGGAGCGGTGAACGCGTATGCGCCCATCCTCGTACTGGGAGCCCTCGGGGCAGGCTTTGCGATCTTCTCCGTGGTCATGGCCACGCTGATCGGTCCGAAGCGGTACAACCGGGCCAAGCTCGAGGCCTACGAGTGCGGAATCGAGCCGACCCCCACGCCGGCCGGCGGCGGGCGCTTCCCCATCAAGTACTACCTGACGGCGATGCTCTTCATCGTCTTCGACATCGAGATCGTCTTCCTCTACCCCTGGGCCGTCACCTTCGACGCCCTGGGTGTTTTCGGGCTCGTGGAGATGCTGCTCTTCGTGCTCACCGTCTTCGTCGCGTACGCGTACGTATGGCGGCGCGGCGGCCTGGAATGGGACTGAGGGGCCTTTAGTCATGGGACTCGAAGAAAAGCTGCCGAGCGGTTTCCTGCTGACCACCGTCGAGCAGGCCGCGGGCTGGGTGCGTAAGTCGTCCGTCTTCCCCGCCACCTTCGGCCTCGCCTGCTGTGCCATCGAGATGATGACCACCGGCGCCGGCCGCTACGACCTGGCGCGCTTCGGCATGGAGGTCTTCCGCGGTTCGCCGCGGCAGGCGGACCTGATGATCGTCGCCGGCCGGGTCAGCCAGAAGATGGCGCCGGTGCTCCGGCAGGTCTACGACCAGATGCCGAACCCGAAGTGGGTGATCTCCATGGGGGTCTGCGCCTCCTCGGGCGGCATGTTCAACAACTACGCCATCGTCCAGGGCGTCGACCACATCGTGCCGGTCGACATCTATCTGCCCGGCTGCCCGCCACGGCCCGAGATGCTGATGGACGCCATCCTCAAGCTCCACCAGAAGATCCAGTCCTCCAAGCTCGGCGTGAACGCCGAGGAGGCGGCCCGTGAGGCGGAGGAAGCGGCGCTCAAGGCCCTGCCGACGATCGAGATGAAGGGGCTGCTGCGGTGAGCGACGCGAACGGCACCAACGGGGCGTCGAACGGGGTGAATCCCGAAAAGGACCTCGGCGCCTCCAACCTCCCCGGCCAGCGCGGCGAGGGCGGTGAGGAGATCCGTGTCCAGCGCGGCATGTTCGGCGCCAACAACGGCGGCGACACCTCCGGCTACGGCGGCCTGGTCCGCTCCGTCCGGCTCCCGGGCCCGACGAGCCGCCCCTACGGGGGATGGTTCGACGAGGTCGCCGACGAGCTGGAAGGCGCGCTGGAGGAGCAGGGCCTCCTCCCCGAGAACGCGATCGAGAAGACGGTCGTCGACCGCGACGAGCTCACCTTCCACATCGAACGCGAGCACCTGCTGCGCGTCGCCCGCACCCTGCGCGACGACCCCGCCCTGCGCTTCGAGCTGTGCACGGGCGTGAGCGGAGTCCACTACCCGCACGACAAGGGCCGCGAGCTGCACGCCGTCTACCACCTGCGCTCGATCACCCACAACCGGCTGATCCGCCTGGAAGTCAGCGCTCCGGACAGCGACCGGCACATCCCGTCGCTGGTCTCCGTGTATCCGACCAACGACTGGCACGAGCGCGAGACCTACGACTTCTTCGGCATCGTCTTCGACGGTCACCCGGCCCTGACGCGGATCATGATGCCGGACGACTGGCAGGGCCACCCGCAGCGCAAGGACTACCCCCTCGGCGGCATCCCCGTCGAGTACAAGGGCGCCCAGATCCCGGCTCCGGACCAGCGGAGGTCGTACTCGTGAGCACTTCCCACGCCTCCCCCAGGGAGACCACCGAAGGCACCGTATACACGGTCACCGGCGGCGACTGGGACGAGGTCGTCCAGTCCGCGGCCCGCGCCGACGACGAGCGCATCGTCGTCAACATGGGCCCCCAGCACCCCTCCACCCACGGAGTGCTGCGCCTCATCCTGGAGATCGACGGCGAGACGGTCACCGAGGCCCGCTGCGGCATCGGCTACCTCCACACCGGCATCGAGAAGAACACCGAGTTCCGCACGTGGACGCAGGGCACCACGTTCGTGACGCGCATGGACTACCTGACGTCCTTCTTCAACGAGACCGCCTACTGCCTCGCCGTCGAGAAGCTCCTCGGCATCGAGGACCAGATCCCCGACCGCGCCACCCTCATCCGGGTGCTCCTGATGGAGCTGAACCGGCTGTCCTCGCACCTGGTGTGCATCGCCACCGGCGGCATGGAACTCGGCGCCACCACGATCATGATCTACGGATTCCGTGATCGTGAAATGATTCTCGACATCTACGAGCTCATCACGGGCCTGCGGATGAACCACGCGTACATCCGCCCCGGCGGACTCGCGCAGGACCTGCCGCCCGGCGCGGTGGACCACATCCGCGAGTTCGTGAAGAAGATGAAGAAGAACCTCCCGGAGTACGACAAGCTCGCCACCGGGAACCCCATCTTCAAGGCCCGCATGCAGGACGTCGGCTATCTCGACCTGACCGGCTGCATGGCTCTCGGCGCCACCGGCCCGATCCTTCGCTCCGCCGGCCTGCCGCACGACCTGCGCAAGGCACAGCCGTACTGCGGGTATGAGACGTTCGACTTCGACATCCCCACCGCCGACTCCTGCGACTCCTACGGCCGCTTCCTGATCCGGCTGGAGGAGATGCGCCAGTCCCTCAGGATCGTCGAGCAGTGCCTGGACCGGCTGCAGCCCGGCCCGGTCATGGTCGCCGACAAGAAGATCGCCTGGCCCGCCCAGCTCGCCCTGGGCCCGGACGGTCTGGGCAACTCCCTCGACCACATCAAGAAGATCATGGGCACCTCCATGGAGGCCCTGATCCACCACTTCAAGCTGGTCACCGAGGGCTTCCGCGTACCGCCGGGACAGGCATACGTGGCCGTCGAGTCGCCCAAGGGCGAGCTCGGGGTGCACGCCGTCTCCGACGGCGGCACCCGCCCCTACCGGGTCCACTTCCGAGACCCGTCCTTCACCAACCTGCAAGCCATGGCGGCGATGTGCGAGGGCGGCCAGGTCGCCGACGTCATCGTCGCTGTCGCGTCCATCGACCCCGTGATGGGAGGCGTCGACCGGTGACCACCTCTTCTTCGGAGCGGGGCGTCAGCCTGGGCATGCCCGAGCTGCCCGCGCCCGCATACCCGGACGACGTCCGCACCCGGCTGGAGACGGACGCGCGGGAGATCATCGCCCGCTACCCGGACTCCCGCTCGGCCCTGCTGCCGTTGCTGCATCTCGTGCAGTCGGAGGAGGGCCACGTCACGCGCACCGGGATGCAGTTCTGCGCGGACGTGCTCCACCTGACCACGGCCGAGGTCACCGCGGTCGCCACCTTCTACACCATGTACCGGCGCCGGCCGAGCGGTGACTACCAGGTCGGCGTCTGCACCAACACGCTGTGCGCGGTGATGGGCGGCGACGCGATCTTCGAGTCCCTCCAGGAGCACCTGGGCGTCGGCAACGGCGGGACCACCGAGGACGGCAAGGTCACCCTGGAGCACATCGAGTGCAACGCGGCCTGCGACTTCGCGCCGGTCGTGATGGTCAACTGGGAGTTCTTCGACAACCAGACCCCGGCGAGCGCCAAGCGCCTCGTCGACGACCTGATCGAGGGGCGGCCGGTCGAGCCCACGCGCGGGGCGCCGCTGTGCACCTTCAAGGAGACCGCCCGGATCCTGGCCGGCTTCCCCGACGAGCGGCCCGGGGCCGTCGAGGCGAGCGGCGGAGCGGGACCCGCTTCGCTGGTGGGCCTTCGCCTGGCAAGGGGAGAGGCCGCACCCGCGCGCGTGGTCCATCCGCGCGACGGCGGACCGCACGACGAGCCGCAGGACAGGGCGGTGCACCATCCGTCACCGGCGGAGCACCTGAGCTCGCACGACGCGCCGCAGGACACGTCGGCCTCCGACCCCGCCCACCCGGCAGGGCCTACCGCCGAGGAGGGGGAGTGATGACCTTGGCACCCGAGATCAAAGACACCAGCCCCGAGAAGCTGCTCGCACCCGTGCTGTCGGCCTTCTGGGACGAGGACAGGTCCTGGACGCTGGACGTCTACCGAAGGCACGAAGGGTACGAGGGACTCCGCAAGGCGCTCGCCATGTCGCCGGACGACCTGATCGCGTACGTCAAGGACTCCGGTCTGCGTGGTCGCGGCGGTGCGGGATTCCCCACGGGAATGAAATGGCAGTTCATTCCCCAAGGGGATGGAAAGCCGCACTATCTAGTTGTCAACGCCGACGAGTCGGAGCCCGGAACGTGCAAGGACATTCCGCTCCTCTTCGCGAACCCGCATAGCCTCATCGAGGGCATTGTCATCGCGTGTTATGCCATCAGGTCTTCGCATGCCTTCATCTATCTGCGCGGTGAAGTCGTCCCTGTGTTGCGGCGGTTGCACGAGGCCGTGCGTGAGGCCTACGCGGCGGGCTACCTGGGCGAGAACATCCTGGGCAGCGGACTCGACCTCCAGCTCACGGTGCACGCGGGCGCGGGCGCGTACATCTGCGGTGAGGAGACCGCACTGCTCGACTCGCTCGAAGGCCGCCGGGGTCAACCGCGGCTCCGTCCCCCTTTCCCTGCTGTCGCGGGCCTCTATGCGTGCCCGACTGTTGTGAATAACGTCGAGTCGATCGCGTCGGTTCCCGCCATCCTGCAAAAAGGAAAGGAATGGTTCAGGTCGATGGGCAGCGAGAAGTCCCCGGGCTTCACGCTCTACTCGCTCAGCGGCCACGTCGCCAGCCCCGGCCAGTACGAGGCCCCGCTCGGCATCACCCTTCGCCAACTCCTCGAGATGAGCGGCGGGATGAGGCCCGGACACCGGCTGAAGTTCTGGACGCCCGGCGGCTCCTCGACGCCGATGTTCACCGAGGAGCACCTCGACGTCCCTCTTGACTACGAAGGAGTGGGCGCCGCGGGTTCCATGCTCGGCACAAAAGCTCTGCAGTGCTTCGACGAGACGACCTGCGTCGTGCGTGCCGTGACCCGCTGGACCGAGTTCTACGCCCACGAGTCCTGCGGCAAGTGCACACCGTGCCGTGAAGGGACGTACTGGCTCGTGCAGTTGCTGCGCGACATCGAGGCCGGCAAGGGCGTCATGTCCGACCTCGACAAGCTGAACGACATCGCCGACAACATCAACGGCAAGTCCTTCTGCGCCCTCGGCGACGGCGCCGCCTCGCCGATCTTCTCCTCGCTCAAGTACTTCCGCGAGGAGTACGAGCAGCACATCACGGGCCGTGGCTGCCCCTTCGACCCGGCCAAGTCGACGGCCTGGGCCGACCACCGCACGGAGGTGAACGCATGACCGTGACCACCAACGCTCCCTCGGGCGGGGGAGAGGCGGCGGTCCCGCCGGAAGATCTCGTGTCGCTGACGATCGACGGCGTGGAGATCAGCGTGCCCAAGGGCACCCTGGTCATCCGGGCCGCCGAGCAACTCGGCATCGAGATCCCCCGGTTCTGCGACCACCCGCTCCTCGACCCGGCCGGCGCCTGCCGCCAGTGCATCGTCGAGGTCGAGGGCCAGCGCAAGCCCATGGCGTCGTGCACCATCACCTGCACGGACGGGATGGTGGTGAAGACCCACCTCACCTCGCCGGTCGCCGAGAAGGCACAGCACGGTGTCATGGAGCTGCTCCTCATCAACCACCCGCTGGACTGCCCGGTCTGCGACAAGGGCGGCGAGTGCCCGCTGCAGAACCAGGCCATGTCGCACGGTCAGGCCGAGTCCCGCTTCGAGGGAAAGAAGCGGACCTACGAGAAGCCCGTGCCGATCTCCACGCAGGTGCTGCTCGACCGTGAGCGGTGCGTGCTGTGCGCCCGCTGCACCCGGTTCTCCAACCAGGTCGCGGGCGACCCGATGATCGAGCTGATCGAGCGGGGCGCGCTCCAGCAGGTCGGCACCGGTGAGGGCGACCCCTTCGAGTCGTACTTCTCCGGCAACACCATCCAGATCTGCCCGGTCGGCGCGCTGACCTCGGCGGCGTACCGATTCCGCTCCCGCCCCTTCGACCTGGTCTCCTCGCCGTCCGTGTGCGAGCACTGCTCCGGCGGTTGCGCCACGCGCACCGACCACCGGCGCGGCAAGGTCATGCGGCGGCTCGCGGCCGAGGACCCCGAGGTCAACGAGGAGTGGATCTGCGACAAGGGGCGCTTCGCGTTCCGGTACGCCCAGCAGCGGGACCGGCTCCAGCACCCGCTGGTGCGCAACGCCGAGGGCGACCTCGTGCCGGCGTCCTGGCCGGAGGCGTTGCAGATCGCCGCTCAGGGTCTGCTCGCTTCCCGGGGCCGGACCGGTGTCCTGACCGGCGGCCGGCTCACCATCGAGGACGCCTACGCGTACAGCAAGTTCGCGCGCGTGGCGCTCGACACCAACGACATCGACTTCCGCGCGCGCGTGCACAGCCCGGAGGAGGCCGACTTCCTGGCCGCCCGGGTCGCCGGACGCGGCCGGGACCTCGACGGTACGGGCGTCACGTACACCGCTCTGGAGAAGGCACCCGCCGTTCTGCTGGTCGGGTTCGAGGCCGAGGAGGAGGCGCCCGGCGTCTTCCTCCGGCTGCGCAAGGCCTGGCGCAAGCACGGGCAGAAGGTGTTCTCCCTCGCCACGCACGCCACACGTGGCCTGGAGAAGGCCGGCGGCACGCTGCTGCCCGCAGCTCCCGGCACCGAGACCGAGTGGCTGGACGCGCTCGCGAGCGGGGTCGGTCTGGAGGACGACGGCGCGAAGGCCTCCGAGGCGCTGCGTACCAAGGGCGCGGTGATCCTGGTGGGCGAGCGGCTGGCCGCCGTGGCGGGCGGCCTGACCGCCGCCGTACGGGCCGCCTCCGCGACCGGCGCCCAGCTGGTGTGGATCCCGCGCCGGGCCGGGGAGCGCGGTGCCGTGGAGGCGGGCGCGCTGCCCACGCTGCTGCCGGGCGGGCGTCCGGCCACCGACCCGCGCGCGCGGGACGAGGTCGCCGTGGCCTGGGGCCTGGCCGAACTCCCGCACCGCTACGGGCGCGACACCGGCCAGATCGTCGAGGCCGCCGCCGGCGGTGAGCTCCAGGCGCTGCTGGTCGCGGGCGTCGAGGTCGCCGACCTGCCCGACCCCGCACGCGCGCGTGAAGCGCTGCGCGAGGCCGGCTTCCTGGTGTCGCTGGAACTGCGGCCGAGCGAGGTCACCGAACTCGCGGACGTCGTCCTGCCGGTGGCCGCGGTCGCCGAGAAGGCCGGCACCTTCCTCAACTGGGAGGGCAGGGTGCGCTTCTTCGAGGCCGCGCTCAAGCCCGACCACATGACCCGGCGCCTCGCACCCACCGACGCGCGCGTGCTGCAGATGCTGGCCGACGCCATGGACGTACACCTGGGTCTGCCGGATCTGCGGACCGCGCGTGCGGAGCTGGACCGGCTCGGGGCCTGGGACGGTCCCCGGGCCACCGAACCCCTGGAGACCGCGGCGCAGTTGCCGCGGCCGGCCGCCGGTGAGGCCGTACTGGCCGGGCACCGGCTGCTGCTCGACCAGGGCGTCCTCCAGGAGGGCGACGAGGCGCTCGCCGGGACGCGGCACGCGGCCCACGCGCGCGTGTCGCCCGCAACGGCCGCCGAAGCCGGTGTGAAGGACGGCGACCTGCTCGCCGTGACCGCGAGCACCGGAACGGTCGAACTTCCCCTCAGGATCACCGAGATGCCCGACCGCGTGGTCTGGCTCCCGCTGAACTCCCTGGGTGGCGGCGTCGCCTCCGACACCGGGGCGCTGCCCGGCGCACTCGTCCGCATCGGTCCGGCGACGCTCGCCGCCGAAGCCCTCAAGGAGGTGGAGGCATGAGCCCGTACCTCGCCGCTGAAGACCTCTCGATGTTCGGCACCGATCCCTGGTGGCTGGTCGTCGTCAAGGCGGTGTTCTGCTTCGCCTTCCTGATGCTGACCGTGCTGTTCTCCATCGTGTGGGAGCGCAAGGTCGTCGCCTGGATGCAGCTGCGCATCGGCCCCAACCGGCACGGCCCCTGGGGCATGCTCCAGTCGCTCGCCGACGGCATGAAGCTGATGCTCAAGGAAGACGTCGTCGTCAAGCGCGCGGACAAGGTGGTGTACATCCTCGCGCCGATCGTCGCGGCCATCCCGGCCTTCATGGCGATCGCGGTGATCCCCTTCGGGCCGGCCGGCAACGAGATCTCGATCTTCGGCCACCGCACCGCGATGCAGCTCACCGACCTGCCGATCGCGATGCTCTACATCCTCGCGGTCGCCTCGGTCGGCATCTACGGCATCGTCCTCGCGGGCTGGAGTTCCGGATCCACCTACCCGCTCCTCGGCGGTCTGCGCTCCTGCGCGCAGATGATCTCGTACGAGATCGCCATGGGCGCCGCGTTCGCCTCGGTGTTCCTCTACTCGGGATCGATGTCGACCTCGACGATCGTCGAGCAGCAGCACGACCGCTGGTACATCGTCCTGCTGCCGGTCTCCTTCGTGATCTACATCGTGACGATGGTGGGCGAGACCAACCGCGCCCCCTTCGACATGCCGGAGTCCGAGGGCGACCTGGTGGGCGGCTTCAACACCGAGTACTCGTCGATCAAGTTCGCGATGTTCATGCTCGCCGAGTACGTGAACATGGTGACGGTCTCGGCCGTGTCCGTGACGCTCTTCCTGGGTGGCTGGCGGGCTCCATGGCCGGTCAGCACCTTCTGGGAGGGCGCGAACCACGGCTGGTGGCCGATGCTCTGGTTCGTCGTCAAGGTGCAGCTGCTGCTGTTCTTCTTCATCTGGCTGCGCGGCACCCTCCCGCGTGTCCGCTACGACCAGCTGATGAAGCTCGGCTGGAAGGTCCTCATCCCGGTCTCCCTGGTGTGGCTGATGCTCGTGGCCACCGTGAGGACCCTCAGGAACGAGAACTACGACTTCGCCGACATCGCCCTCTACATCGGCGGCGGCGTCCTCGTCCTGCTGCTGCTCTCCTTCGTCGTCGACATGTTCCGCGAGAAGGCGAGGGTGGCCGAGCGGCCCCTCGAGGAACCGGTCGGCTTCGACCCGATGGCGGGCGGGTTCCCCGTGCCTCCGCTGCCGGGGCAGGAGCTTCCGCCGGTGCCGCGGCGCAGTCCGCGCCGCGAGCGCGAGTTGATTGTCAGTGGTGGACCGGATACTGCGAGTGACGGATCTTCGGATGGAAAGGAGGCGTCCGATGGCTGAGGAGCCCAAGGAGGCCGGGCAGACGAAGCCTGGCTTCCAGAACCCTGTGGCCGGCTTCGGCGTGACCTTCAAGGCCATGTTCAAGAAGCGGCTGACCGAGCAGTACCCGGAGCAGCAGAAGACCACTGCCCCCCGGTTCCACGGACGGCACCAGCTCAACCGCCATCCGGACGGCCTGGAGAAGTGCGTCGGCTGCGAGCTGTGCGCCTGGGCCTGCCCCGCCGACGCCATCTATGTGGAGGGCGCCGACAACACCGACGAGGAGCGCTACTCGCCGGGCGAGCGGTACGGCCGCGTCTACCAGATCAACTACGCCCGCTGCATCCTGTGCGGCCTGTGCATCGAGGCGTGCCCCACGCGCGCGCTCACGATGACCAACGAGTTCGAGCTGGCCGACTCCAGCCGCGCCAACCTCATCTACACCAAGGAGCAGCTGCTCGCCGGCCTCGAAGAGGGCATGGTCGACAGCCCGCACTCCATCTTCCCGGGGACGGACGAACAGGACTACTACCGGGGCCTGGTGACCGAGGCAGCGCCCGGCACGGTGCAGCAGGTCGCGCTCTCCAAGGGCGAGGTTCCGCAGGAGGCCGCGTCGACCTTCGGCGAGGACGAGCCGACGTCGGAGAAGGTGATCGGCCGATGAGCGCGCAACTCGCCGCCTACTCCACCTCCACCGGAGAGGCCTTCCAGTTCTGGGTCCTCGGCACCGTTGCCGTGATCGGCGCCCTGTGCACCGTCTTCATGAAGCGGGCCGTGCACAGCGCGCTCTGTCTCGCCGGAACCATGATCATCCTGGCCGTGTTCTACCTCGCCAACGGCGCCTACTTCCTCGGCGTCGTCCAGATCGTCGTCTACACCGGCGCGATCATGATGCTGTTCCTGTTCGTGGTGATGCTCGTCGGCGTCACCGCGGCGGACTCCCTGAAGGAGACCATCAAGGGCCAGCGCTGGCTGGCCCTGACCTGCGGGCTCGGCTTCGGCATCCTGCTGTTCGCGGGCATCGGCAACGCCTCCCTGACGGAGTTCAACGGCCTCGCCCAGGCGAACGCGAGCGGCAATGTGGAGGGCCTGGCGGCCCTCATCTTCACGAAGTACGTCTTCGCCTTCGAGATCACCGGCGCCCTGCTGATCACGGCCGCCGTCGGCGCCATGGTGCTCACACACCGCGAGCGCACCGAGCGGGCCAAGACCCAGCGCGAGCTGTCCGAGGAGCGCGTCCGCGAGGGCAAGCACCTGCCGCCGCTGCCGGCGCCCGGTGTGTACGCCCGGCACAACGCCGTGGACATCGCGGGCCTGCTGCCCGACGGCACCCCGTCCGACCTCACCGTCAGCAAGACGCTGCGGGAGCGCGGCCAGATCCGTGACGTGTCGCAGGAGGCGCTCAACGACCTGCGGGCCCTGGAGCAGCGCGCCGAGGAGCGCCTGGAGCGCACCGGGATCGAGCAGGCCAACCTCAAGCGGTCCGAGGAGGCGTCGAAGTGAACCCCGTCAACTACCTCTATCTCGCCGCCCTGTTGTTCACGATCGGCGCCACCGGGGTGCTGATCAGGCGCAACGCGATCGTCGTGTTCATGTGCGTCGAGCTGATGCTCAACGCCTGCAACCTCGCGTTCGTCGCCTTCTCCCGGATGCACGGCAACCTCGACGGCCAGATCATCGCCTTCTTCACGATGGTCGTCGCCGCCGCGGAGGTCGTGGTCGGGCTCGCGATCATCGTGTCGCTGTTCCGTTCCCGCCACTCGGCCTCGGTCGACGACGCCAGCCTGATGAAGCTGTAAGGGGTCGCTGAACCGTGACTAATGCTGAGAACCTGATTGCGCTGCTCGTCGCGGCGCCCCTGCTCGGAGCGGCGGTCCTGCTGTGCGGCGGCCGGAGACTGGACGCCGTCGGCCACTGGATCGGCACGGCCCTGGCCGCCGCGTCCTTCGTGTTCGGTGCGATCCTCTTCGTCGACCTGCTCGGCAAGGACGCCGAACACCGGACACTGACCCAGCACCTGTTCAGCTGGGTGCCGGTCGAGGGCTTCCAGGCGGACGTCGCCTTCCAGCTCGACCAGCTGTCGATGACGTTCGTCCTGCTGATCACCGGCGTCGGCTCGCTGATCCACCTGTACTCCGTCGGGTACATGGAGCACGACGAGCGGCGCCGCCGCTTCTTCGGCTATCTGAACCTGTTCCTCGCGGCGATGCTGCTGCTCGTCCTGGCCGACAACTACCTGCTGCTGTACGTCGGCTGGGAGGGCGTCGGTCTCGCCTCCTACCTGCTGATCGGCTTCTGGCAGCACAAGCCCAGCGCCGCCACCGCCGCGAAGAAGGCCTTCCTGGTCAACCGCGTCGGCGACGTGGGCCTGTCGATCGCCATCATGCTGATGTTCACGACCTTCGGGACCTTCGCCTTCGGCCCGGTGCTCGGCACCCACGAGGAGCCCGGGCTCGTCGGTGACACCTCGGAGGCCACGCTCACCGGCATCGCCCTGATGCTGCTGCTCGCCGCCTGCGGCAAGTCCGCCCAGGTGCCGCTGCAGTCCTGGCTCGGGGACGCGATGGAGGGCCCGACCCCGGTCTCGGCCCTCATCCACGCCGCGACGATGGTGACCGCGGGCGTGTACCTGATCGTCCGCTCTGGGGCCGTCTTCAACGCGGCGCCCGACGCGCAACTCGTCGTCACCATCGTCGGCGCCGTCACGCTCCTGTTCGGTGCGATTGTCGGTTGCGCGAAGGATGACATCAAGAAGGCGCTGGCAGGCTCGACCATGTCGCAGATCGGCTACATGGTCCTGGCCGCGGGCCTCGGCCCCATCGGCTACGTCTTCGCGATCATGCACCTGGTGACGCACGGCTTCTTCAAGGCCGGACTGTTCCTCGGCGCCGGTTCGGTCATGCACGGCATGAACGACGAGGTCGACATGCGCAAGTACGGCGGCCTCAGGAAGTACATGCCGGTCACCTTCGTCACCTTCGGACTCGGCTACCTCGCCATCATCGGCTTCCCCGGCCTGTCCGGCTTCTTCTCCAAGGACAAGATCATCGAGGCGGCCTTCGCCAAGGGCGGCACCGAGGGCTGGATCCTCGGC
This sequence comes from Streptomyces sp. V4I2, assembly GCF_030817655.1. Lineage (GTDB taxonomy): Bacteria > Actinomycetota > Actinomycetes > Streptomycetales > Streptomycetaceae > Streptomyces > Streptomyces plumbiresistens. Next base: position 6,327,201 of record NZ_JAUSZM010000003.1, read on the forward strand.
GGTTGCGCTCTGCTGGGCGCGGCCATCACGGCGTACTACATGACGCGCGTGATGCTGATGACGTTCTTCGGAGAAGAACGCTGGCGTCACACCAAGACGGCCTCTCCGGCCGAGCCGAGTGTGGAGCCCGCCGCCGAGCACCGCGGCGAGCACGCGGAACCGCACCCGCACGAGTCGCCCAGGTCCATGACGATCCCGATGATCGCGCTGGCCTTCGGATCGGTGTTCGCGGGTGGCTTCTTCAGCATCGGCGACCGCTTCCTGCACTGGCTGGAACCCGTCACCGGCCACGACCACGGACACCCGCCGGTCAGCGCGCTGACGGTCACCCTCGCCACGATGGTGGTGCTGGTCGTCGGCGTGGCGATCGCCTGGGCCCAGTACGGCCGCCGCCCGGTCCCGGTGCTCGCCCCGCGCGGGTCGCTGCTCACCCGGGCCGCCCGGCGCGACCTGCTCCAGGACGACTTCAACCACGTGGTCCTGGTCCGCGGCGGCGAGCACCTCACGCGCTCCCTGGTGTACGTCGACCACACCCTGGTCGACGGTGTCGTCAACGGCACGGCGGCCTCGATGGGTGGCCTCTCCGGGCGGATGCGCAAGCTGCAGAACGGCTTCGCACGGTCGTACGCGGTCTCGATGTTCGGCGGTGCGGCGGTCCTCGTCGCCGCGACCCTGCTGATGAGGGCGGTCTGATTACCGATGTCCTTTCCTCTGCTGACAGTGACGGCGGCGCTCCCGGCCCTCGGGGCGATCGCCACGGCCGCTGTGCCGGCGGCGCGGCGCACCGCCGCCAAGTGGCTGGCGCTGCTCGTCTCACTCGCCACGCTCGTCCTCGCGATCGTCGTCCTGGTCCGCTTCGACCCGGATTACGTCGCCAAGGACGGCAACTTCTACCAGCTCACGGAATCCCACTCGTGGATCGCGGACTTCGGGGTGCGCTATGAGCTGGGCGTGGACGGCATCGGGGTGGCGCTCATCGCGCTGACCGCCCTGTTGATCCCGTTCATCATCCTCGCGGGCTGGCACGACGCCGACCCGCTGGAGACGGGCAACACCCGCTGGCGGCCCACCCAGGGCTTCTTCGCCCTGATCCTGGCCGTCGAGGCGATGGTGATCATCTCCTTCGAGGCCACCGACGTCTTCCTCTTCTACATCTTCTTCGAAGCCATGCTGATCCCGATGTACTTCCTCATCGGCGGCTTCGGGGACCGTGCCCACCAGCACGGCGAGGAGGCGGCGTCGACGCAACGGTCGTACGCCGCGGTGAAGTTCCTCCTCTACAACCTGGTCGGCGGACTGATCATGCTGGCCGCGGTGATCGGCTTCTACGTGGTGGCCGGACACTTTTCGCTTCAGACGATCGCCCAGCACGGCTTGCCGGACATGGCGACCAGCACCCAGCGCTGGCTGTTCCTCGGGTTCTTCTTCGCCTTCGCGGTGAAGGCGCCCCTGTGGCCGCTGCACACCTGGCTGCCCAACGCGATGGGGGAGGCCACCGCCCCGGTCGCCGTCCTCATCACCGCGGTCGTCGACAAGGTGGGCACCTTCGCGATGCTCCGCTTCTGCCTCCAGCTGTTCCCGGAGGCGTCGAAGTGGGCGACGCCCGTCATCCTCGTCCTGGCGCTGATCAGCATCATCTACGGGGCGCTGCTCGCCGTCGGCCAGCGGGACATCAAGCGACTGGTGGCGTACGCGTCGATCTCGCACTTCGGCTTCATCATCATGGGCATCTTCGCGATGACCAGCCAGGGCCAGTCGGGCGCGACCCTCTACATGGTCAACCACGGCATCTCGACGGCCGCGTTGATGCTGGTGGCCGGCTTCCTGATCTCGCGGCGCGGCTCGCGGCTCATCGCCGACTACGGCGGAGTGCAGAAAGTCGCTCCGGTCCTCGCCGGCACCTTCCTGATCGGTAGTCTGGCGACCCTGTCGCTGCCCGGCCTCGCGCCGTTCGTGAGTGAGTTCCTCGTCCTGGTCGGCACGTTCGCGCGCTACCCGGTGATCGGGATCATCGCCACCTTCGGCATCGTGCTCGCCGCGCTCTACACCCTCGTCCTCTATCAGAGGACGATGACGGGCCCGGTGAAACCCGAGGTCGCGGCGATGCCCGACCTCAGGGTGCGGGAGCTCGTGGTGGTCGCCCCGCTGGTCGTACTGCTGATCTTCCTGGGTGTCTATCCGAAGCCCGTCACCGACATCGTGAATCCGGCGGTCAAGCAGACCATGTCCGACGTGGACAAGAAGGACCCCCAGCCCGAGGTGGAGGCGGCCAAGTGAGCGCAGTAGCCGTCCACAGCCTGTGGACAACCGCGGCGGAACCGATCGCGAAGATCGATACGCCGACGTTCGAATACGGACAACTGTCGCCCACCTTGATCGTCGTCGGCGCGGCGATCGTCGGGGTGCTGGTCGAGGCGTTCGTCCCGCGCAAGTCCCGCTACTACGCCCAGATGTTCGTGTCCGTCGTCGCGCTGGTCGCCGCCTTCGCCGCGGTCGTCGCGCTCGCCGCCGACGGATACGGCACGACCAAGGCGCGCATCGCGGCGATGGGCGCGATCGCGGTCGACGGGCCGGCCCTCTTCCTGCAGGGCACGATCCTGCTGGTGGCCCTGGTCGCCCTGTTCACCTTCGCCGAGCGGCGGCTCGACCCGGAGGCGCACGGCAACCGCGTCGACTCCTTCGCCGCGCAGGCCGCCTCAGTGCCGGGCAGTGACAGCGAACAGGCCGCGGTGAAGGCCGGGTTCACCACCACCGAGGTGTTCCCGCTGCTGCTGTTCGCCGTCGCCGGCATGCTGATCTTCCCCTCGGCCAACGATCTGCTGACGCTCTTCGTGGCCCTGGAAGTCTTCTCCCTCCCGCTGTACCTGTTGTGCGCGCTGGCCCGCCGCAAGCGGCTCCTGTCGCAGGAAGCCGCGGTCAAGTACTTCCTGCTCGGCGCGTTCGCCTCCGCGTTCACGCTGTTCGGCATCGCCCTGCTGTACGGCTACGCGGGCTCGATGTCGTACGCGACGATCGCGCAGGTCGTCGACGGCCAGGTCCAGACCGTCAACCCGGCGCTCGCGGACACCATGGGCAACGACGCACTGCTGCTCATCGGCGCCGCCATGCTGGTGATGGGCCTGCTGTTCAAGGTCGGCGCCGTGCCGTTCCACATGTGGACGCCGGACGTCTACCAGGGCGCGCCCACGCCGGTGACCGGGTTCATGGCCGCGGCGACCAAGGTGGCCGCCTTCGGCGCGCTGCTCCGGGTGCTGTACGTCATCCTGCCCGGCCTGCGCTGGGACTGGCGGCCGGTCATGTGGGGCGTCGCGGTCGTCACCATGCTCGGCGGTGCGATCGTCGCGATCACACAGACCGACATCAAGCGGCTGCTGGCGTACTCGTCAATTGCGCACGCGGGATTCATCCTCGCGGGTGTCATCGCGACCACGCCCGACGGTATCTCGTCCGTCCTCTTCTACCTGGCCGCGTACTCGTTCGTGACGATCGGCGCTTTCGCGGTGGTCACCCTGGTGCGGGACGCGGGCGGAGAGGCGACGCACCTGTCCAAGTGGGCCGGACTCGGCCGGCGGTCACCGCTGGTGGCGGCCGTGTTCGCGGTGTTCCTGCTGGCCTTCGCGGGCATCCCGCTGACCTCGGGGTTCGCCGGGAAGTTCGCCGTGTTCAAGGCGGCGGCGGAGGGCGGCGCGGCCCCGCTGGTCGTGGTCGGTGTGATCTCGTCCGCGATCGCGGCGTTCTTCTACATCCGCGTCATCGTGCTGATGTTCTTCAGCGAGCCGCGGCCCGAGGGACCGACCGTGGCCGTGCCGTCGCTGCTGACGACGACCGCGATCGGCGTCGGCGTGGCGGTCACGCTGGTGCTCGGTGTGGCGCCGCAGTACTTCCTGGACCTGGCCAACCAGGCGGGAGTCTTCGTGCGCTGATCGCGCTGATCTGCGCTGCTCGTGCCTGCTGCGGCCCCGGTTCCCTCGTGGGAGCCGGGGCCGCCTGTGGATAACTCCGATGGTGTCAGTCCTGACCCCTATCGTGGAGGCAGTGGTCGAGGGACGACGTACGGGGGACACGGCAATGGGTGGGACGGGCGGGATCAGCGAGATGCCAGGCACGATCGACAGTGAGGCGCTGGCCACGCTGCACCGCGTCTTCGGGTACGGGGCCTTCCGCGGCGAGCAGGAAGCGGTCATCGAGCATGTGGTGGCCGGCGGCGACGCCGTGGTCCTCATGCCGACCGGCGGCGGCAAGTCGCTGTGCTACCAGATCCCATCCCTGGTCAGACCCGGTACGGGCATTGTGGTCTCGCCGCTCATCGCGCTGATGCAGGACCAGGTGGACGCGCTGCGGGCGCTCGGGGTGAACGCCGGGTTCATGAACTCCACGCAGGACTTCGACCAGCGGCGGGTGGTGGAGGCCGAGTACCTGGCCGGCGAGCTGGACCTGCTGTATCTGGCACCGGAGCGGCTGCGCCTCGAGTCGACGCTGGATCTGCTCTCGCGGGGGAAGATCGCGGTCTTCGCCATCGACGAGGCGCACTGCGTGTCCCAGTGGGGCCACGACTTCCGCCCCGACTACCTGTCCCTGTCGCTGCTCGGCGAGCGCTGGCCGGACGTCCCGCGGATCGCCCTCACGGCGACGGCCACGGACGCCACGCACAAGGAGATCACCCAGCGGCTGAACATGCCGACGGCCCGCCATTTCGTGGCGAGCTTCGACCGGCCCAACATCCAGTACCGGATCGTGCCCAAGGCCGACCCCAAGAAGCAGCTGCTGGGCTTCCTGCGCGAGGAGCACGCGGGCGACGCGGGCATCGTGTACTGCCTCTCGCGCAAGTCCGTGGAGGCGACGGCCGAGTTCCTGTCCCGCAACGGCATCGAGGCGGTGCCGTACCACGCGGGCCTGGACTCGGGCACGCGCGCCGCCCACCAGTCCCGCTTCCTGCGGGAGGACGGCCTGATCGTGGTCGCGACCATCGCCTTCGGTATGGGCATCGACAAGCCGGACGTCCGCTTCGTCGCCCACCTCGACCTGCCCAAGTCGGTCGAGGGCTACTACCAGGAGACGGGCCGCGCCGGCCGCGACGGACTGCCGTCCACGGCATGGATGGCGTACGGGCTCAACGACGTCATACAGCAGCGCAAGATGATCCAGTCGAGCGAGGGCGACGAGGCGTTCCGGCGCCGGGCCGCCGCCCACCTGGACTCGATGCTGGCGCTGTGCGAGACGGCCCAGTGCCGGCGTGGGCAGCTCCTCGCCTACTTCGGCCAGGACCCCGACCCGGTGGGCTGCGGCAACTGCGACACGTGTCTGACGCCGCCGGAGACCTGGGACGGCACGGTCGCGGCCCAGAAGGTGCTGTCGACGGTGGTGCGGCTGCAGCGGGAACGCGGACAGAAGTTCGGCGCGGTGCAGATCGTCGACATCCTGATGGGGAAGCGCACGGCCAAGGTCATCCAGTTCGACCACGACCAGCTGTCCGTGTTCGGTATCGGCGAGGAGCTCTCCGAAGGGGAATGGCGGGGCGTCGTACGGCAGTTGCTGGCGCAGGGGCTGCTCGCGGTCGAGGGGGACTACGGCACGTTGGTGCTGACCGAGGCGAGCGGGGCGGTGCTGCGGCGGGAGCGGGAGGTGCCGCTGCGCAAGGAGCCGAAGAAGGCGGTGACCTCGCGGTCGGCGGCGGGTTCGGGGTCTTCGGGCTCCGGGCGAGGCGAGCGCAAGGCCAAGGCGGCGGTGGCCGAGCTGCCCGAGGCGTTGGTGCCGGCGTTCGAGGCGTTGCGGGCTTGGCGGGCCGAGCAGGCTCGTGAGCAGGGCGTTCCGGCGTACGTCATCTTCCATGACGCGACGCTTCGGGAGATCGTCACGGTGTGGCCCACGTCCGTCGCACAGCTGGGCGAGGTCGGTGGGGTCGGCGAGAAGAAGCTGATGACGTATGGGGAGGGCGTGATCGGGGTGCTCGCCGGATTGGGCGGTGCTCCCGGGGGTGCGGCGCCGGGGCCCGAGGGGGACGCGGGGCCGAGTGGGGACGCGGGGCCGAGTGCGGATGACTGGCCGGAGATGGATGCGGAGCCGGGGCCGGACGAGGACTGGATGCAGTAGGGGCGTCGGCTGGTTCGGTGCCTGGTGACTGGTGCCCAGTCCCCAGTGTTGCGGCCGGGCGGGGGCGGGTCGCCCAGCCCGGCGCTGGCCGGGTGCCCGCAGGCTGACGGGGTCGAATGCGTTCGTCGTTACGACAGTGCCGTCAGGCCCGGGGCGAAGGCGATCAGCAGGGGGAGCAGGGGGGTCAGGGCTGCCACCGTCGTCGTGAGGGCTCGGTGGCGGGGGCCGAGGCGGGGCTGGGGTTCCAGGAGGCGGTCCACTCGTTCGCCGAGGAGGCGGTGGGTGGAGGCGCAGGAGAGGACGCCTCGGTGTTGGTTCAGCTCGATGAGGGCCAGGGCCGTGGTCAGGTGACCGCAGCGGCGGGAGGCCGTGTCGTCGGCGGAGAGTTCCACCAGACGGTGGGTCTGGTCGCAGAAGTGGGCGAAGAGCGGGATACGGGGGAAGCCGGTGGCAAGGGCCGTGGAGAGGTGGAGCAGCCAGTCGTGGCGGGCGCGGGCGTGGCCGCGTTCGTGGGTGAGGACCGCGTCCAGCTGGTGGTCGGTGAGGCGGTGCAGGGCGCCGGTCGTGACGATCAGCTGGGGCGGGTTGCCGGGCATCCACCAGGCGTCCGGATACTCGTCCTCCAGGACGAGGAGGGGGCCGCGTGCGGGGGGCAGGCCGGCCGGCAGGTCGGGGGCGCGTTCGCGCAGGTGGGCGCGGGCCTGGCCGCGGCGACGGCGGGCCTCGACGAGCTCGCGGGCGAGCATCGCGGTCGTCCAGGCGGCCCCGCAGGCCAGCAGCAGGGTGAGGGTGGCGGCCCAGGGCGGCGCGGCGGAGAGGTCGTACGCCGCGGTCACGGCCGGCGGCGCGGGTGCGAAGACATGGTGGCGGACGGTGTGGAAGACCGCCGCGGTGCTCAGCACAAGGGCCGCCAGACAGCACAGCAGGACGGTGGCGACCAGGCACTGCCACACCCACAGCGCGACCACGGGGTCCCGTTCGGGCCACGCGGCCCGGGTCAGCGCACGGGGAACCGGCACGGCGGCCGCCAGGGCGACGGCGCTCAGCAGGAGCAGGCAGACGGTCATGCCACGGGCTCCGGATCCTGATCGGAAGAAACGGCTGCTATGGGTGCACAGTGCGAAGAGCGCAAAGGGCAAGCACCGTACGGGCTGTACGGGCGACGACGGTGTCGTCCTCACACGCCACGCCGCCCGTCGCCAGTATGACGGCGGCGGGCGGCGTACGGCAGGTGTCGGGAGTGGTTCAGTGGGGTGCGGGGTGGGATCAGGGGCGGGATACGGACGGCACCACCCGGCCGGTGACCTCCCCCAGACCTACCCGGACGCCGTCCGGACCGGGGGCCCAGGCCGACAGAGTCACCACGTCGCCGTCCTCGAGGAACGTCTGCTTGCCGGCGGGGAGTTCGAGGGCGTCGCGGCCGTTCCAGGTCAGTTCCAGCAGCGATCCCCGTTCCCGCTCGGAAGGGCCGCTCACCGTCCCGGAGCCGTACAGGTCGCCGGTGCGCAGGGAGGCGCCGTTGACGGTCATGTGGGCCAGCTGCTGGGCGGCCGTCCAGTACATGGTGGAGAAGGGGGGCTCGGAGACGACGTGGCCGTTGACGGCGACCGAGATGCGCAGGTCGTAGCCGCCGGGTTCGTCGTCGGTGTCGTCCAGGTACGGCAGCAGCGGGTGCGTCCGCTCCGGGGGCGTCACCAGCGCCGACTCCAGGGCGTCCAGCGGCGTGATCCACGCCGACACGGAGGTGGCGAAGGACTTGCCGAGGAACGGGCCGAGCGGGACGTACTCCCAGGCCTGGATGTCGCGAGCGGACCAGTCGTTCAACAGGCACAGCCCGAAGACGTGCTCGCGGAAGTCGGCGAGTGCGACCTGCTCGCCCATCCGGGAGGGCGTCCCGACCACGAAGCCGACCTCGGCCTCGATGTCCAGGCGGACCGAGGGCCCGAAGACGGGCGCCGGGTCGGAAGCGGCCTTTCGCTGCCCCGACGGGCGTACGACGTCCGTGCCGGACACCACTACCGTGCCGGAGCGGCCGTGGTAGCCGATCGGCAGGTGCTTCCAGTTGGGGGTCAGGGAGTCGGCGGCGTCCGGGCGGAACATCCGGCCGACGTTCCGGGCGTGGTTCTCGGAGGCGTAGAAGTCGACGTAGTCCGCCACCTCGAAGGGGAGGTGCAGGGTCACGGCGGACAGGGGGTGGAACAGCGGCTCGATGATCTCGCGGTGCGACGGCACCGTCACCCATCCCGTCAGCGCGCGTCGTACGTCCGACCAGGCGGTGCGGCCCGCGGCGAGCAGTGGGTTCAGGGAGGGGCGCGCGAGGAGGGAGACGTACGGGGAGCCGAGGGCCGCGGCCGCCGCGCCCGCGTCCAGCACGTGGTCGCCGAGACGGACACCCACCCGGCGATCGTCGGATCCGGGGAGCGAGAACACGCCGTACGGGAGGTTGTGCGGGCCGAAGGGGTCGCCCTCGGGGACATCGAAGGGGGGCATGGGTGCTGCCTCACTCTCGTGCGTACCGTGCGTTCGATGTGGTCGCGCCACACGCTGTCGGGCCACACGTTACGGCTGAGTTGCCTGTTCTGGGCAGGCCGCACCCCTGGCGCACCCCTTGCGCAGGTCACGGCCCCTCGGGCGCCCGCTGCCAGGTCAGGAAGTCCGCGATCAACTCCGGTGGGTTGGCCGCCTCGGTGGCCTCGATCTCCCAGCCGGGGCAGTCCAGGTCGAAGACCACGACGGGCAGGCGGCGGCCGAAGAGCTTCTCGATACGGCCGTCCGCGTGGAGACGCCGGGCGAGGTCGATGCAGGCGTCGGCGAAGTGGAGGTTGAGCAGGTCGCGTTGGGCGTCGATCCCGTCGTCGTCCCCTATGAGCGGCAGATCCTCGTCCTCGCCCTCGTACCAGAGGCCGAGCCGCTTGATCTCGTCGACGTACAGTTCGGCACCCGTCAGGTCCTGAGGGATGTTGCCCAGCATCTCGAAGCCGTCGAGGAGCCGGCAGGCGTAGATCTCGGGCCGCAGGGCCTCGGGGAAGCGGTCCAGGATGCCGGCGGGGCCTCCCGCAGATGCGTCTGGAAAACGCTCGGCGATTCCTCCGGCCTACCTGTCACAACCGCTGCCTCCGACCCGTCAGTGCAGTGAGACCGAGAACAAGAACGAGCACGAGCACGATCACACTGACACAGGAGGCACACCATGCAGGCACGGATGACGAACCCGGCGTACGTCCTTCCCGGCGCCATGAAGGGCATCGGCACCATGTTCCAGGCGATCGGCGAGTCCGGACTGTCGCAGGAGGTGGCGGAGATCGTCGCGCTGCGCGCCAGCCAGATCAACGGCTGCGGCGCCTGCGTCCACGGCCATGTGCACAACCTGCGCAAGGCCGGGACGAGCGAGGAGCGCATCGCGTCCGTCGCCGCCTGGCGCGAGGCGCCCTATTTCTCCGACGCCGAACGGGCGGCGCTCCAGCTGACCGAGTCGGTCACCCGCCTCGCCGACCGTTCCCACGAGTCGGTGCCGGACGCGCTGTGGGACGAGGTCGCCGACCACTTCGACGAGAAGGAACTGTCGGCGATCATCCTCACCATCGCCCTCACCAACCTGTTCAACCGCATCAACACCACCATCAAGGAGCCGGCCGGCACGACCTGGGGATGACCGACGTCACGAGGTGCAGACGTCCTTCAGTTCGTCGGCTGCCGCGTCGATCTTGCTGGTGTCCGGGTTCGTGTCGCCGTCCAGGATGGCCTTGTTGTAGTCCTTGATCGCCTGGTTCAGGTCGTCGGCGGCCTTGTCGACCTTGTTGTCGTCGGTGTCGTCGTTGATCTTGTCGAGGTTCTTCTCGATCGTGTCGATCGACTCGTCCGTGCGCGAGGGGTCCTTCGCCACGTCCCAGCCGGCCTCGTGGATCTCCTTGAGGCTGTCGGAGATCGTGTCGGCGTTGGACAGGCAGCCCAGCGAGTTGTCGAAGTCGTCGGGGTCGCAGGCGGTGGCGAGCCCGACGGTCAGGACGACTCCGGCCACGGCGGTGGCGAGGGTGGTGATACGGCGGTGGCGCGGACGGTTCGCGGACATGGGGCTGGTCCTTTCGTAGAGGATCTCTGCCCCTTACGATCCCGTCGCCCGCCCGCCGCCACGAGGGAACGGCCACCCGTATCCGTGGTGTAGTCCGCTACACCGGTCCCTGCCGGTCCCCGCCGTTCCCCGCCCCTGACAGGCCCCGCGGCCCGCCCTACGACCGGTAGCGACCCAGGGTCCTCAGCCCCGGTAGCGCCCCAGCGTCCTCAGCCCCGGCAGTGCCCGGTCCTCGAAGTCGAACAGCGCGAGGTTCTCCCACGCGTTGCCGGAGGTCGGGTCCTCGGGGTTCCAGCCGCTGCCGGCGCGGTAGGTCCACACGCCTTCCCAGTAGCAGTAGCCGAGCCCCTGCCCGCCGGGGACGGCGGCCGCGAGGTCGGCCACCGCGCGCAGCCAGGCCGCCTGGCCCGCGGGCGTGGCGGGGTAGCCGGGCGTGAGCTGCGAGGGGTCGTTCATGATGTCGTTGATGTCGTCCTCGCTCTCCAGCGTGAACGGGTACGCCGTCTCGGCGATCACGCACGGCTTGCCGTAACGGGCCGTGATGTCGGCCATGTTGGCGGCGGCCTGCTCCACCGACCCGTGCCAGAAGGGGTAGTAGGAGAGCCCGATGATGTCGAAGTCGACGCCGTAGGAGACCGCGTTGTCGAACCACCACCGGTACAGCCCGTTGTCGCCGCCGTTGGCCAGGTGGAGGATCGTGCGGATGCGCGGCTGGGTGTCGCGGGCGGCGCTGAGGCCGGCCTTGAGGAAGGCGGCGAGGTTGTCCCAGTGCTCCCAGTTGCCGTCGGGCCAGAGCATGCCGCCGTTCAGCTCGTTGCCGATCTGCACCAGCTCGGCCGGGGTGCCCTGCCGGCGCAGTGCGCCGAGGACGTCGGCGGTGTGGTCGTAGACGGCCCTGCTCAGGCCTGCCACGTCCAGGTCGGCCCAGGCGGCCGGCTTGGTCTGGTGCGCCGGGTCCGCCCAGGTGTCGGAGTAGTGGAAGTCGACCCAGATGCCGATGCCGGCTCGCTTCAGGCGCCGGGCCAGCGGGAGGACGCGGGCCTTGTTGTTGTAGCCGTCGGCCGGGTTGACCCACACCTTGAGGCGGGCGTGGGTGACGCCCGAGTCGGCGAGGATGCGCACCGGGTCCTGGCGGCGGCCGTCGGCCGTGCGGAACACGGCGCCGTGGTCCTCGTTCTTCGGCAGCGAGGAGATGTCGACGCCGCGGATCTCCAGACGGCGACGATCCCCGGCCGTCGAGGCGACGGCGGGCGCCGCGCCCAGCACGGGGATCGCCAGTGCGGCGGCTCCGGCGGCGGTCAGAACACTGCGTCTGCGCATGTCAGGGTCCCTTCAAGGTACAGGTCACAAGGGGAAGAGAAGATTCAGGAGAGCGAGCTCAGCGGGGCTCGCGAAACACCTCGACGGCTCCGGCCGGCACGGCGGCCCGGCTCCCGTCCGCCAGCACCACCTTCACGTCGGCACCGCTGTGGTTGATGGCGAACCGGAAGGAGCCCGACTCGCCCTCCCGTACGACGAGTTCGACGTCCCGGGGCAGATCGACGGGCGTGATGCCCGCGTCCGCGAGGGCGAGGTCCACCACCGCCGCCAGATCGCCACCGGTCAGCCGGGTGGCCAGATACCAGGCGGCCCCGTCGCCGAGCGCGCGCCGGGTGAGCGCCGGCCGTCCCGCCGTACGCCCGTCGGCGAAGACGGCCACGGTCTCGCAGCCGTCGCCGGGGACGACGTACTCGGACCACACATCGGCCTCGAACACCTCCCCGGCCGTTGTCCGTACGGCGATCCGCTCGCCCGGCAGCAACGGGTCGAACTCCTCGACGGTCAGCCCGAGTACGTCCCGCAGCGCCCCCGGATACGCCCCGGGGTGCACGGCGTCGTGTTCGTCGACGATGCCGGAGAAGTAGGAGACCAGGAGGGTGCCGCCGCGCGCGACGTACCGCTCCAGGTCGGCGGCGACCGAGGCGGGTGCCGAGTACAGCTGGGGGACGACGAGCAGCGGGTACCGCGAGGGATCGACCTCGCCCAACCCGGCCGGCGCGAAGAAGTCCACGGTCAGATGCCGGTCGTACAGGGCCTCGTAGAACGCGTCCAGCCGCTCCCGGGCGTCCAGGGCCTCGCTCGGCCGCCACTCCAGTCCCTGGGCCCACCAGGAGTCCCAGGACCAGACCATGGCCACGTCGGCGCGGGTGCGGGTACCCCGGAGATCCGCCAGGTCCGCGATCCGGCGGCCCAGATCAGTGACCTCCCGCCACACACGCGTCCCCGTCCCGCCGTGCGGCAGCATCGACGAGTGGAACTTCTCAGCGCCGCTGCGGGACTGCCGCCACTGGAAGAACAGCGCGCCCTCGGAGCCGCGGGCGACGTGCCCGAGGGAGTTGCGGGCCATCTGGCCCGGCTCCTTGGCGGGGTTGTGCGCTTGCCAGTTGACGCCCGACGGGGAGTGTTCGAGCAGCAGCCAGGGGCCGCCGCCCGCGACCGAGCGGGTGAGGTCGGCGGCGAGGGCGAGATTGACGTGGGTGCGGCGGCCGTCGGTGATCAGGTAGTGGTCGTTGGTGACGAGGTCGACCTCGCCCGCCCAGGCCCAGTAGTCGATGGAGGCGCACTGGCTGGGCGCGACCATGAAGTTGGTGGTCACGGGCACGCCGGGGGACAGTCGGTGCAGGATGTCCCGCTCGGCGACGAAGTTGGCGCGGGCCTGGCCGTCCGCGAACCGCTGGAAGTCCAGCTGCTGGGCCGGGTTGCCCACCGTGGGTGTGGCCCGGGGCACGCCGATCTCCTCCCAGTCGCCGTAGAGCTGGCCCCAGAAGGCGGTGCCCCAGGCCTGGTTGAGGGCGCCGAGGGTGCCGTAGCGGTCCTGGAGCCAGGCCCGGAAGGCGTCGGCGCAGGTGTCGCAGAAGCAGCTGAGCACGGGTGCGCCGTACTCGTTGTGCACGTGCCACATCGCTACGGCCGGATGACGGCCGTAGCGCTCGCCGATCCGTGAGGTGATCGAAGCGGCAGCCGCCCGGTAGTCCGGGTTGGAGTGGCAGATCGCCCCGCGTGATCCGAACGCCAGCCGCACGCCCTCCCGGGTCACTGGCAGCGCCTCCGGATGGGCGCGGTAGAACCAGGCGGGCGGTACGACGGTCGGTGTCGCCAGGTCCACGCATATCCCGGCCTCGTCGAGCATGCCGATGATGTGGTCGAGCCACTCGAAGTCGTACTCGCCGGGCCGGGGCTCGATCCTCGACCACGCGAAGATGCCGAGCGAGACCATGGTGACGCCGGCCTCACGCATCAGCCGTACGTCCTCCTCCCACACCTCCTGCGGCCACTGCTCGGGGTTGTAGTCGCCCCCGAAGGCGAGTGGCAGGCGGTCGTGCGGGGCGGCGGAGGGCATGCGGTGACTCCCAGGATCGAGGACGGGGATCGAGGACGGGGATCGAGGACGGGATCGAGGACGAGGATCGGGCACAGGAATCGGCAGAGGTGACGCCCTGTTTCTGTGATCGTGCACAGTACCGATGAGCGCTGACATCGGCGGGCAACAAGTAGGTAACCCCAGGCACCCGCCATTGACAAGGGGCCGAAACAATTCTCTACTGTGCACGATCACAGAGCCGCGCGGCCCTCGCGCACAGCCCCTCGGTCACGTGTCGCAGCTCCTCCCCCCACGGCGGTCGCCGCGAACGCGAGACGTTCCGAGGTGGGCTCGTTCTCAGTCAGGGGAGATGTAGATGTCGATCAACCGCCGCCAGATCAGCAGGCGCAGCATTCTCGCCGGGGCCGCCGCCCTCGGCCTCACCAGCACCCTCGCCGCCTGCGGCGGTTCCGACGACGAAGACTCCGGAGAGAGCAGCGGGCCGGTCAAGCTGACCTACTGGTCGTGGGCGCCGAACATGGAGAAGGTCGCCGCGATCTGGAACAAGAAGAACCCGGACATCACGGTCACCGTGTCGAAGCAGGGCAGCGGCGCCGAGATCCTCACCAAGGTGATCACGGCGAAGAAGGCGGGCAACGCGCCCGACCTGATCCAGGCCGAGTACCAGTCGCTGCCGACCCTGGTCTCCAACGACGTCCTCGCCGACATCTCGAAGTACGTCGGTGACGCGAAGGGCGAGTTCGCCGCGGGCCTGTGGGACATGGTCACCCTCGGCACCGACGCGGTTTACGGCGTCCCGCAGGACTCCGGGCCGCTGATGTTCTACTACCGCGAGGACCTCTTCAAGGAGCACGGCCTGTCCGTGCCGAAGACCTGGACGGAGTTCGCCGAGACCGCGCGCGCCGCCAAGAAGGCCCTCCCGGACGCCTACTTGACCACCTTCTCCTCCAACGACCCGGGTCTGTTCGCGGGCCTCACCCAGCAGGCCGGCGCCAAGTGGTGGACGGTCGACGGCGACGGCAAGTGGACGGTCGGCATCGACGACGCGGCCAGCCAGAAGGTCGCCGAGTTCTGGGGCGGCCTGGTCCAGGAGGGCGTCATCGACAACCAGCCGATGTACACGCCGGCCTGGAACAACGCCCTGAACACGGGCACCCACATCGGCTGGGTCTCCGCCGTGTGGGCGCCCGGTGTGCTGGTCTCCGCCGCCCCCAAGACCGAGGGCAAGTGGCGGATGGCCCCGCTGCCGCAGTGGAAGGCCGGCGACAACGTCACCGGCAGCTGGGGCGGTTCCTCCACCGGTGTCTCCACGGACTCCAAGAACGCCGAGGCCGCGGCGAAGTTCGCGCACTGGATCAACACCGACCCTCAGGCGCTGGCCGCCCTGGTCAAGGAGGTCGGCATCTACCCGGCGGCCACGAGTGGCCAGTCCGGCGACGTCCTCACCACGCCCGCGTTCTTCCCGAACCAGAAGGACTTCTACACCACGGCCGCGGAGATAGCCGCCACCACGGCCACCGCCGCCTGGGGCCCGAACGTGCAGACCGCCTACACCGCCTTCAACGACGGTTTCGGCAAGGCCACCAAGGCGAAGAAGGAGGCCCAGTTCACCTCTGCGCTCAGCACCATGCAGTCGAAGACCTTCGACGACATGAAGGAGCAGGGCTTCGAGGTGACCGAGGCATGACCAGCGCTCCGCTCAAGGGCTCCGACCGCGTCACGGTCGGGCCCTTGGCGGACGGCACCGGCACCGCCAAGTCCGTCCGCCCCAGCCGCCCCCGCCGCCGTGGCCGAGGCCGCAGCGCACCGTACTGGTTCCTGACGCCGACCCTGGTCCTGTTCGCCGCCTTCACCGTCGTCCCCATCGGGTACGCGATCTGGCTCAGCCTGCACAAGGTCCAGGTCAAGGGCATCGGACTCGGCAAGGGCGCCCGCGAACAGGTCTGGAACGGCTTCGGCAACTACACCGACGTGCTCCACGACTCCGAGTTCGGCCACAGCGTGCTGCGCGCCTTCGGCTACGGCCTCATCGTCATCCCGACGATGCTCGGCCTGGCGCTGCTGTTCGCGCTGATGCTCGACACCCCGAAGGCGCGCAGCGCGCCCTTCACACGGCTGATGATCTTCCTGCCGTACGCGGTGCCCGGCATCATCGCCGCCCTCATGTGGGGCTTCCTGTACCTCCCGGCCGTCAGCCCCTTCTACTACCTGCTGGACAAGTTCGGGCTGCCGCAGCCGGACCTGTTCGACGGCGGCAACCTGTACCTCTCCTTCGCGAACATCGCGGTCTGGGGCGGCACCGGCTTCAACATGATCGTCATCTACACCGCACTCCGGGCGATCCCGCCGGACATCTACGAGGCGGCGCGGATCGACGGCGCGTCCAATTTCAAGATCGCGCTGAGGATCAAGATCCCGATCGTGATGCCCTCCCTGGTGCTCACGTTCTTCTTCTCGGTGATCGCCACCCTCCAGGTCTTCACCGAGCCCATGGCGCTCAAGCCGCTGACCAACAGCCTTCCCTCCACCTGGAGTCCGCTGATGGCCATCTACGACAGCGCCTTCCTGAAGTCCGACATCTACGGCGCCTCCGCCACCGCGGTGGTCCTGGCCCTGGCCACCTACCTCGTCTCCTTCACCCTGCTGCGCGTCTCCGACCGCTACACCCGGGAGGACCGGGCATGACCCCCCTCACCCTCACCGCCGACACCACCGGCAAACCCCCGGTCAAAAGCCGTGCGCGGCGCACGGCCTGGGTCCCCACCCTCGTGCTGCTCCTCGGCGCGCTGTACTGCCTGGTCCCCATCGCCTGGGTGGTGATGGCGGCGACCAAGGACCGGTCGGAGCTGTTCTCCACCTTCACCTTCGCGCCCGGCACCGGCTTCTTCGACAACCTGAGCGAGCTGAACGCCTACCGGGACGGCATCTACTGGACGTGGATGGGCAACTCCGCCCTCTACGCGGGCTTCGGCGCCCTGCTGTCCGCCGCGGTCTCGGCCGGCGGCGGCTATGCGCTGGGCCGGTTCGCCTTCCGGGGGCGGGAGTTCATCTTCAAGCTGATCCTGGCCGGCGTCCTGGTGCCGAGCATCGTGCTGACCGTCCCGCAGTACCTGCTGCTGTCGAAGATGGGCATGGCCGACTCGTACTGGTCGATGCTGCTGCCGTCCATCCTCTCCCCGTACGGCGTCTACCTGGTCCGCATCTACGCGGCCGCCGCGGTGCCCGCCGAGCTCCTGGAGGCCGCCCGCATGGACGGCGCGAGCGAGTGGCGGATCTTCTCGCGGATCGCCGTACCGATGATGATGCCGGGCCTGATCACGGTGTTCCTCTTCCAGTTCGTCGCCATCTGGAACAACTTCCTGCTGCCGTACGTGATGCTGGCCGACGACACCAAGTTCCCGCTCACCCTCGGGCTCTACACGCTGCTCGCGCAGGGCGCCTCGCAGCCCGCTCTCTACACCCTGGTCATCACCGGATGTCTGCTGGCGATCATTCCGCTGATCGCGCTCTTCCTGGTGATCCAGCGGTTCTGGTCCCTGGACCTGCTGAGCGGCTCGGTCAAGGCCTGAGGCATCCGCCGACCCCACCGTCACGAACGAGGAACATGACCACCAGCGCCAACGGACGCCGCCGACCGCCCACCATCCACGACGTGGCGCGGGAGGCCGGCGTGTCACGGGGCACCGTCTCCCGCTTCCTGAACGGCGGCCACTACGTCTCCCCGGCCGCCCGCCGGGCCGTCGAGGCCGCCATCAGGAAGACCGGGTACGTGGTCAACCGGCATGCCCGCAGCCTGAGCACCGGACGCTCGGACTCGGTGGCCTTCCTGCTGACCGAGCCGCAGGAGAAGTTCTTCGAGGACCCCAACTTCAACGTACTGCTGCGGGGTTGCACCGAGCGCCTCGCGCAGCACGACATCCCGCTGCTGCTCATGCTGGCGGCGAGCGACGACGACCGGCGTCGGCTGACCCGGTACATCACCTCGGGCCACGTCGACGGCGTGCTGCTGGTCTCCAGCCACAGCGGAGACCCGGTCGCCGCCGAACTGCGCGACGCCGGCATCCCGTTGGTGGCCTGCGGCAAGCCGCTCGGTCTGGGCTCCAAGGTCAGCTACGTGGCGGCCGCCGACCGCGACGGCGCCCAGGAGATGGTCCGCCACCTCCTCGCCGGCGGCCGCCGCCGCATCGGCATGATCACCGGCCCGCTGGACACCCCGGGCGGCACCGACCGCCTGGCCGGCTACCGCGACGTGCTCGCCGAGGCGGGCCTGCCCTACGACCCGGCGCTGGTGGTGGAGGGCGACTACCGCCGCACCGGCGGCGAGCAGGCCGCCCGTCGGCTGCTGGCGCAGGCCCCCGACATCGACGCGGTGTTCGTCGCCTCCGACCTCATGGCCGCCGGAGTCGTCAACGCCCTGCACCAGTCCGGCCGTTCGGTCCCCGATGACATCGCTGTCGGAGGCTTCGACGACTCGGCCGCGGCCACCGCCGTCACCCCGGCCCTCACCACCATGCGCCAGCCCTACGACCGCATCAGCGCCGAGATGGTCCGCATGCTGCTCGCGCAGATCGCGGGGGAGGACACGGCGGGAGTGATCCTCCCCACGGAACTGGTGGTACGGGACTCCGCGTGACCGCGCCAACTGCCCTAACCGGAGCACGTGTCAACGCATGTGAAGGCTGGAGCCGTCCGGTTCGCGTCGAGTCGATGCGGCGTTCCATCCGTATTCTCTGATCATGGCCGCACCCACCGCATATTCGCTCATCGCCACCGACCTGGACGGCACGCTGCTCCGAGGCGACGACACGCTGTCCGACCGGTCGCTCGCCGCGCTCGCGCGGGTGGCGGCGGCCGGGGCCCGGCATCTGGTGGTGACCGGCCGCCCGGCGCCCAGAGTGCGGCCGCTCCTCGACGACCTGGGCAGCACGGGGCTCGCGGTGTGCGGGCAGGGCGCGCAGGTGTACGACGCCGGCGCGGACCGTCTGCTGTGGTCGGTCACCCTGGACCGGGAGCTGGCCGAGACCGCGCTCGGCAAGATCGAGGCCGAGATCGGCCAGGTGTACGCGGCCGTCGACCAGGACGGCGTCGACGGGCTCACCCTCATCGAGCCGGGGTATCTGATGCCGCACCCGACCCTGCCCGCCGTCCGGGTCGGGCGGCGCGACGACCTGTGGCGCGAGCCCATCAGCAAGGTGCTGCTGCGCCATCCCGACCTGTCCGACGACGAGTTGGCGGCGACGGCGCGTTCCGTGGTGGGTTCCCTCGCCACGGTCACCATGTCGGGACCCGGCACCGTCGAACTCCAGCCATGCGGCATCACCAAGGCGACGGGCCTCGCCCTGGCCGCCGACCATCTCGGGCTCGGCCCCGAACACACCATCGCCTTCGGGGACATGCCCAACGACATCCCCATGTTCGACTGGGCCGGCCACGGCGTCGCCATGGCCAACGCCCACCCCGAACTCAAGTGCGTGGCCGACGAGATCACCTCGTCGAACGAGGACGACGGCATCGCCGTCGTCCTCGAAAGACTGTTTCCGCAGCGGTAGTCAGGCTCAGTACGCCCCGAAGACGTTGTCGATCGAGCCGTACCGCGCGGCCGCGTAGTTGCAGGCGGCGGTGATGTTCGCGACCGGGTCGTACGGGTCCCACGACGTGCCGTCGACGTGGTACGCCTGGAAGGTCGGGTCGATGGTCTGGAGCAGGCCCTTGGAGGGGGTGCCCGCGGCGGCGTTGGAGTCCCAGTTGTTGATGGCCTGGGGGTTGCCGGAGGACTCGCGGATGATGTTGCGGTAGATCCCGTCGTACGAGCCCGGGATGCCCTTCTGCGCCATGATGTCCATCGCCTCGCGGATCCAGCCGTCGAGGTTGTCCGCGTACGTCTTGGCGGAGGCCTGGGTGGCCTTGGCGACGGACTGGGCGGACTTCTTGGCGGACGTCGAGGCCTTGTCGGCCGTCGTGCCGGACTTCTTCGCCGTCTTGACCGTCAGCTTGACATCCGGGTGGATCAGCCGGGGGTTGTCGCCGACGGCCTTGCGGTTGTCCTTGTAGAGCTGGCGCCAGCCGCCGGGAGTGTCGTACTTGTCCGCGATGCCGTAGAGCGAGTCGCCCTTGACCGTGGTGTACGTGACGGACTTGACCTGTGCTGCGGCCGGCGCGGAGGCGGGGGCCTTGGCCGGCTGCGCGGCGCTCGCGGTGGTCGCGCCCAGGAGCGGGAGGGCGAGGGCGGCGACGCCTGTTCCGGCGGTGACGACGCCTCGGGTGAGCGGGTTGGTGCGGGTACGACGGTGCTTGCCTGCGGGCATGGCGCTGTTCCTCTCCGGCGCCTACGAGGTGAGCTGTCGGGTTCGGACGGGAGCTGCCCGGCCGCACCGCCGTGAGGCGGCGCGACTTAACCCCTAGCCGTACCGGCGTGATGTCCGGTGCGGCGCTTACCTGGGTCCCCCGCTCCTGCCGTGCGGTGTTGGTCGATGAGTGTTCTGTGGGCGGCGGCAGGATTAGGCGTCCGCCCGACAGGCCCGGAACGTATGCGAGAGCACATGGCCGAAACAAGTGGCTGATTCACACTTCAGGGCTATGACCTTGGTCTGAGGCATTTGGGGCGCTTGATCCTTTGCGGTTGCCAAGTCTCAACTGGCGCGAAAGGCAAGGCGAAACGCGGGCGTGCGGAGGCGTGGCCCCCAAGTGGCCCCAACCGGCCGCAAGTGACCCAACTCACGGGTTAGCACAAGGATGGCTAAAACGGGCAATAGGCCCAACTCATAGTCAACCGGCCGTCCGTGGAATCCGCTTCTCCCACGTCCGGTGGAAGACGACCTCGTCGCCGTCCGTACAAATCACCTCGTTTGAGGTGGAAAAGTCCGTTCCGTCACAGCTGATCTCCGACCGGGTGCGGACCGTCGCCCGCCAGGCGAGCTCCGGCCGGTGCAGCTCGACCGTCCAGTCCGAGCGGGCCCGGGCCGACAGGGGGTCCGACTCGTTGATCGTGTACGTCTCCAGCGCGCCCTCGGTGAACTCCAGACCGTCGGGATACACGCGGGTGCCGCCGATGGGGGTCCCCCCGCTCGAGCGAAGCCGAGAGTGGGGGAGCGGATCGACCTCCAGCCGCCACTCGCCCTTGGCCACATCGCGTACGACCAGCCGCTCGGGGCGCGGTTCGTCGAGCGTGACGGGGACGTTGACGCCGAGCGGCTCGGACTGCTCCGGTTCCTCGAAGGCGATGCCGGAGGCGGATTCCCTTGTGCGCACCGGGAGTTCGAGGAAGCTGCCCTCCGGGTCCAGGGTGAAGCCGGCCGCCGAGTCGGGCTGCGGCCAGATCCACGGCCAGTACGCGGAGGAGACGGCCAGCCGGACGAGATGACCGGCCGGGAACGCGTGCCCGATGCCGTTCAGCTCGAACTCCACGTCCTCGGTGACGCCCGGCTCCCACGGCACCGCCCGATCCCGCCCTTGCCGCGCCGACAGGTTCAGTACGCCCCGGGTGACCAGCGTCGAGGCGCCGTCCGGGGCGACGTCGCACACCCGGGCGATCACCTGGCCGCGCGGCACCTCGCAGGTCAGCCTGAGCCGCACCCTCGGCCGCCCCAACACCCAGGTCTCCTCGTCGGCTTGGAACTCGAAGCACACCGACCTCGCGTCCTCCTCCCGCTGGTCGGGCGGCAGGTCGGCGTCGTTGCCCAGAGGGAGGAAGCGGCCGGCGTCGACACCCGTATGCTGCGGGGAGCGGACCAGGAGAGGGGCGCCCTCGAGGGCGTGCGAGACCATCGAGACGTTGGGGGAGGGCCAGGCGGGCTCGCCGACCCAGCGGCCGGGCAGGGTGTCGTAGACCGTGGCCGGGGGGTGGGAGTCGCTGACGTAGGCACGGAGCAGCGGCTCGCGCATCGCGCCCGATTCGACCCCTTTCAGCCAGTGGTCCCACCAGCGCAGGGTCTCCTGGAGGAAGCCGATCGCCGGGCCGGGCGGCAGACCGCGGTCGGGGTACTGGTGGGACCAGGGACCGATCAGGCCGCGGACGCGGTCGGCGGGCAGGTGCTCGACGAGGCGGAGGACGGTGTCGCGGTACGGGTCGTGCCAGCCGCCGACCGCGAGGACGGCGGCGTCGATCGCGCCGTAGTCCTCGCGGACGCTTTCGTGCTGCCAGTAGCGGTCGCGGGTCTGGTGGTCGAGCCAGGTGTGGACGAGGGGGGTGACCTCCTCCAGGCGCTTGAGCCACATGTCCCGCCAGGCCTCGCCGACGTACCGCGGATCCGGCGGGCGGGAGACGAGGGCCAGCAGGGTGGCCGCCCAGGCGTGCATGTCCACCCCGAGGACGGAACCTCCCAGGTAGTGCACGTCGTTGTCATAGCGGTCGTCGGTGGAGCAGACGGTGACGACCGCCTTGAGCGGCTCGGGTGCGAGGGCCGCGATCCGGAGGGAGTCGAAGCCGCCCCAGGAGATGCCGAACATGCCGACCTTGCCGTCGCACCAGGGCTGGGCCGCGAGCCATCGGACGACCTCGACGCCGTCCGCCAGCTCGGTGGCCGAGTACGCGTCGCCCGGCATGCCCTGACTGTTGCCGTGTCCGCGCACGTCCACTCGTACGGAGGCATACCCGTGGCCCGCGTACCAGGGATGGCGTTGCCAGTCGCGGGGCGCGGTCCAGTCGGTCAGGCGGTACGGCAGGTATTCGAGGATCGCGGGTACTGGTTCGTCCGTGAGGGGGCGCCACACGCGCGCGTAGAGGAGCGTCCCGTCCGGGAGCGGGATGCGGAGGTCCTCGTGGGTCGTCTCGTAGGGGAAGGACGTACGGATGTGCATGAGCGTGACCCCGTGAGTTCAGTGGACCGGGTGCGTGGTGTCCGGGGCGAGGGCGAATGCGGCCGCGTGTGTGCGTCCGGTCAGGTGACGGCCGTCCGTCACGCACAGGACCGGGCCGATCTCCGGAGGCGGCCGGCTTCCGGGCTCGGTATCGACGGTGGTTCGCGACACGCTCCACCACTTCCATGTAAATCGGCAGATATCCATTCTTTTCAAGTGATCAAAAACATACCCGTCGTGATCCGATACCGCCCGGGCTGCACGGGCGGGCGCTATCGGTGATCGAAACGTGACCGGATACGCTGACTTGAGTGATGGCAGCGACCTATCGACAAACCGTGTAATCGCCAGTAGACACAGCAGACAGGAGATCCCTCGTGACCGTCGTCGGGCCGTTCGGGCTGAGCGTGCGGGACCAGGCTCTGGAAGCCGATGTCCAGGCCGGATTGGCGGCTGTCGAGGAGGGACTGCTCGAAGCCACCAAGAGCGAGGTTCCCTTCATCACGGAGGCCGCCCAGCATCTGGTGCGGGCGGGCGGAAAGCGGTTCCGGCCGCTGCTGGTGATGCTGTCCGCCCAGTTCGGCGACCGTTACGCGCCGGGGATCGTGCCGTCGGCGGTGGTGGTGGAGCTGACCCACCTGGCGACGCTGTACCACGACGACGTGATGGACGAGGCCGAGGTGCGGCGCGGGGTCGCCAGTGCGAACGCCCGCTGGGGCAACTCGGTCGCGGTCCTCACCGGCGACTTCCTGTTCGCGCGCGCCTCGCACATCCTGGCCGACCTCGGGCCAGAGGCGGTCCGGGTCCAGTCGGAGGCGTTCGAGCGGCTGGTGACCGGGCAGATCCTGGAAACCGCCGGTCCCACCGACGGCCGCGACCCGGTCGAGCACTACCTCGACGTCCTCGGCGGCAAGACGGGATCGCTGGTGGCGGTGGCGTGCCGCTTCGGGGCGATGATGTCCGGCGCCGACGAGACGGTCGTCGACGTGCTGACCCAGTACGGCGAGCGGCTCGGCGTCGCCTTCCAACTGGCGGACGACGTCCTGGACATCGCCTCCGACTCCCACGAGTCCGGGAAGACCCCGGGGACGGATCTGCGCGAGGGCATCCCGACCCTGCCGGTCCTGCGGCTGCGGGAGCGGGCGGCCCGGCTGGGGCTGGCCGAGGACATCGCCCTGTGCGAACTCCTGGACTCCGACCTGACCGACGACGCCCTGCACGCGAAGGCGCTGGAGGGCCTGCGGGCGCATCCCGCGCTGGAGCACGCGCGGCGTGACACGGTGCGGTACGCGAAGGACGCCCGGGCGGCGTTGGCTCCGCTACGGGAGTGCGACGCGAAGGCGGCCCTGATGGAACTGTGCGACGCGGTGGTACACCGGGCGGGCTGATTCCGCCCCCGCCGCCCCTACCCGTCCCATCATCCAGGGGCGCTGCCCCTTCGACCCCGCCAGGGGGCTCCGCCCCCTGGACCCCCGAGCCTTCGCCCACCCACCACCCGACTCGGTCGGACGAGAAGTGACCCTCTACCTTCACCTCTCGACCCACCGAGTCGGGTGGTGGGTGGGCGAAGGCCGGGGGTCTGGGGGCGGAGCCCCCAGAGACGCGCACCCCCACACACCCGCAGAGCAGAGTGACACAGGTCACACCCCTGGCCCGAGTCCACACTGACATCAGCCCGTATATCTGCCCATGCGCATGAAAGCGATCGTCATCGCCGTCGCCGTGGCCGCCGGCGGCCACGCCGCCACAGCGACCCCCGCCTCCGCCTCCGCCTCCACCGCCGGAGGCGACGGCACCGTCCTCGCCGCCAGCCTCCGAGGTGCCAGCGAGGTACCGGCCGAAGGCGACAAGGACGGCACCGCGCTCCAGTTCGTCAAGGTCGACGGCGACAAGGTCTCCGTCGCCGTCAAGTGGCGCGGCACCGACAAGCCGACCGCCCTCCACATCCACCAGGGCGCCAAGGGCACCAACGGCGCCATCAAGGTGGACTTCACCGACCTCCTGAAGCGCGGCGGCAAGGCCCGTACCGTCACCGGAACCGTCAAGGTCAAGGACCCGGCCCTGCTCGACGCCCTCAAGACCGACCCCAACTCCTTCTACGCCAACCTGCACACCGCCGAGTTCCCCGGCGGAGCCGTCCGCGGCCAGTTCCACAAGGTCACCGTCGCCGCCTTCGACTTCCGCGACGCCCTCGACAACTTCCAGGCGTCCGTCCTCAAGGGCGAGCAGATCTACGAGTGCAAGCCGGTCGAGGCCGGCGGGTACGCCTTCGCCCAGCGGGACGTCAGCGCCGTGCTCGGCACCGGCATCGCGCACTCCTTCGTGGCGCCCAACTCCGGTACGCCGCAGTGGATCGCGCCCGACCGCAGCGCGGTCACCGGGGCTGTCATCTCCCGGACTCCCAACGGCGCCGGCAACATCCCCGAGCTGGACATCAAGGCCACCCAGTCCGGCAAGCACCACGGCCTGTTCGCCGGCACCGTGGAGATCCTGCGGCTGAACACCGTCGGCGGAGTCGCCCCGGCCGGCTCCTGCACGGCGGGCACGATCGTCGGCGTGCCGTACCAGGCGGACTACGTGTTCCTGCGCGGCTGAGCAACCGACCACCCGACGGCGGCGTCTGCACCCCGACCCCTACGGGTCGGGGGAGGCGCCGCCTCCGCGTGTCATACCCCAGGTGTACGCGGAGTTGAGCCCGCGGGCTGACGAATCATCGCGGCGGATTTGGTCAGATGGACATCAGAGAAAAACACCACTCCTCACCGATTCGGGTGAGAATGGCGGCTACGGGGTTGACGTACGGGAGTTGGACCAGCCGCCGCCGACGACGGAGGTAAGGCACACATGGCACCGATCGAAACCGACGACAGCACGACCGCCGCGGAGGTCGACGACCTGCGCGCGGCGCGGCGACGCAAGGCCGCTCGGTACGTCGTCCCGGTCGCGGTGATAGGGGTGGCGGCGGCGACCATCGGGCTCGTTCCCGCGCTCGCCGACTCCGGCGACCCCGACCTGCCGAAGGTCAGCGCACAGGAACTCATCGAGAAGATCGCCGCGTCGGACGTGGAGCAGCTGTCCGGCACAGTGAAGATCAGCACGGATCTCGGACTGCCCGACCTCGGCGGTCTGGAGAGCAGCCTGACCTCCGGCGCCATGGACTCGGGCGACGGCGGCTCCTCCGCCGACCCGTCCGCCAAGCTCACCGAGCTGGCGACCGGCACGCACACCCTGCGGGTCGCGGCCGACGGCCCGGACAAGCAGAAGCTGTCGCTCCTGGAGAGCGGCTCCGAGTACAGCGTGATCCACGACGGCAAGGACGTCTGGGGCTACGACAGCAAGTCCAACGAGGTCTACCACTCGACCACCTCCGACAGCGGCTCCGACAGCGGCAAGGCCGAGAAGGGGCAGGACGTCCCGGCCACGCCGAAGGACATGGCCGAGGAGGCCCTGAAGGCGGTCGACGACACCACCTCCGTGACCGTCGACGGCACCGCGCAGGTCGCGGGCCGCGACGCCTACCGGCTCGTCATCAAGCCCAAGGCTTCCGGGTCCACGGTCGGTCAGATCACCGTGGCCGTCGACTCGAAGACCGGGCTGCCGCTGAAGTTCACGCTGACCCCGGCGAGCGGCGGCGCCGCCGTCATCGACGCCGGTTTCACCCAGGTCAGCTTCGCCAAGCCGGCCGCGTCCACGTTCGACTTCACGCCGCCCAAGGGCGCGAAGGTCACCGAGGGCGAGACCATCGAGAAGGGCGCGCACGGTGAGCACGGCGAGCACGACGGCTCGGCGAGCGGGAAGCCCGAGGAGGACCTCGGCAAGGGCCTCGACGGCCTCAAGGTCATCGGCGAGGGCTGGAACTCCGTCGCCACCTTCGACACCGGCGGCGAGGGCATGCCCTCCGGCTCCGAGGTCGGCGGCGACATGGGCGGCTTCCTCGACTCCCTCGGCGACAAGGTGACCGGCAAGTTCGGCTCGGGCACGGTCTTCTCGACCCGCCTGGTCAACGCGCTGATGACCGACGACGGCAAGGTCTACGTCGGTGCGGTCACCAAGGACGCCCTGGTCAAGGCCGCGAACGCCGGGTAGTAAGGCACCCATGAGCGAAACGCCGGCCACGGAGCCGGAACCGGGGCAGCAGAGCGCGGGTGACGGCGTCATCGTCACCCGCGCGCTCACCAAGCGCTACCGCGGCGGGCAGCTCGCCGTCGACGGTCTCGACCTGGCCGTTCCGGCGGGCAGCGTCTTCGGCTTCCTCGGTCCGAACGGCTCGGGCAAGACCACCACCATCCGCATGCTGATGGGCCTCATCGAGCCCACCTCGGGGTCGGCCCGCGTGCTGGGCCGGCCCATGCCGCGCTCGGCGCGCGCGGTGCTCCCGCACGTGGGCGCGCTCATCGAAGGGCCGGCGCTGTACGGCTTCCTCTCCGGCCGCGACAACCTGCTGCGCTACGACGCTGCCGACCCGACCGCCGACCCGCGCACCCGGCGCACCCGCGTCGCGGCGGCCCTGGACCGGGTCGGCCTCGCGGCGGCGGCGGGCAAGAAGGCGAAGGCGTACTCGCTCGGCATGAAGCAGCGGCTCGGCCTCGCCGCGGCGCTCCTCCAGCCGCGCAGGCTGCTCGTCCTCGACGAACCGACCAACGGACTCGACCCGCAGGGCATGCGCGAGATCCGTTCCCTGATCCGGGAGCTGGCCTCGGACGGCACCACGGTCTTCCTCTCCTCCCACCTCCTCGACGAGATCGAGCAGGTCTGCACGCACGCGGCGGTGATGGCCCAGGGCCGCCTGATCACCCAGGGCCCGGTGGCCGACCTGGCGGCGGGCACCCGCGGCCGGCTCGTCGTGACGACCCCGGACCCGGCGGACACGGCCCGGATACTGAAGGAGCAGGGCGCCGCCGACGTGGTCATCGCCGAGGACCGGGTGAGCGCCGAGCCGCCCCAGGACCGCGACCTCGCCGAGGTGAACGCCGCACTGGTGACGGCGGGCGTCCGGGTCCGCGGCTTCGGCGTCGAACGGGCCTCACTGGAGGACGCGTTCGTGGCGCTGACGGGGGAGGGCTTCGATGTCGCAGGCTGAGGCCGTACGTACGTCGACGGCGCAGGCTCAGGCTGTCCGTACGCCGAGCGTGCTGTGGACCTTCGGGTTGCTCCGCAACGAAATGTGGACCACCTTCCGCCGCTGGCGCACCCTCGCCCTCCTCGGCGTGCTGGCGGCCGTGCCGATCCTGGTCGGGATCGCCGTGAAGATAGAGACCGGCGACCGATCGGGCCCCGGCGGCGGAGGCGGCGGCGCAGGCCCGGCGTTCATCTCGCAGATCACCAACAACGGCCTGTTCCTCGTCTTCACCGCGCTCGCCGCGACGCTCCCCTTCTTCCTGCCGATGGCCATCGGCGTCATCGCGGGCGACTCGATCGCCGGCGAGGCCAACGCGGGCACCCTCCGCTACCTCCTGGTCGCCCCCGCCGGCCGCACCCGCCTGCTGCTCACCAAGTACGCGACGGTGCTGGCCTTCTGTCTGCTGGCCACTCTCGTGGTCGCCGTCTCGGCCCTCACGGTCGGGGCGCTGCTGTTCCCCCTGGGCGACCTGACGACCATCTCCGGCACGCAGATCAGTTTCGCCGAGGGCCTGGGCAGAGCGCTGCTGATCGCCCTGGCCGTCGCCGCGTCACTGGTGGGCATGGCGGCCCTGGGCCTGTTCGTCTCGACCCTCACCAGCAGCGGCATCGCGGCGATGGCGACCACGGTCGGCCTGCTCATCACCATCCAGATCCTCGACCAGATCCCCCAACTGCACGCGATCCAGCCGTACTTCTTCTCCCACTACTGGCTGTCCTTCGCCGATCTCATGCGCGAGCCCATCTACTGGGACGACTTGGTGAAGAACCTCGGCCTCCAGGCCCTGTACGCGGCGGTGTTCGGCTCGGCGGCCTGGGCGCGGTTCACGACGAAGGACATCGCGTCCTAGCGGTCACGCGGTCTCGTACGGTCACGCGGTCTCGTACGGTCACGCGGTCTCGTACGGTCACGCGGTCTCGTACGGGAAGCGCGCGAGCGGCGTCTCCCGCGCGAAGAAGGTCTTGGCGCGGGTCAAGGCCTCGGTGTCCTTCAGTACGTCACCCGGCTTGCTGCCGTTGCCGAGCAGCACCCCGCCGAAGTGCATCCCCAGGTACGCGGCCGACTGGTTGAGTGTGCCGACCAGCGGATCGGCGACCTCCTCCTCCTCGTGCGCGAGCACGGTGACGCCCCACAGCGTGCGCCCGGCCAGCGTGGCCTTGAAATCCACGCCGGGCGTGCGCAGCCAGCCCGACCAGTGGTCCAGGTAGCGCTTGACGGGCGCGGAGACCGAGTACCAGTACAGCGGCGACACGATCACGATGTCCGTCGCCGCGAGCGTCGCGTCGAGCAGCAGCGCCACATCGCCCTCCGTCGGGCGGACGTGGTCGCTGTCGTGCCGCAGGTCCACGAAGTCGGGCAGCGGATGCTCGGCGAGGCTGATCCACTCCTGTTCGACGTCCGCGGGAAGCTGCTCTGCGGCCTCGCGGGCCAGCATCTCGGAGTTGCTCTCGGTGCGGCTGCTGCCCAGGACGAAGAGGAAGCGGCGGGTCATGGGATCCCCCAGGTGGTCGGCGTGCGACGACTACTTGCGCTTGCAGTATATGCGTACGCATTCAATGTGCAATCGTACGGAGCAACAGGTCCTCCCGCCCGGGCGGCGCCACGATCTGGAGCCCGACCGGACACCCGTCGCCGCCGAACCCCGCCGTCATGCTGACCGCCGGGTGCCCGCTCAGGTTGAACGCCCAGGTCAGAGCGGTCGAGTAGCGGTCGCCGGGACCTTCGTGGCCGTGCGGGAGGGTGGGAGTCGTCGGGGTCAGCAGCAGGTCCGCGTCGGCGAAGAGGGCGGCCAGGCGGCGGTCGTTCTCCGCGCGGGTGCGGTGGGCGGAGGCGAGGTCCGCGCCGGGTGACCGGAGGGCGAGCCAGGCCGGGGCGGGGTCTTCGAGGCGGAGGGGCGCGGACGGCCGTACGAGCCGGAGGGCACCGGTTTCCGCGAGGCGTACGGCGGCGGCGTGGGCGACCGCCGCGACGTCCGGGTCGAGATCGGGGCCGGCGAAGCCGAGGTCGGGCGACCAGACGGCGGTGGGGGAGCGTGAGCCACCCGCCGCAGGCGTAGCCCCGGCCCCGGCCCCATGTGCGGCTCCCTCCGCCGGCGCGTCCCCCGCCACCACCCGCCACCAGGCCGCCGCATCCGACGCGCACCGGGTCAGCACGCCGGGCGCCGTGAGCCCCGTACGGTCGGCCGCCGGCAGCCGTCCGTTCGTGACCTTCAGCCCCACCACGCCGCACCAGGCCGCCGGAATCCGCACCGACCCCGCCCCGTCGCTCCCGGTCGCGAGCGGCACCAGTCCGGCGGCCACCGCGGCGGCCGACCCGGCCGAGGAGCCGCCCGGCGTACGGTCGTCCCGCCACGGGTTGACGGTACGGCCATGGGCGCCAAGTCCCCAGGTCTGCCAGGGAGTTCCGGGACCGGGCACGGCCGTCGCACCCACCGCGACACACCCGGCCGCGAGCAGCGGAGCCGCCGTACGCAGCCCGTGCCGGCCCTTCACCCCGACCGGCACCCCGGCCAGCGGCAGCCACTCGCCCGCCGCCACGCGCGCGTCCACCTCACCCGCCCGCCGCAGCGCCTCCTCACCCCACACCTCGACGAACGCGCACAGCTCCGGGTCCACCCGCCCGATCCGCTCCAGCGCGGCCGCGACCACGTCGACCGCACGCAGCGCACGCGAGCGTACGGCGGCGGCGGTCTCCTCCGCCGAGAGCGCGGCGAAGTCGGAGGCGAAGGAGTGGATGGCGGGTACGGCGGGTACGGCGGGTGTCATACGGCGATTCTCGGCAACGCCGTTGAGTGGCAGGGAGTTGGACCGCCGCTCAACGTGACCGCCCCGCCGCCCCCGTCAGGCGGGCCAGCGCCTCCGTCTCCCGAGGCGGTGTCCCGGTCAGGTCGCCCAGGCGCCAGGCCGGCACCCAGGGGACGCGGTGCACGTCGATCGCCGAGTCGATCACCTTGATCCGCTGGGCGAGCGGGCGCGGCAGCCGGCCGGGGGCGTCCGCGACCAGGACGACCGCGTCGAGGCCGAGGCCGGGCGGAGCCTCGCCCCGCCGGAAGAGCTCCAGGGTGTGCAGGGCGGCGCTCAGGCCGGACGCGTGGGTACGGGCGACGAGCAGGACCGACCGCGGGGCGGCGGGGCCGGGCCAGTCGCGTCCGCAGTCGTGGCCGCCGTAGACCCTGGCGAGGGTGGAGGTGCCGGCCCCGCCGTGCGCACCGACGAAGGAGTGGCGCGGAGGGCCGCCGGCGCCGAGGACAGGCTCCGGTGGCCGGCCCTCCGGTGTGGCCACCGGCCCGCGCAGCCAGATCTCAGGCCCTCGCCGTATGTCCCTCCGTATGTCTCGCCGTATGTCACTCCGTACGTCCGTCCCCATGTCCCGCTCCTCCTCGCCGTCCCCGACACCCGCCTGCTACCCGCTGCTGCCCGGTGACGCGCACGGCATCGGGCACGTGTTCTGACGTGGCATGAGTTCCTGGAACGAGTCTGTGACGTCGCAGTGACGTGAGAACCGTGAGGGAGCGGAGAGACTCGACAGTACGTGTACGACCGGATCATGCGCTGAGGGTGCGGAAGCCCGACGCGGGAGGGAGCACCATGGAACCCGAACGCGTTGTCCGGCGACTCCCCGACACATCCGAGTGAGGGAACCGATGGCTCGACTCAGCCGCGACAAGAAGCGGGACCAGCAGCGCGCCGCGCACCCGGCCACCCCCGCGCCGACGCCGATCGACGTCCACGTCCCGGCGTCCGGTACGGGCGCGGGCGCGGCGTGGGTCGGTGACGTACGGATCGTCGCGGCCCCCGGCGAGGAGGTCCAGCAGGCCGTCCTCACCCACCTGCACCACATCGCCTTCAGCACCGGCCACGCCGTCCACGCCACGATCCACGACGAGCGCATCGGCTACGTCGTCCCCCTTCAGGTCGACCCGGACGGCGCGAGCCACTTCACGGCAGACCCGGTACCGATGGCTCCGCCGGTGGAGCGGGGGTCTTCTGCGGGGGCCGATTCCGAGCAGCCTGGTGGGCCTGGGGTGTCTGGTGTGCCCGTACCGCCCGGCATGCCGGCTTCCTCCGACGGCCCCCCGGCCGCCGCCGAGCCGCAGCAGCCCCGGCGTGATCTGCCCACGCACCTTCTACGGCCGTTCGACGAGCCCGTGCGGGACGCGGTCCCCACCTTCCGGATGCGGGCGGTGCCGGAGGCGGAGCCGGCCGACGAGGCGGGCCCCGGCCTTCCCCCGGGAGCGGCTGCCGAGCCCGAGCCGCAAGGGGATGCGGCCCCCGCGTTTCCGCCCCCGGCCGGAGAGTCGTCCTCGACCGGAGAGCCGTCCCCGGCAGGTGAGTCCCCCCATGCCGGTGAATCGCCGTCGAGCGGGTACTCCCCTCCGACCTTCCCCCTCCACGCGCTCCCGGACCAGCCCCCCGGTCACGCCCCCGGCACCGTCGCCCCGCCGACCGGCGTGTTCGGCCCGCCGCCGGTGATGGACGCGAGGCCGGAGCCCACAGAGTCCGCGCCCCCTGCCCCGCCCGGGCACCCCGCCCCCCGCGAGCAGGCCACCCCGCCCGCGCACGCCACTCCACCTGCGCAGTCCACCCCGCCCACGCACGCCACTCCACCCGCGCAGGCCACTCCGCCCGCGCCCTTCACCACACCGGCCGCCCCCACCACACCCGCACGCCCTACCAGCCCCGCCTCCTTCCTCC
Source organism: Streptomyces sp. V4I2 (assembly GCF_030817655.1). Taxonomy (GTDB): domain Bacteria; phylum Actinomycetota; class Actinomycetes; order Streptomycetales; family Streptomycetaceae; genus Streptomyces; species Streptomyces plumbiresistens. The sequence continues at coordinate 6,359,330 of NZ_JAUSZM010000003.1, forward strand.
TCCCCGACCTCGCCCCCGAGCCCGCACCGGACCCCAAGCCCACCCCACCCCGCGGCTTCGACGCCGTCGCCGAAGCCGTGCTCGGGGACGGCCCGCTGACCGTCGCGGCCGGCGACGGCACCGCACCCCCGCTGCTCGCGGAGCCACTCGCTCACATCAACGAGGCCGTGAAGGCGGGGCGGACGGACACGGCGGCGGAGGTGGCGGACCGGACCCTGGCGCAGGCGTCCGGGGCGCTGGGGCCGGAGCACCCCGAGGTGCTGCACCTGCGCGAACTGGCCGCGTACATCGCCTACTTGGCGGACGACCCGGTCCGCTCCTTCCAGCTCTCCCTCGACCTCGCCCACGCCCGCCGCCACATGCGGGACGCGGAGGCCGCGTACGGCAACATCCAGAGCGCGTTCACCGCCTGGCGTGCCGTACGCGACCCCCAGCTGGGCCTGGAACTGGGCCACGCGTTGATCGGCCTGTGGACCGAGCTCACGGCCGAGGACGGCCCCGCCGCCGACGACATCGAGCAGTTGGACAAGGCCCGCGCCCGCATGGGCCGCCTCACCGAGCGCGCCCAGAGCGCCCGTTGACCCGTCGGTCCTCATGCCGACAGCCCCGCGCTCATGCCTCCCAGCACATCACTGCACGCAGAACTCGTTCCCTTCCGGATCCGCCATCACCACCCACTCGCCCGACGGCTCCTTCACCTCCCGCAGCACACTCGCCCCGAGCCCCGTCAGCCGCTCCACCTCGGCAGCGCGCCGCCCCTCGCCGGGGTGCAGGTCGACATGGAGCCGGTTCTTGCCCGTCTTCGCCTCCGGCACCCGTTGGAACAGCAGCCGTCGCCCCAGCCCGGTCCCGCTGTCCTTCTCATACGGGTCGTCCGGATGCCGTACGGCGACCAGGTCCCGGAAGGCGAGGCGGGCGTGGAACTCGACGGTGGCCTCGCGCGGCAGGGCGCCGAGCTCCAGCAACCGCTGGATGAGCGCGTCGTTGTCCTCGACCAGGTAGTTCAGCGCGGCCGCCCAGAAGTCGGCCTGCGCGTGCGGGTCACCGGCGTCGATGACGAGCTTCCAGTGCACGGGGGCGGGTGCGGGTGTCTGTGTCATGCCCACCAGTTATAGCGGCCGGGTCCGACAGTGCCGGGTCAGTGAAGGGAAGCGGCGTCCGCTTCCCGCACGTCGTACGCCGCCCGTGCCACCGCGATCTCCCCCTGGTGGACCTCCGTCCACTTCACCAGGGACTGGATCGTGGCGTGCAGCGTCCCGCCCAGCGGTGTCAGCTCGTACTCCACCCGCGGCGGCACCACCGGATGGACCGTCCGCTTCACCAGCCCGTCCCGCTCCAGCGAGCGCAGGGTCACGGTCAGCATCCGCTGGCTGATCCCGTCGATCTCCCGGCGCAGCTCGGTGAATCTGAGCCGCCGGTGCTCCAGCAGCGCGATGACCAGCAGCGACCACTTGTCGGCCACCCGGTCGAGGATCTGCCGTACCTGGCAGTCCTCCCGGGTGTCCCACTGGAAGGGGTCGGCATCGCCGTAGTCCACGGTGCCCGCGCAGTTACTCGGTGACTTTGAAGTGCCTTCTTCCATGTCTGTCGATGCTGCCGCACGCTGAAGTCGGTTACAAGAGGGAACCGACCCTCATCCCCGTAACCGTCCCTAGATGTGGAGTACTGCCATGGGCACGCGCGCGTGGGCGCTGTTACTCGTCCTCTGCGGAACGATCTTCCTGGAGGGCATCGACGTCGCGATGATGGCGGTCGCGATCCCGTCGATCAGATCCGACCTGGGCCTCACGACCGGCACGGCGGCCTGGGTGATGAGCGCCTATGTCCTCGGGTACGCCGGTTTCACCCTGCTCGGCGGCCGGGCCGCGGACCTGCTCGGCCGTCGCCGGATGTTCCTGATCTGGCTGACCGTCTTCCTGCTCTTCTCGGGGCTCGGCGGCTTCGCCACCGAGGGCTGGATGCTGGTCGTCGCCCGTTTCGTGACCGGGGTGTCCGCCGCGTTCATGACGCCGGCCGCCATGTCCCTGATCACCACCTCGTACGAGGAGGGCCCGCGGCGCGACAAGGCCCTGCTGGTCTTCGCAGGCACCGCGGCCGGCGGCTTCTCGCTCGGCCTCGTCGTCGGCGGCCTGCTCACCCAGCTCGGCTGGCGTTGGGTGTTCTTCGCGCCCGTACTCCTGGCGGGCGCGCTGCTGCTGGTGGCCGTACGAGTGGTGCCGGCGCAGGATGCTCCGGTTGGGCGGCGCCGTGGCTTCGACCTCCCCGGCGCGAGCACCGCCGCCGGCGCCATGCTGCTGGCCGCCTACACCGTCGTACGCCTGGAACACGGTCTGGACGGCTGGCCGTTGACGACCGCGTCCGCCCTCGCGGCGCTGCTGCTGGCCGCCGTCTTCGTCGCCGTGGAGCGCCGGACGGCCGCCCCGCTGGTCCGGCTCGGCATTCTGCGCATGAGCTCCGTCGTGCGCGCGGACCTCGGCGCGCTGCTGTTCGTCGGGGCCTTCTTCGGCTTCCAGTTCGTGGTGACGCTGTACTTGCAGGAGCTGCGCGGCTGGTCCTCGCTCCAGACGGCGATCGCCCTGGTGATCATGGGGTGCGACGCGGTGCTCGCCCCGACCCTCACCCCGAAACTGGTCGCCCGCTTCGGCAACACCCGCGTGATCGTCGGCGGCTTCGTGCTGGCGGTCGTCGCCTACGGGCTGTTCCTGCCGGTCGGCATGGACTGGTCGTACGTGGCGATGTTCCCGACGCTGATCATCGCGGGCACGGCCTTCGCGCTGGCGTACGGGCCGCTGGCGATCGCGGCGACGGACGGCGTCGCCGAGTCCGAGCAGGGGCTGGCGAGCGGGCTGCTGCACACCGCCACGCAGTTCGGCTCGGCGATCGGGATCTCGGCGGTGACGGCCGTCTACGGCTTGGCGTCCACGGGGTCGGGCCCCGAGGCGACGCTCTCCGCGTTCCGTACGGCACTGCTGGTGCCCGTCGGGATGGTGGCGCTGGGCCTGTTCCTCTCGGCCCTGAGCGTGCGGGCGGAGCGGCGGGCGGTGCGCAGGGCGTCCCAGGTGAGCAGCGTCAGCGCCAGCCAGACCAGCGCGAACCCGGCCCAGCGCTCGGGCGGCATGGCCTCGTGGAAGTAGAAAATGCCGAGCAGGAACTGGAAGACCGGGGCCAGGTACTGCAGCAGCCCCAGCGTGGACAGGGGCACACGGATCGCGGCCGCGCCGAAGCAGACGAGGGGGAGCGCGGTGACGATGCCGGTCGCGGCGAGCAGGGTCGCGTGGCCCGCGCCCTCGCCGGTGAAGGTGGAGTCGCCCTGTGCGCCGAGCCACAGCAGGTAGCCGAGCGCGGGCAGGAACTGGATCGCCGTCTCGGCCGCCAGCGACTCGACGCCGCTGAGGTTGACCTTCTTCTTCACCAGGCCGTACGTGGCGAAGGAGAAGGCGAGGGTGAGGGAGATCCACGGCGGGCGGCCGTAGCCGACGGTGAGCACGAGGACCGCGGTGAGACAGACGCCGACCGCCGTCCACTGCACGGGCCGCAGCCGCTCCTTCAGGAGCAGGACGCCCATGGCGATGGTGACCAGCGGGTTGATGAAGTAGCCGAGCGAGGCCTCGACGACGTGACCGGAGTTCACCGACCAGATGTAGAGCCCCCAGTTCACGGTGATGACGGCCGCGGCCACGGTGATCAGCGCGAGCCTGCGCGGCTGCCGCAGCAGCTCACCGACCCAGGCCCAGCGCCGGATGACGACGAGCGCGACGGCCACGAAGGCCAGGGACCACACCATCCGGTGGGCGAGGATCTCGACCGCTCCCGCAGGCTTGAGCAGAGGCCAGAAAAGGGGAACGAGCCCCCACATCCCGTACGCCGCGAAGCCGTTCAGCAGACCTATGTGCTGCTCGCCCTTCGACGTCCCGGCCACGGACCCCTCCTTCTCGCATCCAGCTCGCCTGCAAGAAGGTAACGCCGAGCACCCCCGTCTGTCATGTCCGTATCGGCATACGGTCATGACAGACGGGGGTGACCTGGACCCCAGGGCCCTACCGGGGGAGTCCGGCCCTGGGTGGCTTCGTCTGCTCCATCTGCTCCGTCGTGCGGGTCAGCCCTTGAGCGCGACGGCGATCGCCTCGGCGAGCGGCGTGGCCGGGCGGCCGGCCAGACGGGACAGGTCGCCGCTGGACACGACCAGCTCGCCCTTCTCGATCGACGCGTCCACGCCGGCCAGGATCGCGGCGAACGGCTCCGGCAGCCCGGCTCCGGTCAGGATGCCGATGAGGGCGTCGGTGGGGACGGCGGAGTAGCCGATCTCCTTGCCGGTCTGCCGGCTGAGCTCGGCCGCGTACTCCGCGAAGCTCCACGCCTCGTCGCCGCCCAGCTCGTACGTCTTGTTCTCGTGCCCCTCGCCGGTCAGTACGGCGACCGCGGCGGCCGCGTAGTCGGCGCGCGAGGCGGAGGACACCCGGCCCTCGCCGGCGGCGGCGACGACCGCACTGTGCTCCAACACCGGGGCGAGGTTCTCGGTGTAGTTCTCGTGGTACCAGCCGTTGCGCAGCAGCGCGTACGGCACACCGGAGGTGGTCAGGGCCTCCTCGGTGCCACGGTGGTCGTCGGCGAGCGCGGCGGTCAGGGTGCCGGGGGCGCTGGTGTAGGCGAGCAGCGCCACACCGGCCGCCTTCGCGGCGTCTATGACGATGGTGTGCTGCTGGACGCGGCCCTTGTCGAACTCGTTGCCCGAGATGAGCAGCACCTTGTCACCGGCCGCGAACAGCCCGTCGAAGGAGGCCGGGGCGTTGTAGTCGGCGAGCGCGATCTTCACGCCGCGCGCCGCGAAGTCGGCGGCCTTCTCCGCGTTGCGGACGACGGCGGTGATCTGCTCGGCCGGGACCTTCTCCAGCAGCTGCTCCACGACGTGGCGGCCCAGGTTTCCGGTGGCTCCGGTGACAACGATGCTCATGATCTGCGATCTCCTTGTGGGGTGCGTCTCTGCCGCTAACCATAGGGTGTGCGCTAACTCTGCGAAAGTACCCACTTTGAAGTAAGGTACTGGTATGGCAGTAAGCAATGGGGTGAGCGGCCCGTCGATGGGTCCGTCGATGAGTCCGTCGGTCGCCGAGGAGATGTGTCCGCACCGCCTGGTGCTGGAACACGTCACCAGCCGCTGGGGTGTCCTGGTCCTGATCCAGCTCCTCGACCGCCCCCATCGCTTCAGCGAGCTGCGCCGGGCCATCGGCCGCGTCAGCGAGAAGATGCTCACCCAGACCCTCCAGACCCTGGAACGCGACGGCCTCGTCCACCGCGACGCCAAGCCGGTCATCCCCCCGAGGGTCGACTACTCCCTCACCGGCCTGGGCCGCGAGGCGGCCGTACAGGTGCGGGCGCTGGCCGTGTGGACCGACGCGCGGATGGGGGAGGTGCAGAAGGCGCGGGAGGTGTACGACGCGCGGAAGATGGCCTCTGAGCAGGGCTGACGCGTCCGGCGAGGGTCGAACGAACGTATGCGGGCGGCGCCCGCGGGGCACACGTATGGCAGGGCGCCGGTCGATGTGAGCCTCACGTCCTCCAATGCGCCCTCCCTCCGCCTCCCACGCCGACTTGAGCCGCAGGGCACGCTGGAACGCGGAGTGCCACGCCTACTGTGCACCGGCCTGCGATGCCATCAATCGGCGCACGGTACCCGGATCCAGGGGGATGCCTTGACATGGGCACACGGAATTTGGCCGCGTACAGGGTCGGCTCCGCCGTGGTGGCGGGGCTGGGTCGAATGAGGGCTCCGTTCTTGCGCGGCGGCCGTCATCGACGACACGAGGAACTCCTGCTCGAACTCGTCCGTCAAGTCGCCGGGATGACCGCGGAGCTGCATCGCGCCAACCTGCTTCAGCACCACCGCCTGATGATGGACCAATGGGACCGTGCCATCGACGACCCGTCGTTCGCCGCGGTTCTGAGCACCCTCGACGGGATCTCCGAGGCGAAGCGCCGGCAGATGCTCTTCGCCAACCGCGCCTACCAGACGGTCCTGCTCGCCCACAGGGTCGGCATCGTCGACCAGGACGAGCTGCTGGGCCACCTGCGGATGCAGTGTCGCAGCGAGCTCTTCCGGGAGTTCTGGTCACGCACGGTCGAGCACCGGCGCAGCCTCAAGGCCGGCTCACTGGAGAAACGTATCGGCGAGGCGGTGGACATCCTTCTGGACGAGTTGGCCGACGACCCTGACGAGTGGTGGATCGTGGGGCCGGGGCCCACTGCGCCGGATGCGCCGTGCGACTGAGGTGTGCGCCGTGCGGCTGACTCATGCGCCCGAGTGGTCGGACAAGGGACGGCGCACGGGTGTACTTGTGCGTGATGGGCAGGTTGTTCGGTTAGAGCTTCACGGTGCGTAATGACCGGCTGCCTGCCCGTATCGCCCGTATCGCCCGTATCGCCCGTCGCCTGGGCGCCACCCCCCAGCAGAGGGGAAGTCTGTCCGGTGAGTCCTGCCCTGACCTCTTCGAACTTACGGACGGTGATTTCGCGGTCATCGGCACCGAAGCCACCGCCGCCCTGGAACCCCATCTCCCCCCGGACGCCTCCCGCGCGGACCACGAGCGCATCGTCGTCATCACCCGCGAGACCCTGATCCGCGCCAAGAAGGACATCCCTGACGCATGACGTCACAGGGCCCGGCGCCGTGACGTACGGCACCGGGCCCTGGGGCGTCGGACGCGGGTCAGCCCACGACCGTCCAGGTGTCCCCGCCGGCCAGCAGCGCTCCCAGGTCGCCCTTGCCGTTCTGCTCGATCGCGGTGTCGAGCTGGTCCGTCATCTGAGTGTCGTACACCGGTCGCTCCACGGAGCGGAGCACCCCGATGGGGGTGTGGTGGAGGGTGTCCGGGTCGGCCAGGCGGGAGAGGGCGAAGGCGGTGGTGGGGGACGTGGCGTGGGCGTCGTGGACCAGGACGTCCGCCTCGTTGTCCGGGGTCACCGTGATCACCTTCAGGTCGCCGGTCGACGGGTCGCGTACGACGCCGCGGGTGCCGTCGGTGCCGAAGCGGATGGGCTTGCCGTGCTCCAGGCGGATCAGGGCCTCCTCGGCCTGCTGCTTGTCCTTCAGTGCCTCGAAGGCGCCGTCGTTGAAGATGTTGCAGTTCTGGTAGATCTCGATCAGCGCGGTGCCAGGATGGGCGGCGGCCTGGCGCAGGACCTCGGTGAGGTGCTTGCGGTCGGAGTCGATCGTGCGGGCCACGAAGGAGGCTTCCGCGCCGATTGCCAGGGACACCGGGTTGAACGGGGCGTCCAGGGAGCCCATCGGCGTCGACTTGGTGATCTTGCCGACCTCGGAGGTCGGGGAGTACTGGCCCTTGGTCAGGCCGTAGATCCGGTTGTTGAACAGCAGGATCTTCAGGTTGACGTTGCGGCGCAGGGCGTGGATCAGGTGGTTGCCGCCGATCGACAGCGCATCCCCGTCACCCGTGACCACCCACACCGACAGGTCCCGGCGGCTGGAGGCCAGGCCGGTCGCGATGGCGGGGGCACGGCCGTGGATGGAGTGCATGCCGTAGGTGTTCATGTAGTACGGGAAGCGGGACGAGCAGCCGATGCCCGAGACGAAGACGATGTTCTCCTTCGCCAGGCCCAGCTCGGGCATGAAGCCCTGGACCGCGGCGAGGATGGCGTAGTCACCGCAGCCGGGGCACCAGCGCACTTCCTGATCGGACTTGAAGTCCTTCATGGACTGGCGGGCCTCGGCCTTGGGGACGAGCGAAAGCGCCTCGATCGTGCCCGTGCCTTCCGTGGACGTCTCAGCCATCGATGGCCTCCTTCAGAGCCGTGGCGAGCTGTTCTGCCTTGAACGGCATGCCGTTGACCTGGTTGTAGGAGTGGGCGTCGACCAGGTACCTCGCCCGGACCAGGGCGGCGAGCTGGCCGAGGTTCATCTCGGGGATCACCACCTTGTCGTAGCCCTCAAGGACGGTGCCGAGGTTGGCGGGGAAAGGGTTGAGGTGGCGCAGATGGGCCTGCGCGATGGCCTCGCCGGCGGTGCGCAGCCGCCGTACCGCCGCCGTGATCGGCCCGTACGTGGAGCCCCAGCCCAGCACCAGGGTGCGGGCGCCGTGCGGGTCGTCGACCTCCACGTCCGGTACGTCGATGCCGTCGATCTTGGCCTGCCGGGTGCGGACCATGAAGTCGTGGTTGGCGGGGTCGTAGGAGATGTTGCCCGAGCCGTCCTGCTTCTCGATGCCGCCGATCCGGTGCTCCAGGCCCGGCGTGCCCGGGATCGCCCACGGGCGGGCCAGGGTCTGCGGGTCGCGCTTGTACGGCCAGAAGACCTCGGTGCCGTCGTCCAGGGTGTGGTTGGGGCCCTGCGCGAACTGCACCCGCAGGTCGGGGAGCTCGTCGAGGTCGGGGATCCGCCAGGGCTCGGAACCGTTGGCCAGATAGCCGTCCGAGAGCAGGAAGACGGGCGTGCGGTACGTCAGCGCGATCCGGGCCGCCTCCAGGGCCGCGTCGAAGCAGTCGGCCGGGGTGCGCGGGGCCACGATCGGCACCGGCGCCTCGCCGTTGCGCCCGTACATCGCCTGCAGCAGGTCCGCCTGCTCGGTCTTGGTCGGCAGACCCGTCGACGGGCCGCCCCGCTGGATGTCGATGACCAGCAGCGGCAGCTCCAAGGACACCGCCAGCCCGATCGTCTCGCTCTTGAGCGCCACGCCCGGACCGGACGTCGTCGTCACCGCCAGCGAACCGCCGAACGCCGCACCCAGCGCCGCCCCGATCCCGGCGATCTCGTCCTCCGCCTGGAAGGTACGCACGCCGAAGTTCTTGTGCTTGCTCAGCTCGTGCAGGATGTCGGACGCCGGAGTGATCGGGTACGAGCCCAGGAACAGCGGCAGGTCCGCCTGCCGGGACGCGGCGACCAGCCCGTAGGACAGCGCCAGGTTCCCGGAGATGTTCCGGTACGTGCCGGTCGGGAACGCCGTCGTCGCCGGCGCGATCTCGTAGGAGACCGCGAAGTCCTCCGTCGTCTCACCGAAGTTCCAGCCCGCGCGGAAGGCGGCGATGTTCGCGGCCGCGATGTCCGGCTTCTTGGCGAACTTCGAGGTCAGGAACTTCTCGGTGCCCTCGGTCGGCCGGTGGTACATCCACGACAAGAGGCCGAGCGCGAACATGTTCTTGCTGCGCTCGGCCTCTTTGCGAGTGAGGTCGAAATCCTTGAGAGCCTCGACGGTCAGGGTGGTCAGGGGGACCGGATGGAGGTGGTAACCGTCGAGGGATCCGTCCTCCAGCGGCGAGGCCGCGTACCCCACTTTCGCCATCGCCCGTTTGGTGAACTCGTCCGTGTTGACGATGATCTCCGCGCCGCGCGGCAGATCGGCGATGTTCGCCTTCAGCGCCGCCGGGTTCATCGCGACCAGCACATTCGGCGCATCACCCGGCGTGAGGATGTCGTGGTCGGCGAAGTGCAGCTGGAAGGAGGAGACACCGGGGAGAGTGCCGGCGGGGGCCCGGATCTCGGCCGGGAAGTTCGGCAGGGTCGACAGGTCGTTGCCGAAGGACGCCGTTTCCGAGGTGAAACGGTCACCGGTGAGCTGCATCCCGTCACCCGAGTCACCCGCGAAACGGATGATGACCCGGTTCAGACGGCGGACGTCCTTCACGCCTGCCGCTTTGCGCTGCTCTCCCACGACGGTTCCGTCGGCCTGCTCCGCTGGACTACTGACCTGCGTCACTGAACTGGACCTCCCTCGAGGCGGCTGTCTGGGAGCGGCCTTCCCGCAGGCCCTCCCAGGATCAACCCTACGACCGTAAGGGTCGCCTTCCCTGGGTCATTCGCATGATGGACACGCTTTTGAGATGGTTGGGCACCCCGACTTGTCACGATTTACTCGCCCCCAGCGCTTGCCCTTGAAGACGCTGCCCCTCATTCTTCGGTTCTCGGGATCGGCGGGCCCGCACATCCCGCTCAGCGGGCGCCCATTTCTGACAGGGTGTCAGACTCTCAGGAGTTCAAGTAGGTGAGGACCGCGAGGACGCGCCGGTGGTCGCCGTCGCTCGGGGACAGCCCCAGCTTCAGGAAGATGTTGCTGACGTGCTTCTCGACGGCCCCGTCGCTCACGACCAGCTGCCGGGCGATCGCGGAGTTGGTCCGGCCCTCGGCCATCAGCCCCAGGACCTCACGCTCCCTGGGGGTGAGTCCCGCGAGCACGTCCTGCTTGCGGCTGCGCCCCAGCAGCTGCGCGACGACCTCGGGGTCCAGGGCCGTACCTCCCTGGGCCACCCGTACCACCGCGTCCACGAACTCACGCACCTCGGCTACCCGGTCCTTGAGCAGATAGCCGACCCCGTGGCTGGAACCGGCCAGCAGTTCGGTGGCGTAGCGCTCCTCCACGTACTGCGACAGCACGAGCACACCGAGTCCGGGGTGCGCCTTGCGCAGCTGTACGGCGGCCCGCACCCCCTCGTCGGTGTGCGTCGGCGGCATTCGTACGTCCGCCACCACGACGTCCGGCAGCGCACCCTCCGCGTCCAGCTCGGTGATGGTCTTGATCAGCGCGTCCCCGTCACCCACCCCGGCGACCACATCGTGCCCCCGGTCGGTCAGCAACCGGGTCAGGCCCTCCCTGAGCAGCACCGAATCCTCGGCGATGACCACGCGCACCCTGTCCTCCACGATCTACGGCCCCCCACAGCCCCGACTCCACCGCCCGCCCGGACGACAACGTCCAGCATCCCAGCATTCGGACCCGGGCGGGCCCGGGCAGCAGGAATCATCGGGGATCAAGGGGAACGAAGGGCACGCGAGCCATCCAGCCCGTCCGGCGCTTGAGGACGAGGCCGTTCAGGCCGACGGGGTCCAGGGGGCGGAGCCCCCCGGTACGGGGTCGAAGGGGCAGCGCCCCTGGAGGACGGGAACGGGTAGGGGCGGCGGGGGCGAAACCACACCCCGCCGCCCGGTCCCGCCCAACCGCGGAGCTCACCGCATCGCCGGCTCCGCCCGCCAAGGCAACTCCGCGGTGATCCGGGTGGGCCCGCCCTCCGGCGAGTCCACCACCAGAATCCCGTCCACCGCGTCCAGCCGCTCCGCGAGCCCGGCCAGCCCCGACCCGCCGGCCGTGTCCGCCCCGCCCACCCCGTCGTCCACGACCTGCAGCATCAGCCGGTTCTCCACCCGCCACACATCCACCGACGCCCACGTCGCCCGAGCGTGCTTGCTGATGTTCTGCAGCAGCTCCGACACCGTGAAGTACGCGATCCCCTCGATCGCCGCCGCCGGCCGCGCCGGCAGATCCACCTCCACCTGCACCGGCACGGTGCACCGCGACGCCACCGCCGACAGCGCCGCGTCCAGGCCCCGATCCGTCAGCACCGCCGGATGGATCCCGCGTGCCAGGTCCCGCAGTTCCTGGAGAGCCGTCTTCACCTCACCGTGCGCGTCGTCCACCATCCGTGCTGCCGCCTGCGGGTCCTCCGTGAGCTTCTCCTTCGCCAGCCCCAGATCCATGGCCAACGCCACCAGCCGTGCCTGCGCCCCGTCGTGCAGGTCCCGCTCGATGCGCCGCAGGTCCGCCGCGGCGGTGTCCACGACGACCCCCCGGTCCGACTCCAGCTCCACCACCCGCGCCGACAACCGGGTCGGCCCGAGCAGCCCGTGCACCAGCACCCGGTCCACCATCGTCAGCGCCCGCACGATCCACGGCGTGGCCATCGTGAACAACAGCCCCACCAACGCCGTGACGCCGATCTCGAAGGCGTTGTCCAGGTAGATGTGGTGGCTTTCGTCGCCGTACAGCTGGAGCCCGTCCTGACCGCCGTACATCGGGAAGAGCCAGAACCACAGCGGGTACGTCATCAGCGACCACCCGATCGACCAGAAGGTCACCGAGACGACGAAGGAGAACACCGACCACGGCAGGTACAGCAGCGCGTACAGCAGGGTCCGCCAGGAGGTGCCGCTCCCGAGGACGGCTCCCATCCAGCCCATCACGCCCTGCTTCCGCATCCGCAGCGGCTCCGGGTCGCCCACCTCCAGACCCAGCAGCGCCCGCGCCCGGCCCCGCTCCAGCGCACCGAACCCCCGGCACCCGGCCAGCCCCGCCGCCAGCACCGGAATCCCGAGGAACGTCACGAGCAGACCCGCACCGAGGGAGACCATCGTGACGGCGTACGTGAACAGGAACACGCCGATCGGCAGGCCCAGCAGCACATACGCCAGCTCGCTCCAGCTGCGCGCCTCGAACGGCGCCCGCAGCGCGGAGGGCAGCCGATGCCTGCGCGTCCCCTCCGCGAACCCGAGCCCGCTGTCGTGCCCGTAGCCCTGTCCGTAGTCCGTGGCCATCGGCGTCGTCCGTTTCTACTCGTCCTGAGGTTCCGCAGACCCTGCTGGTCCACCTGCTGGTCCCGAGGCTGTGCCGTCGTATCTCCACCCTGCTCGGCCGCAGGTCCGCGGACCATGGAGTCAGTCGGCGTCCTGGACGGGGGGTTTTCCCTACCTCCGGGACCGCCTGGGCTCCCCGGCCCCCCTGGGCTCCCGCGCGTCGAGCGACCGGTCCCGCCACGGCAGCTCCGCCGTGACCACCGTCGGCCCGCCCGGCGGCGAGTCGATGACGAACAGGCCGTCGACGGCGCCCAGCCGGTCGGCGAGGCCGCGCATCCCCGTACCGCCGTCGAGACGCGCGCCGCCGTGGCCGTCGTCCCACACCTGGATCAGCAGCCGGTCGTCGGCCTGCCACACGTCGACCGACGCGGTCCTCGCCCCGCTGTGCTTGCTGATGTTCTGCAGCAGCTCCGAGACGGTGAAGTAGGCGATGCCCTCGATCGCCGCGGCCGGTCTGGTCGGCAGGTCGGCCGTCACCTTCACCGGCACCGTGCAGCGCGAGGCGACCGAGGACAGGGCCGCGTCCAGGCCGCGGTCCGTCAGTACGGCGGGATGGATGCCCCGGGCCAGATCCCGCAGCTCCTGCAACGCGAGCTTGACCTCGCCGTGCGCCTCCGCGACCATCGCCGCCGCCGTGTCGGGGTCCTCGAGGAGCTTCTCCTTGGCGAGGCCCAGGCCCATGGCCAGGTTGACCAGCCGGGCCTGCGCACCATCGTGCAGATCGCGCTCGATGCGCCGCAGATCGGCCGCGGCCGTGTCGACCACGACCCCCCGGTCCGACTCCAGCTCGGCGATCCGCCGCTCCAGCTCGTCGGACGGCGACAGCAGGCCGCGCACCATCGCCCGGTCCACGTTGGTCAGACCCCGCGCGATGAACGGCAGCACCGGCCACAGCACGAACAAGGAGGTCAGCGTGATGGCGAAGGTGAAGACACCCCAGGGCAGCCGGACGAAGTCGTACAGCACCGTGCGCCAGCCGACCGGGTCCTTGATCCCCATCCACAGCTGCGCGAAGAAGCCGTTCCTTCTGCTGCGCAGGGGGAGGGGGCTCGGCTCGTCGATCCGCACCCCGAGCAGGGCCCTGGCCCGCGCCCGCTCCAGCTTGCCCAGTTGCCGGGCGCCCATCAGGCCGGCCGCCAGCAGCGGGAAACCGATCACCGTGACGGTCAGCCAGAAGCCGGTGACCAGCACCGTCATGACGTAGGTGAATCCGAGCAGGGCCACCGGGAGGTTCGCCAGGAGGTGCGCGATCTCCTTCCAGGTGTGCCGGTCGAAGGCGAAACGGACAGGCGGCAGGCGGTCGCTGTCCGCTTCCCCGCTGGGTCTCGAGGACGGGAGACGTTCGGTCATACGGGTTAGCGTGCCGCGCGGCGGGCCGCCGCGCCATGAGGCGGACCGCCGCGATCCCCTGGGGATAACCCCACCCCGGCGACCTGTGGCTTGTGCCAAGGCGTGACGGGCTGCTTACGGTCTCTTTAGCAGGGCCTAGACTCCCGTGCGTACAGATCGTCGAAGAGCGTCCAGTGTCGTCCAGATGTCGTCCAGTGTCAGGGAGCGAGGGACTGACGTGCCGGAACCGACCGTCGTCGTTGCGGCGGACTACTTCCAGTCGTACTCGGTCGTCGGGCTGCTCGCCGTCGTCGGCGTCCTGTTCGTGGCCGTCGCCTTCGGAGCCGGGCGGCTGCTGCGACCCGTGGTCCCCACGCCCGAGAAGCTCCTGACGTACGAGTGCGGCGTCGACCCCGTCGGCGAGGGCTGGGCCCACACCCAGGTCCGCTACTACGTCTACGCTTTCTTGTACGTCATCTTCGCCGTCGACTCGATCTTCCTGTTCCCCTGGGCGACGGTGTTCGCCGCCGACGGGTACGGCGCGACGACACTCGTCGAGATGTTCATCTTCCTGGGCTTTCTCGCCGTGGGCCTGCTGTACGCGTACAAGAAGGGCGTACTGGCATGGACGTGACCCCAGAAGTGACTCCTTCGGAGCCCGTGTACCTGCCGGAGCCGAAGCGCCTCGGCGTGCTCTCCCGGCTCGCCCCCGAGCCGATGAAGGTGGTCCTCAACTGGGGCCGCCGCTACTCCCTGTGGGTCTTCAACTTCGGCCTCGCCTGCTGCGCGATCGAGTTCATCGCCGCGTCGATGGCCCGCCACGACTTCATCCGCCTCGGCGTGATCCCCTTCGCGCCCGGCCCGCGCCAGGCCGACCTGATGGTCGTCTCCGGCACGGTCACCGACAAGATGGCGCCGGCCGTGAAGCGCCTCTACGAACAGATGCCCGAGCCGAAGTACGTCATCTCCTTCGGCGCCTGCTCCAACTGCGGCGGCCCGTACTGGGACTCGTACTCCGTCACCAAGGGCGTCGACCAGATCATCCCGGTGGATGTGTACGTCCCGGGCTGCCCGCCGCGCCCCGAGGCGCTGCTCCAGGGGATCCTCAAGCTCCAGGAGAAGATCGCCCGGGAGTCGCTGGGGGAGCGGTACGGGACGGTCCGGCCGTCGGCCGCGGCGCTGCAGAGCGGGCTGGTGCGGCCGCCAGCTGCTGAGCCGGCTGTTGAGGGGGACGCGCGATGACGGTGGTCGGCTGGCTGCCCGCGCCCGCCGAGGAACTGTTCGGCGCGGAGGCCACGGCGGAGGAGTCGTACGAGGTGCTGACGGTGGACGTGCCGCCGGCCTCCTGGATCGCGGCGCTCGAAACGGCCCGCGACCGCCTCGGCTGCACCTACTTCGACTGGCTGAGCGCGGTCGACGAACCGGGCACGGGCTTCCGCGTCTCGGCCCACGTCGTGGCCCTCTCCCCGGTACGCCGCCTGCTCGTCCGTACGACCGTCCCGCACGAGGCCCCCGCCCTGCCGACCGCCGTCGACGTGTACGCGGGCGCCGCCTGGCACGAACGCGAGACCCACGAGATGTTCGGCGTCGCCTTCGAGGGCCACCCCTCCCTGGACCACCTCCTCCTCCCGGACGGCTTCGAAGGCCACCCCCTCCGCAAGGACTTCGTCCTCGCCTCCCGAGTCGCCAAGGCCTGGCCCGGCGCCAAGGAACCCGGCGAATCCGAACACGGCGGCCCCAAACGCCGCCAAATGCTCCCCCCAGGCGTCCCCGACCCCAACGAATGGGGCCCCCTGAAGGGCCAACTCCCCCCGGCCCCAACCCGTCCGGCACGGGGCGCGGGGCGCGCGGGGGCGGGAGAACGCCCGGTGCGGGGTGGTACTGGGGATCGCCCGGTACGGGGTACTGGGGATCGCCCGGTGGGGGACACGGGCGAGCGCCCGGCGCGCGCGGCCGGCGAACGGCCCGTACGGCGTGCCCGTACGGCGGCTGAGGGGTCGGCGAGTCAGGTGTCGGCCGCTCCGGTGGAGGGTTCGGGAAGTGCGAAGGAGGCCGCCGCGGTGGAGGCGGCCGGGTCTGCGGGTGCGGCGGGTGCGGCGAGGCGGTCTGGTACGGCGGCTGAGGAGGGTTCGGCGAGTCGGGCCGAGGCGGTTCCGGCGGAGGACGCGGCGGGGCAGGCGAAGGAGTCTGATTCTTCGCGTTCGTCAGCTGGGCCGAGTGAGTCTGGTACGGCGGCCGAGGGCTCGGCGAGCCGGACCTCGCCGTCTCCAGTGCAGGGCCCGGGGAGTCCAACGGCGGCGGAGCAGGCGGCGGAGTCCCAGCCCACGGGCGCGCCCGCTGTACCGAGGCGTTCCCGCACTGCTTCGGATGGCTCGGCCAGCCAGAGCGAGGCGTCCAAGGCCACGGAGACGTCGGCCACGGGCGCTCCGCACCCAGCTGCCCCGGCCAGCGATGCGCCCGGTGCCCGGCGTCAGGCCCGCACCGCTTCGGAGGCATCGGCGAGTCAGGGAGCCACGCCCGGCGCGGTGGATTCGGCCGACGACACCGGCGAGGCCGCCGCACCTGCGCAGACCGAGGGCACGCCCCCGAAAGCGCCCACCACTCCGTGCAGCCCGGACGCCCCCTGGCACCACGCCCGCCCAGCCTTCGACGAACGGGAAGCCGGGCGAGGCGCTGAGCCCGAGCCGAACGCCGAGAGCGAGGCAGCGGCCGGCCAAGCACCCAATGCCGAGCAGGCACCGGAAACCGAGCCGGACCACGCTCCCGAAGCCGAAGCCGAAGCCGAAGCCGAAGCCGAAGCCGAAGTCGATGCCGAAGCCGAGGTCGATGCGAATACGGAAGCCGAGCAGGCACCCAACCCCAAGCACCCCCCAAGGCCCGGCCCTGTCCCCGACCCCGAGCCCGGCACCCCCGAAGACCCCTCAGGAGGCCCGCAGTGAACGACGCACTCGACGTCGCCCTGCGACTCGTGATCGTCTTCGTCGTCTTCCTCACCTTCCCCCTGATCGTGGGCCAGACCGAGCACAAGGTCATGGCCCACATGCAGGGCCGCCTCGGCCCGATGTACGCCGGTGGCTTCCACGGCTGGGCCCAACTCGTCGCCGACGGCGTGAAGTTCGCGCAGAAGGAAGACATCGTCCCGGCGGGCGCGGACCGCCGTATCTTCCAACTCGCCCCCGCCGTAGCCCTCCTCCCGTACCTCCTGGTCCTCCTCGCCATCCCCATCGGCCCCGGCGAGGGCGCCGTCGGCGAGGTCATCGACGCGGGCGTCTTCTTCGTCCTCGCCGTCATGGGCGTGGGCGTCCTCGGCTCGCTCATGGCCGGCTGGGCCTCCGCCAACAAGTTCTCCCTCCTCGGCGGCCTGCGCACCGCCGCCCAGCTCCTCGCCTACGAACTCCCGATGCTGCTCACCGCCGCCTCGGTGGCGATGGCGGCCGGCACCGTCTCGATCCCCGGCATTCTTGACGCCTTCGAGTGGTGGTGGCTGCCCTGGCAGATCGTCGGCGCGATCGTGTTCTTCGTCGCCGGCCTCGCTGAACTCCAGCGCCCGCCCTTCGACATGCCGGTCGCCGACTCGGAGATCATCTTCGGTGCCTACACCGAGTACACCGGCCTCCGCTTCGCCCTGTTCCTCCTCGCCGAGTACGCCGGAATCGTCGTCCTGTGCGGCCTGACCACCGTCCTCTTCCTGGGCGGCTGGCACGGCCCCTGGGGCGCCGACGGCCTCGGCTGGGTCTGGACCCTCCTGAAGGCGGCCGTGCTGGCCTTCGTCGTCATCTGGCTCCGCGTCACCTACCCACGCCTGCGCGAGGACCAGCTCCAGAAGCTCTCCTGGACCCTCCTCGTCCCCCTCTCCCTCGCCCAGATCGCCCTCACCGGCATCGTCAAGGTGGTGATCCAGTAACCATGGCTGCGTCTGTCCCGCCCACCCGGCCCCGCATCCCCGGCTCCGGCCTCGCCAGGGGCCTGGCCGTCACCCTCCGCACGATGACGAAGAAGACCGTCACCGAGCAGTACCCGGACGTCCAGCCCGACCTCCCGCCCCGCACCCGCGGTGTGATCGGCCTCTTCGAGGAGAACTGCACGGTCTGCATGCTGTGCGCCCGTGAGTGCCCGGACTGGTGCATCTACATCGACTCCCACAAGGAGACGGTCCCGGCGGCGACCCCCGGCGGCCGTGAACGCAGCCGCAACGTCCTCGACCGCTTCGCCATCGACTTCGCCCTGTGCATGTACTGCGGTATCTGCATCGAGGTCTGTCCTTTCGACGCCCTGTTCTGGTCCCCGGAGTTCGAGTACGCCGAGACCGACATCCGCGACCTCACCCACGAGCGCGACAAGCTCCGCGAGTGGATGTGGACCGTCCCGGCCCCGCCCGCCCTCGACCCCGCCGCGGAGGAGCCGAAGGAGATCGCCGCCGCCCGCAAGACCGCCGAGAAGCTGGCCGCCCAGCAGGAGGCCCAGCCGGAGGTCCAGTCGCCGACCGAGCCGCACGCCGACGAGCAGGCCCGCGCGGCCGAGCAGCCCACCCGGCCGACGGGTGAGTCGAAGCAGCAGACGGACCAGCCCCGGCAGGAGGGAGACGCATGACCCTCGCAGCAGCCGCCGGCTTCCTGACGGCCGCCACCGAGACCCACGGCTTCCTCTCCCCGACCGGCGTCGAGATCGCCTTCCTCCTCGTCGGCCTGGTCACCTTCGGCGCCGCACTGGTCACCGTCACCACCAAACAGCTGGTCCACGCCGCCCTGTGGCTGGTGGCCACCCTCGGCGGCCTCGCCGTCGAGTACCTCCTGCTCACCGCCGAGTTCATCGCCTGGGTGCAGGTCCTCATCTACGTCGGTTCCGTCGTCGTCCTCCTCCTGTTCGGTCTGATGCTCACCAGGGCCCCCATCGGCCGCTCCCCGGACGCCGACTCCGGCAACCGCTGGGCCGCCCTCACCGTGGCCGTCGCCTCCGCCGCCGCCCTGGTGTGGGTCGTCGTCGACGCCTTCCGCACCACCTGGATCGACCTGGACGGCCCGGCGGCCGGCTCCACCGAGGCCACCGGCGCCAGCCTCTTCCAGAACTGGGTCCTCCCCTTCGAGGCCCTCTCCGTCCTCCTCCTCGCCGCTCTGGTCGGCGCGATCGTCCTCTCCCGCAAGACCAAGGCGGACGCGGCGGGCACCGGCCCGGCGGCGAGCACCGGCCCGGGCGTCCTCGGCGCCGGGGACACCGGACGTGACACGGAAGGGGCCCGCTGATGCACCTCGCCTATCCCGCCGTCCTCTCCGCCCTCCTGTTCTGCACCGGCCTGTACGGCGTCCTCGCCCGCCGCAACGCGATCCTGGTCCTGATGTCGGTCGAGCTGATGCTCAACGCCGTCAACCTCAACCTCGTCGCCTTCGACGTCTGGCTCAGCCGGGCCGCCGAGGAGACCCTGCACTCCGGCCAGGCCCTGACCCTGTTCACCATCGCCATCGCCGCCGCCGAGATCGGCATCGGCCTGGCGATCGTCCTCGCCGTCCACCGCAACCGCGGTACCGCGGACATCGACAAGCTCCGCGACACCGCCGAGGGCCACGAGAGCCACCCGACGGACGGTTCCGACGGCTCCGACAGCGACGCCCGCACGGCCGGCCCGGCCGACCGGGCCGGGAAGGCTGAGGCCACCGCGTGACCACGACCACCCTCGCCGTCCTCGTCCCCCTCCTTCCGTTCCTGGGCGCCGCGGCCGGCCTGCTCCTGGGCCGCACGGCCCCCGGCTTCGTCCGCCCGCTCGCCGTCCTGCCGACGCTCACCTCCCTCGCGCTCGCCGCGATGGTCGCCGTGCGCCAGGGCGGCGACCAGGCGGTGAACGCCGCCACCGAGCTCACCCCCACCGGCTCGGTCCCGATCGAACTCGCCCTGCACATCGACGGCTTCGCCGCCCTCGTCGCCGTCCTGGTCGGCCTCGTCGCCACCTGCGTGCAGATCTACTCCACGGGCTACCTGCGCGACGACCCGCGCTACCCCTCGTACGCCGCACTCGTGTCCCTCTTCACCTCCGCGATGCTGCTCGTCGTCTACTCCGGCGACCTGATGGTGCTGCTGGTCGGCTGGGAGATCATGGGCATCTGCTCGTACTTCCTGGTCGGCCACTACTGGGAGACCCCGGAGGCCCGCGCCGCCTCCCTCAAGGCCTTCCTGGTCACCAAGCTCGGCGACGTCCCCTTTCTGATCGGCCTGTTCGCGCTGGCCACCGACGCCGGGTCGTTCCGCATCACCCGTGTCCTCGGCGCCGTCGCGAACGGCGGACTCGACCACCCGACGCTGATCGCCCTGCTTCTCCTGGCCGGCGTGGCGGGCAAGTCGGCGCAGTTCCCGCTGCACACCTGGCTCCCCGACGCGATGGCGGGCCCGACCCCCGTCTCCGCGCTGATCCACGCCGCGACGATGGTCGCCGCCGGTGTCTACTTCATCGCCCGGCTCCTCCCGGTGTTCGAGGCCTCCCAGGCCGCGATGGTCGTCCTCGCCGTGATGTCCGCGGTCACCATGGCCGGCTCGGCGCTCGCGGCGCTCGCCCAGGACGACATCAAGCGTGTCCTCGCCTACTCGACGATCGGCCAGCTCGGCTACATGACCGGCGCCCTCGCCGTCGGCGACCGCGGTGCCGCCGTCTTCCACCTCCTCACGCACGGCGCCTTCAAGGCGCTGCTGTTCCTCGCGGCCGGCGTGATCATCCACGCCGCCGGCACCAACTCGCTGGCCGCCATGTCCCGCATGAGCAACCTGCGCGACCGCGTCCCCGACGCCTTCTGGACCATGACCGTGGCGCTCCTCGCGCTCGCCGCGATCCCGCCCTTCAGTGGTTTCTTCTCCAAGGAGTCCGTCCTCGGCGCCGCCGAGCACGTCGCCACCGGCCATACCGAGCACGCCCCCGGCGCCGCCGGCTGGACCGTCCTCGTGGCCGGCCTGCTCACCGCCCTCCTCACCGCCGCCTACGCGGCGCGCCTGTGGCTGCTTGCCTTCCACGGCCGCGGCGCCGAGGCCCCCGACCACGGCAGGCAGCCCCTCACCATGACCGTGGTGCTGTGGGTGCTCGCCGCCCCGTCTCTCGCCGTCGGCGGATTCGCCTACCGCACGCTGCCCGACTGGTTCGACGGCCGCGACCTGGCCCCGACCCTGACCACCTCCGTCCTCGGCACGGGTGTGGCCCTGGTCGGCGGTCTCGTCACCTACGCGGCCTGGCGGCACACCACCGCTCTGGCGGCCCGCGTCCCGCTGGGTGCGGTCGCGGCCCACCCCGAGGGCGACGCCGGACAGGTCGAGGCGGAGGCCATCGCCAGCCACAAGCCCGCGTACGGAGACGTGGCCTACGCCCCCGACCCGGCGGACCCGGGCCGCCTCCTGCTCGGCCCGCTGCACCGCCACGCGGCCGTCGGCTTCCACCTCGACGCCGTGTACACGGCCCTCTTCGTCCGCCCGGTCCAGGCCGGAGCCACCCTCGTCCGGTTCCTCGACCGCGAGGTCGTCGACACCTACGTACGCGGCGCGGGTGCGCTGCCCCGCCTGCTGGGAGCCGCCGTACGGCGGGCCCAGACCGGCAATCTGCAGACCTATGTGAGCGTGCTGCTCGCCGGCACCGTCGTCCTGGTGGTCGCCGCCGTCCTCGTCGCCACGGGAGCGTGAGCAGGCGTGATCGATATCAACGAGTCCGTGATGCAGGTCCTTCTGGCGTTCATCGTGGTCGGCCCGCTTCTCGGCGCCGCCACCGCTCTGCTGCCGGCCCCGCCCGGGCTGAAGGGGAAGTCACCCGAGCAGGCCGTGCTGCGGCACGGTGTGACGGTCACCGGTGCGATTCTCATCGCCGCGGTCGTCCTCACGCTCGGCTTCGACCACGACCACCCGTCGAAGATGCAGGCCACGACCGACATCAGCTGGATTCCCGCACTCGACGTGCGCATCCACCTCGGCATCGACGGCATCTCCCTCCCCCTTCTGGTCCTGACCGCGCTGCTGACCTTCCTCTGCGCGCTCTACTCCTATTTCAAAATGCCCGCGGGACCGACCCCGAAGGCCTTCGTCGCACTGCTGCTCGTCCTCGAGTCCGGCACCCTCGCGACCTTCGCCGTCCTCGACCTGCTCCTCTTCTTCCTCGCCTTCGAGATGGTCCTCATCCCGATGTACTTCCTCATCGCCCGCTGGGGCGGTGAACAACGGACCCAAGCGGCTTGGAAGTTCATCCTCTTCACCCTGCTCGGATCCGTGGTCATGCTGCTCGGCCTGCTCCTGATCGGAATCAAGGCGGGCACATTCGACATGGTGGCACTCGCCACTGACAACGGCCGGTCGCTGACCACATCCGTGCAGGTCATCGCGGTTTTGGCGATCGGGATCGGGCTCGCGGTCAAGACGCCGATGTGGCCGCTGCACAGCTGGCTGCCCGACGCCCACACCGCGGCCCCGACCGTCGGCTCGGTCCTGCTGGCCGGCGTACTGCTGAAGATGGGTACGTACGGATTCGTCCGGATTCTGCTGCCGATCACGCCGGACGGCTTCCGCACCTTCGCGCCCTACCTGGCCGCCTTCGCCGTCGTCGGGATCATCTACGGATCGCTGGCCTGCCTGGCCCTGGCGAAACAGGGAGCGAAGGGCGATCTCAAGCGGCTCATCGCCTACTCGTCCGTCGGCCACATGGGCTTCGTCCTGCTCGGCATCTCGACCATGACCCCGACCGGCGTGAACGGCGCGCTGTTCGCCAACATCGCCCACGGCCTCATCACCGGCCTGCTCTTCTTCCTGGTCGGCGCGCTGAAGGACCGCACCGGCACGTCCGACCTCGACACCCTCGCCGAGGCCACCGGCGCCGCGCTCTACGGCAAGGCACCCCGCCTCGGCGGCCTGCTCGCCTTCGCCGCCGTCGCCTCGCTCGGCCTGCCCGGCCTCGCCGGATTCTGGGGCGAGATGCTGGCGCTGTTCGGCGCGTTCGACCCCGCCGAAGGTCTCAGCCGCCCGGCCTTCCTCACCTTCATGGCGATCGCGGCGTTCGGCACGCTGCTGACGGCCGCGTACATGCTGATCGTGGTGCGCCGCGTCTGCATGGGCGCCGTACGGCAGGAAGCGCCGAAGCTCGCCGACGTCCAGACATACGAGTTCGCGGCCTGGACTCCGCTCGTCGTCCTCACCGTCGTCGCCGGCCTCTGGCCGAAGGCCCTCCTCGGCCTGACCGACCCGGCCGTGCAACAGCTCCTCGCAGGAGGCACCCGATGAGCTCCCCGGTCCAGCCGCTGGCCGTGAATCTCGTCCAGTCCGTCGACTGGCTCGCCATCGCGCCGCCCACCATCGCGGCGGTCGTCGGACTCGTCGTCCTCGTCGCCGACCTGTTCGTCGGCGAGAAGAAGAAGGCGCTGCTCGGCTGGGGGTCGGTCGCGGGCCTCGCCGCCTCGACGCTCATGCTGCTGCCCCTCCTGGACGGCGACCGCAGCACCTTCTGCCTGACCGGCGCCCCCGACGTGTGCAGCTACACCGCCGACCGCTTCACCCTCGTCCTGCAGCTCCTGGTCCTCGGCGGCGCCCTCCTCGCCGCCCTCCTGTCGGTCACCGCCCTCAAGGACGCCGACAAGGGACTCCCCGAAGGGGAGTACTGGTTCCTCCTGCTGTCGTCCGCGGCCGGCGCCGCCCTCCTGCCCGCCTCCCGCGACTTCGCGACCCTGATCGTCGCCCTCGAAGTCGCCTCCCTGCCCGCCTTCGCCCTCGTCGGCCTCAGGCACGGCGACCGGAAGTCCTCCGAAGCCGCCCTGAAGTTCTTCCTGTCCTCGGTCACCGCGACCGCGGTCAGCCTCATGGGCATCAGCTTCGTGTACGCCTCCACCGGCACCCTCTACCTCACCCAGATCGCCGACCGCATCCAGAACGTCGACGGCCAGCTCCACACCCTCACCCAGACCGGCGTCGTCCTCACCCTCATCGGCTTCGCCTTCAAGACGGCCGCCGTGCCCTTCCACTTCTGGGTGCCGGACACCTACGTGGGCGCGCCCCTCCCGATCGCCGCCTACCTGTCGGTCGTCGGCAAGGCGGTCGGCTTCTCCGGCCTCATCCTCATCACCGTCGTCGCCCTCCCGTCGTACGCCGACGTCTGGGGCCCGGCCCTCGCCGCGCTGGCCGCCCTCACCATGACCGTCGGCAACGTCGGCGCCCTCCGCCAGCAGGCCACGCGCGCGTACAGCGCGGTACGGCTGCTCGCCTGGTCGTCCGTCGGCCAGGCCGGCTACCTCCTCGTCCCGATCGCCGCCGCCGCGTACTCCGACGACGCCGAGAAGTCGATCGGCTCCACGGTCGCGTACGCCCTCATGTACGCCGCCGTGAACCTGGGTGCCTTCGCGGTGGCCGCGCTGGTCGGCCGTACGAAGTCCCTCAACCGCGTCTCCGACTACCGCGGCCTGTACGCGTCGAACCCCCTCGCGGCCCTCCTCCTGGCCTTCTTCCTGCTCTGCCTGGCCGGACTGCCGCCGGGCATCATCGGGCTCTTCGCGAAGGTCACCGTGTTCTCCGCGGCCGTCGACGCGGGCCTCGGCTGGCTCGCCGTGGTCATGGCCGTCAACGTCGTGATCGCGCTGTTCTACTACCTCCAGTGGACGACCCTGCTGTTCCGCGCCCCGGAGGGCGAGGCCGCCGCCCACCGCGTCCCGGCCCCCCTCACCGCCGCGATCGCCCTCACCGGCGTCCTCGGCATCGCCCTCTCCGGAGCACCTCAGCTGGTCCTGCGCTTCACGGACACCGGGCTCTTCTGAGCGCTCACCGCTGCCCTCACCCGGACGGCCCACGCAGGCCGCCGTACGCACAAGGGAACTAGAGGCCCTCGCCTGGCGTTGACCAGAACGGGAGGGTCCACTGGACGTGACACCACGGCACCGGTGGCATCGGAGTCAGTAAGCAAGATCATCGAGCGAGATCAGCAAGCAAAGGGTTCCCCTGCTGCGCGACTTGGAGGGCGTACCGTGCACCGCCGGCACAACGGGCTTAGGACCGCAGTACTCCTCGGGGGACTGTCCGCACTCATCATCGTCATCGGCAGCTTCTTCGGCCGCATGGGGCTCGTCGTAGCGGTCGTGATCGCCCTTGGGACCAACGCGTACGCGTACTGGAACAGCGACAAGCTGGCTCTACGCGCGATGCGTGCCCGCCCCGTCAGCGAGTTCGAGGCCCCGGGCCTCTATCGCATGGTCCGTGATCTCTCCACCCAGGCCCGCCAGCCCATGCCCCGTCTGTACATCTCGCCGACGGAGGCACCGAACGCCTTCGCGACAGGCCGCAACCCGCGCAACGCCGCCGTGTGCTGCACGGAGGGCATCCTGCGCATCCTGGACGAGCGCGAGCTGCGCGGCGTCATCGGCCACGAACTCAGCCATGTCTACAACCGCGACATCCTGATCTCCTCGGTCGCCGGCGCCCTCGCCTCCGTGATCATGTTCCTGGTCAACTTCGCCTGGCTGATCCCGATCGGCCGCTCCAACGACGACGACGGCCCCGGCCTCCTCGGCATTCTGCTGATCATGATCCTGGGACCGCTCGCGGCCAGCCTCATCCAACTGGCCATCAGCCGTTCCAGGGAGTACGAGGCCGACGCGTCCGGCGCCCAGCTCACCGGCGACCCCCTCGCCCTCGCCAGCGCCCTGCGCAAGCTCGAACTGGGCACCAAACAGCTTCCGTTGCCCCCTGAGCCCCGCATCGAGACCGCGAGCCACATGATGATCGCGAACCCCTTCCGCCCGGGCCAGGGACTCTCCAAGATGTTCTCGACACACCCGCCGATGGCAGAACGCATCGCCCGGCTCGAGAAGATGGCAGGTCGACCCCAGTGAAAACCATCCTGAACGTCATATGGCTCGTCCTGAGCGGCTTCTGGCTCTTCCTCGCCTACCTGGCCGCGGGCCTGCTCCTGTGCATCACCATCATCGGCATCCCGTTCGGCATAGCGGCCTTCCGCATCGGCGTCTACGCCCTGTGGCCCTTCGGCTACACCACGGTCGAGCGCCGCGACGCGGGTGCCCCGTCCTTCCTCGGCAACGTGCTCTGGCTGGTCCTCGCCGGCTGGTGGCTGGCCATCGGCCACATCGTCACCGGCCTCGTCCTGTGCCTCACGATCATCGGCATTCCGTTCGGCATCGCCAACTTCAAGCTGATCCCGGTCTCGCTGTTCCCACTGGGCCGCGAAATCGTGCCGAGCGACCAGCCGTTCGCAACCCGCTGACAGGCGGATCCGGGGGTGGGGAAGCCGAAGTACCTCCTGCTGTCGTACGACGGACAGGCGGAGTTCGAGGGCGAGGAGGGGTACGAGGAGACGTGGGCCCTGTGCCAGGACGCCGACGACCTGTTCGCCGACCCTCCTCCGCCCACGCGGGACAGGTACGAGCTGCTGGGCTGTGCTCCTGAGGGCGAGCTCTCCGCAGCCCTCGCACGCGTGCGTGCCGAGGGCTCGGTTCCGCTCGGCGTCCTCATCCTGGAGATTCTCGACAAGTCCGGGACGGCGGTCGGGGAGTGGTACGTCGAAGACGCCCGCGTTCTCGACGTCCGCCCCTGCGCCCGTGACCTGAAGCTGCGCGACGTCACGATCGAGGCCCGAGAACCCGACGACAACCCTTACGACTATCCGCAGTGCCCGCCGCTGTCCCCGGGCTACCGCCTGCTGGACGCGGAGTGCGAGCCTTGGGGCGCCTGCCGTGACCTGGCCCGTGTGCGAGAGGTCGAGGACGAACCCCTGGAGCCCCCGCTTCGCCTCCTGGGCTGTGCGCCGAGAGGAGCCCTGCGCACCGCACTGGACGCCGGCGAGGAGGACCTCGGCCAGGTGAAGGTCCTGCGCATCGACTCCTCCGGCCGGCCCGTGCAGGCCGCCGCCGAGGGCGAACTGCGGGCCTGGATCCCCTCCGCCCGCGGTGCGGGCCTGGTCGACCTCACCCTCGACCTGTGGTCGGAGCGGCCGCCACTCGCGGCTCGTGAGGTCTGGGAGCTGTGGGGGGACGGACGGCCCGCGGAGCCCAACCGATGGGCGGGGTGCGGCCCGGAAGGCCGTCGGTTCTGGCTGCGCACGGCCCTGGACAACCACGTGCACGAAGCGCCGGACAAGCCGTCCGACACGGTCTATGACCTCGACGGCCGCCACATCACCGACGCCATCGGCTTCTTCTGCGCGGTGGGCGAGGCGGTGAACGGTCCCGGTGGCTACTTCGGTTGGGGCCTCAGCGCCCTGGACGACTGCCTCCGAGGCCGCTGGGGTGCCGCCCCGCCCCTCACCCTCGTCTGGCACGACGACCACATCGCCCGCGCCTGCCTCGGCGTCACCCCACTCCTCGACGACCGCCCGCCGACTTTCGACGAGCTGCTCGCCTTCATGACCGAGCGAGGCGTCGAAGTCCGCCTCGTCTGAGCGCCGGACTTTCACAGCAGGGTTTTCCACAGGCCGGCGGTTGTCAACAGCCCCGCCCGATTGTCAGTGGGGCCTTGCATGATGAACCCATGGCCGAGAGCGCCCGGCTGTCGACACGGATGGGCGCCTGGGAATGCCGTCACACACTCCCGCCCACCGACCTCCCGACCCCTCGGCCGCTACTGCCCGCGACCTGACACCCCCCGCCGTACCCCATACGCGACCGCACCCACCGCCAGCACACCCGCCCCCACCACTACCGACACTCCCGGCAGCGCGAACGCCAGCACCACACACCCGAGCAGCCCCACCGCCGGCACCACCCGCGCCGCCGGAGCCGAACCGAGCGTCCAGGCCGACGCGTTGGCCACCGCGTAGTACGCCAGCACACCGAAGGAGGAGAACCCGATCGCACCCCGCACATCCACCGTGGCGGCCAGGACGGCGACCACCACGCCCACGGCCAGTTCCGCCCGGTGCGGTACCTGGAACCGCGGATGCACGGCGGCCAGCGCGCCGGGCAGATGCCGGTCCCGCGCCATGGCCAGCGTGGTCCGCGAGACGCCCAGGATCAGGGCGAGCAGCGAGCCCAGCGCGGCCACGGCGGCACCCACCCGCACCACCGGCACCAGCCCCGGCACCCCGGCCGCCCGCACCGCGTCGGCCAGTGGCGCGGTCGCGTCGCCGAGACCGCCCGCACCGAGTACGGAAAGGACAGCCACCGCCACACACGCGTACACCACCAGCGTGATGCCCAGGGCCAGCGGGATCGCGCGAGGGATCGTGCGCGCCGGATCCCGCACCTCTTCGCCGAGGGTCGCGATCCGCGCGTACCCCGCGAACGCGAAGAACAGCAGACCGGCCGCCTGGAGCACCCCGCCCACCCCGCCCGACGCCCCGATGTCCAGCCGCCCGGCATCGGAGGCCCCGGACCCCAGACACACGACCACCACGCCGGCGAGGACCGCCAGGACCACCGCCACGATCGCCCGGGTCAGCCAGGCCGACTTCTGGACCCCGCCATAGTTCACCGCGGTCAGCGCCACCACCGCCGCGACCGCCACCACATGCGCCTGCCCCGGCCAGACGTACGTCCCGACCGTGAGCGCCATCGCCGCACAGGAGGCCGTCTTCCCGACCACGAACGACCAGCCCGCGAGATAACCCCAGAACGGCCCGAGCCGCTCGCGCCCGTACACGTACGTGCCGCCGGACGCCGGATACAGGGCCGCCAACCGAGCCGAGGAGGTGGCATTGCAGTAGGCGACCACGGCGGCGACCGCCAGTCCGAGCAGCAGCCCGGACCCGGCCGCGTGCGCCGCGGGCCCGAGGGCGGCAAAGATGCCGGCGCCGATCATCGAGCCCAGCCCGATGACCACCGCGTCCCCCACCCCCAGGGTGCGCCGCAGTCCGGCTTCGGAAGGTGTCATGTGCGGCACCCTACTGATCGCTGCAACCGCGGGATGCAGCAGTGACGTCCTCTTCATCAACGCAGCACGAACACTCGCGCACAGCGGTACGTGCACCGCCCGCTAGGACAGCCTGCCGCGACGTAAGTCACAGGCCGAAGACAGTGCGGGCACAGAACGGAAGGGCAGGTTCAGGCCATGGGCATCATCAGCTGGATCATCCTCGGTCTGTTGGCCGGAGCCATCGCCAAGTTCCTGCTGCCGGGCCGCGACCCGGGCGGCTTCATCGGCACGACACTCATCGGCATCGCGGGCGCGTTCATCGGCGGCTGGATATCGGCCCGCTGGCTGGACCACCCGGTTACCAAGGAGTTCTACGACGGCACGACCTGGGCGGCGGCGATCGGCGGCTCCCTCGTCCTCCTGATCGCCTACCGCCTCCTGTTCGGCAACTCGCGCAACTGACCGCGCGGAAACTCCCCTCGGACCGCAGCCAGCAGGCGAGAAGGGTGGGCACTCACCGGGAGACCGGTGGGCGCCCACCCTTCCTCGTACAGAGCGGTCCGCTCGCAGTTCGGGAATGCCTACCGGTAGTTCACAAACTGCAGCGCGAAGTCGAAGTCCTTGCCCTTCAGGAGGGCGATGATGGTCTGCAGGTCGTCGCGGCTCTTCGAGCTGACCCGCAGCTCGTCGCCCTGCACCTGCGCCTTCACGCCCTTCGGACCCTCGTCACGGATGATCTTCGCCACCTTCTTCGCGTTGTCCTGGGAGATGCCCTCCTCGATCGTCGCGAAGATCTTGTACTCCTTGCCGGAGAGCTGCGGCTCGCCCGCGTCCAGCGCCTTCAGTGAGATCCCGCGCTTGATCAGCTTGGACTGGAAGACGTCGAGGACAGCCATCACCCGGTCCTCGGAGTTCGCCTCCATCAGGATCTTGTCACCGGACCACGAGATCGAGGCACCCACGCCCTTGAAGTCGTAGCGCTGCGAGATCTCCTTGGCGGCCTGGTTGAGGGCGTTGTCGACCTCCTGCCGCTCGACCTTCGAGACGATGTCGAAACTGGAGTCGGCCATGTCCTGTGGCTCCTTGTATCGGGGTGCGTATCGGGGTGCGTACGTGCGTATCGGCGTACGTGGAGGCGAGCGCCGAGCCCGGTGTGGTCCCGGGCCGCATCCGGACAAGCCTAGCTACCCACCGACCTCCGAGCGCAGATCAATCGGGTGGCGAAGCACCCCTCCCCATCGGGTATCGTTTACGTCGTTGCCACGGAGTACCGCCGAAAAGCGGTTCGAAGGGCGGCAAACCCCGGCGGTGTGCCCGAGCGGCCAAAGGGAGCAGACTGTAAATCTGCCGGCTTAGCCTTCCCAGGTTCGAATCCTGGCGCCGCCACATGAAGGTAGACCCCCTCCGATCTGCGGAAACGCAGGACGGAGGGGGTCTCTTCGCGTTCGAGGGCAATCTCTCGAGTGGAATCGAAAGTAGGCGACTTGTTCCCCCCGGGTTACACCCGGATCCGGGGCTGATCAGGGTTTCCGGACCAGACGCGGACCAAGGTTGAAGGTAGGCCGGTAGAGCCGTTCAAGGTCGCTCCATGCTTCGTCCCCGCCGGCCCCGGGCAGGCGCCTCGCGCTCAAGGCGCCTGCCCGGGTGGGTCGGCCGGGTTCAGATGAGGGCGTGAACCGCGCGTCGGCCCCGAACTACTCACCGGCGTGGATCAGTTCGATGTCGTGGTCGTCCACGCCCGCGCCCGCGATCGTCACCGAGGCGGCCCGCGGCGGGTAGCCCGTCGCGATGACCGTGTACGCGCCGCTGTCCAGGTCGGAGAAGGCGTACGCCCCGTCGGGGCCGGTCGTGGCCGTGGCGACGACGTTGCCCGCGGCGTCCACCAGGGTCACCAGCGCGTCACCCAGCGGGGCACCCGCTCCGCGTACCGTGCCCCGCACCTGCGCCCCCGGTCGCAGCTCGACCTCTATCCGGGTGCTCGCGGTGCCGCCGATCTCGACGGGCAGGGCCAGCGGGCGGTGCTTGGGGGAGTTGACCGCCAGGGTCACGGTCCCCGGCACCAGGTCGGCGATGGCGAACTCGCCCAGAGCGTCGGTGCGTGCGGTGGCCAGGACGTCCCCGCGGACGTCGGTCACGATGACCACGGCCTCCGCGACCGGGGCCCCGCTGTCGGCGGACAGCACCACACCGGCGAGGCCGCTGGTGCCGCTGAGCAGGATGTCGTACGGAACCGGCGCGTCACCGGCGACGACGATCGTCGAGGCCTGCGGCTGGTAGCCGTCGGCGGAGGCGATCAGGACGTACGAACCGGCGCCGGGTGCGTCCACGCCGTACGAACCGTCGCTCCGCGAGACCGACCGGCCGAGCTGCCTCCCGCCCAGGGAGATCAGGGTGACCGCGGCCGCGGCCACGGGGACGCGCTCGGCCCCGAGGATGTGTCCGCTGACCGTGACGCCGTTGCCGACGCCGACGGGGCCGGTGAGTGAGCCGCTGGGACCGTCGTCACCCTCGGCGCTCGCCGCGGAGGCGAGCGCCCCGGTACGCTCCAGCGCCACGCCGACGGCCTGCCCGACCGTAACCGGCTCACCGTCCGGCGTCCGAGGCCCCCCAACTACCGGACCCCCAACTGCCGCGCCCTCGACTGCCGGCGCCCCAACTACCGGACCTCCGACGGCCGGACCTCCGACGACCGGACCCCCGCCGCCACCCACCGCCCCCGCCTCGACCGCCCCCCTGCGCGGAATGAACGCGGCGAGGCCGAAGGCAAGCAGCGCCGCGCACCCGCCAATGGCGAGGACGGTCTTGAAGCCGTCCTCGGAGGGCAGGGCGACCGAGCCGAGGTCGGTGGTCATCTGGGCCAGGATGACGCCGGCGACGGCGCTCGCGACCGACGTACCGATGGACCGCATCAGGGTGTTGAGGCTGTTCGCGGCGCCGGTCTGGGACGGCGGCACGGCGCCCATGATCAGCGCGGGCATGGCGCCGTACGTGAAGCCGATACCGGTGCCGATGACGCAGGAGACCATCACGAACTGCCAGACCTCGTCCATCAGGAGGATCTGCAGGCCGTAGCCGGCGGCCACGATCAGGGCGCCGAGCATCAGGCTCACCTTCGGGCCCTTGGCCTTGGACAGGGCCGCGGAGACCGGTGCGATGACCATCATCACCAGGCCGCTCGGCGCCATGACCAGGCCGGCGGTGAGCAGCGACTTGCCCAGACCGTAGCCGGTCGCCTCAGGCAACTGCAGGAGCTGCGGAAGGACGAGGGACATCGCGAACATGCCGAAGCCGAGCGCGATCGACGCGAGGTTGGTGAACAGCACCTGGCGGCGGGCGGTGGTGCGCAGGTCGACCAGCGGCTGCTCCGTGCGCAGTTCCCACCAGCCCCACACCAGCAGGACCACGACGGCCGCCGCGAAGAGCCCGAGGATCGTGCCACTGCCCCAGCCCCAGTCACCGCCCTTGGAGATGGCCAGCAGCAGGCAGACCAGGCCGACCGCCATGCCGAGGCCGCCGACCAGGTCGAAGCGGCCGCCGGTGCGGACCTTGGACTCGGGTACGAGCAGCAGGACCAGCAGGAGGGCGACGGCGCCCATGACCGCCGAGCTCCAGAACAGCATGTGCCAGTCGAAGTTGTCGGCGATCAGCGCGGCGGCGGGTAGTCCGAGGGCGGCGCCGACGCCCAGGGACGCACTCATCAGGGCGGTTGAGGAACCGAGCCGTTCGGCGGGCAGTTCGTCCCGCATGATGCTGATGCCGAGCGGGATCACACCGCCCGCCATGCCCTGCAGGACGCGTCCGGCGATCATCGGGGTCAGGGAGTCGCTGAGGGCGGCGGTGACCGATCCGGCCACCAGCAGGACCAGGCTCATCAGGAGCATGCGGCGCTTGCCGTACATGTCACCGAGCCGCCCCATCATCGGTACGGCGACGGCGGCCGCGAGCAGCGTGGCGGTGACGGCCCAGGCGGTGTCCGAGGCCGGGGCGTTCAGAAGCTGCGGCAGCTCCGGGACGATCGGGATCACCAGGGTCTGCATCAACGAGACGACGATCCCGCCGAAGGCCAGGACCGCGACGACGGTGTTGGCCCTGGGGCCCGCGACCTCTCCGTCGTCGGTGGGGCGGGGGAGCGCGTGGGACATGGGTCGAGCCTCCGGGTGGGGTTGGGGGCAGCGCGACATGTTCAAGCTAAGTCGGTTGATTGACTTAAGCAAGTATGGTCGGTTTTCGGGAAGGGGTGGTGAAGGATTTGGGGTCGCCGGCTGCCTCGTTTCCCTTCCGGCTCCCGTACCGCGATGACCCCCGGGGCACACTGATTCCGGTACTGCGAAGACCCCCGGGCACACTGATCCCATGTCCACCCGCCGCAGACACTGCCCCGAATGCCGTCGCGAGATCGCCGTCGTCGCCGGACGCTTCGCCCGGCACGACCCGCCCGGCGCGCGCGAGAACGGCGTACTCGTCTCGTGCCCCGGTTCCCGACGGCAGGCGGAACTCGGAGCCACGCAGCCCACGTTGGACGGGTACGCAGTCCCCGTCTATCCCGGACAGCTGCCCCTGTTCTAGGAGGTTCTAAGAGGTTCTAGGAGGTTCCAGGACGCTCTGCGAGGTTCTGGGCGCGAGCCCCGCGGCCGGCCGCGTACCGCTACGAACCGGTCCGTACGTCCATCCGCGTCACCAACCCGTCCCCGTCGAACCGGTACACATGCTCGACCGTCCCGGCCCAGTGCTCCCCGCTCGCGTCCCGCATCCCGAGTCGTACGGTCGCCACCACCGCCTCGCCGTCCCCGTCGAGCCGCAGCCCTTCCAGCCCTACGAGGGGATGGCCGGCCGCGAACTGCCGTGCCCAGTACGCGCGTACCGCCTCGCGGCCGTGCAGCCGGACCCCGTCCAGCATGTTCGGCCAGTCCACGTCCGGGGCCAGGCACCGCGCGAGAAAGACGTCCCGCTCGTCGGTGGAGAACACCTCGTACATCCGCCGCAGCAACGCCTCGCGTGCGGCCGGCACCCCCTCGGCGGCCATCTTCAGTTCCCCGCCACCGACTTCACCGCCACCGACACCGGCGAGGGCCCGCTGACCAGTTCCAGGGTCAGCCCGGCAGTCGCCGGGGAATCCACCAACTCCGCGAGTACGGCGGCCACATCGTCCCGCGGCACCGCGCCCCGGCCGGTGTGCGCCTCCAGCCGTACGAGACCGGTGCCGGCGTCGTTCGTCAGTGAACCGGGGCGCAGGATCGTCCACTCCAGGGCGTCCAGTCCGCTCACGTACGCGTCCGCCTCGCCCTTGGCGCGCTGGTAGACGTCGAAGACCTCGCTGCCCTCGTGTGCCGGATCCGCGCCCATGGACGACACGACCACGAAGCGCCGTACGCCCGCCTGGACCGCCGCGTCCGCGAAGAGCACCGCCGCACCCTTGTCGACCGTGTCCTTGCGGGCCACCCCGCTGCCCGGACCCGCGCCCGCCGCGAAGACCGCCGCGTCGGCGCCCCGCAGCTGCGCCGCGACCTCCTCGACCGAGGCCGACTCCAGGTCCAGCAGCACCGGTTCGGCACCGGCCTCCCGCAGGTCGTCGCCCTGTTCGGTGCGGCGGATGATCCCCGCGACCTCGTCTCCGCGCGCGGCGAGCAGACGCTCCAGCCGCAGCGCGATCTGACCATGACCACCAGCGATGACAATGCGCATGCTTCCGACCGTACGCCCGGACCGCCGCATCCGCCGCACGACTCTGGCCACACCTCAGGGCCTACACATCAGGCACACGGCCCGGTGACCGCCCCTTCGACAACTGCCCCCCTAGGACGCCAGCCCCTACGACGCTTGCCCCCTTCGACAACGGCCCCTTCGACAACGGCCCCTACGACAACTGCCCGCGCCCTTGCCGAGGCAGCCCCAACTCCGCAGACGCAGCCGTGTCGCAGTACTCCCGTACCGCGCTCGTCCGCGCCACCACGCGCCCCCGGTGCACCACGATGCGGCTGTACGCGAGCGAGAGCGCCCCCGCCAGTCGTTCACCGCGTACCGCGAGCAACTCGGCCGGGAACCCGGCCTCCACGCGTACCTCCGGCAGACCCAGCACCGCTCGGGCCGACGCGCTCACCGCGTCGTACGCCTCCTCGGGCCGCAGGCCGTAGCGGGAGGCCAGGAGATAGGCAGCCTCCAGCGGGTCGCCGCGCCCGACGGGGTTCGAGACGTCCCGCAGAGCGCCGCTGCCCGCGGCCACCCGCACTCCGGCCGCGCGCAGCAGCCGTACCGGAGCCGTGCCCCGCCGGTCGACACCTCCGCAGCCGCCCTGCGGCAGGCACACCACCGCCACGCCGGCCGCCGCGAGCTGGTCGGCGGTCCGGGACGCGACCTCGGCGGGCAGGCGCCCCAGACCGCCGCAGGGCGCGAGAGTCACTCCAGGGCGCAGTCCGCCGGCCATGGCCGCGAGCCGGGACAGGCGGGCCGGGTCGGTGGCGTCGGTGTGCAGGTCCACGGGGCAGCCGTGTTCGGAGGCGACGTCCAGGACGGCCTGCACATAGCCCGTCGGATCGGGGTCGAGATCCGGACAGCCGCCCACCACGGAGGCGCCCATCTTCATCGCGTCCCGCAGCATCGCGAGCCCGTCGGCCCCGGCCACCCCGGTCAGCACCCTCGGCATCGCCACGGTCGTCAGCTCGGTGAACCCGCGCAGCGCCCGCTGTGCCCGGAGTACGGCGGCCAGCGTGCCGAGCCCCGGGACGTCGCCCACGCGCACGTGTGCCCGCAGCGCGGTGGCCCCGTGCCCGAGTTGCAGCAGGGCGGCCTCGGTGGCCCGACGCCGGACATCCTGGATGTCGTACGAGACCGGACCCTCGTCGTCGGCGGACAGTGCGGTGTCGGCGTGGGCGTGCGGCTCGACCGGGGCCGGCAGGAGCAGATACCCACCGAGGTCCAGGCGCGCGCCACGCGCGCGTGCCCCGCCCGCCGAGAGACTCCCCGCCGTACCGACCGCCTCGATGCGCCCGCCGCCCAGCCGTACGTCCACGGCCCGGCCGTCCGCGAGCCGCGCGCCGCACAACAGGAGAGACGCCCCCTCGGCCCGTCCGGACGGCGAACTCGACGACGAACCGGACGAGGACGAGGACGACGAACCGGACGGGGAGGGGGGCGGCTGCGGCTGAC
The DNA here is from genome assembly GCF_030817655.1 of Streptomyces sp. V4I2. Taxonomy (GTDB): domain Bacteria; phylum Actinomycetota; class Actinomycetes; order Streptomycetales; family Streptomycetaceae; genus Streptomyces; species Streptomyces plumbiresistens. The sequence goes on from NZ_JAUSZM010000003.1 coordinate 6,394,941, forward strand.
TGTCGGGCATCGCGCTCCAGGGGCTCGGGGCCTGCGGGGCTCGGGGACTACGGAGAGGGCTCGGGGACTGCGGAGGGGGCTCGGGGACTGCTGGCTAAGGACTGCGGAAGGGATCGCAAGGGGGCACAAGATCACGCAGAGTGAGTCGAGCCTAGGGTGACCACCCGCTCGCGACAGGGAGGAGCGCAATAGTCGTACCGGTGTGGTCCGCTGCACCGGAGGGGCCTGCGAGGCCCGTGGGAGGACCGCAGATCGGGGCAGGACGGGAGCCGCGAAACGGATTTGGGCGAACGGCGGGCGAGCGTGTAATGTCTTCATCGCTCGCCCCAATAGCTCAGTCGGCAGAGCGTCTCCATGGTAAGGAGAAGGTCTACGGTTCGATTCCGTATTGGGGCTCTGGTGTGAAAGGTTCCCGTCGCAAGGCGGGGCCCGATCGCATCTCAGCGGTGTAGCTCAGTCGGTAGAGCAAGCGGCTCATAATCGCTGTGTCACCGGTTCAAGTCCGGTCACCGCTACTGACAGTAGCCGATTGTGGGGTCGGTCCTTCGATCGGCTACTCTTCTATGCGTTAATGCTTAAACCGTCCCATCCGTTCGTCAAGGAGCACTCCTGTGGCTGCCACCGACGTCCGCCCGAAGATCACGCTGGCCTGCGTGGAGTGCAAGGAGCGGAACTACATCACCAAGAAGAACCGGCGTAACAACCCGGACCGACTGGAGATGAAGAAGCACTGCCCGCGTTGCAACGCGCACACCGCGCACCGCGAAACGCGATAAATCAGGCTCGTACGTGAGGCCGCCCCCGCAGTCGGGGGGCGGCCTCACGTCGTTTCGGTACAGCAGACTTCAGGAGGTGCCGAGCCATGGCGCTCGACCAGTCCTTCGTCGGGCGGAGCTACCCGCCCACCGACCCCTACGAGGTGGGCCGGGAGAAGATCCGTGAGTTCGCGGAGGCGGTGGGGGACGCCAACCCGGCGTACACGGACCCGGAGGCCGCCAAGGCGCTCGGTCACCCCGATGTGATCGCCCCGCCGACCTTCGTGTTCTCGATCACCTTCAAGGCAGCGGGACAGGTCGTCCAGGACCCGCAGCTCGGCCTCGACTACAGCCGGGTGGTACACGGCGACCAGAAGTTCGAATACGTCCGCCCTGTGCGCGCCGGTGACCGGCTCGCCGTCACCTCGACCATCGAGGCGATCAAGTCCATGGCGGGCAACGACATCCTGGACATCCGGGGAGAGGTCCACGACGAGGCCGGCGAGCACGTCGTGACCGCCTGGACCAAGCTCGTGGCCCGTGCGGCCGAGGAGGCGTGAGCAGATGACCGCCAAGATCGCGTACAGCGACGTCGAGGTCGGCACCGAGCTGCCCGCCCAGACCTTCTCCGTGACCCGGGCCACCCTCGTCCAGTACGCCGGCGCCTCCGGCGACTTCAACCCGATCCACTGGAACGAGAAGTTCGCCAAGGAGGTCGGGCTGCCGGACGTCATCGCGCACGGCATGTTCACCATGGCCGAGGCGATCCGCGTGGTCACCGACTGGGCCGGCGACCCGGGATCGGTCGTCCAGTACGGCGTCCGCTTCACCAAGCCCGTCGTCGTCCCGAACGACGACCAGGGCACCACCATCGAGGTCAGCGGCAAGGTCGCGGCCAAGCTCGACGACAACACGGTCCGCGTCGACCTCACCGCGACCAGTGCCGGGCAGAAAGTGCTGGGGATGTCGCGGGCGGTCGTACGACTGGCCTGACCCTGGAGCAGCAGTAAGGGGCGTCCTCCATTGAGGGGCGCCCCTTACGCATAGGCGCATCTCGCCACTTAAAGGGCTAAGTCCGGCAGCCTTGACGTGGTTAGTGATTAAGTACTAACTTACTGGCATGGTCAGGATGAGCGCAGAGGAAAGGCGCGAGAGTGTCATCCGTGCGGCGACGGCCGAGTTCGCCCGTGGTGGATATCACGGCACCTCGACCGAGGCGATCGCCAAGCGGGTCGGCGTCTCGCAGCCGTATCTCTTCCGGCTCTTCCCGGGAAAGAAGGCGATCTTCCTCGCGGCGGCCGAGCGGTGTGTGGAGGACACCATCCGCACCTTCAAGGAGGCCGCCGAAGGGCTCGAGGGCGAAGAGGCCCTCCATGCCATGGGGAACGCGTACACCAAGGTCATCGCGGAGCAGCCCGAGCAGCTGATGATGCAGATGCAGATGTACGTCGCCGTGGCTGCCGCCGAGGAGGCCGGTGAGCACGAGTTCGGCGAAGCGGTGCGGGCCGGCTGGATGCGGCTGTGGGACACCGTCCACCTGCCCCTCGGTGCCGACGTCAACGAGACGACGGCCTTCCTGGCGTACGGAATGCTCATCAACTGCCTGGTCGCCATGGGCTTCCCGCCCGAGCACCGGGTCTGGGAAGGGCTCTATCCGTCGGCGCGGGCCAAGGGCCGGCTGGAGCACTAGGAAACAAGAAGGCGTCATAAGTGCCTCTTTATGCGCGTGAAAGTTAGTCATCAATAACTAACCGATCTTGGTGATCAGTCGCTCAACACTCTCTGGTCACGCTCTGATCACTCTCTGGGGGAGAGATGTCACAGCAGACAGCACGTCGCGGGGGAGCCGTCTGGGCCCTCGTCATCACCAGCGTCGCCGGATTCATGGCGGCTCTCGACAACCTCGTCGTCACCACCGCCCTGCCCTCCATCCGCAAGGACCTCGGGGGAGCGCTGGACGACCTGGAATGGACGGTGAGCGCCTACACGCTCACCTTCGCCGTCTTCCTCATGTTCGGCGCGGCGCTCGGCGACCGCTTCGGCCGCCGCCGGCTCTTCATCATCGGCACGGCGGTCTTCACTGCAGCGTCCGCCGCGGCGGCCATGGCGCCCGGCATCGACTCCCTCATCGCCGCCCGCGCGGTCCAGGGTGTAGGCGCGGCGATCATGATGCCGCTGACGCTCACCCTTCTCACGGCGGCCGTGCCCGCCGCCAAGCGCGGAATGGCGTACGGCATCTGGGGCGCCGTCAACGGACTCGCTGTCGCCTCCGGCCCGCTCATCGGCGGCAGCCTCACCGAACACATCTCCTGGCAGTGGATCTTCTGGCTGAACGTCCCGCTGGGCATCGCCCTGCTGCCGCTCGCCCGACTCCGACTGGCCGAGTCCCGCGGCTCCGATGCCCGGCTCGACGTACTCGGCACCGTGCTCGCCAGCAGCGGCCTCTTCGGGATCGTCTACGGCCTGGTCCGCAGCCCCGTCGACGGCTGGACCAGCCCTCTCGTCCTGACCGGCCTGTTCACCGGGACGGCGCTGCTCACCGGCTTCGTCTTCTACAGCACCCGCGCCAAGCACCCCATGCTGCCGATGCGGCTGTTCCGTTCCCGCGCCTTCTCCGGGATCAACGCGGCCAGCCTCCTGATGTTCCTCGGCATGTTCGGGTCGATCTTCCTGCTCAGCCAGTACATGCAGGGCGTACTCGGCTACTCGCCCACCGAGGCGGGCCTGCGGATGCTGCCCTGGACTGGCATGCCGATGCTCGTGGCGCCCATCGCGGGCATACTCTCCGACCGCATCGGCGGCCGCCCCGTCGTCGCCGCCGGCCTCTTCCTCCAGGCGGCCGGCCTCGCCTGGATGGCCTCCGTGGTCACCGCCGACGCGTCCTACGGTGCCCAGCTGCCCGGCCTGATCATCAGCGGCGTCGGCATGGCCCTGTACTTCGCTCCCGCCGCCAACCTGGTGATGTCCAGCGTCCGCGCCCACGAACAGGGCATCGCCTCCGGCGCGAACAACGCCCTGCGCGAGGTCGGCGGCGCGCTCGGCATCGCCGTCATGGCGTCGATCTTCGCAGCGCAGGGTGGTTACGAGAGCGGGCAGGCCTTCGTCGACGGGCTGCGGCCGGCGTTGGTGACGGGGGCGGCGGTGGTGGCTGTCGCCGGGATCGCGGCGTTGCTGATCCCGGGACGGAAGAGTGCCGCGCGGCTGGCGGCGACGGAGGATGCGGTGGCGGCGCCGGTGAGGGAGACGGCTTCTCGGTGAGTGTCGCGGGGTCGGTGTCGGGTGGTGGCTTGGGTTCGGGTACCCCGCGTTCCCAGTCACCCGGCGTCTGGGCGCGGGCGCCCCTGGGGGCTCCGCCCCCAGACCCCCGGCCTATGCCCACCCACCACCCGACTCGGTGGGTCGAGGGGCGGGCCTCACGCCTGGGGCTGTGCCCTCAGCGGGTGGGTGGGGGCTGGGGATGGTCTCCACCTGCCACCTGACTCGGTTGGCCGACAGGTGAGTGTCGCCCCGAGAGGTGGTCGGTCGGAAGGTGGACGCTCCCGCAGTCGCGTACGGCGGGAAGGGGACGTGTCGGGGGGTGTCCGCCCGCAGCGGTTGGCGCGTCAACGCCGGTACCTCCCTGGCCGACCGATTCCGCGCCGTTCCGAGGACGGACACCCCCGGCGCGGCCCCGACCCACCACCCAACGCACGGCGCTACGCGCACCCCCACCCAACCCGCACAGGCCGCCGCAGGCACAACGCCTCGCCCCCCGTCTCGTACTCTTGAGCGCGTGCAGGAACTCCACGACGCCCCCCTCGCCCCGCTGACCACCTTCCGGCTGGGCGGTCCCGCGGCCCGTCTGGTCACCGCGACGACCGACGCCGAGGTGATCGCCGCAGTCCGCGAGGCGGACGACAGCGGGACGCCCCTGTTGCTCATCGGCGGCGGATCGAACCTGGTCATCGGCGACAAGGGCTTCGACGGCACCGCGCTCGTCATCGCCACCAAGGGCTTCGCCCTCGACGGCACCCGGCTGGAGCTCGCCGCCGGCGAGGTGTGGACCGACGCCGTGGCCCGCACCGTGGAGGCGGGACTCGCCGGCATCGAGTGCCTGGCCGGCATCCCCGGCTCCGCCGGCGCGACCCCCATCCAGAACGTGGGCGCGTACGGCCAGGAGGTCTCCTCGACGATCACCGAGGTGATCGCCTACGACCGGACCACGCACGAGACGGTCACGATCCCGAACGCCGACTGCGCCTTCTCGTACCGCCACAGCCGCTTCAAGGCCACCCCCGAGCGTTACGTCGTCCTACGCGTCCGCTTCGAGGTGGAGGACGCCGACGGACTGTCCGGCCCGGTCAAGTACGCCGAGACGGCCCGAGCCCTGGGCGTCGAACCCGGCGACCGCGTGCCGCTCGCGGACGCCCGCGAGACCGTCCTCAAGCTGCGTTCCGGCAAGGGCATGGTCCTGGACCCCGAGGACCACGACACCTGGTCGGCCGGGTCCTTCTTCACCAACCCGATCCTCACCCAGGAGGAGTTCGAAGCCTTCCACGCGCGCGTACGTGCGCGCCTGGGCGAAGGTGTGGAGCCTCCCGCGTACCCGGCAGGGGAGGGCCGCACCAAGACCTCCGCCGCCTGGCTGATCGACAAGGCCGGCTTCACCAAGGGATACGGCACCGGCCCGGCCCGCATCTCCACCAAGCACACCCTCGCCCTCACCAACCGCGGCTCGGCGACCACCGAGGACCTCCTCACCCTGGCCCGCGAGGTGGTCACGGGTGTCGAAGACGCCTTCGGGGTCACCCTCGTCAACGAACCGGTGACGGTCGGCGTCAGCCTGTAAAGGCGCCGGCCGTCAGCCGGCCAGCCAGTCCTCCACCCCCGCCAACAGCTTCCCCTTCATGTCCTCGGGCGCCGCCGACCCCCGAATGGACTGACGGGCCAGCTCCGCCAGCTCCAGGTCCGTGAAGGCATGGTGCCGGCGGGCGATCTCGTACTGGGCGGCCAGACGAGAGCCGAAAAGAAGCGGATCGTCGGCCCCCAGCGCCATCGGCACACCCGCCTCGAACAACGTCCGCAGCGGCACGTCCTCAGGCTTCTCGTACACACCCAGCGCCACGTTCGACGCCGGACACACCTCACACGTCACGCCCCGCTCCGCGAGCCGCTTCAGCAGGCGCGGATCCTCCGCCGCCCGGACCCCGTGACCGAGCCGGTTCGCATGCAGGTCGTCCAGGCAGTCCCGTACCGAGTACGGCCCTGTGAGCTCGCCCCCGTGCGGCGCCGACAGCAGACCGCCCTCCCGCGCGATGGCGAAGGCCCGGTCGAAGTCCCTCGCCATGCCCCGGCGTTCGTCGTTGGAGAGCCCGAAGCCGACGACGCCCCGGTCGGCGTACCGCACCGCGAGACGGGCCAGCGTGCGCGCGTCCAGAGGGTGCTTCATACGGTTCGCGGCGACCAGGACGCGCATGCCCAGCCCGGTCTCCCGCGAGGTCGTCTCCACCGCGTCCAGGATGACTTCCAGGGCCGGGATCAGTCCGCCCAGCCTCGGGGCGTACGAGGTCGGGTCGACCTGAATCTCCAGCCAGCCCGAGCCGTCCTTCACATCCTCCTCCGCGGCCTCCCGCACCAGCCGCTGGATGTCCTCGGGCTCTCTCAGGCACGAGCGCGCCGCGTCGTACAGGCGCTGGAAACGGAACCAGCCCCGTTCGTCCGTCGCCCGTAGTTTGGGCGGTTCCCCGCTGATCAGGGCTTCGCTGAGCGTCTCGGGCAGACGCACGCCGTACTTGTCGGCCAGTTCCAGCACGGTGCCGGGCCGCATCGAACCGGTGAAGTGCAGGTGCAGATGGGCTTTCGGCAGCTCAGAGACATCACGTACACGCTCCATTCCAGGATCCTGCCGTACGTCCCCGCCGTCCCGGTAGCGCTTTCCCCTTTAGTGGTCTTGCTCGCACAAACAAACAGGGCGGCCACCTCCGAAAAAACCGGAGCTGGCCGCCCTGTGACCAAAATCAGTCCCGCGCCTCCGCCAGCAGCTTCTGGATCCGCGAGACCCCCTCGACGAGGTCCTCGTCCCCCAGGGCGTACGACAGCCGCAGATAGCCCGGCGTACCGAAGGCCTCGCCCGGAACGACCGCGACCTCGGCCTCCTCCAGGATCAGCGCGGCCAGCGCGACGGTGTCCTGCGGGCGCTTGCCGCGGATCTCCTTGCCGAGCAGACCCTTCACCGAGGGATAGGCGTAGAAGGCGCCCTCGGGTTCGGGGCAGACGACGCCGTCGATCTCGTTGAGCATCCGCACGATCGTCTTGCGGCGGCGGTCGAAGGCCTCCCGCATCGTCGCGACGGCGTCCAGTCCGCCCGACACCGCGGCCAGCGCCGCGACCTGCGCCACGTTCGACACGTTCGACGTGGCGTGCGACTGGAGGTTCGTCGCCGCCTTCACGACGTCCTTCGGGCCGATGATCCAGCCGACCCGCCAGCCCGTCATGGCGTACGTCTTCGCGACACCGTTGACCACGATGCACTTGTCGCGCAGCTCCGGCAGGATCGCGGGCAGGGACGTGAAGGTCGCGTCGCCGTAGACCAGGTGCTCGTAGATCTCGTCCGTCATGACCCACAGGCCGTGCTCGACGGCCCAGCGGCCGATCGCCTCGGCGTCCTCGGCGCTGTAGACCGCGCCGGTCGGGTTCGAGGGGGAGACGAAGAGGACGACCTTCGTCTTCTCGGTGCGGGCCGCCTCCAGCTGCTCGACGCTGACGCGGTAGCCGGTCGTCTCGTCCGCGACCACGTCGACCGGGACACCGCCGGCCAGCCGGATCGACTCCGGGTACGTCGTCCAGTACGGCGCCGGGACGATGACCTCGTCGCCCGGGTCGAGGATCGCGGCGAAGGCCTCGTAGATGGCCTGCTTGCCGCCGTTGGTGACGAGGATCTGCGCCGGGTCGACCTCGTAGTTCGAGTCGCGCAGCGTCTTCGCGGCGATCGCGGCCTTCAGCTCGGGCAGACCACCGGCCGGCGTGTAGCGGTGGTACTTCGGGTTCTTGCAGGCCTCGACGGCCGCCTCGACGATGTAGTCCGGGGTCGGGAAGTCGGGCTCACCGGCGCCGAAGCCGATCACCGGCCGCCCGGCGGCCTTCAGGGCCTTGGCCTTGGCATCCACGGCGAGAGTGGCGGACTCGGAGATCGCGCCGACTCGGGCGGAGACCCGGCGCTCGGTGGGAGGGGTTGCAGCGCTCATGGGGCCCATCGTTTCAGACCGGAAACCACCCCGGCACGCGGGTTTCACAGACTGAACATGTACGGGCAAACCCCGGAACACCCGTCCGGAACCCGGCCGCGGCCAGGGCGATCCACAGTCGATCTTCCGCCGTTCTTCCGTCGACAGGGCGCCCACGGGCACTTTCTGTTCGACGATGGGCCACAGAACACGTACACTCTCACCTCGTTGGCCTTCAGCAGGCTGCGCTCAATCGGTGCACACCGAGCACTCGGTCGGATGCGGTACGTTGTTGGGGAACACACAAAGGGTCGTAGCTCAATTGGTAGAGCACTGGTCTCCAAAACCAGCGGTTGGGGGTTCAAGTCCCTCCGGCCCTGCTACACACTCCTTCGCCAGGATGTGTGCGCATGTACGTACAGCAATGCACCGCCGTGCGGCTCAGACCGGGCGCGGCACGGCCACGACCCGGAATCAGGTGAGGACGAGTGACGGACGCCGTGGGCTCCATCGACATGCCTGATGCCGAGGACGAGGCGCCGGAGTCCAAGAAGAAGACTCGTAAGGGCGGAAAGCGTGCCAAGAAGGGCCCGCTGAAGCGCCTCGCTCTCTTCTATCGTCAGATTGTCGCCGAGCTGCGCAAGGTCGTCTGGCCTACGCGCAGCCAGCTGACGACGTACACGACCGTCGTGATCGTCTTCGTCGTCATCATGATCGGCCTGGTCACCGTGATTGACTATGGACTCGACCACGCCGCCAAGTACGTCTTTGGCTGAGCCAAGAGCGAAGGGCGCCGTCACCGGCGCCCCTTTCGCGTGTTCCACCCCCATGTATCCAGGAAGAAGCAGCCACCGTGTCTGACCCGAACCTGAACGAGGCCGTCGAGCCGGACGAGTCCGTGGAAGACGAACTCGACATCGTCGAGGGCGCGGACGAGGATCTGGACGAGGTCGAGGCTGCCGACGCCGACGCTGGTGAGCCCGCCGAGGACGCCGCCGTGCACGTCGAGGACGAGGACGAGACCGTCGCGGACGAGACTGACGCCGACGAGTCCGCCGCCGACGAGACCGTCGCGGAAGACGAAGCGGAAGCGGAAGAGGACGTCGAGGAGGAGCCGGCCGAGCCGGTCGACCCCGTCGCCGCCCTGCGCGAGGAACTGCGCACCCTCCCCGGCGAGTGGTACGTCATCCACACGTACGCCGGTTACGAGAACCGCGTGAAGACCAACCTCGAACAGCGTGCCGTCTCGCTGAATGTCGAGGACTTCATCTTCCAGGCCGAAGTGCCGCAGGAAGAGGTCGCGCAGATCAAGAACGGCGAGCGCAAGACCATCCGCCAGAACAAGCTCCCCGGCTACGTGCTGGTGCGCATGGACCTGACGAACGAGTCCTGGGGCGTCGTCCGCAACACCCCCGGCGTCACCGGCTTCGTGGGCAACGCCTACGACCCGTACCCGCTGACCCTGGACGAGATCGTCAAGATGCTCGCCCCGGAGGCCGAGGAGAAGGCCGCCCGCGAGGCCGCCGAGGCCGAGGGCAAGCCGGCTCCGCAGCGCAAGGTCGAGGTCCAGGTGCTGGACTTCGAGGTCGGCGACTCGGTCACCGTCACCGACGGCCCGTTCGCCACGCTGCAGGCGACCATCAACGAGATCAACCCCGACTCGAAGAAGGTCAAGGGCCTCGTGGAGATCTTCGGCCGCGAGACTCCGGTCGAGCTCTCGTTCGACCAGATCCAGAAGAACTAACGCCTTCGGCGACAAAGCCACCGTTCAGGTCAGACGGCTTCGCAGCCTGTCTGACCTGCTCGGTTTTTAGCCGCGCAGAGATACCCGTTAGGGTTGTGCGGTTGCCTTCGGGCATCAGGAAACTGACAGAAAAGACAGAGGACCCGGAATGCCTCCCAAGAAGAAGAAGGTCACGGGGCTCATCAAGCTCCAGATCCAGGCCGGTGCCGCCAACCCGGCGCCGCCGGTCGGCCCCGCGCTGGGTCAGCACGGCGTCAACATCATGGAGTTCTGCAAGGCGTACAACGCCGCGACCGAGTCGCAGCGTGGCTGGGTGATCCCGGTGGAGATCACGGTCTACGAGGACCGCTCCTTCACCTTCATCACCAAGACGCCGCCGGCCGCCAAGATGATCCTCAAGGCCGCGGGCATCGAGAAGGGCTCCGGCGAGCCGCACAAGACCAAGGTCGCCAAGATCACCGAGGCGCAGGTCCGCGAGATCGCCACCACCAAGCTCGCCGACCTCAACGCCAACGACCTGGACGCCGCCGCGAAGATCATCGCCGGTACCGCGCGTTCCATGGGCGTCACGGTCGAGGGCTGAGCCCCAACCCCCGCAGAGCAGAAGAAGTGGCAGGGCCTGCTCGGCCCACACCACGACTCCTCAAGAACACACAGGAGCAGTAGTGAGCAAGCGCAGCAAGTCTCTCCGCGCTGCGGACGCCAAGATCGACCGGGACAAGTTCTACGCCCCGCTCGAGGCCGTCCGCCTCGCCAAGGAGACCTCCACGAGCAAGTTCGACGGCACCGTCGAGGTCGCCTTCCGTCTGGGTGTCGACCCGCGCAAGGCCGACCAGATGGTCCGTGGCACCGTGAACCTCCCGCACGGCACCGGCAAGACCGCCCGGGTCCTGGTCTTCGCGACCGGTGACCGTGCCGAGGCCGCTCGTGCCGCGGGCGCCGACATCGTCGGCGCCGACGAGCTCATCGACGAGGTGTCGAAGGGCCGTCTGGACTTCGACGCCGTCGTCGCCACCCCGGACCTCATGGGCAAGGTCGGCCGCCTCGGCCGTGTCCTCGGCCCGCGTGGTCTGATGCCCAACCCGAAGACCGGCACCGTGACTCCTGACGTCGTCAAGGCCGTCAACGAGATCAAGGGCGGCAAGATCGAGTTCCGCGTCGACAAGCACTCGAACCTGCACTTCATCATCGGCAAGGCGTCCTTCGACGACACCCAGCTGGTGGAGAACTACGGCGCGGCCCTGGACGAGATCCTTCGTCTGAAGCCCTCCGCCGCCAAGGGTCGCTACATCAAGAAGGCCGCGATCAGCACCACGATCGGCCCCGGCATTCCGCTCGACCCGAACCGCACCCGCAACCTCCTTGTCGAGGAGGACCCGGCTGCGGTCTGAGCCTGACGGCTCGCCTGGTCGGCGACGGGCCCCGCACCTTCTCGGTGCGGGGCCCGTTCCTGTGTGAGGGGACTGTGCCCTGGGTTAGCGTGCGCACAGGGCGATGGCACAGGGGGACGTATGAAGTGCACGACGGGGCGACGCGGTGTCCGCTCGGTCGCGATGGCGGCCGCACTGACGGTGCTGACCGCCTGTACCTCCTCCGAGCCCTCCCCGAAGCCCGAGAACGACCGTGCGGCGACCTCCGAGTTCCTCCCGGCCCTGCGCCTGGCCGAGCGGTCCACCGACCGGGCCGAGTCGGCCAGGGTCCGGTCCACCACCGCCATGGGCACCCAACTGTCCGTCGAGTCCGTGGGCGCCCTCGACTGGGGCAGCGCGCTCACCGGCACCCTGACCATCACGTACACCGGCGGCACCACGGCCGAGACGATGCGCGGCCTCGGCATCACGTCGATGGAGGCCCGCTATCTGTCCGACGCCTACTACGCGCGGATGGGCGACGCGTTCGCCGAGAAGGCCGGCGGCAAGCACTGGCTCAGGTACGTCTACGACGATCTCGAGGCCCTCGGCGGCGGTGGCGCGAACTTCGCCGACCAGATGCGCAACACCACGCCCAACCAGTCGGTGAAGCTGCTCCTGGACTGCGAGGACGTGCGCGAGGTCGGCGCGGAGACGGTGAGCGGGCAGCCCACCACGCACTACTCCGGCACGGTCGAGGTGAGCGACGTCGCCGACGCCGAGCTGCGGCAGCAGCTGGAAGGGGCCGGGGTGACCACACAGACCGTCGACATCTGGGTCGACGCCCAGGACCTGCTGGTCAAGAAGGTCGAAAAGGGCCGGATGGCCACCGGCGAGCTGACCCAGACCGCGTACTACAGCGACTACGGCGTGCGGGTCTCCGTGCAAAAGCCTCCGGCCGACGACACCGAGGACTTCAAGGAGCTCCTGAAGCAGCAGGGCGCGCTCGGCAACACCCCCTGAGCCACAGGGAATTCACGGCAGGCGCCGGAGTTGCCGCACTGCTCCTGGCCGCCGGTGCCGCGGGCTGCGGGACGGCGGCGGAGGAGTCGCCGAAGATGACGGCGCTCGACCGAGGGTCGGACCAGGTCGCGGAGATCCGGTTCGTGGACAAGGTCATGTACATGGGCGGGGGAGCCCCGGTGACGGTCACGGCCCCGCCGGCGAAGGACACCGTCGACATCGCCGAGGCGATGGACTCCATGGCAGACGCCGCGCGCTGAGCCCCGTACGGGCGGATTTGCTCGACGGCGATCCCGTCGCGTACTCTCCTCAGGAAGCCAAAGACCGCTGGTCGTTGCCGTGTGCTCGTAAGAGGGCGCGGTGGCCGAAGGATCCGCTGAACTGCGGACGACCCGCGCAGGTGACCGTGGATGTGCTCCCGGAGTTCGCTGCTCGCGTTGCGAATGCCGGTCGAGCTACGCCCCGTGCGCCTGCGCCGGGGCGTTTCGTTCGTCCCAGCCCCTTCTGAGCGGTCCTCATCACCCGGAAGGAGGCCGACGCTCTATGGCAAGGCCCGACAAGGCTGCCGCGGTGGCCGAGCTCGCGGAGCAGTTCCGTAGCTCGAATGCCGCCGTGCTGACCGAGTACCGGGGTCTCACCGTGGCGCAGCTCAAGACGCTGCGTCGTTCGCTCGGTGAGAACGCCCAGTACGCCGTGGTGAAGAACACGCTGACCAAGATTGCGGCCAACGAGGCCGGGATCTCTACGCTCGACGACCTGTTCAACGGTCCGACGGCAGTCGCCTTCGTCACCGGTGACCCGGTGGAGTCGGCGAAGGGTCTTCGTGACTTCGCCAAGGACAACCCGAACCTCGTCATCAAGGGCGGTGTCCTTGACGGCAAGGCGCTGTCCGCCGACGAGATCAAGAAGCTTGCGGACCTCGAGTCCCGCGAGGTTCTGCTCTCCAAGCTGGCGGGTGCCTTCAAGGGCAAGCAGACTCAGGCTGCTCAGGTCTTCCAGGCGCTCCCGTCGAAGCTCGTCCGCACCGTGGACGCGCTTCGTGCCAAGCAGGACGAGCAGGGCGGTGCCGAGTAACTCGGCTCCCGAAATGATCGCTGCCTGAGGCTTCCCGCCTGAGGTGACGGTCGTCGCGGGCCGAACGTACGCCCGCCAGACATGTACATACCGGCACCAGCCGAAAAAGTGGAAGGATCGCCCATCATGGCGAAGCTCAGCCAGGAAGACCTGCTCGCGCAGTTCGAAGAGATGACCCTCATCGAGCTCTCCGAGTTCGTGAAGGCGTTCGAGGAGAAGTTCGACGTCACCGCCGCCGCCGCGGTCGCCGTTGCCGGCCCGGCCGGTCCGGCCGCCCCGGCCGAGGCTGCCGAGGAGCAGGACGAGTTCGACGTCATCCTCACCGGCGCCGGCGAGAAGAAGATCCAGGTCATCAAGGTCGTGCGTGAGCTGACCTCCCTGGGCCTCAAGGAGGCCAAGGGACCTCGTGGACGGCGCCCCGAAGCCCGTTCTCGAGAAGGTCGCCAAGGAGGCCGCGGAGAAGGCCGCCGAGTCCCTCAAGGGCGCCGGCGCTTCCGTCGAGGTCAAGTAACACCTCACGGGTCCGCACGGACTCACGCGTGTTGCCGGCCCTCGTAGAGGGGCTGTAACGCTGACGCACCGAAGAGCGATCATCCATCTGGGTGGTCGCTCTTCGGCGTTCGGGGAGCCGGGCGGCGGCTGCCTTGCACCGGTGTTCGTGCGGAGTATGGTGATCTTCGTCGTGTCTCCGGGCGCCCCCGGTGCAGGCTGCACGTGACGAGCGCAGCACCCGGTTCGGGCAAGGAGGGCCTTGACGAACCGCACGCAGCGCGCAATTCTCAGGACGCGTCGTCACAAGGATCCGAATCCGAGGCATGGATCGGCGACGAAGAGGGCAGTATCACCGTGCGTTGAGGACGTGGGCTTGCCGAAGGTGTTGAGAGCAACGAGGGTCTTGAAAAACCCGGACTGGACATCAGTGTGCCAAATGGCTACACTGACCCTTTGCGCTGCCTGTTAGCTGCCTCCTGCCCGTCACCAGGGGCATACCCTCACTTGAGCACCGACGATCAGACCGTATCTGACCTGGCCCTTTGAGCCGGAGAAGGAACCGTCTGTCTCTGTGCCCGGGAGAGGGACCGGTACGCGCGTAGTGAGTCCGAGCCCTCGGAAGGACCCCCTCTTGGCCGCCTCGCGCACTGCCTCGACCGCGAATACGAACAACGGCGCCAGCACCGCCCCGCTGCGCATCTCCTTTGCAAAGATCAAGGAGCCCCTCGAGGTTCCGAACCTTCTTGCGCTGCAAACCGAGAGCTTCGACTGGCTGCTCGGCAACGACGCGTGGAAGGCTCGTGTCGAGGCGGCTCTGGAGTCCGGTCAGGACGTCCCCACCAAGTCCGGTCTGGAGGAGATCTTCGAGGAGATCTCTCCGATCGAGGACTTCTCCGGGTCGATGTCGCTGACGTTCCGCGACCACCGTTTCGAGCCGCCTAAGAACAGCATCGACGAGTGCAAGGACCGCGACTTCACGTACGCGGCCCCGCTCTTCGTCACCGCCGAGTTCACCAACAACGAGACCGGCGAGATCAAGTCCCAGACCGTCTTCATGGGCGACTTCCCGCTCATGACCGGCAAGGGCACCTTCGTCATCAACGGCACCGAACGTGTCGTGGTGTCGCAGCTGGTCCGCTCGCCGGGTGTCTACTTCGACTCCTCCATCGACAAGACGTCCGACAAGGACATCTTCTCCGCCAAGATCATCCCGTCCCGGGGTGCCTGGCTGGAGATGGAGATCGACAAGCGCGACATGGTCGGTGTGCGCATCGACCGCAAGCGCAAGCAGTCCGTCACCGTCCTGCTCAAGGCTCTCGGCTGGACCACCGAGCAGATCCTCGAGGAGTTCGGCGAGTACGAGTCCATGCGCGCCACCCTGGAGAAGGACCACACCCAGGGCCAGGACGACGCGCTGCTCGACATCTACCGCAAGCTGCGTCCGGGCGAGCCCCCGACGCGTGAGGCCGCGCAGACCCTGCTCGAGAACCTCTACTTCAACCCCAAGCGCTACGACCTCGCCAAGGTCGGCCGCTACAAGGTCAACAAGAAGCTGGGTGGGGACGCTCCGCTGAATGCGGGTGTCCTGACCGTCGAGGACGTCATCTCGACGATCAAGTACCTGGTGAAGCTGCACGCCGGCGAGACCGAGACGGCCGCTGACAACGGCACGACGATCGTCGTCGAGACCGACGACATCGACCACTTCGGCAACCGTCGTCTGCGCAGCGTCGGCGAGCTCATCCAGAACCAGGTCCGTACGGGTCTGGCGCGTATGGAGCGAGTCGTCCGCGAGCGGATGACGACCCAGGACGTCGAGGCGATCACGCCGCAGACCCTGATCAACATCCGGCCGGTCGTCGCCTCCATCAAGGAGTTCTTCGGCACCAGCCAGCTGTCGCAGTTCATGGACCAGAACAACCCGCTGTCGGGTCTCACCCACAAGCGCCGTCTGTCGGCTCTTGGCCCGGGTGGTCTCTCCCGTGAGCGGGCCGGCTTCGAGGTCCGTGACGTGCACCCGTCCCACTACGGACGTATGTGCCCGATCGAGACGCCTGAAGGCCCGAACATCGGTCTGATCGGTTCGCTCGCCTCCTACGGCCGCGTCAACGCGTTCGGTTTCGTCGAGACGCCGTACCGCAAGGTCACCGGCGGTGTCGTCACCGACGACGTCGACTACCTGACGGCCGACGAAGAGGACCGATTCGTCATCGCGCAGGCGAACGCCGAGCTCAATGACGACATGCGTTTCACCGAGAACCGCGTCCTGGTCCGCCGCCGTGGCGGCGAGGTCGACTACGTCCCCGGTGACGACGTGGACTACATGGACGTCTCGCCGCGCCAGATGGTGTCGGTCGCGACCGCCATGATCCCGTTCCTCGAGCACGACGACGCCAACCGTGCCCTGATGGGCGCGAACATGATGCGTCAGGCCGTGCCGCTCATCAAGAGCGAGTCCCCGCTCGTCGGCACCGGCATGGAGTACCGCTCCGCCGTCGACGCCGGCGACGTGGTCAAGGCCGAGAAGGCGGGTGTGGTCCAGGAGGTCTCCGCGGACTACATCACCACCGCGAACGACGACGGCACGTACATCACGTACCGCCTGGCCAAGTTCGCCCGCTCCAACCAGGGCACCTCGGTCAACCAGAAGGTCATCGTCAACGAGGGCGACCGGATCATCGACGGCCAGGTCCTGGCCGACGGTCCGGCCACCGAGAACGGCGAGATGGCGCTGGGCAAGAACCTGCTCGTGGCGTTCATGCCGTGGGAGGGTCACAACTACGAGGACGCGATCATCCTGTCGCAGCGCCTCGTGCAGGACGACGTCCTCTCCTCGATCCACATCGAGGAGCACGAGGTCGACGCCCGTGACACCAAGCTCGGCCCCGAGGAGATCACCCGGGACATCCCGAACGTCTCCGAGGAGGTCCTCGCCGACCTCGACGAGCGCGGCATCATCCGTATCGGTGCCGAGGTCGTCGCCGGCGACATCCTGGTCGGCAAGGTCACGCCCAAGGGTGAGACCGAGCTGACCCCGGAGGAGCGCCTGCTCCGTGCGATCTTCGGTGAGAAGGCCCGTGAGGTCCGTGACACCTCGCTGAAGGTGCCGCACGGCGAGATCGGCAAGGTCATCGGCGTCCGCGTCTTCGACCGTGAAGAGGGCGACGAGCTGCCGCCGGGCGTGAACCAGCTGGTTCGTGTCTACGTGGCGCAGAAGCGCAAGATCACGGACGGCGACAAGCTGGCCGGCCGTCACGGCAACAAGGGTGTCATCTCCAAGATCCTGCCCATCGAGGACATGCCGTTCCTCGAGGACGGGACCCCGGTCGACATCATCCTCAACCCGCTGGGTGTGCCGTCCCGAATGAACCCGGGACAGGTCCTGGAGATCCACCTCGGCTGGCTCGCCAGCCGCGGCTGGGACGTCTCCGGCCTCGCGGAGGACTGGGCGCAGCGCCTCCAGGTCATCGGCGCCGACCAGGTCGACCCCGGCACGAACGTGGCGACCCCGGTGTTCGACGGCGCCCGCGAGGACGAGCTGACCGGTCTGCTGGAGCACACCATCCCGAACCGCGACGGGGACCGTCTGGTCCTCCCGTCCGGCAAGGCGAGGATGTTCGACGGCCGTTCCGGCGAGCCGTTCCCGGAGCCGATCTCGGTCGGCTTCATGTACATCCTCAAGCTCCACCACCTGGTCGACGACAAGCTGCACGCCCGGTCGACCGGTCCGTACTCGATGATCACCCAGCAGCCGCTGGGTGGTAAGGCCCAGTTCGGTGGCCAGCGCTTCGGTGAGATGGAGGTGTGGGCGCTGGAGGCTTATGGCGCCGCGTACGCCCTCCAGGAGCTGCTGACCATCAAGTCCGACGACGTCACCGGCCGCGTGAAGGTCTACGAGGCCATCGTCAAGGGCGAGAACATTCCCGAGCCCGGCATCCCCGAGTCCTTCAAGGTGCTCATCAAGGAGATGCAGTCCCTGTGCCTCAACGTGGAGGTGCTGTCCTCGGACGGCATGTCCATCGAGATGCGCGACACCGACGAGGACGTCTTCCGCGCTGCGGAGGAGCTTGGCATCGACCTGTCCCGGCGTGAGCCGAGCAGCGTCGAAGAGGTCTGACGGGAGTTCGGAGGCCTTCACCATGAAGGCCTCCGGCCCCAGGACCCCCGTATCAGACCCCATGACTTACAACCCTGAGAGGGATTGACGCATAGTGCTCGACGTCAACTTCTTCGACGAGCTCCGGATCGGTCTGGCCACCGCTGACGACATCCGTCAGTGGAGCCACGGCGAGGTCAAGAAGCCCGAGACGATCAACTACCGCACGCTCAAGCCCGAAAAGGACGGACTCTTCTGCGAGAAGATCTTCGGTCCGACCCGGGACTGGGAGTGCTACTGCGGCAAGTACAAGCGCGTCCGCTTCAAGGGCATCATCTGTGAGCGCTGCGGCGTCGAGGTGACTCGCGCCAAGGTGCGCCGTGAGCGGATGGGCCACATCGAGCTCGCCGCGCCCGTCACGCACATCTGGTACTTCAAGGGCGTTCCGTCGCGGCTGGGCTACCTGCTCGACCTCGCCCCGAAGGACCTCGAGAAGGTCATCTACTTCGCGGCGTACATGATCACGTACGTCGACGAGGAGCGCCGCACCCGCGACCTGCCCTCCCTGGAGGCGCACGTCTCCGTCGAGCGGCAGCAGGTCGAGAACCGCCGGGACTCCGACCTGGAGGCCCGCGCCAAGAAGCTCGAGACCGACCTGGCCGAGCTGGAGGCCGAGGGCGCCAAGGCCGACGTGCGCCGCAAGGTGCGCGAAGGTGCCGAGCGGGAGATGAAGCAGCTGCGCGACCGTTCGCAGCGCGAGATCGACCGTCTCGACGAGGTGTGGACCCGGTTCAAGAACCTCAAGGTCCAGGACCTCGAGGGCGACGAGCTGCTCTACCGCGAGCTGCGTGACCGCTTCGGCACGTACTTCGACGGTTCGATGGGAGCCGCGGCGCTGCAGAAGCGCCTGGAGTCCTTCGACCTCGACGAAGAGGCCGAGCGGCTGCGCGAGATCATCCGTACCGGCAAGGGCCAGAAGAAGACCCGTGCGCTGAAGCGGCTGAAGGTCGTGTCTGCCTTCCTGCAGACCTCCAACAGCCCCAAGGGCATGGTCCTCGACTGCGTCCCGGTCATCCCGCCGGACCTTCGCCCGATGGTGCAGCTGGACGGTGGCCGCTTCGCGACCTCCGACCTGAACGACCTGTACCGCCGTGTGATCAACCGGAACAACCGCCTGAAGCGGCTTCTCGACCTCGGCGCGCCCGAGATCATCGTGAACAACGAGAAGCGCATGCTCCAGGAGGCCGTGGACGCCCTCTTCGACAACGGTCGTCGTGGTCGCCCGGTCACCGGTCCCGGCAACCGCCCGCTGAAGTCCCTGAGCGACATGCTCAAGGGCAAGCAGGGTCGATTCCGTCAGAACCTGCTCGGCAAGCGTGTGGACTACTCCGCGCGTTCCGTGATCGTCGTCGGTCCGCAGCTGAAGCTGCACCAGTGTGGTCTGCCCAAGGCCATGGCGCTGGAGCTCTTCAAGCCGTTCGTGATGAAGCGCCTGGTCGACCTGAACCACGCGCAGAACATCAAGAGCGCCAAGCGGATGGTCGAGCGCGGCCGCACGGTCGTGTACGACGTCCTCGAAGAGGTCATCGCCGAGCACCCGGTCCTGCTGAACCGTGCTCCCACCCTGCACCGCCTCGGCATCCAGGCCTTCGAGCCGCAGCTGGTCGAGGGCAAGGCCATCCAGATCCACCCGCTCGTCTGCACCGCGTTCAACGCGGACTTCGACGGTGACCAGATGGCCGTGCACCTTCCGCTGTCCGCGGAGGCGCAGGCCGAGGCCCGCATCCTGATGCTGTCCTCGAACAACATCCTCAAGCCCGCCGACGGCCGTCCGGTGACGATGCCGACCCAGGACATGGTCCTCGGTCTGTTCTTCCTCACCACCGACGGCGAACTGCGTGACACCAAGGGCGAGGGCCGGTCCTTCGGCTCCACGGCCGAGGCGATCATGGCGTTCGACGCCGGCGAGCTCGCGCTGCAGTCGCCGATCGACATCCGCTTCCCGGTGGGCACCATCCCGCCGCGCGGCTGGACGCCGCCGGCGCGCGAGGAGGGCGAGCCCGAGTGGCAGCAGGGGGACACGTTCCGCCTGCGCACCACCCTGGGCCGCGCGCTCTTCAACGAGCTGCTGCCCGAGGACTACCCGTTCGTCGACTACTCGGTGGGCAAGAAGCAGCTCTCCGAGATCGTCAACGACCTGGCCGAGCGCTACCCCAAGGTCATCGTGGCGGCGACGCTCGACAACCTGAAGGCGGCAGGCTTCTACTGGGCGACCCGTTCCGGTGTCACCGTGGCCATCTCCGACGTCGTCGTTCCCGAGGCGAAGAAGGAGATCGTCAAGGGCTACGAGGCGCTGGACGAGAAGGTCCAGAAGCAGTACGAGCGCGGTCTGATCACCAAGGAAGAGCGCACGCAGGAACTCATCGCGATCTGGACCAAGGCGACCAACGAGGTCGCCGAGGCGATGAACGCGAACTTCCCCAAGACGAACCCCATCTTCATGATGGTTGACTCGGGTGCCCGAGGAAACATGATGCAGATGCGGCAGATCGCCGGTATGCGTGGTCTGGTGTCGAACGCGAAGAACGAGACCATCCCGCGTCCGATCAAGGCGTCCTTCCGTGAGGGCCTGTCCGTGCTGGAGTACTTCATCTCCACGCACGGTGCCCGTAAGGGTCTGGCGGACACCGCCCTGCGTACCGCCGACTCGGGTTACCTGACCCGTCGTCTGGTGGACGTCTCGCAGGACGTCATCATCCGCGAGGAGGACTGCGGCACCGAGCGCGGTCTGAAGCTGCGGATCGCCAACCGCGACGCCGACGGTGTGCTGCGCAAGACGGACGACGTCGAGACCAGCGTCTACGCCCGCATGCTCGCCGAGGACGTCGTCATCGACGGCAAGGTGATCGCGCCGGCCAACGTCGACCTCGGCGATGTCCTCATCGACCAGCTGGTGCGCCACGGTGTCGAGGAGGTCAAGACCCGTTCGATCCTGACCTGCGAGTCGCACGTCGGCACCTGCGCCATGTGCTACGGCCGCTCGCTGGCCACCGGCAAGCTGGTCGACATCGGTGAGGCGGTCGGCATCATCGCCGCCCAGTCCATCGGTGAGCCCGGTACCCAGCTGACGATGCGTACCTTCCACACCGGTGGTGTGGCCGGTGACGACATCACCCAGGGTCTGCCCCGTGTCGTCGAGCTCTTCGAGGCTCGTACGCCGAAGGGTGTCGCCCCGATCTCCGAGGCCCAGGGCCGCGTGCGGATCGAGGAGACCGAGAAGACCAAGAAGATCGTCGTCACCCCGGACGACGGCAGCGACGAGACGGCGTTCCCGATCTCGAAGCGTGCCCGACTCCTGGTCAGCGAGGGCGAGCACGTCGAGGTGGGCCAGAAGCTCACCGTGGGTGCCACCAACCCGCACGACGTGCTGCGCATCCTGGGTCAGCGTGCCGTCCAGGTCCACCTGGTCGGCGAGGTCCAGAAGGTCTACAACTCGCAGGGTGTGTCGATCCACGACAAGCACATCGAGATCATCATCCGGCAGATGCTGCGCCGTGTGACGATCATCGAGTCGGGCGACGCGGAGCTGCTGCCCGGCGAGCTGGTCGAGCGTTCGAAGTTCGAGACCGAGAACCGTCGTGTGGTCCAGGAGGGCGGTCACCCGGCCTCCGGTCGTCCGCAGCTGATGGGTATCACCAAGGCCTCGCTGGCGACCGAGTCGTGGCTGTCGGCGGCGTCCTTCCAGGAGACGACCAGGGTTCTGACGGACGCGGCGATCAACGCCAAGTCCGACTCCCTGATCGGCCTCAAGGAGAACGTCATCATCGGTAAGCTCATCCCGGCCGGTACGGGCCTGTCCCGCTACCGCAACATCCGGGTCGAGCCGACCGAGGAGGCCAAGGCCGCGATGTACTCGGCCGTCGGCTACGACGACATCGACTACTCGCCGTTCGGCACGGGCTCCGGCCAGGCCGTTCCGCTGGAGGACTACGACTACGGTCCGTACAACCAGTAGTAGTTGGTGCTGAGGTCCTGAGGTTCTGAGTTCTGAGGTCCTGAGGTTCTGAAGGGCGGTCACCCCGTTTCGTACGGGGTGGCCGCCCTTCGGCCTGTTCAGCGTGCTGCCAGTTCCCAGGCCATGACGATCATGGTGGCTACGGCGGCCAGCGCGCCGATGCTGGCAAGCGGCCAGCGGGAGTGCTCCAGGGCGTCCAACCGCTGTTCGTGATCGGCGAGTTGCTTGTCGGTCTGGTCGCTGCGCTGGACGAGGAGGGCGAGGGACCCGTCGACGCGGGCGAAACCGGCCTCGACGGTGCCGCGCAGGCGTTCCAGTTCGAGGGCGACGTCGTGTTGTTGCTGCTCCGGAGGTGTCATCCGTCACCCCCGGAGTCCGGGCTGTCTGTGCGCAGCCAGGCGGGAAGCAGGGTCTGGACGCCGGGTACGGCCATGACCCGGGTCACGCCCGCGGCGACGGCGAGGGCGCCGGCCACCCAGGGGAGTGTCCTGGAGATGCCGGCGGCGTCGACGACCGTCGGCAGCAGGACGCACAGGCCGGCAGCGGTCTGGACAACGGTGCGGAGGGTCCGCTTGGCGGCCTCTGACATGAGGGCCTCCTTTCTCAGGGGCTGTACGGATCTCAAGGGCTGTACGGGACCTGCAGTGCCGCCCAGGACTTCGCGCCCGGCCACCCGTCGGCCGCCGCGCCGGTGTAGCGGAGCTTTCGCTGCCACTTCGCGTACGACCGGCGGTCGGCCTCGGTCCACTGGGGGCCGGGGCCGTCGGTGTAGGCGGAGCAGCCGAGGGCGACCAGGCGCTTGCCCATCGCTGTGACGATCGGCGACCGGGGGTGCTTCTTGAACCAGGCGGCGCCGGGGAAGGGTTGGTACGTGGGCCTCGTCGCACTGGTCGGCTTCTTGCCGAGCCGGGTGGCGACCCTGGCCCGGAAGTCGGTCATCGTGAACCCGCGCGGGTCGATCTTCGCGCTGGTCCACTCCTTGTGCCCGATGACGGAGCCGGCGCTCCAGCCGTGTGCCCGGCACAGCGCGGCCGCCGCCCGGGCCGTCGCGTCCAGCTGGGCCTCGGGCCAGGGGTCCTTGCCGTCGCCGAGGTTGACGCACTCGAAGCCGTAGAAGCGGACGTTGCCGTCGGTGTCGTTCTCGTTGGGGGAAGGGAGAGCGGTGCGCTCGGTGACTACGGCGTTCAGTACGTCGCCGTCGCCGCTGCCGGCGTGGTTGGCGCGGCCGTTGCCGACCAGGTGCACCGTGCCGTCCTTGGCGATGACGCCGTGGCAGAGCGGGCCGGGGAGATCGGAGCGGCCGTTGAAGCAGAGGTTGACGGTGGCGGCGGTACCCGAGGTGACGGTGTGGTGGATGATCACGCCGTTGACGGGGCCCCAACTTCCCTTGTGGTTGCGGTTGTTGGTGCGCCAGCCGGGGTGTTCGACGACGGTGACGCCCTCGGCCCGCAGGGCGGAGACGAGGGCGTCGGCGGAGAGGGGTGTGGCCATGGGCTGCCTTTCAGGGGTGACGCGGGCATGAGAAAACCCCGGCCGGGTGGCTCGGGGTGGATGTGGCGCGGGGTGGGTCAGGTGGTTGCTGTCTCTGTCTCTGTCTCTGTGTCCGTGTCCGTGTCCGTCTCCGGATCCGGGGTGCTCGGGCTCGTCCACGTGGCGCACAGGGCCGCGTACTTCTCCGTGTTCGCCCGGAAGTCGTCCAGTGCGGCGGCGACCGCCCGTTGCACGGCCGTCTGGTCCGGTACGACGGGGTCAGCGCCGGTCGGCTGGACCGTGACGCGGCCGCCGCCGCGCAGGACGGCGCCGCTGCCGTCGGTCTCGGAGAACTGGGCCGTGACGGTCACGGACGCGTGGCGTCCGGTGAGCGGGTCGGGGGCGATGATGCTGCTGAGGCTGGCGTCGGAGACGTTGACGTGGATCGTGTGAGCGTCCTCGACGACCGTGGCGCGGCCGGCGTAGTCGATCGCGACGCCCCAGGGCTGGCTGGTGTCGATGTCCATGGGTTTCTCCGTGAGGGCTGAAGAGCCTGAGGGCTGAAGGGGCTTACGAGGTCTGGAGGCCGAACATCATCCGCGGCTGGGCGTAGACCGTGCCGGAGGTCGAGGTGACCCGGGCCTGGATCTCCACCTTGAGCAGCGAACCGAACGAGGTGTTGAAGTCGGCGGCGACGGCGCCGGTGTGGTCGAGGGACGTGGGCGCGGTGACCGCACCGGACCACTCGGCGTCGTTGATCAGGACCCGGACCTCGCCCGTGGCACCGGAGCTGACCGCCGTCGCGACGAAGATGCGCATCCGCGGCTGCCACAGCGGGTTCCAGGACCGGGCGACCGTCGACCAGTCCGTCAGAGTGGTGCGCGGCCAGCGGGCGTTGTCCAGGTCGGTCGGCAGCGCCATCGGGAGCCAGGGCCGGGCCAGGCCGCCGGTGTCGATGTCGTCGGAGAAGATCTCGCGGCCGTTGACGTCGTGGACCCGCAGCGGCTGCTGGGAGGTGCTGGTGCCGTCGCCGTTGTACACACTCAGCGCCAGCTTGCCGGTCTGGCGGCGGATCGCGAGGCCGAACTCGTCGCCCGTCCACTTGCCGACCCGGAACACCTCGGAGCTGTTGTCCGGGGTCCGTACGGAGATGTAACCGCCCGCGCCCGAGCCCTTGTTGAGGGCGGGCAGGCCGTTGACGGCGGTGGACAGCTGCTGGATGCGGCGTTCCATCTGGGTGAGCCGGTCGATGATGTCTTCGGGGAGCTGGGGCATCAGACCTCCTCCAGGTAGAGCTCGGCGGTGTCGGGGCGGCCGCGCTGGGCCGGGCTCACCTTGACGCCGATGATCCGGTAACGGGCGTCCAGGCCCTCGGCCCACCATTCGTCGGTGATGCGGATACGGACGGTCCGGCCGAGCAGGGCGGGCGGGACCAGGTCGTCGAGGCGGACGCTGATCTCCGGGATCACCACGGCCGCGGTGGCCGATGCCAGTTCGGCCTTGGCCAGCGAGTTCAGGGTGGCCTTGCTGGTGATCTCGGTGTGGTCGGAGGACAGGTCGATGCGCGGGTAGCCCGCCTTGGTGATCAGGTCGTCGGCGACCTGGATGTCGGAGCACTGCGGGCGGGACTCCGCGGCCTGGTTGTCGTTGACGGAGGCCCCGCGGGTCCGCGCGGTGGTGCCGCCACGGGTGGCGTCGCGCGGAAAGGAGTACGACAGGATCGTGCCCGGCCGGTCCAGGAGCAGGTCGGTGGTGCCGATCAGGATCTTCGGGTTGCCCAGGCGCAGCCGGCGCGTCCGTTCGCCGGTGGACGGGTCGCGGTAGACGGCGATGTGGTGCTCGAAGCCGTTGTCCACGGCGGCGAGCGCGTCGAGCGCCTCCAGGTAGACGGTCTCGTCGCCGTCGCGGTAGGAGACGGTGCGGGTCTGCGTGGAGGTCTCGTCGCCGGACGTGACGGCGATGTCGCCGCCGGCCTCGGTGGGCTCGGCTTCGGCGTCGACGGTCCCGGTCTGGAGGTGCCGCCACAGCTTGCGGGCCACCTCCAGCTGGTCCTCGTCGGTGAACGCGAGGTCCTTGCGGATGCGGCGGCGGCCCGCGTACGACTCGAAGGTGGCCGCCTGGATGCCGAGGGTGAGGACGCCCCGGGTGTCGCTCTGCAGGGTGGACGTCCAGATGATGCCGCCCCACCACAGGTCGTTGCCGCGCTGGAGATACACCGAGGTGCGGCCCTCTTCGATGCGGCGGGCACGGGCGGCCATCTCGGCGTTGGGGAGGGGGACGGTGCCGAAGAGGGAACCGGCCTTGCCGATGTAGTCGTCGACGGTGACGTCTCGTAGGGGCAGGATGTCGATGGTGTGGTCGGTGAGCAGGTCGCAGAAGATCGCCCGGTAGGGCGTGTTGATCGTGCTCATGAGGCGGCCTCGTAGGTGGCGGTACCCCGGACGGCGTGCGAGGCGGCCCAGGTCCAGGGCGACAGGGCGTCCGCGGTGCCCTGGCTGGCACTGGCGATCGCGGCGGCGTCGACCCGGCCCGTGCCGATGTTCAACTCGAAGGTGCTGGTCGTGGCGAGGTAGATCCGGCCCATCAGGCGGGCGGCGTTGGTGGCGGACAGCTCGGCGAAACCGATGACGGGCTGGGCGGTGGCCGCGGCCACCGGCAGCGAGAACCGCCAGTTGTCCGCGGTGGTGGGGCTGGTGCCGAAGTTGGTGGTGGTGCCGAACTGGATCGAGAAGTTGAGGTGCACGGTCGTACCGGACTTGAGGTACCGGCAGTTGACGGTGGCGTTGCCGTACGACGGCAGGGCGCTCCCGGTGCCGGTCGTCCAGGCCGGCGTCCAGCTCTGCCAGGTCGGCAGGACCGGGTAGTCGGCCCAGGCGCTGCCGGTCCAGCGCTGCAACTGGCCATTGATGTCGCGGTACTGGCCGGGGTAGGAGCCGATCGCGGTGTCGGACGTGACCGACAGGATGCCGCCGACGGCGACCGTCGGGGTACGGCGGTCGGCGAGGACGGAGGACCAGGCGAGACCGCCGCCGCCCGCACTCGTGCCCTTGGCCACGGTGACCTGGTACAGCGGGATCGCGAGTGCGGGTACGGGCTTGACGGCCGGGATGGCGGCCGGCGTGCCCGGGACGATCTCGACGACCGCCTCGGTACGGCCCAGGCCGTCGTACGCGTCGTCGTACACCCGCAGCACGACCAGGTCGATCCGGTCGTACAGGGCGTCGCCGTCGGCGAAGGTCAGGGGCAGGTACCCGGTCAGGGCGACCGGGTAGGCGCCCTGGCTGTCGGTGCCCTGGAGGACCGCGCGGCCGGGGCTGACGCTCACGGTCATGGTGTTCGGGGTACCGGTCAGGGTGAATCCGGAGATCCGCCACTGGCCGTCGGGGGAGCCCGGCAGGATGCCGGAGCGGGTGGCGACGGCCGAGGTCGGAGTGAGGGCGCCGAGCGAGACGAGCCGGGTGTCCTCGCGGGACTGGCCGTCCGGAGACAGCCAGCCGGAGCGTACGGGCATGGGGAACTCCCTTTCTGGGGCAGGTCAGTTGGCCGGGGGCAGTTGGCCGGGGTCAGCCGGCCGGGTCAGTTGGCCGGTTCGGTGCGCATGAAGATGTTGTCGAACCAGCAGGTCACGGCCGCGTCGCTGGAACGGTGCATGGCGGTCGCCGTGTAGCTCGTGCCCGGGGTGAGCCCGCCCAGCCGCCACACCGTCGAGACTGACGAGTAGACGGTGCCGCCGTGGGAGGCGCAGTTCTCGTCGTTCGCGCTCAGCACGACGGTGCTGCCCTGGGTGACCTGCGGGGCCATGAACGCCGTGGCGGTGGTGCTGCTCTGCGTCAGCATGCGCGCGCCGAAGTGGAGGAGTACGGCGCCGGTGGTCGGGGCGATGAAGGCGAGGGTGAGCGCGGTGACGGCGGATTCCGTGAGCGCGGCCG
The DNA here is from genome assembly GCF_030817655.1 of Streptomyces sp. V4I2. Lineage (GTDB taxonomy): Bacteria > Actinomycetota > Actinomycetes > Streptomycetales > Streptomycetaceae > Streptomyces > Streptomyces plumbiresistens. Next base: position 6,422,090 of record NZ_JAUSZM010000003.1, read on the forward strand.
TGTAGGTCGTCGACGTGGTGTAGCCGGAGTCCAGGGACGACGCGAACGGCGGCGGCGTGATCGCCGACTGCCATGCGGAGCCGTTCCAGCGTTGCAGGACGCCGAGGGAGGAGTCGCGGTACTGGCCGGTGTAACTGCCTGTGGTGACCGCGCCGGAGGGGGCGATGCCGCCGAGGGCCTTCGGGTACCTGACCCACGCGGTGCCGTTCCACCGCGTGAGGAAACCGGACTCGTCGTTGTCCTGGTACTGGCCGGGGTAACTGCCGGCCGCTGTCGCGTTGTTGTAGACCGGGAGGATGCCGCCGGCCGAGACCAGCGTGGTGCGCAGGTCGGTGTTGGAGGTGGCCCAGGGGATGCCGCCGGTGCCCGCGCTGGTTCCGGCCGGGACGGAGACCCGGAACAGCGGGAGCGCCAGGTCCGGGGTGGTCGGTGCGACGGGGGCGGCGGCCGGGGTGCCCTGGACGATCTCGACGACCGCCTCGGTGCGGCCGGAGCCGTCGTAGGCGTCGTCGTATACGCGCAGCACGAGCAGGTCGATGCGGCCGTACTGGGCGTCGCCGTCGGCGAAGGTCACCGTGACGTCCTCGTCGAGGGCGACCGGGTAGGCACCCTGGGTGGTGGTGCCTTGGATGACGGCCCTGCCGTGGTAGACGACGGCGGTCATCGTGCCGACCTTGCCGCCCATCCACAGGCCGCCCACCCGGTACTGGCCGTCGTACGTGCCAGGCAGGATGCCCGAGCGGGACTGGAGGGGGCCGGCCGGGGTGGTGGCGCCGAGGGCGCTGTGGCGGGTGGCCTGGCGGGTCTGGCCGGTGGGGGACAGCCAGCCGGAGTGCAGCGTCATGGTCAGCGAGTCCTTCGGTTGGTCTCCGGGCTGTGTCGGCTCAGGAGGGGGACGCGGCTTCGTAGGTGCCGTGGATGGACAGGACGTCCCCGGAGGCCCAGGCGAAGGGCAGCGACCTGTCCCAGATGCCGGCGCTGCTGCCGAGGGTGTCGCGCACCGAGCGGACGATGCCGCCGTTGGTCGTGGCCAGCAGGCCGGAGCCCTGGTAGAAGAAAGAGGCCGAGGAGTCGAACGCCTCGGCGTTCAGCACCCGCCCGTCGAGCTTCCAGGCGGGGGCGGCGACCGGGGCGGCCGGCAGCGAGAACGTCCAGTTGGCGTTGGCGTCCTGGGCGTCCAGGTTGGTCGTCGAACCGATCTTCAGGTAGATCCGGACGTGCACGACCGTGCCGATCTTCATGTACGACCCGGCGAGTGTCCCGTTGCCGATCGTGGGCGCGATGCCGTTCTCGGCGCCCCAGACCGGCGTGTAGTCGACCCAGCTCGGCACCGGCTGGTACGACACCCATGTCGTGCCGTTCCAGCGCTGTAGCAGCCCGGAGGACGAATCCCGGTACTGGCCGGTGTAGCTGGCCGTGGTGACCGCACCGGCCGGGGCGATCCCGCCCAGCGCGCTCGGGTACGACACCCACGCCGAGCCGTCCCAGCGCTGCAGCGTGCCCCCGGAGTCGCGGTACTGGCCGGGGTATGCGCCGTTGCCGGTGTCGCCGTACGCCGGGAGGATGCCGCCGAGCGCGACGACGGACGTCCGCAGGTCCTCGGCGTCGTTGTTCCAGTTGACGCCGCCGTTACCGGCGCTGACGCCGGCCCGCACGGTGACCCGGTAGACCGGCAGCGCGATGTCCGGGAGCGGGGGGTCGACGGGGGTGGCGGACGGAGTGCCCTTGATGATCTCGACGGCGGCCTTCGTGAAGCCGGAGTCGTCGTACAGGTCGTCGTAGATACGGAGTACGACGAGGTCGATCCGGGCGTGGGAGGCATCGCCGTCGGCGAAGGTGAGGGGGAGCGACTCGGGGAGCGTGACCGGGTAGGCGCCCTGGTTGTTCTCGGCCTGGATGACCGCCCGGCCCTCGTACACGGTCGCCTTCATGGTGCCGGCGCCGCCCTCCATCCAGAAGCCGGAGACTCGGTGCTGGCCGCTGTAGGAGCCGGGCAGGATGCCGGAGCGGACCCCGACGGGGTTGCTCGGCGTGGTCGCGCCGAGCTGGGTGAGGCGGGTGTCCTCGCGGGTCTGGCCGGTCTCGGCCACCCATGAGCTGCGCAGGTTCACGAGTGTTCTCCTCTGGGGTGGGGCACGGGGCGGGTCGCGGGGTTCGGCACGGAGTAGGGCACGGCGTAGGGCACGGAGTCGGGCCCGGGCCGGGTCACCATTCGGCGTCGCGCCAGCGGACGGTCATCCGGGCGCCGGTGTCGTACGTGTCCGGCCGGAACGCCAGCTGGGCACGGCCCGGTTCGAAGGCGAACAGTTCCTCGGGACTGCTGTCGGCGGCCGCGGTGTGGCGGCGCGAGGCGGTGCCGTTGAGGGTGACCGTGCCGGCCGCGGTGTCGACGACCAGCTCGTCACCGGCGGCGAGGGTGATGTCGTAGCGCAGGCGGCGGGCGGAGGTGCGGTCGGTGACGGTCGGGTTGGCGCACGGGCCGTTGAAGGTGAGCACCGGGTGCGTGGGCGCCGAGCCGGTGTTGTCGGCGTTGACGTCTCCGGTGGAGGCCGTCTGGCCCCAGTACAGCGGCCAGGTCAGCGGCCAGGTGAGGCCGCTCTCCGGCTGCGGGGCGCCGGTGACGGCGGCCTGCTCGTCGACGGCGTAGCGGCGCGGGTCGGTGGCGTACCACTGCACGGACGCCTTCGAGACGCCCTGGGTGGTGTACGTCCGGTCGGCCGCCAGCACGCGCTGGCTGACCCGGGCCCGCACGGCCAGCGTCTCGCCGTGCAGCCGCACGGCGAGCCAGCGCTCGGCGTCGCCGAGGAGGAGGGCCTGGCGCAGGACGCGCATCGCGGCGAGGGAGGACTCGGTGCCGCTCTCCGCCGGTACGGTCCACAGGGTGCCGCCGACCTTGCGGGGCTTGGCGTAGCGGGTGCCCGGCCAGGCGCCGTGCGCGGTGGGGTGGTCGGCGTCGGAGCTGTCGTACTCGGGCAGGTCCTCCCAGCCGCTGAGGCCGCCGCGGTCGATCTCGTACGGGGTGCCGGGGCCGAGCAGCAGTCCGGCCCACTGCATCTGCCCGTCGCGGGTGATGAGTGAGCCGGGGGGAACATCGTCGGTGTATGCGGTTGTGGATATGTCGGCCATCGGGCGTCACCTCACTACTCTCGTCGCTCTCGGGTTCAGGTCCTCGGGTGTGTTCACGCGTGTGCCGACGCGAGGAAGAGAAGGTCTTCGGCGGTGCCCCGGGCGCCGGTACCCGCACTCTCGTGGAACTCTTTGATGTGATGCGGGAGTTGGGACCGGGACCGGTTTCGCCGGGCGAGTGCCCGCTGCCGCTCCAGGTGGGTGAGCGGCAGCACCCGGCCCGCCCGGCGGGAGGCGCCGGGGACCGCGACGCCGCCCTTCGCGAGCATCGGGATCTCGTCCAGGTCGACGCCGAACTTCTTGCCGAGGAGCGAGAAGCTCAGTGAGTTGAGCCCGTCGATGACCCAGTTGCAGAACGCGATCAGCCCGTTGACCGGTCCCTTGATGACACCGGCGAAGGTCTGGGCGCCGGTCGTGACGAACTGCCCCATCGCACGCAGGGTGTTGGAGGTCGCCTCCTTGATCCGGGTGAACATCCGGGGGATGTCCTTGGTGATCCAGGTCAGCGCCGGCTTGACCGCGTTCTTGAAGCCCCGCCAGATCGACGACACCCTGCCGCTGAGCGTGCGGGTGTCGCCGGTGGTGAGGGCCCTGACGGCGGCGAAGGCGGTGCCGAGGAGCGTGCTGATGACGGAGATCGCGGTGGTGATGAGGGTGAGGTAGGCGGTGGCGTACGTGTTCACCGCGCTCGCGATCGCCTTGAGCAGCGGCGTCATGACGGTCAGGTAGCCCTCGACGTACTTCAGTACGAGCGTGGCGAGCTGCTTCATGAGCCGCTGACCGGTCTCGGAGTTCATCGCGAGGTCGAGCAGCCAGGCGGCGACCGGGAGGAGCAGGCCCGTGACGAAACCGATGGGGTTGGCGCGGGTGAGGGCGTTGATGACGAGCATGACGCCGGAGCCGATGGTCATGGCGGTGCCGAAGGCGCCCATCAGGTCGCCGACGATTCCGGCGACGTCGATGAGACCGGCGGCCAGGGCCAGGATGCCGCCGGCGGCGGACGTGAGCCTGCCGAGGGCCTTCGTGGAGCGTTTGGCTTCGCCGCCGGCCGCCTTGATGCCGGGTGCGGCGGTGGTGGCGGTCTGCCCGGTCCTGGTGACGGAGCGGGCGGCGGCGTCGGCGTTCGTCTTGACCTGGCGCAGGGCGGTGGCGCCCTGGTCGGCGGCGGGACGGATGCGGTCTACGGCGGTGGCGGCGCCCTTGATCCGGTCGGTGAGGCTGCGGAGGGTGGACTGGGTCTGCGTCACCTTCGTACGGAAGGAGCTGAGGACCGGCGCGACTCCGGCGAACGGGTTGACCGGCAGCGGTATGCCGCCCGCCGATATGGAGGCGGCACTCATCCGCGGGCCTTCGCCAGGAACATCAGGGCGTCGGCGGTGCGCTGGGGGCTGCCGGCCTCGGCCGCGTAGTAGTGCTCGATGTGCAGCGCGCCGTGTGTTCCGGCCGCGCCGGCGTAGGCCGGGCCCTGTGCGGCGGCGCGCCTGAGCAGTCGGTCCAGCTTGCTGAGCGGCAGTACGGCTTCCGCCTCACCGGCCTCGGCGAGGATCGCCGGTACACCGCCGGAGCGAGGCATGACGACACCGCCGGCCGCGAGGGCGGGGATCCTCGGCAGGCTGACGCCGAAGGTCTTGCCGCCGACCTTCGGGACCCAGCCCGGGATCGACACCTTGATGCCGTTGAGGGCGCCGATCGCGGAGTTGATGATGCCGATGACGGCGTTGATCGGGCCCTTGACGGCGCTCTTGATGCCGTCGAAGGCGCGGCCCGCGATGCCCTTGAGGCCGCCCCAGACGCTGGACAGCCTGTCCTTGACGGCGCGGAAGGCGTTCGGGATCGCGGACTTGATCCAGTTCACGACCGGTGAAATGACGGCCTTGATGCCCTTCCACACGGTGGAGACGACCGTCTTGATCGCCTTCAACGCGGTGCTGATGACCTTCTTCCAGATGCCGACGTAGGTCTTGATGACGGTGGCGACGGCCTTGACGACCGCCGAGATCGCCTTCTTGATCCCGCTCCAGACCGACTTGATCAGTTTCGCGGCGTTCTTCATGATCGGCCCGATGGCCTTCATGACGCTGCTGATCACGGCCTTGATGGCGCCGAAGGCCGCCTTGAGGACCTTCTGCATGGTCTTCGACTTGGTCGCCATCTCGACGACCTTCTCGATGAGCGGCATGAGCAGGTCCATGAGCATGCCGAAGAAGTTGCCCTTCATCGACTTGTTCATCTTGTCCTGGCCCTTGGCCGCCTTGGTCGCCCCCGACTCGTACTTGCCGAGGTTCTTTCCGGCGGTGGAGCCGGTTTTGCCGGCCTTGGCTATGGACTTCTCGGCTTGGTCGGAGGCCTTCTTGAGGTCCTTGAGCTCCTTTTCGGAGCTTTGGGCGGCGGTCTTGAGGGCCTTGAGCTGGGTAGCCCCTGCCTTGCCGGCGTTTCCGACACCTTTCGCCGCCGACTCGGCGCCGGACGCCTTCGACTTGAAGTCCTGCAGGGATCCGGACGCCTGCTTCAGTGAACTAACGAGACTCATGGCACACCTCCTTCAGGCGGAACGGGGTCATCTGGCGGCGGGGGCGGTGGCGCCGCCGCCGATGGCGCCGGCCGCGGTGCTGGATGCGGTGGCCAGGTCCACGAACGTTCGCCGCAGGGTGTCGGCGTTCCGGTTGAGGTCCTGGGCTGCTGCGGCGATCTCCCGGAACGTCTGAGCCTTGGGGAGCTTTTCGGGCTTGTAGTTCGTCATCGACGTGTTGAGCTCACCGACGGCCCCGGCCACGTCGAGGATGGTCTGCTTGGGGCTCGGGGTCAGCTTGCCCTTAAGGTTCGCGATCGCCTTGGCGAGCTTGTTGATCTTCCCTGAGGAGTACATGTTCCGGGTTGCGTTGTTGAAGTTCTGGATCTCCGGGACGAGGTCCTTGAGCGCGTCTTTGAGACCGTTGAGGATTTCCTGGGTGAGGCCGTGCGGGTTGATGGAGACAGCTGTGAGGGAATCTGCCTGCTGGCGGGTCATGAACTGTGGCAGGCCACTGTCTCCCGTGGCAAGAACGCGACCTTGAGTGTTTGTGCGGCCCAACATACTGCGGGCGAACAGTTGCGAAAGTTTCTGCAGGCCAAGGTTGAACACTTTTCCGAGGTCGAGCAGCTTTCCCATGATGACCACACCGAGGGCGCCGATGATCAAAGTGACTTGAACCCAGAAATCCTTCTGCTTGAACGCCTCGAGGAAGTCTTTGAGGCCAACCGATTCCATTAGAGCTTGCCAGAATGTCTTCGTTTCGTCCTTGCCCTCCTTGATTTTATTCTTGAGGTTGTTCTCGACGGTCGTCAGTTCCGAATTTGTTACATTGTTCTCGGGTTTGACATGTGAGTTCAGCATGGTTTTCACCGTGCTGATTTCCTCCTTGAGTTCTGCGATTTTCTCAAGGGTTTCGGAGTCTGATCCGCTGGCCATTTTTACCTCGCGATACTGGGGGTTGCTTCCAGTTGCCGTCGACTGCTAAAATCCGCCGACTTCAATGAGAGTGGTAGGGGTGGGCATGTTTGATTTCCCGGTGATCCTGGGAATAGGTCTCATAGTGTTCGGGGTCTTTGCTCTATTGGCCCAGTCCGGTAATTTCGTGACATATCGCCTCATGCGGAACTTGAAGCACCATGGTGTCGATGGGCAGGCGGTTTATAAATCCCATGAATACGCGAATCCCCGATCGCAGCGGGTCTATTTCGACGTCCGCCTGCCGGAGGGGGAGCCGCGTGCTGAATTCCACGAGTACATGCAGGGGCTGCCTGGCCCCGAGGGCACGGTCGTGCCGGTCGTGTATGACAGAAGGAAGCCGCGGCGCGCGAAGACGGGAACCCGCAAGGATCTCAACTTCGACGCGGAGCGGCTTGTCGTGCTGTTCGCTGGGGGCACCGGCCTTGCGCTACTCGCAGTTGGGGTGCTGCTCTGTATCGTCGGTGCCGTGACGTGAGTCGGTCACCGGGTCGACGGGCTGTGATGCCGTGAATTCAGATGCTGCTTTTATTGTCTCCTGTATTCTTCAGGTGCTGGGATTTGCTGCCATGATTTCCCATATCGGCATATTCCGGGATTATCGGCGGCTGCGGAACCTGGCGCGGCACGGTGTAGAGGGAGAGGCCGTCTCGACCGCGCAGGATTACGCCGGCGCCGGGCAGTACCGGGTGCAGTACGAGGTCCGCCTGGCTGACGGTGAATCCAAGGCCGAGTTCCACGCCCTGCAAAGAGTGATGGCGGAGCTCGGCACTGTGGTCCCTGTGGTGTACGACAGGACGAAGCCGCAGCGTGCGAAGACAGGATTCCTGGAGGACATCAACTACCGCCCCGATCAGCTCTCCGTTTTCGTCTTCGGGTACGGCGGTGTGGCGGCGTATCTCATGGGTGTCGTGCTGCTGGTCCTGTCCTGAGGGTCGCGGTGGTCACGACTTCCCGCGCTCTGGTTGATGGCGAGAGCTGGCCCCAGCCGCTACGCTGCCCGACGCGTCTCCAAAAGCTTTCCGAAGTCGAGCTGTTTTCGAAGCGCATTTGTCATAAGTGGGGGTGCGATGAGTGGCATTGCGGCCGTGGGAATTGTCCTGATGGGATTCGGCGCGCTGCTCTGCTTCGCGAATTGCGGGGGTCTTGAGAAGTTCCTGAAACTGCGGAATCTGGAACGGCACGGCGTCGAGGGTGAAGCGGTCTCCACGCGTGAGGAATGCTCAGCAGTGGGCCCCATGTGTTCTACGAGATCCGTCTTCCCGACAGCTCGACCCGGGACTACCCCCCGTCTTTCGAGGAGGTGGGGGTTGATCCGCGAGGGCCGGTGGGCACCGTCGTTCCGGTGGTGTACGACCGAAGGAAGCCCAGCCGAGCCAAGACCGGCACGCTCGCGGACATCAACTCATCCGAAGAGCGGTTCTACGTCGTGCTGTTCTCGGTGCCCGGGCTGGCGCTGATGGCCGTGGGTGCGGTGCTTGCGCTCGTCCTCTACTGAAGTACGCAGGATGTGCCAGGAGGCTCGAGCCTGACGACGGTGACACGGCCACGATCACCACGCCGACCAGTTCCTGGGCCGACGTTCAGGTGGCGGCGCCGGTCGACGTTATTTACGACCCGCAGAGCCGAAGCTCGCAGCGATCGCTTATCAGTTGCCCAAGGGCGGAACCGTGCTCCATCGCTTCCTGGTCAGTGGAGTCCGAGGGTAGTCGAACGGCTCGTAGGGTCTCTCGCGGAGTCCGGTGACGATGGGTCCGGTGGTGGCGGAGCGCTGTGCCGACGCGCCTGAACCTACGGTTTCCTTCGCAGCCGGCCTGTCCCCAGGGCGCCTGTGAACTCCGTCCAGGCATCTCGTCCCACCGACGCGCAGGGCAGTTCCGGGTGCTTGGAGTCGCGTATGGCGATGACGTGTCCGGTCTCGGCTATCTCGACGCAGGCATTGCCGGAGTCCTCGGAGTACGAGGACTTGCGCCACTGGGGCTGGAGGGACAAGGGCTGGGCACCTCTTACAGGTCGTTGCCGATCTCGAGGATGAGGTCTCTCGACTTGTTCGGATTCAACGTCACCTGTTCGACCAAGTCCAGCCGTCGCCGGAAGTTGACCAGTTGGGTGGGTGAGTCGAAAAAGACTGCCCCGTTCCGGGAGTCCACCTCGACCGTGTCCAGGCGAGGGCTGGCGGCGGAAACGTACATCATCGTGTCGCCGGCCATCGGGAAGCCCTCGGCGGTGAACGGGATCACGAGCAGGCGGACGTTGGGGAGCTCGCTCTCCTCCAGCAGACGGTTCAGCTGCGCCTTGGCGACCTGGCGGCCTCCCGTGTGCATGCGGAGAGCCGCTTCGTGGACCAGCCCGACGTACGGCACGCCGGGTTCGTTCGTGATCACGGCGTGCCGGGCGAGGCGGTGGGCGATCCTCAACTCGACCTCCAGGCGTGGCAACGCCGGGACGAACAGATTGAACAGCGCCCGCGCGTGGTCCTCGGTCTGGAAGAGGCCGGGGATGTGGGCCGTCTGGAGCGTCCGCAGGCCTGTGGCGTGGTGTTCGAGTTCGGCCACGTCCAGGAAGTCCGGGGGGATCTTTCCCCGGTACTCGTCCCACCAGCCCCTCGTCCGTCCGCCGGTCATTGCCGCGAGGGCGTCGATGAGTTCGGTGTCGTCGCACTCGTAGATGCCGGCCAGGCGGCGCAGCCGCTGCTCGCTGATGCCGAAGCGGCCGGACTCGATGTTGGAGATCATCGTCCGGTCCGCGCCGAGCCGCTCGGCCGCAACCGGAGCGGAGAGGCCTGCGGCCTCCCGCATTCTGCGCAGTTCGGCTCCGAAGCGCCGTTGGCGGATGGTGGGTTTCTGCCGGGGTGCCATGGATCAACTCCTCGCTCGCGCGCACAGTTTGCCGACATGCGTGACGGGCGTCCAACGAATCTAGAAGTAAGACCCGTTCGAGTGAGATATGTAGCACGCGTTTTAAGCTTCCCGGTAGCTTATGGGTCGATCGCTTGGGTTATTCGTCAACTCCCCGCGAGGTGAACGATGGACACAGCCTCCACCCCCTTCGACGCAACCCCCACCCGCGTCGGCTGGGACGCCTCCGTACTCGATCCGTACCGGCCCGTTGCCGAGGCCCGGCACCGGACTCGGATCTGGCTTCAACAGCACTGGAAGCTGGGCGAGTTGGTGGATCCCGTGGAGCTCGCCGTCGGTGAGCTGTGTACGAACGCCGTACGACACGGGGGCGGGCTTGCCGGGCTGGAGTTGGTCCTGGCGGCCGGGCGGCAGTTCGCGCCGGCGTTGCTGCGGGTGATGGTGATCGACCATGCCCCCGAACGGGTGCCCGAAGTGCCCGCCGACGCCGACCTGTTCGGCGAAGGTGGCCGGGGGCTGCGTCTGGTCGAGGCCTTGGCGCGTCGGTGGGGGTGGCATCGGACGGGCTTCGACGAGAAGCAGGTCTGGTGCACCTTTGCAGTCGCGTCCGGCGCCGTCCTCGCGGGATCGGCGGATCCGTGCCACCCCCGGACCCGGTGAGCGACTAGGAGGACCGTCGGCCCGGGCGCGCCCGCCGTGCCTCTGTCAGTGCGTCCGTCCAGCCGGCGGCGTAGGCGCGGGATTCCCGGGTGAGCAGCTCCTCGTACACCTGGTCGAGCAGGGCCTCGCGGCTGGGGGCGCAGGCGTGCAGGAGGTGGGCGAGGCGGGTGTAGGTGTCCGTCGGCTGCTGCGGGTGGTTGCTCGTGCCAGTCGTCGCCATGTCGGCCTGCTTTCCGGTGTGTCCGCTGGGCTGGTGGTACAGGTGGCGCCTCGGGGCGTTCGAAACGCGTGTTCGAACTAGTGTACGAGTGATCCCGCGGTGCCGTCCCGTGTTTGCCGAGGCGGATCCGCCGTGCGTGGTCCGGACCTGCGGCGATGCGGGATCCGGTGAATGTTCTGTCCGGTTGGTGGAGTAAGATCCGGCCGTTCTTCCGTCGGTGAATGAAGTGTGAATAAACGGGCTCCACAGGAAGCTGAGGGCCTGGCAGACGACGGCGACGGCCGCCGATGGCCGTCCTCGCGCCGGGGGGTGCGATGGGGCAGGTGACGAGAGCAAGGCCTACTGGGTGGATGCGGACGCGAGCAACGCGCGGCACGAGCATGTGATCGACTGGCTGGAACAGTCCGCCGATCTGCCACATCTCATCGCCAGAGTCTCCGAACTCGTCCACCGTCTCGGCTACGACCCACAGGACCTCATCGTCCTTCCCCGGGGTGAACTCGACCGGCGCGAACTGGGCGCCTACAGCGCGGCCTGGGCGGACGTGGTGGCCGAGCAGATGCCGGGGATACGGCGTGCCTACGAGGAACGGATCACCGCCGCGTACTTCGAGGGCCACGAAGACGCCCGCACCGGCCGCCGGCCGCGCCGAACCGGACGGCCCGAGGACGCGCGGGGCGGCGAGGTCATCCCGCTGCCGTATCTCCAACTCCTGCGGCCCCCTTCGGAAGTGACGCGGGTAGAGGAGCGGGGCGAGCGGGAGCGGTCGGTGGCCGACGAGAACGAGCAGTCGCCCGAGCCCGAGCCTGAGCTTGAACCCGGCCCCGGCCCCGGCCCCGGCCCGGTCAGCGTGCCCGCCGCCGACATCCTGCTCTCCGCGCGTGACGTGCGGGAGACGAGCCCGGCGGTCGAGCGGCGGCCGGTGGTGCGGCGCAACGGGCGGCCCAGCGTGCCCCCGCTGAAACGTGCCGCCGACACCGGGGCGTTACGGGACAGGAGTCGCCGCCAGCAGGAGCAGCCCGATCCGCAGGTGCCCCGGGACGAGGACCGCCCCCGGCTCTCGGACAAGGCCCGGGTCCTCGCCGACGAGCTGGAGGGCAAGGGCAGGACCTCGGGCCGGGGCCGGGACGAGAAGGACGAGCAGACGCCGGGGCCTCGTTGAGCCGGGGCTCCGCCCCGATCGGGGTGAAGAACCAGGCGGAGAATCAGGCGAAGAATCGGGCCAGCTGGACCGCGGACGGCGTCGAACCGTCCCCGGGTGTCCCCCGACCGTCGATCGGCGACCGCTCCGGCCCTGCCTCTCCTCCTCCTTCTCCTTCTCCTTCTTCTCGTTCGTTCCCTGCCTCCCCTTCCTCTGCCGCGTCGCCCGGGCGCGGGACCGGCACCGGAGGCTCCGGCTGGTCACCGTCCTCGGACGAGTTGACGCACATGAACATCCAGTTGGCGGCGGCCAGATGGTCCACCGTCGCCGCCAGCAGATGGTCGGTCACCGACCACTCGGCGGCCTCACCGTGCAGGTCCCGATTCAGGGCACTGTCGCGCGGCAGGTGTTTGACGAGCACCGCGAGCCGGCGACAGGAGAGCCGGTCGCGGTGCCAGTCGAGCAGGTCGATGCCGTAGTAGCGGAGCAGGTCCGCCTCCAGGGCCTCGGCGTGTTCGTCTACGAACCCGACGAGGCTCAGCCTTCCCCCAGGCCGAGCCCCGTCTCCTTGCCGTAGGCCTCCAGGATGGCGGCGATGTCCTGCATGGTGATCTCGTACCGCTCGAAGCGGGCGAACTGCTGCTCACCCATGAGCAGGCCGAGCAGCCCGTCCACGTCGTTGTCGTCGAGCTTGCGCAGGGCTCGGGCGGTGGCCCGGGTCAGCTCGGTGGGCAGGGTGAAGGTCTCGCCGTCGAGCTCGAACGACCAGGTGCGGCCGAGGGCTTCGAGGCGCTGGGCGCGGGCAGCGTTGACGTCGAATCGGGCCATGGTGAGGCGTACTCCTTGGAGTTCTTGAAGACCGCGGACAGAAGACTGAAGGCGGGTGAACGGTGTGGGGCCCGGGGTGGGGCGGGTCGGCGCCCGCCCCACCCCGGGAGGTCAGGCCGCCGCGTACGAGGCGTCCTTCATCACGAAGCTGGCGAGCGCCGAGCCGTCGGCGGATGCCATCGCCGTGTAGGTGATGCCGAGCTGGGCCGCGGACTTGCGGGCCAGCTTGATGTCGTCCGCCGCCGTGACCTGGCCGCGCGGGATGCCGAAGCGGTAGGTCACGGTGGTGCCGTCGCTCGCCCGGACGTCCGTGAACTCCAGGCCGAGGGCGCGTACGTCGGCGTACGGGCGGTCGGCGATGTCGTACTTGTAGACGCCCGTGGAGCCGGTGACGGCCTCGACCGCGCCGCCGCCCATGAAGAACGGCAGCGTGTCCTCGTTGAACTGCATCAGCGAGAACTTCAGGGTCAGGTCGCGGTCCGAGTACACGAAGTGCACCGGGCTGACGGCCTGCCACACGTCGACCGGCTCCAGCTTGTCCTTCTTGCTGAAGGTGACGCCCTCACCGGAGGTGAAGCCGAGGTTCTTCCAGCCGGTCGCCCAGTCGGTGGAGGTGTCGGTGGAGAAGGTCGTCGGTACGTCGGTGTCGGCGGTGGCGACGTAGAGGCGGCCTACGCCGGCGATGCGGATCTCGGAGGAGTTGGTTCCTGCCATGGTGGTGGTTCTCCTTGTTCATATGGGTTCATATTGGTGGTTGTCGTGCCCGAGTGGGGGTCCGGGTACGACGAAGGCCCCGCCGGGGTGGCGGGGCCTTCGGTCTGTGGGGCGCGGAGCGTCTGTCAGTAGACGTCCACGTACACCTTCATCACGGTGACGTAGCGGTTGGCCGCCGAGTAGAGGTAGTCGGGCAGCCAGCGCGGGCCGTCCTGTTCCTCCACCTCCGTGACGAGGCTGGTGCCGTACCGGGTGTTGGCCATCGCCAGTACGGCCTGACGGGCGTCGTTGGCCAGGACGTGTGCGGCCTGCTTGGTCGGGCCGTACACCTCCAGCTCGATCAGCGGCTGGTCGACGTGGAGCTCGCCGACCCAGGCGCCGCCTCGGCGGTTGACGAAGACGGCGGCGGCGGTGCCGTCGAAGCCGGACGGTGCCTGGACGTCGACGATCGCGCCGGAGAGCCTTGAGTCGTCCTCCAGGACGTCGACGATCATGGCCTCGACGTCGGGGAAGGTGCTCGGGGGAGTGGGTGTGGTCATGCCGGGTCACCTCGGGGAGCGTTGGGAAGGCGGTGTGGCGCCCTGCGGGCACAGCTCCGCCGCTGCACCAACTGTGACATAGGTGCGTGCGCGCACGCAACTAAATCCGGAGACCTGTTGTGGGGAGGGGGTGGAGGGGAGGGGCTGAGGTTGGGGGGCGCTGTGGGTGCGTGGGGGCTTGTCGCGCCGCAACGCGGCGGAGCCGCACATCGATACAGTCCCGCCCTTGAAGAAAGGGGCGCTGCGGCACATGGGCGTTCAGGAGTGCCGGAACTCGCCGCCCCCGTGCAGGTGCACCCGTCGGCCCACGGGTGTCCTCTGTGGCGCGTCCGGCATCTGGGAGGGATCGTCAGTCGGCGGTCGCGGCCGCGTCCGCCAGCTGACGGGGCTCCTTGTGGTCGCGTTCCATGGCCGGTACGTCGTTCGGCAGGAACTGCTCCACCACGCGGACGAACATCTCCCGTCGGTCGGCCGGTACTCCGAGCAGGTCGGCGACCTCCTCCAGGGTGGGGCGGCGGCCGAACTCCGCGCCGGGTGTGGGGGAGGTCAAGTGGTCGCCGGGGTCGGTCAGTTCCTCCGCGGTCAGCCGGCCGGAGCGGATGAGCATGTCGCGGACCGGTACGCGCAGGGCGCGGGCGAGTCGGCGCGTCGTCTCGAGGTCCGGCATGCTCTGGCGCTGCAGCAGTCGGGTGACGGCGGCGCGATGGACTCCCGCCTCGTCCGCGATGCGTGACTTGCCGCCGCCGCGTGGGCTGTCGATGTCGTAGCCGCGGTCGCGCATCAGGTGCTCGACCCAAGCGGCGAACGCGTCCAGATCCTGGCTGGTCATCTGAGGGCTCGCTTTCCTGTGGAGTGCGGCAAGTTTAGCTTGCTTGCGCGCACGGAATTACGTGCTCTCGTGCAAGCACTGAGGAAAGTCGGTGCGAGGAGGGGAGATTCGGTGTAGGTGATGTCCGACCGATCCGGATCTTCCGATTCCGGCGAAAGGGTCGCTGGCATATTTGTTGCGAGCGCGCTCGCAATCTGTAACTCTGGGCGACGCTTGCTTCACACCCGCCACACTGGGAGGCCCCCATGTCCGTCACCGGCTCGTGTCCACCGCCCCGTCCGAGCGCCTGGCAGACCGCGGCCGCCTGCGCCGGGCTCCCGCCCGGGGTCGTCTTCTCGAAGAAGGTCAAGGAGGCCGCGCCCGCGCTGCGGGCCTGCGCCGGCTGCCCGGTGCGGCGCAAGTGCGAGGAAGCCGTTGCTCCGGCCGACAACTGGTTCGACGGCGTATGCGGTGGTCGCCTGTGGCGCCGCGGTCGCCCGATCGAGATTCCGGCGCACTTCCTGCCGGTCGTGCAGGGCTCGCTTCGCGGAGGCTTCGGTGCCTGACCAGTGCCCGACGCCTGACTGCCGGCCAACTTCTGGCCGACGCCGGACACCTGACGGCCTACCGACTGCTGACGGTGGGCCAGCTCCTGACGGCGGTCCGACGCGTGATCGGAGACCGATGCCTGATCGACGGCAGATGCCCGACGATCGGCAGGTTGCCGGTGGTAGCCCGTCCTCCGGTGGTAGCCCGTCCTCCGGTGGTAGCCCGTCTCCCGGCGGTAGCCCGTCTCCCGGCGGTAGCCCGTCTCCCGGCGGTAGCCCGTCTCCCGGCGGTAGCCCGTCTCCCGGCGGTAGCCCGTCCTCCGGCGGTAGCCCGTCTCCCGGCGGCCGCCCGACTCCCACCCGCCGCCCGACCCCCGCCCCGGCCCCAACACCCACCAGCCACTCCACCGAAGCCGGCTTCGAGACCGCTGCCCTCTGGATCGGCATGCTCCTCCAGCAGTTCCCCGAGCTGGCGACCGAGCTCGCCCCCGGCCGCTCCACTCCGACCAACCGCCCCGCCCCCACACCCCCCGCGGACCTCGCCGACCGCCTCCGCGAGGAGCGTGCCGAGGCTCTGCTCCTCCAGCAGACCCACGGACTCGTCGCCTCCGGCCACAGCGCGGCGCCCCTGCGTCTGCACATCTCCGACACCATCCGTGACATCACCGACGGCGTGATCGAACTGGAGGAGGCGGTGCGCGACCGCCTCGGTCTGCCCCGGGCCCGCCGTGCGACCGTGCCCGAGCGGCTGCGTCGTATCGGCGGCCTGCTCGACGGCATCGCCGCCGACCCCGTGCTCGCCGCGCACGTGAGGGACGAGACCCGCCGGATGGCACGGCGTTGTGCCCGCGCCCTGGGGGACACCGAGACCGTCGTCCGTGTCTCCGGACGCTGCCCCTGGTGCGACTCCGTCTCGCTGCGGGCCTTCCCGGACCGCGCGGCCGTCCTCTGCGTCAACCCGGCCTGCCGTTGCTCGGCACCCGACTGCGGCTGCCACGACGATCCGGCTTACCGGCACACCTGGAACGAGGGGGAGTGGAACCACCGATGAGGACCGACCTGCCGACGCTCATCCCCGGCCCCCTCGCCGCCCAGGAGGCCGGTGTCGCCCCCGCGACCATCCGTAAGTGGGTCCAGCTCGGCCGTCTCACGGCGGCGGGCAAGGTGGGGCGCGCCCAACTCTTCCGGTTGGAAGACGTGTTCGCCGCGGAGCGCGCGGCGGCCCGCGCCACCACCCGAAGACGGTTGCGCTGAGCTGTCGCGCCGGCGGCCTCGCTGCTCGCTGTTCCTTCCCGATTCCTGTCTGCCGAAGGCGGTCACCAGGGCGGTCACCTGGGCGGTGGCCGCCTTCGGCGTTCGCCGCCCCGTAAAGAAGTAGTGAGCTCCATAACAAGTCCATGAAGAAGGTGCGTGGGGCAAGTAAGCGCCGGTTAAGGTGCGCTGAAAGTAGTTGAATGAGACATCTGCTCGTTGCGTGTGCACGTGTTCGCAACGGGCTTCCGGTTTCCCGTGGTGCGCAGAGGGGGCCCGTGTCGCAGGACACGAGCCGAAGCGTCGCCGCGGTCGGGCAAGGGGGCCCGCCCGGAGTGATGTCCAGTGTGTTCAAGTCCCTGGGGGGGACTCCTTGAGATCGCTGTCCATCGTCATACCCGCGCTCAACGAGGCCGAGAACCTGCCCGCGGTGATGGCGTCCATCCCGCGGGTCGAGCTGATGGAGGCGGGGTGGGCGACGGAGGTCATCGTCGTCGACAACGCTTCCACCGACGACACCGCCGAAGTCGCCCGGTCCCTGGGCGCCACCGTCGTCTCGCAGCCCAGGCGCGGGTACGGCAATGCCTACATCGCCGGGTTCGACGCGGCGACGGGCGATGTCATCGCCACAGGTGACGCCGACTGCACCTACCCGTTCGACGCGCTGCCGCACCTGCTGCACATCCTGGACGCCAGGAACGTGGAGTTCATGACCACGAACCGGCTCGGCCGGGAGAACCGGCATGCCATGAAGCCCTCGCACACCATCGCCAACCACGCGCTGAGCGGCCTCAGCCGGGCGCTGTTCCGCAACGGCCTGCGCGACTCGCAGTCCGGGATGTGGATCTTCCAGCGGCATGTGTGGACCGGGATCGACGTCCGCTCGCCCGGTATGGCGTTCTCCCAGGAGATCAAGAACGCGGCGACCCGGGCCGGTTTCCGCTGCCTGGAGGTGCCCATCGAGTACCGGGTGCGCGGCGGCGAGGTCAAGCTGAACGCGCTGCCGGACGGGGTCGCCAACCTGCGCCAGCTGTTCGAACACAAGCTCCGGGACAATCGTTTCCGCACCACGCCCGCCCGCATGGTCCCCGCTGCCGAGGCGGCCCGGGCCAACGCCGCGGCGGAGCGGGCCGCGCAGGCCGCCGAACAGGCCGCGGCTCTCGTCGCGGAGCTCGCCGCCCGCGCCACCCTTCCCGCCCTGCCGACTCCGCGCACGGTCGACGACGTACGTCTGGAACTGGCGTGAGCAGTCGGTGGTGCGCGGCCCGCTTCCGCGCGGGGCGATCCCTGGAATGGGGATGCCTTGCCGTCCGTTAAGGTGCACCGCATGTCGACAGAATTCGAACAAGGTGAAGAGCCTGGGAAAGTCGGGCATTTCACCTCTCGTCGTAGGGTGCTGAGGGCGCTGTGGGCCGCCCCCGCCCTCGTCGCGCTGGGCAGTGGATGCTCGGCGGACACCGGCACCGCCTCGCCCGAGGCAACGGACTCGTCCAAGTCGCCGTACGAACTGCCCTCGGCGGTCGCGCAGGCGGAAGGGGCGCGCACGAAGCCCCTGGACTTCGGGCTCGCCTACAGCGACACCCTGCCGTGGATGAACGACGCGGATCTCGCCCAGGCGCTCGACGATGCCGTCGACCTGGGCGTCACCTGGATCCGCGCCGACGTGTCCTGGACGAACATCCAGCCCGACGGCGAGACGCAGTATCTGTGGGAGCGTTTCGACCGGGTGGCCCGCGCCGCGCAGGAGCGGGACCTGAAGGTGCTCGCCACCCTCGGCTACACCCCTCAGTGGTCCCGCGACGCCGCGTGCGCGTCCGAGGGCGCGACCTGCCCTCCCGCGAGCAACGCCCGCTTCGCCCAGTTCGTCGGCGAGGCGGTGAGTCGCTACTCGGCGATGGGCGTGCACACCTGGCAGATCTGGAACGAGCCCAACATCAGCGGCTTCTGGGCGGGTGGCGCCGACCCCGAGCGCTACGCGGAGATGGTCAAGGAGACGTCCAAGGCCATCCGCGCCGCCGACCCTGACTCCTTCGTCCTGCTGGCCGGCCTCGCCAATGCCGCCACCACCAACAGCAGACGTCAGACCCCCGCCGACTTCCTGGACAACGTGCTGGAGCGCGGCGTCGGCGACCATGTGGACGGGATCAGCTTCCAGGCGTTCTCCCACGGCATGCTGCTCAGCACGAAGACCGGTGACAGCCCCTACGAGCAGGTCACCGGCGTCCGCCGCAGCCTGACCGCGGTCCTCGCCCGGCACGAGCAGACCGATCTGGAGATCTGGCTCACCGAGACGGGCGCCCCCACCGACGGCAGGGGCGCGGTCGCCGACAGAGAGCGGCCCGGCGTGGAGACCAGTCATGTCACCCTCGCCCATCAGGCGCGGATCGCCACCGACATGGTCAAGGCGGCGGACGAACTCACCGCGGTCACCAAGGTGTTCTGGTACGGACACCGCGACGTCAAGTCTCCCGAGGCGAACGCGGGCACATGGGCCTACTACGGGCTCATCGACTACGCCGGCGAGCGCAAGCCGTCGTTCGACGCTTTTCGAGACGCGATCGCGGCATATCGGGCCAAGGACTGACGGCCGGTGACCCGGGCGGGGGGAACCGACCCGGGCGGGCCGTCCACACGATCGCTGCCGCCGGTACCACCGGGCGGCTTCGGCGCTACGACCATGTGGGGGGAAACGTGAGCCGTGTGCTCCGCCATCGACGGGACAGCCGTGGCGAGACATAGGCGTCCCAAAGAAGGGCAAGCGGTCTACCGCAACTCGGCCTTCGTGCTGGCCAGCACGGCCACCACGGCCGCGCTGGGCTTCCTGTTCTGGGTCGTCGTGGCGCGCTTCTACACCCCGGCCGAGGTCGGCATCGCCACCTCGCTCATCTCCGCGATGAGCCTGATCTCGTATCTGAGCCTGTTCGGCCTCAACAACACCCTCATACGGTTCCCCGCCACCTCGGATGCCCGCAACGCCCAGCTGACGCTGGCGCTGTGCGCGGTCTCCGTGGCCGGCGGGGTGCTGGCGCTCGGCTATCTGGCGGGCCTGCCCTGGTACGGCGAGAAACTGCTCTTCGTCCGTGAGAACCCGCTCGCCGTCACGACGTTCGCCGTGCTGTGCGCCTTCGCGGCGCTGAACCAGCTGGCGAAGTCGGTGTTCATGGGGGCGCGCGCCCCCGAACTCAACGTCCTGTCGGACGGGCTGATGCAGGGGGTGGCCAAACTCGCCCTGCCGGCATCCCTGACCGGATTCGGCATGTACGGGATCGTCGGATCGACCGGGATCGGATTCGCCGCCGCCGTGCTGTGCGCGCTGTTCCTCATGCGGCGCCGGCTCGGCTTCCGCTTCGACCTGCGCGTCGGCGGCACTCGGCTGCGCGAGCAGTTCAGCTACTCCCTGGCCAGCTATGTCGCCGGACTGCTGAACCTGCTGCCGCAGCTGATCCTGCCGCTGATCGTGCTGCACCACCTGGGCGCCGAGGCGACCGGTTACTTCTACGTGGCCTTCCAGATCGCGGGCCTGCTCAACGCGATCGCCTTCTCCGTCGGCGAGGCACTGTTCGCCGAAGGGTCGCACGATCCGACCCAGGTGCCCATGCTGCTGCGTCGCACCGCCGTGATCATCGCCGCCGCCCAGACCCCGGCCGCCGCCGTGATCGCGGGCGGCAGCGGGCTCATCCTGTGGGTGTTCGGGCCGGGCTACTCGGACGCGGCCAGGCCCCTGCTGGTCGCCTTCGCCATCGGCTCACTGGCGGTCGCGCTCTCGGCCTGGGCGAACTTCGCCCTGAAGATCACCCGTCAGCTGCGCCAGCTCGTCGTCAACAACGCCGTCTTCGCCGTGGTGACGGTCTCGTTGGCGCTGCTGTGGGCGCCGCGTGGCCTGGTCTGGATCGGCTGGGCCTGGGGGCTGGGCAACCTCGCCTCCGGTCTGGTCGCCCTGGTCGCCGTGGTGCGCGGCCGACGCGGACAGACACCCCAGCGCGGAGCCGCCCCGGCGGAGCCCGCGCCCACTCCCACCCCTGTTGACCGGCCGCACGGCCTCGGCACCCGGACACCGTCATGAAACTGCTGCACGTCATCAACATCGGCCACGAGGCGGGCGGTGCGGAACGCAGCGTGCGCCTCATCCAGCAGGGCATGACCGCCCGCGGCCACGAGATGCGCACCGTCGCCACCACTCTCGACTCCGAGGGTCGTGACCTCTTCGCGGACGACCTCGTCCCCGCCATCCAGGGCAGCGCATCCCAGCGCTTCCTCGGCTACTTCTGGCACCGGGACGCCCACCGCCGCCTGACCCGGATCATGGACGAGTTCCAGCCGGACGTCGTCCATCTGCACACCATCGGCGAGTTCAGTCCCGCGGCC
Source organism: Streptomyces sp. V4I2 (assembly GCF_030817655.1). Lineage (GTDB taxonomy): Bacteria > Actinomycetota > Actinomycetes > Streptomycetales > Streptomycetaceae > Streptomyces > Streptomyces plumbiresistens. The sequence continues at coordinate 6,442,635 of NZ_JAUSZM010000003.1, forward strand.
CTCGCGGCGACGGACCGCTGCCCGCAGATCCTCACCCTCCACGGGCCGGAGGACTGGACGCTGGAACTGCTGCGCTGGAACCTGCACTCCGCCACCCGCGGCGAGCGGCTCTCCCTGTCGGACCAGGCCCGCTACCTCTACCTGCGGTTCCTCCAGCGCCCGGCCTACCTCCCGCGGCTGCGCAGGCTCGACCGGGTCCTCGCGCCCAGCGCCTACTTCGCCGAGCTCGTCCGACGGGACGTGGGCAAGGTCCCCGTCCATGTCCTGCCCAACGGAGTGCCTCGTACGGCTCTGCCCCAGCCGGTGAAGGAGAGCGGCAGCCTGCTGTACGTGGGGCGGCTGGAGCGGGTGAAGGGTGTGCACGTCCTGCTGGACGCCTTCCGGCTCCTGCTCGACGAGCACCCGGACACCACCCTCGACATCGTGGGTGACGGCGCCGACCGGGCTGCGCTGGAAACCTCCGTGGCCGACCTCACGGCCGCCGGACGGGTGCGCTTCCGGGGCTGGGTCTCGCCCGACGCCGTGAGCGAGGCGCTGGCCGGCTCCTCGGTGGTGGTCATCCCGTCGGTGTGGCCCGAGAACTTCCCGACCGTCGCCCTGGAGGCCCTGCAGATCGGCCGGCCGCTGGTGGCGTCCCGGGTGGGCGGGCTGCCGGAACTCGTCGGCGAGGACAACGGGACGCTCGTCCCCGCGGGCGACGCCCCGGCACTGGCCGCGGCCCTGCGCCCGCTCGTGGGCGACCTGGAGCGGCTGCGCCGCCTCGGTGACGGCTCCGCCGCCCGCGCTGAGCGGTACGACGTCGAACTCTTCCTCGACGCGTTGGAGAACCATTACAGAGAGGCCATCAGCCGGTGAACGTCGTCATCGTCAACGCTTTCGAGCGCGCCCACCTGCGCTCCGTTCTGTCGGCCTGCCGGGCCCGCGCCCAGGAGTTCACCGAGCGCCTGCGCTCCGTCGGGCCCGCCGCGCCGGGGCCGCGGGGTGAGCGCACGGTGGCCGTGGTGACGTCGTACTACCCGCCGAAGATCGGCGGCGTCGAGAACTACGCGGCACGGATCGCCGAGGCCGTCGCCGCCGAGCCGGGGATGCGGGCGGTCGTGCTGACCACCAACACCGAGGGCCGGCGCACCCGGGTGAGCGTCGAGAACGGCGTGAAGGTGGTGCGGCTGGGCCCCTGGCTGAAGCTGTCGAACAGCCCGATCAACCCGCTGTGGCCGTTCCAGGTCCGCCGCCGGCTGCGCCGGGAGCGCGTCGACGTGGTCAACGCGCACGCGCCGGTGCCCGGCCTCGCGGACATCGCGGTGTTCGCGGCGAAGCGCCGGCCCACCGTGCTGACGTACCACGCGGGCACCATGCACAAGCAGGACGCCGGGAACGGCCTGGCGAACCGGATCATCGCCGTCTACGAGCGCTCCGTCCTGCCCCGGCTGATGGCTCGGGTCACGGTTCCCGTCGCCGTGGCCCCCGGGTCGATGGCGTACGGCCGTCCGCGCGCCCAGGAGATTCCGCCCGGCGTCGACACCGAGCGCTGGGTCCCCGGCCCGCCGCCCTCCGAGCGGCCGCCGGTCGTCGTCTACGTGGGCCGGATGGACAGCACCTCCCGCTGGAAGGGCGTCGACCAGCTGATCCGCGCCTTCGCACTGCTCACCGACCTGCCCGAGGCACAGCTGAAGCTGATCGGCGGCGGCGACGACGTGGAGAACCTGCTGAAGCTCGCCGCCGAACTGGGCGTCGCCGACCGCGTGATCGCGGTGGGTGAGCTGCGTGGCCAGGAACTCGTGGACGCCGTAGGGCACGCACGGGCCGGGGTGCTGTCCTCGGTGAGCGACTCCGAGTGCTTCGGCACCGCTCTCGCCGAGGCTCAGGCGTGCGGTACCCCGGCTGTCGGGACGGCCGTCGGCGGGCTGCCCTTCACGGTGGCCGACGGCGAGACCGGTCTCATCGTGCCGCCGCGCGACCCCGAGGCGCTCGCGGCGGCGCTGCGCACCCTGCTCACCGACGACGAACTGGCCGACCGTATGGGTCGGGCCGGACGCCGTCGGGTGGTCGAGAAGTACGACTGGCCGTTGCTGACGAAGCGGTACAACGAGCTGTTCCGCTCGCTGTGACAGCTTCGGTGTGACAGCAGAGGGGGGCGGGACCTGAGTCCCGCCCCCCTCTTTCAATCCTCTTCCTTAAGCCTTCTTCCTTACGCCTCTTCGTAGGCCGCCACGAGCGCCTCCGCATGCGCGTCCCACGAGAACGCGGTCCGCGCGTACCGCTCCGAGTACTTGGCCATCTCGGTGCGCAGCGAGGCGTCCGCGGCCAGCCGCGACAGCTCCGCGGCGACCGCCTCCGGATTCCGCTCGGCGAACACGAACCGGTCCGTGTCGAGGGCGTACGGCGCATAGCCGGGGTCGGGCGTGGTCACCACCGGCAGACCCGCCGCCATCGCCTCCTGCACCGACAGCGGGAAACCCTCCGCCACCGAGGGCAGCACGAACATGTCGCAGGCCCGGTAGAGACGGGCCAGCCGCTCGGGCGGCAGCGCACCGACGTAGTGCACGCCCTGTCCGCCGTTCAGCTCGGAGGCGTCGCCACCGCCGGCGAGGACGAGGTCGAAGCCGGTGCCGCGCTCCTGAGCCGCGACGGCGACGTCGTACCCCTTCTTCGGGACGAGCCGCCCCGCGAACAGCGCCAGCGGCCGGTCGAGCGGAAGCCCGAACTCGGCCCGTGTCTCACGTCGTTCGATGGCGTCCTGGCAGGGCCGGTACAGCTCGGTGTCCACCCCGTTGGGCAGATGCCGCATCCGTTCCGGCGACGCGCCGTGGCCGCGGACGAACTCGGCGACGCGGGCGTTGAGGGTGAACACGGTGCGCGCGCCCCGCCAGATCCGTGCCCCCGCCAGCCGGTACACGGCCCGCTGCACCGCTGTGACCAGCGCCGAGGGATGGTCGACCAGTTCCACGTGCTGGGTGACGAGCCAGGGGCGGCGCGCCCGCCGGGCCGCGCGGGCAGCCGACCACGAGGTCAGATAGAAGGTGTCGTGGATGTGCACGACGTCCGCCCACCGCGCCCAGCGCCGCATCTGCCGCGGCAGCCCCGGCCCGAACAAGGGGAAGGGCACGCCGAAACGGGACTCCAGCCCGTTCCAGGCCCGCACCCGCACGACCCGGACCCCGTCCTCCCCGACCGTCTCGGCCGCCCGCTCGCCCGAGGTCACCACGGTGACCTCCAGTCCGAGAGCGGCCAGCCGGCGCGCCTCGGCCTGGACGACCCGCTCGATCCCGCCCATGTGCGGTGGATAGAAGTGGCAGACGAGCAGCACCCGTCGCACGGAACCGGTCACCTCAGCACCACCGAACCGCCGTTGTTGTACACCAGGTCCTTCTTCTTCTCCACGAGCGCCCGTGGGAACTCGTACGTGATCCGGTCGCCGCGATAGAAGATGGACACCCGTCCGGTCTTCGCGGGCGTCGTGCCCAGCAGCAGGTACGCCTCCTTGTCCAGCCACACCGGGGTGCCGACGTCGGCGGCGTCCGACGCCATGTACGGCTTCAGCCGGGTGTACGAGAAGGTGTCCATCTGGATGGGCGTCGCGTCCTTGCGCGCGCGCTTCCAGGCGTCGAGCCACAGCGCGGCCTGTACCTCCTGCGTCTGCGTGTAGTAGATGTCGTAGTAGTTGCCGCTGTTGGACAGCTGGATCTGCGCCGGGTAGCCGCCGAGCAGCTTCGGCATGACGCCCACGAGGTTCAGCAGCAGGCAGAACGTCAGCACCGCGCTGAAGACCTCCTTGCGGCGTGCCCAGCGAAGCACCCACAGGGTGCCGGCGGCCAGGAACGGGGCGAAGAAGAACAGTCCCTGCTGGAACGCCCGCAGCACGCCGTAGTCCACGGACAGTTGCGGTACGAGGGTGAACAGCGCGACCGTGCTCAGGGCGGCACAGGCCATGGTCGTCTGGTCCCGGACGGCGCGGAACGCCGAGACGCGCGCCCTGAGCACCACCCAGATGCCGAGCAGGGTCATCAACTGGAAGAAGTAGGCGACCGCGCCCCGCACCGCGCCGTTCAACGACGGCACCGGAACGCCCACGGCGTCCAGGATCCGGCCGAGCGGGGTGAGCGGCATGTCCGCGGTGGACACGGCCCTCCAGTCGATGCCGTCGAGCTCCTTCTGCGTCAGCAGCAGGTCCGCGCGCTCCTTCGAGGACTCGGCCTCCGACTCCTTCACGAACTTGTCCAGGCGCTGCTGCGGCGACAGCTGCTCGCCCCCGAACAGGCTGTAGCCGGTGTCGGAGGAACCGGCCTGGCCCTTCTTGGGCGACACCAGATCGGAGACCGCCTGCGCCACCGTCGTGTGCAACTGGCCGCCGGTGTGCGTGACCGGACCCGCCCAGACCAGCGCGGCCACCGCCGGCACGAGCACCATCCACCACCGGAGGAAGCTCAGCATGCGGTCCTCGCGCCGTCTGCGGCGGAACCGGTCCCGGCCCCGGCGCGACACCAGCCGCCACACCTTGTCGTAACCGAGCGCGAGCGTCAGCGTCCCGATCACCACGTAGGCGGTCGAGTAGTGCGAGAGAACCACGCCGACCATCAGCACCACGAACAGCACGCGCCGGGCCGTCCGCGGGCCCCGGCTGTCGGTGAGCACCACGATCGCGCCGCCCAGCAGGACGAAGGCGATCGCCTGCCGGCCGAGGAACACCATGTCCGTCAGGAAGGTCGGGAAGGCGACGAAGAAGACCGCCGCGAGCAGCGCCACGGAGCGCGGGGCCACGTTCCGCACGGAGCGGAACAGCATGACCGGAGTGAGGGCGAACAGCGCCGGGATGATCGCCTTGAAGATGTAGATGTCGTCGATGCCGGTCAGCTGACGGATGCTCACCGGAAGCAGGGTGATGCTCAGACAGGCGTTGTAGGCGTGTCGGTACGTCGACACGTCCCAGTACTCGCCGCCCAGCGCCATCCGGTAGAACAGGTACTCGGTCTGGACGTCGTGCCCGGTGATGAACCAGCCGCGCAACGAGGCCAGGAGCAGCAGCGCGAGCGCCGCCGTGTACAGCCCCGTCTCCAGAGCGGTCACGTGGTACTTGCGTCGCCTGACGGTCAGCAGCAACAGCAGCAGGCCGCCCAGCACACTCGCGACGATGCTGACCGCCCCGCCGTATCCGTTGTTCAGGCGGATCGTTCCGGCGACCGCGCACAGCAAGGTGACGGCCCCCGCGGCGGTCGCCATGCCAAGCCCGGGGGTGGCGCGGGCGAGCGCCCACAGCCGCGTCGGCCCGGTGGGCTCGTACGGCGCGTACCGCCGGCGGCACCACCACAGGACGCCGATGCCCAGCACAGTGGCCGCTGTCAGGTACCCGCGGGTCAGCGGCCGGTCCACGCCCACCAGGGGCAGCACCGTGTTGACCAGCAGTGCCAGCAGCATGTCCCCGATGATGACCAGGCCGACCGAGACCAGCGTGCGGCCGCTGCCCGTCGGCACGATCCGCCCGGCGAGCGGACGCCACAGCTGCAGCGGGGCGCCGAAGAGCAGATACAGCCCGGCCGCGAGACGTACCAGCGAGGGCGTGACGGGCATGAGCACCGCGAGGGTGCAGAGCGCGGAGGCGATCAGCACGGCGGTGTCCGGCACCGCGGACCGCTTGGTTTTGCGGCGGCGGTCGGTGCGCGTGCCGGTTCCTGTGTCGCTCCCTGTGTCGCTCCCTGTGTCGCTTTCCGTCCGGTGCTGCCGGTCGTGCGTCACGGTGGTCAGCGCAAGGGTGTTGTCGTCCGTCTCGAGCGTCATGCCAACGCCTCGTTGTAGACGCGCTCGACGCGCTCGGCCACCCGGGACCACGACAGCCCCGCCGCGGTGCGGGCGCTGCGCTCGGCCAGGCTCCGCCACAGGTCCGCGTCGGCGGCCAGCTCGTCGATCCGCCGGGCCAGCGCGGCCGGGGCGGGCGCCGCGAGCAGCCCGGTGCCGTCGACCAGTTCACGGTTGCCGGGCACATCGGTGGCGATGACGGGAAGCCCCGAGGCCATCGCCTCCAGCAGCACGAGAGGCATCCCCTCCTTGTCGGAGGGCAGCACGAAGGCATCGCTGTCCGCGTACGCCTTCACCAGGTCGTCCCCGTACAGCGCACCCACGAACTCGACGTTCCGCAGCCCGAGCCGGGCCGCCTGTGCCATGAGCGGCTCGCGCAGTTCGCCGTCGCCGACGATCCGCAGCCGTACGTCCTCCTGGACCTGGGCCATCGCGTCCAGCAGCCGGGCCACGTTCTTCTGGATCTGCAGACGTCCGACGAAGAGCAGGCGCAGCGGCCGGGCCGGAGCGGGCCGGGGCGGCAGGAAGTACGCGTCCGACACGCCGTTCGGCACGATGTGCAGCCGCTGCCGGGACACCCCGTACCGCTCGACCAGGAACTCCGCCATCTCCTCGGTGAGCGCGACCACTGCGACGGCCCGGCGCAGCACCCGGCCCAGGAAGTGCTGCTTGTACCAGGGCAGCAGCCGCCCCAGCGGGCCGCTGGCGTCCACGTCGAGATGGAAGTGGGCGACATACGGAACCTGCCGCAGCGCGGCGACCGCGGAGACGAGTTCGGGGACGAGGGCGTGCGCGATGTGCAGATGTACGACGTCCCCGGGCCGCGCCTTGGCGAGTTGGACGGGCAGCAGCGCCGAGATGGCGGTGTTGGCCACCTCCACGGCGGGCAGCCGGTGCACGTGCACGCCGTCCTCGACACTGTGCCGCGGCAGGCCTGACGTCCGCAGTCCCGTGGTCACCACGTGCACTTCGTGCCGGTGCGCCAGCTCCTGGGACAGCTGCGCCACCACCCGCTCGAGCCCGCCGAGGGCCGGCGGGTAGTAGGGGGTGACCTGAATGACTCTGCGCCCCATGAGGCCCGCCTCTGTCTCCGCGCTCATCCGGTGGTCTCCAGATGACCGACTACGTACTCGGACCGGCCCGCCACCGAGACGCGCAGCGCGTCGGCGTCCTCGCCCTTCGGCAGGTCCACGTCCATGTTCACGACGCTTGCCTTCCCGTCGACGGCACGCACGGTGGCCCACCCGGTGGCCAGGGGCTCACCGTCCCGGTCCGCTTCGGCCTTCAGTACGAAGGTGTCCGTCCCGGGCCGGGGTGCTCCCGCGGCCCGCTCCTTCGCCGACGGCCCCGTGGACCGCACGCCGCCGTGTGGAGTGAAGGCGACCTGGGCCTTGACCCGGTCGCCCACATAGGACGGCAACTCGATGAAGTACAGCTCCAGATAAGGGCGGTCCTGGCGGGTGAAGGACTTCGTCAGTTCCGTGCGGACCGCCGGTGTGGACCAGGCGACGACCACCGCGGCGACCACCGCGACGGCCACCAGGACACGCCGGATCACAGGGCCGCGCCCGCCGACTGTCCCGTCGGCGCTGCCGCGTTGCCCCTCGCGCGTTGTCTCAGTCCGCATCGTGGCCTTTCAGCAGCCCTGCTCGTCACAGGCCATGGTTCCCTGTCCTCACCATCTTCTGCGGCGCTTCGGCGGGTGCCGCCTGCCGCTGCGCCGGCATCAGCGGCGGCGGGACGGGCCGGGTGGAACGGTCGCGCCACTGGGACCGGGTGTCGGTGCGCAGCCCGTTGTCCTTGAGCCGGTGGCGGAACAGCTGGGCCAGATTGGACACCCCGTCGGAGACGGCGTTGAGCTTCACCTCACCGCCGCGGGGCCGGTACTCGATCGGTACCTCCAGGCAGCGGAAGCCTTCCCGGACGGCGGCGTTCTTGATCTCCTGGGAGAAGCCCATGCCGTCGGAAGTGACCTTGAGGGACTCCCAGATGTAGCGACGGAACACCCACATCCCACTCTGGGAGTCGCGCATCTGGCTCTTGAACAGCTTGCGGCTGATCAGACTCAGGGCGTGATTGGCCACGGTGTGCGAGGGCTTCATGGCCTCGCGGTTCTCCCGGCCGAGTCTGTTGGTGTTGAGGAACTCGACCTGCTTCTCGTCGACGATGCGCAGCAGTCTGGGCAGGTCGTCGAACGGGTAGGTGCAGTCGGCGTCGCCGGTGGCGATCACCTCGCCGCGCGCGGCGGCGATGCCGGCCTTGTAGGCGTTGCCGTAGCCGCGCAACGGCTGGTGGACCACTCGCGCTCCGTAGGAGGCGGCGATCTCGGCGGTCCCGTCCGTGGAGCCGTTGTCGGCGATGACCACCTCGACTCCCCAGCCTTCCTGGGTGAGTTCCTCGAGCGGGATCGTCGCGAAGACGTGCGGCAGGTTCTCGGCTTCGTTCAGGGCAGGTATGACGATGGACAAAGTGGACACAGTGGGCTCCCCCCCAACTGGTGATGCACATAAGCGCTCGGGATTCAAGGCCCGGTGCCTGCGTTTCCACAGTCCCCACCAACCCCCCCCGATGGCAGCGCTTACTTTAAGCTCACTGAACTTATAAACACACTTTCGCCGCAGGATTGTGATCTGTATCCCCTCGTCCCGTGGGGTGCTCGGGTGTACGCAACCTCCCCGTGACCGGACGTTAACCTTGCGGCGAGGACGGGCGGGGGCTGTGACCACAACAAGGCGCTCTGTGCTTCGATCCGCAGCGGGGCCGGAGGCCTCGCTCTGGCCGTAACGGCCGCGAGCACGAGTACCACCGAGGCGGCCACGACGCGATCGATGCCGCCAGTGACGCGGGCGGGGGCACGGCGGGTCCGCCGTGGCCTTCACCGACTTCGCCGTCGAAGGCCTCACCTTCCGCGGCCCCGTCGACGAGTCACCCGCCACGCCGAAGCGCGGACGCCCCGCCTCCGGCCCTGGCGCGCAGACCGCCGTCTTCCTCTCCGGCGATCTCGACACCACAGGCAGCGGCCAGGCGCGGCTCACGATCTTCACCATGCGCGACCGCGCCGTACGGAACATGACCGCGCTGCCCATCAGTGACCGGCTGCGAGTTGACCAACAACCAGGACGCAGGCTTCCTCTTCTGCGAGGAAGTGATCTTCCAGGGCGATCACGTCCGCCAGTCCGCGGAGTACGGCGCGATCACGGGCAACGAGATCGACTGCGGACTCTTCCGGGGCCCCTCCGACAGACCGAGCGACCTGAACGGAGCCGGTATCTACCTCGGTGGATTTCCGATCACGGACCGGGCAACCCCACCGACTGGGCGGAGGGCATCACCGTCGTCGGCAACCACATCCGCAGGGCCGCCCGCGCCGGCGTCTATCTGAACGGCGTCAGGCACGTCCAGGTGACCGGCAATCAGATCAGCGACGTCGGCACCGCACGCCTCGCGGACGGTACGACCGTCATCGGGAGCGGCGATCTCACGCAGAACATCGGAATCCTCATGGAGAACCCAGTAACCTCCGCCGATGTCACCGTCGCCTTGAACTCGGTGGTCGCCACAAGAGCGACCCGAGCGCCTCGGCGGTCAACGCCCATCTCAACACGGTGACCGGCACTCGGCAGGCCGGCGATCCGCTGGAGACCGGTCCCACCCGCACATGGCAGGCCGCGCACCGCTTCAACGGTGACATCCGGTTGAACGCCCACGTCATCGGCGGAGGCACCGCCGTGACCGTCACCGCGGGGGCGCAGTCGGCATCCGCGGCCGCCGGGAGCAACGGGGCCAAGGACAATGCCGGCGTCATCAACACCACGGCCGCCGCCTCTCCCGCGGCGGGAACCATCGTCCGCGTCACCTATGTCACGGCCTACGACGCCATTCCCAAGGTCGTCCTCACCGCGCGCAACGCGGCCGCCGCCGCGGTCGGCCTGTACGTGACCGCGGAGAGCGCCGCCGGATTCTCCGTCGCCACCGCGATCGTCCCCGGCGCCGGTGCGGCTCTCCCCTTCACGTACCACGTCGTGGGCTGACGACCGTGGTCGGTGCGGGAACCTGTCCCCATATCGGCGCGTTGGAGCATCATGGAGGCATTCGACCTCTCAGGGGGTACTCCGTGTCGCAACCGTCATGGCAGCCGTGGCAGGACAAGGACAAGGACAAGGACAAGGACGAGTCGTCGTCGCCGTCAGGACTGAGCGGCAGTGCCGGCGGTGGTGTTCCGCGGCTGTGGCAGGGCGGAGGTGCGCAGCAGTCCTGGCAGCCCTACAGTGCCCCGTCCATGCTCGCCTCCCACGCCGACCGCGAGCGTGCCGTCGACGTGCTTCGGGCCGGGTACGGAGAGGGGCGACTGGACAAGGGCGAGTTCGACAAGCGCGTGGCGCGGGCCTACGTCGCCCGCACCGTGGACGAGCTGGCGCTGATCGTCGCCGACCTGCCCCTGGGCCCCGTACCGCACCCGGCGCCCGTCACGGCCGTCCCGCGGACGTTTCTGCCCGCGCCGCAGCCGCGGACCAACGGGAAGGCCGTGGGTGCCGCCGTGTGCGGGCTGCTGTGCGTGCCGACCTTCGGGTTCACCGGGATTCCGGCGGTGATCCTCGGGCACGCGGCGCGTTCGGAGATGCGGTCCACGGGGGAGGGCGGCGAAGGGCTGGCCCTGACCGGGCTGGTCCTCGGCTGGCTGTACACCGGGGGCTGGGCGCTCGTTCTGACGCTGTTGCTCTTCGTGGGCCTCGCGTCCGGATGAGACGTGACACGTCCGCCCGCAGGTAGCAGGCAGGGGCGAGGTCCAGTTGTTTTGACCGCAGCGTATGAGGTAGGTACGCTCAGACCTTGTGCCTGGGGTGTGCCCTGGCTCTCGTGCGTGCCTTCAACCGCACATAGGGAGCCGTCACTGGCCACCGTAATCTGCGCTCCTTCTGCCTCGCGGCGGGGGTCTGCAGCATTCGACACACCCGACCGCGTGGGTCGGCGACGTTCCAGGTTAGCTTCACCATTCGGCACACAGAAACCGGAGAAGTAGTGCCTACGATCCAGCAGCTGGTCCGGAAGGGCCGGCAGGACAAGGTCGAGAAGAACAAGACGCCCGCACTCGAGGGTTCCCCTCAGCGTCGTGGTGTCTGCACGCGTGTGTTCACGACCACCCCGAAGAAGCCGAACTCGGCCCTGCGTAAGGTCGCGCGTGTGCGTCTGACCAGCGGGATCGAGGTCACCGCTTACATTCCGGGTGAGGGGCACAACCTGCAGGAGCACTCCATCGTGCTCGTGCGTGGCGGTCGTGTGAAGGACCTGCCCGGTGTTCGCTACAAGATCATCCGCGGTTCGCTCGACACCCAGGGTGTCAAGAACCGCAAGCAGGCCCGCAGCCGCTACGGCGCCAAGAAGGAGAAGTAGAAATGCCTCGTAAGGGCCCCGCCCCGAAGCGCCCGGTCATCATCGACCCGGTCTACGGTTCTCCTCTGGTGACCTCCCTCATCAACAAGGTGCTGCTGAACGGCAAGCGCTCCACCGCCGAGCGCATCGTGTACGGCGCCATGGAGGGCCTGCGCGAGAAGACCAGCAATGACCCGGTCATCACGCTGAAGCGTGCGCTGGAGAACATCAAGCCGACCCTCGAGGTCAAGTCCCGCCGTGTCGGTGGTGCGACGTACCAGGTTCCGATCGAGGTCAAGCCCGGTCGCGCCAACACGCTCGCGCTGCGCTGGCTGGTCGGTTACTCCCGCGCCCGTCGCGAGAAGACCATGACCGAGCGTCTGCTCAACGAGCTTCTCGACGCCTCCAACGGCCTCGGTGCCGCTGTGAAGAAGCGCGAGGACACCCACAAGATGGCCGAGTCCAACAAGGCCTTCGCGCACTACCGCTGGTAGTCGCTACCCACATCGAGACCGAGAGAAGACGAAAGCCTTATGGCTACCACTTCACTTGACCTGGCCAGGGTCCGCAACATCGGGATCATGGCCCACATCGACGCGGGCAAGACGACCACCACCGAGCGGATCCTCTTCTACACCGGCGTCAGCTACAAGATCGGTGAGGTCCACGACGGCGCTGCCACAATGGACTGGATGGAGCAGGAGCAGGAGCGTGGCATCACGATCACGTCTGCTGCCACCACCTGTCACTGGCCGCTTGAGGACAACGACTACACGATCAACATCATCGACACCCCGGGCCACGTCGACTTCACGGTCGAGGTGGAGCGCTCGCTGCGCGTCCTCGACGGTGCCGTCACGGTGTTCGACGGTGTCGCCGGTGTCGAGCCGCAGTCCGAGACGGTGTGGCGTCAGGCCGACCGTTACGGCGTGCCGCGCATCTGCTTCGTGAACAAGCTGGACCGTACCGGCGCCGAGTTCCACCGCTGCGTGGACATGATCAAGGACCGGCTCGGTGCCGTGCCGATCGTCATGCAGCTGCCCATCGGTGCCGAGATGGACTTCAAGGGCGTTGTGGACCTGGTCCGCATGAAGGCGCTCGTGTGGTCCGCCGAGGCGGCCAAGGGCGAGATGTACGACGTCGTCGACATCCCCGCCACGCACGCCGAAGCTGCCGAGGAGTACCGCGGCCGGCTGGTCGAGACTGTCGCGGAGAACGACGACGAGATCATGGAGCTGTTCCTGGAGGGCCAGGAGCCCACCGAGGAGCAGCTGTACGCCGCGATCCGTCGTATCACCATCGCGTCCGGCAAGTCCGACGGCATCACGGTCACCCCGGTGTTCTGTGGCACCGCGTTCAAGAACAAGGGCGTCCAGCCCCTGCTCGACGCGGTCGTGCGCTACCTGCCGACCCCGCTCGACGTCGAGGCCATCGAGGGCCACGACGTGAAGGACCCCGAGCTGGTCGTCAAGCGCAAGCCGTCCGAGGACGAGCCGCTGTCCGCGCTCGCGTTCAAGATCATGAGCGACCCGCACCTGGGCAAGCTCACCTTCGTCCGGGTCTACTCGGGCCGCCTGGAGACTGGCACCGCCGTGCTGAACTCCGTCAAGGGCAAGAAGGAGCGCATCGGCAAGATCTACCGCATGCACGCGAACAAGCGTGAGGAGATCGCGGCGGTGGGCGCCGGCGACATCGTCGCCGTGATGGGTCTGAAGCAGACCACGACCGGTGAGACGCTCTGTGACGACAAGAGCCCGGTGATCCTGGAGTCCATGGACTTCCCGGCGCCGGTCATCCAGGTCGCCATCGAGCCGAAGTCCAAGGGTGACCAGGAGAAGCTGGGTGTAGCCATCCAGCGTCTCGCGGAGGAGGACCCCTCCTTCCAGGTTCACACCAACGAGGAGACCGGCCAGACCATCATCGGCGGCATGGGCGAACTGCACCTCGAGGTGCTGGTCGACCGTATGCGCCGTGAGTTCAAGGTCGAGGCCAACGTTGGTAAGCCGCAGGTCGCGTACCGTGAGACGATCCGTAAGGCCGTCGAGCGTGTGGACTACACCCACAAGAAGCAGACCGGTGGCACCGGCCAGTTCGCCAAGGTGCAGATCGCGATCGAGCCGCTCGAGGGTGGCGACACCTCGTACGAGTTCGTGAACAAGGTGACCGGTGGCCGTATCCCGAAGGAGTACATCCCTTCGGTGGACGCCGGTGCGCAGGAGGCCATGCAGTTCGGCATCCTCGCCGGGTACGAGATGACGGGCGTTCGCATCACGCTTCTCGACGGTGCCTACCACGAGGTCGACTCCTCCGAGCTCGCGTTCAAGATCGCCGGTTCGCAGGCCTTCAAGGAGGCCGCCCGCAAGGCCAGCCCCGTGCTGCTCGAGCCCATGATGGCCGTCGAGGTCACCACGCCCGAGGACTACATGGGTGAGGTCATCGGCGACATCAACTCCCGCCGTGGCCAGATCCAGGCCATGGAGGAGCGTGCCGGTGCCCGCGTCGTGAAGGGCCTCGTGCCCCTCTCGGAGATGTTCGGCTACGTCGGAGACCTCCGCAGCAAGACCTCGGGTCGCGCAAGCTACTCGATGCAGTTCGACTCCTACGCCGAGGTTCCGCGGAACGTCGCCGAGGAGATCATCGCGAAGGCCAAGGGCGAGTAACGCACCCCGTTCCCACGCTTTAGGCTTGACACCGACCGCCGGGGCTCACCCGGCAAGGGAAAACCCCGGCGGGCGGCATCCCAGCAAAGATCACCCTGGCGCCGATGAGCAAGGCGTACCAGAACCACTCCACAGGAGGACCCAGTGGCGAAGGCGAAGTTCGAGCGGACTAAGCCGCACGTCAACATCGGCACCATCGGTCACATCGACCACGGTAAGACGACCCTCACGGCCGCCATTACCAAGGTGCTGCACGACGCGTTCCCGAACCTGAACGAGGCCTCGGCCTTCGACCAGATCGACAAGGCTCCTGAGGAGCGCCAGCGCGGTATCACCATCTCCATCGCGCACGTCGAGTACCAGACCGAGACGCGTCACTACGCCCACGTCGACTGCCCCGGTCACGCGGACTACATCAAGAACATGATCACGGGTGCGGCGCAGATGGACGGCGCCATCCTCGTGGTCGCCGCCACCGACGGTCCGATGCCGCAGACCAAGGAGCACGTGCTCCTGGCCCGCCAGGTCGGCGTGCCGTACATCGTTGTCGCCCTGAACAAGGCCGACATGGTGGACGACGAGGAGATCCTGGAGCTCGTCGAGCTCGAGGTCCGTGAGCTCCTCTCCGAGTACGAGTTCCCGGGCGACGACCTGCCGGTCGTCAAGGTCTCGGCGCTCAAGGCGCTCGAGGGCGACAAGGAGTGGGGCCAGTCGGTCCTGGACCTGATGGCCGCCGTCGACGAGGCGATCCCGACCCCCGAGCGTGACGTCGACAAGCCGTTCCTCATGCCCGTCGAGGACGTCTTCACGATCACCGGTCGCGGTACGGTCGTCACCGGCCGTATCGAGCGTGGTGTCCTGAAGGTCAACGAGACCGTTGACATCATCGGCATCAAGCAGGAGAAGACCACCACCACGGTCACCGGCATCGAGATGTTCCGCAAGCTGCTCGACGAGGGCCAGGCCGGTGAGAACGTCGGTCTGCTGCTTCGTGGCATCAAGCGCGAGGACGTCGAGCGCGGCCAGGTCATCATCAAGCCGGGCTCGGTCACCCCGCACACCGAGTTCGAGGCGCAGGCCTACATCCTGTCCAAGGACGAGGGTGGCCGCCACACGCCGTTCTTCAACAACTACCGTCCGCAGTTCTACTTCCGTACGACGGACGTGACCGGCGTCGTGACCCTCCCCGAGGGCACCGAGATGGTCATGCCGGGTGACAACACCGAGATGAAGGTGGAGCTCATCCAGCCCGTCGCCATGGAAGAGGGCCTGAAGTTCGCGATCCGTGAGGGTGGCCGGACGGTCGGCGCCGGCCAGGTCACCAAGATCAACAAGTAAGCTTGTTGACCTGACCTGGTAGCTCCAGCGCGAGCACCTGAAGGGGCCCGTACGACTTCGGTCGTGCGGGCCTCTTCGCTGTCTGTGGGCGCCTTCAGGACGCTTCCGGCACCGGTTGCGGGCCGAGTGCCAGGCACACGAGGATGGTCGCCCGGACGATGAGGCCCCCGAGCGGCGCGGCCAGGAGACGAAGTCGGGCCAGCGGGTGTGCCAAGAGGCGTCATCACTGGATGTTCTGCAGATGCGGATGGTCGTACGAGAGCAGTGTGGGACCGGCCGGAGTGCGGTCGGTGTCCTCCAGCGGCCGCCGGCTTCGGCTGCCGCCGTTCCATTCGCCGCTGGCGATCGTGAGCAGGGGACGCACGGCCGAGCCGCAGTCGGGGCAGGCCATGGGGAACGGGTCGGTGTAGCTTCAGGGGGTATGGTCGGCGACCTTGCAGCCCGGGGCGACGCCGAGGTCGTACTGGTAGAAGAGCCCCTGCCCCTCCGCCCACGCCTCGATCCGGTCCGCCGGCTCCTCGGGCAGCTCGGTAACGCTCGCGGCCCAGTACGGGGGTCCGCGGGGCCGGGACCGGATCCGTGACCTCGGCGGCGGTGCGCCGGCGCAGTGCGACGCGGGGCATGTGACCCTCATGGCCGAACGGGCACCACAGGAGTTGCAGGAGGTCGGTGCCGTCCGGGCGGGGGAGTCCGGGGACGTCGGTGAGCGGGATCGGCGTGGCCTCTTCGGCGCGGTCGACGAGCGCGCGCTCCTGTGGAGTCAGCAGGGCGGCGCCCTTCTCGCGCGGCCGGCTCCAGGCCTCACGGAGGATCCGCCGTCGCAGCCGTACGTCCTCGGGGGTGTGACCGAGCTGACGGGGGCCGCCGATCGAGCTGCTGTTTGCCGCGGTGGGGGACCCGGGGCGCGGGTGCAGTCGTACGGTCGTACGGTCGTGCGGGCGAGGGGCGCGAGCTCGGGGAAGTGGGCGGCGACGTAGACCGGGCGGGGTGGGGTGGTGCGGGGCATGGGGCCGAGGGAGGCTATGTGCCGAACATCCTTTGCGGGCAGGGGAGTTGCCCAGGGGCGTGCGTCAAGTGAAGTGTTGCGGAACGCCGGGGGACGTGCTGGCGAGGTCTCGGGCAACTCGGGGTCGCGGTGGTGCGGAATGTTCTGGTCTGTTCTCTCTGGGGTGATGGCGACGGTCGTAGCGTGAGCGGCGGCCGGGAGCCGCCCGGACCGGGATTCCCTCGTGAGGACGGACTGACAGGTGCCGATGCGTGGTGCGGACGGCAGAACGACGATCCCGACGCGGGTGGCGGGCTTCGGCGGCGGGCTGCAGCAGCCGCTGCCCCCGCTCGTCGCGCCCAGGGGGCGGCCGCCGCAGCCCGCCGGAGCGGGCCGCCGGGCCGTCGTACGGGAGCGGGTGGGCCGCCGGCTGTACGCCATCGACGGCATCCGGCTGCTCGCCGCCCTGATGGTCGCCGTGCACCACTTCGCCGGCACCAACCGCGTCAACCAGCCGGGCAACGTGATCTGGGACCGGCCGGTGTCCGAGATCATGCCCACGGTGTTCCGCCTCGCCTCCTACGGCTGGATCGGCGTCGAGATCTTCTTCGTGATCAGCGGCTTCGTGATCTGCATGTCCTGCTGGGGGCGCACGCCGCGGCAGTTCTTTGTGTC
This sequence comes from Streptomyces sp. V4I2, assembly GCF_030817655.1. Lineage (GTDB taxonomy): Bacteria > Actinomycetota > Actinomycetes > Streptomycetales > Streptomycetaceae > Streptomyces > Streptomyces plumbiresistens. The sequence continues at coordinate 6,459,453 of NZ_JAUSZM010000003.1, forward strand.
ACGGGTGATCCGGCTGTACCCGGCGTACTGGTTCGCGGTGCTGTTCACCACGGGCGTGCTGATGGCCGTACCGGGGGTGTGGGAGCGGCTGCGGCTGCGCGAGGTCCTGCTCAACCTCACGATGCTGCAGTCCGGTTCGGGCGTGGCCAACGTCGACGGCGTGTACTGGACGCTCTGGTCCGAGCTGCGCTTCTACCTGCTGTTCCTGCTGGTGGTCGCCACCGGGCTGACCTACCGCAAGGTCGTGGTCTTCTGCTGCGTGTGGGGTGCGGCGGCGATGCTCGCACCGGTGTCCGAGTTCCCCCTGCTGGAGCTGGTCGCCAACCCGGAGGGCGCCTGGTACTTCATCGCCGGGCTTGCGCTGTACCTCATGCACCGCTTCGGCCAGGACCTGCTGCTGTGGGGCATCCTCGCCATGGCGTGGCTGATGGGCCAGCTGGAGCTCGGGCACCGGATCGACGAGGTCGAGCACGTGTCCGGGTGGCGGGGAAGCGTCCTGATCTTCACGGTCTTCCTGCTGGCCATGGTGGCCGTCGCCCTCGGCGCGACGGACCGCGTCCGCTGGAAGTGGCTGGTGACGGCCGGCGCACTGACGTATCCGCTGTACCTGATGCACTACGCGGCCGGTACGACGCTCATCAACCGCCTGCGGGACACGATGGACGCCCGGTTGCTGGTCGCCGTGGTGATCGCCGGTTTCCTGGTGTTGAGTTGGCTGGTGCACCGGGCTGTGGAGCGGCCGGTCTCGCGGCTGCTCAAGAGCGGGCTGGACACGTCGTTCGCGCGCCTGCGGAACGCGGGGTCGGGGGCATGACCGGAGCAACTCACCCCCGAATAGGCTGACTTCATGGGACTCCTCGACAAGCTGACCGGAACCAAGCATCCCGACGAAGGTGTCGTGCCCCGCTCGGCCGAGGAGGTGCGGACCGCCCTGCTCGGCCTCGACCGGCCGGATGCCCCGTACGTCATCCGCGACGGCGCTCCGGAGGGCGCCGACCTGGTGGCGGAGTGGCGGGTGCGGGACCCCGCCTGGGAGAACTTCTTCGTCCGGTCGCAGCTGTCCCGCGCCGTCCGGATCCGGATGCGCCTGGTCCAGGACGGCCATCAGGTGCGCGCCCTCGAGGAGGGGTGGGAGGTCACCCGGGTCGGGAATCCGCCGAGGCTCGCGATCTCGAAGCAGTACACGCGCGGGCCCGACAGGACCGTCTCCCGCCGCTACACGGTCCAGCGTGGAGACAGTGGCGGCCTGGAAGCGACGGAGACGTTCCGCTTCGACAGCGGGGAGCTGCGCAACCCCCTGCGGGACGCCGTCCTCACGTCGGGCTGGACCTGGCGCAGCGTGGTCTTCGGCAAGCTGTAGCGGCCGGCGGGGCCGTGACCGGCCCCTGCTCGCCCCGCTGGTTTGACCTGCGTCACTCCCGGGGTATTGTCTCCGGCTCGATTGGCCAGGCCCCTGCCCCATATGGCAGACTGTCGGAGTTGCTCGGTCGAGTGTTGATGCTGCGCGCCTCCCGCCGGGAGGACCGGAAGCGAGTCCCACAGTACTCGTCGCCCCAACTGCCACATGGCAGCGCTGGGGCGGACGTACGGGAATCTTTCGGGAAGTGTCAGTGCAGCGCCGGCCAGGCGCCCGGTGGGTTTTCGCCCTCGGCTTGCGGTTCCGGAAGGGCCGTGCTTTCCCAGACGGGAAGTTCCAGAGATGGGACTTCTGTGTCAGTGAGAGCGCGACACACCCGACCGCGTGGGTCGGAGGAGCGAGTGTTCGGAACACCGGGTTCCAGAGCGTTAAACGAGAGACAGGACTACTAGTAGCCATGGCGGGACAGAAGATCCGCATCCGGCTCAAGGCCTACGACCACGAGGTCATCGATTCCTCGGCGAAGAAGATCGTCGAGACGGTGACGCGTACTGGTGCGTCGGTCGCGGGCCCGGTGCCGCTGCCCACTGAGAAGAACGTGTACTGCGTCATCAAGTCGCCGCACAAGTACAAGGACTCGCGCGAGCACTTCGAGATGCGCACGCACAAGCGCCTGATCGACATCCTCGACCCGACGCCCAAGACCGTTGACTCTCTGATGCGACTCGACCTCCCGGCCGGTGTCGACATCGAGATCAAGCTCTAGGGGTCGGTGATCTGAGAATGGCTAAGCAGATCAAGGGCATCCTGGGCGAGAAGCTCGGCATGACGCAGGTGTGGGACGAGAACAACCGCGTTGTTCCCGTCACCGTCGTCAAGGCCGGCCCCAACGTCGTCACCCAGGTCCGTACGAACGACGCCGACGGCTACGAGTCGGTCCAGATCGCCTTCGGCGAGATCGACCCTCGCAAGGTGAACAAGCCCCTCAAGGGTCACTTCGCCAAGGCCGACGTCACTCCCCGCCGCCACCTCGTCGAGATCCGTACCGCTGACGCCAGCGAGTACACCCTCGGCCAGGAGATCACCGCTCAGGTGTTCGAGGCCGGCATCAAGGTCGACGTGACCGGCAAGAGCAAGGGCAAGGGCTTCGCCGGTGTCATGAAGCGTCACAACTTCAAGGGCCTCGGCGCCGGTCACGGCACCCAGCGCAAGCACCGCTCTCCTGGCTCCATCGGTGGCTGCGCCACCCCCGGCCGTGTCTTCAAGGGCATGCGTATGGCGGGCCGTATGGGTAACGAGCGGGTCACCACCCAGAACCTGACCGTCCATGCTGTTGACGCGGAGAAGGGACTGCTCCTCATCAAGGGAGCCATCCCCGGTCCGAACGGCGGCCTCGTCCTGGTCCGCACCGCGGCCAAGGGGGCCTGAGGTAACCGATGAGCACTGTTGACATCCTTTCGCCTGCAGGCGAGAAGACCGGAAGCGTCGAGCTCCCCGCGGAGATCTTCGGCGTGGAGAAGATCAGCATCCCGCTGATCCACCAGGTCGTCGTCGCGCAGAACGCCGCTGCCCGCCAGGGCACGCACAAGACCAAGCGTCGCGGTGAAGTCCGTGGTGGCGGCAAGAAGCCGTACCGCCAGAAGGGCACCGGCCGCGCCCGTCAGGGCTCGACCCGCGCGCCGCAGTTCGCAGGCGGTGGCGTCGTCCACGGCCCGCAGCCGCGTGACTACTCGCAGCGGACCCCGAAGAAGATGAAGGCCGCGGCCCTGCGCCACGCCCTCACCGACCGGGCCCGCCACAACCGCATCCACGTCGTCACCGGCGTGATCGAGGGCGAGAACCCCTCCACGAAGGCCGCCAGGACGCTGTTCGGCAAGATCTCGGAGCGTAAGAACGTGCTCCTGGTCATCGACCGCGCCGACGAGGCCGCGTGGCTCTCCGCCCGCAACCTGCCCCAGGTCCACATCCTGGAGCCGGGCCAGCTGAACACGTACGACGTGATCGTCTCCGACGACGTGGTCTTCACCCAGGCCGCTTTCGAGTCCTTCGTGTCCGGCCCGCAGGCCACCGACACCGAAGGGAGCGAGGCCTGATGGCTACGCGTCACCCGAGCATCGCCTCGAAGGCCGCCAAGGCCAAGAAGGTCGCGCGCGTCGCCAAGGCGCGCCGCCACGAGGCCGAAGGCAAGAACACCGTCGTCACCCCGGTGAGCAAGTCGTTCACGGACCACCGTGACATCCTGCTCAAGCCGGTCGTGTCCGAGAAGAGCTACGCGCTTCTCGACGAGGGCAAGTACACCTTCATCGTCGCCCCGGGCGCCAACAAGACCCAGATCAAGCAGGCCGTCCAGGCGGTCTTCTCGGTCAAGGTCACCGGGGTCAACACGATCAACCGCCAGGGCAAGCGCAAGCGCACCAAGACCGGCTTCGGTCAGCGTGCCGGCTCCAAGCGCGCGATTGTGACCCTCGCTGAGGGCGACCGTATCGACATCTTCGGCGGTCCGACCGCCTGACGGCGGTCCGGATCGTCCGATATCGGACGAGGACTGAGAAATGGGAATCCGCAAGTACAAGCCGACTACGCCGGGCCGTCGTGGCTCCAGCGTCGCCGACTTCGTCGAGGTCACGCGGTCCACGCCGGAGAAGTCGCTGGTTCGCCCGCTGCACAGCAAGGGCGGCCGTAACAATTCCGGTCGTGTGACCGTTCGCCACCAGGGTGGCGGACACAAGCGCGCCTACCGAGTGATCGACTTCCGTCGTCACGACAAGGACGGCGTGCCGGCGAAGGTCGCGCACATCGAGTACGACCCCAACCGCACCGCGCGCATCGCGCTGCTGCACTACGCGGACGGCGAGAAGCGCTACATCCTCGCCCCGCGCAACCTGCAGCAGGGTGACCGCGTCGAGAACGGTCCCGGGGCCGACATCAAGCCGGGCAACAACCTGGCGCTCCGCAACATCCCGGTCGGTACCACGATCCACGCGATCGAGATCCGTCCCGGTGGCGGCGCCAAGTTCGCCCGCTCCGCAGGCGCCTCGGTGCAGCTGCTGGCGAAGGAGGGCACGATGGCCCACCTTCGTATGCCCTCCGGTGAGATCCGCCTGGTCGACCAGCGCTGCCGCGCCACGGTCGGCGAGGTCGGCAACGCCGAGCAGAGCAACATCAACTGGGGCAAGGCCGGCCGCAAGCGCTGGCTGGGCGTCCGCCCGACCGTTCGCGGTGTGGCGATGAACCCGGTTGACCACCCGCACGGTGGTGGTGAGGGCAAGACCTCCGGTGGTCGCCACCCGGTCTCGCCGTGGGGTCAGAAGGAGGGTCGTACTCGTTCGCCGAAGAAGGCTTCGAACAAGTACATCGTCCGCCGCCGCAAGACGAACAAGAAGCGCTAGGAGCGGGTTTAGATGCCGCGCAGTCTCAAGAAGGGGCCCTTCGTCGACGACCACCTGATCAAGAAGGTGGACGTCCAGAACGAAGCGGGTTCCAAGAACGTCATCAAGACCTGGTCCCGTCGCTCGATGATCGTCCCGGCCATGCTGGGCCACACGATCGCGGTGCACAACGGCAAGACCCACATTCCGGTGTTTGTCACCGAGTCGATGGTCGGCCACAAGCTCGGCGAGTTCTCGCCGACGCGCACCTTCCGGGGTCACGTCAAGGACGACCGGAAGTCGAAGCGCCGCTAACGCGGGGTGGAATGACCATGACAGACACTGGAAGGACAACCATGGAAGCCAGGGCCCAGGCGCGGTACATCCGCGTCACGCCCATGAAGGCCCGCCGCGTGGTGGACCTTATCCGTGGCATGGACGCCACGGAGGCTCAGGCGGTCCTGCGTTTCGCCCCGCAGGCCGCGAGCGTGCCGGTCGGCAAGGTGCTTGACAGCGCCATCGCCAACGCCGCACACAACTACGACCACACCGACGCCGGCAGCCTCGTCATCTCCGAGGCGTATGTCGACGAGGGTCCGACCCTGAAGCGGTTCCGTCCGCGTGCCCAGGGCCGCGCCTACCGGATCCGCAAGCGGACCAGCCACATCACCGTGGTCGTCAGCAGCAAGGAAGGAACCCGGTAATGGGCCAGAAGGTTAACCCGCATGGGTTCCGGCTCGGCATCACCACGGACTTCAAGTCCCGTTGGTACGCCGACAAGCTGTACAAGGACTACGTCAAGGAAGACGTCGCCATCCGTCGGATGATGACGTCCGGCATGGAGCGCGCCGGCATCTCCAAGGTGGAGATCGAGCGCACCCGTGACCGCGTCCGTGTGGACATCCACACGGCCCGTCCGGGCATCGTCATCGGCCGCCGTGGCGCCGAGGCCGACCGCATCCGCGGTGACCTCGAGAAGCTCACGGGCAAGCAGGTCCAGCTGAACATCCTCGAGGTCAAGAGCCCCGAGACCGACGCTCAGCTGGTTGCCCAGGCCGTTGCCGAGCAGCTCTCCTCCCGCGTCTCCTTCCGTCGCGCCATGCGCAAGAGCATGCAGGGCACGATGAAGGCCGGCGCCAAGGGCATCAAGATCCAGTGCGGTGGCCGCCTCGGCGGCGCCGAGATGTCCCGTTCGGAGTTCTACCGCGAGGGCCGTGTGCCCCTGCACACGCTCCGCGCGAACGTGGACTACGGCTTCTTCGAGGCCAAGACGACCTTCGGCCGCATCGGCGTGAAGGTCTGGATCTACAAGGGCGACGTCAAGAACATCGCCGAGGTCCGCGCCGAGAACGCTGCTGCCCGCGCCGGCAACCGCCCGGCCCGTGGTGGCGGCGGCGCCGACCGCCCGGCCCGTGGTGGCCGTGGTGGCGAGCGTGGCGGTCGCGGTCGCAAGCCGCAGCAGGCTCCCGCCGCCGAGGCCCCCAAGGCCGAGGCTCCGGCGGCTGCCGCTCCGGCTGAGAGCACCGGAACGGAGGCCTGACCGACATGCTGATCCCCCGACGGGTCAAGCACCGCAAGCAGCACCACCCGAAGCGCCGTGGCCAGGCCAAGGGCGGTACGACGGTCGCGTTCGGCGAGTACGGCATTCAGGCCCTCACGCCGGCGTACGTGACCAACCGCCAGATCGAGGCGGCCCGTATCGCGATGACCCGCCACATCAAGCGTGGTGGCAAGGTCTGGATCAACATCTACCCGGACCGCCCGCTCACGAAGAAGCCTGCCGAGACCCGCATGGGTTCCGGTAAGGGTTCGCCGGAGTGGTGGATCGCGAACGTGCACCCGGGACGGGTCATGTTCGAACTGTCCTACCCCAACGAGAAGATCGCCCGTGAGGCCCTGACTCGCGCCGCTCACAAGCTGCCGATGAAGTGCCGGATCGTCAAGCGCGAGGCAGGTGAAGCGTGATGTCGGCCGGTACCAAGGCGTCCGAGCTGCGCGAACTGGGTGACGAGGAGCTTCTTGCGAAGCTTCGCGAAGCCAAGGAAGAGCTGTTCAACCTCCGCTTCCAGGCGGCGACGGGTCAGCTCGAGAACCACGGTCGGCTGAAGGCCGTCCGTAAGGACATCGCGCGGATCTACACCCTGATGCGTGAGCGCGAGCTGGGCATCGAGACGGTGGAGAGCGCCTGATGAGTGAGAACAACGTGACTGAGCAGACTGCAGAGGCCCGCGGCTTCCGCAAGACCCGTGAGGGTCTCGTCGTCAGCGACAAGATGGACAAGACCGTCGTCGTCGCCGTCGAGGACCGCGTCAAGCACGCGCTGTACGGCAAGGTCATCCGCCGTACGAACAAGCTCAAGGCGCACGACGAGCAGAACGCTGCCGGCGTCGGCGACCGCGTCCTCCTGATGGAGACGCGTCCGCTGTCCGCCACGAAGCGCTGGCGCATCGTCGAGATCCTCGAGAAGGCCAAGTAAATCTCCTGCGGGCATCCCCGCAGGACAGTTCCGCCAGGCTCGGCGAGCTGCGTGAGTCACTTACGCAGCTCGCCGGGAACCGGCAGACAAACAGGAGATAGACGTGATCCAGCAGGAGTCGCGACTGCGTGTCGCCGACAACACTGGTGCGAAGGAAATCCTTTGCATCCGTGTGCTCGGTGGCTCCGGTCGCCGCTACGCGGGCATCGGTGACGTCATCGTCGCCACCGTCAAGGACGCGATCCCCGGTGGCAACGTGAAGAAGGGTGACGTCATCAAGGCGGTCATCGTTCGCACCGTCAAGGAGCGCCGCCGTCCGGACGGCTCGTACATCCGCTTCGACGAGAACGCCGCCGTCATTCTCAAGAACGACGGCGACCCTCGCGGCACCCGTATCTTCGGCCCGGTGGGTCGTGAGCTGCGCGAGAAGAAGTTCATGAAGATCATCTCGCTCGCGCCGGAGGTGCTGTAAGCATGAAGATCAAGAAGGGCGACCTGGTCCAGGTCATCACCGGTAAGGACAAGGGCAAGCAGGGCAAGGTCATCGCGGCCTTCCCCCGTGAGGACCGTGTCCTGGTCGAGGGTGTCAACCGGGTCAAGAAGCACACCAAGGCCGGCCCGACCGCCAAGGGTTCGCAGGCCGGTGGCATCGTCACGACCGAGGCCCCTGTTCACGTGAGCAACGTTCAGCTCGTCGTGGAGAAGGATGGCAACAAGGTCGTCACGCGTGTCGGTTACCGCTTCGACGACGAGGGCAACAAGGTTCGCGTTGCCAAGCGGACGGGTGAGGACATCTGATGACGACCACCACCACTCCGCGTCTGAAGACGAGGTACCGCGAGGAGATCGCGGGCAAGCTGCGTGACGAGTTCAAGTACGAGAACGTCATGCAGATCCCCGGTCTCGTCAAGATCGTGGTCAACATGGGTGTCGGCGACGCCGCCCGTGACTCGAAGCTCATGGACGGTGCCGTCCGTGACCTGACCACCATCACCGGTCAGAAGCCGGCCATCACCAAGGCCCGCAAGTCCATCGCGCAGTTCAAGCTGCGTGAGGGTCAGCCGATCGGTGCCCACGTCACGCTTCGTGGCGACCGCATGTGGGAGTTCCTGGACCGCACCCTGTCGCTGGCGCTCCCGCGCATCCGCGACTTCCGCGGCCTGTCTCCCAAGCAGTTCGACGGTCGTGGCAACTACACCTTCGGTCTCACCGAGCAGGTCATGTTCCACGAGATCGACCAGGACAAGATCGACCGCGTCCGGGGTATGGACATCACCGTGGTCACCACGGCGACCAACGACGCTGAGGGCCGTGCGCTCCTTCGTCACCTCGGCTTCCCCTTCAAGGAGGCGTGAGCGAGATGGCGAAGAAGGCTCTGATTGCCAAGGCTGCTCGTAAGCCCAAGTTCGGAGTACGTGGCTACACGCGCTGCCAGCGCTGTGGTCGTCCGCACTCCGTGTACCGCAAGTTCGGCCTGTGCCGCGTGTGCCTTCGTGAGATGGCTCACCGTGGCGAGCTGCCGGGCGTGACCAAGAGCTCCTGGTAGTCCCGTACTTCGGGATTGCAGGAACTCTCGGTAAGTAAAGGGCGGTGTCAGGTGCCCACCCCTTCGTGGCTTAGGCTAGGAGGGTTGGGCGCTTGGACGCCCATACGACTTACTACGCCGTAGGTCCACCGCGCCGCACCCGCCCCGTCTCGGATCGGGGAGAGGGATGGCGCACCAGGAAACCCCGGCGAGAGAGGCCGAAGGCCAATTCATGACCATGACTGATCCGATCGCAGACATGCTTACGCGTCTGCGGAACGCGAACTCGGCATACCACGACTCCGTGACGATGCCGGCATCGAAGATCAAGTCGCACATCGCGGAGATCCTCCAGCAGGAGGGCTTCATCACCGGCTGGAAGATCGAGGACGCCGAGGTCGGCAAGAACCTCGTCCTCGAGCTGAAGTTCGGCCCGAACCGTGAGCGCTCCATCGCGGGCATCAAGCGGATCTCCAAGCCCGGTCTCCGGGTGTACGCGAAGTCCACCAACCTGCCGAAGGTGCTGGGCGGCCTGGGCGTGGCGATCATCTCCACGTCGCACGGGCTCCTCACCGACAAGCAGGCCGGCAAGAAGGGCGTAGGCGGAGAAGTTCTCGCCTACGTCTGGTAGCGGAAGGGAACGGAGGAAACAGCTATGTCGCGCATTGGCAAGCTCCCCATCACGGTTCCCGCCGGCGTGGACGTCACCATCGACGGCCGTACGGTTTCGGTCAAGGGCCCCAAGGGTTCCCTGAGCCACACCGTCGCTGCGCCGATCGACATCGCCAAGGGTGAGGACGGCGTGCTCAACGTCACCCGCCCCAACGACGAGCGTCAGAACAAGGCCCTGCACGGCCTGTCCCGCACGCTGGTGGCGAACATGATCACCGGCGTGACCGAGGGTTACGTGAAGAAGCTCGAGATCAGCGGTGTCGGTTACCGCGTACAGGCCAAGGGATCGAACCTCGAGTTCGCTCTGGGCTACAGCCACCCGATCACCGTCGAGGCGCCCGAGGGAATCACCTTCAAGGTGGAGAACCCGACCCGCTTCCAGGTCGAGGGCATCGACAAGCAGAAGGTCGGCGAGGTTGCGGCCAACATCCGCAAGCTGCGCAAGCCCGACCCGTACAAGGCCAAGGGTGTCAAGTACGAGGGCGAAGTCATCCGCCGCAAGGTCGGAAAGGCGGGTAAGTAAGCCATGGCATACGGACAGAAGATCCTCAAGGGCGACGCCTACAAGCGCGCCGCGATCAAGCGCCGCCACATCCGGATCCGCAAGTCGATCAACGGTACGGCGGAGCGTCCTCGTCTGGTCGTGACCCGCTCGAACCGCCACATCGTGGCCCAGGTGATCGACGACCTCAAGGGTCACACCCTTGCGTCGGCGTCCACCCTGGACACCTCGATCCGCGGAGCGGAGGGCGACAAGTCCACGCAGGCCAAGCAGGTCGGCGCCCTGGTCGCCGAGCGCGCCAAGGCCGCCGGTGTCGAGGCTGTCGTATTCGACCGTGGAGGCAACCAGTACGCCGGGCGCATCGCTGCCCTGGCGGACGCCGCCCGCGAAGCCGGACTGAAGTTCTGAGCCGGTTCCGTAGCTAGCGGAAACAGAGAGAGGTAATTCCAATGGCTGGACCCCAGCGCCGCGGTGGCGGTGCCGGTGGCGGCGAGCGGCGGGACCGGAAGGGTCGCGACGGTGGCGCTTCTGCTGCCGAGAAGACCGCGTACGTTGAGCGCGTTGTCGCGATCAACCGCGTCGCCAAGGTTGTGAAGGGTGGTCGTCGCTTCAGCTTCACCGCGCTGGTCGTGGTGGGCGATGGTGACGGCACCGTGGGTGTCGGTTACGGCAAGGCCAAGGAGGTGCCGGCCGCCATCGCCAAGGGTGTTGAGGAGGCCAAGAAGCACTTCTTCAAGGTCCCCCGTATCCAGGGCACCATCCCGCACCCGATCACGGGTGAGAAGGCTGCCGGCGTCGTGCTGCTCAAGCCCGCGTCTCCGGGTACCGGCGTTATCGCCGGTGGTCCGGTGCGTGCCGTGCTCGAGTGCGCCGGTATCCACGACATCCTGTCGAAGTCGCTCGGCTCGTCGAACGCGATCAACATCGTGCACGCGACCGTGGCGGCCCTGAAGGGCCTGCAGCGTCCCGAGGAGGTCGCGGCCCGCCGCGGTCTGCCGCTCGAGGACGTCGCTCCCGCGGCTCTGCTGCGTGCGCGTGCCGGGGCTGGTGCTGCGTAATGGCTCAGCTCAAGATCACGCAGACGAAGTCGTACATCGGCAGCAAGCAGAACCACCGTGACACCCTGCGCTCCCTTGGTCTCAAGGGGATCAACACGCAGGTCGTCAAGGAGGATCGTCCCGAGTTCCGCGGCATGGTGCACACCGTCCGCCACCTCGTGACGGTCGAGGAGGTCGACTGATCATGGCGGAGAACAACCCGCTCAAGATCCACAACCTCCGTCCCGCCCCGGGCGCCAAGACCGCCAAGACCCGTGTGGGTCGTGGTGAGGCGTCGAAGGGTAAGACGGCCGGTCGTGGTACCAAGGGCACGAAGGCCCGTTACCAGGTTCCGGAGCGCTTCGAGGGTGGCCAGATGCCCCTCCACATGCGTCTCCCGAAGCTCAAGGGCTTCAAGAACCCGTTCAAGACCGAGTTCCAGGTCGTGAACCTCGACAAGCTGGGCGAGCTGTACCCGGAGGGTGGCGAGGTCACCGTCGAGGGTCTCGTCGCCAAGGGTGCCGTTCGCAAGAACAGCCTCGTCAAGGTCCTCGGCCAGGGCGAGATCTCCGTGGCGCTGCAGGTGACGGTCGACGCCGTCTCCGGCTCCGCCAAGGAGAAGATCACCGCTGCCGGCGGTACCGTCACCGAGCTCGTCTGATTCCCTCGGACGTCTCGCTGACTTGAACGACCCCGACCGGGGATACCTCTTTTGTGGGTATCCCCGGCCGAAAAAGACCCGCCGATATTTCGGCGGGCCTTTTTCATATGAGGCGTGTCATGAGGCGGGTCATGAGACGTGTCACCGCACGCGTCTCCACACAGTTCGGCCGCTTTCGTAGAGGTGATTGATGCGAAATGCGGCGGTGTGTGAGGAAGAGACGATTCCTGGCCGTGGCGGAGAGCCGGTCCCGGGCGGCCGTCGTCGGGTTCGTCCGCTTCTTGCAAGGGGGTCGGCACTGTTAGAGTCCTGTGGTCCATCCATAGCTAGTGGTGACAGGTGTCTGTCTCCCTCAGCACTGTTGGGCGACCGTCTACTGGCTTTCAAGGCCTTGTCAACGACTAGCCTCCCTGCTCTGCGTGCGGGGGGCGCAGGAGGCTCCGTGCTCACCGCGTTCGCCCGGGCGTTCAGGACGCCCGACCTGCGCAAGAAGCTGCTCTTCACGCTCGGCATCATCGTGGTCTACCGAGTCGGCACGCATGTACCGATCCCGGGTGTCGACTACAAGAACGTACAGACCTGCATCGACCAGGCCAGCGCGAACCAGGGTCTGTTCGGGCTGGTCAACATGTTCAGTGGTGGCGCGCTGCTGCAGATCACGATTTTTGCGCTCGGCATCATGCCGTACATCACGGCGAGCATCATCCTGCAGCTGTTGACCGTCGTGATCCCGCGTCTGGAGGCCCTCAAGAAAGAGGGACAGGCCGGTACCGCGAAGATCACGCAGTACACCCGCTATCTGACGGTGGCGCTCGCCGTCCTGCAGGGCACCGGCCTGGTGGCCACCGCCCGCAGCGGTGCGCTCTTCAGCGGTTGCCCGGTCGCGACCTCGATCGTGCCCGACCGCTCGATCTTCACCACGATGACCATGGTCATCACGATGACCGCCGGCACCGCCGTCGTCATGTGGCTCGGTGAGATCATCACCGACCGCGGTATCGGCAACGGCATGTCGATCCTGATGTTCATCTCGATCGCCGCGACCTTCCCGTCCGCGCTGTGGGCCATCAAGCAGCAGGGCTCGCTGGCCGACGGCTGGATCGAGTTCGGCACGGTGATCCTGGTCGGTCTGGTCATGGTCGGCCTGGTGGTCTTCGTCGAGCAGGCCCAGCGCCGTGTCCCGGTGCAGTACGCGAAGCGGATGATCGGCCGCCGTTCCTACGGCGGTACCTCGACCTACATCCCGCTGAAGGTCAACCAGGCTGGTGTGATCCCGGTCATCTTCGCTTCGTCGCTGCTCTACATCCCGGCGTTGATCGTGCAGTTCTCCAACTCCAATGCCGGTTGGGCGACCTGGATCGAGAAGAACCTCGCGGATACGGCGGCCACGCCGCACATCATCCTGTACTTCTTCCTCATCGTGTTCTTCGCCTTCTTCTACGTGGCTATCTCGTTCAACCCCGAGGAAGTCGCGGACAACATGAAGAAGTATGGTGGCTTCATCCCGGGCATCCGGGCTGGCCGACCGACCGCTGAGTACCTGTCCTACGTACTCAACCGGATCACCTGGCCGGGTTCGCTGTACTTGGGGCTGATCGCTCTCGTGCCGACGATGGCGTTGGCTGGTTTCGGGGCAAACCAGAACTTCCCGTTCGGCGGGACCAGCATCCTGATCATCGTGGGTGTGGGTCTCGAGACGGTGAAGCAGATCGAGAGTCAGCTTCAGCAGCGCAATTACGAAGGGTTCCTCCGCTGATGCGTATCGTCCTCGTCGGGCCGCCGGGTGCCGGTAAGGGAACGCAGGCCGCGTTCCTCGCCCAGAACCTGTCGATCCCGCACATCTCCACGGGCGACCTGTTCCGGGCCAACATCAGCCAGCAGACGGAACTCGGCAAACTGGCGAAGTCCTACATGGACGCGGGCAACCTGGTCCCGGACGAGGTCACCATCGGGATGGCCAAGGACCGCATGGAGAAGCCGGACGCCGAGAACGGCTTCCTTCTCGACGGCTTCCCGCGGAACGTGTCGCAGGCCGAGGCGCTGGACGAGATGCTGCAGGACGAGGACATGAAGCTCGACGGGGTCCTGGACCTCGAGGTCCCCGAGAAAGAGGTCGTCAAGCGCATCGCCGGCCGTCGTATCTGCCGTAACGACTCGGCGCACGTCTTCCACGTGTCGTACAAGGCGCCGAAGCAGGACGGCGTCTGTGACGTCTGCGGCGGCGAGCTCTACCAGCGCGACGACGACTCCGAGGAGACCGTCCGCAAGCGGCTGGAGGTCTACCACACGCAGACCGAGCCGATCATCGACTACTACAAGGCGCAGGGCCTGGTGGTCACGATCTCGGCGCTCGGCAAGGTGGAGGACGTCACCGCGCGGGCCATGGAGGCCCTGAAGCGCGAGGACGTCGCGTAGCCGTTCTTCGTACATCCTTCTTCGTACGTGTCGCCGTAGCCGCGGTTCCCTTCCCAGGGGGCCGCGGCTGCTGCGTGGGTGCACGTATCGTTGAAGGCGCCCGTGACACCCCCGGTCCGAGAAAGGCCCCCGCCCCCATGGTGCAGATCAAGACCCCCGAGCAGATCGCCAAGATGCGTGAGGCGGGGCTGGTCGTGGCCGCCATCCACGCGGCGACGCGTGAGGCCGCGGTGCCCGGGGCCACGACGAAGGACCTGGACCAGGTCGCGCGCAAGGTGCTCGCGGAGCACAACGCGAAGCCGAACTTCCTCGGGTACGGCGGCTTCCCCGCGACGATCTGCACCTCGGTGAACGAGGTCGTGGTCCACGGCATCCCGTCCGACGAGGTCGTCCTCAAGGACGGCGACATCATCTCCATCGACTGCGGCGCGATCATCGACGGCTGGCACGGCGACGCCGCGTACACCGCCTTCGTGGGCTCCGGGCACGCTCCGGAGCTGATCGAGCTCTCCCGGGTGACCGAGGAGTCGATGTGGGCCGGCATCGCGGCCATGAAGCAGGGCAACCGGCTGGTGGACGTCTCCAAGGCCATCGAGACGTACATCCGGCGCCAGCCGAAGGCCGGCGGCGGTCGCTACGGCATCATCGAGGACTACGGCGGCCACGGCATCGGCACCGAGATGCACATGGACCCGCACCTGCTGAACTACGTCGACCGGCGCCGCGGCAAGGGCCCCAAGCTGGTCCCCGGCTTCTGCCTCGCCATCGAGCCGATGGTCTCCCTGGGCACCCCGAAGACGGAGGTCCTCCAGGACGACTGGACGGTCATCACCACCGACGGCACCTGGTCCTCCCACTGGGAGCACTCCGTCGCCCTCACGGAGCAGGGACCGCTGGTCCTGACGGCTCCGGACGGCGGCAAGGCGAAGCTCGCGGAGCACGGGATCACGGCGGCGCCGGACCCGCTGGCCTGAGCGCGTTCCGGGATGCGGGGTCCTGTCTTCCCAGGCCGACGCGTGCTTAGAGATCTCCGGCTCGGGGCAGACTCTCTCGATTCGTCATTCCGGGTGCGCTGACGTAGACTGACTCGTCGGCTCTCGTGCACCCGCATGTCCGCATGCGCCCGTAAGGGACGCAAAGGGAGTCGATCAAGGTAGTCGATTCGAAGGGCGAAGCGTGGCCAAGAAGCAAGGTGCCATCGAGATCGAGGGCACTGTCGTCGAGTCTCTTCCGAACGCCATGTTCAAGGTCGAGCTCCAGAACGGCCACCAGGTCCTGGCGCACATCAGCGGCAAGATGCGTATGCACTACATCCGTATCCTCCCTGACGACCGGGTCGTGGTGGAGCTGTCTCCGTACGACCTGACGCGTGGCCGGATCGTCTACCGGTACAAGTAGATCTTGCCTTTGCCCCGTTCCGGCGGGGTGGTGGCACTGACCCGGAGAACCTCACCCCATGAAGGTCAAGCCGAGCGTCAAGAAGATCTGCGACAAGTGCAGGGTGATCCGCCGTCACGGTCGGGTCATGGTCATCTGCGAGAACCCGCGCCACAAGCAGCGCCAGGGCTGACGCACGACCCACCCTCTGCTCACCGCAGAACTTCGCGCGACGCGAGCTGAACATGTTCATACGCAGGACCCAGGCATCGCGAGCGATCGCCTGACACCCCCGGTTCGGAGGCCGGGGACCCAGTTCGTACCTAATCTTTGAAACAAAAGAGGCCGGCGGCTGGGGGTCGGTTCTGTGGAAGACCTCCGAAGATCAACTGGAGCCATTGAATGGCACGCGTTTCCGGTGTTGACATCCCGCGCGAAAAGCGTGTGGAGGTCGCCCTGACCTACGTGTTCGGCATCGGCCGGACCCTTTCCCAGCTCACGCTGGCCGAGACCGGCATCAACCCGAACACCCGGGTTCGCGACCTCTCCGAGGAGGAGCTGGTCGCGATCCGCGAGTACGTCGACAACAACATCAAGACCGAGGGTGACCTCCGTCGCGAGGTCCAGGCCGACATCCGCCGCAAGGTGGAGATCGGCTGCTACCAGGGTCTCCGTCACCGTCGCGGTCTGCCTGTCCGCGGTCAGCGCACCAGCACGAACGCCCGCACCCGCAAGGGCCCGCGTCGCGCCATCGCCGGTAAGAAGAAGCCGGGCAAGAAGTAGTCCTCAGCGGACGCTTGAACAAGCGGTCTTCGCTGTAGGACCGACCACCTCCCGTAGGAGTTATAGATGCCCCCCAAGGGTCGTCAGGGCGCTGCCAAGAAGGTGCGCCGCAAGGAAAAGAAGAACGTCGCTCACGGCCACGCGCACATCAAGAGCACGTTCAACAACACGATCGTCTCGATCACGGACCCCTCGGGCAACGTGATCTCCTGGGCCTCCGCCGGCCACGTCGGCTTCAAGGGCTCGCGCAAGTCGACGCCCTTCGCCGCGCAGATGGCCGCCGAGTCGGCCGCCCGTCGCGCGCAGGAGCACGGCATGCGCAAGGTCGACGTCTTCGTGAAGGGCCCGGGCTCCGGTCGCGAGACCGCGATCCGCTCCCTCCAGGCCACTGGCCTCGAGGTCGGCTCCATCCAGGACGTCACCCCCACCCCGCACAACGGCTGCCGTCCGCCCAAGCGCCGCCGCGTCTGAGGCTCGGTTGTCTTGAGGTTGCGGGCGGTACGGCTCTTCGGAGGCGTGCCGCCCGTACCCTTGCAGAAGTAACAACATCGGGCTACCGCCCGGTGGGTAGGGCGTCAAATAGCGGGCGCCCATGACCGAAGGATCACCACATGCTGATTGCTCAGCGTCCGTCCTTGACCGAAGAGGTCGTCGACGAGTTCCGCTCCCGGTTCGTGATCGAGCCGCTGGAGCCGGGCTTCGGCTACACCCTCGGCAACTCCCTGCGTCGTACGCTCCTCTCCTCGATCCCGGGTGCGGCGGTCACGTCCATCCGTATCGACGGCGTTCTGCACGAGTTCACCACCGTGCCGGGCGTCAAGGAGGACGTCACCGACCTGATCCTCAACATCAAGCAGCTGGTCGTCTCCTCGGAGCACGACGAGCCGGTCGTGATGTACCTGCGCAAGCAGGGTCCGGGTCTGGTCACCGCCGCCGACATCGCGCCCCCGGCCGGTGTCGAGGTGCACAACCCCGACCTCGTCCTCGCCACGCTCAACGGCAAGGGCAAGCTGGAGATGGAACTGACGGTCGAGCGTGGCCGCGGTTACGTCTCCGCCGTGCAGAACAAGCAGGTCGGTCAGGAGATCGGGCGTATCCCGGTCGACTCGATCTACTCGCCGGTTCTCAAGGTCACCTACAAGGTCGAGGCGACCCGTGTCGAGCAGCGCACCGACTTCGACAAGCTGATCGTCGACGTCGAGACCAAGCAGGCCATGCGTCCGCGTGACGCCATGGCGTCGGCCGGCAAGACCCTGGTCGAGCTGTTCGGTCTGGCCCGTGAGCTCAACATCGACGCCGAGGGCATCGACATGGGCCCGTCCCCCACGGACGCCGCCCTTGCCGCTGATCTCGCCCTGCCGATCGAGGAGCTCGAGCTCACCGTCCGTTCGTACAACTGCCTCAAGCGCGAGGGCATCCACTCCGTGGGTGAGCTCGTGGCGCGTTCCGAGGCCGACCTGCTCGACATCCGCAACTTCGGTGCGAAGTCGATCGACGAGGTCAAGGCGAAGCTGGCCGGCATGGGCCTGGCCCTGAAGGACAGCCCGCCCGGATTCGACCCGACCGCCGCCGCCGACGCCTTCGGCGCCGACGACGACGTGGACGCGGGCTTCGTGGAGACCGAGCAGTACTGATCGGCACCACCTCCGGGGGTCTCGCTGAGGCCCCCGGATCTTCGACGGGCGACCGCCCGCTCGGATACTGACCCCGGTACCTGATACGGCCGGGGCAGACACCTAGGAGAAACACCATGCCGAAGCCCACCAAGGGTGCCCGTATGGGCGGCAGTGCCGCGCACGAGAAGCTGCTTCTCGCGAACCTCGCGAAGTCGCTGTTCGAGCACGGCCGTATCACCACCACCGAGGCGAAGGCGCGCAAGCTGCGTCCGTACGCCGAGCGGCTGGTCACCAAGGCGAAGAAGGGCGACCTTCACAACCGCCGTCAGGTGCTCCAGGTGATCACGGACAAGAGCATCGTGCACACGCTCTTCACCGAGATCGGCCCGCGCTACGAGAACCGCCCGGGTGGCTACACCCGCATCACCAAGATCGGTAACCGCCGTGGCGACAACGCGCCCATGGCTGTCATCGAGCTGGTCGAGGCGCTGACGGTCGCGCAGCAGGCGACCGGCGAGGCCGAGGCCGCCACCCAGCGTGCCGCCAAGGACGCCGAGGCTGTCACCGAGGCTCCGGCCGCCGAGGAGACCAAGGTCGACGTGACCAAGGCCGACGAGGCTGTCGAGGACGCGGCTCCGGCCGAGGAGTCCAAGGACGCCTGAGGTTGAACCTCGCATGGAGCGGGTCTGCCCCCTTGGGGCGGGCCCGCTTTCACGTTTTTGAAAGCGATGCAGCGCTGAGAGGATCTAGGGGTGAGTGACGAAGTACAGCCCGGGTTCGTACGGGTGCGTTTGGACCTCTCGTACGACGGGACCGCGTTCTCCGGGTGGGCCAAGCAGGCCGGGGGACGGCGGACCGTGCAGGGGGAGATCGAGGATGCCCTGCGGACGGTGACGCGGTCGCGGGAGACGACGTACGAGCTGACCGTGGCCGGGCGGACCGACGCCGGGGTGCATGCCAGGGGCCAGGTCGCCCATGTCGATCTGCCTCGGGAAGTCTGGGCCGAGCAGCACGGGAAGCTGCTCAAGCGGCTCGCCGGGCGGCTGTCCAAGGACGTACGGGTGTGGGCCCTGCGGGAGGCACCCAGCGGCTTCAACGCCCGCTTCTCCGCGGTCTGGCGGCGGTACGCCTATCGCGTGACCGACAACCCCGGCGGCGTCGACCCCCTGCTGCGGAGCCATGTGCTCTGGCACGACTGGCCCCTCGACGTCGACGCGATGAACGAGGCCGCGGGGCGGCTCCTCGGGGAGCACGACTTCGCCGCCTACTGCAAGAAGCGCGAGGGCGCGACCACCATTCGTACGCTCCAGCAGCTGAGCCTGGAGCGAGGGGACGACGGGATCATCACCGCCACGGTCCGCGCCGACGCCTTCTGCCACAACATGGTGCGGTCGCTGATCGGTGCGCTGCTGTTCGTGGGGGACGGACACCGTCCGCCCGACTGGCCGGGCAAGGTGCTCGCCGCCGGCGTACGGGACTCCGCCGTGCACGTCGTACGGCCGCACGGGCTGACGCTGGAGGAAGTCGGCTATCCGGCCGACGAGTTGCTGGCCGCGCGGAACCTGGAGGCGCGGAACCGGCGGTCTCTGCCGTCGGGGGGCGGGTGCTGCGGCTAGTACTCCGGCCGCGCGGGGCGGCCGGGCGTCAGCCGGAACGCACCGCACCCGCCCTGAACGTCTCCTGGGAATCCCGGTGACGGTGACGGTGACGGGGTCGAGCCGAGGTCCGGGCAGGTCTCGTCACTCGTTGGCCGCCGCCGACGCCTGGGCCTCGCCGCGTCGCCGGATCTGGCGGAACGTGAACTCGCCGAGGTCGTCGCCGGTGGTGAAGACGGCGGTGTCCTTCGTCGTCACGTCCTTGCCGTTGGTGAAGCCGGCGATCGTGAAGTAGGCGTAGCGGCCGTAGGAGTTGGTGGTCGAGCGGCAGACCGCGGAGTTGCAGAACTCCTTGACGCCGTCGCCGGCCAGGGACGCGACGATGCTCTTGGTGTCGGCGTCCTTCTTGGCCTTGACTGCCTGTGCCTCGGTGTCGAAGACCGCCACGCCGACCGTGACCGCGACGCCGTCCTTGGTGTAGGTGACGCGCATCAGGCGGGTGCAGTCGTTGTCGTTGAGGACCTTCACGAGGGTGCCCTTGGCCGCCGCGGCGCAGCTCTTGGTGTCGGCCGTCGCGCCCTTCTTGTAGACGGTCGTGCCCATGGTCAGCTGCGTGCCCGGGAACAGGATGTTCGGGCCGATCGGGGCCGTGTCCTTGTTCTTGCTGGACACGAACTCCTTCGGGTCCAGCGGCGGCGGGGCGCTGGTCGGCTCGAACGACGGCTCCGCGGTCCCCGTCCCGCTCGGAATGTCCGCACTGTTGGGGAGAGTGGACGGCCGGCCCGATCCCTCGGGGTCGCCGTCCGCCGACACCACGGCCATCGCCACGGCCGTGCCGATCGCCAGCGTGGCCAGTGCGCCGCCACCGATGAACAGCAGCCGGCGCCGCTTGGCGCGCGTCTCGGAGGCCTCGGCGAGCGCGGCCCAGTCCGGGGCGCCGCCGGAGTCGCCGCCGTTCCACGGCTGCTGGGATTGCGGTGTCCAGGGATCCCACTGGGACTGGGGTCCCCCCTGCTGCCCATAGCTCATGAGCCGCATCTTAGACGGCGGAAGCGGTGTGCCGGTCCGCCTCAAGGGGCTCTGGAACACCTGGCGTTCGCTCGGTGAGCGAGCACAAAGGCGACATCTCCGGGTGGTTGGTGCGAAGGGTGACCCGGCAGGTGTGGGTGGGTCGGCGGCGATACCGGGCGCCCTCGCGACGCCTACGGTACGGCTGACCTCGGACGGCGGACCGGACGACGCCGTCGTCGTCCGGTCCGCGCGCACCTGGACGGCGACCGGGTCTGTGCCCTGCGTCTCCATGGCCTGCTCCTCCTGTCAGACTGGACGGCGCCTGCGGCTGTTGTCACGTTGTGTGCACCGGTGATCACCGTGGTGTCCCACGGGAGGATCCGGCGGTGTGCGGGGCGGGTAGAATCGGTTCGGACGGCTGCAGTCGCCTCGTTTTGACCCGTACGGGCCAGCGCAGGTATCCTGCTTCTTCGTTGTGTATTGGCTTGCTCATTCTCACGGGACGGGCCCTTACACCGGTCCACCGGGCCGATGACCAGCGACCCCACGCACGCGGTATGCGTCGCCGCCGTGGGCCCAGGCTGTCGTGATCGTTTCGGTGACCTTGTTTAGGACCATTCACTCGAAGCGAAGGCTACGAACCGTGCGTACGTACAGCCCCAAGCCCGGCGATGTGACGCGCCAGTGGCACGTCATCGACGCTCAGGACGTTGTCCTGGGTCGTCTCGCCACCACCGCCGCCACGCTTCTGCGGGGCAAGCACAAGCCGATCTACGCCCCTCACGTCGACACCGGTGACTTCGTCATCATCATCAACGCCGACAAGGTGCACCTCTCCGGCAACAAGCGGACCCAGAAGATGGCCTACCGCCACTCGGGCTACCCGGGTGGTCTGCGCTCCGTCCGTTACGACGAGCTGCTCGACAAGAACCCCGAGAAGGCCGTCGAGAAGGCCATCAAGGGCATGCTCCCCAAGAACACTCTGGGCCGTCAGATGCTCTCGAAGCTGAAGGTCTACAAGGGTGACCAGCACCCGCACGCCGCCCAGCAGCCGGTGCCGTTCGAGATCACCCAGGTCGCGCAGTAAGTCCGGCCACCCCTAAGACCGAACAGAATCTGAGGAGAATCGTGGCCGAGACCACCGTTGAGCAGCCGGTCGAAGAGACCGAGACCGAGCTCGTCGACATTGACAGCTACACCACCGAGTCCGAGGTCCCCGTCGAGGGTGAGTACACCTCGGAGTCCCTCGCAGGCCGCTTCGGCGACCCGCAGCCGGCCGCCGGCCTGGGCCGTCGCAAGAACGCCATCGCCCGCGTCCGGATCGTCCCGGGCTCCGGCAAGTGGAAGATCAACGGTCGCACCCTTGAGGACTACTTCCCCAACAAGGTGCACCAGCAGGAAGTCAACGAGCCCTTCAAGGTGCTCGAGCTCGAAGGCCGCTACGACGTCATCGCCCGCATCGCGGGTGGCGGTGTCTCCGGTCAGGCCGGTGCGCTCCGTCTCGGTGTCGCCCGCGCGCTGAACGAGGCCGACGTGGACAACAACCGCGGCGCCCTCAAGAAGGCCGGGTTCCTCCGTCGCGACGACCGTGCGGTCGAGCGCAAGAAGGCCGGTCTCAAGAAGGCCCGCAAGGCCCCGCAGTACAGCAAGCGTTAAGCTTCGCTGCCTGCTCGTACTCGCGGTACTACCAGCAGTACGCAGTACGTCCGAACGCCCCGGCGGCACGCCACAGTGCCGTCGGGGCGTTCGTTTTATCACAGTCATGGGCGTATAACGGCACAAGACGTTCAAGGGCTTGTGTGATCGCGTGATCTCCGAAAGTGACGCTTTATCCAGGAGGACAAGTGGGACGACTCTTCGGCACGGACGGCGTGCGCGGTGTCGCCAACGCGGATCTGACGGCCGAGATGGCGCTCGGCCTCTCCGTGGCCGCGGCGCACGTACTGGCCGAGGCGGGAACCTTCGAGGGCCATCGGCCGACGGCCGTGGTCGGACGGGACCCGCGCGCGTCCGGGGAGTTCCTGGAGGCCGCGGTGGTCGCGGGCCTCGCCAGCGCGGGCGTCGACGTCCTGAAGGTGGGCGTGCTGCCCACTCCGGCGGTCGCCTACCTCACGGCCGACCTCGGCGCCGACCTCGGTGTCATGCTCTCCGCCAGCCACAACGCCATGCCCGACAACGGCGTGAAGTTCCTCGCCCGCGGCGGGCACAAGCTCGACGACGAGCTGGAGGAGCGGATCGAGGCCGTCTACGAGGAGCACCGCACCGGCGCCCCCTGGGACCGGCCGACGGGCTCGGGCGTGGGGCGCGTGCGGACGTATGACGAAGGGGCCGAGAAGTACGTCTCCCACCTCGTCGGCGTTCTCCCGAACCGGCTCGACGGGCTGAAGATCGTCCTCGACGAGGCGCACGGCGCGGCCGCCCAGGTCTCGCCCGAGGCGTTCACCCGGGCCGGCGCCGAGGTCATCACCATCGGTGCCGATCCGACCGGGCTCAACATCAACGAGGGCTGTGGCTCCACCCACCTCGGCCTCCTCAAGGCCGCGGTCCTCGAACACGGTGCCGCGTTCGGCATCGCGCACGACGGGGACGCGGACCGGTGCCTCGCCGTCGACCACACCGGTGAGGAGGTGGACGGCGACCAGATCATGGCCGTACTCGCGCTTGCGATGCGGGAGCGTTCCGCACTGCGCTCCGGCACCGTTGTCGCGACGGTCATGTCGAACCTCGGGTTCAAGCTGGCGCTGGAGCGGGAGGGGCTGAAGCTCGTCCAGACGGCGGTGGGTGACCGGTATGTGCTCGAGGAGATGAAGGAGCACGGGTACGCGCTGGGAGGCGAGCAGTCCGGGCACGTGATCATCCTCGATCACGCGACCACCGGGGACGG
This sequence comes from Streptomyces sp. V4I2, assembly GCF_030817655.1. GTDB lineage: Bacteria > Actinomycetota > Actinomycetes > Streptomycetales > Streptomycetaceae > Streptomyces > Streptomyces plumbiresistens. Next base: position 6,482,732 of record NZ_JAUSZM010000003.1, read on the forward strand.
CACGCTGACCGGGCTGCTGCTGGCCGCGCGGGTCGCGGAGAGCGGGCGGTCGTTGCGGGAGCTGGCGGCTGTGATGGAGCGGTTGCCGCAGGTGCTGATCAATGTGCCGGATGTTGATCGGTCCCGGGTCGGTACGTCCGCGGAGTTGACGACGGCTGTTGCTGACGCGGAGCGGGAGCTCGGGGCTACGGGGCGGGTGTTGCTGCGGCCTTCCGGGACCGAGCCGTTGGTTCGGGTGATGGTCGAGGCGGCTGATATTGATCAGGCTCGGTCTGTGGCCGGGCGGTTGGCCGATGCGGTGAAGTCGGCGCTGGGGTAGGTCTTTCCGGGTTCGGGGTGGGGGGGTCTGTGCTTTGCGGGCTGCGGCTGCGGCTGCGGCTGCGTCGTGGCTGGTCGCGCCCACGCGGCGGAGCCGCATATGGACAGAGCCCCGCGCCCCTGAGGGGCGTAGCTCAACTCCGGTGTTTCAGAGTGCCGTTCGTTTGCGCTGGGTCGACCAGAGCCACTTCTGGAGCATGAGGGTCAGGGTGCCGGCCAGGATGATGCCCAAGAGGTTCAGCAGGAGCTGTTCCGAGGAGCGCCAGGCCTGGTTGGTGTCGCTGTAGATCAGGGCGACGGCCGCGTTGGCGGCTGCGGGGACCGTCGTCACCGAGATGGCTACGCCAACAAGGGCGCCGGACTTGGCGGACGTCAGGGAGAGGGTGCCGGCGGCTCCGGCGAGGACGGCCACGACGAACGAGAACCAGTCCGGGGCGTAGATGAAGCCGGTGTTGGGGCGGTCGGCCTCCAACAGGTCCTTGGTGAACAGGCCGACGGCGTCCATGAAGAGGCTGAAGCCGACCGTCACCGCCATCGCCACCGCGAACCCCACCAGCAGGGCGATCAACGAACGCAGTGCCAGGCGTGGCGCGCGCTGTACCGCGGCCGTGCAGATACCGGCCAGCGGGCCGAACTCCGGGCCGACCGCCATCGCGCCGACGATCAGGATCGCGTTGTCCAGGACCACACCGCAGGCCGCGATCATCGTGGCGAGCGTGATGAACGCGAGGTAGGTGACGGAGAGGGTCGACTCCTCGTGCGTCGCGTCCGTCAGGTGGTCCCACAGGACCGCGTCCGCGCCCTCGCCGGGTGCGTCCTCCTCGGCCCGGTCGGCGCGCTTGGACAGGGACAGGTCGATGTTCTCGACGGCGATGGAGCCGCAGTCCTCGAGGCCCAACCTCTGGAGACCGGTGAGGAGTTCGTCTCCCGCCTCGCGGGCCACGTCGCACATCACCACGTCTCCGGCCGGGTCGCGGGCGGCGCCCGGCATGACGACGAGGTGCGCGGTGCCGACCGTCTTCTCGATCAGGCGCACCACTTCGTCGGTCTTGCCGGATGGGGTGATCAGACGCAGATGCAGCATGGGGTCTTTCTAACAGGCCCTGGTTACGGCGTCACAGCTTGCGCAGGCTCAGGCGCTGGACCTTGTGGTCCGGGCCCTTGCGGATGATGAGGGTGGCGCGGCCGCGGGTCGGGGCCACGTTCTCGATCAGGTTCGGACGGTTGATGGTCCGCCAGGTCGTGCGGGCGTAGTCGAGGGCCTCCTCCTCGGACACCTGGGTGTACTTGCGGAAGTACGAGGAGGGGTTCTGGAAGGCGGTCGCGCGCAGCTTCTTGAAGCGGTTGAGGTACCAGCGCTCGATGTCCTCGGCGCGGGCGTCGACGTACACGCTGAAGTCGAAGTAGTCGGCGAGACCGACCCGGGTGCGGCCGTCCTTGCCGGGCAGGGCGGGCTGGAGGACGTTCAGGCCCTCGACGATCAGGATGTCGGGGCGGCGGACCGTGAGCCGCTGGTCCGGGACGATGTCGTAGATGAGGTGGGAGTAGACCGGGGCCGTCACCTCGTCCTTGCCCGCCTTGATGTCGGCGACGAAACGGGTCAGGGCGCGGCGGTCGTACGACTCGGGGAAACCTTTCCGCGACATGAGGCCGCGGGCCTGGAGCTCCTTGGTGGGCAACAGGAAGCCGTCGGTGGTGACTAGTTCGACGCGCGGGTGCTCGGGCCAGCGCGAGAGCAGGGCCTGGAGGAGGCGGGCGACCGTGGACTTTCCCACGGCGACCGAGCCGGCGACCCCTATGACGAACGGGGTGCCGGACTGGGAGCCCTGTTCGCCGAGGAAGGTGTTCAGGGCACCGCGCAGGCCGTCGGTGGCCCCGATGTAGAGGTTCAGGAGCCGGGACAGCGGGAGGTAGATGTCCCGCACCTCGTCGAGGTCGATGACGTCGCCGAGGCCGCGCAGCTTCTCGACCTCCTCGGCGGTGAGCGGCAGCGGCGTCTTCTCGCGCAGCGCACTCCACTCGGCTCGGGTGAGGTCGACGTAGGGAGTCGCCTCCGGCCTGTGCCGGTGGGCGCTCCGGGGCATCGGGGAGACCGGAGAGATCACAGTCCATTGTTACGGCAGTACGAACGGATGGCGGGGTGGGGTCCGTCACGCATCAGGATTCGGGGCGAACCCGGGCAAGACGGGGAATGTCAGTGCCGTGCGTCACAGTTGTGGGAGAGGTGGGCCCAGGCCGGGGTCCACGAACCCCGAGGGGTGACCCATGACGTATGCGATTGAGGCGGAAGGCCTGGTCAAGCGGTTCAAGGAGACAGAGGCGCTGGCCGGCGTCGACCTGGGAGCCCGCAAGGGCTCGGTGCTCGGGCTGCTGGGTCCCAACGGCGCGGGGAAGACGACCGCGGTGCGGATCTTCGCGACGCTGCTCAGGCCCGACGCGGGCCGGGCCCAGGTGGCCGGGCACGACGTGGTCCGGGAGGCCGGGGTCGTGCGCTCCATGATCGGGCTGACCGGGCAGTACGCGGCGGTGGACGAGAACCTGACCGGCACGGAGAACCTGCTGCTCATCGGCCGGTTGCTCGGTCTGCCGCGGCGGGAGGCCAAAGCGCGGGCGGGTGAGCTGCTGGAGCGCTTTCAGCTGACGGACGCGGCCGGGCGGGCCGTGAAGACCTTCTCCGGGGGCATGCGCAGGCGCCTGGACCTGGCGGCCAGCCTCGTGGGCCGGCCCAGCATCCTCTTCCTCGACGAGCCGACCACCGGCCTGGACCCGCACAGTCGCGGTGAGCTGTGGAAGATGCTGCGCGGCCTGGTCGCGGACGGCGCGACGGCCTTGCTGACCACGCAGTATCTGAACGAGGCCGATGTCCTCGCCGACGACATCGTGGTGATCGACAAGGGCCGGGTGATCGCCGAGGGCACGCCGGACCAGCTGAAGTCGCAGGTCGGCGGCCAGGTGCTGCAACTGCGGCCGGTGCTGGCGCAGGACCTCACGCGGGTGCACGCGCTCGTCGCCCAGGCGGCCGGTCCGCAGGCCCAGATAGAGGGCGAGACCATCACGGCGCCGGTGAAGGACCCCGAGCTGATGCCGGCCGTCGTGCGCACGCTCGACCGGGAGGGCATCGCGGTGGGCGAGCTGGCCCTGCGCCGCTCCTCGCTCGACGAGGTCTTCATGGCCCTGACCGGCCATCGCGCCGAACCCGGCGGGCCGGAGGGCAACGGCGGCGCGGCCGTCCGGGACGACAGCGAGAGGGAGAAGGCGGTGAGCCGGTCATGACCGCCACCACCATCACGGCGCCGGTCACCGAATCCGGCCGTGTGCGGCCCCTCGACGGACTGCGGCAGACCTTCACCATGGCCTGGCGCAGCCTGGTCGCTGTCAAACACAACCCGCTCGAACTGGTCGACTACAGCATCACGCCGATCATGTTCGTGTTCCTCTTCACGTACGTGCTGGGCGGGCAGATGGCCGGATCGCCCGAGGCGTATCTGAAGTACGCGCTGCCCGGGATCATCGTGCAGAACACCCTGTTCATGACCATGTACACGGCTATGGCGCTCAACACGGACCTCACCAAGGGCGTCTTCGACCGGCTGCGCAGCCTCCCGATAGCGCGGTCCGCGCCGCTGATCGGGCGGATCACCGCGGACCTGGCCAAGCATGTGTGGGCCCTGCTGCTGATGATCGGGCTCGGTCTGCTGCTCGGCTTCCGGATCACGGGCGGGCTCGACGGCTTCCTGCTCGGCACGCTGCTGGTGGTGGTGTTCGCCGCGGCCGTGTCGTGGAGCGCGGTGCTGATCGGGATGCTCGCCGGCGACGCGGAGAAGGTGCAGGCGTTCGCGTTCACGCTCATCTTCCCGATCACGTTCACCAGCAGCGCGTTCGTCGTCGTGGACACCATGCCCGGCTGGCTCCAGGCGTGGAGCGACGTCAACCCGGTCACCCATCTGTCCGACGCCTTCCGCGGGCTGCTGCTCGGCGGGCCGGTGGCGGAGCCGGTGCTGTGGTCGCTGGTGTGGGCGGCAGGAATCGCGCTCGTGTTCTACCCGCTGGCGATGAGGGCCTACCGGGCGAAGGTATGAGCTCCCGGAGGGTCTGTAACCCGCTGAGAATTTCCGATTTCGGGCAGGAGGTACCGAGTTCCGGCGGCTGTCGGCCTCTAGGCTGCGGTCCATGTGCGGAATCGTGGGATACGTGGGGTCGCAGTCGGCGCTTGATGTCGTGATGGCCGGACTGAAGCGACTGGAGTACCGGGGGTACGACTCGGCAGGCGTCGCCGTGCTCGCGGACGGCGGGCTGGCGGCGGCCAAGAAGGCCGGGAAGCTGCTCAACCTGGAGAAGGAACTGGTCAACCGGCCGCTGCCGACCGGTGTGACGGGCATCGGGCACACGCGATGGGCCACGCACGGGGGACCGACGGACGCGAACGCCCATCCGCACCTCGACAACGCGGGGCGGGTCGCGGTCGTGCACAACGGGATCATCGAGAACTTCGCCGCCCTGCGGGCCGAGTTGGAGGAGCGGGGGCATTCGCTGGGCTCCGAGACCGACACCGAGGTCGTCGCCCATCTGCTCGCCGAGGAGTTCTCCGTGACCTCCGACCTGGCGGAGTCGATGCGGCTGGTGTGCCGGCGGCTGGAGGGCGCGTTCACGCTGGTCGCGGTGCATGCGGACGAGCCTGGTGTGGTGGTGGGGGCGCGGCGGAACTCGCCGCTCGTGGTGGGCGTCGGAGACGGCGAGGCCTTTCTCGCCTCGGACGTCGCCGCGTTCATCGCCCACACGCGCTCGGCGATCGAACTGGGCCAGGACCAGGTGGTGGAGCTGCGGCGGGACGGGGTGACGGTGACGGGCTTCGACGGCCGCCCGGCGGACGTGCGCTCGTATCACGTCGACTGGGACGCCTCGGCCGCCGAGAAGGGCGGCTACGACTACTTCATGCTCAAGGAGATCGCCGAGCAGCCCAAGGCCGTCGCCGACACGCTGCTGGGCCGCATCGACGCGTCCGGCTCGCTGGCACTGGACGAGGTCCGTATCTCCGCCGGTGAGCTGCGGGAGGTGGACAAGGTCGTCATCGTCGCGTGCGGCACGGCCTTCCACGCCGGGATGATCGCCAAGTACGCCATCGAGCACTGGACGCGGATTCCGTGCGAGGTCGAGCTCGCGAGCGAGTTCCGGTACCGGGATCCGATTCTGGATGCCCGGTCGTTGGTCATCGCCATCTCTCAGTCCGGCGAGACCATGGACACCTTGATGGCCCTACGGCACGCCCGCGAGCAGGGCTCCAAGGTGCTGGCCATCTGCAACACCAACGGGTCGACGATCCCGCGCGAGTCGGATGCCGTGCTGTACACGCATGCGGGGCCGGAGGTCGCCGTTGCTTCCACCAAGGCGTTCCTGACGCAGCTCGTGGCGTGTTATCTCGTCGCGCTGTATCTGGGGCAGGTGCGCGGCACCAAGTGGGGCGACGAGATCAGCGCCGTGATTCGCGACCTGTCGCACATCTCCGGTGAGGTCGACCGCGTGCTGGAGACCATGGAGCCGGTGCGGGCGCTGGCGCGGTCCTTGGCGGGGAAGGGGACGGTGCTGTTCCTCGGACGGCATGTGGGGTATCCCGTGGCGCTCGAAGGTGCGTTGAAACTCAAGGAACTCGCCTACATGCACGCCGAGGGCTTCGCCGCGGGTGAGTTGAAGCACGGGCCGATCGCCTTGATCGAGGACGACATGCCCGTGGTGGTCGTTGTGCCGTCGCCTCGGGGGCGGTCCGTACTGCACGACAAGATCGTGTCCAACATCCAGGAGATCCGGGCGCGGGGTGCGCGGACGATCGTCATCGCGGAGGAGGGGGACGAGGCGGTCGTGCCGTACGCCGATCACCTGATCCGGATTCCGGCTACGCCGACGCTGCTTCAGCCGTTGGTGGCGACCGTGCCCTTGCAGGTGTTCGCCTGTGAGTTGGCCACGGCTCGGGGCAACGACGTGGATCAGCCTCGGAACCTGGCGAAGTCGGTGACGGTGGAGTAGGGCGGCTTGAGTGCCTCGATAAAGGTGGTGAAGGCTCCGGTCGGGATGGTGAGGGGTGTCCTGGCCGGGGCCTTTGAGTCGCGGACGGCTATGTGGGTGGGGGAGTTTGCGATCTCGACGCAGTCGTTGCCCTCACCTCCACCGGAGTAGGAGGACTTCTTCCAGTGGGTGGGGGTGGTCATGTCGTCCTCACAGTTCCTTGGCCAACTGGTGGATGAGGTCGCGTGACTGCTCCGGGGGGAGTGACGCTTCCTTCACCCTACGGAAGAGCGTTCGAAAGTGCTCCAGTTGGGCCTCGGAGTCGAGGAAGGCCGTGCCGTGCGGAGCGTCGCGCACCACGGTGTCCAGGCGGGGGACCGTTCCGCCGAGGTGTACGAGGGTGCTACCGGCTCCGGCGAAGTCGTCCAGTGCGAAGGGGATGACCTGAACGGTGACGTGATCAGCCTCGGACATTTCCAGGATGCGAGCCAGTTGGGCCTGCGAGGCGGTGCGTCCGGCCACCCTGATTCGGAGTGCGGCTTCGTGGATCACGGTCTCGTACGGGATGGGATCGGGGCCTTCGATGACCACCTTCCGTTTCATCCGGTGTTCCACCCGGAGCTCGACCTCGCCTTCGGGGAACTCCGGGTTCATGTAAGCGAAGAGGGCCCGCGCGTAGTCCGCCGTCTGAAAGAGTCCCGGCACGTGAATCACCGTCACGTCGTGACGAGAGGTGGCGTGGTGATCAAGCTCGGCGAGATCCTGATAGGCGGAGGGGAGCACGCCCCGATACTCCTCCCACCAGCCCCGGGTTCGGTCGGTCGCCATGGTCACCAGGGCATCGATCAATTCGGCATCTGAACAGGCGTAGTTGGCTGCGAGGCGGCGCAACCGCTTCTCGCTCACACCCGCGAGCCCGGCCTCGATCTGGCTGATCTGCGCGGAGCTCACCCCGAGCAGTGCCGCCGCGTCACGGGTCGTGAGCCCCGCCGCGTCACGCAGTTTCCGGAGCTCGACCGCCAAGCGCATCTGACGTGCCGTTGGCTCGCGCCTCAATGCCATTGTCCGCTCCTCCCAACACGCCTGCACGCGCGACTCGTTCGGGGGCTACTTTAAGCGACTGGCTTGCAAACCCTAAACGGTTAGACCTACCGTCGGTGATGCGACGCACACGCTGCGAAACCCCGGGGTACCGGAAGCGCACCGCCCCGTCCTGCCATGGCGGCCGCGGCACTGCCACCGCCCGGCGTCTTCAACTCCCCATCACACGAACGGAGTTCACCCATGCCCGAAAACGAAGCCGAACCGTGGGAGTACTGCCTCTACATCCCGAACGACCTGCGCGCGGTCACCGTCAGCCGCCGCACCCTCCGCCTGATCCTCACCATGCACGGACTGATCGGCCTCGTCGACGTCGCCGAACTCCTCGCCGCCGAGTTGGTCTCCAATGCCGTACGGCATACCAAGGGGCCGGCCGCCCTCAGGGTGTGCTGGTCGGCGGGGGTGTTGCGGATCGGGGCGTGGGACGCCGACCTGTGGGGGTGGCATCCGCTGGCCAGGCAGGGCAACCGCGGCAAGTTCGTGTGGTGCGAGCTTGCCGCGGCCACTGCTTACGTGGGGAACTCTCCGCACCAGTTGCGGCCCAGGAGCGTCGCGGGCAGGTAGTCGGACTCGACCTCGAGGGGGATGCCCGCGTCGTGCGCCATGCAGGCGATGGCGAGCGGGGCGAGAGCGACGAGGCCCGAGGCCTGGAAGGCCCGGCTCTCCTCGGTCCAGTAGTCCTTGTGCAGTTCGAGGGCCCTGGTCAGCGCGCGGTTGAAACCGGCGTTGTCCTTGCGGATGAAGCGGTGGAACATCTCCATCGGCGGGTACAGCAGCTTGCCCACGGTCTCCGGGTCGGCGACGGCTTCCGGTTCGGTGCCGTCGACCGCGGCGACGAGCTTCGGGCCGAGGTCGGGGCCCCCGAGCCAGTACGTCTGGAGGGTGTCGATCCAGGCGTAGTGGTACTCCTCGAACTGCGCGCCGTTCTCCCGGAGCAGGGCCATGGGTACGTTGCACAGGGCCGTGATCCTGTCCCGCTCCCGGCACACCACGGCCAGGTAGAAGGCGCTGATCCAGGCGCCCGGAGTCACGTACCACTGCGGGCCGGTGGCCTGGAGGGTGCGGTCCTTGTGCGCGATGCGGCACTGGACCTGGTCCTCGGTCGTGGTCGCGGCGGCGAACACGGCGGAGCTGACCTGCATCGCGTTGACCCAGGCGTCCCACGTGGGGAAGATCGACGCCCGCGGGTCCACCAGGCAGCGCGACTGGGCCAGGGTGAGCGTGATGCGCTGGGTGTCGCCCAGGCGCGTGGAGCGTTCTTCCAGACCGTCGATCAGCTCCTGAGCGTTCTCCTGGAGCATGGCGAGGCCCTCTTCCGCGTTCCCCGTGGGCAGGGGAGGGCGGGAAATGATCGAGACCAACGCATTTCTCCTTAGAAGAGCTTGAGGTGCTTGAGCTCGGCACCAGCATACTTACCGGTGTTTTCGGTGGCCTGGACGAGCACGTACTGCAGGGTTTTGTTGTCGATGGCCGTGCGGATCTCCTTGGCGTACTGGGCGTCCTTCGGCGAGAAGACGGCCCGCTCGTCCATGTCGGCCAGGATCGTGCGGACGTACTCGATGGTGCCCTGCTTCACCATGGTGCCGCTGTCCTGCGCACCGTTGCCCTGGCGCCAGTCCAGCCTGGCGTTGGGGCCCTTGGCCTCGACGATGATGAGGTTGCCGTCCTTGTCGCGCCAGAGCTGGTCGAACCTCTTCGAGCCGTTGGCCGTCTGCGGAAGGTCGGTGACCTCGCGGGCTCCCGCGAACTCCTGCTGCTGGAGCATGTGCCGGCGTGCGGCCTCCTCGCCGAGGGCCTCGCCGAGCTTGCTGTTGTTGGAGACGCCCTCACCGACCGTCGCGTGGAAGTGGTCCTGCGCGTCGGCGAGTGCCCTCGCGGTGTCATCGGTCGGATTGGCCAGGTAGGCCCGCTCGGCGTTGGACAGGTCCATGCCTGCCACGCGCCTGGCCGAGACGTCGTCGAGGTGGTTGAGCTCATTGGGGGCGACGGTGTCCCGGCCCCGCTCCAGGGGATTGAGGTGGAACCGCTCCGAGTTCGCGTACGGCAGGTTGTCGGCGGCCATCCAGCCGCCGCCCGGCTTCTCGACGAGCTTCGGCAGGAGCTGGCCGTCCACCATGGCCTCGGCACTGTTGCGGTAGCCGGGCCCCCACTTGTCGTAGTGCTGTGCGCGCCAGGCCGGATCCTCGTTGGCCAGCCGGACGTGCTCGTCGCTGATGGCCGCTCGCTCGGCCGGCGTCCGCTCGTCGGCCGGCTTCTCGCGGGCGGCCTCGTACTCCGCGCGCTGGGCCGCGTCGTCCGTCTGCCGCGCCGCGTCGTCCGCGCCACGGGCCGCGTCGTCCAGGCCGCCGGGGTGGACGCCGCCCGTCGACGGGGGATCGAGAGGGCCGCCGCCGGTGCCCGGGCCGTCGGTGTGGGTGCCGCCCGAGCCCGGACCGTCCGCGTGGTTGGCGCCGCCTGCGTTGTCGGCGGCGGACGACGGGGTGGTGTCCGGGTGGCTGTTGCCCGTGGACGGAGTGTCCCCGTTGCCTTGGCGGAGCGGGTCGTTCAGGTCGTTCCTGGGCATGTTGTCGCCCGCGGTGCCGCCGGGCGTCTGGCCCGCCGTGCCGCCCGGAGTGGTGTCCGGGGTGGTGTCCGGGCGGCCCGTGGGCAGGTCGTCGCCCACGCGGCCGACGTCGCCGAGGTTGGTGTCGAGGCTGTTGCCCAGGCGGATGTGCTGGCCGGCCCCTTCGGCGGCGTTGGTGGCGGCGCCGACCAGGGCCGGTTCCCTGACCGGGGAGTCCACGCGCGGGACGTCCGCGCCCGCGGTCGGGGCCGGGTCGCCGGAAGCCGGTCGGTCGACGATGTCCGTCGGGCCGGGCGCCTTGGCGTCCAGCTGGATGTTGCCGCGCTCGTCCAGGATGTTGCCGTCGCGGTCGGCGAACAGCATCGGCTCGCCCTCGGGCGTGTTCAGCCGCTCCGCGCCCGCCGGCAGGACCGGGGTGTCGTCCGGGAGTTTGACGTTGCCGTCCGGGAGCCGGGTCGCGCCCTCCGGGATGGCGGCGCCCTCGGGGAGTCGCACCGTGCCGTCCGGGAGCCTGAGCGCGCCCTCGGGGAGGGTGATCGCGTTCTCCGGGAGGGCGGGGATGTCGATGTTGCCGACACCCTTCAACGCCGCGCTGATGTCGCCGATCTTCGACAGGCCCGCGCCGGCGCCCTTGGCGATGTAGGTCATCGGGTCGATGACCTTCCCCGCCTTGCCCGCCGCCGACAGCACCTTCGCGACCGCGCCCGCCTTGCCCGCGCCCGACACACCGGCACCGGCGCCGCCCGTGAACACGGTCGTCAGCACGTTGAAGGTGACCGCACCGGCCGCACGACCGGGGTTCTTCCCCCACTCGTCCCACGCCACCAGCGCCTTGCCCGTCTCCTTCATCGCGGTGCGCGAATCACGGATCCACGACGGCAGCTTGTCGTCCGGAAGCGTCCAGAACAGCGCGCCCGCACCCGGGATCGAGGAGATCACCAGACCGGTCGCGAGCTGAGCGAGGCCCTTCCAGGCCTGGCCCATCGCGTCCCAGCCGCCGAAGCCCACCAGCGTGCCCAGGCCCTTGATGGTGCCCCAGATGCCGTCCACGATCAGGCCGTCCCACACAAAGGACTTCACCCAGTGGCCGACCTCGTACCAGTGATGCTTCTCCTCGACCGGATCGCCCCACGGCACCTGGGCGTTCTTCATGTCCTCGGCGTTGAACCCGTACTGGTCCGTGCGCTCGGAGCCGTCACCGGCGACCATCTGGGTGCCGCCCCACAACGCGGTGATCTTGTTGTGGGCGTTCCGCTCGGCAGCCCAGAACGCCGCCACCGTCGCGGTGATGTCGTCCCGGAGCTGGTTGTGCTCCTCGACCTTGTCGCCGTCGTACTCCCACTCGTCGTCGTCCTTGACGGAGTCGACGAACGTCGTGGCCTGGGTCTTCAGTTGCTCCAGCTTGTCGACGAGAGGCCGGATCTCGGTGGCGTACGACGACAGGGCGGAGGACACCGTCTCCAGGTCGTCGGCGAACGCGTCCGACCGGTCCTGCACCGGCTTCGTCGTCGCGAAGAGCTGCTCCGCCTCCGGGGCGGTGTAGTACGCCGACAGGCCCTGGAACTGGGAGTGCACGTCCCCGCCGGTCTTGCGGACGTTGCCCGCGTCCTTCTTCAGCTCCGCGTAGTCGGTCTCCAGCTGCGGCAGATTGCCAGTGAACTGCGGTATCTCCCCCGGTTTGAGCACGCCGGCCCTCGCCCCCCGTTAATCCCAGACGTCGTCGACTTGAGCATCTGTATCAATGGACGTATCGCGTCCGCAATGCGGTTCCAGCGTAGGAGCTGAACGGCTGTTCCGGGAGGGGTGGTGCTGTTGCGAGGGGTGAGGGGGCCCTGACGTGTGTCAACGTTCGCGTCGGTGACCGCCGACCGTTGGCAGTGACGCGCGTGTCGGCCGAGGCGCCGGTCGTAGGGTGCTCGGCATGAGCATCATCGGGGTCGGGATCGACGTGGCCGAGATCGACCGCTTCGCGGCGGCGCTGGAGCGTACGCCCCACATGGCCCAGCGTCTGTTCCTGCAGAGCGAGTTGCTGCTGCCGAGCGGTGAGCGACGGGGTGTCGCCTCGCTCGCGGCGCGGTTCGCGGCGAAGGAGGCGCTCGCCAAGGCGCTGGGCGCCCCGGCGGGGCTGCACTGGACCGACGCCGAGGTCTACGTCGAGGACAGCGGGCAGCCGCGGCTTCGGGTGACGGGGACGGTGGCGGCCCGGGCGGCGGAACTCGGCGTGCGGTCCTGGCATGTGTCGCTGAGCCATGACGCGGGGGTGGCCTCGGCGGTCGTCGTCGCGGAGGGGTGACGACCGCCGGGGCCTCCTGCCGTACGGGCCGTCAGCAGATCGACTGGCTGCTGTTGACCAGGGTGTTGTTGCGGAACGTGGTGTTCGTGCCGCAGGGGCTTTCCCTGATCGCGGAGTTGGTCACCGTCAGGTTCTGGATGAGGATGTCCGAGTTGTTGGGGAACTCGGAGCGGGCCGCGAGGCGGATCTCGCCGCCGCCGGTGACCGTGCCGCTCTGGGCGGCGAGGTTCACGTTGTAGCAGTTCTCGATCAGGACCGCGTTGTTGCCGGTGTTGGAGAGGGTCACCTTGTCGATGACCGCGCCGCCGCTCTCCGACACGCAGAACACACCGCGTCCGCCGCCGCGTGCGACGACCTCGCCGACGCGGATGTTGGTGGGGTAGCCGCTGCCGACCCGGCCGTTGCGGTTGGCCATGCGGAAGGCCGCGTAACCGGTGCCCGCGCCCGCGTTGTCCGCGTCGACCTTCGTGACCGTCGCGTTGATGGTCTGGTTCAGCAGCAGGCCCGACTCGCCGACGTTGCGGGCGGTGACCGTACCGACGGTCAGGCCGTCCACGCCGTACGTCTCGACCGCGTGGCTGGAGGCGCCGGAGACGTACGCGTTGTCGATGCGGACGTTGCGGGTCCATTGGGAGGTGTCGCCGCGGTTGTCGATGCGTACGCCGAGGCCCGCCGACAGGCGCATGTCGAGCTGGCCGAGGACCACGTTCTGGACGTTGCGCAGGAAGATGCCGTAGAGCGGGCTGCCGGTGAGGTTGAGGTGCTGGACCTCGATGTCGCGGGTGCCGCGGGAGTACACCGGGGCCTGGTCGCCGGAGCCGGTGCCGGTGACGTTGATGGTGCCGCAGACGTCGAGGGCGGTGTAGCTCGGGAGCGAGATGCGTGAGCCCGCGGACATGGAGCCCGAGCCGCGCACGACGACCCGCTCCTTGGCGGTGCGGCCGGCCGTGAGGCTGTTGACCGCCGCCTGGACCGCCGCGCGCAGGTCGGTGCCGGTGTAGACGGTCGAGCTGCCGCGGCGGGCCGTCCAGGTGCTGCCGTTGAGGACGGCCTCGGCCTGGTAGGAGCCTTCGCCGCAGGCGGCGGCCGCGGCCGGTGCGGGGGCGGCGATGGCCGGTGCCGTGAGGGTGCCGACGGCGGTCAGGAGGGCGGCTGTACCGGCGGCGGCGATGAGTGCGGCTCTGCGTCCCATGGGAGTGCGTCCTCTCGTGGAGCTCGTCGAGCTCGTGACGTTTCTGGAGCTCTCGTGGCTCTCGTCGAATCGATTCGACTGAATCGATTCATCCGGTGGGGGCCGGTGAGTTTGGCAAAGGGGTGGCAAAGGGTCAATGCCTGTGACGAGGTTCCTGCGGTACGGGGGAGACTCGACGGCATGCGTACTGCGTACAGCGTGGAGACGGTCAGGACGGCCGAACGGGAGCTGATGGCACGGCTCCCCGACGGGGCGTTGATGCAGCGGGCGGCGGCCGGACTCGCCGCCGCCTGCGCGGACTTGCTGGGGCGGGTCTACGGCAGCCGGGTCGTGCTGCTGGTCGGCAGCGGCGACAACGGCGGCGACGCGCTGTACGCCGGGGCCCGGCTGGCGCGTCGCGGAGCCGGCGTCACGGCGGTGCTGCTGGCGCCCGAACGGACCCACGCCGGTGGACTTGCCGCGCTGCGGCGGGCCGGTGGCAGCGTGGCGCCGAGCAGGCAGGCGGACGGCATCCCGGCCTTCCTGCGTGCCGCCGCCGACCTGATCGACCGGGCCGACCTCGTCCTCGACGGGATCGTCGGCATCGGCGCCAAGGGGCCGTTGCGGCCGGACGCGGCGCCCCTCGCCGCGCTGGCCTCGCAGGCCCGGGCCGCCGTCGTCGCCGTCGACCTGCCGAGCGGCGTCGACCCCGACACCGGCGAGGTCGACGGCGAGGCGATCCGGGCCGACCTCACGGTCACCTTCGGGACCCACAAGCCGGGGCTGCTGGTCGATCCCGGGCGGGAGTACGCCGGTTCGGTCCGGCTCGTCGACATCGGGCTGTCGCTGCCCGATGAGGCCGCGTTGGAGGCCTTGCAGCACGCGGACGTGGCGCGGTTGCTGCCGGTGCCGGGGGTCGAGAGCGACAAGTACCGGCGGGGGGTCGTCGGGATCGCCGCCGGTTCCGCGCGGTATCCGGGGGCCGCGGTGCTCGCGGTGTCGGGGGCGCTGCGGGGCGGGGCCGGGGCCGTGCGGTACGTCGGGCCCGCGGCGGATGCCGTCATCGCGCGCTTTCCCGAGACGTTGGTGTCGGACCGGGGGCCTCGGAAGGCCGGGCGGGTGCAGGCGTGGGTCGTCGGGCCCGGGGCCGGGGACGACGCGTCGGCGGTGGCGGAGGTGCTGGCGGCGGACGTGCCCGTGCTGATCGACGCGGACGGGCTTCGGTTGGCGGACGTGGATGCGGTGCGGGGGCGTGACGCGCCGACGCTGATGACTCCGCATGCCGGGGAGGCCGCTGCGCTGCTGGGGGTTGCTCGGGAGGAGGTCGAGAGGGCTCGGCTGGACTCTGTGCGGGAGTTGGCGGGGCGGTACGGGGCGACCGTGCTGCTGAAGGGGTCGACGACGTTGGTGGCCGGGCCGGGGAGCGGGGCGGCGGCGGTGGTGCGGGTGAATGCGACGGGGACGTCCTGGCTGGCCACGGCCGGTAGTGGGGATGTGCTGTCGGGGCTGACGGGGTCTTTGCTGGCGGCGGGGTTGTCGGCGGTCGATGCGGGGAGTGTGGGGGCGTATCTGCATGGGCTGGCGGGGAGGTTGGCGGCGGACGGGGCGCCGGTGGGGGCGCATGATGTGGCGGCGGCCGTGCCTCGGGCGTGGCGGGATGTCGTGCGGGGCTGAAGTCGTACGGGGCTGAAGTCGTACGGGGCTGAAGGGGTGCTCGGCGGTGGGGGTGGGCGTCGGGGTGGTTTCGCCCCCTCCGCCCCTTCCCGTCCCGTCCCTGGGGGCTGCCGCCCCCAGACCTCCGCTTCGGCCCTAAGGGCCTCGTCCTCAAGCGCCGGACGGGCTGAAAGATGCGGGCGGGCTGAGATACGCGGCTGCTCGGCAATAAGGGTGACCCCACCGCGCGGCAACCCCCTTGCATCACACCCCCGCGATTCTCTGATCGCATGATCAGCAGACGTATCGCGCCTCGATGTCTTGCCGTGGTCCTCGCCGCAGCCGCAGCCGCCGTCCTCCCCGTCGCTACCGCCTCCGCCGAGCCGGTGCCGCCCGCTTCCGGGGCCGAGGCCGAGCTGGTGCCCGGGGTTGCGCCGGGGCCTGGGTATCAGCCGTGGCAGATCGACACGCCTGATCAGGCGTTGCCGCCGCGGGTGTATGAGCCCGGCGAAGAGGAGGACGCGGTGGAGCCTCGGGGTGCGGTGGCGGGGACGTACGACCTCGTCGAGTTCGTGCCGCTCGCCGATGCTGTCGCTCGGGTTGCGTGCACCAGGTCCGCCGGGCCCCATCAACGGCAGGTCGAGCGGTGGCTGAAGCGGACGGTGGACGGGAAGCAGTCGGCGGGGGACTGCAAGGCGATCCGGGCCTTCCAGGTCAAGGAGAAGATCAAGCCGGCGATCGGGTTCGCCGGACCCGTCACCTGGGCGCGGATGCAGCTCCTCTCCGCGAGGAAGAACCCGAACGCCGCCAAGAAGTGTCCGGTGCGGTCGTACCGGGTCGCCTGTGTCGATCTCACGCGGCAGCTGACCTGGGTGCAGCAGGGCGAGAAAGTCGTGTACGGGCCGGTGCCGATGAGGAGCGGGCGGGCGGGGTACCGGACCCGGGCCGGGTGGCACACGGTCTACTGGCGGCACAAGAACCATGTGTCGACGCTGTACAACCAGCCCATGCCGTACTCCCAGTTCTTCAGCGGTGGGCAGGCCTTCCACGCCGTCTACGGCAGCATCTTCACCACGGTCGGCTCCATGGGCTGCGTCAATCTGCGCCTGGGCGACGCCCGCAAGCTGTGGGGAGTGCTGAAGAAGGGCGACCGGGTGTACGTGTGGGGGCACAGGCCGGGGACGTAGGCGTCCGGCGGTCCTGTCGGACCCCTCTGAGACACTGGGGGCGCGATGAATGAGACAGCACCTGCCCCGACCGCACCGCTGCGTGCCCGCGCCGAGATCGACCTGGCCGCGCTGCGGGCCAACGTGCGGACCCTGCGTGCCCGCGCGGCAGGGGCGGCCGTCATGGCCGTGGTGAAGTCCGACGGGTACGGGCACGGGGCCGTGCCGTGCGCTCGCGCGGCCGTGCAGGCGGGGGCGACCTGGCTGGGTACGGCGACGCCCGAGGAGGCCCTCCAGCTGCGGGCAGCCGGGCTGACCGGGCGCATCATGTGCTGGCTCTGGACGCCCGGCGGGCCCTGGCAGGCGGCCGTCGAGGCCGACCTGGACGTGTCGGTCAGCGGGATGTGGGCCCTCAGGGAGGTCACCGAGGCGGCTCGCCGCGCTCGTACTCCCGCACGCGTGCAGCTCAAGGCCGACACCGGGCTGGGGCGGAACGGCTGTCAGCCGGGGGAGGACTGGGCCGAGCTCGTCGGGGAGGCGCTGAAGGCTGAGGGCGAGGGGCTGGTCCGGATCACCGGGCTCTGGTCGCACTTCGCCTGCGCCGACGAACCCGGGCATCCCTCCATCGCCGCCCAGCTCACCCGGTTCCGGGACATGCTGGCGTATGCGGAGGGGCAGGGGGTGCGGCCCGAGGTGCGGCACATCGCCAACTCACCGGCCACGCTCACGCTTCCCGAGGCCCGCTTCGACCTCGTACGGACCGGGATCGCGATCTACGGCATCTCGCCGAGCGCCGAGATCGGCGGCCCGGCCGACTTCGGGCTGCGGCCCGTGATGACGCTGTCGGCGTCCGTCGCACTCGTCAAGCAGGTGCCGGGCGGCCACGGCGTCAGTTACGGGCATCACTACGTCACGCCGGGCCAGACCACCCTCGGACTGGTGCCCGTCGGCTACGCGGACGGCATCCCACGGCACGCCTCCGGGACCGGCCCGGTCCTGGTCGGCGGCAAGTGGCGCACGGTCGCCGGGCGGGTCGCGATGGACCAGTTCGTTGTTGATCTGGGTGGTGACGAGCCCGAACCGGGCGCGGAGGCCGTGCTGTTCGGGCCCGGCGACCGTGGGGAGCCCACCGCCGAGGACTGGGCCCAGGCGGCGGGGACCATCGCGTATGAGATCGTCACCCGGATCGGAACGCGCGTTCCCCGCGTCTATGTGAATGAGGAATGAGGAACGAGCCGGGTAACCGCAAGAGCGCGGAAGCACAGCAAGCCCGGCAACATCCAGCACCATCCGGCAACTCCTGTGTCATCCGGCGCAGCGAACCACCAGCCAGTCCGGCGAAGAGGAGCGGTACGTGAGCGAGAGCAGTGCGGAGGTCGTCGCGGACGCCGCCGCGGCCGTCGCCTCCGCCACGGGGGCGGCCGCCGGGTGGCGCCGGGCGACCGGCATCGCGGGCGCCGCCATAGGAGTGGTCGCCGCGGGCGCGGCCGCCGGAGTCGCCATAGAGCGGCTCACCGTCGGCCGCGGCATGCGCAAGAAGGCACGGCTCGCGCTCGACTCGACCGGGCCGTACGGCGCGTTGCGCGGCATGCCCGGCAAGGCGTACGCCGACGACGGCACCGAGCTGTACTACGAGGTCGACGACGTGGAACCGGAAGGCGGCTCGGCGCCCCGGCGCCGGCGGCTCTTCGGCCGCAAGGCGCCCCTGCCCGTCACCGTCGTCTTCAGCCACGGCTACTGCCTCAGCCAGGACTCCTGGCACTTCCAGCGCGCCGCCCTGCGGGGCGTCGTACGGACCGTGCACTGGGACCAGCGCAGCCACGGCCGGTCCGCGCGGGGCGTGGCCCAGATGCAGGACGACGTGCCGGTCAGCATCGAGCAGCTCGGCCGCGACCTGAAGGCCGTCATCGACGCCGCCGTGCCGGAGGGACCGATCGTGCTGGTCGGGCACTCCATGGGCGGCATGACCGTCATGGCCCTCGCCGACCAGTACCCCGAGCTGATCCGCGAGCGGGTGGTGGCGGCCGCCCTGGTCGGCACGTCGTCCGGGCGGCTCGGCGAGGTGAACTTCGGTCTGCCCGTCGCCGGCGTGAACGCCGTACGGCGGGTGCTGCCCGGCGTACTGAGGGCGCTGGGGCAGCAGGCCGCCCTGGTGGAGAAGGGCCGCCGGGCCACCGCCGACCTGTTCGCCGGGGTCATCAAGCGGTACTCCTTCGCCTCCCGGGACGTCGACCCGGCCGTCGTCCGGTTCGCCGAGCGGATGATCGAGGGCACGCCCATCGACGTGGTCGCCGAGTACTACCCGGCGTTCAACGACCACGACAAGACCGAGGCCCTCGCCCTCTTCACGGACATGCCGGTGCTCGTGCTGGCCGGAGTGGGGGACCTCGTCACGCCCAGCGAGCACAGCGAGGCCATCGCCGACCTGCTGCCGGACGCCGAGCTGGTGCTCGTGCCGGACGCCGGGCACCTGGTCATGCTGGAACACCCGGAAGTGGTCACCGACCGCCTCGCCGACCTGCTCACCCGGGCGGGTGCCGTACCCGCAGGCGCTACCGTGAATGGTTATGGAAGCACCAGCAGCGCCGCACGACCCGGCTGACACCGAGCTGACCGTCACCTCCCCCGACCAGATGCGCGAGTTGGGGCGCCGCCTCGCCAAACTGCTGCGTGCCGGCGACCTCGTGATGCTCACCGGGGAGCTGGGCGCGGGCAAGACGACGCTGAGCCGGGGGCTCGGCGAGGGGCTCGGCGTCCGCGGGGCCGTGACGTCCCCGACCTTCGTGATCGCCCGTGTGCATCCGTCCCTCGGGGGCGGGCCGCCGCTCGTCCACGTCGACGCGTACCGCCTGGGCGGCGGGCTCGACGAGATGGAGGACCTCGACCTCGACGTCTCGCTGCCCGAGTCCGTGATCGTCGTGGAGTGGGGCGAGGGCAAGGTCGAGGAGCTGACCGACGACCGGCTGGAGGTCGTCATCCACCGGGCCGTCGGCGATACGACGGACGAGGTGCGGCACGTGACGCTGACCGGGCTGGGGGAGCGGTGGGCGGCGGTGGATCTGAGCGTGCTCGCCGCCTGACCGCACGGTTGATGAATGTTCCGACAAGACGTCGGCAAGATGTTGCGTTGCGCGTCTTCGGCGTGGTCACATGGTACCCAGTCCGTAGTTAGGTCTACCTAACTACGCCCGCCCCCGAACTTCAGGAGGCGTCCATGTCGGCCACCGAGAACAAGCCGGAGCCGCGGCCCTACGCGGTCGTCGCCGGCGTGTCCATGCGCGATCTGCTGGCGTCCTGCGCGGCCGCGAGTGCCGTGTCCACGCCGCCGCGCCTGCCCGATCCCGAAACGCTGCGGGCGCCGTCGGAGCACCGTAAGGCCGCCTAGCGGATCACGACGACCCTCACGCCGATCGTCGCGAACTTCCACAGCGCGTCGCCGTCCGCCCGGGACTCCCGGACACCGCCCGCCTTGACCGTCGGTGCGGGCGCCGGCGTGGAGCCGTCCACCGCCGCGCTGAAGCCGACCGGCACGCCGTTCACGGTGGTGAAGCGCACGACGTGTTCGACGGGGATGCCGTCGGTGCCGGTGATCCGGTTCGAGCGGGACGTGACCGCGTAGGTGCCCGGGGCCGGGTCGACGGTGCCCGGGGTGACCTTGAAGGTGCGGCTGACCCTGTCGCCCCGGCCGACCAGCCACACCCGGTCGTCGTCCACCGAGTACACGACCCGTTCACCCGTACCGGAGCGCTCGGGCGGCGCGGCCGGGTCCGGCACGTCCCGGGGCGCCTTCGAGGCGGCCGCCGCGAGCGCGCCGTCGGCGTCGGGGCTGCCGAGGTCCGCGGGGACGCCCGCCGAGGCCTGGTAGGCGAGGAAGCCGACCGTCGCCAGCGCCGTCACGGTGAGCCCGGCCACGATTCCCGAGCTGCTGCCTGCCACCGTCGTCCACCTCAGTCTTGTGTAGTACGTCCCGCTTTGCCGCGACGGTAGCAGCAGGTGACGGCCCGATCTGTACGGCCGTGCCCGCGGCGCAGGAGCCGTAGGCTGTTTGCGTGCTCTTGCTCGCTCTGGATACCGCCACCCCCGCCGTCACCGTCGCGTTGTACGACGGCACGGACGTCATCGCCTCGTCGAGTCAGGTGGACGCGCGCCGGCACGGTGAGCTGCTGCTGCCGGCCGTCGACCGTCTGCTCGTCGAGGCCGGTCTCACGCTGGACGCCGTCACCGGTGTCGTCGTCGGCATCGGCCCCGGCCCCTACACCGGGCTGCGCGTCGGCCTGATGACCGCGGACACCTTCGGGCTCGCCCTCGGTGTGCCCGTGCACGGTGTGTGCACGCTCGACGGCCTCGCGTACGCGGCCGACATCGAGAAGGGCCCCTTCGTCGTGGCGACCGACGCCCGGCGCAAGGAGGTCTACTGGGCGAAGTACGCCGACTCCCGCACCCGCCTCACCGACCCCGCGGTCGACCGGCCCGCCGACATCGCCGACCGGGTCGCCGGACTGCCGGCCGTCGGCGCGGGCGCGCTGCTCTACCCGGACACCTTCCCGGTCGCGCACGAGCCCGAGCACGTGTCCGCCGCGGCGCTCGCGCGGCTGGCCGCCGAGAGACTGGCGGCGGGCGAGGAACTGCCCGCTCCGCGGCCGCTGTACCTGCGCCGCCCCGACGCCCAGGTCCCCAAGAACTACAAGGTGGTCACCCCCAAGTGACCGACACCGTGACCCGCACCATGACTCCTCGACTGCGCGAGATGCGCTGGTGGGACATCGACCCCGTGCTCGAACTGGAGCGGGACCTTTTCCCCGAGGACACCTGGTCCCGGGGGATGTTCTGGTCGGAGCTGGCCCACTCCAGAGGGTCCGAGGCGACCCGGCGGTACGTCGTCGCCGAGGACGCCGGCGGGCGGCTCGTCGGGTACGCGGGACTGGCCGCCTCCGGAGACCTGGCCGACGTACAGACGATCGCCGTCGCCCGCGACCACCAGGGCACCGGTCTCGGCGGACGGCTGCTGACCGACCTGCTGCGGGCCGCGACCACCTTCGAGTGCGCCGAAGTGATGCTGGAGTGCCGGGTGGACAACCTTCGCGCCCAGAAGCTCTACCAGCGCTTCGGGTTCGAGCCCATCGGTTTCCGGCGCGGCTACTACCAGCCGGGCAATGTGGACGCCCTGGTGATGAAACTGACCGACCCTTCGACTTCCCTGCAAGGAACCGAGATCCATGGCTGACGAACCGCTCGTCCTCGGCATCGAGACCTCCTGTGACGAGACCGGCGTCGGCATCGTCCAGGGCACCACCCTGCTGGCCGACGCCATCGCCTCCAGCGTCGACGAGCACGCCCGCTTCGGCGGGGTCGTGCCGGAGGTGGCCTCCCGGGCCCACCTCGAGGCGATGGTGCCGACCATCGACCGCGCGCTGAAGGAAGCGGGGGTGAGTGCGAAGGACCTGGACGGCATCGCCGTGACGGCCGGTCCGGGTCTCGCCGGTGCCCTGCTCGTCGGGGTCTCGGCGGCGAAGGCGTACGCCTACGCGCTCGGCAAACCGCTGTACGGCGTCAACCACCTGGCCTCGCACATCTGCGTGGACCAGCTGGAGCACGGGGCGCTGCCGGAGCCGACGATGGCGCTGCTGGTGAGCGGCGGCCACTCGTCCCTGCTGCTCTCCTCGGACATCACCTCCGACGTACGGCCGATGGGCGCGACCATCGACGACGCGGCGGGCGAGGCCTTCGACAAGATCGCGCGGGTGCTCAACCTCGGCTTCCCGGGCGGTCCGGTCATCGACCGGTACGCCAAGGAGGGCGACCCGTCGGCCATCGCGTTCCCGCGCGGTCTGACCGGGCCGCGCGACCCGGCGTACGACTTCTCCTTCTCCGGGCTGAAGACGGCCGTGGCCCGCTGGATCGAGGCGAAGCGGGCGGCGGGGGAGGAGGTGCCGGTGCGGGATGTGGCGGCGTCCTTCCAGGAGGCGGTGGTGGACGTGCTGACCCGGAAGGCGGTCCGGGCCTGTCGCGACGAGGGCGTCGACCACCTGATGATCGGCGGCGGCGTCGCCGCCAACTCCCGGCTGCGGGTGCTGGCCCAGGAACGCTGCGAGGCGGCCGGGATCCGGCTGCGGGTGCCGCGGCCCAAGCTGTGCACGGACAACGGGGCGATGGTGGCGGCGCTGGGCGCGGAGATGATGGCGCGGGGCCGGGCCGCGTCGAGCTGGGACCTGTCGGCGGACTCATCGCTCCCGGTGACGGAGCCTCATGTGCCGGGGCACGACCACGTTCACGAGGTCAGCAAGGAGAACCTGTACTCGTGACGGTCACGTTGATGTGGGAGGCGAAGGCGGCCGAGGGGCGGGGCGGGGAACTGCTCGCCTGGGCGCGGGCGCAGGACCTGGCCGAGGCCCCGCTGCGGCGGGAGACCTTCCGGGCGCCGGGGGACCGGGTGCTGGTCATCACGTGGTGGGATGCCGCGTACGACGCCGAGTTGCCCGAACTGCCGGAACCGGACGGCGAGTTGATCACCCGGGCGGTGCATCGCTGGCGGTTCGAGCCGGTGGACGACTGATCGGGGCGCGCGAGGCGTGGACGCCGGAGCCAGGTGAGCCGTGACGTTCAGTCACGTCGGGGCAGGCGAGGTAGTGCTCGGCGGCCAGGATCTGGGCCTCATGCAGGTCTCGCGGGGGCGTGGCGGCCGAGAGGTGCAGGCTGCCGTGTCCGAAGGCCACGACCCGGGCGCCGAAGCGGTCCTCCCAGGAGCGGAGTACCGCCGACAGCTCGTCCGCGCCGATGTGGTTCGCCCCGCCCGTCCAGTGGAGCGCGGCCGGTGCGTCGGAGGCCCGTTCGACCTGGACCAGTGCGAGGCAGTGGGCCAGGTTCTCCCGCACGACGGTGGTCGCCACCTCGGCCGCGCACGTGTCGGGGTCGCGCCCCGTCGTAGCCGGTGTCGCGAGGCCCGGCCACTGCGGGAAGTCCGGCCAGGAGCCGGGCTCCCACCGGCCCCGGAGGTACTCGGTGGCGTCCACCGGAGCGCCCCCGTCGGCCCCGTGGCCGTGCCAGTCCTCGCAGTACTCGAGGAGGACGGGGTACAGGCCGGTCCGGCCCCGCTCGGCGCAGAGGCGTCTCCACCACACGTCCGCGTCCGGCAGCCTGCCGTCGCTCATCCACACCAGGCGGCCTGATCGGCCGTACGAGTCGATGATCCGGCCCGGCGGCAGGGATTCCGGCAACGATGGGTCCATGGCCGGAATCTACGGCCAGCCACTGACAACGGCCCTACGCCTGCGGAGTCGGCTCGCTCCCGTCGCTCGCGCGCCCGGGGTGCCGGGGGCCTGTGGCGTACCGGCACCCCGCAGCCGCGCGTCAGTCACCCGGGACGGCCGCCGACACCTTGGCCGACTCCGTCTCGCACCGCAGCCGGCGTTCCACGCCCAGTTCCCGCACCGGCCCGGTCAGCGTCAGTCGTGCCACATGCCGTACCTCCGTGCTGGACGCCCCCAACCGCAGCTCCAGTGCTCCCGGTTCGACCACGCGACGCCCTTGGCGGTCGGTGAACGCCGACAGGTCGGCGTCGAAGCGGAAGGTCACGCGGCTCGCCTCGCCGGGCTCCAGCTCCAGCCGCCGGTAGCCGATCAGCCGTACGTCCGGTCGCGTGACGCTCGCCACCGGGTCGTGCAGATACAGCTGGACGACCTCGGCGCCGGCGCGCTCGCCGGTGTTGCGGACCGTGACCGACACGTCGTACGAACCGTCCGTGTCCACTTCCGTCTGCGGGCCGCCCGTGAAGTCCTCCCAGGTGAACGCGGTGTACGCGCGCCCGTGCCCGAACGGGTACAGCGGCGTCGGGTCCAGGTTGGTGACGCCGGCCTTCAGGCCCAGCGGCGGCTGGAGGTACGTCCACGGCTGGCCGCCGGGGACGCGCGGGACGCTCACCGGGAGGCGGCCCGAGGGGTTCACGCGGCCCGACAGCACTCCCGCCACCGCCGGGCCGCCCTCCTCCCCCGGGAAGAAGGCCTGGACGACGGCGGCGAGCCGGCCGTCCCAGCGGCCGAGCGCGTAGGGGCGGCCGGTCAGCAGGATCAGGACCACCGGGACGCCCGTCGCCACCAGTGCGTCCAGCAACTCGCCCTGGGCGCCGGGGATGTGCAGGTCCGACGCGTCGCAGCCCTCGCCCGAGGTGCCCCGGCCGAACAGGCCCGCCCGGTCGCCGAGCACGGCCACGCAGACGTCCGCCTCGGCCGTCCGGGCCACCGCCTCCTCGAAGCCCGAGGTGTCCGGGTCCGAGACCCCGCAGCCCTCCGCGAACGTGACCTTCGCGTCGGGGAGTTCGGCC
Organism: Streptomyces sp. V4I2; assembly: GCF_030817655.1. GTDB lineage: Bacteria > Actinomycetota > Actinomycetes > Streptomycetales > Streptomycetaceae > Streptomyces > Streptomyces plumbiresistens. Next base: position 6,507,311 of record NZ_JAUSZM010000003.1, read on the forward strand.
CGCAGCGACTCCAGCAGGGTCGGGATCTCGACACCCGTCGGCACCTCGGGATGGTGCGTGAGGACGTGGGACGGGAAGGAGTAGCAGCCGAGCATCGCCAGGGCGTCGTCGGCTCGCGGGCCGACCACCGCGATGCGGGTGTCCGGGGCCAGCGGCAGCAGTCCGTCCGGGTTGTCCAGCAGGACCACCGACTCCTCGGCCAGACGGCGGGCCAGGGCGCGGTTCGCCGCCGAGTCGAGGGTGATCCGCCCGGCCGGCTCCGGGTCCCAGTCCTCGTCCAGCAGGCCCAGTTCGCACTTCTGGAGCAGCACCCGGCGGGCCGCGCGGTCGATCAGGGACTCGGGGACCGAGCCCGCCCTGACCGCCTCCAGCAGTGGTGTGCCGTAGCACTTGAGCGTCGGCAGTTCCACGTCGACGCCCGCCGCCAGCGCCGCGTGCGCCGCCTCCGCCTCGGTCCCCGCCACCCGGTGCAGGGTCTGCAGGAAGCCGATGCCGAAGTAGTCGGAGACCACCGTGCCGGTGAACCCCCACTGCTCCCGCAGGAGTTCGGTCAGCAGGCCGGTGTCCGCGTGGGCCGGGACGCCGTCCGTGTCGTTGTACGCGGCCATCACCGAGCGGGCGCCGCCCTCGCGCAGGGCCAGCTCGAACGGCGGGAGCGTCACATCGGCGAACTCCCGGATCCCGGCCCGCACCGGGGCCTGATTGCGGGCGCCGGCCGAGGAGGCGTACCCGGCGAAGTGCTTGAGCGTGGCGATGATCCCGGCCGATTCGAGGCCGCGGACGTAGGCGGCGCCGACCGTGCCGACCAGATACGGGTCCTCGCCGATGGTCTCCTCCACCCGGCCCCAGCGCAGATCCCGTACGACGTCCAGGACCGGGGCGAGGCCCTGGTGGACGCCGACCGAGCGGAGGTCCTGGCCGATGCGGCGGGCCATCTCCTCGACCAGCTCAGGGTCGAAGGTCGCACCCCAGGCCAGCGGGACGGGGTAGGCGGTGGCCTGCCAGGCCGTGAAACCGGCCAGGCACTCCTCGTGGGCGATCGCGGGGATGCCGAAGCGGCCGGCCCCGGCGATACGGCGCTGGGCGCGGGCCAGCGCCCGCGCGCCCAGCACCGGGTCCACGGGGGCCGTGCCGAAGGGGCGGGTGAGCTGGCCCAGGCCGTGGGTGATCAGCTCGTCCCACTCGTAGTCCGCGGTCATTTCGCGCTGGAGGGGCGCGACTTCGCCGCCGTCCGTCGCAGTGGCGCCCACCCACACGCCGTAGAGCTGGGCGGTCTTCTCCTCCAGGGTCATCCGGGAGAGGAGGTCGTCGACGCGGGCGGCGGCGGGCAGGGCGGGGTCACGCCAGGGCGCGGTGGTCATGAAACTCCTGTCGGGGTGAATGGCCCTCTCGCGAATGTTTCGAGATGTAAGTCGAATGTTTTGGGAACCTAGGCCGGTGAGAGGGGTTCGTCAAGAGGTCGCGCAGGGATACGATCGCCGCCATGACACCCCCGGAGCCCGCAGAAACCCGGACGACAACCCCGACGGCCGGACGGTCCGCACAGACCGCGACGCTCGCCGAGATCGCCCGCGAGGCCGGCGTTTCGGCGCCGACAGTTTCGAAGGTCCTGAACGGACGTGCCGACGTCGCCCCGGCGACCCGCAGCCGCGTGGAGGACCTGCTGCGCGCGCACGGCTATCGGCGCCGGCGTGCCGAGGCGAGCCGCTCGCCCCTGATCGACCTGGTCTTCCATGAGCTGGAGAGCGCCTGGGCGATGGAGGTCATCCGGGGTGTGGAGAACGTGGCGCGGGACGCCGGGCTGAGTGTGGTGCTGAGCGAGAGCGCCGGGCGGCTCACCCCCGGGCGGACCTGGGCCGACCAGGTCGCCGCCCGCCGTCCGCACGGTGTGGTCCTCGTGCTGTCCGGGCTCGACGAGTCCCAGCGCGCCCTGCTCAACAGCCGGTCCATCCCGTTCGTGGTGATGGACCCGGCCGGCAACCCGGGCGCCGACGTGCCCTCGATCGGCGCCACCAACTGGCAGGGCGGCCTCGCCGCGACCCGGCATCTGGTCGAGCTCGGCCACACCCGCATCGGCGCGATCACCGGACCGTCCCGGATGATGTGCAGCCGCGCCCGCGTCGACGGCTACCGGGCCGCCCTGGAGACCGCCGGGCTGCCGGTCGACCCCGAGCTGATCGCGGCCGGCGACTTCCACCACGAGGCCGGCTACCGGCGGGGCCTGGAACTGCTGCGCCGCCCGGACCGGCCCACCGCCGTCTTCGCCGGCAACGACCTCCAGGCGCTCGGGCTGTACGAGGCCGCGCGCGAGCTGGGACTGCGCATCCCGGAGGACCTGAGCGTGGTCGGGTTCGACGATCTGCCGGTGGCGCCCTGGGTGGGGCCGCCGCTGACGACCGTACGACAGCCCCTGACCGAGATGGCCGAGGCGGCCGCCAAGCTGGTGCTCGACCTCGGGCGGGCGGAAGGGACCCTGGCCGCCACCAGGGTCGAGCTGGCGACCAGCCTGGTGGTGCGGGCGAGTACGGGGGCGCCGCCGAGTTAGTCGTGTTTCTGCGTTGACGGGTGTGGTGAGGCCCCTCACACTGCTCCGAAGCCAATCGGTTGCACAACCGAAACTTTCGGAGGCACCCGCAATGAGATCTCTGAGAACAGGCTTATCCCTCGCATCCCTGACCTCCCTGGTGAGTGGCGTCGCGATGCTCGGCGCGCTGCTGGTCACCGTCCCCGCCGCGCACGCCGCCGACGCGCCCCTGCGCGACCTCGCCGCCGCCAAGAGCAAGGTCATGGGCACGGCGGTCACCGGGTCCAAGCTGACCGGGACGTACGGCGAGACCGCCGCCCGCGAGTTCAACGCGCTGACCCCCGGCAACGCCATGAAGTGGGGCTCGGTCGAGCCGGCCCGGGGCAGCTTCGACTGGGCCGAGGCCGACCGGATCGTCGACTTCGCGGAGGCCAACGGGCAGCAGGTGCGCGGTCACACCCTGGTCTGGCACAGCCAGAACCCGGGCTGGCTGACGAACGGCACCTGGACGCCGGCCCAGCTGAGCCAGCTGATGAACGACCACATCGCGTTGGAGGTCGGTCGCTACAAGGGCCGGCTGGCCACCTGGGACGTCGTCAACGAGCCGTTCAACGAGGACGGCACCTACCGCCAGACCCTCTGGTACAACGGCCTCGGCGCCGACTACATCGCCCAGGCCCTGACCGCGGCCCGCGCCGCCGACCCGGCCGCCAAGCTGTACATCAACGACTACAACGTCGAGGGCGTCAACGCGAAGAGCACCGCCCTGTACAACCTGGTCAAGTCCCTCAAGGAGCGCGGCGTCCCGATCGACGGGGTCGGGCTCCAGGCCCACCTCATCGTCGGCCAGGTGCCGTCCACCCTCCGGCAGAACATCCAGCGCTTCGCCGACCTCGGCGTGGACGTGGCGATCACCGAGCTGGACATCCGGATGCAGCTGCCGTCGGACAGCGCCAAGCTGACCCAGCAGGCCGCCGACTACAAGGCAGTCGTCGGCGCCTGCGTGGCGGTGGCCCGGTGCGTCGGCGTCACGGTGTGGGGCTTCACCGACTCCGACTCCTGGATCCCGGACACCTTCCCGGGGCAGGGCGCGGCGACGCCGTACGACGAGAACTACGCGCCGAAACCGGCGTACGAGGCGATCGCGCAGGCGCTCGGCGGCAGCCAGTCCACGGAGGGTTGTACGGCGACGTACAGCGTGACCAGTCAGTGGAGCACCGGCTTCACGGGGCAGGTGCGGATCGCCTGCTCCGGGGCCGCGCTGTCGTCGTGGAAGGCCGACTGGACGTACGGCGCGGGGCAGCGGATCACGCAGGCCTGGAACGCGACCTGCGCCCAGACGGGGACGGCGGTCAGCTGCTCCAACGCCTCCTACAACGGGACGGTGGCGGACGGCGGGTCGGTGACCTTCGGGTTCAACGCGTCGTGGGGCGGGAGCAATCCGGTGCCGGTGGTGACACTGGGGTGAGGCGATCCTGAGAAGGTGAGAATTTCCGAAGAAAACCGTCTCCCACCCCCGTCCCTAACATTCTCCTAATAATTCGGACTTACGTTCCTACCCGTGACCGGACGTGAAGAGAACGGCGACGAGGGCAGACGAAGAGGCCGGCGGTCTGGAGCGCTCAAGGCCGTCGGTCTCACCCTCGCGGGCGCACTGGTGCTGGGCGCCGCCGCGGCGGGGTGGGCCTACTGGCACCTCAACAGCAACATCAAGAGCGTCGACATCAACAGCGCGCTCGGCGACGACCGCCCGGCGCAGGCGGTGACGACGCCCACCCCGTCCGGTACCGCCTCGGCGTCCGCCGCCCCGCTGCCCACCAAGGCCCTGAACATCCTGGTCCTCGGCTCGGACTCGCGCAGCGGCGAGGAGAACCAGGCGCTCGGCGGCGGCGACAGCTCCGGCGCCCGGTCCGACACGGCGATGGTGGTGCACCTCGCCGCGGGCCGTACGACGGCGACCGTGGTCAGCATCCCGCGCGACACGCTCGTCACCCGGCCGTCCTGCCCGCTGTCCTCCGGGGGGTCGACGGCGGTGGCGTACAACTCGATGTTCAACAGCGCCTACTCGGTGGGCGGTCCGGTGTGCGCGGTCAAGACGGTCGAGTCGATCACCGACGTCCGCATGGACCACTACATCGAGATCGACTTCGCCGGCTTCGCGAAGCTCGTGGACGCGCTCGGCGGGGTCACCGTCACCACGGACGAGGACATCGACGACGACGACAGCCACCTCGAGCTGGACGCCGGCACCCACGAGCTCGACGGCGAGCAGGCCCTCGCCTTCGCCCGCACCCGGCACGGCATAGGCGACGGCAGCGACCTCGGCCGCATAGGCCTCCAGCAGAAGCTGGTGAAGGCCCTGCTGGAACAGATCTCCTCGACGAACCTGCTGACCGACCCCGCCAAGCTCTACCGGGTCGCCGACGCCGTCACCGGCAGCCTCACCACGGACACCGGCCTGAACTCCCTGACCGAACTGATGCGCCTCGGCGAGAGCCTGCACGGCCTGTCGGCGGACCGGGTGACGACGGTGACGATGCCGGTGGTGACGGCACCCTCGAACCAGTACCGGGTGGTGGCGGACGAGCCGGAGGCGCGCGAACTGTGGGAGTCGTTGCGCTGAGGAGCGTGTTGCGCCGAGGGGGCGTAAGGAGCGCGTTCAGTTTCGTGCCGAACGGGCCTCGGGAACAACGCAGTTGTGCTTCTACGCCCAGTAAGGCGTCCGCGCCGCAGGCTGATCCGTGGCGCCGTCCTCACCGCCGTGGCGACGGTGTCCTTCGGGCTGGCCGTGTGCATGCCGCACCCTCATGCCCCAGTGGCTGGAGGAGGCCCAGGCGCGGCGGCAGCGCGACCCGCAGGTCCTGCCGCTCGCCTGGGCGCCGACGGACCGGCCGGTCGCGGCCGAACTCCGTGACCCGGCCACCGGCGGCCGGGTGCTGAGGGTCCACCTCGAAGGTCGACGCCTCTCCTGTGGGATTTCGGGAAAGGGAGCCGGTCTGTTCCGAGTGAACCCACGTCGTCGGCAGGCGATTTCTGGACCTATGACGTCATGAAGGGTGACAGGCTGGTATTCCTCGACTCGCGGGGGCGGATCGGGCGGATCCGGCTGCCGAACTTCGACGAGGGGGAAGAACTCGCGGTTGTTCTTGAGGTTGCGTCGAAAGGCTATGAAGGAGGCGGTGGTTACATGATCGCCAGCCCATATGACGAGTGCTTCTATCTCGAGTACGACGACGAGATGCGCGGGCATTTCTGGCGTCCGTCCGGGAGTTCCGGCCCATGGCGAGCAGTAGGGCCTGAATTCCCGAGCAGTTATGTCGCGCTCCATCCCAAGAAGCCCATCGCCGCAGTGTCCGCTTATGCCGACGGCGCCCGGTCCTCCGACGGCGTCATCGAGCTCTGGCACATCGACCGGGACCCGCACCTCTGGCGGACCCTGCGTGGCCACATGGCCCTGGTCAGATTCCTGAGCTTCAACGCCGACGGCACCCGCCTGGCCGGCGCCGGCGCCGATGGCACCATCCGCCTCTGGAACATCACCTGACCGTCGCCCCGGTTCCGGCATCCACCATCAACAGCCGGTCGTGGTCGTGCTGTTGGGGACAGGGACTGGGCGTGGCCCGGTCCGACTCCTCCGTGTGGTTCCGTACGACGCAATAGGTGCTCTCCATCAGCAGAACCCGGTCCCCGCAAGGCGTCACCGGCACCGGCGAGCAGTGCGGCCGCCGCCACAGCACCCGTCCCTGGGCCAGGGCGACGAGCGTCCGCTCCCGGTCGTTCTCGACGCGGGCGTACACATGGTCGTCCCCCGCCACGAGCCGGGGTTCGCGGCGCATGGTCCGCCAGTCGGGCCGTGCCGCCTCCAGCGCGCCCGCCCGGAACAGCGGGTGTGGCACACGGGGCAGACGGCGGATGCCGGTGCGGTGGGTCCAGACCCGCTGCCGGTCGTCGACCGCGTACAGCCGGCCTCCCGCCGTGGCCAGGGTGCCCCGGTCGAAGGAACCGGAGACGGGGAGGTTGATCGGGAGAAGGAAGCGGCGCCCGGGGCCGCGACGCGGGGTCGGGAAGCGGCGCACCCAACGCCCTCGCTCGGGTACGCACCACACGCTCTCCCCGTCGTCGAAGATCTGCGGCCACGAGCTGAACAGATGCCCGTCCCGGAGCCTGAGACGGCCGGCTTCCTCCCCCGTGGCGCCGTACAGCCAGGTCAACCGCCGAGGGTTCCAGACGAAGATCAGCCGCTCCGGTACACCGCTTCCGCGCGGCGGCTGGGGGAGGCCCGCCATGGGGAACTCCCGGTGCCAGAGGGGACGGCCCGTGCGGAGGTCGTACGCGTGAAAGCGCAGTTTCTCGATGGCCATTTCGACCTGCGGGAGCGTGTCGCTGTGCACGACGAGCGCGCCGTCCACCAGCCGCAGGTACTGGGTGTCGGGCGGCATCGGGCGCGTCCACAGCGCGTCCCCGCCGAGGACGTCGTAGCCGCTCAGCGCCCAGTCCGGGTCCGTGAAGTGCGCCGCGATCACGGTCCGCCCGTCGCTCACGCAGCCGATCATCCTCGGTACGGCGATGTGGCGCAGTACGGTGCCCGACTCGGTCTCCAGGACGGTGATCGTGACCCCCTCGGGCAGGGACGGTCGCGGTGTCCACTCCCACGGCACCACGACACAGCCGCCCGCCACGGTGAACGTCCACTCGCGGCGCGGCACGGTGTCGCAGTACGGGCTGCGCCACCGTTCCTCGCCGGTGTCCAGGTCGAACGCGGTGATCCGCCCGCCGACCGACACGTACACCCGGTCCCCCGCGACCACGGGGCGCGACAGGCTGTCCGCGGGTGCCGTGAGGGTCCACAGCCTCGATCCGGGTTCCTGTTCCAGGCGCGTGACGACCTCGTCCTCGAAGTCCCGTGAGTCCCGTGAGTCCCCTGAGTTCCCTGAGTTCCCGACATCCTCCGGCACGGTTCGGCCCCCTTCCCACCGCCATGGTGCCGCGCGCCACCAACCCGTCGACCGGCATGCAGACGGAGGAAAATTCTTCGAGGAAGTCCGTCGAGCATGTCGATCCGGGTGGCTCCCGTTCGACGCTGGGGTGAGAGGCCGGGAAGGACCCGGCCCGCACGGCACGAGGAGCCACCATGCCCCGATACCTGTCGCTGGTGAAGGTCGACGAGAGCACCGCCCCCGCCGAGGGGCCGAGCCCCGAGCTGATGCAGCGGATGGGGGAGCTGATCGAGGAGATGACGAAGGCCGGCGTCCTGCTGGACACCGCCGGGCTGACACCGACCGAGCAGGGCAACCGCGTGCGCTGGGAGGGCGGGCAGCTGTCCGTCACGGACGGGCCGTTCACGGAGTCCAAGGAGGTCGTCGGCGGTTACGCGATCATCCAGGCCAAGGACAAGGCCGAGGCGATCGAGTGGACCAAGCGCTTCCTGAAGGTGCACGAGGAGCACTGGACGGTGACCTGTGAGGTGCGGGAGATCGCCGAGGGCTAGGGCCTGCCGGCCGAGCGCTCCTTGGCGGCAGGCCTCCCCAGGTGTCTGATGGTGGGCTGTGACACCACAGCCCACCGCCGACCCGCGCGGAGCCGTCGAAACCGTCTTCCGAATCGAGTCGCCCCGGATCATCGCCGGCGTCGCCCGCATCGTCCGGGACGTCGGCATCGCCGAGGAGCTGGCCCAGGACGCGCTGGTCGCGGCCCTGGAACAGTGGCCGCGCGACGGCGTGCCCGACAACCCGGGCGCCTGGCTCATGGCCACCGCCCGGCACCGCGCCGTCGACCTGATCCGGCGCCGGGAGAACTACGCCCGCAAACTCGCCGAGATCGGCCGGGACCTGTCGGACGCGGCCCCGCCGGAGGAGCCCGCCGACCCCGAGGACATCGACGACGACCTGCTCCGCCTGGTCTTCACCGCCTGCCACCCGGTCCTGTCCGCCGAGGCCCGCACAGCCCTCACCCTTCGCCTGCTCGGCGGCCTGACCACGGCCGAGATCGCCCGCGCGTTCCTCGTCCCGGAACCGACGGTCGCGCAACGCATCGTCCGCGCCAAGCGCACCCTCGCCACGAAGAACATCGCCTTCGAGGTGCCGTACGGCCCCGACCGCGAGGCCCGCCTCGGCTCCGTCCTCGACGTCATCTACCTGATCCACAACGAGGGTTACGCCGCCACCGCCGGCGACGACTGGCTGCGCCCGGGCCTGTGCGAGGACGCCCTGCGCCTGGCCCGCGTCCTGTCCGGCCTGATGCCGAAGGAACCGGAAGTCCACGCCCTGACCGCGCTGCTGGAGTTCCAGACCTCCCGGTCGGCGGCCCGCACCGGCCCGTCCGGCGAACCCGTCCTCCTCAAGGACCAGAACCGCCGCCGCTGGAACCGCATGCTCATCGCCCGCGGCATCACCGCCCTCGGCCGCGCCGACGCCACCTCCACCGGCGCCCCGGGCCCGTACGCCCTCCAGGCCGCCATCGCCGCCTGCCACGCGATGGCGTACTCCTACGAGGAGACCGACTGGCGGACCATCACCACCCTGTACACCCTGCTCGCCGCCCGCGCCCCCTCCCCGGTCGTCGAACTCAACCGCGCGGTCGCCCTGTCGATGGCGGACGGTCCGGCCCCGGCGCTGGAGATCGTCGACGCCCTGGCCGCCGAACCGGCGCTGCGCGACTATCACCTGCTCCAGAGCGTGCGGGGCGATCTGCTGCTGCGTCTCGGCCGTACGGCGGAGGCGCGGGCCGAGTTCGTACGGGCGGCGGAGCTGACGCACAACACGCGGGAACGGGAGCTGCTGCTGAGGCGGGCGGCCGACGCAGAGGCGTCCTGATCAGACGGGGTGCCCGAGCAGCATGGTCGGCGCCCCCGCCACCCGCGTCAGGAACACGGTCGCCGCGTTCCGCCCGTGCTGCTTGGGGAGGGCCTTGCGGCGCAGTTCCTCCGGCTCCACCGCCGACCCCCGCTTCTTCACGGTCAGGATGCCGACCTCCCGCTCCCGCAGCAGGGCCTTCAACTTCTTGACGTTGAAGGGGAGTCGGTCGGTGATCTCGTACGCGGAGGCGTACGGGGTCGGCCGCAGCTCGTCGGCCGTGATGTACGCGATGGTCTCGTCGACCAGCCCGCCGTCGAGGTCCTCGGCGACCTCGGCGACCAGATGGGCGCGGATGACGGCGCCGTCGGGCTCGTACAGGTACCGGCCGACGGACCGGACCCGGGGGTTCGGCAGGCCCCGGCCGAGGAGCGTGCGCGGACCCGGCAGCAGGGTCGCCCGTACGGCGCCCGCCCCGGCCCCGAACCACAGCACCGCCTCCTTCACGTCCCCGCCGTCCGAGATCCACTCGGCCTCCGCGTCGGCGGGCACGGCCTCGTGCGGGATGCCGGGGGCGACCTTCAGGGCGGCGTGCGGTGCCTTGAGGGCGGTCCCGATCGCCCAGGACAGCGGTGGTGAGTACGCCTCGGGGTCGAAGATCCGGCCGCGCCCGCCGCGCCTCGCCGGGTCGACGAACACGGCGTCGTGGCCGGCGGTGTCCACCTCCGTCACGTCCGCCTCCCGCACCTCGATGAGGTCGGCGAGGCCGAGCACGTCGGCGTTCGCCCGCGCCACCGCCACGGTCGCCGGGTCCCGGTCGACGGCGAGCACCCTGACCCCGGCCCGCGCGAGCGCGATCGCGTCCCCGCCGATCCCGCAGCACAGATCGGCGACCGACCGCACCCCCAGAGCCCGGAAGCGCTCCGCCCGGTACGACGCCACGCTCGCCCGGGTCGACTGCTCGACCCCGTTCGGCGTGAAGAACATCCGCCCGGCGTCCTCGGCCCCGAACTTCGCCTCCGCCCGCTGCCGCAGCCGCGCCTGTCCGAGCGCCGCCGACACCAGGTCGGCGGGGTGCTCGCGGCGCAGCCGGGTGGCGACGGCGAGTTCGTCGGCGGGGGCGGTGCCGCGCACCGCGTCGAGGAGGGCGCGGCCCTCGGGGGTGAGGAGGGGAGCGAGGTCGTTCACCGGCTCATTGTGGGCCAGTCGGTGGATGGTCTGCCCGCGGTGGAGGTGTCGCTCCGGGTTCGCGGGGGCGTCCTGCGAGGATCCCGCACCATGCGAACGGTAGGACAAAATGACAAAAGTCGGTCATGTGTGACGCTGAGGGGCGGCATCGCCGTGCTCGCCATGGCCGCCCTCGTCTCCGGCTGTGCGCAGGGCGGTGACGGCTCCGACGTCGGGCCCGCCGCCGGCCAGCAAGGCGCGAAGGAGGGACACGCGGCCGAGCTGCGCGCCGCGCACCAGGCCAGAGTGGCGGCGGCGAAACGCTGGGGCCTGAAGAAGGTCCCGCTCACACCGCCGCGCCCGCCTGCCGCCAAGCCGACGATCACCACCCGCAAGGGCTTCGAGGTGGACGGCCACGGCTACGACAGGCTCCCGCCGGTCTTCACCACCGTCCCCACCCAGCACAAGGTCGTGTTCCTCACCATCGACGACGGTGCCGAGAAGGACCCGGCGTTCCTGCGGATGATGAGCGAGCTGAAGATCCCGTACACCGCCTTCCTCAGCGACTACCTGGTCAAGGGGGACTACGGCTACTTCAGGAAGATGCAGGCCGGCGGGGTCGTCCTCAACAACCACACCCTCCGTCACCCCTACCTGCCCGGGCTGTCGTACGCCCGCCAGAAGCGCGAGATCTGCGGCATGCAGAAGGTCATCGAGAAGCGCTACGGCAAGCGCCCCACCCTCTTCCGCCCGCCCTACGGCAGCTACAACGAGGCCACCCTGCGCGCCGCCAAGTCCTGCGGCATCAAGTACGCGCCCCTGTGGAACGAGGAGGTCTTCGTCGACCGCTGGGCGTACCGCGAGTGGGACCGGAAGATCCGCCCCGGCGACATCGTCCTCAGCCACTTCCGGGGCCGACAGGACTGGAAGGGCACGATGCCCGACATGATCCGCCGCTTCCTGAACAAGGTCACGCGGGAGGGGTACGCCGTGGCCCGCCTGGAGGACTACCTGTGAGGTGGCGGGCACTGGCGTCCGGAGCCCTCACAGCCGCCCTCCTCGCCGGCTGCACCGCCCAGTCCGTCGATCCCGCCGAACGGCCGGGCGAGAAGGCCACCGAGGGCGTGGGGGCGTACGGACCGAGCGGGACGGGGTCGTACGGTCCGAGCGGGGCGGGGTCGTACGGTCCGAGCGGGGCGGGGTCGTACGGTCCGAGCGGGGCGGGGTCGTACGGTCCGAGCGGGGCGGGGTCGTACGGTCCGGAGGGCGCGGGCTCCTACGGTCCGGAGGGTGCGAGCTCGAACGGTCCGAAGGGCACGGGCTCCTACGGTCTGGAGGGCGCGGGCTCCAACGGCCTGGAGGGCGCGAATTCCTACGGTCCGGAAGGCGCGAGCTCGTACGGCCCGGAAGGCGCGGGTGGGCGGCCGTACCGCCGCTGGGGGCTCGCGGCCCCACTGGCCCCGGCTCCGAAACCGGCCGCCAGGCCCCCCGCCGCGCGCCCGGGCCTGCCGCCTGTCATCCACCACGTCCGCACCCGCGACCGGGTCGTCTTCCTCACCTACGACGACGGCGCCGAGAAGGACCCTCGGTTCGTCGACATGGTGCGTGAACTGCGGCTTCCGGTCAGCATGTTCCTCACGGACAGCGTCGTCGGGCCGGGATACGGCCACTTCGCGCGCCTCCAGTCGGTCGGCGCGAGCATCCAGAACCACACGCTCGACCATCCCGCCCTGCGCGGACTGCCGTACGCCGGCCAGCGCGCCGAGATCTGCGGTCAGCAGGACAAACTCCGCTCCCGCTTCGGCATCCGCCCCCGCCTCTTCCGCCCGCCCTACGGCACGTACGACACCACCACCCTGCGCGCCGCCGCCGACTGCGGCCTCTCGGCGGTCGTCCTGTGGCGGGCCTCGGCGGAGAACGGCGACCTGACCTTCACCGAGGGCGAGAGCCGCCTGCGCCCCGGCGACATCGTCTCGGTGCCCTCGCGCGAGCCGGCCGGCGCCACGCTCGCCGAACGGACGACACGGCTGCTGCGGGAGATCCAGGGCAGAGGGCTGACGGTGGGCAGGCTGGAGGACTACCTCTAGGTCGGCCCAGGTCGGCCTCCGTGCGTGAACGCCAGCTGAAAACCTCGCCGCCGCGCCGCACCGCATTGGCACTCCGCTTGACCGAGTGCTAACCACAGTCATAGTCTCGGGTCTGGCACTCCCCCCTGGAGAGTGCCAACTAGCGACGGGCAGGTCCGGCACCCGCGACGACGGATCGACCTGGTCGCCACCTCAGACAGTTAACCCCGTGAGATCTCCGAAGGGGGAGGTCGGATCGTGACGACCACCAGCTCCAAGGTTGCCATCAAGCCGCTCGAGGACCGCATTGTGGTCCAGCCGCTCGACGCCGAGCAGACCACGGCCTCTGGCCTGGTCATCCCGGACACTGCCAAGGAGAAGCCCCAGGAGGGCGTCGTCCTGGCCGTGGGCCCGGGCCGTTTCGAGGACGGTAACCGTCTTCCGCTCGACGTCGCCGTCGGCGACATCGTGCTGTACAGCAAGTACGGCGGCACCGAAGTGAAGTACAACGGCGAGGAATACCTCGTCCTCTCGGCTCGCGACGTTCTCGCGATCATCGAGAAGTAATTCACCTCGCTTCGCCTCACCGCGAAGCACACTGCTTGAGCTGCGCCCCTGGCCCCCCGCGATCACATGAGCCGGGCGCCGGGGGCGCGGCTAATTTCACCTAGATTTCCGAGAGGGCTCACGCTCCCATGGCGAAGATCCTGAAGTTCGACGAGGACGCCCGTCGCGCCCTCGAGCGCGGCGTCAACAAGCTCGCTGACACGGTCAAGGTGACGATCGGCCCCAAGGGCCGCAACGTCGTCATCGACAAGAAGTTCGGCGCCCCCACCATCACCAACGACGGCGTCACCATCGCCCGCGAGGTCGAGGTCGACGACCCGTACGAGAACCTCGGTGTCCAGCTGGTGAAGGAGGTGGCGACCAAGACCAACGACGTAGCGGGTGACGGTACGACCACCGCCACCGTGCTGGCCCAGGCGCTGGTCCGCGAGGGCCTGCGGAACGTCGCCGCGGGTGCCTCCCCGGCCGCCCTGAAGAAGGGCATCGACGCCGCGGTCCAGGCGATCTCCGAGGAGCTCCTCGCGACCGCCCGCCCCATCGACGAGAAGTCCGACATCGCCGCCGTCGCCGGTCTGTCCGCCCAGGACAGCCAGGTCGGCGAGCTCATCGCCGAGGCGATGGACAAGGTCGGCAAGGACGGTGTCATCACCGTCGAGGAGTCCAACACCTTCGGTCTGGAGCTGGACTTCACCGAGGGCATGGCCTTCGACAAGGGCTACCTGTCTCCGTACATGGTGTCCGACCAGGAGCGCATGGAGGCCGTCCTCGACGACCCGTACATCCTCATCAACCAGGGCAAGATCTCCTCCATCCAGGATCTGCTGCCGCTGCTCGAGAAGGTCATCCAGGCGGGTGCCTCCAAGCCGCTGCTGATCATCGCCGAGGACGTCGACGGCGAGGCCCTGTCGACCCTGGTCGTGAACAAGATCCGCGGCACCTTCAACGCGGTCGCGGTCAAGGCCCCCGGCTTCGGTGACCGCCGCAAGGCGATGCTGCAGGACCTGGCGGTCCTCACCGGCGCCACGGTCATCTCCGAGGAGGTCGGCCTCAAGCTCGACCAGGTCGGCCTGGACGTGCTGGGCTCCGCCCGCCGCGTCACGGTCACCAAGGACGACACGACCGTCGTCGACGGCGCCGGCAACTCGGCGGACGTCACGGGCCGCGTCAACCAGATCAAGGCCGAGATCGAGAACACCGACTCCGACTGGGACCGCGAGAAGCTCCAGGAGCGCCTCGCGAAGCTGGCCGGCGGCGTGTGCGTGATCAAGGTCGGCGCCGCCACCGAGGTGGAGCTGAAGGAGAAGAAGCACCGCCTGGAGGACGCCATCTCCGCGACCCGCGCCGCGGTCGAGGAGGGCATCGTCTCCGGTGGTGGCTCCGCGCTGGTCCACGCCGCCAAGGTGCTGGAGGGCGGCCTCGGCAAGACCGGCGACGAGGCCACCGGTGTCGCCGTCGTCCGCCGCGCGGTCGTCGAGCCGCTGCGCTGGATCGCGGAGAACGCGGGCCTCGAGGGCTACGTCATCACCGCCAAGGTCGCCGAGCTCGACAAGGGCCAGGGCTTCAACGCCGCGACCGGCGAGTACGGCGACCTGGTCAAGGCCGGCGTCATCGACCCGGTCAAGGTCACCCGCTCCGCCCTGGAGAACGCCGCCTCCATCGCCTCCCTCCTCCTCACGACCGAGACCCTGGTCGTCGAGAAGAAGGAAGAAGAGGAGCCGGCCGCCGGTGGTCACGGCCACGGCCACTCCCACTGAGGCAAGGCACCAAGAGCACGCACGAAGAAGCCCCCGCTCCCTCTGAGGGAGCGGGGGCTTTCCCCTTCGCGGGTCACGGGGTGTGATGCGCGGGTCATGGGAAGTGAAGTGCTGGGGATTCACGGGGTCTGGGCGACTGCCCCCAACTGCTCCAGCAGCCCGGCCCGGTCGTACTGCCACCACCCCTCGCAGATGCTCCCGTCCCGGAACCGGTGCCAGGTCGTCCCGGTCATCGTGACCTCCTGCTCGGTGGCCGCGATCCCCAGGAACTCGCCCGTGTGCCGCCCGGTCCACGTCCACCGCGTGCACACCCGGTCCGCCTCGGCGACCTGGTCGTCCACCCGGAACGAGAAGTCGAAGGAACGCCGCCAGCCGGCGTACTCCTCCCGCGTTCCGCGCAGGCCGAGGTCCTGCGGATTGGCGGGATCATGATCCACGTAGTCGTCCGTGAACCGTTCGAACATGGCCTCCGGCTCGCCCCGCCCGGCCTCCTCGAAGAACTCCCGCGCCACCCCACGGTTGAGCTGCTCGTCCCGCACCACGTCCAGATCGGTGAAGGTCGGCATCCCGTCGCACAGGGCGACCAGCTCCCGGAAGATCCGCTCGGTCTCGGGCAGATTGGAGTTCCGCATCGCCTCCTCGTACGACGGAAACTCCACGATCTCGACGAAGTGCGACGCGTCCGACAGATCCTTCCCGACCACCGCGTGCGTCGCGGTCCGTTTCCCCCGGGTCTGCTCGACCCACCGGTCCATCAGCCGGTTCATCTCGTCGAACCGGCTGGTCCTGCAGTCGATGAGCTGCACAAAGGTCATGACACCACCTCCAGACCCCCCTGGGCCCGGCCGAACAGCACCATTCTCCCACCGTGACGCCCCGGCGCCTCCTGTCCGTTTGGCATCATGACGCCATGCGCTGGTGGGGGAAGCAGCGGTCGGTGGCCGCGGGCGGTGACATCGAGGTGGCCGTCACAGGCGACCACAACCGCGTCCTGCTGGCCCCGCGGGTGCGCTCGTCGTACTGGGAGCAGGTCCGCCGCATCTCTCCGCCCGAACTGGTGGGCCGTGAGCGGGAGTTGGCCGACCTGGCCGTCTTCTGCACCGCGGAGTCCGGCCCGGCGTACGCCTGGTGGCGTGCCGAGGCATGGGCGGGAAAGACGGCCCTGATGTCGTGGTTCGCGCTGCATCCGCCACCGGGTGTGCGGATCGTCCCGTTCTTCGTGACGGCGCGGCTGGGCGCGCAGAACGATGTGGTCGCGTACGTCGACGTCGTACTGGAACAGCTGGCCGAGCTGGCCGGCGAGAGCCTGCCCGCCCACCTGACCGAGTCCACCCGCGAGGCGCATCTCCTGTATCTGTACGGCGCGGCGGCCCACGCCTGCGAGCAGCGCGGCGAACGCCTCGTCCTGCTGGTCGACGGCCTGGACGAGGACCGGGGCGTCACGACCGGCCCCGAGGCGCACAGCATCGCCAGCCTGCTGCCGGCTCACCCGCGAGCCGGGACGCGGGTCCTGGTCGCGGGCCGGCTCAACCCTCCGCTGCCCGGTGACGTACCGGCGGACCATCCCCTGCGCGACCCGGGGATCGTCCGCACGCTGCCGCACTCCCCGTACGCCGAGGCGATCCGCACCGAGGCGGAACGCGAACTGAAGGAGCTGATCGAGGCCGGCGGTCTGGAGTACGACCTGCTGGCCCTGGTGACGGCCGCGGGCGGCGGTCTGACGGCCGAGGACCTGGCGGCGCTGACCGGGGCGGTGCCGTACCGGGTGCGGGACGTGCTGCGGACGCGGGCCGGGCGGACCTTCGGCGTGCGGGTGCGGGTGTACCTCCTGGGCCACGAAGAACTCCAGAGCCAGGCCGAGCAGATGCTCGGGGGCCCCGAACTCGACCGCTACCGCGCCAAGTTGCACTCCTGGGCGGAGCAGTGGCGGGAGTGCGGCTGGCCGCCGGACACGCCGGAGTATCTGCTGCGCGGGTATTTCCGGCTGGTGCGCGCCGCCGAAGACGCGGGCCGGCTGGTGGAGCTGGCCGTCGACGAGGCACGTCATGACCGGATGCTGGAGGTCACGGGCTCGGACGCGGCGGCGCTGACGGAGATACGGAACGCGGGGGAGCGGGTGGCCCAGGACGCGTCCGCCGATCTGTTGTGGCTGCTGCGGCTCGCGGTGCGGCGGACGAGGCTGCGCGACCGGAACACCCGCATATCGGCGACGCTGTGCCGGGCATGGGCCGAGCTGGGGCAGCCGGAGAAGGCGGTGGCGCTCGCGCACGCCGTTCCGTACTCCCATCTGCGCGTGCGCGCACTGGCCGAGGTCGCCCGGGTCCTGCTGACGGGCGGCGAACATCGACAGGCCCTCGCAGCCCTGGCCGACGCGGAGACACAGCTGTACGGCACCAACCTCCAGGACGGACCGGAGGCCCTGGCCGCCGTACTCGAGGCCCTTGTCGCGTGCGGTCCGCAGGCCCGCCACCGTGCGGACCGGCTCGCCGATCGCATCGCCGAGGAGGTGCGGGACAACGAGACGTATCTGGTCGTCGACGTGGTGGGTTTCTGGGCGGACACCGCACGGGCCGCACAGGCGGAGGAGCTGGCCCGTTCGGAGACGAGCGGATCGCGGCGGGCCACCGCGCTCGCCCGCGTTGCGCTGGCCCTGGCGGGCACCGGCGAACATGCCCGGGCGGACGCCTTGTTCGACGAGGTCCGCAGGCTCGTCATCGCCGAGGAGACCGCTTCGCCGGTGGCGAGGATGCTCAGCCGGGCCGGTGCGTTCGCCAGAGCCGAGGCGCTGGTCGATGCCGCCCTCGCGGAGCGTCCCAAGGACCCGAACCTGCTCAGGCTCATGGTCACGTTGTGCGCCGGGAAGGGGGAGCTCGGCCGGGCCGAGGCCTGGGCGGGCAGAATCGACAACGAGTGGCTCCGGCGCGACGCGGAAGCGGAGCTGGCCCGCGCGCTGGTGCGCGACGGCAGGATCGCTGAGGCCCAGGCGTGTGCCGCGCGCATTCCGGCATCGAGCGGTGCCCGCACAGAGGTCGCCGTAGCCGTTGTCGAAGCGCTGGCCGCGACAGGGCGGTACGACGAGGCCGAGGCCGCCGCGGCGGGCCTGGCGAGTCCGTGGGCGGCCACGGACGCGCTGATCCGTGGTGCGGTGGTCCATGCGAAGGCCGGGCATGTCCAAGCGGCCACGAGTCTCATCGCGCGCCTCGAGACCACGATGCGTGACGAGATCCCGACGGGTCACCAGGCGTGGGAGCTCACCGAGGTCGCCGAGGACCTCTGGGACGCCGGGTACGCGTCAGCGGCCCGCGCGGTGCTCGACGGCGTCGAGCGGGTCCTGCCACCCCGTCCCGCGGCGGACGCCTCCGACAAGGACCGGCTCGCGTACGACTCCGTCACCGCCCGGGTCGCCGAAGGGCTGGCCACGGTGGGCGAGTTGAGGCGAGCCGAGGCGCTGCTTCTCACGACCTTCGAGCCGTACCAGTGCGAAGAGGCGTGGCGGGCGATTCTGCGCGGCCTGGCCGAGGCCGCACGGTACGGGGATGCCAAGGTCCTGATGTCGCTGGTGGCGCCGGACCGGCAGCTGGTCGACCTGCTGCGTGCGGAGACGGCCTGGAAACTGGCCGAGGCAGGTCGGACGGCCAAGGCGTCGGAGATCGCCCAGGACATCGAGGGTCCGCACCTGCGGACCGCGGCGTTCGCGGCCGTCGCGGAGGCGATGGCCGTCACGGGCGACCAGGAACAGGCCCTGGAACTGCTCCACGAACTCCAGCAGGCGATGGACGTCAGGCCCAGGGACGTCGCCTCGGACGTCGTCCTGGCATCCACCCGGCTGTACCGCGCGTGGCGAGCCGCGGGCGACGACGACTCGGCACGCGCCGCGCTCCGGACCGCCGTGGACATCGTGACGGACGGGCGTGATGCCCCGGAGGGGGTGATCGCCGCGCTGGTCGACACCGGTTGGGACGACTACGCCGAGGAACTGGTCGAGCAACTGCCCGAAGAGGCCATGGACACCCTGATCGCCTGCCTCGCCGCCGCCGGCCGGCACACCCGCGCCGCACGGCTGGCCCGCCTCGACGACGACCCGCTCCGGGTCGGCCCGTCCGCGGCCGTGGCCCTCGCCCCCGTCGTCGCCCCGGCCGTCGGCTGCGAACTCGCGGTACGTCTCCTCCTCGGTGAGGGCTCGTGGCTCGACGCCCTCCCGGCCGTCGTACGCCTGGAAGCGCGATCGGTTTCCTGGGTCGTCGAGGCCCTGCGCGACCCTACTGCGGCCCGTACTTCCGCCCCGTCCTGGAGCTGAGCCCTCCGAGCAACCCCCGAGGCACCACCTTCACCACTCCCATCATCACCTTGTACCGAGGATCCGGAATCGACACGCTCTTCCCCCGTGCGAGGTCGTTGAGCGCCGCCGCCACCAGCTTGTCCGCGTCCAGCCACATCCATCCCGGGATGTTGTCCGTCCCCATCCCGGCCCGCTGGTGGAATTCCGTCCGCACGAAGCCCGGGCACAGCGCCATCAACCGCACCCCGCTTCCCGCCAGATCCTTCGCCGCCCCCTGGGTGAACTGCACGACCCACGCCTTGGACGCGCCGTACGTTCCGCGGGGCACGAAGGCGGCCACCGACGCGACGTTGACGACGCCTCCGCGGCCGCGCTCGCGCATCGCCTCGGTCGCCGCCGAGGTCAGTCGGAGTACCGCCTCGCAGTGCACCTTGAGCATCATCAGCTCGTCGGCCATGGATACGTCGAGATAGCGGCCCTTGTTGCCGAAGCCCGCGTTGTTGACCAGCAGGTCGACGGGGTTTCTGCGGTCGGCGAGCCGGGCGGCGACCGTCTCGATGCCGTCGTCGGTGGCCAGGTCGGCCGTGACGACCTCCGCCTCGATGCCGTGCCGGTCGTGCAGTTCGGTCGCCTGTTCCCGCAGCCGCCTGGTGTCGCGGGCGACCAGGACGAGGTTGTGCCCGTCCGCCGCCAGCCGTCGCGCGAAGGCGGCACCGATGCCCGCGGTGGAACCCGTGATGAGAGCCGTTGTCATGGCGCAAGGTTAATGACCCGGAGTGCGCGCGTCCGCTCCCTGGAAAGGGCCTTTTGGTGTGTGACGGGCGGGCGAGCGGCAGCCCCGTCGAGTGTTCGTCAGGCTCCGCGCTTCTCTACGTACTTCCGCGCCCACTCCCGCGCCTCGGAGTGCAGCGCCTCGCCCGCCGCCAGCAGCCGCGGCTGCAGCTGCCGCTCGGTGGTGATCGCCCGGAACACCAGGGCCACCGTCACGTCGTGGTCGGGCCGGTGGACGATCTCGACGGGGTCCCCGGCACGGATCTCGCCCGGCTCGATCACCCGCAGGTACGCACCCGAGGCGCCCTTCTGCGTGAACCGCTTCACCCACCGCTGCTCACCCATGTGCCCCTGGAAGGTGAGGCACGGGATCCGCCCGCTGCTGACCTCCAGCACCACCTGCGACCCGACGCGCCAGCGCTCGCCGATCAGCGCGCCGGAGACGTCGATGCCCTCCGTCGTGAGGTTCTCCCCGAAGGCGCCGTTCGCGAGCGTGCGCCCCAGTTCGCGTTCCCAGTCGTCCAGGTCCTCGCGGGCCACCGCGTACACGGCCTGGTCGTTGCCGCCGTGGTGCCGGGTGTCGCACACGGTGTCCCCGGCCAGCCCGCTCGCCCCGACGCCTTTGGGCCCGGGCGCGGCCACCTTCACGGGCGCGTCGGTCGGCCGCTTGTCTATGCCGGTCAGACCCTCCGGCTGGTCCGTGTACGGCACGGCCTTCGCGCGGCCGAGATTCACCGAGAGAAGCTTCATGAGCGCACGGTAGGCGAACCCTCCCCAAAGTGTCGACAGAGTTTTCTGCGAGAGCCCCAAGTTCCGCTTATGCTCACGGGGTGATCGAGGCCCGTCATCTCCGCGTGCTGCGCGCCGTCGCCGCCACCGGCTCCTTCTCGGCGGCGGGGCGCGAACTGGGCTGCACCCAGCCCGCCGTCAGCCAGCAGATGAAGGCCCTGGAGGCGTCCGTCGGCACGCCCCTGCTGATCCGCAGCGGACGCGAGATGCGGCTGACCCAGGCCGGCGAGGCGCTGGTGCGGCATGCCGCCGGGGTCCTCGCCGGGCTCACCGCAGCCGAGGAGGAGGTCGCCGCCATCGCGGGCCTGCGCGCCGGGCGGGTCCGGCTCGTCTCCTTTCCCAGCGGCAGCTCCACCCTCGTACCGACGGCGCTGGCGGCCCTGCGCGCCGCACACCCGGGGACTCGTGTCTCGCTGGAGGAGGCCGAACCGCCGCAGTCCGTCGCCCTGTTGCGCGAGGGCGACTGCGACCTGGCACTCGCCTTCCGGTACGAGGGGGCGGCGGGCGCCGAGGAGTGGGACGACCTCGTCGTACGGCCGCTGCTGACCGACCGGCTCGTCGCCCTCGTACCCGAGCGGCACCGGCTCGCGCGCGCGGAATCCGTCGCCATCGGCGAACTCGCCACGGAACCGTGGATCGCGGGCTGCCCGCGCTGCCGCGGCCAGCTCGTCGAGGTGTGCGAGAGCGCGGGTTTCACCCCTCGCATCGACTTCGCGACCGACGACTATCCGGCGGTGGTGGGCCTGGTGGGCGCCGGTCTCGGCGTCGCCGTCCTGCCCCAGCTCGCCGTCGAGTCCGTACGGCCGCGGGGTGCGCGCACGGTGACGCTGGAACCGGCGGTCCGGCGGGAGATCGTCGCGCTCACGCTGCCCGACCTGGCCCAGGTGCCGGCGGTGGCGGCGACGCTCGACCAGCTGGCGCGCGCGGCCGACCGTTGACGGGGCAAAAATAGGGGCACGCCTGCGCGTGCCCATCCTGCAGAAACGTTCCTTCAGTTGGTCAGTTGCTCGAAGGGTCGTCCCCGGCTGCCGCCGACGCCGACACCAGCCGGTGGCGGGCCCGCCCCATGAGCTCCTCGCGCTCGTCCTCGGTCAGCCCGCCCCAGACGCCGTACGGTTCTCTCACCGCCAGCGCGTGCGCCGCGCACTGCGCGCGGACCGGGCACCTCATGCAGACCTCCTTGGCCGAGTTCTCGCGAGCGCTCCGGGCCGCGCCACGCTCACCCTCCGGATGGAAGAAGAGCGAGCTGTCCACCCCGCGACAGGCGGCCAGGAGCTGCCAGTCCCACAGGTCCGCGTTCGGTCCGGGAAGGCGGGAGAAATCTGCCATTGCGTGACCCCTTGTAGCCGTTCTGGGCGGATACGGTGTCCACGACCGTACATCTACGATCTAAGGAGATGAAAATATGACTCATTGCGAATCTAGCCTCAGACACCAGCGAATGGGAAGAAATGGGTCTGAATGGGGCACGGCTTGTGGCGAAACGTTGTGGGCCCGCCGCACATGTCTGCACCGTGTCCGCGCCCTCACGTAGAGTGCCGAAGATGGCACACGGCCCCGTAACTCTTTCGAGTGACCGTCGTTGAGAGGGCGGAGGCGGTTGAAGCAACAAGAGCTCGGGCAGGCGTCCGAGACGGTCGACCGCACAGGTGACGATTTCGTACCAGCCTGGAGGCTCAAGGTGACGTGCATCAGCTGCGGAGGACGGCCATGACATCCGTCCTCGTCTGCGACGACTCCCCGCTTGCCCGAGAGGCGCTCCGCCGCGCGGTCGCGACCGTGCCCGGCGTCGAGCGCGTGACGACCGCGGCCAACGGCGAGGAAGTCCTCCGCCGCTGGGGCGCCGACCGCTCGGACCTGATTCTGATGGACGTACGCATGCCCGGACTGGGCGGCGTCGAGACGGTCCGGCGGCTGCTGTCCGCCGACCCCGGAGCGCGCATCATCATGCTCACCGTCGCCGAGGATCTGGACGGCGTGGCGCTCGCGGTCGCCGCCGGCGCCCGCGGCTACCTGCACAAGGACGCCTCGCGCGCCGAGTTGCGCGCCACCGTGACGCAGGCCCTCGCCGACCCGACCTGGCGGCTGGCCCCGCGCCGGCTGCGCTCCGCCGAGATGGGCGCCGCGCCGACGCTCACCGCGCGCGAGATCCAGGTCCTCGAAGGCATGAGCCACGGCCGCTCGAACGCCGAGATCGGCCGCGAGCTGTTCCTCTCCGAGGACACCGTCAAGACCCACGCCCGACGGCTCTTCAAGAAGCTCGGCGCCTCGGACCGCGCGCACGCCGTGGCGCTCGGTTTCCGCTGGGGCCTGGTGCGCTAGGTCCCCCGCGTGGGTTGTAGCGGGGGTGCGGAAATCCCCGCCTACCTCATGGTGGGCGGGGGTGACAACGGGGCCCGCCGGGTGCCCGCTGCCCGTTTCGGCGCGGATGCCGCATCCTTGAGGGTGTGGAGTTCCTCGGGGACGAGTCGATCGAGCGGGAGGGGAGGGCGCAAGGGATGAGTTCCGGCGCACCTGCTCATAACGCTTCGGTGCACAACGACCAGGGCGATGCCACGCATCGGACGCCGCCAAGGCACCATGGACCGATGCGCGACGACGAGGCGGGCACTGCCCGAGGGGCGATCGGTGCGCTCGTCCACCGCGCCGTAGACGGGGACGAGCAGGCCACGCATGACCTGCTCGCCCATGTCCACCCCTTGGCGCTGCGCTACTGCCGTACCCGTCTGTCCCGTCTCCCGGGCGACGCCCGGCACTTCGTCGAGGACCTCGCCCAGGAAGTCTGCGTGGCGGTCCTCCTCGCTCTGCCGCGCTACCGGGACACCGGCCGCCCCTTCGAGGCGTTCGTCTTCGCCATCGCCGCGCACAAGGTCGCCGACCTGCAACGGGCGGCGATGCGGCACCCCGGCTCGACGGCCGTCCCCTCGAACGAGATGCCGGAACGGCCGGACGACTCGCTCGGCCCGGAAGAGCGGGCGCTGCTCAGCAGCGACGCCGAATGGGCCAAGAAGCTCCTGGCCAACCTGCCCGAGAACCAGCGGGAGCTGTTGCTGCTGCGGATCGCGGTGGGCCTCACGGCCGAGGAGACCGGCCAGATGTTGGGAATGTCACCCGGAGCGGTCCGGGTCGCCCAGCACCGCGCACTGAGCAGGCTGCGGGCGCTGGCCGAGCAGTAGGCGTCCGCTGGGCGCCGCCCCTGATGAACGGGCGTCCACCGGAGTCCGTACGAACATACGAAGCCCGGAGTCACCCGGCACCGTGGAATTCGGGAGGTGAGCTTCCCGTTAGCATGGACATCCGCACCGATCAAGGCCATTTGGGGAAGGTGTCATGACTGCCAACGTCGACGGAGTGCCCGGAAAATTCGCGACACTCGGGCTGACCTACGACGACGTGCTGCTGCTGCCGGGCCCGTCGGACATGGCACCCGACGAGATCGACACCGCCTCGTACGTCTCCAAGAACGTGCGGGTCAACATCCCGCTGCTGTCCGCCGCCATGGACAAGGTCACCGAGTCGCGCATGGCGATCGCGATGGCCCGCCAGGGCGGCGTCGGCGTTCTGCACCGCAACCTCTCCATCGAGGACCAGGCCAACCAGGTCGACCTGGTGAAGCGCTCCGAGTCCGGCATGGTGGCCGACCCGATCACGATCCACCCGGACGCCACGCTCGGCGAGGCCGACGCCCTGTGCGCCAAGTTCCGCATCAGCGGCGTCCCGGTGACCGACGGCAACAAGAAGCTGCTCGGCATCGTCACCAACCGCGACATGGCCTTCGAGACCGACCGGGCGCGCCGGGTGCGCGAGGTCATGACGCCGATGCCGCTGGTCACCGGCAAGGTCGGCATCTCCGGTGTCGAGGCCATGGAGCTGCTGCGCAAGCACAAGATCGAGAAGCTTCCGCTGGTCGACGAGGGCGGTGTCCTCAAGGGCCTGATCACGGTCAAGGACTTCGTGAAGGCGGAGAAGTACCCGAACGCCGCGAAGGACGGCGAGGGCCGCCTGCTGGTCGGCGCCGCGGTCGGCGTGGCCGGTGACGCCTTCGAGCGAGCCCAGGCCCTGATCGAGGCGGGCGCCGACTTCATCGTCGTCGACACCGCGCACGGCCACTCCCGCCTGGTCGGCGACATGGTCGCCAAGATCAAGTCGAACTCGACGGGCATCGACGTCATCGGCGGCAACATCGCCACCCGTGACGGCGCCAAGGCGCTCATCGACGCCGGTGTCGACGGCATCAAGGTCGGCGTCGGCCCCGGCTCCATCTGTACGACCCGGGTCGTCGCCGGCATCGGCGTCCCGCAGGTCACCGCCATCTACGAGGCGGCCCTCGCCGCCAAGGAGGCCGGCGTCCCGGTCATCGGCGACGGCGGCCTCCAGTACTCCGGCGACATCGCCAAGGCCCTGGTCGCGGGTGCCGACACGGTGATGCTGGGCTCGCTGCTCGCGGGCTGCGAGGAGTCGCCGGGCGAGCTGATGTTCATCAACGGCAAGCAGTTCAAGTCGTACCGCGGCATGGGGTCGCTCGGCGCCATGCAGTCCCGCGGCGACCGCAAGTCCTTCTCCAAGGACCGCTACTTCCAGGAGGGCGTCGCCTCCGACGAGCAGCTCGTCCCCGAGGGCATCGAGGGCCAGGTGCCCTACCGCGGCCCGCTCTCCTCGGTCGTCCACCAGCTGGTCGGCGGCCTGCGCCAGTCGATGTTCTACGTCGGCGGCCGGACCGTCCCCGAGCTCCAGGACAACGGCCGGTTCGTCCGGATCACCTCGGCGGGTCTCAAGGAGAGCCACCCGCACGACATCCAGATGACCGTCGAGGCGCCCAACTACAGCCGCAGCAAGTGACCCGCACGCGCGCGTGAAGCAGGCCGAGGGCGGCTCCGGAGCATCCGGGGCCGCCCTTGTCGTACCTGTCGGCGATACTGGAAGACGCTGAAACGCATCAGGGAAAGGCCACACACGTGACTGAGATCGAGATCGGGCGCGGCAAGCGCGGCCGCCGGGCGTACGCCTTCGACGACATCGCCGTCGTCCCCAGCCGCCGTACGCGGGACCCGAAGGAGGTCTCGATCGCCTGGCAGATCGACGCCTACCGATTCGAGCTGCCGTTCCTGGCCGCCCCCATGGACTCGGTCGTCTCCCCGGCCACCGCGATCCGTATCGGTGAGCTCGGCGGCCTCGGCGTGCTGAACCTCGAGGGCCTGTGGACGCGGCACGAGGACCCGCAGCCGCTGCTGGACGAGATCGTCGGCCTGCCGGTCGAGGCCGCGACCCGCCGCCTCCAGGAGATCTACGCCGCTCCCATCAAGGAGGAGCTGATCGGGCAGCGCCTCAAGGAGGTGCGCGACTCGGGCGTGGTCACCGCCGCCGCGCTCTCCCCGCAGCGCACCGCCCAGTTCTCCAAGGCGGTCGTGGACGCGGGCGTGGACATCTTCGTCATCCGCGGTACGACGGTCTCGGCGGAGCACGTCTCCGGCTCGCACGAGCCGCTGAACCTGAAGCAGTTCATCTACGAGCTCGACGTCCCGGTGATCGTCGGCGGCTGCGCCACGTACACCGCGGCCCTGCACCTGATGCGCACCGGTGCGGCCGGCGTCCTGGTCGGCTTCGGCGGCGGCGCGGCGCACACCACGCGCAACGTGCTGGGCATCCAGGTCCCGATGGCGACGGCGGTGGCCGACGTGGCCGCTGCCCGCCGTGACTACATGGACGAGTCCGGCGGCCGGTACGTGCACGTGATCGCCGACGGCGGCGTCGGCTGGTCCGGCGACCTTCCCAAGGCCATCGCCTGCGGCGCCGACGCGGTGATGATGGGCTCCCCGCTGGCCCGCGCCACCGACGCGCCGGGCAAGGGCCACCACTGGGGCATGGAGGCGGTGAACGAGGAGCTGCCGCGCGGCAAGAAGGTCGACCTCGGCACGGTCGGCACGATCGAGGAGGTCCTCGCCGGCCCGTCCCACACGCCGGACGGCTCGATGAACTTCTTCGGGGCGCTGCGGCGGGCGATGGCCACGACCGGGTACAGCGAGCTGAAGGAGTTCCAGCGCGTCGAGGTGACGGTGGCGGACTCCGTGCACCGGCGCTAGTCGGCACGACGTGAAGGGGCCGCCCACCATCAGGTGGGCGGCCCCTTCCGTACGCGGCGGGTGCGTACCGGGTGCGTCGTTACGCGGCGGCCTTCTTGGCGCCGGAGAACGCGGCGAACGCGCCGACGCCGAGGAACACGAAGGTCAGCAGGTCGGCCTCGTCGCTCCAGCTCTTGGTCACCACGTCGAAGTGGTCCGTGAGGATCGTCATCACGGACATGCCGCTCGCGTCGGCGCCAATCATGGCGATGCCGATGAGCTGGCCCGCGTAGACGGCCCCGAGCGACAAGACCGCGCTCACCACGGGCAGCACCGGGTGGGGGCCGCCGAGCTTGCCCGCGGCGAGGCCGATGAGGAAGCCGACGCCGACGGCCGCGTAGCCGATCTCGTACTCGGTGGCGCCGACGATGGCGCCGTAGATGCCGGCGGTGACCAGGGCTGCGACGACGGCGACGACCAGGCCGAGGGCGACATTGCCGCGGGCCGGGGCGGGCGGCGCCGGGGCGAACGGTGCCGGGGGAGGCGGCATGGCTCCCGGCTGCTGGGCGTACGGGTTGCCCTCGGCCGGCTGCTGCGCGTACGGGTTGCCCTCGGCCGGCTGCGGCGGCGGCGTTGACTGGGTCATGACAGAAATCCCCCCATGTCCCTCGCGGGACCGGTGAACGAGCGGTGTGGTGCGCGCACGAACGTGCGACGGACTCGGGTACGCATGTGCGACGAGTCGCCGAAGACTAGCAGGCAGCCCTGCCCGGTTCACCCGGAAATTCGCCCTCAGATCCGGTGGGCCGCCCCGGTCGGCGTCGCCCCTCGCGTGTCCAGCAGCAACTGCGCCTTCACCGACAGGCCCTGGAGGTCGTACGTGCGGTGGTTCTGGAGGAGGATCGTGAGGTCGGCGTCGGCGGCGGCCTCGTAGAGGGAGTCCGCGCGGGGGACGGGGCGGTCCAGGACGTTCCAGGACGGGACGTGCGGGTCGTGGTAGCTGACGGAGGCGCCGAGCTCCATCAGGCGGGTCGCGATCTCCTGGGCGGGCGTGGACTGCTGGTCGGCGAGGTCGGGCTTGTAGGTGACGCCGAGGAGGAGGACGCGGGCGCCGCGCGCCGACTTGCCGTGTTCGTTGAGGAGGGCGGCGGCGCGCTGGATGACGTAACGCGGCATCTGGTGGTTGACCTGCTGGGCGAGTTCGACCATGCGCAGGGTGCGGCCGGCCTGGGCGGTGAGGTCCTGGGGGACGGCGTGGCCGCCGACGCCGGGGCCGGGGCGGAAGGCCTGGAAGCCGAATGGTTTGGTCTCCGCGCAGCGGATGACGTCCCAGAGGTCGACGCCCAAGTCGTGGCACAGGACGGCCATTTCGTTGACGAGGGCGATGTTGACGTGCCGGTAGTTGGTCTCCAGGAGCTGCACGGTCTCCGCTTCGCGCGGTCCACGCGCGCGTACCACCTTGTCGGTGAGACGGCCGTAGAAGGCGGCGGCGGACTCGGTGCAGGCGGGGGTGAGGCCGCCGATCACCTTGGGGGTGGTGGCGGGGGTGAAGTCGCGGTTGCCGGGGTCGACGCGGCTGGGGGAGTAGGCGAGGTGGAAGTCGCGGCCCGCGCGCAGCCCGGAGCCCTCTTCGAGGAGGGGGCGCAGGAAGTCCTCCGTGGTGCCCGGCTGGACGGGCGACTCCAGGATGACCGTGGTGTGCGGGCGCAGGTGTGCGGCCAGGGTGCGGGCGGCCGCCTCCACCTGAGTGAGGTCGAGTCCGCCGTCCGCTCCCCGTGGGGTGGGGGAGCAGATGACGGCGGTGCGTACCCGGCCGAGTTCGGCGGGCGAGGTGGTCGGCCGGAAGCCCCCCGAGAGCATCCGGCGCAGTTCGGCGGGGCTGAGGGAGCCGGCCTCGGGGCCGGTGCGGTAGCCGATCGTGGGGATGCCGGCGGCGACGGCGGCCTGGGCCAGGGGCAGTCCGTAGGGGCCGAGTCCGATCACGGCGAGATCTGCGGGCATGGCGTGGGCCGTCCTTCCCAGTAACCGAAGCGGGACAGGTGCGCAAGCCCTGTGGACAGGATGGGCGAGTGCAATGTCAGACTAGGAGTAAATATGACCGATATGCTGGATTGATGACGTGTGTCTTCGCGTCGGTCGGTGAGTGTTGTTCCGCGGGTCCGTGAAAGTTGTCCACAGGCTGGGGGCCCCTGGTGGCTGAACTCGGGCAAGCCGGTCAGAATTTGGGCATGGGGGAAATGAACCGGGCCACTCCTCAAGGGTGACACCGGCACGACCGACAGCGGGAGGCAGCGGTGAGGACAGCGACACTGGGCCCGGCGCAACGCGCCGAGTCACTCGCATCAATGGCCGAGCGCGAGCTGGACGTGCTGGTGGTGGGCGCGGGAGTGGTCGGCGCGGGCACCGCGCTCGACGCCGTGACCCGGGGCCTGTCCGTCGGCCTGGTCGAAGCGCGTGACTGGGCGTCGGGCACGTCGAGCAGGTCCAGCAAGCTGATCCACGGCGGCCTGCGCTATCTGGAGATGCTCGACTTCGCGCTGGTCCGCGAGGCGCTGAAGGAGCGCGGCCTGCTGCTGGAGCGGCTCGCGCCGCATCTGGTCAAGCCGGTGCCCTTCCTGTACCCGCTTCAGCACCGGGGCTGGGAGCGGCTGTACGCCGGGTCGGGCGTCGCTCTCTACGACGGCATGTCGATGGCCCGCGGACACGGCCGGGGCCTGCCCGTTCACCGGCATCTGAGCCGCCGTCACGCCCTCCGGATCGCTCCCGCCTTGAAGAAGGACGCGCTGGTCGGCGCCTTGCAGTACTACGACGCCCAGATGGACGACGCCCGCTTCGTGGCGACCCTGGTGCGTACGTCGGCGGCCTACGGCGCGAAGGTCGCCAACCGCGCGCGCGTGACCGGATTCCTGCGCGAGGGCGAGCGCGTGGTCGGCGCCCGGGTGCAGGACGTCGAGGCGGGCGGGGAGTACGAGGTCCGCGCCAAGCAGGTCGTGAACGCGACCGGTGTGTGGACCGACGACACCCAGGCGATGGTGGGAGAGCGCGGGCAGTTCCACGTCCGGGCGTCCAAGGGCATCCACCTGGTCGTGCCCAAGGACCGCATCACCTCCTCGAGCGGCCTGATCCTGCGCACCGAGAAGTCCGTCCTGTTCGTCATCCCGTGGGGCCGCCACTGGATCATCGGTACGACGGACACCGGCTGGGACCTCGACAAGGCGCACCCGGCCGCGTCCAGCGCCGACATCGACTATCTCCTCGAGCACGTCAACTCGGTGCTCTCGGTGCCGCTGACCAGGGACGACGTCCAGGGTGTGTACGCGGGCCTGAGGCCCCTGCTGGCCGGCGAGTCGGACGCCACCAGCAAGCTGTCGCGCGAACACACCGTGGCGCATCCGGCACCCGGGCTCGTGGTGGTGGCAGGCGGCAAGTACACGACGTACCGGGTGATGGCCAAGGACGCGGTGGACGAGGCGGTGCACGGGCTCGACATGCGCGTCGCCGAGTGCGTGACGGAGGACGTACCGCTGCTCGGCGCCGAGGGGTATCGGGCGCTGTGGAACGCGCGAGCGCGGATCGCCGCGCGGACGGGGCTTCACACGGTGCGCGTGGAACACCTGCTGAATCGGTACGGCGCGCTGGCGGAGGAGGTGCTCGACCTCATCGCCTCGGACACCTCGCTCGGCGAACCCCTTCATGCGGCCGACGACTATCTGCGCGCCGAGATCGTGTACGCCGCCTCGCACGAGGGTGCGCGGCACCTGGACGACGTGCTGACCCGGCGCACCCGCATCTCCATCGAGACCTTCGACCGGGGCACCCGCAGCGCCCGTGAGGCCGCCGAGCTGATGGCGCCGGTGCTGGGCTGGGACAAGGACCAGATCGAGCGCGAGGTCGAGCACTACGAGAAGCGGGTGGAGGCAGAGCGGGAGTCGCAGCGCCAGCCGGACGACCTGACGGCGGACGCGGCGCGGCTGGGGGCGCCGGACATCGTGCCGCTGTAGGGCTTCCGGCTGGGGTGACCGAGCCCCGGCCCACCGCGCCCATGTCACCCGAACGGGTGTCGTGAACCGGGATCTTCGTTCGGAACCCGGCCGTTCTACGAGGTGCGGGGGCAGAACTCGGCGGCGAGCAGCCGGCGTTCGAGGCCGGGATCTGCCAGCGCCGTCGTGTTCACGCGGAAGGTGAGGACACGGCGGCCGTCCACCGTGGCTGCGGTGCGCACGTAGCTGCCGGTGATGCGGCCGTTGTGCCCCCACACCGTCGTGCCGCACGGCAGCTTCACCGGGTAGAGGCCCATGCCGTACGAGCCGTGTGCGGTGCGGGTGTCGAGCATCTCGCGCAGCCAGTGCGGGGGCAGGAGCCGTCCGCCGAGCAGGGCGGCGTAGAAGCGGTCCAGGTCGGCGAGCGTGGTCACCAGCTCGCCCGCGGCGCCGGCCACCCGCGGGTCGAGTTCGGTGACGTCGGTTCCGTCGGCGGCGTAGGCGCGGCCGTGCGGGGAGGGGAGAGTCGGGCGAGAGCCAGGGAAGGAGGTGCCCGTCAGACCCAGCGGAGCGATGACCCGGCGCTCGGCCTCGGCGGCGTACGAGCGACCGGTGACCTGCTTGACGACCAGGCCGAGCAGGACGTAGTTGGTGTTCGAGTAGGAGTAGCGGCCGGGGTCGGCCGGGGGGTGGGTGAGTGCGATGCGTACGGCTTGAAGAGGGGCAACGGGGACGACGCCGCCGGTGTCCGCGGTGAAGTCGTACAGGCCGCTGGTGTGGGTGAGCAGGGCACGCAGGGTCAGCGCGCGGCCGTCGTTGCCCGCTCCCCGCACCAGACCGGGCAGGTGCTGCTCCACGGTGTCGGACAGTTTCAGCCGGTGTTCGGCGGCCAGTTGCAGGACGACCGTCGCGATGAAGGTCTTCGTGATGCTGCCGGCCCGGAAGTGCTGGGCGCGGGCGATGCCCGGACCGCTCTGGACATAGCGGGTGCCTGTCTCTTCGCGGGCCAGCAGGGCCGCGGCGGGGGCGCCACCCCGCGTGACCAGCAGCGGAAGGACGGCGTCCGTGGGCGGGGCGGTGGGTGCCGAGGAGGCTGCGGAACCCAGGGCGAGCAGGACCAGGCACACGGGCAGGGCCGACAGCGTCCGTAGCGGTGGCATCGCGCGTGTCCTCCCTTGTCGCGGCCCATCATGCAGGGCGGTGGAACGGGAGGTTCACCGGGGCACCGTGTGAAGGGCCACAGGTGCGGTCAGGGGCACCCTGGGCGTTGGGCACTTGTCGGGTGAGGGACAATGGAGGCTCTGTCAGGGCGGGTTGCATGAGGGGACGCATGTCGGAGGCGGAGCGGGCGGGGACATCCCGTCAGGAGACTCGTCAGGACAACCACGAGCGTCTCCTCGCAGGGCGGTACCGGCTGGGAGGGGTGCTCGGCCGCGGTGGCATGGGCACGGTGTGGCGCGCCGAGGACGAGACCCTGGGTCGGACGGTCGCCGTCAAGGAGCTGCGGTTCCCGTCGAACATCGACGAGGACGAGAAGCGACGGCTGATCACGCGCACGCTGCGCGAGGCCAAGGCGATCGCGCGGATCCGCAACAACAGCGCGGTGACGGTCTTCGACGTGGTCGACGAGGACGACCGGCCGTGGATCGTGATGGAGCTCGTCGAGGGCAAGTCGCTCGCCGAGGTCATCCGGGAGGACGGCCTGCTGGAGCCCAGGCGCGCCGCGGAGGTCGGTCTGGCGGTCCTCGACGTCCTGCGGTCCGCGCACCGCGAGGGCATCCTGCACCGTGACGTGAAGCCGTCGAACGTGCTGATCTCCGACGACGGCCGGGTCGTGCTCACCGACTTCGGCATCGCCCAGGTCGAGGGCGACCCGTCCATCACCTCGACCGGCATGCTCGTCGGCGCGCCCTCCTACATCTCCCCGGAGCGGGCCCGTGGGCACAAGCCGGGACCGGCGGCCGACCTGTGGTCGCTGGGCGGGCTGCTGTACGCGTCGGTCGAGGGGGCGCCGCCGTACGACAAGGGGTCGGCGATCGCGACCCTCACCGCGGTGATGACCGAGCCGCTGGAGGAGCCGAAGAACGCCGGGCCGCTGAAGGACGTCATCTACGGCCTGCTCAACAAGGATCCCGCCAAGCGGCTCGACGACGCGGGCGCGCGGGCGATGCTCAACGCCGTGATCCACGCACCCGAGCCGAAGGCGGCCGAGCCGGAGCCGGAGCCGGACGCGACGAAGGTCGTGCCGCTGCCCCCGCAGCCCGACGAGCGGGCGGACCGGGGCAAGCGGGGCGAGGAGGCCGGCGAGCGGTTCCGCGGAGCCCTGCGTTCCGTGCGGAAGGCCGCCGGGGCGGCGGGTGCCGTGGCGTCCTCCGCGGCCGCGTCCCGGACCAAGTCCAGGGAAGGTACGACCGATTCGGGTTCGGATTCGGGCGCCGGTTCGGGATCGGGTTCGGATTCCGGTTCCGGTTCGGGGGACAGCGGTACCGCTGTCTCTGGGGCCGGTGGTGCTGCGTCGGGTACGTCGGGATCCGGAGCGGGTGGACGTACGGCGGACTCCGCGGCCGGCGGTGGTACGGGCGCCTCGGGTGCCGGTGCGGCCGGCTCCTCGGGGAAGGCCGCGTCGAGCGGGGCCGCGGGCTCGGGCTCGGCTTCCGGTGGGGTGCCCGGCCCTCGTGACCCGGGTGCGCGGGAAGCTGGTACGGCCGCGGGTGGCGCGGGGGCCAACGCGTCGACGGGTGGGCGTAGTTCCGGCTGGCCCGTGATGACGCCGCCGGATCTGCCGCCGCGGCCCGTGCCGAGGGCGCCGCTCACCGATGTGGTGCCGCGACGGACGCTGGTGATCATCGCGGTGGTCCTGGCGCTCGCCGTGATCGGCACCGTGCTGGCCCTCACCCTCGGTGACGACGGCGGCTCGGACGGGGCGAAGGGCAGTGGCAGCAAGGTGTCGGCCAGTGCGAGCGCGAGTGCCGACACCAAGGAGGACGAGAACGGCGGTACGGGTACGGACGGCTCGGCGACCGAGTCCGCGGGCGCCGGGAGCACGGCGAGCGCCGACGCGAGCGCGTCCGGCGGCAGTGGCTCGGCCGAAGGCTCTTCCGGTTCCGGCGGCGGCGCCGCGGTGAAGACGACGCACCAGGGGAGCCAGGGGTACTCGATCGGGCTGCCCGAGGGATGGAAGTACCAGTCGGCGGGGTCGGCGGGGGACCGTTTCACCGGGCCCGACGGACAGAAGCTGCTCGTGGCCTGGACGTCCACGCCGAAGGGCGACCCGGTGGCGGACTGGAAGAGCCAGGAGCGCTACATGACGCGCTCTCAGTACGAGAGGATCCGAATAGAGGAGGTGGACTACCGCGGCTGGAACACGGCCGACTGGGAGTTCACCTACTCGGAGAGCGGCACGAAGTACCGGACGATCGACCGGGGGTTCGTCGTCAACGGCCAACTCGGATATGCGCTGATGTACACGGCGAAGGACGCCCAGTGGGGCAGCGAGCTGCGCGAGGGGACCTGGCAGACGCTGGCGGAGACGTTCGAACCGAAGTCGTGAGGCGGCGTGGGGCGGGGCGGGGTGTGATCGACACCCTGTTCGGTTTCTTGATTGAGACCTGAGATCTGGAATCCCCTCTTTGCGAGTTGCCTCCGGCACGTATCGTGAGTGCTTGCGGACCGTACGCATCCAGGTATGGGTACAGAACGGGCCGTGAGGCGAACGGAATTGACCAGCCGGGCGGCCGGGGGAGGCAACGTGGACGACTATGCGGGACGGGTACTCGCCGACCGCTACCGCCTGCCGCTGCCGCCCTCCGACGAGTACGAACTCACCGAGAGCCGCGCCTTCGACACCTACAGCGGGCAGGAAGTCCTGGTCAGGCAGGTCCCGTTGCCCGAGGTCGTCGAGGCCGAAGTGCTCGACGCGGAGGGGTTGCCGGAGGGGTTCACGGCGCGGGATCCGCGGGCGGCCCGGGAGCGGGGAGCGCGGCGCGCTCCGGCGGGTGCGGCGGCCCGGCGGCCGACCGATCCGGCCGTACGGCGGGCCGTCGAGGCCGCGCAGGCCGCGGCCCGGATTCCCGACCACCCTCGGCTCGACCAGGTCTTCGACGTGTTCGCCGACGGCGGGTCGCTGTGGATAGTCAGCGAGTTGGTGCCCGCGCGGCCGCTGGCGGCGCTGCTCGCGGAGAAGCCGCTCTCGCCGTACCGGGCGGCCGAAGTGGCCTCCGACGTCCTCATGGCGCTGCGGGTGCTGCACGCGCACGGCTGGGTGCACCGGAACGTCACCGCTCGCACGGTGCTCGTCTGCGACGACGGCCGCGTGATGCTGACCGGCCTCGCGGTCGGCGCGGCCGAGGAAGCGCTGTGCGGATACGACCCGGTGCCGGCCGAGGCGGCCGAATGGGGCGCCGGGGGCGAGGAGTTCGGTGACCCGGCAGCCGCCCCGGCTGCTGCTGGGGGAGCCGGCGGTGCCGGCGGACCTGCTGGTGGCGGTAGTGCTGGTGGTGCCCGTGGAGTTGGCGGCGGGGTGCCGGTCGGGCCGGGTGCGCGTGGAGTTGGCGGGGGTGTGCCGATCGGGCCCGGTGGAGCCCCTGGAGTCGGTGGTGGCGGAGGCTTCGGCGGGGGCGATCCCGAGGCTGCTCGGCGGGCCGCCATCGAGGCACGGGAGGCCGGGGGGCTGCCGGCTCCCGGCGCGGAGCCGGGAAGCGCGAACGGGGTGGGAGCCTCGTCCGCGGTTGCCCGTAGGGACGTCGACGGCGGTACGGACATCCGGGCGGCGCGGGCCGGGGCGATCGCCGCGTATCGCGCGGGGGCTCGGGCCGCTGCCCGGGTCCAGGAGGCCCAGCAGAGCGGACGGGCGGCACTGCCCGGAGCCCGCCCCGCACCCGAGGGTGACCCGGCCGCACACGCCAACGGGGCGGCGGGGTCGCCGTACGGCGGCGGCAACGGTGCGCAGCCTCCGTACCCGACGGCGAACGGTGGTCAGCAGCAAGCTCCGTACCCCGGCGCGAACGGTGTGCAGGATCCGGCCGGGCGCGTTGCTCCGGGGCAGATAGCCGATCCCTACGGTGTGCGTGCCACGTCCTGGCACGGGGCCGCGCCCCGGGGTGGCGTCGGCGGGGTCACCGCGCCGCCCGGAGCGACGCCCACCGCCCCGTCCGCGGGGCTCGGGGCGACCGCGCCCGGGATCCCGGCCCCGTCGCCCTACGGCGCCGCGGCGCCGGTCTCTCACGGTTCTCCCGCTCCCGCGCTGTCCGGTGCCTCCGCGCCGCCGCCCGGCCGTTGGGACGAGCCGGCCGCGGGGGCTCCCGTGCGGCGGGGGCCGGCCACCGCGTTGGCCGCCGAGCGGGCTCGGCACGCGCGGATGGCCGTGGTGGGGCCCGTGACGGAGCGGTGGGCGCCGGAGCAGGCCGGGCCCGTGCATGAGAACTGGCAGCTGGCGGCGCCGATCGGGCCCGCCACCGACCTGTGGGCGCTCGGGGCGCTGCTGTTCCGGGCCGTACAGGGGCATGCGCCGTATCCGGAGGAGTCGACGGCCGAGCTGGTGCAGTTGGTGTGCGCGGAGCCGCCCGCCTTCGCCGAGGAGTGCGGGCCGCTGAGGCCGGTCGTCGAGTCGCTGCTGCGGCAGGACCCGACCGAGCGGCTGGACTTCGAGGAACTGCGGGGCTGGCTGCGTTCGTTGGTGCGTTCGGCGCCCGAGCCGGAGGCCGGCGCGCACGTCGTCGCCGCGCCGCCCGTCGGCACCAGCCGGCTGCCCGTCGTACGCCGTCGGGGTGAGCTGGTGCGCAGGCGGCGGGCCGGGCTGCCCGCGACGGGTGCGCACGGGCGGCACAAGCGGGCGCGGGAGGAGGCCCGTTCACCGAGGAGTCTCGGGCGGAACCTGCTTCTGGTGATCCTGCTGGTGCTGGCCGCGGGGGTCGCGTACGCCATGTTCTTCATGCCGAAGGCCGACCCGAGCGACCAGAGTGCCGGGGACCGGACCGGGACCGCCGGTGAGGTGAGCAACGCGCCCGAGCAGTCTCCGGAGGCGAGCAGCGAGCCGCGGCCCGACCAGACCTCGCCCGGGTCGCCCCAGAGCAGTCCCTCGACGTCCGCCGGTGCCACCGGGACGCAGACCGGCGGGCCCGAGGTCGCCGACGGCTTCACCCTGCGCAAGGACACGGCGGGCTTCCAGGTCGCCGTGGCCAACGGCTGGGAGCGCACGGCGGAGAACGGGCGCGGGCAGGTGGTGTACGCGCACGGGAACTTCGAGCTGATCGTCGTACCGGGGCGGGACAGCGCGGCCGAGGACGGCAGCGATCCCATGGTGTACCAGCGGGAGAAGGAGCCCGAGCTGCAGCCGTACCGGGACTCCAGCTGGGCCACCGCGACCGGGCTGAAGACGATTCAGGTGGGCGGACGGACCATGGCCGAGGGGCAGTTCACCTGGACCGGCGACGACGGGCGCGAGCTGTTCGTGCGCAATCTCGCGATGCTGGTCGACGGGAAGTACCACGTGGTGCAGGTGCGCGGACCGGAGGCCGAGCGGGACGAGGTGACGCGGCTGTACGAGCAGGCGGCGGAGACGTATCAGGTCACCGGCTGAACTCCGGGCCACGAGGGGACGACTGACGGACGCCTCCGGCTACCCGTTGGTTTACTTTCGCCTCTCGAAGCGACAACCGTCACAGTGCGGTCACCTTGACGCGATCCTGGTTCCTTTCGGTGCTGACGGGTCCTTAGTCTGACCCTGTCAAGAGCATTGCGGGGCAACGTGAATCAGATGCAGGGCCAGCTCCTCGCGGGGCGTTACCGGCTCGCCGACCCGATAGGCAAGGGCGGCATGGGCCGGGTCTGGCGTGCCCACGACGAGGTGCTCCACCGGGCCGTCGCGATCAAGGAGCTGACCGCCGCGCTCTACGTGTCGGAGAGCGACCGGACCGTCCTCCTCGCCCGCACCCGTGCGGAGGCGCGCGCGGCCGCCCGGATCAACCACTCCGCCGTCGTCACCGTGCACGACGTGCTCGACCACGACGGCCGGCCGTGGATCGTGATGGAGCTGGTCGAGGGCCACTCGCTGGCCGACGCGGTCCAGGAGCAGGGACGGGTCGAGCCGCGGGAGGCCGCCCGGATCGGACTGTGGGTGCTGCGGGCGCTGCGCGCCGCGCACGCGGCCGGCGTCCTGCACCGCGACGTGAAGCCCGGCAACGTCCTGCTCGGCCGGGACGGCCGCGTCCTGCTCACCGACTTCGGCATCGCGCAGATGGAGGGCGACACCGCGATCACCCGTACGGGAGAGATCGTCGGCTCGGTCGACTACCTCGCCCCCGAGCGGATCCGCGGCCACGACCCGGGAGCGTCCTCCGACCTGTGGGCGCTCGGCGCCACGCTGTACACGGCGGTCGAGGGCAGATCGCCGTTCCGCCGCACGACGCCCCTGACCACCATGCAGGCGGTCGTCGACGAGGAGCCGACCGAGCCGCACCACGCCGGTCCGCTCGGGCCGGTCATCGCCGCTCTGCTGCACAAGGAACCCGCCCTGCGGCCCGACATGGCCGAGGCCGAGCAGATGCTGGCGGAGGCGGCGGAGGGGCGGCGGCCGAGCGCGGCGCAGGCGTACGTGCCGACGCAGCACGTGGGGGTCGGGTCCGGGTCCCCGTACGGGACGGGGCCCCACACCGGAGCGGGCGTCGGGGAGTACGGCGGGACGCACGGTGGGGCGTACGGCGGGACGCACGATGGTGCCCAAGGTGGCGCGCACGGTGGTGCCCAAGGTGGCGCGCACGGTGGCACGCACAGTGGTGTGCACGGTGGGACGAGCACGCCGGTCACCGGGACGCCGTATCCCCCCGCTACCGGGGCGACCAGTGTGACGCCCGTCGGCGGACCGGCGCACCCTGCCGCCGCCGCGCCGCCGGCCCCGTCCAAGCGCCGTCGGCTGCGCACCCTCGCCCTGGTCGTCGCCCTCGCCGCGATCATCGGCGGGAGCGCGGCGGTGTGGGTGCAGCGGTGGGACGAGGGGCGGCAGCAGGCGGCCGACGTCGGGGCGAGCGCCGTGCCGAGCCCCGTCGACACCGGCACGGGTACGACAGCCCCGGAGGGCTCTGTTCCGGAGACCTGGGTCACCGTCGACGACCCCGCGGGGTTCAGTCTCTCCCTGCCCAAGGGCTGGAAGCGGTCGGTCTTCAGCACCAAGGGCGGCATCGAGCAGATCGACTACTCACCCGACGGCGGCAAGCACTTCGTCCGCATCGCCGTCGACGAGTCGCCGGACTTCAGCGACCCGTACGCGCACCAGATCGACCTGGAGGAGCAGCTCCTGGATCTGGTCGACTACAAGCGGGTGACGCTGGAGAGGAACCTCTACCGCGACCGCGACGGCTCCCTGTGGGAGTACATGTGGACCGCGCAGGCCAAGGACACGCCGTTCCCCGGGCCGCGCCGCGCGATCGAGGAGACGTACTTCGCTCGGGACGGCGTCGAGTACGCCATCTACATGTCGTCGCCGGCCAAGAATTGGGCGAAGACACGCAAGCAGTTCACGACGGTGCTGCAGGGGTGGCGGCCGGGGACCGGCTGACGTGCGCCCCTGAGGAATGGCCGGTCGCCGACCCGGAAGGGGCCCGTCCGGTGCGGCATCATGAGGCGCATGGGGACCGAGGGGGACAACGTCCGTGTGATCGCGGGCCGTTACCGGCTCGAGGAGCGGCTCGGGCGCGGTGGCATGGGGGTCGTCTGGCGGGCGACCGACCGGTTGCTCGGCCGGCAGGTGGCGGTCAAGGAACTCCCTCTGGACGACACGCTCTCCCAGGACCAAGCCCGTCGGCAGCGCGAAGGCACCCTGCGCGAGGCGCGTGCGGTCGCGCGGCTGGGCCACCCGCACATCATCGTCGTCCACGACGTGGTCGAGGACGACCAACGCCCGTACATCGTCATGGAGTTGATCGACGGCGTCTCGCTCGCCGACCGGATCGCGGAGCACGGCCCGGTCGACGTCGCCGAGGCCGCCCGGATCGGCATCGCGCTGCTGGGTGCGCTGCGCGCCGCGCACGCGGCGGGGGTCCTGCACCGTGACCTCAAGCCGGCCAACGTCCTGCTGGAGGACGGCCTGGCCCGGGACGGCCTCGCGCAGGACGGCAGCGGACGCGCCCGTCCCGGCCGGGTCGTCCTCACCGACTTCGGCGTCGCCCAGGTCGCCGGCGCCAGCACGCTCACCGAGACCGGGACCTTCGTCGGCTCGCCCGAGTACACCGCGCCCGAGCGGATCTCCGGGGCGGGGACCGGGCCCGCGTCCGACCTGTGGTCGCTGGGCGCGCTGCTGTGCACCGCCCTCAGCGGTGAATCGCCGTTCCGGCGCGACTCGTTGGGCGGCATCCTGCACGCCGTGGTCTCCGCGGAGATACGGCCGCCCGCGCAGGCCGCGCCGATCCTGCCCGTCGTACGAGGGCTGCTGGAGCGGGATCCCCGGCGGCGGCTCGGTGCGGGAGAGGCGGAGCGGATGCTGCGGGACTTCCTGGACACGGGCCGTACGCCGGAAGGGGGCGGCGCGGGGGAGCGCCCCGCGTACTCCATACGCCGCGTCCTGGTCACGGCGATGCTGGTCACCGCGATGGCGGGAGCGGGCGTGTCGGCGGCGGCGCTGCTGATGGAGGGGGGCGGTGACGGGGGTGTGGTGCCTACGAGTTCGGCGCCGGAGGGGCCCGGGGCCTCTGGCGGTACGCGTAGCAGGTCCCTCTCGCCCAGCCCTTCCGTCTCTCGTTCCGGCTCCGGCTCCGCCGACGTCTCCGCAACCGTCTCCGCAACCGTCTCCACGCCCACGAACCGTGGATAAAGGGGAGATAAGTAGCAATCTGCGTCACGGGTCTGTGACCGGAAAGCATCAGAGGTGGAAGCGGAAGCGCTTGGCGCGATATGGATGGACCCATGAGCAGCAACGGGGGAGCCCCTTACGGGTCCGAAGAGCCAACGAGTTTTGGTCTGCAACCGCCGAACCCGCAGGCGGCGGTGCCGCACCCCGGCAACCCGTACGCGGCACCCACGCAGGTCGTGCCGCCGCAGGCCTCGCCTGCCCAGGATCCCGGCACCGGTCGCCTGATCGCCGGTCGTTACCGTTTGCTCGCCAAGCTGGGGCACGGTGGCATGGGGACGGTGTGGCGGGCCAAGGACGAGACGGTGGACCGCGAGGTCGCCGTCAAGGAGCCCCGAATTCCGGACCATCTTCCCGAACGCGAACGCGCCAACGCCTTCGAGCGGATGCGCAGGGAGGCGCGTGCGGCGGCCCGGCTCGATCACCCCTCTGTCGTGAATGTGCACGATGTCGCGGTGGTGGACGGCCAGCCGTGGATCGTCATGGAACTGGTGCGGGGCCGTTCGCTGGGCGACGCGTTGCAGGAGGGCACCCTCGGGGCCCGGGACGCGGCGAGAATCGGCCTCGAGGTGCTGGGCGCACTGGAGGCCGCGCACGCCGCCGGCATCCTGCACCGTGACGTCAAGCCCGACAACGTCCTGCTCGGCCGGCACGACCGGGTCGTCCTCACCGACTTCGGCATCGCCCAGATCGAGGGCGAGACCAATCTGACCGACACCGGCGGCTTCGTCGGTTCGCCCGAATACATCGCGCCGGAGCGGGTGCTGGGCCAGCGCCCCGGTCCGTCCAGTGACCTGTGGTCCCTCGGTGTGGTCCTGTACGCGGCGACCGAGGGCGTCTCCCCGTTCCGCCGCAGCAACACCCCGGCGACCCTGCAGTCCGTCCTCAACGCGACACCCGCGCCGCCCGCCTCGGCGCAGGGTCCGCTCGCCGAGGCCATCAACGGCCTGCTCCAGAAGGACCCGGCCCGCCGCCCGACCGCCGCGCAGGTCCGCGACCTGCTGGAACGCACCGCGAACCCGCCCGCTCCCGCTCCCACTCAGGTCGTCCAGGTCACCGGTGGCGTGGCCACGGCGGCGGGCGGCATCCGGCTCGGCCGCAAGACCCTGCTCGGCCTCGGTGCCGCGGTCGTCGCGGCGGCGGTGGCGGCGTACCTGGTGATCGCGGATCCCTTCGCCGGGCCGCTGCCGGACGGCTGGAGGACGGAGCAGGTCAAGGACGTGGCCGCGACGCTGTCCGTGCCCAAGGGCTACAAGAAGTCCGTGCCCGACCGGGAGACCGACAAGGGCCACTGGGTGACGTACACCGATGCGAGCGGTGCCATCTGGATCAGCCTGAGTCTCCAGAAGAAGGCCGAGGACACGAGCAGCGAGATCGCGGGCTCCGCGGCCGCCGAGATGTACGACGACGACGGCGAGTTCAAGCAGACGGGCAGCTACGCGCTGGACATGCCCGCCGAGAAGCTGAAGACCAAGCCCGACGAGACGACGTACCAGGGCAAGAAGGCCGCGGAGAACACCGTCGTCTACACCACCGACGACACCCAGAACCCCCGCCCGCGCGAGCTGCGGATCTTCTACTACAAGACCACCGCCGGCGACATGTACAAGCTCTCCGTCGGCTACCCGGGCAGGGGTGACTTCACGGAGCGCGGGCGCGAAGTGGCCGAGACGGCGATCGCCAACCTGGACGTCGGCAAGCTGTAGGCCTGTAAGCCGTTTGCGCCAAGAGCCCGCCCCGGCCGCCGGTGATCGGTGCCGGGGAGGGTTCACCCCGCGTACACGTTCCGTCGACCATCGCTTCACCGGCTGCCGATGAGTGCCGATTTGATCGGTTCTTCAATTACTCACCGTGTGTGGCTGATTCAGTACCACCGAGCACTCTCAGGCCCCCCCGGCGATCAAGCCACTCTTGACGTGTACGGCTAAGGGCGGCTTAAGGCCCTCGCACTTTCTGTGACGGGTGTGACTCCTGGGTGGGGACTGTGGAGTCGGGGGGCGGGGGAAATGAGTGCGTCCAAGGGGCGTTCCGGCAGATCGAGCCGGACGCGCAGACCGTTGCTGGCGGCCGTCGCAGGAGCCGTGCTGGCAGGCGTCGTACAGCCTGCCGCCTTCGCACCGTCCGCGGCCGCCGCGCAGCCGACGGCCCGAGTGGCGGCGGCCAAGGACGCGGTGCCGGCCGACAAGGGCGCACCCAGGTCGGCCGCCACGCCGCAGGCGGCGCAGGAGGCCGCCGAGGCCGGTGGCTCGAACGTGGAGATCACGTCCCTGCGCAGCGAGTCGGGCGAGGTGTACGCCACTCGGACGGGCAGTTGGAGGAGGTGCAGCACCTCAGGCCGGTCCGTACCCGGAGCGACGGGCAGTGGAAGGCGATCGACAACAACCTCGCCGAGCGGTCCGACGGCACGGTGACGCCGAACGCCTCCGCGGTCGGCATCGCGTTCTCCGGCGGGGGCGCGGGACCGCTGGTCACCCTCGAACGCACCGGCAAGGAGCTGTCGTTCTCCTGGCCGGCCTCGCTGCCCGCCCCGACGCTGGACGGCGACACCGCGACGTACGCCGATGTCCTCCCGGACGTGGACCTGAGGATGCGCGCGACTGCGGACGGGTTCGCGCAGCTGCTGGTGGTGAACACACCGGAAGCGGCGAAGAACCCGGCGCTCGCCGAGCTGAAACTGGCCGTCGACTCCCCGGGGC
Organism: Streptomyces sp. V4I2; assembly: GCF_030817655.1. Taxonomy (GTDB): domain Bacteria; phylum Actinomycetota; class Actinomycetes; order Streptomycetales; family Streptomycetaceae; genus Streptomyces; species Streptomyces plumbiresistens. The sequence continues at coordinate 6,550,592 of NZ_JAUSZM010000003.1, forward strand.
TGGATCTGCGGGCCACGGGCTCCGGCGGCCTGGAGGCGGTCGACGAGGCCATGGGCGGGGTGGTGTTCCAGGCGCCGCAGCCTGTCATGTGGGACTCCGGGACGCGGGCGGCGACGGCTGAGGGATCCACGGCTGAGGGATCCACAGCCGCGGGTTCGACGGCGGCGGGCTCTACGGCCTCGGGTACCACGGCGCCGGGTTCGACGGCTGCGGACTCGACGGCTGCGGGTTCCACGGCGCCGGGTTCGCTGGCCGCGAATTCCACGGCCTCGGGTTCCACGGCGCCGGGTTCGACGGCCTCGGATTCGACGGCGGCGGGCTCGACGACCTCGGCTTCCACGGCTTCGAGCTCGACGGCTGCGATTTCCACGGCCCCGGATTCCACGACCTCGTCCACCACCGCCCGCACGCTCACGGCCATGTCCACATCCGCGTCGACGTCCGCATCTACGGCCACATCCCCCTCCACGGACGACGACGCCGAAGGCCCGGGCGACGCCGCCAAGGTCGCCCCCATCGACGTGGACGTCACCGCGGACGGCAGTCAGCTGCGACTGACTCCCGACCAGGGCATGTTGACCGACCCGGACACCACGTTCCCGGTCTACATCGACCCGCAGACCTATACCCCGAAGGCGGGGGAGTGGACGATGGTCTCGCGCTACTGGGCATCCTCGCCGCAGTGGCGGTTCAACGGGGACTCCGACGCCGGCATGGGCTACTGCGGCTGGGACTACTGCGCCCCGTACGACGTGAAGCGGCTGTTCTACAAGTTCCCGACCTCGAAGTTCTCGGGCAAGTCGATTCTCAGCGCGACGTTCGTGGCGCGTGAGACGTGGTCCGGGTCCTGCGACGGGCGGTCGGTCCAGCTGTGGCGGACGAAGTCCTTCAACTCGGACACCACCTGGAACAGCTCGGACGACAACTGGCTGGACCACCTCGACTCCCGGGACGTGGCCAAGGGCTTCAACTCCACGTGCCCCGGCGGGGACGTGGAGTTCGACGCCACGGCCGCCGTGAAGTACGCGTCCTCGCACGACTCGGCGTACACCTCGTTCGGGCTGCGGGCCGCCAACGAGGACGACAAGTCCGCCTGGAAGCGGTTCACGGATGACGCCTATCTGCGGGTGAAGTACAACCAGGCACCGAAGCAGATCGCCATGAAGCAGCTGTCGATGCAGCCCGGCGGCCTCTGCAAGAAGCCCGCGGACAAGGTGTCGATCCGTTCGCTCCCGAAGATCACCGCCAATGACGTGAAGGACCCCGACGGCGACCGGGTCAGCGTGCAGTGGCAGGTGCTGTGGGACGCGGGCAGCGGGCTCAAGGCCCAGTGGACCTCGGCGCGGATGACACCGAAGGCGTCCGGATCGGACTTCAGCACGACCCTGGTCGAGACGCTGCCCAACGGCAAGAAGATCCCTAAGAACAAGACGGTGGCCTGGGTCGCCCGGGCCGTCGACCACGACGAGGGCAAGTTCTACGCCTCCTCGCCGTGGTCGAGCACGGGATCGGCGACGAGCTGCTACTTCGTCTGGGACACCACCGTGCCGGTCGGCCCCTCCATCGCTTCGGGCGACTACCCCGCAGCCGACGACACCGACCCGAACGATCCCGTCTACGACGGAGTGGGCCGCTACGGCACCTTCACCGTGGACACCCCGGACACGGACGTCGTGAAGTACTGGTACGGCGTCAACGCGGACGCCTCCTCGGCCAACGAGGTGGCCACCTCCGCGGGCGCGGCCAGAACGGTCAGCTTCCGGCCCACCCGCTCCGGCACCAACTTCCTGTACGTGCAGGCCGTCGACTCGGCCGGCCGGGTCAGCGAGCCCTCGCGCTACGCGTTCCGCGTGAAGTCGGGCCAGCCGACCCGCGCCGAGTGGAACCTGGACGAGGCCTCCACCGCCACCCAGGCCGAGGGCGGCGCCGGCACCCGGACCGTGGACGTGATGGGCGGCGCGACCCTCGGCGCCCCCGGCAAACTGGGCACCGCGGCGTCGTTCGACGGCGTGGACGACTACCTGGTGTCGGACATCCCGACCGTGGACACGTCGGCCAGCTTCTCGGTGGCGGCCTGGGTGAAGCTGGACCGGATGCCGGACGACGCGGCGGTGATCGCGTCCCAGCCGGGCAACAACTCGCCGGGGTTCGAGCTGTACTACTCGAAGGGGTACGACCGCTGGGTGTTCAACCAGTACTCGGCGGACACCACCACGGCCACTCCGGTACGGGCGATGCAGGCGGCCGCCGGCGGAGTCAAGGCGGGTGAGTGGGCGCACCTGGTCGGCACCTACAGCCCCACCTCGGACCTGCTGTCCCTCTACGTCAACGGCGCGCTGGCCGGGTCGACCACCTACTCCACTCCGTGGGACGCCCGGCGCGGCCTGCAGATCGGGGCGGGCAACCTGGACGGCGCCGTGATCACCCACTTCCCGGGCACGATCGACGAGGTCCGCATCTTCGAGAAGTCCCTGTCGGCCAACGAGGTGAGCGGCCTCTACAGCACCAACAACATCGGCAACGGCCGCCCGGCCCGCGCGGTGTTCCCGCTGGACGAGCCGGCCACCGGCGTCGACGGCGCCGCGACGACCCGGGTGACGGGTCGCGCGGACGTGCACCCCGCGGTGTTCAAGGGCGGGGCGAAGCCGGGCCAGCCGGGCCGCACGGGCACCGCGCTGACCCTGGACGGCGTGGACGACCACGCGGCCACGGCCGGCCCGATCCTCAACAACCAGCGGAGCTTCTCCGTGGCGGCCTGGGCGAAGCTGCCCAAGACCAAACCCACGAAGGCCGCCGTGATCGCGAGCCAGGCCGGCACCGTGAAACCGGGCTTCGAGCTGTACTACTCGGCGGCCTACGGCTGGACGTTCAACCAGTACTCCGCGGACACCGCTGACGGCACCCCCCTCCGGGCCACCCAGGGCGACATCGCGCTCGCCCCGGGCGGTGAATGGACGTACGTCGTGGGCTCCTACGACGGCGTCAGCGACGACCTGCGGCTGTACGTACAGGGCAAGGGGGTCGCGACCACCAAGGTCACAGCGCCGTTCTACGCCGGCGGCGCGCTGCGGATCGGGGCCAGCAGCTCCGGTGCCGGCGCGACCAGCTTCTTCCCCGGCCAGATCTCGGACGTCCAGCTGTACGACCGTGCCCTGTCCGCCCCCGAGATCGCCGCGATGTTCGACAGCCGGCCGACGGTGGAGGGTCGCTGGAAGCTGGACGCCGCCTCGGGTAGCCCGGCCGCCTCACCGGACGACCTGGTCCGCGAGGACCACACCGCGCACCCGCTGACCCTGGGCGACGGGGCGAGCATCGACCAGTCCGGCAGCAGCAACATGGTCGGCGACGGCGGACTGCTGCTGAAAGGCGCCGCCACCGGCTACGCCGCCACCGGCGCCTCGCCCGTCGACACCGCCAAGAGCTTCACGGTGTCCGCCTGGGTCACCACACCCGCCCGGCCGCAGAAGGCCGTCACGGTGATGAGCATGGCCGGTACGAACGCCAACGGGTTCGCTGTGCGGTACGTGCCCGACGCCTCCGACCCCGCGAACGCGGGCCGCTGGCAGCTGGTCATGGCCGGCGCCGACGCGACGTCGGCGACGGTCTCGACGGCCGAGCACTCCGTCTTCCAGGGCACGGACGCCTGGGACCACATCGCCGTCGTCTACGACGCGTTCGAAGGTCAGATGCGGCTGTACATCAACGGCCTCACCCAGGTCCGGCCATGCGCGGACGACAACGACGACGGGGACGCCGACGACCCGAACTGCACGGAGCAGGTGTCGTGGGACTCCGCGGTGCTGCCGTTCGCGGCGGGCAAGGGGCTCCAGCTGGGCCGCACCAAGACCGGCACCAGTTCGTGGGGCGAGTACTGGAGCGGCGCCATCGACGACGTCTGGGCCCTGCAGGGCGCGGCGAGCGACACGCAGATCGCTGCCCTCGCGAGCCGGGACACGGGCCTGCCCACGATCCCCGGCCCGTGAGCAGCGGTCCCACCAGCGGCATTCGGTTCAGCGTTTCAGCCGGCGGTTTCCATCAGCGGTTCGGGCCAATGGTTTCAGTCAGTGGTTTCAGTCAGTGGTTTTCGGGGTGAGGGCGGGGAATGACGGCCACAGCACGCAGGCGGGGCAGATACATACGGGCGAGAATCGCCCTGGTGGTGGCCGCGGTGATGGTCGCCACCACGGTGGAGGCGACCGTCACCCAGGCCGCGGAGCCGTCGGGCAGCCTCCCGAAGGTGCCGGCCTCCGAGAAGCCGGTGTCCGGGCACGGCGTGAAGATGCTGCCCCGCAAGGGCGACGGCGAGCCGAGGGTTCCCGAGCAGGCGCCCAAGAAGGCCTGGCCGGGCGCTGGTTCGGCGACCGTGACCGTGCCCGCCGCGGCGAAGGCCGATGCGAAGTCCGGTGCGAAGGCCGGGGCCAAGTCCGCCCCGGTGCGCGCGGGTGACCTGCCGGTCTCCCTCACCGCGGCGCCGCAGCAGAACAAGGCCGCCTCGACTCCGCTGACCGGCAAGGCCGTCGTACAGGTCCTCGACCAGCGGACCGCCGAGCGCGCGGGCGTCGACGGCATGCTCTTCTCCGTCCGGCGCCAGGCGGGAGCCACCGGCGACCGGGTCGGCGTCAGCGTGGACTACTCCCAGTTCGCCCAGGCGTACGGCGGCGCCTACGCGTCCCGTCTGAAACTGGTCCGCCTGCCGGCCTGCGCGGCCACCGACCCCGGCGCCGCGAAGTGCTCCACCCCGGTCCCGGTCGCGACGGACAACGACCCCAAGGCGCAGACCCTCACCGCGTCCTCCCTCGCGCTTCCCGCGACCGACAGCGCCCCCATGGTCCTGGCGGCCACCGCCGCCGCCTCCAGCGACCACGGCGACTACAAGGCCACCCAGCTGTCCGCGTCCTCGACGTGGAACACCAACCTGAACACGGGCGACTTCAGCTGGTCGTACGGCATGCCCGTGCCCGACGTGCCCGGCTCCTTCACCCCGCAGCTGGGCCTGGCCTACTCGTCCGGCGGCGTCGACGGCCGCACCGCGAACAGCAACAACCAGGCATCCTGGACCGGTGACGGCTTCGACCTGTGGCCCGGCTTCATCGAGCGCAGCTACAAGCCGTGCGCCGACGAAGGCGTGAAGAACTCCGCCGGCATCAAGGTGGGCGACCTGTGCTGGGCGTACGACAACGCGACGCTGTCGTTCAACGGGCACTCCGGGGAACTGATCTCCACCGGCACGAACAGCTTCCGGATCAAGGGCGACGACGGCACCAAGGTCGACCGCATCTACGGCTCCGACACCAACGTCCGTGCCAACGGCGCCCGTAACGACGAGTACTGGCGCGTCACCACCACCGACGGCACCCGCTACTACTTCGGCTACAACCGCCTCCCGGGCTGGGCCTCCGGCAACGCGGAGACCAACTCGGCCTGGACCGCGCCGGTCTTCGGCAACAACAGCGGCGAGCCGTGCAACGCGTCCGCGTTCGCCGACTCGTGGTGCCAGCAGGGCTGGCGCTGGAACCTCGACTACGCGGTCGACGTGCGCGGCAACTCCATCGCGTACTACTACGACAAGGAAACCAACTACTACGGCCGCAACCTCAAGCCGGAGGACGAGACTCCGTACGTCCGCGGCGGCTCCCTGAACCACATCGACTACGGCCTGCGCAACTCCACCGCCTACTCGGCCAAGGCGCTGGGCCGGGTGGACTTCACCTCCGCCGAGCGGTGTCTGCCCGAGACGGGCGTGACCTGCGCGGCCTCCACGATCGACGACAAGTCCTTCTACTGGTACGACACTCCCTGGGACCTGAACTGCAAGTCCGGTACGGACTGCACCAGTTCGCCCTCGCCGTCGTTCTGGACCCGCAAGCGGCTGACCGGCGTCACCGCGAGTACCCTGAAGGCGGATGGTACCTACGCGCCGGTCGACACCTGGAAGATGGACCACCGCTGGGGCCAGGCCGACATCGCCTACCAGCTGCTGCTCACCTCCGTCGAGCACACCGGCAGGGCCGTCACCCCCGAGATCACCCTGCCGAAGGTCACCTTCGGCTACGACCAGCGCTCCAACCGCCTCGACATCGCCGGCGACGACACGGCTCCCTTCATCAAGGAACGCCTGGCGACGATCGCCGACGAGTCCGGCGGACAGACCGACGTCACCTACTCCACGGCCGTCTGCGACGCGTCGAACCCGCCGACCCCCGAGACGAACACCACGCGCTGCTTCCCGGTGTTCTTCACGAAGGAGGGCGACGAGAACCCGACCCGGCAGTGGTTCAACAAGTACGTCGTCGACGCGGTCACCCAGTCCGACCGCACCAAGTCCTCCCCGGACATGGTCACCCGCTACAGCTATCTCGACGGGGCGGCCTGGCACTACGACGACGATGACGGCCTGACCAAGGAGAAGCACAAGACCTGGTCCGCCTGGCGCGGCTACGCCCACGTCCGCGTGCAGACCGGCGGCCAGGACCCGGTCGGCATGAAGTCGCAGACCGACCACTACTTCCTGCGCGGCATGGACGGCGACCGGGCCGGCCCGTCCGGCGGCACCAAGTCGGTGACCGTCTCCGACGACAACGGCGGCACCATCACCGACCACGCCTCCGCGGCCGGCTTCAAGTACAAGACGGCGAGCTACAGCGGTCCCGGCGGCAAGGTCCTGGAAAAGACCGTCAACACGCCCTGGCACCACCAGACCGCGTCGCGCGTCCGCTCCTGGGGCACCACCACCGCCAACCTGACCGGCACCGCCGCCACCCGCACCTGGACTTCCCTGGACGACGGGGCGGGCAGCAAGTGGCGTACGACGTACAAGACCAACACCTTCGAGACCACCATCGGCCGGGTCACCCAGACCGACGACTTCGGCGACGAGACCACCTCGCAGGACAACCAGTGCACCCGCACGACCTACGTCGACAACACCACCGACTGGATCCTCGACGCCCCGTCCCGCGCGGAGACGGTCGCGGTCAAGTGCGCCGACACCCCCGACCGCACCAAGGCCGTCATCTCGGACGTCCGCACCGCCTACGACGGCCAGGGCTACGGCACGGCGCCCACCAAGGGTGACGCCACCCGCACGGCGACCCTCACCAAGCACGACGGCACGACCGCCACCTACCTGGAGTCCGAGTCCACGTACGACACCTACGGGCGGCAGCTGACCGACAAGGACATCTCGGCCACCGTCACGGCCACCCAGACCACGGCACCGGCCCGCACCGCGCGCACGGACGGCCGTACCACCACCACCGTCTACTCGCCCGCCACCGGCTTCCCGAACACGTCGACGGTCACCACCCCGCCTGCCACCGCGGGCACGGCGTCCACCGCGCAGATCACCACGACCACCTACGACGGTCTGCGCGGCCTGCCGACCACCGTGCTCGACACCAACAACAAGCGCACCGACACCACGTTCGACGCCCTGGGCCGCAACCAGAAGATCTGGCTGCCCAACCGCTCCAAGGCCAACGACGACACCCCGAACTACCAGTTCACGTACACCATGGACGGCAGCGGCCCGGTCGCGGTCGGCACTCGGACCCTGAGGAAGGACGGCACCCAGCAGACGACGTACCAGCTCCTCGACGGCTTCCTGCGCGAGCGCCAGACCCAGGCCCCCGGACCGTCCGGCGGTCGCCTGGTCGCGGACATCTTCTACGACGAACGCGGTCTCGTCGCCAAGCAGTTCGCGCCCTACTTCAACACCGCCGCACCCTCCGCGGGCCTGCTCCAGCTGGACAACGCGCTCTCCGTGGAGACCCAGACCTGGAACACCTTCGACGGCCTGGGCCGCGTCACCAAGTCCCAGCAGATCGCCGGCAACGGCGACCACGGCACGGTCCTGGGGACGACGACGACCGACTACGGCGGCGACCGGGTCTCGGTGACCCCGCCGAAGGGCGCCACTGCCACCACGAGCGTCACGGACGCCCGTGGCAACGTCACCGACCTGCTGCAGTACCAGGCCGCCACCCCGACGGGCGCGTACGACCAGACCCACTACGACTACACGCCCACCGGAAAGCTGTCCAAGCTCACGGACCCCTCGGGCAACAGCTGGAGCTACACCTACGACCAGCGCGGCAACCAGACGCTGGCCACGGACCCGGACAAGGGCGACACCAAGTCCGTGTACGACGACCGCAGCCAGCTGGTCTCCACCACCGACCACCGTGGCCGGAAGATCACCCACGTCTACGACGGTCTCGGCCGCGAGCTCGAGACCCACGACGGGGAGGCCACCGGGCCGCTGCTGACCCAGCAGGTGTGGGACCCCACCGGATTCGAGGGGCAGCTCGCCACCTCCACCCGCTTCGTCGGCGGTGCCGGCGGGCTCGCGTACAAGACCACGTACAGCATGTACGACAACCTGTACCGGCCCCAGCGCACCGCGGTCGCCATCCCCTCCGTGACGGGGGAGGAGGCCCTGGCGGGCACCTACCTGTCGAGCACCGCCTACAACCTCGACGGCACCGTCCAGTCCAAGAGCTACCCGGCGGCCGGCTCCCTGGCCTCCGAGATCCTCACCCCGACCTACGACGAGATCCAGCGTCCCAAGACCCTGGGTGCGGCCGGTGGAGTCACTTACGTCACCGACACCACCTACAGCTACACGGGCAAGCCGCTCCAGTTCACCTACCAGGCGGTCGGCGCGAAGAAGACGCAGGTCACCAACGACTACCAGTGGGGCACCCAGCGGCTGTCCAACAGCCGTCTCGACCGGGAGGACGTGGCCGGCACCGACCGGTCCGCGACCTACGCCTACGACGAGGCCGGCAACGTCACCTCCATCTCGGACGTGTCCCGCTCGGGCACCGACACCCAGTGCTTCCAGTACGACCACCTGACCCGCCTCACGGAGGCGTGGACCCAGGGCACGACGAGTTGCTCCGCCACCCCGAGCGCCTCGGTGCTCGGCGGCCCGGCCGCGTACTGGCACTCGTACACCTACGACAAGAGCGGCAACCGCACCGGCGAGACCCGGCACGACACGGCCGGCGACACCACCAAGGACGTCAAGCGCACCTACCGCTACCCGGCGGCCGGCGGCACCCGCCCGCACGCGGTCACCGGCATCGACACCACCGGCCCCACGGGCACGGCGACCGACAGCTTCACCTACACGGCCACCGGTGACACCGAGACCCGCACCATCGGCGGCAACAAGCAGACTCTCGAATGGGACGCCGAGGGCCACCTCGCCAAGGTCACCGAACCGGCCGCCGGCGGTGGCACGAAGACGACGTCGTACGTGTACGACGCCGAGGGCGAGCGCCTGATCCGCCGTACGGACGCGGAGACCACCGTCTACCTCGGCGCCACCGAGCTCACCCTCACCAAGGGCGCCACCGCCGACAAGGCCACCCGCTACTACGACCTCGGCGGCGGCAACCAGGCCATCCGCACCGACGACAACAAGCTCGCCTTCCTCATCGGCGACCACCACGCCACCTCCGAGATCGCCGTCAACGCCACCGACTTGACGATGCAGCAGCGCCGCTCCACCCCCTTCGGCGGCACCCGTGGCAGCCCGCCGACCGGCTGGCCCGGTGAGAGGGCTTCGTAGGCGGCACCCAGGACACGACGACCGGCCTGACCCACCTCGGGGCGCGGGAGTACGACCCGGCGGCGGGCCGCTTCCTGTCCGTCGACCCGCTCCTGAACACGAACGACCCGCAGTCCCTCAACGGCTACGCCTACAGCAACAACAACCCGGTCACCCTGAGCGACCCCGCCGGAACCGAGATCGGCTCCCGGCCCAACTCCTGTCAGTACTCCCTGGACAACTGCTCCAAGGAGGTCCAGGAGTCGGTCGGCTACAACCCGGTCACCAAGCAGGCGACCGCCAGCCAGCAGACCGTCAACGTCGGCAAGGCGCGCGCGATCAAGCAGACGCCCGTCATCGAGGTCGTCAAGAAGGTCGGCTGGGAGCTGTTCAAGGACTACATCGGTTGGAACGACGCGAAGGGCTGCATGGGCGGCAGCATCTCGTCCTGCGCCAACCTGCTCATCGGGGCCATCCCGTTCACCGCGATGTTCAAGAAGGGCGCCCAGTTCATCAAGGGCGCGTGGAAGATCGCCAGGGCGGTGAAGAAGTGGCGCAAGGAGCAGAAGTGGGCCGACGACATCCTCGAATCGGCGGCGTCCTGCGAGGTCAAGCACAGCTTCCTGCCGGGCACGAAGGTCCTGCTGGCCGACGGCACGACCAAGAACATCGAGGACGTGAAAACGGGTGACGTTGTCCTCGTCACCGACCCCGAGACGGGCAGGACGGTCAAGCGCAAGATCGTCCGCACCATCAGCACGGAGGACGACAAGCACTTCACCACCCTCACGGTCGCGGCCAAGAACGGCCCGTCCACCCTCACGGCCACGGACCACCACCCCTTCTGGGTCCCGGACCTGAAGAAGTGGGTCAACGCCGGCGACCTGAAGCCCGGCCAGTACCTGCGCACCAGCGCTGGCACGCACGTCCAGATCACGGCGGTCGCGCACTACACGAAGCGGCAGCGGACGCATGACCTCACGGTCGACGAGGTTCATACGTACTATGTGCTGGCGGGGGCCACGCCACTGCTTGTACACAATTGCAGTCCGAGCAGCGACGACCTTTACAACAGCGCCCTGAAGCCCTTCCGGAAACCGGGAGGCGATCATGAGGCTTCCCGTTCCTATCAGAAGCATACGAAGGCGACGGGCCGCGACGATTCAACGCTCCTTCCGCTGAACTCCGGTAAAGACCGCAAGGATATGTCCGAATATCTGGTGGAGGATATTCTCACCAATCCGAAGTCGGCCAGGAGGGACTATACGCACTCGGACCATGGCGATGTCATCGAGATTTCGTTGCCCGATGTGGGCGCGCGATGGAGTAGCGGTGGGGACTTCATCGGGTTCATTGATCATCCGAGTTACAGATAGCGGGACTGCTTCGAGGAGGTGTTTGACGTGGACAAGGAATCGGCACTCCTTCAGCGACTCGGCCAGGAAGGGGGTGTAGTCGAAATTTGTGTGAAATCGACTACGCTCCGAGATTGGCAGGCGGCAGTTGACGGGTTGCTCGCATCCGGCTACCCCATGAAGTTTTCGGTTCATGGAAAACCGGCCGCACTCAATCTCGGCGCAGACACTTTCGGTAAGAGCTTCGACAGTGTCTACTCGCTCGAGGTTGCCGTAGGCGCGCAGGTGTGGACGACGGATTTCGTGGGGGTGGACCTGATTGATTTTCAGTGCAGCCCGCACCTCATCTCGGACCCAACTGAGATTCAGCACCTGTCGGAGTTCATGCGAAACATTGCTGCATCGGTTCGAAAGTTGGTCGAGTTCATACCGGAGACCGTTCATCCGGATCATGTGAAACCCTACGCGCAGGTGGATGTGCAAGGAGTGTTCACGCTCCGGTAGCGGTGTGTGCTCCACCAAAGCCCACCGCGTCCGCCCACCCCTGACCCACGTCGACAAGCGGCCACCCCGCAAGGTACTCATGGGGCATGAGCAACGACGGTGACTCCGGAGGCGGCAAGGGCCGGATAGTCGGGGGGCGTTACCGGCTGGTCGAGCGGATCGGATCCGGTGGGATGGGCACCGTGTGGCGGGCCGTCGACGAGCTGGTCGGGCGGGAGGTCGCCGTCAAGCAGCCGCGGCTGCCCGGGGATCCCGAGGACGAGAGTCATCAGAGGGCGGCCCACCGGCTCTACCGCGAGGCCCGCGCCGCCGCCCGGGTCGACCATCCCTCCGCCGTCACCATTCATGACGTCGTCGCGGAGGAAGAGGACGGACTCCCGTGGATTGTCATGGAGTTGGTCCGCGGCGAGTCCCTCCACGAAGTGCTCCAGCGCGGGCCGCTCGAACCTGCCGAGTCCGCCCGCATCGGCCTCGCCGTCCTCGGCGCCCTGCGCGCCGCGCACTCCGTCGGCATCGTGCACCGGGACGTCAAGCCCGCGAACGTCCTGCTCGGCCCGCACCACCGGGTCGTCCTCACGGACTTCGGCATCGCCCACATCCAGGGCGAGGAATCCCTCACCGTCAGCGGCGAGTTCGTCGGCTCGCTGGAGTTCATCGCACCCGAGCGGATGTCCGGCCGGGGTGGCCCCGCCGGCCCCGCCTCCGACCTGTGGTCGCTGGGCGTACTGCTGTACGCCGCCGTGGAGGGCTGGTCCCCCTTCCGCCGTACGACCCTGGAGTCCACCCTCGCCGCGATCCTCGCCGCCGACACGCCTGAGCCCAAGCAGGCCGGTCCGCTCGGTCCGCTCATCGTGCGGCTGCTGGACAGGGAGCCCGAGCGGCGCCCGGGCGCGGCGGAGGTCGCCGTGGCGCTGGAGGCGGTGGCGGAGGGGTGGCCGGTGCCGGGTCCCTCCGGGGTGGGGGAGCAGGACGCGTCGGGGCTCAGGGAGCTGGCGGAGGACACCGGGACGATGGGGCTGGGGATGGCCGTACGGCCGCCCGACCCGACGCCCGAACCACCGGCACCCGAAACCCCCGCATCCGTATCCGCTCTCACAACTCCCGCACCCGCACCGGAAACCACCGCTGCCCCGAAGCCGGCCTCGAAGTCCAAGCGCCGCTTCCTCCGCCGCCCGGCCCCCGCCGCCCTGCTCGCCGCCCTCCTCGTCGGCGGCATATGGCTGGGAACGTCCACCTACTTCACGGAGACCGAGAGCGGCTCAGCCGCTGAACTGACCCCCCGCCACAGCCCAAGCACTCCAATCTCCACCCCCACCCCCACTCCCACTCCCACCGCCTCCTGGACAACCCACCGCGAGCCGGCCATGAACGCCACCCTCGCCCTCCCCGCCGCCTACGAGGAGACCGCCCGCGAAGGCGGCGCCGAGGACCCTTCCCGCTTCGTCGTCTACGACCTCGACGACACCATCCAGCTCCGCCTCACCCAGTGGGACAAGGCCCCCCGCTCCCCGATGGCCCAGGCGCAGGCGGCACAGGACACCTGGGGCAGCCGCAACGGGGACGCGAGCACGCAGAAGACCCGCACCAGCTTCCACGGCTACGAGGCGGCGCTCGCGGACACCACGTACGACCGGGACGGTCGCCCCACCCGGGTCATGCAGCTGATGATCCGCACCCCCGACAGCCGGATGTACGAGCTGCGCGTGGACATGCCCAAGGGAACGGCGGACGAGAAGAAGGGCACGGCGGTGTTCAAGTCGGCCCGTGGCCGTCTCGAGATCGGAAACGACGGAAGCGGCGGAAGCAGCTGACCTCCCGGCGGCAGCCACCGGCCAACGCCCTGATCAGCGCATTCCCTGCCAGCGGCCACTGGCACCGTGTGAGCGCTCGGTGAATCACTATTACCGACGGGTACACAAAGCCTTCCCCACGTCATACTCTGCGGCTCATGACCGACGCGCAGGCCCCGGCCAAGACCGGTACGAACCCCATCGCCCCCGCCCCCGAGGGCGCCCGCACCGCAGCGGACGTGGTCACCCCGGAGCTGGTCGCCCAGCTCACCAAGGGCGTGGCCGGCTCCGGCCGGACCGCGAACCACACCCCGTTCACCGGCGAGAAGCTGGCGGACCTGCCCGAGTCCACGCCCGAGGACGTACAGAAGGCCTTCGAGGCCGCGCGCAGGGCGCAGGCGGTGTGGGCGCAGACGCCGATACGGCAGCGTGCCGCCGTTCTGCTCCGCTTCCACGACCTGGTCCTCGAACGCCAGGCCGAGGTCCTCGACCTGATCCAGCTGGAGACCGGCAAGGCCCGGCTGCACGCCCACGAGGAGGTGCAGGCCGTAGCCGTCGCGGCTCGGCACTACGGCCGCCGGGCCACCGCGTATCTGAAGCCGAAGCGGCACACCGGCGCCGTCCCGACCCTCACCAAGGTCACCGAACTGCGTCACCCGCGCGGTGTCGTCGGCCAGATCGCCCCGTGGAACTACCCCCTCGAACTCTCCGTCGGCGACGCGCTGCCCGCCTTCGTCGCGGGCAACGCGGTCGTGATGAAGCCCGACACGGAGACGTGCCTCACCGCGCTGTGGGCCCGCGACCTGCTCATCGAGGCCGGTCTGCCCGCCGAGGTCTTCCAGGTCGTCCTCGGAGAGGGCCCGGTCGTCGGCCCCGAGGTCGTCAAGCACGCCGACTACGTCTCCTTCACCGGCTCCACCCGCACCGGCCGCGAGGTCGCCCAGGCCGCCGCCGCCCGCCTGGTCGGCGTCTCCCTCGAACTCGGCGGCAAGAACGCCATGCTGGTCCTGGAGGACGCCGACATCGAGAAGGCGGCCGCGGGCGCGGTCCGCGCCTGCTTCTCCTCCGCCGGCCAACTCTGCGTCTCCATCGAGCGGCTGTACGTCCACGAGTCGATCGCCGACGCCTTCCTGGAGCGCTTCGCCGCCCGCACGAAGGCGATGCGGCTCGGCACGTCCCTCGCGTACGGCGCCGACATGGGCTCCCTGGTCGGGGACCGGCAGTTGGAGACCGTCACCCGGCACGTCGAGGAGGCCGTCGCCAAGGGCGCGAAGGTCGTCGCCGGCGGGGTGGCCCGCCCGGACATCGGCCCGTACTTCTTCGAGCCGACCATCCTCGACGGCGTCGAGGCCCCGATGGCCGTCTGCGCGGAGGAGACCTTCGGCCCGGTCGTCTCCATCTACCGCTTCAAGACGGAGGACGAGGCGGTCGAGCACGCCAACTCCACGCCGTACGGCCTGAATTCCGCCGTCTGGACCAAGGACGGCCGCCGCGGCCGCGCCATCGCCGCCCGCCTGCGCACCGGCACCGTCAACGTCAACGAGGGCTACGCCGCCGCCTACGGCAGCCTCCAGTCCCCGATGGGCGGCATGAAGGACTCCGGCCTCGGCCGCCGCCACGGCTCCGAGGGCCTCCTCAAGTACACCGAGGCCCAGACGGTGGCCCAGCAGCGGCTGCTGCCGCTGGCCCCCTCGCTGGGGATGGACGACGAGCAGTACGCGCAGTTCATGAGCAGGAGCCTCCGCCTGATGAAGGCGTTCCGCTTCCGCTAGACACCACCCGTTCTCAACGAGGAGAGCACGTGCCCCAGGACGCCTACGACTACGACGTCATCGTCGTCGGATCCGGCTTCGGCGGTTCGGTGACCGCCCTGCGCCTGACGGAAAAGGGCTACACCGTAGGCGTCCTGGAGGCCGGCCGCCGCTTCACCCGCGAAACCCTCCCCAGGAACTCCTGGGACCTGAAGAACTACCTGTGGGCGCCCAAGCTCAACATGTACGGCATCCAGCGCATCCACCTGCTGGGCAACGTCATGGTCCTGGCGGGCGCAGGCGTCGGCGGTGGCTCCCTCAACTACGCCAACACCCTCTACGTACCGCCGAAGCCGTTCTTCGAGGACGCGCAGTGGCGGGACATCACCGACTGGCAGGAGGAGCTGGCGCCGTACTACGACCAGGCGCGGCGCATGCTCGGCGTACGCCTCAACCCGACGATGACCCCGTCCGACGTCCACCTCAAGGCGGCCGCCGAGCGGATGGGCGTGGGCGACAGCTTCCACATGGCGCCGGTCGGCGTGTTCTTCGGGGACGGTGAGGACGCGGACGGCGCCACAAAGGCCAAACCCGGTGAGCAGGTGGACGACCCCTACTTCGGCGGCGCGGGACCGGCCCGCAAGGCCTGCAACGAGTGCGGCGAGTGCATGACCGGCTGCCGGCACGGCGCGAAGAACACCCTCAACGAGAACTACCTGTACCTCGCCGAGAAGGCGGGCGCGGTCGTGCACCCGCTGACGACGGTCGTCTCGGTCACGGACGACTCGCGGGGCGGCTACGCGATAGCCACCCTGCCGACCGACGCGCGCCGCAAGGCGAAGGGCCGGACCTTCAGGGCCCGCCGGATGGTCCTCGCGGCCGGCACCTACGGCACGCAGACCCTGCTGCACCGGATGAAGGCGGGCGGCCAACTGCCGTACCTGTCCGAGAAGCTGGGCGAGCTGACCCGTACCAACTCCGAGGCGCTGGTCGGCGCGCAGACCAGCGACCGCCGCTACCGCAAGGTGACGGGCGAGCGGAAGGTCGACTTCACGCGCGGGGTGGCCATCACCTCGTCCATCCACCCGGACGAGAACACCCACATCGAGCCGGTCCGCTACGGCAAGGGCTCCAACTCGATGGGCGGCCTGTCGATCCTCCAGGTCCCGTACGCCGAGGGCTCCTCCCGGGTCCTGGCCTGGCTGCGGAACGCGGCCCGCCACCCCGGCCTGGTGCTGCGTTCCCTCTCCAACCGCCGCTGGTCGGAGAAGACCATCATCGGCCTGGTGATGCAGTCGCTGGACAACTCCCTGACGACGTACCTGAAACCGGACGGCGTGGGGAAGGGCCTGCTCACGGCCCGCCAGGGTCACGGCTCCCCGAACCCCAAGCAGATCAGGGCCGCCTCGGAGGGCGCGTCGGCGATCGCCGCCGAGATCAACGGCTTCGCCGGCTCCAACGTGGGCGAACTGATGGGCACCCCGCTCACCGCGCACTTCCTCGGCGGCTGCCCGATCGGCGCCTCCCGCGACACCGGCGTCATCGACCCGTACCACCGCCTCTACGGCCACCCCGGCATCTCGGTCGTCGACGGCTCCGCGGTCTCCGCCAACCTGGGAGTGAACCCCTCGCTCACCATCACCGCCCAGGCCGAGCGCGCGATGTCGTACTGGCCCAACAAGGGCGAGGCGGACCCGCGTCCGGCGCAGGGCGAGACGTACGAACGCCTCAAGCCGGTCGAGCCCAAGTCCCCGGCGGTCCCGGCGGACGCCTTCGGCGCGCTGAAGCTGCCGTTCCTGGGGATACCGGCGGTGCCGCCGAAGAAGTAACGCCGAGCGGACCGCCGTACACAAAGAGAAGGACCTGCACCCCCCTCCGAGTGCAGGTCCTTCTCTGTTCTTGTGATGAGCCTCGCTGGGCCCTGTGGGGCGGTTACGCCTCGACGCCGGCCTTCCGGCGGCGCACCACGAACACCGCGCCCGCACCGGCGACGACCGCGACGCCGCCCAGGAGGCCGATCATCGGCAGCGTGGAGCTGGAACCGGTCTCGGCGAGGGTGCCGGTGGCGGAGACCTCGTTGACGTCCGTGAGGTCCGTCTTGCCACCCTGCGGCTTGGCGTCGTTCGGGTCACCGGCGTCGGAGCCGGCGGCGAGGATGTCGAAGACGTAGACCCAGCCGTTCGGGTCGTCGGCGACCCAGCAGCCCTCGTCGTCCGCGTACTCGGCGAGACCGCCGGTCAGGCCGAGCGAGTCCGGCACCTTGCCGCTGACACTGAGCCGCAGCTTGTACGAGATCGACTGGCCCGCGCCGAGCGAGAACGAGGGGAACGTGCCGCCCTCGCCCGCGGCGTCCGCGATCGTGTCCCAGGAACCGGTGGACTTGTTGAAGACCTGGACCTTGATCTCGCCGGAGTAGTCCGCCGCGTCGTCCCAGCCGAACGCGGCGACGCCGATGAGCGGCTTGATGTCCTTGATCTCGTCGTCACCGCGGTTGGACACGTTGAACGCGAAGCCGGTCCACCCGCTGCCGGCGACGATCGTCTCGGGCAGCCCGGACAGGCCGCTGCGGACGTCCTCGCTGAGCTCGGCGGTGCTGTTGCCGTCCTCGTCGACACAGAGCGCCGGGTCCTCGGGCGCGCTGGCGCTGGCGCTCGGCGAGGGGGAGGCGGCCGGGGAGCTCTCGCTGCCGGCCGGGGTGCTCGTGTCCGCGGCGGGGGAGCTGGTGTCCGCGGCCGGGCTGCTGGTGTCGGCGGCCGGGCTGCTGGTGTCCGCGGCGGGGGAGCTGGTGTCCGTGGCCGGGCTGCTGGTGTCGGCAGCGGGGCTGCTGGTGTCCGTGGCCGGGCTGCTCGTCGTCGTGCCCGGGGTCTCGCCGTCCGTCGCGAACGCGGTGGGGGCGGAGAGCAGGGCGAGCGGGGCTATGACGGCCGTCGCGGCCGCTGCGGCCATGGCGCGGCGAAGCTTCATGAAGACCTCGAAAATCCGGTGTGCCGCGGGCGGCAACACGCTTGGGAGGCCTCCGCGTGTGGGGCGCGGGTGTGGCCCTTGGTTCGCATGGTGTGATCCGCGAAGCCTGTGAATGGTTGCCCTCACCCTCACAGGATTTTTATGTGACCTGGATCACCGGACGGGCGGAATCGGAGCTGACGTACGCTCAGCTGCTCGGAATTCCACTCGCAGAAAGGCGTCCGGCACCGTGGCCGACAGATCGTCCGAAGAGCCGAGATCCGGTTCGGGTGAGGGGGGCGACTCCAATGACGCCTCCACCCACTCCTCCTCCGTACCCGACGAGGTGTGGGAGAAGTTCGTCCAGGACAGCGAACGCGGCATACGTGCCGAGGCCCCGAAGGAGCCGTCCGCCCGCGCCCGCATGGTGACCGAGCGGCTGCGGCAGCAGGAGGCGCGGGGTGAGCTGCCCGAGGGCTGGCGCACGGGTCCGGCCTGGCAGGAGACGAACGGTCGTACCATCCGGCGCCGCCGGCTGTGGGCGGTCATCGGCATACCCGTCGCCGTCGCGGTGGCCGTCGTGGCGATGAAGCCGTCCCTGCTCCCGGGCGACCCCTTCGGCACGGGGACACCGGACACCGCCGCCGCTTCACCCCTGGGCGAGGAGACCGCGGCCCCGACCGCACCCCCGGCCGCCGCGGACGCCGAAATCCCCACTCTGGACGAGCCGTTCGCCGGTTCCCCGGCCCTGGAGTGGGCCGACGGGGCCGCCGGCATCGTCCTGCCGGAGGCGAAGGCCGTCGGCGGGATGTCGAAGGACCGGGTCGGGACAGCGCTCCGGCTGACCAAGAAACTGCTGGTCGGAGCCAACCTGGACCCGAAGACCGTACGTGGCGAACGCCCCGACGCCGCCCTCGCGGTCCTCGACCCCAAGCAGCCGGAGTTCGTCGACGACCTGAACCGGTCCCTGCGCGCGCCCGACCAGGAGCACGACCCGCTGGACCTGCTCACCCGCTTCGACCCCGCCGAGGTACGACTCGTCGGCGACGTGATCAAGACGCGCGGCCGGATGACGTTCGAGAAGGGCGACCAGGACGGGGTGGCTGTGCGCGCCGACTACACCTTCGTCTACCCGGTCGTCCGCACCGACGGTTCCACCGAGGTCACCCGCACCATCGTGCGCCGCGTCCTCGAAGTCGAGCTCCTCGACCCCACCCGCTATGTGTCCACCCCCGACCGCCTGAACGTCCTGCGCTACGACCGGGACGTCGGCAACACGGCCTGCGAGATCCACGACGGCTATCTGCACCCGCAGTTCTCCTCGGACGCCGTCTCGGACGACCCGTCGAACGGGCCGCTGGTGGACCCGTACGACCGCAGCCGCGAAATCGGGGCCGGCGGGGGGTGCGGGACGGTGTCCCGCACCTGACACCGGGCGCCGACGGCGGTCCGCTCGACGGCGGTCCGCTCGGCGCCGGGCATGCGAAGGGCCCCGCAGGCCGAAGCCGCGGGGCCCTTCTCTCGTCAGCACCGACGTCAGGGCAGCGTCGGTGCCTGGGGAGCGGCGCCGGGGGGTTGCGCCGCTTGCCTGTGTGCTCCGGGTCGGCGCCCCGGCGCATGCGGGGCGCACGGTTGGTCTCGACCTTTGGCAGTACGGCAGTGCACGTAATGCAGTTGTCTACGGGGGGACTTGGGGGCTTTTCAGGCATCGTGCTGGATGGATGCCGCCGCCGCAACCGTTTGACTCAGACTTGGACATTTTGACTCGGACATTTTGATGTGGACGTCCCGCCGGTCGGCTCCGGGCGTCCCCGGAGCCGACCGTTCTCTTGGGTGACCGGACCAGCTGTCCCCTGCCGTCCGGTCACTTGTCCGGAACGAGGTCCCACGACGCACAGCACGATCCGTACGTCTCATCGCTCCAGCGAGCCACGCGTGGTTCTTTCGGGCCCGCCCCTGGCTGGCACGGACACCACCACCAACGAAGGGCTTCGCGTCCCGGTCACGCGCCGTACGGGTGAGAGGTGGCCCGAACTCAGATACGACCCCGGCACAGTTCGAGGAGCGTCATCGCGAGGGACGTACCGGGCTTTCCCAGCGCGTCCCTGTAGTGGCTGAGGACGTCCATCTCGCGGGAGAGGTTCACGCGCCGGCCGCCGGAGGAGATCCGCGCCTCCTGGATGACGGCGGACACGGCCATCCGTTCCTGGATCAGACCGATGATCCGGTCGTCCAGCGCGTCGATGCGCTCACGCGCGCCGGAGATCACATCGGCGGCCTCGGGGGTACGGGCGCCGGTCACGTCGGTGGCGGTCATGTCGGGGCTCCTCATTCGGTGGGATGGCGTGGGGACGGGTCGAGGTGCCCCGGAGCGACAGGACCCGGGAAACGACAGGCGCCCCGGGCCTTGTCGGCCCGGGGCGCCTGGGAAGTCGCTTGTCAGTAGCTCAAGCAGCACGACCATGGCAGCCGGCGGGCCGGGTGCCATAGGTAAAGAGGAAGGTCGGGTGCGTGAGCATGGGCCCAGTATGCCACGGCTTCTTTTCCTCTGACCGAGGTCCCACGTCCACCCCGTTAGAATCGGTAACCACAGACCCCGCCCGACCGCCGGAAGGCACCCCGTGTCATCAGCGACCCCCGCTGCCACCGTCCCCGACACCGTCCTGGTCGTCGACTTCGGCGCGCAGTACGCCCAGCTCATCGCCCGTCGCGTCCGCGAGGCCCGGGTCTACAGCGAGATCGTGCCGAGCACCATGCCGGTGGCGGAGATGCTCGCCAAGAACCCGGCGGCGATCGTCCTCTCCGGCGGCCCCTCCTCGGTGTACGCCGACGAGGCCCCCCGCCTCGACCGCGAGATCTTCGAGGCCGGCGTCCCCGTCTTCGGCATGTGCTACGGCTTCCAGCTGATGGCGCAGACCCTCGGCGGCACCGTCGACAACACCGGCGCCCGCGAGTACGGCCGTACGGAGCTGCACGTCTCCAGGTCGTCCTCCACCCTCTTCGAGGGCACCCCGGACGAGCAGTCGGTGTGGATGTCGCACGGCGACGCCTGCTCCGCCGCCCCCGAGGGCTTCTCCGTCACGGCCTCCACGGACGTCGTCCCGGTCGCGGCCTTCGAGAACGACGAGAAGAAGCTGTACGGCGTCCAGTACCACCCCGAGGTCATGCACTCCACGCACGGCCAGCTGGTGCTGGAGCACTTCCTGTACCGGGGCGCCGGCCTGACTCCGAACTGGACCACGGGCAACGTGATCGAGGAGCAGGTCGCCGCCATCCGCGAGCAGGTCGGCGACCGGCGTGCCATCTGCGGTCTGTCCGGCGGCGTGGACTCCGCCGTCGCCGCCGCCCTCGTCCAGAAGGCCATCGGCTCCCAGCTGACCTGCGTGTACGTCGACCACGGCCTGATGCGCAGGGGCGAGACCGAGCAGGTCGAGAAGGACTTCGTGGCCGCGACCGGCGTCCAGCTGAAGGTCGTGGACGCGGAGGAGCGGTTCCTGTCCGCTCTGAAGGGAGTCTCCGACCCCGAGGAGAAGCGGAAGATCATCGGCCGGGAGTTCATCCGGGTCTTCGAGCAGGCGCAGGCGGAGATCATCGCCGACGAGGGTCCGGCGGTCGAGTTCCTCGTCCAGGGGACGCTCTACCCCGACGTGGTCGAGTCCGGTGGCGGTACGGGCACCGCCAACATCAAGTCCCACCACAACGTGGGCGGGCTGCCGGAGGACCTCGAGTTCCAGCTGATCGAGCCGCTGCGCAAGCTGTTCAAGGACGAGGTCCGGATGGTCGGCCAGGAGCTCGGCCTGCCCGACGAGATCGTCCAGCGCCAGCCGTTCCCCGGCCCCGGCCTGGGCATCCGCATCGTCGGCGAGGTCACCAAGGAGCGGCTCGACCTGCTCCGTGACGCCGACGCCATCGCCCGCGAGGAGCTCACCGCGGCCGGCCTCGACCGGGACATCTGGCAGTGCCCGGTGGTCCTGCTCGCGGACGTCCGCAGCGTCGGCGTCCAGGGCGACGGCCGTACCTACGGCCACCCGATCGTCCTGCGGCCCGTCTCCTCCGAGGACGCCATGACGGCCGACTGGTCGCGACTGCCGTACGACGTCCTCGCGAAGATCTCGACGCGGATCACGAACGAGGTCGCGGACGTCAACCGCGTCGTGCTCGATGTGACGAGCAAGCCGCCGGGCACCATCGAGTGGGAGTGAGTCTCCCGTTCTTGAAGGTCAGGTCCGCTTGAGCGTGCGCACCGGCGCTCCCGGCTTCCAGACCTGGACGACCAGGTACCTGTCGTCCTCGACGTAGGTCCGTACGACCTCCGTCAGCTCGGTGCGGAAGAGGTGGAGCGGCTCCGGCGGTTCCACCTCTTCGACGTACCTGGCCTTGGTTTCCGGATCGTCCACCTCGATCGCCCGTCCGCTGATCCGGACGTCGCCGCCGCCCATGCCGGTGCCGTCCCCGGGGTTCGCCTGAAGTGCGAACCGCGGGTCGCGGCGCAGGTCGAGCGCCTTGAGCGAATCCGGCATCATGCCCAGCCACAGCTCACCGTTCAGGAAACGCACCTCGAGGCCGGTGGTGCGCGGCGAACCGTCCTTGCGGAGGGTCGCGAGGATGTGGTGGGTATAGGCGCCGAAGCGTTCTTCGACGGTTTTCGCCAGGTCGGGTTCCGCGGAGGAGAAAGCTGCCCAGTTCATATCAGCCAGTCTTCCGCCGATACCCGACATCTTCTGTCGAGTATCGGCCGGGTGCGTCATCTTTACCCACCAGCGCTGTTCTCCTGCGCTGACCGACGGTAACTTCCGCCCCGTACACCCACCCAGTGCTGGAGGACGACACATGCACGGGACGCCCGAAGCCGGGCCCACTCCACCCCAGCCGCTCCCCACCGACCGGCTCCGGTTCGCCATGCCGCCGATGCACGAATCGGTCGACGACGAACGCCGGCACCGCAAGGAACGGCTCGCGGGCGCGCTGCGGATCTTCGGGCGGCTCGGCTTCGAGGACGGGGTCTCGGGGCACATCACCGCCCGTGATCCGGAGTACAGCGACTGTTTCTGGGTCAACCCGTTCGGAATGCCGTTCAAGCACGTCACGGTGAGTGACCTGGTCCTCGCCAACTCCGAGGGCCAGGTGATCGAGGGCCGCTACCACGTCAACCAGGCGGCCTTCACCGTGCACGTCCAGGTGCACGCCGCCCGCCCCGACGTCGTCGCGGTCGCCCACTGCCATTCGGTGCACGGCCGGGCCCTGTCGGCCCTGGGCGACTTCCTGGACCCGATCACGCAGGAGAGCTGCGCGTTCTACGAGGACCACGCTCTCTACGACGCCTACACCGGCGTCGCCGTCGACGCCGACGAGGGCCGGCGCATCGCCACCGCCCTCGGTACCCGCAAGGCGCTCGTGCTGCGCAACCACGGGCTGCTGACGGTCGGCGACTCGGTGGACGCGGCGGCCTGGTGGTTCCTGTCCCTGGAACGGTCCTGCCAGGTCCAGCTCGCCGCGAAGGCGGCCGGACGGCCTGTCCTGATCGACCACAAGGCGGCCGTGGCCACCCGGGAGCAGCTGGGCGGCGACCTGGTGGCGTGGATCAACTACCAGCCGATGTGGCAGGACATCAGCCGCAGCGAGCCCGATCTGCTGAGCTGACGCCTCAGAACCCTCCCGGAAACCTCTCAGAATCCTCGTAGGACGGCGGCCTTCGTCATCGCGAACTCCTCGTCCGTGAGCACCCCGTCCCGGTGCAGCTCGCCCAGCTCCCGCAGCCGCCTCAGGAGGACGTCGTGATGGTCGGCCTGGGGCGGTACGGCCGCCGTCAGCGGGCGCCGGGCGGCCTGCTCGCCGTTCTCGACGGCGACGCGGGTGGAGGGGTGCGGCAGGCGGGCCGTGACCGCGGTGGCGACGAGGGCCGTGAGCAGGTCGCGGCGGGCGCTGCCCCACAGGTCCAGGGCGTACGGGTCCTTCTCGGGCGGCAGCTTGGAGAAGGTCGTCTCGCGGGTCACGAAGCGCAGGAAGCCGTCCTCGTAACCGGAGTTGGGCAACCACTCGACCTGGACGAGATCGCCGAGGCCGATGATGCGGGGGCCGGTCGCCCGCTTGACCCGGTCCGAGGTGTCCGCCCAGTCGATCCGCACCCGGGTGCCGTCGAAGGAGACCGTGCCGTCCGAGGAGCGGACCGAGACCGGGACCGGCGGGCCGGGCAGGAGGTAGGCCTTGGTCGGCTCCGTGGGGATCTGGTCCAGGAGCAGCGAGCGGCGGATCTCCTCGGCCACGTACTCCGCGACTCCCGCCCGGTCCACCTCCACCAGCAGCCGGTACGGATCGGCCGGGTCGGGCAGGCGGCCGCCCGTCGCGTGCAGGAGCGGGTCGGCGCCCTCGCGCAGCCGCATACGCAGCCGGCCGCGCTTGCGTTCGGGCTCGAAGGCGACGCCCGAGATGGCCTCCAGGGGCACGGCGATCTCGCCGTACGTCTGCCGGAACAGCGGCACGGAGCGGTGGAGTCCCGGCGTGATCCTGACCGTGCTCCCGTCGAAGGCCCAGGTCCCGTCGCGCTGGATGATCTCGGCCATGGGGAAATTCTCGCAGCCGGGTCAACACGGCGAACCGGCCTTCCACCGCCCTGACCGGACCTGCCCCGCACGGGGCGTGTTGCGTAGGGCACAATTCGCTGTCATCGCACGTGAGTTGTGAGGCACAAAAAAGCGGGGAAGGCGGGCGTCGGGCGTGGCGGTGCAGGAGGCGAGACAGGGCGCGGACTCGGGCGCGCACGGGAGCACCCACGGAGGTGGCTGCACCTGCGGAGACTGTCCCCACGGGGCGCGGGCGGGACACCGTAGGGCGGTCGCCGAATTCCTGCTGAAGCGGGACGAGTTCGCGGCCGGGCAGGGGCTGCCGGCGGCGGTGGCCCACTCGGCCTCCGCCTCCCGCCAGTGGGTCTCGGAGGAACTGACCCAGTCCGCGGACCTCGTCGCCGAACGCGGCCGGGCCGAGGGCGAGGCCTGGCTGGCGCGACTGTGGCGCCGTACGGCGGTGGTGGTGTGGGCGCTGGTCGTCCTGCTCCTCCTCGTGCAGTCGCTCACGGCCATCGGCGCGGGCTGGACCTCCGCCCGCACCGCAGGACTGCTCGCCGCCCTGGTCGTGGCCGGCGCGCTGACGGCGGCCTCGTGGTTCCACCGGGCACGCGGCGGCGCGCTGGCGCCGCTGATCGGCGAGGACAACCGCCTGTCCACCTCCCGGGCGGTCGCGGTCGGCTGGGTGCTGTTCGTCGCCTACGCCGTGCTCGTGCTCGTGGGCCGCCTCGCGGCGGCGTCCGAGCAGACGGAGCGCGACGCGCTGCTCTCCGGGTTCGAACTCGCCCGGGCGGCGGGCGTGGTGACCGTCCTCGCCGTGGTGTGCGGGATCGCCGTCCTGGTACGGCGCGTGGTCGGGCTGCGGGTGCTGGGCCAGCGGCTGCAGAAGGTACGGGCCGACCGGCCGAGGGCGGCCGACCTGCTCACGGACGACGCGGGTCGGGGCACCTTCGCCGACACCCAGTACGTCGTCATCAGCACCGTCGCCCTCCTGTTCGCCGCCGTACGGCTGGCCCGGCGCCCCGACCAGCTGCCGGACCTGCCCTGGGGTCTCGCGGTGCTGGTCCTCGTGTCCGCCGCGACCTACGTCGCCGGGAAGTACGCCGAGGGCGGGCGGCCGGTGATCCTCTCCGTCGTGCGCGCCCGGGAGGCCGGCGACCTGGACGGGCCGATCCGCACCGGCGACGACATCGAGATCCGGGGCGCCGGCTTCGTGCCGCCGGGGGCGCAGGGCGCGGACCGGCTGTCCCGGATGGTCGTACGCATCGGCCCGGTCAACGTGCACGTCCCCCTGGTCCCGGTGACCGGCGGCTTCAGCAACCCCACGGATGCCGTACTGACCGTGCCGGTCCCGGCCGATGTGGAGCCGGGCCGGGTGGAGGTGCAGGTGGTGACGGCGGCGGGCGTCGAGACGAACCGGTACGCGATCGACGTCACGGACTGATCCGTGCGGGTGTGCCATCCGTGGTCCTTTCGGTGTCGGTGTCGGTGTCGGTGTCGGTGTCGCGAGCATGGCGGTGTCGTGGGCATGGCCGAAGCCGGTCAAGTCGGAGAAACTGGTCGCGACAGGGACGCAACCGGTCGCGTCGGGATTGAGCGGGGCCTCCCTGTCGTACGTATCGTCACCTGAGGGGTCAGGCACGGCGGGCGAGAGGCGGCTAGCAGCTATGACTCACGGCATTCGTACGGACATGCACTCCCCTTATGCGAACGGCGGCCCGGACTGGCGCGACACCGCCACCCGCTACGCACTCATTCCGCTCCGCGTCTTCCTCGGCGTCACCTTCATCTACGCCGGCCTGGACAAACTCACCGACAGCGCCTTCATGAGGGACTCCGGCTCCGGCTCGGTCGGCGACCTGATGCGCACCGTGCGCGACTCCTCGGCCATCCCGGAACTGGTCGACCTGTCCCTGAAGAACCCCGTGGGCTTCGGCTACGCCATCGCCTTCGGTGAACTCGCCGTCGGTATCGGCATCCTCATCGGGCTCCTCGCCCGGCTGGCCGCGGTCGGCGGCGCACTGATCTCGCTCAGCCTGTGGCTCACGGTGAGCTGGGCCAGCGACCCGTACTACTACGGCAACGACCTCGCCTACCTCATGGCCTGGATCCCCCTCGTCCTCGCCGGCGCCCCCGTCTACTCCCTGGACGCGGCCCTACGGGCACGGCGACGACGGCGGTTCGGGGACTACCGGTAGCCCCCCGTACGGCGCGTGGGGTCGTGAGGTACCGGTAGCCCCGGCAGGCGCGGGGCGCTGTTGCTGACGGGCGGGGCGGGGCGGGGCGGGGACGCGGGCGGGGCGCTTGCCGCGCGGCCCCCGTCAGCTCGGTTCCACCCGTTCCACCCGTTCCACCCGTTCCACCGGTTGCGGCCCGGCGGGCTTCGTACGGCCCACCGCGCGGCGTCTGCGTATGGCCCGGGTCAGGGCCCCGACCGCACCCGCCAGACAGAGGCCGCCGACGACGACCGGGATGACCACGAACCACGGGGTCTCCCAGGCGTCGCCCGCGTCACCGGCGTAGATGACGCCCGCGAGGATCAGGAAGGACCCGGCGACCAGCTTCCCCGGCTGGAACTCATGACGCAGCACGGCTCACCTCCGCCTGTCCGATGCCGACCCTGAGATCGAGGTCCAGCGTGCCGGTGCCTCCGGTCGTCGGTGCCAGGGTCAGTACCTTGTGCTTGCCCGGTGCCACGTCCACGTCCTTCTCGTCGTCGCCCGGCAACTGGATGTCGCCCACCCCCACGTCGATGCTCAGCTTCACGGTCACGTCCGCGGGCACGATGATCAGCAGCCGGCCCATGCCCACGTCCGCCTCGGTGGCCACCGTCTGCCCCTTCTTCAGGTCCAGCCGGCTCAGGTCCAGGGTGCCGACGCCGGTGCCGACGTTGTAGTTCTGCTGGACGCCCGCCACCGTGGCGGGCCGCCAGTCCCTGCGCTCCCAGTGGGTGTTGATGTCCGCAGGCAGGGCCGCCGACCCGGCGAGCAGCCCCGCCGTGACGATCGCCAGGAAGATCGACCCCGCGCCCGTGCGTCCCAGGAACGCGCTGACCGTTATCCCAAAGCCGAGGACGATGAGCGCGCAGGCCAGCCCGGTCTGCAGGCTGGTGCCGAGGGTGCGCTCCTCCCACGTCAGGCGGGTGCCGAGACCGCCCGCGAGCAGAGCGAGCAGGAACACCCACCCGCCGATCCAGCGGGGGCCGCGTGGCTTGGGCGGCGGGGTGTACGGCGTGCGTATGCTCTCGCGGCCGCGCCAGGAGGCGCCCAGGCCGATGTTGACCGCCGCCGAGATGTCCCGGACCCGGGAGTCCTCCGGGCCCCAGAGATAACCGGTGCCGCCCACATGTGTGCCGTCCTTGACGATGGGGTCGCGCCACCAGGACGGGTAGGCGATGGGGACCGGCGGTGCCTGGGCCTCCGGCGGGGCGTCGGCGACGGCCTGGGCGGCCAGTGGGTCGGTGTCGGGGGCGCCGCGGTGCCGCGACCAGTACCCGGCGCCCGCGAGGAGCAGGGAGAGGACGACGGCGAAGGCCAGCACCCCGCCGTTGTTCAGCAGCGTCAGGAACACCCCGCAGCCGACCAGCGCGAACAGCACGGCCGTCAGCGCCTGGCCGTCCACGCGGCCCGTCAGCAGCTTGCGCACCTCGTTCTCGTCCTCGTCGGCATACGGGACGAAGAGCCACGCGAAGCCGTAGAAGATGAGGCCTATGCCGCCGGTCGCGGACAGCACCGCGAGGGTGATCCGGAAGATCACCGGATCCATGTCGCACTGCCGCCCCAGCCCGGCACACACCCCGGCGAGCATCTTGTACTGCCGGTCGCGCCGGTACTTGTGGGGCAGCTCGGCCGCGCCCGCCTCCGCCGCGGCCGCCTCTCCTTCTCCCTCCGCGCCCGCCCGCACATGCGCGCGCGAGGCCGCGCCCGGGCCGGCCTGGGCGCCCGCGTGCGGCTCCGCCCCCGCGGCGGGCACGGCATCCTGCGGCCCGGCGCCCGGTCGGGGGCGCGGGCCGGAGCCGGGTCCCGGACCCGTCGCGGCGTGGTCGTGATCTGTCATGGCTCCATGGTGACTGCCGCGCCGCCGCCGCGGCAGTCGGAACGACCCTGGCCGGACCCTGATATCTGCCCTGAGCCGGCGCCGGGGAAGCGTTCGACGGACCCGCCCGTCGAAGATCAGGGGAGTCTTGGGGGACAACCCTGATGCCCGCGCCGTGCCGCCGTGTGAACATCGATGGCATGCCGGAAGCCGCAGCAGCGCCACTCGTCGAACCGCGGCCGCCGCGCAAGCTCTACCGCAGCAGTGACGGACGCTGGCTCGGTGGCGTGGCGCGGGGGCTCGCCGGACATCTCGGCCTGCCCGTGATCTGGGTGCGGCTCATGTTCGTCGGCCTGTTCCTGGCGGACGGCCTCGGCGCCCTGCTGTACGCCGCGTTCTGGTTCTTCGTTCCGCTCGGCGTCGGCGGCGTCGGCGGCCAGAAGCCCCCGTCCCTCGTCGCCACCGAGACCTCGGCGGACGGCCGCCGCAGACTCGTCACGCGCCGGCCGGACAAGGGCCAGATCGTGGCCCTGCTCCTCATGGTCGTCGTGGCCATGGTCTTCGTCGGCAATGTGAACCTCGGCAACGGCGCCAAGGCCTACCTCTGGCCGGTCGTCCTCGTCGGCGCGGGCGTCGCCCTCGTCTGGCGCCAGGCGGACAACGCCCGCCGGGCCCGCTGGGTCGAGGCCGGCCGCCGCCGGCGCACACTTACCCTGCTGCGTGCCGTGGCCGGCGTCCTGCTGGTCACCGCCGGTGTCTCCGGCATCTTCGTCCTCCAGGGCTCCGCCGCCCACCTCGGCTCGGTCCTGCAGGCGGCCCTCGCGGTCCTCGTCGGCATAACGCTCCTGGCCGGTCCCTACCTCGTGCGCATGACCCAGGACCTCTCCGAGGAGCGCCTGATGCGCATCCGTGCCCAGGAGCGCGCCGAAGTCGCCGCCCATGTCCACGACTCGGTGCTGCACACCCTCACCCTGATCCAGCGCAACGCGGAGAGCGCGGCCGAGGTGCGCCGCCTCGCCCGCGCCCAGGAGCGCGACCTGCGCACCTGGCTGTACAAGCCCGAGGGCACCGGCAAGGACGAGGCCGACGAGCCCACCACCCTCGCCGACGCGGTGCGGCGCAACGCCGCCGAGGTCGAGGACAAACACGGCGTCCCCATAGAGGTGGTCGTCGTCGGCGACTGCCCCCTCGACGAGAGAATCGGGCCACAGATGCAGGCCGCACGCGAAGCGATGGTGAACGCCGCCAAGTACGGTGGCGAGGGCGGCGCAGTCCAGGTCTTCGCCGAAGTCGAGGGAAAGACGGTCTTCGTGTCCGTCCGGGACCGCGGCCCCGGCTTCGACCTCGACTCGATACCCGCCGACCGCATGGGCGTCAGAGAATCGATCATCGGCCGCATGGAGCGCAACGGCGGCACGGCGCGACTGCGCGCGGTGCCGGACGGCGGCACGGAGGTCGAGCTGGAGATGGAGAGGGCGGAGAAGACGTCATGAGCGACCCGACCGAGGGAACCGGCACGGCGGAGACTTCCGGTGGTGAGGGCGGGCGCCACGTACGCGTGGTCCTCGTCGACGACCACCGCATGTTCCGTACGGGCGTCCAGGCCGAGATCGGCCAGACCGAGCAGACCGGCGTGGAGGTCGTCGGCGAGGCCGCGGACGTCGACCAGGCGGTCACCGTCATCACCGCGACCCGGCCCGAGGTGGTCCTCCTCGACGTCCACCTCCCGGGCGGCGGCGGCGTCGAAGTCCTGCGCCGCTGCGCCCCGTTGATGTCCGACGCCGAGCAGCCCGTCCGCTTCCTCGCGCTGTCCGTGTCGGACGCGGCGGAGGACGTGATCGGCGTGATCCGCGGCGGCGCGCGAGGCTACGTCACGAAGACGATCACAGGCGCCGACCTGATCAACTCCATCTTCCGAGTCCAGGAGGGCGACGCGGTCTTCTCCCCGAGACTCGCCGGTTTCGTCCTGGACGCCTTCGCGTCGACGGACGCGCCCCCGGTCGACGAGGACCTGGACCGCCTCACCCAGCGGGAGCGCGAGGTGCTGCGGCTGATTGCACGCGGGTACGCGTACAAGGAGATCGCCAAGCAGCTCTTCATCTCGGTGAAGACAGTGGAATCCCATGTCTCGGCGGTGCTGAGGAAGCTCCAGCTGTCGAACCGGCATGAGCTGACTCGGTGGGCGACGGCGCGGAGGCTGGTTTAGGCGGCGGCCCCTGAACCGGGAGCTCGAACCAGACCGTCTTTCCGATCCCGTGGGGCCGGGGTTCCGCACCCCAGATGGCCGCGAGCGCGGTCACCAGCGCGAGGCCCCGGCCGGACTCCTCGTCCAGGGACGCTTCCCGGGGCGTCGGCAGCGTGTCGTTCGCGTCCGTCACCGACTCGTCGTACCAAGACGGTGTACGGCTTTGTGATTCACGAGGCTGCGCTGCGCACAGAGGTGGGAGGGCGGGAAGTCATGCGGCAGCAATTGCTC
Organism: Streptomyces sp. V4I2; assembly: GCF_030817655.1. Lineage (GTDB taxonomy): Bacteria > Actinomycetota > Actinomycetes > Streptomycetales > Streptomycetaceae > Streptomyces > Streptomyces plumbiresistens. Next base: position 6,581,562 of record NZ_JAUSZM010000003.1, read on the forward strand.
AAGCTGCCGGACGTCGGTGCGCTGCGGAACGTCTCCATCCAGGTGCTGCCGTTCGGGAGGTGCATGCGGGTTGGCGCTCGACGGGCCGTTCGTCCTGCTGGAGGCCGTCGACCACGAACGCTTCGCCTATGTTGAGGGTCCGGAGACGAGTGTTCTCCATGCCGACGCCGACAAGGTCAGTGACCTGGCGCAGGTGCATGGCATGATCCGCATGCACGCTCTCGGAGTTGAGGAGTCGGCCGCATTCATCAGGAAGGTGGCGGAAGAGCTATGAGCGAACCGCTGGCATGGTTCAAGTCCAGTTACAGCGACTCCCAGGGCGGTGAATGCCTCGAAGTCGCCTACGCCTGGCGCAAGTCCAGCCACAGCGACGATCAAGGCGGCGCCTGCCTCGAAGTCGCCGCCTGCCCCCACACCATCCACGTCCGTGACTCGAAGCTCGGAGCTCGAAGCGCTCGCTTCGACGTCCCCGCCGACGCCTGGGCCGCCTTCGTCGCGTACGCATCCCGCGAGGCTTGAGCCCCGGGCTTCGGGGGCCGAGATCCGAGCCCCGTTTTCAAGGAATGGGCGGGAAGACTGAACCCACCCTCCCGCCCTCCCCGTGTGCCAACTGCCGCGCACACCTGCGCACATGACTTTTCGTGATCGGCTTGCGACACACCGTCGCGACCCTCTAGCGTTCGCGAGAACAAACAACCCCGGTCGGGTGCTACCAACACCCGCCGGGGTCTCACCCCAAGATCCAGAGGCGATCCTGTGGCTTACGAAAACTCTAACGCTGCCGTGCTCGCGCCCGCAGCCCATCCCATGGCCAAGCCCGGCTACGGCAAACGCTCCGCCCCGGACCAGCTGCCGCCCCGCCCCGGCGACTTCAAGCATCTCCCACCCCGCGAGGCGTACCTCGCGAGCTTCCTCGACCAGCTCTGCGAACACGCGGCCATGGACGCCAAGACCATCGCCAAGGCGCAGCCCCTCTACGGTCAGCAGGCCGTCCGCTCGGGGCTCAACGAACTCGGCCGGGCCGGGCACCTGCGGCGCGTACGGCGTCGTATCCCGCCTGCCGAGGGCGAGACCGGCACGCGGTGGGTCTTCCTCACCTACTGGTCCCGTACCGCACGTGACGACGAATGGTGGGCCTGCTTCCTCGAAGGTGACGTGACGTACGAGTCGCCTGCCGAAGCGGCACCTGTGGACGTACCCAAGGCCGTACCGTCGCCGCCCGTCGCGGACGCCCGGCCCTCCACCGCCTACGTCGTCCTCGCCCAACTCGGTCTCCAGGACCCGCGCTTGGCGCTGTCCTCCGCCGACTGCGCCTCCCTTGAGTCGCTGGCCGCCGACTGGCTGGCCCGGGGTGTGACTTCCGACCAGCTGTCCCGGATCCTCGTCGCCGGGCTGCCGGAACAGGTGCACTCGCCTCGGGCGTTCGTCAGGCGCAGGCTCGTCGACAAGATGCCGCCCGAGCTGCCCGCTGTCGCTCTGCCGAGCCGTGGGTCTCGCACCCTGATGGAGTGCACCGACTGCGGTGTACCCGGTCGTCCGGAAGCCCTGCCCGGCGGCCTCTGCCGGGCGTGCGACGGCCGGGAGGGGGGCGCGGGCCGGGAGCCGACCGGAATGCAGGCCGGGGCGGTGCGTGCCAGGGCGGCACAGGTGCGTGCCGCCATGCGTGCACCACAGCGCGCCTGAAGACGTCGACGTCTCACAACTCAGAGGCGGCGCCCCTTCGCCGCCCAGTGCATGTCTGTGGCGTACTGCGATAGGAGAGCCTCATATGCGTATGCGATACCCTCATATCATGGCGGTCAAGAAGCCCATCTCAGTGACCCTCGATCCCGATGTGCTCGAAGAGTTGCAGCGGCTCGTCGAAACGGGCGAGGCCCCGTCGCTCTCGGCGCTGGTCAACGAGACCATGCGAAGCCGCGTCGAGCGCCGACAGCGAGCCGAGCAGGCCCGGGAGTACATCGAGGAGAACCTGCTGCGCGGGCAGGCGTTGACGGACGAGGAACTCGTCGAAGCGCGCGGCATGCTGGCCGCGAACAAGGCTCGTACCAACGCTCGCCGCAAGGGCGCCGCCGCGTGAGCGACGGGGTCGTCCTCGATCACCATGGCCTGCTTGCCCTGGGGCGAGGGCATCGCGTGCTGTCCGGGTTCATCGTGGCGGCACACGAGGATCCGCTGTACTCGGTGACCGTTCCGGCACTCTGCCTGGCCGAGGCGACGAGGAGTCGCCCGGGCATCTCGGTCCACCTTGCCCAACTTCCCGCGGTGGAGGTGGCGTCGGTCGACCGGCTCGTCGCCGACACCATGGGGCGGATCGGCGCGACGTTCTTCCCCGGCCAGGGGTGGACGGCTCTGCATGCCGCGGTGGTGAGCATGACGACCGGTTGGGAGGTGGCCACGACGGAACCCGAGGAGTATCACGGGCTCGGGGTCCCGGTGTTGCCCGTGACGCGAGAGTGAGACAGCCTTCCGGCCGGCCGCCCCCTCACACCACCCGAGTAGCCCCCGCGAACGGCATCTCGCTGATCGGAGCGACCCGCACCGGCGCCGACGGGTTGGGCGCGTGGACCATCTGGCCGTTGCCGATGTACATGCCGACGTGGCTGATGGCGGAGTAGAAGAACACCAGGTCGCCGGGGAGCAGTTCGGAGCGGGAGACGCGAGTGCCGGTGTCGATCTGGGCGTAGGTGGTGCGGGGGAGGGAGATGCCGGCGGAGCGGTACGCGGCTTGCATGAGGCCCGAGCAGTCGAAGGCGTCCGGGCCGGTCGCGCCCCAGACGTAAGGGCTGCCGAGCTTGGAGTAGGCGTACGAGACGGCGGCCGCGGCGCGGGAGTTCGGGGCCTGAGCGGTGGCTGAGCCGGGGGCCGTCAGGCCGTCCCGGGCGGTCGTCGACGAGCGGGAGGCGCGGGCCGCGTTCCCCTCGCCGAGCCCTGCGCGCTGCTCCGTGGGCAGCTGGGACAGCAGCTGTCGGGCCGCGCCCAGCTTGCCGTTGATCGTCTTCTTGTGGCGTTTGAGCTCCGCCTGGCGGGACTGCAAAGAGGCGAGCTCGATGTGTGCGGCGCCGCGCAGCTGCTCGATCTCCCGGAGCTGTTCGCGGACGCGGGCCACGGACGAGGCCTGGCGGCTGCCGGCCCGTTCGGCGAACTCGGCGCCGTCCAGGTACTGGTCGGGGTCGTCGGAGAGGACGAGTTGCAGGGCGGGGTCGAGGCCGCCGTCGCGGTACTGGGCGGCGGCCATGGAACCCAGCGCGTCCCGGGCCGAGTTGAGGGTTTCCGTCCTGCGTGCCGCCTCGTCCCGCAGGTTGGACAGCCGCGACTCGGCGGCCTCCGCCTTCTCCTTCGCGCCGTTGTACTTCTCGGTGGCGACCTCCGCCTCCTGGTACAGCTTGTCCACCTTCGCCTTGACCTGCGCCGGCGTGAGCTGAGGCTCGGCGTGTCCGGTCCCGTCGAAGCCGGTCGCGGTCGCCGCGCCCGCGAGGGCGATCGTCGCCGCCGTCCGGGCCTTGGTGCCGCTGACCGAGCGTTGCCGGGGCTTGCGGTGCGCTGCCACGTGGACTGCACGTCCTTTCGTACGACTCGTACGACCGCCCTGTCCGTACGAACGCCAAGCGGAGCGGACGTACGGCCACCCGGGGGCGGTCACGCGTCCGGCGACGACCCGCACAGGGGGAGCGGACCGCCGCCGGACCTTCTCGGCGGTGGTGGCCGACTGCCGCCCCTGGTCCGGGCGGCGGTGGGGAGCCGGTCACCTGAGGGAGGACGCTAAGCCTGACCGTGACGGGGGGTAACGCGATGTGCGGAAGTTCTCCGAGCTGACCACCGGGTGACCGTATGTGACCGTGATCCGCGGTCGGCCCCGTCGACTTCACGCAGAGCGATGACCGATGTGCCGAATCCGGCCCAGTGAGGGCGGTCGGGTGCTATGGGTCGCATATATGCAAGATCTGCCGCGGCGAGGCGAGGTGGGGGAGGCGAGGCAGGCGTCGGGGTCGGGAGAGGTCGGGAGAGGTCGGGAGGGGCGGTTGGGACGGGGCGGTGTCGGAGGGTGCCCGGGGGTCTGATTAGGCTCCGGCCTCATGGACGTACTCATCCATCTCTTCGTCGGCCTGCACATCATCGGCATCGCCTCGCTGCTCGGCGGCTTCCTCACCCAGATGAAGGCGATGGGCCAGGGCACCGCCCGCTTCGTCCCGGCGATGCTGCACGGCGCGCTGACGATGCTGGTCACCGGCGTCATCCTGGTCGGCCTCAACCAGGCCGACGACCAGTCCGTCAACAACATCAAGATCGGCGTGAAGCTGGCCCTGCTGATCGTGATCCTGGGGCTCGTCTACGTCCAGCGGGACGAGGAGACGGTGGACAAGCGGCTGTTCGGGCTGGTCGGCGCGCTGACCACGGCGAACATCTTCATCGCGGTGCTGTGGACCTGAGGGACCAGAGGCCGGCCCGGGCCGAGGTCACGGCCTTCGCGGCGACGGCCTGAGTAGTTCCGCTCATGACGACCCGCGCTCCGAGCGGGGAAACTCTGCCCATGCCCTTCAGACGATCAGCCGCCATGGCCGCAGCCGCTTCCCTCATGGCGATCACCATGACCGCGTGCGGCAGCCAAAAGGGCGGGGCAGCCGATGAGGCCGGCTCCGCGCAGTCGGGCAGCCCGACGCCTTCCTACCCGCCTCCGCCGAAGTGCGCGCAGTCGACCGAGACACCCGCCGCGCTCCCTTCCTCACCCGTTCCGAGCACGTCGAGCACGTCGAGCCCGGACGGAGGCCGGCCGGACGGGCCCGTCGACGCGCCCCCCAACTACGCCGACAACCACGCCTACCGCATGCAGGCGTCCCTGAGCGCGGAGCAGCAGGCCAGTGGGCAGGCGTCGGCCGAGCTCATCCTCACGGAGCTGGCGAAGGTCCGGAAGGAAGGCGGCTCCGGGGAGTTCGGCCGCTTCAGTGACCAGCGCGTGGCGGCGGCACTGCGGCGGGTCGGCTGCGGCGAGGAGCATGGCGTCTTTGTCGGGAACGGGTACTACGCCGTCTACACGGGCGTCGTGTGCGTGTCCGGGCGGGTGACGAAGGACGAGCTGACCGGCGAGGTGCACGGCGTCTACGCCGAGCCCCAGCCGGGAGCGGGGCCCTGCGTCGAGAACCGGGGAGGTCACTGACCAGGGCCCGCGCCCGCGTCCGGGGCGGCGTCCGGTCAGGCCGGCCGCACCACGCTGTGGATCGACGACTCGCCGTCGTAGAAAATGGACTCCTCGCGGACGTACGCCCCCGGCTTCGGGGCGTGGATCATCATGCCGTTGCCGATGTAGAGGCCGACGTGGCTGATGTCGTCGTAGAAGAAGACCAGGTCACCGGGCTGGGCGGCGGAGACGGAGACCGTGGTGCCGGCCTTGACCTGGTCGTAGGTGACGCGCGGGATGTCGACGCCGGCGGCCTTCCAGGCGGCCTGGGTGAGGCCGGAGCAGTCGTAGGACTCGGGGCCGGTGGCGCCCCAGACGTACGGCTTGCCGATCTGGGCGCGGGCGAAGGCGAGCGCCTTCTCGGCCTTGGTGGCGTACGAGGCGTCCGTGGCGGTGGACGAGTCGGTGGCGGTGGACGAGTCGGTGGAGGAGGAAGAGCTCGACGAGCCGCTGCTCGTCTCCTGCTGAGCCGCCGCCTCCTCCCGGGCCTTCTGCTCCGCCGCCTGCTGCCGCGCCAGCTCGGCCGCCTTGGCCGCGGCCTCCTGCTGCTTCTTCCGCTCGATCGCCGCGAGCCGGGCCTTCTCCTCGGCCGTCAGCTGCGACAGCAGCGCGCGGGCGTCGGCGAGCTTCGTCTGCACCGTGGCCTTGGCGGTCTTGAGCTCGCCCTGTGACTTGGTGAGCGTCTGAAGGCTCTCGGTGGCCTCCTGGCGCTTCTTCATCGTCGCGGACTGCTCGGTGACGTAGTCGTCGACCGCGCCCTTCTGGCGGTTGGTCAGCCGGCCCATCAGCTGGTTCTGGTCGAAGTAGTCCTGCGGGGAGTCCGCGAGCAGGAAGGTCGCCGTGTCGGGGGCGGAGGCGCCGGTCCGGTACTGGGCGGCGGCGAAGGTACCGAGTTCCTCCCGCGCCTCATTGAGGCTCTGGGTGCGCTGCGCGACGTCGTCGAGGAGGGTGTCGACGCGCTTGCGCTGCTTCGCGGTCTTCTCCTGGGCCGCGTTGTACTTGTCGGTCGCCGACTCCGCCTGCCGGTACAGGTCGTCGACCTTCTTCTCGACCTCTTCGAGGCTCGGTTTGTCGTCGGCCGACGGGGCGGCGTTGGCCGTCTGGGACAGCAGGGCCACGGAGGTGAGGGCGGCCGTGGCAAGGGCCGGGGTCCGTATGCCTGCTACGCGCGTGCCCGAAGGGCGCGACTTGCGGTGCGACGCCAAGGGAGGCGACTCCTTCCACGTTCCGCCTACCGAGTTAGCTGTCGGGTTCGGGCGGGTGGTTAGGAAGGTTTGCCCTACGGCCCTTCCCTGAAAGGGAGTTCGGGCCGATTCACCCCAAGGTCGGTGGGTCCCCGGCTCCGGGCGCACGGCGGCGCGTCGGACTCGGCGGAGGCCGTGCGGCCCGGCGACGTTCGCCGGTGGGTGTCGTACGGCCTGTCCGGCACGGTAGCCAACTGGTGTGGCCCCTGTGAAGGTTGATGTTCGATATGCCCGATACATTTTCGTGACCTCTGGTCAGGGCGTCGCGTCCAGTGGTCAATCCGGAGTGATCTGCCACGACTTGTGCCTATTTTCGCCGGACTGATGACGTCCGCCCGCTTCGGGGCGCTAGCTTCCACCCAGCCGCGGTCCGGTGCCGTGGCTGGGGAAGAGGGGCACGGCCATGACGAAACGCAGGACACTCGTCGCCACGGGACTCGCGACAGGAGTCGCACTCGCCGCCACCGCGGGCGTCGCGCCCGCCAGTGCGGGCCAGGGAGGTCAGGCGGGCGGCAAACCGGTCGTCCGGGTGATCGCGACCGGCCTCGACAACCCGCGCCAGCTCTCCTACGACCACGGCCGGCTGTACGTCGCCGAGGCCGGCCGGGGCGGCAAGAAGTGCATCGGGGAGGGGCCCGAGGGCGAGACCTGCGTCGGCCTCACCTCCGCGCTCACCAAGGTCTACTGGGACGGGGGCGCGTGGAAGCACCACAGGGTGGTGAAGGGGCTGCCCTCGGGCGCCGCCCCGGACGGCGGCTTCGCGACCGGCCTCGACGGTGTCTCCGCCCTGCACGGCAAGGTCTGGGGCGTCGAGACGTACGCCCCGCCGGAGGCCGGAGTTCCGACGGCCCCGCCCTGGAACACCCTCGGCAAGCTGCTGGACCTCGAGCACGGCAAGGCGAGGATCGCCGCGGACATCTCGGCCGTCGAGTTCCGGCACAACCCGCACAAGGCGTCGCTGGAGTCCAACCCGTACGCCGTCCTCGTCCTCCCCGACGGCCGCAAGATCGTCGCGGACGCGGCCGGAAACGACCTGGTCGTCGTCTCGCCCGGCGGCAGGGCCCGCCCCTTCACGGTCTTCCCGGACCACGACGGCAACGAGTCCGTCCCCACCTCCCTCGCCCTCGGCCCCGACGGCACGCTCTACGTCGGCGAGCTGAACGGCGAGGCCGCCAAGCCCACCGCGCGGGTGTGGAAGGTCGATCCCCGGACCGGCAGGATCCTCGGCTGGAAGTCCGGCTTCGGCTCCATCGGAGGCATCGCCGTCAACGACAAGGGCGACCTGTACGTCAGCCAGCTCTTCGCCGGCCGGGTGACAAAGGTCTCGCACGGCAAACGTACGAGCGTGAAGGTGCCGTTCCCGGCGGGCGTGGCCGTCGACCCGTACGACGGCAAGGTCTACGTCTCGGCCTGGTCGATCGCGGACCGCGACGGCACGATGCTGGAGGGCAGGAAGACGCCGGGCGGCCAGCTCTGGAAGATCCTCGGCTTCTGAGCCCTTCCGGAGCCCATGCGGAGAACCCTTCGAACGGGGCGAAGTTCTTGGGGTGGCGGCGGGCTGTCAGTGGGGCGTCCTAGACTCGGAGAGCGATGAGCAGCCTCTTTGATGACAGCTTCCTGGCGAACCTCCAGGGCCCCCGGGCCCACGAGGAAGAACCCCCGCCGCCCGACGACGATCACGCACCGGAGCCCGTTCCGGACGATCTGTTCGGCGGGAAGTTCGACGTGCCGCCGGAGCGGGACGCGTACTACCGCGACGGCGCCCCGCGCCCGGCGGTGGACCCCGCCGCGCTCCTGGACGGGCTGAACGAGAACCAGCGCGCCGCGGTCGTGCACCACGGCACCCCGCTGCTCATCGTGGCCGGCGCCGGCTCCGGCAAGACCCGCGTGCTCACCCACCGCATCGCCCACCTGCTCGGCGAGCGGCACGTGCATCCGGGCCAGATCCTCGCGATCACCTTCACCAACAAAGCCGCGGGCGAGATGAAGGAGCGCGTCGAGCACCTCGTCGGACCGCGCGCGAACGCGATGTGGGTGATGACCTTCCACAGCGCGTGCGTGCGCATCCTGCGGCGCGAGAGCAAGAAGCTCGGCTTCACCTCGTCCTTCTCGATCTACGACGCCGCCGACTCCAAGCGCCTGATGGCCCTGGTCTGCCGCGACCTGGACCTCGACCCCAAGCGCTTCCCGCCGAAGTCCTTCAGCGCGAAGATCAGCAACCTGAAGAACGAGCTGATCGACGAGGAGGACTTCGCCGCCCAGGCCACCGACGGCTTCGAGAAGACCCTCGCCCAGGCCTACGCCATGTACCAGTCACGACTGCGCGAGGCGAACGCCCTCGACTTCGACGACCTGATCATGACGACGGTCAACCTGCTGCGCGCGTTCCCGGACGTCGCCGAGCACTACCGCCGCCGCTTCCGGCACGTCCTCGTCGACGAGTACCAGGACACCAACCACGCCCAGTACGCCCTGGTCCGGGAACTCGTCGGCACCTCCGATCACCCGGTGGACGTCCCGCCCAGCGAGGACGACCTCCAGCCCGCCGAACTGTGCGTGGTGGGTGACGCCGACCAGTCGATCTACGCCTTCCGCGGCGCGACCATCCGCAACATCCTCCAGTTCGAGGAGGACTACCCGGACGCGACGACGATCCTCCTGGAGCAGAACTACCGCTCCACCCAGACGATCCTCACCGTCGCCAACGCCGTCATCGAGCGCAACGAGTCCCGCCGCCCCAAGAACCTGTGGACCAACGCGGGCGCGGGCGCCCGCATCACCGGCTATGTCGCCGACACCGAGCACGACGAGGCGCAGTTCGTCGCCGACGAGATAGACCGACTCACGGACGCGGGCGACGCGAAGGCGGGAGACGTCGCCGTCTTCTACCGCACGAACGCCCAGTCCCGTGTCTTCGAAGAGATCTTCATCCGTGTCGGCCTGCCCTACAAGGTCGTCGGCGGCGTCCGCTTCTACGAGCGCAAGGAGGTCCGGGACGTCCTGGCCTACCTGCGGGTGCTGTCCAACCCGGAGGACTCGGTACCGCTGCGCCGGATCCTGAACGTGCCCAAGCGCGGCATCGGCGACCGCGCCGAGGCGATGATCGACGCCCTGTCCCAGCGCGAGAAGATCAGCTTTCCGCAGGCGCTCAAGCGCGTCGACGAGGCGTACGGCATGGCCGCGCGTTCCACGAACGCCGTGAAGCGGTTCAACACGCTGATGGAGGACCTCCGTACCATCGCCGAGTCCGGCGCGAGCCCGGCGACCGTCCTGGAGGCGGTGCTCGAACGGACCGGCTACCTCGCCGAGTTGCAGGCTTCCACCGACCCGCAGGACGAGACCCGGATCGAGAACCTCCAGGAACTCGCTGCCGTGGCCCTGGAGTTCGAGCAGGAGACGGGGGAGGGCGAGGCGTCCGGCTCGCTCTCCGACTTCCTGGAGCGCGTGGCCCTGGTCGCCGACTCCGACCAGATCCCCGACGAGGACGAGGACGGCTCCGGGGTCATCACCCTGATGACCCTGCACACCGCCAAGGGCCTCGAGTTCCCGGTCGTCTTCCTGACCGGCATGGAGGACGGCGTCTTCCCGCACATGCGCGCCCTCGGCCAGGCCAAGGAGCTGGAGGAGGAGCGGCGCCTGGCGTACGTCGGCATCACGCGCGCGCGGGAACGGCTGTATCTGACGCGGTCCTCGATGCGCAGTGCGTGGGGGCAGCCGTCGTACAACCCGCCGTCGCGGTTCCTGGAGGAGATTCCGGCACAGCACGTGGACTGGAAGCGGACGGGGGCGATGGCGCCCGTGTCCTCCGGTCCGGCGTCCGGGGTGGCGGCCTCGCTGTCCTCGTCCCGCTCCCGCTCGTCGGCCTCGGGTGCGTCCGGCTTCGCCACGCGCCGGACCTCGGATAAGCCGACCGTGTCGCTGGCGGTCGGGGACCGGGTGACCCACGACCAGTTCGGGCTCGGCACGGTCGTGGGAGTGAAGGGCACGGGCGGCAACGCCGAGGCGACGATCGACTTCGGGGATGAGAAGCCGAAGCGGTTGCTGTTGCGCTACGCGCCGGTGGAGAAGCTCTGACGATGCCGTGAGCCCCTGCTCGGCAGGGGCTCACCGAGGTCAGGCGGGGTGGTCAGGTGGGGTCGATCCCGTGGCTGCGCAGCCACGGCAGCGGGTCGATGGCCGAGCCACCCGCGGGCCGTACCTCGAAGTGCAGGTGCGGGCCGGTCGAGTTGCCGGAGTTGCCGGAGTACGCGATCGGGTCGCCGGCCTTGACGGTCGTACCGGAGGCGACGCGGTAGCTGGAGAGGTGGCAGTACCACGTCTCCGTGCCGTCCTTCTCGGTCACGATCATCATGTTGCCGTACGCGCTGTTCCACTGCGTCCGCACGGTGCCGTCGGTCGCGGCCATCACGGTCGTGCCGTAGGAGACCGGGAAGTCGATGCCGGTGTGCACGGACATCCAGTTGATGCCGGACTGGCCGAAGTAGGCGCTGAGCCCGTGCTCGGCGACCGGCAGCGCGTACTTGGGCCGCAGCCGCTCCTTGCGCGCGGCCTCCGCGGCCGCCTTCTTCTTCTCCGCGAGCTGCTGGGCCTTGAGGTCGATACGTTCCTGCGTACGGCTGGCCCGGTCGGCGAAGTCGTCGGCGCCGGCGGAAAGGCTCTTCAGCTGGGTGTCCAGCTTGTTGTTCGCGGCGGACGGCTTGACGGCCGTCGCGTCCGACGCGGTCGTCGAGGTGTCGCTGCTGTCGTCGGCCAGGGCGCTGACGGACGCGGCGGCGATTCCCGCGACGCCCATCACACAGGCCGAGGGCACGGCCACCGTCAGCAGCGCGGAGCGCTTGGGGGGCGGGCGGCGGCGGGAGCGGGAGGCGCCGCGGGCGGCGGCACGCGAGGAGGGGGCGGGTGACCCGGCCGGTGCGGCCGCGGCTGCCGGGGTGACTTCTTCCTGGTCGTCGAGGAGAAGCGCGTCGGCTGCGGCGGGCATGGTGCCGGTGGCGGTCGACTCGGCGTCGTGCGAGGCGGTTTCGTCGTAGAGCTTGTCGTACGACTCGTTGTAGCTCTCGCTGTGCGTCTCGTTGTGCGTGACCTGCTCGAAGGTGGCCGTCGCGTGCTGCTCGTACTCTTCGTGGCCGGTCGCGGAGGCGCCGCCGTCGGAGTTCCACTGCGTTGCGTCGTACGCGCCCGTGTCGCAGGCCTGCGAGCCCCATTCCCAGTGCTGGGTCTGGTCGGCCGGGGTGCCGGAATGGTCGGGCTGGAGCCAGGCGCTCGCGTCCCACTGACCGCTGGCGTCGGGGCTGGTGGCCTGCGGCGGAATCGAGGAGAGCTGCTGGTGGCCGGTGTTCCAGGCGGTGGTGTCGTACCCGCCGGTGTCGTAGGCGGCGTGGTGCTGGGCCGCGTACGCGTCGTAGTTCAGGGTCTGGTGACCGCCCGTCGACCAGGCCGAGGAGTCGTACGAGCCGGTGGAGTCGCCGGGCATGCAGCCGAAGAGGGGGTCGGCCTCGAAGGACGCGGTGGCGTGGGCGCCGGTGTCGAAAGCGGTGCCCGACGCCGGGTCGAAACCGGTGGCGTCATAGGTGCCGTACGTGGTGAAGTCGCCGTACTGGGCTTCCTGAGTGCCGTACGACGCGTAGGGCGCCGAGGCGGCTTCGGAAGCAAGAGCCGGGGTGGTCATGGTCCCCGACGGGTGACGGTCGTTCACCAACTTCTCTTTCGCCTCGACAACAGGGGCTGCCAGAGCAGTGCGGTGACTGTACCCGGCGGTATGCGGGCACGACAATCTTCGTCTGGTTTCGGGCACGCAGGAAACGGGCATTCGGCCGTGTTTCGGGGGACGGCGGGCGTGGGTTTGGCCCTGTGTTCGAAGAGTGTTCGACGGGGACCGGCTCCGGTCGGGCTGTCCGCGGCTTGTCGGGAGGCTGTCCGCGGGCTGTGTCCGCCGCCTTACGCCACGGTCAGGCCCCCGGTGTGCGCCTGTGTCTCGGTCGCTGTGCGTGCCGTGTCGAGCACATCCCGTATTCCGTTCGCGACGGCGGGGTGCACGGGCAGGGCGAGATGCCCGACGCCGCTCACCCGGACGTTCTGCACGGTCAGGTCGGGGTGGTCGATGCAGGCGGTCTCCAGCGGGTCCATCAGGTGGTCGAGGTCGCTCCAGAAGCTGACGAAGTGCGTACGGCAGCCGGGTGCGGGCCGGGTCAGCTCCTCGAGCAGCTGCGAGCCGGGGCGCATCTGGCGCACGATCGGGTGCGCGTTCGCCAGTGGCACCACGCGGGTGCCGGAGTGCGGCGTGCCGAGTGTCACCAGCGTCCGGACGCGGAGGTCGCCACCGAGCCGCTGCACGTAGTACCGCCCGATCAGCCCGCCGAGGCTGTGCCCGACGATGTCGACCTGCTCGCTGCCCGTGCGCTCGCAGATCTCCTCTATGTGCCGGCCGAGCAGCTCCGCCGCGGTGCGGATGTCGCAGGTCAGCGGTGAGTAGTTGAGCGACTCGATCTGCTGCCTGCCGTGCTGGGCGAGACTGCGGCGCAGCAGGACGAAGACCGAGCGGTTGTCTATGAAGCCGTGCAGCAGGACGACCGGGGGCTTGGCCTCCCTGGGCAGTTGGGGCGTGCCGGCGTCGTCCGGTGACGGAAGCGGGGACATGGCGGCCCGGCGCTCCTGGGCGATGCCGGAGGGATAGAGGAGCAGGTGGCCCGCGAGGATCGCGATCTCCAGGGCGGTCGCCTTCAGGAGTGCCAGGGAGAGGCCCGCCAGCTTGCCCGGGAGCATGTCCGGGAGGAGCCGCTGGCAGAGCGGAAGAAAGGGCAGCACTGCCTTGGTGACCTTCATGGCCGACCTCCTGTCGGCACGCAGGGGGACGGCTCTGTCCCCCGTGTGCCCTCATGGGGAGGCGCGGGGGAGGTCCTCGACGGAGCGCGAGTGGGGCACGTGGGGTGAGGATGGTGCGCGGCGCCTGTTTCCGGAGTTGCCGAGGGGGCTGCTGCCGGTGGTGGTGCTGATGTTGCGCCGATGACCTGACGAGATTCCCTGTCGGTGTGGCGACGAGGCTCCCCGCTGTCGTGCCTTACCTGCCCTGCGTGCCCTTCGTGCCCTCGCCGAAACGCCTCACCGCCGCGGCGCGCGGCCTGCGGCGCGACGGTGAGGCGACCTCGTCGCGGCTCCCGAACGTGTCCCACCATGTGATTTCCCCCTCGGTATCCACCGCGAAACCGCCGGTTGCGGGATCCTGGCGATAACGTTCGTTCACTTTCCCGGCCGGTGCGGTACTTATCGGTACGGATGGATGTAGTCGCTTCATGGAGGCAGTGATGGGTGTGGCAGCCGGTCCGATCCGCGTGGTGGTGGCCAAGCCGGGGCTCGACGGCCACGATCGTGGGGCCAAGGTCATCGCGCGGGCGTTGCGCGACGCCGGAATGGAAGTGATCTACACGGGGCTCCACCAGACCCCGGAGCAGATCGTCGACACCGCGATCCAGGAGGACGCCGACGCGATCGGCCTCTCGATCCTGTCCGGGGCGCACAACACGCTCTTCGCGGCCGTGATCGCGCTCCTCAAGGAGCGGGAGGCGGAGGACATTCAGGTCTTCGGCGGCGGGATCATCCCCGAGGCGGACATCGCTCCGCTGAAGGAGAAGGGCGTCGCGGAGATCTTCACGCCGGGGGCGACGACGCAGTCGATCGTGGACTGGGTCCGGGCGAACGTGCGGCAGCCGGCAGGGGCGTAGGCCTCCGGCGGCTGAGCCGTGTTTCCGCCGCGGGTGGTCCAGGGTGACCTTCTCTGGGGGCTTCGCCCCCAGACCCCCGTCGGCCTCACGTCGCCCGTCCCCTAGGCCGCCCCCAGCTCCTCGGCCATCGCGGCCCGCAACCGCAAGGTGGTCATCAGTCGCTGGAAGGCTTCCGCCCAGTACCCACCGGCCCCTGGACTGGCGTCCTCCGGTTCGTCCGGCACCGCCAGCAGCCCGTCGAGACGGCTCGCCTCGGAGGGGTCGAGGCAGCGTTCCGCCAGCCCCATCACTCCACTGAAACTCCATGGGTAACTCCCCGCATCCCGTGCGATGTTCAGCGCGTCCACCACGGCCCGGCCCAGCGGCACGGCCCACGGCACGGCGCACACCCCGAGCAGCTGGAACGCCTCGGTCAGACCGTGGGTCGAGATGAATCCGGCCACCCACTCGGCCCGCTCCGCCGAGCCCAACGTGCCGAGCAGCTTGGCGCGTTCGGCCAGTGACACCGCGCCGGGGCCGCCGGCCTCGGGTGCCGCGGGCGCCCCGAGCAGGGCCCGTGCCCACTCGGCGTCCCGCTGCCGCACCGCCGCCCGGCACCACGCCGCGTGCAGCTCGGCCTGCCAGTCGTCCGCGACCGGCAGCGCCACGATCTCCCGGGGGGTACGGCCGCCCAGTCGCGCCGACCACGTGGTGAGCGGCGTCGCTTCCACCAACTGGCCGAACCACCACGACCGTTCACCCCGACCCGCCGGAGCCTTGGCCACGACGCCGTCGCGCTCCATGCTCGGGTCGCACTCGTGCGGCGCCTCGACCACGAGGGTCGGTGCGTCGCCCGTGTGATCGACGGCCACGCAGGCCCCGGCCCGCACCGCCATCCGGGCCGCGAGCGCGGAACCCGGCAGCGCCGACAGCAACTCGGCCGCCGTGGCCCGTACATTGCGGCTCCGGTCGGACAGCGCCTGCTCCAGGAACGGCTCGTCCTCCGCGGCCAGGCCCGTGCGCAGCGAGTCGAGGAACATCAGCCGGTCCTCGGCCCGCTCCGTCGCCCAGGTCGTCGCGAGCAGCTCGCGTGCCGCGGCGGGCTCGCGGGCGCGTATCGCGGAGAGGAGGGCGACCCGCTCGGCGAACAGTCCCTCCTGCCAGAGCTGGTGGATCTTGTCGGTGTCCTCGGAGGCCGGCAGTGCCATGCCTCCGCCCGGTGTCGCGCGCAGAGCGAACCGCCAGTCCGGGTTCAGCCGGGCCAGCCACATGGCACGCGGTCCCGCGAAGGCCAGCGCCGCCGGGCGCAGGTCCGTACGTCCCCGGGCCGCGTCCAGGAGGGCGGGTAGCAACTCGGGGGGTGCGGCGAAACCGCGGGTGTCCGCCGCCGCCAGCCACTGCGGCAGCAGCTCCATCAGGTCCGGTGCGGTACCTCTGCGGCCACCGCCGCCGGTACCGGAGCGGTCGGCCAGGAGCATCGCCAGCCTGCGGGCCGCCGGGGCGGGCAGGGGCGGACGCGGGTCCCGGGCCGCCGGTTCAGGACGCTGCGCCGCCCGGCCGGGCCGCAGGCCGGCCCGGCGTCGCACGGTCTCCGCGGCCGCCGCGTCCAGCAGCGTCACCGGCGCCTCGCGGCCCGGCGCCGAGCCCGGCGGTGTGCGCCGCTCCGTGCCGAGCAGCGCCGCCGTGACGAGTTCCTCCCAGGCGCCCGGCGCGGGCGAGTCCGCAGGAGCGGAGGTCCTGTTCATTCGGTTCCTTTCCGTGCGGTGCCTGGAAGTGGTTGAAGCCTCACTTGATGCGGGTGTCCCACGGGGCGGACCGCATGCCTGGATCGGGTGAGAACGGGTGGATTGTCGGAGGCGGGTGCGTGGTGTGCGTCTGCCGGGAGCGGTGATGCGAAGGTCGTTGCGCCGAGTGTGCAACCGGTGACGGTGGGTGTCGTGCGGCGGTCGTGGTCCCGTCGGTCGTGGGCCCGCCGGTCGTGGTTCCTTCGGGTCAGCACAGGGACACCGCCTCGCCCGGCCTTTCCGGCCAGGCCGTCAGCGGGGTGAAGCCACGGTGGCCGCACTCGCCGAAGACCTTGACGGGTGCCCCGCCCGAGAGGGCGACGAGGCGCCACAGGCCCGGACGGGAGCGCGCCGCGGGGGTGAGCGGCAGCGCCTCGTCCCCGTCGGCGTCCGCCAGCTGCCAGGATTCGCCGTCCGGGGCCGGGACGACCCGGTCCAGCGTCACCGGGACCGAGTCCAGCCAGGGATCGTCCCTGAGGGCCTCGCCGTAACGGTCGGCCGCCTGGGCCGGTGTCACTCCCGGCGGCCGGGTCGCCGCGGGAGCGGGCGGGGTGAACTGCTCGCCCAGGGCCGCTCGCAGCTGCCCGGCGCCCGGGTAGGCGGAGACCTCCGCATCCAGGGCCAGACCCACCGGCAGCGCGAGCTCGGGCGCGCGGCCGGCGGCACCATAAGAGAGGAGCAGCGCCGTACGGGCCGACTCGGCGCCGTACAGCCATATCCGGCGGGTCGTCAGACGGGCATCCGCCGTGTCGTACTGCGCGAGGACCAGCCAGCGGTCCCGCACCGGCGGGCCGTCCGCCGAGGCGGGCAGGCCGATGCGTGAACGGACCGTCGCCGCCAGGCCGTCCGGCAGCCGCTCCCGGCGCAGCCAGCCCTGGTCGAGGAGGTGGAGGAGAGCGCACTCCTCCAGCAGCCGCACCGGCCAGCCGGGACCGGACGACGGGATCGCCCCCAACTCCCGCACCCGCGCGGCCAGTCCGGAGGCCTGGGCGTCCACCATCCGGGCCGCCATCTCCTCCCACAGCCCGTACCCCGCCTGCTCCGCGCCCGCGAGGCCGTCGCGCAGCAGGTCAGCCAGCCGCTGCTCCAACTCCGTGGCGCCCGCGGTGATCCGCTCGGCCCGGCGCTCCGCCCTGCGCCGCGCCGCCTCCGGATCAGCGGAACCCGACGAGGAACCGGCCGCACCCGCCGCCCGCTTCTCCGTCGCGCGCTGCCTTCTCCCCTCTATCCACTCCCCGGCCCAGTCCGGCGGCTGCGAGGGCGGCACCACGCCGTCCTCGCCCGCCCAGAGCAGCAGCAGCCCGAGCGCGTGCTTGCACGGGAACTTGCGGCTCGGACAACTGCACTTGTACGCCGGGCCGGACGCGTCCGCGATGTCGACGACCGTCTGATACGGCTTGCTGCCACTGCCCTTGCACAGCCCCCACACCATCCCCTCGCCGGAACTCCCCGCCCCGGACCACGGCCCGGCCGCACCGAGTTTGCTTCCCGCTTTGCGTGATGAGGCGTCAGGCGCCAGTGCCAGCACCTGATCCGCGCTCCAGCGCACCCCCTGCTGAGTCATGACATCGAAGGTAGATCCCCCCACTGACAATCGGTCCGGCGAGCGCCTTCGCCAGCACGTTTGCGCAGGTCAGATCGCGTTGTCAGTGCCGTGGTGCACGGTGGGTACCAGATCCGAACCGGCCGAGCTGGAGGGGGCCTCAGCCATGTCTGTGTCCGTGGAACCGATGTCTGTCGAAGTATCTGGCGAGGCACCTGCCGTCGCGTTGCGGCCGCACGCCGAGGACGCCTTCGCCCATGAACTCGCCGCGCTCGCCGCACAGGACGACCGGCCGCGCCCGACCCGCTGGAAGCTGTCGCCGTGGGCCGTCGCCACGTATCTGCTCGGTGGCACCCTGCCCGACGGCACGGTGATCACACCGAAGTACGTCGGCCCGCGCCGGCTCGTCGAGGTCGCCGTCACCACCCTCGCCACCGACCGTGCCCTGCTCCTGCTCGGCGTGCCCGGAACCGCCAAGACCTGGGTGTCCGAGCACCTGGCGGCGGCGGTCAGCGGCGACTCGACGCTGCTGGTCCAGGGCACGGCCGGCACACCGGAGGAGGCGATCAGGTACGGCTGGAACTACGCGCAGTTGCTCGCGCACGGCCCCAGCCGCGACGCCCTCGTGCCCAGCCCGGTCATGCGGGCCATGGCGGAGGGGATGACGGCCCGGGTCGAGGAACTGACCCGCATCCCGGCCGACGTGCAGGACACGCTCATCACCATCCTGTCGGAGAAGACCCTGCCGATACCGGAACTGGGCCAGGAGGTGCAGGCGGTCCGCGGCTTCAACCTGATCGCGACCGCCAACGACCGCGACCGCGGGGTCAACGACCTGTCCAGCGCCCTGCGCCGCCGCTTCAACACGGTCGTGCTGCCACTGCCGGAGAGCGTCGAGGCCGAGGTCGACATCGTCTCGCGCCGCGTCGACCAGCTCGGCCGCTCCCTCGACCTGCCCGCCGCACCCGACGGCACGGACGAGATCCGCCGCGTCGTGACCGTCTTCCGCGAACTGCGCGACGGCGTCACGGCCGACGGCCGTACGAAGCTGAAGTCGCCGAGCGGCACCCTCTCGACGGCCGAGGCGATCTCCGTCGTCACCAACGGCCTCGCGCTGGCCGCCCACTTCGGCGACGGCGTGCTGCGGGCCGGTGACGTCGCCGCGGGCATCCTCGGCGCCGTCGTCCGCGATCCCGCGGCCGACCGGGTCATCTGGCAGGAGTACCTGGAGGCGGTCGTCCGCGAGCGCGACGGCTGGAAGGACTTCTACCGGGCCTGCCGGGAGGTGAGCGCGTGAGCGGCATGGGGCGAGGACACCGGGGCGACGACGATTCGGGGTGGACCCGGAGGCGAGGGGGACGGTGTGACAGGCACTGAGGGGGACGGGCGCAGGGGGCCCGGGGCGGGGCCGTTGCTGCTCGGGGTGCGGCATCACGGGCCCGGGTCCGCGCGGGCCGTGCGGGCGGCGCTGGCCGCGGCCCGGCCGCGGGTCGTGCTGATCGAGGGGCCGCCCGAGGCCGACGCGCTGATCCCGCTCGCCGCGGACGAGGACATGCGGCCGCCGGTCGCGCTCCTCGCCCACGCCGTGGACGAGCCCGGCCGCTCGGCGTTCTGGCCGCTGGCCGAGTTCTCCCCGGAGTGGGTCGCGATCCGCTGGGCCCTGGAGCACGACGTCCCGGCCCGCTTCATCGACCTGCCGGCCACGCACACCTTGGCGTGGGGGCGGGACGAGCCGGGAGAGGGGGCGCAGGAGCCCGTCGGCGGGGGTGACGGTGAGCCCTCGGCACGGGCGTCCGGCGGGCCCTCGGGAGGGAAAGAGGACGAGCCCTCGGAGGGGACGGCGGGCGAGTTGCCGGCCGGGGGAGACGGTAAGCCCCCGGAGGGGGACGCGGTCGAGCTTCCGGTCGGGGGAGGCGGCGAGTTGCCGGGCAGGGGAGGCGGTAGGCCCTCGGAGGGGGACGCGGACGAGCTTCCGGCCGGGAGAGACGGCGAGCTCTCGGCCGGGGGAGGCGGCGAGCTTCCGCCTGAAGGGGACGGTGACTCCGGCAGTGACGCGGCCGGTCAGGCTGCCGACGGCGTCGACGTTCGGGTGGATCCGCTCGCGGTGCTTGCCGAGGCTGCCGGTTATGACGATCCGGAGCGCTGGTGGGAGGACGTCGTCGAGCACCGCGGGGTGGGCGAGGGAGACGCGTTCGCACCCTTCGTCGCGCTCGAAGAGGCCATGGGGGCGCTGCGGGAGACCTACGGGAGCGGGGGCCACGACCGGGATCTCGTGCGGGAGGCGTACATGCGGCTCCAGGTACGGGCGGCGCAGCGGGAGTTCGGGGACGGTGTGGCCGTGGTGTGCGGGGCCTGGCACGTGCCGGCGCTGCGGCAGAAGAGCGCCGTCGCCGCCGATCGGGCGCTGCTGAAGGGGCTGCCCAAGGTCAAGGCGGACATGACGTGGGTGCCGTGGACGTACCGCAGGTTGTCGCGCCACAGCGGGTACGGCGCGGGCATCGACTCGCCGGGCTGGTACGGGCATCTGTTCGGCGCGCCGGACCGGCCGGTCGAGCGGTGGCTGACGAAGGTGGCGGGCCTGCTGCGGGCCGAGGACCGGCTCGTGTCCTCGGCGCACGTCATCGAGGCGGTGCGGCTGGCGGAAACGCTCGCCGCGATGCGTGGGCGCCCGCTGCCCGGCCTGAGCGAGACGACCGACGCCGTGCGGGCGGTGATGTGCGAGGGCTCGGACGTGCCATTGGCGTTGGTGCACGACCGGCTGGTCGTGGGGGACCTGCTGGGGGAGGTGCCGCGGGCGGCGCCCGCGGTGCCGTTGCAGCGGGACCTCGACCGGATCCAGCGCAGACTGCGGCTCAAGCCGGAGGCGCTGGAGCGGGAGTTGGAGCTCGACCTCCGCAAGGACAACGACGCGGAGCGCAGCAGGCTGCTGCACCGGCTGCGGCTGCTGGGCATCGGGTGGGGCGAGCCGATGGCCTCACGCGGGAGCACGGGCACGTTCCGGGAGACGTGGCGGCTGCGGTGGGAGCCGGAGCTGTCGGTGCGGGTCACGGAGGCGGGGGTGTGGGGTACGACCGTGCTCGGCGCCGCGACCGCCAAGGCCGAGACCGACGCCGTCTCCGCGCAGGGCCTCGCCGACGTCACCGCCCTGGCCGAGCGCTGCCTGCTGGCCGAACTGCCGGACGCGCTGCCCGTGGTGATGCGCGTCCTCGCCGACCGTGCGGCGCTCGACGCCGACGTCGGCCACCTCGCCCAGGCCCTGCCGGCCCTGGTCCGCTCCCTCCGCTACGGCGACGTACGCGGCACGGACACCGGCGCGCTGACGGAGGTCGCCGCGGGCCTCGCCGAACGGATCTTCGTCGGCCTGCCCCCGGCCTGCGCCGCACTCGACGCCGACGCGGCGGAGGACATGCGACGCCATGTCGACGCGGTGCACGGGGCGGTGGGGTTGCTGGGGGATGCGGTGGTGTCCGCGCAGGGCGCCGCCCGGGCTGACGGTGGAGCTGACGACTCCGGCTCCGCCTCAGCGGTCGCCCCCGCCCACGGCGATCTGCGCGAGCGCTGGTGCCGCGTGCTTCGGGTGTTGTCCGGGCGGGACACCGTGCCGGGCGTCGTACGGGGGCGGGCCGTGCGGTTGCTGCTGGACGAGGGGAAGTTGGCGCAGGACGAGGCGGCTCGGCTCATGGGGCTCGTGCTGTCGCCGGGGACGCCGCCGGGGGACGCGGCCGCGTGGATCGAGGGCTTCGTCGGCGGGGGCTCCGGGGGCGGAATGCTGCTCGTGCACGACGAGCGGCTGCTCGGGCTGGTCGACGCGTGGCTGACGGGCGTGCCGGCGGAGGCGTTCACGGACGTGCTGCCCCTGCTGCGGCGGACCTTCTCGGCGTATGAACCGGGAGTGCGTCGGACCCTGGGCGAGCTGGTCCGGCGCGGGCCGGGGCAGCGAGGGAGCGGGGCCGCTGCCGGGGTCGGCATACCCGGCTTCGCGGCCGACCTCGACAGCGAGCGCGCGGACGCGGTGCTGCCGGTGGTGCGGCTGCTGCTGGGGCTGGACGGCGACGCGGCGAGCGCCGACGACAACGACCTGGTGAGGGTGGCGTGATGGCGACCATGACGACCGACCGGCTGAGCGAGCCGACGACGATGACGATGACGATGGCGAGGGCGAGGGCGAGGGACAGTGCCGAAGCGGTGGAGGCCGTCAGGGACGGCCACGGGTGCCGGGGGGAGAGCCGTCCGGCGACGACCGTGCCGGTGATGCCGCTCTGGGAACGGCTTCGTACGGGAGCGCGCGGATGACGAACGGGTCGGTGGAACGGGTCTGCGAGCACAGGGGAGTGGCGGAATGACGACCGAGCTGACGGAGCTGACGGAGCTGACCGACTCGGCGCAGGAGCGGCTGCGGCGCTGGCGGCTCGTCCTCGGGGGCGACGCGGCCGACGGCACCGGATGCGCGCTGTCCGGGCAGGACGCCGCGATGGACGGGGCGCTGGCCGCGCTCTACGGCAAGGCGGACAAGGGGCCCGCGGGGCGGGATCGTTCGGCCGGGCTCGGGGCGTCGGCGCCGGCCGTGGCCCGCTGGCTCGGGGACATCCGGACGTACTTCCCCTCCTCCGTCGTACAGATCATGCAGCGCGACGCCATCGACCGGCTCGGCCTGTCCACGCTGCTGCTGGAACCGGAGATGCTGGAGGCGGTGGAGGCCGACGTGCACCTCGTCGGCACGCTGCTCTCCCTCAACAAGGCGATGCCGGAGACCACGAAGGAGACGGCACGGGCGGTCGTGCGCAAGGTCGTCGAGGACCTGGAGAAGCGGCTGGCCAGCCGTACCCGGGCCACGCTCACCGGCGCCCTCGACCGCAGTGCGCGGATCAACCGGCCCCGCCACCACGACATCGACTGGAACCGCACGATCGCGGCCAACCTCAAGCACTACCTGCCGGAGTACGGGACGATCGTGCCCGAGCGGCTCATCGGGTACGGGCGGGCGTCCCAGTCCGTGAAGAAGGAAGTCATCCTCTGCATCGACCAGTCGGGGTCGATGGCGGCATCCGTCGTCTACGCGTCCGTGTTCGGGGCGGTGCTGGCGTCCATGCGGTCGATCAGCACGCGGCTCGTCGTCTTCGACACGGCGGTCGTCGACCTCACCGACCAGCTCGACGACCCGGTCGACGTCCTCTTCGGCACCCAGCTCGGCGGCGGCACCGACATCAACCGGGCGCTGGCGTACTGCCAGTCGCAGATCACGCGGCCCGCCGAGACGGTGGTCGTGCTGATCAGCGACCTCTACGAAGGGGGCATACGGAACGAGATGCTCAAGCGGGTCGCGGCGATGAAGGCGTCGGGGGTGCAGTTCGTGACGCTGCTGGCGCTGTCGGACGAGGGGGCGCCCGCGTACGACCGGGAACACGCTGCCGCGCTCGCCGGGCTGGGGGCGCCGGCCTTCGCCTGTACACCGGATCTGTTCCCGGAGGTGATGGCGGCGGCGATCGAGAAGCGGCCGTTGCCGATACCGGAGAGTGCGTGAGGGGGCGGGGAGCGTGGTGGCTCGCTGGTGATTTGTCGACCCGTTGACCTGCAATGTCGAGTTACTTGGACAGGCAAACCGGACATGACTGTCCATCGGTAACAGGGGGCTTGCGCAACCTCGGGAGTCCCGTGCGAGTATCGACGCGCCCGTCGGCGGTGCGTCGCGCTCCGCTTGTTCCGCACGGGAGGACCTTCCCCCTCTTGACCTTGCCGGCCGTTCTTCCTGGTGCCGCCCTGCGCATGATGCGTACGGCGGCCGGGCGGCGTGCGCTGCAAGTGGTCCTCCTGGTGGGCGGGTTGTTCGCGCTCGGGCTCCTCTGCGGGGAGCAGGCGCATGCGGCGGACGGTGTGCTGTCGACGACATCGACGAGTTCCGTGACGCGGTCCGTGACCTCGACGGCTTCTCCGGCTTCGGCGGCCTCAACCGCCTCCGTGGCTCCGACGGCTTCCGCGGCTTCGACGACCTCCGCGCCCTCGGACGACGTCGTGTCGTCGGATTCGGCGCAGGGCGTCCGGTCGTTGGCGAAGAGTCAGGTCGTCCGGAGCGTGGACGTTCGCGTCGCACAGCCGGTCGGTCGGCTCGTGGGCACCGTGGTCACAGGGCTGGCCGAGGCGGAGGCGGAGGCGAAGCTGCCGTCGCCGCCCGAGTCCTCCGAGCTGCCGAGTCCCCCGGATCTCTCGGACCTGCCCGGCCTCTCCGAGCTGCCCGGCCCGCCCGGTCTGCCCGCGCTTCCGGGGCAGACCTTGCCGGCGCCGGTCACGTCCGCGCCGGAGTCGGGCTCGCCGGGCACGCCGTCGGCGACGAGCGGACAGGGCACGGAGGGGCGTTCCGCGGCGGCGGTGCCCCTGACGTACGGACCGCGGTTCGACGTCGGCGCCGCCATGAGCGGCGGTGCGGGAGTGGCACACACCTCGGCGCATCGGGCCGGTCAGCTCGGAGAGACCGGGCAGGCCCCCGTGCATCACGCGCCGCCCCCCGGCGATCCGGGCGGCGCCCTGAGCGACAAGTCGGCGGTCGACAACGGCACGCCGCGGCACGGCGACGCCCACGCCGTCACCGACAACAGCCGGGCACCGCTGCGGCTCGTGGCCGGCGTCGCCGCCCGCGCCGTGGCGGACGGTACTCGGGACAGGTACCGGGACATTCCCGTATTCCCCGGCTAGAGCAGGCCGTCCGGACACCCCTCCGATGTCCTGACGGAAGCCCCGGAAGTCCCCGGAAGCCTCATCCGGCGCCGGAATGTCCCCAAAGCCGCCTGCCCTAAGTCCCGAGGCTCCGAGAGCTCTCCGAACGAGCTCTCGCGCCCGCCTCGGCACGCCCGAGGATCTAAGGATCTGACGTACGCATGAACAAGAACATCCGCCGTTCCATCGTCATAGCCGCCGGCGTCACCGGCGCGTGGGCGCTCGGTTCCACCGTCGCCAGCGCGGACGAACTGCCCGCGTCCGCCCTCTCCGCGCCGGACGCCACCGCGGACGCCACCACGGACGCCACGACCGAGGCGACGACCGGCCTCACCGACACCCTCGGCACCGTCACCGGCACGCTCGACGGCGTCGTCTCCGGCGTGCAGAACACCGTCTCCGGTGTCACGGCCGAAGCCAATAACACCGCGGACACCGCGGACACCGCGGACACCGCGGACACCGCGGACCAGGCCCGCCGCTACGTCGACGCGAAGGTCACCGCCCCGAAGGCGTCCAAGATCAAGGGTGCCGCGGCCATCCAGGGCGCGAAGGCCGCTCGCGCGGCCCAGGCCACCGCCGCCACCACCGCCGCCGCCACCATCCGGGCCACAGTCTCCGACGCAGGCGCTCCCAACACTCCCGGCGCCCCCAGCGCCCCCCAACCCGAGATCGACTACCTCTTCGGCGCCCTCACCGCGTTCGCACCCGAGCTGGAGCAGGCCCTGGCCGCGGCCCAGACGCGGCTGCAGGGCGTGCAGTCCGCGGCGCGCTCCCAGGCGCAGGGCGTCGACGGCGTCGTCCGGACGAAGGCGCAGCACACGGTCGCCGGTGCCGGCCGCACCGCGGCAGGCGTGACCCACGCCGCGCACGCCACGGTCACCGGCGCCGAGAGCCGGGTCACCGGCGCGGCCGCCACCGCCCACGGCGAGGCCACCACCGTCACGACCGCCGCCGACGCCACCGTCTCCTCCGTCCCGAGCCACATCACAGGCACGGTCGGCGGCGTCGAGCAGCACGTCGTCGGCACGGTCGCGAGCGTCCCCGGCACGGTCACCGCGGTTGTCGGGCAGACGGCGACCGCGGTCGTCCCGCCCGTGGCGACCGCCGCCGTCGACGGGGTCCAGCCGGTCGCCGGGAACGCGGTGGCGGGTGTCGGGCCGACGGCCGAGCACGCCGTCGCCGGGGTCGCCCCCGTCGCCGGTCACGCGCTCGATGGCGTGCACCCGGTCGTCACCGGCACGGTCAACGGCGTGACGCCGCTCGTGGGCGGCGCCGTGGCCGGGGTCGAGCAGACCGCCGGGCACACCGTCGACGCCGCGACCGCGCTGGCGTACGGCGTCGTGGCCGATGTCCAGCCCGTCGCGGGCGGTGTCGTGTGGGGCGCGCAGCCGGTCGCCGAGGGTGTGGTCCAGGGCGTGCGGCCGGTCGCCGGCGGGGTCGTCGCGGACGTACCCCAGTACGCCGCGGCCACGGCCGCCGACGCCCGGTCGGTCGTGAACGGGGTCGCCAGCGACGTCCCGCCCTACGCCACCGGCCTCGTCGGCCAGGTCGCCGGCGACACCTCGGACGCCGTGCTGCCCCCCGTCGCGAACACCGGCGTGCACGGCGTGGCGCCCGTCGCCGGGCAGGCTGTCGTGGACGCGACCACGGTGGCGTACGGCGTCACTGAGGAGGTCCAGCCCTTCGCGTACGGCGTCGCCGGTGCCGTACCGCCCCTCGCGCAGGGCGTGGGCGGGCACGTGAGCGACCTCGGGTACGGCGTGGCCGGTCAGGTGCCGCAGTTCGCGCAGGGCGTCACCGGTGCCGTCCAGCCGGTCCTCGACACCGTCGTGGAGACCGTCCGGCCGGTCGCGCAGGGCGTCGGCGGCAGCGCAACCACGCTGGCGTACGGCGTCACCCAGGACGTCCACCCCTTCGTGTACGGCGTCGCCGGCGAGGTCGCCCCGTTCGCGTACGACGTCGCCGGTCAGGCCGGGTCCTTCGCGGAGGACCTGACCGGGACCGTCCGGGCCACCGCCGGCCCGCTCGCCGGCCACGCCGTCACCGGCGTCGGAGGCGTCGCCGAGTCGGTCACCCCGGGTTACGCGCGGGACGTACAGAACCCGCAGGCCGTACAGAACACGCAGGCTGCACAGAACCTGCACTACGGCAGCACGTACACCACGTACACCGTCTGACCCTGCCGTGACCGGCGCCCGCGGCGGCCCTCGATGGAGCCGCCGTACGGCGCCCACCACCCGACTCCGTGAGGTCGCAGGACCCGGACGGCCGAAAGCCGTCGGTCCGTCCGGCCGAATCCTCTCGGACGGGGCGGGGCGATCCCCATTGGGGTGGGGATCACCCGCCCTGCGCCCCTCAGGGGCTGCTCAAGGGGCCTCACCGGGCCAACCCCAACCCGGTGAGGCCCTTCCCCGGCCCTTCCCCGGCCCTTCCCCAACCCCCGCTCAGTGCCTCACATGCGGCACGCCGTGCCAGTGAGCGCGGCATCATGTGACAGGTATCACCGCTCAGGTGTGACCCGCGATTTAGAGGCCCCCGGCAAGCAGCGATAACCTGCGAGACGGACATGCCGCGCGCTCGGACACCGTGTGCGCCTCCCTTGTGACTGACAGACGGCGGACGTCACGTTGCCCTCGCGGCACGCCCACGCAGACAGCTGACCGTAGAGCGGCGAGAACACTGATAGGGACGGAAGCGCGTGGACCTGTTCGAGTACCAGGCGAGGGACCTCTTCGCCAAGCACGATGTACCGGTGCTGGCCGGTGAAGTCATCGACACGCCTGAGGCGGCCCGCGCAGCCACTGAGCGTCTTGGTGGCAAGTCCGTCGTCAAGGCCCAGGTGAAGGTCGGCGGCCGTGGCAAGGCCGGTGGCGTGAAGCTGGCCGCCAGCCCGGACGAGGCCGTCGCCCGTGCGACGGACATCCTCGGCATGGACATCAAGGGCCACACGGTCCACAAGGTGATGATCGCCGAGACGGCCCCGGAGATCCTGGAGGAGTACTACGTCTCCTTCCTCCTGGACCGCACCAACCGCACCTTCCTCTCCATCGCGTCCGTCGAGGGCGGCATGGAGATCGAGGAGGTGGCGGCCGAGCGCCCCGAGGCCGTGGCCAAGACGCCGATCGACGCCAACGAGGGCGTGACCCCCGAGAAGGCCCGCGAGATCGTCGAGGCGGCGAGGTTCCCGGCCGAGGTCGCCGACAAGATCGTCAACGTCCTTGTCACGCTGTGGAAGACGTTCATCGAGGAGGACGCGCTCCTCGTCGAGGTCAACCCGCTGGCGAAGGTCGCCTCCGGTGACGTCATCGCCCTCGACGGCAAGGTCTCCCTGGACGAGAACGCGGACTTCCGCCACCCCGACCACGAGGAGCTCGTCGACCACGCCGCGGCCAACCCCCTCGAGGCCGCGGCCAAGGAGAAGAACCTCAACTACGTCAAGCTCGACGGCGAGGTCGGCATCATCGGCAACGGCGCGGGTCTCGTGATGAGCACCCTCGACGTCGTCGCGTACGCCGGTGAGGCCCACGGCGGCGTCAAGCCCGCCAACTTCCTCGACATCGGCGGCGGCGCCTCCGCCGCGGTCATGGCGAACGGCCTGGAGATCATCCTCGGCGACCCGGACGTCAAGTCCGTGTTCGTCAACGTCTTCGGCGGCATCACCGCCTGCGACGAGGTCGCCAACGGCATCGTGCAGGCGCTGCAGCTGCTCAAGGACAAGGGCGAGGAAGTCACCAAGCCCCTCGTCGTCCGCCTCGACGGCAACAACGCCGAGCTGGGTCGCAAGATCCTCTCCGACGCCAACCACCCGCTGGTCCAGCGCGTGGACACCATGGACGGCGCGGCCGACAAGGCCGCCGAGCTCGCGGCTGCGAAGTAAGGAAGAGGGACAGACACAGCCATGGCTATCTTCCTCGACAAAGACAGCAAGATCATCGTCCAGGGCATGACCGGTGCCACGGGCATGAAGCACACCAAGCTCATGCTGGCGGACGGCTCCAACATCGTCGGCGGTGTGAACCCGCGCAAGGCGGGCACGTCCGTCGACATCGACGGCACCGAGATCCCGGTCTTCGGCACGGTCGCCGAGGCGATCGAGAAGACGGGCGCCAACGTGTCCGTCCTCTTCGTGCCGCCGGCCTTCTCCAAGGCCGCCGTCGTCGAGGCGATCGACGCCGAGATCCCCCTCGCGGTCGTCATCACCGAGGGCATCGCGGTCCACGACTCGGCCGCGTTCTACGCGTACGCCGTGTCGAAGGGCAACAAGACGCGGATCATCGGCCCGAACTGCCCCGGTCTCATCACCCCGGGCCAGTCCAACGCCGGCATCATCCCGGGCGACATCACGAAGCCGGGCCGCATCGGCCTGGTCTCGAAGTCCGGCACGCTGACGTACCAGATGATGTACGAGCTGCGTGACATCGGCTTCTCGTCCGCCGTCGGCATCGGTGGCGACCCGGTCATCGGTACGACCCACATCGACGCGCTCGCCGCGTTCGAGGCCGACCCCGACACCGACCTGATCGTCATGATCGGCGAGATCGGCGGCGACGCCGAGGAGCGTGCGGCGGACTACATCGCGAAGAACGTGACGAAGCCGGTCGTCGGTTACGTCGCCGGCTTCACCGCGCCCGAGGGCAAGACCATGGGCCACGCCGGCGCCATCGTCTCCGGCTCCTCCGGCACGGCCGCCGCCAAGAAGGAGGCCCTCGAGGCCGCCGGCGTCAAGGTCGGCAAGACGCCGACCGAGACGGCGAAGCTTGCCCGCGAGATCCTCGCCGCCGGCTGAACCGACGCGTGACAGAGAAGGGCCCGCGTCCTCGATCGAGGACGCGGGCCCTTCCTCATGCACAGGCATGCTCAGCCTCCTTGCGGCACCAGCCGCTGCGGCCCGCTCACCGTCTCCTCCCGCAGCTTCGACCGCAGTTCCCGTTCTGCCTCCGACAGCGGCCCCGGCGCCACCCGTGGCGGCACTCCCTGCACCGTCTCGCCCGACGGCACCGGCGGCTCGTACTGCCTGGGCGCCGTCCGCAGCGTCAGCGCCGTCGTCCCGATCAGGGCGACCGTGAAGGCGATGGCGGCCCGCGTCCAGAAGCGGGCCCTGCGCTCGCTGCTCGTCCGCACCACCGGCGGCCTGGCGGCCCGCAGCCGCTCCGCGGCGGCCAGTTCGGCCAGCCGCCGGGTGAGCTCCGCGGGGTCGGACAGCTCCGGCAGCCGCGCGGCGACCGCCTCCCGCGCGCGCAGCAGCCGGTTCGCGGCCGCCGGTGTGCTCGCCTCCGTCTCCGCCGCCGTCTCCGGCAGGTCGAGGCCGACACCGTCGTAGAGCAGGAGCGTGCGGCGGTGCGGCGGCGGGAGGTGCAGCAGTACGTCCATCAGTGCGCGGTCGGACGCGTCCGCGGGCGGCGCCTCGGGGTGCCGGTGGCGGGGGCGGAAGCGGTGCCAGGGGGAGAGGGCGTACTCGTACGCGGTCGCCCGCACCCAGCCCGCCGGATCCCGGTCGACCGCCACCTCGGGCCAGCACTGCCAGGCGAGTTGAAAGGCCCGCTCGACCGACTCGCGGGCGAGTTCACGCCGGCCGGTGAGCAGAAAGGCCTGCCGTACGAGGGCGGGGGCGCAGAACGCGTACAGGGCGTCGAAGGCCTGAGCGGGCGTCAGGGGAGGTGCGGGGACGTCCGGTTCGGGCGCGGGCGCGGGGCTCGGTGCAGGGGGCACCTCGGGTGCCGATGCCGGTGCCGGTTCCGGTGCCGGAGGGGTCTTCGTCCGTACGGGGCTGTCGGCGGCGTCCCTCGCCAGCTCGGCGAGCAGCCTCGCGTACGCCTCCCGTCTCCGGCCGAGCGGTGTCGTACGGCCGTTCTCCCACTTACGCACCGTCTCGCGGGTGACGCCCACCCGTGCCGCGACCTGAGCCTGCGTCAACGACCCGGCCTCCCGCAGGCGTCGGCGCTCCTTCGGCGGGGGGAGCGGGGTTGCAGGACTCTGCGTCACCGGGCGCCCCTTCGTGCGAAAAGGTACATAACCGTATATTGAGCGACACTTCGGAGGTTCGCCTGTTACGACGAGAAAGCGCGTGTCGTTGGGAGCATGACGGGCGTGATCCAGATGACCGAACGCCGATCGCCGTTGACCTCCCTGCCCACCCGGTTGCGTGACCGGTCGCCCGGACTGGCCGCCGGCCTCCTCGGCGGTGCGGTCGCGGCCGGGCTGGGGCTCGGCTCGTTCGCCGTGCTGGTGATGGTGCTGTGGATCAGCTCGCCGTACCCCGACAGCGGGCCCGACGGCGCGCTGCACGTCGCCGCGGCGCTGTGGCTGCTGGCCCACGGCGCCGAACTGGTCCGCACCGACACGCTCTCCGGCACCTCCGCACCCGTCGGCGTCAGCCCGCTGCTCCTCCTCGCGCTGCCGCTCTGGCTGGTGCACCGGGCGGCTCGGGACGCGACCGACGGGGGTGAGGAGGAGGACGACGGGCCGACGGGCGTCCCGCGGCGGATCTCCGTCCCGGCGCGGACGGCTGTCTCCGGGCGGACAGTCTGGGCGGGCGTCGTCCTCGGCTATCTCGCCGTCGGCGCCGCCGCCGCGCTCTACGCGACGGGCGGCGAGCTGCGGCCGTCGTGGCTGTGGACGGGCGTGAGCATGCCGCTGGTCGTGACGGTGGCCGCGGGCACGGGGGTGTGGACGGCGTACGGCCGCCCGCGCGCGGTGCTGGACGAGGTGCTGATCCTGCTGCCGACGGGCCTGCGACGGCTCGTCCTCGGCCCGGACGCGCGAGCCCGCCTCGGCACGGCCGCGCGGGCCGCGGGCGCGGGGACGGCGGTGCTCGTCGGGGGCGGGGCGGTGCTGCTGGCGGCGTCGCTGGTGTGGCACGGCGAGGCGGCCCGGGAGTCGTTCCTCCGGCTCACGGAGGGCTGGTCGGGCCGGTTCGCGGTCCTGCTGCTCTGCCTCACCCTGGTCCCGAACGCGGTGGTGTGGGCGGGGTCGTACGCCCTCGGCCCCGGCTTCACCCTCGGCGTCGGCCACGCCGTGACGCCGCTCGCGTCCGCCCCCACCCCGTTGCTCCCGCCGTTTCCGCTGCTGGCGGCGGTACCGGATACCGGCACCGGGACGCCGCTGCACTGGGCGGCGGGGGTGGTGCCGGTGGTGGTCGGCGTGACGGTGGGGTGGTTCGTGGGCCGGGCGGCTGAGGGGGGAGGAGGAAGCGCGGATGCCTGGTCACCGGGTCGGACCGCCGGGACCGCCGGGCTGGCGGCCGTACTGTGCGCGGCCCAGGTCGGCGTCCTCGCGGCGTTCGCGGGCGGGCCGCTCGGCGTCGGCACGCTGGCCCGGTTCGGGCCGGTGTGGTGGCAGACGGGGGCGGCGGCCCTGGTGTGGACCTCGGTGCTGGGAGTCCCTACGGCGTTGGGGCTGCGGGCGTGGCGGTGCCGGGGGCGCAAGGAGGGAGGGGTCCGGCAGGAAGGCGCGCAGGGCGAGGAACGGGAGGCGACGATCGGGAAGCCGAGGGCGGCGGTGCCGATGGCCGACGACAGCACCTTCGAGCCGTACGACTTCCTGCCCACCGAGGCCGCGCAGCCGCTGTGGCACGACGACGACGCGGCACGCGAGGCGCGCTGGGCGGCGCTGAAAGAGGCGTCGGCGGAGCCGGAACCACCGGAGTCACGACCGGCGAAGTCGCAACCGTCGCCGTCACAGCCATCGGCGTCACAGCCATCGGCGCCACAGCCATCCGCGTCCCCCGACGCACCCTGACGGGCCACCGTCACCGTCAGCTGTTGGCGCCCAGCACTCCCCGCAGCTCCTTCGGCAGAAGCTCCGCGCAGGCCTGCTTCGACTCGTTGGTGAGGGCGTCGTTCGTGCAGGTGTAGTAGTCGCTGTAGACCAGCTTCACGGTGAAGCCCGCGGCGACCAGGGCGATGGCCAGGGACGCCGTGACCAGGCCGCTCACCGCGGCGGTCCGCTGCGGGCGGCCGCCCTGCGCGTGCGCCGGGATGTTCGGGTCGGGGGCGGCGGGGGGCTTGGCGCGGAGGGCTGTGATGCCCCAGTACAGGGCCAGCGCACCGAGCATCAGCGCCACGTAGGGCCAGCTGAACAGGGCGAAGAAGAAGGCCCACATGCCGGACAGCAAGGCGTACCGCGCGCGCCGCTGGGCCGGGTCCGTCGGGTCCCAGCGCGGTCCCTGGCCCTGCCCGCCGCCGCCCGCCGGGCCCTCGGGACCGGCCCCGGGGCGCTCGCCGAAGCCACCGGGGGAACGGCCGGGCTGCTGGTCGCTCCACTGACCGCCCCACGGGGCCGGGGCGCCACCGTCGGCACCCTCACCCTGCGAACCGTCGCCGCCCTCTTTGCCCTCTTGGCCCGCCGGGTGGTGGCGCGGCTGCCACGGCCGGTCCGGGGTGCCCTCCGGCGGCGGTGCGAACGGGTTGTCGTCCGGAGCCGGAGCCGGAGCCGAGCCAGGGGCCGGGGCCGAGCCGCCCTGCCCCTCCCCGTTCTGCTTGCCCGCGTCGCCCGAGGGCGCGTCGGGCGGTGAGGCGGGGCGCTCCCGCAGAAGCACACCGCTACGCTCCCCTCCCTGCGATGACTGCGGGGGGAGCGTAAGGAGTCGCAGACTGCGGTCCGGCATCAAGTGAGCGTCTTCCCCTAGGTGATACGGCTGTCTGTCCTGAGCTGTCACAGAGAGAACGCACCGCACGACGACCGCGTTCCCGAGCCTGCTCGTCCCAGACGCTACCTTCCGGCCACGCCCCCGTCCCGTGGGGGCCGCCCGGTGTGCCGGTATCGTTGCTGACGGTCGGCCGCTTCGTAGACTTCCCCGTATCCCGGGGCGCGAAGCATTCGTATGAACACACGAGCCGCCCGCACAAGCCGCTCCCCCGAGAAAGGGCCCCACCGTGGCCGCCAAGCCCGTGGCCAAGCGCCTCGTCGTGCTGGTCTCCGGTTCCGGTACGAACCTGCAGGCGCTCATCGACGCCATCGCGGCCGCCGGCGCCGAGGCCTACGGCGCCGAGATCGTGGCCGTCGGTGCGGACCGCACGGGCATCGAAGGACTGGCCCGCGCCGAGCGCGCGGGGATCCCCACCTTCGTCTGCCGGGTGAAGGACCACGCCACCCGCGACGAGTGGGACGCGGCCCTCGCCGGGGCGGTGGCCGCGCACGAGCCCGACCTCGTCGTGTCCGCCGGGTTCATGAAGATCGTGGGCAAGGAGTTCCTGGCCCGCTTCGGGGGGCGGTTCGTGAACACCCACCCCGCCCTCCTGCCCAGTTTTCCCGGCGCCCACGGCGTCCGCGACGCTCTCGCGTACGGCGCCAAGGTCACCGGCTGCACCGTCCACTTCGTCGACGACGGGGTCGACACCGGGCCGATCATCGCTCAGGGCGTGGTCGAGGTCCGGGACGAGGACTACGAGGACGAGGGTGCCGCTCTGCACGAGCGCATCAAGGAAGTCGAGCGAAGCCTGCTCGTCGATGTCGTGGGGCGGCTCTGCCGCAACGGCTATCGCATTGAGGGACGAAAGGTAGTTATCCAGTGACCGCCGAGAGCAACAAGCGGGCCATCCGACGGGCGCTCGTCAGCGTCTACGACAAGACGGGCCTCGAAGACCTCGCGCGCGGCCTGCACGAGGCGGGCGTGGAGCTCGTCTCCACCGGGTCGACCGCCTCCCGCATCGCCGCCGCCGGCGTCCCCGTCACCAAGGTCGAGGAGCTCACCGGCTTCCCCGAGTGCCTGGACGGGCGCGTCAAGACGCTGCACCCCAAGGTCCACGCGGGCATCCTCGCGGACCTCCGTCTGGAGGACCACCGGCGCCAGCTCGACGAGCTGGGCGTGGAGCCGTTCGACCTGGTCGTGGTCAACCTCTACCCCTTCCGTGAGACGGTCGCCTCCGGCGCCTCCCCCGACGAGTGCGTGGAGCAGATCGACATCGGCGGTCCGTCGATGGTGCGCGCGGCGGCGAAGAACCACCCGTCGGTGGCGGTCGTCACCAGCCCGGCGCGGTACGCGGACGTCCTCGGGGCGGTCAAGGACGGCGGCTTCGACCTGCCGACCCGCAGGCGCCTGGCGGCGGAGGCCTTCCAGCACACGGCGTCGTACGACGTGGCGGTGGCGTCCTGGTTCGCCTCCTCCTACGCCCCCGTGGACGACTCGCAGTTCCCCGACTTCCTGGGCGCGACCTGGGAGCGCAAGAACACCCTCCGCTACGGCGAGAACCCGCACCAGCCGGCCGCCCTCTATGTCAACGGCACGGGTGGCGGCCTGGCCGAGGCCGAGCAGCTGCACGGCAAGGAGATGTCGTACAACAACTACACGGACACGGACGCCGCCCGCCGTGCCGCGTACGACCACGACGAGCCCTGCGTCGCGATCATCAAGCACGCCAACCCCTGCGGTATCGCGATCGGTACGGACGTCGCCGAGGCGCACCGCAAGGCGCACGCCTGCGACCCGCTGTCGGCGTTCGGCGGCGTGATCGCCGTCAACCGTCCGGTGTCGAAGGAGATGGCCGAGCAGGTCGCCGAGATCTTCACCGAGGTCATCGTGGCGCCCGACTACGAGGACGGCGCGCTCGAGGCCCTCGCCAAGAAGAAGAACATCCGCGTCCTGAAGGCCCCCGACGGCCCGTCCAACCCGGTCGAGCTCAAGCCGGTCGACGGCGGCGTCCTCCTCCAGGTCACCGACCGCCTCCAGGCCGACGGCGACGACCCGGCAGACTGGACCCTGGCGACGGGCGAGGCGCTGAGCGCGGAGGAGCTGTCCGACCTCGCCTTCGCGTGGAAGGCCTGCCGTGCGGTGAAGTCCAACGCCATCCTCCTCGCCAAGGACGGCGCCTCGGTCGGCGTCGGCATGGGCCAGGTCAACCGCGTCGACTCCTGCAAGCTGGCGGTCGAGCGGGCGGGCGAGGAGCGGGCGCGGGGCTCGTACGTCGCCTCCGACGCCTTCTTCCCCTTCCCCGACAACATCGACGTCCTGAGCGAGGCCGGGGTCAAGGCGATCGTCCAGCCCGGCGGCTCGGTCCGTGACGAACTCGTCGTCGAGGCCGCGGAGAAGGCGGGCATCACGATGTACTTCACGGGGACGCGGCACTTCTTCCACTGAGGTGCCGGACGTGAACGAGCGAGGGCCCGCCGGTCGGTGACCGGCGGGCCCTGGTCCTGGTCATGTCGAACTGCGCAGTCCCGCCCAGGTGTTGGGCCCCACGTCGCCGTCGACCTCCAGTCCCTTGTCGCTCTGGAACAGCCTGACCGCCGACACGGTGTCCTCGCCGAACTGGCCGTCCACGCCCGCGCCGCCGACGCTGTAGCCGCGCTTGGTGAGCATGCACTGCACCTGGACGACGCGTTGGCCCTTGTCGCCGAAGGTGGTGAGTTCGGTGCCGGAGTAGTAGGTGCACTGGGAGATCCAGGGCGGGGTGGCGGGCTTGGCCGCGGTCTTGGTGGGCGTGGGGGTCGGGGTGCTGCCCCCGCCGTTGTCGCTCCCGCTGCCGCCGCTGCCGGAGGTGGCGGTCGGGTCGTCGTCGGGGGCGGGTTGTGCTCCGCCGGTGGATCCGGGCGGGGCGTTGTCGGCCTTCTCCGACTCCTCGTCAGTCACCTCCCCCTTCTCGCCGGTGGTCTCCGTCCCCTTGGTCGCGGAAGGCGAGCCGGAGGAAGTGGGGGGAGCCGAGGCCGCTTCGGCGTCGGCGGAGGACGCCGTGGAGGCCGTGGGAGAGGCGGAGGCGGCTTCGTCGAGGTCGGGGCGGGTGAGGAAGAAGGCGCCCGCGGCCACGGCGACCACCGCGAGGCCGGCTGTGAGGGCGAGGAGACGCGCCTTTCGCCTGCGTCGGCCGCCGTGCTCGCCGGACAGGTGTGCTGAGGGGGCGTACTGCACGGGCGTCCCCGGACCGCCGTGCTGCCCCGGTGGCCCCGGTGGCGTCGGTGGCGTCGGCGCCCCGTACGCCGGGCCGGGCGCGGGAGCCGCCACGCCCCACGTCGGCGGACGGAAGTGCCCGGTGTCCTCGGCGGACGCGTCTTCCAGCAGCTCACAGCCCTGCTGCCGGGAGAGCAGACGGGTGGCCAGCGGTTCCTGCCAAGGAGCGGCGCGGTCGTACCCGGCGGCCGTGGCCGCGTCGATCAGCTGCTGCGGGGTCGGCCGCCCGGCGGGGTCCTTTTCGAGGCAGGCGGCCAGCAGCGCGGCCAACGCGGGGTCGGCGGCCGAGAGTTCGGTCATGATCTCGGCCTTGGGCTGTTCGAAGGCGACCCGGTGCATCACGTCGACGCCCGTCCCGTCCCCGAAGGGCGCGTGTCCGGTGGCGGCGTACACGAGCGACCCCGCGAGCGAGAAGACGTCGGAGATGGTGTCGCAGCGGCCCTCGCGCAGGTACTCGGGCGACATGAACGCGGGGGTGCCGACCCGGTTCCCGGTCGTGGTGATCGCGCTGCTGTCGGCGGCCTGCGAGATGCCGAAGTCGATGACCTGGGCGCCCTGCGACGACAGGATCACGTTGGACGGCTTGAGATCCCGGTGTACGACCCCGGCGGCGGCCAGCGCCGACAGCGCCTGCCCGAGCTCGGCCACCAGCCGCCACATCCCGGGCGGTTCCAGCGGACCGCACTCGCGGACGGCGTCGGCGAGGTTGAGGCCGGGCAGGTACTCGGTGGCCATCCACAGCAGCGAGTCCTCGAAGCCGCTGCCGAGCAGCCGCGGAGCGTGCGGCGCACCGACCCGCCCGTGCACCGCGGCCTCCCGCTCGAACCGCCGCCGGAAATCGGCGTTCTCGGCGTACTCGGGGCGGATCACCTTCACGGCGGCGAGCCCCGGGCTGTCGTCGGCGGGGCGGGCCAGGTAGACCCGGCCCATACCGCCGCTGCCGAGCCGCCCGAGCGCGAAGTACGGTCCGATGCGCCCGGGATCGGCGGGCTGCAGCGGTGTCGCCCCTGCCTGCTTCAGCGCGGCGTCACCGGACGCCGGGGTGTACGACGGCGTGGGGTGCCGTTCGTCTGTCATGGATCCGATCCCCCGTGTGCTGGTCAGCCTCAAGGTCCTTGTGCACCACTCCAGTTCTCGCGAGGCTATCGTGCCGGGGCGGGGAGAGGGCCCGGAAGCGGCACCGTGCGAACGAGCCAGGAGTGGCGTGTCCGTGTCGGCCGAAGCCGCCGCGGCGCACCGCGCAAGGCGCTTGTCCGTTGGGTCGCTAGTCGGCGGCGGCCATGCAGGACACGGACACGAGGTAGATGCCGACCCACCCGAGCAGGACGATGATGTCGTGCCGGCCGAACGACGGCATGGACGCGAGTTCCGCGTTCTCCGCGTTGCTCGGGTCCTGCGGGTCGTAGACGATCCCGATCTCCTCGCCGATCCGGGGGATGCGCTCGCGTGTCTGGACGACGACGGTGTACTCCCCCTTGTGCTCGGGGGAGAGGCGGAAGCCGCACCGGACCCGTATCGGGCCGTCGCCCTCGGCGTTGAGGTGGTCGCGGCAGATCGCGGTCGTGCGGCGGCCGTGTCTGCGCAGGCGCCGCTCGCGTTGCGACCGGTCGGCGAAGACCAGGGCGGTCAGGACGCCGAACACTCCGCAGAAGATGCCCCACTTCAGCAGCACTGTCATCCCCGCCGATCCAGCCGGCCCGCGCTCCGGGGTGAAACCCCCGTACAGCCTCTTCCTCCAGGTCGGCGGAGCCCCGCCGTTCTCCGGGTGGTGCCTGCGGCCACAGTGGCGGAGGCGGAGAGCGGCGGGAACCCGAAACCCTTCGAGCGGCATGGCGCATACGCGCCATGCCCGGTACGCCAACTGTTGCCCACCGGGGCCGCGTCCGGCCATCCTGTTGCGGCTGAACGCAAAAGCTGAGCTCAACGGGGGAGAACGAGATGCTCCGCGTCCACTTCAGCGAAACCGACCTTGCCCGCACCCGGCTGTGTCCCGCACCGGATCCGCTCTGGGACATCGCCGTCAGCCTGCACCGCCTGCAGACCCGGCAGGGCCGCTCGGCGTACGCGGAGTGGTACCGCACCACCCGCGGGCGGTTGCGGGAGCGGGGACTGGAGCGTGCGGTGCGGAGTGTGTTGCTGCCGCTCTTTCCGAGGGCCGCCTACTTTCCGGACTTCCTGACGCCCTTCCAGGCCGCCGGCGGGCTGGACGCCGGGCTGGAGGCCATCCTGGCGACCCCGTCCCGCCGGGTCCGCGAGGAGGTCGCCACCCTCGACCGGGTCGTCGGAGCGCCCCCGTGGGCCCCGCGGCTGGCCGAGCTGCCGGCCCGCAAGGAGTTGGTGCGGGTGCTGCGCGCCTATCACGACGCCGCCATCGCCCCGTACGGCGAACGGATCCACGCCCGCGTCGAGGCCGAGCGCGCGGCGCGCTGCCGCGGGCTCATGGACGGGGGCGTCGAGGCCATGCTCGCGGGGCTCGGCCCCTCGATGCGCTGGGAGCGGCCCGTTCTGCAGGCCGACTACCACCCCTGCGTGGACCGGGACTTGCGGCTGGACGGCCGCGGCATGCTCCTCGTGCCGTCGTACTTCCTCCTGGAGCGTCCGATCACCTTCGCCGATCCCACCCTGCCGCCGGTGCTGGTCTATCCGCTGCTCCACGAACCGGCCGTGGCGGACGAGGGCGGTTCGGCCGCCTCACCGCTGACCGTCCTGCTCGGGCGGGCCCGGGCCGCCGCCCTGAGCGCCGTCGCCGTCGGCGCCACGACCGGCGAGATCGCCCGTGCGGCGGGCGTGTCCGCGTCCTCGGCCAGCCGGCACGCCACCGCGTTACGGGACGCGGGATTCATCACCAGCCAACGGCACGGCGCGACCGTACTGCACACCCTCACCCCGGTGGGGGCGTCCGTGCTCCGGGCCGCCGTGCGGAAGTCCGGCGCGGGCGCCCGGACTTCCACGTGAGCGGACGACGGCTCAGCCAGCCGCTGCGCTGGGCCATGCGCCGGCGGTCGGCGCCCGCGGGTTCGAAGTCGGCGGCGCGCCAGTAGGCCACGTCGTTGCCGTTGTACTCGCTGAAGAAGCAGACGTCGGGGAGTGTGCGGGCGACCGTGCCGGCCGCGGTACCTCAGAAC
This sequence comes from Streptomyces sp. V4I2, assembly GCF_030817655.1. Classification (GTDB taxonomy): domain Bacteria; phylum Actinomycetota; class Actinomycetes; order Streptomycetales; family Streptomycetaceae; genus Streptomyces; species Streptomyces plumbiresistens. The sequence goes on from NZ_JAUSZM010000003.1 coordinate 6,620,720, forward strand.
TCCCAGGGTCACGTCTTCCCCGGCGGCGTGTACTCCTTGAGGTAGTGGGCGACGCGGGTGGCGTAGGCACGGTACTTCGGGGGAACGCCACCCGCGGCGTTCACGACCTTGGTCGAGGTCCGGTAGGCGGCCGCCAGCAGCACCCGGCGGTCGCCGGTCAACCCGGTCTGTTCCAGGCGCGGTTCCATGAAGCAGAGGTAGCGGCCCACGGCCGGGATGGACTCGGCGGGGGTGAGGGGAGGCCGTGGCGTCTCGGTCGCGGGGACGCCGTCCGCGCGGATGTACCAGCGCAGGAGGCTCGGGGTCCAGCGGGCGATGCCGTACTCGCCCTCCTCGCCCGCGGTGGGGTCGGACAGGTCGGGGTCGAAGTTGCTCTCCGCCTTCAGCAGCGCGGCGATCAGCGCGGGCGTGACCTCCGGCTGGACGCAGTCGTGGGCCGAGTCGACGATCAGCCGGCGGTAGGCCACCGGGACGCCCTTGTCGGTACGGAGTTCGGAGGCGCCGTACGTGGCGGACGTGACCTTCTCGGTCCCGGCGCCGGCCGTGCCCTTGCCGTCCGCGCCGGAGCCGGCCCAGCTGCTGATGCCGTAGCCGAGGACCGCGACCGCGGCGGTGGCGGCCGTGGCGGCCAGGACCGTCGTACGGCGGGAGCGGCGGCGGGGGAGCAGGACCCGGGGCAGCCGGGGCGAGCGGCCGGTGCCCGCGGCCGCCTCGACCCGCCTCAGCAGGTCGTCGGTGGCGATGCGGTCCTCGTGCGTGCGGGTCAGGCACTGCCGGACGATCTCCCGCCAGCCGTCCGGCAGTTCGGGCGACAGCCGCAGCTCGTCGGTGCCGCGGGCGTAGGCGGCGGCCGCGTCTCGGCGGGCCGTCGGGGTGCCGCCGGGCAGTGGGAAGGAGTCGGTGAGCAGGAGATGCGCGAGCACGCCGAACGCCCAGACGTCGGCCGACGGACGGATCCTGCGGCCCCGTTCGCCGATCTCCGACCACAGGAGCTCCGGCGGGGTGTAGTCCGGGGTGGAGAAGGCGGGCGTGTAGGCGTGGGTGCCCTCCAGCTCCGCGGCCATGTTGAAGTCGGCGAGCCGGGCCGAACCGTCCTTCATCAGCAGGACGTTGGCGGGTTTGAGATCACCGTGCACCCAGCCCGCCCGGTGCAGCTGGGCCAGCCCCTCGCAGATCTGCGCGAGCAGCGCGGGACCCGCGGGCGGGCGGGGAGAGGAGGCGAGCAGGGCGGACAGCGAGCCTTCCGCCTTCTCCAGTACGAGGACGGTGGCGCCGTCGAGACGGGGCCGGTCGGGGTCGTCGACGACGAGGGTGTCGTACATCCGGATCAGCCGCGGCCGCCTGAGTCTGCGGTGCAACTCCACTTCCCGGTCGATCAGTTCCCTCAGGTGCGCGAGCTGGCGGGGGGTGCCGGTGCCGGTGGGCAGGAACTTCAGGGCCGCCGTCCTCGGCAGCTCCTCGCCGCCGTCCGTGCGCCGCGCCTCGTACACGCTCCCGAACGCCCCCGTCGCGATCGGCTCGCGCACCTCCCAGACGCCGAGCCGGTACCCGCGGGGGACCTGCACGGCGTAGGGCTCCGTCACCGTGCCTCCCGGGCGGCCGGGGCCGCGAGGACCACCAGGTCTTCCTCCCGGACCAGGTCGAAGCGGAGCGCCAGCGAGACCAGCGACTCCTTCTTGCCGTTGAGGCGCGGGCCGGTGTCCGCCGTCTCCGGGCCGGGCTTGAGGCGCAGCTTCACGGCCAGGTAGTCGATGTTCCACTGGACGGAGGTGCGGGACGCGGCCGGCCAGTTGGGGCGCAGCCGGTCCGCGACCTGGTCGACCGTGGGCAGCGCGGCGTGCGGCTCGCCGCGCAGCCGCGGTTCGCACAGGGCGGCCAGCACCGAGAAGTAGCGCTTGGTGCGGTCGACGGAGAAGGCGGGCGCGGTCGTGTCGCCGTCGAGTCCGGCCTCGGCGCGCAGATGGTCGTGGCGCGGCGCCCAGACGTCGAAGGCGAGCAGGTCGCCCGCGGCCGGCAGCACGATCCGCGAGAACTCGAACGGCACCGGCGCGTCCAGCCGGCCCGGCCCGACTTTGATGTGCTCGCCCGCGCCCTCCGGGTTCTCCACGACGTACGTCTGGTGGGCGCTGAGGTTGCTCAGCAGCCAGAAGGTGCTCTGCGCGGTGATGGCGCCCGCCCTGCGGGACACCCCGTCGTGCGGAACGACCAGGTCGTTGTCGCCCGGGGCGCGGCCGAAGGCCAGCCGTTCGCCGGGCGCCAGCCGCAGCTGCGTGCGGTCCGGCTCGTCCTCCGTGGTCGGCGGAGGTACCACGATGATGCTGTACACGGTGCGTCTCCCCGTCCCCGCGTGTCTACGAGTCAGGGTGGGCGACGCCCAGGGGCCGTGTCACGACGTGACACGGCCCCTGGGAAAGGTTGGCGAGAAGGCGCCGTAGCGATCCGCCGTCAGTTGTGGTGAATCCGTGCTCAATTCGAGCGGATCACGATGGACGAGCAGACCTTGTCGGCGAACGTCTGACGCTTGGCGTCCCAGGCCGGCCACAGCCAGCCGAGGTAGCACGCCAGGCTGTCCAGGAAGTGCGCGAGCCGGCGCACGAAGGCCATGCCGACGCCGAGGGGCTGCCCATCGCTCTCCCGCACCAGGCGGATGCCCAGCGCCTTCTTGCCGATCGTCTGGCCGGTGCGGCCCTCCTGGATCAGCATCCAGATCGCGATACCGAAGACGCCGAGGATGCCGATGATCGAAAGGATCACGGTCTGCGCGCTGACGTCGATGGCGACGAGGATGTACGGGACCATGAGGATGAGGCCATCCACCAGGGTGCCGAGGAACCGCTGTCCCCAGTTCGCGTACGACGGCGGCATGCCGTAACCCGGCTGCTGCGGGTAGCCGTAACCGGCCGGGGCCTGCGGCGCCTGCGGGTAGCCGTAGCCCTGCTGCGGCGGGACGCCCTGCGGGGCCTGCTGCGGGTAGCCGTAGGGCTGCTGCTGGCCGCCCTGCTGGGGATAGCCGTAACCCGGCTGCTGCGGCTGCTGCGGCTGCTGCGGCGGCTGCTGGGGGTTCTGCGGCTGACCATAGGGGTTGTTGGGCGAGCCGAAACTCATGGCGGGATTCCTCCGTTGCGCAAACTGGGGACACCGCGGACTGTGCGGAGGAACGTCATGATCTGAGCGGTTCTCCCCCCGAACATCAACCGCGAGACTGCGCCCCACATCGTTCTAGGAGAGCCGAGTCGTTGTCCAGCCGCAGTCCGTATGCGTTGTGCAAGTGCAACACAGCTGATCATGGGCGGGTTGCGGCGGACGGGCGCCGTGCTGTCCGGTGGCCCCCGGATTGGAACCGGGACCGGGTCATCCGCGAGGATGGGGGTATGACCGCCCAGATTCTCGATGGCAAGGCCACCGCAGCCGCGATCAAGTCCGATCTGACCGCCCGCGTGGCGGCGCTGAAGGAGAAGGGCGTCACGCCCGGCCTCGGCACGATCCTCGTCGGGGAGGACCCCGGCAGCCAGAAGTACGTCGCCGGCAAGCACCGCGACTGCGCCCAGGTGGGCATCGCCTCCATCCAGCGCCAACTGCCGGCCACGGCGACGCAGGAGGAGATCGAGGCGGTCGTCCGCGAACTGAACGAGGACCCGGCCTGCACCGGCTACATCGTCCAGCTGCCGCTCCCCAAGGGCATCGACGAGAACCGGATCCTGGAGCTCATGGACCCGGACAAGGACGCCGACGGCCTGCACCCGATGAACCTCGGCCGCCTCGTCCTGAACGAGCCGGCCCCGCTGCCCTGCACCCCGAACGGCGTGCTGACCCTGCTGCGCCGCTACGGCGTCGAGATCAAGGGCGCCGAGGTCGTCGTCGTCGGCCGGGGCGTGACCATCGGCCGGCCGATGCCGCTGCTGCTGACCCGGCGCAGCGAGAACGCGACGGTGACCCAGTGCCACACGGGGACGCGTGATCTCGCCTCGCACTTGAAGCGCGCCGACATCATCGTCGCCGCCGCCGGTTCCGCCCACCTGATCCGCGCCGAGGACGTGAAGCCGGGCGCCGCCGTCCTCGACGTCGGTGTCTCCCGCAGCGCCGAGGGCAAGATCGTGGGCGACGTCCACCCGGACGTCGCCGAGGTGGCCGGCTTCATCTCCCCCAACCCGGGCGGCGTCGGCCCCATGACCCGGGCCCAGCTGCTCGTCAACGTGGTCGAGGCGGCGGAGCGCAGTGTCGGCTGACGGCACCTCCGGCAAGGCCGAGGACATCGAGAGCGTGAAGGGCGTCGACGACATCGACGAGATCGAGGTGCGCGACCCCGTCAGCGCGCCCGACGCCGAGGGCAGGCCGCGCCGGACGACTCGTCGCTTCCCGCTGTTCACGCGGGACACCGCGCGCCCCGAGGGCGGCGGCCGGGCCGCACCGAGCGACGCCCCGGCACCCGCCCGGCAGTGGCCGGTCCTCGCCGTCCTGGCGATGGCCGGGCTCGGACTGCTGCTGACCGCCTTGGACCTGTTCCGCGTCGGCATTCTCCTGCTCGGCGTGGCCCTGCTCGTCGGCGGTGTGCTGCGCTGGCTGCTGCCGGACGTCGGCATGCTCGCGGTGCGCTCCCGCTTCACCGACATCGTCACGTACGGCGGGCTCGGACTCGTGATCGTCCTGCTGGCGCTGATGGTGCAGCCGAAGCCTTGGCTGGTGATCCCGTTCCTGAAGGACACGCTGCACTTCACGGTCAGCAGCTGACCGGGTTCAGCAGTTGACCGGGTTCAGCGGTTGACCGGTTTCGTACGGCTGCGGCCCGTCCCCTCCCCCGAGCAAGGACGGGCCGCCGCCGGGCACCAGACTCCTGCACGGTGAGCCGCCTGTTCAATGGCTGTCAGTGCGCTGTGGCACGGAGGTGACCGTTCCGGCACGGTGTCCGCGCTGTGCCACAGTCGCGCCCGTCGCGGGAACCGATCAGCCCTCTGACGTCGTCACTCGCTCAGAAGCGAGGTCCCAAGAGGGCCCCAGGGGTCCCAAGGGGAGGTGGCCGATGGGCGGCTGGCAGCCGTTGCCGGACGATCTGCCGCCGGAGGTGCGGCACTTCGTGGAACAGTTGCGGCTCCTGAAGGACCGCACGGGACTCAGTCTGGTCGCCCTCGGCGCCCGGACCGCCTACAGCAAGTCCTCCTGGCACCGCTATCTCAACGCCACCCAGCCCCCGCCCCGGCAGGCCGTCGCCGCGCTGTGCCGGATCGCGGGCCTCGGCGGCACGGACGCCGAGCGCTTCGGCGTGCGCTGGGAACTGGCGGTCCAGGCGTGGCCCCGCCCCGCGACGGTGCCGGCCCCGTCCGCCGGGAGCGACGCGGGCGGCAGGGGGAGCGGCGAGCACGGCGGGAGTGGCGAGCACGGCGGGAGCGGCGCGTACGAGGACGATCCCACCCTGCCGTGGTGGGACGCGCCCCCCGAGCAGAGCGGTCGCGGGCGGAGCGGACGGCTGTTGCTGTCGGCCGTGCTGCTGCTCCTTGTGACGCTGCTGATCGGCGTCGTGGGGACCGTTGCGTTCGGGTGAGCCGAACACCTGCGTGGCAGGCGGTATTTCCGGTGTGTGACACTCGTGTCGATGTATTGAGACGTTCGCGGATTTGAGCCGAAGTCGTTCGACATGGGCGCTAACGTGTCTCCTTCTGCCGTCGGCGTACTGGACCTCCGACCGGTGGGCGTGCAACGGTGCATGCCCGCGGCCACGATGCACCCGTGCGCCCCCACCCCGGGAACTGAGATCCTGACTGGGCGCATCCCTGTGGGTAGCCACAACGGGGACTCGGCAGAGGGCACCACGCATGGGGAATAGCGGGGAACAACCAGCACAACCCGGGGGAAGAGGGGGGTAGCAATGCCTCGTTGGAAGGACTTGCCCGACGAGCTCGATCCGCAGGTCAGAGAGTTCGCGAGCCAAGTACGGCGGCTCGTGGACCGCAGCGGTCTGAGCGTCGCAGCGGTGGCCGACCGCACGGGCTACAGCAAGACGTCCTGGGAGCGTTATCTCAACGGCCGACTGCTCGCACCCAAGGGCGCGATCGTCGCCCTGGCCGAGGTCACCGGCACCAATCCCATTCATCTGACGACCATGTGGGAGCTCGCCGAGCGCGCCTGGAGCCGCTCGGAGATGCGCCACGACATGACCATGGAGGCCATCCGGATCTCCCAGGCGCGTGCCGCACTGGGCGAGTTCGGCGCGCCCGCGGCGGACGTCAAGGGCAGCAGCAGGACGGCCCGCAAGAGCGGCAGCGCCACCGCCACGCCCGGAATCGCCGGACCGGCCGGTGTGGTCCCGTCGGTGCCGCCGCAGCCGACGGCACCGGAGGTACGGGACTCGGCGGGCGACGTACGGGAGGTACTCCCTTCGAGTGGGTCCTCGGGCGGTTCGTCCGGCGGGTCTTCGGGGGGCTCCTCGGGTGCTTCTTCGGGTGGCGCCTCGGGCGGCAACTCGTGGGGGCTGGCGGGGTACCAGCGGCCGGCGCCGACCGGCGGGCGGGGGTCCGGTGCCAGTGCGGGGTCTCCGGCCTCCGCTTCGGCTTCGGCTTCGGCTTCGGCCGACGGTCCCGTGCTGACTGCGGCGCCTTCGACCCCGTACGGCGAACCCCCGCAGGGTCCCCGTCCGGGCGGCGGGTCCTCCGGCGGGTCGGGCGGCAAGCGGCGGCTGACGATGTTCCTCGCGGGCGTCTTCGGCGTGCTCGTGGTGGTCGTGGCCGCCTACTTCCTCACCCAGGGCGGGGACGGCGGCAAGAAGGAGGACACCGCCGCCTCGGCGTCGCCGTCGGCCAGTACGAACCCCGACCTGCCGGCCGGAGTGAAGTGCAGCGGTGACTCCTGCACCGGCAAGGACGCGGAGAGCATGGGGTGCAGCGGCGACCTCGTGACCACCGCCAAGACGGCGACCGTCGCCACGACCGTCGTCGAGGTCCGCTACAGCGAGACCTGCGGCGCGGCATGGGGGCGCATCACGCAGGCCGCGCAGGGCGACGAGGTGCGGGTGACCGTGGGGAAGGCCGAGCAGACCGGGAACATCACGGTGGCCGGGGACACGATCGCGTACACGCCGATGGTGGCGGTGAAGGACGCGGGAGAGGCGGAGGCCTGCGTGACGCTGGCCTCGGGCCAGGAGGGCTGCACGAAGTAACGGAAAAGAATCCGGGGGAGACGCGCATGCCCACCTGAATCGCGGGCACGCGAACGTTACCCCCACGGGAGTCCGGCAATCGGTACCCCCGAACGGCGGCCGCCTTCGTCCCCCCTCTCCCGGACGGGCGGCCGCCTCTTTTTGTGGCACGCGTCTTTGTGGCACGCGCTTGTGGGGTTCGTGAGAGCGGGCATCCGGAGGGGCGGGGCTCTGTGGCGGGGCTCTGTGGCGGGGCTCTGTGGGCTGGGCCACACAACCCCGGACGTCCGGCATCCCGGATGCGCGATAGCCTGACCGCTGATCTCTCTTGACGCCAAGAGATCGATCAAACGTCCGGGGCAGGGACGCCCCACCGCCAGCTGTCATACGGAGAACGCCATGACCCGCACTCCCGTGAACGTCACCGTCACCGGCGCGGCCGGCCAGATCGGTTACGCCCTGCTCTTCCGCATCGCCTCCGGCCAGCTGCTCGGCGCGGACGTGCCGGTCAAGCTGCGCCTCCTGGAGATCACCCCCGCGCTGAAGGCCGCCGAGGGCACCGCCATGGAGCTGGACGACTGCGCGTTCCCGCTCCTGCAGGGCATCGACATCACGGACGACCCGAACGTCGCCTTCGCCGGCGCCAACGTCGCCCTCCTCGTGGGCGCCCGCCCCCGCACCAAGGGCATGGAGCGCGGTGACCTCCTCTCGGCCAACGGCGGCATCTTCAAGCCGCAGGGCAAGGCCATCAACGACAACGCCGCGGACGACATCAAGGTCCTCGTCGTCGGCAACCCGGCCAACACCAACGCCCTGATCGCCCAGGCCGCCGCCCCGGACGTACCGGCCGAGCGCTTCACCGCGATGACCCGCCTGGACCACAACCGCGCGCTGACCCAGCTCGCGAAGAAGACGGGCTCCACGGTCGCCGACATCAAGCGCCTGACCATCTGGGGCAACCACTCCGCCACCCAGTACCCGGACATCTTCCACGCCACCATCGCCGGCAAGAACGCCGCCGAGGCCGTCAGCGACGAGAAGTGGCTGGCCGAGGACTTCATCCCGACCGTCGCCAAGCGCGGCGCCGCGATCATCGAGGCCCGTGGCGCGTCCTCCGCGGCCTCCGCCGCCAACGCCGCCATCGACCACGTGCACACCTGGGTCAACGGCACCGCCGAGGGCGACTGGACCTCCATGGGCATCCCGTCGGACGGCTCCTACGGCGTCCCGGAGGGCCTGATCTCCTCCTTCCCGGTCACCACCAAGGACGGCAAGTACGAGATCGTCCAGGGCCTGGACATCAACGAGTTCTCCCGCGCCCGCATCGACGCCTCGGTGCAGGAGCTGGCGGAGGAGCGCGACGCGGTCCGCGGTCTCGGCCTCATCTGAGCCCTCACGGCGGCCGCCTTCTCGACGGCTCTGTCACGACCCCGCACGGGCTCTGTTCCGGTTCCGACCGGAACGGGGCCCGTGCCCCTTTCCGCCCCTACCGTCGGAATATCACCAGGGGACGGGGTTTTCGGGGGGTCGTGATGAGCGGCGGACGGTACGGCTATGGCTACAGCTCCGGCTCCGGCTCCGGCTCCGGAGCGGAACACGAGCCGAGCGAGGAGCGCGGGCAGGCGCCCTGGGCCTGGGCGCCGACACAGACGGCCCTGGTGTACGCGCCCGCTCCGCCGCCCTGCCACGCGGTGCGGCGCCTGCTGCTCGCCCTCGTCCTGGCGGTCGCCGTGGGCACGGGGGTGGGCGTCGGCGTCTGGTTCCTGATCCGCGACACCTCGACGATCCGCGACACCTCGACGGTCCCCGGAGCCGGACGCGATCCGGCGGTGAGCGTCACCGCGAGCCCGTCGGCCGTCGCCCCCGGCTACCGGCGCGCCCTGGACCCCGTCGGCTACTCCGTCGACGTCCCCGCGGGCTGGACCCGCACCCAGAAACAGGGCCGGCTCGCCCCCGTCGTCTCCTACGACGCCCCGGCCGACGGACGCCGGCTGCAGATCTTCCGGCTGGCGGAGGCCACCGCGGCCGAGTCCCTCGCCCTCGCCGAGACCCACCCCGGCTACGGCTTCGCCCGGCAGCCCGGCTACCGGCCCCTCGACCGGGCCTCCGGCGCCACCTGGTCCGAACTCTCCTACCGCTACGACGACTCGGACACCGGCCCGCGCCAGGTCGTCGACCACCGCTTCGAGTCGGCCGACGGCACCCGGTACGCGATCCGCTCCAGCGGCCCGGAGAGCCTCGCGGCGGCGTCGGTGCGTGAGCCGCTCACCAGGGCGGTGGGGTCGTTCGAGCCCTGAGCGTCACTCCAGGCGCTTCTCGAACCAGTGGGCGGCGTAGACGTTGTCGTCGTAGCGCGGGATCTCCCGGTACCCGCACGCCCGGTACATCGCCTGCGCCTCCGTGAGCGCCGCGTGCGTGTCCAGCCGTACGACGTCGAAGCCGCGCGCGGCGGCCTCGCCCTCCAGTGCAGCGAGCAGGCGTCGGGCGAGGCCCAGGCGGCGGGCCTCCCGGTGCACCCACACATGCCGGATCTCGCCGACCCGCGGTTCCAGCCGGCGCAGCGCCCCGCAGCCCACCGGGCGGCTCTCCTCGTACGCGACGAAGAAGGCGCCGGCGTCGCCGGACACCTCCTCGGGCCGTACCAGGGCGGACTCGTCGAAGCCCTCCGGGAACCGGACGTCGAGGTCGGCGGCGTACGCCTCCAGGCAGGCGCGGGCGTCCGGGGAGGCGCCGGGGACGAGGGTGACGGTGATGGCGGCCAGGCGCAGCAGGCGCTGTGCGGTGGCGAGCGCGCCGGTCAGGTCGGTGCGCTGTCCCGGGGCGAGGCCTTCGAGCAGGCCGGCGGCGAGGGCGCCCGCCCGGCGGTTCTGCTCCGTGACCTCGGCGCGTCCGGCGGGCGTCAGTGCCACCCGGCGCAGCCGGTTGTCACCGGGGTGCACGCTCGTGCGGACCAGGCCCTGAGCCTCCAGGGCCTTCGCCATCCGGCTCAGGTATCCGGCGTCGAGACCGAGCCGCGTCCTGAGCTCCCGCAGGGACGCGCCGGTGCCGGACGCCTCCGACGCGCTCTCGTGGATCTCGAACAGCAGCCGGGCCTCGCCGAGCGGGCGGTCCTGGCCGAGGTAGTGGTCGTCCAGGACGCCGATGCGGCGCGTGAAGTAGCGGTTGAAGCGGCGGAGGGCCGTCACCTGATCCATCGACACTGGCTCCATATTTCTTTGACTTTAGTCAAACTTTGGCGGATGGCCCAGTGATACGGCGCACTTTCGGCCATGGATTGCGCATGCAATGGAGGGGTTCGGGCATGCGCCAACGGTCCCGGTGAGTGACACGTGAGTGACACAGGGGCACTGAACAGGAACGGAAGGCAAAACCGATCATGGCGGACACACCAGAACTCCAGGTGCGGAAGACCATCCACGCGGACGGGGAGTGGCTCGAAGCCGTCTCCGGCGCCACGCGCGAGATCATCGACCCCGCGGACGCCCTGCCGTTCGCCCTGGTCGCGGAGGGCGACGAGAAGGACACCGACCTGGCGGTCGCGGCCGCCCGGCGGGCCTTCGACCACGGCGACTGGCCGCGCACCCCCGCCGCCGAACGCGCCGCACTGCTGCGCCGCGTCGCCGATCTCCTCATACGCGACCGTGAAGAGCTCGGCCTGCTGGAGAGCCGTGACGCGGGCAAGACCCTCGAGGAGGGCCGCGTCGACATCGACTGTGTCGCGGACGCCTTCCGTTACTTCGCCGACCTCGTCGCCGCCGAGGCCCCGGGCCGGGTCGTCGACGCGGGCTCGCCCGACATCCACAGCGTGGTCGTGCACGAGCCCCTCGGCGTGTGCGCGCTGATCACGCCCTGGAACTACCCGCTGCTCCAGGCCAGTTGGAAGATCGCCCCGGCGCTCGCGGCCGGCAACACCTTCGTGGTCAAGCCGAGCGAGATCACCCCGCTGACAACGGTCGCCCTCATCGACCTCCTCACCGAGGCCGGACTCCCCGCCGGCGTCGCCAACATCGTCACGGGTCCGGGCCACTCGGTCGGCGCCCGCCTCGCCGAGCACCCCGACGTCGACCTGGTCTCCTTCACCGGCGGCCTGGTCAGCGGCACGAAGGTGGCCCAGGCCGCCGCCCCGGGGGTCAAGAAGGTCGCCCTCGAACTCGGCGGCAAGAACCCCAACGTCGTCTTCGCCGACGCCTGCGCCACCGAGGAGGCCTTCGACACCGCCGTCGACCAGGCCCTCAACGCGGCCTTCATCCACAGCGGCCAGGTCTGCTCCGCGGGCGCCCGCCTCATCGTCGAGGAGTCGGTCCGGGACCGCTTCGTCGCCGAACTCGCCCGCAGGGCGGAACGTATCCGCCTCGGCCGCGGCACGGAGGACGGCGTCGAGTGCGGCCCGCTCGTCTCCGAACAGCAGCGCGCCAAGGTGGAGTCGTACGTCGAATCCGCGCTCGCCGAGGGCGCGGTGCTGCGCTCCGGCGGCAAGCGGCCCGCGCCGTCGGCCGAACGCCCCGCCGCCGGCTACTTCTACGAGCCGACCGTCCTCGACCACTGCCACCGCGAGATGAGGGTCGTACGGGAGGAGGTCTTCGGACCCGTGCTCACCGTCGAGACCTTCCGCACCGAGGACGAGGCGGTCGCCCTCGCCAACGACACCGAGTACGGCCTCGCCGGCGGCGTCTGGACCACCGACGCCGGCCGGGCCCGCAGGGTCGCGGGCCGACTGCGGCACGGCACGGTCTGGATCAACGACTTCCACCCCTACCTCCCCCAGGCGGAGTGGGGCGGCTTCGGCAAGAGCGGGACGGGCCGCGAACTGGGCCCCGCCGGCCTCGCCGAGTACCGCGAGACCAAGCACGTCTACCAGAACCTCGCGCCCAAGCCCGTCCGCTGGTTCGCCGGCTGACCTCCCTCCCTCGCAAGCCCCTGGAGTACCTCCCATGCACCAGCACGAGTACGACTACGTCGTGATAGGCGGCGGCACCGCGGGATCAGTCATCGCCTCCCGCCTCACCGAGAACCCCGACGTCACCGTCGCCGTCATCGAAGGCGGCCCCAGCGACGTGGACAGAGACGACGTCCTGACCCTGCGCCGCTGGATGGGCCTGCTCGGCGGCGATCTCGACTACGACTACCCGACCACCGAGCAGCCACGCGGCAACTCCCACATCCGGCACAGCCGGGCCCGCGTCCTCGGCGGGTGTTCCTCCCACAACACCCTGATCGCCTTCAAGCCGCTGCCGTCCGACTGGGACGAGTGGGAGGCGGCCGGCGCCAAGGGCTGGGGCGCGGTCCCGATGGAGGCCTATTTCGCGCGGCTGAAGAACAACATCGTCCCGGTCGACGAGAAGGACCGGAACGCCATCGCCCGCGACTTCGTCGACGCCGCGCAGAAGGCGCTCGACGTCCCCCGCGTCGAGGGCTTCAACAAGAGGCCGTTCGACGACGGCGTCGGCTTCTTCGACCTCGCCTACCACCCCGAGAACAACAAGCGCTCCTCGGCGTCGGTGGCGTACCTGCACCCGGTGATGGACGAGCGGCCGGGCCTCCGCATCCTGCTGGAGACCTGGGCGTACCGGCTGGAGCTCGACGGCACCCGCGCCGAGGGCGTGCACGTCCGCACGAAGGACGGCGAGGAGCTCCTCGTACGGGCCCGCAACGAGGTCCTGCTGTGCGCGGGCGCCGTCGACTCGCCCCGACTGCTCCTGCACTCCGGCATCGGCCCGAAGGCCGACCTGGAGGCGCTCGGCATCCCCGTCGTGCACGACCTGCCGGGCGTCGGCGAGAACCTGCTCGACCACCCCGAGTCGGTGATCGTCTGGGAGACCAACGGACCCATTCCGGAGAACTCCGCGATGGACTCCGACGCGGGCCTGTTCGTGCGCCGCGACCCCGAACACGCGGGCCCCGACCTGATGTTCCACTTCTACCAGATCCCGTTCACGGACAATCCGGAGCGCCTGGGCTACGAACGCCCGCCCTTCGGCGTCTCGATGACCCCGAACATCCCCAAGCCGAAGAGCCGCGGCCGGCTGTTCCTGACCAGCGCCGACCCCTCGGTCAAGCCGGCCCTCGACTTCCGCTACTTCACCGACGAGGACGACTACGACGGCCGTACCCTCGTCGACGGCATCAAGATCGCCCGCGAGATAGCCAAGGCCGAGCCGCTCGCGGGCTGGCTCAAGCGCGAGGTGGCCCCCGGGCCGCAGGTCACCGGGGACGAGGAGCTGGGCGAGTACGCCCGCAAGGTCGCGCACACCGTGTACCACCCGGCGGGGACCTGCCGGATGGGCGCCGCGGACGACCCATCGGCCGTCGTCGACCCCGAGTTGCGGATCCGTGGACTGGACGGCATCCGTATCGCCGACGCGTCCGTCTTCCCGACCATGCCGGCCGTGAACCCGATGATCGGGGTGTTGATGGTCGGGGAACGGGCCGTCGACCTCCTTGGAGGTGGTGCGTGATGAGTACGACCACGACTGACAGTGCGACCACGGCTCCCGTGTTCTCCGTCGAGGGCCTGTGGAAGGTCTTCGGCCCCAAGGCCGACAGCGTCCCCGCCGACCCCGAGCTGGCCGCCCTGCCGCCCGCCGAACTGCGCGCCCGCACCGGCTGCACCGCCGCCGTCCAGGACGTCTCCTTCGACGTGCGCAAGGGTGAGGTCTTCGTCGTCATGGGCCTGTCCGGCTCCGGCAAGTCCACGCTGGTGCGCTGTCTGACCCGGCTGATCGAACCGACCGCCGGCACGATCGTCATCGACGGCGAGGATGTCCGCGCCATGGACAAGTCCCGGCTGCGCGAACTGCGCCGCCACCGCGCCGCGATGGTCTTCCAGCACTTCGGCCTGCTCCCGCACCGCACGGTCCTCGACAACGTCGCCTACGGCCTGGAGATCCAGGGCATGGGCAAGGCCGAGCGCCGCGAGCGGGCCAGGAAGGTCGTCGAGAAGGTCGGCCTGGAGGGCATGGAGCAGCGCAGGCCCGGCCAGCTGTCCGGCGGCCAGCAGCAGCGCGTCGGGCTGGCCCGGGCGCTCGCCGTCGACCCCGAAGTCCTGCTCTTCGACGAGCCGTTCAGCGCGCTCGACCCGCTGATCCGGCGCGACATGCAGGAGGAGGTCGTCCGGATGCACCGCGAGGAGGGCCGCACGATGGTCTTCATCACGCACGACCTCAGCGAGGCCCTGAAGCTGGGCGACCGCATCGCGCTGATGCGCGACGGCCGCGTGGTGCAGCTGGGCACGCCGGAGGAGATCGTGGGCTCGCCCGCCGACGACTACGTCCGCGAGTTCGTCCGCGACGTCCCGCGCGAGCAGGTCATGACGGTTCGCACCGCCATGCGCGCCGGGGACTGCGAGGGCCCGGAGCACCCGGGTGCGATCGCCGCCGACGCGGTGGTCGCCGAGGCGATCAAGGTCGTCTCCCGCAGCCGCAAGCCCGCGTGTGTCGTGGAGGACGGCCGGTGTCTGGGGGTCGTCGATCACGAACGGCTCCTGGATGTCGTAGCCGGAACGGAGCTCCGCAAGGAGGCGGTCTGATGGCAACGGTCACCGCACCCGCTCCCCGGATCGCCCTCCCCGGCCTCCTCAGGCACCGGGCCGTCCACAAGCTCCTGCTGCTCGCCGTCGCCGCGGCGATTCTCGTCCCCCTGGCGAACGCCCGCTGGGCCAGCGGCAGTTGGCCGAGCGCGCTCACCGTCGACCTCACCGAGCCGCTGACGAGGACCAGCGACTGGATCATCGACAACCGCGACACCCACCCGCTGTTCCTCTACTTCTTCGGCCACGTCAGCAACGCGGTCGTGCTCTCCGTACGGGCCGTGTACCTGGTGCTTCTCGCCGTCGGGTGGGCCGGCGTCACCGCCTTCGCCGGGCTCGTCGCCTGGCGGGTCGCCGGAGTGAAGCTGGCCCTGGGCACCGCCGCCGCCTTCCTCGCCTGCGGTCTGCTCGGCATGTGGATCCCGACCATGCAGACGCTCGCGCTGATGGTCGTGGCGGTGCTGGCGTCGGTCGTCGTGGGCGCCCTGCTGGGGCTCGCCGCCGGGCTGTCCGACCGGATGGACCGGATCCTGCGCCCGATCCTGGACACCATGCAGGTGATGCCCGCCTACGCCTACCTGCTCCCGATGGTCCTGGTCTTCGGCAACGGCGTCCCCGCGGCCGTCCTCGCCACGCTCGTGTACGCCGCCCCGCCCATGGCCCGCCTCACCTCGCTCGGCCTGCGCGGCGCCGACAAGGAGGTGCTGGAGGCCGTCGAGTCGCTGGGGTCCACCGCCCGGCAGCGGCTGCTGACCGCGCGCATCCCGCTGGCCCGCAAGGAACTCCTCCTCGGCCTCAACCAGACGATCATGATGGCGCTGTCCATGGCGGTCATCGCGTCGGTGATCGGCGCGGGCGGCCTCGGTGACCGCGTCTACCAGGCGCTGGGCTCGGTCGACGTGGGTGCGGCGCTGGCCGCCGGTATCCCGATCGTGCTCCTGGCCGTCGTACTGGACCGCGTCACCGGCGCGGCGGGCGACGGTACCGAGGGGTCGGGCCGCGCGGGATGGGCGTACGCGCTCCTCGCCGCCGTGGCCGTCGCGGTGGCCGGACGTCTCCTGGGCCGTCTCGACTGGCCCGACGCCTGGACGCTGGACATCGCCGAGCCGGTCAACCGGGCCGTCGGCTGGATGACGGACCACCTCTACTCCGGCGTGCCCGTCGTCGGTGGCACCGCCGAGTGGGCGGGCCACTTCACCACCTGGGTCCTCGACCCGGTGCGGGACGGTCTGCAGGGGCTGCCCTGGTGGTCGGTGCTGCTCATCGTCGCGGCGCTCGCCTGGCTGATCGGCACCTGGCAGACCGCGCTCACCGCGGTCCTCGCCATGGCCGCGATCGGCGTACTCGGCGTGTGGCAGCCGTCGCTGGACACGCTCTCGCAGGTCCTCGCGGCGGTCGCCGTCACCCTCGTGCTGGGCTTCGCCATCGGTATCGCGGCCGCCCGCAGCGACCGCGTCGAGCGGATGCTGCGGCCCGTCCTGGACGTCTTCCAGACCATGCCGCAGTTCGTGTACCTGATCCCGGTCGTCGCGCTGTTCGGCGTCGGCCGCGCACCGGCTGTCGCCGCGGCGGTCGTCTACGCGCTGCCCGCCGTCGTCCGCATCACCGCCCAGGGCCTGCGCCAGGTCGACCAGGCCTCCCTGGAGTCCGCCCGTTCGCTGGGCGCGACCAGCGGCCAGCAGATCCGGCAGGTCCAACTCCCGCTCGCCCGGCCCGCCCTGCTGCTGGCCGTCAACCAGGGCGTGGTCCTGGTCCTCGCCGTCGTCATCATCGGCGGCCTGGTCGGCGGCGGAGCCCTCGGCTACGACGTCGTCTTCGGCCTCGCCCAGGGCGACCTCGCGACCGGTCTGGTGGCGGGCGCGGCGATCGTCTGCCTCGGCCTGATGCTCGACCGGGTGACCCAGCCGACCGAACGCCGCACCAAGAAGGGAGCGTGACATGCGACTTCGTACGACTGCCGTAGTGGGCTCTCTTCTGCTGCTGACCGTGACCGGCTGCGGCGCCGCCGACATGACCAAGCAGGCCTCGCCCTTCGCCAACGCGGGCGCGAAGACGGTGACCCTGTCCACCCAGTCCTGGGTGGGAGCGCAGGCGAACGTCGCCGTGGCCCAGTACCTCCTCGAGCACCAGCTCGGCTACCGCGTCGACACCGTCCAGATCGACGAGGTGCCCGCCTGGGACGCGCTCGGCCAGGGCCGCGTCGACGCGATCCTGGAGGACTGGGGCCACCCGGAGGAGGAACAGCGGTACGTCCAGGACAAGAAGACGATCACGCGGGGCGGCGACCTCGGCGTGACCGGGCACATCGGCTGGTACGTCCCGACGTACTTCGCCAAGCAGCACCCGGACGTCACGAACTGGAAGAACCTCGACAAGTACGCCTCGCAGATGCGCACGCCGGAGAGCGGAGCCAAGGGCCAGCTCATGGACGGCTCGCCCTCCTACGTCACCAACGACAAGGCGCTGGTGAAGAACCTGAAGCTCGACTACCAGGTCGTCTTCGCCGGTTCGGAGGCCGCCCAGATCACGCAGATGCAGCAGTTCGCCAAGGAGAAGAAGCCCTTCCTCACCTACTGGTACACCCCGCAGTGGCTCTTCAAGAAGGTCCCGATGACCGAGGTGAAGCTGCCGGCGTACAAGGAGGGCTGCGACGCGGACCCGGAGAAGGTGGCCTGCGCCTATCCGCACACCCCGCTGCAGAAGTACCTCAACACGGACTTCGCCCGGTCCGGCGGTGAAGCGGCGGCCTTCCTGAAGAAGTTCAAGTGGACGACCGAGGACCAGGACGAGGTCTCCCTGATGATCGCCGACCAGAAGCTGTCGCCTGAGGAGGCGGCGAAGAAGTGGGTGGACAGCCACGCGTCGACGTGGAAGGCATGGCTGTCCTGATGCTCACTTCAGCTCTGCGGTGATCTCCCGCAGGGCGGCGGTGGCCCGGCGTTGCAGCCCCGGCCCGAACGTCACGCGAGTGGCCCCGAGTTCACCGAGTTCGGTGGGCGAGGGGCCCTCGCCCACCGTCGCGAACACGTTGACCGGTCCCTCGATCCCGGACCGCAGCAACGGCAGTACGGTCGTCGGGGCGCCGATCGGATAGACGCAGTCGGCGCCCGCGGCGACGTACAACGCGGCGCGGCGGATGGCCTGTTCGGGATCGGCGACGCCTCTGATGAAGGTGTCGACGCGGGCGTTGACGAAGAGCGAGTCCCCGGCGGCGTACCGCACCTGGGCGAGCCGGTCGGCGTGCTCGCGCGGGTCCTTGAGGACGCCAGCGGTGGAGTCCTCAAGGTTGCAGCCCACGGCGCCCCCCTCCAACAGCCGTTCCACCAGCTCCTTCGGCGCGAGCCCGTACCCGTCCTCGATGTCGGCGGACACCGGCACGTCCACCGCCCGTACGATCCGCGCGACCGCCGCGAACATCTCGTCCGCCGGGGTCGCCCCGTCCTCGTAGCCGAGGGAGGCGGCGACACCCGCGCTGGGCGTGGCGAGCGCGGGGAAGCCGGCCTCCTCCAGGGCGCGCGCACTGGCCGCGTCCCAGGGCCCGGGCAGGACGAGAGGATCCTCGGGGGTCCGGCCTCGGTGGAGCCTGCGGAAGACCTCGACCTTGCTCACGGTGTGTGTCCCCCCGGCGGGATCCGGCGTTCCACCATCACCCGGTTCCAGTTGTCGATGGCGGCGATCAGCGCGACCGGATGGGCCAGTCGCGTGTCGTCGAAGTGCTCGGCGGCCCGTTCGTACACGTCGTCCGGCACAAACCCTCCCCCGGAGCCGAACGCCGGGGAGGTGCCCCCGGTCAGGACGGTGACCGCTTCCGTCAGCGCGAGCGCGGCCCGCTCCCGTTCGTCGTAGCCGCCCTCGGCCTTCTCCCAGGCGGCCGGCAGGTCGAGCTGCTGCCGGCTCGCCCCGTGCTCACGGGCGATCGCGAGGTTCCAGGAGCGTGGTACGGCTCATTTGTACTGCCCCGGCCGGTAGTGCCCGGGCACCAGCCGGCAGGTCACCCCGAACCGGTTCCACGCGTTGATCACCGCGATCGCGGCGATCAGCTGCGCCAGCTCGGCCTCCTCGAAGTGCTTGGCGGCCTGTTCGTACACCGCGTCCGGCACGAACCCTTCCGTCAGTACGGTGACCGCCTCCGTCAGCGCCAGCGCCGCGAGCTCCTTCTCGGTGTAGAAGTGCTCCGACTCCTCCCACGCGCTGAGCTGGACGATCCGCTCGACGCTCTCGCCCCCGGCGAGCGCGTCCTTGCTGTGCATGTCGACGCAGAGCGCGCAGTGGTTGATCTGCGAGGCGCGGATCTTCACCAGCTCCAGCAGCCTCGGGTCGAGGCCCTTACGGGCGGCGGCGTCCAGCCGGACCATCGCCTTGAAGACCTCGGGGGCGTGCTCGGTCCAGTGCAGTCGAGGGGTGTGTTCGGGGGCGTACTCCACGGTCGTGGCGGTGGTGTCGTTGGTCATGGCATCGACCCTAGAAGGAAGGCAGCCCAGGGGTATGGTCCATTTCCATGGCGAAACCATGGGCCACTTTGGGCATCGACCTCCACCTCGAACCGACCGGCCCGGGCGTCCGCGGCGGCCTCACCGACGCGCTGCGCGAAGCCGTACGGTCCGGCCGGCTCGCCCCCGGCACCCGGCTGCCCTCCTCCCGCACGCTCGCCGCCGACCTGGGCATCGCCCGCAACACGGTCGCCGACGCCTACGCCGACCTGGTCGCCGAGGGCTGGCTGACCGCCCGGCAGGGGTCGGGCACCAGGGTGGCCATGGGGGCACTTCCCACGCCCTTGAGGCAGTGGGGGAGTGCTGCCGTCCCCCCGGTCGGCGCGGCCCCGCCCCGCCGGGAGCGCCACCGCCCGACGTACGACCTCCGCCCCGGCACCCCCGACCTCGCCTCCTTCCCCCGCGCCGAGTGGCTCAAGGCCGCCCGCCGGGCCTTCACCGCCGCCCCGAACGACGCCCTCGGCTACGGCGACCCCCGCGGCCGCGTCGAACTGCGCACCGCCCTCGCCGGCTACCTCGCCCGCTCCCGGGGCGTGCGCACGGATCCCGACCGGATCGTCGTGGTCGCCGGGTTCGTGCACGGCCTGAAGGTGCTGGGTGCGGTGCTGCGGGCGCGCGGGGTACGGACGGTCGCCGTCGAGTCGTACGGCCTGAGGGTCCACGAGGACCAGCTGAAGGCGGCCGGCCTGCACACCCCGCCCCTCCCGTTCGACGAACTGGGCACCGACCCGGCGCACCTGACCGACGAGGACGCGGTACTCCTGACCCCCGCCCACCAGTTCCCCATGGGCGTCCCCCTGCACCGGGACCGGCGGGCGGTCGTCCTGGACTGGGCGCGGCGCACCGGCGGACTGGTCCTGGAGGACGACTACGACGGCGAGTTCCGCTACGACCGCCAGCCCGTCGGCGCCCTCCAGGGCCTCGACCCGGACCACGTGGTCTACCTCGGCACGGCGAGCAAGTCCCTGGCCCCCGGCCTGCGTCTGGCCTGGATGGTGCTGCCGCCGGCCCTCGCGGAGGCGGCGGCCGCCGCGAAGGGCGGCATCGACACCTGCGGCGTCCTCGACCAGCTGACCCTGGCCGAGTTCCTCACCTCCGGCGCATACGACCGCCATGTGCGCTCGGCGCGCCTTCGCTACCGTCGTCGACGCGACGCCCTCGTGGCCGCCCTCGCTGCTCACGCCCCCGAGGTGCAGGCCACCGGCATAGCGGCCGGTCTGCACGCCGTCCTGCGGCTGCCGCCCGCCAGCGAGCGGTCGGTCGTCCAGGCGGCCGCCTGGCAGGGCCTGGCGGTCGACGGCCTCACCTGCTACCGCCACCCCCACGCGATCGCCGAGCAGCCCATGGACGCACTGGTCGTCGGGTACGGGACACCGCCGGACCACGCATGGTCGGGGGCCCTGGACGCATTGTGTGCGGTACTTCCCGGATAATCGGAGGTTTTCTGGTCCGGAATGCGGTTCGGCGGATAGGGTCACCCCATGAGTAATATCGATGCGATATCCCGCGTGGCCCTGAAGAAGGTTACCCCAGGTGTCTCCGCCGCAATGGGCTCCCTGCATGGCGCCGCCGTTTCCGCGGCGCAGGACGCCAAGGTCGAACCGGAACTCCTGGAACTGATCAGGATCCGTGCCTCGCAGCTCAACGGCTGCGCGTTCTGCCTCGACATGCACACCAAGGACGCCCGGGCCCAGGGCGAGACAGAACAGCGGATCTACGCGCTGAACGCCTGGCGGGAGACGCCCTTCTTCAGCGGGCGAGAGCGCGCCGCACTGGCGTTGACCGAGGCCGTGACCCTGGTGCAGGACGGTCACGTCCGGGACGCGGTCTACGCCGAGGCCGCGGCGGTCTTCGACCAGGAGCAGATCGCCGCACTGATCTGGACGGCCACCGTCATCAACGCCTACAACCGGATCGCCATCGCGACCAGGATGGTGCCGGGGGCTTATCAGCCTGCACAGAAGAACAACTGAAGAAGGACGGAAAAGTAATTCAATTCAAGCAGCCTTGATCGCGCCGGGGCGAATGGGATTCAGGAATACGGGATCTCATTCGCCCCGGCGCATGTCGCCGGGCCGCAAGAATTCAGCGCTCCGGCAGCGGCTCCATGACGTCGTCCAGCCATGTCCGCCATTCGGGTGCCCGCACCGCCGGTGCCGCCCGCATCGGCCGGGCCGTCCAGCCCGTCACGGGCCGGATTCCGTGCAGCGCGTTCACCAGCCACACCTCACGCCCGTCCAGCTCGGCCAGGGTCCGCTCGCGGTGGGCGACGCGGGTCCCGGTGCGCCAGGCCTGCTCCTGGAGGAGTCCGACGGTCACCCCGGGCAGGACGGGCAGCCGTGGCGGGGGCAGGCACAGGGTGTCGTCCTCCCACCACAGCACGCTGGCGGTGGCCGCCTCCAGCACCACTCCGGACGGCGCGATCAGCACCGCCTCCTCCGCGCCCTCGCCGGACGCCCGCCGCCGGATCCGGGCCAGGGCATCCAGGTCCGGGCCCTTGCGGCGGGGAACGGTCCGCGGATCGGACTGCCCCGCCGCCCACACCCGTACACCGGAGCCGAGTGGCGGCGCGTGCCGCAACAGCACTCGCAACTCCAGCGAACCGGCGGCGAGTTCCACTCGGGGAAACCACTCACCGGTACGCGGCAGCGCCGCTGTCATGTCCTGCCAGAACTCCATGAGCCGGCGCGACGGCGGACCACCGCACTCGCCGCACGCCCGCAGGAACCTCTCCCGGTGCCGCTCGAAGCCACGCACCCGACCGTCCCGCACCAGCCAGGAGTCCGCGACGAGCAACCGCCCCCCGACGGCCGCACCCGTCTCCGGCCGCAGACCCGGCGCGGCCCCTGCCGCCGACCACCCCCCGGCCGCCACCCCCGTGTCCGGGCCCGTGTCCGCCGCCACCGGGCCGTCGCCCGGTGTCCACCTCAACAGTCCTTCCGCAACCGGCAGTTGGGTCACCGCGATCCCCTCCTCAGTACTTTCCGCCGGCCACCACGGGCGCCCCGCCCCGCGGCCCGTAGGGCGCGTGCTCCAGCCATGAACCGCACCACGGCAGCACCGGTGCGAGGGCCGCTGCGGCCTGCTGCTTGACCCGGACGATCCGCCGCCGAGGCCGCAGATGGTCCAGCGCCTTCCCGGCGGCCGCGCTGTTGAACAGGGCCGCAGCGCGCCGCACCGCGGCGAACTCGGCGACCGTCCCCGCCGTCCCCGCGATGGCGGCCGCCGCCGCTGCCGCGTCCGCGATCCCGCTGTTCATGCCGCGCGCCCCGAACGGCGGAAAGAGATGCGCCGCCTCCCCGACGAGCAGCACCCTCCCGTGCGGGTCGGTGAACGCGGCCGCGACCTTGCGCAGGAAGCGGTACGTCGACACCCACAGGATCCGCTCGGCGTACCCGTCCGCCACGACCGAGGGCAGCCACCGGCGTACGGCCTCCTCACTGCCGTACGTCTCCTGCCGGTCGTCGTCCCGGCACTGCAGGTCGACCTGGAAGCCCCCGGTGAACGGCACCCGCATCACGCTGCGGCCGCCCACGCCCGGATGCTCGTAGTGGAAGACCCGCTCCAACGGGAGTTCGGCGCCGGGGATGTCGGCGACGTCGACGACGACGTGGAAGCCCTCCCCGTGACCGCCTTCCATGGCGATGCCCAGTCCGCTGCGGAGCGTGGAGCGGGCGCCGTCGGCGGCGATCGCGTAGCCGCCGCTCCACACCCGCCCGTCCTCGTCGGTCAGCCGGACCCCGGTCGCCGTGGTGCGGACGTCCGTCACGCGGCAGTCCCACTCGAACTCCACCCCGGCTCGCTCGCAGGCGGTCCGCAGGAAGCGTTCGGTGTCCACCTGGCGCAGGCTGGTGAAGGGTGGGGTGCCCGAAGCGGGCGGATAGGTCCGGGAGTACACCTCGCGGCCCCGGTAGAGGGTGCGCCGGGTCCGCCAGGTCCGTCCGTACGACGTGATCTCGTCGGCGAGCCCGGGCCGCATCCCGTCGAGGAGACGCAGCGTCTCCCGGTGTACGAACAGGGCTCGGCTGCCCGGCCGTTCACGGTCCTTCGGGTCGGCCTCCAGGAGGACGACCGGCAGCCCGTGCGCCCGCAGGGCGAGCGCCGCCGACAGACCGACGGGGCCGGCGCCGACGACCAGCACCCGGTTCACGTGCCCGCGCTCTCGGCCAGCATGCGGGTGATCTCCACCCGCTTCACCTTCCACGTGGCGGTCATCGGCAGTTCCTCGAACCGCCACTGCCGCGGCTCGGCCATCGCCGGCAGATCGGCCGTGGCCTCCCGCCAGCGCTCCGCGTCCAGCGTCCGCTCGCCCCGCACGCACACCACCGGCACCGGCTCCCGGCCCGCGCCGGGCACGATGACGACCTCCCGCAGTTCCTCCAGCCGGGACATCAGCACGTCCTCGACCTCCAGATTGCTGTTCACCGAGTCGATCCGGTCGATCTCACGGTCGATCAGATGCAGGACACCCAGACGGCTGCGGTACCCCATGTCGCCCATCTGCCACCAGCCCCGGTCGAGTTGGCGCTCGTACTGCTCCCGCGCCCCGAGATAGGTGAGGATCAGCCCCCTGGTACGGGCCTCGATCCGGCCTGCCGTCCCGGGCGCCGCCCGCCTGCCGTCGGCGTCGGTGACCCGGACCCGG
Source organism: Streptomyces sp. V4I2 (assembly GCF_030817655.1). Classification (GTDB taxonomy): domain Bacteria; phylum Actinomycetota; class Actinomycetes; order Streptomycetales; family Streptomycetaceae; genus Streptomyces; species Streptomyces plumbiresistens. The sequence continues at coordinate 6,644,506 of NZ_JAUSZM010000003.1, forward strand.
GTGAACCCCGGTATCCCGATGCCGACCCGGCGGCCGTCCGAGCGAGCGGCACCGCGCCGGGTGAACCACTGGAACGCGACCGGCCCCGTCTCGCTCTGCCCGTACAGCTGGACCAGCCAGGGCGTACGCCGTCTCGAGGCGCCCAGCAGGCGCCGGACGGTCCGCGGATGGATCGCGTCGAACGTGGAGCCGTACGCCTTGACCCGTGACAGCGGTGCCCCCGGTGCGTCGGCCAACTCCTCCCACAGTACGAAGGTGTTGGGATGCGTCTCCACGATCCCGGGCCGGTGCCGCACCAGCAGCGGCCCCACGCTCGCCGGGTCCGGGTCGGTGATCAGCACCAGCGGACTGCCGAAGTGCAGCAGCACACCGAGCAGATGGTAGAAGCGCGAGTGCACGAACGACATGTGCAGGGCCGCGGTCTCGCCCCGGGTGGGCCAGCCCATCGCCTGCTGCGGTACCAGCCGGTTCCACATGGTCCGTGCGCAGTGCACGGCGAGCTTGGGAACGCCGGTGGTGCCCGAGCTGTGGGTGATCAGCGCGGGTTCCCGGGGGTGGAGCCGTACCGGCGAGGGCGGCTCGGTCCCGGCGTACTTCTCCAGGGGCACGGCGCCGGGAGCGTCGTCCACGGAGAGGGTGTCCCGCACGAGCCCGGACAGGTCGACGTCCTTGAGCGGGCCGTCCAGCTTCGCCCGGTCGGTGATCAGCCAGGGCCGCTGCAACCGCGCCAGCAACTGCCCCACGACGGGACCGGCCAGGGCGGGGGAGAGCAGCACCGGCACCGCTCCGATCCGGGAGACCGCGCAGGTCAGCAGCACGATGTCGACGTTGTCCGTCTTGTGCACGACCACCTGTTCCGACGGGCGTACCCCCGCCTCCCACAGCCGGCCCGACAGTTCCTCGACGACCTCGGCGAGCACCGGATAGCTCAGGTCGACCCCGAGCGACGGGTCGACGTCCAGCGGCCGGTCCAGGGTGACGAAGACGTCCCCGTGGCGGTCGGCCGCCCGCCGGAACAGCGGTCCGAGACAGAACGCGCGGTCGGTGAGCAGGAGTTGTTCGGTCATGAGGCTCTTCCTGTCTGCCATGGTCACCAGGCGCCCTTGCGGACCAGGTGACGGCGGAGCTTTCCGGTTGGGGTACGAGGCAGGGACGGGACGAGGCTGACGCTGCGGGGAACCTTGAAGGCGGCCAGGTGCTCCCGCGCCAGCCGGATCAAGTCGTCCTCCAGACCGGTCGGCGGCGCTGCCACGGGCACGGCGAAGGCACGCAGCCTGCTGAAACCGCGCCCGTCCCGCACGGCCGCGACCGCGACCTCCCGCACCGCCGGATGCGTCCGCAGTACGGCCTCCACCTCCAGCGGGGAGACAGTGATACCGCCGACCATCTCCATGTCGTCGCTGCGGCCCAGATGCCGGTAGCTGCCGTCCGGTTCACGGCGCGCCCGGTCCCGGGTGGCGAGCCAGCCGCCGGACAGGGCGCGGGCCGTCTCCTCGGGCCGGTTCAGATAGCCGGGCGTCACCGTCGGCCCGCGCACCCACAGTTCGCCCTCCGCCCCGTCCGGCACCGGTCGCCCGCCACGGTCCCGCAGCTCCACTTCGAAGCCGGGCACGGGACGGCCGACGGTGCCGGGACGGTTGTACTCGTAGCTGTTGGCGCAGAACGCGTGCCCCGCCTCAGTGGAGCCGATCTGCTCCAGCACCGGCGCGCCGAGCAGTTCGGCGACCTGCCTCCCGAGCTCGGTCGGCATGCTCTCGCCGGCCGACACCGCGGCGCGTACCGAGGCGAAGCAGGCCGCGTGGCCGCTGCCCCGGTCGGCCGTCAGCGCGGCGTACGCCGACGGCACGGAGTACAGCAGCGTCACCCGGTGCCGGGCGATCAGCTCGTCGACGGCGGCCGGGGTCGGTCGGCGGTCAACCAGCACGGCCGACGAACCCGAGAAGAGCGGGAAGACGAAGGCGTTGCCGAAGCCGTACGCGAAGTACAGCTTCGACACCGACAGCGTGACGTCGTCCTGGGTGATCCGCAGCACCCGCCGCCCGATCAGGTCGTGGTACGTCCTCGGGTCGCCGTGCGTGTGCACGACACCCTTGGGGCGTCCCGTTGTGCCGGAGGTGTACTGGACGTAGAGCGGGGTATGCGCGTCGACCGGATGCGCCGGTGCCGGGTCGGTGGCCGGGCTGAGCGCGAGGAACTGGTCGGCGCCGAGGCATGCCCGGCCGCTGAAGCGGTCCTCCAGGCCAGGTCCGGTCACGCACAGCACGGCCTCGGTGTCCCCGGCCATGAACGTGTGGTCGGCCGCGAAGAGTTCGGGATTGACCAGGACCGCCACGGCCCCGAGCCGGGCGGTGGCGAGGAAGGCCGTCACCCAGGCGATCCCGTCGGGCAGGGCGAGCAGCACCCGGTCACCGGGGCGCACACCGTGCCCGGCGAGCACACCGGCCGCGCGGGCCGCGAGAGCGTGTACCTCGCCGTGCGTCCAGACCCGGTGGCCCTGGTGGAAGGCGGCCCGTCCGGTCCACCCGCGCCGCTCGGCGAGGCCGGCGAGCTGCGCGGCGAGGTTGCCGGGGGCGTCCGCGTCGAGCGGGGAGGGCACGGGACCGGCCGAGGGCGGCGTGGGACGGGGGCTCGTCGTCGGGCCGGTTTGTCCGTGATGGTCGGCAGCGGTTGTCGTGGGGCCGGTTTGTCCGTGACGGTCGGCGGCGGTCGTCATCGGGCCGGCTCCTCGGTGACGGTCTTCGGCATCCGGGTGTCGGTCCGCTCCCGTTGCTCCCGGATCCGGGCGACCGCGTGCTCCCGGTGCGCCCGCATCTGCGCGGCCGTCTTCAGCAGCATCTCGTCGTACTCCGCGACCGGATCCGAGTCGAGGACTATCGCCCCGCCCGCGCCCAACCGCATCAGCCCGTCGGTGAGTACGGCCGTACGGATCACGATGCTGAGATCCGCGCCGCCGCCGCACCCCAGGTAGCCGAGGGCTCCGGAGTAGACGCCGCGGGCCTCGGTCTCCAACGAGTCGATGATCTCCATCGTGCGCAGCTTCGGCGCGCCGGTCATGGAGCCGCCGGGAAAACAGGCGCGCACGCAGTCCACCGCGTCCGTGCCCTCGCGCAGCCGGCCCTCGACGGTGGAGACCAGCTGGTGGACGGTGGCGTACGTCTCGGTGGCCATCAGCCGGGGGACCCGTACCGTCCCGGTCCGGCAGACCCGGCCCAGATCATTGCGGAGCAGGTCGACGATCATCAGGTTCTCGGCGCGGGTCTTGGCGTCCGTCGCGAGCGCGTCCCTGAGCCGGGCGTCCTCCTCCGGCCCGTCCCCGCGGGGCGCGGTGCCCTTGACGGGTCTGGCCTCGGCGACGCCGTCCCGGCTGATCCGCAGGAAACGCTCGGGGGAGGAGCCGGCCACGTCGAGGTCCTTGAACCGCAGGAAGGCCGCGTACGGTGCCGGGTTGACGCGCCGCAGGACCCGGTAGAAGTCGTAGGCGTCGGGCGGGGCGGGCAAGCGGGCGGCGTCGGTCAGACAGACCTCGTAGCTGGTGCCCGCCCGCAGCTCCCGTCGGCAGGCCTCGATGTCCGCGAGGTAGGTCGCCCGGTCGCGCACCAGCCAGGGCTCGGCGGCGAGGAGGTCGGGCTCGGGGACCGGCGCGGACCGGGACGGCGCCTCGACTGCGGGGCTCATGTCGGCCCCGACACAGGCGAGTCGGGCAAGCGTGCCGTCCAGCCAGTCCGTGGCCTCCCGCCCGGCCTGCGGGGTGTCCTCCGCCAGGCAGACCGCGTAGGTGAAGTCCTCCTGATGGTCGACCGCGATCAGTCGGTCGGCGAACAGCCAGCAGGCGTCCGGTGTGTCGGAGGAGTGTCGGTTCGGCGAGCCGCAGTCGGCCTTCGTCTCGTAGCCGAAGTAGCCGACGTAGCCGCCGGTGAAGTCGAAGGGCAGACCGGTGGCGTCCACCCGCCGGCTGGCCAACTGCCGCTTCAGATAGTCGAAGACGCTCGCCGTGACCTTGCGCGGCGGTCGCCCCGCCCGTTCGATCTCACAGCGTCCGGTGCCGACGTCGTACCGCACGAACTCGCTGAGTGGCCCGCTGTCGTCCCCGAGGAACGAGAACCGCGACCGGCCCGGCTCGACCAGCGAACTGTCCAGCCAGAACGCCCGCTCGGCGGCGGCGTACATCCGTGTGAAGGCCGCCTCCGTGTCGACCGCGCCGGCGATGCGGCGGGTGTGCAGCCGGTAGGAGGGGCCGCCGGAACGTCGGGGGCGCGGGATGGACACACGGGAGGGCGGCGGTGTGTCCGTGGCGGACGGCGTGGTGGTGGCCGCCGGTGCCGCGGTGGCCGGCGGGCGGGGGATCGCCGCCTCGGTCGGGGGTACGGCCGTGTTCTTCGTGCGCGGCTTGCGGGCCCGTTCCGCCGTGAGATTGCGGAAGTTCACGAGCATGCGGTGGCCGTGCTCGGTCAGAATGGACTCCGGGTGGAACTGCACGCCCCACAGCGGGCGGGTGCGGTGTCGCAGCCCCATCAGTACACCGTCCTCGGCCCACGCGGTGGCCTCCAGCGTGTCGGGCAGCGGCTCGCGCACGGCCAGCGAGTGGTAGCGGACCGCGGTGAAGCCCTGCGGCACCCCCTCGAACAGGTCCTGGCCGTCGTGCCGTACGGAGGTCAGGTGCCCGTGCCGGGGCTTCGGGGCCGGTCCCACCCGGGCGCGCTCCGCGAGGGCGATGCCCTGGTGGCCCAGGCAGACGCCCAGCACGGGCACCTGGGACTCGGCCAGCAGGCGGGCGCTGATGCCGAAGTCGCGGCCCTGCGCCGGGTGCCCAGGGCCCGGCGACACCAGCACGTTGTCGAATTCCGCAAGATCCGGAATCGAGTCGCCGGGGGTGTCATTGAGGATCACCACCGGCTCCTCGCCGTTCACCTCGGCGATCAGCTGGAACAGGTTGTACGTGTACGAGTCGTAATTGTCGATGAGCAGGGTCTTCACCGGCCCACCTCCCTTGCGTTGTTCTCTGGTCTACGCGGTCCTTTTGTGCCGTCCGCGGAGCGCCCGGAGCGGTGGATACAGCCATTTCTTGAAGAAACGCTGAAGGCGCGGCATCAGAATCCAGGTGACGACAGCCGTCACGCACAGACACAACAGCAGCGTACGGATGAACGGATTGAGGTCGCCGAGATAGGGCAACACAATCAGGTTGAACAGAAGCACCGGCGGGAACACGGCGCTCATATTCACAAACCATAGTTTCCATTTCGACGGAGGGGCCGGCGGCGCGGGGGGCCGGTCGGTCTGGGCGTCGAACCACGCCTTCGCACCCCGGACGCTCCGGCGGCCCGTCTGCCGGGCGATCGACTCCGCGCGAAGGTCCCACTGTCTGCGGGTGGTGGAGTTCTCCCAGGCCAGGGCAGCTCCCTCACTGACGAAGCGATAGACGACATGCCACTCCGCCTCTCCGTCGACAAGGACACCACCCCCCAGGAAACCTGGCTGCTCCGCACTCGCGCCCAGCATGGCCCACCCCCAGGAGCGGAAGTCTCCTTCGTGGCCCGGCGCCACGTGATAGGCCACGGTGACGGTGACGGGATTACTGGTCACTCAGTCGAGTACGCGCATAAGAGCGGGGCCGTTCAAATATTCAACGAAGTTTTTGGGCTGTCCGGAACGTGGCTCTTTGTGTGCCTTTCGGCATCCTTGGGCTCGTGCGTCCGGGGGTACTGCGGGTAACTTTGATCGAATTCACGGAAGCGCTTGCCGGGGAGTTGGTAAAAGTTGCACCATCGCCTTCCCCGATCTAAGGAGTTCCATGTCCAGGTACGACTGGAACATGCATCACGAGGGAATCGACCGGGCTCGGGCCGATATCGAACCCGCACGAAAAGAAGTCACCGCTCATCCCCTTTACCAGCGGATAAGCAGCCGGGAACGCATGGCGACGTTCATGACGCACCACGTGTTCGCGGTGTGGGACTTCATGTCCCTGCTCAAGTCCCTGCAACGCGAACTGACCTGTGTCGACGTCCCCTGGGTGCCGCGCGGCTCCGACGTGAGCCGACGCCTGATCAACGACATCGTGCTGGTCGAGGAGAGCGACGAGCTGAACGGCGGCTTCACCAGCCACTTCGAGCTGTACCGCGCCGCCATGGCCGAGGCCTCGGCCGACACCGCCCCGATCGACACGGTCCTCGCGCTGATCGCGGAGGGCCACGACGTTCCCTCGGCGCTAAGGGTCGCCCAAGTCCCCGCTCCCGCGGCCGAGTTCGTCCGCACGACCTTCACGATCATCGCTGGCCGGCCGCTGCACTGCCGCGCCGCCGCCTTTGCCTTCTCCCGCGAAGACCTCATCCCCGACATGTTCGACCAGGTCATCAAGAAGGAGGGCACCGACCGGTTCCCCCTCTTCTGCGACTATCTGGCCCGCCACATCGAGGTCGACGGCGAGGAGCACACCCCCATGGCCATGCAGATGGTCGCCGACCTCTGCGGCACGGACGACATCCGCTGGCAGGAGGCGATCGAGACGGCGAACCTCGCGTTGGAGGCCAGGGTCCGGCTGTGGGACGGGATCACGGCGGCGATGGACGAGGTGAGGTGAGAGGGAGACGGAGAGGGGAGGAGAGGGAGGAGGGGGCTCGGAGTGGGGGCGGGGCGGGACTTCCGGTTCCGTTGACGGGGGGGCGGTCTTCGCCCCGGTATGTCCCCTGCCCCCTCACCCCGCATCGGCGGCCATCGGTGCCAGTGCCTCCCCGAAGCCGGTCAGGGCCAACGCCCCGACCCCCGCGATGAGGAACCCCGGCACCGCCACCCACGCCAAAGCCTCCCGGGTGCGGTTCGCCGAGCCAGAGCACGCCCACCGCCGCCGGTCCGACCGTCTCGCCGGTCACCATGCCGGCGGTGGTGGCTGTGACCGAGCCCGTGCGCAGCCCCGAGGTCAGGGACAGGAGCGCCCCCGCGCCGCCCGGCAGCAGGGCGTACGCCGCCGGATCTCGCACCAGGTCCGGGAGGGCGGCCTAGTTGATCAGTCGTACCACCACCTCGACCACCAAGGGCGCATACCGATCCAAAGAGCACAATGCGACTCTAGGTGAGGTCATGACGGGCGGGCCGCCCGCACGCCCGCTCTCACTGATCTCTAGGCTGTCCGCCGGACAACGCACACCGGGCCACCGGCCCGACCAACGGGGAGACATGGACATGGCAGACGCGCGTCGGCAACTCCGCTCGGGCACGGTCGCACTCGGTGGCGTGGGACTGCTCGCCGCCGCCCTGACCGCCTGCTCCTCGGACCCGGACAAGCGCTGCGTCGACCGCGACAGCTACAACGCCTCCAAGGGCTACGAGGTCGTCGCCGACAAGAACTGCAAGTCCGTCACCTCCGTCAACGGCGCCTACTACTACGGCGGCAAGAAGAAGTCCAGCTGGGTCAAGGGCGGCTCCTTCACCAAGTCCGGCAAGGGCTCCGGCAGTTCGAGCACCAGCGGCAGTAGCACGGGTGGCACCAGCACCAGTGGCAGCAGTGGCGGCGTCGACCGGGGCGGCTTCGGAAGCGGCGACAGCGGAAGCGTCGGCAAGGGCGGCAGCTCCGGCGGCTGACCAATCGACCCCTCCGGAACCCCGCCCTCAGGACCCCCATGAAACGCCACACCATCGAGCCCCGCCCCGGCTGGCAGCAGACCGTCGAGGAGCAGGGGCTCATCTACCCGCTCACCCGCTATCCCGACGACTCCCTGCGCCCCTACTGGGACGAGAGCGCCTACTACTCCTTCACCCTCCCCGAGGTCGAGGCCCTGGAGGAGGTCGTCGAGGAACTTCACCGGATGTGCCTGACGGCAGCCGAGCACATCGTCGCCACCGACCGCTTCGCCGACCTCGGCATCACCGACCCCCGCGTGGCCGAGTCGGTCGCCGAGGCCTGGCGCCGCCGCGCCGAACTCCCCTCCGTCTACGGCCGTTTCGACCTCCGCCACGACGGCACGGGCCCGGCGAAACTCCTGGAGTACAACGCCGACACCCCCACCTCACTCGTCGAGGCCGCCTCCCCGCAGTGGTTCTGGATGGAGGAGCGCTTCCCCGGCGCCGACCAGTGGAACTCCCTCCACGAACGCCTCGTCGCCGCCTGGAAGAACCAGGCCGCCCTCCTCCCGCCCGGCAGCCCCCTGTACTTCGCCCACTCATCGGCCGACGAACTCGGCGAGGACCTGATGACGGTCGCCTACCTCAAGGAGACCGCGGACCAGGCCGGCCTCGACACCGACTGGATCTCCATGGAGGAGATCGGCTGGGACCGCCTCTCCGGCCGTTTCGTCGACAACCAACTCCGCTTCATCCGCAGCTGCTTCAAGCTCTATCCCTGGGAATGGCTCACCACCGACCGCTTCGCCGACCACGTCCTCGGCACCCTCGACAACGGCGGCGGCACGGGCAGCACCCTGTGGATCGAACCGGCCTGGAAGATGCTGCTCAGCAACAAGGCCCTGCTGGCGATCCTCTGGGAGCTGTTTCCCGGCCACCCGAACCTCCTCCCCGCCTACCTGGACGGCCCCCGGGAGCTGGCGACGACGACCGGCTACGTCGCCAAGCCCCTGCTGGGCAGGGAGGGCGCGGGAGTGACGGTCCACGAGCCCGGCGCCGACCCGATACCCGTGGTACGCCAAGAGGCCTGCTGCTACCAGGAGTTGGCCCCCCTTCCCGACTTCGACGGCAACCGTGTCGTCCTCGGCGCCTGGGTCGTGGAGAACGAGTCCGCGGGCCTCGGCATCCGCGAGTCCTCCGGCCTGGTCACCGACGAGTACGCCCGCTTCCTGCCGCACGTGATCCTCTGAGAAACCCCTGCACTCCGCGGACTACCTACAGCCCCAGCACCGCACGCAGCTGGGCCAGCCCCCAGTCCAGATCCTCCTCACCGATGACGAGGGGCGGCGCGATCCGGATCGTCGCCCCATGCGTGTCCTTCACCAGCACCCCCAGGTCCATCAGCCTCTCGGACACCTCCCGTCCCGTGCCGTACGACGGCTCGATGTCGACGCCCGCCCACAGCCCACGCCCGCGCACTCCCGTCACCCGCCCCGTCCCGGCCAGCGCTCCCAACTCCCGGTGCAGCCGCTCGCCGAGCTCCGCCGCCCGCGCCTGGTACTCGCCCGTCCGCAGCATCGCGATCACCTCCAGCGCCACCGCACAGGCCAGCGGATTCCCGCCGAACGTCGACCCGTGCTCCCCGGCCCGGAACACCCCGAGCACCGCCGCGCTCGACACCACCGCCGACACCGGCACGATCCCGCCGCCGAGCGCCTTCCCCAGCACATACACGTCCGGCACCACGCCCTCGTGCTCGCACGCGAACGTCCGCCCCGTCCGCCCCAGCCCCGACTGGATCTCGTCCGCCACGAACAGCACGTTCCGCTCCCGCGTCAGCTCCCGCACCCCCGGCAGGTAACCGGCCGGCGGCACCAGCACCCCCGCCTCGCCCTGGATCGGCTCCAGCAACACCGCCACCGTGTTCTCGGTCAGCGCGGAGCGCATCGCCGTCAGATCCCCGTAGGGCACGATCTCGAAGCCCGGCGTGTACGGCCCGAAGTCCGCCCGCGCCTCGGAGTCCGTGGAGAAGCTGATGACCGTCGTCGTGCGCCCGTGGAAGTTGTTGCCGGCGACCACGATCTTCGCCATCTCCGACGGCACGCCCTTGACCCGGTACCCCCACTTCCGGGCCGTCTTCACCGCCGTCTCCACCGCCTCCGCACCGGTGTTCATCGGCAGCACCATCTCCATGCCGCACAGCTCGGCGAGTTCCTCGCAGAACGCGGCGAACCGGTCGTGATGGAACGCCCGCGACGTCAGCGTCACCCGCTCCAACTGCGCCTTCGCCGCCTCGACGAGCCGCCGGTTGCGGTGCCCGAAGTTGAGCGCCGAGTAACCGGCCAACAGGTCCAGATACCGGCGCCCCTCCACGTCCGTCATCCAGGCACCGTCCGCGGTGGCGATCACCACCGGCAGCGGGTGGTAGGTGTGCGCACTGTGGGCTTCGGCCGCGGCGACGAGCCCCTCCATAGCGTTCACGGGATCTCCCTGAGGTGGCGGTGGCCTCCTTCCTATCGTCGCTCGGATGGTGGACGCGGGACCTGGGCGACGCGGCGTGCCCGGTAGGCTGACCGGCGGGCCGTGACTGGCGCGCTGGGATGGGATGAACCATCGGGGAGCGGCCCCTGGACTGTGTCCAGCACCGAGTGCCGTGCGCCTGGGCCGTACCGTGAACGCTGAACACGACGTCCGGAGGTCCCCATGCCAGCCGAACCCCTCTCCCACGAGTCCACCGCCTTCCGTGCCGCCCTCGACGTGATCCGCGCCGTCGAGCCGCGCGTGGCCGACGCCATCGGCCAGGAGGTCGCCGACCAGCGCGAGATGCTCAAGCTGATCGCCTCCGAGAACTACGCCTCCCCGGCCACCCTCCTCGCGATGGGCAACTGGTTCAGCGACAAGTACGCCGAGGGCACCATCGGCCGCCGCTTCTACGCCGGCTGTCGCAACGTCGACACCGTCGAGTCCCTCGCCGCCGAGCACGCGCGCGAGCTCTTCGGCGCCCGCCACGCCTACGTCCAGCCGCACTCCGGCATCGACGCCAACCTCGTCGCCTTCTGGTCGGTCCTCGCCCAGCGCGTCGAGGTCCCCGCCCTGGAGAAGGCCGGCGTCCGCCAGGTCAACGACCTCTCCGAGGCCGACTGGGCCGAGCTCCGCCAGGCCTTCGGCAACCAGCGCATGCTCGGCATGTCCCTGGACGCCGGCGGTCACCTCACCCACGGCTTCCGCCCGAACATCTCCGGCAAGATGTTCGACCAGCGCTCCTACGGCACCGACCCCACCACCGGTCTCCTCGACTACGAGGCCCTGCGTGCCACGGCCCGCGAGTTCAAGCCGCTGATCATCGTGGCCGGCTACTCCGCCTACCCCCGTCTCGTGAACTTCCGGATCATGCGCGAGATCGCCGACGAGGTCGGCGCCACGCTCATGGTGGACATGGCCCACTTCGCCGGTCTCGTCGCCGGCAAGGTCCTCACCGGCGACTTCGACCCGGTCCCGCACGCCCAGATCGTCACCACCACCACCCACAAGTCGCTGCGCGGCCCGCGCGGCGGCATGGTCCTGTGCGACGACTCCCTCAAGGACCAGGTCGACCGCGGCTGCCCGATGGTCCTCGGCGGCCCGCTCCCGCACGTCATGGCCGCCAAGGCCGTCGCCCTCGCCGAGGCCCGCCGGCCCTCCTTCCAGGACTACGCCCAGCGCATCGTCGACAACTCCCGCGCACTGGCCGAAGGCCTGATGCGCCGGGGAGCGACCCTGGTGACCGGCGGCACGGACAACCACCTCAACCTGATCGACGTCGCCTCCTCCTACGGCCTCACCGGCCGCCAGGCCGAGGCCGCCCTGCTCGACTCGGGCATCGTCACCAACCGCAACTCCATCCCGGCCGACCCCAACGGCGCCTGGTACACCTCCGGCATTCGCATCGGCACCCCCGCCCTGACCACGCGGGGTCTCGGCACCGCCGAGATGGACGAGGTCGCGGCCCTCATCGACCGCGTGCTCACCTCCACCGAGCCCGGCACCACCGGCAAGGGCGCCCCCTCCAAGGCCCAGCACGTCCTCGACCCGAAGATCGCGGACGAGGTCGCCCACCGAGCCACCGACCTCGTGGCCGGTTTCCCGCTGTACCCGGAGATCGACCTGGGCTGACGCCCGGCCCGCATCAGAGATCGATCAGCTCCTGTCGTCGTTCCTCCCGCGGCGGTCCGGTCCCCGGCCGGGCCGCCGCGCGGCGTATCAGCAGGGTGCCGCCCACCCCGGCCGCGAACCCGGCCGCGAGGCCCGGTATCGCCCACCAGACGCCGCTCGCCGCAGACCTGTGCCTGCCGCCGGGCCCGCCGGCATCGCCCAGACTCTCGGCCGCCGCCCTCTCGTCGGCCTCGCCGAGCAACGCGGCCCAGCTCATCCGCTCGAAGACCGAGCGCGGAGCCCGATGCCAGCGGATGTCGTCGTCATCCACGTCCGGCGCGGCATCCGAGCGCACCCACGGCGTGCCGTCCCCGGCCAGGAACAGCTGGTCCTGCCGCTCCATCGCCACGTCTCCACCCGGCGCCGCGTCTGTCTGCGGCCAGCCCCCGATCCCCGTCAGCCCCCACATCACGGTGATCCGCACCGGTGGATACCGGCCCTCGTCCCACGCCTGAGACACCCGCTCCGTCCCCGCGTACATCGGCTCCAGCAGTTGCCAGAGGCGGGCGAAGTCCGGCTCGCCCGAGCGCACCGCCGACGTCCGGCCCGTACCGCCCGCGACGACCACCGCCACATTCGGGGCGTCCCGGCCCGTCCCGTGCGGGACCGCGTCCGCGGCCGGCATCCCGCACAGGGTGGCGGCCACCGACATCGGCACGATGATTGCGAGCCGGACAACCGCACGTCTGCACCGGGCCGTCACGCGAATGCCCGCACGTCTGTACGTGGTCCTCACCCCCATGCCCGCACGCCTGCACCGGACCGCCACGTGCGCGCCCGCACGTCTGCACGTGGCCCTCACCCCCATGCCCGCACATCCGCACGGGGGGCCGCCACCCGCACGCCCCCGCCGGCGCTCTGGACCGCCATTCGCGCCCCCGCCGGTGTGCCGGACCTCATCCTGGCCCTCATCCGTGCCCCCTCACCCGTGTACTCCGGGTCCTCACCCGCGCGCCCGCGTTCGCCACGCCATCATCCGTAGCCCCCACGTTTGCTCCCGATCGCCATCCGTCCCCCTACATGTCGCTCCTGGCAGCCGTCGCCCCCCGGCCGTTCACACGTCCCGCAATTCCTGCCGTGGCCCCGGCTCCCGTCGCGGTCGGTCCCACGGCCTCCACCGCATCCGCGTGGCGAAGGGCCGCAGCACCAGTGCCAGGGCGGCTCCGGCAGCCGCGCCGGGCACCACCCACCACCAGTCGGTGTCCTCGCCTGGCCGTGCTTGCGCAGTCGGCGCGACAGCCGCGTCGGTCGCTGTGTCCGTGGTGCCGGCGTCGGCGTCGGCGCCCGTGCCGGTCTCGCCGCCGACGCCGGACTCGCCCGTCTCCCAAGGTGCCGGGAAGATCGCGGAGTGGCCCTCGTCCGACGTCTTGCCCATCACCCCAAGGTCCTTGAGCAGTTCACGCAGTTGGCCGGGGTGCTGGGCGCGGTGCCATTGGCCGTTCACCGTTTCCGGGAGGTTCGCGGCCGTGTGTATCCAGACGCCGTCGCCGTCCGTCAGCGGGAAGACCCGGTCGAGGCGCCAGGGCGACACGTCGTGCACCATCCACGTGACGTTGATCTGCCGGGCGGCCGTCAGATTGGCCTCCGGCGGCTTGTCGCGGACGCCGGTGCGGGGGGCGCCCAGCAGCTGTTCCAGTTCTCCGTACTCCTCGTCGGAGTAGTACAGCGCCGCCGTCTCCGTGCTCTGCGGCGAGACCACGAGCACGCTCGTCGGTCCGCCCGCCGACGCGGAGGAAGCCCCCCACAGCATCAGCGCCGACGTCATCACCAACACCCCTGTCAGCGCCGTCAGTTCACGACACCGGCCGCTCCACCCGACCCCGAGCCTGCGCATCCGAACCCCCATACAAAGTCAGACGATCCCCGTGCGGCCCGTCCGCGAGCCGCTTGTCACTTCTGGTACACCGCCCGACCCGCCGGGGTTCCCACCCCGCGCGCACTATTTCGGGGACTTCTCCGGCGCCCCGTCGAGGGACTTCGCGATCTCCACCGCCCGTCCCTCCGACGCGACCCCCTCCAGCCGCAGCGTCACGTCCGTACCGCCGGAGTCGTGCATCCACAGCAGCGTCGGCCCGGCGGTCCGCTCCTCGCGGGTGTAGCGGGAGCCGTGCGCGTCCACCAGCCAGAAGCTGAGCAGGTGCGGCCGGGGGAACCACAGGGCCGTGTTGCTCGGCGTGCCGGCGTCCGCGGGATCCGTGCTCAGCGAGATCCACACGGGCTGCTCGGACACGCTCTTGGCGAAGCCGATGTCCAGGCCGGCCGGGTACTGGTCCAGCCGGATCGTGCGCCCCTGCTCGCGCCAGCACAGGCTGACCAGGAACCGCCCCTGCGGCTCGTCGGTCACCGACATCGCGTCCGGCGCGCCCAGCGCCGGCGGAACCAGCGGCTCGAAGCCGGCCTCGCGCTCCGCCCCCGGGAGCGACAGCGACCCCTCGCAGCCGGGCACCTCGGCGCCGGTCGAGGGCGCCGCCGACGGGTCGTACCGCACCTCGACCCCGCCGAAGTCGAACCAGTCGAGGACCGCGGCCCGCACCGGGGGCGTGAACGCGAGGACCGTCAGCAAGCCGCACAGCGCAGCGGTCAGCGACCGCCACCGCGCCCGCGTCCAGTACCGGGCCGCCCGCAGCCGCTCACCGGTCCCCGTCGGCTCGGCCACCGGGACCGGGATGTGCTCGGCGATTATCTGCTGCAACACCCGCTCGACCATCGAGTCGGACCCGGCGCCGCCCGGTGGGTCCAGCGAACGCCCCAGCGCCCGCAGCTCCTGCGGCAGCCGGGCGGGCTCGCCACGGCGGCGCCCCGCACCCAGGTCACTGTCACCACGGCGTCCCTCAGCCACGTCATCGGGGCCGCCCTCACCGTCGTACGCGTCGTACGCACCCCGCTCCGGCTCCTCACTCACGCTCATCACCCCCTTCCCGAGGCTGAAAATCCGGCAACAGTCGGCTCATCTTTCGCAGGGCGCGGTTGAGCCGTGATTTCACCGTCCCCCGGGGCCAGCCCAGGGCCTGGGCCGTCTCGGACTCGTCCATCTCCAGCAGATAGCGATAGGTGACAACCAGGCGGTGTTCCTCGCTCAGCTTCTCCAGGGCGGTCAGCAGGGCGGCGCGGCGCTCCGTCTCCAGCGTGGCCACCGCCGGGTCGGCCGATTCCGGTATCAGCGGCTCCGCCTCCGCGAAGGCCGCCTCGCGACCGGCGAGCGTCCGCTGCCGGGCCGCCGTCCGCACTGTGTTCCTCGTCTCATTGGCCACGATCGACAGCAGCCATGGCTTGAACGACGCGCCGTCCTTGAACCGGCCCAGCGCGCAGTACGCCTTGACGAAGGCCTGCTGCACCACGTCCTCCGCGTCCGCACCCGCCCCGAGCGCGGCGGCCGCTCTGAGCGCGAGGCCCGTATGGGCTCGCACCAGCTCCGCGTACGCCTCCGGCTCTCCGGCGCGTACGCGGGCGATCACCGCGGCCTCATCGACGATGCGGCCCCCCTCCCGCGTCCTCACACGATTGGTACACCGCTCGGCGTGGATCGGTTCCCACCCGTGTCCCATCTGTTTCCGACCAGTTCCGGATCGCCCCCCGGGACCTGAGAGAATGGTGTGCATGGCCTCTGACCGCCCACCCGTCGCCCACCACCGCCCTCAAGCGGGGCGCTCCGCGCCGCTGCCCAAATTCCGAGTGCTCTCCGGAATCCAGCCCACCGCAGGCTCGTTCCACCTCGGCAACTACCTCGGCGCCGTCCGCCAGTGGGTGGCCCTGCAGGAGTCCCACGACGCGTTCTACATGGTCGTCGACCTGCACGCGATCACGCTCCCGCAGAACCCCGCGGACCTGCGGACCAACACTCGCCTGGCCGCCGCCCAGCTCCTCGCGGCCGGTCTCGACCCGGAGCGCTGCACGCTCTTCGTCCAGAGCCATGTCCCCGAGCACGCCCAGCTCGCCTGGGTCATGAACTGCCTCACCGGCTTCGGCGAGGCGTCCCGCATGACCCAGTTCAAGGACAAGTCCGCCAAGCAGGGCGCCGACCGCGCCAGCGTCGGCCTGTTCACGTACCCGGTCCTCCAGGTCGCGGACATCCTGCTGTACCAGGCGAACGAGGTCCCGGTGGGTGAGGACCAGCGCCAGCACATCGAGCTCACCCGCGATCTCGCCGAGCGCTTCAACGGCCGCTTCGGCGAGACCTTCACCATCCCCAAGCCGTACATCCTCAGGGAGACGGCCAAGATCTACGACCTCCAGGACCCGTCGATCAAGATGAGCAAGTCGGCGTCCACGCCGAAGGGGCTCATCAACCTCCTGGACGAGCCCAAGGCCACCGCCAAGAAGGTCAAGAGCGCGGTCACCGACACGGACACCGTCATCCGCTTCGACGCGGAGCGCAAGCCGGGCGTCAGCAACCTGCTCACCATCTACTCGACTCTCACGGGCGAGGGAATCGCCGACCTCGAGCAGAAGTACGAGGGCAAGGGCTACGGCGCGCTCAAGACGGACCTCGCCGAGATCATGGTCGAGTTCGTGACGCCGTTCCGCGAACGCACCCAGCAGTACCTCGACGACCCGGAGACGCTGGACTCGATCCTCGCCAAGGGCGCGGAGAAGGCGCGTGCCGTCGCCGCGGAGACCCTGTCCCAGGCGTACGACAGGGTGGGCTTCCTGCCCGCCAAACACTGAGCCGTACCACCACAGGCGCACCACCGCACAGGCGTACCACTGCGCAGAGCGCTGCACATCACTACGGTTGCGCCTGCCCACCAACACAGCCGTGGCCGTACAGTCGATAGCCGGACGGCTGGAACGAACTCGAACAGGACGACAGGAGACGACGTGGGGACCGTAACGATCGGCGTGTCGATCGCGGTCCCGGAGCCTCACGGCAGCCTGCTCCAACAGCTGCGCGCGGGCTTCGGCGACGCGGCGGCTCACGGCATTCCCACGCACGTCACCCTGCTGCCGCCGACGGAGATCGACGAGGCCATGCTGCCGGCGGTCGAGATGCACCTGACGGAGGTCGCGGCGGCCGGCCGGCCGTTCCCCATGCGGCTGTCCGGCACGGGTACGTTCCGGCCGCTGTCGCCCGTCGTCTACGTCCAGGTCGCAGAGGGCGCCGAGGCCTGCACCTGGCTGCAGAAGCAGGTCCGGGACGCCTCGGGCCCCGTGGCGCGCGACCTGCAGTTCCCGTACCACCCGCACGTCACGGTCGCCCACGGCATCGACGACGAGGCCATGGACCGCGCCTTCGAGGAACTCGCCGACTACCACGCCGAGTGGCCCTGCACCGGTTTCGCGCTCTACGAACAGGGCGCCGACGGCGAGTGGCGCAAGCTGCGCGAGTACGTCTTCGGGGGCGCGGTCGTGCCGCCGCAGGCGGCCCGCGTGGAGCGCGGCCCGATCCCCGCCCCCTGACACCGGCCTCCTGGACCGGCAGCCGCGATCCCCGTGACCCGGTTCTCCTAGACCGGCAGCCGCCGGAAGACCCCTCGCGGCACATGCCGCAGTGCCGACATCACCACCCGCAGCGCTCCCGGCACCCACACCGTCTGCGAGCGGCGGCGCAGTCCCAGCTCGATGGCCGTGGCGACGGCTTCGGGCGTGGTCGCCAGGGGCGTCTCCTCAAGGCCCGCGGTCATCTTCGAGCGGACGAAGCCGGGGCGTACGACCATGACGTGCACGCCGGTGCCGTGCAGGGCGTCGCCCAGGCCCTGGGCGAAGGCGTCGAGGCCGGCCTTGCTGGAGCCGTAGATGAAGTTGGAGCGGCGGGCGCGTTCGCCGGCCACGGAGGAGAGCACCACGAGCGAGCCGTGGCCCTGGGTCTGCAAGGCGCGCGCGGCGACCAAGCCCGCAGACACCGCTCCCGTGTAGTTGGTCTGCGCGACGCGCACCGCGCTCGCCGGTTCGCGCTCGTCGTGCGCCTGGTCGCCGAGGATCCCGAAAGCGAGCAGCACCATGTCGACGTCGCCCTCGGAGAAGACCTTGCCGAGGGCCGTCTCGTGGGAGTCGGGGTCGAGCGCGTCGAAGGCGACGGTGTGCACGTCGGCCCCCAGGGCGCGCAGTTCCGAAGCGGCCGTCTCCAGGGCGAGTGTGGGGCGTCCGGCCAGCCACACCGTGCGGGTGCGGCGGGCGATCAGCCGGCGTGCGGTGGCGAGCGCGATCTGAGACGTGCCGCCGAGGACGAGCAGGGACTGGGGGGTACCGAAGGCGTCCTTCACGAACAGCTCCTAACGAAGGCCCGGGGGCCTGAGGTTGCCTAGAGACCGAGACGGCGGGCCAGGTCCGACACGAACACCCCGCGCGGGTCCAGCTCCGCCCGCAGCGCGCGGAAGTCGGCCAGGCGCGGGTACATCGCGGTGAGCAGTTCGGGCCGCAGACGGGAGTCCTTGGCGAGGTAGACGCGCCCGCCGGCCGCGGCGACCTCCTCGTCCAGTTCGTCGAGGAAGGCGCCGAGGCCGGGCAGGCGGGCCGGGATGTCCAGGGCCAGCGTCCAGCCCGGCACGGGGAAGGACAGCCAGCCCGGGTCGGCGTCCCCGAAGCGCTTGAGGACGGCGAGGAAGGACGGGCACCGGCGCTGCGAGATACGGCGCACGATCCGGCGTACGGCGTCCTCCTGGCCGTGTCCGACGACGAACTGGTACTGCACGAAACCGCCGCGGCCGTAGACCCGGTTCCAGTGGGGCACCCCGTCCAGGGGGTGGAAGAAGGTGGAGAGCCTCTGAAGTTCGCCGGTACGCGCGCGGGGGGCCTTCCGGTACCAGAGCTCGTTGAAGAGGCCCACGGTCGTCCGGCTGAGCAGGCCCTCGGGGAGGAAGGCGGGGGCGGCCGGGAGCCGGGAGGTACGGAAGGCCAGCGGGTCCCTCCGCGCGCGCGTGCGCTCCGGAAGCGCATCCAGGGGAGCGTGGTCGCCCCGGGTCAGCATCGCGCGGCCCGTCGCCGCACCGCGCGCCAGGAGGTCGATCCACGCCACCGAGTAGCGGTACCGGTGGTCGGTGGCCGTCAGACGGGCCATCAGGTCGTCGAGGTCCCGCGCGCGCTCGGTGTCGACGGACATGAGCGAGGTCTCGACCGGCTGGAGCCGGACCGTCGCGGTCAGGATCACGCCGGTCAGTCCCATGCCGCCGGCCGTCGCGTCGAACAGGGGCGTGCCGGGGCCGACCGCGCGGACCCCGCCGTCGGCGGTGAGGAGTTCGAGCGAGAGGACGTGCCGGGAGAAGGAACCCGACACGTGGTGGTTCTTGCCGTGGATGTCCGCGCCGATCGCGCCCCCGACAGTGACATGGCGCGTGCCGGGTGTCACCGGCACGAACCAGCCGAGCGGCAGCAGCACTTCCGTCAGCCGGTGCAGGGAGATGCCCGCGTCGCACAGCACGATGCCCTCGTCGGCGTCGATCGCGTGGATGCGGTCGAGGCCCGTCATGTCGAGCACGGACCCGCCGGCGTTCTGCGCCGCGTCCCCGTAGGCCCGCCCCAGGCCCCTCGGGATGCCTCCGCGGGCCCCGCAGTCCCGGACGGCGGCCGCGGCCTCCTCGTACGTCCGTGGGCGGATCAGGCGGGCGGTGGTGGGAGCGGTGCGTCCCCAGCCGGTGACGGAAGCGGTGTCGGCAGGCATGTCGGTGACCGTATCGCCCCTTTGTGGGCGATTGGTTTTGAAACATTCACCTCATACCCGAAATGGGTGATTAATGGGATGTCGACCTATATTGCCGGAGCCCCGGCGGCGCTGACGTGAACAGTGAGTCCACATGGACGATCTCGACGACATCGACCACCGAATCCTTTCGGCGCTGCGGGCGTACGGCCGCGACCCGCGCGTCGCGAACGCCGCGCGCGTCCTGTCCTTTGCGGGCGAGCACGGCGCGCTGTGGCTCGCGGCGGGTCTCGCGGGAGCCGTGGCGGACGGTCCACGCCGCGGCGCATGGCTGCGCGGGACGGCGCTCACCGCGGGCGCGCACCTCGCCGGCATGGGCGTGAAATGGGTCGTACGCCGCCCGCGTCCGGCGCATGTGGAGCCCCTGGTGAGCACCGTCGGCCGGCACTCCTTCCCGAGCTCGCACGCGACGTCCGCAGTGGCCGCCTCGGTCGCCTTCGGCGCATTGGGGGCGTACGCCGTCCCGCCGCTGGCCGCCGCGATGTGTGTGTCCCGCCTGGTCGTCGGCGTGCACTACCCCTCAGACGTGGCGGCGGGCGCGGCCCTGGGGGCGCTGACAGCGCGCATCGGAGCGCGCTGGATGAGAGGGAGCGCGCATGACTGAGACCGCGCCGATGACGGGCGGCGCGCGCATCCGCGAGACCACGCTGCCGGAACAGCGCACGCCCCTCCGGCAGTCCGCACCACCCCCAGAGGGCAGCCTCCTGGGCGGGCTCCTCAAGGCCGCGCGCCCCAAGCAGTGGGTCAAGAACGGCCTCGTCATCGCCGCCCCGACCGCCGCCGGTCAGCTCTTCTCCCGGCACGCCCTCACCCAACTCGCGTTCGTCTTCGCCCTCTTCACCGCCTGCGCGGCCGCCGTCTACCTCGTCAACGACGCCCGGGACGCCGACGCCGACCGCGCCCACCCCACCAAGCGCCGCCGCCCGGTCGCCGCCGGACAGGTCCCCGTACCCGTCGCGTACCCCGTAGGAGCCGCTCTCGGCGTCCTCGCGCCGGTTGTTGCGGCCTGGCTGGTCTCGCCGGCCGTCGCGGCGCTTCTGGCGGCCTACCTGGGCATGCAACTGGCGTACTGCGTCAGCCTCAAGCACATCCTGGTCATCGACCTCGTCGTCGTCACGACCGGATTCCTGATGCGGGCCGTGGTCGGCGGCCTCGCGCTCGATATCCCGCTGTCGCGGTGGTTCCTCATCACGACCGGGTTCGGCGCGCTGTTCATGGTGTCGGCCAAGCGCTACTCCGAAGCCGTCCAGATGGCCGGGAAGGCGGGCGCCACGCGCGCGTTGCTCACCGAGTACACCACCGGCTACCTGCGCTTCGTGTGGCAGCTCGCGGCCGGCGTCGCCGTCCTCGGCTACTGCCTGTGGGCCCTGGAGGAGGGCGGCGTCCCGCACACCAGCCTCCTGCCCTGGCGGCAGCTCTCCATGGTCGCCTTCATCCTCGCGATCCTCAGATACGCCGTCTTCGCCGACCGCGGCACGGCAGGCGAACCCGAGGACGTCGTCCTGCGCGACCGCGCCCTCGCTCTGATCGGCCTGCTGTGGATCGCGATGTACGCCTTGGCGGTGGCCAATTGGTGAGGACGCGCGCGTGGACGAGCCGCCGGGAACTCCTCGGATTCGCCGCCGTCGGCCTCCTCGCCTACGCCGCCGACCTCACCCTCTTCACTTACCTGCGCGGCCAGGCCGGTCTCGACCCGCTCACCGCCAAGGTGCTCTCCTTCGTCGTGGGCTGCTCGGTGACGTACGCGGGCAACGCGCTGGGCACGTACCGGGACACCGGCCCGAGAGGAGCGCGCCCGTATGCCGTCTTCTTCGCGGTGAACCTCGCCGGCGCCCTCGTACAGCTCCTGTGCCTCGCCGTCAGTCACTACGGCCTCGGCCTCACCTCGCAGCGCGCGGACACCGTCTCCGGCGCCGGAATCGGCATGGCCCTGGCCACGATCCTGCGGTTTTGGGGCACCAGGACATTGGTCTTCCGCAGCGAGGGCAGAGTCGGATCATGGACTGGCTGAAAAAACTCCCCGGCGTCGGGCCGCTCGT
Source organism: Streptomyces sp. V4I2 (assembly GCF_030817655.1). Taxonomy (GTDB): domain Bacteria; phylum Actinomycetota; class Actinomycetes; order Streptomycetales; family Streptomycetaceae; genus Streptomyces; species Streptomyces plumbiresistens. Next base: position 6,665,926 of record NZ_JAUSZM010000003.1, read on the forward strand.
CGCCCGGCTGACCGCCACGCACGCGTGGCGGTCGTACGAGCGGCTGGACCGGGTGAAGTGGACACGGCTGGCCGCCGCGATGACGTTCACCAGCTTCGTGGCGCTCTTCCCGCTGCTCACCGTCCTGGCCGCGGTCGCCGCGGCCACGCTCAGCAAGGAGCGGCAGAACACGCTGGAGGACAAGATCGCCGAGCAGGTGCCCGGCATCTCCGACCAGCTCAACATCGACGGACTGGTGCAGAACGCGGGCACCGTCGGCCTCATCGCGGGCGCCGCCCTGCTGTTCACCGGCATCGGCTGGGCGGGCTCGATGCGCGAGTGCCTGCGGGCCGTGTGGGAGATGCCCGACGACGAGGAGAACCCGGTCCTGCGCAAGGCCAAGGACCTCGGCATCCTCGTCGGCCTCGGCGGCGCCGTCCTCGTCACGCTCGCCGCCTCCACCGTGGCTTCCGCGATGGTCGGCTGGATCACCGGCCAGCTGGGCATCGACAAGGAGGGCTGGGGCAGCGTCCTGCTGCACATCGCCGCGTTCCTCGTCGCCGTACTCGCGGACTTCCTGCTGCTCCTCTACGTCCTGACGCTGCTTCCGGGAGTCGAGCCGAAGCGCCGCCGGCTGATCGTGGCGGCGCTGACCGGCGCGGTCGGCTTCGAGCTGCTGAAGCTGCTGCTCAGCGGCTACATGCAGGGTGTGGCCGCGAAGAGCATGTACGGCGCGTTCGGCGTCCCCGTCGCCCTGCTGCTGTGGATCAACTTCACGGCGAAACTGGTCCTGTTCTGCGCGGCCTGGACGGCCACGCAGAGCAAGGAGGACGAACCTACGGGCGAGGCCGACGACGTACCAGATCCGGCAGCGGCCAACGGCGGTTGACCAGGAACGCGGCGCCCGCGAGCACCACCAGCAGCCCGCCGGTGATCGCGAGCGCGACCCCCATGCCCCCGGAAGCGGTCTCGGCCGTGGCGGACGCCACCGGCTTCGAAGAGGTCCCGGCGCCGCCCGCGTCGGTACCCCCCGCCTCCCCGGAGGCGTTCGCCCCCGGCTGGGCGCTGGCCTGCACGGCGCTCTTCGGCGGCACCAGCTCACCCACCGGCTCCACCTTGCCGGCCGCCTTGAAGCCCCAGTCGAAGAGCTGGGCGGTCTCCTTGTAGACCTCGTTGCGCTCGTCCTTCTGCGGGTTCATGACGGTGACGAGCAGCACCTTGCCGCCCTGCTCGGCGACGCCGGTGAAGGTGGCGCCCGCGTTGGTGGTGTTGCCGTTCTTGACGCCCGCGATGCCCGGGTAGACGGAGATGTCGGAGTCGCCGGTCAGCAGCCGGTTGGTGTTCTGGATCTCGAAGGACCCGCGGGTCGTCTTGCCCTTCTTCTTCGTCGTCTCGCCCGGGAACTTCGCGGAGACGGTCGAGCTGTACTCGCGGAAGTCCTTCTTCTGGAGCCCGGAACGGGCGATCAGGGTCAGGTCGTACGCGGAGGAGACCTGGCCGGGCGCGTCGTAACCGTCGGGGCTGACCGCGTGCGTGTCGAGGGCCTGGAGCTCCTCGGCGTGCGCGTTCATCTCGTTGACGGTGTTGTCGATGCCGTCGTTCATCTGCGACAGCACGTGCACGGCGTCGTTGCCGGACCGCAGGAAGACGCCGAGCCACAGGTCGTGGACGGTGTACGTCTCGCCCTCCTTTATGCCGACCATGCTGGAGCCGGAACCGATGCCTGCCAGGTCGGAGGGGACGACCTTGTGCTTCTGGGTCTTCGCGAACTTGGGCAGCACGGTGTCCGCGAAGAGCATCTTCAGGGTGCTCGCCGGGGGCAGCCGCCAGTGCGCGTTGTTGGCGGCCAGTACGTCCCCGGACTCGGCGTCGGCGACGATCCACGACCGCGCGCTCAGGCCCTTGGGCAGCACCGGCACCCCGCTCGCCAGATCGACCTGCGCCCCGGGCAGGCCCAGGCGTTCGCCGCCGACGGTCGACATGTTCGCCGGGGGAGTGACCGACGGACTCGCCGACGGACTCGCGGACGTGCTCGGCGACGGACTCGCGGACGTGCTCGGCGACGGGCTCGGCGCCGCCAGGGAGACGGGCGCGGTCAACACGAGCGAGGACAGGGCGGACGACAGGACAACGGAAATGACCAGCAGGGATCGCCTGGCGGTCTTCTTGGGTGCGGGCACGGTCAGGAACGTACATGGCACAGGGCGTGAAGTCCCGTCTCCCTCCCCACCCCGGCCAAGGAACCGGACACCCGGCGGCGATACTGGACGCATGAAGCTCAGCCGCCCCGTCTCCTGGTTCCTGCTCGCCTTCGGGGTGTGGAGCTGGGTCATCTGGGTCACTTTCGTCAAAAACCTGATCAAGGACAGCAGTGGGCTCGCCTTCGACGACGGTCACCCGACGGCGTACTTCTGGGTGCATCTGCTGCTCGCCGTCGTCTCCTTCGTATTGGGGACGGTCGTCGGGGTCATCGGGTTGCGCGGAGTGCGCGCATTGCGCCGGACGTCATAACCGACAGCCGTAACAGCCCTGACAGCCGTAACAGCCCACAACGGGGGACACGAGACCGTGGTCATACTCTTCGTACTGCTCGTCCTGGCCGTGCTGGTCACGGCCAACTGGTACCTGTGGAGACGCCTGTTCCGCGACACGACCCAGGCTCCCGGCCCGGTGCGCCGCGCGGGCGCGGTGCTGATCGCGGGCGGCTGGGTGCTCACCGTCACGGCCCTCGTCGCTGAGCGCACCGGCGCGCCCTTCTGGCTCCAGCGCGTCCTGGCCTGGCCGGGCTTCCTGTGGATGGCCCTGTCGATCTACCTGCTGCTGGCCGTGGTGGCGGGTGAGGTCGTACGACCGCTGCTGCGACGGTTCCTGGAACGGCGGGCGGGCGCCGAGACGGCCGTACGACAGCCGGAGCCCGAGCCGGTCCCGGCGGGAACGGCACCCACGCCGGACCACGACCCGGAACCGGATGCGGAGCCCCCGGCCGCCGTCCCGCCGTCCCTCCCCTCCCGCCGCCTCTTCGTCTCCCGGGTCGTCGGGGGCGCCGCCGCGGCGGTCGCCGTCGGGACCGTCGGCTACGGCACGTACGGCGTCCTGAACGGCCCCACCGTCAAGCGGGTCACCGTCCCGCTGGCCAAGCTCCCGCGCGCGGCGCACGGTTACCGGATCGCCGTGGTCAGCGACATCCACCTGGGGCCGGTGCTCGGACGCGGCTTCGCCCAGAAGGTCGTCGACACGATCAACGGCACCCAGCCGGACCTGATCGCGGTCGTCGGCGACCTGGTCGACGGCAGCGTGAAGGACCTGGGCCCGGCCGCGGCACCGCTGGCCGGGCTGCGGGCGCGCCACGGGTCGTACTTCGTCACCGGCAACCACGAGTACTTCTCCGGCGCCGAGCAGTGGATCGAGGAGGTACGACGGCTGGGCCTGCGCCCGCTGGAGAACGCCCGTACCGAACTGGCCCACTTCGACCTCGCCGGCGTCAACGACGTGTCGGGCGAGGACGAGGGCCAGGGCCCCGACTTCGTCAAGGCGCTCGGCGACCGCGACACGGCACGCGCGTGCGTGCTGCTCGCCCACCAGCCGGTCCAGATCCACGACGCCGTCGAGCACGGCGTCGACCTCCAGCTCTCCGGCCACACCCACGGCGGCCAGCTCTGGCCGGGCAACTTCATCGCCTCGGCCGCGAACCCGACCCTCGCCGGCCTGGAGCGCTACGGTGACACGCAGCTGTACGTCAGCCGCGGCGCGGGCGCGTGGGGCCCGCCGACCCGGGTCGGGGCCGAATCGGACATCACGGTGATCGAACTGGCGTCGACGCAGGCTTGAACGCCGTGGGCGGACAGGACCGGGTGAGGAGACTCCACATGACCGGAACGCCCGTCCTACGCCTCGCGCGCACCCGTCCGACGCTGTTCGCGCTGTTCGAGACCGCCCTCACGGGATCCTGCGCCCTCGTCTGTTACGTCTTCGCGGGACTCCTCCACCTGGAGAACCAGGGCCGCGACACCTGGGACCCCTCCCGGCCCCTCTTCCTGCTCGCGTACGCCGCGGTGCTCTCGCTGCCGCTCACGTGGGCGTTGCGCTGTGTCCCGGTCGCGCCGCTGCGGCGGATCGCGGACCGGGTGATCCTGGCCCGCGCGGTCGCGTCGATCGCGGTGTGCGTCGGCGTGTTCGCCTGGGCGGTGGCCTACTGAGTCGGCCTACGGAGTCGGTCTGCGGAAGCGGGCTGCCGCGGGGCCGCCGGACAGGCTGTGAGGGAGCTGTGAAACGTCGCAGAAACCCCTTGCGGTAATGTCTTTCCCAACTCCCCAAATCCCTCTTCCCCCAGGTGAAACGCGTGTGGAAAGGTGAGCGGCGCCGCTAGGGGAGTGGCATTTGCGCACGGCCCCGAGGGGCCTGGGGAGGGCCAACCGATGCGTTCGGTTCGCATGCGGATACTCGCGACGCTGCTGGTGCTGGCGGCCGTCGGAGTGGGTGCCTGGCAGTTGCTGCCGGCGCAGAACGACGACAGGACCATCACGGTCGGTACGACGGACGCCGTCACGTCGCTCGACCCGGCCGGCGCCTACGACGCCGGCTCCTGGGCGCTGTTCAGCAACGTCTTCCAGTCACTGCTGACCTTCGAGCCCGGCGGCGCCACGCCGGTTCCGGACGCCGCCAAAAGCTGCGCGTTCGTCGGCAGCGGCCTGCGCACCTACCGTTGCGAACTGCGCGAGGGCCTCACCTTCCCGAGCGGCCGTGACATGACCGCGGAGGACGTGAAGTACTCCTTCGAGCGGGTCAAGAAGATCAACTCCGAGGTCGGTCCCGCGTCCCTGCTGAGCACCCTCCGCTCGGTCAGCGCGAAGGACCTCACCGTCACCTTCCGGCTCTCCTCGCCCGACGCCACCTTCCCGTTCAAGGTGGCCACCGGAGCCGGCTCGATCGTCGACCGCACCAAGTACCCGGCGAACGGCCTGCGCACCGGCACCGGCGCCGACGGCACCGGACCGTACGACCTGACCACGTATACGAAGGAGAAGAAGGCCGATCTCGCGCCCAACGAGCGCTACAAGGGCGCCCTCAAGGACACCGGCCGGCCCGTCGAACTGCGCTACTACGGCGACGGCGACAAGCTCGACGCCGCCTGGAAGGCCAAGCGGATCGACGTCGCCACCCGGCAGCTGCCGCCCGGGGTCCTCTCCGGGCTGAACGCCAGCGACCCCGACCAGCGCGTGTCCGTGGCCGACAGCTCCGAGACCCGCAACCTGTACCTCAACGCCCGCGCCGGTTCGCCGCTGCACGACACCCGCGTCCGGCAGGCCATGGCCTGGCTGATCGACCGCGAGCGGCTGGCCGCCACGGTGTACGACGGGACCGTCGACCCGCTCTACTCGCTGATCCCGACCGGCATCACCGGCCACACCACGTCGTTCTTCGACCTCTACCCCAAGCTGGACCCGGGCAAGGCGAAGCAACTGCTCACCGAGGCCGGCGTGAGCCTGCCGGTCCGCTTCACCTACGGCTATGCCACGGGCCGCGGCGCCGCCGCCGAGGAGGCCGCGGAACTCAAGCGGGAGCTGGAGGCGAGCGGCCTGTTCCAGGTGACCGTCAAGGGCTACGAGTGGACCGACTTCCAGAAGCGCTGGGTGTCCGGGAAGCTGGACGCGTACGCCGTCGGCTGGGTGGCCGACTACCCCGACCCGGACACCTTCGGCTCCCCGCTCGTCGGCTCCGGCGCCACCATGAACACCGGCTACCGCAGCAAGGCCGTCGACCAGCTGATTCAGGACAGCCAGAGGTACGCCGACCGCACCGAGGCCACCGAGGACTTCCGCGAGCTGCAGCAGGCCGTCGCCCGTGATGTTCCGGTCATCCCGTTGTGGCAGGCCAAGGAGTACGTCGTCGCCAGCGAGGCGGTGGGCGGCGGCCAGTACCTCTCGGACGGCACCGGCGGGTTCCGCCTCTGGCGTCTCACCTGGATCTGACGGCCTCCGAAGCCGGACCTGACGGCTCCGAAGCCGGGTCCGGCGGATCTGACGCGATCTCGCGGTAGTGACCTTCGCCCGAGTGACGCCGGACGGCCACCCGGCGCAGCACCATGTGAGGGAGGTGTGGGCGGGGTGAGGAGCAGACGTGCTGAGACGCAACTCCTTCCGGCTGCCCCGGCATCCGGCCTCCGTCGGTCTCGCCCGGCGCCGGGTCAGGGACCACCTGGCCGACTGGGGCCACGCCCCGGACGGCCGGGCGCTGGCCGACGCGGTGCTCCTCGTGTCCGAGCCGGCCACCAACGTCGTACGCCACGGCCCGCTCGTGGAGCGGGAGTTCGAGGTGGCGGTGACCGCCCTCGCCGACGGCTCCTGCCTGATCGAGGTCTCCGACGAGGGCCGGGTGGAGCCCCGGCTGCGCGTGGTGGGCGAGTGGGAGGAGACCGGCCGCGGCCTGCACATGGTGAACCACATCGCCGCGGCCTGGGGGGTGTGGAGCAGGGGCCGGCACGGCAAGACGGTGTGGGCACTCGTGCCGGCCAACGCCTGAAGCGGGACACGGGTCGGGACACCTGCAGGGCCGTGCTCGCGGTACACGGCGTTACGACCGTACGGCCCCCGCCGGCAGGGTGACCGTCACCGCCAGCCCCTCGCCCGGCGCCGTCCGCACCGCCACCTCACCCCCGTGCGCGTGCACCACGCCCTGCACGATCGCCATGCCGAGCCCGCTGCCCGCACCCCGGCCGGCCCGGAAGAAGCGGTCGAAGACGCGCGCCGCGTCCTGCGGGCCGAGCCCCGGCCCCTTGTCCGCGACACACAGTCGTACGATCCCGTCCGCGCGCTCCACGCCGAGCCGCACCGGCACGTCGGCGGGCGTGTGCGTGCGCACGTTGCCCACCAGGTTGCCGAGCACCTGGCGCAGCCCGGACTCGTCGGCGTGCACCAGCAGGGAGCCGTCGGCGTCGACCGTGAGGGGCCGCTGCGGCTGCTGGACGCGCAGATCCTCGGCCGCGTCCCGGACCAGGCGGGTGAGGTCGACGTTCCGGAACCGGAGTTCGGGCCGCTGGTCGAGGCGGGCCAGGGTCAGCAGCTCGTCGACGAGGCGGCCCATGCGGTCGACCTCGCCGTTCATCCGGTCCCAGGCGCGCTTGCGCTGACTCGGGTCGGTGAGCATGCCCTTGTCGTACAGCTGGAGATAGCCGCGTATCGCGGACAGCGGGGTGCGCAGCTCGTGCGAGGCGTCGCCGACGAAGCGGCGCAGCTGGGCCGCGCTGTGTTCGCGGGTGCGGTACGCCGACTCGACCTGGTGGAGCATCGAGTTGAGGGCGACGCGCAGCTGTTCGACCTCCAGGGTGGCCTCGCAGCTGGAGGGGACGCGCCGGGTCAGATCGCCCTCGGCGATCGCCGACGAGGTCTCCACCATGTCCTCCAGCGGCCGCATCCGGCGCCGGACGCTGAACATCGTCAGACAGGCCAGCACCGCGAGCAGCAGCGAGCCGATGGCGAGATCGAACTTGACGGCCTTGGCGACGCCCTTGTGGAGGCCGTCGGTGGAAGTGGCGAGCAGGATGTAGGTGCCGTCGGTGAGCTGCGTCGCGGACGCCCGGTAGTCGGCGTCCTGCACGCGGATGTCGTGCGGTTCGGGGTCCTCGATCAGCGCGCGCGGGTCGTCGACCGCCTTCGCGAAGGCGCGCTGGGCGTCGGTCGGCTCCAAGCCGAGGAGGCCGACGGGCTTGCCTCGCCTGTCCACGGCGGCGAAGAGCGAGTCCGGTCGTGGCTGGTCGTCCGACTGCTGCTGGACGAGCCGGTCGCGCACGAAACCCAGCATGCTCAGCGAGTCGATCTCCCGCAGGGTGAGCTGTGAACCGCCCAGGGAGTCCCGGGTCTTGGTGAGCTCCGCGTCGATCTGGTCGAGCAGGTAGTACCGCATGCCCATCACGCTCACGGCGGTCGCCGCGACGATGCCGAGCGCGAGCAGCGCCACGTTCGCCAGCGTGAGCTTGGCGCGCAGGGAGTGGATGCCGCGCTTGCGGCGGGATCGCGGGACGGGCTTGAGCAGCCTTGCGGGGAGCCTCATGCCAGCCCGTATCCCACACCACGCCGGGTGGTGATCACCGGCGGTCCCAGTGCGTCGAGTTTGCGCCGCAGATAGCTGATGTAGGTCTCGACGACGGTCGACTCGGGCGGCGTGTGCTCGTACTGCCAGACGTGGCGCAGGAGTTGCTCCTTGGGCACGACCCGGCCGCCGTTGCGCACCAGGAAGCGCAGCAGGGCGTACTCGGTGGGGGTGAGCTCGACGGAGCGGCCCGCGCGGTGCACCGAGTAGGTCGTCTCGTCCAGTTCCAGGTCGCCGTAGCGCAGCGGCGGGCGCTGTGCCAGGACGTCGGCCGGGCGGGTGCGGCGCAGCACCGCGGTGATCCGCGCGACGACCTCGTCGATGTTGAACGGCTTGGTGATGTAGTCGTCGCCGAAGCCGAGCGCGCCGACCACCTCCGCGGGTTCGTCGCGGGCGGTGAGGAAGACGAGCGCCAGGTCGGGCCGCCGGTCGCGCAGTTCGCGCGCCAGGGCCCGCCCGTCCCCGTCCGGCAGCATGACGTCGAGCAGCGCGGCGTCGGGCCTGGTCCGGTCGGCGAGCGCGAGCGCCTCGCGGACGGTGCCCGCCACCATCACCTCGAACCGGTGGTAGCGCAGCGCGATGGCGAGGACGTCCGCGATGCTCTCCTCGTCCTCCACGACCAGCACGGTGCCTGGAGCCGTCGTCATGCTCCCCAGTATCGGGGCGAGCACTGACAGTCGGGCCGGTTCGTGCTTTGGAGTTCCTTGAGAGTCCCGCCCGTTGCATGTCCACGCACGCGTGCCGCAGCCAATTCTGTTGGCCAGGACCTGGGGGACCGACCGGACTATGAGGGGATTTTGGCGTGGCGACATTGGCACGCTGGTGCTACCGGCACCGGCTGGTGGTCCTGTTGCTGTGGGTGGGAGCGCTGTTCGGCCTGGGCGCGGCGAGTTCGAGCGCGGGCACGAACTACGCGGAGGTCTTCTCCCTGCCCAACACGGACTCCAAGCGCGCGTACGACCTGATGGCGAAGGCCTTCCCGGAGCGCGCGGGCGACACCGACACGGTGGTGTGGAAGGTCGACGAGGGTTCCGTACGGGACGACTCCGTACGGTCCCGGATAGAACCCGCGCTGCGGGAGATCGGCGGCATGAAGGGGGTCGGCGAGGTCACCGACCCGTACGGTGAGCGGGGCGCCGCCCAGATCAGCGAGGACGGGCGGATCGCGTACGCCCAGGTCACCTTTGCCGCGCAGGCGGACGCCGTACCCAAGGACCTGGTCGAAAACGTCGTCGACACCGCGCAGGACGCCGGCGGCGACGGCCTCCAGGTCGAGCTGGGCGGCCAGGCCATCACGCGCGTGCAGGAGCCGCCGACCGGCACCGCCGAGATCGTCGGCATCCTCGCGGCGGCCGTCGTGCTGTTCCTGGCCTTCGGCTCGTTGTTCGCGATGCTGCTGCCGATCCTGGTGGCGCTGTTCGGCGTGGGCACCGGACTGTTCGGGACCCAGCTGCTCAGCCACGTCACGAACGTGCCCGAACTGGCTTCCCTGCTCTCCACGTTGATCGGCCTGGGCGTCGGCATCGACTACGCCCTGTTCATCGTCACCCGGCACCGCAAGGGCATCCAACGCGGCCTGGACCCCGAGGAGGCGGCGGTCACCGCCCTCAACACCTCCGGGCGGGCCGTGCTGTTCGCGGGCGGCACGGTGTGCATCGCGCTCGCCGGGATGTTGGTGACGAACCTGCGCTTCCTGGACGGCGTGGTCATCGGCACCTCGCTCACCGTCGTCCTGAGCGTGCTCGCGGCCGTCACCCTGCTGCCCGCGATGCTCGGCCTCCTGGGCCACCGTGTGCTCAGCCGCCGCCAGCGGCGTCGGCTGGCCGCCCACGGCCCCGAGGAGGAGCGCACGAGCGGCCTCGCGGCCCGCTGGTCGGCCGCCGTCGAGCGCCGCCCGCGCTCGGTCGCCGCCCTGGCCGTCGTCGTGATGGCCTTCCTCGCCCTGCCCCTGCTGTCCCTGCGGCTGGGCACGGTCGACCAGGGCAACGACGACGCGTCGACGACGACCAGGCAGGCGTACGACCTGCTCGCCGAGGGCTTCGGCCCCGGCTTCAACGGCCCGCTCCAGGTGGTCGTGAACGGCGACGCGGGGGACAGCCTGGTCGCGACCATCCAAGACACGGAGGGCGTCGCGCAGGCCGTCTCGGCTCCCCCCGCGAACGGCGTCACCGTCATCCAGGTCGTCCCGACCACCTCACCGCAGGCCGAGGAGACCGACCGCCTCATCGACACCCTGCGCGACCAGGTGATCCCGGAGGCGGGCGTCCAGGCCCACGTGGGCGGCGTGACAGCGGTCTCGAAGGACTTCGCCTCGGTCACGGCCGACCGGCTGCCGTACTTCATCGCGACGATCATCGGCCTCGGTTTCGTCCTGCTGCTGATCGCCTTCCGCTCCGTCGTGGTCCCCTTGACGGCCGCGCTGATGAACCTGATCGCGGCGGCCGCCTCCTTCGGTGTCCTGGTGGCGATCTTCCAGTGGGGCTGGGGCCTGGACCTGCTGGGCCTCGGCCAGGAGGGCCCGATCGCGGCCTTCCTGCCGATCATCATGCTGTCCCTGCTCTTCGGCCTCTCCATGGACTACCAGGTGTTCCTGGTCAGCCGCATGCACGAGGAGTGGGTGCACACGCGCGACAACGCGCGAGCGGTGCGGGTGGGGCTGGCGGAGACCAGCCGCGTCATCAACTCCGCCGCTCTGATCATGGTGTGCGTCTTCATGGCGTTCGTGCTCAGCGGCGACTACGGGGCGGCGATGGCCGGCGTCGGTCTGGCCGCCGCGGTCGCCCTGGACGCGTTCATCCTGCGTACGGCCCTGGTGCCGGCCGCGATGCACCTGCTCGGCAACTCCAACTGGTGGCTGCCCGGGTGGCTGGACAAGCGGCTGCCGCATCTGGCGGTGGAACCGAAGGAGGAGGCGGCTGCTTCGAAGGCGCTTGCCGCGGAGGGCCCCGCCTCGGTCGTCCACGGCTTCGTCCGTACGGCGGACGGTGAGCCGGTCCCGGAGGCGGCGGTGACGCTGCTGTCGGCGGGCGGACGTCAGCTGGACCGGGTGGTGTCCCTCGCGGACGGCTCGTACATCGTGTCGGTGCCGGGTCCGGGGACGTATCTGCTGGCGACGACGGCTCCGTCGTACGGGTCGCGGGCGCGGCAGGTGGCGGTCGGGGACGGGCCGCTGGTGTGTGACGTGGAGCTGGCAGAGGGCGAGGTGGACGCGGTCAACTAGCCTTCGGCTGCCCGGCCTTGAGGATCTCGTCCACGTCGAGGGTGACCTTGGCGCCGAGGGAGTCGGGCAGGGTGACGAGCTCGCCGGGAGCGTGGACGCGGTGGTTGGCGTACGTGTCCCCGGCGGGTTCGGTCAGGACGTGGAGGCGCTGATGCTGGCGGTCGACGATGACGTAGACGGGGATCTTCGCCTGGGCGTATGCGGTGACCTTGCCGCGGAGGTCGTTCTGGTAGTTGCTGGACGTGACTTCCAGGACGAGGCGGAAGGCGATTGGGTCGTAACAGTTGTTCTCGACGAGATGGTCCTCGAAATCGGCGTCCACAACAACGAGGTCGGGGATGGCGAAGTCTTCGGCGCCGGCAGGGAGCCAGAGCCCAAGTCCCTCGAGGATTTCGGTTTCACCGCCATCCAGCCCCGCTGCAGCGAAGGGGCGCCTCAACCTGGAGAGCGCGCGAGCATGAGCACCGTTGGGGGGCGGGGACACGATGATCAGGCCTCCGATGATCTCGACGCGGTACCCCGGAAGGCGGTCCATGAGCCGGTTCGCCTCCGCGATCAGCGGACGGTCGCCATAGGGCCGCTCGACGGATGCTGCGAACATCACGTGCCTCCTGTGGGCTGGTGTCGAAAGCATCATCGTAGGCAGGCCGACTCCCCGATGTCCCGTCCGAGCCCTTTCACCCGATCGTGGATCACTCCGCCCGCACCCTCGCCCCCGCCCCCGGATCCGGCATCATCTTCGTCATCCCCGGCAGGAAGTCCGTGAACAGCTCGTGCACCTCCCGCACCAGCGGCCGCAGCACCCGGAAGCGGGCCAGTGACACGCCCCGCGCGGTGAGCCGCGCCCCCCGCTCGGCGAGCCGGTAACTCCGCTCGCGGCCCTCCGTGCGGTCGAAGATCCAATACAGCACGAGCCCCATCTGGGAGAGCCACATCAACTCGGGGAGGACGTCCCGCAGTTCCTCCGGCACCTTGGTCTTCGCCCCGGCGAGCACCTGCCGGTGGATGCTGATGGCCTCCACGCGCGCGTGCTCCGACTCGGGGGAGAAGGGGCTGAGCGGGCTGTCCGGATCGGCGGCGTTCTTGAAGAACTGCACCGCGAACTCGTGGTACGGGGTCGCGATGTCCAGCCACACCCTCAGGACGCCCGCGAGCCGCGCCTCCAGGTCGGTCTCCCGGGCCAGGACCTCCCGGACCGCCACCTGGTGCTCGGCGGCGATCCGGTCGTAGAAGCCCTGGATCAGGTGCTCCTTGCCCTCGAAGTAGTAGTACGCGTTGCCCACGGAGACCCCGGCCTCCTTGGCGATGGCCCGCATGGTCGTCTTGTCGTAGCCGCGCTCCTGGAACAGTCGCATCGCCGTCTCGAGGATGAGCGCGCGGGTCTGCTCGGACTTGCTCGGGTTACCGCCCTCATCGGGGCCGTCGTTGTTCGCAGGCACGGAACGGAGCCTAACGAGTGGCGCAGGTACCGCTGTCGCAGGCAGGGGGGCTGTACGTCCATCCCCGGGCGGAGTCGTACGCCCACCCGTCCGCGCGGCGGTACACCTTGCCGCTCCACTGGCCCGCGTTCGCCCGCTGTCCGTGCCACTGCGCCCCGCGCCACTTGGCCGCGGCGAGCACCGCGCCCTTGGCGAGCCTCGCCCCGGACGCCGTGCTCAGGCGGTGCGCGAGCGGCCGGTGCGCGCGCAGGGCCCACAGGGTGACGATCCAGGCGGCGGCGCCGCGGTAGACCTGGCCCGCATCCCCCACGACGGTGATCTCGTCGAGGGTGGCCCGGTGGTCGAGCCCCGGAAAGCGCCGCCGGGCCTCGTCCGACCCGGCGGGAACCGGCTCCAGCGGCACCAGCTGCGGCTGCCGTACGAGCCAGTCGCGCACGAAGGCGCACAGGGAGCACTCGGCGTCGTACAGGACGGTGAGCCGGCGGACCGGGACACGCGTGGTGCCCCGGTCCTCGGCGGGCGTCGCGGTGCTCATGCCCGGACCCAGTCCTGCGGCGCGACCGGCGGCACCTGCTCCCGCTCCATGACGCTCCGCCGCCGGATCCGGTTGAGCACGTACACGTTGCCCAGGTGCATGACGCCGAGCACCAGCAGCACCACGCCCAGCTTGGTCGACAGGGCCTCGAAGATCTGGCGGGTGTCCTGGATGGTCTCGTCGCCGCTCAGGTAGAGCGCGACGAAGCCGAGGTTGACGAGGTAGAAGCCGACCACCAGGAGGTGGTTGACGGCGTCGGCGAGGCTCTCGTTGCCGCGCAGCACGTCGGCGAGGAAGACGCGTCCGTTGCGGCTGAGTGTGCGGGCCACCCAGACGGTCAGCCCGATGCTGACCAGCAGGTAGATGACGTAGGCGATGACGGTGCGGTCCATGCCCCACCCCTTCTTGAACGCGTTCAAAATGCTGACGGGAGAGACTGTAGTCCCGTATTTGAACGTGTTCAACTCCCTTGCCGGGGAGGGGCATGGGACCTGCGTCACGCCCTGCGCGCGAGCTCCGGCCGCTTGCTGTAGTCCGTGAGCCCGATGACGTTCCCCCACGGATCGGCGATCTCGACGGTCCAGCCGGTGGCGATCGAGAGGGGCTCGTCGAGCGGGGTGATGCCCGCGGCGGCCAGTTCCTTGGCGGCGCGGCGCGCGTCCGGTACTTCCAGCCACGCGCGCGTGCAGGGCCAGGGCGGCGGACGGTGGCCAAAACCCTCCTCCTCTTTGAGCAGGATCCCGGGCGTCTCACCTCCGACCTTGAGCAGCGCGATCCCGCCCTCGTCGAACCGGAACCCCACCGTGAACCCGGCGCGCTCGTAGAACCCGACGGCCTCCGCGAGGTCCCCGACGGGCAGGAGGAGGTTGTCGAAACCGAGCAGTTCGTACGACTCGTCATCTGACATGCCATCAGATTAGGTGCGAAGGCGCCGCTCACCGGGCGGGCTGACCGCGGGGTCACTCATTGGGCCCAGACGCCGCCCCTTCCGCCGCTACGCTGAAGCGTCGTCAGGGCTGCGGCGCGGGGGCGTGGATGGTTCCAGCGGGGGGCGTGAATGGTTCCAGGGGTCAAGGTCTTCTTCGCAGAGGTGCGTGAGACCTGTGCCGGCGTCGCGGAGAGACTGGGTCTCGAGGGTCCGGGCGAACGGGAGTCGGGTCTGCCCGTCGCCGTAGCGACCTACACCGGTTCCGGCGTGAAGTACGAGGTCGTCCTGGGGCTGTGGGACGGCTACGTCGAGATCCACGCGTGCCGCGAGACGCCCTCCACCCTGTGCAAGGTGAGCGTCGAGAAGCTGGCGGTCGCCGCGGGCGCCGTCGAGAAGCCCGGCGGTGTCTCGTTCAGCGCCCGCAGCCTCAAGCGGATGCGGAAGTCCCTGGCCGGCCAGCTCCGTTACGTCGAACTCGTGCATCCGCTGGTGACCGACGACGCGGAGGCGGCGCTGGAGCTGATGCGCAGGGCGGATGCGCGGGAGTGGAGCAAGCCTCTTCTGAAGTGACCGGTGCATGCCCTGTCCGGGGGCGTTGTCAGTGGTGCCTCGTACTGTCGACGGCATGGGAATCGTGACGTTCGTCGACGAGACGACAAGCGGGAGCCGCACTGACGGCTGGGGGCTCGAGATCGCCGAGGAGCGGCTCACCGTGCGCGAGTTGGTCCGGCGCCGGGTGTTCCAGGAGGTCGCCGAGTACAACGCGCGTACGCCGGGCGTGTTCCAGGGGCTGGTGCAGCCCGAGGACGCTGAGCGGGAGCTGAACGGGTACGCGATGCGGACGCCGCGGCGGATAGACCCCGAGGCGCAGACCGAGCTTGCGCTGAAGGCCTTCGCCGGCAACGGCTTCCTCGTGCTGGTCGAAGACCGCCAGGTCACCGACCCCGACGAGGAGATCGAGCTCGCACTCGGCACCGAGGTCACGTTCCTGAAGCTCGTTCCCCTGGTGGGTGGCTGATGCACAGCCCTCGAGTGCGTCTGCTGCGCCGGCACATCGCCGCCCAAGACATGGACCGGGTCGCCGACGAGGCGATGAAGGCGCTGGTCGACAACCAGGCGTACTGGACCGGAGGCTGGGAAGAGGTGCTCCGCGAGCTGCGGGAGCTGCCCGCCGAGCGGCGCCGTGAACTGGTGCACGCGGTGGCCGAGCGCTTCCCGTCGGTCGGTGACGAGACGGAGAGCCGGTGCAACGCCCTGACCCTGTACGCCCTCGCCGCCGAGGGACTGGACGACGATCCTCTGGCGGCCGAGCGCCGCAAGACCCTCGACGACCTGGGCCGGCAGTACTCTCTCTGGTCCGCGACGCTCTTCGACCGCCTGGCCGAGGCGGAGTGGGCCGCCGGCCGGGCGCTGTCTCCCGCCGTCGTGGCCGTCGTCCGCCGCTCCGCCCAGGACAGATACTGCCTGGACGAACTGGTCTCCCTGGCGAAGAAGCTGACCGAGCCCGTCCTCAACGTGGGTGAGGCGTGGGCCGAGCAGGCCATGCGGGACACCGCCGATGCCGACTGGCAGGCCCTGCTCGCCCATGCCGCCACCGCCACCGCGTCCAAACCCACGGCCAGGTGGGACAAGCGGGCCGCCGCCCTCGTCGACACCCTCGGCCCCGACCGCGTCCGCGAGACCGTGCTGTCCTGGCTGACCCACGTCGGCCGCCCCCGCACCCTCCCGCTGGACCTGCGGGCGTACGAGGCGAACCTCAACAACGCCTACGACCCCTACAACGCCAACGCCCTGCGCGGCCTGGCGTGGCTGCTCTCCGTCCTGCCCCCGCACCCCGACACGCCCCGCGCCCTCGGCACCCTCGTCGAGACCTCGCTGAAGAAGGTCGCCGGGCTCGGGCCGCGCAATCCCAAGGTCGCCAACGCCGGCGTCATCGCGCTCGCCCGCATCGACAGCGAGTCCGCCCTGGCCGAACTCGCCCGCCTGGCCACCCGGGTGACCTACAAGAACACCGCCAAGCTCCTCGACTCGGCCCTGGAGGAACGGGCCGTCGCGCTGGGCCTCGGCCGCGAGGAGATCGAGGAACTGGCCGTACCGATGTACGGGCTCACCGAGGTCGGCGGCGCCGAGTACCGGTTGGGAGAAGCGACCGCACTGCTCGAAGTGCACGGCTCCAAAGCCCTGTTGACCTGGCGCAACGCCACCGGCAAGCCGGTCAGGAGCGTGCCCGCGTCCGTCCGGCGCGACCACCCCGACGAGCTCGCGGAACTCAAGGCCGCCGTCAAAGACGTCGACAAGATGCTCTCGGCCCAGACCGAACGCCTGGACCGCCAGTTCCTGGCCCGCCGGACGTGGCCGTACGCCACCTGGCGCGAGCGCTACCTCGACCATCCCCTGGTCGGCACGCTGGCCCGCCGCCTCCTGTGGACCGTGGACGGCGTCACGGTCGGCCACGCCGACGGCGAGCTGCGCACCCTCACCGACGACCCGGTCCGCATCGGCCACGAGGTCCGGCTCTGGCACCCCGTCGGGCTCGAACCCGCCGAGATCGTCGCCTGGCGCGACTGGCTGGAACGCCACGAGATCACCCAGCCGTTCAAGCAGGCCCACCGTGAGGTCTACCTCCTCACGGACGCCGAGCGCACCACAGGCACGTACTCGAACCGCTTCGCGGCCCACGTCCTCCGCCAGCACCAGTTCCACTCCCTGGCGGCGATCCGGGGCTGGCGCAACAAACTCCGCCTGTGCGTCGACGACGAGGCACCGCCGGCCACCCGCGACCTCCCGCAATGGGGCCTGCGCGCCGAGTACTGGATCGAGGGTGACGGCCAGGAGTACGGCGTCGACACCACCGAATCCGGCAGCTACCTCCGCCTGCGCACCGACCAGGTCCGCTTCTACCCGATCGGCGCCCCGCACAACTCCGCGCACTGCTACGGCGGCGAGTACCGCATGTGGCTGCGCGACAGGTCGGACCCGGTGGAACCACTGCCCCTGGATACGATCCCACCCCTGGTCCTCTCCGAAGTCCTGCGCGACGTCGACCTCTTCGTCGGCGTGGCCAGCGTCGGCAACGACCCGACCTGGCAGGACGGCGGCCCCGACGGCCGCTTCCGCGAGTACTGGACGTCGTACGGCTTCGGCGACCTCAACCAGAGCGCCGAGACCCGCCGTCTCCTCCTGGACCGCCTGATACCGCGCCTCGCCATAGCCGACCGCTGCACCCTTGAGGGCCGCTTCCTGCATGTGAAGGGCGAACGCCACACGTACAAGATCCACCTCGGCTCGGGCAACATCCTGATGACCCCGGACGACCGGTACCTGTGCATCGTCCCGAAGTCCAACGCGGGTGCGCCGCAGTCCGGTTACCTGCCGTACGAGGGGGACCGGATGCTGGCGGTGATCCTGAGCAAGGCGATGATGCTGGCCGACGACACGGAGATCACGGATCCGACGATCCTGAGTCAGCTGTAGGGAAGCCGAGATCCCCAAGCCCCCGTACAGAAGAGCGCTGAGGGGCGTTTGGGGAGGACGGGCTTCGTGCGACGAGTGCTGCAGCCGTGCTGACGCCCGGGCTTGCATGAGGGCTCTGTTTCCAGAGGTACGGAAACAGAGCCCTTATGCACATGCGAAAAAGATCAGTAGCGGCGCGTAATAAGCGCCCTCTTCACTTCCTGGATCGCCTTCGTGACCTCAATCCCACGTGGGCAGGCATCCGTGCAGTTGAACGTCGTCCGGCAGCGCCAGACACCGTCACGGTCGTTCAGGATCTCCAGTCGCTGCTCCGCCGCATCGTCGCGCGAGTCGAAGATGAAGCGGTGGGCGTTGACGATGGCGGCCGGGCCGAAGTACTGGCCGTCGTTCCAGAAGACCGGGCAGGACGACGTGCACGCCGCACACAGAATGCACTTCGTCGTGTCGTCGAAGCGTTCGCGGTCCTCGGCCGTCTGGAGACGCTCGCGCGTGGGCTCGTTCGTCTCCTTCGTGATGAGGAAGGGCATCACGTCGCGGTACGCCTGGAAGAACGGGTCCATGTCCACGACCAGGTCCTTCAGGACCGTCAGGCCCTTGATGGCCTCCACCGTGATCGGCTTCTCGGGGTTGAGGTCCTTGATCAGGGTCTTGCAGGCGAGGCGGTTCTTGCCGTTGATCCGCATGGCGTCCGAGCCGCAGATGCCGTGCGCGCAGGAGCGGCGGAAGGTCAGAGTGCCGTCCAGCTCCCACTTGATCTTGTGGAGGGCGTCGAGGACGCGCTCCTTCGGGTCGATCTCCACCTGGAAGTCTTCCCAGGTCGCCTCGGCCGAGACCTCGGAGTTGAAGCGACGGATGCGGAAGGTCGCCGTGATGTACGGGGAGTCGGCGAAGCCGGGCTCGGGCGTGCCGGCCGCGTCCGCCTTGTCCAGGGTCGGGGTTGCCATCAGTACTTACGCTCCATCGGCTGGTAGCGGGTCTGGACGACCGGCTTGTAGTCGAGACGGATGGACTCGGTGCCGTCGTCGCCCACCTCGCGGTAGGCCATGGTGTGGCGCATGAAGTTGACGTCGTCGCGGTTCGGGTAGTCCTCGCGGTAGTGACCGCCGCGGGACTCCTTGCGCGCCAGGGCCGACACCGCCATGACCTCGGCCAGGTCGAGCAGGTTGCCCAGCTCGACGGCCTCCAGGAGGTCGGTGTTGAACCGCTTGCCCTTGTCCTGGATCGAGACGTTCAGGTAGCGCTCGCGGAGCTCCGCGATCTTCTCCACGGCCGTCTTGATGGTCTGCTCGGTGCGGAACACCATCACGTTGGCGTCCATGCACTCCTGCAGCTCGCGACGGATCACGGAGACCCGCTCGGTGCCGGTGGAGCCGCGGAGGCGCTCGACCTGGTCGATCACCTGCTGCGCCGGGTCCTCCGGCAGCTCGACGTAGTCCGCCTTCTGCGAGTAGTCCGCCGCCGCGATGCCCGCCCGCTTGCCGAAGACGTTGATGTCCAGCAGCGAGTTGGTGCCGAGGCGGTTCGCCCCGTGGACGGAGACGCAGGCGACCTCGCCGGCCGCGTACAGGCCGGGGACGACCGTCGTGTTGTCCGCGAGGACCTCACCCTCGACGTTCGTCGGGATGCCGCCCATCGCGTAGTGCGCGGTGGGCTGGATCGGGATCGGGTCCGTGTACGGCTCGATGCCCAGGTAGGTGCGCGCGAACTCGGTGATGTCCGGGAGCTTGGCGTCCAGCTGCTCCGGCGGGAGGTGGGTGAGGTCGAGGTAGACGTGGTCACCCTCGGGGCCGCAGCCGCGGCCTTCCCGGATCTCCGTGTAGATCGAGCGGGACACGACGTCTCGCGACGCCAGGTCCTTCATCACCGGCGCGTACTTCTCCATGAAGCGCTCGCCGTCCTTGTTGCGGAGGATGCCGCCCTCACCACGGGCGCCCTCCGTCAGCAGGATGCCCATGCGCCAGATGCCGGTCGGGTGGAACTGGAAGAACTCCATGTCCTCCAGCGGCAGACCCCGGCGGTAGACGGCCGCCTGGCCGTCGCCCGTGAGGGTGTGCGCGTTGGACGTCACCTTGAAGAACTTGCCGGTGCCGCCGGAGGCGTAGATCACGGCCTTCGCCTGGAAGACGTGGATCTCGCCGGTCGCCAGTTCGTAGGCGACGACGCCGGCCGAGCGCTTGACGCCGTCGACCTCGGTGATCAGTTGGTCCAGGACGTAGAACTCGTTGAAGAACTCCACGCCCTCCTTGACGCAGTTCTGGTACAGCGTCTGGAGGATCATGTGACCGGTGCGGTCGGCCGCGTAGCAGGAGCGGCGGACCGGGGCCTCGCCGTGGTTACGCGAGTGACCGCCGAAGCGGCGCTGGTCGATGGTGCCGTTCGGGGTGCGGTTGAACGGCAGGCCCATCTTCTCCAGGTCGAGGACGGAGTCGATGGCCTCCTTCGCCAGGATCTCGGCGGCGTCCTGGTCGACCAGGTAGTCGCCGCCCTTGACCGTGTCGAAGGTGTGCCACTCCCAGTTGTCCTCCTCCACGTTGGCCAGCGCGGCGGCCATGCCGCCCTGCGCGGCGCCCGTGTGGGAGCGGGTGGGGTAGAGCTTGGTCAGCACGGCGGTGCGGCTGCGCTTCGTCGACTCGATGGCGGCGCGCATACCGGCGCCGCCGGCGCCGACGATGACGGTGTCGTACTTGTGGATCTTCATGGGTGGATTACCTCAGCCCCGTGCCTAGCGGATGTTCGGGTCGAAGGTGAAGATCACCAGCGTGCCCAGCAGGATGGTGAACACCGTGGCGGTGTAGAGCAGGCCCTTCAGCCACAGGCGGGTGCCCGGGCGCTCCGCGTAGTCGTTGATGACCGTGCGCAGGCCGTTGGCGCCGTGCAGCATCGCGAGCCACAGCATCAGCAGGTCCCAGACCTGCCAGAACGGGGACGCCCAGCGGCCCGCCACGAAGGCGAAGCCGATCTTGGAGACGCCGCCGTCCAGCACCAGCTGGATCAGCAGGTGGCCGATGACCAGGACGACCAGGACGACGCCCGACAGCCGCATGAACAGCCACGCGGCCATCTCGAAGTTGCCCCGCGTGGACTTCGGGGTCTTCCTCGTGCGCTGGCGCGGGGCCTCGATGAGGGGAGCCGGGTTGTCGACGCTGTAGAGGGACTCGCCCTCGACAGGGCCGATACCGGACGCGGCGGTTTCGGTGGTGGACATATGCGCGTCAGCTCCCGAACAGTTCACGGTAGGCGTGGCCGAGGACGGGGTAGATCGCCCCGATCATCAGCACGACCCACACGCCCACGACGGTCCAGAGCATCTGCTTCTGGTAGCGCGGGCCCTTCGACCAGAAGTCGACGGCGATGACACGCAGTCCGTTGAGCGCGTGGAAGAGGATGGCGGCGACGAGGCCGTACTCCAACACGGCCACGAGCGGCGTCTTGTAGGTGGCTACGACGTTGTCGTAGTCCTCGGGGGAGACACGGACGAGCGCAGTGTCCAGCACATGAACGAACAGGAAGAAGAAGATGAGGACGCCGGTGACTCGATGAGCCACCCAGGACCACATTCCTTCCCGGCCGCGGTACAGCGTTCCAGCCGGCACGGAAGAACCCTCCGGGAGCGGGGATTGGGGCCGCGCCGGCTTCTGTGTCGGACGGGCCCGGCCGGGTACGGTCCACCGGCCCCCAGCATCGTAGCGAGACGCTGGCGCTGGGCTTACGCGGGGCCTCTCGGTGTGATCAAAGTGGCACGCGTATGGGTGAGGGCCGGCGGGTTCTGGGGTGGGGTGTCCTGCTATGTGCCGGGTGCGGGTGCGTGGGGGCTGGTCGCGCAGTTCCCCGCGCCCCTGAGGTACGTCACCAGACGGCCCCTTGCCAGGCGGCGGAGTTCCTCTGCTGTCACCCCCCGCTCCTCCTCCGGATCGTTTGTCAATCGTGACCGGATGGCCGCCAGTACGTGATCGATGGCCTCCTCGGGGGCCAGGTCGTCCAGGCAGATGACGAACCGGTGTCCGAACCGGGCCTCGTACGCCGCTTGCGCCGCCGCCAGCGCCATGTGTGCCGCCCCGTACGCGTCGTCCGGCAGTACCGGCAGCGTCTCGGCTGCCAGCGCTTCGGCCAGGTCGCCCGGTGTCAGGTCGTACGCCGCCTCGTCGGATGCGGCGAGGAGGGAGTCCGGGTTCGGGTAGGGGCGGTGGGCGGCGACGCGGGTGGCCCAGCGGAGGCTGTGGAGGCAGGTGAGGAGGGTGTGGCGGATCTCGTCGGCCGGGGCGGTGTTGAAGTGCTCCAGCGGGGCAGGTGTGCCGGGCGTGTCCCGGGTCTGCTCGGGCAGCGAGGATATGGCCACTCGGCCAGGAAGATGTGGGGGCGTCACGTGGGTTTCGGCAGAGGATGATGTGAGATATGTGGCGCCACGCTATCGAGGGCGGACATCGTGTGTCCGACCGATGCCCGAATTTCATCCGAACGGGAGAGTTTCAGAACGTGTGGTGGACGCGTCCGGGTCACCCGAGGGCCTAGCGTTGTCGCTGTGAGTCAGCACAGGCGGAGTCAGCACAGTCGCAGGACACCGGTGAAGAGCGCGTTGAAGCAGACGTGGGTGCTGATCGTCGCGGTGGTGGTCGTGACGGTCGCGGCCGGAGTGGGCCTCGGCCTGCTGGCCACCGGCGACGACGGCGAGGGCGGCGGTGAGCCCGTGGGGTCGGCGCAGCAGCAGCCGGCCCCCACCGCCTCGAAGACCCCGAGTCCTTCCCCCACCCGCTCCTACCCGCTGTCGCAGCCGCCCCGCACCATCCCCGCCGTCCGCACCCACACCCCGGCGCGCGGGCCCGGCTGGACGCCGGACAAGGGCGAGCGGGTCGTGGTCAGCGACGGGGACCTCGCCGACGAGGGGCGGCTGCTCGCCGGTGAGCTGGGGCTGACGTACGCGGGGCAGCAGGGCGACGTGCGCGCCGGGGACGTACGGCTGGCGCTCAATGACGACGAGGGCGCGGATCCGGAGTCGTACACGATGACCGTGCGCGGCGGGCGGGTGACCATCAGCGGGCCCGCGGACGCGGGGGTGTTCTACGGCACGCGCACGCTCAAGCAGGAGGTGCACGGCGGCGGTACGGCGCCGGAGGGCGTCGTGCGGGACGAGCCGGCCAAGCCGGTGCGCGGGTTCCAGCTGGACATCGCGCGCAAGCACTTCACCGCGGACTGGATCGAGGACCGGGTCCGGGAACTCGGCGATCTGAAGATCAACCAGCTGGGGCTGCACTTCTCCGACGACCAGGGGTTCCGGATCGAGTCCGACTCCCACCCGGAGGTCGTGTCCCAGGAGCATCTGACAAAGGCGCAGGTCAGGCAGATCGTCGCGCTCGCCGCGAGCCGGCACATCACCGTGGTGCCCGAGATCGACTCGCCGGGGCATCTGGGCGCCGTGATCGCCGCCCACCCGGACCTCCAGCTGCGCAACACGCGGGGCGTGGCCACGCGCGGGGCGGTGGACATCTCCGATCCGGACTCCGCCGAGATCGTCGACGACCTGCTGAACGAGTACGCCGATCTCTTCCCCGGCGACCAGTGGCACCTCGGCGGCGACGAGTACCAGGCGCTGGTGGTGTCCGACCCCGAGGCCTCCTACCCGCAACTCGCCTCCGCCGCCCGCGAGGCGTTCGGCTCCGGCGCGAGCGTCGAGGACCTCACCACCGGCTGGCTCAACGACCGGGCCGACACGGTCCGCGCCCACGACAAGACCCCCCGCGCCTGGAACGACGGGTTCTTCGCCGGTACGTCCGTCAAGGCCGACGCGGACATCCAGGTCGCGTACTGGACGGGCAAGGAGATCGGGGCGCGGCTGCCGACCGCGTATCTGAGCCAGGGGCGGAAGCTGATCAACTACAACGACGAGTTCCTGTACTACGTCCTCGGGGAGCCGCTGACCTTCGTCTATCCGACCGGGCAGCGGATCTACGAGCAGTGGACGCCGCTCGTCGTGCGCGGCACGCAGCCGGTTCCGGCGAAGTACGACGACCAGATCCTCGGCGGGGTCTTCACGGTGTGGGGCGACCTGCCGAACTCGCAGACCCAGGCGCAGGTCGCCACCGGGATCCGGATGCCGCTCAGGGCGACGGTCCAGAAGCTGTGGGACCCGGGGAAGCCGGAGCTGTCGTGGTCGCAGTTCAAGGCGCTCGCGGACCGGCTCGGCTGAAACCGGATCGGGGCGGATTGTCCCGTCCGGCTGCGAACGGCCGTACGAATATGGTGTATTCGGGCGGAGCCGTACGGAGAGCAGCCGGGGGGAACCGGAATGGGTTACTGGGGGTACTTCGTCGTCGGTCGCGGGGAGCGGCCGCTCGCGGAACTGGAGGCGTTGTCCGGCGTCAAGGGCATGTCGTTACGGGCCTCGGCGCCGGGCGGGTGGCAGGTGTGGGAGTACCCGAGCGGTGACGGCGACGTCGGGAGCATGAACGGGCTCGCCGTGGAGACCGGCGCGCCCGCGCTCTTCGGGTACGTCATGGACAGCGCGACCGTGGTCGTGGAGGCGGCGGGGCCCGAGAGCGGGGCGTGGACGAGCTGTCTGGGCCGGGCGGCCATGGCCACGTATCTCGGTGCCGACCGGGAGGGGCTGACCCTGGAGGACTACTTCCTGGAGCCCCGGGACGCCGCCGAGCGGGCCGTCGCGTGGGCGCTGGAGGCGGGGCACGAGGTCGCCGCCGAGACGGTGGTCGACGTGC
This sequence comes from Streptomyces sp. V4I2, assembly GCF_030817655.1. Classification (GTDB taxonomy): domain Bacteria; phylum Actinomycetota; class Actinomycetes; order Streptomycetales; family Streptomycetaceae; genus Streptomyces; species Streptomyces plumbiresistens. The sequence continues at coordinate 6,690,293 of NZ_JAUSZM010000003.1, forward strand.
TGACCGCCGACTCCGACCCCGGGTCGGGTCTGTTGGCCGAAAACCTGTTCTTCCGGCTGCTCGACCGGCTCGGCGTGGTGCCCCTGTGACACTCCCGGGCCGTCGCGCGCAGTAAGGGGAAGTGCGGGCTCCGTTAGGGATGACCGCCTGGCGAGGGAGCGTGGAATGAGCCTGGTGGAACTGATCGCTCAGGCCGATGAACGCGGACTGGCGGCCAGTGGGCTGGCTTGTTTGGATCGGTGTCTGCCCCTGCTGGGCGGGGACGACGAAGTGCTGCGGCCGCTGTGGGCCGACCTCGCTGACGGCGCTGACGGCGGTGACGTCGGCGACTGGGGCGTGCGCATCGCCCAGGTGCGCGACAAGCTCGCCGGCGCCGGCCCCGCGGAGTCCGCCGGGGACGAGGCCGCGCTGCTGGCCCGCCGGATGCTCGAGGCCGCCCCGGCCGAACGGTCCGCCGCCGAGGTACGGGTGTGGGCCGACGGCTGCTCCGTCGCCGCCCTGCACATCCACCGCCTCCTCGACCCCTCGGCCGGCCCGGTGTCCTCGGTCGACGCCCCCCGCGAGGGCCGTACGGAGGGCGTGTCGCCCCTCGTCGCCGCCGAACTGCGCCGCCAGGTCACCGTCCTGGAACTGCTCGCCGAACACGGCGCGGGCGGCGTTCGGCGGGCGCTTGAGGTGTCGACGGAGGGGCGGCGGGTGCTGCGCGCGGTGGTGTCGCGGCGGTCCCGGAAGCGGGGTTGACGCACCTCAGAGACTCCTCAGACCATCAGCCACTTGACCACCGCGTCCCCGTACAGGGCCGTCTGCTTGTAGAACGCGGTCAGGTCCCGGTGGGTCGCGGCGAAGGCGGCCCGCACTTCGGGCTCCGCGTCCGGCTCGGCGTACGGCCGCAGGAGTTTCTCGCGTGTGCCCTGCCACAGGTCGTCGAAGTCGGCCGCCGTGAGATACGCGGCAACCCGGGCCGTGTGGGCCGCGGTGAGCAGCAGGAACGGTGGCTGGGCCGCGTCGGGGTGGAACACCGGGCGGCCGCCCAGGACCACTTGGCAGGGAGGGCCGTCCGGCGCGTGGTTCGGGGGGATGCCGGAGTAGAGGAACTCATGGTCGAGGTACCGCTGGTCCAGCACCTCCTCCCGGTGCCGACCGATCCGCTCCCGCACGGAGTCCCAGTCGTCGTCGAACAGTCGTTGGAACCAGGTCGCGCTGTTGCGCAGGGCCGGGGGCGGCACCGCGCGGAAATGGAAGTACGTGTTCATCAGAGAGAGGAGCGCGCGGGAGCGGCGAATTGTCACACCCGGGTAAACCTCATTCCTGAGGGAGTCCTGTGGCTGTCGTGGGGCGGCGGTGGGGCGGTCCTGCACCGGTTGCGGAAAGTCTCCTGATCCGGGTGACGAAACACCGCCCGACCACGCTTTTCCCGATGTGACGACTGTGACGACCAATCAGGAGACCAGGCCCTCCGCCGCGGCCAAGCCCGTGCGGTGGGCGGCGGACGTGGTGGCCACCCTGCGCGAGGGGGCGCGGCTGCGGCTCGACTACTCGGCGCAGAGTCTGTGGAGCGTCGACCGGATGATCGAGGAGATACGGCGGGACGGGGCGCCGTACGCCGCCGTGGAGACCGTGCTGCGCGGACTCGGGGCCTACGCCGGTGAGGTGGTCGTCCGTCAGACCGGTGCCGAGTGGTGGGCCTCGGGCGGCGACCACTGGATCCGCACCCCCGACAACCGGCTGTGGGACCCGATGGACGAGGCGCGGCGGTGCTTCGCCGGGGACGGGTCGCTGCGGTTGCTGTGCCGGGACGCGACGGCAGGGAAGTGACGGCAGGGAAGTGACGGCAGGGAACTGGCAGCAGGGAAGTGACCGTCCGGCCGGGACGCGGCGGCCGGACGGTCACTTGTCTCGAACCGGCGGCTACGGCGTCAGGGTCTGGCCCAGACGGCCGTCCGTCGGTGTGCCCAGTGTGGTCTTGCTGTAGATGGCGGAGTCGGCGTAGCCGAGGCCCGTGCTGTTGCTCGGCAGGTGGACGAGGATGCCGTCGGTGCCGTCCTCGCCGTCGGCGCCGAACGTCAGGTCCGCGCGGCCGTAGCCGGACAGGTCCGCGAGGGTCACGGACGAGCCGAGGCGGTCGCCGGTCTCCGTGGCGCCGGGGATGACGGACGTGTCCTGGGAGACGCCGACCGAGCCGGAACCGGTGAGGCCGGAGGCGCTGCCCTTGACGAGGATCGCGTCGCCCGCGTCGGCACGGTTCACGCCGTCGCGGGTGAGGTCCTCGCCGGGGGCGCCGGCGAGGGCGTCCGCGTAACCGTCGGCGTTGTAGTCGCCGACCGAGACCGAGGCGCCGAAGGTGTCGCCGGACTCGTTGCCGCCGGGGACGCCTGTCGTGTCCTGGTGGATTGTTGTCATGCCGGTCGTCGTGAAGCCCGTCGACGTGCCCGGGACCATGGTGATCTGGCCGCCCGAGATGCCGCCCGACTCGGACGCCACGGGCTGGCCGATGACGATGTCGTCGTAGCCGTTGCCGTTGACGTCGCCCGCGGCGATGGAGCGGCCGCCCCTGACGGAGATCACCCCGGCCTTGGTCAGGCCGGTCGCCGAGCCCGCGAAGCGGACCACGCGGCCGATGCCGCCGGTGTCGCGGTAGTTGAGGGCGACGTCCGCGTAGCCGTCCCGGTTGAAGTCGCCGGTCGCGGCGTCCAGGTAGGCGACCGAGCCGGTGGCGGAGGTGAGCGCGCCGTACTGGTACTTGCCGCTGCCCAGCCGGACGTTCCAGTTGCCGCCCTTGCCGCTGCCGGCCGCGAAGACGTCCGCCTTGCCGTCGCCGTTGAAGTCGCCGACGGTGACGGCGGAGCCGAGCTTGGCGCCGGCCGCCGTGATCCCTGAAGTGCTGTACGAGAAGCCGGTGTTGAGGGCCGGGCCGTACATGACGGCGACCTGGCCGCGGTCGGTGCCGAGGGTGTCGTCCTCGCCGGGGGTGCCGATGGCGAGGTCGGCGTAGCCGTCGCCGTTGACGTCTCCCCAGGCGGTGGAGGTGCCGAAGGCGTCACCGGTCTCGGTGGCACCGGGGACGCCCGGGCTGTTCTGGGTGAGCGTGATCTTCGCGGCGGGGACCGGGCCGTCGACGCTGCCGGGGATCACCTTCACCGCGTTCGCCTTGGGGACGCCCGCGACCAGGTCGGTGACGCCGTCCCGGTTGTAGTCGGAGGTGGCCAGGGCGTGCGAGATGCCCGGCGTCTTGGCGACCTGGGCGACCCGGGTGAGCTTGGAGTAGAGGTGCGCGCCCGGGCAGGCCGTGGCGTTCGTGTCCCGGTGTCCGAAGACTCTCGGCAGCGTGATCGACTGACCCTTGGGGACCTTGTTGCCGTCGACGCCCTGATCCGAGCCCGAGGTCAGCGTCACCTTGCCGGTCGGGTCGATGCCGTACATCCCGAACTTCCAGGCCACGATCCGGGAGATCGCGTCCAGTGCGGCCCGGCTCGGCTGGGCCGTCTCGTAGTTGCCGATGTACGAGATGCCGACGGTGTTCGTGTTGAAGCCGATGTCGTGCGCGCCGATCACCGGCAGGTCCATGCCGCCGCTGCGGCCCTCGAAGATCTGGCCGCACCTGTCGACGACGAAGTTGTAGCCGATGTCGAAGTAGCCGCGGGCGAAGTGGTCCTGCTGGATGGACCGCAGCCGGGCGGCGGACTTCGCGCAGGACAGGGTGTTGTCGCTGTCCACGCCGGTGTGGTGGATGACGGCGGCCTTGATCTCGGCGCCGTACTCCGGCGTGCCGTCGTAGTCCGTCGAGGCGCCCCACTGGGCCTGGGTGATGACCGGCGGCTTGACGACGGTCGAGGGGCGGGGAGCCGGGACGGTGGAGGTGGGGGTCGGGGAGGCCGTCACCGACGGGGAGGCCGAAGCCGACGCCGACGCCGACGCCGACGCCGACGCCGACGCAGACGCAGACGCAGAGGCAGAGGCAGACGCAGAGGCAGAGGCAGAGGCCGACGCAGACGGAGAGGCGGAGGCGGAGTCGGTGGGCGTAACGGTCACCGAATCGGTGGGCGTCGGCGTGGTGGTCTCCGCCACGAACGCGGCCGGCTCCGGGCCGGACGCCGCGGTCCGCTTCGGATCGGTCCCCGGATCCAGCAGCCGCACGTCCATGCCGGCCGGCTGCCCGCCCGCCTCCGTGCCGTCCGCCGTCACGACGCGCACCTCGATGCCGTCGGCGTCACCGGTCCACATCGATTCCGTGCCGCCGCGCAGGGCCGCCCGCTCGCCCTCCGCGCCGTCCGCCTGGCTCGGCTCGACCGTCAGCTTCTGCCAGCCGGACCACTTGCCGGTCTCCAGGTCCCGGGTGCGCACCTCGGGCGTGCCCTTGGCGCCGGCTTCCGGGTCGTCCCAGGTCACCAGGACCGCGCTGAAACGGTTCGTCTCCTGCTTGGCGAGCCCCTTGCGCCCTCCGCCCTCGCTCCTCAGCTTCAGGGTGTGGACGGCCGGTGCACGCCCCTGGCCCTTGGCGTCGGACCGCGCGGGCTGACCGGCCATCGCGTACGTGACGACGCCCGCACCGCTCAGGACGACGGCTCCGACCGTCAGCCAGGCTCTTCGTCGCAGACTCAACGGCCTGTACGCATGGGTCTTGCGAGGACTCAACTAACCCACCCCTACACAAATGGACATGAAAAAGGCACCTGTCACACAGGTCCCACTTGGACAGCGCACAGACTCCGCCGGACGTCACCGAACAGCTGAGACGGAAGCGGCCAGTGATGTTTGTGAGGCGGTATCCGCTTGGTCAAGCGGGGGGAGTGGCCGGTGGCGGGAGCTCCCGAGACCGACCGAAGGGGGCCGACATGGGCAAGGGAATGGGCACGAGGGACGAACCCGGGCCGTGCGCAAGGGAGATGAGACCGCACGCGACGGCCTTCGTCGCCCGCGTCACCGCACGCAACCGCCTGCCGCTGGACTACTCCGTGGCCAGCCTGCGCGTCGTCGACTTCCTGATCGACGGACTGCGCAAGGGCGGCGCCGACCGGGAACGGGCGCGCGAGACGCTGCTCGGGCTCGGGGCGTACGTCGGCGAGGTGCTCGTCCGTCGCGCGGGGGCGGTGTGGGTGGACCTCGACGCCGACCAGCGCGGGTACTTCGCCCAGCCGGTCGGCGTACGCATGCCGGACGGGCGGGTCTGGAACCCGCTCGGCAGGGTCCGCAACCGTTTCGACACCGGCGGTCCCGAGGAGTCGCTGCGGACCTTCTACCTCACGTTGCACGGCCGGTCGCGGCGGGTCGTGGCGTGAGATGCCCACACCACCCGGGCCCCTGAGGACGCTGGGACGGCCGGGTGGCTGTGACACTTCGGTGCGGCCAGGCGCTGATCACCGTGGGGGGCAAGGGCAAGGGCGGCGGAATCGGCTTCGTGCGGATCCGCCGCCGACCGGGTACGGACGAGGACGGTTCTTGGCTCAAGGAGGGGAACCCCGCCGGGTGCAGGCGTACGACGGGGAACTGGGCGCGGCCGTCGCGCGGGCCCAGCAGGGTGACGAGGCCGCCTTCGCGGTCGCCTACCGGCTGGTCCAGCCCGGCCTGCTCGGGTACGTGCGCGGTCTCGTCGGCGACGACGCCGAGGACGTGGCGTCCGACGCCTGGCTGGAGATCTCCCGGGACCTTGGCCGGTTCAAGGGCGACGGGGCCGGGTTCCGCGGCTGGAGCGCGACCATCGCCCGGCACCGGGCGCTGGACCATCTGCGCCGCCAGAAGGTACGGCCCCGGCCGTCGGCGCTCGAACAGGACGTACTGGATCTGCCCGGTCCGCACAGCACGCACGACCAGGCGCTGGAGGCCATCTCCACGGAGTACGCCCTGGAGCTGGTCCGAGGGCTGCCGCGCGACCAGGCCGAGGCCGTACTGCTGCGGGTCGTCGTCGGCCTCGACGGCCCCGCGGCCGCCCGCGTCCTCGGCAAGCGCCCGGGCGCGGTGCGCACCGCCGCCTACCGGGGGCTGAAGCGGCTGGCCCGCCAGCTGGGCGGCGAGAGCACGGACAAAGGTATGACGGATGACGGTCCCCGGACGCTGGGGGAGTCGACATGACGGGCGACAGTGACAACTGGACGCCGGACGGCCCGATCCGACGGGACGGTCCGGCCGGACCGGACGACGGGAACGGACACGGTATGGGTGAGCGGCAGAACGGCAGCGGGGTTCCCGACCGCCGACGCGTACGCCCTGACGATCGGCTTCCGGGCGGTCCCGCGGTCGACCCCGCCGCGTTGGAGACCCTGCTCGCCGCCGCCATGCGCGCCGGCACGGTCGACGCCGACGCCGAGCAGCGGGCCGTGGCCGCCTTCCGGGACGCCCGGGACGCGGGTGCGCACCGGGCACGCACCCGGCGCCGGGACGACTGGCGGCCCCGGGAGCAGCGGAGTGCGGCACGTTCGCTGCGGACCACGCTGTCCGTGTTCCTCGCCAGCCTCGCGCTGGGCGGTGTCGCGTACGCCGCGATCGGCTCGTCGGGGGACTCCCCCTCGGACGGCGCCGGGGACGACCGCGGCCGTGCCACCGCCTCCGCGAGTGACGAGGCCCGGCCGGGCGGTCCGACGACCGCGCCGGGGTCCGGTCCCACGGACCGGCCGGGCACCGCGCAGGACACCGAGGCCCACTGCCGGGCGTACGAGCAGGTCCAGGGCCGCGGCAAGGCGCTCGACTCGACGGCGTGGCAGTGGCTGGTGGCGGCCGCGGGCGGTGAGGCGAAGGTGCCTGCCTACTGCGCCGAGCAGCTGGCGCGGGCGACGGCCGAAAACAAGCCGGTCAACCCTGGCAATCCGGGCAAGACGGTCAAGCCGAGCAAGTCCGCCAAGGGCGGCGCGGGTTCCGGATCGGCCGGTGGCAACGCCGGCAGCGGTCAGGCCGACGGCAATGCCGACACCAATGCCGACACCAATGCCGATAACAATCAGGAAAAGGCCGACAAGGCCGAGGGAAAGAACTAGCCGTCATGGCAACGGCCCGCCACGGCGGGGAAGAACCACCCGCCACGGCAACGGCCGGGGCCGCCACCCCCCACAGGAGAGGCCCCGGCCGTCGCGCGGCACGGGCCGCGCGGCGGCCCGTACTTCCTACAGCGCCATCGGTGCGTTTTGTGTCACACCCCCGGTGTCACTCGCCCCGTCCGAGGTAGTTGCATCTTGTACGGACATGGACGGGCAGCGGTTTCAGGTCGTAACGTGCCTTTCGCGCCGGGCGCGGAAGGTGCAGGACCACCGCAACCATCGGCGGCTCGAAGCCGCGACCATCGACTGAGGAACACTGTGCTGGGGGACGACGCGGAGCTGACGGCCGCCGTGCTTGCCGCGCAGGACGGGGACGAGACCGCGTTCCGGACTGTGTACCGCACGGTGCACCCGCGGCTGCTCGGGTACGTACGGACACTGGTCGGCGACCCCGACGCCGAGGACGTGGCGTCCGAAGCGTGGCTGCAGATAGCCCGTGACCTGGACCGGTTCAGCGGCGACGCGGACCGCTTCCGCGGCTGGGCCGCCCGGATAGCCAGGAACCGCGCGCTGGACCACATACGCATGCGCGGCCGCCGCCCCGCGATCGGCGGCGACGAGACCGAGCTGACCGGCAGACCCGCCGACTCCGACACCGCGGGCGAGGCCATGGAGTTGCTGGCCACCGACAGCACCCTCTCCCTCATCGCCCGGCTGCCGCAGGACCAGGCCGAGGCGGTCGTGCTGCGGGTGGTCGTGGGCCTGGACGCCAAGACCGCCGCCGAGACGCTCGGCAAGCGGCCGGGTGCGGTACGGACGGCCGCGCACCGTGGTCTGAAACGGCTCGCCGAACTCATCGACGGCGATCCGGAATCGGCGGGCGGCCTCGACGCCCTGCCGCCCCCGCGAGAACCGCGCGGACGGGCGGTGACGTCCGCGAGTGTGACGGATACACGTGCGCGGACGCAGAAGGACATGTGATGGCCGACGAGCACTATAGGTGGCTGGACCGCGAAACGGCGGAGCGTCTGCTGAGCGGAGAGTCCCTCGATGCTGTCGACGCGGCCGACCGCGACCAGGCCGAACGGCTCGCCAAGACCCTCGGCGCACTCTCCGTCGACTCGCCTTCCAGTGCCGAACTCCCTGGTGAGGCGGCCGCGTTGGCCGCTTTCCGCAAGGCGCGCACGGATCGCGTGGACGACTGGGTCGGCGACCGGGCCGTTGACGGCAGCGGTGCGCGAGCCTCCCGGGACCGGCGCTCCCGGCCCCGTTCCTCCGACGCCGGCCTGGTCCGCATCGGCGGCCCGGAGCCGGGCGCCCCGCGCCGCCGCCGCACCCGCCCCGTGCGCCTCGGGCTGGCCGCCGCGCTGGCCGTAGGCATGGTCGGCGGGGTCGCGTACGCGGCCGGAACCGGAGCGCTGCCGTTCAACGACTCCGAACCGGAACCCGCCGCCTCCGTCTCGGCCGCGGTGACACCGGACCGCCCGCTGGTGACGCCCTCGCCGAAGGGCCCGGAGAGCGAGCCCACCCCCGACGGCGCCACCGGCGACACCGGGCAGGGCTCCTCCCGCGACACCGCACGCGGCGGCTCGGCCACGCCGGACGACGGCCCGCACACCGGCACCGGCAACGGCGCCGACGGCCAGGAAGGCCGCTCCGGCGGCGAGTGGAGCGAGGCCTTCTCGGCCTGCAGTGCCGTGCGCGACGGCGAGGAGCTGAGCTCCGAGCGCAAGCGCGCCCTCGAGGGCGCGGCCGGCGGCGCCGCAAAGGTGTGGAAGTACTGCGCCGGCGTGCTCGCCTCCGGTTCCTCCGAGCAGGACGCCCACGGCGACGACAAGGGCGGCAAGGGCGAGCAGGACGGCCAGGAAGACAACGAAGTCAAGGGCGACCGCGGCGACGGGGACGGCCGGAACGCGGGCGAGGGCTACACCGGCGGCGGCAACGGCACCGGCGGCAACGGCCACCACACGAACGGCGGCCTGGCCACGCCGTCGCCCGCCGCGTCCCTGGAGCCGGAGCCGGCGACGCCCTCGGACGGATCGACGCCCAGCCCGACGTACAGCGCGCTCTGATCAAAAAGACGTCACTGACCTGCGGGTTCGTGGGTCGCGCGAGTTCCGTCGAAATTCTTCCGCGGTGAGTGTGACGTTTTCGGCCGCCGTGGCGCAGTAATGAGTGAGCCGACTGGTCATCGGCCGTCGCACAGAGCCGGGGTTCCCCCCGTACTCGCGGCTCGTGCACCTAGGCGCGGGCGGGACACGTTCCCCCGGTCCCGCCCGCGCCCCATACCTCTCTCCTCGCGCCTCACCAGTGGACGACGACCTTGTCGCCGTTCCGCACCTGTGTGAACAGGTCCGCGATCGCCGCCTCGTCCCGTACGTTGACGCAGCCGTGCGAGGCACCCCCGTATCCCTGGGCCGCGAAGTCCGAGGAGTAGTGCACCGCCTGGCCGCCGCTGAAGAACATCGCGTACGGCATCGGCGAGTCGTACAGCGTCGACACGTGGTGCCGGGACTTCCAGTAGACGCTGAACACGCCCTCGCGGGTAGGCGTGTACTGCGAACCGAAGCGGACCTCCACGGTGCTGACCGTCCGCCCGTCGATCATCCAGCGCAGGGTCCGGCTCGACTTGCTGATGCACAGCACCCGCCCGGTCAGGCAGCGCGGATCCGGTGCGTCGGCCTGCTGCCCGCCCATCAGATACAGGTCCCACTTGCCCGGCTCCCGTGTCATCCTCAGCAGCCGCTGCCAGGTGACGGTGTCGGTCTCGCCGGTCTTCGGCAGCCCGCGCTTGCCCTGGAAGCCCTCGACCGCCCGCTCGGTCAGTTCGTCGTACGACCCCGTCGGCCCGTCGAAGAGCCAGGCCACCTGCCGCAGCCGGGCCTGGAGCTCACGGACGTCCCGGCCGGTGTCGCCCCGGGACCAGAGGACTTGGGGCGCGGGCTCGGTCTCCTTCTCGGTGGGCGCGGAGCTCGGCTTGTCGTCCTTCGGAGTGGCCGAGGGACTGCTGCCGGGAAGTTCGATGCGCACCGGCGAGTCCTGCTTGCCGTCCCCGTCGGCGGCCCGCACCGTACAGGCGCTCAGCGCGGCCAGGGCCAGCAGCGCGGCGAACCATCTCCCCATGCCCTCAGTACGCACAGCGACCCCCCGTCGTCTCACCGATGTGCGCCGATGCCACCTGAGATGTCTGCCCCCGGATGACTGGTTGCGAACGGCGCGGCATTGTTGTGACCGGGACCGCAAAAGTCCTGTGAGCAAGGTCCCAGCGTGCTCCCCTCCACCGGGTGCACGCCCACCGCTACAGTCCGTCGAAGGGTCGGACCGTAACCGGCGAGTAACAGCTCAGCGGGAGGCAAGCACACCATGGCGCGCGAGTCGGAGTCCGGACTGCCCATCGAGCCGGTGTACGGTCCCGAGGCTCTTCAGGGCTGGGACCCGGCGGAGAAGCTGGGCGAGCCGGGGAAGTATCCCTTCACCCGGGGCGTGTACCCCTCGATGTACACCGGCCGCCCCTGGACCATGCGGCAGTACGCCGGCTTCGGTACCGCGACCGAGTCGAACGCCCGCTACAAGCAGCTGATCGCCAACGGCACGATGGGTCTGTCGGTCGCCTTCGACCTGCCCACCCAGATGGGCCACGACTCCGACGCTCCGCTCGCGAGCGGCGAGGTCGGCAAGGTGGGCGTGGCGATCGACTCGATCGACGACATGCGGGTGCTGTTCGGCGGGATCCCGCTGGACAAGGTCTCCACGTCGATGACGATCAACGCCCCGGCGGCCCTCCTGCTGCTCATGTACCAGCTGGTCGGCGAGGAGCAGGGCGTCACCGCCGACCGGCTCACGGGCACGATCCAGAACGACGTGCTCAAGGAGTACATCGCGCGCGGGACGTACATCTTCCCCCCGAAGCCCTCCCTGCGTCTGATCGCCGACATCTTCAAGTACTGCAAGGCCGAGATCCCGAAGTGGAACACCATCTCGATCTCCGGCTACCACATGGCCGAGGCGGGTGCCTCGCCCGCACAGGAGATCGCGTTCACGCTCGCCGACGGCATCGAGTACGTCCGTACAGCGGTCGCGGCCGGCATGGACGTCGACGACTTCGCGCCCCGGCTGTCCTTCTTCTTCGTGGCTCGTACGACGATCCTGGAGGAGGTCGCCAAGTTCCGCGCCGCCCGCCGGATCTGGGCGAAGGTGATGCGGGAGGAGTTCGGCGCGAAGAACCCCAAGTCGCTGATGCTGCGCTTCCACACGCAGACCGCGGGCGTGCAGCTGACGGCCCAGCAGCCGGAGGTGAACCTGGTCCGGGTGGCGGTCCAGGGCCTGGGCGCGGTGCTGGGCGGCACGCAGTCGCTGCACACGAACTCCTTCGACGAGGCGATCGCGCTGCCGACGGACAAGAGCGCGCGGCTTGCGCTGCGCACCCAGCAGGTCCTTGCCTACGAGACGGACGTGACGGCGACGGTCGACCCCTTCGCCGGCTCCTACGTCATCGAGAAGATGACCGACGACGTGGAGGCCGCGGCGATCGAGCTGATGGCCAAGGTCGAGGAGCTGGGCGGCGCGGTCGACGCCATCGAGCACGGCTTCCAGAAGGGCGAGATCGAGCGGTCCGCCTACCGCATCGCGCTGGAGACCGACTCCGGCGAGCGGGTCGTGGTCGGCGTCAACCGCTACCAGCTCGACGAGGAGGAGCCCTACGAGCCGCTCCGCGTCGACCCCGCCATCGAGGCACAGCAGGCGGAGCGCCTGGCGAAACTCCGTGCGGAGCGGGACCAGGCGGCGGTGGACGCGGCCCTGGACGCCCTCAAGAAGGCCGCCGAGGGCGAGGACAACGTCCTCTACCCGATGAAGGACGCGCTGCGGGCCCGGGCGACGGTGGGCGAGGTCTGCAACGCGTTGCGGGCGATCTGGGGCACCTACGTGCCGAGCGATGCCTTCTGAGCTGGGCGATCACTCCGTATGAGTGATCACGAGCTGAATCTGCGTGCCTCCGGTTACGCCCGTTGCAGAGTGGGCCCCGAAATGGAGGACGCCATGGCCGTACTGCAGCAGGAGCTGACCCTGGGCGAGGCTGCCGACCAGCTTGCCCGTGCACTGCCTGGCCACCGCGTGGAGATTCTCCAGGGGAGGCTCACTGCGACACCGCCGCCGGATGGCACGCACCAGCTGTCGCTGACGAAACTGGGCAGGGCTTTCGACCGGGCGGGGATCGTTGAGGCAGGGCATGAGTACGTTCAGGGGATCGGCCTCTGGCTTCCCATGCTGCCTGAGGACTTCGCGATCCCTGACTTCTCCATCGTCGACGCGGACTTCCGCGACGCCCACGTCAAGAAGAACTACTACGCACCCAACGTCTTCCGTATGGTCGTCGAAGTAACGTCGTCGAACTGGTCCGACGACCTCGGCCCCAAGGTCGAGTGCTACGCCGAGGCCGGCATCCCGGCGTACCTCATCGCCGACCGCAAGCATGGCGAGGTCCTCCTCTACACCGACCCGGTCGACGGAAAGTATCCCGGCCTTCAGCGCTTCAAGCGGGGCCAGAGCGTGCCCGTTCCGGAATCCGTCGGCGTTCGCGTCGAACTCTCCGTTGACACCCTCCTCGACGGATGACAGGGCGCCGGTCAGGCCCGGCTCAGGCCCAGCCGCGTGAGGTAGCCCCCGAGCCCGGCCGCCGAGTCGCTCGCCCAGCCGACGTAGCCGTCCGGCCGTACGAGGAACAGGCCTGTCCCGTACGGCTCCTGGGCCGGTCCGCGGACGACGTGCACCGACTCCGCACCCAGCTCGGGTGCCGCCTCCGTACCCAGCTCGGGTGCCGCCTCCGTACCCAGTGCCAGCAGTGTCCAGTGCGGTCCCCGGAACGCGTCGAAGAGCCGCACGCCTGCCACCGTGCCGTCCGGTGCGCGGTCGCCCGCCCGTACTCCGGTCACGGCCGCCCGGGTCTCCTCCGTGAGTGACGAGTCCCGGTAGCGCAGGCCCAACTGCCGAGTGGCCTCGCCGCGTTCGGTCTCCCCGCGGTGGACGCTTGTCGACAGGCCGAGCATCTCGGTGGCGATGGGGCGCCGTTCCTCCTCGTAGGTGTCCAGAAGTGAGGCCGGGGCGTTGCCCCTCAGCACCGCGCCGAGCTTCCAGCCCAGGTTGTAGGCGTCCTGGACGCTGGTGTTGAGGCCCTGGCCCCCGGCGGGCGAGTGGATGTGTGCCGCGTCCCCGGCGAGGAAGACCCGGGCCGGAGCGGAAGCGGTCCGCGAGGGCCGCGCGCGGGCGGAAGTCCGAGGCCCAGCGCACCTCCGTGACGTCCTCGGGGGCGAGGTGGGAGCGGCCGGCGACGACCTTGCGGATGCCGTCGAGGGAGAGGTCCACCGTGCTGCCCTCGGGGAACCGGGCGACGGCCTGGAAGTCCTCCGTACCCGCGAGCGGGCAGATCGCCAGGAAGCCGTCGCCGTCCCCGCTCGGCGGGAAGATGTGCCAGTTGTCGCGGTCCAGGCCGGTGATCCGGAGGTCCGCCACGAGGGTCGGGCTCGGGTCGACGGTCTCGCCGGTCATGCCGATGCCGAGCGCCCGGCGCACGGCCGAGCGGCCGCCGTCGGCGGCGACGGCGTACCGGGCACGCACATCCGGGCCCGAGGCGAAGCGCACGGTCACCCCTTCGGTGTCCTGCTCCAGCCCCACCGCCTCCCGGCCGAAGTCCACCCGCCCGCCGAGCTCCTCCAGACGCGCGAACAGGATCTCCTGGGTGCGCCACTGCGGAACCATCCACGGCTCGGTGTACGGGGAGTCCTCGGTCGCCTCGGCCGGGTCGAACATCCGGTGCTCGCCCACCCGCTTCCCGTCCTGCCAGACCATCCCGATCGGATAGCTGCCCCCGCCCGCGAGGATCGCGTCGAGCACGCCGAGGTCGTCGAACACCTCCATCGTGCGCGGCTGGATGCCCTTGCCGCGCGAGCCGGGGAACAGCCTCTCCGCCCGCTCCACCACCAGCGCGTCCACGCCCCGCCGGGCGAGGTCGATGCCCAGGGCGAGGCCGGAGGGGCCGGCGCCCACGATCAGTACATCCGTCTGCACAGCTGCTCTCCTTAACGTTGTTAAGTTCCGTCGGTGACGACAGTGCCCTTAACGCCGTTAAGCTGTCAAGTGTGAACACGGAACGCCGAGCACCCCTGGACCGCAAGCGGGTCGCGGACACCGCCCTGAAGCTCCTGAACGAGGTGGGCCTGGACGGCCTGACCCTGCGTGGCATCGCCAAGGAGCTGGACGTCAAGGCGCCCGCCCTGTACTGGCACTTCAAGGACAAGCAGGCGCTGCTCGACGAGATGGCGACGGAGATGTACCGCCGGATGATCGCCGCGCCGCCCCTCGACCCCGGCGACACCTGGCAGGAGCGGCTGCTGAAGACCAACCGCGGCCTGCGCACGGCGCTGCTCGGCTACCGCCACGGCGCCCGGGTCTTCAGCGGCTCACGCTTCACCGGCATCGAGCACGCGGAGCAGATGGAGGACAACCTGCGTCTGTTCACGGCGGCCGGCCTCACCCTGGCCCAGGCGGTCCGGGCGACCTCGACGACGTACTTGTACACCCTCGGCTTCGTCACCGAGGAACAGGGCGTCCAGCCCCTGCCCGACGAGCGCCGCGAGGGCTACGACCTCGACGAACGCGCCCGCCTGCTGGCCGACTTCCCCCTGTCGGCCCAGGCGGGCGCGGAGCTGTTCCAGGACTACGACCGGCACTTCGAGGAGGGGCTGGCCCTGCTGATCGCGGGGATCGAGGCGCGGTACCGCGCCGGGTGAGAACCGGGGTTCAGCGCATCCTGGACCTGGGGTTCAGCGCATCCTGGACCGGGATTCAGCGCACCCTGGCCAGCGCCGCCCGCAGCCTCGGCGTCAACGGCTTCTCCACGTACCGGTTCAGCAGCCACGCCAGCAGCAGCATCGCCCCGATCGTCAGGGCGAAGGTCTCCGCCGAGGGCAGGCCGAGCCGGATGTGCAGGGTGTGGATCACCACCCAGCCGAGATGCTCGTGGACGAGGTAGAAGGGGTACGTCAGTGCCCCGGCGACCGTCAGCCAGCGCCAGTTCGCCCAGTTGAACCAGCCCAGCGCGATCGCCGTGACCGCCACGAAGCCGAAGGCGACGACGAGGACGATGCCGAGCGAGGTGCGGTGGGCGAAGGCGTTCGGGTCGGCGGCGTTCCACAGGCTGCGCACCGCGTAGTGCTGCCCGATCAGGAAACTCACGGCGACGATGCCCCAGCCGTGGACGTCCCGCCGGTCGCGGTGGACGAGGTAGATGCCGACACCGCCGATGAAGAAGGGGGCGTACTCCGGCATGAAGAGGATGTCGAGCAGCGGCTGGTCGGCGCCCTGGGTGATCGCCGCCGCCAGTGTCCAGCCGGCGCAGAACATGATCACGCGCCGCCGGGACGCCCCGGGCAGTACCACACACAGCGCGAACAGCGCGTAGAAGCGGACCTCGGCCCACAGTGTCCAGTCCACGCCGAGCACCCGGTCCACGCCCAGCGGTTCCTGGAGCAACGTCAGGTTCACCAGTGCGTCGCTCGGCGACACCGCCTTGTAGAAGACCATCGGCAGCGCGAACACCGCCGTCACGAGCACGACCGCCGCCCAGTACGCCGGCATCAGGCGGGAGACGCGGGACGCGAAGAACGACTTCAGGGGCCGGCCCCAGCCGCTCATGCAGATCACGAACCCGCTGATCACGAAGAAGATCTGGACACCGAGTGGGCCGTACGCGAAATAGGTGTGCAGCGTGGGGAACTGCTCTTTCGGCGAACTCTCCCAGGCCTGGGTGATCTCGCCGCCCCGGCCGCCGTAGTGATAGACCGCCACCATCAGCGCCGCGACCAGCCGCAGTCCGTCGAGCGCGCGCAGCCGGGATTCCCGGCGGACCGGCCGCTCCGGCAGAGCGGCCGCGGGCGCGTCGGGCGCCGGCCGGACGGTCATGCTGGTCACGAATTTCCCCTTGGTCGACGCGCCGGGCGCTCCTGCGGTACCCGGAGCACATTAGTCCGAATCACCGGGATATCCGGTGCCGCGGGGTGACGGTTGTCCGGGTGGTCTCTGCGAATTCACCTGGACTTTGCCTTGGTTTCCTAACTTTCTCTCAACCTCCCCCCACGTGCTAATAAAGAGCGAATCGCGCAACACAGACGCGGCAAAATCAGGAGTGCCATGACGAGGGTCCAGAACAGACGGGCACGTGTGCGCGGAGGGGAGCTGGACGACTGTTTGCGCGCCTGTGCTGTGCACAGCGGCAAACTCGTCGGCAGCATCGACCGTCGCCGCGTCGAACTCGCCGAGCAGCTGAGGAAGTTGCTCGTCGTATGGGGCACCACCTCCACCGGTACCCCCGCGCCCGCCCCGGCCGGCGCCACCGCCCTGCTCAAGCGGGCGGTCAAGGGCGCCGCGGCCCCCTCCGCCGGTCTCGGCAACGAGCTCCTCGACGCCCTGCTCGCCGTCGCCAACAAGGCGCTGGAGTGCGGCTACGACGACGAGTTGAACCTCGCGCTCGTCATAAGCGACACCGTGCTCGCCCAGCGCAAGAACTCCCGCGCCGGCTGGCGCCTGCGCGCCCGCCTCCTGGAGGCGCTCGGCGAGGAGAAGGAGGCGGTGGAGGCGTACGAGCGGTATCTCGCCCTCACCGAGGACGACGGCTTCGGCGTCCGCGCCCGGATCGCCGGCCTGCGCGCGGCGCAGGACAAGGAGCGGGAACTGCTGAGCCTGCTCCGGCGCCAGTGCCCGCGCGCCGAGCAGTTCACCCGCGGCCCCGCCACCGACACCTGGGCCGAAGGCCTCGCCGCGCACGCCGTCGGCGACTGGCAGGCCGCCGAGCCCCGGCTCGTGGGAGCGCTCCTCAGCCTGGCCGCCGAGGACGCCCCGGCCACCGACCGGCAGGAACTCCTCAGCCAGTACCTCGACTTGCGCACCGCCGAGAACACCGGGAGCGGGGACCTGCCCGCGCTCACCGAGGCGATCGCCCTCTACGCCGAGCAGCGCCGCATGCGGATGCGCGGCCCGGTCGAGGACCCCACCGTCGGCGGGGTGCAGTGGATCAGCCTCGGCGAGTTCCGCAACCGGATCGCCGGCAAGTCGGTCTGCCTGATCGCCAACTCCGGCCGTGTCGGGGCCAGTTCCATGGGCGCGGAGATCGACGCGTACGACCTCGTGGTGCGCTTCAACTCGTACAGGATCGAGCCGAAGCACACCGGCAGCCGCACCGACCTGCACGCCACGATCCACAAGCACGGCTTCAACTGGGAGAAGCCCGTCGACACCCGGCTCGTCTTCGGCGGCGTCTCCGGCGACTGGAAGCACTCGCTGCGCAACCGCCTGGTCCCCGGCGCCCAGACGTATCTCGGCGACGAGTCCCTGCGCTGGCCCGTGCGCAACATCGGCAAGCTCGGCACCGACGTCTGGTCGGGCATCCCGACCACCGGCTTCAACATGCTGTACCTGCTGGACTTCCTCGACGTCAGCCCGACCCTCGACCTGATCGGCTTCGACTTCTACGAGAGCGGCGCCTACCGCGTCCAGGAAGCGATGAAGCTGGCCATCACCTCCGTGCACGAATACACCAGCGAGAAGGCATGGGTCATGCAGCGGGGCCAGAGCGTGACCGACATGAGGATCTCCCTGCGATGACCACGATCTCCCCGACCGGGACCGCCGCCCCCCTGGCCCCGGCCACCGACGCGCACGCCCTCACCGGCAAGCGCCGCACAGCCTTCGCCAGCTACGTCGACGAGAACTACCTCCCCGGCTTCCTCGTCCTGCTGCGCAGCCTCGCCCTGTCCAACCCGGGCGTGTGCGAGGACTTCGTCGTCCTCTACGACGACCTGCGCCCCGGTTCGATCGCCAAGATCCGCGACCTGCACCCGCGGATCGTGCTGCGCCGGGTCAACGCCGAGCACTACGACTCGTACAAGAAGGGCGACCAGGACAACTACCTGGTCCGCAAGGCGTACTTCATCCTGGACGTCTTCCGGCTGCGCGAGTACGACACCGTCATCACCCTCGACACGGACATGGTCGTCCTCGGCGACCTGAGCGAACTGCTGGAGCTGCGCGAAGGGCTCGCGGCGGTCTCGCAGTTCTTCTACGGCCAGCACAAGCTCAACTCGGGCCTGCTGGTCGTCCAGCGCGAGTACCTCAGCGACGCGTTCTGCGCCAAGCTCGACGCCACCGGACGCAGCGGCGACTACGAACTCGACAAGCACGACCAGGGCATCCTGAACGCGGTCCTCGACGGCGACTTCATCCGCCTCGACGCGCGCTACAACTTCGTCAAGCGGCGCCTGTCCGGCGACCTCCCGGTCCCCGAGGACACCGCGATCCTGCACTTCACCGGCCGCCACAAGCCGTGGCAGGGCGGCGAGGCCGGCTACAGCCAGGCCGAGGACCGCTGGCGCGAGTTCGAGCTGGACGATGCCGACTTCCACGCCGAGTACCTCTCGAAGTCGGGCGGCCTCCACCACGACCTGCTCGTCCACTTCGGCACCCCGCACGTCAAGCGCACCTCAGACGTCGAGGCCGCCCGCAAGGTCGCCGCCGCGCACATCTCGACCGGCGACTACCAGGACGCCGTCGACATCCTCAGCAGTGTGAAGATCCCGCTGGACGCGGCCTGGCCGCACGAGGTGCTCGGCCACGCCCTGATGAGCGTCTCGCGCTACGACGAGGCCAAGGCCCAGCTGCTGCTCGCCACCGCCGCCCCCAACCGGGCCGCCACCGCCTACGCCCGCCTCGCCCAGATGGCCTGGGTGCACGGCGACAACACCGCGGCCCTCAAGTACGCCACCGCCGGCCTGTCCGTCGACATCACCCACCGCTCCAGCCGGCTCTGGGCGCAGCGCGCCTCCGGCCTGCCCGCGCAGGAGCAGGGCGCCGCCGAGGAACAGCTCGCGCACGTCGCCTTCTACATGGACCGGCAGGGCAACGCGGGCGACAAGCTCCTCCCGGAGACCGTCCGCCTCGCCTTCGACCCCGACACCACCTCGCGCCGCTGGCACTCGGTGCACGCCCACCGCCTCTTCGACGAGGCGGCCCTGGAGCGCGTGAACTCCCGGCGCGGCCTGGTCATCGGCGGCGGCGGCCTGTTCATCCCGGACACCATGCCCAACGGCAACAGCGCCTGGCAGTGGAACGTCCCGGACGAGCTGCTGAATCGTATCGACGTGCCGATCGCGGTCTTCGCCGTGGGCTTCAACGCCTTCGACGGCCAGTCGTACCGGGCGGGCAGGTTCCGGGAGTCGCTGCGTCTGCTCGTCGAGAAGTCCTCCTTCTTCGGGCTGCGCAATCACGGCTCGATCGAGAAGGTGCGCGCCATGCTGCCTTCTCACCTGCACGACAAGGTGCGCTTCCAGCCGTGTCCGACGACGGTCATGCGGCAGTTGGTGGCGGACTGGCAGGACCCGTTGACGCGCGACGACACCATCCTGATCAACGCCGCCTACGACCGCGCGGGCCTGCGCTTCGGCCACGACTACGACTACTTCCTGGCCCAGATGGCCCAGGCGGTCCGGGACCTGGGCGAGCTCGCCGAGGTGAAGTGCGTGGCGCACTCGCTCGACGACGAGAAGATCGCCTTCGACCTGCGGCGCAAGCACGGCATCTCGATGCCCGTCATCCCGATGTACGACTTCGAGAACGACGAGATCCGCGACGTGTACGCCCGCACCAAGCTGGTGATCGGCATGCGCGGCCACGCCGGCATGATCCCGTTCGGCGTCGGCACGCCCATCATCAGCCTGATCTCGCACCCGAAGATGGCGTACTTCCTGCGGGACATCGAGCGCCCCGAGTGGGGCGTCTCTGTGCACGACCGGCACCTCGCCGCCCGCTTGGTGGAGCGCTCCAAGGACCTCCTCGCCGACCATGCGGCGACGGTCGCCGACGTGCATGGCCGGCAGCAGGAGCTGTGGAAGGTCACGGAGGCGAACGCGGCGGACCTCCGGGCCATTCTGGGCGGCTGACGGCCGGCGCCTGACGACTGCCCTGGTCGACGGTGCCTCCCTGGGGCGGCCACCGGTCACCGTACTGGTGGCTGGTGGTCGCCCTGCCTGCCGTGGCGGCCGTGGTGCCCACCGTACTCACCTGGCGGCTGACCAGCGACCTTCACTACGTCCGGCTGTAGTGAGGTGGTGCCGAGTCCGGAATGCCGCCCTTGTCTCCGGTGAGGTTGCGACGGAGTTGGGTCACTCGTAGGGCGTCTGGGCGGTGGCCTTTACGAAGGTGGAGAAGGCGTCGGCCTTGAAGGTGAGGGTGGCTCGGGTGGGGGCCTTGGAGTCGCGGACGGCGACTTGGGTGGGGGAGTTTGCTATCTCCACGCAGGCGTTCCCGTCGCCTTCGCCTGAGTAGGACGACTTCCGCCAGTTGTCCATGGGTGCCTCACAGCTCTCTCGCCAGCTCGTGGATGAAGTCACGCGACCGTACGGGGTCCATTGATACGGCCTCCACCATACGGAAGCGCGTTCGATAGATGTTGAGCTGGGCTTCGGCATCGAGAAGGATTGAGCCATGGGGTGCGTCCCGCACCACTGTGTCCAGTTTGGGCAAGGGTCCGCCCGCGTACGTCATCGTGCTCGACGCCCTGGCGAAGTCGTCCAGGTCGAATGGAATGACGCGCACGGTGATGTGGTCCGCTTCGGAGAGTTCGAGGAGCCGGGCGAGTTGGGACTTCGAGGTGGCACGGTCGCTGACCCTGATCCGAAGCGCCGCCTCATGAATGACCGCTTCGTACGAGATCGTGTTCTCCTGGCGTGCCTTTCGGTGCCGGATGCGCAACTCAAGCTCCTCGTGGGTGAGTTCGGGCAGCCTGGCCGAGAAGAGGGCACGTGCGTAGTCCTCCGTCTGAAGCAGGCCAGGTACGAACAGCATGTCCATGCTGCGTAGAAAACGGGCGTGGTGCTCCAGCTCGGACAGGTCCAGGAATGGCTTGGGCAACAGGCCCCGGTACTCCTCCCACCAGCCACGGGTTCGGTCAGTGGCCATCGCCGCCAGGGCGTCGATGAACCCCTTGTCCGTGCAGGCGTAGTGGGATGCGAAGCGGTGCACTCGCTCCTTGCTCACGCCCACGAGTCCGGATTCGATCTGGCTCATCTGGACGCGATTCACCCCGAGTAGTGCTGCTGCTTCGATGGTGGTGAGTCCTGCCGTCTGGCGGAGCCTGCGCAGTTCGATCGCCAGGCGCATCTGACGTGCGGTTGGTTCGCGCCTCTGGGACATCAACAGCTCCTCGTTCGGGGTCGAGTTACGCGATCGGCTTGCTCGGCGTTACACGTTACGCCTACCTTCAGTGATGCGACGCACACTCTGCGGAACATCGGGACCCCGGAAGCGCACCACTCCGTCCTGCCATGACGGCTGCGGCAATGCCACCGCCCGCTGACCGCAACCCCCCAGCAGCCGAACGGAGTTCACGCATGCCCGAAACCAGCAAGGAACCCTGGGAGTACTCGCTCTACATCCCGAACGACCCCCGAGCCGTCACCGTAAGCCGCCGTACCCTCCGACTGATCCTGACGATGCACGGCCTGATCGGCGTGGTGGACGTGGCGGAACTCCTCGCGACGGAGCTGGTCTCCAACGCCGTACGCCACACGAAGGGGCCTGCCGCACTGCGCGTGCGCTGGTCGGCGGGCGTGCTGCGGCTCGGCGTGTGGGACGCGAACTCGGAGCCGCCCGAGCCACCGGGACACCTGGAGCAACTCGCGGACATGGAGGAGGGGCGGGGCTTGGCCCTGGTGCGGGCGTGCGCCGATGTGTGGGGCTGGCAGCCGTTGGCGAGGGAGGGGAACCGGGGGAAGTACGTGTGGTGTGAGCTCGCTGCGGCTTGAGCCACGACGATGCTGCCGGCTGTCGGCGTACCCGGCAAGGAGATCGGCACGGCCACGGACGCGGGCATCGTGCAGACCTTCTCGCTCCTGGGCGCGCCGGGCTACTCCGAACACTGGAGCCAGGCGGGCGACGCCCGCGGCCTTCCCCCCCGGTACGTGGGCGATACAGACGCCCGGGGCGGAACATCAGGGCCGGCGATAGATCGTGATCGAGTGCCCCACCTCGTCCACCGCCCTGCTGCTCTCGATCAGCGCGGCCAGCGGGCCCTCTGCCGTGGCGGCCTCGGAGTCCGAGACGACGAGCAGGCCGCGCACCTTGTCCGGGGAGACCGTCAGCGGGTCGGAGGCGTGGATGCCGTAGGAGGAGGGCTCGCCGCTGCCCATGTAGACCAGCCAGACCGTCTCGTGCGGGTAGCGCTGCCGCAGGCGGTCGGCGAGGCGTCCGAGGTCCTGGCCCCAGTCGACGTTCGAGTCGTGCAGCCACAGGTGGGTCTTCGCGGGCCCGCCGAACGCCTCGTTCGCGTACGGCAGGTAATACGGGTACGTGCTGAGCGAACTGACGCCGACGAACGCGACGAGCACCGCCGTCACGGCGTACGCCCATCTCCGCCGGACTGCGATCATGGCCGCCGCCGCGACGGCGAGGAAGAGCGGCATGAAGATCGCGTACCGGACACCGAGGTCGCGGTCGCCGGTCATGGCCGAGGCGAGCAGAACGGCCGTGGGAAGCAGCACGTACGGGACCGCGGGCCGCAGTCGCCGGATCGCACACAGGGCCACGGCACCGGCCGCCCACAGGGCGAGCATGCCGAGCGGCGTCTTCACCAGCAGGGCGGCGGGCAGGTAGTACCAGAGGGCGCCGTAGTAGGACCGGCCGTAGAGGAAGCCGGCCCGCACCACGACCTCCTCCTTGCCGAACTGGAGCAGCATCCCGTCCTGGTACTCGCGGGGGAGCGGCAGCCAGTCGGCGGCAAGGGCCCGCAGACCGTGTACTTCCGGCATGTCGGCGGGCGCGGTCCAGCGCAGCCGCGGGTCGACGACGAGGTAGGAGGCCCACACCACGGAGATGGCGATCAGCGTCATCCCGGCCGCGCACGCGACGCCGAGCGCGAGCGGTCGTGCCAGGCGGCGCGGGGCGGTGTGCCGGGCCGCCAGGACGGACAGCACGGCGAGGAGGAGAACCACGGGAACAGCCGGCAGGGTGCTCATCCTGGTGGCCAGGGCCGCTCCGAGCGCGGCGCCCGCCAGGGGCAGGTACACCCCCGGCCGCCGACGCGCCCGCCAGGTCAGCCAGACCGACGTCAGAACGAAGCCCGCCGCGGGCACGTCGAGGGTGGCCAGTGACCCGTGGGCGATGACGTCGGGCGAGAAGGCGTACAGCGCGAGCGCCGCCAGAGCGCCCACGCGGCCGGTGAGGTCGCGGGCGAACACGCAGACGACCAGCCCGAACAGCAGCGTCAGCACGATCATCGGCAGGCGGGCCCACAGCATCAGATGCCCCGGATCGTTGCCGGTTTCGTACAGCAGTTTGCGTCCGAGTCTGCTCTGGTGGGCGGGGAGTTCGCTTCCGAGGTGCGGGTCGGCGATGACCACACCGGTCGCGATGATGAGCTTGCCCAGCGGCGGATGCTCCGGGTTGTACCGAAGGCTGTGCTCTTTCAGGTAGACCGTGGCCGTGCCGACGTACACCGGTTCGTCGATGGTCGGGGTCTGTTCCACGGCCGTCGTGACCATCGCCACCGCCATCTGCGCGAGGAGCGTCACGACGGCGAGCGCGAACACCGGCCGCCGGTGTCGGCGCAGCGCCGCGAGGCGGTCCGGGCGTCTTCGGCGCCGCCCGATGTTCCCAGGGGCACTGTCCGAGACGGTCTCCGTCCGCACAGCACCCACGTCCAGTCTTGATGTCACCCTCTGCGGACCAGCCGCTTGAGTCGGGTCACCGGCGACACCCGGGACGCCGACCCGCGGTCGGTCTCGTACGCCTTCTTGAGCTGCTCGAAATGGTCCGCCCGAGTCCTGCTCAGGTACTCGTCCGACAGCAGCGGCCTCGCAATGGACCAGGCCCGCTTGTGCTGGCCGTCGTAGTGGGCGACGTACGCCTTGGACAGTTCCAGGACGGACTTGAAGGGGATGCCGCCGGTGTGGTCGCGGTCGATGCGGTCCTGGACGGCGGAGATGAGGGCGAGCTTCTCGTCGACCGTGTACGTGTCCTCGGAGATGGACTTCAGGACGTCCTCGGGGATCGGCTTCGTCACCTCGAAGGCCAGCGTGGAGCGGATCGGCGGACCCGCGATCTCGATGTAGGGGAGCAGCGCGCCGGTGCTCCAGTGCAGCCACGGCAGGCGCGGGCCGGCGAAGTCCTGGTGGAGGACGACCGAGCCGGGGCGCATGCGGGTCAGGAAGCGTTCGGAGACGCAGCGGAAGACCCTGGCCGTCTTGGCGATGTCGATGTGCAGGAACTCGACGGGCGTGGTGTCGTTCGGGTCGGAGGTCTGCCAGAGGTCGCCGGCGTGGATCTCCAGGAACGGGAGGAAGGGCTCCAGGCGGCCGCGGAAGTCGTTCAGGAAGGAGTTGTCGTCCTCGGGCTTGTGACCGGAGTCGAAGAACTTCTCCGTGGCGAAGGTGCCCTTGCCGACGCGGAAGAAGTCGTAGGCGTGCAGGCGCCCGGTCTTCTCGTCGAAGACCGGACTCTCCTTCAGGCCCATGGCCAGGGCGTACGTCGATCCGCCGCCACCGGAACCCAGTTCGACGATGTGGCCCTCGCCCGACAGGGTGTGGCGCCCGACGAGGTACAGGAACTGCAATTCCCAGGTGCTGCACTGGGTATAGGGCAGGTTGTCGGGCAGCTGGACGCTGTCGAACATCGAGTAGAGTCGGCCGAGCTTCGTCATGAGTTCCTCGCGGGATTCGGTAAGCGGTGTCCGTGATCCTAGAGTCACGGACACCGCCTAGCCATGGAATCCACGGAGACGCTCGATCATGTGCCGTTGTTTCCTTGGCCTTATCCGTGAATTCATCCACACTTCGCTCAGCGCTTCACAGCCTTCTTCAGTGCCCGTGCCCGCCGCACCACCCGGCGCGCCGTCGAACTGCGCGGCAGAAACGCCAACCGCTCCGGAATTCCCCCCGGCAACCCCAGCGACGTGAGGCGCTTGCGCTTGAAATAGCGCTGGGTGCGCGGCCCGAAGTGCTTCGAGAGGTAGCGCTCCGCCGCCGGGCGCAGCCGGTGGTGGATCTGCGGCTGCATCGTGAAGCCGACCGCGGTGACCAGGCCGTTGAGATCCTCGGCCGGGATCGGGTCCTCGCCGCCCCGGGACTCCAGGTCCGCCAGCACCGCGTCGGCCAGCACCGCCGGGACCCGGTTGCTGTTCTGGTACGGGGTGAGCCGGTCCAGCAGCGGCTCGGTGCCGATGCGGGCGACGGGGAGGTCGTAGAACACGGCCGCCGTGAAGAGGGCCGTGGAGAAGCAGCCGACCACCAGTCCCGGTCGCGCCTTCTCGAAGAGAACCTCGGCAAGCACCGGCGTGTCCAGCACCGTGAGGTCGACGCCCAGTTTCTCGGCCTCGGTCTCCAGGAGGCGGCTGTAGCGGGCCGGCGCGGTGGGGTGCGGTTTGAAGACGATGGTCCGGTGCCCGCGCTCTACCGCGCCGCGCATCATCCGCACGTGCAGGTCCTCCTCCTCCTTGGCGGAGAGGATGTTCAGCGCGGACAGGTACTGGCCGAGCAGCAGCGCCGCGTTGTCCGGGAGGACCGGCAACTCCGGGAGGGACGTGGTGAGTTCGCCCATCACCTTCAGGAAGGCGGGGGTCGGCACCACGACCGCCGGCACCTCGAACTCGGTCAGCAGCATCGGCCGCAGCCCCGGCACCAGGTCCAGGTGCAGCAGCCGCCGCACCCGCGTGCCGACCAGCGGGTCGAGCTTGTTGCGCGTGGGGCCGTAACTCATCAGCCCGTCGGCGTAGACGTCGACGGGCGCGCCGGTGAACAGCTGGGCCACCGTGAGGGCGGGGGTGACCTGGATGGACTCCAGGACCAGCTCGACGCGGTCCTCGCCGAGGCCCCACAGGAGGCGCAGATAGCGCTCGAAGAGCGGGACGTCGTCCGGGCGCGGGGTCCAGGAGCCGGGGTGGAAGGGGCGGATGGCCTCGTTCCAGGACAGCACCTCGTCGAAGTGGCCGCGCAGCGGCTCGAAGCCCGGCATCTCGTCGAGCGCCGGGGTGGTCTCCGGGTTGGCCGAGTTGTTGAAGACCAGCAGCACCCGGCGGTCCGGCTCGGCGAACAGGTCGGAGTCGATCGCGGCGGCCAGGGTGGCGGCGCCGTACAGCGTCGAGGCGCAGAAGATCTGCACGGTACGGGAGGACATCAGGCGGCCGCCCTCGCTGTGGTGACCCGGCGCCGCAGCCGCCGCAGCCTGGAGGAGCGGCGCATGTCCATGGTCTCGAGTACGTCACCGAGCGCGTCCTGCGGCATGCGCTGTATCGCCGCCGCGCTCATCGCCCGCAGCTGCTTGGCCACGGCCGGTTCCCACTTGGACTCGTCCGCGAGGTGGTGGGCGATGATCGCGCAGTAGGTGCGCACCGCCTTGGGGAGCAGGGTGCCGGCGTCCGGGTCCGCCGCCGTCTCCTCGATCACCTGGTCGAAGGCGCGGATGAAGTCGAGCTGGCGGGCGTCGCCGATCTGGGTCAGCGAGGAGGCGACCCCACGCCGGTAGAACACGCCCAGCAGGCTCACCACGGCGAACGACTCGGCCTCGCGGTGCAGCTTCCAGATCCACGGCCGGTCCTCGGCCGTGCGCAGCCCGTCGGTGAAATGCAGCAGGCCCCGGTCTAGCAGACGGCGGTGGTAGGCGCCGGCCCAGGCGTAGGCGTAGTCCACCGAGGTCGTCCGGTCCGCGGGCAGGATCGCCTCGCGCGGGTCCAGCACCTCGCCGCGTCTGCCGACCGGGGCCCGGTGCACGGTCCGGGCGCGGGCGGTGGCCTGCACATGGTCGGTGCGGACGAAGTCGCAGCCCAACTGCTCGATCGACGACACCAGTTCGGCGAGGTAACCGCGGGCCAGCCAGTCGTCGCCGTCCAGGAACGTCAGGTACTCGCCCTGCGCGGCGTCCAGGCCGGTGTTGCGCGCGGTGGCGAGGCCGCCGTTCACCTCATGGCGGATGTAACGCACCTGGGCGACGTCCGAGAGCTCGTCGGCGGCGCGTTCGAGAATGGCCGGGGTTTCGTCCGTCGATCTGTCGTCGATCAGTACGAACTCGAAGTCACGCCGAGCGTTCATCCGAAGGCTTCTGAGGGTGTCCGGGGCGAATTGCTGCACGTTGTAGAACGGCACGATCACGGAAAGCTTTGGCACCTGCAAAACCCTAGGAGCCGGTCCGGCAGCTGAACCGTACGGTGCCTATACAGGGGGTGAACTCCATGTGTCGGAATGGTGCATCCCGCGTACTTTCCGCTTTCCCGTGGGCCAGTTCGGCTCCAGGGGGGCTGTTGTTAACTTTTCGTTGATTCCTGGTTGGGCCGCACCTAGAAATTGCTTCCTAGCGTTTTCCTCGTGCCACCAAGTACAGGACCAAGTACAAGGAACACCCCGCGAATCGCCGTCCTCGCGGACTCGGACACCCGCTGGAAATGGGGTGCGCTGACCGCGGACCGCATCACGCCGGGCCCGTCCATGGAAACCGCATCGCGCGACGACGCGCAAGCGGGCCCCGCGCTGAGCGGGTTCCTGCTGCGCGGCCGGGCCACGCCCACACCCCGCCAGCTGGAAGAGGTGGGCGTGCGGGCCGACTCGCTGCGCGAGGTCACCGCGGTCGAGTTCCTGCGGGCCATGGCCGAGGAAGAGTACGACGTCGTCGTCATCGCCCTCGTCGGCGGCGGCGTCCAGGCGATGCTGCACGGCCTGGGGCGGGTCTGGGAGGGCCGTCAGAAGCGTCCCGTCGTCGTCACCGGCTATGTCGGCGTCGTCTACGAGAAGCTCGCCGACGGCCTGCTGCTGCGGCACGGCGCCGACCTCGTCCTCGCCAACTCCCGCCAGGACGCGGACCGTTTCACCGCGGTGTACGAGGGAGTGGGCGCCGACGCCTCGTCGGTGACCGAGGTGGCACTCCCGTTCCTCGGCGGCGCCCCCTACACGGGGGAGCACGACTCGTCTGCGAAGCAAGGGCGCAGGCCCTACACGGTGGTCTTCGCGGCTCAGCCGTCCGTCCCGGACAGCCGCAAGGACCGTACGTACCTGCTGGAGCGGCTCGTCAGGCACGCGCGGATGTTCCCCGAGCGCGAGGTGCTGCTGAAGCTGCGCTCCAAGCCGGGCGAACACACCACGCACATCGAGGAGTTGCCCTACCAGAAGCTGGCGCAGCGCTCCGACGTGCCGCCCAACTTCCGTCTCGTCTACGGCCACATGGGCGAGGTCCTCGACCGCACCGACCTGCTGGTGACCGTCAGCTCGACGGCCGCCCTGGAATCCCTGCACCGCCGCATCCCGACCGTCGTGCTGACCGACCTCGGCGTTCGCGAGGTGCTCGGCAACCACCACTTCGTCGGCTCCGGGTGCCTGGCCTCCTGGGACCAGCTCGACGCCGGTCACCGGCCGGCGCCCGACGAGGAGTGGGTGGCCCGGCAGGGCGTCGCCACGGACGGCTCGTACGCGACGGCCTTCGAGGCGGCCCGCGAGCGCATCGCCAAGCTGCTGGCCGCGCCCGAACTGCCCCCGCTGACGCCGTACTACACACCCGCGACCGCGCCCGGCTATCTGCCCGGCATCCTCGCCCGCCACCACCTCGGCCCCGACGGCAGCCCGCTGCCCGGCGCCCCCGCCGCCGACAAGGAGCCGGGCCCGGTCCGGCAGATCGTGCGCCGGGCGGCGCGCGGCGCCTACCGGCACGGCGTGCAGCGGGTCGCCCCCGTCATCCGGCGGATGGGCGAGCTGTGAGCGGCGCCCCGATCCCTTCCCTAGGAGTACAGGCCATGTCCAACCCGGAAGCGGGCCAAGGCGCTTCGGTGCGCCGGGTGCTCGCGGTGATCCCCGCGCGCGGCGGCTCCAAGGGCGTACCCGCGAAGAACCTCGCCCCCGTCGGCGGTGTCCCGCTGGTGGTCCGGGCCGTGCGCGAGTGCCGCGCCACCCGGCTGGTGACCGACGTCGTCGTCTCCACCGACGACCAGGCCATCGCCGCCGCGGCCCGCCAGGCCGGCGCGGAGGTCGTCCTGCGGCCCGCCGCCATCGCCGGGGACCTGGCGACCTCGGAGGCCGCGGTCCTGCACGCAATGGAGGCCCACGAGGCCCTGCACGGGGCGGCCGTCGACGTGGTACTGCTCGTGCAGTGCACCAGCCCGTTCATCGTCCGCGAGGACATCGACGGGGTGGCCGGCGCGGTCGTCGAGAACGGCGCCGACACCGCGGTGACGGTCGCGCCCTTCCACGGGTTCATCTGGCGCGACGCGGACTACGCCGACGACGCGGCCGGCTCCGGTGAGGTGACCGGCGGTCACGGCGTCAACCACGACAAGTCCTTCCGCCCCCGCCGCCAGGACCGCCCCCAGGACCTCCTGGAGACCGGCGCCGCCTACGCGATGGACGCGGCCGGCTTCCGCAAGCACCAGCACCGCTTCTTCGGCCACACGGAACTCGTCCGCACCGACCCGGCCCGCGTGCTGGAGATCGACGACCCGCACGACCTGGCCCGCGCCCGCGCGCTGGCCCCCCTCTTCGACGCCGGCCGCCCCGGCGCCCTCCCGGCCGCCGACGACATCGACGCGGTCGTCCTGGACTTCGACGGCACCCAGACCGACGACCGGGTGCTGATCGACGCCGATGGAAAGGAGTTCGTCTCCGTGCACCGCGGAGACGGCCTCGGCATCGCCGCCCTGCGCAGGAGCGGCCTGAACATGCTGGTCCTCTCCACGGAGCAGAACCCGGTCGTCGCCGCCCGGGCCCGGAAGCTCAGGATCCCGGTCCTGCACGGCATCGACCGCAAGGACCTCGCACTGAAGCAGTGGTGCGAGGAGCAGGGCATCGCGCCTGAGCGCGTGCTCTACGTCGGAAACGACGTCAACGACCTCCCGTGCTTCGCCCTCGTCGGCTGGCCCGTGGCGGTCGCGAGCGCCCACGACGTCGTGCGCGGCGCCGCACGCGCGGTCACCACCGTGCCCGGTGGCGACGGCGCGATCCGAGAGATCGCCAGCTGGATCCTCGGCCCCTCTCTCGACTCCCTCAACAGTTAAGGAACGTTCCTGCCATGAGCACCGACTCCCGTCTGCGTCAGTTCGGTTCGAAGACCGCCGGCCCCGGCCGGCCCGTCTACATCACCGGCGAGATCGGCATCAACCACAACGGCGAGCTGGAGAACGCCTTCAAGCTGATCGACGCCGCCGCCGAGGCCGGCTGCGACGCGGTCAAGTTCCAGAAGCGCACCCCCGAGATCTGCACCCCCCGCGACCAGTGGGACATCGAGCGCGACACCCCCTGGGGCCGGATGACGTACATCGACTACCGCCACCGCGTGGAGTTCGGCGAGGACGAGTACCGCCGGATCGACGAGTACTGCAAGACCAAGAACATCGACTGGTTCGCCTCCCCGTGGGACAACGAGGCCGTCGCCTTCCTGGAGAAGTTCGACGTCCCGGCCCACAAGGTGGCCTCTGCCTCCCTGACCGACGACGAGCTGCTGCGCGAGCTGCGCGCGACGGGCCGTACGGTCATCCTCTCCACCGGCATGTCCACCCCGAAGCAGATCCGCCACGCGGTCGAGGTCCTGGGCAGCGACAACATCCTGCTCTGCCACGCCACCTCGACCTACCCGGCCAAGGCCGAGGAGCTCAACCTGCGCGTGATCAACACGCTCCAGGGCGAGTACCCGAACGTCCCGATCGGCTACTCCGGCCACGAGACGGGCCTGCAGACCACGCTGGCCGCGGTCGCCCTCGGCGCCACCTTCGTCGAGCGCCACATCACCCTCGACCGCGCCATGTGGGGCTCCGACCAGGCCGCCTCCGTCGAGCCGCAGGGCCTGACCCGCCTGGTCCGCGACATCCGCACCATCGAGGCCTCGCTCGGCGACGGCGTCAAGAAGGTCTACGAGTCCGAGCTCGGCCCGATGAAGAAGCTGCGCCGCGTCAGCGGTGTCGTCGCCGAGGCGGAGATCGCGGCGGCGGCGGGCGAGCCGGTCTCGGTCTGAGCCACCCCACCCCCCACAGAATCGGTTACGACGGGACGGTCGTACGTAGATGAGCCGCCGCGCCGGGTCCGCCGGCCCCCGCACTCTCGCCTTCGTGGAGAGTCCGGTACAGCTGCTGAACGTGCTGGAGTGGGCGCACGAGCGTGCGCCCGGCGCGGGGTTCACCCTCGTCGTGCTGTCCCCTCTCGACCCCATGACCCGCGGCCAGCTGCGCCGCATGTCCGAGCTCGCCCGCGAGGAGGGCCACCAGGTCCGCTGGGAGGAGGCCCGGGGCGGTGCCATGGCCCCGTTCCAGACCATCGGCGGCCTGACCGGCATGCTCCGCAAGGCGGACCGGGTGGTCCTGGGCGACCCCTTCTCGCGCTACGTCCAGCTGCTGCTGACGATCACCCGGGCCCGCGACCTCGTCGTCGTCGACGACGGCACGGCGACCATGGAGTTCGTCGCTCAGCTGGCCCGCGGCGAGCGCCTGGTCCGCTGGCACCGCAAGGGCGGCCGCCCCGGACCCCGGGACCTGGTCTTCGCGCCGGTGTCGTCCGTCGCCCGGCGCCGGCTGACACCGCACGAGAACCGGACGGTGGAGATCTTCTCCTCCATGCCGATGGAGGAGACCCCACCCGGCGTCACGGTAACCGCGAACGCCTTCGCCTGGACCCGCTCCCGCTTCGGCCCGCCCCGCATCACCAAGGGCGCCGACATGGTCGGCACCTCGCTGGTGGAGACGGGCGTCGTCGACGGCGACCGCTATCTGGAGGCCGTCCGCTCCCTGGCCAAGACGCACGGCGCGACCCGCTACTTCGCCCACCGCAGGGAAGCCACGGAGAAACTCCACCGCCTCGCCGTGGAGACGGGCCTGGAGATCGTCCGCCCCGAGCTGCCCCTGGAACTGATCGCCCGCCGCGGCCCGGTCGGCCGTACGATCCTCAGCTTCCCCTCGACCGTCGTCCACACCCTCCCGCTCGCCCTCGTCGGCACGGGCGTACGCGTCTCGGTCTGCGACATCGACCCCGAATGGCTCACCCGGAACGCCTCACCGCGCGCGCAGGGCTTCCTGTCCGGCGTGACGGGCTCGGCGCGGGACGTGACCCGGCTGTCGACGGTCACCGCGGTGTGACAGTTCTTACGCCGGCTTCCTCGCCAGCACGAAGGCCCGCGGCCGCTGCTCGTCCTCGTACGGCTCACGCAGCAGCCGGGCCCGGACGTGCAGGCCCGCCTTGGTGAGGTGGTCGGCCACCGTCTGCGGCGTACGCCAGTAGTAGTCGAGCGAGATGTCCTGGCCGAAGCGCTCCGCCAGATGCATCGCCCCGTCCTCGTCCCCGGACTGGAAGAGGAGCAGCACGTGCCCGCCGGGCACCAGGACCCGGTGGAACTCGGCGAACGCCGTCGCCAGGTGCTCGTCGGGCACGTGGATGATCGAGTACAGGGCGACGATCCCGCCCAGCGTCCCGTCCGGCAGGTCCAGGGACGTGAGAGAACCCACATGGAAACGCAGACCGGGATGGGCCCGGCGGGCCAGCTCCACCATCCGGGGTGAGACGTCGACCCCGAAGACCGGCAGCCCCATGGCGTGCAGCCGGGCGGTGACGTACCCGGTGCCGCAGCCGAGGTCGGCGACGGGGGCCGACCCGTTGCCGCGCACCAGCTCCGCGAAGGCGGTGACCTGGGCGCGGTCCACCGGTCTGTCGTCGAGCCCGTCCCCGGGGAAGCGCTCGCCGAAGGCGTCGGCGATCTTGTCGTACGAGGTGCGGGTGGCCTCTATGAATCCCTGATCCTGTGCGCTCACGCTGCCGCACCCTAGCCGCCGTCCGGCCCCGGTGCCGGGCAGTTCACCGGGGCTGCACGCGAAGTTTCCGGGGCGGGGCGGTACGCCGTGTCAGGGTTCCTCGGCGGTCCAGGTGAAGCCGCTC
Organism: Streptomyces sp. V4I2; assembly: GCF_030817655.1. Lineage (GTDB taxonomy): Bacteria > Actinomycetota > Actinomycetes > Streptomycetales > Streptomycetaceae > Streptomyces > Streptomyces plumbiresistens. The sequence goes on from NZ_JAUSZM010000003.1 coordinate 6,723,180, forward strand.
AGCGGCCCGGGCGGGGGCTTGACGGGCGTGGGGTCAGCGGCCGCGTCCCGCGCCCGTTCGCTCCTTCGGCGCAGCAGCCACACCGTCGTCGACAGCAGCCAGCCCGCCAGGATCATCAGGACGAGCACGGTCAGGGCCAGGCCCACCGTTCCGAACAGCCCGAGCTTCGCCAGCAGCCCGGGAATCTGGTCCTCGCCGCAGCCGCAGGCCTGCCAGGGAGCCGTCGCCAGGGTGGTCGTCATGGAGACAGGCTGCCCGCGCGGGGCGTCGCCTGCACGCAGTGTCGCGCAACCGTCGCCCGGTGGTGATGCTTTCGGGATCCCGGCCCGCTTCCGTGCCGGCGCGGTCCCGACAGATGAACAGATCGGCCTCTTCTCCGCCCGGCGTGGTATCCGTGGAGGAAGGGGTGGGTGCCTACGGCAGCCACCCGGCCGCAAAGTCGGCCGAGTGTACCCACCCCGAACGGTACATATGCGTTCGGCGGTCAGATTTTCTTCCCCTATGGGGCTGATCTTTTGTTGATCGTGGTCAGCTGACCGGTCGGGCGTCCTACCCTTCAGAGGGTGAAGCCATTGATGTCACTTGAGCCCGAGGCCGATCTTGCCGGGGAAGCGCTGCTTCCCGGTGCGCTGCCCGAGGCGCTCCGTGCCGAGCTCGTTGCCTTCCGTCGCGACCTGCACATGCACCCCGAGCTCGGCAACCAGGAGTTCCGCACCACCGCGGCGATCAAGGAGCGGCTCGAGCAGGCCGGCCTGAAGCCGCGCGTGCTCGCCGTCGGCACCGGACTCGTCTGTGACATCGGCGAGTGGGACGGCGGCCGGCCCATGCTCGCCCTGCGCGCCGACATCGACGGCCTGCCCATCCCGGACATGAAGACCGAGTGCTCGTACCGCTCCACCGTGCCCGACCGCGCGCACGCCTGCGGTCACGACGTGCACACCACCGTGGTGCTGGGCGCCGGGCTGGTCCTCGCCGACCTGCACCGGCAGGGGCGGCTGCCCAGACCGGTACGGCTGCTCTTCCAGCCCGCGGAGGAGGTCCTGCCCGGCGGCGCCGCCGACGCCATCGACTGCGGGGTGCTCGAAGGGGTCGGGCGGATGATCGCCGTGCACTGCGACCCTCGCGTCGACGCCGGGCGGATCGGGCTGCGGCAGGGCGCCATCACCTCCGCCTGCGACCGGCTGGAGATCTCCCTCGACGGGCCCGGCGGCCACACCGCACGGCCCCACCTCACGACCGACCTCGTGACGGCCGTCGCCCGCGTCGTCACCGACGTGCCCGCGCTCGTCGCCCGCCGCGTCGACACCCGCGCCGGGCTCGCCGTGACCTGGGGCCGCATCGAGTCGGGCCACGCACCGAACGTGATCCCGCAGCACGCCGAGCTCTCCGGGACCGTCCGGTGCCTGGACATCGACGCATGGCGGCAGGCCCCCGACATCGTGGTCGCCGCGATCGACGAGGTCGCCAATCTGCACCGCGCCAAGTCGGAGATCAACTACGTGCGCGGGGTCCCGCCGGTCGTCAACGACCCGGACGTCACCGAGCTGGTCCGGGACGCGATGATCGCCCGCCGGGGCATCGACTCCGTGGAGAGCACCGAGCAGAGCCTCGGCGGCGAGGACTTCTCCTGGTACCTCCAGCACATCCCCGGCGCCATGGCCCGCCTCGGCGTCCGCACCCCGGGCGAGCGCACGGTGCGTGACCTCCACCAGGGCGACTTCGACGCCGACGAGTCGGCGATCACGGTCGGCGTGGAGCTGTTCACGGCCGCCGCGCTCATGGACGCGGGCCTGTAGCCATACCCCCGAAACCCCCGTTCCGGTTGCGGCCGGGGCGGGGCGGGGGGACTCTGAGCGCGTGGCGTTCAAACAGCTGCGCCATCACGCTGGAGGCACCCCGGAGGCACGGAGAGTCACGGAAATTGTGGGTGCTGTGTCCTGAGGCATCCCATTCGATCCGGTGGTTCACAGGGACGTAACCGGCCATCGGCACGAATGGATAACGGCCACACGGAACCCCGTTCCCAGGAGTGTCTACGCGCGTTACTCTGCGCCGAACTCAGCACCCACTGCGGGGCTTTGGAGAATGGGGAACTTCGAGATGCGTCGGATATCCAAACTGACCCGTGTCGCGGTGGGGGTCGCGTCGCTCGCGCTCGCCGCAACCGCCTGTGGCGGTACCAGCACCGACAACGGCGGCAGCGACAGCGAGACGAAGGAAAAGCTCGGCCTCGCCATCGCGTACGACATCGGCGGCAAGGGCGACCAGTCCTTCAACGACGCCGCCTACTCGGGCCTGGAGAAGGCCAAGAAGGAATTCGGCTACAAGACGGCCGACGTGGAGCCCACGGAGGGCGAGACCGACGCGGACAAGCAGCAGCGTCTCGAGTCGCTCGCCAAGCAGGGCTACAACCCGGTCATCGGCATCGGCTTCGTCTACGGTCCGGCGATGGAGGCGGCGGCCGCGAAGTACCCGAAGACCACCTTCGGCATCGTCGACTCCGTCGTCGAGGCCGACAACGTCGCCTCCCTCGTCTTCGCCGAGGAGCAGGCCTCCTACCTCGCCGGTGTCGCCGCGGCCAAGGCCACCAAGAGCAACACCGTCGGCTTCGTGGGCGGCGTGGACATCCCGCTGATCCACAAGTTCGAGGCCGGCTACAAGCAGGGCGTCGCGGACACCAACCCCAAGGTCAAGGTGGTCTCGCAGTACCTGACGCAGACCGCGGAGGAGGGCGGCTTCTCCAGTCCCGACAAGGGCAAGGCCGCCGCCGAGGGCCAGATCGAGAAGAAGGCCGACGTCCTCTACCAGGCGGCCGGTCTGTCCGGTCAGGGTGTGATCGAGGCCGCCGCCAAGGCGAAGGTCTGGGCGATCGGCGTCGACTCCGACCAGTACAACCAGGCTGCCCTGGCGTCGTACAAGAACTACATCCTGACCTCCGCCCTGAAGGACGTCGGCGGCGCGGTGTACTCCCTGGCCAAGTCGGTCGAGGACGGCAAGCCGCTGACCGGCGTCCAGACCTTCGACCTGAAGGTGAACGGCGTCGGCCTGGCCGAGAGCAACCCGGAGTTCGCGAAGATCGCGGGTCTGTCCGACGCGGTGGCCAAGGCCAAGGAAGAGATCATCGACGGCACCATCAAGGTCAAGACCGAGTAGTTCCGTCCGAACGGACCAACCAGGTCGGATCGGTACGAAGCGGGCGTGGACTTCTGAGTCCCCGCCCGCTTCGGCGTGTCCGGCCGGGGTCACCCACCGCCACGTTCCCTTTGCGGTCGGCAATCCTTGGGTCAAGGGCGAGTTGCGTTGGGGCACGGGCGGATAACAAGGTGGACAGAAGGGGTTTTCACGCTGGTCTACGCGCGTTAATCTGCGGCGAAGCCAAGCATGGAAGCCGAACCGTCCGGCGCTTGGTGACCCCAGGGAAGCGCGAGCACGCCCCAGCGCCGCCCGGCACGCACTCCCGCCGCGAACGACGCAGGAACGCAGCCGCACTTCCCCGGATCCGCTATACGACAGGAGCACCACACATGCGCCGGATTTCCCGGATCACGGTCGCAGGCGCAGCGACCGCCTCTCTGGCCCTCGCGCTCTCCGCCTGCGGCGGGACCTCGACCGACAGTTCGTCGGACTCGAAGGGCGACAAGGGTCTGGCCATCGCGTACGACGTCGGCGGCAAGGGCGACCAGTCCTTCAACGACGCGGCGTACGCGGGCCTGGAAGAGGCGAAGAAGGAGTTCGGCTACCAGACGGCCGACCTGGAGCCCACCGAGGGCGAGACCGACACCGACAAGCAGCAGCGTCTGGAGTCGCTCGCCAAGCAGGGCTACGACCCGGTCATCGGCATCGGCTACGCGTACGCGCCGGCCGTCAAGGAGGCCGCGGCCAAGTTCCCGGACACCACCTTCGGCATCGTGGACGACTCCACCGTCGAGGCGGGCAACGTGGCGGACCTGGTCTTCTCCGAGGAGGAGGCCTCCTACCTCGCCGGCGTCGCCGCGGCCAAGAGCACCAAGACGGACGTGGTCGGCTTCGTGGGCGGCGTGGACATCCCGCTGATCCACAAGTTCCAGGCGGGCTTCGCGCAGGGCGTCAAGGACACCGACTCCAAGGTCAAGGTCATCTCGCAGTACCTGACGCAGACCGCGGAGGAGGGCGGCTTCTCCAGCCCCGACAAGGGCAAGACGGCCGCCGAGGGCCAGATCGAGAAGAAGGCGGACGTCGTCTACGCGGCCGCCGGTCTCTCCGGCCAGGGCGTGATCGAGGCCGCCGCCGCCAACAAGATCTGGGCGATCGGCGTCGACTCGGACCAGTACCGGCAGGAAGCCCTCACGAAGTACAAGGACTCCATCCTCACCTCGGCGATGAAGGACGTCGCCAAGGCGGTGTACAACCTGGCGAAGTCGGTCGAGGACGGCAAGCCCGAGACCGGTATCGTCAGGGGCGATCTGAAGACCGGCGAGGTGGGCCTGTCGAACTCCAACCCGAAGTTCGCGGACAACACCGAGCTGCAGGACGCCATCAAGACGGCCAAGGAGAAGATCATCAGCGGCGAGATCAAGGTCAAGAGCAGCTGAAGAGCAACACCCTGAGCAGCGTGTAACCGCGGGGTTACGTCCGCTCAACGGGGTACGGGGAGGCTGTCTCCCCGTACCCCGTTGTCACGGACGTCGGGCCCCTTTCGATGCCGTAGGGGCGCTACGCGCGTAGACGACCCCCTTTCCCAGGAGAGTGCGCCATCAACGCGTCCAGCAGCCCTCCGGCCGACGCGGCGGTCAACGGTCAGGTGACCGCCGTCGAACTCGCCGGGATCACAAAGCGATTCCCGGGCGTCGTGGCCAACCACGACATCCATCTCACCGTCCGCAAGGGCACCGTCCATGCCCTCGTCGGTGAGAACGGCGCCGGCAAGTCGACGCTGATGAAGATCCTCTACGGCATGCAGAAGCCGGACGAGGGCACCATCGCGATCGACGGCGCACAGGTCGCCTTCTCGTCGCCGGCCGACGCCATCGTCCGCGGCATCGGCATGGTGCACCAGCACTTCATGCTCGCCGACAACCTCACGGTGCTCGAGAACGTGGTGCTGGGCAGCGAGAAGCTGTACGGCATCGGCGGCAAGGCCCGCCGCAAGATCAAGGAGCTCTCCGAGCGCTACGGCCTCGGCGTGCGCCCCGACGTCCTGGTCGAGGAACTCGGCGTCGCCGCCCGCCAGCGCGTGGAGATCCTCAAGGTCCTCTACCGCGGCGCCCGCATCCTGATCCTGGACGAGCCGACGGCCGTCCTCGTGCCGCAGGAGGTGGACGCGCTCTTCGACAACCTCCGCGAGCTCAGGTCCGAGGGCCTGTCGGTCATCTTCATCTCCCACAAGCTGGGCGAGGTCCTCTCCGTCGCCGACGAGATCACCGTCATCCGCCGCGGTACGACCGTCGGCACCGCGGTCCCCGCCGAGACCAGCCCGCGCCAGCTCGCCGAGATGATGGTCGGCAGCGAGCTGCCCACCCCGGAGACCGCCGAGTCCACGGTCACCGACCGCCCGGTCATCACCGTCGACAAGCTCCGCCTCGAGGCGTTCGGCGGCAAGGCCCTTCTCGACGACATCAGCTTCACCATCCACGCGGGCGAGATCCTGGGCATCGCCGGCGTGGAGGGCAACGGCCAGACCGAGCTGGTCGACGCGCTCATCGGCCTCAAGGGCGCCGACTCCGGCACGATCGCGCTGATCGACGAGGAGATCACCGCCTGGCCCACCCGCAGGCGCCGCGAGCAGGGCATCGGCTACATCCCCGAGGACCGCCACCGCCACGGCCTGCTCCTGGAGGCCCCCCTCTGGGAGAACCGCATCCTCGGCCATGTCACCGAGAAACCCAACGCCAAGGGCGTCTGGCTGGACCCGAAGGGCGCCCAGGCGGACACCCGCCGGATCGTCGCGGACTACGACGTGCGCACCCCCGGCATCGACGTCACCGCCGCCTCCCTGTCCGGCGGCAACCAGCAGAAGCTGATCGTCGGCCGCGAGATGAGCAGCAAACCGCGCTTCCTCATCGCCGCCCACCCCACCCGGGGTGTGGACGTCGGCGCGCAGGCCGCGATCTGGGACCACATCCGTGAGGCCCGCCGCGAGGGCCTGGCCGTGCTGCTGATCTCCGCCGACCTCGACGAGCTGATCGGCCTGTCCGACACCCTGCGCGTGATCTACAACGGCAAACTGGTCGCCGACGCCGACCCGGCCACCATCACCCCGGAGGAACTCGGCTCGGCCATGACCGGTGCCGCCACCGGTCACCTCGAACACCAAGAGACCCCGGCAGACACCCCCGAGACCCCCGAGACTCCCGACCTTGGCAAGTCTCCCGAGTCTCCGGAAGACGAGGCCCGCTGATGAAGAAGTTCGACAAGGAGCGCGTGCTCCTCGCGGTGGCCGGACCGGTCATCGCGCTCGCCGTGGCCTTCGTGCTGAGCGCGATCGTGCTGGTCGCCTCCGGCAAGAACCCGGTCGAGCCCTTCTCGATCATGTTCGAGCAGGCCTCGTTCTCCGATGTCCAGGTCCGCATCATCAACCAGGCGTCGATGTACTACATCGCGGCGCTCGCGGTGGCCATCGGCTTCCGGATGAACCTGTTCAACATCGGCGTCGACGGCCAGTACCAGCTCGCCGCCATGATGGCCGCGATCGTCGGCGCCCACGCGAACCTGCCGGCGGTCCTGCAGATCCCGCTGCTCCTGCTGACCGCCGTCTGCACCGGCGCCTTCTGGTCCGGCATCGCCGGTGTCCTCAAGGTCACCCGCGGGGTCAGCGAGGTCGTCGCGACGATCATGCTCAACGCGATCGCGGTCTCCGTGATCGCCTACCTGTGGCTTCCGAACGCCTTCGGCGTCAAGGTCGGCAACAACAACACCACCGGCGAGATGCACGAGTCCGGCTGGGTGCCCGGCATCGACATGGGCGCGGCCGGCGAGATCTACGGCCTGGTGGTCCTCGCCGCGCTGCTCGGCATCGGCTACTGGATCGTCCTCAACCGCACCCGCTTCGGCTTCGACCTGCGCGCCTCCGGCGCCTCCGAGTCCGCCGCGGCGGCCAGCGGTGTCGACCCCAAGCGCATGGTGCTCACCGCGATGCTGATCTCCGGCGGTCTCGCCGGTCTCGCGGGCCTGCCGATCCTGCTCGGGGACTCGCACACCTACAACCTCAACTTCCCCACCGGCATCGGCTTCCTCGGCATCGGCATCGCCCTGCTCGGCCGTAACAACCCCACCGGTATCGCCTTCGCCGCCCTGCTGTGGGCCTGGCTCGACAAGGCCTCGCCCGAGCTCGACTTCCACGACTACGACAAGGAGATCGCGGTCATCATGCAGGGCCTGATCGTGCTCTCCGTCGTCGTCTCGTACGAGGCCGTCCGCGAGTGGGGTCTGCGCCGCCAGCAGCGCCGGGTCGGCGCAGAGCTGGCCGCCGGACACGTCCTCGGCGCCACCGACAACGTCAAGAAGGAGGTGGCCGGCCGATGACCACCGTGACCGACCTCAACCAGCCCAAGCTCCAGCCCGCGGCGCCGACCGGGCGCCGGATGTCGGTGCAGGTGCTGCTGCTGGTCATCGCCGGCGCCCTGGCGCTGACCTCGATCGTGCGCATCATCACCGGCGCCGACGGCATCACCAACGTCAGCCAGATGTCCACCGCGCTCCAGCTCGCCGTCCCGATCGGCCTCGCCGGTCTCGGCGGTCTGTGGGCCGAGCGCGCGGGCGTCGTCAACATCGGCCTCGAGGGCATGATGATCCTCGGCACCTGGTTCGGTGCCTGGGCCGGCTTCCAGTGGGGCCCGTGGACGGGCGTCCTGGTCGGCATCCTCGGCGGCGCGATCGGCGGTCTGCTGCACGCGATCGTGACCGTCTCCTTCAACGTCAACCACATCGTCTCCGGTGTGGCCATCAACATCCTCGCCCTCGGCGCCACCCGCTACCTCGCCCCGCTCGCCTTCGAGGGCCACACGGGCGGCTCGGCCAAGCAGTCCCCGCCGGTGGACTCCCTCGGCAACTTCACGGTGCCCGGGCTCTCCGACGGACTCCGGGACCTCAACGAGAAGGGCTGGTTCTTCGTCTCCGACGTCGCCGGCCTGCTCGGCGGCCTGATCACCAACGTCTCCTGGCTGACCCTGCTGGCCGTCGCGCTGATCCCCGGCACCTGGTGGGTGCTGTGGCGCACCGCGTTCGGTCTGCGGCTGCGGTCCTGCGGCGAGAACCCGGTCGCGGCCGAGTCCCTCGGCGTGAACGTCTACAAGTACAAGTACATCGCCGTGATCATCTCCGGCGGCCTGGCCGGCCTCGGCGGTGCCTTCCTGTCCATCGTGGCCAACCCCTTCTACCTGGAGGGCCAGGTCAGCGGTCGCGGCTACATCGGTCTCGCCGCGATGATCTTCGGCAACTGGATGCCGGGCGGACTCGCCATCGGCGCGGGCCTGTTCGGCTACACCGACAGCCTCAACCTGCGCGGCGGCTCCGAGAACGTCCACGCGCTGCTGCTGCTCGGCGCCCTGCTGCTGATCATCGGCTCCATCTGGCTGGCGTTCCGGAAGAAGTACACCTCGTCCGTCATCACCCTGCTCATCGGCGGCCTGGTGCTCGCCTGGTACCTGGGCACCAACGAGGTCCCGAACCAGGTCGTCTCCGCCACGCCGTACGTCATCACGCTCATCGTCCTCGCCCTGTCGGCCCAGCGCCTCAGGATGCCGAAGGCGGACGGCATGCCGTACCGGAAGGGACAGGGCAAATGACCGACGTCGACTGGGAGCAGCTGCGTGCGGTGGCCCGGGACGCCATGTCGCGGGCGTACGCCCCGTACTCCGGCTACCCGGTCGGCGTGGCCGCCCTGGTCGACGACGGGCGTACGGTCTCCGGCTGCAACGTCGAGAACGCCTCCTACGGCCTCGGCCTGTGCGCCGAGTGTGGACTGGTGTCGGAGCTGCAGAACACGGGGGGCGGTCGGCTCACGCACTTCACCTGCGTGGACGGCCACGGCGAGATCCTCGTCCCGTGCGGCCGCTGCCGTCAGCTGCTGTACGAGTTCGGCGGCCCCGGCCTGCTCCTGGAGACCCCGGCGGGCATCCTGCCGCTGTCCGAGATGCTGCCGCAGGCCTTCGGGCCGGGCCATCTCACCGCGTAACTCCCGTGCGGTCCCTCCGAGTTGCCCGCTTGGGCCGCTCGGGGGGCCGCGCAGTTTCTGAATGCTTTTCGGAAGGAAGGCCAAGCCATGGCGTTGTTGTCGATGGATGTCATCTCCGTCATCCGCACCAAGCGGGACCGTGGTGAGCTCAGCGACCAGCAGATCGACTGGGTCATCGACGCGTACACCCGCGGGGAGGTCGCCGACGAGCAGATGTCCGCGCTCGCGATGGCCATCCTGCTCAACGGCATGAACCGCCGGGAGATCGCCCGCTGGACGGCCGCGATGATCGCCTCCGGCGAGCGCATGGACTTCTCGGCCCTGTCCCGCCCGACCGCGGACAAGCACTCCACGGGCGGCGTCGGCGACAAGATCACGCTGCCCCTGGCCCCCCTGGTCGCCGCCTGCGGCGCGGCCGTCCCCCAGCTGTCGGGCCGCGGCCTCGGCCACACCGGCGGCACCCTGGACAAGCTGGAGTCGATCCCGGGCTGGCGGGCGCTGCTCTCCAACGAGGAGATGCTGTCCGTCCTCGAAGGGACGGGCGCGGTGATCTGCGCGGCGGGCGACGGCCTGGCCCCGGCGGACAAGAAGCTCTACGCCCTGCGGGACGTGACCGGCACGGTCGAGGCGATCCCGCTGATCGCCTCCTCGATCATGTCGAAGAAGATCGCCGAGGGCACCGGCTCCCTGGTCCTGGACGTGAAGGTCGGCACGGGCGCCTTCATGAAGACCCTTCAGGACGCCCGCGAGCTGGCCTCCACCATGGTGGGCCTGGGTACCGACCACGGCGTGAAGACGGTCGCGCTCCTCACGGACATGTCGACGCCCCTCGGCCTGACGGCGGGCAACGCGCTGGAGGTCCGCGAGTCGGTGGAGGTCCTGGCGGGCGGCGGCCCGTCGGACGTGGTGGAACTGACGCTGGCGCTGGCCCGCGAAATGCTGGACGCGGCCGGGGTGAAGGACGCCGACCCGGCGAAGGCCCTTGCAGACGGCTCCGCGATGGACGTCTGGCGCCGCATGATCGCCGCCCAGGGAGGCGACCCGGACGCCGAACTCCCGGTGGCACGCGAGCAGCACGTCATCAAGGCCCCGGCCTCGGGCGTCCTGACCCGCCTCGACGCCTACGGCATCGGCGTCGCCGCCTGGCGCCTGGGAGCCGGACGCGCCCGCAAGGAGGACCCGGTGCAGGCGGGCGCGGGCGTGGAGATGCACGCCAAGCCCGGCGACACGGTCACCGAGGGCCAGCCCCTGCTGACCCTGCACACGGACACGCCCGAGCGCTTCGAGTACGCGTTGCAGGCGGTGGAGGTGGCGTACGACATCGGGGCGACGGGGACGGAGTTCCCGGCGTCGCCCGTCGTGCTGGAACGTATCGCCTGACCTCGACTTTCCTCGTTCGGGTGAACGGGACCGGTGGACCGCCGCCGGTCCCGTTCGGCATGCTGGGATCGGTGACGCACCGAATTAGGAGACCGCCATGAGCGCACTCACCGTCAGCCACGACCCCGAGCAGAGCTGGGACGACCTTGTCCGGTTCTGGGAGGAGATGGAGTGGCCCGAGGGCAGCAAGGTGGAGATCATCGAGGCGATCATCACCGTGTCACCTGCTCCCGCTTCCCGCCACAACGTGATCGCGGCCCGCATTCAACGTCGCCTGTACTCCGTGGTCCCTGAGGACTGGGAGATCTTCCAGACACAGGCCATTGCCGTTCCATCGAGGCTGGGCATGTTCATTCCGGACATCCTGGTCGCCCCGGTTCAAGAGTGCGCCGAGACGGACACCTACATGCCGGCCGCTCTCGCGGAACTCGTCGTGGAGGTCACCTCCAGGAAGAACGCACGCCACGACCGCGTGAGCAAGCCGGCCGCTTACGCCTCCGCGGGCATTCCGCTCTATCTGCTCGTCGACCGCTGGGCGCCCGGAGGCCCGACCACGACGCTCTACGGAGAACCGAACGGCGATGTCTACCGGGTCCTGAGCGCGGTGAAGTTCGGTGATCCCATCAAGGTGCCCGAGCCGTTCGACGTGATGATCGACACCAGCGAGTTTCCCGTCGACTGACCCTCACCCCAACAACGCCGCCACCGCCACCAACACCGGCACCGACAGCACCGTCGACACCAGGATCGAGTCCCGCGCCAGCCGCTCGCCCACCCCGTAACTCGACGCGTACGTGAAGAGGTTCTGCGCCGCCGGGAGGGCCGACGTCACGACCACGTCGAGCAGGGGCGCCCCGCGCAGTCCGAACACCCCGACCGCCAGCGCCCAGGCCACCACCGGCTGGCCCACCGTCTTCAACGCGACCGAGAGCAGCACGAGCGGGCGGTCCGGGCCCCGGCCCGGCATCGCGCTGCCGCACAGGGAGATGCCGAAGGCGAGCAGGACCGCCGGGACGGACATGTTGCCGATCAGCGTCACGGGGTCCATGGCGAAGGACGGGATGTCGATACCGGATGCCGAGACCACCACTCCGGCCAGCGACCCCACCGCGATCGGATTGCGCAACGGTGTGAGCAGCCGGTGCCACAGCGGGCCCTTCTCACCGTCCCTGCCCGACAGGTCCAGGACCGTCAGCGCGACCGGCGTGATCAGGAGGAGCTGGAACAGCAGGACCGGCGCCACCAGTGAGGCGTCGCCCAGCACGTACACGGCGATCGGGATACCGAGGTTGCCCGAGTTGACGTAACCGGAGCACAGCGCGCCGATCGTCGTACGGCCCACTCCCCAGCCGCGTACGACACCCACCGCGACGAAGACGCCCGCTGCCGCCGCCGTGCTCAGCGCGGTCACGATCAGGCGGCTGGAGAAGATCAGCGACAGGTCGGTGCGGGCGAGCGTGGTGAACAGCAGAGCCGGTGAGGCCACGTGGAACGCGAGCTTCGTCAGGACGTCGCGGCCGTGCTCGCCGAGGTGGCCGCCCCGCCCGATCGCATAACCGACGGCGATCACGACGGCGATCACCGCGAAGCCGGTCAGCACTCCCTGCACGGGGCCTCCTCAGAGGTGAGGAAGGCGTGCGGTCTCCAGGGCGGTGCGGATATGTGGCGCATACAGGCAACCCTCCGGGGAAGGAGGGCGGCGGGTCAATCCGGTCCCGGTCGGCGGACAGCAGGGGGGACGCGTCGGCCGCGATGAGTTACGCCCGCCCCGCCGGTCTACCGATCGTGGACGCCATGACACCCGCTGTACTCGTGCTCACCGGCCCCGTCACCAAGGACGAGGTGACCGGGCTGTGCGACGACGTGCGGGCACTGCTGGAGACCAGTGGCGCGAGGACCGTGGTGTGCGATGTCGGAGGGCTCGGACCGCCGGGGCTCGGCACCGTCGACCTGCTGGCGCGGCTGGAGCTCACCGCCCGGCGGGCCGGCGGCCGGATCCGGCTGCGGGACCCCGCCCCGGCCCTACACGCCCTCCTCGACCTGGTCGGTCTCCGCTTCGAGACGGAGGGGCAGCCCGAACAGCGGGAACCAGCGCTGGGTGTCGAGGAAGCAGTGGAACCCGCTGATCCGCCCGTCTGAGATCTCCAGGACCTGCACCGCCCAGGGAACGAAACCGCCCTTCTCCGGGTCCGGCTTGTACTGGGCGAACCCCGGCAGGCCGTTGACCTGGACCGGCACCAGACGCGAACCCGCGCAGGGGGCGCCGAGCGTCGTCATGAAGCCGGTGATGTCCGCCTGGCCGGTCAGCCACAGGTCGAACGGCGGCATCGTCATGACCGCGTCCTCGTGCAGCAGGGCCGTCAGAGCGGTCATGTCGTAGCCCTCGAAGGCCGCCACATAGCGGTCGAGCAGCTTCTGCTGGTCGTCGTCCAGAGGGTCGGACACGGCGGCGTCGGCGCCGCGCTGCTCCCGCTCGGCGAGCGTCGCCCGGGCGCGCTGCAGGGCGCTGTTGACCGACGCGACCGAGGTGTCGAGCAGTTCGGCGACCTCGCTCGCCTTCCAGGCCAGCACCTCGCGCAGGATCAGCACCGCGCGCTGCTTGGCCGGGAGCTGCTGGAGGGCGGCCATGAACGCGAGCCGCACGGACTCCTTGGCCACGGCCGCCTCCGCCGGGTCTTCGGTCGTGGGCAGCACGCGCGCGTCCGGCATCGGCTCCAGCCAGGTGTTGTCCGGGCGGGGGGAGAGGGCGGCCTGGGCGAGGGGGGTGGAGTCCGTGAGGTCCATCGGCCTGGCGCGTTTGTTGCCGGCCGTCAGCATGTCCAGGCACACGTTCGTCGCGATGCGGTAGAGCCAGGAGCGGAGGCTGGAGCGGCCCTCGAACTTCTCGTAGCTCCGCCAGGCCCGGACCATCGTGTCCTGCACCGCGTCCTCGGCCTCGAAGGACGAGCCGAGCATGCGGTAGCAGTATCCCGTCAGCTCGGTCCGGTGTTTCTCCAGCCTGACGTCGAGATCCGTCGTCACCGTGTCACTCATCGTCCACCCACCCCTGTGGCGTTCCTGTCGCGCGCCTTTGCGCCCAGCACTTCGGAAGCTACCGCACGGCACTGACAATGGCCTGGGGAGTGGGGAAAGGTGCAGGTTGGTGGGGGTGCGCGCCCCTGGGTTGACCTCTCAACCGACCGAGACGGGTGGTGGGTGGGCAAAGGCCCGGGGGTCCAGGGGGCGGAGCCCCCTGGTACGGCGCGTCAGTGGGCCGGCACAGTAACCCGCCGCGCAGCGACCCGGGCCGCACGCGAGCCGAACACCGTGATCGTCACGACGCCGAGCACCGCCAGCAGTCCGACGCTCACCGTCCCGGCCCAGCCGCCCGCGTGGAACGCGACCGCGCCGACCGTACTGCCCGCGCTGGAGCCGACGTAGTACGCGGACTGGTAGAGGGCCGAGGCCTGCGCCCGCCCCTTCGTCGCCGTCTTGCTCACGGCCGACGACGCGACCGCATGCCCCGCGAAGAACCCCGCGGTGATCAGCACCAGGCCCAGCAGGACCAGGGGGAGGGAGTCGGCCAGGGACAACACCAGCCCCGCCGCCGTCGTACCGCCCCCCGCGTACAGCGCCCCGCGCCGGCCCAGCCGACCGACCAGCCGCCCCGCCGTGGACGCCGACACCGTACCCACCAGGTACACCAGGAAGATCGACCCGATGATGCCCTGGGGCAGCCCGAACGGCGCCTCGGTCAGCCGGTACCCGATCACCGTGTAGACCCCGCCGAAGACGGTCATGAACAGCGCGCCGATCGCGTACAGCCGGCACAGCAGCGGGTTGGAGAGATGATCGCGGACCGTACGCGCCAGCACCCGCGGCCGCAGCGAGCCCGGCACGAAGTTCTTCGGCGCCGGCAGCAGCAGCCGGAAGGCCACCGCGCACGCCACCGCGAGCGCACCGATCACGCCGACCGCGACCCGCCAGCCCCACTCCTGCGCGACCCAGCCGGTGATGACCCGGCCGCTCATCCCGCCGACGCTGTTGCCCGCGACGAACAGACCGATCGCGGTGATCAGCGCCTTGGGCGTGACCTCCTCCGCGAGGTAGGCCGTCGCCGAGGCCGGCAGCCCGGCCAGCGCGGCACCCTGCACCGCCCGCAGCACGACCAGCGCCGTGAGCGACGGAGCGAAGGGGACCAGCAGCCCGACCGTCACCGCGACCGCCAGCGAGGCCGTCATCACCGTACGCCGGCCGAATCGTTCCGACAGGGCGCTCATCGGCAGGACGAACACCGCCAGTCCACCGGTCGCCGCCGCCACCGTCCAGCTCGCCTCGCTCGCCGCCACCCCGAAGTCGGAGGAGATCAGCGGCAGCAGGGCCTGCGTGGAGTAGAGGAGGGCGAAGGTCGCGACACCGGCGAGGAAGAGGGCGAAACTCATCCGGCGGTAACCGGGGCCGCCCGGGGCGACACGGGAATCGACGACTGGGGCAGAAGCTGCGGCGCCCACGATGGTGGACGCCCCGGTACTGGCGGGAGACATGCTTCGAAGTTACGTACGCTCCCGGTCATCCGTCCAATGCATGGAATCGGCATAATCGTTCCCATGGAGCATCAGCAGAGGTCACAGCCACGCCTGTCACCGTCCAGTGACACAGAAGACATGGTGATGTTGCTGGCCCCGCGCCTCGCGTACTTCGCCGGCGTCGCCCGCACCGAGCACGTCACGCGCGCCGCCCAGGAGATGCAGGTCCCGCAGTCCACCCTGTCGCGGGCGATGGTCCGCCTCGAACAGGACTTGGGCGTCGACCTGTTCGCCCGCCGCGGCCGTACGGTCTCCCTCACCCCCGCCGGACGCACCTTCCTCGCCTCCGTCGAGCGTGCCCTCGCCGAAGTCGGCCGCGCCGCCGACGAGGTCCGCGCCGACGCCGACCCCACCACCGGCAAGGTCGCCTTCGGCTTCCTGCACACCATGGGCGCCGAGACGGTCCCGGGCCTGATCCACGCCTTCCGCGCCGACCACCCCCGCGTCCGCTTCAGCCTCGTCCAGAACTACGGCGAGGCGATGATCGAACGCCTGCGCGCAGGCGAGCTGGACCTCTGCCTCACCTCACCCGTCCCGGACGCCCCCGACCTCGTCGCCCGCCGCCTCGACGAACAGAAACTCCGCCTGGTCGTCCCGGCCGACCACCGCCTCGCCGCCCGCCGCCGCATCCGCCTCGCCGAGGCCGCCGACGAAACCTTCGTCACCCTCGAACCCGGCTACGGCCTCCGCCGCATCACCGACGACCTCTGCCAGGAGGCCGGCTTCAAGCCGAGGGTCGCCTTCGAGGGCGAGGAGGCGGAAACCCTGAGGGGCCTGGTGGCAGCGGGCCTGGGGGTGGCCCTCCTGCCCCCACCCGTCTTCCCCCGCCCGGGAGTCGTGGAACTGACGGTCACAGCCCCGAGGGCAGCCAGAGAAATCGGCGTGGCCTGGCTCGACGGCCACCCGGACACACCGCCCGTGGCAGCCTTCAAAAGGTTCCTACTCTCCAAACGAGGCAACCTGCTGCCAACCTAAGGGGCGCGGGGAACTGCGCGACCAGCCACAACGAACCCGCCACCCCGAACACAACACAAAGCCCCGAGCTCTACCGCCTCAACGACTTACCGAACCCCGCAGCCAACGGCATGCGCAACCCCAACGGCGGAGGCGCCGCCAAGGCATCCCGCACCGGCCGCGACAACGCCCGCCCGAACAACGCCCCCATCACGAAGTCCTCGGCCAGCGCGTGCACTTCCTCCCGATGCTGATGCAACCCGTGCCCGTCGGAGTGCACTTCGAACCGGCACACATCCCGGTTCGCCTTCTTCGCCCGCGTCGCCAGCCGGAACGACAACTCCGGATCCGTACGTTCGTCATTCGTGCCGTGCACGATCAGCACCCGGCGCCCCACGAGCTGCTTCACCGGTTCGGGTGGCGCGGCCACGTCCTCCTCGGGCAGCCAAGGGGCGAGTGCCACCACGGAGTTGACAGCCTCGTGTCCGCTCGCGTGCAGCGCCGCGCGGCCGCCCATGTCGACGCCGATGAGGCAGACGGGGACGTCGCCGTAGCGCCGTACGGTCTCGTCGACCGCCCAGGAGGCGTCGTGGGCCAGCCGGGCCTCGCTGCCGTTCCAGCCGCGATAGCGGTAGTGGACGACGTGCGCGGCCAGGCCGTCCTCGCGGCCCGCACGGGTCAGGCGCCGTCCCAACGCCCTTACGGACGCGGTCGCCATCATGGGTGAGGGTCTGCGGGCGGAGACCTCGTCGCCACCGGGGAGCAGCAGCACCACCCCGCTCACCGCCGTCGGCTCCGGTCCCCGTACCCGTCCCAGCCGGGCCGTGCGAACCGGCGTCGCTTGCTGTGCCATGACAGAACAGTGTCAGAAGCGTGGGTGTACGACACTGGTCCGTGCGGTCACCGTTACGTATCGACGATTTCGTACAGCGAGCGATCTACGCGCGTAGGCGTTAGAGTGCGGAAATGACGAGCCAGACTGCCCCGAAGGGAACCACCCCGAGCTCGGACCAGATCCGCCGGGCGCCCAAGGTCCTGCTGCACGACCATCTCGACGGCGGGCTGCGCCCCGGCACGATCGTCGACCTCGCCCGGGAGACCGGGTACTCCCACCTCCCGGAGGCCGATCCCGACAAGCTCGGCATCTGGTTCCGCGAGGCCGCCGACTCCGGTTCCCTGGAACGGTACTTGGAGACCTTCTCGCACACCGTCGGCGTGATGCAGACCCGCGACGCGCTCGTCCGGGTCGCCGCCGAGTGCGCCGAGGACCTCGCCGAGGACGGCGTCGTGTACGCGGAGGTGCGGTACGCCCCCGAGCAGCACCTGGAAGGCGGCCTGAGCCTCGAAGAGGTCGTCGAGGCCGTCAACGAGGGCTTCCGGGAAGGGGAGCGCCGAGCCCGCGCGAACGGCCACCGCATCCGCGTCGGCGCCCTGCTCACCGCCATGCGGCACGCGGCCCGCGCCCTGGAGATCGCCGAACTCGCCAACCGTTACCGCGACCTGGCGGGCGGCGGTGTCGTCGGATTCGACATCGCGGGTGCCGAGGCCGGATTCCCGCCCACCCGGCACCTCGACGCCTTCGAGTACCTCAAGCGCGAGAACAACCACTTCACCATCCACGCCGGCGAGGCCTTCGGGCTGCCGTCCATCTGGCAGGCCCTCCAGTGGTGCGGCGCCGACCGGCTCGGCCACGGCGTGCGCATCATCGACGACATCCAGGTCCAGGCGGACGGCTCGGTGAAGCTCGGCCGGCTCGCCTCCTACGTACGGGACAAGCGCATCCCGCTGGAGCTGTGCCCCAGTTCCAACCTCCAGACCGGAGCCGCGGCCTCGTACGCCGAGCACCCGATCGGGCTGCTGCGCCGGCTGCACTTCCGGGCGACCGTGAACACGGACAACCGCCTGATGTCCGGCACCAGCATGAGCCGGGAATTCGAGCACCTTGTCGAGGCATTCGGTTACACGCTCGACGACATGCAGTGGTTCTCCGTCAATGCGATGAAATCAGCGTTCATTCCTTTCGATGAACGACTCGCGATGATCAATGACGTCGTCAAGCCCGGATATGCCGAGCTGAAGTCCGAATGGCTGTTCCAGCAGACCGCTTCCACCAGCGGTTCTGTGGCCGCGGAGGGCTGATCTGGGGGAAACCGGGGATCCGGAATGCGGGCGGACTTTCACGAGTCGTCCGCATTTCGATGTTTGCGGCGGGTGCCTTCGCGTGTTTACGGTCGTGGACCGCTCACATCCCGTCATCCCATTCAAGGACGCATTTTTCATGAAGCAGTCTGCTGCCAAGACCCTCGGTGTCGCCGCTCTCGGTGCCGCCTTCGCCGCCGCCGGTGCGGGTGCCGCGAACGCCGCCCAGGCCGTCCCGGACGCCACCGAGGCGCTGGGCACCGTCACCCAGACGCTGCCGGCGGAGAACGTCACCCAGACGCTGCCGGGGGCCGGTGACGCGGTGTCGCAGGCGCAGCCGGCGCTCGCCACGAGCCTGGCCGACGTGCAGCCGGTCGCACAGGAGGCGCTCTCCCAGGGCCAGACCGCGCCGGTCGCCGGTCTGCTCGGCGGTCTGCCGGTCGGTGACACCGGGGTGCCCACGCAGGGCCTGCCGGTGAACGGGATCCCGCTCGGCTGATCCGCACCGCCTCCGTACGCGCCGGTGGGGCGCACCCTTGGACACGGGGTGCGCCCCACCGGCGTACGTGCGCCTACCAGGCCGTGCGCGCGGCCTTGTCCTCCGACGGGAAGAGGATCCACAGCGCGATGTAGAGCAGGAACTGCGGGCCGGGCAACAGGCACGAGACCACGAAGATGACCCGCATCGTCGTGGCGGAGGTGCCGAAGCGCCGAGCCAGCGCTGCGCACACTCCGCCGATCATGCGGCCGTTGGTGGGGCGGGCAAGGCGGTTCATGTTCGGCTCCTTCGTGAGCGTCGGTCGAAGGCGGCTCTGTCGGCTGCCTCATCTGACTACCACGGTACGGAGACGAAGAGGACAAAGCGTCGCTCTACGGTGCGATGCCGACCCTGGGAATCGTCGGGGTCCGACCCTGAGGAGCCTCCTCCTGGCGGACGGAGCGGCTCTGTACACGCTCCGTCCTGCGGCGGAGCAGGGCACGGGCCGCGGGCACGAGCGCCGCGTGCGCGAGAGCGACGCCCGCCGTGTTCAGGAGCAGTGAGTCCACGTCGACGACCTGTCCGGGCACGCCGGTCTGGAGCAGTTCGATGCCCAGCGAGATCAGGGCGCCGGCGGCCGTCGTACGGAGCAGGGAGGCGAGCGGGGAGACGGCGAGCCTGCCGTGCACCATCGGGAGCAGCACACCCAGTGGGGCCAGCAGCGCCAGCCCTTCGGCGATGCGCCGGGCGCCCTCCTGCCAGCCGAGCGCGGCATCCGCCCGGATACCGGCCAGCGGATGCAGATTGGGCGGCATCACCCAGGGAACGTCCAGCGGACGCAGCGTGAACCAGGCGACGAACGCGAGGTGTGCGACGAGGAGGACACCTCCCGTCACACGGATGCGAATCGCGGCCCTGCCGCCGATGGAGCCTTGACGCTGCACGCCCCCCTAGACGCGGCCTCCGGCACGATCGGTTCCGGGACACCCAGAGGTACGTGCATGAGGCTTGCGCCACACGGCCCTCTTGGGGGGCATCACCCGCCCGCCACCTCGCTCGACGGCGGCTCCTTGCTGCCCGGGCGGGAGCGGACCTCGTCGGTGCACTCGTAGCGCCGCAGGGACCCGCCGACGGGGCCGCCGAGGATGACGGAGCCGTCGCCCTCCGCGGCCGCCGAGTCGGAGAAGGTGCACACCAGCTGGGCGAGGGAGTAGGAGGTGAGGCCGTCGGGCGGGGTGCTCAGGCGCAGGGCGTCCGCGGGGTCCGCGGGACGCGGTCCGCTCACCGTCATGCCGCCGCGCACGTCGGTGGTGTAGCCGGCCTCCTTCTCCGCGGGCGACGGCGTCGCGGCGAGCTCGTCCAGCAGCCCCTGGGCGACCAGCACACGCCGCTCGGAGTCCGCCGTACCGTCCGGGACGCGCACGGTCCGGTCGACGGCCACCAGCGACGAACCGCACAGCAGGAACACCTGCACCGGCAGCCCGCGCGAGGCCTGCGTGGAGATGTCCCGCTCGGCGAGGGAGCAGCGCACCCGGGAGGGTGCGGGGCCGAAGTCGGTCGGCACCTCGGTGGCCCGGATGCCGCACCCTGCGAGGAGCAGGGCGAGCACGGGGAGCGCCAGCACGCGGCGTACGTTCATCAGGCGTCCCCCTTGGCCTTCTCACCCTCGTCGGGCTCCTCCGTGAGCGGCGACGAGTCCCGTGGCAGCCGCAGTGTGAACACCGCGCCCCCCTCGGACGAGTTGGCGGCGGTGATCCCGCCGCCGTGGATGTGGGCGTTCTCCAGGGCGATGGACAGGCCCAGGCCGCTGCCCTCGGAGCGCGGCCGGGAGGCGCTGGCCTTGTAGAACCGGTCGAAGACGTGCGGCAGGACGTCCTCGGGGATGCCGGGCCCGTGGTCCCGTACCTCGATGACGACCTCCTCGTCGGCCTCCCGCACGACGATCCGCACCGGCGACCCCCCGTGCTTGAGCGCGTTGCCGACGAGGTTCGCGAGGATCACGTCCAGGCGGCGCGGGTCGAGGCGGGCGTGGATGCCGCGTTCGGCGTCCAGCTCCACCGCGTCCAGCCAGGCCCGCGCGTCGATGCACGCGGTGATCTGGTCGGCGACGTCGACGTCGTCGAGGACCAGCCGGGCCGTACCCGCGTCGAAGCGGGTGACCTCCATGAGGTTCTCGACCAGCTCGTTGAGCCGCCGCGTCTCGCTGACCACGAGCCGTACCGCCGGATCGACCATGGGATCGATGCCGCCCGACTCCAGCTCCTCCTCCAGCACCTCCGAGACGGCGGTGATGGCGGTGAGCGGCGTCCGCAGCTCGTGCGACATGTCCGCCACGAACCGCCGGGACGCGTTCTCCCGCGCGGCCATGTCGTCCACCCGCTTCTCCAGCGCCGCGGCGGCGTTGTTGAACGTCCGCGACAGATCGGCGAGTTCGTCGGTCCCGGACACCTGCAGCCGCGTGTCCAGCTTCCCCTCGCCGAGCCGCCGGGCGGCGACCCCCAGCCGGTGCACCGGCTTCAGCACGGTCGTGGAGGCCGCCTGCGCGAGCAGCGCGGAGCCGAGCAACGCCAGACCGGTGGCGATACCGAGCGACCAGGCGAGCGAGTTGAGGTCCTTGGCCTCCGGCTCCAGCGACTTGAGCATGTAACCGGTCGGGCCGCCGCCGATCACCTTGGTGCCGACCACCAGATACGGCGTGCCGTCGCTGACTATCCGCTGCCAGTACAGGTGGTACGCGTACTTGTTGGTCGAGGTGACCTTCTGCTCCTTGTTCACCGCCTCGCGCAGGGAGGCGGGCACGTCCTGGAGCGAGAACCCGTTCAGGGCACCGGAGTTGCCGTACACCGTCTTGCCGCTCTCGTCCGCGGCGACCAGCAGCACGCTGAAGCGCTGGCTGCTGTTCGCCATCTGGCCCGCCGTGTGCTGCAGTTCGTCCTGCGTGGGGCTCTGGGGCAGCGCGCCCGCGCGGTTCTGCATCTCCTGCTCGAAGTCGCGCAGCACCGCGTCCTGGGTACGGGTGAGCACCGCCTCGCGGTTGAGCCAGTAGGCGATGCCGGACGCGGAGACGGCGGCGGTCAGCGCCACCAGACCGAACACGACGACCAGCCGCAGCCGCAGGCTGGTGAAGCGCAGCCGTGACCAGGTTCCCCTGCGAGCCGCGGCCCAGCCGCGAACGCCTCCTTGCGCTTCGGTCACTGAGGACTGTCCAGCCGATAACCCACGCCCCGCACGGTACGGATCAGCGTCGGGGACGACGGCACGTCCTCGACCTTGGCGCGCAGCCGCTGGACACAGGCGTCCACCAGCCGCGAGTCGCCCAGGTAGTCGTGTTCCCACACCAGCCGCAGCAACTGCTGCCGGGACAGGGCCTGTCCGGGCCGCCGGCTCAGTTCGAGCAGCAGCCTCAGCTCGGTCGGGGTCAGCTGGAGGTCCTCGCCGTTCTTGGTCACGGTCATCGCCGCACGGTCGATGACCAGCGAACCGAACGAGGCCGCGTCGTTCGCCTCCCGCTCGCCGCGCCGCAGCACGGCCCGGATCCGGGCGTCGAGGACCCGCCCCTGAACAGGCTTGACGACATAGTCGTCGGCACCGGACTCCAGTCCGACCACCACGTCGATGTCGTCGCTGCGCGCGGTCAGCAGAATGATCGGCAGCTGGTCGGTGCGCCGGATGCGCCGGCACACCTCGAACCCGTCGATACCGGGCAACATCACGTCCAGCACGATGAGATCCGGCCGCTGCTCACGCAGCAGCTTCAGGCCGTCCTCGCCGGTGGCAGCGGTGGCAACCCGGTGTCCCTGGCGCGTCAGAGACAGCTCCAGGGCCGTACGGATGGCGTCGTCGTCCTCGATCAGCAACAGGGAAGGCACGGGGGTCATTCTGGCCCATGGCGGGGTGGGGCTGCGACACCTGTATTTCTCCGACCTCAACCTGTATCTCTACGCGCCGGTAACCCTCTTGTCTGTGTGGGGACTGTGCGACGCCCGGGAGCGGCATCCGAAGGGGGCCCTGTGACAGGTCTGTGACAGTCGGCGGACACGGCCATGAAGTGGCCCGGGCAAGATTTTGGTCACAGGCAAGGAAGCGGGACGCACAACCGAAACACCGGGAAGTCCACGACGGGGGGCGCGAGATGAACACGCTGCACGGCACCAGCACGAGCGCAGTGATCACGCGTCTGCACGACGTGAACGGGGGCCGGGGTTCCGAGAAGTCCGGTGCAGTGAGCGGGCGGGGGTGCGCTCGCGGCACCGGGCGTCAGCACACCGGTTACATGACGGTGGTTGACGGCTTCACGGGGGAAGCACACGGGGGAAGCGCGTACAGGGAGGACACGGGGGAGCGTCGGTCACTGTCGGAGGCGGAGTTCACCGCCTACGTCCAGGAGCGCCGCGCCTCCCTGTACGCAACCGCCTATCACCTCACCGGTGACCGCTTCGAGGCCGAGGACCTGCTGCAGAGCGCGCTGTTCTCGACCTACCGGGCGTGGGACCGGATCAGTGACAAGGCCGCGGTCGGGGGCTACCTCCGCCGCACCATGACCAACCTGCACATCAGCGCGTGGCGCCGCCGCAAGCTGAACGAGTACCCGACCGAGGAACTGCCGGAGACGCCCGGCGACACGGACGCGATGCGCGGCACGGAACTGCGCGCGGTCCTGTGGCAGGCGCTCGCCCGGCTGCCGGAACTCCAGCGCACCATGCTGGTCCTGCGCTACTACGAGGGCCGCACGGACCCGGAGATCGCCGAGATCCTCGACATCAGTGTCGGCACGGTGAAGTCCAGCATCTGGCGGTCGCTCCGCCGGCTGCGCGAGGACGAGGTCCTCAGCTTCGGCCGTGACGAGGAAAGCGCCTTTGGGGAGCTCGTCGCCTGAAGGTTGGGGGGAAGCAAGTAACGGGGGAGCAGTAACCGGGGAGGGGCCAACGGGGGTCACGGGGGACCCACGGGGGTCATGGGGGGCAACGGGGGACCCACGGGGGTGGGGGAAAGCACGGGGGAGCACCAAGGGAGCGGGACTGGAGGGCCGGGGAGTCCATCCAGTCCCGTTTTCGCGTGTACGGCGGCCCGCGTGTACGGCGGTCAGGGGGCCGAGATCAGCCCTGCGAGGCCGAAGCCGCCGCCGGACGGCGGCCCGCCGCGGCCGAGGCGAGGCGGCCCAGGGCCTCGTCCTTGTCGCAGGCGTGGGCGCCCAGGGCCGTCTGGCGGGCCACGATGGAGCGTTCGGCGCGCATCAGGCGCCAGCCGCGGCGCAGGAGGAAGGGCACCGACTTGCGGCCTTCCCGCAGGTCGCGGAGGAAGCGGCGGCGGAACGTGCGGACCGGGCCGCGGCTCAGGCACAGGGCGTCGGCGAGGACTCCGAGGTCCCGGCAGCGGGTGACGATCTCGGCGGCGAAGATGCCCTCCGCGATGAACAGGGGCGTGCGGCCCACCTCGACGGACTCCTCGCCGGTGCGGGCGCTCAGCGAGATGTCGTAGACCGGGATCTTCGTCCGGCCCGTGCGGCACAGGTCCACGATCGCTGCGATCGCCGTGTCCGCGTCCCAGGAGTCCGGGTGGTCCCAGTCGATGTCGGAGCTCCCGGCCACCAGCGGCAGCGTCGGGTCGTCGCCCTCCTTGTAGAAGTCGTCGAGCCGCAGGACCGGCAGGCCGGAGCGGGCGGCGAGGAGGGACTTGCCGGAGCCGGAGGGGCCGCAGAGCAGCACGACTCGCGTCGGTATGGGTGGTTGGGAGCTCACGGGACACCAGTCTGAGGCATTCACCTGCTGTTCAACGACCCCGCGGGTCGGCTTTGATGCGCGCGTCACACCTCAACTACCTTTCGTGTCGACCCGATTACCCTGTGCAAGTCGAGGCGAGTAGAAGGTGGCAGACACGATGGTCCGACACGCGTCCCTCCAGAACCCGACCGCCCGGCGTGCCCTGGTCGCCCTCGCGACCGCGGGCGTGGCCCTGGGAGCAGGCGCGGCGACGGCCGCCGCGGACACCGAGCCGGTCGTCGACGTGATGCGCACCCGCCCCACCTCACTCGGCAACGTCGACCCGCAGGCCGGCCTCCAGGCCCTCACCGCCACCGTCGGTTACGTCACCGGCCCGGTCGCCGGCCTCAAGCCCAACCCCTGGCCGGCACCGGCGTCGACCCGCTCGACAACGGCATCGGCACCCAGCTCGCCGACTTCCAGCCGCTGACCTCGCAGGCACTGACCGGGCCGGTCGCCCAGGCGCAGTCGATCGGGAGCATGCCGGTGGTCGGGCAGGTGACGGGGCTGCTGAGCCACTGAGGACGGCAGGCGAAGAGCCGCGCCTCCCCTGGACGGAGGGGAAGCGCGGCTCTTCGGTCTTCGGAGACGGCGGGGCCGGTCAGTACCCCGAGCCGGACGCGCCCAGCGAACCCGTCGGGTGCCAGACCGTCTTCGTCTCCAGGAACGCCGTCATGCGGTCGATGCCGGGCGTCGCCGACCAGTCGTCCACAGGCTGTGGACGAAGGACGCGCTTCAGGTTGTCGGCCGCCGCGATCTCCAGTTCCTTCGCCAGGCCGTCGTCGGTGCCGGCGCCGGCCAGATCGATCGCGTTGACGTCCTGGTGCGCCGCGAGGGGCGTCGCGATCTCCGCCGTACGGCCGGAGAGGACGTTGACGACTCCGCCGGGCAGGTCGGAGGTGGCCAGCACCTCGCCCAGGGACAGGGCCGGGAGCGGGGACTTCTCGCTTGCGATCACGATCGCCGTGTTGCCGGTCGCGATGACCGGGGCGAGGACCGAGACCAGACCCAGGAAGGACGACTTCTGGGGGGCCAGCACGGTGACCACGCCCGTCGGCTCGGGGGACGAGAGGTTGAAGTACGGGCCGGCCACCGGGTTGCCGCCGCCGACCACCTGGGCGATCTTGTCGGTCCAGCCCGCGTACCAGACCCAGCGGTCGATCGCCGCGTCCACCTGCTCGGTGGCCTTCGACTTCGACAGGCCCTCCGCATCCGCGACCTCGTGGACGAACTGCGCCCTGCGGCCCTCCAGCATCTCCGCGATGCGGTACAGGATCTGGCCGCGGTTGTACGCGGTCGCGCCGGACCAGCCGCCGAACGCCTTGCGGGCCGCCACGACGGCGTCACGGGCGTCCTTGCGGGAGGAGAGCGGCGCGTTGGCCAGCCACTTGCCCTTCGAGTCCGTCACCTCGTACACCCGGCCGCTCTCGGAACGCGGGAACTTCCCGCCGACGTACAGCTTGTAGGTCTTGAACACACTGAGACGGTCAGACATCGAGGTACGCCTCCAGGCCGTGGCGACCGCCCTCGCGGCCGAAGCCCGACTCCTTGTAGCCGCCGAACGGCGAGGTCGGGTCGAACTTGTTGAACGTGTTGGACCAGACGACGCCCGCACGGAGCTTGTTCGCCACCGCGAGGATGCGGGAGCCCTTCTCGCTCCAGATGCCGGCGGAGAGGCCGTACTGGCTGTTGTTGGCCTTGGCGACCGCCTCGTCCGGCGTGCGGAAGGTGAGCACGGACAGGACCGGGCCGAAGATCTCGTCGCGGGCGATGGTGTGCGCCTGGGTGACGTTCGTGAACAGCGTCGGGGCGAACCAGTAGCCGGAGGACGGGAGTTCGCAGGCCGCGGACCAGCGTTCGGCGCCCTCCGCCTCGCCCGCCTCGACGAGCGTCGTGATCCGGGAGAGCTGCTCGGCGGAGTTGATCGCGCCGATGTCCGTGTTCTTGTCCAGCGGGTCGCCGAGGCGGAGGGTCGACAGGCGGCGCTTGAGGGAGTCCAGCAGCTCGTCCTGGATCGACTCCTGGACCAGGAGCCGGGAGCCGGCGCAGCAGACCTGGCCCTGGTTGAAGAAGATGCCGCTCACGATGCCCTCGACGGCCTGGTCGATCGGGGCGTCGTCGAAGACGATGTTGGCGCCCTTGCCGCCGAGTTCGAGGGTGACCTTCTTCCTCGTGCCCGCCACCTGGCGCGCGATGGCCTTGCCGACCGCCGTGGAGCCGGTGAAGGCGACCTTGTTCACGTCCGGGTGCTCGACGAGAGCCGCGCCCGTGGCGCCGTATCCCGGAAGGATGTTGACGACGCCCTTGGGCAGGCCCGCCTGTCGGCAGATGTCCGCGAAGAACAGGGCGGACAGGGGGGTCGTCTCGGCGGGCTTCAACACCACGGTGTTGCCGGTCGCGAGCGCCGGGGCGATCTTCCAGGCCAGCATCAGGAGCGGGAAGTTCCAGGGGATGACCTGGCCCGCCACGCCGAGCGGCCTCGGGTTCGCGCCGAAGCCGGCGTGGTCGAGCTTGTCGGCCCAGCCCGCGTAGTAGAAGAAGTGCGCGGCGACCAGGGGGAGGTCGGCGTCGCGGGTCTCCTTGATGGGCTTGCCGTTGTCCAGGGTCTCCAGGACGGCCAGTTCGCGGCTGCGTTCCTGGATGATCCGGGCGATGCGGAACAGGTACTTCGCGCGCTCGGAGCCGGGCAGTGCCGACCACTTCTCGAAGGCCTTGCGGGCGGCCCTGACCGCGCGGTCGACGTCCTCGGTGCCGGCCTGGGCGATCTCGGACAGCACTTCCTCGGTGCTCGGCGAGACCGTCTTGAAGACCTTGCCGTCGGCTGCCTCGGTGAACTCGCCGTCGATGAACAGGCCGTAGGACGGCGCGATGTCGACGACGGAGCGGGACTCGGGGGCGGGTGCGTACTCGAACACGGGTGTCTGCTTTTCCATGGTCATGGGGTCTCAGTCCACCGTCACGTAGTCGGGGCCGGAGTAGCGGCCTGTGGCCAGCTTCTGACGCTGCATCAGCAGGTCGTTCAGCAGCGAGGAGGCGCCGAAGCGGAACCAGTGGTTGTCCAGCCAGTCCTCGCCCGCGGTCTCGTTGACCAGAACGAGAAACTTGACGGCGTCCTTGGTGGTGCGGATCCCGCCGGCCGGCTTCACGCCGACCTGTACCCCGGTCTGGGCACGGAAGTCACGCACGGCCTCCAGCATCAGGAGGGTGTTCGCCGGGGTCGCGTTGACGGCGACCTTGCCGGTGGACGTCTTGATGAAGTCGGCGCCGGCGATCATGCCGAGCCAGCTGGCGCGGCGGATGTTGTCGTACGTCGACAGCTCGCCCGTCTCGAAGATGACCTTCAGGCGGGCCGACGCCCCGCAGGCCTCCTTCACGGCGACGATCTCGTCGTACACCTTCATGTAGTTCCCCGCGAGGAACGCCCCGCGGTCGATGACCATGTCGATCTCGTCGGCGCCTGCCGCGACCGCGTCCCGGACGTCCGCCAGCTTCACGGAGAGCGCGGCGCGGCCGGCCGGGAAGGCGGTGGCGACCGAGGCGACCTTCACCGAGGAGCCGGCGACGGCCTCCTTGGCGGTGGCCACCATGTCGGGATACACGCAGACCGCGGCCGTGGCGGGGGCCGTACGGTCGGTCGGGTCGGGGCGGACCGCCTTGGCGCCGAGTGCCCGGACCTTGCCCGGGGTGTCCGCGCCTTCCAGCGTCGTCAGATCGACCATCGAGATCGCGAGGTCGATCGCGTACGCCTTCGCGGTCGTCTTGATGGAACGGGTGCCGAGCGAGGCGGCGCGCGCCTCCAGGCCGACCGCGTCGACGCCGGGCAGCCCGTGGAGGAAGCGGCGCAGCGTGCTCTCGGAGGCCGCCACGTCCGTGAGGGTGTGTGCAGTGGTGGGCATGGTCACCAGACGAGCATATCTACGCGCGTAGCAGCTGTACACCCCGGCAGACATATCAGGTGCTCATCCGGTACGGCGGCACCGCGTACGAGTCCCGCCGGGGGCTTCGGGCAGAATCGGGCCCATGACGACTCCGGAACCCCAGTCATCGGCGCCGCAGCCCTCGGCGCCCCAGTCGCCGGACCGGATCTATCGGTCGCCCGCGGCCATGGCCGGCGGTTTCCTGCTGCTCGGCATCGCCGGCTGGCTCGGCATCGACGCGATCGTCTCCGGAGAGGGCCGCACGCCCTGGCTGGCGCTCGCCGCGCTGATCCTCCTGGTGCCGCTGGTGGTGGCCTTCACGCTGCGGCCCGCCGTGTTCGCCAACCAGGAACGGCTGCGCATCCGGAACCCGTTCCGGGTGATCGTGCTGCCGTGGGGGCAGATCGAGGCGCTGCGCTCGGGCTATTCGAACGAGGCGGTCGCCGCCGGCCGGAAGTTCCAGCTGTGGGCCGTTCCCGTGTCCTTGCGCGGCCGGAAGAAGGCGGCGCGGCGGGAGGAGCGGCGCGGTGCGGACGGCGCCGGGCGGGGTGGCGCGTTCGGCGGCGGACTCTCCGGGCTGTCCGGGGCCGGGGGGATGCTGGGCGGCGGCAGGACCGCGGTGCCGGACGGGCCCGTACGGGCCGAGACCGACCGGATCATGGACGAGCTGCGGGAACTCCAGGAGGCCCAGGCCCAGGCCAAGTCGGAGGCGGCGCAGGGCGAGGTGACTGTGCGGTGGGCCTACGAGGTCGTGGGGCCCGCGGTGGCCGGGGCGGTGCTGCTGGCGATTCTGATCGCGACGGGCTGAAGGGCGGCCCTTAGGCACTCGCTGACGCTCACGGCGCCCCGTGCCACACCAGGGCCGTGCGCGCCTTGACGTGGGCCGAGCCTGCCGCCGCCGTTCGGCGGGGCGAGGGCGCTGTAAAGGTGGGATGAGCGGGGCAGGTGCCGGGCCAGGGGAGGAGCCAGGGGGAAGGCGGGAGGCGGAAGCGAGCCCGGGGGGAAGCAAGGCCCCGGCTGCCCGGCGCGATCGCCGGCCGGACCCCCGTGAACGGCGGCGGGGCGGCTCCGGGCCGGCTCGGTGGGGGCGAATCCGGTGAATCCGGTTCGCCGTTGTCCGGAGGGTGGGGCGGGGTGCGGAGGCCGCGTCGAGCCGCCTGGGGAAATCGCCCGGCGGGGTGCCCCTGGGTTTCCTCCGGAGCACCCCGCCGTGTGGGTCACATCGGTCGCGTACCGGTCGGGTATGGCTCAGATGCCCGCCGCCGTCGACAGGTCCCGTTTGATCGTCGCCAGCAGGTCCGTCGCCTTTGCGCGGGCCGCCGGGAGATCGGCGTGCGCGGCGACCGGGACGACGACCTCCAGGTAGCACTTGAGCTTCGGCTCCGTGCCGCTGGGGCGGACGACGACCCGGGCGCCGTCGAGCGTGTAGCGCAGGCCGTCGGTGGGCGGGAGGGTGTCCGTGCCCTGCGTGAGGTCCTCGGACCTGGTGATCGGCAGGCCCGCGAGCCGGGTCGGGGGCTGCTCGCGCAGGCGTCGCATCGCGGCGGCGATGACCGACAGGTCCTCCACGCGGACCGAGAGCTGGTCGGTGGCGTGCAGGCCGTGCTCGACCGCGATGTCGTCCAGGAGGTCGAGGAGGGTGCGGTTCTCTGCCTTGAGGGTGGAGGCGAGTTCCGTCATCAGGAGGGCGGCCGTGATGCCGTCCTTGTCCCGTACGCCGTCCGGGTCCACGCAGTAGCCGAGGGCCTCCTCGTAGCCGTAGCGCAGGCCCTCGACGCGGGCGATCCACTTGAAGCCGGTGAGGGTCTCCTCGTACGGCAGGTTCGCCTTCTCGGCGATCCGGCCGAGGAGGGACGAGGAGACGATCGACTCCGCGAAGGTGCCGCGGGCTCCGCGGGCGACCAGGTGGGTGGCGAGGAGGGTGCCGACCTCGTCGCCGCGGAGCATCCGCCAGTCGCCGGCGTCCTTGACCGCGACTGCCAGGCGGTCCGCGTCCGGGTCGTTGGCGATGATCAGGTCCGGGTCGGTCTCGCGGGCCTTCGCGAAGGCGAGGTCCATCGCGCCGGGCTCTTCCGGGTTGGGGAACGCGACGGTCGGGAAGTCCGGGTCCGGGTCGGCCTGCTCGGCGACGAGGACGGGCTGCGGGAAGCCGGCCCGGGCGAAGGCGGCGAGGAGGGTCTCCTTGCCGACGCCGTGCATCGCCGTGTAGACCGTGCGGGCCGTGCGGGGGGAGCCGGGGGCGAGGACGGCGTCCGTGCGGGCGAGGTAGGCGTCGAGGACGGCGTCGTCGAGGGTCTCCCAGCCGGTGGTGGGGCGGGGGACGGTGGTGAGGGACGCGACGGCGTCGATCTCGGCCGCGATCTCGGCGTCCGCCGGGGACACGATCTGGGAGCCGTCGCCGAGGTACACCTTGTAGCCGTTGTCGCGGGGCGGGTTGTGGCTGGCGGTGACCTCCACGCCGGCGATCGCGCCGAGGTGCCTTATGGCGAACGCCAGGACGGGGGTGGGGAGGGGGCGGGGGAGGACGGCCGCGCGCAGGCCCGCTCCCGTCATCACGGCGGCGGTGTCCTCGGCGAAGGCGGCGGACTTGTGGCGGGCGTCGTAGCCGATGACGACGACTCCGTCGGTGTGGCCGTTCTTCTTCAGGTACGCGGCGATACCGGCGGCCGCGCGGATGACGACCGTGCGGTTCATGCGCATGGGTCCGGCGCCGAGCTCGCCTCTGAGGCCCGCCGTGCCGAACTGGAGGGTGCCGCTGAACCGTTCGGCGAGTTCGGCGACGTCCTTGGCGTCGATCAGCTCGGCGAGTTCCGCACGGGTGTCCGTGTCGGGGTCCTCGGTCAGCCATGCCTTGGCTCGCGCGATGAGATCGTCGTGCACGTTCGGTCAACCTCTCGTTTCGGTTCGCTTGTGGCCGCGGGACGGGTTTTCTCGCCCCGCCGCCCCTACCCGTCCCATCCCCAGGGGCTCCGCCCCTTCGACCCCGCTGGGGGCTGCGCCCCCAGACCCCCATCGGCCCGAAAGGCCTCGTCCTCAAACTCCCCCAGAGGGGGGACCCCCGGACGGGCTGAGGGGTGCGGGCCGGTGCTTGATTGTGTACGCCGGACGGGCTGCTGGTCCCGCACCTCTTGAGTGACCGAGTCGGGTGGTGAGTGGGCGAGGGCCGGGGGTCAGGGGGCGGAGCCCTCTGGTGCCGTCACTACAGCCGGCCCAGGACCTGGGCCAGCAGTGAGCCCATCCGCGTGGCCGAGTCGCGGCCCGCCTGGAGGACCTCCTCGTGGTTCAGGGGCTCGCCCGTCATGCCGGCCGCGAGGTTCGTCACCAGGGAGATGCCCAGGATCTCGGCGCCCGCCTCACGTGCCGCGATGGCTTCGAGGACCGTCGACATGCCCACCAGGTCCGCGCCGATGACCCGGGCCATGCGGATCTCCGCGGGGGTCTCGTAGTGCGGGCCGGGGAACTGGGCGTAGACGCCCTCCTCCAGCGTGGGGTCGATCTCCTTGCACAGGGCGCGCAGGCGCGGCGAGTACAGGTCGGTGAGGTCGACGAAGTTCGCGCCGATGATGGGGGAGGTCGCCGTGAGGTTGATGTGGTCGCTGATCAGCACCGGCTGGCCGGGACGCATGCCTTCGCGCAGGCCGCCGCAGCCGTTGGTGAGGACGATCGTCTTGCAGCCGGCGGCGACGGCGGTACGGACGCCGTGCGCGACGGCGGCGACCCCGCGGCCCTCGTAGTAGTGGGTGCGGCCGAGGAAGACCAGGGCCCGCTTCGCACCGATCCGGTACGAGCGGATCTTGCCGCCGTGGCCCTCGACCGCCGGCGGCGGGAAGCCGGGCAGCTCGGTGACCTGGAACTCGGCGTCGGGAGCACCGAGGGCGTCGACGGCCGGCGCCCAGCCGGAGCCCATCACGAGGGCGACGTCGTGGGTCTCGGCGCCGGTCAGTTCGCGCAGGCGCGCGGCGGCGGCGTCGGCGGCGACCCTTGGATCATTGGGTGCGGCGCCCTGGATGTCGTCCGGAAGAAGAGATGCGTTCACGCCGATGAGGGTAGCCGGTCGAGGCCTACGCGCGTAGATGACAGAGCTCACGGGATGGCGATCGTTGTCTTGTCGTTTCCGACCGGTCCGCGCCCCCGGGGTCCGACGAATCGGGCGCCCCGGCGAGCTCAGCAGGGGCGCTTCCGCAGCTCCATCACATAGTCGTGCGGCGCGCCCGCCGACTCCGCCGCGTCGGCGATCTCGCCCAGATAGCGGGCCGAGGGCAGACCGCCCTCATAGCCGTTGAGGACGTACACCCAGGCCGGCTCCTGGCCCTCCATGGTGTGTACGCGCACCCGCATCCGGCGGTAGATGTCGAGGCCGACGCCCTCCCAGCGGTCCATCGAGTCCTCGTCCAGGGGCGCGAGGTCGTACAGCGCGACGAAGACCTGGGCGCCCGGCGCCTCGACGATCGTCGCGAGTGCGCCCTCCCAGCCCAGGTGCTCGCCGCCGAAGGTCAGCCGCCACCCGTTCAGCCAGCCCGTCGCACGCAGCGGCGAGTGCGGGGCGCGGCGGGTCATCAGCCGCGCGTCGAGGTTGCCGGCGTACCCGGCGTAGAGCGACATGCGTCGAGGGTACGGCAGCCGTTTCACGCGCATCTGCGGTCACGGACGTAACAGATGGGCCTCCCTGTCGCCCCCGGGGCGGTGGCATCCCCGGGCGTGCGGGACAATGGAGTACGTGACTCGGATCGTGATCATCGGTGGCGGACCCGGCGGATACGAGGCGGCCCTGGTGGCCGCCCAACTCGGCGCGGAGGTGACCGTCGTGGACTGCGACGGTCTGGGCGGGGCGTCGGTGCTCACCGACTGCGTCCCGTCGAAGACTCTTATCGCCACGGCCGAGGTGATGACCACCTTCGATTCGTCGTACGAAGAGCTGGGGATCATCGTCGCCGACGACACCCCGCCCCTGGAGCGGTCCGCCCGGGTGGTGGGGGTCGATCTGGGGAAGGTCAACCGGCGTGTGAAGCGGCTCGCTCTCGCGCAGTCGCACGACATCACCGCCTCCGTGACCCGGGCCGGCGCCCGGGTGCTGCGCGGGCGCGGGCGCCTGGAGGGCATGCAGGCCCTCGACGGCTCGCGGAAGGTCGTCGTGCGTGCCGTCGACGGGAGCGAGGAGACCCTCGTCGCGGACGCGGTGCTCATCGCCACCGGCGGTCACCCGCGTGAGCTGGAGGACGCCCAGCCGGACGGCGAGCGCATCCTCAACTGGACCCAGGTCTACGACCTCGACGAACTCCCCGAGGAGCTCATCGTGGTCGGTTCCGGTGTCACCGGTGCCGAGTTCGCCGGTGCCTACCAGGCGCTCGGCTCCAAGGTCACCCTCGTCTCCTCCCGCGACCGGGTCCTCCCCGGCGAGGACCCGGACGCGGCCGCCGTACTGGAAGAGGTCTTCCGGCGCCGTGGCATGAACGTCCTGGCCCGCTCCCGCGCCCAGTCCGCCAAGCGGGTCGGCGACCGGGTCGAGGTCACCCTCGCCGACGGGCGGGTCATCACCGGCTCGCACTGCCTGATGGCCGTCGGCGCCATCCCGAACAGCGCGGGCATGGGCCTGGAGGACGCCGGGGTCAAGCTCCGCGAATCCGGGCACATCTGGACCGACAAGGTCTCCCGGACCACCGCCCCGGGCGTGTACGCGGCCGGTGACGTGACCGGCATCTTCGCCCTCGCCTCCGTCGCGGCGATGCAGGGACGTATCGCCATGTACCACTTCCTCGGCGACGCGGTGGCCCCGCTGAACCTGAAGACGGTCTCCTCGAACGTCTTCACCGACCCCGAGATCGCCACCGTCGGCTACAGCCAGTCCGACGTCGACTCCGGCAAGATCGACGCCCGGGCGGTGAAGCTGCCCCTGCTGCGCAACCCGCGCGCGAAGATGCAGGGTATCCGGGACGGCTTCGTCAAGATCTTCTGCCGGCCGGGCACGGGGATCGTCGTCGGCGGTGTGGTGGTCGCTCCCCGCGCCTCGGAGCTGATCCACCCCATCTCGCTCGCCGTCGACAACAACCTGACGGTCGAACAGATCGCGAACGCGTTCACCGTCTATCCCTCCCTTTCGGGGTCGATCGCCGAGGTCGCGCGGCAGCTGCACACGCGTAAGGCGGGCGACGAAGGCTGACGGCCGAAAGCGATTCCTCGCTGGTCACGGGGAGTTGTCGCGCATGCGGGCGGCATAAGCTCCGCGATTAGGCCCTATACCACTTGCCGCCCTGGTGTGCGAACAACTTCTGTAATTCGGCGCAAACTGCTGAAACCAGACGGTCGTTGGGGTTACTGTCAGTTTCGTGTTCGCTGCAGAACGTCGCCAATTGATCCTCGAAATGGTGCGAGCGAACGGGGCCGTGTCGCTCCGTGAGCTCGCCCGCGTCGTCCAGACCTCCGAAGTGACCGTACGGCGGGACGTGCGCGCACTGGAGGCAGAAGGACTCCTCGACCGCCGGCACGGCGGTGCGGTATTGCCGGGCGGGTTCACGCGAGAATCCGGCTTTCCGCAGAAATCCCATCTCGCGACCGCCGAGAAGACGGCCATCGCCGATCTCGCCGCGAGCTTCGTCGAAGAGGGCGAAGCCATCGTGGTCGGTGCGGGAACCACCACACAGGAGCTGGCCCGCCGGCTCGCCCGGGTGCCCGGGCTGACCGTCGTCACCAACTCCCTGCTGGTGGCCCAGGCCTTGGCCCATGCCAACCGCGTGGAGGTCGTCATGACCGGCGGCACCCTCCGCGGGTCCAACTACGCCCTCGTCGGCAGCGGTGCCGAACAGTCCCTCCAGGGGCTCAGAGTGTCGCGGGCCTTCCTCTCCGGGAGTGGACTGACCGCCGAGCGCGGGCTCTCCACGTCCAACATGCTCTCCGCGTCCGTCGACCGCGCGCTGGTGCAGGCCGCCTCCGAGGTCGTGGTCCTCGCCGACCACACCAAACTCGGCACCGACACCATGTTCCAGACCGTGCCGACGGACCTCATCACCCGCCTCGTGACGGACGAACCGCCCGTCCACGACGACCGCGCGGCCACCGAACTCCAGGCCCTCGCCGACCAGGGGGTGCAGATCGCCGTCGCCGGTGCGTCGGAGCAGCCGGGGGGTGATCAGGTCCCGGCGCGCCGACAGCACCAGCGCCGGGACGTGCCCCTGCCGGGCCCGCGTCGCGGCCAGGTCCCGGGCGGCGCTCCGGGACTGCGCTCCGCGACGGCCCTGGGCGAGCAGACGCCGGGCACCGAACGGGCGCGGGTCGCGGATCTGCGGCGGCGTTGAACTGCCGTGGTGGCGAACCCTGACACCCCCGCAGTGCCAAGTCGGCATGGGTGATCGGTATGAAGCTCCGGAAACAGCGTGCGTGTGTACCCGACAGGCAGGTCGTCAGCGACGCCACGAGGCGCCCGGCGGACTGAAGTGATCAGTCCGCCGGGCGCCTCGGGACGTCGTACCGGAAAGGCCGTCAGTCCTTGATCTCGCAGATCGCCGCGCCGGACGTGATCGACGCGCCGACGTCGGCGGACAGGCCCTTGATGGTGCCGGCCTTGTGCGCGTTCAGCGGCTGTTCCATCTTCATCGCCTCGAGTACGACGATCAGGTCGCCCTCCTGGACCTCCTGGCCCTCCTCGACCGCGATCTTGACGATCGTGCCCTGCATCGGAGAGGCGAGGGTGTCGCCGGAGGCCGCCGGGCCGGACTTCTTGGCCGCGCGGCGCTTGGGCTTGGCGCCCGCCGCGAGGCCGGTGCGGGCCAGGGACATGCCCAGCGAGACCGGGAGGGAGACCTCCAGGCGCTTGCCGCCGACCTCGACGACCACCGTCTCGCGGCCCGCTTCCTCGTCGACCTCGATGTCCGTGAGGGCGGCGAAGGGCTTGATCTCGTTGACGAACTCGGTCTCGATCCAGCGGGTGTGGACCGTGAAGGGGTCGGCGGAGCCGGTCAGCTCGGGGGCGAACGCCGGGTCCTTGACGACCGCGCGGTGGAACGGGATGGCGGTGGCCATGCCCTCGACCTGGAACTCCTCCAGGGCGCGGGCGGCCCGCTGGAGGGCCTGCTCGCGGGTGGCGCCGGTGACGATCAGCTTGGCCAGCAGCGAGTCCCAGGCCGGGCCGATGACCGAGCCGGACTCGACGCCCGCGTCCAGGCGGACGCCCGGGCCGGACGGCGTGGCGAAGGTGGTGACGGTGCCGGGGGCCGGGAGGAAGCCCCGGCCCGGGTCCTCGCCGTTGATGCGGAACTCGAAGGAGTGGCCGCGCAGCTCGGGGTCGCCGTAGCCGAGTTCCTCGCCGTCGGCGATGCGGAACATCTCGCGGACGAGGTCGATGCCGGCGACCTCCTCGGTGACCGGGTGCTCCACCTGGAGGCGGGTGTTGACCTCCAGGAAGGAGATCGTGCCGTCGACGCCGACCAGGAACTCCACCGTGCCGGCGCCGACGTAGCCGGCCTCCTTGAGGATGGCCTTGGAGGAGGCGTACAGCTCGGCGACCTGCGCGTCGGAGAGGAAGGGAGCCGGGGCCTCCTCGACCAGCTTCTGGTGGCGGCGCTGGAGGGAGCAGTCGCGGGTGGAGACCACGACCACGTTGCCGTGCTGGTCGGCCAGGCACTGGGTCTCGACGTGCCGGGGCTTGTCGAGGTAGCGCTCGACGAAGCACTCGCCGCGCCCGAAGGCGGCGACCGCCTCGCGGACCGCCGAGTCGTACAGCTCGGGCACCTCTTCGAGGGTGCGGGCGACCTTCAGGCCGCGCCCGCCACCACCGAAGGCGGCCTTGATCGCGATGGGCAGGCCGTGCTCCCGGGCGAAGGCGACGACCTCCTCGGCACCGCTCACCGGGTCCGGCGTGCCGGCGACCAGCGGGGCGCCGGCGCGCTGGGCGATGTGCCGGGCGGCCACCTTGTCGCCGAGGTCGCGGATGGCCTGCGGCGGCGGGCCGATCCAGATCAGCCCCGCGTCCCCGACCGCCTGGGCGAAGTCGGCGTTCTCGGAGAGGAATCCGTAGCCGGGATGGATGGCGTCGGCGCCGGACTCACGCGCCGCGTTCAGCACCTTCTCGATGTCGAGATAGCTGGTCGCGGGAGTGTCACCGCCCAGGGCGAACGCCTCATCCGCGGCGCGGACATGCAGAGCGTCCCGGTCCGGGTCGGCGTAGACGGCCACGCTCGCGATACCGGCATCCCGGCAGGCCCGGGCCACGCGGACAGCGATTTCGCCACGGTTGGCGATGAGCACCTTGCGCACGATTGAGGCTCCCTCCTTGAAACAAGCCGAGTTTAGGGACTGCCGACACGACACTTCGACCCGTCCCCACTGGTGAGCTTGCCCACACGGAGCGTGATAGGGGGCTCGCCCGACCGCGAAATCCCTTGTCGCACCTAGGTAGGCAGGACTCCTGCCGAAACCCTAGCCCTCCTTTGTGGCCAAGGTCTCTATGAGAGCGTGCTGCGGGCCACAGGGTTTCTTTGTGGAGTCCCTACGAATGGCCCAATGATTCTTTGCCCTCCGCCGGACTCTTGTCCGTGGGTTTACCCGTTAGTAGCGTTCGGTCTGTCCCGAACGCTACTTCGGGTAACGGCAGCCTTGCTCGAGTGGTACTCGAACAGCTCGGAAGTGGGTGGGACCGGTGGTGCGCAGACCGGTGGCGTGGATCGTGGCGGTCGTGCTCTTCGTCGAGGCGCTCGGGGTCGTCGGGCTGAACTGGATCCTGGGGACCGTCGTCGACAACCAGCAGATGTCCCTGGCGGGCCTCGACCCGGACGTGATGTCCACGTCGTCGAAGGTGGGCGGCTTCGTCTTCGGCCTCTACTTCGTGCTGTGCGGCGTGGTCGCGCTCCTGGTCGCCCTGCGCAACCGCCCGCCGGCCGGCCTCGGCCGCGTCCTGCTGATCAGCGCGGCCGTGGTGCACGCCCTGCTGGGCGCGTTCGCGTGGGGGCTGATGGGTCGGCCCGAGTTCGTGTTCATGATGGTGGTGCTGGCGCTCATCGTGCTGCTGCTGATGACGTACGACAGGCAGGGTGAATCCGGGTCCGGGCCCGCCGACGCGGCGCCGGACGGCACCAAGGGCGGCGGCTCGCCGCTCACGCCCCCGCAGGCGCCCAGCACCCCCTGACCGCCCCTCCCGGTCACTTGTCTCCGGGCGTCCAGAGCTCCGTGATGCCGACGCCCAGTTGGGCCAGCAGCCGCCGTACGAGGGGCAGGCTGATGCCGATCACGGTGCCGTGGTCGCCGTCGATGCCGTCGATGAAGGGGGCCGAGCGGCCGTCGAGGGTGAACGCCCCGGCGACGTGGAGGGGCTCGCCCGAAGCGACGTACGCGGCGATCTCCTCGTCGGTCGGCTCGCCGAAGCGGACGACGGTGGAGGCGGTGGCGGAGGCGTACCGGCCGCTGCGCGTGTCGTAGATGCAGTGCCCGGTCTGGAGCGTGCCGGCGCGGCCGCGCATGGACTTCCAGCGGGCGGTGGCCTCCTCGGCGTCCGCCGGCTTGCCCAGGGCCTCGCCGTCCAGGTCGAGCACCGAGTCGCAGCCGATCACCAGGGCGCCCTTGACCTCGGGCTTCGCCGCCACCACGGAGGCCTTCGCCTCGGCCAGGGCGAGGGCCAGCTCGGCGGGGGTCGGCGCGCTGACGGCGTCCTCGTCGACGCCGCTCACGATCACCTCGGGGTCGAGACCGGCCTGGCGGAGCAGGCCGAGCCGGGCGGGGGACTGGGAGGCGAGGACGAGTCGGCGGCGCGGCTGATCAGTCATGCGGCCAGGGTATCGGCGGCCGTTCCAGGGGGCTCACCTCACCCCGAGCACGATCATCGCCAGCACCATGGCGAGCGCCATGAGGACACCCAGCCGCCGCAGCATGGCCTGCGTGTCACGCAGTTCCTTCGGCGGCTCGTTCTCGGGGTCGGACCACAGCATGGTTTCCAGCGTGCGGCGGTTTCGTGGCGGGCGCCTGAGTACGCGTACTCAACTTCCCACCGGCCGGGTCGCTAAAAGGGTCTGTCGTTCCGTTAGTCTAAAGGAACTTCAGTCCCGTTTGGAGAGGGCGTGTCATGTTCACCGCTGCCTGGACCGCGTCACCCCAGCTGCCCGCCGAGGGCTTCACCCCCAACTGGTCCCGGGAGGGCTTCTGGCGCCAGTCCGTCCGTCAGGTCGTACGGCTCACCGCGGGCGGCGGCCGGGCCCGGATCCGACTCTCGAACGCGTACGGCACCTCGGCGGTCCGCGTCGCGGGGGCCACCATCGGCCGGGCGGCCGCCGGGGCCGCGGTGGAGTCACCGGCGCGGCTCACCTTCGAGGGGGCGTACGACGTTTCGCTTCCGGCGCGGGGGCACGCCGTCAGTGACGCCGTCGGACTCGCCGTGGCGGCCGGAGAGCTGGTGACGGTCACGCTGTACTTCGACGCGACGACCGGTCCCGCGACCTTCCACGCCCAGGCCTTCACGACCAGCTACCGGGGCGAGGGCGACCTGCTCGCGGACACGGGCGGCGCGGGCTTCGACGCGAGCACCGAGTCCTGGTACTTCCTGTCCGCCGTCGAGGTCGACGCCGGCCGCACCGACGGCATCGCCCTCTTCGGCGACTCGATCACCGACGGCTTCGGCTCCACGCCCGGCGCCGACCGCCGCTGGTCCGACGCGCTGGCGCGGCGCACCGGGCGGCCGGTCCTGAATGCCGGGATCGGCGGGAACCTGCTGCTCAACGACTCCGCGTGGTACGGGGAGAAGGGCGTCCACCGGTTGCGGCGGGACGTGCTGGAACTCGCGGGAGTGGACACCGTGGTCGTGCTGATCGGGCTGAACGACATCGGGTTCGGCGAGACCGACGAACAGCCGACGTACAAGCCGGCGCCGGTGGTGGAGGCGCCGGAAGTCGTCGCCGGGTACCGGGAGTTGATACGGCAGGGGAAGGAGCGCGGGCTTCGGGTGATCGGCTGCACGCTGCTGCCGTTCGCGGGGTCGGACCACTGGGGTGAGCATGCGGCCAAGGTGAGCCACGAGGTCGACGAGTGGATCCGGTGCGCGGGGGAGTACGACGCGGTGGTGGATCTGCGGCGTGCCCTGGCCGATCCGGCGGACCCGGACCGGCTGCGGGCGTCGTACGACTTCGGCGATCACCTGCACCCGAACGACGTCGGGTACGAGGTGATGGCCGAAGTACTGTCAACAGTCCTCTAGCCCGGCCAGTAGGTGCGGCCCCACGCCGTCGGCCCCGGCTGCGGAAGCCGGTGTGCCGCGATGCGGGCCGGGTCCGCCCAGGCGTCCTGGGAGTCGGGTGCGCCGGGCGGGGTCGCTGCCGCCGCCGCGGCGCGGGCGCGGACCACCGCCAGAGCGGCTGCCAGCTCCTCCGGGGTCGGGTTGCCCCGTACCACCTTGATCGTCATGACGGCTCCTAGAGGGGGATGTTGCCGTGCTTCTTCGGGGGCAGGGTTTCCCGCTTGGTACGCAGCTGACGCAGGCCCCGTACGACGTGCCGGCGGGTGTCGGACGGCATGATCACGGAGTCGATGTAGCCGCGCTCGGCCGCGATGTAGGGGTTGAGGAGGGCGTCCTCGTACTCCTGGATGAGCCGCGCCCGGGTCGCCTCCAGGTCCCCGGCGGCCTCGGCCTCGGCGATGGTGCGGCGGTGCAGGATGTTGACCGCGCCCTGGGCGCCCATCACGGCGATCTGGGCGGTGGGCCAGGCCAGGTTGAGGTCGGCGCCCAGGTGCTTGGAGCCCATGACGTCGTAGGCGCCGCCGAAGGCCTTGCGGGTGATGACGGTGATGAGCGGGACCGTCGCCTCCGCGTAGGCGTAGATCAGCTTGGCGCCCCGGCGGATGATGCCGTCGTGC
Source organism: Streptomyces sp. V4I2 (assembly GCF_030817655.1). GTDB lineage: Bacteria > Actinomycetota > Actinomycetes > Streptomycetales > Streptomycetaceae > Streptomyces > Streptomyces plumbiresistens. The sequence continues at coordinate 6,764,348 of NZ_JAUSZM010000003.1, forward strand.
TCCTGGTCGACGCCCGGCAGGAAGCCGGGGACGTCCACGAAGGTGATGACCGGGACGTTGAAGGCGTCGCAGGTCCGCACGAAGCGGGCCGCCTTCTCGCTGGCCCTGATGTCGAGACAACCGGCGTACTGCATCGGCTGGTTGGCGACGATGCCGACGGGACGGCCCTCCACCCGCCCGAAGCCGGTGAGGATGTTCGGCGCGAACAGCGGCTGCGTCTCGAAGAACTCGGCGTCGTCCAGGACGTGCTCGATCACCGTGTGCATGTCGTACGGCTGGTTCGCGCTGTCCGGGACGATCGCGTCCAGCTCGCGGTCCTCGTCGGTGACGGCGAGGTCCGCCTCCTCCGGGAACGCCGGGGCCTCGCTGAGGTTGTTGGACGGCAGGTACGACAGCAGCTGCTTGACGTACTCGATGGCGTCCTTCTCGTCCCCGGCCATGTGGTGCGCCACACCCGAGGCGGAGTTGTGGGTGCGGGCGCCGCCCAGCTCCTCCATGCCGACGTCCTCGCCGGTGACGGTCTTGATGACGTCCGGGCCGGTGATGAACATGTGCGAGGTCTGGTCGACCATGACGGTGAAGTCGGTGATCGCCGGGGAGTAGACCGCGCCGCCCGCGCAGGGGCCGACCACGAGGCTGATCTGCGGGATCACGCCGGACGCGTGGGTGTTGCGGCGGAAGATCTCGCCGTACGCGCCGAGGGAGGCGACACCCTCCTGGATGCGGGCGCCGCCGGAGTCGTTGATACCGATGACCGGGCAGCCGGTCTTCAGCGCGAAGTCCATCACCTTGACGATCTTCTGGCCGTAGACCTCGCCCAGGGCGCCGCCGAAGACGGTGAAGTCCTGGGAGAACACGGCGACGGGGCGGCCGTCGACGGTTCCGTACCCGGTGACCACGCCGTCGCCGTACGGGCGGTTCTGGTCGAGGCCGAAGTTGGTGGAGCGGTGCCGGGCGAACTCGTCGAGCTCGACGAAGGAGTCCTCGTCGAGCAGCAGCTCGATCCGCTCCCGGGCCGTCAACTTGCCCTTGGCGTGCTGCTTTTCGACGGCGCGTGCGGAGCCGGCGTGCGTCGCTTCCTCGATGCGGCGCTGGAGATCCGCGAGCTTGCCCGCGGTGGTGTGGATGTCGATCCCTTGGGTCTCGTGGATCGCGTGACGCTCTTCCGGCTCGGACATCGGGATGCGGCTCCCTGCCTGCTCAAAAGGGGGGACGGTTACTCATCCGTAGAGTAGTGCGGTGCCTACCTATCGGCAGTGCGGCGTTTACCACACTCCCCACCCCTTCCGGTTGTACGATCGGTGCGTCGCGGCGGGACACGCCGGAGGGGTGACATCGCGAGAGTGATCGAGCGCCCGTGAACCTCAGCCTTTCACCGGGCTGGAATCCACCTCTGCGGGGTGGAGGATGTCAAACCTAGGGTGGGTTGCATGACGACGCCACCAGGTGCAGAAGGAAACCCGCTCAACGGGCCCCACGAGCCGGGGCCGGACCGATGGTCCGACCTCGGCCGCCCACCCCTTAACGCCGCCGCTTTGCGGCGAGGGCTGGTGAAGGACGGCGGGCACGGCGGGCTCTATTGCGACATCGAGGTCGTGCAGCTCACCGGCTCCACGAACGCCGACCTGGTGGCCCTGGCCACCGAGGGCAGGGCGGAGGAGGGTGCCGTCCTCGTCGCCGAGGAGCAGACTGCCGGCAAGGGGCGCCTTGACAGGCAGTGGACGGCACCGCCCCGCTCGGGGCTGTTCTTCTCCGTCCTGCTGAAGCCGGGCGGGATCCCGGTGGCCCGCTGGGGCTGGCTGCCGCTGCTCACCGGGGTGGCGGTGGCGACGGGGCTGTCGCGGGTGGCGGGCGTCGACACGGCACTCAAGTGGCCCAACGACCTGCTGGTGACCGTGGGCGGCGAGGAACGCAAGGCCGGCGGCATCCTCGCCGAGCGGGCCGGGGACGACGGGGTGGTCGTCGGGATCGGCATCAATGTCAGCCTGCGCGCGGACGAGCTGCCGGTGCCGCAGGCCGGGTCGCTGGCGCTGGCGGGCGCCGTGAGCACGGACCGGGATCCGCTGCTGCGGGGGGTGCTGCGGTCGCTGGAGGAGTGGTACGGGCGCTGGCGGGCGGCCGGGGGCGATCCGGTGACGAGCGGTTTGCAGGAGACGTATGCGGCGGGATGCGCGACGTTGGGAAGGGTGGTGCGGGCGGAGCTGCCGGGAAATCGGTCGGTGGTCGGCGAGGCGGTGGCGGTCGACGGGGACGGGCGGCTCGTGATCGCCACGGAGGAGGGAGTGCAGGAGCCGGTGGGGGCGGGGGACGTGGTGCACCTGCGGCCCGCGTAGGGGACTGGGGGCGGCCCCGGACGTGAAGCCCCTCTCTCCTCCCGGAGTGAGCTGGCGCACACCTGCCGTAGAGTTGAGGCCGGTCGATACCTGACCGTGACAGATCGGAAGGGCAGCAGGCGTGACCGTCGACGACACGGGCTCCGGCGCGGACGCGGACGGCCGGGCAGACCCCGATGCCGCCGAGTCCGGCGAGGGCGAGGACCCGCTCGCCCTCCGCATCGAACAGCTCATTCTGGGCGCCGAGCGGCGCTACACCCCCTTTCAGGCGGCGCGCAGCGCGGGCGTCTCCGTGGAGCTGGCCACCCGCTTCTGGCGGGCCATGGGCTTCGCCGACATCGGACAGGCCAAGGCCCTCACGGAGGCCGACGTGCTCGCGCTGCGCCGGCTCTCCGGTCTCGTGGAGGCGGGGCTGCTGAGCGAGGCGATGGCCGTGCAGGTGGCGCGGTCCACCGGACAGACCACCGCCCGGCTGGCCGAGTGGCAGATGGATTCGTTCCTGGAGGGGCTGACCGAGCCCCCGGAACCCGGCATGTCGCGCACCGAGGTGACGTACCCGATCATCGAGCTGCTCCTGCCCGAGCTGGAGGAGTTCCTCGTCTATGTCTGGCGCCGCCAGCTCGCCGCCTCGGCCGGCCGGGTCGTCCAGACCGCCGACGACGAGGAGATGGTCGACCGGCGTCTGGCCGTGGGCTTCGCCGACCTCGTCGGGTTCACGCGGCTGACCCGCCGGATGGAGGAGGAGGAGCTCGGCGAACTCGTCGAGGCCTTCGAGACCACGTGCGCCGACCTGGTCGCCGCACGTGGCGGACGGCTCGTCAAGACGCTCGGCGACGAGGTGCTGTACGCGGCGGACGACGCCGGGGTCGCCGCCGAGATCGCCCTGAGGCTCATCGAGACCATGGCGAATGACGAGACCATGCCGGAGCTGCGCGTCGGCATCGCCTTCGGCACGGTCACCACCCGTATGGGCGATGTCTTCGGCACGACGGTGAACCTCGCCTCCCGGCTGACGTCGATAGCCCCGCGCGACGCCGTCCTCGTCGACAGCGCCTTCGCGGAGGAACTGATCCGCACCGGCGAGGCCCCCGCCTCCGAGGCGGAGGCGGCCGAGGCCGCGGCGACCGCCGAGAAGGAGGGCGAGGAGCCGCCGACCTACCGCTTCGCGCTGCAGCCGATGTGGCAGCGGCCGGTGCGCGGGCTCGGCGTGGTCGAGCCGTGGCTGCTGACGCGGCGGGCCGGGGAGTCGTAGTCCCCGGCAGCCCGTTCAGTGATGCCGGGCCGCCAGCGGGTCCACGCACACGGCGATGACCGGCAGGCACAGACCGGGCCGGTCCGGGTGGTCCGGCTGCGGGGTGGGCGGAGTCGTCGTGCTGCTCGGCGTTGGGGCCGGGGTGCCGGCGGCGGACGTCGAGGGCGGCCGGGGGGTGGCGGGCGCCGCGCTGCCGGTCGGCTTCGGTGCTTCCGGGACGGTCGTGGGCGTCTGCCGGGACGACCCCGCGGTCGGGGCGGGGGTCGCGAGGGACACGCCCCTGGTGGGCAGCGCGCTCGGACCGCCCAGGACCGTGGTCGCCGACGGGCTCACCTCGGGGGTGACGGCCGCGACCGTGGCGGCCGCGTCGGCCGACCGTTCCGGGCCGGCCTCCGGGTCGGGACGCGGTTCCACCTCCGCGCTGCCGAGGCCGCCGACGCCCGCGTCGGGGGTCAGCCGGACGAAGCTCAGCGCGCCCGCCGCCAGGGCCAGGCCGCCCGCCGCCAGCAGGACCTTGCGGGGGCGGGGGCGGGGGCGGGGGCGGCGGTGCCGGCCGCGGGGTGTCCAGAGCCGGGTTCCGGTGCCGTACGACTCCGGCGGTACGGCCGCGTCCGCCGCGCTGCCTCTTTCCGCTCACGCCGCCGGTGTGTCCCTCGTCGTCATCGCGATCCCTCCCCGTGCGCCCGCGCCCCCTGTGCGCTGTGGCGGACGCACGTTATGCGCTCCGTTGTGCGGTGGAACGGGAGTCGGGCGGGATGTCACTCGAACGGGGTGTCGGGCGCGGAAGCGGGAACCGGCCCGCCCTTTCCCCGGCGGGGCTCGGCTGCGATGATCGGAGCGAAGGGCGTTAACCGTCGTTAACCGGGAGGGTGTCATGTCCGAGGAGCGGTTCGGGGAGTTCGTGCTGGTGCGGCGAAACCTGGAGGGGGCTGACGGGGCTGACGGTCATGTCGCGGAGCTGGCCCTGGACCGGCCCAAGGCCATGAACGCCGTCTCGACCGAGATGGCCCGGTCGCTCGCCGGGGCGTGCGCGGCGCTGGGCGCGGATCGTGAGGTTCGGGTGGTCGTGGTGACCTCCACCCATGAGCGGGCCTTCTGCGTCGGCGCCGACCTCAAGGAGCGGAACTCCTTCACCGACGCGGATCTGGTGCGGCAGCGGCCGGTGGCGCGCGGGGCGTACACCGGGGTCCTGGAGCTGCCGGTCCCGACGATCGCCGCCGTGCACGGGTTCGCGCTGGGCGGGGGCTTCGAGCTGGCGCTCGCCTGCGACCTGATCGTGGCGGACCGTACGGCCGTGGTGGGGCTGCCCGAGGTGTCGGTCGGCGTGATTCCCGGCGGCGGCGGCACGCAGTTGCTGCCGCGGCGGGTGGGGGCCGCCCGGGCGGCCGAGCTGATCTTCACGGCACGGCGGGTGGAGGCCGGGGAGGCGGCCTCGCTGGGCCTCGTCGATGTGCTGGTGGAGGAGGGACGCGACCGCGAGGAGGCGTTGGCCCTGGCATCCCGGATCGCGGGGAACTCGCCGGTGGGGCTGCGGGCGGCGAAGAAGGCGCTGCGGCTGGGGCAGGGGCTGGATCTGCGGGCGGGGCTGGAGGTCGAGGACGCGGCGTGGCGGGCGGTGGCGTTCTCGGCGGACCGGGCGGAGGGGGTGGCGGCGTTCAACGAGAAACGGCGTCCTTCCTGGCCGGGGGAGTAGCCCCCAGGGCGAGGGTCTGGGGGCGGAGCCCTCAGGGACGGTCACCCCTGCGGCGCGGAAAGTGACCGGTTCGCCCCGAAACTCCCTAGCCTGGTGTGATGGGTGAGGACAGTCGGCTCGCGGGCGTCGTCGCGTTGGCTCAGGGCATGGCCGCGGCGCACAGCTCGCGGGAGGTGTGGTGGGCTGCCGCGAGCGGAGCGTGCCGCGCGCTCGGCGGGAGCTTCGCCGCGCTGTCGGTGTGGGAGCGGGACCTCGGCCGGCTGCGGGTGCTGGTGAACGCGGGGGAGCGGGCCGAGGACGAGGAGGAGTTCCCGGACGACGAGGCCTACCCGGTGCACCAGTTCGCCGAGATCACCGAGTTCCTGCACGAGCGCTGGGCCGGCGGCGGCGAACCCAACGCCTGGGTGGAGACCGCGGAGGGCCCGGCCGCCGGCCGCCGCCCCGGTTACGTCCACCAGCGCGTCGCCGCCCTGCGGCGCAGAGGCCGCGGCTGCTGCGTCGTCGCGCCGATCGTGCTGCACGGCCGGGCCTGGGGCGAGCTGTATGTGGCCCGTCCCGTCGGCGGGCCGGTCTTCGGCCGTGAGGACGCCGACTTCGCCACCGTGCTGGCCTCCGTCGTCGCCGCGGGCATCGCCCAGACCGAGCGGCTGGAGGAGGTGCGGCGGCTGGCGTTCACCGACGCGCTCACCGGTCTCGCCAACCGCCGGGCCGTCGACGCCCGCCTGGACGAGGCCGTCGAGCGGCACCGCAGGGACGGGGCGGTCGTCAGTCTCGTGGTCTGCGACCTCAACGGGCTCAAGCGCGTCAACGACACGCGCGGCCACGCCGTCGGCGACCGTCTCCTCGAACGCTTCGGGTCGGTCCTCTCCCTCTGCGGCGCCATGCTCCCCGGCACCCTCGCCGCCCGCCTCGGCGGTGACGAGTTCTGTCTGCTCGCGGTCGGACCGCCCGCCGACGAGGTCGTCAAGGCGGCCGACGAGCTGTGCCGCAGGGCCGCCGAGCTGGAGCTGGGGGAGGGCGTCGCCTGCGGGGTCGCGTCCACCGAGGACCCCATCGGACCGGTGGGCTCCGCCCGCCGGCTGTTCCGGCTGGCCGACGCGGCCCAGTACCGGGCCAAGGCCGAACGGGCCACCCGCCCGGTCGTCGCCGGACGGCAGGGCCCCGACGACCCGGTCGTACGACTGGCCGACGAACCCTCCGCCGAGCAGCCGCCCGGCGAGCGCCGCCGCTTTCGCGGGCGTGGCTGAAGTGTGACCCGTCGGTAAGGGGCAAACCCGTCCCCCACTGGTGACATCCTCGAATTCACTGCGTACGCTCCTGAATATGGATATGCACACTGTGGTGGTGGGGACGTCCGGGGTCACCGCGTCCGACGTTCTCGCCGTGGCGCGCGCCGGCGCCCGGGTCGAGCTCTCCGCGCAGGCGGTCACGGCCCTCGCCGCGGCCCGCGGCATCGTGGACGCGCTGGCGGCCAAGCCCGAACCCGTCTACGGCGTGAGCACCGGCTTCGGCGCCCTGGCGACCCGGCACATCAGCCAGGAACTGCGGGCCCAGCTGCAGCGCAACATCGTCCGCTCGCACGCCGCCGGCATGGGGCCGCGGGTGGAGCGAGAGGTCGTACGGGCCCTGATGTTCCTGCGGCTGAAGACCGTCTGCTCGGGACACACCGGCGTCCGCCCCGAGGTCGCGCAGACCATGGCCGACGTCCTGAACGCCGGCATCACCCCGGTCGTCCACGAGTACGGCTCCCTCGGCTGCTCCGGAGACCTCGCCCCCCTGTCGCACTGCGCGCTGACCCTCATGGGCGAGGGCGACGCCGAAGGCCCGGACGGCGCCGTACGGCCCGCCGGCGAACTCCTCGCCGAGCACGGCATCGCCCCCGTCGAACTGCGCGAGAAGGAGGGCCTCGCCCTCCTCAACGGCACCGACGGCATGCTCGGCATGCTGGTCATGGCCCTCGCCGACCTGGACACCCTCTACAAGTCCGCCGACATCACCGCGGCCCTCTCCCTGGAGGGCCTGCTCGGCACCGACAAGGTCCTCGCCCCCGAGCTGCACGCCATCCGCCCGCACCCCGGGCAGGGCGCCAGCGCCGCCAACACGCTGGCCGTACTGAAGGGTTCGGAGCTCACCGGGCACCACCAGGACGACGCCCCGCGCGTCCAGGACGCCTACTCCGTGCGCTGCGCCCCCCAGGTCGCCGGCGCCGGACGGGACACACTCGCGCACGCCCGCCTGGTCGCCGAGCGGGAGCTGGCGTCGGCCGTCGACAACCCGGTGGTGCTGCCCGACGGGCGCGTCGAGTCCAACGGCAACTTCCACGGCGCCCCGGTCGCCTACGTCCTCGACTTCCTGGCCATCGCCGCCGCCGACCTCGCCTCCATCGCCGAGCGCCGCACCGACCGGCTGCTCGACAAGAACCGCAGCCACGGGCTGCCGCCGTTCCTCGCCGACGACCCGGGCGTCGACTCCGGGCTGATGATCGCCCAGTACACGCAGGCCGCGCTGGTCAGCGAGATGAAGCGGCTCGCCGTACCGGCGTCGGCGGACTCGATCCCGTCCTCCGCGATGCAGGAGGACCACGTCTCCATGGGCTGGTCGGCCGCCCGCAAGCTGCGCACGGCCGTCGACAACCTCACCCGGGTCATCGCCATCGAGCTGTACGCCGCCACGCGCGCCGTCGAGCTGCGCGCGGGGCTGACCCCGGCGCCGGCGTCCCGGGCGGTCATCGACGCCGTACGGAAGGCGGGCGTCGAGGGTCCGGGGCCGGACCGCTTCCTGTCGCCCGACCTCGCGGCGGCGGACGCGTTCGTACGCGCCGGGAAGCTGGTCGCGGCGGCGGAGACGGTCACCGGACCGCTGCAGTAGGCGGAACGGGCCTTGCCAGTCGGGAGACCGACAAGGTCCGAGGGGTCATCTGGTCTCTTGCGAGGAGGCCCCGGCGTTCACGCCGGGGAGGAATTGCACCGTGACAGCGACGCGGAGCGTCGCCGCATCCTGCTTCCCGGGCGCGGAGCGCCGCTGCGGCTTGCCCGGCGGAGCCGGGTGCGGGCGAACGTGTGTGCCCGTGTTCGCTGGTGGGGGTGGTCGCGGTGGGAGAGGGGCGCGGGTGTGCGGATCTCGTACGTATGGTCGTCGGGCAGGGCTCGGGTGGCCGGAACGTGGACGGGGGTGTGGGCGTGGCGGAAGCAGCGGGGGCCGACGGGGCGGAGCATGCCCGGTACACCTTCCGGCTTCGCGTGTCGTCCACCGCGCTCACGCTGCTGTTGGCGGAGTGGGACCGGTGCCGGTGGGTGTGGAACGAGTGCGTGGCAAAGTCGCAGCAGGTCCATGCCTGGAACAGGAACCGTCCCGAGGGCACCGACAAGCAAACGTGCGGTCCGGCGCAGCTCGACAAGATGCTGACCGACGCCCGTGCCCGCACGCCGTGGCTGCGTGAAGGCTCCAGTGTTCCGCAGCAGCAGCTCATCCGGGATTTCGGCAAGTCCAAGGCCAAGGCGCACAAGGACATCCGCGACCGGGTTCCGCAGCACCGCCGGGCGGGGATGCCGAAGTGGAAGAAGAAGCGCGAGACGCTGCCGACGCTGAACTACACCCGGCGTGGCTTCCGTCTCAAGGACGGCAGGCTGCACCTGGCGGGCGGCATCGCCTTGACGGTGGTGTGGTCGCGAGACCTTCCGGCCGACCCGTCATCGGTGCGCGTCTATCAGGACAGCCTGGGGCACTGGTACGCCAGCTTCGTCGTCCCCGCCCAGGTGCAGCCACCTCCCGAAACCGGCCGCGTGATCGGCATCGACTGGGGTGTGACGGAGACCGCGACCACCACCAGCGATGCCTACGACCTCCCCCACGCCCAGCACGGGCGGAAGGCCAAGGAGAAGCTGACCCGGTACGACCGGATGATGGCCCGCCGCAGACCGAAGAAGGGGAAGACCGGGTCGAAGGGGTACCGCACAGCGAGGAAACTCAGGGCCAAGGTGCACCAGAAGGTAGCCCGGCAACGCCAGGACATGGCCCGGAAGTGGGCCAAGTCCGTCGTTCGCGACCATGACGCCCTGGCCGTCGAGGACTTCAAGCCGAAGTTCCTCGCCAAGACCACCATGGCCAAGAAGGCCGCCGACGCCGCCATCGGCGCCACCAAGCAGGCCCTGATCGAGATGGGCCGCAAGCACGCACGCCGCGTGCACCTGGTACACCCCGCGCATACCACGATGGACTGCGCGCACTGCGGAGCGAGAGCCAAGCACGCACTGCCGCTGGGAATGCGCACCTACACCTGCACCGCGTGCGGAGCCGTGTCCCCACGGGACAAGAACTCCGCACGCGTGATGCTCATCCGGGCTGGTCTCGACCCGGCTGGTGCTGATGGCGCAAGACCTGACGGAACGCTGTTCCGTCAGGCTGCCTGAGTCAGGAATTCCCCTCGTCCACGAGGGGGAGGATTCAATTGAACTTGGCCGCCTGCGCGTCGATCACGGCCGCCGGGACGTCGTACGGCTTGCCGGAGGTGACCAGGGCGAGGTTCACCGTGTAGTACGAGGCGATGCTGCTGCCGTGCCGCACCACCTCGGTGTGGAAGACGCCCGTGCCGTCGCCGTCCATCGCGGAGCTGGCGGCGAACGCCACGGACTCGTCACCGGCGCCCGAGGCCTTCTCGGGGGCGATCTTGGTGATCTTCGTGTCCGTGCCGTCGGCGGTGAAGCCGAAGCCGCCGGAGCAGGCCTTGACCCCGTCGGAGACGGCCTTGAAGGCCTTCTCGGCGCCGTCGCCCTCGTACGAGGACAGGCCCACGTAGGTCGCGGTGAGGTTGAAGGCCTCGGCGAAGTCGCCCTCGGTCAGCTCGTCCAGGGACTTGGACGGGTCGTCCGTCGGGGGCGCCTCGGTGACGGTGTTGCTCGCATTCGCGTCCGTGTCGCCCGGCGGGAGCGCGGCCATGGCGTAGGCGACCGGCTCGCACTCGGCCTTGTCGATGTTCTTCAGCACGCTCTTGGACTTCGGCAGGGTGTCGTCGCCCGAGGTGACCTTGTACCCCTCGATCTCGCCCTCCGCGAGCAGCAGTTTCTCCAGCTCCGCCGCGTTGTACGCCTTCGCGGCCGCGGTCGGAGACGAGGACGAGGAGGATCCGGAGTTCGCGGAGTCCTTGGAGTCGTCCGACCCGTCATCGGAACAGCCAGTGACAAGGGCGAGCGACAGCACGCTCACGGCAACCGTGGCGCCCATGCGCGCGCCCGATGATCTCTTCATGAGGCGGACTATGAAGGTTTGCTGAAGAACGCGTCAAGCCGGTTTAAAAACCGAGGCGTTCGCGACGTACCGAATAGACGACAAACCCGGCACCCAGCGTCAGGAAGACGGTCCCGCCGGCGATGTACGGCGTGGTGTCGAAGCTGCCGGTGTCGGCGAGCCGGGTGGCCTCGCCGGTCGTGCTGCTGGTGTCCGTGGACGCGGCCCGTGCCTGGGTCGTGACCTGCGACGTCGGGGTCGCGGAAGGCTCTGTTCTCGCCGGCTGGTCCCCTGACGCGTTGGCGGAGGGGACGAACCACAGGGCGCCCAGAAGGGTCCCCGCGGCGGTGGCGGTCAGCAACGGACGGCGAGCGGATGACACGGAATATCGATCCCCTTGTGGCGCTGGTGAATTGGCCGTGTGGTGCGATGTTAGTGAAAGGCGCGGGTCACGGGAAAGTCACGGGAGGCAAGCGCCGTACGCTCCGGGCATGAGCACTCCAGAGACATCACGATTTGTACGGCTTCGCGTCGAGCTGGTCCTCGAGGTCGACGATGCCGAGGCCGTCACCGAGGCCGCGCTGGGGCGGATCGCGGGCGACACCGACATGCCGGCCGACGAGCGGGCCCATGCCGAGACCGCTGTGACGCAGGACACGGCGGAGGGTCTCGCGTATCTCGTCGACCCGTTCGACCTGGTCAGCGAGATCCCGGGGGTCGAACTCGCGCAGGCGTCCTGGTCCAGCGAGCGGATCGACTACGACCCCGATTCGCCCGACTGGGACCTCGACGAGGATGATGTCGACGAAGAAGAAGACGAAGACGACGCGGCGACGGACGAAGACGAGTACGACGGCGACGGCGATGCCGCGGACGACCACGAGGACGAGCGGGTCGGCTGACGTCCTTGGGGAAATCGTGACCCCGGACGGCAACCGCTGTCCGGGGTTTCGTCGTCTCATGGGGCGCACAGACCGACACCGACACCACTCGCCTCCGCGAACGTGGTGTGCCCCACACCTGCGGAGCATGTGGAACGGGACGAACCGGTCGTAGCGTTGAAGGTTCTTGACGGGGACTCTCTGGGGTTTTGGGGATTCGGCAACGATGGAGAAGCGTGTGATGACCAACAGTAGGCGGCGCAAGGGCCTGACGGTCGCGTCCGCACTGCTCGGCGGTGTGCTGGTGCTTTCGGCGTGTTCCAGCGGAGGCGACGACGCCCCCGCAGGTGACGGCGGCAAGGACACCTCACAGGCCAAGGTCGACGAGGCCGCGGCCGAGAAGACCTCCGAGGCCCAGATCAAGATCACGCCGAAGGACGGTTCGGACAACGCCTCCATCAACAACTCCGCCGCCGTCACCGTGAGCAAGGGCACGCTCACCGACGTGTCGATGACGACCGGCGACGGCACCGCGGTCACCGGCGAGATATCCGCCGACAAGACCAGCTGGAAGCCCAGCGTCCAGCTGGAGCGGTCCACGACCTACAAGCTGACGGCGGAGGCGAAGGACGCCGACGGGCGGGTAGCGCACGAGAACGCCTCGTTCACCACGGTCTCCCCGGCCAACAGCTTTATCGGCACCTTCACGCCGGACGACGGCACCACCGTCGGCGTCGGGATGCCCGTGTCGATCAACTTCGACAAGGCGATCACCAACAAGGCGGCCGTCCAGAAGGGCATCACCGTCTCCTCCACCAGCGGGCAGGAGGTCGTCTGCCACTGGTTCAACGCCAACCGCATGGACTGCCGGCCTGACGACTACTGGCAGGAGAACTCCACCGTCACGCTGAAGCTCGCGCTCGACGGTGTCGAGGGTGTCTCCGGTGTCTACGGCGTCCAGCAGAAGACGGTCACCTTCAAGATCGGCCGCAACCAGGTCACGTACGTCGACGCCAAGACCAAGCAGATGAAGGTCACGCAGGACGGCAAGACCGTCAGGACCATCCCGATCTCCGCCGGTGCGCCCGACAACAAGACGTATGAAGGCCAGATGGTGATCTCCGAGAAGTTCAAGGAGACCCGGATGAACGGCGCGACGGTCGGCTTCACCGACGACGACGGCAAGGGCGAGTACGACATCAAGGACGTACCGCACGCCATGCGCCTGACCACCTCCGGCACCTTCGTGCACGGCAACTATTGGGGCGCCAAGTCCATCTTCGGCAGTGTGAACACCAGCCACGGCTGTGTGGGCCTGTCGGACACCAAGGGCGCGAACGACCCGAACACCCCGGGTGCGTGGTTCTATAACAGCTCGATCATCGGTGACGTCGTGGTCGTCCAGAACACCGGCGACAAGACGGTCTCGCCGGACAACGGTCTGAACGGCTGGAACCTGAGCTGGGCCGACTGGAAGGCCGGTTCGGCGGTCTGAGCGACCCGGAGTTCACAGTTTTCCGATGCTGCCCCCAGGGGCGGCATCGGTGTTTTCCGGGGCCGATCACGGCGTTCTCAGGGTTCTCATCCTTCTCTTATTCCTGCCTTATCCCTTCATCACGCGCCGTACCTAGCTTGCGGCCATGTTCTTCACCTACCTGAGGCGCGAGTTGCGCCGCCGCAGAAAAGCGGCCCTCGTCGTCGCCTCCGGCCTCGCGCTCGGTATCGCGCTGGTCATCGTGGTCAATTCCGTGTCCTCGGGCATGGGCAAGGCCCAGGACAAGGTCCTCCAGTCCCTCTACGGCCTGGGCACGGACATGACCGTCACCAAGGCGGCCCAGCCGCAGGCCAGTGCCTCCGACCGCCCGCGCTTCCAGTTCGACGCCCAGGACGGCGACTCCGAGGCGGAGCAGAGCACCGACCGCGTCCTGGTGCAGGGCTTCGAGACCCTCTCCACCGCGACCGTCGCCAAGGTCGGCAAGCAGACCGGCGTCTCGGACGCGGTGGGCGGCCTCAGCCTGCAAGTCATCAAGGTCAGCGGCCAGTTCACCCGCGGCCAGGTCCAGCAGGGCGAGGGCGGCGGCCAGGAGGGCGCCGCCCCCGGCGGCCAGGGCGGCGGCACCGGCCAGCCGCAGGGCGAAGTACAGGGCGGCGGCGCCGACTTCGACGTCAACAACTACTCCGTCTACGGCACCGACGTCACCGAGCCGGCCCTCGGCCCGCTGACCTCCTCGAAGATCACCAGCGGTCGTACGTTCACGTCGTCCGAGAAGAACGCCAAGGTGGCCGTCGTCGACTCGGCGTACGCCAAGGAGAAGAAGCTCAAGGTCGGCAGCACGGTCACCATCAAGAGCGTCAAGTGCAAGGTGATCGGCGTCGCCACGGCCGACAGCGGTGACGCGGCGGCCAACGTCTACATCCCGCTGACGCAGGCACAGACCCTCAGCGACTCGAAGGACAAGGTCACCACGGTCTACGTCCGGGCGACCGACTCCCAGAAGATCGACAGCGTCAAGTCGACCATCCAGAAGAACATCTCGGGTACGACGGTGACGACCTCCGCGGACCTCGCGGACACGGTCTCCGGCTCCCTCTCCACCGCCTCCTCCCTCGCCACCAGCGTCGGCAAGTGGCTGTCGATCGCGGTGCTCATCGCCGCGTTCCTGGTCGCCGGTCTGCTGACCTCCTCGGCGGTGTCCCGCCGGGTGCGCGAGTTCGGCACGCTGAAGGCGCTGGGCTGGAAGTCGGGGCGGGTGACCCGGCAGGTGGTCGGCGAGGCGATGGTCAACGGGCTGCTGGGCGGTGCGCTGGGCATCGCGCTCGGGCTGGCGGGAGCGTACGTGGTGACGGCCATCAGTCCCACGCTGCAGGCGCAGTTGGGCGGGGGCGGCGGCACGGGTGGGGGCGGCGGCTTCGGAGGTCCCGGCCGCCAGGCGGCGGCCAGAACCCTGGACGTGGCCCTGACGGCACCGGTGAGCGTGACGACGGTGGCGATCGCGGTGGGGCTCGCGGTGGCGGGCGGCCTGATCGCGGGTGCGTTCGGCGGATGGCGTGCGTCCCGTCTGCGACCGGCGGATGCGCTGCGGCGCGTCGAGTAACTCTCACCTTCGGCCGGCGGGACTGTACCTCCCCAGGGGCGCGGGGAACTGCGCGACCAGCCCTCACCGGCCCGCAGTCACGAGCAATCCGCACCACCCCGAACCCCACCCAGGAGCACCCACCATGTACGAACTCAAGAGCGTCGCCAAGCGCTACACCCGAGGCAAGGAAACCGTCGACGCCCTCGTCGGTGTCGATCTCACCATCGCCGACGGTGACCGCCTGGTCATCCAGGGCCCCACCGGCGGCGGCAAGTCCACGCTGCTCCAGATGCTCGGCGGCCTGGACAGGCCGACGTCCGGTGAAGTGGTCCTCGACGGGACCGACATGGCCAAGCTGTCCGAGGCCCGGCTCACCAAGGTGCGCAGCGAGAACATCGGCTTCGTCTTCCAGAGCTTCAACCTGATCCCGACGCTCACCGCCCAGGAGAACGTCGAGACCGCCCTCGTACCGCTCGGCGTGAAGGTGAAGGAGCGGCGCGAACGGGCCGCCGAGGCGCTGCGGTCGGTCGGGCTCGGCGAGCGGCTCGGGCATCTGCCGGGCGAGATGTCCGGCGGCCAGCAGCAGCGCGTCGCCATCGCCCGCGCGCTGGTCAAGCAGCCGAAGGTGCTGCTGGCCGACGAACCGACCGGAAACCTCGACGAGTCGATGCGCGACGAGATCATGGACGTACTCGAGACCATGTGGAAGGAGTTGGGGCTGACCTTCATCATGGTCACCCACGACTCCTCGATCGCGAAGAAAGCCCCGCGGGTGGCGACGATCCGCAAGGGGAGGATCACGGTGAAGGAGAACGCCGCGTCGTAACCCGCGTTGTAACCCCCCTCGTAACCCGCCTCGTAGCGACGAGATTCGGAAATGGCCGAGGATGTTCGTTTACCCGACGATCGTGTAACAGACCCTTTCTGTCAGGCACCTGTGTATTGAGGTGGCTGATCACCCCCCGGCATACTGCGGGTTCCGGGGGGTGCGCGGTCGCGCGTGCGAGACCACCCCCGGCCGGGTGAACGGGGAATTCACCCGGTACATCGGCAAGGGGGAAACTTGCGCAGACAAGTGAAAAGAGCATGCGCGGCCACGGTCGCCACCGCGGCCGCCGTGGCCCTGGCGGCGGGCATGACCAGCCCGGCGTCGGCGAAGCCCGAGCAGCGCGAGACCGGCGCCGCCCAGCTCTCGTCCCACCATCGCATCACCCTGATCACGGGGGACCGCGTCTCCGTCGACGCCAAGGGCCGCGTCGTCGGCCTGGAGCGGGCGAAGGGGCGCGAGCACATACCCGTACAGATCCGCAAGGTCGACGGACACACGCTCGTGATCCCGGCCGACGCGGCCCGCCTGGTCTCCACCGGCAAGCTCGACCAGCGGCTCTTCGACATCACCGAGCTCAACAAGTCGGCCACCCGCACCTCCCAGAAGAACGGTCTGAAGGTGATCGTCGGCTACAAGGGAGCCGCGGCCGCCACCAAGGCCGACGTCCGTGACGCGGGCACCCTGCGCCAGAGCCTGAAGTCCCTGAACGCCGACGCGGTGCAGACCCCGCACGAGGACACGCCCGACCTGTGGGACGCGGTCACCAACGGCGACAAGACGGCCTCCGGCGTCGCGCACGTCTGGCTCGACGGCGTCCGCAAGGCCACCCTCGACAAGTCCGTGCCGCAGATCGGCGCCCCCAAGGCGTGGACCGCCGGCTACAACGGCAAGGGCGTCAAGATCGCCGTCCTCGACACCGGTGTCGACGCCACCCACCCGGACCTGAAGAACCAGGTCGTCGCGGCCAAGAACTTCACCCCGGCCGCCGACGCCACCGACAAGGTCGGGCACGGCACGCACGTCGCGTCCATCGCGGCGGGCACCGGCGCCAAGTCCGGCGGCAAGTTCAAGGGCGTCGCGCCCGGCGCCGCGATCCTCAACGGCAAGGTCCTCGACGACACCGGCTCCGGCGACGACTCCGGCATCCTCGCCGGCATGGAGTGGGCGGCCGCTGAGGGCGCCCAGGTGGTCAACCTCAGCCTCGGCGGCACGGACACGCCGGAGGAGGACCCGCTGGAGGCGGCGGTCAACAAGCTGTCCGCCGAGAAGGGCATCCTCTTCGCGATCGCGGCCGGCAACTCCGGTCCGGAGTCGGTCGGTTCGCCGGGCAGCGCGGACCGCGCGCTCACCGTCGGCGCCGTCGACGACACGGACAAGCTCGCCGCGTTCTCCTCGACCGGCCCGCGGCTCGGCGACGGCGCGATCAAGCCGGACGTCACCGCGCCGGGCGTGGACATCACGGCCGCTTCGGGTGTCGGCAACGACATCGCCAAGGAGGTCGGCGAGAAGCCCGCCGGCTACATGAGCATCTCGGGTACGTCGATGGCGACCCCGCACGTCGCGGGCGCCGCGGCCATCCTCAAGCAGCAGCACCCGGACTGGACGTACGCCGAGCTGAAGGGCGCGCTGACCGCGTCCACCAAGGGCGGCAAGTACACCCCGTTCCAGCAGGGTTCGGGCCGGATCCAGGTCGACAAGGCCATCAAGCAGACCGTCATCGCCGACCCGGTGTCGGTGAGCTTCGGTACGCAGCAGTGGCCGCACACCGACGACACGCCGGAAACCAAGAAGCTGACGTACCGCAACCTCGGTACGAAGGACGTCACGCTCACCCTCTCCGCGACCGCCACCAACCCCAAGGGCGCGGCGGCTCCGGCCGGCTTCTTCAAGCTGGGCGCGACCAAGGTGACCGTCCCGGCGAACGGCGGCACGGCGTCCGTGGACGTCACCGTCAACACCAAGCTGGGCGGCACGGTCGACGGCGCGTACTCCGCGTACGTGACGGCGACGGGCGGCGGGCAGAGCGTCCGTACGGCCGCGGCGGTCAACCGTGAGCTGCAGTCGTACGACGTCACCGTCAAGCACATCGGGCGCGACGGCAAGCCGACGGACCAGTACAACACCGTGCTCCTCGGCTACTCGGGCCTGGGCACCGGCCGGGACTACCAGATCCCGACGGCCGCTTCCGGCACCACGACCATGCGGGTGCCCAAGGGCACGTACCTGCTGGACGCCTGGATCGTGAAGGACTTCGTGAACCTGGAGGGCGGCCTCGACTGGCTGGTCCAGCCGAAGCTGAGCGTCACCAAGGACACCTCGGTGACGATCGACGCCCGCAAGACCAAGGCCGCCGACATCACGGTGCCGGACGCGCAGGCCAAGCCGACGGCCGCGATGAGCAGCTACTTCTTCGAGCCGGCCGGTATCGGCATCGGCTTCGGCCTCGACACGTTCGCCAACGTGCGCATGGCCCACCTGGGCGGGGAGGTCAGCGGCCTGTCGCAGACCTGGAACGGCCAGTGGACCAAGGGCGCGAACGCCGAGTACGACGTGGCCACCACCGCCAAGGTGAAGAAGATCCAGGGCGACAAGGTCCGGCACTTCAAGGCGAGTGAACTCGCCACGGTGAAGAACAACCTCGGTGCCGCCGCCTCCGGCAAGTCCGGCGGGCTCGTCACCTGGGGCATGCTCCCCGAGGACTTCGTGCTCGGCTTCCCGGTGGAGCAGAAACTGCCGGGTGCGCGCACGCTGTACCTCTCGACGTCCGACAAGATCCAGTGGACCTTCGACTTCGAGCAGTACAGCGGCCAGGACGCGGACGGCTTCCCGATCGTCGACGCGTTCTACACGCTGGGCGACCCGCAGACCTTCAAGGCGGGCAAGAAGTACACGAAGACCTTCAACACCGCGGTCTTCGGCCCGCACCTGAACGCGGACTACGGGCTCTTCCGCGAGGGCAACAACATGTACGGCCTGCTGCCGCTGTTCGCCGACGGGGCCGGGCACGCCGGTTCGTCGGACTTCACGTCGGTGGCCACCTCGCTGTACCGCAACGGCACCAAGGTCGGCACCAACGCCGACCCGCTGTTCGGCGAGGGCCTCTTCAAGGTCCCGTCCGGTGACGCCGAGTACAAGCTGACCACCTCGGTCAAGCGGAGCGTCAAGGTCGCGGCCGCCTCCACCCGGATCGACGCGAGCTGGACCTTCCGCTCTAAGAAGCCGACCGGCGAGGACGCGGTCAAGCTCCCGGCCTCCATGGTCCGCTTCAACGCCAAGACCGGCCTGGACAGCAAGGTCGAGGCGGGCAAGACGGTGTCGATCCCGGTCACCGTCGAGGGCGCGGCCAAGGGCTCCAACCTGAAGTCGCTGTCGGTGTACGTGTCGTACGACTACGGCCAGACCTGGAAGAAGGTCACCGTCAAGAACGGCAAGATCACCGCGAAGAACCCGGCGAAGGGGAAGGCCATCTCCTTCCACGCCAAGATCGCCGACAAGAAGGGCAACAAGTCGACGATCTCGATCTACAACGCGTACTACGGCAAGTGAGCCGTACGACGGGTGGGTACGACGAGTGGGTACGACGGGTGAGTAGGCCCTGAGCGAAAGGCCCGCCGGAGGCACAGCCTCCGGCGGGCCTCTCGTGTTTGTGTGGGCGCATGACGACTCAGACGGTCGAGTACATCCGGTACCGCATCCCTGCGGACAGGTCGGCGGAGTTCCTGTCCGCCTACACCAAGGCCGCCGCCCTGCTGGCCGCGGCACCGCAGTGCGTGGACTTCGAACTCGCGCGTTGCGAGGACGACTTCGAGCACTACGTCCTGCGCATCACCTGGACATCGACCGAGGACCACCTGGAGGGCTTCCGCGAGTCGGAGCTGTTCCCCGACTTCCTCGCCGAGATCCAGCCGTACATCCCCTTCATAGACGAGATGCGGCACTACAAGCCCACCACCGTCCGCGGCACGGGTTCCGCCGTGCCCACGCTCTACGAGTGGGCGGGCGGCGCGGAGGCCTTCGCCCGGCTGACCTCGGTCTTCTACGAGAAGGTCCTGGCGGACGAGGTCCTCGCCCCCGTCTTCGCGGGGCTGGACCCCGAACACGCCGAGCATGTCGCGCTCTGGCTCGCCGAGGTGTTCGGCGGGCCGCCCGCCTACTCCGAGACGCAGGGCGGGCACGGCCACATGGTCGCCAAGCACATGGGGCGGGGGATCACCGAGCCGCAGCGCCGACGCTGGGTGAACCTGATCCAGGACGCGGCGGACGAGGCGGGGCTGCCGGCGGACGCCGAGTTCCGTTCGGCGTTCCTCGCGTATGTGGAGTGGGGCACACGGCTGGCCGTGTACTTCTCGAGCCCGGACGCGAAGCCGCCGGCCGAACAGCCGGTGCCCAGGTGGAACTGGGGGGCCGCGCCGCCGTATCAGGGCTGACGGCAGGCATCTTCCTCTGATGAGCGCGGACAGTGGTCGGGTCGGGCGGTGGTGGAGCGGCACGTGGAACTATCATCACTCCTTCGACTGACAGCGCTTACTTCAACGGGCCGAGGATCAGACACCGTTGGGCGGATCCCCGATCCGAAGTGGCGGAAAGGAACACCACGGTGTCCGACGAAGGACGGCTGATCGCCGATCGGTACTGCGTTCTCGACCGCATCGGCCGAGGCGGTATGGGCACCGTCTGGCGCGCCCACGACACCCTCCTCGGCCGCCAGGTCGCCGTGAAGAAGCTCCACCCCCAGCCCCACCTCTCCGCGGACGAGCTCGCCACCCTCTTCGAGCGCACCCGCCGAGAGGCCCGCAGCGCCGCCCGGATCAGCCACCCCAATGTCGTCGTCGTCCACGACGTGGTGGACGACGAGGGCCTGCTCGCCATCGTCATGGAGTACGTGCCGTCCACCACCCTCGCCGACCTGATCGAAGCGCACGGCCCGGTCCCGCCCGCAGAGGCCGCCAGGATCGGCCTCGGCGTGCTCGCCGCGCTGCGGGCGGCGCACCGGGCCGGGGTCCTGCACCGGGACGTGAAACCCGCCAACGTGCTGCTCGCCGAGGACGACCGGGTGGTCCTGACCGACTTCGGTATCGCCCAGGCCTCCGACACCTCGACTCTCACCGTCACCGGCCAGCTGGTGGGGTCGGTCGACTTCATCGCACCCGAGCGCCTCGCCGGCGGCAGACAGGGCCCGGAGTCCGACCTATGGGCGCTGGGCGCCACGCTCTTCCAGGCGGTGGAAGGCCGGTCCCCGTTCCGTCGGGACACGGTGACGGAGACCATGTACGCCATCGCCATGGGGCCGATGCCGGAGATCCGACGGGCCGGGCCACTCACCCCGGTGATCCAGGGGCTGCTCGCCAACAGGCCCGACGAGCGGCCGTCGGCCGAGGAGGCCGAGCGCCTGCTGCGGACGGCAGCCGCCGAAGGACACTCCTCCGGCGCCGCGCCTGCCGCGCCTGCTGTGTCTGATGTGCGTGCGGAGTCTGGCCTGCCTGGTGTGCGTGCGGTGCCCGCGGAGCCTGCGGTGCCTGGCGTGCCTGCGGAACCCGCGGTGCCCGGCGCGCTCGTGGAGTCCGCCGTGCCCGGTGGGATCGCGGTTCCCGGCGGCACCCCGGAAGCGCGGGAACCGACGCCGACGCCGGATCACGGAAATCGTGAGGCATCCGCTGCCGGGGCGCCCCCGGACCGCCCGCCGACCACCTCAGCCGGCCGGCGGGCGCGGCCGCGCCCGGGCCGGTGGATGAAGAAGCCGGTCGTGCTCGGAACGGCAGCCGCCGCGGTGGTACTGATCGCGGTCCCGCTGCTGGTCACGTTGACGCCGGACAAGGGCAGTACCAGCACTGCGGCATCGGACCGCACGCCCGTGGCCGACGACAGAACCGTCCCGGGGATCCCGGGCACGTCCACATCCCCGACGCCCTCGCCCGTCTCCTCCCTGTCGGGCTCCCCGAGTTCCGCCGCCACGCCGCGGGCCCCGGCCTCCTCGCCGTCGCCGTCCGAGCTCGCGGCAGAAGACACCGAGGCGAGTCCCGGATCCGAGGACACACCGACGAAGAGCGGATCCGGCTCGCCGGCCGCCACGACCGGCCGTGCCCTGGTCGTCGCCGCCTCCCAGAAGTGCCTGAGCAGGGGTGACGGGACCGAGGGGATACAGCTGTTCCAGGACACGTGCGACGGCTCGGCCGCGCAGCAATGGCAGCTCGGATCCGGGACCGTCCGGTCATCGGGGAAGTGCATGACCGTGGCTGGGGGAGCGACCGCCGACCGCACCGCGATCCAACTGGCCGGCTGCGACGGCGGGGGCAGCCAGCGGTTCCGCCTCGACGGTACGGAACTGGTGGCCGAGCAGTCGCAGAAGTGCGTCGACATTTTCGGGGGCGCGTCCGGAACGGATGCGGTCCTTTGGGAGTGCAACGGGCGGGACAACCAGATCTGGACGCTCGGCTGACCGCAGCACCCTGAGACATCCCTGAGACGTCCCTGAGACATCACGGAGTGCTGAAACGTCAGGGCGCCGGCGTCGAAGTCCCCGTACCCGTACCCGCCCGCGTCGCGTCCGTGCCCCAGCTCGCCAGCAGGCGCAGGGCCTCGGCCGACGGGGAGCCCGGTTCGGCGTGGTAGGTGATCAGTGACTGCTCCTGGTCGTCGATCAGCCGGAACGTCTCGAAGGAGAGCTCCAGGCCGCCGACGAGCGGGTGCTGCATCCGCTTGACGCCGTGGCTCTTCTCCTTGACGTCGTGGGTGGCCCACAGCCGCCTGAACTCCTCGCTCTTCACGGAGAGTTCGCCCACCAGCGCGGACAGCCGGGGGTCGTCCGGGTGGCAGCCCGCGTCCATGCGCAGATAGCTGACGATGTCGGTCGCCTTCTGCTCCCACTCGACGAACAGCTCGCGGTACTCCGGCGTGAGGAACACCATCCGCGCCCAGTTCCGCTCCTGCGGCGGCAGCTGCGCCCAGTCGCCGAAGACCGCCGCGGCCATCCGGTTCCAGACGAGGATGTCGGAGCGCCGGCCCACGACGTACGCGGGAGTGCCGTCCATCGTGTCCAGCAGCTGCCGCAGCGCGCTCCGCACCTGCTGCTGGGTGGGGGCGGCCTGCTTCTTCTTGTGCTGCTTGGGCTTCGCCAGATGCGTGAGGTGGGCGTGCTCGGCGTCGGTCAGCCGCAGCGCGCGGGCGATGGCGTCGAGGACCTCCGCCGACACGTTCCGCCCGTTGCCCTGCTCCAGGCGTGTGTAGTACGCCACGGACACCCCGGCCAGCTGGGCCAGCTCCTCCCGGCGCAGCCCCGGCACCCGGCGGTGCCGCCCGAAGTCCGGCAGCCCCACGTCCTCGGGCTTCAGCCGGGCCCGCCGGGTGCGCAGGAACTCGCTGAGCTCGGCGCGCCGGTCCAGGGACCCGCCGGCCTCGGCGGAGGGGTCCTGTGCGGGTTCGGGCTGTTCGTCCATGCGTCCAGTATTCACGGTCGTACGCACACCATCCTGACCCCGCCAGTGGTAGGACCGGCAAACGTATGCCGAGCCGGGCCCTGGGTGAATGCCGGTGCGTGAGGCAGGCTGATCTCCGTGCCCGGCCGGAAGGCAGCCGGGCGCGACACCATCGCTAGGAGAACCCCCGGCATGACCACTGTTGCTGCATACGCCGCACCCGCCCCCAAGGCTCCCCTCGAGCGCACCACCATCGAGCGCCGCGCGGTCCGTGAGTTCGATGTGCTGATCGACATCAAGTTCGCCGGCATCTGCCACTCCGACATCCACCAGGCCCGTGAGGGCTGGGGCGAGGCGATCTTCCCGATGGTCCCGGGGCACGAGATCGCGGGCATAGTCTCCGAGGTCGGGTCGGGTGTCACCAAGTTCAAGGTCGGCGACCGCGTGGGCGTCGGCTGCCTGGTCGACTCCTGCCGCGAGTGCGACAACTGCAAGGCCGGCCTGGAGCAGCACTGCACCGGCGGCTCGGTCGGCACGTACAACGCCATCGGCAAGGACGGCGAACCCACTTACGGCGGCTACTCCACGCACGTCGTCGTCGACGAGAACTTCACCGTCCGCATCCCCGACGGACTGGCTCTGGACGTCGCCGCGCCGCTGCTGTGCGCGGGCATCACCACGTACTCGCCGCTCAAGCAGTGGGGCGCGGGGCCCGGCAAGAAGGTCGCCATCGTCGGCCTGGGCGGTCTCGGTCACATGGGCGTCAAGATCGCGCACGCGCTCGGCGCCGAGGTCACGGTCCTCTCACAGTCCCTGCGCAAGCAGGACGACGGCCTGAAGCTGGGCGCCGACCACTACTACGCGACCAGCGACCCGAAGACGTTCGAGGAGCTGGCCGGCTCCTTCGACCTCATCGTCTCCACGGTGTCGGCCCCGCTGGACTTCGGTGCCTACCTCAGCCTGCTGAAGACGGGCGGCGCCCTGGTGAACGTGGGCGCGCCGGAGGAGCCCGTCGCCCTGAACCTGTTCTCCCTCATCGGCGGCAACAAGATCCTCGCCGGTTCGATGATCGGCGGGATCGCCGAGACCCAGGAGATGCTGGACTTCTGCGCCGAGCACGGCATCGGCTCGGAGATCGAGCTGATCGGTGCGTCCGAGATCAACGAGGCGTACGAGCGGGTCATCAGCAGCGATGTGCGGTACCGGTTCGTGATCGACACGGCGACGATCTGATCTACCCCGTGAAGGGCCTCGGGCGTTGTCCCGAGGCCCTTCATCGTGTCGCCGTACGACGCCCCAGCAGCCACAGCAGATACGGCCCGCCGACCAGGGACGTGAGCGCGCCCACCGGGATCTCCAGCGGGGGCAGCAGGGTACGGGCCGCCAGGTCGGCGGCGACCAGGACGAACGCGCCCGTCAACGCCGAGCAGATCAGCGGCAGTTGAGGCGTCCGGGTGATCCGGCGGGCCAGCTGGGGTGCGGTCAGGGCGACGAACCCGATCGGTCCCGCGGCGCCGGTCGCCGTGGCGGCGAGGACGACGCCCAGCACGGTGAGGCCGAGCCGGGCCCGGTCCACCCGTACGCCGAGCGCGGCCGCCGTGTCCGGGTCCAACCCCAGCGGCCGTACGGCCCGGCTCGCCCACACCAGCGCGGGCAGACACAGCAGCATGACGGTGGCCAGGGGCCCCGCCTGCTCCCAGCCCCGCCCGTTGAGGCTGCCGGTCAGCCACAGCTTGACCTGCTCGGCGGCCTCCAGCTCGCTGTCGGTGAGATACAGCTGGACGACGGCCGACAACGCGACCCCGATCCCCACACCGGTGAGCACGAACCGACTCGGCTGCATACCGCGCCGCCACGCCAGCACGTACACCAGCGCGGCGGCGCCGAGCCCGCCCGCGACGGAAACGGCGGGCATCGCACCGGGCGAACCGACGGTCCCGGTCGCCAGGGCGAGCACGGTCGCTGCGGCGGCGCCGTGCCCGACACCGATCACGTCCGGGCTGGCGAGCGGATTCCGCGTGACGGTCTGCACCAACGCCCCCGACACCCCGAGCGCCGCCCCCACGAGCGCCCCCAGCACGATCCGCGGCACCCGCAACTCCCCGACGACCAGGTCGTACGGCCCGGCCCCGGTGCGCAGGGTGCGCCAGACCTCGACGGGCGAGACATACGTCTGCCCCAGACAGACCGCGGCGAGCATGACAGCCGCGAGGAGGACGAGCAGGGTTACGGCGGCCGCGGCGGAACGGCGGTGGAGGAGGAGGGAGATGCGGGGGTGGGGCCGCAGGACCGCCACCCCGGGGGCGGTGGAGCCCACGTTCGCGGGGGCGGCCACCCCGGCGGTCCCGCGGCCACCCCTGCCCGCCGCCCCAGGGCCGACTGACTCCGCCCTCGCGGGGGTGACGGGCTCGGCGGTCCCGTGGGCGGTCGACTCCGCTATCCCGTGGGCGGCTGACCCGGCCATCCCGCCGGTGGCCGACTCCGCCATCCCGTCGGCGTCTGACCCCGTCATGCCGCGGGCAGTCGTGCCGCTGGGGCGGCACGGGTGGGCGCGGGCGGCGCCCCGTAGGCGCCGGGCTGCGCGATCCACCCCCGCCCAGCACCACCGCCCGGCCCCCCTCACGCGACGGCTCCCTTACGCCGTACCAGCACCACCAGCACCGGCACCCCCACCAACGCGGTCATCACCCCGGCCGGCACCTCCGCAGGAGCCCGCACCACCCGCCCCGCCACATCCGCGCCCAGCAACAACGCCGCGCCCAGCAGGGCGGAGAGCGGCAGTACAGCGCGATGCCCCCCGGAGACCAGCCGCCGCGCCAGATGCGGCACCGCGAGTCCCACGAAGGCGATCGGCCCGGCCGCGGCGACCGCGGCGGCCGTCAGCAGGGTCGCCCCCAGCGCCGCCACCCCCCGCACCAGCTGAACCCGATGCCCCAGCGCCCGCGCCGTCTCGTCGCCCAGGGCCAGCGCGTCCAGCCCTCGCGCACACGCCAGCACCAGCACCGCACCACCCGCCAGGAACGGCAGCATGCGGACGACCGTGTCGGCATCCCGCCCGCTCAGCGCGCCCACCTGCCAGAACCGGAACTGGTCGAGCGTGGCGGAGCTGGAGGTGAGGACGACGGTCGTGGCCCCGGCGGTCATCGCGGAGAGCGCCGTCCCCGCCAGCGCCAGCTTGACCGGCGACGCCCCCTCCCGGCCCCGCGCCGCGATTCCGTACACCAGACACGCGGCGACGACGGCACCGGCGAAGGCGTACCAGACGTACCCGCCGAAGCCGTTCGCCAGCCCGAACCCGATGGCGAGGACGACCCCGGCCGCGGCGCCCTGGCTCAGCCCGAGGATGCCGGGATCGGCGAGCGGATTGCGGGTGACGGCCTGGAGCGCCGCGCCCGCGACGCCGAGCGCGGCACCGGCCGTCAGCCCGACCTCGGTGCGCGGCACCCGCAGCGACCGTACGACCATGGCGTCCGGTGAACCCCCGCCGTGCAGCAGGGCGTCGAACACGGCCGACAGCGGCACCGCGCGGGTGCCGACGGCGAGGCTGAGCAGGCCGACGGCGGCCACCGCGAGGACGGCCGCCGGCCAGGCCAGGCGTTTCGGGCTCACGTGCCGATGTGCTCGGCGAGCTGTCGTATCACCAGACGCGCGGCGCTCGGACCGGCGTTGAGGTACCAGGGGTCGTCGTCGACCTTCACGGCCTGCCCCGCCTCGACCGCCTTCATCGACTTCCACAGCGGCCCGGCGACCACTCCCCCAGAGGGGGGACCCCCAGCGGCGTCGGTCTCGGACGCGTCGCCCTGGACGGAGTAGAAGATCCAGTCACCGTCGGCGGTGTCGATGCTCTCCGGGCCGATGTCCTCGGAAATCGCGGTGAACTGCTGCGACTTGGGGCGCGACAGCCCCATGTCGACGGCGATGGACCCGGTGAAGGAGGAGACGCCGAACATGCGGGTGCGGTCCGGCGTGAACCGGACCATGGAAACGGTGGGGTCGCCGAGGTCCGCACCCTGCTCGGCGGCGTCGGCGGTGATGTCGTCCAGCATCTTCTGGGCCGCCTCGCCCTTGCCGACGGCCTCGCCGACGAGGAGCAGGTCGCGCTTCCAGTTGATGCCGTTGCCCGCGGTGATCACGGTGGGCGCGATCTTCGACAGCTTCGGGTAGAGGTCGCCGAGCGAGTCGTTGGCGAGGATCAGATCCGGCTCGGCCACGGCGAGGGACTCCAGGTTGGGTGCCTGCCGGGTGCCCGCGTCGGTCATGCCGGCGAGCTGCGACGTGTACGCCGGGAAGGCGTCCGCGAGGTAGTCGGGCACGAGGCCGGCGTTGTCGGCGCGGGTGCCGGCCGTCGGGACGATCCCGAGGGACAGCAGGTCGTCGAGCTGCCCCGTGCTCAGCACGGCTATCTTCTGCGGCTCGGCCTTCAGGGTCGTCTTCCCCTGGAAGTGGGTCACGGTCCGCGGGAACGTCCCGTCGGTGTCCGTGTCGGCGCCCATGCCGTCGGCGAGCGCGCTCGGCGCGGCGGAGGGCCCTTCGGTGGCCCCCTCCGAGGTGCCCATCACGGGGTTCCGCGCCGCGTCCGCCTTCTCCGCGCTCCCGTCGCCCCCGTCCGAGGACGAGCAGCCGACGAGCAGCCCTCCGACAACGGTCGCGGCCAGAACGGCCTTCACTGCTACTGCGCGCACGACGCCTCCGACGTGGTGTGGTTGGCCCACCGATGTACTGGCACCGTTGCGCTGATTGAGCGATGAACCGGTTTGCTAAGGCAAGGCTTACCTTAACCGGTCGCGGAGTATGGTCGGTAACGAGGAGGCCCGTTCCCCGTACGACGGAGGAGGCCCGCACGATGACCGTCCAGCTGAACCACACCATCGTCGCCGCACACGACAAGCACGCCTCGGCCCGTTTCCTCGCCGACATCCTGGGACTTGAGGTCGGCCCGCCCTACGGCCCCTTCATCCCCGTCGGGATCCCGAACGGCGTGACCCTCGACTACCTGGACACCCCCGGCCCGATCACCCCGCAGCACTACGCGTTCCTCGTCTCCGAGGACGACTTCGACACGATCTTCGCGCGCGTCCGGGACGCCGGTCTCACGTACTGGGCAGACCCCTTCCACCGCAAGGTCGGGGAGATCAACCACAACGACGGCGGCCGGGGCGCGTACTTCGACGACCCGAACGGGCACAACCTGGAAATCCTCACACGACCGTACGGCAGCGGCAGTTGACGCTTCCTGCCCTCGCCCGCCGGCCGCGGTGGCCCGCACGGCCGGCGGAGGGAGGGGAACCGCCCAGCCGCTACGGCAGCTTGACGAAGGGTGACAGGAACGCCCGGGCTCCGGGGGTGTCGAGGCGGTACGTCACGTTGGTGGCGTAGCACGGTGTGTCGCCGGTGATGGTGGTCGCGGCGAGGATGGTCTTCCCGCCGACGACCGCGAAGTTGGGGCCGCCCGAATCGCCGTAGCAGGCACCGCCGTTGCCTTGGGGCGCGGTCATGGCCAGCCGTATCCACGCGTTGTTGAGGGCGTCGAAGGTCACGGGTGCCTTCATGCGGACGCCACCGCCGGGGTGGGTCTGGCCGCCCGGTCCGTTGACGGCTTCCTGGGTGCCGTACCCCGCCACGAACCAGTCGACGGCGTTGAGCCCTTGAGGACCGAGCGCGCCGAACTGGTCGGCGGTCGGGAGGGTCGCCGGGGTGTACGCCCAGCGCGCCTTCATCTGTCGGTCGGGCAGCTCGACCACCGCGATGTCGTGCGTGTCGGAGGCGGGGCCGGGATAGGCGGGGTCGGAGTGGGCGACGCCCTGGACGCCTACGGCGCCGGCCTGCGCGGCCGGATCACCGGGGAACTTCGTGGCGGCGGCGTCGAGTCCGGCCTGCACGTCCTGGTCCAGGGACACGTAGAACCTCACGTTGGCCGGCCAGTCCGTGGTGCAGTGGGCGGCCGTCAGGAACGTGTTCCCGTCGATCATGGTGCCGGAGCAGACCCAGTCGACGCGGTCCGGGGTGGCAGGGTTCGCGTCGTTGTCCCAGGTGGCGATGAGGGCGCCGACCTCGGTGCGCTCCGGCGCGGGGGTCGCGTTGTAGGAGTTGATCGCGGACGAGGGCAGCGCGGTCGCGAGCACGGCGGCGCAGGCGGCCGCGGTGACGGCGGTGATGCGGGCCAGGGTGGTGGTGCGGGCCATGGTGGTGGCACGTCTGTCGGTCAAGAGAAGACCCTTCGACTGGGTGGGACGGGTGTTCTCCTGTGGGGGGCGAGCAGCGACAGTGAAGCGCCTGGAGCCGATCACGGCAAGAGGGCAACTGGAGCTGTATGAGCAACCGGAGCTACTTGCAACCGGAGCTACTTGAGCAACCGGAGCTACTTGAGCGACTGGAGTGTCTGGATCAGGCACGCAGACCCTTGAGGCCGTCGTACGCGGACATGACGATCTCCAACCCGCGCTGGTCCTCCGCCGGTTCGCGCATCTGGTTCGTCACGTACGCCACCGCCATGCGCGCCTCGGGTTCGATCATCACCAGTGAGCCACCCCAGCCGCCCCACCCGAACGTACTGCCGAACAGCCCGTAGCCCAGGCCGTAGCGCACCGGCATGCCCAGGATCCGGTCCTCGCCGCTGAACTGCTCCGCCCACGCCCGGTCACAGCCGCCCTGCGACAGCAACCGCACCCCGCGCACCGCTCCTCCGCACGCCAGCACCGACTGCGCGAGGGCGACCGAGCGGGCATTGCCGAATCCGCTCGCCGCGGGGATCTGCGCACGGCGCCACGCCACACTGTTCCCGTCGCGGACCCGGATCGCGGTCCCGGCGGACGCGTTCGCGTCGCTCCGGGCCGCGCTCGCGGTGTAGTCCTCGTCCCGGGACGGTGGTGGGACCGCGAGCGCCACGCGGTGGTCGTGCTCGGCGGACAGCCCGATGTGGAAGTCCGCGCCCAGCGGCCCGGCCACCTCCTCGGCGAAGTACTCGCCCACGCTCCGGCCGGTGATCCGGCGTACGACCTCGCCCACGAGGAAGCCCTGGGTGACCGAGTGGTACCCGGCCGCGCTGCCCGGCTCCCACTGCGGTGCCTGCCCGGCCAGCCGCGCCGTGGCGGACGGCCAGTCGTAGAGCTCGTCGACCGGCCCGTCCCAGTCGGGCAGGCCCGCGGTGTGCGCGAGCAGATGCCGCACCAGCACCCCGTCCTTGCCCGCCGCCGCGAACTCCGGCCAGTACCGGGCGACCGGCGCCTCCAGGTCGAGCTCCCGACGGTCGGCCAGGACCAGCGCGCACAACGCCGTCATCGTCTTCGTCACGGACCAGACATTGACGATCGTGTCCCGCCCCCACGGAACCGTACGACCCGCGTCGACGAACCCACCCCATACGTCCACCACCGGCTCACCGTCCACGAAGACCGCCACCGAGGCGCCCACGTCCCCCTCGTCCAGCAGCGCGGCCAGCGCACTGGGCACGGCGGTGAACAGGTCGTCGTACGAGCCCTGAATGTCAGCCATGCGTGGCATTAGCCCGCATCCGACGACGAGAGGCAACCGAATTCCCGGCCGGGCCCGCCTGCCTGCCGACAACCGGGAATGCGCGTCAGCCGCACAGGGCCGTGGCCACGCCCCTGTGGGTTTCAGCCGTCGGCCTTGGTCATGCCGATCGGTTGGTTGTTCGCTTCAGGCCCGCCCATGTCGAGACGGAACGGCGGGTACTCATCGGTCATCAGGGCGGCATAGGCAGTCACCCGCGCGACCCAGCGGGCCAGGCCGAGCAGGAAGTCGAAAAGGCGCACCGGGTAACGGGCGGTAGCCGCCAAAATGATCACGGCGACCAGGGAGAGGAAGGGAATCAGGCCCCCGCCACGCCAGCCATCCCCTTCTCCCCAACCCCAGCCGCCGACGAACATTCCGACGACGATGTACTGCGGGATCGCCAACAGCCACCACTTCACCAACACCAGGCCGCGGGAGAGACGCTCGGGATAGGTGATGTCGAAATGTGCGGGATAGTCGGGTACATCCGCGAGGGTGAACGGCGGATATCGGTCTGTGCCGAGCGCAGTATGGGCGTAATAGCTGACGCGCCAGTTCCAGCGCAGTACGCCGACATTGAAGTCGAAGAGAGGCCGGGGGTATCGCCCGGTGACGAGGATGGCGAAAAACGCGACGATGGTGACGAGGACGAACGCGATCCACAGGAAGAACAGCACGATGTAGTGCGGCACGGCGAGGAGCCACTTCACCAGCCACAGCCATCTGGACAGCCGCGGATCGAGCGACGCCTCGATACGCACAGGCGACACGGTGACAGGAATCATGCGGCCCAACTCCTCTTCCAGAGTCGCCACCCGGCGGTCACTCGTCCGTGTCCTCGCCCCACGGGCAGACCACCTGGTGACTGCCTGATCACGCATTCAGGCTCGCACGCACAGGGGATGGCTGCGACTCGGGTGAATGGTGGTGCGGGGGCGATGGGCGGGAACGACGGCCGACGTCCCACCGTGGCGGCGACGTGAGGGGTCGGCGGCCTAGCCGGCATGGGAGTGGGCAGGTCGGTGTGCTTCTCGCCGTGCCGGTGGTCGGCGACGGCAGGGCCGGTCGGACGGGTACGGAATCGCGTGGAACCCTCGCGCGTTGAGGAGGTGGGCGCGGGATGCCGGTGGTGTGTGAGCCGAGTGGCCCGAGTGACCGAGCTGACAGATATGGGAGGACCGCAATGGCTGCGCAGACGCAGAGGGCCGTGCTGGCGGGCGGATGTTTCTGGGGGATGGAGGAGCTGATCCGCCGGCTTCCGGGCGTGACGGCGACCCGGGTGGGATACACCGGGGGTGACGTGCCGAACGCGACGTACCGTAACCACGGCACGCACGCGGAGGCCATCGAGATCCTCTTCGACCCTGCGAAGACCGACTTCCGCGCGATCCTGGAGTTCTTCTTCCAGATCCACGACCCGAGCACCAAGAACCGCCAGGGCAACGACATCGGCCTCAGCTACCGCTCGGCGATCTACTACGTGGACGACGAGCAGAAGCGGATCGCCGAGGACACGATCGCGGATGTGGACGCCTCTGGCCTGTGGCCGGGCAAGGTCGTCACCGAGGTGGAGCCGGTGGGCCCCTTCTGGGAGGCCGAGCCCGAGCACCAGGACTACCTGCAGCGTTACCCGAACGGCTACACCTGCCACTTCCCTCGCCCGGGATGGCGGCTGCCCGCCCGCACCGAGGGCTGACCAAGAGGCGGCCCGGCGGACGGCGAAGGCTGACTGACGCAGGCTCCACAAGCCGGGCCGCGCAGGTCTCTGCGGGTCCGGCGGTGGAGAGATCCGTCACCGTGCGTCGCGTAGCTGAAGAAGATAGGCCGCAGTCAGCGCAACCGCACGGTCCCTGTCCTGCGACAGCTCCACGAGGGCACCCGAAGCCGTCCTCCCCGGGATGTCCGCCAGCGCCTGGGTCAGCCGTACGCGTGCGGGCGCGTCGGTGGTGTCGTCAGCGAGGCGCTCGACGAGCCTGGTGGCGATCTGATCCGCCGTGGCGGTGTCGCTCGCCAGCATGCTCAGCGCATCGGCCGCATCGGTGTCGTTCCGTCCCGCCACGATCATGTCGACGAGTGCCGGGACCGCATCGGCGCCTCCACGCGCCCCGAGGGCCAGAGCCGCATGGCCGCGGACCACGGCGTCCGGGTTCGCGAGGGCGTTTCGCAGCCGGGCGGTGGCCTCATCACCGGGCATCTCCGCGAGGGACCGAACGGCACGCTCCCGCACCGCGGCCACCGGAGAGCCGAGGCCCTCCGCCAGCAGGGCCGTGCCGCCGTCGCCCGATCGCGCCAGCGCCCACCGCAGGGCTCCGGCGACGTTCGGCTCCGACTCCCTCAGTACCGCCTCGACCAGGGCCTCCACCGGCACCGGAACCTCGTCGACCGAGGAAAGGGCCGCCCGCTGGCGCGCGGCAGCGCTCTTCGACCCCAGTGCCTGGAGGAAGGCGACGGCCTGGAGGACGTCCTCCCAGCCGGCGGGTTCCGCGGCATCGATCCGGCGGAGCCGCGTGAGCAGCTCCGTCTCGGCCGCGATGCGTTCGCGCGTCTGACGGATGAGGTCGTCGACGAGCGCCGAGGGCCTGAAGCCGGGATCGTCGAGCGCGCGTCCGATCTCGCGCAGCGACAGTCCCAGCGACCTCAGGCTCTCGATGTGGAAGATCCGCCGGATGTCCTCGCCGGAGTACTTCCGATAGCCGGAGCCCGTACGACCCGAAGGCCGCATCAGGCCGAGCGACTCGTAATGCCTGAGCATGCGGGCGCTGACCCCGGACCGTCGCGCCACCTCACCGATCAGCACTGCCTATCGTGTCCCTCCTGGCCGGAACCGCCGAGGGCCACGACGCGCTTCGCCTCCTCGATGGCGAACTCGAATCCGGCATCCGGGTCGCGCAGCAGCCGTTCCGTGGCGAGCGCGTGCGTGCGCACGCGCCGGTCAGGGGCCGTCGTCGCAGCCCGCAGAGCCGGCAGGGCGACCTCACCCAGCGCGACCATCGCCCGACTGAGACTCAGCTGCGTCTCCCGCTCACCGCGCCCGAGCTGCGTCGCCAGCACCGCGGCCAACCCGGACTTCTCGCCTTCCGGCACGAGCACGACTGCGGTCCGCCAGGCGCTCCGCGCCACTTCGTCGTCGGCGTCGGTCAGGAGCGCCCATGTGATCGCCGGCCACGCCCGCCGGTCCCCGATCTTGGACAGGGTATGCAGCGCCTGGCTCCGTGCCTGCGCACGCTCCGAGCGGACTTCGCGGAGCAATTCCGGGAGCGTCATGGACACCGGGTGGCGGGTGAGTGCCCAGGTCAGCATGTCGCGGACGAAGAACTCGGGTTCGATCGCGCAGCGCTCGACGAGCTTGTCGACAAAGCGCGGGTCCGGCGTCGTGCCGACCGCCAGAGCGGCCCGCAGCCGCACGGACGAACGGCCGTCCTCCAAGCCCTGGAGCGCTCGTGTCGCATCCGCGTCCTGTCTCGTCATGGTCATCGAGACCACCTCCTTGGCAAGCAGTGAAGGCCTTGTCACCGTGTCAAGGTCAACGGCTCACCCGGCGACTTCGCACCTTCGCCGGACTGATCTCACTGGACCAGGTCATGACGAAGCTGTGCCGGCAGAGGCCGAGGCCGGTCTTCCACTCCGCAGCGGCCCGCCGGCGCAGCTTCGCCCGAGTGCATTGTCAGAGACCGGACGGGTGGCTGGAGAGCCAGTCGGTGTGTGCGGCAGGGCGGCGAGGCGGCGGGCGGCACCAAAACAACGTTTTCCGTGCCGCCCCGGCTTCCTGCCGGTGCGTGCCCGCCGTCAGTGCGGCAGCGTCGCCGGGCTCCCCCCGTTCGCCTCGTAGCCCGCCACCGCCAGCGCCCGGTAGACCGCGAACTCCGCGGCCGGGTCGGGGGACAGGGTCCAGGGGAGGGCGCCGACATGGCCGTCGATGTGCAACGAGCTACGAGCTGGCTCATCGCCTCCGCCCAGCGCTCGGCGCGGACCAGGAAGAAGACCAGCAGATGGCGGACGTGCGCCAGCATCGGGTCGTCGGCTCGGGCCGAGTGCACGGCGTGCAGTGCGCCATGTATCGCCTTGGTGACGACCTCGCTCTGGTAGAAGCCGCTGACCAGGTTCACCTCGGGGAGGTGCTCGAAGACCGCGAACAGGGGCATGGCCGCCAGGAGGGAGCCCCGGGGGGCCCGCGCCGCCGCCGCCTCCGCGAAGCCGTACGCCTGCTCGCGCGAGCCGTGCCACTTCTCGCACCAGTAGTGCAGGGCGGCCAGATGCGCGCCCATGTGGTTCGGGGCGCGGTCCAGGATCTTCAGCCAGAGCTGCTCGAACTCCGGCTGGGGGTACGCCAGTCCGCGCGCCACCGAGAGCTCGACGATGTACGGGATCGGGTCACCCGGGGCCAGCAGGGCCGCGTCGCCGACCGCCGCCTTCGCCTCCTCCATGATGATCCGGAACTCGTCCGTGCCCGGCGTCGACGTCCGCCACGCCTGCTGGACCAGGAACTCCGCGTGCACCGCCGCGCCGCTCGCGTCCTTGGGTGCCTCGGCCCGCCACACCCGCAGCCACTGGCCGCCCGGCGTCTCGCTCACCCCGCCGGGCCGCTGCCGCAGCTCCAGCGAGGCGGCGCCCGCGAAGGCCTGCACGCGCTGCCAGCGCAGTTCGCCCTCGGCCTCCGTGCCGGCGAGGAGCTGGGCCGCCGCCCGGTGGTCCTGGGTGCGCTGCACGAGATCCAGGACGTCCACCAGGTCCTGGTCGGGACCGGGCATCCGCACGTCCAGCTCCTCCTGCTGTGCGAAGCCGTAGTTCGCCGGGTCCGCGGCGTCCGGGTGGCCCGGCGGGACCTGCCCGATCATGCCGCGCCTGCGCCGCAGGAAGGGGAGCAGCACGAAGCCGAGCAGGACCAGCGCCATCAGGAGCCAGAGAATTTCCATGCCTCAAGGGTTCCAGACGCCGCCGACAATTGGCCAACGAGGTCGGCGCCCTGTGGAAAACTCCCGCCGGCGGCCTGTGGAAAACACCTGCGGCCCCCTCCACGGCCCCTCCGCCGCCTCCCTCTGCCGTTCCCGTCGGCCCCCCGCCGACCTCGGCGTCCGGCACCTTCCCCGCGGGCGCACTACGCTCGGTGCCCATGAGCGACAGGCACATCAGTCAGCACTTCGAGACCCTCGCGATCCACGCGGGCAACACCGCGGATCCCCTCACCGGCGCGGTCGTCCCGCCGATCTACCAGGTCTCGACCTACAAGCAGGACGGCGTCGGCGGCCTGCGCGGCGGCTACGAGTACAGCCGCAGCGCCAACCCGACCAGGACGGCCCTCGAGGAGAACCTCGCGGCCCTGGAGGGCGGCCGCCGCGGCCTCGCGTTCGCGTCCGGACTGGCGGCCGAGGACTGCCTGTTGCGTACGCTGCTCAGCCCCGGCGACCACGTGGTCATCCCGAACGACGCGTACGGCGGCACGTTCCGTCTCTTCGCGAAGGTCGTCTCCCGGTGGGGCGTGGAGTGGTCGGTCGCCGACACCGGCGACGCGTCCGCGGTACGGGCCGCCATCACCCCGAAGACCAAGGCGGTGTGGGTGGAGACCCCCTCCAACCCGCTGCTCGGCATCACCGACATCGCCGCCGTGGCCCAGGTCGCCCGGGACGCGGGCGCGCGGCTCGTCGTCGACAACACCTTCGCCACGCCGTACCTGCAGCAGCCGCTGTCGCTCGGCGCGGACGTCGTGGTGCACTCGCTGACCAAGTACATGGGCGGCCACTCGGACGTCGTCGGCGGCGCCCTGATCGTCGGCGACCCGGAGCTGGGCGAGGAACTGGCGTACCACCAGAACGCGATGGGCGCGGTCGCCGGGCCCTTCGACTCGTGGCTGGTGCTGCGCGGCACGAAGACGCTGTCGGTGCGCATGGACCGGCACAGCGAGAACGCCACCAAGATCGCCGACATGCTGACCCGGCACGCGCGCGTGACGAACGTGCTGTACCCGGGTCTGCCCGAGCACCCCGGTCATGAGGTCGCCGCCAAGCAGATGCGGGCGTTCGGCGGCATGATCTCCTTCCAGGTCGCGGGCGGCGAGGAGGCGGCCGTCGAGGTCTGCAACCGCGCCCAGGTGTTCACGCTCGGCGAGTCCCTGGGCGGCGTCGAGTCGCTCATCGAGCACCCCGGACGCATGACGCACGCCTCCACGGCCGGATCCCTCCTGGAGGTGCCCGCCGACCTCGTACGCCTGTCCGTGGGCATCGAGAACGTCGAGGACCTCCTGGAGGACCTCCAGCAGGCGCTCGGCTAGTCCTTCGGCCCGCGCGCGTGGCTGCCGCTCTCACCAGTCCGTGAGGGGTGGAGTCGTCTCCGACGGCGGCTCCACCCAGGGCTGGACCAACAGCGCCCACACGACGAACGCGACGGTCACGGTGGCGAGCAGCAGCCACAGCAGACGCCGGGCGGCCCTTCTGCGGCGCAGCATGCGCCCGCCGCGCCGCACGGCCTCCGCGTACAGCCCGGGCGGCACGGACGGCACGGACCGCTCCATGATCCGCCGCACGGCCGCCTCCCGCTCGGGCCGGTTCACGCCCGCCTCCGGCTCATGACGGTGCGCATGGTGCGCATGGCGGTGCTCATGACGGGGCCACCCTCGGCCCCGCCACCGCCGGTGCCGGGCCGCGCGGCGGATGCAGCAGGGTCGCCGTCGCCCGGTCGCAGAGGGTGCGGACGCGTTCCAGAGGGAGGCCGAGGAGGGCCGCCGCCTGTTCCTCGGCGACGCCTTCGTACAACCTGAGGACGAGGATCAGACGTTCCTGAGGGGTGAGCCGGGCCAGGGCGCCGGCCGGTTGCCGACGCGCCCGGACCAGGCCGCCGTACTGGTGCCACGCCCCGCGCGCGAAGCGGGCGGCCAGGTACTGGCGCGTCCGGTCGTACGGGTCCTCGCCGCGCAGCCGGTCCCAGGACGCGTACGTATGCGCGAGGGCCAGCGTCAACAGGCGTCGCGCGCGC
Source organism: Streptomyces sp. V4I2 (assembly GCF_030817655.1). Taxonomy (GTDB): domain Bacteria; phylum Actinomycetota; class Actinomycetes; order Streptomycetales; family Streptomycetaceae; genus Streptomyces; species Streptomyces plumbiresistens. The sequence goes on from NZ_JAUSZM010000003.1 coordinate 6,801,526, forward strand.
GGGTTGTCGTGCGGCTCCTCCGCCGTGAGGAGCGTGGCGGCGTGCAGCAGCCGCCCGGCCGCGCCCGCGACGAACGCCTCGAACTCCCGGGCCCGACGGGCGCCCTGGGCCACTTGCCGTTGCCGCACCGCGCCTCCCGCCTGAGGGCGATCCTGAGGGACGGGTCCGGCCGCGCACGGAATGCGAAACGGTGTGCGACGGGGACCCGGTCTCATATGAGGCCAGGCGCGGCCCGTAGGTCAAGGGCCGCGCACGGCCGAGAGCGGCGCGCCGGTGAGCGTCGAGCCGGAGGGCGCCGAGCCGGCGATCAGGAGGCCGACGGCCCGTCCGGTACTTCCTGGGTCGCCATCCGGGCGGAGAGGGCGGTGTTGAAGCGCGTGAGGAGCGTGCAGAACGCCTCGCGCTCCTCGGGCGCCCAGTCGTGTGTCAGCTCGGCCATCAACTGACGCCGCGACGAGCGCACTTCCTCAAGACGCGACAGCCCGCGCGGGGACAACTGGAGCACCACCGCCCGCCCGTCCTCGGGGTGCGAGGTCCGCTTGACGAGGCCGGTGTCGACGAGCGGAGCCACCTGCCGGGTGACCGTCGACGAGTCGATCCCCATGCTCGCGGCGAGCGCCTTGACGCCCATCGGACCTTCCTTGTCGAGCCGGTTGAGCAGCAGGTACGCGGCGCGGTCCATGGAGTTGCGCACCTGCCCCACCCCGCCGAGCCGGGTCTGTTCGGCACGTCGGGCGAACACCGCCACCTCGTGCTGCAGCGTGTCGAGGAGACCGCTGTCACCGACGGTCGTCATGTCCATCGACATTTCAGGTGTTGTGGGCATGGCCGGGGGCTCACTTCGTGAAGGGGGTGCTGGATTGGGGGACAGGGTACGCGGCCCGGAGGCGGGCCGTACCGGGGCTGCGCAAACCGGTCTCGGAGGTTGGTCACAGCGGCGGTCCGCGCGTGTGAACTGCGAGACTTGAGTCATGAACTACCGTGAGGCCCCCTCCGTGCCGCCGGTGACGCTCGACGACGTGCGCGGTGCCCAGAAGATGCTCTCGGGCGTGGCGCGGGTGACCGCGATGGAGGGCAGCCGCCACCTGACCCAGCTGGTCGGCGCGCCGGTCCACTTCAAGTGCGAGAACCTCCAGCGGACCGGATCGTTCAAGCTGCGCGGTGCGTACGTGCGGATCGCCGGACTGCTGCCCGAGGAGCGGGCCGCCGGTGTCGTCGCGGCGAGCGCGGGCAACCACGCCCAGGGCGTGGCGCTGGCGTCGTCGCTGCTCGGTGTGCGGTCCACGGTGTTCATGCCGAAGGGTGCCCCGCTGCCGAAGATCAGTGCCACGAAGGAGTACGGCGCCGAGGTGCGCCTGCACGGGCACGTGGTCGACGAGACGCTGGCCGCCGCGCAGGAGTACGCGGAGGCGACCGGCGCGGTGTTCATTCACCCGTTCGACCACCCTGACATTATCGCCGGTCAGGGCACGGTCGGCCTGGAGATCCTGGAGCAGTGCCCCGAGGTGCGCACGATCGTCGTGGGCATCGGCGGGGGCGGGCTCGCGGCGGGCATCGCGATCGCGGTGAAGACGCTGCGGCCGGACGTGCGGATCGTGGGCGTGCAGGCGGCGGGCGCTGCCGCGTACCCGCCCTCGCTGGCGGCCGGGCGGCCGGTGGCGATCGAGAATCCGGCGACGATGGCCGACGGCATCAAGGTCGGGCGGCCCGGCGACGTGCCGTTCGGGATCATCGGCGAGCTGGTGGACGAGGTGCGCACGGTGACGGAGGACGAGCTGTCCACCGGGCTGCTGCTGTGCCTGGAGCGGGCCAAGCTGGTCGTCGAACCGGCCGGGGCGAGCCCGGTCGCCGCGCTGCTGAGCGACCCCGGTTCCTTCGAGGGGCCGGTCGTGGCGCTGCTGTCCGGCGGCAACGTCGACCCGCTGCTGATGCAGCGCGTGCTGACCCACGGCCTGGCCGCGCAGGGCCGCTACCTGGCCGTACGCCTGCGGCTGACGGACCGCCCGGGCGCTCTTGCGACGCTTCTCGGCGTCTTGTCAGTGGTGGACGCTAACGTCCTCGATGTGGGCCACGTCCGGACCGATCCACGGCTCGGGCTCACGGAGGCGGAGGTCGAGCTGCACCTGGAGACGAAGGGTCCGGCGCACTGCGTCGAGGTCGGCCAGGCCCTGCGCGACGCGGGTTACACGGTCATCGGCTGAGGTCAGGCGCCTCTTTGTCATCCGATCTCACCCGATCGGGTAAGTCCATTGAGAGACGCGATACATCGCGTTATGGTGTGTCTCGTGCCACCCGTACCGAGACTTTCAGAAGATTCCCCAACGACGTGGAGACTCATATGCCAGGCGCCATCTATGCCGAAGGCCTGGTCAAGACCTTCGGTGACGTAAGGGCTCTGGACGGCGTCGACCTCGATGTCCCCGAGGGCACCGTGCTGGGCCTGCTCGGGCCGAACGGCGCGGGCAAGACGACCACCGTCCGCTGTCTGACGACGCTGCTCCGCCCCGACAGCGGCAAGGCCGTCGTCGCCGGCCTCGACGTGCTGAAGCAGCCCAACGAGGTGCGGCGCTCGATCGGCCTGTCCGGCCAGTTCGCCGCGGTCGACGAATACCTGACCGGCCGCGAGAACATCCAGATGGTCGGCCAGCTCTACCAGATGAAGGCCAAGGCCGCGAAGGCCCGGGCCGAGGAACTGCTCGAGCAGTTCCACCTCGCGGACGCCGCCGACCGCCCCGCGAAGACCTACTCGGGCGGCATGCGCCGACGGCTCGACCTCGCCGCGGCGCTCGTCGTGTCCCCGCCCGTGATGTTCATGGACGAGCCGACGACCGGCCTCGACCCGCGCAACCGCCAGCAGCTGTGGGAGGTCATCAAACAGCTGGTCTTGGGCGGTACGACCCTGCTGCTGACCACCCAGTACCTCGAAGAGGCCGACCACCTCGCCCATGACATCGCGGTCGTCGACCACGGCCGGGTCATCGCCCGCGGCACGTCCGACCAGCTCAAGGCCCGCACCGGCGGCGAGCGCGTCGAGGTCGTCGTGCACGAGCGGGAGCACATCCCGACCGCCCGGGAGGTGCTGGCCGGCTTCGGCAAGGGCGAGACCACCGTCGAGGAGCACACCCGCAAGCTCACCGTGCCCGTCACCGGCGGCGCGAAGCTCCTCGCCGAGGTCATCCGGGAACTGGACGTCCGAGGCATCGAGATAGACGACATCGGCCTGCGCCGCCCGACCCTGGACGACGTCTTCCTCTCCCTGACGGGCCATGTGGCCGAGGTCAAGGACGATGAGAACGGCGCGAACGGCGCGAACGGCGCGAACGGCGCGGCAGCCAAGCCAGTCAAGGACCCCAAGAACGCCAAGGACCGCGGGCAGAAGAAGGAGACCACCCAGTGAGTGCCGTCACCGACGCCGTGCGGATCACGGCGCCCACCAACCCCGTCACCCAGTCGATCCGCGACTCGCTGGTCGTCGCCAAACGCAATCTGATCCGGATGTCTCGCATCCCGGAGATGGTCATCTTCGGACTCATCCAGCCGATCATGTTCGTGGTGCTGTTCAGCTACGTCTTCGGCGGATCGATGAACATCGGCGGCACCACCGACCCTGGCGTCTACCGCGAGTTCCTGATGGCGGGCATCTTCGCGCAGACGGTCACGTTCGCCACCGCGGGCGCCGGCGCGGGCATCGCCGACGACATGCACAAGGGGCTCATCGACCGGTTCCGCTCGCTGCCCATGGCGCGGGGCGCGGTCCTGACCGGCCGGACGCTCGCCGACCTGGTGCAGACCGCGCTCACCCTGTTCGTGCTGGCCGTGGTCGCTCTGCTGGTCGGCTGGCGCACGCACACCAGTTTCGGCGAGGTGCTGGGCGCCTTCGGCCTGCTGCTGCTGACCGGGTACGCCTTCACCTGGATCGGCGCGGTGATCGGCCTGTCCGTGCGGACACCGGAAGCGGCCACCTCGGGCGGACTGATCTGGCTCTTCCCGGTGACGTTCGTCTCGAACGCGTTCGTGGACTCCGCCCAGATGACGCCCTGGCTGCGGCACGTCGCCGACTGGAACCCGTTCAGCGCCACGGTCCAGGCCTGCCGCCAGCTCTTCGGGAATCCCGGGGTCTCGACCTCGGACGCCTGGCCGATGCAGCACCCCGTGTGGGCCTCGCTGATCTACTCGATCCTGATCATCGCCATATTCCGGACCCTGGCGGTGCGGAAGTACCGCTCCGCGACGGCCTGAGGCGGCATGTCGATGATCGATGCCTGAGACGCCATGACGAAGCCCCCGGCGTCAGCAGACGCCGGGGGTTCGCCAAGGACGTGCAAGGGCGGGCGGGAGCCGGGTCAGCCGCTGTAGGGCTCGGCCTTGAGGATCGTCACCGAGGCCTTCTTGCCGTTCGGCAGCTCGTACTGCGCGTCCTCGCCGACCTTGTGGCCGATCACGCCGGAGCCCAGCGGGGACTGCGGGGAGTACGTCTCCACGTCGGCGCTCGCGTACTCGCGCGAGGCCAGCAGGAAGGTCATCGTGTCGTCCTCGTCGCCGTCGAAGGCGATCGTCACGACCATGCCGGGCGCCACCGCACCGTCGGCGGAGACCGGGGCCTCGCCGACCTTGGCGTTGTCCAGGAGCTGGGTCAGCTGGCGCACCCGGAGCTCCTGCTTGCCCTGCTCCTCCTTGGCCGCGTGGTACCCGCCGTTCTCGCGCAGGTCGCCCTCCTCGCGCGCGGCCGCGATCTTGGCGGCGATCTCCGTGCGCGCAGGACCAGACAGGTACTCCAGCTCGGCCTTGAGCTGGTTGTACGCCTCCTGGGTCAGCCAGGTGACGTTCTCGCTGGTCTGGGTCACAGGTGCTCCTCGTAGGTACTGGGAATACAAAGCATCGCCCTACCCAGAAGAATGTTCCTTCGTGGAAGGGCGAAACCACGAGCCTAACAATTCAGCGACGGAAGGGGGAGGACATAAGCCGTCAGAATTACGTCGACGCAGGTCAGCGGCTATGTATTCGGGCTGAGGTCAGTCAGCGTGGCAGCCGAGCAGCTCGGCGGTCGTGCCCGGCGACGTCGTGCGCAGGGTGAGGACCTTGTCGATGCGGGTGGCGTCCCCGTCGAAGCGGAAGTCGGCGCGGCCCACCTCGGCGCCGTCCTCCGCCTGCGAGCGCAGGGTGCAGTAGCCGCTCGCACCGGAGTCCTTGCGGACCTCCAGATGCACCTGCACCCCGTCCTTCCCGGGCTCGAACGTGATCACCTCGGCGCTGATCTTGTTCTGGCCGACGTAGTGGTACGCGAAGTAGCCGACGAGGGCGAGGAGCAGGGCGGCGAGGACGGCACCGGCGATCTTGAGCCGGTGGTCGGCGCGCTCGTCCGAGGAGCGGCCGTAGCGGCCCTCGGGCAGTCGCGTGCTCGCCGTACTCATGATCGTCCTCTCGCCCCGGAATTATTGGCCCTCCAGTTCGGTCACTATAGAAGCGCCGATCGCACCCGCTCACACCGGGCGCCGACATTTACGAGGATTGAGTCTTGACTGACCAGCTGCGACTGATGGCCGTCCACGCCCACCCCGACGACGAGTCGAGCAAGGGCGCGGCCACCATGGCGAAGTACGTGTCCGAGGGGGTGGACGTGCTGGTCGTGACCTGCACGGGCGGGGAGCGCGGCTCCATCCTCAACCCGAAGCTCCAGGGCGACAAGTACATCGAGGAGCACATCCACGAGGTGCGCAAGAAGGAGATGGACGAGGCCCGCGAGATCCTCGGCGTGGGGCAGGAGTGGCTCGGTTTCGTCGACTCCGGCCTGCCCGAGGGCGACCCGCTGCCGCCGCTGCCCGAGGGCTGCTTCGCCCTGGAGGACGTCGACACCGCGGCCGGCGAGCTGGTGAAGAAGATCCGCTCCTTCCGTCCGCAGGTCATCACGACGTACGACGAGAACGGCGGCTACCCGCACCCCGACCACATCATGACCCACAAGATCTCGATGGTGGCGTTCGAGGGCGCGGCGGACACCGAGAGGTACCCGGAGGCGGAGTTCGGCCCGGCGTATCAGCCGCTGAAGCTATACTACAACCAGGGCTTCAACCGCCCGCGCACCGAGGCGCTGCACCAGGCCATGCTGGACCGCGGCCTGGAGTCCCCGTACGGGGACTGGCTCAAGCGCTGGGACGAGTTCCAGCGCGAGGAGCGAACCCTGACCACGCACGTTCCGTGCGCCGACTTCTACGAGATCCGCGACAAGGCCCTGATCGCGCACGCCACGCAGATCGACCCCGACGGCGGCTGGTTCCGCGTCCCGATGGACGTCCAGACGAAGGTCTGGCCGACGGAGGAGTACGAGCTCGCGAAGTCCCTCGTCGATACCTCCCTCCCCGAGGACGACCTCTTTGCGGGCATCCGCGACAATGCCTGATATGAGCGCAAGCGCAAGCCTGGCAATGACGCACCTCGCGACCCTCGCCAAGGAGGTCGACGAGGACAAGGTCACCCCCGGCGTCCTCGGCTTCATCGTCTTCGCGGCGATGGCCCTGGCCGTGTGGGCCCTGATGAAGTCGATGAGCCGCCACATGGGCAAGGTCGACTTCAAGGAGATCTCGGACCCGAAGGCGGAGCCCGCGGACGGCTCGGCCTCGGCCTCGGCCTCGGCCGAGCCTGGGGCGAAGCAGGGCTGACGGTCAGCCCACCGGCTTCCGTCCCTCACCGGCAGTGGTCGGCCAGGGACAGCAGCAGGTGGGCGGACTCCGCCCGCAGATGGTCCGAGTGGGCACCCGCCGGACCGCGTCCGCGCACGAAGACGTCGCTCGCGTCGACGCTCACGAAGCGGTGGTCGAGGGCGGCGAGCGGGTACGGCTCGTGCGGCGGCAGCATCCGGATCGCGGAGACCGGGGCGGGGGCGGTGCCGATACCGGCGTACCCGATACCCGCCCGTTTCTCCGCCCGCAGATGCCAGAAGCCGGTGGCCCGGTCGTGCTGCGAGTACGTCGCGACGACCGGCCCGCGCAGTGGCGCCTCGCCGAGAGCCGTGAAAGTGGCGGCGAAGGCGTCGCGGGGCGCCGCCATCTGCAACAGCAGCATCGAGTCGACGGTGAAGGGCCGGCCGGGCGGCTTCGGCGTACTCCATCCAAGGGTGCGCGGCTGCTCGCCCGCCGCCCACTGCACTGCCTCGCACAGCAGTCGGCAGCCGAAGGAGTGGCCCGCCAGGTGCAGGTACTGACCGGTCCGGGTGCGCAGGACCGGCGCCGGATCGCCGCGTTGGGCGTCCAGAATGCCGAGCAGCTGACCGATGACGCGGGCCGCGTGGCCCCGCGTGGACATGGTGTGCGCCCGCTCGCGGATTCTCCGGTAGCCCGCGAGCGAGGGGAGCGACCGGGAGGGCCAGCGCACCAGCACCGGCCACGGGGCGAACCGTCGTACGCCGGACGACAGCCCGGGATACAGCGCCTGCCGCTCCGCCAGCTGCCGTTCGACCAGAGCGAGCAGAGTGCGCAGCGCCGCGACGGAGGACTCCGGCGAGGTCTGCCACCCGTGCACGTACACGACGATGTCCGTCGCCCAGGGCGGCGGAGTCAGATGCTCCGCGAAGTGGGCGTCCAGGCGGGCGGCCGGGACGGGGACCGGGCCGTGCGGGGTGGCCCACGTGAGCCAGCCGTCCTCGTCCAGGTCCACGGCCCGCACGGCGTCCGGGCCGGTCATGTCGTGCGGGTCGGTCGCGTGATGTCGGCCGGTCATGTCGTCCGGGTCGGTCGCGTGATGTCGGCCCGCCATGTCGTCCGGTCCCGGCACGTCCTCCGGCCCGGTGATGTGATCCCGGCGTCTCGCATCGTCCCGGCCCGTCACGTCACCCGCTCCAGCCTGCGGTCCATGCCGCAGTGCAGTGCGTAGGTGAAACCCAGGGGGTTGCGGAACGTGTCCGCGAAGTACCGCGCCAGGCCGTGCGCGATCTCGCCCGCTGTCAGGGTGCCGGGCAGATAGCGGGTGACGAAGGCGTACGCGTACTCGGCGGCGAACATCTGCGGGATCTCGATCTGGGGCCCGAGCACCCCGCCCGCCCCGGCCCGGATCAGTGCCCCGCCGAGGTTGGTGAGATCGGCGGAACCGGGCAGCCCGGCGTAGCAGGCGTTGAGGAGTACCACGGGCCGGTACGGGAACAGGGGGCCCGAGGCCGCCGCTCGCCGTGCCAGCAGGGTGTGCGCGTCGATGTCCCGGTGGTCGCTCAGCTGTACGACGAACAGGGGTGACCCGGACTCGTCGGGCGAGCGGAAGTGGCCGTGGCACCAGAAGTACACCAACTGCTCGTCCAGCCGGTCCGACTTGAGGGCCGTAAGGAGTTCATGACGCCGGGTGCGCTCGATGCGGACGGTGCCGTCGGCGAGGGCGGCGGCGACCTCGGCCGCCCGGGTCCGGCCCTCGGGGTCGATGCCCTTGTCATGGTTGAGGCTGACCACCGGTACCGGGGGCGGCAGCGCCGACTCCTCCTCGTCGGGGAAGGCGGGGTGCCGGCCGCCGGTCTGCTCGATCTGGTGCCGATAGCCGAGGAAGCGGGCGAGGAGTCCCTCGGGGCCGTCCTTGCCAGGGGGATCCTGCTGCTCGGCGGGCAGACACAGCATCGGCCAGGGCAGGAACAGGTTGGAGTCCACCCGGATCCGCAGCGGCCCGGGTCCGGCCAGTGCGTCGAGCACCACCTTGCGCAGCCGCTCGGCCCCCGGCCCGCCCGCTCCGAGGAGCTCCTCGCACAGCAGGTAGCTGCCCTGCTCGACGAGTTCGTCGAGTATGTCGCGCAGTTCCTCCTCGGGCTCGGCGGTGAGGTCCGGGCGGACCGCGTACGGCAGGCGCGGACGGCCGGGCAGGGGGACGCCACGGTCGTCGACGGGTTCGTACGCCACCAGCTCCCGCTTCCACAGCGCGCGCAGCCGGGCCGCCGAGGCACGCAGGGCGGCGGGCGCGACCTCCAGCTTCGCCGTGTACTCGGCGAACGCGGCGGGCACCGCTCCGCCGTACACCCGGGCCCGGACGTGGTCGTCCGCGTAGGCGTCGAGAACCAGCACCAGGTCAGGGTGGCGGACGCTGGGGGCCGGCCGGCGGGTGAAGCCCTGGCTGGGGTCCTGCGTGATGCGGACCGGCAGGTCACGGGCCACGGTCACCTCCCGCGCAGCGGCTCGGTCAGCGGCGGAGCGGCCGACGGCACACTGCCCCTGGCGTCGGTGACGTCGATCTCCGTCTCGACCTCCTGGAGCACGGTGCCGGTGTCGTGGTGCTCCACGACGAAGCGGATGCGGTGCCGGCCCGGCCTCCTCGGCGTGAACCGGAACTCGGCGCCCGCGTCCGGGTCGTCGGCGGCGGACGGCCGGATGGTGACGGCGTGCTCGGGCTGGACCTCGGCGGAGGTGAGCGGGACCGCCCGGGCCGACAGCCACGGCAGCGCGGGCCCGGCGGCCCCGGCCCAGGGATGGTGCACGCCCGGGACCAGGCGCAGGGCGATGCGTGCCGCGTCGTCGGCGGCCGGGGTGTCGTCGAGCAGAGTGAGGCGGATGCGGGACTCGGTGGTCGGGAAGCGGGCGAGGCCGTCGTGCCGGGGCTCGGGGATGGTGTGGCGGGCGGCGCGGGGGATGCGGAACCGGCCGTGTTCCTCCGGCCATTCGATGCCGGCGAGCAGCTGCGGCGCATAGCGGCGCGAGAGCTCCCACAGCACGCCGCGGGGAGGGGGCTCGCCGTCGAGGACCGCCTGGGCGAGGTCGGTCCAGGCTTTGCCCGCCTCGTCGCCGAGGGACTCGAAGAGGGCGCGGGCGCGGGCCAGGGCGTGCCGGCTCGGGCCGTGCTCGGGCTGCCGGATGCCCAGTTCCAGGGCACTCCAGGCCTGGCCGTGCGGGCAGCCGGTGTCGCCGAAGGCCCTGGCGGCGGCCTCGAGATACGTCCGGCGGTCCTCGCGGATCCCCAGGCAGTGGGTGTGCCAAGCCCCGCCGACGGGATCCACCGCGTTGTCGAGCCGCTGGAGGGCGGCGAAAGGCGCGGGGCCGGGCCCCACGAAGGACGACCCCGCGATGGGTCCCGTGTCGGGTCCCACGACGGACCCCCCGTCTGACCCCCCGAGGGGTCCCACGTCCGTCCCCGAGACGGACCCCGCGACCACCCCCACGGCGGGCCCCGCGACGGTCCCCTCCGCCAGCATCGCGGCGTGCAGAGCGCGCCAGGCCACCGCCCAGCTACGGACCGGCGGCTGCCACAGCGCGCGCACGTCGGAGTTCTGCCAGTCGGCGACCGGCCGCCCGTTGGCCCGCGACACGGCGGACAGCCTGAGCAGTTCGATGTCCGCGCAGTCCCTCCCGTACGCGTCCTTGATGTCGAGGAACATCACGCGCGCGGCACTGAGCCGCTTGACCGCGGCCTCGAAGTCCCCGCGCAGCAGGCACCAGCGCCCGTACTCCAGTACGGCCCAGGCCTCGCCGCGCAGGTCCCCCGCGACCTGGTGTGCCTCGATCGCGCGCCGCAGCAGTGGCCCCACCCCGCGCAGATCCCCGCGGTCGCAGGCGACGGCGGCCTTGGTGTGCAGCACCCAGCCGTCGGCACCGCGTCCGGCCGACAGACCGGCGAGGAGCCTTTCGGTCTCGTGCAGACGCCCCAGGTCGCGCTCCAGGAGGGCGAGTTGCAGCAGCTCGGACGGCGCCGGGTCGTCGCGCGACAGCACGACCCGGGCCAGGCCCGGTTCCTCGCACCGCCGCAGGGCGAGGGCCGGCGCGGCCGCGAGGTCCGCGTCCGCTTCCGCGTCCCCGTCCTCGCCGAGCGTGTGCCGTACGCACTGGCGCAGCGCCAGCAGCTCGAAGACCTTTCCCCGGTGGGCCAGTTCCCCGGCCAGGTAGGCGCTGAAGCCGCGGGCCTCCGGGTCCTCGGTGGGCAGGACCCGGGTGAGCAGCAGCAGGTACGTCGTGGCGTGGTCGGCGACGAGGGCGGGGGAGCGCCGGGCCTCCCGCAGCAACGGCAGGGCCGCGGCGACCGCCCGGTCGGCGACCTGTTCGGGCGACCAGTGCCGGGTGACCTGCTCGGCGACCGCCCTGTGCAGCCGTACGCCCCTCTTGTCGCGTTCCAGCAGCCGCAGTTCCCGGAGCTCGGCCGTGGCGTTGCGCGTGCGGTGGCCGTCCGAGGAGTCCGCGCCCGGCAGAAGGTGCGCGACCAGCTCGTCCGGCAGCCACAGCCCGCCCGGGCCGGTCAACGCCGCCAGCGCGTCGCACAGTCGGGCCGCATCCCTGTTCAGCCGCGCCAGCGCCAGATCGACCAGGCGGGGGAGTGTGTCCGGGAGCTCGCCGACCTTGCCCCCGGTACCGGCCAGCGCCGCGCCGATGCGCAGCGCGAGCGGAGTGAGTGCGGGCCGGTCGAGGGTGGCGGGCCGCACCAGCCGGTCGCCCGCCGCTTCGCCGGTCGCGGCGGACGAGTACAAGTACCCGGACGCGTACGAGTACCCGGTCGTGTCACTGATGAGCCGCCGTGCCGCCGGCAGCGCGAGATCCCCCAGCTCGTACGTGTACGCGGCGGGCGGGATGCCCTCCTCCTCGGCGACGGCGAGCACCTGACAGTCGGTGCCGTCGAGCACCGACTGCAGCGCGTCGAGGAGCGGGCCGCGCGCGCCGTCCACGACGAGCACGGGCCGGATCCGGTCGGCCAGTTCCCGCCGGCAGATCTCGATCACCGGTTCGAGCAGGCCGTCGGCGGGCGCGCCGATCGCGGCCGTCAGCCGTCCGGGCCGCGCCCCCAGGCTTTCGAGCAGCCGCAGCAGCGTCACCTCCGGCCGTTCCCGGAGGCCGATGTCCTCGACCCGGAACACCTGGGGCGAGCTCGACCCCCTGGGCGTCACGTGCCGTGCCAACGCGGACTTCCCGCTGCCGGGCGGCCCCGTGAGCACGACGATCCGGCGGGGCGCCAGTGCCTCGCGCAGCTCCCGCAGCTCTTCCTCGCGCCCCACGAGCGGCACGCCGTCCAACCAGGACACCCCCTGTACGGCCGCGGATCCCTACGACGCCACTACGCTCTCGACGCCACCGCCACCCCCATGACCTCCCGCGCATGCCTCCCCGGCACCATCCCCAACCGCCAGGCCTGCCAACCCGCTTCGAGGTTCACCCCGCGTTCCAGCAGCAGCTGGTACGCCTCGACGTAGTCGTCCAGCTTCTCGTCCCGGGCCGGATGCCCCGCCCGGGACAACTGGGCCAGCTCCTCCTGCGCCACAGCGGTACCGACCTCCACGCCGCCCGGGGCGGCGTACGGCAGCAGCGTGCAGCGCAGGAAGCGCGCCCAGTCCTCGCCGCGGCGATCGCCGTACGACGTGAACAGCCCGATCGCCTCGTCGCACAACTCCAGCGCCTGGGGTGTACGGGAGTTGCCCGCGTCCACCACCGCCAGCTCCAGGCAGGTCCAGGCCTCCCCGTGGGCGACGCCGATGCGCCGGAAGTCGGCGCGGGCGTCGACCAGCAGCTGGCGGGCGAAGCCGGAGTTGCGCAACGACCCCGTCTGCGCGGCCCGTTGGTCGCGGGTCGCGCGGGCCGAGTGGTGCCGGGCGCAGGCCAGGCCGTAGACGTCCCGGATTCGGGAGAACATCGTGCGGGAGCGTTCCAGCTCGCGGACCGCCAGGGTCAGGTTGCCGGTCTCCTCCAGGGCCTGGCCGAGGTAGTACACCGTCCACGCCTCGCCGCGCGCGTCCTCGTTGTCACGGTGCCGGGAGGCTGCCTGGCGCAGGCCGTCGACCGCCGCCGACGGGTCGCCGGCGATCAGGCGGGCGCGGGCCAGCTGGGTCAGGGCCCAGGCCTCGCCGCGGGCGTCGCGGGTGCGGCCGTACAGGTCGAGGGCGGTGCGCAACTCCTCTTCGGCGCGCGGGACGTCGCCCATGCGCAGGCCCAGCTGGCCGAGCTGGAAGTGGGCCCAGGCCTCGCCGTGGACCGATTCGCCGGCGCGGTGCAGGAGGAGGGACTGGGTCAGCAGCTCCATCGCCTCGGACAGGTGGGCCCGGTCGCGTTCCACGGCCGCCAGCGCGTGCATCGTCCACGCGCGGTCCGTCGCCAGCTCGGGGGCGGCCTGGAGGTCGAGGGCCTCCCTCAGCTTCGCCGCCGCCTCCGTCAGGTTGCCCTGGTGGTGGAGCGTGATGCCCAGCGAGCACAGGGCCCGGGCCGCGCCCGCGTCGTGGTGCGCCTCCATATAGAGGTCCACCACCGAGGTGAGCGTCGTGCGCGCCTTGTCCAGCTCGCCCAGCTGCCTGGCCGCGATGCCCGTACGCCACTGCACCGAGCGGACGAGCAGGCCCTGGTCGACGGCCTGCGCCAGCTCGCTGATCTCGCCGAGGCGGTAGAGGTCGCCGCGCAGCAGGCAGTAGTCGCACAGGGCGCCGAGCAGGTTCAGTACGGCCGCCTGGTTCACGCCCTCCGCGTGCCGGAGGGCCGCCGTGATGAAGCTCGACTCGTCGTCGAGCCAGCGCAGCGCCTCGTCCAGGGAGTGGAAGCCGTGCGGGCTGAAGCGGTCCGAGCGGGTCGACATGTTGCCGTCGACCAGGCGCAGCACCGAGTCGGCGAGGTCGGCGTAGTTCACGATCAGGCGTTCCTGAGCCGCCGTACGCTCGGAGGGCTCCTCCTCGTCCAGGAGGCGGGCGTGGGCGAAGGCGCGGACCACGTCGTGCAGTCGGTAGCGGCTGCCGCGGACGTGGTCGATGAGGCCGGCCCGGGCCAGGGCGACCAGGTGGCGGGTCGCCTCCGTCTCGTCCGTGGCCAGCAGGGCGGCGGCCGCGGCGGCGCCGAGGGAGGCGCGGCCGGCCAGGGCGAGGCGGCGCAGCAGCCGGCGGGCGGTGTCCGACTGGTCGGTGTAGCGCAGCCAGAGGACTCTCTCGGCGGGTTCGACCGGGCCGTACGCGTCGAGGTCCGTGGCGAGCTGTCGGGGTGAGCGCGGGCCGAGCGAGGAGCCCGCGATGCGCAGCGCGAGCGGCAGGCCGCCGCACAGCTGACCGATCCGGGTCGGTGGATTCGGCGTCGTAGGGACCGGTGGTCTCCTGTGCGGCCGCGCCCAGCAGCTCCTCCGATCCGGCCGGGTCCAGGGCCTCGACGGACAGCTCGTGCACCCAGGCGGCCACGTCGGCCGGCAGGTCGAGCGGGCCGCGGGCGGTGACCAGGACGAGGCTGTCGGAGCGCTCGGGAATGAGGGTGCGGACCTGCTCCGGGTCGAAGGCGTCGTCCAGGACGATCGTGACGGGCAGCCCGGTCAGATGCTGGTGGTACAGCTCGCTCAGCCGCTTGACCTGCTGGTCCGCGGAGGAACGCTCACGGAACAGGAGCTGCTCGCGGGGGGCGCCGAGGCGGTTGAGGAGGTGCAGCAGCGCGTCCCGGGTGGACAGGGGCTGCTCCTCCGGGGTGTAGCCGCGCAGGTCGACCACGCACGCGCCGCGGAAGTAGTCCCTCAGGTCGTGGGCGGCGCGCACCGCGAGTGTCGTACGACCGCTGCCGGGCGCCCCGTGCAGGACGACGACCGTCGGCCGGGTCTCGGTGCTCGCGCGGGCCGCCTGCACCCACTGCCGGATCCGCGCCATCTCCTGACGGCGGCCCGCGAACGGACCGACCGGCTCGGGCAGTTGACCGAAGGACTGCTCCAGCACGTTCCGGCCCCGGGCCGCCGCGCTCTTGTCCGTGCCCTTCAGTCGCGGACCCGTCCGCTTCGGCCCGGTCGAGGCGTTCCGCACCCGCTGCTGGTCGAGGTAGGGGCGGATGCCGCGCACCTCGAGCGCCGTCAGCCACTGCAGCCGCAGCTGCTCCGGGCCGCCGGGCTGGCCGAGCGCGCCCGCGCGGTGGTGGGCGGCGGGCAGATGCGAGCCGGCCACCTTCACGACCGTCGCCGCGGCGCCCACCACTCCCACGGTGACCCCGGCGCCGAGCGCCGTACCCGCGCCGGTGCCGAGCGCCAGGTCGGCGACGGTGGCCGCGACCGCCGCGACGCCCGCCACCAGCAGCGGAGTACCGCCGCCCTCGCGCGCGTACCGCTGCCCGAACGTGAGCTGACCGGCCTCCGCCTCCTCCAGGGCGCGCCCGTACGCCTCGTACTCCTCCGCGGCGGTCTGCGCCATCGAGTCCAGCGCCCCGCGCGCCCGCGACAGCAGTACGGTCCCGTCGGTACGCCCGCCCGACCGCCGTACCTCTTCCTCCACGGCCCGCGTCAGCAACCGCTCGGCCTCCGCGCGATGACTGTCCCGCATGTCACGTCCCCCTCCGGCGGCAACGGCTCTTTCTCGTCGGTTCCTTGATGGTTCCTTGGTCAAGTGTGCTGCGGACGGCGCATTGGTGCGAGGGGGCGTGGGTCCGGAAAACTCAAGGTCACTGTCCGGGAGACGCCTGCCGGGTGACAGGCGGGGTACTGCGGCAGGATGGACCCCATGCCGAACCGACTGGCCCATGAGACGTCCCCCTACCTCCTCCAGCACGCCGAGAACCCGGTCGACTGGTGGCCGTGGTCGGCTGAGGCCTTCGAGGAGGCGCGCGAGCGGGGCGTGCCCGTGCTGCTGAGCGTGGGGTACAGCAGCTGTCACTGGTGTCACGTCATGGCGCACGAGTCCTTCGAGGACCAGGAGACCGCCGACTACCTCAACGCCCACTTCGTCAGCGTCAAGGTCGACCGCGAGGAACGCCCCGACGTGGACGCCGTCTACATGGAGGCCGTCCAGGCCGCCACCGGGCAGGGCGGCTGGCCCATGACGGTGTTCCTGACGCCGGACGCCGAGCCCTTCTACTTCGGCACCTACTTCCCGCCCGCCCCGCGCCACGGCATGCCGTCCTTCCGGCAGGTGCTGGAGGGCGTCCGCAGCGCCTGGACCGACCGGCGGGAGGAGGTCGCCGAGGTCGCCGGGAAGATCGTGCGGGACCTGGCGGGGCGGGAGATCTCCTACGGCGACAGCCGGGCGCCCGGCGATGAGCAGCTGGCCGCGGCGCTGCTCGGGCTTACCCGGGAGTACGACCCGCAGCGCGGCGGGTTCGGCGGGGCGCCCAAGTTCCCGCCGTCCATGGTGGTCGAGTTCCTGCTGCGCCACCACGCGCGGACCGGCGCGGAGGGCGCCCTCCAGATGGCGCAGGACACCTGTGAGCGCATGGCCCGCGGCGGGATCTACGACCAGCTCGGCGGTGGGTTCGCCCGGTACTCCGTCGACCGCGACTGGATCGTGCCGCACTTCGAGAAGATGCTGTACGACAACGCGCTGCTGTGCCGCGTCTACGCCCACCTGTGGCGGGCGACCGGCTCCGAGCTGGCCCGCCGGGTCGCCCTGGAGACCGCCGACTTCATGGTGCGGGAACTGCGCACCGACCAAGGCGGCTTCTCCTCCGCGCTCGACGCCGACAGCGACGACGGCACCGGCAAGCACGTCGAGGGCGCCTACTACGTGTGGACGCCCGAGCAGCTCCGCGAAGCCCTCGGGGACGAGGACGCGGAGCTCGCCGTCCAGTACTTCGGCGTCACCGAGGAGGGCAGCTTCGAGCACGGTTCTTCCGTCCTCCAACTCCCGCAGCAGGACACGTTCTTCGACGCCGAGCGCATCGCCTCCGTCCGCGAGCGACTGCTTCACAAGCGGAGTGAGCGTTCCGCACCCGGCCGTGACGACAAGGTCGTCGCCGCCTGGAACGGGCTGGCGATCGCCGCGCTCGCCGAGACCGGCGCCTACTTCGACCGTCCCGACCTGGTCGAGGCCGCGCTGGGCGCCGCCGACCTCCTCGTACGGCTGCATCTGGACGACCATGCCCGCCTCGCCCGCACCAGCAAGGACGGCCAGGCCGGCACCAACGCCGGGGTGCTGGAGGACTACGCCGATGTGGCGGAGGGCTTCCTCGCGCTGGCCTCCGTGACCGGCGAGGGCGTGTGGCTCGACTTCGCCGGGTTCCTCCTCGACCACGTCCTCACGCGGTTCGCCGACGACTCCGGCAACCTCTACGACACCGCCGCCGACGCCGAGAAGCTGATCCGCCGGCCGCAGGACCCCACCGACAACGCCGCCCCCTCCGGCTGGAGCGCCGCCGCCGGCGCCCTGTTGAGCTACGCGGCCCAGACCGGCGCCGAACCCCATCGCACCGCCGCCGAGAAGGCGCTCGGCGTCGTCAAGGCCCTCGGCCCGCGCGTCCCCCGCTTCATCGGCTGGGGGCTCGCGGTCGCCGAGGCGTTGCTCGACGGGCCGCGCGAGGTGGCGGTCGTGGGTCCGAGCCTGGACGACGAGGGCACAAGGACCCTGCACCGTACGGCACTTCTCGGCACCGCCCCCGGCGCTGTCGTCGCCGTCGGCACCCCTGACAGCGACGAACTACCGCTCCTCGCCGACCGTTCCTTGAGCAACGGTGAACCAACCGCGTACGTCTGCCGTAACTTCACTTGTGACGCTCCGACGACCGATTCCGATCGGTTGCGCACGGCGCTGAGCGGCTGAAACGGAAGCGGAGTGCACCCTTCCGTTGCTGAGATGCGCCCACGTGTTCGGATTAGTCCCAGAAGTCACATCACTGTTACGAAACACGCTATTTATCAGAACAGTTCCCACACTTCACAGTTCCCCCTTAATCTCTGCACAGTGACGCGACGGGGGTGACTCACCGTCGCGACAGGGGGTTTGGGCCTGGGGGGTCTGTTGCTGACGTCTGTAGTTATCGCTGCCGTTTCGCTTGCCTTGTTCTGGATGGCGGCCTTCACCTTGTGGTGGCAGATGCACGCGTGGCGTACGCCCGAAGTGCTCGCCTCCACCCGATTCCACCGACCGGACGGCGGGGAGAGTCTGTCCTTCTCGCTGCTGCTTCCGGCGCGCCACGAGCAGGCGGTGCTCGACCACACCATCCAGCGCTTGCTGGAGTCGAGCCACACCGACTTCGAGATCATCGTGATCGTCGGGCACGACGACCCGGAGACCACGGCGGTCGCCTGCGACGCCGCGGAGCGCGACCCGCGCGTGCGGGTCGTCGTCGACACCCACGAGAAGAAGAACAAGCCGAGGGCCATGAACACGGCGCTGCCGCACTGCCGCGGCGACGTGGTCGGGGTCTTCGACGCCGAGGACCAGGTCCACCCGGAGCTGCTCGCCCACGTCGACCACGCGTTCCGGACGACCAGGGCGGATGTCGTGCAGGGCGGTGTCCAGCTGATCAACTTCCACTCCAGCTGGTACAGCCTGCGCAACTGCCTGGAGTACTTCTTCTGGTTCCGCTCCCGGCTGCATCTGCACGCGCAGAAAGGATTCATCCCGCTCGGCGGCAACACCGTCTTCGTACGGACCGACGTCCTGCGGGAAGCCGACGGCTGGGACCCCGACTGCCTCGCCGAGGACTGTGACCTCGGCGTGCGGCTCTCCAGCATCGGCAAGAAGGTCGTCGTCGCCTACGACTCCGACATGGTGACCAAGGAGGAGACTCCCGGTTCGCTGATGTCGCTGCTGAAGCAGCGCACCCGCTGGAACCAGGGCTTCCTCCAGGTCTACCGGAAGAAGGACTGGAAGCAACTGCCGGGCTTCGGGCAGCGGTTGCTCGCCCGCTACACCCTCATGACGCCGTTCATGCAGGCCTTCACCGGCGTCATCATCCCGCTCAACGTGGCGATCGCACTCTTCCTCGACGTGCCTGTGAGCATCGCCTTCATCACCTTCCTGCCGCTCGTCACCGCCATGGTGACCTTCGTCTTCGAGCTCGTCGGACTGCACGACTTCGGCAAGCAGTACGGGCTCCGCGTCCGCTTCGTCCACTACGTCAAGCTCGTCGTGGGCGGCCCCTTCTACCAGGTCCTCCTCGCCGGGGCCGCGATCCGCGCCGTCTGGCGCGAGCAGCGCGGCCGCAACGACTGGGAGCTGACCACTCATGTCGGCGCGCATCTCACACCGTCCGAAGTGACCCGAGAGGACGTCCCTGCGTGACCTCCACCCTTCCCGCGGTGACCACTCCCCAGGTCCCCGCGCAGAGGCAGCCTGCGCCTGATACCGGTTCGGCCGGTCGAACAGCCCCGCCGAGCCAGCTGCGTTCCTCCCGCACCGACCTCCTGCTGTGCGGCGTGCTCCTCGTCGCCATCCTGGTCGTGCAGGGCTGGAACATCGCCGACTACCCGACGCTCAGCGACGACGAGGGCACCTACCTCGCCCAGGCCTGGGCGGTCCAGGAGGGCAAGGGCCTGGCCCACTACACCTACTGGTACGACCACCCGCCCCTCGGCTGGATCCAGTTGGCCCTGCTGACCTGGATACCCTCGATGATCAGCCCCGAGTCGATGACCGTCGGCTCGATGCGCGCGACGATGCTGCTGATCAGCGGCATCAGCGCGGTGCTGGTCTACGTCCTCGGCCGGCGCCTCTCCCTGCCCCGCTGGGCCGCCGGCCTCGGCATGGTCCTCTTCGGACTCTCGCCGCTCTCCGTCGTCCTCCAGCGGGAGATCTTCCTCGACAACCTCGCGGTGATGTGGACGCTGGTCGCGTTCACCCTCGCCGCCTCCCCGAGCCGCCACCTGTGGCATCACTTCGGGGCGGGCATCGCGGCCGCCACGGCCGTGCTCACCAAGGAGACGATGCTCGTCATCCTGCCCGCGCTGCTGGTCACCATGTGGCGGCACAGCCACAAGGACACCCGGAAGTTCGCGGTCACCGGCGCCATCACGGCCTGCGTGCTGATCGGCTTCTCGTACCCCCTCTTCGCGCTCCTCAAGGGCGAGCTGCTGCCCGGCGGCGGCCACGTCTCCCTCTGGGACGGCGTCAAGTACCAGATGACCAGGCCTGGTTCGGGCTTCATCCTCGACCAGGGCTCCGGCTCCTGGGGCGTCTTCCAGTCCTGGCTCTACTACGACCGGGTCCTGCCCCTCGGCGGCCTCGCCGGCGCGCTTCTGCTCCTGGCCACCTGGCGCTGGTCGGTCACCGCCCGGGCACTGGCCGGTCCGGCCCTGACGGTGGCGATCCTCGCCGCCCTGGCCCTGCGCCCCAACGGCTACCTGCCCGCCATGTACGTCATCCAGGCGCTGCCCTTCCTCGCCCTGGTCCTCGCCGGAGGCACCGCGTCCGTCGCCCACGCCGTGCTGCGCAGATGGCGTGACCCCGACGAGCGGCGGTGGCAGACCGGCGGCCGGTACACCCTCGCCGTGGTCCTCGCCATCTCCGCCGGCGCCTATGTCGTACCGCGCTGGTACGACGGTGCCCGCACCGCCGTCACCGTCGACGCCAACGCGCCCTACGAGGCCGCCTCGAAGTGGCTGAGCACCGAGGTGGCAGACCCCGAGGACACCCGGGTACTCGTCGACGACGCGATGTGGCTGGACCTGGTGCACGCCGGGTACCGGCCCGGGCTCGGCGTCATCTGGTTCTACAAGGCCGACCTCGACCCGGCCGTCACCAAGACGATGCCGGGCGGCTGGAGGGACATCGACTACGTCGTCGCCTCCCCGACGGTGCGGCGCGACGCGGTCGACCTGCCCAACGTCAAGGCGGCCATCCAGCACTCGAAACCGGTGGCCGTCTTCGGCACCGGTGAGGACCGGATCGAGATCCGGCAGATCCAGTCCACCGGCACCGCCGCGGGAGGCGCCCGATGAGCCAGGAATCCACCGTCCCCGGAGAGCTCGACGATCCGGCCGTACGCGCGGCGGAGGTCCCGGAACCGGGCGCCGTCACCATCGTCGTACCGACGTTCAACGAGTCCGCCAACGTCCGCGAACTCCTTCACCAGATCACCGAGTCGGTGCCGTCCCGGCTGCCCTGCGAGGTCGTCTTCGTGGACGACTCGACCGACGACACCCCCGAGGTCATCCGCGAGGCCGCGAAGGACTGCCCCTTCCCGGTGACCGTCCTGCACCGGGACGAGCCGGTCGGCGGGCTCGGCGGCGCGGTCGTCGAGGGCATCAAGGCGGCCGGGTCGGACTGGATCGTCGTCATGGACGGCGACTGCCAGCATCCGCCCTCGCTGGTGCCGGAGCTGGTGGCCACCGGCGAGCGGGCGGGCGCCGGCCTGGTCGTCGCCTCCCGCTACATCAAGGGCGGCAGCCGCGCCGGACTCGCGGGCAACTACCGGGTCGCCGTCTCACGCGGCGCGACCTGGCTGACCAAGTCGCTCTTCCCGCGCAAACTGCACGGCATCAGCGACCCGATGAGCGGCTTCTTCGCCATCCGGCGCAGCGCGGTCACCGCCGACGCGCTCCAGCCCTTCGGCTACAAGATCCTGCTCGAACTGGCGGTACGCAACCGCCCGCGCCAGGTCACCGAGGTCCCGTTCGTCTTCCAGGAACGGTTCGCCGGCGAGTCCAAGTCCAGCGCCCAGGAGGGCTTCCGCTTCCTGCGCCACCTGAGCGGACTGCGCACCGCCTCCCCGGTCGCCCGCATGATCGGCTTCGGGCTGATCGGCGCGACGGGGTTCGTGCCGAACCTGCTCGGCCTGTGGGCGCTGACCGCGGTCGGCATGCACTACCTGCCGGCGGAGGTCCTCGCCAACCAGCTCGGCGTCGCCTGGAACTTCGTGCTCATCGAGCACCTGCTGTTCCGCGACCGCCGCCGGCACCGGCAGTGGTGGGACCGCGTCGGAAGGTTCGCGCTGCTCGCCAACGCCGACCTGGTGCTGCGGATCCCCTTGATCGCGTTGTTCGTCCACCGGTTCGACATGGGCGCGCTGTCCGCGACCGCGCTCGCACTGGTGACGACCTTCGTCGTGCGCTTCGCGGGGACCGAAGCGCTGGTCTATCTCCCGCGCAGGGGGCTGCGCGGGAGCTCTACAGCAGGGAGAGCCGCGTGAACAGACACCGCAGGAGATCCGCCCTCCTGGCCGTGACAGGCCTGACAGCAGGCCTGCTCCTCACCGCACCACAGCCCGCGTCCGCCGCCAACCTCATCAAGAACCCCGGCTTCGAGACCGCCGGCACCGACGGCATGCCGTACTGCTGGGAGAAGTCTGGCTGGGGCGACAACGACTTCACCTTCACCACGACCGCCGACGCCCACTCCGGCACCAAGGCCATGAAGGTCGAGCTGACCCGCCGGGCCTCCGGCGACCGCAAGGCGCTGATCACCGAGTCGACGGCGTGCGCGCCGGTCGTGACGGCGGGCAAGCAGTACGACCTGGGGCTCTGGTACAAGACGACCACCCCGGACGCGTCCCTCACCCTCTTCCGGCACGACACCACGGCGGGCTGGCAGTACTGGACCGACCTCAAGACGCTGGACCTGGCGGGCGCCTGGACCCAGGCGTCGGTCCGCACCCCCGCGGTCCCGGCCGGCACCGACCGTATCTCGTGGGGCGTCTCGGTCTACGGCACCGGCTCGGCCACCACCGACGACTACACGATGGACCAGGTCGCCGACCCGGTACCCCAGCCCGTGTGCACGGGCACGGCAGCGGAGTGCGCCAACGGCAGGTGGGACGTGCTGCCCACGAAGAACCCGGTGCGCTCCATGCACTCCGTCGTCCTCAACAACGGCAAGGTGCTGCTGATCGCGGGCTCCGGCAACAGCGAGGAGCAGTTCAACGCCGGGACGTTCACGAGCGCCGTCTACAACCCGGCCACCGGCACCTACAAGGTCATCCCCACGCCGAAGGACATGTTCTGCTCCGGGCACGTCCAGCTCCAGGACGGCCGCGTCCTCGTGATGAGCGGCAACAAGGCGTACCCGGTGGCGGGCGGACACGGCTACGAGGGCTACAAGGACTCGTACATCTTCGACCCGGTCACCGAGACGTACAGCAAGACCAACGACATGAACGACGGCCACTGGTACCCGTCGGCGACCGCCCTCGGCAACGGTGACGTCATCTCCTTCGGCGGACTGAAAGAGGACTCGACCGGCTCGGTGACCGCCGAGTACTGGTCGGACGCCGAGCAGCAGTGGCAGCCGCTGTGGAAGGTCAACCAGACCTGGTCCTACTGGGGCCTGTACCCGTCGATGATCCTGATGCAGGACGGCCGCCTCTTCTACTCGGGCAGCCACACCTTCGGCAACAACATCCCGGGCACCGGATCGGCGATCTACGACTACAACGCCAACACGGTCACGCAGACGCCGGGCCTGCAGAACAAGGACGAGCGCGACCAGTCGGCGAGCGTGCTGCTGCCCCCGGCGCAGGACCAGAAGGTCCTCACCCTCGGCGGCGGCAACATCGACTCCAACCCGGACGCCAACCGGCTGACCGACGTCATCGACCTCAAGACCGCCAACCCGGCCTACGTGGCGGGTCCGCCGATCCCGCAGGGCACGGTCGACCTGGGCAACGGCCCGGTGCCGCAGACCGGCAACCAGGGCAAGATGTACGTCTCCGCCGTCCTCCTGCCCGACGGCAAGGTGCTGGAGACCGGCGGCGCGCTGCACAACCGGGCCGACCCGGTCTTCGAGTCGTCGATCTACGACCCGGCGTCGAACACCTTCGACCCGGTGGCCGCCGACCCGCAGGCGCGCGGCTACCACTCGTCCTCGTTCCTGCTGCCCGACGGCCGGGTGATGTCGACCGGCGACAACCCGGGCAACGGCACCTGGAATCACAACGTGTCGATCTACACCCCGCCCTACCTGCTCAAGGGCACGCGTCCGTCGATCACGTCGGTGATCGACACCGAGTGGAACTACGGCGACACCCAGCGGATCACCGTCGACCGCCCCATCGCCAAGGCCGAACTCATCCGCCCGGCCGCGGTCACCCACTCCTCCGACCCGAACCAGCGGTTCGTGGACCTGCCGCTGTCGGTGGACGGCAACAACATCGACCTGAACGTGACGAGCAACCCCAACATCGCCCCGCCCGGCTGGTACATGCTCTTCGCGGTTGACGCGGGCGGCGTGCCGTCGGTGGCCAAGTGGGTGCACCTCCAGGGCCCGCAGGCCCTGAGCGCCACCGACGCCTCGGCCCACGTCCACTCCTTCGCCGACTCCCTGGAGGGCACGGTCCAGGAGCCCGGCAAGAAGAGGGCCTCGCAGAAGGTCAGCCCCACCGTCTCCGGCTGCGACCCGCACTACGGCTCGATCAACGTCTGCGTGCCGACCGCCTTCCCGGACGAGGTCAAGAAGACCACGGCCGCCCGCTGTGCCTGGCTGAAGAAGAACGACTACGGCCGCCTCAAGGTCAACGGAAAGGACGACCCGCTGAATCTCGACCGCAACAAGGACGGCATCGCCTGCGGAAAGGCTGATGTGAAGAAGAAGCGTTAGCCCCGGTCAGTTCCGGTCGGCGAACTCTTCGAGGGCGCGCTCCACGATGGCTTCCAGCTGCTCGTGGTGCGCGCCCTTCCAGTACGCCCGGCCGCACTCCCGGCACTGCGCGAAGACGTCGTACGACCGCTGTGTCCCGCCCTGCAACTGGTCGGCCACCTCTTCCTTGGTGGCCTCCCGCAGCAGGCCGTTGCAGGCGATGCACCGGGTCCACGGGTCCAGCTCGGGGCGGAACCGGTCCAGGACGTCCCGGAGCTGGTCCTCGGGGCGGGTGCTGTAGATGAACGCGCCCGCCCACAGTTCCCGGCGGCGCAGGAGGCCGCGGTCGCGGCTGAGCATGACGCGCCGCTCGGCGGCCGAGCGGGTGGCGAGGGCAGGGTCGCCGATGTCGGTCGACTCGTACGCCGTGTCCACGCCGAGCAGGCGCAGCCGGCGGGCCAGGGTGCCGAGGTGGACGTCGAGGAGGAAGCGCAGGGGAGCGCCGGGGACCCGCTGGGGGCGCTCCACCGGGCGTACCCGCACCGACTGGCCCGCCGCCGGGAGGTGCGACACGGCGACCTCGCGGCCGTCCACGACCAGGGCGCCGACCTCGGTCAGCGGGACGCCGAGGGACTCCACGACATGGCCGAGGGTGGAGACACCGTCGGTGGCGACCGGGGTGGTGCCGGACCGTCGTCCGTGGGGGACGAACAGGGCGAGTTCGGGGGCGAATTCGACGTGGATCTCCGGTGCTGCGGTCACCGGATCAGGATGTCACGGCCGCGGGCGCCGGCCTCAGGAGACGTCCGGGGAGAGGCCGTGTTCGATGACGTCCAGGGCCCGGTCGAGCAGCTCGGTCAAGTCGTCCCGGAAGTCGTTCTCGGCCCAGTACAGGGAGATCTCCGCGAGTCCGCCGATCAGGGACATCGCGTAGACCCGCACCTCCAGGCTGTCCTGAGGGCGGCCGGTGCGGGCCGCGACGGCCGAGGCGAGCAGCCTGCCGGTGACCGACATGCTCTCCATCATCCGGGCACGCACCGCGGGCACCTGGACCATCAGGTGTGCGCGCAGCCGGGTGACCTCGGGTTCCTCCGCCCTTGCGAGACCGATGGCCCTGCGCGTGACGTACCGCAGGGAGTCCGGCCACGGCTCGTCCGCCGGCCGGGACCGCAGCTCGTCCAGGAGCATCGCGTCGTACTCGTCCGTGAGGACGATGTCCTCCTTGGTCGGGAAGTAGCGGAAGACCGTGGACGGCGACACCTCGGCGCGCTCGGCGATCTGCTCGATCGTCGTGGCGTCGTAGCCCTGCTCCTCGATCAGCGCGTACGTCGCGTCGCGGATCGCCGTCCGGGTCTTGATCTTCTTCCGCTCACGAAGTCCCAGCTGGGGGAGGTCGGTGGGGGGAGAGGTGCGTGCGGGCGTCATGGGGGTCATTGTCGGGCATCGGCCTCGGCGGCGGCCAAGTCCGGGGTCTCGGAGCTCTTGGTCACGGGGGTGTTCGGCAGGAACGCCGCCGCCAGCAGCGCGGAGACGAGGGCCGCGACCCCGCACACCAGGAGCACGACGCCCATGCCGTGGACGTACGCGCTGTTCGCGGAGGCCGCCAGATCGGCAGCGCCGCTCTGCCGGGCGACCAGGTGCGCGGCGACCACGGAGTCCCCGGCGGTGTCGGCGGCCCGCGCGGACAGCCCGGTGACGTCGAGCCGGTCGCGATAGGTCTCGGCGAGCAGGCTGCCGAGCAGGGCGATGCCGATCGCGGCACCGACCTGGCGGAGCGTCATGATCAGACCGGAGCCGCTGCCTGCCCGGTCGCGGGGGAGCGCGCCCAGGGCGCCGTTCATCGCCGGGACGACCGAGAAGCCGAAGCCGACGCCGGCGACCGAGAGCCACAGCGCGGCGAAGCCGTAGCCGGAGTCGACGGTCGTACGGCTGCCGAGGAGCGCGGCGAAGGCCAGCACCACCAGTCCCGCGCTGACGGCGGCCCGCGCGCCGAACCGCTCGACCACCGGCTGTGCGGTTCTGGCGGCGACCATCAGCCCGCCCATCATCGGCAGCAGCCGCAGACCGGTGCCGAAGGCGTCATGCCCGAGGACGGCCTGGAGATAGGGCGGCAGGACGAACAGCAGGCCCGACAGGACGAACATCACCAGGGTCGCGGCGAGCGTGTTGAACAGGAAGCCGCGCTGGGCGAGCAGCGTCATGTCCAGCATGGGCCGCACCGTCCGCCGCTCCCGGAGCACCAGCCCGGCGAGCAGCACGACAGCCGCGGCGAACATCCCCAGCACCAGCGGGTCGCCCCAGCCGCGGGTGGGCGCCTCGATGATCGCGTAGATGAGCGCGCCCAGCCCGCTCGCGGTGAGCGCCGTGGAGAGGGTGTCGACCTTGGGGGAGGAGGGGTCGCGGGTCTCGGGCAGCAGGAAGACGCAGGCGGCGATGCCGATCGCGGCCATCGGGACGTTGACCAGGAAGACCGAGCCCCACCAGAAGTGGTCGAGGAGCCAGCCGCCGATGATCGGGCCGAGCGGCAGGCCGAGCGCGGAGGCGGCGGAGATGATGCCGACGGCCTTGGTGCGCTCCTCGGGCCCGAAGAGCGAGGGCAGGACGGAGAGGGCGAGCGGGGTGACCAGCGCGCCGCCGACGCCCATCACCGCGCGGGCGACGATCACCGCGGTCACGTCCCCGGCGAGGGCTCCGACCACGGAACCGGCCAGGAAGACGCCCAGCCCGGCGATCAGCATCAGCCGCCGCCCGAACCGGTCGCCCAGCAGGCCCGCCGGGAGCATCAGCGCCGCGAAGACGACGACGTAGGCGTCCGCCATCCACTGTTGTTCGCCGGTGGTTGCGCCGAGGTCGCCGGCCATCGTCGGCAGCGCCACGTTCAGGATCGTCATGTCGAAGCCGAGGGTCAGCATGCCGGCGACGAGGGCGGCGAGCGCCCACCAGCGGCGGGGATCGGGCTGCGCCTCGGAGGAGGGAGTGACAGTAGCCATGAAATGAGAGTAGCTCTCAATATCTAGTTACTGTCACTCTTTGGAGCGGCCGGAGGCTTTCGGGCATGCAAAAAGGGCCACGGCTCGAAAGCCGTGGCCCTGAGGCGAGACGGGTGCTACGCGTGCTGGTACGCCACCAGCGAGATCCCGACGTAGTGCGCGATGAACGCCGCCAGCGTGAGGGAGTGGAACACCTCGTGGAAGCCGAACCAGCGCGGTGACGGGTTCGGGCGCTTGATGCCGTAGATCACTCCACCCGCGCTGTAGAGCAGGCCGCCCACGATGACCAGCACGAGGACGGTGATGCCGCCCGAGCGCATGAAGTCGGGCAGGAAGAAGACGGCCGCCCAGCCCATCGCGATGTAGCAGGGCGTGTACAGCCAGCGCGGGGCGCCGACCCAGAAGACGCGGAAGATGATGCCCGCCGCGGCCGCCGCCCAGATGCCCCACAGCAGCCACTGACCCTTGGCGCCCGGCAGGAGCAGCATCGTCAGCGGGGTGTAGGTGCCGGCGATGATCAGGAAGATGTTGGCGTGATCCAGCCGTCGCAGGATCCCGTCCATGCGAGGGCTCCAGTTGCCCCGGTGGTACAGCGCGCTGACGCCGAAGAGCAGGCAGGCCGTCAGGGCGAAGATCCCGCAGGCTAGGCGGCCTCTGGGGGAGTCGGCGAGGGCGGTGAGCACCAGGCCCGCGATGAGTACGGCCGGAAACATACCCAGGTGCAGCCAGCCGCGGAGCCTGGGTTTGACCGGATGCGGCAGGGAGGTCGCGACCGGACCGCGGCCTGCGGCCGAGGTGTCCGTGGTCGCGTCGGGGACGGACGCATTCATGCGGGGCATCGTACCTACGGAACCGTAAGTTGCGGGTCGGTGCGACCCGTTGACCGATGAAGAGTGGCCATCATCTCACGGGGGTTTGACGGGAGTCCCGTTCCTGTCGCTTCAAAGGTGGTTCAGCTGAATCCCAAGTAGACGCAAAGTGGCGATTTTACACGTGGTAATCCTCACTCCGCTCATCTGTACGGCCCTCTGGACAGATGGGCGAACTCGTCGGATGATCAAATGAGTGCGGTCGACACCGGATGAGCGCCAGAGGGAATCGACGCGAAGCATCCGGGTCGCGGCCCCCACGGGGCAACAAAGGACAAAATCCCTCACTTAGGAGCAATCGTGGCGCGCGACATCGCGGCTCCCCCCGTCATCCCCACCACCCACAAGGAACTCGTCTCGTGGGTGAACGAGATCGCAGAACTGACGCAGCCGGACAGCGTGGTCTGGTGTGACGGATCCGAGGCCGAGTACGAGCGCCTGTGCGAGGAGCTCGTGGCGAAGGGCACCTTCAAGAAACTCGACCCGATCAAGCGGCCCAACTCGTACTACGCCGCCTCCGACCCGACCGACGTCGCCCGCGTCGAGGACCGGACCTTCATCTGTTCCGAGAAGGAAGAGGACGCGGGCCCGACCAACCACTGGAAGGCTCCCGCGGAGATGCGGGAGATATTCCAGGGCGAGAAGGGCGTCTTCCGCGGCTCGATGCGCGGCCGGACGATGTACGTCGTCCCGTTCTGCATGGGCCCGCTCGGCTCGGACCTCTCCGCGATCGGCGTCGAGATCACCGACTCCGCCTACGTCGCGGTGTCCATGCGCACCATGACCCGCATGGGTCAGCCGGTCCTGGACGAGCTCGGCTCCGACGGCTTCTTCGTGCGTGCTGTGCACACGCTCGGGGCGCCGCTGGAGGAGGGCCAGGAGGACGTCCCGTGGCCGTGCAACAGCACCAAGTACATCTCGCACTTCCCGGAGACCCGCGAGATCTGGTCCTACGGCTCCGGCTACGGCGGCAACGCCCTGCTCGGCAAGAAGTGCTACGCCCTGCGCATCGCCTCCGTCATGGCCCGCGACGAGGGCTGGCTCGCCGAGCACATGCTGATCCTCAAGCTGACCCCGCCGCAGGGCGAGTCGAAGTACGTCGCCGCAGCTTTCCCGAGCGCCTGCGGCAAGACCAACCTCGCCATGCTGGAGCCGACCACCCGCGGCTGGACGGTCGAGACCATCGGTGACGACATCGCGTGGATGCGGTTCGGCGAGGACGGCCGCCTGTACGCGATCAACCCCGAGGCCGGCTTCTTCGGCGTCGCGCCCGGCACCGGCGAGCACACCAACGCCAACGCGATGAAGACGCTGTGGGGCAACTCCGTCTTCACCAACGTGGCGTTGACCGACGACAACGACATCTGGTGGGAGGGCATGACGGAGGAGACTCCGGCCCACCTCACCGACTGGAAGGGCAACGACTGGACGCCGGAGTCCGAGACCCCGGCCGCCCACCCCAACGCCCGCTTCACCACCCCCGCCTCGCAGTGCCCGATCATCGCGCCCGAGTGGGAGGACCCCAAGGGCGTGCCGATCTCGGCGATCCTCTTCGGCGGGCGCCGCGCCACCGCCGTACCGCTGGTGACGGAGTCCTTCGACTGGAACCACGGCGTCTTCCTCGGCGCCAACGTGGCCTCCGAGAAGACCGCAGCCGCCGAGGGCAAGGTCGGCGAGCTGCGCCGCGACCCGTTCGCCATGCTGCCGTTCTGCGGCTACAACATGGGCGACTACATGGGCCACTGGGTCGACGTCGCCAAGGGCAAGGACCCGGCGAAGCTCCCGAAGATCTACTACGTCAACTGGTTCCGCAAGAACGACGAGGGCAAGTTCGTCTGGCCCGGCTTCGGCGAGAACTCCCGCGTCCTGAAGTGGATCGTGGAGCGCCTGGAGGGCAAGGGCGAGGGCGTCGAGACCCCGATCGGCATCCTGCCGGCCAAGGGCGCTCTCGACACCGGCGGCCTCGACCTCTCCGAGTCCGACCTGGACTTCCTGCTCACGGTCGACAAGGAGGTCTGGCGCGAGGAGGCCTCTCTGGTCCCCGAGCACCTCAACACCTTTGGTGAGCACACGCCCAAGGAGCTGTGGGACGAGTACCGCGCCCTGGTGCAGCGCCTGGGCTGAACCGGCCCCCCAAAGACGCCGCGGCCGGCTCCGATCTGCCCTGACCAGCACCATCGTCACGGCCGGCCGCGGTGGCAGTACCTCAGACCGGCGAGACTTCGTACAACGGCGTGCGGGGTCCTGGGCCTGTCGTCGTGCGGTCCCGTCAGCCCCGACGGGAGGAGCGCGGCGACAGGCCTTCGCCTGTGCTCACTCTGTGTTCACTTGGAGCGGTCCTCCAGGTACCGCGTGTGCGACTCCTGCCGCCGCGCCTCCGTCTCCCGCAGGCCCGCGGCCAGCCGCTCGGCCTCCTCGTGCAGCAGGGTCAACTGCCGCTCCAGGTGCCGTTCCGGCGACTCCTGACCCGGCGCGAGCCGCGTCCACCACCGGGTCCGCACGAACGTGTCGACGGCCTCGGGCACGTCCTGCCGTACGGCCCGCGACAGCGTGTGCACGCCCTCCGGGTCCTGGACGAGCACCTCCGTGACCCAGCCGGGATCCAGCAACGCGGCCAGCAGCTCGGTCAGTTCGGTGAGCCGGCCCGCGGCGGCGGGCGGCAGCTCGACGTCCGCGAGATAGTCCTTGAGCCGTTCGAAGTCGTTCCGGATCTCGTCGAGCTGGGCGGACGGGTCCGGGAAGTCGGGCAGCGCCGGCCGTTCCGGCGGGGCGATCAGGGCCCCCGCCCCGTACAGACCGCCCACGACCACGGGCCAGTACGGGCCCGCGACCCCCACGAAGGTCAGCGCCAGGCCGGCCAGCCCGCCCGCGCTCCCGGCGATGTTCTTGCGGGACTCGAGATAGCCGAGCAGCTTATTGGTAGCCACGGATCTCCTCGAAGGCGCCGTCCAGCGAGCCCTGCTGGGCGTCGAAGAGGCGGCCGCCGGTCAGTTCGGCGTTAGGCGGCCATCTTCAGGGTGCCGCGGTTCTTGTCGAAGACGGCGAGTCCGTTGTCCGCGAGCACCTCGGCGGCATCCCGGTGGGCCACGACGACGAGCGGCGAGTGGAAGGGCACAGGCAGAGACTGTCTGGCTTTGTACTTCGCGGCGAGCTCGTCGGCGGGCGCCTGGCTGGACGGGAAAGCGAGGTCGAACCCCGTGAGGTCCTGTCCCTCCATGGCCCAGGAACCGGAGGTCTCGGCCTTCACGGTGTAGCCCTTGTCGGCGAGGGCCTTCACCACGTCGCGATCGGCGAAGAACTCCGCCTTCTCCGCTCCGATCACTGCGCGCACGGGCTTCGTTGCCGTGCTCTTGTCATTTACGTCCTTGGGTTCCCGCCGCCGCTACCGGGATTCATTCGCGACGCGGAGCGTCCGGTGTCCTTCCGGCGGAGCCGGACTGTGTGGCTGCGGGAGCAGTGAGGGTTCGTACGAATGTTCCGTCGTGACGGTGTGGTTGCGACATGTCTAGTGTGATCGTCATGCAGCTTCGGTACGCCTTCAGGTTGTACCCGGACACCGGCCAACAGACCGCATTGGCGAAGGCGTTCGGGTGTGCCCGCGTCGTGTTCAACGACGCGGTCCGCGCCCGTGAAGACGCCCGCAAGGCCGAGCAGCCGTTCCCTAAGGCCGCCGAGCTGTCCACGCGATTGATCACCGAGGCCAAGCGGACAGCGGAGCGGTCCTGGCTGAGTGAGGTCTCCGCGGTGGTGCTCCAGCAGTCCCTGCGCGATGCCGAGAGCGCGTACCGCAACTTCTTCGCCTCCCTCAAGGGCACCCGCAAGGGGCCGAAGATCGGCCCGCCCCGCTTCAAGTCCCGCAAGGACAAGCGGCAGTCGATCAGGTTCACCGCCAACGCCCGCTGGAACATCACCGACAGCGGCCGACTGAACCTACCGAAGATCGGCGCGGTGAAGGTGAAGTGGTCCCGCACGCTGCCCACGCCCCCCACCTCCGTCACCGTCATCAAGGACACGGCCGGGCGGTACTTCGCCTCCTTCGTCATCGACACCGACCCCGCCGCCGACGCGGAGCGGATGCCCGAAACCGACCGCACCATCGGTATCGATCTCGGTCTGACCCACTTCGCGGTCCTGTCCGACGGCACGAAAATCGACTCCCCGCGCTTCCTGCGGCGCGCGGAGAAGAAGCTGAAGAAGGCCCAGCAGGAGCTGTCCCGTAAGCAGAAGGGAAGCAAGAACCGCGCCAAGGCCCGCCTGAAGGTCGCCCGCGCCCACGCCAAGGTCGCCGACGCACGCCGCGAGTTCCACCACCAGCTCTCCACGAAGCTGATCTCCGAGAACCAAGGGATCGCCGTGGAGGACCTGTCGGTGGCGGGACTGGCCCGCACGAAGCTGGCCAAGTCCGTGCACGACGCCGGATGGTCATCGTTCATCAGCATGCTGGAGTACAAAGCAGAACGGTACGGCCGCACCCTGGTCAAGATTGGTCGGTTCGAGCCGACCTCCCAGACCTGCTCCACCTGCGGCGTCAAGGACGGACCCAAACCCCTGAACGTCCGGGAGTGGGCCTGTACCGCCTGCGGCACCGTCCACGACCGGGACATCAACGCCGCACTCAACGTGAAGACGGCCGCCGGACTGGCGGTATCGGCCTGCGGAGCGCCGGTAAGACCAGGAGCAATCCCGGCACAGCGCGAAGAAACAGGAAGCCACGGATTCCCGACCGAATCCCGTGCCGCGTAGCGGCACAGCAACGATCGAGAAGGCCAGAATCCTCGTGCTTCAGCCCGAGGTGCAAGTCAAGACGGCTGCCACCACTCCGCCGCCGACCAGCAGGACCGCGAGGACGATTCCTGCGATTCGTCTCACAAGGGAAGAGTGCTCGCGGAACCGAACATTCCCCGGCGGGAAGCATGAACGGGGGTGACGTACCGGTCCCGGTACTGCGGCGTCCCCAATAGGGGCGCGGGGAACTGCGCGACAAGCCACGGACAACCCGCGGCCGCCCAACGACAGATCCCCCGCGGCGAAACGCACCGCATCCGACCGGCACTTCACAACCGGCGAGAACGACGACCGCCGCTCAAGCCAACGCAGTGCCGTGGCACCCGGTCCGCGCCTCGCTACGGGTGCACGCGGACCGGGGCCGATCAAGGGAGCCGAACGGCTCAGTGCGCGGCGAGCTCCCGCGGCTCCAGCGCCGCCGCATGCGCGTCCATCCGCTCGGCGGACAGGATCGCCGCCGCGGTGTCGGCTCGCGACGCGGCCACCACCAGCGCCCGCCCCGCGAGGGTATGCGCCCGCCGGTGCATGGACGCGAGGTTGGGCCGGCCGGTGACGGACGTGAGGGGCGCTCGGGCCGGCGCACGGCCTCCCCGCAGCCGGGTCACCTGCTCGGCGAGCCGGTCGGCGGCGGTGTCCAGATCGGCGGACGGTGCCGGCGCGCGCAGCTCGTCCGTGACGGTGAGCAGCGCGGCGAGATGGCCCGCGAGCTGGATGTCCAGCTCTTCCTCACGGGAACGGTGGGGGAAGTCCGAGGTGGTGCCGGCCATCGTGCTGTGGACCGACTTGGTGCGGATCGGCTCGTAC
Source organism: Streptomyces sp. V4I2 (assembly GCF_030817655.1). Classification (GTDB taxonomy): domain Bacteria; phylum Actinomycetota; class Actinomycetes; order Streptomycetales; family Streptomycetaceae; genus Streptomyces; species Streptomyces plumbiresistens. The sequence continues at coordinate 6,835,071 of NZ_JAUSZM010000003.1, forward strand.
ATGGGATGGCCTCCTGTGCTGTCAGGAAACCATCCTAGCTTAGATCTCGTCTAAAGTTGAGCGACCCACAAAACTCGGTCACGGCTGGCCGTAACCGTCCAGGAAGTTCCCGATCCGGGTGATCGCCGACCGCAGGTCTCCCGCCGTCGGCAGGGTCACCACCCGGAAGTGGTCCGGCTCGGGCCAGTTGAAGCCGGTGCCCTGGACGACCATGATCTTCTCCTGTCGGAGCAGGTCCAGGACCATCTGCCGGTCGTCCTTGATCTTGAAGACCTTGGGGTCGAGGCGCGGGAACAGATACAGCGCCCCCTTCGGCTTCACGCAGCTCACCCCCGGGATCTGGGTCAGCAGCTCGTACGCCACGTCCCGCTGCTCCCGCAGCCGCCCGCCCGGCAGCACCAGGTCGTTGATGGTCTGCCGCCCGCTGAGCGCGGCCACGACACCGTGCTGGCCCGGCATGTTCGCGCACAGGCGCATGTTCGCCAGGATCGTCAGACCCTCGATGTAGGAGTCGGCGTGCGCGCGCGGCCCGGAGATCGCCATCCAGCCGACCCGGTAACCGGCGACCCGGTACGCCTTCGACATCCCGTTGAAGGTGAGGGTGAGCAGGTCGGGGGCGACCTTGGCGGTCGGGGTGTGCGTGGCCTCGTCGTACAGGATCTTGTCGTAGATCTCGTCGGAGCAGACCAGCAGGTTGTGCCGGCGGGCGATGTCCGTCAGCCCGCGCAGCATCGCCTCGTCGTACACCGCGCCCGTCGGGTTGTTCGGGTTGATGATGACGATCGCCTTGGTGCGGTCGGTGACCTTCCGCTCCACGTCCGCGAGGTCGGGCATCCAGTCGGCCTGCTCGTCGCACCGGTAGTGCACGGCGGTGCCGCCGGAGAGGGAGACGGCCGCGGTCCACAGCGGATAGTCGGGGGCCGGTACGAGGACCTCGTCCCCGTCGTCCAGCAGCCCCTGCATCGCCATCACGATCAGCTCGGAGACGCCGTTGCCGATGAAGACGTGTTCGACGTCGGTCTCGATGCCGAGGGTCTGGTTGTGCATCACGACGGCCCGGCGTGCGGCCAGCAGGCCCTTCGCGTCGCCGTAGCCGTGCGCCGACGAGACGTTGCGGAGGATGTCCTCCAGGATCTCGGGCGGGCACTCGAAACCGAACGCGGCCGGGTTGCCGGTGTTCAGCTTGAGGATGCGGTGCCCTGCCGCTTCCAGGCGCATCGCCTCCTCGAGAACCGGGCCCCGGATCTCGTAACAGACGTTGGCGAGCTTGGTCGACTGGATCACCTGCATGTCTGGGAGCTTACGGCCCGGTAACGCTTCGTGGGCCGTGTTTTCCGCCACGTGAGACGCGGTGGTTTGGGCTGATATCGCCGACGGCTGTCCCATGGGCCCCTCCCGTCCCTACAATGCGCGGCCATGTCCAGGCCACCTCAGTACGAGAGCGGGGCGTACGGCGCCGACGGCGCGACCGGCGTCCACGGCGGCGAGCCGTGGGAGGCGCCGAACGTGTACCTCCCTCTGGTCGAATCGACACCCCCGTACGAGGAGTACGTCGACCCGGCCGCCGCACACGGCTGGCAGAACGCCTACGACCAGACGGCCGAACTGCCCCCGCTGGCGGAGGTCGGGCCGGTGGCGGTCGGCGCGCCGGCGGTCGGCGCCGAACCGGTCGCCACCCGCCCGGCCGACCCGGGGCCGCGGCGGTCGCGGCGGAAGCCGAGCCGGTGGCGGTCGCGCCGCGCGGTGGTCGCCGCCGGGGCGGCGGGTGCGGTGTCCGTGGCGGCGCTGATCGCCGGGTTCTCCGTCTCGGGGTCCTCTGCCGACGGGACGCAGGGCAAGGAGGACGCCACGCGCTCGGCGCCGGACGAGTCCACCGGCCCGGCGGGTTCGCCCTCCTCGGACGGCCCGGCGTCCTCCGGTTCCCCGGACACCCAGGGGCCGGGCGGTACGGCGGGCGCGTCGGAGGGTGCCCCGCCGGACGCGAGGGAGTCCGGGGAGCCCTCGGCGGGGTCGTCCACGGACCCGGCCGCCACCTCCACTCCCACGGACCCCTCGACCTCCACTGCCTCCCCGGACGGCTCGGCCCCGGGCAACTCCGACGGCAAGGGGCGGGGGCCGGGCAGTACGAAAGGGCCGAAGTAGCGGCTGAGCCGGGGAGGTGTTTTCGGCCCCGTCCCCAGGCCGAAAACACCTCCTTGCCCCCATGTACCCCTCCAATGACAATGCGCATGACAAACTGCGGGTGACCGGAAGATCTCCGGTCACCCTCGTCATGCAGAGGGGACCCCCACATGAGAAAACCTCTCGTCGCCGCACTCTTCGCCCTGGTGATCGCCGGGGCGGGCGCGGCACCCGCGGTAGCGGCACCCGCGCCCGGCGCGCCCGCGGCCACCGCATCCGCGGCCGAGGCGGACACCAGGACGGCCGCCTCGCCCACGCTCCAGGCCGTCACGCTCGCCGGAACCGTCGCGCTGAGCAACTGCTCCGGCTCGGTCGTCCGCTTCCCGAACTCCCTGGACACCGCCCCCGCGCTGGTGCTCACCAACGGCCACTGCCTGGAGAGCGGCTTCCCGGAGCCCGGCGAGGTGATCGTCAACCGGGCGTCGACCCGCACCTTCGGCCTGCTCAACTCCGCCGGCACCCGCGTCGCGACCCTGCGGGCCAGCAAGATCGCCTACTCGACGATGACCGACACGGACGCCACGATCTACCAGCTCACCAGCACCTACGCGACGATCCGGAACTCCTACGGCATCAGCGCGCTGACCGTGCAGGACACGCACCCCACGGCCGGCACCGCGATCACCGTCGCCTCCGGCTACTGGAAGCGGCTCTACAGCTGCAGCATCGACGGGTTCGTGCACACCATGAAGGAGGGCGACTGGACCTGGAAGGACTCGGTCCGCTACACCTCCGCCTGCGACACCATCGGCGGCACCTCGGGCTCGCCGGTCGTCGACCAGGCCACCGGCAAGGTCGTCGCCGTCAACAACACCGGCAACGAGGACGGCGAGCGCTGCACGGTGAACAACCCCTGCGAGGTCGACGCGAGCGGCAACGTCACCGTCCGCCAGGGCATCAACTACGCCCAGGAGACGTACCAGTTCCCGGCCTGCTTCACGACCGGCAACCAGCTCAGCCTGAGTGCGAGCGGCTGCGTCCTGCCGAAGCCGTAGAGCCGTCAGGGTCAGGGCGTCCTCCGCACCGCCCGCCCCGCCAGTACGTCCGTCCGCCGGCCGTCCTCGATCACGAAACGGCCGTCGATCAGCACGTACGGGATGCCCGTGGGCAGCACGCGCGGGTTCTCGAAGGTCGAGCCCGCCGCCACCGTGGCCGGGTCGAACAGCACGAGGTCCGCCCGGTACCCCTCGCGGACCAGCCCGCGGTCCGGCAGTCGCAGCCGGGCCGCCGGGCGTGCGGTGAGATGGGCGACGCACTCCTCCAGGGACAGCACGCCCAACTGCCGTACGTACCGGCCGAGATACTGCGGGAAGGTGCCGTACGCGCGCGGGTGCGGCTTGGCGCCCTGGAGGATGCCGTCCGAGCCGCCGGTGTGCACGGGGTGTCGCATGATCGTCCGGACGTTCTCCTCGTGGCCGACGTGCTGGAGGATCGTCGTGCCGAGCCGGTCGTCGAGGAGGAGCCGGCGGGCGGTGGCCCAGGGGGCCTCGCCGCGCAGAGCGGCGGACTCCCGGACCGTACGGCCGACGAAGTCCGCGAGCCCCGGATCCGTCACGCCGGAGATCTCGATCGTGTCCCACTCGACGGGCACCCCGTGGCAGCCGTCCGCGCCGACGACCTCCAGATGGTGCCGGATGCGCTCGGCGCTCTCCTCGTCGGCCAGCCGCTTGAGGATCTCCTCCGGGCCGCCCTCGCTCGCCCAGCTCGGCAGCAGCGCCACCAGCGTCGTACTGCCGGGCGTGTAGGGATACGTGTCGAGGCTGATGTCGGCTCCGGCGGCCAGCGCGTCGTCCAGGAGGGCCAGCAACTCGGGCGCGCGGCCCTTGTTCACGCCGAAGTTCATGGTGGCGTGCGCGAGATGCAGCGGGCAGCCGGCCTCGCGCGTGAGGGCCACCATCTCCTCGTACGCCTGCAACGCCCCGGCGCCGTACGAGCGGTGGTGCGGGCAGTAGTAGCCGCCGTACGAGGCCACCACCCGGCACAGTGCGGTGAGTTCGGCGTCCTTGGCGTACATGCCGGGGGTGTACGTGAGCCCGGACGACATGCCGACCGCGCCCTGCTCCATGCCCTCCGCGACCAACTGCCGCATCCGGTCCAGCTCTTCGGGCGTCGCCTCGCGGTCCTCCCAGCCGACGGCGAGGGCGCGGACCGTGCCCTGGGGAATGAGGTAGGCCGCGTTCACGGCGATCCCGCGATCCAGCCGGTCGAGGTACTCGCCGACCGACCGCCAGTCGAAGTCGACGTCGTCGCCGTGGCCGTTCCAGCCGGTGATCGCGCGGCGGACCTCGGTGAGCGTGCGGTCGTCGACGGGCGCGTACGACAGCCCGTCCTGGCCGAGGACTTCGAGGGTGACGCCCTGCGCGGCCTTGGCGCTGTGGTCGGGGTCGCGGAGGAGGGCGAGGTCGCTGTGGGCGTGCATGTCGATGAAGCCGGGGGAGAGGACGAGCCCCTCGGCGTCCAGCTCCCGGCGGGCCTTCGGCCGCTGACAGCCGGCCGCCGCGGCCTCCTGGACGATCGACACGATCCGGCCGTGGTCGATCACCACATCGGCGCGGTACGAGGGACCGCCGGAGCCGTCCACGACGTCCGCGTCCCGGATGACGAGCTCTTCCACGCCGGACCTCCTAGAAGAACGTACGGATGTAGTCGACGACCGTGCCGTCCGCCTCCGCGACCGGGATCAGCGGCCACTTGTCGAAGGACGTGCACGGGTGGGACAGGCCGAGGCCGAGCCAGTCGCCGACCTCCAGGTCCGCCTCGGGGGCGGTGCGCAGCCAGGCGTGCTGGTCGGACAGGCCCGTCACCTCGATGCCGGTGGCCGGACGCTCGACGCCGTCCCGGCGGACCACCTGGGCGAAGGGCAGGTCGAGGTCGTACGCCGCGTCCCGCTTGCCCGCGTTGGTGAAGGCCTGCTCGGCGGAGGGCCGGGACACCACCTGCGTCCACAGCCGGAAGGCGGGCTCCAGGGCGCCCTCCTCGGGGACGCGGTTGAAGGGGGTGATCTTGCGGTAGTGGCCGTCGTCGTGCGAGACGTAGGCACCCGAGCGCAGCAACTTCAGTACCGGGGCAGAGAGTTCGGGGATCTCCGCGAAGACGTCGGCGACCGCGTCGAACCAGGCGCTGCCGCCGGCGCTGACGACGATCTCGTCGGTGTGCGCGAACCGCCCCGCCTTGTCGAAGTCCACGGCGAGCGCGATCAGCCGCCGCAGCCAGGCGTGCACCCGCCCGGGGTCCGCCTGCGGGACCTCGCCCTCGTAACCGGCGACGCCGACGAGGCGCAGTGTCTCCGCTCCCGCCACCGCATCCGCGACCGCCGCGCACTCCGCCTCCGTACGGACGCCGGTGCGGGCGCCCTCCCCGGCGGCGAGCTCGACGACGACGTCCAGGGGGCGGCGGGCCCCGTGCAGGGCGGCGTCCATCAGCTCGACACCGCGCACGGAGTCGACGTAGCACAGGAAGCGGAAGTCGTCGTCGGAATCGAGCTGCCCGGAGATCCAGCGCAGGGCGGCCGCGTCGACCAGCTCGTTGGCGAGGAAGACCCGCCGGACGCCGAAGGCCCGGGCCACCCGCACCTGATGCGGCACCGCGAGCGTGATGCCCCACGCCCCGTGCTCGATCTGGCGCCGGAAGAGCTGGGGGGCCATGGAGGTCTTGCCGTGCGGGGCGAAGGCGAGGCCGTGGCGGGCCGCATACGTCTCCATGAGCCGGAGGTTGTGCTCCAGGCGCTCGGCGGAAAGGGCGAGCACGGGAGTCGCGAATCCGTCGGTGAACAGGTTGCGGCGCTGGGCGGCCAGCTCGCCGACGGTGAGGCCGTCGGCGTCCGGGGGGAGGCCCTTGAAACGGTGGTCGACGCGTTCCTCCGCCAGGCGGGCGAGCGCTTCGCTGGCCATGGAGCCTCCCTGATCAGGTGCGTTGCGCTAACTGCAACGCTCATTGCGTATATCGCTTACTGCTGTCTAACATCTCGGCCAACGCGGGGTCAACGGAGCCGCCGCCCCCGCACAAGGTTCAGGAGCTACGACGATCGTGACCATCAGCGGACCCTGCAATGCCCCCGACGTCGTGGACGTCGTCGCGCTCGGCGAGTCCATGGTCACGTTCCTGCCCTCCCGCCCGGGCCGCCTCGCCGATGTTCCGTCCTTCGAGCGGGGGATCGGGGGCGCGGAGTCGAACGTGGCCTGCGTGCTGGCCGCCGCGGGGCACTCCGTGCGGTGGGTCAGCCGGGTCGGCGCGGACGGGTTCGGTGATCACCTGGTCGAGGAGATCGGCTCGTACGGCGTCGACGTGTCCGCCGTGCACCGGGACCCGGCGCGCCCGACCGGCGTGTACTTCCGCACGGCCGAGGACCGGGCGACGGACACGCACGAGGTGGCGTACTACCGGGCCGGGTCGGCGGCCTCGGCGATGTCGCTGGACGACATGGACCTGGCGGCGGTACGGGCGGGCCGGATCCTCCATCTCTCCGGGATCACAGGCGCGCTGTCCGACAGCTGCCTGAGCCTGCTGCGAGAGCTGACCGCCCGGCGGCCGGGCCGCCCACTCGTCTCCTTCGACGTCAACTACCGGGCGGGGTTGTGGCGGGACGCCGACGGACCGGGGGTGCTGCTGGAGCTGGCGCGCGCGGCCGACATCGCGTTCGTGGGGGAGGACGAGGCGGAGGAGGCGTGGGGGGTGACGGGCGGACCTGCGGCGATCCGGGAGGTCCTGCCGGAGCCGGCCGTGCTGGTGGTGAAGGGGGGAGCGCGGGGGGCGACGGTCTTCGAGCGGGGCGGTGGTGACGGGGACGCGGGTGCGGGGGCGGATGCGGATGCGGGTACGAGTGCGCAAGCCGTCCAGCCGCCTGGCCGACCCGGGCCCGGGCGGGTCTCCGCGCCGGCGCCCGTGTCCACGCATGGTGCTCAGCCATGCCGTCAGGCTGCGGGCAGTCGTGCCGCTGCGGCGATGGGGGTCCCCCCGCTCGAGCGAAGCCGAGAGTGGGGGAAGGTGGGCGCAGGCAGCACCCCGTCAGCGCCGGGCCGCGCGACCCAGCCCCGGGCAGCAACACCGGGCACCGCACAGCCGACGGAACCGACCCTGCCTCCCGCCTCCACCTCCGACACCTTCACCTTCGTCCACGCCCTCAACGTCGACGTCGTCGCACCCGTCGGCGCCGGTGACGCCTTCGCCGCCGGTTTCCTCTCCGCCACCCTCCGCGAACTCCCCGTGCGGGACAGGATCCGCCACGGTCACCTCTGGGCCGCCGCCGCCCTCACGGCCCCCGGCGACCTGGCGACACCCCCCACACGCCCCCACGCCGACCGCCTCGCCGCCCTCGACGACGACGCGTGGGGGAGACTTCGACTCGGCCCCGGCTGGACACAGGCCGCACAGCGGGCCGAGGAGGAGGTACGTACGCCATGAGCCAGACCGTCGACCGCGCGCTGAACATCCTGCCGCTGCTCGCCGAGGGCCCCGCCGACCTGGGACAGGTCGCCGACCGCCTCGGGGTGCACAAGTCCACCGCGCTGCGCCTCCTCCGCACCCTGCACGAGCACGGCATGGTCTACCGCCAGTCCGACCAGCGCTACCGCCTCGGCGCCCGCCTCATCGCCCTCGCCCAGGAGGCGATGGAGAACCTCGACATCCGCGAGATCGCCCACCCCCACCTCGTACGCCTCAACGAGCAGTGCGGACACACCGTCCACCTCGCCGTCCACGAGGAGGACGAGGTCCTCTACATCGACAAGGTGGAGAGCCGGTACCCGGTGCGGATGTACTCCCGGATCGGCAAGCCCGTCGCCATCACCGTCGCCGCGGTCGCGAAGCTCCTCCTCGCCGACCTGCCCGAACCCGAGCGCCGCGCCCGCGCCGACAAGCTCGACTACCCCATGTACACGGCCCGTTCGACCCCCAACGCCCCCGCGTTCCTGCGGGAGCTGGACAAGGTGCGCGAACAGGGCTGGGCCACCGACCTCGGTGGCCACGAGGAGTCCATCAACTGCGTCGCCGCGCCGATCCGCGGGGCCGACGGCCGGGTCGTCGCCGCGATGTCGGTGTCCGCGCCGAACGTCGTCGTCACGGCGGACGAACTCCTCACCCTGTTGCCGCTGGTCCGCCGTACGGCGGACGCGATCAGCGGCGAGTACTCCGGCAGAACTCCCGTCAAGGAAGCCTCCTCATGACCGAGAAGACCGCGCTCACCCCGAAGACCCACACCACCCCGCCCGCGAAGTTCTCCCACGGCGTGAAGAAGGGCAACATCCTCCAGGTCGCCGGCCAGGTCGGCTTCCTCCCCGCCGAGGAGGGCAAGCCGCCCACGCCCGCCGGGCCGACCCTGCGCGAGCAGACCCTCCAGACCCTCGCCAACGTCAAGGCGATCCTGGAGGAGGGCGGCGCGAGCTGGGACGACGTGATGATGATCCGCGTCTACCTCACGGACGTGGACCACTTCGCCGAGATGAACGCCATCTACAACACGTACTTCGAGGAGCAGGCCCTCACCGCGCCCCCGGCCGCCCGCACGACGGTCTACGTCGGCCTTCCCGCCGGGCTCCTCGTCGAGATCGACGCCCTCGCCGTCCTGGGCTGAGCCCGGCTGACGCCCCCTCAACTCCCGCACGCCCTACCCGGCACGGCGCCCTTCGGGGCGCCGTGCCGCGATCCCCCCTGCCCGAAAGCAGAATGCACTTACGCAGAGGACCCCCAATGGCCTATCCACTCGCGGCGACCCCCACCCCCGAGATCCCACCCCACACCGGAGGCCTGCTCCTCTGGATCGACGGCACCGCAGGTCTCCTGACCGTCGCCGCCATCGGCATCGCCCTCCTGCTGTTCCTGATCATCAAGGCCCGCCTCCAGCCCTTCGTCGCCCTCCTCGCCGTCTCCATAGCCGTCGGCCTGCTCGCCGGGCTGTCCGTCACCGAACTCTTCGGCACGGTCCAGCGGTCGGACGCCGTCTCCACCATCGAGTCGGGCATGGGCGGCATCCTCGGCCATGTCGCGATCATCATCGGCCTCGGCACGATGCTCGGCGCGATCCTCGAAGTCAGCGGCGGGGCGGAGGTGTTGGCGTCGAGGCTGCTCAATCTCTTCGGCGAGAAGCGAGCCCCCCTCGCGATGGGCCTGACCGGCCTGATCTTCGGTATCCCGGTCTTCTTCGACGTCGGCATCTTCGTCCTGGCACCGATCGTGTACGCCGCCGCCAAACGCTCCGGCAAGTCGATCCTGCTCTACTGCCTGCCGCTGCTCGCGGGCCTGTCGATGACCCACGCGTTCCTGCCCCCGCACCCCGGCCCCGTCGCCGCCGCCGGTCTCCTGCACGTCGACCTCGGCTGGGTCATCCTCATGGGCATCGTCTGCGGCATCCCGGCCGTGCTGGCCGCCTGGGCGTTCTCGGCGTGGATCGGCCGGCGGATCTTCGTCGCCGTACCGCAGGACATGGTGGAGGCGGCGGCGGAGGCCAGGCTCGCCGTCGTCAACGAGCAGCGGGAGACGGGCGTGGAGCCCCGGGAGACCCCCGTACCGCTCGGCACGGTCCTCGGCATCATCGGTACGCCGCTGATCCTGATCCTCGCCGCCACCTTCTCGTCGATCGCCCTGGACCCCTCCACCAGCCGCTCGGTGATCGAGTTCTTCGGCCACCCGTTCGTGGCCCTCACGATCGCCCTGCTGCTGGCGTACTACCTTCTCGGCATCCGCCGCGGCTGGTCCCGCAAGTCCCTGGAGACGGTGTCGACGGCCTCGTTGAAGCCCGTCGGCAACATCCTGTTGGTCGTCGGCGCGGGCGGCGTCTTCGGCGCCGTCCTCAAGGCCAGCGGCGTCGCCCAGGCCCTCTCCGACACCTTCAACGACGTCGGCCTCCCGGTGATCGCGCTGTCGTACCTGATCTCGGTGGTCCTGCGGGTCGCGCAGGGCTCGGCGACCGTGGCGATCGTGACGACGGCCGGCATCGTGGCCCCCCTCCTCGCCGAGGGCGACCACTCCCAGGCCTTCGTCGCCCTGGTCATCATGGCCATCTCGGCGGGCTCGATCTTCGCCTCGCACGTCAACGACGGCGGCTTCTGGATGGTGGCGAAGTACTTCGGCATCAGCGAGCGGGACACGCTCAAGACCTGGACCGTGCTGGAGACGGTGCTGTCGGTGGTGGGCTTCGTGGTGGCGGCGGTGCTGAGCCTGTTCGTGTAGCGGTCGTGCGGTGGGCCCAGGCCGCGCACGGGCCGGGCCCCCGACTTCGTACGGACCGGCGGCGGCAACGACACGATCAACCTGCGCGACGGCGTGGGCGGCAACGACTCGGCCGACTGCGACGGAGGCTCCGGGGACAGCGCCCTCGGCGACCGCAGGGCCACCAGCGACACCATCGCCACGAACTGCGAGCGCCGGGCCACCTTCCAGGCCGCCGGTTGTAGGCGTCTGATAACGAAGTGGGGGCTGGCTGTGTACGACACAGGATCGTCGACCATACTGCCCGCTGTGGAGCAGCGCATAGGTTCGAGCAGCCAGCCCCTGGAAGGCGCCGGATTCGACCCGGCTTTCGTCCCCGGGCTCACCTCACCCGTGTCCGGCGAGAAGCCGGCGGACGCCAAACCGGAAGAGACCGAGGAGGTCGCTTCGGAGGAAGCCGTCGCCGAGGAGGCCGCCCCCGAGGCGCCGGAGGCGTCGGTCGACTCCGGCGAGGTTGACGAGGCCGACGAGGAGGAGACCCCCGACGGCCCCGTCTTCGAGGCGTCCGACCGCCGCGCGAAGTTCGTCGCCGACCACAAGGGCGTACGACTGTCCCTGGACGACCAGAGTTGCGAGTTCCGCTGGGACGAGATCGGCGCGGTCGAGACGGAGTCCCCCCGTTTCGGCAAGCGGTTCACCATCACGGTGCACACCCCCGACCGCCGCTGGTACCCGATCGAGATCGAGGCGGCGGCCAGGGCGCGTTTCGCCGAGTGGGAAGCGCAGTTGGACGCGGTCCTCGACGCGTACTTCGAGGACGACGCGGAAGCCACCCCCGAACCGGACGCGGAAGCCGACGTCGAACCGGACGCGGAGAAGGCGGACGAGGCAAAGAAGGCGGACAAGGACGCCGACTGAGTACGGGTACTCAGGCCCGGCCCGGCCCGCGCCGGGCGTGAGCACGCCCGGCGCGGACCCTGCGGCCGGCACGTCAGAGCGACGCACTCAACTGCAGTACTGCGCTTCCTTCCCGATCGCCCGGTACATGCAGTCCGCGTTCTCGAGCAACTGCAGCACCGCGTCCCGGTTGTTCGCGGTCTCCCGCTCGATCACCTCGTCGGGCGGGTAGAACCCCCCGCCCGAACTGGACGAGGGATACATCTCGAACGTGTACGCGAAGATCTTCTGGTTGCCCCACAGCCAGTCGTCGATCGACCCGTCGGTGATGTACAGGTCGCTGGACTGCTCCGGGGTGTAGCCGTTGCTCGCGGCCATCTTCTGCCCGATCGTCGCGAACGCGTTGCGGTCGTCCGCCGTCATTCCGGTCGTCGTGTCGGCGGTGGTGTACCCGAACGGCCACAGCACCAGCTCGCTGTAGGTGTGGAAGTCGATGGCCGCCGTGATCTGCTGCGTGCCCCCGACCACCCGGCTGCGCACGAAGTCGGCGACGACCTTGACCTCCGGCGCCGACTCGGCGGCGGTGCCCCGGTAGGTCTCGGAGGACGTCGACCCCGACGACCCGCCGCAGCAGCCCCACCGGTAGTTCCAGTTCCGGTTCATGTCCGTACCGACGTACGAGGAACCGCTGTTGGGCTGCCGGTTCTTGCGCCACGACCGGTACGACCCGCTGGCGATGTCGTACTCGCCGCCGTCCGGGTTGAGGTCGGGCACGATCCAGATCTCGCGGTTGTTGACCATGCTGGTGACCCGGGAGTCGGAGCCGTAGCCCGCGCCGAGCTCGCGGATCAGGTAGAGCGCCATCTCCACCGTCAGGTGCTCGCGGGCGTGCTGGTGGTGGGTGAACAGCACCTCGGGTTCGGACTCGTCCGTCGCCACGTTGTCGCTGATCTTGATGGCGACGATGTCCCGGCCCTGGTACGACTTCCCGATCACGCGCCTGCTCATGATGTTCGGGTACGCCGAGAGCCGCGTGGTGATCTCCGCGTTCATCTCGGTGTAGTTGTGGTAGCGGGAGTCGGCCGAGGGGAAGTCGAGGAGCCGTACGTCGTCCTCGCCGTTCGACCGGTCCGGCACCGCGCCCATCGGTGTGACGTCGTAGCCGAGTTGCTTCAGTTTCTTGACCTGGTCCGCGCGTCCGGACACGAAGACCGAGTGGTCGTCGGCGTCGTCCACGGTCACGCCGGACCGCTGAAGTGCCGTACGGGACTTGGAGTCCGAGTGCATGTGCACCTCGTACTGGCGGACGTCGTCGGCCGACGGGGCCGCCTTCGGGGCGCTGTCGGCGTTCGCGGAGAGCGGGGCCGCGAGGGCGAGGGCCATCAGCGAGGCGACGGCGGCGACGGCGGCGCGCCGTCTGCCGGGGCGGGCGCCCGAGCCTCGTATGCGAAGTCGCATGAAGTCTCCTAGTTTCTCCAGGACTTCCGGGATCTCCGGAAGGGGGGAGTGGAGCGGGGGGTGGTTCAGCGACGAACTGGTGCGGGTGTGCCGCTCATCGTCGGCGTATGGCATGAGCAGGTCAAGAGTGAATAAAGACGCGATGGCGTGAAGTGGTCGGTAGGAAAAGCCATGCAGTGTACCCGCGTTGGCGCCCTGAAGTGCGGTCCCCGGTGAAGTGCACCCGCGGGTGTGACCCCCGCGTGCATATATGCCGGACTCCGGAGAAAGTGAGGATTCGGCAACGGGAGGCTGATCATGGGCGGATCAGCGCCAGGACGGGACGGTCAGCTGCCGGTCGAGACCACCAGCTTCGTCGACCGGCGCCGCGAACAGGCCGACGGCCGCGAGCTGTTGGCCCGGGCGCGGCTGGTCACGCTGACCGGACCCGGCGGCGTCGGCAAGACACGCCTCGCCGTGCGCATCGCGGCCCGCGTCGAGCGGGCCTTCCCCGACGGCGTGCGCTTCATGCACCTGGCCGACCTGTACGACCCGGCGCTCGTCCCGCTCGCCGCCGCCGCCGCCCTCGGCCTGCACGACCACTCCGACCGGCCACCGCTGGACGCCCTCGTCGCCCACGTACGGGACCGGCGCCTCCTCCTCGTCGTCGACAACTGCGAACACCTGCTGTCCGCCTGCGCCGAACTCGCCGCCGCCCTGCTGCGCGGTACCACCGGCGTCCGCGTCCTCGCCACCAGCCGGCACCGCCTCGGCCTCACCGAGGAACACCTCCTGGACGTACGGCCGTTGCCCGTCCCCGACCCCGACGGCGACCTGTCCGCCGCCCACGGCTACCCGGCCCTCGCCCTCTTCGCCGACCGCGCCGCCGCCGTCGCCCCCGGCTTCCGTCTCACCGCCGGCAACCGGGCCGCGGTGGCCCGTCTGTGCCACCGCCTCGACGGCCTCCCGCTCGCCATCGAACTCGCCGCCGTCCGCATGCGCGTCCTCGGCGTCGAACAGCTCCTGGAACGCCTCGACGACCGCTACCGCCTCCTGAACGCCGGCAGCCCCGCCGTCCTGCCCCGCCACCAGACACTGCGCGCGGCCGTCGACTGGAGCCACGACCTGTGCACCTCGCGCGAACAGCTGGTCTGGGCCCGGCTGTCGGTCTGCGCCGGCGGCTTCGACCTGGAGACGGCCGAGGTGGTCTGCGCCGACGGCGAGCGGATCCAGTCCTACGACGTCCTGGAGGCCGTCGCCGGCCTGGTCGACAAGTCGGTACTGTGCCGCGAGCCCGGCCCGGACGGCGTGCGCTACCGGCTCCTGGACACCCTGCGCCACTACGGTCTGGACCGACTACGGCAGCTGCCGGGCGAGGAACCCGCCACCCGCCGCCGCCACCGCGACCGCATGCAGGCCCTCGCCACCACCTGCGAACGGGCCTGGTTCGGTCCCGGCCAACGGGAGATCGTGGCCCGGCTGCGGGCCGACCGGGACAACCTGCGGGCGGCGCTGGACTTCAGCCTCACGGCGCCGGGGGAGGCCCTGGCCGGACTCCGTCTCGCCGGCACCCTCTGGTTCTACTGGCACGCCTGCGGCGCCCCCCGCGAGGGCCGTTACTGGCTCGACCGCGCCCTCGACGCCAACCCCGGGCCCACCCGCGAGCGGGCCCGGGGCCTGTGGGTCGCCGGGCTGCTCGCCGGGTGCCCCGAGGACCTCACCGGGGGCCGCCGCAGAGCCGAGGAGGCCCGCGCCCTGGCCAGACGGCTGGGCGACACGGCCGAGGCCGCCCACGCCGACTACGTCATCGGCGTCATCCGGCTCTTCGCCGACGACCTCCCCGCCGCGCTGGCCCACTTCGAGGCGGGCGTCGCCCGCGGCCCCGTCCCCGGCCAGCACCTCAGCCTCGTCGGCCTCGACCAGGTCGGACTCGCCTGCGCCCTCGGCTTCCTGGGACAGGCGGACCGGGCCGTCGACGTCTGCCGCCGGGCCCTGCGTCTCTGCGAGGAACACGGCGAGGAATGGGTGCGCTCCTACGTCCTGCGGATGCTCGCCCTCGCCCACACCGTGAAGCGGGACTGGCCGCGCGCCGAACGGCACATCCGTGAGGCCCTCCGCCTCAAACTCGCCCTCCACGACGTCCTCGGCCTCGCCCTCACCCTCGACCTGGCCGCCCTCATCGCCACCCAGGGCGGCGCCCACGAACGCGCCGCCGTCCTGCTCGGCGGCGCCGACCGCGTCTGGACCGCCGTCGACCGCGACCGCTGGGGCTCGCCCGCCCTGAGCACCACCCGCCTCGACAGCGAACGCCGCGCCCTCGACGCGGTCGGCCGGTCCTCCTTCCAGCAGGCCTACGACCGAGGCGCCGCCCTCGGCCTCACCGAGATCGTCGGCTACGCCCTCCAGGAACCCGGCCTCCCCGAACACCCCGCCGCCCGCACCCCGTCGAACACCACCCCCGAAGTCCGCCTGACCCGCCGAGAGGCCCAGGTCGCCGAACTCGTCGCCGAAGGCCTCGCCAACCAACAGATCGCCGACCGCCTGGTGATCGCCCGCCGCACCGCCGAAGGCCATGTGGAACGCATCCTCACCAAACTCGGCTTCAACAACCGCAGCCAGATCGCCGCCTGGGTAACAGCCCAACGCTGACGAGCCGTAGCCGCCCTAGCTGCGGGCAGTCGTGCCGCTGGGGCGGCTCCCGACCCAAAGAGGCGCGGCACCCCGCAGCGCCGGGCTGCGCGACCCACCCCCGCCGGCCCCCACCCACCGCACCGTCACACCCACCGCACGAAAGGTACGACCCACGTGACCCCCGAACCCGCCCCCACCCCCCACCCCTTCGACCACCGCATGACCGTCTTCGGCGCCGACGACGACTTCCTCGCCACCGCCCTCCCCTTCCTCACCGAAGGCCTCACCGCAACCAACGAACCCCCACCCGTAGCCATCGCCGCCCCCGACAAGCTGGACCTCCTGCACAACGCCCTCGGCCCCGACGCCAAGAACGTCGCCCTCGTCCCGCACACCGACTGGTACACGGGATCCGCCGCCAACGCGATAGCGCAAGGCGCCGGTTACCTCGCCGCACACGCCGCCCCCGCCGGCCGCATCCACCTCCTCATGGAACCCGTATGGAACGGCCGAGCCGGCCGCTCCCCGCGCGAGTCCGCCGAGTGGATCCGCTACGAGGCCCTCGCCAACCTCCTCTTCGCCCCGTTCGCCACCACCGCCCTGTGCGCCTACGACACCCGTACCGCCGGCCCCGCCATCATCGACGCGGCCCGCCGCACCCACCCCGGCACCGGCGCGTACGAGGACCCGGCCCGCATCGCGCACGCTCCTGTGGGGCGAGGCCCCGTCCTGCGTCTGCGAACTGCGCACGGCCCGCCGCGTCGACGACCCCCTCGCCGGCTTCGTCCCGCCGCCCACCGACGAGCTCGACCCCGCACAGGGACTGTGGTTCGCCCGCCAGGTGTGCGCGTACGTCGACGTCCACGACGAGGGCGCCGGGTCGACGGTCCGCCTCCAGTACGCGTAGCCGTACCCACGCAACCGCGTAGCCGTACCCACGGAATCAGCCGTACAGGTACGGAATCGGGTAGTCCTCCCCGTGCCTGACCGGCCCGGGGAGGCCACCCTGAAAGCATGCTGCAACTCTCCGGGGGATCCCTCCCGGACCCCGACTCCAGATACGGCGCCTTCCCCCAACCTCCCCTGGGAGCAGGTCATCTGAGCGTCGAGTACGACCCCCGCCCCTCCGCCGTCCGCGAGGCTCGCGCCGAGGTCCGCAGGCAGTTGGAAGGATGGGGACTGGCGGACCGCGAGGAGGTGCTGGACGCGGCGGAGCTCCTGGTCAGCGAGCTGGCGACCAACGCCCTGCTGCACTCCGCGAGCCGCTTCAGGCTCACCCTGACCGCCGCCCACGGCGTCCTGCGCTGCGAGGTCGCGGACTCCGGCCGCCGCACTCCCCAGGTGCTCGCCGCGGGCGCCTCGGAGAGCGGCCGGGGGATGTTCCTGGTGGATGCGCTCGCCCTGCGCTGGGGCTGCCACCAGGACGGGCCGGGCAAGACCGTCTGGTTCGAGCTCGGCACGTGCGGGTCCGACGGCTGCGGTCGGCGACAGCCGTAACATCCGCGGGTTCCGAACGCCCGGGACGACCGTGCCGGGCTGCCCACCCCGGAACCACAGCCCGGGCCCCGGCGGCACGCCCAGCCTCCGGGGCCCGTCCCGGACCACCGTTTTCCTTCACCGCACGCCCCCTTGTGCCCGCGTCCGCTTTGCGCTTTCTTGATCGGCATGGCGGACACCACGGACAACACAGCGACAGGGACGGCAGCCACCTCAGCACCCCGCAAGTCCAGTTGGAAGTACATCGGCCCGGGAATCGTCGTCGCCGCCACGGGCGTCGGCGCCGGTGACCTCGTGGCCACTCTCATCGCGGGCAGCAACTTCGGCTACACCCTCCTGTGGGCCGCCGTCATCGGCTGCCTCGTCAAGATCTCCCTCGCCGAGGCGGCGGGCCGCTGGCATCTGTCCACCGGCCGCACCCTCTTCGAAGGCTGGGCGAGCCTCGGCCGCTGGACGACCTGGTTCTTCGTCGTCTACGTCGTGATCTGGGGCTTCGTCTACGGCGCCGCGGCGATGTCGTCCAGCGCGCTGCCGCTCCAGGCGCTGTTCCCGGACGTGATGGACCTCAAGTGGTGGGGCATCGCGTGCGGCCTGGTCGGCCTGGTCTTCGTCTGGTTCAACAAGTACGCGGTCTTCGAGAAGGTCATGACGGTCCTGGTGGGCGTCATGTTCGTGGTGACGGTCTACCTCGCGATCCGCGTCACCCCGAACCTCGGCGACGCCTTCGCCGGCCTCCTCCCCGTCCTCCCCGACGAGAAGGACTCCATCCTCAACACCCTCGGCCTGATCGGCGGCGTCGGCGGCACCATCACGCTGGCCGCGTACGGCTACTGGGTCAACGCCAAGGGCTGGACCAACACGGGGTGGATGAAGGTGATGCGCCTCGACAACCGTGTCGCCTACGCCACCACCGGCATCTTCGTCGTCTCGATGCTCTTCGTGGGCGCGGAACTCCTCCACTCCGCCAACGTCGCCATCGCCAGCGGGGACAAGGGTCTGATCCAGCTCAGCGACATCCTGGAGGACGAGTACGGCACGGCGACCGCCAAGTTCTTCCTGATCGGCTTCTTCGCCACCTCCTTCACGTCCCTGATCGGCGTCTGGCACGGCGTGAGCCTGATGTTCGCGGACTTCGTGGCGCGCTACCGCTCGCGCGGGGAGGCAGGGGGCGAGGAGGTCGCGTCGGGCGAGCGCGAGAAGTCATGGCCTTTCCGCGCGTACCTGCTGTGGCTGACGTTCCCGCCGATCGTGCTGCTCTTCGAGGGCCAGCCGTTCCGCCTGATCATCCTCTACGGCGTACTAGGCGCCGCCTTCCTCCCCTTCCTGGCCGGCACGCTGATGTGGCTGCTGAACACCGCCCGCACCCCGCGGGAGTGGCGCAACGGTCCCCTGAGCAACGCGATGCTGGCGATCGCGGGCCTGCTGTTCCTGGTCCTGTGCGTGAAGCAGATCTGGGACCAGCCGTGGGCGGAGTTCTTCTGAGCCCTTAACGCAGCGCGTCCCACTTCGGGCTGAGGGCGATCTTCCGAAGCTGCTCGACGGTGAGGGCGGGCGTCTCGCGGGTCGCGTCGCGGTTCTGGCCACCGGCGTTGAAGGCGCTGATCACGACGCGGAAACCGTCCGCCCGCATGGTGTCGGCGGTCCACATGACGACACCTGACCCGGCCTTGTCGTCGCCCGGGCCCTGCCGGACGGTCACCCGCGTACCGTCCGGCAGCGTCTCGGAGCCGGAGCCGTAGAGCTGGTCCGCTACATCCCGCATGTCGGGCTGGACGTTGACCTGGACGAAGCTCTTGCCCTTGCCGTCATCGACGACGAGATAGGCGTACTCGGTGTCCTGGCCGCCCTTGGCGACCACCTCCACTCCCTCGGGAAGCAGATCGGCGAGGGTCTGCCCGACGGCGGCTCCGTCGGCACCCGCCGGAACGGTCTCCGTCACCGAGGGATCCGGCTTCGCGGAGTCCGCGGGCATCGCGTCGACGACCTGCCGCCACACACCGGCCGACACCAGCGCCTCCAACTGCGCCTTCGACAGCGGCGGGTTGGGCCTGCTGACCGGCGCGTCCTTCTCGGCCGCCGCGTTCCACTCGCTCACGGCGACGTAGTGCCCGTCCGGCGTCACGAGATCGGCGGTCCACAGCTTGGTGTCGACGCGCCGGTCGGGATACTCGTACCCCTTGAAGATCTTGAGCAGCGACCCGTCCGCCAGCCTGCTGGAGCTGCAACTGTCGTACGGCGTCAGCACCTTGTCGGGACACTCGACGATCTGCCGGGCATGGTCGCTCCCCGGCTCGATCCGGTCGAGGCTCATGGAAATGCTCGCGGCGCCCTTGCCGTCGTCGAACACGACACGTGCGTACGGCGGCAGCTCCTCGCCCGTGCCGCGCGCGTCGGATTCGCCGAACTGACCCTCGGGGAGCAACTCCTGGAGCGTACGGATCATGTCGGCCCTGGAGAGGGGCAGAGGCGTGGTGGTCGGTGTCGGGGCGGCGGTCGTCCCGGTGGCCACGGAGCGCTGCTGAGGCTCCTGGGAGTCGTCACCGGGCAGGAGCAGTGCCCCGCCCACCCCGACGAGCGCGAGACTCGCGGCCCCGCCCGCGACCGCGGCCCGGCGCCGCCGCAACCGGAGCCTGCGGCCGCGGGCGTGTCCGGCGGCGGCGAGCGCGGCGCCGTCGTCGGGGTCGAAGGAGTGTCCGGCCTGACGCAGCGCGGTGCCGAGCCGGTCCTCGAAGGGGTCGCTGTGCTGTTCTACGGGCATGGCAAACCACCGTTTCGGCGTGGTTGGAGGTGGGAGGTGGGAGGTTGGAGGCTGGCGAAGGTCGTTGGTGAACTGTGGGTCAACCGTGGGTCAGGGACTGACGTACTCGGCGAGGTCCTCGCCGAGGAGCTCGCGCAGTCTCCCCAGGGCACGGGTGCAGCGGGTGCGTACGGCGGCCGAGCTGGCGTCCATCGCGTCGGCGGTCTCCTCGATGGACCGGTCCTCCCAGTACCGCAGGACGACCACCGCCCGGTCCTTGGCGGGCAGCCGCGCCAGCGCCTCCATCAGGGTCAGCCGCAGCGGGACGTCGCCGTGGGCGCCGTCGGCCCGCTCGGGCAGCACGTCCGTGGCCCGCTCGGTGCTGCTGCGGCGCCGCTGGTGGGTGAGGAAGGTCCGGGTGAGGACGGTCTGCGCGTACCCGGCGGGGTTGCCGACGCGGGCCACCCGGTGCCAGCTGATGTAGAGCCGGCCCAGGGTCTCCTGCACCAGGTCCTCGGCGAGATGCGTGTCCCCCGCGGTGAGCAGACACGCGGACCGGTACAGATGCGCCGCGCGCGCCGCGGCGAACTCCGCGTACTGATCCGCCAGGACCTTCCTCATGTGCTCCCCCTGCGCTGCGCCCCGACTGTGCCCTCACCCTTATTGATGCGGTGGGCCCCCGGAAATGTTTCACGACGACTTCACGGGCTGCTCGGCGGGAGGCTCTGCCGGGGCACGGACGGGTAGGTTGCGTCCGACCCATCGGTGCGGCGCGAGGAGCGGACAGACCATGAACCACGGGGCGACGAACGGACCGCAGCCGCCGTACGGCCACCAGCCCCCACCCGGTTTCGGCCCACCGCCCCCGCAGTACGCGTACGCGCCGCCGCCCCAGCCCGTCGTAACGGGTCCGGATTTCCTCGCGGTCGACCGCCACAGCTCGATCGCGATCGAGGCCTCGGGCGTCGTCTTCGAGATCAACGGCCACGAGGCCGAGTTCCCCTGGCCGGAGGTCCGCAGCGTCCACTACAAGGCGAGCCCTTCGGGCAAGTCCCTCATGATGGCGGTCGTCCACGTCGACGGCGGCGTCGAGTGCGTTGTGGACGCGAAACCGAGGGAGCTGCTGGGGGAGTGGTTCGGGCAGTTGCCGGCGGTGCTGGGGTATTACCGGCCGATGGGGTAGGTCGGGGCGGGGTCAGAGGAGGTGGTCCGCCTTCCCTGCCTTGATGTCGAGGATCATCGTGCGGAGCGCTTCGCGGGAGTCGGTGAGGTAGGCGTCCTCGGAGCCGGCTATGGCGATGTAGGCGTTGCCGTTGGGGTCGGTGCCGAGGCGGAAGCAGGAGTTTCCCTCACCACAGAACGGCTCCTCCCAAGTGATCGCGATCATCGGGCTTCTCCTCACAGGTTGGTGGCGATGCCCCGGATGAAGTCGCGCGACGCCGCAGGCGACAGGGCGATGCCCTCCATCCAGTCCAGGTGGGCACGGTACTTCGCCAACTGCGCCTCCGCGTACAGGAAATCAGGTCCGTGAGAGTTGTCGATCTGAACGGTGTCCAGCTGCGGCACGGGTCCCTCCGCGTACAGCACGGTCTGCCCGGCCCCGGGAAACGCACCTGCCTCGAACGGGATGACCAGGAGAGTCACGTTGTCCTGCTCGGATTTCTTGACCAGATAGTCGAGTTGAGCTCTGGCGACCTCCGGTCCGCCGAACCGCATCCGGAGCGAGGCCTCATGCACGATGGCGACGAAGTCGGGCGCGTTGTCGCCGTCCAGCACCTTCTGCCGTTCCACGCGGTGAGCAAGACGCAGGGCGACCTCGTGGTGCGGCAGCTCCGGAATGACCACCCGGAAGATGGCGAGTGCGTGGTCGGAAGTCTGCAACAGCCCCGGGATGTGCACGGAGTAGACGGCCCGCATCCGGACGGCGTTCGCCTCCAACTCGGCGATGTCCAGTAGCCCTTTGGGAAGCGCTCCGCGGTACTTGTCCCACCAGCCTCGCTGGCCGGTGCGGGCCATCTCGACCAGTGCATCGACGTACCGCTCGTCCTGGCAGTCGCAGTTGCAGGCGAGGGTACGCACGCGCTCCCCGCTGATGCCGCGGACACCCGTCTCGATGTTGGAGATCTTGGCCCGGTCCACTCCAAGCAGCCCGGCGGCGTACTCCGCCGTCATGCCCGCTGACATGCGCATTCTGCGCAACTCAGCGCCAAGTCGCTTCTGACGCTCCGTCGGTGAAGTCCTCGCTGCCATGCCGATCCTTCCGCGCGCGGTCGTATGAAGTCTGCCGCCTGACCGCGCGGCGGAAGCACGGAAGGATCCAACTTTCACCACAAGGGAACAAAATAGCCCCCGCCTTCGGTA
The DNA here is from genome assembly GCF_030817655.1 of Streptomyces sp. V4I2. GTDB lineage: Bacteria > Actinomycetota > Actinomycetes > Streptomycetales > Streptomycetaceae > Streptomyces > Streptomyces plumbiresistens. Next base: position 6,856,954 of record NZ_JAUSZM010000003.1, read on the forward strand.
CATTGAGTAGCGCGTCAGCTACACCCGGCAACCGGAAGCGCATCGCGTGAGCCTGCCCGCAACCTCCTCCCCTGGGAGGGGTGGGCCCGCGCCAGGGAGACAAGCCACCGACCCGCCACCACACGACACATGACAGTCCACGCACGTATCCGAAGGAGTCCCGCCATGCCCATTTCCCGCTGCCCCGTGGCCCCCACCTTCGCGGCCGACCCCACCGCCCCCGTCCCCGAAACCCTGTCCTACAGCTTCACGCTCCCGGCCGCGTTGGCCAGCCCCGCGCTGGCGAGAGCGGCGACGAGGGAGATCCTGAGGGCTCACAACCTGCAAGACATGTTGGACCCGGCCCTACAAGCAGTAGGCGAACTCACCGCAACAGCCGCCCAGTTCACGGAGTCCCCAACCTTCTACCTCTCCCTCCGCTACCGCTCCTCCACCCTCCGCCTGATCGCCTACGACAGCCACCCCCGCCACACCCAACCCCACCTCGCCACCGCCTGCGACACCCGCCGACGCGCAGCCCTCCGCGTCCTGGCCTGCGTCTGCCGTGCCTGCGACGGCACGTGGGGCTTCGGCGAGGCCCGAGAACCCGGCGGCGGTACGCGGATGTGGGCGACGCTGCCGAGGGCGAGCGCGGCGTCGTACGGACGGCCTATCGGAAGGGGATGTTGAGCCAGGGACTACCGGGCTCGGACATCAGGATTCGATGGGCGCTGACCATGTCCTGATACCAGTCCCCGAACTCCTCGTCGTCGAAGTGCAGGCACCGCCCGAGGATGTAGCCGGCTGAGAAGTCCTGCCAGGAGCGGTATTCGCGCGCTGCGTTATGCCCCGCCTGGATGACGGCGGACTCGGCTTCCTTCACGGTGCCGAACCGGGCCCCGAGCCCCCACCGCGCCATCTTCGAGGCCCGGCCGAGATCCCAGGCGTCGACGGAGGTGACGTACCGGCCCTCGTCGAGCACCCCGTCGGCGCGCATCCGGGCCTCGTATCGAGTGATACGTCCGATCAGCCGCTGCACACCTTCAATCCGGGCTTCGGTCTCGGATTCGGGCCGTGGCCCGGTCTTGGTGACGCCGTCGTCGGTAACCATGACCGAGCCCGCGGAGTTGGCGCGGATGACGTTGGCGGCGGCCTGTCGCCAGTACCCAGCGTCGACGTGACCGCCGAAGTCACGGGCGATGGTGCGGCGCAGTCGGAGGGTGAACTCCCACACTGAGCTGTGTGATTCGCAGGCCAGTAGGCCGCTCAGCGCGGACAGCCACTCTTCACGGGTGGTGATGCCCCACCACTCGCGCAGTCGTTTGCGTTCGTTGGGATAGCCGGAGCCGTGCCAGGCCATGGCGTTCCACCAGGAGCCGTTGTTGACGCAAAGGAGGGCTCCGCAAGCGAGCCCGTGGGCGACAGGGCCGTGAAGCGGGCCGCCCACGCCGAGGGTACGCAGGCGCAAGGACGGCTCCGGATCGTCTTCGCCTCGGGAGTACTGAGCCCAAGTTGCGGAGTGCGGCGGCGCGGCGGGGAGAAATGCCTCGCAGGGACTGCCGGGATTGACCACGATCGTCGGCGGATCGGTGGGCACCCACACCCGGGCGAACCACTTGAGGGTGTTCCAGTTGAAGACCCGATTCGGCTCCGGAGCGGGAAGCATTCCCGCGGTGTACATCGCCCAGATCGGGCCGCCCGCTCGCGGATCGAACCCGAAGACGGGGTACGTCCCGCTCGCGCCGTCATCCACCTTGTCCCGCCGTACCTCGAAGAAGAGCCGGTTCTCCGCGAGCGTGGCGAAGTACGCCGCCCAGTCGTCGCCGGACTTGGCTTTGAAGAGGGCCTGCTCGACCTCGGTCGGCGGGGTCCAGGCGGGTGATGCGGGAGGCCCGAATCCGGTGGGCGGAGGCCCGAACGACATGCTGCTTTCAATCCTTCACGGAAGAATGGGTCAAGATTAGGCTCGCTCAGACTTCCGGGTAGCAGCGAAGCCCGCCGAACGTCCAAACAGCACCAGGGCCTGATGGTTCGACTATGAGTCGTCCGCCCCAATGGATGCGAGCGTGACCCCTCTCTCCAGGCCGACAACCGCCTTCCCCGACAATTGGACTTTGGCACTGTGGGGCGGATCGATAAAATCCACCAGCTGCTCGTAGCGATTAATCCAGTCAAGGATTATGGGTGCCATGGCCGCGTTTGGGGGCGTGTCCGATTCGATGCTGAAGTGTTCTCCGGTGTGTACGACGCCGCCAATACACCGGATAATACATGTAGCGGAGCTAACTCCCCTTTCTTCGACCGAGTAGATCTGCAACTTTCCCACCGTAGCGTCATCCATGCTGGTAAGCCTCCGAGACGAATTGCTTTACTTGTTCCGGTGTGAGTTTTGGTATATCCCATTCTAGAGCGTCGGTGATGCCGTCATAAGTTTTTACTCTGGGTATATGGATGCCCATATCCTTGAGGATATCGGTGGCGGCACTGACCGGCAATTCTACGGCAGCCCTATGGGCCAGTTCGGTCGCGGGAAGGTTTACGCCGACTTCCGCCTCGGCCCGAATGAATCCCCTCATGGTTTCAATTCCTTCAAGTGCACTCCGAGGGATGACCTGAACTATGGCTTCACCAAATTGTTCTGAGTGTCTAGCGAACGCTGCTGCCACACCAGGGTCTGTTGATGTGGGCGTGAATCCCGAATTTTGTGTGCCCTCGCTTGCGTTGAACTCTCTCGTGGTGCCTCGAAACAGGTGCTCTTCTTCAGGGCATCCCTCTGGAGCGAGTCCGAGAGGGTCGCTCCAGGTGTGGGGGTTATGGACATACGCGGTGGGGTTGGGGGAGGGGGCGAGGCCGAGAGGGTCAGGGGTGAGGTAGCGGGCGGTTTCGGGGTCGTAATGGCGGAAGTAGTTGTAGTGGAGGCCTGTCTCGGGGTCGTAGTACTGGCCCGGGAAGCGTAGGGGCGTGTACGTCGTACTGTTCGCGGCCCATGCGGTGGTGCCCCACAGGGTGCTCCGTCGCAGCCAGGCGATGTCGCCTTGTTCATCGACGAGTTCGGTGGGGGCGCCGATCAGATCGGTGACAATCGCGAAGAAGCGGGAGTCGGTTTCCTCCTGTGGGGCGTCGGCGACGGCGATGCGTTCGGTCTGGGCGATCGGACGCAGGCCCTGGTGATCCCAGGTGAGAATGACCGGGTTGGGCAGGTCGGGAGATGTGGTGGTCTGTTCGCAGTGAGTTGTGCCGTCCCAGGTGAACACCACGCGCTCGACGACCGTTTCGCCGTCGGCGGCCAGACGGAGTTTCGCCGTACGGCGGCCCAGCGGGTCGTAGGTGTAGCGCCACTGGGTGCTGTCCGGGGTAGTGACGGAGGTCAGGCGGTCTTCGGCGTCCCACTCGTATCGCCAGGTGTCCGGCTTGCGGGACAGGCGAGTCTTCTGGCGCAGAGTGATGCGGCCGAGGGCGTCGTGTTCATAGCGGACGTTGCCCGCGCGGGTGATGAGGGTGCCCGTGTACTCGCGGGCGCCGGTCGCCTCCCCGCCGGGGTGACCCGCCGGCCAGGAGGCGGAGGTCTGGTTGCCCGCCGCGTCGTAGGCGTATGTCTCCGTCCAGTTCGCCGCGTGCACCGCGGTCACCCGGCCAGCCGTGTCCAACTCAAAGCGTCGTGTGCCGGAGAGTTGGTCGTCGATGCCGGTCAGGCTGCCGTCGGCGCGGTAGGTGTATGCGCGGAACTGGACCGTGCGGTTGCCCGCTCCCGTCACCGATTGGGTTGACAGACGACCGAGCTCGTCGAAGCCCTGTTCCAGGGCGATCGTGTCTCCGATGTGACGGGCAAGTTCGCGGCCAGCCACGTCGTACGTGAAGTCGATGGAGCGGCCAGAAGCCACCATTCCGGTGCGATGGCCTGCCGCGTCGTAGGACCACGTCGTCGTCGCGCCAGTGGGAGTCGTGCGGCCGGTTCGGCGTCCCCATTCGTCGTAGGCGTAGGTCAGTTCGCGACCGTCGACCGTCTCCGAGCACACGCGTCCGAAGCGGTCCCGGAGCAGGGTAAGCGTGGTGCCGTTCGGGCCGGTTGCCTGCGCGAGTTGGTCGGTCATGTCGTACGCGTACGTCGTGACCTGTGTCGTCGGCCAGCCGGCTGTCTCTTTGCGGACCACCTGACCCAACTCGTTGCGCTCGAAAGTCACGGTGTTGCCGAGGGCATTGGCGCGGGAGGCCAGACGCCCGGCTGCGTCATATGTGTACGTGAGTGAGCGGTCGTCGAAGTCGGTCTCCGTGACCAGGCGTCCGGCCGCATCGTAGTGGTAAGTCCACGTCAGGCCCTGCGGGTTGGTCACCTTGGTCAACCGCAGTTCCAGGTCGTGGTCGAACTTGTAGCGCGCCCCGTCCGGTCCCGTGCGGGACGTCAGCAAGTCGAAGTGGGTGTACTCGAAGTGCGAGACCCCGCCCATCGGATCTGTGTGACTGGTGCGGTTGCCCTCGCCGTCGTACGTCCAGGACTCAGTCGTGCCATCAGCGGCTGTGCGTCGGGCAAGGTGGCCCTCTGTCGTCCACTCCAGGCGGGTTACCGCGCCGGTCGGATCCGTGATCGAGATCGGGCGCCCGAAGGCGTCGCGTTCGTAGCGCGTCACCGCGCCGAGGGGGTCCGAGATCGCAAGGGGGAGACCTGCGCGGTCGCACACGACAGTCGTCGTGGATCCGAGCGGGTCGGTCACCGAGGTCAGATGGCCCGCCTCGTTGTACGTGAACCGGGTGGTCTGGCCTGCAGGGTTGGTCACAGACATGCGGTTGCCGCGTTCGTCGTACGTCTGGCGGACGACCGTACCGTCCGTCCTCACCACCTTCACCGGTAGGCCGAGCTCGTTGTACTCGGCTCTCGCATCGCGCCCGTCGGGGCGGGTCAGGCTGAGCAGGTTGCCTGTCTCGTCGTAGCGGAACGTAGTGCGTCTGCCGAGTGGATCGGTGCGGGAGAGGAGGCGCTGGTAGCGGTCACGTTCGAAGCGCGTGACCGCGCCGAAGGGGCCGTATTCGGCGACCACCTGGCAGGCGTGGTTGACGACATAGCGGCGGGTGTGGCCTTCGGCGGTGGTCGCCGTGGTCACGCGCAGGCCGGTGTCCGGGTCTGTCTCGTCGTAGGAGAGGCGCAGGGCCATGTGGCCGTGCGTGCCGCCCTCGGCGATGCATCGGTCCTGATCGTCGTAATCGTAGGAGTAGCTGCGGTCGTTCGTGTCTGTCCAGGAGGTGACGCGGCCCGCCTCGTCGTACGTGAATCGCAGCGGCAAGTCCGACGAGTTGACGACTTCGGTCAAGTTGCCATCGGTGTAGCCGTAGCGCATCAGTACCTGGTCGGCCGCTGACAGGCGCAGGGCTGTCACCCTGCCCGCGTCCGTGGAGATACGTACGTCATAGCCGGCGCTGGAGACGATCCCGAGCGGGGTGCCCTCGGTGTCGTACTCGAAGGTGATCCAGTTGCCGTTGCGGTCGTCGATCTGTTCCAGGACCGCGAGGTCGTCGCCGCGGTCGGTGAAGTGCCAGACGCGGCGTGTCTGCGGGTCGGTGACCGTGTAGCCGCCGTCCTCTCGGTCCAGCGGCCAGCGTGGGCCGTGGCTGGGGAGGGTGGGTAGGCCGGGTGCCGGGTGTGGGTAGACGAGGAGCAGCCCGTCCTCCGTGACGAGGACGACGCCTTCGGAGTCGATTTCGAGGCGTTGGTCGAGCGTCGAGGACCAGGAAGGGCCGAACCAGCGGCCGAAGCGGTACCCCGACTCCACACGCCGTTTGAAGACGAGAGGAAGGGAGCCCGCCAGTGTCACGTCCGTCTGCGGCAGGTACATCTTGCCGGTGGTGAGGTCGACCGGGTCCGTGAGGTCTTTCTCGACCTGCTCGCTGGGGTTGGCTGTGTCGTGCTCTTCGGGGCGGTTTCTTGCGGTGTCCGCTGCGGAGTTGTCGGCGACTCCCTTCGCGTCATTGCGCGCTGCCCGTCCCGCCGCCTGTTCCAGTCCCTCCCGGACCGTGGTCTGCAGTCCGCCCCGCCCCAGCCCCGCCCCTTTGGTGCCGACCGCTTCGGGCAGCAGCCGGCCGCCGAATTCCAACGGGTCCTTCTTGAACTCCTCCCACGCGGCCTTCGCCGCGCGCTCGGGATGGGCGGCCGTGGAGACGAGGCCCGAGAGCGTCATGCTGACGTTCTGGAGGTGTTCGGCGGGGTGGGCGAGGTTGTATGGGTCCAGCGGGTTCATCCCGCGGGCGGAGTTGATCAGACCCGCGGCGCCTTTGAACGCGCCGCCGGTGAAATGGGTGAGTTCGGTGTGGACGGCGTTGAGACCGTCGTCCCAGTCGGACTTGAGCCGCTTGAGGGGTGGCGGCTCGGCGGGGGCGTGGGCGAGGGCGGCGCGGACCGACGCCGCTGCGGTGCCGGCGGCGTCGTTGCGCTGGCGGCGGGCCTCGCCGAGGATCTCTTGGGCGCGTGCGACAGCGGCCTTGTCGTCGGCTTCCTTGCCCGCGTTGTAGAGGTTGATGGCGTCCCGGGCCTGGCCCTGGGCCCACTCGACTGTGTCCGCATACGACGTCAGGGCCGTGGCCGCCTTGTCGCAGGCGTCTGCCGCGTGGAGCCACTTGACGGGGTGCATGGCGAACTTCTCGCGGAAGGTCTCGGCGGCCTCGCCCTTCCAGGCCGAGGAGTCCAGCTTCCGCATGCCCTGGCCCACGATGTCGAACGCCGTGCGGAAGTCCTTCAGGTGGTCGGCTGTGTTCCTGATGTCGGCCGGGTCGCCGTGGATCAGCTGGGTGGGCTGGTCCGTCCGGCCGAGTTGCTGCTCGTCCGGGGTGGCGCCGAGGTCGGAGGCGATGCTGTCGCCGACGGAGTCGACCTTGTCGGCCCAGTCGTTGGCGCCGAGGTCCTCGAGGCGGTCGCTGACGGCGTTCGCGCCCTCGTCGACGGCCTCGCCCGCGAGCTTCTTGCCCGCATCGATGCCGTCCTCCAGCTTGCCCAGAGCGGAGTCGGCGAAGTCCCCGATCCCCATCAGCCGGCGTCCCCGCCCTGCTGTCCCTGTTCAGACGCCTCGGCCCGCTCCTCAGGTGACGGTCCGAAGGAGCCATCGAGTATCTGCTCGTACTCGCCGTCGCTCACCCCGGCCGCGCTGCGCAGGTTCTCCGGTGTCAGCCCCGGCACCGGAGCCAGCGTGTGCGAGGTCATGACGTCCCGCCCGGCGTCCTGCACGCCCTGCTTGCTGTTCTCCCACGCCTGCTCGAAGGACTCCGCGCTGTAGTCGGGGTTCGCGAGCGCGCTGGTCTGGTTCAGTTCCTGCCAGCTCATCCGCGTGACGTCGTCCTCGGTGGCGTACGGGTTGCCCGTAGCCGAGTTGGCGACGATCTTCATCGTGCCCTCGACGTACTGGTCCGTCTCGTAGTACGTGCCCGCCGAGAGTTTCACCCCCTCCGCGAAGTTGTTCCCCTCCGCGACGAGCGCCCGCACGCCCCACTCCCAGCGCTCGCAGAACGACTTGAAGGACGACGCCAGCTCGCCATGCCCCAACTTCAGCCCGGACAACTCGAGTTCCGCAAAGCCCCGGCCTGCCCCCGCAAGGCTGTCGATGCCGAGTTCCCTGAGCTCCTCCAGGGTCAGCGTGATGCCCTTGGCGATCTCGCCTAGCCCGACGGCCTGCAGATCCGTGCGGTGCCCGCCCGCGCCCTCGCTCACCGTGACTCCTCTTCGGAGGCGTCCACCGTTTCCGCGTCCACAGCCGCCGCAGTCGGCACGATCCCTACCACCGGCGGGAACAGCACGCCGTCGCCATCGCTTGCCACGTCCAGGGCAACTCCGCACGGAACGCCTGTGGCCGGGACAGCGGCATCCAGCAACCGGGCGCCCAGGACACGGCGATACGGCCACTCCCGCGCGCCCTCACCCTTTGTGATCGCGAATCGAGCCAGCGTCGACTCGTTAGAGAAGGCGTAGATCCAACGGATTCCGTCGAAATCTCCGGCCAGGGGTGACCCGTCCTCCGTGATCGGCACGAGTACGGCGGTACGGCGGAACTCGCCCAGCAGCGCGGCGAACTCTCGGCCTGTGCCGACGACTTCATCGGCCTTCTCTGGGACGACGGCCCGGCTGGTGGGCGGCCCGGAAGGCCCGTCGGAGGTGTGCGGCGGCGGCAATTGAACTACCGGGGGAGGGTCTGCCGGCGGGCGGCTCTCACCACTGGTGTCCGGTGCCGTCATCTCGACGTAGTCGTACAGACGGGACCTGGGTATGTGCCCGGCTACCGCTTCACTCTGCCCTTGATCCGCCACGCCGGGAATCATCACATCGGCATACTGGTGGAGGCAACGCGGACACTCTGCGGCGCGTCAAAGTGGCCGGTTGTTGACCGGTGGACGCTACACGGACGGAAGGCCGGGCGATGGAGGGGCTGATCAATCAGACCCCACACCACGCCAACGGGTGCGGCACGCCTCCCAGCACTGCCGCACCCGTCAGACCCCCAACCCCCTACGGCAACCCATGCACATGCGGCCCCACCGCGTTGGACCAAGCATTCCCCGCAGCCGCATCCCAGTTGGTCGACCACGTCATGGCCCCACGCAGCTCCGGGTAGGTCCGGGCCGGCTTGAAGGTCCCGCACCCCGTTCCCTTCGCCAGGCAGTCCAGCGCGTTGTTCACCACGGACGGAGACACATACCCGCTCCCCGCTCCACTCGGCGAAGCCGGCAGTCCCAGCCCCACCTGTGACGGAGCGAGCCCGCCCTCCAACTGGATGCAGGCCAGGGCCGTCAGGAAGTCCACCGATCCCTGGCTGTACACCTTGCCGTCGCAGCCCAGCATCGAGCCGCTGTTGTAGTACTGCATGTTGACGACCGTGAGGATGTCCTTCACGTTCAGGGCGGTCTGGAAGTACGCGTTGGACGTGGACTGCATGTCGATGGTCTGCGGTGCCATCGTCAGGATCATCGACGGGCCCGCCTTTGCGGACAACGCCCGCAGCGCCTGCGACATGTAGGTCGCGTTGAGCCCGTTCTCCAGGTCGATGTCGACGCCGTCGAAGCCGTACGTCTGCATCAGCGCGTACACCGAGTTCGCGAAGTTCGTCGCCGAGGCCGAGTCGTTGATCGACACCGTCCCGCGCTCGCCGCCCACCGAGACGATGACCTTCTTCCCGGCGGCCTGCTTCGCCTTCACGTCCGCCTTGAACTGGTCGACGGTGTAGCCGCCCAGTCCGGCGGAGTCGAGGTTGAAGGTCACGGCGCCGGGTGTGGTCGTCGCGTCGGCGAAGGCCACCGCGATGATGTCGTACTGGGACTGGACGGCGGACAGCTTCTGGACCGTCGCTCCGTTGTTGAAGTTCTGCCAGTAGCCCGTCACTGCGTGCTTCGGCAGCGAGACATCACCACCGCCCGGAGATGCCGTGGTCGTCCCCGTCACCGCCGCCGACTTCGCCGACTCGCCCGCCGCGTTCGTCGCCGTGACCTGGAAGGAGTACGACGTCGACGCCGCCAGGCCCGTCACCGTCGCCGACGTTCCCGTCACCGCCGTGACCTTCGTGCCGTTGCGGTAGACGGTGTAGCCGGTCGCGCCAGGCACCGTGCTCCACGCCAACGACACCGACGACGCCGAGGTCCCTGCCACCGACAGACCGCTCGGTGCCCCCGGGATCGTCGGCGCCGGGTCGCCGCCCCCGCCGCCATCCGGCCCGAACACCGACACGTCGTCCGCGAAGTACGCGGCCTGCCCGTACCAGCCGTGCGTGTACACCGTCACCGACGTTGTGGTCGCGCCCGTCTTGAAGGACGTCGTCAGCTGCTTCCAGGAGGTGGAGTCCGGCGTCCACGTCGACACGTCCGCCGTGCCCGTGCCCGTCGCGCCCAGATAGGCGTACCCGCCCTGCACCCACGCGCTCAGCGTGTACGTCGAGTTCGGCCGCACCGCGACCGTCTGGGCGCACCGCGCGTTGTCCTGCCCGGCCGGCGTCGCCTTCAGCGCGGTCGAGCCGCCGTGCACCGGCGAGGAGACCGGCGTACCGCTGCCCGCGGAACAGGTCCAGTTGGTCAGGCCCGACTCGAAGCCGGCGTTCTTCGCGTTGTTGACGTCCGCGGCGGACGCCGGGCCCGCGCCGGCCACGGCCAGTGCGAGGGCGAGGGCTCCGGAAAGGAGCAGCAGCCGGGTGCGTCTGGGTATGCCTGGTACGGGGTCCACTGGGGCCTCCGGTGGGGGAGAGGTGCGGAGAGGAGAGGAGAGGACGACGGTGGCCACCGTTGGCGTACAAGTTGGTCCAGACCAATTAACCTGTCAAGAGGTCGGGAGGGGGAGGGGTGCTTTTGCGGGGCCAACTCCCCCCGCAGTAAAAGATCACGTGGCACATGCGCCCCATCTGGACTGAAATAGCCCCCTTTTGCGCTCCCAACAGGACCAGGAAGTCACAGAAACGCTGTTCTCCGGTCACAGGGGCGTGGATACAGTGCTCAGGTAGTCACGCAGTGAAGTCGACTGGGTGCGCCGGGGTAGGGCCGGGCGGGCCGACGGGCATGGGATTCGGGGAGCTGCGCGTGCCAACTGCCATTGCTGTGACCAGTGCCGACATGGCGCTGCCACCGCAGGATCAACGGACCATGCCCGCCGTGGTCCTGCCGGACCTGGACAGCGAGCCGCTGGAGCGGTCGCTGGCCGTCCTGCAGTCGCTGATCGACCAGCACGGACATGTGATCGTCGTCTGCTCGCAGGCGGTGTCACAGCAGACGGAGCGGCGGCTGCACACCGTACGGTCCCTGCTGGAGAGTGACCGTATCGCCCTGTTCCGTCCCGAACTGCCGCCCCTCGGACTCGCCGTCCTGGCACGTCAGTTGAGGCAGCTCGCCTCCTGCGACCTCAGTCCGGGCGTGCTCGCCTCGGCCGGCCGGCTGCTCACCCACTACATCCACGCGGGCGCGCTCCTCGGCACCGTCACCAAGCTCGACCGCGTGCCCGTGGGCCTGAAGTCGCACGCCAAGTCCTGGGTGCCGGGCAGCCAGTTCGCGGTGCTCGCCCATCCGCAGCCGCAGCTCGAGCGCATCGCGCCCGGGGCCACCCTGGCGGGCCCGGAGTTCGCCACGTCGATGCTGGTGGCCAGAGGCCAGCTCCAGTCCGACTGGGTCAACGACTCGCTGGCCAAGGCGTGGAACGTACAGGGACTGCGCGAGTGCCCGCTGCCGGCCGAGTCCGTGCGGTGGTGGGGGACCGGGAAGCTGATCGAGTTCTGCAGTTTCCTGCCCGACCTGTCGGTGCTTTACCAACTGGTCACCTCGGTACGGCAGAACATCTGCCACTGGTGCGGAATCGACCTCATCGGCGATCGCTGCGTCTTCTGCTCCGCGACGGCCCCCGCACCGGCAGGACCACAAGCATCACCGGCGTCAGCTGTGTCACCCCGGTATCAGAACCGGTACCAGAACCAACTGCCCGCCGGGTAATCCCTCGAAGGCCGCCCGCACCCACCGACTCCGCTCGACCGAACCCCCAATGAGGTTGCACGGTTCATGAACTCCCGTCAGCGCCGCGGCGTGATACTCCTGCTTCTGTCGGTCCTGTGCGCCCTCGGCGCCTTCGCCGGCGTGCTGTCCGTCATCAACGACGTGAAGTCCAAGGTCGGCCCCGAGGTCACGGCGTACCGGCTGAAGTCCGACGTGCAGCCCTACACCAGCCTCAGCGCGGGCCAGTTCGAGAAGACCGAGATGCCCGAGCGCTGGCTCTCCGAGACCGCCGTCACCGATCTCTCCCAGATCCGCGGCAAGATCGCCGTCACCACGCTGAAGGCGGGCTCCCTGCTGCAGAGCGACATGATCGTCGACCAGCCCGCCCTGCAGCCCGGGCAGCAGGAGGTCGCCATCATGATCGACGCGGCGACCGGGGTGGCGGGAAAGATCACGCCGGGTTCGTCGGTCAACGTCTACGCCACCTTCGAGGGGCAGCGGGAGGGTGACCCGGCCCAGTCGAAGATCATCGTGACGAACGCCAAGGTCCTCGACGTCGGCAAGCTGACCGCCCTCAAGCCCGACGAGAGCGACAACACCCGGCAGGAGACCGACGCCGTCCCGATCACCTTCGCGCTCACCACCGTCGACGCCCAGCGCATCACGTACGCCGAGTCGTTCGCCGAGGAGGTCCGGCTCGCGCTCGTCGCGCCCGGCACCGACACCACCGTCCCGGAGCAGGACCGCACCTACGAACTCGCCAAGGACAAGTGAGAGGCCGCCATGCCCACGAGGATCCTCCCGGCTGTCGGCGACGCGGACGCGGTCCGGTCCATCACCACACTCCTCAGCCAGCTCCCGGACGCCGAGCCGGTGGCCCCGGTGACCGACTCCACGCAGCTCATCGACACCCTCGCCCGCCTCGCCGCCGAGTCGATCGACGAACTGCCCGAGGTCGTCGTCGTCCACGAGCGCATCGGGCCGGTGCCCGCCCTGGAGCTCATCCGCGAGGTCGCCCTCCGCTTCCCGGCCGTCGGCGTCATCCTCGTCACCTCCGACGCCAGCCCCGGCCTCTTCCAGGCCGCCATGGACTACGGCGCCCGCGGCCTGATCGCCCTGCCGCTCGGGTACGAGGAGCTGGCCATCCGCGTCCAGGCGGTCGCCCAGTGGTCGGTGGGCGTACGGCGTCACCTCGGCGCCGGCGGCGACGTGTTCACCGGCGTCGGCGGCACCGTCGTCACGGTCAGCGGGGCCAAGGGAGGCGTGGGTGCGACCCTCACCTCCATCCAACTCGCCCTCGCCGCCCAGGCGTCCGGCCGCAGCACCGCCCTGGTCGACATGGACCTCCAGACCGGGGACGTCGCCTCGTTCCTGGACGTCCAGTTCCGCCGCTCGGTCGTCGACCTGGCCACCATCACCGACATCTCGCCCCGCGTCCTCGCCGACGCCGTCTTCCCCCACGACACCGGCCTCGCCCTGCTGCTCGCCCCCGGCGAGGGCGAACGCGGCGAGGAGGTCACCGACCGCGCCGCCCGCCAGATCGTCAGCGCCCTGCGCTCCCGCTACGAGATCGTCGTCGTCGACTGCGGCTCCCAGCTCAGCGGCGCGGGCGCGGCCGCCGTGGAGATGGCCGACACCGCGCTGCTGGTCACCACGCCGGACGTGGTGGCGGTCCGGGGTGCCAAGCGCACGGTACGGATGTGGGACCGGCTGCAGATCCGCAAGGCCGAGGAGACGACGGTCGTCGTCAACCGCCACAGCCGCGGTACGGAGATCCAGCCCCCGCTCATTCAGAAGATCACCGGCACCGCCGTCGCCGGCACCGCGATCCCCGCCAACTTCAAGGAACTCCAGAGCGCGGTGGACGCCGGCCGCGTCCACGAACTCGACAACCGCAGCACCGTGAAACAGGCCCTGTGGGGTCTCGCGGGGGAGCTGGGCCTGGTCAAGGGGTCCGAGTCGCCCGGCCACCGCGCCGGCCGGCTGCGGAACGGCGACCGGTCGGCGATCGGCTTCCGGCGGCGCAGAGAGCTGGGGAGGTAGGGATGCGGGCCACGCGGACCATCCGGACCATCCGGGCCATCCGGGCGCCTTCCTCGGGCCGACGTGACGACGGCCAGGTCACCATCGAGTTCCTCGGCATGACCCCGCTGATCATCCTCACGCTGGTGCTGATGTGGCAGTTCGTGCTGCTGGGATACACGTACACGCTCGCGGGGAATGCTGCGGACGAGGCGGTACGGGCGGCGACGGCGGCGGACCCGGGTGCGCGGCAGGGCGCGTGTCAGCAGGCGGGCCTGGACAAACTGCCGGACGCGTGGAGCGGCACGGTGGAGTGCGACACGGCCGGCGGCTATGTCACGGCCGACGTCCATCTCGAAGTCCCCGTCCTTTTCCCCGGCTCGATCGGCTTCCCGTTCACGGTCGACGGCCACGCGGGCGCCGTAGAGGAGGCGAAGGACTGAGATGTCGTACGACGGGAAGGGGACGGCCCGCCGCACAGGCCGCGACCGCGGCCAGGTCGCCCTGGAATACCTCGGGTTCATCCCGATCCTGGTCCTCGTCGCACTGGCGGGCGTACAGATCGGGCTGATCGCCTACACCGCCCAGCAGGCCGGGACCGCGGCCCGGGCCGGAGCGCGCGCCGCCTCGCTGGACCTGGGCGCCCAGGACGGCTGCCAGAACGCGGTCAGCGACTGGCTGGCGGACGGAACCACGTGCACGGAGGCGCGCGGCGCCGACGAGGTCACCGTCACGGCCACCGTCGACATCCCGTCCGTCGTCCCCGGCTGGGACTTCGACCCCGCCCGGAAGACCGCCACCATGCCGCTCGACCACTGAGGACGCACCCATGAGCCTGCGGTCACGCATCAACACCCCGGAAGAGAACGGCAGCCGGGGCGAGGACGGCCACCTGGTCGCCTCCTACCGGGCCAAACTCCTGGAGGAGATCGACCTCGCGGAGATGAGTTCGCTCGCGGCGGCCGAGCGCCGGGCGCGGCTGGAGCGGGTGCTCGGGCACATCATCAGCCGTGAGGGTCCGGTCCTGTCGACGGTGGAGCGCTCCCAGCTGATCCGCAGGGTGGTCGACGAGGCGCTCGGACTCGGCATCCTGGAGCCGCTGCTCGAAGACGCGTCGATCACGGAGATCATGGTGAACGGCCCGGACGCGATCTTCGTCGAACGCGGCGGCCGGGTCGAACAGTTGCCGCTGCGCTTCCCCTCCCACGACCAGCTGATGCAGACGATCGAGCGGATCGTCTCGACGGTCAACCGGCGGGTGGACGAGTCGAACCCGATGGTCGACGCCCGCCTCCCCTCCGGCGAGCGCGTGAACGTGATCATCCCGCCGCTGTCCCTGACCGGCGCCATCCTCACCATCCGCCGCTTCCCCCGCTCCTTTACGCTCCAGGAGCTGGCGGGCTTCGGTTCCCTCGACGACCACATGCTGTATCTGCTGGCGGGCCTGGTGCAGGCGAGGTTCAACATCATCGTCTCGGGCGCCACGGGCACCGGGAAGACCACGCTCCTGAACGCCCTGTCCGGACTCATCCCCGACACCGACCGCATCATCACCATCGAGGACTCGGCCGAACTCCAGCTCCAGCAGCGGCACGTGGTCCGCCTGGAGTCGCGCCCGCCGAACGTGGAGGGCCAGGGCCGGGTCACCATCCGCGACCTGGTCCGCAACTCCCTGCGGATGCGCCCCGACCGGATAGTCGTCGGTGAGGTCCGCGGCGGCGAGTCCCTCGACATGCTCCAGGCGATGTCGACCGGCCACGACGGCTCGCTGGCCACCGTGCACGCCAACAGTGCGGAGGACGCGCTGATGCGGCTGAAGACCCTGGCGGCGATGTCCGAGGTCGAGATTCCCTTCGAGGCGCTGCACGATCAGATCAACAGCGCGATCGACGTGATCATCCAGCTGACCCGGTTCGCCGACGGCGTCCGCCGCATCACCGAGATCGCCCTGCTCGACAGCCACGGCAGCGAGCCGTACCGCATCGCCACGGTCGCCCGCTTCAACGCCCAGCCGATGGCGGCCGACGGCCGGGTCCACGGCCGCTTCGAGTACTTCCCGATCCCGCGCCGCACCGCCGACCGCCTCTACATGGCGAGCCAGCCCACGCCCCAGGCCTTCGGCGTGGCCCAGTCCGCAGATCAGCTAGCCACCCGAGTAGCCAGGTAGGAACGACCCCCATGGATCTCGAGACCCTCGTCACCCTCACCACCGGCATCGCGCTGCTGACCTGCGTACTCGCCGTCATCGGCGTCCACACCTACGCCAAGGGCAAGGCGCAGCGGGCCGCACTCGTCGAACGCCTCTCGGCCGCCGGCCAGATACCGCTCACCGGCCGCCGGCGCCGCTTCCGCAACCTCGACCGCAGAGTGCGCGGTACGAATCTCGGCCGGAAGCTGGAACTCCGCCTGGCGGCGACCGGCCTGGACATCACCCCCGGCGAGTTCTTCGCCGCGATGCTCGCCGCCGTTGCCGGCCTCTGGCTGGTCGGCCAGGCCGCCCTGGCCCCCTTCTTCGGCCCGATCGCCGGGCTGCTCGGGATCTGGGCGGCGGTCCAGTTCCTCAACTGGCAACGCCAGAAACGCATCGAGAAGTTCATCAACCAACTCCCCGAAATGTCCCGCATCCTGGCCAACGCGACCCACGCGGGACTGGCCCTGCGGACGGCCATCGGCATGGCGGCGGAGGAACTGGAGGCCCCGGCGGGCGAGGAACTCGCCAAGGTCGCCAACCAGTTGGCGATGGGCGCGACGATGGACGACGCGCTGGGCGAGATGGCCGAACGCCTGCCCTCCCGCGAACTGGTCGTCCTCGTCACGACCCTGGTCCTGTCCAACCGGGCGGGCGGCCAGGTCGTCAGCGCCCTGCGGAACCTGACCGAGACGCTGGAGGAGAGGAAGGAGACCAGGCGCGAGGTCCGTACGCAGCTGTCCCAGGTGAGCATGACGTCGTACGCCGTCCCGGTCCTCGGCGTCGGCTCGCTCTTCCTCATGAACGGCGTGAAGGACGGCGCCCTGGACCGCATGACGGGCTCACCGGTCGGCCAAGGGGCGGTGATCATCGCGTTCGCGCTCTACGCGGTGGGCTTCATCCTCATCCGCCGCCTGTCCCGCATCGACGTCTGAGCAGCGGGGGATCACATGATGGCACTCCTGCTCGCCCTGCTGATGGGCCTCAGCGTCTGGGGCATCTTCGCCGGCATCCGCATGTACCGGGCCGACGCGAAGCTCCCCAGCGACCTGGCACTGGCCCTGGAGGTCGGCGCCACCCGCACCGGCGCGGTCGACTCCCTCATCGACCGCATGGGCATGCGCTACGCCCCCGCGGTCCTACGGCTGATGGGCCCCAAGCAGGTCGCGAAGTACCGCCGCAAGATCGACCTCGCGGGCAACCCCGGCGGCCTGACCATCGACCGGTACGCGGCCCGCCGGGCGGTCTACGGCTTCCTGGGCGGCGTCGGCTTCCTGGTGTTCCTGCTCCGGGGTGACCTCCTGGTGGCCCTCCTGCTGCTGGCCTTCGGCGCGTTCTGGACGGAGGTCGGCATCTGGTCGGCGATCCGGATCCGCAAGGACGTCATCGAGCGGACCCTGCCGGACTTCCTGGACGTACTGGCGGTGGTCGTGAGCGCGGGCCTCGGCTTCCGGCAGGCACTCGATCGGGTGGCGTCGAAGTACGAGGGCCCCTGGGCGGACGAACTCCGCATCACCCTGCGCCAGATGGACCTCGGCATGAGCCGCCGCCAGGCCTTCGCGGAACTGCGCCGACGCAACGACTCCGAGCAGGTGGCGATGTTCGTGACGGCGCTGCAGCAGGGGGAGGAACTGGGCGCCCCGATCGTCGACACCCTGGTGTCCCTGGCGAAGGACATGCGCCGGACCGACGCCCAGAACGCCCGCCGCAAGGCCGCGAGGGCGGTCCCCAAGGCCACGATGATGATCACGACGTTCATGGTCCCGGCCACGATGATCCTGCTGGGGGCGGGGTTGCTGCTGGGCTCGGGGACGGACTTCGGGTCCATCACAGGGGAGTAGGGAGGGGGACGGCATGGAGACGGTGACCGGACACACGACCGCCGACGGCGATCAGGCCTCGCAGGCGGCGATGGGGGCGCAGGGGAGTCAGAGGGTTCACCTCGGCGCACGCGCACTCTCCGTCCAGGTCAACGCCCTCCAGGCCATGTGCCGCCAGGTCTTCGGCTTCCGCCTCGCGATGATCGCCGTAGCCGCCCCCGCCGCCCTCCTCAACGCCAACCCCGGCCTGGGCGTCCGCCTGGTCGGCGCGGCCGTAGTGGTCACCTTCATGACGTCCTACGTCCTCTTCAGGGACTGGGAACGCTTCGGTCCCCTACTCCTCCGCCACCCCACCCTCCTGGCCGCGGACACCCTCCTGGGCTCCCTGCTCCTGATCTCCGCGGGCCCGGACACCACCCTCGCCTACGTCAGCGTCTGCACCCCGCTCCTTGCCGGCATCGTCTACGGGTGGCGCGGCGCCGCCGTCTTCGCCTCGCTCCAGTCCCTGATCCTCCTGCTGGTCCACGCGACCCTGAAGGACGGACCCGAGGTCGGCCTGGCGGAGCGACTCCTCCTCCCCGGTCTGTGCGTCATCACCGGCGCCGTGGGCTCCACCCTGCGCAACCTGATGCTCCGCTTCGGTACGGCGACGCAGGCGCTGGCCACCGTCAGGGCCCGCCTCGCCGTCACGGAGGCGGTCGGCGCCGAACGGGCCCGCCTGGCCCGCGAGATGCACGACTCCGTGGCCAAGACCCTGCACGGCGTGGCCCTCGCGGCGGACGGCCTGGCCCACACGGCGGGCTCGCCGGACCTGGACCCGGCCCGCGTGAAGCAGCAGGCCGAACTCGTCGCCCGCGCCGCCCGCCGCGCCGCCGCCGAGTCCCGCGAACTCCTCACCGACCTGCGCCGCGAGTCGGACCCGGCGCACGCCACGGACGTACTGTCCGAACTGGCCGCCCGCACGAAGGACTTCACCGCCCGTACGTCTCTCCCGGCGACGTACCACCCCACCGGCGAGAACACCGAGCCACCACCCCTCGTCCCGCCCGCCGTGACCCGCCAACTCCTCACCATCGCCACGGAGGCCATGGAGAACGCCCACCGCCACGCGTCCGCGACACGCGTGGACGTCCACGCGGGCGTCGTCCACGGCGACCTGCTCCGCATCAGCGTGTACGACGACGGCCGCGGCCTCCCGCCCGACATCACACTCGAAGACCTCCGCAGGTCGGGCCACTTCGGTCTGGTCGGCATGGTCGAGCGCGCGAAGGCAGTCGGTGCCCGGATCGAGATAGGCCGGGGTGCCCATGCGAAAGGCACGGAGGTCCTACTGGAACTCCCCTTGGCAGCAGTAACCCCGCTGCCCCCGTTATCCGCCACTCAACCCCCCACCACTCCCTGAGAGGAGGCCGAAAGATGCCGGACCAGCAAACACCGCCCCGCACCCACCTACGGGTCGTAGTGGCGGACGACAACCCGGTCGTACGCGCAGGCCTCACCGCCCTGCTCTCCGGCCGCCCGGACATCACCGTCGTCGCAGAGGCCACCAACGGCCAGGAGGCCTGCGAGGCGGCCCGCGACCACCGCCCTGACGTGGTCCTCCTGGACGTCCGCATGCCCGGCACGGACGGCATCTCGGCACTCCCGTACCTGGTGAAGATCGCCCCGGTCCTGATGCTGACGTACAGCGCGGAGCCGGAGACCGTCCGCGAGGCGATGCGCCGAGGTGCCGGGGGCTACCTGGTCCACGGTGAGTTCACCGTGACGGAACTTGTCAGCGCCGTACGGGCGGCGGCTGCGGCGACCCATGAGAGTGCTACTGCATACGAAAATGTGGACGCACTCATTCCACAAGTGAATGATGAACTACCAGCTCCACCAGGCTATTTCGCCCTGCGAGCCATCCCGGCCCCCCGCAATTTCCCCAAAGGGCTTTCGCAACTGCAACCAATTGTGGGACAGTCGTCGAGGTCGCGGTTCCAGCTGAGTACGAGGGAGGCGGAGATCATGGACCTCATCGCGTCGGGGATGAACAACCAGCAGATCGCCGCCGCCTGCTTCATCAGCGAGAAGACGGTCAAGAACCACATCAACCGCATCTTCGCCAAGCTCCACAGCACGAGCCGCTCCCAGGCCGCCGCGAAGTGGCTCGGCACGGCACCGAGTTCCTACCGGGAACTGGGGTGAGCTGTGATGACGGGGAATTGGGCCCAGGGGCCCTCGGCAGGGTGGGGTGTTCCGGCTTACGGTTCGCATGTCGATGGCGACGACAGCGGAGGGGAACACCATGAGCAACTGGATCAACACGACCATCGCGTACCTTCAGGCCCGCGCCGCCCGCGACGACAGGGGGCAGACCGCGGTGGAGTACCTGGGGATCATCGCGGTGGTGGTGGCCATCGTGCTGGCGATCACGGGGACGGACATCGGCACCACGATCTACGACGCGATCACGGACAAGATCACAGAAGTCACCGGCGGCTGATGTGGTCATGGCCCCGCAGGTGCAATGACGCAGGGCAGGCCTTTCCCATCTACATCACGGTGGTGGGGGGTCTGCTCTTTCTCGCGTTCGCGTACCTCGCGGTCGGCCAAGCCGCGGCGAATCGGAACGGTGCGCAAACGGCCGCCGACGCGGCGGCACTGGCGGCGGCCCTGGACACGCGGGACCAGCTCGCGGGCCAGTGGGTCGAGGACGTACTTGACCCGACCCAGTGGCAGGGCATTTTCGACGGCAACGTGCCAGGAGTTGTGAACTCCTGCGAGCGGGCGAACCAGCTGGCCGCGCAGAACGACGCCGACGAGGTGGACTGCGCTCCGGTGGGGCTCCTGGGCTACAGGGTCGAGCTGAAAACCAATAAGCCCGTGGGAGACTCCATCGTTCCCGGTACGGAGAACATTCACTCAACGGCGTCCGCCACCGCTGTTATCGAGCCGCTCTGTGAGTTCGAGCTCCCGGGGGAGGACGCGGCGGACGACGTACTGCCGCAACTCACCTGCAAGGACGACCGGACCTGGGAACTGGACCCGGACGACCTCACCGTTCTGCCGGAACCCCAGGACCTCTTCGACGTCCATCTGGCCGACTGACAAGCGAACGACGAGTGATGAAGGAAGCGGAGAGATGAGCAATCGGTTCAATGCGAGGGCCCGCAGGGGGATGGTCGCGTTGACCGTTGCGGCCGGTCTGGCCGTCGGTGTGGCCGGCTGCGGCGGAGGCGGCGACGACAAGAAGCCGGACACACCGGCGTCGGCATCAAGGGAGGGCGAGTCCAAGCCGAGTGCTCAGGAGGGGCAGGCGGACGAGCCCTTGGCCGAGTTGAAGGGCCAGGATGGCTTGGTTCTCCAAATCACCTCTGCCGAGCGTGATTCCGGCGGGTTCGTCACGGTGAACGGCAGCATGAAGAACGACGGAGACAAGAGCGTGTTGGTTCCCGGAGCGGTGCGGGGTGACGAGACCGAGATCATCAGAAACGGTCGGTCATTCGGCGGCGCCACTCTCGTCGACTCAAAGGGCAAGAAGCGGTACTACGTGCTCCGCGACACGGACGGCCGTCCGCTGACAACGACGGGTTTCTCTACCCTCAAGGCGGGCGAAAGCCTGGCCGTGTTCATGCAGTTCCCGGCACCGCCTACGGATACGACCGAAGTAGCCTTCCAGTTGCCGACGTTCGCCAGCGCAACGATCACGATCTCTGGGTGAGGCCTACATGAACCCCACGGCCCCCCGCCTCGCCCTGACCCTCACCGCCGCCTCCCTCATGGTCGCCGCGAACCTCCTCACCGCCACAACCGCCCACGCCGACGACTCGCCCAGCGTCCCCCCTGGCACCGAACCGTCCGCCTCCGCCCCCGTCAACGTCGACGCCAACGACCCCGACCTCAAGCTCCCCGAGGGCGCCACCCTCGCCGAGGCCAAGGTTCTCGACATCAAGCAGGTCGTCGAAGACCAGAGCGGTGACGAACGCCGCGAGGACACCAACGCGGACGTGAAGTTCGCGCTCCAGGCGGAAGTGCTGTTCGGCAAGGACAGCGCGAAGCTGAGCGCCGAGGCGAGGGCCCGTATCTCCGGGATCGCGGAGGAGATCAACACCCAGAACGCGACGAGGATCCGCGTCTTCGGCTTCACGGACAACCTCGGCTCCTCCGCGCACGGCGACGTCCTGTCCAGGCAACGCGCCAACGCCGTACAGGCAGTCCTGGACCAGGAACTGAACGACCCGAACGTCACCTTCGAGGTCCGCGGTTACGGCGAGCAGTACCCGATCTCCTCGAACGCGACGGAGAGCGGCCGCAAGAAGAACCGACGGGTGGAAGTGTCCTTCCCGCGAACGGAGAGCTGAGAAGCGCCTGACGTGTCCGCCATCGGGTCGGCGCCCCGGCCTCTATCACCAACACGTGCAGCGAGCGCAACGGTGGCATTCCCGGGTGGTCCGAACTGACGTCGCTGTGCGTGTCAGAGCAGATGATCGGCTTTGCCCGCCTTGATGTCCCGGATGAGCGTACGGAGGGCGTCGCGGCTGTCGGTCAGGTGGTGCTCCTCCTGTCCGGCGACGGCGATGTAGGCGTTGCCGTCGGCGTCGGTGCCTATGCGGAAGCAGTTGTTGCCTTCACCGCAGAAGGGGTCTTCCCAGGTGATGCCGGTCATGGCGGGCTCCCTCAGATCTCGCGGGCGACGGTACGGATGAGGTCGCGCGAGGCCGCCGAGGGCAGCGCCGCGTCGTCCATCCAGTCCAAGTGGGAACGGTACTTGGTGAGCTGAGCCTCCGCGCCGGTGAATTCCGGCCCGTGCGCAGAATCCAGCTGCACGGTGTCGAGTTGGGGAACGGCCCCGTCGGCGTACAGCAGCGCGTGCCCGGCGCCGGGGAAGCCACCGACACTGGTCGGAACGACCCGTACGTCGATCGCGTCGCGCTCGGACTGGGCGGCCAGGTGATCCAGCTGCTGCCGGGTCACCTCCGTGCCGCCGTACGGCATGCGCAGCGCAGCTTCGTGGACGTAAGCGACGTACGGAAGCGGCTCGGCCCGCTCGAGCACCTGCTGTCGCCCCATGCGATGCGCCACCCGCAGCTCTACTTCGAGCCGGCTCAACGCCGGCAGGACGGCAGCGAAGACTGCGCGGGCGTACTCCTCGGTCTGGAGCAGTCCGGGTACGTGCATGAATTGCATGGTCCGCACGCGCGCGGCGTGCCACTCCAACTCGGCGATGTCCAGCAGCCCGGCGGACAGGGTGCCCCGGTACTGCTCCCACCACCGCCGCTCCTTGCCCTCGGCCATGGCGACCAACGCTGCGACGTAACTTTCGTCGGAGCATGCGTAGTTGCAGGCGAGGGTGCGAATGCGTTCGGCTGAGAACGGGCGGATCCCCGACTCCATGTTGGACAGCCGGGTCCGATCGATGCCGAGCAGTCCGGCCGCGTACTCCGTGGTGGCGCCCGCCGCCAGTCGCATCTTGCGCAACTCGGCGCCCAGCCGCTTCTGCCGCTCAGTCGGCGTGCTTCTCGTCGACATGCCGTCCCTTCTCCACTGTGGTGGGTCTCAGTCTGCCGGTGAGCGACGTCTCGGGTCCACCACGGTGGGGGTAATTATCACTGAAGTGATGGACAGTGTGACTCCGCATCTTCTACATTCCGTGACAGGTCGACTACGACCCGCTGTCAAACCGGAAGCGCATCACGCGAGCCTGCCCGCAACCTCCTCCCCTGGGAGGGGCGGGCCCGCGTCAGGTAGACAAGCCACCGGCCGCAGCAGTCCCAATCCACCGCCTCACCAAAGGAGTTGCTGCCATGCCGCCCATCACGTTCACCTCCTGCCCGCCCCCGACTGCGACGGAGAGCATGCACCTCATCCCGCCCACTCCCGAAACCCTCGCCTACAGCCTCACGCTCCCCGCCTCCGCACAGAGCCCGGCGATCGCCCGCGCAGCGACCCGCACGATCCTGCGGGCGCACGGCCTCGACGACGTGATGGATGCGGCCGTGCAGGTGGTGAGCGAACTGGCGTCCTGCGCCTGCCGTTTCACGCCGACCGCCGAGGTCTACGTATCGCTCCGCTATCGGGACGGGGCCCTCCGAGTGATCCTCTACGACGGCCACGCCCGCCACACCCATCCCCGCCTCGCCTCCGCCTGCGAGTCCCGCCGTCGCGCGGCCCTGCGCGTACTGGCGTGCGTGGTCAAGGCGTGCGGCGGCGACTGGGGTTTCGGCGACGCGCGTGAACCGGGCGGCGGTACGCGGATGTGGGCGGTCCTGCCGAGGGAGGGGGCACGGGCTTACGTCTGATGGTTCGGGTAGGCGAACTTGCCTACAGGTGAACGATCGCCGCCCAAACCGGCCGCGCACTGATCGAGGTCGTGGACACCACCGCCTACACCACAGCACCGTGGGTGGATGCCGGGTGTCGGCAAGTACACCGTCGGCCGGGTGGGCAGAGCCATGGTGAGGCGACCAGGGCGTTCGTAGCCTCGTCGGCATGGCAGACAACGTGACTCACAACGACAGGCCCACGCGGCGCCACACGCTCCGGCTCGCCGCATCGGCGGGCGGTGCCGCACTCGCCGTCAGCGTCGGCGCGGGCACCGCGCGGGCGACCTACTCGGGCCGCGCGACGGAACGTACACATACCGGAGTACGTACGTACGTCCTCGTCCACGGCACCCACAGCGCGGGCGCGTTCTGGACGGCGATCGGCAGGGAGCTGGCGCTGCGCGGGCACCGCGTCGTCGCGGTGGACCAACCCCTGCACGGCACCGAGAAGTTCATCCCGAAGGCCTATCAGGCACAGGACCTGCGGGCTCTCGCGACGGAACCCTCCCCGGTCGCCGCGCTCACCCTGGACGACTTCGAGCGGCGGGTGACGGGCGCCGTACGCCGCGCCGCGCGTCTGGGCGGTCCGGTCGTGCTGGTCGGGCACAGCCTGGGCGGCGTCTCGGTCAGCAGGGTCGCGGACGCCGTCCCCGAACTCCTGGCGCACATCTGCTACCTGGCGGCCTTCTGCCCGAGCCGCAGCATGCCGTCCCTGGACGCGTGCGCGGCGTCCCCCGAGGGGCAGCGCTCCATCACCCCGCTGGAGCAGATGGTCGGCGACCCGGAGAAGCTGGGCGTACTGCGCCTCAACTGGCGTACGTCCAATCCCCGCGACCTCGCCGTGTTCAAGGAGATGATCTGCGCGGACTACACGGACGCCGAGTTCCTGCGGGTGCTGGAAGGCATGCAGACGGACGAGTCGGTGACGGCGTACGCGGGCCGGGCGGTGGGCCGTGCGCACACGTGGGGCCGGGTTCCCCGCACGTACATCCGGTGCGGCAAGGACAGGACCGTGTCCCCGGAGCTCCAGGACCGCATGATCGCGGAAGCCGACGAACTCACCCCGGACAACCGCTTCACGGTCCACGACTTCCCGAACGCCGGCCATCTCGGCCCTTCGAACCCGACGCGGGTGACGGACCTTCTGCACGGCCTGCTGCCGTAGTGCTCCCCGGTGCTCCCAGGTGCTCCCATCGAACCCGTTGCCGGCTCCTACTCCGCCTTCACCTCGACCGCCACCCGAACCCCGACCCGCAGCCCCCATCCCGCCATCACCCCGGCCTCCGCCTCCAGCACATGCCGGGCCCGTACCCTCGGCAGGCCCAGTCGCCCGGGCTTCATGGTGCGTACGGCGATGACCCTGAGCCTTCGGTCCAGGTACGCGACGTCGATCGGCATGCCCATCCGGAACGTGTGGACGCTGCCGGCGGGGGAGAGGAGCATCGCCCCGTCGACGGAGTCCCGGCCGAGCAGGCCCTTCGTACGGGCCCGGTACGACGCGGCGATCTCCAGCGGGACCCTGACGACCGCCCCGCCCTCGCCGGGTACGACCAGCTCCCCCCGCCCGTCACGCCACCGACCCATCGCGAGCCACCCACCTCTCCCTCTGCGCCTCCCTATTCATACGCGACACCTTCGGCAACGGCGTCGTCCTCCGGCGCCACGAGCGCGACCGCACCGGCGACGCGTGACCACGCCCTGCTGGTCCTGCCGCACCTCCGTGCCCGGGACTGTCCCGGGTGACTCCCTTGGTCACCTGGTCAGCCCGGCCGGTGATCCCCCGTAGCCCCGTCGATGAGCTCCCGCAGGATGTCCATGTGGCCCGCGTGTCTCGCGGTCTCCTCGATCATGTGGACCAGGACCCAGCGCAGGGACATGGAGGCCCCCTCGCGCCAGGCCGGACGGCCCAGTTCGTCCAGGGGCAGGGTGGAGATCGTGCGGTCGGCGGCGGTGCGGGCGCGGCCGTAGAAGTCGGTGATCCGGGACGTCGGCTCGTCCTCGGCCACCACCATGTCCTCGTACGGGTCGAACCACAGCGGCTCGACCTCGCCGCCGAAGGCCTCCACGAACCAGCCGTACTCCACGGATCCCAGATGCTTCACCAGGCCGAGCAGGTTCGTGCCGGACGGGGTGACCGGCCGGCGCAGCTGCTCGTCGTCCAGCCCCTCCAGCTTCCACAGGACCGCGTCCCGGTGGCGGTCCAGGCTCGCGCGCAGGGTCTCCTTCTCCCCGCCCGCGTACGGCATGCCCGAAGCGTCCTGTACTCCTGGTACTCCCTGAACACCCTGACTCGTCATGATGTGAAAATTAACAGCGGCCACTGACAACGCCCTGGGACCATCTCCCCATGGCAGAGCAGCACGGCACGACGGACCACGGCACGACGAAGCACGTGCGGCGGCGACGCGGCTTCGAGGAGCTCCTCGCCGAGGGCGCCGCCGTCCCCACCGAGGGCTGGGACTTCTCCTGGTTCGAGGGGCGGGCCACCGAGGCGCGGCCCTCATGGGGCTATGCGCGCTCGATGGCCGGCCGGCTGGCCGGCGCGACCGCCGCGCTCGACCTCCAGACCGGCGGGGGAGAGGTCCTGGACTTCGCCCTCGGCGCGGCCGCCCCGAAGGCCCCGGCGCTCACCGTCGCGACCGAGGGCTGGCCGCCGAACGTGGCCAAGGCCACCACCCTGCTCCGGCCGCGCGGCGTCGCCGTCGTCGCCTCGCCGGAGGACGCGCCCCTGCCCTTCGCGGACGCGACCTTCGACCTCGTGGTGAGCCGGCATCCCGTGAACCCCAACTGGCCCGAAATCGTCCGTGTGCTGGAGCCGGGCGGCACCTACTTCGCCCAGCACGTCGGCTCCCGCAGCGTGTTCGAGCTCGTCGAGTACTTCCTCGGCCCCCTGCCGCCGGAGATCAGCGCGGACCGCCACCCCGACCGCGAACGCGCCGCCGCCGAGGCCGCCGGCCTGGAGGTCGTCGACCTGCGCGCCGAGCGCCTCCGTATGGAGTTCCACGACATCGCGGCCGTCGTCCACTTCCTGCGCAAGGTCGTCTGGATGGTCCCCGGCTTCACCGTCGAGGCGTACGAACCCCGACTTCGCGCCCTGCACGAGCGAATCGAGTCCGAGGGCCCCTTCGTCGCCCACAGCACCCGGCACCTCTTCGACGCCCGAAAGCCGAAGCAATAGCGTTCACGCGTGCGGCCCCGCCGTCACTTCCCCACCACCAACTCCGCCTTCGCCTCCAGCACTTCCCCCGCCCGCTCCGCCTGCTCGCCCAACTCCCGCTCCTGCCGCGCCGTGAGGCGCCCGAGCGGCTCCACCGTGCCGGTACGGGCGACGACCTCCTCGCTCAGCTCGTCGATGGTCAGACACACGCCGTCCAGGGCGTCCCCGATCGCCGCCATGATCTGCTCCTCGGTGACGGGGCGTCCGGTGCGAACGGACTCGCCCGGACGGTACGGCCGTCAGCGCGGCGCTCCACACCGGCAGTTCCCGCCAGTTCCCGCGCGGCGAGCAGATGGACGGTCCCGCGCCGACCGCCTGGTCCCACGTGATTCTCACGGTCATGCGGCGAGGGGAGGACGGTATGACGGTATGAGGTCAGATCCTGTCCTAGTCCGAAGGGTTCGGGTTCTCCATAAACGCCCAACGGGGATGTGTGCCCCGTATATCCATGCCTCCACAGGGTTTCCACATTGTTATCGCAGGCGGCTCGCCTCTTACTCGCCTCTCACGTAAGTTCAGACCAAGGTAATTCGCGTGAGCAAAGTTGCGCGGGCGGTACCGTGCAGTGGAGGGGGCTGCGCGGTGCCGCGGCCACCGCCGACACTCCCGGCGTCAAAGGCGCGCTCGGCCCGGCGTCACCCGGAAGAGGGAAGTGCACCGAACCTCCCGGATCTCCCCGCAACCTTCCGATTCCCCTGAGAATCCGCTGTGTTCCGGCCATGAACCCGCCCCTGAGGGGCCCCGAACGGCCACCGGGCCGTCGCTGCCCGACTCCGGAGAGTAGTTGTGGCACGCCGATGCACGCAGCATCACTTACGAAGGGTTATGGTGGAAACCCCCCCTCGGGCCGGTCCGTATCCCCCCCACGGACCGGCCCGTTTTTTGTTCTCACAGGGGGCACCCGTAGGAGATGTGGGGCCACCTCCCCGGGGGGCGAGCCCGCCGCCACAGGCGCCGCAACCCTCCCGCACCCCACACCACACGCCCGCGATACCCTTCGCTCCGCGGGGACCGCCACCGTCCGGAGGGGCTGACAATCACGTGAACCTGCGCGACAAGCTGCGCAGCCTGCTCGTCAGGCTGTACGCACGCCGGGTGGAAGGCCACCTGGACCACGCCCAGGTGCCCAAGCACATCGGTGTCGTCATGGACGGCAACCGGCGCTGGGCGAAGGCCGCGGGTTCCACCACAGCCCAGGGTCACCGCGCCGGTGCGGACAAGATCGAGGAGTTCCTCGGCTGGTGCACCGAGACGGACGTCGAGGTCGTCACCCTCTGGCTGTTCTCGACGGACAACTTCGACCGGCCGCAGGAAGAGCTGGTCCCGCTCTTCGGGATCATCGAGGACGTCGTCCGTTCCCTCGCCGCCGACGGCCGCTGGCGCGTGCACCACGTGGGCACGCTCGACCTGCTGCCGCAGGGCATGCAGCGCACCATCAAGGAGGCCGAGGAGGCCACCGAGAAGGTCGACGGAATACTGGTCAACGTCGCCATCGGCTACGGCGGCCGCCAGGAGATCGCCGACGCGGTCCGCTCGATGATCCTCGACGCCGCCGACAGGGGCACCTCGATGGAGGACCTCGCCGAGTCCGTCGACGTCGACATGATCGGCCGCCACCTCTACACCGGCGACCAGCCCGACCCCGACCTGGTGATCCGTACCAGCGGCGAGCAGCGGCTGTCCGGGTTCATGCTCTGGCAGACGGCCCACTCGGAGTACTACTTCTGCGAGGTCTTCTGGCCGGCCTTCCGCAAGGTCGACTTCCTGCGCGCCCTGCGCGACTACGCAGCGCGCCACCGCCGTTACGGCGGCTAGTCGACCGCGTTCCGTCAGCCGGGGCTGCCAACCCGTCGAAGGGCGCCCGAATACCCCGTTTTGGGGCGGAAGTAACAAGGAGTTCACCAGCGCGCCGTCATATGCACTGGCATGGCGGCGCATGTTCGAGGGCATAAGCCAAGCAGGTCGACGCCCGAACCACGGGTGTCGTATCTCAGCGGACGGCACGGGGCCGTCCGCCCGGGAGGCCCTTTGCACCAGCCCGACCGTGCGGTCACAGCGCGGACGACAAGGCGGAGGGCCGGTTCTCGGTCCGTGCAGAGCGGCCGACGACCGGTCCAGCTCCACTCCGTCGCTCCCCGACCTCATCCGAGGGGGTACGTCCTTCCGTGGTGACCAGCACAAAGCGCCACAAGCCAGACCGGCGCACTTATGTTCTCGACACCAGCGTCCTGCTGGCCGACCCGCACGCCCTGAACCGCTTCGACGAGCATGAAGTCGTGCTGCCGATCGTCGTGGTCACGGAACTGGAGGCCAAGCGGCACCATCCCGAACTCGGCTACTTCGCCCGGCAGGCCCTGCGCCTGCTCGACGAGTTCCGCGTCCAGCACGGCCGCCTTGATGCTCCCATCCCGATCGGGGACCTCGGCGGGACCGTCCGTGTCGAGCTCAACCACTCGGACCCCAGCGTCCTGCCCAGCGGCTACCGCCTCGGGGACAACGACTCCCGCATCCTCGCGGTCGCCCGCAATCTGCAGGCCGAGGGATTCGACGTCACGGTTGTGTCGAAGGATCTCCCCGCTCAGGATCAAGGCCTCGTCCGTGGGGCTCCTCGCCGAGGAGTACCGCGCCGAGCTCGCGATCACGGACGCCTCCGGCTGGACCGGAATGTCCGAACTGACCCTGCCCGGCGAGCAGGTCGACATCCTCTTCGAGGAGGGGCAGGTCTACGTCCCCGAGGCCGCGGACATGCCCGTGCACACGGGGCTGATGATCCAGTCGGAGCGCGGCAAGGCGCTCGGCCGGGTCACGCCCGAGGGCAATGTCCGGGTGGTGCGCGGGGACCGCGAGGTCTTCGGCATCAAGGGCAGGAGCGCCGAGCAGCGCATCGCGCTCGATCTGCTCCTCGACCCGGACGTCGGGATCGTGTCCATGGGCGGCCGGGCCGGCACCGGCAAGTCGGCACTCGCGCTGTGCGCGGGGCTCGAGGCGGTCCTGGAGCGCCGTCAGCACAAGAAGGTGATGGTCTTCCGGCCGCTGTACGCGGTGGGCGGGCAGGAGCTCGGCTATCTGCCCGGCTCCGAGTCCGAGAAGATGAGCCCCTGGGCACAGGCGGTCTTCGACACGCTGTCCGCGGTCACCAGCCGCGAGGTCATCGAGGAGATCAGCGCCCGCGGGATGCTGGAGGTGCTCCCGCTCACCCACATCCGCGGCCGCTCCCTGCACGACGCGTTCGTGATCGTGGACGAGGCGCAGTCACTGGAACGGAACGTCCTGCTGACCGTTCTGTCCCGGATCGGCGCGAATTCACGGGTCGTTCTGACCCACGATGTGGCGCAAAGGGACAATCTGCGAGTCGGCCGCTACGACGGTGTCGTCGCCGTCGTCGAGAAACTGAAGGGGCATCCGCTCTTCGCCCATGTCACGCTGACGCGGTCCGAGAGGTCCCAGATCGCGGCCCTTGTGACCGAAATGCTGGAGGATGGGCACATCTGATAAGCCCGGTCCAATTAGGGCCGGTTACGCGGTAGTTGGCGCCGTTCGGAAAGGCAGTGAGCCTAGCCGGGCGGCGCCTTCGCGCGTGGAGCTTTCTCGGAATCCCCTGGCCCAAACGAGATGTGAGCTTTCACACGCAACTCAGAATTGCCTTGCGGCGTCCGGTTACGGCAGAGTCTCACTCCTGTCAGGCCCCGCATACGGCACACCTGTACCCCCAGCGGTACGGCACCACTGAAGCACCACATCAACTCCATATCGTCGCCGTATGCCGCCCGCTCACCACGCGGCGCTCCCCGCAAGGGAGTTGCCCACCGGGCCCGCGCCTCCGTGACCCCGCAGTGGGGAGGCCAGTGCCAGGGGCACGATTGCGTCCGCCAGGGTCACCGAAGCGGGCGATGCTGGAAGGAAACCGTGTGAGCCCGATTTCGGTCCGGGGATTCGCAGTGGCCTCTGCCACGGCGGTCACCGCTGTCGGAAGCGTTGTTGGAGTTGCCTCGGGCAGCACCGCGCAGAACAACGACGCCGAGGCGACTGCAGCCGACTCGACGCTCCTCGCAGACATCCCCGCGGGTCAGCAGGCCCAGGTACAGACCGCCTCGCTGACACAGCAGGCGGACGTACAGGCCATCGCCGCGGACGCGAGCGCCAAGAAGGTGGCGGAGGAAGCGGCCCGCAAGGCTGCCGCCCAGACCGCGATAGAGAAGAAGGAAGCCGCCGAGAAGGCTGCCCAGGAGGCCAAGGAACGCGCCGAGGCGAAGACCAAGGCCAGCCGGGACTCCTCCAGCTTCCCCGTCCAGAACTCCTACACCATCGCGCAGATCCAGGCGATGGCGCAGGCGATGGTGCCGAGCGGCCAGTGGCAGTGCTTCAGCAACATCGTGGACCACGAGTCCAGCTGGAACTACCGCGCCGTCAACGCCTCCTCCGGCGCCTACGGTCTCTTCCAGGCCCTGCCGGGTTCCAAGATGTCGTCGGTCGGCGCCGACTGGCAGACCAACCCGGCCACCCAGATCAAGTGGGGCCTCAACTACATGGACAGCCGCTACGGCAGCCCCTGTGAGGCCTGGTCCTTCTGGCAGGCCAACAACTGGTACTGAGCCCGCGACGCTCAACCCCGCGCAGCCCCTCCCCGTCCTAGGGGGAGGGGCTTTCGCCATGTACGGTCGGTGCGGACGACGCCAGGGGGAGTGGTGGGGAGAGACGGGGAAAAGGGACGGATCATGTCACCAGTGCCGGGGTGGCTCGGTCGGGTCGGCGCCAAACTGACCGACATGGGTGAGCGGTTCGGCGAGCGCCGGGCCGAGGCGGAGCGCGAGCACGCGGAGGCGGAGGAACGCGACCTGCCTCCCGACCACCGTCCGTCGCCCGCCGATCCCACGCCCCCGGTCGCCGCGGACCGCCCGGATCCCGCCCTCGCCGTGCCCTGGGGCGTCCGGGTCGCCGCCGAGGCCGGCTGGCGCCTGCTCGTCCTCGCCGGCACCCTCTGGGTCCTCATGCGGGTCATCAGCGCCGTACAACTCGTCGTGCTGGCGTTCGTGGCGGCGCTGCTCATCACCGCGCTGCTCCAGCCGACGGTGGAACGGCTGCGGCGGCTCGGCTTCCCCCGCGGGCTCGCCACCGCCCTCACCGCGATCCTCGGCTTCGTCGTCATGGGCCTGATCGGGTGGTTCGTGACCTGGCAGGTCATGGAGAACATCGACAACCTCTCCGACCAGGTCCAGGACGGCATCGACGAGCTGCGCAAGTGGCTGCTCAACAGCCCCTTCCACGTCACCGACAAGCAGATCAACGACATCGCCGAGAACCTGCGCGAAGCGGTCGGCGCGAACACCGACCAGATCACCTCGGCGGGCCTGGAGGGCGTGACGGTCGTGGTCGAGGCGCTGACCGGCATACTGCTGGCGGCCTTCTCGACGCTGTTCCTGCTGTACGACGGCCGGCGCATCTGGGAGTGGACGCTGAAGCTGGTGCCGGCGGCGGCCCGGCCGGGTGTGGCGGGCGCGGGCCCGCGGGCCTGGCGGACACTGACGGCGTACGTCCGCGGCACGGTGATAGTGGCCCTGATCGACGCCATCTTCATCGGCCTCGGCATCTACTTCCTCGACGTCCCGATGGCCGTCCCGCTCGCCGTCTTCATCTTCCTGTTCGCCTTCATCCCGCTCGTCGGCGCGGTCGTGTCCGGGGCGTTGGCGGTGGTGGTCGCGCTGGTGACGCAGGGTGTCTTCACGGCGGTCATGGTGCTCGTGGTCGTCCTCGCGGTCCAGCAGATCGAGGGCCACATCCTCCAGCCGTTCATCCTGGGCCGCGCGGTCCGGGTGCACCCGTTGGCGGTGGTCCTGTCGGTCGCCGCGGGCGGGATGGTCGCGGGGATCGGCGGTGCGGTGGTCGCGGTGCCCTTGGTGGCGGTGACGAACACGGTGGTCGGCTATCTGCGCTCGTACTCCCACGAGGCCGCGCTGAAGCAGTCGCCGAGGCCGAGGGGCGCCACGGCGGTGGAGACGGCACCGACGGAGCCGCCCCCGGCGTCGTAGCCCGGCGACGACAACGCCGGTAGTTGTCAAATGGGCGCTGTGCAAAGGCAGTTGGGCAACCGGAAGGCTCAACTAACGCCAGTCGGCGACAGCTCGGAATACCGCGTCCGGAATATGCGCCCGACCTGATACGCATGCCTCCCTCGGTGCTGCTCACAGAGATAGGGGAGCCGGACACATGGACCACATGGACCACAAAGCCCTGGCGCTGGAAATGCGCGGCCTGCGCGAACAGGTCACCGGGATCACCGACACCGCCCTCGCCGCCGCCGACGGACTGCTGATCGTCGCCGACACCGCCGACTCCATCGACCCGGAGGGCCTCGCCGCCCTCGCCGCGGCCGGCCTCGGTCTCGCCCGCCGTACCGCCGAGGCCACCGCCCGCGGCAGCCTGCGCCGGACGGTGACGTACGGCAGCCACGGCTGCGCCGCGGTGTACGCCGTCGGCGACACCGCGCTGATGGTCGTCCTGGGCGACGAGGGGATCGACGTGGACGAGCTCCACCGCGCGACCCAGCCGGCTCTGCGCCGTATCGGCTCGATCCTCACCGACCGGGAAACAGCCTGAAGGAACCGGCGGGCCGCGCGCGGGCTACTCCGTCCGCAGTCCGTCCGGCCGCATCAGCCGCAGCAGCGGCGGCACGCTGAGCAGCGTCACCACCAGGACGACCGCGGCACCGACGCCGGTCATCGACAGCACGCTCGGCCAGTCCACGCGCACCCCGTTGCCCGCCATCCGCAGCAGGACCGCGCCCAGCGTCAGCCCCACCACCGAGGCCAGCAGCAGACCGAGCGCGATCGGGATCGCCGTCTGCCACAGCACCGACAGGCTCAGAGTGCGCCGCCGGGTGCCGAAGGCGACCAGCGCCGACAACAGCCTCTTGCGCTCGCGGAGTTGCTCCAGCTGCGAGACCAGGAGGCTCGCGCCGATGAGGGCGAGCACGCAGGCGGCGCCGACGAAGAGGCCGGTGCGGATCGCGGTGTAGCGGTCGGCCCGCTGGACCGACTGCCAGACCATGGGCTCCCTCAGCGGGTCGATGGTCGCCGCCGTGTTCCGCACCAGGTCGCGGACGTCCGGCACGGACTCGTCGAGCTTGAGGTAGAGCTGTCCCTCCAGGGCCGCGTCGGCCGCGGCCGGCAGCGCCTTCGGGGTGATCAGGAAGCCGCCCCGCTCCGACCCGGTCGGGTCCGGGCGGGTCTGTGCCTGCTTCATGCCCGACGGGACCACCCAGGGCACCTCGGAGTTCTTCACGTCGCCCTCGTAGGACGGGTCGAGGTACAGCGTCCGTCCGCCCTTGGCCAGCTTCTGCGTGTCGGTGTCGTAGTCGGCACCCCGTACGGCGAACACGTCGCCGTCCCGGCACGAGGGCAGCGTGGCCACCTCCCGCAGTGACGCGCAGTCCGCGACGGTCACCTGGGTGCCGAGGACCGGGTCCGTGCGCCGCTCGCCGACGTATCCCCCGGAGTACGCGTAGACCTGGCGCACGCCCTCGGTCCGCCGGAACTTCTCGACGGAGGGGCCGAGCGGTTCCCCGTCCCCGAGCGTCACCTGCATCTGCGCCAGCGAGACGTCGTAGCCGGTTCTCTTCGTGTAGTCGCTCTCCACCCCGGCGAACAGCATCTGCAGTGCGATCGCCCCGGCCACCGCGACCGCGATGCCGTTCACCATCCGGGCGGCCGTACCGCTGCTCAACTGGAGCCTGCGCACGGCCAGTTGCCAGGCCACGCCGCCCGAACCCAGCCGGGCCACGACCGCCTCGACGATCCACGGCAGCAGCGCGGTCACGCCGACGAGCAGGAGGACGACACCGCCGGTGACGAGGTACTGGTTGAAGTCGCCCTCGTCGCGGCCCTGTCCGACCATCGGGTAGAGCATCGCGAGTCCGCCCAGCGGCAGCAGCAGCCGCCACCACAGCCGGCGCCGCGCGGGCTTCGCCGTACGCACCACACCGAGCGGCTCGATGACCACCCCGCGCAGCGCGAACAGCGTCACCAGTACGGCGGCCGCCGGCACGGCGAGGCCGACCAGCAGGGCGAGCACGGGGGAGGGGTTGAGGTAGCTCGGGTACACGCTGATGTCGTAGACCTCGACCGAGCCCGCCACTTGACGGCCGATCAGGAAGAAGCCCGCCCCGAAGACCAGCCCGAGCAACGAGCCCGCGAGCGCCTCGCCGGCGGCGATCCGCCGGGTGGACCGGCTGTCGGAGCCCACCAGCCTGAGCGCCGCCAGCCGCCGGTCGCGCCGCTCACCGCCGAAGCGCACGGCCGCGGCGATGAAGACGGCGACCGGCATCAGCAGGACGACGAAGACGACGAGGATCAGCAGGAGCAGGACGGGGTCCATGTCCTCGGAGGCCCCCTGGGAGAGCCCGAACTTCTCGATCCGCGCCACCCCGCCTCCGCCGAGCTTCTCGGCGAGGCCCTGGCCGCCCCGGTAGAAGGCGAGCTCGGCCGAGCCGATCAGCCCGCTCTCGCCGATCGTGCCGACGATCCGCTGCGGCAGCCGCTCCCGCAGCAGCTTCCCGGAGCCGGACTCCAGGAGGTCCTTCAGCGCGGGGGAGACCACCATCTCGCCCCGCGCCGGGAACTCCTCCACCCCCGGCGGCAGCGGCGCCCGCGGCCCCTCCGGCTCCAGCTCCCGCCCCCGGACGTACTGGTCGCGGAAGGCCGTATCGGCGTTCGTGATCAGGAGGGAGTGGTCCGACCTGGAGACCTTGGTCTCGGTGTCACCGTAGTAGAGGTCGTTGCGCGCGGCCGCCCGGTCGTCCCGGACGGCCAGTGCGTTCGGCAGCGCGGTCGTCAGCAGCAGCAACGCCACCCCGAGCCCCACGCCGACGGCCGTCAGCACCGCCCGCATCCACCCCTCGCGCCCCCCGGCGAACGCGAACCTGACCCCCATGGCCAGGTCCCGCCACCACTGCCTCACCCTCATACGACGCGCTCCATGTCCCGGGACTTGCCGTCCCGTACGACGATCTCGCGGTCGGAGTACGCGGCCACCCGCGCCTCGTGCGTGACCAGCACGACGGCGGCGTTGGTGGACCGGGCGGCGTCCGTGAGCAGCTCCATCACCCGCTCGCCGTTGAGGGAGTCGAGCGCGCCGGTCGGCTCGTCGGCGAACAGCACCCGCGGGTTGGTGACCAGCGACCGCGCGACGGCGACCCGCTGCCCCTGCCCGCCGGACACCTCGCCGGGCCGCTTCTTCCTCAGGTCGTCGACCTCCAGCCGCTCCATCCACCCGAGCGCGGTCCGCTCGGCCTCCTTGCGGGAGGTGCCGTTCAGCCTGAGCGGCAGAGCGACGTTCTCCACGCAGGTCAGCTCGGGCACCAGCTGCCCGAACTGGAAGACGAACCCGAAGTCGCTGCGCCGGAGCGCACTGCGCTGGGCGTCGTTCATGGTGGCCATCTCGCGCCCGTTGTACGTGATCGACCCGGAGTCGGGCGGCACGATCCCGGCGAGACAGTGCAGCAGGGTCGACTTGCCGGACCCGGACGGGCCCATCACGGCGACGACCTCGCCGGGGTGGATGGAGAACTCGGCGCCGTCGAGGGCGACGGTCGGGCCGTACGCCTTGCGCAGCTCGTCGGCCGCGAGCAGGGAACCGGCGGGGGCGGTCACTTGGTCACCACCTCGGCGAGCTTCTCCAGCCGCGCGGCCGTCAGTTCCAGCCAGCGCAGATCGGCCTCCAGATGGAACAGCGCGTGGTCGCAGATCAGCTGGTCGGCCAGATCGCCCCTGCGCTTGCGGTCGGTGAGGATCCGCATCATGCGCAGGTGCTCGGCACGCTGGGTGTCGAGGATGTCGCCCGCGTCGCGCCGGGTGAGCAGCGCGAGGACGACCTTGGTGTACAGCGTCGACTGGAGGTACGGCTCGGGCTTCTCCGGCGTGGCGAGCCACCGCTGTACGTCGGTGACGCCGGCCTCGGTGATGGCGTACCGCTTGCGCTCGGGCCCGCCGCCGGGTTCGATCCCGTCGACCTCGACGAGCCCGTTCTTCAGCAGGCGGGACATCGTCGAGTAGACCTGGCCGTAGTGCAGCGGCCGGTCGTGACCGAACTTCTCGTCGAAGGCCCGCTTCAGGTCGTAACCATGACAGGGGCCGGACTCCAGGAGTCCCAGGAGGGTGTGACCGATGGACATGAGGGGACTGTACATGGGGTGTATACCCCGCATGTATACCTGGAGTGTGTACGTCCTGGCGGGGCGTACGGCCGTGCAGGTGGGAGTCGATTGTCACGGTTCTGCGACAGGCCCCGAACCCCCGGGCGGACGCCCCCGGCGGGGCAGGGGACCGGTCTCCCTCGGCAGCCGCCCCGCGTCGGCCAGCGCCTTCCGCAGGAGGAACTCGATCTGCGCGTTCGCCGAGCGCAGCTCGTCACCGGCCCACCGGGCGAGCGCCTCGTACACCGACGGGTCCAGCCGCAGCAGCACCTGCTTGCGCTGCTGCGGCCGACGCTGAGGGGTCGAGCCCTCGGAGGGATCCGTCACTGGTAGAGCGTCCCCGTGTTGAGGACCGGCTGCGGAGCCCGGTCGCCGCACAGCACCACCATCAGGTTGGACACCATCGCCGCCTTCCGTTCGTCGTCCAGCTCCACGATGCCCCGCTCGGAGATCCGGGCCAGCGCCGCCTCGACCATGCCCACCGCGCCGTCCACGATCTCCCGCCGGGCCGCGACGACCGCCCCGGCCTGCTGCCGCTGGAGCATCGCCGAGGCGATCTCGGGAGCGTAGGCGAGGTGCGTGAAGCGGGACTCGATGATGGAGACGCCGGCCGCCTCCACGCGCGCGTGCAGTTCGACGGCGAGCTTCTCGGTGATCTCCTCGGCGTTGCCGCGCAGCGAGAGGCCGTCCTCGTCATGGGCGTCGTACGGGTACTCGATGGCGATGTGCCGGACGGCCGCCTCGGTCTGGGTGGAGACGAACTCCAGGAAGTCGTCCACCTCGAAGGTGGCCTGCGCGGTGTCCTCGACCCGCCACACCACGACCGCGGCGAGCTCGATCGGGTTGCCGTAGGCGTCGTTGACCTTGAGGACGGCGGTCTCGTGGTTGCGGACCCGGGTCGAGATCTTCTCGCGGGAGGTGAACGGGTTCACCCAGCGCAGTCCGTCCTCGCGGATCGTCCCGCGGTAGCGCCCGAAGAGCTGGACCACCCGGGCCTCGCCCGGCGCCACCGTGTTCAAGCCGCACATCGCGATGAAGGCGGCGAGGGCGATCACGATGCCGACGACGATCAGCGCGGCCTTGGCGCCGGTCGCGGCGACCGCCGTGGCGGTGACGACCATGCCGATGCCGAGCAGCAGGCCTATCAGGCCCAGCAGCAGCGCGAGCGCGCCGCCGATGCTGTGCGCGGCGAACTCGCGCACCCGTGGATCGGGCATGCGGGGCACGTCGGAGGTGGGTGCGGAGTCGTGTGTGGACATGGGTCCCCCCGTTTTTCTAGCTTCTCGTTCTAGCTTCGTTCTAGCTAATTGATATCACTTTACCCCGTCACGGCAACCCTGACCCCCTCTCAGTGGTCAGGTTCCATGGACTCGGGTGCTGATTCTCACGTCCGTAAAAGACCGGATCGAAGGCCCTTTGTCACAGAGAGCGGTGTTAGCTTTCTGAGCTGACTTGGGCCAGCAACCTGTGTGACAGCCGAGAACGAAGCGGAGCGAGCGGAGTCATGGGACGAGCGGAAGAGAGACGAGCGCGGCAGCGCGGTGGTCGCCGCGCGGCGCCCAAGAGCCGCCACTCGTCGGCCGCCGCGGGCGGCAAGCCCGGGAAGAGCGGCATACGCAGGCTGTTCACCTGGAAGAAGATCCTCGGCACCTTCTTCGGCCTGTGCCTGCTCGGCATCGGCGCGTTCATCGCGCTGTACATGATGGTCGACGTGCCCAAGGGCAACGCGGCCGCTCAGCAGCAGAGCAACGTCTACGAGTACAGCGACGGCACGATCCTGGCCCGCGTCGGCGAGACCAACCGCGAGATCGTGGAGCTCAGTGAGGTCCCCAAGCCCGTCCAGTACACCTTCGTCGCGGCGGAGAACAAGACCTTCTACACGGACGCCGGCGTCGACCTCAAGGGCACCGCTCGCGGCCTGCTCAACACGCTGTCCGGCAAGGGCAAGCAGGGTGGCTCGACGATCACCCAGCAGTACGTCAAGAACTACTACCTCAACCAGGACCAGACCGTCACGCGCAAGCTGAAGGAACTGGTCATCTCGTTGAAGGTGGACCGCACGACGTCCAAGGACGACATCCTCGCGGGCTACATCAACACCAGCTACTACGGCCGCAGCGCCTACGGCATCCAGGCCGCCGCCCAGGCCTACTACCGCGTCGACGCCAAGGATCTCAGCGTCGCGCAGGGCGCCTACCTCGCCGCGCTGCTCCAGGCGCCGAGCCAGTACGACTGGCAGGCCGCGACCGACACCGGCAAGGCGCTGGTGAAGGAGCGCTGGAACTACGTCCTGAACAACATGGTCGAGGAGGGCTGGCTCACCAAGGCCAAGCGCGACGCCATGGAGTTCCCGGTGCCGAAGGAGCCGAAGGGCGCCCCCGGCCTCGACGGGCAGAAGGGCTACCTGGTCGACCTCGCCAACCAGCAGCTCGAGAACCAGCTCATGAAGGAGCAGGACATCTCGCGGGACGAGGCCGAGGCGCAGGTCAAGAACCAGGGCTGGACCATCACCCTGAACATCGACAAGAAGAAGCAGGCCGAGCTGGAGCAGGCGGCCAAGACCCAGCTGACCAGCAAGCTGGACCCCGACAAGCGGCCGGTCGACAAGACCATCCAGGCCGGCGCGGTCTCCGTGGACCCCAAGACGGGCAAGGTCGTCGCCCTCTACGGCGGCGTCGACTACTACAAGCACTTCCGCAGCAACGCGACCCGCGCCGACTACCAGCCCGCGTCGACGTTCAAGCCGGTGATCCTCGCCGCCGCGCTGGAGGAGAACGCGAAGACGCAGGACGACAAGCCGATCACCACGAGCACGATCTACGACGGCACCAGCAAGCGGCCGGTCGTGGACAACGGCACCAAGGTCGGGTTCGCCCCCGAGAACGAGGACGACCAGGACTACGGCGACGTCACGGTCCAGACCGCGATGAACAAGTCCATCAACTCCGTCTTCGCGCAACTCGGTGTCGACGTCGGCATGGACAACGTCCTCAAGGTGGCCGGGCAGCTCGGCATGGACACCACCGACCTCAAGGCGGTCCCCGCGCAGACCCTCGGCACCATGGGGGCCAGCCCGCTGCAGATGGCCGGCGTCTACGCCACTCTCGACAA
Source organism: Streptomyces sp. V4I2 (assembly GCF_030817655.1). Classification (GTDB taxonomy): domain Bacteria; phylum Actinomycetota; class Actinomycetes; order Streptomycetales; family Streptomycetaceae; genus Streptomyces; species Streptomyces plumbiresistens. The sequence goes on from NZ_JAUSZM010000003.1 coordinate 6,897,212, forward strand.
CCACGGCAAGAAGGTCACGCCGACCATCCTCAAGTCGGCCGAGCACAACACCCGCACGGTGGAGCTGCCCGACCCGATCGGCGACCAGGTGCTCAGCCGCGAGACCGCCGACACGGTCACCTCGGTCCTGACCGGCGTGGTCGACGACGGTACGGCCCGCACCTCGGTCCGCGACAACTCCGAGCGCGACGGCCAGCAGGTCGCCGGCAAGACGGGCACCTCCGACGACAACAAGTCGGCCTGGTTCACCGGCTACACGCCCGACCTGGTCACCTCGGTCGGCCTGTTCGGCGAGGACGCGAAGTCCGGCGCGCAGACCAAGATGTACGGCGCGGGCGGCGAGGAACGGGTCAACGGCGGCGGCTTCCCGGCGCAGATCTGGGCGGCGTACACCTTCGGCGTCTCGGCCAAGAACTCCAAGTTCGACCTGGACACCGACCAGGGCGCGGCGGTCCAGCCGACCAAGTCGGTGACCCCGAGCCGGACTCCCAGCCGGACCCCGACGCAGGAGCCGACCACGGAGCCCCCGACGACGGAGCCCGAGACCACGGAACCGGCGACGACCGAACCGCCGACCCAGAGCCCGACGACGACGCCTCCGACGACCAGACCCCCGACGACCCCGACGACTTCACCGCCGGCGGAGGGGACCACGCCGGAGGACCCGCTGGACCCGAGGGAAGACGACACCCTGTAGCAACGGCAAGGGCGCCCGGTATGCACCGGGCGCCCTTGCCGTTGTCTGAGGTCCCCTGGACCTCCTTGAGGTCCGCAGGGACCCTCAACTGCTGTTCAGCTCGAACCAGACGACCTTCCCGGTGCTCAGCCGCGTCGCCCCCCACCGCCGGGCCAGCCGGTTCACCAGATACAGCCCGCGCCCGCCCTCGTCCGTGGCGCGAGCCTGCCGCAGCCGGGGCAGTTGCGGAACGTCGTCCCCCACCTCGCAGCGCAGTACGTCCGTCCGCAGCAGCCGGAGCGTGATCGGCCGGGTCGCATAGCGCACGGCGTTGGTCACGACCTCGCTGACCAGCAGCTCCACGGAGTCGGTGATCTCCTCCATGCCCCAGCGGGCGAGCGCCCGCCGGGCCAGCCGCCGGGCCCGGCCCGGTGCCGCGTCCTCCGGCTCCAGGAACCAGTACGCCACGTCGCTCGGCGCGATCCCGTCGAAGCGGGCGGCGAGCAGGGCGATGTCGTCGTCCCGGTCGCCGGGGCCGAGCATGTCGAGCACCTCGTCGCACAGCGCTTCGAGGGGCGGCGGATGATCGGGTCCGGTCAGCTGCGCGGTGGCGGCGAGCTTCTCGCGCAGCTGCTCTATCCCGGTCCACACGTCCCGCAGGCGCGACTCGACGAGCCCGTCCGTGTAGAGGAGCAGGGTCGCTCCGGCCGGTGCGTCCAGCTCCACCGCCTCGAAGTCGACACCGCCGACCCCGATCGGCGCGCCCGGCGGCACCCGCAGTACCTCGGCACGGCCGCCCAGGTGCAGCAGGACCGGCGGGGGATGGCCGGCGTTGGCGATGGTGATGCGGTGCGAGACCGGGTCGTAGACGGCGTAGAGGCAGGTCGCCATGCGGTCGGTGCCGAGCCGCTGGGCCTGCTCGTCGAGGTGGTGCAGGACCTCCTGCGGCGGCAGGTCGAGCCCGGCGAGGGTCTGCGCGGTGGTCCGCAGCTGGCCCATGATCGCGGCGGACGTCATGGAATGCCCCATGACGTCGCCCACCACCAGCGCCACGCGGCTGCCCGGCAGCGGGATCGCGTCGTACCAGTCGCCGCCGACCCGGGCGGTCTCGGCCGCCGGGAGGTAGCGGGACGCCAGCCGCACGCCCGTGGGTCGCGGCAGCGTCTCCGGCAGCATCGTGCGCTGCAACTCGTCGGCGATGTACGCCTCACGGCCGTACAGCACCGCCTTGTCGATGCCGAGCGCGCTGTGCGTGGCGAGCTGGGCGGCGACCAGCAGGTCGTCCGGCTCGAAGGCGATGCGCTCCGGGCGGCGCAGGAACAGCGCGGCACCGATCACCCGGCGCCGGCCGCGCAGCGGGGCGAGGATCGCCCGCTGTCCGGCGGGTACGGTGAACTCGCCGCCCTCGCCGAGAAGTTCGGTCAGTGCGGCGCGCACGTCCGAGGTGTCCGTGAACACGGGACGCACCCCACGCAGCACCTCGGCGAGCGCGCTGCCGGGCCGTACCTCGCACAGCTCCGTGCCGATCGTGTCCAGCTCGGGCTGATCCGGGACCGGCACCGGCAGGATCCCGTCCTCCAGGTCCCGCTCCTGCGGGATCCGGTCGGTCCGGCGCAGCCGCAGCACCAGGGGCCCGGTGGGCCGCTCGTCGCCGACCGGCAGCGGGTCGCGCAGATAGACGAGGATCGCGTCCGAGAAGGTCGGCACGGTCGCCCGGCACAGCCCCATCACGATCTCGTCGAGGTCGATGCCGCGGGCGATCCGCCGGGTCGCGGCGCCCACGAACCGCAGCCGGTCCCCGTCCCGCCGCATCGGCGTGGGCCGGCCGGGCGGCAGCCCCTGCCCGGTACGGCGCTCCTGGCTCTTGGCGCTCTCGGTGCCCGGCTGGGCCGGGATCGCCTCGGGCACCGGCCGGGGACGGTGCGTGTCCGGCTCGGCGGAGACGGCGGGCTGGGAGTGCTCGGGGTCGGTACCTACGGCTCTGGTGTCCTTACCGCTCGAAGTCGTCGTGCCGGGACCGGCGGGCGGCGTCTCGCCGGCGCGCGCCTGTGCCGGTAAGGCGCCCGCGCCGGGCGCGTGCGACGGCGTGTCCGAGGCGTGCTCGGCACTGTTCGGGTGCGACGGCGCCGAGGTACGCAGGAGCGCCCCGCGGGGATCCGCGGGGTCGGCGCCCGTCTGGGGCCGTTCGAAGGAGGTCGGCTGCTCCGTCACGCGTGTCGAATCCGTCCGTCCGGCGCTGCGTACCGCGCGTGCAGTTGGTCCCGCCGAAAACCCGATACCCGGAATACATGTCCCAGGAACGGATTTCCGGCGTGGCCAGAGGCTGTTTCTGTGCCACCGGCGGGGGCGTCGCGCTCCACACCGGTGTTGCCCTCGTACCTCTCGTTCACGTCCTGCCGCCCCTCGGTGACGATAGGTCAAGCCCAGCGCGTGCTCCGGTACTTGTCACTGCGCGCCCTTGCGGAGGACGATCCTACGTTTCTTGCCCCGGGGCGCATCAAGGGTCTCATGAGGACATGTGCGCGGGCGTACGATCCCAGTCCTCCGGCAGGGCAGGGACACTCCAGGACGGATCGGGACGCCAGTGCTGCCAGCCGTCCGAGAACGGCGGCCCCCAAGCCCGGATCACCTCCACGGCGGACCGCCCCGCCTCCCTTACTTGTTCGGCCAGTTGAGCATCCATCAGCCCGTCCAGCTGGGCCTGCGCGAACTCGTCCTCGTCCCGCCAGTGCCAACTTCGGTCGGGATGTACGGAGATGTCCAGGAAGTGATCCTCGGAGTCCACCCCGCCGTCCCAACGCGTCAGCGGCTCCTCCAGGTTCACGTACCAGTTCTTGAACCGCCAGCCCGGATCCCAGAAAAGCCAGACCGACCAGGGTTCACCGGGTCGCGCCAGCTTCAGCACGCCCGTCCCGAACCACCGGTCGCGCTGCACGGTCCGCGGCTTGGTGTAGCGGCTCTCCAACGGCTCGACGTGCACCGGCGTACCGTCCGCGAGCACCGGCCTCACACACTCGGTGCCCGCCGCCATCCACACGGCGAGCACCTCGCTGTCGTCCCGTACGACGGTGACGGGACGCGCGATGTGGAAGCGCGCGCCGCCGTTCTCCCGGTAACGCCACAGGATCTGACTCCCGGGCGCCCAGCACACCGCCGACCCGCCCGCGTCCGCTTCGGCTCTCACCGCTCCACCGTCTGCCATGCACAGATATTAGGTGCCGCAGGCATACGACGCTGCGGCGCGCGTCACGGTTCACGCGCCGGGCACGAGGCGTGCCCGATCGGTTACGGACGCGTCATCCGCAGGACATCCAACGCCTCGTCCAGCTGCTGTTCGGTGAGGTTCCCGCGCTCCACGTACCCGCCCTCGACGACGACCTGACGGATGGTCTTCTGCTCCGCCAGCGCCTTCTTGGCGACCTTCGCGGCCTCCTCGTACCCGATGTACTTGTTGAGCGGGGTCACCATGGACGGCGACGACTCGGCGTACTCCCGCGCCCGCTCCCGGTGGGCGACGATCCCGTCGACGGTCCGGTCGGCGAGCAGCCGCGAGACGTTGGAGAGCAGCCGAATGGACTCCAGCACGTTCTTCGCGATGACCGGCAGCATCACGTTGAGCTCGAAGTTGCCGGCGGCACCGGCGGTGGCGACGGTCGCGTCATTGCCGATGACCTGGGCGGAGACCATGAGCACGGCCTCCGGGATCACCGGGTTGACCTTGCCGGGCATGATCGACGACCCCGGCTGGAGATCGGGCAGCGAGATCTCCGCCAGCCCGGTGCGCGGCCCGGAGGCCATCCACCGCAGGTCATTGGCGATCTTCGTGAGCGACACGGCGACGGTCCGCAGCTGCCCGCTCGTCTCGACGATCCCGTCCCGGGCCCCCTGCGCCTCGAAGTGGTCGCGGGCCTCGATGAGCGGCAGCCCGGTGGTGCGGGCGACCTCCTCGATGACGGCGGCGGAGAACCCGGGGGGCGTGTTGATCCCGGTCCCGACGGCGGTCCCCCCGAGGGGCAGCTCGGCGAGCCGCGGGAGGGAGGCCCGGAGCCGCTCGACGCCGTACCGCACCTGCGCCGCGTATCCCCCGAACTCCTGCCCCAGTGTCACCGGCGTGGCGTCCATGAGATGCGTCCGCCCCGACTTCACGACGTCGGCGAACTCCTCGGACTTACGGGCGAGGGAGTCGGCGAGGTGCTCCAGTGCCGGGACGAGATCCCGGGTGACGGCGGCGGTGGCGGCGATGTGAATGGACGACGGGAACACGTCGTTGGACGACTGGGACGCGTTGACGTGGTCGTTGGGATGCACGTCCCGCCCGAGCCGCTCGGTCGCGAGCGTGGCGATGACCTCGTTGGTGTTCATGTTGGACGACGTACCGGACCCGGTCTGGAACACGTCCACCGGGAAGTGCGCGTCCCAACGCCCTTCCGCGACCTCGTCCGCCGCCTCCTGGATCGCCGCGGCGACGTCCTTCTCGAGCACCCCCAACTCGGCGTTCACCTTGGCGGCGGCCGCCTTGATCCGGGCGAGGGCCTCGATATGGGCGCGTTCCAGATGCTGCCCGGAAATCGGGAAGTTCTCGACGGCGCGCTGCGTCTGGGCCCGCCACTTCGCGTCCGCGGGGACGTGGACCTCGCCCATGGAGTCGTGCTCGATGCGGTAGTCGCTCATACCGGATACAGCGATCGGAAGGCCACGGATGTTCCGGAGCCCCCCAAGGTTCCACCATTCCGCCGCGCCCCACCGTCCCCCGGTCCCGCGCCGGACGACCGCGGGAGACGGAGCATCCGGCGACACCCTTGCCCTGCGGGCCGCGGGGGGAGGCGGAAGGGGCCGCAGGGGAGGTCGAAGGGGCCGCGGGGACAGCTGCGTCAAGGGGGTGCGGAGGGGGAGTGCCGGCGGGGTGCGGGGTGCTACGGCAGGGCGATGCGGAGGTGGGGCCCAGGGCGGGGTGGGGAGGCGGAGCCGCAGGGGGTGTTGGGCGCTGGTTCAGCGGGGTGTGGAGGCGGAGCGCCAGCGGGGTGCGGGCGTTGCCTCAGTGGGGTGCGGAGGTGGAGCCCCAGTGGTGTGGGGAGGCGGAGCCGCAGGGGGTGTTGGGCGCTGGTTCAGCGGGGTGTGGAGGCGGAGCTCCGGCGAGGTGCGGGACGTTTCCTCAGCGGGTTCGGGGGCCCAGCCCCAGGGAGTGCGGGTAGTTGCCCCAGCGGGTTGCGCAGGCTCAGCCCCGGCGGGTTGCGGGGCGCTGCCTCAGCGGGTGTGGAGGCGGAGCCTCGGGGCTCGGTTGTGGAGGCACAGCCGCAAGGGCGTGAAGGGCGTCGCCCCAGCGAGTTGCGGCGGCCGAACCAGGGTGGCGCATGGAGGCGCAGCACCAGCGGGTTGCAAGAGGCTGCCTCAGCGGGTGCGGAGGCGGAGCGCCAGGGCGGGGTGTTGAGGCGGCAGCCGCAGAGGAGTGTGGCGGCGGAGCCAGCGGAGTGTGGGTCCGTCGCCCTAGCGGGAGGAGGCGCAGCCCCACGGGAGTGCGGGTCGTTGCCTCGGCGGGTTGTGGGGCTCCAGGGCGGGGTCTTGAGGGGCGGCCGTAGGGGAAGCGTGGCAGGCCTGCGGGAGGCGGGTCGTTGCCAGGTTGCGGGGCACCCGGGCGGTGTTGAGGCGGCAGCCGCAGGGGGGTGTGGAGGCGGAGCCTCAGCGGCTGCGGGACGCGGAGGCCGAGCCCCCGGCGGGGTGCAGGGGACGCAGTCCCCGTCGGGGTTGAAGGGGCGGAGCCCCTGGAGGATGGGACGGGTAGGGGCGGCGGGGGCGAAACCCGTTCCCGGCCGCCGCCCCGCAGGCACTACGCGAGCCCGGGCCCACGCACCGGAATCGACGTGAACGTCGGCGCGGGCGCCGGGTCCTGGAAGAAGTCGTTGCCCTTGTCGTCCACGACGATGAACGCCGGGAAGTCCTCGACCTCGATCTTCCAGACGGCCTCCATGCCGAGCTCCTCATACTCGACGACCTCGACCTTCTTGATGCAGTCCTGGGCGAGGCGGGCGGCGGGGCCGCCGATGGAACCGAGGTAGAAGCCGCCGTGCGCGTCGCACGCCTTGGTGACCTGCGCCGACCGGTTGCCCTTCGCCAGCATCACCTTGGAGCCGCCCGCCGCCTGGAACTGCTCGACGTAGGAGTCCATGCGGCCGGCCGTCGTCGGGCCGAAGGAACCGGACGCGTAGCCCTCCGGGGTCTTCGCGGGGCCCGCGTAGTACACGGGGTGGTCCTTCAGGTACTGCGGCATCTCCTCGCCCGCGTCCAGCCGCTCCTTGATCTTGGCGTGCGCGATGTCACGGGCGACCACCAGCGGCCCGGTCAGCGAAAGCCGCGTCTTGACCGGGTACTTGGTCAGCTCCGCGAGGATGTCGTCCATCGGCTGGTTCAGGTCGATCTTGACGACGTCGCCCGCCCCCGCGGCGGAGCCGCTATTGGATTCAGTCAGGTGCTCGTCCGTCGTCTCCGGCAGGAACCGCGCCGGGTCGGTCTCCAGCTGCTCCAGGAAAACACCCTCGGCGGTGATCTTCGCCACGGCCTGACGGTCGGCGGAGCAGGACACGGCGATGGCGACCGGGCAGGAGGCCCCGTGCCGCGGCAGCCGCACGACACGCACGTCGTGACAGAAGTACTTGCCGCCGAACTGCGCGCCGATGCCGATCCTCTGGGTCAGCTCGAAGACCTTCTCCTCCAGCTCCTTGTCCCGGAAGCCGTGGCCCAGCTCCGAGCCCTCGGCGGGGATCTCGTCCAGGTAGTGCGCGGAGGCGTACTTGGCGGTCTTGAGCGCGTATTCGGCCGACGTACCGCCGACGACGATCGCCAGGTGGTACGGCGGGCAGGCGGCCGTACCGAGCGAACGGATCTTCTCCTCCAGGAACTTCATCATGGAGGCCTCGTTCAGGACGGCCTTCGTCTCCTGGTAGAGGAAGGACTTGTTGGCGGAGCCGCCGCCCTTCGCCATGAAGAGGAACTTGTAGGCGCCGCCGTCGGTGGCGTACAGCTCGATCTGCGCCGGCAGGTTCGAGCCGGTGTTCTTCTCCTCCCACATGGTGAGAGGGGCCATCTGCGAGTAGCGCAGGTTCAGGTTCAGGTACGCGTCGTAGATGCCGCGCGAGAGGGCGGCCTCGTCGCCGCCCTCCGTGAGCACGTTCTGCCCGCGCTTGCCCATGACGATCGCCGTGCCGGTGTCCTGGCACATCGGCAGCACGCCCGCGGCCGCGATGTTCGCGTTCTTCAGCAGGTCGAGGGCCACGAACTTGTCGTTGCTCGACGCCTCGGGGTCGTCGATGATCCGGCGCAGCTGGGCCAGGTGGGCCGGGCGCAGATAGTGCTGGATGTCATGGATGGCCTCCTCGGCGAGCTTGCGCAGCGCCTGGGGCTCGACCTTGAGGAACGTCCGCCCGTCGGCCTCGAAAGTGGAGACACCCTCGGAGGTCACCAGCCGGTACGGGGTGGTGTCCTCTCCCGTAGGGAGCAGATCGGTGTACGCGAACTCAGGCATCTCGCCCATTCCTCACTCGACAGACGGCCGCTGGCCTCCATTGGCAGCGCCCACCAGCGTAGAACCTGCCACCGACAGCACTCTTGTGAGGTAATCCTCAGTTGGCCGGATCCAGCCGGATCGAGCCGGGTCAAGGTTGTCCACAGCCCTAGTCGCGATCTATCGCGTTTGGGTACGCTGCTGCCGTGGACCTTCAGAAGCACACCGAACCGCAGCCGCAGTCCCCCGCCGGACTGCGCGCCTCGGACGCCGACCGCGACCGGATCGCCGACATATTGCGCGAGGCCCTCGCCGAGGGCCGCCTCACCGCCGACGAGCACGCGGAGCGCGTCGAGGGGGTGCTGAACGCCAAGACGGTGGGCGAACTGGAGGTCTTCATACGGGACCTGCCGGCCGCCCACGAGCGCCGGGCCGCCCCTGTCTACAACCCGGCCCCCAACCGCCCCACCGACGCCATCCCGCACGACCCGGACGACAACGTGGTCGCGGTCTTCAGCAGCGCCGTCCGCAAGGGCCGCTGGCGAGCGGGCCGCCGTATCCACGCGTACGCCGTCTTCGGCAGCGTGGAGATCGATCTGAGCGAGGCGATCTTCGAGTACCGGCAGGTCGTCATCAAGGCGGTCTCGGTCTTCGGCAACGTCGAGGTCCGCGTCCCGGAGAACGTGTCGCTGCGCGGCACCGGCGGCGGCGTCCTCGGGAACTTCGAGGTGGACACGCTCGATTCGGCCGACCCCGAGGCCCCCGTGGTCTACGTGGACGGCTGGGCCGTGCTCGGCAACATCGAGGGCAAGCCCAAGCGCGGCAAGCTCGTCGCGGACATCCTCGACCGCGTGCACCGCAAGGTCGACAAGAGTTTGCGCAAGCACCTGGATCATTGACGGTTGTGAATTCGACCGGGATGTGAAGCGGATGGGAGGGGAGGGGATCATCGCCTGTCGCGCCCGAAGCGCGCACATCCCTACGGGAATCCAGCGGTTCGGAACTCAGTGCATAGGCGCGCGCACAGCGGGTAGGCCTTGCTGCATCGTCGCTCGCTCGCGAAGCCGTCGTCAGGAGTAGACCGTGCTGCAACCGCCGCATTCGTCCCTGCAGGTAGCTGCCGTTCCGGCCCAGCGGGTGCCAGTGCGGGACAGGGACCAAGACGCACCCTGGCACACCGAGGCGGTGTGCCGGCGCGACGAGGCCGGCCTGTTCTTCGCACCGTCCAAAGAGCCCACCGCCGCCCGGCTCTCCCGCGAGCAGGCCGCGAAACGAGTCTGTTCGGGCTGCCCGGTCATGGTCGAGTGCCGCGAGCACGCGCTCCTGCAACCGGAACCGTACGGCGTCTGGGGCGGACTTACCGCCGCCGAACGCCGAGTGGTCCTGGCGAGGCGCCGCCGCCGCGACCTGGAGCTGAAAAAGGCCGCGAGGTCGGCGGAGCGCATAGCCGCAGCGGGCTGACCGGCCCGCCCGGCATACGCCGATGGGGCGCCCCCACCGCACCGGGGGCGCCCCATCGACGCTGGTCGGACGTGCTCACTTCGCCCGGACGTGCTCACTTCGCCCGGACGTGCCTACTTGGCCCGGTCGAAGTCGATCGCGCTGTAGGCCCGCAGCTTGCTCAGCCGGTGCTCCGAGTCGATCCGACGCACCGTCCCGGACTTCGACCGCATCACGATCGAGTCGGTGGTCGCGGTCTCCGACCGGTACCGCACGCCCCGCAGCAGCTCGCCGTCGGTGATGCCCGTCGCCACGAAGAACACGTTCTCGCCGGACACCAGGTCGTCGGTCGTCAGCACCCGGTCCAGATCGTGCCCCGCGTCGATGGCCCGCTGCCGCTCCTCGTCGTCCTTCGGCCACAGCTTGCCCTGGATCGTGCCGCCCAGACACTTCACGGCACAGGCCGAGATGATGCCCTCCGGCGTGCCGCCGACGCCGAGCAGCAGGTCGACGCCGGTGCCTTCGCGCAGCGCCAGGATCGAGCCGGCCACGTCGCCGTCGGAGATCAGCCTGATGCGCGCGCCGGTCTCGCGGACCTCCTCGATGAGGCCCGCGTGCCGCGGCCGGTCCAGGATGACGACGGTGACGTCCTCGGGCGTGGACCGCTTGGCCTTGGCGACCCGGCGGATGTTCACGGACACGGGCGCGTTGATGTCGACGAAGTCGGCGGCCTCGGGCCCGGTGACCAGTTTGTCCATGTAGAAGACGGCGGACGGGTCGAACATCGACCCGCGGTCGGCGGCGGCCAGCACCGCGATCGCGTTCGTCATGCCCTTCGCGGTCAGCGTGGTGCCGTCGATCGGGTCGACGGCGATGTCGCACTCGGGACCGGTCCCGTCGCCGACGCGCTCCCCGTTGAAGAGCATCGGGGCTTCGTCCTTCTCGCCCTCCCCGATGACTACGACGCCGTTCATCGAGACGGTGGAGACGAGGGTCCGCATGGCTCGAACCGCGGCACCGTCGGCGCCGTTCTTGTCGCCACGCCCGACCCAGCGGCCCGCGGCCATCGCCGCGGCTTCGGTCACCCGTACGAGTTCCAGGGCGAGGTTGCGGTCGGGAGCCTCGGAGGGAACCTCGAGCTCGGACGGCAGATGATGATGCTCGGTCATCGGAGCGCACCTTTCTGATACGGCGACGGCCGGATGAGGGTATGGGCCCGACTCTATCGTCAGGCAGACAAAATGAGCAGGGGGCCCCACGGATGAGCGGACCAGGGCACCTGCGACGATAGGGACGTGGCAGGTTCGAACGGTAAGCAGAAGACGGTCCGGGACATGATCCTCTCCTTGGGTCTGATCGGGCTCATGGCGGGTGTCATCTACCTCTTCATCCCGCACGACGACTCCGCTCCGGAGATCAAGACGGTCGACTACCGCGTCGAGCTGCTCACGGCGCGCCGGGCGGCCTCCTACCCGGTGGCCGCGCCCGAGGGCCTCTCCTCCGACTGGAAGGCCACCTCCGTCCGCTTCCAGGGCGACAACTTCGACGCCTGGCACCTGGGCTTCCACGCGCCCGACGGGGAGTACGTCCAGGTCGAGCAGTCGACTCAGAAGCCGTCGACGTTCATCGACGAGGCCAGCCAGGGCGCCGAAGCGACGAAGACCACCCAGGAGATCGACGGCCGCACCTGGACGCGCTACACGGGCGGCCGATACGACGCGCTCGTGCACCAGGGCGACGGCGTGACGACGGTGGTGGCGGGCACCGGCACGATCGGCCGGCTGGCGGAGATGGCCGGGGCCCTGAAGATGGCGTGAGCCCCCAGGACGCGAAGAAGGCCCCCGGCATCGCAGCCGGGGGCCTTCTTCTGTGGAGCTATAGAGCTATGGAGCTATGGAGCCATGGAGCTGAGATTCTGTGGATCCGAACCGCTCAGACGGTGGTGACGACCTCGTCGTACGCCAGACGCGGGGAGCGCGGGAACCAGGCGTCCTCGCCCGGGGTGCCGATGTTGACGACCATCAGCGGGGTGTGGTCGTCGTCCAGGAACTCCTTGCGGACACCCTCGAAGTCCAGACCGGTCATCGGACCGGCGGCGAGGCCCGCGGCGCGGATGCCGATGATGAAGTACGCGGCCTGCAGGGCGGCGTTCAGCGTGGCGGCACCCTCACGGGCGGAGCGCTCGCCGAAGAAGACGTCCTTGGCCTGCGGGAAGTGCGGGAAGAGCTCCGGCAGCTCCTCGTGGAACTCGTTGTCCGCGGCGAGGATCGCGACCAGCGGGGCGGTGGCGGTCTTCGGCTGGTTGCCCTCGGCCATGTGCTGGACCAGGCGCTCGCGGGCCTCGGCGGAGCGGACCAGGGTGATGCGCAGCGGGGACTGGTTGAAAGCGGTCGGGCCGTACTTGACCAGGTCGTAGATCGCCTGCACCTGCTCGTCGGTCACCGGCTCGTCGGTGAAGGTGTTCGCGGTACGGGCCTCACGGAACAGGAGGTCCTGGGCGGCGGGGTCAAGAACGATTGACATGCGTGAACCTTCTCGGGGACGTACGTCGGATCCGGAGAAACCGGACCGGCTGACGTCATCGACCGTACGTCAGTGAAGTTCAACCTTCAACAAAAACCGGACCGTGGTGATCCGCCTCACAGGTTCGCCGCACAGCTTCGGATGCCCGGCGCTACTCGGCGGCCTCGGCCCCTCCCCGGTCCGCCTGCTCTTCCTCCTCCGCGAGGGCCGCGTTCAGCCGCGCCCGCGCCCCCTCCAGCCAGCGCCGGCACACCTTCGCCAGTTCCTCGCCCCGCTCCCAGAGCGCCAGGGACTCCTCCAGCGTCGTACCGCCCGCCTCCAGCCGCCGTACGACGTCGATCAGCTCGTCCCGCGCCTGCTCGTACCCGAGCGCCTCGTCCGTCTTGCTGCTCATTCGCCCACCCTATGCATCGACTCGAACCACGAACTCACCCTCGGCGACCCGCGCGCGCAGGACCTCGTCCCCCGTGACCTCGCCCGGGTCCCGGACGACGTGCCCGTCGGTCTTCTGCAGCACCGCGTACCCCCGCTTGAGGGTGGCGGCGGGGGAGAGGCCCACCACGCGTGCGTGCGTGTGCGTCAGCTCGGAGTCGGCGCGGTCGAGGTGATGGCCGAGGGTGCGCCGGCCGCGGTCGAGCAGGGACGCGACCTGGTCGGCCCGTTCGTCGATCATCCGGTGCGGATCCTCTATCACCGGCCGGGCGAGCGCCTGGGCGAGCCCGCGTTCCTCCCGGTCCACGAACGCCTGCACACACCGCCGGGCCCGGTCCCGCAGCAGCCGTACCCGCTCGTACTCCTCGCCGACGTCCGGTACGACCTGCTTCGCGGCGTCGGTCGGGGTGGAGGCGCGCAGGTCGGCGACGTAGTCGAGGAGCGGCGTGTCGGGTTCGTGCCCGATGGCGGACACGACGGGGGTACGGCATTCCGCGACGGTCCTGATGAGCTGCTCGTCGGAGAAGGGCAGCAGGTCCTCCACGCTGCCGCCCCCGCGCGCGACGACGATCACGTCCACCTCGTCGTTCTCGTCGAGCTCCTTCACGGCCTGGACGACCTGCGGTACGGCGTGCACGCCCTGCACGGCCACGTTGCGCACCTCGAAGCGGACGGCCGGCCAGCGGTGCCGGGCGTTCTCCAGCACGTCCCGCTCCGCGGCGGAGGCCCGCCCGCAGACCAGCCCGACGAGCTGGGGCAGGAAGGGCAGCGGCTTCTTCCGCTCGGCCGCGAACAGTCCCTCGGCGGTGAGGGCCTTCTTCAACTGCTCGAGCCGCGCGAGCAGCTCGCCGACGCCGACGGGCCTGATCTCGGCGGCCCGCAACGACAGTTGCCCCCGCGGGGCGTACCACTCGGGCTTCGCGAGGACGACGACCCGCGCGCCCTCGCTGACGACATCGGCGACGGAGTCGAACACCTGGCGATAACAGGTGACGCCGACGGAGATGTCGTACGACGGATCACGCAACGTCAGAAACACGACCCCCGCGCCCGGCCGCCGCGACAACTGGGTGATCTGCCCCTCCACCCACACGGCCCCGAGCCGGTCGATCCACCCCCCGATGAGCCGCGAGACCTCACCGACGGGCAGGGGCGTCTCGGGCGACGTGTTGACAGCCATGCCGCGAGGGTAACGGCCCGGTACGACAACGCCCCGTCACTGAGGGCTCCGCCCCCAGATCCCCGGGCCTATGCGCGGCGGGGGCGAAACCGCCCGGGTCACCACCCGTCTCACCACCAACCCGGCACACACGCGATCTTTGACCCGCCGTACGCGGCCTTACGATGGGGGGCATGACTGCTTCGCCTGGCCGCCGTGTCCTGCTCGCCGCCCCCCGTGGCTACTGCGCGGGTGTGGACCGCGCCGTGATCGCCGTCGAGAAAGCCCTGGAGCAGTACGGCGCTCCGGTCTACGTCCGGCACGAGATCGTCCACAACAAGTACGTCGTGCAGACCTTGGAGAAGAAGGGCGCCATCTTCGTCGAACAGACGGAAGAGGTGCCTCCGGGCAACATCGTCATGTTCTCCGCGCACGGCGTCGCACCGACCGTCCACGACGAGGCCAAGCAGGGCCGGCTCGCCACCATCGACGCGACCTGCCCGCTGGTCACCAAGGTCCACAAGGAGGCCGTCCGCTTCGCGGGCGAGGACTACGACATCCTCCTGATCGGGCACGAGGGCCACGAGGAGGTCATCGGCACCTCCGGCGAGGCCCCCGAGCACATCCAGCTCGTCGACGGCCCCGAGGACGTCGCCAAGGTCGAGGTCCGTGACGAGTCGAAGGTCGTCTGGCTGTCCCAGACCACCCTGTCCGTCGACGAGACCATGGAGACCGTCGACGCCCTGAAGGAGAAGTTCCCGCAGCTCATCTCCCCGCCCAGCGACGACATCTGCTACGCCACGCAGAACCGTCAGCTCGCGGTGAAGCAGATGGGCGCCGAGGCCGAGCTGGTGATCGTCGTCGGCTCCCGCAACTCCTCCAACTCCAAGCGGCTCGTCGAGGTCGCCAAGCTCGCCGGCTCCCGCGAGGCCTACCTCGTGGACTTCGCCGACGAGATCGAGGAGGCGTGGCTGGAGGGCGTGTCCACGGTCGGCGTCACCTCCGGCGCCTCCGTGCCGGAGATCCTGGTCGAGCAGGTTCTGGAGTGGCTGTCGCAGCGCGGGTTCGAGGACGTCGAGCTGGTCAGGGCGGCGGAGGAGTCCATCACCTTCTCGCTGCCGAAGGAGCTGCGCCGCGATCTGCGCGAGGAGGCGGCGGCGCTGATGAAGCAGCGTGCCGCAGCCGGTGGCGAAGGTGTGTGAGAGCTGTGTGAGAGCGGCTCGGCCGCGCTGTGAACGCACCTCGGCGGAGTGACTGTAAGTCGTCCGTCGTAACGTAGGGCCATGCAGATCTTCGGCGTGGACATCGGTGGATCCGGGATCAAGGGCGCCCCTGTGGACCTGGACAGGGGCGACCTGGCGGACGAGCGTTACAAGGTGCTGACTCCGCACCCGGCGACCCCGGAAGGAGTGGCCGACGGCGTCAAGCAGGTCGTCGACCACTTCGGCTGGACCGGGCCGGTCGGGCTCACCTTCCCGGGCGTGGTCACCGGCGGCGCCACGATCCGTACGGCGGCAAACGTCGACAAGAGCTGGATCGACAAGGACGCGGGCGCGTTGTTCAGCGGCCGCCTGGGCGGCCTGCCGGTGACGGTGGTCAACGACGCGGACGCGGCGGGCGTCGCGGAGATGAACTTCGGCGCCGGCCAGGGCCGCAAGGGCACCGTCGTCCTCCTCACCTTCGGCACCGGCATCGGCAGCGCCCTCTTCGTCGACGGCGTCCTCGTCCCCAACACCGAGCTGGGTCACCTGGAGCTGCACGGCCACGACGCGGAGAAGCGCGCCTCCAGCAAGGCCAAGGAGGACGAGGAACTGACGTGGGAGCACTGGGCCCACCGCGTCCAGAGGTACCTCGCCCACGTCGAGATGCTCTTCTCGCCGGAGCTGTTCATCATCGGCGGCGGCGTCAGCCGCAAGTCACAGAAGTTCCTGCACCACATCGAGGACATCAAGGCGGAGATCGTCCCGGCGCAGCTGCTGAACAACGCGGGGATCGTGGGGGCGGCGATGCACGCGGTGAAGGGAAGCTAGACCTCTTCGAGGCCGGGCCGGGCCGAGCCGGGTCAGACGGGCGGACGGTTTCTGGTGGACCGGCGGTTCATCAGGCGAATCTTCCGCACCGTCGCGATCGAGCCGGCGACCAGCGTGCCCCCGTACAGCCACCCGGCCTGTGTGGCGAGTGCGGTGAAGAGGCCCATCAGGCGACCGCTGACGCCCTGCCCGCTCTCGGCCACGGGGAGGAGCCCCACGGCGAAGGCGATCGGTACGACGATGGGCGCGGTCAGCAGATCGCCCCGCCGGATCCAGACGGCGGTCACGACGCACACCGGCAGGAACAGCACGCCGTACACCGTGAGCGACGCCCCGAACAGCAGCTGGTCGAGGCAGCCGAGCGCGAACATCAGAGCCCCGCAGAACAGCCCGCCGCCGAGCCCGGTGAGCCGGGGATTGGGCATCCGCCGTACGGCCTGGACGATCGGCGGCGGCCCGGTCGGCCGTACCGCTGCTGCTGCCGCCGCTGTCGGCCGCCGCGGCGTCCCGCCTGCCCGCGCCGCCGACGAACCGGTTCTGCCGGCCCCGGCACCGCCCCGAGCCGCCTGCGGAGGCAGGGGCGGCGGCACACCGCGTCGCGTTCCGTCGTGCGGGGTTCGTGTCCTGTGTTGCTCCACTGCACCAACTTAGGTCGGTTTATGTGCCGAATCGGCCCTCAGACACGCCGTCGACCGGACCTTGGCCAAGCGTTCGATACGTCGCCGGTGCGGGTGCGGGTACGCCGTAGACTGGTGGATCGGCCCCCTGGGCCCTGTCGTCACATTCCCGCCTGCCCCGCGGCGCCATCGCACGCACGCTCGCCGCACCGGGCGCAGACCCGCGTACCACCAGTACGAGGGCCCGCGCCCGGCGCACCGAGACCACGCTCCCACAGCCACATCAGCCGCTACCGCGGCGGGCGCGGGGCCCGCCTCCGGGCGGACGACGGGCATGTGACGACAGGGCCCAGGGCCCGCCGCCGGGGGCCCGCCCCCGGTCCTCACGCCAGCCCTCTCACTCCGGGAAGTCGCACCGTGTCGCTCACGATCGGAATCGTCGGACTGCCGAATGTCGGCAAGTCGACCCTGTTCAACGCCCTGACCAAGAACGACGTGCTGGCGGCCAACTACCCGTTCGCCACGATCGAGCCGAACGTCGGTGTGGTCGGCGTCCCCGACGCCCGTCTGGGCAAGCTGGCGGAGATCTTCGGCTCCCAGCGCATCCTCCCGGCGACGGTCGACTTCGTCGACATCGCGGGCATCGTGAAGGGCGCCTCCGAGGGCGAGGGCCTGGGCAACAAGTTCCTCGCGAACATCCGTGAGTCCGACGCGATCTGCCAGGTCATCCGCGCCTTCAAGGACGAGAACGTCGTCCACGTGGACGGCAAGGTCTCGCCCAAGGACGACATCGAGACGATCAACACCGAGCTGATCCTCGCGGACCTCCAGACGATCGAGAAGGTCCTGCCGCGCCTCCAGAAGGAGTCGCGCATCAAGAAGGACGTCGGTCCGAAGGTCGCGGCGGTCGAGGAGGCGAAGGACATCCTGGAGAGGGGCGACACCCTCTTCTCGCAGGGCATCGTCCAGGGCTCCGGCAACGAGGAGCTGCTGCACGACCTGCACCTCCTCACCACCAAGCCCTTCCTCTACGTCTTCAACGTCGACGAGGACGAACTGGTCGACGACGACTTCAAGGCCGAGCAGCGCGCCCTGGTCGCCCCCGCCGAGGCGATCTTCCTCAACGCCAAGCTGGAGGCGGACCTCGCCGAGCTCGACGAGGAGGACGCCATGGAGCTCCTCCAGTCCGTCGGCACCGAGGAGCCCGGCCTCACCACCCTGGCCCGCGTCGGCTTCAACACCCTCGGCCTCCAGACCTACCTGACGGCCGGCCCCAAGGAATCCCGCGCCTGGACCATCAAGAAGGGCGCCACCGCCCCCGAGGCCGCCGGAGTCATCCACACCGACTTCCAGAAGGGCTTCATCAAGGCGGAGGTCATCTCCTTCCACGACCTGGTGGAGACCGGTTCGGTGGCGGAGGCCCGCGCGAAGGGCAAGGCGCGGATGGAGGGCAAGGACTACGTCATGCAGGACGGGGATGTGGTGGAGTTCCGGTTCAACGTTTAGGCGCAAATCCACCACGTCGCCTTTGTTAAATGCGCAGGCCAGAAGGGTCCGACTCGTCGGAGTCGGGCCCCTGGCTCTTTCCCGTGCTGGGATGATGCTGGGATGGTGCTGGGATTTCTGACGGGTTGTCACTCATTTAGCTTCGCTTCGGGCGGCCATTAGTGGTACGTTATTCGGTACCACTTGGTAGAGGGAGTCAATCCATGTCGATAACTGCGAGCGAAGCCCGCAAGGCTCTCTTTCCGCTGATCAAGAAGGTCAACGACGATCACGAGGCCATCGAGATCGTGTCCAAGCATGGCAACGCCGTACTCGTCTCGGCAGAGGACTACGCGGCGCTGCGCGAGGGCTCGTACCTGCTGCGCTCGCCTGCGAACGCACGTCGCCTGCTCAAGGCGTACGAGAATGCCCTGGGCAACATCAACGTCTCGGAGCGCGAGCTGATTGATCCCGATGCGGCGGATCCTGCTGAGGGTGCTGCGTGAGGCTTGTCTTCGAGGATCAGGGCTGGGAAGACTACACGTCCTGGCTCAAGAACGACCGCAAGATGCTCGCTCGGATCAACAAGCTCATCGAGGACGTCAAGCGTGACCCCTTCACGGGGATCGGCAAGCCCGAGCCGCTCAAGTACCACTTGCCCGGTGCGTGGTCGAGGCGGATCGATGACGAGCATCGCCTCGTCTACCTGGTCACGGACAAAGAGATCGTGATCCTCGCAGCCCGCTATCACTACTGACCGCGGGGTTGTCCGTGCTGGGTTGCCGCTCTCGTGCCGGAATGATGCTGGGGGGGGCGATCGAAGCGGAGGTTTCCGCAGGGAGAGGCCAGGGCCTGACGGGTAGACTCCAGGTGATCCAACACGGGCCATACCCATGACATGCTGCATGCACTACTGGGTTTCCTCGCCTCAGGCGCTAACCCACCGCGCCATACCTTCAAAGGCGTCGAGCGTGCGGCTGTGTCCCGGACCGAACCAGGCGCTGCAGTCCCGACCGAGCCGGTCGTACAGTTCGGCGGCTCCGCGCACGTCACCGCTATGCCCAGTGAGGTCGGCAAGTTCCATGCGCGCAGCGATGACCAGAGCATGGTCCTGGCCGTGCTTCCAGATAAGCCGTCGTACCGTGAGTTCGGCAGCGCTCAGTTGATCGGCGAAGCCGTTGTCGCACATGGATGCGCCCGGCCCTGGAGAGGGGCCGTCAGCACGTCGCTCTGCTCCGGACGCATCGAGGTCCCGCTCGATCTCCTTGATCGCGTGGACGACCGCGCGCGCGTTGTGAGGCCGATGCTGGGGATCCTTGGCGTGTCAGTCCCGCCATGGTGCACGCCTGCTTCGAGTACCTCACCGGCGGCGAGTATCCACGAGGACAGGCTGGGCACTGAATGCTCCTGGTCCAGTTGCACGGCGCGGACTCCGGGCAGCCATGGGCGCCGGTGGGGGCCCGTCGCATGCTCGGCCGTGCCGGGAAACGCGCCGGTCCCGGGGTCGTGAAGCCCCACGCATTCCGGCACAGCTTTACTTCCGCAGTTCTCGACGCCGCCGAGGCAACCTGCTGATTGCCCGGGATGCCGGCGGCTGGGCCTCGGCCGCATGGTCGATGAGGTCTACGGTCACGTCGACGTCCATGACCCCGCCTTCGACGCCGCGCTCCGCACGGTCTGGGGTGAGGTCAAGTGAGGGCGCCGTCCCCGCTGTTGCAGGAAGCCCGCACACGACTGGACCGGCTGAAGGTGCTCACCGCGCTGATCGGCGGGCCCGAGTTCGACCCGGTGCTGCGCGGCGGGGTGCTGAAGATCCCGCCGGCTCACCCGGTCTATCCGTGGAACTGCACGGTCTCCGACTGCGCGCGGTCGCGCTGGCGGCGCTACGCGATGTGCTCGGTGCACGCCGACCAGTGGCAGGAGGCGGAGGCGCGCGGGATGAGCCGGTCTCATTTCCTGCGGGCGGCGGAACCGCTGCTGGCCGCCGAGGCGCCGAAGGAGTTGATGTGCCGGATCTGCCCGCAGCGGCCAGCGTTCAGCCTGCAGCTGGTGCTGTGCTTCCGGCACCGCAACCGGTGGCTGAGCCACCTGAAGCGGCACCCCGGCGGGCGTGTGCATCCGGTCGACCTACCTCGCCGGCGGCTACACCACCATGTCCGGCGCCTCCATGGCCGCGCCGTACGTGGCGGGCGGCGCTGCGCTGTACCGGGCCACTCACCCGACCGCATCGCCCCAGACCGTCAACGCGGCCCTGAGAACGCGGGCAGCCTCGACTGGTCCCGGCCGTCGCAGGACGGGGACGCCGTCAAGGAGAGCCTCCTCGGGGTGTCCCCGGGTCTGGCCCGTACTGACCAGCCGCCAGCGCGGCAGTCCTCGGCACCCGCCGAGGTGCGCTGCCGCACGTCAGACCAGCAGCCCTCGGCTCATTTCTCACCCGCGAGGTCCGCCACGGTGGCCTCCTTCTGATGGGCCGACAAACGGGGCGAGGGCAGTTCGCCATACGCCCCGTAGGTGCCGTAGCGGTCGCCCTTCGGCGGCACGGCCATGTTGAAGACGGTGCCGAGCACGCGGCCGCCCACCCGTTCCAGCGCATCTGTGGCGGTGCGGACCTGGTCACGGCTGGTCTTCGAGGCCCGGACGACGAGCAGCGTGCCCTGGGCCAGCGAGGCAAGTCCGAGGGTGTCGGCTACCGGCAGCAGCGGCGCCGTGTCGACGATGACCGCCTCGTACCTGTTCGCCAGGTCATGCAGGACTTCGTTCATACGGGCCGAGGCAAGCAACTCGGTGGGGTTCGGCGGCACGGCACCGCCGGCGAGCACCGAGAGCCCGTTGCCGACCTGTTGCATCACTTCCTCGACTCGGGCCTGCCCGATGAGCACGGTGGTCAGTCCGGCGTCCTGGACGAGGCCGAAGGTCCTGGCCACGCACGGGCGGCGTAGGTCGGCGTCCACGAGGCAGGTGGAGACACCCGCCTCGGCCAGGGAGAGGGCCAGGTTCACCGAGGTGCTTGTCTTGCCCTCGCCGGGCACCGAACTGGTCACCATGATGATCCGGGGACGGTCGTCGACCTGGGCGAACTGCAGATTGGTGCGCAGCTTGCGGAACGCCTCGGCGCGCTGGGAGTGACTGTCGGCGGTGATGAGTGGTTGTGCGGGGGCGCTCTTGTCGTACGGAATGGCCCCGAGGCCCGGCAGACCGGTGAGCTCGGAGAGCGCCTGGCTGGTCTTGAGGGTGGTGTCGAGGGTCTCACGCAGGACGACGAGTCCGGCGGCGAGCAGCAGTCCGGCGAGCGCCCCGCCGGCCAGGTTGAGCAACGGGCGCGGCGAGACGGGATCGGCGGGCGCGACCGCGTACTGGGTGACGCCCAGCGAGACAGGTGAGACGGGGTCAGGCGCATCTTGTTCGCGCGCCGCCGCCTGGTCCGGCATAGGTGTCTCCAGCCGCTCCACGACGGCGCTGAAAGACGCCGCGACGGCGTTGACGACGTTCGCGGCACGCTCGGGGTCGGTGTCCCGGACGGTGATGTTGATGAGCACTGTGTTGAGCGGGGCCTCGGCGGTGATCCGGGACGTCAGCTCTTCCGGTGTGGTGCGCAGCTTCAGCTCACGCACCACGGGCCCGGCCACCTGGCGGGTCGGCACGATGGCGGCGTACGACTGCACCCGCGCCTGCGAGAAGCTCTGTCCCTGGCTCAGCTGAGTGGTGTCCTCACCGGTGTGGGTGGCGACGAAGAGCTGCGTCCTGGCCTCGTAGACGGCGGTGCTGCATGCCGTGACGACGACCGCAGCGCCGATCGCGAGGGCCAAGCAGACCGCGACGGTCAACCAGCGTCTGGCAAGAGCCTTCAGGAATCCGTGGAGATCCAAGCTGCACCCCTTATAAGACCGAGGAAAACACCCAAAGGGTGGGTTTGTTCCCTATGTACACGGGTGAACATAGGGGCTCGAACGTCTCAATCCGGGGAGCCACCCCAATATCGGTCCGGCCAACAGCCCTGGAGGCAGACACTCTGTCCGTGCCACACCTGTCAGGGGTCGGTGTTGCTGCCATGGCGGAGCGCGTCACACCATCCGGCGACCTCCTGGCACGCCACACCCTCCGGCAGCCGGACACCGCATTCGTCCGTGTATCCATGTCTCGGTCCAAGGCTCCGGCGTCTCACCGCGCCTGGTTCGAACTCGACCGAGGAGAGTGGAGAAAATGACGACATTGCCGAGACTGCGGGCTGTTCCGACATCAGCGATGGGAGCGCTGCTCATCTGCTGCATGTCCTGCACGGCGGGGGACGCAGCGGAAGGCCGCACCTCTGGTCCGGCCACCGAGACCCACGCCGACGGCGCCCCGGCGCCCGAGTCGGCACCCGCGGACGGTGTCGACCGGTTGCGGGCCAAGGTACTCGAGGTCCTGCCGCACGATCCGCAGGCCTTCACCCAGGGACTGGAGATGGCCGGTGACACGCTGTACGAAGGCACTGGTCTGGCCGGGCGGTCGTCGGTACGGGCGGGCCCACCCGGCAGTCGGCCCACGGCCCGTGTGGATATGCCCGCGCCGTTGTTCGGCGAGGGGATCACCGTCCTCGGCCGGACGCTCTGGCAGCTGACCTGGCGGAACAGGATCGCCGTCGAGCGCGATGCGACGACACTGGAGGAGGTACGCCGCGTCCCGTACCCCGACGAGGGCTGGGGGGTGTGCCACCAGCGGTCCAGGAACAGGCTGGTGACGAGCGACGGTTCGTCCCGGCTGACGTTCCGGCACCCGAAGACGCTCGCGAAGACGGGCGACATCGGTGTCACGGAGAACGGGCGACCGGTGGCGAAGCTGAACGAACTGGAATGCGTCGGCGACGCCGTGTACGCCAACGTCCTGTTCACCGAACGGATCGTACGCATCGACCCCGCCACCGGTGCGGTGAAGGCGAGCATCGATGCCACAGGGCTGCTGCGTGAGAACGAACGCGTGAACGGTTCCGTCCTGAACGGCGTGGCGGCCGTCCCCGGCGCCAACCAGTTCCTGATCACCGGCAAGTTCTGGCCCAAGATGTTCCGCGTGGTGTTCAGTCCCGCGACGAGCTCACCCGGCAGGGGCCCGGAGGAGGAGTGAGCACCACACCATCAGGTGACTTCCTGCAACACCGGTCTGCTCGGCAGCCGGACACTCCGTTCGTCCATGTATCCATGTCTCGGTCAAAGGCTTGTGCCACATCACCGCCTGACTTGGACTCACTCGAGAAGAGTGGAGAACATGACGACGTTGCCGAGTGGGGGGACATGACGGAGCGACAAGTGCCCGCCGTTCCAGGGAATCCCGGTCCTGCCCGAAGCCTCTTCCGCCTGCGCGGATCCGGTCGGCGTCGTTCGGTCAGGAACGCGCTGTTGGCCGCCGCCACGCTGTGCGTGGCCGGCGCCGCCTGGATCGGGGTCACCGGGCTGCTCGCCCGCTCCGAGCTGCTGAACGTGGAGCGAGAGCTTTCAGCGCTCAAGCAATCCGTCATGAGCTCGTCGGGGAACGTCGCCCCGGCGAGCCCGGAGAAAGCGATGCAGAGCGCGGCGGCGCATGCCGCCCGGGCACACCAACTCACCACCGGGCCTGCCTGGTACATGGCTTCGCACGTGCCGTATCTGGGCCGGCCCGTCACCACGGTTCGCGGCATCGCCCAAGCCGCCGACCGACTGACCGGTGACGTACTGCCGCCGATGGTGGAACTCGTAGCGCAGCCGACCGACGATGTCCGCCACACCGGGCTACTGGCCCTGCTGTCCGAACTCCGCGGCACGGCCCCGGCGCTGGAGCAGGCCGCACGGGCTGCCGCCGACACTCGCACTCTCGCCGATGGGCTGCCTCGTACGTCCTGGGTGCCGGGTCTCGATCGGGCGCGTGCCCAGCTGGTCTCTCAGCTCCAACAGACGGCCCCCGCCATGGCCGAGATGGCTGTGGCGGGCCGCGTGCTTCCCTCCATGTTGGGAGTGGACGGCCCGCGGCGCTACATCGTCGTGTTCCAGAACACCGCCGAAGCGAGAGGCACAGGAGGCCTCCCCGGAGCCTTCGCCGTACTGACAGCCGCTCAGGGAAGGCTGCAGTTCGAGACCTTCGGCACCGACACCATGCTGGCCAATGTGCGCCCCGCCGTCGACCTGGGAGCCGAGTACCGAGCTCAGTACGGCGCCATGGACCCCACCGGCACCTGGGCCAACTCGAACGTCAGCCCCCATTTCCCCTACGCGGCCCGCATCTGGACGGCCGTGTGGAGCAAGTACAGCGGACAGCAGGTGGAGGGTGCGGCCGCCGTGGATCCCAGCGCTCTGGCGAGGCTTCTGCAGGCGACGGGCCCGGGCCGACTGCCCGACGGTACGGCGCTCACGGCCGACAACGTACTGGACCTCACCGAGCGCACCGGTTATGCCCGCTTCGCCGACAGCCGGGAGCGCAAGGCGTTCCTCCTCGGTGTCGCCCGAGCCGCAGCCGCCAGGTTCACAGGTGCCTTGAGCACCCCTGAGCAGCTGCCGGAACTCCTCAAGGCGACCTACGACATCACGCAACAAGGACGCCTGAAAGTGTGGAGCGCCGAGAGTCGGGAACAAAGTTTGCTGCAGAAACACCCCCTGGCCGGGGCATTGCCGTCGCAGCCCGGACCGATCGCGGGAGTGGTGGTCAACAACGCCGCGGGCGGCAAGCTCGATTACTACCTGGAGCGGAAGCTGCACTGGATTCCCGGCAACTGCACTCCGCACGGACGAAAGGTCACCGCGCGAGTCACACTCGACAACCGGGCCCCCGCGTCGGGGCTCCCCCCTTATGTCACTCAGCGTGTCGACAAGCCGCCGTACCTCACCCGGCCCGGTGACAACCGCGTGCTCGTCTCCTACTACGCCAGCTCGGGCGCACACCTGACCGGCGCCACCCTGGACGGTCACCGAGTCACCGTAGGCAGCAGCGTCGAACGCGGCCACGCCGTCTACACGCTGGATGTGGAACTGCCCGCGCAGAGCAGCCGTACGCTGACGCTCGACCTCCTGGAACCGATCAGCAACCGCACCCCGGCGCTGCTGGACCAGCCGCTGGTCACGCCGACGCGCGCCCGCCTGGAGGCCGTGTCCGTCTGCGAATAGACGCAACGAGCTCCCCGCGATCGGGCACCCGGCCTCGGCCGGAACATTCTTCAGCCGGCGCTCATTCGAATTCCGAAAAGCGAGGTCACCGTCTATGCGTCTCCGCGTCATAAGAGTCATCGCCAGGATGAACATCGGTGGACCTGCCCTACAGATTTCCGCCCTGATGCGCGGCCTGGACACCGAGCGTTTCGACCACCGGCTGTTCGCCGGTTCCGTGGGACCGGACGAAGCGGACTACATCGAAAAGTCGGCCACCGATGTCGCGGTGTCCCGTGTGCCCTTCCTGGGGCGAGCGGTGCGACCCACTGATGACGTCCGGGCTCTTCGGGAACTCGTCGCGGCAATGCGGCAATTCCGTCCGCACATTGTTCACACGCACACGGCCAAAGCCGGGGCGCTCGGGCGTATCGCGGCGATCACGGCCCGCGTCCCCGCCCGGGTGCACACGTTTCACGGGCATCTGCTGCACGGCTACTTCTCACCCCGGAAGACCAGACTGGTCGTACACGCCGAGCGACGGCTGGCACGGGGCACCGACCGGCTGGTGGCGGTCGGCGAACGAGTGCGCGACGAACTCCTCGCCGCAGGAATCGGCCGGACGGAACAGTACGCGGTGGTGCCGCCCGGCACCCTGCTCCCCAGCCCGCCGGAGCGTTCCGAGGCCCGGCGCATGCTGGGCCTCCCCCAGGACGCCCCGGTGGTGGCCTACGTCGGCCGGGTGACGCAGATCAAACGGCCGGACCGCTTCCTGGCCGTCTCGCAGGAGGTACGTCGCGCGGTTCCCGAGGCCCACTTTCTGATGTGCGGGGAAGGCGACCTGGGACCCGCCCTGCAGCAGAACCCCGGCCTGGACGGTGCTCTCCACCGCCTGGGCTGGCGCACCGACGTGGAGACCGTGTACGCGGCGGCGGACGTTGTCCTGCTCACCTCCGACAACGAGGGGACGCCGGTCAGCCTCATCGAGGCGGGCCAAGCGGGGGTGCCCGTGGTGGCCACCGACGTGGGCAGCGTGGCGGAGGTCGTACGGGACGGGGAGACCGGGCTGCTGTGCGGACCGCACGTCCCGCAGCTGACCCGCCACACCGTGCGTCTCCTTCGTGACCCGCGCCTGCGTCACGACATGGGCGAGCGCGCCCGCTCCTGGACCACGCGCCGCTTCGGCGCGGAGCGCCTGGTCGACGACACCCACCGCCTCTACGCCTCCATCGCCGTGGCGCATGGCTGGTGGCCGCCTACTCCGACAGAGGGTGAAGGGAAATGAACGTAGTAGTCACCGGCGGAGCCGGATTCATCGGCGCGAACCTGTGCCGTGAACTCTCCACCCGTCCCGGAGTCGGGCGGATCACCGCCCTGGACGATCTCAGCACCGGCAGCGCGGCCAATCTCAAGGGCGTCGACGCGGAACTGGTGGAAGGCAGCATCCTCGACACCGATCTGCTGGACGACGTGGTCTCCGCTGCGGACGCCGTGGTGCACCTGGCCGCGCGCCCGTCCGTCCCCCGCTCCCTCGCTGACCCCTTCGCCAGCCACGAAGTCAACGCCACCGGCACCGTACGAGTGCTGGAGGCGTGCCGCCGCCGAGGCACTCATCTGGTCGCCGCTTCCTCCTCGTCCGTTTACGGAGCGGTCCCCACGCTGCCCAAGCACGAGGACCTGCCGACCCGCCCTCTCAGTCCCTACGCCGCAAGCAAGCTCGCCACGGAGGCGTACGTACTCGCGCACGGAGCCAGTTTCGGCCTCCCCGTGCTCGCGCTGCGCTTCTTCAACGTGTACGGACCGCTCCAGCCCGCGGGGCACGCCTATGCCGCGGTCGTCCCCGCGTTCATCGACGCCATGCTGCGCGGAGCACCGGTGACCGTCCACGGCGACGGTCTGCAGACGCGTGACTTCACATATGTCGGCACCGTTGTCCGGGTCCTGGCTGACGCCGTGCTCCACCAGGTCACCTGCGCCGGTCCCGTGAACCTGGCCTTCGGTACCCGGGTCTCCATCCGCGAGCTCATCCAGCGCCTCGCCACGGCGGTGGGAGGTCCACCGCCCACAGTGGAACACCTGGCAGCCCGTCCCGGAGATGTCCGTGACTCCCAGGCCGCCGACGGCGTGCTGCGTGGCCTCTTCCCCGATGTCACCCCGGTGCCGCTGGACCACGGGCTGGCGGACACGGTGCGGTGGTTCCGCGGGCTTCCGGAGTACGCGGCGCGGTCAGCCGGCGAACCGGCTGGTGCCGGTGTGCTCTGACCCCGACAACCGCACGCCGGCCTGTGAAACCGCCGATGCCGCACGGCCACATCCGGAGGGAGCGCGACGAGGTCCTGTGAAGGAGACCCAGCGACAGCAACACGCCGGGCCGGGGTGGAAACGGCGGTCGTGGCAGAGGCATCTGCGGACCTTCGGCTCGCTCACGGCCGCCGGTCAGATCGAGTCGGCCCTGTCGTTCGCCACCACCGCGGCTCTGGTCAGAATGGGCGGCGGCGCCGGGGCGGGAGAGGTGCTGTTCGCCCAGGCGGTGGCATCAATCTGGTTCCTGTTGTGGGATCCGCGCTTCGAGGACGCGCAGCAGCGGTTCGTCCCCGCCGAGCGGCTTCGAGGCCATGGCCGCGGAACCCGGCTGTATATCCGGCTGCTCCGGCTGGATGTCGCGGCCGGGGTGCTGGCGACGATGGCGGGAGTAGTCGCGGTGATGGCCGCCTCCGCCACCGGATGGGTTTCCGGCGATCGATTCTGGCTGTTCCTGCTGGCCATGCTGGCTGCCGGGGCGGCCACTCCTTCCGGGAGCGCATCGTCCGGTTTCGCGATCGCCGACCAGCTGGCCCGACTGGGCGCCATCCGTCTGGTTCTCGCCGTCGTCGGTTGCCTGGGCACGCTTGCGGTCCTGCTGGTGGCCGGCCCGATCGGCTACCTCGCGGCAACCGTGGTCATGGCGTTGGTGTCCACATCCGTGCTGACCACCAGTGCCTGCCGACGGGTGCGCGAAGCATGCGGCTCGCCCGCTGTCGGCCCTGCCGCGATGCCCATCGGCCTGGTGCCCTTCCTGGTGAAGAGTTCGGCGGCAGGGTCCGTCTCATTGGCCTCGGACACCGGTATCTCCGTTCTGGCCGGACTGCTCGGCGGTCCGACGCTCGTGACGTACCTGAGGATTGCCTCCGCACCGGGCCGCCTCTTCTCGAGTTTCGTGAGCCCGGTGGCGACGCAGCTCTACCCTCGTCTGGCGCAGGCTGGCGCCGAGGGGCGCCGTGCGGCGGTGGTGCGCGACACCCTGCGCTGCAGTGCATTGATCGGGAGTATCGGGGTCATCGCCGTCGTCATCGCCACGCCCCTGGTGGGCCCGCTGTTGACCTTGGTCTACGGCCATGAGTACGTGATGTTGTCGACAACCGCCGTGGTGCTGGTGGCCGGAGCTGCGCTGCGCGGCGGCGTGGTCTGGGGGAAGGTGCTGCCGCCAGCCCTGGGCTTCCCAGGCGTCCGACTGGCCTTCCTGACCGTCGAAGGTCTCTGCCAGTTGGGAGTTCTGGTCGGCGTCACCCAGATCTGGGCCGGCGCGTCACTCGTGGCGCTGACCTTCGCCTGGGGCTCCCTGGGCCTACTGGCTCTGAGCACGGTCGGCTGGTTCGTCGTGCTGTGGTTCCTCACCCGGACCCTGCCCGGTGCGGACACCCCGGCTTCGCCACGCCAGATGAAGGCGTCGGCGGACAGCTCATGCGCATGAGCACTCGGGCGGGACAGAGACCGGCGTCTGTCGGGACAGGCACCGCAATCCCTGCTCGCCCCCTGCTCACGGGTGAACGGCCGACCACCGGCGGTGGCGAAGCCCTGTAGGCGATGATGCCTCATATATCGTCAGATACCAGGTTTCAAGACTCAAAGAGGAGTTATTGCAGATGACCACAACGTCCTTGCGCTCCACTGCCATCAGCATCAGGAACGGCATTGTCCGACGAAGCCCGGCGATGCAGCGTCTGATCCAGCAGGGGGCCACGCACAACTGTCTCCCCAAAGCCTTGTACCGACGGCTCCAACCCATCGGCGTGGCCACCTTGCATGCCCCGGACGGGTCCCCGTTCCGTTATGAGTGTTTCGAGGAGGACGGGTTCGGCCGCATGATCGTCTGGCGCGATATGCGGGATTGGGAGAGAACAACCCAGCCGTTGCTGTACTCGTTGGCCAAGAAGTCCCGTGTATTCGTCGATGTGGGAGCGCACACCGGGATCTACTCGATCCTGGGATGCCTTGCCAATCCCGAGCTGCGGGTCATCGCCTGCGAGCCGAACCCGGGCCTGGCCGAGCGCATCCGGGCCAATGCCGCGCTGAACGGACTCACCGAACGACTCACGGTGGTGGCGGCGGCGCTGTCTGACGCACCGGGAAGTGCCACACTCTCCATCCCGCGCAAACGGACCCACGCGGCATCACTTCGCGCCCCTCTCCAGGGGGAGGCGACCATCGAGGCCGAGGTGACGACGGGGGACGCACTCCTCTCAGGTATGCCGGTGGACCTGGTCAAGATCGATGTGGAGGGCTTGGAGTCACAGGTACTGGGGGGAATGTCCGAGGTTCTCCGCACCCGCGCACCTCACCTGATCATCGAGTGCCTTGACCCGGCGGCGCTGGAGAGTGCTCGCCAGGTGGTGACTCCCGCCGGATACACGCACGTCTACCACATCAGCGCCCAGGGGGTTGTTCCAGTGACCGGCCGTTTCAGAGATCCAGACCTCCTCCACACCAACTTCCTTTTCTGCACCCGCCCCTACTCCGGCTGACCGGGGATGGCCATGGTGGTTGCCGGGAAGAGCCCGACGGCTTTTCTGAGTCTCGGCCGCAAAGGCGACGCAGAGAACCGTATCTTTCACACGAACATCTGGTTCACGGGAAGCAACGCCCGATATGAGAGCCTGCTGCCCCGGCTGCACCGTATTGACAACTACCTGTTGAAATGCGCTGACAACAGGTATGTCCGCGGAGTGCAGTTCCGGACGCTGCACATGACAAGCGGGGTACACAACACATACCTGTTCGGCCGTGCGGCGAGAACCTACCGCTACGGGTTCATCACCAACGTCCAGCACATCGCTCATACGCGGTTTCCAGTCGTCGTGGACATGGACGATCCCTTCTTCACGACGGAGGAGATCTCCTTGCTCGGCTCTCAGCGCGTGGCCGCGATCGTGGTGACCAACGAGTCCGCCGCCAACCATTACTGTGAACTGGGCATCCGGGCCCCGATCCGAGTCATCGGCCAGGGCGCGTCAACTCTCGGCGTCGACCCCGGTCTAGCCAGACAGCTGCGTCAGCGCCGCGTGCCCGGGGAGCTGACCGTGGGGTATGTGGCAGCCTGGCACCAGACCGCCGAGGAGGCCGGCGCCGGCACTGCCTACGACGTCGACCACCTCGTCGACGAGGTGTGGCCCGCCGTGGTGAGAGCGTGTCCGCGCGCCCGCCTGTGGCTGGTAGGCGGAATCGGCGCCGGATTGCGCCGCAAGCTCGACGGCCGGGACGACATCGAGATCGTCGGCCGGGTTCCGCAGCACCAGGTGCCGACCTATCTCGCCGCATTCGATGCCGCTGTCTATCCACGACGCATTCAACACCGGCGCGCCGCTGTCAAGTTGTCCGAGTACATCAGCGCGGGAGTACCGGTGATCGGTTACCGCTGCGTCCCGACCGACCTGGTGACCCGCACAGGCGCAGGCATCGTCGTCGACACCACCGAGGAGTTCGTCCGCCACCTCACACACGTGCTGCGCAGCCCGGTGCTACGCGGGCGGTTGGCGGACAACGCACGTGCGGCGGCCTCCCTCGTGGACTGGAACGTGCTCGCCCAGAGGTACGCCGAGTTGCTGGACGAGTTTCTTCCGGCCGGAGGGCGGGCCGGCCTTGTCGGCGTGATGTCGTGAGCGCTGCCAGGTGGTAGGCGCCGTGGCGCGTCAGCGCTGTTCCTGAGCACGGTCGGCCTATTCGGCCCCGCAACACGAGCCTTCCCCGATCACCAAAGCCGCGCACTGCCATACCCTCCGCCGACTGGGCAAGCCCCTACGGTAAGCGGACGAGTGCGGCCCGTTCCCGATACCGGCGTCATTCACGTCAACGCAGGCGCGCCCCGTGTGGCGTCGGGTAGCGCCGAGGCCTCGTGGTCCGTCGAGGGTGGGCACCTGCCCGTGGTTCCCACGCCGTACGGCGTCGGCGTTCCGTCGATGCCGAGCCCTCGTGGCTCCCTGCCGAGACCCATTCCCGCGTAGACGAAGAACAGAACCGTCAGCATCGATCCGGCATAGAAGGTCATCTCCGTCAGCGACATGGCGAGCACTCCGACCGTGAACAGCAGAGGAGTTCCACGCTGGGGGGCCAGTCGGCGCAGGAGTTCTCCCAGGAACAGCAGGAGGAGAAGAGCGGCAGGCAGGCCCACCGAGGCGAACACGCCGACAAGTAGGTTGTAGGGCATGACCGGGTCGGGCGAGGGCGGCACAGAGGCCCCTGCCCAATCCACGAACGAGATCCGCCCCCATCCGGCCCCGAACAAGGGCTCCTGCATGCCGGCATGGATTCCGTTGATCATGCTCAGCGTGCGGAGATCCCCGCTGAACGGATTGAGGCCGAACCAGCGGGTGACCAGGTCGACGGTCCCCAACCCCAGCAGTGCGAGCACCAGCAGGATGGCTCCGATCCTGACGAGCGACACCTTCCTCTGCGCCCAGACGACGAGCACCACGGTCGTGGCGAACCACACGCTACGTGTCTGCGTCAGGAAGATTCCGCCCAGCAGCATCGCGCCGACCACCCACCGGCCGGTGAACCGCAGTTCGGTCGTCAGCAGCGGGCACAGCGCGGCCAGCAGGAGTGCCCCCATCTGCGCCGGGTCTCCGATGTCGAGCCCGATGAGCCGCGACTGCCCCAGGAGTACTCCGCCCACCAGGTTGACCAGGGCGTAGCACAGAACGGCCCCGTACATCAGCGTCCGATCGATCGGGTGGTTCGACAAGAGGACGAACACGGCCGCGTAGACGCTGATCCGTAGCAGCGGCGTGATGGGCGCGCCGGCGGACGCCGTGGCCAGAAAGGACCAGGCCAGGAAGAGTCCCAGCCATCGGCACACGGGCGCGAACAGTGCCGCCTTCTCGATGCGCTGCTTGGCGAAGGAGGCCAGCAGATGGGCGAGCAGTAGCAGGTCGCTGATGACCAGCGGCCCTGCCAGTGGCTCCTGAAGGGCTGCGATGCCGAGCCCATGGCCAGCCACGACGGCGCCGGCCAGCAGAAGGGTGGGCGACAGCACCAGCGCCGCCAGTACGGCGACAGCCGTCAGAGCCACCGTCGGCAGCCATGCTGGGGAACTGCCCAGCACAAGTACCGCGACCTCTGCCGGGCCGGTCGTGCTGGTCACGATCCCGAGTGCCGTGACCAGCACGACGAACACCGCGGCACAGGCCATGACAAGGACAGCTTCCCGGGACCGGGTTCGCATCCGCGAGTTCCCTCCGCTGACTGGAGGAGCGCCGTCTGCGGCATCCTCGGTGGTGGTACAGGCCAAGTGTCGACCGGATGGGCCACGTTGACTTATCCGGCGCGCGGAGCTCCCGGGCGCTCTACGCCGTTGGAGTACACCGGCTCTCCGGGGCGGCTCGTCGGCGGCAGCGTGCGGCCATGTGCGTGCCACGCTGAGGCCGAGGCCGCGGTTTCCAGGGCCTGACACACCGCTGGGTCACCGGCCGACTCCGGGTGACGCGGCGTCGCGTCGCGGCGTGCCGTCCGCTTCCCGGGCCCACGCCAGGCGTTACGCGAAAGGAAGACGTGATGTTCTGCAGCAACCCGATGTTTCGAGCGCAGTCTGTTCGTGGGAGCCCATCTCGACGACATCGAACTGGCGGCGAGCGGAACCGCCGCCAGGCTGGTCAACGCGGGAGCGCAGGTGCGTTTCCTGGTGATGAGCACCTCGGAGTACACCAGCTACAACGGCAGTCACTTTTGCGACGCGGATGTGGCGGTGGCCGAAGGCAGGGAGGCCGCGGCGACACTCGGGGTGAAGGAAATCGACATCCTCAGGTTTCCGGCGAAGGACGTGGAGAACCACTCGGCCGTCGTGGAGTCGATCAACGAGGTCGTCGACGACTTCCGCGCGACCATGGTCTTCACGCACTGGCCGTTCAACACCCACCGGTCCCACGCGAACACCGGGCTCGCCACCATTGCGGCCAGCAGGTACGACAACTCCGTGGTGATGTACGAGCCCATCGTGCCCTCCGGTCGCAGCTATGTCGGTTTCCGGCCGCAGCTGTACATCAGCATCGAACAGAAACTGCAGGCCCTGCGACAGCACAAGTCGGAGTACGAGAAGTACGGCGAGCATTTGGATCGAAGGCGTCGAGGCCCGATCGCGCTACCGCGGCTATGAGATGCGCGCCCGTCACGGCGAGGCGTTCGAGGTGTCGCGCCTGGAAGGCGCACTGGCGTGAGAGGAATGAATGGGTCGGCGATGACCACGACGCGGATCTGCGAAGTGATCAAAACACTCAACGTCGGTGGGGCCGAGGTCCTTCTGGTGGAACGGCTGCGCCGCGCGCCCCGGACGGACCGTGAATACACAGTGGTCTTTCTTCAGGCTGACACCGAGGAACTGGTCGAAGCGCTCCGGGAGGACGGAGTGACGGTGGTCGACCTCAGGTCGGGCCGACTTTGGCTGCGTTACGCCAGGCTCATTGGTGTGGTCCGGCGGTTGGCCCCCGACGTGGTCAACTTCCACTCGCCGTTGGTCGCCGCGGTGCTGCGCCCCGCCCTGCGTCTGATGAGGCGCCGGCCCTTGCTAGTGTCGACAGTGCATCAGGTTCGGTACCACCCGCTCACCATGCTGCTCGACCGGCACACCCGGCGGCTGGACGATCAGACGGTTGCCGTCTCGTCGCTGGTGGCTGACGCGCCCACCGTGCGAGGTGCGCGCAGGGTCCGTACCCGGGTCCACGGCGTGGATGTCGCGGCGCAGCAATCGTGGGCACGGCAGACCGCACAGGTGCGGGACGAGTTCGGCCTTCCCGCCGACGCGTTCCTTCTGGTCTGCGTGGCCAGCTTGAGCCCGAAGAAGAACCACGCACTGCTGATCGAAGCCGCCGCGCGGGTACTCGCCGAGCGCCCCGACGCGCTGTTCGTCCTGGCCGGGGACGGTCCCTTGCGTGAACAGGTGCTCGCGGACATCGACAGGCGCGGATTGCGGGAGCGGTTTCGCTACCTGGGCCTGGTGCCGGGAGCGGGTCGGCTGGTGGCGGCGGCGGACATCCTGCTGTTGTCCTCGACACACGAGGGACTGCCGGTCGTGGTCATGGAGGCGCTCGCGGCCGGCGTACCGGTGGTGTCCACCGCGGTCGGCGGTATCCCCGAACTGATCCACGACAACCGCAACGGGATCCTCACTCCACCGGGCTCGCCGGAGGTCCTCGCGGAGGGCGTCCTTCGGGCCATGCGCCCCGAAGTCCATCGGGTCCTCGCTGCCGGGGCCCGCGCGGACGCCGCCAAGGTGGACGTGTCGGAAACCGCCGACTGGTTCGACGACCTCTACTTGAGCATGATGGCCGAGGCCCGCCGGGGCTGATTACCGCTCGCACCCCCTGATTCGCCGTCGGGGTAAACGGGGTTTCGCGCGCGGCTCGTCGCCGCGAGCCCATTCAACGCGCCGTGCCCCGGTGAGAGGACCGCCGGGGTGAGGCAGGCGAGCGTAACCTGCTGCCCCGACAGCAACTGCCTTCGGGACGGCAAGGCTGTGCAACCCTTCTTCAGAGGCTTGCCTGGGGCGGATTCCCGTAGCTCGCCTCATGGCCCTATGTCCGTACTACCTCGCGGTACTCGCCGGTGGCCACGGCGAGGATAAGTTCGGCATAGCGATCGAGGTTCGCTTCGAACTGGTAGCTCTTCATGATGTGGGAGCGGGCGCGGCCACCCATATCGGCTGATCGAGACGGGTCCCTCAGGACCTCCAGCAGGGCAGCGGTCCATCCCTCGACGTCATCGGGGGGTACGAGCCGTCCCACGTCCGGCACCATCTCCCGGTGCGCGGAGATGTCCGAACAGATCACCGGTAGTCCACATGCCATCCCTTCGAGCACAGCTCGCGGCTGGCCTTCTGACCAGGAAGGATGGATGAAGCACCGAGCACTGGTGAGCAGGCCGGGCACTCGATCATGGCTGACAGTGCCGACGAACTCCACGTGCTCCCGCAGGAACAAGCTGTCCACGAGAGCCTCAACGTGCGAACGCCGTGGCCCGTCGCCAATGATGCGCAGCTTGGCGTGCGGGAGTTCCTCCACGACGCGGGCCCAGGCGCGAATGGCCGTGTCATGGTTCTTGACGTCCAGAAGCGACCCCACCATCACCCCCTCGACCAGCGGTGTCTGGGGGGCGGGCGGAGTGGCGGGCTGGAACCTGCTGGTGTCGACCCGGCTCCCAAGGAAGACGACCGGACTACTGGTCAGGGCCTGTACTTCTCTTTCCAGTTTCCGGCTGACCACCCGTACGGCGGAGGCGCGTCGCACCGCCATGCGCGCTGCGAGGGAGAGACTGGACCGCTTGAACCGGCTGCCGTACTCCGGACCGGGTGAAAGAACCTCGCCCTGGATATGCACCAGGTGTGGTCGTCGTCGCCGAGCCTTCGACATCTCGATTGCCACCGCCGCCAGCGGCTCACTCGACATCAACACGCTCCGCCCTCCCGGAGCGACCAGCTCGTCGATCTTGCGTCGAGCGGTGATGAGGAAAGCCAGCCGGTTCGGCGACTGCAGCCGGTGCAGGCGGACCGGCCCGAAGGTGGCCTGACCGCTGGGCGCTCCGCCACTCGGGACGATCACGTCGTACCTGCCGCCCAAGCGTTCGGCCAGCGCCCTGGCCGGGCGCAGGTTCAGATCGTCCGTGGTCACCTCGCTGCTCCAAGGGTGAGCTCCGACGACCACGACCGAGCAAGCATTCACAGCAGTTCCTCCAGCATCCGGGCCACTCGTTGGGGGGAGAACTCGGTGCTCGCGCGTGCACGCAACTGCACGCCCAGGTCTCGCCTCTGGACAGCAGTCAGGCCAGCGATCGCCTGTACATGCTTCGCCAACGCGCTGAGGTCGCCGACCCGGATGCGGTAGGGGTAATCATGTCCGACCACGTCCACGGAGCCGCCGGCGTCAGTGGTGACCACGGGCAGGGCGCTCGCCATGGCCTCAAGCAGTACCCTGGCGAACCCTTCCTCGAAGCTGGGCATGAGAAAGCAGTCTGCGGCCGCGTAGACACCTGGTAGCTCCCGGTTGCAGACCTCACCGCAGATCTCCATGCGTTCGCGCCCCGGATCAGTGGCCGCCTTTTCGAGCAGTGTCCGGTCCGGACCATCGCCCACGACGACCAGCCGTACCGGGTGTTCGAGTTGCGCCTGAAGGCTGTCGAAAAGCGGTGCGAGCAAGCGTGTACCCCGGCGAAAGGACAGGCGATGAACGAACAGGACCACGAACTCGTCGTCGCCCCAGCCGAAGCGCGCCCGGGTCCTGGCACGTTCTGCATCGGGCAGCGGAGCAAAGAGATCAGTGTCGATGTCGTTGTAGAGAAGGGAGATCCTGCGTCGGGGCACACTCCAGCGGCGCGCCATGAAGTCGACCATGCTCTCGGGGCCGGTGACAAGACGGTCCACGAACCGCAGCACCAGCCAGTTCACCGCCTCGTCGATCCGCGCACGCACGGTGACCCGCCGTCCGGGTTCCACGAGGTCCGCCATGCCACTGCGCCAGAACAGCACCCTGTGACGGTAGAACGGCCGGCTCAGGAGCAGAACCGTCACAAAGATCCGTGAGTAGCGCAGGAAGTAGGTGTCGTATCCCGAACGGGCGCAGTACCGAATGGCGCGCAGCATTTCGAGGAGCCGGCCGAGCCTGCTTCGCTTCGCAAGGTTGAGGACAGTGCGCACGCCTGGCAAGGATTCGGGGGCATGCCCTCGTTCCACCACGGCCAGAACGTCGACCCGTTCGCCGAGCGCCCCCAGCAGTGTGGGGATGTGGGCGAAGTGTTCCGCGGAGTCCACGGAGAAGTGGGGGATGACGTAGACCAGCTTGGGCCGCGGCTGGCGGGTGACGGCGGTTTCGCTGCCGAACTCCTGGCCCATGATCTGCCCCTTCATCGTGCAGGCTTGGTTGCAGGGGAATGTTTTTGGATGTGCTCCCCGTGAGACAGGGCGAGGAGTCGGCCCGCACATCGCGGGTTGCGGGGCACGCGGAACTGACAAGGGAGAATCATCGGCGGCCTCTCGGTATCGAGCGAGCGGGCGTCTGTGAGACCAGAACTGCTCTGCACTGCAGGACACTATGCGCCAAATGACTGGAAACGCACCAAACATTGACAGATTGCGGTTGCCGCGATCCAGAATCACTCGATCGTCAGCAAACGGCCCCAAGGGGATTCAGCAGATCACGAGAACCTGCTCCGGCCACCTTCTCAGCCGCAGAGTCCCGGACCACTGGCCTCTCGCCCGACGTGGTCAATGTGCACTCGCCCCCGCCTGTCCGCAGCGGGCGTCCTTGAGCACTTCGGCGGCGGCCGAACCGCCGCCTGCTCAGTCGGCGCCCGCCTTGGCGCGCTACCTCGACTGCGCGCCGAGGCGTCGGGCCGCCAGCGAGTAGACGTGGCGCGGAAGGGCGGTTCACGCCGCCGTTCTCGCCCAGACATAGCGCGGCCAGTGCAGACCTTGCCGGTAGCGGCGTGCCGGAGGCGGCGGGAGAAGCCGGTGGCCCCGCCGTGAGCCACTCCCGTACGGCCGTACTGCCGCCGGGAGCGGTGAGCGTGTAAAGGTTCGTCTGTCCAGTCCTGTGGACCCCCACCGGGGATCCAGGGCGACATCAAGGGTTTGACCGCGAATTTCGATGGATATACGCATGCTTGCCTCCTTCTCGCTTTCACGCCGTCACGGGTTGGGATTCCGTTGGAGGTCGGATGGAACACCGCTGTCGCGGCCCACCCGGTACCAGTTCTCGACACGCTCGGCGACCAGCGCCCAGTCCAGCGCGGAGGCTGCCCGTACTCCGAGCGCGCTCATCTTGTTCCGGGCCGTTTCGTCGTCCAGCACGCCGCCCAGCACGCGCACGGCGTCGGCCGTCGACCCTGACCGGAAGATCCGGTAGACCTCGCGGTCGGTGACCACGGGTTCGAGCGAGGCCTCCGACGACACCACCACGGGGGTACCGAGAGCGAGTGCCTCCAGCGCCGCCGTCGGTACGCCCTCTCCCTTGCCGGTGAGTCGGCGCGAGGCGAGTGCGAAGACCTCGGCCCGGCGCACGAGCCGGTAGACGTCTGCCCGCGAGAGCGGACCGGCCAGCTCCACTCCCGGTCCGGCCGCCGCCAGCCGGGCCAGCCGGTCCCGCTCCGGCCCGTCGCCGGCGATGACAAAGCGCAGCGTCGGCCGGCTGCGGGCCAGTTCATGGAACGCCTCGATGAGCAGGCCGTGGTTCTTCACCGGATCCAGGGCGCCGACACTGACGATCAGCCCCGGCTCACGAGGCGGGGGGCCGGTCGGCGACAGCATGGCGGACAACTCCAGGCCGCTCGACATCGTGAGAACGCGACGCTCGTCCACCCCTCGTGCGACGAGATCCGCCGCCGTGGCCGATCCGAGGGCGATGAAGGCCGCCACATGTTTGAAGGCGTGCCGTGCCAGGCGGCGGTGACGTTGGGTCAGGGCCCCGTGGACGGTCAGGAACAGCGGGATGCCGAGACGTCGGCACACGGGGCCGAGCAGGGAGGCCTCAAGATGGTCGCCGTGCAGATGCACCAGGTCCACGGCGGGCGAACCCGGACCGTCGCACAGACGCCGGACGGCGGCTGCGACCTCCGCCCCGAACGCCAGCCGGTCGGATGCGGGGGCCAGCGCCCGGGACAGCGTGGCGGCACGCAGCGGCAGCCGCGTGGCACCCCGCGGGACCACTGAGCCGTGGCGGAACGCCATGCTCACCTGGTGCCCGTGAGCGACCTGCTCACGCGTCAGGCACTCGACGTGGCGTTCCATTCCACCCGGCATTGGAGGAACCCGGTAACTCACCCGGACAATGCGCATGGCAGTATCGCTCCACCCCACGGCCGACTCGAATACCTATGTCGACGAAGCATCGCCTCCCATTCCGCTCCCACGGCGCCCGCCCCGCCGATGCTCACTGAATAGGACCAGTGGAAGCACGGGCGCCGGCCGCGCCGGACTGACCGAGAGGGTTGGGATCCTGCCGTACGTTCGAGAGCTCGCCAGCTGTCTGACGGGCCAGCTGCCGCCCCACGGAGAGCCTTCGCCTTGATGCTGCGGACCGTGCCCCGCCGGGGAGGGAAGGAACTCTCAGCAACAGCGCCACCGTGGCAAGGCCGACCACGGCGGCTGCCAGGAGCAGGCCACCCGACGGCAGGACGCCCCGTGCCAGGAGTGCCCCGGACAGAGCACCCAGGGCCGCGAACGTCCCGATGGCCACAACAGTCTGCCGCACCGTCAGCCCCATTCGGCGCAGCCGGTGCGACGCATGGTCCAGTCCCCCTTGCATCAGCGGCCTCGCCTCCCGGTAACGGGACAGCATGACGAGTGCGGTGTCCACGGTGACTACCAGCGTCGTGACCAGCAGCCCGGCGGGCACCGCGAGACCCGCCGCGTCCTTGTGGAGCACCACTGACGCTGACGCCAGGGTGAAACCGATGAAGAGGGACCCGGAGTCGCCGAGGAAGATCCGTGCCGGGTGCCAATTGTGGAAGAGGAAACCCAGACAGGCGCCGGAGAGAGCCACGAGGACCACTCCCAGCCCGGCCTGTCCGCTCGACCACGCGTGCCAGCACAGGAATCCGCCGATGACCGCACACACCGACGAAGCCGCTCCGTCCATGTTGTCCAGCAAGTTGAACGCGTTGGTGGTGAAGACGATCCACATGACGGCGAGGACGGCGTCGAACGCGCCGCCGAAGACCGTCGGATGTCCGCCGACTAGCACGACCACCGAAGCCGCCGTCGTCTCCACGCCCAGCCGCGGCGCCGGGCCCAACGGGCGCAGGTCGTCGATGAGCCCCAACACCGCCATGATCGCGGCACCCCCGAGCAGTACCGCGAGGCCCGGGTTCCCGAAACCTCCGGCGAACGCCGTGCCGGCTCCCGCGGCGAGCGTGACGACGGCGACGGCGATCCCGCCGAGGTACGGGGTAGGCCGGGTGTGGCCCTTGCGGCCGTTGGGCCGGTCGGTGACGCCGTGACGCAGGGCGAAACGCCGCAGCGGTTCCGTCAGCAGCGTACCGAGTGCCAGGGCCACGCAACCGACCATCACCGTCGTCGGCAAGGGACTCATGACTGACATGGGCCCGCCAGTGCGGTTTTGACGATGCTCGCGGTGGCCGCGGGAAGACGCTCCGCCCTGCCGCCCGGCAGGCTCGTCGACGCCAAGCGGCTCACCTCGCCGCGTGCGTCCGCGATGGCGTCGGTGAGCACGTCGGTGAGGTCGTGCTTGGGCTGCCACCCCGTCAACGCGCGAAGTTTCGTGGTGTCCGGCACTCTGCGTTGCATGTCTTCAAAGCCCGCTCCGTATGCCTCGGCGTATGGCACGTATTCCAGCGAGGAGGCGCTTCCCGCCTGGGCGATGACCCGCTCCCCGAGCTCGCGGACGCTGATCTCTTCGGAGGAACCGATATTGAATGTCTCGCCGTCCGCCCCTGGCTGCTCCAGCAGGAGCAGCAGTGCCTCGACGGCGTCCGCGACATGGAGAAAACAGCGCCTTTGCCGACCGGCCGCGTGGACGGTGAGAGGCTCTCCGCGCACCGCCTGCCGGGCAAAGCGCGGAATCACCATCCCATATGCCGGGCTCTGGCGAGGGCCGACGGTGTTGAAGAACCGGACGATCGTCGCCTTCAGGCCCCGCTCGCGGTGATACAGGCCTGTGAGGATCTCGTCGACCGCCTTGGCCGTGCTGTACGACCACCGAACCACTGAAGGACTTCCCAGGATTCGGTCGGAGGTTTCGCTGAGCTGTCCCGAGGAGTTCTTGCCGTAGATCTCCGAGGTGCTGGCCACCAGAACCCTGAGCCCGTACCGCTGGGCCGACTCGAGGACCGTCTCGGTACCCCGAATGTTCGTGATGAACGATTTCAGCGGTTGCTCGACGATGAGTTTGACCCCGACGGCGGCAGCCAGATGGACCACGGTGTCGCACTCGCGCGCCAACTCGTCGACCAGGAGTGCGTCCAGCACGGAGCCGTGGACAAAACGGAAGCGTGGATGCTCCTGCGCCCGGACGAGGTTGGACATTCGCCCGGTGGCGAGGTTGTCGAGGACCACCACTTCCTTTCCTTCGGCCAACAGCGCGTCCACGAGGTGCGAGCCGATGAATCCGGCTCCACCGGTGACCATGTACTTTGAACAAGAATCCATGCGGGCCACTCCGGTTCGGTGGGTGAGCGTCGGACAACTCCCACAGGGCTCGATCGTCGTACTGAGCCCAACATTCACCTATGGGATAAATGCAGGACATCGAAACATCGGCACGCTTCACGTTACTTCGACGCGGCTGCCTGATACTCGATTGGAGTGATGCCGGGGAGACATGACGCGGCAATGGGCCCACTGCGCATCGTATGTGCCTCAATTGACCGGAGAACTCTAACTGCCCGGGAGGCCATGGTAATGATGGCGCACGACCCGCACGAGCAAGAGAAACTGATTGTCGTCGGTCAGGGATATGTGGGACTTCCCCTCGCTGTG
The DNA here is from genome assembly GCF_030817655.1 of Streptomyces sp. V4I2. GTDB lineage: Bacteria > Actinomycetota > Actinomycetes > Streptomycetales > Streptomycetaceae > Streptomyces > Streptomyces plumbiresistens. The sequence goes on from NZ_JAUSZM010000003.1 coordinate 6,938,883, forward strand.
CGGGCGGTGGAGGCCGGCTTCTTCGTGGTGGGCGTGGACACCGACGAACTGCGCGTGAAGCGCTTGGCCTCAGGCGATTCCTATATCGAGGGCGTCGACGGCGCACGCCTGACCGCCGCGCTGGACAGCGGCCGCTACGAGCCCACCACCGACTACGACCGGATCGTCGACTTCGACGTGTGTGTGATCACCGTGCCCACGCCGCTGCGCGACGGCGTGCCCGATCTGAGCTTCGTGGAGGGCGCGGGCCGGAGCATCGCCCCTCACATCACGGCCGGAGCCACCGTCGTCCTGGAGTCCACCACGTACCCGGGGACCACCGAGAGCCTGCTGCGTCCGCTGCTGGAGGAGGGCAGTGCGATGAAGGCGAGCGTGGACTTCCACCTCGGGTACAGCCCCGAGCGCATCGACCCCGGAAACCCCGACTGGCACCTCGAGAACACGCCGAAGGTGACCTCGGGCATCGATCCCGCCTCACTCCGCAGCGTCGAGCGGTTCTACTCACGCATCGTGGAGCGCACCGTGCCGGTCAGTTCGTGCCGCACCGCCGAACTGACGAAGCTGCTGGAGAACACCTTCCGGCACGTCAACATCGCTATGGTCAACGAGATGGCGATGGTCTCGCGGCAGTTGGGGGCGGACATCTGGGAAGCCATCGAGGCCGCGGCCACCAAACCCTTCGGTTTCATGCCCTTCACTCCAGGCCCCGGCGTGGGCGGACACTGCCTGCCGGTCGACCCCTCGTATCTGTCCTGGCAGGTCAGACGGCTGCTGCGACAGGACGTCCGCTTCATCTCCCTGGCGAACGAGATGAACGATCAGATGCCCGCCTATGTCACCTCGCGGATCACCCGGGGCCTGAACGAACGCGCCAAGTCCGTCAAGGGGTCCCGGGTCCTGCAACTGGGCCTGGCCTACAAGAAGAACACCGGGGACATCCGCGAGTCGCCGGCCGTCATGCTCGCCCAGGCGCTGTGCAAGCTCGGCGCCCAGGTCGTCGCGGTGGAACCGTACACCGACTCCCACTTGCTGCCCCCGGACATCATGTGCGTGGAGTTCACCGAAGAGGAGGTCCGGGCGGCGGACGTGGTCGTCGTGGCCACCGACCACGACGTCTTCGACTACTCCCTCGTCGAAAAGACGGCGTCATACGTCCTCGACACCCGAAACCGATGCCGGGGCGAGCAGGTCGAGGTCCTGTGAGCGGTGGGTACCGCTGCTGAAGGCGACGACGGGGAACTCCGACCTTCCTGACGCTTAGCCTCGCGCTTTCATGAAGCCTGATGTCCGACGGGTGGTCAGACAAGCAAAAGTGCCTCTGACCCTCGGCACACCGTCCGTGAAGGAGGGCATCAAGGCCCATGGCCGCTTGTGCTGATTCCGGTGCCACCGTCCCGGTGGCCTCGGCGGTGAACGCCCGTGCCTCGGTGCGGGACGACAGGGTGCGCCGCCCCTTCGACCGCTCGGTGCGCGTGTTCGTGGCCGGGGCTCGGGGCTGGTCGGTTCGGCGGTGCGCAGGGAGCTTCGCCGCGAAAGGTTCACCGATGTGGTCGCGCCCGGCTCGGCGGAGCTGACCTGAGGGAGCGCCAGGCGGTGTTCGACTGGTTCGCGGCCATGCGCCCGGACGTGGTGGTACTGGCCGCGGCGCGAGTGGGCGGGATCAAGGCGAATGCCAGCCGGCCCGCCGAGTTCCTCTCCGACAACCTGCGCATCCAGGTGAACATGCTGGACGCGGCCCTGGAGCACGGGGTGGAGAGGCTGCTGTTCCTGGGTTCCAGTTGCATCTACCCGAAGTTCGCTGAGCAGCCGATCCGCGAGGAGGCGCTGCTGACGGGTCCTCTGGAGCCGACGAACGACGCCTACGCCATCGCCAAGATCACCGGCATACTGCAGGTGCAGGCGGTACGACGCCAGTACGGTCTGCCCTGGATCTCCGCCATGCCGACCAATCTGTACGGGCCGGGCGACAACTTCCACCCCGAGCACTCTCATGTGCTGCCGTCCCTGATGCGGCGCTTCCACGAGGCGCGGGAGTCGGGTGCGCGACGGGTGGTGAACTGGGGCAGTGGCACGCCTCGTCGGGAGTTCCTCCATGTGGACGATCTGGCACGGGCGTGCCTGCACCTGATCGAGCACTACGACGCGGACAGTCCGGTCAACGTCGGCACCGGTACGGACCTGACCATCCGGGAACTGGCGGAGTTCGTCGCGGACGTCGTCGGGTACCGGGGGAGGGTCGAGTGGGACACGAAGCAGCCGGACGGTACCCCGCGCAAGCTCCTTGACGTCTCCCGGCTCACCGCGCTTGGCTGGGCTCCTCGTATCGGCCTGCGGGAAGGAATCGCCCGGACGTACGCCTGGTACGTGGAAAACCTCGAGTCCGGGACGCTGCGGCACTGACAGACTCCACGGCGGCCTGGGGCGGGGGCCGAAGGCGAACCGCCCCCGCCGTGCCATCCGTGGAAGGGCCCATGGTAGGCGGCTCCTTGACGGCGCCTGTCCTGCGACGGCCGGATCCAGGTGAGACTGCCCGCTGTCTGCGAAGCCGCCTGGGAGGGGTCGGCGCACGTGCCGTCCCTGGTCGGCACGGCACCTCGGCCGGCTCAGCCCACCGGGCTTCCCGTCGAAACGAGCGAGGACGCCCACGTCGATTACTTCGACATGGGCGGCGGGCACAGCATCATGCTGGCGCCGTGCCGTGCCGTGCCGTGCCGCTCTGTTCGGACGGCGCCGCATAGCCCTGGAGGACGAGATCCCAGGTCACCACGGTGGGCTGCTTGCTGTGCCGAACCGGGCTCCGGCCGCCCGGGTTTCGACCGCCTTCCCTGGCGGGCTTTGCTTCAGGCGGTCAGAGCGGCAGCGGCCGACGGCGGGTACCTCGACGACAACGTGAGGTCATGCGTCGGAAGTTCCGCTGTCGGCCGCCGGTATTGGTGCAGGCTTCGCGGCTGCCCGATGGAGCGGGGTGGTCAGTTGTGCTTCCGTCGCCGGACGGCCATCATCGTGCCGGCGCCGAGCGCGAGCAGTCCTGCGGCTCCGCCCAACAGAACGGACGAGTGGTCCTCACCGGTGTTGGCGAGGTGAGGCTTGTGCGAGCGTACGGTGATCTCGGCCGAGAGGGTCAGTTTTGATTCCTCTCCCTTGAGACGGAAGAGGTGTTTGCCCGGATCGGTCCACTTGGGGATGGTGACGGTGCCCTCCACCGTGCCGTTCGCGTCGGCGGTGAAGTGGCCCAGCTTGATCGGCTTGGAGAGGCGGAATGCGTCCACCCCCTCGTTCGGAGTGAACCCGGTCCCTGTGAAGTCGAGGTCGTCTCCTGCGTCGACGGTGGTGGCGCTGAGGGTCAGGCTCGGGGCACCGGGTGGATACGGCTGGGAGTGGGCAGGTTGGGCCCCTACGACTGGGACTGCGGCCAGGACAGCAGAGGCTGCCGCGGCCGCGAAGGCGGCACGACACTTCGATGAGGCCGTCATCGCATTCACGCTCCTCAAATGGAATCGGGCGACGGCATGGTCCGGCCCGCGGGTACGGTATGTGCATAGATAGCGCCGAATGGCGGCTGTTAAGCATTTTCTGGAGATCAGGCGTCGTATGGCGTATGCAGATCACCGGACTGGCAGCCAGTTCCCTAGATACGAGGAGCGGGGGCGCCCGATATGTGCCATGCGGTTGGTCGCCCTGTGGCGACCGCCTTGACCCGCGATGCCCTGGCGCAGCCCACTCCGCTCAAGGAGATGCGAGCCATGCGGTCCACCGAGGGGCTGGGCCCCCGTCTGGCATGAACCGCGGCGACACCCGGTCGGCCAGGCCCGGCCATGGCCGGTGGTGTAGTGGCGAACACAGCGATCCCACACGTGTCGCTTTCAGAGGTGCTGGTGTACGGCAGGCCGACCCCGACCGACGTGGCGCCTTTCCTGAGGAAAGCGGTGTCGTCGAGCATCAGCGCCCCGCCCGGGCCGCGACGCTCACCCGACGACCGCTGCTTGATCGGATGGCGCGATCCCGAACACCCCCACAGCCGGGAAGAAACGCTCTGTGAAGTCCTCACCCGGCGGAGATGTCGGATGAATACTGACACCGCGCCGCACGTCTTGGTCTTCTCTTCTTCCCCTCATGGAGGGTGTGTGCCCCCGTTCCACGTACTTGTGGTGTGCACCGGCAACGTCTATCGCTCTCCGCTTGCCGAGTGCCTGCTCAGGCACCGACTGCTGGAGCATCGGCAAGTGATCCATCTGAGCAGTGCCGGCACCCGGGCCGTCGCGGGTATGCCAATGGCGGCTGCTGTCGCCTCCTTCCTCCTCGGACGTGGCGTGCAGCCCTGCGGGATGAGCTCCCGCCGACTGACCAAGGAGATGGTCGAAAACGCGGACCTGGTGCTGGGCGCTGCGACGGAGCATCGTGAGGCCGCTGTGCGGCTGTGCCCTGTGCGTGCGTTGTCCCGTGCGTTCACCTTCCGTGAGTTCGCCCGGCTGGTGCGTTCAGAGGACGCCGCAGGCGTGGTGGATCCGGCCGCACGGTTTGTGACCCTCGTCCAGGGCGCGGCCGCTCGCCGTGGTGCCGTGTCGACACGCATGGGTGACGTAGACGTGAACGACCCTCTTGGTGTACCTCCACCACAAGTACATGAGTGTCTGGTTCAGATCGACGAGATCGTCGGGCGGATCGCCGCCGCCATGCGGACCAGATAGCACCCGTCTTCGTCAACTGCGAGCTGGTGCAGTGAACCGCATAGGTCGCCGGGCTGCGTGAGGCCGGGATCTTGAGGGGGCTTCCGCCTCAGCGGGTCACGTTTCAAGTCAGGGCCGGGAAGACGCGCCAGATCGAAGTGTTCTTCGCTCCCCCGCGAGCGGGGGAGCGGACCGTGCCCACTGCGAACACCTACATGTACCGTGAAAGGTAAGTCGTAGTGCCACCCGTACTCGCTGAGGCACTTCTTCGCCTCGACCGCGCTTGTGTGCGTTGACGCCGTGGCGGATCGCTGAACGGGGAACTGACCGCCGGTACGCGCTCACCGGGCGGAGCGAAGCCTCTCAGGGTCGCCGGGTTGATTCCGCTCCGTCCGGCGAACTGGCCGTCGTACCCGTCGGTGCCATGGGCCACGATGCCCTACGGCACTACATCGCCGCGAGCGAGGGCGAGTGGTGGACCGTCTACGGCAACGGCGAACAGACGGCGGAGGTCACCGGCCCGGCTGGCGAAGGGACTTGCACCGGGCAGTGCCCTGGAGGATCTCGGCTACGAGCCGGATGTGCCGATCCACACGCCTCGGATCACCGCCGTCGTGGACCGTGCCGGCCGACGGTCCTGGCTCGGTGCGGCACGCCGACCCGAGGGCGATCGTGAGAGCCCGGACACCAGGCGTCGTCGCGCTGGGCGAACTCCGGGCAGGCGGTCATGCTCAGCACCTACCGGTCGGACGGGGATTCGATGTCGACCGCGCGGCACCACCTCGACCTGAACACCTCCGCCCAGGACGCGGACGCGCTGCTGACGGAACAGTGGGCGGCCCTGGACCCGTGCTTCAGGGTCACCGCAGCCGCGTTCGCACCGATCACCGGGGACGGTCACTGACCGGTAACTGACGGCGCCGCACGGCTGACCGCCACCGCCAAAGCGTGGTCGAGAGGTGGTGCTCTTCGCCGTGCAGGCGCGGCAGGGAGGAACGCCCACGGCATCGGCGTATCAGAACGCCGACGGCCCGCGTCCCTCAACCCCGCCGAGTCTTGAGCTGCCTCGTGCTGGAACAGAGCTCCCGTGCTGATTCTGTGCTGACCTCGGCCCCCGGGAACCGCGTTTTCGCAGGTCGGAGCGGTGTTTCAAACGTTCCGCTTCAACGTGTAGCCGGGTGACTCACCACCACGTTGATGGTCTGGCAGACCTGCAGGTCAGAAGGGGTCTGATCTTTCGAGGTCGGGCCTCTGGTCAGTTCCCGTGCAGGGAATGGTGCTGGGATGCCAGTGAGGCTCCCGTGCTGGTTCGTGGGCCGCAACTCCGTAGGAGGGGCGTTCCTGGCCGTGACTGTGGGCTGGTTCAGCAGCTGACCGAGCGGCTGTTGGAGTCCGCGCTCCAGGGCGAGATCGCCGACCGCCTCCTCGGCAGCCACCTGGACAACGAGAGGGTGAACATCGCCAACGACGCAGGCATGACCCTCGGTGGTGTCGCGTTCGTTCGGGATGCCGGCCTTGGCCCTGCTCTGTGCGACCGGCCCAGTGTCGCCCGGTTCTCGACATGCAAGTCCATGACTCGTGATCATGAGCGACAACCGGAGTGGCGAGCGGACCTTCACCAATATCGCCCGTGCGGCCGGCGGGATCGGGGCCACGCCCCTGCAGCGAGCGCTGGAGCTGCTCACGAACAAGCGGATCGTCACCGCGGAGCTGCCCGTGTCGCTGCGTCCGTCGAAGGATCGCCGTTACCGGGTGACAGATCCCTACCTGCGGTTTTGGCTGCACCTGCTCGGCCCGTCCATGGAGGAGATCGAGCGAGGGCGGGGCGATCTGACGTTGGCGCGGATCCGGGAGAGCTGGACCAGCTGGCGCGGCCGGGCGATCGAGCCGCTCATCCGAGAGGCGCTCGCCCGGATACTGCCCGACGATCGACTTCCCGCAGCGCACGCAGTCGGCGGCTACTGGACCCGCACCAACGACGTTGAGATCGACATCGTCGGGGCGGACCGCGCTCCCATTGCCACGGAGCTGCTCTTTGTCGGCTCCATCAAGTGGCTGGAGCAGTCGCCCTTCGACCGGCACGACCTGGCCGCTCTCCATCGGCACCGGGCCGCCCTCACCGACGAACCTGTTCCAGTCGTGGCGGCCTCGCGCAGCGGCGTCGACTGTCCGGGCCTCGACGCTGCCTACGGCCCCGGCGATTTGCTGGCCGCTTGGCCACTGTGAGTGGCGGATGGCAGGCGAGGAACGGGAGTTGGTGAGCGCGATCAGGTTGTGGACGTTGGGGAGAAGGGGCCGGGCTCGCCAGAGCCCGGCCCCGCGGAAGGGAGACGGAGACCGGGAACGGGAACGGTGTCAGAAGACGAGCACTGGCTTGACGGCCGCCCCCGACCGGGTGTCGTCGACCGCACGGTTGATCTCCGCGAAGGGGTAGAAGCTGATGAGTTCCTCCACGGGGAGCTGCCCGGCGGCACGCATCTCCAGCAGCCTCGGCAGGAAGTCGTGGGGCACGGCGTCGCCCTCGATGCTGCCGCGCAGCGACTTGCCGCCCGAGATCATGTCCTGCACGTCGACGGTCACGTCCGGGGCTCCGATGCCGACCATCACCAGTGTTCCCCCGCCGCCGAGCGCCTTGACGCCGCCCGAGATGACGGCGGGTTTCGCCGTCGTGTCGAGGGCGTGGGTCGCGCCGCCCTGGGTGAGTTCCCGCACCGCTTCCACGGGGTCGCCGTCCGCGGGGTCGATCACGGCGGTGGCGCCCAGCTTCAGCGCGAGCTCCCGCCGGGCGGGCACCGGGTCGACGGCGACGACGGCCGTGGCTCCGGTGGTCACGGCGGCCATCAGTGCTGCCAGTCCGACACCGCCGGCCCCGTAGACCACGAACCGGCTGCCGTCGCCCGGTCTCAGTACGTTGAGCACGGCTCCGGCGCCGGTCTGGATGCCGCAGCCCAACGGGGCCGCGATACGCAGGTCGACGTCGTCCGGCACGACGACGGTGTTCTGCGGTGTGGTGATCACATGGCTGGCGAAGCTGGACTGGCCGAAGAAGGAGCCGAGGACCGGCGTACCGTCCTTGGTCAGCACGGTCGATCCATCGGGCCGGGTGCCGCCGGTGTTGAGCACCCGGAAGCTGTCGCAGTAGCCGGGCCGCCCCGCGGAGCACGGCAGGCAGGTGCCGCAGGAGTTGAAGCTGAGCAGTACCTGGTCGCCGGGCCGCACACCGGTGACGTCCCGGCCGACCTCCTCCACCACGCCGGCGCCCTCGTGTCCGAGGACGTACGCCAGACCGTCCGGCAGCATCCCTTTGATGGTGAGGTCGGTGTGGCACACGCCGGTCGCCACCAGCCGGACCAGGACCTCCCCGTCCCGGGGGCCGTCGAGGTCCAGCTCTTCGATCGCGAAAGGCTCCTGCGGTCCGTGCGACACCGCGGCTGTGATCTTCATGGGTGCTCCTGCTGTACGGAAGGGGAAGGGCCGCGCGGCTCGGGCCGCGGGCCGCGGTGTCCGGGACGGAGGTCGCCCACGGATGGCCACCGGAAGGAGGTGGCTAGGCGACGGAGGGGACGAAGACGGACCGCGTCTTCAGATACGCGGCAAGGCCCTCGGGGCCGAACTCCTTGCCGATGCCGCTGGCCTTCCAGCCGCCGAACGGCGAACCGGGGTCGAGCGTCCACATGTTGACGCCGATGCTGCCGGTCTCGATACGGCTCGCCACGGAGAGCGCGTGTGCGGAGTCCGTACTCCACACGCTGCCGGCCAGCCCGTAGTCCGAGTCGTTGGCGATGGCGATGGCCTCGTCCTCGGTGTCGTACGGGATCACGCAGATCACGGGTCCGAAGATCTCCTCCCGGGCCACGGTCATGGTGTTGGCGACATCGGCGAAGACGGTGGGTTCGACGAACCAGCCCCGGTCCAGGCCGCTCGGGCGGCCGCCGCCGGCCACCACCCGCGCCCCCTCGGTCCGGCCGACGGCGATGTACGACTCCACGCGCTGTCGCTGCCGGTCGCTGACGAGCGGGCCCATCGTGGTGTCCGCGTCCAGGGGATTGCCGAGCTTGAAGGACTGCGCGAGCTGGGCGAGTCCGTCGACGACCTCGTCGTAGCGCTCCCGCGGCGCCAGCACCCGCGAGTTGAGGAAGCACGACTGGCCGTTGTTGGCGAAGGACAGGAAGGCGAGACCCGGCAGCATCTGGGAGAGGTCCGCGTCCGGCAGCACCACGGCGGCCGACTTCCCGCCGAGTTCCAGCGTGACGGGCTTGAGGGCCTCGCCGCAGAGGGCGCCGATGGCACGCCCCGCCGCCGTCGAGCCGGTGAAGGCGACCTTGTCGACGCCCGGGTGGCGGACCAGGGCCTCGCCGGTGTCCCGCCCGCCGGTCACCAGGTTGACGACACCGGCGGGCAGGCCGGCCGCGTGCACCGCCTCCATCAGATACCTGGTGTCCAGCGAGGTCTCCGGCGCCGGCTTGAGCACCACGGTGCAGCCGGCCGCCAGCGCCGGGGCCAGCTTCATGGCGGTGAGGCCCAGCGGGTAGTTCCACGGCACGATGAGCGCCACCACACCCACCGGTTCCCGCTGAATGCGCACATCGCCCGGGAAGGCCAGCGCCGGGCGCTTCTCGTCGTCGAAGCCTGCACGGGCCAGGGACGCGTAGTAACGCAGCGTGCCCGCCACCGAATCGACCTCGGACATCCGGGACAGCATCAGAGGCATGCCGTTCTGCCGGGAGACCGTCTCGCTGATCTCCTTGCCGCGCCGCTCCACCTCCTCGGCCAGCCGCTCCATCAGCGCGGCGCGCTCGGCCGGGTCGGTGGCCGCCCAGCCGGACCGGGCCCGCCGGGCGGCGTCGACGGCGCGCTCGACGTCCTTGGCGGAGGAGTCGGGGATGTGCCCCAGCAGCTGCTCGGTGGCGGCTTCGACGACGGGGATGGTGGCGGACGACAGCGGGTGCGTGAACTCGCCGTCGATGTAGAGGAGAAAGTCGGAGCTTCCGCCTGCTGTGATGCCTTCGTTGTCGGACATGCGTGCTCCTGGCGTGGGCGGGAGGGAAGACGGGGGAGGGGAGAGGGCGGACGAGAGGCGGAGAAGAGGGGGAAGGGGGAGGGCCTACGCGGACACGGCGTCCGGTGCCAACCGGAAGACAGGTATCGCTTCCCCACCTTCGGGGCGCTCGAAGTCCACGGCCACCCGGAAGCCGGTGCGTACCTCCTGCGGGGCGTCGGTGATGACCTGTGAGTGCAGCCAGGGGCCTTCGTCGAGTTCGACGACGACCACGGCGGTGACCGGAGCGGGCCCGCCGTCGCGCGGCGGGCGACCATGGACCAGCGTCCAGGAGGCGATCGTCCCGGTGCCCTTGGCCGGTACCCGGTCGAGTGCCGCCGAGCCGCAGGCCGGACAGGTTTCGCAGCGCGGCGCGCTGTGGTGGCCGCAGTCGGCGCAGCGGCGGATCAACAGCTCGCCCCTGGCCGTACCGTCGAAGAACTCCGTCGTGGCGGGGTCCCGTTGCATGATGCCGACCGTCATCGCGGTCTCCCTTCAGCTGTGCGGGTGGGGGCTGAGGACGAGCGTCGAGTGGTGGTCGAGGACGCCGCCGTTGCCGCTGACGAGGACGAGGTCGTTCTTGGCCACCTGGCGCTCGCCGCCCTGTCCGCGGGCCTGGATGACGGCCTCGGAGAGCGGGGTCATGCCCCACATGTAGTACGAGGACAGCTCGCCGCCCCCGGTGTTGAGCGGGAACGAGCCCTCAGGGCCCAGCACCCCGCTGGAGACGAAGGCGCCGCCCTCGCCCTTGGCGCAGAAGCCGTAGTCCTCGAGGGTGATGAGGACGGTGTACGTGTAGCAGTCGTAGATCTCCGCGATGTCGATGTCGGCCGGGCCGACCCCGGCCATCTTCATCGCCGCGGGCCCGGCTGTGGCCGCCCCGCTGACCAGCCCGAAGTCGGTGCCGCGGCCCATCTCGTAGCCCGGGTGCGCCTGCCCCCAGCCGAGCACGTGCACGGCCGGCTGCCGCAGGTCGGCGGCCCGGTCGGCCGAGGTGACGATGACGGCGGCCCCTCCGTTGCTGACCAGGCAGCAGTCCAGCAGGCGGAACGGATCGGAGATCATGCGGGAGTTCTGGTGGTCCTCGACGGTGATCGGCTCACGCATCTGGGCCAGCGGGTTCTTCGCCGCCCAGGCGCGCTGGGCCACCGCGATATGGGCGAACTGTTCGCTGGTCGTACCGTAGGTGTCCATGTGCCGCCGGGCGGCCAGCGCGTACATCGGGTTGGCGCCGGAGAGGCCGCTCGCGAAGTCCAGCAGCTGCCAGCCGGTGAACTTCAGACCGGAGCTGTACACGGCCCCGGCCGAGCCCTTCTCCCGCAGCGGCGCGTCCGCGAAGACGCAGGCCACCGTGTCGACCATGCCGGACTGGACGGCCATGGACGCGTACTGCACCATCGCGCCCGCCGTCGACCCGTACGCCTGGACCTCCGACAGCATGCGCAGGTCCCGCAGTCCGAGCTCGCGCTGGAGCGTCAGCCCCACTCCTCCGCCGACTCCGTTGCTGAACAGCAGGCCATCGATGTCGGACAGCCGCAGTCCGGCGTCCTGGGCCGCGCGCCGCACGGCGTCGGCGGCGAACTCGGCGGGGGAGCGGCCGTACACCTTGCCCATCTCGGTGAGACCGAGTCCGGCGATCACCGGTCGGCGCGATCCGGCTCCTGACGTGTCGTTCACGTGGGGTCTCCTTCACTGGTTGTCGGGGCCGTGGTCCGGGTCGGGGCCGTGGTCCTGGTCGCGGCTGGAGTCCGGGGCGGCGGCGTCCCGGTCGCGGTCATCGCGGAGCTCCGCCCTTCACCCGCCGCGGGTATGCCGCGCCGGGCGCCGCGCGTCAGCGGGCCCGCCAGACCGGGGCGCGCTTCTCGGCGAAGGCGCGCGGGCCCTCCTTGGCGTCCTCCGACGCCATCAGCACCTTGATCTCGGCCTCGTTGAGCCGCCACGCGGCCTCCTCGGAAGCGACCTTTCCGTCGACGATCCCGAGCGCGATGCGCTTGCTGGCCTGCACCGACAGTGGCGCGTTGACGGTGATCCGCTCGGCGAGGGCCAGCGCCTCGTCGAGCACCTTGTCCTGTGGGACGACACGGTTGACCAGCCCGAGTCCCTGCGCGGTGGCGGCGTCCACCGGGTCGCCGGTGAGCAGCAGCTCCATGGCGATCTTCGTGGGGAGCTGCGCGGCGAGCCGGAAGGCGCCGCCGGCGCCGGCGATGATGCCGCGCTTGACCTCGGGGAGGCCGAAGTGCGCGGTGTCGGCGGCCACCACCAGATCGCTGGAGAGTGCGATCTCGGTGCCGCCGCCGAGCGCGAAGCCGTTCACGGCGGCGATGGTGGGCTTGCTGATGTGGTGGGAGACGTAACCCGCGAAGCCCCAGTGCTCCTTGCCCTCCGGGAAGAACGCCTCGCCGCGCGCCACCGCCTTGAGGTCGGCTCCGGCGCAGAACGCCTTGTCCCCGGCGCCGGTCACCACCACGACCCACACGTCCGGGTCCTGGTCGGCCTCCTCCAGCGCTTCGCCGACCCGGAGGGTGACCTCCAGGTTCACCGAGTTGCGGGCCTCGGGGCGGTTGAGCGTCACGATCATGATGTGGTCCTGGCGCTCCACCAGTACGGGGGGTGCGACGGTGTCGTTGTTCACGCGGACTCTCCCTCTTCCAGCACACCGGCGGCCGCCAGCGTGTCGATTTCGTGTTCGGTGAGGCCCAGCCACTCCCGGCACAGCTCCCTGGTGTGTTCGCCCTGGTGGGGAGCGGGGCGCAGCGGCGGGTCGGCGATCCGCCGGGACAGCGCGGGCCGCGCCTCGGTGGGCAGGTCCTCGTCGATGCCCGGCTGCCGCAGTACGCCGAAGAAGCCGCGGGCCGTCAGCTGCGGGTCGCTCGTCAGCTCGGGCACCCGCCGCATCGCGCCGGCCGGGACGCCGGCCTGCTGGAGCAGTTCCATGACCTTGCGCGGCTCGTGCCCGGCGGTCCAGCGCGACAGCGCCTCGTCGATCTCCTGGCGGTGTGCGAGGCGGCCCTCGGCGGTGCTCAGCCGGGGGTCCCCGGACAGGTCGGCCCGGCCGATCACGGCGGTGAGGCGCTGCCAGTCGTCGTCGTCCCTGACCTCGACGGCGCACCATTCGTCGTCGCCCGCGCAGGCGTACAGGCCTTGAGGGGCGTCCGAGACACCCACGTTGCCCTGGGCGGTGAGAGACCCGGGATTCAGCCCTTCGCCGAGCAGGAGGTCCGACATGGCGGTGAGGATGACCTCCGCCTGCGAGACGCTGACGGTGCCACCGCGCCCGGTGCGGCGTACGGCGACGAGCTGGGCCAGCACGGCGGCGGCGCCGACCCGGCCGACGAGGTGGTCGGGGTAGATGGTGATGGCGTCGCTGAAGCCGTCCTCCATACCGGGGTAGCGCCACAGCTCGGTGAGTCCGGTGGAAGCCCGTACCAGCGGTCCGTATCCCATGCGGTCGCTCCACGGGCCCCAGGAGCCGAAGGCGCTGGTGTCGGCCATGACGATCCGCGGGTTGAGCTTCGACAGCTCCTGGTGGCCGAGGCCGAGGGAGTCCATCGTGCCGGGCTTGAAGTTGGACAGGACGATGTCGGCTCCGGCGGCGAGCCGCTTGAACAGCTCGACGCCTTCCGGTGAGCGCAGGTTGATGCCGAGGCCGCGCTTGTTGCGATGGCCCCAGGCGAAGGAGGCGGTGATGGCCTCCCCGGTGATCGACTGGCGGCCGCCGTCGGGAAACGCCCGGTTCTCCACCTTGATGACGTCGGCGCCGTGATCGGCGAGGAGCCGTCCCAGCTCGGCCCCGGCCACGATGACGCCCAGGTCGAGGACCCGCAGCCCGTTGAGCGGGTGCCGTCGGGCGGCGGACTCCTGCTCGGTGGCGCGCTCCTGCTGGGGGGTGGCCTTCTGCTCGGGGGCGGGCGGCGTGGTGGCGTACGCCGTACGGGCCGGCTCCGCGAAGACCTCCGCGTTGTGCTCGCCGAGCAGCGGCGCCCGGTGCCGGAAACCCGCCCGAGTGCCGTCGAGTTCGAGGAAGCCGGTCGGTACGCGGGCATCGAGGCCGGGCGCCACTTCGACGTCGGTCAGTGCGCCTCGCTCCAGGTAGTGCCCTGCCTCCAGCGCCTCGCCGGGAGTGAGGACGGAGGCGATCGGTACGCCCAGCCGCTGCCCCTCCCGTACGAGCTCATCCCGTGGTCTGTCCTGGAACAGCTCCCCGATGAGCCGGTGGATCCGGCCGGCGGCCTGGAACCGCGTACCCAGCGACTCGTACTTCGGATCCGCGAACTCCTCCGGCTCGCCGAGCCAGGCCCGCATGCCGCGCCACTGCCGAGGGCTGAGGACGCAGATCCGGACGTGGCCGTCGGCGCACGGGAAGATCGGATACATGTGCCGCGCGTCGGGGCGGCCCCTGGGGAGTTCGCTGGCCCGGCGGCCGCCGGTGGCCGAGCCACCGATGCCGTAGCCGGGGTCGAGGACCTGGGCCACGGCCTCGTGGAGCGAGAAGTCGATATGGTCGCCGTGCCCGGTGTCCAGCCGGTTGAGGTACGCGAGTACGGCGTACCAGGCCGCCTGGAGGGCCGCGGACTCCGTGGCCAGGGAGCCGGGGGGCAGCAGCGGTGGCTGTCCGGGGAGGCCGGAGCGCGACAGGACGCCGCCGAGCGCCCAGTGGACGCGCTCGGTCGCGCAGTAGTCGCGGTACGGGCCGGTGTGGCCGAAGTCGGTGATGGAGACGGTCACCAGCCGGGGGTTGCGAGCGGCCACCGCCGCGAAGTCCAGCCCCGGTCCGCGCGTGGCGCCGGGGGCGCCCGACTCGATCCAGATGTCGGCGCTGTCCAGCAGCGTCAGCAGTCGCGCACGGTCGGTGTCCACGCGCGGATCGAGCGTGACGCCGCGTTTGTTGGCGTTGTGCGTCGCGAAGTACAGGCTGATGTCGCCCATCAGCGGGGGCAGGCGCCGGGCGGCGGCGCCCTCGGGTGGCTCGACGAGGATCACGTCGGCTCCGAGGTCGGCAAGGAACCGGCCGGCGGTCTCCCCACGGCTGTCGGTCATGTCGACCACTCGAACCCCGGACAGAGGTCCTGGTCCGGTCTCACGGTGAGCTGCCATAGGTCACCACGTTCCTTCCGTGCGCTTCGGCCCCGTCCGGGGTCGCCGAGGCGTCCGGGCATGCCGGATGACCTGGGGAGTCCCGTCAGGGGGTGGGAAAGAGCGGTAGGTGCGCGGGGACGCGGACCCGGTTGTCCGCCGGTCCGGCGGCTCGGGTCATCCCGCGTTACCGTGCTGTTAACGGCGCCGGCGTCATCGTGACACTCCGCCCGCGCCCCTGCCCATGGCCGATTTCCGCACGTGCACGTGCTCGTAACCGCAATGTGCTTCCGGTCGTGCCCGACCGTAGCCGTGGCGGGATCCCGGTGATCTACTGGGCAATGTGGACATCCAGCAGCTCCGCTGTTTCGTGGCAGTAGCCGACGAGCTGCACTTCGGACGCGCCGCGGAGCGTCTGCACGTCACCCCGTCACCGTTGAGCCGGCGCATCAGGGAACTGGAACACGAGCTCGGATCGGATCTGTTCATCCGTGAATACCACCGCGTCCGGCTGACGGTTTTCGGCCTGGACTTCCTCGAGCCGGCCCGCGAGGTCCTGAAGCGGTTCGACGCCCTGAAACACCTCTCCCAGGACCCCGAGGCCTACCGGCGCCGCCGCTGCAGGCTCGGGGTGGCGCCGCTGGCGGCTCCGCTGGTCGTCGACGCGGTCCTGGACGCCTTCCACAAGGCGGCACCGGATGTCGAGCTGCCGCTCATGCCCGCTCCCTCCGCGGAACTGCTGGCCGAACTCGCCGGCGACGGCCTCGACCTCGCGGTCGTCCACCTTCCGATCGGCGTGCCGGATCTGAGCAGCCTGACCGTCGGCCGCGGCCCGTACGCGGTGGCCATGCGAGCCGATGACGAGTTCGCCGGGCGCGATTCACTGACCCTCTCGGAGTTGCGGCACCGGGAATTCCTGATGGCATCGCCGAAGGTGCATCCCTTCTTCATGGGTGGAATTCGAGCGGCCATGCTCGCCGCCGGCATCACCCGGATCATCGACCTCCCGCACACCGATGTCATACAGGTGGCCACGCAGGTGTCACGGACCGGAGCCCTCAACCTCACGCCGGGCGGCCCCAACCATCCGGCGGCCAGGGTCTTCGGCTCCCCGGACTACCGGCTGGTGCCGCTGGGCGCACCGCGGATCACGGTCTCCATAGGGGTGGCCTGGCGCCCGGGCAGCGAAGCCCAGGTGCCCGGCCTGGATGACGTGCTCACCGCCCTGCGCGACGAGTACGGCGCGAACCCGATCTCCCTGTAGACACGCTCTTCATGATGGACAAGGCCGGTGGGGTTCAAGGTCAGTCGGTTGTCCCGGGAAGGTACGCGCACGTCGAGCGGGAGCGGCGGTTGCCGAGAAAGAGATCGTGATCCTCGCGGCCCGCTGGATTACGCGGCGCGGCGCGGGGGCTCGGATCTCCTGCGCTCGCCTTCGAACGTGCGGCGGCCGCTCACGGTCCGGCGAGCATTTCGCAGGACCCGCAGCGTGCTCAGCAGCGGAGGGCTCGCGGAGCCGTGCAGGAGCGCCGCTCCGCGGGCCAGGGCCGCGTCGGCGGTCAGCAGCTCGATCTCGACGAATGCGTTCAGCAGGGCCAGGCCGGAGGCCGAGACCTGGGTGGCAAGCCCTTGGGCTGCCTCGCGGGCTGCCTCCAGGGCGGCCCGGGCCGCGCCGACCTCGTGCTCCACCAACAGGCGCAGGCCCGGCGACTCGTGCCCCGTCGCGAGGTCCGCCGCCGTGACCGAGAAACGCGCCAGGGTCTGAGCCGGAATGCCCGGCCGCCCTTCCGCGACGTCCTCGGCGAGATCATTGACGAAGTCCAGTCGCTGGCTGCCGTCGATGAGCGTCCGGCACATCGCCCGGTACCGGCCGTCATCGTCCTCAGGGCCCAGCAGTACGGCGACCAGCATGAAGGCGGGCAGTGAGTAGGCGTCCACGTAGGCCTGGTAGTCGGCCTCGGAGTCGAAGCCGGTGAACTCCAGCTCGGCGCCGGCGGTGGACAGGTACTCCTCCACCACCCCCCGAAGCCGTGGACACGCGGCGACGGTGTGCAGCAACGTGCGGATCAGCGGTTCGTCGGACATCCCCGTTTCCAGCGCCTCGCGCACCCGACGCTCCCAGGACGCCCACGCCGCGGTCCGCTGCGGCTTCGGGCCGGTGTCCAGCAGGTTGTCCCCGTGGTGCATCACGGCCGTCGCGGCCACCACGTGCGGCAGCACCGACGGCGGCAGCAGCAGACGGGCCGCCAGGTAGGAACTGCGGCGGAACCGCGCCACCAGCCGACGCCCGTCGTCGTAGTCGCTGCGCAGCTCCGGTTCCCGGACACCGGCCGCGGTCAGGCTCCGCTTCCATGTGATCATCTTCGTCACCATCCCGGGCATTCGTAGCGCCCTCGCTCCAGCGGACCGCACTCCGCCATGCCGGTGACGGTGAACTCGTACACCTGCTTGGGGTGTTCCGCGATGCCGTGCACCGCGAAGTGCTTGCCGTTGTTCGTGATGTCCTGAGTGTGGGTTCCGTCCGAGTCGACGTAGGTGACCTCGAACGCCTTCCAGGTGCAGTCCTTGGTCCCGGACGTGACCTGGATGCGCAGGCCTCCAGGTGTGGCGCCGTTGCCGAGGTCGATCTTCTTGTGCGCGAAGTACGGCTCGCCGTAGTGCTGTTCGTCGCTCCCGGTGATCAGGGGGGTGCTGGTGGAGCGCGTCACGTCGAAGAGCATTCCGCTGTAGCTGCCCTCGCCCTCACCGTGGGTGATGATCACCGTGTTGGCCTTGGCCGGGGTGCACCGGACGCCCTTCATCCGCATGCCGTTGATCACGAGGGCGGCCTGCCGGTCGCTGATGAGGTCCGCCAGCCAGGCTTCGGAGTAGCCCCACCACTCCGAACGTGTCGAGGCGTGCCAGACGTCGGAGTAGAAGACGCTGCGTGCGCCGTGGGCCTTGTCGAACGGGCCCAGGTCCGGGCGCGGGCCGAGGATCTGCCGCTTCTCCTGATCGGAGAACGGGGCGTTGTAGAGCGAGGCCTCGGGGTATTCGGTGTCCTGCCGGACGCTGGCGGAGAACGCGGGCCCCTCCCGGTCGACCTTGTCGTCGGCCTCGCTCGTCACCCTCGCGTCGTGCTCCGAGGTCAGCCAGTCGATGCTCTTCGTCAGCAGGAACAGCACGAGCGAGCTGACGACCACCCAGCCCACGCTGATGAGGACCTTCCGGTTCCGCCGGCGCCGGTCCGTGTCGGCTGCGTCGGGAAGGACACTCTCGATCAGGTCGTCCGCGAATGACGAGGACGCGTCGTCATTCGCGGAGCCGGCGTCCGCCGTGTCTCTGTCTTGCATGCGAGCAGCCCTGGGGAGTAAGTGGCCAAGTGAGAACGGAGGTTGATGTTATGTCACGCCCCTGTGGTCGCCGGGTCGGCCGGGTCGCCTGCGCCGCGAGCATCGGACCGATCCGTCCCTTCGTTCGTGCAGGGCCCTTGTGCAATTCCTTCGCAAGCCCCAATCTTTCGGCTGACGCACAGGGGCGGCACGGAGATTGACATGTTCCTGCCGTAAACGGCGTCGGGCTCTGTTGCGCGTGCACCACCATCCCCACCACCGCACCATCCCCACCAGCGCACCACCAATTGAGGAGGACCCCTCACATGGCAGTGATGCGTCGAACCCGGCGAAGACTGGCCACGATCAGCGCCATGGCCACCGCGGTGCTCGTCGCGGGCCTCGTCTCCGCTCTCCCCGCGGGTGCCGCACCCGGCGCTTCCGAGGACCGTATCCAGTACAAGGGCGCCGCGAACGCCGTCGCCGACAGCTACATCGTGACCCTGAAGGCGGACCAGGCGCGTGCCGGTACCGCCCAGGGGCGGACCCTGGCCGAGAAGTACGGTGCCGACATCGAGCGGACGTACACGAAGGCTCTGAACGGCTACGCGGTAGAGGCCTCCGAGGCCGAGGCGAAGCAGCTGGCCGCGGACCCGGCCGTCGCCTCCGTCGTGCAGAACCGCACCTTCCGCATCGCGGCGACCCAGCCCAGCCCGCCCTCCTGGGGCCTGGACCGGATCGACCAGCGCAACCTGCCGCTGAACAGCTCGTACACCTACCCGGACTCCGCCGGGCAGGGCGTGACCGCGTACATCGTCGACACCGGCGTCCGCATCACGCACAGCGACTTCGGCGGCCGCGCCTCCTACGGCTACGACGCGATCGACAACGACAACACCGCCCAGGACGGCAACGGCCACGGCACCCACGTCGCCGGCACGGTCGCCGGCACCGCCTACGGGGTGGCCAAGAAGGCGAAGATCGTCGGCGTGCGGGTGCTGAACAACTCCGGTTCCGGTACGACCGCCCAGGTCGTCGCCGGTATCGACTGGGTCGCCCGGAACGCGGTCAAGCCGGCCGTCGCCAACATGTCCCTCGGCGGCACCGTGGACACCGCCCTCGACACGGCCGTACGCAACGCCGTCGCCTCCGGCGTCACCTTCGCGGTCGCGGCCGGCAACGAGAACGTCAACGCCTCCACCAGGTCGCCCGCCCGCGTCACCGAGGCGATCACCGTCGGCGCCACCACCTCCGGCGACGCCCGCGCCAGTTACTCCAACTACGGCTCGGTCCTGGACCTGTTCGCGCCCGGCTCGTCCATCACCTCGGCCTGGAACACCGGCGACACGGCCACCAACACCATCTCCGGTACGTCCATGGCGACCCCGCACGTCGCCGGAGCCGCGGCCCTCCACCTGGCCGACAACCCGGCCGCCACCCCCGCCCAGGTCTCCGCCGCGCTGACGGCCGCCGCCACCACCGGCGTGGTCACGAGCCCCGGCACCGGTTCACCCAACCGGCTCCTGTACGTCGGCGGCGGTACGACCACCCCGCCCGGCCCTCGCTTCGAGAACACCGGGGACTACGCGATCAGCGACAACTCCACCGCCGAGTCCCCGGTGACCGTCTCCGGAGTCACCGGCAACGCGCCCTCGGCCCTGGCCGTCGAGGTCCACATCGTCCACACCTACATCGGTGACCTCCAGGTCCAGCTGGTCGCCCCCGACGGCACGGCGTACACCCTCAAGGCGTACGGCGCCGGAGGCAGTTCGGACAACATCGACACCACGTACTCGGTGAACGCCTCCTCCGAGGTCGCGAACGGCACGTGGCGGCTGCGGGTCGGCGACAACGCGGCGCAGGACGTCGGGCGGATCGACGCCTGGGCGTTGCAGTTCTGACGGTTCATCCCTTCAGTACTCGTCCTCTTCAGTACTCGTCCTCGCGGAAGGGCCTCGGGTCCGTGACCCAGCCCGCCGCGAGGACGAGCCGCGTCGCGCGGTGCACGGCGAGGAAGCCGAAGGGGCGGTCGAAGGCGGCCCGGACGGTGGTGGTGGTCCAGCGAAGGGCGGGCGGAGCGCTGCCCGGGTGCGCGGCGACGGCCGTCACGGCCGCGGCACGGAAGCCCAGTCCGCCGAACGTCGCCGTCGCGCACTGCCGGGCCGAGCCGATGGCCAGGGGAAGAGCGCTGATGCCGGGGAAGTGGCCGGTCGAGGTGTCCGTCGCGGTGGAGAGGCCGAACACCCGGGGCAGCTTCAGCAGATCGTGCCGCGCGTTCAGGTGGAAGGCCGGGGTCACCACTTCCAGCGTCGGCGGCAGGGGCCGCGCCCGGCGCTCCTTCACCACGTGCACACCCGGACCCACCTCCCCGTACGGGAGTTCAGGCCCCGGCACGACCGGACTCCGGCGGGCCAGGACATCCACGCCCGCCCCGAGCACCCGCCCGGGCGTCATCCCCTCCTCGCCGAGCAGCAGGTGGACGTCGACGGCGGTGTCGCCCAGCACCTTCAGCTCGGTGACATGACCGTGGGGCGTGTCCGCCACGCCGACCCGGTCCAGCAGCGCGCTGCTCCGGCGCAGACCCCGCAGCACTCGGCCCCGCCAGGGCCCGGTCTGCGGCATCAGCGGACCTTCCCGGAAAGGGCGCAGCCACTCCGTCCGCAGGGCCAGCGCGCTCGCCAGCACCAGCTTCGTACGGTCCGTCAGCGCGACCGGCATGCGCTCGACCATGCCGTCCGTCCGCTTGGCCGCCCACGCGTCCAGCGCCTTCTGGTCGGCCGCCGTGTCTCCCGTGAGCACCCCGCGCGTCCCCGTCGGCAGTCCCGCCTCCCACTCCTTCCGAGGCTCCAGCGTGCGCTCGGTCCACAGCCCGACGGCCGTGTCCAGACCGCGGATGTGCGCCATCGCGGCGAGCAACTCCCGGGCCGCGGCGGCCGCTTGACCGGCCGGTACCCCGAGCGCCTGCGCCATTTCCGCCCGCGCCGCCCCCGTTGCCCCGTCCGCCAGAAAGGCCAGCAACGGCCAGACGCCCGGCGCCGAGAACACCGTCCCGCCCTCCGCCGACCCCGCCCACCTCGCGGTCAGCGCGTTCGCCGCCCGGATCGTCGTATTCGTGACCGGCATTCCGCCCCCATCAGCCCCGCGCTTACCATGCGGCCTGGCGTACGTCAGTTCTGTACGGCCTCGTCACGGTCTTCGTCCCGGCCCCGCCGCCCGAACCAGGAAGCACGGTACTCGTGTCCATACCCCCGCCCCCTGGGCCCTACCAGCCTCAGGAATCCCAAGGGCCGTACCCGCAGGGTCAGTACCCGCAGGGCCAGTACCCGCCGCCTCCGCCGTCCGCACCGGGGCCGTACGGCGCTCCCTACGGTCCGTATCCCCAGGCGCCCTACCAGGGCTGGGGCCAGGGCTACAGCCCGTACAACCAGCCGGCGCCCGTCAACGGGCTCGCCATCGCCGCTCTCGTCCTCGGTGTCCTGTGCTGTCTGCCGGCCGTGGGGCTGGTCCTCGGGCTGATCGCGCTGCGGCAGATCAAGAAGCGGGGCGAGCGCGGGAAGGCCATGGCCGTCGTCGGGTCCGTGCTGTCGTCCCTCGGGCTCGCCCTGTGGGTGCTGGCGCTCGCCACGAACGGTATGTCGGAGTTCTGGGACGGGTTCAAGGACGCGGCGAGCAGTACCAGTTCGCCTGCCAAGGGCGAGTGCTTCGACTCGCCGACCGGCCTGGAGGGCTCGACGTACGACCTCGACGAGGTGTCCTGCGCGGGCGCGCACGACGGCGAGGTGTTCGCGGTCGTCGTGCTGCCGAGCGGTGACTTCCCCGGCGACGCGTCGGTCACCGCCACCGCCGAGGACAAGTGCTACGCGCTCCGGTCCGCCTACGCCATGGACGCCTGGGCCGTCCCGGACGACGTGGACGTCTACTACGTCGTGCCGTCCGCGGAGAGCTGGGATCTGGGCGACCGCGAGATCACCTGCGCGTTCGGCAACACGGACAGTGACGTGGCCATGGAGGGCGGCTCGCTGCGCAACGACGAGACGACGCTCGACGCGGACCAACTCGCCTACCTGAAGGCGGTCAACGGCGCACAGGCCGCCATGGAGTCGGTGCCCGAGGACCTGCCCGAGGACGATCTGAAGGCCAACAAGGAGTGGGCCGCGCAGGTGGCGGCCGCGCTCGACGACGAGGCCCGGCTGCTGCGCGGCCACACGTGGCCCGCCGATGCCCAGAAGCCCGTCGAGGCCGTCGCCAAGGAGGCCAAGGCACTGGTGCTGCCGTGGGCGAAGGCGGCCGTGGCGGCCGACGTGGACGCCTTCTACCTGCACTACGGCGAGGCCCTGGAACTGGAGGACTCCGACCTGTCGGTCACCGCACGCAAGGCTCTGGGGCTGGCCAACACCCCACCGGCCGAGGACGACGGCGGCACCGGCGGGGACACCGGGGGATCGGGCGACGACCTGGAGGTGTGACGGTCGCCATAGCGGGGAGAAAGTGCCTGCGTAAAGCCCCGCCCCCAGATATGTCATCACATCGAGTGATTCTCTGGCCTTTGCTTGCACGGCCCAACCTACGGTTGCCACGCTGTTGCTGTCTGTACAACCTGATGGGAGCGGCCAGTGACATTCGGTGAGCAGCCGGCGTACCTGCGTGTCGCGGGTGATCTCCGCAAGAAGATCGTCAACGGTTCGCTGCCACCGCACACCCGCCTCCCGTCCCAGGCCAGGATCCGCGAGGAGTACGGCGTCTCGGACACGGTCGCGCTCGAGGCGCGCAAGGTGCTGATGGCCGAGGGGCTGGTCGAGGGCCGCTCCGGCTCGGGCACGTATGTGCGCGAGCGGCCCGTGCCCCGGCCCATCGCCCGCTCCGGCTACCGCCCGGCCGGCGGGGCCACACCCTTCCGGCAGGAGCAGGCCGACGGCGAGGTGCGCGGCACCTGGGAGTCGAGCAGCGAACAGGCCGAGGCGAGCGGTGCCGTCGCCGAGCGGCTCGACATCCGGGCCGGCGACCGCGTGATGTGCACGAAGTACGTCTTCCGGGAGGCCGGCGAGGCGATGATGCTCTCCACCTCCTGGGAGCCCCTCGCGGTCACCGGCCGTACGCCGGTGATGCTGCCCGAGGAGGGCCCGCTCGGCGGCATGGGCGTCGTCGAGCGGATGGCCGCCATCGACGTGGTCGTGGACAACGTCACCGAGGAGGTCGGCGCCCGCCCCGGCCTCGCCGAGGAACTCCAGGCGCTCGGCGGTGTCCCCGGTCATGTGGTCCTCGTCGTCCAGCGCACGTACTACGCCTCGGGCCGCCCGGTGGAGACGGCGGACGTGGTGATTCCGGCGGACCGGTACCGGGTCGCGTATCACCTTCCGGTGAAGTAGCGCGCCTCCCGGCCGACTTGTTGTATGCCCCGTGTGAAGTGGCGCACGCCCTCCTGGCAGTTGCCCCCGGCGATCGCCCAACCGATGCCTGTTCGTAGGGCGTTCGAATTCGGCCGTTTTTGCAGGTCGGCGCGGATGCGCGGGGCATGTCGCTGACCGGATGCATCGATGCGCACAGGGGGCGCGTTCGGTGGTGCGCGCCCCCCCGGTGCGCCGGTCCGTCCTGGCTGGTTGCGTACCTCTTTGTGAAAAGGCGTGTTCGCTGCGTAAAGGTAGGGCGTAGGCTCGGGCATATGCGGATTGCGGTTTCCTTAGCGGGTGGGGCTCGGCGCAGGCTGTGGGTGGGAAGCGGGCGGGCCGGGGCGGGAAGGAGCAGTGGGGCGCGATGAACGACGGCACGATCACTCTTCCCTGGCTCGTCATACGGCAGGACGACAACGGCAATCGCTACCGAGTGGGCAGGTACGCGACCCGTGCCGAGGCGCAGAAGATCGCCGACAGTCTCGATTCCCGCGGCCACAAGCAGCTCTACTGGGTGGAGCGGATCGGGCAGAACGGCAGCAGTTCGGCCGACTGAGCCCTCCGACCCTTCCGGTCCTTCCGGCCCCCGCGCTCCCGTAGGCTCCGGCGCATGACGGAACGGATCGTGGTGGTGGGGGCCGCCCTGCTCGACGGCGGCCGCCTCCTCGCCGCACGTCGCAGTGCGCCCCCCGAACTCGCCGGGCGCTGGGAACTGCCCGGCGGCAAGGTCGAGGCGGGCGAGACGCCCGAGGTGGCGCTCGTGCGGGAGTTGCGCGAGGAACTCGGCGTCGAGACCGAGCCCGTCGAGCGCATCCCGGGCGAGTGGCCCCTGAAGCCGCCCTACGTCCTCCAGGTGTGGACGGCCCGCCTCCATTCCGGTTCCGGCGACCCCAAGCCCCTCCAGGACCACGACGAGCTCCGCTGGCTCGCCCCGGGCGAGATCTGGGACGTGCCCTGGCTGGACCAGGACGTGCCGGCGGTCCGCGACGCGGCGACGCGGCTGGATGCCGGGCCGCGCTGATCCCGTAGGGGGTAGTGACCGAGGGTGTGCGGGCTCCCGCATGCCGTCTGTGACCGGGCGCCCCGGTCTCGTCCATTGGCTGGACCCAGGACGTGTGGCGGTGCGGGGAAAGGTGGCGTGGCTGGAGGCCGGGCCGCGCTGATCCCGTACGGGGGTGGTGACCGAGGGTGTGCGGGCTCCCGCATGCTGTCCGTGACCGGGCCCCCGTCTCGTCCACTGGCTGGACCCAGGACGTGTGGCGGTGCGGGGAAAGGTGGCGTGGCTGGAGGCCGGACCGCGCTGATCGCCGTACGGCGGTCGTGTCCGGAGGCGTACCGGCTCCCGGATGTCGTCCATGACCGGGGCGTACGGACTCCCGCATGGTGTCCGTGTCCGGGGGCGCACCCTCTCTGGCGCGTTGTCCGCGGCCGGCGTGCGCTGATCGCTCGTACGCCGTTCGTGCCACAGTGCGCCGTCGGGGGCGGTACTGCCCGCTTGATATCGGGTATGTGCCCATTAACCCCACGAAAGCGGACATGGGTGAGCTGGCCGGCTCGGGATGTGATCGGCGTGATCGACACCGAAGACGACTGTGTCGAGTGGACGTTTCCCGCGGACCCGGGTGCCGTCCGCAGCGCCCGTGCCGTCGTCCGGGGGCAGTTGCGCGACTGGGGTCTCGACAGCCTCGCCGACCTCGCGGCGCTGCTCGTCAGCGAGCTGGTGACCAACTCCCTGCGCCACGCCACCGGCCCCATCGGCGTACGGCTGGTGCGCCCCGCGGACTTGGGCGGCGTCCTGCTCGTCGAGGTCTCCGACCCGCTCCCGGACCCGCCCCGCGAGCGCGTCGCCCGGCCCGAGGACGAGAGCGGCCGGGGCCTGCAACTCGTCGCCCACTCCTCGCGCCGCTGGGGCAGCCGCCCCGGCGAGGCGGGCAAGACGGTGTGGTTCGAACTCGCCGTGCCGGGATGATCCGACGGTGTACGACCGCTCGCGCTCTGTCGAGCAACTGGTTCAGGCCAGTGGCGGTTGTCGACAGGCGGGGTTCGACGACGTGTCCGCTGGTTAGAAGACTGTAGGTGTTGTCACGGTCCGGACCGAAAACCATCGGGACCGTGCTGTGATCGTGAACACCGTGTTGTGCGGCGCCGTAGTGCTGGATACTGCGGGCAGCCGCCCCCGGTGACCGGTGCCGGACGCGGTGAGCTGGAGGGGACGGTTCGCGTGAGCGAGATACCAGCGAAGGCCACGGAGTCGGAAGACCCGTCGGACGGCGCGAGGACGGAGGCAGCGGGTGGTGCCGAGGCCGTGATCCGTCCGGAAGACGTGCCGCCCGGGGACGCCATGTGGCAGAGCAGTCCGCCCGGCTCGATCTACGACTACATCAAGGTCGCGTCCTTCTCCATCGGCCCCGACGGGCTGGTCGACCAGTGGAGCCTGCGGGCCGAGCAGCTCTTCGGTATCGCCGTCGAGCGGGCCGTCGGCATGGACCCCATCGAGGCGTTCATCGACCCCGACCTCCAGGAGCGGGGCCAGCGGAAGATGGCCGAGATCCTCGACGGGCGGGAGTGGACCGGCGTGGTCCCCTTCCGGATGCCGGACACGGCATCCGGGGAGCGCGGCCTGCAGGGTCTCGCCGAGGTGTACGTCATGCCGACGCGGACCGAGGACGGCGAGAAGGCCGCCGTCTGCATCGTCGTCGACGTCCGCACCCTGCGCAGCATCGAGACCGACCTCGCCGCCTCGCAGGCGATTTTCGGTCAATCTCCGTTCGGCTTCCTGCTGATCGACCCCGATCTGCGGGTGCGCCGCGCCAACCAGCAGTTCGTCAACACCTTCGGCGGCACCCCCGACGACCACCGCGGCAAGGGTGTGTACGACTATCTGCAGCACCCCGAGGCCGAGCGGGTCGCCGCGACCCTGCGCCGGGTGCTGGACACCGGCAACTCCATCACGGACATGCACGTCACGGGCTTCGTGCCGGGCTCCGAGGAGCGCCGCCACTGGTCCGTCAACCTCTATCGCGTGCACAGCGGCTCCGGCCGCCCCATCGGCATCGCGTGGCTCGGACTCGACATCACCGCCCGCCGCGCCGCCGCCCGGGAGGCCGCCGCCGCCCGGCGCAATCTCGCCCTACTGAACGAGGCCGGCGCCCGCATCGGCAACTCCCTCGACCTGGAGACCACGGCGCGCGAACTCCTCGACGTCGTCGTCCCCGGCTTCTGCGACCTGGCCACGGTCGACCTCTACCAGGGCCTGCTGGCCGGCGACGAGACGCCGCCCGGCCTCGCCGACGGCAGCGCGGAACTGCGTCGCGTCGCCTTCGCCAGTGCCGTCTCCGATGCGCCCTTCGCCGGCTCGGGCGATCCGGTCGCGGTCGGCGCGGTCCACCACTACCCCTTCAACTCGCTGTGCGCGGACGCCCTGCGCACCGCACGGCCGCGGCGCATCCCGGCCGAGGAAGGCGGCTTGGTCCAGTCCACGCTCGCCGTGCCGATGGTCGCCCACGACACGGTCGTAGGACTCGCGCAGTTCGCCCGCACGAAGGGCAGCGAGCCGTTCGGCGACCGGGACCGGGACCTGGCCGTCGAGCTGGCGGCCCGCGCCGCCGTCTGCATCGACAACGCCCGTCTCTACCGGCGCGAGCACGAGCGGGCGTTGATGCTGCAACGGTCCCTGCTGCCGCCCGGCGACCCGGTCGCCTCCGGCCTGGACATCGCCTGCCGCTACTTGCCCGGCAACTCCTCCTCCGACCGGCCCAGCGAGGTCGGCGGCGACTGGTTCGACGTGATCGAACTGCCCGGGCACCGCACGGCGTTGGTGGTCGGGGACGTGATGGGCCGGGGCCTGCGGGCCGCGGTCGCGATGGGCGAACTCCGGTCGGCCGTACGCACCCTGGCCCTGCTGGACCTCGAACCGGCCGAAGTCCTCTCCGCGCTGGACGAGATCGCGCGCGGACTCGGGGCACCGGGAGGCGTCCAGCAGGCCACCCGCGCCGCCCGTCGCCCCCGCGAGGCTGACCTCTCCGAGGTGTACCTGGCGACCTGCGTGTACGCGGTCTACGACTCGGTGACCCGCAGGTGCACGTTCGCGAACGCGGGCCACCTGCCTCCGGTCCTGGTCGAACCCGGTGAGTCGGCGCTGATGCTGGACGTGCCGCCGGGCATGCCGCTCGGCGTGGGAGGCGAACCCTTCGAGGAGGTCGAGGTCGAGCTCCCCGAGGGCGCTCTGCTGGCGCTCTACACGGATGGACTGGTCGAATCGCGCGACCACCCGCTGGACGAGGGCCTCCAGGCCTTCGTCGGAGCCCTCACGGACCCCTCCGCTCCCCTGGAGGACGTCTGCGACCACGTCCTCAACACCCTCGACACCCACCACGGCGAGGACGACATCGCCCTGCTGATGGCCCGCGTCCAGGGCCTGCCCGCCGACTCGGTCGGCGACTGGACGCTGCCGCGCGAGCCGCGCAGCGTGGGCAAGGCCCGTGAGTACGCGCGCGGCCAGCTGCTGAGCTGGGACCTGGAACCCCTGGTCGACACGACGGAACTGCTGGTCAGCGAGCTGGTGACGAACGCCCTGCGGTACGGCGAGGGCGAGATCAGGTTGCGGCTGCTCCTCGACGGCACGCTGGTCTGTGAGGTCTGGGACTCCGGCCTGGTCCAGCCCCGCCGCCGCCGCGCCCGCGACACGGACGAGGGCGGACGCGGACTGCAGTTGGTCGGCCTCCTCAGCGCGGCCTGGGGCTCCCGCCGGACGCCGCGCGGCAAGACGGTGTGGTTCGAACTGCCGCTGCCGGACGGGGAGAACGGCCTGGCGGACCCGGCGGAGGCGTTGCTGAGCCTGTTCTGAGCCGGCTACGCGGAGGTGAGTCCTCGTCTGGCCCGGGTGTGCGGTCCGCCGAAGCTCGGCGGCGGGCCGCCGTCCGCGTCCTCGCCCAGGAGGATCCCGCCGAGGACGGCCCCGGCGGCCCCCTGCTCGTGCTCGGCCGCACCGGCGACCGGGTTGCCGTGCACGCGCACGTCCTGCTCGGCGAGTTCGCGGGCCTGCCGGGCCAGGGTGTGGGCGCGCACCAGGTCGGTGAGGGACGCGGCGTCGAGCAGTTCCCGTGCCGCCGCGAGCAGAGTGCGGGCGTCGGCGCCCACCGAGCCCCGGTGCGTGGTGACGAAGGTGTCCGCGACGGCGGTGGCGCTGCCCGCGGCGAGCCGGGCGGCCGCCGGGAGCACCCCGGCCCGCCCGGTGGCGACCGGCGCCAGGACGCGCACGATCCGGCGCAGGACGTCCAGCGGGTCGTACGGCCGCCCGCCGGTCAGCTCCTGCCGTACGGAGGTCAGCACGGTGTCGGCGTGCAGAACCCGGGACCGCAGCTCACCCACGGGGACGCCCAGCAGGGCGGCGTCCGGGAGCCGAGACCACCGTGTCGCTCTCCCCGCGTCCTCCGCCGTCCCGCCCCCACCCCTCGTCGTACCGGCCCCAGTGTCCGGCACCGCGTCCGGCACCGCGTCCGCCCCTGCGCCCGGCCCGGTGCCGGCCCTCGCGTCCTCCGCCGTCCCGCCCCCGCCCGTCCTCGTACCCGCCCCGGTGTCCGGCACCGCCCCCGTCCCGGTGCCGGCCCCGGCGTCCGGCACCGCGCCCGTCATGGCGCCCGTGCCCGCGTCCGCCGGCTGCTGCCACTCCCCGGCGGTCGGTAGCACGCCCCGCACTCCGGAGAGTTCCGCCTCCGCCCCGGTCAGGGCGCTCGCCACCATCCCGGCGGCGGCACCGAGCTCCGCGGCGAGTCGGTCGATGCCGTCGACGAAGGCGGCGGCCTGAGCGATGGCTCCCTCGGCGGCGCGCAGTTGCCGGACCGCTCCCTCGGCCTCGCCCGAGTCGACGGCCTGGCGGGAACGATTGAGGTGGGTCGTGGCGAACACCAGGCGGTCCTTGGCCTGTTCGGCGTAGCCGGTGACCGGGGCGGTGGCGGAGGGCGCGTACCGCTCGGCGAGGTCCGCGAGGGTCGTCCCGGTCGCCACCGCGCGGCCGGTGAGTTCCCGGAAGCGGGTCTCCGCGACGGTGAGCGCCTCACCGATCTCCCCTTCCAGGGCGCGGAGTTGGTCCAAGGCCGCCGCCTCCTCGTCCAGGCGCCGGCCCGCCTCCTGGCACCGGCCCACGATCCCGGCGAGCGCGTGGCGCCGGGACGGTTCGTCCGGCGGGACGCCGGCGTCGTACTGCCGTCGTATGCGGAAGGCGGCCGACAGTTCGGACTCCGCGTCCCGTACGGCCCGGGCGAAGGGGGCGACGGCCGCCGGGCCGGAACGGGCCTCGGCGAAGCTCAGTTCCTCGCGGCTGGTGCGGATCCAGGTGTCGGCCTCGGCGAGGAGGGTCCGGGAGTCCTCGTCGAGTTCCGTGAGGGGCGGGGCGGGGGGTGTGATGCGGGTGCCGCCGGGTGTGGTGCGGGTTCTGGCCCGTCGGGTGCGTCGTAGGTACGCGTATCCGGCCAGTGCGCCCACCGCACCCACCACGACGAGCGGCAGGACCAGGTCCGCTCCCGAGGTCTCCTCGTCCTCCGGCGCGGCGGCCGCCACCGGGGCATCGGTGCTGATCGCAACCGGAACGTCCGTGCTGATCGTCATCCCCGGCAACACCAGCCACACGAGCCCGGCCGCACCGCCCAGTACGGCATGCGCCACCCGCACGGATATGTGAGAGCGGGTGCGCCGCGGCCGGCCCCGGATCAACGATGACGTCACATTTGGGAGCGTATGAGGAGGAATGCGGGCGCGCGACCGGGGTGGCGGGTGGCCGTGGGCCGATGGGGGAGGGGAACGCCGTGACGGAACGTTCTGGGGGGACGGGGATGGAAGCGGAGCAGAAGCCCGAGGAGGGTGAGACACCTGCGGTCGCCGATGGTGAGCAGGCGCCACCGGAACCGAAGAGACGGCGGGCCTGGGTCCGCTGGGTCCGGCGTAGCGCCCTCGGTCTCGTACTGGTCGTCGTCCTGCCGTTGCTCGCCGGGGAGATCGCCCTCCGTGTGAACTACACCGGCGATCCGGCGGACGGCACGTACACCCGCAACAAGGACGCGATCTGGCTCGGCCACGCCTGGGTCGACGGCCGGAAGAAGGACGCCGACGTCTCGGCGCTGGCCCGCCGGCTGGAGAGCACCGGAATGCGTGATCTCTACGTTCATTCCGGGCCGCTGGAGCACGACGGCACACTGCCCGAGTCGGCCTACCCGAGAGCGCGTTGGTTCATCGACGCGATGCACCGCGCCGCACCCGGCATCCGCGTGCAGGCATGGCTCGGTGACGTACTCGCCAGCGAGAGCCCGAACGGCATGCGGCTGGAGCTGCCCGAGACCCGGGCCGCCGTCGTCGGGTCCGCCCGGCAGATCCTCGCCGTCGGCTTCGACGGCGTGCACTTCGACCTGGAGCCGCTGCACTCGGGCGACCGGAACTACCTCACCCTCCTCGACTCACTGCGCCCCGTCACCCGCGCGCAGGACGCGCAGTTGTCGATCGCCGCGCACCAGATCGACCCGGTGCCGGCGTTCCACTCCTTCTGGAACGCGCTCACCGGGCACCCGAAGTGGTGGTCGCAGGAGTTCTTCGGACAGGTCGCGCGCCGGGTCGACCAGATCGCGGTGATGTCGTACGACACGATCCAGCCGTTGGAGAGCACGTACGGCGGCTATGTCGCCCAGCAGACCGCGCTGGCCCTGGAGGTCACTCCGCACTCCACCGACCTGCTCATGGGGCTGCCCTTCTACCACGAGAACCGGTTCGGTCACTGGAATCACGCCGAGACCGCCGCCGCCGCGGTCCGGGGAGTCCGGCTGGGCCTGTCCCGCACGGACGCGGCCCGCGCCAACTTCGGCGTCGCCGCGTACGTGGACTTCGCGGCCACGGAGGAGGACTGGACGGCGTACCGGGAGGGCTGGGTGCGCTGAGGACTCGGCGCTGAGAATCCGGCGCTGAGAATCCGGCGCTGAGGACCCGGCCGCCCTGGAATCCGGCTGCGGCCGGGTCCCGCCGGTGCGAGCATCCGACGATGACCACCACCCGCAGGCCCCTCACCCGCGACGACCTCACCCCCCTCGCCCGGGCGGCGACCGGCCCCCACCGCACCCTCGCCGCCGTCGCCCGGCTGCGCGGCGGCTCCAAGAAGGGCGTCTACCGGCTGACCTTCGACGACGACTCGACGGCCGTCGCCTACGTCTGGTCGGCGGACGAGGACTACTGGGACGCCGGGCCCTTGGACCCGCGCGACCCCTTCTCCCACGGGACCGGCTTCGGCCTGTTCACCGCGGCGCACGACCGGCTGGCCGCCGCCGGCGTGCGCACGCCCCGGCTGCTGTACGCCGACGCCACGCACACGCATCTCCCGGCGGACACTGCGGTCGTCGAGGACCTGCGGGGCGGGAGCCTGGAGGAGGCGCTGGAGCGGGACCCGGCCCTGGGGCGCGCCTGTCTCCAGAGACTGGCCGCACAGCTCACCGAGCTCCACGCGCACGAGGCGCCGGCCTTCGGCAAGGTCGCCCTCGTCGACAGCGGCGGTGAGTCGTCCGCGAGCTCCTGCGAGCAGCGCGTGACCGAGGGCGCCCTGCGGGACATCGCCGAAGTCGCTGCGAGAGACGCCCGGATCACCGCCGTACAGGAAGAACTGGCGGACACGGTACGAGAGCTGGCCTCCGCCGTCCGCCCCCGCTCCCGGTACTCCCTCATCCACGGCGAACTCGGCCCGGACCACGTCCTGTTGGACACGGACGGCACCCCCGCCCTGATCGACATCGAGGGCCTCATGTACTTCGACGCGGAGTGGGAGCACGTCTTCCTCCGGATCCGCTTCCGCCGTCACTACGACACTCTCCGCGCCCCCGGCCTGGACGAGGACCGCCTCCGCCTCTACCGCCTGGCCATGCACCTGTCCCTGGTGGCCGGGCCCCTGCGCCTCCTCGACGGCGACTTCCCGAACCCGGAGCCGATGCGGGACATCGCCGAGCACAATCTGCGCCGGGCCCTGGAGCTGACCGGAGGCCGCGGCGGGACGAGGTGAACATCCGGTGACCCAGACGTCATGTGCGCTTTGCCCGCAGGGGCTCTTCCGTTGGTTGTGAGCGGACTGTGGGCGGCCCTACCGTCCACGGATGCGAGCGCTACTCACCAGCAAGGCTGCCCGGCGTGCCCTGCGGCCGATCGTCGAACTCATCGACCAGCGCATCGAGCGCCAGGTCCGCCGTGCCGTCACGAACACCGTCACGAACACTGTCGGGAAACCCGCCGGGAACACCCTGGCGAGCACCACCGGAACTCCCGCGCCGGACGCGTTGCAGGAGGAACTGAAGAAGCTGCGCAGCCGCCAGCGCCCCCTGGAACTGTTCTTCGACGGGACCGGGCGCGGGGCGTCCCGGCTGCCGTCCGCGCCCCACCTCAACCGCACGATCGCGGAGCTGGCGCAGGTGACCGGGGACAAGGAGGGTGCCGAGCGCAATGTCGCTCAGGCCTTCCGACTGCTCATCGCGATGGAGGCGCTGGGGGTCGGGCGGATCGCCGGCGGCACCATGAACATCGTCGGCAAGCTGTCCGCCGTACCGCTGCTGGACCCGCCGAACGACGAGGTCCTGGAGATCGGCACCCTGTACGGCATGTTCGGCGCGGCGCTGATCCGGATGATGGAGCGGGCGGGGCGTGACCCGAAGCTGACGATCGTCGACCCGCTCGCGGGGTCGCAGTTGCAGCCCGGCACCACCATGGGGGACGACGCCTCGGGCACCCCCGTGCAGGGGGCCGCGGTGCGGATCAACCTGGCCCTGGCGGGCGCGGCCGGGACCGCGGCCCGGATCCAGCAGGGCTTCTCCGAGGACCCCGAGGTGCGCGCCCTGGTCTCCGACCGCTCCTACGGCGTGGTCATCGTCGACGGCGACCACTCCGCCGCCGGTGTGGCGGCTGACCTGGAGTGGGCCGAGCAGATCGTCGCGCCCGGCGGCATCGTCGTCCTTGACGACTTCGGGCACCCCAAGTGGCCCGGCATCAAGGAGGCCTTCGAGAAGCACATGGCCACCGAGACCCGGTTCACCTTCCTCGGCCAGGTCGCGCAC
Source organism: Streptomyces sp. V4I2 (assembly GCF_030817655.1). Classification (GTDB taxonomy): domain Bacteria; phylum Actinomycetota; class Actinomycetes; order Streptomycetales; family Streptomycetaceae; genus Streptomyces; species Streptomyces plumbiresistens. Next base: position 6,972,429 of record NZ_JAUSZM010000003.1, read on the forward strand.
TCGGGCTATCTGCGGGCAGAGGCCTGAGGCGGTTGTTCGTCCGGAACGGCGCGGCAGGCGAGCCTGGTGCGGCCCCGGCCCTCGTGGGACGATGACCGTCATGCACATGTACCTGGTGGTCGCGGGCGCGCTGGTCGTGGCGCTGATGGCGGGGTTCGGTATCGCGGGCATCACGAGAGGCTGGGTGCTGCCGTTGGGCCGGCACCGGATCCTGCGGCCGAAGCTGTGGGGGTACGGCCAGCTGCTCGGCGCGGTCGGCGCGTCCCTGTGGATGTTCCTCGGCGTGTTCCCCGCCAGGTTCGACGCGCTCGCGCTCCTCGGCTGGTTCGTGTTCATGGGGAGCCTGGGTATTCAGATGCTGGCCCAGCGCCCCGGCCGTACTCCAGTCCTGCCCGCTACGAACTCCGCCTCCTGATCTTCGACCCCAGCCATACCAGCGGGTCGTACTTGCGGTCGACGGCCCGTTCCTTCAAGGGGATCAGCGCGTTGTCCGTGATCTTGATGCCCTCGGGGCAGACCTCCGTGCAGCACTTGGTGATGTTGCAGTAGCCGAGGCCGTGCTCGTCCTGGGCCGTCTGCTTCCGGTCGAGCCCGGCCTCCGCCGCCGCGTCCAGCGGGTGCATGTCCAGTTCCGCGACCCGCATCAGGAAGCGCGGGCCCGCGAAGGCCGTCTTGTTCTCCTCGTGGTCGCGGACCACATGGCACGTGTCCTGGCACAGGAAGCACTCGATGCACTTGCGGAACTCCTGCGACCGGTCCACGTCCTCCTGCATCATCCGGTACTCGCCGGCGGCGAGCTTCTCCGGCGGCACGAAGGCCGGGACCTCGCGCGCCTTCGTGTAGTTGAAGCCGACGTCCGTGACGAGATCCCGTACGACCGGGAAGGCGCGCAGCGGAGTGACGGTGATCGTTTCCTCAGGGGTGAACACCGACATGCGGGTCATGCACAGCAGCCGGGGACGCCCGTTGATCTCCGCCGAGCACGAGCCGCACTTGCCCGCCTTGCAGTTCCAGCGCACGGCGAGGTCGGGGGCCTGCGTCGCCTGGATGCGGTGGATGATGTCGAGGACGACCTCGCCCTCGTTCACCTCGACCTTGAAGTCCTCGAGCCCGCCGCCCTGCACGTCACCCCGCCACACCTTGAACTGGGCCGTGTAGCCGCTCATTCGTACAGCTCCTCTTCGGCGAGGTACTTGACCAGCTCCTCCTTGTCGAAGAGGGCGAGCAGGTCGGGGCGGATGGGGTCGGTGGACTCACGGGAGAGGTCGATCTGGCCGCGCACCGGGTCGGTGGCCGCCAGGCCCTCGGTGGGATCGGTGAGCCGGCACAGGAGGTTGACGGGGCGCCACTTGCGGTCCATCGCCGGATGGTCCTCGCGGGTGTGCCCGCCGCGCGACTCCGTGCGCTCCAGCGCGGCCCGCGCCACGCACTCGCTGACCAGGAGCATGTTCCTGAGGTCCAGCGCGAGATGCCAGCCCGGGTTGAACTGGCGGTGGCCCTCGACACCGGCCCGGCGGGCCCGTACGCGCAGCTGGGCCAGCTTCTCCAGGGCCTGCCGCATCTCCGCCTCGCGGCGGATGATGCCGACGAGGTCGTTCATGGTCTGCTGGAGTTCCTGGTGGAGGGTGTACGGGTTCTCCGGCGGCCCCCCGGCAGGCTCCAGACCCTCCGCCGAGAACGGCCGCAAGGCCTCCGCCGCCGCCGTGTCGACCTGGGTGTCGTCCACGGGCGGGCGGTGAGGCCCGAGCCCGGTCGCGTAGTCCGCCGCGTGCCACCCCGCTCGCCGGCCGAACACCAGCAGGTCGGACAGGGAGTTGCCGCCCAGGCGGTTGGAGCCGTGCATGCCGCCCGCGACCTCACCGGCCGCGAACAGGCCCGGCACCCCGCGCGCGGCCGCCGTGTCCGACTCGACGGCGATGCCGCCCATCACGTAGTGACAGGTGGGCCCGACCTCCATGGGCTCCGCCGTGATGTCGACGTCGGCGAGCTCCTTGAACTGGTGGTACATGGACGGCAGCCGGCGCCGGATGACCTCGCCGGGCATCCGCGTCGACACGTCGAGGAACACGCCGCCGTGCGGGGAGCCGCGGCCCGCCTTCACCTCGGAGTTGATCGCGCGGGCCACCTCGTCACGGGGGAGCAGTTCCGGCGGGCGCCGGTTGTGGTCCGGGTCCTCGTACCAGCGGTCGCCCTCGTCCTCCGACTGCGCGTACTTCTCCTTGAAGACGTCCGGGATGTAGTCGAACATGAACCGCTTGCCCTCGGAGTTGCGCAGCACGCCCCCGTCGCCGCGCACCGACTCCGTGACGAGGATGCCCTTCACCGACGGCGGCCAGACCATGCCCGTCGGGTGGAACTGCACGAACTCCATGTTCAGCAGGGGAGCCCCGGCCAGCAGGGCCAGCGCGTGGCCGTCGCCCGTGTACTCCCACGAGTTCGACGTCACCTTGAAGGACTTGCCGATGCCGCCGGTCGCGATCACCACGGCGGGCGCTTCGAGGACGAAGAAGCGGCCGGTCTCCCGGTCGTAGGCGAAGACGCCGGACACCCGCGAGCCGTCCTTGAGGATTCGGGTGACCGTGCACTCCTGGTACACCTTCAGGCGCGACTCGTAGTCGCCGGTCTCCCGGTGGTCCTCCTGCTGGAGCGCGACGATCTTCTGCTGGAGCGTGCGGATCAGCTCCAGACCCGTACGGTCGCCGACATGCGCCAGGCGCGGGTACTCGTGACCACCGAAGTTGCGCTGCGAGATCCGGCCGTCCTTCGTACGGTCGAAGAGGGCGCCCCAGGTCTCCAGCTCCCACACCCGCTGCGGGGCCTCCTGCGCGTGCAGTTCGGCCATCCGCCACTGGTTGAGGAACTTCCCGCCGCGCATGGTGTCGCGGAAGTGGACCTGCCAGTTGTCGCCGGAGTTGACGTTGCCCATCGCCGCCGCGATGCCGCCCTCGGCCATCACCGTGTGCGCCTTGCCGAACAGCGACTTGCAGATCACGGCCGTACGGGCACCGCGCTCGCGTGCCTCGATGGCGGCGCGCAGCCCGGCTCCGCCGGCGCCGACCACGACGACGTCCCATTCCTGCCGGTCGACCACGGACATCAGAACAACCTCGGATCGTCGAAGGCCCCGGACGCGACCAGGTACACGTAGAAGTCGGCGAGCGCCACGCTCACCAACGACGCCCAGGCGAGCAGCATGTGCCGGGCGTTGAGCTTCCCGACCCACTGCCACATCCGGTAGCGCACGGGGTGCCTGGAGAAGTGCTTGAGCTTGCCGCCGACGATGTGCCGGCAGGAGTGGCAGGAGATCGTGTACGCCCAGATCAGCACGATGTTGACCAGGAAGACCAGGGTGCCGAGGCCCATGTGGCCCCACTCGTAGTGCTCGTCGCGGAAGGCGAGCACGGTGTCGTAGGTCAGGATCCCGGCGACGACGATCGCGGCGTAGAAGAAGTACCGGTGGATGTTCTGCAGCACCAGCGGGAAGCGCGTCTCACCGGTGTACTTCTTGTGCGGCTCGGCCACCGCGCAGGCCGGCGGGGACGCCCAGAAGCCCCGGTAGTAGGCCTTGCGGTAGTAGTAGCAGGTCAGGCGGAAGCCGAGCGGGAAGATCAGGATGATGATCGCGGGCGAGATGCCCCACCAGCCGCCGAAGAGGTCCCAGTTGGGACCGGCGCGCATCGCGTCGCAGTTCTCCGCCAGACACGGCGAGTAGAACGGCGAGACGTACGGCGCCGCGTAGTAGTCGGCGTTCGCGAACGCCCGCCAGGTCGAGTACACGATGAACGCGAGCAGACCGGCGGCCGTGGCGGCCGGGGCCAGCCACCAGCGGTCGGTGCGCAGGTGCGGGGCGTCGATCGCGGCGCGCGTACGGGTGCGTACGCCGCCTTGCTGGTCACTGACGTCCGACGTCCCCTGATCGAGTGATGTTCGCATCATCGGCTTGTGGGCCCTCCGGTGATCTCGGCTAGCGTCTGCGGTGCGATTCGCGACGTCTGGCTGCGGGTCGGCTTCGTTGCCCCTGTCCCACCGGAGAGATGGGCCAGGGCCTCTTCGAAGTCGGTTGCCTCACCAGGTGATCCGGATCGTGAGGGACCCCGCCCTCCCGGACTTGGACCGCATGCAGGACATGTGTCGCCGCCCGGGGGCGAAAGCGGGCGACCAGTGCGCCCAAGACCGTTCGGGGTGTGCCGCCGGACAGGTCTGTTCTGCTCCGGTGCCTAGGAACGGTTCCGTACCAGTGGTCAAGTCCACTCCTTCGAAGTAGCAGTAGAGGGCGTGACCGGTCGCACCTGAATCAGGGGGCGTGCCGGTCGCGGGCACCCAGTCCCTCGTCGTCCGAGTCGATCCACAGTGAGTCGTCGTACGGGGTGTCGGGGATGGTGACGAGGTCGGGGCGCCTGGGCGCGGCCGGTGCGGAGGCCGCCGCGCGCAGCAGCGCGACGCTCTCGCGCAGGTGGTCGGCGTCGGCGCGGACGCGGCGCATGTCGAGCCCGCCGCTGCCGAGCTGCTGCTCCAGACGTCCGACCGACCGGGCCAGATCGTCCAGGCAGCGCTGGACCGATGTCAGTTCGTCGTGCACGGACATGACGTGACCTCACTTCCGTGGGCGGTGGTGCCCTGGGCGGCAACGTTCATGCGCCTGCGAGTGTTGCGCGTCACACCGGTCGGTGGGAAGGGACGTGCACCGATTGGCCGAGGCGTATGGGTGCACTCCGTGGTGCGTTGCGCCGCACGGGTGACCTTCCCGGCCGTGCTCGCCGTGTCGCCGTCCGTTACCGAACCCTTTCCTCTTCAGTGGCCGCATACATGTGATCAGCTCCATATACCGCCAAAAGTGATCATAACGCCCGCGGCTCCCGGAGGTAAGCAGATGTCCCACGACGGCGTCGGACTGAGCTCTGTCATGCGCTCGGTCTCCTTCCTCACCGCGGGTGCGCTCGCGGTGTCCGTTCTTGCCGGATGCAGCTCCGAGGACCAGGCGGGCAAGCCGCTCGCCGGACAGGACATCGCGTCCGCCGCCCGGGCCCGGGTCGCCGACGGCGGCACCCTGCGCTGGGCCGTGGACGCCGTACCGGAGACGCTGAACACGTTCCAGTCGGACGCGGACGCGGCCACCGGCCGGATCGCGCAGGCCGTCCTGCCGTCGATGTACCGGCTGGACGAGAACGGGCGGCCGGAGCGCAACCCGGACTACCTGGAGTCGGCGAAGGTCGTCGAGACCGAGCCGAAGCAGGTCGTGCTGTACAAGCTGAACCAGCAGGCGGTGTGGAGCGACGGCCGGGAGATCGGCGCCGCCGACTTCGCCGCCCAGTGGCGGGCCCTGTCCGGCAAGGACACCGCTTACTGGACCGCGCGCAACGCCGGGTACGACCGCATCGAGAAGGTCGAGCGGGGGGCGAACGACCTGGAGGTGCGGGTGACCTTCGGGCGGCCGTACACGGACTGGCGGTCGCTGTTCTCGCCGCTGTACCCGAAGGACGTCATGGGCACGCCGGACGCCTTCAACGACGGCGCCAGGAGAAAGCTCAAGGTCACCGCCGGCCCCTTCGCCCTGAAGAAGGTCGACCGCAAGGACGGCGAGGTCACCCTCGCCCGCAACCCGCGCTGGTGGGGGGAGCCCGCCAAGCTCTCCGAGATCGTGCTGCGGGCCGTACCCCGCGACAAGCGGGCCACCGCGCTGGCCGCCGGGACCGTCGACCTCGCCGAGATCGACCCCGAGTCCGCCGGACGCGTCACCCTCGCCGCGCGCGCCGCGGGCAAGGGCACGAGCACCCCCCTCCAGGGCCCCGGTGAGCGCAGGGCGAAGGCCGGGGACGAGAGCCTGAAGGAGCCCCTCCGGGCGCCCCTTCAGGGCTTCGAGCTCCGCAAGTCGCTGGAGCCCGCCTACACCCAGCTCGCCCTCAACGGCGCCGACGGCCCGCTCGCCGACGAGCGGGTCCGCCGGGCCGTCGCCCGGGCCCTGGACCGGGAGGCGCTCGCCCAGGTCGTTCTCAAGCCGCTCGGGCTGCCCGCCGAGCCGGTCGGCAGCCACCTCGCGCTGTCCGGGCAGGCCCACTACGCCGACAACAGCGGCGCCCTCGGCGGGCAGGACACCGCGGAGGCGCGGGCGCTGCTCGCCGACGCCGGGTGGGTGCCCGGCGGGCCGGTCAAGGAGCAGAAGAAGGGCGAGAAGGCGGCAGGCGCCGAGGGGGAGGAGAAGGCCGGGACGTCCGAGGAGGCCGAGCAGGGGGCGGCGGGGGACGAGGACGGGACGTACATCGTCGGTGAGGACGACAAGGCGCCCCACGAGGCCGACCGGGAGAAGAAGAAGCACCCGCAGAGCCGGACGGAGAAGGGCGAGGAGCTCGGCAAGCACCTCGCCCAGGACGGCGGGCAGTACGCGAACCAGCTGAACCAGGGCGGCGCGCCCGGCGCCTACGCCCCCCTGGGCACCGCCGCCCCGGCGGGCTCCGCGGCCGGGGCGCTCGCCAAGGACGGCAAGCCGCTCACCCTCCGCTTCGTGCTCCCCTCGGGACCGGGCTCGCAGACGCTGCGCACGGTCGCCGACCGGATCAGCAGCATGCTGCGCAAGGTCGGCATCCGCACCGAGATCTCCAAGGTCGCCGACGAGAGCTACTTCAAGGACCACATCGCGTCCGGCCAGTACGACCTCGCCCTGTACTCCTGGCCCGCCTCCGCCTTCCCCGCGACCGACGCCCGCCCGATCTTCGCCAAGCCGGTGCCGGCCGCCGACGGCTCCCTGAACGTCGAGCAGAACTACACCCGCGTCGGAACCGACCAGGTCGACCAGCTCTTCGACCAGGCCATCGCCACCCTCGACGAGAGCGAGAGCCGCGGCCTCCTGCGCAAGGCGGATTCCCGGATCTGGGCGGCGGCCGGATCCATCCCCCTCTACCAGCGCCCCCAGCTCACGGCCGCACGGAAGAACCTGGTCAACGCCGGTTCCTTCGGCTTCCAGACCCCGGTGTACGAGGACATGGGCTTCCTGAAGAAGGGCGCGAATCCGGCCTCGGGCCCTTCGCGGAAGTGATCCACGTGGCCCTGTGGAGGCCGTCTCTGCCAGGGCCACGTACCATGGGGTGAGGCCGTGGCGTGTCCAGCCCGGCAGGGTCCCGCGTAACACAGATGTACGCGCAGGCCTTCCTCACACTCCGGGAGATCGCTCCAATATGGCCACGCGCCACGACATCCGTAACGTCGCCATCGTCGCCCACGTCGACCACGGCAAGACGACCCTCGTCGACGCCATGCTCAAGCAGGCCGGGGCCTTCGCCGCGCACGCTGCCGAATCGCTCGACGACCGCATGATGGACTCGAACGACCTGGAACGTGAGAAGGGCATCACGATCCTGGCCAAGAACACGGCCGTCAAGTACCACCCCAAGGATGGCAGCGATGTCATCACCATCAACATCATCGACACCCCCGGCCACGCCGACTTCGGCGGCGAGGTCGAGCGCGGTCTGTCGATGGTCGACGCGGTGGTGCTGCTGGTCGACGCCTCCGAGGGGCCGCTCCCGCAGACCCGCTTCGTGCTGCGCAAGGCGCTCCAGCAGCGCCTGCCGGTCATCCTGTGCATCAACAAGACCGACCGCGCGGACTCCCGGATCGACGAGGTCGTCAACGAGACCTACGACCTCTTCCTGGACCTGGACGCGGACGAGGAGCAGATCGAGTTCCCCATCGTCTACGCGTGTGCACGCGACGGCGTGGCCTCGCTGACCAAGCCCGAGGACGGTACCGTCCCGCAGGACAGCGACAGCCTGGAGCCCTTCTTCTCGACGATCCTGTCGCACGTCCCGGCCCCCCAGTACGACGAGGAGGCCCCGCTCCAGGCGCACGTCACCAACCTGGACGCCGACAACTTCCTCGGCCGTATCGCGCTGCTCCGCGTCGAGCAGGGCGAGCTGCGCAAGGGCCAGACCGTCACGTGGATCAAGCGTGACGGCACGATGTCCAACGTGCGCATCACCGAGCTGCTGATGACCGAGGCGCTCACCCGCAAGCCCGCCGAGATGGCGGGCCCCGGTGACATCTGTGCCGTGGCCGGTATCCCGGACATCATGATCGGCGAGACGCTCGCCGACCCCGAGAACCCGATCGCGCTGCCGCTGATCACGGTCGACGAGCCGGCGATCTCGATGACCATCGGTACGAACACCTCGCCGCTGGTCGGCCGTGGCGGCACCGGTAAGGGCGCCTCAGCCAAGGCCGCCGTCAAGGACCGCAAGGTCACCGCCCGCCAGGTCAAGGACCGCCTCGACCGCGAGCTGGTCGGCAACGTCTCGCTCCGCGTGCTCGACACCGAGCGTCCGGACGCCTGGGAGGTCCAGGGCCGTGGTGAGCTCGCGCTCGCCATCCTGGTCGAGCAGATGCGCCGCGAGGGCTTCGAGCTGACCATCGGCAAGCCTCAGGTGGTCACCCAGGAGATCGACGGCAAGGTCCACGAGCCGGTCGAGCGCATGACGATCGACGTGCCCGAGGAGCACATGGGCGCGGTCACGCAGCTCATGGGCGTCCGCAAGGGCCGGATGGACAACATGTCCAACCACGGCTCGGGATGGGTGCGCCTGGAGTTCGTCGTTCCCTCCCGCGGTCTCATCGGCTTCCGTACCGAGTTCCTGACCGGCACGCGCGGCACGGGCATCGCCCACTCCATCCACGAGGGCCACGAGCCGTGGTTCGGCCCGCTGACGACCCGTAACAACGGTTCGCTGGTCGCCGACCGCGCGGGCGCCGTCACCGCCTTCGCGATGACGAACCTTCAGGAGCGCGGCGTGCTGTTCACCGACCCCGGCACCGAGGTGTACGAGGGCATGATCGTCGGCGAGAACTCGCGCGCCGACGACATGGACGTGAACATCACCAAGGAGAAGAAGCTCACCAACATGCGGTCGGCCGCGGCCGACTCCTTCGAGGCGATCGTCCCGCCGCGCAAGCTGTCGCTCGAGCAGTCGCTGGAGTTCTGCCGCGACGACGAGTGTGTCGAGGTCACCCCGGAGGCTGTTCGCATTCGCAAGGTGAACCTGGACGCCCGCGAGCGCGCCCGCTCCGCGAGCCGCGCCAAGCACGGCTGACGCCCGGCCGACGCACAGCCTGAGACCCGGTTGCCCCATCGTGGGGGCGGCCGGGTTTTTTGCAACCGGTTTTGGCCGCATCCGCACAGACCCCGTGTCCGGATTGCGGTGATCCTCGCCCGGTACACATGTAACAAGTCCGTTTCGCACCCATCTCGTGCCGAACAGTTTGTCCAAGTTTTGGAAGATGTACGCGTCAGCTGTGACTGAATTGAGATTTAAAGACGGTGGTCGGTGGTTGGCGCATGGCAGATAGTTAGCCGCGTAACGCTCGGGTCAATGGGTCTCGCGCCGTGGGGACGGCGCCGACTCACGAGCACCAGGGGGTGCCTGACCCTCCGTCAGGGGTGTCGGAGGTCAGAGATGTACCCCCTCCTGTTGGTGAACACGTGGAGTCATGAGGAGGAGTCCCATGCGCGGTGTCACAAGCACCAGGTGGGTCACAGCGTCATCCGTAGCCGTCGAGTGCCCGGCACTGTACGGCGATTGCCACTGAGCGCAGGTGGCCGGCGGCTCAGCACGCCCTGGCGCCTACGCGCGTCCGGCTGCGCCTTTCCCGCCTGCTTCGCGGTGTCCTGACGCTTCTTCATGATCCGGTCCGTGACCGCGCACACCTGTGCCGGTCGCCGGCTCGGCACACCCACATCTGTGAAATGGGCGAACTGTGACAAGTCCTATCGACATCGAGGGCGGCGGGACGTCGGTCGTCGTCGACGGCGAACCGGAGCCGAAGAAGAAACCCGAGGAGCAGCAGCTGGTCGGCCGCTCACCCGGCCAGCTGATGTGGATCCGCTTCCGGCGGGACCGCGCCGGCGTGATCTCGGCCTGCGTCGTGATCTTCTTCTTCGTGATCGGCCTCGCGGCTCCGCTGATCTCCAAGCTGTACGGCAAGAACCCGTACACGGTGTACGCGGACGAACGTCCTGAGCTCTTCGACAGCGCGGGTGTGCCCCTGCAGCCCAACGGCGGCATCAGCGGCGAGTTCTGGTTCGGCCTGGAGCCGGGCAACGGCTACGACGTCTTCACCAAGCTGCTCTACGGCATCCGCAACTCCCTGATGATCTCCCTGGCGGTGACGGTCGCCACCGTCGTCACCGGCATCCTCCTCGGCGTCGCCGCGGGCTACCTCGGCGGCAAGCCCGACTTCTGGATCAGCCGGCTGGTCGACTTCCTGCTGGCCTTCCCGGCGCAGCTGTTCTTCATCGCGAGCATGCCGGTCGTGGTGTCGCTCTTCGTGAGCCCGCGCGACGAGACGCCGGTGTACGTCCGGGTGGTCGCCCTCATCGCGGTGCAGTGGGTGCTGGGCTGGATGAGTCTGGCCCGTATCCTGCGCGGCACCACCCTGGCCCTGCGAGAACGGGAGTTCATCGAGGCGGCCAAGGTGAGCGGGGCGCCGCCCGGCCGGATCATCCGCAAGGAGATCCTGCCCAACGTGGTCACGCCGATCCTGGTGCAGTCGACCTACATGCTCCCCAACTTCGTGACCGCCGAGGCCGGTCTGTCCTTCCTCGGCGTGGGAATCGTCGAACCGACGCCGGACTGGGGACAGATGTTCTCCAAGGCGTCCACCGAACTCGTGATGCAGAACGACATCACCTACATGTTCTTCCCGGGCATCTCGATGATCATCTTCATCGTGGCGTTCAACCTGCTCGGGGACTCGGTCAGGGACGCCTTCGACCCCAAGTCGGAGCGCTGACCGCGAGATCGTGGGCATCCCGCCCGACGCATACCGGATGGCACTTGTACCGGTCGGCATTTCATTGGCACTGGTGACACAAGATGGGTGGATTCTGTGATGGGTAAGGGTGGACGCCCCGCGTACGCCGCACTGTCACTGCTCGCGGCGGGGGCTCTCGTGCTCACCGGCTGCAGCGAAGGTGGCAGTAAGGGCAGCAGCAACGACAAGGAGAACGAGGAGAACGCCGCGCGGCAGCAGGAGGGCATCGACTTCGGCGACGCCAAGGCCTCGACCGGTCCGGCGGCCGAGATCTCCGGCGCCAAGCCGGGCGGCACGGTAACGGTTCTCCAGCGCGACAGCTTCGCGCACCTCGACCCGGGACAGATCTACGTCTCGGACGAGATGGCGCTCTCGCAGCTGATCCACCGTGGTCTGACGAGCTACAAGGCCACCAGCGACGACGGCAAGAAGCACGAGGTCGTCGGAGACCTGGCCACCGACAGCGGTGAGACCACCGACGGCGGCAAGACCTGGACGTACAAGCTGAAGGACGGGATCAAGTGGGCCGACGGCTCCGCGATCACCGCCGCTGACGTACGGCACACCTTCGAGCGGCTCTTCGCGCCGTTCGTCTCCAACGGCCCGACGTACATCCAGCAGTGGATGGCCAACACCCCGGGCGCGGAGTACCGCAAGCTCCTCCCGGACGGCCCGTACAAGGGCAAGCACCTGCCGGACAGCGTCCTGTCGACGCCCGACGACAAGACCATCGTCTTCAAATTCGAGCAGGCGAAGCCCGACCTGCCGTACGCGCTGGCCATGGCCGGCTACTCCATGGTGTCGGAGAAGAAGGACACCAAGGAGAAGTACGACAAGGCCCCGATGGCCGCGGGCCCGTACAAGATCCAGGAGTTCAAGTCCGGCAAGTCGATGACGCTGGTCAAGAACACCAACTGGGACCCGAAGACCGACGCGGTCCGCCACCAGTACGTCGACCAGTTCAACTTCGAGTTCAACAAGCAGTTCGAGGACTCGACCAAGGCCATCCTGGACGACAGCGGCGCGAACGCCACCGCGATCAGCTTCAGCAACCAGGTCGACGCGGGCAACCTGTCGAAGGTCCTCGCCGACGCGGCGCTGAAGCCCCGTACCGTCTCCGGCTACCAGCCGTACGTCGGGCAGATGAACATCAACCTGTCGCAGCCCGAGATGCAGGACAAGGCGGTCCGCGAGGCCATCGCCTACGCCCTGCCGATCACCCCGTTCGTGCGTGCCTTCGGCGGCACCGACGCGATGGAGGTCGCCGGCGGTCTGATCAGCCCGACCGTCTCCGGCTACGACCCGACCTTCGACCCGTTCGGCAAGAAGAAGAAGCCCGCCGGTGACCCGGCCAAGGCCAAGGAACTGCTGGAGAAGGCCGGCAAGACGGGCCTGAAGCTGACCTTCGGCTACATCAACACCCCTGAGGGCCAGCAGTACTCCACCGCCATGGCGGCGGGCCTGGAGAAGGCCGGCTTCGACGTCCAGCGCCAGGAGATCCCGGCCGAGACGTACTACGACCAGGTCAGCAAGGTCAAGAACAACTACGACATCTTCCACACCGCGTGGGGTGCCGACTGGCCGAGCGCCTCGACCGTGATCCCGCCGCTGTACGACGGCCGCCAGATCCAGGACGGTGCCTCCAACTACTCGCACATCAACGACGAGAAGGTCAACGCGGACATCGACCGGGTCTCGGCCATCACCGACCCCGTGAAGGCCGCGGCGGAGTGGAACAAGATCAACGAGTACATCGTGAAGGATGTCGTCTCCAACATCCCGACGGCGTACTACAAGCAGACCCAGATCGCCGGGTCCAAGATCGGCGGCCTTGTGTACGACGACGTCATCGGCGGCGTCGACCCGCGCAGGCTGTTCGTGAAGTAACGCCCGTCCAAGCGGCGTCAGGTGCGCCCCGTCCCGTGACGGGGCGCACCTCGCCGCAGGCTTCCGACGCCCGAAAGCTGCCCTGAGATGCTGCGCTTCCTCTTCCGCCGGATCCTCGGCTCACTTGTGATCCTGGTCCTGCTGACCGTGGTCGCCTTCCTGCTCTTCTTCGGCATGCCCCGTGATCCGGCGCTGCTGATGTGCGGCAAGACGTGCACCCCCGACGCCCTGGCGAACATCCACCAGACCCTCGGGCTCGACAAGTCGATTCCGGAGCAGTTCTGGATCTTCCTGCAGGGGCTCGTCATGGGCCGCGACAACTTCCCGCAGGGGCCCTGCCCCGCCCCGTGCTTCGGCTACTCGTACCACACCAACGAGGCGGTCTGGTCGACCCTGATCGACAGGCTGCCGCTGACGCTGTCGCTGGCCTTCGGCGCCACCATCCTGTTCCTGCTCGTCGGGCTCGGCACCGGCCTGCTGGCCGCATGGAAGCGCGGCACCCTCATCGACAAGTCGTTCACCGCGGGCTCCATGGTGATCAGCTCGATGCAGATCTACTTCCTGGGCCCCCTGGCGCTGGCGCTCCTGGTGTACCAGGCGCACCTCTTCGACGAGCCCAAGTACACCAGCATCACCGACAATCCGGCCGCCTGGTTCACCGGGCTGCTGATCCCCTGGGCCGTCCTGTCGACGATCTTCGCCGCGCAGTACACCCGTATGGCGCGCTCCGCGATGATCGAGCAGCTCCAGGAGGAACACGTCCGCACGGCCCGGGCCAAGGGCATGAGCGGTCGCTATGTCTTCTTCCGGTACGCCTGGCGGGGCTCCCTCATCCCCATCATCACCATCCTCGGCATCGACCTCAGCTCGCTGCTCGGCGGCGCGATCATCACCGAGTACACCTTCGGACTGCCCGGGCTCGGGCGGCTCGCGGTGGACTCGGTGCAGTTCAGCGATCTGCCGCTGCTGCTCGGCGTGATGCTGTTCTCCGCTGCCGTGATCCTGCTGTGCAACATCATCGTCGACGCCTGCTACGCCCTCATCGACCCGCGCGTGCGGCTGTCCTAGGAGCACTGTCGTGACCACTCTGACCAAGGAAGCCGTATCCCCGGACCCGGCGGACGCGGGCGCCTTCCTGTCGGTGCGGGACCTGCACGTGAGGTTCAGGACCGAGGACGGCATCGTCAAGGCCGTGGACGGGCTCTCCTTCGACCTGCAACGCGGCAGGACCCTGGGCATCGTCGGAGAGTCGGGTTCCGGCAAGTCCGTCACCAACCTGACCATCCTGGGGCTGCACAACCCGAAGTTCACCACCGTCGAGGGCGAGATCCTCCTGGAGGGACAGGAGCTGACCACCGCCCGGGAGTCCGAGCTGGAGAAGCTGCGTGGCAACAAGGTCGCCATGATCTTCCAGGACCCCCTCACGGCCCTGTCGCCGTACTACACGGTGGGCCGGCAGATCGCCGAACCCTTCATGAAGCACACCGGCGCCTCCAAGAAGGCGGCCTGGGAACGCACGGTGGAGATGCTCGGCAAGGTCGGCATCCCCAACCCGAAGGAGCGGGCGAAGGACTATCCGCACCAGTTCTCCGGCGGTATGCGCCAGCGCGCGATGATCGCGATGGCGCTGGTGTGCGACCCCGACCTGCTGATCGCCGACGAACCGACCACCGCCCTGGACGTGACGGTCCAGGCGCAGATCCTGGACCTGCTCAAGGATCTCCAGCGCGAGTTCGGCACGGCGATCGTCTTCATCACGCACGACCTCGGGGTCATCGCCGACATGGCCGACGACATCATGGTGATGTACGCGGGCGGCGCGGTCGAACGCGGCACGGTGAACGAGGTGCTGCGCTCGCCCCAGCACCCGTACACCTGGGGCCTGTTGAACTCGATGCCCCGTCTGAACTCCGACCTCGACGCCCCCCTCGCGCCGATCCCCGGCGCCCCGCCGTCGCTGCTCACACCTCCGTCCGGCTGCCGTTTCCATCCCCGCTGCACCTTCCAGGACCGGGTCGGCGGCACGCGCTGCGTGGACGAGCGCCCGCTGCTGGGCCCGGACCGCGACTCGGCCTGCCACCTCACGGCGGAACAGAAGCGGACCATCTTCATCGAAGAGATCAAACCCCGCCTGGGGTAGGACGACATCGTCGTGACGGACACAGTCGTGACGGACCTGAAAGAGGAGCCATGAAAGAGGATCTCGTCCTCCCCGCCCCGCGCGAGGCCGCCACCGGCGGCGCCGGGGAGCCGCTGCTCGTGGTGGAGGGGCTCACCAAGCACTTCCCGGTCAAGGGCGGCTTCCCGATCCGGCGGACCGTCGGCGCCGTACAGGCCGTCGACGGCATCGACCTGACCGTGAACGTCGGCGAGAGCTTCGGCCTGGTCGGCGAGTCGGGCTGCGGCAAGTCGACGACCGGACGCCTGATCACCCGGCTCCTGGAGCCGACGGCCGGCACGATCTCGTACCGCGGCCAGGACATCAGCCATGCCGGCCGCAAGCAGCTCGCGCCGATCAGGTCCGAGATCCAGATGATCTTCCAGGACCCCTACTCCTCGCTGAACCCGCGGCAGACCGTCGGCAAGATCATCTCCGGTCCGATGGAGATCAACGGGATCGAGCCGGACGGCGGCCGGGAGAGGCGCGTACGCGAACTCCTGGAGATCGTGGGCCTGAACCCCGAGCACTACAACCGCTTCCCGCACGAGTTCTCCGGCGGCCAGCGGCAACGCATCGGGGTGGCCCGCGCGTTGGCCCTGGAGCCGAAGCTGATCGTGGCCGACGAGCCGGTGTCCGCGCTGGACGTGTCGATCCAGGCGCAGGTGGTGAACCTGCTCAAGAAGGTCCAGCAGGAACTCGGCATCGCGTTCCTGTTCATCGCCCACGACCTGGCGGTGGTACGGCACTTCTCGCACCGCGTGGCGGTGATGTACCTCGGCAAGATCATCGAGGTCGGCGACCGCAACTCCATCTACACCCGCCCCCGCCACCCCTACACCCACGCCCTGCTGTCCGCCGTACCCGAGGTGGACCTCACGGACGCCGGGGCGGGCCGGCGCGAGCGCATCCGCCTGGCCGGCGACGTCCCCTCGCCCATCGCCCCGCCCTCCGGCTGCCGCTTCCGCACCCGGTGCTGGAAGGCACAGGACAAGTGCGCGACCGAGGAGCCGCCCCTGATCCAGATCTCCGGCAACCGCGCCGGCCACCTGACGGCCTGCCACTTCCCGGAGGACCCGACGATCGAGGGCCGGGACGAGGACATCGTGCTGGACCCGGCGCTGGCGGCGCTGGAGGAGGACTAGGGCCGTCCGGCGGTCATGCCGCAGACGCGGGGCCGCAGTGGCATCAGCCGCTCCGCGGCGTTGTCGTCGGTTGCCGGTTCCCCCGCTCTCGACTTCGCTCGAGCGGGGGAACTCCACCGCATCGACGCCCTCCTCCGCCTTGCAGCTCGACGCACCACGCCCCGCTCACCCGCGTCGATCAGGCACCGCCGATTTCCTGCGACTTGATCCGCCGGAGGGCCGTCCGGCGGTCATGCCGCAGACGCGGGGCCGGACGCTCGACTTCGCTCGCGCGCGGAGCACCCGTCGCCCTCGCTGACCTGCCTCGATGAGGCACCGCCGTTTTCCTGCGACGTCATCCGCCGGACAGGCACTGAGCGGGTCGCGCCACGGTGATGATCTCGTGGCTGGCGGGGGTGCACGGCCCTCGCCCCCAGTCGCCGTACTGCTCGACGACGGTGAGGCCCGCCTCGCCGAGGAAGCGGGACAGGTCGTCGGTGTCGAGGAACCGCAGGGTGGTCCTGCTGATCGCGGTCCGCCGCCAGGGGCCGCCCTCGAAGGTCTCGGTGAACGTCACCCGGTCGCCGAGGACGGGCTGATCGACCTCGTGCCACACGCGTACGGGGGCGCCGTCCGGTCCGGTGATCTCGTACACGCGCTCCGGTGTCCATCGCTCCCAGGCGCGGGCGCCGGGGTTCCGTGTCTCGAACACGAACCGCCCCCCGTCCGCGAGCGCGGCCCGCACGGCCCGCAGCGCGAGCCGCACCTCTTCGTCGCTGACGAGCACCTGGAACGCGTGCCCGGTCATCACGACGAGATCGAACTCCCCGTGCCACTCCCGCGTCAGCAGATCCCCGAGCACCCACTCCACGTGCGGTGCGCTCCGCCGCGCCAGCACGAGCATGGCGGCCGCCGGATCGAGCCCCACCAGCCGCCCCCGGTGCCCCGCCTCCCGGGCCCGCCTGAGCAGCCGCCCGGTGCCGCATCCGACGTCCAGTACGGACCCGGCGGACATCACGAACCCGAGACAGAAGGCGTCCCCCGCCTGCCACGGATTGAGCGTCTCGTACAACGCGGCGAGCTCGGGGTCGCCGAACGACCGATCGACCATCGCGGCAGTCTGCCACAAGGGGGTGCGGCGGATGACAGGATCGGGGGTTCGTACGGTCTTGTCGGTTCGGTCTTGGTCGTACGGCCTTGAAGGGAGCGGGAGTTGCTGCACCACGTGGAGCTGTGGGTGCCGGATCTGGAGCGCGCGGTCGGCTCCTGGGGATGGCTGCTGGAGCGGCTGGGCTACGAGGAGTACCAGAGCTGGGCCGACGGGCGCAGTTGGCGGATGGCGGACACGTACATCGTCCTCGAACAGTCGCCGGCGCTGCGTCTCGGCGAGCCGTACGACCGCATGCGCCCCGGCCTCAACCACCTCGCCTTCCACGTGCCGAGCCGCGCGGACCTCGACGCGCTGATCGAGGCGGCGCCGGAACACGGCTGGACCCTGATGTTCCCGGACCGGCATCCCTACGCGGGCGGGCCGGAGCACTACGCCGGCTACCTGGAGGACGGGGACGGGTTCGAGGTGGAGCTGGTGGCGCGGAAGAACTGAGCGAGGACCGATTCGCTTAATCGTTCGACAGGCGGGTGCCGGTCCGGGAGCATCCTCGTCGATGACAAGAACCGACACTCCTCCCGCGTGGGACGAACGCACCCAGCTGACCACCTTCCTCGACTACGCCCGCGACACCGCCCGCGCCAAGTGCGAGGACGTCTCGGCGGAGAACGCGCGCAAGGCCCCGCTGCCGGGTTCGCCGCTGATGACCGTGAGCGGACTGATCAATCACCTGCGCTGGGTCGAGTACTACTGGTTCCAGGTGGTCTTCCTCGGTGAGGAGGACGAGGGGCCCTGGACCGACGAGGACCCCGACCGCGAGATGCGCATCGCCGTCGACTTCCCGCTCCCGGACCTCTTGAAGGAGTACGCCGAACAGGCGTCCCGATACCGCGAGTTGGTCGCCGCCCACGACCTGGACACCAAGGCCAAGCGCACCATGCGCGACGGCGTCCGGGCCGACCTCCGCTGGATCCTCCTCCACCTGACCGAGGAGACGGCACGGCACAACGGGCACCTGGACATCCTGCGGGAACTGGTCGACGGCACGACGGGCGTGTAGGCGACGAACGGCCGTAAAGGTGAAGGCCCGCGCCTGGGTGGGCGCGGGCCTTCGTCCCCTGGAGCGGACGTTCGTGGGCTCGGGTCAATGGGCCGGAAGGTCCGTTCCGCTGTGGAGGCGGCTGACGGTGAAGAGGTGTGTCAGACCGCCGCCTGGGGGTCCTTGGAGAGGCGGGGGGCCGGAACGGTTCCCTCCGTCTCGGGGTAGTGGCAGGCGGTGAGGTGACCGGGCTTGTTGCCCTCGACCTGGACCAGCGGCGGGGCCTCGCTCGCGCACTTGTCCGTCGCCTTCCAGCAGCGGGTGCGGAAGCGGCAGCCGGAGGGCGGGTTGATCGGGGACGGCACGTCGCCCTTGAGGAGGATGCGCTCACGGGCCGGGACGTCGTCCGCGGTGGCCTCGGGTACGGCGGACAGCAGGGCCCGCGTGTAGGGGTGGCGCGGATTGCCGTAGAGGTCGTCGCGGTCGGCGATCTCCACGATCTTGCCGAGGTACATGACCGCCACGCGCTGCGAGAAGTGGCGGACGATCGCGAGGTCGTGGGCGATGAAGACGAAGGCGATGCCCAGGTCCTTCTGGACCTGCTGGAGCAGGTTCACGACCTGTGCCTGGATGGAGACGTCCAGCGCCGAGACCGGCTCGTCGGCCACGATCAGCTTCGGCTCCAGGGCCAGCGCGCGGGCCACCCCGATGCGCTGGCGCTGGCCGCCGGAGAACTCGTGCGGGAAGCGGTTGTAGTGCTCAGGGTTGAGGCCGACGATCTCCAGCAGTTCCCGGACGCGTTTCTCGCGGCCGCCCGCCGGGTTGATGTCGTTGATCTCCATCGGACCGGCGATGATCTTGCCGACCGTCTGCCGGGGGTTCAGGGACGCGTACGGGTCCTGGAAGATCATCTGGATCTCGGACCTGATCGGCGCCAGCTCCTTGCGGCCGGCGTGCGTGATGTCCTGGCCGCGGTACGAGACCTTGCCGCCCGTCGGCTCCAACAGCCGCGTGATCAGCCGTCCGGTCGTGGACTTGCCGCAGCCGGACTCGCCGACCAGGCCCAGGCTCTCGCCCTCGGCGACGGAGAAGTCCAGCCCGTCCACGGCCTGTACGGCACCGACCGTGCGCCGGATCGGGAAGCCGCCCCTGATCGGGAAGTGCTTGGTCAGACCGCTGACGTCCAGGAGGGGGTTCGCGTTGCTCATGATCTTGAAGTCCCGTCTCGTGTCCGTCAGTTGTGCCGGGCTACGGCGAAGTCGGCGAAGAATTCCCGGCGCTGGTCCGGCGTGAGGTGGCAGGCGGAACCCCGGCCGGCCACGACCTCCAGGGCCGGCTGCTCGGTCGAGCAGAACCCGCCCGCGACCTTCTCGGCGAAGGTGCACCGCGGGTGGAAGCGGCACCCCGACGGCGGGTTGAGCAGGGAGGGCGGAGAGCCCGGGATCGGTGACAGCGGCACGTCGACCGGACCGTCCAGGCTCGGCATCGAGTTCATCAGGCCCAGCGTGTAGGGGTGCTGCGGGCTGCGCAGTACTTCCTTCTTGGTGCCGCGCTCCACGCACCGGCCGCCGTACATCACCAGCACGTCGTCCGCGATGTCGGCGATGACACCGAGGTCGTGCGTGATGAAGACGATCGCCGTCCCGAACTCCTGCTGGAGATCCTTGAGCAGGTCCATGATCTGCGCCTGGACCGTCACGTCCAGGGCCGTCGTCGGCTCGTCCGCGATCAGCAGCTCGGGGTCGCACACCAGCGCCATCGCGATCATCGCGCGCTGGCGCATGCCGCCGGAGAACTGGTGCGGGTAGTCGTCCACCCGCACGTCCGGCTGGGGAATCCCGACCCGCTTCAGCATCTCGACCGCCCGCGCCCGGGCCTCCTTCTTGGAGGCGCCGGTGTGCTTGCGGTACGTCTCGCCGATCTGCTTGCCGATGGTGTGGTACGGCGACAGCGAGGCCAGGGCGTCCTGGAAGATCATCGCCATCTTGTTGCCGCGCAGCCGCTCCAGCTCCCGCTCGGAGGCGGTGAGCAGCTCCTTGCCGTCGAGCAGGATCTCCCCGTCGATCGCGGTGCGGGCACGGTCGTGCAGGCCCAGGATCGTCAGGTTGGTGACGGACTTGCCAGAACCCGACTCGCCCACGATGCCGAGCGTCTTGCCCTTGGCGACGTCGAAGCTGAGGCCATCGACGGCCTTGACGATGCCGTCCTCGGTGGAGAAGTGGACTTTCAGGTCCCTGACGGAGAGGAAGGACTGCTGATCGGTGCTCGTCACGGGGACGCTCCTGGGGGATGGTGCGAGAGTCGCCGGGTGGGGCGGTGGGAGGAAGATGGCTGGGGCGGAGGTCAGGCGAGCCGGATCCGCGGGTCGATGAGGGCGTAGACGGCGTCCACGATGATGTTGGCGAAGACGATGCCGGCGGCCGCGACGACCGTGACGCCGAGCAGCATGGGCAGGTCGCTGTCGGTGACCGCCCGGACGGCGAGCGTGCCGATGCCCTGGAGACTGAACGTCGACTCGGTGATGATCGCGCCGCCGATCAGCGTGCCCATGTCGATGCCGAAGATGGTCACGATCGGCCCCATGGCACCGCGCCAGGCGAAGCGGAAGAAGACCGAGCGCCGCGACAGGCCCTTCGCGCGGGCCGTGCGCACGTAGTCCTCGCTCAGCTGCTCCACCAGCTGCGAGCGGGTCATACGGGTGTAGTTGGCCGTGAAGATGATGGACAGCACGATCCACGGCAGCAGGAGGCCGGAGACCCAGGCGCCCGGGTTCTCGGTGAACGGCGTGTACGAGGGCTGGCTCAGGATGCCGGCCTGCTGCACCAGGAAGAACATCGCGATGTAGCCGACGAAGTAGATCTGCATCGACGAGCCGAGCAGCGAGAACGAGCTGGCGATCTTGTCCAGCGCCTTGCCCTGCTTGACCGCGGCCACCATGCCCGCGCCGATACCGACGATCAGGAAGAAGAAGGCCGCACCGAAGGCGAGGGACAGCGTCGTCGGGAAGCGGTCCATGATCGTCCCGAAGACCGGCTCGCTGTTGGTGAACGAGTAGCCGAGGCACGGCGCGTCGCAGTGCCCGACGCCCGTGTAGTCACGGCCCACGAAGATGCCCTGCAGCCAGTGCCAGTACTGGACCGGCATCGGGTCGGCGATCCCGAGGTTCTGCCGTACCTGCGCGAGCAGTTGGTCGTCACAGACCTTGCCGCAGGCCATCCGCGCCGGGTCACGCGGGATGGCGTAGAAGAGGAAGAAGGTGACGGCGCTGATGATCAGCAGAATGACGAGTGCGCCGAGCACTCGGCGGACCAGGAAACGGAACATGGGGTGAGACTTTCCGGACGGGGCGCCGTCGCCGGGGGTGTGGGGAGCGTGGACGGGGCCGGGGCGGCGGTCGCGAGAACCGCCGCCCCGAGGAGACGTCAGGCCTTGGCGAAGACCTTGCCGATGGCGACGCAGGTGTCGCCGGCGTTGTAGACGACGCCGCCGACCTTGGAGCCGTAGAAGTAGTTGCGGACCGGGTTGTAGTCCGGGACGCAGGCGGCGAGCTCCATGATCTGCTTGTCGATCGCGCCCCAGGCGGCGTTGGCCTTGTCCGGGTCGGTGATGGCGGTGGCCGTGGCGATGGCCTTGTTCACGCTGGTGTTGTTCAGCTGCGACCAGTTGACGCCGCCGTCGGAGATCTGGCTGCCGTCCCAGCAGGGCTGGATGACCGCGTAACCGGCCGGCCAGTCCGGGCCCCAGCCGGCGGCGAACATGTCGAACTTGTTGTCCAGCTGGCCGATCTGGCTGTAGAAGGTCGTCTTGTCGACCTGCTGGGTCACCACGTCGAAGCCGGCCTTGGTGAGGGCGGTCTTGATGGTGACGGCCGACTTGACGGCCTGGTCGGACTGCTGGAAGGCGATGACGATCTTCTGGCCCTCGGCACCGGCCTCCTTCAGGAGCGCCTTGGCCTTCTCCGGGTCACCCATCGGCTTGGTCTTCTTGCCGTACAGGTCGAAGTCCGTGTGGCCCGGGGTGAGCGGGGAGATGATCGTGGTCGCGGTCGCGGTCACGGCCGAACCACCGCGCAGCTGCTTGAGCTGCGCCGCGGGCCACGCCCAGTTGAGGGCCTGGCGGACCTTGACGTCCTTGACGCGGGTCAGGTTGATCGGGAAGTAGTAGCAGGTCGTGTCGACCTGGGTCAGCACGCGCTTCTTCAGCGTGGCGTCGCCGAGCACCTTCGAGACGCGCTCGGGAGCGACCTCGTTGAGCAGGGAGAGCGAGAACTGGTCGTTGCCCGAGTCCGCGATGTAGCGGTCCGTGGAGGCCAGCGACTGGAAGCCGAACTGCATGACGACCTTGTCCGGGTAGCCGTTGCGGACCGGGTCCTTGTCGGCCTCCCAGTGCTCGTTGCGCACCAGGGTCAGGGACTTGTCGATGCTGCGGGACTGGATCTTGTACGGGCCGCAGGAGTAGGGGCGCTTGTCGTACTTCTTCTGCGTGTCGTGCTTCTTGGGCACGATCGCGAAGCCGCGCATGGCCAGCATGAACGGGAAGTCGGCGTGCGCTTCCTTCAGCCGGAAGGTGATGGTGCTGCCGTCGACCTCGAGCGAGGACAGGTGCTTGCCCTCGTAGGGGCCCTTGTACTTGTCGCCGCCCTCGAGCCAGCCCTGCGGGTAGCGGGGACCCTCGGTGACGAAGGAGGCGAAGAGGCGCTCGAAGGTGTGGCGGACGTCGTCGATGGTGACGTCGGCGCCGTCCTCCCACTTCACGCCGTCCTTCAGCGTGAAGGACCAGGTCTTGCCGCCGTCCTTCACGGTGCCCGCGTCCGTGGCGAGGTCGCCGACCAGGGTGGTGTTGCCCTTGGAGTCGACCCGGTAGCCGGTCAGACCGCGCAGGAACAGGACCGAGCCGGCACCCGTGTACGACGAGTAGATCTGCGCCGGGTCCAGGTGGTCGAAGTCGATCTGGTCGAGGGTGTAGATCGTGCCGCCCTTGACCGCGCCCGGCATCTCCGGGGCGGGGCCCGCGGAGTCGGCCTTGGTGCCGACGGTGATCTCGGCAGCCTTGCCCTGGGGTGCCTTGGTGGAGCTACCGCCGCTGCCACCGGCGTTGCCGCTGCTGCACGCGCTCAGGACGGTGGACGCACCTGCAGCCACGGTGGTGGCTATCAGGAAGTTTCTGCGGGAAAAGGACATGGCTACCTGCCTAGACGTGATGGATGAGAGAGACGGGCTACGAGCTGTCGGCGACCGGACGACGATGACCGGGCCGGGTAGGACTCAGCGCTTGGACTTCGGGTCGAGTGCGTCGCGTACCGAGTCGCCGAGCAGGTTGAAGGCGAGGACGAAGATGATCATCGAGACGCCCGGGAAGATCATGAACGTGATGTCTTCCGTGTAGAACTGCGCGCCGCGCTGGATCATGACGCCCCAGTCCGGGGTCGGGTCGATGATGCCGACGCCGAGGAAGGCGAGGCCCGCCTCCGCGGTCACGAAGGCCGGGAGGGCGAGGGTGGACTGGATCAGGATCGGAGTCCACAGGTTGGGCAGCAGTTCCTTGAAGATGATGCGGGCCGGCGAGGCCCCGGTCACCTTCGCCGCCTCCACGAACTCCCGCTCACGAAGGGCCAGTACCTGGCCGCGCAGCAGGCGGGCGATGGACGCCCAGCCGAAGGCCGTGAGGACGAGGATCAGGCAGGTGGCCCGCAAAGAGGTGGGGATCTCGTCGTCGGGGGCGACGAAGAGGCCGTACACGACGGGCATGAAGGCGATGAAGAACAGCGTGGACGGGAACGACAGCAGGATGTCGATGACCCGGCCGATGAGGTAGTCGGTCCTGCCGCCGAGGTAACCGGCGGTGATGCCGATGACCACGCCGATGATGGTGACCAGGACCGTGGTGGCCGTCGCGATGAGCAGCGAGGTGCGGATGCCGTACAGGAGGAACGTGAAGACGTCGCGGCCCAGTGCCGGTTCGATGCCGAACCAGAAGTCGCCGTCGATGCCGCCGTTCGGCTTGAGCGGGAAGCCGGCCTCGTTGAGCAGGCCGGTCTGCTCCTGGCCGTACAGCGTGTACGGGTCCTTGCCGTAGAGCGAGGCGATCAGCGGAGCGCATATCGCGATCACGAAGAAGAAGATCACGATGCACGCGGAGATCACGCCCGTCCGGTCCCGCTTGAAGCGGGTCCAGGCGAGACGGCCCGGGGAGCGGCTCTCGGCGCCCTTGAGGGTGGAGGACGCCGCAGGCTTCTCGACGGTCTCGTCGGTCACCTCGAGCGGGGCAGCCGCAGATGTTGGGGGGGTCATGGTGCTCCTGGCCCACGGAAAAGTCCGATGACTCCGCAGGGCACTCCCCTACGGGCTACGCCGGACTTTTTCAACGCAATTCGTTCAAGGTCAATAAAATCTGAGTCGACTTGGGCGTCTCTTTACGTTCTTTGCCTTTCCATGACTCTTCCGTAGCTACGCGTGTAGCGTGCCGTGATCGACTCGTGTCTTACATCGGGCTAACTGGACCAATCGGTCAATGAGTTCGATATGCGGACGCCGCTGTGTCGGAATGCGTACACCGAGACGTTCCTTTCCAACGGTTCGGTATCGCTTGCCGAAGATCCATTGCGCCCTTTGGTGAAGATCCATTGCTTCGGAACCGGATCGTCCGCTTCAGTGTCCCGTTCGGGTGCGTGCATCCGGATGGCGCGTACCTCCAAAGGCCCGAGCCCGTGTGCGGTATCCATCCTTTGCCCCGATATTTGCCGGTAACGGACCGGCATTCATAGGAGGCACTCCATGCGCGGAGCCACGCACGCCAGATGGGCCGCCTGCGCGGCGGCGGCAGCGCTCGCCGCGACGGCCTGCGGGGGCGGTGACAGCGACACCGGCGGCAGCGGCGACACCGGCGCGGTGCTCAGTTCCTCCTGGGGAGACCCGCAGAACCCGCTGGAGCCGGCCAACACCAACGAGGTGCAGGGCGGCAAGGTCCTCGACATGATCTTCCGGAGTCTGAAGAAGTACGACCCGGAGACCGGCAAGGCCGAGGACATGCTCGCCGAGAAGATCGACACCTCGGACTCGCAGAACTTCACCGTCACCATCAAGGACGGCTGGACCTTCAGCAACGGCGAGAAGGTCACGGCCAAGTCCTTCGTCGACGCCTGGAACTACGGCGCGAGCCTGAAGAACAACCAGAAGAACGCGTACTTCTTCGGTTACATCGAGGGCTACGACAAGACCCACCCCGCGAAGGGCAAGCAGAGCGCCGACACGCTCTCCGGCCTGAAGGTCGTCGACGACAGGACCTTCACGGTCAAGCTCAGCCAGAAGTTCTCGACCTTCCCCGACACCCTCGGCTACCCCGCGTTCGCCCCGCTCCCGCGCGCCTTCTTCGACGACCACGACGCTTGGGTGAAGAAGCCGGTCGGCAACGGGCCCTACACCGTCGACTCGTACACCAAGGGCTCGCAGATGTCCCTGCGGGCCTGGGACGGCTACCCCGGCCCGGACAAGGCGCAGAACGGCGGCGTGGACCTGAAGGTCTACACCGACAACAACACCGCCTACACCGACCTGATGGCCGGCAACCTCGACCTGGTCGACGACGTCCCCGCCGCCCAGCTCAAGAACGTCAAGAGCGACCTCGGCGACCGGTACATCAACACCCCGGCCGGCATCATCCAGACGCTCTCCTTCCCGTTCTACGACGAGGCCTGGAACAAGGCCGGGACGGAGAAGGTCCGCACCGGACTGTCCCGGGCCATCAACCGCGAGCAGATCACCGAGACGATCTTCCAGAAGACCCGCACCCCCGCCACCGACTGGACCTCCCCGGTCCTCGGCGAGGACGGCGGCTTCAAGGAAGGCCTGTGCGGGGACGCCTGCGAGTACGACGCCGACGCCGCCAAGAAGCTGATCAAGGAGGGCGGCGGGCTCCCCGGCGGGCAGGTCAAGATCACGTACAACACGGACACCGGGTCCCACCGGGAGTGGGTCGACGCGGTCTGCAACTCCATCAACAACGCGCTCGACAACGACAAGGCCTGCGTCGGCAACCCGATCGGCACCTTCGCCGACTTCCGCAACCAGATCACCGACGAGAAGATGCCCGGCCCGTTCCGCGCCGGCTGGCAGATGGACTACCCGCTGATCCAGAACTTCCTGCAGCCGCTGTACTACACCAACGCCTCCTCCAACGACGGCAAGTGGACCAACAAGGAGTTCGACCAGCTCGTCGACGAGGCCAACGCCGAGACCGACACGGCGACTGCGGTGGAGAAGTTCCAGCAGGCCGAGGAGGTCCTCAGGGACGACATGGGCGCCATCCCGCTCTGGTACCAGAACGGCAGCGCCGGCTACTCGGACCGGCTGTCCAACGTGAAGCTCAACCCCTTCAGCGTCCCGGTCTACAACGAGATCAAGGTCGGCTGAGCGTCCATGGGACGGTACGTCGTCCGGCGGCTGCTCCAGATGATCCCGGTCTTCGTCGGGGCCACCCTGCTGATCTTCCTCATGGTGAACGTGATGGGCGACCCCATCGCCGGCCTGTGCGGGGAGCGGCAGTGCGACCCGTCCACGGCCGCCCAGCTGGAGAAGGAGTTCGGCCTCGACAAGCCGGTCTGGCAGCAATACCTGACCTACATGGGGAACGTCTTCACCGGCGACTTCGGCACCGCCTTCAACGGCCAGGAGGTCACCGAGCTGATGGCGACGGCGTTCCCGGTCACCATCCGGCTGACGATCGTCGCCATCCTCTTCGAGATCGTCATCGGCATCACACTCGGGGTCATCACGGGACTGCGGCGCGGCCGCCCCGTCGACACCTCGGTCCTGATGTTCACCCTCGTCGTGATCTCGGTCCCCACCTTCGTCACCGGTCTGCTGCTCCAGCTCCTCCTCGGCGTCGAATGGGGCTGGATCAAGCCGTCGGTGTCGGCGGAGGCCACCTTCGGCGAGCTGATCGTGCCGGGCCTGGTCCTCGCCTCGGTCTCCCTCGCCTACGTCACCCGCCTGACCCGCACCTCCATCGCGGAGAACAAGCGGTCCGACTACGTGCGTACGGCGGTCGCGAAGGGGTTGCCTCGTCGCCGGGTGATCACCCGGCACCTGCTGCGCAACTCGCTCATCCCCGTCGTCACCTTCATCGGCACCGACATCGGTGCCCTGATGGGCGGAGCCATCGTCACCGAGCGCATCTTCAACATCCACGGCGTCGGCTACCAGCTCTACCAGGGCATCCTCCGCCAGAACACCCAGACCGTCGTCGGCTTCGTGACGGTCCTCGTCCTGGTGTTCCTGGTCGCCAACCTGATCGTGGACCTCCTGTACGCCGTACTCGACCCCAGGATCCGCTATGCCTGAGCCCCTGCCGCAGGAGCCGTACACGTCCGGCGGGGGCCGGGCTCCCGAGGACGGAGCGATCGCCGCGACCGGCATGGGCGGCGCGATGGACCTGGCCACCAGCGAGGGCGAGACCCTCGAGAAGCGCCCCGGCGGCCCGGACGGCACGGGCCCCTGGGACCGGCCCCGCTCCCTGTGGTCCGACGCCTGGCGCGACCTGCGCCGGAACCCGGTCTTCATCATCTCCGGCCTGGTGATCCTCTTCCTCGTCGTCATCTCGATCTGGCCGTCGCTGATCGCCTCCGGAAGCCCCCTCAGGTGCGACCTCGCCAAGGCCCAGGAGGGCTCCCAGCCCGGAGCGCCGTTCGGCTACGACGGCCAGGGCTGCAACGTCTACACCCGTACCGTCTACGGCGCCCGTACGTCCGTCACGGTCGGCGTCTGCGCCACGCTCGGGGTGTCCCTGCTCGGCTCGGTGCTGGGCGGGCTCGCCGGGTTCTTCGGCGGGCTCTCCGACTCGTTCCTGTCCCGGATCACCGACGTCTTCTTCGCGATCCCGGTCGTCCTCGGCGGTCTGGTCCTGCTGTCGGTCGTCACCAGCAACACCGTGTGGCCGGTGATCGGCTTCATGGTGCTGCTGGGCTGGCCGCAGATCTCCCGCATCGCCCGCGGCTCCGTCATCACCGCCAAGCAGAACGACTACGTCCAGGCCGCCCGGGCGCTGGGCGCCTCCAACTCCCGGATCCTGCTCCGGCACATCATGCCCAACGCCATCGCGCCGGTGATCGTCGTGGCGACCATCGCGCTCGGCACCTACATCGCGCTGGAGGCGACGCTGTCGTACCTCGGCGTCGGGCTGAAGCCGCCGACCGTCAGCTGGGGGATCGACATCTCCGCGGCCTCCTCCTACATCCGCAACGCCCCGCACATGCTGCTCTGGCCGGCGGGAGCGCTGGCGCTCACCGTGCTCGCGTTCATCATGCTGGGCGACGCGGTGCGCGACGCCCTCGATCCGAAGCTGAGGTGACCCGCCGTCATGCTGCTCGAAGTGCGTGACCTGCACGTGGAGTTCCGGACCCGGGACGGGGTCGCCAGGGCCGTCAACGGTGTGAACTACGGCGTGGACGCGGGCGAGACCCTCGCCGTGCTCGGCGAGTCCGGCTCCGGCAAGTCGGTGACCGCGCAGGCGATCATGGGCATCCTCGACATCCCGCCGGGGCGGATCACCGGCGGCGAGATCCTCTTCCAGGGCCGGGATCTGCTGAAGCTGAAGGAGGAGGAGCGGCGCAAGGTCCGCGGCGCCGAGATGGCGATGATCTTCCAGGACGCGCTGTCGTCGCTGAACCCCGTGCTCTCCGTGGGCGACCAGCTCGGCGAGATGTTCGTCGTCCACCGGGGCATGTCGAAGAAGGACGCGCGGGCCAGGGCCGTCGAGCTTATGGACCGGGTCCGCATCCCCGGCGCCGGGGCGCGGGTGCGCGACTACCCGCACCAGTTCTCCGGCGGTATGCGCCAGCGCATCATGATCGCGATGGCGCTGGCGCTGGAACCGGCGCTGATCATCGCCGACGAACCGACGACGGCCCTGGACGTGACGGTCCAGGCCCAGGTCATGGACCTGCTCGCGGAGTTGCAGCGCGAGTACCACATGGGGCTGATCCTCATCACCCACGACCTGGGTGTGGTCGCGGACGTGGCCGACCGCATCGTCGTCATGTACGCGGGCCGGATCGTGGAGTCGGCGCCGGTGCACGACATCTACAAGGCGCCCGCGCACCCGTACACCCGGGGCCTGCTGGACTCCATCCCGCGCCTGGACCAGAAGGGCCAGGAGCTCTACGCCATCAAGGGCCTGCCGCCCAACCTCATGCACATCCCGCCGGGCTGCGCCTTCAACCCCCGCTGTCCCATGGCCCGGGACGTGTGCCGTACCGACGAACCCCCGCTGTACGAGGTGTCGGACGACCGGGGCAGCGCCTGCCACTTCTGGACGGAGTGCCTGCATGGCTGAGCCGATTCTGGAGGTCAGCGGGCTGGTCAAGCATTACCCGCTCACCACGGGCATCCTCTTCAAGAAGCAGGTCGGCGTGGTGAAGGCCGTCGACGGCGTCGACTTCATCCTGAACCGCGGCGAAACCCTCGGCATCGTCGGGGAGTCCGGCTGCGGCAAGTCGACGGTCGCCAAGATGCTGGTCAACCTGGAGCGGCCGACGGCCGGTTCGATCAAGTACAAGGGCGAGGACATCGGCAGGCTGTCCGGCCGCGCCCTGAAGGCCGTACGCCGCAACATCCAGATGGTCTTCCAGGACCCCTACACCTCGCTCAACCCCCGGATGACGGTGGGCGACATCATCGGGGAGCCGTACGACATCCACCCCGAGGTGGCCCCGAAGGGCGACCGCCGCCGCAAGGTCCAGGAGCTCCTGGACGTCGTCGGCCTCAACCCCGAGTACATCAACCGCTATCCCCACCAGTTCTCCGGCGGCCAGCGCCAACGCATCGGCATCGCGAGGGGGTTGGCGCTGCGCCCGGAGGTGATCGTCGCCGACGAACCGGTCTCGGCCCTGGACGTCTCGGTGCAGGCGCAGGTCATCAACCTGATGGCGAGCCTCCAGGACGAGTTCGACCTCTCGTACGTCTTCATCGCGCACGACCTGTCGATCGTCCGGCACATCTCTGACCGGGTCGGGGTCATGTACCTCGGGCGGATCGTCGAGATCGGCAAGGACGCCGAGATCTACGACCATCCCACGCACCCGTACACCCAGGCGCTGCTGTCCGCGGTCCCCGTGCCCGACCCGGAGGCCCGCGAACACCGGGAGCGGATCATCCTGGCGGGCGACGTGCCGTCCCCGACCAACATCCCCTCCGGCTGCCGCTTCCGTACCCGCTGCTGGAAGGCGCGGGAGCGGTGCGCGGTGGAGGTGCCGGCCCTGGCGGTCCCTGCCGAGTTCCGCCACGTCCCCGGCCCGGCGGCCCACGACTCGGCGTGCCACTTCGCGGAGGAGAAGCAGGTGGTGCCCCCGGACGATCACACAGAGGGCTCGGCATAGTCGTACAAATGCACCGCAATCGCGTTTACAAGCAGGCAACTCGGCTGACCCGATCCCGATATACGGACGCGTCAGTCTGAACAACGTACGGCCGTGCGGGTGCCGTAAACGGGCCGGAGCGCGCCATGTCGCTCCGGCCCGTTGCCGTACCCAGCGCCCTCTACGCGAGCTTCAACGACCGCTTGAGGAAGTCCAGTTGAAGCCGCAGCAGGTTCTCGGCGACCGTCTCCTGCGGGGTCATGTGGGTCACGCCGGACAGTGGCAGCACCTCGTGCGGGCGGCCGGCGGCCAGCAGGGCCGAGGACAGTCGCAGTGCGTGGGCGACCACCACGTTGTCGTCCGCCAGGCCGTGGATGATCATCATCGGGCGGTGCGGTTCCACGGCGTCGACCAGACCTGCGTCGTCGAGCAGGGAGTTGCGGCGGTAGACCTCCGGCTGCTCGTCGGGGTGGCCCAGGTAGCGCTCCTGGTAGTGGGTGTCGTACAGCCGCAGATCCGTGACCGGGGCGCCCACCACGGCCGCGTGGAAGACGTCCGGGCGGCGCAGGGCCGCGAGCGCGGCCAGGTAGCCGCCGAAGGACCAGCCGCGGATCGCGACCCGGTTCAGGTCGAGCGGGAAGTCGGCGGCGAGGGCCTGGAGCGCGTCGACCTGGTCCTGCAGGACCACCTCCGCGAGGTCGTCCCTGACCGCCTTCTCCCAGGCGGGGGAGCGGCCCGGAGTGCCCCGGCCGTCCGCGACGACCACCGCGAACCCCTGGTCGGCGAACCACTGCGAGGTCAGGTGCGGATTGTGCGCGGCGACCACCCGCTGGCCGTGCGGACCGCCGTACGGATCCAGCAGCACGGGAAGGGGAGTGTCCCCGTCGTAGTCAGTAGGCATAAGCACGGCGCACGGGATTCGTCGTGCGCCCCCCTCGGTGAGCGTCACGCGCGGGGACATACCGGGATCTTCGGCGTACGAGGTGACAGTCGCCACCGGCTTGCCGTCGCGCAGCACCTGGACGCGGGCGCCCGGCCGGTCCAGCGCGGCGGACACCAGTACGGTCACGCCCCCGGCGCGCACCGCCGAGTGCACGCCGGGTTCCTGTGAGAGGCGTTCCAGGCCGAGCTCGTTGACCCGGTAGACGTGCACCTCGCCCGTCTCCGGGGACTCGGCGTCCTCGCCGGCCGACGCGGAGACCAGCACGTCGTCGTCGGCGACGTCCAGCACCGCCCGCACGTGCAACTGGGCTCCCGTCAGTGGCCGTTCACCGACCGCCAGGACCCGCGCACCTCCCTCGTCGGCGATGCGCACCAGCTGTCCGGAGGGGCTCCAGGACGGCACTCCAGGGAAAAGATCCAGCCAAATTGGATCTTCGTCCGCGTGCA
Source organism: Streptomyces sp. V4I2 (assembly GCF_030817655.1). Classification (GTDB taxonomy): domain Bacteria; phylum Actinomycetota; class Actinomycetes; order Streptomycetales; family Streptomycetaceae; genus Streptomyces; species Streptomyces plumbiresistens. Next base: position 7,004,280 of record NZ_JAUSZM010000003.1, read on the forward strand.
CCATCCGGGTCGTGCCGGTCTCCGGATCCACGGCCAGATACAGCTGACTGCGCTGGTCGCGCGCTTGTACGAGCAGCAGTGGCGCACCCGCCGCTGACCAGTGCACATGCGCCAGATACGGATAGCGCGCCCGGTCCCAGACGGCCTCCGTGCGCGCCCCGTCCAGGCCGATCACGAAGAGCCGTACCTCCGCGTTGTCGGTGCCCGCCGCCGGGTACGGCACGTGGTGTGGCTCACGCTCCGGGTGGGCCGGATCGGAGATCCACCACCGCCGCACCGGCGTGTCGTCCACGCGCGCGACCAGCAGCCGGTCCGACTGCGGCGACCACCAGAAGCCCCGCGAACGGCCCATCTCCTCGGCCGCGATGAACTCCGCCAGACCATAGGTGACCTGCTCCGACTCGCGTTCCGCCAGCGCCCGGTCACCCTCGCCCTCCGCGCCCACCACCCGCAGGGCGCCCTGCGCCACGTACGCGACGTGCCGTCCGTCGGGGGAGGGGCGCGGGTCGATCACCGGTCCGGGCACCCGGAGTTCACGTGCCGTGCCGGCCCGCAGCTCCGCCGTGAAAAGCCGCCCTGACAAGGCGAAAGAGGCCAACTCGACGGCGGAGTCGGTGGCGTAGCCGACCACGCCGGCACCGCCCTCACGGCTGCGTTCGCGCCGCGCCCGCTCCTCGGGCGAGAGGTGCTCCTCGGTGCCGCCCAGGAGGGCGCGCGGGTCCGCCGCGACGCGCTCCCCGGCGTCCGGAAGGTCGAGGACCCAGAGCGAGTTGGCCCGGTCCGTGCCGGAGCTCGAACGCAGGAAAACGACACGGGAACCGTCGGGCGCCACGGTGAACGCGCGTGGCGCGCCGAGCGTGAATCGCTGGGTGCGGGCGTGCCGACGGGGGAAGGAGTCAGGCTCGGTCGTCATGCCTCGACCATATTGGCCGTGCGCCCCCTTGTGAGGCTGTGCGCCGATCGATGCGCACGTACGGATAGTTATGATCACTAGCGCATAGTGGGTATCAACCTGCTGGCTTCTTGTATGGATTTATCTGCCCCCATAGTTCCGTTCCCCGTCCGACCCCCCACGTCCCTGGGTTCTTTGGAGGTGAGCCGCCGTGGCACTCTCGATTTCGGCGGTGGTGCTGCTGGCGATCGTCGTCTTCCTTCTGATCAAGAAATCAGGGCTGAAGGGAGGTCATGCGGTCGTGTGCGTCCTGCTCGGCTTCTACCTGGCTTCGTCCACGGTGGCCCCGACGATCAGTGAGCTGACGACGAACATCGCGGGCATGATCGGAAGTATCAAGTTCTGACCAGCCCTTTAGAGTGGCCCCATGACGGAACTGCCCGCCCGGCGTCTGCTGCTGGTGCACGCGCACCCGGACGACGAGTCGATCAACAACGGCGCGACCATGGCCAGGTACGCGGCCGAGGGTGCCCGGGTGACACTGGTCACCTGCACCCTCGGTGAACGCGGCGAGGTCATCCCGCCCGGGCTCGGGCATCTGACCGGCGCCGCCCTCGGCGAGCACCGGCTGCGCGAGCTCGCGGCCGCGATGCGTGAGCTCGGCGTCGAGGACTTCCGGCAGCTCGGCGGCGCGGGGCGCTACCAGGACTCCGGGATGATGGGCCTCGCCGACAACGACGACCCGGGCTGCTTCTGGCAGGCCGACGTCGACGAGGCGGCCGCGCGGCTGCTCGAGGTGATCCGCGAGGTACGGCCGCAGGTCCTCGTCACCTACGACGAGAACGGCGGCTACGGCCACCCCGACCACATCCAGGCCCACCGCGTCGCCATGCGCGCGGCCGAGCTGGCCGCCGAGGCGGGCATCGGGATCGCCAAGGTCTACTGGAACCGGGTGCCGCGCTCAGTCGCCGAAGACGCCTTCGCGCGGCTCGAGAGGGAGCTGCCCGGCCTCCCCTTCACCAAGGCGGCGGTCATCGACGACGTACCGGGCGTGGTGGCCGACGAGCACGTCACCGCCGAGATCGACGGCACCGCCCACGCCGCCGCCAAGGCCGCCGCGATGCGCGCGCACGCCACGCAGATCACGGTCGCCGACCCGTACTTCCTGCTCTCCAACGAGCTCGCCCAGCCCCTCTTCACCACCGAGTACTACGAGTTGGTGCGCGGGGAGCGGGCGGCGTCGGGCTCGCGGGAGACCGACCTGTTCGCCGGTGTCGAGGAGATGTCCGGTATCGAGGAGACGTCATGAGTGACCGGACGACCTCTGCGCTGGCCCAGCCCTTGCAGCGGCCCTCCTTCGGGCGGGCCGCCGCCTACCTCGGGCTCATCGTGCTCGGCGCACTGGTCGGCGTGGCCGGATCACTGGTGCAGTCCGGCTGGTTCCCGGGCGGGCTGCTGCTCGGTCTCGCCGGCGAGGCCGGGCTCTGCCTCGGCGGAGCGAGAGCCACCGGCAGCCGGGCCGGGGCCGTCGCGCCCGCCGGCGGCTGGATCGTCGCGGTCATCCTGCTCACCGCCAGCCGGCCGGAAGGCGACTTCGTCTTCGCCGCGGGCAGCGGGTCCTACCTTTTCCTGCTCGGCGGGATGGCCGTTGCTGTGATCTGCGCCACGCTTGCCCAGGGGCGGCAACCGGACGGCGATGGCGTCCGACTTGGGAAGTGACGTACCACTTCGCCGTACGGAGCGCGTGGGAGTCCGGTGATGGTTTCCCCGGCGGTCGTGGGATACACGCCAGAAGTGGCCAGTATGGTGGTGCGCGCCGCCGAGCCGCCCGAGAGAGGTCGTAACGCGGGCGGCGGAGCCAACCGGGAGAACCTGCCTTGAGTCGTGAAACTGACAGTCCGTCCTCCGGGCCCAACGGGCGCGGCGGAGCCGCATACCCCTCGGGCACGCCGCCGTACGGGACGCCCACGGCTTCCGACGGCGGTGCGGACGCGGGCCGTTCGGCCGCGCAGCCGGAGGAACGCAAGACCGAGACCACGCTGACCACCCGGATCCGGATCAACATCCCCGGATCCCGGCCCATTCCGCCGGTCGTCGTGCGCCAGACCGTCCCCGATGCCGAGGGTTCCGACGGCAACGGCACGGACGACGCCGAGGCGCCGGCGCCGGGCCCTGCCATGCCCACGGGCGCCGACGAGTCTCCCGCCGAGGGCGCCCCGGGCGCCGACGAGAAGACGAGCGACTGGTTCGCGCCCCGCAAGTCCGGGCCCGCCAAGGGCAGTCCGGGCGGGGGCTCCACCAACGGGGCCGGTACGCCGGGCGGTTCCGGTCCCGCGAGTGCCGCGGGCGCCGGTACGCGTCCCGGTGGTGCCCGGCCCGGTGGGGTGGTCGGCTCCATGAGCGTGCCGGGCGGCTCCCGGTCCGGCGGAGCGAACGGCTCCCGCCCGGGTGGCACGAACGGCTCCGGGGCCCCCGGTGGTGCCACCGGCGGCCCCGTCGCCCCCGGCCACGGCGGCGGCACCGGCTCCTTCGACGTGACCGAGGCGCTGTCCGCGGGCGGCCCGCAGCCGGGCGGCTCCCGCCCCGGCCCGGGCCGCGACGACCTGCCGTACTTCTCGGAGAACGGTGCCGGTCCGCACGGTGCCGGTCTGAACGACGGTGGTCAGAACGGCGGTGCTCAGAACGGCACCGGCGGTCAGAGCGCGCTGAGCGGTTACGACACCGATCTGAGCAGCTACGGCGGTCCGAACGGCCAGAGTCCCTACGGCGGCCCGAGCGGCCCCGGCGGCCCGAGCGGTTTCAACGGCCCGAACGGCCCCGGTGGCCCCGGAGGTCCGGGCGGCGGGCAGGGCCCCGCGGGCCCGACCGGCGGTCCGGTCACCGGCGACGGTCCGATCGTTCCGCCCGTCGGCGGGGTGAGCGACACCCTCGGCGGCTCCTACGACTTCAACGGGCCTGGCGGCATCGGCGGGCCCGCAGGCCCCGGTGGTCCCGGTGGTCTCTCCGAGGGCCGCGGCCCGGGCGGTCCCGGCGGTCCCGGTTCGCGCTCCGGGCGTTCCGGACCTGCCGGCCCGGGTGGTCCCGACAGCCGTGGCGGACCCGCGGGCCCTGGCGGCCCCGGTGCGCCACAGGCCTTCGGCGGTCCGACCGGCCCCGGCGGGTCTCCTGCGCTCGGCGGCCCCACCGGTCCTGGTGGATCTCCTGCCCTGGGTGGTCCGACCGGTCCCGGCGGGTCTCCCGCCCTCGGTGGTCCCACCGGCCCCGGCGGCACCCCTGCCCTCGGCAACCCCGCCCTCGGCGGCCTCGGCCCCGGCGGCGGTATGAGTGACGACACCGCGATCCTCACCCCGCAGAAGCCCGCCCCCGAACCCGGCGGCCACGGCTTCGGCGGTGCCTCCGACAACGTCTCCGGGCACACCGTCACCAGCGGCATCCCCGTCGTGCCGGCGGACCGCAACGGAACCTTCCCGCCGGGCGCCCACACCGACGCCCTGGCGCCCCACGCGGCCCCGAAGCCCGAACCCGGCCGGCAGGCCGCGCCCGCCGCGTCCAAGAAGCCCAAGAAGAAGGGCCGCAACAAGCTCGCCCTCCTCGGCACCGGCGTGATCGTCATCGCCGCGGGTGCCTACGGCGCCGGGCTGCTGATGAACAGCTCCGACGTGCCCAAGGGCACCACCGTGCTCGGCGTCGACATCGGCGGCGGCACCCGGGACGACGCCGTCGAGAAGCTCAACAAGGCCTTCGACGGCCGGGTGAACAAGGACCTGAAGCTCACGGTCGACGGCAAGAGCGTCACGCTCAAGCCGGAACAGGCCGGGCTCCAGTTCGACATGGCGGCCACCGTCAGCGGGGCGGCGCACAGCGACTACAACCCGGTCTCCGTGATCGGCTCGCTGTTCGGCAACCACCGGGTCGTCGAGCCGGTCATGCCGGTCGACGAGGAGAAGCTGCAGGTCGAACTCCAGGACACCGCGGGCGGCACCGGCTCGGCGACCGACGGCACCATCGAGTTCAAGTCCGGCAAGGCCGTTGCCGTGTACGGCAAGGCGGGCAAGGGCGTCGACGTCGCCAGGTCGACCGAGGCGATCGAGGAGGCGTACCGCACCCAGGTGGAGACCGGCACGGCCCCCGCGGTGACGCTCCCGACGACCACCAAGCAGCCGACGATCTCGAACGCCGAGGTCGACCGGATGATGAAGGAGTTCGCGGAGCCGGCGATGTCCGAGCTCGTCACCGTGCAGACCGACGCGGCGCACAGCATCGATTTCGGCTCCTTGTCACTGCCGAAGATCCTCGGCTTCAAGGCCGTCAACGGAAAGCTCGTGGAGACGTACGACCTCGAGGCGCTCAAGGAGGCGTACGGCACCACCTTCGACGGCGTGCAGATCGAGGGCGCGAGCGGCAAGCGTGACGTCCTGCCGCAGGACGTCGCCTCCGCGCTGGGCAAGGCTCTGCGCGGCAAGACGACGGCGGAGCGCACCGTGGTCATCGACACCAACCCGAACTGACCGACCGAACCGGCGGAGCACGACCGCACGAGAAGGAACGCGAGAGCGGCTGGGTACGGCAGCTGCGGCTGACCACGCTCCCGGGCCGCGGCTACGTGCTGTCGTGGCGGCGGCCGTGAAGGACGTACGGCTGGACGCCTGGCAGTGGCTCGCCCTCACCTGCGCGATCTGGGCGGCAGCCTCGTCTTTGCCGCGCTCGGCGTCGCCATCGGGTACCTGGCGAGCGGGGACACGGTCCGGCCGATCACGATGATCACACAGCGGCGCCCGCCGCTGCTGCCATCCAGAAACTGGCGGTGCGGAACAGGGCGGAGGCGGTGAGAATCGCGAGGGAAAAGGGCTGGCTTTGGGGCGTGTAGTCGCGCGACAACGGTCAATTCAACATTGATCGCGCCGCATGAGCCTGCTGCCGAACCCGAGCCGCAGCAGCCTCATCCACGGCCCCCACCACCTCCGCATACGCCTCCAACTCCACAGCGCCCGCCACGAAATCCCCCCGCTGCACGAGCAACTCGGCCCGCTCATACCGCAACCGCGCAGGATGCGAAGGCAACAGCAACGACAACTCCACCGCCCACAACGACACGTCCGACCGCTCCGGCCGAGCCGCAGCCCACGCCCGCACGTTGTTCAGGATCCGCAGCACCACCTCCAAAGGCTCCGCAGGACCGAGCATCGACGGATGCAGCGACGCCCCCGTCGCCCCCGCCACCAGCACCTCCGCATCGCCCCCGGTCAGCACCCGCCCCCCGTCGAACGGATCGGCGAGCACCTGCTCGTCCGGCGGACCGAAGCCGACGACGAAATGCCCGGGCAGCGCCACCCCGTACACGTGCGCCCCGGCCCGCCGCGCCACCTCCATCCACACCACGGACAGCAGGATCGGCAGCCCGCGCCGCCGCCGCAGCACCTCGTGCAGCAGCGAGGACTCCAGCCGTTGGTAGTCGACGGGGGCGCCCCGGAAACCACACCGGTCCCCGAGCAGCTCGCGCAGCGCCACCGCCCAGGACCGTGGCCCGCCGGGCCGGAACGGCAGCTGTCCGGCCAGCCGGTCCAGCTCGATCTGCGCGGCGTCCAGGCCCGCCTCGTCCAGCGTGCCGTCCGCCTCCGCGCCCACCAGCAGGCACAGCGTGGACAGGTCGGGCCGCTCGGAGCGGGCCTCCTCGGCGAACCGGCGGCGCAGTTCGGCGGAGCGTTCGGGGGGCGGGGGATAGGGGGGACGCATAGCTGGCTCGTGCCCTTTCACGGCGATCGCTACCGGTCGTTCGCTGCTGTTCGTGCTGTTCGTGCTGTTCGTGCAGCTAGTGCCCTTCGCTGTCACTCGCTACCGTTCGCTCCCGGCACGTCCGGGTGCGCGGTAGTGGTGGTACGCGTGATGCGCGGAGAAGCCCATCCCGGCGTACAGCGCCCGCGCCCCCGCGTTGTCCGTCTCGACCTGGAGCCACGACGCCGAGGCGCCCTCGTCGAGGGCACGCCGCGCGAGCGCGGCCATCACGGCGGAGGCCAGCCCCCGTCGCCGTAGCGCGGGATCCACCTCGACGGCGGCGAACCCGGCCCACCGCCCGTCGACGACACACCGCCCGATGGCGGCGGGAGCCGCACCCTGCGACGAACCGGGCATCGTGGCGAACCACACCGAAGGCCCGCTCCCCAGCACCCTCAGAGCCACCTCGCTCATCCCCTTGCGCTGGTACCGGGCAAGCCAGGCCTCGTCCGCCTCACGGGACAGCACCACCTCGGAGGCCTCGGCCAGGTCGGCGACCGGCGCCAGTGCCCCGGTCCACAGCTCGGCGGTCACCTCCCGCGTCCAGTCCCGCCGCTCCAGCTCCGCGCACAGCAGCTCCTGCGTGCCCTCGGCGCCGGTCGCGGTCTGGACGTAGGCGGGCAGGCCGCGGTCGCCGTACCAGCGTCGTACGACGGTCAGGGCCTCGTCGAGCGGTATGCCCGGGTCGCCGAGCGGCAGCACCGAATTGGCGCGCCGCGTGAATCCGGCGGCGGCCCGCAGCTCCCACTCGCCGAGCCGCTCGCTCTCCACCGGCCGCCAGGCCCGGGAGGAGACGCGCGCCAGCTCCTCGTACGAGGCCGCGGGACCTCGTCGGCGGGCCGGGGCGGGAGGTACGATCTTGCCCGCGACCAGCGAGGATTCCGGAATACGGACACTCTCGCCGTCCCGTCGAGTGATCAGCAGCACACCGTCGTCCCATGATGTGAGAACACCCACCGTGTCGGTGAACTTCGTGTCCGTCACCCCAGGTTCCGCCAAGCGCCGTACGGACACCCGTTTACCCACGTCAGCAGCGGTGATACGGACCACGAGACGTCCGGTCGCGGAGATTTCCACAGGTCGGTCCACCCCTCCTGTTCGGATCATGCCCAAGAACGGAGATACTAGGGGCGGGCATCGACGACGCCGCGCTCCCGCGCGCCAGGTGGCGGAGCCTGAAGACGGCTCGCCAGCGCCCTATCGAGGAGGAACGACAGCGTGACCTACGTCATCGCGCAGCCTTGTGTCGACGTCAAGGACAAGGCGTGCATCGAGGAGTGCCCGGTCGACTGCATCTACGAGGGCTCCCGGTCCTTGTACATCCACCCGGACGAATGCGTCGACTGTGGTGCCTGTGAGCCGGTCTGCCCGGTCGAGGCGATCTTCTACGAGGACGACACTCCCGAGGAGTGGAAGGACTACTACAAGGCGAACGTCGAGTTCTTCGACGAGCTGGGTTCTCCCGGTGGCGCCAGCAAGCTGGGTCTGATCGAGCGCGACCACCCCTTCATCGCTGCGCTGCCGCCGCAGAACGGCTGAGAGCGGCCCGCGTCACTCGCGCCGCCTCGGTCCCGTACGGCCTGATCACCATGATCGCCGTACGGGGCCGAGGCGTTTGCCGTACCGAAGAAAGAGAGCCGAGAACCGTGTCCGCAGTCTCCGACCGTCTCCCCGCCTTTCCCTGGGACAAGCTGGCGCCGTACAAGGCGACGGCCGCCGCGCACCCGGACGGCATCGTCGACCTGTCGGTGGGCACCCCGGTCGACCCGGTCCCCGAGCTGATCCAGAAAGCTCTGGTCGCCGCGGCGGACTCCCCGGGCTATCCGACCGTCTGGGGCACGCCCGAGCTGCGCGACGCGATCACGGGCTGGCTGGAGCACCGCCTGGGCGCCCGTGAGGTCACCCACCGGCACGTCCTGCCGATCGTCGGCTCCAAGGAACTCGTGGCCTGGCTCCCGACCCAGCTGGGCCTCGGCCCCGGCGACCGGGTCGCCTACCCGCGCCTGGCCTACCCGACGTACGAGGTCGGCGCCCGCCTGGCCCGCGCCGGCTACGAGGTCTACGACGACCCGACGGACCTGGACCCGGCCGGCCTGAAGCTGCTCTGGCTGAACTCGCCGTCCAACCCCACGGGCCAGGTCCTGTCCAAGGCCGAGCTGACCCGGATCGTCGCCTGGGCCCGCGAGCACGGCGTCCTGCTCTTCTCCGACGAGTGCTACCTGGAGCTGGGCTGGGAGGCCGACCCGGTCTCCGTCCTGCACCCCGAGGTGAACGGCGGCTCCTACGACGGCATCGTCGCCGTCCACTCCCTCTCCAAGCGCTCCAACCTGGCCGGCTACCGCGCCGCGTTCCTGGCGGGCGACCCGGCCGTCCTGGCCCCGCTCCTGGAGATCCGCAAGCACGGCGGCATGATGACGTCCGCGCCCACGCAGGCGGCGGTGGTGGCCGCCCTCGGCGACGACACCCACGTCCGCGAACAGCGCGAGCGCTATGCCGCCCGCCGCACCGCCCTGCGCGAGGCGCTGCTGAGTCACGGCTTCCGCATCGAGCACAGCGAGGCCAGCCTCTATCTCTGGGCCACCCGCGACGAGCCCTGCTGGACCACGGTGGCCCACCTGGCCGACCTGGGCATCCTCGTGGCCCCGGGCGACTTCTACGGCGAGGCGGGCGAGAACTTCGTACGCGTCGCACTCACGGCGACGGACGAGCGGGTACGGGCAGCGGTGGAGCGGCTCACGTAGGCGCTACGGCTACCACCACGCACGAAGGCGACGGGGCCCAGGAAACTCCCTGGGCCCCGTCGCCGTACAGCCGAACTGGCGGCTGAGGTCAGCCGACCGGCAGGCTCTGCACCGGCAGAGAGTCCGCCGCCGGCAGTCCACCCTTGGTGAGGGAGTCCGTCGGCAGCCCACCCTTCGTCGCCGTCGACGCGGTGTCACCGAGGATGTCCCCGGCGGAACCCGCGGCCTCGCCCGCGGTCTTCTGCGCGGCCGGGGCCGCCTTCTTCACGGCCTTGCCACTGGTCTTGCCCGCGGCCGGCACGGCCTTCTGGACGGCCTTGCCGCCCGTCTGGCCGGCGGTGCCGGTCAGGTTCTGAGCCGCGCCGTCGACCGTGTTGCCGACGCTCGCCCCGTCCAGGGCGGTCAGCCCACCGAGGTTCGGGGCGGCCGGCAGTTCGGGGGCCGCACTGGCGGAACCGGCCGCACCGACCCCGGCAGCCGCTCCCGCAGCGACAAGCAGCGCGGCACGGGCGATCCGTCGGGTCAGGGGGAGGGACATGTTGCTCCTTTGACGGAAGAGAACGATGAAGTGTCCGACCGTGCCCGGCAGTTGACCGACTGGCTGTCGGTCCGGCTGTTGATCTCCGGGCCTCGGACGCAGTGACTACCGCTCGAAGCCCGGGAAGGTTGCGGCGGGGCAACGTAAAGAGTTGGCAATGCGTCGCATTATCGGCTGCGGATAAAAACGGGCAAAAAGTGCCCGGTCCGAAAGTCTGCCGAATCCTTACAGCCCTTTGTTCTCAAGGGTTTCGACGGATACGCGGGTGACGCACCGAAAACCTGCGCACAACCGCGCCCGAACCCGCCGGACGTAACCCTTCCGAGTGAGTACCCGTACTACTGCGCAGTGACGATCCGGACCGCCCCGGCGTCCTGCTCCGCGCCCGCGGCGCCTTCCGCGCCGGCCGCGCGCCACTGGCTGTCCGTGTTCCCGGCCGTCCACTGCCGCCCGGCGTACGAGACACGTTCGATGTGCAGCGCGGAGGCGTTGGCCACGGCCCAGTGCGCCAGCTGCCAGCCGCGCTGCCGAAGGCTGCGGTCGGAGCCGGAGCCGGAGCCGGAGCCCGTCTCGGCGGTCACGGGCAGCGTCACGGTCCGCCCGCTTCCGCTCCCGCTCGCGGAGGGCGTCGGCGTGGGCGTCGCCTCGGCGCCCACCTCGGCCGACGCCGACTTCAGCACGTCCTGCCCGAAGTCCCGTACGAGCGCCGTCCGCACCGCGTCGGCACCCGCGGCCTGCGTGGCGGCGGGGCGGCCCGCGCAGGTCAGCGTGGCCGCCGACTGCCCGGTGAGGGCGGCGGCGAGCAGCGCGGCGTCCGGTTCGTGCTTGGCGTACGCCGTCGGAAAGCCACTGCGCTGCACCTTCTGCGCGGCGACCGTCAGCGGCAGCTTCGTGTAGTCGGGCACCTTGGCCAGGTGCTTGTAGAAGCTGTTCGCCGAGTACGTCGGGTCCAGGATCTCCTTCGGTGTGCCCCAGCCCTGCGAGGGCCGCTGCTGGAACAGGCCGAGCGAGTCGCGGTCGCCGTAGCCGATGTTGCGCAGCGCCGACTCCTGGAGCGCGGTGGCGAGCGCGATCGTCACGGCCCGCTCGGGCATCCCGCGCCCGGTACCGACGGCCGCGATCGTCGCGGCGTTCACCGCCTGCTCGGGAGAGAACTCGTAGGTGGCTCCGTCGGTCCTGCCCGAGACGACCTTGCACCCCGGGCCCGCGCCTCCGGTGACGTACTGCACCACGAGGTAACCGGCGACGGCGCACATGACCACGAGGGCCGCCCCGAAACGGAGGAGGCGGCCGCGACGCTTGGAAGGAGGGGACAGCTCTGACACCCGCCACAAGATACTGGAGAGTACTGTGCGCGCTGTGCCAGGTGGGGAAAGTCGGGCGGTGACCCGGCGCGTTAGGGTCGACAGCATGGCTGACACCCCACTTGACCTGACGCTGGACGCAGCGAAGCTCACCGCGCAGCTCGTCGATCTCCCCTCCGAGAGCGGCAACGAGAAGCCCCTCGCGGACGCGATCGAGATCGCGCTGCGGGCGCTGCCCCACCTGCGGGTCGACCGGTTCGGCAACAACGTCGTCGCCCGGACGAACCTGGGCCGCCCGGAACGCGTCATCCTCGCCGGCCACATCGACACCGTCCCGATCGCGGACAACGTCCCCTCCCGGCTCGACGACGAGGGCTACCTGTGGGGCTGCGGCACCTGTGACATGAAGTCCGGGGTGGCCGTGCAGCTGCGCATCGCGGCGACCGTCCCCGCCCCGAACCGCGACCTCACCTTCGTCTTCTACGACAACGAAGAGGTTGCCGCACATCTGAACGGCCTGAAGCATGTTGCCGCGGCCCACCCCGAGTGGCTGGAGGGCGACTTCGCGATCCTGCTGGAGCCGACGGACAACCAGGTCGAGGGCGGCTGCCAGGGCACGCTGCGGGTGTTCCTGAAGTTCACGGGACAGCGGGCGCACTCCGCGCGCGCGTGGATGGGCTCCAACGCGATCCACGCGGCCGCCCCGGCGCTCGTCAAGCTCGCCGTGTACGAGCCGCGCAAGCCGGTCGTGGACGGCCTCCAGTTCCACGAGGGCCTCAACGCCGTACGCGTCGAGGGCGGTGTCGCCACCAACGTCATCCCCGACGCCTGCACCCTCGTCGTCAACTTCCGCTACGCGCCCGACCGCAGCGAGGCGGAGGCGGAGGCGTTCGTGCGCGAGTACTTCGCGGACTGCGGTGTCGACGAGTTCGTCGTCGACGACCACACCGGCGGCGCCCGCCCAGGCCTCACCCACCCCGCGGCGCAGGCCTTCATGGCGGCCGTCGGCGGCGAGGCCCGTCCCAAGTTCGGCTGGACGGACGTGGCCCGTTTCAGCGCCCTTGGGGTACCCGCCGTGAACTACAGCCCCGGCGAGCCGCTTCTCGCCCACAAGGTGGACGAGCGGGTGAAGGCGTCCCTCATCCCCGAGGCGGAGGAGCGGCTGAGGTCGTGGCTGACGGCATGAGGGGGCGAAAGAAGCCGGGAGCGTGCTTGACGGCGCTTCATGGCGGACATGCTCACGTCCCCCGTCCGTAACCCGCGTAGATCTACGCTGAGGTGGAAAGACGGCAAGCGGAGGGAGCGCACATGGCTACTGGCAACCCCGAGGGCAAGAAGCGGCCACCGGAGGAGCAGCGCCTGGGACCCGTCCTCCGGAGGCGGGGGCAGGTCCAGGCGAGCACGACCGACCAGCGTCTGCTGGACGCGGGCGGCCCCTCGGACTGGGTCCACACCGACCCGTGGCGCGTCCTGCGCATCCAGTCGGAGTTCATCGAGGGCTTCGGCACGCTCGCCGAACTCCCGCCCGCCATCAGCGTGTTCGGCTCCGCGCGTACGCCCGTGGACTCGCCGGAGTACGAGGCGGGCGTGCGGCTCGGCCGGGGCCTGGTGGAAGCCGGCTTCGCGGTGATCACGGGCGGCGGCCCGGGCGCGATGGAAGCCGCCAACAAGGGCGCCTGCGAGGCCAAGGGCATCTCCGTCGGCCTGGGCATCGAGCTCCCCTTCGAGCAGGGCCTCAATCCCTACGTCGACATCGGGCTCAACTTCCGCTACTTCTTCGTCCGCAAGATGATGTTCGTGAAGTACGCCCAGGGCTTCGTGGTCCTGCCGGGCGGCCTCGGCACGCTGGACGAGCTGTTCGAGGCGCTCACCCTCGTCCAGACCCAGAAGGTCACCCGCTTCCCGATCGTCCTCTTCGGTACGGAGTACTGGGGCGGGCTGGTGGACTGGCTGAAGAACACGCTGATCGCCCAGGGCAAGGCCTCGGAGAAGGACCTGCTCCTGTTCCACCTCACGGACGACGTGGACGAGGCGGTGGCGTTGGTGTCGAAGGAGGCGGGCCGCTAGCGGACGCCGGGGTGACCGTCCTGGGGGCGGGCGGACCCCCAGGACGGCATGCGGGCCTACGCCAGCCCCCGCCGCGCCACCGCCGGCGCCCGGTGCCCCGCGATCGACGCCACCATGTCCAGCACCTGCCGGGTCTCGGCGACCTCGTGCACCCGGTACACCTGAGCACCGAGCCACGCCGACACGGCCGTCGTGGCCAACGTCCCCACCACGCGCTCCTTCAGCGGTTTGTCCAAGGTCTCGCCCACGAAGTCCTTGTTGGACAGCGACACCAGCACCGGCCACCCGGTGGCCACCATCTCGCCCAGCCGCCGCGTCGCCTCCAGACTGTGTCGCGTGTTCTTCCCGAAGTCGTGCCCGGGATCGATCAGCACGGACTCCCGGGGCACCCCCAACGACACCGCCCGCTCGGCCAAGTCCACGGTCACCCGCAGGATGTCGGCCATGACGTCGTCGTACGTCACCCGATGCGGCCGCGTACGAGGCTCGGCACCCCCCGCGTGCGTACACACCAAGCCCACCCGGTACCGCGCGGCGACCTCCGCGAGCCCCGGATCCACCCCGCCCCACGCGTCGTTCAGCAGATCCGCGCCCGCCTCGCACACGGCCTCGCCGACCTCGGCCCGCCAGGTGTCCACGCTGATGACGACATCGGGAAAGCGCCGCCGGACCTCCGCGACGAAGCCGACCGTGCGCCGTGCCTCTTCCTGAGCCGTCACCTCTTCGCCCGGCCCGGCCTTGACCCCGCCGATGTCGACGATGGCCGCGCCCTCCGCCACCGCATGCTCCACGCGCGCGAGAGCGGGCTCGTCGCGGAACGTGGCCCCCTGGTCGTAGAAGGAGTCCGGGGTCCGGTTCACGATCGCCATGATCACCGGCTCGTGCGCGCCGAATTCACGCCTGCCCAGCCTGAGCATCCCCTGTGACCTCTCCTCGTACGTCGTGGTCTCGCGTCGCGGTCTCGGCGTCTGTGGCCGCCTGCGACCCTAACTGTCAGATTCGCATGGCACGATCGGACCCTGACACATTCGACGCCGGCGCCCAGCACGTCGGCACCGACCATGGGGACCTCAGCGATGGTTATGTTCTTGTTCCTGGTCATCGCACTGGCCGTGGTGGTCGCCGCGGTGACGCTCGCCGTCGTGGGCGGCGGGGAGAGCGACGGCCCGCTGCCGGAGGCCGCGCCCGAGCGCCTGCATGACCCGCTGCCGCTGGACCGCCCGGTGAACCGCGCCGACATCGAGACCCTGCGCTTCCCGCTGGCCGCCCGCGGCTACCGCATGTCCGACGTCGACGACGCGCTCGGGCGGCTCGGCGCGGAGCTCGCCGAGCGGGACGCCCGGATCGCCGACCTGGAGTCCGCGCTGGCCGGCGCGCAGGCCACCGCGACCCACGTCTCCATGGAGAAGCCCGCACAGGAGGAGCGCCCGTGAGCGACGGCTCCGCCCTCCCCGGTCCGGACGGCGCGCTGCGCTGCCCGTGGGCCCTGTCGGCCGAGGAGTACGTGACGTACCACGACGAGGAGTGGGGCCGCCCGGTCCACGGCGACGACGCGCTCTTCGAACGGCTCAGCCTGGAGGCCTTCCAGTCCGGCCTGTCCTGGATCACGATCCTGCGCCGCCGCCCCACCTTCCGCACCGCCTTCGCCGGCTTCGAGATCGCGAAGGTCGCCACCTTCACCGACGACGACCGCGAGCGCCTCCTCGCCGATCCGGGCATCATCCGCAACCGCGCCAAGGTCGACGCGACCCTCGCCAACGCGCGCGTGCTGGCCGACTGGGCCCCGGGCGACCTGGACGACCTGATCTGGTCCCACGCCCCGGACCCGGCCGCCCGCCCGGTCCCGAAGAACCTCTCCGACGTCCCGGCGGTCATTCCCGAGTCGACGGCGCTGTCGAAGGCCCTCAAGAAGCGGGGGCTGCGTTTCGTCGGGCCGACGACCGCGTACGCGCTGATGCAGGCGTGCGGCCTGGTGGACGACCACCTGGAGGCCTGTGCGGCGAGGCGGGGCTGAGCCCCGCCTCCCGGCTCACCGGCCCGGCACCTGCCTGCTCACCGCCCCAGGTACTTCGGCTTCTCCTTGTTCACGAACGCCTGCACCGCGATCGCGTGGTCCTCGGACCGGCCCGCCCGCGTCTGCAGCTCGTCCTCCTTCTCCAGGGTCTCGGCCAGGGAGTGCGACAGCCCGTAGGCCATCGCCTCCTTGATCGCCCCGTACGCCACCGTCGGCCCCTCGGCCAGCGCCCGCGCCACCTTCTCCGCCTCGCCGCGCAGGTCCGCCGACGGCACGACCCGGTTGGCGATCCCGAGGTCGTACGCCTCCTGCGCCGTGATGCTGCGCGGGAAGAGCAGCAGGTCGGCGGCCCGGCCTGGTCCGATCACCCGGGGCAGCGTCCAGGAGATGCCCGAGTCGGCGGTCAGCGCGACGCCCGCGAACGACGTGTTGAAGGCCGCCGTGTCCGCCACGATCCGGTAGTCCGCGGCCAGCGCGAACCCGAACCCGGCCCCGGCCGCCACCCCGTTCACCCCGGCCACCACGGGCTTGCGCATCTCCGTCAGCGCCCGCGCGACGGGGTTGTAGTGCTCCCGCACGGTGCTCATGGTCTGCCCGGTCCCCGACTCCCGGTCGGCGGCCAGCAGCCCGATGTGCTCCTTGAGGTCCTGCCCCACGCAGAACGCCCGCTCGCCCGCTGCGGTCAGCAGCACCGCCCGTACGGCCTCGTCGGCGGCCGCGGCCTGTACCGCGTCCCGGAGAGCGACCTTGGTGGCGATGTTCAGCGCGTTCATCGCCTCCGGGCGGTTCAGCACGATCGTCGCGAGTCCGTCGCTCACCTCGTACAGCACGGTGTCGGCCATGGCGTATCCCCTCGGGTTCGCGGCTCGGACGTACCCGTCGGTACGTCCCTGTGTCCGAAGGACAGCATGGCGGAGATCACCGTGCGGGGACCGGACCGGACGTGTGACCTGCGTCAAAGAATTCCGCACCGTATTCGCTCGGCGGATGTCCGTGGGGCGGCGCAGTATCGCAGTCACATCGCCGAATTGAGTGGTTTTGCTCGCGCGCGTTGCCCAAGCGATGCCGACTGATGTTGGTCATCGGGTGCTGAGATGCGGGATAATGGCCTGGAAGCAATGTGTTCGATGCCGGTGTCGTGTGTCCCACCCCCGGGAGACGCGTGCCCTCCAGGGCCGTCGGCTTTGACGATGAGCTGGTTTCAGGAAGGGGAACGAGCATGGCGGCCATGAAGCCGCGGACGGGCGATGGCCCGCTCGAGGTGACCAAGGAGGGGCGGGGCATTGTCATGCGAGTTCCGCTCGAAGGCGGCGGGCGGCTCGTCGTCGAGCTGACCCCCGATGAGGCCGACGCGCTCGGTGACGCCCTCAAGAAGGTCGTCGGCTGACGCGGACGCGACCATACCCTTTCAGCGACCCCGGGCGCCGCATGCGGTGCCCGGGGTCGCTGTGTGCTGTGCCGGGTGTCGTGTTCGATGTCCGATCGATGTCCGATCAATGCCCGTTTTCGAACGGTCAGCGCTTGACCGCGCAGAGCAGCCCGTCACCCACTGGGAGCAGTGACGGCACGAGTTCCTGGCTCTCGCGCACCGCGCGCAGCAGCTCGCGCAGCCGCAGGACCTCCGTGGGCTGCGGGCCCGAGTCGACGGTCCGGCCGTTGGCGAAGACGCCCTCGAAGACGACCAGGCCGCCGGGCCGCAGCAGGCGCAACGATTCAGCGAGGTAGTCCATGACCTCCTGCCGGTCGCCGTCGCAGAAGACGAGGTCGTAGCCGGCGTCCGCGAGCCGGGGCAGGACGTCCAGGGCGCGGCCCGGGATGAAGCGGGCCCGGTTGCTGGCGAAGCCGGAGGCACGGAAGGCCTGGCGGGCGAACTGCTGGTGTTCCGGCTCGGGGTCGACGGTCGTCAGCACGCCGTCCGCGCGCATGCCGTGCAGCAGATGGATCCCCGACACGCCGGTCCCGGTGCCGATCTCGGCGATCGCCTTGGCCTCCACGGTGGCGGCGAGCAACCCGAGCGCCGCGCCCGTGCCGGGCGACACCGAGCGCAGCCCCGCCTCGCGGGCCCGGTCACGGGCCCAGCGAAGGGCTTCGTCCTCGGCGACATAGGCGTCGGCGAACGCCCAGCTCGTCTGCCGGTTGCCGGTAATGACCCTCTCCTGTCCCCGTGGTTGCCTGGGCGTGACTGTATCCGTTGGCGCCGGGAACCCGCAGATGGGACCGGGCGTTTAGAGGGGTGGGAGACAGAGCGGGGGGACACAGTTGGATCACGACGACGAGCAGGCGCTCGAGCAACTGCTGACGCAGCCGCACGAGCCGTATCAGCACAGATCAATTTCTCGTAAAACCGCTTATCCGGAGCTAACGGGCGAGGTGGCTATGGTAGGGGCTCCACTGGACACCACCAGAGCCGACAGGGGAGGTGCGGCCGCACCTGTGAATCGGGGAGGAGTGCTGCGGCGCTTCCTCGGATCGGCGGGCAGGCCGAAATCCGTGAACGACACCGCTGCTGACCACAGCCACGCCGCTGAATACGCCCAGACCGCGACCTTCTCCACCGACGCGGACGGGCAGGCGTGGACTCCGCCCACCTGGGAGGAGATCGTCAGCACTCACAGCGGCCGGGTCTACCGGCTCGCCTACCGTCTGACGGGCAACCAGCACGACGCCGAAGATCTCACCCAGGAGGTCTTCGTCCGCGTCTTCCGCTCGCTGTCGACCTACACGCCCGGCACCTTCGAGGGCTGGCTGCACCGCATCACGACCAACCTCTTCCTGGACATGGTCCGCCGCAAGCAGCGCATCCGCTTCGACGCCCTCGGCGAGGACGCGGCCGAGCGACTGCCCAGCCGCGAGCCGTCGCCCCAGCAGGTCTTCAACGACGCGCACTTCGACGCCGACGTCCAGCAGGCCCTCGACACCCTCGCCCCCGAGTTCCGTGCCGCGGTCGTCCTGTGCGACATCGAAGGACTGTCGTACGAGGAGATCGCCGCGACCCTGGGCGTCAAGCTCGGCACCGTCCGGTCCCGGATCCACCGTGGCCGTTCCCAGCTGCGCAAGGCTCTCGCCCACCGCTCGCCGGAGGCCCGGGCCCAGCGCCGCTCCTTCATGGCCCGTGTTCCCGCGCTGGGGGGAGGGGGCGCGACCGCGTGAGTGGATCACGGCCTACCCCGTCCGAACAGCATCTGGGAGATCGACTCGCCGCCCTTGTGGACGGAGAGCTCGGTCATGAGTCGCGCGACCGCGTCCTCGCGCACCTGGCCACCTGCGCCAAGTGCAAGGCGGAGGCGGACGCACAGCGCCGACTGAAGAACGTCTTCGCGGAGGCGGCCCCGCCGCCGCCCTCGGAGAGCTTCCTGGCCCGCCTCCAAGGGCTGCCCGCCGGAGACGACCCGGACGACGGCGACGACTCGCCGTTCGGCGGCTCGGCATTCGCCGGCGGACTGACCGGACGGCCCGGCGCCGCCGGGGTCTTCGGTCCGAGGCGCGGCGAGCGCTTCGAGTTCGCCTACCTGCCGACCCGTTCGCACGCCTCGATGCTTCCGTCGTCCTCGGCGAACCGCGGCTTCCGCATCCATGACGTCAGCCGTCACGAGGCCGAGCGGTCGTCCTCCCGTGGGCTGCGGTTCGCGTTCGTCGCCGCCGGGGCCGTGTCCCTGGCCGCGATCGCGCTGGGCGGGGTCACCACGGTGACACCGACCGACACGGCCGCGGACGCGCGCGGCGGATCCGGCGGCAGCAATGTGACACCGGCCCGCACACAGGGCACCGGAGCCGTGACGGCACCCGAGAGCCAGCGACGCCGTGGGCTCGGCCCGCTGCTCGCCCAGGGCCAGAGCCAGGGCTCGCTGGATGACACCCCGGTCGCCCCGACCGCGGTCTCGGCACCGCTGTTGCCCGGGGCGCCGACGTCCGCTGCGGGCCAAGTGCACGAGGGCGTCCACTCGCTGACCGCGCCCGTGATGGCCGGCGCGGCCGCCATGTCCCCTCTGATACGTCCGCTCAGCGCGACCCCGCCGCTCTCCCTCACCACGTGGTCCACCACCCCGGACCTCCTCCCGACCCCCGGCCTCCTCGCCGCACCCGTCCTCGACCCGACCTCGGCGTCTTCCTCCTCCACTCCCCGCTGACCGGCCACTGCGCGGCGGCTCGGGAACCTGGTTGAATCCAAGGGGGTCGGCCAGGGGGCCGACGCACTGCCTGTGCCGCAAGGCGGAGCCCGAGCTGTGGGGAGAGCATGAACGAGGGGAAGCCCGCGAAGGCCAAGTGGTGGAGCCGTCCTCGACCGCACGACCTCCCGGCCACGGCGGAGGGGGCCACGCCGACGGGGGACGGGGAGACGCCCATTCCGTTGGCGGACGCGGTGCCGGATGACGTGCGCCGCCGCTCAGGCCGTGGTGACGAGTCCGGCGGCGACTTCGAACTCAGGGCCCCGGAGGACGCCCCCGACACCGGGCGCGACTTCGAACTCAGGGCACCGGAGGATGCGCCCGCCACGGAGGGCGACTTCGAACTGGCCCGGCCCGCTGACCTTGCCGCTGACCTTGCCGCCGCCCCTGCCGCCGAGCGGCCCGCTGTGCCCGCCACCGAGCGCCCCCGGCCCCTGCACGACCCCGACCCCTACAGCACCCCGCCGTACGGCGAGCCTGGCCCCTGGGCGCCCGCCCCGCCCGTCCAGCACCCGGCGACGCCCACGCCCACGCACGGCACGGCGACACCGGCGCCGCCCACGGCTTCCACCGCGCTCCCGCCAGCCACGGCTCCGGCTCCCAGCCCGTCCGCCCCGCCTCCGCCTCTCACCGCCGCACCAGCGGCCCCTGTCGGCTCGGCTCCGCCCGGCGCGGCCGACGGGCTGCCCGGCGCCCCTGCTGCAGCCTTCGCGCCCAGCACGGCCCACGAGCCGCCCGCCGTCCCCGCTCAAGCCCGCCCACCCGGCGCAGCCGCAGCGCCCGCCCCGCCCCACGCTGCCCCTCCAGCTGCCCCGCAGGGCCCCGCGCAGGGTGCACCTCCCTCCGCACCCTCCGTCGCCTCCGCACCCTCCTACGCCGACGCCCCGCCCGCCCCACCCCTCTCCACCCCCTGGAAGAACTACGACCCCTGGGCCCCGCTCCCCGCCGCCCCCCTCCAGCAGAACGGCGCGGCCGTCCCCACCGAGGACCGCCGGCGCAGACGGGTGAAGAAGGTGCTCGTCGGTGGGGCCGCGCTGGTGGCGCTCGTGTCCGGGGGCGTCGGTGGCGTCGTAGGCGCGTATCTGGAGCGCGATGGTGGGGTCGGGGCCGTGGAGCTGCCGCAGGCCGGGGCGGAGTCGGCCGGGCGGGCTCCGGACAGCGTCGCCGGGATTGCCGCGCGGGCGCTGCCCAGCGTGGTGACCCTGCATGTGAGCGGGGCCGAGGAATCCGGCACCGGTACCGGATTCGTCCTCGACGACCGCGGCCACATCCTCACCAACAACCACGTCGTCGACGCCGCCGCCTCAGACGGCGACACAGGCGAGATATCCGTGACCTTCCACAGCGGCGACACCGCCAAGGCCACGGTCGTCGGCCGGGACAGCGGCTACGACCTCGCCGTCGTCAAGGTCAGCGGGGTGAGCGGTCTTAAGCCGCTGACCCTCGGCAACTCGGACAACGTCCAGGTCGGCGACCCGGTCGTGGCCATCGGCGCCCCCTTCGACCTGGCCGGCACCGTCACCTCCGGCATCATCAGCGCCAAGGAGCGGCCCATCACGGCCGGCGGCGAGAGCGGGGACGCGAGTGACGTGTCGTACGTCGACGCGCTGCAGACCGACGCGCCCATAAACCCCGGCAACTCCGGCGGCCCGCTCCTCGACTCCCGCGCCCGCGTCATCGGCATCAACTCCGCCATCCGGTCCGCCGACAGCGGCTCCGATCCGGAGGGCGGCCAGTCCGGTTCCATCGGCCTCGGTTTCGCCATACCGATCAACCAGGGCAAGCGCGTCGCCGAGGAGCTCATCAACACCGGCAGGGCGACCCACCCGGTGATCGGCGTCACCCTCGACATGGACTACGCGGGCGACGGCGCCCGCGTAGGAACGAAGGGCAGCGACGGCGGCCCCGCGGTCACCGTCGGCGGTGCCGGCGACCGGGCCGGCATCGAGGCCGGCGACGTCATCACCGAGGTGGACGGCCAGCGCATCCACTCCGGCGAGGAGCTCATCGTCAAAACCCGCGCCCACCGCCCCGGCGACCGCCTCGAACTCACCGTCGAGCGCGACGGCAAGGAGCGGACGATCACACTGGTGCTCGGATCCTCCGGTGGCAGTGACTGAGAGACTCACAGAAACATCACATCTCAGGGGTCCGGAAACACCCCCACCAACGCCCCCACAAGGCAAACAACCCGGAAAACCCCACACGTACCCGCACTCGAAGGGCTCGGGACAGTACCGGTTGTGCGGGATCGCCGGGTACCGTGGACCCGGCCCGGACCACGGAAGACCGCACAGACCACCGAGGGCCGAGGACCGAGGACATCGCAAGGAGCTTCAGGTGTTCAATGACATAGGACCGCTCGAGCTGGTGACGCTCGTTGTCCTCGCCGTGCTCGTCTTCGGTCCGGACAAGCTCCCGAAGCTCATCCAGGACGTCACGCGGACCATCCGCAAGATCCGGGAGTTCTCGGAGAGCGCCAAGGAGGACATCCGGAGCGAACTGGGCCCGGAGTTCAAGGACTTCGAGTTCGAGGACCTCAACCCCAAAACGTTCATCCGCAAGCAGATGGACAACGACGAACTGGGGCTCAAGGAGATCCGCAACGGCTTCGACCTGAAGAAGGAGATGGCCGAGGTCACGGACGCGGTCCACGGCCGGGGCAGCGACTCGTCGTCGTCCTCCCCCTCTTCCTCGTCCTCGTCCGGCTCCTCCGGTGGCACCGTCGACATGACGAAGAAGCCCGAGACGCCCGACGAGCGCCCGCCGTACGACGCGGACGCCACCTGATCCGTGCCGCCGGGGCGCACGCCTCCGCCGTACGTGACGCGTTTCATACGCCGGACAGGCCCACAGGGCCTGAACGCACCCCTCTGAGCGACCCACGCGCCGGTCGCTTTCCCGGCTGCTCGGAGCGAGGTGGCTATGCTGCCGAGTTGTTGTGCGGAACGGACGAGTACGCCCGAAGGGGGGCGGGCCGTTCGTTCCGACGAGAGCGAGGAGGCGTCCGGGCACATGGAGACGACGAGTCGGGCAGTCGCGCAGGCGTCGGCCGCGGAGGGCGGACAACAGGTCCCCTCCGCCCGGCGCACGGTCGACGGCTACCTGCTGGCGCCCTTCCCGTGGTACGGCCTCGACGAGGCCTTCACGGGACCGCGCTGGCTGATGCAGGTCGGTACGGCGGCCGACGGGGCCGTGGAGCACGGTTCCATCGGGCACGGCGACGAGCCCTCCGTACGGAACGAAGGCACGGAGGACAAGGAGAAGTTCGCGGTGGTGGTCACCGTGGCGGCCAATCCGGTGCGGCGCAGTGCGGACGGCACGGGCCTCCTGGAGGCCACGTCGGTGTCCTCGGCGGCCTGGCTGGCCGGGGTGGGGCTGCTGTCCTTCACCTGGCCCGGCCAGATGGACCACAGCCTGCGTGACGACTGGCTGGACCAGCAGACCGAGACGGCCTGGGCCCTCGCGGACGACCTGGACGGCGACGACTGGTCGACGCTGTCCCTCCCCGTGGACGGCGTGCCGACATCCTTCCACTACCGCGAGTCCGAGTTCGGCTGGGTGCTGGCCGGGTCGACTCAGGAAGGGGTGCACGTGGGGGCGTACGGAAGAGGCATGAGCGCGTACGGTCTCGGCTTCGCCATGATCAAGGACATCAGCGACTACGCATAGCCGGTGATACGACGATGGGGGCGCCGTCCGTGAGACGGCGCCCCCATCGTCGTACCAAGTCGTCGTACCAGAGCTAGAACTTGTTGCGCGGCGTGATCCCCAGCGACAGTCCCGAAAGACCCCGCTGCCGCCCGCCCAGCTTCCCGGCGATCGCCCGCAGGGCCGAACCGGCCGGGGAGTCGGGGTCGGTCAGGACGACCGGCTTGCCCTCGTCGCCGCCCTCGCGGAGGCGGACGTCGATCGGGATGGAGCCGAGGACCGGGACCGAGGCGCCAGTCGTGCGGGTCAGGCCGTCCGCGACCGACTGGCCGCCGCCGGTGCCGAAGACGTCGACCATCTCGCCGCAGTGCGGGCACGGGAGGCCGGACATGTTCTCCACCACGCCGACGATCTTCTGGTGCGTCTGGACGGCGATGGAGCCCGCCCGCTCGGCCACCTCGGCCGCCGCCTGCTGAGGCGTCGTCACGACCAGGATCTCGGCGTTCGGGACGAGCTGGGCCACGGAGATGGCGATGTCGCCGGTGCCGGGCGGCAGATCGAGCAGGAGCACGTCCAGATCGCCCCAGTACACGTCCGAGAGGAACTGCTGCAGCGCCCGGTGGAGCATCGGGCCGCGCCAGACGACCGGGGCGTTGCCCGGGGTGAACATGCCGATCGAGATGACCTTCACGCCGTGCGCGGACGGCGGCATGATCATGTTCTCGACCTGGGTGGGAAGGCCGTCGGCGCCGAGCATGCGCGGCACGCTGTGGCCGTAGATGTCGGCGTCGACGACGCCGACCTTCAGGCCGTCGGCCGCCATCGCCGCCGCCAGGTTCACCGTCACCGACGACTTGCCGACGCCGCCCTTGCCGGAGGCGACCGCGTACACGCGGGTCAGCGAGCCCGGCTTCGCGAAGGGGACCTCGCGCTCGGTCTGGCCACCGCGCAGCGCGGTCGCCAGTTCCTTGCGCTGCTCGTCGCTCATGACGTCGAGCTCGACGTCGACACGGGTGACGCCCTCGACCGCCGAGACCGCATCCGTCACGCGCTGCGTGATCGTCTCGCGCATGGGGCAGCCGGAGACCGTCAGGTACACGGCGACCGCGACCGCTCCGTCCGCACCGATCTCCACGGACTTGACCATCCCGAGTTCGGTGATGGGTCGGTTGATCTCGGGGTCGTTCACCGTCGCCAGTGCTTCACGCACCGCGTCTTCCGTAGCCATAAGGACGATGGTACGGCGCTGCACAAGGACCTAGGAAAGCCCGTCACCGGTCGTCTACGTCACGTGCCCGCGACCGTTCTGCCGGGAATACGACATGCCCGTCGCGCCTCTCCTCCAGTTCCTTCACGAAGTCCTGCATCTCGGAGCGGATCCAGTCGCGGGTGGCGACCTCCCCGAGGCCGATCCTGAGCGCGGCGATCTCCCGGGTCAGGTACTCGGTGTCCGCGATCGACCGCTCGCTCGCCTTGCGGTCCTGTTCGAGGTTGACCCGGTCGCGGTCGTCCTGCCGGTTCTGCGCCAGCAGGATCAGCGGGGCGGCGTAGGAGGCCTGGAGCGACAGCATCAGCGTCAGGAAGATGAAGGGGTAGTTGTCGAACCGCAGGTCACTGGGCGCGAAGATGTTCCACAGCACCCACAGGATGATGACGAGCGTCATCCAGACGAGGAACCGTCCGGTGCCCAGGAACCGCGCGATGCGCTCCGACAGCCGCCCGAAGGCCTCCGGGTCCCACTCGGGCAGGAGCCGGCGCCGGCGCGGGCGCGGCTGGTCGAGCCGGGGGCGTGAGCGGGTGGCGGCGGTCGCGCCCGCCAGGGTGCGCTCCCGGGCGGCCTCGCGGGTGCTCTCGCGCTCAGGAGCCATGGGGGGCCACCTCCTCGCCCTCGTCGAGGTGGAACTCCGTCTCGCGCCAGTCGTCGGGCAGCATGTGGTCCAGTACGTCGTCCACGGTCACCGCGCCCAGCAGCGACCCGGCCTCGTCGACGACGGGCGCCGCGACCATGTCGTACGTCGCGAAGAACCCGGCGACCAGCGGCAGCGCCGCGTCCGGCGCCAGGGACTGCAGGTCCTCGTCGAGGAGCGAGCTGACCAGCGTGTACGGCGGGTCGCGCAGCAGGCGCTGGAAGTGGACCGCGCCCAGGTACTTGCCGGTCGGGGTCTCGTCGGGCGGCCGGCAGACGTAGACCTGGGCGGCGAGGGCGGGGGAGAGGTCGGGGTTGCGGACGCGGGCGAGGGCGTCGGCGACGGTCGCGTCGGGCCTGAGCACGATCGGCTCGGTCGTCATCAGACCGCCGGCCGTGTGCTCCTCGTACGCCAGCAGGCGCCGCATGTCGGCCGCGTCGGAGGGCTTCATCAGGCTCAGCAGCCGCTCCTGGTCGGCCTTGGGCAGCTCGGAGAGCAGGTCGGCCGCGTCGTCCGGGTCCATCGCCTCCAGGACGTCGGCGGCCCGCTCCTCCTTCAGCTTGCCGAGGATCTCGATCTGGTCGTCCTCCGGCAGCTCTTCGAGTACGTCGGCCAGCCGGTCGTCGTCGAGGGCGGCGGCGACCTCGGCGCGCCGCTTGGGGGAGAGATGGTGCAGGACGTTGGCGAGGTCGGCGGGGCGCAGCTGCTCGAAGGTGGCGAGGAGGCTCTCGGCGCCCTGTCCCTGCTCCTCCAGGGAGAAGCCGGAGACGGCGGACCACTCGACGGTCAGCGTCTCGCCCTTGCGCCGGAAGGCGCCGCCCTTGCCGCCCTTGCGGACGAAGGCCCGGTCGATCTCCCAGTCGCGGCGGGCCGGCAGCTGCTGCACCGACAGGTCCAGGACCGTGACCTCCTCACCGGTCTCGACGAGCGTGACGCGCCGGTCGAGGAGCTCCCCGAAGACGAGCCGCTCGGTGGGCCGTTGCTCGAAGCGGCGGACGTTGAGCACACCGGTGGTGATGACCTGGCCGGAATCGATCCCGGTCACCCGGGTGATGGGCAGGAAGATGCGGCGGCGCGTGGTGAGTTCGACGACCAGGCCGAGCAGGCGCGGCGGCCGCCGTCCGACGCGCAGCATGACGACCAGGTCGCGCAGGCGGCCGACCTGGTCGCCGGCCGGGTCGAAGACGGCGAGGTCGGCGAGGTGCGAGACGAAGATCCGGGGGGCGCCCGCTGCCATGGCTGTGCTTCCTTCTCGTGCGGGGTTCGAACGGTGCTGCGTGCGGAGTTGCATCCTGGGTCGCTGGGTGGGTCTCTTTTCCGAATTGCCCGCTCGGGTGGGCTTCAGGCTAGCCCGTCCCGATCGGATACGCCCTGGTGAGCGGTCCGGACGGACTGGCTCCGCCCGCGCCCCGGGGCCCCGGTACGCTGCCGTACGCCGCTGAAGGACCCTTGTCAGAAAGGCAGCCCCACCTGTGACTGCGATTCCCCGGCGCCGTACCCGCAGGGCCGCACTGGTGAGCGCGCTGAGCGCCCTCGTCGTGGCGGGGCCGGGCCTCGCGGGATGCAGCGAGGACCCGGACGCGGGGACCAACGGGGTCGGCAAGCTGCCGGCCGAGCAGATCCAGTCCCGGACCCGTACCGCCGCCACGTCCGCCACCGCGGTGCAGCTCGCCGGGAATGTGGTCGCCGGCGGGCGGACGTACAAGCTCGACATGCGCCTGAAGTCCGACGGCGGCTCCGGCTCGGTCACCGCGGAGGGGGCGACCTTCCAGCTGCTGCGGCTGGGCGAGCAGCTCTTCCTGAAGGCGGACGCGGGCTTCTGGACCGACGCGGACGGCAAGGGCGACGGCTCCGACGCGGACGCGGCGGCGGCCGACAAGCTCGACGGCAAGTATGTGAAGGTGCCGCAGGGCGACCCCTCGTACAAGAAGTTCAGCGGCTTCACGGACATGAACGTCCTCCTCGACGGTCTGCTGACGTTGCACGGCACGCTGGAGACGGACGGCCACCACAAGCAGGCGGGCATCCGCACCATCCGCATCACCGGCGACAAGGGCTCCGGCGGCACGCTGGACGTCTCCCTGGAGGGCGAGCCGTACCCCCTGCGCCTGGTGCGGGCGGGCGGCGCGGGCACCCTGACCTTCTCGGCCTGGGGCAAGACCTTCGCCCTGACCGAGCCGGAGAAGGACGAGACGGTGGACTACGGCAAGAAGCTGCCGACGTCGTAGGCCAGGCCTGACGGTTTCCTGGGGGCTACCGCCGTTTGCGCTTCTTCAGCAGCAGCCTCGGCAGCCCCGCGGGGATCTGCTCACGTGTCGTCGCCGGCGTCGGCAGCGGCGCCCCGGCCAGGTCTCCGTCGGGCAGCGCTGCCGTCGTGCCGGTCGGCTCCAGGCGGAGTACCCGGCATTCGCGGGCCCACCGCTCTGTCATGACCTCGGCGTCCGGGGCGTTCAGCCGCTTGCCCTTGAGCTCCGCGACCGCGGCCTCCCACTCGGGGGACCCGGGCGGCAGCTCCACGACCTTCGCCGCCCAGGAGACCAGCCGGCCGCCCTTGTCCTTGCTGCGGACCGTGACCTGGGCGGTGGTCCCGTCGGCCAGCCCCGGCAGCGGCTGTTCGCCGGGCCCGTCGCCGACCAGACAGGCCGCGCCCTCGTGCCACACGTGCCACAGCGCGCGGGCCGGGCCGCCGGGACCCTCGACCCAGATGAGGCCGGACTTCTTCGTGGCCTCCTCGACGAGGGCCTGGTCGAGCAGCTCGCTTGTCATGGGCTCAGCCTATCCAGCGCCCTCAGAGCCAGCCGTTGCGCTTGAGCGTGCGGTGGATGCCCACACAGAGGGCCACCGTGACCGACATGATCACGGGGTAGCCGTACCTCCAGTGCAGCTCCGGCATGTGGTCGAAGTTCATGCCGTACACCCCGCACACCATCGTCGGTACGGCGATGATCGCGGCCCACGAGGTGATCTTCCGCATGTCCTCGTTCTGCGCGACGGACGCCTGCGCGAGGTTGGCCTGGAGGATCGAGTTGAGGAGCTCGTCGAAGCCGAGGACCTGCTCCTGGACGCGGGCGAGGTGGTCGGCGACGTCCCGGAAGTACTTCTGGATGTCCGGGTCGATCAGCCGCATCGGCCGCTCGCTCAGCAGCTGCATGGGGCGCAGCAGAGGAGAGACGGCCCGCTTGAACTCCAGGACCTCACGCTTGAGTTGGTAGATGCCCGCCGAGTCCACACCGCGCGAGACCCCGCCGCGGCGCCCCGGCGAGAAGACCTCGGTCTCCACCTCGTCGATGTCGTCCTGCACCGCGTCCGCGACCGCGATGTAGCCGTCGACGACATGGTCGGCGATCGCGTGCAGCACCGCCGAGGGGCCCTTGGCGAGCAGCTCGGGGTCGTCCTGGAGGCGGTGGCGCAGTGCCCGCAGCGAGCCCTGGCCGCCGTGCCGGACGGTGATGAAGAAGTCCCGGCCGGTGAAGCACATGACCTCGCCGGTCTCGACGACCTCGCTGTTCGCGGTGACCCGGTCGTGCTCGACGTAGTGGATGGTCTTGAACACGGTGAACAGGGAGTCGTCGTAGCGCTCCAGCTTGGGGCGCTGGTGGGCCTGCACCGCGTCCTCGACGGCAAGCGGGTGCAGCCCGAACTCGCCGGCGATACCGGAGAATTCGGCCTCGGTCGGCTCGTGCAGCCCGATCCACACGAAGCCTCCGTCGCGGCGCACGACACGCATCGCCTCGTTCGGGGTGAGCGGCTTCGGCGTCACGACGCGGGCGCCGTCGCGGTAGACGGCGCAGTCGACGACGGCGGACGGCGTCGAAGGGTCGCGGGTGGTGTCGTAAAGGCTGCTGCTGTCCTTGCGCAGGGAGACGCGGGACGGGCGGACGACGGCACGCAGGTCGCGGATCATCGACATGGCAGGCTCCTTCGTGACTGGCAACGAAAGGCCGCCGACGACGGTTGGAACTGCCCGGAATGGGGACGTCCTGACTGCGGATGTTTGGCACGTCCACAAAGCGGGGAGCACCGCACCGTCGCGGTGGCGAGCTTCGCTACTGATTCAGCTACTGCCTCTGATCGGGCAGTTCGGACAGATCAGGCAAAACGAAACGAAGCGCTCTTCCGCGGTGAAGCGAGTGCGAGAGGTGGCAGCCAGCCAGAGCCAGAGCAGCTACATCAGCGGCGGGAAGAGCGGGTGCTACTGCACGGTCGACTTCGGTCCATTGCAGCCCCACCTCCTCCGGCCGGTCCCTCGTAAGGGAGTTCCTTCGGCGTCGGGGCTTGATCGCGACGCTTCTGCGTGCTGCCCCGAACCACCGGGCAAGAGTATCAGCCGACCGAAGTGTCAAGGCGCTGCTTTGCCCGGTACTGACGAGTTCTATGCTCGCGACATGGCTGATGTTCTTCCTCTGGTCGAGGCCCGGTTGCGCAGCGCGCTGGGCGAGCCGGACGCGCGCGCGGCGGTCACCTTCCTCGGCACCGACCGCATCGAGGTGCTGCGTTTCCAGGAGGGGGACATCGTCCGTTACGCCACGCTCGGCATGTCCGCCCAGCCGATGAGCGACCCCACCGCCGCGCTCGCCGACCCGGTCAAGGGCCCGCGCGCCGAGCTGATCCTCTCGGTACGCGGCGGCCTCGCCGACACCGACAAGGCACTCCGCCCGCTCGCCGTGCTCGGCGCGTCCCCGCAGGTCGAGGGCGTGGTGGTGGCCCCCGGCGCCTCTCTCGACATCGGTGAGCCCCTGTGGCCCGGCGCTCCCTTCACCTCGGTGCTGGTCGCCGAGCCGGGCGGCCTGGTCGAGGACCTGGAACTCGACGAACCCCTCGACCCCGTACGGTTCCTGCCCCTGCTCCCGATGACCCCGAACGAGGCGGCCTGGAAGCGGGTGCACGGTGCTCAGGCCCTCCAGGAGCGCTGGCTGACGAACGGGACGGACCTCAGGGATCCGTCCCGGAAGTCCGTCCCGCTGGACTGACACGCGGGTGAGCAAGCTCACCAACCGGTGGCCGAAAAGCGTCAGTTGGCGAAGACGGTGACCCCGTCCTCGGTCGCGTGCACCGGCTCCAGTTCCTCGGCGTCGTGTGCGAGCGCCTTCCGCCGTACGGCGACCACGAGCGCGCCCAGCACGGCGGTCACCGCCGCGACCACGAACGGGATGTGGATGTCGCTCCACTCCTCGATCTTCGGCGCGAAGTAGGGCGCCGCGGCGGCCGCGAACCAGCGCACGAAGTTGTAGCCCGCGCTCGCCACGGGACGCGGCGCGTCCGACACGCCGAGCGCCAACTCGGTGTAGACGGTGTTGTTCACGCCGATGAAGGCGCCGGACAGGATCGTGCAGACGATGGCGGCGGTGTGGCTGCCGTACCCGAGGACGAGCACGTCGACCGCGAGCAGCACCAGCGAGCCGCCGAGCACCTTCAGCGAACCGAACCGCTCCTGCATGCGCGGCGCCACGATCACCGAGAAGACGGCGAGCAGCACACCCCAGGCGAAGAACACGGCGCCCGACTTGTACGGGGTCATGTCCAGCACGAACGGCGTGAAGGCCAGCACGGTGAAGAACGTGTAGTTGTAGAAGAACGCCGAGACGGCGGCGGAGGCGAGCCCGCCGTGGCCGAGGGCCTTGATCGGGTCCAGCAGCGAGGTCTTCCGGGCCGGCTTCGGCTGTTCCTTCAGGAACGCCGTGATGCACAGGAAGCCGATGGCCATCAGGAACGCGGTGCCGAAGAAGGGGTAGCGCCAGTTGGCGTCACCGAGGAGTGCGCCCACCAGGGGCCCGCACGCCATGCCGAGGCCGAGGGCGGACTCGTACAGCAGGATCGCGGCCGCGCTGCCTCCCGCCCGTCGCCCACCACCACCCTTGCCGGACGCGCTGCGCGCGGCCCCTATTGGATTCGCCGCGCCGACGATGACCGCGAGGGCCGTCGAGACGAAGAGCGCGTTGCCGAGGCCCCAGCCGGCCCGGAACCCGATGAGTTCGCCGACCGAGTTCGAGGTGCCCGACAGCGCCGCGAAGACCACGACCAGGGCGAGGCCGAGCAGCAGGGTCCGGCGGCCGCCGATGCGGCTGGAGACGAAGCCGGTGACCAGCATCGCGATCGCGGTGATCAGGAAGTACGACGTGAAGAGCAGCGAGACCTGGCTGGCGGTGGCGTCCAGGCCCGAGGCGATGGACGGCAGGATCGGGTCGACGAGCCCGATGCCCATGAAGGCGACGACGGACGCGCCGGCGGTCGCCCACACCGCCCTCGGCTGCCGCAGGATGCCACCGGCTCCCGCGTCGAAGGGGTCCTTGGTGTCTCCCATCGTGTGCTCCCATCCCGACGAAGTTAGTTGGTATATACACACGATAAGTTAGATCGCCTAATTAATGCAAGCTACATCTGGTTTTCGCCGGTGAACGGCTTCCGCCCGGACGGGTGATCAGTCCTTGACGTGGCGGAGCAGGGGTAGGACCGTGGGGCCCTATGAGGGGCGAACCCAGTTGCCCGAAGTGTGGTGGCCGGGTCAGGGCTCCCGGACTCTTCGCCGATACCTGGCAGTGCGACGTCCACGGGACCGTGCATCCGGTGCAGCCCGTGATCCCGCCCAGCGTCGAGGCCCTCGGTGTCGTGGTGCACCGCACCCAGGTGCCGGTGTGGATGCCGTGGCCACTGCCCGTCGGCTGGCTGTTCACAGGCGTGGCCTGCGCGGGCGACGACCGCAGCGGCGGCCGTGCCACGGCCGTGGCCTGCTCCGGACCCGGACCGCTCGGCGGCATGGGCGAGCTGATCCTGGTCGCCGAGGAACTCGGCGTCGGTCTCGGCGCGCGGTACGGCGGCATCGACGGCCCGGACCCGGGGCCGTACATGAACGTCGAGAAGCCGCCCCAGGCCAAGGTCCTCGCCGCCGGTCGCCCGACCCCGCTGTGGCATGTGGCCGGCGCGCCGGACGACCGTGCGGTCTTCGCGGGCGAGGCGCTCGGGCTGTGGGTGTGGGCCGTCGTGTGGCCCGAGCAGTCCGGGCTGCTGATGTACGACGAGCTGGTGCTGACGGATCTGCGCGATGCGGGGGCCGAGCTGGAGCTGGTGCCGTGCGGCGCGTTGTCGCCCCGGCTGCTCGAACCCTAGGGGTCGGCTGAGGGCCGGCTGCGAGCGCGTGTAGGGGGCACTGTGTGGTTGCGGGTGTGACAGGGGAGCCCGAAAATCCGGTTATCCTTGAGCGTCTTCCTCCGTCCCGTCACCGCTTGGAGTCCGCGTCGTGCGCATCGACCTGCACACCCACTCCACCGCTTCCGACGGTACGGACACGCCGGCCGAGCTGGTGCGCAACGCCGCCGCGGCCGGTCTCGACGTCGTCGCGCTGACCGACCACGACACCACCCGCGGGCACGCCGAGGCGGTCGCCGCGTTGCCGCAGGGGCTGACACTGGTCACCGGCGCTGAGCTGTCCTGTCGTATCGACGGCGTCTCCCTGCACATGCTGGCCTACCTCTTCGACCCCGAGGAGCCGGCGCTGTTCGCCGAGCGCGAGCTGGTGCGGGACGACCGGGTGCCGCGGGCGCGGGGCATGGTCGCCCGGCTTCAGGAGCAGGGCGTGCCGGTCACCTGGGAGCAGGTGGCGCGGATCGCGGGTGACGGTTCGGTCGGACGCCCGCATGTCGCGACCGCGCTGGTCGAGCTGGGCGTCGTACCGACCGTGGACGACGCGTTCACGGCCGACTGGCTGGCCGACGGCGGCCGGGCCTACGTGGCGAAGCACGAGACCGACCCCTTCGAGGCGATCCGGCTGATCAAGGGCGCGGGCGGCGTCGCCGTGTTCGCCCACCCGGGCGCGAGCAAGCGGGGGCGTACGGTCCCGGAGTCCGCGATCGCCGAGATGGCCGCGGCCGGGCTCGACGGCATCGAGGTCGACCACATGGACCACGACCCGGACACCCGGGCGCGGCTGCGCGGCCTCGCCAAGGAACTCGGGCTGCTGACCACCGGGTCCAGCGACTACCACGGCAGCCGGAAGACGTGCGTGCTCGGCGAGTACGTGACGGATCCCGAGGTGTACGGCGAGATCACGCGACGGGCGACGGGAGCCTTCCCGGTGCCGGGGGCCGGCGGGGCCTGAAGTCACGTCCCTCGCGTACTCCCCGTCCGTTCGTCCCGCACGTCACTCAGCAAGGCCCTCACCCTCATGTTCGACCTCGCCGTCTTCGGCTCCCTGTTCCTGACCCTCTTCGTCATCATGGATCCCCCCGGGATCACCCCGATCTTCCTCGCGCTGACCTCCGGACGCCCCGGCAAGGTGCAGAAGCGGATGGCGTTCCAGGCCGTCTGCGTGGCCGGCGGGGTCATCACCGTCTTCGGGCTGCTCGGGCACCAGATCCTCGACTACCTGCACGTGTCCGTGCCCGCGCTGATGATCGCGGGCGGGCTGCTGCTCCTGCTGATCGCGCTGGACCTGCTCACCGGCAAGACGGACGAGCCGAAGCAGACCAAGGACGTCAACGTCGCCCTCGTACCGCTGGGCATGCCCCTGCTGGCCGGGCCGGGCGCGATCGTGTCGGTCATCCTCGCCGTGCAGAAGGCCGACAGCGTCGCCATGCAGGTGTCGGTGTGGACGGCGATCCTCGCCATCCATGTCGTGCTGTGGCTGGTGATGCGGTACTCGCTGCTGATCATCCGGGTCATCAAGGACGGCGGCGTGGTCCTGGTGACGCGGCTCGCGGGCATGATGCTCTCCGCCATCGCCGTGCAGCAGATCATCAACGGCGTCACGCAGGTGATCCGGGCGAGCTGAGAGCCCGGTGGCCCGGACATACGCAGAGCCCCCGCACGGCGTCGGTGCCGTACGGGGGCTCTGAAGTCTGTCGCGGGGACTCGCGCGTTATGAGGCCGAGGTCTCGGCCGGGCGAATCCAGAGGCGCTGTCCTATGGCGGCGGCCTGCTGCACGATTCGGTTGACGGAGGCGGCGTCCACGACGGTGCTGTCCACGGCCGTGCCGTCGACATCGTCGAGTCGCATGATTTCGAAGCGCATTGGCTTCTCCCTTCGTCTGGTCATCCTCCTGCGGA
This sequence comes from Streptomyces sp. V4I2, assembly GCF_030817655.1. Taxonomy (GTDB): domain Bacteria; phylum Actinomycetota; class Actinomycetes; order Streptomycetales; family Streptomycetaceae; genus Streptomyces; species Streptomyces plumbiresistens. The sequence goes on from NZ_JAUSZM010000003.1 coordinate 7,038,371, forward strand.
GAACTACTTGGGTGGCGCCGCGTGGTGCTGCGCCTTCTGTAGGTAGTCAACGGGATGCGTGTTACAAACATTCCCTACGCTAAAGAAATTTTTCGAACGGCTAATTACTGACCGGTAAGAGGTTCGGAAGAGGTGTGAACGGGACTGACCGGGACCGGTTGTGTTCGCAGCGTGACCGCCGGGACAATGGAGACGATGAACGACGACCTCGCGGCCCTCAGCGCCCGCATCGACCGCACCAACGAGCTGCTCCAGCGCATGCTCGCCGAGGTGGCGAAGACGCCCTCGACCCATGCGATCTTCGTCGACGCGGGATACCTGTACGCGGCCGCGGGACGCCTGGTCTCCGGGACGGAGGACCGCCGCGCGTTCGACCTGGACGCCGAGGGGCTGATCGAGGCGCTCATCGACAAGGCGCGCACGATCTTCGCGGACAGCAGGCTGCTGCGGGTCTACTGGTACGACGGCGCGAGACGCCGCATCCACACCGCCGAGCAGCAGTCCATCGCCGAACTCCCGGACGTCAAGGTCCGGTTGGGCAACCTGAACGCGAACAACCAGCAGAAGGGCGTCGACTCCCTCATCCGCTCCGACCTGGAGTCCCTCGCCCGCCACCGCGCCATCAGCGACGCGGCACTCCTCGGCGGCGACGAGGACCTGGTCTCCGCGGTCGAGGCGGCCCAGGGCTACGGCGCCCGCGTCCACCTCTGGGGCATCGAGGCGCCGGACGGCCGCAACCAGGCCGAGCCCCTGCTCTGGGAGGTCGACAGCCAGCGCACCTTCGACCTCGACTTCTTCAAGTCGTACGTGTCCCGCCGCACGGGCCTCGCCCACGAGTCGACGGCGCCCCGCCCCGCGCGCGAGGACGTCCGCTTCGTGGGCGCGCAGATCGCGGCGAAGTGGCTGGCGGCGAGGGGACGGGACTCACTCGGGGACCTGCTGCCCGGCCACCCGTACCTCCCCGGCTCGGTGGACCAGGACCTCCTGGTCGAGGCGGAGGGCCTGCTGCAGTACTCGCTCCGCGGCCAGGCCGACCTCAGACGCGCGCTGCGGGACGGCTTCTGGGAGCACCTGCGGACGCAGTACTAGACCCTACGGTCCCTTGGCGGGCCCTTACTCGTGCTCGCTGAGCCGGGTGTTGTCCCAGAAGTCCGCGAGGGCGCGGGCGGTGGGGAGGGGCTGGTCGGCGTTGGGGGAGTGCTCGGCGCCCGGGATGACCGTCCGCCGCGCCCGCAGTCGTACGGCCATGCCGTCCAGCAGCGGCACCGGCCAGGTGTCGTCCCGGGCGCCCGACAGGACGTGGAACGGGAGCGGAACGGCGGCGAGTTCGGCGACCCGGTTCGGCTCCGTGCACAACTGGCGGCCGGTGGCTCGGAGTTGGGCGGGCTTGTTGCCCAGCCAGCGGCGGCGCAGCTGCTCCGTGCCGCCGATGCCGCGGGCGGGGCCGCCGACCTCCTCCGGCGGGCCCATCGCCAGGATGGCCTCCCACACCTCGGCCATACCCATCACGTCGAGCGCGTCCCGCAACAGCTTCACGCGCTTCTGCTGGGAGTCGGAGATCTGGGCGGGTCCGGAGGAGACCAGGGTGAGCGAGAGAAAGGGGGAGTGGTCGAGCAGTACGGCAGCGCGGGCGATCTGGCCGCCGAGGGAGTGCCCGAGCAGATGCAGGGGCGTGCCGACGCTCTCGGCCAAGGCGAGCACGTCCCGCGCCAACTCGGCCTGCGCGTAGGCGGATTCGTCCTCCTCGGGGCCGTCCGACTCGAACTGCCCTCGCCCGTCCACGGCCACGACACGGTACCCGCGCCCCGCGAGCGGCTCGTGCAACAGCGTGAAGTCCTCCTTGCTCCCCGTGAAGCCGGGCAGCATCAGCACGGTGCCCTTCGGCTCGACGCCGGGGGCCGCGGGCGAATCGACGACGGCGAAGTCTCCGCGTGGGGTGCGCAGGGAGTAGGCGCGGGCGTTGCGGGGCCGAGTGAAGGAGGCTTGGCTGGTCACGGGGGGAGGGTATCGGGTGGGGTGCGGGGTCGTCGGCTCCGGGAATGCCGACGGCCCGGTTCACACGAGGTGAACCGGGCCGTCGGGCGGGAGATCAGCTCTCCGTGGGCTCCGTGGCTGCCGTGGCCTTACGGGTCCGGCGCCGGGGAGCGGCGACCTTTTCCTCGGCTACGGCCTGGGCCGGGATGTCGGCGGCGGGCACCGCGGGCTCCGCGGCCTTGCGGGTGCGACGACGAGGCTTCGCCTCGGCCTCCGCCTCGACCACGTCACCCTCGACTGCCTTGGCCGCGGCGGTCTTCCGCGTCCGGCGCGGCTTGGCCTCCACGGCCTCGGCGGAGTCGACGGCGGCCTCGGCCGGAGCCGCGGCGGCGGTCTTGCGCGTCCGGCGCGGCTTGGCAGCCGTACCTTCCGCGGTGTCGACGGCGGCTTCGGCGACAGCCGCCGTCTTGCGCGTGCGGCGCGGCTTGGCCTCCAGGGCCTCGACCGTGTCGACCGCTGCCTCGGCGGTGGCGGCGGCCTTGCGCGTCCGGCGGGGCTTGACCGCGGCCGGCTCCGCCTCCGGGGCCGTCTGCGCCGGGATCTCGGCGACGACGGCGACGGGCTCGGCGGCAACGGCCTTGCGGGTACGGCGACGGGGCTTGGCCTCCACGGCCTCGACCGTGTCGAGGGCGGCCTCGGCCGGAGCCTCGGCGGCGGCTACGGCCTTCCGCGTACGACGACGAGGCTTGGCCTCCGCAGCCTCCGCGACCTCGGCTTCCGGAGTCCCGGTCCCCTCGGCCGTGTCGACCGCGACCTCGGCCGCAGTCGCAGCCGTGGCCTTGCGGGTACGGCGGCGCGGTGCGGCGGCGGGAGCCTCCGCCTCCACCGGGGTCTGCGGCACCGTCTCCGGCGTCGTGGACTCGGCCGTGTCGACGGCCGTCTCCGCGGACTTGCGGGTACGGCGGCGGCGCGACTTCGCCGGGGCCCCGGCGGTGTCGAGGGCAGCCGTGCCCTCGGCCGTGGTGACGGCGGCCTCCGCGGCCTCCGGCACCGGAGCGATCTCGGACACCGTCGGCTCGATCGTCGCCGCTGCCGTGGCCGGCACCGTCTCCGATGCGGCGCCGCGGGTGCGGCGACGGCGGCGCGGGGTGCGGGTCTCGGTGGCGTCCTGGGCCGCGGTGGTCTCCTGCGGGGCGACACCCTCGACGGGAGCCGTGCCGACGGGGGCCGTCGAGTCCAGCGGGGAGCCGTTGCGGGTACGGCGGCGGCGACGCGGCGTACGGGCCGCACGCTCGCCCTCGGCCGGCCGGGACTCCTCCCGACCGCCTCGGGCGTCACGGTCACCGCGACCGCCGCGGTCATCACGGCCGCCTCGGTCTCCACGGCCGCCTCGGTCACCGCGACCGCCGCGCGCCCCACGGCCGCCCGTCTCGCCCAGGTCCTCCAGCTCCTCCGCCCCGAGCCCGGCGCGGGTGCGCTCGGCGCGCGGCAGGACGCCCTTGGTGCCCGCGGGGATGTTCAGTTCCTCGAAGAGGTGCGGGGAGGTGGAGTACGTCTCCGGCGGGTCGCTGAAGCCGAGGTCCAGCGCCTTGTTGATGAGCTGCCAGCGCGGGATGTCGTCCCAGTCGACGAGGGTGATCGCGATGCCCTTGGCACCCGCGCGGCCCGTACGGCCGATGCGGTGCAGGTACGTCTTCTCGTCCTCGGGGGACTGGTAGTTGATGACGTGGGTGACACCCTCGACGTCGATGCCGCGGGCGGCGACATCGGTGCAGACGAGGACGTCCACCTTGCCGTTGCGGAACGCGCGCAGCGCCTGCTCGCGGGCGCCCTGGCCGAGGTCACCGTGGACCGCGCCGGAGGCGAAACCGCGCTGCTGGAGCTGGTCGGCCAGGTCGGCCGCCGTCCGCTTCGTACGGCAGAAGACCATGACGAGACCGCGGCCCTCGGCCTGCAGTATCCGCGCGACCAGCTCGGGCTTGTCCATGTTGTGCGCGCGGTAGATGTGCTGCTTGGTGTTCGCGACCGTCTTGCCCGCGTCGTCCGGCGAGGTGGCGCTGATGTGCGTGGGCTGCGACATGTAGCGGCGCGCGAGGCCGATGACCGCGCCCGGCATGGTCGCCGAGAACAGCATGGTCTGGCGGCGGGCCGGCAGCATGTTGATGATCTTCTCGACGTCGGGCAGGAAGCCCAGGTCGAGCATCTCGTCGGCCTCGTCCAGGACGAGCGCCTTGATGTGCTTGAGGTTGAGCTTCTTCTGGCCAGCGAGGTCCAGCAGACGGCCCGGGGTGCCGACGATCACGTCGACGCCCTTCTTGAGGGCCTCGACCTGCGGCTCGTACGCCCGGCCGCCGTAGATGGCGAGAACGCGGACGTTGCGCACCTTGCCCGCGGTCAGCAGGTCGTTGGTGACCTGCGTGCACAGCTCGCGGGTGGGGACGACGACGAGCGCCTGCGGGGCGTCGGTGAGGTCCTCGGGCTGGGCGCGGCCGGCCTCGACGTCGGCGGGAACGGTGACGCGCTCCAGGAGCGGGAGGCCGAAGCCCAGCGTCTTGCCGGTGCCGGTCTTGGCCTGGCCGATGACGTCGCTGCCCGAGAGGGCGACGGGGAGTGTCATCTCCTGGATGGGGAAGGGAGTGATGATGCCGACGGCCTCAAGTGCTTCGGCCGTCTCGGGAAGGATTCCGAGCTCTCGGAAAGTCGTAGTCAGGGTGCTGCCTCTTCTGTGTGCGCGGCGCGAGGGCGAGCGCGGGGGTCGTCTAGGACCGTGCTGGGGACGTCGACTACTGCCTTACGGGCGAGCCGTATGACACGGGACCACTGCCGACGCTCTAGCGCTCGAACCGCTGAGGGTCCCCCTCCGAACTTCGTACGCACTGCGTCGTACGGGCGAGGAGGGCTGTCGGGTCGGAGCCGATCGGGCCACCGACCGGGCATCCTCATTCGTGCGGCCCGTCGAATAGTCGCCGGGCGCATTACCACTGTACCCCGGAAACGCGCACATGCGATGGCCGATTCGGTCACGTAGTCGTCGTCACACTGATTGACCAGGGACTTCCGTCGCGCGGAGAGCGAGCTATTGTGCGCTTCATGACGACCTCTGACAAGCCTGACAACGCCTCCGCCGCACCTGCAGCACACACCGGAGTCGCCGCCCAGGACTGGACGCGGGCCTCCGCCGAACCGCAGTACCGAGCCGCGGTCGTCGACCTGCTCGGCGCGCTCGCGTACGGCGAGCTGGCGGCGTTCGAGCGGCTCGCGGAGGACGCGAAGCTGGCGCCGACGCTGGCGGACAAGGCGGAGCTGGCGAAGATGGCGTCGGCCGAGTTCCACCACTACGAGAAGCTGCGCGACCGACTGACCGAGATCGGCGAGGAGCCGACCGCGGCCATGGAGCCGTTCGTCGCCGCGCTGGACGGCTTCCACAAGCAGACCGCGCCCTCGGACTGGTTGGAGGGGCTCGTCAAGGCGTACGTCGGCGACTCGATCGCCAGCGACTTCTACCGGGAGGTCGCCGCCCGGCTCGACACCGACACCCGCGAGCTCGTCCTGGCCGTCCTCGACGACACCGGGCACGCCGGCTTCGCCGTCGAGAAGGTGCGTGCGGCGATCGACGCGGAACCGCGCGTGGGCGGCCGGCTCGCGCTCTGGGCGCGGCGGCTGATGGGCGAGGCCCTGTCGCAGTCCCAGCGCGTGGTCGCCGACCGGGACGCGCTGTCGACGATGCTCGTGGGCGGCGTCGCGGACGGCTTCGACCTCGCCGAGGTCGGCCGGATGTTCTCCCGCATCACCGAGGCGCACACCAAGCGGATGGCGGCACTTGGGCTTGCTGCCTAGGGCCGCGGCATTAGTTCATCGAGGACGCCGCGATCGGCGGCGGATCAGGCGGTTGCCGATCGGCGGCGGAGTCTTCCCGCGGGGCGCAGCAGCAGCGAGAGCGAGGCCGCGCAGACGATCGCCGCGCCCAGGAGGATCAGCAGGACGCCGCCCGTGTCCAGCGCGCTGTGCGTGACGAAGGCTCCGAAGAGGGCCCCGGCCACACCGGTCGCGAGGACCAGGGAACGGGCGGGCAGACGGTGGGACAGTCGGTGGACCGCCAAGCCCGCCAGCACGAGACCGAGCAGAGCGGAGCCGAGCGCTTCCAACAACATCATGGGGTTCCTCCCACACGGCCACACTGCGCGTCACGGTCGTAGCCCGTCATACCCGTGACCTGCGGAATGCAATCCTCCTCTGTGTGCGAGTTGTGCTCCGGATGTGGAGAAAAAAACCGAAGAAACCGAGAGGGGCCCGACGACTCACGGTCGCCGGGCCCCTCTCGATACGTATGACTACAGCGCGCCGAAGCCCACCTTGCGCGGGGCCGGCTCACCGAGCTCGACGTAGGCGAGGCGGTCGGCCGGGACGAGGACCTTGCGGCCGTGCTCGTCGACGAGGCTCAGCAGCTGCGACTTGCCGGCCAGCGCCTCGGACACCGCCCGCTCGACCTCCTCGGCACTCTGACCGCTCTCCAGAACGATCTCGCGAGGCGCGTGCTGCACGCCGATCTTGACCTCCACGGCTATGTCCCTCCGACGGTCAGTGAAGTGCGCGACCTTCCGCGCCGTACTCCGCACACATTAGCCCGGTGAGGGGACGTACATGCTCCGCCCAAGAACGCCAGGAGCGAACAGCGGGCGGGAACAAACCCTCGGGGTGGTGTGTGTCAGTGGTGGTCCGTGCCGTGCAGCGGGAAACCGGCGATGCCGCGCCAGGCCAGCGAGGTCAGCAGCTGGACCGCCTGCTCGCGCGGCACGCTGCGGTCGCTGTGCAGCCAGGAACGGGCCACCACCTGGGCCAGCCCGCCGAGGCCGGAGGCCAGCAGCATCGACTCCGCGGGCGAGAGGCCGGTGTCCTCGGCGATGACCTCGGAGATCGCCTCGGCGCACTCGTTCGTGACCTTGTCGACGCGCTCGCGCACCGCGGGCTCGTTCGTCAGGTCCGACTCGAAGACCAGGCGGAAGGCGCCGCCGTCGTCCTCGACGTACACGAAGTAGGCGTCCATGGTCGCCCGTACGCGCTGCTTGTTGTCGGTCGTTGACGCCAGCGCCGTGCGTACGGACTGGATCAGCGACTCACAGTGCTGGTCCAGCAGCGCGAGGTAGAGGTCGAGCTTGCCGGGGAAGTGCTGGTAGAGCACCGGCTTGCTGACGCCGGCGCGCTCGGCGATGTCGTCCATGGCGGCCGCGTGGTAGCCCTGCGCCACGAAGACTTCCTGCGCGGCGCCCAGCAGCTGGTTCCGTCGGGCACGGCGCGGCAGGCGCGTGCCTCGCGGGCGCGCCGCCTCTGTCTGCTCGATGGCTGTCACGCCGCCTCCCAAAGTCGTCCTCGTGCGGTGTGCGCCGCGCCGCCATCGTACTTTTCGGTAACCGTGGTGTGCGCAGTGCGAGCGCAGAATTTCACGGACCGGACGCTGGTGAATGCCGCGCACCGTCTCTCAAACCGGGATGGAACGGGCACTGTCACCGATAGTCGTCCTCGTCGATGGAGACGACGCGGGCCTGTTCGATGAGGTCCGCCTCGTTGGCCCGGCCCGGGTCCACGCCGGTCAGCGGGTCGTCGCGGTCCGGCTTGACGTCCGCCTGCTGCTCGGCGGCGTCACCCTCCGGCGCTTCGACGTCGATCTCGGTCGCTTCCTCGGTGTCCTCGTTCATGAAGGTCTCGGGGTCGCGGGGGTCGACGGCCATGATGGGCTCCCTTCCTAGAACATCCCTGAGTGGAACAGGGGGCCACATGCGGGTGCCCTGCGTACGAGCCTAGGAGACACCCGATCTGGACGCCATGCGATCCGGGTACCTTCTGTGACGGCGAACACACGAACCACTGCGTGATCATCTCGTAACATTGCCGCATGTCTTCGACCGAGCTGCCGTTCGTGCCGCCCGCCAACGTGCTGCCCAAAGTGGCGCCCGTCAGGGTGGCCGAGGGCGAGCGGCTCAGGTCGGTCGAGCTGCCGGGGGTCACGCTGACGGTCCGGTCGAGGCCGCCCGCGCGCGAGGGGCTGCCACCCGCGCTCTACGTCCATGGGCTCGGCGGTTCCTCGCAGAACTGGTCGGCGCTGATGCAGCAGCTGGAGGACGCCGTCGACGGCGAGGCCGTCGACCTGCCCGGCTTCGGCGACTCCCCACCGCCGGACGACGGCGACTACTCGATCACCGGGCACGCGCGCGCGGTGATGCGTTATCTCGACGCCTCGGGGCGCGGTCCGGTGCATCTCTTCGGGAACTCGCTCGGCGGCGCCGTCGCCACGCGCGTCGCCGCGGTACGGCCCGATCTCGTCCGCACCCTCACCCTTGTCTCGCCCGCGCTGCCGGAGATCCGCGTCCAGCGCACGGCCGTGCCGACGGGGCTGCTGGCGGTGCCCGGCGTGGCCGGGCTCTTCACCCGGTTCACCAAGGAGTGGACGGCGGAACAGCGGGTCCGGGGGGTCATGGCCCTCTGCTATGGCGATCCCGGGCGGGTCACTCCGGAAGGGTTCCGCAACGCCGTGGAGGAGATGGAGCGGCGCCTGCAACTGCCGTACTTCTGGGACGCGATGACGCGTTCCGCGCGCGGGCTGGTGAACGCGTACACCCTGGGCGGCCAGCACGCGCTGTGGCGCCAGGCCGAACGGGTCCTCGCGCCGACCCTCCTCGTCTACGGCGGCCGCGACCAACTCGTGGGCTTCCGCATGGCATCGAAGGCGACTCGCGCCTTCCGCGACTCGCGCCTCCTCACCCTGCCGGAGGCGGGGCACGTGGCGATGATGGAATACCCGGAGACGGTGGCCGGGGCGGTCCGCGAGTTGCTCGCCGATGTGGCGGCCTGTGCCGGTGGGGTGCGGGACTTCAGCGGGGGCGAGGGTACCTTTGACGCCACAGAAGGAGCCTCCGGCGGTGGGGCCGGAATGTCGGGCAGTACGAACTCGGGGAGCTGAGGGGCGAGGTGGGACGCCACAGTCGACGTGGATCTGCTCCCAAGAGTGGCCCCAAGGGGGACGGCACCGAGCCCGCTGTCCAGGGCCGGACACAGGGCCCACCGGCCGCGCGGCAGGCAACGCCCGCGCCGCAGCCGGGGTACGAAACGCAGGCCCAGGGGGTTCCGAGGTACGGCGACGGGACTCCCGCGGGCGGGGTGCCGAGGTTTCCTGACGGGACGCCGGCTCATGGGGTGCCGAGGTTTCCTGACGGGACGCCGGCTCATGGGGTGCCGAGGTTTCCTGACGGGACGCCGGCCCACGGTGTCCCCAGGTTTCCTGACGGGACGCCGGCTCATGGGGTGCCTAGGTTTCCCGATGGGACGCCCGCCCACGGTGTCCCCAGGTTTCCCGACGGCACGCCCGCGCATGGCTTCCCGCAGGTTCGTGGCGGGCATCCCGAGCAGCGGGAATCCGGTGGCGCCTGGGGGGAGTTGAGCGGGCGCGGCAGGCCGGGCGGCCCGGGCGTCGGTCTTCCGCGGCAGCGGCAGGCGCCGCCGGTGGGCACGAGGGGGCGGAGAGAGCCGCGGCAGGACTACCTCGACGCCTTCGAGCGGGACGGTGACCTCTTCGCGGGGGACGACGACGTCTTCGCGCCCCGGACGTCCGTCGCCCCGGCGCACCGGGAACCGCTCTCCGCGCACGCCTCCGATCCCTACGGCACCGTCACCGACTGGCCCGCCGAGACCGGTGTCGACCGCCCCGAGGACGACGATGCGCCTCCCACGGGCGAACCGGCGCCCGTCAAGGGCGGCAAGGGACGCACCTTCACCGGGATCGCGGCCGCCGCCGTCACCACCGTGCTGGCCGTCGTCGTGGCCGGTCAGGTCACGGACGGGCGGGACGACAACGCCGTACAGTCGCAGTCCGCCACCGACCAGGCCCGCGACGCCCGCGACGGGGCCTCGCGCGGGGAGGGCCGGCCGACGCCTTCGGGTTCGCCGAGCGTGGCGACGCTGACGTACGAGCAGGGGATGGACAAGAGGTACGCGCTCGGTGCCGCGTTCAAGGGGCCGGGCGAGTTCGACGCGATCAAGGGGATCGCCAAGGCGCCCGGCAAGGGGCAGAAGTACACCTACCGCGTGGACGTGGAGCAGGGGCTCGGGCTCGACGGCGGACTCTTCGCCGAGGCCGTGCAGAAGACGCTCAACGACGACCGGAGCTGGGCCCACAACGGCGCCCGCACCTTCGAGCGCGTCTACTCCGGCAAGCCCGACTTCGTGATCACCCTCGCCAGTCCGGGGACCACCGCGACCTGGTGCGCCAAGTCCGGTCTGGACACCACCGTGGACAACGTGTCGTGCGACTCGGCCTCCACCGAGCGCGTGATGATCAACGCTTATCGATGGGCGCAGGGATCGAAGACCTACGGTGATCAGATCCACGCATACCGCCAGATGCTGATCAACCACGAAGTCGGCCACCGGCTCGGCTACAGCCACGTCACCTGCGACAAGAACGGCGACCTCGCCCCGGTCATGCAGCAGCAGACCAAGTTCCTCGACCACGACGGAATCCGCTGCCGGGCCAATCCCTGGCCCTATCCGGGCCGCTGACGGGCGCCGAGCCTCGAGTGGCCCGCGAGTGACGATCCGTACCCGCATGATCTCTTAGCGCGACGGAACGCGACCCGCACGGGAAAGTTACGACTGTTCACCCCTTTTGGTGGTGCGACGGACAACCGTCCGTCGCACCACCGCCTTGTCCGCATACGTTCGTCCCGCTGCGAGTCGCCGGTTCAACGGCGGCTCCCCATACGGGAGATCGGGGGTGCGCTGGTGCGCATCGGACTGCTTACGGAGGGTGGCTATCCGTATGTGAGCGGTGACGCCAGGCTCTGGTGCGACCGGCTCGTGCGCGGGCTTGAGCAGCACGAGTTCGACATCTACGCGCTCAGCAGCAGCGAGCGCCAGGAGGACGAGGGCTGGGTTCCGCTGCCGCCGCAGGTCAGCAGGGTGCGCACGGCACCGCTGTGGACGGCCGAGGAGGACGAGGTCGGATACGGCCGGCGCGCGCGCCGGCGGTTCGCCGAGTGCTACGGCGAGTTGGCGGCCGCCCTGTGCGAGGGAAGCGTCGCGGAGGCCGCCGGGGAGCCGTCGGCCACCGAGGCGGACCGTTTCGCCAGCGCGCTGTACGGCCTCGCCGAACTCGCCCGCGACGAGGGCGGGCTGGTGGGCGCGCTGCGCTCCGAGGCTGCCGTACGCGCCCTGGAACGCGCCTGTCGCGCTCCCGGCGCACTGCGCACGGCGCGTGAGGCGCGCGTACCGGATCTGCTCACCGTCGCCGCGCATCTGGAACGCGCTCTGCGCCCTCTCTCGCTCGACTGGTACGAGGACGACGACCTCGGCTCCGTCGACCTCTGCCATGTGACGTCCGGTGGTGCGGCGGCCCTGCCCGGGCTGCTCGCCCGGCACTTCTGCGGCGTGCCCCTGCTGGTGACCGAGTACGGCGTGCGGCTGCGCACCCACTACCTGACCGCCACCGAGTCCTCGCCGTCTGTACGCGCCCTGCTCGCCGCCTTCCACGGCCGACTCGCCGCCGAGGCCTACGGCCGGGCCGCGATCGTCACGTCCGGCAACGCGCACGCGCGCCGCTGGCAGGAACGCTGCGGCGCCGACCGCGACAAGCTCCGCACGGTCTACCCGGGCATGGAGGCCTCCCGCTTCGCGGACGTCGGCGAATCGCCGGAGTGCGCCGACCCGCACACCCTGGTCTGGATCGGCCGGGTGGAACCGGCCAAGGACCTGGTCTCCCTGCTGCACGCCTTCACGGAGATCCGAAAGGAGGAGCCCAAGACGCGGCTGCGGATCGTCGGCGCCCCCTCCGGCTCGGAGGGCACGGCCTACCTCGGCCACTGCAAGGCGCTGGCCGCGCAGCTCTTCCCCGACGAGGCGGACGGCCCGCACGCCGTCGGCGACAACCCCGTCTCCTTCGAGGAGATCGGCGGCCCGGAACTGCCGACCCTGGCCGACGCGTACGCCGCGGGCGCGGTGACCGTCCTGTCCAGCGTCGTCGAGGGCTTCCCGATCAGCCTGGTCGAGGCCATGTTCTGCGGCCGCGCGACGGTGTCCACGGACGTCGGTGCCGTCGTGGAGGTCATCGGCGGCACCGGTCTCGTCGTGCCCCCGCGCAATCCGCGGGCGCTCGCCGAGGCGTGCGTGGCGCTGCTGCGCGACACCGAGCGCCGTGAGCGCCTGGGCGCCGCCGCCCGTGCCCGCGCGCTCGAACTGTTCACCGTCGAGCAGAACATCACGGCATTTCACGGCATTTACCTGGACATCGTCTCGCGCACCCCGGTCCGCCGCGTCCTCCTCGACGCCACCGGCGAACCCCTGCCGTTCGCCACCCCCGCCGAGGCCCACGTACCCGGACGCTGGACCGAGCAGGGCCTACGTGTCGTGGCACGCGGTGGGCCCGGCTGGGCCGCGGGACCGCCCGTACGCGCCACGGCGCCGGCCGCGGCCACGGAGGGAGCGTCATGAGCGAACTCGGCGAACTGGACCGCCCCGGGGCCCCGAACAGCCCGGGAGCCTGGGACGAACGCTCGGAGGAGTGGCTCGTCACGGAGACGGCCGCAGACCAGGGGCCCGACGCGGACGCCACCACCGACCACGCCCCAGGCCCTGACCCAAGCGCGCGCGGTAAAAGCGGTAAAACCGGAAACGCCCGCTCCACCACCCCCACCCCCCGCCGCGCCACCGCGGACCCGGTCAAGGCCCTGATGCACCGTCACCGGGACCTCTGCGAACGAGCGGTGGACCCCTTGGAGATCGCGGCCGGCCTGGAGGCCCACGGCGTCACCGACCGCACCGCCGCCCGCTTCCGGCACCGCGACGTCTTCTCCCTGGCCGAGGAGATGCACGCGAGGATCCCTCGCGACGGCGCAACCCCCAAACCCCGCGCTTCCGAGGCTGACCCTCGCCCTCGCGTCGACTGGGTCCTCCTCACCCTCCTCCCCGGCGCCCTGTGCACGGCGACCGTGGTCGGCCTGCACCTCACCCACGGACAGGCCCGCCCGACGGTCGCCGCCGCAGGCGCCCTCGCCGTGGCCCTGGCCCTGCGCGCGGCCCTCGCCCGAGGCCCGCTCAGCCCCAGATCCGGCACCCTCGCGACCGGCACCAGCGCCTGGACGTACTGGCTCATCGCCTACGCCCTCCTGGGCGACGGCCTGCTGCGAACCGCTCTGGTCGGCGGCCCCGACGGCCTGCCCGACGGCACCCCGGACGCCCCCTGGCCCCTCGCCACCGCACCGTTCCTGGCCCTCACCTGGGCCTGCGCCTCAGCGGCCTGGACCACCCACCTCCTCACCGCACGAGCCCGCCGCAAACTGACGGCCAGCCGCGGCCTGGAGGACTTCGCCGCATCCGTACGCCCGCTGCTGCTCGGCACGTTCGCCCTGTTCCTCTGCGCCCTGACCGCCCTCCTCACCCTGACCGCCACGACCCTCGACGAACCCATCACCTACGCCCAGACCACCACCCTGGGTGCCCTTCTCCTCCTCTCCCGCCTCCTCGCCATCCACCGCTTCACCCACGCCCCCGCGGTCATCCTCACGGCCACCGCCACGGCCCAGGCAGCGGCCCTGGCCACGGTCTTCGCGGCTCGCCTCCCCGGCTGCGAGGTCCTGGCCCTCCCGGTCCAGACCCTCACCGACACCTGGGGCCCGGGCAGCGTCCAGGCCCTCACCTGCGGCACGGGAGCGCTGATCCTCCTGCTCCACGCAACCCGCACCCTCACCCGGGCCTCGGCCCACACCCCGGCGGAGAAGCGGTGATGACGCGACGGCGACCGGTACCCCAGCGGTGCGGCACCCGCATACGGCGCGAAGGGGACGTGTCGGGGGGTGTCCGCCCGCAGCGGATGGCGCGTCAACATGTTCGCCCTGGTGAGAGACCGATTCCGCGCCAGACCGAGGACGGACACCCGCCGACGCGGCCCGGACCCACGCACCCGCCGTAGGCGAAGGCGGCACCCCCACCGAGCCCGCACCGGCCGCCGCAGGCATCCGGCCCCACCACGGGGCAACCCCACCCGCTTTTGACCTCTCCGAAGGAGACCCCCAAATGATCACCTCCCGACCCGACGCCTCGGCCCCGGGAGCCGCCCGATGAGAGTCCTGCTGATCGGAGCCAACGGCTACCTCGGCCGCTTCGTCGCCGACCGCCTGCTCGCCGACCCGGCCGTCCAGCTCACCGCCCTCGGCCGCGGCGACGACGCGGACGTCCGCTTCGACCTCGCGTCCGGCAGCCCCGGCGCCCTCACCCGCTTCCTCGATGCGGTCCACCCCGGCGTGGTCGTCAACTGCGCGGGCGCCACCCGCGGCGGCGCCCGCGAACTCACCCGCCACAACACCGTCGCCGTCGCCACCGTCTGCGAGGCTCTGCGCCGCAGCGGCTGCGGCGCCCGTCTCGTGCAGATCGGCTGCGGCGCCGAGTACGGTCCCAGCCAGCCCGGCTCCTCCACCGCGGAGGACGCCGTCCCCCGCCCCGGCGGCCCGTACGGCGTCAGCAAACTCGCCGCCACCGAACTCGTCCTCGGCTCCGGTCTGGACGCCGTGGTCCTCCGGGTCTTCTCACCCGCGGGCCCCGGCACCCCCGCCGGCTCCCCGCTCGGCCGCCTCGCCGAAGCCATGCGCCGCGCTATGCAGTCCGGCGACGGCGAGCTCAAACTCGGCGGACTCGGAGCCCAGCGCGACTTCGTCGACGTACGCGACGTGGCCCGCGCCGTACACGCGGCCTCGCTCTCCGCCGCCCAGGGCGTCATCAACATCGGGTCGGGCCGCGCCGTCCGCCTGCGCGACGCCGCTGCGGTTCTCGCCCGCGTGGCCGGATACGGCGGTGCCCTCCACGAACTCGACGGCCACTCCGGCCCGTTGAGGGCAACCATCGGCCACCCCCGCACCGAGTCGGACCACGCGGCCACCGTCGCGTATCCGTACCCCGACGGCTGTGGCAGCTGGCAGCAGGCCGATGTGCGCACCGCTCGCGACCGGCTGGGCTGGCGCCCCCGGATCGGCCTCGAAGAGTCCCTCGCCGACATCTGGATGGAGGCGGCATGCCGCATCTGACCCGCGCCAAACCGGGCACGGCGAGCACCGACCTGCGCACCGGCTTCGGCATCCCCGGTTTCGCCCACCCCCTCGTCGCCCCGGCCGAGTGGGCCGAACTCACCCGCCCGGGCATCCCTCTGCACTGGGTCGTCCTGAACGTCGCGGACGGTCCCGGCAGCCGTCCCGACCCGCACTGTCTGGAGGCGGCCGGCCGGCTGCGCAACGCGGGCATCCGCGTCCTCGGCCACCTCGACACCGCGTACGGCGCCCGCGCCTTCGGGGAGGTGATCTCCGAGGCGCACCGCTACATGGACTGGTACAAGGTCGACGGCTTCCTTCTGGACCGCTGTCCGACCGAACGCGCCGCGCTGCCCGAGATCCGCCGCACGGTCACCACGCTCCGCGCGCTGTGTGAGGAGGCCCACGTCGTCCTCGGCCACGGCATCCACCCGTACCCCGGCTACGCCGAGAACGCCGACCAACTGGTCACCTTCTCCGGACCTTGGAGCGACTACCGCTGGTCGCAGGTGGCGGAGTGGACCGCCGATCATCCCCCCGAGCGTTTCTGCCACTTCGTCCACGGGGTGCCGCGTCCTCACCTGGAGGAGGCGCTGCGCATCGCCCGCTGGCAGGGGGCGTCGACGATCTACTTCACCGACCGCACGGACCGCGGCGGCCGCACCGATCCCTGGGAGACCATGCCCGGTTACTGGGACGAGATCGTCTCGCGGATCGGAACGGGTGTCTCGGAATGAAAAAGGCCATGGCACTGTTACGGGGAGAACAACCGTAATGATTGACCGACCAACGGAGTCCCCGTGTCGCTGCCACCCCTGGTCGAGCCCGCTGCCGAGCTCACCGTAGACGAGGTCCGCAGGTACTCCCGCCACCTGATCATCCCCGACGTCGGGATGGACGGGCAGAAGCGGCTGAAGAACGCCAAGGTGCTCTGTGTGGGCGCCGGCGGCCTGGGCTCGCCGGCGTTGATGTACCTGGCCGCCGCGGGCGTGGGCACGCTCGGCATCGTGGAGTTCGACGAGGTCGACGAGTCGAATCTGCAGCGTCAGATCATCCACAGCCAGGCCGACATCGGCCGCTCCAAGGCCGTGTCCGCGCGCGACTCCGTCCTCGGCATCAACCCGTACGTCAACGTGGTCCTTCACGAAGAGCGGCTCGAAGCCGAGAACGTGATGGACATCTTCAGCCAGTACGACCTGATCGTCGACGGCACGGACAACTTCGCGACCCGCTACCTGGTCAACGACGCGTGTGTGCTGCTGAACAAGCCGTACGTGTGGGGCTCGATCTACCGCTTCGACGGTCAGGCCTCGGTGTTCTGGTCCGAGCACGGCCCCTGCTACCGCTGCCTCTACCCCGAGCCCCCGCCGCCGGGCATGGTCCCCTCCTGCGCCGAGGGCGGTGTCCTGGGCGTGCTGTGCGCGTCCATCGGCTCCATCCAGGTCAACGAGGCCATCAAGCTCCTCGCGGGCATCGGCGAGCCGCTCGTCGGTCGCCTGATGATCTACGACGCCCTGGAGATGCAGTACCGCCAGGTCAAGGTCCGCAAGGACCCGAACTGCGCGGTCTGCGGCGAGAACCCGACCGTCACCGAGCTCATCGACTACGAGGCCTTCTGTGGCGTCGTCTCCGAGGAGGCCCAGGAGGCGGCCGCCGGCTCGACGATCACTCCCAAGCAGCTCAAGGAGTGGATCGACGACGGCGAGAACATCGAGATCATCGACGTCCGTGAGATCAACGAGTACGAGATCGTCTCCATCCCGGGCGCCAAGCTGATCCCGAAGAACGAGTTCCTCATGGGCACCGCCCTGGAGACCCTGCCGCAGGACAAGAAGATTGTCTTGCACTGCAAGACGGGTGTCCGCAGTGCGGAAGTCCTCGCGGTCCTGAAGTCCGCGGGCTTCTCCGACGCCGTGCACGTCGGCGGCGGCGTGATCGGCTGGGTCAACCAGATCGAGCCGAGCAAGCCGGTCTACTGACGGCACCAGCCGGTCTACCGGCCCGGCATCCCGGCCTGAGCGGCGGGGGCCTCGCGCACCGACGGTGCCCGAGGCCCTCGCCGTCTTCATGAGCAGACCTTGCCGTCCCTCGGCACCGTCCCGGCCAGCAGATACGCGTTCACCGTGGAGTCCACGCAGTCGCTCCCGCTGCCGTACGCACCGTGGCCCTGGCCCTTCCAGGTGAGCACCACGCCTACGCCCTTGCCCAGCTCGTCCGCCATCTTCTGCGCGCCCTCGTACGGCGTCGCCGGGTCGCCCGTGTTGCCGACCACCAGGATCGGCGCCGCTCCGGGCGCGCTCACCTCCGGGCTCTCGTGCTGCCCGGCCACCGGCCAGTTGTGACACCAGCCGGCCGTGTCCCAGCCGAGGAAGGTTCCGAAGACGGGCGAGATCTTCTCGAACTCCGGCAGCAGCTTCTTCGTCTCCGCGGCCGTCGGCCGCTGCTTGTCGTCCAAGCACGATATGACCCGTTGCGAGTGGGTCGTCGTGCCGTAGCGACCCGACGGGTCACGCTCGTTGTAACCGTCGGCGAGCGCCAGGAGCTCCGACCCGTCGCCCTGCTCCGCCGCCTCCAGGGCGCTGGTCAGTGTGGGCCAGCTGTCCTGGCTGTACAGCGGCAGGACGATGCCCGTGACGGCGAGCGTCTGCGTCAGTTCCCGCCCGGACGACGTCGGCAGCGGGTTCGCGTCGATCTCCTTCAGCAGGTCCGCGATCTTCTGTGTGCCCTGCTCCGGGTCCTGGCCGGTGGACTTCAGGTAGTCGTCCAGTGCGCGCTGGAAGCCCCGGGCCTGGTTCTTCGCATGGCCGACCGTGTCGGCACTCGGGTCCACGACCGCGTCCAGGATCAGTCGGCCCACGTTCTTCGGGAACAAGTGGGCGTAGACGCCGCCGAGTTCGGTGCCGTACGAGATGCCGAAGTAGTGCATCTTCCGGTCGCCGAGGACCTGGCGCATCAGGTCCATGTCGCGGGCGGTGTCGGTGGTCGAGACGTGCGCCAACAGCTTTCCGGCGTCCTTCGCACAGCCCTTGCCGAAGTCGGCGGCGTCCTTGAAGTACGCCGACTCCTCGGACGGTGTGTCCGGTGAGACGTCCACCGACTCGGCGGCCTGGATCTTCTTGTCGCTGCGGCAGCGGACGCCCTCGCTGGCGCCCACTCCGCGCGGGTCCCAGCTGACCAGGTCGTACCGCTCGCGGAGGAGGGAGGTGGTGGCGGCGTACGCAGGCATCGTGGACACACCGGAGCCGCCGGGGCCGCCGAAGTTGAACAGGAGCGAGCCGATGCGGTTGTCGCCCCGGGCCTTGGTGCGGATCAGCGCGAGGCCGATCGTCTCGCCGTCCGGCTTCGACCAGTCCAGCGGCACCTTGAGTGTCGCGCACTGCCAGTCGCTGCCCGGCGCGGAGGAGTCCGCGGTGGCCTTGCAGCGCGCCCAGTCGAGCTTCTGGGAGGTCAGTGAGGAGGGCAGGGCGGAGTCGGCCGTACCGGAGGATTCGGCCGACGGCTGTGTCCGGCCGGTCTTCCGGCCGCCCTTGTCATCGCTCGACGAGCCGCCGCTGCAGCCCGTCACCAGCAGTGCGGCGGCGGCGCCCAGGGCCGTCCACCGTACGAAACGCGTCATTGCACTTCCCCCCTCGCAGGCCGTCCGCCCTGTGCCGCGGATGGCTTCCGGCCATGGTAGGCGGATCTCAGCTCAGCCGCTGCGGCCTGTGGATAACGTTCTGACCTGCGAGTTCTCCCCGATTCGGGGTGGGATGTGTCAGGAGCAGACGGTTTTGGCCGCGGGAATCCTCCCGTCCAGCAGATAGCCGTTCACGGCGTCCTGCACGCACTTGTTCTTGCTGTCGTACGCGCCGTGCCCCTGCCCCTGGTAGGTCAGCTCGACACCGACGCCCTCGCCCAGCGCGTCCACCATCTTCCTCGCACCCTCGTA
Organism: Streptomyces sp. V4I2; assembly: GCF_030817655.1. Classification (GTDB taxonomy): domain Bacteria; phylum Actinomycetota; class Actinomycetes; order Streptomycetales; family Streptomycetaceae; genus Streptomyces; species Streptomyces plumbiresistens. The sequence goes on from NZ_JAUSZM010000003.1 coordinate 7,057,334, forward strand.
CGGGGTGGCCGGGTCGCCGGTGTTGCCCACGACGAGGATCGGCGCGGAACCGGGTGCGCTCACGTCGGGATGGTCGGCGGCGCCCGGCACGGCCCAGTCGGTGCAGCTGATCATGCCCCAGGCCAGGAAGTCGCCGAACACGGCGGAGGCGGCCCGGAACTCGGGCAGTTTCCGCTCCACGTGGTCGGCGGTGTACCGCGGCTTGTCGTCGGCGCAGTTGATGGCGATGTTGGCGGCGGTGATGTTGCTGTACTCGCCGTCCTGATTACGGCCGTTCATCGAGTCGGACAGCGCCATCAGGATCTGCCCGTTACCGTCGTACGCCTGATCGAGGCCCTCGGTGAGGTACTCCCAGAAGTCCTGTGAGTACAGCGCCTGCGCGATGCCGTTGGTCGCGGCGGTCTGGGTCAGCTCGCGCGGGGGGATGCCGAGGATCGGCTTGCGGTCGAGGTCCTTGAGCAGTTTGGCGATGCGGTCCTTGACGTCCTGAGCGGTGTCGCCGACCGGGCAGTCCTCGGCCTTGGAGGTGCAGTCCTCGGCGTAGTTGTCGAGAGCGCGCTGGAAGCCCCGGGCCTGTCCGAGCGAGCCCTGTTCGGCGTTCTGCGTCGGGTCCACGACCGCGTCGAAGACCGCGCGGCCGACGCGCTTGGGGAACAAGTGGGCGTAGACACCGCCGAGTTCGGTGCCGTACGAGATGCCGAAGTAGTGCAGTTCGGCGTCGCCGAGGACCTGGCGCATCAGGTCCATGTCGCGGGCCGCGTCCGTGGTGCGGACATGCGGCAGCACCTTCTCGGAGTTCGCCTCGCAGTCCTCGTTGAACTCCTTGGTGTTGTCCAGGAGCGTGCTGCGCTCGGCCGCGTCGTCGGGAGTGGCGTCCTGCTGGAAGAAGGCGTCCAGTTGGAGGTCGTTCTGGCACTCCACGGGGACGCTGCGGCCGACCCCGCGCGGGTCGAAGCTGACCAGGTCGTAGCGGGTACGCAGTTTCGCGTAGTCCTCGCCGAAGGCGGGCAGCGTGGTGACGCCGGAGCCGCCGGGGCCGCCGAAGTTGAAGACCAGCGAGCCGATGCGTTCGCTTTCGTCGCCGCTCGCCCTCGCCCGGATCAGCGCGAGCTTGATCGTGTCGCCGCTGGGCTCGGCCCAGTCCAGGGGCGTCTTCATAGTTGCGCACTGCCACTTGTCGCCGTCCGCGAGAGGTGACGGGGCGTCACCGCCGCCTTCCGCCGGGGACGGTGCCGGACAGTCCTCCCAGCTCAGTTCCTGGGCCGACAGGTCCTCGTCCTGGGAGTCGTCACCGCAGCCCGCCAGCACGGAGGACAGCAGAAGGGCGGTGGCGGTGAGGGCAGCGGCGCGCAGCCGGGGAGGATTCGGCATGACCCCATCCTGCGGTCGCACACGACGGGACGCTCGGGGCGCGAGCCGTACGAGGTACGCCGCCGGGACCGCCGTACCGGATGCTCGTACTACAGCGCTCCCTTGCGCGTGAGGTAGTTGAAGGCGAGCCAGCCGGGCAGCACCGGCAGCCACAGCGTCAACAGACGGAAGAGCAGCACCGCCGGCGCGGCGACCTCCTTGGGGAGGCCGACGGCGATCAGACCGACCGTCAGGGTCGCCTCCACCGCGCCCACACCGCCCGGCGTCGGGGCCGCGGACCCCAGCGCGTTGCCGGCGAGGAAGACGACGGCGACGCTGGCGATGCTGATCGAGGTGCCCTCGGTGCCGAACGCCCGGATCGAGGCGTCCAGACACATCACGAAGCAGGCTGTCAGGAGCAGCATGCCGCCGATCCCGGTGATCAGCTTCTGCGGCCGCTGGAGCACGTCGAGCATGCGCGGCACGACACCCGCGAACAGCGACCTCACGCGCGTGACGACGAATTTCCGCAGGAACGGCACCGAGGTCACCACGAGCACCAGCACCGCCACTGTCAGCAGACCCGCGATGACCGTCCGGGACGGCGACAGCGACGGTGTCTTCTCGGTACCGGTCAGATAGCCGAAGGACAACAGCATCAGGATGTGGCAGCCGAGCCCGAACAGCTGCGACGCGCCGACGCTCGCCACCGCGAGCCCGGGCCGCACGCCCGCGCGTTGCAGGAAGCGCGTGTTGAGGGCGACGCCGCCCACGGCGGCCGGCGCGACGATCTTCACGAACGAGCCGGCGACCTGGGCCGCCACGGTCCGCACGAAGGGCACCCGCTCGGGCACGAAGCCCAGCAGGGCCATCGCCGCCGCCAGGTAGCTCAGCGCGGAGAAGACCACGGCGGCGGCGACCCAGCCCCACTCGGCGTTCTCGATGAGCGGGCCGAACTCGATGTGCGTGAGCTGCGTCAGCAGGAAGTACGCGCCGATCGCGCCGGCGATGAAACTGAGCAGCGTGCGCAGCCGCACCCGCTCCAGGCGGGCCGGCTCCACCGGGGCCTGCGGCCTGATCAGCAGCACCTCGTGGCGGATCTGCGTGAGCAGGTCCTCCTCGCGCGCCTCCTCCAGGGCCTCGTCGATGGCCCGCTTCTCGGCCCTGGCCTCCGCCTTCACGGCCCTCTTGTCGGGCTTTTCGAGTACGGGCCGGGTCGAGTGCGGCGCTTCCTCCAGGCGGGCCTGCTTGTCCTGCCGGGACGCCTCGAGGACCGCCTCCCGCTCGCGTTCGGCGCGCTCGCGGGCCAGTCTGCGCAGCGTCGCGCGCGTGGAGCGGCTCAGCGCGATGGGCTGCAGCATCGGCAGACAGTCGGCCACGGCGTCCGGACCGAGCACGTCCACGGCCGCGGCCACCGCGCGCTGGGCGCCCACCCTGAGGCCGAGCGTCACCAGCAGCTGGGAGGTGTCCATGCGCAGCAGCAGGTCGCCGGCCGCGATCTCGCCGACGCGCAGGTCGGTGAGGATCACCGTGCCGGAACGATCCACCAGAATCGCGTCGCCGACGAGCCTTCGGTGCGCGATGCGCCGGGACTGCAGCGCCCGCACCTGGTGCCAGGTGTCGCGCAGCAGTTCGTCGGTGATCTCCTCGTCCGCGAGGGAGTCGAGGGTGCGCCCGCCGGTGTGCTCGTAGACGAGCATCACCGCGTCGGGGCCGAGTTCGGAGGTCGCGATCAGCTTGGGCGCGTTGGCGCCGGCCGCGATCGCGGCGTAGGCGAGCAGCGCCTCCTGCTCCAGCGCCTGCCGCAGCGACTGGAGGCTGCTGCGGGTGGCGAAGCCGCGCAGGGTCAGATTGCGATAAGCACGGTAGAAGAAGCCCTGGGCCTGCTGCTCCCGGTCGACGACCGTGACGTCCAGCGGTGGACCGTCCTCCAGGGTGACGAAATAGCGTCGGCCGCGGTCTCCGGTCTCCGGGGTCTCCGCCACCTCCTCGCGAGCCGCGCTCACCGGGCGGAAACCGACGTGGCTGAGGCCCGCCATCAGCGTCCGGCCGGTGGGGCGGACGTTGGGCGAGCCGACCGCGTAGAGCGTCCCGTAGGCCACGGTCCAGCCGATGAGCACCGTCAGGATGATCGAGAAGGGTGTCGTGTAGCCGGTGACGAGCATCGAGAACGCGTCGAGCATCAGCACGATCCACAGCACCGCTCGCCAGCGTGGCCGGCGTGACATGCCCACAGCCGTCATGTACGCGATGACGGGCGCCAGATAGCCGTGCACGGGGTCGGTGAGGGCGTGGATGTCGCCGGGGGAGGGCTGGGTGAGCGCCTCCTGGATCGAGTCGGGGGCGCCCTTGGCGACCCACAGGTCGGTGGCGAGGGTCACCCCGTGCGCCAGGACTGCCGCGAGGACACCGTCGGCGATGCGCAGCCCGTCACGCTTGATCAGCCGCTCGATCGCGAACGCGACCGGCACCAGGAGGATCGCGATGCTGGACGCCAGCCCGGCGATCTTGATCAGCAGATCCGGTGCCCGTCCGGTGCCCTTGTTGATGTCCTGCTCGAGGCCCGAGGTGGTGCCGTGGGCGAACGCGGCGATCGCGAGCAGCAGGGCCACCGCTAGCACGCCCACCAGGAGCCGCATGAGATCGTTGGGCCGGTGCACGCGCGCGGGGAGGAGAGGTTCGTCACCCTCGACCTCGTCGGCGTGTACCTCGTCAGGATCGCCGGAGTCGGGCCCGGACGGTGCCGAGGGCGCCTCCTTGTCGGCGTCTCCCGCACCCTTCTTGGCCGTCTCCCCGTCCGCCTTGTCCGTCTTCTCGTCCGCGTCGGCGGTGTCCGGGCGCGACGATGCGGCAGGGGTGCTCTCCGCGCCCTCGGGATGCACACCCTGCTGTTTCATCGTCTCTTCTTGGTCTCGTATCACCGGTCACCGCCCGCACGATGGTGGCATGCCCCACGGACACAGGGGGGTGTCAGGGTGCACAAGCGGGGGCGCACAGTCTGCCGGAAGCGCCGTCTCAGGGCGAGGGATACCCACAGTCGTGAGCGCGTCACATTGTCGGTGGGGTGGGGCAGGATGGGGCGGATGAGCGAGGAGAGCCTTCCGGACGAAGCCCGTGCGGAGTACGCGGACGCGCTGCCGGAGTACGCCGAGCGAGTCCTCGACGTCGCCGAACGGATTCCGCCCGGCCGCGTCATGACGTACGGGGACGTCGCGGAGTGGCTGGAGGAGGGCGGACCCCGGCAGGTGGGACGCGTCATGGCGCTCTACGGGGGAGCCGTTCCGTGGTGGCGGGTCGTCCGCGCGGACGGTGTCCTGCTGCCGGGCCACGAGCTGGAGGCTTTCAGCCGCTACCGCGCGGAGGGCACGCCCCTGAAGGAGGCGAGCAGGGCCGCTGAGGGCCATCTCCCGCGCATCGACATGAGACGGGCGCGGTGGGACGGCGGTGAACGCGCGGAGGGTCACACCTGACAGCTTCCGCCATCGGGTGGCCTCAGGGGCGGCCGGACGGCCGTACGGGCGAAACGGGGCGCGTCTGTGACATGACGGTAAAAAGTGGACACGTGCGTGGTGTGCCTGGGAAAAGCAGGCATGTCCGAGGCATGCCGTACGTTCGTGGGGCGAGGGGCGTACGTGTCGAGAGTGCCGTGAGGGAAGAAGAGGAAGCCCTGCTTCCGCGCCTCCCATCGGCGTAGCGTCGGCTGCACGTGCCCCCTTCATCCCGCGATCACCGTCCTCCCCGCATGGAGGACAGCCCCACTGCACACCCACCAGGACCGGCGAACCACGTGAGCTCCTCTTCCTCCACCAAGCGCCTGTCGCACCCACAGGGGCGACAGGGGAACCGTGGCGCTTACCGACTGGTGCGTACCCCGCCGGCCCGCGTGGATCCCCCTCGTCTGGACGCCGCACAGCGCGCCGTGGTTGACCACGCCACCGGCCCGCTGCTCGTTCTCGCAGGTCCGGGCACCGGAAAGACCACCACGCTCGTCGAGTCGGTGGCGGCGAGGATCGCCCGGGGCGGTGACCCCGCGCGCGTGCTGGTGCTGACGTTCAGCCGTAAGGCGGCCGTCGAACTGCGCGACCGCATGGCGCTGCGCATAGGGGCGGCGCGGGCGCCCCAGGCGACCACCTTCCACTCGTTCTGCTACGCCCTGGTCCGCGCCCACCAGGACACCGACCTGTTCGTGGAGCCCCTCAGGCTGCTGTCCGGTCCCGAGCAGGACGTCGCCGTCCGTGAACTGCTCGCGGGCCAGCCCGACCTGGAACGGCTCGGCCTCGCGCACGTGCGCTGGCCGGACGAACTGCGCGCCTGCCTGACGACCCGAGGCTTCGCCGACGAGGTCCGCGCGGTCCTCGCCCGCAGCCGCGAACTGGGCCTGGGCCCGGGCGCCCTGGACGCCTTCGCCCGCCGCATCGGCCGCCCCGACTGGCGTGCGGCGGCCGCCTTCCTCGCCGAGTACCTCGACGTCCTCGACCTGCAGGGCGTGCTCGACTACGCCGAACTGGTCCACCGCGCGGTCCTCCTCGCCCGCCGCCCCGAGGTCGCCGAGCGGCTCGCCGCGCAGTACGACGCCGTCTTCGTCGACGAGTACCAGGACACCGATCCGGCCCAGGTACGACTGCTGCACGCCCTCGCCGGCGGCGGCCGCACCCTCGTCGCCTTCGGCGACCCGGATCAGTCGATCTACGCGTTCCGCGGCGCCGACGTGAACGGCATCCTGGACTTCCCACAGACCTTCCCGCGCGCGGACGGCCGTCCGGCGCCGGTCGAGGTCCTGCGTACCTCGCGGCGCTCCGGAGCCTCTCTGCTGGCCGCGACCCGGCTGCTGACCCAGCGCATGCCGCTGACCCGCCTTCCGGCCCACAAGGTGCGCGCCCACCGGGAGCTGACTCCCGTCCGGGACGGAGGCCGCGTCGAGGTGTACACCTACCCGACGACCGGCACCGAGCTGGACAACATCGCCGACATCCTCCGCAGGGCGCACCTGGAGGACGGCGTCCCCTGGGGCGAGATGGCCGTCCTGGTGCGCGCCGGATCCCGCACCATCCCGACGGTCCGCCGCGCGCTCACCGCGGCCGGCGTGCCCCTGGACATCGACGGCAACGACCTGCCACTGCGGCACGAGCCGGCGGTGGCCCCGCTGCTGACGGCACTGCGGGCGGTGGCAGCGGCGGAAGCCACAGAGCAGGCCGCAACAGCGGAAGCAACGGAGCAGGCCGCAACAGGGGAGGCCACGGAGCAGGCCGAAGAAGCCGAAGAAGCCGCAGAAGCCGCAGAAGCCGAAGTAGGGGAGGCCACGCAAGAGAAGGCCACGGAGCAGCCTCCGGAAGGGGCTCCCTCTGAAGAGCGCGAGCCCGAGACCTGCTGGCTCGACACCGAAACCGCCCTCACCCTCCTCGCCTCCCCCCTCGCGAGCATGGACGCCGCCGACCTGCGCCGCCTCGGCCGTGCCCTGCGTGACGAGGAGCGGGCCGCGGGCAACCCTCTGCCGCCGCCCTCGGACGAGCTCCTCGCGCGGGCGCTGGCCGAGCCGGAGCGCCTGGCCGTGCACGACCCCACATACGCGCGAGGTGCCCAGCGGCTCGGCGCGCTGCTCAGGAAGGCCCGTGAGCGCCTGGCGGGCGGCGGTACGGCCGAAGAGGCGCTGTGGGACCTCTGGGAGGGCACGCCGTGGCCCACGCGCCTGGAGCGGTCCGCCCGACGCGGCGGCGCCGCGGGACGCAACGCCGACCGGGACCTGGACGCCGTGTGCGCGCTGTTCGCGACCGCCGCCCGCGCGGAGGAGCGCACCGGCGGCCGGGGCGCCCTGAACTTCCTGGAGGAGATCGACGCCGAGGACATCGCCGCCGACACGCTCACGCGGCGTGCCGTACGCCCCGATGCCGTCCGCCTGATGACCGCGCACCGTTCCAAGGGCCTGGAATGGCGGCTCGTCGTCGTCGCTGGCGTCCAGGAGGGGCTGTGGCCGGACCTGCGTCGGCGTGGCTCCCTCCTGGAGGCCGACCGCATCGGCCGCGACGGACTGGCCGAACCGCTCACCCCGGGGGCGCTGCTCGCCGAGGAGCGCCGCCTGTTCTACGTGGCCGCCACGCGCGCGCGTGAACGCCTCGTCGTCACCGCGGTCAAGGCGCCCGCCGACGACGGCGACCAGTCCTCCCGCTTCCTGACCGAACTCGGCGTCGAACCCAGGGACGTCACAGGCCGCCCCCGCCGCCCGCTGTCGGTGGCCGCACTTGTCGCGGAACTCCGCGCCACCACCGTCGACCCGCGCGTCTCGGACACCCTCAGGGAGGCAGCCGCCCGGCCGGCTGGCCCGACTCGCCGCACTCGCCGACGAGGAGGGCCGCCCCCTGGTGCCGTCCGCCCACCCCTACCGCTGGTGGGGCATGTTCGAACCGACCGAGAGCAAGATCCCGCTGCGCGACCGCGACCAGCCCGTCGTGCTCTCCGGCAGCGCCCTCGACCAGCTCGCCAACACCTGCGCCCTGCAGTGGTTCCTGGGCCGCGAGGTGAAGGCCGACGCGCCCGCGACGGTCGCCCAGGGCTTCGGCAACGTGGTGCACGTCCTCGCCGACGAGGTCGCCTCCGGGCACACCCCGGCCGACCTGGCCGTCCTCATGGAACGCCTCGACTCCGTGTGGAACGCGCTCGCCTTCGACGCGCCGTGGAAGTCGGCGCAGGAGAAGGACAACGCGCGCGTGGCTCTCGAACGCTTCCTGAAGTGGCATGTCATGGACCGCAGCGGGCGCACACCGGTCGCCAGTGAGCACGACTTCGACGTGACCCTTGAGGCGGGCGAGGTCGAGGTGCGCATCCGCGGCCAGATGGACCGGGTGGAGGCCGACGGCGAGGGCCGCGCCTACGTCGTCGACTTCAAGACCGGCAAGCAGGCGCCCAGCGCCGCCGAGGTGGAGCACCACCCCCAGCTCGCCGTCTACCAGCTCGCCGTCCGCGAGGGCGCCGTCGACGAGGTCTTCGACGGAGTGCGCCCCGAGCCGGGCGGCGCCGAACTCGTCCAGCTCCGCCAGGGCGCCGCCAAGCGGGACGGCGGCGAGACCTTGCCCAAGGTGCAGGCCCAGGAGCCGCTGGAGGGGGAGTGGGTCGGCGATCTGCTGGCCACGGCCGCCGGCAAGGTTCTCGACGAACGGTTCACGCCGAGTGCGGGCCAGCACTGCTCGCACTGCGCGTTCCGGGCGTCGTGCAGCGCGCAGCCGGAGGGACGGCACGTGGTGGAGTGAGCGCACTGGTGTGATCAGTCGCACCACGTGTGCTGACCTGCGCTTCACCCGGCCCCGAGGGCGATGTGTCCTCGACTGTCAGTGTCCGCCGCTAGCCTCTCCGACATGCCCGCCCGTATCACCGATCCCGATCAGCTCAAGGAGCTCCTCGGCATCCCGTTCACCCCGGAGCAGACGGCCTGCATCACCGCGCCGCCCGCCCCGCAGGTGATCGTGGCCGGAGCCGGCTCGGGCAAGACGACGGTGATGGCGGCCCGCGTGGTCTGGCTGGTCGGCACCGGCCAGGTCGCTCCCGAACAGGTGCTCGGCCTCACCTTCACCAACAAGGCCGCCGGTGAGCTCGCCGAGCGCGTCCGCAAGGCGCTGATCAAGGCCGGCGTCACCGACCCCGACGTCATCGACCCGGACAACCCGCCGGGCGAGCCGGTGATCTCTACCTACCACGCCTTCGCGGGCCGCCTGCTGACCGACCACGGCCTGCGCATCGGCCTCGAACCGACCTCCCGCCTGCTCGCCGACGCCACCCGTTTCCAGCTCGCCGCGCGCGTACTGCGCGAGGCTCCCGGCCCCTACCCGGCGCTGACCCGCTCCTTCGCCGACCTGGTCAGCGACCTCCTCGCGCTCGACGCCGAGCTCGCCGAACACCTCGTCCGACCCGAGGACCTGCGTGCCTACGACGCCGACCTGCTGCGAGCTCTGCAGGGCGCCAAGCTCACCAACGACGCCTTGCGCAAAGTGCCCGAGACGGCCGCCGCCCGCCGTGAACTCGCCGAACTGGTCGTCCGCTACCGCGCTGCCAAGCGCGACCGCGACCTGCTGGACTTCGGCGACCAGATCGCCCTGTCCGCCCGGCTCGCCCGGATCCCCGAGGTGGGCCGCGTCCTGCGCGACGAGTTCCGGGTGGTGCTCCTGGACGAGTACCAGGACACCTCAGTGGCCCAGCGCGTCCTCCTGGCGGGCCTGTTCGGCGGCGGCACCGGCCACCCCGTGACCGCGGTCGGCGACCCCTGTCAGGCGATCTACGGCTGGCGCGGCGCCTCGGTGGCCAACCTGGACGACTTCCCCGAGCACTTCGCCCATGCCGACGGCCGCCTCGCCGCCCGTCAGTCGCTCAGCGAGAACCGCCGCAGCGGCGGCCGCCTCCTCGACCTCGCCAACGGCCTCGCCGAGCCCCTGCGCGCCATGCACGCGGGCGTGGAGGCCTTGCGCCCGGCCCCCGGCGCCGAACGCGACGGCATGGTCCGCTGCGCCCTCCTGCCGACCCACGCCGAGGAGCTCGACTGGCTCGCCGACTCCATTGCGCACCTGGTGAACACGGGCAAGGCACCCGGTGAGATCGCTGTCCTGTGCCGTACGGCCACCGACTTCGCCGAGATCCAGGGCGCGCTCGTCGCCCGGGACGTCCCCGTGGAGGTCGTCGGCCTGTCCGGGCTGCTGCACCTGCCCGAGATCGCCGACCTCGTCGCCGTCTGCGAGGTCCTCCAGGACCCCGGCGCCAACGCCTCCCTCGTCCGTCTGCTGACCGGCCCGCGCTGGCGCATCGGCCCGCGCGACCTTGCCCTCCTGGGGCGACGCGCCCGGCTGCTCGTCTCCCACGCGCGCGTGGACGGCGAGGACGACCCGGACCGCCGGCTCGCCGAGGCCGTCGAAGGGGTCGACCCGGCCGAGGTGATATCGCTCGCCGACGCCCTCGACACGTTCCTGGAGACGCCGCTCGACGGCGACGGGGACGACGACGGGCTGCCCTTCTCGCCGGACGCGCGCGTGCGGTTCGCGCGCCTGGCCACCGAACTGCGCGACCTGCGCCGCTCGCTGTCCGACCCGCTGATGGACGTCCTGCACCGCGTCCTCGCCGTCACCGGCCTGGAGGTGGAACTGTCGGCGTCCCCGCACGCCCTGGCCGCCCGCCGCCGCGAGACCCTCTCCAACTTCCTGGACGTCGCCGCCTCGTTCACCGCCGGCGACAACGAGACGAGCCTGCTCGCCTTCCTCGCCTTCCTGCGCACCGCCGCCCAGTACGAGAAGGGCCTCGACAACGCCCTCCCCGGCGGCGAGAACACCGTCAAGGTGCTCACCGCGCACAAGTCCAAGGGCCTGGAGTGGGACGTCGTGGCCGTCCCCGGACTGGTCACGGGCACCTTCCCCAGCACCCAGGGCCGCGAGAAGTGGACCGCCCAGGGCAAGGTGGTGCCGCACGAACTGCGCGGCGACGCCGACACCCTCCCCGACGTCACCTCCTGGGACTCCCGCGGCCTGAGGGCCTTCCACGAGGACATGAAGGAGCACCAACACACCGAGGAACTCCGCCTCGGCTACGTCACCTTCACCCGCCCCCGCTCCCTGCTGCTCGGCTCCGGCCACTGGTGGGGCCCCACCCAGAAGAAGCCGCGCGGGCCGTCCGACTTCCTCCAGGCCCTGTACGAGCACTGCGCGGCCGGACACGGCGAGATCGAGGCCTGGGCGGACGAGCCCGCCGAGGACGAGGAGAACCCGGCCCTGCACCAGCGGACCGCCGACCAGGTGTGGCCCCTGCCCCTGGACGAGACATCCCTGGCCCGCCGCCGCGCGGCCGCCGAGACGGTCCTGACCCACCTGGAACACCTCGCCTCCCACGAGGACGGCCACCCCGCCGCCCTGCACGACCCGGACACCTTCGACGACCCGGACTGGCCCGTGCCGCTGGACGACGACGTGGTTCCCGAGGACGACGCGGTTCCCGAGCCCGACCCCTACGAACTCGACCCCTACGAGGAGGCCTCGTTCGCCGGGGAGGACTCGGCCGACTGGGACTCCTGGAGTGCGGATCGCCCGACCGTCCCGCACCAGGCCGTGGGGCCGGGCGCCACGGAACACCCCCGTACCGAACCGGCGCGGCCCCACCCCACGGAACCGGGAAGCGCGCCCCTCACCCCGGAAGAGGCCCGCACCATCGCCTCCTGGGACCGTGACCTCGACGCCCTCACCGGTGAACTCCTGCGCGCCCGCGAAAGCGTCACCGACGTCCCCCTGCCCGCGTCGCTGACCGCGTCCCAGCTGATGCGCCTGGCCGCCGACCCGGCGGGCCTCGCCCAGGAACTGGCCCGTCCCATGCCCCGCCCGCCGCAGCCGGCAGCGCGCCGTGGCACCCGCTTCCACGCCTGGATCGAGTCCCGCTTCGAGGCGCTGACGCTGCCCATGCTGGAGCCGGAGGAACTGCCCGGCAGCGAGGCCGAGATCGCCGACGAACGCGATCTCGAAGCCCTCAAGGACGCCTTCGAGCGCACCAAGTACGCCCAGCGCACGCCCTACCGCGTGGAGGCCCCCTTCCAGCTCGCGATCGCCGGGCGCGTGGTCCGGGGCCGTATCGACGCCGTCTACAAGGAGGGCGACGGCCCGACGGCCACGTACGAGATCGTCGACTGGAAGACCAGCCGCACCCGCACCGCGGATCCGCTCCAGCTCGCCGTCTACCGGCTCGCCTGGGCCGAGCGGCAGGGCGTACCCCTGGAGTCGGTCACGGCAACCTTCCTCTACGTACGCAGCGGCGAGGTCGTACGACCGGACGACCTGCCCGGCAGAGCCGCACTGGAGCGGCTGCTGCTGGAGGAGCCGGGGGGTGAGGAACCGCACGACGAGGATGTCGGTGCGGGCCGATAGGCTCGTGACCATGAGCCAGCCCGTTGACAGTGCCGTCAGCGCCGTCCGTACGTACATCGCGCGGCACCGTGCCGCCTTCCTCGACGAGCTCGCCGAGTGGCTGCGCATCCCGTCCGTGTCGGCCCAGCCCGACCACGCGACCGACGTACGCCGCAGCGCCGACTGGCTCGCCGCCAGGCTTCAGGAGACCGGCTTCCCGACCGCCGAGGTCTGGGAGACACCGGGCGCGCCCGCCGTCTTCGCCGAATGGCCCTGCGACGACCCCGAGGCGCCCACGGTCCTGGTCTACGGCCACCACGACGTGCAGCCCGCCGCCCGCGAGGACGGCTGGGACAGCGAGCCCTTCGAGCCCGTCATCCGGGAGAACCGTCTCTACGCGCGCGGGGCGGCCGACGACAAGGGCCAGGTGTTCTTCCACACACTCGGCGTCCGCGCCCACCTCGCCGCCACCGGCCGCACCGCGCCGGCCGTGCACCTCAAGCTGCTGATCGAGGGCGAGGAGGAGTCCGGGTCCCCGCACTTCCGCGCACTCGTCCAGGAGCACGCGCAGAGGCTCGCCGCCGACGTCGTCATCGTGTCCGACACCAGCATGTGGTCCGAGGACACTCCCACGGTATGTACCGGCATGCGCGGCCTCGCCGAGTGCGAGATACGGCTGTACGGCCCCGACCAGGACATCCACTCCGGCGCCTTCGGCGGCGCCGTCCCCAACCCGGCCACGGCCGCTGCCCGCCTCGTCGCCGCCCTGCACGACGAGCACGCGCGCGTGGCGGTCCCCGGCTTCTACGACGGCATCGTCGAGCTCACCGACCGTGAACGCGCACTCTTCGCCGAGCTGCCCTTCGACGAGCAGGAGTGGCTGCGCACGGCCAAGTCGCACGCCACCCACGGTGAGTTCGGGCACACCACCCTGGAGCGCATCTGGGCCCGCCCCACCGCCGAGGTCAACGGCATCGGCGGCGGCTACCAGGGCCCCGGCAGCAAGACGATCATCCCGTCCTCCGCCCTGCTGAAGCTCTCCTTCCGGCTGGTCGCGGGCCAGGACCCCGATCACATCGAGAAGGCCGTCCGCGACTGGGCCGCCGAGCAGGTGCCCGCCGGGATCCGCTACGAGATCTCCTTCGGCGCGGCCACGCGCCCGTGCCTGACACCGCTGGACCACCCGGCCCTGCAGTCCGTCGTCCGCGCCATGAGCCGAGCCTTCGACAAGCCCGTCGGCTTCACGCGTGTGGGCGGCTCGGGACCGGCCGCCGATCTCGAGGAGGTCCTCGGCGCACCCGTGCTCTTCCTCGGCATCTCCGTCCCGTCCGACGGCTGGCACGCCCCGAACGAGAAGGTCGAGCTGGACCTCCTCCTCAAGGGCGTCGAGACCACCGCGTACCTCTGGGGCGATCTCGCGGAGAACTGGCGCCATGCGCCCTGACCGTCCCGCACCGCCCGGATCGGCCTGGCATGCGGGGCACACTGGAAGAACCGCCCCGTACCGCCACGCCCCGCCGGACCCGGTCGCCTCCCGCCGTACGTCCCGCTGGACCGCCCGCGAAACACCCTTTCCCCCGGGGGAGTTGGAAGCACTCGTGACCACCTGGACCGACCACACCGCCGACCGCCCCATCTCGCTCACCGCTCCGAGCGGCATCGACCGGGCCGCCCACCACCGGCTCGACGAGGCCTGGCTCGCGGCGGCATGGAGCCACCCCACCACCCGTTGCTTCGTGGTCTCCGGCGGCCAGGTCCTCATCGACGAGACGGCCGAGGGCCGTACCGAACTCGTCATGACCCCGTCCTTCGAGGCCCCCCTCACCGAGGCACACCGCTACTTTCTCGGCATCGACGAAGACGGCGTGCGCTACTTCGCCCTCCAGAAGGACGCGCTTCCCGGGCGTATCGACCAGTCCGCACGCGCGGCCGGCCTGCGCGAGGCCGGCCTGCTCCTGTCGCCGCGCGAGGCCGGTCTGATGGTGCACGCGGTCGGGCTGGAGAACTGGCAGCGCACGCACCGCTTCTGCTCCCGCTGCGGCGAACGCACGGTCATCGCAGCGGCCGGCCACATCCGCCGCTGCCAGGCCTGCGGTGCCGAGCACTACCCGCGCACCGACCCCGCCGTGATCATGGCCGTCACCGACGAGGACGACCGCATACTGCTGGGCCGTCAGGTCCACTGGCCCGAAGGCCGCTTCTCGACGCTCGCCGGGTTCGTCGAACCCGGTGAGGCCGTCGAGCAGTCGGTGCGCCGCGAGGTCTTCGAGGAGGCCGGGATCACGATCGGCCAGGTCGAGTACGTCGCCAGCCAGCCCTGGCCCTTCCCGTCCAGTCTCATGCTGGGCTTCATGGCCCGCGCCACCTCGACCGACATCGACGTCGACGGCGACGAGATCCACGAGGCCCGCTGGTTCTCCCGCGACGAACTCGGCGCCGCCTTCGAGTCCGGCGAGGTGCTCCCGCCGTACGGCATCTCGATCGCGGCCCGCCTGATCGAGCTCTGGTACGGCAAGCCGTTGCCGACGAGGAGCTTCGTCTGACAAACCACAAGAAGGCGGTCCCTGACGCACGTCAGGGACCGCCTTCCGGAACACGTCCGCGCAGCGGTTACGCGCCGATCTTCTGCTTGACCTGAGCCAGCGAAGGGTTCGTGAGCGTCGAGCCGTCCGGGAAGAGCACGGTCGGAACCGTCTGGTTCCCGCCATTCGCCTTCTCGACGAACGCGGCGGAGTCAGGGTCCTGCTCGATGTTGATCTCGTTGTACGCGATGCCCTCGCGGTCCATCTGGCTCTTCAGCCGACGGCAGTAGCCGCACCACGTGGTGCTGTACATCGTCACAGTGCCCTGCATGTCTCTCGTGCTCCTTCGGCGGGTCGGCGGATGTGCGCTCGCAGTGGGAAACGTATGTGGAAGGACCACCATTCCCGGTGGCCGGGGTCCGCCGGACGTGACACCTGCCGCATTAGTACGACTACGAGTGCCTGCCTGTGGACAACCGGCTCACCCGTCTCCGGCGACCTGGCAGCATGGCCGTGTGACAGCAGCAACGCACTCCACCCTCTTCCCGCAGACACCGGGCTCGGCCGACGCGGTGCTCGAAGGGCTCGACCCCGAGCAGCGCGAGGTGGCCACCGCCCTGCACGGCCCGGTGTGCGTGCTGGCGGGCGCCGGCACGGGCAAGACACGGGCGATCACCCACCGCATCGCCTACGGCGTGCGCGCCGGGATCCTCCAGCCCTCCAGCGTGCTGGCCGTCACCTTCACCAACCGTGCCGCCGGGGAGATGCGCGGCCGGCTGCGCCAGCTCGGCGCCGCCGGTGTCCAGGCCCGCACCTTTCACTCGGCCGCCCTGCGCCAGCTCCAGTACTTCTGGCCGAAAGCCGTCGGCGGCTCCATGCCCCGGCTGGTCGACCGCAAGGTCCAGCTCGTCGCCGACGCTGCCGCCGCCTGCCGCATCCGCCTCGACCGGGGCGAGCTGCGGGACGTCACCGGTGAGATCGAGTGGTCCAAGGTCACCCAGACCGTCCCCGCCGACTACGCCCTCGCGGCCGCCAAGGCCGGCCGCGAGGCCCCCCGGAACCCGGCGGAGATCGCCCAGGTCTACTCCGCCTACGAGGACCTTAAGCGCGCCCGCGGGGTCATCGACTTCGAGGACGTCCTGCTGCTGACCGTCGCGGTCCTCCAGGACCGGCACGACATCGCCGAGCAGGTCCGCTCCCAGTATCAGCACTTCGTCGTCGACGAGTACCAGGACGTCAGTCCCCTCCAACAGCGCCTGCTGGAGCTGTGGTTGGGCGACCGGGAGAACCTGTGCGTGGTCGGCGACGCCAGCCAGACGATCTATTCGTTCACAGGAGCAACTCCCGACCACCTGCTCGACTTCCGCACCCGCCACCCCGGGGCCACCGTCGTCAAGCTGGTCCGCGACTACCGCTCCACTCCGCAGGTGGTCCATCTCGCCAACGGCCTGCTCGCCCAGGCCAGGGGCCGCGCCGCCGACCACCGGCTGGAGCTGATCTCCCAGCGCGCTGCCGGCCCCGAGCCCGTCTACACCGAATGCACCGACGAGCCCGCCGAGGCCGAGGGCGCCGCCCGCCGCATCCGCGAGCTCATCGACGCGGGCTGCCGGGCCAGCGAGATCGCCGTCCTGTTCCGCACCAACTCCCAGTCCGAGACCTACGAACAGGCCCTCGCCGACGCCGGTGTCCCCTACCAGCTGCGAGGTGCCGAGCGGTTCTTCGACCGCCCCGAAGTGCGCAAGGCGGGCGTCGCCCTGCGCGGCGCGGCCCGCTTCGGCGGCAACGACTCCCTCCTCGACGACGCCGTCGACCTGCCCTCCCAAGTGCGTGCCGTGCTGTCGGGCGAGGGCTGGACCACCCAGCCGCCGGCCGGCTCCGGGGCCGTCCGGGAGCGCTGGGAGTCGCTGGCCGCCCTGGTGAACCTCGCGCAGGACTTCGCAGCCTCCAGAACCGGCGCCACTCTGAGCGATCTGGTGGCCGAGCTCGATGAGCGGGCGAGCGCGCAGCACGCACCGACCGTCGAGGGCGTCACGCTCGCCTCCCTGCACTCGGCCAAGGGACTGGAGTGGGACGTCGTCTTCCTGGTCGGTGTCGCCGAGGGCATGATGCCGATCACCTACGCAAAGACCGACGAGCAGATCGAGGAGGAGCGCCGCCTCCTCTATGTCGGCGTCACCCGTGCCAGAGAGCGCCTGTATGTGTCCTGGGCGCTGTCCCGCGCGCCTGGCGGCCGTCCCAGTCGCAGGCCCAGCCGCTTCCTCGACGGTCTGCGGCCCGGCTCGGCCGGCGCCGCCGGACGGAGTGCTGCGGGCCCTGGAGGTGTCGAGCGGGGCTTCACCACCAGCAGAGCCGGCGCCGCCGTCCCACGGCGCACGCAGCGCACCCCGGCGCGCTGCCGGGTGTGCGGGCGCACGCTCACCGACGCCGGTGAGCTGAAGCTGATGCGCTGTGAGGACTGCCCGTCGGACATGGACGAGGGGCTCTACGAGCGGCTGCGTGAGTGGCGTGCGGTCCAGGCGCAGCGCAGCGGGCAGCCCGCCTTCTGCGTCTTCACCGACAAGACGCTGATGGCGATCGCGGAGTCCGTCCCCGACGACGACGCGGAGCTGGCGCGGATCCCCGGGGTCGGGATGCGCAAGCTCAACCGCTACGGAGCCGATGTCCTGGCGATCTGCGCAGGCCAGGACCTCGCAGGAGAAGAAGTTGGGGACTGACGCGAACTCGTCGAAAAAATAGTTTGCGCATGCCCCAGCAATCCCCATAGGTTCGTAGCCACGAGACCGGAGGCCTTCTCGGAGGCCCCGCTTTCGTGCTGTACTTGCATATCCGTCGGACCGGTTCACCCCCGGTCCCTCTAGACGCCGAGAGGAGGCGATTCCAGTGATCAGCATCAACTTCAGCTCCATCAGCACCGCCAAAGTGACCGATCGCTCGGTCGTCTCCACGTGCATGCTCGGCGTCTCGAACCTGGGCACCGGTCTGTCCGGCATTCCTGCCGTCCGTCCGGCGTCCTCCGTGTCTCTCGCGGGCCTTCCCGTCCGGGAGCGCAATGAGCGACCGACCAAGGCACTGGAAGCAGTAGGGGCACAGGCGCACGCCTATGCCTTTGCGGCCGCCGGTGCCGGTAGCCGGAAGCAGACGACGCAGCACCACCAGATGTGGGCCTTCCGTGGGCCAGAACCCTGGAGTGATCCAGCCTGATCGACCATCAGGCCGGTGCCTTCAGGGCCGCGGAACCCCATCCGGGATCCGCGGCCCTTCTGTTTGTCCCCGAACGGGGACAGCGGAGCGAAGGGGCCTCGGGACAAGAAAAGAACCCGGTACCAGCCGCCACTCGGCCCAACAGGGCCGGAACGACAGACGAGGAAGACGAACCGTGCAACTCGAAGCGCACGCCCCGTCCGTACCGCCTTCCGAAACGATCCCCCCGCCCGGCCTCACGGAGGACTCCACCTTGACTCCGCTCACTGCGCTCACCGCGCTCGACGACGCCATCGAGAACCTCGGCGTACCCGTCCCCTGCCGTTCGTACGACCCGGAGGTCTTCTTCGCCGAGTCGCCGGCCGACGTCGAGTACGCCAAGTCGCTCTGCCGCACCTGCCCGCTGGTCGAGGCTTGCCTCGCCGGTGCCAAGGAGCGGCGCGAGCCCTGGGGCGTCTGGGGTGGCGAGCTGTTCGTCCAGGGTGTCGTCGTAGCCCGGAAGCGGCCGCGTGGTCGCCCGCGCAAGAACCCGGTCTCGGCATGAACACCGCAGGAACGATCGATCGCCCCCTCACGCACGACCCCAAGAAGCAGGCCCCGATGAAGCCGTCCATCGACGAACTCGCAGGCTCCGCGCCTGAAGACTTCACCACCAGTGGTGCGATCGACTCGCGCCAGAACAGGACCCGAGAGATGCAACTCATTCCAGAAGCCCTGGCTCGTGCGCATATGCACGAGCGCCTGCGGGACGCCGAGCGGGAACGCCGGGCCACGCGCCTGGTGACCGCTCGCCGGATGCAGCGCCGGGCGGAGCGCGCCTCGCTGCGTGCCCGCCGGGCGCTCGCCATGGCCGTCATGCAGTAATCCCGAACACACCTGAAGCGGTGGCCTCCCGGCCAGGGAGGCGAAGCTCTTCCCGCGGGGGCCGGTCCGTCCGAACGGACCGGCCCCCGCGGTGCGTTGTGTCCGCCGATCCGCAGGCCGCGGGGATATCGTCGCCGAGTGACGAGTCTTTCCGGAGGCAGTGACGACAGCGGCTCCGCCAGGGAGTCCGAGGCCCTTGTGTGCGCTCGGTGCGGCACCGCGGCCGAGGGCCCGCAGCCCACTTGGACCTGCTCCGTGGAGAACGGCGTCCGTCAGTACTTCTGCGACACCTGCTCCCGGGAGAACCTCAGGGCGATCGAGGGGCGGCTGGACTCGGCCTGGTGGTGAGGCTCCCGCGAAGCCTCACGCCTCCGCCGCCGGCTCCTCCAGGGCCTCTTCCAGGTCTTCCTCCGGCAGGAACCCCGGCAGCCACTCCTCCAGTTCCTCACGCAGGCGCACTGTCGAGCCCAGCTGGCACAGCACCCCGATCGTGCTCAGCGTCACCCTGTGGATGAGGAGATACGCCGGCGGCAGGTTGAGCTGCTTGGCCAGCTGGTAGGCGGGGGAGCGCGGGTCGCCGATCCGGGTCGCCTGGCTGCGCATCCAGCTGCGGGTGAAGGTGAACTCCTCGGCCTGGGCCGGTTCGATGATCGGCAGGAGGTAGTCGAGGACGGCGTCCGGGTCCAGCTCTATGGATTCCTTGACGAAGCCCTCGGCGCGGAGGAGTTCGTAGACGGCGTCCGCCTCGCCGTCGAGCGTCATCCGCAGGGAGATGCCGATCGGGGTCGGCAGGCCACCCGGGAGACGGTCGACCGTGCCGAAGTCCAGGACGCCCAGGCGCCAGTCGTCCTCGCCTTCCGGGCCACCGGGCAGGAGGCGGAAGTTGCCTGGGTGCGGGTCGGCGTGCAGCAGTCCGGTGCGGGCGGGGCCGGAGAACAGGAAGCGGGCCAGGAGCTGGCCGGCCCGGTCGCGCTGTTCCCGGGTGCCGTCGGCGATCACCTCGGACATCGGGATGCCGTCCATCCACTCCGTGATCAGCACCTGGTCGCACTGATGCACCACATCCGGCACCACGACGTCCGGATCGCCGGCGAACTCCTCGGCATGGGCCCGCTGGGCCTGTGCCTCCAGGCCGTAGTCCAGTTCCTCGGAGACGCGGTCCTTGAGCTCCGAGATCAGCGGCTTGATGTCCACACCGGGAATGAGGGGACCCAGCAGGCGAGCGAAACGGCTCAACTGGTTCAGGTCGGACAGCAGGGCCTCGCCCGCTCCGGGGTACTGCACCTTGACCGCCACCTCGCGGCCGTCGCGCCACACCCCGCGATGCACCTGGCCGATGGAGGCGGCCGCCGAGGGCTTGTCCTCGAACTCGAGGAACAACTCCTGCCAGTCCTGGCCGAGCCGCTTCTCCAGCACCGCGTGCACGGTGCGCGTCGGCATCGGAGGCGCCGCCTCCTGGAGCTTGGTCAGCGCCGCCCGGTAGGGGCCGGCGACCTCCTCGGGGAGCGCCGACTCGAAGACGGACAGGGCCTGGCCGAACTTCATGGCGCCGCCCTTGAGCTCGCCGAGCACCTTGAACAGTTGGTCGGCTGTGCGCTGTTGCAGCTCGCGGCCGACCAGTTCGGCGGACTCGCCGACGATCCGCTTGCCCAGTCCCCAGGTCGCCCGTCCGGCGAAACCGAGCGGCAGCGCGGCGAGCTTGGCGGTACGGGTGACCGCCTTGCGGGGAAGATCAGACATGCGCCCTCCAGGTCCCAGCAAGCCGCGCCGCGTGTGTCGTACGGCGTAACTCCTTCGACGGTTGTTGCTCCGCCATTGTCTCGTGCGACTCCTCGTACTTGGGTGTGTGTTCCCCCTTACCTTTCTCCGCTGCTCCGCACCGGCATGCGGGGTGCCCCCAGACCGGCCGCGCATGCCAGTGAAGGGTGGGCAGGGAGACCTCCCAGCGTGCGCCGACGCTCGAGGGGACCTTGCCGTCCAGGAAGGCGAGCGCGTGCGCGGCGGCAAGGCCCGCGACTGTCGTGGCCAGCGCCAGATCGCAGGAACGCTCCCGGCGCGGCCCGCCGGAGCGCCACTGCGCGATCAGACGGGGCCACACCTGGTCACGGTCGGTGCGCGCCTCGTGCAGACAGCCGGCGCAGCCCGTCTCGCCCGGCAGCACGAACGGACCGACCACCCCGGTCGCCTCCACCACGCCAACGTACAGATGGGGTGTGCCGGAGGTGATCAGGGGGTCGGCGGCGGACGGGAGCGGCGCGTGCACGTCGATGTCGTCGCGTGGGGCGAGGATCACGAGGGAGAAGCCCGGGTCGTCGCTCTCGGACGGCGTGCGGGGGCCGCGGCGTGGTGGGCGGTCCGGCGCCGACCGTCGCACGGCACGCCGCGCGGCCTCCTGCCTGCGGTCGCCGACGGACTCGGCGGGCAGCCCGCCCGGCGCCACGTCCCCCGGCTCGACCGAGCCCACATCGCGCACGTCGACCTCGCCCACCCCGGCCCCCGACAGCAGCGAGGCCAGGACCGCGCCCACCCGGCCTGCTCCTCTCACCTGGACGCGCAGGGAGCGGCGGGCGGCCAGGAGCCTGATCGCCTCGCCCGGTTCGGACGTGGTCAGGGAGAGCGAGGCCAGGTCGGGACGCAGCCGGTCGAGGACCTCCTTCTTGGTGCGCAGGGCCTCGGCGGCCGACCCGCCGCCCTTGGCGTCGTCGACCAGCCCGGCCCGCGCGAGCCGCTCCACCAGCGCGTCGACATGCCCGTCCGGCAGGTCCATGCGACGGCCCTCCTCCCGCAGGAGCGGCAGACCGCGAGTGCCGTTGAGCAGGTCGAGGAAACTGCCCGTCGCCGTGTCCATCGGACCCAGCGTCATCGCGTGCGCCGGGGTCATCCCGAACTGCACGGTGTTGAGATCACGCCAGCCGCGCCGGAGCGCGGGCTTCACAAGCGGAACCAACGAAACCGTCGGATGCGGATCCATCGACTGCATGACAGGCCCCCGTAGCCCTCGTAGAACATCCCCGAACGTCCCCGCCTGCCGGAGGAGGTCGTCCCGCAGCTCCGCCGACACGAGCCAGCATGCCCGGGCCCGGCGCGGGGCGCCCAAAGTTGTCCACAGGCAGGGGGTGTTAGTCGTACAAGTCAGTCGTATGAATCAAACGCATGTGGGGGATCGGAACGGAACCGACCCGGAGTCGGGACTTCCCCTGTGTGCAACGGGTAACGTCGGGGCGTGCCCGCCGACCCACTGCACCGCGCCGGAACGCCACAGCGCAGTACGACGAGCCTGCCGTCGAGCGGCTCGGGGGCGAGCGCGATCGAGGTGCGCAGGAGTTCCCGTCGACGTCGGACGGTCTCCGCGTACCGCGAGGGCGATCGCACCGTCGTGCTCATCCCTGCCCGGATGTCCGAGGCCGAGGAACAGCGCTGGGTGAGCGTCATGCTCGACAAACTGGCCGCCCAGGAGAGCAAACGGGTCCTCGGCGACGCCGAGCTGGCCGAGCGTGCCGAACGCCTGTCGGCCCAGTATTTCGACGGCCGGGCCCGGCCGAACTCGGTGCGCTGGGTCACCAACCAGAACACCCGCTGGGGCTCGTGCACCCCGTCCGAGGGCAGCATCCGGCTGTCCCACCGCCTGCAGGGCATGCCCGAGTACGTCGTCGACTACGTCCTCCTCCACGAGCTGGCGCATCTGCTCGTCCCCGGGCACGGCCCCCGCTTCTGGCGGCTGCTGGAGGCGTATCCGCGCACCGAGCGGGCCCGCGGCTATCTCGAAGGAGTGGTCGCCGCCGAGCGGTTGCCCCACCTTCCGGCCGCGCGCGGAGAGTGACGGCCGCCCTGACGGCAGGTCGTATCGGGAGCCGCGCGGGATTTTGTACCGGATCTGTACCGACTTCCTCGGGTGTCCGACTTTGCCGTTAGCCTGTCGCGACGCACTCGCATTCGGGATGGGGGACGGTCGTTACGCATGGCCAGGGAATTCCAACGCGGCCACAAGGCCAAGATCAGTGACCTCACCGCGGGCACGGATCTGTACGTAGGCGTACAGATCTCCGGCCCCGGGCTGACCTTCGACATCAGCTGCTTCGGGCTCGACGCCGACGAACAGCTCTCGGACGACCGGTACTTCGTCTTCTTCAACCAGCCGAAGTCCCCCGAGGAATCCATCCAGCTCCTGGGCGCGCAGGCGGGTGACACAGAGGCCTTCAGGATCACGCTCGACAAGATCCCGCCGCAGATCCAGAAGCTGTCGTTCACGGCGACGATCGACGGCGCCGGCCAGATGTCGCAGATCGCTCCCGGATACGTCCGTATCGTCGCCGGCGGCGAGGAGGTCGCCCGGTACTCCTTCGCCGGCGGCGAGTTCTCCACGGAACGTGCCGTCATGCTGGGCGACCTGTACCTGAAGGACGTCTGGCGGTTCGCCGCGGTCGGGCAGGGCTTCGACGGCGGCCTCGACGCGCTGCTGAAGAACTTCGGCGGCGAGGTCGCCGAGGAGGAGCCCGCGCCCGCACCGGCCGCCCCGGCGCAGACTCAGGCACCGGCGTTCGCGCCGCCGCCGCAGGCCGCCGCGCCCGCGGCACCTCCCGCCCCCGCGCCGGCTCCCTCCTTCGGAGCCCCCGCCCCCGTGGCCCCGTCCGTCCACACGGCACCGACGCTCGCCGGGACCACCCCGCCCGGCGTCCCGCCGCAGGCGGCCCCCGCGCCCACGAGCCCGCAGATGTTCACACCCCCGGGAGCACCCGCCGGCCAGTTCACGCCCCCTGGGGCACCCGCCGGCCAGTTCGCGCCTCCGGGCGCCCCCGGCGCCTTCCCGGGCCAGGCCCAGCCCTTCGGCGGCGCCACGACGCTGGCGCCGGTGCCGCCCGAGGCGAACGTCCGTGTCGTCCTCACGAAGTACGCGGAAGCCCCCGTGGGGGACCGCTGGACGGAGCAGAACTCGCAGCTGGTGCGGGCCACGCTCACCAAGGGTGCCAACATCCTCGCCAAGCAGGGCAGCATGGTCGCCTACCAGGGCGACATCGACTTCGCCCACAAGGGCTCCGGGCTGCTCGGCAAGCTCACCGGAGCGCTCACCGGCCAGGGCATGTCCCTGATGCGCTGTTCCGGTGACGGCGAGGTCTTCCTCGCCGACGAGGCCAGTCGGGTGTTCGTCATCCGCCTCCAGGGGGAGCAGCTCTACACCAGCGCGCAGGGTGTGCTCGCCTTCGACGAGGCCCTGGACACCGAGGTGCGCCGCATCGAGGGCGCGGGTCTGCCGGGCGGCGGGCTGTTCAGCATGCTCTTCTCGGGGACCGGAGCGGTCGCCGTGAAGACACGCGGCGTGCCGGTCGTGATCCCCGTGGGTCCGGCCACCTACGTCGACGGGAACGCCGTCATCGCCTGGTCCGCCGGTGCGCAGGCCGTCACCACCACCGCGCTCAGGCTGCGCCGTTCCGGGTACTCCCGGCAGAGCTCGGAGGCCGTGAACCTCCAGTTCCGCGGCGCCCCCGGCAACTTCGTCGTCGTACAGCCCTTCGAGGTGTGAGGCCCATGGACACCCAGACTCTCAGCGCTCACCGCGCCGCTTCGACCGGCGTCCGGATGACTGTGCACAGCTCCAAGACGCTCAAGGTCACCATGGCCAGCGGACACGATCTGCTGGCCAAGGCCGGCTCGATGATCGCGTACGAGGGCTATGTGCAGTTCGACGGGGCGCCGGCCAGCCTGCGCCGCTCGGCGGAGGAGATGGTCAGCGGCGAGGGCGGCAGGCTCATGCTCTGCCGCGGTGACGGCGACCTCTATCTCGCCGACTACGGCGGCGACGTCATCGTCCTCCACCTGAACGGCGAGGCGCTCTCGGTCAACGGAGCCACGCTGCTGGCCTGCGACGCCTCGCTGGAGCTGACCATCGAGCCGGTCAAGGGTCTCGCCAAGCTGTCCGGCTCGGGCCTGACCAACCTCGTCGTACGGGGCACGGGCTGGGTCGCGCTGGTCAGCCGGGGCATTCCGATGGCCCTGGACTGCGCCGAACGCGAGACGTACGTCGACCCGGACGCGCTGATCGCCTGGACGACCGGCCTGGACATGAAGGCGCGTCGCACGGTCAAGGCGAGCGCCCTCATCGGCCGGGGCAGTGGTGAGGCCTTCCAGATCGGCTTCAAGGGCCAGGGCTTCGTGGTCGTCCAGCCGAGCGAGGACACCGGCGACCGATTCAAGATCCGGGGCTGAAGGGAGCACCACGCACATCATGCACAGCACACTCTTCGCACACGTCCCGGTGGAGTCCACCGGCCGCTACACCCTGCAGAACCCGCAGCTCCTGAAGACCGACGTCACCCAGGGCAGCAGCCCCGTGCTCGCCCGCCAGGGCGCCATGGTCGCCTTCGAGGGGCAGGTGGAGTTCGACAGCCAGTACCGCAACCGCAGCTGGCGCAACGTCGAGCGGATGACCGGCGAGCGCCTGGAGCTCATGCGCTGCAAGGGCAACGGCATCGTGTATCTCGCCAATCTCGCCCAGCACCTGCACATCATGGAGGTCGGCCGCGGCCTGACCGTCGACAGTTCCTACGTCCTCGCCTTCGACGGCTCCCTCGGGGTCGGCATCGTCGCGGTCGACAGTGCTGTGGAGATCGCCTCGGCGGGTGCCTACAACCTGGAGCTGACCGGGTCCGGGCAGGTCGTGCTCATGACCTCGGGCGAGCCGCTGGTGATGGAGGTGACCCCGGAGAAGAACGTCTGCTGCGACGCGGACGCCGTGGTCGCCTGGTCCACGTCCCTGCGGACCCAGCTCCAGGCCCCCACCTCCACGTCCGCCGTGTGGCGCCGCAAGGGCTCCACCGGCGAGGGCTGGGAGATGCAGTTCTCCGGCACGGGGCATGTCCTGGTGCAGCCCAGCGAGCTGCTGCCGCCGCAGCACCTTCGCTCGTCGGGGATGCTCGGCCAGTTCGGCATGCGAGGGAACTCCCTCGGGGCAAGCAACGCCTGAGCCTCCGGCATCGCTGGAAGGCGAACGTAAGGGGCGACCACCACTGGTGGTCGCCCCTTACACACGTTCACAGCCCCACACGTTCACAGCCCCACACGTTCACAGCCCCACACGTTCACAGCCCCACACGTTCAGAGCCTCGCGCGGGTCGCTTCCAGCAGCCGTACGACCGACTCGTCCGCCACGGACGCCACCTCGTCGTATCCGAACCAGCGCACGTCGAGCGACTCGTCGCTGACAGCGTGCGCCGCGTCGGGCGGGGCCACGGCCGCGTACTGGACGTCGAAGTGCCAGTGGCACGGCGCCGGGATCGCATGCCGGTCGAGGGTCACCGGGCCGCCCGGAAGCAGCGTCAGCCCCTCGACGCCGGACTCCTCCGTCGCCTCACGCAGGGCCGCCGCCTCCAGGGAGGCGTCCTGCGGCTCGCAGTGGCCGCCCATCTGGAGCCACATGCGCAGCTTCTTGTGGAGCGTGAGCAGCACCCGGCCGCGCTCCGGGTCGATCACCAGGGCGCTCGCCGTGAGGTGACCGGCCCGGCACGCCTTCCACATGCCGTCCGGATGTGCGGCGAGGTGGTCCAGGTAAGCCTGGCGCAGCTCCTCCTGGCCCTCGTAGCTCTTCAGTACGAGGACCGCGTCGTCGGACAGGCTCACTCGGTGTCGTCGCCCTTGTCGGTGTCCTTGGCGTCGTCGGAGCCGTTGCCCTTCTTCTTGAGGTCGGGCTTGTCCGCCGCCTCGCCGAGCATCTTGTCCAGCTCGGAGAAGTCCAGCTGCTCGCGGTGCACGAAGCCGTCCGGGTCGTCCAGGTCGGAGGCCGTCGGCAGCATGTCCGGGTGCGCCCACAGGGCGTCCCGGCCGTCGACACCGCGCGCGTCGGTGAGCGAGGCCCACAGACGGGAGGCGTCGCGCAGACGGCGCGGGCGCAGCTCCAGGCCGATCAGCGTGGCGAACGTCTGCTCGGCGGGGCCGCCCGAGGCACGGCGGCGGCGCAGCGTCTCGCGCAGCGCGTCCGCGGACGACAGCCGCGGCTTGGCGGCCGCGTGCACCACCGCGTCCACCCAGCCCTCGACGAGCGCCAGGGCCGTCTCCAGACGGGCCAGGGCGGCCTTCTGCTCGGGCGTGTCCTCCGGCTGGAACATGCCCTGCTGAAGGGCGTCCTGCAGCTGCTCGGGGTTCTGCGGGTCGAACTGGCCGACCACGTCCTCCAGCTTGGCGGTGTCGACCTTGATCCCGCGCGCGTAGCCGTCGACCGCGCCGAACAGGTGCGAGCGCAGCCACGGCACGTGTGCGAACAGGCGCTGGTGGGCGGCCTCGCGCAGGGCGAGGTACAGCCGCACCTCCTCCTTCGACACGCCGAGGTCCTTGCCCAACGCCTCCATGTTCACCGGCAGCAGCGCGGCCTTGCCGACCGGGCCCAGCGGCAGGCCGATGTCGGTGGAACCGACGACCTCGCCCGCGAGCACGCCGACGGCCTGCCCGATCTGCGTGCCGAACATGGCGCCGCCCATCGAGCGCATCATGCCGATCAGCGGGCCGGCCATGGCCTGCATCTCCTCCGGCAGGACGTCGCCCATGGCCGCGCCGACGCGCTCGGCGACCGGGTCCACGAGCTCCTTCCACGCGGGCAGGGTCGCCTCGACCCACTCCGCGCGGCTCCACGCCACCGCGGAGCCCGCGCCGGACGGCAGGGACGTCGCGTCGTCGAGCCACAGGTCGGCCAGCCGGACGGCCTCCTCGACCGCGGTGCGATCGGCGGGGCCGACGCTCGCGTCCTTGGTGCCGTCGGCCGTGCCCTGGGAGACCGTCTGGCGGGCGATCTGCTTGGCCATGTCCCAGTTCACCGGGCCGCCCTCGTACGAGAGCATCTGGCCCAGCTGCTGGAAGGCGGCGCCCAGGTCGTTGGGGTTCAGCGAACCGAACATGGCAGCGAGCGGATTGTCCGCACCGGGGCCGCCAAAGCCCCCGGCGCCGGGCAGCCCGCCGAAACCGAACGGGTTGGCCGGGCCCTGACCACCGCCGCTCTGCGGGTCCTTCTTCTTGCCCTCGTCGCCGTCGTCCGGCTCCTCCGGCGGAAGGCCGAATCCGAATGGGGTGTCACTCACGGGATTCCTCGGCTGGTAAGGCCGCCGGTTGTCTCCGACGGCTGACTGCCCGATAACACCACCCAGCGTAGACACCCGAGGCGCTTCGGGCCTCGGTGCTTCGCCGACTCTCGGCCTGCGGCAGGATGGATGCCACCTGGTACGTACGCGTCACTCGCGTGCGTACTGAAGACAACCGCTGGAGACGCCCGGTGAGTTCCCCAGATCCGCAGGTTCGCGCAGCGCGAAACCACTCAACCACGCCCGGTGCGCGCGGGCCCGTCGTCGCGGTCACCGGTGCCGCGTCCGGTGTCGGCGCGCTGCTCGTCGAGCGGCTCGCCGCCTCGGACGAGATCAAGCAGGTCATCGCCATCGACGAGCGCCGCGGCGAGTGCGCGGCGGCGCAGTGGCACATCCTGGATGTACGGGATCCGGCCATCGCGGAGAAGCTGCGCGGGGCCGACGCGGTCGTGCATCTGGCGCTCGACCTGGATCTGGAGACCGACGCGGCCGCCCGTACGGCTTACAACGTACGGGGGACACAGACCGTGCTGACGGCTGCCGCGGCGGCCGGCGTCCACCGGGTCGTGCTGTGCACGTCCGCCATGGTCTACGGGGCCCTGCCGGACAACGAGCTGCCGCTCTCCGAGGACGCGGAGCTGCGGGCCACGGCGGAGGCGACCGGGGTCGGGGACCTGCTGGAGATCGAGCGACTCGCCCGGCGCGCGCCGCGGGCGCATCCGGGGCTCAACGTCACCGTGGTCCGGCCGGCGGTGCTGGTCGGGGAGACGGACACCGCGCTGACCAGGTACTTCGAGTCGCCTCGGCTGCTGGTGGTGGCCGGGTCGCGCCCCGCCTGGCAGTTCTGCCACGTCGAGGACCTGTGCAGTGCTCTGGAGTACGCCGTCCTGGAGAAGGTCGACGGGGAACTCGCCGTCGGGTGCGACGGGTGGCTGGAGCAGGAAGAGGTCGAGGAACTCAGCGGGATCAGGCGGATGGAACTGCCGTCCACCGTCGCGCTGGGCGCGGCGGCCCGGCTGCACCGGATCGGGCTGACGCCGTCCCCGGCGGGCGATCTGGCCTACACGATGTACCCCTGGGTGGTCAGCGGGAGCCGGCTGCACGACGCGGGGTGGCGGCCGCAGTGGACCAACGAGGAGGTGCTCGCGGAGCTGCTGGACGAGGTCTCCGGGAGACATACCGTGGCGGGCCGGCGACTCGGGCGCAAGGACGCGACCGCGGCCGGGGCCGCGGGGGCGACGGTGGCTCTGCTGGGTGCGGCGGCGGTCGTACGGCGGGCCCGGAAGGCTCGGCGCCGGATCTGACGGAAGGGCATGCCGCACAACGCCTTCAGTCGGTCGCGGCGCGCCCCCTGTAGGAGGCTCCGAGCAGGCACGCGTGCGTACCGGTCGATGACGCTGTTCCTCGTCCTCGTAGGCGTGCGGCAGGATGGAGGCATGGCACCCACACACGACCACCCCGGTGAGCAGGCCGCGCAGGATCCCGTCAAGCTCCTCGCCATCCGGGAGACGGCGCTCTCCCTGGACGAGGTCTTCCGGGCCGTCGGGGACGAGGCCGCGGGCGGGACCGCGTTGTTCGTCGGGACCGTGCGCAACCATGACGGGGGTGCCGATGTCGATGAGCTCGGGTACTCGTGCCATCCCAGCGCCGAGGCCGAGATGCGGCGGATCGCCGAGAAGGTCGTCGCCGAGTACCCGGTGCGGGCCCTCGCGGCCGTGCATCGCGTGGGTGACCTGAAGGTCGGGGACCTCGCCGTCGTGGTGGCCGTCTCCTGTCCGCACCGGGGCGAGGCCTTCGAGGCGTGCCGGAAGCTGATCGACGACCTCAAGCACGAAGTGCCCATCTGGAAGCATCAGAAGTTCTCCGACGGCACCGAGGAGTGGGTCGGCGCTTGCTGAGCCCGCCTCACCCTGCGTGACCCCCCTTCCGGTTGCGTAACCGCACCCCTGGCGTGAGCGTTGTCGGTGCGGACGGTTAGTCTGCTGACCAGTCAGTTTGCGGTCGCTCATCGGGGTTGGGAGGACGGCATGGCGGCGCTCGCCTGGTTGTTGATTCCGCTTGTGGCTGCGATCGGCGCCGGCCTCTGGGGCAGTTGGGCCAATCGGACCCGCAAGGTCCGTAGCGACGGCCCCGAGCTCGACGGGTACGCCCGCTTCCGCGCCGCCATGGAGAAGCCCCGCTCCGGCACATGACCCGGACGCGGCCCTGACGGTGCGCTGACAGAGGCGTCCCGTACTGTCGTGCCATGCCACGCCGCACCGCGACGATGCTCGCCTCCACCCTGATGCTGATCGCGCTCCTGTGCGCGGGAGTCTTCATCAATGTGCCGTATTCGGAGATGTCACCGGGTCCGACGGTGAACACGCTCGGGGACCACGACGGCGAGCCGGTGCTGCAGATCTCGGGGCGGAAGACGTACGGGACGACTGGGAACCTGAACATGACCACCGTCCGGGTCACCAGCGCCGACTACAAGATGAACCTCGTCGAGGCCGTCTACGGGTGGCTCGCGCACGACAACAAGGTCGTGCCGCACGACACCCTCTATCCGGACGGCAAGACCGAGGAGCAGTCGACCCAGGAGAACGCCGAGGAGTTCAGCCAGTCCCAGGAGAGCGCCAAGGTCGCGGCCCTCAAGGAGCTGGACGTCCCGGTGCGGTCCTGGGTGATCGTCTCGACGGTCGTCAAGGACTCCCCGGCCGAGGGCCGGCTGCACGCCGGGGATGTGATCAAGGCCGTCGACGGTACGGCGGTGAAGGAGCCCGCCGACGTCGCCGAACTGGTGACCAAGCACAAGCCCGGCGAGGACGTCGTCTTCACGATCGTGCCCGCCAAGGAACAGGCCGCCGCCGAGAAGGAGAACAAGACGGCGACCCGGACCGAGGGCGTCACCATTACGACGAAGGCCTCCGACGACGGCGGCGAGAAGCGCGCCATCGTCGGGATCTCGGCGGGGACGGACCACACGTTCCCGTTCACCATCGACATCAAGCTCGCCGACGTCGGCGGGCCGAGTGCCGGGCTGATGTTCGCGCTCGGCATCTACGACAAGCTCACCCCGGGCAGCCTCACCGGCGGCAAGTTCGTCGCCGGCACCGGGACGATCGACGACGACGGCAAGGTCGGCCCGATCGGCGGCATCGAGATGAAGACCGTCGGCGCGCGCACCAAGGGCGCCCAGTACTTCCTCACGCCAGCCGACAACTGCGCGGCCGCCGCGAGCGACGCCCCCGACGGGCTCACCCTCGTGAAGGTGAAGACCATCGACGACGCCCTCGGCGCCCTCAAGGACATCCGCTCGGGCGACACCGCCGACCTGACGAAGTGCACGACGCAGTAGCCCGCGGGACTACTCCTCGAACGTCGCCGCCAGCGCCTCCGCAAGGCCCGGCACCAGAGCACCGCCCGTGAGGACCTCCGTCGGGGAGTCCTTCTCGCGCAGCCGCAGGGCCGAGTCGCGGGCGCCGTCGCGCAGGACCGCGACCGTCATGCGGACCTCCTGACGGTCCGGGTGCTCGGCCACCCACTGGGCGAGCTTCTTCTCGGTCAGCCCTTCCGGGACGGACGCCTCCGCGGACGGCGGCAGCATCAGGCGCTCCACCGTGAGCGCGCAGCCGACCACGGCGTCGGGCCAGGCGATCGTGCCGAGGAACTCGTCGAGTGGCTTGCCCGCGGGGATCTCCTCCTGCTCGATCGGGGTGAGGCCGGTGGTCTGCTGCTCCGCGTCGAGGCCGAGCTGGGCCGCGAGGGCGGGTTCCTGAGTGCGCAGCCGGGCGGTGTCTACGAGGGCGAAGAGGCGGGCGGGCTGGTCCCAGCCGAGGCCGGAGGCGTACTCGTCGATCTCGAGAACGGCCCGGGTCAGCGGGCTCGCCGCCATGGGGGTGTTGGACATGGTCACAATCCTCTCTCGTTCAGGGCCGGAATCGGGAACCGAGTAAAGCGTGAGTAAGTTGCATAGGTGGGGGCCTACGATCACGAGGCCCACGGACGGCCCGTGACGACGCGGGTCTGACATACCAACAGCGAACTTCGAGGTGCGCACCTTGGCTTTCCAGATGCCGGACCGCGGCGGAGGCCCGACGGGGCCACGGATCAGAGTGGGCCGCCCGTCCCGGCGTGTCCGGACCCTGCTCATGACACTGGGCGTCCTTGCCGTCCTCGGCATGGCGTTCACCATGTTCGCCGGGTTCTGGACGGACTGGCTCTGGTACCGGTCGGTGAACTACTCGTCGGTGTTCAC
Organism: Streptomyces sp. V4I2; assembly: GCF_030817655.1. Lineage (GTDB taxonomy): Bacteria > Actinomycetota > Actinomycetes > Streptomycetales > Streptomycetaceae > Streptomyces > Streptomyces plumbiresistens. The sequence goes on from NZ_JAUSZM010000003.1 coordinate 7,089,426, forward strand.
GACCACCCTGTGGACCAAGATCGGGCTGTTCTTCGTCTTCGGTCTGCTGATGGCCCTGGCGGTCGGCCTCAACATCTGGCTGGCCCACCGGCTGCGTCCGCCGCTGAGCGCCATGTCGATGGAGCAGCAGAGCCTGGACCGCTACCGGATGGGCATCGCGCCGTACAAGAAGTGGCTGCTCCTGGGAATCACCGCCCTGGTGGGCCTCATCGCCGGCGCCTCGGCGTCGAGCCAGTGGCGGACCTGGCTGATGTGGGTCAACGGCGTGCCCTTCAACCAGAAGGACCCGCAGTTCCACCTCGACGTCTCCTTCTACGCCTTCGACCTGCCCTGGTACCGGTTCCTGCTCGGCTTCGGCTTCGCCGCCGCGATCCTCTCCGTGATCGCCGCCGCGCTCACCCACTACCTGTACGGCGGGCTCAGGGTCACCTCTCCGGGCGCGCGTGCCACGTCCGCCGCGACCGGGCATCTGTCGGTGCTGCTGGGCATCTTCGTCGCCCTCAAGGCGGTCGCGTACTGGCTCGACCGGTACGGACTGGCCGTGAAGTCCAGCGACTTCAAGGCCACCGACGCCTGGACCGGCCTCAGGTACGTCGACGCGAATGCCTATCTGCCGGCCAAGACGATCCTGTTCTGCATCGCCGTCATCTGCGCCGTGCTGTTCTTCGCCACCCTGTGGCGGCGCACCTGGCAGCTGCCCGTCATCGGCTTCGGTCTGATGGTGCTCTCGGCGATCCTCATCGGCGGTCTGTACCCGGCGATCGTCCAGAAGTTCCAGGTCCAGCCCAACGAGCAGGCCAAGGAAGCGCCGTACGTCGCGAAGAACCTCAAGGCGACGCGTGACGCGTACGGCATCGACGACACCAAGGTCACCGACTACGCGGGCAAGTCCACCACCACGGACAAGACCAAGCTGCGCGACGACGTCGACGGCACGGCCAGCATCCGCGTCATGGACCCGAACATCGTCTCGCCGACGTTCCAGCAGCTCCAGCAGATGCGTAACTACTACGCGTTCCCGACCAACCTGGACGTCGACCGCTACAGCAAGGACGGCAAGGACCAGGACACCGTCATCGGTCTGCGTGAGCTGAACCTCAACGGCATTCCGAAGAACAACTGGATCAACGACCACTTCCGCTACACCCACGGATACGGCGTGGTCGCCGCCAAGGGCACCACGGCCGACGCCGAGGGCCGCCCGGTCTTCACCGAGTCCGACCTGCCGTCCCAGGGTGACCTCGGGACATACCAGCAGCGGATCTACTACGGCGAGAAGACCACCACGTACTCGATCGTCGGTGGTCCCCAGAAGGAGATCGACTACTCCGACGACAGCGGAGAGAAGACCTTCAGCTACACGGCCGACAGCGGGGTCAACCTCTCCAACCCGGTCAACCGGGCCGCGTACGCGTTGGCGTTCAGCGAACCGCAGATCATGTACTCCGGGGCGATCGGCGAGGGATCGCGGATCCTCTACAACCGCACGCCCAAGCAGCGTGTCGAGGCGGTGGCCCCCTGGCTGACCATCGACGGCGACGCCTACCCGGCGGTCGTGGACGGCAAGATCCAGTGGATCGTCGATGCGTACACGACGACGAACGGCTACCCGTACTCCTCGCGTACGACGCTCGGTGACACGACGGCCGACTCGCTGACCGCGACGAACAACTCGCGTGCGGTGGTGGCCCAGCAGAACCAGGTCAACTACATCCGCAACTCGGTGAAGGCGACCGTCGACGCGTACACCGGCCAGGTCAAGCTCTATCAGTGGGACACCCAGGACCCCGTCCTGAAGACCTGGATGAAGGCGTTCCCGGGCACGGTGAAGGCCAAGGGCGACATCTCCGCATCGCTGATGGCCCATCTCCGGTACCCGCAGGACCTGTTCAAGGTCCAGCGCGAACTGCTCAGCCGCTACCACGTCGAGGACGCGGACACGTTCCTCAGCGGCAGCGAGGTGTGGCAGGTGCCGGACGACCCGTCGAACAAGTCGGGTGACGCGGTGCCGCCGTACTACCTGAGCATGAAGATGCCCGACCAGTCGGCACAGGCGTTCTCGCTGACGACCACCTTCACGCCCAACGGGCGGGACAACCTCAGTGCGTTCATGGCGGTCGACGCGGAGGCGGGCACGCCCGACTACGGCAAGATCAGAATCCTGAAACTGCCGACCAGCACGACCGTCAACGGGCCCAAACAGGTGCAGAGCCAGTTCAACTCCGAACAGGACATCGCCGAGTCCATCAGACTTCTGCAGGGCGGCGACTCCGAGGTGGAGTACGGCAACCTGCTGACGGTGCCACTCGACGGAGGACTGCTCTACGTGGAGCCGGTCTACGTACGCGGTGGTGGACTCAAGTACCCGCTGCTGCGGAAGGTGTTGGTGAGCTACGGAGGCAACACCGCCTTCGAGGACACCCTCGACCAAGCCCTCAACAAGGTCTTCGGAGCGGACGTTTCGACTCCCGAGCCACCGGACGAGGGCGAGGACCCGGGCACGACCCCACCACCGACGTCCAGTAACCCCACGGTCCAAAAGGCCCTGGACGACGCCCAGAAGGCCTTCGACGCCGGCCAGGAAGCCCTGAAGAAGGGTGACTGGGAGGCGTACGGCCGGGCCCAGGCGGACCTGGAGGCCGCGCTGCGGCGGGCCGAGGACGCGCAGGCCGCCGCCGACAAGCCCGGCGGTGGCGGCACCAGCAGTCCCAGTCCCAGCGGCAGTCCGAGCCCGAGTGGCAGTCCGAGCCCGACCGGCAGTCCGGACAGCGGCTGATCAACAGTCCCGACAGCGGCTGTTCGGTAGCCCTGACAGTCGTTGATCGGTAGTCCAAAGCAGCTGGTCAAAGCCCACCCCGCGCCGTGATACGGTTGCAGAACAACGGCGCGGGGTGGAGCAGCTCGGTAGCTCGCTGGGCTCATAACCCAGAGGTCGCAGGTTCAAATCCTGTCCCCGCTACTCAAGGTCGACGACGTGAGTCACAGACCAACGAAGGCCCGGATCCTGAATAGGATCCGGGCCTTCGTGATGTGCGAACGCATGTGCCGACATCAGGGACGGCCGTGCCGCCGAGGGGAGTTGGGGACTTCTGTGTTTGACTTGTCTCTCTGTGGGCATGTCGACAAAACGCTGAAGTGACCTCACTGGCTGCGGTATACCAGGTGTACCCAGGTTGCAGGTGGTGCGACGATGGACGTTATGGGGGACAAGGCAACTCTGTTCGAGACAGGGCGTTTTGTGCAACCTTCCCAGCCGGACGAGGCCGGGGAGGCGGTCGAGGGTGTCGCCGAGGACGCGGCCGAAGAGGTCCGCCGGCGGATCGCCGCCGAGACCGGCGACGTCGAGGCGATGAGCGTCCTCGGGGCCATGCTGCTGCGCCGCGGTGATCTCGACGGAGCCGAGCCCCATCTGCGTGCCGCCACCGCGGCCGGTGACCGGGCCGCCGCCAACAACCTGGGAGTCCTCCTCCATCAGCGCGGGTACGCCGACGACGCCGCCGGATGGTGGCGGATCGCCGCCGTCGCCGGGTCCGCCGCGGCCGCGCACGCGCTGGGCCGGCACCACCGGGAGCGGGGCGACGAGCCGGCCGCGGAGTACTGGCTGCGGCAGTCCGCCGAACAGGGGCACGCGCTGGGCGCGTACGCCCTCGCCGATCTGCTGGAGCATCGCGGGGACGCCGGGGCGGAGCTGTGGATGCGGTCCGCGGCCGAGCGGGGGCATCGGGAGGCGGCGTACCGGCTGGCCCGTGCGCTTGATCGCAAGACGGTGGGTGAGGTGGACGCCGGGGGTGACAGCGTTGTCGCTGGTGCTGGTGCTGGTGCTGGTGCTGGTGCGACGGACGAGGCCGAGCAGTGGTACCGGCAGGCCGCCGCGCGCGGGCACCGGCGGGCCGCGCTGCACCTCGGGGCGATCCTGGAGAAGCGCGGCGAGCTCAAGGAGGCCGGGCGCTGGTACCTGACCTCCGCCAAGGACGGGGAGGCGCGGGCCGCCTGCGCGCTCGGGTTCCTGCTGCGGGACGCCGGGGACCCCGAGAGCGCCGCCGTGTGGTGGTTGCGGGCCGCGCAGGACGGCGACGGCAACGCGGCCAACGCGCTGGGCGCGCTGCACGCCGAGCGCGGGGAGCCGCAGACCGCCGAGCGGTGGTACCGGGCGGCGATGGACGCCGGTGACGACAACGGGGCGTACAACCTCGGGCTGCTCTGTGCCGAGCAGGGGCGGACCGCGCAGGCCGAGCAGTGGTACCGGCGGGCGGCGTACGCCGGACACCGCGAGGCGGCGAACGCGCTGGCGATCCTGTTGCTGCAGGGCGGGGACGCGCGGGGGGCGGAGCCGTGGTTCTCCAAGGCCGCGGAGGCCGGGAGCGTCGACGCCGCGTTCAACCTGGGGATTCTGTTCGCCGGGCGGGGCGAGGATGCCGTCGCGCTGCGGTGGTATGAGCGGGCTGCGGGCGCCGGGCATACGGAAGCGGCGCTTCAGGTCGGGATCGCGCGGCTGCGGGACGGGGACGAGCGGGAGGCGGAGCGGTACCTGCGGTGTGCGGCGGGGGGTGGCAGTGCGGAGGCCGCGTACCGGCTGGCGACTGTCCTGGATGCCCGGCGGCCGCCGGTGCCTTCGCATGAGCTCGGGGAGACGGTGCACGAGAAGAGCGAGTGCGAGGAGTGGTACGAGCGGGCGGCGTCGCTCGGGCATCGGCGGGCGCAGGTGCGGGTCGGGATGCTGGCCGCTGCGCGGGGCGATGTCGTGGAGGCCGCGCGGTGGTATCGGGAGGCTGCCGAAGCCGGGTCTCGTAACGGTGCGTTCAATCTTGGGCTGTTGCTGGCTCGGGAGGGGAGTGAGCCGGAGGCGGCGGTGTGGTGGACTCGGGCGGCTGATGCGGGGCATGGGCGGGCGGCGTTGCGGCTTGCCCTCGTCTACGCGCGTCGGGGGGAGCTGGCTGAGGGGCAGCGGTGGGCTGATCGGGCGGTGGTGCTTGGGCCGGGGGAGGTTGCGGAGCGGGCGGCTCGGTTGCGGGATGCGTTGCGGCAGGAGCTGTCGGCGTGAGGCTTTCGCTGGGCTGAGGCCGGGGGCCGCCGGCTCGGGGTTGGGGGTTGCTGCCGGGGTGTTCCTCGCCCCCGCCGCCCCTACCCGTCCCATCCCAGGGGCTCCGCCCCTTCGACCCCGCCAGGGGCTCCGCCCTGGACCCAGGCGGGGAGTGCGTCCCCTGCATCCCAGGCGAGGCTTCGCCTGCGGGGCTGCGCCCCTGGGACCCGCTGGGCTGCGTCGCCTGCACGCCTGGCCGGGTTCGCCCCCCGGGCGGGGACTGCGTCCCCTGCACCCCGTGCGGGGCTGTGCCCCTTGACCCTGGCGGGGCTCCGACTCCTGCACGTCTGGCGGGGCTCTGCCCCCTGCGCCCACGCAGGGCTTCGTCCGTGGGCGCAGCTGGGGATCGGTCTCCTGCACCCCTGGCGGGGGCTCCGTCCCCAGCACTCCATGCCGGGCTGCGCCCCTGGACGCCGCGGGGACTGCGTCCCCTGCACGCCTGGTGGGGCGCCTTCCCTGGAGCCTGGCGGGGACTGCGTCCCTTGCACCCCATGCGGGGCCGTGCCCCTGGACGCCGCGGGGACTGCGTCCCCTGCACGCCTGGTGGGGTGCCCCCTGGATCCGGGCGGGGCTGAGTCCCCTGGATCCGGGCGAGGGCTCCGTCCCCTGGATCCGGGCAGGCTCCGCTTCCGCACCCCACGTGAGGCTTTGCACCCCGCCGGGCCTGCGCTCCGGACCCCCTTCGGGCCGAAGGGTCTCGTCCTCGAAGGCCGGGCGGGCTGAAGGGTGCGGATCGGAGTCGAGGGGTGAGGGGTGGCGCTGACCTGGGCTGATGAGGGGGTGGTAATCGATTTGCCTCTGCTGGTCTCCTTGACGTAGTGTTCCATTCATCGACGCGGGGTGGAGCAGCTCGGTAGCTCGCTGGGCTCATAACCCAGAGGTCGCAGGTTCAAATCCTGTCCCCGCTACTGAAGGCCGAGGGCCGGAATCCAGAAATGGGTTCCGGCCCTCGGTGTTTGTCGGTGATGGGCGTGTTTGTCAGGAGCGGTGGCCTGTCGCCTCCTCGTACAAGGCTCTGTTCACCGTCTTCGACTCCGGTAGCGGGTCGCCCTCGCTCACGCCCTGGGCGCGGTAGGCGGACTGGAGGCGGTCCGTGGTGCCGGTGCGGATCTCCCAGTCCATGCGGAGGGACGGGGTGGACCTGAGGATCGCCTCGTCGGACTTCAGGAGCTTGGCCAGGTAGGAGACGAAGGCCGCATCCTGTTTGTAGTCGGATATGAAGTACGTGTTGATCGTGCGGATGTAGGCCCGGAGCAGGGCAACTCCCGCGTCCACGTCGTCGTTCAGCAGGCTCGGGCCGTACAGCATGCCGCCCAGGGGCTCGCCCAGAGGCTGGCCGCCGAGGAAGGTGTATCCGGGCTCGCCGTCGACCCTGCGCCAGACGGGGTCGAGGAGCCAGGCCGAGTCGACGCCTCCGTTCTGGAGGGCGGTGAGGACGTCGGCGGAGCCCAGTTGGGCGTACTGGATCTTGTCGAGGCCGCCGCCGTGCTTCTCCAGCGCCTGCTCCATGGGGTAGGCGATCACGGAGCCCTTGCCGATCATCGTGCCCATCCTGCGCCCGGCCATGGCCACCCGGTCCGCGCTCTCGCCCTTCTTCAGCCGCACCCACAGGCCGCTCTTCGACTCCGGGTCGGGTGAGAAGTTGCCCACGACCCACCTGATGTCGAAACCGCCGCGGATGCCGTTCATGACGGCCGCCTCCGGGGCCGCCCACTGCGCGTCGATGTCCCCCTTGGCGAGGAGGGGGAGCGCGTCCGGCGTGGGCAGTACCTTCAGGGTGACGTCCAGGCCCTCCTTCTTGAACTCGCCCTTGTCGAGGGCCACTTGGAGTGGTGCCACGTACTCGGCGCTCAGTGTTCCCGTCGCGATCGTCAGTTTCCGGGTCTTGGGGAGGGGCTGCGGCGGAGGGGCCCCGGCCTGGCAGCGGGCCGGCAGGCGGGTGGGGGAGAGGTCGGCGGGGTCGGTCCAGGATGTGTCGCCGCAGCCCTCCACCGGGCGGATCGTGCGGTTGTTCGCGCCTGCCTTCGGCTCCGAGTCCGACTCGTACGGCGACGAACAGGCCGCCGACACCAGCAGGACACCCACGGCGAGCACGGCACCGTAAGCACGTCGTCCCCTCATGACTGCCCCCGTCCGCGGTCCCGGGGCGCCCACGGAGTGAGCAACCGCCCCACGATCCGTACCAGTTCGGAGAACAGGACGCCCAGGACGGCCACACAGACGATGCCCACGAACATCACGTCGTTCTGGAACAGCGCGCGAGAGTCGAAGATCAGGTGGCCCAGGCCGTTCGTGGCGGCGATCTGTTCCGAGGCGACGATCACCAGGACCGCCACGCCCGCCGCTATCCGCGCGCCCACCAGGACGGACGGCAACGAGGCCGGCAGCAGGACATGGCGGAACATCTGCCACCAGGAGGCGCCGAAGACCCGGCCCGCGTCGCGGTGGCCGGTCGGGACGGCGATCACCGCCGACATGGTCGAGATCCATACGAAGAAGAAGACCGTGGCCGCCACCAGGGCCACCTGCGGGCCCTCACCCAGGCCGAACATGTTCAGGAAGATCGGGAGCAGGGCCAGTTTCGGTACGACGTACAGGGCGTCGAGCGACGGCTCCAGCGCCGCTCTCACCAGGGAGAGGGAGCCCATCAGGAGGCCCAGCGCGTAGCCCGCCGCCGTGCCGATCGCGTAGCCGGCCAGGACGCGCTTCAGGGTGGCCCATACGTCCGGCCACAGGTCACCGGCCGCCGCCCGGTCCCAGCCGTCGGCGAGGATCGTGGACGGGGCCGGGTAGACGCGGTCGTCGATCCAGGCCTGGGCGGCGGCCAGTTGCCACAGCAGGATCAGTACCAACGGGACGGCCGCGGCGAGCGACAGTTCCAGCGCGCGCCTGCGGCGGTGGGTGCGTACGGGGTGGAGTTCCTGGGGACCGGGGCGGCGGACCACGACCGAGGTCCGGTCCGGAGTGAGCGTGGTCATGCCGGCACCGCCTCCTTCCTGAGGAGGTCCCACAGGTCGCTCTTGAGGGAGGTGAACTCGGGTGTGGAGCGGATGTCGCCGGTGCGCGGGCGCGGGAACGGCGGGTGGTGCTCGGCGATGATCCGGCCCGGGCGGGCGGACATCACCAGGACGCGGTCGCCGAGGACGATCGCCTCCTCCAGGCTGTGGGTGACGAAGAGGGTGGTGGTGCGGGTGGCTTGAGTGAGCTCCAGCAGCTCCTCCTGGAGGATCATGCGGAGTTGGGCGTCCAGGGCGGCGAACGGCTCATCCATGAGGAGGAGTTCGGGCTCGACCGCGAGCGCACGGGCTATCGCCACGCGCTGGCGCATGCCGCCGGAGAGGGCCGCCGGGTAGGCGTGCGCGAAGTCGGCGAGGCCCATGCGGGTCAGCCACTGGTCGGCGCGTGCGTTCGCCTCGCGGCGGGGGACGCGCTGGATGTCCAGTCCGAAGCGGACGTTCGCGCGGACCGTCTTCCAGTCGTAGATGCCGTAGTCCTGGAAGATCATGGCGGCCGGGCGGGGGCTGGACGTACGGATCTCCAGGCGGCCCGTGCTCGGGCGGAGCAGGCCCGCCGCGATGCGCAGGAACGTGGACTTGCCGCAGCCCGACGGGCCCACCAGGCAGACGAACTCGCCCGGGGTGACGGTGAGATCGACGGGGCCGAGGGCGTCGACGGCACGGGGTGCGCGGCCGAAGGTGCGGGTCAGATCGGTGGCGTGGAGTTTTGGGTGCGGATCTCCCACGGTTGCTCCTCGCGGAGTTCGGTACGGGGTGGGGGGTGTGCCGCACGACGATATGACGGACCGTCAGATACGGGAAGGGTGCGGGAAGGGTGTACGCGGCGGAAGGTGCCGTACGCGGCGGGAGGCGGAGCGGGGAGCGCGGCAGAAAGCCCCGGCATCCACTGGTGCCGGGGCTTTCTGAAGACAGGGAGAGTGCTACGCCGCCGCGCAGTTCGGGCACACGCCCCGGTACGTCACCTCGACGTCCGACACCGTGAAGCCGAAGCGCTCGGTGTCGGGGAGGTCGGCCAGCGGGTTGCCTCCGGGGTGGACGTCCCGGATGGTGCCGCACTGGGCGCAGACCAGGTGGTGGTGCGGCCGGTGTGCGTTCGGGTCGTAGCGCTTGGCGCGCTTGTCCGTGGCGACCTCGAGGACCTCGCCGAGGGAGACCAGCTCGCCCAGCGTGTTGTAGACGGTCGCCCGGGAAATCTCGGGCAGCTTGGCGACGGCCCGCGTGTGGACCTCGTCGGCCGTCAGGTGGACGTGTTCGCCGACGAGCACCTCGGCCACGACACGCCGCTGCGCGGTCATCCGCCATCCGCGTCCGCGCAGTCGTTCCAGAAGGTCGCTCATGCGCACCAGCCTAGCAGCAAGAGGGACCAGGTCGCGACCAGGTGTGACTTTAGATCTCTACTTAACTTAGACATTATCTATTGTGGGGCGAGTTCGAGGGCCCGCTTACGGCGGAGGCCGGGGCTCCGGTCGCCGACAATCAGAACAGCGAGACCGCGAGCGCATTCCGGAGCGCGTCGTCCACACCCGCGGCGCGGGGGCGTACGGCACCTTCACCGTGACCGCCGACGTCCCCCGCAGCGTCGGCGGGCCGGTCCGGACGGATCGTCCGCTGTGGTCCGCCACCGCCGTGACCGGCGGCACCGGCAACCACCAGGCCCCGGTGCACGTCGAGGACGACGATTTCGTGCAGGCGGGCAACCTCTACCGCCTGATGGCGGAGGACGAGAAGGAGCGCCTGATCGCCGACCTGGCGGGCTTCATCGCCAAGGTCTCGCGCGAGGACGTCGTCGAGCGAACCAGTACTGGATCGCTTGTCGTGAGCGGGCGGGCCGGACTTCCCCGGACGGGGGGTCCGGCCCGTTCGCGTGCTCAGGCGGGCGCGTGCTGCCGGACCGGGGCCCAGCAGCGGATGATGTCGCGGACCGAGACGATGCCGACGGGCTCGTCGCGGTCGAGCACGATGAGGTGGCGGAAGCCTCCGTGAGTCATGGCGCGGGCCGCCTCCTCCAGGGTCCAGGTCGGGGCGGCGAAGACGACGTCGGTGGTGGTGTGGGCGTGGACGGGTTCCGAGTCCGGGCTCTCGCCGAGGCCGACGGAGTTGAGTACGTCGCGTTCGGTGAGGATGCCGATGCCATCGGCGTCGGGGTCGTTGACGATGGCCGCGCCGACCCGGCGGGCGGACATCAGGGCGGCGGCCTGGCGGAGGGTGTGGGTGGGGCCGATGGTGAGAACCACCGTGCTCATGGCGTCGCGGACCAGCATGGGTTCCGAGTCACCTCCTAGGAACCACTGCGATAGTTCAGCGGTTCACAAGTTCACAAATGAGGGTGTCCTCAGAGTGGCAGGTAAAGCGGAGGTCAACAAGAGGGGGCGCGCGGCTGATTGAGGGCGTGCGCGCTCAATCGTGCCGCTCAGTAGCGCTCGTTCAGATAGCCAAGGAACTCGTCGTGGAGCAGGCCGTTCGACGCGGCCGCGTTGCCGCTGTGCGGGCCGGGGCGGCCGTCGAGGCCGGTGAAGGTGCCGCCGGCCTCCGTCACGACGATCGCGTTCGCGGCCATGTCCCAGAGCGAGAGCTCGGGTTCGGCGCACAGGTCGACCGAGCCCTCGGCGACCATCATGTACGGCCAGAAGTCGCCGTACGCGCGCGTGCGCCACACCTCGCGGCTCAGGTCCAGGAAGCCGCCCAGGCGGCCCTGGTCCTCCCAGCCGGTGAGCGAGGAGTACGCGAAGGAGGCGTCGGAGAGCTTCGAGACGCGGGAGACGTGCAGACGGGAGGCCGAGGTGAGGCTGCGCCCCGAGAAGGCGCCGTGGCCCTTCGCGGCCCACCAGCGGCGGCCGAGGGCGGGGGCGGAGACCACGCCGACGACGGGCTGGTAGCCGCCCTCAGCCGCCTCCATGAGGGAGATGAGGGTCGCCCACACGGGGACGCCCCGTACGTAGTTCTTGGTGCCGTCGATGGGGTCGATCACCCACCGGCGGGGTCCGGTGCCCTCGATACCGTACTCCTCGCCGAGGATCGCGTCGCGGGGGCGGGCGCGCTGGAGCTGGCCGCGGATGACCTCCTCCGCGGCCTTGTCCGCCTCGCTGACCGGCGTCATGTCCGGCTTCGTCTCCACCTTGAGGTCGAGGGCCTTGAAGCGGGCCATGGTCGCCGCGTCGGCGGCGTCCGCGAGGACGTGGGCGAGGCGGAGGTCGTCGTGGTAATCCGGCATGTGATGAACGCTATCTGCCGTGAGACGTACCGGGCTACAGGGGGCCAGGGTGCGGACAGCGGCCGGTCAGGCGGCTCGCGGGGAACCGAGGGCGCTCCCCAGTGCTCTCGCGACCCCTTGACAGTGCCCCCGTGCGCGTCAAATCTGGGCGCAGTGCCGCTCGCCCTCGGGAGGCGATGATGCCTGCAGCGCGGGAATCCCTGCTGGACGCCGCTTACGCGGCGCTGGCCCGTAGGCCGTGGTCCGCTGTCCGGATGGTGGACGTGGCGGCGGCGGCCGGAGTGTCCCGGCAGACGCTGTACAACGAGTTCGGGAGCAAGGAAGGGCTGGCCCGCGCCCTCGTCAGGAGAGAGGCGGACGGCTATCTCGTCGGGGTCGAGCGCGCGCTCACCGCGAACGGCGACGCCCGCGAGCGGCTGACCGCCACCGCCGAGTGGACCGCGTCGACGGCCCGGGAGAACGCGCTCGTACGGGCCATGCTCACCGGCTGCTGGAGCGAACGGCTGCCCTCGCCGACCCTGTCGGCGGTGCCGTCCTCCTCGGCCGTACCGGCGCAGCGCCGGGCGGACGGTCCGCTGCCGTCACCCGGCGACTTCGTGGCCCTGGTACGCGACCGGGCCGTGACGGTTCTCTCCGGACCGGGCGCACTCAAGTCGGACACCGCCGAACTGGCCCGCTCCTGCGAGCTCGTGGTCCGTCTCGCGCTGTCCTGCGTGGCGGCCCCGCCCGGCGAGGGCGGCGTCGCGGATCTCGTACGCGGCGCGCTCCAGCGGCAGTTGGTGTTCTAGGGCAGGCCCCGGGACGGGCACAGCCCGGGCCCCGTCAGTGGGACGACCCCGACAGCTGGAGTCCGATCACCCCGATGATCACCAGGCTGATCGAGACGATCTTCAGCGTCGAGACCAGGTCGCCGAGGAAGATCATCCCGTAGATCGCGGTCCCCGCCGCGCCGATGCCCGTCCATACCGCGTACGCCGGGCCCACGTCGAGCTTCTTCAGCGACAGGGTCAGCAGACCGAAGCTGCCGAGGGCGAAAATGCAGAATGCGACGGTCGGCCAGAGTCTGGTGAAGCCGTGCGACAGCTTCAGACAGACGGCGAATCCGGTCTCGAGCAACCCGGCCACGACGACCAGCAGCCACGCCATGTGCTGTCCTCCCGTAGATGTCCACGTGTCCCAGCGTTGTGTGACCGTCGTTGTGTGACCGCTTCATCAGGCTTTGGTCAGGCTTTGGTCAGGCCTGGATCCGGCTCGGTGCGATTATGCCCTTACCGGACCTACCCAGAGACAAACAACGCGGAGGTCAGTCGCCTTCCTGGATTCGCGTCCTAGTCGCCTTCCGTCCGCTCCCGCGTCGCCAGCATCCGGCGCAGCGAGTACAGGCGGGCCGGATCCGCGTGACCGTCGGCCACCCACTGGTCCAGCGCGCAGTCCGGCTCGTCGTGACTGCACGCGCGCGGGCAGCCCTCGGTGCCGGGCTCCAGGTCGGGGAAGGCCTGGATCACCCGGGACGGATCCACGTGGTGCAGTCCGAACGACCGCAGGCCCGGGGTGTCGACCACCCAGCCCGCGTCGTCCGCGAGCGGCAGGGCCAGTGCCGAGGTCGTGGTGTGGCGGCCGCGGCCCGTCACCGCGTTCACATGGCCGGTCAGCCGGCGGCGGTCCTCCGGGACCAGCGAGTTGACCAGGGTCGTCTTGCCGACACCCGAGTGGCCCACGAAGGCGGTGATCCGGCCGTCGAGCTGCTCGAGAACCCGGCCCACCGCCTCGCCGCTCTCCAGTTCCTCGCGGCTGGTGACGACGTACGGGATGTCCAGGTGGCCGTAGAGCTCCAAGAGCTTGTCCGGCGAGGCGAGGTCCGACTTTGTCATGACCAGGAGGGGTTCCAGACCGGCGTCGAACGCCGCCACCAGGCAGCGGTCGATCAGGCGCGGGCGGGGTTCCGGGTCGGCGAGGGCCGTGACGATGGCGAGCTGGTCGGCGTTGGCCACGATCACCCGCTCGTACGGGTCGTCGTCGTCCGCCGTGCGGCGCAGGACCGACCTGCGTTCCCCGATGCGGACGATGCGGGCGAGCGTGTCCTTGTCGCCGGTCAGATCGCCGACGATGTCCACCCGGTCGCCGACCACGGCCGCCTTGCGGCCCAGTTCGCGGGCCTTCATCGCCAGGACGATCCGGTCGTCGACGAGGCAGGTCAGGCGGCCCCGGTCGACGGTGAGGACCATGCCCTCGACCGCGTCCTCGTGCTTGGGGCGGGTGTGCGTACGGGGTCGGTTGCCCTTGCGGTTCGGGCGGGAGCGGATGTCGTCCTCGTCGGTGTGCTTGCCGTAGCGGCGCATGGTGAGTCCCTACGCCCCGAGCATCCCGGTCCACAGGTCGGGGAAGTCCGGGAGGGTCTTCGCCGTCGTCGCCACGTTCTCGATCCGCACGCCCTCCACCGCGAGGCCGATGATCGCGCCGGCGGTCGCCATGCGGTGGTCCTCGTACGTGTGGAAGGTCCCGCCGTGCAGCGGGCGCGGGCGGATGTGCAGCCCGTCGGCGGTCTCCGTCACGTCACCGCCGAGTTCGTTGATCTCCTTGGTGAGCGCGGCCAGGCGGTCCGTCTCGTGCATGCGCAGGTGCGCGACGCCCCGGAGCGTGGAGGGGGAGTCCGCGAGGGCCGCGACCGCCGCGATGCCCGGGGTCAGCTCGCCGACCTCGCCGAGGTCCACGTCGATGCCGTGGATCGCGCCCGAGCCGGTGAACACCAGGCCGTACTCGGTCAGTTCGCAGGAACCGCCCATCTCGGTGAAGATCTCCCGCAGCCGGTCACCGGGCTGGGTGGTGCGGGCCGGCCAGTCGGGGACGAGCACCTTGCCGCCGGTCACCAGGGCCGCCGCCAGGAACGGCTGGGCGTTCGACAGGTCCGGCTCGATGGTCAGGTCCCGGCCGAGCAGGGCGCCCGGCTTGACCCGCCACACGTTCGGCTCGCCGCCCGACTCCGGGGTGTCCACCTGCGCGCCGACCGAGCGCAGCATGTCGACGGTCATCCGGATGTGCGGCATGGAGGGGAGCGCCGAGCCGATGTGGCGGACCTCGACGCCCTGGTTGAAGCGCGGGCCGGACAGCAGCAGGGCCGACACGAACTGGGAGGACGAGGACGCGTCGATCTCCACGGTGCCGCCGTCCAGTGCGCCACCGCCGTGCACCGTCAGCGGCAGGGCGCCGCGGCCGTCGTCGTCGATCCGGGCGCCGAGGACGCGCAGGGCGTCGATCACGCCGTTCAGGGGACGCTCGTACGACCTCGGGTCGCCGTCGAAGCGGATGGGGCCGTCGGCGAGCGCGGCGACCGGCGGCAGGAAGCGCATCACCGTGCCGGCGTTGCCGACGTCGACCGTGGCCGGGCCGGCCAGACCCGTGGGGAGCACGCGCCAGGCCTCGCCGGAGCCGTCGGGGCCGACCCCTTCTTCGATGGCGACGCCCATCTCACGCAGCGCACCGGCCATCAGCAGGGTGTCGCGGGAGCGCAGCGGGCGGCGCAGCCAGCCGGGCTCGGAGGCGAGGGCGGCCAGCACGAGGGCGCGGTTGGTGACCGACTTGGACCCGGGCACGTGGACCGTCGCATCGACGGCTCCGCTTGCGTGCGGGGCGGGCCATAGGGCGGTGGGTGCGGGGTTTGGGGCCATGGGCCCCACTTTAATGGTCGGTCGTGGTTCGGGTGCGGCGCCGTTGGGGCTGGTCGCGCCCTGCGGCGGAGCCGCATATCGATACGGCTCCGCGCCTCTGACAGGGAGTTCTCAGCCCTCCAGGAGCCAGCGGCCCCCGCCTATCAACGAACAGAGCGACACGGCATGGAACAGGAACAGCCACAGCCCCGCCGGAACATGCGTCAGCCGCGACAACTGGTCCGCGTCCGAATCTCCGGCCCCGCCCCGCGACCGCTTCGCCTGGAGCTCGAACGCCGGGCGTACCCCGCCGATGAGCAGGAACCACACCACCGCGTACGCGAACGCCGCCTGTACCTGAGGTCCCGTCAGCCAGGACACCACCACGAAGGTGCCGCCGGTGAGGACGACGGTCAGGGCGCCGTACGCGTTGCGGATCATCACCAGCATCGCCACCAGCAGCAGCGTCGCCAGCCAGAGCAGGGCGGTGATGTGGCCGGCGCCGAGGAGAGCGGCGCCGCCGAGGCCGAGGAGCGGGGGAGCGGTGTAGCCGGAGGCCGCGGTGAGGATCATGCCGATGCCGTGCGGCTTGCCGCGGCTGACGGTGAGGCCGCTGGTGTCGGAGTGGAGGCGTATGCCCGTCAGGGTGCGGCCGGTCAGGAGGGCGATCAGGCCGTGGCCGCCCTCGTGGGCGATGGTGATGGCGTTGCGCGCGATGCGCCACAGGACGTGCGGGACGACCACGGCGAGTGCGGCGACGAGGGTCGCGATCACCACCCACAGGTCGGGGTCGGGCTGGGAGCCGAAGACCTCGTCCCAGAGGGAGGCGAGCGAGTCGGATGCGGTGGTGTGCATTGTCGGCGGAGGCTCCCGTGGGTGTCGTAGGAAAAAACAGCGTCGGCGCGGAGCGTCGTCGTTGAGGGGTGGTGGTCGGGCGGCGGGTGGGCCTGGCAGTGTGGCACGTATGTGCGGACGGTATGCAGCGAGTCGTGGGCCCGAGGATCTCGCAGGAATCTTTGAGGTCGAGAAGTGGGAGCCCGAGGAGGCCCTGGCGCCCGATTACAACGTGGCCCCGACCAAGGAGGTCTACGCCGTACTGGACCGCCCTCTCAAGGACGCGGAGGACCCGAAGCCGGTTCGACAGCTGCGCAGGCTCAAGTGGGGACTCGTGCCGTCCTGGTCGAAGACCCCCGAGGGCGGCGCCCGGATGATCAACGCCCGCGCGGAGACCGTCCACGAGAAGCCGTCGTTCCGCCGTGCCTTCGCCACCCGGCGCTGCATCATCCCCGCCGACGGCTACTACGAGTGGGTCACCGGCACGCAGGAGCGGGACCTGGAGGTCGAGGGCAGGAAGAAGCGGCCGCGCAAGCAGCCGTACTTCGTGCTTCCCGCCGACGGGTCGGTGTTCGCGATGGCCGGGCTGTACGAGTTCTGGCGGGACAAGACGCTGCCCGACGACCACCCGCAGGCCTGGTGGGTGACGTGCTCGGTGATCACCACGGAGGCGGAGACGACCCCGCTGGCCCTCGCCCCGGCGGACGGGCCGCACGTGCTCGCCGACATCCACCCGCGGATGCCCCTGATGCTGACGCCGGACCGCTGGGACACCTGGCTCGACCCGTCCCGCACGGACCCGCACGACCTGCGCGAGCTCCTCGCCCCGCCGCCCGCCGGGCTGATGCGCGCGTACCCCGTCTCCACGGCCGTCAGCAATGTCCGCAACAACGGACCGGAGCTGCTGAAGGAGCTGGAGGGCCCCGAAGAGGGCACACTCTTCTGACGTGACGAAAGCAACGAACGTGACCAATGTGACCAGCGGCACGGAAGAGACCGTCGAGACCGACGCCGGTACCGCCCGCATCACCTGGCACAAGGCGAAGAAGCCCCGGCTGCTGCTCGCGGTCAGCCACGGCGCCGGCGGCGGCATCGGGGCCCGCGACCTCCAGGCCCTCGCGCACGCCCTCCCGGAGCACGGCGTCACCGTCGCCCTCGTCGAGCAGCCCTGGCGGGTGGCGGGGAAGAAGATGGCGCCCGCGCCCAAGACCCTCGACCTCGGCTGGCGGGGACTGTGGCCCGCCCTCGCCGAGCCCGGCCTCCCGGTGATCTCCGGCGGCCGCAGCGCCGGCGCCCGCGTCGCCTGCCGTACGGCCGTCGAGCTCGGCGCGCATGCCGTCCTCGCCCTCAGCTTCCCGTTGCACCCGCCGGGCCGGCCGGAGAAGTCCCGCGCCGAGGAACTGCTCGGCGCGGGAGTGCCCACGCTGGTCGTCCAGGGCGGAAACGACCCGTTCGGGAAGCCGGAGGAGTTCCCGAAGGGGGCGTACGAACTGATCGAGGTGCCGTACGGCGATCACGGCTTCGTCGTGCCGAAGCGGGCGGACATCGGCCAGGAGGAGGCCGTGGGAATCGTCACGGACGGTGTCGCGAGGTGGAGCCGGTCACTCGGGTAAAGCTTCGGGAATGTTGAGCGGAAGACCTCTGTTGAGCCGGACAGAAGTGCTGAGGAAACCGGCACCGACGTCGTACGAGAGGAAGTCCGCCGCATGGGTTCGACCTACTGCCCGAGCCGCAGCAGCCGTGCCGACCTGGACTGGACGGTGCTGCACGCGGCCAAGGCTGCCCCTATTCGGGCGGCGGGCGGACCGGATCGTGTTCTATCCTCCGATTCTGGTGGGACCGGTTTCGGCCCTGCCCGGAATCTTGAGGAGGTGGGTCCGGTTCCCGGTACCGACGCAGGGACCGAACAAGGCCAGGCGGACCAGCCCGAGGGCCAGGGCGGCACGAGCGCGGAGTCGACCGCGGAGCGCAGCGCGCGCTTCGAGCGGGACGCGCTCGAGTTTCTCGACCAGATGTACTCGGCGGCGCTGCGCATGACGCGCAACCCGGCCGACGCCGAGGACCTGGTGCAGGAGACGTATGCCAAGGCGTACGCGTCCTTCCACCAGTTCCGTGAGGGCACGAACCTCAAGGCGTGGCTGTACCGCATCCTCACCAACACCTTCATCAACTCGTACCGCAAGAAGCAGCGCGAACCCCAGCGCTCGGCGGCCGAGGAGATCGAGGACTGGCAGCTCGCGCGTGCCGAGTCGCACATGTCGACCGGTCTGCGCTCCGCGGAGTCGCAGGCGCTCGACCATCTGCCCGACTCGGACGTGAAGTCAGCACTGCAGGCGATCCCCGAGGAGTTCCGCATCGCCGTCTATCTCGCGGACGTAGAGGGCTTTGCGTACAAGGAGATCGCGGACATCATGGGGACACCCATCGGTACGGTGATGTCCCGGCTGCACCGGGGCCGCCGTCAACTGCGCGGCATGCTCGAGGACTACGCCCGCGAGCGCGGACTGGTCCCGGCCGGCGCCGGAGAGTCGAACGAAGCGAAAGGCTCGGGCTCATGAGCTGCGGAGAGCCGCACGAGACGGACTGCAGTGAGGTACTCGACCATCTCTACGAGTTCCTCGACCGGGAGATGCCAGACGCCGACTGCACCAAGTTCGAGCACCACTTCGAGGAGTGCTCGCCGTGCCTGGAGAAGTACGGCCTGGAGCAGGCCGTGAAGAAGCTGGTCAAGCGGTGCTGTGGACAGGACGACGTGCCGACCGACCTGCGTTCCAAGGTCATGGGGCGGATCGAGCTGATCCGCTCCGGGCAGACCGTGCCCGAGCATGACGTGACAGCGACCCAGGTCACCCCGCAGGAGTCCTGAACTCCCGCCCGGGAACGGGCTGTCGTCACTCGAACGTGCTAATCCGCGGGTTATCGGCCCGCGGACTCCCCCGCCCCGCCTTAGGCTCCGGACGCTGGACAGTCATGGCCGGGCTCGGGGGAGGGGCGTATGGAGGCGATTCCGGCGCGGGCGCGTGTGTACGTGGCCTGTGTGGTCCTCGGCGCCCTGTGCTGTCTGCTTCCCCTGCCCACCGTGCGAACGCCCTGGTGGGCGGTCCTGCTGCTCGCCGCGCTGTACGCCGGCTGCGAGCGGGCCGCCGCCCGGTGGCGGTTCACCGGCACGTTCTACCCCGTGCTGCTCGCCGGCGCCTTCCTGCTGCCCCCGCCCGCCGCCGCACTGGTGGCGGTGCCGGGGGCGTTGCTGTCCGGGGTCGAGCAGCGGCCGCGATGGCTGCGCCGACTCTGGCGGGCCGCCCAGCTCGTCGTCGGCGTGTGGGTGGCCGCCCGGGTGCACCGGGCGCTGGGCGGGCGGGACGCCGTCCTCGACTCCGACTTCCCGTACGCGCTCGCGCCCGCCGGCGCCGCCGTGGCGGCCTTCTGTCTGACGCTGACCGTGCTGGACGGGGGGATCCTGGCGTTCGCCGAGCGGGTGCCGGTGCGGCGGGCGTGGCGGGGGCTGTTCCTACGGTCGCTCGCGCCCGTCGTCGTGCACGGGCTCGCCGGGCTGATGATGGCCGTGCTGTGGCGCAGCCCGTACGGGCCCGTCGCCGCGCTGCTCGTGCTGCTGCCAATGTGCGTGTCCTGGTGGGTGTTCGCCCAGTACCACCGGGAGCGGGCCGCCCATCAGGCGACGATCCGGGCGCTGGTGCAGGCCGTCGACATCAAGGACGGGTACACGCGCGGGCACAGCGAGCGGGTCGGGCAGGCGTCGATGATGATCGCGCGCGAGCTGGGGATGCCCGACGAGCGCGTCGAGGTACTGCGGTTCGCCGGGATCCTGCACGACGTGGGGAAGCTGGGGGTTCCCACCCGGTTGCTGCGCAAGGACGGTCCGCTGACTCCCGAGGAGCGGCGGGTGATCGAACTGCACCCCGAGTACGGGCACGAGATGGTGCGCGGGATCTCCTTTCTCGGGGAGGCCCGGGCGGCGGTGCTGCACCATCACGAGCGGCTGGACGGGAGCGGCTATCCGTACGGACTGGTCGGGGGCCAGATCCCCGAGTCGGCCCGGGTGGTGGCGGTGGCGGACGCCTTCGACGCGATGACCTCGACGCGCTGCTACAGCAGGGCCCGGCCCGTTCCGGTCGCCCTGGAGGAGCTGGAGCGGTGTGCGGGGACGCAGTTCGACCCCCGGATGGTGACGGCCCTCGTCCGCGCCCTGAGCCGGCACGGCTGGCGCCCGGCCGTCACCGCGGACGAGGCCGGCCCGCCGCGCCCCCGCCCCTCAGCCCCCAGCAGGCCGGGAGCGCGTCGATGAGCGGATGCCGGCCCCCTCTGCTCCTCACCCTCGTCCACGCCTCCGCCGCCCTCCTCGCCGCCGTCTGTCTCGCCACCACCCTGTGGACCGGCCTCGACGAGCGGGGTACGGCCCTCGCCTTCGGGGTGCTGGTCACCGTCGGTGAGCTGTCCCGGTGGACCGGGGCGCAGGTCAGGGAGGCCGCGCCGCTCGGGGCCGCGGGGGCGTTGTCGTACGCCCTGCTGGGCGCGGACGCGGGGGAGCCGACGCAGCACGGCGTGGCACAGGTCGTCACCGTCGTCCTCGCCGCCGCCCTCCTCGGCAGCGTGCCGCACATCGCGCGGGGGCAGCGCGGGACGCTCGACCATCTCGCCCGGCGGGTGCTGACCGTCGGCTTCGCGGCCGTGTGCTTCCAGCCGCTGTACAACCAGGGCACGGTCAGCGGCTGGGTCGGGCCCGCCCACGCCCTGCTGCTGCTCGCGCTGCTCGCCCTCACCGCGCTGTGCGACGCCGTGCTCGCCGCCGCGCTCGCGCACTCCCGTACCCGGTGGCCCTTCGGTCCGCTGCTGCAGGACGAGCTGCGGGCGCTGCTGGGGATCGGGTCCGCCGTGTGTGCGACGGGGGCCGTGATGGCGCTCGCGGTCGCCGTGGTGGGGCTGTGGGCGCTGCCCGTGTTCTCGCTGCCCCTGCTGCTCACCCAGATGTCCTTCCGGCGGTACGCGGCCGTCCGGGCCACCTACCGGCAGACCATCGCCTGCCTCGCCCGGGCCACCGAGATCGCCGGGTACACCCCGGCCGGGCACGCCCGCCGGGTCGCCGCGCTCGGGCAGGCCGTCGGGCGGGACCTGGGGCTCACCGAGCCGGAGCTGACCGTGCTGGAGTACGCGGCCCTGATGCACGACATCGGGCAGCTCAGCCTCGTCGATCCGGTGCCGGCGGGCGCCACGGCGGGGCTGCCCGTGCAGGAGCAGCGCCGGATCGCGCTGCTGGGCGGGGCCGTCGTACGGCAGACCGGGGTGAACGCGCAGGTGGCGATGGTCGTGGAGCGGCAGGCCGACCCCTGGCGGGAGCAGCCGGTCGCCGCGCGGGTGGTGCGGGCCGTGAACGCGTACGAGGAGAAGGCCCGGGACGCGGGGCCCGGCGGGCCGCTCACCGCGCTGGAGGAACTGCGGCTGGCGACCGCGGACGAGTACGCGCCCGAGGTCGTCGAAGCGCTGGCCCGTGTCCTGTCACGGGACTGTCTGACCCTCCCCCTGGCTGGGTAACCCATGGGTAATGAGCGCCCTTCCAGCCGTACGTGGTTGGATGCGAATGAGAGGGTGTCCGGGGGCACAGCCAGCCCACTGAACGGAACTGGCAGGCGGGAATCGTGAGGATCTTCGGCAAGGGACGGAACCGGCCCTCCGCCTCCTGGCGGCAGGCCACAGATCGTGCGTTCACGCTGATCGGCGACGGCCGGTACGAGGACGCGGGGGCGCTGCTGACGCGCGCCGCCGACCTGGAGCCCTGGCTGTCCGAGTCCTGGTTCAACCTCGCTCTCCTGCACAAGTTCCGGCACGACTGGGAGCAGGCCCGGGCGGCCGGTCTGCGGGCCGTGGCCCTGCTGGACCGGGAGACGGGCGCACCTGACTGGTGGAACGTCGGCATCGCGGCCACCGCCCTGCAGGACTGGCCGCTGGCGCGGCGCTCCTGGCAGGCCTACGGGCTGCGGGTGCCGGGCGGCGCCACCGCCTCCGGCGAGCCCGTCGGCATGGACCTCGGCAGCGCGGCCGTACGGCTGTCCCCCGAGGGCGAGGCCGAGGTGGTGTGGGGACGCAGGCTCGACCCCGCGCGGGTCGAGGTGCTGTCCATTCCACTGCCGTCGTCCGGGCGGCGCTGGGGCGAGGTCGTGCTGCACGACGGCGTGCCCCACGGGGAGCGGACCACCGCCGCCGGGCACTCCTACCCGGTGTTCGACGAGATCGAGCTGTGGGCGCCCTCGCCCGTGCCCACCTGGGTGGTTCTCCTGGAGGCCGCCACCGAGGCCGACCGGGACGCCCTGGAACAGCTGGCCGCCGACGCCGGCTTCGCCGCGGAGGACTGGTCGTCGTCCGTACGGCTGCTGTGCCGGATGTGCTCCGAGTCCCGGATGCCGTCCGACGAGGGCGACGGCGAGCATCTCGACCCGCACGACCACAGCGAGCCGGGACATCCGGGGCCGCTCGGCCATGTCACGGACGGGCAGCTGTGGGTGCCGGAGCGGGAGTGCGGGGTGGCTGCGCCGGCCTCGCTGGTGCGGGGGCTGCTGGACGGGTGGGTCGCGGACAGCCCGGATTCTCGTGACTGGCGGGACCTGGAAGAGGTCTGCTGAGGCCGTGCCGCCTCGCCGACCCCTTTAGGCTGTACTCGCAGAATTCCCAGGCATGCAGGAAGGCGTACGTCGGTCATGGCGCAGCAGGACACCGATCAGCAGCACGCGGGCGTGCTTCCCGTGGACGACGAGGGCTTCGTCATCGACACCGAGGACACCGAGGAGCGCGAGAACGCCTGGCGTGAGCGCGGCACCTCGCGGCCCATCACGGTGGTCGGGAACCCGGTGCTGCACAAGGAGTGCAGGGACGTCACCGAGTTCGGCGCGGAGCTGGACCAGCTGGTCGCGGACATGTTCGCCTCGCAGCGCACCGCCGAGGGCGTGGGCCTGGCCGCCAACCAGATCGGCGTCGACCTGAAGGTCTTCGTGTACGACTGCATGGACGACGAGGGCAAGCGGCACGTCGGTGTCGTCTGCAACCCGAAGCTCGTCGACCTGCCCGCGGACAAGCGCCGGCTGGACGACAGCAACGAGGGCTGTCTGTCGGTGCCCACCGCGTACGCGCCGCTCGCCCGGCCGGACTACGCCGAGGTGACCGGGCAGGACGAGAAGGGCAACCCGGTCAAGCTGCGCGGCACCGGCTACTTCGCTCGGTGTTTGCAGCACGAGACGGATCACCTGTACGGGTACCTCTACATCGACCGGCTCTCCAAGCGCGAACGCAAGGACGCACTGCGGCAGATGGCCGAGAACGAGCCCCGCTACCCCGTGGTCGCCAACGACTGAGTGCTCTGCCGCCTCACAACTCCCTTACGCACGGCGCCTGGTCTGAACACCCCCTGACCAGGCGCCGTTCGTCTGTCCTTCGCACATTCGATCGCTTGCGCTCTCTTAGTGATCCAAATCCAGACACGCAAGGGGGGGATCTCAGCACTGTGGGGTAGTGAATGGAGCAAATCCGTTCCCAGAACGGTCAGTTGTAAGGCTGAATGGGATGAGCGGGGATACGCAACGGGCGCACGCCCGGCACAACGGGAGAGGTGTGTGCGCCAACTGGCGGCTGGAAGGGGTTTGTTCGTGCCTGCTTTCCCACACAGCACCACATCGACACCGACGGCGATCGCGGTTCCACCCTCGCTCTCCCTCCCGGTGATCGAGGCAGCGTTTCCCAGGCAACTTCATCCGTATTGGCCCAGGCTCCAGGAGAAGACCCGTACCTGGCTACTGGAAAAACGGCTCATGCCGGCGGACAAGGTGGAGGAATATGCCGATGGCCTGTGCTACACCGACCTCATGGCGGGGTACTACATCGACGCCCCCGACGAGGTCCTCCAGGCGATAGCGGACTACAGCGCGTGGTTCTTCGTCTGGGACGACCGCCACGACCGTGACATCGTGCACCGCCGTCCGGCCGCCTGGCGGCGGCTCAGGTTCCGTCTCCACGCGGCCCTCGACTCCCCACACCACCACCTGCACCACGAGGACGCACTGGTCGCCGGGTTCGCGGACAGCGTGACGCGGCTGTACTCGTTCCTGCCGCAGACCTGGAACGCCCGGTTCGCCCGGCACTTCCACGAGGTGATCGAGGCCTACGACCGGGAATTCCGCAACCGCACCGAAGGCGTCGTCCCCACGGTCGAGGAATACCTCGCGCTGCGGCGGCTCACCTTCGCGCACTGGATCTGGACCGATCTGCTGGAGCCGAGCGCCGGCTGCGAACTCCCGGACGCCGTACGGAAACACCCGGCATATCGGCGGGCGGCGCTGCTCAGCCAGGAATTCGCCGCCTGGTACAACGACCTCTGTTCGCTCCCCAAGGAAATAGCGGGCGACGAGGTGCACAATCTCGGAATCAGCCTCATCACCCACCAGCGGCTGACTCTTGAAGAGGCGATCGCCGAAGTCAGGCGACGGGTCGAGGAATGCGTGTCGGAATTCCTCGTCGCCGAACGGGACGCCTTATGTTTCGCCGACGACCTCGCCGACGGAACGGTACGCGGAAAGGAACTGAGCGCGGCCGTGCGGGCCTGTGTCTGCAACATGCGGAACTGGTTCAGCACCGTCTACTGGTTCCACCACGAGTCCGGCCGGTACATGGTCGACAGCTGGGACGACCGGTCCACGCCCCCGTACGTCAACAACGAAGCGGCAGGTGAGAAATGACCGTCGAATCTGTGAAGCCCGCGGCCCCGGAGGCCCGGGAACTGCGCGAGCCGCCCCTGGCGGGCGGCGGCGTCCCCGTCCTCGGCCACGGCTGGAAACTGGTGCGCGACCCGCTCAGCTTCATGGCCCGGCTGCGCGACCACGGCGACGTCGTACGCCTGAAGCTCGGCCCCAAGACGGTGTACGCCGTCACCGCCCCCGCCCTCACCGGAGCCATGGCGCTGAGCACCGACTACATCATCGCCGGCCCGCTGTGGGAGTCGCTGGAGGGACTGCTCGGCAAGGAGGGCGTGGCCACCGCCAACGGGCCCACGCACCGGCGCCAGCGCCGCACCATCCAGCCCGCCTTCCGGCTCGACGCCATCCCCGCGTACGGGCCGATCATGGAGGAGGAGGCGCATGCGCTGACCGAGCGCTGGAAGCCCGGCGAGACCGTCGACTGCACCTCGGAGTCCTTCCGGATCGCGGTGCGCATCGCGGCCCGCTGTCTGCTGCGCGGCGACTTCATGGACGAGCGCGCCGAGCGGCTGTGCGTCGCCCTCGCCACCGTCTTCCAGGGCATGTACCGGCGGATGGTGATTCCCGCGGGACCGCTCTACCGGCTGCCGCTCCCGGCCAATCGCCAATTCAACCGCGCCCTGGCCGATTTGCATCTCCTCGTCGACGAGATCGTCGCCGAGCGTAGGGAATCTGGTCAAAAGCCGGACGATTTGCTGACGGCATTGCTGGCGGCGAAGGACGAGAATGGCGAGCCCATCGGGGAACAGGAGATCCACGACCAGGTCGTCGCCATCCTCACACCCGGGAGTGAAACCGTCGCGTCCACGATCATGTGGCTGCTCCAGGTCCTCGCGGAACATCCGGAACACGCGGACAGGGTGTGCTCGGAAGTCGAATCCGTCACCGGCGGGCGTCCGGTGGCATTCGAGGACGTCCGCGCGCTCAGGCATACGAACAATGTCGTCGTCGAAGCCATGCGCTTGCGGCCCGCCGTATGGATTTTGACGCGACGGGCGGTGCGCGACACCGAACTCGGCGGGTATCGCATTCCGGCCGGTGCCGACCTCGTCTACAGTCCGTACGCGATCCAGCGCGACGGGCGGTCCTATGCGGACAACCTGGCGTTCGACCCCGACCGCTGGCTTCCGGACCGGGTCAAGGACGTGCCCAAATACGCCATGAGCCCGTTCAGCGTGGGCAATCGCAAGTGCCCCAGCGACCACTTCTCGATGGCCCAGCTGACGCTCATCACGGCGGCGCTGTCGACGAAGTACCGCTTCGAGCAGGTGTCCGGTTCCGACGACGCGACCCGGGTGGGGATCACCCTGCGTCCGCAGCGGCTGCTGCTGAAGCCGGTTCCCCGGTGAGAGGCCAGGCCGCTTCGGGGCCCCGGAACGTGCGCCGGTAGGCGTTCGGGGTGGTGCCCACCGACCGGACGAACTGGTGCCGCAGCGCGGCCGCGTTCCCGAACCCTGTCCGACCGGCTATCGCGTCCACCGTCTCGTCCGTCGCCTCCAGCAGCCGCTGGGCCAGCAGCACGCGTTGGCGCAGGATCCAGCGGTAGGGAGTCGTACCCGTCTCCTGCTGGAAGCGACGGGCGAAGGTGCGCGGGGACATGTGGGCACGGTCGGCGAGCTGCTCGACGGTGACCTCCTCGTCGAGGTGCTGCTCCATCCACACCAGCACCTCGCCGACGGTGTCGCACTGCGACCGGGGCAGCGGCCGCTCGATGTACTGCGCCTGCCCGCCGTCCCGGTGCGGCGGTACGACCATCCGCCGGGCGATCTTGTTGGCGACCTCGGGCCCCTGCTCCTTGCGCACGATGTGCAGACAGGCGTCGATACCGGCGGCGGTGCCGGCCGAGGTGATCACCGGGTCCTCGTCGACGTACAGCACGTCCGGCTCGATGACCGCCCGCGGATAGCGCCGGGCCAGCTCCTCCGCCTGCCGCCAGTGCACACTGCACCGCCGGCCGTCCAGCAGCCCGGCGGCGCCGAGCACGAAGACGCCCGAGCAGACGCTGAGCACCCGGGCGCCGCGGTCGACGGCCCGGACCAGGGAGTCCAGGAGCTCGGGCGGGTAGTCACGCGTGACGTAGTCGCTCCCGGCCGGTACGGCGATCAGATCGGCCTCCTCCAGCCGCTCGAGGCCGTACGGCGTGGAGACGGTGAGGCCGCCGACGTGCGTGCCCAGCGAAGGGCCCTCCGCCGAGACGACCGCGAAGTCGTAGGCGGGCAGGCCCTCGTCGCGGCGGTCGATGCCGAAGACCTCGCAGACGACGCCCAGTTCGAAGGGATGCACGCCGTCGAGCAGGACGGCGGCCACGTTGGTCAGCATGCTGCCAGTGTGCCTCGGAAGTGGCAGTAAATCGAGGGGCTACGGCAGTCCTGCCACTGTTGGTAAGGAGTCTGGGGAGCGACAGTAGTGACATGACTACCGCACAGACAGAAGGACTGATCGCCATGCTCACCGTCCTCGGAATCCTCGTCCTCCTGGTCCTCCCGTCAGTGATCGGGATCGTGCACGACAGGCGCGTCGACCGTCAGATCAGGGAGGCCCAGGAGGCCCGGAAGGCCGCGGAGGGTCAGAAGTCCTCGTCCAGGTCCACGGTGCCCTCCACCGCGACCTGGTACGCCGACGGCCGCCGCTCGAAGAAGTTGGTCAGCTCCTGAACACCCTGGAGCTCCATGAAGGAGAAGGGGTTCTCCGAGCCGTACACCGGAGCGAAGCCGAGGCGCGTGAGGCGCTGGTCGGCGACGCACTCCAGGTACTGCCGCATGGAGTCGGTGTTCATGCCCGGGAGGCCGTCACCGCACAGGTCGCGCGCGAACTGCAGCTCGGCCTCGACGGCCTCCTTCAGCATGTCGACGACCTGCTGCCCGAGCGCGTCGTCGAACAGCTCCGGCTCCTCCTTGCGGACGGTGTCGACCACCTCGAAGGCGAAGCTCATGTGCATCGTCTCGTCCCGGAACACCCAGTTGGTGCCGGTGGCGAGGCCGTGCAGCAGACCCCGGCTGCGGAACCAGTAGACGTACGCGAAGGCACCGTAGAAGAACAGGCCCTCGATGCACGCGGCGAAGCAGATGAGGTTGAGGAGGAAGCGGCGCCGGTCGGCCTTGGTCTCCAGGCGGTCCAGCTTCTCGACCTCGTTGATCCACCTGAAGCAGAACTCGGCCTTCTCGCGGATGGAGGGGATGTTCTCGACCGCGTCGAAGGCGGCAGCCCTGTCCTCGGGGTCGGGCAGGTAGGTGTCGAGGAGCGTCAGGTAGAACTGGACGTGGACGGCCTCCTCGAAGAGCTGGCGCGACAGGTACAGGCGCGCCTCCGGGGAGTTGATGTGCTTGTACAGCGTCAGCACGAGGTTGTTCGCGACGATCGAGTCGCCCGTCGCGAAGAACGCGACCAGCCGGCCGATCATGTGCTGCTCGCCCTGGGACAGCTTCGCCAGGTCGGCGACGTCCGAGTGGAGGTCGACCTCCTCGACGGTCCAGGTGTTCTTGATGGCGTCCCGGTAGCGCTCGTAGAAGTCCGGGTAGCGCATGGGGCGGAGGGTCAGCTCGAAGCCCGGGTCGAGCAGGTTCTTTTCGGTGGAGCTCATTACTGGCAGGCCTCGCAGGACTCGGGGTTTTCCAGGGAGCAGGCGACGGCCTCGGGATCGGGGGCCGGCTGCTGCACGGTGACAGCGGCCTGGGCCGCGCGGGCGATGCGGGTCGCCGGGCGCGAGCGCAGGTAGTACGTCGTCTTCAGGCCCGACTTCCAGGCGTACGCGTACATCGAGGAGAGCTTGCCGATGGTCGGCGTCTCCAGGAACAGGTTCAGGGACTGGGACTGGTCCAGGAACGGCGTCCGGGCCGCCGCCATGTCGATCAGGCCGCGCTGCGGGATCTCCCACGCCGTGCGGTACAGCGCCCGTACGTCCTCGGGGATCCAGGCGAAGCCCTGCACCGAGCCGTTCGCGTCGCGCAGCGCCTCGCGGGTGCGGGCGTCCCAGACGCCCAACGCCTTGAGTTCCTTCACCAGGTTCGAGTTGACCTGGAGGAACTCGCCGGACAGCGTCTCGCGCTTGAACAGGTTGGACACCTGCGGCTCGATGCACTCGTACACGCCCGCGATCGACGCGATGGTGGCGGTCGGCGCGATCGCGAGGAGCAGGGAGTTGCGCATGCCGGTGGTGGCGACGCGTGCCCGCAGGGCCGCCCAGCGCTCCGGCCAGGTCAGCTCGGTGTCGTAGTGGTCGGGGTGCAGAACACCCTTGGCGGTACGGGTCTTCTCCCAGGCCGGCAGCGGGCCGTTGCGCTCGGCGAGGTCGGCGGAGGCCTCGTACGCGGCGAGCATGATGCGCTCGGCGATGCGCGTGGAGAGCCGACGGGCTTCCGGCGAGTCGAAGGGCAGCCGCAGCTGGAAGAAGACGTCCTGCAGGCCCATGACGCCGAGGCCGACCGGGCGCCACTTGGCGTTGGAGCGGCCCGCCTGCTCGGTCGGGTAGAAGTTGATGTCCACGACCCGGTCGAGGAAGGTGACGGCGGTGCGGACGGTCTCGTCCAGCCGCTCCCAGTCGATGCCGTTGTCGACCACGAACGCGCCGAGGTTGACCGAACCGAGGTTGCAGACCGCCGTCTCCCCGTCGTCCGTGACCTCCAGGATCTCCGTGCAGAGGTTGGAGGAGTGGACGACGTGGCCCGGCTCGGCGGTCTGGTTGGCGGTGCGGTTGGCGGCGTCCTTGAAGGTCATCCAGCCGTTGCCGGTCTGCGCGAGGGTGCGCATCATGCGGCCGTAGAGGTCACGGGCCGGGATGGTCTTGCGCGCGAGGCCCTTCTCTTCGGCCTCGCGGTAGGCGGCGTCGAACTCCTCGCCCCACAGGTCGACCAGTTCCGGCACGTCGGCGGGGGAGAACAGCGACCACTGCGCGTCGGCGTTCACACGGCGCATGAACTCGTCCGGGACCCAGTGCGCGAGGTTCAGGTTGTGCGTACGGCGGGCGTCCTCACCGGTGTTGTCGCGCAGCTCCAGGAACTCCTCGATGTCGGAGTGCCAGGTCTCCAGGTAGACCGCGGCCGCGCCCTTGCGCCGCCCGCCCTGGTTCACGGCGGCGACCGAGGCGTCGAGGGTCTTCAGGAACGGGACGATGCCGTTGGAGTGCCCGTTCGTGCCGCGGATCAGCGAACCGCGGGCGCGGATGCGGGAGTAGGCGATGCCGATGCCGCCGGCGTGCTTGGAGAGGCGGGCGACCTGATGGTAGCGGTCGTAGATGGAGTCCAGCTCGTCCTTCGGGGAGTCGAGGAGGTAGCAGGACGACATCTGGGGGTGCCGGGTGCCGGAGTTGAAGAGGGTGGGGGAGGAGGGGAGGTAGTCGAGGCGGCTCATCAGCCGGTAGAGGGCGGCGACTTCGTCAAGTGCCCGGATGCTGTCGTCCTCGGCCAGGCCGCTCGCGACACGCAGCATGAAGTGCTGGGGCGTCTCGATCACGTGCCGGGTGATCGGGTGCCGGAGCAGATAGCGGCCGTGCAGGGTGCGCAGGCCGAAGTACCCGAAGCGGTCGTCGGCGTGCACGTCGACCAGCGCGTCGAGGCGGTCGGCGTGGACCCGGACGAACTCGGCCGTACGGTCGGCGATGAGGCCCTCGCGGTGGCCCACCGCGACCGACTCCGTGAAGGACGTGACGCCCTGGGAGGCGGCCTCGGCGCGGATGTTGACGGTCAGGAGGCGGGCGGCGAGCCGCGAGTAGGCCGGGTCCTCGGAGATGAGGCCGGCGGCCGCCTCGGTGGCCAGCTCGCGCAGTTCCGTCCCGTCGGCCCGCGCGGACCGGCCGCGCAACGCGGCGGCGGCGACCCGGCCGGGGTCGGCGTCGGGGAGGTCGGCGGTCAGCTCGGTCAGGGTCCGCAGCAACGCGGTCCCGGGACCGTCGTCGGCCACCGGGGTCACTGGAGCTGAAGCTGAAGCCGGGTCTGCTGGCGCGATGGTCACGTGGGGCTCTCCCTCGCTCGGCACGGGGGCCTTGCGGAGGGCGGACGGCAGCACACGAGCGCACACGGCGTCGCGCCCACCGGCCCACTCCACGAGGCCCGGACGTCATGGCACCCGGGCCTGATGGCCGGGCGCGCTGTCGGCAGGTCCTCGGACTGACTCTCATACGCGCATAAAGCAGGCATGAGTACACCGTTGCGGGACAGTTCCGGATTCGCACCGGATTCCCCTGCGGCGACAGCGAGCATGAGCATACATCTTGTGCCGGGTGAGGGCAGAACCCCCATATGTTGTGTCGCGCCGGTTTCAGAGCGTCAACTCATAGGTGATCAGAGTGATGTCGTCGAGGTGCGGCAAGGGGTTCCAGTCCCGTCCGGGAGTGCGGGCGAAGCCGAGGCGTTCGTAGATGCGGTGGGCGGAGTGCATGGTGCGTTGCGTCGACAGCACGACGGCCGTGCAGCCCTCGGTGGCCCGGGCGCGGTCGACGCAGGCGCGGACGAGGGCTTCGCCGGTGCCTCGGCCCCGGGCCTTGTGGGCGACGGCGAGCATCCGTATCTCGGCTTCGCCGGGGGTGGCGATGTCGGCCATCGGGCCGCCGGACGGTACGAAGGTCACGCCGCCGAGGAGGTGGTCGTTCTCCACGGCTACGAGGACCTCGGCGGCGGAGGCTCGCTTGGCCACGTCCTTCAGCTCGCCGAGGTACTCGTCGCTCTCGCCGAAGTCGAGGAGGCCGTCCTGGAGGTAGGCCTGGGCGGTGATGTCGCCGAGGGGCTCGTAGTCGTCGGGGGTCGCCTGCCTGATCACGATGTCCATGGCCCGCAGTGTGCATCAGCGGTACGACAACGGGCCGCCGGATTTCTCCGGCGGCCCGTGATGACGTACGGCTCAGTGGGCGGTGCCCGCGGTCGCCGGCGGCAGCTCCACCTGCACGCCCGGGTCGCCCGCGTCCGCCGTGTAGTCCTGCGGGGACGTCTCGTCGATGCCCTCGGGGGCCTTCAGGGCCTTCAGGACGAAGGTCAGGACCACCGTCACCACCACGTTCAGGACGAACGCCGTGAGGCCGATGTAGCCGATCTCCCCGATGCCGGGGATCTCCTTGGACGAGCCGCCGAAGTGCTTCTGCGTCGGCGAGGCGACACCGTACGCGGCGACCGTGCCGTAGACCATGCCGACCGCCCAGCCGGCGAGCAGGGCCCAGCGGTGGAACCAGCGGGTGAACAGGCCGCCGACCAGGGCCGGGAAGGTCTGCAGGATCCAGATGCCGCCGAGGAGCTGGAAGTTGATGGCGACCGTCTTGTCCATGGTGAGGACGAAGGCCAGCGCGCCGACCTTCACAAGGAGGGACACCAGTTTGGAAACCTTCGTCTCCTGGGCCGGTGTGGCGTCCGGCTTGATGAAGTCCTTGTAGATGTTGCGGGTGAAGAGGTTCGCAGCCGCGATGGACATGATCGCCGCCGGGACCAGCGCGCCGATGCCGATCGCCGCGAAGGCCACGCCCGCGAACCAGTCGGGGAACATGGTCTCGAAGAGCTGCGGGATCGCCAACTGCCCGTTGCTGACCTTGATTCCGGCCGCGATCGCCATGAAGCCCAGCAGCGCCAGCAGGCCCAGCATCAGCGAGTACAGGGGCAGGATGGTGGTGTTGCGGCGGATGACCTCACGGCTCTTCGAGGACAGCGTCGCCGTGATCGAGTGCGGGTACATGAAGAGCGCGAGGGCGGAGCCCAACGCCAGCGTGGCGTACGTCCACTGGCCCGCCTCGCCGGGCACCACCGCGCCGCGCGGCGCGCCCGTGGCCGGGTTGGTCTGGCTGTACGCCTCGCTCGCCTTGGCGAAGATCTCGTCGAACCCGCCCAGCTTGATCGGGATGTAGATGATCGCCACCGCGATGACGATGTAGATCAGCGTGTCCTTCACGAACGCGATCAGCGCGGGGGCGCGCAGGCCCGAGGAGTAGGTGTAGGCCGCGAGCACGCCGAAGGCGATCAGCAGCGGCAGGTCCTTGATGAACCAGTTGGTGTCCTCGCCGCCGCCGACGCCCATCACGTCCAGGACGGCCTGGATGCCGACCAGTTGGAGCGCGATGTACGGCATGGTCGCGAGGATGCCGGTGACGGCCACGGCGAGCGACAGGCCCTTCGAGCCGAAGCGGCCGCGTACGAAGTCCGAGGTCGTCACGTACCCGTGCTTGTGCGAGACCGACCAGAGGCGGGGCAGGAACGTGAAGATCAGCGGGTAGATCAGGATGGTGTACGGCACCGCGAAGAAGCCGGCCGCGCCCGCCGCGTAGATCGCCGCTGGCACGGCGACGAAGGTGTACGCCGTGTACAGGTCGCCGCCGAGCAGGAACCAGGTGACCCAGGTGCCGAACGACCGTCCGCCCAGGCCCCATTCGTCGAGGGTCTGCTCCTCGGCGGCCCGGCGCCAGCGCGCGGCCAGGAAGCCCATGACCGTGACGGCCAGGAAGAAGAAGATGAAGACGGCGAGTGCGACGCCGTTCACGCCGTCCTTCATTCCGACGCACCCCCCTTGGCGGAGCGGGCGCGCTGGTCACGCTGCCACAGCTTGTACGCGATCATCGTCAGCGCGGTGGAGATCAGCACCCACAGCATCTGGTACCAGTAGAAGAACGGGATGCCGATGAAGGCGGGGTCGACCTTCGCGTACGAACCCACCCACAGCATCGCCACGAAGGGCGCGAAGAGGCAGAGCGCGATGACCACGCGGGCCGGTGTCACCACCGGTGGTCTCACTTCAGGCGCATTCGACATACCGCGGCTCCGTCCCCTCACTGATCATCTGTGCAACGCGCAGGCAATCTAGGCGACGGTGTCGAGAGAGCGGAAGACCTCGTCCGCATATCGGTATGTGGTGGTTCTGTGTCCCCCTCAGCTCTGTCCCCCTCAGCAGCAGCGGAACCGTTCCTAAAGGCTGAGCGGGGGAAGCTCCTATAGACCGTCAAGCGGCTTGTTTGAGCTGTTCGGCGGTGATGTGAGGGCGGGGTAGATGCTGGTAGACCTCGCGGGCGACGAACCGTTTCAAGCAGCGCATGATGTCCTTCTTGGTCATGCCTTCGGCGGTGCGTCTGGCGACGTACTCGCGGGTGCGCTGGTCGTGGCGCATGCGGACCAGCACGATCGTGTGCAGGGCCCGGTTGGCTTGGCGGTCTCCGCCCCGGTTGAGGCGGTGCCGGTTGGTGCGGCCGGAGGAGGCCGGCAGCGGGGCGGCACCGCACAGGTGGGCGAAGGATGCTTCCGAGCGCAGGCGGTCCGGGTTGTCGCCGACGGTGGTCAGCAGCTGGCCCGCGCTCTCGGGGCCGACGCCGGGCAGAGCGATCAGCCGTGGTGCGGCCCGGGTGACCAGCGGGCCCAGGTCCGCGTCGGCTTCGGCGATTTCCTCCTCCAGCCGCTGGCAGCGGCGGGCGAGCCGTCGCAGCGTGATCCTGACCGCGCAGTCCGGATCCGCGAGGTCGCCCACGGGCCGGGACCGGGCCAGGGCGTCTATCAGCTCGCCGGTGGCCAGGCCGCGCAGCCTCTCGCGCACCGCGGCCGGTGCGGTGATGATGAGCGTGCGGATCTGGTTGATGGTCTGGGTGCGGGCCTTGACGGCCGAACTGCGGGCCACCCGCAGGGTGCGGATGGCCTCCACGATCCCGTTGCGGGTCTTCGGAATGCCCGAGGCCCGGCCGGACAGCACGGCGGTCGCGGCGGCGTAGGCGTCAACCGGGTCGGACTTGCCATTGTCCCGCCTGGCCTTGCGGTCGGGTCGGTCGACCTCGATGACGGTGACACCCTTTGTGGTCAGGAAACGGGCGATCTCGGCCCCGTAGGCGCCGGTGCCCTCGATGCCTACCGCCAGAACCTCGCCGTGCGAACGCAGCCAGTGGAGCAGCTGCTCATAGCCGGCGGGACCGGTCGGGAACGGCTCGGTGGCCAGGTGCCGGCCCACGGTGTCGATCGCGGCCGCCTGGTGCAGGTCGGTGTGGGTGTCGATCCCGCCAATGACCGCTATCTCATCTGCTGCCATGCTGGACGTGCTGTCCTTCCGTACGACGCATCAGGGAGGGCACGCGCCGGTCGGGCGGACGGACAAGACAGTGATGGGACCTTTGGCCGGGCTCCTATGAGGTCACGAACGCCTGACCGGCACGCGCGCGCGGTGGCACCGCCCGACAGGCCGACGGTTCTCCCGACAGACAGCCGAAGCGCCAGTGAGTCCTTGAGTCAGACCTCCGAGCGGTGCCACCGCAATCATCACTGTGAGTCCTGTTGCCAGGACTGCTGCTCAGCCGAACGCCCCGGACGGTGTTGGGCGTTCTGGTTGCCCGCGTTCGCTCCGCGTCCGGCGCCGACGGATCGTGTCCGTGGTCCGGGGATGCGGGGGCGGGTTTCCTCACGCCCACGGGTTCCCGATCTGGCCTGGACGGTCCGATGCCCCACACGATCGCTCCGGTCGTGTGGGGGCGGTGTCGTCCGTCGCCGGATCGGGTGCCCTTGGGCGCGCCGTCCGATCGCCACGGCGGCAGCGTCGTGGCGAGTGGTCTTCCTGTTGCCGTGATTGAGGGATTTCTGCCAGTGCTGGGCGCCCCAGCGGCTGGTGTAGGCCGGGTCCACGGCGATGACCGCGATCCCCGTCTGGTCAGCCATCGAAGTCAGCCGGGCGCGGAGTCTGCCGGTGGGCATGCCGGAGATCAGTTGCCGGAAGCGCTTCTTGCGGCCGTGCTTCTCCCGGGTCTTCTCGGCGGTGAAGTGCAGGTCCTCGACCGCGATCGCGCCCACGCCGCACGTTCGGGCCCAGTGGAGGAGGCGGGTGAGGGCGTGGCGGACCTGGGCGTCGCGGTGCTGGGCGGTGCCGGAGAGGTCGAAGAGGAACCGGCGCGGGTTCCCGATCG
Source organism: Streptomyces sp. V4I2 (assembly GCF_030817655.1). Taxonomy (GTDB): domain Bacteria; phylum Actinomycetota; class Actinomycetes; order Streptomycetales; family Streptomycetaceae; genus Streptomyces; species Streptomyces plumbiresistens. Next base: position 7,124,802 of record NZ_JAUSZM010000003.1, read on the forward strand.
GGTTTCCGTGGGTGTCGAGGCGCCAGGCGGCGAGGTGATCGGCATTCGTGTCGACGCCGATCACGCCCTGCGCGAGGGCGGCGGCCAGCGGGATGGTCTTCGACACCGGGATCTGCCAGGACGCGGTGAGGTACCAGCGGCCACGGGCCACGTCCCAGTGGATGCGGTAGGCCACCGCCCGGTTCGCCGCCACCCGGTCCGCCCACTCAGGGCCCCGGTGCGGGAAGGCGACCTGGCAGGCCATGACGTACCGGCCATGTGGCGCGTTGGCCAGCCCGGCGAGCGGGGCCGGGAGCTTGATGCTGACCTCGCCGTCCGGGCTGACGCGGAGGGTCTCGTTGCCGTACCGCTTGCCGGATTCGCCGTCGGCCTGCAGGAACCAGCGTGATGCTTCCCACCGCCGGTGCCACTGGGTCTCGGTGAGCTGCGCGGCAGGCAGGTGGTGCCGGGTGCGGGCCAGCCGCTTACCGCCCCGCACCACGTGCACGGTCCCGGCCTCACGGTCGGCGCGCTCGCGCTCCAGACGGTCTTCCAGCGCGTGCAGGCGGCGGGACTTGGCGTGCCACTCCTGTGTGCTGCGGTAGTCGCCGGGCGCCTTCCTCGAGCCCTTCGCGCCGACCGGCAGCGACAGCCGGTGCGCGATCGTACGGATCCCCGCCTCCAGGGACTGGATGTGGGCGAGCTGGCCACGGCGGGCGAGCGCCCACTGGTCGTGGCTGGCTTTGGTGATCGACCCGGCCCAGCGGGACGACGACACCGGCGTCAGGCCCCGCTTACGGGCAGCCCACGTTTCCGCGGAGTGCTCCAGACCATCCGCGCACCGCGCCCTCAGATCACCGGAGGCGAGCGAGCCGAGGTGCGCGCCCACCAGCGCGAGGACCTTCTCATCGGCGGGCGCGAGCTGCTTCAACCGGGTACGGACCGCCACACCCGTGGGACCGGGCACGACGAACGACGCCGCAAGCTCCCGCAACCCGCCCACCCCACACCCCCCATACAGCCCCTCGAAAAGCCGGTCATCACACCCAACGAGCACCACCCGAAAAGGTCACACATTCGACAGGCAAACTCTGATTCCCATCCCGGGACAGCACCACCCAGCCGCCGACCGGGAGCCTCAGCACTCACTCACACACGCCAGAACGCACTCGCACTCAGTCAGACCCCGACAGTTCCCAATCCCTGCCGGGGGTCCGCTTCCTGCCGCTCCGTGCGCATCCGCTCGAAGTCGCGCCGGGACGGCGCCGGGGCCTGCGGGCACTCCGCGCGTACGTGCGCGACATAGCCGTCGTAGGCCGACTCGTCCGCCGCCTGGGCGAGGTCGGCGGGGGAGATGAATACAGACCGGGGTCGATGATGCTCGCCACCAGGGCCATCACCGCCACCGACGACCGCGTGCAGTACTCGTCCGGGTGCTGGGACCCCTCCTAGTCCTGGGGCCTCTTGAGCCTCGCCACGAACTTGTAGCGGTCGCCGCGGTAGACGGATCGCACCCATTCCACCGGTTCGCCCTGCCGGTCCACCGAGTGGCGGGACAGCATCAGCATCGGCAGGCCCACGTCGGTGCCGAGCAGGCCGGCCTCGCGCGGGGTGGCCAGCGAGGTCTCGATGGTCTCCTCGGCCTCGGCGAGATGGACGTCGTACACCTCGGCGAGCGCGGTGTAGAGGGACGTGTACTTCACCAGGCTGCGGCGCAGCGCCGGGAAGCGCTTCGCGCTCAGGTGCGTCGTCTCGATGGCCATCGGCTCGCCGTTGGCCATGCGCAGGCGCTCGATCCGCAGCACCCGTCCGCCGGCCGTGATGTCGAGGAGGCCGGCGAGGCGGTCGTCGGCGGTGATGTAGCCGATGTCGAGCAGCTGGGAGGTGGGTTCGAGGCCCTGGGCGCGCATGTCCTCGGTGTACGAGGTGAGTTGCAGCGCCTGCGAGACCTTCGGTTTGGCGACGAAGGTGCCCTTGCCCTGGATCCGCTCCAGGCGCCCCTCGACGACCAGTTCCTGAAGGGCCTGGCGCACGGTGGTGCGCGAGGTGTCGAACTCGGCGGCCAGGGTGCGCTCGGGCGGCACGGGGGTGCCGGGCGACTGCGTCTCCGTCATGTCGAGGAGATGCTTCTTCAGGCGGTAGTACTTGGGCACGCGCGCGGTACGGACGGTCGCCCCACCCTCGTTCTCCGCACTGCTGACGTCGGTGCTCATGTTCTGCCTTCCCGGCTCCGGGTGCCGAAGCGGCCGACGTCCCGTCGGCCACGGCTCACATCGTGGCACGGCAGCGTACCGGGATGTCCCGCACGCTGCGTGATCCCCTCTGTATACCCTCACACCGCCCGCTGGTCTAGTCCACAGAGTCGTCCAGTGGTCTGTCCGATCTGCCGGGCTCGTAATGAAGGATCCCTGCATATCGCGGTCCCGTAACGGACCGCTGAAGCCCAGGGAAGCACCCTTGACAGCCCTATTGGTCTGGGCCAAGCTCCCCCTACTGGTCTACACCATTGGTCCAGTCCCGGCCCCGAGGGCAGACGCAGGTCAGCCGCAGGGAAGCAGGGGGGTTTGTAGGCATCCCTGAGGAGGTTGGCGTGAAGCGCAAGCTGACAGTCGCGATCGGTATCGCGGGCATGATGGTCTCCATCGCGGCGTGCGGGGGCGGCGAGAGCGACAGCGGGGGCTCGGACAAGAGCGGGGCGGACGCCAAGGAGCTCACTGTCTGGCTCACCGTCGACGCCCAGAACAACTGGCCGGAGCTGGTGAAGGCGGCCGACGCCGCCGTCACCAAGGCGCACCCCGGCATCAAGATCAACCACGAGTACTACGGCTGGCCGGACAAGAACGCCAAGCTCGACGCGGTCCTCGCGACCGACAAGGCCCCCGACGTGGTCGAGATGGGCAACACCGAGATGCTGAGCTACATGGTCAAGGGCGCCTTCGCGCCCCTCGACCCGGCGAAGTTCGACAACTCCGCCGCCTGGCTGGACGGCCTCAAGGCCTCGGTGACGTACGAGGACAAGACCTACGGCGTCCCCTACTACGCGGGCGGTCGCGTCGCCAACTGGCGCAAGGACCTGTTCGCCTCGGTGGGCGTCAAGTCCGCCCCGAAGACGTACGAGGAGCTCACCGCCGCCCTGGACAAGGTCCAGAAGGACAAGGGCGACAAGTTCAGCGCCTGGTACCAGCCCACCCGTGACTGGTACGCGGCCATGTCCTTCGTCTACGACGCCGGCGGCTCGATCGCCGTCGAGTCGGGCGGCGAGTGGAAGGGCAACCTCTCCTCGCCGGAGTCCGTCAAGGGCCTGAAGGAGTTCCAGAACGTCGTCGACACGTACATGCACGGCGACAAGACCAAGGACGAGTCCGACCGTTACATCGTCTACGGCCAGGGCAAGTCCGGCATGATCTTCGCCCCCGCCTGGGAGGGCGCGACCGCCGCGGCCCCGGAGAACGACAAGACCGGCAAGCTCAAGAACAACGTCGAGAACTTCGTGATGCCCGGCCCGTCCGGCAAGAACCTCCCCGTCTTCCTGGGCGGCAGCGACCTCGCCGTCCCGGTGAAGTCGGACGCGCAGGCCGTCGCCGCCGAGTGGATCAACGCCTTCACCGGCCCCGCCGGCCAGAAGGGCCTGATCGCCAAGGGCAACCTGCCCAACAACAAGACCGACCTCGCCACGCTGAAGAACGACCCGGCGACGGCGGTCCCGGCCACCGCGGCCGAGTCCAACTGGTTCGTCCCGATGGCACCGGGCTGGGGCCAGGTCGAGAAGGGCCAGGTCCTGCAGACCATGCTGCAGAGCATCGGCACCGGCAAGAAGTCGGTCGAGGACGCCGCGAAGGAAGCGGACGCCGCGATCGACAAGGTCATCAACACCAAGTGACCAAGGGCAGGGCCCCGTTGAGACCGGCGGGGCCCTGCTTGTCGTACGGACCGCGCCTGTGGGGCGTACGAGGGCTTTGTAGGACCTTGAGGGACCGCTGAGGAGCGCGCGGATGAGTGCCGACACGACCACCCCTGCCAAGGTGCCGCCGCCGCGGCAGGCACCGCCACCACCGCCGGTGGCTAAGAAGCCACCCAGAGACCGGGCCTCCGGCGGAGCGGGTGCCCCCTGGCTCCTGCTCGCCCCCTGCCTGCTGATCCTGGGGCTCGTCCTCGGCTATCCGCTGGTCCGCCTTGTCACCCTCTCCTTCCAGAAGTTCGGGCAGTCCCAGCTGTGGGGCTTCCAGCCGGCCGAGTCGGTCGGGTTCGACAACTTCACCAAGGTGCTCGGGGACAGCGAGTTCTGGGCGGTCGTCGTACGGACGATCGTCTTCGCGGCCGGCTGCGTGATCTTCACGATGGTCATCGGCATGCTGATCGCGCTTCTGCTCCAGCGGGTCTCCGGCTGGGTGAAGACGCTCATCAATATCGCGCTGGTGGCCAGTTGGGGCATGCCGATCATCGTGGCCACCACGGTCTTCAAGTGGCTGTTCGACGCGGACTACGGCATCCTCAACGCGCTGCTCAGCAAGCTGCCGGGCGTGGAGATGATCGGCCACAACTGGTTCGCCAGCGGGCCGCAGGGCCTGGCCGTGATCATGCTGCTGGTGGTCTGGGGGGCCGTGCCCTTCGTGGTGATCACGCTGAGCGCCGGCCTCACCCAGGTCCCGCAGGAACTGGAGGAGGCGGCCCGCCTCGACGGCGCCGGCGCCTGGGGCGTCTTCCGGTACGTCACGCTGCCCATCCTCAAGCCGATCATCGTGATGCTCACGACCCTGTCGGTCATCTGGGACATGGGCGTCTTCCCGCAGGTCTTCGTGATGCGCAACGGCCATCCCGAAGCCGAGTTCCAGATCCTCACCACGTACTCGTACGACCGTGCCTTCGTGGTCAACGACTACGCGCAGGGCTCGGCGATCGCCCTGCTCACCGTGCTGCTGCTGCTCGGCGTGGTCGCCGTCTACATGCGCCAGATGCTGAAGATCGGAGAGGTCGAATGAGTACGCTGACGACTCCCGTGCGGGCACCCGGGACGACTTCCGGTTCGACTCCCGTGCGCCGGAAGTCGAAGGCCGGCTGGAACCTCCTCGGTCTCCTCGTCTTCGTCACCGCCGGCTTCCCCGTCTACTGGATGCTCAACACGGCGTTCAAGCCGGCCAAGGACGCCATCGACCCGGACCCGAGCGTGCTGCCCACCGGCCTCACCCTGTCCAACTTCAGCCGTGCGCTGGACATCGCGGACTTCTGGGGCCCGGTCGGCCGCAGCCTGATCGTGTCCCTCGCCGTGGTCCTGATCGGCATGGTCGTCGGCCTGCTGGCCGCGCTCGCCATCTCCCGCTTCGCCTTCCGCGGCCGGAAGATCGTGATAGTGGGCATCCTCGCGGTCCAGATGGTCCCGCTGGTCGCCATGATCATCCCGGTCTTCCTGCTCCTGAACGACCTCGGCCAGTACGACCGGCTGACCGGCCTGATCATCACCTACCTGACCTTCATCCTCCCCTTCACGGTGTGGACGCTGCGCGGCTTCATCGTCAACATCCCGAAGGAGCTGGAGGAGGCGGCGATGGTCGACGGCTGCTCCCGCACCAGCGCCTTCATCCGGGTGGTGTTCCCGCTGCTGGCCCCCGGCATGGTCGCCACCTCCGTCTACGGCTTCATCCAGGCCTGGAACGAGTACCTGTACGCCCTGATGCTGCTCAGCCAGAAGAACCAGACCGCGACCGTCTGGCTCGGCAACTTCACCACCAAGCACGGCACCGAATACGCCCCGATGATGGCCGGATCCACCATGATGGCCGTGCCGATCGTCGTCCTGTTCCTCCTCGTCCAGCGCAAGATGGCCGCGGGCCTGACCGCGGGCGCCGTGAAGGGATAACGCCCCCGATGACGACATTCGCCAGCGGTACGGACACTCTCACGCGCGACGCGCTGACGGTCCTCCAGCCCGGCTTCCCGGGCACCACCGCCCCAGACTGGCTGCTGCGCCGCCTGGGCGAGGGCCTCGCCTCCGTCGGCCTGTTCGGCCGCAACATAGCCTCACCCGAACAACTCGCCGCGCTGACGGCACAGTTGCGCGCCGAACGCGACGACGTCCTGGTCGCGATCGACGAGGAGGGCGGAGACGTGACGCGCCTGGAGGTGCGGACGGGCTCCAGCTTCCCCGGCAACAACGCGCTGGGCGCGGTGGACGACACGTCACTCACGCGGGAGGTGGCGTCGGAACTCGGCCGCCGCCTCGCGGCCTGCGGCGTGAACCTCAACTGGGCCCCGTCGGCCGACGTGAACTCGAACCCCTCGAACCCGGTGATCGGCGTACGGTCCTTCGGCGCCGAGCCCGACCTGGTCGCCCGGCACACCGCGGCCTACGTCACCGGCCTCCAGTCGGCCGGCGTCGCCGCCTGCACCAAGCACTTCCCGGGCCACGGCGACACGGCGGTCGACTCCCACCACGCGCTGCCCCGCATCGACGTGGACGCCCCGGCGCTGCGCGAACGCGAACTGGCCCCGTTCCGCGCGGCCATCGCCGCCGGCACCCGAGCGCTCATGACCGCCCACATCCTGGTCCCGGCCCTGGATCCGGAACGCCCGGCCACCCTGTCCCGCCGGATCCTCACCGACCTGCTCCGCCGCGAACTCGGCTACGACGGCCTCGTCGTCACCGACGGCATGGAGATGCAGGCCATCGCCGGCACCTACGGCATCGAACGCGGCAGCGTCCTCGCCCTCGCCGCCGGCGCCGACGCGATCTGCGTGGGCGGTGGCCTGGCCGACGACGCGACGGTACGCCGCCTGCGCGACGCCCTGATCACCGCCGTACGCACCGGCGAACTCCCCGAGGCCCGCCTGGCGGACGCCGCGGAACGGGTACGCGAGCTGGCCCGGTGGACGGCATCGGCGGCCCGCACAGCGGGTGACGTCCCGCCGGACTCCCTCGGCGATGACGTCGGTCTGCGCGCGGCCCGGCGTGCCCTGCGGCTCACCGGCGGGGAGACCTTCACTCCGCTCACCGAACCGCCGTACGTCGCCGCGTTCACCCCGGTGGCGAACTTCGCCGTGGGTGACGAGACCCCCTGGGGTGTGGCCGCGGAGCTGTCCCGCCTGCTCCCCGGCACGCGGACGGGCACCTTCACCGACGAGGACGCCGCACACACGGCCCTGCGGTCGGCCGACGGGCGCCGCATCGTGGCCGTCGTCCGCGACGAACACCGCCACCCCTGGACGGCCGCGGCCCTCGACACCCTAATGGCGGCCCGCCCCGACACGATCGTGGTCGAAATGGGCCTCCCCCAGGCCACCCCCCGAGGCGCCCTGCACATCGCCACCCACGGCGCGGCCCGCGTCTGCGGGCGGGTGGCGGCGGAGGTCATCGCGGGGGTGTAGCCGGTTTGGCGAGGCGGGGCAACCTCGGGGGAGCGGCCGCAGGGGCGCGGCCTCGGAGGGAGTGGCCGCCGGGGCAGTGGCCGCTCAGTGGCCGCTGGCGGTACCTTGCGCCCGCCCGGCACGACGGCTCCTGCGGGCCTGGCGTGCAGGCTTCCGTTTGGGGGAGGCGGCAGGCGCCCTGTACGGGGGGCCTGCATCCCGCCCGGAGGGCAGGGTCCTGAGCGGGACGGGGCCCCAACTCCGCCGGGCGGGCGGGCTCCCGCGCAGGCCGGTGTTTGCATCCTGCTCGGCGGTCAGTCTCGCCGTGCGTGCGGGGCCCCAACTCCGCCAGGCGGGCAGGCTCCCGAGCGGGCCGGGCCCCACCCCACCCGGCGGGCTCCCGCACGGGCAGGACGTCAACCGTTCCTGTGGACTGAGCAGGAGTGAGTCCGCTCAGCCGCACGCCCCGAACGGTCTTGGGCGCACTGGTCCCCGGCGTACTCGACCCCGGGGCAGCGACACGGATCCTGTCCGTGGTCCGATCCCGGGAGGCCGGTTCCCTGCGTGACCTGGCCAGATGGGTACAGCCAGAGGCGACGGGGAGGCCCCGAACCATCACTCCGGTGGAGCGGGGGCCCCGCACGCTGGCGCCGTACCCGGCGTCCCAGATCACACGATCACCGTAGCCCGAACGGACCAGGACGCCGCAAGCCCGGAAGTCGACCATCACACGATCGAGTTAAACCGTCCTCGTCCACAGTCCCCGGCCAACAGCTGGCAACCCCAGCCGACGGGCGGGCCCCGCAGGGCCCAACCTCACCCAGCGGACAGGCTCGCCGTGCGGGCGGCACGCCAGTCCCACCCGGTGGAGAGGCTCCCGCGGGGGCTGAGACCCCGACCCCGGCGGTCGGGACGCCAGTCCCCCCGGCGGACAAGCTCCCGCGAGGCTGGGGCCCCCGGCCACCCCACCCGCACGACCCCGCACGACAAAGGTGCCGGTCAGCCCCCTCGGGGCAGCCGGCACCTTCGTGTATCCCGCCCTGCTAAATCCCCTGCCAGTCCGGCTTGTTGACGTACGTGTGCCGGAAGTAGTCCGCCAGCTTCAGCTTGGACGCGGCGGCCTCGTCGACCACGACCGTGGCGTGCGGGTGGAGCTGCAGCGCCGAGGCGGGGCACACCGCGGCGACTGGTCCCTCCACGGTCGCGGCGACCGCGTCGGCCTTGCCCTCGCCCGTCGCCAGCAGCACCAGGTGCCGCGCCTCCAGGATCGTCCCGATGCCCTGTGTGATGACGTGGTGCGGCACCTGTGCGATGTCACCGTCGAAGAACCGCGCGTTGTCGACGCGGGTCTGCTCGGTCAGCGTCTTGATCCGGGTCCGCGAGGCCAGCGAGGAGCACGGCTCGTTGAACCCGATGTGCCCGTCGGTGCCGATCCCCAGCAGCTGAAGGTCCACCCCGCCGGCCGCGGCCAGCGCCCCGTCGTACGCCTCGCACGCTCCCTGCACGTCCTCCGCCGTGCCGTCCGGCCCCATGAACGCGTCCATCCCGATCCCGAGCGGCTCCAGCACCTCACGCCTGAGCACCGAGCGGTACGACTCCGGGTGCTCGGCGGCCAGCCCCACGTACTCGTCGAGCTGCGCGATCCGCGCCCGAGAGGCGTCCACGGCACCGGAGCGCACCTTCGCCGCCAGCGCCTCGTAGATGGGCAGCGGCGTCGAGCCGGTGGCCACGCCGAGCAGGGCGTCGGGCCTGCGCCGCAGCAACTGTGCCATGGCCTCGGCGATGAGCTCGCCGCCCGACTTGGCGTCCGGAACGATGACAACTTCCACGCTGGGCCTGCCGATCTGAAGAGGGGCACTCGACTCTGAAGAGGGGCACTCACCTATGACCCGATAGGGCCTATGTGGTTTAGACCAATCTAACAGAGGCGGCTCCTACGGCCCAGGTGGCAGAACAAGGGTGACGCAGGCGCGCTGTGCCGGCGCAGTCCTACGTCAGCGAACCTCCCGTCACGTCCACCCAACTCCCCGTGACCCACCGGCCGCCATCCGACGCCAGGAACGCCACCACGTCCGCGACGTCGGCGGTCTCGCCCACCCGGCCCAGCGCCGACAGCGCCGCCGCGTCCGCCCACGCGTCCTCGCTCTTGTGCAGCAGCTCGTAGGTGTTGTCGGTGGCGATGATCCCCGGTGCCACCGAGTTCACGGTGATGTTCCGGGGGCCGAGCACCTTCGACAGGTCCCGGGAGAGCACGTCCAGCGCGCTCTTCGTCATGGCGTACGCCATGTTGTTCGGCATCGCCGCTGTCCGGGCGAGCCCCGACGAGATGTTGATGACCCGGCCGCCGTCCCGCAGGCGGGGTATGCCGTGCTTGACCAGGAAGAACGGTGCCTTCACGTTCACCGCGAAGACCGTGTCGTACTCCTCCTCGTCGAGCTCCTCGATCGGCCTGGAGCTTCCGATGGCGGCGTTGTTCACCAGGATGTCAAGGCCGTCCGCGTGCCGGTCGAACTCCTCCCACAGGGCCTCGGCGTCTCCCGGCAGCCCCAGTTCGACCCCGATCGCGAAGGCCGAGCCGCCGGCGGCCTCGATCGCCGCCACCGTCTCCTTGGCCGCCGCCTCGTTCCTGCCGTAGTGCACCGCGACCCGGGCGCCGTCACGACCCAGCCGCTCGGCGATTCCTCGGCCGATGCCCCTGTTCGCCCCGGTGACCAGAGCCGTCCTGCCCGCAAGCACGCCCATGTCGGCGCCCCCTTCGTATTTCCCTAGCGGTCGCTACAGAAAAGACCGTACAACACGACCCCGACATTTCTCTAGCAGCCGCTATACAATTCACTCCATGGTGAGCAGCGAGGAGACGAAAGCGCAGGCCAGGACCGCACCCAAGCCCCGAGGTCGCCCCCGCTCCTTCGACCGCGAGACCGCGCTGGAGAAGGCGCTCCTCGCCTTCTGGGAGCACGGCTACGAGACCACGTCGGTCTCGGACCTCACCCGCGTGATGGACATCGGTGCCCCCAGCCTCTACGCGGCCTTCGGCGACAAGCGCTCGCTGTTCGAGGAGGTCGTGCGGGAGTACGGCACGAAGTACGGCTCCTTCGGTGACCGCGCCCTCGCCGAGGAGCCCACGGCCCGTGCCGCCGTCGAGCGCATGCTGCGGGAGGCCGCCGTCGAGTACACCGACCCCGCCCACCCTTCCGGCTGTCTCGTGATCCACGCGGCCGCCAACTGCTCGACCCCCGAGGTCGAGCAGTCCCTGCGGGATCGTCGCAACGCCAACATCGCCGCGTTCGAGAGTCGTATCAAGGCCGACATCGCCGCGGGTGAACTCCCGCCCCACACCGACGCCGCCGCCCTCGCCCGGCACACCGGCGCGGTCATCCAGGGCATGTCCCAACAGGCGCGCGACGGCGCGAGCCGGGGGGAGTTGGAGGCGCTCGCGGAAATTGCCATGACCATCTGGCCCCGCACATGAACCCACACGGGTTAGGCTGCGTGGTGGATGCCAGGGCGTCCAACTACCGGGGACACCGCAGTGACGCCCGCAGGAAAGTCCCAACAACAAACAGGCTTCAACGCATGGACACACGAAGTGGTCTAGTCCACAATGCGTAGGGACAAGTAAAAACCAGCATGCTTCCGCCTTCCCCGCACAGGAAGGCGGACCGAGGAACCGGAGCTCTCTGCCCTGACTGCCCCGGGTCCTCATCCTTCGGCCGACTGGGACCGCACACCCCACGGTCGATGTTGCTCCGGGCTGCGGTGCCGGGAGGGTTGAGGGTCCCTCTCAGGCGCCGCGGCCCGCGGGTGTTTTCGGGCCCGCCCATATGCCCGGGTACGCTCGCACACGTGCCCTCCATGAACGAACTCGTACACCAGCACACAGCCCTCGACGACTCCGACCTCGAGTGGCTCCACCTGCTGGTCTCGGAGTGGCAGCTGCTCTCCGACCTCTCCTTCGCCGACCTCGTACTGTGGGTCCCCACCCGCGACGGCACCCGCTATGTGTCCGTAGCGCAGATGCGGCCCAACACCGGCCCCACCTCCTACCAGGACGACATGGTCGGCCACCTCGTCCCCCGCGGCCGCCGCCCCCTGCTGGACGCCGCCCACGACGAGGGCCGGATCGTACGCGAGGGCGACCCGGAGTGGCGCGAAGAGGTCCCGGTCCGCGTCGAGTCGATTCCCGTACGACGGGAAGGGCGCGTGCTCGGTGTCATCGCGCGCAACACCAACCTCCTCACCGTGCGCACTCCGAGCCGCCTGGAGCTGACGTACCTCCAGAGCGCCTCGGACCTCGCGCAGATGATCGCGGCCGGCTCCTTCCCGTTCGCGAACCAGCAGGTCGACATGGACGCCTCGCCCCGCGTCGGCGACGGCCTGATCCGCCTGGACGCGGACGGCGTCGTCCAGTACGCCTCGCCGAACGCGCTGTCCGCCTACCACCGGATGGGCCTCGCCTCCGACCTCGTCGGCCACCACCTCGGCAAGACCACCGCCGAACTCGCGCCCACCCACGGGCCGGTGGACGAGGCGCTCGCCAAGGTCGCCAGCGGGTGGGCGCCGCGCGAGTTCGAGATCGAGGCCCGCGACGGTGTGATCCAGTTCCGGGCGATCCCGCTCAAGCCCAAGGGCACCCGGATCGGTTCACTGGTGCTGCTCCGCGACGTCACGGAACTGCGCCGCCGCGAGCGCGAGTTGATCACCAAGGACGCGACGATCAGGGAGATCCACCACCGCGTCAAGAACAACCTCCAGACGGTGGCGGCGCTGCTGAGACTCCAGGCCCGGCGCATCGACTCCGAGAGCGGCCGCGAGGCGCTCGAAGAGGCGGTACGGCGGGTCGGGTCCATCGCGATCGTGCACGAGACGCTGTCCCAGAATCTGGACGAGCGCGTGGAGTTCGACGAGATCGCCGACCGAGTCCTCGCCATGGTCGCCGAGATCTCGCCGGGCAAGGTCGCCGGCCGGCGCACCGGCCGCTTCGGCATCCTGGACGCGGAGGTCGCCACACCCCTGTCCATGGTCCTGACCGAGATCCTTCAGAATGCCCTGGAACACGGCTTTCGCGAGGGCGACACCGGCACCGTCGAGGTCTCCGCGGTCCGCGGCGGCACCACCAAGGAGTCCCGCCTCCTCGTCACCGTCCAGGACGACGGTGTCGGCCTCCCCGAGGGCTTCGACCCGCACACCGCCGGCAACCTCGGCCTGCAGATCGTACGAACCCTGGTGGAGGGCGAGTTGGGCGGCACGTTCGACATGGTCCCGGCTCCGGAGCGGGGAACCCAGGTGATCCTGGACATTCCGGTGCGGGCCCACAAGTAGCGCCGCGCGAGAGGCCGGACCGGAGTCGGCGCACAGCAAAGAGCCCCGGACCGTTCAAGGTCCGGGGCCCAACATGCTCGTTGCCAGCATTTGCTGCGCATCGGGGGTACTGCGCGCTGCGGCTCGGGGGCGGGAGATGCGTACTCGCTGTACGCGCCGCCAAGCTCAGGCTGTTTGCGGGGCGGGTGTGTCAGGCAGAAGCCTGACGGGCCCGGTTGCGGGCGGCGCGGCGCTTCATGGCGCGGCGCTCGTCCTCGCTGAGACCACCCCAGACGCCGGAGTCCTGGCCGGACTCGAGCGCCCACTGCAGGCACTGGTCCATAACGGGACAGCGACGGCAGACGGCCTTGGCTTCCTCGATCTGCAGCAGCGCAGGACCGGTGTTGCCGATGGGGAAGAAGAGCTCGGGGTCTTCCTCGCGGCAAACGGCGTTGTGACGCCAGTCCATGGCTGCTACCTCTCCTTGGTATTACATTCAGGTTGCTTGTGAATGTGAACGCTTTCACGAATCCCTCAACAAGTGAAGGGCCGACTGCCAGGTTCCCTGGTGTGGTCCTGTGATTTGGAGAGGGGTTCCGGTGATCTGCTGAGACCGATGCTGCGGGCCGTCCCGATCGCCACGTAGAGACTCGCAAACCTCAGCGGCGGATACAACCCCTTCTGGAAAGTTTTTTTTGATTCCTCGGTGTCGACTAGGTCACAGCCGTACTTCCATGGGGTGGACCCTGGTCTAAACGTTCGAGTGAAAGGACTTTGGCCCCTTCTGCTCACACAATCACACGCAGTGCACGGCGTACGCCTGTGAACGTCACGCTCGTACGCAGTCCGAGGTGGTCGCCGTCCATCTGGAGGGGTAGCGGCACCTTCGAATGCAAGGTGAACTGGTCCAGGTCGTGCAGGGATACCGCGTGCTTGCCGTGCGGTCCACGCTCGGGGGACGAAGTGAGCAACTGGGTGCCATACCGGGCAACCGCGGTCGTCGTCATACGGCTGAGACCGAGTACGTCGAGGCCTTTATCGAACGAGGCCTTAGGTGACGCGTACATCGGGTGGTTGCCCAGGAAGGTCCACGGAGAGGTGTTCGAGACTATGGAGAGGACCAGATCGGTCACCGGCTCCGTGTCCGGCCGCTCCAGCGTGATCGTCCCGTGCCGCCGGTGCGCCTCGCCGAAGAACTGGCGCATCGCCTGGCGGACGTAGAGCGCATGGGTGGACCTTCTGCCGCGCTCGCGCTGCTGCTCGACGCGCCCCACCACACCGGCGTCGAAGCCGAGTCCGGCGTTGAAGGTGAACCAGCGGGGCGGCACGGCCTCGTCGTCCGTGCCGGGGGTGCCCGAGGTCAGGCCCAGGCCGACCGTACGTTCGCTGCCCTCGCGCAGGGCGTCGAGCAGGGCGCCGGTGGCTTCCACGGCGTCGTTGGGCAGCCCCAGGGCGCGGGCGAAGACGTTGGTCGAGCCGCCGGGGACCACCGCGAGGCCGGGCAGGCGCTCCGGGTCGGGGCCGGCGTGCAGGAGGCCGTTGACCACCTCGTTGACCGTGCCGTCGCCGCCGAGGGCCACGATCAGGTCGACGTCCGCGCTCTCCGCCGCCTGGCGGCCCAGGTCGCGCGCATGGCCGCGGTACTCGGTGGTGACCGCCTCGAGCTTCATCTCGCTCGCGAGCGCGTGGATCAGGACGTCGCGCGTACGTGCGCTTGTGGTGGTTGCCGCCGGATTGACCACGAGAAGTGCACGCATGAGTTGCAGCGTACCTACTGGGTGGTACCGGGCACAGGGCGAGGTAGGGATCAAGTAAGACTTCCGGGCGTGAACCTCGCCACGAGGGCGTACGGACCGAGAGCTACTCTGCTGGGGTGAGCGCTGAAAACCCCACCCCCGAAGCCGCGGATTCCGCCCGAGCGGAGCCCCGTCCCGGCCGGCTGACCGCCGCGGCGGCGCTGACCGCGCTGGAAGGGCTCACCCTGGCCGTCGGCGGTGCCTGGATGCTGGTGGAGGGCTTCGCGGGGGACCCGGACGACCGGCAGTCGGCCGTCACCGGCGGCATCACCCTGATCGTGCTCGCGCTGCTGCCGCTGCTCGCCGCGCGCGGACTGCTCGCCCGGCGCAGCTGGAGCCGGGGGCCGGCCGTCATCACCCAGATCATGGCCTTGCCGGTGGCCTACAACCTGCTTCAGGCCGACAGCGTGGCGATCCCGGCGGGCATCGCCCTCGCCGTCGTGGCCCTCACCTCGCTGGTGCTGCTCATCAATGCGGAGACGACCCGGGCCCTCGGGATCCGGGGGCCCGGCAACGTGCAGAAGTAACCGCCACAGGCGCTGCTCACGAAGCGTTGCCCCCGAAGCATTGCTCCCGGAGCGTTACTCCTGAGCGTTACCCCTGAGGCGTTACTCCTCCACCAGCAGCTTCTCCCGCAGCTGTGCCAGTGTCCGGGCCAGCAGCCGGGACACGTGCATCTGCGAGATGCCGACCTCCTGCGCGATCTGCGACTGGGTCATGTTGCCGAAGAACCGCAGCAGCAGGATCCGCTTCTCGCGCGGGGGCAGGTCCTCGAGGAGCGGCTTGAGCGACTCCCGGTACTCGACGCCCTCCAGTGCCTCGTCCTCCGCGCCCAGGGTGTCCGCGACCGCCGGGGACTCGTCGTCGGTGTCGGGGACGTCCAGGGACAGCGTGGAGTACGCGTTGGCGGACTCCAGGCCCTCCAGGACCTCCTCCTCCGAGATGGCCAGCTTCTCGGCCAGCTCGTGCACCGTCGGGGAGCGGCCGTGCTGCTGGGACAGCTCGGCCGTAGCCGTGGTCAGTGCGAGGCGCAGCTCCTGGAGCCTGCGCGGCACCCGCACCGCCCAGCCCTTGTCGCGGAAGTGCCGCTTGATCTCGCCGACGACCGTCGGGGTCGCGTACGTCGAGAACTCCACCCCGCGGTCCGGGTCGAAGCGGTCGACCGACTTGATCAGGCCGATGGTGGCGACCTGGGTGAGGTCGTCCAGCGGCTCTCCCCGGTTCCGGAAACGGCGCGCGAGGTGCTCGACGAGCGGCAGGTGCATGCGGACCAGCCTGTTGCGCAGCTCCGCGTACTCCGGGCTGCCGTCCTTCAGGGTGCGCAGCTCCAGGAACAAGGCACGCGCCCCGCTGCGGTCCTGAGGGTCGTGCCGCGTGGCCTGCACGCGCTGCGGGGCCTTCGCCTCGTTGTCGGAGTTTCGCTCGTGCTCGCTCATCGTCCCGCCCGTAGCCCTTCCCCGAGCCCTCGCCTGCGCTCGGACAGGGGACACCCCGATCCGTCCGTCCAGAGGCGTGCTCTGTGCGGCACCTTCCCGATCACCCTGCCCGTCGTCCACGAGGCCGGTCTCCGAGGAGTCGTCCTCCGGGTGCGGACGGGCCTGCTCGGGGATGCCGTCGATGCCGTCCGCCATGCGTCGGGACGTGCTCGGGCCGCCCGTGTCCTCGGCGACCGGCAGCTCCCGTGTGCCGCGCTCTTCGTCCCGCACCGGCCCGTCCCCGTCCCTCACGCCGGCCCGGGTCCCGCGCCGCGCTGTTTGTAGAGGCTGATCGAAACGGTCTTGTCCTCGTCGACCGCCGATGAGACCTTGCCCGCGAGGGCCGACAGCACGGTCCAGGCGAAGGTGTCCCGCGCGGGGGCGTGACCGTCCGTGGTCGGCGCCGAGACGGTGACCTCCAGTGAGTCGTCGACAAGGCGGAAGACGCAACTGAGTACGGAGCCGGGCACGGCCTGCTGCAGCAGGATCGCGCAGGCCTCGTCCACCGCGATGCGAAGATCCTCGATCTCGTCGAGGGTGAAGTCCAAACGGGCCGCGAGACCGGCCGTGGCCGTACGCAGCACCGACAGGTAGGCACCCGCAGCCGGCAGCCGGACTTCGACGAAGTCCTGGGTCGCGGGCTCGCCTGCGATCTGGGACACCCTCACCTCCAAGGTGGTACAAGCTTCTCGGGGCCGAGGGTCGCCCCCCGGGGTAACGCGATACGTGGTTCTGCGGTGACGCTACCGCGCTCTCAACATTCCTGTCCCCAGGACCCCAACCCCGCGCTGTCACTCATAGTAAACATGCGAACACGCTCCGTGGCTAGGGGGTTCGCGGACCCAATTGGGAAGAGCGCGCGCCGGGTTGACGTACCCAGGCGTCAGACGGTCGAACCGTCCGGATCGGGGGTCATACGAGGACGTGGTCGACGAAGCACCACCGCCATGCCTCACCGGGCTCGAAGGTCCGCATGATCGGGTGTCCGGAGTCCTTGTAGTGCTCCGTCGCATGCCGATGCGGAGAGGAGTCGCAGCAGCCGACGTGGCCGCAGGTCAGGCACAGCCGAAGCTGTACCGGGTGCGTGCCGGTCGCCAGACACTCCAGGCAGGTCTCGCTCAGCGGCCCGGGTTCCGGGTGCGGCAGCGCGTCGGCGTGCGTGCACTGTTTCATGATTGCCAGGTTACGACGGCTGTGCGGGCGACCGCGCGGAATACCGAGGGCGGGCGAAGGACGATGAACGAGGGTGGGCGAGGATCATGGACGTGATGCCCCTGCTGTTGCTGGTGGCGGGCAGCGCGGTGATCGCCGCGGCCGCCCGCCGGACCCCCGTGCCGGCTCCGCTGCTGCTGGTCGCCGCCGGGCTCGTGATCTCGTACGTGCCGGGGGTCCCGGACTACACCCTCGATCCGCACATCGTGCTGCCGCTCATCCTGCCCCCGCTGCTGTACACGGCGGCCACCGACAGCTCGTACCTGGATCTGCGCGCACAACTGCGGCCCGTGGCTCTGCTGTCCGTCGGGTACGTCCTCTTCGCGACCTTCGCCGTGGGCTGGGCCGCCTACCTGATCGTGCCGGACCTGCCGCTGACCGCGGCGCTGGTGCTGGGCGCGGTGGTGGCGCCGCCGGACGCGGTCGCGGCCACGGCCGTCGCGCGCCGGGTCGGGCTGCCCTCCCGGGTCACCACGATCCTCCAGGGCGAGTCGCTGGTGAACGACGCCACCGCGATCACCGCCTACCGGGTGGCCCTGGCGGCGGCGGTCGGCGAGGGCGCCACCTGGGCCGGCGGGATCGGCGAGTTCCTGCTCGCGGCGGTCGGCGGCGTCGGCTTCGGGCTGGTGCTGATGGTGCCGATCCACTGGCTGCGCACCCACCTCAAGGAGGCGCTGCTGCAGAACACGCTGTCCCTGCTGATCCCGTTCGTGGCGTACGCCGCCGCCGAACAGGTGCACGCCTCCGGTGTCCTCGCGGTCGTCACGGTCGCGCTCTATCTCGGACACCGCGCGTGGGAGGTCGACTTCGCGACCCGCCTCCAGGAGGACGCGGTGTGGAGGATGGTCGCGTTCGTCCTGGAGTCGGCGGTGTTCGCCCTGATCGGGCTGCAACTGCCCGTGATCCTCAGGGGCCTCGGGGAGTACGAGGGCGGCCGCGCCGCCTGGTACGCGGTCGCCGTCTTCCTCGTCGTCGTGGCGACCCGGTTCGTGTGGGTGTACCCGGCGACCTTCCTGCCCCGCCACCTGTCGGCCCGTATCCGGAAACGCGAGGAGAACCCCACCTGGAAGGCGCCGTTCGTCATCTCCTGGGCCGGCATGAGAGGCGTGGTCTCCCTGGCCATCGCCTTCTCCATCCCGATGACGATGCACGGCGGCGAGCCCTTCCCCGAGCGCAACCTCATCCTCTTCCTGACCTTCACCACGGTCATCGGAACACTGGTCCTCCAGGGCCTCACCCTGCCCCCGCTGATCCGCCTCCTGAAACTCCCCGGCCGGGACGCCCAGGCCGAGACCCTCGCCGAGGCGAACGCCCAGGCGCAGGCCTCCCGGGCCGCCGAGCGCCGCCTGGACGAACTCCTCTCCGACGAGCGCAACGCCCTCCCACCGCCGCTCGCAGACCGCCTCCGCAGCGTCCTGGAACGCCGCCGCAACGCCGTCTGGGAACGCCTTGGCCAGGTCAACCCCCTCACCGGCGAAACCGTCGACGACACCTACCGCCGTCTGGCCCGGCAGATGATCAGCGCCGAGCGCGCGGTCTTCGTCAAGCTCCGCGACGGCCGCTACATCGACGACGAGATGCTGCGGACGCTGCTGCGCCGGCTGGACCTGGAGGAGGCGGCCGCCTATCGGGAGGCGGCGTGAGCATCCGGCCAAGAGCTCAAGACCCAAGCGCCCAAGACCCAAGCGCGGCTTCAGCCGGAAGTCCCGCCCGTCACCGGCCGAACGGCGCCCCGGTCACCACCGCGATCACCGCATCCCCCTTCCCGAACCTCCCCTCCTCCACCATCACGACAAGCCCATACAGCAACTTGGCGACATAGAGACGCTCGACCGCCACCCCGTGCCGCTCCTCGAAGTCCTTGGCGAAGGCGTCGAATTCGGCGGTGGTACGGCCGTAGCCCCCGAAATGGAAGCGGTCGTCGAGTGCCCAGTCGCCGCGCCGCTCGCCGAAGGCCTGCTCCTGGAGCCGCTCGATGTCGGCCGCCAGGAAGGCGCCTTTCAGCACCGGTATGCCCAACGCCCGTTGCCCGGGCCCCAGTCCTGCCGCCAGCCCGGCCAGTGTGCCGCCCGTACCGCAGGCGAGCGCGACGACATCGGCCTGCCCCCGCAGCTCCTCGCCGAGCTCCCGGCAGCCTCGCACGGCAAGCGCATTGCTGCCGCCCTCCGGGACGACGTACGCCCCTTCGGCGCCGGCCGCCCGCAGCAGCCCCGCCTGGGTCTCCGTCTCACTCTTGCGTCGGTATGTCGTCCTGTCGACGAAGTGCAGCCGCATGCCATCGGCGACGCACCGGGCGAGGGAGGGATTGAGAGGGCGGTCGGCCAGTTCCTGGCCCCGCACGATACCGATCGTGGGGATGCCCAGGAGGCGCCCGGCCGCGGCCGTGGCGCGCAGGTGGTTGGAGTACGCGCCGCCGAAGGTGACGACCGTACGGCTGGCTGCGGCGATGAGATTGGGGGCGAGTTTGCGCCACTTGTTGCCGACGAGTTCGGGGTGGATCAGGTCGTCGCGCTTGAGCAGCAGGCGGACGCCCCGGCGAGTGAAGCGGTCGTCGGTGACCTCCTGCAACGGCGAGGGGAGCCGTGGGCGGAGGGCGGCGAGGTCGGAGGCGTCGGGGCTGGTCACAGCTCCATTGTCGTCACCCGTTGCCGCCATCTGTCCGGTGCGCCCGGCGGCAGGTCACTTCAGGCGTTCCCGGATCCGCTTGCGCATCGACGCCATCGTGAAGCCCCGGGGATCCACCTTCCCCGGCTGCCACTCCAGATGGCCGACGACCGATCGTTCCGTCCAGCCGTGGTGGCGGCAGATCGCGGCGGCCGCTCTCTCGATCGCGTCCAGCTGGGCCTCGGGCCAGGGGTCCTTGCCGTCGCCGAGGTTCTCGCACTCGAAGCCGTAGAAGTGGCGGTTGCCGTCGGTGTTGGCCTCGTTGTCGTGGGGGAGTGCCTTCTCGGCGATCACCGCGCGCAGGACGTCGTCGTCACCGAGACCGGCGTGGTTGGCGCGGCCGTAGCCGACGAGGTGCACACGGCCGTCCTTGGTGATGACGCCGTGGCACAGCGGGCCCGGGAGGCCCTCGTAGCCGTTCCGGCAGAGCTTCACGGTGCGTTCGCTGCCCTTGGTCACGGTGTGGTGGATCATCACGCCGTGGACGGGGCCCCACGGACCCTTGTGGTTGCGGTTGTGGTGCTCCCAGTCGCCGACCTCGACGACGCTGAGCCCCTCCGCCCGCAATCGGGCCAGGAAACCACCCGCGGACATGGGTGAGGCCATGGCCGCCTCCTTCACACTGCACGCCGACCGCCGTGCGCGGCCGCCTCGTACCGCTTGCTTGTACCGGAAGCGGAGGATCCGGACTACTCGTTCGCGCGGCGTGCGAGCCGATCCGGACAACCTCTGTCCGCTCCCCGGACTGTGGAAGCGGAAGGCGGTGTTGGACGGGATCCCCCTATGTGCCCAGTCGGACAATGATCCATTCCCGCTCGTTCGTGTAATAGCACCGGAACGGTCCGTGATGGAAGGCTTGTGCACGGAGATCGACGCGTGGCGCAGATCAGCGCCGGGCAAACCGGGAGGGCAATTCCTTATGTCGGTAGGCGAAGAGGTCCGCACCGAGCAGGACAAGCCGCAGCAGAGCCTCGGCACGGCGGCCGCGCGGAACCTGGCCACCACCACCAAGTCCGTACCGCAGATGCAGGAGATCAGCTCCCGCTGGCTGCTGCGCACGCTGCCCTGGGTGAATGTGCAGGGCGGCACGTACCGGGTGAACCGGCGACTCACCTATGCCGTGGGGGACGGCCGGGTGACGTTCGTGAAGACCGGTGACCGCGTCGAGGTGATCCCCGCCGAGTTGCGCGAGCTTCCCGCACTGCGGTCCTACGAAGACGAGGAGGTGCTCACCGAGCTCGCCCGGCGCTGCGAGCAACGGGAGTTCGACGCGGGGGCCGTGATCGCGGAGTTCGGCAGCCAGACCGACGAGATCTTCCTGCTGGCGCACGGCAGGGTGGAGAAGGTCGGCACCGGCCCGTACGGCGACGACGCGGTCCTCGGAGTCCTCGCCGACGGGGCGTACTTCGGCGACCAGGGGCTCCTCGACCCGGACACCATCTGGGAGTACACGGCCCGCGCCGTCACCGCCTGCACGGTGCTCGTCCTGCCTCGCACGCATGTCGAGCAGGTCGCGGAGCGCTCGGAGTCCCTGGGCGGGCACCTCCAGGAGCAGCGCGCGATCCCCTCGCAGCGCACCAACAAGTTCGGCGAGAAGGAGATCGACCTCGCGGCCGGCCATGACGGCGAGCCGGACATCCCGCACACCTTCGTGGACTACGAGGCCAGGCCCCGCGAGTACGAACTGAGCATCGCCCAGACGGTACTGCGCATCCACTCCCGCGTGGCCGACCTCTACAACCAGCCGATGAACCAGACCGAGCAGCAGATCCGGCTGACGGTCGAGGCGTTGAAGGAACGCCAGGAGCACGAGCTCGTCAACAACCGCGAGTTCGGGCTGCTGCACAACTGCGAGTACGACCAGCGGCTCCAGCCGCACGACGGCGTGCCCAGCCCCGACGACCTGGACGAGCTGCTCAGCAGGCGGCGCGGCACCAAGCTGCTGCTCGCCCACCCGCGCGCGATCTCCGCCATCGGGCGTGAGCTCAACAAGCGCGGCCTCGTCCCGGAGACCATCGAGGTGGCCGGCAACCGGATTCCCACCTGGCGCGGCGTGCCGATCTACCCGTGCAACAAGATCCCGGTCACCGAGGCCCGTACGACCTCGATCATCGCCATGCGTACCGGCGAGGCCGAGCAGGGCGTCATCGGTCTTCAGCAGGCCGGCATCCCGGACGAGATCGAGCCGAGCCTGTCGGTGCGCTTCATGGGGATCAATGAGCAGGCGATCATCAAGTACCTGGTGACGGCCTACTACTCGGCCGCGGTCCTCGTGCCGGACGCGCTCGGCGTCCTGGAGAACGTCGAGATCGGCCGCTGGAGGTGACGTTCGCGCACTCGAAAGCCGTGCCCCCGCCCTGCGGGGCGGGTACACCCCGGTCGTACGCGCCCAGCCACAGCGCAGGCGCGCCACGGTCCGCGGACTCTCCGAGGGGGACCCCATGGCCGAGTTCATGACGGAGACGAAGCAGGGCGTCGGTGCACAGCCCACCGGACAGTGCGCAGGACACCCCAGCGGGCACTCCGCGGGCGCGCATCCGCTCGACGGGTACGAGGCGGGGGTGATCCTGGAGCGGGCCCGGACCTCGGTCGACCCCGAGCTGCGTTCCGCCCTCGAGTCGCTGCCCGGCTCCATGCGCCGTATCGCGCTCTACCACTTCGGCTGGGAGCACGCGGACGGCAGCCCGGCGGCAGGCAACGCGGGAAAGGCCATACGCCCCGCGCTCGTTCTCACCGCGGCCGCGGCACTGGGCGGACCGCGGGCGCGGACGGCGGCCGTACGGGCGGCCGCGGCGGTGGAACTGATCCACAACTTCACGCTGCTGCACGACGACGTGATGGACCGGGACACCACCCGGCGGCACCGGGCCACCGCGTGGACCGTGTTCGGTGACACCGACGCGATCCTCGCCGGGGACGCGCTCCAGGCGCTCGCCCTGCGGCTGCTCGCCGAGGATCCCCATCCGGCTTCCGCGCGGGCCGCCGCCCGGCTCGCGGACTGTGTCGTCGAGCTGTGCGCCGGCCAGCACGCGGACACCGCCCTGGAGCTGTGCCGCCCGGGCGATGTGACGCTCGACGAGGCGCTCGCCATGGCCGAGGCCAAGACGGGAGCGCTGCTCGGATGCGCCTGCGCGCTGGGCGCCCTGTACGCGGGGGCACCGGAGGAGGACGTCGAGGCGCTGGACGCGTTCGGCCGTGAGGCCGGGCTCGCCTTCCAGCTCATCGACGACGTGATCGGCATATGGGGCGATCCTGGCAGCACCGGCAAGCCGGTCGGTGCGGACCTCGTCGCCCGCAAGAAGTCGCTGCCGGTCGTCGCCGCGCTCACCTCCGGCACGCCGGCGGCCGGAGAACTGGCCGAGTTGTACGGCGTTCCGTACGAGGAGGGGGACCTGGAGCGGACGGTTCTCGCCGTGGAGCGGGCGGGCGGTCGCGACTGGGCGCAGGTCCAGGCCGCCGACCGCATGGCCCGCGCCATGCAGGAGTTGGCCCGCGCGGTGTCCGACCCGGAGGCGGCGGGCGGGTTGCTGGCGCTGGCGGAGTTCGTGACGCGGCGCAGCAGCTGAAGTTACCCCGGAGCCGCCGGGGCCGTGCGGTCCTGACCCCGCGCGGCTGTCGGCGGCTCCGGTCGGGCGGGTCCCGCACATCCCCACGGTGTGCGGGCCCTCGCCCGTTCCTCCCGATAGGCTCAACGCTCGTACGGTCAAGGCCAGTTGACGCGAAGGGGCGGAACATGGGCGTGGTGATCCGGACGGCGAGCGCGGACGACCGTGAGCTGGTCGTCCGGCTGCTGGACGCGGCCTTCCAGGACGATCCGGTCAGCCGTTGGGTGTTCCCCGGCGATGAGCACCGCCGTACGACGCACCCCAGGCTGATGGCCGCGTTCACCGACATCGTGCTCGCCGAGGGCCGTGTGGACGTCACCGAGGACGGCACGGCGTGCGCGCTGTGGCTGTCCGTACCGGCGGCGGACGACCACGGTCAGGGCGACGGCCAGGACACCGGCGAGGACGACGGCCCCGCCCAGGTGCGCGCCGCCGTCGACCCCGACAACGAGCGCGTCGAAGTCATCGGCCGGCTCACCGCCGATATCCACCCCTCGGGCCGCGCCCACGCCTACCTGTGGGTGATCGGCGTCGCCCCCGAGCACCAGGGCGAGGGCCTGGGCACCGCGCTCATCGCCTCGGTGCTCGACCGCTGCGACCGCGAGGGCCTGCCCGCCTATCTGGAGGCCAGCAACGCCCGCAGCCGCAAGCTCTACGAGCGCCTCGGCTTCGAGCTCGTCGGCGCCCCCCTCGACCTGCCGGACGGCCCGCAGATGTGGCCGATGTGGCGCGAGCCGCGCAGCTGAGCCAGGTCCTCCGGTGTGCCGGCATCAGGTAGTTGAGCCGCGCTTCCGGTGTGCCGGCGCCCGGCCCTGGGCCCCGCTTTCGGTGTGCCTGCACCCGGCAGCTGGGCCCGGCCTCCCGTATGCCGCCCCCGCAGCCCCACCCTTCCCGCTACCGTTCCTGGGCAGTGGGCGGGAGTGAGTCCGCGCACTGGCACGCCCCGAACGGTCTTGGGCGCACTGGTCGTCCGCTTTCGCAACCGGGTGGCGACACGGATCCTGTCCGTGGTCCGGTCCCGGAAGGGCGGAGTCCCTCACGACCTGGCCGTATGAATGCGGCCAGAGGCGACGGGGAGGCCCTGAACCATCTCGCCGGTGGAGCAGGGGCCCCGCATGGCGGCACCGCGCTCGGCGTCCCAGATCGCGTCGCTCACGTTACTCCGGCCTGCACTGGACACCGCAAGCCTAAAAGCCGACGATCACACGATCGAGCTAAATCACCCTCACGCACGCTTCCCGGCGAGCAGTTGCCTACCCCTCCGGCACCACCGTCGCCACGATCCGCTCCACCAGCCCTTCCGGCACGCTCACCCCGGGCAGTACGCCGTCCAGGACGCCCGGCAGGGTCAGGTGTTCCAGGATCAGCCCGAGCATCGCGAGGTAGAGCACGGTGACGGTCTCGTCGCCGCCGGGCAGGCCGGCGTTCCGGTGGAACTCCATGCCGTACTCCAGGTCCCCGCGCACCGACTTGGTGTAGGAGGCGAGCAGTCCGGGGCGGCGGGTGGCTTCCAGGCGCATCTCCAGGAGGGCGAGATAGCCGGTGCGGTCGCGGGTCGCGCGGGTCATGAGGTCGTGCATGAAGGCGGTCACCAGTGAACGGTCCCTCGGTCCCTTCAGCAGGTCGGCCATCACCTCGGGGTCGGGTGCGAGCCGCACGTGTACCCGGGCGTCGATCTGCCGCAGCAGGTCGTCGCGGTCGGTGAAGTAGTTCGAGGCCGTCCCCACCGGCACCCCCGCCTCGGTGTCCACCGCGCGGAACGTCAGCCCGCGCGCCCCCTCGCGCGCGAGCACCTCGACCCCGGCGTCCACGAGCACGGCCCGGCGCTCCGGATTGCTGGCCATGCGGAATCCCCTCTGCCACTTGATTCCGTGCCCGGAATCCACTTGCAACCACTACAACCGAAGTACTACAAGTGAAGTACTACAACTGGAGTTGTTCACCGGACAGCCTACGAAAAGAGATCGGCTTGCGAAAGCTCACCTACTTCATCGCCTGCTCCATCGACGGGTTCATCGGGGACCCGGGCGGCGACGCGACGACCATGTACCGCTTCGTCGACGAGGAGTTCTTCGAGTTCCTCAGCACCGAATATCCGGAGACCGTGCCGACCCAAGGCCGCCGGAGCGTCGGCATCGACGACCGGCCGAACCAGAAGTTCGACACGATCATCCAGGGCCGCGCCAGCTACGACATCGCACTGCAGGAGGGCATCACCAGCCCGTACGCCCACCTGCGCGAGTACGTCGCCTCGCGCACCCTCGAGGAGTCGCCGGACCCGAACGTCGAGATCATCGCCGACGACCTGGTCGGGAAGGTGCGCGCACTCAAGGCGGAGGACGGCGAGTTCGGCATCTACCTCTGCGGCGGCTCGGTGCTCGCCGGCGAACTGCTCGACGAGGTCGACGAGCTGGTCATCAAGACGTACCCGATCGTGCTGGGCACCGGCATGCCGATGTTCGGGTCCGGCTTCGCGGTCACCGACTTCGAGCTGGACTCGGTGCGCACCTTCAAGAACGGGGCGCTGGTGCGGACGTACAGCAGGAAGCGCTGAGGCCCGGCTCGCCCTACTCTGAAGGCATGGACAGCGACGCACCTGCCTGTCCCGCATGCGGACAGCCCGTCGATACAGTCGTCCGGCGTCACAAGACGCTGGGCGCGTGGGTCCCGGTATGGGTGCCCGGCCCGTGCCGCAACCCGAGGTGCGAGGCGTACGTCGCCAAGGCCGCGGAAGTGGCCACGGCCGACGACAAGCACCGCACCGCCGTGACGAACACGCCCGTGACGAACACCTCCACGGACACCGCCGACACGAAGAAGACCTGAGCCGAGTCCAGGAAAAAGCGGGTCGAAGAAAAAGCCGAGCCGAGTTGTCGAGAACCCCCGACCGGCTCCGACGTCCCCTGTGAGAGCCGCCCACCACGGGCGGACCGAGGCGAAGACGCCGAAGACGCGAAGGAGTGAACTCATGAAGTACCTGGTCATGGTGCAGGGCACCCAGGCGGACTACGAGGCGATGCGCGGCAAGGCGTCCCCGGGCTCGCCGGCCTGGAGCGAGCAGGAGATCCAGGCGATGTACGCCTACATGGAAGCGATCAACAACGACCTCTCCGAGACCGGCGAGTTCATCGACGGACAGGGCTTGGCCGAGCCCGCCAAGATCCGCACGGTCACGCTCGGTGACGACGGCAAGGCGGTGATCACCGACGGCCCGTACAGCGAGACCAAGGAGCTGATGGCCGGCTACTGGGTGCTGGAGTGCGAGAGCCTGGAGCGGGTCACGGAGATCGCCGACCGCGTCACCCGCTGCCCCCAGCCCGAGGGCGCCCCCACTTACCCGGTGGTGATCCGGCCCATTCTGGACGGCGCCGGGGACATCTGCTGACGCGACCGTGAGCACCGGCCGTGAGATCGAGGACCTGCTGCGCCGCCACGCGCCGCAGGTCCTCGGTGCGCTGGTCAGGCGGTACGGCCATTTCGACGCCGCCGAGGACGCCGTACAGGAGGCACTCCTCGCGGCGGCCGGGCAGTGGCCCTCGGCAGGGGTGCCGGACAATCCGCGCGGGTGGCTCATCAAGGTGGCCTCACGGCGGCTGACCGACGCGCTGCGGGCGGAGGAGGCGCGGCGGGCGCGGGAGGAGAAGGCGGCGGCACTCGCCCCGCGCGACGCGTTCACGTCACCACCGCCGGGCGTGGACCGGGCGCCCCGCGAGGACGACACCCTCTCGCTCCTCTTCCTGTGCTGTCACCCCGATCTGCCCCCGCCCGCGCAGATCGCGCTCACCCTGCGCGCGGTCGGCGGCCTCACCACGGCGGAGATCGCCCGCGCGTACCTCGTCCCCGAGGCGACCATGGCCCAGCGCATCAGCCGCGCCAAGCAGAAGGTGCGCGGGGTGCGCTTCGGGCGGCCGGACAACTGGGCCGAGCGCCTGCCCGCCGTCCTGCAGACCCTCTACCTGGTCTTCAACGAGGGCCATACGGCGACCTCCGGCCCCGCCCTCCAGCGGCGCGACCTCGCCGGCGAGGCGATCCGTCTGACCCGCACGGTCCACCGCCTCCTCCCCGACGACGGCGAGGTGGCCGGCCTGCTGGCCCTGATGCTGCTCACCGACGCCCGCCGCGACGCCCGCAGCGGCCCGCACGGCGAGCTGATCCCCCTCGACGAGCAGGACCGCGACCGCTGGGACAAGGCCGCGATCGAGGAGGGCGTCGCCCTGGTCACCCGCGCCCTGAGCCACGGCCCCGCCGGCCCCTACCAGGTGCGGGCCGCCATCGCCGCGGTGCACGGCGAGGCGCCGACCGCCGAGGCGACGGACTGGCGGGAGATCCTCGGCCTGTACGACGTCCTCGTGCGCCTGGTCCCAGGGCCCGTCGAGCGGCTGGGCCGTGCGATCGCCGTCGCCATGGTGCGGGGGCCGCGGGCCGGGCTCGCCGAACTGGACGCCCTGGAAGGCGAGTTGCGCACGGGCCACCGTCTGGATGCGGTCCGGGGCCACCTCCTGGAACGCGCCGGCTCGTACGACGAGGCCCGCGCCGCCTACGAATCGGCCGCGGCCAAGACCCTGAGCCTGCCGGAACAGCGTTACCTGCGGGCGCGGGCGGCCCGCCTGAGCCCGTAACTTGATCCCATGACCGGTCCTACGCCTCCCACGCCCCTCCTTCACCTCACCGAGCGCTCCCTCTGGGAGGCGGCCCGCGCGCGAGGCACGTACGAGATGTCGACCCGCGGCCGCACCCTCCAGGAGGAGGGCTTCATCCACTGCTCGACCCGCGCCCAGCTCCCGCGCACGGCGGCAGCCTTCTACGAGGGCGTCGAGGATCTCGTGGTCCTGGTCGTGGACCCCTCCCGCCTCGACGCGCCGGTGAAGTACGAGGCGGCGAAGCCCGGCGGCGAGGAGTTCCCGCACGTGTACGGGTCCATCCCGGTGGCGGCCGTGGTGGACGTGGAGGCGTGGGACTGAGCGCGGATCAGGCGGGAAGCCCGCCCGTCTCCGGGTCACGGCCCGTCAGGCAGTATGTGCCGCCCGCCGGATCGCGCATCACCGTCCAGTGACGGCCGTGGGCCACGAGTTCCGCGCCGAGCCGCTGGTGTTCGACGCGGGTCGCTGCGATGTCCGCGCAGGCCAGATCCAGATGGGCGGAGACGGGCCGTTCCTCGCCGAGACGCTGGAGGAGGATGCGGATCGGCAGCCCGGGCGGCGGCTTGACCACATGGAACTCGGGGAGCGATCCGGGCAGGGACTGCCAGTCGGGCAGCAGCGCGCCCCAGAAGGCGACCTCGGCGTCGTACGCGGACGGCGGGACGTCGACACACACCTGGTCGAGCCGGCTGCCCCGCACCACCGGCGGCCGCACCGACTCCCCCTGCCAGGGCACGGCACAGAACAACTGCCCCGCGGGCGACCGCAGTACGGCCCACCCCTCGTGCTCGGCGGCCATGGACGCCCCGCACCCCACCGCCGACGTCACGAACTCCGGTACGTCCGCCACGGCGAAGTCGAGATGCGCGCCCCCGGCGCCGTCCGCCACCCCCTGGACCTTCACGCAGGCGTCCGTGCCGTCCGGCACGAGCGTCGCGAACTCGCCCTGCTCGCCCCGGGGTTCGGACAGCCGCGTGTCCGTGACGGCCGTCCAGAACTCCTGGGCCCGGCCGAGGCCCTGGGCGGGCCGGTCGATGAAGGCGTACGTCCAGCGGATGCTCATCCGGTGATCGTAGGCGGGGTGACCGGCGGTCTCCCTCACCCGGGCGCGTGGACCTGGAACAGCCTTTGCCTTCAGTTCGCCGGGGAGCGGCTTCGGCTTGTTTGCATTGCGGAATGGACCACATCACGTTGCTGGTGGTCGTCGTCATCGTCACGGCGCTCGCCTTCGACTTCACCAACGGCTTCCACGACACGGCGAACGCGATGGCCACGTCCATCGCCACGGGGGCGCTCAGGCCCAGAACTGCCGTACTGATCAGCGGGATCCTCAATGTGGTGGGCGCCTTCCTGTCCACCGAGGTGGCGAAGACGATCTCCGGCGGCATCGTGGACGACACCCTCGTCACGCCCGGGATGGTCTTCGCGGGCCTGGTCGGGGCGGTTCTGTGGAATTTGCTGACCTGGCTGGTCGGGCTGCCGTCGAGTTCGTCGCACGCGCTGTTCGGCGGGCTGATCGGGGCGGTGTGGGTCGGCGCCGGCTCCCAGGGCGTGCACTTCGACAAGGTGGTCGAGAAAGTGCTGATCCCGGCCGTGGCCTCGCCGGTGGTGGCGGGCGCCGCGGCACTGATCGCCACCTACCTCGCCTACCGGCTCACCACCCGGGCCCGCGAGAACTCGGTGACGAAGGGCTTCCGGCTCGGCCAGATCGCCTCCGCCTCCCTCGTCTCCCTCGCCCACGGAACGAACGACGCCCAGAAGACCATGGGCGTCATCACCCTCACCCTGATCTCGGCGGGGGCGCTCGGGCACGACGCAGGTCCGCCGGTGTGGGTGATCGCGTCGGCGGGGCTCGCCATCGGCCTCGGTACGTATCTCGGGGGCTGGCGGATCATCCGCACCATGGGCAAGGGCCTTACCGAGATCCAGTCGCCGCAGGGCTTCGCCGCGGAGACGTCCTCCACGACCGTCATCCTCACCTCCGCGCACCTCGGCTTCGCCCTGTCCACCACACAGGTGGCATCGGGCAGCATCCTCGGGGCGGGCCTCGGCCGGCGCCTCGCGGAGGTGCGCTGGGGCATCGCGGGCCGGATGGTGCTGGCCTGGCTGGTCACGCTGCCCGCCGCCGCGCTGGTCGGAGGCGTCTCCGCGAGCGTGGTCAAGCACGGCGGCAACGCCGGCACGGTCGTGGTCGCCCTCGTCGGCGCTGCCGTCGCCGCGGGCATCGTGGCCGTCTCCCGCCGCAACCCGGTGAGCGCGCACAACGTCAACGACGCCCACGAGGTCGCCCTCCGAGCCACCGAGCCGACGCGTGTCGGTACGGCCGCCTGAGCCAAGGGAGTTCACACCATGAGCATCGACTGGACCGCACTCGGCCAGGTCACCGCCGTGAGCATCGGTGTCACCGTCGCCGTGGTCGTCGTCTTCGCCCTCGGCATCCTCGGCCTCGCCCGCTTCGAGGGGGCGCGGGAGGGGAACGGCGGCACCTCGGCGGTCGGCCTCGCCCAGGCCGGCCTGTGCTTCCTCGCCTGCGAGGCGGTGGTGGCGCACGGGATCTGTCTGATCGTGCCGCAGTTCCACTGACACGGGCTTCAGGCAAGAGACCGGAACGGCGAACTCCGGCCGCCCGGCCTCTGTCGACGGGACACACGGCGGACGACCGCGCCTGAGTACGCGTACTCAGGCCGAGTGTGCCGCTCGGCCCTGGCGCGGCCGATCCGCGTTCCCCATGATGCAATCCTCCCTGCATCAGAAGAGGTACTCATGGGCTGTGACCTGCAGCTACGCTCCGCCACTTTGGAGGATCTCGAGTGGATCCACGAACTGCGTCACCGGGTGTACGCACAGGAGTTGGGCCAGCATGCGCCGGATCCGGCCGGGCGGCTGCGCGACGGACTGGACGGCGACAACGTCTACCTGGTCGCGGCGCGGGGCTCGGCACGCATCGGCTTCGTCAGCCTGACTCCGCCCTGGCTGGGGCGCTACGCGCTCGACAAGTACCTGACCCGTGACGAGCTGCCGCTGCTGACCGAGGACGATGTGTTCGAGGTGCGGATCCTCACCGTCGAGCCGCGCTGGCGGGCCTCCGCGGCGGCACCGCTGCTGATGTACGCGGCGCTGCGCTGGATCGCCGCCCGGGGCGGTCGCCGGGTGGTGGTGATGGGGCGCACCGAGCTGCTCGCCATGTACCGGGCCGCCGGCCTGCGCCCGGTCGGCCGTACCGTCCACAGCGGTGCGTTGACGTTCGAGGTGCTGACGGGCGACGTGACCGAGCTGACGAAGGCCACGATGGACCGCTACCGCACCACGCTGGAGCGTCTGCGGTCCGAGGTGGACTGGCGGCTGGACGTGCCGTTCGCACCCCGGCCGGACGGCTGCGAGCACGGCGGCGCCTCGTTCACGGCCGTCGGGACGGACTTCCGCAGCCTGCACCGGCGTCATCAGGTCGTCGCGGCCGACGTGCTGGACGCCTGGTTCCCGCCGGCCCCCGGAGTGCGGGCGGCGCTCGCGGACGATCCGGACTGGGCCGCCCGGACCTCGCCGCCGACCGGCGCCGAGGGACTGCTGGCGGAGATCGCCGCGGCCCGGGCGCTGCCGACCGGGACACTCGCGGTGGGCGCCGGTTCGTCCGACCTGATCTTCAGGGCGTTCGGCCAGTGGCTGACCCCGGAGAGCAGGGTGCTTCTGATGGACCCGGGCTACGGCGAGTACGCCCACGTCACGGAGCGGGTGATCGGATGCCGGGTGGACCGGTTCCGGTTGCGCCGCGAGGACGGCTGGCGGATCGATCCGGCCCGGCTGTCCGCTGCCGTCGCCTCCGGCCGCTACGACCTCGTGGTGGTGGTCAACCCGAACAACCCGACCGGACGCCACGCACCGGCCGCGGAACTGCGCTCCGTGATCGCCGCCGCACCGGCTCGAACCCGTTGGTGGATCGACGAGGCATACCTCGGCTATGTCGACATGGCCGAGTCGCTCGCCGGCCTCGCCGCGACGGACCCGCGGGTGGTGGTCTGCAGCTCGCTGTCCAAGATGTACGCCCTGTCCGGTATGCGGGCCGCGTACCTGGTGGCCGAGCCGACCACCGCGGCCCAGCTACGTCTGCGGACACCGCCCTGGCCGGTCAGCCTCCCGGCACAACTGGCCGCGGTGGCAGCCCTGCGCGACCCGGCGTACTACAGCGCCTGCTGGCTGCGCACCCACGCGCTGCGCCGGCAGCTCGCCGCCGACCTGGCCGACCTGGCCTGTTCGGACGAGGCCCTGGTGGTCGAGGAGGGCGTGGCGAACTTCCTCACCGTGACCCTGCCGTCCGGCGGGCCGAGCGCCGCACAGCTGGTGAACGAGTGCCGCCGCCGCGATGTCTACCTGCGCGACCTGTCGCCGATGTCCTCGGAGTACCAGGGCCGCACCGTCCGCATTGCCGTCAAGGACACCGCCGAGAACGCGCGCATCGTGGCCGCCTGTCAGGCCGCCCTGGACGTGCTGCTGCCGCGTGCGGCGGCCTCGCTCCCTTCGACGCCTGAGGGCGTTGCCGCCGCCGGAGCCGCTCGGTGATCACCGTGGCCTCCCTGGCGCCCTACCTCGGTGGGGCGCTGGCGCTCGGCGGCATCGCGGTGGCCGCGTCCCGGCGCCGCGAGCTGCTGATCCGGTGGTGCGCCTGGGCGGTCGGAGTGCCCCTGGTCACCGGTGCGTTCTGGCTGGGCCGTCCGGGCGCCGCGGCCGTCGCCATCGCGGTCGGGGTGATCGCGGTGCTGGAGTTCGGCGGGCTGATGCGGCTGGGCCGGCCGGACCGGGCGGTGCTGGCCGCGGCGGTGGCGGGCGTGGTGCTGACCGCCTGGCTGGCGCCCGGGCAGGAGCTCCGGGCGGCCGCGATCGGGGCGCTCGCGGTGGCCGCGGTGCCGCTCCTGGCCGGCGACGCCGACCACGGCCTGCACCGGCTCGGCGCCGGGCTCCTCGGGCTGGCCTGGCTGAGTGTGCTGGCCGCGCTGGTGCCGCTCGGGGCGAGTGCGCTGGCGTTGTTCGTGGCGGTCTCGGTCGCCGACATCGTGGCGTACTTCGCCGGTCAACGGCTGGGCGGGCCGCGGCTGTCGCCCCTCTCCCCGGCCAAGCGGTGGAGCGGGACCCTGGCCGGGGCCGCGGCCGGCCTCGGCGTGCTCGCCGTGCTGTCCGCGCTGAGCTGGCCGATGGCGGTTGCGGTGGCGGTCGGCGGCCCGGCCGGCGACCTGCTCGAATCCATGGTCAAGAGAGGTGTGCAGACGAAGGACGCCGGCCACTGGCTGCCCGGCTCCGGCGGCCTGCTGGACCGGATCGACTCGCTGCTCGTCGCGCTGGCCGTCCTGCTCGTTCTGCGCTGACCTGTGCCGAGAGCCCGACACTGGGCGGATCGCGACCAGGATGGGGCCGCGGCCGCATCCTCCGGCGTCGACGGTGAGGACGACGACGGCCGCCGCGGCGGTCAGGTCGCGGACGGCCTGCCGCCTGCCTCGGCGGGGAAGTCGTCGCTGCCGAGCAGCCGTTCGCCGACGTACGGGACGTGGGCGGCGGGGGACCTCGGGCGACCAGGCTCCTTCGCGCCGCTGATGGCGCGAGTGGTGGGCAGCGTGCCGTGCCGGCAGGGATCGGTGATCTCCTCGGCGCGCAGGGCGGCATGGGGCACGCGGCGGGCTGCGCGGGCCGACACGCCGAAGGGGCCCGACCGGAGTTCGTCCGGTCGGGCCCCTTCGGATTGCCCATAGACCCGCGATGGTGCACCGATCGCCGGTCGGGCGCAGGCTGACGGAAGGTCAGGCCTTCTTGGTCTCCCAGAAGATCTTGTCGATCTGGGCGATGTAGTCCAGGGCCTTCTGGCCCGTGGCCGGGTCGGTCGACGCCTTGGCGGCCGAGAGGGCCTTCAGGGCGTCGTTGACCAGCTGGTGCAGCTCCGGGTACTTCTCGAAGTGCGGGGGCTTGAAGTAGTCGCTCCACAGCACGGAGACGTGGTGCTTCGCCAGCTCGGCACGCTGCTCCTTGATGACGGTGGCGCGCGCCTGGAAGTGCGGGTCGTCGTTGGCGGCCATCTTTTCCTGGACGGCCTTGACCGACTCGGCCTCGATGCGGGCCTGGGCCGGGTCGTACACGCCGCAGGGCAGGTCGCAGTGGGCGCTGACCTTGACCTTGGGGGCGAACAGGCGGGAAAGCATGCGCAATCCTTCCTCGTGATCGTCTTCTCAGGTGCGACATTACTCCCCGAGGGAAGGGATTTCGCGAGTGCCCCCATGGGCTTAGGACAAAAGTCCGGGGTCAGACTGAGACTGGTGGAGGAACGGACCGGGGAGGTGCCGGCGATGCCGGAGCTGTCGCAGGAGACCGAGCGCAGGGGGGCCGTACTGCCTTTCGGGCTGGCCGAGGTGACCGGGCCGTCCATGGTGCCCACGCTCAGTCACGGGGATCAGCTCGTCGTGCAGTGGGGGGCTCGGGTCAGGCCCGGTGACGTGGTCGTCCTGCGCCATCCGTTCCAACAGGACCTGCTCGTCGTCAAGCGGGCCGCGCAGCGGCGCGAGGGCGGCTGGTGGGTGCTCGGGGACAACGCGTACGCCGGCGGCGACAGCACCGACTACGGGACCGTGCCGGACGAACTGGTGCTCGGCAAGGTCCGGTTCCGCTACCGGCCGCGCAGGCCGGATCAGCGCTCGCCGTTCGCCGCGGTGCGCTGGGCGCTGTCGGCCGCGAGGCCGGTCTTCTCCGACCGGTCGGCCTCCAGGCGCTTGCGGGCGCGGTAGGCCGCCACGTTGGCTCGGGTGGCGCAGCGGTCGGAGCAGTAGCGCCGCGAGCGGTTCGTGGACGTGTCGAGGTAGGCGTTGCGGCACGGCGCGGCCTCGCACAGGCCGAGGCGGTCGACGCCGTACTCCGTGAGGTGGAAGGCGAGGCCCATCGCCGCGATGGCCGCGTAGCCCGCGGTCGCGTTCGACGGGTGGTCCGCCAGGTGCATGTGCCACAGCGGGCGGCCCTCGTCGTCCCGGTAGTCGTGGCCGGAGATCTGCGGGCTCACCGGGAACTCCAGGAGGAGTGAGTTCAGCAGGTCGACGGCCAGGGTCTCGCTGTCGGCGTCCGCCGCCTCGAAGACCGCCCGGAGCCGGGCCCGTACGCCCCGGAAGCGGGTGACGTCGGCGTCCGTGGCGCGCCGGGCCACCCCTTCGTTGCCGCCGAAGAGGTCGTGGATTGCCTCGACGGATGTCAGCGCGTCCTTGCCCCGGGCCGGTTCCTCGCTGTTGACGAGTCGTACGGCGTAGTCCGAGTAATAGGCCAGTTCCACTTGTAGTCCTTACGGAGGCGTTCTATGGTCGTCG
Organism: Streptomyces sp. V4I2; assembly: GCF_030817655.1. GTDB lineage: Bacteria > Actinomycetota > Actinomycetes > Streptomycetales > Streptomycetaceae > Streptomyces > Streptomyces plumbiresistens. Next base: position 7,160,137 of record NZ_JAUSZM010000003.1, read on the forward strand.
GGCGGTCGGGGTAACAGCCGGTCGTGCATCCAGGGTATTACGTGACGTCTATGACGTGACATCGTGACGGAGGGGCTCGATGACGGACACGAACACGGACACCACCACGGCCGGTACCGACTGGCAGGCCTGGCAGCAGAGCTGGGACCGGCAGCAGGAGTGGTACATGCCCGACCGGGAGGAACGCTTCCGGATCATGCTCGACATGGTCGAGGCCCTCGTCGGCACCGCCCCGCGCGTCCTGGACCTCGCGTGCGGCACGGGAAGTATCACGGCCAGGCTCCTCGCCCGGTTCCCGGAGGCCACCAGCACGGGCGTCGACCTCGACCCGGCGCTCCTCGCCATCGCCGAGGGCACCTTCGCGGGCGACGAGCGGGTCTCCCTCGTCACCGCCGACCTCAAGGATCCCGACTGGCCGTCGAGGCTGCCGTACGAGTCGTACGACGCCGTCCTGACCGCCACGGCCCTGCACTGGCTGCACAGCGATCCCCTCGCGGCCCTCTACGGTCAGGTCGCGGAACTCGTCCGCGACGGCGGTGTCTTCATGAACGCGGACCACATGATCGACGACACCACGCCCAGGATCAACGCGGCCGAGCGGGCGCGGCGGCATGCGGGCATGGAACAGGCCAAGGCCGACGGCGCCCTCGACTGGGCCGAGTGGTGGCAGGTCGCCGCCAAGGACCCCGTCCTCGCCGGGCCCACGGCCCAGCGCTTCGCGATCTACGGCGAGCACGCCGACGGCGACATGCCGCCCGCCGCATGGCACGCGCGCGTGCTGCGCGAGAAGGGCTTCGGGGAGGCGCGTCCGGTGTGGTGCTCGCCGTCGGACACGCTGCTGCTGGCGCTGAAGTAGCGCCGGAGAATACGGCAAGGGGCGGTACGGCGAAGGGCGGTACGGAAAGGGGCGGTACGGAGATCTCCGTACCGCCCCTGCTCTGTTCAGCCTCTGTTCAGCGAAGCGTCACAGCACCTTGGACAGGAACGACTGCGTCCGCTCGTGCTGCGGGTTCGTCAGGACGTCCCGCGGGTCGCCGGACTCGACCACCACGCCGTCGTCCATGAAGACCAGGCTGTCGCCCACCTCGCGGGCGAAGCCCATCTCGTGGGTGACGACGATCATCGTCATGCCGGACTCGGCGAGGTCGCGCATGACGTCGAGGACGTCACCGACCAGCTCCGGGTCCAGGGCCGAGGTCGGCTCGTCGAAGAGCATCAGCTTCGGGTCCATGGCCAGCGCGCGGGCGATCGCCACGCGCTGCTGCTGGCCGCCGGAGAGCTGCGAGGGATAGGCGCTCGCCTTGTCGGCCAGCCCCACGCGTTCGAGCAGCTGGCCCGCGCGCTCCCGGGCCTGTGCCCTGCTGATGCCCTTGACCTGGACCGGCGCCTCCATGATGTTGTCCATCGCCGTCATGTGCGGGAACAGGTTGAAGCGCTGGAAGACCATGCCGATGTCCCGGCGCTTGAGAGCGACCTCGCTGTCCTTCAGCTCGTACAGCTTGTCGCCCTTCTGGCGGTAGCCGACCAGCTCGCCGTCGACGTACAGACGGCCCGCGTTGATCTTCTCCAGGTGGTTGATGCACCTGAGGAACGTGGACTTGCCGGAACCGGAGGGGCCGATGAGGCAGAACACCTCGCCGGACTTCACTTCCAGGTCGATGCCCTTGAGGACTTCGACCAGACCGAAGGACTTGTGGACGCCCTCGGCCTTCACCATGGCGGTCATGCGGTGCCTCCCGCCGACGAGGAACGGTTCGACAGGGACAGCAGGTTCGCCCTGATCTTCTGGAACGGTGTCGCCGGCAGGCTGCGGCTGGAACCGCGGGCGTAGTAGCGCTCCAGGTAGTACTGGCCGACGCTGAAGATCGAGGTCAGCACCAGGTACCAGGCCGCGGCGAGGAACAGCATCTCGGCCGGGGCACCGGAGGTCTGGCCGATGTCCTGGGCGACGCGCAGCAGTTCCGAGTACTGGACGACGGACACCAGCGAGGTCGTCTTCAGCATGTTGATGACCTCGTTGCCCGTGGGCGGCACGATCACGCGCATCGCCTGCGGGACGACGATCCGACGCAGCGTCTTGCTGTGGCTCATGCCCAGCGCGTGCGACGCCTCGGTCTGGCCCTCGTCGACCGAGAGCAGACCGGCCCGGCAGATCTCGGCCATGTAGGCCGCCTCGTTGAGGCCGAGGCCCAGCAGCGCCGTCAGGAACGGGGTCATGAACTGCGACCACTCGTCCTTGTAGATCGGCCCGAGGTTGATGGTCTCGAAGACCAGGCCCAGGTTGAACCAGACGATGAGCTGGACCAGGACCGGGGTGCCGCGGAAGAACCAGATGTAGAACCACGCGATGGACGAGGTGACCGGGTTCTTCGACAGGCGCATCACCGCCAGCAGGATGCCGCCGACGACGCCGATCAGCATGCACAACACCGTGAGCAGCAGCGTCTTGCCCACGCCGCTGAGGATGCGGTCGTTGAAGAAGTAGTCCGGGATCGCCCCCCAGTTGATCCTGCCCTGGGAGAACGCGTAGATGACCCCGCCCAGCAGGGCGAGGGCGATGACGGCGGAGACGTACCGTCCGTAGTGACGGACCGGGATGGCCTTGATGGCCTCCGGGCCGGCCGGCGGGGTGTCCGCCGGCCCGTCCGTCTTGTCGATGTCAGCAGTCACGGGTGTTGCCTTTCAGTGGCCGCAGGCCGCGCGGTCACTTGCCGCCGTTGATGGTGGCTTCCTTGACGGCGCCGTCGGCGACGCCCCACTTCGTGATGATCTTGTCGTACTCGCCGTTCGCGATGATCGCGTCCAGCGCGGCCTTCAGGGCGTCCCGCAGCTGGGTGTCGTTCTTGGCGACCGCGATGCCGTACGGGGCGGCCTCGACCTGCTCGCCGACCAGCTGGAAGTCGTTGCCCCCGCCGGAGGTCTTCACGGCGTACGCGGCGACCGGGAAGTCGGAGGAACCGGCGTCGGCGCCGCCCGCGCGCAGGCGGGTCTGGGCCTGCTGGTCGTTGTCGAAGGCCTCGATGGAGATCGTCTTGCCGCCGGTGCACTTCTTGGCCTCGGCCTTGGCGAGGTCCTCGGAGACCGTGCCCCGCTGCACCACGATCTTCTTGCCGCACAGGTCGGACCAGGACTTGATGCCCTGGTCGTCGCCCTTCTTGGTGTAGATCGAGACACCGGCGGTGAAGTAGTCCACGAAGTCGACGCCCTCGCCGACCTTCTTGCCGGTGTCGGAGTCGACGCCCTCCTGGCGGTCCTTGGTGTCGGTCATCGCGGACATGGCGATGTCGTACCGGTCCGAGCGCAGACCCGTGATCAGCGTGTCGAAGGTGCCGTTCTCGAACTCGAACGTCACGCCGAGCTGCTTGCCCATGGCGGCCGCGAGATCGGGGTCGATGCCGACGGTCTTGCCGGAGCTGTCCTTGAACTCGACCGGCGCGTACGCGATGTCGGAACCGACCTTGATGACGCCCGCGTCGCGGATCTCCTTCGGCAGCTTGTCGGCCAGCGGGGCCGCGCTCGCCGAGGGGGTGTCGGTGCTGTCCGAACCGCTGTCACTGTCATTCGTCTGGTCACCGCAGCCGGTGAGCAGCAGCGCGCCTGCGACCGCGATCGCACCGACCGCTGCTAGCCGGGAGTGCGCGGCGGTCGTACGACGGGTGGAGCTTGCGGTCATGGTGGGTTCCTCCGGCGGATGGGTGGAGTTGCCGATGGGGCGGACGGCTGCCGATGGGTTCGGCAACTGCCATGGGACCTCGGCTGGTGCTTGGGTCCTGGGTCGACGAGAGCACACGTCTTCGAGTGTCGCGACCTCGTGTGATGACCGCATCTTGCCATTCGGACGAAGGCATTCAGGGGCGCAGCGATGTCAAAATCGGATAACGGGCGACACCCGAACCACACCAGGTCGGTACATCCCGACCGCACCATCTGCGGGAATCCTCCCTTCCGGCCGCAAGATCTCCGGTACATCTCGGGATGTGGACGCCGGACCGGTGCAGGTCGGAGCGGGTTGAGCGCCGTTCAAGCACCCGTCAAGCCGATCTTGAGAGCTTGTGCCGGTATGTCCCATGATTCATGTCACCGGGTGGGTGGCGGGCAAGTGGCCGGTAAGTGGATGTCCGCATTCCGCCATGTGACCTTGCACGTATTGGACTCGTCCTCGGTGCGGTCCGTCCGGTAAGAAGGTTCTTTACACCCCTCATCCGGGGCTCAGGGCGCGTGTGCGGCGCGCCCGTCGCGTATGGCTCGTACGTACCCCGTGCGGGTGCGGCACCAGATGCAGCAGATGCAGATGCAGCACAGGTGCAGCACTACCAGGGCCGTCCGCGGTGCCCGCCCACTTCTCAACCAGGAGTGGCCACCCTCAAACCATGAAGACCTAAGGGGTAAGACAAAGTGGCAGCGGAGATCGTCAATCCTCGCAGCGACAGCAGTACGGAGCAGGAAGGCGGGGCCGAGCCCCTCGATTCCATCGATCCGGCGTTCGCGCTGCACCGCGGCGGCAAGATGGCCGTGCAGGCCACCGTGCCGGTCCGCGACAAGGACGACCTGTCCCTGGCGTACACGCCCGGCGTCGCGAAAGTGTGCAGCGCGATCGCCGAGCAGCCCGACCTCGTCCACGACTACACGTGGAAGTCGTCGGTCGTCGCCGTCGTGACGGACGGTACGGCGGTGCTCGGACTCGGCGACATCGGTCCCGAGGCCTCCCTCCCCGTGATGGAGGGCAAGGCGATCCTCTTCAAGCAGTTCGGCGGCGTGGACGCGGTGCCGATCGCTCTGAACTGCACGGGCGTCGACGAGATCGTCGAGACCGTGGTCCGGCTCTCGCCGTCCTTCGGCGGCGTGAACCTGGAGGACATCTCGGCGCCCCGGTGCTTCGAGATCGAGCGCAAGCTCCAGGAGCGGCTGGACATCCCGGTCTTCCACGACGACCAGCACGGTACGGCGGTCGTGACGCTGGCGGCGCTGCGGAACGCGGCGAAGCTGACCGGGCGGGGTATCGGTGAGCTGCGGGTCGTCATCTCGGGCGCCGGTGCGGCCGGGGTCGCGATCGCGAAGATGCTGGTCGAGGCCGGTATCGGGGACGTGGCGGTGGCGGACCGCAAGGGGATCGTGTCGGGTGACCGGGACGACCTGACCTCGGTCAAGCAGGAGCTGGCCTCGTTCACGAACAAGGCGGGCATCACCGGGTCGCTGGAGGCCGCGCTGGAAGGCGCCGACGTCTTCGTCGGCGTGTCCGGCGGTACGGTGCCGGAGCCGGCGATCGCCTCCATGGCCAAGGGTGCGTTTGTCTTCGCCATGGCGAACCCGAATCCCGAGGTCCACCCCGATGTCGCGCACAAGTACGCGGCGGTCGTGGCGACGGGTCGGTCCGACTTCCCGAACCAGATCAACAACGTGCTCGCGTTCCCGGGGATCTTCGCGGGGGCGCTGCAGGTGCGGGCCTCCCGGATCACCGAGGGCATGAAGATCGCTGCGGCTGAGGCGCTGGCGTCGGTGGTCGGCGACGACCTTGCCGCGGACTACGTGATTCCGTCGCCGTTCGACGAGCGGGTTGCTCCGGCCGTGACGGCGGCTGTGGCCGCGGCGGCTCGGGCGGAGGGCGTGGCTCGGCGCTGAGGTTCTGTGCGGTGTGGCCCCGTCCGGTTGGACGGGGCCATTTTTTACCTGCGGGACCGGCTGTTCGGGTGGGTTGAGTGGGTTCGGGGGTGGGGCGGGTGATGCCTGCGGCGGCCTGTGCCGGGTGGGTGGGGGCGGGCGTAGCGCCTTGCGTTGGGTGGTGGGTCGGGGCCGCGCCGGGGGGTGTCCGTCCTCGGAACGGCGCGGAATCGGTCGGCCAGGGAGGTACCGGCGTGGACGCGCCAACCGCTGCGGGCGGACACCCCCCGACACGTCCCCTTCCCGCCGTACGCGACTGCGGGAGCGTCCACCTTCCGACCTTCCGACCGACCACCTCTCGGCGCATCGAGCCACCCGCCTGGGGCAGTCCAGTCCCCAGGCCGAAGCTCACCTCTCGGCTGACCAAGTCGGGTGGTGGGTGGAGGCCGTCCCGGACCGTTCCTCTGGACTGAGCAGGAGTGAGTCCGCTCAGCAGCACGCCCCGAACGGTCTTGGGCGCACTGGCCCCCGGCGTACTCAACCCCGGGGCAGCGACACGCATCTTGTGCGTGGTCCGATCCCGGGAGGCCAGCTCCCTGCGCGATCTGGCCGGATGGGCACGGCCAGAGGCGACGGGGAGGCCCTGAACCATCACTCCGGTGGAGCAGGGGCCCCGCACGCTGGCACCGCACCCGGCGTCCCAGATCGCAGGATCACCGTAGCCCGAACGGCCCAGGGCGCCGCAAGCCAGGGCGCCGATCATCACACGATCGAGCTAACTCGACCTCGTGCACGCTTCGCGGCGAACAGTTGGAACCCCGCCCACCCGCTGGGGGCGCAGCCCCCGGGGCGAGGTCCGCCTCTTGGCCGACCGAGACGGGTGGTGGGTGGGCATAGGCCTGGGGGTCTGGGGGCGGAGCCCCCAGCGGGGGTCCGTAGGCGTGCCGGGTGGGTTGACAAGAGGGTGTGTGTCACAGGGGTCGGCGGTTCCGCCCGCACGCCCGCAGCCCTATCGTCAAGGTCATGTTCGCTGTCTACGCCGCCCGAATCGACCGCGACCAGCCGCTCTCCGGTCTGGAGTTGGGGGAGCGCCCGGCTCCTGAACCCCGCCCCGGCTGGAGCGTCGTCGACGTCAGGGCCGCCTCCCTCAATCACCATGACCTCTGGTCCCTGCGAGGCGTGGGCCTCGCGGAGGACAAGCTGCCGATGATCCTCGGCTGTGACGCCGCCGGCGTCGACCAGGACGGCAACGAGGTCGTCCTGCACTCCGTCATCGGCCAGACCGGCCACGGCGTCGGCCCGAAGGAGCCTCGCTCCATCCTGACCGAGCGCTACCAGGGCACGTTCGCCGAGCAGGTCGCCGTACCGACGTGGAACCTGCTGCCCAAGCCCAAGGAGCTCTCCTTCGAGGAGGCCGCCTGTCTGCCCACGGCGTGGCTGACGGCGTACCGGATGCTCTTCACGAACGCGGGGGTCCGGCCCGGTGACTCCGTGCTCGTGCAGGGCGCCGGCGGCGGTGTCGCCACGGCCGCCATCGTGCTCGGCAAGGCGGCGGGGCTGCGGGTCTTCGCGACCAGCCGGGACGAGGCGAAGCGGAAGCGGGCCGTCGAGTTGGGGGCCGTGGAGGCGGTGGAGCCGGGGGCGCGACTGCCGCAGCGGGTCGACGCCGTGATCGAGACCGTCGGCGCGGCCACCTGGTCGCACTCGGTGAAGTCGCTGCGGCCCGGCGGCACGCTCGTCATCTCCGGCGCGACGAGCGGTGACCGTCCCTCGCACGCCGAGCTGACCCGGATCTTCTTCCTGGAACTCAAGGTCGTCGGCTCCACGATGGGCACCAAGGACGAACTGGAGGACCTCCTCTCCTTCTGTGCCGCCACCGGCGTACGTCCCGTCATCGACGAGGCGTTCCCGCTCGACCGGGCCCGCGAGGGCTTCGAGCGGCTGGAGTCCGGGGAGCAGTTCGGGAAGATCGTCCTCACGAACGGCTAGCAGGTCTTGGTCTCTGACGGTCGGTCCGGTTTTCGGGCCGGCCGTTTGGCTTGTCAACTTCGGTTGACGGGCGAGATGTGTCAATGTAAGTTGACGTCATGACCGAAGCAACGGATCTCGCCGAGCGCGCGGGCGACCGGGACCCCCGGATCGGCCTGCGGGCCGTCGCGGCGCTGCGCAGGCTGCTGGAGCAGTTGGAAGCGGTGCAGGTGCGCAGTGCGCGCAATCAGGGCTGGTCGTGGCAGGAGATCGCCGCGGAACTCGGTGTGAGCAGGCAGGCCGTGCACAAGAAGTACGGGAGGCATTGATGTTCGAACGGTTCACGAAGGACGCCCGGGACGTGGTGCGCGGGGCGGTCGAGTACGCCGAGGGAGCGGGCGCACAGGCCGTCGAGGCGGAGCACATGCTGCTCGCCCTACTGGACCGGAAGGCCTCCCGCGCCTCCTTCGGTCTGGCCGCACTCGGTCTCACCGACCGCAAGGAGTCCGTACGGTCCTCCCTGAGCGAGGCGCGGCGACGCGCGGGCCTCTCCCAGGCCGACGCCGACGCTCTGGCGGGACTGGGCATCGACGTCTCCGAGATCGTCGCCCGGGTGGAGGAGGTGCACGGCGTCGGAGCGATGTCCGGCGACCGCAAGGGCAAGGGCTGGTGGTCGGGGCGCCGCACCTTCGGCCGGGACGCCAAGGAGGTCCTGGAGAAGTCGCTGCGAATTGCCCTCGCCCGCCGCGACCGCCATGTCGGCGACGAGCACATCCTGCTGGCCCTGACGGCCCGCCCCGGCGTGCCCGCGGAGGTCCTCGCCGACCACGGCGTGACGTACGAGACGGTGACGCGCGTGCTGTACGGGGGCGGGGAGGCGAAGGCCGGCTGAGCGGGGCCTGGTGGTGGCTCCGGCAGTGGGGCTGAGGCACCGGCTCTGCCGCACTGCCATCGGTGTGTCGCTCACGCCTTCGGCGTGCGCAGCAGCGCCCCGATGTGTGCCGCCGCTGTCGACAGGTGACGGCGGGCGTCGCGGAGTTGGTCGGGTGTGACTCCGTGGTCCCGGGCGGTGTCGCGGATGTCGTCCCGGAAGCGGTCGAGCAGGCGGTCCAGGTCGCGGGCCGGGTCGCCGGTGGGGTCCTCATGGGCCCACGTCGGCTCGTACTCGGCCGGGAAGTCCTCCGGGGTGTGTGAGTACTCGGGCGCGGGCGCCGTCTTCCCCGCGTCGCCGTTGCCCCGTGCGAAGCCGAAGCCGAAGTCCTTCCCGAACTCCTTGCCGTAGTCCTTTCCGAGCTCGCCGAACTCCTTGGCCAGTTCGGTCAGGCCCTCCCGTACGCCCGTCGGCCAGTCGCCGCGTGCGAAGTGGTCCTGCACCTGCTCCTGGACCCGGCGGGCGATGCGCTGCACTTCCTCCTGTGCCTGTTCCCGGGCCCGCTCCTGCGCCTCCTTGGCCTGGTGGCGGGCCCGCTGGGCCTCCTCCCGCGCCCGCCGGCTCTCGTCCTTGGCGCGCCGGGCCTGCTCCTTCCACTCCTGCTTGACGCGGCGCATCTCCTCCTTGGCGGCGCGCCACGCCTCCTTGTCGGTGTACTCGCCGAAGTCACCGAAGGGGCCGCCCTGTTCGCCGTCGCCGGCCTTGGTGCCGGTGCCGCCGGGCCCGGTGCTCCGCCGGGCTTCGGAGGCCGCCGCCCGCATCTCGCGCCGCAGATCACCCGCCGCGCCGCGCACGTCGGCCCGGATCTCGGCGGCGAGTTCCGCGACCGACTCGCGGATCTCCAGTTCCAGGTCGGCCAGTTCACCGCTGCGGTCGGCCAGCTCGGCGCGGCCCGCGTCCGTGATGGCGTACACCTTGCGGCCGCCCTCGGTGGTGTGGGTGACCAGGCCCTCGGCCTCCAGCTTTGACAGACGGGGGTAGACAGTGCCCGCCGAGGGGGCGTACAGGCCCTGGAAGCGCTCCTCCAGGAGGCGGATCACCTCGTAGCCGTGGCGCGGGGCCTCGTCCAGCAGCTTCAGCAGGTAGAGGCGGAGGCGGCCGTGCGCGAAGACGGGGGACATGTCAGAGCACCTTCTTGTCGGTTGTACCGTCGGCCGGGGCGCTGGTCGAGCCGTCGCCCGGGCCGGAAACGGAATTGTCCCCCGAGCCGCTCCGCGGGCTGTCCGCCGGGTCGCCGGCGCCGGAGTCCATGGTGTCGTCCCACGGCTCGTCCTCCCGGGGTGGCCTGCGCAGGAGGGCGATCGAGCCGGAGATGGTGGTGGCCCGCAGCTTGCCGTTGCCCGGGCCGAGGCGGCCGGTGATCTTGTGGGCGCCCCACTGGCCGTGCACCCGGAGGCCGTCGAAGGCGTTGGAGATGGTCCCGCTCGCCGTGTTGGCCTCGACCTCGGTGTCGGCCGGCTGGGGGAGCCGGATGGCGATCTCGCCCGAGATGCTGGTCAGCCGGACGTCGGTGGGGCCGCCGGGGTCGAGGTCGACGATCATGGAGCCGCTGACCGAGTCGGCTCGCACGGCGCTGCCCGAGCCGTCGACGACGGTCAGATCGCCGGAAACGGAGTTGAACCGGAGGTCGCCGGTGACGGCCTGGGCCTCCAGGTTCCCGGCGACCGTGTCGGCGCGGACCGGGCCGGAGAGCCCGACGAGTGTCGTGTCGCCGGAGACCCCCTTCACCACGGACGGCCCGCGCAGCCCGGAGACGACGGCTCCCGCGCTGATCACACCCACCTCGACATGCGTGTCGGCCGGCACGGCGAGGGAGACGACGGCACTGCGCCGCCATCCCTTCCGGTCGAGCCACTTGAGGAAGCCCTTCCAGGGGAGGTCGTCGTACGCCACGGTGAGCGTGCCGCCCTCCTGGGTCACGACCAGGGGTGGGCCGTCGATCTCGGAGACTTCCAGGCGGGCGGAACCTTCGTCGGTGCCCACCACGTTCACTGTTCCGTCGACGATACGGACGCGGAGGGTGGTGACGGGATCGTCGAAGGTGAGCTTCGTGGGCTCGGTGACGGACCACTCGGACATCGGTTCAGACCTCCCGTAGCAACGCGCCATATCGCGTCTCCTGCTATTCACGATATATCGCGGTTCGGGAAAGTCAAGACACCCGTTCCGGGGATCTTTGGGTCATGGTGAGCGATCAAATGATGCTCAAATAGGGCGAATCGCCCTAGCGTGTGAGCATGTCGACGGAAGCATCCCGAACCGGTCCGGCCGGTCCCGCCGGTCGCGCCCCCGGCGCCGTGCTGCTCTGCCGGGCGCAGCCCGATTCCGTCGCCCCCGCGGCCCAGCTGCTGCGCGAACGCATGCTGCTCACGCGCGCGGGCGAGGACTGGAGCGTGCTCGTCCCCGAGGGCAGGCCCTGGCTGCACGGCGGCGAGCCCGTCGACCGCGTCCTGACCGGCTGGGCCACCGCACTCGCCGTCTGCGCCTCCTGGCCCGTACTCGCCCTGTGGTGGGACGCGGACCGCGCCGGTTTCGTCCTCGCCGTCGGCTTCCGCCGTCCCGTCGGCTACGTCTGGCTGGCCAACGGCACCCCCGCGGGCGAGGACGAGGCCATGCGCACCTTCGCCGCCCGCCTCGGCCTGGATCCGGTCCTCGACACGCAGTCCCTCGACCAGCTCACGAAACCGGCCGCCAGGACCGACGCCCGCGCCCGGCTGGGCGCCCTGCTCGCCGTCCTCACGCGCGCGGGAGTCACCCTCCCCACCGGCCTCACCCCCGGCGAACCCGTCGCCCGCCTCCACGAGGCCGCCCGCGCCCAGCCGGACGCCCGCCCGGTCGAGTGGCCCGGCCTGCGCGCCGCGGTCCGCACGGAGATCGACGCCGTGACCCGCCCCCGCCTCAGCCCCTGGCTGCCCTGGTCGGGCGACCCCCGAGCCCGCCTCCTGGCCCTCGCCCAGCTCACGGCAGGCCTCCCGGTCACTGCCTGGGGCGTACGGCGCCGCAGCGCCGGCTGGATCACGGCAGGGGCACTCCTGCTGGCGCACGGCGCGCTGGGACTGACGTACGACCTGGCACGCCCGCGCGACTGAGAGCACAAAAAAGGGGCGCCGCACGGGCGCCCGGCGAAACCAGTCCTACTCGTCCTGCCTGTCGTCCTACTCGTCGTCGTCCTCGTCGTCCAGCCGCGCCAGCCACGTCGCCAGCCGCTCCACCGGCACCTCGAAGTCCGGGTTCAGATCGACGAACGTCCGCAGCTGCTCGGCGAGCCACTCGAAGGTGACCTCCTCCTCGCCCCGCCGTTTCTCCAGCTCTTCGATGCCACGGTCCGTGAAGTACATGCCTCAAGGATAAGTGGGCGGAAACGACCGGGCCGCACCCCCCAGAGGGGATGCGGCCCGGTCACGTACGGCCTGCGAGAGCGGTTACGCCTCGAACACCTCACGCACCAGCTGCTCCTGCTCGGCCTGGTGCCGCTTCGCGGACCCGACCGCCGGCGAGGAGCCGTGCGGGCGGGAGATGCGGCGCAGGCGCTCCCCGTGGGGGACGTCCGCGCCGACCGCCAGGTCGAGGTGGTCGATGAGGTTGAGGGCGATGAACGGCCAGGCGCCCTGGTTGGCCGGCTCCTCCTGGGTCCAGAGGTACTTCTCGGCGTTGGGGTACTTGGCGATCTCGGCCTGGACCTCGGCACCCGGCAGCGGGTACAGACGCTCGAGGCGGATGATCGCCGTGTCCCTGACGCCGCGCTTCTGACGCTCGGCCTCGAGGTCGTAGTAGACCTTGCCGGCGCAGAAGACGACCTTCTTGACCGCGGCCGGGTCGACCGACGCGTCGCCGATGACCGGGCGGAACTGGCCCGTCGTGAACTCCTCCGCCTTCGACGCCGCGGCCTTCAGACGCAGCATCGACTTCGGGGTGAAGACGACCAGCGGCTTGTGGTGCGGGTTGTGCGACTGCCACCGCAGGAGGTGGAAGTAGTTCGACGGGAGCGTGGGCATCGCGACCGTCATGTTGTTCTGCGCGCACATCTGGAGGAAGCGCTCGGGGCGGGCGGACGAGTGGTCCGGGCCCTGGCCCTCGTAGCCGTGCGGGAGGAGCAGGGTGACGCCGGACGTCTGGCCCCACTTCTGCTCCGCCGACGAGATGAACTCGTCCACGACCGTCTGCGCACCGTTGACGAAGTCGCCGAACTGGGCCTCCCACAGCACGAGCGCGTCGGGGCGGGCCAGCGAGTAGCCGTACTCGAAGCCCATCGCCGCGTACTCGCTGAGCAGCGAGTTGTAGACGTTGTAACGCGCCTGGTCCTCGGAGAGGTACATCAGCGGCGTGAACTCGTCGCCCGTCGCGCGGTCGATCAGCACCGCGTGGCGCTGGCCGAAGGTGCCGCGCTGCGAGTCCTGGCCGGCCAGCCGGACCGGGACGCCCTCGAGGAGGAGCGAGCCGACCGCCAGGGTCTCGCCCATGCCCCAGTCGATGGTGCCGTCCTCGACCATCGTCGCCCGGCGCTGCAGCTGCGGCAGCAGACGCGGGTGGACGGTGATGTGGTCGGGGACGTTGAGCTGGGACTCGGCGATCCGCTTGACGACCTCCGTGGAGATCGCGGTGTTCACGGCGACCGGGAACTCCGGCTGCGGGTCCGCGGACTCCGACGACAGCGGCTGCGCGGTGGCCTCGCGGACCTCGGTGAAGACCTTCTCCAGCTGGCCCTGGTAGTCCTGCAGGGCCTGCTCGGCCTCTTCCAGGGTGATGTCGCCGCGACCGATGAGGGACTCGGTGTACAGCTTGCGCACCGAGCGCTTCTTGTCGATCAGGTCGTACATCAGCGGCTGGGTGAAGGCCGGGTTGTCCGACTCGTTGTGACCGCGGCGGCGGTAGCAGATGAGGTCGATCACGACGTCCTTGTTGAACGCCTGGCGGAACTCGAAGGCCAGGCGGGCCACGCGGACCACGGCCTCCGGGTCGTCGCCGTTCACGTGGAAGATCGGCGCCTCGATCATGCGGGCCACGTCGGTGGCGTACATGGAGGAGCGGGCCGATTCCGGCGCGGCGGTGAAGCCGACCTGGTTGTTGATGACGATGTGAACCGTGCCGCCGGTGCGGTAACCGCGCAGCTGCGACATGTTCAGGGTCTCGGCGACCACGCCCTGGCCCGCGAAGGCCGCGTCACCGTGCAGGGCCACCGGCAGGACCGTGAAGTCCGTGCCGCCCTTGTTGATGATGTCCTGCTTGGCGCGGGCGATGCCCTCCAGGACCGGGTCGACCGCCTCCAGGTGGGAGGGGTTGGCGGCCAGCGAGACCTTGATCTGCTCGCCGTCGAGACCGGTGAAGGTGCCCTCGGCGCCCAGGTGGTACTTCACGTCGCCGGAGCCGTGCATCGACTTCGGGTCGAGGTTGCCCTCGAACTCGCGGAAGATCTGCGCGTACGACTTGCCGACGATGTTGGCGAGCACGTTCAGGCGGCCGCGGTGGGCCATGCCGATGACGACCTCGTCCAGGCGGGACTCGGCGGCCGAGTCCAGCACCGCGTCCAGCAGCGGGATGACGGACTCGCCGCCCTCCAGGGAGAAGCGCTTCTGGCCGACGTACTTCGTCTGCAGGAAGGTCTCGAAGGCCTCCGCCGCGTTCAGGCGCCGCAGGATGCGCAGCTGCTCCTCGCGCTCCGGCTTGCTGTGCGGGCGCTCGATGCGGTCCTGGATCCACTTGCGCTGCTTGGGGTCCTGGATGTGCATGAACTCGACGCCGGTGGTGCGGCAGTACGAGTCGCGCAGCACACCGAGGATGTCGCGCAGCTTCATCATCGACTTGCCGGAGAAGCCGCCGACCGCGAACTCGCGCTCCAGGTCCCACAGGGTGAGGCCGTGCTCGGTGATGTCCAGGTCGGGGTGCTTGCGCTGGCGGTACTCCAGCGGGTCGGTGTCGGCCATGACGTGGCCGCGGACCCGGTAGGAGTGGATCAGCTCGAAGACGCGGGCGGCCTTGGTGACGTCGTCGTCGTGGCTGGCGTCGATGTCCTTGAGCCAGCGGACCGGCTCGTAGGGGATGCGCAGCGACTCGAAGATCTCGTCGTAGAAGCCGTTCTCGCCGAGCAGGAGGTTCGCGACGATCCGCAGGAACTCGCCGGACGCGGCGCCCTGGATCACCCGGTGGTCGTAGGTCGACGTGAGCGTCATGACCTTCGAGATGCCGAGCTTGTTCAGGGTGTCCTGGGAGGTGCCCTGGAACTCCGCCGGGTAGTCCATCGAGCCGACGCCCATGATGACCGACTGGCCGGGCATCAGGCGCGGGACGGAGTGGACGGTGCCGAGGCCGCCGGGGTTGGTCAGGGAGACCGTGACACCGGTGAAGTCGTCCATCGTCAGCTTGCCGTCGCGGGCGCGGCGGACGATGTCCTCGTAGGCCTGCCAGAACTCGAAGAAGTTCAGCGTCTCGGCCTTCTTGATGCCGGCCACGACGAGCTGGCGGTCGCCGTTGGGCTTCACCAGGTCGATGGCCAGGCCGAAGTTGACGTGCGGCGGCTTGACGAGGGTGGGCTTCCCGTCCTTCTCCGCGAAGTGCCAGTTCATCGACGGCATGGCCTTGATGGCCTGCACCATCGCGAAGCCGATCAGGTGCGTGAAGGAGATCTTCCCGCCCCGGGCCCGCTTGAGGTGGTTGTTGATGACGATGCGGTTGTCGAACAGCAGCTTCACCGGGACCGCGCGCACGGACGTGGCCGTGGGCAGCTCCAGGGAGGCGTTCATGTTCTTGGCGACCGCGGCGGCCGGGCCGCGCAGCGTCACGAACTCCGGGCCCTCGGCGGAGGCGGCGGGCGCTGCCTTCGGGGCCGCGGCGGCCGGCTTCGCGGCCGGAGCCGGAGCCTTGGCCGGCGCGGCGGCCTGTGCGGGCGCAGGAGCGGCTGCCGCGGGCTTCGGGGCCGCGGGAGCCGGGGCGGCCGCGGCCGGAGCCTGGGCGGGCGCCTGGGCCTGCGCCGGCGGGGCGGCAGGCGCGGGGCGGGCCGTGGTGGTGGTCTCTGCGGCCCCCGCGGCCGCAGTACCCGCCGGAGCCGAGGCGGTGGCCGCCCCCGGCTTGTAGTCGGCGAAGAAGTCCCACCAGGCTCGGTCTACCGAATTGGGGTCCTGGAGGTACTGCTGATAGATCTCGTCGACGAGCCACTCGTTCGGACCGAAGGCCGCTGCGGGGTTCTTACCCGCTTGGTCTGCGTCGGTGGAGATGCTCGAGTTACTGGGGGACTGTGGCGACACGGCGGCAACCGCCCTCTTCCGCTTCACAAGGTGATGGACAGCGGGAATAAAGGCTACGCCTCCAAGACCGAGAAGGTCAGGCCGGGTCCGTCCATCGTCGTGTAAGTCACATCAAACAGCGAGTTTCAGGGGTGGAAATGGCGGGAAACAAGCGAGGTTCCGCTTCATCCGGGATGGGCTGAGCCGGCCTCAGCGCGACGACGGCGCGGGCCTGTGCCTGATCACACGTGTCCGTCAGCACGGAACGACCGTGGATCTTGTGGCTCCGTTTCGAACTTTACGTCAACTTGGCAAAGATGGAAGTCCCGGAAGGGTGACAAGGATCCGGCAGCCCCGCTCGGATTCGGCCACTCCGATCCGGCCGCCGTGCAGATCCACCGCCCAGCGGGCGATCGCCAGGCCGAGACCCGTGCCGCCGTCGCTGCCGGGACCGTGCGGCCGGTTGACGCTGCCGCGGTTGAACCGCTCGAAGACCCGGTGCCACTCCGACCGCGGAATGCCGGGGCCCTCGTCGAGAACCTCCAGCTCGAGCGACTCGGAGCCGCCCCCGCGCCGCGCCTTGACCGTGACCCGGCCGTGCGGCGGACTGTGCTTGACCGCGTTGTCGATGAGGTTCGCCACGACCTGGTGGATCCGCTCCGGGTCCGCGTGCGCGGTCAGCTCCGGCGGGGACACGTCGAGATGCAGATGGACGTCCGTCCGCGTGTGGCTGCCGGATCCGGAGGCGATGCCCGCGCGCGCGGAGGCGACCATGTTGGCCTCCTTCAGGACCCCCGACAGGTACGGCCACACCTCGAACCGCCGCTTGCGCAGCGGTACGACCCCGTTGTCCAGCCTGGACAGGTCGAGGAGCGTCTCCACGAGACGACCCAGCCGCTCCGTCTGCTTCAGGGCCGTCCGCATCGTCTCCTGGTCGGCCTGCGTGACGCCGTCGACGATGTTCTCCAGGACGGCACGCAGGCCCGCGATGGGCGTGCGCAGCTCGTGCGAGACATTCGCCACGAGCTCCTTGCGCGCCTGCTCCTGCGCCTCCAGGTCGTCCGCCATGCGGTTGATCGTCTGGGCCAGGTCGCCCAGCTCGTCCCGGCGGTTCTCCCGAACCCGGCGGCTGTAGTCGCCGTGCGAGATCGAACGGGCCACCGCGTTCATCTCGTCCAGCGGCGAGGTGAGCGAGTGCGCCACGAACTGCGTAATCAACAGTGTGGCGATCATCGAGAAGACCGTGATGAAGCGCAGCTCCGTCTTGGTCTGCACCGCGATCACCAGCAGACCCGTGGTGATCAGCACCGAGATGACGACCAGAGCGCCCAGCTTGGTCTTGATCGAGAACGGGCGTACGCCGCCCCAGGGCTCCCCGGGGCGTCTTGGTGCGGCCGGCCCGTCGCTCATGGCGTCGGCGTCTCCAGGGCGTAGCCCACGCCGTGCACCGTGCGGATCCGCTCGGCGCCGATCTTCCGCCGCAGCGCCTTGATGTGGCTGTCGACCGTGCGGGTGCCCGAGGCGTCCGCCCAGTCCCACACCTCGGCCAGCAACTGCTCACGGGAGAGCACCGCGCGCGGGGTGTTCGCCAGGCACACCAGGAGGTCGAACTCCGTGGGCGTCAGGTGCACGTCCTCGGAGCGCACCCGCACCCGGCGCTGCGCGTGGTCGATCTCCAGCTCGCCGAGCCGCAGGATGCCGCTGCGCGGGGTCGACGCCGCGATCGCGGCCCGCTCCACCCGGCGCAGCAGGACGTGCACGCGCGCGGCCAGCTCCCGCATGGAGAAGGGCTTGGTCATGTAGTCGTCGGCGCCGACGCCGAGCCCGACCAGCATGTCGGTCTCGTCGTCCCGCGCGGTGAGCATCATCACCGGCACCGGCCGGGATGCCTGCACACGCCGGCAGACCTCCAGACCGTCGAAGCCGGGCAGCATGATGTCGAGGATCAGCAGATCGGGCTGCCATGCCTCGGCGGTGTCCACCGCGGACGGACCGTCGCCCGCCGTTTGCACGAGGAATCCCTCGGCGCGCAGGCGGGTCGCGATGGCGTCCACGATCGTCGGATCGTCTTCGACGACAAGCACCCGTCGCTGTGCGCCCGGGGTCGTCGCCGTGCCGTTGTGGGAGGTGTGTGTCTGCTCCATCGCCCGCCCCTGAGGTGTGCAATTCCGGAACCAGTGGGGTGATCCCTTGTCTGCGCATGACTGCGCTTGACGCTTGAATGATCGGCGTCAGGGAAGCAGAGTACGGGGAGTTACCTCGGCTTTGCTATCCAGGTCGGACGGCAAGGTGCACGACGTCCGGAACGCCCCGGGCAACCGGGATCTCTTCGGTACGCACCCGTTGGAACCCGGCATTCCGTAGGGATCCTTCAAATTCCGGAGAGGGCTGGGCCGACCACACGGCCAGTACCCCTCCTGGCCTCAACATCCTTGCGCAGCTTGCCAGTCCGGCCTCGGAGTACAGTCCGCCGTTGCCCTCGGTGACCGTCCAGCCGGGGCCGTTGTCGATGTCCAGGCACAACGCGTCGAACGTGTCGCATGTCTCATTGACGAAAGCGACAAGATCGGTTTCCACAATGTCGGTGCGCGGATCCGCGAGGGCCCGCGCCGACAGCGCGGACAGCGGCCCGGCGCGGTGCCAGTCGATGATGGCGCGCTCCCGCTCGACCACGGTGATCCGGCCCCAACGGGAATCGGCCGCGGCGTGCGCGAGCGAGAACCCGACGCCGAGACCGCCGATGAGCACGCTCGGCCGACCGCGACCCCCGAGCGCGTCCAGCGCCGCGTCCACGAGCCGCCGCTCCGAGCGGCCGTCGGAGGTGTCCATCAGGAAACAGCCGTTGGCGATGATCTGCAGCAACTCACCGTGCCGTCGCAGCACGACCTCGCCGTGCGGGCCCTCGCGCCGGTCCAGGATCTGGGGAATGTCGTACGAGGTGGACATCGGCCCATTCTTGCAGGTGGGAGAAGGCCGGGCCGATGGAATCACCTCGGACGGCGACCGTGGGTCCTCGGCCACGAGGGCTTCGCCATGGCCGGGCGCGAAGTGGCTGCACATCCTTGAGAAGTGACTGTGAATCGGCACCCGGGTGGCGCCCGTCACAGACAGCGGCTGCACGGGGCACGGAGGCTGGGGTGAAACGGAAGGAGCGCCTCACCGTGGAACGGACTGAGACGGACGGTACGGCGGGTTCGCCGGCGCCCGCGCCGAGCGATTCGTCCGTCCCTCAGGATGTGCCCCCTCCGCGCTACGACGCCTGCCTGCAGGACGTCTCAGGACTGCTGGACGGGATGCCGCGCCAGCGAGAGGCGCCTGCGACCATGCCGGTTGGACCGCCGGTTGCGCCCCTCGCCGTCGAGCCTCCGGAAGCCCGCCCCGGCCCCCGCCCCCGCCCCTGGCGCCTGCTCCCCACCCCCACCGGCACACCGTTCACCTTCGGCTACGGCGTCGTCCTCGCCGTCACCTCACTCGTCACCGAGTACGCCGACCCGGCCGTCGTGCACGACCTCCACCAGGCCTCCAGCACCGATGTGGCGCACCTGGTGCAGACGCCCGCACTGGTGCTGCTGACCAGCGCGTTGTGGATCGCGGGCGGGATCCTCTCGCCGTTCGCGATCGGTTTCCTGCTCGTCCTCACCGCACTGGAGCGCCGGATCGGCGGGCTGCGCACGGCCGGGGTCTTCCTGCTCGGGCATGTCCTCGCCACCCTCGCGACCGAAGTCCCCATAGGGCTCGCGGTCCTGATCGGCCACCTGCCCGACAGCTCGCTGCACCGCCTCGATTACGGCGTCAGCTTCGGCGTCGCCGCCGGGGTGGGCGCCCTGGCCGGACTCCTCACCCCGTGGCTGCGCTGGCCGCTGCTGGCGGTGTTCGGCGCGATGCTGCTGCGGAGTCTGCTGGCGTTCACGGACCCGATGACCGACTGGGGGCACCTGACGGCGTTCGCGATCGGCATCGGGACCTGGCCGGTGGTGCGGGGCTGGTACCGGGCACGGCTCGCTGCGGGCCCCTTGCCCGGGGTCGCCTAGGGCCGCGGGCCGCGGCCAACTCCCGTGCGAGCGCTGGTGCGGGGTCATGGCGTCGGACTTGCGGCGCTGTGTCGGCCTGGGCGGGCCGGTCAGCCGGCGGGTGGCGTCCAGACGTACGGCGTGGTCGTGGTGACGGCCTGGAAGCCCAGGCGGCGCAGGATGGGCGCGCTGTCGTCGGAGGCGTCGACGTGCAGGTACGTGACGCCCCGGGCGGCGGCGAGCCGGGCCCGCTCGGCCACCAGGGTCCGGTAGATGCCCCTGCCGCGCCACTCGGCGAGCGTGGAGCCGCCCCACAGGCTCGCGAACCCCGTGCCCGCGCGGAAGACCAGCCAGGCGGCGCAGACGACCTCCCCGCCCGCCTCGGCCACGTACACGGCGATCTCGTCCGGCGCGGCGGCCACCCGGCCGATCAGGTCCTCGGCGAGCCAGCTCCAGTCGTCGTCCCACACGACCGACTCCATGTCCGCGATCCGCCGCAGGTCCGCGTCCGCCGTCACCCGGCGCAGCGCGACACCGTCCGGCAGGACCGGCTGTCGTACGGCCATCTCGGCGGCGCGTCCGACAAGTACCGTCTCCCGCTCCTCGGGTACGAACCCGGCCGCCCGCAGCCGGTCGGTGAGGTCGGCCGGGACGTCGTGCGCCCGGGTCTTCCACTCCACCGCCTCACCGCGCGCCGCGAAGAAGTCCCGCTGACGCGCGATCAGTTCATCCAGCACGTCGCCCTCCACGCCGAGGTCGCGCGGCCCGCTGACGAACCCGCGGAACTGCCCGACGATCCGCAGCAGCGGCCCGTCGTGTTCGTACGTCACTCCCGCGGGCGGATTCGGGGGAGCACCGCGCATCTGGTCGTCGTAGGCGGCGAGAAGGGGGCCGGTGGTGGCTGTTTCTGTCACCGGACGACGGTCGGGTGAGGGGGCAAGCGAGGGCAACCGGTTTTTCCCCACCGGCCTTGGGTCTGCACGCGCGCGTGCAGGTGCCCTCCAGGGCGAACCCGGCCTTCGCGGCGAGGCGGCAAGACGCGTGGTCGGCCACCGAGTGCCGGGAAGGTCCGGCAGAGGTTGAGCGTTGTCGGACGTACGGCCCGCAAGGACGACCGAGGGTGTGGGAGTGACATGCCTGGTCAGAGGGCAGTCCGAGCGTGATCGCTCACAGCGAACGCAACCCGGGGAACATCCAGAGGCTCCCGTGCATTGAGTCGGCATAGCTCAACTTGACTGCCGAAGGGGAGATCATGGCTTCGACGTCCACACCGCTCACCCTGCCTGTGCTGCCGCTCGACGACGAGGTCGTGCTGCCCGGGATGGTGGTTCCACTGGACCTCAATGACGCCGATGTGCGCGCCGCGGTGGAGGCCGCCCAGGCCGCCGCGCGCTCGGAACCCGGCAAGCCCAGGGTTCTGCTGGTGCCACGCATGGACGGGACGTACGCGAGCACCGGCGTGCTCGGCACGATCGAGCAGGTCGGCCGGCTGGCCGACGGTGACCCGGGCGCGCTGATCCGCGGCCGGAGCAGGGTGAAGATCGGTGCGGGGACCACGGGCCCGGGTGCCGCCCTCTGGGTCGAGGGCACCCGTGTCGACGAGAGCGTGCCCGAGCCGCTGCCCGGGCAGGTGACCGAACTGGTCAAGGAGTACAAGGCCCTTGCCACCGCCTGGCTGCGCAAGCGCGGCGCCTGGCAGGTGGTCGACCGGGTCCAGGCGATCGACGACGTGTCCGCCCTCGCCGACAACTCCGGTTACTCGCCCTTCCTGACCACCGAACAGAAGGTGGAACTCCTGGAGACCGGCGACCCGGTCGCCCGGCTCAAGCTCGCCACCCAGCACCTGCGCGACCACCTCGCCGAACAGGACGTCGCCGAGACCATCGCCAAGGACGTCCAGGAGGGCGTCGACAAGCAGCAGCGCGAGTTCCTGCTCCGCCGCCAGCTGGAGGCCGTACGCAAGGAACTGCGCGAACTCAACGGCGAGTCGGAGGGCGAGGAGTCCGACGACTACCGTGCCCGCGTCGAGGCCGCCGACCTGCCCGAGAAGGTCCGCGAGGCCGCCCTCAAGGAGGTCGACAAGCTGGAGCGGTCCAGCGACCAGTCGCCCGAGGGCTCATGGATCCGCACCTGGCTCGACACCGTCCTCGAACTGCCGTGGAACGAGCGGACCGAGGACCAGTACGACATCCACGGCGCCAAGACGATCCTGGACGCCGAGCACGCCGGCCTGGAGGACGTGAAGGAGCGGATCACCGAGTACCTGGCGGTGCGCAAGCGCCGTACCGACCGCGGGCTGGGTGTCATCGGCGGGCGCCGAGGCGGTGCCGTGCTCGCGCTCGTCGGCCCGCCCGGTGTCGGCAAGACCTCGCTCGGTGAGTCCGTCGCGCACGCCATGGGGCGGAAGTTCGTCCGGGTCGCCCTCGGTGGTGTCCGCGACGAGGCCGAGATCCGCGGTCACCGGCGGACGTACGTCGGCGCGCTGCCCGGCCGGATCGTCCGCGCCATCAAGGAGGCCGGGTCCATGAACCCGGTGGTGCTCCTCGACGAGATCGACAAGGTGGGGTCCGACTTCCGGGGCGACCCGGCGGCCGCCCTCCTGGAGGTCCTGGACCCGGCGCAGAACCACACCTTCCGGGACCACTACCTGGAGGTGGAGCTGGACCTGTCGGACGTCGTCTTCCTGGCCACGGCCAACGTGCTGGAGGCCATCCCGGAGGCGCTGCTCGACCGTATGGAGCTGGTCCGCCTCGACGGCTACACCGAGGACGAGAAGATCGTCATCGCGCGTGACCACCTGCTGCCGCGCCAGCTGGAGCGGGCGGGGCTCGAGACGGCCGAGGTCACCCTCGACGAGAGCGCGCTGCGCAAGCTCGCCGGCGAGTACACGCGCGAGGCGGGCGTCCGCAACCTGGAGCGGTCCATCGCACGGCTGCTGCGCAAGGTCGCGGCCCAGCACGAACTGGGCGAGCGGAAGCTGCCGTTCACCGTCCGGGACGAGGACCTGCGCGGCCTGATCGGACGGCCGCACCACGTGCCCGAGTCCGCACAGGACCCGGCGGAGCGCCGCACAGCCGTGCCGGGCGTGGCGACGGGCCTCGCGGTCACGGGCGCCGGCGGTGACGTCCTGTTCGTCGAGGCGTCGCTGGCCGACCCGGAGACGGGCGCGGCGGGCCTGACCCTGACGGGCCAACTGGGCGACGTCATGAAGGAGTCGGCGCAGATCGCGCTCAGCTTCCTCCGCTCGCACGGGGCGGAGCTGGAACTCCCCGTGGCCGACCTGAAGGACCGGGGCGTGCACATCCACTTCCCGGCGGGCGCGGTCCCGAAGGACGGCCCGAGCGCGGGCGTCACGATGACGACGGCACTGGCGTCGCTGCTGTCGGGCCGTCTGGTCCGCACGGACGTGGCGATGACCGGCGAGGTCTCGCTGACCGGCCGGGTCCTCCCGATCGGCGGCGTGAAGCAGAAGCTGCTGGCCGCGCACCGGGCAGGAGTGACGACCGTCGTCATCCCGAAGCGCAACGAGCCCGACCTGGACGACGTCCCGGCCGAGGTCCTGGACAAGCTCGACGTCCACGCCGTCACGGACGTCCGCCAGGTCCTGGAGCTGGCGCTGTCCCCGGCGACGAACGGGGCCGCGCCGGAGGTTCCGGTGGCGGCGTGACGGGCGCTGCCGGATGAGGGAAGGCCCGGGTTTCGTGAGGGAGGCCCGGGCCTTCGCCTTGCCTGTTCCTCGGTCCGGAGGAGGCGCCCTGCCACAGGGTGCGGTACGACCATCCCGCCGACGGCGTCTCCACCGTCGAGGCGTAGCGGGCGACCCCAGCGGGCTGGCGGCGGCGAAGCCCGTCCGACGGGCCAGCCACGCACGGAGAGCGCCGGGTCGGAAGGGGCCCAGAGGCTGCCGTTGGTCCAGCCCTGCGAAATACTGACGGAGCTGCGGCGATGACAGGCGTTCGGCGGAAACTTTCAGTACGGGAAAACCGAGGCAGGGGCTGACGTGCACGACAACGGGATCGGCGACGGACGCGGAGTCGAACCTGGGGGTGCCCCCTCCGGGGGAGTGTCCGCGAGCGGTGTGGACCAACCCGCGTTCCTCGCCCTGGAACGCGAACTGACCGTCCTGCTGCGACGCGCCCGTGCCAACCAGGGCGAGATGGCCCGTGAGGTCCACCCCGACCTGGAGTCGGCGGCGTACGGCCTTCTCGTACGGCTCGACGAGTGCGGCCCCCAGCGTGCCACCGAGCTCGCCGCGTACATCGGCGTCGGCAAGGCCACGATGTCCCGCCAGCTGCGCGCCCTGGAGGACCTCGGCCTGGTGACCCGCGAACCCGACCCGGCGGACGGCCGTGCCTGGCTGGTCGCGCTCACTCAAGAGGGCCACGACCGGGTACGGCGGGTGCGCGAGGCCCGCCGGGCGCGGTACGCCGGGCGGCTTGCCGACTGGGATACGCGCGAGGTGGGGGAACTGGCGCGGTTGCTGCAGCAGTTGAATCGAGGGATGGAGAAGTAGAGGCGGGCCACCGGGCAAGTCCGCGTCACGCCCGTGCACACCCGGAGTCACAGCTCCACGAACACCACCGTCGCATCATCATGCGTCTTGCTCCGCCCCAGAAACTCCCGAGCCCCCGCATCCCCCCGCTCCAGCCCTCGCACCCGCTCCACCAACGCCCCCGCCCCCTCCTTGCGCACGAACCGGAAGCAGTCCGCCCAGTCGCCCTCCCGGAAGGTCTCCACCCACCGGGTCGCCCCGTCCGTCAGCGCGGCCAGGGCGCGGACCTCAGCCCGCGCTACGACCCCCGTCACCGCCCGCCCCGCCACCGTCGGATCCGCCGCGGCCGTGAAGAAGCCGCCCTCCTTGTTGCGGATCTCCGCGTCGATGAGGGCGTCCGTGGCCAGGGCGGCGCGGGGGAGGAGGGCGAGGCGGTCGTCGAGGTGGGGGGTCACCGTGCCGTCGGGGGACTCGACCAGCAGGGCCGAGTCGGACAGGACCAGGTACTCCACCGACTCCGGCGACCAGCGCGCCACAACCACGGTTGCCTGTGGGGTGCGTGGGTGAGAAAGGTCACAAGTGGTGTAGTGGGCCTCGGCTGTTCGAAGGATCGCCCGCGAGAGGATCTCCGGCAGCGTCAGATCTCGGCAGGAAACGGTCAGTTCGGTCAGTGCGCCGCCGAGGCGGGACACGAACCAGGGAACCGAATGCAGACAGTCTGTCGAAGTCCGCGGGGGTGTCACTCCATCCAGGACGACCAGCGCGCCGCCCAGTCCGGAAGCCGGTAGGGCGACGCCGGCGAAGTCCTCGTTGGGGCGGGTCGGATCGCCGGGCTCCGAAACAAGTTCCGTACGCATCCGGCCAGTCTGCACGAGCTCTTCACAAGGTGCGCGAAAGGCTGGCATCGGTTGCCGAATCGACGTACACGTGCAGGTCAGGCGCCTGGTTTGGGGTGGAATGAATCCCTCCGGGAAGGCGCGGCGGCGAATACTGCCACTGCCCGCCGCCGACGTCCAACCGGCCCGCCGTGCAAGGGTGTCGCACGGGCCGGAGTGACTTGCCCGCCAACTCGGGTCCGATGTTCACTCCTTCGGGTGGCGGGCCCAGCGATGCGCGACCACTGCCCACCGGCACTGGGAGGGTCGGGGACCGTACCGGGTGTACGCAGAGTCGGCAGTCAGTGACGGAGCGTAGCCCGGCCCATGGGTACTCACGAGTCAGGAATGCGAGCACCGGTGCAGAAGACGCGGCCTCGTCGTACAGGCAAGAAGGCGGCCTCCGAAAAAGGCGTGGACCCCACGCCCGGCACCTCCGGCACCCCCGGTACCCCCGTCGGCAAGGGCCGTCCCACCCACGTCCGTAACCGACTCATCCTCGCCGTCACCGTCGTGGCCGCCGCCATCGCCGGAGCCGGTGTGCCCTCCCTGGTCACCGCCTCCGGGGAGCTGAGCGACTCGCAGGACCTGGTCACGCTCGCCGAGCAGACCCAGGACGCCCTGGCGCTCGCCCACTCGCTCGCCGACGAGCGCGACGAGGTGACGCCGTACATCGCCGCCGGACGGCCCAAGTCCAAGGCGCCCAGCGAGCAGCGCAGCGTCCGCGTGGACCGGCAGGTGGAGGAGCTGCATGCCGACACCGACCTGCCCGCCACCCTCCGCGGCGATCTCGACGGCATCGCGGCCGTCCGCCGGGCGGCGCTGAGCGGCAAGAGCAGTGCCCTGGAAGCGCACCAGGCGTACTCCGCCGCCATCAACGACCTGCACCGGCTCGCCGAGGACCTGGCCGAGCAGCTGCCGCCCCGCGCGGGCTCCGGCGGGTACGCCCTCGCCGAGCTGGACTCCGCCGTCCAGCAGGCCGCCGCCACCCGAGGGCTCCTCCTCGCGGCCCTCGCGGTGCCGACGACGACCCGGACCGTCGTGGACCCGATCACCGGCCTGGCGTCCACCGAGACCACCTCCTCGGACGCCGACGCCAAGCAGCGCGACGCCCTCTCCGCCGCCGCCCAGCAGGCCCGCGTGCGCTCCGACGCCGCCCTCGCCGACTTCGCGGACACCGCGCCCACGACGGCCAAGGCGCGCTACGACTCCACGGTCACCGGCCCCGAGATCAACTCGGCCGACAAGTACCTCGCCACCCTCACCGACCAGCCGACCCTGTCCGACGGCGAACTCGGCACCAGCGCCACCAAACTCGACGCCGCCCTCTCCGCCCGCATCGACGCGATGCGCGGAGCGGAGGCCGCCCTCTACGACCGCCGGGTCAAGGACCTCGCCCAGCTGCGCGACGACGACGTCACCGCGCTGGAGATCCGCATCGCCGTCCTCGGCGCCCTGATGCTGCTGGCCGTCGGTATCGCCACCGCCATGGCCCGTACGCTCACCCGGCCGCTGTCCGTCCTGCGCCGCGGCTCGGCCCGCCTCGCCGGCGCCGAGGACCCGACCGCCGAGGAACCGGTCGCCTTCACCGGCCGCAACGACGAGTTCGCCCAGGTCGTCCGCTCGGTCAATGCCCTGCACGCGCACGCCGCCGCCCTCGCCGAGCGCGTCACCACCCTGGAGGCCGACCGCAAGCACCTGGTCGGCCAGCGGCAGAAGATGGCCGACGCCCGCGAGCAGCTCAAGGCCGAACTCGCCGAGTCCGCCGCGCAGTTGGAGCGGTTGCGTACCACCATCGGCGCCACCTTCGTCAGCCTCGCGCTGCGCACCCTGGGCCTCGTCGAGCGGCAACTCGCCGTCATCGAGGGCCTGGAGGAGCGCGAGCAGGACCCGGACCGGCTCGCCACGCTCTTCAAGCTCGACCACTTCGCCACGGTCATGCGCCGGCACAGCGAGAACCTCCTCGTCCTGGCCGGCACCGAGCACGTCCAGCAGAGCGCCGGCCCCGTCCCGCTCGTCGACGTCGTGCGTGCCGCGGTCAGCGAGATCGAGCGCTACGAGCGGGTCCGCATCGCCGCCCTGCCGCCGCACGCCCACATCGCCGGGTTCGCCGCGGACGACCTCTCCCATCTGCTGGCCGAGCTGATGGAGAACGCCACCTCGTTCTCCCCGCCCGACCTGCCCGTCGAGGTCTCCGCCTGGCTCCTGGAGAGCGGCGAGGTCATGCTCTCCGTCCAGGACGAGGGCATCGGCATGGCCGGCGACCGCCTCACCAGGCTCAACAGCCGCCTCGCCGACTTCGACCCCGAGACGACGTACGACTCCTACGACCAGGAGGACGAGGAAGGCCTCGGCCTCGGCCTGTACGTCGTCGCCCGCCTCGCCCACCGGCACGGCGTCCGCGTGCAGTTGCGCGAGCAGAAGCAGGGCGGCATCGCGGCCGTCGTCGTCCTGCCCAAGACCCTGCTGGCGCCCGCACCGACCGCCGCCGTCCCTGCCGCGTCCTCGCCCATGTCCGGGAGCGGCACGCACGCCTTCTCCCTGCCCGGCGCGGATGCCGAGGTCAACTCCAATGTTCTGTACGGCCGTTCGGAGAACGGCGACCCCCTGGTCGCCCTCGCGGAGAAGGCCGTACAACGGTCGGAGGGGGAGACCCCAGCCGAGACCACGATGGAACTCCTGATCCCCGAACCCGCGGCGGACGGAACAGAACCCGTCGAAGGCGAAGGCAAAGGCGAAGGCAAAGGCGAAGGCAAAGCTGAAACCGCAGCCGCAGCCGCAGCCGACACCGCAGCCGAAACGGAACACGAGCGCGTCCCCGACGAGCCGGAGGAACTCGTCACCGACAAGGGCCTCCCCAAGCGCACCCCGAAGGTCACCGCACCCACCCAGGCACCGCGCCAGCGCAGTGGCTCCGTGGACGCCGAAGCACTCCGCCGCCGCCTCGGTGGCTTCCGCCGGGGGGCGGAGGCCGGCTACCGGGACGTAGAGGCGGAGATCGCCGAACAGACAGGCACCCACAAGGCGCCCGTCAGGGAATCCGCAGCATCCGAAGAAGCCACGGGGGGCACCGTCGAGGAGGCAAGCAGTTGACCGCGCCCAGTACCTTCGGACTGAGCCGTGAGGCCCGCAATCTTCACTTTCTGCTGACGAATCTCGTCGAGGAGGTGCCGGGCATCCGGTCGGTCGCCGTCGTCTCCTCCGACGGTCTGCTCCTGCTCTCCTCCGACGCCGACCGCAACGCGCAGGCGCGGGAACCCCGTCAGGACAAGCCGTCCGGCCCGCGCGGCTCCGCCGCCGACCTCGCCACCATCGTCTCCGGCATCGGCAGCCTCACCATCGGCGCCGCCAAGCTGATGGACTCCGGTCCGGTGAAGCACACCATGGTCGCGATGGAGGAGGGCAGCCTGTTCGTGATGTCGATCAGCGACGGTTCGCTGCTCGGCGTGCACGGCGCCGCCGACTGCGACATGAGCGTCGTGGCGTACCACATGGCGCTGTTCGTGGGCCGGGCCGGCCACGTCCTGACCCCCGAACTCCGCAGCGAGCTGCGGCAATCCCTGGAGAACGAGTCGACGCCGACGGGGAGCACCCGATGAGCGGTACACCGAACAGGCTTCCCGTGCGCGGCGCCGACCGCAAACCCGCCCGCGTGCGCCCCTACTCGCTCACCGGCGGCCGTACCCGCTTCGGACACGTCCTCCTGGTGGAGACGTTCGTGGCCACCACCGCCGCGATCGAGGCAGCCGAGGAGCGCAGGGAACTGACGAACGGTTCCCTGCACAGCCGGGTCATGCCGGAGATGCGGGCCATCGTCGAACTGTGCCGCCGTATGCGCACGGTGGCGGAGATCGCCGCGCTGCTGAAGATGCCGCTCGGCGTGGTCCGGGTGCTCCTCAGCGACCTCGCGGACCAGGGAAAGATCCGGGTGTACGGAACAGGAACCGGTCACGGCACGGGTCGGCCGGACCGCGCTCTGCTGGAAAGGGTGCTGAGTGGACTCCGTCGTCTCTGACGCCGTTGGCGTCTCCCCGCTCCTCGAGGAAGAGGGGCCGGTACAGCCCTGGCAGACGGACCGTACCCGTGCCCCGATCGCCACGAAGATAGTCGTGGCGGGCGGCTTCGGCGTCGGCAAGACCACGCTGGTCACCGCCGTCTCGGAGATCACGCCCCTGCAGACCGAGGCGCTGATGACCGAGGCGAGCGAGGAGCACGACGACCTCACCGCCACGCCGGAGAAGCTGACCACCACCGTGGCCATGGACTTCGGCCGCCTCACGCTCGACGACGACCTGGTGCTCTACCTGTTCGGCACGCCGGGCCAGCAGCGGTTCTGGTTCATGTGGGACGACCTGGTGCGCGGCGCGATCGGCGCGGTCGTGATGGCCGACACCCGCCGGCTGAAGGACTGCTTCCCCGCGCTCGACTACTTCGAGAGCTGCGGGATGCCGTACGTCGTGGCGGTCAACCACTTCGACGGCAGTGAGCGGTTCGAGCCCAAGGACGTGCGGGAGGCGTTGACGATCCCCGCGCACGTACCTGTCATGATCATGGACGCGCGCCGCAGGATATCCGTCATCGAGACCCTGCTGTCCGTCGTCGGCCACGCGCTGGACGTCACCCCCGAGTAGGCCCGGGCAGAGGCGTGCAGACCCGAGCAGACCTGAGCAGCACCCCGAGTAGGAGAACACCACCCGCATGCGGAAGATACTCGTCGTCGGAGCCGGCCAGTCCGGACTCCAGATCGCCCTCGGACTCCAGTCGAACGGGTACGAGGTCACCCTGATGTCCAACCGGACCGCGGACGAGATCCGTACCGGCCGGGTCATGTCGACGCAGTGCATGTTCCACACGGCACTCCAGCACGAGCGCGATCTCCAGCTGAACTTCTGGGAGTCCCAGGCCCCGAAGATCCAAGGACTCGGCGTCTCGGTCGCCGCCCCCGGCTCCTGGGGCGAGGGCCCCGCGGCCCGCGCGATCGACTGGGTGGGCACGCTCGACGGGTACGCGCAGTCGGTCGACCAGCGGGTGAAGATGGCCGGCTGGATGGAGACGTTCGCGCAGCGCGGCGGCCAGCTGGTCATCCACGGCACGGCGGTCGGCGACCTCGACTACTTCTCCCGCGCCTACGACCTGGTGCTGGTGTCGGCGGGCAAGGGCGAGCTGGTCTCCATGTTCGCCCGGGACCCCGAGCGCTCCCCCTACAGCGAGCCGCAGCGCGCCCTCGCGGTGGCCTACGTCCACGGTCTCGGCCCGCGCCCGGAGCACCCGGACTACGACGCGGTCCGCTGCAACCTGGTCCCCGGCGTCGGCGAGCTGTTCGTCATGCCGACGCTCACCACCTCCGGCCGCGCCGACATCCTCTTCTGGGAGGGCATACCCGGCGGCCCGCTGGACGTCTTCAACGGCGTCAAGGACCCGGCGGAGCACCTCTCCCTGACCCTGGAACTCATGGAGAAGTACACGCCCTGGGAGCACGCGCGGGCCTCCAAGGTCGAACTGACGGATGCCGGTGGCACGCTGGCCGGCCGCTACGCGCCCACGGTCCGCAACCCTGTCGGCCGCCTCCCCGGTGGCGGACTGGTCCTGGGCGTCGCCGACGTCGTCGTCGCCAACGACCCGATCACCGGGCAGGGCTCCAACTCCGCGTCCAAGTGTGCGGCAGCGTATCTCGCGTCGATTCTCGAGCGCGAGGACAAGCAGTTCGACGAGGAGTGGATGCGGGCGACGTTCGACCGGTACTGGGACACCGCGCAGCACGTCACCAAGTGGACCAACGCGATGCTCGGGCCGCCGCCGGAGCATGTGCTGAACCTGATCGGGGCGGCGGGGCAGCTGCCGCCGGTGGCTGATCGTTTCGCCAACGGGTTCGACGATCCGGCGGATTTCGAGAACTTCTTCTACGAGCCGGAGAAGACGGGGGCTTACCTCGCCTCGGTCACTGGGGCTCAGTCGCCGTAGAGGTCGGCTTGTCCGGACGTACGGCTCCCAGGATCGGATACGACGCGATCGGGGAGATCTTGATCTTCTCGCCCGGTCTCGGGGCCTCGACCACCTCGCCCTCACCCATGTACATGGCCACGTGGGTGGCATCCGGGTGGTAGATCACCAGGTCACCCGGCCTCAGCTCGTCGAGCGGAATGCGCTCCAGCTGGGCCCACTGTTCCTGGCTGGTACGGGGGATCGGGGTCCCCGCGTGGGTCCAGGCCTGCGAGGTCAGCCCCGAGCAGTCGTACGTCTTGGGGCCCTCGGCGCCCCATTCGTACGGCTTCCCCAGCTGCCGTACGGCGTAGCGCAGCGCCCGGTCGCCCTGCGGGGACGGTTCGCGTTCGCTGCTCAGGGCGCCGGAGGTGATGAGCTTGTCCTGGGCCTTCGCGATGCCCTTCTCCTCGAACTCGGCCAGGGCGGTGAGCTGTTCGGCGGTGAGGGAGGCGAGGAGCTCCTCGACCTCCTTCAGTCGCTTGTGTACGGCGTCCCCCTCCTTCTTCTGGCGGGCGGCGAGGGTGAGTTGGCCGTCCAGGGCCTTGCGGGCCTCGCGGGCCAGATCGTCGGCCTTCTTCTCGCTGCCGGTGAGGCGGCCCACCGTCTCGGCGCGCTCGCGTGCCAACTGGCCGATCACATGGCCCTGGTCGAGGGCGTGCTGGGGGTCGCGGGCGAGGAGCAGGCGTACGTAGGGGGAGATGTCGGTGCTGTTCTGGTACTGCTGGCGGGCCAGCCGGCCGGCCGCTCCCCGGCTGTCGTGCAGGGAGAGCCGGGCGCGGGACAGCTCGGTGTCCAGGCGCCTGACCTCGGCGCGCCGCTTCTTCAGCTCTTCCTCGGTGGCGTTGTACGTCTCGGTGGCCTGCTCGGCCTCCTGGTACAGGCGCTGAAGGTCCGTCAGCAGCTCGGCGACGGACCGTCCGGCGGGTTCCGGGGGCTCGGGCACGGCCGCCGCGGGCAGTGGCGCGAGGACGGTTCCGGCCGCGATCGCCGCCGTACAGACGAGACGCAGAAGCCTTCCTGACACGTCATCACCTCCGGTGCGGGGCAGCCCTTCCGCTCCGCACCGCGAGCATGAGACGTGGGTGCCGGGTCCGCGCGCCGAGTGTGCGCGGTTCGGCGCAACGGGGTCACCCGTCGGTGGCGTCCGGCTTGCCGCCCGGCGTGCCGCCTGGCTGGGTGTCCGGCTCGGTGTCCTGTTTGGCGTCCGGTTTGGACCAGGGCCACTTGCGTCGGCCGGCCTGTCCGGTGGGGTCGTACTCGTACTTCCACCCCTGGTGGAGCCCGAGCCGCTTGCTGTGCGCGCGCGGGACCCTGCGGTAGACGAGCACGGTCGGCGGGCCGCCGGCGGCATCCGGGACCGGGATGCGGTACGTCTTGGGCGGGTGCCCGGTGGCGCCCAGCAGGACGGGCAGGACCCGCCCGTCCATGGGGCCGCCCTCGAAGGGGGTGTCTTCGCTCTTCACGGCACCAGTGTCAGCCATCCACCGCGAGCGCCTCGACCAGCGTGGAGGTCTGCGGGTCCCGCCGTGCCGTCACCGACAGGACCGCCACGAACTGCTCCACCAGCCAGTCCCGCAGCTCGTCGGCGGGCGGCTGCTTGTTCTCGTCCAGCCAGATGAGGGAGGCCGCCTCCACCGCCGTGATCCACATCCGGACGGTCATCCGGAGGCGGGGGCCGGGGTCCGTGACCTCCAGGTGCCGCATGATGTGCTCGGCCGCGGCCCGCCGTACGCCGTCCACTGTGGCCGTCGTACGGGACGTCTCGACGACGCTGCCGCCCTGGAGCAGCGCGCTGAAGCCGGCGTCGTGCTCGTCGACGAAGGTGAGGTAGCGGTCCAGGGCGCGGGCGAGGCGGGGGAGGAGGGGGCCCTGGCGGGGCTCGTCGAAGCACTGCTGGAGTTCCTCGGCGGCGGACCGGAGGGCGGCCTCGTACAGCTGCTGCTTGCCGCCCGGGAAGTACCGGTACACGAGCGGCCGTGACACTCCGGCCGCCTCCGCCACGTCGTCGAGCGACACGTCCTCGGGCACCCGGTGCGCGAAGAGCGACAGCGCGGCGTCGAGCAGCTGACTGCGCCGCTCCTCGACGCTGAGGCGGCGGTAGGCGGGAGTGGGGGCCGAGGGGGTCATGACGGGCAGCGTAACCGGCATGCCTCGGCAGGTGAGCGGGCGAACCGGCCGGTACTCGGCCACCAGGCCTAGATCAGCAGACCCTGGCCACCAGGCCCTAGGCCAGCAGGCCGGAGGACCTCCACAGCCGCCGCCCGGCTCCCCTCAGCACCCCGATGTCGTCCAGGAAGTCCGTCAGCTTCTTCGCCCCCGTCTGCATGACCTCCCGCCGATGCACGCTCGCCTTCACCTGGGCCATGGCCTCCCGGCGGTCCAGCCCCACGTTCGGGTACACCTCGGGGTTCACGAACGCCACCGAGAACACCCGCGCGAACTCGCCGGAGGTGATCCGGGTGAACTCCTGCGACCACTTCGGCGCCGTCAGCATCTGGCGCCGCAGCTCCTCCCGGGCGTACCGCACATGGCGGGCCTCCTCGACCACGTGGATCCGGGTGACCCCGCGGATCAGGGTCTGCACCCGCTCGTCCGGGAAGGTCAGCCGCTGCATCCAGTCGAGGACCTCCTCGCCGAGCAGCGTGGCGGTGAAGGAACCCGGTGTGGTGGAGATGGTCTTGAACAGCCGGCCGAGGTGCTGGTGTGCCCGGCTCACCGGGTACCAGGGCGTCCCGCCCTGCGAGATCAGCCGGGCGAACATCTTGGAGTGGCGGCACTCGTCCTCGATCTCGGTGAGCGCGTACCGCACATGGGCGCTCGTCGCCGCCTTGTCGTAGACGTGCCGGACGAGCAGCTGCATCAGGATGAGCTCGAACCAGATGCCGAGCGAGGCGAGCGCGGCGGCCTCGTGCCGGGAGAGCAGGATCCGCTGCTCCTCGCTCATCCGCTGCCACATCGGGGTGTCGTACAGCGACACCAGCTCCGGCGGCCAGAACCACTTGCCCTCCTCGAAGGGCGCGTCCCAGTCCAGCTCCTTGTCCGGGTCGAAGGAGTGCCTGGCCGAAGAGGCGAGCAGCCGCTCGGCCACCTGCTCGCGGTCCTTGAGCAGCCCGAGTGCGTCACGCAGCCCGTCGAGCGCGTCGGCTTCGGTCAGGGTCGTCATGGCTGGTCCACCTAAGTCACCCGGGGTCACGTCATCGTCCGAGTGTTATGAGACTGCTTGTCAGCAAGCCCGTCAATCCCTCTCGCACGACTTGTTGACTCGGCGTCTACATGCGGGCACGGCCGGGTTCGAGACCACGCCTACGCCGAGCACCCCAGCCCCTCGGGAACCTCCCCGGCCACCGGCTCCACCGCCCACGAAACCGCCCCCGAAACCGCCGCCGCGTCCGCCCCCGCCGGGAACGACTTCCGCAGAGTGAAGGCGTACGGCGTCGGCCCGTTGGCCCGCAGGTGCAGCAGACGGGCCTCCGCCTCCGCGATGGTCGGGCGGTGGCCCGCCGGGACCCACCACAGGGCCGTCATCACCTCCGCCACGCGCTCGAACCTCCCCCACTGCCTGAACGGCGTGGGGGCACCCCCACGTTGCGGCGGGACAGCATCTCGCGGTGGCGGCCCTGGTACATGAAGGCCGTCAGCACGTTCGGGTCGCGCCACACCGTCAAGTTGATGATCAGCCAGTCGTCGTCGAAGACGCGGAGGTCCGTCGCGTCGCCGGAGTCGCTCTGCAGGCGCCAGACGTAACCGTCGGCGGCCTCGGCATCGGCGTTGACGGGGTCGAGGGCGTCGACGAAGGCCTTCAACTGCGGTGAATCCAGCGGGGCTTTGAGCCGGGAGATGTTGACCTGGGCGAGTTCGAACGCGGCGGGTGTCGTCATGGAGCCGGACGATAGGTCGGGAGAGTGTCGACGGCCCAGGGCCTGTCTCATCAGATGGGCATTGTCCGTCTTTCACAGCCCGGTCACCGCCCGGGTGAGTACCTGTGCACCGACGGCTTACGCCCCAGAAACCGCCTTCTGACCTGCGCGCCCGTAGCCTCACGGGGCATGACGGGGAACGTATCGACCACCCAGCGTTCGACCACCCACCGTTCGAGCGGAACAAGGTTGTCCGCCCTTCCGGGCTGGAACTCCATCCGCGGTCGCATGGCCATCGTCCTGGCCGTGCCGACCTGCCTGCTGCTCGCCCTCATCGGAATCGGCGCCGCCGACCGCGCCGCCGACTGGTCCGCCGCCCGCGCGACCGAGGGGCACGTCGGCGTCCTGCTGCGCGTGCAGGACCTGGTGCGCGAGGTGCAGCGTGAACGCGGGCTGAGCAGCGGGCTGTTGGGCGGGGCCGAGGAGTACCGGGACGACGTACGCACGCAGCGGGACCGTACCGACGCCGCCCGGGACGAGCTGCGGACGGCGCTGGACGACCGGCGCGGCGACCTGCCCGGCGCCACCGTCTCCGCTCTCGTCGCCGCCGAAGTGCCCCTCGCCGCCCTCACCTCCGTCCGCGCGGACGTCGACGACGGCACCGCCGGCCGCACCTCCACCCTGACCGCCTACACCAAGGCCGTCACCGCTCTGGTCGACGCGGAGTCGGCCGGCGCGCCCGACGGCGACAGCCGTGTCGCCCAAGGCGTGCGGGCCCTTCAGTCGCTGGCGCGGGCCACCGAGGCCGTCGCCCTCGAACGCGGCTCCCTCAACGGCGTGTTCGCCGCCGGGCGCTTCCGCTCCGGCGAATACCTCGACTTCACCGAGCTCCGCGCCACCCGGGTCGCCGCGCTCGGCCAGTTCCGCCAACTCGCGGGCGAGGGCCAGGAATCCGCGCTCGACGACGCCTTCGCGACCGCGGCCGCCCGCCGCGTCACCGGGTACGAGGGGCAGGCCGAGCGCGGTGCCGACGGCTCCGCGCTGTCCGTCGCCCCGGCCCGCTGGTGGGCCGACATGACCACCCTCGTGGACGATCTGCACGGGGTGCAGAAACAGGTCGGCGACGACGTGCGCGCCCACGGCGAGGAGACCGGGGACGCGGCCACCCGGCAGCTCGTCGGCTTCCTCGCCCTCGGCGCGCTGATCCTCGCCGTGGCCACCGCGCTCGCCCTCTTCTCGGCCCGCTCCATCACCCGCCCCCTGGGCGCCCTGGCCGACGAGGCGGACGTGGTGGCCGGCGCGGGGCTGCCCGCCGCCGTGCGGCGCATCCAGGAGGCCGACCCCGACGCCCCGCTCCCGCCGGAGTTCGAGAAACCCGAACTCCCGGGCGCCGCACGGGAGATCACCCGGCTGGCCGCGGCCCTGCGCAACGTCGAGCGGACCGCCGTCGACCTCGCCGCCGAACAGGCCGTGCTGCGCCGCAACAGCACCGAGTCCCTGACCAGCCTGGGCCGCCGCAACCAGGCGCTGCTCAACCGCCAGCTCGGTCTGATCACCACCCTGGAGAGCCAGGAACTCGACCCGGAGGCCCTCGCCGAGCTCTTCGAACTCGACCATCTGGCCACCCGGATGCGGCGCAACGCCGAGTCCCTGCTCGTGCTGGCCGGCGCGGAGGCACCGGCCCGGGTCTGGCGGGGCACGGTCGCCGTCCACGAGGTCGTGCAGTCGGCCGTCGCCGAGGTGGAGCAGTACCAGCGCGTCGCCGTCACCGACGTCCAGCCCTGTCAGGTGCGCGGTCACTGCGTCGCCGAACTCTCCCACCTGCTCGCCGAATTGGTGGAGAACGCCCTGATGTTCAGCCCGCCCAAGAAGCCCGTCGAGGTCTACGGCTGGCAGGACGGCGCCGAGTACTGCCTCGCCGTCGTCGACCGGGGCATCGGCATGACCGCCGCCCGGATGGCCGAGGCCAACGCGCTGCTGTCCGGCCGCGGCTCCTTCCTCAAGGCCCCCACCCGCTTCCTCGGCCACCACGTGGTCGGCGCCCTGGCCGCCCGCCTCGGTGCCCACGTCGAACTCCGCCCGACCCAGGGCTCGGGGGTGACGGCGTACGTGGCCCTGCCGAGCGCGCTGGTCCAGGAGGTGTCGAGGGCGACGGCCACCCGCTGAGTTGCCGGGGCGCGTCAACCTCCGCTCTTCGAACCGGGGTTCAGCACCGCCTCCATCACTGACCGGGCGATCGGCGCCGCGTCCCCGCCCCCGCTGATCTCCCCCCGGTCCGCCTCCGCGTCCTCCACCACCACCGCGACCGCCACCTTCGCCTCCATGTCACGCTCGCCCTGCGCCCAGGAGACGAACCAGGCGTACGGCGTGCCGGCGTTGCCGATGCCGTGCTGGGCGGTGCCGGTCTTGCCGCCGACGGTGGCGCCGGGGATGGCGGCGTTGGTGCCGGTGCCCTCCGTGACCACCTCTGTCATCAGCTCCTTCAGCCGGGCGGCGGTCGCCGGGTACATCGCCTGCCGGGCGGGAAGCGAGCCGGCCGTCGACACCGTGGCGCCGCCCGCCCGGATGATCCGCTCCACCAGGTACGGCTGCCGCAGCTGCCCGTTGTTGGCGACGGCCGCCGAGACCATCGCCATCTGCAGGGGCGTCGCCCGCGTGTTGTACTGCCCGATCGACGACAGCGCCAGCTGCGCCCTGTCCAGCGAGGAGTCGAAGGTGCTCTGCGCCACCGAGAAGGGAATCCTGAGCGCCCTGTCGTTGAAGCCGAAGGCCCGCGCGGTGGCCGCCATGTCGTCGACGCCCACGTCCACCCCGAGCTTCGCGAACACCGTGTTGCACGACCACTTGAACGCCTCCCGCACCGAGAGGTCCTCACAGCCGTCCGACGCGTTCGTCAGGCTCGTCGTCGTCCCGGGCAGCCGGTAGGGCACCGGCGAGTCGGTCGGCGCGTCGAGGTCCGTGACGACGCCCGCGTCCAGCGCCGCCGCCGCGGTCACGACCTTGAAGGTCGAGCCCGGCGGATACGTCTGCCGTACCGCCCGGTTCAGCATCGGTTTGTCCGCGTCGCCGTTCAGCCGCGCCCAGGACCGGCCGACCGTCGCGTCGTTACCGGAGAGCGCCGCCGGGTTGTACGACGGCGTCGACACCAGCGCCAGGATCCGCCCGCTCGACGGCTCGATCGCGGCCACCGCGCCCTTGCGCCCGCGCAGTCCGTCGTACGCCGCACGCTGCGCGGCCCGGTCGAGGGTGGTCACCACGTCACCGCCCAAGGGCCGGG
The DNA here is from genome assembly GCF_030817655.1 of Streptomyces sp. V4I2. Classification (GTDB taxonomy): domain Bacteria; phylum Actinomycetota; class Actinomycetes; order Streptomycetales; family Streptomycetaceae; genus Streptomyces; species Streptomyces plumbiresistens. The sequence goes on from NZ_JAUSZM010000003.1 coordinate 7,198,344, forward strand.
AGCGCGTGAAGTCGTTCCACAGCGGGAACCCCGACAGCATCGGATCCGTGCCGGACAGGACGTCGTCCTCGGAGTGCTCAAGGAAGGTCGTCCCGTACTCCTGCGAGGCGAAGCCGGTGACGGGCGCGTACAACGGCCCGTCCGCATACGTCCGTTCATAGCGGAGCTGCTCGCGGGTGTCCCGGGATCCGGTCACCGGTGCCCCGTCGACCAGGATGTCGCCGCGCGGCTGGCCGTAACGGGCGATGCTGTTGCGGCGGTTGGCCGGGTTGTCGTCGTAGGAGCCGGCCTGGACGACCTGGATGCGGGTGGCGTTCACCAGGAGCGCCACGAGCAGCAGGGCGCAGAAGCAGGCGGCGTGCCGGATGTGGCGGGTCACGGACCCACCTCCCCGTCGTACTGGCTGCGGGCCGAGTCGCTCACCCGGATCAGCAGCGCCACGATCGCCCAGTTGGTGACGACCGACGAACCTCCCTGGGCGAGGAACGGCATCGCCATGCCGGTCAGCGGGATCAGGCCCGTCACCCCGCCCGCGATCACGAACACCTGGAGCGCCACGATCGAGGAGAGCCCGACCGCGAGCAGCCGCCCGAAGGGGTCGCGCAGGGCGAGTCCGGCCCGGTAGCCGCGCTCCACCAGGAGGGCGTACAGGAGGATGATCGCGGAGATGCCCGCCAGGCCGAGCTCCTCGCCCGCCGTGGCCAGGATGAAGTCCGACTTGGCGGCGAAGCCGATGAGGATGGAGTGGCCGAGGCCGAGGCCGGTGCCGAGCATGCCGCCGGCCGCGAAGGAGAAGAGCGACTGGGCCAGCTGGTTCGGACCCTGGCCCGCCTCGATCGACGCGAACGGATGCAGCCAGTCCTCGACCCTGTTGTGCACGTGCGGCTCCAGCCAGCCCACCGCGACCGCGCCCAGCGAGGCCAGCAGCAGGCCGACGGCGATCCAGCCGGTGCGGCCGGTGGCGACGTACAACAGGACGACGAACAGGCCGAAGAACAGCAGCGAGGTACCGAGATCCCGCTCCAGGACCAGCACGCCCACGCTCAGCAGCCAGACGGCGACGATCGGGCCGAGGACCCGGCCGGTGGGGAGCTGGAGCCGCCAGACACGGCGTCCTGCGTAGGCCAGTGCGTTGCGGTTGGCCGCCAGGTACGCGGCGAAGAACACCGCGAGCAGCACTTTCGCGAACTCCCCCGGCTGGATGGAGAACCCGGCGACCCGGATCCAGATGCGGGCGCCGTTCACGGACGGGAAGAAGATCGGCAGGATCAGCAGGGCCATCGCGGCCGCGACGGACACGTAGGCGTAGCGCTGGAGGACGCGGTGGTCGCGCAGGAGCAGCACGACCACGATGAAGAGGGCGATCCCGAGCGTGGACCACACGAGTTGGGTGGGTGCCGCCCGGTCGCCGGGCGTCTCCAGGTCGAGCCGGTAGATCAGGACCAGGCCCACGCCGTTGAGCAGGACGCCGATCGGCAGCAGCAGGGGATCGGCGTACGGGGCGCGCAGGCGTACCGCGATGTGCGCGAGCAGCGCGAGCACGCCGAGCCCGGCACCGTATCCCGCGGCGCCGGGCGGAACGGTGCCGTTCTTGGCGAGGCCGACGTCGCAGTAGCCGTACACGGACAGCAGGACGGCGAGGACGATGAGGGCCAGTTCGATGCCACGGCGCCGGGGGAGGCGTACGGCGGGAGCGGGCGCGTCCGCCTCTACGACGGTGGTGCCGGCGTTGGTCATGTCCGGAACCTACCCAAATAGGGCTTCTTGTTCGCCTCCCGCATCAGCACCAGCGGGGCGCGGGCCCGATGTTGTCGATGAAGCGGGCCGGCCCCCAGGCCCAGGTGCCGTCCGCGATCTGGTACCAGAGGGGGTTCCCGTGCACCGACGGGCCTCCGACCTTGCAGAAGATGTTCAGGATCTCCCCGCGACTGGCGTACCGGATGACCTGTGAGCCACGGGTCGGGGCGCTGCGCAGGGCCAGCGAGTCGGTGGTGACGACGCCCTGGTAGAAGCGCTGGTCGTTGTTCTGGTGCTGCCCGTCCCAGTCGTTGCTGCTCTGACTCTGCCCCCACCCGTCATTGCCCGGGGTCTGCCCCCAGTCGTCGTTCGCGACGGCGGGTGTGATGGTGGCGGCAGTGGCGAGGAGGGCGCCGGCGGCGACGGCTATGGCGCAGCGGGATCGCAGGGACATGGGGGTACCTCCATGAATGGGGGTGAAGCTGACTAATCGCCACATTAGGAGGGGGTGCCTGCTGTCGCCCGTCACGCTGGTCCATAGGAGCGCCCTGAAGGGGCGCGGGGCTGTGACATGGTGCGGCTCCGCCGTCCCGAGCTCTCCCCCGAACCCGCCCCCTAACGCAACGTCAGCGTCGCAACCGCCCCACCATCCGCTGCATTGTCAAAGACCAGCCGCGCCCCCAAAACCTCCGCCTGCCCCACCGCGATGGTCAACCCCAGCCCGTGCCCCTTGGAAACCCCCTCCGTACGGAACCGCTGCGGCCCGTGCTCGACCAGATACTCCGGATACCCGTCCCCGTGATCCCGCACCGTCACCACAGGCCCGTCCACCGTCAGCGTCACCGGTCCCCGCCCGTGCCGATGCGCGTTCGCGACGAGATTCCCCAGCACCCGCTCCAGCCGCCGCCGATCCGTCTCCACGGCGACATCCCGTACGACGACGACCTCCGTGTCCGTCCCCGACGCCCGCACCACCCGCTCGGCCAGCGCGGCCAACGGCTCCCGCTCCAGCTCCAGCCGCTCCCGCCCGGTGTCGAGGCGGGAGATCTCCAGCAGGTCCTCGGTGAGTGTGCGCAGCGCCGCCACCCGGTCCCGGACCAGCTCGGTCGGCCGGCTCGCCGGCAGCAGCTCGGCCGCCGCGTGCAGGCCGGTCAGCGGGGTGCGCAGCTCGTGGGCCACGTCCGCGGTGAACCGCTGCTCGGCGAGGAGCTTGCCCTGGAGGGACGCGGCCATGGAGTCGAGCGCGGCGGAGACCGCGGCCACTTCGTCCTCGGGGCGCGTCGGATCCTTCGTGCGGGGGTCGTCGACGCGGGCGTCCAGGTCGCCGGCGGTGATCCGCCGGGCGACCTGCGCGGTGCTGTGCAGCCGCCGCGTCACCCGGGTGACGGCGAACGCGCCGACCAGCAGCGTCGCCCCGATCGCCAGCGCCGACGACCACACGATCGCCCGGTCGAGGCCGTCGATGGTCCGCTCGCCCTGGGAGTAGTCGACCTCCACGGCCAGCGCCCGGCCGCCGTCGACCGGTCCCGCCGCCCACATCGTGGGGCGCCCACGGTGCTCGCCGACCATCGTGCCGCGCTCCCCGGCCGCGGCCAGCGCCCGCAGCGGCTCGGGCAGGCCCGGGGGATCGACGCCGACACCTCGCTCCGGCGAGTCCCCGGCCTTGAACGCCGCCGTGGCCTCCGTCAGCCGGTCCAGCGCGAGGTCACGGGCCTGGCCGACGGTCTGGTTCGTCACCGACACGTGCACGAGGACGCCGAGCAGCGCGGCCAGCGCGCAGCACATCACGGTGATGAAGACGGCGGCCTTCACGGCGAGCGTGCCGGCCCAGCGGGGAAGCGCGAGCCTCATCGGCCACTCGCGGACGGCGAGCCGGAGGGGGAGGCGGAGACGGACGGGGAGGCAGACGGGGAGGCAGACGGGGACGCGGAGGGGCGCGGCGTCTTCGTGTGCGAGCCGCTCCGCAGCATCTCGTCGTGGGTGAGCAGCATCGCCTTCTGCTGCCGGTCCCAGGTCCACTGGAGCCGGTACTCGTACCCCGCCACCTCGGACGGCGAGCGGATGATCACGGACCGCCCGGCCAGCTCGACCCCGTTCACGGCGTCCTCCCAGGCCATGACCTTCACGAGCCGGTGCTTGTCGACCGTGTAGACGCGAACGGCCGTCAGCTTCTCGGGCAGCTGCCGGAAGCCCAGCGTCAGCTCCTCGCGCCCGTCGCCGGTCAGGTCCCGGTAGTACGGCTGGAGGACGGGGCACCCGCCCTTCCCCGCACCCTCGCCGCAGTCGGCCATCCGGCGGGAGGTCTCGTGGTACGGCGCACCGGAGCCGTAGTCGCCCGGACTCGCCGCGATCTCCTTCCGCACGATCGCGACCGGGTCCGCCTCGCGGATGTCGTCGCCGGGTACGGCGACGCCCTTGACGACCTCGGTGTTCACCTCGCCGATGACGAAGGCCGGACTCGACACCGGCGGCAGGCTCGGCCACAGCCGCTCCGGGCTGATCGCGGTCGAGGTCGGGCCCGCGCCGTGCAGCCCGCCCGTGTCGCCGCAGCCCGCGAGCGCCGCCAGGGCCGCCGACAGCAGGGCGACGGTGGTGGCGGCGCGGAGCGGGGTGGGGAGCACGCCGTACACCCTATTCGGCGGGAAGTCCTTTTTACGCGCCGGTCGGCCGTGCCCGCCCACGGCCGCGAAGAAACGATTACTCGGCGAGCTCCTCAAGCAGCCGTGCCGTCGGCAGCCCCGCTTGCAGGTACTCGACGAACAGCTCGTTGTGCAGGGCCCAGGGCGAGCGGCGGGACCGGATCAGCCGGATCGCCTCCTCCGTGGAGTGCCCCTGGCGGACCAGGGCGTGCGCGACGACCAGCCCCGAACGGTTGTAGCCGTGGTAACAGCGGACGAGGACCTTGCGGCCCTCGTCCAGCGCGTCGCACGCGGCCCGTGCCAGCCGTATCACGCCCGCCAGTTGCGTGCCGTCCAGCGGTCCGTCGGGAATCGGCCACACATGGTGCTCGACGCCCGCGTCCGGACCGTGCCCCGGCAGCCTCAACAACGTCTGTACGAGATCGAACTCGTCCCGCACGACGGCGAACCCGACCTGCCCGGAGCGGGCCCTGAACTCGTGCCCGCCCATCCACAGCCCGGGCACGACCTCGTTCCACGCATCCTCCGGAGCGGGCACATCGGCCTGCTTCCTGCGCGTCCGCAACGGCGCCTCCCCAAGCCCCCGCCAACTCACCCATAGGTACCCGGGTCAACTCCCCTTCAAAGGTGACCGGCAAAGCCAACCGGCTTCTTGCCCCTGGAGCACCCGGCCTGTTCCCATGGTCGTGGGGTGATGGTGCATGAGCGGACTGCGCGTCGTGCCGACCTGGCGCCACGGCCAGGAGCGGCTGTACGTCTGCCTCACGGACGGCAGGAACATCGCCTGGTACGACCGTGAGGCATCCCGGGTCAACCTGCTGAGCGAGGACCGCAGACAGGACGTCCTCGACGCCCTCGGGCCCTTCCTGACCGGACCGGTGGCCATCGGCCCGCCCCCGGTACCGACCCCCGCGGAACTGGCCCGGCTGTCCCTCCACCCGGACGACGACCTGGCACCCAACCGCCCCGGCGAGGCGCTCCAGATCGCCCTGGACCGGGACCCCGGCCCCGCCCGCCGGCTCCGCCCCGACCCCCGCCGCCGGGCCCTCGCGGCCGAGCAGGCGGTGGGGGAGGCCCTGGACCGGCTCGACGGCGCCGGCTGGCACACCCTGCACTCGGTCCCGCTGCCCGGCGGCGACCACGTCCACCACCTGCTGATCGGCCCCGGCGGGCTCTTCGCGGTGCACACCCTGTACGCCCGCAAGCAGCGGGTCACGGTCGCCGACCCCATGGTCACGCTGGGCCGCCGCGAACCCCGCCCGCTGCTGCGCCGCGTCCGCGCCGACGCCGACCGCGCCTCCTACGCCCTGACCGCCGAGGTCCACCCGGTCCTGGCCCTCGTCGGCCCCACCGACGTCCAGGTCACCGCCCCGCCGCGCGAGGCCCGGATCGTGACGGACACGGACGTCGAGGGACTGGCCAGGCTCGGCGGCGTCCTCAAACCGGCGGACGTGGAGGCGCTGCACGCGATGGCGCGGGACCGGCGGACGTGGGTGCGGGTGTGATCGCTGCGGGGAGGGGCGCGAGCGGTGGTCCTGGGTCGGGTGGGCGCCTCGGGCCGCGATGCTGCTGCTTCTCGTGATGCGATCCCCGAGAGGGGATGCTCACGGCAGCGATCCCGCCGCGTCCGCGTCGAGGAGCGGGGCCAGCAGATCGCCGTAGTCCTGCACGCGCGGCGCGATGTCCGGGGCCTGGAACGCCAGTTGGTCGGGCGCCCCGCACTCCTCCACCTCGACCCAGGTCACCGGCGCCGACACGAACGGCCGCGCCCGGGCCCGCAGGGTGTAGGGCGTGGCCGTGGTCTTGCGTGCGGCGTTCTGGCTCCAGTCGACGAACACCTTCCCGGGCCGCAGGCTCCGCGTCATACGGTGTACGACCAGCCGGGGCATCGCCTTCTCCGCCTCGACGGCCAGCTGTTTGGCGTAGTCGGAGGCGGCGTCGGAGGAGACCGGCCGCAGGGCCGCCAGCAGGTGCAGCCCCTTCGAGCCGGCGGTCTTCGCGTACGCCTCGATGCCATCCGCCGCGAGCCGTTCGCGCAGCCAGAGCGCGACCTCGCAGCACTCGACGATGCTCGCCGGCGTCCCGGGGTCGAGGTCGAAGACCAGCCGGTCGGCCTCGCCGGGCGCGTCGACGACCCACTGGTGGGTGTGGAACTCGGTGACCAGGTTCGCCGCCCACATCAGGCTCGGCAGGTCCTGCACCAGCACCATCCGGGCCGGCCCCTCCGACCTGGGCACCTCGGCGGTGGTGACCCAGTCGGGCGTACCGGGCGGCACGTTCTTGGCGAAGAAGACCTGCCCGTCGGGGCCGTCCGGGTAGCGCAGGAAGGACACGGGCCGATCCCGCAGATGGGGCAGCAGGACCTCGGCGGTGGTCGCGTAGTAGTGCAGCACCTCGCCCTTGGTGAACCCGGTCGCGGGATACAGCACCTTCTCCAGGTTGCTGAGCGCGAGCCTTCGCCCCTCCACCTCTGTGATCGGCGTCATACGATGAGAATCCCAGAGATTCCGTAGTAAAGACTGACAAGACCCCGCGATCCGATCGAAAGGGTGCTGCACGTGCGATCCATATGGAACGGCGCCATCTCGTTCGGCCTGGTCAGCATCCCGATCAAGCTGGTGAACGCCACCGAGAGCCACTCGATCTCCTTCCGCCAGATCCATACGGAGGACATGGGCCGCATCCGCTACCGCAAGGTCTGCGAGCTGGAGGACCGCGAGGTCAGCACGGCGGAGATCGGCAAGGGCTACGAGGACGCGGACGGCACGATCATCCCGATCACGGACGACGACCTCGCCCACCTGCCGCTCCCCACGGCCAAGACCATCGAGATCGTCGCGTTCGTGCCGGCCGACCGGATCGACCCGCTCCAGATGGACGCCGCGTACTACCTCGCGGCGGGCGGCGCCCCGGCCGCCAAGCCGTACACCCTGCTGCGCGAGGCCCTCAAGCGCAGCCAGAAGGTCGCCATCGCCAAGTTCGCGCTCCGCGGCCGCGAACGCCTCGGCATGCTGCGCGTGGTCGGCGACGCCATCGCCCTGCACGGCCTCCTCTGGCCGGACGAGGTCCGCGCTCCCGAGGGCCTCGCCCCCGACACCAAGGTCACCGTCAACGACAAGGAACTCGACCTCGCCGACGCCCTGATGGACACCCTCGGCGAGATCGACCTCGAAGACCTCCACGACGAGTACCGCGAGGCCCTGGAGGAGGTCGTCGCCGCGAAGGCCGCCGGCGAGGCCCCGCCCGAGGCGCCCGAACCGGCGAAGACCGGCAAGGTCCTCGACCTGATGGCGGCGCTGGAGAAGAGCGTGAAGGCGGCGAAGGAGTCGCGCGGCGAGGAGGGCGAGGCCGAGGCCGAGGTCAGACAGATGCCGGCCCGGAAGTCGGCGCGGTCGACCCCCAAGCAGGCGGGCGGCAAGAAGTCCACGTCCACGGCGAAGAAGACGCCCGCGAAGAAGACACCCGCGGCCAAGAAGTCCACCGCCAAGTCGACCCAGGGAACGAAGAAGACGACGACGGCGAAGAGCACGACGACGAAGAAGACCGCGGCGAAGAAGACGGCAGCGAAGAAGACGACGTCACGCAAACGTACGGCGTGACGTGCAGGTTCCGGTGGGTCGGCTGCGGCTGATGCGGACCTGACGCGCCGTTCCCCGGTCTTGCCTGCCACGCCCCCGGCCCTACGCCCCCCGCCCCACCCTCCGCAGAGCCAGCACCGCGTTGTGCCCCCCGAACCCGAACGAGTTGCTCAACGCCAGGTCCCCGTCCTCCGGCAGCGCCCGCGGAGCGCCGGTCACCACGTCCAGCCCGATCGCCTCGTCCACCTCCTCGCACCCCACGGTCGGCGGTACCACCCCGTGATGCAGCGTCAGTACCGTGGCCAGCGCCTCGACGCCGCCCGCGGCCCCCTGCAGATGACCGAGGTGCCCCTTGAGCGCGGTGACCGGCACGGACCGTGTCCCGAGCACCGCCCGCACCGCGCCCGCCTCGGCGAGATCGCCGTCAACCGTGGCTGTCGCGTGCGCGTTGACATGGACGACGTCGACGACACGGCCCCCGGCATCCCGCAGCGCTCGCCGCAGCGCGAGCGCGACCCCGCTGCCGGAGGGATCGGGCGCGGCCATGTGATGAGCGTCGGCGGAGAGTCCCCATCCGGCGGCCTCGCAGTAGATCCGCGCCCCGCGGGCCAGCGCGTGCTCCTCGGCCTCGAGTAGCAGCACCCCGGCACCCTCCCCGTTGACGAACCCGTCGCGGTCCTTGGCGAACGGCCGGGACGGCGAGGCCCCGTCCACGAGCCCCCGCGTGGACAGCGCCCGCATCGCGGCGAAGGACGCCATGATCGCCGGGGTGACGACGGCTTCCGCCCCGCCCGCGAGGGAGACGTCGACATGGCCGTACCGTATGCGGTCGACGGCCTGCCCGATCGCCTCGGTGCCGGACGCGCACGCGGCCGTCACGGTGCGGGCCTCGCCGGTGATGTGCAGGTCGAGCGAGACCTGGGAGGCGGCCTGCGAGGGCACGGTCATCGGTGTGGTGAGCGGCGAGACGGCGCGCGGCCCCTTGTCCCGCAGCGCGCGGTCACCGCCGACGAGCACGGACGCGTCCCCGAGGATCGCGCCGAGACTCACCCCCACCCGCTCGGGATCGAGCCCGCTCTCCCGCGTGCCGCCCGCCACGAGCCCGGCGTCGGCCCAGGCCTCCCGCGCGGCGAGTACGGCGAACTGGGCGGCCCGGTTCATCCGCCGGGCCACCGGCCGGGGCAGCAGCCCGGCCGGATCGACGGGCACGGTACCGGCCACCCGCACCGGCAGCCCGTCGAACTCGGCGTCCGTCAACTCCCTTATCCCGTGCCGTCCTTCGAGCAGCCCCCGCCACAGCTCGCCGACCCCGACGCCCAGCGGCGTGACGGCCCCGAGCCCGGTGACGACGACCCGCCGCGGCATGTCCGTGCGCACAGAGGTCATGGTTGAAAGGTAAACCGCGCCCGGTTCTCAACTGCCCCAAAAGGGACGGTTGTTCAGCGTGGGCCTCCTCACGCCCCAACCCTGCCCCGGTCATCCACCGAACTCTCACCCGCATGTTTCCGGGATTTAACGCAAGACCCCTTGGTGGATCCCTTTCTACGCGCGTAACTTGAGCCGACTCCCCACGGGCAATGGTTCAAGCTCCGTCCTCGGACGGCGCGTTGATGTCCGTACGTGCACGAGGTACGTACGCGAGGTACGAGGAGACCGCCAGCGTGTCCAGACCCGCAGGAAGCAGACCCCGCGCGCGCCGCGCCGCCTACCCGATCATCTCCGTGGGCGCGGCGGGCGCACTCGCCTTCACCGCCCTCCCCGCCGCGTTCGCCGCACCCTCGGCCACCGCGGTGATCGCCGAGGTGTACGGCGGCGGAGGCAACTCGGGGGCGACCCTGACCCGCGACTTCGTCGAGCTCGCCAACGCCGGCGCCGCGGCCTACGACCTGTCGGGCTACAGCGTGCAGTACCTGCCAGGATCGCCGTCCGCCACCTCCCAGTGGCAGGTGACCGCACTCACCGGCGCCCTCGCCCCCGGCGCCCGCTACCTCGTCGCCGAGGCCGCCGGCACGGGCGGCACCACGGCACTCCCCACCGCCGACGCGACCGGCTCCATCGCGATGAGCGCCACCTCCGGCACCATCGCCCTGGTCTCCGGCACCACCGCCCTGGCCTGCAAGACCGCCGCGGACTGCGCGGCCGACCCCCGGATCGTCGACCTGGCGGGCTACGGCAGCGCGCTCGTCCGCGAGGGCGGCGGCCCGGCCACCGGCGCCTCCAACACGGCCTCCGTCGCGAGGGCCGCGGCCCTGACCGACACCGACGACAACGCCACGGACTTCACCGCCGGCACCCCGTCACCGGTCAACTCGGCGGGCGAGACCCCCGGTTCGGGCGACGGAGGCGGCGGCGACGGCGGCGGCTCCACCGACCCCGGCACGGTCCGCGTCCACGACATCCAGGGCACCACCCGCGTCTCCCCGTACGCCGGACAGACGGTCACCCGCGTGCCCGGCATCGTCACCGGCGTCCGTACGAGCGGCTCGAAGGGCTACTGGATCCAGGACCCGCAGGCCGACACCGACCCGCGCACCAGCGAGGGCGTCCTCGTCTACACCGGCTCGGCGACCCCCACCGTGGCGGTCGGCGACTCGGTCCTCGTCACCGGCAAGGTCACCGAGTACTACCCGAGCAGCACCACCCAGTCGCTCACCGAGATCACGGCCCCCACCACCGTCGTCCTCTCCAGCGGCAACGCGCTCCCCGCCGCCGCCACCCTGGACGCCACGACGGTCCCCGACGCCTACATACCGACCGCGGCCGGCGGCAGCATCGACACCCTCCCGCTCGAACCGGCCGCCTACGCCCAGGACTTCTACGAGTCCCTGGAAGGCATGCGGGCCACGCTCGCCGACGCGCGCGTCGTGGGCGCGACCGACGCGTACGACGAGCTGTGGGTCACGGTGAAGCCCGAGGAGAGCACGACGGCCCGCGGCGGCGCCCTTTACTCCTCCTACGACCAGCCCAACACGGGCCGTATGAAGGTCGCGTCGCTGGACACCACCACCGCCTTCCCCGCGGCGGACGTCGGCGACGAACTCTCCGGCACGACCACCGGCCCCCTCGACTACTCCACTTTCGGCGGCTACATCCTCCAGGCCACCCAGCTCGGCACCCTGGTGGACAACGGCCTGAAGCAGGAAGTGACCCGTCGCCACAAGGGCGGCGAGCTCGCGGTCGCCACGTACAACGTCGAGAACCTCGACGCCCTCGACGACCAGCAGAAGTTCGACCGCCTCGCCCAGGGCGTCGCGGTCAACCTCAAGTCGCCCGACATCGTGGCCCTGGAGGAGATCCAGGACGACAACGGCGCCGTGAACGACGGCACCGTCACCGCCGAGGCCACCCTGACCAGGTTCACCGACGCCATCCGCGCGGCCGGCGGCCCCCGCTACTCCTGGCGCTACGTCGCCCCCGAGAACAACCAGGACGGCGGCGAACCCGGCGGCAACATCCGCCAGGTCTTCCTCTACAACCCCAAGCGCGTCTCCTTCACGGACCGCGCGGGCGGCGACGCCACGACCGCGACGAGCGTGGTGAAGACGAGAATGGGCGCCCGGCTCACGTACTCCCCGGGCCGCATCGCCCCGGCCGGCGACGCCTGGGACAACAGCCGCAAGCCGTTGGTGGGCGAGTTCACCTTCCAGGGTGAGCCGGTCTTCATCATCGCCAACCACTTCACGTCCAAGGGCGGCGACCAGCCCCTCCACGGCCGCTACCAGCCGCCGGCCCGCAGCTCGGAGACCCAGCGCGCGGCCCAGGCGACGGAGGTCAACACCTTCGTCAAGTCCCTCCTGGCGGCCGACAAGAACGCCAAGGCGGTGGTCCTGGGCGACCTCAACGACTACGAGTTCTCCCGGACGATGACCACGCTCACGGCCGGAAACGTCCTGACCCCCCTGATCAGCACCCTCCCCGCCAACGAGCGCTACACCTACGTGTACGACGGCAACTCCCAGACCCTGGACCACATCCTGACGAGCCCGGCCGTCACGTCGTACGACTACGACGTCGTCCACATCAACGCGGAGTTCGCGGACCAGGCGAGCGACCACGACCCGCAGATCGTGCGGATCGATGTGGCGAGGTGCGGCAGGCACTGAGTGCCAGATGCCGAGGGGGCGGGACGACGTACGCCCATCCCGCCCCCCTCTGATGATGGGAACCGGTGTCAGGCGGCTTCCTCCAAGGTGCCCTCGGAACCCTTGGAGCCCTCGGAACCCTTGGAGCCCTCGGAACCCTTGGAGCCCTCGGAGCCCTTGGAGCCCTCGGGGCTCTCGGAGTTTGTCGCGTCGCCGCGCCCGCGCACCGTCACCAGCGCGACGCCCACCGCAAGCCCCAGCGCGGGCAGCACGGGGAACCGCCCCTCGTACGCGAACCCCTGCGCGGCGAACCGGGTCAGCGCGGCCACGCTCAGGGCGAGCCCGAGCCAGAGAGCCCAGGGACGCCCTGTCCCACCCCGCTCGTACAGAACACCCAGCCCGCGCTCCAACGGCCGAAGAGCCACCACAACCCCGACCAGCACGACCCCGAGGACGACCAGCCAGGGCACCCGCAGTGCCCACCACCCCGCGGACCCGTAGCCGGGCTGGGGCGCGAGCCCGGTGAGATAGAAGGCGGCGGCGACAACGAGTACAGGCAGCATGTGCCAGAGATAGAGCGTCATGCTGACCCCGCCGAGGGGCCGTACGGCCCGCCACACCCGCTCCCGCCCCAGAAGCCGCCGCAGGCCCGGAGCGAGGAGAAGAGCGAGCCCCACCTGCGCCACGGTCCAGGCCAGCATGGCGGCGGACGGCGGATTGGTGTTGCTGGGCTCCTGCCCGGTGACGAGGATCAGGCTGACCGGAAAGGGCCCGAGCCCGACGAGCACGGCGAAGGCGCCCCCGCCACCGACGACCATGGCGGCGGCCACCCACGGCTTCCCGTTGCCGTTCCCGTTGCCGTTCCCGTTCCCGGTCCTGGTCCCGTTCCCGGGTCCGCCGGTCAGCCCGCCGTCCCGCCAGCAGAAGCCGAGCTGGTAGGCGACGCCCCAGACGAGGACGTAGTTGAGGAGCCCGACGTACGGCAGGTGCGCGGTGAGCACCAGGGCGTCGGCGGCGAGGGCGACGAGCCCCATGACGACGGGGACGAGGAGCCCCCAGCGCAGATGCGCCGCGTACAGCAGGGGCGTCAGGGCACTGAGCAGCAGGTAGACGGGCAGAAACCAGAACTGCATGGCCATGGCCCAGCCCACCAGGGCGAGGGTCCCCGGATCCACCCCGACGGCAGAGCAGACGGCTACGGCGACCAGCACCAGCCCGCTGTAGACACCGGTCGGCAGCAGCAGCCGCACGGCCCGCCGCCTCACCCATTCGGCCGTACCGCCCCCGGCGCGTGACCAGGAGCCGCCCGCCGCGTACCCGCCGGCCAGGAAGAACAGTGGCATGACCTGGAAGAAGAGGGTCAGCCACTGGGTCCAGGGAAGGGTCGCCAGCAGCTCAGGCGCGAAGATCTCCCCGCCGGGCCCGCGAACCAGCCCGGTGATCAGCCAGTGCCCGAACACGACGAGGACGATGGCCCAGGCCCGCAGGAAGTCGACGTACCGATCCCGGCTGCTGCGATTCGCACGACTCATACGACGTCATGCTGCCGTGGGCACGGCACGGTCACGGCGAAAAGCCCACGCCGCAACCATTCCGTGCCCGGTACGACACCACCCTGACCGGGTCAGTCCAGAACCTTGGCGCCCTCGATGATGATGGGCTGGGTCGGAACGTCCCCGTGCCCACGGCTGCTGCCGGTCCGGACCTTCTTCATCGAGTCGACGACGTCCTGCCCCTCGGCCACCCGGCCGAAGACGGTGTAACCCCAGCCGTTCGGGGTCTTCGCCGTGTAGTTGAGGAAGTCGTTGTCCGAGACGTTCACGAAGAACTGGGCGGTCGCGGAGTGCGGGGCACTGGTCCGCGCCATCGCCACGGTGTAGGCGACGTTCTTCAGCCCGTTGTCGGCCTCGTTCGGCACCGGCGCCATGGTCGGCTTCTGCACCATGTCCGCGGTGAAGCCACCGCCCTGGACCATGAAGCCGTCGATCACACGGTGGAAGATCGTGCCGTCGTAGTGCCCGTTGCGGACGTACGTCAGGAAGTTCTCGACGGTCTTCGGAGCCTCGGCGTCGTTGAGCTCGAGGACGATACGCCCGAAGTTGGTGGCCAGCTCGACCCTTGACATGGGAATGGTCCTTTTCTGACGGGGCTTGACCGAGGAATGGTGTCACACGGCTGACACATCCCCGAGGCCGACGCCCCATGGTCCCTGCCGACGCTCCCTGCTGCGCGCGGACCCGGTTCCGGCGCATGCTGGACACATGGACGTACGCCCCCCTGTGGTTGTGCTTCCGCCGGAGGCGGACGGCGGACGGCGAGTCACGATCGACGACGAACGCATGGGCACCGCCTACAGCCTGTTCGACGTGCTCGACTTCATGCACCGCGCGGGCCTCCCCGCCGAGGACCGGGCCGTCGACGACCCCGAACTGATCGAGTGGCGCGGTGGCGGACCGTACGTATGGAGCAACACACCGTAGTAACTTTCTGTGCCCATCGCCCGGTGCCCATCACCCATCACCCATCACCCGGTCTTACCGCCCCACCGTGTATCGACCCGCGCCCACTCCGCGTCCCACTGCCCCCGGCGCCACCGATCGAGCCCCGCCCGTACGGCGTAAGCGCCGCCGGTCACGGCCCCACCGGTGACCAAGGCACACAGCACACCCGAGAGAACCCCCTGAAGCCGGGCCTCCTCGGGCGACACGGGCTTCGACACCACCGCGCCTCGCTGGTCCGTCCACACGGCGACCCGGGCCCCGGCCGTGGCGTCCTCCGGCCGCACCTTGACCAGACCGGTCTGCCGCGAGCCGTCCGGAGTGGCCCAGCGCGCCTTGGCCCACACCCGTTCGTCCCCGGCGGCCGCCGCGTGCGCCACTTTGTCCCGAGCGTCCTCGACGAGCACGGCGGTAACGGCCCGGCGCTCGACCCGCTGCCGATCAAGATCCCGCTCCACGGCACCCTGCGCGACCAGCCCCACCAGAATCCCTCCCACCAGGGCCAGCACCCAAGCGGCAAGCAGTACCCAAGCCTCGACGACATCACTGCCACGCCGCAGCGGATTACGCCGCCACCGCCACAACCACACCTTCGAACGCCGCGTCCTCACTACCACGGGCCGACACCCCCTTGCCTGCGCCGACGCACTCTGTCCCAGCTATTCCAGTGTCTGCCTGGAATCGGTTCGGGGCGCGTTGGTGTATGGCGAGGGGTATCGCGGCTGTCCCTTGTCGGGGTCCAATGGTGAGAGTCAAGCCCTTCGCACCCGCGCCGGTCAGAAGAGGCACGCAATGGATCCATGGCTGATCTGGTTGATCATCGCAGCCGTATTGGCTGTGGCGGAGATCTTCACGCTTACTGCTGCACTCGGATTGCTGAGTGCAGCCGCACTGGTCACGGCGGGGTCCGCCGCGCTAGGGCTGCCGCTGCCCTTCCAGTTCCTGGTGTTCACCGTCGTCGCCACAGTCACCGTGGTGTTCGTGCGCCCCATTGCGCTGCGCCACGTGCGCGGACCCCAGACGGAGCGATTCGGCATAGACGCACTGATCGGCAGGGCTGCCTATGTGGTGTCGGAGGTGACGGGCCGGGGCGGCAGGGTCCGTATCGACGGCGAGGAATGGACGGCCCGCGCGTACGACGAGACGCTGGTGATTCCTCCAGGAACGACTGTCGACGTCATGGAGATCAGCGGCGCCACCGCGATCGTCTACCCCCGGGACTGAAACCATGGAAACCTCGGCGTTCTTGATTGCCGGCCTGATCGTCGCGCTGATCGCGGTTTTCACCGTGGTGCGGGCGGTCCGTATCGTTCCCCAGGCACGTGCGCGTAATGTCGAGCGACTCGGCCGCTATCACCGGACCCTGAATCCCGGCCTCAGCCTCGTCATCCCGTACATCGACCGAGTTCATCCAGTAATCGATCTACGGGAACAGGTCGTCTCCTTCAAACCGCAGCCGGTCATCACCGAGGACAATCTGGTCGTCGAGATCGACACCGTCCTGTACTTCCAGGTCACTGACCCGCGAGCGGCTTTCTACGAGATCGCGAATTTCCTCCAGGCGGTCGAACAGCTCACCGTCACCACCCTGCGCAACGTCGTGGGATCCATGGACCTGGAAAAGACCCTCACCTCACGGGACACCATCAACAGCCAACTCCGTGGCGTGCTGGACGAGGCCACCGGCAAGTGGGGGCTGAGGGTCAACCGGGTGGAGATCAAGGCTATCGATCCCCCGCAGTCCATCAAGGACGCGATGCAGAAGCAGATGCGAGCCGAGCGGGACAAGCGCGCCGCGATCCTCGGGGCCGAAGGCCAACGCCAGTCGCAGATCCTCACCGCCGAAGGCGACAAGCAGGCCGCCGTCCTGCGCGCGGAAGGCAACCGGACCGCTGCGATCCTCCAGGCCGAGGGCCAGTCCCGGGCCATCGACGAGGTCTTCCAGGCCGTACACCGCAACGATCCGGACCCCAAGCTCCTCGCCTACCAGTACCTCCAGACCCTGCCCCAACTCGCGCAAGGCCCCGGCAACAACTTCTGGGTCATCCCCAGCGAGATCACCTCAGCACTCCAGGGCATGTCCCGCGCCTTCACCGACGTCCTGCCCCAGTCGCCGGCCACCCGCGAAAGGCCC
This sequence comes from Streptomyces sp. V4I2, assembly GCF_030817655.1. Taxonomy (GTDB): domain Bacteria; phylum Actinomycetota; class Actinomycetes; order Streptomycetales; family Streptomycetaceae; genus Streptomyces; species Streptomyces plumbiresistens. The sequence goes on from NZ_JAUSZM010000003.1 coordinate 7,215,012, forward strand.
CCGGACGACATGGCCGCCCAGGCAGCCAACGACAAGGCCCAGGCAGAAGAAGCCGCAGCCGCAGCCCTCGCCGACGCAGCCAAGGCGGAGGGCACCACCCCCGACACCGTCCCGCCCCGCACGCTCGCTGACGGCGGGGGGCAGTGACCGGACATCAGCCATGTTCGAGAACGACAAGAATCCGGTCCACACGGCTCCGAAGGGCGTCGGATTCCCGCCCGACGACGAGGTTTCACCAGGCCAGCGGCCTAGCTGGTGGATTGCGAGGCCGCCGGAAAGCGTCGTGGTCAAACCTTGATGACGGTGACACGTCCACCGCACATTGCGGTGAGATCCTCCGGGTCGGAGGTGAGAACGGTGACGGGGGCGGGGGCGGCGAGGGCGGTGGCGCTGAGCATGGCGTCGATGGCGTACTTGTGGCCGTGCAAGCCGGCGCCATGGAGGAGGGCGGCCGCGTGGCGGGCGACGGGCTCGGTGACCGGTTCGACGACAAGGCGGGAGAGCGTCCACTCCAGGGCCGGTCGGTTGATCCGAGGATGGACCACCTCGACAAGCGTTGCCGCGGAGGTGATCACCCGCAGGTCGTCGGCGCGGGCGAGGGCGAGCCAGCCGGTGACGGCGCGGTCGCGCAGCACGGCCTTGGCCAGGCCCTCGCTGTCGAGGACCAGGGTGCCGCCGGGGACGGCGGGGGAGCGGGTCATGCGGCGCTTGTCCCGCCTTGCGTCTGCTGCCGGCGGGCCTGGTGGAGCTGATCGCGGAGAGCCTGGATCTCCTCGTCGGTGACGGGTCCGTGCTCGGCCTCGGCAACCTGGATGACTTCGTTGAGGTTGTCGCGTTCGATCTGACGGGCCACGGCGGCGGCTACATAGGCGGACAATCCGGAGGGGCCACTGCGGGCCTTGGCCGCTTCCGCGATGTCACGCGGCATAGTGATCGAATACTTGCCGGTGGGCTCGGTCATGCTACCTATCCTACCTCCTGTCTTCCTGGTCGCCGGGTGGCTCGGCGGAGAGCTTCGCCGTATGACTCGGCCGCCTATGCAGGGCGCCGCTTTCGAGGCACTGGCCCCGGCTCCTCCGGACGGGCTGCGGTAATGACCCCCTGAGCGCGCCGATGCGAACGCACAAAAAGGGCACTGACCTGCATTTCTGCAGTTCAGCGCCTTGATCCGGAGTGCCCCCGGCGGGGCCACACGCAGATAGTTGCAGGGCTGACCAGCGGTTTCTTGTTGGGCGGCTGGTGGTGGAGGGGCGGTTTCGTCCTGCGGCGTGGGATGGGTCGGTGTGATGGGCGACTCGGACGTGGGGTTTGTCCCGGGCGAAGGCCCGCACCGGACGGCGAGGGGCGAGTCGCCTGATCTTGATGTCTGGCTGCGCTGTGGCTGTGCGCTGGTGGTCGCGGGGGTTGCGGCGTATGCCTCGTACGTCCATCAGCGGGATTTCGCCCTGCAGGGCGGTGCGGATGAGGTGAGTGCGTCCTTGTGGCCGCTGTCGGTTGACGGGTTGCTGCTGCTGGCGACGGTCGGCCTGCTCAAGCCGTCCGGGGGTGGTGGCCGTCGGGCGCGGTATGCCGTGTGGCTGGCTTTTTTGCTGGGGATCGTGGTGTCCCTGGCGGCGAATATTGCGGCCGCGCCGTCGCTGGCGTGGAAGCCGGTGCTGGTTGCCGGGTGGCCGCCGGTCGCGTTGCTGTTGTCGGTGGAGTTGTTGGCGCATCGGCCGGCGGGTCGGGTGAAGGTGGAACTCGGCGGTGGGGAGGACAGCGAGGGCGATGCCGACCGTGATGGGGCCCAGGGTGATCCGCTGCTGGAGCGTGCCCGGTGGTTGGATGCTCGGCATTGGGAACTGCATCAGCGCCCGGTCTCGGCCGAGTCGCTGCGGAAAGAGCTGCGGATCGGTGCTGACCGGTCGAGACAGTTGGTGGCCCTGGTGCGGGCGAGCCGTAACGGCGGCCTTCGAGGTTGAGTACCCGGCGTACAGCCCGACTTGTCTGCCAGCGAGGCTCTGACCTGGTCTTATACTTCCGCGACTGCCCGCCCTCGGCGGCCAGCCGCCTTCGGGAGTTGCAAACCCGTAGCTTTTCGGGCGTTTTCCGCCCGCCGGCCCGCGCGGCACACCGCCCGGCGGAACGGTCAGGCGGCGTGGCAGAGCACCGCGGGGCCGGCCGGGGCCGCGGCGCGGGCCACGGTCGCGGGCACGGGACGGGCGGTGCGGACGGTGGCCGCGGTCTGCGGGCGGTTCCGCGCGAAGACGACGAGGCGCAGCATCGCGAACCGCGCGACACCGGCGAGTGCGGAGGCGGACAGGTAGACGACCTGCTCGAGCACCGCACCGGGCGCCGCCACCAGCTGCTGCAGGACAAGCATCGCCACGCAGGTCACCGCGTAGGCGGCCGCCGCGGACCCGGCCGACTGCGCATGCTGGCGCCATGTCGCGCGCTCGCCCGCGCCGAAGGTGAAGCGTGCGTGCAGCTCGGTGGCGAGGAGCGTGGAGACCAGGTTGATCAGGGCGTTGGCCAGGACCCAGGGAATCCAGGAGGCGAGGGCCGCCACGGCGAAGCCGGAGGCGAGCCCCACCCCGCCGCCGCATAGCACGGCCTTGCGGGAAGCCGCCGCGCAGGCCGCTTCTCGCATCGCCGGAGCCGACAAGGCGTTTGAGGACGCACGCACACGCTTGGAGGAAGTCCTGAAGCAGGCCGCCGGAATCCGGTCGTCGCTCCCGGTGGGTCTCGCGACGCCGCCGGATGCGATCAGGACCCTCAGCAGTCGCGCGACCCACCGGACGCGCCTATCCGCGCCGCTGTGCTGCGGCGGCGTGCCGTGACCCGGGCCGGGCAGGTGAGGCTGGAGGGTGAGAGCGGGGGTTGGGGAACAAGGTGAGGGCGCGCACGGTCGACGGTGTGTGGCCCCCGGTGGGTCGGCGCTGTCGAGAGGTCCGCATACTCGGTGATCGTTGCGGTGCCGTGCGTGCGGTGACTGCTTTGACCGGTGCACTGGGCAGGCAGGAAGGCTGATGGGGGATATGAAGGACGCGAACGAACTTGCCGTGCCGGAAGTGGTGGACAGTCCCGCTCTTCGGGAGCAGCCGAGCGGCAGTCTGGCGCGGTGGTTGCTGCGCCACCGGGTGCAGCCGGTCGGGCCGGCGGCGGGTGAGGGGCATACCGAGCCGCATGCCTGGTGGAAGGTGATGTGCCTGACGGGCGTGGACTACTTCTCCAGCCTGGCCTATGTGCCGGCGATCGCGGCGCTTGCGGCCGGGGCGGTGTCGCCGTTGGCGACGTTGCTGATCGTGGCGTTGACGCTGGTGGGGATGCTGCCGATGTATCGGCGGGTGGCTCGGGAGAGTCCGCACGGCGCCGGGTCGGTGGCGATGCTGGAGGATCTGCTGCCGTTTTGGCGGGGCAAGCTGTTCGTGCTGGTCCTGCTCGGCTTTGTGGCCACGTCGTGGATCATCACGATCACCTTGTCCGCGGCGGACGCCTCCGTCCACATGGTGGAAAACCCCTACCTGCCCCATGCCCTGCACGGTCATGAGGTCGCCATCACGGTGGCGTTGTTGCTGGTGCTCGGAGGGGTGTTCCTGCTCGGGTTCAGCGAAGCGGTCACTGTGGCCATCCCGCTGGTCGCGGTCTTCCTGGTCCTCAACGCCGTGGTTATCGCCGTTGGGCTGGTGGATGTGTTCACCACGCCGGGGGCGTGGTCGGCGTGGACGGACGCGCTTGGCGAGGGCGGAGGCGGGTTCGGCGATCTGGCGGGGCCGGCGCTGGTGGCGTTTCCGCTGCTGGTGCTGGGGCTGTCCGGCTTCGAGACCGGGGTGAGCATGATGCCGCTGGTGTCCGCCGACGGCGCCGATCCCGAGCAGCGGCTGCGCTCGCGGATCCGCAACACCCGCAGGCTGCTGACCACCGCCGCGCTCATCATGAGCGTCTACCTGCTGTCCGCGAGCTTCGTGACCACCGTCCTCATCCCGCACAAGGAGTTCGAGCCCGGTGGCGGGGCCAATGGCCGGGCCCTGGCCTGGCTGGCGCACGAGAACGTCGGGGAGGCGTTCGGGACCGTCTACGACGTCAGCACCATCTTGATCCTTTGGTTCGCGGGCGCCTCCGCGATGGCGGGGCTGGTCAACATCGTCCCGCGATACCTGCCCGATTACGGCATGGCCCCGGAGTGGGGACGCGCGGTACGCCCCGTCGTGATCGTCTACACCGTCCTCTGTGTCCTCATCACCATTGCGTTCGACGCCGACGTCGACGCCCAGGCCGGCGCCTACGCCACCGGCATCCTGGCCATGATGGTCTCCGGCGCCTTCGCGGTCACCGTCTCGGTCGTACGCCGCCGCCGGCGCGCGACCGCCACAGGCTTCGCACTGCTCGCCGCGGTCCTGCTCTACGCCCTGGTGGCCAACATCGTCGACAAGCCCGACGGCATCGCCATCTCCGGCATGTTCATCTCCGGCATCATCGCCGTGTCGCTGATCTCCCGGGTCTCGCGCACCACCGAACTGCGCGCCGACCGCATCGTCTTCGACCCGGCCGCCCGCCGGTTCATCACCGACACCCTCGCCCACGACAACTCCATCAACATCATCGCCAACCGGCGTGAGGCCGGCGACGGCGCCGAGTACTCCGGCAAGGAGCGCGAGCAGCGCGGCAGCAACCCGGTGCCCGCCCCGGCCGATGTGCTGTTCGTGGAAATCGACGTGGTCGACCCGTCCGACTTCAGCGAAGTCCTCGCGGTACGCGGCGTCGAGGTCGACGGCTACCGCATCCTGCGCGCCGAGGCACCGGCCGCACCGAACGCGATCGCTGCGATCCTGCTCGCCCTGCGCGACGCCACCGGCGTGCAGCCGCACTGCTACTTCGCGTGGGCCGAAGGCAGCCCCTTGATGCACATGTTCCGCTACTTCCTGCTCGGCCGAGGCGACACCGCTCCGGTCACCCGCGAGATCATCCGCAGCAACGAACCCGACCCCGACCGCCGCCCCGGCATCCACGTCGGCGGCTGACCCCGCGCCCCGTCCGGCGAGGACGACGAAGGCGCGGGCGAGGCCGCGAGGGCCGCGAGCTGGGCGTGCCGCCGATGTGGGCCACCGACTGGGCCCGCGCCGTACGCACGCGGTCGGTGGGGGCCATCGGTGTGCTCCTGACGTGCGGCTCGGCGCGCGGATCCGGCCATCACGCGGACGGCGGGGGTCAGCGTATGCATCCAGTGATCCACAGGCCCAGGGTGGTGCGCACGCTGAGAGGAACGTCTCCGCCGGTCCTTGCCGCCCATTGTCGCCATCGGGAGCGGGTTGGGCAGGTCGAGATGACGAGAGCAGGAAGCGGATGCGAAGTCACAGGTCGTACGACGTCTCGCGGACCGTCGTATGCGAAGGTGACGCGGACGAGGAGCAGACGCGCCTATGGCGGCGCGGGCTGCCAGGTGAGGGAGCCTTCTGTGCGGCTGCTGTCAGGGTTCGGTCCGTAGGTGCCGCCCAGCCGAGACTGCTGGGCCCGCGTCCGCGGCTGGCCGAATTCGCTGAAGCGTGCGGGTCAGCGTTCGGCGCCCCGCTTGAAGGTCGAACGGGCCCACCGGTAGCCGATCAGCCCCGAGCCGGCGCACCAGGCGAGAGCCGTCCACGCGTCGTTTGCTGATCCATTCCGCACGCAGTCTGGACCGTGCGTCCGGACACGTCGAGTCACGCGTCCCGTTGTGCCCGAATGAGCGTGTCGAGTCGCTGCCATGCCGGGGATGAGGCGTTGACCGTGCCCTGGATGAGGGCGGGGATCGCGGAGGCCGCATCCAGCTCGGGCGGTTCGTCGGGTCCGTAGCGGTCCCGGGTCGCCTCGGTGATCCGGCGGGCGAGGTCGTCGATGCGGGGATCGTCGGCGTCGAGATCGTGCGCGTGGTCGTAGTCGAGGAAGAGCTGCCGTAGCGCTGGGTCGGCCAGGGTCTCGGCCTGGTCGTGAAACAGGGTGATCGCGCGGTCCGGGTAGGTGGCGAACACGAGGATCCACAGGTCGCGTTGGAGGTCCACCCAACGAGGGGTGAATCCCCAGCGGGCCAGGTCCTCCAGATGGGCACCGACCTCGGTGGGCAGCGGCGCCAGCTGCCCGGCGGCGAGCCGGCGCAGGCGCCCCTGAGTTGCCCGCAGGCCACGGATGCGGGCGGTGAGCTCGTCGTCGATCTCGCGCAGCGCCTCCTGGAACTCCTCGTCGGTCGCGGATCTCAGGCCCCGGATACGGGCCAGGGGGACGCCGGCTTCGGCAAGCGTGCGGATCTTGATCAGGGCGATGGCGTCGTCCGCGCCGTATCGCCGGTAGCCGGACGCATCGCGGTCGGGCTCGGGGAGCAGGCCTTTGGCGTGGTAGACGCGGATGGTCTTGACCGACACTCCGACGTACCTTGCCAGTTGCCCGATGGTGATCACCCGGCCATCGTCCCACTTGACCCTTCCCCTGGGGCAGGGTTGCAGCATGGCGTCATGGCGAACACGAGTATCGATCGGGAGACTCTGCGCGAGCTGGCCGATGAGGGCAACGAGACCGCTTTGGACCGGCTGGCCGACCTCGCCGACGCGGCCGGCGACCTCGGGGAGCTAAGCGAGCTGTTGGACGAGGGATCCATGCACGCCGGGTTCCTGCTCACGCGACGCGCGGTGGCGGCCGGCGACCTGCGCGAGCTGCAACGGATCTCCGACGCCGGGTACGATGAGGCCGGAAGGGAGCTGGACCGGCTGTTGAAGGCACCAGCCGACGGGCAGCGGGACTGAGGATCCGAGCGGCCTTGCCGTGGGGTTCCAGGCCGTGGCCATCGGGTTCGGCTCGCCGCTGGCGTGCTCGGGCCAGAGTGTTCGGCATGGCCGAACCGGTGCGCGTGGGCGATAGGGCCGGCGCCTGCTGCGGATCATCCGCCGCGGCACCGGTTGGGTGGTCAGCGGGCGCTCAGATGGTGCTGCTGCCCGCCCAGGGCATGGTGGTGGCGAGCATCGCCGGGCTACGTTCACTGAGCGACGGCCGGTCCGCGACGCCACTGATGCGGTGTTCATCGCACACGCCCCCTGCGTGAACTTGGTGGCCGCCACGAGGGCGAGCACGAGGCCGGTGACCGCGCAGATGAGCGGCTGCTCTCACTCCAGACCGGAAACCTTGAACACCGTCAACGCCGTCTCCCGGTCGATCCGCTGCGACAGCCGCAGCAGCGTGATCGTCCCGCACGTCAGTGATCCGCTGTTGGCGGAGACGCGCGCGTCCTCGTTGAGGCGGTGCCACAGCGGTGGGTTGGCGATCAGAACGCGGGGGTCGATTTCGAGCCGCCCGCCGAACGTGTCGCGCAGTACGAGCCGCTGTCCGACACCGTTCAGGCACTGGACGGACATCAGGTGGTCGGTGTGGATCCGCCGCTCCCGCAGCAGCCCGCGCGAGCCACCCGAGGCGGGAACAGCACCAGGAAGAACAGGACGGCGAGGGCGGCCCAGAGCGCGCCGCGCCAGAGTGTGAAGCTGCCGGCGACCCAGTCGATCACCAGCAGGAGGCTGAGGAGAACGGCTGAGCAGTGGCTCGAGCTGCGTAGGTCCGCGGCCCAAAGGTGGTCGTATGCCGCTTCGGAGGGCTGGTGCGCGAGAGTGCTGACCGTGTCGTCTCGCGCATCGTCGGGGTGTCTCATGGCGCTGACGCTAGGCACCGAGACGGCCGACGCCGGTTGAAGCTGCTGGCCCGCGACAACTACCTGCCGCACGTGTTCGCACTGAAGGCCGACCGCCAGGTCCACCGCCACGGCGTCCTCGCGCTGGCGGCCGTATCGGCCGGGCTGCTGGTCTTTTCCGGCGGCAACACGAACACCCTTGTTCCGCTGTTCGCCATCGGCGTCTTCGTCGGCTTCACCATCGCCCAGGTCGGCATGGTCCGGCACTGGCGCGGCGAGCGAGGGAAGGGATGGCACGGCAAGACGGTGCTGAACGGCCTGGGCGCGGTCCTCACGGGGTGTCGGCCGGCGTGGTCACAGTGACCAAGTTCGAGGAGGGGGCCTGGGTGCTCGTCATCGCCCTGCCGCTGCTGGTCGCCGCATTCGAGGCGGTGCACCGGGCGTACACGCGAATCGGCGAGCGGCTCGGCCTGGGCCGTATCCCGGAACCGCCGCACCGAGACCGATCCGTTGTGATCGTCCCGGTGTCCAATCTGTCCCTGCTGACCTGCGAAGCCCTGAACGCCGCCACCTCGCTCGGCGACGAGGTGCACGCGGTCACCGTCTGTCATCCGGACGCCGAGGACCGGGCACAGACCGCCACAATGGAACGGGACTGGGCCCAGTGGAATCCAGGCGTGCCGCTGGTCCGAATCGCCTCCGAGCACCGCGCCCTCGGCCGCCCGATCGCCGCGTACGTACGAGGGATCGCCGGCCCCGGCACCCGCGTCACGGTCCTGATCCCCGAGGCCGAGCCCGACCGACTATGGCAGCGGATGCTACAGAACCAGCGGGGCGCGGTCGTCGCGCATGCCGTACGCCGGGACACGGACGCGGTGATCTGCCGGCTGCGGTTCCGCACCTCCTGACCGCTGTGCCCGAACGGCCCGCACCTCACCGGTGTGGGCCGTCGGCGTTCCCTGGGAGGAGCTGGTCCGGCACCCGCGGGGGACTCCGGCGTATGGGTTCCGTCAAAAGCGAACGGGCCGCCGTATGGGAGGCGTCAACGGTGGTCGAATCCGGGCGACGAGGCGCTTTCCTCTAATCGTCCGTTCGATCCGAACCTCATCTAGGAGCTCGCGATGGCCGACCTGGCCTTCGTCGTCACCACGATCGCGGTCTTCGCGCTGATGGCTCTCGTCGCCAAGGGGGTGACGAAGCTGTGAGTGCCGAGAACATTGTCGGCCTGATCGTGGCCGTCGCCCTGCTGGGCTATCTCATCCTCGCCCTTGTCTTCCCGGAGAGGTTCTGAGCACCCCTATGAGCCCCGTCCTCGCCGGTGTGCTCCAGTTGCTCGCGCTGATCGCGGCGCTGGCGCTGGCATACCGTCCGCTCGGCGACTACATGGCCCGGGTCTACTCCTCCGACGAGCACCTGCGAGTCGAGAAGTGGATCTACAAGGGCATCGGCGCCAACCCGAACACCGAGATGCGCTGGCCCGCCTATCTGCGCGGTGTCCTCGCCTTCTCCGCGGTGAGTGTTCTCTTCCTGTACCTGCTGCAGCGCGTGCAGGGCAGGCTGCCCGGCTCGCTCGGCTTCTCCTCGATCGACCCGGACCAGGCGTTCAACACCGCCGCCTCCTTCGTGTCGAACACCAACTGGCAGTCGTACTACGGCGAACAGGCCATGGGCCACGTCGTGCAGACCGGCGGCCTGGCGGTACAGAACTTCCTCTCCGCGGCCGTCGGCATCGCCGTCGCGGTGGCGCTCGTCCGCGGCTTCGCCCGGTCCCGCACCGGTGAGCTCGGCAACTTCTGGGCCGACATGGTGCGTGGTGTCATACGCATCCTGCTGCCGCTCTCCGTGATCGCCGCGATGGTGCTCGTTGCCTGCGGTGCCATCCAGAACTTCTCCGGGATTCACTCCGTGGGTCAGTTCATGGGCGGCTCGCAGCAGTGGAACGGCGGCGCGGTCGCCTCTCAGGAGGCCATCAAGGAGCTGGGCACCAACGGCGGCGGGTACTTCAACGCCAACAGCGCCCACCCCTTCGAGAACCCCAACGCGTTCTCCAACCTCTTCGAGATCTTCCTGATCCTGCTGATCCCGTTCGCGCTGACGCGGACCTTCGGCCGGATGGTCGGCTCGCTGCGGCAGGGTTACGCGATCCTCGCGACGATGGCGACCATCTGGGTCGGGTTCATCTGTCTGATGTGGTGGACCGAGTTCGCCCATCACGGCCCGGCGTTCGAGATCGCGGGCGGGGCGATGGAGGGCAAGGAGACCCGGTTCGGCATCGGCGCCTCGTCGATCTTCTCGATCTCCACGACGCTGACCTCGACCGGTGCGGTGGACTCCTTCCACTCGTCCAACACAGGCCTTGGCGGCGGGCTGAATCTGCTGGGCATGCAGCTCGGCGAGATCGCGCCCGGCGGTGTCGGCTCCGGCCTCTACGGGATGCTGATCATGGCGATCATCGCGGTGTTCATCGCCGGCCTGATGGTCGGCCGCACGCCCGAGTACCTGGGCAAGAAGATCGGCACGAGCCAGATCAAGTTCGCGGCCTGCTACATCCTCATCACCCCTGCGCTGGTGCTCATCTTCACCGCCGCGGCGATGGCGCTGCCGACTCCGGGCCACTCGATGACCAACTCGGGCGCGCATGGTTTCTCCGAGATCCTGTACGCGTACACCTCGGGCGCCAACAACAACGGCTCGGCCTTCGCCGGTCTGAACGCGGACACGCAGTGGTTCAACACCACGATCGGCATCGTGATGCTGCTCGGGCGTTTCCTGCCGATGGTGTTCGTGCTGGCGCTGGCCGGCTCGCTGGCCGAGCAGAAGCCGGTGCCGGCCACCGCGGGCACGCTGCGCACCGAGAAGCCGCTGTTCACCGGGCTGTTGGTGGGCGCGATCCTGATCATCACGGGTCTGACCTACTTCCCGGCGCTGGCGCTGGGACCGCTGGCCGAGGGGCTGGCGTCATGACCACCGACGTAACGAATCAAGAGGACTCGATGTCCACCCCGACTCCGACGCTCGCTCCCCACCAGGACGCACCGACCGGCCACAAGACCGGCGAAGGCCGGGTCGGCGCGGGCCTCTTCGACCCCAAGCAGCTGCTCAGGTCGCTGCCGGACGCTCTCCGCAAGACCGACCCGCGGGTGATGGTCAAGTCACCCGTCATGTTCGTGGTGTTGGTCGGGTCCGTACTGACGACGGTGTTCTCGTTCAAGGACCCGGGCGACTGGTTCGGCTGGGCCATCAGCGCCTGGCTCTGGCTCACCGTGATCTTCGCCAACCTGGCGGAGGCGGTGGCCGAGGGCCGCGGCAAGGCCCAGGCGGACACCCTGCGCAAGGCCAAGACGGACACAGTGGCCCGGCGGCTCATGGACGGCCGTGAGGAGCAGGTGCCCGGCACCGAGCTGCGCGTCGGTGACCTCGTCGTCTGCGAGGCGGGCGACATCATCCCCGGCGACGGTGACGTCGTCGAGGGCGTGGCGTCCGTGGACGAGTCGGCGATCACCGGTGAGTCGGCCCCGGTCATCCGGGAGTCCGGCGGCGACCGCTCGGCCGTCACCGGCGGTACGAAGGTCCTCTCCGACCGCATCGTCATCAAGATCACGACGAAGCCCGGCGAGACCTTCATCGACCGGATGATCAACCTGGTCGAGGGCGCGGCACGGCAGAAGACGCCCAACGAGATCGCGCTGAACATCCTGCTGGCCTCGCTGACGATCGTCTTCTTGCTCGCGGTGGCCACGCTGCCGCCGTTCGCGGACTACGCGGGCACGCACCTGACCATGGTGGTGCTGGTGGCGCTCCTGGTCTGTCTGATACCGACCACGATCGGCGCGCTGCTCTCCGCGATCGGTATCGCGGGCATGGACCGGCTGGTGCAGCGCAACGTCCTGGCCATGTCGGGCAGGGCGGTCGAGGCTGCCGGCGACGTGTCGACGCTGCTGCTCGACAAGACCGGCACCATTACGCTCGGCAACCGGCAGGCCGCCGAGTTCGTGCCGGTACGTGGCACGGCCGAGGCCGAGCTGGCGGACGCCGCGCAGCTCTCCTCGCTGGCCGACGAGACGCCCGAGGGCCGCTCCATCGTCGTACTGGCGAAGGAGAAGTACGGGCTGCGCGAACGTCACCAGGGCGAGCTGGCGCAGGCCGAGTGGATCGCCTTCACCGCCCAGACCCGGATGTCGGGCGTGGACGTCGACGGGCGCAAGATCCGCAAGGGCGCGGCCGGTTCGGTCATCACATGGGTGAAGGAGCAGGGCGGAACGGTCGCCGAGGACGCCGATGTCCTCGCCAACCGGATCTCCGAGGCGGGCGGTACGCCGCTGCTGGTCGCCGTGGAGGACGACAAGGGCGCCCGGGTCCTCGGGGTGATCCACCTCAAGGACGTCGTCAAGGAGGGCATGCGCGAGCGGTTCGACGAACTGCGCCGGATGGGCATCAAGACCGTCATGATCACGGGCGACAACCCGCTGACGGCCAAGGCGATCGCGGACGAGGCGGGCGTCGACGACTTCCTCGCGGAGGCCACTCCCGAGGACAAGATGGCCCTCATCAAGCGCGAGCAGGCAGGCGGCAAGCTCGTCGCGATGACCGGCGACGGCACGAACGACGCACCCGCGCTCGCGCAGGCCGACGTCGGCGTGGCGATGAACACGGGGACGTCGGCCGCCAAGGAGGCCGGCAACATGGTCGACCTCGACTCCAACCCCACCAAGCTCATCGAGATCGTCGAAATCGGCAAGCAACTCCTCATCACCCGGGGCGCGCTCACCACCTTCTCCATCGCCAACGACGTCGCGAAGTACTTCGCGATCATCCCGGCACTGTTCGCGGCGGTCTACCCGGGCCTGGACAAGCTCAACATCATGAACCTGTCCTCGCCCGACTCCGCGATCCTCTCCGCGGTCATCTTCAACGCGCTGATCATCATCGCGCTGGTCCCGCTCGCCCTGCGGGGCGTGCAGTACCGCCCGGTCAGCGCGGACAAGATGCTCCGCCGCAACCTCGGGATCTACGGCTTGGGCGGGCTGATCGCCCCCTTCATCGGCATCAAGATCATCGACCTGCTCATCTCTCTCATCCCCGGGATCGGCTGACCGTCATGAACAACTCGGTTACGAACACTGCCCGGTTGCTCTGGGCCGGCCTGCGCGCCCTTCTCGTGCTGACCGTGGTGACGGGCATCCTCTACCCGCTGGCCATCACGGGTGTCGCCCAGGGGCTCTTCCCCGGCAAGGCGAACGGCTCGGAGATCAAGGCGGACGGCAAGGTCGTGGGCTCCTCTCTCATCGGCCAGGCGTACAACCTGCCGCTGAAGCAGGGCCAGGAGACCCCGGAGCCCGACCTGAAGTGGTTCCAGGGGCGTCCGCAGAACGGTCTGGGCACCAACAGCGCCAACACCCAGTACAAGCTGATCCTGTCCGGCGCCACGAACCGTTCCGGTGACAACGCCGAACTGATCAGGTGGGTCAAGGACGCCAAGGCGGCGGTCATCAAGGACAACTCGACGGCCGACTACAAGGTCAAGGCGTCCGACGTACCTGCCGACGCGGTCACCTCCTCGGGTTCCGGCCTGGACCCGGACATCTCCCCGGAGTACGCCGACATCCAGGTCCACCGGATCGCGGAGACGAACGGGCTGTCCGTCGCCCAGGTCCAGAAGCTCGTGGACGAGCACACGGACGGTCGCGTCCTCGGCTTCATGGGCGAGCCCACCGTCAACGTCCTCGAACTCAACATCGCGCTCAAGGAACTCGTGGCGAAGAGCTGATGGGCTTACGCGCACCACGCGGGAGTTGGCGGGCCTGGAGGCATTCCCGATCCGTCAACTGCCGTGGCCATGACATGGGTTACGCATCCTCTGGCTCTCCGTGCAACAGGAAAGGCGCACACCGATGACCCGGGTACTGGTCGTAGAGGACGACCCCCAGCTCGTACGGGCGCTCGTGATCAACATGCAGGCACGGCAGTACGGCGTCGACGCGGCCCCCGACGGCGCCACCGCGCTCCGGCTCGCCGCCGCCCGCCAGCCCGACGTGGTCCTCCTCGATCTGGGGCTGCCGGACATGGACGGCACGGACGTCATCAAGGCCCTGCGCGGCTGGACCAAGGTCCCGATCCTGGTGCTGTCCGCCCGCCAGGCCTCCGACGAGAAGGTCGCCGCGCTCAACGCGGGCGCCGACGACTACATCACCAAACCGTTCAGCATGGACGAACTCCTGGCCCGGCTGCGCGCCGCGGTCCGCCGCACCGAGCCCGTGCCGCTCACTCCCGAGACGACGCTGGTCACCACGGAGGACTTCACCATCGATCTGCTGGCCAAGAAGGCCATCCGTGCCGGACGCGATGTGCGCCTCACCCCCACCGAGTGGCATCTGCTGGAAATCCTGGTCTGCAACCCCGGCCGGCTCATCACGCAGAAGCACCTGCTGCAGGAGGTGTGGGGTGCTTCCCAGAGCAACAAGACCAACTATCTGCGTGTGTACATGGCCCAGCTGCGGCGCAAGCTGGAGGCGGACCCGGCCCACCCCCGCTACCTGATCACCGAGCCGGGTATGGGCTACCGCTTCGAGAGTTGACCCGCTCTCGACCGTTCTGACCGCATACGTACTACGACGTAGAGACGAGACCATGGGACGCGGCAAGTTCCGGATATACCTCGGCGCGGCACCGGGCGTCGGCAAGACGTACGCGATGCTGTCCGAGGCGCACCGCCGTGTCGAGCGGGGCACCGACTGTGTGGTCGCCTTCCTGGAACACCACAACCGGCCCCGCACCGAGGTCATGCTCCACGGCCTGGAGCAGATCCCCCGCAAGGAGCTGGAGTACCGGGGGAGCGTCTTCTCCGAGATGGATGTCGACGCGGTCCTGGCCCGGCACCCCCAGGTGGCTCTCGTCGATGAACTCGCCCACACCAACATCCCCGGCTCCCGCAACGCCAAGCGCTGGCAGGACGTCGAGGAGCTGCTCGCGGCCGGGATCGACGTCGTCTCGACGGTCAACATCCAGCATCTGGAGTCGCTGGCGGATACCGTCGAGTCGATCACCGGGGTGCGGCAGCAGGAGACTGTCCCAGACGAGGTCGTCCGGCGGGCGGACCAGATCGAGCTGGTCGACATGTCGCCGCAGGCGCTGCGCCGGCGGATGGCGCACGGCAACATCTACAAGGCCGACAAGGTCGACGCGGCCCTGTCCAACTACTTCCGCCCGGGCAATCTGACCGCGCTGCGGGAGCTGGCGCTGCTCTGGGTGGCCGACCGGGTCGACGCGTATCTGACCGAGTACCGCAGCGAACACCGGGTGTCGAAGATCTGGGGCTCGCGTGAGCGGATCGTGGTCGGTTTGACCGGTGGCCCCGAGGGCCGCACGCTGATCCGCCGTGCCGCCCGGCTCGCCGAGAAGGGCGCGGGTGGCGAGGTGCTGGCCGTCTACATCGCCCGCAGCGACGGACTGACCAACGCCTCGCCCAAGGAGCTGGCCGTCCAGCGCACCTTGGTGGAGGACCTGGGCGGCACCTTCCACCACGTCATCGGCGACGACGTCTCGTCGGCTCTGCTGGACTTCGCGCGGGGGGTGAACGCCACCCAGATAGTCCTCGGCGTCTCGCGGCGCAGGGGATGGCAGTACGTCTTCGGGCCCGGTGTCGGCGCCACGGTCGCCCGCGGGAGTCGGGCCCCGACCTCGACGTCCACCTGATCACCCACGACGAGGCCGGCAAGGGCCGCGGGCTGCCGGTTGCGCGAGGTGCGCGGCTCGGCCGTGCGCGGATCATCTGGGGCTGGCTGGCCGGGGTGGTCGGCCCGACGCTGCTCACGCTGCTGCTGACCAACGTCGACGCCGAGCTCGGTCTCGCCAACGACATGCTGCTGTTCCTGACGCTGACCGTGGCGGCGGCCCTGCTCGGCGGCCTGCTCCCGGCGCTGGCCTCGGCGGCCTTCGGGTCGTTTCTGCTGAACTACTACTTCACCCCGCCCCTGCATCGCCTCACCATCGCCGATCCCAAGAACATCGTCGCCCTCGTGGTCTTCTTCGCCGTGGCGGTGTCGGTGGCCTCCGTGGTGGACCTGGCCGCCCGTCGTACGCACCAGGCGGCCCGGCTGCGCGCCGAGTCGGAGATCCTCTCCTTCCTGGCGGGCAGCGTGCTGCGCGGCGAGACCAGCCTGGAGGCCCTGCTGGAGCGGATGCGGGAGACCTTCGGTATGGAGTCGGTCGCCCTGCTGGAGCGGGAGAGCGACGTGGATCCGTGGACGTGCGCGGGCAGCGTGGGCCCACAGCCCTGCCAGTACCCCGAGGACGCGGACGTGGACATGCCGGTGGGCGACCATATGGCGCTCGCGCTGTCCGGCCGGGTGCTGCCTGCCTCGGACCGCCGGATCCTCGCCGCGTTCGCCGCCCAGGCCGCCGTGGTCCTGGACCGCCAGCGCCTGCAGTCCGAGGCCGACCAGGCCAAGGAACTCGCCGAGGGCAACCGCATCCGCACCGCCCTGCTCGCCGCCGTCAGCCACGACCTGCGCACCCCGCTCGCCGGGATCAAAGCCGCCGTCTCCTCCCTGCGTTCGGACGACGTGGCCTGGTCCGAGGAGGACCAGGCCGAACTGCTGGAGGCCATCGAGGAGGGCGCCGACCGACTCGACCACCTGGTGGGCAACCTGCTCGACATGTCCCGCCTCCAGACCGGCACGGTCACCCCGCTGATCCGCGAGATCGACGTCGACGAGGTGGTGCCCATGGCCCTGGGCGGCGTACCCGAGGACAGCGTGGAGCTGGACATCCCGGAGACCTTGCCCATGGTCGCCGTCGACCCGGGCCTGCTGGAACGGTCGGTGGCCAACCTGGTCGAGAACGCCGTCAAATACAGCCCCGCCGACGAGCGCGTCCTGGTGGCTGCCAGCGCCATGGCCGACCGGGTGGAGGTGCGGGTGGTGGACCGCGGCCCGGGCGTCCCGGACGAGGCCAAGGACCGCATCTTCGAGCCGTTCCAACGCTACGGCGATGCACCGCGCGGCGCCGGCGTGGGCCTCGGCCTCGCGGTCGCCCGCGGCTTCGCCGAAGCCATGGGCGGCACCCTCAACGCCGAGGACACCCCCGGCGGAGGCCTCACCATGGTCCTCACCGTCCCGGCCGCGTCCAACCGCCGACCGCTCCCCTCCGGCCTTCCGGCGACCGCCACCTCATAGCGACGCCAACATCCCGCCAGTACAGGCCAGTACAGGCCAGTACGGCGTTGGAGTCCCTCCGGGCCGTCGTGCCCGAGTGGAAGCGGGTATGGCCCCGATTTCACGTGTGGTCGGCGGGAGAGCGCTCCACTCCGTCGGCGGAGGCCGATCGGCACTCCAGCATGCTGCGAGTGGCCGGCTCCCTGGTCACCAACCAGCTCCGCGGCTATGACCTGATGCGGATGTTGGGCCGCGAGGGGCACCTGACGCCGCTGGGGCAGGCGTTCGCCGAGTACGGGCGCACCGCCAGGACCCTGCACCTGCTTGCCGTCGTCGACCCCGTGGACGACACCTTCCGGCGGCAGATGAGCAACCGGCTCACTGACCAGGAGTCTCCCCACAACCTCGCCCGCGACATCTGCCACGGCAAGAAGGGCACCATCCACCAGGCATACCGGCAGGGGATGGAGGACCAGCTCGGCTCGGACCAGCTGGGCGGTCAGCTTCCCGCCTGGGAGGCTGGTGTGCTGGCGTCCGGCGATGCCTCCGTCATACGGATGATCGCGCTGGCCGAACGGCTGCGGGTGCTGCGAGGGTTCCAGCCGACGATGTCGGCGGACCGCGCCCGGAAGGCGGTCGTGGCCGCCGGGAACGCTGCCGGGGTGGCGTACGCCGACGCGGTGTCGGTGTACGCCGCCCTCGGACGGGACGAGCTGCGGGAGGTGCCCGCGCAGTCGTCTCGGCTACTTCGGCTACTTCGGGTCGCGGTGGAAAACCGCCTTCGACCAGTAGTAGCCGAGCACGGTCAGACCCAGGCACCAGACGATCGCGATCCACCCGTTGTGGCCGATCTCGGTGCCGAGCAGCAGGCCGCGCAGGGTCTCGATGGCCGGCGTGAACGGCTGGTACTCGGCGACCGGCTGGAACCAGCCCGGCATCGCGTCGATCGGGACGAAGGCGCTCGAGATGAGCGGCAGGACGATCAGCGGCAGCGCGTTGTTGCCGGCCGCCTCGGCGTTCGGGCTGACCAGGCCCATCCCGACCGCCATCCAGGTGAGCGCGAGGGCGACCAGCGCCATCAGCCCGAACGCCGCCAGCCACTCCAGGGCCGTGGCGTTGGTGGACCGGAAGCCGATGGCCACCGCGACGGCGCCGACGAGGACCACGCTGGCGATCGCCTGCAGCACGCTGCCGATGACGTGCCCGACGAGCACCGAGCCGCGGTGGATCGCCATGGTGCGGAAGCGGGCGATGATGCCTTCGGTCATGTCCATGGAAACGGACACCGCGGTCCCGACCACGGTGCCGCCGATGGTCATCATCAGGATGCCCGGCACGAGGTAGGCGATGTACTCGGAGCGGTCGGCGCCGCCGCCACCGATGCCCGCGCTCATCACGTCACCGAAGATGTAGACGAAGAGCAGCAGCAGGACGACCGGCGTCAGCAGCAGGTTCAGGGTGAGGGACGGGTAGCGCCGCGCGTGCAGGAGGTTGCGGCGCAGCATCGTGTTCGAGTCCCGGACGGCGAGGGAGAGGGCGCTCATCGGACGTTCTCCTTGGGCTGGTTCGGCTGGGTGGGGACGTCGGCTGGGCCGGTCAGGGCGAAGAACACGTCGTCGAGGTCGGGGGTGTGCACGGTCAGCTCGTCGGCCTCGATGCCGACGGAGTCCAGCCAGTCGAGGATGGAACGCAGCTCGCGCTGGCTGCCGCCGCTGGGGATCTGCAGCGCCAGCGCCTCGTCGTCCCTGGTGACCTCGCGCAGAGCGGAGGCGGCCGACTGGTACGCCGCCGGGTCGGCGAAGCGCAGCCGGACGTGCCCGCCGGGGATCAGCCGCTTGAGCTCCTCGGCGGAGCCCTGCGCGGCGATCTTGCCGTCGTTGAGCACCGCGATGCGGTCGGCGAGTTCGTCGGCCTCCTCCAGGTACTGGGTGGTGAGGAAGACGGTCACCCCGTCGGAGACGAGCTCGCGGATGATGCCCCACATGTTGTGCCGGGAGCGCGGGTCGAGGCCGGTGGTGGGCTCGTCGAGGAAGATGATCCGCGGGCCTCCGACCAGGGTCATGGCGAGGTCCAGGCGGCGCTTCATGCCGCCGGAGTAGCTGGAGGCGGGCTTCTTCGCGGCCTCCACCAGGTCGAAACGGTCCAGGAGTTCGGCGGCGGTGCGGCGCCCCTCAGGCTTGGACAGGTGGTGCAGGTCCGCCATGAGGAGCATGTTCTCCTCGCCGGTGATCAGGCCGTCGACGGCGGAGAACTGCCCGGTGACGCCGATCGCGGCGCGCACCGCCTGCGGGTCGGTGGCCAGGTCGTGGCCGCCGACGTGCAGGTCGCCGGCGTCGGCGGTGATGAGGGTGGAGAGGATCTTGACGGCCGTGGTCTTGCCGGCGCCGTTCGGGCCGAGCAGCGCGAACACGGACCCGGCCGGGATACGCAGATCGATGCCGTCGAGGACGGTCTTGTCGCCGTACGACTTGCGCAGACCGACGGCGGAGACGGCTGCCGGGGACAGCTGACCGCCACCCTGCCTGGTCGTGGGCATGACAGATGAAGGCATGGAGCCCTCCCATTCGAAGAGTGAAGTGACTGGGGTGAGGGGCGAGTTGCGGGGCCGGTGCTCAGGCTTTGGCGCGAAGGACGTCGATGTTGCCCCAGTTGGTCCGTGCGCGGACCTTGACGGTGTCCTCGGTCTGCTCCGGGGCCTCGGACGCGGCGAGCGCGTTTCGTACCTGCCCGCGGTTGGAGCTGACGTCGAGCCAGGCGGCGGTACCTTCGCGGATGCCGACCTCGATGGAGCCGTTGGAGGTCTCCAACTGGACGGTGCCGCGAGCGACTTCGGCGACGCGAAGGAGGCCGTTGGTGGTGGTGCCGGTGACCGACGCCTCGGCGCGTGCAATGTCGATGGCACCGTTGGCGCCGTTCACCCGCAGATCGCCGGTCACGGCGCCGACGGTCGTGGCACCGTGCGAGTTCTTAAAGACGGCGGGGCCGTCGACGAGGCCGACGCGCACGTCGCCGGTGCTGCTGATGATCTCAGCCATGCCCTCGACCCGGTCGACGATGGTCGAACCATGCGACACCTTCAGTTGCAGCGGGCCGGTGGCTTCGAGGCGGACGTCGCCGGCCGAGGTCTTCACGCGGACCTCGCCGAGCCGTCCCTCGCCGAGCACCCTGGCCGCGGCGCCGGTCACGTCGATGTTCGAGCCCGTGGGCAGTTCCACCGCCACGTCGACGGTGCCGCCACGCCCGAGCAGATTGGCCTTGGGCGTGGTGACGGTCAGGATGCCGCTCGCGAAGGCGACCTCGGTCTGATCGGCTGTCCGTACGTCCAGGTCCTTCTGCGGGTCGCGGGGCCGCACCTCTACGACGGTATCGAGGCGGTCGCCCGCGGTGAACTGGATGGAACCGGCGTACACGTAGGCGGTGACCGAAATCGGTTCGGGAGTGTTGAAAGAAGGCATGGCTGTCCCGTCCTCTTGAGTCTTTGGGGCGTCCCCGCTGGTGGGACGTGGTGCGGGTGAAGTGGTGCGGGTGTGGGCGGAGGAGCGGCTAGCGCACCCAGCCCGTGATGCTCCGTCCGACGGTCTGGGCCTTCTCCGTCGTACGCGGCCGGGTAGCGCCGTCGACCGCGGCCGACACGGTGCGCACCAGCCACGCGTTGACCGACAGGCCCTCGCGGGCCGCGGCCTCCTCGGCGCGCGCCTTGAGATGGGCCGGTAGACGCAGGTTGACGCGGGCGGTGCCGCCCTCGTCCCCGTCGGCCGGGGCCGGGGTATTGAGCGGTTCGACGGGCGCAGCCTGCTCCGCGAGGGCGCCGCCGTAGGTGGGCGGCGGTGTCACCACGAAGTCGGGGTCGAGCCCGCGCAGCCGTACGTCGACCGAGCCGGGGGCGAGTTCGCGGGTGATCTCGTCCATCGCGGCGGAGAGCACATTGAGCATGGTCAGCCGGGTCGCCGACTCCAGGGGAGCGGTGAGCCTCTCGGCCAGCTCGCGGGCTTCGTCGCCACCGGCTTCGGCGGCCACCGCGAGTTCGCGGCGGAGGGTGTCGACATACGGGGTGAGGTCCATAACGCCATCATGGCACCATCATGGCGCCATTCGCAAGCCTGGGTGGCGCCTTGTGTGGGGCGAGGTTGAGAGTGGCCGTCTGAACTGCGAAAACAGGAAGGGATGACCTGAGTCATTGTGGCGCCATGCGTGCTCATGTCCACTGTGGAGGGCGGGATAGCGCCGAGTGGTGCCCCATGGTGCTGAGTGGCGCCACCCAGCGCCATGGGGTGAGTTGGTAACAGCAGATGCTGATCCGGGCCTTGTCACGGAAGTGCGGCGTCCACCGTCGGCTCGCTCGAACCGAGTCCTACAGGCTCGCCCGCGGCAACGCCAACCAGCCCAAGCAGTCGTGACCAGGCTCACTTCGGCAGCTGCCGCACCCGCAATAACCGAACGTCGCCCAGTTCAGGAGACCTCAGCGACCGCCCCGCCGATAGTTCACAACGATGGAGTCAAGCGCCTGCGGAAAGGGACGGGAGCCTGCGCAGCAGCCACTGCCCGACCGTCCGACGCGAGGGCCGCACCACCATGCGGCCGTGGGCCTTCTGACCGACCAGCTCCACGCGCAGAGTGACCGGCCTATCAGGATTCGTCGGAGTCTGACGGTACTTGACCCTGCTGTGTACCAGCTGCAGACCATCAGTATCGACCACGATGCCCGGCCTCGTGACCAGCGTCAGGGTCTTCCCCGTCATCGCCACGTCGATCCGCAGGAGGTCGTGCGTGATCACTGCCTCAGTGAAGTCAAGCGTCACCCCGCAGTACGTCACCGCAAGCTCCAGCCTCCGCGGTACCACCCAGCGCCCCACGCGCTCGACCGCGCCGCTGTGGACCTGTTCGATCCGAACTATGTCCTTGACCTCTGCTCCAGTCCCGCCGACCGTAGCCGATACGGGCGGCAGGTCAGCGGTGAGCGCGGTCAGTTCGCTCAGAGTCCGCGCCGACAGGGCGGCCTCCAGGCGCTCGTCCAACTCGTCCGCGGTCAGCAGGCCGTCCCCCGCCGCGATACGCAGCACATCCACCACCCGGTCCCGGTCGGCATGAGATGCTCGCAGCTCGGGCGAAGAGCCGGAGCTGGAGCGCTTCCCGGTGGGCGAAATCTCTCCCGACATGCTTCCGTCCTGATCCTGTCGAACGTCTCCGCGCGACGCAGGCAGCGGGCGCGAGTAGCAGACTAACGCTATATCGCGATATGGATCCCGGCTGGACCCCGTCGCGGAGAGGCGATGGGCAGTGGCGATTCGCGGCATGCGGCGTCCATCATGCCGAGGCCCGGCCGCGACAACAACCGCATCCCAGGGGCCAGTTCACACCGTTCCCCGGGGCCGCTAACCAACGTCAGGGCCAGAAGAGGAAGCGTCCCCCGAGTCTGCTCGTCCCAGCAGCCGAACTCTTCCCGATCTCGGCGATGAAACGCCGGGCCCCTGACGACTGTTCGACCATGACGGGATCAAGCGGGAGCGGATCACCGCGCCACCGATGACCAGCGTCACCCGTTTGGAGGGATTCCTCGCAGGTCGCACAGCCAAGAGTTGCAGTAGCCGGTAGTTCGTGTCGGCATCCGGTCGGTGCTGGGTGAGGGCGGTCTCGTTGAGCCCGGGAGTTTGGGCTGGTCGGCGGGGGAGGTGGCAGCGAGTGGGCAGCCCGAAGGCGATCCAGGCGTGGGCTGCGTTGCGGCGTACGGACGGAGCGGGATCGCCCTGCAGCCTTGGCGAGCCTTGGTCCGCTGCGGGTTCGAGCGTGGTTCTGGTGGCGTGGCTGGGGCGGACGTCGACCTTCGATCGGCAGGATCCGACGTTGTCGCTGCCCAGGCAGTTGCGGGTGTGCCGACGGGCTCTGCCGGAGGGTGCGGTCATCGCCGCTCACTTCCATGACGTGGAGTCGGGGCGCAGGGCTCTTGCCGACCGCGGCCGTGGTGTCGCCCATGAGCAGATGGAGATCCCTGTTCCGCGCGATGGCGGTATCGGGGCTCTGCTGCGGGAGGCGGGCCGGCCAGGGCGTCGGTTCGATGCGGTGATCCGTGAGTCGATTGATCGGATTGCGCGGCGCGCCCGTTTGGCGACGGAGTTCGAGTACCGGTTGGAGCAGGCGGGGTGGTGCTGTGGGCGGCGGATGAGCCGATCCGGGGAGCCAGCCGGGGCCGCAGGGGCCGGAGTGCCACGGAGGTGTTGATCCGCCGGGTGAAGCAGGGGGTGGTCGAGTGGTATGTCGCCGAGCTGTTGGAGAAGTCCTGGGCGGGCTTCGAGACGCATACCGAGCAGGGTTGCAACGTCGGCAAGCCCTGCTACGGCTACCGCGCCCGCAGAGTGCCCCACCCCGTGCCGGCGCGCCGGGCCAAGGGCATGAAGAAGACGCTGCTCAAGGCCCACCCGGTGGAAGGCCCTGTGGTGTCGAAGTGCTGTGCCTGGCGGGTGACGGAGGCGCTCAGCTACCGGCAGATCGCCGAGCGGCTGACACCGATCTGCTCACCCATCCACCGCCGGCACCGGTGGACGCCGCGAGGGCGGCGGGGCGCTGGACCACCTCCAGCGTCCGGGAGGTACTGACGAATCCGAGGTACACCGGGCACATGGTGTGGAACCGGCGGGCCCGCAAGGCCGCAGGCCGCAACCGCCTCAACCCGGCGTGGCAGTGGGTGTGGTCAACCCCCGTGCATCAGGCGCTGGTCGACCTGGAGACGTTCGTGCGCGCGCAGCAGATCGCCGAGGGCCGCCAGCGCTCGCGCCCCGTCCCTGGGCCGAACCGGCACCCACAGACCAAGCGCGTCTACCGGCTGCGCGGCTACGTCGTCTGCACCCTGTGCGGCCGCCGCATACACGGCAAGCCCAGCGGAGGGACCACCTACTACGTGTGCGCGCCCAAGGCGGAATACCGCCCCGAAGGACATCCGCCCAGCATCTGGATACGCGAGGACACACTCCTCGACCGGCTCGAGGACTTCCTGAGCGTCCACCTCTTCGGCGCGACACGGCGTCAACTGATAGAAGCCCACGAGGGAACGGTCGATGCGGAGCAGCAGCGGGAGCGGCGCCAGCGGCTGTCGTCCCTGCGGACAGCCGTCGCGGACTGTGCAGCCAGGAGCCGGCGCCTGGTCCGGAACCTGCAACTGCTGGAGCGGCCCCACCCGAGCCTCCTCCACGAGATCGCGGCACGCCCCACCGAGCTACGGGCGCAGCAGCAGGACCTCCAACAGCGGCTCATCACCGAGTTGAACACTGAGGCAGGCGAACACGAGCGGTACCGGGACGGAGCGCGCGTACCACTCAGCAAGGTTCCGGTGACAGCAGCCCAGCTGTCGCGTCTGCCGGACGAGATGTCCCGGCCGCTCTTCGAACCCCTACAACTGAGCGTTCGCTACGACGGCCGCACCGGCGATGCCGTGTGCGGGATCGTCCTTCCCTTCGCCGTCACGAACGACGAGTCATACGGGATCCCGCAGAGCGAGGCTCACGCCGTCCGCTGCGAAGTTGCCGTCCCTGACGGGGCGGATGCCGCAGCGCTGCAAGAGCGACAGCTGTAGGCGATGGTGAGGGTGCTGGCCTGGCTGGCGGACCGAGGGAGCGGCGGGACATAGGCGCGGTCACGACGAGAGGCCGCCGCGCACGAATCCGTCAGGGAGGAGCGTACTCCGTGACCAGCTCGTATGGCAGAGCGTGACGGAAGTGCTTGCTGCTGGCACCCCCCGTATGGTTCGAACCTGCGCATGCCGCCAAGCGGGTCCCTAAACCGCTGCGGCACGCCCCTCACCTGCGGCAATGTCACTTCCGGGCATGCCGCAGACGAGAGGTGATCTTCCTCAACGGCTGACTTTCTGCGCACCAGAGGTAGTCCCGCAGGCAGGGCCAATGTCGGCCCTGACCTGCGAGAACCCGGAATGTGATCTGGTGCCCCCGGCAGGATTCGAACCTGCGCACACGGCTCCGGAGGCCGTTGCTCTATCCCCTGAGCTACGGGGGCGTGTCGGTCGCGGTGTTCGCGGCGACGGGTAGAACCCTACCAGTTCTCTCGGGGTGTTCATGAACGGTTTCCCGGGGTCAGGGGCGGTCGGGAGCAGGCCGCAGGGAGGGGGCAGTGCGTCGTCGCGGGGGGAGAGGTACCCCGCACGGGGCGGAAGTGGGGAAAACCCGGACGCGGTGGCCGGTCCGGACCTACTCTCGAGTTGTGTCAGGCGCGTCGGGCCGGGTGCTTGTTGTGGACGACAACAAGGTCATCCGGCAGCTGATCAGGGTCAATCTCGAGCTGGAGGGCATCGAGGTCGTGACCGCGGCCGATGGTGCCGAGTGTCTGGATGTCGTTCATCAGGTGCAGCCCGATGTGGTCACCCTTGATGTCGTCATGCCTCGGTTGGACGGGCTGCGGACTGCCGCTCGGCTGCGTGCCGACGACCGGACCCGTGATCTTCCGCTCGCCATCGTCAGCGCCTGTACCCAGCACGAGGTCGAGGCCGGCCTCGACGTCGGCGTCGATGCCTTCCTCGCCAAGCCCTTTGAGCCCGCCGAACTTGTCCGCCTCGTACGGCAGTTGATCGAGCGCGAGCGGAGCGGAGTGCCCGGGGGAGTGGACGGGGTGGCCTTCGGGAGTGTCCTCGGGGGCGGGGAAGCCGAGCGGGCCGGCCGTACCGGCGGCTGAGCACCGACGTCGCGCGGTCAGCAGCGCCCCTCGTCCACATCGCGGACCCTCGCCCAAACCGACTCGCCTACCCACCCCCCTCCTCCCCTACGCTTGTCCCGTGACCCCCGTCGAGCTCTCCGGCACCGTGCTGCGCGCGGTGCGTCGTGCTGTCGACGAGGGGGAGCTGAGTGTCACCGTGCCGGGGCGGGCTGTCGTCACGCCTCCCGGGCCTGGTGGCTGTGGTGATTACGCCACCAACATCGCCCTCCAGCTGGCTCGCCCGGCCGGCCGGCCGCCCCTCCAGGTCGCCGAGGTGCTGCTGCCGTACCTCCTCGCCGCGGACGCCGTCACCGACGTTGTCGTCACGGGGCCCGGATTCCTCAACATCAGCTTGCGGAGCGGTTCGCCCGCGGCGCTTGTCGAGGAGATCCTGCGGCGCGGAAAGTGGTACGGCCATGTCCACGGGCCCGACGCGCAGCCGCTCGTACCGCTCCACGCCCCTCACGAGGTCCGCGCCGTCGTCGTCATGGACGCCACCGCCCGCATCCTCCGCTCGCACGGGGCCTTCGTCCGCACCAACTGTGAGGCCCCTCTCCAGCCCGAGTGGACCGACATCCTGGGCGTACGCGTCGACAGCCACGGCCCCTCCGCAACGCCGGGCGGCCTCTCCCTGCGACCCGTGCCGGCCGCCCCCGTCGACCCCCTCCCGCTCGGCCGCGACGCCGCCCGGTGGGCCCTCCTCCATCCCGCCCTCCACGACCGCCCCCGCCTCACCGACGACCACCTCGTCCAGCGTGAGAGCAACCCCCTCTTCCGCGTGCGGTACGCCCACGCCCGCACCCGGGCCCTCCGCCGCAACGCCGCCGATCTGGGCTTCGCCGCCGAGCCCGGAGACGTACCGGACGCGCGGGCACTGGAGAACGCCCTCGCCGACCACCTCCGCGTCCTCACCCAGGCCGCATCCCACCGCACCCCCGACCGTCTCGCCCGGCACCTCGTCACCGTCGCCGATGCCGTCGCCCCCCTCCTCCCCACCGTCCTCCCGCGCGGCGACGAGAAACCCTCGGCCGCCCACCGTGCCCGGCTCGCGCTCGCCGAAGCCGCCGGGGCGGTGCTGGCCGGTGGCCTGTCCCTGCTCGGCATCGACGCACCCCAACACCTCTGAGAGAGCCACCCGAGAAATGAGCCGTTCCGCACACCCCGCCGGGCCCCGTCACGCCGATGTCCTCCCCGAGGGGCGCTCCGTAGCAAGCGCAGCCCCGCCGGCCGACCTCAACACCCTCGACCCGAAGGTCTGGGCCCAGACGGTCACCCGCGACTCCCAGGGCGTCGTCACCGTCGGTGGCATCGACGTGAAGGCCCTTGCCGAAGAACACGGCACCCCCGCCTACATCGTCGACGAGACCGACTTCCGTGCCCGTGCCCGCGCCTGGCGCACCGCCTTCGGGCACGACGCCGACGTCTTCTACGCCGGCAAGGCCTTCCTCTCCCGCGCCATCGTGCGCTGGCTGCACGAGGAAGGGCTCAACCTGGATGTGTGCTCCGGTGGGGAACTCGCCACCGCCCTCTCCGCCGGCATGCCCGCCGACCGCATCGCCTTCCACGGCAACAACAAGTCCACCGAAGAGATCCACCGCGCGATCACCGCAGGCGTCGGCCGCATCGTCCTCGACTCCTTCCAGGAGATCGTCCGCGTCGCCCACATCGCCGAGTCCCTCGGCAAGCGGCAGCGCGTCCAGATCCGTATCACCGTCGGCGTCGAGGCCCACACCCACGAGTTCATCGCCACCGCCCACGAGGACCAGAAGTTCGGCATCCCGCTGGCCGGCGGCCAGGCCGCCGAGGCCGTACGCCGTGCCCTGAGGCTCGACGGGCTCGAGCTCATCGGGATTCACAGCCACATCGGGTCCCAGATCTTCGACATGTCAGGCTTCGAGGTCGCCGCCCACCGTGTCGTCGGACTGCTGAAGGACATCCGCGACGAGCACGGCGTCGAGCTCCCCGAGATCGACCTCGGTGGCGGCCTCGGTATCGCCTACACCAGCGACGACGACCCCCGCGAGCCCCACGAGATCGCCAAGGCGCTGACGGAGATCGTCAGCCGTGAGTGCGACTCCGCCAAGCTGCGCACCCCCCGCATCTCCGTCGAGCCGGGGCGCGCCATCGTCGGGCCGACCGCCTTCACGCTGTACGAGGTCGGCACCATCAAGCCCCTCGACGGGTTGCGGACGTACGTCTCCGTCGACGGCGGCATGTCCGACAACATCCGTACCGCGCTCTACGACGCCGAGTACAGCGTCGCTCTCGTGTCCCGCACATCCGATGCCGCGCCCATGCTCGCCCGCGTCGTCGGCAAGCACTGTGAGAGCGGCGACATCGTGGTGAAGGACGCGTTCCTGCCCGCCGACCTGGCACCGGGTGACCTGATCGCCGTACCGGCGACGGGCGCGTACTGCCGGTCCATGGCCAGCAACTACAACCATGTGCTGCGCCCGCCGGTCGTTGCGGTCAACGACGGAGCATCCCGTGTCATCGTCCGCCGCGAGACGGAGGAGGACCTCCTGCGCCTCGACGTCGGGTGAGGCCCTGAGAAAGGCCCCTCAAAAGGCCTCTCGAAAGTCCTCTGGAAAGACAGGGGAAACGGGGAGCGGAAGATCTCCTGTCTTCCGCCCCTGTACAAATGAAATCGATGTCTCACGATCCGGACATGGGATAGAAACTCCCGTTCGGTGAGTGAGACTGGTCCAACCGTGACGGTATGAGGAAACGAGGTCGGATGATGCGTACGCGTCCGCTGAAGGTGGCGCTGCTGGGCTGTGGAGTGGTCGGCTCAGAGGTGGCGCGCATCATGACGACGCACGCCGCCGACCTCGCCGCGCGCATCGGCGCCCCCGTGGAGCTCGCCGGTGTGGCCGTACGCCGGCCCTCCAAGGTCCGCGAGGGCATCGACCCCGCCCTCGTCACCACCGACGCCACCGCCCTCGTCAAGCGCGGCGACATCGACGTGGTCGTCGAGGTCATCGGCGGCATCGAGCCCGCTCGTACGCTCATCACCACCGCCTTCGAGCACGGCGCGTCCGTGGTCTCCGCGAACAAGGCCCTCCTCGCCCAGGACGGCGCCGACCTGCACGCGGCGGCGGAGGCGCACAACAAGGACCTCTACTACGAGGCCGCCGTCGCCGGTGCCATCCCGCTGATCCGTCCGCTGCGCGAGTCCCTCGCCGGGGACAAGGTGAACCGGGTGCTCGGGATCGTCAACGGGACCACCAACTTCATCCTCGACAAGATGGACTCCACGGGGGCCGGCTATCAGGAAGCCCTCGACGAGGCCACGGCGCTCGGATACGCGGAAGCGGACCCGACCGCCGATGTCGAAGCGTTCGACGCCGCCGCCAAGGCGGCCATCCTCGCCGGGATCGCCTTCCACACGCGCGTGCGTCTCGACGACGTCTACCGCGAGGGCATGACCGAGGTCACCGCCGCCGACTTCGCCTCCGCGCGGGAGATGGGCTGCACCATCAAGCTGCTCGCCATCTGCGAGCGGGCGGAGGACGGCGGGTCCGTCACCGCACGCGTGCATCCCGCGATGATTCCGCTGACCCACCCGCTCGCCTCCGTGCGCGGCGCGTACAACGCCGTGTTCGTCGAGTCCGACGCCTCCGGGCAGCTGATGTTCTACGGCCCCGGCGCCGGCGGCGCCCCCACCGCCTCCGCCGTGCTCGGTGACCTCGTCGCCGTCTGCCGCAACCGGCTCAACGGCGCCACCGGCCCGGGGGAGTCGTCGTACGCCGCGCTGCCCGTGTCGGGCATGGGCGCGGTCGTCACGCGCTACCACATCAGCCTCGACGTGGCGGACAAACCGGGTGTTCTCGCCCAGGTCGCCACCGTGTTCGCCGAGCACGGTGTCTCGATCGATACGGTTCGCCAGCAGGGGAAGGACGGCGAGGCCTCTCTCGTCGTCGTCACGCACCGCGCGTCCGACGCCGCCCTGGGCGGCACCGTCGAGGCGTTGCGCAAGCTCGACACCGTGCGTGGTGTCGCCAGCATCATGCGGGTTGAAGGAGAGTAACCAGCAATGACCCACCAGTGGCGCGGAATCATCGAGGAGTACCGGGACCGGCTTCCGGTGTCCGACACCACGCCGGTCGTGTCGCTCCGCGAGGGCGGCACGCCCCTCGTGCCCGCGCAGGTGCTCTCCGAGCGCACGGGCTGCGAGGTCCACCTCAAGGTGGAGGGCGCCAACCCCACCGGGTCCTTCAAGGACCGCGGTATGACCATGGCCATCACGCGGGCGAAGGAGGAGGGCGCGAAGGCGGTCATCTGCGCCTCCACCGGCAACACGTCCGCGAGCGCCGCCGCGTACGCCGTGCGGGCCGGGATGGTCTGTGCCGTCCTCGTCCCGCAGGGCAAGATCGCGCTCGGCAAGATGGGGCAGGCGCTCGTGCACGGCGCCAAGATCCTCCAGGTCGACGGCAATTTCGACGACTGCCTCACCCTCGCCCGCGCCCTGAGCGACAACTACCCCGTGGCGCTGGTCAATTCGGTCAACCCGGTGCGGATCGAGGGCCAGAAGACGGCCGCGTTCGAGATCGTGGACATGCTCGGCGACGCCCCCGACATCCACGTCCTGCCGGTCGGCAACGCGGGCAACATCACGGCGTACTGGAAGGGCTACAAGGAGTACGCCGCCGACGGCATCGCCGCCAAGACCCCGCGCATGTGGGGTTTCCAGGCCTCCGGCAGCGCCCCGATCGTGCGCGGCGAGATCGTCAAGGAACCGTCGACCATCGCCACCGCGATCCGCATCGGCAACCCCGCGTCCTGGCAGTTCGCCCTGGCGGCGCGGGACGAGTCCGGCGGCTTCATCGACGAGGTGACGGACCGTGAAATCCTGCGCGCCTACCGGCTGTTGGCCGCTCAGGAGGGTGTCTTCGTCGAGCCGGCGTCCGCCGCGTCCGTGGCCGGTCTGCTGAAGGCCGCCGAGCAGGGCAAGGTCGACCCGGGGCAGAAGATCGTGTGCACCGTCACCGGCAACGGCCTCAAGGACCCCGGCTGGGCCGTCGAGGGCGCCCCGCGGCCGGTCATCGTCCCGGTCGACGCGGCGACGGCGGCCGAACGCCTCGGTCTCGCCTGACCTCCGCGAAGGTTCGTCCGGCTGACCTCCGCCAAGGGTCAACCCGCAGGGGGTGGCACAGGGGGCTTACGACACGCATCGTGCGCCTCCTGTGCGCCCTATGTCGCCACAGAACCTTCCTTCGATAGGCTGTACCGAACCCGCCCGCCGCATATGCCTCCGCATATGGCCGGGTGCCGCGTCGTCTGTGCGGCCCGGAAGCGGTTCCCAGGGTTTTCACGCACCGGGGAACCTCCGTACGTATCGAATGTCTTCGACAGTCCCGCAGCTCAAGGAGAGTCATCGAGAGATGGCCGGTCCAGCATTCCGCGCCGCCGCCGTCCGAGTGCGCGTCCCCGCCACCAGCGCCAACCTCGGCCCGGGCTTCGACGCCCTCGGCCTGTCGCTGGGGCTGTACGACGACGTCGTCGTCCGGGTGGCCGACTCGGGGCTGCACGTCGACATCGCGGGTGAGGGCAGCGAGACGCTCCCGCGTGACGAGAAACACCTTCTTGTACGGTCCCTGCGCACCGCCTTCGACCTGCTCGGCGGACAGCCGCGCGGCCTGGAGATCGTCTGCGCGAACCGTATTCCGCACGGCCGGGGCCTCGGCTCCTCCTCGGCCGCCATCTGCGCCGGCATCGTCGCCGCGCGCGCCGTGACCATAGGCGGCGAGGCCAAGCTGGACGACGTCGCCCTGCTCGAGCTCGCGACCGAGATCGAGGGCCACCCCGACAACGTGGCGGCCTGTCTGCTCGGCGGATTCACCCTGTCCTGGATGGAGGCCGGCGCCGCCCGGGCCATCAGGATGGATCCAGCCGACTCCATCGTTCCGGTGGTTTTCGTGCCCGGCAAGCCGCTCCTGACGGAGACCGCGCGGGGACTGCTCCCGCGCACCGTGCCGCACGTCGACGCCGCCACCAACGCGGGCCGTGCAGCCCTGCTAGTCGAGGCCCTGACCCGGCGCCCCGAGCTGCTGCTGCCCGCCACTGAGGACCGTCTCCACCAGGAGTATCGCGCGCCGGCCATGCCGGAGAGCGCGGCGCTGGTGGAGCGGCTGCGGGCCGACGGGGTCCCGGCAGTCATCTCCGGCGCGGGCCCCACGGTGCTCGCGCTGGTGGACGGCGAAAGCGCCGACAAGGTCGCCCATCTGGCGGGCGAGGGATGGGCCGCGAACCGGCTGGAACTCGACGCTCAGGGGGCGAGCGTGCTGCCGCTCGCGCCCTCCGGTGACATCTGAAATCCGGCGGTTGCCGGATTTCGAGAGGGGGAATGTTTGTTGGATCCGGTAGTGTTAACCTCAAGTCTGCACCCGACCCCACCATGGCGAGGTGCTTCACGTCCCCGTCCGGGACAGACATTCTTCCGGGAGCCTCCCAAGCCGCACTGTGTTCCGTACGACGTACGCGGGCAGTACGCCGTACGCGGGCACTGAGCGACTTGCCGGGCACGCTCCGGAACCGGTGCGACCAAGCCACGTGACACGGACACTCAGTGCCACTGCTTTGGGAAGCGCCGTCACCACATTCCTCCGCCGTCCAGGCGGACCACCGCCCCGGCACGGTCCACACAGCAAGGACCGATGCCGGACAGCACAACCGGTCGCCGAGCCAGACAGGCCGACGTCCGCTCCAGGGAAGGACCCTTCGTGAGCGACACCACCGATCTGATGGGCGCACGTGTCGAGGAGACAGCTGCCGCGCCCGCCACGGACGCCTCCGCGCCTGCCAGCGGTGCCGGCTCCCGGCGGCGCCGCGGTACCGGCCTCGAGGGCATGGTGCTGGCCGAACTGCAGCAGGTCGCCTCGGGCCTCGGTATCAGGGGCACCGCGCGGATGCGCAAGAGCCAGCTGATCGAGGTCATCAAGGAGGCGCAGGCGGGAGGGGGTGCGGCTCCCAAGGCCGCGGTTCCCGCCGGGGACGCCGCCGAGACCAAGCCCAAGCGCCGGGCCACCTCCAAGGCCCGTACGGGCGACGAGGCCGCTCCCGCCGCCGCGAAGAAGGCGGCCGCGAAGGCCGAGGCCCCCGCCGAGAAGGCCGTGGCCCAGCAGCAGATCGAGATTCCCGGCCAGCCGGCTGGGGGCCCCTCCCGCGCGAGCGAAGCCGAGCGTGGGGGAGATGACGCTCCCGTGGAGCGCCGTCGCCGTCGTGCCACTGCCGAGGCCGGCAGCCCGGAGACGGTCACCGCCGAGGCGAAGAGCGAGCCGAAGGCCGAGACGCCCGCCCCGCAGGCGCAGGGCGAGGCCAAGAGCGACGCCGACGGTGGCGAGAACCGTCGCCGCGACCGCCGTGAGCGCGGCCGCGACCGTGGTGAGCGCAGCGATCGTGGCGACCGCGGTGACCGCCGCAAGGGCGAGGAGCAGCAGGGCGGCCAGGGCGGCGGCCAGCAGCAGCGCCAGGACCGTCCCGACCGCCAGGACCGTCCCGATCGTCAGGACCGTCAGGACCGTCAGCAGCAGGGTGGCGGTGGTCGTCAGGACCGCCAGGACCGCCAGCGTGACACCGGCCCGCAGGACGACGACGACTTCGAGGGCGGCCGCCGTGGCCGTCGCGGACGCTACCGCGACCGCCGTGGCCGTCGCGGACGTGACGAGATGGGCGGCCCCGAGCCGCAGCTCGCCGACGACGACGTCCTGATCCCGGTCGCGGGCATCCTCGACATCCTCGACAACTACGCCTTCATCCGTACGTCGGGCTACCTGCCGGGCCCCAACGACGTGTACGTCTCCCTCGCCCAGGTCCGCAAGAACGGCCTGCGCAAGGGTGACCACGTCACCGGTGCGGTGCGTCAGCCCAAGGAAGGCGAGCGCCGCGAGAAGTTCAACGCGCTGGTCCGCCTGGACTCGCAGAACGGGATGGCGCCCGAATCCGGGCGCGGGCGGCCGGAGTTCAACAAGCTGACGCCGCTGTACCCGCAGGAACGCCTCCGTCTGGAGACGGACCCGGGCATCCTCACCACCCGCATCATCGACCTCGTCGCGCCGATCGGTAAGGGCCAGCGCGGTCTGATCGTGGCCCCGCCGAAGACCGGCAAGACCATGATCATGCAGGCGATCGCCAACGCGATCACGCACAACAACCCCGAGTGCCACCTGATGGTCGTCCTGGTCGACGAGCGTCCGGAAGAGGTCACCGACATGCAGCGGTCGGTCAAGGGCGAGGTCATCTCCTCGACCTTCGACCGCCCGGCCGAGGACCACACCACGGTCGCCGAGCTCGCCATCGAGCGTGCGAAGCGCCTGGTGGAGCTGGGTCACGACGTGGTCGTGCTGCTCGACTCGATCACGCGTCTGGGCCGTGCGTACAACCTGGCGGCCCCGGCCTCCGGCCGCATCCTGTCCGGCGGTGTCGACTCGACCGCCCTGTACCCGCCGAAGCGCTTCTTCGGTGCGGCCCGCAACATCGAGGACGGCGGCTCGCTGACCATCCTCGCCACCGCCCTGGTGGACACCGGGTCCCGCATGGACGAGGTCATCTTCGAGGAGTTCAAGGGCACCGGCAACGCCGAGCTCAAGCTCGACCGGAAGCTCGCCGACAAGCGGGTCTTCCCGGCGGTGGACGTCGACGCGTCCGGCACCCGTAAGGAAGAGCTCCTGCTCGGCAGCGACGAGCTCGCCATCACCTGGAAGCTGCGCCGGGTGCTGCACGCGCTCGACCAGCAGCAGGCGATCGAGCTGCTTCTCGACAAGATGAGGCAGACGAAGTCGAACGCGGAGTTCCTGCTCCAGATCCAGAAGACGACGCCGATGCCCGGCAACGGCGACTGACGTCAGCTTCCGCAAAGGGCCACCCCTGTGCCAGGGGTGGCCCTTTGTGCTGTATGTGGCCGGGGTAAGATCGCGCTCTTCGGTCAACTTTTCGACCGCGAACTCATGATCCCGAGGGGGGACTTACGTGGGTACACCCATGTCCGGGAGCGGTGGCCGACACAGACGTCGGATACGGATCGCCCTGCCCGTGGGCGTGGCCGGTGTGGTCGCCGCTGTGGCCGCCGCGCTGCTGACCTCGTCCGCCGGTGCCGCCACCGCCGTCTCGCCGAAGCCGCCGGTCAAGGCCGCGGTCGCGCAGCCCTCGCTGGCCGAGCTGCAACAGCGGATCGCCGACGCCATGGCGGGTGACGACACCCCGGGCGGTACGACGGCCAAGACCTCGCTGAGCGCGAGCACCGACCCTGGCACGTCCACCGTCGACCCGAAGGTCATCGGCGGTACGACGACCACCATCACCACGGCCCCGTGGATGGCGCAGCTCTGGTACACCGACGACCAGGGCACCGCCGACGAGAGCGACGACACCGGCTTCTTCTGCGGCGGCGCCGTCATCGCGCCCACGAAGATCCTCACCGCCGCGCACTGCGTGAAGGGCTACGACTGGCACGTCGGCGGCGCCGTCGTGACCGGCACCTCCCAGCTGCCCTCGGCGGGCGACCTGCACGGCGGCACCGTCAGCGGTGTCCTGCGGCAGTGGAACCACCCCTCGTACAGCGCGCGGACCATCGACAACGACATCGCGGTGCTCACCCTGGCAAGCCCCGTCAAGGCGACGCCGATCCGCATGACGACGTCCAACGACACCGCCTCGTACGCCACCGGCACCAGTGCCAAGCTCTACGGCTGGGGCCGTACCAGCTCCACCACCCAGGACATCTCCGAGACGCTGAAGACGGCGACGCTGCCGATCAAGTCCGACGCCACCTGCGCCGGCTACTACGGCACCGACTTCGTCAAGGGCCACATGGTCTGCGCGGGCAACCCCGCCAGCGGCAGCGACACCGGTACGACGTCCGCCTGCAACGGCGACTCCGGCGGCCCGCTGGTCGTGAACAACCGCATCGTGGGCGTCGTCTCCTGGGGCGTGGCCAACTGTGTGGCGAAGGGCGCCTACAGCGTCTTCGCCAAGGTCAGCACGTACGTCGGCGCCGCCTATCCGCGCGTCGACGACACCAACCTGAGCTTCGACCACAAGGCCGACCTGTGGGTGCGCAACGCCTCCACCAAGACCGGCT
Source organism: Streptomyces sp. V4I2 (assembly GCF_030817655.1). Taxonomy (GTDB): domain Bacteria; phylum Actinomycetota; class Actinomycetes; order Streptomycetales; family Streptomycetaceae; genus Streptomyces; species Streptomyces plumbiresistens. The sequence continues at coordinate 7,250,557 of NZ_JAUSZM010000003.1, forward strand.
ACGAGAAGGACTCCACGGGCAGCGCCTTCGGCGCCCGGCAGTCCTGGGGCAACTGGAGCGGCGTCAACGTCGTCCTGCAGACCGACCTCAACCGGGACGGCTACCAGGACTTCGTGTACCGCGAGAGCACGACCGGCGACGTCTACTGGTGGCGCTACGTCCCGGCCACCGAGAGCTGGGCCGACCCCAAGCAGATCTTCGACAACTGGAAGACCCGCACCCGCATCCTGGCCCCCGGCGACGTCACCGGCGACTACCTGCCCGACATGCTCTCGGTCGACTCCGCCGGCGTCCTGTGGATCTACCCGGGCAAGGGCAACGGCACCTTCGCGGCCCGCGTGAAGTTCGGCTCCGGCTGGAACCAGTACAACGCCCTGCTCGGGCACGGCGACTTCACCGGCGACGGCAAGACCGACCTGATCGCCCGCGGCAAGAGCAACGGCTACATCTACCTCTACAAGGGCACCGGCAAGTCCGGCAGCGGAGCCTTCTCCGCCCGGGTCAAGGTGCGCACCTGGAGCACCACGACATACAACGCCTTCGACGCGGTCGGTGACGTCACCGGCGACGGCAAGGCCGACTTCCTGGCCCGTACGCCCGGCGGCACGCTCTACCTGTACAAGGGCACCGGCAAGGCGACGAGCGAGATCTTCGCCACAAGGGTCTCCGTGGGGACCGATTTCAAGCAGTACGACATCTTCGGCTGAAACCGCTGGTGAGTGGCGTTCGCCCCGGATAGTCCGTTACGCACTGTGGCCACCGCTTCACAGGGTGGCCACAGTGCGTTGTGCAACCCTTTCCCGAGTTTCGCCGTCTGACCAGGCGGAGCGACAGCGGTGCGGTCGGGTCTTGCCACGACCACGCCTGACCCTGAAAGCAGGGGGTAACCGACCGGACGGGATTCGAGGAGCAGATGTCAGCCGAGAGCACGCCGGAGTCCGGCATACCGGACGAGTCCGGTACCAGGGGCCGCCACCGAGCCAAGGGCAGCCGCCGCAAGCCCCGAGGCAAGAGCCGCAAGGGCCTTCTCGTCATGGCCTGGGTCGCGGCGGGCATCGTTGTCCTCGGCGGCACCGGCGGGGGCTACGTGTACTTCAAGCTCAACGGCAACCTCAAGAGCGTCGACATCGACTCGGCCCTCGGCACCGACCGGCCGACCAAGGTCGACAACGGCTCCGAGAACATCCTCGTCCTCGGCTCGGACACCCGCTCCGGCTCCAACAAGAAGCTCGGCGGCGGCACCGACGACGGCAGCGCCCGCTCCGACACCGCGATGGTCGTGCACGTCTACGAGGGCCACAAGAAGGCCAGCGTCGTCTCCATACCGCGCGACACCATCATCGACCGCCCCGAGTGCACCGACACCAAGGGCGAGACGCACGACGCCGCGTCCGAGGTGATGTTCAACTCCGCGTACTCGACCGGGGGCGCCGCCTGTGCGGTGAAGACCGTCGAGTCCCTCACCGGCATCCGCATGGACCACTACCTCGAGGTCGACTTCAGCGGCTTCGAGAAGATCATCGACGAGCTGGGCGGCGTCAAGGTCACCACGACCAAGGACATCAAGGACGACGACAGCCACCTGGACCTGAAGGCCGGCACGCACACCCTCACCGGCGAGCAGGCCCTCGGCCTGGTCCGCACCCGGCACGGCGTCGGCGACGGCTCCGACCTCGGCCGCATCCAGCTCCAGCAGGCCTTCATCAAGGCGCTGATCAACCAGGTCAAGGCCATCGACCTGTTCGGCAGCGGCACCAAGCTGTACGACCTCGCCGACACCGCCACCAAGGCCGTCACGACCGACTCCGACCTGGGCTCGATCAACAAGCTCATGTCCTTCGCCACCGGCCTCAAGGGCATCAGCGCCGCCAACATGCACATGGTCACGATGCCGGTCCAGTACGACCCGGCGGACCCGAACCGGGTCATCGTCGAGGAGAGCAAGGCCAAGCAGGTGTGGACGGCGCTGGAGAACGACAGGGCGATCCCGAAGTCGGCCACCACGGGCACGGCCACGGGTGACGCCGACGGCGTCGTGACCTCGTCCTGAACCTGCCTGACGAGCCCCGCGGGAATAGATCACCGTAACCCCCGGTTTTGGGGGATGGCCCCAGTCCTGGCAGACTGGTACGTCGGCTCCGGTTCACGCCTCCGCATCCCGCGGCTGCGACCCGGCGCCCTCCCGAAACTAGGAGACACCCTTGAAGCGCGACATCCACCCCGAGTACGTCGAGACGCAGGTCAGCTGCACCTGTGGCGCGTCGTTCACCACTCGCAGCACCATCGACTCCGGCACCATCCGTGCCGAGGTCTGCTCCGAGTGCCACCCGTTCTACACGGGCAAGCAGAAGATCCTCGACACCGGTGGCCGTGTGGCCCGCTTCGAGGCCCGCTTCGGCAAGGCTGCCGGCTCCAAGAAGTAGCGAGCCCCATATCGCCGGTCCACGGTCGCGCCCCTTCACCGGGCGCACCGGGACCGGCGTTTTTGGTCGCCCGCCTACCCCCTTTCCCAGCAGTACAGGAGCCGAAAGATGTTCGAGGCCGTCGAGGAACTCCTCGGTGAGCACGCCGACCTGGAGAAGAAGCTGGCCGACCCCTCGGTCCACGCCGACCAGGCCAACGCGCGCAAGCTGAACAAGCGGTACGCCGAGCTCACCCCGATCGTCGCCACGTACCGCTCCTGGAAGCAGACCGGCGACGACATCGAGACCGGGCGCGAGTACGCCGCCGTCGATCCCGACTTCGCCGCCGAGGTCAAGGAGCTGGAGAAGCAGCGCGAGGAACTGACGGAGAAGCTGCGCCTTCTCCTCGTCCCGCGCGACCCCAGCGACGACAAGGACGTCATCCTCGAGATCAAGGCGGGCGCGGGCGGCGACGAGTCCGCCCTGTTCGCCGGTGACCTGCTGCGCATGTACCTGCGGTATGCCGAGCGGGTCGGCTGGAAGACCGAGATCATCGACGCCACCGAGTCCGAACTGGGCGGCTACAAGGACGTCCAGGTCGCCGTGAAGACCAAGGGCGGCCAGGGCGCGACCGAGCCCGGACAGGGTGTGTGGGCGCGGATGAAGTACGAGGGCGGCGTGCACCGCGTGCAGCGGGTGCCGGCGACCGAGTCGCAGGGCCGTATCCACACCTCCGCGGCCGGTGTCCTCGTGACCCCCGAGGCGGAGGAGGTCGAGGTGGAGATCAACCCCAACGACCTCCGTATCGACGTCTACCGGTCCTCCGGCCCCGGCGGCCAGTCCGTCAACACCACCGACTCCGCCGTGCGCATCACGCACATTCCCACCGGAGTCGTCGCCTCCTGCCAGAACGAGAAGAGCCAGCTGCAGAACAAGGAGCAGGCGATGCGTATCCTGCGCTCCAGGCTGCTTGCCGCGGCGCAGGAGGAGGCGGAGCGGGAGGCCGCCGACGCCCGCCGCAGCCAGGTCCGCACCGTCGACCGCTCCGAGAAGATCCGCACGTACAACTTCCCGGAGAACCGCATCTCGGACCACCGCGTCGGCTTCAAGTCGTACAACCTGGACCAGGTCCTGGACGGCGACCTCGACGCGGTGATCCAGGCCTGCGTCGACGCGGACTCGGCAGCGAAGCTGGCGGCCGCGTAAGACACCACACGTACGACCGAGTACGACACGGAGGACCTGCGTGCAGCAATCATTTGGGGGGCGACCCCCAAACCCCCGAGGCGTGCTGCTCGCCGAGGTGGCTCAGGCCACCCAGCGGCTGGCCGACGCCGGCGTGCCCTCGCCGCGCAACGACGCGGAGGAGCTCGCCGCGTTCGTGCACGGCGTGAAGCGGGGCGAGCTGCACTCCGTGAAGGACTCCGACTTCGACGCCCGCTACTGGGAGGTCATCGCCCGGCGTGAACAGCGCGAGCCGCTGCAGCACATCACCGGGCGGGCCTTCTTCCGGTACCTGGAACTCCAGGTCGGGCCAGGGGTGTTCGTGCCCCGTCCCGAGACGGAGTCCGTGGTCGGCTGGGCCATAGACGCCGTACGCGCGATGGACGTCGTCGAGCCGCTGATCGTCGACCTGTGCACCGGGTCCGGCGCGATCGCGCTCGCCCTCGCCCAGGAGGTCCCGCGCTCGCGTGTGCACGCCGTGGAGCTGTCCGAGGACGCCCTCAAGTGGACCCGCAAGAACATGGCGGGGTCCAGGGTCGACCTGCGGCAGGGCAACGCCCTGGACGCCTTCCCCGACCTCGACGGCCAGGTCGACCTGGTCATCTCCAACCCGCCGTACATCCCGCTGACCGAATGGGAGTACGTCGCTCCCGAGGCGCGGGACTACGACCCCGAACTCGCCCTGTTCTCGGGCGAGGACGGCCTCGACCTGATCCGCGGCATCGAACGCACCGCCCACCGGCTGCTGCGCCCGGGCGGTGTCGTCGTCATCGAGCACGCCGACACCCAGGGCGGCCAGGTGCCGTGGATCTTCACCGAGGAGCGGGGCTGGGCCGACGCGGCCGACCACCCCGACCTCAACAACCGCCCCCGCTTCGCGACGGCCCGCAAGGCGACGCCGTGAGCGCCCCGCAGACTCTTTTCCAGAAGTTCGTGTACGAGGAGGCCCGCTAGATATGGCACGGCGATACGACACCAACGACGCGACCGACCGCACGACCGGTCTGCGCGAGGCCGAGTCCGCCGTCCGCCGTGGCGAACTCGTGGTGCTGCCGACGGACACGGTGTACGGCATCGGCGCCGACGCGTTCTCCTCGGAAGCGGTGTCCGATCTCCTCGAGGCCAAGGGCCGCGGCCGCAACATGCCCACCCCCGTCCTCATCGGCTCCCCGAACACCCTGCACGGCCTGGTCACGGACTTCTCCGAGCTGGCCTGGGAGCTGGTCGACGCCTTCTGGCCGGGCGCGCTCACGCTCGTCGCCAAGCACCAGCCGTCCCTCCAGTGGGACCTGGGGGACACCCGTGGCACCGTCGCCGTGCGCATGCCGTTGCACCCGGTCGCCATCGAGCTGCTCACCGAGGTCGGCCCGATGGCCGTCTCCTCCGCGAACCTGACCGGCCACCCGGCGCCGGAGGACTGTGACGCGGCGCAGGAGATGCTCGGCGACTCGGTCTCCGTGTACCTGGACGGCGGCCCGACCCCCGGCAACGTGCCGTCCTCGATCGTCGACGTCACCCGCGAGGTACCGCTGCTGCTGCGCGCGGGAGCCATCTCCGCGGACGAGCTGCGCAAGGTCGTACCCGACCTCGAGGTGGCGAATTGACGGCCCCTGACGCGGGGCGTGGCATAGGCAACGGGGAAGGGACGGGGAGCCTGTTCGAACAGGGCCTCCCGCTCGACAGCTTCCGCATCCTCCACGTCAGCACCGGCAACGTGTGCCGCTCGCCGATCACCGAGCGGCTGACCCGTCATGCCCTGGCGGAGCGGCTCGGCGACCCCCTGTGGGGCGGGGTGATCGTGGAGAGCGCCGGCACCTGGGGCCATGAGGGCGCGCCCATGGAGGCCAACGCGGAGACCGTGCTGGCCGACTTCGGCGCGGACGCCTCCGGCTTCACCGGCCGCGAACTGCTCGACGAACACGTCATCAGGGCCGACCTGGTCCTGACAGCGACCCGCGACCACCGCGCCCAGGTCATCTCCATGGGCCACTCGGCGGGCCTGCGCACCTTCACCCTGAAGGAGTTCACCCGCCTGGTGAAGGCGATCGACCCCGCGACCCTGCCTCCCCTGGAGGACGGCATGGTCGCGCGCGCCCGTGCCCTGGTTCGCGCTGCAGCGGCTCTACGCGGGTGGCTTCTGGCCCCGACGGCCGAGGCGGACGAGGTGTACGACCCGTACGGCGCCCCGCTGACCTTCTTCCGCTCGATCGGGGACGAGATAAACGAGGCGCTGGATCCGGTGGTCACGGCGCTGACGGGCGTGCCCGCGCGCACGTGACGCCGTGGTTTCGCCCCCGCCGCCCCTTCCCGTCCCGTCCCTGGGGGCTGCGCCCCCAGACCCCCCTTCGGCCTTTAAGGGGCCTTGTCCTCAAGCGCCGGACGGGCTGAGAGGCGTCCCGGGGCCCCAGACGCCCCTTCAGCCCCTAACGGGCCTTGTCCTCAAGCGCCGGACGGGCTGAGAGCGCGTCCCGGGCCTACATTGGACCTACGTCACCGTCGACTCCCGGAGTCCGCCATGTCGGTCACCCATGCCCCCGAGTCCGCCGTCGATGTCCTGCGGCGGCAGGACCCCGAGCTGGCCGAGATCCTGCTCGGGGAAGCCGACCGGCAGTCGACCACGCTCCAGCTGATCGCGGCCGAGAACTTCTCCTCGCCGGCCGTGCTGGCCGCCCTCGGCTCGCGCCTCGCGAACAAGTACGCGGAGGGCTATCCGGGGTCCCGGTACCACGGCGGCTGCGAGATCGTCGACCTCGCCGAGCGGATCGCCGTGGAGCGGGCGAAGGCGCTGTTCGGCGCCGAGCACGCCAACGTGCAGGCCCATTCGGGCTCGTCGGCCGTGCTCGCCGCGTATGCCGCCCTGCTGCGCCCCGGCGACACCGTGCTCGCCCTCGGCCTGCCCTACGGCGGTCACCTCACGCACGGCTCGCCCGCCAACTTCTCCGGCCGCTGGTTCGACTTCGTGGGGTACGGGGTGGACGCGGAGACCGGGCTCATCGACCACGACCAGGTGCGCACGCTGGCCCGTACCCACCGGCCCAAGGCGATCGTGTGCGGCTCCATCGCCTACCCCCGGCACATCGACTACGCCTACTTCCGGGAGGTCGCCGACGAGGTCGGCGCGTATCTCATCGCCGACGCCGCCCACCCCATCGGGCTGGTCGCCGGGGGAGCGGCGCCGAACCCGGTGCCGTACGCCGACGTCGTGTGCGCCACCACCCACAAGGTGCTGCGCGGCCCGCGCGGCGGCATGATCCTGTGCGGCGCCGATCTCGCGGAGCGGGTCGACCGGGCGGTGTTCCCCTTCACCCAGGGCGGTGCCCAGATGCACACCATCGCCGCCAAGGCCGTCGCGTTCGGCGAGGCGGCAACACCGGCCTTCACGGCGTACGCCCATCAGGTGGTCGCCAATGCCCGGGTGCTGGCGGCCACGCTCGCCGCCGAGGGACTCGTCGTCACCACCGGCGGGACCGACACCCACCTGGTGACGGCCGATCCGGCGCCGCTCGGTGTCGACGGACGCACCGCGCGCGGCCGGCTCGCGGCGGCCGGAATGGTGCTCGACTGCTGTGCGCTGCCGCACGCGGACGCCCGTGGCCTGCGGTTCGGCACCGCGGCCGTGACCACGCAGGGCATGGGGGAGGCGGAGATGGTGCGGATCGCCGTACTGTTCGCAGGGGTGCTCAGGGGTGACGTGGAGAGTCAGAAGGCACGTGAAGAAGTGCGGGAGCTGGCCGGGGGATTTCCGCCGTATCCCGGCTGAACCGGGGTAGGCGCTGATCCGTACACAGCCACACGTGCAACCATCGTCGCTACCCGGAAGTCCCCAACCGTATGCGTCCGTCGCTAGTGTGTGGGGCTGAGATGGCCAGCGAGACCTGTGGGGAAGCCTGTGCGTGAATACCTGCTGACGCTCTGCGTGACGGCCGCGGTGACGTATCTGCTGACAGGGCCGGTACGGAAGTTCGCGATCGTCGCCGGAGCGATGCCGGAGATCAGGGCCCGTGACGTGCACCGGGAACCGACTCCGCGGCTCGGCGGGATCGCCATGTTCTTCGGCCTGTGCGCGGGCCTGCTGGTCGCCGACCACCTCGAAAACCTCAACGAGGTCTTCTCCAAGTCCAACGAGCCCCGGGCGCTGCTGTCCGGAGCCGCCCTGATCTGGCTGATCGGCGTCCTGGACGACAAGTTCGAGATCGACGCCCTGATCAAGCTGGGCGGCCAGATGATCGCCGCGGGCGTGATGGTCATGCAGGGTCTGACGATCCTGTGGCTGCCCATCCCCAGCGTCGGCTCGGTCGCGCTGACCCAGTGGCAGGGCACCCTGCTGACGGTCGCGCTCGTCGTCATCACCATCAACGCGGTCAACTTCGTCGACGGCCTCGACGGCCTCGCCGCGGGCATGGTGTGCATCGCCGCGGCCGCGTTCTTCCTCTACGCCTACCGGGTCTGGGTCTCGTACGGCATCGAGGCCGCCGCCCCCGCCACGCTGTTCGCGGCGATCCTGATGGGCATGTGCCTGGGCTTCCTGCCGCACAACATGCACCCCGCGCGGATCTTCATGGGCGACTCCGGGTCGATGCTCATCGGCCTGGTGCTGGCGGCCGGCGCCATCTCCATCACCGGGCAGGTCGACCCGGACGCGCTGAAGCTGTTCGCCGGCTCCGAGAAGGCGGCCGTGCACCAGACGGTGCCCGTCTACATCCCGCTGCTGCTGCCGCTGACGATCATCGCGATCCCGGCCGCCGACCTGATCCTCGCGATCGTGCGCCGCACCTGGCGCGGCCAGTCGCCGTTCGCGGCGGACCGGGGGCACCTGCACCACCGCCTGCTGGAGGTCGGCCACTCGCACAGCCGGGCGGTGTTGATCATGTACTTCTGGTCGGCGCTGATCGCCTTCGGCGCGCTCGCCTACTCGGTGAACTCGGCGTCCATGTGGATCGTGCTCGGCGTCGTCTTCCTCAGCGCGATCGGCCTCGCGCTGCTCCTGCTGCCCCGCTTCACCCCGCGCGCCCCGCGCTGGGCCGAGCACTTCGTGCCGCCGCGTTACCGGCGGCGCCGGGCGGTCGTCGAGGAGCCCGTGCCGGCGCCCGCGGTGGAGGAGGAGAGCCGCGCTCCCGTGACCGCGGGGGTGGCCGGCGTCAACGGCGCGACCGCCCTCGGCGCGCGTTCGCGTCCCCTGGAGAGGCGGAAGGCCGAGACGTCCCGCTGACGGGACAAGGTAAGAATCTGACTAGAGCATTGCCAACTCGTGGGGAAGCAAAGCTCCCCAATACCAGACAAGTCGCCCCGAGTCTCGCACAGACGGGCACTGTCACTCTCATGTGTGACGCCGAGCACACCACTTGGTAAAGACCGCATCAAATAGTTTGTGATACGGTTCACGAGAACCCCGGATAGAGCCGAAGGACCGCAGTGCGACGGTCCCTTGGCGTGAGGTATCCCCTCAGCCCGGGACTACGCTCGTCCATGACGACACCCCTGCCCCCTGTGAAAGCGGAGTTGCCGCCATGCCGTCCAACGACGTCCGGATCCTGCTCCAGGCCGCTGTGCCCACAGCAGCCGTCGGCGCTGTAGCCGCCGTCGTCAGTGGTGTGGTCGCCGGTGGCAAGGGAGCGGTCGGGGCGGGCGTCGCGACGCTGATCGTGATCCTGTTCATGGGAATCGGTCTCTACGTTCTGCAGCGCACTGCCAAATCGCTTCCGCACCTGTTCCAGGCGATGGGCCTGATGCTGTACGCGGCACAGATCCTGCTGCTCTTCATCTTCCTCGCGGCCTTCAAGAACACGACTCTGTTCAACGCCCGGGCCTTCGCGATCACGCTCGTCGTCGGCACCCTCGTGTGGACCGCCGCCCAGACGCGCGCGCACATGAAGTCCAAGATCCTCTACGTCGAGCCCGAGTCCTCGGGCGACAAGCCCGAAAAGACGGGGCACTCGTCGTGAGGGGTAGGGCCGGGATAAGGGCGCTACAGAGATGCTGCTATCGTCCGGTGCCAACTGCGGCATCGCGGGCGCGGGCATCTGAGCTGACGCCTGCTCAATCGCGAGGCGAGATGCCCCCCAGCCGCCCCCATATCCGAAACACCTGTCCCGTGCCGAACCGCGGCTGCGCGCCGCGCCGACACAACGAGGTTGCCGTACCTATGCGCCACGCTGAAGGAGCCCGCGGTGAGTGCTGACCCGACGCAGACGCTCGCCTTCGAGACCGACTGCCACCTGTTCGACGGTTGTGGCTTCCCGGCTCCGGGCCTGCACTCGTTCCTGTTCGAGCCGCTCTTGGGCGACGCCGACGGCAACGGCCTCTACTTCAACAAGCCGATGCTGCTGGCGCTTTTGGGCTCCGTCATCATCGTGGGCTTCTTCTGGGCCGCGTTCGCCAGGCCGAAGCTGGTCCCCGGCAAGCTCCAGATGGTCGCCGAGGCCGGCTACGACTTCGTACGCCGCGGCATCGTCTACGAGACGATCGGCAAGAAGGAGGGCGAGAAGTACGTACCGCTCGCCGTCTCGCTCTTCTTCTTCATCTGGATGATGAACCTCTGGTCGATCATCCCGGTCGCCGCCTTCCCGGTGACGTCGATCATCGCCTACCCGGCGATCCTGGCCCTGATCGTCTACATCACCTGGGTCTCCCTGACCTTCAAGCGGCACGGCTTCGTGGGCGCCTTCAAGAACTTCACCGGCTACGACAAGTCGCTGGGCCCGGTGCTCCCGCTCGCCATGACCATCGAGTTCTTCTCGAACCTGCTGGTCCGCCCGTTCACTCACGCGGTGCGACTGTTCGCGAACATGTTCGCCGGCCACACCCTGCTGCTGCTGTTCACGATCGCCAGCTGGTACATGCTGAACGGCATCGGCATCGCCTACTCCGCCGTCTCGTTCGTGATGGTCATCGTGATGACGGCCTTCGAGCTCTTCATCCAGGCAGTTCAGGCGTACGTCTTCGTCCTCCTGACCTGCACCTTCATCCAGGGCGCGCTCGCCGAGCACCACTGAGCACCGCCGCTTTTCGAACACCCCAGAGTCGTCCGGTGGCCAACCCCCACCGGTCCGTAAAGAGAAGGAAGAACTGGCATGTCCCAGACCCTCGCTGCTGTCACCGGTGACCTTGGCTCCGTCGGTTATGGTCTTGCGGCCATCGGCCCCGGCGTCGGCGTCGGCATCATCTTCGGTAACGGCACGCAGGCTCTTGCCCGCCAGCCCGAGGCGGCCGGCCTGATCCGCGCCAACCAGATCCTGGGCTTCGCCTTCTGTGAGGCGCTCGCCCTGATCGGTCTCGTCATGCCGTTCGTCTACTAAGACGAACACTGACGACCGACCCTTTCGACGAAAGGCACTGATGTGACATCCGCCCTGGTTTTCCTGGCGGCTGAGGGTGAGAAGGAGAACCCCCTCATCCCGCCGTGGCCGGAAGTTGTCATCGGCCTCATCGCTTTCGTCATCGTCTTCGGCTTCCTCGCCAAGAAGCTCCTCCCGACCATCAACAAGGTTCTGGAAGAGCGTCGCGAGGCCATCGAGGGCGGTATCGAGAAGGCCGAGGCCGCACAGACCGAGGCCCAGAGCGTCCTTGAGCAGTACAAGGCCCAGCTCGCCGAGGCACGCCACGAGGCCGCGCGGCTGCGCCAGGAGGCGCAGGAGCAGGGTGCCGCGCTCATCGCCGAGATGCGTGCGGAAGGCCAGCGGCAGCGCGAGGAGATCGTCGCCGCCGGTCACTCCCAGCTCGAGGCCGACCGCAAGGCCGCCGCGTCCGCGCTGCGCCAGGACGTCGGCACGCTCGCGACCGAACTGGCCGGCAAGCTGGTCGGCGAGTCCCTCGAGGACCACGCCCGCCAGAGCCGCGTGATCGACCGCTTCCTCGGTGAGCTTGAGGAGAAGGCCGAGGCCAGCCGATGAACGGAGCGAGCCGCGAGGCCCTGGCAGCCGCACGCGAGCGTCTCGACGCGTTGACGGACTCCACGTCCGTGGACGCCGGCTCGCTCGCCGACGAGCTGGCCGCCGTCACCGCGCTGCTGCACCGCGAGGTGTCGCTGCGTCGGGTCCTGACCGACCCGTCGCAGTCCGGCGAGGCCAAGGCCGAACTGGCCCAGCGCCTGCTCGGTTCCCAGGTCGGCGGCCAGGCCGTCGACCTGGTGTCCGGTCTGGTGCGTTCCCGCTGGTCACAGTCGCGCGACCTGGTGGACGCGCTGGAGCAGCTGGCCGCCCTCGCCGACCTCACGGCCGCGCAGCAGGCGGGCACGCTCGACAGCGTCGAGGACGAGCTGTTCCGGTTCGGCCGGATCGTCACCTCGAGCACCGAGCTGCGTGCCGCGCTGACCGACCGCAGGGCCCCGGCCTCGGCCAAGGGCGAGCTGCTGCGCAGCCTGCTCGGCAGCCGGACCGCCGCGACCACCGAGCGTCTGGTGACGCGCCTTGTGACCGCGCCCCGGGGACGTAGCCTGGAAGCGGGACTGGAGTCCCTGTCCAAGCTCGCCGCCGAGCGCCGGGACCGCATGGTGGCCGTCGTCACCTCGGCGGTACCGCTGAGCGACCCGCAGAAGCAGCGCCTGGGTGCCGCCCTCGCGAAGCTCTACGGCCGCACGATGCACCTCAACCTCGACGTGGACCCCGAGGTCCTCGGCGGGATCCGGGTGCAGGTCGGTGACGAGGTCATCAACGGCTCCATCGCGGACCGCATCGAGGACGCCGGCCGCCGCATGGCGAGCTAGCAGCAACTTCACAGCAGTACGTACTTATTACGGCCCATGTTGGGCCGTGCAGAAGAATCCTGGGGGTCGCCCCCAGACCCCAAAGTGAAACTTCGGGCCCAACAAGGAGAGCAGGGAACCCAGATGGCGGAGCTCACGATCCGGCCGGAGGAGATCCGGGACGCGCTGGAGAACTTCGTCCAGTCGTACAAGCCGGACGCGGCCTCGCGCGAGGAGGTCGGTACGGTCACCCTTGCCGGCGACGGCATCGCGAAGGTCGAGGGCCTGCCCTCGGCCATGGCCAACGAACTGCTGAAGTTCGAGGACGGCACCCTCGGCCTCGCGCTCAACCTGGAAGAGCGCGAGATCGGCTGCGTCGTCCTCGGTGAGTTCAGCGGCATCGAGGAGGGTCAGCCGGTCACCCGTACCGGCGAGGTCCTGTCGGTGGCCGTGGGCGAGGGCTACCTCGGCCGCGTCGTCGACCCGCTCGGCAACCCGATCGACGGCCTCGGCGAGATCGAGACCAGCGGCCGACGCGCCCTGGAGCTGCAGGCCCCGGGCGTCATGGCCCGTAAGTCGGTGCACGAGCCGATGGAGACCGGCTACAAGGCCGTCGACGCGATGACCCCGGTCGGCCGTGGTCAGCGTCAGCTGATCATCGGTGACCGCCAGACCGGCAAGACCGCCCTGGCCGTCGACACGATCATCAACCAGCGCGACAACTGGCGCTCGGGCGACCCGAAGAAGCAGGTCCGCTGCGTCTACGTCGCCATCGGCCAGAAGGGCTCGACCATCGCCTCCGTGCGGGGCGCCCTGGACGAGGCCGGCGCGCTGGAGTACACGACCATCGTCGCCGCCCCGGCGTCCGACCCGGCCGGCTTCAAGTACCTGGCCCCGTACACCGGCTCGGCCATCGGCCAGCAGTGGATGTACGAGGGCAAGCACGTCCTGATCATCTTCGACGACCTGTCGAAGCAGGCCGACGCCTACCGCGCCGTGTCGCTGCTGCTGCGCCGCCCGCCGGGCCGTGAGGCCTACCCGGGCGACGTCTTCTACCTGCACTCCCGTCTGCTGGAGCGCTGCGCGAAGCTCTCCGACGACCTGGGCGCCGGCTCGATGACCGGTCTGCCGATCGTCGAGACCAAGGCCAACGACGTGTCGGCGTTCATCCCGACCAACGTCATCTCCATCACCGACGGCCAGTGCTTCCTGGAGTCGGACCTGTTCAACGCCGGTCAGCGCCCCGCGCTGAACGTCGGTATCTCCGTCTCCCGAGTCGGTGGTTCCGCGCAGCACAAGGCGATGAAGCAGGTCTCCGGCCGGCTCCGCCTCGACCTCGCCCAGTACCGTGAGCTGGAGGCGTTCGCCGCCTTCGGTTCCGACCTGGACGCCGCGTCGAAGTCGCAGCTGGAGCGCGGTCAGCGGCTGGTCGAGCTGCTCAAGCAGCCTCAGTACCAGCCGATGCCGACCGAGGACCAGGTCGTCTCCGTGTGGGCCGGTACCACCGGCAAGATGGACGAAGTACCGGTCTCCGACGTCCGCCGCTTCGAGAAGGAGCTCCTGGAGTACCTGCACCGCAAGGAGCAGGGCCTCATGACCTCCATCAAGGAGGGCGGCAAGATGTCGGACGACACCCTCACCGCCATCGCGGACGCCATCGCCGAGTTCAAGAAGCAGTTCGAGACCTCGGACGGCAAGCTCCTGGGCGAGGACGCCCCGGCCGCGGCCAAGTGACGTAAGGAAGGGACCTGACTCATGGGAGCCCAGCTCCGGGTCTACAAGCGTCGCATCCGATCCGTCACCGCGACCAAGAAGATCACCAAGGCGATGGAGATGATCGCCGCCTCGCGCGTCGTCAAGGCGCAGCGCAAGGTGAGGGCCTCCGCGCCGTACGCGACCGAGCTCACCCGCGCGGTCACGGCGGTCGGTACCGGCTCGAACACGAAGCACCCGCTGACCACGCAGGCCGAGACGGTCGTGCGGTCCGCGGTACTGCTCCTGACCAGCGACCGCGGTCTGGCCGGTGCCTTCAACTCCAACGCCATCAAGGCGGCGGAGCAGCTGACCGAGCGCCTGGAGCGTGAGGGCAAGGAGGTCGACACGTACATCGTCGGCCGCCGTGGCCTCGCCCACTACAACTTCCGTGAGCGCAAGGTCGCGGAGTCGTGGTCCGGGTTCACCGACCAGCCGACGTACGCGGATGCCAAGAAGGTCGCGGCTCCGCTGATCGAGGCCATCGAGACGGACACGGCGGACGGCGGTGTGGACGAGATCCACATCGTGTTCACCGAGTTCGTGTCGATGATGACGCAGACGGCGCTCGACGACCGGCTGCTGCCGCTCAGCCTCGACGAGGTGGCTCAGGAGTCGGCGACGAAGGACGAGATCCTTCCGCTGTTCGACTTCGAGCCGTCGGCGGAGGACGTCCTCGACGCCCTGCTGCCGCGCTACGTGGAGAGCCGCATCTACAACGCGCTTCTCCAGTCGGCCGCCTCCAAGCACGCCGCGACGCGGCGTGCGATGAAATCGGCGACCGACAACGCCGGAGAGCTCATCGAGACCCTCTCCCGCCTTGCCAACGCGGCCCGCCAGGCCGAAATCACCCAGGAAATCAGCGAGATCGTCGGTGGCTCTGCAGCTTTGGCCGACGCGACCGCGGGGAGTGACAGGTAATGACGACGACAGTTGAGACGGCCGTTGCCACGGGCCGCGTCGCCCGGGTCATCGGCCCGGTCGTCGACGTGGAATTCCCCGTCGACGCCATGCCGGAGATCTACAACGCCCTTCATGTCGAGATCTCCGACCCGGCCGAGGCCGGCAAGAAGAAGACGCTGACCCTGGAAGTCGCCCAGCACCTGGGTGACGGCCTGGTCCGCACGATCTCGATGCAGCCCACCGACGGTCTGGTCCGCCAGGCCGCCGTCACCAACACCGGCACGGGCATCACCGTCCCGGTCGGCGACTTCACCAAGGGCAAGGTGTTCAACACCCTCGGTGAGGTGCTGAACGTCGACGAGACCTACGACGGTGAGCGCTGGCCCATCCACCGCAAGGCGCCGAACTTCGACGAGCTCGAGTCGAAGACCGAGATGTTCGAGACCGGCGTCAAGGTCATCGACCTGCTGACCCCGTACGTCAAGGGCGGCAAGATCGGTCTGTTCGGTGGTGCCGGCGTCGGCAAGACGGTGCTCATCCAGGAGATGATCTACCGCGTCGCCAACAACCACGACGGTGTCTCCGTGTTCGCCGGTGTCGGCGAGCGCACCCGTGAGGGCAACGACCTCATCGAGGAGATGGCGGAGTCGGGTGTCATCGACAAGACCGCTCTGGTCTTCGGTCAGATGGACGAGCCCCCGGGCACCCGTCTGCGCGTGGCCCTCGCGGGTCTGACCATGGCGGAGTACTTCCGCGATGTGCAGAAGCAGGACGTGCTGTTCTTCATCGACAACATCTTCCGCTTCACGCAGGCCGGTTCCGAGGTCTCGACCCTGCTCGGCCGGATGCCCTCCGCGGTGGGCTACCAGCCGAACCTGGCCGACGAGATGGGTCTCCTCCAGGAGCGCATCACCTCGACCCGTGGTCACTCGATCACCTCGATGCAGGCGATCTACGTGCCCGCGGACGACCTGACCGACCCGGCCCCGGCCACCACGTTCGCCCACCTCGACGCGACGACGGTGCTGTCCCGTCCGATCTCCGAGAAGGGCATCTACCCGGCCGTGGACCCGCTGGACTCCACGTCCCGCATCCTGGACCCGCGCTACATCGCGGCGGACCACTACAACACCGCCATGCGCGTCAAGACGGTGCTGCAGAAGTACAAGGACCTCCAGGACATCATCGCGATCCTCGGTATCGACGAGCTGGGCGAGGAGGACAAGCTCACCGTCCACCGTGCCCGTCGCGTGGAGCGCTTCCTGTCCCAGAACACTCACGTCGCCAAGCAGTTCACCGGCGTCGACGGGTCGGACGTGCCGCTGGAGGAGTCGATCACCGCGTTCAACGCGATCATCGACGGCGAGTACGACCACTTCCCGGAGCAGGCGTTCTTCCTGTGCGGTGGCATCGAGGACCTGAAGAAGAACGCGAAGGAGCTGGGCGTCTCCTGAACTCGGACCTGAAGAGTTCTGAGCTCTGAGTCACGTGTGAGGGGGCGGGCGCGTCCCGCCCCCTCAGCCACGCCTACTAGACTTGTAACCAACACCCGGCAGAACCGCCGGGTGGTGACCCGAGGAGCCACCTTGGCTGCTGAGCTGCACGTCGCGCTGGTCGCGGCCGACCGAGAGGTCTGGTCGGGCGAGGCCACCCTGGTCGTCGCGCGCACCACGTCCGGCGACATCGGCGTCATGCCCGGTCACCAGCCGCTGCTCGGTGTGCTGGAGTCGGGCCCGGTGACCATCCGTACGAGTGACGGTGGAACGGTCGTCGCCGCGGTGCACGGCGGTTTCATCTCGTTCGCCGACAACAAGCTGTCGCTGCTGGCCGAGATCGCCGAGCTGTCGGACGAGATCGACGTCCAGCGCGCGGAGCGCGAGCTCGAGCGCGCGAAGGCGGAGGGCGACGCCCACGCCGAGCGTCGTGCGGACGTACGACTGCGTGCGGCGGCGGCGCGCTGAACCCAGCGCGGATGCGATGACGTCACTCAGCCGCGGCCGGCACCGGAGCAATCCGGAGCCGACCGCGGCTGAGGCAGATATGGATGTTTTTTCCGTTCCGTTACCTATTTCGGGTACTTAGGAGACGAGGAGGTCGGTGTCGATGGTCCTCGCTCTGACTGTGTGCGGAATCGTCGTGGCCCTGGTGGTCCTGGGGCTGTTCGTCTTCGGCCTGCGCCGCAGACTCATCCAGCGCTCCGGCGGCACGTTCGACTGTTCCCTGCGCTGGGACGTCCCCGAGAAAACGGACACCAGCGGCAAGGGCTGGAGCTACGGCGTCGCCCGCTACAACAGTGACCGCGTCGAGTGGTACCGCGTCTTCTCCTACGCCTACCGCCCGCGCCGCGTCCTGGAGCGTTCCTCGATCGAGGTGGCCGGCCGTCGCCTCCCCGAGGGCGAGGAGGAGCTGGCGCTGCTCTCCGACGCGATCATCCTCACCTGTCTGCACCGGGGCACGCGTCTCGAACTCGCCATGAGCGAAGACGCGCTGACCGGTTTCCTCGCGTGGCTGGAGGCAGCCCCGCCCGGTCAGCGCGTCAATGTGGCCTGACGGCTCTACTGCAGGCCGCTGTTGATGGCGCTCACCAGCTCGCCGTTGCCGGTGTCACCGCTGAACTCCCAGAAGAACGCGCCGCCCAGGCCCTGGTTCTTGGCCCAGGTCATCTTTCCGGCGATCGTCGCGGGAGTGTCGTAGGACCACCAGTTGCTGCCGCAGTGCGCGTACGCCGTGCCCGCGACGGTGCCGGTGGCGGGGCAGGACGTCTTGAGGATCTTGTAGTCCTCGATGCCCGCCTCGTAGGTGCCGGGAGCCGCGCCGGTCGCCGTGCCGCCGGGGGCGGACTGGGTGACGCCGGTCCAGCCGCGGCCGTAGAAGCCGATGCCGAGCAGGAGCTTGGCGGACGGGACGCCCTTCGCCTTCAGCTTGGCGATCGCGTCGGCGGAGTTGAAGCCCGCGGTCGGGATGCCGGAGTACGAGGTGAGCGGCGAGTGCGGGGCGGTGGGGCCGTCCGCGTCGAAGGCGCCGAAGTAGTCGTACGTCATCACGTTGTACCAGTCCAGGTACTGGGCGGCGCCTCCGTAGTCGGCCGCGTCGATCTTGCCGCCGGCGGAGCCGTCGGCGGTGATGGCGGCGGTGACGAGGTAGTTCGAGCCGAACGACGAACGCAGGCCCTGCATCAGGTTCTTGAAGGCCGCGGGTCCTGACGTGTCACAGGTCAGGCCGCAGGCGTTGGGGTACTCCCAGTCGATGTCGATGCCGTCGAACACGTCGGCCCAGCGCGGGTCCTCGACGACGGCCTTGCAGGAGGCGGCGAAGGCGGCGGGGTTGGCCGCGGCCTGGGCGAAGCCGCCGGAGTAGGTCCAGCCGCCGAAGGAGTACAGCACCTTGATGTGCGGGTACTTGGCCTTGAGCTGGCGGAGCTGGTTGAAGTTGCCGCGCAGCGGCTGGTCCCAGGTGTCGGCGGTGCCGCTGACGGACTGGTCGGCGGTGTACGCCTTGTCGTAGGCGGCGTAGGTGTCGTCGACGACGCACTTGCCGTCCTTGACGTTGCCGAAGGCGTAGTTGATGTGCGTGATCTTCGCGGCCGAGCCCGAGGTCACCAGGTTCTTGACGTGGTAGTTGCGGCCGTAGACGCCCCACTCGGTGAAGTAGCCGAGCTTGACCTTGTTGCCGGTGGGCGGCGGGTCGGTGGTGCCGCCGGTGGTGCGCACGGCGACCGCGCCGCTGACCGGGCCGGTCTGGTCGGCGGTGTCGCGGGCCTGGACGGAGTAGGAGTAGGAGGTACCGGCGGTCAGGCCGGTGTTCGTGTACGAGGTCGTCGTCACGGTGGCGATCTTCGCACCGTCGCGCAGGACGTCGTAGTTCTTGATGCCCTTGTCGTCGGTGGCGGCGCTCCAGGTCAGTTTCACCGAGGTGTTGGTGATGCCGGAGGCGGTGGGGGTGCCGGGGGCGGAGGGCGGTGCGTCGCCGGGGACGGTGGTGCCGTCACAGCTGCCGCCGTTGAGCTTGCAGCCCGCGGGGGAGCCGGAGCCGGTGCCGTTGAAGCCGAAGGAGACGGAGGCGCCGGGGGCGAGGGTGCCGTTCCAGGACTTGTTCTTGGCGGTCCAGTGGGTGCCGGACGAGGTGACGTCGGCGTCCCAGGCGGAGGTGACGGACGTCCCGGAGGGGAAGTCCCACTCGACGGTCCAGGAGCTGAGGGACGTGGTGCCGGTGTTCTTCACCGTCCACTTGCCCTCGAATCCGGTGCCCCAGTCGGAGGCCTTGGTGTAGGTGGCGGTGGCGGACGTCGCGGCCTGGGCGGGGCTCGCGAGGCCGACCAGGCCGGCGAAGGGGAGCATCAGTGTCGCGAACGCTGCCGCGGCTCTGTGTCTGAAGCGCATGCTGCGCCTCCTCGGGGGTTGGGGGCGCGACTGAGCCTTCACGCCCACGGTGCCGCGAGAATAGAAAGGTCTGGACCATCGGTCAATAGGTCTGGACCACTAGTCCTGCTGTTGGCTCAGATCCCCAACTCCTGCGCCAGTACGGCGGCTTGGACCCGGCTGCGCAGCTCCAGCTTGCCCAGCAGTCGGCTGACGTGCGTCTTCACCGTGGCCTCGGCCATGTCGAGACGGCTCGCGATGTCCGCGTTGGACAGGCCCTCGCCGAGGCAGGACAGCACTTCGCGTTCGCGGCGGGTGAGGGTGTCGAGGACCGCCGGGTCGGCTCCCGGCGCCCGTACCGGCTTCGCCGCGAACTCGGCGATCAGGCGCCGGGTGACGGCCGGGGCGATGAGGCCCTCGCCGCGGGCCACCGTGCGGACGGCTTCGATGAGGTCCTTGGCCTCCGTGTTCTTCAGGAGGAACCCGGCGGCTCCCGCCCGCAGTGCGCCGAAGACGTACTCGTCCAGGTCGAAGGTGGTCAGTACGAGCACGTCGGCGAGGCCCTCCGCGACGACCTGCCGGGTTGCCGACACCCCGTCCAGGCGCGGCATCTGAATGTCCATCAGGACCAGGTCCGGCCGTAGTTCGCGGGCCAGTGCCACCGCCTGTTCGCCGTCCGCGGCCTCGCCGACCACCTCGATGTCGGGGGCGCTGCGCAGGATGAGGACGAGTCCGGCCCGGACGGCGGACTGGTCCTCGGCGACGAGGACCCGGACGGGTCGGCTCATGCGGAGTCTCCTTCGGTGACTTCGGTGACGGGAAGCGTGGCGCGTACGGTCCACAACGGCCCCTCGGGACCGGCCTCGAACGTGCCGCCCAGCAGCTCCGTCCGCTCCCGCATGCCGACCAGTCCGGCGCCCGAGCCCGGTGCGCGCGGCCCGTCCCGGTCGCCGTACGGGCTGGTGACCGCGACGGTGAGCGAGCCGTCCCTCTGGGCGAGCGCCACGGTGACGCGGCCGGGGCAGGCGTGCTTGAGGGCGTTGGTGAGGGACTCCTGGACGATGCGGTACGCGGCGAGCTCGACCGGCGTGGGCAGCGGGCCGTACGTGGTGTCGAGGGCGACGTCGAGGCCGTTGGCGCGGGCGCCGTCGACGAGGGAGCCGAGGCCGTCGAGCGTGGGGGCCGCGGCCGGTTCGAGGTCGCCGCTGCTGTCGCGCAGGATGCCGATGAGCCGCCGCATCTCGGCCAGTCCCTCGACGCTGTTCTCGCGGATGACGCCGAGCGCGTCCCGGGAGGTCGCGGGGTCGTCCAGGGAGAGTGCGGCCGTGGAGTGGATGGCGATCGCGGAGAGATGGTTGGCGACCATGTCGTGCAGCTCCCGGGCCATCCGGGAGCGCTCGGCGACGACCGCCTGCGAGCGGTCCATCTCGGCGAGCAGCGCGGTCTGTTCGGCCCGCAGCCGGGCCGTCTCGGCGGCGTCGCGGTGGGAGTGGACGAGTGCACCGGTGGCGGCCGGGGCGAACGACACCACGCCGGTCACGAACCCGATCAGCAGCGCCTCCGGCACCCGCCACCAGGCCACGAACCCGATGGTCACGGCCACGGTGACCAGGCCGGTGGTGACGGGCAGGCGGCGGGCGGCCGACGGGCTGCCGTAGAGGGCGGCCGCGTACATCAGGTCCGTGTACATGGTGACCGTGACGAGGTTGCCGCGGGTGAACTGGTCGGCGATCAGCATGGCGGTCCCGATGGACAGCGCCAGCTGGGGCCTGGTCCGGCGCATCAGCTCCAGGACCGACATGACGGCGAGCGGTGCCAGCACCCACGCTCCGGGGAGGGCCCGCCCGGGGTTGGAGTACAGGCCGAGCGCCCAGACCAGCACACCGCACAGCAGTCCGGTGACGGCGACACACACGTCGAAGCGGTGCGGGCGAGGCAGTCGCAGGGCCATGACTCCATCCAACACGGCCCGCCTGCCCGACGCCTGATTCCCGGGAAGGGTCCCGAACTGCATCTTTCGATGTACCGCGACCTCGTCACCGCCGACGACGACTCCGCCGGACCGCGCCGGGAGCCTGGAAGGGCGACCGAGAGGAGCGAACCGTGATCGTCGCGTTGATCATCGCCTGCGAGGTCGGCTTCTGGGTGCTGCTGGCGCTCGGCCTGGCCGTCCGCTACCTGCTGAAGCGGCGCCGGACGAGCGTGGTGCTGCTGCTGTGCGAGCCGGTCCTGGAGCTGGTCCTGTTCGTCGTCACGGCGATCGACCTCAAGAACGGCGCCGAACCCAGCTGGGAGCACGGCCTGGCCGCGCTCTACATCGGCTTCACCGTCGCCTACGGCCACTACACGATCCGCTGGCTCGACGGCCACGCCGCGCACCGCCTGGGCGGCGCCCCGAAGCCCGTGGGACCCCCGCGGTACGGCATGCCGCGGGCCCGGCACGAGGGCCGCCTGTGGCTGCGTACGCTCCTGGCCGCGGCGGTGGCGTGCGCCCTGCTCCAGGGGGCGGTCTGGTACGTCGGCGGCTCCGGCGACGTCTCGTCCCTGCGGTCCTTCCAGGGGGCCGCGCTCAGGACCGCCGGCATCCACGGCCTGGTCGCGCTGGCCTACCTGATCTGGCCGAAGAAGGCGCCGGCCGGGACCGAGGACGGGCAGCGGTTCACCTCCCCGAAGGAGAGTGCCCGCCGATGAACCGGGCGTCGAAGAACCTGCTGGAAGGCGCCGGCACCTTCGTGGCCGGCCTGGTGCTGTGGCTGTTCACCAGGGGAGTGGAGGTCCCGGGCGTCACCCTGACGAAGGTCGGCATGGTGATGATGTGCGTCGGGGGCGTGCTCATCGCCACAGGGCTGTACCGAACGGCACGCCTCCGCTCGCGCTAGCGTTCACCGCGGGGCACCCCCAGGGCATCGCCCCGCGGTCCTGTTCACGGTGCGCGCCAGGATGCTGGATCCGCCGGTGGGGACCCCTGGGCTCCGGCCGGGGTGGGTTTACTCGGTGTTCGCCGCCGGGCACCCCCAGGGCATCGCCCCGCGGTCTTGTTCACGGTGCGCGCCAGGATGCTGGATCCGCCGGTGGGGACCCCTGGGCTCCGGCCGGGGTGGGTTTTCTCGGCGTTCGCCGCCCGGCACCCCCAGGACGTCGACTGCGGCCTTGTTCGTCGTCCGGGCGAGGATGCCGGATCTTCCGGGGATGTCCCCGGACTCCCGGCTGGGGTGGGTTTCTTCAGCGTTCGCCGCCCGGCACCCACAGGACGTCTCCCACGTCCTTGTTCGCGGTCCGCGCCAGGATGAACAGGAGGTCGGACAGCCGGTTGAGGTAGGTCGCGGTGAGGGGGTTCATCACCTCGCCGTGTACTTCCATCGCCGCCCAGGTCGACCGTTCGGCCCGGCGTACGACCGTGCAGGCCTGGTGGAGGAGGGCCGCGCCCGGGGTTCCCCCCGGCAGGATGAAGGAGCGGAGCTTCTCCAGCTGTTCGTTGAAGCGGTCGCAGTCCGCCTCCAGCTTGTCGATGTAGAACTGCTCCACCCGCAGGGGCGGGAACTCGGGGTTCTCGACCACCGGCGTCGACAGGTCCGCACCCACGTCGAACAGATCGTTCTGGACGCGGGTGAGGACCGTGACGATCTCCTCGGCCAGGTTGCCCAGCGCGATCGCCGTTCCGACCACCGCGTTCGCCTCGTTGGCGTCCGCGTACGCGGAGATCCGCGGGTCGGTCTTGGCGACCCTGCTCATGTCGCCGAGGGCGGTGGTGCCCTTGTCGCCGGTCCTGGTGTAGATGCGCGTCAGCTTGACCATGAGGTCAGAGTAGTTACGCGCCCGACGTCCGGAAGACCCGTGTGCCCACCGTCACGGACAGCGCGACGAGGCCGACGGCCACCAGGACGCCGTACAGCATGGCCGTCGAGGTGTACGAGCCGACGTACGCGTCCCGCACCGCGTCCACCAGATAGCGGAACGGCATGAAGTGCGAGAGGACGTCCAGCCAGCCCGGAGCCAGCGTCATCGGCAGCATCAGGCCGGACAGCAGCATGGACGGCATGCTCACGGCGTTGATCAAGGGGCCGAACTCCCCCGGGGTGCGGACCCTCATCGCCAGCGCGTACGACAGCGAGCCCAGGGAGACCGTCAGCAGCGCGACGAACGCGAAGCCGATCAGTACGCCGGCCAGGGGCGCGCGCAGGCCCATCACCACTGCGGCCAGCACCAGCAGCACCGCCTGGAAGACGAACACCGTGGCGTCGCGCAGCACGCGGCCCAGGAGGAGGGCCAGGCGGCTGACGGGCGTGACCCGCATGCGTTCGACCACGCCCTGGCCGTTCTCGATGATGACCGAGAAGCCCGCGAACGACGCCCCGAACAAGCCGAGTTGGAGCAGCAGCCCGGGAACCAGCAGCTGCCAGGAGCTGCCGCGCTCGCCCAACGGCAGACCGGTCAGCAGCGGGCCGAAGAACACCAGGTACAGCAGCGGCATCAGCACGCCGAAGAGCAGCGCGAAGCGGGAGCGGAGGGACTGGCGGAGGTAGCGGCCGTAGATGAGGGCCGTGTCGTGGAGCAGCATCTCTTGGGATTCCTATACGGCTGGGGATTCTTATACGGCTACGGGGGCGGCGTCGGCCGAGGCGGGACCGCGGCCGGTGATCGCGAGGAACGTGTCCTGCAGGGACGCGTCGATCGAGCCGCCGTACCGCAGCTTCAGCGCGCTCGGGGTGCCCTCCGCCACGACCACGCCCTGGTCGACGACGACCAGGCGGTCGGAGAGGGCGTCGGCCTCGTCGAGGTAGTGGGTGGTCAGGAAGACGGTCGTGCCGTGCTCGTCGCGCAGTCGGCGGACCAGGTCCCACAGGTCGGCGCGGCTGCCGGGGTCGAGGCCCGTCGTCGGCTCGTCGAGGAAGAGGACCTTGGGGCGGTGGGTGAGCGCCATGGCGATGTCCAGGCGCCTGCGCTGCCCGCCGGAGAGCGCGCCGGCCTTGCGGTCGAGGAGATCGGTCAGGTCCAGATCGCGAGCCAACTCCTCCGTGCGTCCCGCGGCCTGATCCTTCGTCAGGCGGTAGAGGCGCCCCTGGGTGACCAGTTCCTCCCGCACGCTGATCTGCGGGTCGACGCCGCCCGACTGCGCCACATAACCGCACGCCCGCCGCACTCCGCCCGGGTCGGTCGCCAGATCGCAGCCGGCGACCGTGGCCACGCCGCCGGTGGGGGCCAACAGGGTGGTCAGCATGCGCAGGGTCGTGGTCTTCCCGGCGCCGTTCGGGCCCAGGAAGCCGAGGATCTCCCCTTCGCGGACGGTCAGGTCCACGCCGCGCACGGCCTCCACCGGGCCGAGTTTCGTCTGGAAGGTACGGGCCAGACCGGCCGTACTGATGATTGCCATGACCCCAGAAAAACAGAGTCCCTTAAATTTTGCAACGGCCCCAAAATTTGAGGGAGCCCAAGAACGGTTAGGATCCGGGCATGGCAGAGGGACTCAGGGAGCGGAAGAAGCGCGAGACCAGGCAACGCATCTCGGACATCGCGACGGGGCTGTTCCTGGAGCACGGCTTCATGACGGTGACCATCGCGGACGTGGCCGAGGCGGCCGACGTCTCCGTGAACACCGTCTACAACTACTTCCCGACCAAGGAAGATCTCTTCCTCGATCGCAGCAAGGGCGTCGTCGGCCGGCTCTCGCGCTGGGTGCGCGCCCGTGACGTGGGCGAGTCGGCGGCCGCGGCCGTGTTGCGGGAACTGCGCGACGAGGTCGAGGCGGTCTCGCCCCGGGTCGGCCTGATGGAGGGCTACGAACGGTTCATGCGGGTCATCCACGACTCGCCCCCGCTCCGTTCCCGGCTCTGGAGCATCCAGCAGGAGGTCCAGGAGAACCTGGAGGCGACCCTGCGCGAGGAGACGGGCGCCGCAACCGACGACCCGATCCCCACCCTGATGGCCGGTCAGATCAACTGGGTCCATCACACGGTCATGGGTGTCATCGGCCGCGAGATGGTCGCCGGGCGCAATCCGGACGAAGTGTCACGAGAGGTGCTCGTGCTTCTCGACCACATGGAGGAGCTGTTGAGCGAGAAGGTGCTCAACTACGCCGTCCGGGGCGAGCGCTGAGCCGGGCCGGTGTGATGTCCGTCAGATGAGACGTGACGCGCATTACTTACCGGTCACACAGCCCCTCACCTTCGCTATGGTCCGCCGGAGAGGCAATTTGAACAGCGTGTGAGCGCTTGTGTGCAGTCAAAGGGGAGTCGCACAGTGGCACGGAAGCTTGCCGTCATCGGCGCCGGCCTGATGGGTTCCGGGATCGCCCAGGTCTCCGCGCAGGCGGGCTGGGACGTCGTCCTGCGCGATGTCACCGACGAGGCACTCAAACGCGGCACCGACGGCATCAAGGCTTCGTACGACAAGTTCGTGAGCAAGGGCAGGCTCGAGGCGCACGACGCCGACGCCGCCCTCGCCCGGATCACCGCGACCACCGACCTGGACGCCGTCGCCGACGCCGACATCGTCGTCGAGGCCGTCTTCGAGAAGCTCGAAGTCAAGCACGAGATCTTCCGTGCCCTCGACAAGATCGTCCGCGACGACGCCGTCCTCGCCTCCAACACCTCCGCCATCCCGATCACCAAGATCGCGGCCGGTACGGAGCGCCCGGAGCGGGTCGTCGGCACGCACTTCTTTTCACCGGTCCCGATGATGCAGCTGTGCGAGCTGGTGCGCGGCTACAAGACGAGCGACGAGACCCTCGCCACCGCGCGGGAGTTCGCCGAGTCCGTCGGCAAGACGTGCATCGTCGTCAACCGGGACGTGGCCGGGTTCGTGACGACCCGTCTCATCTCGGCGCTCGTCGTCGAGGCCGCCAAGCTGTACGAGTCGGGCGTGGCCACCGCCGAGGACATCGACCTCGCCTGCAAGCTGGGCTTCGGCCACGCCATGGGACCGCTCGCCACGGCGGACCTCACCGGCGTCGACATCCTCCTGCACGCCACCAGCAACATCTACACCGAATCCCAGGACGAGAAGTTCGCCCCACCAGAGCTGATGCGCCGGATGGTTGACGCCGGTGACATCGGGCGCAAGAGCGGGCAGGGCTTCTACAAGCACTGAAACCGCACATGCCCCTGGGGCATCACACCCATGGGTGAATTCGGTATCGGTTCGCTTACAAACGGCAACCTCTGACCGCCCAACGCAGTCAGAGGTTGCATCACCGGCCTTTCACTTCCGCGGAGCACAAGACGACGCACGGGGAGCGCATATGTACATCAGGGGCGACCACGCCGAGCTGGTCGTCGGGGGCCGCCTCGACGTCCGCAGCGCGGCGGACGCCCGTACGGTCCTGCACACGGCCGTCGACGACGGAGTCGGCGATCTCGTGCTGGACCTGTCCGAGCTGGACTCCTGGGACGCCACCGGCCTCGGGGTGATCATGGGGGTACACCGGCGCGCCGGCCGCTGCGGGCGACGGCTCGTGCTGCGCGGCGTACCGCTGCAGATGCAGCGCCTGCTGGTCGCCACCAGACTGCACCGGATCCTCGCCATCGAGGGCGGCATCGGGATGGAGGCACTGCCCCGGGTGTGACGCCCGGTACCGATGGGGCCAGGCGGCCGGACGTTCCGGCTGCGAACCACACGACGCGCGCAATCCTCACGAGACTGTGACGTCTCGGACGGCGCGGGACCCCGGGCTGTCGTAGATACTGTGCGAAGGTTTAGGGTTCGGTCGCCCGCTGCTGATTTCCCTCTAGCGGGCCCGGACCAGAAGCGACAGCGCGGTGTGCAACAGGCCGGGAGGGGCCGGATCTGGCACACGACGCTTTTGGGGGGCTTGAAACCTATGGACCCGAACAGCCGGGAGCCCGAGGAGTACGGCCACGACGGTGACGCCCATGCGTCCGGCCGACGTCCGCCGAGGGATCCCCTCGCATCCGATTTCGCACAGCACACGCCCGCACTCGCCCGCACCGTGCAGCTCGTCGCGGGCGACTACCTGCTCACCGTCAACCCCGTCGACGGCAGCGAGATAGAGGCCTGCCCGCCGGGCGAGCGCCCCGACCGTCCCGAGAAGCTCGGTCCGGCCGAACGCGCCGAGGTCGCCCGCGCGGCCGGGCCGCCGGTCCCGCCCGGACCGGCCCAGCCCGAGCTGCCGCTCCTGGCCCGCCAGGACGAGCGCGAGCGGCTGGTACGGCTGCTCGCCCGCGGCCGCTCCGTACGCCTCACCGGCCCGGCCGGCTCCGGCCGCACCAGCCTCCTCGACGTGGTCGCCGAGGACTGCGCAGACCTCGCCCCCGATGGCGTCGTCCGCCTCAGCGGCTTCCACCGCACGTCGAGCGACCTGCTCCACGACCTCTTCTACGCCGTCCACAACGCGCCCCTGCACCGCCCGGACCGGGACGAACTGCTCTCCTACGTCCGTGAGATCGGCGCGGTCGTCGTCCTCGACGACGTCGAGTTCGGCGGCGCCGCCCTGGACGAGCTGCTGGACGCCACGCCCGAGTGCGCCTTCCTGGTCGCGGCCACGCCCGACGTGCCCGCCCCGTCCGCCGACTCCGCGCTCGAAGAGGTCTTCCTCGGCGGCCTGGAGCGCGCCGACGGCGTGGAGCTCCTGGAGCGTGCCGTCGGCCGCGTCCTCAGCGGAGGAGGAGGCCAACTGGGCCGGAGACCTCTGGTTCGAGTCCGAGGGCCTGCCGTTGCGGTTCGTGCAGGCCGGGGCACTGCTGCGGCAGCGCGAGCGGCTGCGGGCCGGAGCCGGTGCCGTCGACGAGTTCGGCGTCTTCGCGGACGCCACACCGGTCGACGCACCGTTCGACGCGCCCTTCGACACCTCCTCGGACTCGTCCACCGACCCGGACGAGCGCGAGCACGTACCCCTGCCCGCGCTCGGCGAGGCCGCCGCGCCCGCCCCGCTGCTCGCCGCCCGGCTCAGCGAATCGGCGCGCGCCACCCTGCGGTTCGCCGTGGCGCTCGGCGGCGAGGTGCCGCACCAGGCGCACCTGCCCGCCCTCGTCGGCGACACCCACGCGGACGCCGCCCTCGGTGAACTGGCCTCCTGCGGCCTGGTCTCCCCGGTCGGCGCCCGCTACCGCCTCGCCGCCGGTGTCCAGGCCCAGCTGGAGGCCGCCGGGTACGGCGACGACATCGAGGCCCAGGCCCGCACCGCCGCCCAGCACTACGCCTGGTGGGCCGGACACCCCTCGGTCACCCCGGAGCGGGTGTGCGCCGAGGCGGACGCCGTGCTCGCCGCCCTCGGACTGCTCGTGCCGGGGACGACCCCGCCCGCCGAGGACGAGGAGAGCGTCACCGTGCTGCTGGCCCGCACGGCGGCACCGGCATTCGCCGCGGGCGGGCACTGGAGTGCCTGGGAGCGGGCGCTGCGTTCCGGGGCGGAGGCCTCCGGGCTCGCCGGGGACGTGTCGGAACAGGCCTATTTCCATCACGAGTTGGGCATCCTCGCGCTCTGCGGGGGACAGCTCGACCGGGCGCGTGCCGAACTGGAGTCGTCCATCGGCATGCGCGGCGCCCTGGCCGACAAGCGCGGTGCCGTCGCCGGACGCCGTGCCCTCGCCCTGGTCGCCGACCGCTCGGGCACCGTGCCCGGCCTCGCCGCGATGGCGGGGGAGGAGGTGCCGGACGCCCGGTACGAGGAGTCGCAGTCGCCTCCCGGCGGCGTCCCGGCGGCGTTCCCGCAGCTTCAGCGGCCCGCGGACAGCTCCACACTGGTCACCTACCAGGCGTCGTCCCCGTCGTCCTCCGCGCCCCGGTCCAACGGGGCCGCCGGGTCGTCCCCGGCGTCGCACAAGGCCCGGGGCGGCCTCAAGGGCCTCGCCAAGCGCAATCTCGTGGCGGCCGGGGCGGGCGCGCTCCTCGTGGCCGTGCTCGGCACGGTGGTGACGCTCGGGGCGACCTCCGAGAACGACGCCAACAACCCGTCCGACCAGGTCGGCGTCAACCCGTCGGCCAGCCAGGGCCTGAACGACGGCAGCCTGGGCGCGGACGTGCCGAAGAACGACGACGGCTCCGGCGACACCGGCCCGGCGACCAGCCGGCCGACGGACCCGGGCCCCGACGGCACGTACGGCACCTCCGACGACCCGACGCCCACGGAAGCGGCCGAGCCGTCCGACCGGCCGAGCGGGACGCAGGGGTCGAGCACCGGATCGTCGACGCCGTCCAGGCCGACGACTCCGCCGCCGTCCCCGT
This sequence comes from Streptomyces sp. V4I2, assembly GCF_030817655.1. Taxonomy (GTDB): domain Bacteria; phylum Actinomycetota; class Actinomycetes; order Streptomycetales; family Streptomycetaceae; genus Streptomyces; species Streptomyces plumbiresistens. The sequence goes on from NZ_JAUSZM010000003.1 coordinate 7,280,055, forward strand.
CCAAGCCGCCGACGTCGCCTTCGAAGCCGCCGACGACTCCGACGTCCCCGACACCGACACCGACGACGCCGACACCGACGCCCACGCCCACGACGCCCACGCCCACGACCACCCCGTCGACCTCCGACTCGGCCAGTGGCCCGGCATCCTCACCGGTGGAGTCCAGCAGCTCCGCCGGCGCCCCGCAGTCCAGCGAGGCGGGCACGCCGAGCAGCTCGGGGTCGGTGATCTGACGCCGTACAGGCACAGACACAGGCACACGCACAGCGCGGAAGGGCCCGGTCCGAGGAAACGGACCGGGCCCTTCACGTCGTAGCGGAATGACGGTCAGAACAACCGCAGTTTGTCGTCCTCGATCCCCCGCAGGGCGTTGTAGTCGAGGATCGTGCAGCCGATGTTGCGGTCCGTGGCGAGGACGCGGGCCTGCGGCTTGATCTCCTGGGCGGCGAAGACGCCGCGGACCGGGGCGAGATGGGGATCGCGGTTCAACAGATCGAGGTAGCGGGTGAGTTGCTCGACTCCGTCGATCTCGCCGCGCCGCTTGATCTCCACCGCGACGGTCTGGCCGGCCGCGTCCCGGCACAGGATGTCGACCGGGCCGATGGCCGTCATGTACTCGCGGCGGATGAGCGTGTAGCCCTCGCCGAGGGTCTCGATGCGGTCGGCGAGGAGCTCTTGGAGGTGTGCTTCTACGCCGTCCTTGATCAGGCCGGGATCCACGCCCAGTTCGTGCGAGGAGTCGTGGAGAACTTCCTCCATCGTGATGATGAGCTTCTCGCCCGCCTTGTTGATGACGGTCCAGACGCCTTCCTCCTCGCCGGAACCCTCCTTCAGCGTGCAGGGCGGCGACATCCAGTTCAGGGGCTTGTAGGCCCGGTCGTCCGCGTGAATCGAGACGCTGCCGTCCGCCTTCACCAGGATGAGACGGGGGGCGGAGGGGAGGTGGGCGGTGAGCCGGCCGGCGTAGTCGACGGAGCACCGGGCGATGACGAGACGCATGGTCGGCAACGCTACTCGACGGGCCCCAGTGCACGCGATTCGGCCCGGAACATACCTGTTCGGTTGTGGCCGATTGTGTGCCTAATGAGGTCTCCGCATGTACGCATTCTCCTGGTGCCGTCACCGTCCGTTGCTTACCGTAGTAAACGGGAGGTCGCGAGTTGTGTACGCAGCGTGCTCGGTGTCGCGAGCTCCCTTTATCTGTCCGGCAACCCCTGTTGACCGGGGGTGCGAGAGGAGAACCCATGTCGCTCGACGTCTCACCGGCCCTACTCGAACAGGCCGAGCGAGGCGAGGTCGACGAAGCTGCCTTCGTCGACTGCGTCCGGACCTCCCTGCCCTACGCATGGGAGATGATCAGCTCCCTGGTGGCCCAGCTGAAGGTCGACGGCGGAGCGTTCGCCGACAACCAGACGCCCCCGCCGGACGAGCAGGCACGCGGTCAGCTGCTGCGTGCGCTTGCGAGTGACGCGATACGCGGCGCGCTGCAACGGCACTTCGGGGTACGACTGGCGTTCCAGAACTGCCACCGGGTGGCGGTGTTCCCGTTGGACTCCTCCGTCGACGAGACGCTGGCCCGCTTCACCTCGGCACGCAACCAGTTGCTGAACCAGTCCCCGGAACTGCGGGACTGCTGACGCGGTGAGCCGCTTGCTTGCCGCTCCGTACACGGGAGGTGCATTCGTACCGGGGCGGCAAGCTCCCCGCCGGACAGGCCGGTTGACGACGGCCCGGTTCAGCCGAGCTGCGGGATGACTTCGGCACCCAGCCGCCGGATGTTCTCCTCGGTGGCCGCCAGGTCTCCCGAGCCCTCCGTGAGCAGGGCGAACCGGGTGACGCCGGTCCGCTCGCTGGTCGCCGCCAGCCGGTCGGCGCACAGTCGCGAGGTGCCCACCGGGTGCAGTCCGCAGAGCAGTTCGGTGTACGCCAGCGGGTCGCGCATCGAACGCTCGCGGCCGTCCACCGTGACATGGGCGCCGAGACCCTGCTTCAGCCAGCCCGGCATCGCCTTCGTCAGCGTCTCCACCGCGTCCGTACGCCGGTCCGCGATCTGGCAGACGCCGGCCGACACATGGCCCGCGCCGAGGACCTCCTCCGGCGAACGCCCCGCCGCCCGCGCGAGCCTGCGCCACAGGGCGACCATCTCGGCCTTCTCCTCGTCCCCCACGTGCATCCCGAGCAGCATCGGCAGTCCGCGCTCGGCGGCCAGCCGCACGCTCGCCGGGGAGGTGCACGCGACGACGACCTCGGGGCCCGAGGCCTCCGTCAGCGCCTCCGACGGCCTCGGTACGACAGGGACCTCGCGGAAGGTGAACCGCTCGCCGGCGGCCGCGACCGAGGGTTCGCGCAGCCAGCGCACCAGCAGATCGAGTGATTCCGGGAACCCCGACTCGTACGCTTCGAGGCCCGCGCCGAAGACCTCCAGGTCGACCCACGGTCCGCCGCGCCCCACGCCCAGCGAGAAGCGCCCGCCGCTCGTCAGGTGCAGCAGCGCGGCCTGTTCGCCGAGGGCCACGGGGTGGGTGGTGGGCAGCACGCTGACGGCGGTGCCGACCCGGATGCGACGAGTGCGGCCGAGCAGTAACGCCGCCAGCGTGACCGCGGACGGACAGGTGCCGTACGGCACGAAGTGGTGCTCGGCCAGCCAGACCGCGTCCAGGCCGGCTTCCTCCGCGACCTCGGCCGAGCGGACCGCGCGGTGCAGCGCCTCCCCCTGGCCCTGCCCCGGGAACTGGGCCGCCAACACGAAACTTCCTACGTGCATCGCATTTCCTGCTTCCTTGGCTCCGACGCGGAGCTCCCCCACCCGGCATAACCGTCTGACACGTGCCGAGGACACGGCCTGGCGAAGAGATTTGCGGATTGTCTGCAGAATGAGGCGCGGTGGAGGGGGACTTGTGGGGGTTGGTTCCCTACGCGTACCCCCGTCCGTGCCGCGTAGGCTGGACACAGCCCATGCTCCCTGTATAGCCCCGTGAGGTGTCCCGTGTCCCCGCGTCGCAACCGACCCAAGGGAGCTGGTTCGTCAGGCTCGTCCGGCCGGAGCGCCGAGGACGACCGTTCCGGCCGCTACGGCGGCTTCCAGTCCGCCGAGGACTGGCAGGGCGACCAGTGGAGCGTGCGTCATGTGGCCGGGGCGAGCGCCCAGGGGAAGGCGTACCGCTGCCCGGGCTGCGAGCAGCTGATCCCGGACGGCGTTCCGCACGTCGTGGCCTGGCCCGCGCACTCGGGCGTCGACGAGCGCCGCCACTGGCACAAGGCGTGCTGGAACGCGAAGGACCGCCGCACCACGCGGGTGCAGCGGTCCCGTAACGCGCCGAGGTTCTGAGAGCCCCGTTGTCGGTGTGGCCTACACGTCCCGCTTCTCCAGCAGCGCGAAGGCGCCGGCGAACGCGGCGGCCGTGACGCCGAGGGCGATCCACAGCGGGTCCCAGCCGGACGGGCCCGTCTCGGTGAGGGAGTTGGAGTAGAAGACGCTGAGCTGGTTCGGGATGGAGTACTCGAACAGGGCCTGGCGCAGGTCCTCCAGCGAGGCCGAGAACATGAACAGCGCGATGACCAGCGGGGCCAGCACCAGGCCGATCATGATGGTGATCGCGCCCGCCGAGTGCCGGATGATCGAGCCGACCACCAGCGAGAGCAGGCCGAGCAGCGCGATGTAGAACGAGATGCCGACCGTGCCCTTCAGCCACTCCTGGGCGGAGGGCTCCTTGGCGCCCTCCAGCATGGCGACGTCCGCCAGGGCGACCAGCAGGGCCGACACCAGCGTCACCACGAACGCGACCGAGAAGAACACGATCGCCTTCGCGGCGAGGACCCGGCCGCGCGAGGGGCAGGCCACCATGGTGGTCCGGATCATGCCGGTGCCGTACTCCGAGGCCGTGGTCATCACGCCGAGCGTGATGATGCACATGCTGCCGAGGAGCAGCCCGAAGAAGCCGAACGACAGCGGGTTCTCGCCCGCCAGGCTCTCCTCGCCCGAGTTCGAGGCGACCAGCGCGCCGGCCGCGAGCCCGATGCCGATGACGAGCAGCACGAACACGCCGAGCGTCCACATCGTGGAGCGCACCGACCGGATCTTGGTCCACTCGGAGGCGATCGCGTGCCCGAGGTGCGTACGCAGCACGGGGATCGGCGAGGTGTACGTGGGGTACGACGGTCCGGACGAGGCCTGCCAGGTGGTGGGCGCGGCCTGCGGCATCTGGGGCTGCGGGGTGCTCATCGGGCGTCCTCGGGCTTGTTCGGGTCGGCGGCAGGGGCGGAGGAGGCGGGGGCAGGGGCTCCCGGGGCAGGCGCGGCGGGCTGCGCGGCGGGCTGCGCGGCGGGCGAGGGCTGTCCTTGCGGTGCTTGGGGTGCCTGCGGTGCTTGCGGTGTCTGCGGGGCTTGCGGTGCCTGGGGAGCGTACGGGGCCTGCGGGGCGTACGGGTTGGGCGCACCGGCGCCGGGGCCCGGAGCGGCGCCCGGAGCGCCGTACGGGCCCGCGGGCGGCTGCGCCTGCGGCATCTGCTGCTGCCCCTGCGGCATGGAGAACGGCTGCCCGCCCTGCTGGGGCGGCGGCGGGGCGTACCAGCCCGGCTGGCCCTGCCCCGGTACCGGCATCGGCGGCTGCGCGCCCGGCGGCAGCGGCTGCTGGAGCCCGGTCTTCTGGTCGATGGTCGAGCGGTAGTCGACGGCGCCCTGCGTCATCCGCATGTACGCCTCCTCCAGCGAGGCCTGGTGCGGCGACAGCTCCCACAGGCGTACGTCGGTGTCGTGCGCGATGTCGCTGATGCGCGGCAGCGGCAGTCCCGTCACGCGCAGCGCCCCGTCCTGCTCCGGCATCACGTGCGCGCCCGCCTCGGTGAGCGCGGACGACAGCTTCTCGCGCAGCTGCGGGTCGGTCTCCGGCGTACGGACGCGCGCGAAGTCGGCCGAGTTGGCCGAGATGAAGTCCTTGATGTTCATGTCGGCGAGCAGCTGCCCGCGCCCGATCACGATCAGGTGATCGGCGGTCACCGCCATCTCGCTCATGAGGTGCGAGGAGACGAAGACCGTACGGCCCTCCGCCGCGAGCGCCTTCATGAGGTTGCGCACCCACAGGATGCCCTCGGGGTCGAGCCCGTTGACCGGCTCGTCGAACAGCAGCACCTGCGGGTCGCCGAGCAGCGCCGCGGCGATGCCGAGCCGCTGCCCCATGCCGAGCGAGAAGCCCTTGGAGCGCTTCCTGGCCACGTCCTGGAGGCCGACCACACCGAGCACCTCGTCGACCCGCCGGGCCGGGATGCCGGACAGCTGGGCAAGGCACAGCAGGTGGTTGCGGGCGGCCCGGCCGCCGTGCACGGCCTTGGCGTCGAGCAGCGCGCCGACCTGCCGGGGCGCGTTCGGCAGCCTGCGGTACGGATAGCCGCCGATCGTCACCTGCCCCGAGGTGGGGTTGTCCAGGCCGAGGATCATCCGCATCGTCGTCGACTTGCCCGAGCCGTTGGGCCCGAGGAATCCGGTGACGGCACCGGGCCGCACCTGGAAGGAAAGGTTGTACACAGCGGTCTTGTCGCCGTAGCGCTTGGTCAGGCCGACTGCCTCGATCATGCTCCGCACCCATCGCAAGGTTCAGGACAGCGGGGCACACGCCCCCCGTAAGGGTTAGGAGCTTATCGGGGCGCTGACGGTTCCGCTCAAATCGAAGCAAAGCCCAGAGCGGTCACGCATCCCGCTTCTTCAACAGGACATAACCGCCGATCAGCGCCGCGAGCACCCACAGCGCCATGATCCCGAGGCCGCCCCAGGGGCCGTACGGAGTGTCGTCGTCGATCGGGGGGACCACCTGCATGATCTTGCTGCCGGCCTGGTCGGGCAGATAGCGGCCGATCTTCTTCGTCGCGTCGACGTTGCCGAGGATGTTGGAGATCAGGAAGAAGAACGGCATCAGGATGCCCAGCGACAGCATCGGCGAGCGCAGCATCGCGGCCACGCCCATCGAGAACATCACGATGAGGGTCATGTAGAGACCGCCGCCGATGACCGCGCGCAGCACACCGGAGTCGCCGATCTGCGCCTTGTGGGTGCCCAGCATCGCCTGCCCCAGGAAGAAGGCGACGAAGCTGGTGGCCAGGCCGACGGCCAGCGAGAGCGCGGTCGCGACCGCGATCTTGCTGAAGAGGAAGGTGCCGCGCTGCGGTACGGCGGCCAGCGAGGTGCGGATCATGCCGGTGCTGTACTCGTTCGACACGACGAGCACCCCGAACACGATCATCGCGAGCTGACCGAGGCTCATGCCCGCGAAGCTGATGAACGTCGGGTCGAAGGAGAGCTGGTCGTCGCGGTTCATCGTGTCGAACTCGTTCTTCGACAGCGCCGAGATCAGCATGCCGAGGGCGATGGTGACGACCACCGCCAGGGAGAGCGTCCACACGGTGGAGGCCACCGACCGGATCTTGGTCCACTCGGACCGGACGACCTGGATCGCCGCCATGGTCAGTTCCCCTTCCAGCCGTCGCCCCACTGCGGTTGCTCCAAGGGCGTGTCGGCGTGTGCGTGGTACTCGACCGACTCCGCGGTCAGCTGCATGAACGCCTCCTCCAGGGAGGCCTGCTGAGGGCTCAGCTCGTGCAGCACGATCTGGTACTGGGCGGCCAGTTCACCGATGTACTCGGGCTTGGTGCCGTCGACCTCCAGCGTGCCGTTGCCGGTCTCCACGGCGGTGATCCCGGCGCTGTGCAGCACGTCCAGCAGCCGCTCGCGGTGCGGCGAGCGGATCCGGACGTACGACCGCGAGTTCTGCGCGATGAAGTCGGCCATGGAGGTGTCGGCGAGCAGCCGCCCCTGCCCGATGACGACCAGGTGGTCGGCGGTCAGCGCCATCTCGCTCATCAGGTGGGAGGAGACGAAGACCGTACGGCCCTGCGCCGCCAGCGACTTCATCAGGTTGCGGATCCAATGGATGCCCTCTGGGTCGAGGCCGTTGACCGGCTCGTCGAACATCAGGATCCGCGGATCGCCCAGCAGCGCCCCCGCGATGCCGAGCCGCTGCCCCATGCCGAGCGAGAAGCCCTTGGCCTTCTTCTTCGCCACGGCCGTGAGCCCGACGGTGTCCAGCACCTCGTGCACCCGCTTCTTCGGGATGCCGTTGCTCTGCGCGAGGCACAGCAGGTGGTTGAAGGCGCTGCGCCCGCCGTGCATCGCCTTCGCGTCCAGCAGGGCGCCGATGTAGGTGAACGGGTCCTTCAGTTGGTCGTAGTGCTTGCCGTCGATACGGACGTCCCCGGCGGTCGGCCGGTCGAGCCCGAGCATCATCCGCATGGTGGTCGACTTGCCGGCGCCGTTCGGCCCGAGGAAGCCCGTCACGATGCCCGGTCTGACGGTGAAGGTCAGGTTGTTGACCGCCACCTTCTCGCCGTACCGCTTGGTCAGTCCCTCGAGCTCGATCATGCGACCCACGCTAGGGGCGGGGTTCGGCGGATGCCAATCGTGTGGGCAAACGGAGACCGACGAGCGGGGCAAGAAAGGCGAAAGCCCGCACCCCCCTCGCGGAGGATGCGGGCCTTTGCCTTACTGCGTCACAGCCGTACTACGGCACACGCTTACCGGGACTGCTGAGCCGGGACACCCCGGGAGATCGGCTCGTCGTCGGCCGGCGTGCCGGCGGCGGCCACCGCGGCGCCCGTGAGCGTGGCGAGCATCTCGCGCACGTTCGTCAGCTGGGCGTTGATGGAGTCGCGGCGGTTGGTGAGAGCCGCCAGCTCCCGCTCGGATTCCGAACGGATCCGGTCCGCCTTGGCGTTGGCGTCGGCCACGATGTCCTCGGCCTGGCGCTGCGCCGTCTCGACGGTCTGGCGGGCGCGGCGCTCGGCGTCCGTGCGCAGCTTCTCCGCCTCCAGGCGCAGCTGCTCCGCGCGGTGCTCGATCTCCGCGAGGCGCTTCTCCGCCTTCTGCTGACGCGACGCCAGGTCGCGCTCGGACTGCTCGCGGCGCTTGGCGAGGTTCGTCTCGAAGTCGGCGGCGGCCTGCGCGGCCTTGGCGCGGGTCTCCTCGAAGAGAGCGTCGGCCTCCTCGCGCTTCGACTGCGCGTCCTTCTGAGCCTCCGAACGCAGCTGCGAAGCGTCGCTCTTGGCCTTCTCGACGATCCGGACGCCCTCGTCCTCGGCCTTGGACTTGCGCTCCGCAGCGAACGATTCTGCGTCGTTGCGAACCTGCTGGGCCGCGGACTCGGCAAGTTCGCGGTGCTGCTCGGCAGCGCGCCGGGCCTCCTCGCGCAGATCCTTGGCCTCCTCCTCGGCGAGGCGGAGGATCTTCTCGACACGCGCGCCGAGGCCGGCGTACGACGGCTCGGCGTCGGTCACCTGTGCCTGGGCGTTCTGCGTCTCGAGGTGAAGCTCCTCGATGCGCTTTTCCAGAGCAGTGATACGGGCCAGAGCGCTGTCACGGTCGGAGACGAGCTTCGAGATGCGTTCGTCCACCTGAGCGCGGTCGTACCCACGCCGCACAAGCTCGAAGCCGTAGGGGGAAGTGTCGCTCATGGGGTTCCTGTCGAATGAGACCGGTGAGGTGATAGGGGGAATCCTAGGGGCCGAAGCGGTGTGTCATCGAGCGGATGCGTGTTTGATCTGGAGAATGACACCCCTTTTGGGTGGCTAACTCGCGGACCACTTGCCAAAGACTTGGTCAAAGGCCCCAGAAGCCGCCGAAATTTGATCCTTTGTTCCCACCGTGTTCTAGCTGTCGGACGACTTGCCACCCGATCGAGGGGCGCCGACCGTGGCACCCGCCTTGACGCCGTCCTTGCCACTCGTGGGGGCCTCGAAGGATTCCAACGCCTCCAGGACGTCCTGGACACGGGAGATCTCGGCGTTGATGTCCTCGCGGCGACGCACCAGGATCTCCAGCTCGCGCTTGCCCTCCTCGACCGTGCGCTTCGCCTCGCGGATCGCCTCGGCCTTGAGCTCCTCGGCCTCCCGCACGAGCGCCGCCTTCTTCTGCTCGGCCTCCTTCAGGAGCCCCTCGGCCTTCTTGACAGCGGCGATGCGCACCTTGCCGGCCTCGGAGTTGGCCTCCGACACCAGCTCCTTGGCCTTCGCCTGCGACTTCTGCAGCTGCTCCTCGGAGGCCTTGATGAGCGCGTCGCAGCGGTCGCCGGTCGACTTCATCGTCTCGGCGGCCTCGCGGCGGGCCCGCTCGTGCAGGTTCTCGATCTCGGTCGTGATGCGGTCGCGCAGCTCCTCGGCCCGCTCCCTGATCGCGGTGGCGTCCCGGCGGGCGCCGACGAGCAGTTCGTCCGCGTCCGTACGGGCCTTCTCCACCCGGGCGTTGCCCTCGACCGTCGCCTCGGACACCAGCCGGTCGGCCTCGGTGCGGGCGGCGCCGACCATGCTGTCGGCCTGGGCCTCCGCCTCCGCGGTGGCCTTCTGTGCCTGCTGCTGCGCCTCGGTGAGCAGCTTGTCGGCCTCCGCGGCCGTCTCCGTGATGAGCTTGTCGACCTGCTCGGCCGCCTCGGAGCGCCGCTTGTTGGCTTCCTGGCGGGCCGCGTCCAGCGTGCGGTCGGCCTCGTCGCGCGCGGCCGAGGTGACCCGCTCGGCCTCCGACAGCGCCTCGGCCTTGACCCGCTCCGATTCGCTGCGGATCCGCTCGGCGTGCTGCTGGGCCGCCCCGACCGTGTCGGCGGCCTCGGCGCGCAGCCGCTCCGCCTCGCCGGTGGCCTCCCCGAGCAGCTGCTCGGCCTGGGCGAGCGCCTCGGACCGTACCCGCTCGGCCTCCGCGACCGTCTTGGACCGCAGCCGCTCCGCCTCGGCGACCGTCTCCTGGCGCAGCCGGTCGGTGTCCGTGATCGTCTCGGTGGTGAGCCGCTCGGCCTCGTTGCGTGCCTCGGTGATGAGGGTGTCGGCCTGCGTCGCCGCGTCCGACCGGATGCGGTTGGCGTCCTCGCGGGCGTCCGCCCGGGTACGCGCCGCCGCCTGGTCGGCCTCGGCGATGGCGTCCGACGCCTCGGTGCGCACCCGCTGGGCGTGCTCGGACGCGTCCGACCTGAGGCGCTCCGCCTCCTCGATCGCCTCCGAGACCGTGCGCTCGGCGAGCGCCTTGGCGGCGTCCGTCTCCTCGGTCGCCTCGCGCCGGACCCGGCTCGCGTCCTCGCCGGCCCGCTCCCGCTCGGCGTAGGCATCGGCGCGGACCCGGTCCGACTCCTCCTGGGCCTCGCGGCGCGTACGGTCCGCCACGTGCTCGGCGGCCGAACGCAGCCCGGCGATCTCCTCCTGGGCCTGCTCGTGCAGCCCGGCGACCGAGTCCCGTACCTGCTGGGCGTGCTGCTCGGCGGCCGACACCATCTCGGTGGCCCGCCGGTCGGCTTCCTCGACCAGGCGTACGGCCTCGGTCTGCGCCTCGTCGACGCGCTTGCGCGCCGAGGCCAGCAGTTCCTCGCTCTGCTCGCGGGCCCGGTGGCGCTCCTGGTCGGCCTCCTGCCGTGCCGTGCCGAGGTACTCCTCGGCCTCACGGCGACGCCGGTTGGCCTCCTCCTGCGCGGCGGCCAGCGTCTCCGACGCCTCCGTCGCCAGCCGCTCGGCGGCGGCCTGCGCCTCCGCCCGCACGCGGTCGGCGGTGTCCTGCGCCTCCGACTTCAGCCGCTCGGCCTCGGCCGCGGCCTCCGACCGCAGGCGTACGGCGATGGCCTCGCCCTCCGCGCGGGAGGCGGAGGCGTCCGAGGCGGCCTCGGTGCGCAGCCGCTCGGCCTCCGTCTCGGCCTGCTGCTGGAGCGTACGGATCCGCTCGGCGGCCTCGGCGCGCAGCCGGTCGATCTCCTCGGCGGCCTCCCGGCGGAGCCGCACTGCCTCCTCACGGGCGTCCGTGAGCGCCTGCTCGGCGGCGGTGAGGCGTTCCTCGGCCTCGGTGTGCAGCCGGGTCAGTTCCTCGGCGGCGTCCGCGCGGCGGGCCTCTATGGCCCGCTCGGTCGCCTCGTGCAGCTCGCGCGCGGCCCGCTCGGCGTCCGCCTTGATGCCCTCGGACTGCTCGACGACCTCCGCGCGGTGCCGCTCGGCCTCCTTGCGGGTGCGTTCCAGGGTCTCCTCGGCCTGCCGGCGCAGGGTCGTCGCCCGCTCGATGGCCTCCGTACGGACCTTCTCGCTGTCCGTGGTGGCCTTCTGGCGCAGCTCGTCCGCGTCCTGCCGGGTCTTCGCCAGCAGTTCCTCGGCGGTCCTGGCCGCCTCCTCGATCTGCTGGACGGCCTCCTTGCGGGCCTCCGCGCGGATCTTCTCGCCCTCGGCGACCGCGTCGGAGCGCAGCTGCTCGGCCTCGCCGCGCAGCCGGCGGGCCTCCTCCTGCAGCTCGACCGTCTTGGCGCGGTACTCCTTGGTGTCGTCCTTCGCCGCGCCCTTGAGCTGCTCGGCGATGTCGTGCGCCTCGGCGCGCAGCCGGTCCGCCTCGGCCTCCGCCTCGCTGCGGATCCGCTCGGCCTCCTCGGCGGCGGCCTTGGTGGTGTTCCGCGCGTCCTCCTGCGCCTTGACGAGGACGTCCTCGGCCGTCTTGGCCGCCTTCGACAGCTGGGTCGCGCTCTCCTCGGCCGTGAGGGTGCGGGCCTTCTCGGCGGCCTCGTCGAGCAGCTTCTCGGCCTCGGCGCGGGCGTCCGCGACGATCTGCTCGGCGTCCGACCTGGTGGCCTCGGCCTCCTTGGTGGCCTCGCTGACCAGCCGGGCGACCTGCTCCTTCGCGGTACGCGTGCGCTGCTCGTTGGTCGACTCCGCGCTCGACAGCGCCTTCTCGGCGGCCGCCTTGGCCTCGGCGACCACCTTCTCCGCCTCGGCGCGCGCCTCCCGCAGGGCCGTGTCGGCCTCCGCGATGCGCTGCTCGGCGGTCCGGCTCAGCTCCAGGGCCTCGCGGCGGGCCGTCTCCGACTCCGAGCTGGTGGAGGTACGCAGCTGCTCGGCGTGCTCGGTGGCCTCCTGGGCCTGCGTGGAGGCGGCGTTCAGCAGCCGCTCGGCGTCCGTGCGGGCGCGGCGCAGCAGCTGCTCGGCCTCGGCGCGGGCCGACTCGGCCTCGCTCTGCAGCCGCTGGCGGGCCTCGGAGGTCACCCGCTCGGCCTCCGCGCGGGCCGCCGCCATGGCCTGCTCGGCCTCGGCACGGGACTCGTCCAGGAGCCGGCGCGCCTGCTGCTCGGTCCGGGCGCGCAGCTGCTCCGCCCAGGCCACGTTCTCGTTGACGTGCGACTCGACGGTCTGCCGGCGCTCGGCGAGCTCCTGGTCGAGCTGCTGGCGGCGGGTGACCGCCTCCTGGTGCAGCTCCGCCTGGAGCCGTGCGGCCTGCTCGGCGTGCTCCTGGAGGATGCGCTGGGTCTGCGCCCGGGCCTGGCTCAGCTCGCGCTCGGCCTCCAGGCGCAACTGGTCGGCCTGGACCTGCGCGTTACGCAGCAACTGCTCGGCCTGGTAGCCGATGTCGCCGCCGTCGAACGCGGGCCGGGACATGATGGTGCGCCGCGCCTCGTGCAACTTGGCGCGCAGCACCTCGACCTGGTAGCCGAGGTCCTCGGCGTGCTGGATCGCCTTTTCCCGCTCGGTCTTCAGCCGCTTCATCTCGGCTTCGAAACGAGTGAGGTGGTCGACGTCAGCCGCCGGTTCCCGCTCCTGGCTCTCGTAGCCCCGCACTGCGCGGTCCCATCCGTCCCCTGGTCGCAAGTCTCTGAGTACGAGCCCCGGCCGTCTGCCGAACGGGGCTCCCGGGGAATGGTGTCAGATCAACGGCGGAGCACGGACTGCTGCCCCGACGCTCGTCCCCCGAAACCCGGACCCCGGCCAGGTCCCGCCGTCATGGCAGGACCCTGGTCGCCCTGGGTGGAGCGGCGACCGCCCCCAACCCTACCGGCCCATATGTACGGGGGTCAGTGCTCAGGTGACTCAACAGACGCCGAAGTGACCAGTTCTGTCAGTACTCCGTGGCAATCCTTCGGGTGCAGGAAGGTGATCCGTGACCCCATGGAACCGATTCGCGGCTCTTCGTACAGAACGCGTACGCCCTTCTGCCCGATGGCCGCGGCATCCGCGTCCACGTCCGCCGTACCGAAGGCGATGTGATGTACGCCCTCCCCGTTCTTCGCGAGCCACTTGCCCACGGCGGAATCCTCCCGGGTCGGCTCCAGGAGCTGCAGGTACGAAGCTCCGCCGTCGGACGTATCGTTGATCTTGAGCATGGCCTCACGCACGCCCTGCTCCTCGTTGACCTCGGAGTGGAACACCTCGAAGCCGTACGTGGCCCGATAGAACTCGACGGTCTTGTCGAGGTCGAAACAGGCGATCCCGATGTGGTCGATTCGCGTCAGCATGGTTTCAGTGCAGCGCGACGGAGGTGGTTACGCAACGTGCGCGCGATCACACCGACAGCCCGATGACGGCGTGGACTACCGCTCAGTACATTCGAAGTAAACCCTCGTTCACTCCTCGGCCAGTGCAGGCCGGATAAGGGGATCGCAGCTCATGACTGGATCGAACAGCACGACCTCGGTGATCGTCGCGGGCGCCCGCACGCCCATGGGGCGGTTGCTCGGCTCGCTGAAGTCCTTCTCGGGAGCCGAGCTCGGCGGCTTCGCGATCAAGGCCGCCCTCGACCGTGCGGGCATCGGCGGCGACCAGGTGCAGTACGTGATCATGGGCCAGGTGCTCCAGGCCGGGGCGGGGCAGATCCCGGCACGCCAGGCCGCGGTCAAGGCCGGCATCCCGATGAGCGTCCCGGCGCTCACCGTCAACAAGGTGTGTCTGTCCGGCCTCGACGCCATCGCGCTCGCCGACCAGCTCATCCGCGCCGGCGAGTTCGACATCGTGGTCGCCGGCGGCCAGGAGTCCATGACCAACGCCCCTCACCTGCTGCCCAAGTCCCGCGAGGGCTTCAAGTACGGGGCTATCGAGATGCTCGACGCCATGGCGTACGACGGTCTCACCGACGCCTTCGAGAACATCGCCATGGGCGAGTCGACGGAGAAGCACAACACCCGCCTCGGCATCCAGCGCCCCGAGCAGGACGAGTTCTCGGCCCTGTCCCACCAGCGCGCTGCCGCCGCCCAGAAGAACGGCCTGTTCGAGGCCGAGATCACCCCGGTCGAGATCCCGCAGCGCAAGGGCGAGCCGGTCGTCTTCAGCAAGGACGAGGGCATCCGCGCGGAGACCACGGCCGAGTCCCTCGGCAAGCTGCGTCCGGCGTTCACGAAGGACGGCACCATCACGGCGGGCTCGGCCTCGCAGATCTCCGACGGTGCCGCCGCGGTCGTGGTGATGAGCAAGGCCAAGGCGCAGGAGCTCGGCCTGGAGTGGATCGCCGAGATCGGCGCCCACGGCAATGTGGCGGGCCCGGACAACTCCCTCCAGTCCCAGCCGTCGAACGCCATCCTGCACGCCCTCAAGAAGGAAGGCCTTCAGGTCTCCGACCTCGACCTGATCGAGATCAACGAGGCCTTCGCGGCGGTCGCGGTCCAGTCAATGAAGGACCTCGAGGTGTCCCCGGAAAGGGTGAACGTCAACGGCGGCGCCATCGCCCTCGGCCACCCGATCGGCATGTCCGGCGCCCGCCTCGTCCTGCACCTGGCGCTGGAGCTGAAGCGGCGCGGCGGTGGCGTGGGCGCGGCGGCGCTGTGCGGTGGCGGCGGTCAGGGTGACGCGCTGATCGTGCGGGTACCGAAGGCCTGAGCACGGCTTTTCGGCCGCCCCTCTTTTCGTGGTCTCTTCGTGGCCTTCGTGGTCTCTTCGTGAACGGAGCTGTGATGCAGGACGTCTCCACACTGGTCGCCCAGGCCAGGGAGGGCCGGCCGCGGGCCGTGGCCCGGCTGATCTCCCTGGTGGAGGGGGCGTCCCCGCAGCTCAGGGAGGTCATGGCGGCACTGGCCCCGCTGACCGGAGGGGCGTACGTGGTGGGCCTGACGGGTTCGCCGGGCGTCGGCAAGTCGACGTCCACGTCCGCCCTGGTGACCGCGTACCGCAAGCAGGGCAGGCGGGTCGGCGTCCTGGCCGTCGACCCGTCGTCCCCGTTCTCCGGGGGCGCGCTGCTCGGCGACCGGGTCCGGATGTCGGAGCACGCCTCCGACCCGGGTGTCTACATCCGGTCGATGGCCACGCGCGGCCACCTCGGCGGTCTCGCCTGGGCCGCCCCGCAGGCGATCCGGGTCCTGGACGCGGCGGGCTGCGAGGTGATCCTGGTCGAGACGGTCGGGGTCGGCCAGTCGGAGGTCGAGATCGCCTCCCAGGCGGACACGTCGGTGGTGCTGCTGGCCCCCGGCATGGGGGACGGAATCCAGGCGGCGAAGGCCGGAATCCTGGAGATCGGCGACGTGTACGTCGTCAACAAGGCCGACCGCGACGGCGCGGACGCCACCGCCCGCGAGCTGAACCACATGCTCGGCCTCGGCGAGTCCCGCGGCCCCGGCGACTGGCGCCCGCCCATCGTCAAGACGGTCGCCGCCCGCGCGGAGGGCATCGACGAGGTCGTCGAGGCGCTGGAGAAGCACCGCGCCTGGATGGAGGAGCAGGGCGTCCTGGCCGAACGCCGGCGCGCCCGCGCCGCCCACGAGGTGGAGGCCATCGCCGTCACCGCCCTGCGCGAACGCATCGGCGACCTGCACGGCGACCGTCGGCTGAGCACGCTCGCCGAGAAGATCGTCGCCGGGGAACTGGACCCCTACCGGGCGGCGGACGAACTGGTCGCGGGGCTCACGGAGGGCTGACTGCCCACGGTGAACTCACCGGCCCCGCTGGTACGTTGACCCACATGTTCCTTCTCTTGGCATAGGGCCCGCCCGAGCCCGCGACCGCACCCGGCAGCACGCCGTGGCCGTCGCGGCACTTCGGCGTCCCCTCCCTGCCTCCAGTAGAGGAACCTTGTCGTGTCCGCTGTGTCCCCGCGGCCCTCGTATGCCGCGGTACTCCGCATTCCCCATGCCCGCCGCACCTTCGCGGCCGCCCTCGCCGCCCGGCTGTCGTACGGCATGGCCCCGATCGCCGTGATGCTCAGCGTGACCCGGGCAACCGGGTCGTACGCCGTCGCCGGTGTCGTCATGGCCGTGTTCGGCGCCACGGTCGTCTTCCTGTCGCCGTACCGGGCCGCCCTGGTCGACCGGCACGGCCCGCGCCGGGCTCTGCTTCCGATGGCCCTGCTGCACGCGGGGCTGCTCTGCGCGCTGGCGGCGGCCTGTTGGCGTCCGGGCGTGTCCGGACTGCTGCTCGGCCTGATCGCCGCCGGCACTGGCGCCTGCGCGCCGCCGCTCGGTCCCACCATGCGCGTGGTGTGGGGCCGGATTGCCGAGGACCGGCTCCTGCTGCAACGCGCTTACAGCCTGGACGGGGTGGCGGAGGAACTTCTCTACGTCATCGGCCCGCTGTTGGTCGGCGTGCTGGTCGGCTTCGCGTCACCCGTCGTGGGTGTGGTGCTGGGCGCGTTGCTGATGGGGGTGGGTACGCCGGTCTTCGTCATGTCACCGGCGGTCGGCGCGGTGCGTGGGAGCGGGGCGGTGCGCAAGGGTCGGCGGGCGTCGCTGAGGCCGGGGCGGGAACTGCTGCAACCGATCGTCGTCGCGGGCGGTGTGGGCCTGTCCCTCAGCGCCGTCGACCTACTGGTCGTCGCCTTCGCCGGGCAGCGGCAGCTCGGGGACGGCACTGTTGCCTGGGTACTCGCGGCGCTGTCCGCGGGCAGTGCGGTGGGCGGTCTGCTGAACGGGGCGGTGGACTGGCGTACGCCCGCCCGGGTCCGGCTCTCGTTCCTGGCGGCGGGCCTGGGCGTGACGCTCGGCGTCGCCGGTCTGGCGCCCGACGTGGCCACCCTCGCCGGGGCGGCGGCCTGTGCGGGGCTGTTCGTCGCGCCGGCCCTGACCACGGCGTACCTGATCGCCGATGACGCCGCCCCGGCCGGGTTCCGGACGCAGGCGGGGGCGTGGGTCAACACCTCCGTCAACGCGGGGAGTTCGGCCGGGGCGGCGACGATGGGGGTACTGGTGGAGCGACTTCCGCTGGGGGTGTGCTTCGTGGTGGCGGGCGGGGTGTCGGTGGGGGCGGCGGTGATCGCGGGGGTGAGCACACCGGCACCGGCGCGGGCGTAGCTGGGGGCTCCGCCCCCGGACCCCCCTGGCGGGGTTGTAGGGGCGGCGCCCCTCACGTCAGTCGTCGTCGCCGTCGTCGTCCGACGCGTCCGCCGTGACCTTGCCCGTCGTGAGGTCGACGCGCCAGTCCTGCTCGGCCTTGCCGGACTTGTGCGTCTCCACCTCCCAGGCCTTCGAGGCGCCGTCCTCGTCCAGGTCCACCGACGTCACGGTGCCCTTGCCGGCTGCGGCCTCGGCCGCCTCCGCAGCCGTCACCGTCGCCCCCTTCAGCCCGGCCCGCACCTGGGCGGTGTCGTCCTCGTGCTCGGTGTGGGAGCCGAGTACCTTGCCGGTGCCGGGGTCGATGCGCACGCTGTGCCAGGTGTTGCCGCCGCCGAGCACGTCGACGTCCCAGACGACCGGCCCGGTGTCGTCCTGGTCGTCGAGTTCCACGGAGACGGCCGTCCCCGCGTCGTGCCGCAGCGCCGAGGTGATGGCCTGGGCCGCCGTCACGTCACCGGATACCCGCGCCGCGTCGTCGTCCTGAGCGTCGTCGGCGTCGTCGGCGTCGTCGGTGTCGTCGGTGTCCTGGGTGTCGTCGTCCTGGACACTGGCCTGCTTCACCTGTGCGTCCGCCCGCTGCGCCGCCCCCTCGCCGTCACCGGTCCCCGCGAGGGCCGTGGCCGTACCGCCCCCGATCAGAGCGGCGGACGTAGCTACGGCGATCACGATGTTGCGCTTCATGCGGGTTCCTCCAGAGTCGTAATGGTTCGATCGCTTCGTTTCGTTTGCGACGTCAACCACCCTGGACGACCGACGCTGAGAGGAACCTGAAGCCCCCTGAAGAGATCTTCAGCTTGGCTTTGCGAACCTTTACGCATGCGCCTGTTGATCGTGGAGGACGAGAAGCGGCTTGCCCTGTCGCTCGCCAAGGGCCTGACGGCCGAGGGGTACGCCGTGGACGTGGTCCACGACGGGCGGGAGGGACTGCACCGGGCCACCGAGGGGACGTACGACCTCGTGATCCTGGACATCATGCTGCCCGGCCTCAACGGCTACCGCGTCTGCGCCGCCCTGCGCGCCGCGGGCCACGACGTGCCGATCCTGATGCTCACCGCCAAGGACGGCGAGTACGACGAGGCGGAGGGCCTGGACACGGGCGCCGACGACTATCTGACCAAGCCGTTCTCGTACGTCGTCCTCGTCGCCCGGATCAAGGCCCTGCTGCGGCGCCGCGCACAGGGCGGCGGCGGAGCCTCGCCCGTGCAGGTCCACGGCGACCTGAAGATCGACACCGCCGCCCGCCGCGTCTTCCTGGCGGACGACGAGATCGCGCTGACCGCCAAGGAGTTCGCCGTCCTGGAGCAGCTCGCGGTGCGGGCCGGCGAGGTGGTGTCCAAGTCCCAGATGCTGGAGCACGTCTGGGACTTCGCGTACGAGGGCGATCCGAACATCGTCGAGGTGTACATCAGCACCCTGCGCCGCAAGCTGCGCGCCGAGCTCATCCGGACGGTCCGCGGCGTCGGCTACCGGCTGGAGACGGAGCAACGATGAAACGGCTGTTCGGCTCCGTACGGTCCCGTGCGACCCTGGCCGCCACCCTCGTCGTCGCGGTGGCACTGGTCGCGGCCGGGACCGCCGTACTGCTGTCCCTGCGCTCCAACCTGATCGACCAGGCCGGTACGGCGGCGGACCGTTCCGCGCGGACGGTGGCCACCCACCTGGCCGGCGGGAAGACGTACGAGCAGCTGTCCTTGGACGACGAGGACCAGCCCGTCCAGGTCGTCGACGAACGGGGCAGGCTCGTCGCCGCGACCGAGGACCTGGAGCGGATCAGCGGCACCGGCACCGGCGCCGTACGCCCGCAGGCACCCACGCCCACACCCACGGACGGCGGTGGCGGCGGCGACGTCGACGACGACGCCGACGACGCGGACGACGACGCCTCCCTCGAACCCGGCAAGATCGAGGAGAACACCGTCTTCACCGACGGCTCCGCGACGATCGACCAGCACAGTGCCGACTACCGCTTCGCCGCCGTCCGGGTGGAGACCGAGAAACAGGGCACGCTCACCGTCTACGCCGGTGCCCCCCTGTCCGCGGAGCAGAGCGCGGTGCGCACCGCGCTGACCGTCATGCTGATCGGCTTCCCGCTGCTGCTCGCCGTCGTCGCGGTCGTGACCTGGCTGGTCACCCGGCGCGCGCTGCGCCCGGTGGAGGGCATCCGCAGCGAGATGGCCGCGATCACCGCCTCCGAGGACCTCGCCCGCCGGGTCCCGGTGCCGGACACGCACGACGAGGTGGCCCGCCTGGCCCGCACCACGAACGAGACGCTGGCCGCCCTGGAGACCTCCGTGGAACGCCAGCGCCGGTTCGTCGCCGACGCCTCCCACGAGCTGCGCTCCCCGATCGCGTCCCTGCGCACCCAGCTCGAAGTGGGCGCCGCACACCCCGAGCTGCTGGACGTGGCAGGCGCGGTCGAGGACACCGTACGACTCCAGCGCCTCGCCACCGATCTGCTGCTGCTCGCCCGGCTGGACGCGGGGGAGCGGCCCGCCGTCGGTGCCCGGCTCGACCTCGCGGCACTGGCGCGGGAGAAGGCCGAGGGGCGGACGGGCGTGCGCGTGGAGGCGCTCGAGGCGGTACCGGTGGCCGGGTCCCGGGGGCAGCTGGAGCGGGTGCTCACCAACCTGCTGGACAACGCGCGGCGGCATGCCCGCTCGACGGTCACGGTGACCGTGCGGCGGGAGGGGGAGTGGGCTGTTGCCGGGGTCGCCGACGACGGGGACGGCGTGCCGGACGGCGACCGGGAGCGGATCTTCGAGCGGTTCGTACGGCTCGACGACGCCCGCAGCCGCGACGACGGCGGCGCCGGGCTCGGACTCGCCATCGCCCGGGACGTCGCCGTACGCCACGGCGGCACGCTCACGGTCCGCAAAGCCCCGGAAGGCGGAGCTCTGTTCGAACTCCGCCTGCCGCTCGTCTAGCCGGCCGGGGGCCGATGGACTGCCGGGGTCCGGGTCACGGCCGGCCGCGCTGTCCCCGGAGGTGGTCCGCGACGGGCCTCAGGGACTTCTCGAGTTCCACCAGGGACTCGGGGGGCAACAGGTCGATGAAGTGCCTCCGCACGGACGCCACATGATGCGGCGCGACCTTCTGCATCGTCTCCATGCCGTGGTCGGTGAGCACCGCGTACAGACCGCGGCGGTCCGACTCGCAGTTCTCGCGCCGCACGAGGTCCGCGTTCTCCATGCGGGTGATCTGGTGGGAGAGGCGGCTCTTGGACTGGAGGGTGGCGGACGCGAGGTCGCTCATCCGCATCCGTACGCCCTCCGACTCGGAGAGATTCACCAGGATCTCGTAGTCGTTCATTGTCAGGCCGAACGGCTGCAGGTCCCTTTCGAGCTGGTACGTCAGCAGCCTGTTGACCTCCAGGTGGGTGCGCCAGGCGCACTGCTCCGCATCGGTCAGCCAGCGCGTGGCCGTCTCGGTCTCCATGAATGAAGTCTACCTAAAAGGTTGAAAGGCGAACTAGTGAGGGTGGTGTGATGTCGGGCGCGCACACGTTCGACGTCACACTGCGCAGACTACCGCTCACAGCCCGAAGCGACGCTGGAGGTCCCCCAGCTGTCCTGGAAGGCGCGGTGCGCCGGCTTGCTGTCCGGGGCCTGCGGGAAACCCGCCGCCACCGGGCACCCCGGGCTCGTGCGGAACCGCCCCCGTCGCCTGCTCCGCCATCAGGGCCTCCGACGACTGGAGCAGCACCGTGCCGGCCCCCACGAACTCGAACTGGTGCTCCTCCCCGGAGGCCCCGCCTACGCCTGTCATCGCACGTAGCCCGCCCATCAGGCCCGTCATGTACCCGTGGTCGTAGTGATGGCACGGAGAGGGGCAGTCCGCCCAGCCGACGAGCGCCTGCGGGTCCACCCGGATCGGAGGCTCCATGAACACCACCGGCCCGTTGGAGGCCGCCACGAACTTTCCGGTTCCGATGAGTGTCAGAAAACCCGGCACGATCGACTGCTTGAGGGCGAGACTTGGCTGAAAAGCGAGCAAGTTGCCCGAGCGAATGGTCAGATTGCCGTTCTCCAGGTCGTAGGAGTTCACGTCGAAGGCCCGGTCGGCGAGGAGCATCTTGCCCGAGCCCTCCGCCACGACCCAGTCGCTCGCGTGCAGAGGCGAATGGAACGACGTACGCACGAGGCGGTCCAGCCGGCCGTGCCCGATGCCGTTGAACTCCATCGAGCCGTAGTAGGCGATCATCTTCCCCTTCTGCAGGAACCACTGGCTCCCTTTGAGCTCCACGCAGAAGGTGTAGTTGTTGACGTTGTCGTCGACCGGCAGCGTCATGGGGTCGTAGACCGTCGGGCCGCCGCCCGGAGCCCCGTACATGCTCACAGCTTCTCCTCCGAGGCTTGGACGTACACCGCGCCGTTGCCGCTGAGCTCCAGCTGGAACGCCTCTCCGGAGCCGCGGCCCACCATGTCCCGCCAGCCCAGCGCGGTGGACAGCTTGTTGCGTACGTCGCCGTGGTGGGCGACGTACGCCTGCGGGTCGACATGGATCGGGCGCTGCGGGGTGATGGGGACCTCGATGACCCCGCCGTGCGCCATGACCGCGACCGAGCCGTGCCCGCGGAGGGTGGTCGTGAACAGCCCCTGGCCGCTGACCTGGCCGCGGACCATGCCCATGACGCCGCCCTGGGAGCCCATGAACATGGTGCCCTGCTCCAGGGTGCCCTCGAAGGCGAGCAGGCGGTCCGCCTCCACGAACAGGGTGTCGCCGGTGAGGTTGATGACCTGGACGTGGTGGCCGCCGTGCCCGAACAGCACGGTGCCGCTGCCCTCGACGGTCATCAGGGGCGCCGCCTCGCCCGCCGCCCGGCGGCCGAGCATCGACATGACGCCGCCCTGGCCGCCCTGGATGTTGGGCGTGAAGGACACCTCGCCCTTGTAGGCGAGCATCGCCCCGCGCTGACTGAACAGCCGCTGCCCGGGCTGGACGGTCGCCTCGACCATCTTCGAGTTGATCTCGCTGAAGGCCATGTCACACCTCCCCCGCGATCGTGTTCCGCTCGCTCGGCTGGACGTAGACCAGGCCGTCGCCCTCGAAGCGGATCTGGAAGGCCTCGCCGCCGCCCTCGCCCATGAAGGTGCGGAACGTGACACCGGACTGGAAGGACTGCCGCAGGTTTCCCTGGTGCGCGATGTAGGCGCCCGGGTCGACGGTCAGCGGGTACTGCGCGCTGACCCGCAGCACGACCGCCGGCCCGTCCGACATGATCGCGGCCTGTCCGTGGCCCTCGATCGTCGTCGTGAACAGCCCGTTGCCCTGCGTGGCCCCGCGCATGCCCGTGAACGACGTGCCGGTCCGCAGCCCCGAGTCGGTCGCGAGCAGGTTGCTCGACTCCACGTACAGCTTGTCCCCCTGGAGAGCGACGAGGTTGATCTCCGAGGCCCGGTCCGCGAACCAGCACGTGCCGTGCCCCTTCACCTCCATCAGTGTCATCTGCTCGCCGGTGATCCGCCGGGTCACCATGCCCCGGATGCCCTCACCGCCGCCGCTGAGCTTCTTGAAGTCCATCTGCCCGTCGTACGCGACCATCGAGCCGTTCTTCGCCTTCACGGCATCCCCGGTCATGTCGACGGCGAGCACCTTGCTGCCTTGAAGTCGGAACATCGCCACGCAGCGAAGGTAGCCGCCGGAAGGCTCGGCCAACAGAGCCTGTGGGTGGAGAAAGACCCTGATCGCGCCCCTAAGGGCCACTGAGGGCCGTTCAGAGCCCCCAAGGGGTCAGTCGCTCGCCCCGGGGAGCCGGATGACGGCCTTCCCCTTGGTCAGGTCGACCGTGGACCACGGCGAAGATCCCCGTTGGCGGCGTGCAGCTGCTCGAACCCGGTCGCGGAGATCCGGCCCTGCCGCCCCGCGTTGCGCCAGTGCAGCACACCGGCCCGCCCGAGACGAACTGCATACGCGCTCCCCGGGTCGTCGGCAGCAGCTTCCACCCCCCGGCCGTCCTCCGCCCAGCTGTTTGCCACAATGGGGCGAACGTTTGTGCCTGGATTCACAAACCGTCCGACGTCTCTCCCACCGAAGGTGACCCGTGGACATCAAGACCGCCACCGCCCTCCGCCGCCTCCGCCTGGTCTCGGCCCCCGAGGCGATCTCGTTCCTTCTCCTGCTCGTCTGCTCGGTGCTGAAGCGGACCACGGACTTCGACGCGGTCCGCCCGATGGGGATGATCCACGGCGTCCTCTTCATCCTGTACGTGATCTTCTGGGCGGACGCCTGGAACCGTACGAAGTGGCCGCTGAAGACCGCCGCCCTCTACTTCGTCCTCTCCGTGCTGCCCACCGGCGGCTTCTTCGCCGAGCGCAAGCTCAGGCGTGAGACCGAGGACGCGGTCATCGCCTCCCGGGCCCGCCAGGAAAAGGCCGTGAAGGCATGATCGTCGCCTTCTCCGTGACGCCTCTGGGGGTCGGCGAGGACGTGGGGGAGTACGTCGCCGACGCCGTGAAGGTCGTCCGGGAGTCGGGCCTGCCCAACCGCACGGACGCGATGTTCACCTCGATCGAGGGCGAGTGGGACGAGGTGATGGACGTCGTCAAGCGAGCCGTGGCCGCCGTGGAGGCGCGGGCGCCGCGCGTGTCGCTGGTCCTCAAGGCGGACATCCGACCCGGAGTGACCGACGGTCTCACCTCCAAGGTGGAGACGGTCGAGCGGCACCTCGCCGAGCAGTAGTCCCACAGCAGGAGAGACCCCGGTCCCGCGCGGACCGGGGTTTCTCGTATGACAGGCCAGGCCGCCCGGTGCTACCCGGCGTCCAGCGGCCGCTCGAAGAAGGTCTCCAGGACCACCGTCGCCTGCGTTCCGCTGACCCCGTCGATCGCGTACAGGCGGCGCAGTACGTCCTGGAGCCGTTCCGTGGTCGCGGTGCGCACCTTCACCAGGACGGCCGCGCTGCCCGCGATGACGTGCGCCTCCTGGATCTCCGGCACGGCGGCGAGGTCCTCGGCCCGGTCGCCCATCCACGCCGTCGAGTCGACCAGGACGAAGGCGAGGACCCCGCGGTCGAGCGCCGCGGCATCGACGTCGACCGTCGTGGCGCGGATGACCCCCTGCTCGCGCAGCTTGCGCACGCGCTCGTGCGCGGCACCCGCCGACAGGCCGACCGCCGTATGTTGAACCAGATCCTGGTCATCATCTCGCCGAGAGGACGCCATGCCCGCCGACGGCCCGTACGAGATCCTGGACGACCGCTTCCGCACCGGACGCTGTGCGAACGGCGACAGCAGGCTGGAGGTCCTGCACGACGGCTGCCGCTGGGCCGAGGGCCCGCTGTACCTCCCCGCATGGCGCCAGCTGATCTGGAGCGACATCCCGAACGACCGCATCCTGCGCTGGGACGAGGCCACCGGCACGGTCGGCGTCTTCCGCGCCCCGGCCGGGTACAGCAACGGCAACACCCTCGACCGGCAGGGCCGCCTGGTCACCTGCGAGCAGGGCAACCGCCGGGTCACCCGCACCGAGCCCGACGGGACGGTGACCGTCCTCGCCGACCGCTACGCCGGCCAGCGGCTCAACAGCCCGAACGACTCCGTCGTACGCTCCGACGGCACCATCTGGTTCTCCGACCCGGACTTCGGCATCACCAGCGACTACGAGGGCCATCGCGCCGAATCCGAGATCGGCGCGTGCCACGTGTACCGCATCGACCCGACGACCGGCGAGGTCCACCTGGCCGCCGACGGGTTCGAGGGACCCAACGGCGTCATCCTGTCGCCCGACGAGCAGCGGCTGTACGTCTCCGACTCGCGGACCGCCCGGATCCACGTCTTCGACATCCGCGAGGACGGCACGCTCGCGGACGGGAAGGTCTTCGCCGAGGGCCGCGGCGACGTCCACTTCGACAACATCCGCTTCGACGACGAGGGCCGCCTGTGGGCCGCCGCCCTGGACGACGGCGTCCACTGCTACGACCCCGACGGCACCCTCATCGGCCGGCTGCGCGTGCCCGAGCCCGTCTCCAACGTGACCTTCGGCGGCCCGAAGAACAACCGCCTGTTCATCACGGCCACCACCTCCCTGTACTCGCTGGTGATGTCGGTGACGGGAGCGCCGCGCGTATAGGCCCGGCCTGGGGATCAGTCGCCCGCCGCCAGCGCCGTCCCCAGCGGCGTCCGCTCGTACAGCACCTGATGGCCGTAGCGCCGGGCGGTCAGCAGTCCCGCGTCGCGCAGGACCGTCAGGTGCGCCGACACCGACGACGGCGCGAGACCCAGCCGGTGGGCGAGCGCGGTCGTGGTGGCCGGTTCGTCGAGGGCGGTGAGGACGGCGGACCGGCCGCGGCCGAGGAGCCGTACGAGCGTGTCGCGGGTGCGGTCGGCGGGCTCGGCCCACAGGCCGCCGATGCCCCGGGCCGGATAGACGAGGGTCGGCTGCCAGGGCGGGTCGAAGCTGCTGACGATGTCCGGCCAGCTGAAGACGCTCGGCATCAGCACCAGGCCCTGCCCGCCCAGGTCCCGCTCGTGCTCGCCCCGCCACTCCACGGTCAGCGTGCCCGCGCTCCAGCCGCAGCGCCGGTTGATCTCCGGCAGCAGCCCGCCCAGGCCCACCTCCGCCAGCCGGCGCGAGTGGAACGCCACGTCCGCCTCCAGCAGGGCGCGCAGCCGCGGCCAGTCCGGCTCGATGAGGGTGTGCCAGACCTCCTCCAGCGCGTCGGACAGCTCCCGGACCATCCGCCCGGGATCACGCAGCCAGGTCTGTCCCCGGGGCGAGTCGAGCGCACCCGGGGTGTCCGCGAGCGAGCGGGCGGTGTCCTCCCGGGCCGCGTCCGGATCGGCGGCACGCACCGCGGCGATCTCCTCCTCGAACGAGGCGGCCGGTCCGGTCGGCGGCGGGCACAGCCAGTCCGGCGAGTGACCGCGCCGGGGCATCAGCAGCCACAGCGGAGCGAGGTCCAGCCCGGCGGCCGCCGTACGGATCCGGCGCAGCCAGTGCGCGTGATAGCCGTGCCGCTCGGGCCGCTTGAGCGTGCGCACCACCTCCTGCGTCTCCCACAGCGGCGACACGGCGAACCGGCAGCGGAGGAAGTCGTCCTCCCCGAAGTGCAGTCGCGACGGCACGGCCACCTCCTGACGAACATGCGCGAACATTCGGCCGGAACCGAAACTCTAGGGCCCGTCCCGTCGGGCGAGCACGCTGCTGCCCATGCCAGAACAGCTGTTGGACACTCCTGCGGCACCGCCCACCGGCTACGCCCGCCTCTTCACCGTCCGCGAGTTCCGCGCGGTCTTCGCCGCCCACGCGCTCTCCCTGCTCGGCCTGATCGTCAGCGAGGTCGCGCTGTCCGTCCTCGTCTACGACCTCACCGGCTCGCCCCTGATGAGCGCGCTGACGT
The DNA here is from genome assembly GCF_030817655.1 of Streptomyces sp. V4I2. Classification (GTDB taxonomy): domain Bacteria; phylum Actinomycetota; class Actinomycetes; order Streptomycetales; family Streptomycetaceae; genus Streptomyces; species Streptomyces plumbiresistens. The sequence continues at coordinate 7,306,463 of NZ_JAUSZM010000003.1, forward strand.
TCGCGCTCGGGTTCCTGCCGTATCTGGTCGGCGGGACGCTGCTCGCGGGGATCGCCGACCGGTTCCCGGCCAGGCGGGTGCTCGTGGTGTGCGACCTGGTGTGCGCCGGGGGCGTCGCGCTGATGGTGACGCCGGGCGCCCCCATCGCCGTACTGCTCGCCCTGCGCTGCTGCGTGGCCGTCGTCTCGCCGGTGTTCCAGGGGACCCGGATGGCCACGCTCGCCGAGATCCTGGGCGACGGCGACCTGTTCGTGCTCGGCCGCTCGCTGCTGCGGATCGTCTCGCAGAGCGCGCTGCTCGTCGGCTTCGGGCTCGGCGGCCTGCTGCTCACCGTCGTCTCCCCGCGCCACGCCCTGCTGATCACCGTGGGCACCTTCTGCGCCTCGGCCGCACTGCTCCGCTTCGGCACGCGGCGCCGCCCGGCCCGCGCCGGGAACGGCGGCGCGCTGGTCAAGGACTCCCTCAAGGGCGCCCGGCAGGTGCTCGCCGACCGGCGGGTGCGGGTGCTGCTCCTGATGTTCTGGCTGCCACCGATGTTCTCCGTCGCTCCGGAGGCGCTGGCCGCCCCGTACGCCGACGACCTGGGCGTCGGCTCGGTCGGCCTCGGTCTGCTGATGTGCGCGCTGCCCGTCGGCACGATCGCCGGCGAGCTGTACGCGGGCTCCCGACTGCGCCCCGCCACGCGGGAGCGGATCGCCCTCCCGCTGCTCTGCTGCACGCTGCTGCCGTACCTCGGCTACGCGATCGGCCCCGGCCTCGCCGTCTCGCTGCTGCTCCTGGTGATCTCGGGGGCGGGGACGGCGTACACGCTGGGCCTGGACCAGTGGTTCGTGCGGGAGGTGCCGGAGGAACTGCGCGGGCGGGCCATGACCCTGATGACCGCCGGTCTGATGACGATCCAGGGAGTGGGCATGGCGCTCGCGGGTGTGGCGGCGGAGTTCGCCGGAGTGGCCGCCACGGTCACGGGAGCGGGAGTGCTGGGGGCGGTGTGCTGTGTGGTGCTGGCGCTGGAAGCCCGCCGGACCGAAGGCCTCGGACGGAGGGCCTCGGACCGAAGGGCGAGACGGGGCTGACCACGATGTGACCGGCCGGTAAGGTCTTTGCCGTGCCGAAGCCCCTCAGTCTCCCGTTCGATCCCATCTCCCGCGCCGACGAACTCTGGAAGCGGCGCTGGGGAAACGTGCCGTCCATGGCCGCGATCACCTCGATCATGCGCGCCCATCAGATCCTGCTCGCCGAGGTCGACGCGGTGGTCAAGCCGTACGGGCTGACGTTCGCGCGGTACGAGGCGCTCGTGCTGCTCACCTTCTCCAAGGCCGGTGAGCTGACCATGTCCAAGATCGGCGAGCGGCTCATGGTGCACCCCACCTCCGTGACGAACACCGTGGACCGGCTGGTGAAGTCGGGCCTGGTGGACAAGAAGCCCAACCCCAACGACGGGCGCGGCACGCTCGCCGTCATCACCGACAAGGGGCGCGAGGTGGTCGAGGCGGCGACCCGCGACCTGATGGCGATGGACTTCGGGCTCGGTGTGTACGACGCCGAGGAGTGCGCGGAGATCTTCGCGATGCTGAGGCCGCTGCGGGTGGCGGCGCACGACTTCGACGAGGACTGACCCGGCAGACGAGGGCCGACCCCGGGCAAGATCTCCCGAAGCGGATGGTTACGCTCGTACGCATGAAAAAGTCCGTGCTGACCCGCTACCGCGTCATGGCCTACGTCACCGGTGTGCTGCTGGTCCTGCTGACCCTGGGCGTGATCGCCAAGTACCTGCTCAAGATGGACGGGGCGGACGACTTCACCCGCGTCGTGGGCATCGCGCACGGCTGGCTGTACGTCGTCTACCTGGTCTTCGCGTTCGACCTGGGCTCGAAGGCGAAGTGGCCGGTCGCCAAGCAGCTGTGGGTGCTGCTGGCCGGGACGATCCCCACGGCCGCCTTCTTCGTGGAGCGGAAGATCAGCCGCGAACTGGAGGGGAAGACCGCCGAGGACTCTCCGGCGGTCGCCAAGGCGTAAGCGCTCGGCGCACCGCCGTACGGGTTCCGTACGGTGGTCAGCCATCGACATTTACTAGGATGTCCTAGTAAATTCGAAGCATGGACGCTGACGCGATCGAAGAGGGCCGCCGACGCTGGCAGGCCCGGTACGACGCTTCACGCACGCGTGAGGCGGACTTCACCACGCTCTCCGGTGACCCCGTGGAGCCGGTGTACGGGCCGAGGCCAGGGGACAGCTACGAGGGCTTCGAGCGGATCGGCTGGCCGGGGGAGTACCCCTTCACCCGCGGTCTGTACGCGACCGGCTACCGGGGACGCACCTGGACCATCCGGCAGTTCGCCGGGTTCGGGAACGCCGAACAGACCAACGAGCGCTACAAGATGATCCTCGCCAACGGCGGCGGCGGACTGTCCGTGGCCTTCGACATGCCGACCCTGATGGGCCGTGACTCCGACGACCCGCGCTCGCTCGGCGAGGTCGGGCACTGCGGCGTCGCCATCGACTCGGCCGCCGACATGGAGGTCCTGTTCAAGGACATCCCGCTGGGCGATGTCACCACCTCCATGACGATCTCCGGGCCCGCCGTGCCCGTCTTCTGCATGTACCTCGTCGCGGCCGAACGCCAGGGCATCGACCCCGGCGTCCTCAACGGCACCCTCCAGACGGACATCTTCAAGGAGTACATCGCCCAGAAGGAGTGGCTCTTCCAGCCCGAGCCGCACCTGCGCCTCATCGGCGACCTGATGGAGTACTGCGCGGCCGGCATCCCCGACTACAAGCCGCTGTCCGTCTCCGGCTACCACATCCGCGAGGCCGGCTCGACGGCCGCGCAGGAACTGGCGTACACGCTGGCGGACGGCTTCGGGTACGTGGAGCTGGGGCTGTCGCGCGGGCTCGACGTCGATGTCTTCGCCCCCGGCCTGTCCTTCTTCTTCGACGCGCACCTCGACTTCTTCGAGGAGATCGCCAAGTTCCGTGCGGCGCGCAGGATCTGGGCCCGCTGGATGCGGGACGTGTACGGGGCCCGTTCGGAGAAGGCGCAGTGGCTGCGCTTCCACACGCAGACCGCCGGGGTCTCGCTGACCGCCCAGCAGCCGTACAACAACGTGGTGCGTACGGCCGTGGAGGCGCTCGCAGCGGTCCTCGGGGGCACCAACTCCCTTCACACCAACGCCCTGGACGAGACCCTCGCGCTGCCTTCGGAGCAGGCCGCGGAGATCGCTCTGCGGACGCAGCAGGTGCTCATGGAGGAGACCGGCGTCGCCAACGTGGCCGACCCGCTGGGCGGTTCGTGGTACGTCGAGCAGCTGACGGACCGGATCGAGGCGGACGCCGAGAAGATCTTCGAACAGATCAGGGAGCGGGGGCTGCGGGCGCACCCGGACGGACAGCACCCCATCGGTCCGATCACCTCCGGCATCCTGCGCGGCATCGAGGACGGCTGGTTCACCGGCGAGATCGCCGAGTCGGCCTTCCAGTACCAGCGCGCCCTGGAGAAGGGCGACAAGCGGGTCGTGGGGGTGAACGTCCACCACGGTTCCGTGACCGGTGACCTGGAGATCCTGCGGGTCAGTCACGAGGTGGAGCGGGAGCAGGTGCGGGTGCTGGGGGCGCGTAAGGCGGGGCGGGACGAGGCGGGTGTGCGGGCTGCCCTGGACGCGATGCTCGGTGCCGCGCGGGACGGGTCGAACATGATCGGGCCGATGCTGGATGCGGTACGGGCCGAGGCGACGCTCGGGGAGATCTGCGGGGTGCTGCGGGAGGAGTGGGGGGTGTACACGGAGCCGGCGGGGTTCTAGGACCTACCTTCCGGGGTCGGAGCCGCGTCATGGTCCTCGCCCGCTCCGGCGAGGCCGAACAGCAGGATCCGGGCGAAGCTGCGCACCCACTCCTCGTCCGCCGGTTCCGCGCTCACCAGCGTCCGGTGGACCACGGCACCGGCGACCACGTCGAAGATCAGATCCACCGTGCGGGCGGCTTCCTCCGGATCCGATTCCGGGGGGAGCTCGCCGCGCTGCTGCGCGCGGGCCCGCCCCTCCAGGACCAGCCGCTTCTGGCGCTCCACGATCGAGGCCCGGATGCGTTCCCGCAGCGCCTCGTCCCGGATCGACTCCGCCACGACCGACATCAGGCCGCTCTTGGCCTCCGGCCGGGCCAGGATCGCCGCGTACTGCAGGACGACGCCCTCGATGTCGGCGGCGAGGGTGCCGCAGTCGGGGAGGCGGAGCTCGTCGAACAGTTCTGCCACCGCGTCGACGACGAGTTCGTTCTTGCCCGCCCAACGGCGGTAGAGGGTCGTCTTCGCGACCCCGGCCCTGGTGGCCACGTCCCCCAGGGTGAGCTTCGACCAGCCGAGCTCGACCAGGGCCTCCCGCGTCGCGGCCAGGATCGCGGTGTCCGCGGCGGCGCTGCGCGGACGCCCGGCACGGCTGGCGGGAGTGCGGCTCTGCATCCCCCGACCATAACCGGCCGTTCCCGTGTCGCCGTGAGGGAGATCACCGGACCGCGCTGTTCCGAAGGCACCGCGTGCCATTACGCTACGACTCGTAGCGAAAGCGCGTGACGGACGTACGCGCGCGACGCACACACGCACGGTGTGGGGTGGGGACCCCGGCGCCGGACACCCGAGAGTACGACCGGCTTTCACAACGCTTTTCACATGGGCGCGGGAACGGGGGAGGATGTACGCATGCAGCCACGGAACATGTCCATGAGCGGAGTCGTCGACCTCGCCGCGGTGAAGGCGGCCCAAGAGGCCAAGGCGAAGGCGGAACAGGCGCGGGCCGAGGCCGCCCGGCAGGGCGGCGGCGCCGGTGGGGTCTCGCCGGCCGATCTCGTCATCGATGTCGATGAGGCGGGGTTCGAGCAGGACGTCCTGCAGCGGTCCGCCGAAGTGCCCGTCGTCATCGACTTCTGGGCCGAGTGGTGCGAGCCCTGCAAGCAGCTGAGTCCCGTCCTGGAGCGGCTCGCCGTCGAGTACAACGGACGCTTCGTCCTCGCCAAGATCGACGTCGACGCCAACCAGATGTTGATGCAGCAGTTCGGGATCCAGGGGATCCCGGCGGTCTTCGCGGTGGTCGCCGGGCAGGCCCTGCCGCTCTTCCAGGGTGCCGCCCCCGAGACGCAGATCCGGGAGACCCTGGACCAGCTGGTGCAGGTCGCCGAGCAGCGCTTCGGGCTCACCGGTCTGACCGTCGACCCCGACGCCGAGCCGGGCGCGGGCGGGGACGCCCAGGCCGCTCCCGAGATGCCCGCGGGGCCGTACGACGCCCTCCTCGAAGCCGCTGTACGCGCCCTGGACGCCGGGGACTTCGGCGGTGCGGTGCAGGCGTACAAGAACGTACTGAGCGACGACCCGGGCAACAGCGAGGCCAAACTGGGCCTGGCCCAGGCCGAGTTGCTCCATCGCGTGCAGGGCCTCGACCCGCAGCAGGTGCGCAAGGACGCCGCCGAGAAGCCGGCCGACTCCGAGGCGCAGATCGCCGCCGCCGACCTGGATCTGGTGGGCGGACATGTCGAGGACGCGTTCGGGCGGCTCATCCAGACCGTGCAGCGCACTGTGGGTGACGATCGGGATGCCGTACGTCTTCGGCTGCTGGAGCTGTTCGAGGTGGTCGGCGGCGACGACCCGCGGGTGGCGGCGGCGCGCAGGGCCCTTGCGCGCGCCCTGTTCTGACCGGGGCGGGAGCCCGGTTCTGACCAGTCCCTAAACATCACGGCATGTGATGCACGAGTGAAAGATTGGCCGATCTGGGGCCAGTGCGGCCGCGCTTTACCAAATCTTGGTAATCGCGGCCGCTGTTACTTGGAGTAAGTCGCGGGCGTTGATCTGTCGGAATCTGTCCAACGATCAATGTTTTTGTCCGGCGACCATCTGACACCCAGCGTTGTCGACCGAGACCAGCGGGTCGTTGTTCGGTTATCCGGCCGTTACTAGCGAGTAACGAACCCCCTTGTGTCGACGGCGAGAATGGACCACGATCGGCGACGCTCGGTCCATTCCCGTACCCCGACAGCCGGTTGGGACGACGGGAACCCAGGGTCCCCACCGAGTAGGGCCGACGGCAGTGGAGTCGGCCCTTGGGCAGGGGGGTCTTCGCCGTTTCGGCGAAGCCTGTCCAGCAAGGTTGTGCGTGATGCGTGTCAGGCGCGACCAGTGGTTGTCGCTCGGGGGTGATCGCCGGTGATTCGGGTGCGGTTCGCGCCTCCGAGCGCGGGCGCTCCCCTTCCCGAGGACGTAGCACTTCTCCCATCCCTGCCCGGCTGAGCCGTCGCTTCGACAGGGGCAGTCAGGGCCAGGAGATGTACGTCCGAGAAGGAGGAAATATGGAGTCCCAGGTGCGTGGCGGGACCAGATGGAAGCGGTTCGCTGTGGTCATGGTGCCCAGCGTCGCCGCGGCCGCGGCTGTGGGTGTCGGGCTGGCGCAGGGTGCGCTGGCAGCGTCGTTCAGTGTGTCGGGCCAGCAGTTCAAGGTGTCGGTCGCGGACCTGCACGGTGAGGGTTTCGCCCAGTACGGCGGCATCGACACCGTCTACACCTCGACCGCAGGTGACAAGAAGACGCAGGTTCCCGTCGCCATCTCGTCGTTCGACGACGCGACGCTCACCAAGATGTGTCAGTCGGTCAAGACGGAGATCCCTCTCATAGGCAAGACGATCTACCTTCGTCTTGACGCGGGCAGGGACCCGAAGAAGCCGGTCACGGCGCACAACCTCTACATCGACATGTCGCAGCTCGACGCCGATGCAGAGTTCAAGAACATCGACATCGGTGTGGCCGTTCAGGACAAGACCCGTGGTCCTGCCGTGAAGGACACGAAGACGACGCTGCCGGGCGGGTTCGCCCAGCAGGCGGAGTCGGCCGACCTGTCGGACGTCGAGCAGACGGCGTGGGCGACCTCGGCCGGCACGTTCAAGCTGAGCGGCCTGTCGATGAAGCTCGGCACCGACCCCAAGATGGAGTGCTTCTGACGGCTGAGGCCGTAGGGGCGCTCTCGGACAGCTGAGCTGCCGAGGGGGCGGGGAAGCACGTGCTTCTCCGCCCCGCATGCCAGTCCGCCGCCCGACGGCGGACACCAAACTCAGACTTTCCGGCTTCTCCACGCCAACGGCCGAGCCGGTACGTACTCCAACCGGACCCAGGGAGCTGTTTTCCATGAGTGCCGAGACTCCGGTCCAGAGCGCCGGGACGTTCGCCCGGTTGCGCCTGCGATTCCGGGCCTGGCGGGGCACCCGGCCGTTCTGGGCAGGTCTGTTCACCCTGCTCGGCGGCGTGCCGATCGCCTACTTCCCGTACGCCACCCTCAAGTTGGGCACCATGTCGGTCGCCATGGCGACCACCGCGGGTGCCGGCTCCCTCATCATCGGCGTACTGCTGGTCACGCTGGGCCTGACCATGTGGTTCCAGCATGCGACGCGCGTCTTCGCGGGCGTCGCGGCGATCGTCCTCGCCCTGGTCTCGCTGGTGGTCTCCAACATCGGCGGCTTCGTCATCGGCTTCCTGCTCGCGATGCTCGGCGGCGCGCTCGCCGTCTCGTGGGCGCCGGGCAAGCCGAAGGCGGAGGGCGCCGGACCGCACGAGGCAGAGCAGGGCCCCTCCAACGAAGGTGCCGTGGAGACCGCTCCCGACGGTGCCGTGGGTGAGCCGGGTGCGCCGTACTACGCGCAGAACCCCGCGACCGACGGACCGGCGGACCGGACACCCGAAGCTGCCGCCGCCGACTCGAACGGGGGGTACCGTGTCGGCTGACGAAAGCCATGGCGCGGGCCCCGAGGTGTCGACCGGGGTCAGAACGGGCCCCCGTCACGCGGCGCCCAAGAAGCCGCTGTTCACCAGGTTCCACATGCCGGCCGGCAAGGCGATAGCCATGGCGGCGATGCCGACGGCGGTCCTCATGGGCATCGGGTTCACGCCGACGCTCGCCCTCGCCGACGAGCAGCCGAGCTCGAAGAGCCTCACGGCCGACGAGTACAAGGACTGCCTCGCGGCCATCGACGAGGACGGCGCGTCCGCGTCGCCCACGCCGTCGCCGTCCGCCTCGTCGAGCGACGAGGCGTCGACGGACGAGGACAAGGGTGAGTCGGCCGAGCCGTCCCCCTCTGCCTCCGCGTCCTCGGACTCGAACTCGGGCTCGGGGGACGCCTCTTCGCCGGATTCAGGTTCCGACGACAAGGCCGACCCCACCCCGTCCGCCTCGGCCTCGCCGAGCAAGGAGGGCAACTCCTCCGGCGACACCGCCACGGCGAGCCCCTCGCCGTCCGACAGCGGGGGCAACCTGCTGGAGGACATAGGAGATGCAATCACCGGCATCTTCACCGGTGGTGACAAGGCGTCGGAGAGCGCGAGCCCGACTCCGTCGGCGACGCCCTCCGCATCCGCCTCCGCGTCGGAGAGCGCGGACAAGGACGCCTCCGACGCCGTCAAGGAGACGACCGAGAAGGTCACCGGCACGGTCGACGACACCGTGAAGGACACGACCGACACGGCGTCCAAGGCGGCCGAGGACACCACGAAGGCGGTGGAGGAAGCGGCCGAGGACGCCGCTGACGCCACGGCCACGCCCAGCCCCTCCGCGAGCCCCACCACGGCCGCCGAGGACTGCCCGGTCGCCACCGAGGCCGAGGGCGACGTCGACAACAAGGTGCTGGTGGCGGACAACCCCTGGTACCTGGAGGCCAGTTCGCTGACCCTCAAGGGGGCGGACTACCAGGGCGTCGTCGAGGTGAAGACGGCCAGCGGCAAGATCAAGAAGGTCCTGAAGTACGTCGTCTCCGACGGCACCGACATCGGCGACCTGCACCAGCTCGTCAAGGAGTACGGCAAGACCTACCACGTGCAGGCTGAGAAGGGCTCGACCTCCACGATCACCGACGGCGACACGGTGATGTACACCGAGAGCATCTCCGGCAACCTGTTCGGCCTGATCCCGATCACGTTCGACCCGGAGCACCCGCCGCCGCTGAACATCCCGCTGGTCTACTTCACCAACGTGAAGATCACCCAGGCCGCCCAGTTCGGCGGAACGCTGCATGTCCCCGGGATGCAGCAGTACACGACCGACTGAGGCCGGCACGGCCGCCACAAGCCCGTTCGGGAGCCGCACACAGCTGAGGGCGCCCCCTGGCCACAGGGGGCGCCCTCAGCGCCGTACAAGGCCCTTGCGGGGCCTGGAGGATCAGTCGCGGGCGGCCTCGCCCAGGTGGTGCACCCGGAGCATGTTGGTCGTGCCGGAGACGCCGGGGGGCGAGCCGGCGGTGATGATGACGATCTCGCCCGGGTTGAAGCGGTTGGTCTTGGTGATCTCCTGGTCGACCAGGTCGACCATCTCGTCGGTGCTGTTCACGAACGGCACGACGTGCGACTCGACGCCCCAGCTGAGCGTGAGCTGGTTGCGGGTGCCCTCGTCCGTGGTGAACGCGATGATCGGCTGGACCGCGCGGTAGCGCGAGAGGCGGCGGGCGGTGTCGCCGGACTGGGTGAAGGCCACCAGGCCCCGGCCGCCGAGGAAGTCGGCGATCTCGCAGGCGGCACGGGCGACCGAACCACCCTGCGTACGCGGCTTCTTGCCGGGGACCAGCGGCTGCAGGCCCTTCGACATCAGCTCCTGCTCCGCCGCCGTGACGATCTTCGACATCGTCTTCACGGTCTCGACCGGGTAGGCGCCCACGCTCGACTCCGCCGACAGCATGACCGCGTCCGCGCCGTCCAGGATCGCGTTGGCCACGTCGGAGGCCTCGGCGCGGGTCGGACGGGAGTTGGTGATCATCGACTCCATCATCTGGGTCGCCACGATCACCGGCTTGGCGTTGCGCCGGCACAGCTCGATCAGGCGCTTCTGCACCATGGGGACCTTCTCGAGCGGGTACTCGACGGCCAGGTCGCCACGGGCCACCATCACGGCGTCGAACGCCGCGACGACGTCCTCCATGTTCTGCACCGCCTGCGGCTTCTCCACCTTGGCGATGACGGGGACCCGGCGGCCCTCCTCGTCCATCACCTTGTGGACGTCCGCGACGTCCTTCGCGTCCCGCACGAAGGACAGCGCGACCATGTCGCAGCCCATGCGCAGCGCGAAGCGCAGGTCCTCGATGTCCTTCTGGGACAGTGCCGGCACGTTCACGGCCGCGCCGGGGAGGTTGATGCCCTTGTGGTCGGAGACGACACCGCCCTCGATGACGATGGTCTTGACCCGGTGGCCTGCGACCTCGGTGACCTTCAGCTCGACGTTGCCGTCGTTGATGAGGATCGGGTCGCCCTTGGTCACGTCACCGGGCAGGCCCTTGTAGGTCGTGCCGCAGATCTGCTTGTCACCGGGGACGTCCTCGGTGGTGATGACGAACTCGTCACCGCGCTCCAGCTCGACCGGGCCCTCGGCGAAGGTCTCCAGCCGGATCTTCGGGCCCTGCAGGTCGGCGAGGACACCGATGGCACGGCCGGTCTCCTTGGACGCGGCCCGGACGCGGTCGTACCGCCCCTGGTGCTCGGCGTGCGAGCCGTGGCTGAAGTTGAAGCGGGCCACATTCATGCCGGCTTCGATCAGGGCGACAAGCTGCTCGTGGGAGTCGACCGCGGGGCCGAGAGTACAGACGATTTTCGAACGGCGCATGGGGCGATCCTATCGGTTTGTTTCGCTACGGAATATTCCGTCTGGTGGAAGATACAAATGGGCGGATGGGCGCTCAGTTGTTCTTTTCCACCAGTGCATAAGTCTGAGTGGCGATTTCCAGTTCTTCGTCCGTCGGCACCACGGCGACCGCCACGCGCGCGTGGGCGGGCGAGACCAGCCGCGGCTCGTCACTGCGTATCGCGTTCAGCTCGCCGTCCACCACCGGGCCCAGCTCCTCCAGGCCCGCCACGGCGGCCTCCCGCACCGGCGCCGCGTTCTCGCCGACCCCGGCCGTGAACGCGATCGCGTCCACCCGGCCGAGCACCGCGTAATAGGCGCCGATGTACTTCTTCAGGCGGTGAATGTAGATGTCGAAGGCCAGCTGTGCCTGTTCGTCACCCGCGTCGACCCTGCGGCGGATCTCCCGCATGTCGTTGTCCCCGCACAGACCGATCAATCCGCTCTTCTTGTTGAGAAGAGTGTCGATCTCGTCCGTGGACATTTTGCCAACGCGCATCAAATGGAAGATGACGGCCGGGTCCATGTCTCCGGAGCGCGTACCCATCACGAGTCCCTCCAAAGGCGTCAGCCCCATGGAGGTGTCGACGCACTTCCCGCCTCGTACGGCGGACGCGGACGCCCCGTTGCCGAGGTGCAGCACGATCACGTTCACCTCTTCCGGCGACTTCCCCAGCAGCTGGGCCGTAGCCCGGGAGACGTACGCGTGCGAGGTCCCGTGGAAGCCGTAGCGCCGGATCCGGTGCTCGTCGGCGGTCTTCACGTCGATCGCGTAGCGGGCGGCCGACTCCGGCATCGTGGTGTGGAAGGCGGTGTCGAAGACGGCGACCTGGGGGAGGTCCGGGCGCAGCGCCTGGGCCGTGCGGATGCCGGTCAGGTTGGCCGGGTTGTGCAGCGGGGCCACCGGTATCAGCCGTTCGATCTCGGCGAGCACGGCGTCGTCGATCACGGTCGGCTCGGTGAAGTGCTTGCCGCCGTGCACCACCCGGTGCCCGATCGCGGCCAGTTCGGGGGAGTCGAGGCCGAGCCCGTCCCGCGACAACTCCTCCGCCACCGCCTTCAGCGCGGCCTCGTGGTCGGCGATCGGGCCGGTCCACTCGCGGGTCCGCCCGCTCTCGACGGGCGTGTGCTTCAGCCGGGAGCTCTCCTCGCCGATGCGCTCGACGAGCCCCACGGCCAGCCGGCTGCTGTCCCGCATGTCGAGCAGCTGGTACTTCACCGACGAGGAGCCGGAGTTGAGGACGAGGACACGGGTGGAGCTCACTGGGCGCTTGCCTTCTCGATCGGGGCCGGGGCGGGGGACTGGGCCTGGATGGCGGTGATGGCGACGGTGTTCACGATGTCCTGGACGAGCGCGCCCCGGGACAGGTCGTTGACCGGCTTGCGCAGACCCTGCAGCACCGGCCCGACCGCGATCGCGCCGGCCGACCGCTGCACGGCCTTGTATGTGTTGTTGCCGGTGTTGAGGTCCGGGAAGATCAACACGCTGGCCAGGCCGGCGACTTCGGAGCCCGGCAGCTTGGTCTCGGCGACCGACGGCTCGACGGCGGCGTCGTACTGGATCGGCCCCTCGATCTTCAGGTCGGACCGCCGCGAGCGCACCAGCTCGGTCGCCTCGCGCACCTTGTCCACGTCGGCGCCCGAGCCGGACGTGCCGGTCGAGTACGACAGCATCGCGATCCGCGGCTCCACACCGAACTGACCGGCGGTGGCGGCCGACTGGATGGCGATGTCGGCGAGCTGCTCCGCGTTCGGGTCGGGGTTCACCGCGCAGTCGCCGTAGACGAGGACCTTGTCGGCCAGGCACATGAAGAACACGGACGACACGATGTCGGCGTCCGGCTTCGTCTTGATGATCTCGAAGGCGGGGCGGATGGTCGCGGCCGTGGAGTGCACCGAGCCCGACACCATGCCGTCGGCGAGGCCCTCCTGGACCATCAGCGTGCCGAAGTAGTTCACGTCGGAGACGACGTCGTACGCCAGCTCCACCGTGACGCCCTTGTGGGCCCGCAGGGCCGCGTACTTCTCTGCGAAGGAGTCGCGCAGCTCGCTGGTGGCCGGGTCGATCAGCTGGGCGTCGCCCAGGTCGATGCCGAGGTCGGCGGCCTTCTTGCGGATCTGGTCGACCGGACCGAGCAGGGTCAGGTCGCAGACCCCGCGGCGCAGCAGCACCTCGACGGCGTGCAGGACGCGCGCCTCGGTGCCTTCGGGCAGCACGACGCGGCGCTTGTCCGAGCGGGCCTGCTCCAGGAGCTTGTGCTCGAACATCATCGGCGTGAGGCGGTCGCTGCTCGGAGCGGAGACGCGCCGGTCGATCTCGGCGGTGTCGGCGTACCGCTCGAAGAGGCCGAGCGCGGTCTCCGCCTTGCGCGGGGTCGCCGCGTTCAGCTTCCCCTCCAGGGAGAAGAGTTCGGCGGCGGTGGGGAAGCTGTTGCCGGGCACCGAGAGCACGGGGGTGCCGGGGGCGAGGCGGGCGGCGAGGGTCAGGACGGCGTCGCTCGGCACCTCGTTCAGGGTGAGCAGGACGCCCGCTATCGGCGGGGTGCCGGCGCTGTGCGCGGCCAGCGAGCCGACCACCAGGTCGGCGCGGTCGCCGGGGGTGACGACCAGGCAGCCCGGGGTCAGGGCGCCCAGGAAGTTCGGCAGCATCGCCCCGCCGAAGACGAAGTCCAGCGCGTCCCGGGCGAGCCCCGAGTCGTCCCCGAGGACGACCCTGGCGCCCAGCGCGTGGGAGACCTGGGCGACGGTCGGCGCGGAGAGGGCGGGCTCGTCCGGCAGGACGTAGCAGGGTACGGGGAGCCGGCTGTCGAGCTGCTCGGCGATCTTGTCCCGGTCCTCGCGGGCGACCCGGTTGGTGACCATGGCGAGGACGTCGCAGCCGAGGGCCTCGTACGCCCGGTAGGCGTTGCGGGTCTCGGCGAGCACGGACTCGGCGGTCTGCTTACGGCCGCCGACCACCGGGATCACGGAGGCGCCGAACTCGTTCGCCAGCCGGGCGTTGAGGGACAGCTCGTCGGGGAACTGCGTGTCGGCGTAGTCGGTGCCGAGGACGAGGACGACGTCGTAGTCCCGCGCGACCCGGTGGAAGCGGTCGACCAGCGTCGACACCAGCTCGTCGGCGCCGCGCTCGGCCTGCAGGGCGGACGCCTCGTGGTAGTCCATGCCGTAGACGGTGCCCGGGTCCTGGGACAGTCGGTAGCGGGCCCGGAGCAGCTCGAACAGGCGATCGGGGTCGTCGTGGACCAGGGGACGGAACACACCCACCCGGTCCACCTGCCGGGTCAGGAGTTCCATGACCCCCAGCTCGACGACCTGACGGCCGTCGCCGCGGTCGATACCGGTCACGTACACGCTGCGGGTCACGCGTGCTCTCCGTTTCGTGGGTGGTCGCCTTGCCTGGGCGGCTTTCGGTGCTGTCATAAAAATCGCCCACCGAGGTGAGCAGAACCCTCTTGACAATACCTCCCACGATAGATAAGGCGCCCGTCAGGATCGGATGCGGCGCCCACCTGCCGGACGTGAAAGAATCGGACTCGGCTCACCGGTATCAACAGCGAGCAGGAGACACAGCACGATGCGCATCGGAGTGCTCACCGCAGGCGGCGACTGCCCCGGCCTGAACGCCGTGATCCGGTCGGTCGTGCACCGAGCGGTCGACAATTACGGCGACGAGGTCCTGGGCTTCGAGGACGGATACGCGGGTCTGCTGGACGGCCGCTACCGCTCCCTTGACCTGAACGGCGTCAGCGGCATCCTGGCCCGCGGCGGCACCATCCTCGGCTCCTCCCGCCTGGAACGGGACCGGCTGCGCGAGGCCTGCGGGCACCTCGCCGAGGAAGCCCGCGACTTCGGCATCGACGCCCTGATCCCGATCGGCGGCGAGGGCACGCTGACGGCCGCGCGGATGCTGTCCGACGCGGGTCTGCCGGTGGTCGGCGTCCCGAAGACCATCGACAACGACATCTCCTCCACCGACCGCACCTTCGGCTTCGACACCGCGGTCGGTGTCGCCACCGAGGCGATGGACCGCCTCAAAACCACCGCCGAGTCCCACCAGCGCGTCATGGTCGTCGAGGTCATGGGCCGGCACGCGGGCTGGATCGCCCTGGAGTCCGGAATGGCGGCCGGCGCCCACGGCATCTGCCTGCCCGAGCGCCCCTTCGACCCGGCCGACCTGGTCAAGATGGTCGAGGAGCGCTTCTCCCGCGGCAAGAAGTTCGCCGTGGTCTGCGTCGCCGAGGGCGCCCACCCCGCCGAGGGCACCATGGACTACGGCAAGGGCGCGATCGACCAGTTCGGCCACGAGCGCTTCCAGGGCATCGGCACCGCACTGGCCTACGAGCTGGAGCGCCGCCTCGGCAAGGAGGCCAAGCCGGTCATCCTCGGCCACGTCCAGCGCGGCGGCACGCCGACCGCGTTCGACCGCGTCCTCGCCACCCGCTTCGGCTGGCACGCGGTGGAGGCCGCGCACCGGGGTGACTTCGGCCGGATGACCGCGCTCAAGGGCAACGACATCGTGATGGTGCCGCTGGCGGAGGCCGTGACCGAGCTGAAGACGGTGCCGAAGGACCGGATGCTCGAGGCGGAGTCGGTCTTCTAGGCCGGTCCGACCGTCCTGTGCCGCGACTGCTCCGGACTATCCGGTGCGGTCGCGGACCGTGGACCAGAAGTGGTCCACGATCCGGTCGAGGAAGTCCTGGCCGGCCCCGACCGTGCGATCGCTGTCGCCGCCCCAGCTGAGCGTGGCGACCATCTGCCCCTGGTACTCCCGGTGCAGCTCCTGGAGGGTGTCCTCCACCAGGCGCCGGTCCAGGGGCACGAGCTTGGCGACCGGGCGGACGTAGCCCTGCCAGCGGGTGGTGACGGCGCTGCGCAGGTGCTCGGCGAGTCGTGCCTCACGGCCCGTGACGGTGACGAAGTCCGGGAGCGACAGGTCGAGCAGGTCGGCGAGCGCGGCGGACTGACGGTCGGTGCCGCGCCATTCGTCGTGCTCCTCCATGTGGAGATAGGCGAGGAGTTCGAGCCCGACGCCGCGCGCGACGTCCTCGGGCGCGAGACCGCGCGTGACGCGGTGCTCGCGCAGGGTCCGCGGCCGGTCGATGAGTTCGCCGGGGGAACACCACAACACGCCCGCGAGAGCGGTGAGTTCGGGACTGGTGGGAGAGGCGGCCCCGCGCTCCCAGGCGATGACGAGGTCCGGGGTCACATAGGGCAGCCCGAACGAGGCCCGCATGCCGTAGGCGACATGCTCGGGCCCCATGCTGAGCGCGGCACGGAGTCTGCGGGCGGCGGGGGCGTTGAACGGGGGACCGGGCTGGCTGGGGAGAGCTGGGGGTCGGCGCACGGGCCACAACGTAGGGGCACGAAACTGCGTTGACTACGGTCTGTTCGGCCAGGATCACGGATTGTAGGAACGTACGGTTCCGGCCGTCTGTTCGGGGTGGCCGAAGATCGCCTGTCGCCTGTCGGCGAGGGGTGGCGAGGATGGCGGCGGGCCGTCCGGACGGGCGCCCGGGAGGAGCGTGGCTTTCGTGTACGAGGTGAATGGCAAGGTAGAGGGGCATATTCGCGAGCGTCTGCTGGCGCCGAACTTCTGGCACCTCGCGACGGTCGGCCAGGACGGCACTCCGCAGATCTCGCCCATGTGGGCGGACATCGAAGGTGAGTACGTCATGGTCAACACGGCGATCGGCCGTGTGAAGGAGGAGAACCTGCGGCGCAATCCGAACGTTTCCCTCTCCCACCACGACCCCGACAACCCGTACGACCGTGTCGAGATCCGGGGCCGGGTCGTCCGGTTCGTGGAGGGGGAGGAGGCCGAGCGCTCGATGGACCGGCTCACCCGGAAGTACATCGGCGAGGACCGCTACCCGTGGCTGCTCCCCGGCGAGCGACGGGTGATGCTGCTGATCGAGCCGGTGCGGGTGCGCCGGGTGGTGGGAGTGGAGCCGTTCCGGCCGGGGGTGCTGCCGGAATGAGGCGGGCCGGGGTGCTCCCGCAGCGAGGCGGGCCGGGTTCACCCCTTGACCGCCCCGCCCAGCGCGAACCCCCCGCCCAGCCGCCGGGCGATCAGCACGTACAGCAGGATCACCGGCGTCGAGTAGACGATCGAGAACGCGGCGAGCTGGCCGTACGCCACCATGCCCCGGTTGCCGAAGAACTCGTTGATGCTCACGCTCGCCGGCATCTGGTCCGGGGACAGCAGCAGCATGAACGGGACGAAGAAGTTCCCCCACATCATGACGAAGGAGAAGACCGTCACCACGGAGACTCCGGGGCCCATGAGCGGGAGCACGATCCGGATCAGGGACTGGAGCGACGAGGCACCGTCCGTCCAGGCCGCCTCCTCCAGTTCCTTCGGCACGCCGTCCATGAAGTTCTTCATCAGCCAGATGGCGAAGGGGAGTTGGGAGGCGGCGAAGAAGAGGATCGTGCCCTGCATGGTGTCGATCAGGTCCACCTGAACGAACAGCGCGTACACCGGAACCATGATCGCCGTGATGGGCAGGCTCGTCGCGAAGAGGATCGTGAGGAGGAAGGGGCGGTTCAGACGGGACCTGAAGCGGGACAGGGGATACGCCGCCAGCGCCGCGCACACCACTGTCAGCAGCGTCGCGCTGCCGCACAGGATCAGGCTGTTCAGCAGCGGCGTGAAGGTGATCTCCGACGTCAGGATCGCGTCGAAGTTGTCCAGGGTGAGGCCGTCGGGGGCCTTCACCCTGAGGTCCGCCTGCGGGTCCAGGGACGACAGGACCACCCAGGCCAGCGGCAGCGCGAAGGCGGCGGCGAAGGCGAGGAGGCCTGCGTCGGCGGCGAGGCGACGGCTTCGACGGCGGCTTCGGCGGGGGCTTCGGCGACGGGAGGAGACTGTGAGGGCCATGCGGGTCAGACCTCCGTCCGCAGCAGGCGCATGTACACGACGGAGAAGAGCGAGCCGACCAGCAGCAGGAGCAGCGCCACCGCGGTGGCGTAGCCGATCAGGCTGTTCTGGAAGGCCTGTTCGTACATGAAGAGGGGGAGCGTCTGGCTCTTGTCGCCGGGGCCGCCCCTCGTCATCACCCAGATCAGACCGAAGACGGAGAGGGTCTGGAGGGTGTTCAGCATCAGGTTCGTACCGATGGAACGCCGGATCATCGGCAGCGTGATGTGCCACATCCGCCGCCAGCCGCCGGCGCCGTCGACCTCGGCCGCCTCCGTGATCTCCTTCGGGATCTCGTTGAGCGCGGCGGAGTACACGAGCATCGAGAAGGCGGTGCCCCGCCACACGTTCGCGAACGACACCGCCAGGATCGGCAGCGCGAACAGCCAGTTCTGGGACGGGAGATGGAGCCAGTCGAGTACGGCGTTCAGGGTGCCCTCACGGCGGAAGAAGGCGTAGAGCAGGAACCCGGCGACCACCTCCGGCAGCACCCACGCCGTGATCACGATCCCGCCGGTGAGGGTGCGGACCGGCTTCGAGGCGCGCTGCATGAGGGAGGCGAGCGCCAGCCCGAGGGTGTTCTGCCCGATCAGGGACGACACGACGGTGAACACCAGCGTCAGCCATACCGCGTTGAGGAACTCCTCGTCCTGGAACGCCGTACGGAAGTTCTCGAACCCCACGAACGACGACTCGGCCTGCCCGGTGAGCTGGAGGTCGGTGAAGGCGATGTAGGCGCAGTAGGCGATCGGGCCGGCGAGGAAGAGGAGCAGGAGGATGACGGCGGGGGCGACGGGGAGGGCGCGGGTGAGGCCGCGGGGGACCCTCGGCGGGGCGGGAGGCCGTGAAGCGGGCGGGCCCGAGGGGGACTTCGCCGCCCCCGGGCCGTCCGTCGCGTGCGGGGCGGCGGTGGTCACCTCTGGACCACCTGGTTGTCCGTGGCGTTCTTGAGCTCGTCGTCGTAGCCGCGTGCGGCTTCCTCCACCGACATGTCACCCGTCGTCACGCCCTCCATCGCCTCCTGGATCGCGGTGGAGACCCTCGGGTACGCCGGGTAGGCGGGCCGGTAGTGCGTGCTCGCGACCAGGTCCGTGAAGAACTTGGTACCGGGCTGCGCCTCGGCGTAGGCGGGATCGTCGGCGACGTCCTTCCGTACGGCGATCCCCGAGTTGGCCAGGTACCACTTCTGGGCGTTCGCCTTGGTCTGCATGGTCTTCACGAACTCGAACGCCAGGTCGGGGTTGCCCGCCTTGGCCGGGATCGACCAGGTCCAGCCGCCCGACATGCTGACCTTGCCGGGCGCCTGGCCGTGCTGCGTGGGCATCGCGGCGAGGCCGAGCTCGTCCGACCACTCGGGCCACTCGTGTCCGCTGCCCGGCAGCCAGTCCTGCGGGAGCCAGGAGCCGTCGAGGGCGATGCCGAGCTTGCCCTGCGGGAGCCACTCGCCGCGGACCCTGGTCATGACGTTGGGGTCGAGGGCGTCCTCGATGTCCGGGCCGAGCTTCTCCTTGTAGACCGTCTTGACGAAGGCGAGGGAGTCCTTGAAGCCGTCGCCGGTGGCGACCCACTTCTTCGATGCCTTGTCGTAAAGGGGATCCTGGCTTCCGCCGTCCTGGGTTCCGGTTCCGTAGAGAAGCATCTCGAAGGTCTGCATGGTGGCGGCCTCGCCGACCGGCTTGCCCGTGTAGACGTTCAGGGGGATGACGTCCGGGACCTTCTCCTTGATCGTGCGGGCGGCGGTGAGGACGTCGTCCCAGGTCTTCGGCTGCCAGTCGGCGGGCAGGCCGGCCTTCCGGAAGATGTCCTTGCTGAACCAGAGGCCCCGGGTGTCGGTGCCGTCCGGGACGCCGTACGTCTTGCCGTCCTCACCCTTCGCCGCCGTCTTCGCCGTCTCGATGAACTGGTTCCAGTCCGGCCACTTGGCGAGGTACGGGTCGAGGGGCTTGAGGTAGCCGGACGTGATGTCGCTGTTGATCAGGAACGTGTCCTCGTAGACCAGGTCCGGAGCGGTCTTGGAGGAGCGGAGCATCTGCTGGAGCTTGGTGTAGTACTCCGAGTCCGGGGCCTTGATGGGGACGAGCTCGACCTTCTTGCCGGGATTGGCCTTCTCGAACTGCTTCTTGATGCCGGCGAGGTAGTCGTCCATGACGCGGATCGAGTTGTCCGTGGACTGCTTGAAGGAGACCTTCACGGTGTCGGGGCCGCTGCCGGAGCCGCCTCCGCAGGCGGTGAGGGCGGTGGCGGCGAGGGTCGCGGCGAGGAGTGAGGGGAGTACGGCGGTGGGGCGCACGGGCATGACCTCCTGCGGGCTCACTTCGTTGTGGCCGGGATGGCTGCCCGGTGAACCTAAGAGGAGTGGTCTAGTCAGGTCAATGCATGTGCGGCGGATTGGGCGCGGGAGGCTTCTTCCGGGGCGTTGGCAAGGGTGAAGGCTTCGGCGGCCTGGAACCAGAGGGCTCGGGCCTCGGCAGGGCGGTGGTTGACTTCGTGGGTGAGCGCCAGATTGTGGAGTACGCCGCCCACCCTGCGCCAGTCCTCGAACCCGCGGTGGATGGTCAGGGCGTGCGTGTAGGCCTCGATGGCTTCCTCGCTGCGACCCTCCCGGTTCAGGGCGGTGCCGAGATTCGTCCAGGCCAGGCCCTCACGGTTGAGGTCTCCCACGGCCTGGAACAGGTCGCGGGCGCGGACGTGGGCTTCGATCGCCTCGCCGATCCGGCCCAGGTCCTGCAGAGTGCCGCCGAGGTGGTTCCATGCCCAGCCCTCGCCTTGGCGGTGCCCGATCGCCCGATAGAGGTCGCGGGCGCGGGTGTGGGCCTCGATCGCTTCTTCCGCCCGGCCGGCCTCGGACAGGGAAATCGCGAGTCCGTCCCAGGATCCGGCCACGCCTTTGAGGTCTGAAACCTCCTGGTACAGATCGCCGGCGCGGATGTGGGCTTCGATCGCCTCCTCCGCCTGATCGGCCGTCCCCAGGATCATGCCCAGGCAGTTCCATGCCCTGGCTTCGCCCGCGCGGTTTCCGGTGCGGCGCGTGACGTCAAGAGCCGTACGGGCGACGGTGATTCCGTCGTCGAGGTACCGCCACCACTCGAGGAATCTGATGAGGCGCATGGCCAGCCGCAGCGCCATGGCCGCGAACCGTTCTTCGCCCGCCCACTGCACTGCCCCGACCAGCGTGGCGCGTTCGCCGTTCAGCCACGCCCAGGCCTGCGGCCGGTCCGCGAACCGCTCCGGCTCCGGTCGCCCCGGCAGCCAGAGAGACCGCTCGTCGGCCGCCGCCGCCCAGCGGTGGCAGAAGGCCAGCAGCCGCTCCCGCGCCGCGTCCGCCTCCTCGCGCAGAACCGGATCCGCCGCCACCACCCGCTGCCCGAACGCGCGGACCAGGTCGTGCACTCGCCACCTGACGGCGGCGGGGCCGTCGGTGCTCAGCACCGGTGACACCAGATAGGTGGCAGCCAGATCCTCCAACAGGGACAGCACGGTCGGCTCGTCGAGTCCGGCCAGGGCGGCCACGGCCTCCGTGCTGGTTTCCGCGCCGGGCGCGACGGTGAGCAGACGCAGTAGCCGGCCGAGGTCGGGCGGGAGCCGCCGGTAGGAGGTCTCCAGCACTGGGCCGAGGACGAGCGAACGGCCGTACAGGTCCGTGCCGGGACTGTGGTTGTCGAGGACGACGGTCGGGTCGTCGGCCTTCTTGATCTCGGCCACCAGCGAGGCGATGTCACGGTGGCGGCGTCGGCGCAGCATCCCGGTGGCGATCTGGAGGGCCAGGGGCAAGTTGCCGCAGAGGCCGGTCAGTTCGCGCAGCGCGTCGGGTTCACGCCCCGGGCGTTCGTCGCGATCGTCGGTGTCGTGCAGGCCGCGCGTCACCAGGGCGGCGGAGTCGACCGGGCCGAGCGTTTCGAGGTTGATGAGGCGTACGGGCAGGGCGTCGGGACGGTCCCGCGAGGTGATGAACACCCGGTGATGGTCCGTGCCGGGCAGTAGCGGCAGGTACTGGGACGGGTCCGACGCGTTGTCCAGGATCACCAGCATCCGGTCGCGTCGTTCGGCAAGCAGCCCGCGATACGCGTCGCACTGGCGTTCTGTCGTCGGCGGCAGATCCTGCCCACGTACGCCGAGCGCGTCGAGCAGAGCCAAGACCGCCTGATCAGCCGTGACCGGGTCGTCGTCGTATCCCCGCAGGTCGACGAAGAGCGTCCCGCCCGGGAACCAACCTTTCGCGCGGGCCCGGTGCGCCGCCTCCACCGCCAGCGCGGTCTTGCCGATGCCGCCCATGCCGGTGACGGCGAAGATGAGGAGCGGCAGCGCGGTCGTGTCGTCCTCAGTGGGTGCGAGGTGCGGGAGCAGGCGTTCCAGTTCCGCCGACCGGCCCGTGAAGCCCAGGGGCCGGGGCGGCAAGGTGGCCGTCGCGCGGGGGACCGGGCCGTGGGTCGTGCCCCTACCGTCGCCCGTCGGTCTTGCCGGTGACGGGGCCGTAGAAGGTGCCGCCCCGGAAGTCGATGTGGTCTCCGCTGTACGTGGATCCGCCCTCCCGGCGTCGATGGGGACGCTCCTCGGAGTCGGTGGAACCTTCGCGGGGCCGGTGCTTGTGCAGCACCGCTACCGTCACCAAGGCGGCCTGCGCAGCCGCGAGCTTCTGCGACCCCGAGGCATCGGCCCTCTCCTTGCCCGCGTCGGCGCGGTCGCTGATGCCCCGGATCACCAGGGTGTCCACCCCGCCGTTCAGATGGGCCGCGTGGGCTGCCCCCGAGCCCTCCATCTCGATCGCGCCGGCGTCGTTGTAGTTCCCGCGGATGAACCGCACGATCTCGGACTCGGCATCCGCCAGAACCACGTCACCCGTCGCGATCGGCAAGAAGTGCGCCCGTACGTCGGGCATGTCCCGCACCGCGGAACGCGCCGCCTGCTCCAGCGCGTGCGAGCCCGGCAACGCCTTCGGCCGGACCAGGAAGCCCTCTGGCGTCTGCTTTCCGCCGTGGATCTCGTACACCTGGGTGCCCACGACTACGTCTCCGATCCCGACGTCGTCCTTCAGGCTGCCGGCGACACCGACGAAGAACACCGTCTGGGGACGCAGCCAGTTGATGAGCTGTGCGGTGAGGGCGGCGGCCCGCTCGGCGCCCATGCCCAGCTCGGCGAGCGCAACCTGCCAGGATGTGCCGGGTAGTTGGCCCTGTTCGACTCGGGTGCCGTCGCGGTGGACGAGTTCCTCACGGTTCTCGACGTGCGCGCGGACGGCGGCGTATTCGAGGGGGAGCGCGGTCAGGACGAGAGCGGTGGGCTGGGTCTCCGGCACACTCACAAGGTACGCCGGGGGAAGGGATTCGAGTGCCGGAACAGGACGTCACCGTCGGGCAGTTGCTGCTCGCCGAGTACCAGAGCGTCAAGGACGAGCAGAAGGCGCGGATCGGGTTCCGGGACAACCTGCTCTACGTGACCTTGGCCGTCGTCGCCGCCGTCATCGCCGCGACCGCGCAGGCCAAGCAGGCGTCGATGCTGCTGGCGCTGCCGCCGGTGTGTGTCGTGCTTGGGTGGACCTACCTGGTGAACGACGAGAAGATCTCGGCGATCGGTGCGTACGTCCGTGAGGATCTCGGGCCCCGGCTCGCGGCGCTGGCCGAACCGGGCGGTGGCTTCGAGGCGTTCGGGTGGGAGACCGCGCATCGGGGGGACGCGCGGCGCAGGTCCCGGAAGGTCGTCCAGACCGTGGTGGACCTGACGGCGTTCTGTGCCGTGCCGCTGGCCGCGCTGGTGGTGTTCTGGGTGGACGGCGACGGCGAAGGTGGCGGGTTGCTCGTCGCGCTGTCGGTGGTGGAGGCGCTTGCCGTGGGAGGGCTTGCTTCGCAGGTCGTGTGGTACGCGAAGGGGGCGTGAACTCGCTCCGCACGACGCGCCTTGACGTACCGTCACGAGCTGGCCTCGCTACCCCTTCACCCACCGATACTGCAACTCCGGCCGCCCCACAGCCCCGTACTGCGGACTCCGAGCCGCCCTTCCCCCCTCCACCAGATGCTCCAGATACCGCCGAGCCGTGATCCGCGAAATCCCCACCGCCTCCGCCACTCCCGTCGCCGTGAGCCCCTCCCCGCAGTCCCGCAGCGCCACCGTCACCCGCTCCAGCGTCGGCCCGCTCAACCCTTTCGGCAGTGCCGCCGGGCCCGGTGCCCGCAGGGTGGCCAGCGCTCGGTCCACCTCGTCCTGTCCGCTCGCCTCGCCCGCCGCCGCGTGGAACTCGGCGTATCTCACCAGGCGGTCCCGCAGGGTGGCGAAGGTGAACGGCTTCAGGACGTACTGGACGACGCCCAGCGAGACTCCTTCCCGGACCACCGTCAGGTCCCGCGCCGACGTCACCGCTATGACATCCGCGTGCAGCCCGGCCGCCCGCAGTGAACGCGCCAGCTGCAGTCCGTGCACGTCCGGCAGATGCAGGTCCAGCAGCAGGAGATCCACCGCCGTACGCTCCAGGGCGCGACGCGCCTCCGCACCGGTGTGCGCCTTGCCGACGGCCGTGAAGCCGGGGACCCGGTTGACGTACATGACGTGTGCGTCGGCGGCGACGGGATCGTCCTCGACGACCAGGACACGGATGGGCTGCTGCTCGGTCGTCGTCATACGTCGCCTCCAGAAGCGGTGCCGCCGGTAGGAACGGCACCCTCGGACACCCGCTCAGCGCGGTTCCCGTCCCCCAACGGCAACCGCACCTCGAACTCCGCCCCACCCCCGTCGGCCTCCGCCACCGTCAGCGCGCCCTCATGCCGGCTCACCGCCTGCCGTACGAGCGCCAGCCCCAGCCCCCGGCCGCCCGGCCCCGCCGGCTTCGTGGAGAAGCCCCGCTGGAAGACCGTGTCCGCGAGGGCCGGGTCGACCCCCGCGCCCGTGTCGGACACGCGCAGCACCAGCTCGCCGTCCGCGGTGTAGGCCGTCACGGTCACCCGCCCGCGCACACTTCCCTGCGCCGCGTCCACCGCGTTGTCGATGAGGTTGCCGAGGATCGTGACCAGGTCCCGGGAGGGCAGCGACGGCGGCAGCAGTCCGTCGTCCAGCCGGCTCTCCTCCGACACCACCAGTTCCACGCCCCGCTCGTTCGCCTGGGCCGTCTTGCCCAGCAGCAGCGCGGCCAGCACCGGTTCGCTCACCGCCGCCACCACCTGGTCGGTCAGCGCCTGCGCCAGTTCCAGTTCGGCGGTCGCGAAGTCCACCGCCTCCTCCGCCCGCCCCAGCTCGATCAGCGAGACGACGGTGTGCAGCCGGTTCGCCGCCTCGTGGGCCTGGGAGCGCAGGGCCTGGGTGAAGCCGCGCTCGGAGTCCAGCTCGCCCATCAGGGACTGGAGTTCGGTCACGTCCCGCAGGGTGACGACCGTGCCCCGGTGTTCACCGCCCGACACCGGGGACGTGTTCAGCACCAGCACCCGGTCCGCCGTCAGGTGCACCTCGTCCACCCGCGGCTCGGACGCCAGCAGCGCGCCCGTCACCGGCGCGGGCAGGCCGAGATCGGCGACGGACCGGCCCACCACATCGCCCGACACGCCCAACAGCTCCCGTCCGCCGTCGTTGATCAGCGCCACACGGTACTGCCCGTCGAGCATCAGGAGCCCCTCGCGTACGGCGTGAAGTGCGGCCTGGTGGTAGTCGTGCATGGCGCTGAGCTCGGCCGCGTTCATGCCGTGGGTGTGGCGGCGCAGCCGGGCGTTGACGACGTACGTGCCGACCGCGCCGAGCGCGAGCGCGCCGGCCGCGACGCCGAGCAGGGCCGTCAGCTGGCCCTGCACCCACTTGCTGATCTCGTCGACCTTGATGCCGGCGCTGACCAGACCGACGACCTCGCCGCTCGACCAGACCGGGGTGACCGCGCGGACCGAGGGGCCGAGGGTGCCGGTGTAGGTCTCGGTGAAGGAGCCGCCCGCCACGGCGGGGGCGATGTTGCCGCGGAAGGGCTTGCCGATCTCCGACGTCTTGGGATGGGTCCAGCGGATACCCTTCGGGTTCATGATCGTGACGAAGTCGACGTCGGCGTCCCGCATCACCCGCAGCGCGTAGGGCTGGAGCTCGGACGTCGGGTCGGAGGTGCGGATCGCCTCCCGCACGGACGGGGCGTCCGCGACCGAGCGGGCCACGGCCATGGCCTGCCGCCGCGCCGCGTCCTCGGCCTGGCTCTGGTCGCTGACGTAGGTGAACAGCGCGCAACCGGCGACGACCACCGCTATGAGCACGGCCTGCATGGCGAAGAGCTGGCCGGCCAGGCTGCGGGGGCGTGGGACGCGTATGCGCATGTCGTCAGTGTGCCTCGCAGGTTAAGCATGAACTAAATGAACGGAAGGGTGACCGCTCTCACACGGCGGGAGATAGTCACGGCATTCCCCTGTACATCCCCCGGACGTGAGCCGCACGCCGGTGATGCCGACGACGACGTCAAGGAGGGCCGCTGTGACCAGCGCAGCCAATACGGCACCTGCCGCACCGAAAGCCAAGCGGGACCGCACCCACTACCTCTATATCGCGGTGATCGTCGCGGTCGCCATCGGCATCGCCGTCGGTCTGGTCGCCCCCGACTTCGCGGTCGAGCTGAAGCCCATCGGCACCGGCTTCGTGAACCTGATCAAGATGATGATCTCGCCGATCATCTTCTGCACGATCGTGCTGGGCATCGGCTCGGTCCGCAAGGCCGCCAAGGTCGGTGCGGTCGGAGGCATCGCGCTCCTCTACTTCACGATCATGTCGCTGGTCGCGCTGGGTATCGGCCTGGTCGTCGGCAACATCCTGGAGCCGGGCACCGGCCTCGCCGTGACCGACGCGATCAAGGACGCCGGCCACGCGCAGGTCGACGGGGAGGCCAAGGACACCGCCACCTTCCTGCTCGGCATCATCCCGACCACGATCGTCTCCGCCTTCACCGAGGGCGAGGTGCTGCAGACCCTGCTGATCGCCCTGCTCGCCGGTTTCGCGCTGCAGGCCATGGGCCCGGCCGGCCAGCCGGTCCTGCGCGGTGTCGAGCACATCCAGCGTCTCGTCTTCCGCATCCTCGCCATGGTGATGTGGGCCGCCCCGATCGGCGCCTTCGGCGCCATGGCCGCCGTGGTCGGTTCCGCGGGCGTCGACGCACTCAAGAGCCTCGCCGTCCTGATGCTCGGTTTCTACGTCACCTGCTTCCTGTTCGTCTTCATCGTGCTGGGCGTCCTGCTGCGGGTCGTCGCGGGCCTCAACATCCTCACGCTCTTCAAGTACCTGGGCCGTGAGTTCCTGCTGATCCTGTCGACCTCGTCGTCCGAGTCGGCGCTGCCGCGGCTCATCGCGAAGATGGAGCACCTCGGCGTCAGCAAGCCGGTGGTGGGCATCACCGTCCCGACCGGCTACTCCTTCAACCTCGACGGCACCATGATCTACATGACCATGGCGTCCTTGTTCATCGCCGACGCCATGGGTACGCCGATGTCGGTCGGCGAGCAGATCCCGCTGCTGCTGTTCCTGTTCGTCGCCTCCAAGGGCGCGGCCGGTGTGACCGGTGCGGGTATGGCGACGCTGGCCGGTGGCCTTCAGTCCCACAAGCCGGCGCTGGTGGACGGCATCGGCCTGATCGTCGGCATCGACCGCTTCATGAGCGAGGCGCGCGCCCTGACGAACTTCGCGGGCAACGCCGTCGCCACGGTGCTGATCGGCACCTGGACGAAGGAGATCGACCGCGGCCGCGTCGACCAGGTGCTCGCCGGACAGATCCCCTTCGACGAGAAGACCCTCCTCGACGACGGCGAGAGCGGTGGCGCCTCCGAGGACGCCCACGCGGAGGTCCCCGAGCAGGGCGGCGAGAAGGAGCTCACCAAGGCCTGACGGCCGCCCCGCGAGACCCGACCCCCATGCCGGGTCGGGCCCGGTCCTGAACCCGGGCTCGCCCCAACGCCTCCGGGCGGCTGAGCACTCCCCCGTGGCTCAGCCGCCCGGTCGGCTTTTCTCCCCGATCGTTCCTGCCCGATCGTTCCGGCCCGATTGTTCCTAGTCGTTCAGCTTCGCCACCAGTTCGGTGGCTCGAGAGGCGGGCACGCCCGCCGCGGTCAGTACGGTGACCGCGGCCGAGCGGCCCGCCTCTTCCGCTGCCAGCAGACCGTCGTTGACCGCCTCCATCAGCGCGATGACGGTCTGCTCGTGCACGTACGCCAGCGCCGGCGCCGGCAGCGGTGAGCTGAAGACGCCCTCCTCCAGACCCTGCCGCAGCAGTTCCACGCCGGCCCCTCGTACGGGCGTGAGGCGGTCGCGGATGCCCTGCATGGTGACGCTGCGCTGGGCCAGGGCGACCAGGATGCGATAGCGGTCGGCGACCTCCCAGACCGCCAGCACCGAGCGCGCCACGGCCTCCGCCGGGTCCTCGACGCCCTCCCGGCCCGCCGCGTGCGCGGCCGCCACCGACTCCACGGCCTGGTCGACGAGCGTGCCGACCAGCGCCTCGCGGCTGGGGAAATGGCCGTACACGGTCCGTCGTACGACACCCGCGGCGCGCGCGATCTGGTCCATGGAGGCGTCGGGGTCGCGCAGCAGCTCCGCGAGGGCGACGTCGAGGATGCGACGGCGGTTCGCGTCGGCGCGGCGGGTGGGGCCGGTGGGGCTGATGGGGCCGGTGTTCATGGCTGACATTCTGCACGCCTCGTTCCTCGATTTGCACAGCGCTGTGCATAAAGCGTACCTTGCACATGGCTGAGCAATTGCACAGTGCTGTGCAATGCACATCGCGTACGTCAGTGAGGAAGGCCCCCAAGCCATGCGACTCGTCATGAACGAACCGGTCGAGAGGATGGACCGCCCCTATGCCCGGCGCTGGTGGGCGCTGCTGGTCCTCTGCCTCAGCCTGCTGATCATCGTGATGGCCAACACGGCCCTCACGGTCGCGGCGCCCGACATGACCCAGGACCTGGGCCTGTCCAGCGCCGACCTGCAGTGGGTCATCGACGGCTACACCGTCCCGTACGCGGCGCTGATGCTGCTGCTCGGCGCGATCGGCGACAAGTACAGCCGCCGCGGCGCGCTCGTCCTCGGGCTGCTCGTCTTCGGCGGAGGGGCGGTCGCGGGATCGCTCGTCGACAGCGCCGACGGAGTCATAGCGGCCCGCGCGGTCATGGGCTTCGGCGCGGCCATGATCATGCCCGCCACCCTCTCCCTCCTCGCCGCCACCTTCCCGCGCGCCGAACGCGCCAAGGCGATCACCCTGTGGACGGCCACCGCCGGTCTCGCGATCGCGGCGGGACCGCTGCTCGCGGGGGCGCTGCTGGAACAGCACAGCTGGAAGTCCACGTTCCTGATCAACGTGCCCATCGCCGCCGCCGCGATCGTCGGCGCTCTCCTCCTCGTGCCGCCGTCGAAGGCCGAGGGCAAGGGGCGGATCGACTACGTCGGCGGTCTGCTGTCTGTCGTCTGGATCGCCGCGCTCGTCTACATGATCATCGAGGGTCCGCACTTCGGCTGGGGCGTCAAGGCGGTCACCGCCGCGGTGGTCGCGGGCGTCGGGCTCGTGCTGTTCGTGGTGTGGGAGCTGCGCCACCCGCGCCCGGTCATCGACGTGCGCCGCTTCACCGAGCGCCGTTTCGCGGGCTCCAACCTCGCCGTGGCCCTGTTCTTCCTGGCCGTCTTCGGCGCCTTCTACTACCTGACCCAGCAACTGCAGTTCGTCCTCGGCTACAGCGCCCTGGAGACCGGTCTGCGCATGCTGCCCCTCGCCGGCGCGGTCTTCGTCGGCGCGGCCCTCACCGGCTACCTCACCCCGCGCGTCGGCATGAAGCTCACGGTCACCGCGGGCATGGTCGGCGGCACGGCGGCCCTCGCCCTGCTCACGCAGGTCGACGCGAGTTCGTCGTACGGCGATTTCGTCGCGCCTCTGATCATCCTCGGCCTCGCGATCGGACTCGCCCTCTCGCCCTGCACGGACGCGATCATGGGCGCGTTCCCGGAGTCGGAACTGGGCGTCGGCGGCGCGGTGAACGACACCTCGCTGGAGCTCGGCGGCTCGCTCGGCATCGCCATCCTCGGCTCGCTGCTGGCCACGTCGTACCACGACCACCTCACGGACGCGACGGCCGGCAGCCGGCTCCCCGCCTCCTCCCTGGCCACGGCCCAGGACTCGGTCGGCGCCGGATACGCGGTCTCCCAGGGCATCGCCGAACAGGCCGAGAAGGCCGCCGCGCAGGCCGCCCGGGCCACCGACCCCCAGCAGGCGGCCCAGTTGAAGGCCCAGGCCGACCAACTCGCCCAGGGCGCCCACCGGATGGCCGACGCCGTCGGCTCGTCCTTCTCCGACGCGGTCGCCCACACCAGCCTCATCGGCGCGGTGGTCCTGGGCCTCGGCACGCTCGTGGTCGCGGTGCTGCTGCCGGGCGGGAAGAGCGAGGAGCAGTCCGAACAGCCGGAGAAGGAGAAGCAGCGGCAGAAGGGGGAATCGGCGCTCAGCCGAGTCGGCTAGCCGGCGACCGGCCGCCGACTGTCCTCAGCGCCCCGAGCGCCCCGACCGCCACTGTCCGCGCGAGCGTCACGCCCACGGGTCCGTGACCTCGCGCAGCAGTGTCAGCGCCTCGCGCAGCTGCTTCATGCGGCGCTTGCCGAGGTGCTCCTCCCACTCCCGCTCGACCTCGGCGACCACGGCGTTGGCGACCTCCTTGGCCGCCCACGCCTTCGCCGCCCCGCGCACCAGCCGGGCCCGCTTGTCCGTCGGGTCCGGTACGCGGGTGACGTAGCCCGCCTTCTCCAGCTGGTCGACCAGGAAGCCCGCGGTCTGCTTGGTGATCTGGGCCTGCTCGGCCAGCTCGGTCAGCCGGGTGCCGTCCGGGCCGATGCGCTGCATGACGCGGGCCTGGGCGGGCGTGAAGTCGTCGAAACCGGCCTCCGCGAGCGCGGCGAAGACCCGGTTCTCCAGGGCCCGGTAAGGAAGGAACAGGAGCACGCCCGTGTTGAGCTCGCTCTCCGCCACCATGGCCGACGCCTCCCGAACACTGCTTGACATTGGTCAGAGTCTCTGACTAATTTGGTCAGAGAAGCTTACCACTTGCTGGGGTGGGTGATTCAGGGTGACTCCCATGAACGCGGTACTGGGGACCGACGAGCGCTGGCAGCTCGTCGACCGGGAGCGGGCGGGCCTGGCCGACCTGCTGGAGGGGCTGAGCCCCGAGGAGTGGGAGACGCCCACGTGGTGCGGGGACTGGCGGGTGAGGGACGTCGCCGCGCATCTGACCGTCGCCGCGCGCTTCACGTACAAGGACGTCCTGGCCGCGTTCGTCCGTGCCCGCGGCAGCTTCGACCGGATGATCCACGACTCGGCGGTCCGGGAGGCCGAGTCGCCCGTCACCGAGATCGTCGCCAACCTCCGTGGGATCGTCGGCTCCCGCCGCCTCGCACCGACCACCTCGCCCCGTGAGCCGCTCCTCGACATCCTCGTGCACGGCCAGGACATCGCCCTGGCTCTCGGCCGCGGGCGGGAGATGCCGCCGGAGGCCGCCCGTGACGCCGCCGACCGGGTGTGGACCATGCGGGTGCCGCCCAGGCCCTGGCCGCTGCCGAAGGCCCGGCTCGTCGCCACCGACATCGAGTGGACGCGCGGGGACGGCGCGGAGATCCGCGGCCCGGTCGCCGCGCTGCTCCTGTTGCTGACCGGGCGCCCGGAGGCGGCCCGGGAGTGGTGCGAGCTGGCCGGTGTGGAGGGCCTTCGCTGACCGGCCCTGTGTGTGAGAGCTGACCGGCCCCGTTTGTGAGACTCGCGAGAGTCACCCCAATTCCGTTGACCCGCCCGGAATCCACCACCACCCTGGAAACCCTCGCAGGCGCGGGCGGACGTACGGAGGCGGGTATGGCGGACAGGGCGAGTACGGAGGGCACGGGGGAGCAGGACGGACGCGTCGCGGGGGAGACCTCGCACCTCTCGATGGAGCAGGTGCACGACCTGTTCTACGAGTTCCTCAACGCCGTCGCCCACCCCCGGCGCAGGGACCGGGACGGCAGCCGCGACCTCACCGCCCGCCTGCGCGCCCACCTGGGCTCAGCCCCCGCCGACCGCCCGGTGGTCAAGGCCGCCTACCCGCCGTACGACCTCCCCAACGTGCACCTCGCCCTGGAGCGCTGGTTCGCCGCCGACGGCCGCGGCTACGAACTGATCGGCATGCGCGGCGCCCAGCACCACGGCGAGCTCACCCTCGGCGACATCCTCGAATCGGCCGACCGCTACGACCGGTTCGTGATCGGCGCCGTCGACTACGCCCACCTGCCGATCGCCCCCGACACCGAACTCCCCTGTGTCTCCTGCGGGTTCTACCTCGGCACGGACGGCGACGAACGTTTCGCGATCCTGCTGCGCGGCCCGGCCGACGAGTACGGCCGCAACAAGGCGGAGCTCGAGGTCCTCGCGGAGAACAAGGAGTTCGCGGACCGGCTGCTCGCCGAACTCGACACACTCGTCCGCGAGCACAACGTCTTCCGCGGCCAGGTCCTCTCCTTCGAGGGCTCCGAGTTCGGCCACGGCCTCGGCCCGTTCCGCTTCCACCGGCGGCCCGGCCTCGGCCGCGAGGAGATCGTGCTGCCCGAGGGTCTGCTGGAGCGCGTCGAACGCCAGGTCGTCGGCGTGGCCCGCCGCCGTGAGCAACTGCGCGCCGCCGGCCAGCACCTGCGCCGCGGACTCCTCCTCTACGGCCCGCCCGGCACCGGCAAGACCCACACCATCCGCTATCTCCTCTCCCACCTCCCCCAGTTCACGGTCGTCGTCCTGGCCGGCACCAGCATCGACGCCATCGGCCCCGCCTGCGCGCTGGCCCGGATGCTCCAGCCGGCGCTGGTCGTCCTGGAGGACTGCGACCTGATCGCCGAGGCCCGCGACTACGGCGGCGGCGAACAGCCCCTGCTCTTCCAGGTGCTGAACGAGATGGACGGCCTCGGCGACGACGCCGACGTGGCCTTCCTCCTCACCACCAACCGCGCCGACCTCCTCGAACCGGCCCTCGTCCAGCGCCCCGGCCGCGTCGACCTCGCCGTGGAGATCCCCCTCCCGGACGCCGAAGGCCGCGCCCGCCTCCTCGACCTGTACGGCGCCGGCCTCGACCTCGGCAAGGACATCGCCGACGAGGTGGTGGCCCGCACGGAAGGCACCACGGCGTCCTTCACCAAGGAACTCGTACGCCGTTCCGTGCTGATCGCGGCCGAACGCGAATCGGCGCGCACGGAGCCCGAGGACGTCCGCGCCGCCCTCGACGAACTCCTCTCCGACCAGGACCGCCTCACCCGCCGCCTGCTGGGCGTGCGGGGCGGCACGGATGTCGAGGACGAGGACTGGATGCCGGGCGAGGAACAGGAGGAGCACGCCGGAGAGTACTTCTACGGCGGCGTGCACCCGGCCCCCGGTCCCGGCCCGTACCCCGGAACGCCCCCTGGTCCAGGCCCGTTCCCCGGCATGCCGCCCGGCTTCTACGATCCGCCGCCCCCCGGCATGCCCCGGCGCTGAGCCGCCGGGCGCATCGGGCGCGGCTCGCCGGTCCACGCGTGGTGGCGGTCAACCGAGGCACGGAGCACGCCGACGGTCGGGGATCCGGCCGGAGACCCCGGCACGAGGCGCTCGGCGCCTGGGTGGGGCGATGGACCGACGAAGGCCGGATGAGCAACGACGACGGAGGGTCACTCTCGTCAAGGTCGGCCGAGGGCACGGTCCAGCCGGGCCAGTTCCGCCGCGTCCAGTACCAGGTCCGCCGCGGCCGCCGAGTCCCGGATCGTCTCCGGACGGCTCGCTCCCGGGATCGGGATCACGACCGGCGACTTCGCCAACAACCAGGCCAGGGAAACCTGTTGGGGACTGACCCCGCGCTCGGCGGCCACGTCGTGGAAGGCGCCGAAACGCCGGGGGCCCTCGACCCGCGACGGGCCGTCCAGGGAGCTGCGCGAGATGCCGCCGAGCGGGCTCCACGGCAGGAACGCCAGTCCCAGCTCCGCACACAACGCGAGCTCCGCCTCGCTGTCCCGTACGGCCGGCGAGTACTGGTTCTGCACCGAGACCAGCCGGTCGCCGAGGATCTCGCGGGCCGCCCGGAGCTGCCCGACGTGCGCGTTGGACACCCCGGCCAGCCGGATCTTGCCCTCGTCGAGCAGCTCGCGCAGGGCGCCGACCGACTCCTCGAAGGGCACGGCGGGGTCGGGCTTGTGCAGCTGGTAGAGGCCGATCGCCTCCACGCCGAGCCGCTTGAGGGAAGCCTCGGCAGCCGTCTTCAGATGCCGTGCGTTGCCGGTCACCGTCCAGCCGCCGTCGCCCGGCCTGCCCCGGCCGCCCTTCGTGGCCACCAGCACGTCGGCCGTGTCACCGCCGTACGCGGCGAGCGCCCGGGCCACCAGCAGTTCGTTGTGGCCGGGTTCGGCGCCGGGCAGGTGGTAGGAGTCCGCCGTGTCCAGGAGGCTCACGCCCGCGTCCAGCGCCGCGTGCACGGTGGCCAGGGCGCGGGACTCGTCCGGGCGGCCCTCGATGGACAGGGGCATCGCGCCCAGTCCGACGGCGCTCACGCGCAGGTCGCCAAGTGTGCGGTACCGCATGTCAGTTGCCGCCTCCACTCAGGGTCTCGGCCACGGCACCCGGCAGCCACCGCCGTACGTCGCCGAAGGTGAACCCGAGCCGCGCGGCCCGGGAGTTGTCCATGCCGTAGGAACGGGTGAAGGAGAACGGCGAGACCGCGCCGACCTCGACGGGGTGCAGGACCGTCGTGCCGTCGGGGAAGTGCGCCGCCACCGCCTCGCACAACTCCTGCGTCGTCAGCAGACCGTCGGAGGCCGCGTTGACCGGGCCGGTGAAGTCCTCGCCCGCCGCCCAGGCCAGGAAGTCGGCGATCTCCTCGACGTGGACGTAGGTGGCGGGCCGGTTCACGACCGGCACGGCGATCGGCTCGCCGGTGCTTATCCGGTCGGCGTAGTGCTGGAGCCGCCCGGTGAAGTCGTCGGCGCCGCCCAGCACATGGGCCACGCGGACGGCCGTGTACGGGAACTCCGGGCCGACGGCCGCGAACACCGCCTCCGCCTGCCGCTTGCCCTCTCCGTAGTGGGCCTCCAGGAACTCCGGGTCGTCCCAGGGCAGTTCCAGGTCGACGGGGACGGTCAGCGGGTCGACGGCTGCCTCCCGTACGAGCGTGGTCGAGTCCTCGTACTCGTACACCTCGGCCGTCGAGGTCATCACATAGCGGCCGGTGCGGCCGGCGAAGACCCGGCGGGCGGTCTCCGCCTGGCGCGGGGTGTAGCAGACCTGGTCGACGACGACGTCGAAGGTGCGGGAAGCGAGAGCGTCCGTCAGCGCCTTCTCGTCATTCCGGTCGGCGACCAGATGAATTGTGCCCGCGGGCGGCCGCGACGATCCGCGATTCAGTACGGTCACGCGGTCCCCGGCCGCCAGCAGCCGCGCGATGAGCCGCTTGCCGAAATAGCGGTTTCCGCCGATGACCAATACCTCTCGTCCCTTGTCCATGACCATAATTCTCCCGGCGTACAGGCACGTACTGAAGGGGGAACCATGGGAGTTCCGGCCGCCGCACCGAAAGAACCGCGGCATCCGCGCGCCGCCGCCGCCGAAACCTCGGTGGCCTTCGACGCGCTGGACCGGCAGATCCTCCAGCTGCTCCAGACCGACGGCCGGATCAAACTCAGCGAGCTGGGCCGCCGGGTCCGGCTGAGCCCGGCGGCGGTCACCGAGCGGGTACGGCGGCTGGAGGCGGCGGGCGTGATCAGTGGGTACGGCGCCCACGTCGTCCCGGGCCGGCTCGGCTACGGCATCCAGGCGTTCATCCGCGTCAACCCGCACGGCGGCTACACGCTGAAACACCCGAGGACCCTGGAGCTGATGGAGCGCCCCGAGATCACCGAGGTGCACCACGTGGTCGGCGAGGACTGCTGGATCCTCAAGGTCGCGGTCCAGGACACCGTCCACCTGGAGGAAGTCCTCGAAGACGTCTCCGTCCTGGGGCGCACGACGACCTCGATCGTGCTGACCTCCCCGGTGGAGCGGAAACCGCTGTTGCCTTGACGTCGGCGTCAAGGCTTACGTTCGTACCCATGCGAATCGGCGAGCTGGCCGCGCGGGCCAACACCACGACCCGGACGCTGCGCTACTACGAGTCACGGGGGCTGCTGCCCGCGCGGCGGGGCGGCAACGGATACCGGACGTACGACGAGAACGACCTGAGGCTGCTGAGGCAGATCCGGACGCTGCAGGACTTCGGGTTCGACCTGGAGGAGACGCGGCCGTTCGTGGAGTGTCTGCGGGCCGGGCATCCGGAGGGCGACTCGTGCCCGGCGTCGCTCGAGGTCTACCGGCGCAAGCTGGCGGAGCTGGACGACCTGATCGGCGAGTTGCAGGCCGTGCGTGCGCAGGTCGGGGCGCAGTTGGTGAAGGCGGAGCGGGCGCGGGACGAGCTGGCGGCCGAGGCGGAGGTTCCGGGGGGTCCGGAGCCGGTGTGCGAGCTGGGGAGGAACCTCAAGTGATCAAGGCGGCGGGTGTGACCGAGGTGACGGACGCGGACTTCGCGGCGGAGGTGATCGGGGCGGAGCTGCCGGTGCTGGTGGAGTTCACCGCCGACTGGTGCCCGCCGTGCCGGCAGATGGGGCCGGTGCTCAGCGCCCTCGCCGAGGAGGAGGGGGAGCGGCTGAAGGTGGTCCAGCTGGACGTGGACACCAACCCGGAGACCACCAACGCGTACAAGGTGCTGTCCATGCCGACCTTCATGGTGTTCCGGGGCGGCGAGGCCGTGAAGGCGATGGTGGGGGCCCGGCCCAAGCGCCGGCTCCTGGAGGAGCTGTCCGACGTGCTCTGAGCGCCACGAGCCCGTCTACGCGGAAATCCCCCGAGCAATTGCGCTCGGGGGATTTCTTTGCGTATATTCAATGGTTCGCGACTTCAAGGATATTGAGTCGCAAAGAAGCTCAGTGAGCACAGTATATCCGGGCGGGAGCGGAATTGTCAAACACCGGTTTTCAAGACAGTGAAGACATTGAATTGCGGCAGGAGCAGCAATTCATCGACGAGCTCTATGTGCGGGTCGACGCCCTGCGCGGCGACACCGAGGGCTCGGTCACGGACGCGCTCGCCCAGGGCAACACCCCCATGCAGGCCCGCCTCGAACGGGACATCCTGGTCGCCGAGCGCTCGGGCCTGCTGGCGGCGCTGAACGCGGTGGACGGCTCGCTCTGCTTCGGCCGGATCGACCTCACCTCGGGCGTCAGCCACCACATCGGCCGGATCGGCCTGCGCGCCGACGACGACGAGCGCACGCCGGTCCTGATCGACTGGCGGGCGGACGTGGCCCGGCCCTTCTACCTGGCCACCGGCCACACCCCGATGGGCCTGCGCCGGCGCCGGCACCTCACCACCGACGGCCGCCGGGTCACCGCCCTGCACGACGAGATCCTCGACCTCGGCGACGCCACCCGCACCGGCCACGAGGACCCGACCGGCGACGCCGTCCTGCTCTCGGCGCTCAACTCCGCGCGCACCGGCCGGATGGGCGACATCGTGCAGACCATCCAGGCCGAGCAGGACGAGATCATCCGCGCGCCCCACCGAGGGATCCTGGTGGTCGAGGGCGGCCCAGGCACCGGCAAGACGGCGGTCGCCCTGCACCGGGCCGCGTACCTGCTGTACGAGCACCGGGAGTTGCTCGCCAAGCGGGCCGTCCTCATCGTCGGCCCCAACCCCGCCTTCCTCGGCTACATCGGCGAGGTCCTGCCCTCGCTGGGCGAGACCGGTGTCCTGCTGGCCACGGTCGGCGAGCTGTTCCCCGGCGTGAAGGCACGGGCGACGGACCCGCCCGAGGCGGCCGCGGTCAAGGGCCGTGCCGACATGGCGGACGTCCTCGCCGCCGTCGTACGCGACCGTCAGTCGCTGCCCGACCCGGTGATCACGATCGAGCACGACCGCGAGATCCTGATGCTGGACGACGACCTGGTCAACATGGCCCGCGAGCGCACCCGGGCGGCCGAACTCCCGCACAACGCGGCACGCGAGCACTTCGAGGGCCACATCCTCAACACGCTCACCGACATGGTCGCCGAGCGCATCGGCACGGACCCGTACGACGGCTCCAATCTGCTGGACCCGAGCGACATCACCCAGATCCGCGACGAACTCGCCGAGAACCCGGAAGTCTGGTCGGCGATCCACCAGTTGTGGCCGAGGGTGACCCCGCAGCGGCTCGTCGCCGACTTCCTGGCGGAACCCGAGGGGTACGTGAGCGCCGAGGACGCCGCTGCCATCCGGCGCCCGGTGACGCGGGCGTGGACCGTGGCGGACGTACCGCTGCTCGACGAGGCGGCGGAACTGCTCGGCGAGGACGACCGGGTGGCGCGGGCGCGGGCGGAGCGGGAGCGCGAGACGCAGGTCGCTTATGCGCAGGGCGTCCTCGACGTCTCGTACGCCTCCCGCACCTACGAGTTCGAGGACAAGGACGAGGAGGACTCCGAGGTCCTGTCCGCGCACGACATCATCGACGCGGAGCGCTTCGCCGAACGCCACGAGGAGGACGACCACCGCAGCGCCGCCGAGCGCGCGGCGGCCGACCGCACCTGGGCGTTCGGGCACATCATCGTCGACGAGGCGCAGGAACTGTCGCCGATGGCCTGGCGGCTGCTCATGCGGCGCAGCCCGACCCGCTCGATGACCCTGGTCGGGGATCCGGCGCAGACCGCGGAGGCGGCGGGCGTCGGCTCCTGGGCGGGCATCCTGGAGCCGTTCGTCGAGGACCGCTGGGAGCACACGCGTCTTGGCGTCAACTACCGCACGCCGGCCGAGATCATGGACGTGGCGGCGGCCGTCGTACGTGCCGAGCAGCCCGGCTTCGAGCCGCCGAGTTCGGTGCGGTCCACGGGGGTACGGCCCTGGGTGCGCGCCACCGACGACCTGCCCGAAGCCGTGGCCAAGGCGGTCGGGGAACTCACCCCGGCCGAGGGCCGCCTCGCGGTCATCGCCCCGCGCGACCTGCACCGCCGGCTGGCCGCCCGGCTGGACGGAGTGACGGCGGACGCGGAGCCCGACCTGACCCGGACCGTCGTCCTCCTGGACCCCCGGCAGTCGAAGGGCCTGGAGTTCGACTCGGTGCTGGTGGTCGAGCCCGCGCACTACGGCACGAGCGACCTGTACGTCGCGCTGACCCGGGCGACCCAGCGGCTCGGGGTGCTGCACACCGGGCAACTGCCGAAGGCGCTGGCCGAGGCGTTCGGGTAGGAACGCCCCCGGCCCCCCGGCTTATGCCTTCCCGCCACCCGACTCGGTCGGCACGACAGGAAGGCTGGTGGGGCGGGTGCGCAGCACCTCTTCGACCGAGGAGAGGGCGAAGCGGACCGCGCCGGTGATCACGGCCTCGTCGCCCAGGGCGGACAACTGCCATCGCGGCAGGTCGACCAGGAGGTTGCCGGCTTCCTCCTCGGCGGCGCTCAGGAGGAGTTCCGCCGCCGGCCGCAGGCCGGGGTCGGGGAAGAGGCTGGTGCCGAGCACGACCAGTGCGGGGTCGAGCGCGAGCAGCACGGGGGCGATCCCGGCGGCCAGTCTCCGCCCGTACGACGTGATGGCCGCCTCCGCGTCCGGATCTGGGACCAGGGGTTCGAGGCCGGGCTGTGACGAGGTGCTGCCGGGGAAGCGGATGAAGCCGATCTCTCCGGCCGCACCGCGGTGCCCGCGCAGCAGGCGCCCCCCGGTGATGACACCGGCCCCGAGGCGTTCCCCGTGCAGCACGAAGACCATCTCGTCGGCGGCGCCGCCGACCCCGCGCCACTGCTCGCCGAGCGCGGCGAGGTTGGCGTCGTTCTCCACGGCGACCGGGCAGCCGAGGGCTTCGCGGAGGACGGTGACGATGTCGGCCTCGGCCCAGTTCTTGAGGTTGTCGGCCTGCCGGATGCGGGTGTTGCTCCGGTCCACCAGGCCGGGGGTGCCCACGGTCGCGGCCCACACCCGGCGGGCGTCGGCTCCGGAGCGCTCGATCGCGTTCCGTACCACCGCCACGACGGCGCGGGCGCGGGCCTGGCCACCCAGGTCGGCGCGGACCGCCTTGCGTTCGACGGCCACCGGCCGGCCGTCGAGGTCGGCCAGGCAG
Source organism: Streptomyces sp. V4I2 (assembly GCF_030817655.1). Classification (GTDB taxonomy): domain Bacteria; phylum Actinomycetota; class Actinomycetes; order Streptomycetales; family Streptomycetaceae; genus Streptomyces; species Streptomyces plumbiresistens. The sequence goes on from NZ_JAUSZM010000003.1 coordinate 7,346,059, forward strand.
GCGCTCACCGAGCGGGCCCGTACGTCCACGCCGACGACGAATCCGGCGTGCGGGCAGAAACGGAACCGGCGGGCCGGGCGGCCCGGCGACCGCTGGCCACGGGCGGAGACGGCCGGGGCGACCTCGATGAGCCCGCGGTCGGTGAGTTCCTCGACGATCGCCTCGACGGTGGGGCGGGAGAGCTTGGTCGCCTCGGCCAGGGTGGAGAGCCGGGGGTGCGGGTCGGCCGAGCGGACAGCGGCGAGGATGGCCGCGGCGTTCGTGGCGCGCAGGTCCGCCACGCCCACCACCGCGGGCAGTTCGCGGCCGGGGGAGTGCGGCTGCGGCAGCCCGCCGAGCGGCCACCGGTCCCTGGACGTGGCCAATGATCAACCTCCTGTTGTGACCGCCCGACGATAACAATCCAGCCATGAGTCCTTGACGCCTGCCGGGCTCGCTCTGATTATAAAACGCAACTGCGTTATCGAACTAATCGAACGATCTTCTCGCCCCTCCTCCGCCGCCTCCGCCGCGCCGCGTCCCGTCACGCCCAGGAGATCCCATGAGCCCCAGCCCGTCGTCCCTGTCCAGACGTACCCTCCTCGCGGCCACCGGCGCGGTCGGCGCCGCGGCACTCGCCGCGTGCAGCGATCTGACTCCGGGCGCCTCGTCCGCCGAGAAGAGCAGCTCCGGCCCCGTCTCCACGGCGGTACCGGCCGACGAGAAGATCACGCTGGTGGTCGCCGACGCCGACGACACCACCATGACCCCGGGTCTGATCGCGGCCTTCCGCGCGAAGCACCCCAACATCACTGTGAAGCGCCAGTACACGGGCTGGGACGACTACCTCAAGAGCATCAACACCACCATGTCGGCCGACAGCGCCCCCGACATCGCGCAGTTCACCTCCGGCATGCAGAACCTCGTCCCCGGACGGCTGCTGCTCAAGGTCGGCGAGTACGGCAAGGCGTACGGCTGGGCCGAGAAGTTCCCCGGCCTGGACCAGATCACCCTCACCCCGGACGGCAAGACCGTAGGCACCGGTGACCTCTACGGGGTGGGCGCGGGCCTGTCCTTCGAAGGCGTCTACTACAACAAGGCCAAGGCGCGGAAGCTGGGCCTGACCGTTCCCCCGGCCACCCTGGAGGACCTGGAGGCCCTGTTCGCCAAGGCCAAGGCGGCCGGCGAGACCGCGCTGGTCGCCGGCAACCTCGACGGCGGCCTCAACCACCCCTTCAACGTGCTGCTCTCGGCCTACCTGACGCCGAAGGACCGCGAGGCGTGGGCTTTTGGCCACACGAGCGCCACCATCGTGCTGCCGGAGGCCGAGAAGGCGGCCGAGACGCTCCAGCGATGGGTCGACAAGGGGTACGTCACCCCCAAGGTCAACGGCGTCAGCGACAACGACGCCACCGCCGCGTTCGCCAAGGGCGAGGGTGTCTTCCGGATCAGCGGCAACTGGGCGGCGGCCGCGGTGGCCAAGGGTCTGGGGGAGGGGGCCGGCTACTTCAACATGCCGCCCGTCACCGCGGGCGGGAAGGTCCGCACCACCGGCGCCGGGGTGTACTACTGCGTGTCCGGCAAGTCGAAGAACGCCGCCGCGGCCGCCGCCTTCCTCGACTTCGCCGCCGGTGCCAAGGCCGCCGCGATCACCGCCAAGGCGGGCTTCATGGCCCCCGACGCGGGCGCCATGCCGAGCCAGAGCGGACTGCTGGGCGATGTCCAGAAGGGCTGGCAGACCGTCGTCAAGGACGCCGGCCTGCAGCCGTTCATCCAGAACGCCTCCAGCCCGACGATGGGCGACACCCTCACCACCCAGCTGCAGTTGCTCGCCGGAGGCAAGGTCACCCCCGAGAAGTTCCTGGCCGGCCTCCAGACGGACTTCGAGAACTACCACAAATGACCACGGCCGACCGACTGACCGAGCCCGCCCCCGCTCCCCGCACCGCGCGTTCGGCGAAGCGGGGAGCGGGCCCCGCCGTGCACCGGCGCCCCCGCACGGTACGGTCCGGCCGCCGCCGGCGCCGGGCCGTGGCGTTGCTGTACCTGCTGCCGGCTCTGCTGCCCTACACGCTCTTCGCCGTGCTGCCGCTGCTGCACACCGCGTACCTCTCCCTGTTCGACTGGGACGGGGTGACCCTGCCGTCCTTCGTCGGAGTCGACAACTACCGCCGTATCGGCACCGACCCGCAACTGCGGGCCGCCGCCTGGCACGCCGGCGCCCTGATCCTGTTCTTCTCCGTCCTGCCGATCTGCGTGGGGCTGGTCTCGGCGGCGATCGTGTCCCGGCGTGCCGGGCGCCGGGGGACCGCCCTGGTGCGCACGGTGCTGTTCCTGCCCCAGGTCATCCCGCTGGTCGCGGTCGGCATCCTCTGGCGCTGGGTGTACGGCGAGGACGGCACCCTCAACCAGGCGCTGCGGGCGGTCGGCCTCGGCGGCCTCACCGACGCCTGGCTGGGCAGCTTCACCTGGGCGCTGCCGGCCGTCGGACTGATCGGGACCTGGGTCGTCTCGGGCCTGTGCATGGTGCTGTTCCTGTCCGGGACCCAGCGCATCGACCAGGAGATATACGAGGCGGCACGGATGGACGGGGCAGGCCCCGTACGCGAGTTCACGGCCATCACCGTCCCGCTGCTGCGGCCGGAACTCGCCATTGCACTGTCCATCACCGTGATCGCCGCCCTGTCCAGCTTCGACCTCATCTACATCACCACCGGGGGAGGCCCGGGCAACAGCACCGTCGTCCCCGGCATCCTCATCTACCGCCTCGCCTTCGGGGGCGGCGCCGTCGGTGTGGCCAGCGCCCTGGCGATCGTGCTGACGGTGGTCATCTCCCTCGCCGTCCTGGTGATCAACCGGCTGTCCAGGGAGGCACCGTGACCTCGACGACCTCGACGACCTCGACGACCTCACCGGCCTCACCGGCCTCGACGACCGGAGCGGTCACCGGGCGGCTGGCGGCACCCGTCGTGCTCGCGCTGTTCATGGCCGCCGTCCTCGTGCCGTTCGCCTCCCTGCTGCTGGCCTCCCTCCAGCCGGCGGGCGCTCCGCTGACCGGCTTCGCCCTGCCCGACGGACTGCACTTCGAGAACTTCTCCCGCGCCTGGTCCGCGGCGGGCTTCGGCACGCTGCTGCGGTCGAGTGTGGTGATCGCGCTGTGCGTGGTGCCGGCCGCGGTGGTGTGCGCGACCCTGGCCGGGTACGCGCTGGCGACCCTCGAAGTCCCCGGCCGGGGACGGCTCTACGCGTATCTGCTGCTCGGCCTGTCCATCCCCACCGAGAGCACCGTCATCCCGCTCTACTACGACATGCGTGCCCTGGGACTGACCAACACGGTGCCCGGCCTCGCCCTCGCGGAGATCGGCGCGTTCATGCCGTTCGGGGTGTTCTGGATGCGCGCCCACTTCGCCACCATGCCGCGCAGCCTGATCGAAGCGGCCCGGCTGGACGGCGCCTCGTCATGGGCGACCCTCTGGCGGATCCTGCTGCCCAGCTCCCGCCCGGCGGTGACCACGCTGGGCGTCCTGTACTTCGTGTGGAGCTGGAACCAGTTCCTGCTCCCGCTCATTCTCATCCAGGACCCGGCCCGCCGTACGGCCCCCGCCGGACTGGGCTTCTTCACCGGGCAGTACGGCGTCGACGTGCCGCTGCTCGCCGCGGCCACCCTGATCGTGATCGCCCCGGTGGTGCTCGTCTACCTGTTCTTCCAGCGGCACTTCATCAGTGGCGTACTCAGCGGCGCCCTCAAGGGCTGACCACACAGGCCGTACAGAAGACACCGGACATACAGGAGGTCGGAGAATTCCATGGCAGAACTCGAAGTCGCGCTGATCGGCGCGGGCGGCATCGCCCGCACGCATCTGCCCGCGTGGGTCGCCCTCGGCGCGCGCGTACGCCTCTACGCACCCGACGGCCAGGCCCCCGCCCTGGCCCGCGAGTTCGGCGCGACGTCCGTGGGCTCCCTGCGTGAGGCGATCGCCGGGGCCAACGTGGTGGATGTGTGCACGCCGACCGACACCCACCGGGAGATCACCCTGGCCGCCGTCGCGGCCGGGGCCCACGTCCTGTGCGAGAAGCCGCTGGCGCTCGGCGCGGCCGAGGCCGCGGAGATGGCCGACGCGGCGGAAGCGGCCGGGGTGCGGCTGTACCCGGGACACGTCGTGCGCTACTTCCCCGCCTACGCCCGCCTGCGCGCCCTCGTCGCCGGGGGCGGCCTGGGCCGGGTGGCGGTCGCCCGGTTCACCCGTACCGGCCGCTATCCCACCTGGAGCGGCTGGTTCGCCGACCCGGCACGGTCCGGCGGGATCCTGACGGACCAGATGCTCCACGACATGGACATGGCCCGCTGGCTCTTCGGAGACGTCGTACGGGTCCACGCCCGGCAGCAGGGGCATCTCACCGCCCCGGCCCCGGAAGGAGCGGTCGCCACCGGGACCGCCGTCCTCACCCACGCGGGCGGCACCCTCACCCAGGTCGTAGGGGTGTGGGGGCCACCCGCGACGCCCTTCCGCACCACGTTCCATGTGTCGGGCACCGGCGGTACCGTCCAGCACGACTCCCAGGCCCACCTCGACCTGCGGATCACCGGCGCGGCGTCCGGCGGCCCGGCGGACGGCATACCGGGCGGAGACTTCGGGGAGTCGCCCTACCTCACCCAGATCCGCGAGTTCGCCGAGGCGTTCGCGGGCGGTCCGGAACCACGGGTGAGCGGCCGGGACGGTGTGGCCGCCGTCCGCATCGCCGAGGCGGCGGCGGAGTCGGCCCGTACCGGGCGCACCATCGAGCTCGCCCCGCAGACAACCACCGTACCCACAGGGGGAATCGACCAGTGAGAGTCGCCGTACTGTCCTTCGCCCATGTGCACGCCGCGACCTACATCGGGCTGCTGCGCGACCGCGAGGACATCGAACTGATCACCGCCGACCCCGACGCCCCGCCGGACGACCCCACCCCGCGGCCGGGACCTCGCCGAACGACTGGGCGCGGCCTACGTCGACACCTGGGACGAGGTGTTCGCCCTGAGCCCCGACGCCGTGGTGGTCACCAGCGAGAACGCCCGCCACCGGCACCTGGTCGAGCGGGCCGCCGCGGCCGGGGCGCACGTGCTGTGCGAGAAGCCCCTCGCGACGACGGAGGCGGACGCACGGGCCATGATCGACGCCTGCGCACGCGCCGGGGTCGGGCTGATGACCGCCTATCCCGTACGGTTCAGCCCGGCCTTCGTCGCCCTGCGCCGCGCGCTGGCCGACGGCCTGCTCGGCGGGCTGATCAGCGTCCACGGAGCCAACAACGGCTCGAACCCGGCCCGCTCGCGCCCCTGGTTCGCCGACCCGGAACTGGCGGGCGGCGGAGCGCTGGCCGACCACACCGTCCACCTCGCCGACCTCGTGGACGCGCTGCTGGACGGCGAGCAGGCGGCGGAGGTGTACGCCCAGGCGAACAGCGTCCTGGACGACGGAGGCCCCGCACCGGACGTCGAGACCGCGGGCCTGGTCACCATCCGCTACCCCGGCGGGGTGGTCGCCGCCGTGGACGCCAGCTGGAGCCATCCGCCCGACCACCCGACCTGGGGCGGGCTCGCCATGACCTGCGTCGGCGAGAAGGCGATCGTGGAGTTCGACGCCTTCCCCCCGCTGCTCGGCGGCTTCGACTCCGCCACCGGCCGCGACCGCTGGGAGGCGGGCGGGGCCGATCTGGACGCCGCGATGCTCGACGAGTTCCTCGACGCCGCACGCACCGGACGGCGGCCGTCCCCCGACGGCGAGTCGGGCCTGCGCACCCTCCGGATCGTGCTGGCCGCCTACGAGTCGCTGCGTACCGGACATCCGGTGGCACTGTCGGCTGCCGTCGGGACGGCAGCCGACTGACGACCGCTAGGGCCTGTCCGGCGGATCATGCCGCAGACGCGGGGCGTGGCACGCCGATCTGCGGCGTTGTCGTCGGTTGCCGATTCCCCCACTCTCGACTTCGCTCGAGCGGGGGGACCCCCATCGCATCGACGCCCTCCTCCGCCTTGCAGCTCGACGCACCACGCCCCGCTCACCTGCGTCGATCAGGCACCGCCGATTTCCTGCGACCTGATCCGCCGGACAGGCCCTAGGCCGGCCGCAGCCACACCGTGGCCATCGGCGGCAGCGTCAGCCGGATGCTGGCCGCCCGGCCGTGCCACGGCTGCGGCTCCGGCTTGATGACGTCCGGGTTGGTGACGTCGCTGCCGCCGTACTTCGCCGCGTCCGTGTTGAGGGACTCGTGCCAGGCCGGGATCTCGTCCGGAACGCCGAGGCGGTAGTCGTGGCGGACCACCGGCGAGAAGTTGGAGATCGCGAGCAACGGGTTGCCCTCGGCGTCGTACCGCAGGAACGCGAAGACGTTGTCCTCGGCCGCGTCGCCGACCACCCACTGGAAACCGGAGGGGTCGGTGTCGCGCTGCCACAGCGCCGGGGTGTGCCGGTAGACGATGTTGAGGTCCCGGACCAGGTCCCGCACGCCCCGGTGGTCCGGCTCCGCCCCGTACGCGGGGTCCAGGAGCCACCAGTCCGGGCCGTGCGCCTCGGACCACTCGGCGCCCTGCGCGAACTCCTGGCCCATGAAGAGGAGTTGCTTGCCGGGGTGGGACCACATGAACCCGAGGTAGGCGCGGTGGTTGGCGCGCTGCTGCCACCAGTCGCCGGGCATCTTCGAGACCAGGGACCGCTTGCCGTGGACGACCTCGTCGTGGGAGATGGGCAGGACGTAGTTCTCGCTGTAGGCGTAGACCATGGAGAAGGTCATCTCGCCGTGGTGGTACTTGCGGTGGATCGGGTCGTGGCTCACGTAGTCAAGCGAGTCGTGCATCCAGCCCATGTTCCACTTCAGCCCGAAGCCCAGGCCGCCGGTGTCGGTCGGGCGGGTCACTCCGTCCCAGGCCGTGGACTCCTCCGCGATCGTCACGACCCCCGGCACCCGCCGGTACACCGTGGCGTTCATCTCCTGGAGGAAGGCCACCGCGTCCAGGTTCTCCCGGCCGCCGTGCTCGTTGGGCGTCCACTGGCCCGGCTCGCGGGAGTAGTCGAGGTAGAGCATCGAGGCGACCGCGTCCACGCGCAGGCCGTCGATGTGGAACTCCTCGCACCAGTACACGGCGTTGGCGACCAGGAAGTTGCGCACCTCGGTGCGGCCGTAGTCGAACTCCAGGGTGCCCCAGTCGGGGTGGGCGGACCGGAGCGGGTCCTCGTGCTCGTAGAGGGGACGGCCGTCGAACTCGGCCAGTGCCCAGTCGTCGCGCGGGAAGTGCGCCGGCACCCAGTCCATCAGTACGCCGATGCCGGCCTGGTGCAGCGCGTCGACCAGGTACTTGAAGTCGTCGGGGGTGCCGAGGCGGGCGGTCGGGGCGTAGAAGCCGGTGACCTGGTAGCCCCAGGAGCCGCCGAAGGGGTGCTCGGCGACCGGCATCAGCTCGACGTGGGTGAAGCCCAGATCCTTGACGTACGCGGGCAGTTGCTCGGCCAGTTCGCGGTAGGTCAGTCCGGGGCGCCAGGACGGCAGATGGACCTCGTAGACCGAGAACGGCGCCTCGTGCGCGTGCGTGTCCGTGCGTTTCGCCAGCCACTCCTCGTCGTGCCACTCGTGGTGCGAGGAGGTCACGATGGACGAGGTGTTCGGCGGGACCTCCGTGCGGCGGGCCAGCGGGTCGGCGCGCAGGGTCCTGGAGCCGTCCGGCCGGGTGAGCTCGAACTTGTACAGCTCGCCCTCGCCGATGCCGGGCAGGAACAGCTCCCACACGCCGGTGCCGCCGAGTGAACGCATCGGATACGCGGTCGGGTCCCAGAAGTTGAAGGTGCCGGCCACGCGCACGCCCCGCGCGTTCGGCGCCCACACCGTGAAGCGGGTGCCGGTCACGCCCTGGTGGGTCATCGGCTCGGCGCCGAGCGCCGTCCACAGCTGCTCGTGCCGGCCCTCGCCGATCAGGTGCAGGTCGAGATCGCCCAGCGCGGGCAGGAAACGGTACGCGTCCTCGGTGTCCTGGACCGTCCCCTCGTACGCCACGAGCAGTCGGTACGCCGGGACCTCGGGCAGCGGCAGCAGGCCCGAGAAGAAGCCGTCCCCGTCGTCGTGCAGTTCGGCCCGCAGCTCCCCGGCGACGACCGTGACGGACAGCGCGTACGGCCGGAACGCGCGGAAGGCGACCCCGCCGGGCACCGGGTGGGCGCCGAGCACCGAGTGCGGGGCGTGGTGGGTGCCGGCCAGCAGACGCTCGCGGTCACCGGCGTCCACGGCGGGGGAGACCACGACGGGTGCCTCCTGCCGCGGAGCGGGAATCGGCGCGGTGACCTTCTTCGCGGTGGCCTTGTTGGTCGTGGCCTTCTTCGCGGTGGCCCTTTTCGCGCCGGCCTTCTTCGTCGTGGCCTTCTTGGCGGCCGGGGCCGTCTTCTTCGCCGTGGTCTTCTTCGTCACCGTCTTCTCGGCGGTGGTCTTCTTCGCCGCCGCCTTCTTCACCGCTTTCTTGGGCGCGGTCGCCTTCTCCGCGGCCTTCTTCACACTCTTCGCGGCTTGCGCAGCCGTCTTCTTCGGATCCGAACCGCTGGACGGTGTGCGGGGGGTCACTGGCGGAGCCTCCTGGGCGAAAATCTGGTCGGTCAGATCAGGTCGGATGTCACGTAGCCCTCGATGGCGGCCATCGGCACCGGAAGCCAGTCGGGACGGTGGCGGGCCTCGTAGACGACCTCGTAGATCGCCTTGTCCGTCTCGTAGGCGCGCAGCAACACCGGGTCGGTCCGCGGATCGACGCCGCTGACCTCCGCGTACCCGGAGCAGTACGCCGCCCGGCAGGCCTCGGCCCAGCCCGGCACCGGCAGGTCGGTGGAGTGGGCCGCGTAATCGAAGGAGCGGAGCATGCCCGCGATGTCCCGGGCCGGCGGCTGTGGCATCCGGCGTTCGGCGAGCGGTTTCGACGGCTCGCCCTCGAAGTCGATCAGCGACCACTGGCCGGCCGGAGAGCGCAGGCACTGGCCGAGGTGCAGGTCGCCGTGGATGCGCTGCGCGGTCCAGGTACGGCCCTCCGCGGCCAGGTCGGCCAGCGCCGTGAACGCGGAGTGCAGCCCGGGCGCGTACGGCCGGAGCGCGGGCACCGCCTGCACGGCCGCCTCAAGACGCTCGATCATGCCGTCGGCCAGCAGCTGGAGCTGGGTGTGGCCGAGGGTCACCGTGGGCAGCGCGCGGGCCAGCGCGGTGTGCACCTCGGCGGTGGCCCGCCCCAGCGACCGTGCCTCCGCGCCGAAGTCCTCGCCCTTGGCCAGCTCCCGCAGCGCGAGTTCCCAGCTGTCGGAGGCGCCCTGCACGAACGGCTGGAGGACGCCGAGGACGTACGACTCCCCGTCCAGCTCCGCCCGCAGCCATCCCGTCGGCGCGGGCACCCGGGGGCACCCCTCCCGGGCGAGGGCCAGCGGCAGTTCAAGGTCGGGGTTGGTGCCGGGCACGATCCGGCGCAACAGCTTCAGGATGAACGTATCTCCGTAGACGATCGACGAGTTGGACTGCTCGGCGGTCATCACCCGGGGCACGAGACCGTCCCGGATCTCCTGCTGCGGGTCGCGTTCGAAGCGCAGCCCGCCGATCCGGGCCCGGGTACGCAGGGCCTCCAGGAGCAGTTCGGCCGGCCGGGGGTCGTACAGGGCCTCGTACGCCGTGTATCCGGCGAGCGGGCCGTCGTCGACGTGTCCGATCAGCGCGGGCGCCAGCCGGGGCGGCAGCGCCTCGCGCACGCCTATGAGGAGCTGGTAGCAGTCACCGGGATGCGGCGCGCTGCCCAGCGCGAGGGGCTGGTGGGCACGCACCAGCAGGTGGTACACGCCCTGCTTCGCCGTCGGCGGCAGCAGCTCGGTGGCCGCCACCAGGGAGAACCCGGTGACCGGGCGCCCCTTGCCCGCGAACCAGCGCTGCCGCGGCAGCCACTCCCGCAACAGGGGATCCAGTGACGCAAGGAGGCCAGGATGTGTCGTGGCGGTACGGGTGACGGCTTCCGACATGGCGTCGCGTCCTTTCCCCGGGTGGGCGGGGTGTTACTGATGCGTGCCCCGGGCGGGGCGGTGGAAACCGACCCGCCCGGGGTTCTACCGGGCATTTCCGGTCGCTACGCGGCTTCCTTGCGGAGCCGGAACCAGTAGAACCCGTGCCCGCCGAGAGTCAACAGGTACGGCAGATCCCCGACGGCCGGGAATCGCACCCCGCCGAACAGCTCGACCGGGTGCCGGCCGTTGAACGCGCTGAGGTCCAGCTCCGTCGGCTGCGCGAACCGCGAGAAGTTGTTCACGCACAGTACGAGGTCGTCCTCGTACTCCCGCAGGAACGCGATCACCGCCGGATTGGAGGAGGGCAGCTCCGTGTAGGACCCCAGGCCGAAGGCGTGGTTCTGCTTGCGGATCTCGATCATGCGGCGGGTCCAGTGCAGCAGGGAGGACGGGGAGGCCATCGAGGCCTCGACGTTCGTCACCTGGTAGCCGTGCACCGGGTCCATGATCGTGGGCAGGTACAACCGCCCGGGATCACACGACGAGAAGCCCGCGTTGCGGTCCGGCGTCCACTGCATCGGGGTTCGTACCGCGTCGCGGTCGCCGAGCCAGATGTTGTCGCCCATGCCGATCTCGTCGCCGTAGTAGAGGATCGGCGAGCCCGGGAGGGACAGCAGCAGGGCCGTGAACAGCTCGATCTGGTTGCGGTCGTTGTCCAGCAGCGGCGCGAGCCGCCGCCGGATACCGATGTTGGCGCGCATGCGGGGGTCCTTGGCGTACTCCGCCCACATGTAGTCGCGTTCCTCGTCGGTGACCATTTCGAGCGTGAGCTCGTCGTGGTTGCGCAGGAAGATGCCCCACTGGCAGTTCGACGGGATGGCCGGGGTCTTGGCGAGGATTTCCGAGACCGGATAGCGCGATTCCCTCCTGACCGCCATGAAGATGCGCGGCATGACCGGGAAGTGGAAGGCCATGTGGCATTCGTCGCCGCCGGCCCGGTAGTCGCCGAAGTAGTCGACGACGTCCTCGGGCCACTGGTTGGCCTCCGCGAGCAGCACCGTGTCCGGATAGGAGGCGTCGATCTCCTTCCGGACCCGCTTGAGGAACTCGTGGGTCGCCGGAAGGTTCTCGCAGTTGGTGCCCTCCTGCTGGTAGAGGTACGGCACCGCGTCCAGCCGGAAGCCGTCGATGCCGAGGTCCAGCCAGAACCGCAGCGCGGAGATGATCTCCTCCTGGACGGCCGGGTTCTCGTAGTTGAGGTCCGGCTGGTGGGAGAAGAAGCGGTGCCAGTAGTACTGCTTGCGCACCGGGTCGAAGGTCCAGTTGGACGCCTCGGTGTCGACGAAGATGATCCGGGCGTCCTGGTACTGCTTGTCGTCGTCGGCCCAGACGTAGTAGTCGCCGTACGGGCCGTCCGGGTCCTTCCTGGACTCCTGGAACCACGGGTGCTGGTCGCTGGTGTGGTTCATGACGAAGTCGATGATCACGCGCATGCCGCGCTGGTGGGTGGCGTCGACGAACTCCACGAAGTCGGCGAGGTCGCCGAACTCGGGGAGGACCGCGGTGTAGTCCGAGACGTCGTAACCGCCGTCCCGGAGGGGTGACTTGAAGAACGGCGGCAGCCAGAGGCAGTCGACGCCCAGCCACTGCAGGTAGTCCAGTTTCGCGGTCAGTCCCTTGAGGTCGCCTACCCCGTCGCCGTTGCTGTCCTGGAAGGAGCGGACGAGGACCTCGTAGAAGACGGCGCGCTTGAACCACTCGGGATCCCGGTCCTTGGCGGGAGTGTCCTCGAAGGTGTCCTGGACGGGCTCGTTGACGATCATTATGTGGGTGACCCTCCGATCTGCGGGGTGGACGGTCGCAGAACCGAGAAGATGTGCGCGGGCCGGGTGCCCGGTTCGAGGCGCACATAATTGGCCCTGCCCCAGTAGTAGGTCTCGCCGGTGAGCTCGTCGCGCACCGGCACCGACTCGTGCCATTCCAGGCCGAGTTGCGGCATGTCCAACGAGACCGTGGCCTCCTGGGTGTGGTGGGGGTCGAGGTTGGCGACCACCAGAACCGTGTTCGAGCCGCTCCGCTTCGAGTACGCGATCACCGCTTCCTGGTCCGCCTGGTGGAAGTGGAGATCGCGTAGCTGCCGCAGGGCCGGGTTCGCGCGCCGGATCGTGTTGAGCCGGGTGATCAGGGGGGTCAGGGAGCGGCCCTCGCGGTCGGCCGCCTCCCAGTCGCGGGGTTTGATCTGGTACTTCTCCGAGTCGAGGTACTCCTCGCTGCCGTCCCGCAGCGGGGTGTTCTCGCACAGCTCGTAGCCGCTGTAGATGCCCCAGGCCGGCGACAGAGTCGCGGCGAGCACCGCGCGCACCTCGAAGGCGGGCCGGCCGCCGCGCTGGAGGTACTCGTGCAGGATGTCCGGGGTGTTGGTGAAGAAGTTGGGCCGCATGTAGGCGGCCGCCTCGCCGGACAGCTCGGTCAGGTACTCGGTCAGCTCCTGCTTGCCGGTGCGCCAGGTGAAGTACGTGTACGACTGCTGGAAACCGGTCTGCGCCAGGGTGTGCATCATCGCCGGGCGGGTGAACGCCTCGGCCAGGAAGATCACGTCCGGGTCGGTGCGGTTGATGTCCGCGATGACCCGCTCCCAGAACACCACCGGCTTGGTGTGCGGATTGTCCACGCGGAAGATCCGCACCCCGTGGTCCATCCAGTGCCGCAGCACCCGCAGGGTCTCGGCGATCAGACCGTCCAGGTCGGCGTCGAAGGCGATCGGGTAGATGTCCTGGTACTTCTTCGGCGGGTTCTCCGCGTACGCGATCGTGCCGTCCGGGCGATGGTGGAACCACTCCGGATGCTTCTGCACCCAGGGATGGTCCGGGGAGCACTGCAACGCGAAGTCCAGGGCGATCTCCATGCCCAGGCCCTTGGCTTCCCGCACGAACCAGTCGAAGTCCTCGATCGTCCCCAGGTCGGGGTGGACCGCGTCATGGCCGCCCTCGGGGGAGCCGATCGCCCAGGGCACCCCGACGTCCTCGGGCCCGGGTGAGAGCGTGTTGTTGCGGCCCTTGCGGAAGGTGTGGCCGATCGGGTGGATCGGCGGCAGATACACCACGTCGAAGCCCATCGCGGCGATCGCCGGCAGCCGGCGGGCCGCGGTGCGGAACGTGCCGTGCGGGCGCTGCGGTGTGCCCTCCGAGCGCGGGAAGAACTCGTACCAGGAGCCGTACAGGGCCCGCTCCCGCTCCACCAGCAGCGGCAGCGTCTCCGACGCCGTCACCAGCTCCCGCAACGGGTATCGGGCCAGGACCGCGTCCACCTCCGGCGTCAACGCGGCGGCCAGTCGGGCCGCTGCCGGGCGGGTCTCGTCGCGCAGGGCGGCGACGGCGGCGCGCAGGACCTGCCGTTTGCCTTTCTTGGGGACGTCGGCGGCCGCCCGTTCGTACAGCCGGGCGCCCTCCTCCAGGACGAGTTCGGTGTCCATGCCCGCGGGGATCTTGATCCGGGCGTGGTGCCGCCAGGTGGTGACGGGATCGCCCCAGGCCTGAACGGTGTACGTCCAGCGGCCGGGCGCGTCGGCGCTGACGGTGGCGCCCCAGCGGTCGGTGCCGGGCGCCAGTTCGCGCATCGGCGTCCAGGGGCCCGGCCGGCCTTCCGGATCCGTCAGGACGACGTTGGCGGCGACGGCGTCGTGCCCCTCGCGGAAGACGGTGGCCGAGACCTCGAAGGTCTCGCCCACGACGGCCTTGGCGGGCCTGCGTCCGCGCTGGACGACCGGGCGGACGTCCAGGACGGGTATGCGTCCGATGCCGGTGGCGGTGTCGCCCGCGGAGGGTGGCTCCGGGGCCGGCGGACCGACGTCGACCGGGCGCACGGGTACTGCTTCGGTGCTCGGTGTCGGGGGTGCTGACGAGTGGTGCGTGGCGGGCATGACCGCTCCTGTCCGCGTCAACGTTGGGTGGGCGGATGGCTGTGGGGAGGTGGGTCCTGCGTGGTGTCCCTGTGGTCTTTCTCAGGGGCGTACCGGAGGAGCCTTCCCACCCTATTCGGGTGGGCAATCCGGCACTTTGTTAACTACTCACGCGTATGTCTGCACACAAGACCGGCCCCGTTCTGGCCGAACGGGGCCGGTGCGGGAGTCGGCCCCGGTCAGCGCGGTACCCACAGCAGTTTGTTCGGAGATCCAAGGCCCCGGCCGGAGACTTTTCCGGACCCGGCCATGTCGACAAGTGCCTTCCCGACCTGGGCCGGAGTGGCCTTTCGATGGTCCGCGAGATAGAGCGCGGCCGCGCCCGCCGCGTGCGGCGACGCCATCGACGTACCGGACGAGGTGGCGGTGGCGGTGTTGCTCGCGATGGCGGCCGACGTGACCGACACACCTGGCGCGAACAGGTCGAGGGCCGAGCCGTAGTTGGAGAAGCCCGCCCTGACGTCCTTCCTGTCACTCGCGCCGACCGTGATCGCCTGCCGTACGCCCGCCGGGGAGTAGAGGGAGGCGGGCCGGCCGTCGTTGCCGGCGGCGATCGTGTACGTCACGCCGGACGCGATGGAGGTGCGTACGGCGGCGTCCAGCTGGGCGTTGCGGTAGCCGCCCAGGCTGAGGTTGGCGACCGCGGGCTTCTTCGCGTTCCTGGTCACCCAGTCGATGCCGGCGATGACCCGGGCGGTGGTGCCCGCGCCCGCGTTGTCGAGGACGCGTACGGCGACCACCTTGGCCTTCTTGGCCACGCCGTACTTGGTGCCGGCGACCGTGCCGGCGACATGGGTGCCGTGGCCGTTGCCGTCGCCCGCGCTCTTGTCGCCGCCGACGAAGTCCCAGCCGTAGCTCGCCCGGCCGCCGAAGTCCTTGTGGCCGGTCCGGATGCCGGTGTCGATCACGTAGACCGTGACGCCCGCCCCCGCGGAGTCCGGCCAGGTGTAGCTCTTGTCCAGCGGCAGGTTCGGCTGGTCGATGCGGTCCAGGCCCCAGGACGGCGGGTTCTTCTGGACGTGGTCCAGGGTCACCCGGGTGTCCTGGACGACCGAGGCGACGCGCGGGTCGGCCGCGAGCAGCTCGGCCTGTCTCTCGTCGGCCCTGATCGCGTAGCCGTTCATCACCGTGCCGTAGGTGTGGCTTATTTTCGCCCCGTATTTCTCGGCTATGCCCTTTCCGGCCGCCGACGGGGCCTTCGTTCCCCCCTCGAGTGTCACCAGGTAACTTCCGCCGACGGAACCGGGTTGTCCGGCGCCGAGTATCCGCCCCTCCGGAACGGCGTGCGCGGGCAGGGTGATGGCCGAAAGCGCCGCGGCACAGGTCACCGCAGTCAGGCCCCCCGCCACGCGCAGACGCCGTGTTCGCGTCCGTGCCATGGCTCTGTACCCCCTCCTCAACTCGGCGTACGACAGCCGGGGTCACCGCGTGCGCGGCTCCTCGGGCCGGTACGCCACTTGGCAGCCTGTCGTGCGGTGTGAAGTACGACAAGGGCGCCTACGGGGGCGGAATCGGCCAAATCGGGTCAGGAGTCATAGAGTGCGGCCAGAACCGTGCCCGCCGGCAGGCGCCGTGGTTCCGGAGGCCCCGTGCCCGATACCTTCGAAGCTGCCGACGGACGCACACCGCCGTGCGTCCTCTTCCTCACGCCCGCTTGAGGTGGAATGTGAAGGCGATCCGTCGATTCACCGTCCGACCCGTGCTCCCCGAACCCCTTTGGCCGCTGAGCGACCTCGCGCGCAATCTGCGCTGGTCCTGGCATGCGGAGACCCGCGATCTCTTCCAGTCCGTCGACCCCGAGCGCTGGGCCGCCTCGGGCGGTGACCCCGTCCGGCTGCTCGGCAGTCTGCGCCCCGAGCGGCTCGCCGAGCTCGCCGAGGACCGCCGCTTCCTGCGCCGGCTCGCCGCGGCGGCCGACGATCTGAACGACTATGTGACCGGCGCCCGCTGGTACCAGACCCAGACGGCCGAACTGCCCGCCGCCGTCGCCTACTTCTCGCCCGAGTTCGGTGTCACGGCCGCCCTGCCCCAGTACTCCGGCGGCCTCGGCATCCTCGCCGGCGACCATCTGAAGGCGGCCAGCGACCTCGGCGTACCGCTGATCGGTGTCGGACTGCTGTACCGGCACGGCTACTTCCGCCAGTCCCTGTCCCGGGACGGCTGGCAGCAGGAGCACTATCCGGTGCTCGACCCGAACGAGCTGCCCGTCGCCCTGCTCAAGGAGCCCGACGGCACCCCCGCCCAGGTCTCCCTCGCCCTGCCCGGCGGCAAGCAGCTGCACGCCCGGATCTGGCTGGCCCAGGTCGGCCGGGTCCCGCTGCTGATGCTGGACTCGGACGTCGAGGAGAACGCCCTCGGCGAACGCGGGGTGACCGACCGGCTGTACGGCGGCGGCAGCGAGCACCGGCTGCTCCAGGAGATGCTCCTCGGCATAGGGGGTGTCCGGGCCGTGCGGACGTACTGCCGGCTCACCGGGCACCCCGAGCCCGAGGTGTTCCACACCAACGAGGGGCACGCCGGCTTCCTCGGCCTGGAGCGGATCGCCGAACTGTGCGCGCAGGGGCTGGACTTCGACTCCGCCCTCGAAGCGGTCCGGGCCGGGACCGTCTTCACCACGCACACCCCCGTCCCGGCCGGTATCGACCGCTTCGACCGCGAGCTGGTCGCCCACCACTTCGGCCCCGACGCCGAACTCCCCGGCATCGACGTCGGACGCGTCCTGCAACTGGGCATGGAGACCTACCCGGGAGGCGAACCCAACCTCTTCAACATGGCCGTGATGGGCCTGCGCCTCGCCCAGCGCGCCAACGGCGTCTCCCTGCTGCACGGCAGGGTCAGCCGGGAGATGTTCTCGGGACTGTGGCCGGGATTCGACGCCGAGGAGGTGCCGATCACCTCCGTCACCAACGGGGTGCACGCCCCGACCTGGGTGGCCCCGGAGGTCTTCCGGCTGGGCGCCCGGCAGATCGGCGCGCAGCGCACCGAGGACGCCATGACCGTCGGCGGCTCGGAGCGCTGGGACGCGGTCGGGGACATCGCCGACCAGGACATCTGGGAGCTGCGGCGGAACCTGCGCGAGCAGCTGGTGACCGAGGTGCGGGAGCGGCTGCGCGCCTCCTGGCGGCAACGCGGGGCCGGTACCGCCGAGCTGGGCTGGATCGACGGGGTGCTCGACCCGGACGTCCTCACCATCGGGTTCGCGCGGCGCGTCCCCTCGTACAAGCGGCTGACGCTGATGCTGCGCGACCGGGACCGGCTGATGGATCTGCTGCTGCACCCGGAGCGGCCGATCCAGATCGTCGTCGCGGGCAAGGCGCACCCGGCGGACGACGGCGGGAAGCGGCTGGTGCAGGAGCTGGTGCGGTTCGCGGACGACCCAAGGGTGCGGCACCGGATCGTGTTCCTGCCGGACTACGGCATGGGGATGGCGCAGAAGCTCTACCCCGGCTGCGACATCTGGCTGAACAACCCGCTCCGGCCGCTGGAGGCCTGCGGGACCAGCGGGATGAAGGCCGCGCTCAACGGCTGCCTCAACCTCTCCGTGCTGGACGGCTGGTGGGACGAGTGGTTCCAGCCCGACTTCGGCTGGTCGATCCCCACCGCCGACGGCGTCGGCACCGATCCCGACCGCCGCGACGACATAGAGGCCGACGCGCTCTACGACCTGCTGGAACAGCGGGTCACCCCGCGCTTCTACGAGCGCGGGCAGGGCGGGCTGCCCGACCGCTGGATCGAGATGGTCCGCCAGACCCTCACCCTGCTCGGCCCGAAGGTGCTGGCCGGCCGCATGGTCCGCGAGTACGTGGAGCGGCTCTACGCCCCGGCCGCCCACGCCCACCGCACGATGGCCCCCGAGGCCGCCCGTGAACTGGCGGAGTGGAAGTCCCGGCTGCGCTCCGCCTGGCACGGCGTGACCGTCGACCACGTCGAGACCACCGCCGCCACCGCCACCGCCGAACTCGGCACCACCCTCGGGCTGAGGGTGCACGTCGGCCTCGGCGGCCTCGCCCCCGAGGACGTCGAGGTGCAGGCGGTCTCCGGCCGGGTGGACGGGGAGGACCGCATCACCGACGCCGCGAGCGTCCCGCTGAAGGCGGCGGGCGGTCCGGATCCGGAGGGACGGTGGGTGTACGAGGGCCCGCTGTCCCTGGACCGGACCGGGCCGTACGGCTACACGGTCCGTATCCTTCCCGCGCACCGGCTGCTGGCTTCCGGGGCGGAGCTGGGGCTGGTGGCGCTGCCGGCGGAGGACGTGGTGGAGGAGGCCGGGGTGCTGATGAGGTGAGGCGGCGGGAGTGCTGAGGGGCTGAGGCGGCGGGTGTGGTGTTGGGGTCGCTGTGCGTGGGTCGGCTCAGATCTTCTCCAGCGGCGCGCACAGCCGCCGCAACACCGCCCCGCACCGCCGGGCGTACGCGTGCTGCAGCCCCCGGGTCGCCGGGCCGCCCGCTCGGGCGTACCACTTGGCGCCCTTGCTGAACGCGGAGATCGTCAGCCAGACCGTGCCGTCGCCGGTGCGGTCCACGACGAAGGACTCCTCGCCGCACTCCGGGTGACCGGTCAGCGTGCCGTACGCCCAGCCGGCGCGGCGGGGTTCCTCGACCGTCCAGACCACGCGGCACGGGGCCTTGATCAGTCCGGCGAGGGTCACGGTGACGTCGACCTCGGGGGCGGCGCGGTCCGCGTCGGCGTCGATGCCGACGCCCAGCTCGCGGTGCATCTCCCAGGTCAGGACCGCCTCGGCGGCTCTGCGGAAGACCTCTTCGCCCTCACCGATACGCGCGCGTACATGCAGGGGGTGGAAGCCGGGCGGGCAGAAGCCGTCCCGCCGGGTGGCGCCGACGTCGTCGTACGTGAAGGACATGAGTACCAAGAGTAGGGCGGCCCCCGGGAATGCCTTCGTCCCGGGGGCCGCGCGTCTCACCCCGCCGTGAGGCCTACGGGAACGTGAGCTTCCAGCTGTTGATGTAGCCGGTGTCCTGGGCCGCGTTGTCCTGGACCCTCAACTGCCACACCCCGTTGGCCACTTCGGAGGAGGCGTTCACCGTGTACGTGGTGTTGAGGTTGTCCGCGCTGCCACCGGTGCCGTACGCCTTCAGGGTGTACGCCGTGCCGTCGGGCGCGACCAGCTGCACCTGGAGGTCACCGACGTAGGTGTGGACGATGTCCACCGCCACCGCCAGGTTCGACGGCGCGTTGCCCGTCCGCCCGGACACGGTGAGTGACGAGGTGACCGCCGCTCCGTTGTCCGGAATCGATACGTCGGTGGCGTTCTCGAAGGCGGTGCCGCCACCGCCCCCGCCGCCACCGTCGGAGCGGGCGCCGACCGCGACGCCCGCCCAGGCGTCCTGCACGGCCTTGTACTCGGCGCTCGTCGTGCCGTACAGCTCACCGGTCGCCGCGAGGGTGCCGGTGCGGGCCGCCGCGTAGTTGGTGGTCGAGGTGAACTTCGTGGTGAGCGCACGGAACCAGATCTTCTCCGCCTTGTCCCGGCCGATGCCGGTGACCGCGAGGCCGTCCGCGGTGGGCGAGTTGTAGCTGACCCCGTTGATGGTCTTGGTGCCGCTGCCCTCGCTCAGCAGGTAGAAGAAGTGGTTCGCGGGGCCCGAGGAGTAGTGGACGTCGACCGACCCGATCCCGGAGTACCAGTTGTCGTACGACGAGCCGTCCTGGCTCGGCTTGTCCATGTACCGCAGCGGCGTGCCGTCGCCGTTGATGTTGATCTCCTCGCCGATGAGGTAGTCACCGACGTCGGAGGAGTTGTTGGCGTAGAACTCGACGGTCGAGCCGAAGATGTCGGAGGTCGCCTCGTTGAGACCGCCGGACTCGCCGCTGTAGGTGAGCCCCGCCGTGTTGGAGGTGAGCCCGTGGGTCATCTCGTGCGCGGCCACGTCGATCGAGGTCAGCGGGTTGGCGTTGCCCGAGCCGTCGCCGTACGTCATGCAGAAGCAGCTGTCGGACCAGAAGGCGTTGACGTAGTTGTTGCCGTAGTGGACCCGGGAGTAGGCGCCGACGCCGTCACCGCGGATGCCGCTGCGGCCGTGTACGTTCTTGTAGTAGTCCCAGGTCAGCGCGGCCCCGTAGTGCGCGTCCGCGGCCGCCGACTCCAGGTTCGACGGGGTGCCGTTGCCCCAGATGTCGTCCGGGCCGGAGAACAGGGTGCCGGTGCCCGAGGTGCCGCGGTTGAGGTTGTACGTCTTGTGGCCGCCGCGGGCGCCGTCGGTGAGGTTGAACGTCGTCCCGGACTGCGTGGTGCCGAGGGTGACCTGACCGCTGTACACCGTGTTGCCGGTGCCGGTCTCGATGGCCTCCCACTCGTACAGCTGCGCGCCGGTCGTCGCGTCCGTGACGACGTGCAGCTCCTGCGGGGTGCCGTCGTGCTGGAAGCCGCCCACGACCGTCTCGTAGGCGAGGGTCGGCTTGCCGTCGGCCGCCCAGATCACCTTGCGCGGGGCGCGGTTGACCTCGGGGCTCTTGGCGTCCTCGGCCTTCGCCGCGGCGAGGGCCTGGGTCCTGGCCTTGGCGGTGGACAGCTTGGCCGTCGTGGTCGCCGGCTTGATGGTGGCCCGGGTGGCCTTCACGACGGCATCGGTCGCGTCGGCCTTGGTGCTCTCCACGACCAGGTCGCCGCCCAGGACGGGCAGGCCGTCGTAGGTGCGCTCGTAGCGGGTGTGGACCGTGCCGTTGCCGTCCTTGAGGACGTCACGGACGACCAGCTTCTCCTTGGTGCCGAGGCCCAGTTCCTCGGCGGTCTCCGCCTTGGCGGACTCGGCCGTGCGGAGCAGCGCGGCGCGCTGGGCGGGGGTGAGCTTGACCGACTCGGCGCCCGGTATGACCTTTCCCGCGGCCGACGGTGCTTTCTGAGGGGCTGCGGTGGCGGCGCCCGACTGGACGGCCGCGGCGATCAGGGCGGACACGCCGACCAGGGCCACGGCGGCGACCCTGCGACGGGGGGTGGTGCGGGTGGGGGAGGTGCTGGTGTGGGAGGTGCGTCTGTGGGAGGAACTGTCTCTCAACACTGACTCCTTCTGCGTGGCCGCGGGTCGCACGGCCAGGGGAGACCGGTCGGCGGGTGGGCCGTCCGGGCAGAACAGGGCGGTGCGGGGAACCACATGCGGCCGCGTCACACGGATGTGCTGTGGGGTTGCTGCGAAGCGGCCGTGGGAAGAGTCGCAGGAGACGGCGGTTTCTGTCAGGAGCGCGTCAGAAAGTTGGCCGGAAATGGTTCGTTGTCCGGGAGATCATGTTCGGTATACGGACTGAAACGGACTGAATGGACTGAACGGACTGAACGGACTGGACGGTCAGAGCGAGGTTTCGGTCGAGGCCGACCGGTCCCCGTGCCACGACCCCCACAGCGCCGCGTACGCCCCGTCCGCCGCCACCAGTTCGTCGTGCGTGCCGAGTTCGGTCAGCAGGCCGTCCTCCATCACCGCCACCCGGTCCGCGTCGTGGGCGGTGTGCAGCCGGTGAGCGATGGCGATGACCGTACGGCCTTCCAGCACGGCGGCCAGGGCGCGCTCGGTGTGGCGGGCGGTGGTCGGGTCGAGCAGGGCCGTGGCCTCGTCGAGGATCAGGGTGTGGGGGTCGGCCAGGACGACCCGGGCGAGGGCGAGTTGCTGCGCCTGCGAGCCGTCCGTACGGCAACCTCCCTCGCCGAGCGTCGTGGTGAGGCCGTCCGGCAGCTCCCGTACCCAGGTGTCCGCGCCGACCGCCTCCAGCGCGGCCCACAGGTCCTCGTCCGTCGCGGTGGGTTCGGCGATCAGGAGGTTGTCGCGGACCGTGCCGAGGAAGACGTGGTGCTCCTGGGTGACCAGGACGACCTGGCGGCGCAGCTGTTCGGGGCCGAGGCCGACGACGGGCACCCCGCCGACCGTCACCGTGCCGGTGCTGGGCGCGTCCACGCCCGCCAGCAGCCGGCTCAGGGTGGTCTTGCCGGCGCCGGAGGGCCCGACGACCGCGAGCCGTTCCCCGGGGCGCACGGTCAGGTCGACGCCCCGCAGTACCTCGCCGCCCCGGTCGTAGGCGTAGCGCACGCCGGTCACCTCGATCAGGTCGTCCGCCGGGACGGGGGCGTCGGCCGCGTCGGCCCGCGGGGCCCGGGCCAGCCCCTCCACGCGGGCGAACGAGGCGCCGCTGCTCTGCAGTTGCTCCACCCGGACCAGGATCTGGTCGAGAGGCTCGCTCATCTGCCGCAGGTACAGCGCCGCCGCCACCACCGCGCCCAGACTCATCTCGCCGTCCGCGTGCAGCATCCCGCCGATCACCAGCACCCCGGCCACGGGGATCAGGTACGACACCTCCACCGCCGGGAAGAACACCGTGCGCAGGTAGAGGGTGTGCAGGCGGGTGCGCCGGGACGTCTCCAGAGCCTCCCGGCTCGCCCTGATCCGCCGCTCCTCCAGGCGGAGCGCCTCGACCGTGCGCGCGCCCGACGCGGTCGCCGCGACGACCTCGGCGACCTCCGAGTTGGCCGCACCCTCCGCCAGATAGCCGTCCCGTGCCCGGCGCAGATACCAGCGCAGGGCGAACCAGATCGGTGTCAGGCCCAGCACGCCGAACGCGCCGAGGAGCGGGTCGATCACGAACACCGCGACCAGCGCGAACAGGAACTGCACCCCATTGATGAGCAGTTCGGGCCCGGCGTCGCGCAGCGTGGTGCCGACGGTGGCCACGTCGGCCGTGCCGCGCGCGGTCAGGTCGCCGGTGCCGGCCCGCTCCACCACCGACGCCGGCAGCGCCAGCGTCCGGTCCACGAACTCCTCGCGCACCCGCGCCAGCGTCCGCTCCCCGAACCGGTGCCCGACGTACCGCGCCCACCGGGCCAGCAGCAACTCCGCCACCGCGCACACCAGCAGGGCCAGCGCCAGCCGGTCCACGGCCGAGACCCCGTCCCCGCCCCGCACCTCGTCGATGATCCGCCCCAGCAGCCACGGTCCGGCGAGCCCGGCGACGGCGGCCAGCGCGTTCAGCGCGAGCGTGGCCGCGAAGGCCCGCCGGTCGGCCTTCACCAGCCGCACGGAGGCCCGCCGCACGTCGGCGGGTCCGGCGACGGGCAACTGTCCGGAAGAGGTCGTCGAGCCGGTCACCGTACGGCCTCCTCGGCGTCGGCGGTGTCTGTGATCTCGGCGTCCGTGATCTCGGTGTCTCGCGCCACCAGCGCCCGGTATCCCGGCTCCCGCTCCAGCAGGTCGCGGTGGCTGCCGGTGGCCGCGACCTTGCCGTCGACCAGGTGGAGCACGGTGTCCGCGCGGTCCAGCACCAGCGGGGAGGTGGTGGTGACGACCGTCGTACGGCCCTTTCGCGCGGCCCCCAGCCGTTCGGCCACCCGCGCCTCGGTGTGGGCGTCCAGCGCCGAGGTCGGCTCGACGGCGAGCAGCACCTCGGGGTCGGCGACCAGTGCCCGCACCAGCCGCACGCGCTGCCGCTGGCCGCCGGAGAGGTTGCGGCCCTGCGCGTCGATCGCCGAGTCGAGCCCGTCCGGCAGACCCTGCACGATGTCGTCGGCGACGGCGGTGTGCACGGCCCGCGCGACGCGCTCCTCGTCGCCGGGGTCGTCCCCGCCGCCGACCAGTTCGCGCAGGGTGCCGGCGAACAGGTCGGCCTCGTGGTCGGCGACCAGGATCCGCCGCCTGACCTGCGCCAGCGCGATCTCGTCGAGCGGCACCCCGCCCCACGCCGCCGCCGAGGGGACGTACCGGCCCAGACGGTCGAGCACGGCCGCGCTGTCGGCGGGGCGGGCGCAGGCCAGCGCGGTCAGCCGCCCCGGCAGCACCCGCACGCCCGACTCGGGGTCGTGCAGCACCGAGGGTTCCGCGGGCGCGTCCCGGGTGCCGGTGTCCTCCATCGGCTCCAGACGCAGGAACCGTACGACCCGCCGGGCCGCCACCAGACCCCGGCTGATCTGGTAGCCGCACTCCACCCAGAACGCCACCGGCCCCACCAGGACCGCCACATAGCCGTACACCGACACCAACTCGCCGATGGTGATGGCGCCTTGGGCGGCGAGCCGGGCCGCCAGCCAGGTCACGACGGCCATGAACAGCGTCGGCAGCCCCACCCCGAGCGCCTGCACCCAGCTGGTCACCGCGCCGACCCGGTAGCCCTGCGACCGCAGCCGCTGCGAGTCCCGGTGGAAGGCGTCCGCGAACAGCCCTTTCCCGCCAAGCCCGTTGAGAACACGCAGCCCGCCCGCGAGGTCGGCGATCCGGGCGGTGAGCACGCCCTGCCGCTCCCGGTACTCCGTCTCGGTGCCCTGGAGGCGGGTGAGCAGTGGCCCGACCAGCAGGACGATCACCGGGATGCCGAGCAGCACCACCACGGCGATGAGCGTCGAGACCGACAGCAGCAGCCCGGCGACCACCAGATAGGCGACGACCGCGCCGACCCCGGGCCCGACGACGGTCAGGGACTGGCTGATCGTCTGCACGTCGCCCACGCCGATCGTGACGACCTCCCCGGCCCCGGCCCGCCGGGACAGCGCGGCACCCAGCCGGACCGCCTGCCCGACGACGACCTTGACCGTGCGGAAGTTGGCGTCCATCCGCACCCGGGTCATCGTGCGGTGCCGCATGATGCTCAGCCAGGCGTTGAACGCCCCCACCGCGAACAGCGCGACACTCCAGCCGACCAGCGCGCCCCTGTCACCCGGCTCCAGGCCTTCGTCGATCGCCCGGGCCATCAGGTACGGCGTCGCCGCCAGCAGCACCATCCAGGTACTGCCCAGCAGCGCCCCGGCGGCGGCCCGGCCCGGCTGGCACCTCACCAGCCACCACAGATACCGGCCGCCGCCGCGGCAGTCGGGCGTGCCGGGATCCTCGTACGCGTCGATCATGTGCTGGTGTCTCCCTGGCTGGTGTCTCCCTGATCGGTCACGCCAGGCTGTCCCGCCACGCCCGGTGCAGATCCGCGAACCGGCCCGTGCCCGCGACGAGTTCGTCCGGACTGCCGTCCTCGACGATCCGCCCGTGCTCCATGACCAGCACCCGGTCCGCGATCTCCACGGTCGACAGCCGGTGCGCGATGACCACGGCCGTACGCCCCTTCAGCACCGTCGCCATCGCGCGCTGCACCGCCCGCTCACCCGGGACGTCCAGCGAGCTGGTCGCCTCGTCGAGGATCAGCACCGCCGGGTCGGCGAGCAACGCCCGCGCGAACGCGACGAGTTGGCGCTGCCCGGCGGAGATACGGCCGCCCCGCTTGCGGACGTCCGTGTCGTAGCCGTCGGGCAGCGCGGTGACGAAGTCGTGCGCGCCGATCGCCTTCGCGGCCTCCTCGATCTCCTCACGGGTGGCGTCCGGCCGTCCGATCGCGATGTTCTCGGCGACCGTGCCGGAGAACAGGAACGCCTCCTGCGTCACCATGACCACCCCGCGCCGCAGCTCGGGCACGGCGAGGTCGCGCAGGTCGACGCCGTCGAGCAGGACCCGCCCGTCGGAGGGGTCGTAGAAGCGGGCGAGCAGCTTGGCCAGGGTCGACTTGCCCGCGCCGGTCGAGCCGACGACCGCGACCGTCTGCCCGGCAGCGAGCGTCAGGTCGAAGCGGGGGAGGACCTCGCCGCCGGTGCGGTAGGCGAAGCGGACCCCGTCGAAGACGACCTCGCGGCCCGGGTGCTCGGACTCGAGGGGCGGGAGCTCCTTGGGTGCCGCCGGTTCGGCCACGGACGGGGTCTGGGCGAGCAGTCCGGCGATCTTCTCCAGGGAGGCCGCCGCCGACTGGTAGGAGTTCAGGAACATCCCGAGCCGGTCGATGGGGTCGTACAGCCGCCGCAAGTACAGCACCGCGGCCGCCAGCACCCCCAGCTCCAACGAGCCGTCCGCCACCCGGTGCGCGCCCCACAGCACGATGACGGCGACCGCCGTGTTGGCGACCAGCCGGGAGCCGACCACATAGCGGGCCATCTCCAGGAGCGCGTCACCGTTGGTCCGCTCGTGCCGGGTGTTCAGCACCCCGAAGTCGGTGTCGTTGACCGCCTCCCGGCGGAAGGCGCGCACCGGCCGGATGCCGTTCATCGTCTCGACGAACTTCACGATCACGGCCGCGATGGCCGTCGACCGCGCCCGGTACACCCGCCCCGCGCGGCGCCGGTAGATCCGGATGAGCAGATACAGCGGCACGAAGGACGCCACCGCCACCGCGCCGAGCCC
Source organism: Streptomyces sp. V4I2 (assembly GCF_030817655.1). GTDB lineage: Bacteria > Actinomycetota > Actinomycetes > Streptomycetales > Streptomycetaceae > Streptomyces > Streptomyces plumbiresistens. Next base: position 7,372,125 of record NZ_JAUSZM010000003.1, read on the forward strand.
CAGGTCGAGCCAGAGCAGCAGCGCCGAGATGTAGGCGAAGGACAGGACGACCCCGACCAGCTCCTGCAGACCCTCGTTCAGCAGCTCGCGCAGCGACTCCACGTCCGTGGTGGAGCGGGAGATGAGCCGGCCCGAGGTGTAGCGCTCGTGGAAGTCGACGCTCAGCGCCTGCGCGTGGCGGAAGATCCGGCCGCGCAGGTCGAGCAGCACGTCCTGGTTGACGCGGGCGGCGGCGACGACGAACGCCGACTGCAGGGAGCCGGAGGCGAGCGCGCACACCAGATAGCCGACGCCGACCGCGACCAGCGGGCCGTTGTCGTGGTCGCGGAACGCGGGGACGGCGCTGTCGATGGCGTACGCCACCAGCAGCGGGCCCGCCTGCATGGCCGCCTGCTGGAGCAGCAGCAGGAGTGTCGTGAAGGCGACGCGGGCCTTCATCGGGGCGAGCAGGGAGCGCAGCAGGGCGGCGGTGGCGCCCGGAGCAGTGGGCAGGACGTCCCGGTCGAAGGCGTCGTCCTGCCGGGCGGTCTCGTCGGCGGGCTGGTGCTCCTTGCCCGGTGCGGTGGTCGTGGTCGCCGGCGCCGTCATCGGGCTGCCTCCTCAGTCGTGCCGCTGGGGGTCCCGGCCATCAGATGGGCGTACTCGGCGTTCGTGCGCAGCAGTTCCTGGTGCGTGCCGACGGCGGCGATCCGGCCGCCGGAGAGCAGCGCGACGCGGTCGGCGAGCAGGACCGTCGACGGGCGGTGCGCCACGATCAGCCCCGTGGTCCGGGCGAGGACGTCCCGCAGCGCGGCCTCGACGGCGGCCTCGGTGTGCACGTCCAGCGCGGACAGCGGATCGTCCAGCACCAGGAACCGGGGCCGGCCCACCACGGCTCTGGCCAGCGCCAGCCGCTGCCGCTGGCCGCCCGAGAGACTGAGCCCCTGCTCGCCCACCTGGGTGTCCGTGCCCTGCGGCAACGTGTACACGAAGTCGGCCTGCGCCACGGCCAAGGCCCGCTCCAACTCGTCCTGTCCTGCGCCGCCTTGAGCCCCCATGAGTACGTTGTCCCCCACTCCGGCGGAGAACAGGGTCGGCTCCTCGAAGGCGACGGCCACCTTGGACCGCAGCTCCTCCCGGGACATCGCGGTGATGTCCTCGCCGTCCAGCGTGATCCGCCCGGACGTCACCTCGTGCAGGCGCGGCACGAGCGCGGTGAGCGTGGTCTTGCCGCTCCCGGTGGCACCGACGAGGGCCATGGACTCGCCGGGGCGGATGTGGAGGTTGATGCGGTCGAGGACGGGCGGTGAGTCTTCGGGGGCGTCGGGGTAGCGGAACGACACGTCCTGGAAGCGAAGTCCGCTGTCCTCGGCCCGCGGTGCGGCGGCTGTCGCCCGCGACTCGGGCTTCTCGTCCATCACCTCGAAGTACCGCTCGGTCGCCGTCGCCGCCTCCTGACTCATCGCCAGCAGAAAGCCGATGGACTCCACCGGCCACCGCAGCGCGAGTGCCGTCGACAGAAAGGCCACCAGCGTCCCCGCCGACAGATCCCCGTCGGCCACCTGGACCGCCCCCAGCACCAGCGCCACCCCGATCGCCACCTCCGGCAGCGTCACGATGACGCCCCAGATCGTCGCCAGCAGCCCCGCCTTGCGCAGCTCCGTCCCCCGCAAGGTCCGCGACAGCTCCCGGAACGCCCGGGCCTGACTCCGGTGCCGCCCGAACCCCTTGATGATCCGGATGCCGAGCACGCTCTCCTCGACGACCGTCGTCAGATCGCCGACCTGGTCCTGGGCCTGCCGCGCCACCTTGGTGTACCGCGTCTCGAAGACCACGCAGGTCACGATCACCGGGATCGCCGGACCGAGGATGACCAGCCCGAGCGACCAGTCCTGGATCAGCATGATCACCACGCCGATGACGATCGTCACCCCGTTGACCAGCAGGAACGTCAGCGGAAACGCGAGGAACATGCGCAGCAGCATCAGGTCCGTCGTGGCCCGGGACAGCAGCTGCCCGGACGCCCACCGGTCGTGGAAGGCCACCGGCAGCCGCTGGAGATGCCGGTACAGATCGGCCCGCATCCCCGCCTCGACCGCCGCGAGCGGCCGCGCCACCAGCCACCGCCGCAGCCCGAACAGCAGCGCCTCCGCGAGCCCGAGCAGCAGCAGGCACAGCGCCCCGAGCCACACCCCCGCGGAGTCCCGGTCGGCGACCGGACCGTCCACCATCCACTTCAGCACCAGCGGAATCACCAGCCCCGCGCACGAGGCGAGCACCGCGACGAACGCGGCGGTCAACAGCCGCATCCGCACGGGCCGGACGTACGGCCACAACCGCAACAGCGCGCGTACGGCCGACCGGCCGACGGGTTTTGCGGGGTCCATGGTGGTTGCAGGTGTCGTCGCCATCAGCACGGAGCCTACGGATCGGCACTGACAACGCCCACCGAGTTTTGGCCGGACCAGGATCGGCCGCTGGTCCTACGACCTGGGTGTTCGAGGAGTCGTACAGCGGGGACGCGGGGGGTCGTACGGCGGCATCAGCCGATCGGTTGATGCCGCTTCGAGCGCGACGGCCGATGCGCTCGCCCCGCGCCCGCCGCGACGCTGATGCCATGCCTGTCATCGAAGTGACCGACCTGCGCAAGTCCTACGCCGGCCGCCCCGTCGTCGACGGTGTCTCCTTCATCGTCGAGGAAGGCGAGATCTTCGGCGTCCTCGGCCCGAACGGGGCCGGCAAGACCACCACCGTCGAGTGCGTCGAGGGACTGCGGGTCCCCGACGCCGGCCGCGTCCGGGTGACCGGCCTCGACCCCGTCACCGAGGACGAGGCCACCCGCCGGGTGCTCGGCGCGCAGCTCCAGGAGAGCGAGCTGCAGGCCAGGCTCACCGTCCGCGAGGCGCTGGAGCTGTACGCGGCCTTCTATCCCCGCCCGCTGGACTGGCGGCCCCTGGCCGAACGCCTCGGCCTGACCGCCAAGCTGACCACCCGGTTCGCGAAGCTCTCCGGTGGCCAGAAGCAGCGCCTGTTCATCGCGCTCGCGCTCATCGGCAATCCCCGGATCGTCGTCCTGGACGAGCTGACCACCGGCCTCGACCCGCGTGCCCGCCGGGACACCTGGGAGCTCATCGAGGACATCCGGGCGAACGGCGTCACCGTCCTCCTCGTCACCCACTTCATGGAGGAAGCACAGCGCCTGTGCGACCGGATCGCCGTGATCGACAAGGGCCGGATCGCCGCCCTGGACACCCCGGCCGGCCTCATCCGCCGCTCGGCCGGCGCCACCGTCATCAGCTTCACCCCGTCCGCCCCGCTCGACGACCGTGACCTGAACGCGCTGCCCGCGCTCGCGTCGATCGAGCACAAGGACGGCCGGATCACCCTCTCCGGCACCGACGAGACGGTCAACGCGGTCATCACCCTGCTCGCCCGGTGCCACATCACCGCCCACCAACTCCGCGTCACCGACGCCACCTTGGACGACGCGTTCCTCGACCTCACGAAGGAGGCGGCGGCATGAGCACGGCCGTCATCAACAGCGCCGTACTGAAAGGCGAGTTCCGCCTCCTGAGGCGCGAGCCCGGCAGCCTCTTCTGGATCCTGCTGTTCCCCACCCTCCTGCTGGTGATCCTCGGCTCCATCCCGTCCTTCCGCGACCCCGACCCGTCCCTCGACGGACTGCGCGTGATCGACGTCTACGTCCCGGTGACCGTGCTGCTCGGCCTGATCGTCGGCGGGATCCAGGCGATGCCGCAGACCCTCACCGGGTATCGCGAGCGCGGCATCCTGCGCCGGATGTCCACCACACCCGTCCGGCCCGTCGCCCTGCTGTCCGCGCAGATGCTGGTGTACGGCGCGGCCGCGCTGGCGTCGGCGCTGCTCGCCCTCGTGGTGGGCCGGCTCGCCTTCGACGTACGACTGCCCGAGCAGCCCTTCGGATACGCCGTGGCCCTGCTCCTGACCGTCCTGGCCGCCCTCGCGCTGGGCGCGGTGATCTGCGCCCTGTCCCCGACGACGAAGGTCGCGGGCGCCATCGGGTCCGCCGTGTTCTTCCCGGCGATGTTCTGCGCGGGCGTGTGGATGCCGGTGCAGACCATGCCGGACGTACTGGCCCGGATCGTCGAGTACACGCCGTTCGGCGCCGCCTCGCAGGCCCTGAACCAGGCGGCGGCGGGGGACTGGCCGGGCTGGGGCCACCTGGGCGTGCTGGTGGCCTGGACGGTGCTGTTGACGGCCGGGGCCGCGCGCTGGTTCCGCTGGGAGTAGGCGAAGTCCCGTGCAGACTGGGGAGATGACCGCGGCGGACCGGCGGATCGACCGCCGTCAGGACCAGTTCCACACCTGGGGCGTCTACGGGCTGCTCGTTGTCTCCGCCCTCCTTGCGGCGGTCGCGAGCGATCTGATGGCGGGCCCCGCCGAGTGGTACGCGGCCGGGGCGCTGGTGGTCGCGGCGGCAGTGCTTCAGCTGTGGCACGGGCCACGCCACGGCCGCCGGACCCCGTCCCGCCGCGGGACCGTCTACTACGTCCTGCGCTGGGCGATCTCCTTCGCCCTCACCTGGCTGAACCCGCTCTTCGGGTTCTACGCGTCCACCGGCTACCTCGACGCCGACGAACTGATCCCCGGAACGCGCCGGCAGCGGCTCGGTCTCTTCGCCACCAGCGTCGTGGTGGCGAGCTCGCAGGCCGGCGGGATGCCGTTCCACAGCCCCGTCCAGTGGGCACTGTTCGGCGTGATGCTGGTCACGATGAACGTGCTGCTGATGGTGGCCGGCCATTTCGCCCAGCAGGAGGAGCAGCGCTCCCGCGACCGCGCCGCCACCATCGTCGAACTCGAACGCACCAACACGGCCCTGCAGCAGGCGCTCGACGAGAACGCCGCCCTGCACGCCCAACTCCTCGTCCAGGCAAGGGAAGCCGGGGTCGCCGACGAACGCCGCCGCCTCGCCGCCGAGATCCACGACACCATCGCCCAGGGCCTGACCGGCATCATCGCCCAGCTCCAGGTCGTCGCGAACGCCCCCGACCTCGACATCGCCCGCACCCACCTGGAACGCGCCTCCGCCCTGGCCCGCGACAGCCTGGGCGAGGCCCGCCGCTCCGTGCACAACCTCGCCCCGGTGGCGCTGACGAACGACGGACTGCCCGAAGCCCTGAAGAACACGGTCGCGGAATGGGGCGAACGGACGGGCATACGCGCCGAGTTCACGGTGACGGGGCCGGCGGAACAGTTCCACGAGGAGGTCGCGGCGACCTTGCTGCGCATCGCCCAGGAGGCTCTCTCCAACGCCTCCCGGCACGCCCGGGCCACCCGCCTCGGCGTCACCCTCACCTTCCTCGGCGACGAGGTGATCCTCGACATCCGCGACGACGGCCGCGGCTTCGACCCCCTCGCCGACCGCGCCCGCACCCGCACCGGCGGCTTCGGCCTCGACGGCATGCGCGCCCGCGCCGAACGCATCGCGGGCACCCTCACGGTCGAGTCCGAGCCGGGGCACGGTACGGCGGTGTCGGCTCGCGTACCGTTGGTCCGCCATGACCGATGACGCGCCCGTCACCCTGCTGATCGTCGACGACCATCCCGTCGTACGGGACGGTCTGCGCGGCATGTTCGAGTCGGCGCCCGGCTTCCGCGTCCTCGGCGAGGCGTCGAACGGCATCGAGGCGCTGGAGCGGGCCGCCGCCCTCGACCCCGACGTGATCCTGATGGACCTGCGCATGCCGGGCGGGGGCGGGGTGGACGCCATCCGGGAGCTGACCCGCCGCGGCGCCCGCGCCAAGGTCCTCGTCCTGACCACGTACGACACCGACTCCGACACCCTCCCCGCGATCGAGGCGGGCGCGACGGGCTACCTCCTGAAAGACGTCCCCCGCGACGAACTCTTCACCGCGGTCCGCGCGGCCGCGGAAGGCCGTACCGTCCTCTCCCCGGCCGTCGCCTCCCGCCTGGTCTCCGCGGTCCGTACCCCCAGGGCCCCCGGCAAGGAGCCGCTGTCCGCCCGCGAACGTGAGGTACTGGCCCTGGTCGCCCGGGGCACCTCCAACCGCGAGATAGCCCGCGAACTCTTCATCAGCGAGGCCACCGTCAAGACCCACCTCACCCACCTCTACGCCAAGCTGGGCGTCAAGGACCGCGCGGCAGCAGTGGCAACGGCCTACGACCGCGGAATCCTCGGCTGACCACGCCGCCCAGCACACGGCCAGCGGCGCCGCCCACGCGACAGGCCTCCAAGCAGACCAGGGGACGCGGTCCCCACCGGGCTCAAAGGGGCGGGAGTCCTCCGGGGGATGCGGGAACGCGGTCCCCGCCCGGGTCGTAGGGGGCGTAGCCCCCGTCGGGGTTGAAGGGGCGGAGCCCCTGGGGGATGGGACGGGTAGGGGCGGCGGGGGCGTGGACTCTCAGTCGGCCACCTTCAGCAGCAGCACCGCCCGCGCCGGCACCGTGATCACCGCCCCCGCCCGGTGTTCGACCCCGGGTGCCTCTCCCTGCTCCTCCCTCGACGTGTCCACCACCACCTCGTACCGCTCCGCCCACGGCGGCCCCGGCAGCGTGAAGCTCGCGGGCCGGTCCCCGGCGTGCAGGACGGCGAGGAAGCTGTCGTCGAGGATCGGGGCGCCGCGCTCGTCGCGGCCGGGGATGTCCCGGCCGGAGAGGTACATGCCGAGGGTGGCGGCGGGGGCGTACCAGTCCCGTTCCGTCATCTCCGTGCCGCGTGCCGTGAACCAGGCCAGGTCCCGCAGACCGTCCGCCGAGTGCGCCCGCCCGGAGAAGAAGGCGCGGCGGCGGAGCACGGGGTGGCGGTGGCGCAGGTCGATCAGGCGGGCGGTGAGGTCGAACAGCTGCTTCCAGCCGGGGTCCTCCAGCAGGCTCCAGTCGACCCAGCTGATCTCGTTGTCCTGGCAGTACGCGTTGTTGTTGCCGCGCTGGGTGCGGCCCAGCTCGTCGCCCGCGACCAGCATCGGCACGCCCGTCGACAGCAACAGGGTCGTCAGCAGGTTCCGCAACTGGCGGCGCCGCAGAGCCCGTACGCGCTCGTCGTCCGTCTCCCCCTCCGCCCCGCAGTTCCACGACCGGTTGTCGTCCGTCCCGTCCCGGTTGCCCTCGCCGTTGGCCTCGTTGTGCTTGCGTTCGTACGAGACGAGGTCCCGCAGCGTGAAACCGTCGTGCGCGGTGATGAAGTTGACCGAGGCGTACGGCCGGCGCCCGCCCCAGGCGTACAGGTCGCTCGACCCCGACAGGCGGTAGCCCAGGTCGCGTACGTCCGGCAGCGCACCCCGCCAGAAGTCCCGTACGGCGTTGCGGTAGCGGTCGTTCCACTCCGTCCACAGGGGCGGGAAGGCCCCGACCTGATAGCCCCCGGAGCCGACGTCCCACGGCTCGGCGATCAGCTTCACCCGCCGCAGCACCGGGTCCTGCGCGATCACGGCGAGGAACGGCGACAGCATGTCGACGTCGTGCATCGAGCGGGCCAGCGCGGCGGCCAGGTCGAAGCGGAAGCCGTCCACACCCATCTCGGTCACCCAGTAGCGCAGCGAGTCGGTGATGAGCCTGAGGACGTGCGGCTGCACCACGTGCAGGGTGTTGCCGCAGCCCGTGTAGTCGGCGTACCGGCGGGCGTCCGACTGGAGGCGGTAGTAGCCGCGGTTGTCGATGCCCTTCAGGGACAGGGTCGGGCCCAGCTCGCCCGCCTCCGCCGTGTGGTTGTAGACCACGTCGAGGATGACCTCGATGCCGGCCTCGTGCAGCGCGTGGACCATGCGCTTGAACTCGCCGACCTGCTGTCCCGTCGTACCGGAGGCGGCATACGTCGCGTGCGGCGCGAAGTAGCCGATCGAGTTGTAGCCCCAGTAGTTCTTGAGGCCCTTGCGCAGCAGATGGTCCTCGTGCGCGAACTGGTGGACCGGCAGCAGCTCGACGGCCGTGACGCCCAGCTTCACCAGGTGCTCGATCGCCGCCGGATGCGCCAGTCCGGCGTACGTGCCCCGCAGCTCCTCGGGGATGCCCGGGTGCAGCCGCGTGAAGCCCCGCACATGCACCTCGTAGATCACCGAGTCCGCCCACGGCGTCTTGGGACGGTGGTCGTCCATCCATTCGTCGTCGGGGCCGTCGTCGTGGACCACGACACCCTTCGGGACGAACGGCGCCGAGTCCCGGTCGTCGCGCACGGTGTCCGCCACGTGCTGCTGGGGCCAGTCGCGAACGTGCCCGTACACCTCCGGCGGGAGACTGAAGTCGCCGTCCACCGCACGGGCGTACGGGTCCAGGAGCAGCTTCGCCGGGTTCCAGCGGCCGCCGGTCCACGGGTCCCAGCGGCCCTGCACCCGGTAGCCGTAGCGCTGGCCGGGCATCACGCCCGGCACGAAGCCGTGCCAGATCTCATGGGTCAGCTCGGTCAGCCGGGCCCGTGTCTCCTTGCCCGCCTCGTCGAACAGACAGAGCTCGACCGCCTCAGCCCCGCCCGCCCACAACGCGAAGTTGGTGCCCGCCACCCCGTCCGGGCCGACCCGGAACCGGGCGCCCAGCGGCGTGGGCGCCCCCGGCCGCACGGGCACGGCCGGCGGTGGCGCGGTGCGGCGCGCGCCGTTGACGACGGCGGCGGTGCGACCGTCCTCGGCCACCGCCTCCTGCTCGGCTGCGCTGGACACCTGTCAGCCTCCCACGGCTCGTGGAACGACGTGGGAAAGGGCAGGTGACGTCCCGGCCACGGCACCCCCTCGCGTCGTTCTCCCCACTGTTCTGCCCAGAGCTGCGGTCGCACTCACGTTTCCCCGAAGCAGGCGCCGTCGTTGGGCACGCCGTGAGGCACGTAACTGGGCGCGCACGGCGCGTGGGGGTCGCACTGGCCACCGTACTGACATGGGCAGGACTGCTGGCCGGGGCCACCGGCTGCACTACCGACGGCAGGGGCGCCGTCGACCTCGGCGGGCTCGGCAAACCCCCGGCACCGAAGGACATCATCAGGATCACGCCCGACGACGGCACCAAGGGGGTACGGCCCGAGGAGAAACTCCTGGTACGGGTGCCCGAGGGACGACTGGAGTCGGTCAAGGCCGTCAAATCCCAGGACGCCCAGGAGTCCCCGGTGCCCGGGCATCTCTCCGAGGACGGCCTGAGCTGGGAACCCGACGACGAGAAGCTCGCGCTGGCCGCCAAGTACACGATCGACGCGGTCGCCGTGGACGGCCACGGCCGCCGTTCGGCGCGCCACACCATCTTCACGACGCACGTCCCCGACGAGCGCTTCATCGGATACGTCACCCCGGAGAACCGCTCCACCGTCGGCACCGGAATGATCGTCTCCCTGGAGTTCAACCGGGAGATCGAGCACCGCGCGGCCGTCGAACGGGCGGTCCACGTCACCGCGAATCCGCCCGTCGAGATCCGCCCGCACTGGTTCGGCAACGGCCGCCTGGACTTCCGCCCCGAGCAGTACTGGAAGCCCGGCACCCAGGTCACGGTCAGCCTGCGGCTGAGGGACGTCGAAGGAGCCCCCGGCGTCTACGGCCTGCAGTACAAGACCTTCTCCTTCACCATCGGCCGCAGCCAGGTCTCCCTGGTCGACGCGGCCGAGCACACCATGGAGGTGCGGCGGGACGGCGACCTGCTGGCCACCGTGCCGATCACGGCCGGCGCCCCGAAGACCACGACGTACAACGGCAGGATGGTCGTCACCGAGATGCTCGAGGTGACCCGGATGAACGGCGCCACGGTCGGCTTCAAGAAGAAGAACGGCAAGGGCGAGTACGACATTCCGGACGTCCCGCACGCCATGCGCCTGACCGACTCCGGCACCTTCCTGCACGGCAACTACTGGGCGCCGGACGCCTTCGGCCGGGTCAATGTCAGCCACGGCTGCGTGGGCCTCAGGGACGTGAAGGGCGGCGGTGCGGACACGCCCGCGGGCTGGTTCTTCGACCGCAGCCTCATCGGGGACGTCGTCGAGGTCGTCCACAGCAATGACAAGAAGGTCGCTCCCGACAACGGGCTCGGAGGGTGGAACATGGGCTGGAAGGAGTGGAAGGCGGGCAGCGCGCTGAAGTGACCCGACAGGGGGGCGGGTTGCTCCAACGTTCCGTTGAAGTCGGTACGGAACAGTGACAATCAGGAGCCGCATGTGCCCCTGACCTTGTGGTTACTATGCGCCGGTGCGCGTGGTGGTACGCGCGGGGGAGCGGGGGCCGGACCAGGCCCCGCGAGGGGAGAAGAGTTGAACGTGCGACCGATATCGGGGGCGTCGGTTGACGCGCGGGGGCGACGCGGCCGGGGGCTGCTGGCGCTGATACTCGGCGTCCTGCTGCTGGCCGTCACCGCGTGCGGCGGGGGCGGCGGCTCCGACTCGGGGGGCGAGTCCGGGGACGGGAACGGGAACGGGACGAACAAGGACAAGAGCTCGTCCCAGGCGGAGGCCAAGCAGTCGCAGGCCGTCGTCTCCATAGCCCCGAAGGACGGCGCCAAGTCCGTCGACACCAGCGGCGCCCTCAAGGTCAGCGCCGCCAAGGGCGAGTTGACCCAGGTCGAGGTCAAGGACGCCAAGGGCGCCGAGATAGCCGGGAAGATCACCGGCAACGGCGCCACCTGGACGCCGTCCACACATCTCGCCGCCGCCACCAAGTACACGGTGCACGCGGTCGCGAAGGACTCCGAGGGCCGCGAGGCCGCCGAGGACTCCAGCTTCACCACCCTGACGCCCGAGAACACGTTCGTCGGCAGCTTCACCCCCGAGGACGGCTCGAAGGTCGGCGTCGGAATGCCGTTCTCCGTCCGCTTCACCCGGGGCATCACCAACCCGGCCGACGTCGAGAGCGCCATCAGCATCAAGACCGAGCCGGCCGTCGAGGTCGAGGGCCACTGGTTCGGCAACGACCGCCTGGACTTCCGCCCCGAGGAGTACTGGAAGGAAGGCACCAAGGTCACCGTCGACCTCAACCTCGACGGCGTCGAGGGCCGCGACGGCGTCTACGGCAAGCAGGACAAGACCATCTCCTTCACCATCGGCCGCAATCAGGTCTCCGTGGTCGACGTCAAGAAGCTCACGATGAAGGTCATGCAGGACGGCAAGGTCGTCAAGACCATCCCGGTCACCACCGGCAAGCCAGGCATGGAGACCTGGAACGGCCAGATGGTCATCAGCGAGCGGCTCACGGTGACCCGTATGAACGGCGCGACGGTCGGCTACACCGACGCCGACGGCAAGGGCGAGTACGACATCAAGGACGTCCCGCACGCCATGCGCCTGACCAACTCCGGCACCTTCATCCACGGCAACTACTGGGGCGGCGGCGCCTTCGGCAACTACAACGCCAGCCACGGCTGCATCGGCCTGCGCGACGTGCGCGGCGGCTACGACAGCGGCGTGCCGGCGGCCTGGTTCTTCAACCACTCGATGATCGGTGACGTGGTGACCGTGAAGAACTCCAACGACGCGACGGTCGCGCCCGACAACGGGTTCAACGGCTGGAACATGTCGTGGGAGAAGTGGAAGGCGTAGGACTTCCCGTAGGCGCACGGCCCTGGTGTGAGGTACGGCACCGGGGCCTGGGGGCAACCGGGTGTGACCCACGGCACCGGGGCCTGGGCAACCGGGTGTGGCCCACGGCACCGAACAGGTTGTCGTTAGTCCCCGTGCTGTGTCTGCCTGGGGGACAACCCCCAGACCCCCGGCCGAGTGTGACCCACGGCACCGAACCAGTTGCCGTTAGTCCCCGTTAACCTGCCTGCATGACCGTGAATCTCGAAGTCGCCGAGGGCGTCGGCACGATCCGCCTCGACCGCCCGCCCATGAACGCGCTGGACGTCGCCACGCAGGACCGGCTCAAGGAGCTGGCGGAGGAGGCGGCTCGCCGGGACGATGTGCGGGCCGTGGTGATCTACGGCGGGGAGAAGGTGTTCGCGGCCGGCGCGGACATCAAGGAGATGCAGGCCATGGACCACACGGCGATGGTCCTGCGCGCCCGCGACCTGCAGGACTCGTTCACGGCGGTGGCCCGGATCCCCAAGCCGGTGGTGGCGGCGGTGACGGGTTACGCGCTGGGCGGTGGCTGTGAGTTGGCGCTGTGCGCGGACTTCCGTATCGCCGCCGAGAACGCCAAGCTGGGCCAGCCCGAGATCCTGCTGGGCCTGATCCCGGGCGCGGGCGGTACACAGCGCCTGTCCCGGCTCACCGGCCCTTCCAGGGCGAAGGACCTGATCTTCACCGGCCGCATGGTGAAGGCGGACGAGGCGCTGACCCTGGGCTTGGTGGACCGCGTGGTGCCCGCCGACGAGGTCTACACGCAGGCCCACGCGTGGGCGGCGAAGCTGGCGCAGGGCCCGGCGATCGCGCTGCGCGCGGCGAAGGAGTCGATCGACGCCGGCCTGGAGACCGACCTCGAGACCGGTCTGGCCGTCGAACGGAACTGGTTCGCGGGTCTGTTCGCCACGGAGGACCGCGCACGCGGGATGAAGAGCTTCGTGGAAGAAGGCCCCGGCAAGGCGAAGTTTCTCTGAACCGCTTGCAATTGACGCCGTGTCTGATGCGGGTCCCTCGATGGGGCGGTTTATGGGAGCCTTAAGGCAACCTTAAGTCTGCCTTGTCGAGGGAGCCTGTCGATTGCCGCCCACGGAGCCTCCGCCGCAGGTCGGACGGGCTGTTCCAGGCACCGAAGTGCCATTGGCATATGCCGGACGACCCGCGCGGAATGACAGATTCCGGGGGGCGTATTCGTCAGGAACGGCCCCGGAGGGCCCTTTCGGCGGCCATGATGGGGGCATGGCGGGGCTGGAGGGTATCGAACAGCCGCGGGGAGAGAGCCGTGCGACCGCGGCGCGCTGGTCTCCGACGGTCGAGGACGAACACGCACTCAAGGCGCTCGAACTGTTCGGCAACCCCACGGAGGCGGAGGTTCCGCTGCCGTCCCGCCCCGAGTCCGCGGCCACGGCCCGCCGGCTGGCCCAGGTCGTCGTCCTCCGCCAGTGGGGCCTCACCCCCAAGGTGACGGAAGACGCGGTCTTACTGGTCTCCGAACTCGTCGGCAACGCCGTACGCCACACCGGCGCCCGCGTCTTCGGCCTCCGCATGCGCCGCCGCCGCGGCTGGATCCGCATCGAGGTCCGCGACCCGTCCCGGGGTCTCCCCTGTCTGATGCCGGTCCAGGAGATGGACATCAGCGGGCGGGGCCTGTTCCTGGTGGACAAGCTCTCCGACCGCTGGGGCGTGGATCTGCTCCCGCGAGGCAAGACGACCTGGTTCGAGATGAGAGTGGCGGACCGCTGAGGGCGGAGCCCCCTGGTGCGGCGCGACCCGCACCGGCCGCCGTTCGGACGAATCGCCCACTTTCCCCCGCAACCCCCCTTAAATGGTGCGGGTGACCACGACCGACCGCCGTACGGCACTCCGCGCAGGCGCCACCTTCGTCACCGCAGGTGCCCTCGCCGCCGGCTGCGCGACCCACGGCGAAGTCGCCCGCCCGGCCCCCGCCACCGAAAGGTCCTCCCCCAAAGCCAAAGCCAAAGCCACATCCGAAGCCCCCGCCCCCCGCCACTTCCCGACCCACCCCACCCAGCTCACCCACGGCCCCCGCACCCACCCCCGCATCGCCCTCACCTTCCACGGCGGCGGCGACCCCACCACCGCCCGCGCCCTCCTCGCCGAAGCCGAACGACACGACGCCCGGGTCACCGTCCTCGCCGTCGGCACCTGGCTCGACGAACACCCCGCCCTCGCCCGCCGCATCCTCGACGGCGGCCACGACCTGGGCAACCACACCCTCCGCCACCTCGACATCAACACCATGTCCGTGGCGGCCGCCCGGGCGGAGATCACCGGCTGCGCCGAGCGCCTCCAACGCCTCACCGCATCCATCGGCACCTGGTTCCGCCCCTCCCGCGCCGCCCGCGCCTCCCCCCTCGTCGAGCGCCTGGCGCACACCGCGGGCTACCCGCACGTTCTCTCCTACGACGTCGACTCCCTCGACTTCACCTCGCCCGGCGCCGGAGCCGTCACCCGCAAGGTCCTCGGCGAGATCCGCAACGGATCCGTGGTGAGCCTGCACTTCGGGTACGCGGACACGGTCGCCGCACTCCCCGCCGTACTGGAAGAACTCGACCGTCGTGGACTGCGCGCGGTCACCACCACGGAGCTGCTGAGCTGATGCACCGCAACCTCACCACGAGCACCCTCGCCGCCCTGACCGCCCTCACCGCCCTGACCGCGCTCGCCGCCTGTGGCACCGAGACGACCAGGGACCGAGCCGGCGAATCCGGGATCACAGAGGCAGCCGTACCCGCCCCGCCGACGAGGAAGCCGGTGCAGGGCCTGCCCGGCATGCCGCCCGTCCTCGACCCGGAGGACGTGTACGCGGCCGACCGCCCGAACAAGCTCTCCCCGGTGGTCAAGGACTTCCCGTCCCGGGTCTACGTCCCCAACACCGAGTCCGACACCGTCTCGGTGATCGATCCGAAGACGTACGAGATCATCGAGACGATCCCGGTCGGACGGCAGCCCCAACACGTCGTCCCCTCCTGGGATTTGAAGACTCTCTGGGTCAACAACAACCGCGGCCACACCCTCACCCCGATCGACCCGAAGACCGGGAAGGCGGGCAAGCCGGTCGAGGTCCACGACCCGTACAACCTCTACTTCACGCCCAACGGCAAGTACGCCGTCGTGATGGCCTCCCTCGACCGCGAACTCGTCTTCCGCGACCCGCACACCATGAAGACGATCAAGACGGAGCCGGTGACCTGCTACGGCGTCAACCACGCCGACTTCTCCCTCGACGGCAAGTACTTCATCGTCTCCTGCGAGTTCAGCGGCGAACTCCTCAAGGTCGACACGGAGAAGATGAAGGTCGTCGGGCAGCAGAAGCTCCCGTTCGACGGCGCCATGCCGCAGGACGTGAAGATCTCGCCGGACGGCAAGCGGTTCTACATCGCGGACATGATGGCCGACGGCATGTGGGTCCTGGACGGCGCCAAGTTCACCGAGCCGAAGCTCCTGCCCACCGGCAAGGGCACCCACGGCCTCTACGTCAGCCGCGACTCCCGCGAGATGTACGTCTCGAACCGCGGCGAAGGCACCGTCTCCGTCTTCGACTTCACCCAGAACAAGCTCACCAAGAAGTGGCACCTGCCCGACGGCGCCAGCCCCGACATGGGCGGCGTCTCCGCCGACGGCAAGGTCCTGTGGCTGTCGGGGCGTTACGACTCCGAGGTGTACGCCATCGACACCCGCACCGGCACCCAGCTCGCCCGCGTCCCCGTCGGCAGTGGCCCGCACGGCCTCGCGGTCTACCCGCAGCCGGGCCGCTACTCGCTGGGCCACACGGGCATCTTCCGCTGAGGCACGGCTGATTGACGTGTGGTCAGCTGACGCGCCGCCGCACGAGTGAAGGTCCCCGACGCGCCGCCGCGGGACCGGGATCGTGCTCCCATGATCACAACTCGCCTGCGGCGGCGCGCCGCTGCCGCCGCCCTGTCCCTCGCGGCCGTCCTCGCGACGACGGCCGCGACCACTCCCCAGCAGCCCGCCGCCCCTGCCCCCACCGCGGCTGCCGCCCCCGCCTGCCCCCAGTTCGACGACCCGGTCGAGGCCGCCGTCGACCATCGCGTCGACGTCGACCGCATCACCCCCGACCCGGTCTGGCGCAAGACCTGCGGCACGCTCTACCGCAGCGACGGCCGCGGCCCGGACATCGTCTTCGAGCAGGGCTTCCACCCGAAGGACGTCGTCAACGGCCAGTACGACATCGAGAAGTACGTCCTGGTCAACCAGCCCTCCCCGTACGTCTCCACGACGTACGACCACGACCTGTACAAGACGTGGTGGAAGGCCGGCTACAACTACTACATCGACGCCCCCGGCGGTGTGGACGTCAACAAGACCATCGGCGACACCCACAAGTGGGCCGACCAGGTCGAGGTCGCCTTCCCCGGCGGCATCGCGCGGAAGTACATCATCGGGGTCTGTCCGGTCGACAAGAAGACCAAGGTCGAGATCATGGGCGACTGCGAGAGCAACCCGCACTACGAGCCCTGGCACTGAGCAGCAGCGCCTCCGCGCCCACGGGCCGGTAGCCGGCCGCCTGGAACGCCCGCGTGCTGCGGGCGTTCCCCGGCGCCACCTGCGCCCACAGCGGCTCCGTGACGAGATGCCGGGCCGCCGTCACCAGGGCCCGGCCCAGCCCCCGGTGGCGGGCCCCTTCGTCCACCTCGACGGAGACCTCCGCCCGCCCGGCGACCCCTCGCCCGATCACCAGCACACCGCCGTCCGCCGTCCACGCGCGCACGTCGTCGCGCCGCCCGCGGGCGTACTCGATCCGCGGATGCCCGGTGTCCGCGATCTCCTCGAGCGCGAGCGGCGGCTCACCCGGCAGGGGCGAGCCGACCAACAGCGCGTCGATCGTCTCGCTGGTACGCCCCGTCCGCTCCATGAAGGCGGCCAGGAACCGCGCGTTCATCGTCGCCGCGAGGACGTCGCACGGCACGGCGTCCAGCGTGTCGTACACCCATTGCGGATCCTCGTCCGTGAAGACGACGGAGTGCGCGGTGAAGGACAGGACGCCCGCGTCCCGGTGGGACGCCTGGGCCACGACCGTCGTACGGCCGTCCGCCGACGGGAAGACGCCCCGCGCCGCCGCGTCGAGAATGTCCCGCAAGGTCTCCGCCACGACCGCCCCCATCGTGCCCACCGCGCCCACCGCGCCCACCGCGCCCTTGAGTCTCCACCCACTGGAAGGCCCAGACTCGCAGACATGATCGACGACGGCACCGGACTTTTCACCATCGGCGAGCTGGCCCGGGCGACCGGGCTGACCGTGCGCACCATCCGCTACTGGTCGGACGAGGGCGCCCTGCCCCCGGTGACCCGGTCGACGGGCGGATACCGGCTGTACGACGCCGCGTCCGTCGCCCGCCTGGAGCTGATCCGCACCCTGCGTGAGCTGGGCCTCGGCCTGGACGACGTACGCAAGGTGCTGGCCGGGGAGACGACGGTCGCGCAGGTCGCTGCCGCGCACGTGGCGGCGCTGGACGCGCAGATCCGCTCACTGAAGGTGACCCGTGCGGTGCTGTCGACCGTGGCGCGACGCGGTTCGACCGCAGAGGAGATGACGTTGATGAACAAGCTGGCACGGCTGTCGGCGGCAGAGCGGAGCCGGATCCTGGAGGAGTTCGTCGAGGAGACCTTCCGTGGCCTCGACACCGCGGATCCGGTGATCCGGGAGCGGATGCGCGCCACGACCGCGAACCTCCCGGACGAGCCGACGCCCGAGCAGGTGGACGCGTGGGTGGAGCTGGCCGAGTTGCTGGAGGACGCGGAGTTCCGGGCGCAGATGCGGAAGGCGGCCGAGTTCAATGCCGCCGACCGCGGGCACGACACCCCCGACGGGGCGTCCCTGTGGTTCGCCCGGCGGCTGGTGCAACTGGGCGCCGGGGCGCGGGAGCGGGGCGTGGCCCCCGAGTCCCAGGAGGCCGAGCAGGTGCTGCGGGACCTGCTCGGGAACGCCGACCTGACGGACGTACTCGAGCGCCTGAAGTCCACGACGAACGACAAGGTCGCCCGTTACCGGGAGTTGCTGGGGATCGTGAACGGCCACGGGACGGTGGCGGCGCACCGCGAGGAGTTCGCGTGGGTGGTCGCTGCACTGGAGGCGCGGGCGGGCAGTTAATCTGACCTTCGTCAACGGGACAGCAAGGTACGAGAAAAAGGGGCGAATCGGTGGCGGACATCGAAGAAGCACGCAAGCATTTCCAGCGGATCGACACTGACGGTGACGGCTTCATCACCGCCGCCGAGTTCAAGACCGCCCTGGCCCAGCAGGGCGACTGGAACGTCACCGAGTCGGTCGCCGAGGTCATCATCAAGTCCCGCGACCTCGACGGGGACAAGGTCCTGTCGTTCGACGAGTTCTGGGCCTACCTGAGCAAGTGACGTGAGTGCGCGAGTGGCGAAGGGGGGCGCCCATGGGCGCCCCCCTTCGCCTGCCGGGTTATGAGGCCTGCCTGCGGTACTGGCCCGGCGCCACCCCGTACTCCCGTTTGAAGGCCTTGGCGAAGGCGAACTCCGAGGTGTAGCCGGTGCGTCGGGCGACCTGGCGCAGCGGGAGGTCGTCGGTGCGCAGCAACCGGCCGGCCGTCGTCATGCGCCACCAGGTGAGGTAGGCCAGCGGCGGCTCGCCCACCAGCGCGGCGAACCGGCGCGCGAAGGCCGCGCGGGACAGGCCGCCGCGGGCGCCGAGCTCCTCCACCGTCCAGGAGTGGGCCGGGTCGCCGTGGATCGCGCGCAGCGCCGCCGCGACGGCCGGGTCGGCGAGCGCGGCGGCCCAGCCGGTCGGCTGCCCGGTGCCGTGCCGCTCGCCCTGCCACCACGCCCGCAGGATGTACAGCAGCAGGGTGTCGAGGAGTGAGGCGACGACGGTGTCCGCTCCCGGCTGCGCCTCCTCCAACTCGGCGCCCAGCAGTTCCACGGCCGCCCGCAGCGAGCGATGGGCGCCGACCCGGGCGGGCAGGTGCACGACCTCCGGCAGCTCGGTGAGCAGGGGGTGGGCGCGGCTGCGGTCCAGCAGGTAGGCGCCGCAGAGCATGACCGTGTCCGGGGGTGCGTCCCGTTCGGGGGACGGCAGTTCGGGCCACGCCCCGTCCGGATCCAGCCGTACGACGTCCATCTCCACGTCGGGACCACTGGCGAGCGCGTGCCCGCGCCCGTGCGC
The DNA here is from genome assembly GCF_030817655.1 of Streptomyces sp. V4I2. GTDB lineage: Bacteria > Actinomycetota > Actinomycetes > Streptomycetales > Streptomycetaceae > Streptomyces > Streptomyces plumbiresistens. The sequence goes on from NZ_JAUSZM010000003.1 coordinate 7,390,793, forward strand.
CAGGAAGGCCACGTCACCGGGCCCGAGTGCGACCGGGTCGCCCTCCGCCGGGACCAGCCACGCCGACCCGCGCAGCACGACATGGAACCCGGCGCCGTCCGAGGGCTCGAAGCGGGTGCCCCAGGGGGCGTGATAGTCCCGGCGCCCGGAGTGCGGCCGCCCGGAGCGCATCGCGGCGACGGCGTCGCTGAGTACGTCCATGTTCTCACCGTAGCCGCGAGGTCGAGTAGGAAGACGTACGGACAGGAAAGCGAGATCGGTGGACATGGATCGTCCTGCCCTCGGGTCCTAGCGTCTTCGGTATGCCAACTACCGCACGCACCGTGCTTTTTCATGAGATCGGCGGACCTGAGGTACTGAAGATCGAGGACGTGCCCGTCCCCGAACCCGGTCCGCGCCAAGTGGCTCTACGCATAGAGGCGTTGGGACTGAATCGAGCCGAAGCCCTTTTCCGGGCCGGGTCTTACTACTACCAGCCCGCGCTTCCCGCCTCCCGCCTCGGCTACGAGGCCTCCGGCGTCGTCGAGGCGGTCGGCGAGGGAGTCACCGAAGTCGCCGTCGGCGACCCCGTGATGACGGGCCCCGGGATCGAGATGAGCGCGCAGGGCGTGTATGCGGAGCGGGTCGTCCTCCCCGAGACCGCGGTCGTACGACGGCCCGCGTCCGTGGACGGCGTCACCGGGGCCGCGGCCTGGCTTACGTACACGACGGCGTACGGCGCCCTGCTGGAAACCGCGGGCCTGAAGCCCGGCGACCACGTCCTCATCACCGGCGCGTCCAGCGGGGTCGGCACCGCGGCGATCCAGGTGGCGCGCCGCATCGGCGCGATCCCGCTCGCCACGACGCGCACCGAGGAGAAGCGGCGGCAACTCCTCGATCTGGGCGCGGCGGAAGTGATCGTCTCGGGGGAGCCGGACGGCGGCTCGGAGGCCGTCGCGAAGGAGGTCCGGCGACTCACCGGTGGCCAGGGCGCCCAGGTGATCTTCGACGCGATCGGCGGCCCCGCCTTCCGCCCGCTCGCCGACGCACTCGCCGAGGGCGGATCCGTGCTGGTCTACGGCTGGCTGGACCGCCGCCCCGCCGAGATCCCCTGGAACTGGCCGTTCACCATCCACACGTACGCGAACATGACCCTCACCGGCACCCCCGGCGGCCGCCGCCGCTCCACCGCGTTCCTGAACGCCGGACTGGCCGACGGCGGCTTCCGCCCGGTCGTGGCCGAGGTCTTCGACGGCCTCGACCGGATCCAGGACGCCCACCGGTTGATGGAGTCGAATCGGCACACGGGCAAGATCGTCGTACGGGTCTGAGGCCGCCCGCCGCCCGCCGCCCGCCACCCGTTCGGCGCGGTGTGGAACAGCTCGCCCTTCCCGGAGGTTGGTGTCCGTGTCCGAAGAACCGGACAACCGGAGCCGAAGGCTCCGCGGCACACCTGCGAAAGGCGAGGCGCGGCATGAAGATCGGCATCATCGGCGCGGGCAACATCGGCGGCAACCTCACCCGTCGGCTCACCGCCCTCGGCCACGACGTCTCCGTGGCCAACTCCCGCGGCCCGCACACCCTCACCGCACTCGCCGAGGAGACGGGCGCGAGCCCCGTACCGGTGGAGGCGGCGGCCCGCGGCGCCGAGATCGTCATCGTCGCGATCCCCGTGAAGGCGGTACCGGACCTGCCCGCAGGCCTGCTCGACGAGGCGGCGGACGGCGTCGCGGTGGTCGACACCGGCAACTACTATCCCCAGCGCGACGGCAAGATCGCGGAGATCGACGACGAGGGCCTCACAGAGAGCCGCTGGACTCAGCGGCAGCTCGACCACCCCGTGATCAAGGCCTTCAACGGCACCTACGCCCAGGACATCCTGGACCGCCCGCGCCCGGCCGGCGCCCCCGACCGCCTGGCACTGCCGGTCGCGGGCGACGACGAGGCGGCGAAGCGCAAGGTGCGGGCCCTCATCGACGCACTCGGCTTCGACACGGTCGACACGGGCGGCCTCGACGACTCCTGGCGCCAGCAGCCGGACACCCCGGTGTACGGGCTGCGGGCCGGCATCGACGGCGTCGCGAAGGCCCTGGCCGAGGCGAGCCCGGAGCGCAAGCCGGAGTTCCGCGGATAGGCCGGAACGGCCGCAGGGGCACGCGCGGCTCCCCGTCAGGCGCCCTCGGCCCACTCGCGCAGCGCCGCCTTGCTCGCGAAGTCCGCCACGTTCTTGTCCAGCGGATCGTCGGTGTACTGGTGGAAGCGCCACTTCGCCTTGATGCGCGGCTTTCCCGCCGTGACGTAGTCGGCGATCCACAGCCCATCGCCCGCGTAGGAAGTGGTGTCCACAGTCAGCCAGTAGTTGCGGTTTGTGTAAAGCACTACCCGATTGTTCGGCCGCAGCGCCCGCACTTTGCGGATGAAGCTGTCCTTCTCCGCGTTGGTGGCGTGCGTGCCGTCGCCGGTCGTCTCCCAGTCGACGGCCAGGATGTCGCCCGCCTTCTCAGGGGCATGCTTCACGAAGTACTCGGCCTGGGCCGTGAGGTTGCCCGGCCAGAGGAAGTGGTAGAAGCCGACGACCAGGCCGGCGTCGCGGGCCCGCTTCGTCTGGGCGGCGAGTTTCGAGTTGACGTACGAGCGGCCCTCGGTCGCCTTGATGAAGACGAAGGAGAGGCCGTCCGTGCTGTAGGAGGAGGACTGGTAGGCGCTCACGTCTATGCCGCGCAGCATGGGGACTCCCTGAAGTGCCTGTGGGGAAACAGGAGTTGGCTGTTGCCTGCGGTCCCACCTTGGCACGGGTGATCGGCGCCTGGCACGGAAACGCCGACGTGTGGTCGTCGTCTCCAGACGTCAGCACTCGATGATGTTCACCGCCAGCCCGCCCCGGGCCGTCTCCTTGTACTTCACCGACATGTCCGCCCCGGTCTCCTTCATCGTCTTGATGACCTTGTCCAGCGACACCTTGTGCGTGCCGTCCCCGCGCATCGCCATCCGCGCCGCCGTGACCGCCTTCACCGCGGCCATGCCGTTGCGCTCGATGCACGGGATCTGGACGAGGCCGCCGACCGGGTCGCAGGTGAGGCCGAGGTTGTGTTCCATGCCGATCTCGGCGGCGTTCTCGACCTGTTCGGGGGAGCCGCCGAGTACTTCGGCGAGGGCGCCCGCCGCCATCGAGCAGGCCGAGCCGACCTCGCCCTGGCAGCCGACCTCGGCGCCGGAGATGGAGGCGTTCTCCTTGAAGAGCATGCCGATCGCGCCGGCGGCGAGCATGAAGCGGACCACGCCGTCCTCGTCCGCGCCGGGCACGAAGTTGAGGTAGTAGTGGAGCACCGCCGGAATGATGCCCGCCGCTCCGTTCGTCGGCGCGGTCACCACGCGCCCGCCCGCCGCGTTCTCCTCGTTCACCGCCATCGCGTAGAGCGTGATCCACTCCATCGCGTGCGCCAACGGGTCGCCCTCCGCCCGGAGTTGGCGTGCCGACATGGCCGCCCTGCGGCGGACCTTCAGCCCGCCCGGCAGGATGCCCTCGCGGGCCATGCCGCGCGAGACGCACGCCTGCATCACCCGCCAGATCTCCAGGAGGCCCGCGCGGATCTCCTCCTCCGTGCGCCAGGCGCGCTCGTTCTCCAGCATCAGCGCGGAGATCGACAGGCCGGTCTCCTGCGTCAGGCGCAGCAGTTCGTCGCCCGTGCGGAAGGGGTACTTGAGGACGGTGTCGTCGAGTTTGATGCGGTCCGCGCCCATCGCGTCCTCGTCGACGACGAAGCCGCCGCCCACCGAGTAGTACGTCTTGGTGAGCAGCTCAGCCCCGGAGGCGTCGTACGCCCACAGGGTCATGCCGTTGGCGTGGTAGGGCAGGGTTTTACGGCGGTGGAGGACGAGGTCCTTGTCGAAGTCGAAGGCGATCTCGCGCTCGCCGAGGAGCCGCAGCAGCCTCGCCGCCTTGATGTCCTCCACCCGTTGGTCGGCCTTCTCCACGTCCACCGTGCGCGGCGAGTCGCCCTCCAGGCCGAGCAGCACCGCCTTGGGCGTGCCGTGCCCGTGGCCGGTCGCGCCGAGAGAGCCGTAGAGCTCGGTCCGTATGGACGCGACCGACTCCAGCAGGGCCTCGTTGCGCAGGCGGCGGGCGAACATGCGGGACGCGCGCATCGGGCCGACCGTGTGGGAGCTGGACGGGCCGATGCCGATCGAGAACAGGTCGAAGACCGAGATGGCCACGGGTACTCCTCAATACGGGTGGTGCAGGGGGCGGGGGCCCCGCACTGTCGAGTGTGCGGGGCACGCCACAAAAAGGAACTACTTGTTCAGACCGGGGTACAGAGGGTGCTTGTCGGCAAGCGTCTTCACCCGGGTCTTGAGGGCTTCCACGTCGTAGGACGGCTTGAGCGCCTCGGCGATGACGTCCGCGACCTCCGCGAAGTCCTCGGCCGTGAAGCCGCGGGTGGCGAGGGCGGGCGTACCGATCCGCAGGCCCGAGGTGACCATCGGCGGACGCGGGTCGTTCGGGACGGCGTTGCGGTTGACCGTGATGCCGACCTCGTGGAGGCGGTCCTCGGCCTGCTGCCCGTCCAGCTCGGACTCGCGCAGGTCGACCAGGATCAGGTGCACGTCGGTGCCGCCGGACAGGACGTTGACCCCGGCTTCGCGGGCGTCCGGCGCGGTCAGCCGCTCGGCGAGGATCCGTGCGCCCTCGACCGTACGGCGCTGGCGCTCCTTGAAGTCCTCGCTCGCCGCGACTTTGAAGGACACCGCCTTGGCCGCGATCACGTGCTCCAGGGGGCCGCCCTGGAAGCCCGGGAAGACGGACGAGTTGAGCTTCTTCGCGAAGTCCTTCCTGGCGAGGATGATGCCGCCGCGCGGGCCGCCCAGCGTCTTGTGGGTGGTGGAGGTGACGACGTCGGCGTACTCGACGGGGTTCGGGTGCAGGCCCGCCGCGACCAGACCCGCGAAGTGCGCCATGTCGACCCACAGGTACGCCTCGACCTCGTCGGCGATCCGGCGGAACTCGGCGAAGTCCAGCTGCCGCGGGTACGCCGACCAGCCCGCGATGATCACCTTGGGCCGGTGCTCCTTGGCGAGCCGCTCGACCTCGGCCATGTCGACCAGGCCGGCGTCGTCGACGTGGTAGGCGACCACGTTGAACTGCTTGCCGGAGAAGTTCAGCCGCATCCCGTGGGTCAGGTGGCCGCCGTGGGCGAGGTCCAGGCCGAGGATGGTGTCGCCGGGCTGGGCCAGCGCGAAGAGCGCGGCCTGGTTGGCGGAGGCGCCGGAGTGGGGCTGGACGTTGGCGTACTCGGCGCCGAACAGCTCCTTGACCCGGTCGATCGCGATCTGCTCGGCGACGTCGACGTGCTCGCAGCCGCCGTAGTAGCGGCGACCCGGGTAGCCCTCGGCGTACTTGTTGGTGAGGACCGAGCCCTGCGCCTCCATGACCGCGACCGGCGCGAAGTTCTCGGAGGCGATCATCTCGAGGGTGGACTGCTGGCGGCTCACCTCGGCGTCGACCGCGGCGGCGATCTCCGGGTCGAGCTCGTGCAGGGGCGTGTTCAGAACGGACATCGGGTGTACGACTCCTCAGCCGGCGGAAAAGGCGGTGTACTCGTCGGCGGAGAGCAGGTCGGCCGGCTCGTCCGTGACGCGTACCTTGAACAGCCAGCCGCCCTCGAAGGGCGCGGAGTTCACCAGCGACGGGTCGTTCACCACGTCCTCGTTGACCTCGGTGACCTCACCGGACACCGGGGCGTACAGGTCGCTGACCGACTTGGTCGACTCCAGTTCGCCGCAGGTCTCGCCCGCGGTCACCGTGGCACCGACCTCCGGAAGCTGGACGAACACGACATCGCCGAGCGCGTTGGCCGCGTGCTCCGTGATGCCGACCGTCGAGACGCCGTCCGCGGCGGCCGACAGCCACTCGTGCTCCTTGCTGTAACGCAGCTGCTGGGGGTTGCTCATGGCCTGAATTCTCCTGTACGCGGGGGAGTGCTGGTGAATGGGGGACTGCTGGAAACGCACGTGAGCAGCGGAAATGTGCGCAGGGTCACGCGCACGGACCGTTCAAGTCTGTACTTCCGGCGCTTGAGTCTCTACTTCTGGCGCTTGTAGAACGGCAGCGCCACGACCTCGTACGGCTCGTGGCTGCCCCGGATGTCCACACCGACACCCGGCGTGCCCGGCGCCGCGTGCGCGGCGTCGACGTACGCCATCGCGATCGGCTTGCCCAGCGTGGGGGAGGGCGCGCCGGAGGTGACCTCGCCGATCACCTCGCCGCCGGCGACGACCGCGTACCCGGCGCGCGGGACCCGACGCCCCTCGGCGACCAGGCCGACGAGGACGCGCGGAGGGTTCGCCTGTGCGCGGGCGGCCGCCTCGGTCAGCGCCTCGCGGCCCACGAAGTCGCCCTCCTTCTCGAACTTCACCACCCGGCCGAGCCCGGCGTCGAACGGAGTCAACGACAGCGACAGCTCGTGCCCGTACAGCGGCATGCCCGCCTCCAGACGCAGCGTGTCCCGGCAGGACAGGCCGCAGGGGACCAGGCCGACGCCCTCGCCCGCCTTGGTCAGGGCCTGCCACAGCTCGACGGCGTGCTCCGGCTTCACGAACAGCTCGAAGCCGTCCTCGCCGGTGTAGCCGGTGCGGGCGATGAGCGCGGGGACGCCGGCGACGGTGCCGGGCAGGCCGGCGTAGTACTTGAGGCCGTCGATGCCGGCGTCGGTGAGCGACTTGAGGATGCCGGGGGACTCGGGCCCCTGGACGGCGATCAGCGCGTAGTGATCGCGGTCGTCGCGGACCTCGACCTCGAACTCCTCACCGAGACTGCTGAGCTCGTTCACGACGTTCTGGGCGTTGGAGGCATTGGCAACGATCATGTACTCGTCTTCGGCCAGCCGGTACACGATCAGGTCGTCGAGGATTCCGCCGTCAGCGGCGCAGATCATCGTGTAGCGGGCGCGGCCCACCTTCACGGCCGCGATGTCGCCGACCAGCGCGTAGTTCAGGAACTGCGCGGCTTCCGGCCCGGTGACCGTGATCTCGCCCATGTGCGAGAGGTCGAAGAGCCCGGCGCGGGTGCGTACGGCGTTGTGCTCGTCGCGTTCGGAGCCGTAGCGCAGGGGCATGTCCCAGCCGGCGAAGTCGGTCATCGTCGCGCCGAGCGAACGATGCAGGGCATCGAGGGCGGTGTGACGGGGTGCGGTGCTGCTCATCGGACGGTCGTCTCCCAAGGCATGACGGCGAGGTCGTTCCTCCCCATCTGTCATCGGAACCTGAGAGGTTCGACGTGACCCCGCGAAACGGTGGTCACGACTTGCACCTTGGGTGGAGCCACTGTCGCAGCGGCCCGCTTTTCAGATGTGCCTCGCCCGCGCGGTAACGGGGACCTGAGAGATTCAAGGGAGGGACTTGCTCCTTCGGCGCCCCAGCGAGGTACGGCTGGGGACTCTCCCGCGCGGATTCAAGCGGCCGGTATGCAGTTGGCGCGCACATCATTGCACGCATCCTCGGCGCGTGGCAGGGCCACATCTGTAACCGGCCTGTGGCAGTAAGCGCATGAAAACGCGAGACACCGCGTATTACCTTCTCTTTACACTCGACGGGGAGGGAAACTCGTGACCCACCCCAGGGGAGGACGATCACGGTGAACAGGACCACTGCGTACGCCACGACCTCGGCCGTAGCGCTGCCCGAGCAGCCCTCGGCCCCGGCCCGCGGCGCGTGTGGAGCGCGCCCGGCAGCCGTCCTCCGCGACCTGCGCGAGCGCGAGGGCCACAGCCCGCACGCACTGCTCTTCGGGCCCCGCGACCTCGTCGTGATCACCGGCCTGCCCGGCAGCGGCAAGTCCACGCTGATGCGGCGCACCGTCAAGGGCACCCGGATCGACTCCCAGGACACCCGCGACCGCTGGGACGGCCGGCTGTCCCGCTTCCTGCCGTACGCGGTCTACCGCCCGCTCGTCCGCGTCGCCCACTACGCCGGACTGCGCCGCGCCCTGCGTTCCGGCAAGGGCGTCGTCGTGCACGACTGCGGTACGCAGGCCTGGGTGCGCGGCTGGCTGGCCCGCGAGGCCCGCCGCCGGGGCGGCACCCTGCACCTGCTGTTGCTCGACGTCGCCCCCGGCACGGCCCTGGCCGGCCAGCGCGAACGCGGCCGCGGCGTCTCGCGGTACGCGTTCCTGCGCCACCGCGGCGCGGCCGCCCGCCTGATCAGCTCCGTGGAGCAGGGCGACCTGCCGCCGGGCTGCGGCTCGGCGGTCCTGATCGACCGGGACGCGGCGAACGTCCTGACGCGGATCGGCTTCACGGGCTGAGGCGGGTCGGTTTCACGGCCCGGGGCCGGATTGCTGTGACGGGCTGACTCCCGGCCCGCCCGCACCCGTTAGCCTTTTCAGCCACAGCAGCGGTATTCGGCAGGCGGTAGACAACAGATGGACTTCCCGGCGGATCTCCCAGCGGGCTTCTCGGAGTTCCCGGCACAGGCGCACGCCCACTCGCACGGCGGATGGCCCGGCAACGAGCTGGAGGAGGTGCTCTCCGCCTCCCTCGGCATCCCCGGGGCCGGCGGGCGGATCGTCGAGGTGCTCGGCCGCAGCTTCGTGTGGATCCCGCTGCCCAGCGGCGGCGGCCCGCACAGCGGCCCGCTCGACCTGCCCACACTGGAGATCGACGGCCAGGCCTACGTCCCGGTGTTCAGCTCCGAGGAGCAGTTCCGCCAGGTCGTCGGCTCGCACATGTCGTACACCATCGCGCCCGCGGTGGAGTTCGCCCGCGGGCTGCCCCCGCAGGTCGGCATCGCCGTGAACCCGGACGGCACGGTCGGCGTCCCGCTGCCCCCGCCCGCCGTGGCCGACCTCTGCCGCACCGGCCGTACCCCGCTGGACGGCCCCGCGAGCGGCGGCCGCGTCAAGCTCTACGAGCCCGACTGGCAGGACGACCCCGTCGACTTCCTCGCCGCGGCCTCGGCCGAGTTCGCGGCCACCGGCGTCATCCTCACGGCCCGCCGCTGCCTGGCCGCCATCGAGACGGCGAACCCGGTGATGTTCGTGGGCGTGGAGCTCTCCCACTGGGACGCCCCCGACCTGCGCACGGCCCCCATGGACGCCCTGGCCGCGGCCCTGGGCCGCGCCCCGGCCCCCTGGCCGGTCAACCTGGTCCTCCTGGACGTGGCGGACGACCCGGTGGGCCACTGGATGCGCGAGCAGGTCCGGCCCTTTTATCAGTACGGCTACTGAGGTATTCAGGGGCGCGGGACTGTGTCGACATGCGGCTCCGCCGCGGGGCGCGACCGGCCCCCACCGCTCGCACCCGCCGACGGCGAACAAGTCCCGAGCTCTTGGGCGGCTGCTGTCGGCGCCGCCACATAAGCTGGTTTCATATCGAGGCAACTTCACGAAGGGGCGGTACAGGTGAGCGCCAGCGGCATCGCGGCCGGGCAGGTCGAGCACATGCTGCGCCAGGTGACGCCCGGGCGCTACGACGCCTACGAGGCACTCCTGCGCGCGCTCGCGACCCCCTCCTCCGGCCAGGTCTGGATGCTGCTGTGGCACGGTCAGGCGGGCTCCCCGGACGCCCAGTACGGAAACATGGAGGTCGACGGGTACGGCTACGCACCGTGCGTGACCTCGGCCCAGGAACTCTCGGCCAGCGGCTGGAACCGCTCCTATGAGGTCGTCGACGGAATCGACGTCGCCCGCACCCTGTACCCCGACCACTACGGCCTCTGGCTGAATCCGCACGCCCCCGGCGGCGGCGTCGGCATCCCCTGGCTGGATCTGCGCCGCATCGCCACCGGCCTGGAGCGCCAGCCCGCCGGACCCCTGCGGCTGTCCGAGCCCGGCATCGAGATCCCGCAGTTCTACGCCCTGCTCGCGCACAACGCCCACCGCACCCCCGCCGTCCGCGCGCTGCGCCGTGCCTGGGTGCAGCCCGCGCTCGGGGCGCCGTATCTCGCCATCGGTCTCGATGTGTACGACACCAGCCCGCCGGCCGTCGACTCGGTGCGCGCGATGATGCAGCAGTCGATCGGCGCGGTCCCGGACGGGCTCCCGGTGTCGACCGTGGCGATGTCCGACGAGTACGACCCGGTGGCGCTGTGGATGCGGGCGAGCGCCCGCCCCTTCTACGACCGCGAGGCCCATGCGGCGTCCGCCCCGGCCCCCGCACCCTCCTCGGCTCAGGCTCCGGTGGCCGGTTACGGCTATCCGCCGGCCCGCGGCGGCTACTGACCGAACTCCTCTCCGGCTCCGGCGGCCGGACCCGCCTTCCCCGTCTTCGCGCGTAGAACTGGGTGAATCGTACCCCTGTGTCCCCAATGCCCCAACTGGACTGCGTCCGCCCCGCGTTACCCGCCGTCCGGATAACGGAACCCTCTGGGTCGCATCACGTTTATGCATCCTTTCACCGTCAAGTCTGGCAACAGATCGCCAAAGCGTTGAAGACTCCCGCACCAGGGGCCTTTCGTCCCTGTGTACGACGGACTGAATCAATGCCGCCACAGCGGCAAGTGCGGGCCGGCTACCGCCGGTTGAGAGGGGTCCCTGCCAGATGACGGCACCATTGCACGAGCCGACCGCGGAAGCGGCCCCGAGTGCGGCCGAAGAAGCGGCGCTGGTCAGCGCCGATGCGAAGGCCGTACAGGGGCGTTCCCTGGGCCGGATCGCCTGGGAGCGCCTGAAGCGGGACAAGCTGGCTCTCACGGGCGGCGCCGTGGTTCTCTTCCTGGTGGTGATCGCGCTGCTCGCCCCGGTCATCACGAGCCTCCTGGGGCAGGACCCGAACGAGTACCACGAGAACCTCATCGACCCGCTCTTCGGCACGCCCACGGGCTCCCTGGGCGGCATCAGCGGCGACCACCTGCTCGGCGTAGAGCCGGTCAACGGCCGCGACATCCTCGCCCGCATCCTCTACGGCGCCCGGATCTCCCTGCTGGTGGGCTTCCTGTCCGCCGTGGTCGCCGTGATCCTCGGAACGGTGCTGGGCATCCTCGCCGGGTTCTTCGGCGGCTGGCTCGACTCCGTGATCAGCCGGGTGATGGACGGCCTGCTCGCCTTCCCGCAGCTGCTGTTCATCATCGCGCTGGTCTCCGTCATGCCGAACGAGATGCTGGGGCTCACCGGTTCGAGCGTGCGCGTCTTCGTGATGATCATCGTCATCGGCTTCTTCGGCTGGCCCTACATCGGACGCGTGGTGCGCGGCCAGACACTCTCGCTGCGTGAGCGCGAGTACGTGGAGGCCGCCCGATCGCTGGGCGCGGGGCGGCTGTACATCCTGTTCAAGGAACTGCTGCCCAACCTCGTCGCCCCGATCGTCGTCTACACGACGATGATGATCCCCACCAACATCCTCACCGAGGCGGCGCTCAGCTTCCTGGGCGTGGGCGTCAAGCCGCCCACCGCCTCCTGGGGGCAGATGCTCTCGAGTGCGATCGACTACTACGAGTCCGACCCCATGTACATGGTGGTCCCGGGCGTGGCGATCTTCATCACCGTGCTGGCCTTCAATCTCTTCGGCGACGGCGTCCGGGACGCGCTGGACCCGAAGGCCTCCCGTTGAACCGGCCGAACCGCCGAACCGTCCAGGCGCAGCACCCCAACTGTCCCGTGGCACTCACACGGGGTCTCTCATCAAATCCGGAGGATCCGAGATCGTGACTACCCAACGCACCTCAGGGCGGCGGAAGCAGGCGTTTGCCGCTGTCGCCGCGGTCGCCGCGCTGCTGACCACGGCGGCGTGCGGCGGCGGTGGAGACGACGGCGACAACGGCGGCTCGAGCACCGGTGCCGCCGGCTTCGACGCCGCGAACAACAAGGTCGCCCAGGCCTCTGCCGCCAAGAAGGGCGGCACGCTGAAGTTCGGTGGCGCCCAGGATGCCGACTCGTGGGACACCACGCGCGGTTACTACGGCTTCATGTGGAACTTCGCGCGCTACTACAGCCGCCAGCTCGTCACGAACAAGACGGAGCCCGGAAAGGCCGGCGCCGAGCTGGCCCCGGACCTCGCCACCGGTCTCGCCAAGGTCACGGACGACGGCAAGACCTACACGTACACCCTGCGTGACGGCGTCACGTGGGAGGACGGCAAGCCGATCACGTCCAAGGACGTGAAGTACGGCATCGAGCGTGTGTGGGCGCAGGACGTGCTGTCCGGCGGTCCGGTCTACCTGAAGGACGTGCTCGACCCGAAGGGCGAGTACAAGGGCCCGTACAAGGACACCTCCCCGGACAAGCTGGGTCTGAAGGCGATCGAGACGCCGGACGACAAGACCGTCGTCTTCAAGCTGCCGACCGCCAACTCGGACTTCGAGGAGATGCTGGGTCTGATCTCCGCGTCCCCGGTCCGCCAGGACAAGGACACCAAGTCCAAGTACGGTCTGCACCCGTTCTCCTCCGGCCCGTACAAGTTCCAGTCGTACAGCCCGGGCAAGGACCTCACGCTGGTCCGCAACACCGAGTGGAAGCAGGCCTCGGACCCGATCCGCAAGGCCTACCCGGACAAGATCACCGTCCAGTTCTTCTCGGACGCCAACCAGCTGGACCAGCGTCTGCTCAACGGTGACCTGGACCTCGACATCAACCAGACCGGCATGTCGCCGCAGGGCCGCACCACCGCCCTGAAGCAGCACAAGGCCAACCTGGACAACCCGGTCTCCGGCTACATCCGTTACGCGACCTTCCCGCAGAGCGTGGCGCCGTTCAACAACGCCGAGTGCCGCAAGGCCGTGATCTACGGTGCCGACCACGTGTCGCTCCAGACCGCGCGCGGTGGCCCCGTCGCCGGTGGTGACATCGGCACCAACATGCTGCCGCCGTCCGTGTCGGGCTCCGAGGGCCAGAAGTACGACCCGTACGAGATCGCCGGTGCCAACAAGTCCGGCAACGCCACCAAGGCCAAGGAAGCGCTGAAGGCCTGCGGCAAGCCGAACGGCTTCTCCACAACCATCGCGGTCCGCAACAACAAGCCGGTCGAGGTGGCCACCGCCCAGTCCCTGCAGGCGTCGCTGAAGAAGATCGGCATCAACGCCCAGATCGACCAGTTCGACGGTTCGCAGACCTCCGGCATCATCGGCAGCCCCGAGAACGTGAAGAAGAAGGGCTACGGCATCATCATCATGGGCTGGGGTCCGGACTTCCCGACCGTCCAGGGCTTCGGTATGCCGCTGTGGGACAGCAAGTACATCCTGGAGAGCGGTAACAACAACTTCTCTCTGATCAAGGACAAGACGATCGACGGCCTGTTCGACGACTACATCACCACGCTGGACGACGCGGGCAAGACCAAGATCGCCACGGAGATCAACCACAAGGTGATGGAGGGCGCGTACTACCTCCCCTTCGTCTTCGAGAAGTTCATCAACTGGCGCTCGGACAACCTGGCGAACGTGTACACCACCGACGGCTACAGCGGTATGTACGACTTCGTCAACCTCGGTCTGAAGTCCGCGAAGTAGTCCCGGCACACCCGCCACACGGCACGAAAGGCAGGTGAAGGCCGGCGCAGCGTGATCGTGGGCCACCGGACAACCTCCGGTGGCCCACGGTCCGCGGCGGGCCGAGAGCTGTGCTCGCTTACCTCATCAGGCGGTTGTTCGCCGCCGCAGTGATGCTCGTGGTCATCATCATGGTGGTCTTCGGCATCTTCTTCCTCGTCCCCAAGTGGGCGGGGGTAGACATCGCCTCGAGCTTCGTGGGCAAGCAGGCCGACCCGGCCTCCGTCGAGGCGGTGCGGCAGAAGCTGGGTCTCGGCGACCCGATCTACGCCCAGGTCTGGGAGTTCTTCAAGGGCATCTTCGCCGGCCGCACGTACTCGGGCGGCGGGGACACCATCCACTGCTCGGCACCGTGCTTCGGGTACTCGTTCCGCAGTGAGCAGGCCGTCTGGCCGGTGCTGACCGACCGCTTCCCGGTGACCCTGGGTCTCGCGCTCGGTGCCGCCGTACTGTGGCTGGTCTTCGGTGTCGCGGCGGGTGTGCTCTCCGCGCTCAAGCGGGGAACGATCTGGGACCGCGGCGCGATGGTCATCGCGCTCGGCGGTGTCTCCCTCCCGATCTACTTCACCGGCATGCTCAGCCTGGCGATCTTCGCCTTCGGGCTGAAATGGATCGACGCGCAGTACGTGCCCCTGGAGGAGAGCTTCGGCGGCTGGTTCGGCGGCATGATCCTGCCCTGGATCACCCTGGCGTTCCTCTACGCGGCGATGTACGCCCGGATCACCCGCGCCACCATGATGGAGATCCTGGGCGAGGACTACATCCGCACGGCCCGCGCCAAGGGCCTCAAGGAGCAGACCGTCATCGGCAAGCACGCCATGCGCTCGACGATGACGCCGATCCTCACCATGCTCGGCATGGACCTCGGCGCCCTCATCGGCGGCGCGATCCTGACCGAGTCCACGTTCAACCTGCCCGGCCTCGGCCGGGCCGTACTGGACGCCATCCGCAATCAGGACCTGCCCATCATCGTGGGCGTCACCCTGATCACATCCCTCGCGGTGCTCGTCGCCAACCTCGTGGTGGACATCCTGTACGCCGTGATCGACCCCCGAGTGAGGCTCACATGACCGAACTCAGCAAGAGCGGAGCGGCCGTGGGCGAGCCCACCAGTTCTTCGCCCGCCCCGACCTCCTTCCTGGAAGTGCGCGACCTGAAGGTGCACTTCCCGACCGACGACGGCCTGGTCAAGTCCGTCGACGGGCTCAGCTTCCAGCTGGAGAAGGGCAAGACCCTCGGCATCGTGGGCGAGTCCGGCTCCGGCAAGTCGGTGACCTCGCTCGGCATCATGGGCCTGCACACCGCCGGCCAGTACGGCAAGCGCAAGGCGCAGATCTCCGGCGAGATCTGGCTGGACGGGACCGAACTCCTGTCCGCCGACCCGGACTACGTGCGCAAGCTGCGTGGCCGCGAGATGGCGATGATCTTCCAGGATCCGCTGTCGGCGCTGCACCCGTACTACACGATCGGCCAGCAGATCGTGGAGGCGTACCGGATCCACCACGACGTCGACAAGAAGACCGCCAAGCGCCGCGCGGTCGAGATGCTCGACCGGGTGGGCATCCCGCAGCCGGACAAGCGGGTCGACAGCTACCCGCACGAGTTCTCCGGCGGTATGCGCCAGCGCGCGATGATCGCGATGTCCCTGGTCAACAACCCCGAGCTGCTGATCGCGGACGAGCCGACGACCGCCCTGGACGTCACCGTCCAGGCGCAGATCCTCGACCTGATCCGCGACCTGCAGAAGGAGTTCGGCTCCGCGGTCATCGTCATCACCCACGACCTGGGCGTCGTCGCCGAACTGGCCGACGACATCCTGGTGATGTACGGCGGCCGCTGCGTCGAGCGGGGCCCGGCCGAGAAGGTGTTCTACGAGCCCCGGCACCCCTACACCTGGGGTCTGCTGGGCTCGATGCCGCGCCTGGACCGCGAGCAGCAGGAGCGCCTGATCCCGGTCAAGGGCTCCCCGCCCTCGCTGATCAACATCCCGTCCGGCTGCGCCTTCAACCCGCGCTGCCCGTACGCGGACCTCCCGAAGGACAACGTCACCCGCACCGTCCGCCCCGAGCTCGCCGAAGTGGGCAGCCGGCACTGGGCCGCCTGCCACCTGGGCACGGAGCAGCGGGAGCGTATCTGGACCGAAGAGATTGCGCCGAAGCTGTGAGTGACGACGAGAAAGCGGTGACCATTCCCGCGCAGGGCGACGCTCCTCAGAAGGAGGGCGCCACCCTCACGAAGGACCCCGCCCCCGGCGAGGTCCTGCTGAGGGTGACCGGGCTGAAGAAGCACTTCCCGATCAAGAAGGGCCTGCTCCAGCGTCAGGTCGGCGCGGTGCACGCGGTCGACGGCATCGACTTCGAGGTCCGCTCCGGCGAGACGCTCGGCGTCGTCGGCGAGTCCGGCTGCGGCAAGTCCACGATGGGCCGGCTGATCACCCGGCTGCTCGAACCGACCGCCGGCAAGGTCGAGTTCGAGGGCAGGGACATCACGCATCTCGGCGTGGGCGGCATGCGTCCGCTGCGCCGCGACGTGCAGATGATCTTCCAGGACCCGTACTCCTCGCTGAACCCGCGCCACACCATCGGCACGATCGTCGGCGCCCCCTTCAAGCTCCAGGGCGTCGAGCCCGAGGGCGGCATCAAGAAGGAGGTCCAGCGCCTGCTGGAGGTGGTCGGCCTCAACCCCGAGCACTACAACCGCTATCCGCACGAGTTCTCCGGCGGCCAGCGCCAGCGCATCGGCATCGCCCGCGCGCTCGCGCTGAACCCGAGGCTGGTCGTGGCGGACGAGCCGGTCTCGGCTCTGGACGTGTCGATCCAGGCACAGGTGGTGAACCTGCTGGACGACCTCCAGCAGGAGCTGGGCCTGACGTACGTGATCATCGCGCACGACCTGTCCGTCGTACGCCATGTGTCGGACCGGATCGCCGTGATGTACCTCGGCAAGATCGTGGAGCTCTCCGACCGCGACTCGCTGTACAAGGCGCCGATGCACCCGTACACCAAGGCGCTGATGTCGGCGGTGCCGATCCCGGACCCGCGCCGCAGGGCGGCCAAGAGCGAGCGCATCCTGCTCAAGGGCGACGTGCCCTCGCCGATCTCCCCGCCGAGCGGCTGCCGCTTCCACACCCGGTGCTGGAAGGCGACGCAGATCTGTACGACGGTCGAGCCGCCGCTCGTCGAGCTGAAGCCCGGCCAGCAGGTCGCCTGCCACCACCCGGAGAACTTCGCGGACCAGGCCCCGCAGGACACGGTGCTGCTGACCGTGGCCAAGGAGGCTGCCGAGCTGGTCGCGGACGAGGTGCTGGCGGAGTCGGCGGAGACGTCGGCGGCGGTGGCGGCGGAGGTCGAGGCCGCCGCCGAGGCGCCCGCGGAGACCCCCGCGGAGACTCCTGCGGAGGGTGAGACTCCCTCCAGGGACAAGTAGAACCTGCCCGATCAGCGAGCCCCCGCCTTCGTTTGGAAGGCGGGGGCTCGCTGTCGGGTAAGAATGTAGGGGTGCTTCAGCAACTGTTCAGCCCGTCCGTCCAGCACACGCTCGACCTGATCGGCATCTTCGTCTTCGCCATCTCCGGCGCCCTGCTGGCCGTGCGCAAGAACTTCGACGTCTTCGGCATCGCCGTCCTCGCCGAGGTCACCGCGCTGGGCGGCGGGCTGTTCCGCGACCTGATCATCGGGGCCGTACCGCCCGCCGCCTTCACGGACCTCGGGTACTTCACCACCCCGCTGCTCGCCGCCCTCCTGGTCTTCTTCCTGCACCCGCACGTGGAGCGCATCCAGGCCGGCGTGAACGTCTTCGACGCGGCCGGCCTCGGCCTGTTCTGCGTCGCCGGCACGACGAAGGCCTACGAGTACGGCCTCGGCCTGGCCCAGTCGGCGGCCCTCGGCCTCGCCACCGCGGTCGGCGGCGGTGTGCTGCGGGACGTGCTCGCCAACGAGGTGCCCTCGCTGCTGCGCTGGGACCGCGACCTGTACGCGGTCCCGGCGATGGTCGGCGCCACCATGGTCGTCCTGTGCATCCACTACGACGCCCTCACCCCGCTCACCAGCGCGCTCGCGGTCGTCACCGCGTTCGTCCTGCGGCTGCTCGCGATGCGGTTCCACTGGCGAGCGCCGCGTGCGTGGAACCGGCGCTCGACCGTACGGGAGGAGTAGCGGTGCCGAGGCCCAGCTGTTCGGTCAGCCAGCGGAAGGCGGGCACCACCTGCGGTCGCCACAGCGCCATGGTGTGGCCGCCCGCGCTCTTCGGGATGTAGACGACGTGCACGCTCGTCGGCGCCTTCGCGATCTGTTCGAGGGCCACGGCGTCCTCGTAGCCGTCGTGCGGCTGGCCGGAGAGGTAGAGCGCGACCGGGGGCGGGGTGCGGGCCTCGCGGAGCAGCAGGTAGGGGTTGTTCGCGTTGCGCAGGACGGGGTTCTGCGCGGCCAGCGAGCTGCGTTCGCCGACGGGGTCGTTGTAGCCCGACAGGCTGACCGCGGCCCGGTAGCGGTCGGGGTGCGCGACGGCGAGCTTCGCCGCGCAGTGCGCGCCCGCGGAGTACCCGGCCACCGCCCAGCCCGCCGGTGCGGGTTCGGTGCGGAAGTTGTCCATGACCATGTTCGGCACGTCCACGCTGAGCCAGCTGTCCGCGTTCACCGTGCCCGTGATGTTGGCGCAGCCCGGGTCCACGCCGGCCAGCAGGTTGGTGCGCGGGGCGACCAGGATGAACGGCGCGACCTCGCCGCCCCGCATCAGTGGCCGCAGCTGTCTGTCGGCGTGCAGGGACGCGAACCAGGCCTTCGCCGAGCCGGGATAGCCCGACAGCAGCTCGACGACCGGGAACTTGTGGTGCCGGTAGGTGGGTCGGCTGTACTGGGGCGGCAGCCAGACGTAGACCTCGGCGTTCACGCCCGACACCCGGCCCTTGAGCTGGGTGACGCGCACGCCGTCGGTCTCCGTGAACCTCTGCCGGACCTTGGGCAGCCGGTCCAGCGCGATCCCGCCGGTTCCGTCGGTGCCCAGGTCGGCGGCCTGCTGGACGTGGTTGCCCGTGCCGAGGAGGTCACCCCAGTTGTCGTAGAGGCTGTTCTGGTTGTTGACCAGCACGAAGACCAGCGCGACCGCCGTGCCCTGCGCGAACACCAGCATCAGCACCCGGGCCGCGGCGCGCAGGGCCCGGGGTCCCCGCATCCGCGACCAGAGCGCGAGCGGCAGCGCGAGGGCGACGACGGCCAGCGCGATCAGCGTGTAGAGGAACGAAGTCCCGGTGAGGCTCATGTATCTGGAGAGGGACGGCGGCGGCCTCGGGTTTACGGACGAGTGGGGACACTTACCAGGAAATTGACCGTTTCTCACCTGGGGTGCGAGAGCCGGTGTCACGCGCCCGTAACGATGAAAGCTACCGCTTAGTAATTACCTGTTGTACCGTTCAGCCATGTCAGAAGCAGCTACCGTGCGCGCCGTCATCGGCGACAGCGAGTTCGACCGGGACACCGCGGTCACCCTGCGCGAACCCGGCGTCTACGACATCGACCTCTCCGCCGGCTGGACGATCATCAGTGCCGTCAACGGCGGCTATCTCCTGGCCGTCCTGGGCCGCGCGCTCGCGCACGCCCTGCCGCACGCCGACCCGTTCACCATCTCGGCGCACTACCTGACCGCGTCCCAGCCCGGCCCGGCGGTGGTCCGCACGGACGTCGTCCGCACCGGCCGCACGCTCTCCACCGGCCAGGCCTCCCTCTTCCAGTACGACGACCGGGGCCGCGAGGTCGAACGCATCCGCGTCCTCGCCTCCTACGGCGACCTGGACGCGCTGCCGGACGACGTCCGCACCGCGGCCGAGCCGCCCGCGATCCCGCCCGTGGAGCAGTGCTTCGGGCCGGACGACAGCCCGGCGCCGGTGCCCGGCAGCTCGGCGATCACCGACCGGCTGATGCTGAAGCTCGACCCCTCGACGCTGGGCTGGGCGCTCGGAGCGCCCTCCGGCAAGGGGGAGATGCGGGCCTGGTTCGGCCTCGCCGACGGCCGCGACCCCGACCCCTTCGCGCTGCTCCTGGCCGTCGACGCGCTGCCGCCGACCGCCTTCGAGATCGGCCTGTCCGGCTGGGTGCCCACGGTCGAACTGACGGTCCACGTCCGCTGCCGCCCGGCCCCGGGCCCGCTGCGCGTCGCGATCACCACCCGCAACCTCGCCGGCGGCTTCCTGGAGGAGGATGCCGAGGTGTGGGACAGCGCGGACCGGCTGGTCGCGCAGTCGCGGCAGCTGGCCAGGGTCAGGCTCGGCTGAGGTCCTCGGCCGGGAGGCCGCCGGGACCCTGAGGCCCTCGGTCCGGGCCCGGCCCTGGATCCTGGTGCGGTGAAGTCCGACCGCCTGCTGTCGATCCTGCTGCTCCTGCAGACCCGCGGCCGCGTCCCCGCGCCCGAACTCGCCGAGCGCCTCGAGGTGTCCGTACGCACCATCTACCGGGACGTCGAGGCCCTGTCCGCCTCCGGCGTCCCGGTCTACGCCGAACGCGGCCGGCACGGCGGCATCGAGCTGCTCGCCGGGTTCCGTACGGACGTCACAGGACTGACCGCCGACGAGTCCCGCGCGCTGTTCATCCTGGCCGCCCAGGGTGCGCACGCCGCGCTCGGGCTGGACGCGGCCCTCGGCTCGGCCCTGCGCAAGGTCATGGCGGCGCTGCCCGCCCCGCACCGCCCGGCCGCCGAGGTGACCTCCCGCCGCATCCTCGTCGACGCCACGCGCTGGAAGGACGGCCCGCGACAGGCGGTGGACCTGGAGACCTTGCAGGACGCGGTGTTCGCCGACCGCAGGCTGCGGCTGCGCTACCGGCACAGCGGCGCGCGGGACGTGCGGACGTACACCGTGGACCCGTACGGGCTGGTCGCCAAGGCGGGCGTCTGGTACCTGGTCGCCGACCGGCGCGGGGGGCCACGGCTCTTCCGAGCCGACCGGGTACGGTCGGCGACCGTCCTGGCAGAACCGGTCAGGCGCCGGCCCGACGTCGAACTCGCCGACGTCTGGGAGGTGTTGCGCCGGCAGGTCGAGGAGCGCCCCGGCGGACTCGACGTCACCGTACGTGTCCGCCGCGACCGCCTCGACCTGTTCCTGCGCATCAGCGCCTCGTCGCTGGTCGAACTCCCCGACGACGACGGCGAGAGCGCTTGGGTGACGGCCCGGCTGTCGTACGGCGTGCTCGGCGAGGCCCGTCAACTGCTGCAGTTCTCCGACCGGGTGGAGGTCCTCTCCCCGCCGGAAGTACGCGAGGAACTGGCTCGGGCGGCCGCCGCTGTCACGGACCTCTACCTCCCCGGCGTCGGGCAGGACTGAGTGCCCGCAGGGCCCCTGTGACCCCCGGCTCGGCTCAGTCCAGCCAGTGGTCACGGCCGATGCTGATCAGCCGCAGCTGCCGGGTCGCCACCTGGACCACCCGCTCGCGCTCCTCCGGCGAAGCCTCCAGCGTCTCCAGGAACAGTGAGGCGGTGATCAGCATCTGGTCGACGTACAGGTTGGCCAGCATGAGGAGGTCGTCCTCGCTCCAGCCCGCGGACTCGGGGTCCTTGGCCAGCTCGGCCTTCACCTCCTGGCCGAACCGCGCCAGTTGCTCGCGTATCGCCTCCCGCACCGGCTGGACTCCGCCGTGTCGCTCACGGGCGATAAAACGGACATGTGCGGGGTACACGTCCACATGGCCGGCGATCAACTGGACCGCGCGTGTGATGCGTTGGTCGTGGTCGTCCGCCCCGGACACCGTCGTCCGGATCATCGGGTGCAGGCTGCCCAGTGCCTCCTCGACCAGGGCCACGCCGAGATCCGCGGTGGAGCGGAAGTGCCGGTAGAAGGCCGTGGGGGCGACACCGACGGCACGGGTGACCTCGCGCAGGCCGAGACTGCTCAGGCTCTGCTCCTCCAGCAGTCCCAACGCGGCGTCCAGGAGCGCCTGTCGGGTCTTCTGCTTCTGTGCCTGCCGGACGCCGAGAATGTGACTCATACCATGCAGTTAACAACTGTTCTCTGGAATTGGAAAGCCGTGGGACGCGCTAGACTGGGAAGTCAGTGAACAACTGTACCTACAAGCGTTCACCGAAACGTAACGAGAGCGACTTGCGAGTTCTCTCGTCGGAGGGGGTTCCACCCATGCTGTTCCTCGTCGCCGCGTTCCTGCTGCTCGGTGTCGTCCTCGGCACCGTCGCCCACGCGCCGCTCGGCTTCTCCGCCGTCGCCGCCGTCGTGATCGCCGTCTGGCTCGGCATCTTCGCGATCCGTGAGCGCCACGGCCGCCGTCACGGCACCACCCACTGACCGGCCGTCCACCGACGACCGACCGTCCATACGACGCCCGCGACTTCCAGGAGCTGACCCGTCATGCAACTCACCGCACCGGCCACCCGCCGCACCGGCATCCGGGACGCCGACGGCATGGCCGTAGCGTCCTTCGTCCTCGGCCTGCTCGGACTCCTCGTCCTGAACCTCTTCCTCGGCCCGACCGCCATCGCCCTGGCAGCCGTCTCCCTGTGGCGCGGCACGACCCGCAAGGGCCGCGCGTACCTGGGCCTGGGCCTGGGCGTCGCCGACCTGCTGGTCCTGCTGGCGTTCATGCAGATGGACAACGCGGTGTCCTGGAGCATCTGACGCGGCGGCGGCCGGTCCGCCACCGTGGGGCGCCTCTCCGAGGCCACCAGCGAGGCCCGTAGAATCGGCGTCACCATGGCATACCTCGACCACGCCGCGACCACCCCGATGCTTCCCGAGGCAGTCGAGGCACTCACCGCGCACCTGAGCATCACCGGCAACGCCTCCTCCCTCCACGCATCCGGCCGCCGAGCCAGGCGGACCGTGGAGGAGGCCCGCGAGACCCTCGCGGAAGCGCTCGGCGCCCGCCCCAGCGAGGTCGTCTTCACCTCCGGCGGCACCGAGGCCGACAACCTCGCCGTCAAGGGCCTCTACTGGTCCCGCCGCGCCGCCGACCCGGCCCGCACCCGGGTCCTCGCGAGCCCCGTCGAGCACCACGCCGTCCTGGACGCCGTCCACTGGCTGGGCGAACACGAGGGCGCCACGGTCGAATACCTCCCCGTCGACGCCTACGGCCGAGTCCACCCCGACGCGCTGCGCGAGGCCATCGCCCGCAACCCCCACGACGTCGCCCTGGCCACCATCATGTGGGCGAACAACGAGATCGGCACGGTCCTGCCGATCCGCGAACTGGCCGAAACCGCCGCCGAGTTCGACGTCCCCCTGCACGCCGACGCCGTCCAGGCCTTCGGCCAGGTCCCCGTCGACTTCGCCGCCTCCGGCCTCGCCGCGATGACGGTCTCGGGCCACAAGATCGGCGGCCCGTACGGCATCGGCGCCCTGCTGCTCGGCCGCGAGCACACCCCCGTCCCCGTCCTGCACGGCGGCGGCCAGGAACGGCACGTCCGCTCCGGCACCCTCGACGTCCCCGCGGTCGCCTCCTTCGCGGTCGCCGGCCTCCTGGCCGCCGAGCAGCGCGAGTGGTTCGAGCGGGAGATCGGCACCCTGCGCGACAGCCTGGTCGACGAGGTCCGCAAGGCGGTCCCCGACGCCATCCTCGGCGGCGACCCGGCACCCGGCGGCCGCCTCCCCGCCAACGCCCACTTCACCTTCCCGGGCTGCGAGGGCGACTCCCTGCTGCTCCTGCTGGACGCCCAGGGCATCGAGTGCTCCACCGGCTCCGCCTGCACCGCGGGCGTCGCCCAGCCCAGCCACGTCCTCCTCGCCACCGGCACCGACCCCGACCTGGCCCGCGGCACCCTCCGGTTCTCGCTCGGCCACACCTCCACGGAGGCCGACGTCGAGGCGGTCGCCAAGGCGATCGGCCCGGCGGTGGAGCGGGCACGCGCGGCGGGACTGACGTAACACGCGCCGAGCGGTTCCGTCCGGGGCCGCTCAGGCCACCGCCGTACGGGCCTTCCGTACGAGCTTCATGTACCGGTCCCAGTCCCAGTGCTCCCCCGGGTCGGTGTGGTCCGTCCCCGGCACCTCGACGTGGCCGATGATGTGCTCGCGGTCGACCGGGATGTCGTAGCGGGCGCATATTCGGGCCGTGAGCCGGGCCGAGGACTCGTACATCTCGGCCGTGAAGTCCTGCGGCCGGTCGACGAAGCCCTCGTGCTCGATGCCGACACTGCGCTCGTTGTAGTCCCGGTTGCCCGCGTGGAACGCCACGTCCAGCTCGCGGATCATCTGCGCGACGGTGCCGTCCTGGCCCACGATGTAGTGCGCGGCCGCGCCGTGCCCCGGGTCCTGGAAGACCTTCACCGCGCTGTCGAAGCTGCCCTGGGTGACATGGATGACCACCAGATCCACGCCGTAGTCCTCGGGCCGGTCCGCGCGCCGCCAGTTCGCGTCCGACGCGGCCACCCAACGCGCGCCCGCGTAGTCGACCTCGCCCTCCTTGCGCGGCTTCTCCACGCCCGGTGTGCGCCACCACAGGCGCCCCAGCTCGTCACGGGCCAGCACGGCCGTGCCCGCCGCGGCCGCCGCTCCGCCGATCAGCAGGGCACGCCGGCCGATGTGCCGGTCGGCGTCCTTCTCGTTGGCTCGTCTCGCCCCCATGTGATCGTGAACGGATACTCGTGGGCTTCGGTTCCCGAGCGCCCTTACTCTTGAAGGGTTATGACTGACACCACGCAGCCCACCCGTCCTCTTCGCGTCCTTGCCGCCATGTCGGGCGGGGTCGATTCCGCCGTCGCCGCCGCCCGCGCGGCCGAGGCGGGGCACGACGTGACCGGCGTCCACCTCGCCCTCTCGGCGAACCCGCAATCGTTCCGCACGGGCGCGCGTGGCTGTTGCACCATCGAGGACTCCCGCGACGCCCGCCGTGCCGCCGACGTCATCGGCATCCCGTTCTACGTGTGGGACCTCGCCGACCGCTTCCGCGAGGACGTCGTCGAGGACTTCGTCGCCGAGTACGAGGCCGGCCGCACCCCGAACCCCTGCCTGCGCTGCAACGAGAAGATCAAGTTCGCCGCCCTGCTCGACAAGGCCCTCGCCCTCGGCTTCGACGCGGTCTGCACGGGCCACTACGCCCAGGTGATCGTCCGCGAGGACGGCACCCGCGAACTGCACCGCGCCTCCGACATGGCCAAGGACCAGTCGTACGTCCTCGGCGTCCTGGACGACCGGCAGCTCGCCCACGCCCTGTTCCCCCTCGGCGACACGGTGACGACGAAGGACGAGATCCGCGCCGAGGCCGAGCGCCGCGGGCTGGCGGTGGCCAAGAAGCCCGACTCGCACGACATCTGCTTCATCGCCGACGGCGACACCCAGGGCTTCCTCGCCTCCCGCCTCGGCAAGGCGGAGGGCGACATCGTCGACGAGTCGGGAGCCAGGCTCGGCAGCCACGAGGGCGCCTACGGCTTCACCATCGGCCAGCGCAAGGGCCTCAGGATCGGCACCCCGGCGCCCGACGGCAAGCCGCGCTACGTCCTGGACATCTCGCCGGTGAACAACACGGTGACGGTCGGCCCGGCCGACGCCCTGGACGTGAACGCGCTCACCGCCATCAAGCCCCGCTGGTGCGGCGCCGCCCCGACCGGCCCCGGCACCTACACCGCCCAGCTCCGCGCCCACGGCGGCGAGACCGAGGTGACGGCGGAGCTGGTCGACGGCGAGCTCCAGGTGCGCTTCACCGAGCCCGTCCGCGGCGTCGCCCCCGGCCAGGCGATCGTCCTCTACGACGGCACCCGAGTGGTGGGCTCGGCGACGATCGCGACGACGACACGCGCTGCCACGGCCATCGCCTAGACGATCTTCGGGGCTGGCCCCGGCCCCGCCGCCGTCATAGGCTTCCCCTGCGGATCGTCCGCAAGGGAACGAGAACGACGGGGCCGCCTTCCCGTCTGCCAGGACGTTGAGGGTGCTCCTCCGTTTTCGGGTGGCGAATCACCGCTCGATTCGTGCCGAGTGCGAGTTGTCGTTGATCGGCACCGAACTCAAAGAGGGCACTGCCCGGGACACCGGCATAGAGCATGATCACCGACCGGTTCCAGGGCTCCCCGTGCTGGATGTCTTCGGCGCCAACGCATCGGGCAAGACCAACCTGCTCAGTGCCATGACGGCCATGCGTGAGGCGGTACGCACCTCGTTCGCGGACTGGCCGAAGTCTCCCGGAGTGCCCCGTCAGCCCTTCAAACTGGACCGGGACAGCGCCGACGAGACGACTCTCTTCGAGGTGGACATCGTCCTGGGCAGCCACCGAAAGGTCCGCTACACCTACGGCTTCGAACTCTCCGACGAGCGCGTCGAGGCTGAATGGCTGCACGCCTACCCCGACGGGGAACGCCAGGTCTGGTTCGACCGGGAGGCGGACCGGCCGGATTCCGAAGGCCCCGAGTTCGTGTTCGAGGGCGACGGCTTCACCGGGAACCGCGAGGCTCTGGTGGGCTTCACACGGCCGGACGCGTTGTTCCTCTCCGCCGGAGCCACCCTCAACGATCCCCAGCTGTCGGCACTGCACCGCTGGTTCCTCGCCAATCTGTGGCTGGTGACGCCGGGTGAGGACATCACGGGGCGTACGACGTTCACACAGCGGATGCTCACCGAGAAGACCGCTAAGAACAAGAAAAACGCGTACCGGGAGCGGATCCTCCAGCTCCTCGCCATCGCCGATCTGGGCATCACCGGCATCGACATCGACCCTGAGTCAGGAGGCATCCGGCTCAGGCACCGCACCCCGGACGGTGGCGACGTCCCGCTGGACTTCCTGCGCGAGGAATCGTTCGGCACGCACGCGTGGTTCGCCTTCCTCGGTCCGATGCTCACGGTACTGGACAACGGGACGACGCTTCTGGTCGACGAACTCGAGTCCAGCCTGCACCCCACCCTGGCCGCAGAGGTCGTACGAATCTTCCAGGACCCCAAGGCCAACCCGAACGACGCCCAGTTGATCTTCACCACGCATGACGCCACCCTGCTCGGCAGCGCGGTCCTCGACCGCCCGCTCGACCGCGAGCAGGTGTGGATCGCGGCGAAGGAACGCTCCGGGGCGACCGGCTTCTATCCGGTGACCGCCGCCCACCCGGCGGAGGACGAAGATCTGGAGAGCGGATATCTGCGCGGCCGCTACGGCGGCGTACCGCGCGTCGGCGCGGGGGCGATCGCTCGTGAACTGTCCTGGCAGGAGGCGAAGGAAACAGCGTGAGCAGGCGGGGCGGACAGCAGCAGGGCAGCGGCGACGGCAGCGCGGGAGGGGCAGGAGGAGCGGAAGCGCGGCGCAAGCGTACGTCGCACGTGGTAGTCGGTGGGTGGCCGCCCGTACGGCGCCTTTGGCGGCGAGAGAACGGGGGCCACCCCTGGAAGAGTCGCCGTACGGGACTTGGGGGAGCGTTGGGGCGCCTGCGAGCCGGATGGGAGCATCGCCGTCCACTGGGCGCTGATGCAGTTGCCTCCCGCCCTGGTGGACCTGGTCCTCGTCCATGAGTTGACGCACCTGACGGTTCCCGCCCACGGGACGGCGTTCCGACGCCGGATGAGGCTGGTGCTCGAAGACCTCGAAGAGCTGGAACACCGATTCGCGCAGGCGGAGCCCGAGCCGTGGCGCGGGGCCGTGTGAGAGCCGGTCGAGCTATCGCGCGAACCTACGACCCGCCGCCCTGCGGCGCCCACAGCTCGAACCGGCTGGTGCCCCAGGCCGTGGCATAGGGAACCGTGCCGATGAGGCGGTAGCCGGTGGAGTGGACCAGGCCGTCGCGGACGGTGGTGCTCTGGCCGGTCGGGTTGCCGCGGTCGAGCACAATGAGCGTGAAGTGCCGCTCGGCCACGGCGGCCCGGAAACCGGCCGCGCCGGTCAGATGGTGCCCGGAACGGGTCGTGTAGTCGATCGTGTAGGTGGAGTTCCACTGGCGGTACGAGGTGTCCCGCCCCAGCTCGTAGACCGGCACCTCGTAGGTGTCGGCGAGGTAGCGGCCGTGCGCGTCGATGTACGGGCGCAGGGCGGACACCAGAGAGCTGGAGTCCGGCCACGCGTGATAGTTGGCGTATGCCTGTGACATGCCGTTGGAGAGCAGCAGCACGCCCAGGAAGATCGCCCACTGCGGGTACTTGAAGTGCGGGCCCATCAGGCGGGTGACGCCGACACCGGCGAGCGGCGCGGCGAAGAACAGCCCGTAGCCGATGTGCTTGTGCAGCGAGACCTCGGTGTGCAGGTGCAGCTGGTAGGCGGGCGCGAGCAGGGCCGTGCCGACCAGCACCAGGCCGAGCGCGGCCCGCCAGCGGGCCCCCGGCAGTGCTCCGCGCCAGCCGGGCATCTCGCTCATGCGGCCGCTGCGGACGTACGAGACCGTCCCCAGGCAGGCCACGGCGACGGCCAGGCCGCCCCAGCGGGCGCAGTCGCGCAGGATCTGCGAGGCGGGCGTGGTCCCCACGGCGCGGGCGGTGGTGGTGGACTGGATCGCCGACAGGTACCCGGAGGCGTACAGCCCCGCGACCAGCAGTGCGGCGGTGGCCACGGCCAGCAGCACGCCGCGCGCCAACGCCCGGGGCAGACCGCGCCGTTGGTACGCGGTCAGCACACCGAGCAGCACGAGAGTGGGCACATACAGCGCGGAGGCGTACTTGACCGCCACGGCGAGCGCGGCGACCGGGGCGGCGAGCAGGGTGAGCAGCGGGTGCGATCCCGCGGTGCGTACGACGATCCAGGCCGCCAGCGCCAGCAGGAACAGGGCGAGGGCGTCGTACGTGGCGAAGTTGCCCATGAACGCCGTGGACTGGGCGATGGCGAACACGCCGGCCGCGCACAGTCCCGCGCGCTCGTTGAACAGCCGGCGCGTCATCGCGTACAGCAGGGACGTGCAGCCCAGCATGCAGGCGAGGCTCAGCGCGCGGGCCCCGGCCAGCCCGAACACGGAGTCGACGGCGGCCGCCAGGACGGGGTAGAGGACGGGCGCACCGGAGAAGTAGCTGTCGAAGCCGCCGTAGAGCTTCGTCCCATGCAGGAGGTGGCCGAGCTCGGCGTGACCGGCGAACAGGTAGAGGGCCTCGTCCTCGAAGGCCGTGTTCTGCAGGCGCAGCGACAGCGCGGTCTGCACCAGCAGCAGGCCGAGCAGGACGAGCCGGCTGACCCACATCCGGCGTGAGCTCGCGGCGGCGGACCAGCCGGAGTCGGGGACGGGGCGCAGCGTGTAGCCGGAGGACGTCGCCCGGAGCACGCGCAGCTGCATCGTCTCCGCGACCCGGGACCGGGCTTTCGGATGCGCCACGGGCAGCTGCATGGTGACGTCGGGCGCCTTCCCGAACCAGCTCTCCTCGCGCGCGGGCGGATGGAACTCGTAGCCGGGATCCGGATCCGGCTCGGGGACGTCGACCGGTGGTTCGGGCGGAGTCGTGGTGGTGTGCTGCTCCATCTACGGCCCCTCTAAGGTTTCCGGACGTCGAAGCCGAAGGAGTCGTCGGCCGCCGCCTTGCGGAACGCGGCCAGCGACAACGGGCCGCTGTCGATGCGCCAGTCGGCCTCCTTCTTGAGGTTGAACCAGATCAGCCCCAGCACGTCGTCCCGCGCCCGGACGCCCGCGAACAGGTCGGCGATCTCGCCGGGTTTGCGCTCCCCGGCCTCGACGCCGGTCTCCGCGACGATGAACGGCTTGCGGCTGAAGCGGCGGATCTCGGTCAGGGTCGGCCCGAACAGGGTGCGGAAGGAGGTCGGGCCGCTCAGGGTGTAGTAGCCGACGACGCCGATCCAGTCCACGTAGGCGTCGCCCGGGTAGTACGGCTCGAGCCGGACGTCCGGGACCGGGTTGATCACGTTCGGGCTCCACACCCAGATGACGTCGGCGGCGCCCTCGTCCGTGAACAGGTCGTGGATGTGCCGCCACGCGCGCGCGAAGTCGGCGGCCTTGGTCTTCCGGCTGCCCCAGGGGTACCAGCCGCCGTTCATCTCGTGCCCGAAGCTCAGCGCGAGCGGCCGGTTGTAGTCGCGTACGGCGTCGGCGAACTCACGGATGTACGTGTCGTCCTGGCCGGCGGCGATCTGTGCGGCCGTACGGGAGAAGGGTTCCCAGACCAGGAAGGGCAGTTGGCCGTGGTCCCACACGGCACGGTTGACCTCGGACTGGAACGGGTCGCCCCATTTCGCGTAGTACTCCCGCAGGTTGGGCCGCTTCCCCGCCTTCTCGGTGAAGGCGGTCAGGGGCGCGGTCGCGCGGGGTGAGCCGTTGACGGCGACGCCGAGATATTTGTGGTCCGGGTTCAGCAGCGGGCGTATGTCGTACGGCGGTTCGGTGCTCTGCGTCTGGGTCTGCTTGTCCTCCTGGGCCGCCGCGGCCGGGGAGACCTGCGGGGCGGGCGGTGCGCAGGCGCCGACGGTGGCCGCCAACAGACAGCCGACAAGGGCGAGGAGCAGGCGGCGCGGGCGGCGAGAGCGGCGCGGTGTGGTCATGCGGCGGCCACCTCGGCGCGCGGCTGGATGAGGGCGCGGGCGACCGCGACGCCGTAGAACAGGCCGGACGCGAGCATCAGGTCGTAGTCGGACGGGCTGAGCGAGGTGCTCATGCGCCACACCGCCACCGCGATCCAGGCCACGGCCGACATCCCGCTCCAGGCCCACAGACCGATCCACAGGCGGCGCGTCTTGCTGCCCTTGGCCCCGCCCGCTCCGGTCGGCGTCCAGCCCATCGGGCGGCGGCGAACGGTGTCCCAGATGGCGAAGGCGTGCGCCCAGCCGTACAGGATGCGGGTGGCCCAGGCCTCCAGGCGGTAGGGGTTGCGGTGCCAGATGGGGTAGACGACGGTCAGGTAGATGACACTGGGGAGCACCAGGCCGATGTTCGCCAGCTTCAGCTGCTCGGGCGCCGCCAGCATGATCGTCAGGGCGATGAGCGGACCGCTGAAGGTCAGCAGTCCGGTCTCGATGTAGTAGAGGAATCCGGACAGATAGCACAGCCGGCTCACCAAGCGCATCTTCGTGCGCCAGAACTCCCCGCTGCCCAGCATCGCGAGCGAGGCCATGCACCAGCGGTACTGCTGGCTGTAGAAGGCGCCCACGGTGTCCGGGCACACCCCGGTGGACAGCGCGAGCGGCACGTACGTCAGGTCCCAGCCGCGGGCCCGCAGCTCGAAGCCGGTGTACATGTCCTCGGAGTGCTCGACCAGGCTCATGCCGCCGATCTCCGCCAGCGCGCCGCGCCGGTAGACCGCGCAGGAGCCGACGCAGATCGAGCCGTCGCTCTTCTGCCGGGAGACCTGGACGCTGCGGTAGAACAGCTCCTGCACGGCCGCCGCCCCCCGCTCGATCCAGTTCTGCTGGTCCAGGACCCGGAAGAACTGCGGCGACTGCACGATCCCGGTGCGCGGCTCGCGGTCCATGTACGGCAGCAGCTCGTGCAGCAGGTCCGCGCGGGGGGCGAAGTCGGCGTCGAGGATGAGGATGAACTCGCCCGAGGAGCGCTCGAAGCCGTGGCGCAGGTTGCCCGCCTTCTTCATCCATCCCCGGTTGGGGCGCACCAGGTACCGGAAGCCGAAGTCGGCCGCCATCGAGCCGATCTCCGCGTCGTCGGAGTCGTCCAGCACGATCGGGGTGACCTTCCCCGGGTAGCGCTCGGCCAGGGTGCGCACATGGAGCCAGGTGTTGTGCAGGACCTCGATGGGCTCCCCGCACACCGGCAGGAAGACATCGACGTCCGGGTACCGCTCCGGCTGCCACGCCTTGACCAGGCGGCGGTGCCCGCGCAGGTCGAAACTCGGGGTGAAGGAGTCCAGCCGGAGCGAGATCAGATAGCTCACGACGGACAGCAGCAGGAGCGGGACGTACGCCCAGATCCACACGCTGGTCGCCGCCGCCCGCACCTGGCTGATCACCAGGCACACGAACCCGACGGCGGACGAGAGGGTCAGCACCCAGACGTGCCGCCGGACGTACGAGACCTTCTCCTGGTCGTCGGGCGGGGCCGGCAGCAGCCCAGGATGCACATGGCCGGAAACAGCCTTGCGGGAGTCGGCCCGGCGGCGGCGCTGGGGGACCGCCGGTCTGCCGCCGTCGGGCAGGGTGTGCGCGGTGTTCATGGGACGTGCTCTCCACGGGCGAGCCGGAATGCCGGGGGGACAAGGAGGCTCGTCGCCGGAAGCGCGAGTTGATGGTGAAGCTTATGTGACTATTTCTGGTCAGTGGGTTTCGGGTTCATCAATTCTTGGCCGGGTTGTGCGGCCGACGAGAAAAATTCCGCCAGCACCGGCGCGAGGACGCTCGGATCCGCCGTGTGAGTCTGGCCCTCCAGGCTCCGGTACGTCCCCTGGGGTGCGGTTTCGGCCACGGCCCGGGCGGCCTCGCGCATCCACGCGGGGCTCGCGCCGCCCGCGACGGACAGCACCGGGACGGTGATCGAGGCGAGTCGCTCCGTGGGCACCAGCCCGCCGCCCATCACGGCGTCGTCGTGGGCAAGGCTCGGCGCGATGGCCTCCATGCCGGGCCACATGGGGGACTGCCGGGCGCCCTGGATCATCTCCTCGGCCAGTCCGGTGAGCCTCAGGAACAGCTCGACGGCGTCCCCGCGCCGGCCCTGGGCGAGCGCCTCGGTCAGCCGCTCGGTGTACTCGGTGCGCTGCTTCGTGGCGCCCTCGTGGACGGCGTACGGCACCTCGTACACGGCCACGCCGCGCAACGGCAGCCCGCTCGCCGCCGCGTGCAGCGCCAGCGCGCCGCCCGACGAGATGCCGTACAGCGCCGCCTCGCCGCCCACCGCCTCGACCAGGGCCGCGATGTCCTCGACCTCACGCTCCACCGCGTACGGGGCCGTGTCGCCGCTCTCGCCGCGGCCCCGGCGGTCGTACACGACGACGCCGAAACGGTCCGAGAGCGCGGCGGCCAGCGGACGCATCGTGGCGCCCGTCGACATCGCGCCGCTCACCAGCACGACCGCGGGGCCTTGTCCGGTGCGTTCGTACGCGAGGGGCGTGCCGTCGCGCGAAAGGGTCTTCTTGTCCATGCCTGTCAAGACTGCCGGAAAGCACCGGATTAATCGGTCACAACACTGCCGCTCGGCGCACACTGCTACCCGGTCACAGCACTTCCACCTCGTAGAAGCAGAAATGGTCCTTGATCCGGGCGACGTCGGGCTTCGGGTCGGGATACGCCCACACCAGGTCCGCCGCGTCCGGCAGCGACCAGTAGGAGGCGGTGCCCTTGAACGGGCAGTAGGTGTGCGTCTCGGAGGGCTTCAACAGGTCGAGCCGTACGTCCTCCGGCGGGATGTAGTACCGCACCGGACAGCCCGTCTCCCGCAGGAGAAGGGGCCGCTCGGTCTCCGCCAGCACCTGGTCTCCGTGGAGGACCCGTACGCGCTGCGTGCCCTGCTCGATGGTGATCGTGTGTCCTTCGGCCATACCGGAACAGCGCTCGCGGGCCGCCGGTTCTTCCCGCGTACGGTGGCTTCATGCGAATCTGCGTCTTCCTTTCCGCGGCCGACCTCGACGAGCGATACACCCGCCCCGCACGGGAGTTCGCGAAGCTGATCGGCAAAGGTGGGCACACGCTGGTCTGGGGCGGCTCCGACGTCGGGCTGATGAAAGTGGTCGCCGACGGGGTGCAGGAGGCGGGCGGCCGGCTCCTGGGCGTCTCCGTGGACTTCCTGGCGGCCAAGGCCCGACAGGGAGCCGACGAGATGGTCGTCGCGCGCGACCTGGCCGAGCGGAAGAAGCTCCTCCTGGAGAAGGCCGACGCGGTCGTCATCATGGTCGGCGGTACCGGCACGCTCGACGAGGCGACCGAGATCCTGGAACTGAAGAAGCACGGCCACACCGACAAGCCGGTCGTGCTCCTCAACACCGCGGGTTTCTACGACGGCCTCAAGGAACAGTTCCGCCGTATGGAGGACGAGGGGTTCCTGCCACGCCCGCTGACCGACCTGGTGTTCTTCGCCGAGGAGCCGGTGGGGGCACTGGCGTACCTGGAGGAGAGCCGGGGCGTCGAATGAGGCGGGCCTGATGCGAGCATGGCGGGCATGGCTACTCATGTGATCACCGGAGCCGGGTCCGGCATCGGCGCGGCCGTGGCCCGCCGTCTGCACGCGCGCGGGGACGATCTCGTGCTGCACGCGCGCGACGCGGGCCGCGCGAAGGAACTGGCGGCTCAGTTCCCCGGCGCGCGGACGCTGGTCGGTGACCTGGCGGACCCCGACAAGCTGTCCTGGGCCTTCTCGCACCAGTCGCTTCCCGACCGCGTGGACTCCCTGCTCCACATCGCCGGCGTCGTCGACCTCGGCCCGGTGGGCGACCTCACGCCCAAGTCCTGGCGCCACCAGCTCAACGTCAACCTCGTCGCGCCCGCCGAGCTGACCCGCCACTTCCTGCCCCAACTCCGCGCCGCCCGCGGTCACGTGGTCTTCGTGAACTCCGGGGCCGGCCTGAACGCCCACGCCGACTGGTCCGCGTACGCGGCGTCGAAGCACGGCCTGAAGGCCCTGGCGGACGCGCTGCGCCACGAGGAACACGCGAACGGCGTCCGCGTCACCTCGGTGTATCCCGGCCGCACGGCAAGCCCCATGCAGGCCAAGGTCCACCAGCAGGAGGGCAAGGAGTACGACCCCTCGCAGTGGATCGACCCGGAGTCGGTCGCGACGACGATCCTGCTGGCGATCGACCTCCCCAGGGACGCGGAAATCAACGACCTGACGGTCCGCCCGGGCCGCTGACGGCTCACGACCGTGGGGTTCGCCCCTGGGGGCTCCGCCTCCAGACCCCCGGCCCATGCCCACCCACCACCCGACGCGGTCGGTTAAGTGGGCAACCTTTCAAGCAAGCGAGTCGGGTGGTGGGTGGGCAAAGGCCCGGGGGTTCCAGGGGGCGGAGCCCCCTGGGGACGGGACGGGACGGGAAGGGGCGGCGGGGGCGAGAAACCACCAGGCCAGCACCGTAGACACGCCGCACCAGGCGACCTACGTAGGCTTCACCACGTGAACGCAATCCCCACCTTCGCCCCCGCCACCGGCATCGGCTCCCTCCCCGGCGGTGACGCCAGGGAGGCCGCCAGGACAGCCACCGGCTCCTTCGAGGACTTCCCCTTCCTTCCAGAGCTCCCCGCCCGCGGCCCCGGCGCGGACATGATCGGCCGGACCGCCGGAATGCTCGTCGAGCTGTACGCGCGCGTGGAGCCCAGCGGCTGGCGGCTCGGCGACCACCCGGGGCGGGACACCAAGCGAGCCCGGTCGTGGCTCGTCCAAGACCTCGACGCACTGGAGGAGTTCACCCAGGGCTACGAGGGACAGCTGAAGGTGCAGGCCGTGGGACCGTGGACCCTCGCCGCGGCCCTCGAGCTGAGGAACGGCGAGGCCGTCCTCTCCGACCCCGGCGCCTACCGCGACCTCGCGGGCTCGCTCGCCGAGGGCCTGCGGGAGCATCTCGCGGACGTGCGACGCCGGGTCCCCGGCGCCCAGATCGTGCTGCAGCTCGACGAACCGTCCCTCATCGCCGTACTGCGCGGCCAGGTGAGGACGGCCAGCGGCTACCGCACGTACCGCACTCCCGACCGCCAGCTCGTCGAGTCCACGCTCCGGAACATCATCGGAGTTCACGGCGGCGGCCCGGTCGTGGTCCACTCGTGCGCAACGGACGTCCCCTTCGCCCTGCTGCGCCGGGCGGGCGCGGCCGCGGTCTCCTTCGACTTCTCGCTCCTCACCGAGCGTGACGACGACGCGATCGGCGAGGCGGTGGAGGGCGGCACCCGGCTCTTCGCCGGTGTCGTGCCGGGCACGGACGGCCCATTGTCAGACCCTGCCGGTAGCGTCATGGGTGTCAGGACGCTGTGGCGCAGGCTGGGGCTGCATCCGGGGCTTCTCGGGGAGGCGGTCACGGTGACACCGTCGTGCGGACTCGCGGGGGCGTCCCCCGCGTATGCGCGCGAGGCCCTCGCCCACTGCGCCCGGGCGGCGAGATCCCTCGCGGACAACCCAGAGTAACGGGAGGACAACACGGTGGCCGGCGAAAAGCAAGCGGAGACGACGGTGCCAGACGAGGCACGGGAGAAGCACGCGCAGCTCGCTGAGCAGATCGAGGAGCACCGCTTCCGGTACTACGTGAACGACGCTCCGGTCGTCAGCGACGCGGAGTTCGACAAGCTCCTGCGCACCCTGGAGGCGCTGGAGGAGGAGCACCCCGAGCTGCGCACGCCGAACTCGCCGACCCAGAAGGTCGCGGGGGCGTACGAGACGGAGTTCACGGCGGTCCAGCACCGCTCCCGCATGCTCTCGCTCGACAACGCCTTCAGCGACGAGGAGCTCGCCGCCTGGGCCGAGCGCGTCGCCAAGGACGTGGGCGCCCCCGACTACCACCTGCTGTGCGAGCTCAAGGTCGACGGCCTCGCCGTCAACCTCACGTATGAGCACGGCCGGCTCACGCGCGCGGCGACCCGAGGCGACGGCCGCACCGGCGAGGACATCACGCCCAACGTCCGTACGATCGCGGAGATCCCGGACCGTCTGAAGGGCGACCGCGTCCCGGACCTCGTCGAGATCCGTGGCGAGGTCTACTTCCCGATGGAGAAGTTCCAGGAGCTCAACGCCCGCCTGGTCGAGGCCGGCGACAAGCCCTTCGCCAACCCGCGCAACGCGGCGGCCGGTTCACTGCGCCAGAAGGACCCGCGCGTCACCGCCACCCGCCCCCTCCACATGGTGGTGCACGGCATCGGAGTCCTGGAGGGCTTCGACGGCATGACCCGCCTCTCCCAGGGCTACGACCTCCTGAAGACCTGGGGCCTGCCCACCTCCGGGCACAACAAGGTGGTCGACGGCCTCGACGGCGTACGGGAGTTCATCGCGTACTACGGCGAGAACCGGCACTCCGTGGAGCACGAGATCGACGGAGTCGTCGTCAAGCTCGACGAGATCCCGCTCCAGGGGCGTCTGGGCTCCACCTCGCGCGCTCCGCGCTGGGCGATCGCATACAAGTACGCGCCGGAAGAGGTGAACACCAAGCTCATCAACATCCGCGTGGGCGTGGGCCGTACGGGCCGGGTCACGCCGTACGCCCAGGTCGAACCGGTCACGGTCGCGGGCTCCGAGGTCGAGTTCGCCACCCTGCACAACCAGGAGGTCGTCAAGGCCAAGGGTGTCCTCATCGGGGACACGGTGGTGCTGCGCAAGGCCGGTGACGTCATCCCGGAGATCCTCGGCCCGGTCGTCGACCTGCGCGACGGCAGCGAGAAGCCCTTCGTCATGCCGTCGAAGTGCCCCGAGTGCGGCACCCCGCTGAGGCCGATGAAGGAAGGCGACATCGACCTCCGCTGCCCGAACGCCCGCACCTGCCCCGCCCAGTTGCGGGAGCGTCTGTTCTATCTCGCGGGCCGCAAGTCGCTGGACATCGAGCACTTCGGGTATGTGGCCGCGGCCGCCCTCACCAAGCCGCTGGAGCCCGAGGAGCCGCCGCTGACCGACGAGGGCGACCTTTTCGACCTGACCATCGAGCAACTGCTGCCGATCAAGGCGTACGTCCTCGACCAGGACAGCGGTCTGCCCAAGCGGGACCCGAAGACCGGCGAGGAGAAGGTCGCCACCGTCTTCGCCAACCAGCAGGGCGAGCCGAAGAAGAACGCGCTCGCCATGCTCGAGAACATCGCGGCCGCGAAGCAGCGCCCCCTCGCCCGCGTCCTGACCGGCCTGTCGATCCGCCATGTCGGCCCGGTCGCCGCCGAGGCACTGGCCCGCGAGTTCCGCTCCGTCGACCGCATCGAGCAGGCCTCCGAGGAGGAGCTGGCGGGCACCGACGGCGTCGGCCCGATCATCGCGAAATCACTCAAAGAGTGGTTCTCCGAAGAGTGGCATCAGGAGATCCTCCGCAAATGGAAGGCCGCCGGCGTCCGGATGGAGGAGGAGGGCTCGGGCGGGGACGAGGGGCCGCGTCCGCTCGAAGGGCTCACCCTCGTCGTGACCGGCACACTCGAGCACTTCACCCGGGACGGCGCCAAGGAGGCGTTGCAAATTCGTGGCGCGAAAGTGACCAGTTCTGTTTCGAAGAAGACGTCTTTCGTGGTTGTGGGTGACAATCCAGGTTCGAAGTACGACAAGGCGATGCAGCTCAAGGTGCCCGTTCTGAACGAGGACGGCTTCAACGTCCTGCTGGAACAGGGCCCGGAGGCGGCGGCCGAAGTCGCGCTTCCGGCCCAGGAGTAGCGAGGTGCAGCGGTTGAAGGCCACCCGATCGGCGCATACCAGATGCATACGGGTGGCCGGGGCGCATTCGGGCAACCGTCGACGACCGGTGCCCGTGGAAGCCTTCTGCGGCCTACTGTTGAGACATGCGCCTGCCGTGCCCAGCTGCGGTCGGGGCATCCCTTTGCTCTTGAAGAGCCTTCAGGAGCGGTGGGAAGGGTTTTCCAACGCGGCACCGCCGAGGGTGGTCGAGGCGAGGGCCGCGTGGCGTGGGCACCGCCGGCTGTGAGAGGGACGGGAATGGAACCGAGCGAGAGCGCCGCCCCGGACTCACGGCTGCGCCTGCGCCGGATGGTCGGCGCATGGCGGGAGATCCGGCGGGCCGCGCGGCCCGCGGAGCGTCCGGGCACGGAGGGGCACGCCGCCGGACAGTACCCGGCCGGACCCTACACGCAGACCGACGGCCCGGGCGCCCACCACCACACCGCCGACCGCGCGTCCGGACTGTCGGACACCGAGGCGGAACGACACCTGTCCTGGCCCGCGCTGCCCGCGGCGGTCGTCGCGGCGGCCGGGTTCGTCCTGGGAGCCGGCTTCTACCGGGCCTTCACGGACGGCCACGCGCTCTTCCCGTCCGGCACCGTCGGCTGGTCGCTGGCCGTGCTCACCGGCGTCATCGTCGGCCACCTGGTCGCACTGGGCCGCGCCCGTTGGTGGGGCGGCACCGGCTCGGGCGCTGCCCTGACCCTCGCCGTCCTGCTGCTGTACGGCTGGGTGGCCGCCGGACTGGTCAGCCTCACCGTCGTCCTGCTGGTCGGCGTGGCCCGCCGCGGCCGCTGGCGCCAGGGCGTCATGTACGGCGCGGTCGACATCCTCGGCATCGGCGCCGGAGCCCTGCTGCTGCGCGCCTTCGGCCGGGTGCCGTCCGTCGAGCACCCCTGGAACCCCGACACCTGGACCGTCTACACCGCCCCCGAGGTCGTGCTGGTCGCGGGCGCCTACCTCGCGGTCACCCGCACCCTGGGCTGGTATCTGCACGCCCCGCGCTCCGGCGGCCTGCCCACCGTCGCCCGCACCGCCCTGGTCAGACAGGGCCTGCTCGCGGTCGCGCTGCTCGGCATCGCGCCCCTGGTCTGCGTGGTCGCCGCCGCGAAGCCCATCCTGCTGCCGCTGTTCGCCATCCCTCTCGTCGCCCTCGACTCCACGCTGTGGATAGCCCGGGCCCGGGCGGAGGAGCAGCTGCGCGATCCGCTGACCGGGCTTCCCAACCGCCAGTGGCTGCTGGAGCGCATCTGGACGGCCCTGGACGACGCCGAGCGCATCGGCGCCCGCTCCGCCCTGATGCTGATCGACCTGGACCGCTTCCGGTCGGTCAACGACACGCTGGGTCACCTCGCCGGTGACCGGCTGCTCCTCCAGATAGCCGACCGGCTCCGGCTGGCGCTGCCGCGCGGTGCGGAGGCCGCACGGCTCGGCGGGGACGAGTTCGCCGTGTTACTGCCGGTCGCCGACTCCACGACCTCCGTGGCCCGGCTCGCCCGCGGCCTCGTCGCCGCCCTCAGCTCCCCGCTCGACCTCGACGGACTCACCCTCGTCCTGGAGGCCAGCGCCGGAGTCGCCGTCTTCCCCGACCACGCCCCCGACGCCGAGGGGCTGCTGCGCCGGGCGGACGTGGCGATGTACCAGGCGAAGCGGGACCGTACGGGCGTCGAGGTCTACGAGTCCAAGCGGGACTCCAACACCCCGGACCGGCTCGGACTGCTGGGCGATCTGCGCCGGGCTCTCGACGCGCGCGAGGTCGAGCTGCACTACCAGCCCAAGGTCCGCTTCGACGGACAGGTGGCCGGCCTCGAGGCCCTGGTCCGCTGGGTGCACCCCGAGCGCGGCAAGGTGCCGCCGGACGAGTTCATCGCCATCGCCGAGTCGTCCGGCCTGATGCCCCACCTCACCGAATACGTCCTGGACACGGCCCTCGCCCAGGTCGCCGAGTGGCGCTCACAGGGGCTGTTCGTCCCGGTGGCGGTCAATGTCTCCCCGCGCGACGTCCACACGCCCGGCTTCGCCGGCTCGGTGGCCGCCCGGCTGGCCCGCCACGGCGTCCCGGCGGGAGCGCTCCAACTGGAGATAACGGAGCATGTGCTCCTGGAGGACCCGCAGCGTGCCGCCGACACCCTCGCCGCGCTGACCGGCCACGGCGTGAAGATGTCCCTGGACGACTTCGGCACCGGCTACTCCTCGCTGGTGCACCTGCGCCGGCTGCCCGTCAGCGAGCTGAAGATCGACCGTTCCTTCGTCGCCCGGCTGGCCGTCGACACCGAGGACGCGGAGATCGTGCGCTGCACGGTCGACCTCGCGCACTCGCTCGGCCTCCTCGTCGTCGCGGAGGGCGTCGAGGACGACGAGACCTGGGAGCGGCTGCGGGACATGGGCTGTGACGCCGTACAGGGCTGGCTGGTCGCGGCCGCGATGCCGCCGGAG
Source organism: Streptomyces sp. V4I2 (assembly GCF_030817655.1). Classification (GTDB taxonomy): domain Bacteria; phylum Actinomycetota; class Actinomycetes; order Streptomycetales; family Streptomycetaceae; genus Streptomyces; species Streptomyces plumbiresistens. The sequence continues at coordinate 7,430,792 of NZ_JAUSZM010000003.1, forward strand.
GAGACGACGGCATGGCTGCGGGCGCGGGGGTCGCGGGGCTGGCAGCGGCCGCGGGCGGCCCTGCCGGCCGCGGAGTGATCTTCGGCATCGGGGAAACCGTTTAACGGGCAGGGGGCGGTGCCCCATAGGATTGGCCCCAAACCACACACACTCACCCCAGAGGATCGCTGCATGCCTGGCATCACGCGCGAGGAGGTCGCCCACCTCGCACGGCTGGCGCGTCTGGAGCTGAAGCCCGAAGAGCTCGAGCACTTCGCGGGACAGCTGGACGACATCATCGGCGCGGTCGCCCGCGTCAGTGAGGTCGCCGACCAAGACGTACCGCCGACCTCGCACCCGCTCCCGCTGACGAACGTCATGCGCGCGGACGAGGTCCGTCCGTCGCTCACCCCCGAGCAGGCGCTCTCCGGCGCCCCGGCCCAGGAGCAGCAGCGTTTCAAGGTGCCGCAGATCCTGGGGGAGGACTAACCGCCATGACGGACAACGTCACCATCATCAAGCTCACGGCCGCCGAGACCGCCGCGAAGATCGCCTCCGGCGAGCTCACCGCGGTCGAGGTCACCGAGGCCCACCTGGCCCGCATCGAAGCGGTCGACGAGAAGGTGCACGCCTTCCTGCACGTCGACCGCGAGGGCGCGCTGGCCCAGGCTCGTGCCGTCGACGCGAAGCGGGCCAAGGGCGAGAAGCTCGGCCCCCTCGCCGGCGTCCCCCTCGCGCTCAAGGACATCTTCACCACCGAGGGCATCCCGACGACCGTCGGCTCGAAGATCCTCGAGGGCTGGATCCCGCCGTACGACGCGACCGTCACCAAGAAGCTGAAGGCCGCCGACGTCGTCATCCTCGGCAAGACCAACATGGACGAGTTCGCCATGGGGTCGTCGACGGAGAACAGCGCCTACGGCCCGACCGGCAACCCCTGGGACCTCACCAAGATCCCCGGCGGCTCCGGCGGCGGGTCGAGCGCCGCGCTCGCCTCCTTCCAGGCGCCGCTCGCCATCGGCACCGACACCGGCGGCTCCATCCGCCAGCCGGCCGCCGTCACCGGCACGGTCGGCGTGAAGCCGACGTACGGCGCGGTCTCCCGCTACGGCATGGTCGCCTTCTCCTCCTCCCTCGACCAGGGCGGGCCCTGCGCCCGTACGGTCCTGGACGCGGCCCTGCTGCACGAGGTCATCGCCGGGCACGACCCGCTCGACTCCACCTCCATCGACGCCCCGGTCCCGCCGGTCGTCGAGGCCGCCCGCAACGGCAGCGTCGAGGGCATGCGCGTCGGCGTGGTCAAGCAGTTCCGCGGCGAGGGCTACCAGGCCGGCGTCATCCAGCGCTTCGACGAGTCCGTCGCCCTCCTCAAGGAACTGGGCGCCGAGATCGTCGAGCTGGACTGCCCGTCCTTCGACCTCGCCCTGTCGGCGTACTACCTCATCGCGCCCTCCGAGTGCTCCTCCAACCTCGCCCGCTTCGACGGCCTGCGCTACGGCCTGCGGACCGGCGACGACGGCACGCACTCCGCCGAGGAGGTCACCTCCCTCACCCGCGAGGCGGGCTTCGGCCCCGAGGTCAAGCGCCGCATCATGCTCGGCACGTACGCCCTGTCGAGCGGGTACTACGACGCGTACTACGGCAGCGCCCAGAAGGTCCGTACGCTCATCACGCGCGACTTCGAGAAGGCGTTCGAGCAGGTCGACGTGATCGTCTCCCCGACCACGCCCACCACCGCCTTCCCGATCGGCGAGCGGGCCGACGACCCGATGGCGATGTACCTCGCGGACCTGTGCACCATCCCGACCAACCTGGCGGGCAACGCGGCCATGTCGCTGCCCTGCGGTCTCGCCCCGGAGGACAACCTCCCGGTCGGGCTGCAGATCATCGCCCCGGCGCTGAAGGACGACCGTCTGTACAAGGTCGGCGCCGCCGTCGAGGCCGCCTTCGTGGAAAGGTGGGGTCACCCGTTGATCGAGGAGGCACCGTCGCTGTGAGCGCACTGACCAAGGCCAAGGGCTTCAAGAAGTCCAAGTCCGGTACGTACCTGTCCATCGCCGGGACCGCGTTCGGCGCGCTCGGCGTCGCCAAGCGGCTCAAGAAGGCCCGCGCCGACAAGGACACCCTGGTCCTGATCGACGCCACCGTGTCCGCCGTCGCCATCGTCACCGGCCTCGCCATCCTCTACCGCGAGCTGAAGCGGCTGGGCGACGACGACGTCCTGCTGGGCTGAGAGGGAAGTTTCACCGTGACCACCACGATCGACCTGGTGTCGTACGAGGACGCGCTGGCGTCGTACGACCCCGTCATGGGCCTCGAGGTCCATGTCGAACTCGGCACCAAGACGAAGATGTTCTGCGGCTGTTCGACCGAGCTGGGCGCCGAGCCCAACTCGCAGACCTGCCCGACCTGCCTCGGCATGCCCGGCTCGCTCCCGGTCGTCAACGCGACCGGCGTCGAGTCCGCGATCAGGATCGGTCTCGCGCTGAACTGCGAGATCGCCGAGTGGTGCCGCTTCGCGCGGAAGAACTACTTCTATCCGGACATGCCGAAGAACTTCCAGACCTCCCAGTACGACGAGCCGATCGCCTTCAACGGCTACCTCGACGTGCAGCTGGAGGACGGCGAGACCTTCCGCGTGGAGATCGAGCGCGCCCACATGGAGGAGGACACCGGCAAGTCGATGCACGTCGGTGGCGCGACGGGCCGTATCCACGGCGCCTCGCACTCGCTCCTCGACTACAACCGCGCCGGCATCCCGCTCATCGAGATCGTCACCAAGCCGATCGAGGGCGCCGGTGAGCGTGCTCCCGAGGTGGCCAAGGCGTACGTCCGTGAGCTGCGCGAGGTCATCAAGGCGCTCGGCGTCTCCGAGGCCCGGATGGAGATGGGCCAGATGCGCTGCGACGTGAACCTGTCGCTGCGCCCGCACGGCCGGGAGAAGTTCGGCACGCGCTCCGAGACGAAGAACGTGAACTCGCTGCGGTCGGTGGAGCGCGCGGCCCGGTTCGAGATCCAGCGGCACGCGGCCGTGCTGAACAGCGGCGGCACGATCATCCAGGAGACCCGGCACTTCCACGAGGACACGGGGTCGACGACCTCGGGCCGCGTGAAGGAGGAGGCCGAGGACTACCGGTACTTCCCGGAGCCGGACCTGGTGCCGGTGGCCCCGACGCGCGAGTGGGTCGAGGAGATCCGTTCCGGTCTGCCGGAGCTGCCGTTGGTCCGCCGCAACCGCCTGCGCGAGGAGTGGGGCATCAGCGGCACCGAGATGCAGGCGATCCTCAACGCCGGTGCCCTGGAGACGATCGTCGCCACGATCGACGCCGGTGCCGACGCCGGCTCCGCGCGCAAGTGGTGGATGGGCGAACTGGCCCGCAGCGCCAACGAGTCCGGCAAGACCCTGGACGAGCTGGCGATCACGCCCGAACAGGTCGCCCGGGTCAGCAAGCTGGTGTCCTCCGGCGACCTGAACGACAAGCTGGCCCGCCAGGTCATCGAAGGCGTCCTCGCGGGCGAAGGCACCCCGGACGAGGTCGTCGACAAGCGCGGTCTGAAGGTCGTCTCCGACGAGGGCGCCCTCACCACCGCCGTCGAGGAGGCCATCGCCGGCAACCCGGGCATCGCGGACAAGATCCGCGGCGGCAAGGTGGCCGCGGCCGGTGCCCTGGTCGGCGCCGTCATGAAGGCCACCCGCGGTCAGGCGGACGCGGCCCGCGTCAAGGAGCTGATCCTGGAGAAGCTGGGCGTCAGCGAGGGCTGAGTCCCGAGCGGTAAGCCCCAAGCAGTAAGCCGCAAGCAGTAAGCCCAGGGGGATGCATCGGTCGCGATGCATCCCCCTGGGCGCGTTTTCAGGGGCGGACGCCCTAAGAGGTGGCGCCCTAAGAGTGGCCCCCTACGAGCTCAGAGCCGGCGCCCCACGAGCCGTACGAAGCCCAGCGCGCGCCCCTCGTCCACCCGCAGCATCTCCGCGCACTGGCGGGCCATCCGCACGTGGAACTCCTCGGTGCTCTCCTCGGCGACCACGTCGCACCACAGGAGCCAGTCCCGCCAGCCGTCCGGCTGCCAGTCGGCCGCTTCGACCTCGACGACCCCGCTGCGCGTCCAGTGGCGCCGCCACCAGTCGGGGGAGTGGAAGCACCAGAAGTCGGGCTCCCACCACGGCGTGAGGTGCTCGGGCGGCTCGGTGCCCGTCGGCTCCTCCCGCAGTGCGGGGACGACGACACCGATCCGCCCGCCCGGCTTCAACAGCCGTGTCAGGGCAGGCAGATAGAGGTCATCGGTGCCGAAGTACTGGTACGCGTCGATGCTCACGATGGCGTCGAAGCTGCCCTCCGCGAAGGGCAGGTCGTGCGCCTCGACGTGCACGGGCTGCACCCGGTCGGCGAAGCCGGCCTCGGCGATCCGGCGGGCGTTCTCGTCGGGCTTGACCCACAGGTCGGCCGCGGTGACCTGGGCGTCGTACTCCCTGGCCAGGAAGACCGAGGTCATCGCCCGGCCGCAGCCCAGGTCGAGGACGCGGGCGCCGGGGCGCAGGGCGTCGAGCCCGAGGGCGGGCGCGAGCCACTCCAGCAGCCACAGCGCGTGCGGGCCCATCTGGTTGTCGATGGTCCAGCGGACGTCGTAGCTGTTGCTGCGCGGGTAGCGGGCGTGGGTCAGCCGCTTGGTGAGGTCCTCATTCGAGGTCCTCGGGGTGTTGTCTGGCATCGGTGAACGGGCTCCTTGAGTCCGGGGAAGCGGAAGGGGATACGGAGGAGCTCGGCCGGACGCTCAAACAACGCACCTGCTCAGGTCGGCGGCGAGGTGCCGCGAGGACGGAAGACGCGCGGAAACTATCAGTCGGCCGCCGGGCCCCGCATCCGATTTCTCAGCCGGACGCGGTACGCTCGCCCGCCATGAGTGGACGCGGTGATTCCGAGATACACGACGTCGGAGATCCGGCTGAGGACGCCCGGCGGGCCCGCTGGACGGCGGCCGTCGGCGGGGCGCTGCTGGCGCTCGCGGGTCTGGCCGCGTCGACGCTCCGCCTCACCGGCTCCGCCCCCACGCTCGTCCCGGCCGCCTACGCCCTCGGCGCTGCCGTGTGCGCGCTGGCGTCGGTCCTCGGGTCCCGCGGGCGCACCCGGCGGGCCTTGTGGCTGCTGATCGCCGGCGTGATGGTGATGGCGCTGGGCGACCAGTTCGACTGAGGTGACAGAGTGCCCGTTACTGTCCTGTGATCTGCCTCCCACTCTTGTGAATAAACGCACGAACGCGTCAAACGATCATTTCCGCCTGCCAGAGTGGTCCTTCACATTGCTCATGCGTTCTTTGCGGGCCGTTCACATCGTGTAGTTCGAAGATGTCTTCATGAACGACTGTTCCCGGTCAAAGATCCACATATAGCCCCCGGGAGCTCGTTCGTGGCAGCCCTCGCACGCTGGTGTGTCCAACGACGCCTCGTCGTCGTTCTCCTGTGGCTCCTCGCCCTCGGCGGAGTGAGCACGGCCGCCGTCGTCGCGGGCTCCGCCTACTCGAACGACTACGAGGTCCCCGGCACCGAATCCGGCCGCGCCACCCAGCTGCTGCGTGACGGCTTCCCGGACCTCGGCGGCGACAGCGACACCATCGTCTGGCACACCGACTCCGGCACCGTCCGGGCCGCCGACGTCGAACAGACCATGACCCGCACCCTGGACCGGATCGAGGCCCTGCCCGGCGTGGCCGCCGTCTTTGGCCCGTACGACGATCAGGGCGCCGCCCGGATCAGCGCCGACGGACACACGGCCTACGCCACGGTGACCTTCGACGATCCGGCCGAGAACATCGACCAGGGCGAGGCACGGGACGTCGTCAGCGCCGCGAAGGACGCCGCGAGCGACGGGCTCCAGGTGGAGCTCGGCGGCACCGCCATCGCGCTCACCGAGTCGTCCGGCGGACACCTCGCCGAGGTGGTCGGCGTGGCCGTCGCCGCCCTCGTCCTGTTCCTCGCCTTCGGCTCGCTCGCCGCCTCGCTGCTGCCCATCGCCACCGCACTGGTCAGCGTCGGCACCGCGTACGCCGGGATCGTGCTGCTCGGGCACGTCATGACCGTCGCCGACTTCGCGCCCATGCTCGGGATGCTGATCGGGCTCGGCGTCGGCATCGACTACGCGCTGTTCATCGTCACCAGACACCGGCGCGGCCTCAAACGCGGCCTGTCCGTGACGGAAGCGGTCACCAACGCCGTCGCCACCACCGGGCGAGCGGTGGTCTTCGCGGGTGCCACCGTTTGCATCGCCCTGCTGGGGATGCTGATCCTCCGGCTCGGCTTCCTCAACGGTGTCGCGATCGCCGCCTCGCTGACCGTCGTCCTGACGGTCGCGGCCTCCGTGACCCTGCTGCCCGCCCTGCTGTCCCTGATCGGCATGCGCGCCCTCAGCCGACGCGAGCGGCGCCACCTCACCGAACACGGGCCCCAGCCGGAGCTGCCGACCGGGTTCGCCGCCCGCTGGTCGGCGTTCGTCGAGCGCCACCCCAAACTGCTCGGCGCACTCGCCCTGGGCGTGATCACGGTCCTCGCCCTGCCCACCCTGGGGCTCCACCTGGGCACCTCCGACCAGGGCAACAACCCACAGGCGTCGACCACACGCCAGGCGTACGACCTCCTCGCGGACGGCTTCGGACCCGGCGTGAACGGCCCCCTCACCCTCGTCACGCACGTCCACGGCGCCGAGGACAAACTCGCCCTGGACAACCTCGACGCCACCGTCCGCACCACCGAGGGCGTCGCGTCGGTGACGCCGGTGACGTACGGCTCCGGCGGCGACACCGCGTACTTCACGATCGTCCCCGAGTCCTCGCCGCAGTCCCAGCGGACCAGCGACCTCGTCGACCGGCTGCGCAGCGACGTCCTGCCGCGCGCCGAGACCGGGACCGCCCTCGACGTCCAGGTCGGCGGGGTGACCGCCGGGTACGACGACTTCGCCGACGTCATCGTCGGAAAGCTGCCCCTGTTCGTCGGTGTCGTCATCAGCCTGGGCTGTCTGCTGCTCCTGTTCGCCTTCCGGTCCGTAGGCATCCCGCTGAAGGCCGCCGTGATGAACGTCGCCGCGGTCGCCGCCGCCTTCGGCGTGGTCGTCGCGATCTTCCAGTGGGGCTGGGGGAGCGAACTGCTGGGGCTGGGCCGCGCCGGGCCCATCGAGCCCTTCCTCCCGGTGATCATGGTGTCGGTCCTCTTCGGGCTCTCCATGGACTACCAGGTCTTCCTGGTCAGCCGGATGTACGAGGAGTGGCTGGAGACCGGTGACAACCGGCGGGCCGTCCGCGTCGGTCTCGCCGAGACCAGCCGGGTGATCAACTCCGCCGCCGTCATCATGATCTCCGTCTTCCTCGCCTTCGTGCTCAGCGGCGACCGGGTGATCGCCATGTTCGGCATCGCGCTCGCCGCCGCCGTCGCCCTCGACGCGTTCGTGCTCCGTACGTTGCTGGTGCCGGCCCTGATGCACCTGCTCGGCGGCGCCAACTGGTGGCTGCCGCGCTGGCTGGACCGCCGTATGCCCCGCATCAGTATCGAGCCGCCCGAGCGCCGCGCCGCCCATGAAAGGCTGGCCGCCGTGGCGGACGCCGAGGTGGCGGACGTACTGATGAAGGGGCGGGACGAAGAGGATGTACGCGATATCTCTGGGTGACGACGGAGCCGAACTGCGTCCCTTGGAGCCGTGGCACGCCGAGGAGTTCCTGGCGCATCTGGACCGGGGGCGGGAGTTCATCGGACAGTTCATCGCCTTCGGCTCCAAGGCGACGGACGTGGAGTCCACGCGGGCCATGCTCCAGCGGTACGCCGACATGCGCGCCGCCGACACCGCCTCCCTGCACGGCCTGTGGCTGGAGGGGAAGCTCGTGGGCGGAGTGCTGTTCCTGAACTTCGACGCGGAGAACGCCAACTGCGAGGTCGGCTGCTGGCTGGAACCCGCCGGCACCGGGCGCGGTCTGGTCACCCGGGCCATGCGGATCCTCATCGACTTCGCCGTCGAGCAGCGCGGCATCCACCGCGTCGAGTGGATCGCCGCCACGGGGAACACGCCCAGCCTGAACGTGGCCCGGCGGCTGGGGATGACCCTGGAGGGAGTGCGCCGGGAGAGCCACCCCTATGGTGGTGTGCGGCACAACCTCGAGGTGTGGTCGATTCTCGCGCCCGAGTGGCGGGACGCACGCGCGCGTGCCGCTCACAGCGATCATTAAGAAACCTCTCAGACAGGATCCGTACGGTGCCGGACATGGGAACCAAGACAGTTGACGAGACCGGCGCCGAGACGGGTGCCGAGACCACGACCGACGAGGAGAAGACGGGCACCACCGACCTGACCAAGACCGACGAGGCGACGAAGACCGAGGCCGACGCCGAGGCCGACGTCGACACCGACGCCGACGACCTGGGCGAGGAGCTCGAGGCGGTCGAGGCGGAGGGCCCGACGGGCGTGGGCCAGGGTGCCGGTGCCGTCGTCTCCGCCGCGCTCGGCGTCGTCTCGCTCACCGGCGGGTGGGTCTCCACCGTCGCCGCCGCGCGCGAGACCCTCATCGGCCAGCTGGGGACCTCGTCCACCGCGAGCGTCGCCACGCAGGTCAAGGAGGTGTACGGCGACGCCTGGGAGACCACCGCGATGTGGGGTGGCATCTTCGCGCTCGTCGCGCTGATCGTCGGTGCCGCGGTCCTGGTCCGGCCCGCCTTCGGGACGCCCGGCAAGCCGCAGGCCGTGTGGATCAAGTCGGTCGCCTGGGGCGGTGTCTCGCTCGGCGTCATCGGCCTGCTCCTGGCCGTCCTGAAGTACACCGACGTCCTGCTGGGACTGCCGTCGGCCAGCTGACCCACCACGTGACCCGAGGGGTCTTAGGAACGCCGTGAGCGACTTACGGCCCTCTAAGGCCCCTCACGCACGTCTAAGGCCCCGCCCGCCGCGGAAGATGCGGAACTCTCCCGATGTGGCGGCCCCGCCTGGGAGACGAAGGTGGAGACATCGCAGCAAGCGAAGCCGACACCGGCCTCTCACCAGGGACACAGGGGACACACCATGTATGAGTACGAGATCTCCCAGCTCCGTTCCGCCGAACTGATCCGCCGGGCCGAGCAGGAGCGGCTGGCCCGCGAGGCCCTCCGCGGCCGCCGCGCCGCCCGCCGCGAGGCCGCCCGGCGCGCCGCCGAGGGCGAGGTGCATACCGGCCGCCCCCGCAGGCACCGGTTCCCGCGCACGGCGTGAGTGCCGGGGCGGGGGACGGCCTCCCCGGTCTCCCCGCGAAAACCGGTGCCGCACTGTCAGACTCGCGTGCGATGCTCGGCCTTGTGGAGACCAGGTCCGTCAGTCCGGTGTTCGTCGGTCGCACCGATGAGCTGGACACGCTGAACGACGCGCTCGCCCGCGCTGCCGGTGGGGGTACCTCCCAGGCTTTCGGCACTGGGGGAGAGCCGCAGGCATTACTGCTCGGGGGCGAGGCCGGCGTCGGCAAGACCCGCCTCGTCGAGGAGTTCGCCACCGCCGCCTGCCGGCGCGGAGCGGTCGTCGCGCTCGGCGGCTGTGTTGAGATCGGCGCCGACGGACTGCCGTTCGCTCCCTTCTCCACCGCCCTGCGCGCCCTGCGCCGCGCATTGCCCGACGAGCTCGCCGCCGCGGCCGCCGGCCAGGAGGAGGAACTCGCCCGGCTGCTGCCCGAACTAGGCGAGGCCGCGACTGCCCGAGGGCCTGGCCGGCACGACGAGGAGGGCATGGCCCGCCTCTTCGAACTCACCGCCCGCCTCCTGGAGCGCGTCGCCGCCGACCGCACGGTCGTCGTCGCCCTGGAGGACCTGCACTGGGCCGACGCCTCCACCCGCCACCTCCTCGCCTACCTCTTCCGCACCCTGCGCACCGGCCGCCTCGTCGTCCTCGCGACCTACCGTTCCGACGACATCCACCGCCGCCACCCGCTGCGCCCCCTGCTCGCCGAACTCGACCGGCTGCGCACCGTCCGCCGCCTCGAACTCGGCCGTTTCACCCGAGCCGAGGTCGGCCGCCAGGTCGCCGGCATCCTTGCCCACGAGCCCGAGCCGGCCCAGGTCGACGAGATCTTCGAACGCTCCGACGGCAACGCCTTCTTCGTCGAGGAACTCGCCGTGGCCGCCCACGAGGGCTGCCGCACCGGCCTCACCGACTCCCTCCGCGACCTCCTCCTGGTCCGCGTCGAGGCACTGCCCGAGAGCGCCCAGCGGGTCGCCCGGATCGTCGCCGAGGGCGGCTCCACCGTCGAATACCGGCTGCTCGCAGCCGTGGCCGGGCTCGTCGAGGACGACCTCATCGAGGCGCTCAGGGCCGCCGTCAACGCCAACATCCTGCTCGCCGCGCCCGACGGGGACGGCTACCGCTTCCGCCACTCCCTGGTCCGCGAGGCGGTCGGCGACGACCTGCTGCCCGGCGAACGCTCCCGCCTCAACCGCCGCTACGCCGAGGCCCTGGAGGCCGACCCCACGCTCGTCCCGGCCGGCGAACGCGTGATGCGCCTGGCCAGCTACTGGTACCACGCCCACGACCCCGCCAAGGCCCTGCCCGCCGTCCTGGACGCCTCCGTCACCGCCCGCCGCCGGCACGCCTACTCCGAACAACTGCGGCTCCTGGAACGCGCGATGGAGCTGTGGGATGCCGCCCCCGAGGACGTCCGCGCCAGGCTGCGGCCCGCCGACTACACCGAGATCTACCCGCCCTGTGGCTGCGACCCGGCCACCACCCCGCTGCGCTACCTCGACCTGATGGCCGAGGCCGCGGTCGCCGGACGGCTGTGCTCGGAACGCGAACGCGCCCTGAAGATCATCAAGCGGGCGCTGCGACTGCTGGAGGACGAGGACGACCCACTGCGCGCCGCCTGGTTCTGGACCCAGCGCTCGCGCCTGGTCCAGGCACAGGCCCGCGGCGACGGCTGGGCCGAACTGGCCACCGCGCAGGAACTCGTACGCGGTCTACCGCCCTCGGAGGTGCACGCCGAGGTCCTCGCCAACGTGGCCAACTGGTCCATGGTGCACGCCCCGGGACCCGACGCCTTCACGGCCGCCGAACGGGCCGTGGAGTACGCGCGCATGGTCGGCGTCCGCGAGACCGAGATGAACGCCCGCCTCACGCTCGGCGGGCTCATGGTCGAGGCCGGTGACGTCGAGGCGGGCCTCGCCGAGATGCGCGAGGTCAAACGGCAGACCGTCGAGTCCGGCATCTCCACCATCGCGGCCCGCGCCTATATGAACCTGCCCGACGCCCTCGAATCCGTCGGTCGCTCCAAGGAGGCCGTTCCCGTTCTGGAGGAAGGCCTCGCCTACTCCCAGAAGTTCGGCCTGCTGGACTCCGAGGCCTGGATCTGGGGGAACTTCGCGGAGTCCCTGTACTCCCTGGGCCGCTGGGACCACGCCGCCGAAGCGGGCACCAAGGCCGAACGCGCCGGCCAGAGCGCGAAGCCCCGTGGCTTCCACGCCACCCTCCGCGCCGAACTCGCCCTCGACCGAGGGGACCTGGCCGCAGCCGCCAGCCATCTGGCCGCCGCCCGCGAGTACTTCGGCAACCACGACCTCGCCCCCCAGCACGGGCTGCCCCTGGTCCGCCTCGCGATAGGTGTCGCCGCGGGCGAGGGCCGCCTCCTGGACGCCCGCGCCGAACTCGAACGCGCCATGGACGCCGGCTTCCCGCCCGCCACCCAGCGCTATGTCTGGCGGATGCTGCTCAGCGCGGCCACCGCGGAGGCCGACGCCCGCGACCTGCCCGCCGCCGGCCCGGGCCGCCCCGAGATCCTCGAACGCATCCGCACCACGGCCAAGCCCCTGGCCACCCACGTCCCCGTCTGGCAGGCCTACGAACGCTGGGTCCGCGCCGAACTGCTCCGAGCGGAGGGCGACGCCCGCGCGGACACCTGGACGGAGGTCGTCACCGCCTTCGAGGCCCTGGAGCGCCCCTACGACCTCGCCCGCGTCCGCCTCCGCCTCGCCGAGGCCCTGCTGCTGCCGGGGGAGGGCGGCGACGACCGCGACCGCGCCACGGAGCTGCTCCGCCTCGCCCACTCCGTCGCCTCCCACCTCGGCGCCCGCCCGCTCGCCGACTCCGTCACGCTCCTTGCCCAACGCGCCCGCATCCCCCTGAACAGGCTGAACAGGGCCCCCGAGCAGTCGCCCGCCCTCGCGGACCCCGCCGAGTCCCTCGGTCTGACCGGCAGGGAACGCGACGTCCTGCGCCTGGTCTCCGCGGGCCGCACCAACCGCCAGATAGCCGAGGTCCTCTTCATCTCTCCGAAGACGGCCAGCGTCCACGTCTCGAACATCCTGGCCAAGCTCGGCGTCTCGGGCCGCGGCGAGGCCGCGGCGGTGGCGCATCGCCTGGGGCTGTTTCCGTCAGAAACGCTCACGATGCGGACGGCGCCCTGAGGTCTACGCTGAAAAGGACGCCTGCCGAGGGAGACTCCGTGTTCAACCCCTTCGAGGAACTGTTCGCCCCCGGCCGCAAGCACACCCGCGACGAGCAGAACCGGCTGGAGCTCACCCGGGAGGACGTCGGCGACGGCGACCCCGGACGCGGGCCCATAGACCTCACGTCCGGGAAGGTCGTCGTACGGCCGCCGCAGCCGGACGACGAAGACTCCTCGTCGGAGGACTGAGGGCGGGCGCGGGCGTCAACTGACCTGTATCTCCAGGATCCGGTCGTCGCCCTCCTTCGGGTCGCCCCGGCCGTCCGTGTTACTGGTGACCAGCCACAGTTTGTCGCCGCCCGCCGAGACCACCGTGCGCAGCCGGCCGTACTCGCCTTCCAGGAAGGCCTGCGGATCCGCCGAGGCCTCCGTGCCCTTCAGCGGGATGCGCCACAGGCGCTGGCCCTTGAGCCCCGCCATCCAGACAGATCCTTCGGCGTGGGCGATGCCGCTGGGCGAGGCGTCGTCCGTGCCCCACTGGGCTATCGGGTTGTGGTACTTGGAATCGCTCGACCTGCCCTCGGCCTCCGGCCAGCCGTAGTTGTCGCCCGGCGTGATCGCGTTCAGCTCGTCCCAGGTGTCCTGGCCGAACTCCGCGGCGAACAGGCGCTGCTTGTCGTCCCAGGCCAGGCCCTGCACATTGCGGTGGCCGTACGAATACACCGGGGAGTCCGGGAAGGGGTTGCCCGGGGCCGGCTCGCCCTCCGGGGTCATGCGCAGGATCTTGCCGCCCAGGGACTTGGTGTCCTGGGACAGACCGGTGTCGCCGCTCTCGCCCGTGCCCACGTACAGCAGCTTGTCCGGGCCGAAGGCGATCCGGCCGCCGTTGTGGATGTAGCCCTTCGGAATGCCCTTGAAGATCGTGTCGGGGGCGCCCAGCTGCTGGCCGGACGGCTTCTGCTCGTCGTACAGCATGCGCACGATGCGGTTGTCGGAGGCCGAGGTGAAGTACGCGTAGACCATGTGGTCCGAGGCGTAGTCCGGCGAGAGGGCGAGGCCCATGAGGCCGCCCTCGCCGGCCGGTGACACCCCCGGCACCTCGCCCAGCTCGGTCTTCTTGCCCGTCTCCTCGTCGACCCGAGTGATCGTGGCCTCGTCACGGGAGGAGACCAGCAGGCCGCCGCCGGGGAGCGGGGCGAGGCCCCAGGGGGTGCTCAGGTCCTCGGCGACGGTGCGGAGCACCTTCACCGAGCCCTTGGCGGGAGGAGCCTCCTCGGCGGCCTGTTCGGTGGGCGACGACCTTGATGTCGTACTGCTCGGTGCGGCGCTGTCAGCGCCGTCCGACGATCCTCCTCCGCCGTCGGAGGAGCAGCCGGCCGTCAGCACGAGCGCGGTCGCGGCCAATACGGCCGACACAGCTCGACGTTGCACGATCATGGTCCCTTCGACGGGGCGGTCTCGCGGCAGGTTCTACTTGTCATACACCGCTCGTGCCTCACAGGTTCCCGATCACCGCAACCCGATCCACGGAACCTCCCGCGGCGACCCGCATCCGTACCGCAGGTCCTACTCCCAGGTCCTACTCCCAGGATCCCTGCGCCCGCGGCAGCTCCGCCATCTCCGCGAGGTCCTGTGCCGTCAGGCGCAGGGTCGCCGCCCGTGCGTTCTCCGTCACCCAGCGCTCCTGCTTCGCCCCGGGCACCGGGACCGCATGGCGCCCCTGCGCCAGCACCCAGGCCAGGGCCACCTGGGCCGGGGTGACGTCCTCGCCGTGGCGGCGGGCCACACGGCGCAGGCCGACCACTATCGGCTGGTTGGCGGCCATCATCTCCGCGGTGAAGCGGGGGTGGCGGGCGCGTACGTCGTCCGGTTCGAAGCCCTCGCCGGGGGTGAGCGTGCCGGTCAGGAAACCGTTGCCGAGCGGCATCGCGGCCAGGAAGCCGATGCCGCGCGCCTCGCACCACGGCAGCAGCGCCTCCGTCGCCTCCGGCGACCACACCGACAGCTCGGCCTGTACGGCGCTCACCGGGAACACCTGCTGCACCCGCTGCAACTGCCGGATGGTGGCGTCGTACAGCCGGGCCCCGGAGCGGCGGCCGCCCCGCGCGCCCATCGCGCACAGTCCCAACGCCCGTACCTTTCCGGCCTGCACGAGCTCCGCCATCGCACCCCAGGTCTCCTCCACGGGCACTTCGGGGTCGGCCCGGTGCAGCTGGTAGAGGTCGATGACGTCGGTCTGCAGGCGCCGCAACGACGCGTCACAGGCCCGCTTCACATAGCCGGGGCGGCCGTTGGCCACGATGTGCTGCTCGCCCACGAGCAGGCCGACCTTGGTCGACACGAAGGCGTCCTCGCGCCGCTCCTTCAGCACCCGCCCCAGCAGCAGTTCGTTGGTGAAGGGGCCGTACATGTCGGCCGTGTCCAGGAGCGTCGAGCCCAGGTCCAGCGCCCGGTGCACGGCCCTGACCGACTCGTCGCCGCGCTGCCGCGAACCGCTGTACGCCCAGCTCATCGGCATGCAGCCGAGTCCGACGGCACCCACCGTGAGCGCCGCCGCGCCGATCGTCCTGCGCTCCACCTGCTCGTGACCCTCCCTGTCCTGGTCCCCCAACCTAACCTCTGCGGTCGGCAGTGCCTGACATAGCCTCCTGACCATGACTGCTGACGTGTGGCTGCCCATCCCGCCGGAAGACATCGAAGGGCTCCCCGAGAGCCTGAACTACCGCTTCTGGAACGGCGATGAGGACTTTCCCGCGGACCCGGCCGACTGCGCGTACTACGTCGTCCCCTACATGAAGCCCATGGAGGTCGGATTGCGGCCGGTACCCCGCCTGAGCTCCGTGCAGGTCGTGCAGACGCTCTCGGCCGGCACCGACGCGATCGAGCCGGGCCTCAAGTACCTGCCTCAGGGCGTGCGGTTGTGCAACGCGCGCGGGGTGCACGAGGCCAGCACCGCCGAACTCACCCTCACCCTGATCCTCGCCTCGCTGCGCGGCGTACCCGACTTCGTACGGGCCCAGGACAAGGGGGAGTGGCGCGGCGGGTTCCGGCCCGCGCTCGCCGACAAGAACGTCCTCATCGTGGGGTACGGCTCGATCGGATCAGCGATCGAGGACCGGCTCGTTCCGTTCGAGGTCGCGCGGGTGGCGCGCGTCGCGCGCTCCGAGCGCACCACGGCGCGCGGGCCGGTGCATCCGCTCACCGAACTACCCGCCCTGCTCCCCGAGGCGGACGTCGTCGTCCTCTCCACGCCCCTCACCGAGACCACCCGCCACCTGGTGAACGCCGACTTCCTCGGCCGTATGAAGAAGGGCGCGCTGCTGGTCAACGTGGCCCGCGGCCCGGTCGTCGACACCAAGGCGCTGCTCGCCGAGCTGGAGAACGGTCGCATCACCGTCGCCCTCGATGTCACCGACCCCGAACCGCTGCCGCCGGGCCACCCTCTGTGGCAGGCCCCGGGCGTGCTGATCAGCCCGCACGTCGGCGGACCGACGTCCGCGTTCCTGCCCCGCGCCAAACGACTGCTGGTGGACCAGTTGAACCGTTTCGTGAACCGGGAGCCCTTGCGCAACGTGATCCGTACGACAGGCCCAACAGGCGTATGACGCCACCCGGATGAGCATCGCGCGCCCGGCCCGCACGCCGGGTGCAACAGGCGCGTAATCCGTTTCCGGTACCCTCCGCAACCCTCCGGACGCGGTCCGTGCTCGCATCTGTGCTGGTCGTCACGGAGCGTAGAGGAACTATGTCCCTGAGTGACGAGACTGGTGTATCGTCCCGACAGGGGCTGCGCCGCGCACCGTTCGGCGCCGGGGATGGACATTTCAGACTGTGAGGGGGGCGACGGGCGATGCACGGCCTATGGACGAGCGATCCGACGCGGCGGGGCCGCCGGCGGCGACCCTGGCACACGGCTGCGCGCAGGCGCGGCCATCCCGCGGGCCACGGCAGTCACCACGCACAGCACGACGGCCGGCAGAGCCAACACAGTCACAGCCATCATCACCGCAGGCACAGCAGCCGCAGGAGGCATGCGCACCCAGCGCACCGGGACCCCAGGGACCCGGGGGCGGCGCGGACCGGGAGGGCCCGGTGAGTTCGCCCCCGTCTTCCACGACCACCCTTGACGGACCGCTGCGGGCCCAGCCCGCGCCGGGGGCGACGCCGACCCGCCCACCGGCCCTCGGCGGCGCGTCGAGCCTGGTCCACCAACTCGTCCTGGCCCTGGTGTGCGCGGGATATGCCGTCGGTTCCGCGTTCGGCTGGGGTTCACGGCATGTCGCGCTGATCATGGGCGACTTCGGGCTGAGCGCCGCAGCCGGCGCCGCGGCCGTGTCCTGCTTCCTCTACGCCCGCAACCCCCGCATCCGCTTTCGCCCCGCCTGGCTGCTCTTCGCCCTCTCCTCGGCGATGGCGGCCATGGGCAACCTGATCTGGGGGTGGTACGAGGTCGTCCTGGAGCGGCCCGTGCCCAGCCCCAGCTACGCCGACCTGTTCTTCCTGTGCTTCGCGCCGCCCGCGATCGTGGGACTGCTGGTGCTCGCCAAGCGGCCGGTGACCAAGGCCGGTTGGGTGTGCCTCGGCCTGGACGCCTGGCTGATCGGCGGCTCGCTGCTCACGCTGTCCTGGAGCCTCGCCCTCGCGCAGGCGGCCAAGTCCGAGGGGTCGAGCGTGGCGCACGCCGCGCTGTCGCTCGCCTACCCACTGCTCGACATCGCCCTGGTCAGCATGGTGCTCGCCCTGCACTTCCGGCGCTCGGCGGGGAACCGTACGGCGGTCAACACCGCCATCGGCGCGCTCGCCCTGACCGTGATGTGCGACGCCCTGTTCACCTCACCGCTGCTCCACCACACCTACCGCTCCGGGCAGTTGCTCGACGCGGGCTGGTTCGCCGGCTCGCTGCTGCTCGCGTACGCCCCCTGGGCCGCCCCGCGACGAGGCGAAGCGGAGGCTGCGCAGCGGCACCCGGCTCGACGCCGGACGGACGGGCGCACGCGCGTGGTGCACGAGCACGTGCCGGGACAGCGCACCGTCCCGCACCACCACCAGCCCCCGGGCCCCGCACAGGGAGGTGATCACAGCCGGTACCCGGCCGCCCGGCCGATCGCCGGTTCGCTGGCCGCCCTCACGCCCTATCTCGCCGCCGCCGTCTGCACGCTCGGGATCCTCTACAACGTCCTGAGCGGCCGCAGCGTCGACCGCGTCGTGCTCCTCACCGGCGGCACGGTGGTGCTCGCCCTTGTGGTGCGCCAGGGCATCATGCTGCTCGACAACATCACCCTCACCCAGGAGCTGGCGCAGAAGGAGAACCACTTCCGCTCCCTGGTGCAGGGCTCCAGCGACGTCATCATGATCGCCGCACCGAACGGCATCCTCCGGTACGTCTCCCCGGCCGCCGCCGGAGTCTACGGACGTCCCGCGGAGGAGCTGGTGGGAACGGAACTGGCCGGCCTCATCCACCCGGAGGACCTGGGCTGCGTGGTGCACGAGGTGCGCCGCTTCCTCGCCGCCAGCCCACTGGAAGAACCCACCACGCGCATCGAGTGCCGGTTCCGCTCCGGCGACGGCGGCTGGCTCAACGTCGAGTCCACCGTCAACCGGCACCACGGCGGCCTCATCTTCAACAGCCGGGACGTGACCGAAAGGGTGCGCCTGCAGGCGCAGCTCCAGCACAACGCCGAGCACGACCCGCTGACCGACCTGCCCAACCGCGCCCTGTTCACCCAGCGGGTCCAGCAGGCCCTGTCCGGCCGCCGCTCCACCGACCGCGGCGCCGCCCTGCGGGGCACGGCGGTGCTCTTCATCGACCTGGACGGCTTCAAGGCCGTCAACGACACGATCGGGCACCAGGCCGGAGACGAACTGCTCGTCCAGGCCGCCCGCAGACTCCAGGACGCGGTCCGGCAGGGCGACACCGCCTCCCGGCTGGGCGGCGACGAGTTCGCGGCCCTGATCGTCGGCGACGGCGCCCGTGACCGCTCGGCCCGGGAGCGCCACATCATGGAGCTCGCCGACCGCCTCAGGATCACGCTCTCCCAGCCCTACCTCATCGACGGCAATGACGTCCGCGTCAACGCCTCCATCGGCGTCGCCTTCGCCGAGCCCGGCCTCGGTGCGGGCGAGATCCTGCGCAACGCCGACCTGGCCATGTACCGCGCCAAGGCGGGCGGCAAGGGCCGCGTCGAGCTGTACGCCCCACAGATGCAGCAGGACGTCGTACGCAAGGCCGAGCTGGCCACCCGTCTGCGTGCCGCGCTGAACGACGGCGAGTTCACGCTGCTGCACCAGCCCGTGGTGTGTCTGGAGGACGGCCGGATCACCTCGGTCGCCGCCCAGGCGCGCTGGCGCTCCTCGCAGGGCGTGCTGTTCACGCCCGCCGAGTTCCTGCGGGTGGCCGAGGACAGCGACAAGACGGCCGAGCTGGGGCGCTGGGTCCTGGAGGAGGCCGTGGAACAGGCCGCCGAGCGCGCCACGAACGGGCTGGCCGTGCCGGTCGCGGTGCGGATGGGCGCGCGCCGGCTGCTGGACCGCTCGATGCCGCTCGCCTCGATCGAGGCCCTGCTGACCCGGCACGGGCTGCCGTCCGGGGCGCTGGTCATCGAGCTGTCCGACACCGACCCCCGGGTTCCGCTGGACGAGCTGGAGCGCCGTCTGAGCGCCCTGCGCAGGCTCGGCGTCCGGATCGCCCTGGACGGCTTCGGAAGCGGGTACGCGGCCATCACGGCCCTGCGCAGGCTCCCCGTCGACGTACTGAAGCTCGACCGCGGTCTGGTCGAGGGCGTCGTCGAGTCGGCCCGGCTGCACAAGATCACCGGTGGGCTGCTGCGCATCGCCGGCGATCTCGGGCTCAAGTCCGTGGCCGAGGGTGTGGACCTGCCGGAACAGGTGGTGGCGCTGCGCGCGATGGGGTGCACGCACGGGCAGGGCATGGCGTTCTCCGGCCCGCTGGACGAGTACAGGCTGCGCAGAGCGCTCGGATCCGGCCACTATCCGGTGCCGCACGGACCGGCGGAGCCCGCGTTCGCGGGTGGCGGTGCGGGGGTGTACACCGGTGGTGTGCCGGCGGTTTTCGGTGGCGGAACCACCCTCCGCTCACATAATGAGACTCCCGTCCCACCCACTTGACAGTGAGTGTGCGCCGGGGGGAGGGTCAGACCCATGCGCACCCGAATTCTCGTACTTGGAAAGCGCGTCGGCTGACGCTGGTGACGTCCGGACGGACCCGGAACTCCCAGCGACCGCACCCGGCGCGCTCCCCTCGCTTGCCTCACGGCACGAGGGGTTTTTTGTTGCACAGACACCTGCTGTACAAGAGCCGCACACCGCACAAACCTCGCAAAAACCCTCAGCATCGAGAAGAGAATGACGATGACCGAGCAGGCCACCGGGGCCCATCATCCGCAGCCGCGGCCCCGATCCGGAGGACACCAGCCCGCCCCCGAGAACGTCACGGGCGCGCAGTCCCTCATCCGCTCTCTCGAGGAGGTCGGCGCCGAGACGGTATTCGGTATTCCCGGTGGTGCGATCCTCCCGGCGTACGACCCGCTGATGGACTCCTCACGGGTGCGCCACGTCCTGGTCCGGCACGAGCAGGGCGCCGGCCACGCGGCCACCGGTTACGCGCAGGCCACCGGCAAGGTCGGCGTCTGCATGGCGACCTCCGGCCCCGGTGCCACCAACCTGGTGACGCCGATCGCGGACGCCCACATGGACTCGGTGCCGCTCGTGGCGATCACCGGCCAGGTGGCCTCCAAGGCGATCGGCACGGACGCCTTCCAGGAGGCGGACATCGTCGGCATCACCATGCCGATCACCAAGCACAACTTCCTGGTCACCAAGGCCGAGGACATCCCGCGGGTGATCGCGCAGGCGTTCCATATCGCCGCCACCGGCCGCCCCGGCCCGGTCCTGGTCGACATCGCCAAGGACGCCCTCCAGGCGCGGACGACCTTCTCCTGGCCGCCGGTCCTGGACCTGCCCGGCTACCGCCCGGTGACCAAGCCGCACGCCAAGCAGATCCGCGAGGCCGCCAAGCTGATCACTCAGGCCAAGCGGCCCGTCCTCTACGTCGGCGGCGGCGTCCTGAAGGCCCATGCCACCGCCGAGCTGAAGGTCCTCGCCGAACTCACCGGAGCGCCCGTCACCACCACCCTGATGGCGCTCGGCGCATTCCCCGACAGCCACCCGCTGAACGTGGGAATGCCGGGCATGCACGGTGCGGTCACCGCCGTCACCGCGCTGCAGAAGGCCGACCTGATCGTCGCCCTCGGAGCCCGCTTCGACGACCGTGTCACCGGCAAGCTGGACAGCTTCGCCCCGCACGCCAAGATCGTCCACGCCGACATCGACCCGGCGGAGATCGGCAAGAACCGCGCCGCCGACGTGCCGATCGTCGGTGACGCCCGCGAGGTCATCGCGGACCTGGTCCAGGCCGTCCAGAAGGAGCACAGCGAAGGCCACCGGGGCGACTACAGCGCCTGGTGGAAGGACCTCAACCGCTGGCGCGAGACCTACCCGCTGGGCTACGACCAGCCCGACGACGGCTCGCTCTCCCCCCAGCAGGTCATCGAGCGCATCGGCCAGCTCGCCCCCGAGGGCACGATCTTCGCGGCGGGCGTGGGCCAGCACCAGATGTGGGCCGCGCACTACATCCAGTACGAGAAGCCCGCGACCTGGCTGAACTCCGGCGGCGCCGGAACGATGGGCTACGCGGTGCCGGCCGCCATGGGTGCCAAGGCGGGCGCGCCCGCGCAGACCGTCTGGGCGATCGACGGCGACGGCTGCTTCCAGATGACCAACCAGGAGCTCACCACCTGCGCCCTGAACAACATCCCGATCAAGGTCGCCATCATCAACAACGGCGTCCTCGGGATGGTCCGCCAGTGGCAGACCCTCTTCTACAACCAGCGGTACTCCAACACCGTGCTGCACAGCGGCCCCGAGTCCAACGGCAAGGAGCCGAGCGCCGGCACCCGCATCCCCGACTTCGTGAAGCTGTCGGAGGCCATGGGCTGCTACGCGATCCGCTGCGAGTCCCCGGACGACCTCGACAAGGTCATCGAAGAGGCCAACTCCATCAACGACCGCCCCGTCGTCGTCGACTTCATCGTCCACGCGGACGCCATGGTGTGGCCGATGGTCGCCGCCGGCACCTCCAACGACGAGATCATGGCCGCCCGGGACGTCCGCCCCGACTTCGGCGACAACGAAGACGACTGAGCGAGAGAGACCCAAGAGACATGTCCAAGCACACGCTCTCCGTCCTGGTGGAGAACACGCCCGGCATCCTCGCCCGGATCGCCGCCCTGTTCTCCCGCCGCGGCTTCAACATCGACTCGCTCGCCGTCGGCGTCACCGAGCACCCCGAGATCTCCCGTATCACCATCGTGGTGAACGTGATCGAGGAACTCCCGCTCGAACAGGTCACCAAGCAGCTCAACAAGCTCGTCAACGTGCTGAAGATCGTCGAGCTGGAGGCCGGATCCGCCGTTCAGCGGGAACTCGTTCTGGTGAAGGTGCGCGCCGACAACGAGACGCGCTCCCAGATTGTCGAGATCGTCCAGCTGTTCCGCGCCAAGACGGTCGACGTCTCCCCGGAGGCCGTCACCATCGAGGCCACCGGCAGCGGCGACAAGCTGTCGGCGATGCTCAAGATGCTGGAGCCGTTCGGCATCAAGGAGCTCGTCCAGTCCGGCACGATCGCGATCGGCCGCGGTTCGCGGTCGATCACCGACCGGTCGCTGCGCGCCCTGGACCGGTCCGCCTAACAACGAGAACGGGCGGTCGGCGAGCACCGACCGCCCGTATACCGAGACCCCGAAACTCGACTTCCGCCCGCCGTCATACGGTGGGACGCAACACCTGCACACAAGGAGAGAACCCAAAGTGGCCGAGCTGTTCTACGACGCCGACGCCGACCTGTCCATCATCCAGGGCCGCAAGGTCGCGGTCATCGGTTACGGCAGCCAGGGCCACGCCCACGCGCTGTCGCTCCGTGACTCGGGTGTCGACGTGCGTGTCGGTCTGCACGAGGGCTCCAAGTCCAAGGCGAAGGCCGAGGAGCAGGGGCTGCGCGTGGTCACCCCGGCCGAGGCGGCCGCCGAGGCCGACGTCATCATGATCCTGGTCCCGGACCCGATCCAGGCCCAGGTCTACGAGGAGTCCATCAAGGACAACCTCAAGGACGGCGACGCCCTCTTCTTCGGCCACGGCCTGAACATCCGCTTCGACTTCATCAAGCCCCCGGCCGGCATCGACGTCTGCATGGTCGCCCCCAAGGGCCCGGGCCACCTGGTGCGCCGCCAGTACGAGGAGGGCCGCGGCGTTCCGTGTATCGCGGCCGTCGAGCAGGACGCGACCGGCAGCGCCTTCGAGCTGGCTCTCTCGTACGCGAAGGGCATCGGCGGCACCCGCGCCGGCGTCATCAAGACGACCTTCACCGAGGAGACCGAGACCGACCTGTTCGGTGAGCAGGTCGTCCTGTGCGGTGGTACGGCCGCGCTGGTCAAGGCCGGTTTCGAGACGCTGACCGAGGCGGGCTACCAGCCGGAGATCGCGTACTTCGAGTGCCTGCACGAGCTGAAGCTGATCGTCGACCTCATGTACGAGGGCGGCCTGGACAAGATGCGCTGGTCGGTCTCCGAGACCGCCGAGTGGGGCGACTACGTCACCGGCCCGCGGATCATCACGGACGCCACCAAGGCCGAGATGAAGAAGGTCCTCGCCGAGATCCAGGACGGCACCTTCGCCCGCGAGTGGATGGCCGAGTACCACGGCGGTCTGAAGAAGTACAACGAGTACAAGCAGCAGGACGCCGACTCCCTGCTGGAGACCACCGGCAAGGAGCTGCGCAAGCTCATGTCGTGGGTGAACGACGACGAGGCGTAGGCCGTAGGGACGGGGCCGCGGCGATACGCCGCGGCCCCGTCGCCGAACCACCGCTTGCCGCTTGTCCACGGCGTCCAGCCACGGACGAGTGATCCTTCTGTGGAGGCGTAAGACGACCTCCGTCGCGGCACTAGACTGCTGCATTACAAACGCGTCGGGCACACAGTGTCGTGCGTCTTCCACGCGGCTACCCTCCACCGCCTGCGGCCGTCGGGACGGCCGTCCGCAATGGACCTGTGAGGACTCACGTGAGCTCGAAACCTGTCGTACTCATCGCTGAAGAGCTGTCGCCCGCGACCGTCGACGCCCTGGGCCCGGACTTCGAGATCCGGCACGTCAACGGCGCGGACCGGGCCGAACTGCTGCCCGCCATCGCCGACGTGGACGCGATCCTGATCCGGTCGGCCACCAAGGTCGACGCCGAGGCCGTCGCCGCCGCCAACAAGCTGAAGGTCGTCGCACGAGCCGGCGTCGGCCTGGACAACGTCGACGTCTCCGCCGCCACCAAGGCCGGCGTCATGGTCGTCAACGCCCCCACCTCCAACATCGTGACCGCCGCCGAGCTGGCCTGTGGCCTGCTGCTCGCCACCGCGCGCCACATCCCGCAGGCCAACACCGCGCTGAAGAACGGCGAGTGGAAGCGCAGCAAGTACACGGGTGTCGAGCTCGCGGAGAAGACCCTCGGTGTCGTGGGTCTGGGCCGCATCGGCGCGCTCGTCGCCCAGCGGATGTCGGCCTTCGGCATGAAGGTCGTCGCCTACGACCCCTATGTGCAGCCCGCGCGGGCCGCGCAGATGGGCGTCAAGGTGCTGTCGCTGGATGAGCTGCTCGAGGTCGCCGACTTCATCACCGTGCACCTGCCGAAGACCCCCGAGACCCTCGGTCTCATCGGCAACGAGGCGCTGCACAAGGTCAAGCCGAGCGTGCGCATCGTCAACGCCGCGCGCGGCGGGATCGTCGACGAGGAGGCGCTGTACTCGGCGCTCAAGGAGGGTCGCGTCGCCGGCGCCGGCCTGGACGTGTACGCGAAGGAGCCGTGCACCGACTCCCCGCTGTTCGAGCTCGACCAGGTCGTCTGCACCCCGCACCTCGGCGCGTCGACCGACGAGGCGCAGGAGAAGGCCGGTATCGCCGTCGCCAGGTCGGTGCGCCTGGCCCTGGCCGGCGAGCTGGTCCCGGACGCGGTGAACGTCCAGGGCGGAGTCATCGCCGAGGACGTCAAGCCGGGTCTGCCGCTCGCCGAGCGCCTCGGCCGTATCTTCACGGCGCTCGCCGGTGAGGTCGCGGTCCGCCTGGACGTCGAGGTGTACGGCGAGATCACCCAGCACGATGTGAAGGTGCTGGAGCTCAGTGCCCTCAAGGGTGTCTTCGAGGACGTCGTCGACGAGACCGTGTCGTACGTCAACGCCCCGCTGTTCGCGCAGGAGCGCGGTGTCGAGGTGCGCCTGACGACCAGCTCGGAGTCCGCCGACCACCGCAACGTGGTGACCGTGCGCGGCACGCTCGGCAGCGGCGAGGAGGTCGCGGTCTCCGGCACGCTGGCCGGCCCGAAGCACCTGCAGAAGCTCGTCGCGGTCGGCGAGTACGACGTCGACCTCGCGCTCGCCGACCACATGGTCGTCCTGCGGTACGAGGACCGTCCGGGCGTCGTCGGCACGGTCGGCCGGGTCTTCGGCGAGGCCGGCATCAACATCGCCGGTATGCAGGTGTCGCGGGCGGTGGCGGGCGGCGAGGCGCTGGCCGTGCTGACCGTGGACGACACCGTGCCCGCCGGGGTGCTGGCCGAGGTCGAGGCGGAGATCGGCGCGACGTCCGCACGCGCGGTGAACCTGGTCTGACGTTCGACGGCGTTTGACGGCGTTTGACACGTTCGACGACGTGTGACGGCAGGAAGCCGGGTGAGCCGAGACATCTCGGTTCACCCGGCTTCTGTCATGCCAGGACCTTTTCCGGCTCCGGAGTCTCCTCCCGCACCTGGACCCGCCGCAGCGTCACCGCCGCCAGCACGGCCGCCCCCGCCAGGACCACCGCTCCCGCGATCGCCGCCCCCTGCATCCCACTGGTGAACGCCTCCCGAGCGGCCGTGGCCAGCCCGGGCACCTGGTCGGCCACGGCCAGCGCCCCGCCCAGCGTCTCGTGGGCCACGTCGGGCGCCGAGCCCGGAATCTCGTGCCGGTAGACCGCCGCACCGATCGCTCCGAGCACCGCCATGCCCAGCGCGCCGCCGAACTCCGCGCCCGTCTCTATCAGCGAGGAGGCCGAGCCCGCCCGCTCCACCGGGGCGGTGCCCATCGCGAGGTCCATGAGCTGGGACATCACGACGACGCCGCCGACGGCGAGGACAGCGCACGCGGCCAGCACCAGCCACATCGAGTCCGTGCCGGCGAGGGACAGCAGTGCGAACCCGCTCGCGGAGATCGCGAAGCCCGCGGTGACGACGTGCGCGCGGTCGACACCCCGCTGGACCAGGGCGGCGGCGACCGGGGCCGCGGCCGCGATGGGTACCGACGGCAGCAGCGCCCACAGGGCCGCCTCCAGCGCGCTCTTGTCGAGCACCGACTGCAGGTACTGCGTGGTGAAGTAGGCCGACCCCATGATCCCGAACGCCGAGACCAGGTTCAGGGCGACGGCGGGTGCGAAGCCGCGGCCGCGGAACAGGGCGGGGGAGATCATCGGCGAGGCGGCGGTGCGCTGGCGGTGGACGAAGAGGGCCGCGAAGAGCAGACCGACGGTGATCGAGACGACGTAGCGGACGTTCCAGCCCTCGGAGGGGATCTCCTTGAGGCCGTAGACCACGGGGAGCACGGCGGCCATCGACAGCGGGACGCTCGGCCAGTCGAAGCGGCCGGGTTCGGGGTTCTTCGACTCGGGGAGCAGCACTCGCCCGAGGAGCAGCAGCAGTGTCATCGCGGGCAGGTTGACCAGGAAGACCGAGCCCCACCAGAAGTACTCGACCAGCACACCGCTCATGACCGAGCCGAGTGCGATGCCCGCCGTCATCACGCCGGACCACATGCCGATCGCCTTCGCGCGCTGTCCGGGGTCGGTGAACATCGTGCGGGTCAGCGCGATCGTCGACGGCATCAGGGTCGCGCCGCCGATGCCGAGGACCGCGCGGGCGGCGATCAGGGTCTCGGCGCTGTTGGCGTACGCCGCCACCAGCGAGGCCGCGCCGAAGGCGGCGGCGCCGATCAGGAGGAGCCTGCGGTGGCCGATGCGGTCGCCGAGTGAGCCCATCGTCATCAGCAGGCCGGCCAGCACGAAGGCGTAGATGTCGAAGATCCACAGCTGCTGGGTGCCGCTCGGCTCCAGGTCCGCGCTGATCGCCGGGATCGCGAAGTAGAGGACCGAGACATCCATGGAGACCAGTAGCAGCGGAAGCATCAGCACGCTGAAAGCGGTCCATTCGCGGCGCCCGGCTCGGGGGCGCACAGAGGTGCTCGTCGGGTTCGTCGTCATGCGGAGGAATGTACGCGCGTCCTAAACGCTTGTCTAGAACGATTGTATAAGACGAACGTCTAGGACGGTTGTATGCGACGGCGGTAAGGTGGCTCGCATGGGACACCGTGAGGATCTGCTCGAAGGCGCCAAGCGCTGCCTCCTGCAGAAGGGATTCGCCCGCACGACGGCACGCGACATCGTCAAGGAGTCGGGGACGAACCTGGCGTCCATCGGCTACCACTACGGATCGAAGGACGCGCTGCTCGCGCAGGCCTACGTGGCGATCGTCGAGGACATGGGCGATGCCTTCGAGGGGGGCGGGGCCGGCCTGAGCGCCGAGCCCGGCTCTCTCGAACGGTTCCAGGAGGTGTGGTCGAACATCGTCGGCACCATGCGGAAGCCGGGTTCCATCTGGCACCTCAGCATGGAGGTCGTGGTCATGGGCGACCAGATGCCCGAGGTGCGCGATCACCTGGCGCGCGCCCAGCGCGAGGCCGGGCGCGGGCTCATCCCGCTGCTCATGGGCGGGCGCGAGGAGGACGTCTCCGACGAGACGGCGGACACGCTCGGTCTGTTCTACGTGACCCTGATGACCGGCCTCATCGCGCAGTGGAGCTTCGACCCCGAGACCGCACCCGGCGCGGAGCAACTCACCGAGGGGCTGCGCCAGGTGATCGCCGGAGCTGTGAAGAGCTGATCCGCCCGTCCCGCATCTCGATGACCCGGTCCGCGAAGTGCCGTACGACCGCCCGGTCGTGGCAGATGAACAGGTAGCCGAGCCCCAGCTCGTCCTGGAGGTCGGCGAGCAGGTTCAGCACGCCGGCCCGCACGGACGGGTCGAGGGCCGACACCGGTTCGTCGAGGACCAGCAGGCGCGGCTCGGAGGCGAGCGCGCGGGCGATGCCGGCGCGCTGGCACTGGCCGCCGGAGAGTTCGTGCGGGTGGCGGTCGCCGTACGACGGGTCGAGGCCGACCCGGTCGAGGAGTTCGGCCACGCGGGCGGGGCCGGTCTCCGCGTTCCAGCGGCCCTGGACCTTCAGCGGTTCCGCGACGGCGTCACGGATGCGGTGGCGGGGGCTGAGGGAGCCGTACGGATCCTGGAAGACGGGCTGCATGCGTGGGCGGAGGGGGCGCAGCTCGCGTTCGGTCAGGGTGGTCAACTCCCGGCCTTCGAAGCCGACTTCGCCGCCGTCCGGGCGTCGCAGTTGCAGTACCGCCAGCGCCGTGGAGGACTTGCCGCAGCCGGAGGGGCCGTTGAGGGCGAGGGTCTCGCCGGCCTCCAGGGAGAAGGAGACCCGGTCCACCGCCGTGACCGGTCCGTAGCGGACGACGAGGTCGCGGACCTCAAGAAGACGAGGCATGCGGTTTCTCCATGAACAACTCGACGGCGAGGTCCGGGACTTGTGCCCATCGGTGGCAGGCGACCAGCCGCTCGTCCACCGGGACCGGCTCCGGCTCCTCGTGGTGGCAGGCTTCCGCGGCGAGCGGGCAGCGCGGCGCGAAGGCGCAGCCCGCGGGCAGGGCGCCTGGGGCGGGCGGGGTGCCGGGGAGCGTGGGCAGACGGCGGCCGCGCGCATGCTCGGGGAGCGAGGCCAGGAGGCCCGCCGTGTAGGGAGCCAGGGGCCGGGTCAACACCTCGTCCGCCGGGCCGAGTTCGGTCAGGCGCCCGGCGTACATCACCAGCGCGCGGTCCGCGTGCCGTCGCACGACGTCCAGGTCGTGGGTGACCAGGACGAGCGCCGCCCCGACCGCCTCGCGCTGCTCGCCGAGCACCCGGAGCACCTGGTCGCGGCGCTCCTCGTCCAGCGCGGTGGTCGGTTCGTCGGCGACGAGGACGTCCGGTTCGTTGATGGTCGCCATCGCGATCACCGCGCGCTGCCGCATGCCGCCGGAGAACTCGTGCGGATAGGCGCGGGCCTTGCGAGTGGCGTCCGGGATGCCGACGCGGTCGAGCGCGGCCACCGCCCGGGCCCGGGCTTCCCTCCGGGAGACGCGGGCCACCGACCGTACGGCGGCGGCGAGTTGGTCGCCCACCCGGTGCACGGGGGAGAGGGCGGAGAGGGCGTCCTGCGGGACGAGGGCGATACGGCGGCCGCGCTGGGCGGCGAGGTCGGTCTCGCCCAGGAGCCGGACGGTCCCGCCGGCCGTCGCGCCCGGGGGGAGCATGCCGAGGAGGGCGCGGGCCGTGAGGGACTTCCCCGCGCCCGATTCGCCGACCACGGCGAGGACTTCGCGCGGGCGGACGTCGAAGGACAGGCCGCGGACGGCCTCGACGCCGTCGAAGGCGATGCGGAGATCGCGTACCGAGAGCAGTGCCTCAGACCTCAACGAGGGCCTCCTTCTCCTTCGTGACGCGCTTCGTGACGCGCTTTGTGACGCGCTTCTTCGTGCCCCGCCCGATGTTCCGACGGCCCTGCGCGTACGCCGCGCCCGACACCGCCAGCCCCGCCAGCAGGGCCAGTGCCACCGCCGGGGCGAGGGCCGCCCACGGGGCGCGTTCCACGTAGGCGCGGGACTCGTCGAGGAGCAGGCCCCACTCGGGGGCCGGCGGCTGTGCGCCGAGGCCCAGGAAGCCGAGGGAGGCCAGGGCGAGGGCGATGCCGGGCAGCCGGAGGAGGGCGTGCCGGGCGACGGGCGCGGCCACCGACGGCAGGACGTGCCGGGTGAGGATCCACGACGGGGAGGCGCCGATGGCCCGTTGGGCGGTGAGGAAGGAGGACGCCCGGACTTCCTGCACCAGCGCCGCCGCGTGCGCGGCCAGGGGCGGCCAGGAGATCAGCGCGACCGCGAGGGCCGCCCCGCCGGTGCCGGGCCCGGCCGCCGCGGCGACCAGGATGCCGACGATCACCGGGGGCAGCGCGTTCGCGATGTCCGCCGCGCCGGCCGCGACGCCCGGCAGGAAGCCGAGGGCCAGCGCGACCAGCAGGCTGAGCAGGCATACGGCCGCCGCGGTGCCGACGGTCGGGGCCGCGCCGTGCCCGAGCCGGGCGAGAACGTCGCGGCCGAGGCCGTCGGTGCCGAGCGGGTGCGACCAGGAGGGCGCGGCCAGGCGGGCGGCCGTGTCCACGGTGTACGGGTCGCGCAGCAGGCCCCAGCCGATGGTCACGGTCAGCACTGTGAGCAGTGTCAACGGGATCACCGGGTGGGTACGGACCGGCCGCACCGGCGGCAGCGACAGCCCGGCGTCACGCAGAGCCGGGCCCAGCAGCCGACGCCGTACGAGAGCCGCCGCCGCGCCCGCGACCAGGCCGAGCAGCAGCAGCGAGAGGACCGAGCCCTGGAGCAGCGGAAGATCCTGCGACTTGGCCGCGCCGAGCGCCGTACGGCCGATGCCGGGCACCGCGAACACGGTCTCGACGGCGACCGCCCCACCCGTCAGTCCTACGGCCACCATCCCGAACTGCGGTACCAGCGGCGGGAGTACGCGCTTGAGTGCGGCCGCCGAGATGGTGCGCCGGCCGACTCCGGCGCCCCGCCACAGCTCCACCCACCGCTCGTCCAGCACGGCCGGCAGCGCGTCCGCGACCAGCCGGCCGAGCAGGCCGCCCGCCGGGACGCCGAGGGCGAGCGCGGGCAGCACCATGTACTCGGGTCCCTGCCAGCCGGACGTCGGCAGCCACCCCAGCCACACCCCGCACACCAGCAACGCGAGGGTGGCCAGTAGGAACTCCGGCAACGCCGCCGCCATCGCGGCCCACGCCCCCGCCGACCCGCGCCCGCGCACCAGCACGGGCGCGACCAGCGCACACGCCAGCAGCACCGCGACCGCGAAGGCCGCGCCCATCAGCCCGAGCGACACCTGAAGCCCGGCGGTGACGGACGGCAGGACGTCGGTACCGGACACCCAGGACGTGCCGAGGTCCCCGTGCAGCAGGTCCGAGGCCCAGTTCCGCAGCAGCGACAGGGGGCCCGCGTCGAGCCCGAGATCCTGTCGTACGGAGTCCAGGGCCTCCTCGGTCGGCTCCTGCTCGGCGGAGCGGGCGCGCAGGACCGCCAGGGCGGGGTCCCGGCCGGAGAGCCAGGGCAGCAGGCCGACGGTGGTCAGGACGGCGAGGAGGCAGAGGGCCCGGGTCGCCCCGGCCGCTCGTGTGCGGAGCTTCACTTGACGTACGTGTCCGCCGTGATCAGCTCCCGCTCACGGGGGTCGTGGGCGGCGCCCGTGACCCCGGCGGCGTCGCCCTGGATCACCCGCTCGTGCAGCATCGGCAGGGCCGCGTCGGTGGCGAGCACGGCGCCCTCGGCTTCGATGACGGCCTTGCGGCGAGCCTCGCCGGCCTGGGTGCCGCCCGCCTTCGTCAGGGCCTTGTCCACGGTCGGGTCCGCGAGCTGGGAGAGGTTGAAGGAGCCGTCGGAGGCGAAGTCGCTGTAGAGGTAGGCGGCCGGGTCGCCGGAGTCCAGGATGGTGGCGCGCGAGAGGATGAACGCGTCGAACTCGCCCGCCAGCGCGTCGGATTCGATGTTGGCGTACTCGCGGACGTCCAGCTTCACCTTGAAGCCGGCCTTCTGGAGCTGCTGCTGGAGGATGGCCGCGACCTCGGGGAGCTCGGCGCGGTCGGTGAAGGTGCCGATGGTGAGGGACTTCCCGGACGGGTTGCCCGCCTTGGCGTGGGACACCGGCGTGCGCAGGCCGGCCGCCCACGGCAGCGCGGGTCCCAGCAGCCCCTCGGCGACGTCGGCGCGCCCCTCGTACACGCCCTTCACGATCGACTCGGCGTCGATCGCCGCACGGGCGGCGGCGCGCAGCGAGGCGTCCTTGAAGACGCCCTTCTCGGTGTTCAGGTACAGCGTGTTGGTGCGCGGCATCGGGACCTCGGTGATCAGGTCCTCGTCCAGCAGCGCGGCCTGCGACACGGGCACCGCCTCGACGATGTCGGCCTCGCCGCTGCGCAGGGCGGCGGCGCGAGCGGTGCCGTCCGGCACGAACCGTACGTCGATGCCGGGGGACTTGGCCTTGCCGCCCCAGTAGGCGTCGTAGCGGTCGAGGGTGGCCGAGGAGGTGCCGTTGACCTTGGTCAGCTCGAAGGGGCCGGTGCCGGCGCCGACGGGGCTGACCGTCTTCCCCTCGTACGCCTTCGCCGCGAGGATCGACAGCTGCGGGGAGCTGAGCCGCTGCGGGACGAGGGGGTCCTCGTCGCCGGTGGTGACGACGACCGTGTCCTTGCCCCCGGCCTTCGCCGTCAGCTCGACGCCGTCGAGGATGCGGGGCTTGGGGGAGGCGCCGGCGGCCTCGGTGAGCGAGCGGACGACATCCTCGGCGGTGAGCTCCGTACCGTCGTGGAAGGTGACCCCATCTCTCACGGTGAAGGTCCAACTCTTCCCCGACTGAGTCCACTTGGTCGCCAGCGCGGGCTCGGCGTCCCCCTCCTCGTCCAGCTTCACGAGCGTCTCGGCCGTCGACCAGCGCGACAGCTTGAAGGCGTCGTCGGACAGCGGCGACAGCCCGGAGCGCGGGGGCTGCATCATCGCGACACGTATGCGCTTGCCACCCCCGGCGTCTCCCGTGGCCGACTCCGCACCGGCGAAGCAGCCGGTGAGCAGGGCGGTGGCGGCCGTGAGGGCGGTGGCGGGGAGCAGGCGGTGGGCGGGCAGGCGCACGGAGCCCTCCGGGTAAAGGGGTGGTCAAGGGGAGTGCGCCGACCGTAGCACGATGACAATCGTTTTCAATAATCTGTCTCACTTTCAACCAGACCTCTCTCTCACTTTCAACGACTGCCCCCTCCCTCCCAGTGCGGCCCCTCTCCATTGCTGCGGTCGGAGGCCGCCCCTATGCTCCGCAGGGGGGCACGGCACCGCGCTCCCAGCTGGAGCGTCCGACATGGCGGCTTTCCGGAGAACCGACAACCTGCCCGCACCTTTGACGACCTTCGTGGGCCGCCGCCAGGAACTCGGGGAGATCGGCGCCAGCCTGGAACAGGCCAGACTCGTGACGCTGACCGGAGCAGGGGGAGCGGGCAAGAGCCGACTCGCCCTGGAAGTGGCCGCCCGGCGGACGGAACACCATCAGGACGGCGTATGGCTGGTCGAGTTGGCGGGGCTCGCCGATCCCGTCCTCGTCGCGCACACCGTCGCCGGGGTCCTCGATGTTCCCGAGCAGGGCGGACGGGCCCAGAGCGCCGTTCTCACCGAGCGGCTCCGCGACTGCGACATGCTGATCTTCCTGGACAGCTGTGAACATCTCCTCGATCCGGTGGCCCAACTGGTCCAGGACCTGCTGGCCGGTTGCCGAGGCCTGCGTGTACTGATCACCAGCAGGGAACGCCTCGGGGTCACCGGCGAGACCCTCTGGCCGGTGGCGGGGCTGTCCGCGCCGCCCGACGGGGTCGGGGAGGCCGGCACCGCCCAAGGCTTCGACGCCGTACGGCTGTTCCTCGACCGGGCCACCGCCGCCGACCCCGGATTCCGTCTCACCGCGTCGAACGCCGCGGCGGTCGCCGACATCTGCCGCCGACTCGACGGACTTCCGCTGGCCATCGAACTCGCCGCGGCCCGGGTCAACTCCCTGGGAGTGGAACAGATCAGCCGGCGTCTCGACAACCGGTTCGGACTGCTGGCGGTGGAGAGCCGGGACGCCCTGCCGCACCACCGCACCCTGCGGGGCGTGGTCGAGTGGAGCTACCGGATGCTCTCCACCCCGGAGCGCGAGCTGTTCGACCGGCTCGCCGTGTTCGCGGGCAGCTTCGGCGAGGAGTCCGCCGAGGCCGTCGCCGGTGGCCCGGACGGCCCGGGGGACATCGCGGACCTGCTGCCCAGGCTGGTCGACAAGTCCCTGGTGACCGTCGTCCCGGGGCATGGAGCGCCCCGCTACCGGCTCCTGGAGACCCTGCGCGCATACGGCCTGGAGCGGCTGGGCGACGGGGAGGGGGCCGAGCCGCTGCGCGCCCGCCATGCCGCGCATTTCCTGGACCTGGCCGAACAGGCGTGGGACCGGTACCGGGGGCCGGACCAGCCGGACTGCCTCGACCGGCTGGAGGCCGAACACTCCAACCTCCGGGCGGCCCTCGACCGGCTCCTCACCACCCGGGACTTCGAAGGCGCCGTCCGCCTGGCCGGTGCGCTCGCGCCCTTCTGGGACCTGCGCGGCCACTACGCCGAAGGACACGTCTGGCTGGACCGGGCGTTGTCGGCGGACGCCGTGACGTCCCCCGAAGGCCGGGTACGTGCGCTGAACGGCCTGGCCACCCTCGCGGTCATCCAGGGCGACCTCCCGCGCGCCACCAGCGCCTGCGCCGAGGCGGTGGAGCTCTCTCGCCGGGTCGGTGACTTACGGGGACTGGCCTACGCACTTCAATACCTGGGCTTCGCCGCGGTCTGCGCCGACGAGCTCGACCGGGCGGTCGAACGTCTGGAGCAGTCTCTGGTCGTTGCGCGGGAGTCGGCGGATCTGTGGCTGGTGGGCTGGTCGTACCAATTCCTCACGACCGCGCAGCTCGCGCGCCACGACTACGAGCCGGCCCGCATGCTGGCGGAAGCCGCGTACACGGCCCTGCGGCAGACGGGCGAACCCGAGAGTCTCGCATGGGCCTGTCTCACCCACGCGATGGCCACCTGGACGATGGGGGGAGGAGAGGGCACCGACGCCAAGGTCGCGGAGGCGCTCCGGCGGTTCTGGGGGCTGAAGGCACGGTGGGGGCTGGCCGAGGTGTTCTGCCTCACCGGTCAGATCGCCGTGGGCCGTGGCAACCGGGAACGGGGAGCCGCTCTGCTGGGCGCGGCCGAGGCGCTTCGCGAAGCGGCAGGCGTGGCGTTGCTGCCCTTCCTCGCCGAATTCGTGTCGGCCGCCGCTGCCAAGGGCCGCGCCGTGCTCGGTGCCAGGTCGTTCGACGCGGCGTGGGAATGCGGCAGGGCGTGGTCGATGGATACGGCGGCCCGTGCGGTCGCCGAAGAACTCCGGCTGCCTGCCCCTCGGCCCTACGACGATGAACAGGCCGTCGAGGCGGCCGAGTCGGCCGAGCCTCCGGCGGAGGCCGCCACCCTTGGCAAAGAGGGCGAGTACTGGGCCGTCACCCACGGCGGTCATGTCTTCCACCTCAAGGACACGCTCGGCGTCGGTTACCTGAGCCGGCTCCTTCGCGAGCCCGACCGAGAGCTTCTCGCCCTCGACCTCGCCGGCGCCGACCCGGAGGCGGTCCTCGGCGACGCGGGGCCGGTCCTCGACGCACAGGCCAAGGCGCAGTACCGGCACCGGCTGGGTGAACTCGCCGATGACCTGGAAGAGGCCGAGCGGTGGAGCGACGCCGGACGGGCCGAACGAGCACGGTGCGAAATCGACGCACTGACCGAGCAGTTGGCGGCAGCGGTCGGCCTCGGCGGCCGCGACCGCAGGGCCGCGTCGGCGACCGAGCGGGCCCGGCTCAACGTCACCAAGGCACTCAAGTCGGCGATACGGCGGATCACCCGCGAGGACCCCGTCCTGGGCCGCCATCTGGAGCGCAGCGTGCGGACGGGCACGTACTGCTGTTACGCGCCCGACCCCGCGACCCGTATCGCCTGGCGGTTCTGAATCGGCGGTTCTGAATCGGCGTTTCCGCATCCCGGACAGGTGTGCCGCCGGCTTTCGCGAAGTGTGCCGTCGGGAGGAACGATGTGCCGCCCCGATGCACGCCCTTGGAGATGAGCAGACAGCTCACCACCGAGGAGACGAGACGCAGATGACCGACAACACCGATTCCGTCGCCACCGGGATCGACAACGCCAAGGTGCTCGCCGTGGCCGAACGGGTGGTACGGGAGTTCCAGCTGGCCGCGGAGAAGGTCGCGGCCCACCACAACGAGCCCGCCAAGTACCCGATGCCGGCCGGCAGTACCGCGATGGAGCACCTGATGGCGAGCCGCTTCAAGGCGCTGCCCGAGGGGACGCGGAAGAAGGCGGCGGACCGTGTCGTGACCGATCTGAGGAACGCGCCCGGCCGCGCGAAGAAGCTGGACGACCTGGCCAAGGTCGATCTGCGTTCCACGACCACGGTCGAGGCACAGGTCAAGAAGTTGCCCTTCCCCGCGAGGCTCCGGTTCCCGGCGGACGAGCTGCGGAAGGCGGGGTCCGTCGCCAAGGCATCCATGGCGGAGAGCGCGGAAGCGGAGCGCGCTGCCGCGGCGGCCGTCCCGCTGCGGCAGCTGGAACTGCGGCTGCACCGGGTGAAGTGCCTGGATGACACCAGTGAGCTCTTCAAGGACGAGATCGGGCTCGGCGGCACCGCCGTCGACGAGAGCGGAGACGTGGAGAAGTTCCCCACCTTCAAGGTGCGCAGCTTCAAGACCGGCGGCGTCCAGACGTACACACCGCCGCGGCGCCTGGTCCGGTTCAGCCTCACCGAGGGTCCGGTGAGGTTCCCGAAGACCTACTTCGTGACGCTCGTGCTGGCCGAGCTGGACCACGGCGGCTTCTCCGATTTCGTGAACAGGCTGTACGTCAAGGTGCGGGACGCGGTCGCCGAGGCTGTGGGGGAGGCCGTCGGCGCGGTGCTGCCCGTCCCGATCGACGAGTTGATCCGCAAAGTCGTCATCGCCGTGGTCACGAGGATTTTCGACACCCTCAAGGCGATCTGGCAGGACGACATCTTCCAGCCGGTCACCGTCGAGACCACCGTCCAGTCCCGGACCAGCCGTTGGGCGGGCCGCGCCGACAGTCCCGAACGTGTCGTCACGTTCAGGGGACACGGCGGCAAGTACGAACTGGTCTACGACTGGCGGATGTTCAGCTGATGAACACCGTACTGTCCGGGACCTGGCGGATCGTCCTGACCGCGGCGCACGGGGTGCGTCTGGAGCCGGTCGAGTTGCACCTGCGGGCCCAGGTACGCGCACAGACGCGCCCGCTCTGGTCCAGGACCGTCGCCTGCCCGCCCCTTCCGGGGCGGGAGGCGGTGGTCGCGGCCGCGCGGCGCGACATCCTCGCGGGGCGGCCCGTGGAGTTCCACGCCCCGTGCGGGTTCGGCAAGACCACACTGCTTCGCTATCTGGCCTCGGGTGCCGTGCGGGCGCCTTCCGTGTATGTACGGGTGGGATCCGCGCCGTTGGACGACGTGCTGCAGATGGTCGTCGACCGGCTCTACTCGTCCCCGGAGCCGGTGAAGCCGACCCGTGCGGAGTGCGAGGCGATCATCCGCGGCTGCCGCGCCCTCATGGTGCTGGACGATGTGCCGCCCGGCTCACCCATCCCGAACCAGCTTGCGGCGTCGCTCCAGGGCTGCGGGCTGGTCATCGGCTCGACACGGCCCGTGTTGACCGGGCTCGGCGGTTCCCGGATGCTGCACGGGCTGCCGCCGGACGCGGCGCTCGACCTGTACGCGCGGTCGCTGGGCCGAGGGCTCGGAGCGAGCGAAGTTCCGGATGTGCGGCGGCTGTTGGCGGCTCTGGACGGCCGGCCGCTGCACATCAAGCAGGCCGCGGCGCTCGTACGGTCCGGGGAGTTCACCGCGTCGCGGCTCGCGGAGGAAGCCGCGGCGGCCGGTCCGGAGGCGCTCGACCGGCTCTCCCTGCGCAGGCTCGACGGCGTCAAACGGCGGGCGCTGACCGTCCTGACCCTCTTCGGCGGCGCGCTGCTTCCGGCTGCGCTGGTGTCGGGGGTCGGAGACATCGCGTTCGTCCTCCAGTACCTGGACGAACTGCACCGGGACGGACTGGCCGAGCACCCGGACGACCGGTTCGGCATCCCGGTGTGCCGGAAGGAGAGCCATCAGCAACAACTCCTCGGCCAGATCGACTACGCCGGAGCGGTGCGCGGCCTCGCCGACTGGCTCGCCGACCCCTCCGGACCTCATGCCCTGGAGGCACTGGAGGCGGCGCTGAGTCTGCTCGGATTCGCGTCCGAACGGGCACAGTTCGAGGTGGTGGTGCGGCTGATCCGGCTGGTGGAGCCGGTGCTCTTCGTGCTGGGCCGCTGGAAGGAGTGGCGGGACGTTCTCGGACAGGGCATCGACGCGGCGCGGCAGGTGGGGGACGCAACAGCGGAAGCCCTTTTCGCCCACCAGAAGGGCACCCTGGCGTACTGCGAGGACCGTCTCGAGGAGGCGCGGGACCTGCTGCAACGGGCGGAGGAGCTGCGGTCGCGGCTGGGGGATCGGGTGGGGGCGGAGCTGAGTCGCGCCCACCTGGGGCTGGTGCAGTCCGTACAGAACTACGGGCCGCCGCCTGACTCGGTTGCCTCGCGTGACCGACGCGGGTCGCGGACCCGGGCGCGGGTGTTCCTGGCTGCCTTGCTCACCATCGTGGGTGGGGTGGCGATGGTGGCGGCAGTGCAGGCGATGTCCCGCGAACCCGTCGTCATGGTCACCCCTCCGGTCACACCCCCCAGTTCAGAGCCGTCGAGCCCCACAGCCACCCCAGAGACCCCGGAGACCCCGGAGACCCCGGAGACGCCGGAGACGCCGGAGACGCCGGAGACGCCGACGGTGTCGTCGCCCGACGAGCCGACGGTCCTTGCGGCGGAGAACAGCCCACTCACCTTGGCGTTCCTCGACACCGTGATCGATATTGACAGCGCCCCCAGCACGCTCACCCTGACCAGCACGGGAACAGCCGCACTGAGCGTCGGGACGGCGGAGCGTGAGGGCACAGCGTTCCAGGATTTCGTGATCACCGACGACGGTTGCTCCGGCACACAGCTCCGCCCAGAGCAGTCCTGCCGGATCGACGTCGTCTTCCGGCCTACTGAGACCGGTCTGCGGGAGGCGGTCTTGAAGATCCCCGATGACGCGGCGGGCGTTGTCCGTACCGTTCCCTTGTCGGGGCTGGGCGTCCGGGTGCTGGAGGAGGACGGCGACGACGTGAACAACGGCCCGAACGCCGACCCGAACGACGACGTCGGAGACTTCAGAGATCGGTTGAGCCCACGTCCGCAGAGCTACAGCCGCGCCCCCTTCAACGCCATGTGCAGCAACAACCGATCCTCCCCGTCATCCAGATCCAACCCCGTCAACTGCTCCACCCGCGACAACCGGTAATACAGCGTCTGGCGATGGATCCCCAGCTCCGCCGCCGTGCGGCCCGCCTGGCCCGCGCAGTCGAGGTAGACCTCGGCCGTGCGGGCCAGTTCGTGGTGGGTGGGGGAGAGGAGGGCGCGTACGGCGGGGTCGTGGGCCGTTTCCGGGGGGAGGGACGTCAGGAGGCGGTACGGGCCGATGGACGACCACTCGGCGATCGGGCCGAGGTGGGGTTCCGCGAGGGCCGCGCGGGCGGCGGCCGCGGCCTCCCGCCAGGCGACGCCCAGGTCCACCAGTCCGGCGCGGGCCGCCGCGATGCCGGCGGCGGCGCCGGTGCCCCGCGCCCGCTCCAGCAACCGTCCCGCCGCCGACGTCGCCGGTGTCATCACGTCCGCCGAGCGCAGCCGTACCAGCAGGGCCAGCGCCGTGGCCGTCGTCCCCCAGGGCAGCGT
Source organism: Streptomyces sp. V4I2 (assembly GCF_030817655.1). Taxonomy (GTDB): domain Bacteria; phylum Actinomycetota; class Actinomycetes; order Streptomycetales; family Streptomycetaceae; genus Streptomyces; species Streptomyces plumbiresistens. Next base: position 7,469,834 of record NZ_JAUSZM010000003.1, read on the forward strand.
GCACAGGGCCGTCGCGCCCGGGACCGTACGGACGGAGGGGGCGTCGTCCGGGTCGGCGGAGGGCCAGGGGGTCACGCAGATCACCGTGTGGAGGGTGTCGGCGCGGGGGCCGAGGGCGGTGCGGAGTTCGGCGACCGCCATGTCGCGCTGCCAGTCGCGCTCGGCGGTGAGCACCGCACGGAGTTCCCGCGAGAGGTCCGCCCCGTGCTGCGCCTCGTCCGCGAGCAGGGCGCCGATCCGGGTCGTCACCTCCATGGCGGCGGTCAGTTGCCGATCGGTCGGCCCGGGGTCGTCGTCCAGCAGCCAGACGTAGCCGAGGACGACACCGCGATGGCGTACGGGGAGACAGATCCGTCCGCGGTACACCCCCGCCTCCGGAGCGGGCGGAATGCGGACCGGGGAGGTCGCCCGGGTGATGCCGAAGCCCTCGAACCAGGTGCGGACCGCGGCCGTGGAGCGCCGGGTCAGGATCGAGCGGGTGCGCACCGGGTCCAGGGCGGAGGCGTCCAGCTCGCCCTCGCTGTCGTACGCCCCGAAGGCGATCAGCTCGAAGTCACGGTTCTCCAGCGTCGCCGGTGCGCCGAGGAGCTCCGAGATCTCGTCGACCAGTTCCTGGTAGTCGCCCTTGTGGTCCTTGTACTCCGACGTCGTCACCCGGGCATTCTCCCGCATTTCGCGCTCCCTTCATACATCTGTCTGAGATCTTCGGCACGGATGCGTGACAGCTGTCGATGGCCGACGATCGGAGGGATCCTTAGGTTTCACGGTGGTTCTCCGTGCCGTACCCGAATGACCGGGTTCCGGCCATCCGCTGCTCCTGTGTGGAGGTGCCCCGTGCTGGGTCCCGTGATTCTCGCCGCGTCGCGCAGCGACCGGATACGACGGCTGATCTCGGCGGCCCCGGTGACCAGGCAGGTCGTGGACCGCTTCATCCCGGGTGAGACCGTCGACGAGATCGTGCCGATCGTCCGGGAGCTGACCGACAGAGGGCTGGAGCTGACGATGGACGTCGTCGGCGAGGACATCACCACGCCCGGGCAGGCCGCCGCCGCGCGGGACGCGTACCTGGAGCTGGTCGACCGGCTGAAGCAGCTGGAGCTGGGCACCCGCGCGGAGATGTCCGTCAAGCTGTCGATGTTCGGGCAGGCGCTCGCGGGCGGGCACGAGCTGGCTCTCGCCAACGTCCGGCCCGTCGTCGAGGCCGCGGCCGCCATCGGGACCACGGTCACACTGGACGCGGAGGACCACACCACCCTCGACTCGATGTTCGCGATCCACGAGGAGCTGCGGAAGGACTTCCCGCAGACCGGCTGCGTCATCCAGGCCTACCTCTTCCGCACCGAGGCCGACGCCCGCCGCCTCGCCGACAGCGGCAGCCGCGTGCGACTGGTCAAGGGTGCCTACAAGGAGCCCGCCGAGGCCGCCTACCAGCAGAAACACGAGATCGACAAGGCGTACGTCCGGATCCTGAAGGTCCTGATGGCGGGCGAGGGGTACCCGATGATCGGCTCCCACGACCCGCGCCTCATCTCCATCGCCCAGGAACTCGCCCGGCAGTCCGGCCGCAAGCTCGACGAGTACGAGTTCCAGATGCTGTACGGCATCCGGAGCGACGAGCATCTGCGGCTCGCCGCCGAGGGCCATCGGATGCGCGTCTACACCGCCTACGGCACCGACTGGTACGGCTACTTCATGCGGCGCCTCGCGGAGAAGCCGGCCAACCTGCGCTTCTTCGCCCGCTCGATGATCAGCAAAGGGTGAGCGGTAGCTGTCGGGACCCGGGTGCATCCTGGGTGACGGCAGCTACCGCCCATCGGTCGGCTGAGCCGACCCGGTTCCGGAAAGGAGTTACGGAACTCGTGACTCCGCCCCCGTGGGGGCTTCTCACTAGCTCGCCGCAGCGGGCTCGTGACGGTCAAGCCCTGACCGCCGCCCAACATACGCACACGGCTTCGGCTCCCCCCGGTTGAAGCCAGGGATTCACTCGGAAGAGGTAGCTCATGGACGCTGTGACCCAGGTCCCCACCCCCGTCAACGAGCCGGTGCACGGCTACGCCCCCGGCTCGCCCGAACGTGCCCGGCTGGAGGCCAAGCTGAAGGAGCTGGCCGAGAACCCGGTCGACCTGCCGTGCACCATCGGCGGCGAGAAGCGGCTCGGCGGCGGCGAGCGGTTCGACGTCGTGCAGCCGCACAACCACAAGGCCGTCCTCGGGACGTACGGCAACGCCACCCAGCAGGACGCCCAGGACGCCGTCGACGCGGCCCTCGCCGCCGCGCCCGCCTGGCGTGCGATGTCCTTCGACGACCGCGCCGCGATCATCCTGCGCGCCGCCGAGCTGCTGGCCGGGCCCTGGCGCGAGACGCTGGCCGCCTCGACCATGCTGGGCCAGTCGAAGACCGCCCAGCAGGCCGAGATCGACACCCCCTGCGAGCTGGTCGACTTCTGGCGCTTCAACGTCAAGTACGCCCGTGACCTGCTCGCCGAGCAGCCCCCGGCCAACTCCCCGGGCGTCTGGAACCGCCTCGACCACCGCCCGCTGGAAGGCTTCGTCTACGCGATCACGCCGTTCAACTTCACGGCGATCGCGGGCAACCTGCCGACCGCGCCCGCGCTCATGGGCAACGTGGTGGTGTGGAAGCCGAGCCCGACCCAGACGCACGCCGCCGTGCTCCTCATGCAGATCCTTGAGGAGGCCGGTCTGCCCAAGGGCGTCATCAACCTCGTCACCGGCGACGGCATCGAGGTCTCCAAGGTCGCCCTGGAACACCGCGACCTCGCCGGCATCCACTTCACCGGCTCCACCAAGACCTTCCAGTACCTGTGGAAGACGGTCGGCGCCAACATCGAGAAGTACCGCTCCTACCCGCGCCTGGTCGGCGAGACCGGCGGCAAGGACTTCGTCGTCGCCCACCCGAGCGCCGACCCCGCGATCCTCAAGACCGCCCTGACCCGCGGTGCCTTCGAGTACCAGGGCCAGAAGTGTTCGGCGACCTCCCGGGCGTACATCCCGGCGTCGATCTGGAACAACGGTTTCCGCGAGGAGTTCGCCGCCGAGGTCGACTACATCACCATGGGTGACGTCACCGACCTGTCCAACTTCGTCGGCGCGGTCATCGACGAGCGCGCGTTCGCCAAGAACAAGGCGGCCATCGACCGCGCGAAGGCGGACCCCGCCTGCACGATCGTCGCGGGCGGCTCGTACGACGACTCGACCGGCTACTTCGTCCGGCCGACCGTCATCGAGTGCGCGGACCCGGAGAACGAGGTCTTCACCACCGAGTACTTCGGCCCGATCCTCGCCGTCCACGTCTACGAGGACGACGGGTTCGACGAGATGCTGACCCAGATGGAGTCGGTGTCCGACTACGCGCTGACCGGCTCGGTCATCTCGGGCGACCGCGCCGCCGCCGCGTACACGATGGACAAGCTGCGCTACGCGGCCGGCAACTTCTACATCAACGACAAGTCGACCGGCGCCGTCGTCGGCCAGCAGCCCTTCGGCGGCGGCCGCTCCTCCGGCACGAACGACAAGGCGGGCGCCCCCCAGAACCTGATGCGCTGGACGCTGACCCGCGCCATCAAGGAGACCCTGGTCCCGCCGACCGACTACACGTACCCGCACATGGGTTGACGGGCGGTCAGAACATGAGAGGGGCCGGGTACTTGCCCGGCCCCTCGCCGGTTCCGGAGCGGGCAGACTCTTCGCCATCGCTGGGACGAACTTCCTCGCCCGCCTCGGGGAGGTCCCCGAACGGCTCGCCCGTTGGCGGGAGTTGCCGGACGGGGACCGCGAGCGGGCGGTCCTGCAGTGGTCGATCGAGTTCGAGGACCGCGAGCGGGCGTCGGAGCACGCCGGACGCATGGCCGACCCCTGGTTCGGGATCAACACCGAGTGCAACAAGGCCCTGAACGACGAGACGAGGCGCGCCTGGGGCACCCCCGAGCTGTACGCCGCCTGCGAGGCCCTCGATCTGCCCGTGCTCATCGTCGACGGCGCCGAGGACATCCGGCCCCGCTCGGCCGTGGACTCCCTGGAGCGGGCGTTGCCGCGGGGACGGCGGGTGGTGCTGCGGGACGCCGGGCACCTGCCGTGGGTGGAGGACCCGGAGGGCTTCCGGGAGGCGGTCACGAGCGTGCTCTGAGCCCCGGACGGCTTCCGAGAGGCGGTCACCGGGGTGCCCAGAGTGCGCGGGCCGTGGGCGCCGCCGGCCAGGTCGAGGGCGACCTCGATGTCGTGGACGGCGGTGGTGAAGTCGGAGGTGCTGTCGTCGACGAGTTCGTCGGCGCCGAGGTCGCGCAGGAAGACGTGATCGTCGGCGCGGGCGGTGCCGATGACGTACGCGCCCTGCGCCTTGGCGAGCTGGACCGCCGCGTGTCGCCGTCGGCGCGGCGGCGCGGACGTGGTCCAGCGGGGCGGGCTTCACCGCGAAGTGGCCGGCCGGCGCCGTGACATGGAGGGCGTGACCGCCGCCGTCGACCGGACCGGACACCTCGTCGCCGGGGCGGAACCCGACGACCTCCGCACCGACCCCTTCCACCACGCCGGAGACGTCCCTGCCCAGCGTGAACGGCGGCTCCCCGTACACCGGGCCGCCCCCGAGCGGGCCAGCCGGTCCTCCGGGCCGACGCCCGCCGCGCGCACCCGGACCAGCACCTCGCCGGCCGCGGGCACGGGACGCGGCCGGTCCTCGACCGTCAGGACCTCAGGTCCCCCGAAGCGGTGCTGGGTCGTCACCTCGGTGCGGGGCTGTTCCGTGGTCATTCGGAGCTCCCTCCCGGACGTGCCGCCGCGTCGCGTGGACCGGGGCGGCGGATACGGCCGCTCCTGTCCGTCGTGGCGCCGCGGGCCCCGTCCGCCCCCGCCGTCAGCCCGCCTCCGCGCGCACCAGGATCTTCCCGGTGTTCCCGCCGCGCAGCATCAGTCGGAACGCCTCCACGATCCGCCCGAACCCGTCCACCACCGTCTCGTCGAGCGCGAGGGCCCCGCTGAGCAGATGCGGTACGGCGAACTCGTACAGCTCCTCCTGCACGTCGGCGTGGTCCCGCACCAGGAAGCCCTCCAGCCGCAGGCTCTTCTCCACGAGGTCCGCGTGGTTGAACAGGGCTGCCGTCATGCCCGGAGCGTTGTACTGCCCGACCGTGCCGATCCGCACCACCCGCCCGCGCTCCCGCAGTGCTCCGATCGCGGCGCCGAGGTGCTCGCCGCCGACGCTGTCGACGAACACGTCGATGCCGTCGGGGGCCGCCTTGGCGAGCAGGTCGGCGACGGGGCCCGTGTGGTAGTCGAAGGCCTCGTCGTAACCGACCCGCTCCTTCAGGTGGCTCACCTTCTCCGCAGACCCCGCGCTGCCGATCAGCCGGCCCGCGCCGAGCAGCCGGGCGAAGCGTCCGGTCGCCGTGCCGACCCCGCCCGCGGCCGCGGAGACGAACAGGTCGTCGCCCTCGCGCAGCCGGGCGATACGGGTGAGGCCGACGTAGGCGGTGAGGCCCGTACCGCCGAGGACGCTCAAGTAGGCGGAGAGCGGCACGCCTTCGTACAGGGGCAGGCGTCTGACCTCTGCCGGGCGTACGACGGAGTGCGTGCGCCAGCCCTGGCGGTGGAAGACGATCTCGCCCTCGGGCAGGGCCGGTTCGCGCGAGGCGACGATCCGGCCGAGGGTGCGGCCCTCCAGCGGGGCGTTCAACGCGAAGTCGCCGTCCATCATTTCGCGGTGATACGGGTCCACCGACCAGTAGAGGTTCTCGGCCAACGCCGTGCCGGGGGCCGGGTCCGGCACGGGGGACTCGACGAAGCGGAAGTGGTCGGGGGTGGGGAAGCCGGTCGGGCGGGCGGTCTGGTGCACGGTGATCGCGGTGTGGGTCATGGCAGGGACCGTAGGGAGGAATGCGGGCGGCGGGCAGAGGGTTGGGCTCATGGAACGGGCGGATCCATGAGCCGTCCTCATAGCAGCAGGTGGGGGACCCTTCGTGAGCCCAGTCGATCTCGCGCCGCAGGAGTTGCGGACCCTGGTGGCGGTGGCCGACGAGAGAGGTTTCTCGGCGGCCGCCGTCCGGCTCGGGACCACCCAGTCCGCCGTCTCGCACGCGGTGCGCGGCATCGAACGCAAGGTGGGAGTCGTGCTGTTCGAGCGCGGGCGGTACGGCGCCCGGCCCACCGCGGCCGGCGAGCGGGCCGCCGCCCATGCGCGCCGGATCCTGCGGATGCTGGAGGTGCTGGTCACCGAGACCCGAGAGGCCGCCCGGGACGGCAAGATCGGCGAGATCGGCGAGATCGGCGGGCCGCTGCGCATCGCCGCCTTCCGCAGCGCGGCCCTGTACCTGCTGCCGCCCGTGCTGGAACGGCTGGCCGCCCGCCACCCCGGAATCGAGGCGACCGTGACCGTCGTACGGGAGGTCGGCCCCGGCACCGCGGGCGAGGTGGCCGACGGGCGTGCCGACCTCGGGATCGCCACCATCGGCACCAGCTCACCGATCCCGCCGGAGCTGGTCGGCGACGTACTCCTCGAGGAGCCGTACGCGCTCGTGCACCCGGCCGGACACCCGCGCCCGCGCTCGCTGCCCTTGGTCGACTGGCAGGAGAACTGCTCCTCCTACACCCGGCAGTGGTGGGCCGCGCAGGACTGGATCCCCACCGCGACCGTCCGCGCCGAGGACGACGGAGCGGTGCTGTCCATGGTGGGCAGCGGTCTCGGCATGGCGATCATGCCCGGGCTCTCCCTCACCGGAGCCCCGCCCACCACCGCGATCACCGACCTGGGACCCGAGCGGCCCACGCGTCGGGTCGGCTATGTCACGACCCCGGAGCTCGCCGCGACGGCGGCCGTGCGGGCCCTCGTCAGGGAGCTGCGAGCGGACGCGAAGCCACAGGTCAGGGCGGTGTGAGCCACTGCACCGTCTCAGATAGTAGGAAGTCCGAGTAATTGTGGAGACAGACGCGCGCTCCTCCCTTAGTTTTGTAGGAGCCGAACGTCTCGCTCGATCAAGCGAATGGCGGTCGTGAGCCGGGCCCCGAGCAGGCAACCCCTGCGGCACCGCTCCCCGCCTCTTCCGGCGTCTCGCATCCCTTTTGTGCACTCCAGTCGTGCATTCCAGGAACTCGAAGGAGTCGATTTCCCATGGCCGAGACGACCGCCCGCCGCCGAGTCCGTCGTATCTCCCGTACGAGCGAGTCCGACCGCAAGAACGCCGCAGCCGCCCTCCAGCGCGCCCTCGACCGCCGCGACAACGGCGGCTCGACCGGCCACTGAGCCGCTGCCCCGAAAACAACCCCTTACCGGGAACCCATAAGCCGGGAGCCGCACCCGCACGAGGTGCGGCGCGGTCTCAACCGCCGCGCCGCACCTCGAAATGGTCGATGCGTTCCCCGCTCTGCGCCAGCGCCGACACCGTCAGCCGCGGCCGCGCCCCGCTCTCCGCCTCCACCGAGAGGAAGGAGAAGCCCCGGTAGCGCACCCGCGACCACTCCACGATCTCCTCCTCGGACTGCTTCGACTTGGTCCACTGGAAGGTCTCGACGGACTCGCGCTCGCTGACGTGCCCCTCGTAGCTCTCCTTCACGCCCGTCGGGAAGCCGTACAGATCCTTGCCGCCGCCGCCCGCCGTGACGTACACGGTCCCGTCCCGCGTGGGGTCCGTGGACGCGCCGATCGGGACCGGCCCCCCGACCTGGCCGCCCCTGATCGCGTCGGTGCGCTCGTAGACGTGGTTGTGCCCGTTGATCACCAGATCCACCTGGTGCTTGGCGAACAGCGGCAGCCACGCGTCGCGGACTCCGCCGTCGGAGGCGTGCGAGGAGGTGGAGTACGCGCAGTGGTGGAAGAAGACGACGACGAAGTCCACCGAGGTGTCTGCCCGCAGCTCACCCAGCTTCCGGTCCAGCCACGCCGTCTGCTTCCCGTCCGTGTACCCGAAGTTGGCGGGGATCTCGTACGACACGTCGTTCGCGTCCAGCGCCACGAAGCCGACGTTGCCGTACGTGAACGCGTACACGCCCGGTGCCTTGCGCGGGTCGAAGCCGCTGTCCGGGAGGGACCAGCGGGCCAGCTGGCCGCCGTAGCCGTCCGGCGAGTACCAGGCCTCCATGTCGTGGTTGCCGGTCGTCACCATCCACGGCACGGACTTCGTGACCAGCTCGTTCTGCTTGAGGAACAGGTCCCAGAAGGCGGGGTCGTAGCCGTCCGACTTCTCGCCCCGGCCGTTGACGTCGGCGTAGCAGATGTCGCCCGCGTGGAGATGGAAGGCGGGGTCCTGCCGCAGCAGCACGTGGTCGTTGGCGGCCGCGGCCTTGCTGACGCCCTGGTCGCCGAACGCGGTGAACACGAACCGCTCCGGGCTCGCCGGGGCCGTGCGGAAGGTGCCGATGGTCTTCCGGCGCTCGGGCGACGCCGGGTCGAAGCCCTCGTGGCCGACGCCGTAGTAGTACGTCGTGCCGGGGCGCAGGCCGTCCAGGGCCGCGTGCAGGTAGTACTGGTCGAGCGCCGACCGTACGCCGGCCATGCCCGGCGTGTGCAGGTCGCGCACCTCGGCCCCGATCCTGCGGCTCAGATCCTCGGGACGGGTGCCGATCCGGACGTACGGCCTTCGCACCGCGAGCGGCACCTGCCATGAGATCCGCATCTGCGTCTTGGGGTCGGCGCCGAAGGCGAGATGGCGGCCGAAGGGGGCGAGGACCGAGCCGTGGACCTTGCCGCGGGACGAGGCGGTTGCCGACGCCGACGCCGACGCCGACGCCGTCGCATTCGGCGATCCACCGCCCGAACATCCGGTCAGCAGCCCGCCCGCCACCGCGCCCGCCGTCACCAGCGTGCGGCGCCGCGACAGCCTGGTCCGCAGGTACTCGTGCTGTTCGGCCATGCTCATCCGGCGCGCGAGCCGCGGGGGAATGCCGAAGTCCGGTGTCTCCATGCAGGTGAACTTCCCAGCGCAGCCCAACACCCGCCCCACATACGGGTGAACGGCAACCGAAGGGCTGAGGCCGTCCCCCGTGTGGGTGTCCGTATCGCGGACGGCCCGTGTCATCCCGTGGGACCAGGGGTACGGTGCCGACATGTCTCGCAGCCTCAATCTCGCAGTGATCCCCGGTGACGGCATCGGGCAGGAAGTCGTGGCCGAAGGCCTGAAGGTCCTCTCCGCCGTCCTCCCGCAGGATGTGAAGCTGGAGACCAAGGAGTACGACTTCGGCGCCAAGCGCTACCACGCCACCGGTGAGACCCTCACCGACGCGGACGCCGAGGCCCTCAAGCAGCACGACGCCATCCTGCTCGGCGCGATCGGTGACCCGTCGGTCCCGTCCGGTGTCCTGGAGCGCGGCTTCCTGCTCAAGCTCCGCTTCCTCTTCGACCACCACGTCAACCTGCGCCCCTCGAAGCTGCTGCCGGGTGTCGCCACCCCGCTGGCCGGCGAGCCGCAGATCGACTTCGTCGTGGTCCGCGAGGGCACCGAGGGTCCGTACACCGGCAACGGCGGCACCATCAGGAAGGGCACCCCGCACGAGGTCGCCACCGAGGTCTCCGTGAACACGGCCTTCGGTGTCGAGCGCGTGGTCCGGGACGCCTTCGCCCGCGCCCAGGCCCGCCCGCGCAAGAAGCTCGCGCTGATCCACAAGAACAACGTGCTGACCTTCGCGGGTCACCTGTGGACCAACATCTTCAACAAGGTGGCCGAGGAGTTCCCCGAGGTCACCACCGAGTACATGCACGTGGACGCGGCGACCATCTACCTGGTCACGCAGCCCGAGCGCTTCGACGTGATCGTCACGGACAACCTCTTCGGCGACATCATCACCGACCTCGCCGCGGCCGTCTCCGGCGGCATCGGCGTCGCCGCGAGCGGGAACATCAACCCCTCCGGCGAGTTCCCGTCCATGTTCGAGCCCGTCCACGGCTCGGCCCCGGACATCGCCGGTCAGGGCAAGGCCGACCCCAGCGCCACGGTCCTGTCCGTCGCCCTCCTGCTGCGCCACCTCGGCTACGAGGCCGAGGCGACCCGCATCGAGGACGCCGTCTCCGCCGACCTCGCGGAGCGCACCGGCAAGCCCGCCCGCAGCACCTCGGAGATCGGCGACGCGCTCGCCGTACGAGTAGCCGGCTGACCCGCCGCGCTGCCTGGTCTCCTCAGGGAGATCTTCACGAAGCCGCCGGGTCACTCAACACCCGGCGGCTTTCGCATGTCCCCGCCGGGTGCCACCATCATCCTCTGGGTCGCATTCACGCTGTTTTCGTCCACGGCCTCCGTCGCGCGATAATCGAACGCGGAGCCGCGGATTGAGGGAATGCTCGGACGTCCTAGCACTGGCCACTGGCAGTACGGGCGTGAGCGCGGCCCGTCACTATCCGACCGGTGAAGGACAACCACTCATGACGACGCCCACGATCGAGCTCAAGCCCTCGGCCTCGCCACTCTCCGACGCGGAGCGCGAGGCGATCCTGGCCGACCCCGGGTTCGGCCGCCACTTCACCGACCACATGGTGACCGTCAAGTGGACGGAGGGCCGCGGCTGGCACGACGGCCAGCTCGTCCCGTACGCGCCGCTCTCCCTCGACCCGGCGACCATGGTCCTGCACTACGCGCAGGAGATCTTCGAGGGACTCAAGGCCTACCGTCAGCCCGACGGTTCCGTCGCCAGCTTCCGCCCCGAGAAGAACGCGAAGCGCTTCCAGTCCTCGGCCCGCCGCCTCGGCATGCCCGAGCTGCCGGTCGAGACGTTCATCGAGGCGTGCGACGCGCTGGTGCGCCAGGACCAGGCCTGGGTCCCGGCGCACGGCGGCGAGGAGTCCCTCTACCTGCGTCCGTTCATGATCGCGACCGAGGTCGGCCTCGGTGTGAAGCCCGCCAACGAGTACCTGTTCCTCGTCATCGCGTCCCCCGCGGGCGCGTACTTCCCGGGCGGCGTCAAGCCGGTCTCCATCTGGCTCTCCGAGGACCGCGTCCGCGCCGTCCCCGGCGGCATGGGCGACGCGAAGACGGGCGGCAACTACGCGGCCTCCCTCCTCGCCCAGGCCGAAGCGGCCACCAAGGGCTGCGACCAGGTCTGCTACCTCGACGCGGTCGAGCACACGTGGGTCGAGGAACTCGGCGGCATGAACCTGTACTTCGTGTACGGCGCCGCATCCAACGAAAAGCCGGTGATCGTGACCCCCGCCCTCACCGGCTCCATCCTCGAGGGCGTCACCCGCGACAGCCTCCTCTCCGTCGCCCGCGACCTCGGCTACGAGTCCGAGGAGGGCCGCATCTCCATCGACCAGTGGCAGCGCGACGCCGAGAACGGCACCCTCACCGAGGTCTTCGCCTGCGGCACCGCCGCGGTCATCACCCCGGTCGGCACGGTCAAGCGCGCCACCGCCGAGTGGAAGCAGTCGGGCGGCGAGCCCGGCGAGGTCACCCTCAGGCTTCGCCAGGCCCTCCTGGACATCCAGCGCGGCACGGCGCAGGACAAGCACGGCTGGATGCACAAGCTGGGCTGAGCGCCGGTCGTCGCCCGCGCCGGGTCAGGCGTCGGTCGTTGCCCGCCGGGCCGTCGTGGACTCCTTGTCCGCGGCGGCCCCGCGGCGTTCCCGACCCGTCGCCACCAGGTACGCCGACCCGCCCACCGCCCCCGACAGCAGGAAGCTGCAGTCCACTCCGCCCGTCAGGGACTGCAGCGGGCCTCGTACGCGCGGAGGGGATGTCCAGGGGGGAGTTCCGGGCCGCCGACCCCGACTGCTTCGCGTCCCGACCGCTTCGCGTCCCGGCTGCGCGCCCTCCTCGACGGTTTCTCCATCCACGTGGCGATCGGGCTGCGGGGGAGCGACCGGGCGCAGATTCTCGGCCACGTACGGGAGTTCCTGGACGAAGCGCTCCTCGCGGACGCCTGAGGCCGCGCCCGGGTTGTACGCAATAAGGCCGATTGACCCTGTGGGCGGTGGTGCGTTTGCCTCGAAGGGAGCCCACGGCGCGGGGCCGGGGGTGAAGCGTCAACGGGGACCACAGGGGGGAACATGTCCAGAGCCGTACATGTGTCCAGATGCTCTTTAGGCGCGGTGCTGCTGCTCGCGCTCGCCGGAACAGCCGTTCCGAATGCCACCGCGGCACCACACGCACCGCACACACCGCGCGTCGAACGAGTCAGTACCGCCGCCGACGGCACCCAGGCCGACGGGCCGTCCAACGGTGCCGCGATCAGTGCCGACGGCCGGCACATCGCCTTTACGTCCATCGCGCCGAGCTTCGGCTGCGCCCGCTTCTCGTCGTGCCTGCTCGTGAAGGACCTGGCCACCGGCGGGGTCACCAGGATCGACCTCGGCAGCGGCCACACGTACGGCTCGCCGATGCCGAGCGCCGACGGGGGCCGTATCGCCTACTCCGCGGGCACCCGGTTCCTGGCCCCGTACCTGTACGACCGCGCCACCGGGCGCTCGGAGCGCCTGTGGCCGGAGAACCCGCCCGGTTCCAACGAGCTGGGCCGCGTGGAGTCGATCAGTCCGGACGGCACGCACGTCGCGTACACCATCGGCAACCGCCACGGGCCGGAGAACACCCGGCTCCTGTACGTCCGCGACACGGCCACCGGCACCGACGAACTGGTCTCACCGGCCGAGGAGGGCTCCAAGCGCGGGGCCTCGGTGAGCGGCGACGGCGAGCGGGTCGCCTACCAGGTCCAGGGGCCCACCGAGGAGGACCCGGACGACGTCTTCGTCAAGGACCGGACGACGGGCGAGCATGTCCAGGTCGACACGGGCCTCGGCCAGGCCTCACTGGTCCGCATCACCGCGGACGGCCGCCGGGTCCTCCTCGACGCGGACGGCGGCCTGTACGTGCACGACCTCCGCACAGGTGACTCACGGCGCGTGGCCGAGGGCCGGACCTTCTCGGCCACGGCGGACGGCCGGTACGCGGTCGTCGCGGGCGAGGACGGCATGCGGGTGCGCGACCTGCGGACGGGCCGGCGCGGCGCGGCTCTTCCGGCGGACACCCAGCCGGGATCGGAGATGCTGGCTGCCCAGGGGCGTGCGGTGGCGTTCGGTTCGAGGGCCTCCCACCTGGTGGCGGGCGACACCAACGGGGAGGCGGACGTGTTCGTCTTCTCGGGCGCGCTCCGGGAGAACCCGGACCCGATGCCGTCCGTCACCGAACGGATCAGCATGACGTCGGACGGGCAGCAACGCCCCGGGGCGTCCCACGACCCGGTGATGGGGGAGGGCAAGGTCGTCGCGTTCACCTCGCAGCGGACCGACGACCCGAAGGGCACGAGCGTGTTCGTCAACGCGCCCGGCGGCATCTCCCAGGTCGACTCCAGTACGCAGGGCCCCTCGCACGAGGGGACGCCCTGCTACAGCGGACGCATGGTCGGCTACGTGGCCCCGTCCGAGGCCGACGGCGCCCCGGAGGTCAACATCCGCAACCGCTCGGTCGGCAAGCTGACCCGGCTGGGCTCCTACCAGGGTGTCCGCTTCACGTGGATGGGGCAGCCCAGCGTGGACCCCACCTGCCAGTGGATCACCTATGCCGCCACGCTCCCCGCCACCGAGACCGACCCGTCGCCCCAGCCCCGCGTCTACCGCTTCAAGTTCAACGGCGGGACGACCGACCTGGTCAGCGCGCCCACGGGCGAGCCGGCGGGCAACCCGTCGATCAACTACGACGGCCGGTACATCGCCTTCGAACAGGGCGGCGATGTCCACGTCCGTGACCTGGACACCGGCGCCCTGGAGAAGGCCGGAGCGCAGGCCTCGGCCCCCTCCCTGAGCGCGGACGGGCGCAAGGTCGCCTTCCGGCAGGGCCGGGACGTCCACGTCCGCGACCTCGACTCCGGGACCACGACCCGGGTCAAGGGCGCGCAGCCCTCGCTCTCCGGGGATGGCACGCGGGTCGCGTACACCTCGGACCGTTCCGTGTACCTGCTCGAACTCGCCACCGGCAAGCGGCAGTTGATCAGCGTCGACCGCTGGGGCGGCCGCAACGACCTGCCGGCCCGGCACCCGTCCGTCAACGCCGACGGCACCGTCGTCGCGTTCGAATCGGCGTCACCCGATCTGGTGGAGCAGGACACCAACGGGGTGTCGGACGTCTTCCTGCGGACAGCACAATGACAAGCAGCAACCACTACGGGGGAACAACCATGCACCGCAACAAGCGAGTTCTCGCGCTCGCCGTCGCCCTCGCCGCCGCCACGGCGACGCTGACCGGTCCCGCGGCGAGCGCCGCACCCAGGGCCCCGCACACCGAGCCGATCAGCGTCACGCCGGACGGCAAGGCGGGCAACGGTGCCACGAGCACCGCCGTCATCAGCCGCAACGGCCGCCACAGCGCCCTCACCTCGGACGCCGAGGACCTGGACCCCAATGTCCCGCACGGCGGCATGTACCTGCGCGACCCGCACACCGGGAAGCTCCGGTTCGCAGGCTTCGGCGGCCTGGTCGCGGTCCTGAACGACGGCCGCTACGTCTACGCCGAGTACGCCGCGACCACCGACGTGTGGATCCATGACATCGCCACGGGCAAGCGCGTCGGGTTCGGCATCGAGGTTCCCGAGGGCTTCACCGGGCAGCCCGCCGAGGTCTCCGTGAGCCCCAACGGCCGTTACGCCGTCTACACGCTCCAGGATCCCGCCGACGGCACCAGCGTGGTCTTCCTGCGCGACCGCGTCGCCGGCACCACCGAGCGGATCAGCCACCCGAAGCCCACCTGGGAGCCCCGCAACGCCTTCCGGCCCACCGTCAGCGACGACGGGCGCCGTGTCGTCTACCAGTACAACTACGCGAACGGCCCGCGCGGCGACGACTGGGGCGACGTCTGGATGTACGACCGCACCACGGGCAAGCACACCCAGATCGACCGCTCTTACGACGGCTCGAAGACCGAACGGGAGTCGCTGAACCCGTCCATCAGCGGCAACGGCCGTACGGTCGTCTTCGAGTCCCGGGACACCCACCTCGTCCCGGAGGACAACGACGCCAGCTGGAACGTGTTCGTGCACGACATCGCCACGGGGAAGAACCAGCGCATCCACGGCACCCAGGGCGGACCCGGCCAGGTCTACACCCGCAACGCCGCGGTGAGCGCCGACGGCCGGTACGTCACGTTCATGTCGGAGGTGACGGAGCCCGGCAGCCAGTACGGCAAGGAATGGCCCGTCTACCTGCGGGACCTGAAGAAGGGCACCACGACCCTGGCCACCCCGGACACCACCGGCGGCACCGCGACGGCCGAGGTCCTGCCGGGCCGGATCGCCGACGGCGCCCGCAAGGTCCTCTTCCAGTCGTCCGACTCGACGCTGATCCCGGCCGGCGACACCAACGAGGGCACCGACGCCTTCGTACGGCACCTGCGATGATCAGCACAGTGCTCGTATCCTGAGACGGACAGTGAGCACGGGGACGGTCTGTGCCAGACTGCCTCCGTGCTCTCGTTCGCCACGATTATTGGCAGCAGGCGCGCCGGTCCGCAGTGACCGCTCCGTACGACCAGGTACGAGCGGACACCGTCGTCTTCGACCCGCGCGCAGACCTCTCGCACCCGCGAGAGGTTTTTCGCTTTTCTGGCCCACCCGCAGCCGGAGGCGAGAGCGCGAGGGACCATGTGAGGACGGTGGAGCCGGTCATTCCGGTACAGACCGAGATCCGACACAGGAGCCTTGACACCATGACCGAACCCAGCGAACTCGACGATTCCTTCCACGTCTTCGACACCACCCTGCGCGACGGCGCCCAGCGGGAGGGCATCAACCTCACCGTGGCGGACAAGCTGGCCATCGCACGGCACCTGGACGACTTCGGCGTGGGCTTCATCGAGGGCGGCTGGCCAGGCGCCAACCCGAGGGACACCGAGTTCTTCGCCCGCGCGCGGCAGGAGATCGACTTCAAGCACGCCAAGCTGGTCGCCTTCGGCGCGACCCGCAGGGCCGGCGCCAAGGCCGCCGAGGACCCCCAGGTCAAGGCACTCCTGGACTCGGGAGCCGACGTCATCACCCTCGTGGCCAAGTCCCACGACCGGCATGTGGAGCTCGCCCTGCGCACCACGCTGGACGAGAACCTGGAGATGGTCCGCGACACCGTTTCCTTCCTGCGTGAGCAGGGGCGCCGGGTCTTCGTCGACTGCGAGCACTTCTTCGACGGCTACCGCGCGAACCCCGAGTACGCCAAGGCGGTCGTCCGGTCCGCCTCCGAGGCCGGCGCGTCCGTCGTCATCCTCTGCGACACCAACGGCGGCATGCTCCCCGCGCAGATCCAGGCGGTCGTCTCGACGGTCCTCGCCGACACCGGCGCCCGCCTCGGCATCCACACCCAGGACGACACGGGCTGCGCGGTCGCCAACACCCTGGCCGCGGTGGATGCGGGCGCGACGCACGTCCAGTGCACGGCGAACGGCTACGGCGAGCGGGTCGGCAACGCCAACCTCTTCCCGGTCGTCGCGGCCCTGGAACTCAAGTACGGCAAGAAGGTCCTCCCCGACGGCAAGCTCCGCGAGATGACCCGCATCTCGCACGCGATCGCCGAGGTCGTGAACCTCACCCCCTCCACCCACCAGCCCTACGTCGGCGTCTCCGCCTTCGCCCACAAGGCCGGCCTGCACGCCTCCGCCATCAAGGTCGACCCCGACCTGTACCAGCACATCGACCCCGAGCAGGTCGGCAACACCATGCGGATGCTGGTCTCCGACATGGCCGGCCGCGCGTCGATCGAGCTCAAGGGCAAGGAACTCGGCATCGACCTCGGCGGCGACCGCGCGCTGGTCCAGCGGGTCGTCGACCGGGTCAAGGAGCGCGAGCTCAAGGGCTACACGTACGAGGCGGCCGACGCGTCCTTCGAACTCCTGCTGCGCGCCGAGGTGGAGGGCAGGCCCCTCAAGTACTTCGAGGTCGAGTCCTGGCGCGCGATCGTCGAGGACCGCCCCGACGGCACCCACGCCAACGAGGCCACGGTCAAGCTCTACGCCAAGGGCGAGCGCATCGTCGCCACGGCGGAGGGCAACGGCCCCGTCAACGCCCTCGACCGCACCCTCAGGGTCGCGCTGGAGAAGATCTACCCCCAGCTCGCCAAGCTCGACCTCGTCGACTACAAGGTCCGCATCCTGGAGGGCGTCCACGGTACGTCCTCCACCACCCGCGTGCTCATCTCCACGTCCGACGGGGCGGGGGAGTGGTCCACGGTGGGCGTCGCCGAGAACGTGATCGCCGCGTCCTGGCAGGCCCTGGAGGACGCTTACACGTACGGGCTGCTGCGGGCGGGCGTGGAGCCCGCGGAGTAGCCACTGCTCAACACGAGTCCTCGGCGAGTTCCTCGAACTCGTCGAGGCTCATGGCCCGGCCGTCGGCCCATACCTGCGCCGTCTTGAGCACGGCGAGATCGCTCGCCCGGAACGTGACGATGCCGGTGTACTCGTAGTTGAACTCCGCCTTTCCGAAGCCGAGTTCATAGGTGTACGACGACACGAGCCGTTGCGGCCCGACCGCCCGGGCGTGCCAGGCGGCGGGCGGAGAGAAGAGCGGGAACTCGGCGTCGGCACCACGCCGCTTGCCGGCCACATTCCACCCGGACAGCAACTCCCCGGACTCCTCCTCGTCCGGCGCCCCGGAGAGCGACAGGCCCTGGATCAGGTCGTCGCCGCAGGTTCTTACGACGGCCTGAGGTCTGCCTTGACCGTCCAGCCGCACCGCGACCAACGGCAGGATCTCCGCCCCGCACCCGCTCAACAGTCCTACGGCGGCGACCACTCCGGCTACCGCGACGACGTACCGTCTCATCCCTGCCCCCCTCGCGCTGCTGACCTGAGCACACCACTGGTCACAGCGCCGCACGACCACCGTTGCGCACCGGTCTCGTTGCGGTCGTACAACTTGGGTTGAGTGCGCGGTTCCTTCTCGGCCTCATGGCCCACCACTCGTCCCCCCGGCGGCCATCGCCCCCAAACGTGCCTTTCCCGCCGCGCCAGCGTGAGGAACGCGGTCCAAGTGCCGGGAGTCACGGTGAAGTTGGGGCCCCCGTCGCCATCGACCGCTTCGAAGGCGAAGTCCCCTTCGCGAATCCACCCGCCGAAGGCATCTTCACCTGGGGCAGCGACACCGACGACCCGCCCGCCCTCCGGCTCACCGCCCGCGAAGACGCCCCCGAGGGCGACAAGGTGCTCACCGGCACTTACGACATCAGCGGCTACGGCGGCTTCACCCACGACTTCCTGACGACGCTCGGCAAGGCACCGGAGGGCGGGGCGACGACGCTGAAGGCGCTCGCCGTCGCGGCCGCCGTGGCCGAGAAGGCCGGCGCGGAGGAGGCGGGACGCGCGCTCGTGACCAAGGCTCGGCTGGTCGTCCAGCAGAAGGTGGGCCAGGACATCACGGCGGCGGTCGCGAAACCCTTCGCCGACGCGGACCATCTGCTGCTGACCGAGCGGTACGGAAAGGCGGTGGAGAAGCTGACGACGGCGTACCGGGCGTCCTGACAGCCTCCGCCGCACGTATGTCTGATTGTGAGCCTTTCGGGTAGTTTCGAGGTATGAAGGCCGCGAACCCCGTCCGAGGCCCCGTCGGACTGCTGACCGCACTGGCGCTCGCCGTCCTGACCGCTCTGGCGGTCCTCATGGCGGGCGCCCCGCGCGCCTTGGCGGCCACCGACGTCTCGACCATCGCCGAGGCCCTCCGCGAGGACCCGGTCTACGTCGCCCCGGCCGCCGCCGACCAGCTGTCGTCCGCGGACGCGGACGCACTGTCCGAGCAGATCAGGGCTGCGGACAAGGCCCTGTTCGTGGCGGTCCTGCCTGCCGACCAGCCCACGGAGAAGCTCTTCACCGACCTGCGCACCGCGACCGGCATCACGGGCCTGTACGCGATCCGCGTCGGCGACCGCTTCGACGCCCAGGCCGACTCGTCGGTCCTGCCGTCGGCCGCCGTGGACAACCTCGTCAGCAGCGTCGCGACCGAGAAGGACACCGAGACCCAGCTGGACGACTTCGCCGACCGCGCCCTGACCAACATGGGCGGCGCGGCCCCCTCCGCCTGGGACTCCACCGACAACGACGGCGGCGGATCCACCACCGCCCTGATCACCGCCGGTGCGGTCCTGGTGGCCGGCGGCGGTGGCGCGTACGCACTGGTCCGGCGCAGGCGGCGCCGGCACGAGGAGGAGCAGCGGGCCGCGCTGGAGAAGCTGCGGGTCGTGGTCGACGAGGACATCACCGCCTTCGGCGAGGAGCTGGACCGTCTGGACTTCCACCCCGGGGAGCCGGGCGCGACCGACGCCATGCGCGAGGACTACGAGCGCGCGCTCGACTCGTACGAGAAGGCGAAGACGTTCATGGCCCAGGCCGTGAAACCGGAGGACGTCCGGGCCGTCACCCAGTCCATCGAGGACGGCCGCTTCTCCCTCGCCAAACTCGCCGCCCGCCGCGAGGGCCGACCGCTGCCCGAACGCCGGGCGCCCTGCTTCTTCGACCCGCGCCACGGCCCCTCGGTCGCCGACGTGACCTGGACACCGGTGGACGGCGCCCCGCGAGAGGTCCCGGTCTGCGCGGCGGACCGCACCCGCCTGGCCGACGGCCGCGACCCGGTGATCCGCGAGGTCGACACCGACCGGGGCCGCCGCCCCTACTGGGACGCGGGCCCCGCCTACGGCCCCTGGGCCGGCGGCTACTTCGGCGGCGGCATCCTGCCCGGCCTCCTCATCGGCACCATGCTCGGCAGCATGATGGCCACCCCGGCCTACGCGGCCGACTACGGCTCCGGTTACGGCGACTTCGGCGCCGCCGGCTACGAGGGCGGCGACGTCTCCGGCGCGGACTTCAACACCGACGACTTCAGCGGCGGCTTCGGCGGCGGCGACTTCGGAGGCGGCGGGGACTTCGGCGGAGGGTTCTGACGCGTCCTGTGCCCATCCCGCGGCGGGGGTGCGCGTCCCTGGGGGCCCAGACCCCCGGGCCTAGGCCCACCCACCACCCGTCTCGGTCTCTTGATTGGTTCACCTCTCGACCCACCGAGTCGGGTGGTGGGTGGGCGAGGTCGGGGGTCCAGGGGGCGGAGCCCCCTGGCGGGGTCGAAGGGGCAGCGCCCCTGGGGATGGGACGGGTAGGGGCGGCGGGGGCGAAACCACCGAACACGGGCCCGGCACAAAGCGCACCGGACCCGCGAACGTGCGTACGAGATACGAGACGAGGCGAGACAGCCGCGCGTCAGAGCGACGACGCGGCCGAGGCGATCGCGGAGGCGAAGGTCGAGACCTCGCTGTAGACGCCGGGCGCGTTGGGCCGGGCGCAGCCTATGCCCCAGCTGACGATGCCGACCTGGATCCAGGCGTTGGCGCTGTCCCGTCGGAACATCGGCCCGCCCGAGTCGCCCTGGCAGGTGTCGACGCCCCCGGACGCGTATCCGGCGCAGATCTCCTCGGAGGCGACGAGGCCGCTGTACCCGCTGTAGGAACGACACGTGGCGTCACTGACGAACGGCACGCTCGCCTTGAGCATGTACCGCTGCTGTGCCCCACCCTCGGAGGCCGACCCCCATCCGGCGACGGTGAACGTACCGGTGTTGTACTGGTTGGTCGTGGCGATCTTCAGTGTCGGCAGGTTGATGGGCGAGGCGAGCTTGATGAGCGCCCAGTCCTTGCCGGTGCCGTTGTAGCCGGGCGCCCGGTAGACGTAGGTGGACCGGACCTGGACCCGGCCGCTGGTGGACTGCAGGTCCACGACACCGGCGGTGGCGGTGATGCTGGTGTTGGCGCCGGTCGCGCCCACGCAGTGCGCGGCGGTGAGCACGATCTGCTGGGTGTACAGCGCACCGCCACAGCCCATCGAGAGCCGGACCATGAACGGGAACTCGCCCTGCGCGGCGCGGGTTCCGCCGACGACGGGCGCGGGGGCGGCGGTGGCCGTCGAGACGGGCTGAAGGCTGGCGATCGCGAGGGCGGCGGCGCCGACGGCCGCGCATCTCTTGAGGGCCGTGAGGAGTCTCTTCAACGTGATGCCTTCCGTGGGGGGTTGACCTGGGGACCGTGCAGCACGTGCGGACGAAACACAGAATTGACGTGCGCATGACATCGCAACCACAAACAAATGCCCATGTGCTGGCATGGGCAGGTCAAATCTGTTGCTGGATTATGGGAACGCCGTGAGCACCGGCACAAGGGGTGTGATTCAGCCACGCGCGCAGCGCTCACCGGCCGCCTCTCGGGTGAGTGAACCCGAGACCCAACGAGGACCGTTCCTGGCCTACTCCCCGCCTACGGTGTCCCCATGACCGCCCCCGAAGACCCGCAGCCCCGAGCCTTCGACACCGCGACCGACCTCGACGCCTGGCTCGCCGCCCACCCCGCGCCCCACCCCGGCCTCTGGGTGAAGGTCGCCAAGAGGTCCTCGGGCCTGCCCTCCGTCACCGCCGCCGAGGTCAACGACGTGAGCCTGTGTCACGGCTGGATCACCGGTCAGCGCAGGAGCCTCGACGCGACGCACTACCTGCAACGGATCACCCCGCGCCGCCCCGGCAGCCTCTGGTCGATGGTCAACGTCCGGCGGGTGGCGGAACTGACGGCGGCCGGCCGGATGCGCCCCGCCGGACTCACCGAGGTGGCGGCCGCCAAGGCCGACGGCAGATGGGACGCGGCGTACGAGTCCCAACGCGAGGCCACGGTCCCCGACGACCTGGCCGCGGCCCTGGAGCGGAACCCGCGAGCCAAGGCCGCGTTCGAACGCCTCGGCAAGACCGACCAGTACCTCACCATGCTCCCCGTGCTGCGCGCCCGTACCCCGGAGAGTCGCGAGGTCCAACTCACGGCAACCGTCAAGAAATTGGCTCAGGGATGACACGCCGAGCGCCCGCCCTCCCGGTGCGCCGGAGTGGAGAGCGGGTGCGCTCGAAGGCCGAAGGCCGGGTGGCGCGAAGGGGTCACCGGCGTTGCCGCCGGCAGCCTCACGCGTTCTTGATCGCCGAGATGTCGAAGTTCAGCTTGATCTTGTCGGAGACCAGGACGCCGCCCGTCTCCAGCGCCGCGTTCCAGGTCAGGCCCCACTCGGAGCGGATGATCTCCGCCTTGCCCTCGAAGCCGACGCGCTCGTTGCCGAAGGGGTCCTTCGCGGCGCCGTTGAACTCGAGGTCGATGGTGATCGGCTTGGTGACGCCGAGGACGCTGAGGTCGCCGGTGATGCGGTAGTCGTCGCCGCCCAGGGCCTCCGCCGACGTCGAGCGGAAGGTCATCGTCGGGAACTCGTCCGTCTTGAAGAAGTCCGAGCTCTTGAGGTGACCGTCGCGGTCCGCGGAACCCGTGTCGATGCTGTCCATCTTGACGTCGATGGACGCCGTGGACGCGGACGGGTCGCTGCCGTCGAGGTGCAGCGAGCCGCTGAAGTCGAGGAACTTGCCCTTGACGTTGGTGACCATGGCGTGCCGGGCGACGAAGCCGAGCGCGGAGTGGGACGCGTCGATGGTGTAGTCGCCGGTCAGTGCGGCCAGGTCGGGGTTCACGGCGGCGGGCGCCGCGGCGGTCGTGTCGGTGGTGTCCTTGCGGCCGAAGATGCTCATCAGACTGCTCCTTGCCGTTGATGTTGAATATTCAACCATGCCAACAGGAGCGACCGTAGACCTATTCCGAGCGCGCAGCAACGTCTTCCGCGGAGTGTTTGCGTGAGACGGTCATGAACCCCCGGCGCCGACCCTTCCGTCGCCCCTTCGCCATACCCGGACGCGGACGCGGGCCTACCCGCCGAGGCGTGCTGCTCACGGCCGCCTTGATGGCCGCGCCGCACCCGCCGCTGGCAGACCCTCTGGCTGGACCACGGCACCGACCCGGTGAACGCCTCGTACGTCTACGTCCTCCTGCCCGGAGCCACCCGCCGTACGGTGGCCGCCCGCGCCGCCGACCGGCACTGGCTGTCGGTCCTCGCCAACGACGGCACCTGCCAGGCCGTCCGCGTCCCCTCTCTCGGCCTCACGGCCGCCACCTTCTGGCAGGCCGGGACCGCGGGCGGACTGACCGCGTCCGCCGGCGCGAGCGTGCTGGTCCGGCGCCGCGGCCGCACCGCTACCCTCTGCGTGAGCGAACCGCCCCGCACCGGCGAGCCGCTGGAGATCACCTGGGACCACCCGGTCGGCGCGGTGATCCGCGCGGACGACGCGGTCGAGGTGATCTCCGCAGACCGCCGACTGCGCCTTCGGGTCACCCCTGGGAGGGCATGTGCCACCCATCGATGTGAGGTGACTCTCACCGGATGAGTTTGTACGACCCCTACAAGCGCCGGGCCCTCTGAGCAGTCGGAACGGCTGCATGGCGGCGAGGTTCTGTTCAGGGGTACCAGGAAAACGGTCCGGAGACTGTACGGAGTCGACGGCGAGCTTTTCTTGGTGGGCTTCGTAAGGTCGCTACATGACCGTTTTGGAAGAGGCGCCGGGTGAGTCGACGGACGAGTCGACGAGTGAACCGACGGGTGAGCCGACGGACGCGCGCGGGCGGGTCGCCGAGCTGCACGAGATTCGTGCGCAGGCGCTGGCCGGCCCCAGCGAGAAGGCGACCGAGGCGCAGCACGCCAAGGGCAAGCTGACCGCGCGGGAGCGCATCGAGCTGCTCCTTGACCCCGGTACCTTCCGGGAGGTCGAGCAGCTGCGGCGGCACCGGGCGACCGGCTTCGGCCTGGAGGCCAAGAAGCCGTACACGGACGGCGTGATCACCGGCTGGGGCACGGTGGAGGGCCGTACGGTCTTCGTCTACGCCCACGACTTCCGCATCTTCGGCGGCGCGCTGGGCGAGGCCCACGCCACGAAGATCCACAAGATCATGGACATGGCCATCGCGGCCGGGGCGCCGCTGGTGTCCCTGAACGACGGCGCGGGCGCCCGTATCCAGGAAGGCGTCTCGGCCCTCGCGGGCTACGGCGGCATCTTCCAGCGCAACACCAAGGCCTCCGGGGTCATCCCGCAGATCTCCGTGATGCTCGGCCCGTGCGCGGGCGGCGCGGCCTACAGCCCCGCCCTCACCGACTTCGTGTTCATGGTCCGCGAGACCTCGCAGATGTTCATCACCGGCCCGGACGTCGTCAAGGCGGTCACCGGCGAGGAGATCACCCAGAACGGCCTCGGCGGCGCGGACGTGCACGCCGAGACGTCCGGTGTGGCGCACTTCGCCTACGACGACGAGGAGACGTGCCTCGCCGAGGTGCGCTACCTGCTGTCGATGCTCCCGCAGAACAACCGCGAGAACCCGCCCCGGGTGGAGCCGAGCGACGAGGCCGAGCGCCGCGGCGAGGTCCTGCTCGACCTGGTCCCGGCCGACGGCAACCGGCCGTACGACATGACCAAGGTCATCGAGGAGATCGTCGACGACGGCGACTACCTGGAGGTCCACGAGCGCTGGGCTCGCAACATCATCTGCGCGCTGGCCCGTCTCGACGGCCAGGTGGTGGGCATCGTCGCCAACCAACCGCAGTCCCTGGCCGGGGTCCTGGACATCGAGGCGTCGGAAAAAGCTGCACGATTTGTCCAGATGTGCGACGCTTTTAACATCCCGATCATCACTTTCCTGGACGTCCCCGGGTTCCTCCCGGGCGTCGACCAGGAGCACGGCGGGATCATCCGGCACGGAGCGAAGCTGCTCTACGCCTACTGCAACGCGACCGTGCCGAGGATCTCCCTGATCCTGCGCAAGGCCTACGGAGGTGCGTACATCGTCATGGACAGCCAGTCCATCGGTGCGGACCTCACGTACGCCTGGCCGACGAACGAGATCGCCGTGATGGGTGCGGAGGGTGCGGCCAACGTCATCTTCCGCCGCCAGATCGCCGAGGCCGAGGACCCCGAGGCCATGCGGGCCCGCATGGTCAAGGAGTACAAGTCCGAGCTGATGCACCCCTACTACGCGGCCGAGCGCGGCCTGGTGGACGACGTCATCGACCCGGCGGAAACCCGCGAGGTTCTGATCAAGTCCCTGGCGATGCTGCACACCAAGCACGCCGACCTGCCCTCCCGCAAGCACGGCAACCCCCCGCAGTAACCCCGCGGATCCTCTGCGGTACCCCCGCGGAAACCTCTCTCACGGAGACTGACGCCCATGAGCACCCCTGACATTCGTGTCGAGAAGGGCCACGCCGAGCCCGAGGAAGTCGCCGCCATCACGGCCATCCTCCTGGCCCGCGCGGCGGCCGCCCCTGCTGACGCCCCGACCCACCGCAGCCGCCCGAAGGCAGGCTGGCGCCGCCTGGAGCGCGAGGGCGGCTTCCGCGCCCCGCACAGCTGGCGCTGAGCCGGCGGCAGTACAACGAGAAGGGCCCCTCTTGCAAGAGGGGCCCTTCTCGTGCGCCCCCAAGGGGCGCGGGGCTGTATCACAATGCGGCTCCGCCGCGTGGGCGCGACAAGCCACCGGCTGCCCGCAGACGGCTCACGACCGTCAGAGGCAGCCCGGTGGCCGCACGTCGAATTACCGCAACCGTGCCATGAGCGCATGCTCCACGAGCGTGATGAGCGCCGACTTCGCATCGGCCCGATGCCGAGCATCCGTCGTGATGATCGGGGTGTCGGGGCCGATCTGGAGCGCCTCGCGCACCTCGTCCGGGTTGTACGGCTGGTTCCCGTCAAACCCGTTCAGGGCGATCACAAAAGGAAGCCCCGAGTTCTCGAAGTAGTCGACCGCGGGGAAGCAGTCGGCAAGGCGCCTGGTGTCAACCAGGACGATCGCGCCGATGGCGCCGCGCACCAGGTCGTCCCACATGAACCAGAAGCGGTCCTGGCCGGGCGTGCCGAAGAGGTACAGGATCAGGTCCTGGTCCAGCGTGATGCGGCCGAAGTCCATGGCGACCGTGGTGGTGGTCTTGTCTCCGGTGTGGGTGAGGTCGTCGATGCCCGCCGAAGCAGACGTCATCACGGCCTCGGTGCGCAGCGGGTTGATCTCCGAGACGGCGCCGACGAACGTGGTCTTGCCCACGCCGAAGCCGCCAGCCACCACGATCTTCGCGGACGTGGTGGAGCGGGAAGGCCCTCCGCTAGAGCTTGCGAAGTCCACTGAGCACCCTTTCGAGCAGTGTCACGTCTGGCTGGCCGCCGGCGTTCTCGTCGCCGCCGGGCTGATGGATGGCGACCAGGCCCGCCTCCGCCAAGTCGGCGACGAGGATCCTGGCCACGCCGAGAGGGATCGTCAGGAGGGCCGAGATCTCGGCCACCGACTTGATCTCACGGCAGAGGTTGCAGATCCGCTGATGCTCGGGCAGCTGGCCCCTGCATCTGGTGCGGCTGCGCGGTGGTGTGCACCAGTGCCTCGATGGCGAGCTGGTAGCGCGGGCGGGTCCGGCCGCCGGTCATGGCGTACGGACGCACCAACGGGTTGTTCGCCGCCCCGGCGGGCGACGGCTCAGGGGTGCGTCGATGCGGCTGCACGGGCTGGATACGCGGCGCCTGCGGCTGGTCGTACGGCGACGGCCCGGGACCCTGGGGGCCCTGGGGGCCCTGGGGGCCCTGGGGCGCGTACGGCTGCTGGCGCCGCTGGCTCGGGGCGGAGGGGAAGTTGTAACGGTTGGGGTTCTGGGAACCGTCGCCCGGGCCCTGGGCAGGGCCGTACGACCAGTTGCCCGAAGGTGAACCGCCTGGGGGTGTTGCCACTTTCTCTCCTCCTCCGACCGTGCCGGGCACCCATCACTGTGGAGCCGCGTCCCGAAACCTTATGGCCTCGGGACGTCAAAACGCACCGTGTGTCTGTTAGTTGAGAAGGCTCCCTTGGAGCTCCGCACGCAGATCGGGTGTCAGGACCGTACCGGCACGGTCCACCAGAAGCGCCATCTCGTACCCAATGAGGCCGATGTCCGCCTCCGGGTGTGCGAGAACCGCGAGCGACGAACCGTCGGAAACGGACATGATGAAGAGGAATCCCCGCTCCATCTCCACAACCGTCTGGTTCACGCTGCCGCCCTCGAAGATACGGGAGGCGCCTGCCGTCAGAGACGTCAGGCCGGAGGCGACGGCCGCGAGCTGGTCGGCACGGTCGCGCGGAAAGCCTTCGGACATCGCCAGAAGGAGTCCGTCGGCGGAGACCACCACCGTGTGGGACACCCCCGGGGTGTTGTCCACGAAGTTGGTGATCAACCAGTTCAGGTTCTGCGCCGCCTGGCTCATCGGGCTCACACTAACGCTCCTGGTTGTAGGTGCTGTCAGAACCGAAGCCCTGACCGTTCGTTTCGCTTCCCGCGCTGCGGCCCCGCTCGACACCGCGGCGCAGGTTGCTCAACCTGCCCCGGACGTCCTCGGGCGCGCGGGAGACCTGTGGGCCCCCCTGGGGGGTGGATTCGGCGGCTCCCTCGACCAGGTTGGCCTTGGGCACCCGCCGCGGCAGACCGGAGGAGGTGACCCCGCCCGCCTTGGGCTTGCGGAGCGCTGAGGCCTGCTGCCAGCGGTCGTCGTTCGCCGAACGCCAGTCGCCCTTGCTCTCCGCGGGGGCCGACGGCTCCGGGCTCACGTGCCGCGCGGCGCCCGAGCCGTTCGCACCGCTCGGGGTGGATCCGCGGCGCGGGAGGCCGGCGTCGGTCAGGTCGTGACTGGCGGAGGAGGTCGGTCCCGGTCGGTCGAAGCCTACGCGGTCCCGCTCACTCACGTCAGCGGCCTGCACGGATTCCGCTTGCGGAGCGTACTGGTCCGGGTAGCCGTTGCGGTAGGTGTCCTGCTGCGGCCAGTCGTCCTGGTAGGACTGCTCCCCGAATCCCGAGAAGGTCTCGGGAGCGGCGGCACTGGGCTGCGCCTGCTCCTCACGGACCGGCTCCGGATACGTCGGCTCGGGGTAGCCGCCGTTGGACGAGAAGGCGTCGTTTTGCGGCAGGCCGCCGTTCGGCGCGTAGTACCCCTCGTCGTACGTCGGCCGCTGCGGGTCCTCGTAGGCCGTCTGCTGCTGCTCTTCGTACGTCGGCTGCTGCGGGTCCTCGTACGCCGCCTGGTGGTTGTACGACGCCTGCTGCTGCTCCTGGTAGCCGCCCTGGCCGTCGAAGCCCTCGGCGTAGCCGGGGGAGTCGGGGGACTGCTGGTCGGGGCTCGGGCCCTCCAGGGCCGCGCGGCGCTCCTCCCGCATCAGCGAGCGGCCCACCGGGTCCAGCTCGCGGATGTCGTCCGGGACCTGGGTGTAGCGGCTGTCGTCGAAGCCGAGCTCCGCGGCCGTGCGCATCGGCAGGCCGTTGTTGAAGTTCTCGCCCTGGAAGTTCGGCTGCTCCGGGATGATCTGCGAGACGGTGAACTCGTCGCGCTGGTGCTCGCCGCCGCCACCGCCGTGCGTGATCGCGTCGGGAAGCATGACCAGCGAGGTGGTGCCGGCCTGCTCGCCGGAGGGGCG
Organism: Streptomyces sp. V4I2; assembly: GCF_030817655.1. GTDB lineage: Bacteria > Actinomycetota > Actinomycetes > Streptomycetales > Streptomycetaceae > Streptomyces > Streptomyces plumbiresistens. Next base: position 7,498,082 of record NZ_JAUSZM010000003.1, read on the forward strand.
CAGCTGGACGCGGATGCCGTGCCGGTCGGACAGCCGGCCGACCACGAACAGGCCCATGCGCTGGGAGATCGCGGCGTCCACGGTCGGCGGGTTGGCCAGCTTGTGGTTGATGTCCGCGAAGTCCTCGGCGGTGAGGCCGATGCCCTTGTCGTGGATCTCGATCATGATGCGGCCGTCGGGGAGACGGGTCGCGGTGACGCGGACCTTGGTCTGCGGGGAGGAGAACGTGGTGGCGTTCTCCAGGAGCTCGGCGAGCAGGTGCACGAGGTCGGTGACCGCGCGGCCGTGGATCTCGGCCTCCGGGACGCCCGACAGCTCGATGCGCTCGTACTGCTCCACCTCGGAGGAGGCCGCGCGCAGCACGTCGACCAGCGGAACCGGCTGGTCCCAGCGGCGGCCCGGCTCCTCGCCGGCGAGGACCAGGAGGTTCTCGCCGTTGCGGCGCATACGGGTGGCCAGGTGGTCCAGCTTGAAGAGGTTCTCCAGCTGGTCCGGGTCGGCCTCGTTGTTCTCCAGGTCCGTGATCAGGGTCAGCTGGCCCTCGATCAGCGACTGGTTGCGGCGCGACAGGTTGGTGAAGATCGCGTTGATGTTGCCCCGCAGCAGGGCCTGCTCGGCGGCGAGCCGGACGGCCTCGCGGTGTACCTGGTCGAAGGCGCGGGCGACTTCGCCGATCTCGTCCCTGGTGTTGATCGGGATGGGCTGCACGCGCGTGTCCACGCGGCCCGGGTCGGTGCGCGACAGCTGGTCGACCAGCATCGGAAGGCGCTGCTCGGCGATACCGAAGGCGGCGTTGCGCAGCTGGCGCATCGCGCGGCTCATCTGGCGGGCCATCGCGGCGGCCAGGATGAAGGCGAGGAGCAGGGCGATCACGACGGCGCCACCGGTGATGAAGGCGTTGCGCCGGGAGTCGTCGGCGATGGTGGAGGCCTCGCTCACCGCCTTGTCGGCCAGGTCCGACTCGATCTGCTGGTAGGCGTTGTACTTGAGGGTGTTGACCGCCCACCAGTTGTCGGCGGTGATGCCCTTCTCGGCGAGCGCCTGGCGTTCGCTGGTGTCCGTGGACGTGAGAGTCCCGATGCCCCGGACCATGTCGACCGGATTGGACGGCGGGGGCACGTAGTCGGGGTTCTTGGCCGCGGCCTCCTTGGCCATCGCCGCGCCGTCCGCCCTGATCTGCTTCTCGGCGTCGGTGAGCTTCTGCGCGTCCGCCTCGGTGCCGCCGCCGGTGTACTCCTCGATGGCGATGCCTTCCAGGTACGCGTACGAGGAGAGGGCGACGCGCTGGGTGGCGAGGTCGGTGGGCTTGGGGCCCGGGCTGACCAGCAGATGCATGCCGATGGAGCGCTGCAGCGACAGGGCCGCCTTGGTGAGCTCGATGGCGTAGACGGTCCGGCCGTAGCTCGTGATGTTGCCGGTGCCCAGACCGAGCTCGTTGGCGAACTCCGTCAGCGGGTGCGCGACCTCGACGTAGCCCTCTTCGGTCTGCACGCCGGTGCGCTTGGTGGTGTACGCGGTCGTGCGCAGCCCCTCGAGCTTGGGCTCCGCCTCGCGGAACAGCTGCAGGCGGCGCAGCAGGCCGGCCTTCTGCGGCATGTTCTGGGCCGCCTCGTCGAAGGCGTCGGCGGCCTGGTCCGTCTTCTTGCGGGCGGCGGTGACGACGGCCTTGTCCTTGCCCAGCAGAATCGGGGCGGCCGTGCTGTCCCGCTCGATGTAGAGGGCGTCGGCGTAGTTGAGGGACGCCCGCACCAGACGCGCGGTGTTCTCCGCGTCCTCGGCCTCCTGCCAGGTGTCGATCGAGCTCTTCACCTGTATGCCGCCCATGACGAGGCCGACGACCACGGGTATGAGCAGGATCGCGTTCAGCCTGGTCGGCACGCGCCAGTTGCGCGGGGAGAAACGGCCGCCGCTCGCCGGTGGCGCGGCCGCCTGCTCCGAACCGGGCACAGGGGCGGGCGCCGCTCCGCGCGGCGGCGGGGTGAAGTTGCCCCGGGCCGACGGCTCGGGACCGTTCTTGCTTCGCCTCACTCGACCAACAACCTTCCGGCGGTCGGCACCTTACGTTGTGCCGCAGTGTCTCAGAGCCCGGTGCGCCATCGACTGGGGACTACGTCTTTGACTATTGGGCAGTTCAGGCATTCCAGCACGTCGGCCTACACAGTTCCAAACAGTGCAGGCTGGGGATTCGAAGTGATGTAAGCCCCAGATAAAACGGTCATAAAGAGCGAGCCCCGTCAAAAGACGGGGCCTTTGTGCGCGCAGCGACACCGCTTGACCGCGACGAGTGGCCGTACCACCCGATTCCTCTGCCGAAACGTTATGAACACCGGGGCCGACCGTGTCAAAAGACACAGCCGGCTCCGGAGCGTCTACGACAACTTCCGTACGGGATCGCAGATTTGAGTGCTACCTCAGCCGTGCCATCAGAGCGTGCTCCACCAGCGTGATCAGCGCACTCTTCGCATCGGAGCGGTGGCGGGCGTCCGTCGTGATGATCGGGGTGTCCGGACCGATCTGCAGCGCCTCGCGGACCTCCTCGGGAGCGTACGGCTGGTGCCCCTCGAAGCCGTTGAGCGCGACGACGAACGGCAGGCCGCTGTTCTCGAAGTAGTCGACCGCGGGGAAGCAGTCGGCGAGGCGGCGGGTGTCCACCAGCACGATCGCGCCGATGGCGCCGCGCACCAGGTCGTCCCACATGAACCAGAAGCGGTCCTGGCCCGGGGTACCGAAGAGGTACAGGATCAGGTCCTGGTCCAGCGTGATGCGGCCGAAGTCCATGGCGACCGTGGTGGTCGTCTTGCCTCCGGTGTGGGTGAGGTCGTCGATGCCCGCGCTCGCGGACGTCATCACGGCCTCCGTGCGCAGCGGGTTGATCTCGGAGACGGCGCCCACGAACGTGGTCTTGCCCACGCCGAAGCCACCGGCCACCACGATCTTCGCGGAGGTGGTCGCCCGGCCTCCGTCAGAGCTTGCGAAGTCCACTGAGCACCCTTTCGAGCAGTGTCACGTCCGGAGCGCCGGTGCTCTCGTCGCCGCCGGGCTGGTGAATGGCGACGAGTCCGGCCTCCGCGAGGTCCGCGACGAGGATGCGGGCCACGCCCAGGGGCATGGCAAGAAGCGCCGAGACCTCGGCGACCGACTTCACCTCACGGCACAGGTGACAGATCCGCTGGTGCTCCGGGAGCAGTCCCATGAGCGCCGCCGGGTCGGCCGTGGTGCTGATCAGGGCCTCGATGGCGAGCTGGTAGCGCGGCCGGGTCCGGCCGCCGGTCATCGCGTACGGACGTACCAGCGGCTGGTCGCCCTCATCCTCGTACGGCTCCGCGTACGGATCATGAGAGGCGGTGGGCGGGGTCATGAATCCTCCGGGCGGGACAGCAAGTCGGTCAGCAAGCCGTCGGACAGGGGCCGGTGGGGGGATTGTGGCGGCCGGACGGTGATTTGGTGAGGCGGGTGGATCCTGCGCAGTCAGTGGAGCAGACTGCCCTGGAGTTCGGCGCGCAGGTCGGGCGTGAGCACCGCGCCCGCGCGGTCGACCAGGAGCGCCATCTCGTAGCCGACGAGGCCGATGTCGCAGTCGGGGTGGGCGAGTACGGCCAGTGACGAGCCGTCCGAGACGGACATGAGGAAGAGGAATCCCCGTTCCATCTCGACGACCGTCTGTGCCACGCTGCCGCCCTCGAAGATCCGGGAGGCCCCGGCCGTCAAGGACGTCAGACCGGAGGCGACCGCGGCCAACTGATCGGCGCGGTCGCGCGGGAAGCCTTCGGACATTGCCAGAAGGAGTCCGTCGGCGGACACGACGACGGTGTGGGACACCCCGGGGGTGTTGTCCACGAAGTTGGTGATCAACCAGTTCAGGTTCTGTGCCGCCTGGCTCATCGGACTCAACTAGTGCTCCTGCTGGTGAGTGGGGCTCGGGAAGCTTCCGGTCTGGCCGGTGGTACCGGCCTGTCGACCTTGGGCGATGCCCCGACGGAGATTGGTCAGCCGGCCGCGTACGTCGTCAGGCGCACGCGAGACCTGCGGACCGGCTTGGTGCTGTTGCTGCTGAGCCGTACCCGGAACGAGGTTCGCCCTGGGCACCCGGCGCGGCAGGCCGGAAGTGGTGACGCCGCCCGCGGCCGGCTGCCGTACGCGCTCTGCCTGCCGGACGAGATCGTCGTTCGGAGAGCTGCGCCAGGAGCTGGCTACGGGACGCTGAGGAGCGGCAGGAGCCTGCGGCTGCTGCTGCGGGGCCGCCGGAGCGGGAGCGGAGCCGTTGCCCTGCTGCCCGTTCTGCTGACCGTGGAACCAGTTGGTCTCGAGCGTGTCGTACAGCGGCGTACGGCCGTCACCGGGACCCGCGGGCGGCAGCGCCTCGGGGTCCTGACGGGCGGGCCGCTGCTGCGGACGCGGCGGGACCGGCGGACGCGGGGCACCGAAGTCGGCGCCGCCGTTCGTGGAGCCGTTGCCGAAGGCCGGCGCGGGGAACTGGCCGGTGGAGCCGCTGTCGTACGACGGCGGCATCGCGAACTGACCGGTGGCCGACGGACTCGACGACGCCGCGGAGTTGTTCTGGCCGACCGGGGAGCCGAAGACGTCCGGGCGGACGAAGTGGCCCGAGTCCTGGACGCCGTTGCTGCCGGGACGGGGGAACTGACCCGTGCTCTGGGAGTCGTTGTTCCGGCCGGAGGCCGGTCCACCGGGGCCCTGGCGGCTGTCGCCGCGCGGGATCGCCGGCATCTCCGTGGTCGCGCCCGGGCCCTGCCGGTCGTCGATCCGCGGCATCCGCGAGGTCTGCGCCGCGTCCTGCTCGTCATGGCCGCGCGGGGTGTCGAGCGAGGCCCGCGGCACCGGCGGCTGCGCGTTCTCGTCGCTCCAGCTCGGCACGCGGGGCTGCGGGTTGCCGCCGGGCAGCTCGGCCCGCGGACCGCCGCGGCCCGGCAGCTGCGGCCGACGACGCCTGCCCTGCGGCTCGTTGCCCGGGTTCGACGGCTGCGCCGACTGCGGCGGCTGCGGCGGTACGGGGGGCCGACCGCCACCGAAGGCGTCCTGGCCCGGCGCGTTCGTGCCCGTGGCCTGCAGGCCCTGCGGGCCACCCGGAGCCTGACCGCCGAAACCGGCACCGGCCGGAGCGGGGCGGCCCTGCGGAGGCATACCCGGACCCTGCGGCCCGCGCGGTCCGCCCGGCGCTCCGCCGGGACGACCGCCACCGTCACGTCCGGGCAGCGCTGCGCGCGGCCCCTGACCGGCGGTGAGCCGGCCACCCGTGGGCGAACCGGCACCGAGCGCACCGGCGCCCGCTCCGGCGGGGGCGCCGCCGAGGGCACCGCCACCCTGCTGACCACCGCGGCGAGCGGCCGCCACACCGGCGGCCGCGGCGGCGGCGCCGACACCCGCGCCCTGGCCGGGCGTGGGCTGAGGCTTCTTGCCGCCCTGGGCGACGTCCACGGGCAGCATGACCAGCGCGGTCGTACCACCGGAGTCGGACGGGCGGAGCTGGATGCGGATGCCGTGACGCTGCGACAGCCGGCCGACCACGAACAGACCCATGCGGCGGGACACCGACACGTCCACGGTGGGCGGCGAGGCGAGCCGCTCGTTGATCGCGGCGAGGTCCTCGGGGGAGAGGCCGATGCCGGTGTCGTGGATCTCGATCAGCACCCGGCCGTCGGGCAGCGCGTGACCGGTGACCTTGACCTTGGTCTGCGGGGAGGAGAACGAGGTCGCGTTCTCCAGCAGCTCGGCGAGCAGGTGCACGAGGTCGTTGACCACGCGGCCGGCCACTTCGGTGGTCGGTACGGAGGACAGCTCGATGCGCTCGTACTGCTCCACCTCGGACGCGGCGGCGCGCAGCACGTCGACCAGCGGGACCGGACGGGTCCAGCGGCGGCCGGGCTCCTCACCGGCGAGAACGAGCAGGTTCTCACCGTTACGGCGCATGCGGGTCGCGAGGTGGTCGAGCTTGAACAGCGAGGACAGCTGGTCCGGGTCGGCCTCGCGGGACTCCAGTTCGGAGATGAGCGACAGCTGGCGCTGGATCAGACCCTGGGAGCGGCGCGAGAGGTTGGTGAACATCGCGTTGACGTTGCCCCGCAGCAGGGCCTGCTCGGCGGCGAGGCGGACCGCCTCGCGGTGCACGTCGTCGAAGGCCGCGGCCACCTGGCCGATCTCGTCCCGGGAGTGCACACCGACCGACTCGACGGAGGTGTCGACGTCCTGCGGGTCGGACTCGGACAGCTGCTTGACCAGCTCGGGCAGCCGGTCCTGGGCGACCTTGGTGGCGGTCTCCTGGAGGCGGCGCAGCGAGCGGATCATGGACCGGGCGACGACGAAGGCGCCGACCAGCGAGACGCCGAGCACGAGCAGGATCAGCGCGCCGGAGATGATCGCCTCGCGCTCCGACTGGTTGCGCAGCTCGCGGGCCTTCTGCTCCATGTCCTCGAGCAGCGTGTGCTCGATGTTGCCCATCTGCTCGATCTTGGTCGAGCTGTCGTCCACCCAGTCCTTGTACGACCGCTTGTCCAGGTCGGCGAGACCACCCGCCGTCCGCAGGGCGCGGCTGGCGTAGGTGTCGGTGGACTGGATGGTCGGGTTGCCCTCTTCGATGGGCTTGAGGAGCTCGGGGGCGTTGTCGTTGCCGTAGATGCTCCGGAAGCTGGAGAGGTCGGAGTCCTCGCTCTCCAGGGCGCCGTCGGCGTACAGCCGGTCGTTCTCGCTGAGCTTGCCGAAGGTGGTGTTGCCGACGGGCAGGGCCGCCGCGAGGATCGCGCGCTGGATGGACGCGTACTCCTTGGCGGACGAGAAGGCCGCCAGGGCGCGCGTGCGCTGGATCATCTCGGGGTTGCTGGTGGCCTCCGCCATGTCCTGCGAGAGGTCGAGCAGGTGGGTGACGAGGCGGTGGTAGCCCTCGACCGTCTGGGAGGAGTTGTTCTTGGTCTCGTAGGCGGCGCTGCGGATCTCCTCGAGACCGTTCAGGTCGCGGATGAGGCCGACGAGGCTCTCGCGGACGCCCTGGAGGTTGCCGTCCTTGCTGGAGGTGTCGATCTCCTCGGCGGCGTCCTGGAAGGCGGTCCTGGCCTGGTCGGTCTTGTCCCGGACGCCCTTGACCGTGAAGTCGGTGGCGGTCGAGCCGTGCGCCAGCGGACCGGCCGACTTGTCGCGCTCCTCCTGGAGCGCGGCGGCCAGCTCGGTGGCCTGCTTGGTCATCTCCGTCAGCAGCTTCATGTTGTCGAGCTGCTGGATGTCGTCCATGGAGTCGTTGATACGCAGCGCACCCAGTGAGGTGGCGGCGACCACCGGGAGTGCGAGCAGCGACACCAGACGCGTGGAGATGCGCCAGTTGCGCAGGGCTATTCGTGGGCCGGGACCGCTCGCGCCCTTCGGCGGCTTCACGGCCGGCGTGGTCGGAGTGGCGGGGCCGGTCGACGCGGACGCGCCGGGGCGCCCGGAGCGCTCACCGCCGTCGCCGGACGGGGCCGGGCCCAGGTTCTGGGCGTGCTGGGGCGAGGAGCTGCCGGCCGTCGGGCCAGTCCCGCCGTGCGGCTCCGGCTCCGCCGAAGCACTGCCATCCCTCTTGAAACGTCCCTGCACTAGCGTCGCAACCTCTGGACCAGGCGCCCCTCCGCGCGAACGGAAGGACGGTGTCGGCGTCGTAGGGGGCGCCCTGAAAAACGCCCCCCGTGGTGGTCGTGAGTGACCGGCGCGCTGGTTCTCCCTATCTCGCCGCCGCTCGGCGCTTCTCTGCGCCCCCTGTGCGCCGGCTCGATCCTGCGGCGGTCCGTGGAATTCCAGCACAGTGCAGGATCTCCAACAAGGGCCATGGGTCAGGCCGTGACCTACGTGACACCGCGTGAGTGCCAAGTCACCGGACGTAGAAGTTTATCTCCCCCATACCGGACGTATGCCCGCGAGTCCCCCGGATGTAAGCGGTGTCCCAGTCGCCATGATCAGGAGCGGAATGGTGGCTTCAGGGGTCTAATGTCCGTTTCGTAGGGGTGAGTTGCTTGTCTGATTTGACCGTTTTACCCCTAGGTGAGTGAGGAAACTCACACGCCTCTCCTGTGGTCTGTGCGTCCCAGGAGGGGAATTGCATGTTTAGCCTGACGCTTTACAGAGATGGCAAAACAGACAACCCGCGCCGGTCCAGGGGCTCTTCGGCACCCCGCTCGCCCGGCGCCACGTACAGAACAGGTCTCGTAGAACCGTGAAGACGACGATGATGTTCCGCAACACCGCCAACCCGCGGCGCACGACGCTGGCCCACCTCGAGGACGCCGACGAACTGCAGACCCCGGAGCAGCCGGACCACGCCGTCGCCCTCCCGACCCAGACCGCCAACCCCCGCCGCACGATCCTGATGGAAGTACCGGCCCAGGCCGGCTCCGCCCAGGAGTAGATCACCAAGCCCGACATGGATCAAGGGCGCCCGCCACAAATGCGCGAGGCGCCTGCCCCTTACCGCGTTAGCCTGGAGCGTCAGACTCCAGCCAGCTCAGTGAGGGGCGCAAGGATCTCGTGCGCATCGCCAGATTCTCCATCGACGGGAACGTCGCCTTCGGTGCGGTCGAGGGTGACAGGCCGGACGAACTCGTCCTCGACATCATCAAGGGCATCCCGTTCGCGGACTTCGAACTCTCCGGTACGAAGGTCCCACTGAGCAAGGTCAGGCTGCTGCCGCCGGTGCTCCCCAACAAGGTCGTGGCCTACGGCCGCAACTACGCGGAGCACGCGAAGGAACTCGGCAACGAGGTGCCCGACGCCCCGTTCGCCTTCTTCAAGCCGTCCACCTCGGTGATCGGCTCCGGCGACGAGATCCAGTACCCCTCCTTCTCCGAGGACCTCCACCACGAGGCCGAACTGGCCGTCGTCATCGGCCGGATGTGCCGAGAGGTCCCGCGCGAGCGCGTCAAGGACGTCATCCTCGGCTACACCTGCGCCAACGACATCACCGCCCGCGACGTCCAGAAGCGCGAGAAGCAGTGGGCCAGGGCCAAGGGCTTCGACACGTCCTGCCCGCTCGGCCCCTGGGTGGAGACGGACCTCGACCCGTCCGACCTGACCATCCAGCTCACCGTCAACGGCTCGCAGCGCCAGCTCGGCCGCACCAGCGAGATGATCCACTCCATCGAGGATCTGATCGTCAACATCACCGAGGCCATGACGTTGCTCCCCGGCGACGTGATCCTCACGGGCACCCCGGCAGGCGTCGGACCGCTCACCGTCGGCGACGAGGTCGCCGTCACCATCGAAGGCATCGGCACTCTCACCAACAAGGTTGTCAAGCGTGGCTAGCGCACCCGTCCCCGCCGTCCGAGTACGGTTCTGCCCGTCGCCCACCGGTAACCCCCATGTGGGCCTGGTCCGCACCGCCCTGTTCAACTGGGCGTTCGCCCGGCACCACCAGGGCACACTGGTCTTCCGCATCGAGGACACCGACGCGGCCCGCGACTCCGAGGAGTCCTACGACCAGCTGCTCGACTCGATGCGCTGGCTGGGCTTCGACTGGGACGAGGGCCCCGAGGTCGGCGGCCCGCACGCGCCGTACCGCCAGTCGCAGCGCATGGACCTCTACAAGGAGGTCGCGGACAAGCTCCTGGACGCCGGCCACGCCTACCACTGCTACTGCTCCCAGGAGGAGCTGGACACCCGCCGCGAGGCCGCCCGCGCCGCCGGCAAGCCGTCCGGCTACGACGGCCACTGCCGCGACCTGAGCGCGGAGCAGGTCGAGGAGTACAAGGCCCAGGGCCGTACGCCCATCGTCCGCTTCCGCATGCCCGACGAGGCGATCACCTTCACGGACCTGGTCCGCGGCGAGATCACGTACCTGCCGGAGAACGTGCCGGACTACGGGATCGTACGAGCCAACGGAGCCCCGCTCTACACGCTCGTGAACCCGGTCGACGACGCGCTGATGGAGATCACGCACGTCCTGCGCGGCGAGGACCTGCTGTCGTCGACCCCGCGGCAGGTCGCCCTGTACAAGGCCCTGATCGAGCTGGGCGTCGCCCGGCAGATCCCCTCCTTCGGCCACCTGCCGTACGTGATGGGCGAGGGCAACAAGAAGCTCTCCAAGCGTGACCCGCAGGCCTCGCTCAACATCTACCGCGAGCGCGGCTTCCTCCCGGAGGGCCTGCTCAACTACCTCTCCCTCCTCGGCTGGTCGCTCTCCGCCGACCAGGACATCTTCACGATCGACGAGATGGTCGCGGCCTTCGACATCGCGGACGTGAACCCCAACCCGGCGCGCTTCGACCTGAAGAAGTGCGAGGCGATCAACGCCGACCACATCCGGCTGCTCGACGTGAAGGACTTCACCGAGCGCTGCCGCCCGTGGCTCCAGCCCCCCTTCGCCCCCTGGGCGCCGGAGGCCTTCGACGAGACGAAGTGGCAGGCGATCGCCCCGCACGCCCAGACCCGCCTCAAGGTCCTCTCCGAGATCACCGACAACGTCGACTTCCTGTTCCTCTCCGAGCCGGTCTTCGACGAGCCGAGCTGGACGAAGGCGATGAAGGAGGGCTCGGACGCCCTGCTCCGCACGGCCCGCGAGAAGCTGGAGTCGGCGGACTGGACGTCCCCGGAGTCCCTGAAGGAGGCCGTCCTGGCCGCCGGCGAGGCCCACGGCCTCAAGCTCGGCAAGGCCCAGGCCCCGGTCCGCGTGGCCGTCACCGGCCGCACCGTCGGCCTGCCCCTCTTCGAGTCCCTGGAGATTCTGGGCAAGGAGAAGACGCTGGCCCGCGTCGACGCGGCGCTGGCGAGGCTGGCGGCGTAACCCGTACGCCCGTGAGGCGCGGCACCCCGTGCGGGGCGCCGCACCTTCGCCGTTCCGCCGGACGGACCACCCGGCCCCGGGTTACCGTCGGACCATGAGCATTCGGGCCGTGGTCTGGGACGTCGACGACACCCTCTTCGACTACACCGCGGCCGACCGCGTCGGCATGCGCGTCCACCTCGCGGCCGAGGGGCTGCTCGACTCGTACGACAGTGTCGAGCAGGCCATCGTGCGGTGGCGGGAGATCACGGACCGGCAGTGGGCGCGGTTCGCGGCGGGGGAGCTGACCTTCCAGGGGCAGCGCCGGGACCGCGTACGGGTGTTCCTGGGCGAGGAGCTGAGCGACGCCGACGCGGACGCGTGGTTCGGGCGGTACGTCGCGCACTACGAGACCGCCTGGGCCCTCTTCCCGGACGTCCTGCCCGTCCTGGACGCCCTTGCCGCCAGCCACCGCCACGGCGTGCTCTCCAACTCCAGCATCCGCGTCCAGGACCGCAAGCTGCGCGTCCTCGGTGTGCACGACCGCTTCGAGGTCATCCTGTGCGCGGCGGAGCTCGGCGTCTCCAAGCCCGAGGCCGGCGCCTTCCTGGCCGCCTGCGACGCCCTGAAGCTGGCCCCGCACCAAGTGGCGTACGTCGGTGACCACCCGGAGATCGACGGGCGCGGTGCCGCCGACGCCAGACTGCTGTCGGTCTGGATCGACCGCGAGGGTGTGCACACCGTCGGTGACGCTCCCGGCGGGCCGCACCGGATCGCCTCGCTCGCCGAACTCCCCGCCGTCCTCGGCGCGGATACCCGTTTTGGAGCCCCGTCCACCTTCGGGTAATGTTCTTCCTGCGCCGCCGGGGAGCGGGCCGAAAGGCCGGAACCCGGGGGAGCACACTAGAACAAGATCCCCTCAGGGGCTTGAGTTCCAGTGGCCTATGGTGTAATTGGCAGCACGACGGTTTCTGGTTCCGTTAGTCTTGGTTCGAGTCCAGGTAGGCCAGCTCGCAGAGCTCATCTGCAACAGCGGGGATCATCTCCGCGAAGCCCCCGTTGTGTAGCGGCCTAGCACGCTGCCCTCTCAAGGCAGTAGCGCCGGTTCGAATCCGGTCGGGGGTACGGATCCTGGTTCTCCGGGATCACTAGGGCCCCCGTTGTGTAGCGGCCTAGCACGCCGCCCTCTCAAGGCGGTAGCGCCGGTTCGAATCCGGTCGGGGGTACTGCCCGGTCTAAACCACACTGGTTTAAACCACATTGGTCTATGGTGTAATTGGCAACACTACGGTTTCTGGTACCGTCATTCTTGGTTCGAGTCCAGGTAGACCAGCTCCGACCTGCGGAAACGCAGAGTCCAGGCCCCCGTTGTGTAGCGGCCTAGCACGCCGCCCTCTCAAGGCGGTAGCGCCGGTTCGAATCCGGTCGGGGGTACGAGTTCCAAGGGCCTTCACTTCGGTGAGGGCCCTTGGGCGTTCCCGGGCCTACTCGAAGCCGTATCTCCGCGCCGACTCCTCCTCCTGTGCCAGCCGGTGCAGCGCCTGGAGCATCGGCTCGACGAAGATCGCGCCCGCGACCGCCGTCTCCACCTTCTCCGCCTCCGACGGGTGCGTCTCCACGAAGTCCAGGTCGAGGACGGCCGCCTGATGCATCAACCGGGCGTAGGCCAGGTTCAGTTCGGGATCCCAGTCGTAGCCGAGCCGGCGGAACGTGGCGATCGCCACCACCAGTGAGCGGTAGGCGGGGGAGATGGTGACCAGGGCCCGGGCGTTCGACCAGCCCAGTGTCTCCAGGAGTTGATCCACCTCGCGGTGTGCGGCCCGGATGTGCTCGTCCTCCTCGTCCGGCTCGGGAACCTGCGGCAGCGCCCACAGGGCGGCGCCCAGCCGGATCGTGCGGCCCAGGGAGTCGTCGTCGACATGCCGGAGCACCTCCCGGACCGTCGCCACCGGCACCCGCCCGACCTGGATCATCGCGCGCACCAGCCGCAGTCGGCGCAGATGCTCCTCGTCGTACTCGGCCGTGGTCGCGTTGATCTGGCGGCCCGGCGTCAACAGCCCTTCGCGCAGGTAGTACTTGATCGTCGCGGTGGACACCCCGCTGCGCTCGCTCAACTCCGCCAACCGCATCGCTCGCGCCTCTCTCCGGCGGCGCCGCTCTCTTGCGCCGCACCCTTGGGAAGTGCCACTATCCAAGCATCGCTCAGAAGGATAGTGCCGCTGTCCGACCGGGTAACCAGGGGGTCGCCGTGTTCGCGAAACCGACAGTCGGCCGTACGACCGCGGCTGCCGAAGGCGATGTGGTGGTCCTGCTGATCGGGATGCGGGTCAACCACTTCTGGGCGGTGCACCAGTGGGCGCCGGTGATGCTGTCGATGTTCCGCATGCTGGGGGAGCTCGCGCGGGACGGCGACCGGGGGCTGCTGGGGCGCGTGCTGCTGACGGCTTCGCCGCGGACGTACTACGTCGTCCAGTACTGGGAGTCCAAGGAGAAGCTCTACGCGTACGCGACCTCGCCCGACATGTTCCACCACCGGGCGTGGGGGATCGTCAACCGCAAGGAGCGGGCGGGGAAGGTGCGCGGGCATGTCGGGCTGTGGCACGAGGCCTATGTCGTGCCCGAGGGGTCGTACGAGTCGATCTACTTCGACATGCCGCCCTTCGGCCTCGCGGCGGCCACGGGGGTGCTGCCGGTCGAGAGCCGGGGACGGCGGGCGGCGGAGCGGTTCGCGCACCGCTCGGCCGGTGCGGGCGGCGCCTGAGGGGGATCGGGGGAGCGAGAAGGGCCTGCCGCGGCGTTGAGGCAGGCCCTTCTCGCTTGATGTCCCCCAGGGAGTCAGCCTGTGCGGCGCAGGGCCTCGGAGAGGCGGCCGGCGGCGTCGATGACCGCCTGGGCGTGCATACGGCCCGGGTGGCGGGTCAGCCGCTCGATGGGGCCGGAGACGGACACGGCGGCCACCACGCGGTTGGAGGGACCGCGCACGGGCGCGGAGACGGACGCGACACCCGGCTCGCGCTCGCCGATGGACTGGGCCCAGCCCCGGCGTCGTACGCCCGAGAGCGCGGTGGCCGTGAAACGGGCGCCCTGGAGGCCGCGGTGCAGGCGCTCCGGCTCCTCCCAGGCCATGAGGATCTGAGCGGAGGAGCCCGCCTTCATCGTGAGCGTCGAACCGACCGGGACGGTGTCGCGCAGGCCGGACAGGCGCTCCGCCGCGGCGACGCAGATGCGCATGTCGCCCTGGCGGCGGTAGAGCTGCGCGCTCTCGCCCGTGATGTCACGGAGGTGGGTGAGCACCGGGCCCGCCGTCGCGAGGAGGCGGTCCTCGCCGGCGGCCGCGGCCAGCTCGGCGAGGCGAGGGCCGAGAATGAAACGGCCCTGCATGTCACGCGCCACCATCCGGTGGTGTTCCAGAGCCACGGCCAGCCGGTGAGCCGTGGGCCTTGCCAGTCCGGTCGCCGCGACCAGACCCGCGAGGGTGGCCGGACCGGACTCCAGAGCGCTCAGAACAAGGGCCGCCTTGTCCAGAACGCCGACGCCGCTACTGTTGTCCATGAAACGATACTCGCGTCTCACTCTGTGAAACGCAAGTTCAATTTTCGGTGGAACACGCCACTCTGGAAGACACAGCGGCCCGCGGAACAAGGGGCCGGCGGCGGATGCCCGGACACAGGGGCGCGGGCGCCGCCTCCTCAAGATCTCTAGTTGGGCCGGCGCACCTTTGCCGGCCGGAGGGAAAGCGATGGGTAGGACACTCGCGGAGAAGGTCTGGGACGACCACGTCGTCCGGCGCGCCGAGGGCGAGCCCGACCTCCTCTTCATCGATCTGCACCTGCTGCACGAGGTGACCAGCCCGCAGGCCTTCGACGGCCTTCGCAAGGGCGGTCGCCGGGTGCGCCGGCTCGACCTGACCATCGCCACCGAGGACCACAACACCCCGACCCTCGACATCGACAAGCCCATCGCCGACCCGGTCTCCCGGATCCAGCTGGAGACGCTGCGCAAGAACTGCGCGGACTTCGGCGTCCGGCTGCACCCGCTGGGCGACGTCGAGCAGGGCGTCGTCCACGTCGTGGGCCCGCAGCTGGGTCTGACCCAGCCGGGCATGACGGTCGTCTGCGGCGACTCCCACACCTCCACGCACGGCGCCTTCGGCGGTCTGGCGTTCGGCATCGGCACCTCCCAGGTCGAGCACGTGCTGGCCACCCAGACGCTGCCCATGGCCCGCCCGAAGACCATGGCCATCACCGTCAACGGCGATCTGCCCGACGGGGTCACCGCCAAGGACCTGATCCTGACGATCATCGCCAAGATCGGTACCGGCGGCGGCCAGGGCTACGTCCTGGAGTACCGCGGCTCCGCCATCGAGCAGCTCTCGATGGAGGCCCGGATGACCATCTGCAACATGTCGATCGAGGCCGGCGCCCGCGCGGGCATGATCGCCCCCGACGAGACCACCTTCGAGTACCTCAAGGGCCGCCCGCACGCCCCCAAGGGCGAGGACTGGGACGCGGCCGTCGCGTACTGGAAGACGCTGAAGACGGACACGGACGCCGAGTTCGACGCCGAGGTCGTCATCGAGGCCGCCGAGCTGGCGCCGTTCGTCACCTGGGGCACCAACCCCGGCCAGGGCGCCCCGCTTTCGGCGCACGTCCCCGATCCTGCTTCGTACGAAGACGCATCGGAGCGCCACGCCGCCGAAAAGGCCCTGGAATACATGGGGTTGGAGGCCGGGCAGCCGCTGCGCTCCATCAAGGTGGACACCGTCTTCGTAGGCTCGTGCACCAACGGCCGCATCGAGGACCTGCGCGCCGCCGCCGAGCTCGTGAAGGGCCGCAAAGTCGCCGACGGCGTACGGATGCTGGTCGTCCCGGGCTCCGCGCGGGTGGGTCTGCAGGCCGTCTCCGAGGGCCTGGACATCGTCTTCAAGGAGGCCGGCGCCGAGTGGCGGCACGCGGGCTGCTCGATGTGTCTGGGCATGAACCCCGACCAGCTGGCCCCCGGTGAGCGCTCCGCGTCCACCTCCAACCGCAACTTCGAGGGCCGGCAGGGCAAGGGCGGTCGTACGCACCTGGTGTCGCCGCAGGTCGCGGCCGCGACGGCGGTCCTGGGCCACCTGGCCTCCCCGGCCGATCTGTCCGACGCCGAGACCCGTACGCCCGCTGGAGTCTGAGAGTCATGGAAGCATTCACCACGCACACCGGCCGGGCCGTCCCGCTGCGCCGCTCCAACGTCGACACCGACCAGATCATCCCTGCTCACTGGCTCAAGAAGGTGACCCGGGACGGATTCGAGGACGGGCTGTTCGAGGCCTGGCGCAAGGACCCGTCCTTCATCCTCAACCAGCCCGAGCGCAAGGGCGCGACCGTCCTGATCGCCGGCCCCGACTTCGGCACCGGATCCTCCCGTGAGCACGCCGTCTGGGCGCTGCAGAACTACGGCTTCAAGGCCGTCATCTCCTCCCGCTTCGCGGACATCTTCCGCGGCAACTCGCTCAAGAACGGCCTGCTCACGGTGATCGTGGAGCAGAAGATCGTGGACGCGCTGCAGGAGCTCACGGAGAAGGACGCGACTGCTGAGGTCACAGTGGACCTTGAGGCTCGTGAGGTTCGCGCCGAGGGCATCACCGCGGCCTTCGAGCTCGACGAGAACGCCCGTTGGCGGCTGCTGAACGGACTGGACGACATCTCCATCACGCTGCAGAACGAGGCCGACATCGCCGCGTACGAGGCCAAGCGCCCCTCGTACAAGCCGAGGACGATCCAGGTCTGACCGGAGCGATCGCCCCAAGCAACTGAACAGGTCGAGTTTCGGCCACCGTGACACCCCCGCCGTACCCCCGATCAGCCCGATCGGGGGTACAGCTGTGTCTGCACCCGAACGGCCCTGGACGCCCCGACCCGCCATCTCAACTTCCCACGTTACGACGGTTGTTGTCGGGGTACGCGACCGTTGGGACCGTGGCTCCAACGGGCGCCCGGGAGGCCGTTCGAGGCGGCAGTTGCACCCTGAGCAGGCGACAACTCGCCCCAGATGGCACAATCTGTGCATGGAACACGACGGCCAACTCGAGCTCTATGCGGCAGTCGCGGACCAACTCAAGGAAGCGCACACAAGAGTGCGCGCACTGCAAGTCCCGGAGGGCGTACGGATGGCGCTGACCCGGAAGCTGCTGGTCATTACGGCCGCGGCCAAGCACGATCTCGCCGATGCGACAAGGCGTCTGGAGCGGTTCGTGGCGGACCTCGACGCGGGTCGATTCCCCGAAGAGGAACGCTGAACGAGTCCGAGACAGTCGAGTTCGTTGCGGCGCACGGGTGATAAGCCCGTTTCGTGTTTGATTTGCGGTATATATCTGCCTAACGTGCGAAAAAAGCTTGAACACTTTCGTTCTGGCAATGTCTCCGAAGGGGAAGACGTGAACAAGGCGCAGCTCGTAGAAACCATTGCCGACAAGATGGGCGGCCGTCAGCAGGCCGCCGAGGCTGTCGACGCCGTCCTCGACGCCGTCGTCCGCGCGGTCGTCGCGGGTGACCGGGTCTCGGTCACCGGCTTCGGTTCGTTCGAGAAGGTGGACCGTCCGGCCCGTTACGCCCGCAACCCTCAGACGGGCGAGCGGGTCCGGGTCAAGAAGACCTCCGTGCCGCGCTTCCGCGCGGGCCAGGGTTTCAAGGACCTGGTGAGCGGCTCGAAGAAGCTCCCGAAGGGCGACATCGCCGTCAAGAAGGCACCCAAGGGCAGCCTGACCGGTGGTGCTTCCGCCACGGTCAGGAAGGCCGCCGCGAAGAAGGCCGCCCCGGCGAAGAGGGGGACGGCCGCCGCGAAGAAGACCACGGCGCGCAAGACGACGGCCAAGAAGACCACGGCCGCCGCCAAGAAGACGACGGCCAAGCAGGCGCCCGCCAAGAAGACCACGGCGACCGCCAAGTCCACCGCCGCGAAGCAGACCACCGCCAAGAAGGCCCCGGCGAAGAAGGCGACGGCCAAGAAGGCCCCCGCCAAGAAGTCGACGTCTCGCACCACCACCGCCAAGAAGGCCACCGCCCGCAAGAGGTAAGGGCACACGGGCACTCACGCGCCGGGCCGGACTCCCCACGGAGTCCGGCCCGCGGCGTGTCCACAGGGCCCTCAGAAAGTGTGGAGCGTGACCAGGGTGGCCCGGCGGGCCTCCCCCTCGCCCTCCGTCTCGATGCGCACCCGCTGCCCGGGCCGCAGCAGTCTGAGCCCGCCCGCGTCGAACGCCGGCGCGTCGAAGGGCACCGGGGTGCCGTCGTCCAGGAGTACCTGGCCGCTGCGGCTGTCGGGGTCGTACGTGTATGCGGTCGCCTGCATGACGGCAGCCTACTGCCCGGGAATCAGCAGCCGCGCGGCCGCCGCGGCCGTCCGTGGACCCACCCCGAGGGCGAGCGCGGCGCGCAGGTCGGCGCCGGTGTCCACGTCCTGGCGTACGGAATCCACCGCGTCGAGGACGAGTTCCGCGGCACCGGACACGCGATGGCGGGCGCGGGAATCCGTACCGAAGGCGGGACGCAATTCCTCGCCTTCCCGGGCGGCCAGCAGAGTGGTGCCGATTTCGGCGGCGTCCGGGAGAAAAGCGCGGGGGAATTCCGCGGCCGCGTCCAGTACTCGGGCCAATTCCAGCGGGCGCAGTGCCGGAAGATCGGCGTTCAGGGCCGCCACGGCGCTTTCCGGGCGCTGCGCGCGTACGACGGCCGCCGCGTGCGCCAAAGCGGCGTTCAGGCCGCCGGCGGGCTCGTCGGTGACGATGTGGGCGCCCAGTGCGCCCAGCTCCCGGCCGGCCAGGACGTCGTCCGTGACGACTGCCACATCCTTCACCGCGGGGCAGGCCAGCGCGGCCGCCACGGTGTCCTGGGCGAAGGCCAGGGCGAGGCCCGGGCGCAGCCCGTCGGAGGCGGTGTCCGAGAGCCTGCTCTTGGCCCGCGCCAGAGGTTTCAGGGGTATGACCAAGGTCCACTGCACGAGCGTTTCGTCCCTCTCTTGTCGCGGCCATTGTCACTCAGCCGTCACCAGGACCATCTGGCGGTCGCGGAGCCGGGGCGTACGGTGTTCTCGACAGACCGGCGGCCTGGGGCGACACTTGTGCGGCCCCCAGGCCCTAGAGGAAGGTGTCCGCGTGCCCCGCCGCAGAATCGGGTTCTGGTACCGCTTCGCAGCGGTCCTGTGCAAACCGCCGCTGGTGGTTCTGATCAAGCGGGACTGGCGCGGAATGGAGAACATTCCGGTCGAGGGCGGATTTATCGCCGCGGTGAACCACAATTCGCACATCGATCCCTTCGCTTACGGTCACTTCCAGTACAACACCGGCCGTGTTCCAAGATTCCTGGCGAAGAGCAGCCTTTTCCGGAAGGGATTCGTCGGCGCCGCGATGCGCGGCACCGGACAGATCCCCGTCTACCGCGAGAGCACGGACGCGCTCAGCGCCTTCCGCGCCGCGATCGACGCCGTGGAGCGCGGCGAATGCGTCGCCTTCTACCCCGAGGGCACCCTCACCCGCGACCCGAACGGCTGGCCCATGACCGGCAAGACCGGTGCCGCCCGGGTCGCCCTGCAGACCAAGTGCCCGGTGATTCCGGTGGCCCAGTGGGGCGCCAACGAGGTGCTGCCGCCGTACGCCAAGAAGCTCAACCTCCTTCCGCGCAAGACGCACCGGGTGCTCGCGGGCCCGCCCGTGGACCTGGCGTCCTTCTACGACAGGGAGATGACCCCGGACCTCCTGAAGGAGGCGACCGAGGTGATCATGGCCGCCATCACCCGCCTGCTGGAGGACATCCGCGGCGAGAAGGCGCCCGTCACGCCCTACGACCCGCGCCGCGAGCGGATCGAGCAACGGCGCCGCACCCGGGCGCAGACGCAGCGGAAGGTCGAACAGGAAGAGGGGCAGGGCACGTGAGCAAGCCGGTCAAGGCAGCGGTCTTCAGCGCCGGTTCGTGGGGTACCGCCTTCGGCATGGTGCTCGCCGACGCGGGGTGCGAGGTCACTCTGTGGGCGCGCCGGGCGGAGGTCGCACAAGCGATCAACTCCACCCGGACGAACCCCGACTACCTGCCCGGCGTCGAGCTGCCGGAGAACATGAGAGCCACCACGGACGCGGCCGAGGCCGCCGCCGGCGCCGACTTCACGATCCTCTCCGTGCCCTCCCAGACGCTGCGCGCCAACCTGGCCGAGTGGACGCCGCTGCTCGCGCCGGACACCGTCCTCGTGTCGCTGATGAAGGGCGTCGAACTCGGCTCCGCCATGCGGATGAGCGAGGTGATCGAGGACGTCGCCAAGGTGGGGCAGAACCGCATCGCCGTGGTCACCGGGCCGAACCTCGCGCGCGAGATCGCCGCCCGGATGCCGGCCGCGGCCGTGGTCGCGTGCACCGACGAGGCGGTCGCCCAGCGGCTCCAGGCCGCCTGCCACACGCCGTACTTCCGCCCGTACACCAACACCGACGTCCTCGGCTGCGAACTCGGCGGTGCGGTCAAGAACGTGATCGGTCTCGCCGTCGGCATCGTGGACGGCATGGGCCTGGGCGACAACGCCAAGGGCTCCCTGATCACGCGCGGGCTGGCCGAGACCACCCGCCTCGGTCTCGCGATGGGCGCCGACCCGCTGACGTTCTCGGGACTCGCCGGGCTCGGCGACCTGGTGGCGACCTGTTCCTCGCCGCTGTCCCGCAACCACACCTTCGGCACCAACCTCGGCAAGGGCATGACGCTTCAGGAGACCATCGCGGTCACCAAGCAGACCGCCGAGGGCGTCAAGTCCTGTGAGTCCGTGCTGGATCTGGCCCGCAGGCACGGCGTCGACATGCCCATCACCGAGACGGTCGTGGGAATCGTCCACGAGGGCAAGCCTCCCGTGGTCGCCCTCAAGGAGCTCATGTCGCGCAGCGCGAAGCCGGAACGACGCTGAGCTACGGCGGCCAAGTGGTCGCTGACCAATCGGATACCAGCGGGTACTCTCAACGCGATATGAGCACCGAGAACCTCCCCCAGAACCCTGAGCAGCCGCCTCGCAAGCCGCGCGTGGCCGTCGTGTTCGGCGGACGCAGCTCCGAACACGGGATCTCCATGGTCACCGCCGGCGCCGTACTGCGGGCCATCGACCGGACGAAGTACGACGTCCTGCCGATCGGCATCACCCGGGAAGGCCGGTGGGTGCTCACCGCCGACGAACCCGAACGCATGGCGATCACGGAACGCCGTACGCCGAACGTCGAGGAGCTCGCCGACTCGAGCGAGGGCGGCGTGGTGCTGCCGGTCGACCCCGCGAACCGCGAAGTCGTCTACAGCGAGCCCGGATCGGTGCCCAAGGCGCTCGGCGAGGTCGACGTCGTCTTCCCGGTGCTGCACGGCCCCTACGGCGAGGACGGCACCCTCCAGGGCCTGCTGGAGCTCTCCGGTGTGCCGTACGTGGGTTCGGGGGTGCTCGCCTCGGCCGTCGGCCAGGACAAGGAGTACATGAAGCGGGTGTTCACCTCCTTCGGGCTCAAGGTGGGCCCGTACGTGGTGATCCGGCCGCGCGAGTGGGAGCGCGACGAGTCCGCCGCCCGCAAGAAGATCGTCGACCTGGCGGGCGAACACGGCTGGCCGCTGTTCGTGAAGCCCGCGCGCGCGGGATCGTCGATCGGCATCACCAAGGTCGACGACCTGGCGGGGCTGGACGAGGCGATCACCGAGGCTCAGCGGCACGACCCGAAGATCCTTGTGGAGGCGGCACTGCGCGGCCGCGAGATCGAGTGCGGGGTGCTGGAGTTCGAGGACGGGCCCCGGGCGAGCGTGCCCTCGGAGATCCCGCCGCCGGACACGCACGCGTACTACGACTTCGAGGCGAAGTACATCGACTCGACGCCCGGCATCGTGCCCGCCCCGCTGACCGACGAGCAGACCGCCGAGGTGCAGCGGCTCGCGGTGGAGGCCTTCGACGCCGCCTCCTGCGAGGGACTGGTGCGCGCGGACTTCTTCCTCACCGAGGACGGCGAGTTCGTGATCAACGAGATCAACACGATGCCCGGCATGACACCGATCTCGATGTACCCGCAGATGTGGCAGGCGAGCGGGATCAGCTATCCGGAGCTGGTGGACCTGTTGGTGCAGGCGGCGCTGCGGCGGGCGACGGGCCTGCGCTGAGCCGGCGGGCCGGTCGCCCGAGCGGGCGGCCGGCGGGCGGCTAGTCGGCGATCCCTTCGGGGACCGCCTTCTTGACGGCCGGAGCGAGGTCGACCAGTACTCCGGAGCTGTCCTGCCCCTTGGGCACCGTCACCTCGACGTACGCGCTGCGATTGGCGGTGGTGAAGCGGTACGCTCCGTCGTCCTGCTTCTCCATCAGCCAGTCGACGCCGTTCACACCGCCGGCCACCGCGTCCGGGTCGCCGCCTTCGGCCACCTTGGGGTCGACCATCTTGGGCGGTCGTACGACACCGCAGCGCAGTATGATCGCCGGGCTTCCCCAGCCCGCCGTCAGTGCGGAGACGGGCTCGGGATCCTCACGGCCCAGACCGTCCAGCTTCGTCGGCAGCGCCTTGTCCAGGTTCTGGCACAGCTTCATGACCTTCGCACTCGGACTGGGAACCGCCGCCGACGCACTGTCGTCTGCTGAGGAGCAGCCCGCGACCGTGATCAGCACGGCGAGCGCGGGCGGCCCGATGAGGATGCGGTACCGGTGGCGGAAGAAGTTCACCGGCCAAGGGTAGACGGGGACTACAGATGGACGACCGGGCAGGTCAGTGTGCGGGTGATGCCGTCCACTTGCTGGACCTTCGCGACCACCATGCGGCCGAGATCGTCGACCGTGTCGGCCTGGGCGCGCACGATCACGTCGTACGGTCCCGTCACGTCCTCGGCCTGGATGATCCCAGGAATCTTGCTGATCGTCTCGGCGACGGTCGACGCCTTGCCGACCTCCGTCTGGATCAGGATGTACGCCTGTACCACGGAACCTCCAGGGCGGCCACGAGGATCATGTGGGGAAAAGGAACGCCACGGTATCGCGTCCCCGCTCGCCGCGGGGAGACCTGCGGAGACCAGGGCTTGCGCGCCGGGGTGCAGGCACGGCAGAAGTTGACGGTCTTCTCGACCGTATCGAGGACACTGGTGACGCGCGACCGGGCACGGACAGGTACAGAAGGGGCGTAAGGGCAATGAAGGGCACTGTTGGTGAGCTCGGTGAGTTCGGGCTCATCAGGGAGCTCACCTCCCGTCTCACCACCACCCCGGCGGTCCGGGTCGGCCCCGGCGACGACGCCGCGGTGGTGGCCGCTCCCGACCGCAGGGTGGTGGCGAGCACCGACATCCTCCTGGAGGGACGGCACTTCCGCCGCGACTGGTCCACGGCCTACGACGTGGGCCGCAAGGCCGCCGCGCAGAACCTCGCGGACATCGCCGCCATGGGCGCCGTCCCGACCGCGCTGCTGCTCGGCCTGGTCGTCCCGGCCGAACTCCCGGTGGCCTGGCCGGTCGAGATGATGGACGGCCTGCGCGACGAGTGCCAGGTCGCAGGCGCGTCCGTGGTCGGCGGGGATGTCGTACGCGGCGACACGATCATGGTGTCGATCACCGCGCTCGGCGATCTGCGCAACAACGAGCCCGTGACGCGAGGAGGCGCGCAGCCCGGCGACATCGTCGCGGTGACCGGCTGGCTGGGCTGGTCCGCGGCCGGGTTCGCGGTGCTCTCCCGCGGCTTCCGCTCGCCGCGCGCCTTCGTGGAGGCACACCGGCGCCCCGAGCCGCCGTACCACGCGGGACCGGCCGCCGCCGGGCTCGGCGCGACCGCGATGTGCGACGTGAGCGACGGGCTGATCGCCGACCTCGGGCACATCGCCGAGGCCAGCAAGGTCCGTATCGACGTCCGCTCCGGGGCGATCGACATCCCGTCCCAGATGAACGACATCGGGCAGGCCGTCGGCGTCGACCCCATGCAGTGGGTGCTCACCGGGGGAGAGGACCATGCGATCGTCGCGACCTTCCCGCCGGACGTGAAGCTGCCGGCCCGCTGGAAGATCATCGGCGAGGTCCTCAACCCGTCGGCGCTGCCCCAGGTGACGGTGGACGGGGCGCCGTGGACCAAGAAGGGCGGCTGGGACCACTTCGGGGACATCGAGTCATGAGCGCGCCGCCTCGTGTTCTCACGGTCGCGGGCTCCGACTCCGGAGGTGGCGCGGGCATCCAGGCCGACCTGAAGACCATGCTCGCGCTCGGCGTGCACGGCATGAGTGTCGTCACGGCGGTCACCGCGCAGAACTCCCTTGGCGTGCAAGGGGCCTGGGAGCTTCCGGTGGAGGCCGTACGGGCGCAGTACCGCAGCGTCGTCGACGACATCGGCGTCCAGGCGATCAAGACCGGGATGCTTGCCTCCGCGGAACTCGTGGAGGCGGTGGCCGAGTTGATCGGCGGGACGGACGCGCCCGCCGTCGTCGACCCGGTCGGCGTCTCCAAGCACGGGGACCCCCTGCTCGCCGCGTCGGCCCTGGACTCGGTACGGACGAAACTGCTGCCGGTCGCGACCGTGGCGACGCCCAACCTCGACGAGGTGGCCCAGCTCACGGGTGTGCGGGTCGAGTCGGAATCCGGGATGGCCGAAGCCGCCGTGGCCGTGCTGTCGTACGGACCGCGCTGGGTGCTCATCAAGGGCGGTCACCTGCCCGGTGACGCCGTGGACCTGCTCACCGACGGCTCCGAGGAGCACTGGCTGCGCGCGCCGAGGTACGACAACCGGCACACGCACGGCACGGGCTGCACCCTCGCCTCGGCGATCGCCTCGCAGCTCGCGAAGGGGCAGTCCGTGCCGGAGGCGGTGGCGGCGGCCAAGAAGTACGTCACCGGCGCGATCGCGGCCGGGTTCGCGCTCGGCGGGGGGATCGGGCCAGTGGACCACGGGTGGCGGTTCAGGGCGGGCGGCGGGGCGTAAACGCTTGCGCGAGCGTTTACGCGGTCTGGTGAGCGCGGTCCGGTGAGCCGGGTGCGGGCGTGCAAAAAGCCGGTCCACACGGGGTGGACCGGCTCTGTGCAGCGAACCAGCAGTGGCCGCGCGCTTAGCTGTGCGTCAGCGCGAGACCTTGCCGGCCTTGATGCACGAGGTGCAAGCGTTCAGGCGCTTCGGCGTCCCGCCGACCACAGTACGCACGCGCTGGATGTTCGGGTTCCAGCGACGGGACGTACGGCGGTGCGAGTGCGAGATGCTGTTGCCGAAGCCCGGCCCCTTGCCGCAGACGTCGCAGTTGGCAGCCACGGGTCACTCCAAAGACTTCAGATGCACTTACGGTGGATCCCGGCATGCCGGGATCGAGATCGTAGGATCAGAGATCTGATTGGCGGTGCCAGGGGGATTGGCCCGAGTGGATCGGGCAACCGGAGCAGCATACAACGACTGCGCCAGTAGAACGAAACTACCATGGCTGCTCAGGGCCTCGCTCCAGGCCCTCTTCCGGTGAACACCACCCCGCGGTCTACGCTGCGTCCCACGTCCAGCAGCTAGGACCTGCCCGGCTGATCAGGTCGCAGGAAAGGGGCGGCGCCTTTCCTGCACAGGGTGAGCCGGGTCTGGTGCGTGCGGCTGCAAGGCGGAGGAGGGAACCGACGCGATGGCGGTCCCCCCGCGCGGAGGTTGTTTCGAGCGTGGGGGAGTCGGCGACCGACGACAACGCGGCAGATGCGCGCACCAGACCCCGCGTCTGCGACATGATCAGCCGGGCAGGTCCTAGGAGGCGACAGGTGGCGCAGGTGCCGCAGACATTCTTCGATGCTCTCGCGGTGCGCACCTGGTGCGGTCTCGCGCTCCGGTCGCTGGGCCGGGCACGCGAGGAGATCGACGCGATCAATGTCTATCCCGTCGCGGACGGGGACACCGGCACGAACCTGTACCTGACCGTCGAGTCGGCCGCCGCGGCCGTGGAGGCGGTGTTCGCGGGGCACGCGGCGAGCATGCCGACCGCCGGGAGGCCCGCGCTGGCCGACGCCGCGCGGGCGATGGCGCACGGGGCACTCATAGGCGCGCGGGGCAACTCGGGAACGATCCTCGCCCAGCTGCTTCGCGGCATGGCACAGGTGCTCGCCGCCGACGGTGAGACCGCTCACACCGACGGCCGGGGCCTGACGCTCGCCCTGCGGCACGCGGCCGACTCCGCCCGCCAGGCCGTGGCCCGTCCCGTCGAGGGCACGGTCCTCACCGTCGCCTCGGCCGCCGCCGACGCGGCCACCGGAGCCGAGGGCGACTGCGCGACGGTGGCCCGCGCGGCCTACGAGGGCGCCCGTGCCGCCCTCGCCGCGACCCCCGGCCAGCTGGCCGTCCTGGAGCGCGCCGGGGTGGTCGACGCGGGCGGACGGGGGCTGGTGGCGGTGCTGGGGGCGCTGGTGGAGACGTTCACGGGGGAGGCGCCGGGGGTGGACCCTTCGGGTGCGCCGGGTGCGGGCGGGCACGCGCGCGTGGAGCACGGTGAGGTCGGTCGGGCGGACGACGATGGTGGGGACGAGGACGAGGGCGACGGGGAGCAGGGCGGCTGGGCAGTCCGCGACGGCGACCGCGACAGTGACGGCGGTCGAGAGCACGGCGCCGACGAGTGCGCGGACGGTGCCTCGGAGGAGGGCGGGCCCGCCTTCGAGGTGATCTACCTCCTGGAAGCCGACGACGCGGCCGTCGCGCGGTTGCGCGCGCGGCTCGACGCCCTCGGGGACTCGCTCGTCGTGGTCGGCGGCGACGGGCTGTGGAACGTCCATGTGCACGTCGACGACGCGGGCGCCGCCGTGGAGGCGGGCGTCGAGGCCGGGCGGCCGTACCGGATCCGGATCACGCACTTCGGACTCGGGGACGTGCACACCACCGGCGCCGAGCGGCCGCCCCGGGAGCGTGCCCAGCGCGCCGTCGTGGCCGTCGTGCCCGGCGAAGGTCTGGCCGGGCTCTACACCGAGGCCGGCGCGACGACCGTGCTCGCGCGTCCCGGGGAGCCGCCCGCGAGCGGAGAACTCGTCGAGGCCGTACGACGGGCCCACGCGCGCGAGGTGGTGCTGCTGCCCAACGACGCGGACCTGCGCCACACCGCGGCCGCGGCCGCCGAGCAGGCCCGCACGGAAGGCATCCGCGTGGCGCTCATCCCGACGCGCTCCGCGGTCCAGGGCATCGCCGCGCTCGCCGTGCACGAGCCGGACCGCCGCTTCGACGAGGACGTCGTGACGATGACCTCGGCGGCGGGTGCCACCCGGTACGCCGAGGTCGTCGTCGCGGAACGCCAGTCCTGGACCATGGCCGGCATCTGCCAGGCCGGTGACGTCCTCGGCCTCATCGACGGCGACGTGGCCGTCATCGGGGCGGACGTCACCGTCACCGCCGAAACGGTCCTCGACCGCATGCTCGCGGCCGGCGGCGAGCTGGTCACCCTCGTGCTGGGCGACGAGGCGCCCGAGCTTGTCGCCGAGCATCTCGAAGCGCGCGTGCGGGAGTCGTACCTGGCCGTCGACACGGTGGTGTACCGGGGCGGTCGGCAGGGAGCCGTGCTCCTCATCGGGGTGGAGTAGGCCCTGGGCGGGCTGATCGGGGTCGCGTGGGCCCCTAGTCGGCCGGTTGTTCGTCCGCCTGTGCCGCCGCCTGTTCCTCCACGACCTGGAGCAGCTGCCTGGCCTCGGCCAGTCGTGCCCGAGCCACCTCGTCCTCGGCCTCGTCCGCGCCGTACGCCGCCAGCACCGCACGCGCGCGTGCCGCCGCCCGGGCGGGGCGGCTCAGGTCGGCCTCCAGCCAGCCCGCGGTGAGTTCGGCGCCGGTCCGGCTGTCCAGGGCGTCCGCCCCGAGGGAGGCGAACAGCACGATGGCCTCCGCCACCTGGGCCAGGGAATCCTCCAGCACGGCCCGGATCGAGTCGTCCTCGGCGTCCTCGGCGGCGGAACGGGCCAGCAGGTCACCGAACTGGCGGCGGGTGTGGCCGAGTTCGGCGACGAGCCGCTGCCGGGCGTCCTCGTCGGCCAGCTCCGATCCCAGCGCCGTCTCGCACTCCCGGACGGCGCTCGCCATCAACTCCCGTGCCTCCTCGGGCCCCTCCTCCGGGCGCAGCGCGAGCCACGCGCGGGCGCGCAGGGAGCGGACAAGGCCGTGGACGTTGCCGAGGGACCGCCAAAGTTCGCCCGCGCGCGCGTACGCCCGGTCCGCGTCGGCATGCTGCCCCGCGTGCCCGAGGGACTCGGCGGCGAGGTGGGCGAGCGTCGCGTGGTCGTGCTGCTCGGGCCAGTGCCGGGCGATGTCGGCCGCCTGGAGCCGCCGTTCGGCTGCCGCGCGGTGTTCGCCGAGCTCGCTCAGACAGTCGCCGAGCCACCACTGCGTCTGCACGACCGCGCCGTCGCCGTGCGTCTCGGCGTTCAGATCCGGCAGCGCCGACTCCAGCACCTCCGCGGCCTCGGCCCACCGCCCAAGCCGCAGCAGGAACCCGCCGAGCTGCTGACGTGCCCAGGCCCCGAGCGTCGGGCCCTCGCCGGCCTCGTCGGCCCAGTGCGCCGCCTCCAGGGCGTGCTCGGCCGCCTCCTGGGCCAGCCCTCTGCCGCCGACGACCTCGGCGAGCTGGAGGTGCAGCTGGGCCCGTCCGATGGCCTCCAGATGCGGCCCGCCGTGCTCCAGGGCGGCCCGCAGCGCCCGTTCCGTCTCGGCCGGGTCGCCGAGGTGGTGCGCGAGCCCCGCCAACCGGGCCTCGTACTCCACCGCGAACCAGGGCAGTCCCGCACCCACGAACGCCGCCGCGGCCCGCGCGAACAGCTCCGCGGCCACCTCCACGTCCCCTCGGTGCCCCGCCAGCTCCGCGAGCATGGCCTGTGCTTCCGCGGCCCGCGCCGCAAGCCGCACGTCCTCCTCGGTACGCCCCTCGGCCAGCGCCAGCACCTCCCGCGCGGCCATCTCGGCAGCGGCGAGAACCGAGCCCACGGAGGGGCCGCCGACCGGAGGCACGGCAGGCTGAGGGCCGCCGTCAGTGGTCGCCTCGCCACCCGGCGCCGCTGCCCCCTGCCGCTCATCGGCCAGGAGCTCGTCGTCCCCCCGGGACTCGACGACCTGCTGCACCCGTCGCATCAGAATCCGCGCCCGCCCCATCAGCACCGACGCCGTCTGCCGTACGCCGGTGCCGTCCTCGGCGTACAGCGCGAGGATCTCGTCGTACGGCTCGGCGACCGCTGTCAGTGCCGCGTCCACGTCGCCTGTGAGGGCGCACACGTACGCCGCACGCGCGCGTGCCGCCAAGGCTTCACCGGGGTCGCCCGCCTCCGCGTACAGCTCGGCGGCGCGCTCGAAGAGGCCGACGCCCTCGGGGCCTCGGTCCATCGCCTCGTGGTCGGCGATCTCGGCCCGGTCGCGGGCGTCCAGCTCGACGCCCTCAGCGGCCCGCGCGACCGCCGCCCAGGCCTCGACGGCGTTCGGCTGCAGGGTGTCCGACAGCCGTCGCGCCTCGGCGATCAGGGCGGCCAGATCGGGCTCCTGCGGGGTGACGGACATGGGGGCCGCCACAGGGTGTGCGGAGACCGCGCGCGCCGACCGCACGCCCAGCGGCAGCCGTTCCACCAGCGGCCGCTGGGCCATCCGCGCGTGTGCCC
Organism: Streptomyces sp. V4I2; assembly: GCF_030817655.1. GTDB lineage: Bacteria > Actinomycetota > Actinomycetes > Streptomycetales > Streptomycetaceae > Streptomyces > Streptomyces plumbiresistens. The sequence continues at coordinate 7,527,371 of NZ_JAUSZM010000003.1, forward strand.
GTTCGCTGACGTACCGGGTGCCGTTGCGCTCGTCGAAGCGGGCGGCCAGCGCGAGGGCCTCCCCGCGCGCGTGGGCGGCGAGTTCGCGCGCGTTCCACGCCCGCTCGGCCGGTCCGGGCACCGGCTGCCCGCCGAGCCCGAGTTCGGTCAGACGGTCCATGAGCAGGGCCACCACGGCCATGAAGTCCAGCTTGCTGCGCGGATGTCCGTCGTCCGTGAAGTACGCCGGCCGCTCCGCGAGCAGCTCCAGAGCACGCGCCTCGTTGCCGGACAGCGCGCAGAACTCGACGTGGTCGGCGTAGGCGCCCCGCATGCTCTCCATGGCCCGTACGAGCCGGAAGCCCCGCAGATGGTTGGCGCGCGCCTCGTCCGCGCGGCCGAGCCGCAGCAGGGGCACCAGGGAGGACGCGAGCACCGTGTGCGGCTCGTGGGCGCACGTGTACTCGCCCGTAAGGACCGGCATCCACAGCTCCAGCGCCGCCGCGTCCCGCCCGCGCTCCGCCTGCCACCAGCCCTGCCCGTGCAGCTCGCAGGCGTGACAGTCGGCCATCGCGTCCCGGTCGGCGGCCAGCCACGCGGCGTACGCACGCTCGGCCCGCGCCACGTCCCCGATGTGCGCGGCCACGCTGAACTCGGCGCTGCGCACGGCCCGTTCGGAGTGCCCGGCCAGCCGGTAGCGGTGCTCCATCTCGCCGAGCCACTTCTCGACGGAGGCGAGCGGAACGTGCGGCTGGTCGAGCATGCCGGACGACATCCACTTGAAGACCCAGTGCAGCGAGTGCGCCTCGTACTCGTCGAAGTCCTCGGGCCGTTCGTCCCACATGCGCAGCAGCCGCGCGAAGGGGACGAACATCTTGGCCTTCTCGGAGCTGTAGTTGTAGACCTTCAGCTGGTGCCCGAGCGCCTCGATCACCGCGAGCGGGACGTTCAGCTTCTCCGCCTCCGCGAGCAGCTGCTCCGCGCGCGCGTTGCGGGCCGGCCCCTCCGGCTGCTCGGAGTTCTCCGCCATCGCCCGGCGCAGCTCGTCGAAGTCCGTGATCTCACTCATCAGTGACCCTCCTCGCCGTGGGTGGCCCATTCCAGGAGGCCGATGAACGCCCGGTTCAGCAGCGCCGAGTCCGCGGGCCTGAGCGGCCGCTGGGCCATCAGCAGCGCCTGCCCGTACAGGGACTCGGTGGCGGTGCCGATCAGCTCCGGGTCGCCCAGGGAACTGATCCGCCGGATCAGCGGGTTGAGGTGGTTGAGCACCAGCCGCGCGCGCGGGGCGCTGCCCCGCAGCGAGCCGAGGATGCCCGCCCACAGGTCGTCGGCCTGCTCCTCGGCCTCCGCCCGGGCCTGCTCGTGCCGCGTCGACCGGTCGTCCAGGTGCAGCGCGGGCACGGAGAGCGGATGGAAGGCGCGCAGTACGACGTCACAGCCCAAGGGGTCGAGCTTCGCCCGCGCGGCCGCCAGGAAGCCCGCCAGGGCCAGCTCCTCGGCCGGATCGACCGCGTCCAGATGCGCCGTCACGGTGTCGGCGTCCAGCTCGGCGACCACCGTCCCCGGCCGCACCGACGGCAGCGCCTCGATCAGCTCGCTGTCGTACGTGTAGCCGCCGTTGATCACCCCGACGCCCTGCGCGGAGGCGATCGGCGCGACCTGCCGGTACTCCTCGACGGTCCGCGTGAAGTGCACCACCGGGTGGCGCTGCGCGAACTCCTCCAGGGACAGCCGCCCGTCGGTCGTCTCGAAGGGCAGCCACGGCAGCATCGTGCGCAGCATCTCCCGGTCGTGCCGCGCCAGCGACTTCACGCCCAGGTGGTGCACCTCCAGGAATGCCGCCAGCCGCTCCGGATCACCGGCCGCCAGACCCGTCAGCCAGGACCTGATCCGCTCGCCCAGCGCCTCCCGTACGGCCGCCAGCGTCTCGTCCTCGTACAGCGACTCGCGCGAGGCCGTGGGGCGCAGACTGTCCGTGTCCAGGACACAGCGCACGAAGAACGCCCAGTCCGGCAGCAGTTGTTCGCCCCGCTCGGTCAGCAGCATGCCCTTCAGGTGCACGCGGTGACTCGCCCGCTGGGCCGGACTGACCGCCGACGGCAGGACGTACGCCATTCCACGGATCCCGGCGAGCGGCACGTCCAGCTCGATCGAGTCCAGCGGAGCGAACCCGAACAGGTCGTAGCAGTGCCGCGCCAGGGCCACCCTTCGGGTGGCGGGGCTCGGATACGTCCGGTCCCAGGGCGCGGGCAGATCGGTGACCGCCTCGTCGCCCACCCGCACGTCGTACGGCAGCAGCGAGCCGAAGTCCCGCGCCAGCGCGAGGACCCGCTCCTCGGTGAGCCACTCCCCGGCACCGGCCCGCGCCATCAGGTGCACGGTGGTGCCCGGTTCCGGGCGGGCCTCGTCCGGCAGTGTCCGCACGGTGTACGAACCGTCGTCGCTCGCCGTCCACTCCACGGGTGCCGCACCGGGCGTACGCGCACTGCGGCTGACCACCCGGATCCGCTCGGCGACCACGAAGCAGGCGAGCAGCCCGATGCCGAACTGCCCGAGGAAGTCGGAGCGAGCCTCCTGCAGCCCGTCGGCGCGCTTGGAGCTGCGCCCGATGGTGGCGAGGAGGGTGTGCACGTCCGCCTCGGTGAGCCCGATCCCGGAGTCCTCGACACGCAGGGACCCGCCCGCGCCGCTGTCTACGTACAGCCGCACGCGCGCCGGGGCGTCGGGCTGCTCGGCCCGCCGGGCGGTGATCGCGTCCACCGCGTTCTGCAGCAGCTCGCGCAGATAGACCTTGGGGCTGGAGTAGAGGTGATGGGAGAGCAGGTCCACCAGACCACGCAGGTCGACCTGGAACGTATGAGGTGACTGGGGCGGCTGGGATGCCGGGGAGGGCTGTGAAATCTGGGAGTCCATCGTCGCAGCGCCGGTGGGGGGAACGGGCGACGGCGCGGGGTCGGGCGGTCCCGTGTGAGGCGGTGACCGCGGGGGATGGCTTGAGGCGCGCCATCCTAAGCCTCAACCAGCCGTCTGACCAGGGGTTTCCCGAGACGTTTACGGCATTGTCAGTGGTGTGGTGTGCAATGGATCTCGTGCCCGCACTGGAAGAACCATTGAAAAAGGTGCTCGGCCCCGCCACCGCGAAGGTGATGGCCGAGCATCTCGGCCTGCTCACCGTCGGCGACCTCCTGCACCACTACCCGCGCCGATACGAGGAGCGGGGCCAGCTCACCCACCTCGCCGACCTCCCCATGGACGAGCACGTCACGGTGGTCGCCCAGGTCGCCGACGCCCGCCTGCACACCTTCGCCTCGGCCAAGGCCCCGCGCGGCAAGGGCCAGCGCCTCGAAGTGACCATCACGGACGGCAGTGGCCGACTCCAACTGGTCTTCTTCGGCCACGGCGTTCACAAACCCCACAAGGAACTCCTGCCGGGCACCCGCGCGCTGTTCGCCGGCAAGGTCTCCGTCTTCAACCGCCGCCTCCAACTGGCCCACCCGGCGTACGAGTTGCTGCGCGGCGACAGCGAGGAGGCGGTCGACGCCTGGGCCGGCGCCCTCATCCCGATCTACCCCGCCACTGCCAAGCTGGAGTCCTGGAAGATCGGCAAGGCGATCCAGACCGTCCTGCCGAGCGCCCAGGAAGCCCTCGACCCCCTCCCGGACTCCCTCCGCGAGGGCCGCGGCCTGGTCGCCCTCCCCGAGGCCCTCCTCAAGATCCACCGCCCGCACACCAAGGCGGACATCGAGGACGCCCGCTCCCGCCTCAAGTGGGACGAGGCCTTCGTCCTCCAGGTCGCCCTCGCCCGCCGCCGCCACGCGGACGCCCAACTCCCGGCCGTCCCCCGCAAACCCGCCCCGGACGGCCTGCTCACGTCCTTCGACGCCCGCTTGCCCTTCACTCTCACCGACGGCCAGCAGAAGGTCACCCGCGAGATCTTCGACGACCTGGCGACGGAGCATCCGATGCACCGGTTGCTGCAGGGAGAGGTCGGTTCGGGCAAGGCCCAGCCTCTCGACTCGTTGGTGCTCACCCCTGCCGGTTTCCGTCGTATGGGGGACGTGAAAGTGGGGGACGAGGTTGTCGCGCCCGATGGGGAGATCGCGTTGATCGACGGCGTCTTCCCGCAGGGGGAGCGTGATGTCTGGCGGCTGGTGCTGTCCGACGGCAGCTCCGTCGAGTGCGATGACGAGCATCTGTGGATCGTCGGTACGAGTTGTGGGTGGCATCGAGGGCAGAAACCCAAGGTCATGACCACTCGAGAGATCCGTCTCGACACGCTCAAGGCGAACGGCTCCTCGAAGTGGTACATCCCGGCTGCAACCCCCGTTGACCTCGGAGGCGATTCAGGGCTGCCGCTGGATCCCTATCTGTTCGGCCTCCTCCTGGGGGACGGCTCGTTCCGCCACGACCTGCGTTTCTCCACGATCGATGAGGAGATTCGCGATGCCGTGGCAGCCGCTGTGGCGCCCGAATGCCGGCTGGTGCCGGTAGCGGGCTCCAGCTGCGACTACACGATCCAGCTGACACAACGTGCTGGTGGTGTCCGCAATCCCGTGATTCAGACCCTGCGCGACCTGAACCTGTGGGGCTTGACGTCACACGGCACGTTCGTGCCGGACGAGTTCAAGAACACGTCGGTCAAGAACCGCCTGGCCCTGTTGCAGGGCCTCTTGGACACGGACGGCACTGTCCACGCGGACGGCATGAGCATCTCGCTCTGTCCGGCCTCGCGCAGGCTCGCAGACGACGTTGCCTGGCTCGTGCGTTCGCTGGGTGGCCGTGCACGAGTCCTGCCGAAGCGAGCCGTTTTCCATGTCTCCGTGGCCCTGTCTGAGGAACATGCGCCATTCCGGCTGACCCGCAAGGCCGACCGCGTACGGCCCCGGCCGGAATACCACACGTTTCGACGCGGAATCCGGGCTGTCGAGCACGTGGGACGCAAGCTGGTCCAGTGCATCAGCGTCGCCCACCCCGGCCATGCCTACGTCACCGACAACTTCACGGTCACCCACAACACCATGGTGGCCCTCCGCGCCATGCTCGCCGTGGTCGACGCGGGCGGCCAGGCCGCCATGCTCGCGCCCACCGAAGTGCTAGCCCAGCAGCACCACCGGTCGGTCGTCGAGATGATGGGCGAGCTGGCCGAGGGCGGCATGCTCGGCGGGGCCGACCAGGCCACCAAGGTGGTGCTGCTCACCGGGTCCATGGGCGCGGCCGCCCGCCGCCAGGCCCTGCTCGATCTCGTCACCGGCGAGGCCGGGATCGTGATCGGCACGCACGCGCTGATCGAGGACAAGGTGCAGTTCCACGATCTCGGCCTGGTCGTGGTGGACGAGCAGCACCGCTTCGGCGTCGAACAGCGCGACGCCCTGCGCGGCAAGGGCAAGCAGCCGCCCCACCTGCTCGTCATGACCGCCACCCCCATCCCGCGCACGGTCGCCATGACCGTCTTCGGCGACCTGGAGACCTCGGTCCTGGACCAGCTCCCGGCCGGGCGTTCACCGATCGCCAGCCATGTCGTCCCGGCCGCCGACAAGCCGCACTTCCTCGCGCGGGCCTGGGAGCGGGTGCGCGAGGAGGTGGAGAACGGCCACCAGGCGTACGTCGTCTGCCCCCGGATCGGCGACGAGGAGGACGACCCCAAGAAGGCCGGCAAGAAGAAGTCCCCCGAGGACGAGGCCGAGAAGCGCCCGCCGCTCGCCGTCCTCGAGGTGGCCGACCAACTCGCCAAGGGCCCCCTCAGCGGCGTCAAGGTCGAGGTCCTGCACGGCCGTATGCACCCCGACGACAAGGACGCGGTCATGCGCCGCTTCGCCGCCGGGGAGACCGACGTCCTGGTCGCCACCACGGTCATCGAGGTCGGCGTCAACGTGCCCAACGCCACCGCGATGGTGATCATGGACGCCGACCGCTTCGGCGTCTCCCAGCTGCACCAGCTGCGCGGCCGCGTCGGCCGTGGCTCGGCTCCCGGCCTGTGCCTCCTGGTCAGCGAGATGCCGGAGGCGAGCGCGGCCCGCCAGCGGCTGAACGCCGTGGCCTCCACCCTCGACGGCTTCGAGCTCTCCCGCATCGACCTCGAACAGCGCCGCGAGGGCGACGTCCTCGGCCAGGCCCAGTCGGGCGCCCGCACCAGCCTGCGGATGCTCGCGGTCATCGAGGACGAGGAGATCATCGCGGAGGCCCGCGAGGAGGCCGCCGCCCTCGTCGCCGCCGATCCGGACCTCACCCGCCTCCCGGGCCTGCGCACGGCCCTGGACGCCCTGTTGGACGAGGAACGGGAGCAGTACCTCGACAAGGGGTGACCCGGTGCACCGCCACACCGGCTGAGACACTGGAACCCCACCGAGCTTCACCGACGTACGGACAAGGACCGAGGACATGACCCGCGTGATCGCCGGCGCAGCCGGCGGACGCCGCCTGGCCGTCCCGCCGGGCACCGGCACCCGCCCCACCTCCGACCGCGCACGCGAGGGCCTCTTCTCCACCTGGCAGTCCCTCCTCGGCGGCCCGCTGGACGGCGAGCGGGTCCTCGACCTGTACGCCGGTTCCGGCGCCGTCGGCCTGGAGGCGCTGTCCCGCGGTGCCGGCCACACCCTGCTCGTCGAGGCCGACGCCCGGGCCGCCCGCATCATCCGGGAGAACGTGAAGAGCCTCGGCCTGCCCGGCGCCGAGGTCAGGGCGGGCAAGGCCCACCAGGTGATCCAGACGCCGCCCGCGGAGCCGTACGACCTCGTTTTCCTGGACCCGCCGTACGCCGTCACGGACGACGATCTTCGGGAGATTCTGCTCACACTCCGTACGGAAGGCTGGCTCGCGGCCGCTGCCCTCGTCACCGTGGAGCGCAGCACCAGAGGCGGCGAATTCAGCTGGCCGGACGGTTTCGACGCGATCCGGTCCCGTCGCTACGGCGAGGGAACGTTTTGGTACGGTCGCGCCGCCTCTACGTGCGAAGACGCACGATGACCGGACCGGAGAGCGAGGGAACTCAAGTGCGCCGCGCCGTCTGTCCCGGGTCGTTCGACCCGATCACCAACGGACACCTCGACATCATTTCCCGCGCCTCCCGTCTGTACGACGAGGTCTATGTCGCGGTGATGATCAACAAGTCCAAGAAGGGCCTGTTCGAGGTCGAGGAGCGGATCGACCTGATCCGCCAGGTCACCGCCGAGTACGAGAACGTCCGGATCGAGGCCTTCCACGGCCTCCTGGTCGACTACTGCAAGCAGCGCGACATCCCGGCCATCGTCAAGGGCCTGCGCGCGGTGAGCGACTTCGACTACGAACTGCAGATGGCCCAGATGAACATCGGTCTGTCGGGGGTGGAGACGCTCTTCGTGCCGACCAACCCGACGTACAGCTTCCTCTCCTCCTCGCTCGTCAAGGAGGTCGCGACCTGGGGCGGAGACGTCTCGCACCTGGTCCCGCCCACGGTTCTCGAGGCCCTCAACGAGCGCTTGCGCAAGGACTGATGGGGCTAAAGTCGTCCCGTCCGTCTCCAACACAGCTGTAGAGAGTGGCGAGCACAGGTGGACGTGCAGAAGAAGCTCGACGAGATCGTGACCACGGTCTCCGGTGCCCGGTCGATGCCCATGTCGGCCTCGTGCGTGGTCAACCGCGCCGAACTGCTCTCGATGCTCGAAGAGCTGCGCCAGGCCCTGCCCGGTTCCCTCGCGCAGGCCCAGGAGCTGATCGGCGACCGCGAGCAGCTGGTCGAGCAGGCCCGACAGGAGGCCGAGCGGATCATCGGGCAGGCACACGCCGAGCGCGGCTCCCTGATCTCCGACACGGAGGTCGCCCGCCGCTCCCAGGCCGAGGCGGACCGCATCCTCGCCGAGGCCCGCAAGGAGGCCGAGGACGTCCGCGCCGAGGCCGACGACTACGTCGACTCCAAGCTCGCCAACTTCGAGGTCGTCCTCACCAAGACCCTCGGCTCGGTGGGCCGCGGCCGCGAGAAGCTCCTCGGCACCGGACCCGGCATCGACGAGCAGGGCTACGAGGACGAGGACGCTCCCGAGCGCAGCCACGACCCGGAGACCCTGCGCCGCAGCGCCGACGAGTACGTCGACGTCAAGCTCGGCGCCTTCGAGGCGGTCCTCGCCAAGACCCTGGACGCCGTCGGCCGCGGCCGCCAGAAGCTGCACGGCCGGATCGCCAGCGACGACCTCGGTTCCCTCGCCGACGACCTCACGACCATCCAGCACTCCAGCGACGCCGACTACCTCGCCGACCTCGTCGCCCAGACGGAGGCGGACACCCCGGCGGCCCAGGCCGCCCCGGCCGAGCAGCCGGTACCCCAGCAGTACGAGCAGCAGCCGGCCTACGGCTACCAGCAGCAGGCCGCCGACCCCTACGGCTACCAGCAGCAGTACGCCGGCCAGCAGGACCCGTACGGCTACCAGCAGGCCGACCCGTACGCCTACCAGGGCTACGACGCTCAGCAGGGGACCTACGACCCGCAGCAGGCCCAGCAGGCCCAGCAGGCCCAGCAGGCCCAGCAGGCCCAGCAGGGCTACGCCGAGCAGCAGCAGATGCCCGCCCTCGACGAGACCAGCCTCTTCGACACCGGCATGATCAGCGCCGAGCAGCTGCGGGCCTACGAGCAGGGGCGCGGAAACGGCTGATCAGCCCGTCCAGGAAGGGCCGGTGGCCGGGAGCGCACACCGGATTGGGCCGTGAGCGAAAGGTCCAGTATCCTGGCTCTTCGGTCGCGTGCACGTCCGCGATCAACGCTGCCCGGGAACACCGAAGGACAGCGTCCCCGAGCTCAGAAGATCGAAAGCAGGAATGGCCCTGAACGCCCGCCTCGACCACCGCAACCCTCTCGTGTTCGACACACACGAGCTGGGGCGGCGTCCTGGCGCGCTGCAGCGCCTGACCCGTGAGATCGACGCCCCCAAGGATCTCGGGATCCAGGAGGTCATCGGAGTGCCGGAAGGCGCCCCGATGAAGCTCGAACTCCGCCTCGAGTCGGTCATGGAAGGTGTGCTCGTCACAGGCACCGTCCGTGCAACGGCCAAGGGGGAGTGCGTAAGGTGTCTGGAGCCGCTCGAGCTGGAGCTCACAGCGGACTTCCAGGAGATGTTCTCGTACCCTGACGCCGACGACCGGGGCCGCCCCAAGGCGGAGCCGGCCGACGACGCCGAGGACGACGAGGACATGCTCTTCATCGAGGACGGCCTGTTCGACCTCGAACCCGTGCTGCGCGACGCGGTGGTGCTCGCACTGCCGATGCAGCCGGTGTGCCGGGAAGACTGCCCAGGACTGTGCGCCCAGTGCGGTGCACGCCTTGCGGACGACCCGGGCCACCACCATGACGCCGTCGACATCCGTTGGGCGGCACTGCAGGGACTCGCCGGTTCACTCGAAGATGGCGAGAAGGACGACACCAGCGACGCCGAAGCGGGCGTCGACGAGAAGCAGGAGAAGTAGCCGTGGCTGTTCCGAAGCGGAAGATGTCGCGCAGCAACACGCGCCACCGCCGGTCGCAGTGGAAGGCTGCGGTCCCCAACCTGGTTGCGTGCGAGCGCTGCCACGAGCCCAAGCTGCAGCACATCGCGTGCCCGGCTTGCGGCACCTATAACAAGCGCCAGGTCCTCGAGGTCTGAGCGGCTGGTGAGAGGCACCGTGTCCACGCCAAAGAAGAACGCTCCCCGTGCCAACGGGGTCGACCCGGCGGACAACACAGCCTCGTCCCACACGCTGTTGGAAGGGCGGCTCGGGTACAAGCTCGAGTCCGCCCTTCTGGTGCGTGCGCTGACCCACCGCTCGTTCGCATACGAGAACGGCGGTCTGCCGACCAACGAGCGTCTGGAGTTCCTCGGGGACTCCGTGCTCGGCCTCGTGGTCACGGACACGCTGTACCGCACCCACCCCGACCTGCCCGAAGGCCAGCTGGCCAAGTTGCGGGCCGCGGTGGTCAACTCGCGTGCACTGGCGGAGGTCGGCCGTGGGCTCGACCTGGGTTCCTTCATCCGGCTCGGCCGTGGTGAAGAGGGCACAGGCGGCCGGGACAAGGCGTCCATCCTTGCCGACACCCTGGAAGCGGTGATCGGCGCGGTCTATCTCGACCAGGGTCTGGACTCGGCGGCGGAGCTCGTGCACCGCCTGTTCGACCCGCTGATCGAGAAGTCCTCGAACCTCGGAGCCGGCCTGGACTGGAAGACCAGTCTCCAGGAGCTCACCGCGACCGAAGGACTCGGCGTGCCCGAGTACCTGGTCACGGAGACCGGCCCCGACCACGAGAAGACCTTCACTGCTGCCGCCCGCGTCGGAGGCGTCTCGTACGGCACCGGCACCGGCCGCAGCAAGAAGGAGGCGGAGCAGCAGGCCGCGGAATCCGCGTGGCGGGCCATTCGGTCCGCGGCGGACGAGCGCGCCAAGGAGGCGGCCGAGCGGGTCGCCCAGGACGGCGAAGGTCCGTCGTCCGTCTCCGCCTGACCGAACAAGCGCGACCCGAGCGCCCGCCCCCTTCACCGAGGGCGGGCGCTCGACTCATACACCGGATGTGACGGGGGAGCCCCATGCCCGAGTTGCCCGAGGTCGAGGTCGTACGACGCGGCCTTGAGCGGTGGGTCGCCCACCGGACGGTCGCCGAGGCCGAGGTGCTGCACCCGCGTGCGGTACGCCGTCACCTCGCCGGCGCCGACGACTTCGCCCACCGTCTCAAGGGCCACCGCATCGGCACCCCCAGCCGCCGCGGCAAGTACCTGTGGCTGCCGCTGGAGGACACCGACCAGGCGATCCTGGCGCACCTGGGCATGAGCGGGCAGCTGTTGGTCCAGCCGCACGCGGCGCCCGACGAGAAGCACCTCAGGATCCGGGTCCGCTTCGCCGACGAGGTCGACACCGAACTCCGCTTCGTCGACCAACGCACCTTCGGCGGCCTGTCCTTGCACGACACCACCCCGGACGGCCTGCCCGACGTCATCGCGCACATCGCCCGCGACCCCCTCGACCCGCACTTCGACGACGAGGCCTTCCACCAGGCCCTGCGCCGCAAGCGCAGCACCATCAAACGGGCTCTGCTCGACCAGTCGTTGATCAGCGGTGTCGGCAACATCTACGCGGACGAGGCCCTGTGGCGCGCCCGCATCCACTACGAGCGTCCGACGGCGAACTTCACGCGCCCGCGCACCGCCGAACTCCTCGGCCACGTCCGGGACGTGATGAACGCGGCCCTCGCGGTCGGCGGCACGAGCTTCGACAGCCTCTATGTCAACGTCAACGGGGAGTCGGGCTACTTCGACCGCTCGCTCGACGCGTACGGACGCGAGGGTCTGCCCTGCAAGCGCTGCGCCACACCGATGCGCCGGCGCCCCTGGATGAACCGGTCCAGCTACTTCTGCCCGAGGTGTCAGCGGGCGCCGCGCGTCTCGTCGTAACGCTCGCGGGCCGTGAGTACGTCGTCCATCCGCCCCTCCACGAAGTGGATGAGGCCGATCAGCCGCGCGGCGACCTCGCGGCCAAGGGGGGTCAGTTCGTAGTCCACGCGGGGCGGGTTCGTGGGCTGGGCCTCGCGGTGGACCAGGCCGTCGCGCTCCAGGGCGTGCAGCGTCTGGGAGAGCATCTTCTCGCTCACGCCGTCGATCCGGCGGCGCAGCTCGTTGAAGCGCAGCGACCCGTCCTCGTGCAGCGCACCGAGGGCGAGGGCGCCCCAGCGTCCCGTGACGTGCTCCAGGGTGCCGCGCGAGGGGCAGGCCTTGGCGAACACGTTGTACGGGAGGTCCTGCACCTCCGAGCGGTCCTGCGTGGTGTCCATGTCCCAAGAGTACGTGAACACAGCGCTAACCGACAGGTTGCACTAACCGTGAGTTAGTGCTGCAAGGAGTGAGCCACCGACCGGGCCGCCGGGGCTAGTAGCCGAAGTCCTGCGTCCACCAGGGGCCGCCCGGGCCCATGTGTACGCCGACCCCGAGCGTCTTGAAGTCGCAGTTCAGGATGTTGGCCTTGTGGCCGGGGCTGTTCATCCAGGCTTCCATCACCGCGGCCGCGTCGGCCTGTCCCCGGGCGATGTTCTCGCCGCCGAGATCGGTGATGTCGGCCTTCGCGGCCCGGTCCCAGGGGCTCTGCCCGTCCGGGTTGGTGTGGTCGAAGAAGCCGCGCTCGGCCATGTCCTTGCTGAAGGCCTGGGCCAGGTCGGCCAGCGCGCTGTTCGCGGCGACCGCACTGCAGCCCACCTTCGCCCGCTCGTCGTTGACGAGCTTCAGCACCTCGGCCGCGGCGGCGGTCTCCGCGGACACCGTCACGGGGGCGCTGGTCTCCTCCGGCGCCTTCGTGGCCGCACGCGGCGGGGTGGTCTTCGGCTTCTTGCTGGGCGTGGCCTTCGGCTTCTTCGACGGCGTCTCGGTCGGCGCGGCCGACGAGGTCGAGGGGGCGGGCGTGGGCGAGGCGGAGCGGTCGGCGTCGCGGCTGGTCGACTCGTCCTCGTCACGGCTCTCGGCGCTGCCGGAGGTGCCGCCCTGCTCGGTCGCGCTGTTGGTCGGCGAGTCCGCGGCCTGCACGCTGCCGCCGTCGCTGCTGTTGCCGCCGCCGAGCTTGTAGTTCTCGAGGCCCGGCATCGCGCCCGTGGCGACCGCGACCGTGCCGAGGGCGACCGCCGCGGAGACGCCGAGCAGACCGGTCTTCACCGGCGTCACGGCGCTCCTCTTGCGCCGGCGGTGCGAGCCGGAGCGGCGGGGACCGTCGTCCGGTGTGAAGCCCTCGCCGCGGTAGAGGGCGTAGTCCTCCTCCGTGGCGAAGAGGTAGGCGTCACTCCTCGCGTTGGCCTCGGCGTGACCCTCGGGGTTCAGATAGGGAGCGATACCTATCGTCGGGTGTTCCCCCGGGTACGAGTCGTGGCGTCCGTGGCTGCCTGTGGAGAAGCCGTGCGCTTCTGTGACCCCCGTGGCGCGGCCCGTGGCGGCGCGGCCGGCGGCGGAGCGTCGGTGGCGTCCCATGTCCTTGCCTTCCTCGTCCTGGCGGTCGACGCGTCCCCCCGGTCAACCAAGCTCACAAAACTCACACGATCGAGTGAGTTTCGTATGAGATTCATTGGGTGGGGACGGTACCGCATGGCGCCAGGGGAGGAAGTGTCCCAAGAGACATTGGCCGGTTAGGTTGCACTCATGAGCGAGGATGTGCGACTGGTCGCCTGGGTGCGTGGACGGGTCCAAGGTGTGGGTTTCCGCTGGTTCACGCGGGCCAAGGCCCTGGAGATCGGCGGCCTGAGTGGTTTTGCTCTCAATTTGGGCGACGGACGGGTCCAGGTGGTCGCCGAGGGGTCGCGCCCGGGGTGCGAAGTACTCCTCGACTGGCTCCAGGGTGACGACACGCCCGGCCGCGTGGAGGGTGTCACCGAGATCTGGGACACACCTCGCGGGGGTTACGACGGCTTCGCCATCCGCTGACCCGATTCTGTAAAACGGCCCAGCGGGAAGCGGAGGGACATGCCACTGGCAGCTGCCCGGAGCAGAAAGAGCCTGGTGGTTGCCAAGAATCGCTTGCCGTGACAGGCTCCGCCAGGTAAGGATGATCGCCACGCCCTGAGGGCCCCGCAGGAGTCGCAGCGCCGCCGGTTCAGGCCGCGCAGCACCGGGTTGCCCGCCAATACGGGGCGTGATCGTGTTGACCGTCAAACTTTTTGGTGAGACGCTAAAAGCACCCCGCGCACCCTAGCTGTTTGGCATGGAAGAACGGCAGCAAGAACTCAAAAGTGTCAAGCACCGCGGGTGCGAATCCCTCACGACCCACACCGCTTCGGTCGGTCACTCAGTGTGGAGGACCATCCATCATGGCAAAGGCGCTTCTCGGTTACGTCGGCGGCTCCGACCCTCGACTCCTCGCCGAGATGCGACGGCTTCAGCAGCGCGTCCAGGACCTCGAATCCGAGCTTGTACGGATTCAGGCCGAGAACGACACGCTCGCGGCTGCCGCTTCTCACGACAGGATCATGGAGAGCATCGACGCACACCAGGCGGAGCCCGCGCTCACCTGATCACTGCATCGCTACACGACAGCTCACGCAGTGGTTGGGCAGCCTGTATCAACCGCTAAGTTGTCAGAGTTTGCAAGGGACGCTTCGGCGTCCCTTCTTTCTTTCCCCCGCGCATCCTTTCACTTCCTTTAACGTCTGGTGTGCCCTGCACGTTCATGGGTGAAACCGTGGGTTCATGGAGTGAGACACCCCCGGAAGGTAGAGTCCAGCGCCGTGCACCTCAAGGCCCTGACCCTCCGTGGCTTCAAGTCGTTCGCCTCGGCGACCACGCTCCGGTTCGAACCGGGCATCACGTGTGTCGTGGGGCCGAACGGCTCGGGCAAGTCCAACGTCGTGGACGCGCTCAGCTGGGTCATGGGCGAGCAGGGCGCCAAGTCGCTGCGCGGCGGCAAGATGGAGGACGTCATCTTCGCCGGCACCACCGGGCGCCCGCCGCTGGGCCGCGCCGAGGTGTCGCTGACCATCGACAACTCCGACGGGGCGCTGCCCATCGAGTACGCCGAGGTCACCATCACGCGGATCATGTTCCGCAACGGCGGCAGCGAGTACCAGATCAACGGCGACACCTGCCGTCTCCTCGACATCCAGGAACTCCTGTCCGACTCCGGCATCGGCCGTGAGATGCACGTCATCGTCGGCCAGGGCCAGCTCGACTCCGTCCTGCACGCCGATCCCATGGGCCGCCGTGCCTTCATCGAGGAGGCGGCGGGCGTCCTCAAGCACCGCAAGCGCAAGGAGAAGGCGCTGCGGAAGCTGGACGCGATGCAGGCCAACCTCGCGCGCGTGCAGGACCTGACCGACGAGCTGCGCCGGCAGCTGAAGCCCCTGGGCCGCCAGGCCGCGGTCGCCCGCCGGGCCGCCGTGATCCAGGCGGATCTGCGCGATGCGCGCCTTCGTCTGCTGGCCGACGATCTCGTACGGCTGCGGGAGGCGCTGCGGGCCGAGGTCGCGGACGAGGCCGCGCTCAAGGAGCGCAAGGAATCCGCCGAGCTGGAGCTGAAGAAGGCGCTCCAGCGCGAGGCGCTCCTGGAGGACGAGGTACGACAGCTCACACCGCGCCTCCAGCGGGCGCAGCAGAGCTGGTACGAGCTCTCCCAGCTCGCCGAACGGGTGCGCGGCACGATCTCGCTGGCCGACGCGCGCGTGAAGAGCGCGACCTCGGCGCCTCCCGAGGAGCGGCGCGGCCGTGACCCCGAGGACATGGAACGCGAGGCCGCCCGGATCCGTGAGCAGGAGGCCGAGCTCGAAGCGGCCTTGGAGGCGGCCGAGCGCGCCCTGGAGGACACGGTCGCGCACCGCGCCGACCTGGAACGCGAACTGGCCCATGAGGAACGGCGCCTGAAGGACCTCGCCCGGGCGATCGCCGACCGCCGCGAGGGCCTGGCCCGCCTGAACGGCCAGGTCAACGCGGCCCGCTCGCGTGCGGCCTCGGCCCAGGCCGAGATCGACCGCCTCGCCGCCGCGAGGGACGAGGCGCAGGAGCGGGCGGTCGCCGCGCAGGAGGAGTACGAGGTCCTGAAGGCCGAGGTCGACGGCCTCGACGCCGGCGACGCGGAACTCGCCGAGCAGCATGAGGCGGCGAAGCGGCAGCTCGCCGAGGCGGAGGCCGCGCTGACCGCGGCCCGCGAGGCGGCCACGGCCGCCGAGCGCAGACGCGCCGCGACCCAGGCCCGCCACGAGGCGCTGGCGCTCGGTCTGCGCCGCAAGGACGGCACGGGCGCGCTGCTCGGCGCGAAGGACCGCCTCACCGGCCTCCTCGGCCCGGCCGCCGAGCTGCTGACCGTGACCCCGGGCCACGAGGTGGCCCTGGCCGCCGCCTTCGGCGCCGCCGCGGACGCCATCGCGGTGACCACCCCGTCCTCGGCCGCCGACGCGATCCGGCTGCTGCGCAAGCAGGACGCCGGACGGGCGGCCCTGCTGCTGGCGGGGGCCCCGGAGGACACCGGCCCGGCCGCCGCGAGGACCGGAGCCGGCGCACCGGCAGGCTCGGTGGCGGCACCCACGAACACCGGCGGCGAGGCATGGCAGCCTCTGACGGCCGACGCGGCCTCCGCAGACCCGCGCCTCGGCGACGCGGTCCACTCCGCCGACAGCCCGCACTCCGACGCCGCGTCCGGACGGCCGCACCCCGACGGCCCGCCCTTCGCCGCCGACCTCGTCCGCGGCCCCTCCGACCTCATGCCCGCCGTACGCCGCCTGCTGCGCGGGATCGTCGTCGTCAGCACCCTCGAAGACGCCGAGGATCTGGTCTACGCCCGGCCCGACCTCACCGCCGTCACCGCCGAAGGCGATCTGCTGGGCGCGCACTTCGCGCAGGGCGGGTCCGCCGGGGCGCCCAGCCTGCTCGAGGTGCAGGCGTCCGTGGACGAGGCGGCCGCCGAGCTCGAGGAGCTGGCCGTGCGGTGCGAGGAGCTGACCGAGGCGCAGCACGTGGCGGGGGAGCGGCGCCGGGAGTGTGCCGCGAGCGTGGAGGAGCTGGGGGAGCGGCGCCGGGCCGCCGACCGGGAGAAGTCGGGCGTGGCGCAGCAGTTGGGGCGGCTGTCCGGGCAGGCGCGTGGGGCCGCGGGGGAGGCCGAGCGGTCCGTGGCCGCCGCCGCGCGGGCGCAGGAGGCGCTGGACAAGGCCCTCCAGGACGTCGAGGAACTCGCCGAGCGGCTCGCCGTCGCCGAGGAGATGCCGGTCGAGGAGGAGCCCGACACCTCGGTACGGGACCGGCTTGCCGCCGACGGGGCCAACGCCCGGCAGACCGAGATGGAGGCCCGCCTCCAGGTCCGTACACACGAGGAAAGAGTCAAGGGCCTGTCCGGACGGGCCGACTCGCTCGACCGGGCCGCCCGTGCGGAACGCGAGGCACGCGCGCGTGCCGAGCAACGGCGGGCCCGTCTCAGACACGAGGCGGCCGTCGCGGAGGCCGTCGCCTCCGGTGCGCGGCAGCTGCTCGCGCACGTCGAGGTCTCCCTCGCCCGCGCCGACGAGGAGCGCACCGCCGCCGAGGCCGCCAAGGCCCGCCGTGAGCAGGAGCTGGCCGCCGCCCGCACCGAGGGACGCGATCTCAAGGCGGAGCTCGACAAGTTGACGGATTCGGTCCACCGGGGTGAGGTACTCGGCGCCGAGAAGCGGCTGCGGATCGAGCAGCTGGAGACCAAGGCGCTGGAGGAGCTCGGTGTGGAACCGGCGGGGCTCGTGGCCGAGTACGGCCCGCACCAACTGGTACCGCCCTCGCCCCCCGCCGAGGGCGAGGAACTGCCGGAGGACCCGGAGCACCCGCGCAACCAGCCGAAGCAGTTCCACCGGGCCGAGCAGGAGAGGCGGCTGAAGGCGACCGAGCGGGCGTACCAGCAGCTCGGCAAGGTGAATCCGCTGGCCCTTGAGGAGTTCGCGGCGCTGGAGGAGCGCCACAAGTTCCTCAGCGAGCAGCTCGAAGACCTGAAGAAGACCCGTGCCGACCTGCTCCAGGTCGTCAGGGAGGTCGACGAACGCGTCGAGCAGGTCTTCACCGAGGCCTACCGGGACACGGCCCGTGAGTTCGAGGGCGTGTTCAGCAGGCTGTTCCCGGGCGGCGACGGGCGGCTGATCCTGACCGACCCCGACAACATGCTCACCACGGGCGTGGACGTCGAGGCCCGGCCGCCGGGCAAGAAGGTCAAGCGGCTGTCCCTGCTCTCGGGCGGTGAGCGCTCACTGACCGCCGTGGCGCTGCTGGTGTCGATCTTCAAGGCGCGGCCCAGCCCGTTCTACGTCATGGACGAGGTCGAGGCGGCGCTCGACGACACCAACCTCCAGCGGCTGATCCGCATCATGCAGGAGCTGCAGGAGGCCTCCCAGCTGATCGTGATCACGCACCAGAAGCGCACGATGGAGGTCGCCGACGCGCTGTACGGCGTCTCCATGCAGGGCGACGGTGTGTCGAAGGTCATCTCGCAGCGACTTCGTTAGATACGTGTCGCCTACACCGACCCTGACCTGCGCGTCTCCATAAGTTCAACTCTTGAACACACTTCTCTTACTTCGCCGTTCAAATCTCACACAGAACGAATTATTGACTTCGATACTTGAAGGCATAGTCTCGGCAACGTTGTTTTTACCTTCAGGGGTGAGCGACGTGAAGGGCTCACCCCACTCCGGCAGCGTTGCCGGTGGCCCGAGGAGTACACGTGACCAGCACAGCGTCGGCACCCAAGTCAGGAGCCGCTTCGGCTCATCCCGATCATCTCGGGCATGTCATCTTCATCGCGGCGGCGGCCGCGATGGGCGGTTTCCTCTTCGGCTACGACAGCTCCGTGATCAACGGCGCCGTCGAGGCCATCCGGGACCGCTACGACATCGGCTCCGCGGCGCTGGCCCAGGTCATCGCCATCGCCCTCATCGGCTGCGCCATCGGCGCCGCGACCGCGGGTCGCATCGCCGACCGCATCGGCCGCATCCGTTGCATGCAGATATCGGCCGTCCTCTTCACGGTCAGCGCCGTCGGCTCGGCGCTCCCCTTCTCGCTGTACGACCTCGCCTTCTGGCGGGTCATCGGTGGCTTCGCCATCGGCATGGCCTCCGTGATCGGCCCCGCCTACATCGCCGAGGTCGCCCCGCCGGCCTACCGCGGCCGGCTCGGCTCCTTCCAGCAGGCCGCGATCGTCATCGGCATCGCGATCTCCCAGCTGGTCAACTGGGGTCTGCTGAACGCCGCCGGCGGCGACCAGCGCGGCAAGCTCATGGGCCTGGAGGCCTGGCAGGTCATGCTCGGCGTCATGGTGATCCCGGCCGTCCTCTACGGCCTGCTCTCCTTCGCGATCCCCGAGTCCCCCCGCTTCCTGATCTCCGTCGGCAAGCACGAGCGGGCCCGCGAGATCCTCGAAGAGGTCGAGGGCAAGAGCGTCGACCTGGACGCCCGCGTCACCGAGATCGAGCACGCGATGACCAGCGAGCACAAGTCCACCTTCAAGGACCTGCTCGGCGGCTCCTTCTTCTTCAAGCCGATCGTCTGGGTCGGCATCGGCCTGTCGGTCTTCCAGCAGTTCGTCGGCATCAACGTCGCCTTCTACTACTCCTCGACGCTGTGGCAGTCGGTCGGCGTCGACCCGACGGACTCGTTCTTCTACTCCTTCACGACGTCGATCATCAACATCGTCGGCACCGTCATCGCCATGATCTTCGTCGACCGCGTCGGCCGCAGGCCGCTGGCCCTCATCGGCTCCGTCGGCATGGTGATCGGCCTCGCGCTGGAGGCCTGGGCGTTCTCCTTCGACCTGGTCGACGGCAAGCTGCCGGCCACCCAGGGCTGGATCGCCCTGATCGCCGCCCACGTGTTCGTGCTCTTCTTCGCCCTGTCCTGGGGTGTGGTCGTCTGGGTCTTCCTCGGCGAGATGTTCCCGAACCGGATCCGCGCCGCCGCCCTGGGTGTGGCAGCCGCCGCGCAGTGGATCGCCAACTGGGCCATCACCGCGAGCTTCCCGTCGCTGGCCGACTGGAACCTCTCCTTCACCTACGTGATCTACACGGTCTTCGCCGCGCTCTCCATCCCCTTCGTCCTCAAGTACGTCAAGGAGACGAAGGGCAAGGCGCTGGAGGAGATGGGCTGAGCCTCGTACCGAGGCCCTCGCACTCGAGGAGCCGGGCCAAGTCCCCGCTGCCGGCTCCTCGACACCCGTAGGACGTACTGCCCCGGCTCACCCGGCCTTCACGGTCCGAGCCGGGGCAGTACGTTCTCGCAGAACAGCCGCAGACTGCGCCACCCCTCGTCCACCGGCATCCCGCCCGCCAGCGGATGCAGGACGAGGTTGTCCAGGCCCTGGTCCAGGCACTCGTCAGGTGTGAGGATCCGGTACACGCCCTCGGCGCGCAGCTCGTCCACCGTCGTGGCCGCCGACCTCACCGCCGAGCGGATGTCGCCGGACTGCCAGGAGGCGTACGTCCGGGCCTCGTGCAGGAAGTGCTCGCCGTGCGCGGCCCACGCCCCGTCCGGGTCCTCGGCGAGGTGGATCAGGGGAGTCTCGGCGGCGGGCATCATGGTCCAGCCCTCGGTGCCGTACTCCACCAGCCGCTCCTTGTAGTACGCCTCCAGCTCCGGCAGATGCGCGCTGGGGAAGAAGGGCAGGCCGAGCCGGGCGGCCCGGCGGGCGGCGGCCTTCGAGGAGCCGCCGACCAGGAGCAGGGGGTGCGGGTCGGAGTACGGGCGCGGGGTGACCCGTACCGTACGGCCCCGGTACGCGAAGGGCTCACCCGTCCACGCCTTCAGCAGCGTCTCCAGCAACTCGTCCTGGAGCCGCCCCCGCCGCTTCCACTCCACGTCGAACTGCGCGTACTCCTCGGGCCGGTATCCGATCCCGGCGACCGTCACCAGCCGCCCGCCGCTCAGCAGGTCCAGTACGGCGATGTCCTCCGCCAGCCGCAGCGGGTCGTGCAACGGCCCGATGACCGCCGAGACGGTCACCGCGATCCGGCGCGTGGCGCCGAAGACCGCGCCCGCGAAGGCGAACGGCGAGGGCAGCCAGTTGTTGTCGACGCCGTGGTGCTCCTCGGTCTGCACGGTGGTGATCCCGTGGTCGTCGGCGTACGCGGCCATCTCCAGGGCGGCCCGGTAGCGGGCGCCGAGCGAGGCGGGGGTGGCGCCGGGTTCTACGAGGTTGAAACGGACGACCGTGACGGGCATGGGAGCCCCCTTCGCCGGGTGGGTGGGGTGCCGGTGCGGGGGGAGATTAACTGACGGTTCGTCAGGTAACCAGGGGTAGGGCCCGCCTCCGTTCCGTGCCCCTTCCGTGCCCCGTTCGGAGGCGCGGGCGACGGACCTGGCGGGGAGGGGTCACGCATACTGGAGCCGTTATGGAAACCGTCATCCTTGCTGTAGTCATCGCCGTGGTCCTGCTCGGTGTGCTCGGCGGGCTCGTCGTCGGCAGCCGGCGCAGGAAGCCGCTGCCCCCGCCGCCGCCCACCGCCCCCGACATCACCGCCCCTCCGGCCGAGCCGCACGTCGGCGACGAGGCCGAGACGCCGCGCGACGAACCGCGCCGGACGATAGAGGAGGTGGACCTCCCGGACGGCTCGGCTCCCGTCGTCGTGGAGGAGCCTCCCTCTGTTGAAGCCCCCCAGATCGAGATCCCCGAGCCGACCGAGGGCCGCCTGGTCCGTCTGCGCGCCCGCCTCTCGCGCTCGCAGAACGCCCTCGGCAAGGGCCTGCTCACGCTGCTGGCGCGCGAGCACCTCGACGAGGACACCTGGGAGGAGATCGAGGACATCCTGCTCACCGCCGACGTCGGCGTCACGCCCACCCAGGAGCTGGTCGAACGCCTGCGCGAGCGCGTGAAGGTGCTCGGCACCCGCACGCCGGAGGAGCTGCGCGCCCTGCTGCGCGAGGAGCTGCTCAAGCTCGTCGGTACCGACGTCGACCGTACGGTCAGGACCGAGCCGGAGGCCAGCAAGCCCGGCATCGTGATGGTCGTCGGTGTCAACGGCACCGGCAAGACCACCACCACCGGCAAGCTCGCCCGCGTCCTGGTGGCCGACGGCCGCAGTGTCGTGCTCGGTGCCGCCGACACCTTCCGGGCCGCCGCCGCCGACCAGCTGCAGACCTGGGGCGACCGGGTCGGCGCCCACACCGTGCGCGGCCCCGAGGCCGGCGACCCGGCCTCCGTCGCCTTCGACGCGGTCAAAGAGGGCAAGGAGATGGGCGCGGACGTCGTGCTCATCGACACCGCCGGGCGCCTGCACACCAAGACCGGCCTCATGGACGAGCTCGGCAAGGTCAAGCGCGTCGTCGAGAAGCACGCCCCGCTGGACGAGATCCTGCTCGTCCTCGACGCGACGACGGGCCAGAACGGTCTCGTGCAGGCCAGGGTCTTCGCCGAGGTCGTCGACATCACCGGCATCGTCCTCACCAAGCTGGACGGCACGGCGAAGGGCGGCATCGTCGTCGCGGTGCAGCGCGAGCTGGGTGTGCCGGTCAAGCTGGTCGGCCTGGGAGAGGGCGCCGACGACCTGGCGCCGTTCGAGCCGGAAGCGTTCGTGGATGCCCTTATCGGCGAGTGACCAGCGGTTACGGATGTCCGTATGTGGTCGAAGAAGCGCCCGCCCCCGAGGTGCAGTCGGGGACGGGCGCTTCGCTGTGTACGACTATGCGCGCGACCGGTGCGCCACGTAAGCCAGCGTCCCCAGCAGCAACCGCGCCGCCGGCGGCTTCGTCGCCGTGTCCAGTGACGGCGGCCGCAGCCAGCGTGCCGGACCCAGGCCGCCGCGGTCGGACGGCGGAGCCGTGATGTGGGTGCCGGGGCCGAGGCCGTGGAGGTCGAGGGAGGTGGGGTCGTCCCAGCCCATGCGGTAGAGGAGCCCGGGGAGTTCGGCGGCGGCGCCGGGGGCGACGAAGAAGTGGGCACGGCCCTCGGGGCCGGCGGTGACCGGGCCGAGGGGGAGGCCCATGCGCTCCAGGCGGACCAGGGCGCGGCGCCCGGCCGGTTCGGCCACCTCGATCACGTCGAACGCCTGGCCGACCGGCAGCATCACCGCGGCGCCGGGGAACTCCGCCCAGGCCTTGGTGACGTCGTCGAGGGTCGCGCCGGCCGGGACGGGTGGCGCGAAGTCCAGAGGATGGGCGCCCGGGGCGGCGCAGTCCGCGCGCCCGCACGAGCAGGCACCCGCCGCGGCGCGCGCCCCCGGGACGACGTCCCAGCCCCAGAGTCCGGTGAACTCGGCGACGGTCGTGCACTCCGACGAGCGGCCGCGCCGACGTGAACCGGAGCGGATCTCCCGAATGCCGCCGATCGTGAAGCCCATGCCCCCTCCAACGTGTCCGGCGTGCCGGTGGTTACGCGACGAACGCGAACTGTGACTCTCCGTTGCCCTTCCCGCTGCCACGTCCGGGTCATGGCGGCGCTCGGAAGCACCCTGGGTGGCGTGCTCACCAACGCGCGCCCCTGAGTGCATCGCTCCGCCCACTCCCGGCCATGCTCTGTCAAGTGAATCGTGTGGAGGCGGTCGTGAGTTCATTCGAAGGGGTGGCGAATGGTGGCGTTTCCGGGATCGCCATGGCTGGACGCGTGATCGTAGGATTACTTTGAGTGCATGAGGCCTGGGGGCACATGCACTCATGGGTATGCCGGAGGCAACTCGGCTTTCTGTTCGAAGGGCGGCAACCGCCGGACGGACGGCCGTATTTACCGGCATTCTGATAAGGCTTGGCGCACTCAGTGACAAGTGGTCTCAGGGATGGGGGCGTTCCAGTGAGCGGCAACGGCGGTAGCGGGACGAGCGCGGCAAACGCAACGAACGCTGACAAGCGCCCCAATGAGCTGCTCACTTCGTGGTTCGTGCGCAGCGGCTGGTCCAAGGGCGAGCTCGCCCGCCAGGTCAACCGCCGGGCCCGCCAGTTGGGCGCCAACCACATCTCCACCGACACCTCGCGCGTACGCCGCTGGCTGGACGGCGAGAACCCCCGCGAGCCGATCCCCCGGATCCTGTCCGAGCTGTTCTCGGAGCGGTTCGGCTGTGTCGTCTCCGTCGAGGATCTCGGCCTGCGCACCGCCCGCCAGTCACCCTCCGCGACCGGCGTCGACCTGCCCTGGACCGGCCCGCAGACGGTGGCCCTGCTCAGCGAGTTCTCGCGCAGCGACCTGATGCTGGCGCGGCGCGGCTTCCTCGGGACCTCGCTGGCCCTGTCCGCGGGCCCGTCCCTCATCGAGCCCATGCAGCGCTGGCTGGTGCCCGCGCCCCCGTCCCCGCACCACGAGCCCGAGCCGTCCGGGTCCTCGGCGGTCTCGGCCCGCCGCGGCCGGCTCTCCAGGCCCGAGCTGGACCTCCTCGAGTCGACGACGGTGATGTTCCGCCAGTGGGACGCCCAGTGCGGCGGCGGCCTGCGCCGCAAGGCGGTCGTCGGCCAGCTGCACGAGGTGACCGACCTCCTCCAGGAGTCACAGCCCGAGGCCACCGCCCGGAAGCTCTTCAAGGTCGCCGCCGAGCTCGCGGAACTGGCCGGCTGGATGTCGTACGACGTCGGGCTGCAGCCCACCGCCCAGAAGTACTTCGTCCTCGCCCTGCACGCCGCCAAGGAGGCGGGCGACAAGCCGCTCGGCTCGTACATCCTGTCCAGCATGAGCCGCCAGATGATCCACCTCGGGCGGCCCGAGGACGCCCTGGAACTGATCCACCTCGCGCAGTACGGCAGCCGGGACTGCGCGAGCCCGCGCACCCAGTCCATGCTGTATGCGATGGAGGCCCGCGCCTACGCCAACATGGGGCAGCCCGGCAAGTGCAAGAGGGCGGTCCGGATGGCCGAGGACACCTTCGCCGACGCCGGCGAGTGGGACGAGCCGGACCCCGACTGGATCGGCTTCTTCTCCGAGGCCGAGCTGTACGGCGAGAACTCCCACTCCTACCGCGACCTCGCCTATGTCGCCGGTCGCAGCCCCACCTACGCCTCCCTGGCCGAGCCCCTCATGCAGCGAGCCGTCGAGCTCTTCGCCGAGGACTCCGATCACCAGCGTTCGTACGCACTCAATCTGATCGGTATGGCCACGGTCCACCTGCTCCAGCGGGAGCCCGAGCGGAGCGCGCAGCTGGCCTCGAAGGCCATGCTGGAAGCCAAGAAAGTGCGCTCCGAGCGCGTCAACACTCGTATTCGAAAGACGGTCGACACGGCTGTACGCGATTTCGGTGATCTCGCCGAGGTCGTGGACCTCACCGAGCAGCTCGCCATCGAGCTCCCCGAGACCACCGAGGCGGTCTGAGATCCCAGGAGAACCCCTGAACCCCGGCCGTGGCCGGCCCTCCCGAACTGCCCGACTCGGCTCCCCCGTGCCAGGTCATCGGAAGGCCGGCCGCGGCCGGTTTCTTTCCTCGACCGAAGGTTGCGCCACGATAACGATCGACTCGGCTCCTATCCGCCAGTTCATCGACGCGTAACACGCCAGGCGCCTTCGTCACGGCGGCGAAACAATGAGGGGCTTCCATCGAAACGGCGCTGCGTCAATCTCATGGCGCATAACCGGCCCATCCCCGGAATCCGCTCAGGCTTCGCCCGCACGGGGCCGTACCAACGACGAGGAGACGCCGATGGCACCAGCAGCCATCACGCTCGCCGCAGAAGCGCCCACGCTGTCTGCCGCCAACACGGGCTTCATGCTCATCTGTTCTGCCCTGGTGCTGATCATGACTCCGGGTCTTGCCTTCTTCTATGGAGGCATGGTCCGCGTCAAAAGCACTCTGAACATGCTGATGATGAGTTTCATCAGCATCGGGATCGTCACCATCCTGTGGGTGCTGTACGGCTTCTCCATGGCTTTTGGTACTGACTCCGGCAGCATCATCGGATGGAACTCCGACTGGGTCGGCCTCAGCAACATCGGCCTGACGGAGCTGTGGGACGGCTACACCATCCCGATCTTCGTCTTCATGATCTTCCAGATGATGTTCGCCATCATCACCCCCGCCCTGATCAGCGGTGCTCTCGCGGACCGCGTGAAGTTCACCGCGTGGGCGCTGTTCGTCGCCCTGTGGGCCACGGTCGTCTACTTCCCGGTCGCGCACTGGGTCTGGGGCGCCGGTGGCTGGGCCTTCGAACTGGGCGTCATCGACTTCGCCGGCGGTACGGCGGTCCACATCAACGCGGGTGCCGCGGCGCTCGGCGTGATCCTGGTCATCGGCAAGCGGGTCGGGTTCAAGAAGGACCCGATGCGCCCGCACAGCCTCCCGCTGGTCATGCTCGGCTCCGGCCTGCTGTGGTTCGGCTGGTTCGGCTTCAACGCCGGCTCGTGGCTCGGCAACGACGACGGTGTCGGCGCGCTGATGTTCGTCAACACGCAGGTCGCCACCGCCGCCGCCATGCTGGCCTGGCTGATCTACGAGAAGATCCGCCACGGCGCGTTCACCACGCTGGGCGCGGCTTCCGGTGCCGTCGCGGGCCTCGTCGCCATCACCCCGTCGGGTGGTGCCGTCTCCCCGCTCGGTGCGATCGCCGTCGGTGTCATCGCCGGTGTCCTGTGCGCCATGGCCGTCGGCCTGAAGTACAAGCTCGGCTACGACGACTCGCTCGACGTCGTCGGTGTCCACCTGGTCGGCGGTGTCGTCGGCTCCCTGCTGATCGGCCTCCTCGCCAGCGGCAAGGGCCAGTCCGAGGTCGAGGGCCTCTTCTACGGCGGCGGCCTGGACCAGTTCTGGAAGCAGTGCGCCGGTGTCTTCGCGGTCCTCGCCTACTCGCTGATCGCCTCCGCGGTCCTCGCGTTCCTCATCGACAAGACGATCGGCATGCGGGTTCCCGAGGACGTGGAGGTCGCCGGTATCGACCAGGCCGAGCACGCCGAGACCGCATACGACTTCAGTGGCGCCGGCGGTGGCTACGACCGCGGCGCCGTCCCGGCCCCGCCCGCGTCTGAGTCCAAGAAGGTGGACGCATGAAGCTCATCACCGCCGTCGTGAAGCCTCACCGGCTCGACGAGATCAAGGAAGCCCTCCAGGCCTTCGGGGTCCACGGACTGACGGTCACCGAGGCGAGCGGATACGGTCGTCAGCGGGGTCACACCGAGGTCTACCGCGGTGCTGAGTACACGGTCGACCTGGTCCCCAAGATCCGCATCGAGGTGCTGGCCGAGGACGACGACGCCGAGGGTCTCATCGACGTCATCGTCAAGGCGGCCCGCACCGGCAAGATCGGTGACGGCAAGGTCTGGTCCCTCCCGGTCGAGACCGCCGTACGGGTCCGCACCGGCGAGCGCGGCCCGGACGCGCTCTGACAGAAGAACAGAACAGGAGCCACTGGGTGACGAGTACGGACGTGCGCAAGGATGCAGATGACTCGGGACCCAGCGGCTACGCGGCGGCCCGGCTGCGCCTCCTCACCGAGGGGGCGCGGTCCGGGCCGCCGCGCCGTGCTGCCCTCGCCGAACTGACCGACGACTGGCTGTCGGGGCTCTTCAGCGCGGCGGGGGAGGAGCTGCGCGGGGTCTCCCTGATCGCCGTCGGCGGCTACGGACGCGGTGAACTGTCCCCACGCAGCGACCTGGACCTGCTCCTGCTGCACGACGGCAGCGACTCCGACGCGGTCGCCGCCCTGGCCGACCGCATGTGGTACCCCGTCTGGGACCTCGGCCTCGCCCTCGACCACTCCGTGCGGACACCGGCCGAGGCCCGCAAGACCGCCGGCGAGGACCTGAAGGTGCAGCTGGGTCTGCTGGACGCCCGGCACCTCGCGGGCGACCTCGGCCTCACCGCCGGATTGCGTACGGCCGTCCTCGCCGACTGGCGCAACCAGGCACCGAAACGTCTCCCCGAGCTCCAGGAGCTGTGCGCCGAGCGCGCCGAGCGGCAGGGTGAGCTGCAGTACCTCCTGGAACCCGATCTCAAGGAGGCCCGTGGCGGCCTGCGCGACGCCACCGCCCTGCGCGCCGTCGCCGCCTCCTGGCTGGCCGACGCCCCGCGCGAGGGCCTCGACGACGCCCGGCGCCGGCTCCTCGACGTCCGTGACGCCCTGCACCTGACGACCGGGCGGGCGACCGACCGGCTCGCACTCCAGGAGCAGGACCAGGTCGCGGCCGAGCTCGGCCTGCTCGACGCCGACACGCTGCTGCGGCAGGTGTACGAGGCGGCGCGGGTCATCTCGTACGCCAGTGATGTCACCTGGCGGGAAGTGGGGCGCGTCCTCAGGTCGCGCGCCGTGCGGCCGCGTCTGCGCGCCATGCTCGGGGGCGGCAAGCCGGTCGTCGACCGCTCGCCGCTGGCCGAGGGGGTCGTGGAGCAGGACGGCGAGGTGGTGCTTGCCCGTGCCGCGCGCCCCGAACGCGACCCCGTGCTCCCCCTGCGTGCCGCGGCCGCCGCCGCGCAGGCCGGTCTTCCGCTCTCCCTGCACGCCGTACGGCGCATGGCGGGCGCCGCGCGCCCGCTGCCCTCGCCCTGGCCCGCCGAGGCGCGCGAACAACTCGTGACCCTGCTCGGCTCCGGCCAGCCCACCATCGACGTGTGGGAGGCCTTGGAGGCCGAGGGCCTGATCACCCGCCTGCTGCCCGACTGGGAGCGGGTGCGCTGCCGGCCGCAGCGCAACGCCGTGCACGTCTGGACCGTCGACCGGCACCTCATCGAGACCGCCGTCCGCGCCTCAGAGTTCACCCGCCGCGTCAGCCGCCCCGACCTCCTCCTGGTGGCCGCGCTGCTGCACGACATCGGCAAGGGCTGGCCCGGCGACCACTCGGTGGCCGGCGAGATCATCGCCAAGGACGTGGCCGCCCGCATCGGCTTCGACCGCACGGACGTGACGGTGCTCGCCACCCTCGTACGCCATCACCTGCTGCTCATCGACACCGCCACCCGGCGCGACCTGGAGGACCCGGCCACCGTGCGCTCGGTCGCCGAGGCGGTCGGCTCGCAGAGCACGCTGGAACTGCTGCACGCGCTGACCGAGGCGGACGCGCTGGCCACCGGACCGGCGGCCTGGTCGTCCTGGCGCGGCTCGCTCGTCGCCGACCTGGTCAAGCGGGTCCACGCGGTCCTGTCCGGAGACCTGGAGGACGAGCCCGAGTCCGCCGCACCCACCGCCGAACAGGAGCGGCTCGCCATCGAGTCGGTCGCCACCGGCGGCCCGGTGCTCGCCCTGCGCGCGCAGACCGAGCCGCCGCCGACCGAGGAACAGCCGGCCGGCGACCCCGAGCCGCTCGGCGTCGAACTGCTCATCGCCGTGCCCGACCAGGCGGGCGTGCTGCCCGCGGTGGCCGGCGTCCTCGCCATGCACCGCCTGACGGTCCGCACCGCCGAGCTGCGCGCCCTGGACCTGCCCGACGGCGTCGAGGGCTCCGTCCTGCTGCTGAACTGGCGGGTCGCCGCCGAGTACGGCTCCCTGCCCCAGGCCGCCCGGCTCCGCGCCGACCTGGTACGCGCCCTGGACGGCTCCCTCGACATCACCGCCCGCCTCGCCGAACGCGACGCCGCCTATCCGCGCCGCCGGGGAGTCGTGGCGCCCCCGCCCCGGGTCACCGTCCACCCGACCGCGTCCCGGCTGGCCACGGTCATCGAGGTCCGCGCCCAGGACGTACCCGGCCTGCTGCACCGCATCGGCCACGCGCTGGAGGAGGCGGGCGTACGGATGCGCAGCGCGCACGTCAGCACGCTCGGCGCGAACGCGGTCGACGCCTTCTATGTGACCGGCCCCGAGGGCGCGCCGCTGCCCAGCGAGGAGGCGGCGAGCGTGGCGCGGAAGCTGGAGGAGACGCTGCGAGGCTGACCTTCTCGTCCTCTTCCCCGCTGACGCGGGGACCCTGTCCCCGCCCGCCGTGTGCAGCGGGCGGGGACGATTGTCTTGCCGGGCCGGATACCCTGGAAGACGCTCACACTGCCCCCGACTCCGAGGACCGACGCCGCCGTGTTCGATACTCTTTCCGATCGCCTATCAGCGACCTTCAAGAACTTGCGCGGCAAGGGGCGCTTGAGCGAAGCGGACATCGACGCCACGGCGCGCGAAATCCGCATCGCGCTCCTCGAAGCCGACGTCGCCCTGCCCGTCGTGCGGACGTTCATCAAGAACGTCAAGGAGCGTGCCCTCGGCGCCGAGGTCTCCAAGGCACTGAACCCCGCCCAGCAGGTCCTGAAGATCGTGAACGAGGAGCTCGTCACGATCCTCGGCGGCGAGACCCGCCGTCTGCGCTTCGCCAAGCAGCCGCCGACCGTGATCATGCTGGCGGGTCTGCAGGGTGCCGGTAAGACCACCCTCGCGGGCAAGCTCGGCCGCTGGCTGAAGGAGCAGGGCCACTCGCCCATCCTGGTCGCCGCCGACCTCCAGCGCCCGAACGCCGTCAACCAGCTCAGCGTCGTCGCCGAGCGCGCCGGCGTGGCCGTATACGCTCCGGAGCCGGGCAACGGCGTGGGCGACCCGGTCAAGGTCGCCAAGGACTCCATCGAGCACGCGAAGACCAAGGTCCACGACATCGTGATCGTGGACACCGCCGGCCGCCTCGGCATCGACGCCGACATGATGCAGCAGGCCGCGGACATCAGGGACGCGGTCTCGCCGGACGAGATCCTCTTCGTCGTCGACGCGATGATCGGTCAGGACGCGGTCAACACCGCCGAGTCCTTCCGCGACGGCGTCGGCTTCGACGGCGTGGTGCTGTCCAAGCTCGACGGCGACGCCCGCGGTGGTGCGGCCCTGTCGATCGCCTCGGTCACCGGCAAGCCGATCATGTTCGCGTCGAACGGCGAGAAGCTCGACGACTTCGACGCCTTCCACCCTGACCGGATGGCCTCCCGCATCCTCGACATGGGTGACCTGCTCACCCTGATCGAGCAGGCGGAGAAGACGTTCAGCCAGGAAGAGGCCCAGCAGATGGCCTCCAAGCTGGCGTCCAAGAAGGGCCAGGACTTCACCCTGGACGACTTCCTGGCCCAGATGGAGCAGGTCAGGAAGATGGGCAGCATCTCCAAGCTGCTCGGCATGCTTCCGGGCATGGGCCAGATCAAGGACCAGATCAACAACCTCGACGAGCGGGACGTCGACCGCACGGCCGCCATCATCAAGTCGATGACCCCGGCCGAGCGCCAGGAGCCGACGATCATCAACGGCTCGCGCCGCGCCCGTATCGCCAAGGGCTCCGGCGTCGACGTCAGCGCGGTCAAGGGCCTGGTCGAGCGGTTCTTCGAGGCCCGCAAGATGATGTCCCGCATGGCCCAGGGCGGCGGCATGCCCGGCATGCCGGGGGTCCCGGGCATGGGTGGCGGCCCCGGCCGGTCCAAGAAGCAGCCGAAGAAGGCCAAGGGCAAGCAGCGCTCCGGCAACCCGATGAAGCGCAAGCAGCAGGAGCAGGAGGAGGCCGCCCGCCGCGCGGCCGCCGCCGAGGGCGGCAACGCCTTCGGCGTCCCGGGACAGCAGGCTCCTCAGGACTTCGAGCTGCCCGACGAGTTCAAGAAGTTCATGGGCTGACAGCTGTTGTACGGGCTCAGCGCTGAGCCCGTCCCTACGTCGCTGGGGGCGCCCTTCCTTTACGGAGGGGCGCCCCCAGCGCGTTCCCGCAGGTACCGACGAGCCCTGGCGCACCGAGGGCACCGTTCCTGACCAGTGAGCGGGAGTTCAGTCCGCGCACTGACACGCCCCGAACGGTCTTGGGCGTACTGGTCCCCGGCGTACTCGACCCCGGGGCGGCGACACGCGCGCGCCCCACGTCACCGTCACCGCGGAGCCGGTCGTCCAACAGCGCAGCTTTCTGGCCAATCTGCTGATCTCGCCGGCCCCGATGCTGCTCCTGGTCGTCCTGTGGATCTTCATCGCGCGGCGGATGAGCGCGGGCATGGGTGGCGCGGGCGGCATGCTCGGCCGCAAGACCCCGCCCAAGCCGGTGGAACTGGAGTCGGGACAGGGCGGTGGCCGGCGAGGCGGGGGTGCCCTTCTTCTCGGCGTCCGCCTCCGAGTTCATCGAGATGATCGTGGGCGTGGGCGCCTCCCGCGTCCGTGAACTGTTCGCCGAGGCCCGCAAGGTGGCCCCGTCGATCATCTTCATCGACGAGATCGACACCATCGGCCGGGCCCGCGGCGGCGGCTCCGGCACGGGCGGCCACGACGAGGCGTGGAGGGCGTCATCGTCATCGCCGCGACCAACCGCGCCGATGTCCTCGACCCGGCCCTGACCCGCCCCGGCCGTTTCGACCGGGTGGTCATGGTCTCGCCCCCGGACCGGGGCGGCCGCGAGGCCATCCTGGAGATCCACACCCGCGAGATCCCGCTCGCCGAGGACGTCGACCTGGCCCAGGTGGCCCGTACGACCCCGGGCATGACCGGCGCCGATCTGGCCGACCTGGCCAATGAGGCGGCCCTGCTGGCCGTCAAGCGAAAGCAGGAGCAGGTGACGCGGACCGACCTCTCGGAGGCCCTGGAGAAGATGCAACTGGGCGCCGACCCGGTCCGCAAGATCCCCACCGTGCCGCGCGGCAGGGCGCTCGGCGTGACGCTCTCGACGCCGGACGCGGACCGGTACGCGTACACCGAGGAGTACCTGCGCGGCCGCATCATCGGCGCGCTCGGCGGCATGGCCGCGGAACACGTCGTCTACGGGGTCGTCACCACCGGCTCGGAGAACGACCTCGAACAGGTCACCAACCTCGCGCGCGGCATGGTCGCCCGCTGGGGCATGAGCGAGCGCGTGGGCCGTCTCTCCGCGCTCCCGAACGACACCCAGCAGGCCTACGGCCTCGCGGCGGCCCCCGGGACCCTCGACACGATCGAGCACGAGATGCGGCGGATCGTCGACGAGTGCTACGAGGAGGCCTGCCACAAACTCCGCGACCACCGCGGGCAGTTGGACGCGCTGGCCCAGGCGCTGCTGGCGAACGGAACTCTGGAGGAGACGGACGCGTACCGGACCGCCGGAATCACGCGCCTGCTGAAGGAGGCCGACGTCTAAGGGACCCGCGCGATCAGGTACCGGAACACGTTCGGCATCCACACCGTGCCGTCCCGGCGCTGATGCGGATGTAGGGCCTCCGCCAGCTCCTTGTCGACCTGTACCTGGTCCGTCGCCGAGATCGCCGCGTCGAACAGCCCCGTCGACAGCAGTCCCCGTACGGCGCTGTCGACGTCGGCGTACCCGAAGGGGCAGGCGACCCGGCCGGAGCCGTCCGGCTTGAGGCCGGCCCGGTGGGCGACCTCCTCCAGGTCGTCCCGCAGGGCGGGGCGCCAGCCGGACGTGCCGCGCAGCGGATCCGACAGCTTGGTGGCCACCCGCAGCACGGACGTCGTGGCGCACCGCTCCGGCGGACCCCAGCCGGCCAGCACCACCGGCGCCCCCCGCTCGGCGAGCGGTACCGCCGAGGCGAGCCGCTCACCGAGCCCTTCGGAGTCGCCCGCGAGGCACCCGATGGGCTCGAAGGCGGTCACCACGGTGTACGCGGTCGCCTCGGCCGCGTCCTCGGGGGAGCCCTCGACGAGCCGGGTGCCGACCCGCGCGGGCGTGCCCCCCGCCGGCGGCAGCAGCCGCTCCCGGGCGAGGGCCAGCCGCTGGGGCGAGGAGTCGTCGACACCGGTCACCGCGGCCCCTCTGGAGGCCGCTATCAGCAGGGCGAGCCCGGAGCCGCAGCCGAGGCCCAGCAGCCGCGAGGCGGGGCCCACTTCCAGTCGCTCGTAGACGGTCTCGTAGAGCGGCACCAGCATCCGCTCCTGGATCTCGGACCAGTCACGCGCGCGTGCACCGAGGTCCACACGGGGTGTCTCTCCCGTATGAGGCAGGTGCTGCCGCACGAGCGTAGGTGTCATAGGTAAGCGCCCCAATCCGCCGAGTTGTGGCTGTGCCCGATTTCGTAGCCCCCGTGACGTGCGCTCGCACTCCCCCCGTATGCCAGATAACTCCGCACTCGACCGCTCGTCCAGGGGTTGTCGGGCCCGGCTTGTGGGTTGACTGTGCCAGTGGCGAGAATTCACATTCCGGCAACCTGGGCCCGTACGATCGCGCCATGGCAAAGGCTCCCGTTCTCACGCCCCGCGCGGACGACTTCCCGCGCTGGTACCAGGATCTGATCAACAAGGCCGAGTTGGCCGACAACGGTCCGGTGCGCGGCACCATGGTGATCCGACCGTACGGGTACGGGCTGTGGGAGCGGATGCAGGCGGAGATGGACGCCCGCATCAAGGAGACGGGCACCCAGAACGCGTACTTCCCGCTGCTGATCCCGCAGTCGTACCTCACACGCGAGGCGGACCACGTCGAGGGGTTCGCGCCGGAGCTGGCCGTGGTCACGCACGGCGGCGGCAAGGAGCTGGAGGAGCCGGCGGTCGTCCGCCCCACCTCCGAGATGATCATCAACGACTACTTCTCGAAGTGGGTGCAGAGCTACCGCGACCTGCCCCTGCTGATCAACCAGTGGGCGAACGTGGTCCGTTGGGAGCTCAGGCCCCGCCTGTTCCTGCGCACGACCGAGTTCCTGTGGCAGGAGGGCCACACCGCGCACGCCACCTTCGATGACGCGCGCGACTTCGCCGCCCACATCCACCGCCAGGTCTACGAGGACTTCATGGCGAACGTCCTCGCGATGGACGTCGTCCCCGGCCGCAAGACCGTCAAGGAGCGGTTCGCCGGCGCGATCAACACCCTCACGCTCGAAGGCATGATGGGCGACGGCAAGGCCCTCCAGATGGCCACCAGCCACGAACTCGGCCAGAACTTCGCCAAGGCCTTCAACACCTCGTACCTGTCGAAGGACGGCACGCAGGAACTGGTCTGGCAGACCTCCTGGGGATCGACCACGCGCATGATCGGCGCCCTGGTGATGATGCACGGCGACGACAACGGCCTCAGGGTCCCGCCGCGCCTGGCGCAGATCCAGGCCGTCGTCCTCGCCATCAAGGGCGACGAGGCGGTTCTGGCCAAGGTCCGCGAGCTCGGCGATCAGCTGAAGGCGGCGGGCGTACGCGTCCAGGTCGACGACCGCGTGGACACCCCCTTCGGCCGCCGCGCCGTCGACTGGGAGCTGAAGGGCGTGCCCGTACGGATCGAGATCGGGCCCCGTGACCTGGAGAACGGCACCGCGATGCTGGCCCGCCGCATCCCGGGAGGCAAGGAGCCGGTGGCCCTGGACTCCCTCGTCGGCCTCCTCCCCGCGATCCTCGAAGAGGACCAGGCGCTGCTCCTGAAGCAGTCCCGCGAGCGCCGCGAGTCCCGTACGTCCGAGGTGTCGACGATCGAGGAGGCCGTCGAGGCCGCCGTCGCCGGCGGCTGGGCGCGCATCCCGTGGGCGACCCTCGGTGAAGAGGGCGAGGCCAAGCTGGCCGACCACGCGGTGACCGTACGGTGTCTGGTCGCCGAGGACGGGTCGGTGCCTCAGGACGGCGACGCACCGGGTAACGTCGCGATCGTCGCGCGCGCTTACTGAGTAGCGCCCTTCCGGCGGGAGAGCGACCGAAACGCCTCTTGCGCAACTGCGGACCACAGTCACCCCGGCGCGCGGACATCGTCTACGTGCCGGGGCGTACGTCAGACTACGCACCGGCTTGGTACGAGCTGTGAGGCTTATCCGCAGATCAGCGCACCCGCCCTCGTCAGGACGCATCAGCGGCAACTGACGGGTACGTGCAAAATATTTGGGATGCCCCGGAATCGGAACACAGGGGCACTCTGGCTCGTTGTCATTACGTGAGCACGACACAGACACCACCTGTTCTCGCCGCAGAGCTGGCGCAGGCGTGGGCCGACATTCAGCGGTACCACCCCGAGCTGCCCGATCTTGCCGCGCCAGAGTCCCTGATCGGGGAGTCGTCGTCCGCGTGCGGTCACGAGCTCTCCTTCGAGCGACTGCTTCACGAGGCAGTCCATGGCATCGCCGCCGCGCGCGGCATCCGCGACACGTCCCGTGCCGGCCGCTACCACAACCGCAGATTCCTCGCGATCGCCGAGGAGCTGGGCCTGGACCACCCGGAGGAGCCGCACCCGAGCAGTGGCTTCTCCCTGGTCACGCTCAACCCCGAGGCGAAGCGCCGTTACCGCCCGACCATGGAGCGCCTCCAGCGCGCCCTGAAGGCCCACTCGGTGGCGACCGCCTCCGACACGTCCCGTACCTTCCGCGGCCCGGCCGCCCGGCACGGCTCCTCCGGCGGTGGCGTCCGGGTCAAGGCGGTCTGCGACTGCGGCCGCAACGTCCGAGTCGTCCCGTCGGTACTGGCCCAGGCGCCGATCGTGTGCGGAGGGTGCGGGAAGCCGTTCCGCATCCCGGAGGTCGTGGGCGCCGCGGCGAGCTGACCGTCACACCGGCATCTCGTGGGTGCCGGACGAGCGGGTGGCATGGGCGCGGGGCGCCGCCGTGGTCGTACGCGGCGGCACCCCGCGGCGCCGGGTCTCTCAGGCATGCCTCGCCGCACCCGCGGTCCTACGCGACCCGCAGGGTATGGCACAATGGCTAGCTGTACTCGACAGCCGCACAGGAACCCTCTCGCCTCCGGCTGACGCGTCCATCGGGCACTCGGGTACCGCAACCCCACGCGGCCATCTCGCCGTGCCCAATCACGTCAAATCCAGGAGAACCCACTCCCGTGGCAGTCAAGATCAAGCTGAAGCGTCTGGGCAAGATCCGTTCGCCTCACTACCGCATCGTCGTCGCCGACTCCCGTACCCGTCGTGACGGTCGTGCGATCGAGGAGATCGGCCTGTACCACCCGGTGCAGAACCCCTCGCGCATGGAGGTCGACGCCGAGCGCGTGGCCTACTGGCTCTCCGTCGGCGCGCAGCCGACCGAGCCCGTGCTCGCCATCCTGAAGAAGACCGGCGACTGGCAGAAGTTCAAGGGCGAGCCCGCCCCGGCTCCGCTGCTCCAGCCGGCCGAGAAGGCCGCTCGTCCGCTGTTCGAGGCTCTCGGTGGCGACGACGAGGGCAAGGGTGAGGCCATCACCCAGAAGAAGAAGGCTGAGAAGAAGGACGACGCCCCGGCGGAGTCCTCTGCGTCTGCGCCGACCGAGGCCTGAGCATGCTCGAGGAGGCTCTCGAGCACCTCGTGAAGGGCATCGTCGACAACCCTGACGATGTGCAGGTCGCCTCGCGCGACCTGCGTCGCGGGCGGGTGCTGGAGGTCCGGGTGCACCCCGACGACCTCGGCAAGGTGATCGGTCGCAACGGCCGCACCGCACGCGCCCTGCGCACCGTCGTGGGCGCCATCGGCGGCCGCGGTGTCCGCGTCGACCTCGTCGACGTGGACCACGTCCGCTGACGCCACATGCAACACCGGCTCGGGCCGGGGAGGGCCACTGGGCCGTCCCCGGCCCGTAGTCGTTACGGGTCGTCACGACAGGAGATCTTCGAAAAGTGCAGCTCGTAGTCGCGCGGATCGGCCGCGCCCATGGCATCAAGGGCGAGGTCACCGTCGAGGTCCGTACAGACGAGCCCGAACTGCGGCTCGCACCCGGCGCCGTACTGGCGACCGACCCCGCCTCGGCGGGCCCGCTCACCATCGAGACCGGCCGCGTCCACAGCGGCCGTCTTCTTCTGCGCTTCGAGGGCGTCCGCGACCGGACCGCCGCCGAGGCCCTGCGCAACATCCTCCTGATCGCCGAGATCGACCCGGAAGCGCTGCCCGAGGAGGAGGACGAGTACTACGACCACCAGCTCATGGACCTCGACGTGGTCACCGAGGACGGCACGGAGGTCGGCCGGATCACCGAGATCTCGCACCTGCCCTCCCAGGACCTCTTCATCGTCGAGCGGCCCGACGGGAGCGAGGTCATGATCCCCTTCGTCGAGGAGATCGTCACCGAGATCGACCTGGAGGAGCAGCGGGCGGTCATCTCCCCGCCGCCGGGTCTGATCGACGACCGGGCGGAGATCGCGTCCTCCAGGGACGAGACCGGCGAGGCGGCCGACGGCTCGTCCGGGGACGAGGCGTGATGCGGCTCGACGTCGTCACCATCTTCCCCGAGTACCTGGACCCTCTGAACGTCTCTCTCGTCGGCAAGGCACGCGCGCGTGGCCAACTGAACGTCCAGGTGCACGATCTGCGCACCTGGACGTACGACCGGCACAACACCGTCGACGACACCCCGTACGGCGGCGGCCCGGGCATGGTGATGAAGACCGACCCGTGGGGCGACGCGCTGGACTCCGTCCTCGCCGACGGCTACGAGACGGGCTCCCACGCGCCCGCGCTGATCGTCCCCACCCCCAGCGGCCGGCCCTTCACCCAGGAACTCGCCGTCGAGCTCTCCGAGCGCCCCTGGCTGATCTTCACGCCGGCCCGTTACGAGGGCATCGACCGGCGCGTCATCAACGAGTACGCGACGCGGATGCCGGTCTACGAGGTCTCCATCGGCGACTACGTCCTGGCCGGCGGTGAGGCGGCCGTACTCGTCGTCACCGAGGCCGTGGCGCGGCTGCTGCCCGGTGTCCTGGGCAACGCCGAGTCCCACCGGGACGACTCCTTCGCGCCCGGAGCCATGGCCAGCCTCCTGGAGGGCCCCGTCTACACCAAGCCGCCCCGGTGGCGCGAGCGCGGGATCCCGGACGTGCTGCTCAGCGGCCACCACGGCAAGATCGCCCGCTGGCGTCGGGACGAAGCCCTGAAGCGTACGACGGCCAACCGGCCCGACCTCATCGAGCGCTGCGACCCCAAGGTCTTCGACAAGAAGGACCGCGAGATGCTCTCCATCCTGGGCTGGGCGCCAGATCCGGCGGGGGGGCCGTACGGCCGATTTTGGCGCAGGCCAGAGGGCATGGAACAATAGGTCGCTGTTGTGCGTCGTCCGGGCGTGCGCCCCTGCCACAGGGGGACACGACGCCCGCCCCGACCGTACGACTCCTTCCAGAGACCTAGATTCCGTTGATGACCTGTGGCATCAGCGAGGAAAGCAGACGAAATGTCCAACCTGCTCGACTCCGTCGACTCCGCGTCGCTGCGCAGCGACGTCCCGGCCTTCCGCCCGGGTGACACCGTCAACGTCCACGTCCGCGTCATCGAGGGCAACCGCTCCCGTGTGCAGCAGTTCAAGGGCGTAGTCATCCGTCGCCAGGGCGCCGGTGTCCGCGAGACCTTCACGGTCCGCAAGGTCTCCTTCTCCGTCGGCGTCGAGCGCACCTTCCCGGTGCACACCCCGATCGTCGAGAAGATCGAGCTCGTCACCCGCGGTGACGTGCGTCGCGCCAAGCTCTACTACCTGCGCGAGCTGCGCGGCAAGGCCGCGAAGATCAAGGAGAAGCGCGACAACTGATCTCGCGCGGGGTCCCACAGAGGGGCCGGATAGCATCTGGCCCCGATGGACACCGAAGCACAGCCGACGGAGCGCGACCGCTCCTCCCGCCCCTTTGATGCCGAGGAGATCTCGGACACAGGGGGGCCGGAGGGCCGGTCGCGTTTCGTGTTGGTGACGCGGGCCGCCACGTGGCTGCCCGGCGGGCGGATCAGCCTCGCCCTGTTGGTCTGTCTGCTGTTCCTGCTGCTGCTCAGCAACTTCGTGCTGCAGCCCTTCCAGATTCCCAGCGGATCCATGGAAGGCGGATTGAGGATCGGGGACCGCGTTCTCGTAAATAAGTTGGCGTACCGTTTCGGTGCCGATCCGCAGCGCGGCGATGTCGTCGTGTTCGACGGAACCGGGTATTTCGGGGACGGGGACTACGTCAAGCGCGTTGTGGGGGTAGGGGGAGACCACGTGGTCTGCTGTGACAAGGAGGGGAGGATCGAGGTGAACGGCCGGTCGGTCGACGAGTCGACGTTCCTGTATCCCGGTGACAGCCCCTCCACGGTGTCCTTCGACGTCGAGGTGCCCGTCGGCACCCTGTTCGTCCTCGGCGACCACCGCAGCGACTCCAGCGACTCCCGCGACCACCTGGGCTCACCGGGCGGCGGCATGATCCCCGTCGACGAGGTCATCGGACGAGCCGACTGGATCCTCTGGCCCGTCGGCCACTTCACCCGCCTCCACCGCCCCGACGCCTACGCGCGCGTGCCCACCCCGGAGACGACTGAGCCCGGACCAGCGGACGGCGCCC
Source organism: Streptomyces sp. V4I2 (assembly GCF_030817655.1). Lineage (GTDB taxonomy): Bacteria > Actinomycetota > Actinomycetes > Streptomycetales > Streptomycetaceae > Streptomyces > Streptomyces plumbiresistens. Next base: position 7,566,725 of record NZ_JAUSZM010000003.1, read on the forward strand.
ATGGGTAACCGCGGCAAACCGCGCGGTGTGCCCGAGAGCGCGGCCGACAACCTGCTGCCCACCGGCTCCCGACGTTCCTCCTCCGCCTCGTCCGCCGGTCGTACCCGCGCCGAGCGGCGCAAGCTCCAGCGCAAGGTCAAGCGGCGCCGCAGGCGCGGAGCGGTCAAGGAGATACCCCTCCTCGTCGGTGTCGCCGTCCTCATAGCGCTCGTCCTGAAGACCTTCCTCGTCCAGGCGTTCGTGATCCCGTCCGGCTCCATGGAGCAGACGATCCAGATCGGCGACCGGGTCCTGGTCGACAAGTTCACCCCGTGGTTCGGCTCCAAGCCCGCGCGCGGAGACGTGGTCGTGTTCAAGGACCCCGGAGGCTGGCTCAACGACGAGACGACCACCACGAAGAAGGACGACCCCATCGTCGTCAAGCAGGTCAAGGAGGTGCTCACCTTCATCGGCCTGCTGCCGTCCGACGACGAGAAGGACCTCATCAAGCGGGTCGTCGGCGTCGGCGGCGACCGCGTCAAGTGCTGTGACACCCAGGGGCGCGTCACCGTCAACGACGTTCCCCTGACCGAGCAGGACTACCTGTATCCCGGCAACGCCCCCTCCACGACCGAGTTCGACATCACCGTCCCGCCGGGGCGGCTGTGGGTGATGGGCGATCACCGGGCCAACTCCGCGGACTCCCGCGCGCATCAGAACACCGACTACCGGGGCACGGTCTCCGAGGACTCGGTAGTGGGCCGGGCCAGGGTCATCGCCTGGCCCTTCGGCCACTGGAGCTCGCTGGAGGAGCCGAAAACCTACGCTTCCGTGTCCGACTCGGCGACCGGGTCGACCGCGGCCGCTCCGCCGTCGCTTAGGGTTGCACCCGACGATCCGAACGCATCGATCCAACTCCCGAGCCCTGCGGCATTCCCGCTCGTTATGGGAGTGGTGGGCCTGCGCCGAATGTGGGGCAGGCGGCGGCACAGAGTAAGGAGTTGGCGTGGGGGATGTGGCGGTTGGCGCACGGTCCGGGCACGACGGCGAGGAGCACCGCGGGCGCCCCGTGGAATCCGCCGGCCCGGCCGCGAACAGCGCCGTGACCTCCGGGAGTGACTCCGGGGCGACCGAGGACGGCACGATGACCGAGGACACCGGGACGGGCGACGAGGGGCCGGGTGGCTCGGCCCCCAAGGGGAAGAAGCCGCGCTCCTTCTGGAAGGAGCTGCCCATTCTGATCGGCATCGCGCTGGTGCTCGCGCTGCTGATCAAGACGTTCCTGGTGCAGGCGTTCTCGATCCCCTCCGACTCGATGCAGAACACCCTCCAGGAGGGTGACCGCGTCCTGGTCGACAAGCTCACCCCGTGGTTCGGCTCCGAGCCCGAGCGCGGCGAGGTCGTCGTCTTCCACGACCCGGCCAACTGGCTGGCGGGCGAGCCGGTGGCGGACCCGAACGCGGTGCAGACGTTCCTCAGCTGGATCGGCCTGATGCCGTCCGCGGAGGAGAAGGACCTGATCAAGCGGGTCATCGGCGTCGGCGGCGACACCGTGTCGTGCTCGGGCACCGGCCCGCTGAAGGTCAACGGCAAGGCGCTGGACGAGGCGTCGTACGTCTATCCCGGCAACACGCCGTGCAGCCAGGACGACCAGGGCGGCCAGTTCACGGTGAAGGTTCCCAAGGGCTTCATCTGGGTCATGGGCGACCACCGGCAGAACTCGCGCGACTCGCGCTACAACCAGAACGACAAGAACAAGGGCATGGTCCCGGTGGACGAGGTCGTCGGCCGCGCCATCGTGAAGGCCTGGCCGATCAACCGCTGGGGCACCCTGCCGGTCCCGGACACCTTCGACCAGTCCGGTCTGAACACCCAGTCGTCGGCGTCCCCGGCCCTGACGGTCGCGCCGGACGCGCTCGCCCTCGTCGGCGTGGTGCCGGTGGCGCTGTGGCGCCGTCGGAAGATCACCGTCGTCGCGACACGCTGAGGTCAAGGCTCGACAAAACCCTCGTACAGCTTGTGACCTTGGTCGGGGCCGAAGGGCTGACCGGGTCAGGTACCGCCGGGTAGGGTGCGGATCCATGGGTGGCGAGAGCACGACGCGTACGGCCCCGCGCAGCGGGGACACAGGCCCGGTGGGCAGCCGGACCGGACAGCGACTGTCCGGACTGGCCGTCGCACTGGGCCTTGTGCTGTTCCTCGGGGGCTTCGCCTGGGGAGCGGTGGTCTACCGCCCGTACACCGTGCCCACCGGCTCGATGACGCCCACGATCGACGCCGGCGACCGGGTCCTGGCCCAGCGGGTCGACGGCGGTGAGATACGCCGTGGCGACGTCGTCGTGTTCTCGGACAAGACCTGGGTGACCAACGCCCCCGTGGTCAAGCGAGTGGTCGCGGTCGGCGGCGACACGGTGGCGTGTTGCAGCAAGGGCAAGCTGACCGTCAACGGCAAGCAGATCGACGAACCGTATCTGCCCGAGGGGAGCGCGGCCGAGATCACGGGCTTCCCGACCGTGACGGTGCCGGAGGGCCGGCTGTTCCTGCTGGGCGACGAGCGAGCGGGCTCCCTGGACTCCTCGACCCACCTCACCGACGCGGCGAACGGCACGGTGGCCCGGAGCGCCGTGACGGCCCGGGTGGACGCCGTGGTCTGGCCCATGAACGGCATGCTGGGGCGGCCGACCGGCTTCGAGGCGCTCGGCACGCTGTCCTCGCCGGGACCGCTCCGTACGATCGTCGCGCTGATCGTCGTCGGGGCCGTGCTCGTCCTCGGCGGAGGCGCGTACGGACCGGTCGCCAAGCTGCTCGGCGGGCGCTCCCGCTCCCGGACGCGGACGGAGCCGGCCGGTGCCCGCTGAGGCGACGGACACGTACGAGGGTGGCCTGCGCAAGGTGGCACGGGTGGTCCTCCTCGACCCCGAGGACCGCATCCTCCTGTTGCACGGCCATGAGCCGGACGATCCGGCCGACGACTGGTGGTTCACCCCCGGCGGCGGCCTGGAGGGCGACGAGACACGTGAAGAGGCCGCGCTCAGGGAACTCGCCGAGGAGACCGGCATCACCGAGGTCGAGCTCGGCCCGGTGCTCTGGCGGCGGACGTGCTCGTTCCCGTTCGCCGGCCGCCGCTGGGACCAGGACGAGTGGTACTACCTGGCCCGGACGGCTCATACGCCCAGCGTGGTGCCCGCGGCCATGGGGCTGACCGAGCTGGAGCGGCGCAGTGTCGCCGGAGCGCGCTGGTGGACGTGTCGGGAACTGAACCAGGCACATGAGACGGTGTATCCGACCAGACTCGCCGAGCTGCTGCGCAGGCTGCTCGACGAAGGTCCCCCGGCCGGACCCGTGACCCTGGACACCGAAATCGTCTAGGGGCTCGCGGGGCTGGCGCACAATGGTGGGATCGCACGGCTGAAGGGGAACATGCCATGAGCGCCGAGGACCTCGAGAAGTACGAGACCGAGATGGAGCTCAAGCTCTACCGGGAGTACCGCGATGTCGTCGGTCTGTTCAAATACGTGATCGAGACCGAGCGGCGCTTCTATCTGACCAACGACTACGAGATGCAGGTGCACTCGGTCCAGGGCGAGGTGTTCTTTGAGGTGTCCATGGCGGATGCCTGGGTGTGGGACATGTACCGGCCGGCTCGGTTCGTGAAGCAGGTGCGGGTGCTCACGTTCAAGGACGTGAACATCGAGGAGCTGAACAAGAACGATCTGGAGCTGCCCGGCGGGTGAGATCGCGGGTGAGGTTCCCTCTCCGGGGTGGCGGAGTTTTCCACAACCGGTGAGTAGTCCACCAAGATCAACTTGGTCGGCCTGAGTGCGTGACGGTTGGCGCCGGAGGTGGTGCCGACATGAACACACATCAGGCACGCAGTGCACTCGGCAAGTACGGCGAGACGCTGGCCGCGCGGCGGCTGGCGGAGGCCGGGATGACGGTCCTGGAGCGCAACTGGCGCTGTGGCAGGACCGGCGAGATCGACATCGTGGCGCGGGACGGGGACGTCCTGGTCGTCTGCGAGGTCAAGACGCGGCGGGCCGGGCTCTTCGAGCATCCGATGGCCGCGGTGACCCCCGACAAGGCGGAGCGCCTGCGAGGCCTCGCCGAACGCTGGATCCACGCACACGGAGGGGCACCGCCGGGAGGGGTCCGCATCGACCTGGTGGGGGTCGTCCTGCCCAGCCGCGGGGCGCCCGTGGTCGAGCATGTGCGGGGGGTGGCCTGAGATGGGGTTCGCGCGTACGTGCTCGGTGGCGCTGGTGGGCGTCGAGGGCGTGGTGGTCGAGGTCCAGGCCGACCTGGAGCCCGGGGTCGCGGCGTTCACGCTGGTGGGACTGCCGGACAAGAGCCTGACGGAGAGCCGGGACCGGGTCCGGGCGGCGGTGGTCAATTCGGGCGCCACCTGGCCCCAGAAGAAGCTGACGGTCGGCCTGAGTCCGGCGTCCGTCCCGAAGAGCGGCAGCGGTTTCGATCTCGCCGTCGCGGCGGCGGTGCTGGGGGCGGCCGAGCGGATCGATCCGCGGGTGCTCGCCGACATCGTGATGATCGGAGAAGTGGGCCTGGACGGTCGCGTGCGGCCGGTGCGGGGCATCCTGCCGGCGGTGCTGGCCGCGGCGGACGCCGGCTACGAACAGGTGGTGGTACCGGAAAGTGCCGCCGCCGAGGCATCCCTGGTGCCCGGTGTGTCGGTGCTGGGGGTGCGCAGCCTGCGGCAGCTGATCGCGGTCCTCGCCGACGAGCCCGTGCCGGACGAGGAGCCGGACGAGGTGGGCCGCCCCGACCCGCTCCTCGCCGGACTGCGGGTGCCGGGCACCGGCGCGGCCACCGGCATGCACAGTGTGGGTGCCGCCCAGCTCGACCACGGCCATGACCTCGCCGATGTCGTCGGCCAGATCTCGGCACGCACGGCCGTGGAGGTCGCCGCGGCGGGCGGACATCACCTGTTCCTGGAGGGTCCGCCCGGTGCCGGGAAGACGATGCTCGCGGAGCGGCTGCCCGCCATCCTGCCGCGGCTCGGCCGGATCGAGTCGCTGGAGGTCACGGCGGTGCATTCGGTGGCCGGCCTGCTGCCTCCGGGCAAGCCGCTGATCGACGTCGCCCCCTACTGCGCCCCGCACCACTCGGCGACGATGCAGGCGCTGGTCGGCGGGGGGCCCGGCATCGCCCGTCCCGGGGCGGTGTCGCTGTCTCACCGAGGTGTGCTCTTTCTGGACGAGACACCCGAGTTCAACAGCCAGGCACTGGACGCCCTCCGGCAGCCCCTGGAGGCCGGGCATGTCGTGATCGCACGCACTGCGGGCGTGGTGCGCTTCCCGGCGAAGTTCCTGATGGTGCTGGCCGCCAACCCCTGCCCGTGCGGCCGCTTCTCCCGGACGGACGACTTGTGCGAGTGCCCGCCCTCGGCGATCCGGCGCTACCAGGCCAGGCTGTCCGGCCCCCTCCTCGACCGGGTCGACCTGCGGGTCGAGGTGGACCGGGTCACCCGCGCCCAGCTGACCGAGCGCGGTGCGCGGGGCGAGTCCACGGCCACCGTGGCCGGCCGGGTCCGGGAGGCCAGGGAACGAGCGGTGGCCCGGCTGGCCGGTACCCCGTGGCGCACGAACAGCGAGGTTCCCGGACGCGAGCTGCGCAGCCGCTGGCATGCCGTACCCGGTGCCATGGACGACGCGGAGCGGAACCTGGAGCGGGGCGTGCTGACCGCTCGCGGGATCGACCGCGTGCTGCGCGTGGCCTGGACCGTCGCGGACCTCGTCGGCCACGACCGTCCCGACGCGACGGACGTCGCCCTGGCGCTGCAACTGCGCACGGGAGTGCCACGGGGCGTTCCCATGGCCATCGGAGCGCTGACGTGAGTGTCGGCGACGAACCGGACGGCGAGCTGATCGGGCGGGTCTTCCTCGCCCGGGTCATCGAGCCCGGTGACGAGGTCGCCGGGCGGTGGGTGCGGGAGTACGGGGTGCGGGAGGTGGTCCGGCGGTTGCGGGGCGGTGGGGTGCCGTTGCCCGGGGTGAGTGACAAGAGGTGGGCCGGGCTGCTCGGGCGGGCGGCGGCGGCCGAGCCCGGGCGGGATCTCGCCGTCGCGCGGGACGCCGGGGTGCGGTTCGTGGGGCCGGGCGACGCCGAGTGGCCGGGACAGCTCGACGACCTGGGGGACGCCCGGCCCCTGGGCCTGTGGGTGCGTGGAAAGCCCAGCCTGCGTATGTGGGCGCTCCGCTCGGTGGCCGTGGTCGGCGCCCGCGCCTGCACCGAGTACGGCGCCCACATGGCCGCCACCCTCGCCGCGGACCTCGCCGAACGCGGCTGGGTCGTGGTGTCCGGCGGTGCCTACGGGGTCGACGGCGCCGCCCATCGCGGTGCCCTCGGTGCCGGCGGCGCCACCGTCGCCGTACTCGCCTGCGGAGTGGACCGGCCCTACCCGCGCGGACACACCCAGTTGATCAGCAGGATCGCGGAACAGGGGCTGGTGATCGGGGAGTTGCCGCCCGGCGATCACCCGACACCGAGCAGATTCGTCCTGCGGAACCGGGTCATCGCCGCGCTTACCCGGGGCACGGTCGTCGTCGAGGCCGCCCACCGCAGCGGTTCGCTGGTCACCGCACGTGCGGCGCAGCGCCTGGGCCGCCACACCATGGGCGTGCCCGGTCCGGCCACCAGCGGCCTCTCCGCCGGTGTGCACGAGCTGCTGCGCGGGGAAGCGGTGCTGGTCACGGACGCCGCGGAAGTCGTCGAACTCGTCGGCGACATGGGGGAGCTGGCCCCGGACCGGCGCGGGCCCGTGCTGCCGCGTGATCTGCTCGACGCCGCCGCCCGGCGGGTCCTGGCCGCACTGCCCGGACGCCGCGCGGCGACGCCGGACGAGATCGCGCGCGGCGCGCTGACGACCCGGGACGACGCGATCGCGAGGCTGTACGAACTCCGATCACTTGGTTACGTCGAACGACACGGCGACGGCTGGAAGTTGACACGCCAGGCAATGATCTCCGCGGGCGGTGGCGGACGCGGCTGTTGACCGAGCGTGTTCGGCCGTCCGAGGGAACCCTGATGCCCTTGGAAATTCCCGCAGTTGGCGCCCTCCGGTGATCACGTAGAGCGACGGACGGGGCTCGGCAGGGCGTCCAGCGGAACGTATCTGCGCATGGTCCGAGCCTCGCCCTTCGCGCACCGCGACACTTCAGTCACGCTACGCTCACGAGGATTCCGACACAGACAGGCGACTCGGCATCAGAACCCCATCAGTCCGACAGCTCACCCAGGTCCCCCCACTTCACGGCAGAACGGCACAAGGCGACGAATGCCCCAGCACACCTCCGGGTCCGACCGGGCGGCGATCCCCCCAGCCGCCCGCGACGGTGGCAGCGTGCGGCCGCCCGCTCCCTCGACGCTCGACGAGCTGTGGCGGTCGTACAAGGCGACGGGGGACGAGCGGCTGCGCGAGCAGCTGATCCTGCACTACTCACCGCTCGTGAAGTACGTGGCGGGACGGGTGAGCGTCGGTCTGCCGCCCAATGTGGAGCAGGCGGACTTCGTCTCGTCGGGGGTCTTCGGGCTCATCGACGCGATCGAGAAGTTCGACGTCGACCGGGAGATCAAGTTCGAGACGTACGCGATCACCCGGATCCGCGGCGCGATGATCGACGAGCTGCGGGCGCTGGACTGGATCCCGCGGTCCGTACGGCAGAAGGCACGCAACGTCGAGCGGGCCTACGCCACGCTGGAGGCGCGGCTGCGGCGGACGCCGAGCGAGGGGGAGGTGGCCGCCGAGATGGGCATCGCGGTCGACGAACTCCACGCCGTCTTCAGTCAGTTGTCGCTGGCGAACGTGGTGGCTCTGGAGGAGCTGCTGCACGTCGGCGGTGAGGGCGGCGACCGGCTGAGCCTCATGGACACGCTGGAGGACACCGCCGCGGACAACCCGGTGGAGGTGGCCGAGGACCGGGAACTGCGGCGGTTCCTGGCGCGGGCGATCAACACCTTGCCCGAGCGGGAGAAGACCGTGGTGACGCTGTACTACTACGAAGGGCTCACGCTCGCCGAGATCGGGAACGTGCTGGGGGTGACCGAGAGCCGGGTGAGTCAGATCCACACCAAGTCGGTGCTCCAGCTGCGCGCGAAGCTGGCGAGTTTCGGTCGCTGAGGGCGCGGAGCGGTAGGAGCCACTCCCGCCGGCGATGCTCCGTCCGTAGAGTGGTTGACGTGCCAAGGATTCGAGCGGCCTCCGTGGCCGAGCACCGGTCGATGCAGCGAGCCGCCCTGCTGGACGCGGCTCGTTCCCTGTTGTCCGAGGGCGGGACGGAGGCGCTGACCTTCCCGGCCCTGGCCGAGCGGACGGGTCTCGCGCGGTCGTCCGTGTACGAGTACTTCCGGTCGCGGGCCGCCGTGGTCGAGGAGCTGTGCGAGGTCGACTTTCCCGTGTGGGCGGCCGAGGTGTCGGCGGCGATGGAGCGGGCCGGGACACCTGACGCCAAGGTCGAGGCGTATGTGCGCCGGCAGCTGGCGCTGGTCGGGGACCGGCGGCACCGGGCTGTCGTGGCGATCTCCGCGAGTGAGCTGGATGCGGGGGCTCGGGAGAAGATCCGGGCCGCGCACGGGGGGCTGGTGGCGATGATCGTCGAGGCGTTGGGGGAGATGGGGCACGAGCAGCCTCGGATGGCGGCGATGTTGTTGCAGGGGGTTGTGGATGCGGCGGTGCGGCGGATCGAGCTGGGGGCGGCGGAGGAGCCGGGCGTGGTTACGGAAGCGGCGGTTTCTATGGCTCTGCGGGGTGTCCGAGGCTGACGCGTCGACTGTTGCTGGGCGGGGGTGGGTCGCGCAACCCGGCGCCGGCGGGGTGCCGCTGCGCCCACCCGTGCCGCCCCAGCGGCACGACTGCCCGCAGCTACGGTGGCCGGGGCAGGACTCGCAGCTGCGGTGGCTGGGGCGGGATCCGCAGCTGCGGTGGGGGGCGGGACTCGCAGCTGCGGTGGCCGGGACGGGACCCGCAGCTACGGCGGCTGGGACGGGACCCGCAGCTACGGAGGTCACGGCGGTACCGGTACGCCGATCACCGGCAGGAGCCGCGAGGGTCCTCGGGTGAGCAGCCAGGGTGGCAGCAGCGACAGTGGGTCAAGGTAGGTCTCGCCTCTGCGTAGGCCCCAGTGCACGCACGCAGTCGTGCAGTGCGAGCCGGTCGGCTCCACCGTGCCCACCACCTCGCCCGCCGCCACCTCCTCGCCCTTCTTCACCGACGCCCGTACCGGCTCGTACGTCGTGCGCAGGGGTGGGTCGCCCGTCCCCGGCAGTTCCACCGAGACGACCCCCTTGCCGGCCACCCGGCCCGCGAAGGACACCCGGCCCGCCGCGACCGCTCGTACTGGTGTGCCGGGGGCGGCCGTGAGGTCGACGCCTCGGTGGCCGCGGCCGTAGGGCGTCGCGGGGGGTTCCCAGCCGCGCAGGATCGGTGGGCGGGTGCCCACCGGCCAGGTGCGGCCGAGGGGCGGGACGGAGGTGTCCGTGGCCGCCGGGCGGAAAGGGGTCGGCAGGCTGCTCGGTGGGGGCGTGCAGGTCAGCACTGTCGCCGTCAGAAGCAGCAGCAGCCCCGTCCACGTAGCCAGACATCGCATCGCTCGCATGCGAGAACGGTCCCGCACGCGCTCCGCTCCCGGCCGGGGCCTGTGGACTACTCCCTGGTTGTGGACAGCGGCGTCACCCGGTGCCTCGCGGGTCCCGTACACTTCTTCTGGCGATCCGGGTCACCGGGTCGACTTCGCACGCCCCGACATCAGGCCGTCACAAAGCTGGTGTCAGCGCCTCTCGGTCCCTAGCGGCAAGGCGCATCGCGGGCGTCAGGCGCGAGTGCCATCCGGCGCGCGCGGCACAACCGAGAACACCAAGGAGAACGGCCATGGCCGTCGTCACGATGCGGGAGCTGCTGGAAAGCGGCGTCCACTTCGGTCACCAGACCCGTCGTTGGAACCCGAAGATGAAGCGGTTCATCTTCACGGAGCGCAACGGCATCTACATCATCGACCTGCTCCAGTCGCTGTCGTACATCGACCGCGCCTACGAGTTCGTCAAGGAGACCGTCGCCCACGGCGGCACGGTCATGTTCGTCGGCACGAAGAAGCAGGCGCAGGAGGCCATCGCCGAGCAGGCCACCCGCGTCGGCATGCCCTACGTCAACCAGCGCTGGCTGGGCGGCATGCTCACCAACTTCTCGACCGTCTACAAGCGTCTGCAGCGCCTCAAGGAGCTCGAGCAGATCGACTTCGAGGACGTCGCCGCGTCCGGTCTGACCAAGAAGGAGCTTCTCGTGCTCTCGCGCGAGAAGGCCAAGCTGGAGAAGACCCTCGGTGGTATCCGCGAGATGTCCAAGGTTCCCAGCGCCGTCTGGATCGTGGACACCAAGAAGGAGCACATCGCGGTCGGCGAGGCCCGGAAGCTCAACATCCCGGTCGTCGCCATCCTCGACACCAACTGCGACCCCGACGAGGTCGACTACAAGATCCCCGGCAACGACGACGCGATCCGCTCCGTCACGCTGCTCACCCGTGTGATCGCCGACGCGGTCGCCGAGGGCCTCATCTCCCGCTCCGGTGTCGCCACCGAGGGCAAGGGCGACAAGGCCGCGGGCGAGCCGCTGGCCGCGTGGGAGCGCGACCTGCTCGAGGGCGAGAAGAAGGCCGACGAGGCCGAGGCCCCCGCCGCTGCCGAGGCTGCTGCCGAGGCCCCCGCCGCTGAGGCCCCCGCCGCCGAGGCGCCGGCCGAGGAGGCCGCTGCTGAGGCTCCGGCCGAGGCTGCCGCCGAAGCGCCCGTCGAGGCTGAGGCCCCCGCCGCCGAGGCCCCTGCCGCGGACGCCGAGCAGGCCTGACCCCTCACACACCTTCGGGTTCTGGACGGCGGGGGCCCACGAAGCCCCCGCCGTCCGGCACCGGTAGATCTTCAGACTTCGAGAGAGATTCCAGAATCATGGCGAACTACACCGCCGCCGACGTCAAGAAGCTCCGCGAGCTCACCGGCGCCGGCATGATGGACTGCAAGAAGGCGCTGGACGAGGCCGAGGGCAACGTCGAGAAGGCAGTCGAGGCGCTCCGCATCAAGGGCCAGAAGGGCGTCGCCAAGCGCGAGGGCCGCTCCGCCGAGAACGGCGCCGTGGTCTCGATCATCGCTGACGACAACTCCTCCGGCGTCCTCGTCGAGCTGAAGTGCGAGACGGACTTCGTCGCCAAGGGTGACAAGTTCCAGGCCGTCGCCACCACGATCGCCGAGCACGTCGCCAAGACCGCCCCGGCCGACCTCGAGGCGCTGCTCGCCTCCGAGATCGAGCCCGGCAAGACCGTCCAGGCGTTCGTGGACGAGGCCAACGCCACCCTGGGCGAGAAGATCGTCCTGGACCGCTTCGCGGTGTTCGCGGACGGCTTCGTGACGGCGTACATGCACCGCACGATGCCCGACCTGCCGCCGCAGATCGGTGTCCTCGTCGAGCTCGACAAGCCCAACGCCGAGATCGCCAAGGGCGTCGCCCAGCACATCGCCGCCTTCGCGCCGAAGTACCTCTCCAAGGAGGACGTGCCGGCCGAGGTCGTCGAGTCCGAGCGCCGCGTCGCCGAGGAGACCACCCGCGCCGAGGGCAAGCCCGAGGCCGCCCTGCCGAAGATCGTCGAGGGTCGCGTCAACGGCTTCTTCAAGGACGCCACGCTGCTCGGCCAGCCGTACGCGCTCGACAACAAGAAGTCCGTCCAGAAGGTTCTGGACGAGGCAGGTGTCACCCTGAAGCGCTTCACGCGCATCAAGGTCGGCATCTGAGTCCGTACCGCGATCGACGCGCGACCCCGATAGGGTCGGCAGCAGTCGTCCGCGTACGCCGTCACATGTGTGGCGGACGACAGCAGATCTGACGAGGAGGCCATTGCCGCGCATGGGATGCGAACCACACCCCACCGGCAATGGCCTTCTTCGTATGTGTGACCCGTCAAAGAAGTGAGAACGCCATGACCACCAAGGCCCAGAAGAGCGACGACGGCAAAGTACGCGGGCGGTTTCTGCTGAAGCTGTCCGGAGAGGCGTTCGCCGGTGGCGGGGGCCTGGGCGTCGACCCCGATGTGGTGCACAAGATCGCCCGCGAGATCGCGGCGGTCGTGCGGGACGGCGCGGAGATCGCCGTCGTCATCGGCGGCGGCAACTTCTTCCGCGGTGCCGAACTCCAGCAGCGCGGCATGGACCGCGCCCGCTCCGACTACATGGGCATGCTCGGCACGGTCATGAACTGCCTCGCCCTCCAGGACTTCCTGGAGAAGGAGGGCATCCAGTCCCGGGTACAGACCGCCATCACCATGGGCCAGGTCGCCGAGCCGTACATTCCGCTGCGCGCCGTCCGGCACCTGGAGAAGGGCCGTGTGGTCATCTTCGGCGCCGGTATGGGCATGCCGTACTTCTCCACCGACACCACCGCCGCCCAGCGCGCCCTGGAGATCGACGCCGAGGCGCTGCTCATGGGCAAGAACGGCGTGGACGGGGTCTACGACTCCGACCCGAAGACCAACCCCGACGCGGTCAAGTTCGACGCCCTCGGCTACGGCGAGGTCATCACCCGCGACCTCAAGGTCGCCGACGCCACGGCCGTCACGCTGTGCCGCGACAACAAGCTCCCGATCCTGGTGTTCGAGCTTCTGGCCGAGGGCAATATCGCGCGCGCCGTCAAGGGTGAGAAGATCGGCACGCTTGTGGGTGACCAAGTCAGCCAGGGCTGATGACCCTGACCGGGGGATGGACAATGTCCTGCCGGTCGGGAACCGTGCAGGAAGAAGACGCGACGCAGCCGGCCGCCGCCCCCACCAAGGAACCGCAGCCGGGCCTACTCAAGACACGCAGGAGCAAGTGGTGATCGAAGAGACCCTCCTCGAGGCCGAGGAGAAGATGGAGAAGGCCGTCGTGGTCGCCAAGGAGGACTTCGCCGCGATCCGCACCGGTCGTGCGCACCCGGCGATGTTCAACAAGATCGTGGCGGAGTACTACGGCGCGCCGACGCCGATCAACCAGCTGGCTTCGTTCTCCGTGCCGGAGCCGCGCATGGCGGTCGTGACGCCGTTCGACAAGACCGCGCTGCGCAACATCGAGCAGGCGATCCGCGACTCCGACCTGGGCGTCAACCCGAGCAACGACGGCAACATCATCCGAGTGGTGTTCCCCGAGCTGACCGAGGAGCGCCGCCGCGACTACATCAAGGTCGCCCGGAGCAAGGCCGAGGACAGCAAGGTTTCCATCCGCTCGGTGCGCCGCAAGGCCAAGGACGCCATCGACAAGCTCGTCAAGGACGGCGATGTCGGTGAGGACGAGGGCCGCCGTGCGGAGAAGGAGCTCGACGACACCACCCACAAGTACGTCGCCCAGGTGGACGAGCTCCTCAAGCACAAGGAAGCGGAGCTGCTCGAGGTCTGATGAACGACTCTTCCTGGGGCTCTCCGCCACAAACCGGGCCACCCGCCGGGTACTGGGGGCCCACCGACCAGGGCCCTGCCCAAGGGGCCGGCCCGGCGGGTCCCACGTACGATGCGCATGACGCGCAGCAGACTCGCCCCATGCCCATCGTGCCCGACGTACCCGCACATGGCGGAGACCAGGATGACGACCGGGGGGCCGCTCGGCTGAGTGGCCCCTTGTTCCGCGACGAGACGCCGCAGCCGCCGTACGAGGTACGGCAGTCGCAGCCGTACGACCCGCCGCAGGCCCCGTCCTACGGCCCTGACGACATGCAGCAGACGCCGTCCTACGGGGCGGTGCCGCAGAATCCGGAGCCCATGCCCGACTCCTCCTCGCAGCCGGCGTCCGCGCCGCAGAAGAAGAGCGCGGGCCGTGACCTGAGTGCGGCCATAGGGGTCGGCGTCGGGCTGGGCGTGGTGATCGTCGCGTCGCTGTTCGTCGTCAAGGCCGTGTTCGTCGGGGTCATAGCGGTCGCCGTCGTGGTGGGCCTGTGGGAGCTGACGAGGCGGCTGGAGGAGCGCAAGGGCATCAAGGCGCCCCTGGTGCCGCTCGCGCTCGGCGGGGCGGCCATGGTGGTCTCAGGTTACGTCCGGGGTGCCGAGGGCGCGTGGGTGGCGATGGCGCTCACCGCGCTGGCCGTTCTGGTCTGGCGGATGACGGAACCGCCGGAGGGCTATCTCAGGGACGTCACCGCGGGTGTCTTCGCGGCCTTCTACGTCCCGTTCCTGGCCACGTTCGTCGCCATGATGCTCGCCGCCGACGACGGACACCGGCGCGTGGTGACGTTCCTGCTGCTGACGGTCGTGAGCGACACCGGGGCGTACGCCATCGGCTGGCGCTTCGGCAAGCACAAGCTCGCTCCGCGCATCAGCCCGGGCAAGACCCGCGAGGGCCTGCTCGGAGCGGTGAGTTTCGCCATGGCGGCGGGCGCGCTGTGCATGCAGTTCCTGATTGAGGACGGCACCTGGTGGCAGGGGCTGATCCTCGGCTTCGCGGTCGCGGCCAGCGCCACGCTGGGCGACCTCGGCGAGTCGATGATCAAGCGGGACCTGGGCATCAAGGACATGGGCACGCTGCTGCCGGGGCACGGCGGCATCATGGATCGCTTGGACTCTTTGCTGCCCACGGCTCCGGTGGTGTGGCTGCTGATGGTGATCTTCGTCGGGTCAGGCTGACCGTCGTCGCGTCCGGTCGTGGCCGGTCGTGTCCGGCTGACCGTCGTACGTCGTTCTCGTGGGGCCCTCGCTTCGGCGGGGGCTCCTCGGGTTTCCGGGCGATGGCCTCCCCGGCCGGGGAGTGGGACGATTCCGGTGTAAGCCCTCAAATGGGTTCACCCTGGAAGGAGGGGTGCGATGTCCGCCATCCGAGAAGTGATCGATGTCGACTGCAGCCCCGACGAGGTCTACGCGTATGTCACGGACTCCTCTCACCTGCCCGAGTGGCAGCTGAGCGCGGTCTCCGCGCAGCGGCTCGACGAGGGTCCGCTGCAGGAGGGCTCCCGGGTCCGGGTCACCCGGCGCATCGGCACCCGTGAGATGCCGATGACCGTGGAGTTCACCGAGGTCGTCCCGCCGGTCAGCTGGGGTCTGCACGGCGTCGACGGTCCGGTCAGGCCGAGCGTCCACGGTGAGATCGAGCCGCTCGACGACGGGCGACGCTCCCGCGTGACGATCGACGTCGACTTCGAGGGCCACGGCCTCGGCAAGGTCCTCGTCCCTCTCGTCGTCCGCCCACAGCTCCGCAAGGAACTGCCGCGCGACGAGCAACTGCTCAAGGAACAGCTGGAGCACCCGACGGCGTAGCCCGGCTGGTGGGCGGCCCATTAAGGTCCGCCCATGGAGCGGGCGCGGCTGGATGGCGGCGGCAGGTGTCGCGGTGATCTGCCGTGTCAGTGGTGCGGCGCGCTGCTCGACCAGGGCGGCCGGCGCCGGGTGCGGCGCTACTGCGGAGGCCGGCCCGGATCAGGTTCTACGTCACTCGGATTGTTCTCGTGATCACCGACGGCTTCTGAGCCGACCGGGGCATGCGAGTGGATCTGCGACACTGGTACAGCCATGCCTAAGCCCGGAGAACTCACTTTCGTCGCCCCGCGCGGAGCCAAGAAGCCGCCGCGGCACCTCGCCGACCTCACGCCCGCCGAGCGCAAGGAAGCGGTGGCCGCGGTCGGTGAGAAGCCGTTTCGTGCCAAGCAGCTCTCGCAGCACTACTTCGCGCGGTACGCGCACGACCCGCAGGAGTGGACGGACATCCCGGCCGGCTCCCGCGGCCGGCTCCAGGAGGCGCTGCTTCCCGACCTGATGTCGGTCGTCCGGCACCAGTCGACCGACCAGGACACCACCCGCAAGACGCTGTGGCGGCTGTTCGACGGGACGCTCGTCGAGTCGGTGCTGATGCGCTACCCGGACCGGGTGACCATGTGCATCAGCTCGCAGGCGGGCTGCGGCATGAACTGCCCGTTCTGCGCGACCGGGCAGGCGGGCCTGGACCGGAACCTGTCCACCGCCGAGATCGTGCACCAGATCGTGGACGGGATGCGCGCGCTGCGGGACGGCGAGATTCCCGGTGGTCCGGCGCGGCTCAGCAACATCGTTTTTATGGGTATGGGTGAGCCCCTCGCCAACTACAACCGGGTTGTGGGGGCCATCCGCCGGCTCACCGACCCCGAGCCGGACGGGCTCGGGCTCTCGCAGCGTGGGATCACCGTCTCGACGGTCGGACTCGTCCCGGCGATCAACCGCTTCACCGACGAGGGCTTCAAGTGCCGGCTCGCCATCTCCCTGCACGCCCCCGACGACGAGCTGCGCGACACTCTCGTCCCCGTGAACACGCGGTGGAAGGTGCGCGAGGTCCTGGACGCCGGCTTCGCGTACACGGAGCGGTCCGGGCGCCGGCTGTCCATCGAGTACGCGCTGATCCGGGACATCAACGACCAGGCGTGGCGCGGTGACCGGCTCGGGCGGCTGCTCAAGGGCAAGCCCGTGCACGTCAATCTCATTCCGCTGAACCCGACGCCGGGCTCGAAGTGGACCGCCTCCCGTCCCGAGGACGAGAAGGCGTTCGTCGAGGCCATCGCCGCTCATGGTGTGCCGGTCACCGTCCGGGACACCCGTGGACAGGAGATCGACGGGGCGTGTGGTCAGCTCGCCGCGACCGAGCGGTAGTGTGACGTCCGTACGTACATCTTCATATTCCGACAGGGGAGCGCCACAGCGCTGAGAGTGCGGCACCGGCCGCAGACCCTCTGAACCTCGCCCAGGTCATTCTGGGTAGGAAGTTCGGTCACTACTCGAGCTGTTGCGCCCTGCCCGGGAGCTCTCGGACTTTTCCGAGGCGCCCGGGCAGGGCCGCGTCTCTTCCTGGCCACCCCCAGGAGGAATTCTGTGAGCATCACCAAGAAGGCCACGGTTGTCGCCGTGGGACTCGGCCTCGTCACGCTCTCCGCGTGCGGGTCCTCCGACGGCGGGAGCGGCGGCGGGGACTCCAAGACCGTGACCCTCGTCAGCCACGACTCGTGGGCCGTCTCGAAGAACGTCCTCGCGGACTTCGAGAAGCAGTCCGGCTACAAGGTCAGGGTCCTCAAGGACGGCGACGCCGGGCAGGCCGTCAACAAGGCGATCCTGACCAAGGACAACCCGCAGGGCGACGTCTTCTTCGGCGTCGACAACACCCTGCTGTCCCGGGCCCTCGACAACGGTCTCTTCCAGTCGTACGAGGCGAAGGGCTCCGACCTGGTCCTGCCCGAGTACCGGGCCGACGAGGACAAGCACCGGGTCACGCCGATCGACACCGGCGACATCTGCGTCAACTACGACAAGGCGTACTTCAGCAAGCACAAGCTGACCCCGCCCACCTCGTTCGACGACCTGATCAAGCCCGCGTACAAGAACCTCCTCGTCACCGAGAACGCCTCCACCTCCTCGCCGGGACTGGGATTCCTGCTCGGCACGGCCGCGAAGTACGGCGACGACGGCTGGGCGGACTACTGGAAGAAGCTCAAGGCCAACGGCGTCAAGGTCGTCGACGGCTGGGAGCAGGCCTACAACGAGGAGTTCTCCGGCTCCTCCACCGGCAAGAAGACCGGCGCCGACCGGCCGCTCGTCGTCTCCTACGCCTCCTCGCCGCCCGCCGAGGTGATCTACGCCGACCCGAAGCCGACAACAGCGCCGACCGGCGTCGCCACCGGTACCTGCTTCCGCCAGGTCGAGTACGCGGGTCTGCTGAGCAACGCCTCGAACGCCAAGGGCGGCAAGGCGCTCCTGGACTTCCTGCTCACGAAGGAGTTCCAGGACGACATGCCGCTGAACATGTTCGTCTACCCGGTGCGGGAGGGCGCGCAGGTGCCGGCCGAGTTCACGAAGTACGGTCCGCAGGCCAAGGATCCCGAGACCATGGACCCGGCCGAGATCGCCGACAACCGTGACCAGTGGGTCAAGTCGTGGACCTCGCTCGTACTGAAGTAGCCCCGCGCAAGGGCCCCGGGAAGAGCGCGGCGGCGCGGCTCGGCCTCATCGCCGTTCCCGTCGCGTTCTTCGCGGTCTTCTTCGCCTACCCCGTCGCCGCGATCGTCGTCCGCGGACTCAAGGTCGACGGGGTGTGGCACCTCGGCCGGATCGCGGACGTGCTCGGGCAGTCCGACGTCCGGCACGTGCTGTGGTTCACCACCTGGCAGGCGCTGGCCTCCACCGCGCTCACGCTGCTGATCGCGCTGCCGGGCGCGTATGTCTTCGCCCGCTTCGAGTTCCCCGGCAAGCAGGTCCTGCGGGCCGTCGTCACCGTCCCCTTCGTGCTGCCGACGGTCGTCGTCGGTACGGCGTTCCTGGCGCTCGTCGGGCGCGGCGGGCTGTTGGACGAGCTGTGGGGCGTACGCCTCGACACGACCGTGTGGGCGATCCTGCTGGCGCACGTCTTCTTCAACTACGCGGTGGTCGTACGGACCGTCGGCGGGCTCTGGGGACAGCTGGACCCGCGGCAGGAGGAGGCCGCGCGGATGCTCGGCGCCTCCCGGCTCGCGGCCTGGCGGAAGGTGACGCTGCCCGCGCTCGCGCCCGCCGTGGCCGCCGCCGCGCTGATGGTGTTCCTCTTCACCTTCACCTCCTTCGGTGTGGTGCAGATCCTCGGCGGGCCGACCTTCTCGACGCTCGAAGTCGAGATCTACCGGCAGACGTCCGAGATCTTCGACCTGTCCACCGCCGCCGTGCTGACGCTGATCCAGTTCGTGGCGGTGGGTGGGATCCTCGCCCTGCACGCGTGGACCGTACGGCGGCGGGAGACCGCCCTGCGGCTGGTAGACGCGTCCGTGACCGCACGCCGGCCGCGCGGGGCCGGTCAGTGGGCGCTGCTGGCCGGCGTCCTCGTCTGTGTCGTCGTCCTGCTTCTGCTGCCGCTCGCCGTCCTGGTGCAGCGGTCCCTCGACGCGCCCGACTTCGCCTACTACCGGGCGCTGACCAGCGAGGACGGCGGGCTCTTCCTGGTGCCGCCGATCGAGGCGATCGGCAACTCGCTGCAGTACGCCGTCGTGGCCACCGCCATCGCCGTGCTGATCGGCGGTCTGGCCGCCGTGGCGCTCACCCGCCGGGACGCGGGCCGGTTCGTACGCGGGTTCGACGCGCTGCTGATGCTGCCGCTCGGGGTGTCCGCGGTGACCGTCGGGTTCGGGTTCCTGATCGCGCTGGACGAGCCGCCGCTGGACCTGCGGTCCTCGTGGATCCTGGTGCCGCTCGCGCAGGCACTGGTCGGCGTCCCCTTCGTCGTACGGACCATGCTGCCCGTGCTGCGGGCGGTGGACGTACGGCTGCGGGAGGCGGCCGCCGTGCTGGGGGCGTCGCCCTGGCGGGTGTGGCGGGAGGTCGATCTGCCGATGGTGCGGCGGGCGCTGCTGATCGCGGCCGGGTTCGCCTTCGCGGTCTCGCTCGGGGAGTTCGGGGCGACGGTGTTCATCGCGCGGCCCGACAACCCGACCCTGCCGGTCGCCGTGGCGCGGCTGCTCGGGCGGGCCGGGGAACTCAACTACGGCCAGGCGATGGCCCTTTCGACGATTCTGATGATCGTGTGCGCGGTGGCGCTGCTGGTGCTCGAGCGGCTGCGGACCGACCGGACCGGGGAGTTCTAGATGCCGGAGAGTTCTCGATCGCCGAGGAGTTCTGGATTGCCGGGAGGCTCTGGATGCTGCTGAGCCTTGAGGACGCGACCGTACGGTTCGGAGGGCGGGCCGTGCTGGACGGGGTCGGCCTCGGTGTCGCCGAGCACGAGATCGTGTGCGTGCTCGGGCCCAGCGGCAGCGGGAAGTCGACGCTGCTGCGGGCGGTGGCCGGGCTCCAGCCCCTGGACAGCGGGCGGGTGTTGCTCGACGGGCGGGACCAGGCGGGCGTGCCCGCGCACAAGCGGGGGGTCGGGCTGATGTTCCAGGACCATCAGCTCTTCCCGCAGCGGGACGTGGGCGGCAATGTCGGGTTCGGGCTGCGGATGCACGGGGCGGCCAAGGAGCTACAGGGCGAGCGGGTGCGGGAGCTGCTCGACCTGGTCGGGCTTCCGGGGGCCGGGCATCGGGCCGTCGCCTCGCTGTCCGGGGGTGAGCAGCAGCGGGTGGCGCTGGCGCGAGCCCTGGCGCCCCGGCCGCGGCTGCTGATGCTGGACGAGCCGCTCGGGCAGCTCGACCGGTCACTGCGGGAGCGGCTGGTCGTCGAACTGCGGGAGCTGTTCGGGCGGTTGGGAACGACTGTGCTCGCGGTGACGCATGACCAGGGCGAGGCCTTCGCGCTCGCCGACCGGGTCGTGGTGATGCGGGACGGGCGGATCGCCCAGTCCGGTACGCCCCTTGAGGTGTGGCAGCGGCCGGCGGACGAGTTCGTGGCCCGTTTCCTCGGCTTCGAGAACGTGGTCGAGGGCAGTGTCGCGGGGGAGGCCGCGGACACGGCCTGGGGCAAGGTGCCGGTCCCTGCGGGGGCTGCGCAGGGGGTGCGTTCTGTGTTGGTGCGGCCGGCGGGGGTGCGGCTGGTGGGGGCGGACGAGGGGCTGCGGTGCGTGGTGGTCGCGCGGACGTTCAAGGGCACGCATGTCGCTGTGCGGTTGCAGCCGGAGGAGGGTGCGCCTCGGTTGGAGGCGGCTTGTGCGTTGCGGGTGGCGCCGGGGGTGGGGGATGTGGTGGGGGTGGAGTTCGACGCGGAGGAGATTGTCGTGCTCGGTTGATCGGCGGGGCGATGTCCCGCGTCTGTGCGTTGTGGGGTGCCCGGCGTCGGGGTCGGCGTCGGGTGGGTTCGCTCACCGGCGCTGGCCGGGTGCCGCTCTCGGTAGGTCGGGAGCCGCCCCAGCGGCACGACTGCCCGCAGCTAGGTGCGACGGCGGTGGCCCGTCGCCTCTCTGTGAGGGGACGGGCCACCGTGGTGTGGGGGAGGGTCAGCGGCTGTTGCTCGCTCCGCGGCGGCGGAGGCCGAAGAAGACGGCGCCGCCGCCGATCACGACCAGGGCGGCCGCGATCCCGGCGATGATGCCGGTGTTGGAGTTGGCGCCGGTCTCGGCGAGGTTGGACTCGGCGGCCGCGGGCGACGGGGCGCTGCTCGCGGTGTCCGCCGGGGCGGTGCTGCCGCTCTCGGAGGCCGACGGGCTCGGGGTGATGGTCTCCTCGGCCGGGGTCGAGGCGGAGTCCGACGGCGTCGGGGTGGGCGTCGGCGTCGGGCTGTCCTCGGTCTTGCAGGCCGTCGACGGGGTGGTCAGGTTCGGCTTGATGTCCTCGTCGACGTAGCCCGCGGCCTTGACGTGGATGCGGTACTCGGCGTTCGGCAGCCAGTCCTCTTCGAAGGTGATCGTGGTGCCTGCGGCCGAGCCCTTGACCACCTGCTGGCCGACCTTCTTCACGTCGGCGCCGTTGTTCTCGAGGAACACGGAGACGACGGCCGGGACACCGCCGGCGTCCACGTCGGTGACGGTGATGACGCCCTTGGCGCCGTCGCACTTGGCTTCAGCGGAGAAATCACTGATGCTGCAGGCAAGCGCGCTGCCGGCGGCACCGAGCGTGAGCGCGGCCGAGGCGGTGGCGACACCGAGGATGCGCACGGAACGTGCGACGGTACGGCGAGTTATGGACACGTTTGTCCTTCACGAGTTAAGCAACTGCGGGGGGTTGGTGGGATGTTGATGGATACCAGCATCCCCAAGAGGCTCACAGGTCTATAAGCGCTGCATAAGAAGTGTCAACGCATATGCAGGCTACAAGCGGTTGCTTTACCGTCTGTTTAACTGCCAAGACGTTTCAGCGCCTCCGGAGCTTCCTCGATCCGGTCAACCAGGGCGATTCGGGCCTCCATCGAACGCTCCCGAGCGAGCGCCTGAAGCAGCGGCCACGTGGGCAGCCGTTCCGTCCAGTGCGCACGGTCCACGAGAACCATCGGCGTGGGCTCGCCGCGCGACTCGTAGTAGTTCGGCGTCGCGTTGTCGAAGATCTCCTGTACGGTCCCGGCGGCGCCCGGCAGGAAGACCACCCCCGCGGTGCAGCGGGCCAGCAGGCCGTCCTCGCGGGTGGCGTTGGCGAAGTATTTGGCGATGTGCGAGGCGAAGGCGTTCGGCGGCTCGTGGCCGTAGAACCACGTCGGAATGCCGACGGAGGTACCGCCCTTCGGCCACCGGGAACGCACCTCGAAGGCGGCCGACGCCCATTCGGTGATCGACGGCGTGAACTTCGGTGTCTTGGCGAGGAGTCGGAGCGCGTCGGCCAGCATCGCGTCGTCGTACGGGGCGGCGTACGCGCCGAGGTTCGCCGCCTCCATCGCGCCCGGGCCGCCGCCGGTGGCGACCGTGAGACCGGCGCGGGCCAGCTCCCGGCCGAGCCGTGCGGCACCGGCGTACGCCTCCGTGCCGCGGGCCATCGCATGGCCGCCCATCACACCCACCACGGGTGTCCCGCGCAGGAGTTCGTCGAGGGCGTCCGAGACCGAGTCGTCGTGGATCGAGCGGAGAGTGGAGGCGAATATGTCGTGGTCGGCCTTGGTCCGCTGGAACCAGGCGTACGCGAGGGCGTCGGGTGTGGACTCGTAGCCGTCAGCCAGGGACGCGAACAGCTCGTCGGGAGAGTAGAGCAGGCCCCGGTACGGGTCGAAGGGCAGGTCGGGGACGGGCGGGAAGACCATCGCGCCGTCCGCCCGGACCTTGGCCGCCGCGTCCTGGCGCATGGGGCAGCCGAGGAAGACGGCACCTGCCGTGTCCGTCGTGAGCAACTCGCGCGTACGGTCCGTCAGGTCGACGGCCTGGACCCGGAAGCCGGCGAGCGTCGCGCGGGCCGAGACCGTCGCGTCGAACTCGTCGAGGGTCTCGATCTCACGGTCGTTGTGGTGGGCCGCATGGGCGGGCATCGTCTGCACCCGCCCATGCTAGGCACAGTGGTTCAGCCCTCGACGGCAGTCGGGTCCATCCACATGACCTCCCACGTGTGGCCGTCGAGGTCGTCGAAGGAACGGCCGTACATGAAGCCGTGGTCCTGGGGCTCGCCCGCCGGGGAACCGCCCGCCGCGAGCGCCTTCTCGACCAGCTCGTCGACCTTCTCGCGGCTCTCGGCGCTCAGCGCGATCAGTACCTCGCTGCTCTTCGAGGCGTCGACGATCTCCTTCTTGGTGAAGGTCGAGTAGAACGGCTTGGTGAGCAGCATGGCGACGATGGTGTCGCTGATCACCACGGAGGCCGCGTTGTCGTCGCTGAACTGCGCGTTGATCGAGTACCCCAGCTCCGTGAAGAACTTCTTCGAGGCGTCGAGGTCGTTCACAGGCAGGTTCACGAAGATCATCTGCTGGTACGTCGAGCTCATCGGTCTCTCCCATCGGGTATGTGGCGTTCGGTGGGGTAGACGCTACGACCCGGCGGAACTCATCGGCGGGCGGAAATTCTTTCGCGCCCGGTTCTCGTACGGTCCTTCAGGCGGCCAGCGGCAGCGCCGCCAGCTCGGCCACGATCAGCGTGAGCGGGCCGAACAGGGCCAGCAGCGCGCCGGCGCGGAGGGCGGCGGCACTGCGCAGCATCGTGGCGGGGGCGCCGAGCCGCAGCAGCGCGGCGGTGGTGTCGGCGCGGGCGTGCTTGGCCTCTGTGGCGGCGGTGAGGAGGGTCGCCACCGTGCAGCCGGTCACCAGGAGCAGGCCGAGGGTGGTGAGCGGGCCGAAGGAGGGTTCCGCCGTGTCGTACAGCGCGGCCATGGCGTACGCGCCCGAGGCCACCGCGCAGACGACGCCGAGGGGGCGGCCGATGCGGGTGGCCTCCGCCATGAGGACGCGGCCGGCGAGGAGGCGGAGGGCGCCGGGGCGGGCGGTCTGGAGGAGGCGCCCGCAGAGGTGGGTGAGGCCGGGGCCGGCGAGGGCGAGGCCGGTGGCGGTGAGGATCCAGCCGACGAGGACGGAGGCCGGGCCGGCGGTGGCGAGGCCGCCGGGCATGGTGACGGGGGCGCCGGTCGCTGAGCGCGTGGCGTATGCCTCCACCGCGAGGCCCGCGGCGAGTACGGCGATGCCCCAGGGGAGGCCTCGGGGGGCGCCTTGGGGGGCTGGGGGGAGGGCGTTGGGGGCCAGGTCCGGGGTGGTGCTGCCCGGGGTGGGGGTTGCCGCGGGGGTGGGGTCGCTCCCCGGCGCTTGCGGGGTGCCGCCTGCGCCCACCCTCCCCCACTCTCGGCTTCGCTCGAGCGGGGGGACCCCCATCGTCCCAGCGGCACGACTGCCCGCAGGCTGCGCGGCTTGGTCGGTTGCGGGGTGTGTGGAGCGGCTGTCCGTGCCCCGTAGGCGGGCGCCGAAGCGGCCGTACGCTCCGAAGGTCTCCCGCGCGGGCGGGTTGCCGTACGCACCGAAGCGGCCGAACGACCGGCCCGCGGTGCGCGTCGGGGTCGGCCTGTCGTCCCGTGGCCTCAGGACCCAGCCCACCGCCACCGACGCGATCGCCGGTGTCAGGGTGAGCAGGGTCAGGGCGGCCGGCAACGGCAGTGGGTCCTTGGCCGCCAGGAACTCCGATGCCGCGCCGTCGAAGGGCATGCCCGTGAGGTCGCCCCGCAGGTGGAGGAAGACGAGGAGGGCGAGCATCGAGCCCAGCGTGCAGGCGAGGGCCGTTGTGGTGGCCGTGACGGCCATCAGGCGGGTCGGGCCGAGGCCGATGGCCGAGAGGCCGGGGCGGGGTTTGGTGGCGGGGTCGGTGCGGGCCACCGCGACGGCGAAGTGGACCGTGGCGGCCAGCGGAGTCGCACACCAGGCCAGGCGGAGCATCGAGCCCCCGGGGTCGTCCGGGTGGCTCATCGCGTAGCCGAGGGTGCACAGCAGGAGGAAGCCCGTGCCTGCCGAGGCCGCCGCCACCAGGAGGCGGCGCAGTTGGACGGCCGGGTGGGCGCCGCGGGTCAGACGGAGAGCGAGCACGTGGCTGCCCGGCCTTCCGTCTCGGTGACCGGGGGCAGGTGCACGGTGTTCACGCGCCGCCCGTCCAGCAGGGAGATCGTGCGGTCGGCGAGGGCGGCCGTGTCCGCGTCGTGGGTGGCCAGCACCACCGTGATGCCGTGCGAGCGGGCCGCCGTGGTGAGGGTGCGCAGGACGTGGGCGCGGTCGGCGCGGTGCAGGGGCGCGGTCGGCTCGTCGGCGAACAGGACCGTGGGAGCGGGGGCCAGGGCCCGCGCGATGCAGACGCGCTGGCGTTCGGACTGGCGCAGTTCGTGCGGGCGCTTGCGGGTGCTGTCGCCGATGTCGAGGCGCTCCAGCCACTCCAGGGCCGCGGTCTTGGCGCGGCGGCGGCTGGTGCCGCGCAGCATCAGGGGCAGGGCGGCGTTCTCCCAGACGTTCAGCTCGGGGACGAGGGCCGGGGCCGGGTCGATCCAGCCGAAGCGGTCGCGGCGCAGGCGTTCGCGGGTCATCGCGCCCATGGTGTGCACGGGCGCGCTGTTGAACCAGACCTCGCCGCGTTGCGCGGGGACCAGGCCGGACAGGCACCGCAGCAGGGTCGACTTGCCGCTGCCGCGCGGTCCGCTGACGGCGAGGATCTCGCCCTCGCGGACGCCGAGCGAGACGCCGCTGAGCGCGGGCGAGCCGTCTTTGTGGGTGAAGTGCAGGGCGCGTGCCCAGAGCACGTCGTTGTCCGGCGGGGCCACCATGGGCGTACACCTCGTTCAGATCCGTAATTCCCTGTGCCGATCCCCCGTGCGGGGGAACGAAGGCAGGGCCGATCGGTTACAGGGCACGCTAGGGATCCGGGGCCACAACGCCGGACAGCACGCGGCCCGGGTGCATCCGTTCTCACTCGTACGGGTGCACCCGGGCCGCGGGACCGCCGGGGGACTACAGCTTGGTCCACGCCTCCGTGAGCGTCGCGCGCAGGATCTGCTCGATCTCGTCGAACGTCTCCTGGTTGGAGATCAGCGGCGGGGCGAGCTGGACGACCGGGTCGCCGCGGTCGTCGGCACGGCAGTACAGGCCGTTGTCGAACAGCGCCTTCGACAGGAAGCCGTACAGGACGCGCTCGGTCTCCTCCTCGTTGAAGGACTCCTTGGTGTGCTTGTCCTTCACCAGCTCGATGCCGTAGAAGAAGCCGTTGCCGCGGACGTCGCCGACGATCGGCAGGTCGTGGAGCTTCTCCAGGGTCGCGCGGAAGGCGCCCTCGTTGTCGAGCACGTGCTGGTTGAGGTTCTCGCGCTCGAACAGGTCGAGGTTCGCCAGACCCACCGCGGCCGACACCGGGTGGCCGCCGAAGGTGTAGCCGTGCAGGAAGGTGTTGTCGCCCGTGTAGAACGGCTCGGCCAGACGGTCGGAGATGATGCAGGCGCCGATCGGGGAGTAGCCCGAGGTCATGCCCTTGGCGCAGGTGATCATGTCCGGGACGTAGTCGAACTTGTCGCAGGCGAACATCGTGCCGAGGCGGCCGAAGGCGCAGATGACCTCGTCCGACACCAGCAGCACGTCGTACTTGTCGCAGATCTCGCGGACCCGCTGGAAGTAGCCGGGCGGGGGCGGGAAGCAGCCGCCCGCGTTCTGCACCGGCTCCAGGAAGACCGCGGCGACGGTGTCCGGGCCCTCCATGAGGATCTGCTGCTCGATCTGGTCGGCGGCCCAGCGGCCGAAGGCCACGGGGTCGTCGCCGAAGAGCGGGGCGCGGTAGATGTTGGTGTTCGGCACCTTGTGCGCGCCCGGGACGAGCGGCTCGAACGGGGCCTTGAGGGCCGGCAGGCCGGTGATGGACAGGGCGCCCTGCGGGGTGCCGTGGTAGGCGACCGCGCGCGAGATGACCTTGTACTTGGTGGGCTTGCCGGTCAGCTTGAAGTACTGCTTGGCGAGCTTCCAGGCGGTCTCGACCGCCTCGCCGCCGCCGGTGGTGAAGAAGACCTTGTTCAGGTCGCCGGGCGCGTGGTGCGCGAGGCGCTCGGCGAGCTCGACGGCCTTCGGGTGGGCGTAGGACCAGATCGGGAAGAACGCCAGCTCCTGCGCCTGCTTGAAGGCGGTCTCGGCGAGTTCCGTGCGGCCGTGACCGGCCTGGACCACGAACAGACCCGCGAGACCGTCGAGGTAGCGCCTGCCCTTGTCGTCGTAGATGTAGGTGCCCTCACCCCGGACGATGGTCGGGACGGGGGAGTTCTGGTACGAGGACATGCGGGTGAAGTGCATCCACAGGTGGTCGTACGCGGTCTGGCTGAGGTCCTTGCTCACGGCTATCGGGTTCCCCACATGTAGGTCTGCTTCTTGAGCTTGAGGTAGACGAAGCTCTCGGTGGAGCGCACTCCGGGGATGGCTCGGATGCGTTTGTTGATGACGTCCAGGAGGTGGTCGTCGTCCTCGCAGACGATCTCCACCATCAGGTCGAAGGAGCCTGCGGTCATCACCACGTACTCGCATTCGGACATGGCGGTGACCGCGTCGGCGACGGACTCCACGTCGCCTTCCACGCGGATGCCGACCATCGCCTGCCGGCGGAAGCCCACGGTGAGCGGGTCCGTGACGGCGACGATCTGCATCACACCCTGGTCGAGCAGCTTCTGCACGCGCTGGCGCACGGCGGCCTCGGACAGACCGACGGCCTTGCCGATGGCGGCGTACGGCCGGCGGCCGTCCTCCTGGAGCTGTTCGACGATGGCGAGGGAGACGGCATCCAGGTGGGGGGTGCCGTGCCTGGACTCGCGGGAGTCCCTGGGGTCTGCGCTTCGACTGGCCACGACGTCACTGTGCACGACGTCTCGACACTTCCGCAAGGTCGAGGCGATGAAATTCGTTGTTTACGTGACTGAGACCTGCGGATTTCGCAGCAATGGCGCGATCGGGGGTGTTGAAAACGTGGGCGGGCGGATTAGGGTGGGTGTCTCAGTCGATGGACAGTCCGACCCGACACATTCGACACATTCGACCCGACACAGGAGGCCGGCAGTGAGCACCGAGCTGCGTCGTCTGCGCAATTACATCGACGGTGAGTTCCGGGACGCCGCCGACGGGCGGACCACCGAGGTGGTCAACCCCGCGACGGGCGAGGCGTACGCGACCGCGCCGCTGTCCGGGCAGGCGGATGTCGACGCCGCCATGGCGGCCGCCGCCGCTGCCTTCCCGGCCTGGCGCGACACGACCCCCGCCGAGCGCCAGAAGGCCCTCCTGAAGATCGCTGACGCGTTCGAGGAGCGGGCCGAGGACCTCATCGCGGCCGAGGTGGAGAACACGGGCAAGCCGATCGGGCTGACCCGCTCCGAGGAGATCCCGCCGATGGTCGACCAGATCCGCTTCTTCGCGGGCGCGGCCCGGATGCTGGAGGGGCGCTCGGCCGGCGAGTACATGGAGGGCCTGACCTCGATCGTCCGCCGCGAGCCGGTCGGTGTCTGCGCGCAGGTCGCGCCGTGGAACTACCCGATGATGATGGCCGTGTGGAAGTTCGCCCCGGCGCTCGCGGCGGGCAACACGGTGGTGCTGAAGCCGTCGGACACCACCCCGGCCTCGACGGTCCTGATCGCCGACATCATCGGCTCGATCCTGCCCAAGGGCGTCTTCAACGTCATCACCGGCGACCGTGACACCGGCCGCCTGATGGTCGAGCACCCGACCCCGGCGATGGCCTCCATCACCGGTTCCGTCCGGGCGGGCATGTCGGTCGCCGAGTCGGCGTCCAAGGACCTCAAGCGGGTCCACCTGGAGCTGGGCGGCAAGGCGCCGGTCGTCGTCTTCGACGACACCGACATCCCCAAGGCCGTCGAGGACATCTCCGTCGCGGGCTTCTTCAACGCCGGGCAGGACTGTACGGCCGCCACCCGCGTCCTCGTCCAGGAGGCCATCCACGACGAGTTCGTGGCCGCGCTGGCGAAGGCCGCCGCCGAGACCAGGACGGGCCAGCCGGACGACGAGGACGTCCTGTACGGCCCGCTCAACAACCCGCACCAGCTCAAGCAGGTCTCCGGCTTCATCGAGCGGCTGCCCGCGCACGCCAAGGTCGAGACCGGTGGCCACCAGGTCGGCGAGAAGGGCTACTTCTACGCGCCGACCGTCGTCTCCGGCCTCAAGCAGGACGACGAGATCATCCAGAAGGAGGTCTTCGGGCCGGTCATCACCGTCCAGTCCTTCTCGGACGAGGACCAGGCCGTGGAGTGGGCCAACGGCGTCGAGTACGCCCTCGCCTCCTCCGTGTGGACCAAGGACCACGGCCGCGCGATGCGGATGTCCAAGAAGCTCGACTTCGGCTGCGTGTGGATCAACACCCACATCCCGCTGGTCGCCGAGATGCCCCACGGCGGCTTCAAGAAGTCCGGCTACGGCAAGGACCTCTCCTCGTACGGCTTCGACGACTACACGCGGATCAAGCACGTGATGACGTCGCTGGACTCCTAGCCGGTACGGCGTACAGCGCGGCCCCGGACGGTTGACCGACCGTCCGGGGCCGCGCTGTCCCCCCTCCGTGGTGGTCAGGCGCTGCGGGTCAGGGACGGCAGCTCGTCGCCGGACTTGAAGTGCTTGCGGAGCTCGGGCAGTTCGCCCTTGCCGGGCTGGCCGGGCTGGCCGGCGTGCTTCGGCAGGTCCGGTGCGGACGGGAAGGTGATCCCGGCGTCCTCCAGGACCGGGGCGCACTTCTTGACCGCCTCGCGGTACTCCTTGCCGGCGACGTCGGTCAGGTCGGCCCGGTCGCCCTTCAGGGTCACGCGCAGGCGGACCGAGCCGTCGTCGCCCTTCTCCGCGTGGAAGTCCGGGTAGAACGTCTGTCCTTCGCCGCGCATGCACGCGGCGAAGTCGTCGTTGGCCTCGTTGACGTCGTCCGGGGCGTTCTCGGTCGGCTCGTAGCCCACCGCGTGACCGGGCCGGTCGGGCCCGCTGCGGGGCGGGTCGTCCGTGGCGGCGCTCGTGTCGGACGCGGCGGCCGTCGAGGCGCTGACCGTGCCGAGGGTGACGGCTGTGATCGCGACGAGGGCGAGGGCGAGTCGCCGGGGGCGGGTGGCCGGTGCGGGCATGTTGTTTCCTCCGTTTGCGGTACGGCTGTTGCTCACGCCGACCACACAACCGCCCCGCCGGTTACGGCACGGGAACGGCGGCCCTTATCGCCCTGTAACCGCCCGCACTCCACACTGACCGCATGCGTGTGCTGGTGGTCGAGGACCATGAAGAGCTCGCCGAGACCGTCGCCGCCGGGCTGCGCCGGGAGGGGATGGCGGTCGACCTGGCCTTCGACGGGCCGACCGCCCTGGAACGCGGGGAGGTCAACGGCTATGACGTCGTCGTCCTCGACCGCGACCTGCCCGGGCTGCACGGCGACCAGGTGTGCCGGACGCTGGCCGCGGGCGGCAGCCGGGCCCGGGTGCTGATGCTGACGGCGTCCGGGACGGTGGCCGACCGGGTGGCGGGGCTGAGCCTCGGGGCCGACGACTATCTGCCCAAGCCGTTCGCCTTCACGGAACTCGTCGCACGCATACGGGCGTTGGCGCGCCGGGCGCAGCCCGCGTTGCCGCCGGTCCTGGTCCGCGGGGAACTGCGGCTCGACCCGGCGCGGCGCCAGGCGACCCGGGCCGGGCTGCGACTGCCGCTCAGCCCCAAGGAGTTCGCGGTGCTGGAACTCCTGCTCGGCGCGCAGGGAGCGGTCGTGTCCACCGAGGAACTCCTGGAGCGGGCATGGGACGAGGCCGCCGACCCCTTCAGTCAGACGGTGAAGGTGACCGTGAGCAGACTGCGCCGCAAGCTGGGGGAGCCGTCGTTGATCGAGACGGTGGACCGGGCCGGCTACCGCGTCCGGTGAGGGTGCTGGTCTGGCGTCCGCACACCGTCCGCTGGCGGCTCACGCTGCTCTACAGCTCGCTGTTCGCGGTCGCGGGGGCTGTGTTGCTGGCCTTCACCTACGTCCTTGTGGCCAACTCCGAGCCGTCCCTCACCGCGGGCACGCCTCGCGTGACCGGTCACGCCGAGGGGCTCCCCGCTCCGGACGCGCCGACCGTCGCCTCGTACGTCGAGAGGCGGCTGTCGGTGCTGCGCGCCGAGCAACTGCACGACCTGCTGGTCGAGTCGGTCGTCGCGCTCGCGGTGATGACGGTCGTCTCGGTGGCGCTGGGGTGGCTGATGGCGGGGCGGGTCCTGGAGCCGCTGCGCACGATGACGGCGCGGGCCCGCCGGATCTCCGCCGACAACCTGCACGAGCGGCTGGCGGTGCCCGGACCCGACGACGAGCTGAAGGCGATGGCGGACACCATCGACGACGTACTCGCCCGGCTGGAGGGCGCGTTCGAGGCGCAGCAGCGGTTCGTCGCGAACGCCTCGCACGAACTGCGCACCCCGCTCACCCTCCAGCAGGCGATCGTGGACGTGGCCCTCGCCGACCCCGACGCGTCCATGGACACCCTGCGCGCCGCGCTGCTTCGGTCGCGGGCGGCGGGGGAGGAGCAGGAACGGCTGATCGACGCGCTGCTGACCCTGGCGCGCAGCCAACGCGGGCTGGAGCGGCGGGAGTTCGTCGACCTCACGGCGATCGTGCGGGAGCGGCTGCCGACCGGAGGCCCGCGGGTGGAGGCCCGGCTGGATCCGGCGCCCGTGTTCGGTGATCCGCAGCTGATCGAGCGGCTGGTGGTCAACCTGACCGACAACGCCGTACGGCACAACCTCCCCGCGGTGGCGGGTGAGGAGCGGTGGGTGCGGGTGTGGACCGGCCTCGACCCGGCCGGCCGGGCCGGTCTGCGGATCGAGAACAGCGGGCCGGTGATTTCGCCGGAGCAGGCGCCGGGGCTGTTCCAGCCGTTCCGCCGGCTGGGTCCGGAGCGGGTCCGCAAGCGGGACGGCGTCGGCCTGGGCCTGTCGATCGTCGCCGCGGTCGTCGCCGCGCACGGGGGACGGGTGCTGGCCCGGACGCGTCCGCAGGGCGGACTGACCGTGGAGGTCAGCCTGCCGGGGCATCCGGTCGCCGGGGGCGGGGGACGCCGTACGGGCTGATGCCTGGGCTGGTGTCCTGGGTTGGTGTCGGGGTTGGTGTCAGGGCTGGTGTCCGGCGGCGTGATCCGGCTCCAGGGCGACTTTGCCATCTCTTTACAACCCGTTGCCGCGCTGCCTCGTCTCTCCCGTCGATCTGCAACCCAGCCCGCCGAGCCACCGGGCGGGCGCACCGACGAGAGAGAGCGATTCATGCGCCGAACTGTCCTGAGCGCCATGACACTTGCCTGCACCGCCGTACTGGCGGGTGCCGTGCCGGCGTTCGCCGACGGGGGGACCCCGACCCCGGCCCCCACCAGCGTCCCGTCCGCCGGCGCCGACGCGACCCCGGTCCCGGCCGGGACCACCGCACCGAGCGAAGCCCCGACCGACGTCTCGCCGAGTGCCGAACCGACCCTGGCGCCTTCGCCGGGCCAGGTGTCCGTGGTGCCGAGCGGAGCGCCCGACACCGGTGTCGGCGAGGAGTCGGCGCAGTCCGGATCCACCGGCGGGCTGATCGGCGGGGGTGCCGCCGCGGCGTTCGCAGTCGGCGGCGCCGCGTTCTACGTCGTACGCCGTCGGCGGGCGACCGGGGCATGACCTCGCTCTCCAGGCGCGCCTTCGTCACCGCGGCGACCGCCTCACTGCTCGTGAGCTGCGGCGGCTCCCCGTCCGACCCGGATCCGACCGCACGCCCCACGAACACGCCGTCACCCGAGCGGTCCTCGGCGACGGTGGGGCAGGCCCTCGGGCGTTCGGTCCCGGTCGGGCTGCGGATCCCGGCCATCGGGGTCGACACCCCGGTGATGCAGCTGGGGCTGGCCGCGGACGGCAGCGTGCAGGTGCCCCCGATCACGGCGAACGACCGGGCGGGCTGGTACCGGCACTCGCCAACACCGGGCCAGACCGGTCCGTCGGTGATCCTCGGGCATGTCACGGTCGGCGACTACGGGGACGGGGTCTTCCGTCACCTCGACCGGCTGCGCCGCGGCGACCGGATCGCGGCGCGCCTGGAGAACGGCACGACGGCCGAGTTCGCCGTCACCGAGGTACGGACGGTCGCCAAGGCGGAATTCCCCGCGGCGGAGGTCTACGGGAACGTGAAGCGGCCGGAGTTGCGTCTTGTCACCTGCGGCGGGCCTCTCTCCGGTGACGGCTATCGCGACAACGTGATCGTCTTCGCCGCGTCGGCTTCGGCGTCGAGTTCCGCAGGAGAACGTTGAAACGGTCCCGCGAGAGGGCAGCGTCCGAGCTGTTCGCCGCCCTCTACCCACGCCTCGCCGGCTGGTGCCGCCGGCTGGTCGACGACGACGAGACGGCCCACGAGATCGCCTCGGAGGCCTTCACCCGGCTCTGGGGCCGCTGGACATCGGTGTCGGAGCCCCGGGGCTTCCTCTACGTCACCGCGGCCAATCTCGTCCGGGACCACTGGCGCAAACTGGAGCGCGAACGCAGGGCCGTACGCCGGGCCACCGCCGAAGCAGCCGTACTCCCGCCGGCCGAACAGGCCGACCCGTCCGTACGCCTGCTGGTGCAGTCGCTGCCGGAGCGGCTGCGCGTCCCGATCCTGCTGCACTACTACGCCGACATGCCGATCCGGGAGGTGTCCGCGCTGACCGGGCGTAAGGAAGGAACCGTCAAGTCCGACCTCCACGCGGCCCGTGAACTGCTCCGCGCCCATCTGGGGAGAAGCCTTGATCACACACGCTGACGAGGGTCCGGAGTTCGAGCCCGACGACCCGCTCGCCGTCATCCTGCGACCCGCCTCCGACTACCTCGGCCCACCCGCCGGCCGCTACGAGGCGATCCGCCGCCGGGCCGGCCGCCGCCGCCTGCTGCGCGCCGCGGCGGGGGTGGGCGTGACGTGCGCGGTCGCCGCCCTCGCCGCGCTGCCGTTCCGCCTGGCCACGCAGGAGGCACCCGCGACCCCGTCGGTCCCTCTGGCCCCGCCGGCCGCGAGCAGTCCTTCGGTCCCGCCCGCCCCGTCGGCGACCGCTGATCCCAGCGGCCTCCCTCCTACCGAGAGGGGCGCGACCCCCAGCCCCTCCATTCCGGCCGGCACGTCCGCCCCCTCCGTCGCGCCGACGCCGGCTCCCACCTCACAGCCCGGCGGGACCACCGCTCCGCCCGCGAGCAGCGCCGGACCGTAGCATCGGTTCGCGTAAGTTTTGAACGTGTTCAATTAACGCGTACGCTGCTGCCATGAGCGACAGAGCCGCCCTGCTCAAGGGCATCCGCGCGTGGTTGGCCTTCTTCGTCGTCTGCCTGGTGCTCAGTGGGGCCACGGCCTTCCCCCTGGTCCACGAACTGCGCTGGACCGAGGACCTGTTGCGGGCGCTGTCCGTGCCGGAGTACCTGCCCGGGCTCATGGACTGGATCGAGCGGGTCCGGCAGGGGCTCGACGTCGTGGACGCCGAGTACCCCTTCGTGCTGTACGGCACGGACTGGCTGGCCTTCGCGCACCTCGTCATCGCGGTCGCGTTCTACGGCCCCTACCGCGACCCGGTCCGCAACATCTGGGTCGTCGAGTTCGGGATGATCGCCTGCGCCGGGATCGTCCCGCTCGCGCTGATCTGCGGGCCGATCCGCGGGATCCCCTTCTGGTGGAGCGTGATCGACATGGCCTTCGGGGTCTTCGGGGTGATCCCGCTGTACGTCGTACGGAAGAGGATCAAGCGGCTGGAGGCGCTGACGGCAGCAGCGCCTCCAGCCCCTGCCGTCGTCAGCGGTTGAACGCGGGGAAGGCGAAGCGCCGGGCGATGGCCTCGCCGTCGCCCCGCGCGTCCGTCGAGTTGACGGAGTAGACCACGGTCCGGGACAGGTCGCGGGTGGCCGCGACGACCGTGTGGTAGCCGGGGCGGGATCCCGTCTTGGCCCAGACCGTCCGGCCGTTCAGCTTGAACGGCGAGAACGGCGCGCCCATCGTGGCGTCCGGCACGTCCGGCACCGCGAACATCTCCTTCAGCTGCGGCTCGGGCACGACCCGCCCGCGGAACACGCCCACCAGCAGCCGTTCCAGGTCCGCGTTCGTCGAGATCATGTCCCCGGCCGCCCACCGGTCGGACATGTTCCAGTCGGTCACGTCCACCAGCTTGCCGTCGATCCGGTCGTATCCGCGGTTGTGCGGTCCGTGGATGCGGGGGTCGGGGCCGGCGGGGAACGAGGTGTGCCGCATGCCGAGCGGGCGGAAGATCCGTACGGCCGCCTGGTGGGCGTACGAGTCGCCGGTGACCTTCTCGATCAGCATGCCGAGCACGGTGTAGTGGATGTTGCTGTAGAACTGCCGCTCGCCGGGTGCGTGGTCGGGGTTCGGGCCCTTGGCGACCGACGCGGCCACGACCCTCTCGGGCGTCAGCGTCTCGAAGCGGTGCGGGTACATCTCCTCGGTGGTGTTGCCGAGGGACGCCCCGGGCTGCAGGCCGCTCGTGAAGTTCAGCAGCTGCCGGACGGTGATCGGTGCGAAGTCCTCGGTGAGCAGGCCGGGCAGGTACTGCTGGACCGTCCCGTCCAGGGAGATCCGGCCCTCGGCCGTGAGTTGCAGCGCGAGCGCCGCGGTCACGATCTTCGTCGTCGATCCGGCCCGGAACCGCGCCTTCTCCAGCGCGGGCGCCCCGGTTCTCAGGTCGCGCACCCCGGCCGTCCCGCGCCAGCTCCCCTTGCCGCCCACCCGCACGAGGGCCGCGGTGGCGTCCTGGTCCGGGAGGCCCGCGATCGCGGCCTCCAGGGCCTCGGTGTCGGGGCCGGCCGTGGTGGCGTGCGCCGCGGCCGGCCCGGACGCGGCGAACGCGGGGGCGGCCAGGGGGACGGCCCCCAGGGCGAGGACGAGGGAGGCGGCGAGGACGGTCGTACGGCGGCGGGCGCGCATGCGTCTGCTCCAGAGGTCGACGTATGTGTTGCTGATCATCTTCCGGGCGTACGGCGATCCCCGGATCGTCGGCGAGGAGGGCACCGGACCCTGGTGGAACCCCTAGTAACTGCCGTGCCCGGCAAGGGGGTTGTCAGGGGCGCCCCCTAAGGGCGCCGAAAAACTGTTATCCCCGCGGCCTTCACACCGTCTCCGCACTGTGATCCCGGACATAGCCACCAGCCCCGGACTGCCTGAGAGGCTGCGTGCAGAAGACCACTGACCTCAGCCGACACATGAGTCACCTGAGTCACCGCCACCGAAAGGGCCCCGTGGACACCCAGCACTGGCGCTCCACCATCGCCGCCGCCCAGGCCGGCGACCGGCAGGCGCTGGACGAGCTCGTCGCGGGCTGGCTGCCGCTGGTGTACAACATCGTCGGCCGGGCCCTGAACGGTCACGCCGACGTCGACGACGTCGTCCAGGAGACGATGCTGCGGGCCGTCGACAACCTCGGCTCGCTGCGCGACCCGGACAGCTTCCGGTCCTGGCTGGTGGCGATCGCCATGCGGCAGATCCGGGACCGGGCCCGCCGCCGGACCACCGACCGGCTGGACGAGTCGGCACCGCAGGACGCCGCCGACTTCGCCGAACTGACCGTGCTGCGGCTCCAGTTGGAGGGGCAGCGGCGTGAGGTCGCGGAGGCGGTGCGCTGGCTCGACGACGAGGACCGCCAGCTGCTGTCCCTGTGGTGGCTGGAGGTGGCGGGCGAACTCACCCGGCGCGAGCTCGCCGCGGCCGTCGGCATCAGCCGGCAGCACGCCGCCGTGCGCGTCCAGCGGATGAAGGAGCGCCTGGAGACCTCGCGCGGCATCGTGCGCGCCCTCGACGGCGCCTGCCCGGACCTGCGCGAGCTGACCGCCCGCTGGAACGGCCGCCCCGACTCGGTCTGGCGCAAGCGGCTGGCCCGGCACCTGCGGGGCTGCGGCTACTGCGGCGACGCCCGCGAGCCCGTCGTACCGGCGGAGCGCCTGCTCGTCGGGATCGCGCTCGTCCCGATCCCCGTCGGCTTCACCCTCTCGCTGGCCTTCGGCGGCAAGACGGCGGCCGCGGCCACCTTCGCCGGCACTTCCGTCGGCTGGTCCGCCAAGGTGCTGGGCGCGCTCACCAAGCCGGCCGTCGCCATGACGGCGGGCGCGACCATCGTCGCGGGCGGCGCGTACGTCGTCACGCAGCCCCCGGATCCCGTCCCGCCACCGCGCGCGGCCGTCACCAGCTCCGCCCCGGCGGCCACCTCCGCCGCGCCGCCGCCCGCTTCGGCCGCCCCGTCCCCCTCGCCGTCGGTGACGAAGAAGACCGACCTGTACGGCAGCGTCGTCGACGCCGTCGACCGGGCGCCGGACCCGAACGCGAAGCCCGCGGCGCTGCCGCACCGGCCCGAGCCCGGGATCACCAGCACCGGCGGCCGGCAGGCCGTGATGCAGCACCGCGGGGAAAGCGTGACACTCAGCGGGCAGGGCTATGTCCTGGTGCGCTGGCAGATCGCGCCGCACGACCGGCCCGGCGGGCTGACCATGCCGACCTGGACCGGTCTGAAGGGCAAGATCTTCCACGTCGCCTCCGGTGGCGGCCGCCGTATGGACGACGTCGTCGGGGACGGTTCCGACCGTGGCTACGTCACCGGCATGGGCGGCCCGGACATCGGCTACACGGTCCTGCCCGAGGGCACCCAGCAGATGTGGCAGAACGAGTACTTCTACGTCGACGGCACCGTCACCCTCAACCAGAACGAGCGCGGCGCGTCCTACGGCCTGACCGTCTTCCCGACCACCTGGGACAAGGTGACCGCGGACATCACGGCCGGCCCTCCCGAGGGCGCGATCCGCTACGGCCTGGTCCGCGACACCGGCGAGGACGACGCCCCCGTACCGCAGTACGTCACCCGCGCGACACCGGCCGACCCCGCGACCGTCCCTCAGGAATCACGCGTGTAGCGCTCCCGCGACGTCAGACGCCGTCCCGCAGGGCGCACAGGATGTCGACGCGGTTGGTGGTGATCGAGTCGACGCCGATGTCGATGAGGCGGCGCATCGAGCGGCGGGTGTCGGGGGTCCAGACGGAGAGCAGGTAGCCGTCGGTGTGGACGCGCTCGGCGAGGGCGCGGTCGACCAGCGCGAACCGGTAGTTGAGCCAGCGCGGCCGGACCGCGGCCAGCAGCGCGGGCCGCGGCGGCGCCAGGGTCGTCCAGGTCAGCGCGATCTCGGCGGCCGGATCGGCGGCACGCACGGCGAGCATGGCCGTGGCGTCCGCGCAGTAGTACACGCGCTCCTCGGCCCCGCACTCGCGCACGACGTCCACCACCCGGCGCGCCACCCGCACGTCGGAGGTGCCCGGCAGATCGAGCATCACCCGGCTGTCGCCGGTCGCGGCGAGCGCCCGGGCCAGCGTCGGCACCTCGTCGCCGGTGAGCCCGCACACCTCGTCCGACGACAGCGACAGCAGCGGACGGTCGTGCTCCCACAGCCGCTTCAGCGTCTCGTCGTGCAGCAGCACGGGCACGCCGTCCCGGGTGAGCCGTACGTCGATCTCCACCGCGTCCGCGCCCAGTCGGAGCGCGGAACGCAGCGAGTCGATGGTGTTCTCACGGACGCGGTAGGGGTCGCCGCGGTGCGCCACGGCGGTCAGCTTCTGCATGCGCCCATTGTGGTGGTTGCCATGGTCGTCGTCAGGGGGCGAGCCACGCCGAGGTGTAGGTGTCGATCTCTTCCGCGATGCGGGCCTTGCCGGCCGTGTCGAGGAAGGACGCCTCCACCGCGCTCTTGGCCAGGTCGGCCAGACCCCGCTCGTCGAGGTCCAACAGCCGGGCGGCGACCGCGTACTCGTTGTTGAGATCGGTGCCGAACATCGGCGGGTCGTCGGAGTTGATCGTGACCAGGACGCCGGCCTTCACGAACTCCTTGATCGGGTGCTCGTCGAGGGTGCGGACCGCGCGGGTGGCGATGTTGGAGGTCGGGCACACCTCCAGGGCGATCCGGTGCTCGGCGAGGTGGGCGAGGAGCTTCTCGTCCTGCGCGGAACTGGTGCCGTGTCCGATGCGCTCGGCGCGCAGGTGGTTCAGCGCGTCCCACACCGTCTCGGGTCCGGTGGTCTCGCCCGCGTGCGGCACCGACCGCAGGCCCGCGGCGATCGCCCGGTCGAAGTACGGCTTGAACTGCGGCCGCGGTACGCCTATCTCGGGCCCGCCGAGCCCGAAGGACACCAGCCCCTCCGGCCGCACCCGGTCCTCGGTGGCCAGCCGCGTCGTCTCCTCGGCGGCCTCGAGACCGGCCTCACCGGGAATGTCGAAGCACCAGCGCAGTACGGTCCCGAAGTCCGCCTCGGCCGCCTTGCGGGCGTCCTCGATCGCGTCCATGAAGGCGCCCTCGTCGATACCGCGCCGGGTCGAGGAGAACGGCGTGATGGTCAGCTCGGCGTAGCGCACCTGCTGCCGGGCCAGGTCCCGGGCCACCTCGTACGTCAGCAGCCGGACGTCCTCCGGAGTGCGGATCAGGTCGACGACCGACAGGTACACCTGGATGAAGTGGGCGAAGTCCGTGAACGTGAAGTAGTCGACCAGGGCCTCGGGATCGGTCGGCACCATGGAGTCGGGGTGGCGGGCGGCCAGTTCCGAGACGATCCGCGGGGAGGCGGAGCCCACGTGGTGCACATGCAGTTCGGCCTTCGGCAGCGACGCGATGAAGGCGTGCAGGTCGCGCGGGACACGGGGCTCGATGAGGTGGTCGGTCAAGGTTCCTCCCCGGGAACGGCGTCCCCGGCCGGTGTGCGGCGGGACGCGGTGATCGGCTGATCGGTGACTCGGGGATCATCGTAGGCCGGGGTCACGCCGGACGGTCCCGGGCCTTAGCATGACGGAACGTTCGACAGAGGGGGCCCGCGCATGTCCGACGACGCGCAGACGCCGGAAGCGCAGGGAAACGCCGCTCCCGGACCGACGCCGACGCGTGGGGTCGGTGAGCCCGCCGACGCTCCCCGCGACCCGTGGGCCGCGCCGGGCGACCAGGGGCCCGACCGGCCCGAGGCGGGGTCCAAGCCGTGGCCGACGCCGCCGCAGGACTCCCCGCCCGGCCCCGGTGCGACCGTCGCCGACGCGGAGTCCGTGTTGCCGCCGACCTCCCCGCCGTCCTCCTCCGTGCACGACCAGCAGACGGTCACGTCGATGCCGGGCGTGGGCGGTACGCCGCCGCACGGTGCCACGCCGTCCCAGGGCGGCACCGCTCCGGCCGATGCCGTCCCGCCCTTCGGCGGCAAGGCGCCCGCCGGCGGCACCGAGGCACCTCAGCCCTGGTCCTCGCCCTTCACGCCGTCGGCCCAGCCCAACGGCGAGGCCAACCCCTTCGCCCCGCCGAACGCCACGGCACCCGCGAACCCCGGCCCGGCGGGCGCCTTCGCGCCCCCGGCCCCCATCGCCCCCTACCCGGCCGCGCCCTACGGCCATGAGCAGGTGCCCCCGCCGCCCATCGCCCCCGGCGGCCCGGGCCAGGCCCCGTACGGCTACCCCGGCGGCTACGGCTACCCGGCCCCGCCCGGACCCGGCTACGGCTCCCACGCCCCGCACTCCCAGGGCCCCGGTGCCTACTACGGCTGGCCCGGCATGGCGCCCCAGCCGAACAACGGGATGGGCACGGCCGCGCTGATCGTCGGCATCATCTCGGCCGTCGGCTTCTGCATGTGGCCGATCGCCATCATCGGCGGGATCGTGGCCGTGGTCCTGGGGGTGCTCGCCCGGCAGAAGGCGCGGCGGGGCGAGGCCACGAACGCGGGCCAGGCCCTGGCCGGGATCATCTGCGGCTCGGTGGGTCTGGCCCTGGCCGTCGGGATGATCGCCTTGCTGATCTTCGTGTCGTAGGGCCGACCGAGGGGGATACCGGGCGCACCCGATCACCGGGCGCACCCGGTACGCCCTACCCCCGCAACCGCCCCCGCGCCTCCATCAACGCGAACCCCAGCAGGTTCGGCCCCCGCCACAGCTCCGGGTTCCCGGCCCGCTCGTCGTCCGCCGCGAGCCCGATGCCCCAGATGCGGTCCAGGGGGCTGGCCTCGACCAGCACCCGGTTCCCGGTGCCCAGCAGGAACTCCCGCAGGTCAGCGTGCGCGGCGAACTTGTGGACGCTGCCCTCGACCACGATCCCGTACCGCTCGCGCTCCCATACGGCGTCGTCGAAGCCGCGCACGAGCCGCCCCGCCTTCTTGGCCTGGGCCGGGCTGCGCGCCTCGACAGCGGCGCGCTCGGCCTCCGGGTCCCCGAAGAGGCGCGCCTTGGACGCCATCATCCAGTGCTCGGCCGTCCGGTACGCCACGCCGTCCACGGTGAACGGGGACGGCCACCACTGACTGAGGCAGCTCGCGCCCACCTGTCCGTCCGGGCGCGGCCGATGTCCCCAGAAGTGCAGGTACTTCACCTTCGCCCCAGAACGGACTTCGCTGGTCAGGGCCTCCCAGGAAGTGATCTCCCCCGTGGTTCTCTCCATGCACCCGAGTCTGGCAGCCACCACTGACACTCCGTCCTTCCTTTTCCGCGCCGACTCGACACCTGGTCGACAGATTCCGTCGCGTAACCAAAAGGCAACAACGGAATCACTTGTTGAGTGCCCTTAGCTCTGTCAGGATCGGCACTCAAATCGAGCTGGAGCTACGCCACCCGCATTTCGACAAACGCGGGGTGACGGCGGAGGAGAGCGAGAGCGACATGCACAACCCGGGCAATGCCACCCCGGAACGATTCCCGGCCCAGGACCGCTTCGCGGACGGCGCGCAGTTCATCGCGGGGCGCCTGACCAAGGGCACCTCGGGTCGTACGCACGCGGTCGTCGACCCGTCGAGCGGCGAGGAGGTGTACACGTACGAGCTGGCGGGCGCCGCCGACGTGGACGCGGCCGTCGCCGCCGCCCGCGCGGCCTTCCCGGGCTGGTCCTCGGCCACCCCGGGCGAGCGCTCCGACGCCCTGCACCGCTTCGCCGCCGTGCTCGCCGAACGCGCGGAGGACTTCGCCCGCGCCGAGTCCCTCCAGTGCGGCAAGCCGCTCAAGCTGACCCGCGAGTTCGACGTCCCGGGCACCATCGACAACACCGCCTTCTTCGCCGGTGCCGCCCGCCACCTCCAGGGGCAGTCGGCCGGCGAGTACTCCGGCGACCACACCTCGTACGTACGCCGTGAACCCAT
Source organism: Streptomyces sp. V4I2 (assembly GCF_030817655.1). Classification (GTDB taxonomy): domain Bacteria; phylum Actinomycetota; class Actinomycetes; order Streptomycetales; family Streptomycetaceae; genus Streptomyces; species Streptomyces plumbiresistens. The sequence continues at coordinate 7,608,560 of NZ_JAUSZM010000003.1, forward strand.
CGGCGTCGTCGGCTCCATCGCGCCCTGGAACTACCCCCTCCAGATGGCCGCCTGGAAGATCCTCCCGGCGATCGCCGCGGGCAACACGATCGTCCTCAAGCCCGCCGAGCTCACCCCACTCACCTCGCTGCTCTTCGCCCAGGCCGCCTCCGACGCCGGGATCCCGGACGGCGCGATCAACATCGTCAGCGGCACCGGCAAGGAGGCCGGCGAGCACCTCGTCGGCCACCCGGACGTGGCCATGACCTCCTTCACCGGCTCCACCGCGGTCGGCAAGCGGGTCGCCGAGGTCGCCACCGCGACCGTCAAGCGCCTCCACCTGGAGCTCGGCGGCAAGGCGCCCTTCGTGGTCTTCGACGACGCCGACCTGGAGGCGGCCGTCCACGGCGCGGTCGCGGGCGCGCTCATCAACACCGGGCAGGACTGCACGGCCGCCACGCGCGCGTACGTACAGCGGCCCCTCTACGAGGCGTTCGTCGAGCGGACGGCCGCCCTCATGGAGACCGTCCGGCTGGGCGACCCGTTCGCGCCGGGCACCGATCTCGGCCCGCTGATCTCGCACGTACAGCGCGACCGGGTCGCCGGTTTCGTCGACCGGGCGCGTGCCTACGCGCGCGTGGTGACCGGCGGCGAGGCTCCTCAGGGGGATCTCAAGAACGGTGCGTACTATCGCCCCACCCTGATCGCGGACGCCGACCAGGACAGCGAGATCGTCCAGTCCGAGCTCTTCGGGCCGGTGCTCGTGGTCCTGCCCTTCGACAGCGACGACGAGGGGATCGAGCTGGCAAACGACACCCCGTACGGGCTCGCCGCCTCCGCCTGGAGCCGCGACGTCTACCGGGCGAACCGCGCCACCCGTGAGATCAAGGCGGGCTGCGTGTGGGTCAACGACCACATCCCGATCATCAGCGAGATGCCCCACGGCGGATACAAGGCGTCCGGCTTCGGCAAGGACATGTCCGCGTACTCGTTCGAGGAGTACACCCAGCTCAAGCACGTCATGTTCGACAACACGGCGGTGCCCCGCAAGGACTGGCACCGCACGATCTTCGGGGACCGATAGCCACACCGAAGGCCGCCTGACCCGCGGCCGCCCACACCCTCCCGAAAGGGCACCACGCGCATGGAGCAGTACGAGCCCGACCGCCTGTCCCCGGCCCAGGTGGCCGCCATGCGGCGCAGCTTCAGGAACGGCAGGGCCGCCCTCACCCGCCGCTCACTGCTGCGCGCCTCCGCGGGCGGCGCGCTCGCGGTCGGCGGAATGGGCGCGCTGAGCGCCTGCGGCATCCCCGCGGCGGGCAAGACGCAGGGCGGGGTCTCCGCCGACGACCACTCGGCGAAGGAGAAGAGCGTCAACTTCTCCAACTGGACCGAGTACATGGACGTCGACGACAGCGGCAAGCACCATCCGACGCTGGAGGCGTTCACCAAGCGGACCGGCATCAAGGTCAAGTACACCGAGGACATCAACGACAACAACGAGTTCTTCGGCAAGATCAAGCCGCAGCTCGCCGCGGGCCAGGACACCGGCCGCGACATCATCGTCCTCACCGACTGGCTGGCCGCCCGCCTGATCCGTCTGGGCTGGGTCCAGAAACTCGACCCGTCCAACCTCCCGCACGCCTACGCCAACCTCTCCGCGCAGTTCCGCGACCCCGACTGGGACCCCGGCCGCGCCTACTCGTACGTCTGGCAGGGCATCTCCACGGTCATCGCCTACAACAAGAAGGCGCTGAACGGCGTCGAGGTGAAGTCGGTCTCCGACCTGCTCGACAACCCCAAGCTCAAGGGCCGCGTCGGCTTCCTGTCGGAGATGCGCGACAGCATCGGCATGACCCTGCTCGACATGGGCAAGGACCCGGCGAACTTCACCGCCGACGACTACGACGCCGCCATCGCCCGCATCCAGAAGGCCGTCGACAAGGGCCAGATCCGCCGCTTCACCGGCAACGACTACACCTCCGACCTGACCAGCGGCGACTTCGCCGCCTGCATCGCCTGGGCCGGTGACGTCGTCCAGCTGAAGGCGGACAGTCCCGACATCGACTTCCTGATCCCGGACAGCGGTTACATGACGTCGACCGACAACCTGCTGGTCCCCAACAAGGCGCGTCACAAGACGAACGCCGAACGGCTCATCGACTACTACTACGAGCCGAAGCCGGCCGCCGAGCTCGCCGCGTACATCAACTACGTGTGTCCCGTCGACGGGGTGAAGCCCGAGCTGGAGAAGATCGACGCGGATGCGGCGAACAACCCGCTGATCATCCCCGACAAGGCCATGGCCGAGAAGTCGCACGCCTTCCGCTCGCTGAGCTCGAAGGAAGAGACCGAGTTCGAAGAGAAGTTCGCGAAGCTGACTGGGGCGTGACCACCATGACGAACAAGACCGACACCACGGGCGATGTCCGCCTCTCCGGCATCAGCAAGACCTACGGCTCCTTCACCGCCGTACACCCACTCGACCTGACCGTGCCGCAGGGCTCCTTCTTCGCCCTGCTCGGCGCCTCCGGCTGCGGCAAGACCACCACCCTGCGCATGATCGCGGGCCTGGAGGAACCTTCCTCCGGCACCGTCTTCCTCGGCGACCAGGAAGTCACCCATCTCCCGCCCTACAAGCGGCCGGTGAACACGGTCTTCCAGTCCTACGCCCTCTTCCCGCACCTCGACATCTTCGAGAACGTCGCCTTCGGCCTGCGCCGGCGCGGCATCAAGTCGGTGAAGAAACAGGTCGGGGAGATGCTCGACCTGGTGCAGCTCGGCGAGCAGGCGCGCAAGAAGCCGCACCAGCTCTCCGGCGGCCAGCAGCAGCGCGTCGCGGTCGCCCGCGCCCTGATCAACCACCCCAAGGTGCTCCTCCTGGACGAGCCCCTCGGCGCCCTCGACCTCAAGCTGCGCCGCCAGATGCAGCTGGAGCTCAAGCGCATCCAGACCGAGGTCGGCATCACCTTCGTGCACGTCACGCACGACCAGGAGGAGGCCATGACCATGGCCGACACGGTCGCGGTGATGAACGCGGGCCGCGTCGAACAGCTCGGCTCGCCCACCGACCTCTACGAGAACCCGAACACCACCTTCGTCGCCAACTTCCTCGGCACCTCCAACCTCATCGAGGCCGAGGTCGACTCCAAGAGCGGCGACGAGATCGTCCTCAGGGCGGGCGGCGGCAAGCTGGTGCTCCCCGAGACGCGCTGCTCCGCCCCGACACAGACCGGCGGCAAGGTGCTGGTCGGCGTCCGCCCGGAGAAGATCTCCCTCACGCACGCCGACGACGCGGGCGAGATCCCGGTCGGCCGCAACCGCATCACCGGAAAGATCGCCAACTCCAGCTTCATCGGCGTCTCCACGCAGTACGTCGTCGACAGCCCGGTCTGCCCGGAGTTCGAGGTGTACGCCCAGAACATCGACCGTGACGCCCGGCTCGTGCCCCGGCGCCGAGGTCGTCCTGCACTGGAGCCCGGCCCACACCTTCGGCCTGGACGCCGCCCAGTCCCTGCTGGCCGGGACAGCGGGCTCCGCGGGCACCGACGAAGTGGTGGCCGCCTGATGTCGACCCTCACCGAGGCGCCCCCGCCCCTCGCGCCCGCCGCACCCGCGAAGAAGCCCCCGCGCAGACGCGGCCGCCTCGTCCCCTACTGGCTGCTCCTGCCCGGCGTCCTCTGGCTGCTCGTCTTCTTCGCGCTGCCGATGGTCTACCAGGCCTCCACGTCCGTGCAGACGGGCTCCCTGGAGGAGGGCTACAAGGTCACCTGGCACTTCGCCACCTACTGGGACGCCCTGTCCGAGTACTGGCCGCAGTTCCTGCGCTCGATCGCCTACGCGGCCGCCGCGACCGTCCTGTGCCTCCTCCTCGGTTACCCGCTGGCCTACCTCATCGCCTTCCGCGCGGGCCGCTGGCGGAACCTGATCATGATCCTGGTGATCGCGCCGTTCTTCACCAGCTTCCTGATCCGTACGCTCGCCTGGAAGACGATCCTCGCGGACGGCGGCCCGGTCGTCGGCGCCCTCAACACGCTGCACGTCCTGGACGTCACGAGCTGGCTCGGCTGGACCTCCGGCGACCGCGTGCTGGCCACACCGCTCGCGGTGGTCTGCGGTCTGACGTACAACTTCCTGCCGTTCATGATCCTGCCGCTCTACTCCTCGCTGGAGCGCATCGACGGACGGCTCCACGAGGCCGCGGGCGACCTGTACGCCAAGCCGTTCACGACCTTCCGCCGGGTCACCTTCCCGCTGTCGATGCCGGGCGTGGTCTCCGGCACGCTGCTGACCTTCATCCCGGCGGCCGGCGACTACGTCAACGCGGACCTGCTCGGCTCCACGGACACCCGCATGGTCGGAAACGTCATCCAGAGCCAGTTCCTGCGCATCCTCGACTACCCGACGGCCGCGGCACTCTCCTTCATCCTCATGGCCGGGATTCTCGCCATGGTCACCGTCTACATCCGCAAGTCCGGCACGGAGGATCTGGTTTAAATGACCTTCGTCAACTGGCTCAAGCGCCATCTCGTCGTCATCGCGGGACTGCTGACGCTCGGATATCTCCTCCTGCCGAACGTCGTGGTCACGGTGTTCTCCTTCAACAAACCGAAGGGGCGCTTCAACTACGAATGGCAGCAGTTCTCCACGGACGCCTGGAAGGACCCGTGCGGGGTCTCCGACCTGTGCGGCTCGCTGTCGCTCAGCCTCCAGATCGCCTTCTGGGCGACGCTCGGCGCGACCGCCCTCGGCACGGCGATCGCCTTCGCGCTGGTCCGCTACCGCTTCCGCGCCCGGGGCGCCGTCAACTCGCTGATCTTCCTGCCGATGGCGATGCCCGAGGTCGTCATGGCGGCCTCGCTGCTCACCCTGTTCCTCAACATGGGCGGGCAGCTGGGCTTCTGGACGATCCTCATCGCCCACATCATGTTCTGCCTCAGCTTCGTCGTGACGGCGGTCAAGGCGCGCGTGATGTCGATGGACCCGAAGCTGGAGCAGGCAGCCCAGGACCTGTACGCGGGCCCCTTCCAGACCTTCATACGGGTCACCCTGCCGATCGCGGCTCCGGGAATCGCGGCGGGTGCGCTGCTCGCCTTCGCGCTTTCCTTCGACGATTTCATCATCACGAATTTCAACGCGGGCTCGACCGTCACCTTCCCCATGTTCGTCTGGGGTTCGGCACAGCGCGGCACTCCCGTTCAGATCAATGTCATCGGGACGGCCATGTTCCTGGTCGCCGTCCTGTTCGTCCTGACCTCGATGGTCATCGGAAACCGCCGCACCAAGCAAAAGGCGTGAGCGAAAGAGCCCTGTAGGGAGTTGACATCATGGCCCCAAGCGCCATGAGCCGTTGGACCACGTCCCTTTCCGACGCCCAGCCGGTCCCGTACTGGCTGGACGACCCCGGCAAGCCCCACCCCGAACCCGCGCTCACCGGCGCCGAGACCTGCGACCTGCTGGTCGTCGGCGGCGGCTACAGCGGACTGTGGACCGCGCTCCTCGCCAAGGAGCGCGATCCGCAGCGGGATGTCGTCCTGCTGGAAGGCCGCGAGGTGGGCTGGGCCGCCTCGGGCCGCAACGGCGGCTTCTGCGCCGCCTCCCTCACCCACGGTCTGCCCAACGGCCTGACCCGCTGGCCGGACGAGATCCACAAGCTCCAGGAGCTCGGCGCCCGCAACCTCGACGAGATCGAGAAGGCGGTCGCCCGGCACGACCTCGACTGCGACTTCGAGCGCACCGGCGAGATCGACGTGGCGACCGAGACGTACCAGGCGCGGGAACTGCGCGACTGGTACGAACAGATGGAACGCGAGGGTCTCGCCGACGGCGTCGAGTTCCTGGACAGGGAGGCCGTCCGGGAACAGGTGGCCTCACCGACCTTCCAGGCCGGCCTCCACGACCGCCGGGGCGTCGCCATGCTCCACCCGGCCAAGCTCGTCTGGGGGTTGAAGCGGGCGTGCGTCCGGCTCGGCGTCCGGGTCCACGAGCACACGCCCGCGCTCACGCTGAAGCCGTACGGCGCCGGGATGGCCGTACGCACTCCGTACGGCTCGGTCCGCGCCCGCACGGTCGCGCTCGGCACCAACATCTTCCCGAACCTGGTCAAGCGCGTGCGGGCCTACACAGTCCCGGTCTACGACTACGCGCTGATGACCGAACCGCTGAGCGCCGGCCAACTGGCGTCGATCGGCTGGAAGAACCGGCAGGGGCTGGGGGACAGCGCCAACCAGTTCCACTACTTCCGCCTGTCCGCGGACAACCGCATCCTCTGGGGCGGCTACGACGCGATCTACCCGTACGGCGGCCGGGTGCGCGCCGAGTACGACGACCGCCCTCAGACGTACGCCACGCTCGCCGGGCACTTCTTCACCTGCTTCCCGCAGCTGGAGGGCCTCCGCTTCACGCACGCGTGGGGCGGCGCGATCGACACCTGCTCGCGCTTCTCGGCGTTCTACGGCACGGCCCACCACGGGAAGGTGGCGTACGCGGCGGGCTACACGGGTCTGGGCGTCGGGGCCACCCGGTTCGGCGCCGAGGTGATGCTGGACCTGCTGGCGGGGGAGTCCACGGAGCGCACGGCGCTGGAAATGGTCCGCAAGAAGCCGCTGCCCTTCCCGCCGGAGCCCTTCGCGTGGACGGGCATCGCCCTCACCAAGTGGTCGCTGGCACGGGCGGACGCGCACGGTGGGCGGCGCAACCTGTGGCTGCGGACGATGGACAGACTCGGGCTCGGCTTCGACAGCTGACCTGTCATATGTGGTCCGGTTCACTCCAACGAGGAGCCCAAACCCGCGGAATGCTGCCAGGAGACCTCCCTCTCTCTCGTGACGCGACTCGCGTCCACGACACAAAGGGAGGTCCCCTCATGACTGGGGCGAAGACGGCGGTCGACTGGCTCGCATCCGTGGCTCCGGACCCCGAGGCCTGCCGCTGGGAGTGGGAACGCAGCCCTCACGGGGTCGCGCTCCTGCCCGCGGGCAAGGCCTGGGACGTACTGATCCTGCCGGGTGAGCTCGGCTACCTCGACGTCCTCACCCGCATCCTCGACCAGCCGGGACCGGTGCTGGTCGACTTCGGCGACGCCCGCATGGGCTTCTTCGTACCGCCCGGGACCGCGGCCCGCTGGCTCGGCACGGGCATCCGTACGGCGGGCGCCGGCACCTGGATCGTGGTGCCGTACCCGGGCCGCTCCACCGGCGGCGGAGTCCGCTGGCTGGTGCCCCCGGACGGCTCCGGCACCCTCACCGACCCGGCACTCCTCGAACTGGCGATGCACGAGGCGGCGGCGGGCCTGGCGACGGACGAGCACGACCAGACGGGCACGACCAGACGAGAACGGCGAGACGAGCAGTACGAGCCGAGAACGACCAGACGAGCACCACCCGAGGTACGACCGAGCGGTCGTCCACACCATCAGGCGACTCGTCGGCCGCCCGTGCGGCCGACGCGGAAGGCCGCCTCCGCCCACCTGCTACCTACTCCGTCGGCTCGTCGTCGGGCGTCCCCCGCCCGAGGAACAGCCACAAGGACGACAGCAGCACCGCACACAGACACCAACTGGCCACGACATCCAGCGGCCAGTGGTAGCCGCGGCGGACCAGGCCGAAACCGACGCCGACGTTGACGACCGCACAGGCGATGAGGAGTTCCCGGCGGGCGTAGGCCGTGCGCAGCCACGGGAAGAGGAGCAGGGCCGCGGAGCCGTACGCGACGGCGGCCGTGGCGGTGTGGCCGGAGGGGTAGTAGCCGGCCCCCGGGGGCATGACCGAGGTGCCGTGGCGGGCCGTGAGTTCCTTGAGCGGGATGATCAGCGCCGGGACCAGGGCCATGAGGAGGGCCGCCGCGGCGGGCGGGAGCCACCAGCGGTCTGTACCACTGCGGCGGCCCCGCCAGGCGACATGGGCCAGGACGGCGGCGAGGACGGGGACCGCGACCTGGATGTTGCCCAGGTCGGCGAGGAGTTCGGAGAAGCGGTCCGGATGGACCAGGGCGCGGCTGACGCGCTCGTCCGCGCGCAGCAACGGTCCGTCGGCGACGACCTGCCAGGTGATCAGCGCGAAGAGGAGGGCCGGAAGCCCGAAGAGGAAGAAGAAGGAGGTCGGCCGCCCCGGAACAGGGGGGGTGGTTCCGGGGCGGCCGATCAGATCGGATCGTCGGCCGCCCCGGGGGGTTTGGGGCGGGCGACTGTCCGATCGGTGAGGAGATCCGGAGCCGGAGGCACCGGTTGTGTGCGCGAGGGCACGACCAGGTCGAAGCTGGGGAGGCCCCGGCCTGAAGTCGCCCACAGTCCCCTGTGGGCGGGGTGTATCTCTCATCTGGTTAGAACCTACGTCAGGGGGTGGGCCTAAGACAGGCGGAATCGAGTCCTCCCATGCACCCCGCACACCTTCTTCACACGGTCTGCCGCTCGCGGAATCACCTGTGCGGCCCACCCGTCAGATGCGCGCGAAAGCCTGCTCGATGATGTCGAGTCCCTCGCGCAGGAGATCCTCGCCGATGACCAGCGGGGGCAGGAAGCGCAGCACGTTGCCGTAGGTGCCACAGGTCAGGACCAACAGGCCCTCCTGGTGGCAGGCCTTGGCGAGGGCGGCGGTCGCCTCCGGGTTCGGCTCCTTGGTGGCGCGGTCCTTGACCAGCTCGATGGCGATCATCGCGCCACGGCCGCGGACGTCGCCGATGATGTCGAACTTCTCGGCCATCGCGGACAGCCGGGCCTTCATCGTCGCCTCGATCGCCTTCGCCCGGGCGTTGAGGTCGAGCTCCTTCATCGTTTCGATGGAGCCGAGCGCACCCGCGCAGGCGACCGGGTTGCCGCCGTAGGTGCCGCCGAGGCCGCCCGCGTGCGCGGCGTCCATGATCTCGGCGCGGCCGGTGACGGCGGCGAGCGGCAGACCGCCCGCGATGCCCTTGGCGGTGGTGATCAGGTCGGGGACGATGCCCTCGTCCTCGCAGGCGAACCACTGGCCGGTACGGCAGAAGCCGGACTGGATCTCGTCGGCGACGAACACGATGCCGTTGTCCGAGGCGAACTTCCGCAGCGCGGGCAGGAAGCCCTTCGCCGGCTCGATGAAGCCGCCCTCGCCGAGCAGCGGCTCGATGATGATCGCGGCCACGTTGTCCGGGCCGACCTGCTTGGTGATCTGGTCGATGGCCTGGGCGGCGGCCTCCGGGCCCGCGTTGTCCGGGCCGGTCGGCCAGCGGTAACCGTAGGCCACCGGGACCCGGTAGACCTCGGGCGCGAACGGGCCGAAGCCGTGCTTGTACGGCATGTTCTTCGCGGTCAGCGCCATCGTCAGGTTGGTACGGCCGTGGTAGCCGTGGTCGAAGACGACGACCGCCTGCCGCTTGGTGTACGCGCGGGCGATCTTGACGGCGTTCTCGACGGCCTCGGCGCCCGAGTTGAACAGCGCGGACTTCTTGGCGTGGTCGCCCGGGGTCAGCTCGGCGAGGGCCTCGGCGACCTCCACGTACCCCTCGTAGGGAGTGACCATGAAACAGGTGTGGGTGAAGTCGGCGAGCTGGGCGGAGGCCCGGCGTACGACGGCCTCGGCGGAGGCGCCGACCGAGGTGACCGCGATGCCGGAGCCGAAGTCGATCAGACGGTTGCCGTCGACGTCCTCGATGATCCCGCCGCCCGCGCGCGCGGTGAACACGGGCAGCACGGAGCCCACTCCCTGCGCGACCGCGGCGACACGGCGGGCCTGCAGCTCCTGCGACTTCGGGCCGGGGATGGCGGTGACGACGCGGCGCTCCTGCGGAAGTGCGGTCATGGGGGCTCCTGGGATGTTGCTCTTGCTGACGATTGCCTTCTCTTTTCTCGCAGGCTAGGGCGGGGACCGGGAGGTGGGCATGCTCCATGTGGGCGTTCTCGCCGACGCGGCTTGTCCGTCTTGGACATGGCGGTGTGCGGCCCGGTCGGTAGCGGCCCGGCCGCGTAAGCGGTGAACTACCCAGGCGGGGGCGTTAGATTGACTCGCTGACGGTGGACGGAACGGCTGGTCAAGGGGCGAGGGCGATGGACAGCGACGGGACGCGGGACGCGCGGGGTACGCATGCGAACCCTGTGCCACGTCCGGCGGGACCCCCGGGGATCCCGGCGATGCCGCCGCGGCCGACCGCGGCTCCGACGCCGGGCGTGCCGCCGAGGCCGGACGGGTCGGCCTTCCTCGCGTGGCTGCGGACGCCCCGGCCGGAGGCGGCACCGGGGGTGTGGCGGTTCGGGCACAAGCCGCGGCCGGACGAGGAGCCCGAGCAGATCCCGACCCGGCAGCTGCTCAGCGGCGCGGTGATCGCCTTCCTCGTCGGCTGGCTGATCTGGTCGCTCCTGTGGAACGGCTACCTCGGCGGCTGGTGGGTCCTGCCCCTCGAACTCTTCACGCCGGACTCCTGGCGGCACAGCAACGACCGCGTCGGCAACGCCGTCCTCTGGTACAGCTACTACACGCTGATCGCCCTAGCGATCATGTTCGCCGTCGGCCGCCTCGGCCGCTGGGGCGAGGTCTGGCGCCGCTTCGGCCCGCCCGCCTGGCGCCGGTCCGCGCCGGTGACCGAACGGCCGCCCACCCCCGAGCAGGACCCCGCCGAGTGGCCCCAGCTGCGGGCCGCCGGGGCCGTCGACGCCGCCGAGCGGCTCGCCGCCGAGGCCCGGGCCGGGCTGATGCGGGACGTCGACCTCGCCCGGATCGACCGCGCCTGGCAGGGCGTGCGCAGCGGCCGGCACAGCCTCGCCACCTTCACCGGCGCGGTGCTCGGCGAAGGCGCCGCCGCCTGCGCGCACCCCTCCGGCGAGCGCGACCTGCCGACCCGGATCGCCCGGCACGACCTGGTCACCGGCCAGGTGCGCCTGGGCACCACGGCCGACGACGCCCGCAACCCGTACGCCTACCGCGGCACCGGCCTCGGCCTCGGCCCCGAGCTGCTCGGCACCTCGCTCCTCGCCGTCGGGCCGCCCGGCTCCGGCAAGACCGGGACCGTGGTGAACCCGCTCGCCGAGTCGCTGTGCCTGCACGCGCTCGCCGGGCGCGCCTCGGTCGTGGTGGTCGGCGCGGCGGGCGCCGGGCTCGGCCCGGCCGACTCCTACGACGTGGTCGTACGGATCGGGAATCCGGAATCGGTGTACGACCTCGACCTGTACGGCGGGACGACGGACCCGGACGAGGCGGCGGCGGTGCTCGCCGAGGCGCTCGTCGGCGATCTCGCCGAGCCGCACCAGGGCGGGGACACCCGCCGCTCCACCACCGTCCTCGCCCAGCTCCTCGGGCCGTTCCGGACGGTCCACGGACGCTTCCCCTCCGTACCGGAGCTGCGGCAGCTGCTCGACGGATCGCCCGCGCCGCTGGCCGCACTGCGCAAGGGCCTCGAGGACTCCGGGCAGGAGTCGCTGCTGCGCGAACTGGACGCGCGGGAACGGCAGATGGGACAGCCGGGGGACGTGGGCGGCGTACTCGCGGATCGCGTGGCGCTGCTCGACCGGCCGGCCTTCGCGGGCTTCTTCGACACGTCCGGACAGTCGCGGCCGTTCTCGCTCAAGGCGCTCGACCATCCCGTGCGGGTGCGCGTCGACCTGCCGCAGCGCGGGCACGCCGACGCCTCGCGGATGCTGGCGCGGCTGGTGCTGGCCCAGTTCACGGCGAGTGTGGCGGTACGGGAGGACCGGTCGCTGTTCGCCTGCCTGATCCTGGACGACGCCACGGGCGTGGTGACGCCCGAAGCGGTGCGGGGCATTCAGCGGCTGCGGTCGGGCAACGCCGGGGTCGTGCTGACGCTGCGCACCCTGGACGACGTACCGAGGCCGTTGCGCGGGCCGCTGCTCGGGGCCACCGGGTGCCGGATGGCGCTGTCCGGGCTGACGCCGTGGGACGGGCAGGACTTCGCCGAGGTGTGGGGCAAGGAGTGGATCGAGGCGCGGGACGTCACCGACCGGCAGATCATCGCCGAGACGCCGGCCGGCAAGGCGCTGCACGCGGTGCGGCGGGTGATCACCGGCAAGGCGCCGACCGCGCGGGCGGTGACCGTACGGCAGGTCGAGCGCGAGCGGTGGTCCGCGTCCGAGCTGGCGCACGGCGTGCCGCCGGGGCACGCGGTGCTGTCCCTCACCAACGTGAAGGGCGAGCACGCGCCGCCGCTGCTGGTGGATCTGCGCGGTTGAGGTGACGCGGGGACCGTACGCTGAGGCAGAATCGGCACAGGCCGTTCATACGTAGCGGCCAAAAGATCACAAAGATCGCGGCAGCCACACATGCCACACATACCTGTCTCGTACACCTGAAGGCCTCATGCCCCCCACGCTCGCCTCGCTCATCCACCACTCCGCGCTGAAACTGACCGTGCGGGCGGGCGAGGACCGCCTGGACGTGCCGGTCCGCTGGGCGCACGTCAGCGAGCTCGCCGACCCCGTGCCCTACATGGAGGGCGGCGAGCTGCTGCTGGTCACCGCGCTGAAGCTGGACGCGGAGGACCCTGAGGCGATGGCGCGCTATGTGAAGCGGCTGGTCGGCGCGGGGGTCGTCGGGCTCGGCTTCGCCGTCGGGGTCAACTACGAGGAGATCCCCAAGGCGCTCGTCGACGCGGCCGAGCAGGAAGGGCTGCCGCTGCTGGAGGTACCGCGCCGCACGCCCTTCCTCGCCATCAGCAAGGCGGTGTCCGCGGAGATCGCCGCCGACCAGTACCGGGCGGTGACCGCGGGCTTCGCGGCGCAGCGAGAACTGACCAAGCAGGCCCTCACGGACGGCCCGGAGGGGCTGCTGAGCGCGCTCGCCTCGCAGGTCGACGGGTGGGCCGCGCTCTACGACGCCTCGGGCGCCGTCGTCGCCACCGCGCCGGAGTGGGCGGTACGGCGGGCCGCCCGGCTCACGGCGGACGTCGAGCGGCTTCGGGACCGGCCCGCGCCCGCCTCGTCGGTCGTCGGCGGCCCCGAGCACGAGGACCGGGTCGAACTGCACTCGCTGGGCACCGGGCGGCGGCCGCGCGCCGCGCTGGCCGTCGGGACCGCCGCGGCCCTCGGCACCGCCGAGCGGTACGCCCTCCACTCGGCCATCGCCCTGCTCACCCTCACGACGGAACGGTCACGTTCCCTGCACGCGGCCGAACAGCGGCTCGGCGTGGCGGTGCTGCGCATGCTGCTCGCCGGGGAGCCGGACCACGCGCGCACGGTCGCCGGGGATCTGTACGGCGCTCTGCTCGACGCCCCCTTCCGGATGATCGTCGCCGAGTCGGCCTCCGCCGCGTCGGCCGCCCGGGTGCAGACCGACGACCACGCGCACGTGCCGCCCGCCAATCCGACGGCCGCCACCCTCGCCGCCGCCGACACGAACGGTGACCCGCTGGGCGCGCTCACCGAAGTCGTCGAGTCGGCGGCGGCCCGTTCCGGCGAGGCCGTCCTGGTCGTGCCGGAGAACGGGGGCGGCGAGAGCGAGCGGCTGGTGGTGCTCGCCGCGGACGGCGGTGCCGCGGTGGCCGCGTGCGGGGAGTACGCGGCGGCGCTGGAGGCGGCGCGGGCGGGGGTACGGGAGCAGGCGGCCGGCGGTGACGAGGACGAGCTGGTCGTGGGGCTGTCGGCGCCGGTCGGGCCGATCGCCGCGGCGGCGGCGTACAAGCAGGCCGAGCAGGCCTTGTCGGTGGCTCGGCGGCGGGGGCGGGTGTTCGTCGAGCACGAGCAGATGGCGGCCGGGTCGGTGCTGCCGTTGCTGGCCGACGATGCGGTGAAGGCGTTCGCGGACGGTCTGCTGCGGCCGCTGTACGAGCACGACGCGACCGGGCGGGGGGATCTGGTGGCCTCGCTCCGGGCGTGGCTGTCGCGGCACGGTCAGTGGGATGCGGCGGCCGCGGACCTGGGCGTTCACCGGCATACGCTGCGGTACCGGATGCGGCGGGTCGAGGAGATCCTCGGGCGCTCGCTGGACGATCCGGACATGCGGATGGAGCTGTGGCTGGCGCTGAAGGCGACGTCGGCGTAGGCACCCGGGAGAAGGTGCACCCCCACCACCCTGCCAATCCGGCGCACGTCAACGTCCCACCACTACACACTGGCGAAACGCCATCCGCCATCCCCACCCCTACCGTCGACACATGACTTCCACCCACGCCTTCTGGCTCGCCGGCCGCCAGGCCACCGGCGAGGACAGCTTCGACGTCACCTCGCCCTGGGACGGCCGCCTCGTCGGCAAGGTCGCCGTGCCGAGCGACGCGCAGATCGAGGAGGCCGTGGCCGCCGCGCACGCCGTCCGCGAGGACTTCGCGGCCACCCCCGCCCACCTCCGCGCCGCCGCCCTCGACCACGTCAGCCGGCGGCTGGCCGAGCGCACGGAGGAGATCGCGCAGCTCATCTCCGCGGAGAACGGCAAGCCGATCAAGTGGGCCCGCGGCGAGGTCGGCCGGGCCGTCTCCGTGTTCCGGTTCGCGGCCGAGGAGGCGAGGAGGTTCAACGGGGGAGAGGCGCAGCGCCTGGACACCGACGCCGGCGGTCAGGGCCGCCTCGCGCTCACCCGCCGCTTCCCGAAGGGCGTGGTCCTCGGCATCGCGCCGTTCAACTTCCCCCTGAACCTGTGCGCCCACAAGATCGCCCCGGCGATCGCCGCCGGTGCGCCGATCATTCTCAAGCCCGCCCCGGCCACCCCGCTCTCCGGCCTCGTCATCGGTGAACTGCTCGCCGAGACCGACCTGCCGGCCGGTTCCTGGAGCATCCTTCCCGTCCCGAACGACCGGATGCCGGCCCTCGTCCAGGACGAGCGCCTGCCGGTCATCTCCTTCACGGGTTCCGAGAAGGTCGGCTACGCGATCATGGACTCGGTACCGCGCAAGCACTGCACCCTGGAGCTGGGAGGCAACGGCGCCGCGGTCGTCCTCGGCGACTACGCCTCCGACGCCGACCTCGACTGGGCCGCCACCCGCATCGCCACCTTCTCCAACTACCAGGGCGGCCAGTCCTGCATCTCCGTCCAGCGGGTCATCGCGGACGCGTCGGTGTACGACCGTCTGCTGCCCCGCGTCGTCGCCGCCGTCGAGGCCCAGACCACCGGCGACCCGAGCGACGACAAGACCGACGTCGGGCCGCTGGTCAGCGAGGACGCCGCCAAGCGGGTCGAGGCGTGGGTGCAGGAGGCCGTCGAGGCCGGGGCCCAGCTTCACGCCGGCGGCAAGCGCGACGGCGCCTCCTACGCGCCGACCGTCCTGACCGACGTGCCGGCGAGCACCACCCTCTTCTGCGAGGAGGTCTTCGGGCCGGTCCTCACCGTGCAGAAGGTGGACGGGGAGGCGGCTGCCTTCGCCGCCGTCAACGACTCCAAGTACGGCCTCCAGGCGGGCGTGTTCACGCACGACCTCCAGGTCGCCTTCCGCGCCCACCGCGCGCTGGAGGTCGGCGGTGTCGTCATCGGCGACGTGCCGTCCTACCGCGCCGACCAGATGCCGTACGGCGGTGTCAAGCAGTCCGGGGTGGGCCGCGAGGGCGTGAAGTTCGCGATGGACGACTACACGTACGAGCGGGTTCTTGTACTGACCGGACTCGCCCTCTAGCCAATGACCGGACTCACCCTCTAGCTAATGGGAACCATTTTCAGCTAAGGTTGCGTCCGACGCGCTTACGCCGTCCCTGAAGGGGCCCGGCACCGATGCCTTCCGGTGCCGGGCCCCTTCTCTGCGCCGGTCTCCTCCGGACCCTCAGCCGGAGAAGCCGACGTGCGCGAGCCGCAGCGGGCCGCGCAGTCTCAGGTGGACGTCGTGCAGGCCCTCGGCGACGAACCCGGCGCCGAGCGTGGTGTAGGCGTACGGCCCGGAGCCGGACGCGTCCGACGTCAGGGTGGCCAGCGTCGGCCCGCCGTCCAGGGCGAGCTCGACCACGCCCTCGCCCGCCACCGACACCGTCACCCGCGTGGCACCGGCGCCGAAGTCGCAGGCGCGGTAGACCAGTTCACCGGTCCGTCCCTCCGCCGCCGTCACCGCGTCGCCCGCGGTCTTCGTACGGTCGACGATCTCGACGCCGCTCTGGTCGTCGAAGTCGGCTCCGTCCAGGCCGCGTTCGAGCACCGGACGCGGGGCCGAGGGCTCGCCGTCCAGGAGGACGGTCGTACGAAGGCGGACGTCCTCGCTGGAGGCGCCGGCCAGCAGCTCGTACGGGCCCGGCTCCAGGCGCCACCCGCCCTGGGCCACGTCCCAGAACGCGAAGGAACGCAGGGGGACTTCGAAGGCCAGCTCCGCCTCGGCGCCGGGTGCGAGTGTCACGCGCCGGTGCGCCAGCAGTTCGCGGCGCGGGCGCGGGACCACCGGGTCCGCGGCGCGGGTGTAGAGCTGGGCGACCTCGTCGGCCGTGACGTCACCGGTGTTGGTGATCGTGAAGGAGACGTGCAGCGTCTCGGCCTCGACGCGGGAGCTGAGACCGCCGTAGGAGAACGTCGCGTACGACAGACCGTGTCCGAAGGGGAACAGCGGTGTGCCCTCGAAGTAGAGGTACGTCTGGCGGCTGCCGATGACGTCGTAGTCGAGGAGGCCGGGCAGGTCGGCGTCGTCGGCGTACCAGGTCTGCGGGAGACGGCCGGCGGGGGAGACGTCGCCGGCCAGGACGCGGGCGAGGGCGGTGCCGGCCGCCTGGCCGCCATGGGCCGTCCACAGCACCGCGGGGAGGCCGGCGGTGTCGAGCGCGTAGGGATAGGCGGAGGTCAGCGCCAGCACGGTGTTCGGGTTGGCGGCGCGGGCGGCGCGCAGCAGGCGCTCCTGCTGGGCGGGCAGGCGCAGCGTCGTACGGTCCTCCGTCTCGCGGCCGTTGATGTGCGGGTCGTTGCCCGCGACGACCAGGACCACGTCGGCCTCGGACGTCACCCGGCGCACCGCGTCCTCACCGCGCTCGACGATGATCAGCGTGAAGATTTCCGGCTCATCCGCGATTTCCGGATTCTCGGCGGCAACCTTGATCCCGTCGGCGCCGACAGAGACGTGGCGACCGGTACCGACGTGCCTGAGGAGGTGTCCGTTCTCGTGCGGTTCCAGCCGGAACGTCTCCTGGGCGACCCAGCCTCCGGGCTGGTCGGCGGAGGCGCGTACGTAGCCGTCCTCGGCGACCGAGAGATAGCGGCCGTCCGGGGCGCGCAGGGTCAGGACGCCCTCGCCCCAGTCGACGAGCGCGAGTTCGGTGCCGACGGCGGCCGCGGTGAGCGGGGGCAGGTCGGTGCGGCCCGCGAGCAGGGCCGGGTCCAGCGCGCCCTCGGCGCCGCGCACCTCGTCGGTCGCGTCCTGTGCCTCGGGGACGTGGAGGAACGTACCTTCGCGCGTCTTGAGCAGGACCCGGTCCACCCCCTCCGCGAACTCGACGCGCTCCGCGCCGAACCGCTCGTACAGGCCCTCCAGCGGGGTCGAGCGGTGGATGAGGGTGCCGCTGTACCAGTCGAGCTTGCACTCGTCGGCGAGCAGGCCGACCACGGCGATCCGGGTGTCCTGGGCCAGCGGCAGCACGCCGTCGTTCTTGAGCAGGACGATCGCCTGCTCGGCGGCCTCCTGGGCGAGCGCGCGGTGCGCCGGGGTGTCGAAGTCCGAGGTGTCGGCGTACGGGTCGTAGCGCGGGTCGAACTCGCCGAGCCGGAAGCGGACGGAGAGCTGGCGGCGGACGGCGGTGTCGAGGTCGGCCTCGGTCAGCAGGCCACGGTCCAAGGCCCCCTGGACGCGTGCGACGATCTGCGAACTGTCCGTCCCGTGGTCGGTGAAGCTGTCGACGCCGGCCAGGACCGCGGCCGCGGTGGCCTCCTCGTGGGTGTCGAAGTAGTGCTCCGAGTCGACCAGGTTGGTGGGCGCGCCCGCGTCCGAGCAGACCAGCAACTCCTCGTCGGTCCAGGTGCGCAACTGCTCGCGCAAGTAGGGCGAGACGTGGTTCGGGCGGCCGTTGACCAGGTTGTACGCCGGCATCACCCCGGCCGTCGCGCCCGCCTCGACGGTCTCGCGGAAGGCCCGCAGGTCGTACTCGTGCAGCACCCGCGGACGCACCGAACTCGACGCGGTGGCCCGGTCCGTCTCGTTGTTGTGCGCCAGCCAGTGCTTGAGGACCGGCGCCGTGCGCCAGTACGTCGGGTGGTCGCCGCGCAGGCCCTGCGTGTACGCGGTGGCGATGGCGGAGGTGAGCTTCGGGTCCTCCGAGTAGCCCTCCTCGTTACGGCCCCACAGCGGATGCCTCAGCAGGTTCACCGTCGGCGACCAGACGTTGAGGCCGACGCGCTCGTCACGGGTGCGCATCGCGCGGGTCTCCTTGGACACCGCCTCGCCGACCCGTCGTACCAGATCGGTGTTCCAGGTCGCGCCGAGGCCCACGGCCTGCGGGAACACCGTGGCCGGGCCCATCCATGCCACGCCGTGCAGGGCCTCCTGGCCGGTGCGGAACGCGGCGATGCCGAGGCGCTCGACGGCGGGCGTGAACTGGTGCAGGAACCCGGTCTTCTCGTCGAGGGTCAGCCGCGACAGCAGGTCGTCGATGCGCTTCGCGAACGGCAGGCGCGGATCGCGGAAAGGCGTGGTAGGCGGCGTTTGTGCGGTCACGTGGGGATCCCCTTGCGATGGAGCGGCGAAGCGCTTTCGAAGCGCTTCGATGCTGATTCGATCCGGGGGTGGGTGTCAAGACACCCCGGGGCAACAACTCCGACTCCCCACCGACATTTCAAGTCGCGTAAGAGCCCGATCCGATCCTTCATACCTCGGAGGAATCTTGGAAGCGACCCTTGTGCACCCCTGGGTGTTCACTTAACCTCGCAGCAACATCGAAGCGCTTCGACTACTTCGACTCCTTCGACTAGTCACTATGACCGCTTCAGCTCAGCCAGTTCCACTCAAGACACCGCAGCCGACGGCTCCACCGCCGGGTGTCCTGGTGCGCCATGAAGGGTTGACGCAATGACGCCGAACGCCGCCGCCTCCTCCGCCCCGAGTCGGAGAAGCTTCCTCGCCTCCACCGCGGTCGCCACCGCAGCGGTGGCCGGAGGGATGCCCTTGCTCGCCGCCTGCGGCGGCGGGCAGAGCGGAAGCAAGGACGGCACCACCTCCGGGAAGGCGGCCGAGAAGCTCCTCCCGGCCTTCGTGGCGTCGACCGTCGTCGTGCCGGACATCCCCTCGAAGAACGGCTCGTCGGCCGGCTTCACCAAGCCGATCGACCTGGACGCCCTGAAGACCTCGGTGCCGAAGAAGCTCGGCGGCGGCAGCCAGTTGAAGGTCATGGCGCCGATGTGGGGCAGCCCGCCCTCCAACGACAACGCGTACTACACGGCCGTGAACGAGGCCGTCGGTGTCAAGGTGACCTGGCAGAACCAGGACGGCAACACCTACGACGAGAAGCTGGGCGCCGTCCTCGCCTCCAGCGACATCCCGGACGTGGTGGTCGTCCCGGGCTGGAACCTGAACGGCAAGATACCCAGCGCCATCAACGCCAAGTTCGCCGACCTCGGCCCCTACCTGTCCGGCGACAAGGTCAAGGCGTACCCGAACCTCGCGGCGGTGCCGACCGACGCCTGGCAGCGTTCCATCTTCGGCGGCCAGTTGCGCGCCATCCCGATGCCGGCCTCGTACGTGACGAACATCGTGCCCTTCTACCGCAAGGACATCTTCGAGGCGAAGGGCTACGAACTGCCCAAGACCGCCGACGAGTTCCTGGCCTGGGCGAAGGAGGCCACCGACGCCAAGGCGAAGGTGTGGGCCTGCGACGACCTGAAGTGGACCGCCTTCAACATCTACGGCGTCCTCAACGGCAGCGACAAGGCGCTGTGGTGGGACCTCAGGGACGGCAAGCTCGTCAACCGCATCGAGACCGACGAGTACCTCGAAGCCCTGGAGTGGATGCGCAAGCTCTACGCGGCCGGCGTGGTCCACCCCGACGCCAAGGCCGTCAAGGGCGACGCGTCCAACCGCTTCACCGCGGGCCAGTCCCTCGTCTTCAACGGCGACATCTCCTACTGGTACGGCTCGACGGCCGAACAGCGCACCCAGAAGACCGCCTTCGAGATGGGCGCGTTCGACATCTTCGGCCCCGACGGCGGCGACCCCACGATCTACGCGACCCAGCCGGCGGGCATCTTCACCTTCGTCAGCAAGAAGGCGTCCAAGCAGCAGATCAAGGACTTCCTGGCGCTCGCCAACTACTGCGCCGCGCCGTACGGCACCAAGGAGTACATGCTCACCGCCTACGGCGTCGAGGGCACCGACTACACGCTGAAGGACGGCATGCCCGTCAAGACCGCCAAGGGCAACAACGAGGTCTTCGGCGCCTACGACTACACCGGCGACCCGGCCTCCTACCTGGCGCACCCCGACCTCCCCGAGATCGCCAAGCTTCAGGTCGAGTGGCAGCAGCGCATGGGCGCCTTCACCAAGAAGTCCTCCTTCTACGGGCTGACCATCACCGAGCCCAACCGCTTCACCAATCTCGCCAACGACTTCGAGCAGCTGGAGGACGACGTCGTCCGCGGCCGCAAGAAGATCAGCGACGTCCAGCAGGCCGTGTCCGACTGGAAGTCCAAGGGCGGCGACGGGTTGCGCGACTGGTACCAGAAGCTGCTCGACGACAACGGCTCCGCGGCCAACTGACCCAGGGCTGAGGCAAGGAGAAAGCCGTGTCCCACAGCACGGTGCCTCGGACCAGGGCCGAGGCGAAGACCGACGAGAAGACTCCGGCCGGGTCCGGCGACACGGCCGGCCCCCGGGGCAAGCGGCGCGCGGGAAAGCTGAGCCTGCGGCTCAGGTTCAGACGCGACCGCACGCTGATCCTGATGACCCTGCCGGCCATCCTGCTGCTCCTCGTCTTCAACTACATACCGATCTTCGGCAATGTGGTCGCGTTCCAGGACTACGACCCGTACCTCAGCGACAACGGCTTCGTCGCCATGTTCGAGAGTCCCTGGGTCGGCTTCGAGCAGTTCGAGCGGATCTTCCAGGACTCCGGCTTCTGGCACGCGGTGCAGAACACGTTCGTGCTGTTCTTCCTCCAGCTCGTGCTCTTCTTCCCCATCCCGATCCTGCTCGCACTCGTCATCAACAGCGTGATCAGGCCCCGGGTCCGGGCGGTCGCCCAGGCGATCATGTACCTGCCCCACTTCTTCTCGTGGGTGCTGGTCGTCACCGTCTTCCAGCAGATCTTCGGCGGCGCCGGCATCATCGCGCAGACCCTCCGGCAGCACGGCTACGAGGGCTTCGACCTGATGACCGACCCGGGGATCTTCAAGTTCCTGGTGACCGCCGAGGGCGTCTGGAAGGACGCCGGCTGGGGCATCATCGTCTTCCTCGCCGCGCTCTCCGCCGTCTCCAACGACCTGTACGAGGCCGCCGCGATGGACGGCGCCGGACGCTGGCGCCGCATGTGGCACATCACGCTTCCCGCACTGCGCCCGGTGATCGCCCTGCTGCTGGTGCTGCGCGTCGGCGACGCCCTTACGGTCGGCTTCGAGCAACTCCTGCTCCAACGCGACTCGGTGGGTCCAGGCGCCTCCGAGGTCCTCGACACCTACGTGTGGTGGAACGGCATCCGCAACCAGGACTTCAGCTACGCCGCGGCCGCCGGCCTGATCAAGGGTGTGGTCGGTCTGGCCCTCGTGCTGACCGCGAACAAGGTCGCCCATCTCATGGGTGAGCAGGGGGTGTACAAGAAGTGAGCACCGTCATCGACAAGCCCGACCGGCCGGCGGCGTCCGACCGGGCCGCGTCCGGGCCGAGCCCGTGGGCCGCCCCGGAGCGGCCGGCCTGGGAGGAGGAGCCCTCGAAGGCGGGTCTCGCCGGCAAGGGGATCGTCCTCACCCTGGCCTGCTTCGCGATCCTCTTCCCGCTGTGGATCGTCATCGTCACCAGCCTCTCGTCGAAGAAGACCATCGACGCGACCGGTGGCCTCGTGATGATCCCCAAGGACATCACCTTCATCGCCTACCAGGAACTCCTCAGCGGCGGGCAGGTCCAGCGCGCCGCCCTGGTGAGCACGGGCGTGACCCTCGTCGGCACACTGTTCAGCATGACGGTGTCCGTCCTGTCCGCCTACGGCCTCTCGCGCGTCGGCTCGCTCGGGCACCGCTGGTTCCTGATGCTGCTCCTCGCCACCATGTTCTTCGGCGCCGGCCTCATCCCGACCTATCTGCTGGTGCAGGCCCTCGGGCTGACCGACACCTACCTCGCGCTGATCCTGCCCAGTGCGGTGAGCGTCTTCAACATCCTGGTCCTGCGTGCGTTCTTCATGGGCATCTCGCCGGAACTCACCGACAGCGCGCGCATCGACGGGGCCGGGGACTGGCGGATTCTCTGGACGATCGTGATGCCGTTGTCGCGGGCCGTGCTCGCGGTGATCGCGCTCTTCTACGCGGTCGGGTACTGGAGCGCCTGGTTCAACGCGTCGATCTATCTGACCGACCAGGACATGATGCCGCTGCAGAACGTCATGATCCAGCTCGTCCAGAAGCAGGAACGGCCGGTTGGACTGGCCACCCAGATCAACACGGGTCAGCTCTCGCCGCTGGCTGTGCAGATGGCCGTGATGGTGCTGGCCCTGGTGCCGGTCGCGGTGCTCTCGCCCTTCGTGCAGCGGCACTTCAAGAAGGGCATGCTCACGGGCGCGGTCAAGGGCTGACCGTTCGGTGCCTTCTCAGAGGGGTGCTTCGCGCTTCTGGCGGCTGCGGGCCCGTTGTGGCTGGTCGCTCCCCCAAGTTCTCGGCTTCGCTCGAACCCGGGGGGACCCCCATCGCGGCGGAGCCGCATATCGATACCGCCCGCGCCCCCAAGGGTCTCTCCCCTCCCCCTTTCTTGCAGAACGAGGTATGTCATGCCTACGTCCAGCCTGAGTCGACGTGCCGTTCTCGCCGGGACCGCGGCCGCCGCCGCGCTCACCGCAGTGCCCCTGGCCCAGGGACCTGCGTACGGCGCCGAGGCGCAAGCCGCCCCCGCCCCCGCCTACCGCTGGCGCACCGCAGTCATCGGCGGCACCGGCTTCGTCACCGGCGTCCTCTTCCACCCCTCCGTCCGCGGTCTCGCCTACGCCCGTACCGACATCGGCGGCGCCTACCGCTGGGACGACCGGGCCGCCCGCTGGACGCCGCTGACCGATCACCTCGGCTGGGACGACTGGAACCTGCTCGGGGTCGAGGCGATCGCCGTCGACCCCGCCCACCCGAACCGTCTCTATCTCGCCCTCGGCACCTACGCCCAGTCCTGGGCCGGCAACGGAGCCGTCCTGCGCTCCGAGGACCGTGGCGCCACCTGGAGCCGCACCGACCTCACCGTGAAGCTCGGTGCCAACGAGGACGGGCGGGGCGCGGGGGAGCGGCTTCTGGTGGATCCGCGGGACAGTGACACCCTGTGGCTGGGGACCCGGCACGACGGGCTGCTCAAGTCGACCGACCGGGGCGCCACTTGGGCGGCCGCGACCGGCTTCCCGGGCACCCCGAGCGCGACTGGCCAGGGCGTCACCCTCCTGGTCGCCGCCGGCCGCACCCTCTACGCCGGCTGGGGCGACTCGGACGGTACCTCGGCCAACCTGTACCGCACCGCCGACGGCACCACCTGGAAGGCCGTCCCCGGGCACCCCTCCGGCACCGCCGCCAAGGTCCCGATCCGCGCCGCGTACGACAAGTACACCCGCGAGCTGTACGTGACGTACGCCAACGCGCCCGGCCCCAACGGCCAGTCCGACGGCAGTGTGCACAAGCTGCGCACCGCGGACGGGAAGTGGACCGAGGTCACGCCGGTGAAGCCGGGCGGGACCACGAGTGACGGATCCGCCGACAGTTTCGGTTACGGCGGGGTCGCCGTCGACGCCCGCCGCCCCGGCACCGTCGTCGTCTCCACCAACAACCGCTGGGCCGCGGTCGACACCCTGTACCGCACCACCGACGGCGGCCGCACCTGGACGTCCCTCAAGGACGCTGCCGTGTTCGACGTGTCCGAGACTCCCTTCCTCAACTGGGGTGGTGACAAGCCGAAGTTCGGCTGGTGGATCCAGGCGGTGGCCGTCGACCCGTACGACTCCCGGCACGTCGTCCACGGCACCGGCGCCACCCTCTACGCCACCCGGGACCTGAAGAACTGGGCCCCGCAGATCCGCGGCCTGGAGGAGACGGCCGTGCGCCAGCTGATCTCGCCCCCGGTCGGGAAGGCGCACCTGATCAGCGGGCTCGGGGACATCGGCGTGATGTACCACGAGCGGCTCACGGCGTCTCCGTCGCGCGGCATGGCGACGAACCCCGTGTTCGGGTCGGCGACGGGACTCGCGCAGGCCGCGGCCAGACCGGCGTACGTCGTCCGCGCGGGCTGGGGCGACAACGGCAACGGCGCCTACTCGAACGACGGCGGTCAGACCTGGGCGCCCTTCGCGGCACAGCCCGCCATCGCCAAGGACGCACCGGGGCCGATCGCCACCAACGCCGACGGCAGCGCGGTGCTGTGGTCCTTCGTGCACTGGGACGGCACGAAGTACCCGGCCCACCGCTCGGCGGACAACGGTGCCACCTGGACTGAGATCTCCTCCTTCCCGAAGGGCGCCACGCCGGTCGCCGACCCGGCCGACCCGACGCGCTTCTACGCATACGACACCGACACAGGAACGCTACTCGCCAGCACTGACAGTGGCCGCTCGTTCACAGCGCGTGCGACCGGACTGCCGTCCGGCGACAGCCAGTTCAAGCTGGTCGCCGCCCCCGGCAGGTCGGGCGACCTGTGGCTCTCCACCAAGACCAACGGCCTCCACCGGTCCACCGACGGCGGCGTGACCTTCGCCAAGGTCGACAGCTGCTGGGCCTCGCACACCCTCGGCTTCGGCAAGGCGGCCGAGGGAGCCCGGTACCCCGCCATCTATCAGGTCGGCGCCACCGAGAGCGTCACCGCCGTCTACCGCTCCGACGACGAGGCCAGGACCTGGGTGCGGATCAACGACGACGCCCACCAGTGGGGCTGGACCGGCGAGGTCGTCGTCGGCGACCCGCGCCTCTACGGCCGGGTGTACCTCGCCACCAACGGGCGCGGCATCCAGTACGGGGAGCCCGTCTGATGCCCTCGCTGAACGACGCCACGCGCGGCCGCATCCTCTACGGCGGCGACTACAACCCCGAGCAGTGGCCCGAGGAGACCTGGCTCGAAGACGTCCGGCTGATGAAGGACGCCGGCGTCAACTCCGTCACCCTCGGCGTCTTCTCCTGGGCGAAGCTCGAACCGCGCCCGGGGGAGCGGGACTTCGGCTGGCTGGACCGGCTGATGGACCTGATGCACGAGAACGGCATCGGGGTCGTCCTGGCCACGCCCACCGCCTCGCCCCCGCCCTGGATGGGCCACCTCCACCCCGAGACCCTGCCCGTCGACCAGGACGGCCGCACCGAGTGGTGGGGCGGCCGGCAGCACTTCTCGCACTCCAGCGCGACCTACCGCCGGTACGCCGCCGCCGTCACCGAGGACCTCGCCGCCCGCTACGGCGGCCACCCGGCCCTCACGATGTGGCACATCAACAACGAGTACTGCACATACGACTGGAGCGACGAGGCCGCCGTCCGCTTCCGCGGCTGGCTCCAGGACAGGTACGGCACGCTCGACGCGCTCAACGAGGCCTGGGGCACCGCCTTCTGGAGTCAGGGCTACGGCGACTGGGCGGAGATCCACACGCCTCGCCACGCCCACTACCTGAAGAACCCCGCCCAGGTGCTGGACTTCAAGCGCTTCACGTCCGACATGCTCCTGGAGTGCTACGTCGCCGAGCGCGACATCGTCCGCCGGGCCACCCCGCACCTCCCCGTCACCACCAACTTCATGCCGCTGTGGGTCGGTCAGGACGCCTGGCGCTGGGCCGAGGAGGAGGACGTCGTCTCCGTCGACCTCTATCCCGACCCGCGCGATCCGCTCGGCGCCCAGAACGGCGCCCTCGTCCAGGACATGACCCGCTCCCAGGCGCGCGGCCCCTGGATGCTGATGGAGCAGGCAGCGGGACCGGTCAACTGGCGGGGCGTCAACCACCCCAAGCCGCGCGGTCTCAACCGCCTCTGGTCCCTCCAGGCCGTGGCCCGAGGGGCCGACGCCGTCTGCTACTTCCAGTGGCGGCAGTCCCGGCAGGGCGCGGAGAAGTTCCACTCCGGGATGGTCAGCCACGCGGGGGAGGAGGGGCGGACGTACCAGGAGGTAAAGCAGCTCGGTGCCGAACTTGCCCGGATCGGCGAGGAAGTGACGGGCAGTCACTCATCCAACGACATCGCCGTCCTGCACGACTGGCACGCCTGGTGGGCCGGCGCCCAGGACGGGCGTCTGTCCACGCAGGTGGACCACCCCGACCTCCTGAGAGCCTGGCACCGAGCCCTCTGGGAAGCGCATCTCACCACCGACTTCGCTCACCCCGAGCACGACCTGAGCGGCTACAAGCTCGTCGTCGTACCCCAGCTGTACGCCCTCACCGACGCGGCGATCGAGAATCTCCTCGGCTACGTCCGGGACGGCGGCACCCTCGTCTCCGGCTTCCTCACCGGCGTAGCCGACGAGGACGACCGGGTGCGGGCCGGCGGCATGGACGCCCGGCTGCGCGAGCTCTTCGGCATCCGCACGCTGCACGAGTGGTGGCCGCTGGACGCCGACGAGCACGTCGAGTGCGGCGGCTTCCGCGGCACCCTGTGGTCGGAGGAGATCGAGACGTCCGAGGAGGCCGAGGTCGAGGCCGCGTACAAGGGCGGGGAGCTGGACGGGCTGCCGGCCGTGCTCCGCAAGGGACGTGCCTGGTACCTCTCGACGCTCCCCGAGCCGGAGGCGATGCGCGACCTGCTCGCCCGGGTCGCCGCCGGCGCCGGTGCCCGGCCCGTGCTCGACGCGCTCCCCGCCCAGGTCGAGGCGGTCCGCCGCGGTGATCTGCTGTTCGTCCTGAACCACGGGCGCGAGTCCGTGACGGTCGAGGTGCCGGGCACCCGGCGCGACCTGCTGACGGGGGCGACCGTCCGGGGCGAGGTCACCCTCGGCCGCTACGGAGTGGCGGTGCTGAAGCCATGAGCACCGGTCCCGTCCACGGCACCTGGGAGCCGCGGCCCGCCGCCCGCTGGGAGGACGCCTTCCTGAGCGGCAACGGCCACCACGGCGCCATGGTGTTCGGCGATCCGAACGACGAGCGGGTCGTCGTCACCCAGCACACCCTCGTCCGCCCGAACGGCGGCGAAAGCGCCCGCCCGCCGGAACTCGCCGCCGGGCTCCCCGCCCTCCAGGACCGCTTGCTCGCGGGAGAGCTGACCGCCGCCGAGACCTTCACCGACGGCCGTCCCCTCCAGTGGGTCCAGCCGTTCCACCCGGCCTTCCACATACGGCTGAGGGCGCCGCGGGAGGAACCGCGCACGTACCGCCGGTGCGTCGACTTCGCCACCGGCGTCGTCACGGCCGAGTGCGCGGGCCGGCGCAGCCAGGTCTTCGTCTCCCGCGCCGATGACGTCGTCGTCCACCAGGTCACCACGCCCGACGTGGACATCACCCTCGACCACCGGCTCCCGGGCGCACCCCACGACCTCGCCGTCGGCCACGGCGCCGTCCTCACCCCCGAGGGCGCCCTGCTCACCCTGCGCGTCCGCTACCCGGGCAGCGACCGCGCGTACACCGGGGTGACACTGGTCCTGGTCACCGGCGGCCGTACGACGCTCACGCCCCCCGGACTGCGGATCACCGGCGCCGAGTCGGTCCTGCTGCTCACCCGCGTCCTGCGCCACACCGGCGCCCCGGGCGCCCCGGACAGCGACGCCCCGGACGCCCTCGCCCAGGCCCGCGCCCTCGGCGACCTGATCCCGGACGACGAGGACCCGTACGCCCGCCTCCTGGACCGCCACACCGAGCTCCACCGCACGGCCTACGAGCGCGTGACCCTCGACCTCGGGGCGGACCCCGCCGAACGGGCCCTGCCGGGCTCGGAGTTGCTGGCCCGGCCCGACAGCCCGGCCTGCCTGGAGCGTCTCTTCGCCGCGGGGCGCTACCACCTGCTGTCCGCCTCCGGGATGCTCCCGCCCCGTCTGACCGGGCTGTGGACGGGAGACTGGAACACGGGCTGGGCGGGCGCGTTCACCAACGACGCCAACCTCAACCTCCAGACCTCCTCCGCCGCGGCCGCGGCCCTTCCCGAAGTCACCGAAGCCCAGGCCTCACTGATCCACCGTCAACTCGACGACTGGGCCGACAACGCCCGCGCCGTCTTCGGCGCCCGGGGCGTGGTCGCCCCGCCCCACAGTGACGGCGAGTCCGGACTGACCTACCACTTCAGCCGTGAATACCCGCTGCACCTGTGGACCGCCGGCGCCGACTGGCTGCTCAAGCCGCTCGTCGACCACGACGAGACCCGCGGCGAGCGCGACCCGCGCACGGCTCATGCCCTCGCCCAAGTCGCCCTGTTCTACGAGGACTTCCTCACCCGCACCGACGAGAACGGCCGCCTCGCAGTCGTCCCCTCCTACTCGCCCGAGAACCGTCCCGCGAACGCGAGCTGGGGCGCGATCAACGCGGCCATGGACCTCTCGGCCGCCCGCCACGCCCTGCTCACCGCCGCCGAGTACCACCCGGAGCGGGCGGAACGCTGGCGTGCCCTCGCCGACCGGCTCCCGCCGCACCGGATCAACGCCGACGGGGCGCTGGCCGAGTGGGCCTGGCCGGGTCTCGACGACACCTACGACCACCGCCACCTCAGCCACCTCTACGGCGTCTGGCCGCTCGACGAGATCAACCCGTACGACACCCCGGACCTGGCGGCAGCCGCGTACCGGGCCCTCGAACTGCGCGGCGCCGAGAACGACTCCGCGCACGGCCATCTGCACCACGCCCTCGTCGCGGCCCGGCTGCGCGACGGGGAGCGGGTCGCGCACGCCCTCGGGCAGGTGCTCAAGGGGGACTTCTTCCACGCGTCCCTGATGAGCGCGCACTACCCGAACCGTGACGTCTACAACGCGGACGCGGCGCACACCCTGCCCGCCGTGCTCGTCGAGATGCTGGTGCAGTCGACACCGGACCGGCTGGTCCTGCTGCCCGCGCTGCCGACGGCGTACCCGACGGGCCGACTCCTGGGCATCCGCACCCGGTTCGGGGCGGAGATCGACCTCACCTGGAACCAGCACGAAGCGACCGCGGTGATCCGCCCCACCCGGACCCACCGCGTCGAACTCCGGACTTCCTCCGGTGCCGAGCAGCTCGACCTCGTCGCCGGAGAAGACCGCGTCCTCACTCTCGGGGCGTGGTAACCCCCAAAAAAATCCCCCGCATTTCCCCCCACCCATGGAAGGGACACCATGGCATCACGCACCCTCAGCAGGATCAGCAAGGTCCTGCTGGCCCCCGCTCTCGCGCTCGGCGTCACCGTCGGCGTCGCCTCCGCCCCCGCCTCCGCCGCCGTCTGGAGCTCCTGCGACCAGTGGGGCAACACCAGCCTGGGCGGCTACACGCTCTACAACAACATCTGGGGCTCCGGCGCCGGCAGCCAGTGCATCTGGGCGAACTCCGGCACCAACTGGGGCGTCAACGCCAACCACCCCAACACCGGCGGCATCAAGTCCTACCCCAACTCCAAGAAGGTGATCAACAAGACGATCACCTCGCTGGGCTCCCTCTCCAGCAGCTACAACGTCAGCGTCCCGTCGTCCGGCGCGTACAACACGTCGTACGACATCTGGGACACGGACTACGACTACGAGATCATGCTCTGGGTCAACAAGACCGGAGCCGTCGGCCCGCTCGGCACCTCGCAGGGCAACGTGACCCTCGGCGGCCACACCTGGACCGTCTACAAGGGCACCAACGGAGCCAACGAGGTCTTCTCGTTCATCCGCACCTCCAACTCCAGCTCCGGCACCGTGAACATCCTGCCGATCCTGAAGTGGATCAAGGACACCAAGGGCTGGATGGGCAACGAGACCATCGGTGACGTCCAGTTCGGCTTCGAGATCACCTCGTCGTCCGGCGGTCTGGACTTCGCCACGAACAACCTGACGGTCAGCAGCAGCTGACGTGACCCGAGGGCCGGGGCCGGTCCGTGCCGTCAGGCGCGGTCGACCTCGGCCCGCAGGGCGTTGTAGTCCCCGAAGGCCGCCTCCACGTCGGCGCGGCTGAGGCCGTAGCGGGCCAGGTCGTAGCTGTGCGGCCGACTGCCCTTGGGGCGGGCGGCCACCTCCGGGAGCCGGACGGCGTCGGCCTCGGTCCAGCGGGCGCCGATCGCCTCGTAGAGCTTCGGGGCGCCGGCGGCCGGGTCGGAGCCGAGCCAGGAGTACGGGACGTCGACCAGGGACTCGCGCGGGACGGCCGCCCGGGCCGCGAGCCCGCGCCGCACCGAGCGGCTCAGCAGGTCGAGCCAGGTGGCACCCAGGGCGGGCAGGTCGACCGTGCGGCGGGAGAGGGCCATACCGCACTCGACCAGACTGCAGAACGAGGCCACGGCGGTCGCCGGGTCGCGGTGGGTCCACACGAGGGTGGCGTCCGGGAACACGCTGAGCAGGGCGTCGAGGTTCCCGGTGTGCATGGGGGACTTCAGGATCCAGCGGCGGCGCGGACGGCCGTACTGGAGCACCTGGAAGCACTCCTTGAGGTGCCGGTAGTCGGGGACGAAGTCCCGCTCGAACTGCCGGGCGTGGTACTCCGGCAGGTGGGCCTGGGACAGCGGCACCAAGGCGTGCGGCAGGAGGAAGGTGCACTCCTCGGGGCCCTCGGCGGTCATGGGGTGGATGTCGCGGAAACGCGGGGTGAGCAGGTAGGTGCCGTCCAGGGTCCGGCGCGCGGACGTGATCGCCTTCTGCCGCTCTCGGGGCGAGGGGGCGAGGCCGGGGGCGAGCAGCTCCCACAGCCGGGGGCAGCGGTGCTCGTCGGAGAGGGACAGCACGCTGTGGGTGAGCGTGGTGGCGGTGCGCGGCAGACCCACCACGAACACCGGCTTCTCGATGTGCTCCCGCGCGATCGCGGGGTGCTCGGCGATGAGCCGCCGGATCCGGGCCCGGTTGGTGAGATGCCTGCGGACGTGGGACCGCGCCGACTGCCAGCCGACCGGCGACAGGCCCTCGTCGGCCGCCCACTCACGCAACAGCAGCCGGAAGCCGTCGGTGAACCACTCGTCCCCGTCCGTCTGCCCGGCCTTGCCGGCGATCCGGTCGAAGACCCGGTCCGGGTCACGCCGGGAACCGAACGCGGGCCGCAGTAACAGATTGGCCAGCGTCAGAGGGAGGGAAGCGGAAGACACGAGGCGGGTTCCTTTTGTCCGGGGGCGGGCGGAGGGTTCGCCAACCAGTGTGCGAAACACGAAAGTTCACGAAGCCACCGCCCCACCCGAGCGCCGCTACTCCACCACCGGCAGCCGCGCCCCGTCCCGCAGGAACAGCGGGATGCGGTCCAGCGGCGCGTCGACCGTCACGGTCGTACCGCCCTCGTACGTCTCACCCGTCCACGCGTCCGTCCAGGTCGCGCCCGCCGGGAGATACGTCGTACGGGCCGTGGCGCCCGCCGTGAGCACCGGGGCGACCAGCAGGTCCGCGCCGAAGAGATAGGCGTCGTCGACCGTCCAGGTCGCCTGGTCCTCGGGGAACTCCAGGAACAGCGGGCGCATGACCGGCAGGCCCTCCTCGTGGGCCTCGCGCATGACCTTGAGGACGTACGGCTTGAGGCGCTCGCGCAGGCGCAGGTACCGCTCCATGATCGCGCCGGCCTCCTCGCCGTACGACCACACCTCGTTGGGGCCGCCCGTCATGTCGGGGCCCAGCGGCATGCCCGGGTCGCGGAAGCCGTGCAGGCGCATCAGCGGGGACAGGGCGCCGAACTGGAACCAGCGGACCATCACCTCGCGGTACGCCGGGTCGTCCGGGTCGCCGCCGTGGAAGCCGCCGATGTCGGTGTTCCACCACGGGATGCCGGACAGCGCGGTGTTGAGACCGGCCGCGATCTGGCTGCGCAGGGTCGCGAAGTCGGTGCCGATGTCACCGGACCACAGGGCGGCGCCGTAGCGCTGGCTGCCCGCCCACGCCGAGCGGTTGAGGGTGATGATCTCTTCCTCGCCGGTCGCGCGTAGACCCTCGTAGAAGGTGCGGGAGTTCTCGGCGGGGTAGCTGTTGCCGACCTCCAGGCCCGGGCCGGCCCAGTAGCGCAGGTTCTCCTGGAAGCCCGGCTTCAGCTCCGGCTCGCAGGCGTCCAGCCAGAAGGCCGTGATGCCGTACGGCTCCAGGTAGTTCCGCTTCACCCGCGACCAGAGGAAGTCGCGGGCCTCCGGGTTGGTGGCGTCGTAGAAGGACACCTGGACGGTGGAGGCGACCTCCTTGTCCGGCCAGTCGGCGTGGGCCATCGGGCCGTACTGGGTGCCGATGAAGTAGCCGCGCTGCTCCATGAGTTCATGGTTCTCGGAGAGGGGGGACACCGACGGCCAGACGGACACCACCAGCTTGATGCCGAGCTCCTCCAGCTCCCGGACCATCTCCGCAGGGTCGGGCCACTCCTTGAGGTCGAACTTCCAGTCGCCCAGGTGCGTCCAGTGGAAGAAGTCGCAGACGATCACGTCGATGGGCAGGCCCCGGCGCTTGTACTCCCTTGCCACGGCGAGGAGTTCGTCCTGGGTGCGGTAGCGCAGCTTGCACTGCCAGAACCCCGCCGCCCACTGAGGCAGCATCGGGGTGCGGCCGGTGACCGCGCTGTAGTGGCGCTGTGCGTCGGCCGGGGCGCCCGCGGTGATCCAGTAGTCGAGCTGGCGGGCCGAGTCCGCCACCCAGCGGGTGCCGTTGCCGGCCAGCTCCACGCGGCCGATCGCCGGGTTGTTCCACAGCAGCGTGTAGCCGCGGCTGGAGGTGAGGACCGGGATGCCGACCTCGGCGTTGCGCTGGACCAGGTCCAGGACCAGGCCCTTCTGGTCCAGCCGGCCGTGCTGGTGCTGGCCGAGGCCGAACAGCTTCTCGTCGTCGTAGGCGGCGAAGCGCTGCTCCAGGCGGTGGTAGCCGTTGCCCACGGCGGTGTACAGGCGCGGGCCGGGCCACCAGAAGTGGGCTCGCGCCTCGGAGAGGAGCTCGGAACCGTCGTCCGTGCGCAGGAAGCGGATCAGTCCCTCGGCGTCGACCTCGACGGTCAGTGAGCCGACGGTCAGCGTGCCCCGGCCGCCTTCCATCTTGATGGTGGACCCGGTGGCGGGCGGCTCGTCGAGCAGGGCGCCCGGCAGCCCCTCCAGGATCGGACCGCCGAGCCGGGCCCGGACCCGGACCGCGTCCGGCCCCCACGGCTCGATGCGCACGGTCTCCTGGCGGCCGCTCCACTCCAGCACGCCGTCCCGCTCGCGGAAGGTGCCGACGGTGGGTGACGACTGCGCGAGGCCGACCTTGGGCTCGTCCCCGGCCGGGGGCTGAATTTCGGCAGGCTGATTCACGTCTGGTGCTCCTTGAAGGAGGGCGGGCATGGCGGTGCCCTGGCGGGGCACGGCGTCAGAAGGAAGAGCGAGGGGCGAAGGTCAGGGGGCGACGGCCGGGGCGGGCCCGGTGCTCGTCCGTACCGTCAACTCGGGGGCGATCAGCACGACTTCGTCGGTCCCGTGGCCGTCGAGCTTGGCGACCAGACGCTCCACGGCGTGCCGGCCCATCTCCTGCGCGGGGATGGCGACCGACGTCAGCCGCACCGAGGCCTGGACGGCGACCTGGTCGGGGCAGATCGCGACCACCGACACGTCCTCGGGCACGGCCCGGCCCTGCTGGCGCAGCAGGGCGAGCAGCGGCTCGACCGCCGACTCGTTCTGCACGACGAACCCGGTGGTGCCGGGACGCTCGTCGAGGACCCGGGCGAAGGTCACGGCCATCGCGTCGTACCCGCCCTCGCACGGCCGGTGCAGCAGCCGTACGCCCAGTTCCTGGGCGCGGGTGCGCAGTCCGTCCAGGGTGCGCTCGGCGAAGCCGGTGTGGCGTTCGTAGACGGCCGGGGCCTCGCCTATGACAGCGATGTCGCGGTGGCCGAGCTTCGCGAGGTGCTCGACGCACAGCGCGCCCGTCGCCTTGAAGTCGAGATCGACGCAGGTCAGTCCGGAGGTGTCGGCGGGCAGTCCGATCAGCACGGACGGCTGGTCGGTGCCGCGCAGCAGCGGCAGCCGCTCGTCGTCGAGTTCGACGTCCATCAGGATCATCGCGTCGGCGAGCCCGCTGCCGGTGACGCGGCGCACGGCGTCGGGACCCTCCTCGCCGGTGAGCAGCAGGACGTCGTAGCCGTACGTGCGGGCCGTGGTGGCCACCGCGATGGCGATCTCCATCATCACCGGCACGTACATGTCGGTGCGCAACGGGATCATCAGCGCGATGATGTTCGACTTGCTGCTGGCCAGCGCACGGGCGCCCGCGTTCGGGTGGTAGCCGAGCTCGCGGATGCTCTGCTCGACCCGCTGCCGGGTGGCCCCGGAGATGGACCGCTTGCCGCTGAGGACATAGCTCACCGTGCTCGCCGAGACTCCGGCGTGCTGGGCGACCTCGGCGAGGGTGACCATCCAGCTCTCCAAGATTTGTGAAGCGCTTCGACAGTGCGCGTTGCGAATAAGGGCGGGTGAAAGTGGTTCGACAGTAGCTCCACCGGGGGTGGGTGTCCATAGGTTGTCGAAGCGCTTCGACAGGGACTTGCGGATGTGGGGCCGAATGGGGGTGATCCGCGGCCGACCCGGTCTTTCCGGGCTGCGGGGTTCCTGCCTACCACGCCCGGCCCCGGGGAGCCATGGAACACGGGCGGGCGGGCGGCCGCGAAGGCGCCCCAGGCCCACCCGCCGATCCGACGGCAACCTTTCGCGAGCCGGCGACCACTGGGAGGGCGTAGCAGGAACCCCCGGAAGGACCCCCATGCAGCACCGTCGTCCCCGCCTGTCCAAGAAGGCGAAGACCCTCATCGCCACCACGGTCGCCCTCGCGGCCGCGGCCGGCATCACCGTCGCCCAGGCGGACGAGTCGAGCAAGAAGTGCGCGGCCTTCGACACGATCACGCTCGGCAAGTACTACGTGAACAACAACCTCTGGAACGAGGGGAAGTGCACCGGCACCCAGTGCGTCTGGGACAACTCGCAGTCGGGCTCGACCATCTCGTGGGGTACGAGCTACAGCCTGGCCAACAGCGCCACGGGCAAGGACTACGACGTGAAGTCGTACGCCAGCACGGTCCTCGGCTGGCACTGGGGCTGGAAGGTCGACAAGGCGTCCACCGGGCTGCCGATCCGGGTCGGCGACCGCAAGCCGGTGAAGACCACCTGGGACTTCTCGCTGAACTCCACCCCCGGCACCATGAACGTCGCCTACGACCTGTGGCTGCACACCAAGAACACCGCCGACTGGCAGGACCAGCCCACCGACGAGATCATGATCTGGCTCAACCGGCAGGGCGGGGCCGGCCCGCTCGGCACCAAGTACGGCAGCGTCAGCCTCGGCGGCGCGATGTGGGACATCTACCAGGGCGACATCGGCTGGAACGTCTACTCCTTCGTCCGCCGCACCAACACCACCAAGGCCACCCTGAACCTCGACGACTTCACCCAGGCCCTGGTCCGCCGCAAGCTCCTGAGCAACGACAAGTACGTCTCGGGCATCGAGTCCGGCACCGAGGTCTTCAAGGGCACCGGCAGGCTGGACACCAAGTCGTATTCCGTCGACATCGGCTAGCGCCCCGGACGGCGTACCGAGTGTCCGCCACGATGTGACGGAAAATCGCGGGGAAAGTACGGGTGGCCAACGGGTGGACCTGGCGCGAGGGGTGGTCGGGTCGCCCGCTATCGGGTACATACGATCCAGTAGCACCGGTCAGTAACGTAACGGACCCAAGATCCCGATTCGCGGCGAGGTGAGCCTCAATGTCCGCAGCACCCACCCAACCCACCGTCACCGAGCGTGAAGCACGCCAGGTGGCGGAGGCTGCCCGGGAACAGGACTGGCGCAAGCCCAGCTTCGCCAAGGAACTGTTCCTCGGCCGCTTCCGGCTCGACCTCATCCACCCCCACCCGATGCCGCCCGACGAGGCCGCCCAGCGCGGCGAGGAGTTTCTCGCCAAGCTGCGGGACTTCTGCGAGACGAAGATCGACTCGGCGCGGATCGAACGCGACGCGCGGATCCCCGACGAGACGATCAACGGGCTCAAGGAGCTCGGCGCCCTCGGCATGAAGATCGACACCAAGTACGGCGGCCTCGGCCTCACGCAGGTCTACTACAACAAGGCCCTCGCCCTGTTCGGCTCCGCGAACCCGGCGATCGGGGCCCTGCTGTCCGCCCATCAGTCGATCGGCGTACCGCAGCCGCTGAAGATGTTCGGTACCCAGGAGCAGAAGGACACCTTCCTGCCGCGCCTGGCCCGCACGGACATCTCGGCGTTCCTGCTGACGGAACCGGACGTCGGCTCCGACCCCGCGCGCCTGGCCACGTCCGCCGTCCCCGACGGCGACGACTACGTCCTCGACGGGGTCAAGCTGTGGACCACCAACGGCGTGGTCGCCGACCTGCTCGTCGTCATGGCCCGCGTGCCCAGGTCCGAGGGCCACAAGGGCGGCATCACCGCCTTCGTCGTCGAGGCCGCCTCCGAGGGCATCACGGTCGAGAACCGCAACGCCTTCATGGGCCTGCGCGGCCTGGAGAACGGCGTCACCCGCTTCCACCAGGTCCGCGTCCCCGCCGCCAACCGCATCGGCCCGGAGGGCGCCGGCCTCAAGATCGCCCTCACCACCCTGAACACCGGCC
The DNA here is from genome assembly GCF_030817655.1 of Streptomyces sp. V4I2. Classification (GTDB taxonomy): domain Bacteria; phylum Actinomycetota; class Actinomycetes; order Streptomycetales; family Streptomycetaceae; genus Streptomyces; species Streptomyces plumbiresistens. Next base: position 7,645,153 of record NZ_JAUSZM010000003.1, read on the forward strand.
GCCTCTCGCTGCCCGCCATGTGCGTCGGCGCCGGAAAGTGGTGTCTGAAGATCGCCCGTGAGTGGTCGGCGGCCCGGGAACAGTGGGGCAAGCCGGTCGCCTTCCACGAGGCGGTCGGCTCGAAGATCAGCTTCATCGCGGCGACCACCTTCGCCCTGGAGGCCGTACTCGACCTGGCGTCCCAGATGGCGGACGAGGACCGCAACGACATCCGCATCGAGGCGGCCCTCGCCAAGCTCTACGGCTCCGAGATGGCCTGCTTGATGGCCGACGAACTGGTCCAGATCAGGGGCGGCCGCGGCTTCGAGACGGCCGAGTCGCTGGCGGCCCGCGGCGAACGCGCGGTCCCCGCCGAACAGATCCTGCGCGACCTGCGCATCAACCGGATCTTCGAGGGCTCCACCGAGATCATGCACCTGCTGATCGCCCGCGAGGCCGTCGACGCCCACCTGTCGGTCGCGGGCGACCTGATCGACCCGGAGAAGTCCCTGTCCGACAAGGCGAAGGCGGGCGCCCAGGCCGGTGCCTTCTACGCCAAGTGGCTGCCCAAGCTGGTCACGGGGCCGGGCCAACTCCCGAACTCCTACAGCGAGTTCAAGCACGAGGTCGACCTCTCCCCGCACCTGCGCTATGTCGAACGCACCGCCCGCAAACTCGCCCGCTCCACCTTCTACGCCATGTCCCGCTGGCAGGGCCGGATGGAGACCAAGCAGGGCTTCCTGGGCCGGATCGTCGACATCGGCGCCGAACTGTTCGCGATGAGCGCGGCCTGCGTACGCGCGGAGCTCCTGCGCTCCACCGAGGACCACGGCCGGGAGGCCTACCAACTGGCCGACGTCTTCTGCCGCCAGTCCCGCATCCGCGTCGAGGAACTCTTCGGCCGCCTGTGGAGCAACACCGACGACCTCGACCGCACGGTCGTCAAGGGCGTGCTGTCGGGCACCTACGAGTGGCTGGAGGCGGGCATCGTCGACCCGTCGGGCGAGGGACCGTGGATCGCGGACGCGACGCCGGGCCCGAGCAAGAAGGGAAACGTGCACCGCCCGATCCGGTAGGCGGCGCATGTCCGGGCAATGACCGGACGTCCCTCTCGGCCCCCCGTGCGGGGGACGAGAGGGACGCGCTGTCCTCACACACCGTCCTTACGGCAACAATGGAGGGATGAGCGACAGTCCAGCCCCTCTCGCCGATCCGCACCTGGTCTACGACCCCGTGGCGGGCGACGGGCCGAAGGATGTGATGATCCTCGGCTCCACCGGCTCCATCGGCACCCAGGCCATCGACCTCGTGCTGCGCAACCCCGACCGGTTCCGGGTCACCGGCCTCTCGGCCAACGGCGGCCGGATCACCCTCCTCGCCGAGCAGGCACACCAGCTGCGGGTACGGACCGTCGCGGTCGCCCGCGAGGACGTCGTACCGGCCCTGCGCGAGGCCCTGAGCGACCGGTACGGCACCGGCGAGCCGCTGCCCGAGATCCTCGCCGGCCCCGACGCGGCCACCCAGCTCGCCGCCTCCGACTGCCACACCGTCCTGAACGGCATCACCGGCTCCATCGGCCTCGCCCCGACCCTCGCCGCCCTGGAGGCGGGCCGCACCCTCGCGCTCGCCAACAAGGAGTCGCTCATCGTGGGCGGCCCGCTGGTCAAGGCCCTCGCCAAGCCCGGACAGATCATCCCGGTGGACTCCGAGCACGCGGCGCTGTTCCAGGCCCTGGCGTCCGGCACGAGAGCGGACGTGCGCAAGCTCGTCGTCACTGCCTCCGGGGGCCCCTTCCGCGGCCGCACGAAGGCCGAGCTGGCGAACGTCACCGTCGAGGACGCCCTCGCGCACCCCACCTGGGCCATGGGCCCGGTGATCACGATCAACTCCGCGACCCTCGTCAACAAGGGCCTGGAGGTCATCGAGGCACACCTCCTCTACGACATTCCCTTCGATCGGATTGAGGTGGTCGTGCACCCGCAGTCGTATGTCCACTCGATGGTTGAGTTCACGGACGGATCCACGATCGCCCAGGCGACGCCCCCCGACATGCGCGGGCCCATCGCCATCGGCCTCGGCTGGCCCGAACGCGTCCCCGACGCGGCGCCCGCCTTCGACTGGAGCAAGGCGTCGACCTGGGAGTTCTTCCCGCTCGACAACGACGCGTTCCCGTCGGTGAACCTGGCGCGACACGTGGGCGAGCTCGCGGGCACGGCCCCGGCGGTGTTCAATGCCGCCAACGAGGAGTGCGTCGAGGCCTTCCGGGCCGGCGCGCTGCCGTTCGACGGGATCATGGAGACCGTGACCCGGGTGGTGGACGAGCACGGAACCCCGCGGGCGGGAACCTCGCTCACCGTCGCGGACGTCCTCGAAGCGGAGACCTGGGCACGGACCCGGGCCCGGCAACTGGCGGCACAGACGGCGGAGGCCCGTGCATGACGACCCTGATGTTCATCCTCGGCATAGTGATCTTCGCCGTGGGCCTGCTGGTGTCGATCGCCTGGCACGAGCTGGGGCACCTGTCCACCGCCAAGCTCTTCGGCATCCGTGTGCCGCAGTACATGGTCGGCTTCGGCCCGACCATCTTCTCCCGCAAGAAGGGCGACACCGAGTACGGCATCAAGGCCATCCCGTTCGGCGGCTACATCCGCATGATCGGCATGTTCCCGCCCGGCCCGGACGGCCGCCTGGAGGCCCGCTCCACCTCGCCCTGGCGCGGCATGATCGAGGACGCCCGCTCGGCCGCCTTCGAGGAACTGCGCCCGGGTGACGAGACCCGCCTCTTCTACACCCGCAAGCCCTGGAAACGGGTCATCGTGATGTTCGCGGGCCCGTTCATGAACCTGATCCTCGCGGTGGCGCTGTTCCTCACCGTCCTCATGGGCTTCGGCATCTCCCAGCAGACCAACACGGTCAGCTCGGTCTCCCAGTGCGTCATCGCCCAGAGCCAGAACCGCGACGACTGCCGGAAGTCCGACCCGGCCTCCCCGGCCGCGGCCGCCGGCCTCAAGGCGGGCGACAAGATCGTCTCCTTCGCCGGGGTGAAGACCGACGACTGGAACAGGCTCTCCGACCTGATCCGCGCCAACCCCGACAAGGAGGTGGCGATCGTCGTCGACCGCAAGGGTGAGGAAGTGACCCTGCACGCGAAGATCGCCTCCAACCAGGTCGCCAAGAAGGACTCCAGCGGCCAGTACGTCCAGGGCGAGTACGTCACCGCCGGCTTCCTCGGCTTCAGCGCCGCCACCGGCATCGTCAAACAGGACTTCGGCGACTCCGTGACCTGGATGGGCGACCGCGTCGCCGACGCCGTCGACTCCCTCGCCGCCATCCCGAGCAAGATCCCCGCCCTGTGGAACGCGGCCTTCGGCGACGGCGTGCGCGAGCCGGACTCCCCGATGGGCGTGGTCGGCGCGGCCCGCGTCGGCGGCGAGATCTTCACCCTGGACATCCCCCCGACCCAGCAACTGGCCATGGCCCTGATGCTGGTCGCCGGCTTCAACCTCTCCCTGTTCCTCTTCAACATGCTCCCGCTGCTGCCCCTGGACGGCGGCCATGTGGCGGGCGCCCTGTGGGAGTCCCTGCGCCGCAACGCGGCGAAGGTGCTGCGCCGGCCGGACCCGGGCCCGTTCGACGTGGCGAAGCTGATGCCGGTCGCCTATGTGGTGGCGGGGATCTTCATCTGCTTCACGATCCTGGTCCTGATAGCGGACGTGGTTAACCCGGTGAGAATCTCCTAGCCATCAGGAGTTCGCGGCGGCCCGGCATGCTGGATGCCGGGCCGCCTCCCATCGAGTGGGTTTACGGCCGTGATGTGCTCGCGCCCAGGCACGTGCCGTAATCTCGAAGCCTGGAGCCCGCCGCTGACGGGACCGGGACCTTGATCCACGACTTGGGGTTGCACAGCAGATGACTGCGATTTCTCTCGGCATGCCGTCCGTTCCGACCAGGCTCGCCGAGCGCCGCAAGAGCCGGCAGATCCAGGTCGGAACCGTCGCGGTCGGCGGTGACGCCCCGGTGTCCGTGCAGTCGATGACCACGACCCGCACCTCCGACATCGGCGCCACGCTCCAGCAGATCGCCGAGCTCACCGCCTCCGGCTGCCAGATCGTCCGCGTGGCCTGCCCGACCCAGGACGACGCCGACGCCCTCGCGACCATCGCGAGCAAGTCGCAGATCCCGGTCATCGCCGACATCCACTTCCAGCCCAAGTACGTCTTCGCGGCCATCGAGGCCGGCTGCGCCGCGGTCCGCGTGAACCCCGGCAACATCAAGCAGTTCGACGACCAGGTCAAGGAGATCGCCAGGGCGGCGAAGGACCACGGCACCCCGATCCGCATCGGCGTGAACGCGGGCTCGCTGGACCGGCGCCTGCTCCAGAAGTACGGCAAGGCGACCCCCGAGGCGCTGGCCGAATCCGCACTGTGGGAGGCGTCCCTCTTCGAGGAGCACGACTTCCGGGACATCAAGATCTCCGTCAAGCACAACGACCCGGTCGTGATGGTCGAGGCGTACCGCCAGCTCGCCGCCCAGTGCGACTACCCCCTCCACCTCGGTGTGACGGAGGCCGGCCCCGCCTTCCAGGGCACGATCAAGTCGGCGGTCGCCTTCGGCGCGCTGCTCAGCCAGGGCATCGGCGACACGATCCGCGTCTCCCTGTCGGCCCCGCCGGTCGAGGAGGTCAAGGTCGGCAACCAGATCCTGGAGTCGCTCAACCTCAGGCAGCGCGGCCTGGAGATCGTCTCCTGCCCGTCCTGCGGCCGCGCCCAGGTCGACGTCTACAAGCTGGCCGAGGAAGTCACCGCCGGCCTGACCGGCATGGAGGTCCCGCTCCGCGTCGCCGTCATGGGCTGCGTCGTCAACGGCCCCGGCGAGGCCCGCGAGGCCGACCTCGGCGTCGCCTCCGGCAACGGCAAGGGCCAGATCTTCGTCAAGGGCGAGGTCATCAAGACCGTCCCCGAGTCCAAGATCGTCGAGACCCTCATCGAGGAGGCCATGAAGCTGGCCGAACAGATGGAGGCGGACGGGGTGGCGTCGGGCGAGCCGTCTATCTCGGTCGCGGGCTGACGGTTCTTTCGAGCGCCGGTCAGCTGCACTCAGCCCGTCCGGCGTTTGAGGACGAGGCCCCTTCAGGGCCGAAGCGGGGGTCTGGGGGCGGCAGCCCCCAGGAGACGGGACTGCAGCCCACGGTCACCGACAAGCGAGCGGCACCACAGGGCGACGCTGCTCAGCTTCCGCAGGTACAGTGCGGAGATCAGCAGATCCCAGTGTGAGGCCCCGCCCGTGTTGACCCAGACGACCTCCCGGGTCCTCGAACCGAGCGACCTGGACGCCGCGCTCGCCGTCCTGAACCGTGAGCCGGTCGCGAACGCCTTCGTGACGTCCCGGGTGCAGATCGCCGGACTCGACCCGTGGCGGCTCGGCGGCGAGATGTGGGGCTGGTACGAGGACGGCATGCTCACGTCCCTGTGCTACGCCGGCGCCAACCTGGTCCCGATCTGCGCGACCCCGCGGGCCGTGCGCGCCTTCGCCGACCGCGCCCGCAGGGCCGGCCGCCGCTGCTCCTCCGTCGTCGGCCCGGCCGAAGCGACCTCCCTGCTCTGGCGGTTGCTGGAACCGAACTGGGGCCCGGCCCGCGAGGTCCGCCCGCACCAGCCGCTCATGGTCACCGACCGCGTGTCCCCCACGATCTCCCCGGACCCCTACGTCCGTCGCATCCGCAAGGACGAGATGGACACGATCATGCCGGCGTGCGTGGCGATGTTCACCGAGGAGGTCGGCGTCTCGCCGATGGCGGGGGACGGCGGGCTGCTGTACCAGGCCCGAGTCGCCGAACTCGTCGGCTCCGGCCGCTCCTTCGCCCGCCTCGACGCCGACGGCAAGGTCGTCTTCAAGGCCGAGATCGGCGCCGCGACCGACCGCGCCTGCCAGATCCAGGGCGTGTGGGTCGCCCCCGAGTACCGGGGGAGGGGCCTGGCGGCTCCGGGCATGGCGGCGGTGCTGCGCTACGCGCTCGCGGACGTGGCCCCGGTGGTCAGCCTGTACGTGAACGACTTCAACACGGCGGCGAGGCGAACGTACAGGCGTGTGGGCTTCCAGGAGGTCGGCGAGTTCATGAGTGTCCTGTTCTGACCGGACCGACCTCCGCCGAAACCCCCCTGTAGGCTCCCCGCATGGACCTCGTCATCGGCCCCTTGAACCTCTCCACCCACGTAGACGAGGCCCTGGCCGTCCAAGCCCTCGCCTTCGGACTCGGCCCCGACGAGGTCGCCGTACGCCGCCAGATCGTCCTGCGCCACATGACCTACCCGGGCGCGCGGGCCTTCGGCGCCACCACCAAGGGCCGCCTCGTCGGCTTCGTGTACGGCATGCCCAACGACCGCACCCACTGGTGGTCCACGGTCGTCGAGCCGTACCTCCGCGCCAGGCACTGCGACGACTGGCTCGACGACTCCTTCGTGATCACCGAGCTGCACGTCCACCCGCACCACCAGAACCGTGGCCTCGGCCGCGCGCTGATCACCACGATCACCGACACCGCCGCCGAACCCCGCTCGATCCTCTCCGCGATCGACCAGGACAGCCCGGCCCGCGGCCTCTACCACTCCCTCGGCTACCAGGACCTCGCCCGCCAGGTCCTGTTCCCCAGCGCACCGAAGCCGTACGCCGTGATGGGCGCCCCCCTGCCGCTGCGCCGCCGCTAACCGATTTCCACCGCCCCGTACCCCCCGGCTAACCTCCTGCCATCACCCCACTCGCAGCAGGAGTACGAGAACCATGGCGAAGCTACCGGTCCAGCGCATGTCCCAGTTGATGGCGAAGACGCTGCGCGACGACCCGGCGGACGCCGAGGTCCTCAGCCACAAGCTGCTCGTGCGCGCCGGCTACGTCCGCCGCACCGCGGCCGGTATCTGGAGCTGGCTGCCGCTCGGCAAGAAGGTCCTCGCCAACGTGGAGCGGATCGTCCGCGAGGAGATGGACGCGATCGGCGCCCAGGAGGTGCTGCTCCCCGCGCTGCTGCCGCGTGAGCCGTACGACGCGACCGGCCGCTGGGACGAGTACGGCCCGGAGCTGTTCCGCCTCAAGGACCGCAAGGGCGGCGACTACCTCCTCGGCCCGACCCACGAGGAGATCTTCACGCTGATCGTGAAGGACCAGGCGTCCTCCTACAAGGACCTGCCGGTCATCCTCTACCAGATCCAGCACAAGTACCGCGACGAGGCCCGCCCCCGCGCCGGCATCCTGCGCGGCCGCGAGTTCCTCATGAAGGACTCGTACTCCTTCGACACCGAGGACGAGGGCCTCGCCCAGTCCTACGCCCTGCACCGTCAGGCCTACCAGAAGGTCTTCGAGCGCCTCGGCCTCGACTACCGCATCTGCGCCGCCACCGCGGGCGCGATGGGCGGCTCGAAGTCGGAGGAGTTCCTGGCCCCGGCCGGCGCCGGCGAGGACACCTTCGCGGACTGCCCGAACTGCGACTTCGCTGCGAACACCGAGGCGATCACGTACGAGCTGAAGACGGTGGACGGCTCCGGCGTCCCGGCCGCCGAGGAGATCCCCACCCCCGACACCCCGACCATCGAGACCCTCGCCGCCTCCCTCGGCGTTCCGGCCTCCGCCACGCTCAAGAACCTCCTCGTGAAGGTCGACGGCGAGATCGTGGCCGTCGGCGTGCCCGGCGACCGCGAGGTCGACCTGGGCAAGGTCGAGGCCCACTTCGCCCCGGCCACCGTCGAGATGGTCACCGAGGCGGACTTCGCGGGCCGCCCGGACCTGGTCCGCGGCTACGTCGGCCCGCAGGGTCCGGAGAAGGTCAGGTACATCGCCGACCCGCGCGTGGCGCCGGGCACCGCGTGGATCACGGGCGCCAACAAGGAGCACACGCACGCGAAGAACGTCGTCGCGGGCCGCGACTTCGAGGTCGGCGAGTACGTCGACGTCGTGGTCGTCCAGGAGGGCGACCCCTGCCCCAGCTGCGGCACCGGCCTCAAACTGGACCGTGCCATCGAGATCGGCCACATCTTCCAGCTGGGCCGCAAGTACGCCGACGCCCTCAAGCTCGACGTCCTCGGCCAGAACGGCAAGCCGGTCCGCGTGACCATGGGCTCCTACGGCATCGGCGTCTCCCGCGCGGTCGCCGCCCTCGCCGAGCAGACCGCCGATGACAAGGGCCTGTGCTGGCCCGCCGAGGTCGCCCCGGCCGACGTGCACGTCGTCGCCGCCGGCAAGGCCCTCCAGACCGAACTCGCCCTCGACGTCTCCGACAAGCTGGCCGCGGCCGGCCTCCGCGTCCTGGTGGACGACCGGGCCGGCGTCTCCCCGGGCGTGAAGTTCACGGACTCGGAGCTGATGGGCGTACCGCAGATCCTGGTGGCCGGACGGCGGGCCGCCGAGGGCGTGCTGGAGCTGAAGGACCGCCGCACCGGTGAGCGCGAGGAGCTGACGGTCGAGGAGGCGATCGCCCGCCTGACCGCCTGACCGCCTGACCGCCCGACGCCCTCGTCGAGCGGCTCCGCCGACTCCACCTCGGGGGCGTCGTGATGACCGCCGGCTCCCCGCGCATCACGGCCGCCGCCGAGGGGCGTGCCCTCGGTACGACCGTCCGGCTCGTCGTCACCGACCCGGCCCTCCTCGACTCCTGCAACCTGCTCCTGGCCCGGCACCTCGCCGCGCTCGACAGCGCCCAGGGCCGCCCGGTCCGGGTCAGCCCGCTGCTCGCCGAGGCCCTCGCGGTGGCCCTCGCCGCCGCCGAGGCGACGGACGGGGTGGTCGACCCGACGGTCGGCTCGGCGATGGCCGCGATCGGCTACGACCGCGACCTCACCCTCGTCCAGGAGGACGACCGCCCGGTACGGCTGCGCGTGAAACGGGCGCCCGGCCGGCGCCAGGTGCGGCTGGACCGCGCGACCGGCACGGTCACCGTCCCGCCCGGCCTCCGCCTCGACCTCGGCGCCACCGCCAAGGCCTGGGCCGCCGACCGGGCCGCGGCCACGCTGGCCCGCGCCGCGGACTGCGGGGTCCTGGTCGGCCTCGGCGGCGACACGGCCGTCGCGGGCGAGCCCCCGGCCGGCGGCTGCCAGATCCGCGTCCAGGACGTCACCGGCCCCGTCGCCGTACGGGTCGTACGCCTCCCGAAGGGGTTCCTTTCCGGCCAGTCCTCGGCCCTTGCCCAGTACCTCGGCGGAACGTGGAGACCCTGGCCCACCTCGGCCTGATCGCCCGCTACGGCGCCGACTGGTTCCGCTCCGCCGGGACGGCCGGCCAGCCGGGCAGCGCCCTGTACACCGTCCATGTGCCGGGACGTGAAGTCCGGGTCGTGGAAGCCCCGTTCGGCATACCGCTCGGCCGGCTGCTGCCCCTCGCCGCGCTCCCCGCCGACCGCTGCGGCCTCGCCGAGACCGCCCGTGTCCTGCGCTACCTGGCCCTCCAGTCGGCCGGCCAGTGCGGCCCCTGCCGCAACGGCCTCCCCCGCATCGCCGCCGCCGTCCGGACCCTCGCCGAACCGGGCCCCCAGAGCACCCTCCGCGACGACGTCGCCCGCTGGTCCGGCCTGGCCGAGGGCCGCGGAACCTGCCACCACCCCGACGGCACGGCCCGCCTGGTCCGCGGCGCGCTCACCACCTTCGCCGCCCAACTCGACGCCCACGCACACGGGTTGTGCACCGCGACCGACGCCACGCCCGTGCTGCCCGTACCCCAGGACCGGAGCTGAGCCGACATGGACCAGCGCATCGACATCGACTGGACCGCCTGTGAGGGCCACGGCCTGTGCGCGGAAATCCTCCCCGAACACATCACGCTCGACGAGTGGGGCTATCCGCTCGTCGTCGGCACCCCCGTCCCCGCCGGAACCGTCAGACGCGCCCGCAGGGCGGCGGCCGACTGTCCGGTCCTCGCCCTCAAACTGGCACCGACGGGGCGGAGTCAGAGCCAGCCCGCGAACTCCAGCAACAGCTCCGCATCCTTCGGCCGCCCCACCCGGAGCGCCCGCACCCCCGACTCCACCGCCCGGAACAGCGTCCAGCCCCGCAGCCGTTCCTGGTCCACGTCCAGCGACTCCGCGAGCCGCTTCACCCGCCGCCGGGTCGTCGCCGCCCCCGAGGGTGAGGCGATCAGGTCCTCCACCCGGTCCCGCACCAGCCGCGCCAGATCGAAGGCGCACTCGCCGACCACCGGGTCCGGCCCCACGGCCAGCCACGGCGCCCGCTCACCGGCGAGCACCTTGCTCTGCCGGAACGTCCCGTGCAGCAGCCGGTCCTCCGGCGGCGCGGCCAGCAGCTCCTCGCGGGCCGCGAGCGCCGCGTCCACCAGCGACGCCACCTCCGCATCGGCCGCGGCACTCGCCCGCATCGCCCCGGCCTGCCGCCCGGTCCGCTCGGCCACCGTCTCGAAGACATGCCCGCCGGGCGCCTCGACCCACAGCCGCCGCAACGTCCCCGCCGCCTCCAGCAGCGCCTTCGCCTCCGGCAACGACCGCACCGACACATCCGGATGCAACCGCTCAAGAAGCAGCACGCCCTCCGCGGCGAAGGGTTCCAGCAGTTGGACGGCGCCCAGACCGCCCCAGTGCGCGAGCGCGGCCCGCTCGCTCTCCGGGCGGGCCCGGGGCGGGGCCAGCTTGAGCACGGCGGGCGTCCCGTCCGGTCGCCGCACCAGCACGACCAGGCTGCTGCGCCCACCGGGCAACTGCACCCGCTCGACGGTCAACTCGCGCAGTTCGACGGCCCGTCGGGCCGCCTCGGGCAGCTTCTCCAACCAGTCGTCACCGTCCGGTGCCGTCTCGCCGAGCGCCCTCACCAGACGCTGCGGCGGTTCGAAAGCCATGCGCGAGTCGTTTCCTTCCTGTACGCGTTACGAGGTCGGCGTCGCCGACGCCGGGCCCGATGGCGAAGCCGTCGCCGCCCGCTCGGCGAGCCCAGGGAAGGCTACGCTCTCGCCGCGCCAGCGCACCGCCCGCACCGCCGCCTCCCGCAGCGCCTCGGCCGCCGTGCCCCGCCGCCCGCTTTCCGCCGCTCGCACCAGGTCGGAGTACACCCCGGCCACCCGGTCCTCCAGCTCGGCGGCCAGCCGTACCGCCGCGGCCGAGTCCGGCACCGGGAAGGGCAGCGCGTACGCCGCCGCCGCGGCCACCGGCGTGCCGCCCGCGTCCCGCACCTCGCGCGCCAGCGCGTCGCGCCGGGCCCGATGGGCGTCGTACGCCGCCTTCGCCTCCGTACGACGGCCCCCGCGGATCCGGCCGCCGACCACCCCGTAGCCGTACACCGCCGCGTGCTCGGCGGCCAGCGCCGCCTGGAGGGCCTTCAGCTCCTGTTCCTTCGGTTCCTGTTCCTTCACTTCGCACCCTCCGTCAGCAGATACGCGTGCGCCGCCCCGGCCGCGGCGACCGAGGCCAGCAGCCGTGCCGGCTCACCCGGCAGGTCGAGCAACGCCTTCGCCCGCCGGTCCGCGAGGGACCGCTCGGCGGCGGCGAGTTCGGCGAGGGCGGCCTGCTCGTCGGCCGGGACCGCAGGAGACGGCGCGGCGGAGGCGGGGCGCGGGGAGGCCGCATCGGAAGGCGACACGGAAAGCGACTCGGAAGGCGACGCCTTCCGGAGGCCCCCGAACGCCTCCGCATGCCGTACGGCCTCCGACCGCAGCGGTCCCAGCCGCTGCGCCAGCGCGGGATGTACGGCGATGACGGCGTCGTACCGTGCCACCAGGTCCGTGCTCTCGCCGGCCGCACGCGCGCGGGCCCGCTCCACGACCGACGGACTGCCGCCCGTCGTACCGCCGTCCGAGTCCTCGGACCCGGTGGAGCAGCCCACCAGCAGGACGGCCCCGGCGGCCGAGGCGAGCAGGGTTCTTCTGCGCGGCCCCGAGGGGGTGCGCGGCGGTGGAGCGTACGGCACGTCAGACGTCCTCGGGGGGCTCGTAAGAACACGCGGGCGGGCAGGGCGGCCCCGCCGGTGATCACGGTACCCGCGCACCGGCTCGGCACCACTCAGCGGCACCGACCCCGGTGCAGGTGGACGGCAACACTCCCCTGGACCGGATACCCTTTGACCAGACACGCGCCCTACCCACAACAGCACACGCGGCCGAGGAGTCACCCGGATGAGCACCACCCAGAGCGAGAGGCTGCGAGAGCTCCTGGAACCGCTCGTCAGCTCACAGGGCCTGGATCTCGAAGAGATCGCGGTGGACTCGGTCGGACGCAAGCGTGTACTGCGCGTGGTCGTCGACTCCGACACCGGCGCCGACCTCGACCAGATCGCCGATGTGAGCCGCGAGCTCTCGGCGAAGCTCGACGAGACGGACGCGATGGGCCAGGGCGAGTACACCCTCGAGGTCGGAACACCCGGCGCGGAGCGCCTCCTCAAGGAGCACCGGCACTACGTACGCGCCACGAGCCGCCTGGTGAAGTTCCAGCTGACCGACGGCGACGAACTGGTCGCCAGGATCCTGAAGGTCGACGACGAGGGTCTCGACCTCGAAGTACCTGGTGTGAAGGGCCGCAAGGCCACCGCCCGCAGACTCGCCTTCGGGGACATCGACCGGGCTCGCGTCCAGGTCGAGTTCAACCGCAAGGACAAGGACGACATGAAGGAAGAGGAGGAGGCGTAGCCATGGACATCGACATGAGTGCCCTGCGGGGCTTGGTGCGGGAGAAGGAGATCTCCTTCGAGCTGCTGGTCGAGGCGATCGAGTCGGCCCTCCTCATCGCCTACCACCGCACCGACGGAAGCCGCCGCCACGCGCGCGTGGAGCTCAACCGGGAGAGCGGCCACGTGACGGTGTGGGCGAAGGAGGACCCCGAGGACCTCGAGGAGGGCCAGGAGGCCCGCGAGTTCGACGACACCCCGTCCGGCTTCGGCCGTATCGCCGCGACCACCGCCAAGCAGGTCATCCTGCAGCGGCTGCGTGACGCCGAGGACGACGCGACGCTCGGCGAGTACGCGGGCCGGGAGGGCGACATCGTCACCGGCGTGGTCCAGCAGGGCCGCGACCCGAAGAACGTGCTCGTGGACATCGGCAAGCTGGAGGCCATCCTGCCGGTGCAGGAGCAGGTCCCGGGGGAGACGTATCAGCACGGGATGCGCCTTCGGTCGTACGTCGTCCGGGTGGCGAAGGGGGTCCGCGGTCCGTCCGTCACCCTGTCCCGCACACATCCCAATCTGGTGAAGAAACTCTTCGCGCTCGAGGTGCCGGAGATCGCCGACGGGTCCGTCGAGATCTCCGCCATCGCCCGCGAGGCCGGCCACCGCACGAAGATCGCCGTCCGGTCCACCCGTTCGGGTCTCAACGCCAAGGGCGCCTGCATCGGCCCCATGGGCGGCCGGGTGCGCAATGTCATGGGCGAGCTCAATGGTGAGAAGATCGACATCGTCGACTGGTCGGACGACCCGGCCGAGATGGTGGCGAACGCGCTCTCCCCGGCCCGCGTCTCCAAGGTGGAGGTCGTGGACATGGCGGCCCGCTCCGCGCGTGTGACGGTGCCCGACTACCAGCTGTCCCTGGCGATCGGCAAGGAAGGGCAGAACGCCCGCCTCGCGGCCCGTCTGACCGGCTGGCGGATCGACATCCGCCCGGACACCGAGCAGCCCGGGGAATAGATCCAAGCCGCAGGTGGCTGAGATCACGACAGTTTCATGCGCGGCAACTGTTCGATTCTTGCCCCGAAGGGGTGAGGTCGGTGCGGGGAGGTAGACTTAAGAGTGTCTGGCCGGACGCGAGCCCGCGCATGCCCTGAACGCACCTGTGTGGGGTGCCGGGAGCGAGCGGCCAAGAAGGACTTGCTGCGGATCGTGGCCATCGAGGGTGAATGCGTCCCCGATGATCGCGGTACGCTGCCCGGCCGGGGTGCGTATATGCATCCCGCCCTGGTCTGTTTCGACCTGGCGGTACGCCGTCGGGCTATCCCACGGGCGCTGCGCGCCCCGGGACCGCTCGACACCCAGGCGTTGCGTCTCTACGTCGAGCAGGCAACACCGTAAGAAGCGTCGTACGGAACCCCCGTGCGGCCCTGGTACCCCGCGAGTTGGAAGTAGGTCGAGATTGCGATGAGCACTCGATGAGCACGCGATGAGTACGCCCATGAAGTAGCGACGGTCCGGACACAACCCGGACCTAAAAGGAGCGAAGTGGCTAAGGTCCGGGTATACGAACTCGCCAAGGAGTTCGGGGTTGAGAGCAAGGTCGTCATGGCCAAGCTCCAAGAACTCGGTGAATTTGTTCGTTCGGCTTCCTCGACGATCGAGGCGCCCGTCGTACGCAAGCTGACAGACGCCCTCCAGCAGGGCAACGGAGGCGGCAAGCCCGCTTCCGCACGCAAGGCTGCTCCGGCCAGGCCGGCAGCCCCCTCTCCCGCGCAGGGCGCCCGTCCGGCAGCCCCGCGCCCGCCGGCTCCCAAGCCGGCCGCCGCCGAGAAGCCCGCGGCTCCCGCCGCGCCGGCCGCTCCCGGCCTCCGTCCCACCCCGGGCCCGAAGCCCGCGCCGCGGCCCGCCCCGGCGTCTCCGGCTCCGACCACGCCCGAGTTCACGGCACCGCCGTCGGCTCCCGCCGCGCCGGCTGCCTCTTCGGGTACCAGCGCACCCTCCGGCACTGGCGCCGGCACCGGCTCCGGCCCCCGTCCGGGCGCCCCGCGTCCGGCCGGCCAGGCCCCGCGTCCGGGCTCCCGTCCGGCCGGTCCCGGCCAGGGCGGCCAGGGTCGCGGTGACCGTCCCGACCGTGGTGACCGTCCCGCGGCTCCGCGTCAGGGCGGCCAGTCGGCCCGTCCCGGTGCTCGTCCGGCCGGTCCCCGTCCGGGCAACAACCCGTTCACCTCTGGTGGCTCCACCGGCATGGCGCGCCCCCAGGCGCCCCGTCCGGGCGGTGCCCCGCGGCCCGGCGGTCCTGGTGGCCCCGGTGCTCCCGGCGGCGCTCCGCGTCCGCAGGGTCAGGGCGGTCCTCGTCCGCAGGGCGCTTCGGGCGGTCCCCGTCCGCAGTCTCCGGGCGGCGCGCGTCCCAGCCCGGGCGGTATGCCCCGTCCGCAGGGCGGCGGTCCGCGTCCCGGTGGCGGTCCCGGTGGTAATCGTCCGAACCCCGGCATGATGCCGCAGCGTCCGGCTGCCGGCCCGCGTCCCGGCGGTGGCCCCGGCGGCCGCGGTCCCGGTGGCGGTGGCGGCGGTCGTCCCGGTGGTGCCGGCGGCGGTCGTCCGGGTGGCGGCGGCTTTGCCGGCCGTCCGGCCGGTCCCGGTGGCGGTGGCGGCGGTTTCGCCGGTCGTCCCGGTGGTCCCGGTGGCGGTGGCGGCGGTTTCGCCGGCCGTCCGGGTGGTCCCGGCGGTGGCGGCGGCGGTCGTCCCGGCTTCGGCGGTCGTCCCGGTGGTCCGGGCGGTCGTGGTGGCACGCAGGGCGCCTTCGGTCGTCCCGGCGGTCCCGCGCGTCGTGGTCGCAAGTCGAAGCGGCAGAGGCGCCAGGAGTACGAGGCCATGCAGGCCCCGTCGGTCGGCGGCGTGATGCTGCCTCGCGGCAACGGACAGTCCGTCCGCCTGTCGCGCGGTGCCTCCCTCACCGACTTCGCCGAGAAGATCGGCGCCAACCCGGCGTCGCTCGTCGGCGTGATGATGAACCTCGGCGAGATGGTCACTGCCACGCAGTCCGTCTCCGACGAGACGCTGAAGCTCCTCGCGGACGAGATGAACTTCGTCCTCGAGATCGTCAGCCCCGAGGAGGAGGACCGCGAGCTGCTCGAGTCCTTCGACATCGAGTTCGGCGAGGACGAGGGTGGCGAGGAGTTCCTCGTCGCGCGTCCGCCGGTCGTGACCGTCATGGGTCACGTCGACCACGGCAAGACCCGCCTCCTCGACACCATCCGCAAGACGAACGTCGTCGCGGGCGAGGCCGGCGGTATCACGCAGCACATCGGTGCGTACCAGGTCACGACCCAGGTCAACGAAGAAGAGCGCAAGATCACCTTCATTGACACCCCTGGTCACGAGGCGTTCACCGCCATGCGTGCCCGTGGTGCCAAGTCGACCGACATCGCGATCCTCGTGGTGGCGGCCAACGACGGTGTGATGCCCCAGACGATCGAGGCGCTGAACCACGCCAAGGCGGCCGACGTGCCGATCGTGGTCGCGGTCAACAAGATCGACGTCGAGGGCGCCGACCCGACCAAGGTGCGCGGTCAGCTGACCGAATACGGCCTCGTGGCCGAGGAGTACGGCGGCGACACCATGTTCGTCGACATCTCCGCCAAGCAGGGCCTCAACATCGAGGCTCTCCTGGAGGCCGTGGTCCTCACCGCGGACGCCTCGCTCGACCTGCGGGCCAACCCGGAGCAGGACGCGCAGGGTATTGCGATCGAGTCCCGTCTGGACCGTGGCCGCGGTGCCGTCGCGACCGTCCTGGTCCAGCGAGGCACCCTGCGGGTCGGCGACACCATGGTGGTCGGCGACGCGTACGGCCGTGTCCGCGCGATGCTCGACGACACGGGCGAGAACCTGGAAGAGGCGGGTCCGTCGACTCCGGTCCTCGTCCTCGGTCTCACCAACGTCCCGGGCGCCGGCGACAACTTCCTCGTCGTCGACGAGGACCGTACGGCCCGCCAGATCGCCGAGAAACGCGCGGCGCGTGAGCGCAACGCCAACTTCGCCCGGCGCGGAGTCCGGTTCTCCCTGGAGAACCTGGACGAGGCCCTCAAGGCCGGTCTGGTGCAGGAACTCAACCTCATCATCAAGGGCGACGCGTCCGGTTCGGTGGAGGCTCTCGAGTCCTCGCTGCTCCAGCTCGACGTCGGCGAAGAGGTCGACATCCGCGTCCTGCACCGTGGTGTCGGTGCGGTCACGGAGTCGGACATCGACCTGGCGATGGGCTCGGACGCCATCGTGATCGGCTTCAACGTGCGCGCCGCAGGGCGTGCCGCGCAGATGGCCGAGCGCGAAGGCGTGGACGTCCGTTACTACTCGGTCATCTACCAGGCGATCGAGGAGATCGAGGCGGCCCTGAAGGGCATGCTGAAGCCGGAGTACGAAGAGGTCGAGCTCGGTACGGCGGAGATCCGCGAGGTCTTCAAGTCGTCCAAGCTGGGCAACATCGCCGGTGTCCTGGTCCGGTCGGGCGAGGTCAAGCGCAACACCAAGGCGCGCCTCATCCGCGACGGCAAGGTGGTCGCGGAGAGCCTCACCATCTCCGGTCTGCGTCGCTTCAAGGACGACGTCACCGAGATCCGCGAAGGCTTCGAGGGTGGTATCAACCTCGGAAACTTCAACGACATCAAGGTCGACGACGTCATCGCGACGTACGAGATGCGCGAGAAGCCGCGGGCGTAACAGCCGACGGTTCCTTCGCCGGCCGGCGGGACTTGTGTCCCGTCGGCCGGCTTCGGCCGTATCCAGCCGCTCCGGCGTGCGAGGAGCGGGGTGGTGCAGGGGGCGACGGGGGCGAAAGAATCCCGTCGAGCGGCCCGCCCGTTCGTTGTACCGTTCCTGATGTCCCTGCCCACTGGATGGCGGGGCCATCGATCCCGTGCCGGCGGGTGAACCGGCTACACACATGTATGTGGGGACGCTGTCCTTCGACCTCCTCCTCGGCGACGTACGGTCGCTGAAGGAGAAGCGCTCCGTCGTCCGCCCGATCGTCGCCGAGCTGCAGCGGAAGTACGCGGTGAGCGCGGCCGAGGTGGACCATATGGACCTTCACCGCAGGGCCGTCATCGGCCTCGCGCTGGTGTCCGGCGACGCGGGGCACGTGACCGACGTACTGGACCGGTGCGAGCGCCTGGTCGCCGGGCGCCCCGAGGTGGAACTGCTGTCGGTGAGACGGCGCTTCCACGGCGACGACGACTAGATTTTCTGAACGTGGAACAGGAAGAACGGGAGACGACCAGTGGCCGACAACGCGCGGGCCAAGAGGCTGGCGGACCTCATCCGAGAGGTGGTGGCCCAGAAGCTGCAGCGTGGGATCAAGGACCCGCGGCTCGGCTCGAAGGTCACCATCACGGACACCAGGGTCACGGGTGACCTGCGGGAGGCGACCGTCTTCTACACGGTGTACGGGGACGACGAGGAGCGGGCGGAAGCGGCCGCCGGACTGGAGAGCGCCAAGGGCGTGCTCCGTTCCGCGGTCGGCCAGGCCGCGGGCGTGAAGTTCACGCCGACGCTGACCTTCGTGGCCGACGCCCTGCCGGACACCGCCAAGACCATCGAGGACCTGCTCGACAAGGCACGGGCCTCGGACGCGAAGGTGCGCGAGGTCTCGGCCGGCGCGGCCTTCGCGGGTGAGCCGGACCCGTACAAGAAGCCGGGCGAGGACGAGGACGACGCCGCCGAATGACCCAGCAGAACCGGACGCCCGACGGCCTTGTCATCGTCGACAAGCCGTCGGGCTTCACTTCGCACGATGTCGTCGCCAAGATGCGCGGCATCGCCCGGACCCGCCGTGTCGGCCACGCCGGCACCCTCGATCCGATGGCGACGGGTGTTCTCGTCCTCGGCGTGGAGAAGGCGACCAAGCTCCTCGGGCACCTCGCGCTCACCGAGAAGGAGTACCTGGGGACCATCCGCCTCGGGCAGACGACCCTGACCGACGACGCCGAGGGCGAGATCACGGGGTCGGTCGACGCCTCGAAGGTCACCCGCGACGCCGTCGACGCCGGGATCGCCAAGCTGAGCGGCGACATCATGCAGGTGCCGTCCAAGGTAAGCGCCATCAAGATCAAGGGCGTGCGGTCCTACAAGCGGGCGCGGGAGGGCGAGGAGTTCGAGATCCCCGCCCGGCCCGTCACCGTCTCGTCCTTCGCGGTGTACGACGTCCGTGACGCCGTCGCCGAGGACGGCACCCCGGTCCTGGACCTGGTGGTGTCGGTGGTCTGCTCGTCCGGCACGTACATCCGGGCGCTGGCCCGCGACCTGGGCGCCGACCTGGGCGTCGGCGGCCACCTCACGGCGCTGCGCCGGACGCGCGTCGGACCGTACAAGCTGGACTCGGCCCGCACCCTCGACCAGCTCCAGCAGGAGCTGACGGTGATGCCGATCGCCGAGGCGGCCTCGGCCGCGTTCCCGCGCTGGGACGTGGACGAGAAGCGGGCCCGGCTGCTCACCAACGGGGTACGGCTCGACATGCCCGGCGCCTACACCGGCGCCGGTGCCGTGGCCGTCTACGACCCCGAGGGCCGCTTCCTCGCGCTCGTCGAGGAGCACAAGGGCAAGGCGAAGAGCCTCGCCATTTTCGGCTGACGCCGACAGTCCGCGCAGTCGCGCAGTCAGTTCAGTCGCGCAGTCAGTTCAGTCGTGCAGTCGGTTCAGTGCGCTCAGTCCGCAGAGCGCGGGATCCGCCCGTGGAGCGGCGATCACGGGGTCGTCACTGCCGCCGCTCCACGGTCCCCCCTCGGTTCCCCCACCCCTAGGGTGTATCCAGGCGCCCTCATCCATTCACCCGACCGGGCAGGCGCTCGGAGTGAAGTGGGGGAGCGGAAGGGGGCGCGTTCGTCGCGGGATCTGTCCGGCTGATCATCTCGCGCCTACCGTCGAATCAGGCACGTGCGTGCGTACGGCAGACAGGCACGTGTGTACGGCGGGGAGGTTCGACCATGGCGGGACGGGGCCCGCGGACCGGGGACGCCCGCGGCACAGCACGCTCGTGGCACGCGGGCGGCGGCCGACAGGGCCGGGGAGCCGGGGAGCCGGAGGACGGCCCCGCCCGGGACGACTCATTCATTTCACTCACCTCACTCATCCGCATCCACGACCTCGCCGGCCGCCCCCGTGGCACCGGCTTCCTGGCCGACCACGACGGCACGGTCGTCACCAGCCACGAGACCGTCGACGGCCTGCTCCGGCTCGTTCTGTACGGCGCCGGGGACCGCAGTTGCGTCGTGACCGCCGACGCGGTGACCCCTCTTCCCGATCTGGACCTGGCCCTCGTCCGCACCGAGGGCAGCCTCGGCGTGGACCCGCTGCCCGTCACCGTGCGGGACCGGATCGCGACGGGTACGTACGTGAGGGTCCCCGCCGGCTGCTGGCGCGAGGCCCGGGTCCTGGGCGCGACTCCCGTGACGTACACCGCGACGGACCGCTTCCATCTCCTGGGCGACGCCCTCGAGTTGGCGATCGGCACGGCCGGCCGCGACGCCCTGCGACTGGGCGGCGGGGCCGCCGGGGGACCGGTCCTCGACGCCGCGACCGGCGCCGTGGTCGGCGTCCTCGGCACGGCGCTGCGGAGCGGCCACCGGGATGTGGGTTTCGCGGTACCACTCCGCCCGGTACCGAGCGGCCCCCTCGCGAACCTCCTTGCAGTGAACGCGGCGACGGTCCCTGCGTACGGCGCCGACCTCAACCTGGCCGGGGTGCTGGAGCTCACGGCGACCTCGGTGGGGCAGGACGGGCCGGTGGGGGTGTTGCGCGGGGGATGTGGGGCGCTCTGGTGACAGGGGGGCGGGCGAGGGCTGCTGTGGGGTGGGGGCTGCGGGGACGTCTTGGGCTGATGAGGGCTGGGGTGCGGCGGGTTCCGGCGAGGGCGGGGCCGGCGTGGGGGTGCGCGAGCCGGGTTCGGGCACTGGTGCGGTGGCGGGTCAGGTGGGTGCGGCGGTCGGCGGGGTCGGTGCTGGGGCGCGCGAGTCTGGTGTGGGCGGGGCCTGTGCGTGGGCGGGTGTGGGCGGGGCTGGTGGGGCCGGTGCGGTGTCGGGTCAGGCGGGTGCGGCGGCCGGTGGGGCTGGTGCTGGGGCGCGCGAGTCTGGTGTGGGTGGGGCTGGTGTCGGTGAGTGCGGTGTGGGTGTCGGTGGAGCGGGGGTGCTGGCGCCGGTTGAACGGGGTGCCCTGGTGGGGGAGTTCGCCGCGTTCGTCGCGGGGGGAGCCGCCGTCCTCGGGCTTGTCGGGGCGCCTGGCAGCGGCCGTACGACCGAGCTCGCGGCCCTTGCCGCGCGGCGTCATCGCGGCGCGGAACCGGCGCCCACGTTGTGGCTGCGCGGTGCCGATCTGAGGGACGACGACGGCTCGGTGGCGGACGCGGCGCGGCGGGCGCTGGCTCGGGCGGTGCGGATCGTCGCGGCGTCGGACCGGGCGGCGGGTGCCTGCGCCCAAGCGACCGAGGACCGCACCGGCAGCGCCGAGCGAGGCCGTGGCGAGGGAGAAGAGCGCGCCGGACGTGCCGAGCGAGGCCGTTGCGATGAGCGCTCGCGCACCCTCCCGCCCGACGACCTCGGCGACACCAGCCCCGAACGCCTTGCCCACCTGGCCCGCACCGCCGGCCGCCCCCTCCTGCTCCTCCTGGACGGCCCCGAGGAGATGCCGCCCGTCCTGGCCCACCGCCTCGCCGAGTGGACCGACGGGACGGCGGCGTGGCTGCGGGAGACGGGGGCGCGGCTGGTGGTGGCGTGTCGGGGGGAGTACTGGGAGGCGGCAGGGGCGGGGTTCCCGGAGGAGATGCTGCATCGACCGGCCTCGGCCGCCGATGCCGGTCCGCGTTTTCCAGAGGGCGAAACTCCCCCACTGCTCCCCCCGTGCGTCCACCTCGGCGACCTGCGCGAGGACGAGGCCCGCCAAGCCCGCGCGCGGTACCGCATTCCCGAGGCCGTCCTCCAGGACCCCGATGCCCGTCACCCCCTTACCCTCCGCCTCCTCTCGGAGATCCGTGCCGCCCACCCCGACGCCCCCGACACTCCGCTGGACCGCCACGACGTCTTCTCGGCCCACCTCGACCTGATGTGCCTGCGCATCGCGGTCCGCCTGGCCGCGGAGAACGGCCTCCGCGGCACCGCCGTACGCCGCCTCGCCGCCAAGGTCTCCGGCCAGGTCCACGAGGCCGCCCGCCGCAGCCTGGGCCCCGGGCAGGGCGAGCTGGACCGGAAGTCGTTCGAGGCGGTGTTCCCGTGGGGGCAGGCGCCCGCGCGGCTCGGCGGCGGCACCGGCTGGGCCTCCGCCGTACTCACCGAAGGCATCCTCGTCCCCGCCGCCGGCGGCTACCGCTTCGCCCACGAGGAGCTCGCCGACTGGATCCAGGGCATGCACCTCGACCTGGACGAGGCGCTGCGCGCCCTGGTCCACCGCCGCCGCACCCACCCGCACGGCGAGCACCCCCTCCCCGTGCCGCACCACCGCATCGGCCCCGTCGTCCAGGCCCTGCTGCTCCTGGCCCGCCAGCACGGCACCCGTGAACTCGCCGCCCGTCTGGAGGAGTTGGTGCACGCCCTGGAGGACGACCCGCACTCCTGGTGGGCCGCCCGCCTCCCCGCCGAGGTCCTCCTCCGCGTGCCCGACGCGACGCCGTACACCCCCCTCCTCCGCCATCTCACCGACCGGCTGGTGGCCTGGCGGCAGCAGGCACGCCCCGTGCCCACCGCGTTCGGACCGGAGTTCTGGACGTCCCTGCCGCTCCCGCCCGACACCCGCTTCGACCTGCTGCGCCGGCTCGTCCTCGCCGACGGCCCGCCGCACGAGACCGGCGGCCCGCGGTTCCTGGACGCCGCGGCCCGGCTGCTCACCGCCGACCCCACCGCCGTACAACCGCTCCTGGCCCGCTGGTTCGACGACGAGCGACCGCTGCCCGCCGCCCCGCACGCGACCGTGGCGAAGGCCGCGCAGGCGCTGCTGCACACCCACCGGCACCGGGCCCTGGACGACCTGACGGAGGTACTCGTCGACAGCGCCCACGTCAGGGCCGACGAGCTGCTCGCCGTACTGGCCGAGGACGAGCCGTCGGCCGTGTGCCGGGCCGTGGACCGGTGGGCGCACGACGAGCGGCCCGCGCGGCGGGTCGCCGCGGTGGCGTACGGACTGCGCGCCGCCCCGCACGTACGCACCGAGGCCGACCGCGAACTGCTGCGCTACGCCGCCCTCGCCCTGCTCGCCCGCCCCGCCGACTGCACCCTGCACGGCGGCGCGCTCGCCCTGCTCGTCCGGGATCCGCACACCCGGGACCGCCATCTCCCGCAGGCCCTCGGGCACTTCGCGGCCGGCGACCCGCAACTGCCGCCCGACGCCCTGGTACCCGCCCTGGCGACCCACCCGGACCAGGTCCTGGACGCCTTCCGGGCCCGCCTGCGCCGCCCGGACGCCGGGGCGGCGCTGCGCACGCTCGCCGACGTCATCACGCCCGCCCTGGCCCGCCGGGTCGCGGCCCTCGTACGGGAGGCGGTGGAGCGGCGCCCGGAGACGGCCGCGGACGTGGCGGCGTACGTGGACCGGCGGCTGGAGCACGGCCCCACCGCCCGGACAGTTCTGCTCCCCCTGGTCGGCGGCCTGCTGGACGGCGGCACCGAGCAGGTGCGGGCGGCCCTCGCGGCCGTACTCGCCGCCCCCGGGACACCCGCCTCCCGCCCCCTGCGCCAGGAGCTCCTCGAACTCCTCCTGAGCCGCGAACAGGACCCGTCCGTCCTGATGGCCGTACTGCACGCGGCGGCGTCGCTTGCCGAGGACGACTCCCTCGTCGCCCGCGGCCTGGTCCACCGCACCGGCCTCCTCCTCGTCCGCACCCCGGAAGGGGCGACCTGCTTCGACCGCGGCCTCGTCGACCTCGGGCGGCACGTGCCCGGCTTCGCCGCGCTGGTGGCGGGCTGGCTTGCCGAGACCCCTCAGGAATGGGCGGCCGTGGTGGGACCGAGTGCCCGCCGGATGATCGAGAACCTGGCGGGCGTACGGGTACCCGCCTGACGGGTCGCACGTGCGCCGGGTCACAGCCCCCATGCCGATGCAGGCCCCGGCACCCCGGCATGGCACCCTTAGACCTGCGTATGAGACAAGCACGGACACGGGTTCGACGAGTTTGCGACGAGGAGCAGTGACAGTGCAGCGCTGGCGTGGCTTGGAGGACATCCCCGAGGACTGGGGGCGCAGCGTCGTCACCATCGGTTCCTACGACGGGGTCCACCGCGGGCACCAGCTGATCATCCGGCATGCCGTGGAACGCGCCGGTGAGCTGGGCGTCCCGGCCGTCGTCGTCACCTTCGATCCGCACCCCAGCGAGGTCGTCCGCCCCGGCAGCCACCCGCCGCTGCTGTCCCCGCACCACCGCCGCGCCGAACTGATGGCCGAGCTGGGCGTGGACGCGGTGCTGATCCTCCCGTTCACCACGGAGTTCTCGAAGCTGTCCCCGGCCGACTTCGTCGTCAAGGTCCTCGTCGACAAGCTGCACGCCAGGGCGGTCGTCGAGGGCCCCAACTTCCGCTTCGGCCACAAGGCCGCGGGGAACGTGGAGTTCCTCGCCGAGCAGGGCAAGGTCTACGACTTCGAGGTCGAGGTCGTCGACCTGTACGTGTCCGGCACGGCGGGCGGCGGCGAGCCGTTCTCCTCGACCCTGACCCGGCGCCTGGTCGCCGGCGGGGACGTCGAAGGCGCCGCCGAGATCCTGGGCCGCCCGCACCGCGTGGAGGGCGTGGTCGTCCGCGGCGCCCAGCGCGGCCGCGAGATGGGCTTCCCGACGGCGAACGTCGAGACCCTGCCCCACACCGCCATCCCGGCCGACGGCGTCTACGCCGGCTGGCTGCACGTGAACGGCGAGGCGATGCCCGCCGCGATCTCCGTCGGCACGAACCCGCAGTTCGACGGCACCGAGCGCACGGTGGAGGCGTACGCCATCGACCGCGTGGGCCTCGACCTGTACGGCCTGCACGTCGCCGTCGACTTCCTGGCCTTCGTCCGCGGCCAGGCGAAGTTCGACACGCTCGACGCGCTGCTGGAGCAGATTGCTCGGGACGTGAAGCGGTGCCGGGAGCTGGTGGGGGCCGCGGAGGCCGCCGAGTAGGGCTTGCCAGGGCTTGTCCTGCTCTGTGACGCCGAAGGGCGGCCGGTGCCTCTCAGGCACCGGCCGCCCTTTCGTGTGCGCCTACTGCTACTGCTGTGGGGGCGCCTGCGGGGGCGGGGTCTGCCCGCCCGGTTGGCCTTGCTGTCCCGGCTGGGGATAGCCGTAGCCCTGCTGGGGATAGGGCTGCCCGTGCTGGGGGTACGGCTGACCGGGCGCGGCGGGCGGTTGTGCCGGTTGTCCCGGCTGACCCGGCTGACCCGGCTGACCCGGCTGGGCGTAGGGCTGGCCCTGCGGGTACGGCTGACCCGGTTGCTGGCCGGGGTGGGGCTGCTGCGGATACGGGCCCGGTTGCCCGGGCTGTCCCGGCTGTCCCGGTTGGGGGTACGGCTGGGCGGCGGCCTGGCCCGGCATCGGTGGGGCCGCCACCGGGGGCGGGTTGCCGTTGGCCGTCCACAGGCCGTGCAGCTGCTGGTGCCGTACGAAGTCCTCGGCGACCATCGCCGCGAGGTTGAAGTACGCCTCCCGCACCTTCGGCCGCATCATGTCGAGGTCGACCTCGGCACCGGCCGAGAGGTGTTCGTCGAAGGGGACGACGACGACTCCGCGGCAGCGCGTCTCGAAGTGGCTGACGATGTCCTCGACCTTGATCATCTTGCCGGTCTCGCGGACTCCGGAGATGACCGTGAGGGACCGCGAGACGAGGTCGGCGTATCCGTGCGCGGACAGCCAGTCCAGGGTGGTGCTGGCGCTGCTCGCACCGTCCACGGACGGCGTGGAGATGATGATGAGCTGGTCGGCGAGGTCGAGCACACCACGCATGGCGCTGTAGAGCAGACCAGTACCGGAGTCGGTGAGGATGATCGGGTACTGGTTGCCGAGCACGTCGATCGCGCGCCGGTAGTCCTCGTCGTTGAACGTGGTCGACACGGCCGGGTCGACGTCATTGGCGATGATCTCCAGGCCGGACGCGGCCTGGGAGGTGAACCGCCGGATGTCCATGTACGAGTTGAGGTACGGGATCGCCTGGACGAGGTCGCGGATGGTGGCCCCGGTCTCGCGGCGGACCCGGCGGCCGAGTGTGCCGGCGTCCGGGTTGGCGTCGATCGCGAGGATCTTGTCCTGCCGCTCGGTGGCGAGCGTGGAGCCGAGCGCGGTGGTTGTGGTCGTCTTGCCGACGCCGCCCTTGAGGCTGATGACCGCGATCCGGTAGCAGGACAGCACCGGTGTGCGGATCAGCTCCAACTTCCGCTGCCGCTCGGCCTCTTCCTTCTTTCCGCCGAGCTTGAACTTGGAGCCGGCCGCCGGGCGGCTGCTCTTCGCCTTCTGCTTCTTGCTGTTGAGCAGTCGGTCGGAGGACAGCTCCACGGCCGCGGTGTAACCGAGGGGCGCGGCACCGGGGTTGGCCTGCTGCCGCTGGTCGTGCTGAACGGCCTGGGGCCAGGCGGCACCGGTGCGCGGGTCTACGGCCGGGTGGGGTTGTTGGGGTTGCTGGGGCTGTGGGGGCTGCTGACCCGGCTGGCCCTGGTGACCGGGCTGGCCCTGCTGGGGGTGCTGGGGGTACGGCTGGGCCTGAGGGCCGCCTTGCGGAGGTCGGCCGTCGGGCTGGTGCGGGGCGCCCGGGTGGGGTTGCGCGGGGTTGGCCGGGTGGCCGGGGTGGCCCTGCTGGGGCGGGCGGCTGGGGGAAGCCGTAACCGCCGCCGGGCTGGGTGTTCGGGGCCGGGGTCTGTGCCTGCGCCTCTGCCGGGATGCCGGGGGTGCCGGGCTGCGGGAATCCGTACCCGCCCTGGGCGTTGGGCGCGGGGGGCTGCGGGAATCCGTAACCACCCTGCGCGTTGGGCGCCGGCGGCGTCGGTTGGGGGAAGCCGTATCCGCCCTGGGCGGCGGCAGGCGGCTGTTGGGGGGCCGGGGTGCCGGGGTGCGGGAAGCCGTAGCCGGGCTGCGGCGGGGCCTGCTGGGTTTCCGGGTTCGGCGGCGTCGGCCCGGCCTGCGGGTTCCAGGCGGTCGGCGCGGGCTGCGGCGCCTGCGGCTGGAAGGGCGGCTGCTGTGCGTGTGTGGGCTGTGCGGGGTGGGCAGGCGCGGCGGGGTCCGGCTGCGGCTGTGCGGGCCACTGCGGCGCGGCCGTAGGGGCAGCGGGCTGGTACGACGGCGGCAGCGGCGGCACGCCGCTCTGCGGGGCCGGCGGGGGAGTCCAGGCGGAGGGGGCGCCCTGGGGGGCGGCGTCGGGATGCGGTGCGTCGGCACCGGCGTTCGGCGAGGAGGTGTCCTCTGCAGCCTCTGCCTCTGCCTCTGTCTGGGTCTCCGTCTCGCCGTTCGTGGGGGTGGTGGCGTCGTCGGACACGGGGGCGGGAGCCTCGGTGACCTCTGCGGAGTCGTCGGCGTCGCCGGCGTGGTCGTCCGTGTCGGCACCGGCCGAATCGGCGGCCGTACGGTCGGAATCGCCCTCACCGTCGTCGTTGCTGTCGCCGGACTGCGCCGAGGCGCCGGTCGAAGCCTGCTCGGCGGAACCGTCGCCCGCGGGCTCGCCCTCGTTCTCCTCGGCCGGCTGCTGCGGGGTTCCCGATCCGGACCCGCCCGCTGCCTGCGCTTCGGCTGCGGCGGCCAGCTCCGCGATCTCCTGCTTCAGGGAGGCGGCGGAGAACCGCATGGTGGCGCCGCTCTCCAGGTCGCCGTTACCGGCCTCCTCCTCGCCGAAAGCCGGGAAGGGGGAGGGAGAGGGAGAGGGAGCGGGGTCCGCCGGGGCGGGAGCGACAGGCGGCGCCGGGGAGACCGGCGGAACGGAGGCGACCGGCGGTGCGGGCGGAGCAGGCGGCGCGACGGGCGCCTCGGGCGGGGCCGGAGCCCACTGCGCATGGCCCCCCTGCGCCTGCCCCTGAGCCGGTCCCTCCGGCTGCCCCTGCGGCTGCTGCAGCTCGAAGCCGCCGCTTGCGGGAGGCGACGGCGGGGACATCGGCTCAGCCGCCGGCGTGGCCGGAGGCGGCGGCGCGAACGAGCTGTCCGGCGGCGCGAACGAGCTGTCCGGCGGCGCGAACGAGCTGTCCGGCGGCGCGAACGAGCTGTCCGGCGGCGGGAACGAGCTGTCCGGCGGCGGCGGAACGGCCGCGGGCGTAGGTGTACCAGAGGCCCCGCCGGCCGCCGCGCCCTGTCCAGACGCCGTGTCGCCCGAGTTCTGCGTGTACCAGGCGGGCGGCGCGTAGTCGATGGTGAACTCGCCCGTCATCTCGACGGCGGACTCGGCGTCGGGCTGGTCATCGTCGGGTGTGGCCCAGCCCCCGCGGATCCCGTCCCGATCGCTGCTCACAGTTCCTCCTGGTGTGGTCGAGCACCCTCATGCCGTGCCGGGGCGACCATTACTTGTCGGCCTTGGTCGTTCGAGGTCGTCCGATCCACCGGCTCCCCCTGGGGCGCCGACGCCCGGTCAACGGGGTTCTGGCGTCGCGCCCGGTACCAGCCTAATCACCACGCGCCCCACCTCGGCAGGCCCATCCATCCCTCCGGGCCTGCCTCCGGCATCACAACCGTCCCTGAAGTGCCGCGCACAACGCCAATTCCGGCGAACAAACCGCCCGAAAGCGGATACGACGGTGCGCGGCAAAGTGGAACAATTGCCCTCGAATGGTCAATTCGCGTCAGGTGACGACTGATTCAGTCCATCCTTCGAGGCATACCCAACAATCCGATCTCGGCGTCGGTGGGCTGCGTCAACACGTACTGCCGGTCGCGATCGGTGCACCAGAGCGTGAGCCCGTCGGAGAGACCGGGCAGCGCGTCCATCTCCGCCCGGGGCAACGCCATCGTACGGCCCAGTTCCGTGGCCTCGTCCGGCGAGATGCGCTGCACCCCGACGAGCCGGGCCTGTCTGAGCAGCCGCGGGGCCACCGGGCTGAGATACGGCAGCAGCGTCAGCACCGCCTGCCAGGGGCCGGACACGACCCGACCGCGCGGCGGGCGCATGCCGCAGTCCCGCACCACCAGCACCGGCGTACCGGCCGAGGTGCCCTGCGGGGGCACCCGCCCGACCTCGTACACCGCCAGACCGTTCTGCCCGCCGCCCATCGCGTGCACCATCTGCATCCAGGCCTGCGGCCGCCCCGTCTCCACGGCGACCCGCGCGCCCGTCGCCGCCGCCCGGAGCGCGATGACCTGCGCGGTCCACAGACCACCGATGAGGACGACGTCGTACGGCGTCGGCCGGTTGAGCCCCAGCACCGCGGGCCGGCCGTCCGCGTCGACGCCGATGACCACGCCGTCGTCGCCTATGGGCAGTGTGAGCGCGTCCAGCTGTTCCACGGGCAGGGAGTGCCGCGGATGGCGCGGGCCGATCAACCCGAAGCCGCTGCGCAGCAGATCGCGTGCCCGCTGCGGGGCGGTGGGCCGGGGTTCCCCGCGACCGGTGGCCGTCTGCGCCGCCTGTCCCGCGCGCGTGGTCATCGCCGTCACCGGACACCTCCGAGGGGCATTGTGGCGAGCATGCCGGGGACCTGTTCCCGGTCGAGGCGGGCGAGCCCGGTGCCGGTGTGCCGGGCCGCGCCCTGCACCGCCCGTCTGGCGGCGACGAGTTCGTCGTCGCTGCGGCCGGTCACCCGCAGGTGCCCGCACACGGAGACCTCCTGCCGCTCCCCGCGCGTGAGCGTGAGACTGAAGGTGGTGGCGAGTGCCGGAACTGCTGTGACCAGGGCGACCAACTGCGGCAGCGAGGGCGCTCTTTCACCACCCAGCGACGGCCACCGGCGGATCCAGTACGTGGTGTGCCTGCGGTTGTCGCAGCGCCAGCTCCGGCTGGACTCCTCGGTCCGCCGCTCCCGCGTGTCCGTCCGTCCGGCCTCCGCCGTCACCAGCGGGTTGGCACAGGCCGACGTGGCGATGGCGGAGGTCAGCTCCTCCTCGTCGAGCAGGGTGGCGCGGAATCCCGCCCCGGTCAGCCGGCTCGCGAGGTGATCGGCCGCCCGTACGACACACTTCTGCGCGCCGACGAGACCACCACCGCGCGCCTCCACCGCCTCCGGGCACAGCTCCGGGTCGAGCTTCAACGCGATCCACGTGATCCGCACGGCCGGCGCACCCGTCTGCTCCTGCAGCGGCGCGTAGTTGGCGACGGCCACCGACTGCTGGGGCAGATGGAGCGCGGGCGCGGGCTGGGTGTGCAGGACGACCTGCGCCGACTCCAGCCTGATGTCGTCGACGTCCAGGGCGTCGTACACCAGCGAGATCGGCAGCGGCTGCCGGTTCCGCTCGGCGCGCAGGGCGGTGGCGTCGGCCTCGACCTGGAGGACGGCGGTGACGAAGGTGCCGTCGCCGATGACGCCGACGGAGCGGCGGTCACGGCCGGCGTACGTACTCGTGCGCAGGGTCGGGTCGCACTCCACGGCCGGCGCGAGCCCCGGCTCCGTGCCCTCCGGTATCGGCGTACTCGCGGCCCGGCGCTGTCGCGCGCGCAGCGCCCTTGCCATGCCCAGCCATTCGGGCAGGGAGCGGCCGCGGCGACGCAGGAAGGCGAGCAGCACCAGGCAGACGGCGACGACGGCCGCGGCCACCAGGGCGACGGTGCCGATCACCCACCCGACGAGCAGGACGGCGAGCGCGATCTCCAGCAGAACGACGCGTTGCAACCGGAATGCCCCGGCCTGACCCGAACGCACCCTGAGGTGGAGCGAGCCCGGCGAGGCCGGCCGCTGCACCGGCGTCTGCCGGGATGTTGCCGGTGTCTGTCCGGGCGCCGACGAGCCCCGTGACCGCGATCGGCCGCGGGACCGGGCGCGTGTTCCGGAAGCCATCACTCCATCCCCCCGTTTTGCTCACAACTCACTGGTATTTCAGCACTGCACAAGGCATTTGAAGGCCCGAGCACCCTACCCGCTCCACAAGTACCCGCGGATACCAGGCATAGTAGGGGGCCGCTCTGACATCGGAGGCGGGGGACCATGTCACCCCGGCGAGCGCGGCCCATGTGAACACGGGGAGAGACAGGCACAGATGGCATCCAGGCGCGATCAGCTCAATGCCTACACCTTCGCGAAGCGCCGCATGCTGGCGGCCTTCCTGCAGTCGTCGCCCGACGGTTCGGAGGAGGGGGCGCCCCGCCCGCTGCGGTCGGTACTTCCCGGCATCATCGTGGGCGTGATCGTCATCGCGGTCTTTGGGGCATGGGGGATGTTCAAGCCCACCGCACCCAAGGGCTGGAACACCCCCAACGCCAAGGTGATCATCGCCAGCGACTCGACCACGCGTTACGTCGTCCTGAAGACCGGCACCCAGGTCCAGCTGCATCCGGTCCTCAACATGGCGTCCGCCAAGCTGCTCCTCAACGAGGGCAAGGGCGAGGTGGTGACCGTCGCCGAGTCCGTCCTCGACAACGGCAAGATCCCGCACGGCGTGACCATCGGCATCCCGTACGCACCGGACCGCCTGCCCTCGGCGTCCGAGGCGGGCAGCGACAAGCGCTGGGTGGTCTGCGAACGCCCCAGCGCGGGCGGTGAGTCCATCCAGAAGGCGGCCCTGGTCCTCGCCTCCCGTGACATGAAGGCGACCGAGGGCAAGGGAGAGAAGCTCGCGGGCGGTCAACTCCTCTACGTCGCGGACCCGAACGGCAACCGTTACGTCGTCGACGCGGGCGGACGGGCGTACCCCATCGACAAGACCGACGAACTGCTGCTGCGTGCCGTCGTCGGTTCCGGCCGGGAGCCCCAGAAGGTGTCCAAGGAGTGGCTCGCCACTCTGCACACCGGTGACGCGATCTCCTTCCCGGAGATTCCCGACCAGCCGGGTACCGCGGCCGGTGCCCCTGGTCAGCTGGACGAGACGACCAACAGGGTCGGCATGGTGCTGAAGGCGTCCGACCTCAACAGCGACCAGTACTACGTGGTGCTGCCCGGCCGGGTCGCCCCCATCTCCGCCTTCGTCGCCCAACTCCTGCTGTTCAGCGAGGACCTGGCCACCCTCGGCCAAGCCGGTGACGCCAAGGAGATGAGCCCCGGTGCGATCGTCCCGGGCAAGGCGTTCGGCACCGAGGAGGTCTGGCCCACCGAGGACCCCCAGCCCGTCAACGACGCCTCCGGCGTGGCAGGCAGCCGCAGCACCGTCTGCAACGTCCTGCGCGGCGTGAACGGCGACTCCGGCGCCACCACCCTGAGCACCTGGGCGGGCACCGACTTCCCGGCCAAGCTCCCCACCGGCTCCTCCAGTGCCTACGTCACGCCCGGCTCCGGCCAGCTCTACCGCCAGTTCCAGGGCAAGGAGACCAAGGCCGGCCCCGTCTTCCTCGTCACCGACACGGGCCTGCGCTACGTACTCCAGTCCAACGCCGACAGCGGCACGGACGACGCCGGCATCGGCACGACGGCCAAGGAGCGCGAGCAGGCCCAGCAGGAGGCCGAGCAGGCCCAGACCCGGCTCGGCTACAAGGACGTGGACCCCGCGCCGGTCCCCGCAGCCTGGTCGGAGTTCCTGCCCACGGGCCCACGCCTGTCGACGACGGCGGCACGCCAGCCGCAGGGCTCCTGAGGGGTGCGGACATGCGACACCTGCCCTCCGTCCGCCGCTTGACGACCGCGGCGGCCGCGACCCTGCTCACGACTGCCCCCGTCCTCTTCGCGCCCCCCGCGGCGGCGGTCGACCTCCCGTACTCGGACCAGTGCGCCTTCCCCAACGGCAAGTACCCGGGCCGCCCTTGGTCCCTGCAGCGCGTCCTTCTGGACGAACTGTGGAGCCAGTCCAGGGGCAAGGGAGTACGGGTAGCGGTGATCGACACCGGGGTGGACGTCACGAACCCTCAGCTCACCGACGCGGTGGACGTGAAGAGCGGCCGCAACCTCCTGCCGAAGAACCTCAAGGACGACGACGGCAACCCGCTCGAGCGAGGCAAGGAGAACGGCACCACGGACACCGTCGGCCACGGCACCAAGGTCGCCGGCATCATCGCGGCCCGCCCCGTCGAGGGCACCGGCTTCGTGGGCCTGGCCCCCGAGGCGACGATCATCCCCATCCAGCAGAACGACGCGGAGGGCCACGGCACTACCGAGACCCTGGCCGACGCGATCCGTTACGCCATCACGGCCGGGGCAGGCGTCATCAACATCTCCCAGGACACGTCCAACGCGGTGAAGCCGTCCTCCGACCTGGAGTTGGCGATCAACGAGGCCCTGTCCCAGAAGATCGTCGTGGTGGCCTCGGCCGGTAACGACGGCCTCGGCGGCAACGTCAAGGAGACCTACCCCGCGTCCTACAAGGGCGTCCTCGCGGTCGCCTCCTCGGACCGCAACAACGAACGCGCCTCCTTCTCCCAGTCCGGCGAGTTCGTCGGCGTGGCCGCCCCCGGCGTCGACATGATCTCCACCGTCCCCAAGGGCGGCCACTGTTCCGACAGCGGTACGAGCTTCTCCGCGCCATACGTCGCGGGTGTCGCGGCGCTGATCAAGGCCAAGCACCCGAGGTGGACGGCTCAGCAGATCGTCGCCCAGATCGAACAGACCGCGGAACGCACCATCGCGGGCCACGACCGCCTGGTCGGCTGGGGCGTCGTGGACCCCGTACGCGCTCTCACGGAGGACAACGAACCGCTGGAGTCCCCCAACCCCCAAGAGGGCCTCAGCAAACCGGAAGCCCCCACACCGGCCAAGTTCCAGATCGGCGAAACGGCTGCGGAACGGAACGCCCGCCTCGCCACGTACGTCTCCGTGGGCGCGGTGGTACTCGTGGCCGGACTCGGCGGTACGGCTGTGGCGATCCGGGATGCGCGCAGGCGGGCGCGACGGGTCGTGGGGGCGGAGTAGGCGACTGGGCATCTCCGTGCCCGTGAAGTGCAGTTGGGGCCCACCCACCGATTCCGACAATCGTACGATTGTCGGAAGCAGGAGACTCGTGATGCCGAAGTGACGGGGGCAGAGGTACGGGTATGGGTGTGAACGGAGCAGGTTCGGCGCAGGGCGGCAGTGGCAAGAACCTCCGGGTGTCTTCCCAAGCTCTGACCAAGCTCGCGGGTGACCTGGACGACATGCAGGACCACCTGGACAAGCAGGTCAAACGCATGGACGCGGTCGTGGACCGCATCGAGGCGGGGTGGCGCGGGCCGGCGGCCTCCGTGTACCGCGACTTCCACCGAGCGGCTGCTGATGACGCCGTACGCATCCGTGAAGTGATGAAGCTGCTGGAGGAGGCGGTACGGCTGAGCCGGGACGGCTTCTCCCAGGACGACCTCGACGTGCTGGCGCAGATGCGGCAGATCCAGGTGGACGTCGGGAGCGAGGTGGACAGACTGTCGACGCCGAACACCGACGCGCCGGTATCGGCGCCGCGCAGCAGTCTCGACGACCTGTAGCCCTTTCAGAACCGCAGTTGCCGATACGAACACAGGGGGATCATGTCGACCGGCTCCGCACCCGACGAGGACATATCCGTTTCCTTCGACGCCCTCACCGAGCTGGCCGCCGACCTGGAGGACATCCTCAAGCAGCTCAACGGCAAGCTGGACGACCTCTACGACCAGGTCGTGCCCGTCGTGCTGTCGTGGCAGGGCGAGGCCCGCGACGTCTTCGTCGACAAACTCGACGAGTGGGACCGCTCCGCCCAGGATCTGCAGGCGGCCCAGAAGTGGCTGCACGAGGTCGTGACCAGCGGCCACAGCGGCTACACGGCCGCGCACCTCGCGGTGCTGCGGGGCTGGGGAGCTGCTTGATGGCCGAGCGGCTGCCCACGGACGAGGAACGCGCACAGGAGCGGTCGGACGCCCGAACCCGTTCGCCCAGGACGAGTGGCGGCGGATTCGACCTACAGCCGCAGCACGTGCACTACACCGCGCTCGTGGTGCGTGACGGGCAGTTCGACTACAACAAGGGCGCCAGGGCACTCGTCGACGTGCTGAACGAGTACAGCCAGTCGGCGGGAACCGGCTGGGGCGCGGATGCCTTCGCAGCGGCGTACAAGTCGGTGAACGAGAGGTTCCTGGAGCTCTGGGCGAAGAGCGTGGTCAGTGTGGGCGGGGTCGCCGTCGGCCTGACGGACACGGCCAACAAGTACACGCAGGCCGATTGGCAGGCCCGCAGGATGTACGGTCCGCCGCCCGTCGAGAAACCGCCGCCTGCCGTCATCGACAACGTGCCCAAGTACGGCCCGGTCAACGACATCAAGTGGTCCGGCACCGGAGAGGACGCGGATTCCTGGGACATTTCTGGAATCCTGGGCGAGGTCCCCGACTTCCTCGCCGACGTCATCCGGCCCGCGATCGAGCACGGCCTCAGACTCGGCAAGATGCACGAGATCACGCCGGGAGCCAGGGACGAGGAGCTCAAGGGCATGGCCACGGCCTGGCGCGCGGTCGAGAAGGACGCCAAGGCGGCGTCGGACAACTTCAACAGCGCCATCAAGTTCATCACCAACAACAAGGGCAACGACGAGTGGCAGGGCGCGATGAAGGCGTTCTGCCAGACCATCTGGGGCACCACCGAATGGGGCAGGACTTACGACGCCCAGGGCAACCGGGCCTCCATGGGCCGCAGTTGGAAGACGAACCGCAGCGTCGTGCCCGCGAAGCAGCGGCCCATCATCGAGATCCTCCGCCAGACCGCGACCACCGTGCAGGAGACCCTCGACCATCTGGCCGAGGTGCGCATCAAGACCGCGGAGACGACCACCCGGCTCGGCCAGGAGGCCGCGAAGGCGACGGTCAAGGACCTGACCACGGGCCTTGACCTCTTCGAGTTGACCCGGCTCGCGGCGACCATGGCGTTCGGCGAGATCGTGCTGACGTTCCGCTCACACATGGACAAGGCGGCCGCCGACGCGGCCGTCGAGAAGTACCACCAGGCCTTCAGTGACGCCGCCACCAAGCTGAAGACGCTGGAGATCGAACTGGACGAGGCACTGCTCAGTGTGCCCACGTTCCGCGCGGAGGCGGCGCGCGCCGAGGCGTACGGTGCGCGCTCCCTGAACGACTTCAAGAAGGAACACATCTGGCAGCGTACGGAGAGCCAGATCCCCTACAAATACTCCATCGATCTGGCCACCGAGGAGGAACTGTACGGTGGGCACAGCATTGACAGGCATGTCGGGCTGACGGATGCGCAGCTGACTCAGCGGTTGCGGGACGAGGCGACCGGGGCGGGCAAGGTCGATATTCCCGCGGCCTCCTCCTTCACCGATCTGGATTCGGCGCAGTATTACACTCAGCATAATGTCCGGACCAATACGGCAGAAATCGACAAGTGGATTCAAGGTCCGCCGCCTCCGGTGCCAGGTGAGAAGCAGGAATTCTCCGTGGGTGCGGTGCCTTCGGGACCTCTGGGGACTCCGGCAGTGACGGGGCGTACGGCGCCGGTGGTGAACGATCGGGCGACGCCACCACAGGACGCTCACGGTGTTCTGACCGTGCTCAAGTACGAACCGAACCTGGACCCGCCGTTCGTGGTCCTGACATCCATGCCCCAATGATGAGTGAGGAGACAGCGATGGCCGGACTCGACGAGCGTTCGTGGTCCGAAGCGATCGACATGTACGAGCGTCGGGCGACCATTGCCAAGGCGACGAGCAGGGAGCACGAGAACTGGGTGCTCGACCTGTCCACCTTGATGCGCGGTGACACCCGCGACACCCGCGGCTGGCGCACGGTGGACATGTGGGAGGGCGAACTCGAAAGGCTCGACGAACCGTCCTACCCCTTCGTCATGCCTCCGGAGGCCGTCGCGACGGCGGACGCCTGGAAGCCCTACCTGCATGAGATCCCGCGTTCTCAGGCCGTACGGTTCCTCGTGGCCCTTTCCACGCCCTGGATCGATGTCACAAAGGAACCGGATTTCGAGGAGCGCAGGGACGCCCTTGAAACGAAGGCCCGTGTCATCCTGTCGCGCTTCCCCGAAGGCTCGCACTTCTATGCAAACACCGGGCACGGTAGCGATACCCGCGACTACTACCAGCGAGTTTCTCGGTGGTACCCCTTTTCCGTTCGCACCTTCGACTTCGGCTTGGTACTCGTGTCGGAGACGGAAGTCGGGATGGTCTGGTCATTCCGCTGATGTGATGAGATCCGCCGTGCTGCCCCGATCCTCCGTACTGCCCGCGATGGAGTAGCCCCTTGCGCACCCGTACCGCCACCTACCCCGACCGCGCGACCGCCCAGTGGGCGACCCAGCGCGTGGTCACCGTCAACGAACAGGTCGTCCACCGTTGGCTGGCGCAGTCCACCCGCCAGCGGCTGACAATCGAGGCGGCGTGGCCGTCCCGCGAGGAGCCCGTCGGGCGGGTGCTCCTCCAGGCGATGATGCTGGCGGGCCGCGGCTCCATCGAGGCACGGGCCGCCCGGGTCGTGCTGCGCCGCGAGCCGTCCGCCGCGCACGGGTTCGCGGTGCACGCCAGTTTCCCCGTCTACTTGTGAAAGCAGTTGGCCGACCGTGCCCCTGAGCCCCCTCGAACACGACCGCCGCTACGGCGAGCTGGACCAGGTGATGCGTGCCTACGCCGGTCAGCCGGCGGACGACACCGCGGACAAGCCCGGCGCGGCCCTGACCGCGTACCTGCGGCAGACCTGGCACAGCCGCCCGTGGGCCCTGGCTGTCGCCGAGCGGCAACTGCGCGAGTACGCCGACCATCCGCCCGGCCGACTCCGGCTGCGCCTGGGCGAGTTCTACCCGATCCCTGACGTCGGGCTGCCCGAAGGCGAGATCCAGCAGTGGCTGTACTGCCTCGCGGACCACATCAAGCACAGCATCGAGGAGGGCGAGGTCCCGCCCACGGCCACCCCCGCTACCCACTGGGAGTGGCATGCCCGCTTCCCCGAGCTCGGCCAGTTTCTGGGTGGCTGGTTCTCGCAGGACATGCCGGACGAGTTCGACGACCATGACGCGGCGGTCGACGACTACCGGTCCTCGACCGACCTGTTGCTCGCGGCTCGGCTCGTCGGCGAGCTGCACGAACTGCTCGCGCTGGACCTCGACGAGTCCGACTACGCCTTGGCCGTCGCGGAGTTGGGCATGGAGGTCGATCCGCCGACCCCGTACTCGCCGGGTGGCTGGCTGGCGTTGGTCGCCGATCGGCTCAGTGCGCCGCGGGCGGAGTACGGGCCCCGGGAGACGGGGGACGCGTGAGTGACCGAACCGGGCGATGAGTTGTCGTCAAGCTCCGTTGTCAGTTCGGAGCCGGGGAAGCCGTGCCGTCGGCCTCGAAGTCGAAGTCGATCTGGTCTTCTTCGACAGCGGTCACCTTGACCGTCACGCCCAAGGTGCTGCCGTCGTCCGCTGTGAGCGTGCAACGGGTGGTGGTACCGACCTTCCCGGCGAGGTCCTCGGGGCACGTGATGTCCGGCAGGCGGCGGCCCGTTGTGGCGGCGAGCTTTTCGGCGAGGGTGGTGGCCAGTTTGTCGGAAGACATCTTCGGCATGGACGTTCCGACAGTGACCGAGCCCGAGCAGCCGACGAGCAGCATGCCGGCTGCCACGGCCGAGAGGCTCCAAGTCGCTGCGGACAAGCGGGCCATGGTCACGGGGGCTCCAATCCTGGTGATCAGGCGTGCGTAGCAGGGTGGATGAGGTCCGGGCGCGTTTTGGCATCGCAAAGATTGAGCCACGTGTGGCAGGCGACCTCTCGGAACGGCTCTGGTTCTCGGACGAGCGCGGCGAAACGGGGTCGCTCTGTCCAAGTTTCAGTCGATTCAGGGAAGTTCGGGGCGGGCTTCCTGACGGTGCCTCGACAACTTCGTAACTCACCTAACACAAAGTTCAGTTGGCCGCGATTTACACAATG
Organism: Streptomyces sp. V4I2; assembly: GCF_030817655.1. Lineage (GTDB taxonomy): Bacteria > Actinomycetota > Actinomycetes > Streptomycetales > Streptomycetaceae > Streptomyces > Streptomyces plumbiresistens. The sequence goes on from NZ_JAUSZM010000003.1 coordinate 7,683,546, forward strand.
ACTACAGTAGTTATCGAGTGTGTTGATCAGGCCACCGCCTGTGCACCGCTCGACAGCTTCACCAACGGGGAACGGGGAAGGAAGGCATCGTGCCTGCTGCGGAGCGCCAGGCTCTCAAGGTCACTCTGGAGTCGCTCGGAGAGTTCAAGAAGCGTGTGGACACCGCGCTCTCCAACTTCGAGGAGTCTCAAGGCAGTGCGCAGAAGGTCGGGGCGCACCGCCTCTCCGAGGCGTCGTTCAAGGGCGCAGGCCGCTTCGCCGAGGCTACGGGGCTCCACGCGCAGTACGAGCGCGTCCACGAGCGGCTGACCGCGCTCTCCAAGAACCTGGGCCTGCAGATCGAGGCGCTCCAGATCGCCGTGACCGGCGCGCGCGGAGACTTCAACAACCTCGAAGAGGAGCAGCGGCGACGGTTCTGGGAGATCCAGACCGAAATCGGGCGGCAGGAAGAGGAAGCGAAGCGGGAGATGAAGGCCGCGGAGCGTGGAGAGAGCGCGCCACGGCGCTCTGACAACCAGCAGGCAGACGGGGACGAAGAGGGCCTGTACAAATGAGCGACGAGCAGAAGCACCAGGATCCGCACCAGGCGGAGAAGGAAGACGCCTCAGCGCAGCTCAGTGCCATCGACTTGATCAATCAGGGGACGGCGTTCGTCAGGACCCTTCCCTTCGGCGGTGCTGTCCCCCGCGTCTTTGGCAAGACGGACTTCGAAGGCCACGACCTGAACGCCATGATCGACCTGGTCGAGTCGGCGAAACCGGAGGATCTGGAGACCGCGGGCAAGGCTCTGTGGGACGCCAAGGACGCCATCGAAACGGCCGCCAACGAGCTCAAGGACCATATTGGGAGGGTTGAGTGGGAGGGCGAGTCCGCCACGGCCTTCCACACCTGGGGCGGCAACCTCGTCAAGCATGCTCTTGAGCTCGCAACCTTCGCCGAAGCCGCCGGTACCCAGATCACGGCAGCGGCCACGGGCCTCGCGTCGGTCCGCAGCGCCATGCCGCCCCGCGACACCCGGCTCGTCCGCACGCCGGTGGAGGACATCCCGACGCCGAAGCAGGTTGACGGCAACGAGGAGTACACGGCGGCGGTCAAGGTCGAGAAGGACCGCCAAGAGGCGATCAACCAGATGAACCGGCTGGCCTCCTTCTACGAGGTGTCCGAGGGATACCTGGCGAAGCAGGAGGCGCCTACGTTCGAGGCTATGCCGGATGTGGGGGTGCCTAAGCCGGATGCGAGCTATCGCGATCCGATCAAAGGCAGTGAGGTGCAAGGTGGCGCGGGGCTTGGGGCCGCTCGTGAGTCCCTGGCGACTGGAAATGATAATTCGGGCACAGGAACCAAGCATCCCCGTTCGGAAGGCACGACACCGCCGCTCAGGCATGTGGACGATCCCACCATCCGCCCGGATGGGAACGTCGGCACGAATATCGACAGCGTAGGAACCCTCCCGCCCCAGGAGACCATGAGGCCAGCGCCCAACGTGCCGACGGGCCCTGGTCCGAGCGGAGGGAACGGAGGGACGGTCCCGCCATTCCCCTCCGGCACGGTTCCTCCTGGACCGGGCGGGTTGACCGGCCGCACCTCGGGCTTCGGCGGAGCGAACGGCAACAGGGCCCCGATCTCGGCTCAGGGCCGCACAGCGACTCCCAATGGCACCGCCGGCGGGCGTGGCACGCCGGGCCCCATGGGGCGCGCCACTGCTGCGGGACAATCGGGAATCCGAGGCGGAGGCGCGTCTCCCATGGGGCGAGGCGTCTCCGGTGGTACGCCACGTCCCATTGCGGGACCGGCGAGTGGCCGTGCCGGTGGCGCGAGTTCAGGGGCGGCACGCGGCAATGGAGTTGTCGGAGGACGGCCCACCACCGGTGCCACGCCAGCTTCAACCGGTTCCAGGGTGTCGCGCGGTACGGTCGTCGGCGCCGAGGGCAACACCGCGTCCCGTACACCTGCTGGCAAGATCGGACAGCGCGGAGTCATCGGGGCACCGAACTCCACTCCTGCCGGCGCCCGTACGGGGCAGACTGCCCGACCCGCCGGGGGCAATCCGGACGGGGTTGTCGGTACGCCGCAGGGGCGAGCCCCTGCGGCGAGGAGCGGTGGAGCGGCCGGAGGCAGTGCGCAGGCCCCGCGCAGCCTGCGCGGGAATCGGCGGAACGCGAATGATGAAGACCGCGAGGGCGAACGTCAGCCCGACCCGCAGCGGCGTAACGCGCCGCCAGTGACTGACTGAACACGAGCGAGGATTTACACAGGCATGACAGGGACCAGCCCACGTGGCGGATTGACTGCGCTTTTCGCAGGACGTGCCGGACGACGAGTGTCGGCCGTGTGCGCGGCACTCGGCGCATTCGCCGTCGTGTCTTCGGGGCTGGCTCCGAGTGCAGTGGCCGCCGATATCCAGTCGAAGCAGTGGTACTTGGACGCGATGGACGCGGAGGGTATGTGGAAGGTCAGCACTGGCAAAGGCGTAAAGGTTGCCGTGCTGGACACCGGTGTGAATCCCGATACCTCGTCCCTGAAGGGACAGGTGCTCGAGGGTGAGGTGTCGCAGGCGGTCTCGTACAACGCCACCAAGGACTACGACGGCCACGGCACCAGCATGGCGGAGTTGATTGCCGGTACAGGTGCCGGAGGCGGCCTGCAGGGTCTGGCCCCTGGAGCGAAGATTGTTCCCTATCGGGTGCTGACCAAAGGTGTGACGAACAGCACCGACAAAGAGAACACTCCATCAATCGCGGATGCGATCAAGGCGGCCGCTGACAGCGACGCCCAAATTCTGAGCATGTCGTTCGGCGGTGACATCATGAACCCCGATGAGGAGGCCGCCGTCAAGTACGCCCAATCCAAGGGCAAGCTGATGTTCGCTGGCACGGGCAACGACGCCGAATCAAAGAACTTTATCGGCTATCCGGCTGCCTATCCCTATGTCGTCGGAGTGGCCGCAGCGGACGATAAGGGGAAAGTCGGAGACTTTTCGGAGCACGGCAACTACGTTGATCTAGCGGCTCCCGGCCTCAAAGTGCCCACCTGGTGCGACGCCACATTTCGCGCGTACTGCCCCGACGGAGTAGGAACAAGTATGGCCACCGCCATCACCTCCGCCTCCGCCGCCCTCATCTGGTCAGCCCACCCCAACTGGACGGCCAACCAGGTTCTCGGCACTTTGATCGACACAGCCGCCCGGGACTGGCCGAAGGACCAGCCAAGCAACTATCTCGGCTACGGATTGGTCCGCCCTCGCAGGGTGCTGGAAAACAGCAGTATCAACCCCGCCAACACGGATCCGCTCAGCTACGAGAACGGGGCTGGCGTCACTGGAGCCTCCCCCTCCCCCTCTCCCTCCGCTCCCTCCTCAGCGTCGTCACAAGCCCCGAACGACACTTCGGGCGGGGATACTTCGGCGGCAGCATCAAGCTCTAACTCCTCTGACGGCAACACCCAGTTGTGGGTCATCCTCGGCGCGGCCGGCGTCGTGGTCGTCGGCGCCGGCGCCTTCGTGGCACTGCGCAAGCGGCGAACCGCCTGACCAGCGGCACACGGATCCGCATGGATCCGCGGGCAGCCGAACCGGCAACAACTCCCGTACCAGCGCCTCACCACACGGTGATGCGTAACTAACCAAGCCCTCAAGACGGTTCACGAAGGGAAGTCCGAAATGGCAGATGGGCAGAAGCTCAGCGACGGCGAAGTAATCAAGCTCGAAAAGGAAATGGTCCAGGGGTACGAATCGATCCGGGGCCAGCTCAGCAAGCTCCAGGGAACCCTGGACACCATGGAGGCGAACTGGCGAGGCGTCGGCGCCAATGCCTTCAACACCAAGCAGGTTGAGATCAACGAGCGCGTCAAGCACATCGGCGCGCTGCTCACGTGGTTCCTGGACAACATCAACGAGACCCGCAAACTCACGAACACGAACGAGGATGCGGTGCGCGCTTCCATGCAGGGCATTGACATCCAGCACGGCGGGTCGCACTCGGCCCTCAGCAGCTACTGAGCGATACCTCTGGCGTGTCCTCGGCCGTCGCGGCCCACAACAAGCCAATGAAGAGATGAGGAACCATGGTTAACGTCCACAACGACGAGATGGCTGTGAAGTACGGCGGTCTCGACGCGATCACCACTGAGCTCGGAAACCAGGCCAGGAAGCTCGAAGAGGACATCCAGGCCCTGAAGTCGGCCGTCCTCCGTGCCGCCGCCGGCTGGGAAGGCGAAGCCGCGAACGCGTTCGGCCAGAAGATGAAGGAGTGGGACGCCGACGCAGCCGCCATCCACACGGCGCTGGTCAGCATCGGCCAGAAGGTCACCCTGGCCAGCGGTGACTACCGAGGCGGCGACCTCAAGGCGGCCAGCTACTTCCAGTGAGCTGACCGGATCGGCAGGAAGGGGTGGGCACGCACGGGAGGTGCCCACCCTGCGCGTAGGTGCGGGCCGTTCGCACCCGGCGACGCTTCGGCGAACTCGATTTTCGCCTCCTGACCTGCATGCCAGTCCATATGCCAGCCCTCTACTTCATCCGCGACGGCGCGCGCAACCGGCAGCGGCGGAGTAATTGGCCGATTTGGGCCAGCAGCAGATCACAAACATGCAGGTGGTCGGGTCCGGGGTGGCGCGGGAGTGGCCCAAATCTTCCAATTGCTCCGCCCTTCCCCGCACCGACCTGCGCACTCGCCGCCCGCCGATTGAACGGCACTGCCCATCCCCAGCCCACGGCCCGCAAACCGCATAACCCGCCCGGCGTCCCACCGCCCCGCCGACGCGCACCAATCCACCGGCCGGAAGCCGCCAACCGACCCAGCGCACCGGCGAGGCGAGGCCGCGCCCGCCCCCTGCGAAGAGCACGGCGAGCTGGCGATGCCGCCGGCTCGGACGCCGGTTCCGAGGTGCCGGCGAAGCCATCCGGCTCATCCGGCAGGCTCCGAAGACGTGAGAACGATGTCGGCCCAGACCGTCAGCCCGCTGCCCGCCCGTCGTGTTCCCCACCGGTTGGCCAGCGCTTCGGTGATCAGCAGCCCGCGACCGTGTTCCTGCTCCGGGCTCGGAGGCCCTGCCGGCGTGGGGGACGACGCCGACGGGTGCCCCGCACCCTGGTCGGTGACGCTGACTGTGACAGTCCGCCCAAAAGTGGCACACGTGACCGTGATGGTGCGGCTGTCGGTGTGCTCCAGGGCGTTGGCGACCAGCTCTCCGGTGATCGTTTCCAGATCATCCGTCGTACTGGATGGCAGTCCCCATGCCCCGGCCATGTCGCGTACGTAGCGCCGGGCGGCGCTCGCGCAGGTGAGGTCGCGGCCAGGGAGAGTGAGCAGGCCGAAGCCCCGGGGGTCGGCCGGGGTGTGCGCCAGGGCGTCGTGAAGAACGGTTGCCGACGATGCCGCAAGAGCCTGTCCATTCCCTCCGGTCCACCGCTCCCGGCCAAGCCGGGTGCCCCGGGAGACGGCGATGAGCAGCACGTCCTGGAGCGCGTCCGCCAACTGACCTGCCAGGCCAGCGAATTCCCCGGAACCACCCCTCGGCCCAGGTGCCGAGAGCCCGTCCCGCGCCCGCCCCAGAAGCCGCTGCGCGAGCCCGAGTTGCACGCCCTCGATCCGGTCGGCCAACCGTGAGGCGACCCCACCCTCTCCGTCCGTGAGGAGGAGACAGGGCTTCCCGTGCGCACCGGTCCAGGGCAGTAGCCGTACGCGGTCCGCCTCCTGGCTCATGCCGCAGCTCCCAGCACGGCGTGGATGTCACGGACATCAAGGTCCACGCCGTACGCGGTACACCAGAGCGTGTCGCGGCCTAGGCGCTGGAGACGAGCCTCTTCCTCGCGTTCGTGTGCGGCGAGGTAGGGGCGGACGAGGGGGGTGGAGGCGCCGTCGATGGGGGTGTGCCAGGCGCGGACGGTAGGAGCTGGATCGGACTGAAGCTGCTTGAGTCGCTCACACGGCGGGGTGGGCGGAAACCGCACCACCGCCAGCCGATCAGCCCGGTGCCGCCGACAGACAGCGGCGATTCGCCACAACCAACTCGCCATGCACTCCAAGTACTTGATCACGTCCACAACTCCTCAGGGCTCGTTCGAAGTTGAGGGAAGCCTGTCATGGGAATCCCATAGCAGGCACTCCCCTGAAGGGAGTTCACTAATGTGGGTGACGGACTTCGGACCCACGTCCGAAGTGCTCAAGGGGCCCATAAAGTCAGCCCGTTGGGTCGCACAGCAGTCGGAAACGGCTGGCTCCGCCTCAGGAAGGGACCAGGGACATGACCGCAACACACACGGGGCCGGCCGGACGCATGCAGATTGCGCGAGGGCTGATCTCACTGCGGGAACGAGGCAGGCTGACCCAGACTCAAGTAGCCGAGAGGGCGGGTGTCAGCACCACAACCGTCAGCCGCTACGAAGCGTGGCAGGACCGTGCCCGCATTCGATGGGCCACGGTCAAGGCCCTGGCAGATGCCTGCGAGGCGACACCGCAGGAGCGTGAAGCTCTGGTGGCCATCGCCAAGTCGCAGGCCGACGGCTGGTGGGTCGGCAACAGCGCGGTGCCGGAGTGGCTGGACCCTCTCGTCTCCTTCGAATACGCGGCAGCGTACGAGCACGTATTCGCCAACTCGGTCATCCCCGGCCTGCTTCAGACGAGCGAGTACGCCCTCGCGATTCATCAGGCTCGCGAAGTACGCAGCTCGAACGAGGAGATCGAGCGGATGGTGGAAGCACGCATCCAGCGTCAGAGCATCCTGCGGCGGGACCCCGCTCTGCATCTGTGGGTGGTTCTGGATGAAGCTGTCCTTCGCAGGACAGTCGGGGACACCGAGACCATGGACGGGCAGCTCAAGCACCTCCAGGAGGTCGCCAAGAGCCCCAACATCGATCTCCAGATCCTGCCGTTCAGTGCGGGCGCCCACGCTGCAGGGGCCGGGCACTTCGTGCTCCTCGGTCGGGACGACGAGCGAGAGCCTCTCAACTCCATGGCGGTCATGTACATCGAGATGCGTCGCCGTGGGCTGTACCTCGATGACGCAGAGGACGTGGGTGCCTACAAGTTGACCTTCGACTACCTTCGTTCACAGGCCCTGGACACCACCGCCTCATCCCGACTCATCACCAGAGCTCGACAGGAGCTGTCCTCATGACCGACATAGCGCCCCCTACTGCTGAGTCTTCAACTGCAAGGTGGCGCAAGAGCAGCTACAGCGGCGGCGAGGGGAACGAATGCGTCGAGGTCGCCGACCTCCGAACCCGAGTGGCCCTACGCGACTCCAAAGTTCCCCAAGGGGACACGCTCACCATCTCGGCCGATGCCTTTGCCACGTTCGTCGAAGGCATTGCCCGCAGATAGTGAGACTTCGAGGCAGACCAGCGCACCGCCTCCAGGTCACCACATACGCCGGCTGCGCCCGCCATCCCTCGGGAACACCGCTGGACGACCCTGATCTGCCGCTTCACATAGCACCGGTGCCGAGAGCGGCGAGCACTGAAGGGTAGTGAGGGCCGCGAAGAAGGCGAGCGGGACGATCTACTTTCTGGGGATGCGGCACTTCTTCCACTGGTACCGGCTCGCTCCACCCGCGCACGGCTCGTTCCGCGTACGGGCGGTTCTGTCTCCCCCGATGCTCGGCGCGCCGCCCGGCAGGCTCTCGGCGTCGACACAGTGCCGGATGTCCTGGGCAGCGTGTCGGGCGGTGTCGGCGGCGGGTCGGCCGCGCTCGCGCGCACGGCGGAATCCTTCATGTCCGCACCGCCTCCGCCCACACCGACCGACACATCCAGGAGCTCGTCGCCGCCCGCACGGACCGGGCCGTCGACGAAAAGGTGGGCCCCGGGACCATCCAGGTATCCCACCGCATCCCCGAGCGTGAGCGGCGTACTGCCGGACTTTTGGCATCGCGCTCGACGTCGTCGCGCGTGTAGTCGCCCCCATGGAGCAGTCGGTACTCGACCTCAACGATCGTCCCTCCGTCGGTCAGCAGACAATGCCCAAGTCCCCAGTCCTGCATGGCTCCTTGGCGGTGTCCGGCGGAGGTGAAGTAGTAGGCGTTCTTCTACTGGAACTTCTCACCGTGCTCAGGCAGGAGGCCCTTCACTTTCCCGCCGGGCAGCGACGTGAGAACGATGTCGGCCCAGACCGTCATCCCACTGCCCGCCCGTCGCGTTGCCTACCGATCGGCCAGTGCGCTGATGTCTCCATCGCCTCGAACGAGCTTTCCTGGCGGCTGAGAGCCGCCGGGGGCGCGGGAGGAGAGACGGCGTGCCCCCGGCGACATCCGGAGCGATTCATGCGCAGACGGCAACAACTGTCTGGCGGTGACGGCTCAGCCGACTTGCGGGCTACCGTTCGGCAGGTCGTCCGCGCTGTCGCAGGTCCAGAGTTCACGGGTCTCGAGCCGAAGGGTGTCCGCCGCAAGCGAAGCCATGTTCTGGATGACGGTTCGGTCCGTCGTCTTCTCGAACGTCACGTCCACCTCCACCAGCGCCTCGGTTTCTGCTGCTTTGGAGGAGCAATCAGCAAAGAGGAAAACGGTGTCCCCCTTGTAATACCCCACGGCCTTACCGAGAGTGACCCGAGTGAGACCCTCCTGCTTCGCGCCGCGAACCGCGTCATCCATGCTGTATTCCGACTGGAGGTAGAAGGAGTGGTTGATCGTTATCGCCTTCCCGCCGCCGTACAGTTTGCAGGTTCCGGGTGCCTGTTTGCGATAAGGCTCCTGAGGATTGAAGACACCGGAACTCCATTGATTAAAGGGTTCTCCCTTTTCCGGAAAGAGTTCCTTCACCACCGCTCCCGGCAGCGCGTCGTCGCACACCCGCGCCGGCACCGCGACGGCGGGCTCCTCGGACGGCCAGACCTGCCAGACCACCACTCCGGCCACCGCCAGAGCCCCCACGACGGCTAGAGCGATCGACGTCTTGACTCGCCGACTCCGCTTCTCTGATCCATTCACGAGCTACTACTTCCCTGCTCTCTGGCGTCCCTGGCCATAGGAGTCCTGGACTTCCCGCTTGGCGGCTTCGGCCTGGCTCGCCGCATTCGTGTTGTCGTAGCCCGCTTCCTTGGCGGCCGTGTATGTGGCGTCGTAGATCGCGTCCGCCGAGTTGGCCCTCTGTTCCTCCAGGAATTTCCCTCGGTCTTTCAGGGCCTCCTCGCTGGAATCCCTCGTGAAGTTCTCCACGACCGACGCCTGAATGTCCTCCACCACCCAGCCGACTGCCTCACCGGCCACCGGAATCTTGCCGATGCCCATCCCAATGGCGCGTCCAGCCCATTTGTCGGCTGTGGCGACACCTTCGTTGAATTCCGCATCCGAGGCGAGTTTCTCGTCAACGACCGCCTGCGTGCGGGATTCCGCCATGATGCCGGCGATCTCGCCGCCGGGGGCAACCCGGTTGGCGATCTCAGGAGCCAGCTCCTTGTATTTGCCGGCGTCATGGAAACCTTCGTTGACGAGTTCTGTGGTCACCGCCTCCTGGGAAGTCACGATGGCTCCGTAGGCATCGGGATCCTTTCCTACGGCACTCAGGAAGTTCTTCAGGGCACCAGGCGAAAGCCCCTCCGGATTCGTGGCCACGTCGAAGTTCCCGAGGTGCGCGCTCGCGCCGTGGGTGCCCACCACGCTTCCGTCCCCCATGAAGGCACCCTGCACATCCCGCATGTAGTCGGCGGTGATATTCCCGAGACTCGCCCGCATCGGCGAGTCGTCCAGGTCCCCGGGGTCGGCGCCGTAGCGCTCGACGAGCTTGTGGAAGATGGCGGCACCTTCCTCGGAGTGCGGCGGCGACACGGTTTCACTGCCGTACGGCAGGCCGGTCGTCGCGGCCTCCAGCGCGTGCCCGAGCGCCTGCTGGCCGAAGCCGAGCGCGTTCTTCGTCTTCTCCTCGTCAGCGAGGACGTTCGTGTCGTTGGTGTCGATCGTCCACTCGAAGTCCTTGTCGGTGAACAGGTCGAGATACGAGTTGAAGCCCGCCTTCCCGTCCTTGTTCACCGTGCCGTCCTCGTTGTACGTGGTCGGCGGATCGGTGAAGAACTTCTCCGCCGCGTCGGGGCTGTGGCCGAGGGCCTCCAGGACGCTGTTGAGCGGTTCGTTGCCCGTCCCCAGCTGGCCTGACGGATTGAAGCCGTAGATGTCCTCCGACCCCATGGGCTTATTGCCGATGAAGAAGTAGGGGTCCTTCTTGTGCAGTTGGGTGACGTGCTCGGCAATCGGGTTGATGAAACGCGGGTCGTAGTTGCCGTAGCGCAGTAGGCCACCGAGGACCTGGTAGCCGTACGGCTTGTTCATCTGGCCCTTCTCCCAGCCGATCTCCTGTGTGCCGAGGCGGCGGAGCTGGTCGCCCCAGCTGCTGGGCAGGTGGGTCTTCGTATCCGGGTCCGTGGCGTTGGCCAGCGCCAACCCCATGTTCTTCTGGAGGTCCTTCATGGCGTCGAGGCGGACCTTGCTCGCGTCCGGGTCGGTTCCATTGATCGACATCTCGGCGTAGAACTCGAGCGTCTTCTCCGGTCCGCCGAGCCCCTTGTAGAAGTCGGTAGCGAACTCGCCGTTCTTCTCCCTGCCGTTGAACTGCATCAGCCGGTTGAATTCCTGCAGTTCCGCGTCGGTCATCTTGTCGCCCTTGCGGGCCAGTTCCACGGCGCGTTCGGCCTGGGCGTCGTTCAAGGACTCGTACGAGCTGTGTCCGGCGTTGTTCTTGTCGTTTCCGTGGCTCTTGCGTAGGGCGAGGGCCACCGACTCGTCGATCTCCGCGGCGTGGGCGAGGAGCCGGTTGATCCGGCTCTCCAACTCCTGCTTGGCGTCGAGTTGTTCCTGCGTGCGCTCGTCGGTGTCGCCCCGGATGTGCGGGAAGAAGCAGCGGACCCTTCCCTCGCCGATGTCCTCGACACGGACCCCGAGGTTCGAGGCGTCCGTCTCGACTGCGGTCCTGACCTGCTTCTGCAGCGAGACGAGTTCGGTGTGAGCGTCGGCGAGGACCTGATGGATGCTGCTCGCCTCCGTGTGGAGGTCCGAGATCTCCTTCTTGGTCTTGGTGATGAACTCCCGTGTGATCGTGGCGTTCACCCCGGCCCACCGAGCGCGGTCCGACTTGGCCTGCATGCCCTTCTGGGCGTTCTCCGCCAGGGTCTCAAGGCCGTCGACGGTGTTCTTCCAGTCGGAGACCGCCGTGCCGAGTCTGCCGAGGTCGACCTCGGACAGGTCGAGGTAAGTGAAGGCCATGGCTGCGCCCCTACTTGAAGTACTTGTCGAGCTCGGACACGGATACGACGTCGCCGTCACGGCTCACCACTGCCGCGATCTTGGCGTCGTCCGACGCATGCAGCTTCTTGGTGAAGTCGAGGTGGTTGGAGATGTGCGCGCATGCCTGAAGCACGGACTTGACCTGGGAGGTCCAGATCTCGACTGTCGTATCCAGGGCGGCGCCCGTCGCAAAGTTGTGGGACTTCAGTGAGGCGGCTGCCTGCGCCGTGGACCCGGCGCCATCCTTGTTCGGGCTCGCGCCGGCGATATCCGCTTCCCTGCGGAGATCCTCGTAGAGGATGAAGGCCTCATGGCCGACAGCTCCGAGGTCGTCCTGGTTCACCACCAGATCGCCATCCCCGCTCCCGCCCCTGTCCGCAGGCAGCTGGTTGAGCTGCATCTGCGTAGAGCTCCGCTGCGCCGCGTCGGACTTGAGCTGCTCCCACTCGTCCCAGGCCATGCCCCCGTACCTTCCTGCGGTCCCCGTGCTGCGTCAGTCCCGATCGTGACTGCTTGCAGATCTTCTTACCCGAGCCTCAACGTACCAACGGCAACGATGCCCTGAGCAGTCGAGCGTCAACTCGCATCATTACTTCACACTTACCTCGCCCGCCCGATGTTGCGCTCGCACGACAGTCATTCCTAAGGTCTGAAGGCGCCGGATCACTGGATCACCGGCAAGTGACGGGCATGCACCTCTCAGAAAGGCGCCTCTATCGTGAGACCCAACGGACTACCCGCCGCAGTCACAATCACCGCAACGATTCTGGCCACCCTGGCGGGATGCGGCGAAGAGGCTCCTGCTGGCCGGGTTTCCGTACTCACCGCGCAGGAGACCAAGTCCACGGCTCCCGATGGGAAAGCAATGCCGGACTGGAACGTCACGAATGCGCCGCATGTGACGTCGATGACGAGCCAGCTCGGCAAAGCAGCCTGCGAGGGGGGTGCGAAGCCGACTTGCACAGGCGCCCGCTACATGGGTACCTCCACCTTCAAGCGTTCCGATCAGGCGCAGATCGTTTTCTGGGTCACTGCCTTCACGAGCGAGGCAGCGGCCAAGGCGGCGTACGGAGCAAACCGGAGCTGGTACTCCCGATCGATAGCTGAACCGAAGAACATCGACCTGGGCTCGCTGGGGGACCGCCGTGACGGCGTGCAGGGCGGCGTCGGCTATGAGAAGGGGGATCAAGTCGGGGCCTACGCACAGGTGAGAGGCGGAACCTGCATTGCCGCTTTCACTGTCCACGAGTCCGGTGCCGGCCCCATCGACGATGAGCTCGTCAAGGACCTCGCCACCATGCTGACCAAACGAGTCCGCCAGGCACAGAACGGGGACAGGCCCTCGGCAAAGCTGGAGTCCTGACGTCGGGGGCTATTGGCGGACGCCGGAATCCTGCCTGGCGTGCGGGGCTTGCGTACCACCGCAGCGCCACTTCAGCAGGATGCCGAGCATCGCCGGCTCCCCACTGCCTGACGGAACTGCTGCCGTTCGCGCGCGATGTGGGAGTGCGGTTCATCATCGCGCGGTCGACCGCGGTCGCGGGGCGCGCGTCGTGAGCCATCGCTGTGCTGGCATCCTTTGCGTTCTCCTAGCGCTCGCCGAATTCCTACCCAGTTCCTTGGTGAACTCGGGCTCGGAATCCTTGTAGAACCGCTCAAGCACCATGCTGGTGGTGGTGCCTGCGGCCCGCCGATGCCGACGCCGACTGCGGGGCTGGCGATGAAGGATGTGCCCACGCCAACGATCGTGCCAACGGTGCCTGAGATCAAGTTCTTCTTCTGGTTGACGGCGTTTTCGAAGTCGCCGTCGGCTTCCTTCGCAGCCCCCGGAACAGCTTCATTTCGCCCGAGTGCGAGCGTGCCACCGATCTCGCCCGACCTGCGCGCAATCTCCTTCACCGTGGCCTCGGCCGGTAACGACGGCTTCGGCGGCAACGTCAAGGAGACCTACCCCGCGTCCTACAAGGGTGTCCTCGCGGTCGCGTCCTCGGACCGCAACAACGAACGCGCCTCCTTCTCCCAGTCCGGCGAGTTCGTCGGCGTGGCCGCCCCCGGGGTCGAAGCCGGACCCCGGGCTGGATCCTCCGTTCACTCTCATCACGTCCACGCCCACGAAGAACTGACCCGCGGAACCAGGAGTGGCCGAGCTCATGCTCAGCGATGACACGATCGACCACTTCCGCTTCGAAGGGGCACGACTGCTGCTCTCGCCACTACGTGCGAGCCGGGTATCCGACAGTCCGGAAAAGCGGGACACCGCTCTCGAGCCCTCCCTCCGGGCCCTGTGGTTGGCAGGAGAGAGAGGCGGACGCACCCTCTATGAGGTGGCCGCTGAGGTACGCCTGATCGCGGATGCCCTGGAGCCGGGTGCCGGAAGCGACGCGGTGGTGCCGGCAGACCTTCGGGAGCTCGTGACCGGATGGGCGGCGGAGCGCCCGGAAACGTTGCTACGCGCCATCGCCTCACATGTGGAATCCTGGAAAGCAGGATTTGTGGCGAAGCTTTCCCAGGCAACTCCCACGAGTCAGGAACTCGCCCGCCGATTTCCTCAGTTGAACGAATTCCTGCTGAACTACTACGGCCAGGACGGCATGGCTACCGAAGGTGACATGACCGAGGAAGACGGGCTGCAGCTCTTCATCCAGCATTGTCACCCCATCTGCTTGTGGCGCCTCCCCCCTATTACGGCGGAGTGCACAGAAGCGTTGGCCGTCTTTCACGAAATGGAATCGCTACGACAGTTCTTCGAGAAGCAACAGGGTATGGGGTCGGGGACACTGGCATGGTCTGACTGGCTGCTACTCATCGTCGAGACGTTTACCGTCCACATGCGTGAGCAGCATCCGTCCCACTGGATTTCGGGTTAGCCCTCGCCTGACGACGTTCCTTCCACAGGGATCGCTCTGAGCGCAAAGGAGTCCTGACCATGCTCACCCGTTCCGTTCCGCCTCCTATCCCGACCGCGAAACCGCCCAATGGGCCACTCAGCAGGTCGTCACCGCCAATGAACAGGTGGTCCACCCTGGCTGGCCCAGTCCACCCGTCCCCGTCTGACCATCGAGGCGTCCTGGCCCTCGCGGCCCGAGCCGGTGGGCCGGGTGCTGTTGCAGGCGATGATGCTTGCCGGCCGGGAGCCGGTGGACGTCCGCGCGGCCCGGGTGATCCTGAAGCGGGACGCGTCCCGTCCGCATGGTTTCGTCGTCCACGCCACGTTCCCCATCTACCTGTAGAGACCCGTAGAGGCTGATCAGCGTGCCTTTGAGCCCTCTTGAACACGACCGCCGCTACGGCGAGCTGGACCAGGTGATGCGTGCCTACGCCGGTCAGCCGGCGGACGACACCGCGGACAAGCCCGGCGCGGCCCTGACCGCGTACCTGCGGCAGACCTGGCACAGCCGCCCGTGGGCCCTGGCTGTCGCCGAGCGGCAACTGCGCGAGTACGCCGACCATCCGCCCGGCCGACTCCGGCTGCGCCTGGGCGAGTTCTACCCGATCCCTGACGTCGGGCTGCCCGAAGGCGAGATCCAGCAGTGGCTGTACTGCCTCGCGGACCACATCAAGCACAGCATCGAGGAGGGCGAGGTCCCGCCCACGGCCACCCCCGCCACCCACTGGGAGTGGCATGCCCGCTTCCCCGAGCTCGGCCAGTTTCTGGGTGGCTGGTTCTCGCAGGACATGCCGGACGAGTTCGACGACCATGACGCGGCGGTCGACGACTACCGGTCCTCGACCGACCCGCAGCTCACGGCCCGCCTCGTCGGCGAACTGCACGCACTGCTCGCGCTGGACCTCGACGAGTCCGACTACGCCTTGGAGGTGCACTTTGGACGCCCAGGTCTCTACCGGCTCCACCTCCTTCGACACCACCCCCACTCAGGTGGTCCAGCCAGGGCGCATCGGCTGGGACGCATCCTTCCTGGATCCGTACCACCCAGTGGCCGAAGCCCGCCACCGTTCCCGTGTATGGCTTCAACAGCACTGGAAGCTTCCCGACTTGGCGGACTCCGTGGAGTTGGCGGTCGGCGAGCTGTGCGCGAACGCAACGCGGCACGGCGACGGACTGGCAAGGCTCGAGCTGATTCTGGGACCGCGGAGACACTTCGCCCCGCGAGTCCTACGCGTGATGGTGATCGACCACGCCCCGGACCGAGCCCCCGAACTGCCGCGCGACAACGACCTATTCAGCGAAAGGGGTCGCGGGCTGCGCATGGTGGAGTCCCTGGCGTGGCGCTGGGGTTGGCATCGCATGGGCTTCGACGAGAAGCAGGTCTGGTGCACCTTTGTCATCGAACCCGGATGGGAACGTTCAGGTCTCAGTAGCGGCTTCTAGTGAGCTTGAGCGCGTTGTGCCGAAGCGGGGAGAGAAAGTGATCACCTGTTCCTCCGGTGATATAGAGAAACAGGCGATCAGGGTCAACGTGACTGCCGCGAGCGTCGGTGCGCGGAGCAGAGAAGCAAGGATGGGCAGTGGTCAGCCGCACGCACCGGAGTCCTCGAGAGCCTTGGTGTATGCCGTGATCAGTGTCTTCATCGCGCCGGAGTCTGATCGGTCCGGAGCGAACACCTGGACTACGGCGTACAGGGTCTGATCGGGATGATCCGAGGACTTGCACGATGCCGTGGTCTTCCCTACCGAGCCAGTGCCCGAGGACAGAAAGCGATCATCGTCAGTTACTTGGCCATCGTCCATCTTGTCGTATGCGGCGGCGACGGTGGACGCACTCTCCCCGTTACTCCACCATGTCTGGATCTGCCGAACTGAGACATCGCCATCGACGATCACGTCACACTGTTTCGCTCCCCCGTTGGGAGACGAGGGCTTCACGGAGATGGAGTCACCTCCTGGCAGGAAAGAATCGAGCAGCTCGGGGTCCAGTGAAATTCCGCAGAGGGCGTTGGGGGTCGTGTACTTCTTCGCTTCTTCTCCGCCTCCGCCTGAGCATGCAGAAACAGCCAGCGCTCCGGCCAGTACCATGGCGACAGAAGCCCAAGCTCGGACGATTCGTGCGGATTGGTTGAGCTGGCGGGCGTGACGCGAAGAGTTCCTTTCGCCTGGTGCCAGACTTCGATCTCGAGATGGGCTGACATGACGTATTACGAGTTTCCGAGGAGGCTTCGGGTTCTTCGAATCGCGAATGTTGCATCGGTTCTCTTCATCGTCATGATTTAATGCGTCGAGAAAACGCAGTCGCAGAAGCATGGCGTTACCCGTCAAGCTTGGGTGGCATATCGCACTTCGCCTTGACGTGGGCGTACGAAGAGGCATTCTTTACGAGCTTGATCAGCTCATCGCGCGCTGCGGAATCACTGGAGTCTCCCGCCTGCTTCAATTCGGCAGAAACGCTGAGATTGTATTGTCCGCCTGGAGCTTTACCGGCTGAAGTGCACGGCACAAAGATGGCTGCGAACCTATCGGAAGCGACCGCTGTGGCGCCTGCCGTGAAGGGTGTGAGTGATTGAGTAGATACGTCGCTCGCAGTTGTTCCTTTGACCCACTGTGTCCAGCTTGTTGGCGATTCATCCTCCATCAGACGTGCTTCTGCGACCAGTAGCTGTTTGTCCTCTCCAGAGACGAAACACGAGGATTCGTAGTTCGTGTCCGTGACATCAACACGTGGATTCACATTGTCATCGAAGGAGTACGAGGATTCTTCGGGCAGCACCTTTCTCAAGGAGTCGACACTGATGGACGAGGACCCCAACGAAGAGCAAACCTCTCCTGCCTTGATCTCGCCTTTCTCTGTGAATGGTGGGAGTTTGAAAATGTATGCAGTTCCTGCGAGGAGTGCCAGTGTGGCTACGACTCCAACGGAGAGCAGAATCTGGGAACGGGTGAGTTTCAACTGTCAATCTTCCGTGTCGAGTTGGCGAGGAATTCCTTCACCGTCGAAGTAGTCGTGAATCTTCGTGCGAGCACTGTCGAATCCGCCTTCCGCGGAAGTACCTACAGAAGCCTCGATGAGTGGATAGCTGTGGCCGGAATTCTTTCCTGCCTTTTGGGCTGCCGCTTCAACTGCCGCATAGGTCGAGGATCTAGTGTCCTCGATCTTTTCGCCGTTGCGGTAAATGACCTCTCCGGAACTGTCTTTCATGGAGCCCTCGGTGATGCCGCTGATGATTTCGTCGGCGGCTGCGCCGGCCAAGTCTCCGATGATGGCGCCCCCGGGCCCTGTGGCTGGTGCCGTGGCCATACCGACCCCAATGCCGACAGCAGTGCCACCCCAGGTGCCGATACTCTCGATCTTGGCGTTGTAGTCGGCATCCTTGATGCCACCTTCGAGCTCGCTCTCGTAGGCGCGACCCGCGCCGACCATGCCCTCGATCTGCCCCGCAGTTCGGGCGATGTCGTCGATTCCTTGCTTGAGACGCTCTTCCTGATCAAATGCAGGGTCGTTGGCATACACCTCGGGATGTTCGAAGTGATACTGCATCAACTGCGTCGTGTAGCTGGTCTGCCCCAGATTCACAGCCGCGTAACTGTCGGGATTGCGGCCGAGGGTGTAGAGGAGGCGTGTGGTGTCCCTTTCGCTCAACTCTGCTGCTGTGCCTGCGATGGGGAACAGTTGTCCCTCGCCCTTATTTCCGGCATGGAGTCCACGATGGATATCCGGCATGTATTCGGCAGCGATCTGGCCCACGCTGTCTGACATGTAACCGTACTTAGTGAGGCGTGTCGGATCTTCCGAGATCGATGATACGAGGCTCTGTGTGAGCTTGGCCTGTTCGGCGTTGTGCGGAGGCGTATCCGCTGTAGGCATCTCTCCTGCCGGATGCCCGGTGGTAGCCGCCTCCAACGCTAGAGCCAGATTGTTCCGCCCAGCGATACTGTCCTCGCCCTTGTCGTCCCTATCCTGCGGCCAGTCCCGCTCTTCGAAGAGGTAGTCGAAGTTGCTGAGAGTTCTCCTTCCCTCCTTCCCATCACCGTCTGTGTCGTGCGTGAAATCGTGATCTTCGTCCTTGGTGACGAAGGTGCCGTTGAAGAAGTCCGTTGCCGCGTCCGGGCTGTTCGACAGGGCCTTGAGGTAGCCGGTCATCGGGTCCCAGCCCGAGTCGGTGCCCGTGCGGTTGAGGAGCGGGTCGCCGCCTGTGCGGGCCCAGGCGCCGTGGCGGCCGTTGTCCGTGAACTTCTTCTCCGTCTCGATCAGCTTTTCGCCGTAGTCGTAGAGGAATCGGTCGTCGTAGTCGCCGAACCGCATCAGGTTCGTCATGACCTGAGCACCGAGGGGGAAACCGCCGTTGCGGCCGACGGGTTTGTCGGCCAGATCGGTCATCTGGTACTTCCAGTCGGCCATGTTGGCGCTGTCGCTCTGCGACGCCGTAGCGAGAGTGAGGCTGAGGTTCTTCTGCAAGTCGTCATACTTATCGACCCGCTTCTGTCCCAGTTCCCAGGCGCTGTGATGGTCGTTGATACCGGTCCAGAAGTCGAGAGTCCCTTGCGGTCCGAGTCTGTGGGCGAACTGTTCCGCGAACAACTCGTCGTTCCCGTACTCCTTGAGGCCGTCGTTGATCCGGTCGAACTCGGCCGGCGTGAGATCCTCGGGATTCTTCTTGGCGAGTTTGGCCAACTCGTCGGCTGCCTTGATCGCGTTGGCTGCCTCGTCCCGATTGCCGTAGTTGGCTTCGGAGAAGCCAAGCTGGCTCTGGTCGACGAGCTTGGTCAGTACCTCACTGGCTGAACTGTCGCTTTCTGTAGCCTCGTTGAGGATCTTCTGGATCTCGTCGCGCAGGGCCGTGACGTCGCTCTCCTGGTGCTCGGGAACCGTGGTGCCCTTCGCGGCGCGATCGGGGTGGATGTTCATGGTGACGGTGAATGCGCCGTCACCGGTGGAGACCACCGTGAGGTTCTTCTTCAGGCCCCGGTCGATCGCGTCGTTGAGCTTGCCCTGGTAACGCTTGAGCTCGTCCCGTGTGTCACGGAGGATGTTCCGGATCGACGTCGCCTGCGTGTGGGCATCGGCGAATTCGCCGGCTGTCTTGCCGATGAACTCTTTGGACACGGTGGCGTTGTAGCCCGCCCAGTTGGCCTTGTTGGCGGCTCCCCGGAGACCCTTCTCGGCGGTGTCCTTGAGCGTTTCGAGGTCGCCGACCATCGTCGACCAGTCCTCGATGGCGGTGTCGAGCTGGCTGAAGCTGGCGAAACGAAGAGCGTCGAGGTCCATCAGCTCTTGCCCTTCTTCTCGCCGGAGTCGCCGTAGACCGAATTCTTCGCGCCCGGTTCACCGACCCTTTCGTCAAATCCCGCGTCCAACATGTCAATGCTGCTCATCTGGCGACGGATGTAATGGTCGTCGTCCGAGTGAAGCTTCTTGGTGGTCGTCATGTGGTTGGAAATATGCGCGCACGCATCCCTGAGGGACGACAGCTGTTCGTCCCATCGAGTCGCCACGTGTTGGAGCCCGCCACCCAGCGCGAAGCCGTCCTTGGACAGCGTCCCCGCGGCTGTTTCGCTGCTGGGTACAGCTCTGCGTCCCTTGTCCCACAGGTCGTTGTACAAGTCGAACGCCTTCTTGCCGATGTTCGACAGGTCGCCCTGATTGACCTTGAGATCGCCGTACTGGCTGGGAGCTGAGGTGTAACCCCCGCCGTCACCGGGATCCAGCTGGTTCAGCTGCATCTGCGTCGACTGACGCTCAGCCGCCTGCGACTTTAGCTGCTCCCACTCGTCCCATGCCATGCGCAAACCTCTCCCCGTGTCCCCGTGAAGCCCGCCCCCTCGGGCGGAACTGTTCCGTCAAAGTACTAACTGGCCAGACCTGTGAACTCGTTTCAAGCGACTTCAGAGGTCCCACCAGATTGACGGTGGCGGATAGGAGACCTCCAGCCCACCACCCGCCCTCTCACATCTGAGCAGCCAACGAAAACGTCCACACAGCCATCCCCACCATGACCGCCGCACAGACGAACGCCACGATCCGCTTCGACCGATACTCCGAGTCCGAAGGCTCGTTCGCCTCCGGATCCCGGAACCGGCGTGCCTGGAATCGCCACCACAGTGCACGCTGATCGGCCGCACCGAGCCCCGCGAGCGCCAGAGCCAGCAGGATCATAAAGATCCCCACACCCACCATCAGTGAATTCCTCCGGATGCCACGTACGACACCGACCTCACCAACGCCAAGCCCGCCACCTCAGTACCCCCCCTCCTCCACCAACCCCACCTGCACCAACGGCTTCCCCCGCCGCCGAGAGACAAAGATCCCCCGCCCCGCAGGCATCGGCCGCGGCCGAACCCCGCCGAGAATGTCGCCCTCCCCCGGGTCACCGGCCAGGACGACCCCCTGCGCGCCCAGTTCCTTGATGCGCTGCATGAAGGCCTCGTAGGCCGCCCGCCCGGCACCCGCAGTCGACCGCGCGATGATGAACCGCACCCCCACGTCCCGGGCGAACGGCAACAGCTCCGTCAACCCCGCCAGCGGATTCCCGCTCGACGTCGACACGAGGTCGTAGTCATCGACGACGACGTACACCGTCGGCCCCTGCCACCAGCTCCGGTCCCGCAGCTGCTGCGCCGTCACGTCGGCCGTGGGGGAGCGGCGCTGCATCAGGTCGGCGAGGGCGGCCATGTGGTGGTCCATGGAGTTGGACATGGGGATGTACTCGGCGAGGTGGGACGCCGGCGTCACGTCCAGCAGCGAGCGCCGGTTGTCGATGACGAACAGCTTGGCTTCGTGGCCCGCGTACCGCTCCGTGATCTGCTTGATCAGCAGCCGCAGCAGGTTCGACTTGCCCGACTCGCTCTCGCCGAAGATGAGGAAGAACGGGTCCTGCTCGAAGTCGACGAAGACCGGTTCGAGGTTGTCCTCGTCGAGGGCGAAGGCGACACCTCGGCGCGGAAAGCGATCCCCCGAAGGCAGCTGTGCGGCCGAGAACTCGCGCGGCAGCAACCGGACTTGGGGCGCGCCGGGTGCCTGCCAGTGCCGGGTGGCCTCGGTCGCCAGGGCCGCCGTGGCGTCTGCCAGGTCCGTGTCGGACATCAGCCCGTCGATGCGTGGCACCGCCGCCATGAAGTGCAGCTTCCCTGGCGCCTGTCCGCGGCCGGGCACCCCCGCCGGGACGTTCGCGGCCACCTTGCGGTCCATCTCGGAGTCCATCGTGTCGCCGAGCCGCAGCTCCAGGCGGTTCATCAGCTGGTCCTTGAGGGCGGCCCTGACCTCCATCGAACGGGAGGCCGTCAGGATGAGGTGGATGCCGTAACCGAGGCCACGCGCCGCGATGTCGAGGATCAGCTGGTCCATCGCCTCGTAGTCGGCACGGAAGTTGCCCCAGCCGTCGATGACCAGGAAGACGTCGCCCCACGGCTGATCCGTGACCGAGATCTCGCCCCGGGCCCGTCGTGCCCGGAAGTCCGCGATGGACGCGATGCCCGCGGAGCGGAAGTACTCCTCGCGGCGGGTCAGCACGCCGTACACCTCGGCAACCGTGCGCCGCACCTTCTCCGGGTCCAGGCGCGAGGCCACGCCCCCCACGTGCGGCAGTCCGGCGACCGCAGCCATGCCGCCGCCGCCGAAGTCGAGGCCGTAGAACTGGACTTCGTACGGCGTGTGCGTGAGCGCGAACGACGAGATCAGGGTGCGCAGCAGCGTCGACTTGCCGGACTGTGGACCGCCGATGATCTGCATGTGGCCGGCCGCGCCGGAGAAGTCGGCCCAGAGCGGGTCGCGGCGCTGCTCGTACGGCTTGTCCACCAGGCCGAGGGGTACCACCAGACGGCCGGCGCCCTCGTAGCCCGGCTGCGTGAGCCCGCGGCCCGGTACCGCCGTGAGTCCGGGCAGGAGAGAGTCCATGGACGGCGGGCTGTCCAGCGGCGGCAGCCACACCTGGTGGGCTGCCGGTCCCTGCGCCTCAAGTCGGCGCACGACCACGTCGAGCACGGTGTCGGCGAGCGCGTCGTCGACCTCCGGAGCGTCCGAAGCCGAAGTGCGCTGCTGCGGCACGGCCACGTACTGCACCGGTACCTCGGCCGCCGTGAACAGCACGGGCCGCCGGTCCATCGGCAGCGGCCCACCGCCCAGCGCCGACCGTTGCGTGCCCGAGCGGTACACACCGGAGACGTACGCCGCCTTGAAGCGCACCATCTCACCCGTGCCGTGCTTCAGGAGGCCGGAGCCGGGGACGTTCGGCAGTTCGTAGGCGTCCGGTACGCCGATCGCGGCCCGGGACTCCGCGGCGGAGAACGTCCGCAGACCGATCCGGTACGACAGGTAGGTCTCCAGACCGCGCAGGCGCCCCTCCTCCAGGCGCTGTGACGCCAGCAGCAGGTGCACGCCCAGCGACCGGCCGATACGGCCGATCTGCACGAACATCTCGATGAAGTCCGGTTTGGCGGTCAGGAGTTCACTGAACTCGTCGATCACCAGCACCAAGGACGGAATCGGCTGCAGCGGCGCGCCCGCCGCCCGCGCCTTCTCGTAGTCGTGGATGTTGGCGTAGTTGCCCGCGTCGCGCAGCATCTCCTGGCGGCGGTTGAGCTCGCCGCGGATGGAGTCGCCCATGCGGTCGACCAGGGTCAGGTCGTCCGCGAGGTTGGTGATGACGGCCGCAACGTGCGGCATCTGTGCCATGCCCGCGAAGGTCGCGCCGCCCTTGAAGTCCGCGAGGACGAAGTTCAGGGTCTCGGAGGAGTGCGTCACCGCCAGGCCCAGCACCAGGGTGCGCAGCAGCTCCGACTTGCCGGAACCGGTGGCGCCCACGCACAGGCCGTGCGGGCCCATGCCCTCCTGTGCGGCCTCCTTGAGGTCCAGCATCACGGGCCGGCCGTCCTCGCCGAGTCCGATCGGCACGCGCAGCCGCTCGGCCAGCGAACGCGGCCGCCAGGTGCGCTTGGTGTCGACGGACGCCGCGTCGCCGAGGTTCAGCAGGTCGGTGAACTCCAGGTTGGCGAGCAGGGGTTCGTCGTCGTCCCCGCCGGCTGCCATCCGCAGGGGGGCGAGTTGCCGGGCGAGGGCTTCGGCGGACTCGTAGGACAGGACGTCGGGAGTCCCCTCGTAGACGACGCCGTGCCCCGACTCCAGGTGCAGCGCTTCGGGTCGTACGACGATGGAGAGATCGCCGCCCGCCCCGGTCAGCTCACCGGGGACGACCTCGAGGACCGTGACGCCCTGCAGGCCCTCGGGGTTGGCCAGGACGGAGTCCGGCGGCAGGGACAGGCCGTCGAGTACGACGACGATATGCGGCTCCTCCGGCAGGGGCGCCGCGTTCGGGTGGAAGCGCGGACGGCCGGTCAGCCGGGTGGCGAGCAGGTTCTCCAGTTCGCGGGAATCGCTGTCGATCAGCCTGCGACTGCCCGCGCCGTCCACGGCACCGGGCGCCTGGACGTGCGGCAGCCACTTGGTCCACTCCCAGTGGGGCAGGGCCTCGCGGCCGGCCGCGACCACGATGAGCAGGTCCTCGGGGGAGTGCAGCGCAGCCAGCGAACCGGCCATGGCCCGGGCGGAGGACCGCACGGACTGCGGTTCGCCGCTGATCGTGACGTGGTAGAAGGCCCGCAGCGAGACCGCCATCGGCAGGTCGTCGAGGGTGCTGTGGACGGCGAGGAAGCGCTGCATCGCACCGGCGGTCAGCGGCTCCAGCTGCTCGACGGGGGCGCTCTCGGGGGCGACCAGGGCGCTGGCGAGGCCCTGCGAGCCGAGGCCGATACGGACCTGGGCGAAGTCCTCGTCGCCGGGGCGGCGTTCCCACACCCGGCTGCCTTCGGCGACCAGGGCCCACAGCTGCTCGGGGGACGGGTGGAGGAAGTACTGCGCGTCGCGCTGTGCCTTCGCCGTACTGACGGCCGTACGCCGGGTCTGCGCCAGGTAACTCAGGTAGTCGCGGCGCATGTCCGCCAACTGCCCTTGGGAACCGCGGCGGAAGCGGATCACCATGGCGATGGCCATGGCGATCGTCGACGCGATCATGATCATGCCCATGATCTTCATGAACGGTTGCCCGTTCGTGAAGAAGAAGACCACCGAGCCACCCATGCCGAGTGTCGGCAGGAGTTGCATCAGCACGCTTTCCTGGTGTCCCCGCGGCAGTTCGGGCGGAGGTTGCAGGACGATCTCCTGCGTGGACACTTCGGACGGCAGCGCCCGAGGCGGGCGCTTCACGACGATGTGGCTCACTGTCATCCATTCCCTTGGCCGGCCCGAGAGTCCGTCCGCCGCCCCGTGTCAGGCGGACGCAAGCCGCCGCGCGATCCTACTGACTTCATACGAGACGAGGGGACGGTAGGGTGCCGGATGTTCGCGTGAGCACACGCGAGTTGGGCTGGCGGATCGGGGCATTCCGTGTCATCCGACACGGTACGGAATCCGGGCGCCGGCCCTGTGAAGTCCTTGTCGCCGCCGTGCCGCATCGTCGGCCACGACGAGCGCGGAAAGCGGCGCAGGACATTCACGCCATGGACGCGGAACCATCACTGAGGGGGATCAGCAGGTGAGCATGACGGCCTCCGCGGCAGCCACCGGGGGAGGGCCCGGAACGGGGACTTCCGGCGCGGGCACCGGGCTCGGTTTCTGCCGGGTCACCATCGTCGCGCCCGACAGCCGGATCGACGTGGCGCTGCCCGACGACATCCCGGTCGCCGACATCTATCCGGAGATCCTCAGGCTCTCCCAGCAGAGCCCCGCCGAGGGCGCACCCGTCGGCTACCACCTGGTACGCCGGGACGGCACCGTCCTCGACAGCTCCCGGTCCTTCGCCGCCCAGCGCATCCTCGACGGCGAACTCCTCACGCTGCGCCCCTTCTCCGAGTCGCTGCCCCCCGCCGTCTTCGACGACGTCTCCGAAGCGGTCGCCTCCGCCGTGACGAGCGAACGCACCCTGTGGAGCGGCGACTTGACGCGCGCCTCGGGCCTCGTCGGCGGAGGCGTACTGCCGGTCCTGCTCGCCTTCGTGGCCTGGACCGGCGATCCGCTCCACGACATGAACAGCCTCCCCGGCATCCTCGCCGGGGTCACGGGTGTCCTCCTGGTCGTCCTCGCGTGCGTGCGCGCCCGGGTCTACGACGACCGGGCCTCGGCCATCGCCCTGGGACTCGGTGCCCTGCCCAACGTCGGCGTGGCGGGCTCGGGGCTCCTCCCGCTCGCTGACGGCGAGGGCATCGGCAAGCTCCAGTTCCTCCTCGCCTGTGCGGCGGTGCTGCTGGCCTCGTTCCTGCTCACCCTGTTCTCGCCGAGCGGGGACGGCCCGTTCGTCGCCTTCGTCTTCGCCTCCGCCATCGGCCTGCTCGCCGTGTTCGCGGGAACGCTCGCCGACTGGACGCCCTCCGAGATCGCCGCCCTGTGCGCCCCGATCGCCGTCGGCGGCCTGGCCTTCCTGCCGGGCCTGTCGATGCGCTTCGCCCGGCTGCCGATCGGCTTCGACACCCCGGACACCGCCCCGCGCAGCGCGTACGACACCGACCTCACCCCGCAGGAGCCGGTCGACGCCGAGCGGGTCACTGCCAAGGCGCGGCGCGGACACGAACTCCTGGTCGGCCTGGTGGGCGGCTGTGCGCTGATCGCCGTCGGTGCCTCGATCGTCCTCGGCTTCTCCTCGAACGTCTGGGCCCAACTCCTCGCCCTCGCGACCGGAGTCGCCCTGCTGATGCGCGCCCACCTCTTCCGGTACACCGGCCAGGTCGCGCCTGTCCTGGGCGCCGGCCTCGCCTCCCTCGTACTGCTCGGCCTCGGCCTGGCGCTCAACCCGCCGCAGTCGATCGTCTACGAGGCCCTCAGGGGCGACCGCACCGACCTCGACATCCGGACCATCTGGTTGGTCGCGGCGATCGCTGCGATGGCCGCGCTTGTCACGGCGATCGGCCTGATCGTCGCGCGCGGCGGTCTCACCCCGTTCTGGGGCCGCTTCCTGGAGATCGCCGAGGGCTTCGTGCTGCTGACCCTGGTGCCGCTGGCCCTCGCCGTCTTCGACGTGTACACCACCGCCCGGTCGATGACGAGCTGACGGAGGGATTGTCAGCGTGAGCTTCGGTCCACCTCCCTCCGTGTACACCCAGTCCACCGTGACGGCGGATCGCCGGGTCAGAAGACGTCGTAGGACGCTGCTCGGCGTGGTCGCCGCCGTCCTGGTGGTCGTGTTGGCCGCGGTCGGCTGGCTGCTGGGGGATCCGGATCCCCCGAAGTCGGACAAGCCGCCGGCCGCCGCGGCGCAGAACCGTCTGGACGTCAGGGAAGCCGTCGAGAAACAGCCCAGGAGCACCACCGGCGCTATGGCGTTCCGCTTCTCCGAAGACGAGATGACTCCCGCTGAGCGCCATGCGATGCCAGGCATGTGGGCCACGGACAAGATCCTCGCCAAGGGCATCAACCAAACCCTCGTCGGGTTCAGGATCGGTACGAACGTCAGTGTCGGCGACGAGGTGTGGAAACTCCGCTTCTCCGGCCCGGTCTGCGGCTACACACTGCACACGACTGTCGAGAACCGTACGGCCGTCCTCTTCCGGTCGAGCGGTGACAAGAACACCCTGTGCGACCGTGTCGCTTTTGTCGACCTCGACGACGGCCGGAAGCTCTGGGAGCAGGCGTTCACACCCGGCCGCTGGGACACGCCGAGCGTGACGCTGACGCACGCCACGGTCGCGGTGACATGGGGTGGTGGCTCCGATGCGTACGACATGGACCGCGGCCGTCGGCTGTGGCGTACCGAGGCCACGGGCAACTGTGACGACTTCGGCGCCGCCGGCGGCCGCGGCCTGCTCGTGCTGGTCTCCTGCTTCGACAAGAACAAGTCCGCCACCTCGTGGGAGTCGACCACCTACAAGGTGCGCAAGGTGGCGCCGCGCACTGGCCGGACCCTGTGGACGTACTCGGTCGCGGCGGGAGTCCGGGAGGTCATGGTGCCGTCCACCGACCCGGTCGTCCTCGCGATCGCGGCCGGCGACACGGGCTTCACCGAGCTGCTCTCCCTGGATGATCAGGGCAAGAACCGGGCCACGATCAGGCTCGAGAGCGGGCAGTACGTCGGAGAGTGCAACGAGGAACTCGACTTCCGAGTCATCGACGACTGCCCGACGATCCCGGTCGGCGGCGGTCAGGTCTTCCTACGAAGCAAGGACCAGAGCGACGCTCAGAACCCCTACAACTGGATCGTCGGGTTCGACCTGGCGACCGGGCGAACCGCCAAGAAGTTCGACTCGGGGCCGGGGCAACTGCTGCGTCCGGTGCAGACGAGCGGCGGCCAACTCCTCGCGCTGCGCGAGAGCAGCGACGGCATCTCACCGATGGCGCTCGTCAGTCTCAATCCGAAGAGCGGCAAGGAGACTCCGTACTTCTACTTCAGCCTGCCGCTGGAGGCTGTGACGCTCACGGTCACGGACTCGAACAACATCCTCGTCGACCACGGACGGCTGTTCTTCGGCGCCAAGGAGGCGGTCGGCCCTGAGAGGAAGACGTGGACCTGGCTGGCCCTGGGCATCGGGAGTGCGGCGCAGAAGGCGTCATCGACCGCACAGCTGCAGAAGCAGTAGGGGCGGAGACGAGGGCGGGGAGCCGGCCGGGTGCCGGTTCCCCGCCCCCACGCAACGTCACTCCGCCGCGAGGCCCCCGTCGCGCGGCCCCGGCTCCAGATCGAACTCCCCGTCCCGCGCCCCCAGCACGAACGCCCGCCACTCCGCCTCCGTGTACCGCAGCACGGTGTCGGGGTCGAGCGACGACCGCATGGCCACGGCGCCTTCGGGGAGGTAGGCGATCTCGACGCGCTCCTCGTGCTCCTCGGTGCCCGGCGCGCTGTGCCACTCGACGCCGGAGATGTCGAGGGCGTACAGCTCGTCCCTCTCCCGCTCCTTGCGTGCCTTGAGTTCCTCGTCCTTGGTGTCGGCCATGGCGATGTCTGATCCTTCCCTCTGCAACGAGCTGTCCAATCACCCTACTTGCCACCGTTCCCCCTGGTCAGGCGTTTGCCCATGAGTGACCGTCACGAAGGGCGACAGCTCCCTCACACTTCCGTGCCCTCGTCGGAAAGGTCCCGTCCGTGAGTTTCGGCCCACCGCCGTCCGTCTTCACCGAGTCCACCCTGGCGGCCGAGAAACGCAGGAAGCGCCGCAGGATGCTCGTCCTCGGTGCCACGACGACCGCACTCGCGGTGCTGCTCGCGGGGATGTGGGCACTGTCGTTCGACAGCACCGCCACCCCCTCCGGCCAGAGCCCGGCCGCGGCAAGCCAGGCCCCGGACGACATCCGGGAGACGATCGAGCGGCGGCCTGCGACCCCGGAAGCGGTGAACGCGGTCGCGCGCCGAGCCGAGGGCGTCAAGGCCGGCCAGAACATCGAGGCGACGGGCACGTGGGCGACCGCCAAGACGTTTGCGAAGACCCTGGGCAACAGCATCACGGGGTACAGGATCTCGACCGACCGCCAGGCGTGGAAACTGGCCTTCCCCGGCAGCGTCTGCGCCGCCACCCCGCACGTCACCGTCGACGGCCGGACAACCGTGGCCTTCTCGAGCGAGCCCACCAGGACCGATCCGAGCGGTGGGACCATGAGCGGCCCGTGCGACCGGATCGCCATGTTCGACATCGCCACGGGCAAGCGGCTGTGGCACGTCCAGCTGCCCGAGAAGCCACTCGTGCCCGCCAGGCTCACGATCACACGCGGAAAGGTCATCGCGGCCTGGGAGGACGGCTCGGCGGCATACGCCATGGCCGGCGGGAAGCTGCTCTGGTCGCACACGCCCGGACCGGCCTGCCGGGACAGCGGCTACTCCGGGGGCGAGGCCCTCGTGCGGGTCGTCAAGTGCGGCAATGCGGACAACAGACGGTTTCGGGTGGAGGGGACGGACCCTGAGACCGGAAAGCCCTTGTGGACCTACACGGTGACTCCAGGCGTCCAGGACGTTCGTCTGGTCTCCTCGTCCCCCGTCGTCATCGCTGTCGCGGCGGGCGACCTCGTGATCACCGACCTGATCTCCCTCAGTGACCAGGGCGAGTTTCGCGCCACCATCTCGGTGCCCGTCCAGACCTACGTCACCAAGTGCGGCGACGGCATCGACGTCACGGGCCCGATCGAGACCTGTGAGGCGGTGGTGGTCGACGAGCGGCAGCTGTACGTCGCCACTCAGGCACGCGACACCGGCACCGTGAGCGCCCACGGACAGGTGGCCAACGAGATCGTCGCCTTCGACCTGGCCACCGGGAAGAGCCTCAGGAAGTTCGACGCCAAGATCGGCCGCCCGATGTACCCCGTCCGTATGAGCGGCGACCTGCTGATCGCCGCTCGGGAGTCCTCCTCCGCACACACACCCAGCGCCGCCGTGAGCATCGACCCCAGCTCGGGGAAGGAGACCCTGCTCCTGCTCTTCGGCACCGTCGGCATGCTGCCCTTCGAGTATCTGGACGTCCGATACGAGCATGGCCGCATCTTCTTCGCCGCGACGAGCCTCGCCGGGCCGGTGAGCAAGGACGACGAGGGGGAGGGCCTCTGGCTTGCCGACGGGTTCGAGACCGGTGGCTGATACCGGGTGGCTGATACCCGAGACGACCCCGGTCAGGGGCGTCCTCCCAGGCTGGTACTCTGTGCTGTGGCCGTTTGTGTACGCGCCCCCGGAGCCCAGGCCCTGGAGGCCGCGCCCAGCGGATCCCCGCCTCCCGAGTATCGGAAGCTTCCCTGAGATTTAGACCAGGGGCACTCGGTGGCCTTCACAGACTACGAGGAGTACGCGTGTCGCTCGACGCCGCTACGAAGAAGCAGCTCATCAGCGAGTTCGGTACCAAGGAGGGCGACACCGGCTCCCCCGAGGTCCAGGTCGCGATGCTCTCGCGCCGTATCTCGGACCTGACCGAGCACCTCAAGACCCACAAGCACGACCACCACTCCCGCCGTGGTCTGCTGATCCTGGTCGGTCAGCGCCGCCGCCTGCTGCAGTACCTGGCGAAGAAGGACATCCAGCGCTTCCGTGCGCTGGTCGACCGCCTCGGCATCCGCCGCGGTGCGGCGGGCGCCAAGTAAGACGCCGTGAGGGGAGCGGTTCCCGTGACTAGGGGGACCGCTCCCTTTGCTGTACGTAGGGAAACGTGCGGAGTGTCACTGACGCTTTGTAGTGTGGTAGCACAACGCAAGACGTACGACGCAGAGTGATGACGTGTACTCGCTGAGGGTATGGCGTCATACGACAACGAACGAGGAGAAGCGCACCTCGCCGCCGCCGGTCCTCGGTAGTGGCCCCCGGGGGAAGTGAGCCCCGAGGGCTTCGATCGAAGACCGGCCCGCACCAGACGGAGCGCTTCTCCGCAACCGTCCCCCTGCCACACGGGCAGCCGAGGGACGAAGACGAGGAGAAAGTACTAGTGGAGAACGAGACCCACTACGCCGAGGCCGTCATCGACAACGGCTCCTTCGGCACCCGCACCATCCGTTTCGAGACGGGCCGCCTGGCCAAGCAGGCCGCCGGCTCCGCCGTGGCGTACCTGGACGACGACACCATGGTGCTGTCGGCCACCACCGCCTCCAAGAACCCCAAGGACCAGCTCGACTTCTTCCCCCTCACGGTGGACGTCGAGGAGCGGATGTACGCCGCCGGCAAGATCCCCGGCAGCTTCTTCCGCCGTGAGGGCCGTCCCTCCGAGGACGCCATCCTCACCTGCCGCCTGATCGACCGCCCGCTGCGCCCGTCCTTCAAGAAGGGCCTGCGCAACGAGATCCAGGTCGTCGCCACCATCATGGCGCTCAACCCCGACCACCTGTACGACGTCGTGGCGATCAACGCCGCCTCCGCGTCCACGCAGCTGGCCGGTCTGCCCTTCTCCGGCCCGATCGGCGGCGTCCGCGTCGCGCTGATCAACGGCCAGTGGGTCGCGTTCCCGACGCACACCGAGCTCGAGGACGCCGTCTTCGACATGGTCGTCGCCGGTCGCGTCCTGGAGGACGGCGACGTCGCGATCATGATGGTCGAGGCCGAGGCCACCGAGAAGACCATCCAGCTGGTCGCGGGCGGCGCCGAGGCGCCGACCGAGGAGGTCGTCGCCTCCGGTCTGGACGCCGCGAAGCCCTTCATCAAGGTGCTCTGCAAGGCCCAGGCCGACCTCGCCGCGAAGGCCGCCAAGCCGACCGGCGAGTTCCCGGTCTTCCTCGAC
Organism: Streptomyces sp. V4I2; assembly: GCF_030817655.1. Classification (GTDB taxonomy): domain Bacteria; phylum Actinomycetota; class Actinomycetes; order Streptomycetales; family Streptomycetaceae; genus Streptomyces; species Streptomyces plumbiresistens. The sequence continues at coordinate 7,714,804 of NZ_JAUSZM010000003.1, forward strand.
CACCAGGACGACGTCCTGGAGGCGCTGTCCGCCGCCGTCCGCCCGGAGCTCACCTCCGCGCTGACCATCGCGGGCAAGCAGGAGCGCGAGGCCGAGCTGGACCGCGTCAAGGCGCTGGCCGCCGAGAAGCTCCTGCCGGAGTTCGAGGGTCGCGAGAAGGAGATCTCCGCCGCGTACCGCTCGCTGACCAAGTCCCTGGTCCGTGAGCGCGTCATCAAGGAGAAGACGCGCATCGACGGCCGTGGGCTGACGGACATCCGTACGCTCGCCGCCGAGGTCGAGGCCATCCCGCGCGTGCACGGTTCGGCGCTGTTCGAGCGTGGCGAGACCCAGATCCTGGGCGTCACCACCCTGAACATGCTCCGTATGGAGCAGCAGCTGGACACCCTTTCCCCGGTGACCCGCAAGCGCTACATGCACAACTACAACTTCCCGCCGTACTCCGTCGGCGAGACCGGCCGCGTCGGCTCCCCGAAGCGCCGCGAGATCGGCCACGGAGCGCTCGCCGAGCGCGCCATCGTGCCGGTCCTGCCGACGCGCGAGGAGTTCCCCTACGCGATCCGTCAGGTGTCCGAGGCCCTCGGCTCCAACGGCTCGACGTCCATGGGCTCGGTCTGCGCCTCCACCATGTCGCTGCTGAACGCCGGTGTGCCCCTCAAGGCCCCCGTCGCCGGTATCGCCATGGGCCTGATCTCCCAGGAGATCAACGGCGAGACGCACTACGTCGCCCTCACCGACATCCTCGGTGCGGAGGACGCCTTCGGCGACATGGACTTCAAGGTCGCCGGCACCAAGGAGTTCGTGACCGCCCTCCAGCTGGACACCAAGCTGGACGGCATCCCGGCCTCCGTCCTGGCCGCCGCTCTCAAGCAGGCCCGTGACGCCCGCCTCCACATCCTCGACGTGATGATGGAAGCGATCGACACGCCGGACGAGATGTCCCCCAACGCCCCGCGGATCATCACCGTCAAGATCCCCGTGGACAAGATCGGCGAGGTCATCGGCCCGAAGGGCAAGATGATCAACCAGATCCAGGAGGACACCGGCGCCGAGATCACGATCGAGGACGACGGCACCATCTACATCGGTGCCCAGGTCGGCTCGCAGGCCGAGGCCGCCCGCGCCACGATCAACTCGATCGCCAACCCGACCATGCCGGAGGTCGGCGAGCGCTACCTGGGCACGGTCGTGAAGACGACCACCTTCGGTGCGTTCGTCTCGCTGCTCCCAGGCAAGGACGGTCTGCTGCACATCTCGCAGATCCGCAAGCTCGCCGGCGGCAAGCGCGTGGAGAACGTCGAGGACGTGCTCGCCGTGGGCTCCAAGGTCCAGGTCGAGATCGCCGAGATCGACTCCCGCGGCAAGCTCTCCCTCATCCCCGTGATCGAGGGCGAAGGCGACGACGAGAAGAAGGACGACACCGACCAGTGACGTCGAGCAGCTCCACGGCGACGGCCCGCACCTCTTCGGAGGCGCGGGCCGTCGCCCGTACCCAAACCCTGATCAAGGGGACCAACGGCATCGGTGTCGTCCGCAAGACCACCCTCCCCGGCGGCCTGCGCATCGTCACCGAGACCCTGCCCTCGGTCCGCTCCGCCACCTTCGGCATCTGGGCCCACGTCGGCTCCCGCGACGAGACGCCGGCCCTGAACGGCGCCACGCACTACCTGGAGCACCTCCTCTTCAAGGGCACGTCACGCCGTAGCGCGCTGGACATCTCCTCCGCCATCGACGCCGTCGGCGGCGAGATGAACGCCTTCACGGCGAAGGAGTACACGTGCTACTACGCGCGCGTGCTCGACACCGACCTGCCCCTGGCCATCGACGTCGTCTGCGACATGCTCACGGGCTCCCTCATCATCGAAGAGGACGTCAACGTCGAGCGGGGCGCGATCCTCGAAGAGATCGCCATGACCGAGGACGACCCGGGCGACTGCGTGCACGACCTGTTCGCGCACACCATGTTCGGCGACAACCCCCTCGGCCGCCCGGTCCTCGGCACGGTCGACACGGTCAACGCCCTCACCGCCGACCGCATCCGCCGCTTCTACAAGAAGCACTACGACCCGACCCACCTCGTGGTCGCCGCGGCCGGCAACATCGACCACAACAAGGTCGTACGACAGGTCCGCGCCGCCTTCGAGAGGGCGGGCTCCCTCAAGGACCTCGACGCCGAGCCCATCGCACCTCGTGAGGGCCGCCGAGCCCTGCGCACCGCGGGCCGCGTCGAGCTGATCGGCCGCAAGACCGAGCAGGCCCACGTCGTCCTGGGCATGCCGGGCCTGGCCCGCACGGACGAGCGCCGCTGGGCGCTGGGGGTGCTCAACACGGCCCTCGGCGGCGGCATGTCCTCCCGCCTCTTCCAGGAGGTCCGCGAGAAGCGCGGCCTGGCCTACAGCGTGTACTCGTACACCTCGGGCTTCGCCGACTGCGGCCTCTTCGGCGTGTACGCGGGCTGCCGCCCGAGCCAGGTGCACGACGTCCTGAAGATCTGCCGCGACGAACTCGACCACGTCGCCGAGCACAGCCTGTCGGACGACGAGATCGGCCGCGCCATCGGCCAGCTCCAGGGCTCCACCGTCCTCGGCCTGGAGGACACCGGCGCGCTGATGAACCGTATCGGCAAGAGCGAGCTGTGCTGGGGCGAGCAGATGTCCGTCGACGACATGCTGGCCCGGATAGCCTCGGTCACCCCGGACGACGTCCGCTCGGTCGCCCGCGAGATCCTGGGACGTCGGCCCTCGCTGTCGGTCATCGGCCCGTTGAAGGACAAGCAGGCGTCCCGACTGCACGAGGCCGTCGCCTGACCAAGTCCGAAACCCCGAGAATCCGAAACCCCGAGACTCCGTCCCTGAGACTCCGGAACCCCGGTTAAGGAAGCAAGAAGATGAGCAAGCTGCGCGTGGCGGTCCTCGGTGCCAAGGGCCGGATCGGCTCCGAGGCGGTACGGGCGGTCGAGGCCGCCGAGGACATGGAGCTGGTCGCCGCCCTCAGCCGGGGCGACAAGCTGGAGACGCTGGCCGAGAGCGGCGCCCAGGTCGCCGTCGAACTGACCACGCCGGCCTCGGTGATGGACAACCTCGACTACTGCGTACGGCACGGCATCCACGCCGTCGTCGGTACGACGGGCTGGACCGACGAGCGCCTCGCGCAGCTCGAGGGCTGGCTCGCCGAGTCCCCGGAGACCGGCGTGCTCATCGCGCCGAACTTCTCCATCGGGGCCGTACTGACGATGAAGTTCGCGCAGATCGCCGCGCCCTACTTCGAGTCCGTCGAGGTCGTCGAGCTGCACCACCCGAACAAGGTGGACGCCCCGTCCGGCACCGCCACCCGCACCGCCCAGCTCATCGCCGACGCCCGCCGCGCGGCCGGCTCCGCCCCGGCGCCGGACGCCACGGCGACGGCCCTGGACGGCGCCCGCGGAGCCAGCGTCGACGGCGTTCCCGTGCACGCCATCCGCCTGCGCGGCCTGCTCGCCCACCAGGAGGTCCTGCTGGGCGGCGAGGGCGAGACACTGACCGTCCGCCACGACTCCCTGCACCACAGCAGCTTCATGCCGGGCATCCTGCTCGGCGCCCGCCGCGTGGTGACCACCCCGGGCCTGACCTTCGGCCTGGAACACTTCCTGGACCTGGGCTGACACCCGCCATGCGAGCCAAGCTCTCCTACGCCGTAACGGCCGCCGTCCTGGTCTTCTACTTCGTCCTGGTCGGCAGCCGCGGCGTCATGCTCATCCAGACCGGCACGCTCCTCACCGTCACCTTCGGCGTGGCGGTGCTGATCCTGCCGGTCATCGGCGTGTGGTTCCTGTGGAAGAACACCCAGTTCGTCCGCAGGGCCAACCAGCTCGCCGCCGAACTCGACGCCCAGGGCGGCCTGCCCGTCGACGAGCTGAAGCGCACCCCCGGCGGCCGCATCGACCGCGACTCCGCCGACGAGGTCTTCGCCAAGCGCAAGGCCGAGACGGAGGCGGCCCCCGACGACTGGCGCAGCTGGTTCCGCCTGGCCGTCGCCTACCAGGACGCCCGCGACACCCCGCGCGCCCGCAAGGCCATGCAGCGGGCGATCGCCCTCCACGACGGCAAACCGGTCCAGGTCTGACCGCTCCAGCCGTACGCCGAAGGGGCCGGCCCGCACCAGATGCGGACCGGCCCCTTCGCCGCGCTGCCGGACATCAGCCCCGCCGGTACTCCTCGCCCCACGCCTCGACCGCGTCCGACGCCCTGTCGAAGGCCTCGGCACGCGCCAGGAAGTCCGCGTTGTGCGTGGTCAGCAGGGCCTGCGCGTCATCACCGGCACGGTCGTGCCGTACGAGGAGCAGCGCCTGTCCCTGAACGGTGCGCGGCAGCCCGAGCCAACGCACCGGCTGCTGCACCGTCCGCACGGCCGCCACCCGGTCCCAGCGCACCGTATGCGTGAGGAAGAAGCCCACCCGGCGCAGGCCGAGCGCGCTCACCCACACGCCTACGCGCAGCAGCCGCAGGGCACCGGCTATGACGAGCAGCGCGATGCCGAACACCACACCCGCTTCGGACACCGAGCCGGTCAGCGCGATGATCACGGCCGCGAACAGCACGTACGAGGCGAGCAGCAGCAGGATCGCGGCGGCGCCCACGCGCCACGGGCCGGGGCGGTAGGGGCGCCGCCAGCGATCGCGGTCGTCGAACGGCAGCGCGACGTCGTCCGTCGCCTCGAATGCGCGGTCGGCCGTCAGGAAGGGCAGGGGCACGGCTGGGTCCTCACTCAATCCATCCATGGGCTGTGCCCGGTGAGGTTATCGACCTGTACCCCCGCTCACCACCTTTGGGGGTCCGGATGGAGTCAGTGCCCCTGGGACGCCTGGGACTGCTGTGTCTGCGCCGACTGATCCTGACTGAGCGCGGGCATCCCCACGACCAGGGAGCCCACGAGTGCGGCGATGATGGTGAGCCCCAGCAGCCAGCGCCCGGCTATGTGACTCACGGACGCCCGCTCGCGGGGCGGGGGAGTGACATTGCTGCGGAACTTGTCGGCTTCGGCGAGGAAGGCGAACGGTACGGGTTCGCGCCGACGGAACATCGGGGGTACTTCTCCCTTCCGGGATCGAACGAGTGACTCTCACTGACACAGACGAGCGGGTGCCCCAAAAGGTGCCACCTTTCGCCGAATTCGCAGAAGTTCACCGAAGTTGTCGCCTCCCGGCACCGAACGCCCCGATGTCAGTGCCGGGCCGTAGAGTGGGCGCCGCCCGAGAGAAGTGATGGAAGGACCCTCCGAGCCGTGACCGACACCCCCGCCGACGACCTCAAGCCCAGCTTCCGCAGCGACGTCACCGTGGAGCTCGTCAAGCACACCGCGTCCGACGCCGACGTGCTCTTCGCCGCCCGCGTCTCGACCGTCGGCGAGCAGTCCCTGGAAGAGCTGGGCAAGGACCCGGAGCGCTCCAAGGGCCTGATCAACTACCTCATGCGGGACCGGCACGGCAGCCCCTTCGAGCACAACTCGATGACCTTCTTCATCAGCGCCCCGATCTTCGTCTTCCGCGAGTTCATGCGACACCGCGTGGGCTGGTCGTACAACGAGGAGAGCGGCCGCTACCGGGAGCTCCAGCCGGTCTTCTACGTCCCGGGCGAGTCCCGCAAGCTGGTCCAGGAGGGCCGCCCCGGCAAGTACGTCTTCGTGGAGGGCACCGAGGCCCAGCGGGAGCTGGCCGGTCGCGCCATGGAGGACTCCTACCGCCAGGCGTACGAGGCCTACCAGGAGATGCTCGCCGCCGGCGTCGCCCGCGAGGTCGCCCGCGCGGTCCTCCCCGTCGGCCTCTTCTCCTCGATGTACGCCACCTGCAACGCCCGCTCGCTGATGCACTTCCTCGGTCTGCGCACCCAGCACGAGTTGGCGAAGGTCCCGTCCTTCCCGCAGCGTGAGATCGAGATGGTCGGCGAGAAGATGGAAGCCGAGTGGGCCAAGCTCATGCCGCTCACCTACGCGGCCTTCAATGCGAACGGCCGTGTGGCGCCGTAACGCACCCTCGTTCTCCCGCAGGGCACAGATGTGCGGGTCAGCCCCACGAAGTGTCCGTATTGCGGCATTTAGAGAAGTTCATCTAGCCTGATCAAACGGACCCGGCACTGCTTGAACCCCCGAGCAGGCAGTGCCGGGCTCCGCATTTGTCACCACTTGTCGCCTCCCCCGAGGGCAGACCCGGCCTTGAGCAGCGAGTAGCGTGTTACCCATGGCTCCGACCTCCACTCCGCAGACCCCCTTCGGGCGGGTCCTCACCGCCATGGTCACGCCCTTCACGGCGGACGGCGCACTCGACCTCGACGGCGCACAGCGGCTCGCCACCCACCTGGTGGACGCAGGCAACGACGGCCTGGTCATCAACGGGACCACCGGCGAGTCGCCCACGACCAGTGACGCGGAGAAATCGGATCTCGTACGAGCCGTCCTGGAGGCCGTCGGCGACCGCGCCCACGTCGTCGCCGGCGTCGGCACGAACGACACCCACCACAGCATCGAGCTCGCCCGCGCGGCCGAGGAGACCGGCGCACACGGCCTCCTGGTCGTCACGCCGTACTACAACAAGCCCCCGCAGGAGGGCCTGTACCGACACTTCACAGCCATCGCCGACGCCGCCGAGCTGCCGGTCATGCTGTACGACATCCCCGGCCGCAGCGGCGTCCCGATCAACACCGAGACACTCGTCCGCCTCGCCGCGCACCCGCGGATCGTCGCCAACAAGGACGCCAAGGGCGACCTCGGCCGCGCCAGCTGGGCCATCGCCCGCTCCGGCCTCGCCTGGTACTCCGGCGACGACATGCTGAACCTGCCGCTGCTCTCCGTGGGCGCGGTCGGCTTCGTCTCGGTCGTAGGCCATGTGGTCACGCCCGACCTGCGGGCCCTCGTGGAGGCCTTCGCCTCCGGTGACGTCCAGAAGGCCACCGAGATCCACCAGAAGCTGCTCCCGGTCTACACCGGCATGTTCCGCACCCAGGGCGTCATGACCACCAAGGCGGCGCTCGCCCTCCAGGGCCTGCCTGCCGGACCGCTGCGCGCCCCCATGGTCGAGCTCGCGCCCGAGGAGGTCGAGCAGCTCAAGATCGATCTTGCCGCCGGCGGGGTACAGGTCTAGCACCAGACTTCGCGAATCTCTTCGCGCGATCAGACTTCACAACTGAATAAGCAGGCCACCGGTGCCTGTGTCCACAACGACAACTGCTTCTGCACGAACGTCATGCGCGCCACGTGCCCACCGGTACGTGGCGCGTGTGGTGAGGAGAGTCTTTTGAGTCATCCGCATCCTGAACTCGGCCCGCCCCCGCCGCTCCCCGAGAGCGGCCTGCGCGTCACCCCGCTCGGGGGCCTCGGCGAAATCGGCCGGAACATGACGGTCTTCGAGTACGGCGGCCGTCTGCTGATCGTCGACTGCGGCGTGCTCTTCCCCGAGGAGGAGCAGCCCGGAATCGACCTGATCCTTCCGGACTTCTCGTCCGTCCGGGACCGCCTCGACGACATCGAGGGCATCGTCCTCACGCACGGACACGAGGACCACATCGGTGGTGTCCCCTACCTCCTCCGCGAGAAGCCGGACATCCCACTGATCGGCTCCAAGCTGACCCTCGCCCTGATCGAGGCGAAGCTCCAGGAGCACCGCATCCGTCCGTACACCCTGGAAGTGGCGGAGGGGCACCGCGAACGCATCGGCCCCTTCGACTGCGAGTTCGTCGCGGTCAACCACTCCATCCCGGACGCCCTGGCCGTGGCCATCCGCACGCCGGCCGGCATGGTGGTCCACACGGGCGACTTCAAGATGGACCAGCTCCCGCTGGACAACCGCCTCACCGATCTGCACGCGTTCGCACGGCTGAGCGAGGAGGGCATCGACCTCCTCCTCTCCGACTCGACGAATGCCGAGGTCCCGGGGTTCGTCCCGCCCGAGCGCGACATCTCCAACGTCCTGCGCACGGTCTTCGGGAACGCCCGCAAGCGGATCATCGTGGCGAGCTTCGCCAGCCACGTCCACCGCATCCAGCAGATCCTGGACGCGGCCCACGAGTACGGCCGCAGGGTCGCCTTCGTCGGCCGCTCGATGGTCCGCAACATGGGCATCGCCAGGGACCTGGGATACCTCAAGGTCCCGCCGGGCCTGGTGGTGGACGTCAAGACGCTCGACGATCTGCCGGACCACGAGGTGGTCCTGGTCTGCACGGGTTCCCAGGGCGAACCGATGGCGGCCCTGTCCCGCATGGCCAACCGTGACCACCAGATCCGCATCGTCCCCGGAGACACGGTCATCCTGGCCTCGTCGCTGATCCCCGGCAACGAGAACGCGGTCTACCGCGTCATCAACGGCCTGACCCGCTGGGGCGCGAACGTCGTCCACAAGGGCAACGCCAAGGTGCACGTCTCCGGCCACGCGTCCGCGGGCGAGCTCCTGTACTTCTACAACATCTGCCGCCCGAAGAACCTGATGCCGGTCCACGGCGAATGGCGCCACCTGCGCGCCAACGCCGAGCTGGGCGCTCTGACCGGCGTCCCGCACGACCGGATCGTGATCGCCGAGGACGGTGTGGTCGTCGATCTGGTCGGGGGCAAGGCGAAGATCTCCGGCAAGGTCCAGGCGGGTTACGTGTACGTCGATGGCCTCTCGGTCGGCGACGTGGGCGAGCCGGCGCTGAAGGACCGCAAGATCCTCGGAGACGAGGGCATCATCTCGGTCTTCGTGGTCCTCGACTCCTCGACCGGCAAGATCACAGGCGGACCGCACGTCCAGGCGCGCGGCTCCGGCATCGAGGACTCGGCCTTCAGCGATGTCATCCCGAGGATCACCGAGGTACTGGAGCGGTCGGCCCAGGACGGCGTCGTGGAGCCGCACCAGATGCAGCAACTCATCCGCCGGACCTTGGGCAAGTGGGTCTCGGACAACTACCGGCGCAGGCCGATGATCCTCCCTGTGGTGGTGGAGGTCTGACGGTCCGTCGGCCTACGTCTGCGTGAACCAGGAGCGGGGCGCCTCGATTTGCATCGAGGCGCCCCGCTCCAGTAGGTTTACGGCTCCGCCCAGACGGGAACCCGGCCGCTTCGTGCGCCGGAACCAGTCCCCGGGGAGCGGGAATTCCGACTCAGAACTTCTGATAAAGTCGGAATCGCCGGAAAGGGAAACGCGAGAGCGGGAACCTGGAAAGCACCGAGGAAATCGGATCGGGAAGATCTGGTAGAGTCGGAAACGCAAGACCGAAGGGAAGCGCCCGGAGGAAAGCCCGAGAGGGTGAGTACAAAGGAAGCGTCCGTTCCTTGAGAACTCAACAGCGTGCCAAAAGTCAACGCCAGATATGTTGATACCCCGTCCATCGGATTCTTCCGGTGGCGAGGTTCCTTTGAAGAATACACAGCGAGGACGCTGTGAACGGCCGGGCTTATTCCGCCTGGCTGTTCCGCTCTCGTGGTGTCGACCCGATTACGGGCAAACATTCACGGAGAGTTTGATCCTGGCTCAGGACGAACGCTGGCGGCGTGCTTAACACATGCAAGTCGAACGATGAACCACTTCGGTGGGGATTAGTGGCGAACGGGTGAGTAACACGTGGGCAATCTGCCCTTCACTCTGGGACAAGCCCTGGAAACGGGGTCTAATACCGGATAACACTCCCTCCCTCCTGGGTGGGGGTTGAAAGCTCCGGCGGTGAAGGATGAGCCCGCGGCCTATCAGCTTGTTGGTGAGGTAATGGCTCACCAAGGCGACGACGGGTAGCCGGCCTGAGAGGGCGACCGGCCACACTGGGACTGAGACACGGCCCAGACTCCTACGGGAGGCAGCAGTGGGGAATATTGCACAATGGGCGAAAGCCTGATGCAGCGACGCCGCGTGAGGGATGACGGCCTTCGGGTTGTAAACCTCTTTCAGCAGGGAAGAAGCGAAAGTGACGGTACCTGCAGAAGAAGCGCCGGCTAACTACGTGCCAGCAGCCGCGGTAATACGTAGGGCGCAAGCGTTGTCCGGAATTATTGGGCGTAAAGAGCTCGTAGGCGGCTTGTCACGTCGGGTGTGAAAGCCCGGGGCTTAACCCCGGGTCTGCATTCGATACGGGCTAGCTAGAGTGTGGTAGGGGAGATCGGAATTCCTGGTGTAGCGGTGAAATGCGCAGATATCAGGAGGAACACCGGTGGCGAAGGCGGATCTCTGGGCCATTACTGACGCTGAGGAGCGAAAGCGTGGGGAGCGAACAGGATTAGATACCCTGGTAGTCCACGCCGTAAACGGTGGGAACTAGGTGTTGGCGACATTCCACGTCGTCGGTGCCGCAGCTAACGCATTAAGTTCCCCGCCTGGGGAGTACGGCCGCAAGGCTAAAACTCAAAGGAATTGACGGGGGCCCGCACAAGCAGCGGAGCATGTGGCTTAATTCGACGCAACGCGAAGAACCTTACCAAGGCTTGACATACGCCGGAAAGCATCAGAGATGGTGCCCCCCTTGTGGTCGGTGTACAGGTGGTGCATGGCTGTCGTCAGCTCGTGTCGTGAGATGTTGGGTTAAGTCCCGCAACGAGCGCAACCCTTGTTCTGTGTTGCCAGCATGCCCTTCGGGGTGATGGGGACTCACAGGAGACCGCCGGGGTCAACTCGGAGGAAGGTGGGGACGACGTCAAGTCATCATGCCCCTTATGTCTTGGGCTGCACACGTGCTACAATGGCAGGTACAATGAGCTGCGATACCGTGAGGTGGAGCGAATCTCAAAAAGCCTGTCTCAGTTCGGATTGGGGTCTGCAACTCGACCCCATGAAGTCGGAGTTGCTAGTAATCGCAGATCAGCATTGCTGCGGTGAATACGTTCCCGGGCCTTGTACACACCGCCCGTCACGTCACGAAAGTCGGTAACACCCGAAGCCGGTGGCCCAACCCCCTTGTGGGGAGGGAGCTGTCGAAGGTGGGACTGGCGATTGGGACGAAGTCGTAACAAGGTAGCCGTACCGGAAGGTGCGGCTGGATCACCTCCTTTCTAAGGAGCACTTCTTACCGATCCCTTCGGGGTGAGGTCAGAGGCCAGTTCATCGGCGAACGTCCGGTGCTGGTTGCTCAAGGGTGGAACGTTGACTACTCGGCACACTTGATCGTCTTCTCCTTCCAGTACTGCTCGCAAGAGCGTGGACCGTTGAGGGGAGCGGGAAGGGTGTCGGGCACGCTGTTGGGTGTCTGAGGGTACGGGCTTTCGAGTCTGGATCTTCGGTGCCGGCCCCAGTGAACTCGAACCGGTTGGTTCGGGGTGATGGGTGGCTGGTCGTTGTTTGAGAACTGCACAGTGGACGCGAGCATCTGTGGCCAAGTTTTTAAGGGCGCACGGTGGATGCCTTGGCACCAGGAACCGATGAAGGACGTGGGAGGCCACGATAGTCCCCGGGGAGTCGTCAACCAGGCTTTGATCCGGGGGTTTCCGAATGGGGAAACCCGGCAGTCGTCATGGGCTGTCACCCATACCTGAACACATAGGGTATGTGGAGGGAACGCGGGGAAGTGAAACATCTCAGTACCCGCAGGAAGAGAAAACAACCGTGATTCCGGGAGTAGTGGCGAGCGAAACCGGATGAGGCCAAACCGTATACGTGTGAGACCCGGCAGGGGTTGCGTATGCGGGGTTGTGGGATCTCTCTTTTACGGTCTGCCGGCCGTGAGACGAGTCAGAAACCGTTGATGTAGGCGAAGGACATGCGAAAGGTCCGGCGTAGAGGGTAAGACCCCCGTAGTCGAAACATCAGCGGCTCGTTTGAGAGACACCCAAGTAGCACGGGGCCCGAGAAATCCCGTGTGAATCTGGCGGGACCACCCGCTAAGCCTAAATATTCCCTGGTGACCGATAGCGGATAGTACCGTGAGGGAATGGTGAAAAGTACCGCGGGAGCGGAGTGAAATAGTACCTGAAACCGTGTGCCTACAAGCCGTGGGAGCGTCGCTGTATGTGCTTGCACATACAGTCGTGACTGCGTGCCTTTTGAAGAATGAGCCTGCGAGTTTGCGGTGTGTTGCGAGGTTAACCCGGGTGGGGTAGCCGTAGCGAAAGCGAGTCCGAATAGGGCGTTTCAGTAGCACGCTCAAGACCCGAAGCGGAGTGATCTAGCCATGGGCAGGTTGAAGCGGAGGTAAGACTTCGTGGAGGACCGAACCCACCAGGGTTGAAAACCTGGGGGATGACCTGTGGTTAGGGGTGAAAGGCCAATCAAACTCCGTGATAGCTGGTTCTCCCCGAAATGCATTTAGGTGCAGCGTCGTGTGTTTCTTGCCGGAGGTAGAGCACTGGATAGGCGATGGGCCCTACCGGGTTACTGACCTTAGCCAAACTCCGAATGCCGGTAAGTGAGAGCGCGGCAGTGAGACTGTGGGGGATAAGCTCCATGGTCGAGAGGGAAACAGCCCAGAGCATCGACTAAGGCCCCTAAGCGTACGCTAAGTGGGAAAGGATGTGGAGTCGCACAGACAACCAGGAGGTTGGCTTAGAAGCAGCCACCCTTGAAAGAGTGCGTAATAGCTCACTGGTCTAGTGATTCCGCGCCGACAATGTAGCGGGGCTCAAGCGTACCGCCGAAGTCGTGTCATTGCAGCATATAGCCCCAACGGGTGCTGTGATGGGTAGGGGAGCGTCGTGTGCCGGGTGAAGCAGCCGCGGAAGCGAGTTGTGGACGGTTCACGAGTGAGAATGCAGGCATGAGTAGCGATACACACGTGAGAAACGTGTGCGCCGATTGACTAAGGGTTCCTGGGTCAAGCTGATCTGCCCAGGGTAAGTCGGGACCTAAGGCGAGGCCGACAGGCGTAGTCGATGGATAACCGGTTGATATTCCGGTACCCGCTGTGAAGCGTCAAACATTGAATCAGGCGATGCTAAGTCCGTGAAGCCGCCCTGGAGCCTTCGGGCAAAGGGGAGTGGTGGAGCCGACGGACCAGACTTGTAGTAGGTGAGTGATGGGGTGACGCAGGAAGGTAGTCCAGCCCGGGCGGTGGTTGTCCCGGGGTAAGGGTGTAGGCCGAGTGGTAGGTAAATCCGCCGCTCATCAAGGCTGAGACCTGATGCCGAGCCGATTGTGGTGAAGTGGATGATCCTATGCTGTCGAGAAAAGCCTCTAGCGAGTTTCATGGCGGCCCGTACCCTAAACCGACTCAGGTGGTCAGGTAGAGAATACCGAGGCGTTCGGGTGAACTATGGTTAAGGAACTCGGCAAAATGCCCCCGTAACTTCGGGAGAAGGGGGGCCATCACTGGTGAGAGGACTTGCTCCTCGAGCTGGGGGTGGCCGCAGAGACCAGCGAGAAGCGACTGTTTACTAAAAACACAGGTCCGTGCGAAGCCGTAAGGCGATGTATACGGACTGACGCCTGCCCGGTGCTGGAACGTTAAGGGGACCGGTTAGTCACTCTTCGGGGTGGCGAAGCTGAGAACTTAAGCGCCAGTAAACGGCGGTGGTAACTATAACCATCCTAAGGTAGCGAAATTCCTTGTCGGGTAAGTTCCGACCTGCACGAATGGCGTAACGACTTCTCGACTGTCTCAACCATAGGCCCGGTGAAATTGCACTACGAGTAAAGATGCTCGTTTCGCGCAGCAGGACGGAAAGACCCCGGGACCTTTACTACAGTTTGATATTGGTGTTCGGTTCGGCTTGTGTAGGATAGCTGGGAGACTGTGAAGCTTGGACGCCAGTTCAGGTGGAGTCGTCGTTGAAATACCAGTCTGGTCGTGCTGGATGTCTAACCTGGGTCCGTGATCCGGATCAGGGACAGTGTCTGATGGGTAGTTTAACTGGGGCGGTTGCCTCCTAAAGAGTAACGGAGGCGCCCAAAGGTTCCCTCAGCCTGGTTGGCAATCAGGTGTTGAGTGTAAGTGCACAAGGGAGCTTGACTGTGAGACCGACGGGTCGAGCAGGGACGAAAGTCGGGACTAGTGATCCGGCGGTGGCTTGTGGAAGCGCCGTCGCTCAACGGATAAAAGGTACCCCGGGGATAACAGGCTGATCTTCCCCAAGAGTCCATATCGACGGGATGGTTTGGCACCTCGATGTCGGCTCGTCGCATCCTGGGGCTGGAGTCGGTCCCAAGGGTTGGGCTGTTCGCCCATTAAAGCGGTACGCGAGCTGGGTTTAGAACGTCGTGAGACAGTTCGGTCCCTATCCGCTGCGCGCGCAGGAATATTGAGAAGGGCTGTCCCTAGTACGAGAGGACCGGGACGGACGAACCTCTGGTGTGCCAGTTGTCCTGCCAAGGGCATGGCTGGTTGGCTACGTTCGGGAGGGATAACCGCTGAAAGCATCTAAGCGGGAAGCCTGCTTCGAGATGAGTATTCCCACCCCCTTTGAGGGGTTAAGGCTCCCAGTAGACGACTGGGTTGATAGGCCGGATCTGGAAGCCCAGTAATGGGTGGAGGTGACCGGTACTAATAGGCCGAGGGCTTGTCCTCAGTTGCTCGCGTCCACTGTGTTGGTTCTGAAACCACGAACAGCCCCGTTGTCGGGCCACGACAACGGTGCGGCTGAAACAGTTTCATAGTGTTTCGGTGGTTATAGCGTGAGGGAAACGCCCGGTTACATTCCGAACCCGGAAGCTAAGCCTTACAGCGCCGATGGTACTGCAGGGGGGACCCTGTGGGAGAGTAGGACGCCGCCGAACAATTTTTCAAAGGGTTGGATCCTGAACTTCGGTTCGGGGTCCAACCCTTTTTTGTTGTGCGTCACTTGAAGTTCACGTTGCGCTACCACGATCACCGACATGGGTACTGCTGCAATGCTCAGGGCCGCTGGTGTCGGAGTCGGCGACGAGGTTGTCGTGCCGGCCTTCGGAAACGTGGAAGTCGCCGAGGCCGTGGTCCTGGCGGGGGCGCTTCCAGTGTTCGCCGACATAGATCCGGTGACGTACTGCCTGGACTCGTCCGCTGTCGAGGCGGCCATAACTCCGCGTACCGCGGCCGTCGTTGTCGTACACCGCTTCGGTCGGCCGGCCGACATGGTGCGGCTGCTCGGGGTGGGGGAGCGGCACGGGCTGCTTGTGCTCCAGGAGGGGGAGTCCGGGGAGCCGTACGACGAGATCGCTCAGCGGAGGCAGCGGGCTGGGTATCTCGATGCGAAGTTGAGGGGTGTGCGGACGCCTGATGGCGGTGACGGGCACACCTATCAGCAGTACGTCGTGCGGGTACCGGGGAACGGGCGGCCGGATCGGGACGCCTTTGCCCGGGCCGTGCAGGCCAAGGGGGTTGAGTGCCGGGTGCCGGTGAAGACGCCAGTGCACCGGCTGCCCGAATACCGTCGGTGCGTGTCCCTGCCGGAGACCGAGCGGGCCGCGGACGAGACGCTCGCTCTTCCGGTGGATGCCGCGTTGACCAAGCGGGACATGCAGCGGATTGTGGGGGCGTGCAATGCCCTTGGGGGACTGCTCCAGCCGGCTTTCTGAGGACCCGTGAGGTGGTTGGGGGTACGGGTCTGTTCGGGGTATGATCTATTCCGTTGCCGCGGGGGAAATCCCTCGAAAAGGTGACTGGCCCCTATAGCTCAGTCGGTAGAGCGTCTCCATGGTAAGGAGAAGGTCAACGGTTCGATTCCGTTTGGGGGCTCCAGCAAAAAGGCCCTCGCCCTTACGGGCGGGGTCCTTTCGCATGTCCTTTTCCGTTCTTTCGGTTCCTTCAGTCCTTGTGGAGGCCCGGTACGCGCATGGCGAGGATCGCCATGTCGTCTGAGGGGGCGTCCTGCGCGAAGCGTTCCACCGCGCGCATGATGCGGGCGGCGACCGCGCCTGCCGTGAGGCCGGTGCAGGTCGTGAGGACGTCGGCGAGGCCGTCGTCGCCCAGCATGCGGGTGCCTTCACGGCGTTCGGTGACGCCGTCCGTGACGCAGAGGAGGACGTCGCCCGGGTCGAGGGTGATCGTCTGCTCGTAGAGCTCCAGGTCCTCCATGACTCCGAGGAGCGGCTGGGGCTCGGCGGCCGGTTCGACGGTGCCGTCCTGGCGGAGGCGGAGCGGGAGGGGGTGGCCGGCGCAGACCACCTTCAGCTGGGCACTGCCGTCCTCCTGGGGCCACAACTCGCCGTAGAGGAGGGTCAGGAAGCGGCTGCGGGCGCCCTCGTCGAGGATCGCGGAGTTCAGGCGCTCCAGGACCGCGGGACCGCTCAGGCCCTCCCGGGCCAACAGTCGGAGGGCATGGCGGGCCAGGCCCGTGACGGCCGCCGCGTTCGGGCCCGTGCCGCAGACGTCGCCGATGGCGAAGCCGTACGCGCCGTCCCGGATCGGGAAAAGGTCGTAGAAGTCGCCGCCGACCTCGTTGCCCTCGCCGGCCGCGCGGTAGATGACCTCGACCTCGACGCCGTCGATCTCGGGGAGTTCGGGCGGCAGGAGGCTGCGCTGGAGGGACTGGCTGATGGCGGTGCGCTCGGAGTAGAGGCGGGCGTTGTCGAGGGCGAGGGCGGCCCGGCGGGACAAGTCCTCGGCCAGTTCCAGGATTTCCTGGCGGAAGTGCTCGTCCGTGGGCTTGCCGAGGGTGAGCATGCCGATGACCCGGTTGCGGGC
Source organism: Streptomyces sp. V4I2 (assembly GCF_030817655.1). Classification (GTDB taxonomy): domain Bacteria; phylum Actinomycetota; class Actinomycetes; order Streptomycetales; family Streptomycetaceae; genus Streptomyces; species Streptomyces plumbiresistens. The sequence goes on from NZ_JAUSZM010000003.1 coordinate 7,731,318, forward strand.
CACGAGGGGAAGGACCACCGTTTCGCCGCCGACGGCGGAGGCCGTGGCGAGGGTGGGGCCGATGCCGGATGTGACCTGGTGCGGCGGGCCGCCGCTCATGCCGAGGCTGCGCATGGAGCTGCGCAGGGCGGCCTGGTGGGCTGCCTCGCCGGGGGCCGACCAGACGCGGGCGCCGGGGGTGGGGACCGGGTCGGGCGGGGCGACCTTCGACAAGAGGGACTTGATGCCGTCGATCAGTTCCTCGTCCTCGTGCAGGACGTACGACAGGTACGGCTCGGAGGCCTGGTCGGCGATCGTGTAGACCGCGCACCAGGTGGCCAGGGTCGGGACCGTCATCTGGGCCATCAGGGCCAGTGTCTGGTCGCGGTCCAGGGTGCCGGCGAGGAGGTCGGAAGCCTCGACGAGGAAGCTCAGGGAGCCTCGGCGCAGGCGTTCGAGTTCGCCGAGGCGGGCGGACTCGACCGCCAAGGCGATGCGGTCGGCGGCGAACTGGAGGCGCAGCGCCTCTTCGTTCGAGTATCTCCCGGGAGATTCGGCGGCGACGCCGAGTGAGCCGGTGAGGCGGCCTTCCACCTTCAGGGGGACCGTGACGACGGAGCGCATGCCGGTGCCGCTCAGCAGCGGTACGGCGCCCGGTACGGCCGTGAGGTCGTCGTGGACGGCCGGCATGCGGGCCGAGCCGTAGCGGCCGGGGCCCGCCTCGACGGGGACGCGGGCGAAGCGCTGGCGGGCCGAGGGGAGGCCGGTGGAGGCGCGGACCTCCAACTCCGTTTCGTCGTCGGTCGCCAGGAGCAGGAAGGCGGAGTCGCCGTCGAGCATGTCGCGGGCGCGTTCCACCGTGCGCTGGAGGAGGCCGTCGAGGTCGTCCGGGGCCGGGGAGCCGATGAACACCTCGAAGGGGTCGGTGCTCTGGCCGTCGGACCCGGTGTTCGTGTCGGAGGCCGGGACGCGCAACGGCGTCTGCAGGACCGCCCGTTCGTGGTCGCGGACCAGGAGGCAGACCGTGGAGGGCTCGCCGCCCGTGTCGCGGACGCGGAGGTGGGAGGCGTACACGGAGCTGACGCGGCCGTTGGCGGCCCTGATGCCGTAACTGCCCTCCCAGCGCGAGAGTTGCAGGGCCTCCGCGATGCCGGTGCTGGTGCCCGGGGTGTGCGGCCAGGCGGCGAGGTCGGTCAGCGGTTTGCCGAGGACCTGTTCGGCGGCGTAGCCGAAGAGTTCCTCGGCGTCCTCGTTCCAGGACGTGAGGGCGCCGGTGCGGTCGATCTGGACCACGGCGACGCGGACGCGGCCGTCGGCCAGCGGGAGGAGGTCGGCGGGCAGCGCGGGGCCCGCGGCGCGGGTGCCCACCGGACGTTCGGGGAGGTCGAGCTGGAACCAGACCTGCTTGTGTGTGGGCGTGTACTCCACGCCCCAGTGGCCGGCCAGTGCCGCGCACAGTTGGAGGCCGCGGCCTCCCTCCCGGTCCGGGCTGCCCATGTCGACGGCCTGCCCCTGGAGCGGGATCTCGCGTTCCGGATAACGGTCGGCGACCTCCACGCGTACGCCGTCGTCGCTCCGTAGACACAACACGTCGGCTGAGGTGCCGGCGTGCACCACGGCGTTGGTCACCAGTTCGCTGGTGAGGACCACTGCGTCGTCGATGATGTCGGCGAAGCCCCAGCCCTGGAGGGTGTCGCGGACGAAGGCGCGGGCGCTCGCGACCGATCGCCCGACGGGCTCGAAGCTGGCGGCCGCGCGCGCGGTGATCACAGAACTCCTCGGCCGGTTGTCGACGTGCAGGGCTCCCTGGCCGGCGAGCTCGTGCCGCTGATGCGGCAGGCCGCTGGTCGGCCGGGGGTCCGGGGGCTGTCCCCCAGGGATCAGTCCGGTGGTCATGTGTGCGGCCGCCCCTCCGATGCCCGCTCGTTCTTGTGCCACCGCCCAGGCCGGACGGACCGGCGCGGCTGGACAGCCGCATGCAAGGTTACTTACCTTCCCCGTCCATGCGGATGCCGGTCTGCAGTGTTTCCGTCCGGAGGGTGTGCGGACGATGTGCGAAGCTGCCGAACTGTTATGGCCTGGTTCGGCCAGGGTGAAACACTGGGCAAGCTTCTGGTGAAGGTACTGGCAGGCTGAGTGTGATGTGCACACGGTGGGCAGCAGCCCCGGGTGGCCTGATACAGCGGGCATGAATAGGCAGCAGTAACCGGCAAGCCGAGCAGTAGTACCTGGGCACAGCAGTAACGGTCGACCCCTGCGGGAGGGACACAGTGGAGTCTGGCGCAGCGACGCGGGGCACTAAGACGCGCGCGAAAGGCGGACAGTCCCTGAGTAACCAGCGCAAACCGCGCAACGGCACCACCGCGGTGGATACGGCTGCCCTGAACAGGCTGCTGGCGGCTCTCGTCTCGATGCGCGACGGGAACTTCCGCAAGCGGCTCACCGTGTCCGGTGACGGCGTGATGTCGGAGATCGCCGCGGTTTTCAACGAGGTGGCCGACCGGAATCTCCACTTGACGGGTGAATTGTCGCGGGTCCGGCGCATGGTGGGGCGTGAGGGAAAGCTCACGGAACGGCTGGAAACAGGTGCCTCCGAGGGCTCCTGGGCTGCCGCCATCGATGCTTCGAACGCGCTGGTCGACGATCTCGTACGGCCTGTCTCCGAGGTGAGCCGGGTGCTGTCCGCGGTGGCGGAGGGCGACCTGTCGCCGCGTATGGAGCTGCGGACGCAGGCGCCGGACGGGACCGGGCATCCGTTGCGCGGGGAGTTCCTGAAGGTCGGGCGGACCGTCAACAATCTGGTCGACCAGCTGTCGACGTTCACCGACGAGGTCACGCGGGTGGCCAGCGAGGTGGGCACCGAGGGCAAGCTGGGCGGGCAGGCCCGGGTGCGCGGTATGTCGGGTTCGTGGAAGGACCTGACGGAGTCCGTCAACACGATGGCGTACCGGCTCACGGCTCAGGTGCGGGACATCGCGCTGGTGACGACGGCGGTCGCCAAGGGTGACTTGTCCCGGAAGGTCACGGTTCATGTGGCCGGCGAGATGCTGGAGCTCAAGAACACCGTCAACACGATGGTGGACCAGCTGTCGTCGTTCTCCTCCGAGGTGACGCGGGTCGCGCGCGAGGTCGGTGTCGAGGGCGAGCTGGGCGGGCAGGCGCAGGTCCCCGGTGTGGCCGGTGTGTGGAAGGACCTCACCGATTCGGTGAACCTTATGGCCGGCAATCTGACGGCCCAGGTGCGCGGGATCTCGCAGGTGACGACCGCGGTCGCCAGCGGTGACCTGTCGCAGAAGGTGACGGTCTCGGCGCGCGGCGAGGTCGCGCAGCTCGCCGACACGATCAACCAGATGACCGAGACGCTGCGGATCTTCGCGGACGAGGTCACGCGGGTGGCCAACGAGGTCGGTGCCGAGGGGCAGCTCGGCGGGCAGGCGAACGTGCCGGGTGCGGCGGGGACGTGGAAGGACCTCACCGATTCGGTGAACACGGTCTTCAGGAACCTCACCACGCAGGTGCGGGACATCGCCGCCGTGACGACGGCCGTGGCCAACGGTGATCTCTCGCAGAAGGTCACCGTCGACGTGGCCGGCGAGATGCTGGAGCTGAAGAACACCGTCAACGGGATGGTGGACCAGCTGTCCGCGTTCGGCGCCGAGGTCACGCGGGTGGCGCGCGAGGTCGGTGTCGAGGGCGAGCTGGGAGGCCAGGCGCAGGTGCCCGGGGCCGCCGGCACGTGGAAGGACCTGACGGACTCCGTCAACACCGCGTTCCGGAATCTCACCGGACAGGTGAGGAACATCGCCCAGGTGACCACGGCCGTGGCCAACGGTGACCTGTCCCAGAAGGTCACCGTGGACGTCTCCGGCGAGATGCTCCAGCTGAAGAACACCGTGAACACGATGGTGGACCAGCTGTCGGCCTTCGCGGACCAGGTGACGCGGATGGCGCGGGACGTGGGCACCGAGGGACGGCTGGGCGGTCAGGCCGTGGTGCCCGGCGTGTCCGGTACGTGGAAGGAGCTCACCGACTCCGTCAACTTCATGGGCGGCAACCTCACCTCGCAGGTGCGGCAGATCGCCCAGGTGACGACGGCGGTGGCCCGGGGTGACCTGTCGCAGAAGATCGACGTGGATGCGCGCGGCGAGATCCTGGAGCTGAAGAACACCATCAACACGATGGTCGACCAGCTGTCCGCCTTCGCGGACCAGGTGACCCGGGTCGCCCGCGAGGTGGGTACGGAGGGCCGCCTCGGCGGCCAGGCGCAGGTGCCCGGCGTCGCCGGTGTGTGGCGTGACCTGACCGACTCCGTGAACGGCATGGCGGGGAACCTGACCGCCCAGGTGCGCAACATCGCGCAGGTCGCGACGGCGGTGGCCCGGGGTGACCTGTCGCAGAAGATCGACGTGGACGCGCGCGGCGAGATCCTGGAGCTGAAGAACACCCTCAACACGATGGTGGACCAGCTGTCGAGCTTCGCCGACCAGGTGACGCGGGTGGCGCGCGAGGTGGGCACGGAGGGCATCCTCGGCGGCCAGGCCGAGGTGCAGGGTGTCTCCGGCACCTGGAAGGACCTCACGCAGTCCGTGAACTTCATGGCGAACAACCTGACCATCCAGGTGCGCAACATCGCCGAGGTCACGACCGCGGTCGCCAAGGGAGACCTGTCGAAGAAGATCACCGTCGACGCGAAGGGCGAGATCCTCGAACTCGTCAGCACCGTCAACACGATGGTCGACCAGCTGTCGTCCTTCGCGGAGCAGGTGACGCGGGTGGCGCGCGAGGTGGGCACGGAGGGCATCCTCGGCGGTCAGGCCCACGCGTCGGGCGTCACGGGCATCTGGAAGGACCTCACCGACAACGTCAACCTGATGGCCAACAACCTGACCATGCAGGTGCGCAACATCTCCCAGGTCGCGTCGGCGGTCGCCAACGGAGACCTGACGCGGACGGTGACGATCGAGGCGCGCGGCGAGGTCGCGCAGCTCGCGGACACCTTCAACACCATGGTGAAGACGCTGAGTTCGTTCGCCGACCAGGTCACCAAGGTAGCCCGTGAGGTGGGCACGGACGGCATCCTGGGCGGGCAGGCTCGGGTGCCGGGAGTGGCCGGGACCTGGAAGGACCTCACCGAGTCGGTGAACCAGATGGCGTCCAACCTGACCGGTCAGGTGCGCAACATCGCCATGGTGACCACGGCCATCGCGAAGGGTGACCTGACCAAGAAGATCGACATTGACGCTCGTGGCGAGATCCTCGAGCTCAAGACGACCATCAACACCATGGTCGATCAGCTGTCGTCGTTCGCCGAGGAGGTCACCCGAGTCGCCCGCGAGGTGGGTACGGAGGGCCAGCTGGGCGGTCAGGCACGCGTGCGTGACGTCGACGGAACCTGGCGCGACCTCACCGAGTCGGTGAACGAGATGGCCGGGAACCTGACCCGGCAGGTGCGTGCCATCGCGCGCGTGGCGACCGCGGTGACCCGTGGCGACCTGAACCTGAAGATCGACGTGGACGCCTCCGGCGAGATCCAGGAACTCCAGGACTACATCAACAAGATGATCGCCAACCTGCGCGACACCACGATCGCCAACAAGGAGCAGGACTGGCTCAAGGGCAACCTCGCCCGCATCTCCGCACTGATGCAGGGCCGCCGTGATCTGGCCGACGTGGCCTCGCTGATCATGAGCGAGCTGACGCCGGTGGTGACCGCGCAGCACGGCGCGTTCTTCGTCGCCATGCCGCTCCTGGACGGCAAGGACCTGAGCGCCGAGGCGGAGGAGCAGTACGAGCTGCGGATGCTGGGGTCGTACGGCTACTCGATGGGCTCCATGCCGACGTCGTTCAGGCCGGGCGAGGCGCTGATCGGGACGGCCGCCGAGGAGAAGCGCACGATCCTCGTGGAGAACGCGCCCAGTGGATATCTGAAGATCTCCTCCGGGCTCGGGGAGGCGCCGCCCGCGCAGGTGATCGTTCTGCCGGTGCTGTTCGAGGGCAAGGTGCTCGGTGTCATCGAGTTGGCCTCCTTCACTCCCTTTACGCAGATCCAGAAGGACTTCCTCAACCAGATCGCCGAGATGATCGCGACCAGCGTCAACACCATCTCCGTCAACACCAAGACCGAGGTGCTGCTGAAGCAGTCGCAGGAGCTGACCGAGCAACTTCGCGAGCGGTCGGAGGAGTTGGAGAACCGGCAGAAGGCTCTCCAGGCGTCCAACGCCGAACTGGAGGAGAAGGCGGAGCTGCTGGCCCAGCAGAACCGCGACATCGAGGTGAAGAACACCGAGATCGAGGAGGCGCGGCAGGTCCTGGAGGAGCGCGCCGAGCAGCTCGCCGTGTCGATGCGCTACAAGAGCGAGTTCCTCGCCAACATGTCGCACGAACTGCGTACACCGCTCAACTCGCTGCTGATCCTGGCCAAGCTGCTCGCCGACAACGCGGAGGGGAACCTCTCGCCGAAGCAGGTCGAGTTCGCCGAGACGATCCACGGGGCCGGTTCCGACCTGCTCCAGCTGATCAACGACATCCTCGACCTGTCGAAGGTCGAGGCGGGCAAGATGGACGTCTCCCCGACGCGCATCGCGCTCGTCCAGCTCGTGGACTACGTGGAGGCCACCTTCCGGCCGCTGACCGCGGAGAAGGGCCTGGACCTGTCCGTACGGGTGTCGCCGGAGCTGCCGGCCACGCTGCACACCGACGAGCAGCGGCTCCTTCAGGTGCTGCGCAACCTGCTGTCCAACGCGGTGAAGTTCACCGACTCCGGGGCTGTCGAGCTGGTCATCCGGCCCGCCGGCCGGGATGTGCCGGTGGCGATCAGGGAGCAGCTCCTGGAGGCGGGTTCGCTGCGTGACGCGGACGCCGACCTGATCGCGTTCTCCGTGACGGACACGGGGATCGGGATCGCGGCCAGCAAGATGCGGGTGATCTTCGAGGCGTTCAAGCAGGCGGACGGTACGACGAGTCGCAAGTACGGCGGTACGGGGCTCGGGCTGTCGATCTCGCGGGAGATCGCGCAGCTGCTGGGCGGTGAGATCTATGCCCAGAGCGAGCCCGGGCGCGGATCGACGTTCACGCTGTACTTGCCGCTGCACCCGAGCGAACTGCCGCCGCAGGGCTATCAGCAGCTCGCGCCGCCCGCCCTGGAGGCCGGCGACCTGATGGGGTCCTCCTCCTCGGGGCGGCACGAGCCGACAGAGCTGTCCGACGCGGAGGTCGAGACGCCGGCCGAGGTGAGGTCGTACCGGGAGACGCAGAACGGTGCCGCGGCGCTCTTCAGGCGCCGCAGGCGGCCCATGCCGGAGATCGAGCAGCGTCTCGCGCAGCAGGAGCAGTGGCCCGTGGCGGCGGAGCAGCAGACGACGCCGAAATCGCGCCGCGGCATCCGGTTCGGCGGGGAGAAGGTGCTGATCGTCGACGACGACATCCGCAACGTCTTCGCGCTGACCAGCGTCCTCGAACAGCACGGACTGTCCGTGCTGTACGCCGAGAACGGCCGCGAGGGCATCGAGGTCCTGGAGCAGCACGAAGACGTGGCGGTCGTCCTGATGGACATCATGATGCCCGAGATGGACGGCTATGCGACGACGACGGCGATCCGCAGGATGCCGCAGTTCGCCGGGCTGCCGATCATCGCGCTGACAGCGAAGGCCATGAAGGGCGACCGGGAGAAGGCGATCGAGTCCGGCGCCTCCGACTACGTGACCAAGCCGGTCGACCCCGATCACCTGCTGACGGTGATGGACCAGTGGATGCGTGGCGAGTGACGGGATCGGTCGGGCAATGCGTGGGCTTCGTGCGGATGTGGCGGGAACCTTCGGCGAGTACCCGGAGTTGCTGACTCTGGGTGGCCGAAGCCGTGTAGAAGTACGGGATTCGGGGAACCTTCTGGTCTCCCGTCGCGTTTCTGCTACGTGCACAGTGACATCGCGGTGACAGGGTGTGGCGACGGGCGGGGTGCGGCTACGATGACCGGCACAAGGACGGGCGGCGCAAGGGAGTCGTCCCCTGGGGCGGCGCCGGTAGGCGTCACCCCAAGTCCTGCGGACAGGGGAGGCCCCACGCCGGGGCGAGGAGGGCGGGCCATGGTGCAGAAGGCCAAGATCCTCCTGGTCGATGACCGGCCGGAGAATCTGCTCGCGCTGGAGGCCATCCTCTCTGCGCTCGATCAGACACTGGTGCGGGCATCGTCCGGGGAGGAAGCGCTCAAAGCACTGCTCACGGACGACTTCGCGGTCATTCTGCTGGACGTCCAGATGCCGGGTATGGACGGCTTCGAAACGGCCGCGCACATCAAGCGGCGAGAACGCACCCGGGACATCCCGATCATCTTCCTCACCGCGATCAACCACGGACCGCACCACACGTTCCGTGGCTACGCGGCAGGCGCGGTCGACTACATCTCCAAGCCGTTCGACCCCTGGGTGCTGCGCGCCAAGGTCTCCGTCTTCGTCGAGCTGTACATGAAGAACTGCCAGCTGAGGGAGCAGGCGGCGCTGTTGCGGCTCCAGTTGGAGGGCGGCGGCAAGGCGTCGGCCGGGGACGCGAAGGAGCCGGCAGGGCTGCTCGCCGAGCTGTCGGCGCGGCTGGCGGCGGTGGAGGAGCAGGCCGAGGCGCTGTCGAAGCAACTGGACGACGACTCCGCGGATGCGGCGGCGGTCGCCACGGCGGCCCATCTCGAACGCAAACTCACGGGGTTGCGGCGGGCGCTCGACGCGCTGGAGCCCGGAACGGGAAGTTCTCCCTCGGTGCCGTCGCAGAACTGATGCCTCCCACAGGCGTCGTTGTGCGTGAACGCGCGTCAGTTCAGCTCCCTTTCAAGGGCGACACGAACGGGTGAAGCAGTAGGCACAGGTGTCCGCTGTCGTCTCCACCGGTAACCTCACACCTATGGCCTCACGTCCCTCCGCAGCCAAGAAGCCCGCCAAGAAGGCGGCCGCTCCGGCGAAGGCTCCGGCGAAGAAGGCCGCTGCGAAGAAGGCGCCCGCCAAAAAGGCGCCCGCCAAGAAGGCCGCGGCGAAGAAAGTCGCGCCGCCGAAGCCGGCGCCCAGCCCTACCGGGGGCATCTACCGGCTCGTGCGCGCGCTGTGGCTCGGCGTCGCGCACGCCGTCGGCGCGGTGTTCCGCGGGATAGGGCAGGGCGCGAAGAACCTCGACCCGGCGCACCGCAAGGACGGCGTCGCGCTGCTGCTGCTCGGCCTCGGACTGATCGTCGCCGCCGGTACCTGGTCCAACCTGCGCGGTCCAGTCGGCGACCTCGTCGAGATGCTGGTGACGGGCGCCTTCGGCCGGCTCGACCTGCTCGTGCCGATACTGCTCGCGGTCATCGCCGTACGGTTCATCCGGCACCCCGAACAGCCCGAGGCCAACGGTCGCATCGTGATCGGTCTGTCCGCACTCGTCATCGGCGTGCTCGGCCAGGTCCACATCGCCTGCGGCTCACCCGCGCGCGGTGAGGGCATGCAGGCGATACGGGATGCCGGCGGCCTCATCGGCTGGGGAGCGGCGACCCCGCTGACGTACACCATGGGCGAGGTCCTCGCGGTACCGCTGCTCGCGCTGCTGACGATCTTCGGGCTGCTGGTCGTCACGGCCACTCCCGTCAACGCCATCCCGCAGCGGCTGCGGCTGCTCGGGGTGCGTCTCGGCCTCGTGCACGACCCCGCCGAGGACGAGTTCGGGGAGGACGACGAGCGCTACGACGACCAGTGGCGCGACGCCGTGCCCGCGCGCCCTCGCAGACGCGGCCCGGCCCCCGCGGCGTACGACCCCGACGGAGCCGAGCAGGAGGCCCTCTCCCGGCGTCGTGGCCGCCCCCGGCGCTCCGCGGTGCCGCAGCCCGATCTGGACCGTCCCATGGACGCCGTGGACGTCGCCGCGGCCGCCGCCGCCGCGCTCGACGGGGCCGTGCTGCACGGCATGCCGCCCTCGCCGATCGTCGCCGACCTCACCCAGGGCGTCAGCGTGGGGGAGCGCGAGGAGCCGACCCCGACTCCCACGCCGGTCCCGGCCGCGCGCCCCAAGCAGGAGAAGCTCGACGTGGGGGTCGCGGACCTCACCAAGTCCGCGCCCGACGTGCCCCGCGAGCTCCCGGCGCGCGCCGAGCAGCTGCAGCTGTCCGGCGACATCACCTACGCGCTGCCCTCGCTCGACCTCCTCACGCGCGGGGGCCCCGGCAAGTCTCGCAGCGCCGCGAACGACGCGGTCGTCGCCTCGCTCACGACCGTCTTCTCCGAGTTCAAGGTCGACGCCGCCGTCACCGGCTTCACCCGTGGGCCGACGGTCACGCGCTACGAGGTCGAGCTCGGTCCCGCCGTGAAGGTCGAGCGGATCACCGCGCTGACCAAGAACATCGCGTACGCCGTCGCCAGTCCGGACGTACGGATCATCAGCCCGATCCCCGGCAAGTCCGCGGTCGGCATCGAGATCCCGAACACCGACCGGGAGATGGTCAACCTCGGTGACGTGCTGCGCCTCGCCGCGGCCGCCGAGGACGACCACCCGATGCTGGTCGCGCTAGGCAAGGACGTCGAGGGCGGCTATGTGATGGCCAACCTCGCGAAGATGCCGCACGTGCTGGTTGCCGGAGCCACCGGTTCCGGTAAGTCGTCCTGCATCAACTGCCTGATCACGTCGATCATGGTCCGCGCGACTCCCGAGGACGTCCGCATGGTCCTCGTCGACCCCAAGCGCGTCGAGCTGACCGCGTACGAGGGCATCCCGCACCTGATCACGCCGATCATCACCAACCCGAAGCGGGCCGCCGAGGCGCTCCAGTGGGTCGTACGGGAGATGGATCTTCGGTACGACGATCTGGCGGCGTACGGCTACCGGCACATCGACGACTTCAACGAGGCCGTGCGCAGCGGCAAGGTGAAGTCGCCGGAGGGCAGTGAGCGGGAGCTCCAGCCGTACCCGTATCTGCTGGTGATCGTCGACGAGCTCGCCGACCTGATGATGGTCGCCCCGCGGGACGTCGAGGACTCGATCGTGCGCATCACGCAGCTCGCGCGCGCGGCCGGCATCCACCTGGTCCTCGCGACGCAGCGGCCGTCCGTCGATGTCGTCACCGGTCTGATCAAGGCGAACGTGCCCTCGCGGCTCGCCTTCGCCACCTCCTCGCTCGCCGACTCGCGGGTCATCCTCGACCAGCCCGGTGCCGAGAAGCTGATCGGCAAGGGTGACGGGCTGTACCTGCCGATGGGTCAGAACAAGCCCACCCGTATGCAGGGTGCCTTCGTGACCGAGGAGGAGGTCGCGACGGTCGTCCAGCACTGCAAGGACCAGATGGCGCCGGTCTTCCGGGACGACGTCACCGTGGGCACCAAGCAGAAGAAGGAGATCGACGAGGAGATCGGCGACGACCTCGACCTGCTGTGCCAGGCCGCCGAACTGGTCGTCTCCACGCAGTTCGGGTCGACGTCCATGCTGCAGCGGAAGCTGCGGGTCGGGTTCGCCAAGGCGGGTCGGCTCATGGACCTCATGGAGTCCCGGGGGATCGTCGGGCCGAGCGAAGGCTCCAAGGCTCGTGATGTTCTTGTGAAGGCTGACGAACTGGACGGAGTGCTCGCGGTGATCCGCGGGGAGGCTTAAAGGGAGTCCCAAGGCCGCTGTTCAATCGTGACTCACCCGTAAGGGATCATTGAGCAACCGTTTCCCTTCCGCGTACGTCAAGTTGAGGGAAGCGACAAGCTGCTGCCCCACCATCGGCGTGTCCGGCCATACCGATGGCGTACAAAGTGCCACCGCCCGGTTGCCCCACCCTTTCTTACCCCCCATAGACTGAACCTCCAGCACAGGCGGCTAAAACGCTCGAAAGGCGCCCCCGTGTCCCTCGGCAACTCCCCTGAAGACGAGCGTCCGTTCGAAGACGACCGTGAGGAAGCCCGCCCCTCGATCGGTCGTGCTCTCCAGCAGGCCCGTATCGCGGCCGGACTGACCGTCGACGACGTCAGTTCCGCCACCCGGGTCCGCATCGCCATCGTGCACGCCATCGAGGCGGACGACTTCGACCCCTGTGGCGGCGACGTCTACGCCCGCGGTCACATCCGGACCCTGGCCAAGGCCGTCCGTCTCGATCCCGCCCCGCTGCTCGCCCAGTACGACCACGATCACGGCGGGCGTCCGGCGCCGACCCCGGCCGCTCCGCTGTTCGAGGCGGAACGGATCCGTCCGGAGCGGCGCGGGCCCAACTGGACCGCGGCCATGGTCGCCGCGATCGTCGCCGTGGTCGGCTTCGTCGGGTTCACCGCCTTCAGAGGCGGTGACGACGACGGCGGCAAGACGCAGGTCGCCGAGGGCTCCAATCCCTCGACGAGCAAGAACGCCTCGCCCACGCCGAAGAACGACAAGCCCGAGGACACCGAGCCGGCGCCCTCGGACAGCGCCATCGCCGCCGCGCCCCAGGACAAGGTGACCGTCCAGGTCAGCGCCGCCGACGGAAAGAGCTGGATCTCCGCCAAGGACCACAACGGGCGGAGCCTGTTCGACGGACTGCTCAAGCAGGGCGAGTCCAAGACCTTCCAGGACAGCCAGAAGGTCAACCTCGTCCTCGGCGACGCCGGGGCGATCCAGCTGTATGTGAACGGCAAGAAGATCGACGAGGACTGGCAGCCGGGGGCCGTGGAGCGGCTCACCTATACGAAGGGCGACCCTCAGGTCGGTTAGGACCGGACGGGTACGGACGGGGTTGGCCAAGATCGGCCAACCCCGTCGACGTGGGGTGTCAGTGGGACGAAGTAGTCTTGAGCCCATGCCTGAACGCCGTACCGTCGCACTCGTCACTCTTGGCTGCGCCCGTAACGAGGTGGACTCGGAGGAGCTGGCAGGCCGCTTGGAGGCGGACGGCTGGCACCTCGTGGAGGACGCCTCGGACGCGGACGTGGCCGTCGTCAACACGTGCGGCTTCGTCGACGCCGCCAAGAAGGACTCCGTCGACGCCCTCCTGGAGGCCAACGACCTCAAGGGGCACGGCAGAACCCAGGCCGTCGTGGCGGTGGGCTGCATGGCCGAGCGGTACGGCAAGGATCTCGCGGAGGCCCTCCCGGAGGCCGACGGCGTGCTCGGCTTCGACGACTACGCCGACATCTCCGACCGGCTGCAGACCATTCTGAACGGCGGAATCCACGCCTCCCACACCCCGCGCGACCGGCGCAAGCTGCTGCCGATCAGCCCCGCCGAGCGGCAGTCGGTCTCCGACGTCGCCCTGCCCGGGCACGGCGCCGCGTCCGACCTGCCGGAGGGGCTCGCTCCGGCCTCCGGCCCCCGTGCGCCCCTGCGCCGCCGTCTGGACGGCGCCCCGGTCGCCTCGGTGAAGCTCGCCTCCGGCTGCGACCGGCGCTGCTCCTTCTGCGCCATCCCGTCCTTCCGCGGCTCCTTCATCTCGCGCCGCCCCAGCGACGTGCTGAACGAGGCGCGGTGGCTGGGCGAGCAGGGTGTCAAGGAGATCATGCTGGTCTCCGAGAACAACACCTCGTACGGCAAGGACCTGGGCGACATCCGCCTGCTCGAGTCCCTGCTGCCCGAGATCGCCGAGGTCGACGGCGTCGAGCGGGTGCGGGTGAGCTACCTCCAGCCCGCCGAGATGCGGCCCGGGCTCATCGACGTGCTGACGTCCACGCCCAAGGTCATGCCCTACTTCGACCTGTCCTTCCAGCACTCCGCGCCCGACGTGCTGCGCGCGATGCGCCGCTTCGGCGACACCGACCGCTTCCTGGAGCTGCTCGACACCATCCGGAGCAAGGCACCCCAGGCCGGCGTGCGCTCCAACTTCATCGTGGGCTTCCCCGGTGAGAGCGAGGCCGATCTGGCCGAGCTGGAGCGTTTCCTGAACGGCGCGAGGCTGGACGCCATCGGCGTCTTCGGGTACTCCGACGAGGACGGCACCGAAGCGGCGACGTACGACAACAAGGTCGACGAGGACGTCGTCGCCGAGCGGCTGGCCCGCGTCTCCCGACTCGCGGAGGAACTCGTCTCGCAGCGGGCCGAGGAGCGTGTCGGCGAGACCGTGCAGGTGCTCGTGGAGTCGGTGGACTCCGTGGAGGGCGTGTACGGCCGTGGGGCGCACCAGGCGCCCGAAACCGACGGCCAGGTGTTGCTCACGAGCGGCGAGGGCCTGAGTGTCGGTCGTATGGTCGAGGCGAAGGTGGTCGGTACGGAAGGTGTCGACCTGGTGGCCGAGCCGCTGCAGGGCTCGCTCGCGTGGAGTGAGGAGGCAGGCAGATGACCGGAGTCCCGGCGTCCGCTGCGGGTGGCTCCTCCGCTGCGAAGGGTGCGGCCGCGGGCACGGCTTCGGGTGCCGCGTCCGCGTCCGGTGCCGCGTCCGGTGCCGTCTCCGGTGCTTCTGGTACGTCTGGTACTTCTGGTGCGCTTAGTGCTTCTGGTGCTTCTGGTGCCTCTGGCGCTGATGCCGGTGGGAAGTCGGCACGTGGTGGGAAGCTGACGGCTGCCGCCGTCAATCAGGCCAGTGTCTGGAACATCGCCAATCTGCTGACCATGCTCCGGCTGCTCCTGGTGCCCGGCTTCGTCGCGCTGATGCTCGCCGACGGCGGCTACGACCCGGCGTGGCGCTCGTTCGCCTGGGCGGCCTTCGCGGTCGCCATGATCACCGACCTGTTCGACGGGCATCTGGCACGCACGTACAACCTCGTCACCGACTTCGGGAAGATCGCCGACCCCATCGCCGACAAGGCGATCATGGGCGCGGCGCTGATCTGTCTGTCCGCGCTCGGTGACCTGCCGTGGTGGGTGACGGGCGTCATCCTCGGCCGGGAACTCGGAATCACGCTGTTGCGTTTCGTGGTCATCCGGTACGGCGTCATTCCCGCCAGCCGCGGCGGCAAGCTGAAGACCCTCACGCAGGGCGTGGCCGTGGGGATGTACGTCCTGGCACTGACGGGATGGCTGGCCACCCTGAGGTTCTGGGTGATGGCGGCCGCGGTCGTGCTGACCGTCGTGACGGGGCTGGACTATGTGAGACAGGCCATTGTGCTGCGCCGGCAGGGAATCGCCGAGCGCAAGGCGGCGTTGGAGGAGACGGAAGCGTGAGTTCCCCGGCCGCGGACGTGGCCGTAGAAGTGGTACGACTACTCACCGTGAAGGGTGAGACGCTCGCCGTTGCCGAGTCGCTCACGGGCGGTTTGGTCGCGGCGGAAATCACAGCGGTCCCCGGGGCCTCCAAGGCCTTCAGGGGTTCGGTGACCGCCTACGCCACCGAACTGAAGCATGAACTGCTGGGCGTGGACGCCAGTCTGCTGGCGGCGCGCGGGGCCGTGGATCCGCAGGTCGCGGGCCAGATGGCGGCCGGAGTGCGCAAGGCGCTCGGCGCCGACTGGGGCATCGCCACCACCGGAGTCGCCGGTCCGGAACCGCAGGACGGCAAGCCCGTCGGGACGGTTTTCGTGGCCGTCGACGGGCCCCTCGCGGAGTCTTCCGGCGCAATCGGTGGCGGGAAAGTGACCGCACTGCGGTTGAACGGCGACCGTGCGGAAATTCGTATGGAGAGTGTACGGAGCGTACTCGCACTGCTCCTGGAGGGGCTTGCGAGCGAACTGACCGGGAATGAGCGGACACAGGATACGGAACGGAACGGGGGGTTTTGATGTTTGCAGCCCTGAGTGAACACGACATCGCTCCCCGCACGGCCGCGGCGCAAGGCGGTACGGTGGGGCGAGAAGGATGCGGCTACGCGGTCCGAGGAGGGAGCCACCGATGATTCTGCTCCGTCGCCTGTTGGGTGACGTGCTGCGTCGGCAGCGCCAACGCCAGGGCCGTACTCTGCGCGAAGTCTCCTCGTCCGCCCGAGTCTCACTCGGCTATCTCTCCGAGGTGGAGCGGGGGCAGAAGGAGGCTTCCTCCGAGCTGCTCTCCGCCATCTGCGACGCGCTGGACGTACGGATGTCCGAGCTCATGCGGGAAGTGAGCGACGAGCTCGCCCTCGCCGAGCTGGCCCAGTCTGCTGCGGCCACCCCCAGCGAGCCTGTGCCGACGCCGGTTCGCCCGATGCTGGGTTCCGTCTCGGTGACCGGTGTGCCACCGGAACGGGTGACGATCAAGGCGCCCGCCGAAGCGGTGGACGTGGTGGCCGCGTGACGCTCACGCGGATGTGCTCGCGCCGACGTTGACGTGCGCTGAGCGCGTCCGATTGCGCTTGCGCCGAAGAAGTGTGAGGCCCCGGCCGGGGCTTCTCCGGGGAAACCTGGAGGGGAGCGGTCGGGGTTTTTCGCGTTCTGGTGGGCTCGGGGTCGCTCTGGTCCGTTTGCCGGTGGGGTCGGTGGCGGTCATGGTGGAGCTTGGTTGTGCCTGGCCGGGATCGAGTGACGGGCGGTGCTCCCGTGTGCCGCCGGTGCGCCCTCCCCGTGGGTGAGGCGGCGGCCTGGCGTCGGGCTGGTCGGGGCTGGAGGTGACGTCCATGGCGGGGCCGACAGCGCGCTGGGGGGCGGTGCTCGGGCTCGGGGTGCTGTGGTGGTGGGCCGTGCTGCGGCTCACGCTGGCGTCGGACGCGGGGGTGCTGGAGGGAGCGGTCGCGGCCGGCGGGTGGGGGCTGAGTCTGCTGCCGGTGCACTGTGTGCC
The DNA here is from genome assembly GCF_030817655.1 of Streptomyces sp. V4I2. Classification (GTDB taxonomy): domain Bacteria; phylum Actinomycetota; class Actinomycetes; order Streptomycetales; family Streptomycetaceae; genus Streptomyces; species Streptomyces plumbiresistens. The sequence continues at coordinate 7,747,863 of NZ_JAUSZM010000003.1, forward strand.
AAAGGGCCGGGCAGCGGGAGCCGTGGCCTCGGGGCGGTGGGCGGCGGCCTGGCGGGCGACGCGGGTCACCACGGTGTCGCGGGCGGCGCGGGCTACCACGGTGTCGCGGGTGTCGCCGCCTACCACGGCATCGCCACACCGCCGTTCGGACGCAGGATCTGGCCCGTCGTGAAGGACGAGGCGTCGGAGGCCAGGTAGAGCACGGCCTGGGCGACGTCCTCCGGTTCGCCCACCCGGCCCAGGGGCGACATCCGGGCCATGAGCGACTCGGTGTGCGCCTGCGCCTCGGTGTCGCGGCGGTCGGTCATGGGGGTGCGGATCCAGCCCGGTGCGACCGCGTTGACCCGGATGCCGTGTCGGCCGACCTCGGTCGCCAGTGTCTTCGTCAGCTGGACGACGGCCGCCTTGGCGGCGCCGTAGCAGAGCAGGCCGGGGCCGCCGGTGTCCACGGCGCCCGAGGCCATCGTGACGATGCTGCCCCTGATGTGCCGGGCGAGCATCAGACGGGCTGCCTCCTGGCAGGCGTACAGCACTCCCTTGAAGTTGACGTTCAGCACCCGGTCGAGGTCCTCGTCCCGGGTCTCCAGGACCGGGCTGCTGTGCATGATGCCGGCGACCGCCGCCATCACGTCCAGGCGCTCGCAGGAGGCGACGGCCTCGTGGAGCTGTTCGCGGTCGGTGACGTCGAGGGCGTGGGTGTGGGCCGTGCCGCCGGTGTTCTTGATGGCTCTCGCGGTCTCGTCGAGGCCCGGTGCGTCGAGGTCCGCGCAGTGCACGGTGGCGCCGGCCGTGGCGAGCAGGACGGCCGAGGCGCGGCCTATGCCACTGGCGGCGCCGGTGACGAATGCGGTGCGGCCGGTGAGGTCGTACGCCGTGAGGGGCATGAAGGGGACGGTACGAGGATTTCTGACGGTCCGTCAATTAGTCGTACGGCGCTGGGTTCCGCGGAGCGGGGTGGTGGTTGGGGCGGGGCCTCGCTGGCAGGTCGGGCACCAGTACGTGGGGCGCTCGCGGGATCCGTCGCCCTGGTCGGCCACGCGGACGGGGGTGTGGCAGCGGAGGCAGGGGCGGGGCGCGCGGCCGTACACGAAGAGGTCCTGGCCTCGGCGGCCCGTCGTGGTGCGGACCGGGCGGTCGCGGTTGGCTTCCAGGAGTTTCTTGGCGAGCGCGGGCAGGTGAGCGGCGCGGTCGGCGGGGAGGGCGCCGACGGGCAGCCAGGGGGTGACGCCGAGGAGGAAACAGAGCTCGCTCTTGTAGACATTGCCGATGCCGGCGAGGTTGCGCTGGTCGAGCAGGGCCTCGCCGAGGGGGCGGGCGGGGTCGGCGAGGAGGTTGGCCAGAGCCTGGTCCGGGTTCCAGTCCGGGCCCAGGAGGTCGGGGCCGAGGTGGCCGACGGCGCGGTGCTCGTCGGTGGTGCGCAGGAGTTCGAGTACGGGGAGGCGGTAGCCGACGGCCGTGCGGTCGGCGGTGCCGAGGATCGCGCGGATCTGGTGGCTCGGGCCGCCGGTCCAGCGCTGGTGGTTGGCGTACACCTTCCAGGAGCCGTCCATGCGCAGGTGCGAGTGGAGGGTGAGACCGCCCTCGATGCGGGCGAGGAGGTGTTTGCCGCGTGGGGTGATGTCCAGGACGGTGCGGCCTGTGAGGTCGGCCGTGGCGTACTTCGGCACCCGGAGGTCGCTGCGGGTCAGCACCTTGCCGGCGAGGGCGCCGTGCAGCCGCCTCGCGGCCTGCCAGACCGTGTCTCCTTCGGGCATGGGTCAAGGGTGGCATGGGGGTGGGCGGCGGGGATGCGTGGTGTGGGGGTGGGTGTGTGGGTGTGCTGCGGTGCGCTTTGCGGCGTGGAGCGTGGGTGCGGGGTGCGGCTCCTTCCGGTTCATGCGCGTAGTCGCAGGCCGCGTGGGGTGGCGATGAAGCCCGTTCCCTCCAGGAGGGTGCCGATGGGGGACGTGAGGGCAGATGCGCCGTTGACGCGCTCGACGGTGACTGTGCCGAGGGAGCCCGCCTTTGCCGCCGCGGCGAGGGCCTGCGCCGCCGCTTGGAGACGTGGGTCGTCGGTGGCTGTGCCGGACGGGTCGGAGGGCCAGGCCAGCAGGGTCTTGCCGCCTCGCTCCATGTAGAGCGTCAGCTCGCCGTCGACGAGAATTACCAGGGAGCCCGCCTTCCGGCCCGGCTTGTGGCCGGCGTCGGTCGGAGGGTCCGGCCAGGGGAGGGCCGCGCCGTATGCGTTGGCGGGGTCGGCGGCGGCGAGGACGACGGCTCGGGAGTCGGGGGCGGGGCGGGTGCGGTGGGGGGAGGAAGGCGTGCCGAACGGGCCGTACGCGGGGCCGGTCGATGGGGGGAAGTCGCGGGGGGAGGTCCATTCGCTCCGCGAGGTGGGGGCGGGGAAGGGCGGCCAGTCGTCGGTGCGGCCGGGGTCGAAGGTGGGGGCGCTTTGGTCTGTGTGGCTGTCGGCCGGGTTCGGTCCGTCGGTGGTCGGGTGGGGGTCGGGTGATGCGAAGGGGTCGGGTGCGAAGTCGGTGGGGGAGTCGAAGGGGTTCGGTGCGAAGGGGGTGTCGGGGCCGAAGCCGTCTTGAGCGCTGTTGCCTTGGGGCGGGGGTGGCAGGGTTTCGCCCCGGTCGCGGGCGTTGGCCACCGCGCGGAGGCGGTCCACCGCGCCGTCCATGGCGAACTGTGCGGCGCCGAGTCCCTCCACCACGTAACCGCGGCGGGCCTGGCCGTTGTCCTCGAAGGCGGACAGGATGCGGTACACCGCCGAGAAGCCGCCCTCGATGCCCTCCGCGGAGACGGCTCCCCGGGTCACCACGCCGTGCCGGTCGAGGAGGACGCGGGCCAGGGCGTGGGCGCGCACGGTGGGGTCGGCATCGCGGTCCGGGAGCACGGACCAGCGGCCGGCGACGGTCGGCGGGCCGGTGCGGGACGCGGGGCGTGCGGCGGCAGTGAGGGAGCCGTAGCGCCCGCGCGGGACGGTGCGCTTGGCGCGGTGGGCCGTGGAGCCGGCGGTGCGGCCCGAGCCCAGGAGGGAGCGCATGGGGGCGAGCGTGTCGTTCGTGAGCCGTCCGGACCAGGCCAGGTCCCATACGGCGTCGGCCAGTTGGGGGTCGGTGGCTTCCGGGTGGGTGGTGGCGCGGGACCTGATCGGCGATCTGGCGGAAGAACAGGCCGTAGCCCCCCGAGAGGGCGTCCAGGACGGACTGGTGGAGCGCCGTCAGCTCCAGGGGGTGGGGCGGCGGGAGCAGCAGGGGAGCCGCGTCCGCGATGTACAGGGAGACCCAGCCGTCCTTGCCGGGGAGGGCTCCGGCGCCGGCCCAGACGATCTCGCCGGCCGCGGTGAGCTCGTCCAGCATCGCGGGTGTGTAGTTCGCGACGCGGGAGGGGAGGACGAGCTTCTCCAGGGCGGACGCGGGTACGGACGCGCCCTGCAACTGCTCCACGGCACGCACCAGTCCGTCGATGCCCCGCAGGCCATGGCCCTTGCCGATGTGCTGCCACTGGGGGAGGAACTGGGCGAGCGCGGGCGGCGGCACCGGTTCCAGTTCGTGGCGCAGGGCGGCGAGGGAGCGGCGGCGGAGGCGGCGCAGGACGGTGGCGTCGCACCATTCCTGGCCGATCCCGGCCGGGTGGAACTCGCCCTGTACGACCCTGCTCGTCGCGGCGAGCCGGTGGAGGGCGCCATCGGTGACCGCCACGCCCAGGCCGAAGCGGGCTGCCGCGGTGGCCGATGTGAACGGGCCGTGGGTGCGGGCATAGCGCGCGAGGAGGTCGCCGAGCGGGTCCTTGACGGGCTCCGTGAAGGCTTCCGGGACGCCCACCGGCAGTGCTGTGCCTAGCGCGTCGCGCAGACGGCCCGCGTCCTCGATCGCCGCCCAGTGGTCGGTGCCGGCGACGCGGACGCGGATCGCGCGGCGGGCGGCGGCAAGCTCCTGGGCCCACTGGGGTTCGGCGCCCCGCTCGGCCAGCTCGGCGTCGGTGAGCGGGCCGAGCAGGCGGAGCAGGTCGGCGACGCCCTCGGCGTCCTTGACGCGGCGGTCCTCGGTGAGCCACTGGAGTTCTTTCTCCAGCTCGGTCAGTACCTCGGCGTCGAGCAGTTCGCGCAGTTCCGCCTGGCCGAGCAGTTCGGCCAGCAGGCGCGAGTCCAGGGAGAGGGCGGCGGCGCGGCGCTCGGCGAGCGGTGAGTCTCCCTCGTACAGGAACTGGGCGACGTAGCCGAAGAGGAGGGAGCGGGCGAAGGGCGAGGGTTCGGGGGTGGTGACCTCGACGAGGCGCACCTTGCGGGACTCCAGGTCGCCCATCAGCTCTACCAGGCCGGGGACGTCGAAGACGTCCTGGAGGCATTCGCGGACGGCTTCCAGGACGATCGGGAACGAGCCGAACTCGCTGGCGACCTGGAGCAGTTGGGAGGCACGCTGGCGCTGCTGCCACAGGGGGGTGCGCTTGCCGGGGTTGCGGCGCGGCAGCAGCAGGGCGCGGGCCGCGCACTCGCGGAAGCGGGACGCGAACAGGGCCGAGCTGCCCACCTGCTCGGTGACGGTCTGTTCGACCTCGCCCTTGTCGAAGACGACGTCCGCCGCGCCGACGGGGGCTTGGTCCGCGTCGTATTCAGTGCCGATCTTTGTCGGTTCCTGGTCGAGCAGGTCCAGGCCCATGAGGTCGGCGTCGGGCAGCCGCAGGACGATGCCGTCGTCGGCGTGCATGACCTGGGCGTCCATGCCGTACCGCTCGGAGAGCTTGGTGCCGAGGGCGAGCGCCCAGGGCGCGTGCACCTGGGCGCCGAAGGGGGAGTGCACGACGACCCGCCAGTCGCCGAGCTCGTCGCGGAAGCGTTCCACGACGATCGTGCGGTCGTCCGGGATGTGGCCGCAGGCCTCGCGCTGCTCGTTCAGGTAGGACAGCACGTTGTCCGCGGCCCAGGCGTCCAGGCCCGCGGCGAGGAGGCGGAGGCGGGCGTCCTCCTCGGTGAGGGACCCGACCTCACGCAGGAACGCGCCCACCGCGCGGCCCAGTTCCAGCGGGCGGCCCAGTTGGTCGCCCTTCCAGAAGGGGAGCCGGCCCGGGACGCCCGGCGCGGGGGAGACCAGGACGCGGTCCCGGGTGATGTCCTCGATGCGCCAGGAGCTGGTGCCCAGTGTGAAGACGTCGCCCACCCGGGACTCGTAGACCATCTCCTCGTCGAGCTCGCCGACCCGGCCGCCGCCCTTCTTGGGATCCGAACCGGCGAGGAAGACCCCGAAAAGGCCGCGGTCGGGGATGGTGCCGCCGGAGGTGACGGCGAGGCGCTGGGCGCCGGGGCGGCCGGTGATCGTGCCCGCGACTCGGTCCCAGACCACGCGCGGGCGCAGTTCCGCGAAGGCGTCGGACGGGTAGCGGCCGGCGAGCATGTCGAGGACGGCCGTGAAGGCGGACTCGGGGAGGGAGGCGAAGGGGGCGGCGCGGCGAACCATCGCGAGGAGGTCGTCGAGGTGCCAGGTGTCCATCGCGGTCATCGCGACGAGTTGCTGGGCCAGGACGTCCAGAGGGTTGGCGGGGACCTTGAGGGACTCGATGGAGCCCGTGCGCATGCGTTCGGTGACGACCGCTGCCTGGACCAGGTCGCCGCGGTACTTCGGGAAGACCACACCGGTGGAGACCGCGCCGACCTGGTGGCCCGCGCGGCCGACGCGCTGGAGGCCGGAGGCGACGGAGGGTGGGGATTCGACCTGGATGACGAGGTCGACCGCGCCCATGTCGATGCCGAGTTCGAGGCTGGAGGTGGCCACCACGGCGGGGAGGCGGCCTGCTTTGAGATCCTCTTCGACGAGGGCGCGCTGCTCCTTGGAGACCGAGCCGTGGTGGGCGCGGGCGATGACCGGGGGTGCGCCCTGGGCCGCGCCTGAGCCGCCCATGAGTTCGGCGGGAGCGTGGTGCTCGTCCAGGGGTTCGCCGGTGGCTCGCTCGTAGGCGATCTCGTTGAGCCTGTTGCAGAGGCGTTCCGCGAGGCGGCGGGAGTTGGCGAAGACGATGGTGGAGCGGTGGGCTTGGACGAGGTCGGTGATGCGCTCCTCGACGTGCGGCCAGATCGACGGGCGTTCCGCGCCTTCGTTGCCGTCGGCGACCGGGGAGCCGCCGAGTTCGCCCAGGTCCTCGACCGGGACGACGACCGAGAGGTCGAACTCCTTGCCGGACTTCGGCTGGACGATCTCCACTTTGCCGCGAGGGGAGAGGTAGCGGGCGACCTCGTCGACCGGGCGGACCGTGGCCGAGAGGCCGATGCGGCGGGCGGGCTTCGGCAGCAGCTCGTCCAGGCGCTCCAGGGAGAGGGCGAGGTGCGCGCCGCGCTTGGTGCCGGCCACCGCGTGGACCTCGTCCAGGATCACCGTCTCGATGCCGGTCAGTGCGTCGCGGGTGGCCGACGTCAGCATCAGGAACAGGGACTCCGGGGTGGTGATCAGGATGTCCGGGGGGCGGGTGGACAGGGCGCGGCGCTCGGCGGCCGGGGTGTCGCCGGAGCGGATGCCGACCTTGATCTCCGGTTCGGGCAGGCCCAGGCGGACGGACTCCTGGCGGATGCCGGTCAGGGGGCTGCGGAGGTTGCGCTCCACGTCCACGGCGAGGGCCTTGAGCGGGGAGACGTACAGGACGCGGCAGCGCTTCCTGGGGTCGGCGGGTGGGGGTGTGGCGGCGAGCTGGTCCAGGGCGGCGAGGAAGGCGGCCAGGGTCTTGCCGGATCCGGTGGGGGCGACGACCAGCACGTCCGAGCCCGCTGTGATGGCCTGCCACGCGCCTGCCTGGGCGGCGGTGGGCGCGTCGAAGGCGCCCGTGAACCAGCCGCGGGTCGCGGGGGAGAAGGCTTTGAGGGCCTGGTGTGCGGAGCTGACCATGTGTCCATCCTGCACCTCGGGACTGACAATGCGGCTGACCTGCGGTGTCGCTGCGGCGTCGCTGCGCTGGGCTGGGGCGGGGGATGCCTGCGGCGGCCTGTGCGGGTTGGGTGGGGGTGCGCGTAGCGCCTTGCGTTGGGTGGTGGGTCGGGGCCGTGTCGGGGGGTGTCCGTCCTCGGAACGGCGCGGAATCGGTCACCTACCAACGCGCCCGTGTTGACGCGCCAACCGCTGCGGGCGGACACCCCCCGACACGTCCCCTTCCCGCCGTGGGCGCCTGCGGGTACGCGAGTGGCCGCCGCCGGGCCGGGCTGTCGGCCGTTGTCGGAAAATGGGGGCATGGCAGGTTCGGGTGAGCGGGCGCGGCACTGGCGGTATGCCGGGTTGCCGGGGGTCGATCTGCTGCGGGCTCGGTATGTCCGGAAGACCTTTGTGCGGCATACGCATGAGAACTTCGTCATCGCGGCCATCGCTGACGGGGTCGAGGTCTTTCATCATCGGGGGGCCGATCAGTACGCGGGGGCGGGGGCTCTGGCCCTGGTCAATCCGGATACGGCTCATACGGGGCGGGCCGGCGTTCCTGATGGGTGGCGGTACGGGGCCGTGTATCCGTCGCCGGAGGTGGTGGCGGAGATCGCTGCTGAGACGACGCGGATCCGGGGGATGCCGGGGTTCGTCCGGCCCGTGCTGGACGATGCGTATGCCGTGGAACTGGTGCATCAGGTGCTGCGGGCCGCGGAGGAGGGGAACGCACTGGCCGCCGACACGTTGTTGCGGGTTGCCGTGACCCGGTTGCTGCGGTTGAACGGCGGGGCGCTGCCGCAGCGGGAGGTACGGACGGCGGGGGCCCGGGTCGCGGCACGCGCGCGTGCCGTGCTGGAGGAGCGGATGGTCGAGCCGCCGACGCTGGAGAGGCTGGCCGGTGACCTGGGGACCGGTCCGTTCGCGTTGTTGCGGGCGTTTCGGGATGCCTACGGGATGCCGCCGCACGCCTGGCTGACCGATGCGCGGGTACGTCGGGCGCGGCGGCTGCTGGACGCCGGTACGACTCCGGCCGAGGCTGCCGTCGCGGTGGGGTTCACGGATCAGCCGCATCTGCATCGGCACTTCACCCGGATCGTGGGCGTGCCTCCGGGCGCGTACCGGCGTGAGCGCAAGAACGTACAAGACGAGCGGGGGCGGCTGCTCCTACCGTCCGACGCGTGGCAGATCAGATAGGTCTCGTGGACGAGCGTGATGGTGGAGAGAAGCCCGACTCCGCCGTCGTGAGGGACGCGCTGGGGGTCGGGGTCGCTGTAGGGCTGTCAGGGTTCGCCTTCGGGGTGACCTCGGCAGGGAGTGGGCTCACGCTGTTGCAGACCTGTGCGCTCAGTCTGCTGGTGTTCACGGGTGCTTCGCAGTTTGCGTTGGTCGGGGCGCTCGCGGCGGGCGGGAACCCGCTGACGGCGGCCGCGGGGGCGTTCTTCCTGGGGGTGCGCAACGCCTTCTACGGGTTGCGGCTGTCGCAGTTGCTGGCCCTCCCGCGCGCGGTGCGTCCGTTCGCCGCGCAGTGGGTCATCGACGAGACGACGGTGGTCGCGCTGGCGCAGCCCACGCGGCGTGGGGCGCGGATCGGGTTCGCTGTGACGGGGCTCAGTCTGTACGTGCTGTGGAACCTCACCACGCTGCTCGGCGCGCTGGGGGCCGAGGCCATCGGGGACACCGACGCCTGGGGGCTGGACGCGGCCGGGCCCGCGGTTTTCCTGGCGTTGCTGGCGCCCATGCTGAAGACCACGGTGGAGCGGACGGTCGCCGGTGTCGCGGTCCTTCTGGGGCTCGGTCTGCTGCCTGTGCTGCCCGCCGGTGTGCCTGTTCTGGTGGCGGCGCTCGCGGCGCCGGCCGTGCTGTGGGCGGAGGGCCGCCGCAGGGGCGCCGACCGTGACGACGTACAAGGGGGAGATCGTTGAACACCTGGATCGCGATCGGTGCGACCGCCCTGGGGTGCTACGCCGTCAAGCTCGCCGGACTGCTCGTGCCCGCCGGTGCCCTCGAGCGGCCTCTCGTCAAGCGTCTCGCCGCGCTGTTGCCCGTGGCTCTCCTGGCCGCGCTCACGGCCCAGCAGGCCTTCGCCGACGGGCGGGCACTGGTGCTCGACGCGAGGGCCGCGGGGCTCGCCGCGGCCGCTGTGGCGCTGGTCCTGCGAGCCCCCTTCCTGCTCGTCGTCGCTGCCGCCGTGCTGGTGACCGCGGGAGTGCGGGCGATGGGCGGCGGGTGAGGTGGCGGCGGTGACGTGGCCTGACCTGTCGCCGACCGCATCGTGGTCTCAGCCCAGGGAATGACCGTAGGCCCGCAAGGTGCGCAGCGCATCGAGCGTCACCAGGGGGCGCGCCTCCACTGCGGGGCCTGGCGCCCATTGACGCCAGCGGATGGGCCAGCCGCCGTCCTCCTGCTGTTCTTCCGCGAGGAAGTCCAGGGAACGGGCCATCTCGTCGTCCGTGAACCACCCGCGCGCGAGGGAGGTCGGCGTCTTCGCGTAGTCGTGCGGGAAGTGGTGCTCCCCGGGGGCGTAGCCGGGCGCGACCGGGTACGCGTCGAGGCGGGCGGGATCCAGGGCCGCGAGCCGGTGTTCGCGTACCAGGCGGCCGAGACGATCGGCGACCGCCTCCGCGCGCGGGCGGTCAGGAGCGGAGTCCAGGAAGGCCACGGCGGCCTGGACCTCGTACGGGTGGGACCGCTCCAGGGACTCGACCGCCTGCCAGCAGAAGTCCGTGGCCCGGAACAGCCAGGCGTGCCACACCTCGTTGCGGTGCAGGAGGCCCACCACCGGTCCGGTGGCGAGGAGTTCGCTCGGCGGGTCGTCCACGATCGGGACGAAGGGGGCCGCCGGATAGCCGCGCTGACTGGGGTGGATCGCCGGCAGTGCGCCGTCCGGCGTGGTCACGGAGGTCAGATACCGGCACACGCGCTCCACGCGCTGCCCGCCGCAGCGCCCGATGGCGTCCAGGACGCGCAGGGCGTGACCGGTGTGCAGCGGCTGACTGACCGGACCCCGCAGATCGGGTTCCAGCGCGTGGCCGTATCCACCGTCCTCGTTGCGGTAGGCGTCCAGCGCCGTCTCCACCGGGTCGGCGCTTCCTCTCAGGAAGTGATACGCGAAGAGGCGCTGCTCCAGCACGCGTGCGGTGAGCCAGACGAAGTGCTCGGCGCGCGCGAGCGGGGAGTGCGCCGGGGAGGTCGGGGGGAGTGGGGAAGCTCCTGTTTCGGCCATGCGTCAGACCGTAGGGCGGAAAGCGGTCTCGGCGAGCGGTCCCGGCTCAGGCCCACTCTCAGGGGCGGGATACTGGGGTCATGCGGTTGACGGTCTTCTGGGAGCGGATGACGGATCACTTCGGTCCGGGCTACGCCGACACGTTCGCGCGCGACCACGTGATGGCGGAGCTCGGCGGGCGCACGGTGCACGAGGCGCTGGACGCCGGCTGGGACGCCAAGGACGTGTGGCGCGTGGTCTGCACCGTGATGCACGTTCCGTGGGAGAAGCACTGACCGGTCATGAACGTTCGGCGGGAGAAACGCCGCTCGGTCATGAACGTGCTGCGAGGGAAGCACTGATCGGTCACGAAGATCGCAGGACGGCGGCCGATTGTCAGCCGCGTGGGCGAGACTTGCCCCGTGGCACCCAATGACGAGACCGACCAGGTCACCCAGCACGCATCCCCGTTCGGCACGACGCCGCCCAACTGGCCCCCGGCCGCCGGCGCCGCCGGGCCGAACGCCCGCATGCCGCGCTGGCTGCCGCGCGCCATGGTGCTCGCGCTCGCCCTCATCGCCGTGTTCCAGTTGGGCAGTTGGGCCTTCCACCAGCTCACCGGCCTGCTGATCAACATCCTCATCGCGTTCTTCCTGGCCCTGGCCATCGAGCCCGCGGTGAGCTGGATGGCCTCGCGCGGCCTGCGCAGAGGCCTGGCCACCGCCGTCGTCTTCCTGGGCGTGATGATCGCGGCGGCGGGCTTCGTCACGCTGCTCGGCTCCATGCTCGCGGGCCAGATCATCAAGATCGTCGAGGACTTCCCGCAGTACCTCGACTCCGTCATCAACTGGATCAACACCCACTTCAACACCGACCTGAAACGGGTGGACGTCCAGGAGGGCCTGCTCCGCTCCGACTGGCTGCGCAACTACGTGCAGAACAGTGCCACCGGCGTCCTGGACGTGTCCGCCCAGGTCCTCGGCGGGCTCTTCCAGCTCCTGACGGTCACGCTGTTCTCGTTCTACTTCGCCGCAGACGGCCCGCGTCTGCGCCGCGCCCTCTGCTCCGTCCTGCCGCCCGCCAAGCAGGCCGAGGTGCTGCGCGCGTGGGAGATCGCCGTGAACAAGACCGGCGGCTACATCTATTCGCGCGGACTGATGGCCCTCATCTCCGGAGCCGCGCACTACATCCTGCTGCAGACACTGAACGTGCCGTACGCGCCCGTACTCGCCGTGTGGGTGGGGCTGGTCTCGCAGTTCATCCCCACGATCGGTACGTATCTCGCGGGCGCCCTGCCCATGCTGATCGCCTTCACCGTCGACCCCTGGTACGCGCTGTGGGTGCTGATCTTCGTCGTGGTCTACCAGCAGTTCGAGAACTACGTGCTGCAGCCCAAGCTGACCTCGAAGACCGTCGACATCCACCCGGCGGTCGCGTTCGGCTCCGTCATCGCCGGCACCGCCCTTCTCGGGGCCGTCGGCGCACTGATCGCCATCCCGGCGATCGCCACGCTGCAGGCCTTCCTCGGGGCATACGTGAAGCGGTACGACGTCACGGACGACCCTCGGGTCCATGGGCACCGGAATCGGGGGGAGGGGCCGCTCGCGCGCATGTGGGCGCTGTGGGTACGGCGGCCGGGGGCCAAGGACCCCGGCGACGGCTCCTCGTGACCGCAGGAGACCGGGACGGCGTGCGGGCCCAGGGGCCGCCATGCCGGGGACCTGGCGGTGGCGCGGGGTGCTCGTTCCGGATCAATGGGCCGTGGGCCGCCGAGACGTAGTCTCGGAGGTGCCGCGTGGTGCGCTTGACACGAAAATCGAACATCCATTCTGATGAGAGCTCCGGTGAGACTCTCGACGGGCGTTTCGGCACGGTTTTGGTGGAGAAGTGCCCGAGTTATCCACAGGCCGGACGGGCGTCGGGGCCCATTGTCAGTGGCAGGCGTTAGCGTCTTTGACGTGAAGCGATCGACTCAAGCAAATCGGGTGGAACCCATGGCAGGAACCGACCGCGAGAAGGCGTTGGACGCCGCGCTCGCACAGATTGAACGGCAGTTCGGCAAGGGCGCGGTCATGCGCCTGGGCGAGCGGCCGAACGAGCCCATCGAGGTCATCCCCACCGGGTCGACCGCACTCGACGTCGCCCTCGGCGTCGGTGGCCTGCCGCGCGGCCGTGTCGTGGAGGTCTACGGCCCGGAGTCCTCCGGCAAGACGACCCTGACCCTGCACGCCGTGGCCAACGCTCAGAAGGCCGGCGGCCAGGTCGCGTTCGTGGACGCGGAGCACGCCCTCGACCCCGAGTACGCGAAGAAGCTCGGCGTCGACATCGACAACCTGATCCTGTCCCAGCCGGACAACGGCGAGCAGGCCCTGGAAATCGTGGACATGCTGGTCCGCTCCGGTGCTCTCGACCTCATCGTCATCGACTCCGTCGCCGCGCTCGTCCCGCGCGCGGAGATCGAGGGCGAGATGGGTGACAGCCACGTCGGTCTGCAGGCCCGTCTGATGAGCCAGGCCCTGCGGAAGATCACCAGCGCGCTCAACCAGTCCAAGACCACCGCGATCTTCATCAACCAGCTCCGCGAGAAGATCGGCGTGATGTTCGGCTCGCCGGAGACCACGACCGGTGGCCGGGCGCTGAAGTTCTACGCCTCGGTGCGACTCGACATCCGACGTATCGAGACGCTGAAGGACGGCACCGACGCCGTCGGCAACCGCACCCGCGTCAAGGTCGTCAAGAACAAGTGCGCGCCGCCCTTCAAGCAGGCCGAGTTCGACATCCTCTACGGGCAGGGCATCAGCCGCGAGGGCGGCCTGATCGACATGGGCGTGGAGAACGGCTTCGTCCGCAAGGCCGGCGCCTGGTACACGTACGAGGGCGACCAACTCGGCCAGGGCAAGGAGAACGCGCGCAACTTCCTGAAGGACAACCCCGACCTGGCCAACGAGATCGAGAAGAAGATCAAGGACAAGCTGGGCGTCGGGGTCCGGCCCGAGAAGCCGACCGCCGAGCCGGGCGCGGACGCCGTGGTCTCCGCCGTCACCGACGACGCCGCGAAGACGGTGCCCGCTCCGGCGGCGGCCAAGGCTGCCAAGACCAAGGCCGCGGTGGCCAAGAGCTGATCGAATACCGTGCCTGATTCAAAAGCGTGGCGCACCGACTGGGCCGAGTACGCCGCCCACCCGGACGCTCCGCGTGAGCGGAGCGGGGGAAGCGACGGGGGAATCGCCGGCATGAGTGGTGGTGACGCGGTCCACGACGTGGACGGGAAGTACGCCCGCACGGCGTCGTACGGCACGAGGGGGTCGTACGACGACGAGCCGGGCGATGGGCAGGGGCTGGAGACCAGGCCGGACAGCGGCCGCTCCTCGGTGTTCGGCGCCGACTCGCCCGCGGGCGAGTCACGTCGGGGCGGTGGAGCACGTGACGGTGGAGCACGGGGCGCGGGTGGCTCACGCGGGCGCCGTCGGCGCGGTCGCACAGAGTCGTCCGGTGCGGATCGAGGCGCCTTCTCGGCGAGGGCCGAGAAGGCGGAGCCCCCGAAGGACCCGGTCGAGCAGGCACGGGCGATCTGCCTGCGCCTGCTCACCGGAACCCCGCGCACGCGGAAGCAACTCGCGGACGCCCTGCGCAAGCGGGAGATTCCGGATGACGCCGCCGAGGAGGTGCTGTCGAGGTTCGAGGAGGTCGGGCTGATCAACGACAGCGCGTTCGCGGACGCCTGGGTGGAGTCCCGGCACCACGGACGGGGGCTGGCCCGGCGCGCGCTCGTCCAGGAACTGCGGACCAAGGGTGTCGACTCCACGCTGATCGACGCGGCCGTCGCCCAGCTCGACTCCGAGCAGGAGGAGACGACCGCGCGCGAGCTCGTCGCCCGCAAGCTGCGCTCCACCCGCGGCCTCGACCGCGACAAACGACTGCGCCGTCTCGCCGGCATGCTCGCCCGCAAGGGCTACCCCGAGGGCATGGCCCTGCGGGTGGTCCGGCAGGCGCTGGAGGATGAGGGCGAGGACACGGAGTTCCTCGGGGACGAGGGGTTCTGAGGACGGGAAGCCCGACGGGCGCGGGGTTCTGAGGAACAGCTCCCAGGGGAGAGCGGCTCCGGCGTGGTGACCGGAGCCGTGTGACTCAGCGGCCCGGACACGGTGGACGCGCGGGGGCGCCCATCGCGTTCGGGAGCGGTGCTGTGTGGTGCCGGAGGCGCTGCCGGCCCCGGTGTTGGGCTCCGCGCGACCGCCCTGTCGCCCGGGAGTCCGGGTCCGTCAGCCAGCGGCGCGTCGAGGAGTCGCCGCTCAACGGAAACGGCTCGCAAACTCGTCGATGCCGACCGGCCGTTCAGCCTCGACACCTGTGACGACCATGCTGCCGGTGACCGGCGTGCCCGCACCGCTCACTGCCAGTCCTCCGGGCGCTCCACCTGCTCCAGGCGCAGGATCGGCCCGCTGCGGCTGTAGCGGCGGATCTGCGGCAGGGGCGGGTAGTAGGCGTGGACGGAGATCGCGTGGTGCTCGGTGGACTCGTTGAGGACCTCGTGGACGTGGTGGCGGCCGAAGGCGCGCCCCTGTCCGGTCGGCAGCCGACGCTCCCGGTCCACGTCCTCGGTCAGTTCCAGCGTCTTCCAGCCGTCGGTGGGCAGCCGGGCGGCGAGCGAGTTCTCCTTGAGCTCACCTGACGCGGTGAGGAAGGCGCCGACCGATTCGGCGTGGTCGTGCCAGCCGGTGCCGGTGCCGGGCGGCCAGCCGATCAACCAGGCCTCGCTGCCGCCCGGCCCTTCCAGCCGCACCCACGTGCGGCCCTCCGGGTCGAGCGGGAGCGAGTCGATCAGCTCGGAGTCGGCGGCCGTACGCCGCACGAATGCGAGGAGGTCCGCCTGCGTGGGCACGGAAACGGCGGAACCGGAGGAGACAACGGGGGAGGGTGAGGCAGACACGGGCACCGTCCTGAAGAGCGTTCGCGTGAAGCGCGCGTCAACGCAGAAGCGGCGCGCGCCAAGAGTGAGGTGAAATGCGAATTCAGCAGGACGGGCGACACATGCAGCCCGCATAGCGGACCAGGTCCACATGGACCTTCCGCCACAGGTGCACACAGGTGTCGGTCACGATCCGGAGTACACCATGGCGGTGCGGGGCGGTCAACTCACTGTCACTATGTGGACGCTCGGTGACAGTGAGCACAAACAGGTCAACGGGAGCCGGCACCCGCCCCGGCTTCCGCTCCCGCCCGCGCGGGCCCGCCCAGCGCCGCCTCGGCCGCCGCGTACAGGTCGGCCGGCCGGACCCCGGTCAGCGCTGTGACGAGGTGACCGTCGGGCCGTACGAGAAGGACGGTGTGCGGGGCCGCGCCCGGGTACTCCTCGGCGACCAGCAGCTCGGCGGTGTGCGGCAGCGCGGTCACCGCCGCCGCGAGGCGGGGCATGATCCCGGCGGTCACCCAGTGCTTGCGTTCCCACACGCCGGTGCCCGGCGCGATCAGCAGGACGAGCAGTGCGCCGCGACCGAGGCGGTCCCGCAGTCGTACGAAGGAGCCGTCCTCGGCCGTCACCCGCACATCGGTGAC
This sequence comes from Streptomyces sp. V4I2, assembly GCF_030817655.1. Lineage (GTDB taxonomy): Bacteria > Actinomycetota > Actinomycetes > Streptomycetales > Streptomycetaceae > Streptomyces > Streptomyces plumbiresistens. The sequence goes on from NZ_JAUSZM010000003.1 coordinate 7,763,499, forward strand.
CGGTGCGCCGGGCGCCGTGTCGACGAGGGCCTCTCCTTCGAGGTGCCGGGGCGCGAGCGGCGAGTCGGCGTACGCCCCCGGCGCACCGAGCGGGCCGCGCCCCAAGTGACCGTCCGTGAGCAGTGCGTCGTGGCCGCGAGCCGAGCCGGGAACGTACCCGCGCAGGCCCCCGCCCCCGCGCAGCAGCGGCAGTGCCTGGTCGGCGGCGCGCAGCCGGCCGGCGACGACCGCGCGCCGCTCCGCCTGGTAGCTGTCGAGCAGCGCCTCGTGCGGCCCGTGATGCCAGGCCAGCGCCAGCTTCCAAGCGAGGTTGTCGGCGTCCTCGAGCCCCTCGTCGAGGCCCTGCGTGCCGAGCGCGCCGAGCAGGTGCGCCGCGTCCCCGGCGAGGAAGACCCGGCCGGCGCGCCAGCGGCGGGCCAGCCGGTGGTGGACGATGTGGACACCGGTGTCGAGGAGTTCGTACGGCGGTGTCGAGCCGCCCATCCAGCCGGCCAGGGTCTCCCGGACGCGGGCCACCAGCAGTTCCGGCGTGACCAGGTCCTTGCCGGGCGGCAGCAGCCAGCCGAGGCGCCAGACCCCGTCCGGCAGGGGGCGGCCGGTGATCTCGCCGGCCGAGGGGCCGGTCGTACGCCAGGGCGGCATCCGGTGGAGCAACGCCTGGTCGGGCCAGGGGAGTTCGGTGCGCACGGCGGCCACGGCGTGCCGCTCCACCGCCGTACGGCCCGGGAAGCGGATGTCCTGGAGTTTGCGCACCGTCGAGCGCGGGCCGTCGCAGGCGACCAGGTAACTGCCACGCCACCAGGTGCCCTTGGGGCCGCGGGTGTGAACCGTGACGCCGGATGGTTCCTGCTCGATGCCGTCGAGGCGGCTTTCCACAGCGATCTTGACGAGGCGCTCGCCGGCGAGGGCGGCGCGCAGGGCGCCGGTCAGCACGTGCTGGGCGATGTGCAGGGGAGCGGGACCGGCATCGCCCTCGGCGTCGGTGTCGTCCCCGAACGTGACCTCGCGCATCACCTGCTTGCGCCGCATGGACCGCCATCCGGCCCAGTGGACGCCGACGTCCGCAAGGGGGATGCCGGTCAGCCGCTCCATCAGCGCAGCCGTGTCCTCGCGCAGCACGACCGTGCGCGCGAGGCGGGGTTCGTCCTTGCCCGGGCCCTCGTCCAGGACCACGGACGGCACCTCCTGGCGGGCCAGAGCCAGGGCGAGCGTCAGCCCGACGGGCCCCGCACCGACGATGATCACCGGGTCCACGGCGCGGCGCCCCCTGCCCGCAGCGGTGTCCCGAGAGACGTAGGTGAACAGGAAGTTGGGGCAGGGTGCACGATCACAGAACGTATGCAACCCATTGCCGAAGCTTGCGTCAAGTGACGGAGGGCAGTGGCGATCACGCCACTGCCCTCCGCGTTGTTCAGGTCACCTGACTGGTTGTCAGGTGAGGCCTCCGCCGCCACCGGTGTTTTCGCCGGTCCCGTAGGTACCTCGCACGGCGGCGGGGTTGACCTCCACCGTGTCCTCGCCGAGGACCGCGCCCGTGCTCTTCTTGCTGCGCCGCAGCCTGCCCTCGAGCCAGCTCGCGAAGCTGGTGAGCATGAAGTTCAGCACGATGTACATGGCCGCCACCACGATGAAGCTGGGGATGACGGTGGCGTAGACGGCCGCCAGCGTCTGGCGCGAGTTGAGCAGCTCGGTGAAGCCCAGCATCGCACCGCCGAGCGCGGTGTCCTTCACGATGACGACGAGCTGGCTGACGATGGCCGGCAGCATGGCGGTCACGGCCTGGGGCAGCAGGACGTTGGTCATCGTCTGGCCCTTGCGCAGACCGACCGCCATGGCGGCCTCCGTCTGTCCCCTGGGCAGGGAGAGGATGCCGGCCCGCACGATCTCGGCGAGCACGGACGCGTTGTAGAGCACCAGACCGGTGACGACCGCGTACATGGGCCGCTGTTCGCTGCTGATGTCCGTGGAGCGGACGTAGAACTCGTTGGCGAACAGCATCAGCAGCAGGACGGGGATCGCCCGGAAGAACTCGACCACCGTGCCGGCCGTGCCCCGCACCCACCGGTGGTCCGAGAGGCGCGCGATGCCGAAGAACGCGCCCAGCGGCAGGGCGATCACCATGGCGAGCGCCGCGGCCTTCAGCGTGTCGGCGAGGCCCGGCAGCAGATACGTCGTCCAGGCCTCCGACTGGGTGAACGGCTTCCACAGGGCCCACTTCAGCTGGCCCTTGTCGTCCATCGTCTGCCAGATCCACCACAGGAGCAGGGCCAGGAGAACGAAGAAGACGACGGAGAAGAGCACATTGCGCCGTTTGGCGCGAGGGCCGGGAGCGTCGTAGAGAACGGAGGTCATCGCTTCACCGCCAGTCGCTTGCTCAGCCAGCCGAGGATGAGGCCGGTGGGCAGGGTCAGTACCACGAACCCGAGGGCGAACACCGCACCGATGGCCAGCGTCTGTGCCTCGTTCTCGATCATTTCCTTCATCAGCAGGGCGGCTTCCGCCACGCCGATCGCGGCCGCCACGGTGGTGTTCTTGGTCAGCGCGATCAGCACGTTGGCCAGCGGTCCGATGACCGAACGGAAGGCCTGGGGCAGGATGATGTGCCCCAGGATCTGGCTGAAGGTCAGGCCGATGGCGCGTGCCGCCTCGGCCTGACCGACGGGCACCGTGTTGATGCCGGACCGGATCGCCTCGCAGACGAACGCGGCGGTGTAGACGACGAAGCCGAGGACGGCCAGCCGGAAGCTCTGCGTGTCGAAGTCGTCGGCGGCGCCCATCGTCATGCCGAAGACGTCGGAGAGGCCGAGCGAGGCGAAGACGATGATGACGGTCAGCGGGATGTTCCGGACGATGTTCACATAGGCCGTGCCGAACCCGCGCATGAGCGGGACCGGGCTGACCCGCATGGCGGCGAGCAGAGTGCCCCAGATCAGGGAACCGACGGCGGAGAGGATGGTGAGTTTCACCGTCATCCAGAACGCCCCTAGGACGTCGTAACCTTCAAGAAAGTCGAACACGATCTCCCGCGCTTCCGGGTGTGTGGCGTATGTGGACGTCGCGGCGCGCCGCCGCCGTGATCGCGTGGACGGCGGCGCGCCGGTGGAATCCCTGTGGCGCTACTTGACGATGTCGCCGATCTTCGGCGCGGGCTCGTTCTTGTAGTTGGCCGGACCGAAGTTCTCCTTGACCGCGGTGTCCCATGCGCCGTCGCTGACCATCTTCTCCAGGGCGGTGTTGATCTTGTCCACGGTCGCGGTGTCGCCCTTCTTGACGCCGATGCCGTAGTTCTCGTTGCTCAGCTTGAGGCCGGCCAGCTTGAACTGACCCTTGTACTGCTCCTGCGCGGCGAAGCCCGCGAGGATCGAGTCGTCCGTGGTCACCGCGTCCACAACGCCGCTCTGCAGGCCGGCGATGCACTCCGAGTAGCCGCCGTACTGCTTCAGCTGGGCTTTCGGGGCGATCTCGTCCTTGACGTTCTGCGCCGAGGTCGAGCCGGTCACGGAACACAGCTTGTTGCCGTTGAGATCCGTGGCCTTGGTGATGTCCGAGTCGGCCTTGACCAGCAGGTCCTGGTGGGCCAGCAGGTACGGCCCGGCGAAGTCGACCTTCTGCGCGCGCTCGTCGTTGATCGAGTACGTGGCCGCGATGAACTTGACGTCGCCGCGGGCGAGCGCGTTCTCGCGGTCCGCGCTCTTGGTCTCGACGAACTCGATCTGGTCGGGCTCGTAGCCGAGCTCCTTGGCCACGTACGTGGCCACGTCGACGTCGAAACCGGAGAAGGAGCCGTCGGGCTCCTTCAGGCCGAGACCCGGCTGGTCGTACTTGATGCCGACCTTGATCTTGTCGCCGCCACCGGAACCCGAGCCGGTGTCGCCGCTGTCGTTGTCGTCGCCTCCACATGCGGTCGCGGTCAGAGCGAGGACGAGCGCGGTGGCCGCCGCGGCGGAGGCCTTGCGGAGCTTCATGGTGAACATCCTTTGTGTGGTGAGGAGAATGCCGACGTTGCGGGTGACACCGCACTCAGTGATCCGGGCGTGTCACGGGTGCGGCTGCGTCAGTGGTGCAGGATCTTCGACAGGAAGTCCTTGGCACGGTCGCTGCGCGGGTTGCTGAAGAACTGGTCCGGCACAGCTTCTTCGACGATCCGGCCGTCCGCCATGAACACCACCCGGTTCGCGGCCGAACGGGCGAACCCCATCTCGTGGGTGACGACGATCATGGTCATGCCGTCCCGGGCCAGCTGCTGCATGACCTCCAGAACCTCGTTGATCATCTCCGGGTCGAGCGCCGACGTGGGCTCGTCGAAGAGCATGACCTTGGGGTCCATGGCCAGGGCGCGCGCGATGGCGACACGCTGCTGCTGGCCGCCGGAGAGCTGTGCGGGGTACTTGTCGGCCTGGTTGGCGACGCCGACCCGGTCAAGCAGGCCCCGGGCCTTCTCCTCGGCCTGCTTCTTGTCCATCTTGCGGACCTTGAGCTGGCCCAGCATGACGTTCTCGAGCACCGTCTTGTGCGCGAACAGGTTGAAGGACTGGAAGACCATTCCCACGTCGGCACGCAACCGGGCCAGAGCCTTGCCCTCCTGGGGCAGCGGCTTGCCGTCGATGGCGATCGTGCCGGAGTCGATCGTCTCCAGGCGGTTGATGGCGCGGCACAGGGTGGACTTTCCGGACCCGGAGGGTCCGATGACCACGACAACCTCGCCGCGGGCGATCGTCAGATCGATGTCCTGGAGAACGTGCAACGCGCCGAAATGCTTGTTGACGCTCTTCAGGACGACCAGATCTCCGGTCGCGGCCACATCTTCCTTGGCCACCGATACTTCGGTCATCGCTCTAAGGCTCCGTCCTCCTCGGTTTCGGAGGACAGTAGTAACCACTCGCGACCAGCGTCATTACATCTGAGGGGAATCTGAGGATCACGATCCGATAGCAATCGGACACGTGTCGTAGCACTTGCGAGCTGGGCGCGTATCGGCCGGGTAACGGAAGCAGCGCGCAACCGGAACCCTCTTGACGCCGTCCTCTTCCATCAGCGTGACTGCCATGTGCGCACGCGCGCGTGCACACGTCTTTGTACACATCTTGATCGTACGTCGGATGAACCGAAGGGGGCCCGGATGAGACTGCTCCTCGTCGAGGACGACAACCATGTGGCAGCCGCCCTGTCCGCGGTCCTCGCGCGGCACGGTTTCGACGTCACCCATGCCCGCAGCGGCGAGGAGGCCCTGCAGGCACTCGTCCCGGAAGGCGCCGGCTTCGGCGTCGTCCTTCTCGACCTGGGGCTGCCCGACCAGGACGGCTACGAGGTCTGCGGCAAGATCCGCAAGCGCACCAGCATCCCGGTGATCATGGTCACCGCGCGCTCCGACGTCCGCTCCCGCATCCACGGTCTCAACCTCGGCGCCGACGACTACGTGGTGAAGCCGTACGACACCGGTGAGCTGCTCGCCCGCATCCACGCCGTCGCCCGGCGCACCGTCCACGAGGACGCGCCGGGGGCGAGCGAGACCGCGTTGCGTCTTGGCCCGGTGCACATCGAACTGCCCACCCGACAGGTCAGCGTGGACGGTTCGGTCGTCCAGCTGACCCGCAAGGAGTTCGATCTGCTCGCCCTGCTGGCCCAGCGCCCCGGCGTGGTCTTCCGCCGGGAACAGATCATCAGCGAGGTGTGGCGGACCAGCTGGGAGGGGACCGGCCGGACCCTGGAGGTGCACGTGGCGTCACTGCGCGCCAAGCTGCGCATGCCCGCCCTGATCGAAACCGTACGCGGCGTGGGCTACCGGCTCGTCGCCCCGGGCGCGTAGCGGGGCCGGGTGCGCACACGTCTGCTCCCGCTGCTCATCATCCTGATGGCGGCCGTGCTGCTCGCTCTGGGCATCCCGCTCGCCGTCAGCGTGGCCGCGGCCCAGCAGCAGAAGGTGGTCGTCGACCGGATCGACGACACGGCACGTTTCGCGGCCCTCGCCCAGTACGTCACCGACCCGCCCGGCGAGTCGAACGAGCGCAAGGACACGCTGGGCATCGAGCTCACGAGCTACTACGACGTCTACGACATCCGGGCGGGCGTCTTCTACCGCAACGACACACCCATGGCCAAGGCGCCGTCGACCTTCTTCCTCCCCAAGGAGGGCGAGGTCCGTGAGGCGTTCGACGAGGCGCTGCTCAGTCGGCGCAGCCACGACCCGAAGCAGGTGTGGCCCTGGCAGCGCAACCGCCTGGTCGTCGCCTCGCCGGTGATCCGGGACGGCGACGTCGTCGCGGTCGTCGTCACCGACTCGCCCACCGGGCAGATGCGGTCGCGGATCCTGCACGGCTGGCTGGTCATCGGCACGGGCGAGTTCGCCGCGATGCTGCTGGCGGTGGGCGCCGCGCTACGGCTCACGGGCTGGGTCCTCAGGCCCGTACGCGTCCTCGACGCCACCACGCACGCGATCGCGAGCGGGGCCCTGAAGTCCCGGGTCGCGGCCGCCGGCGGGCCGCCGGAACTCAGACGCCTGGCCCGGTCGTTCAACGAGATGGCGGACAACGTCGAGGACGTTCTGGAGCAGCAGCGCGCCTTCGTCGCGGACGCCTCCCACCAGCTCCGCAACCCCCTCGCGGCGCTGCTGCTGCGCATCGAACTGCTCGCTTTCGAACTCCCGGAGGGCAACCAGGAGATCGCCTCCGTCCAGGCCGAGGGCAAGCGTCTGGCGCACGTCCTGGACGACCTGCTCGACCTGGCCCTGGCCGAGCACGCCGAGGCGGACCTCAAGGTCACCGACATCGGTGCCCTGACCGCCGAGCGCGTCGCGGCCTGGACACCGACCGCCGAGGCCAAGGGCGTACGGCTGGCGGGCAGCTGCCCGCCCACCACCGCCTGGGCCGACCCGGTCACCCTCTCCAGCGCCCTGGACGCGGTGATCGACAACGCGGTGAAGTTCACGCCGAAGGACGAGACCGTCGAGGTCACGGTCGCCTCCGACGGCGGCACCTCCACCATCGTGGTCACCGACAACGGCCCCGGTCTGACCGGCGAGGAACTCGCCCGCGTCGGCGACCGCTTCTGGCGCAGCGGCCGCCATCAGAACGTCAAGGGCTCCGGCCTCGGCCTGTCCATCTCCCGCGCCCTGCTCGCCGCGGGCGGTGGCTCGATCACCTTCGACCACCACGAGCCGCACGGACTGACTGTGACGGTACGGGTGCCGCGGTCGGGTCCGGCTGCGTGAGGTTCGGTACGGCGGGGTACGGCAGGTGGCTGGAGCACGCTGCGCCGTGCGGGCACGCGCGCCCGGTTTCGTGGTGATGCTTCCTGCGACGGCCCAAGAGACGTTCGTACGGCATCCGCGTGATGTGTCGTACGCCGCGCGCGGGGTGTCGGCTACGGCTTGACCGAGCGGTAGTAACGCCTGGCGCCATCGTGCAGGGCCAGCGGGTCCGTGTAGATCGCCGTGCGTACGTCGACCAGCTGGGCGGAGTGGACGTGGGCGCCGATGCCGTCCCGGCTCTTGAGCACCGTCCGCGTCACCCACTCGGTGAGCCTCGGGTCCATGTCCTTGCGTGTCATCAACAGGTTGGACACCGCGATCGTCGCCACCGTGGACCCGTTCTGCACCACCGGATAGGCCGACTCCGGCATGTTCGTGGCGCGGTAGTAGCGGGACGCGCCACCCTGGTCGTGCAGCTCGGCGACGATGTCGGTGCCGATCGGCACGAACCGGAAGGCGTAGTCGGCGGACAACCTCTCCAGCCCGGCCGTCGGCAGCCCGCCCGACCAGAAGAACGCGTCGATCTCGCCCCGCTTGAGCCGGTCCGGGCCGGTGTCGATCCCGTCGGCCATGGGCGTGATGTCCTTCTTGGCGTCGATGTGGGCCGCCTTGAGCACACGGTTGGCGATCAGCCGCACGCCCGAGTGGGGCAGCCCTATGGCCACGCGCTTGCCCTTCAGGTCCGCGACGGACCTGACGTCCGAGTCGCGCGGGACGACGAGCTGTACGTAGTCGTCGTACAGGCGGGCGACACCACGCAGCCGGTCGGCTCCGGGACCCGCGTACGTCTGCACCGCGTCGGCCGCCGCGATCGTGAAGTCGGCCTTGCCGGTCGCCACGCGCGCGACGTTCTCCTGCGAGCCGTCACTGGTCAGCAGCCGCACGTTCAGGTTCGGCATGTCCTTGTCGAGCTCGGCGCGCAGCCGCCGCCCGTACTCCTGGTAGACGCCGGCCTTCGTCCCCGTGCTGAACGTGATCGTCCCGCTCGGCGGCGCATCGCCCAGGGGCAGCAGCCACCACAGCAGCAGCCCGAACGCGACGAACCCGGCGGCCGCGCCCTGCAGGACCCGGCGCCTGCCGATACGGGGGAACACTCTGGACATGCGGGCGATCCTGCCAGCCGGGGCGCGGTGCTGACCAGGGCCGGCGGTGCCGAAGGGGCGCCCTCGGGTTCAGCGAGGGCGTTGTCCGAGGCGGTCGATAGAGTCGGTGCATGAGTTCCTCGCCCCTCGACCTGGTCCGTGAATTCCATCTCGCCGTCGGGCTCGCCGTCCGCAGTACGCCCGCCGAGGTCTCGCCCGAACTGGCCGCCCACCGCGGTGAACTGCTCGCCGAGGAGGCCGCGGAGGTCGCCGAGGTCTCCGTCACCGGCCCGCTCGACCGGCTCGCACACGAACTCGCCGATGTCGTCTACGTCGCGTACGGCACGGCCCTCGTCCACGGCATCGACCTCGACGCGGTGATAGCCGAGATCCACCGCTCCAACATGACCAAGCGCGGCCCCGACGGCCGCATCGACCGCCGGGCCGACGGCAAGGTCCTCAAGGGCGACCACTACGAGGCACCGGACGTGGCGGGGGTGCTGCGCCGGCAGGGATGGGTGCCGGGCGGGGAGTGAGGGTTCAGTGGGCGACCTTTCGACGTCGGCCTCTGTCGCCCGTCAACTCACCAGGGCACCAGCCCGCACGCGGCTGACGGCTCAGTCCCCGCCCACCGAAGCCCCCGCCTCCGCCTCGGCTGCCTCCCGCGACGATGCCTCCCGGGTTTCCCGGCGGCCTTCGGCGCGGCGGGTCCACCAGGACGCCAGGGGCTCCGTATAACGGGCGGTGAGAGGGCCGAGGACGACCAGGATGAGGACGTACGCCGTGGCCAGCGGGCCGAGGGACGGTTCGATGCCGGCGCTCACGGCCAGTCCCGCGATGACGATCGAGAACTCGCCGCGTGCCACCAGCGCGCCGCCGGTGCGCCAGCGGCCCTTGACGGAGATTCCGGCCCGCCGGGCCGCCCAGTACCCGGTGGCGATCTTCGTCGCGGCGGTGAGGACCGCCAGGGCGAGGGCGGGCAGGAGTACGGGCGGGATGCTGGCCGGGTCTGTGTGGAGCCCGAAGAAGACGAAGAAGACGGCGGCGAACAGGTCCCGCAAGGGGCTCAGCAGGGTGTGCGCACCCTCCGCGACCTCCCCGGACAGCGCGATGCCGACCAGGAACGCGCCCACCGCGGCGGACACCTGGAGCTGCTGGGCGATACCCGCCACCAGGATCGTCAGGCCCAGCACGACCAGCAGCAGCTTCTCCGGGTCGTCGCTGGAGACGAACCGGGAGATCAGCCGGCCGTAGCGCACCGCCACGAACAGGACGAGCCCCGCCGCGCCCAGCGCGACCGCCAGGGTCACGCTCCCGGCCAGCAGCCCGGCGCCGGCCACCAGCGCGGTGACGATGGGCAGGTACACGGCCATCGCCAGGTCCTCGAGGACGAGGACGCTGAGGATCACCGGCGTCTCCCGGTTGCCCACCCGGCCCAGGTCGCCGAGGACCTTCGCGATCACGCCGGACGACGAGATCCAGGTGACGCCGGCCAGCACCACCGCGGCCACCGGACCCCAGCCCATCAACAGCGCCGCGGCCGCGCCCGGCAGCGCGTTGAGCGCGCAGTCGACGAGACCGGACGGGTAATGGGACTTGAGGTTGGTGATCAGATCGCCGGCCGTGTACTCCAGGCCGAGCATCAACAGCAGCAGAATGACGCCGATCTCGGCGCCGGTCGCGACGAACTCCTCGCTCGCCCCGAGCGGCAGCAGCCCGCCCTCGCCGAAGGCCAGTCCGGCGAGCAGGTACAGCGGGATGGGGGAGAGCCGGAAGCGGGCGGCGAACCGGCCCAGCAGGCCGAGGGCGAGGATGATGGAACCGAACTCGATCAACAGGACCGCGGAATGCACCGGTTCACTCCCGGCCGAGTATCGTCGCGGCGGCGTCGACGCCCTCACGGGTGCCGATCACGATGAGGGTGTCCCCGCCGACGAGCCGGAAGTCCGGCGCCGGCGAGGGAATCGCCTCCGCTCGCCGCAGCACCGCCACGACGGACGCGCCTGTCTCGGTCCTCATCCGGGTCTCGCCCAGCACCCGCCCGTTCCACCGCGAACCCGCGGCAACCTCGATGCGCTCGGCGACCAGCCCCAGGTCAGAGGTGTAGAGCAGGCTCGCACTGTGGTGGGACGGCTTGAGCGCGTCGATCAGCGCGCCCGCCTCGGAACCGCTCAGGCGCAGTGACTGGGCGCAGGAGTCGGGGTCGTCGGCCCGGTACACGCTCACCGTGCGGGCACCGTCGCGGTGCGCCACCACGGACAGATGGCGGTCTTCCCGGGTGACGAGGTCGTACTGGACCCCGATACCCGGCAGCGGCGTCGCCCTCAGGCGTGGAGCAGACACGTTTCTTCCCCTTGCTCGTCGGTGCTTCGATGATCGCGGTTGCCAACTCCGCATGCTCCCACTGGCCCGTACGGTGACGACATGGGTGTCGTCACGGATATACGAGGACGAAGGCGCGCGGCGAGGCTGGCTGCGACGGTGCGGCGCGCGGGTACCCGTGCGCCGCACGCGAAGACGGGAAGGAGCGAGAACGGGACCGTGTCGTTGTTCTGGCGGATCTTCTCGCTCAACGCTGTCGGTCTGATCGCGGCCGCCGCACTGCTGCTGGGCCCGGTCACCGTGTCCACCCCCGTCCTGCCGGGCGAGGCGCTCGCGGTCGTGGTGGGCCTCGCCGCACTGCTGGCCGCCAACGCGCTGGTGCTGCGCATCGGACTCGCCCCGCTCCAGCGGCTGGGCCGGGCCATGGCGACGGCCGACCTGCTGCGCCCGGGAGCCCGTGCCCCCGTCGCCGGGCCCGCGGAGACGGCCGCGCTCATCACGACGTACAACACGATGCTCGACCGGCTGGAGGCCGAACGCGCCGCCGGCGCCGCCCGCGCGCTCTCCGCCCAGGAACGCGAACGCCACCGCATCGCCCGCGAACTCCACGACGAGGTCGGCCAGACCCTGACCGCGGTCCTCCTCCAGCTCAAGCGCGTCGCCGACCGGGTGCCGGACGAGTTGCGCGAGGAGGTGGGCCAGGCGCAGGAGGCCACCCGGGCCGGCCTCGACGAGATCCGCCGCATCGCCCGCCGGCTGCGCCCCGGCGTCCTGGAGGAGCTCGGGCTGCCGAGCGCCCTGCGCTCCCTCGCGGCCGAGTTCACCACGCACGGACTGACCGTGCGCCACCACGTCCCCGGCGATCTGCCCCGGCTGACCGAGGAGTCCGAACTCGTGGTCTACCGCATCGCCCAGGAGGGACTCACCAACACCGCACGGCACGCCGCCGCCGACCGTGCGGAGGTGCGGCTGAGCCCGGTCAGGGGCGGCGTCGAACTCCTCGTACGCGACGACGGCAAGGGCCTGGGCGGGGCACCGGAGGGCTCCGGCATCAGCGGCATGCGCGAACGTGCCCTCCTCATAGGCGCCGCGTTGTCCCTGGAACCCGCCCCGGGGCGGGGCACGGACATACGGCTGCGGATTCCGGCCGCGACCACGGAGCGCCGCTGATGGCGCCCCGACCGCCGCTGAAGACCCCGATCCGCGTCCTGCTCGCCGACGACCACACCCTCGTACGGAGAGGCGTGCGTCTCATCCTCGAGAATGAGCCGGACCTCACTGTCGTGGCCGAGGCCGGCGACGGGGCGGAGGCGGTCGAACTGGCACGCGCGCGTGACGTCGATCTGGCGGTCCTCGATGTCGCGATGCCCCGGATGACCGGCCTCCAGGCGGCCCGCGAACTCTCCCGCCGCCTGCCGGACCTGCGCATCCTCATCCTCACGATGTACGACAACGAGCAGTACTTCTTCGAGGCCCTCAAGGCAGGCGCCGGAGGCTACGTCCTGAAGTCCGTCGCCGACCGCGACCTCGTCGAGGCGTGCCGAGCGGCCGTACGGGACGAGCCGTTCATCTACCCGGGCGCGGAACGGGCCCTCGTCCGCTCCTACCTCGACCGCCTCCATCGGGGCGACGGCCTGCCCGAGCGGGCCATCACCGAGCGCGAGGAGGAGATCCTCAAGCTCGTCGCCGAGGGCCACACCTCGAAGGAGATCGGCGAACTCCTCTTCATCAGCGCCAAGACGGTCGAACGCCACCGCGCGAACCTGCTCCAGAAGCTCGGCATGCGCGACCGCCTGGAACTGACCCGGTACGCGATCCGGGCGGGCCTGATCGATCCGTGAGCCCCGCGGGCCCGGCTTCTGACCTGCTGTGATCCGGCGGGCTGGGGCCGGAGAGAGGGGGCGGCGCTTCACGGCCGCACCTCCTGGAGACCCACGACTGCCACCGCACCGGCGCCGACGCGATCCGGCCGCCGCCGCCGCGTCGGCCCCCTCTGGGAAGTCATGCACACCTGGCTCGGCGGCGAACAGCCCTCGTCGACCTACGTCGCGCTCTCCTCGTTCCTCGGTTACGTCCAGGTCAAGGACATCGCATCCGCCGACGACACGACCCCGCTGCCGCTGGGCTCGGGCGTCCTCCCCCTCACGGAGTGCGTGGACCTTGCTCTCCCGCGAGGGCTGGGACGGCTGGCTGTGCTGGGAGTACGAGAAGCGGTGGTACGAGCAGGCCCCGCCGATCGAGGGGGTTGCTGGGTGCGGGCCGGGAGCACCTGGGAAGGTTGCTGAACGAGTCCGCGTAGGGCACTCACACACTCGTCAGCCCCTCAAGGCATCACACGAGGAGTGGACCACCGCACCGTTCGGCGCCTTCCTTCACGGCGATCAAATTGGCCTGCACATAGGAGATGTGGTTCCTGGAGTGCCAGTCGGTCGGGTAGTAGGTGACCAACCGTGAACGGTGGAACCGGGCCCGGATCTCGGGTACGAAAGCGCGATACTGGTTGTCGGTGTAGTACCAGAACGAGTTCTCGTTGTAGTAGGCGACATGCGTCGGGTCCTGGTACGCGCCCCGGCCGTCCGAGCTGGGAGTCTGGGTGAGGAGCATGCCGCCCGGTGCCAGCAGGCGGTACAGCTCGTTGATCAGTGGAATCTTTGCGGGCACGTGCTCCAGGAAGTCCACTGCCCGGAGCAGGCCGACCGAGTCGTCAGGGAGGTCCAGTGGCTCGGGCAGCCTCGCGACGATGTCGACGCCGTCTCGTGGGTACTGGTCCACGCCCAGGTAGCCGGGTGGCTTGCGGTGTGCGGCGCCGAGGTCCAGCGCGAGCAGTCCGCGTCGTTTGGTCCAGGCGAGGGCGTTGGCCTCAATGTATTTGTCGTACAGGGCTACCGTCTCGCGCTGGATGTGCGCGTTGATCTCGGTGTCGCGCTGGGTGTTGTGGGGGTGCATCCGCTGCAGATACAGGCACCTGGGGATCCGGTGGAAGTCACCCGCCTGGAAGAGACGGCACATCAGGTCCTGGTCGTCCAGCACGGTGCGCGTGGCGTCATACCCGCCGACCTGCTCGTAGGTGTCCTTGCGGAACGCCCGCACGTGATTGGGGGCGTACCAGATGTACGACACGTTGTGCGGCGTCGGCGCCATGGAGACGGCCTGCAAGAGCTGGCGGCCGTCGACATCGACCTCCTCGTACTGCCAGCCGTGCGCCTCGTTGAACCGCGTGTCGTCCCGGCTTCCGTCCTCGGTGATCTGAGCGGTGTGGCTGTAGACGAAGACGACGTCGGGTCGCTCGTCGAAGGCGTTCGCCAGTTCTGCCAGGCAGTCCTTCGCCAGCAGGTCGTCGTGGTCGAGCTCGACGAGGATCTCTCCGCGTGCCAGTTCGCAGGCGCGGCGCTTGGCCGCTCCCACCCCTTGGATGTGGTCCGCCACCTCTACCCGGACACGGTCGTCGGGCTGTTCGGGCCGCCATCGCGTGCCGTTGTTGAGGAGCACGATCCACTCCCAGTCGGAGCGGGTCTGCGCCTGCAGCGTGGTGAGGCATTCGTCCAGGAAACGCGATCGGTGGCTGGGAGTGAAGACAGAGAATTTCGGGGTTGGGGAAGACGTCATCTGCTGGTACCTGCCTGAGTGCCTGTCGGTGCTGCGGTCGTGGAATCGCGGAACTGTTCCGGGACGAACGGTTGGAGTGACGGGTCGGCGCGGACGGCGAAGCCGAAGGCGTCCTCGGCCTCGCCGTCACGGCCCTTCTTCGCCAGCGCCTGTCCAAGGTGCAGATAGGCCGTGGCAGCTCGTGAGTCGGCGTCCACGATGCGCTTCAGGAGAGCGATCGCCTGGTCGGGGTCGCTCGACTCGAGCAGGATCGCCTTGTTGTACAGGGCCGATTCGAAATCCGGATCGATCTTCAGGGCGTTGTCGTAAGCCGCGCGCGCGTCAGCCGTCCTGTGATCGTCCTGGGCGATGACACCGAGGTTGTACCAGGCGAGTTTGTTGGCGGGATCCAGGTCCAGGGCTCGTCTGAAGCTACTCGTCGCCCCTGAAATGTCCTTGTCCTCGCCCTGCCTGATGCCTGCTTGGAGCAGTTCCTCCGTCTTCGGGACGAGCTTGGCCGCCGGTCCTGTGGGCTTGGTTCCAGCCGTAGGCGGGGTCTTGAAGTCCGCTGTGGGAAGTTGCGCCCACCCGGTCACCACCTGGGCGACCACGACTGTGGCGACGATTGCGGTCCATAGTCCCATCCGCTTTTTCACGGGTTCTACCTCATCGATCCGGCAACGCGACTGAGTCGGCCGAAAAGGACAAGCGCGGGTATATGTGTCGTCCCCCAGGGACGACACTCCGTGTACCCACCCGTGAACGCCCGTCGGCCCAGCGAGGCTCGCGATCTCGGGGGCTCACGGCGCGCATACCGCGTAGACGGTGACTGTGCGCGGGTCGTCGGAGACGGCCTGCCAGCCAGTCGCCGGAGAGCCGCCGACAGGACGGCTGATGAGCATCTCGTTGGTGAGGGAAGCCGCGGCCTGGAAACCGCCACCGATGGCGAAACTGCCGGCGGGGCACAAGGCCGTGGCGCTGCCTGTGCCGCTGGTAGCCGTGACAACCGTGCTCTGCGACCCGGGGCTTGCGCCTTGGAAGCCCTGGGTGCCTTGGGGGCCGGTGTCGCCCTGGAAGCCTTGGGTGCCTTGGAAGCCTTGGGTGCCGGTGGTGCCCTGGGTGCCCTGGAAGCCTTGGAAGCCCTGGGTGCCCTGAGCGCCGGTGTCGCCCTGGTTCCCTTGCGCGCCCGTGTTGCCCTGGAAGCCCTGGGTGCCTTGGGTGCCGGTGTCGCCCTGGGTGCCTTGGAAGCCCTGGGTGCCCTGAGCGCCGGTGTCGCCTTGGAACCCCTGCGCGCCCTGAGCACCGGTGTCGCCCTGGTTCCCTTGCGCACCCGTGTTGCCCTGGAACCCCTGGGTGCCCTGGAAGCCCTGGGTGCCTTGGGTGCCGGTGTCGCCCTGGGTGCCTTGCGGGCCGGTGTCGCCCTGGGTGCCGGTGTCGCCTTGGAACCCCTGCGCGCCCTGAGCACCGGTGTCGCCCTGGTTCCCTTGCGCACCCGTGTTGCCCTGGAAACCCTGACTGCCCTGAGCACCCGTCTCGCCCCTGAGGTCCTTGCGCGCCGGTGTCGCCTTGAGGTCCTTGCGCACCCTGCGGACCTTGAGGCTCACAGGGGCGGAGATCGGAATCGACGCTCAGGGCGCCATTCGGGCCTGGCACCGTGGTGTGAGGGCAATCGGCGCCGGGCCTCTCGCTCGCGGCGGCCAGAGGGGTCGTCGACGAGGCGCAGTTGACGACCAGGCCAATAGCTCCCGCCGCCGAAAACATAGCGGCGGCCTGGACCCAGGACCTACGACGTGACTGACGCTTCATCGCTGAAACCTCCTGCAGAGCCGGAAGCCAATGCGCGCGAACACGCACCGAATGCATTGGGCGCAGTGGTTGAGCGCGCGCTGACATTGGAGAGCCACACGGCGGCGGGGGCGTATCCAAATGCAGTTATGCCGTCTTCAGCCTGCGCCATCCCGAAATTTCGCCGGGGTTCATTCTGTTGGCGTACGGGTTGTCCGGGCGGTGACAGCTGGGCAGGATACGAGGCGTGGAAGGGGCCGGCGGCGACGTCGCGGCGAAGGCCACTACCGGTCCGGCGAATTGCTGTACGCCAGGCACACGTCCTGTGAGGGCAGCAGCCCCGTCTCCGCCATCTCCGCCAGGGATGGTGCTGCCGCGTCCTTGTCGGAAACCAGCGGTACGTCGGCCGGCCACTCGATGGGTCCTGCCCGGTATCCGGAGGAGTTCAAGCGGGACGCGGTCCAGCCGGTGCTGTCCAGCGGCCGGTCGATTGGCTCGGTCGCCAAGGAGCTCGGCGTCAACACCGAGTCGCTGCGGCAATGGGTCCGCATGGCCCGGCCTGCGACCGGCGGGGACGGTGACGTGGTGACGCCGGCCGAGCGCGAGGAACTGAAGGATCCCGACGGACAGGCCAGTGTTCGGCATGGTCATCACTCTGGAGCCGTGGCGGCGCCGAGACAGGCCCCGTTCACGACCGCCTACTCTTGCACTCATGACCAGCAGCAGTGACCGGAGCCCGGCAGTGGACGTTCGTTCATCTAAAACGTATGAAATCCGAACCTACGGGTGCCAGATGAACGTCCACGATTCCGAGCGATTGTCCGGGCTGCTCGAGGACGCCGGGTACGTGCGCGCGCCCGAGGGGTCGGACGGGGACGCCGACGTCGTCGTCTTCAACACCTGCGCGGTGCGCGAGAACGCTGACAACCGGCTGTACGGCAACCTCGGCCGCCTCGCCCCGAGGAAGGCGAGCCGCCCGGGGATGCAGATCGCGGTCGGCGGATGTCTCGCGCAGAAGGACCGCGACACCATCGTGAAGAAGGCGCCCTGGGTGGATGTCGTCTTCGGCACGCACAACATCGGCAAGCTGCCGGTCCTGCTGGAGCGCGCCCGCGTCCAGGAGGAGGCGCAGGTCGAGATCGCCGAGTCGCTCGAGGCCTTCCCCTCCACCCTGCCGACGCGGCGCGAGAGCGCGTACGCGGCCTGGGTCTCCATCTCCGTCGGCTGCAACAACACCTGCACCTTCTGCATCGTCCCGGCGCTGCGCGGCAAGGAGAAGGACCGCAGGACCGGCGACATCCTCGCCGAGATCGAGGCCCTGGTCGCCGAGGGCGTCTCCGAGATCACGCTGCTCGGCCAGAACGTCAACGCGTACGGCTCCGACATCGGCGACCGCGAGGCTTTCAGCAAGCTGCTGCGGGCCTGCGGCGCCATCGAGGGCCTGGAGCGCGTCCGCTTCACCTCGCCGCACCCGCGCGACTTCACCGACGACGTGATCGCGGCCATGGCCGAGACGCCGAACGTGATGCCGCAGCTGCACATGCCCCTGCAGTCCGGTTCGGACACGGTCCTGAAGGCGATGCGCCGCTCCTACCGCCAGGAGCGCTACCTCGGGATCATCGAGAAGGTCCGCGCCGCCATCCCGCACGCGGCGATCACCACCGACATCATCGTGGGCTTCCCCGGCGAGACCGAGGAGGACTTCGAGGAGACCCTGCACGTCGTCCGCGAGGCCCGGTTCGCGCAAGCGTTCACGTTCCAGTACTCCAAGCGCCCCGGCACCCCGGCCGCGACCATGGAGAACCAGATCCCGAAGCAGGTCGTCCAGGCGCGCTACGAGCGTCTTGTCGCCCTCCAGGAGGAGATCTCCTGGGAGGAGAACAAGAAGCAGGTCGGCCGCACGCTCGACCTCATGGTCGCCGAGGGAGAAGGCCGCAAGGACGGCGCCACCCACCGCCTCTCCGGCCGCGCACCCGACAACCGCCTGGTCCACTTCACCAAGCCGGAGCAGGAGGTGCGCCCCGGCGACGTGGTGACCGTCGAGATCACGTACGCCGCCCCGCACCACCTCCTCGCCGAGGGCCCCACCCTCGCCGTGCGCCCCACGCGCGCGGGCGACGCCTGGGAGAAGCGCAACGCCGAGAAGGCCGCCAAGCCGGTCGGCGTCATGCTCGGCCTCCCGAAGATCGGCGCCCCCGAGCCGCTCCCGGCCGCGACGGGCAGCGGCTGCGGCTGCGACTGACGCCGCGCGCGTCGCACAGTCGACAGTCGACAGTCGACGGACGAGGGACGTACGGCCGTTCCGCTCCCGTCGGCTGCCGTCCCGCCGCCCCTCGGCGTTACCCTGCCGATCATGCTTGTCGCCGCCGCAGTCTGTCCCTGTCCGCCGCTGCTTGTGCCCGAGGTCGCCGCGGGGGCCGCACCCGAACTGAACGCCGCGCGTGCCGCGTGTTCGGACGCGCTGAGTGTTCTCGCCGCCGCCCGGCCCGACCGGCTCGTCGTCGTCGGGCCGGCCGAGCGGAGCGGGCGTGGGACGCACCCGGAGGGCACGCGGGGCTCGTTCCAAGGGTTCGGCGTCGACATCGACGTACGCCTGGGCGCCGACCGGGGCACGGCGGCCGGGCGCCTGCTCCCGCCCTCGCTCGTGGTGGCCGCGTGGCTGCTGGAACGGGCCGGATGGGCGGATGCCCCGATCGAGGGACTCGGCGTGGGGGAACCTCTCGAGGCCGAGCGGTGTATTGAAGTGGGAGGGGAGATCGCCGCCGGGGCCGAGCGGGTGGCGCTGCTGGTGATGGGCGACGCCAGCGCGTGCCGCACACTCAAGGCGCCGGGCTATCTCGACGAGCGGGCGGCACCGTTCGACGCGGAGGTCGCGCGTGCGCTGGGTGCGGCGGACGTGGCGGCCCTCAAGGCGCTGGACGCGGACCTGGCCCACGAGCTGAAGGCATCCGGCCGGGCCCCCTGGCAGGTGCTGGCCGGTGCCGCCGAGGGCACGGACCTCGGCGGCACACTCCTGTACGAGGACGCGCCGTACGGGGTGGGGTACGTGGTCGCGGCCTGGTCGTAACGCCTGGTCAGGACGGCCAGGCGATCACGCCTGGCCGATATCGGGTCGGCCATGACTGGCCTGGTCGTACACGGACGCGACGAACACGGCGGACGGCCGGGAGCGTGGTGCTCCGCGGCCGTCCGTCGGTGTGCCGTGCCGTGCCGTTCAGGAAGTCGGCGGGGGGCCGGCCGGTGGCGGGGAGGCCGGCGGTGTGTCGGAACCGCCTCCCGTGCCCGTGCCGTCCTTGTGCGCGAGTCGGTCCATGGCGCCCTTGGCCTTGCCCGTCCCCGACTCGATCTTGTGGCTGTACTTGCCCTTGGTCTTCTCATCGACGACCTTCGCGGCCTTGTCGATGCCGTGTTGGATCTTGTCCCCGTGCTGCTGCGCGAGGCCGGAGACCTTGTCCTTGGCCGGGTTGAGTTTGGTCTTCAAGTTGTCCAGGAGACCCATGGTCCACCTTCCCTCGCCGGGCAGTTACGTGCGGGCGCCTTCGCCGGCCTCGCTGTCGGCAGCCTCATCGGCGGACTGCTGCTTGGGGATCTCGACGCCCTCGCCGGAGCCGGAGGTGTCCTCGGCGGCCGGTGTCGCCGTCTCCTCCACCGCGTCCTCGGCCTTGGGCTCGGCCTTCGTCTCGGACTTCGTTCCGGCCCCGGCCTCGGTCTCAGCCTCGACCGACCCCTTCGCCTCTGTCGCCTCCTGAGCCGCGGACTCGGCCGTCGCTGCTCCGGCCTGCGCCTCGGCGGTCGACGCCTCCTCCGTGGTCTTCGACCTTCGGAGAAGTCGTGCCAAAACGCCCATATCCACTCCATACGTTACTCGTGCGGGCGAAATCCCGCGTCGTCCGGTGCGCCCGTTTGCGCCGCCCGGGTCGCCGCCTCTGTGATCGGGCAGCGGAGAACCTCGCAACTGGCAACGACCCCGCGCGCGTGCCGTCACGTAACTCGTTCGAGGCGGCGTCCTGAGGTTTGCGAGACTGGGGCGGTGAGCAGCGCACCCCCCGCCCCCCGAGTCATCGCCGTCGTCGGACCAACCGCGGCCGGAAAGTCCGATCTGGGCGTTTTCCTGGCCCAGCATCTAGGCGGTGAGGTCGTCAACGCAGACTCCATGCAGCTCTACCGGGGGATGGACATCGGCACCGCCAAGCTGACGCCCGAGGAGCGCGCGGGCGTCCCGCACCACCTCCTGGACATCTGGGACGTCACGGTCACCGCCTCCGTCGCCGAGTACCAGAAACTGGCCCGCGCCAGGATCGACGCGCTGCTCGCCGAGGGCCGCTGGCCGATCCTGGTCGGCGGATCGGGCCTCTACGTCCGCGGAGCCGTCGACAACTTGGAGTTCCCCGGCACCGACCCCGAGGTCAGGGCCCGGTTGGAGGAGGAGCTCACCCTGCGCGGCTCGGGAGCGCTGCACGCGCGCCTGGCCGCCGCCGATCCCGAGGCCGGGCAGGCGATCCTGCCCAGCAACGGCCGCCGTATCGTGCGGGCCCTCGAGGTGATCGAGATCACCGGCCGGCCCTTCACCGCCAACCTCCCGGGCCACGACTCCGTCTACGACACCTTCCAGATCGGTGTCGACGTGGCGCGGCCCGAGCTCGACGAGCGCATCGCGCGCCGGGTCGACCGGATGTGGGACGCGGGCCTGGTGGAAGAAGTGCGCGCACTAGAAGCGCAGGGGTTGCGTGAGGGGCGTACGGCCTCGCGCGCGCTCGGCTACCAGCAGGTGCTCGCGGCGCTCGCCGGGGAGTGCACCGACGAAGAGGCGCGGGCCGAGACGGTGCGAGCCACCAAGCGCTTCGCGCGCCGTCAGGATTCGTGGTTCAGGCGCGATCCCCGGGTGCACTGGTTGAGTGGGGCCGCGGCGGATCTCACAGAACTTCCGCAGCTCGCATTGGCGTTGGTCGAACGACCGGTTACAGCCTGATCACGTCATGGCATCGGGACGCTCCGGCCGTCATCGCGGCCTTCGGCGCCGTGCCATCATCGAGCTTCGATCGACCAAGTGGAGTCCGAGTTGGGAGGGCGCGTGGCGATGGAGGCCGGCCCTCGCGACACCGCACAAGGCACCGAGCCCCTCACCGCAGACAGCGGTGAAACGGAGCAGGACGGCGACCGTCTGAGCCCCGACGGGCCCGACGAGACGCAGGACGGTGTGACCGCCGACGGTCCGGAGCCCGAGGAGATGTTCCCGGGCGGCCCGGAGGTCGAGGTCGAGCTGCGCCCGCAGCGCCGGATGCGCATCTGGCAGCTCGCTCCCATCGTGAGCTTGGCCGCGGTCGGCTCGCTGATGTTCGCCTTCCCGCTGGCCTTCGACTTCGGCGACAGCGGGGCCGTGATCGCCATGCTGGGGCTGCTGATCTGCTCCTGCGCGGCCGGCTGGGGCATGATGGCCGCCCGCCGCGTTGGTTACACGTGGCCCGGGCTGCCGCAGCGGGGCTCCGGGCGCCGTCCGGACTGGCGGATCGTGATCGCGTACGTCGTGGTGGTCGCCGCGGTGGTCGTGCTTGCCGTGTGGCGCGTGGCCCGGCTGCGCTGACGCGGCGCTTCGGCGGTCGGCCGCGGTGGGCTTTCCGCGCGCGGGGTTGTCGTACCCACCCCGTACGATCGAGGAATGAGCACGCGGATCGCCTTCCTCAAGGGTCATGGCACCGAGAACGACTTCGTGATCGTCCCGGACCCCGACAACGCCATTGACCTGCCCCCGGCCGCCGTCGCCGCCCTGTGCGACCGCCGGGCCGGCATCGGCGGTGACGGCCTGCTGCACGTGGTGCGGTCCGCGGCGCACCCCGAGGCCAAGGACATGGCGGCCGAGGCGGAGTGGTTCATGGACTACCGCAACGGCGACGGCTCGATCGCCGAGATGTGCGGCAACGGCGTGCGGGTGTTCGCGCGCTACCTCCAGCGCGCCGGGTACGCCGGTGAGGGCGACCTGGCGGTCGCCACCCGCGGCGGCGTGAAGACCGTGCACATCGCCAAGGAGGGCGACATCACGGTCGGTATGGGCAAGGCGCTCCTCCCCGAGGGGGACGTCACGGTCAGCGTCGGGGAGCACAGCTGGCCCGCGCGCAACGTGAACATGGGCAACCCGCACGCCGTCGCCTTCGTGGACGACCTCGCGCAGGCGGGCAACCTGTACTCCCCGCCGCCCTTCAGCCCGGCCACCGCCTACCCGGACGGGGTGAACGTCGAGTTCGTGGTCGACCGCGGCCCTGGGCACGTCGCCCTGCGCGTGCACGAGCGCGGCTCCGGCGAGACCCGCTCGTGCGGCACGGGCGCGTGCGCCGTCGCCGTGGCCACCGCCCGCCGGGACGGCGCCGACCCGACCGTCACCGGAATCCCGGCGACGTACACCGTCGACCTGCCCGGCGGCACCCTGGTGATCACCGAGCGGCCCGACGGCGAGATCGAGATGACCGGCCCCGCGGTGATCGTCGCCGAGGGCCGGATCGACGCGGAGTGGCTGGAAAGGTCCGCTCGCTGACACCGCCGCTGATCACGGGACACGAAATCGTAAACCTCCAAACCGTCGCTCGAATGGGTGATCCTTTTCACGCTCGGCGAGAGGCGGTCAGGTGCACGTGATGGGCTCGGTAGCATCAAGCACCGGCCCGGACGGGGAAGCGATGCCATCCCCGGAGCCGTGTCCGCCTTGGGGCACCCCGTCCGCCGGTCCACGCAGCCGGAGGTGCCCATGAGTGCGGAGGCCACGAATCCCGCGAGCCCAGGCCCGGTGACAGCAGGCCCTGTACTGCCGACCGTGCCCCGCAGGAAGGCCCGCTCCCGGCTCGACCTGCGCCGCCTCGGCCGGGCCGCGCTGCTCGGCCCCACCGCCCGCGACCGGCTGCCCGACGCCATCGGCCACGTGGTCGAGGCCCACCGCTCGCACTACCCCGACGCCGACCTCGACGCGCTGCGCCGCGCCTACGTCCTGGCCGAGTCCTCGCACCGCGGTCAGATGCGCAAGAGCGGTGAGCCGTACATCACACACCCGCTCGCCGTGACCTTGATCCTCGCCGAACTGGGCGCCGAGACAACGACTCTGACGGCCTCTCTGCTCCACGACACGGTCGAGGACACGGACGTGACGCTCGATCAGGTTCGGGAGGAATTCGGCGAGGAGGTGCGCTTCCTCGTCGACGGTGTCACGAAACTGGAGAAGGTCGACTACGGCGCCGCCGCCGAGCCCGAGACCTTCCGCAAGATGCTCGTCGCCACCGGCAACGACGTCCGCGTGATGTCGATCAAACTCGCCGACCGGCTGCACAACATGCGCACCCTCGGCGTCATGCGCCCCGAAAAGCAGGCCCGCATCGCCAAGGTCACCAGGGACGTCCTCATCCCGCTCGCCGAACGGCTCGGCGTCCAGGCGCTCAAGACCGAACTGGAGGACCTGGTCTTCGCGATCCTCCTCCCCGAGGAGTACGAGCACACACGGGAGTTGATCGTCGACAACGCCTCCCGCGCGGACGACCCCCTTGCGGAGATGGCCGACGAGATGCGCACGGTCCTGCGGGACGCCGACATCCCGGCCGAAGTCCTCATCCGGCCCCGGCACTTCGTCTCCGTGCACCGCAGGGCCCGCAAACGCGGCCGGCTGCGCGGCACCGACTTCGGCCGTCTGCTGGTGCTGGTGAACGAGGACGCCGACTGTTACGGCGTACTGGGCGAACTGCACACCTGTATGACGCCCGTCGTCTCGGAGTTCAAGGACTTCATCGCCGTTCCCAAGTTCAACCTGTACCAGTCGCTGCACACCGCGGTGGCCCTCGGGGACGGCCAGGTCGCCGAAGTCCTCATCCGTACCCATCAGATGCACAAGGTCGCCGAGGCCGGCGTCGTCGCGCTCGGCAATCCCTACGCTCCTCCTTCGGAGGAGCAGACCGTTTCGAGCGACGGCGAGCGCGCCGACCCGACCCGGCCCGGCTGGCTCTCCCGCCTTCTCGACTGGCAGGAGGCCGCGCCCGACCCCGATACCTTCTGGTCCACCCTGCGTGAGGACCTCGCTCAGGACCGCGAGATCACCGTCTTCCGTCCCGACGGCGGCACCCTGGGCCTGCCCGAGGGCGCGACCTGCGTGGACGCCGCGTACGCGCAGTACGGCGAGGACGCGCACGCGTGCATCGGCGCCCGCGTCAACGGCCGCCTGGCGACCCTGAGCACGGTCCTGAAGGACGGCGACACCGTCCAGCTCCTCATGGGCCAGGACCCCGCCTCCGAGCCCTCCAGAGAGTGGCTGGACCACGCTCACACCGCCGCCGCCCGGATCGCCATCCAGCGATGGCTGGCGACGCATCCGGCATCCGCCGAGGCGCAGAAGGAGGGGCCGGTTCCGACCCTCCAGGCCGGCGAGGCAGCCGCCCGGCCCGCCGCCCAGAACTCCGTGACCGCCTCCGAAGGCGCTACATCCCGCACCGCCGACCGCCCCGCCGCCGCGAACGCCGTCGTCGACCAGCCCGGCGCGAGCGTACGGCTCGCGGGCTGCTGCACACCCGTACCGCCCGACGAGGTGATCGGCTTCTCCGTGCGCGGGGGAGCGGTGACCGTCCACCGGGTGGAGTGCGCGGCCGTGGCGCGCATGAAGAGTTCGGGGCGCGCGGAGGTCGGCGTGCGCTGGGGGGACACCACCGGGTGCCGGGTCACGCTGTTCGCCGAATCGTTCGGCCGCCCGCATCTGCTCGCGGACCTCACGGAAGCGATGGCCTCGGAGGGTGCCGAGATCGTCTCCGCGACCGTGGAGCCCCCGAGCCAGCAACGCGTACGCCACACCTACACGGTCGAACTCCCCGACGCGGCGCACCTGCCCGCCCTGATGCGGGCGATGCGGAACGTGCCGGGGGTGTACGACGTGAGCCGCGCGCAGACGCCGGGGGCCTGAGACCGCCCGCGGAACATGCACGCGCGCGTGGGGGGTGGTTGCACGCGGCCACGCCGTCGTCCCGCTGCGCTACCCGTTCGAGTGGGCCGATCGCGCGCCGCCGCCGTACCGCACGCGCGCGCTGGTAGCCGTGGTGCATGCCGCTGACCCCCCGCACCGTGGCCCCCCGAGCCCGCATCACGCCCTCCCGGCGCCGGAAGGCCGCCGCGCGCCTCGCCTGCGCCGTCTCCGTCTGCCTCCTCGCCGCGAGCGCCCCGGCCGCCCCGCTGGGTGTCGGCGACCGCCTCTTCCCATACCTCGGCAACCCGGGATACGACGTGGCGTCGTACGACCTCGCCTTCACCTATCCGGGCACCAACAGCAAGCCCCTCCAGGCGGTCACCACGATCGACGCCTGGACGACGACCTCGCTGGACCACGTGAACCTCGACTTCGCGCACGGCAAGGTCGACTCGGTCGAGATCGACGGCGAGCCCGCGGCCTTCACGAGCGCCGGCGAGGACCTGGTGGTCACGCCCGAGGGGTCGTTGCCCGAGGGCAGCTGGATGCGGATCACCGTCCGGCACACCAGCGACCCCGTCTCCGCCGCGGACCGGGACGGCGGCTGGATCCGGACCGCGGACGGCCTTGCCATGGCCAACCAGGCCGATGTCGCCCACCTGGTGTTCCCGTGCAACGACCACCCCTCCGACAAGGCGATGTTCACCATCAGGGTCACCGCGCCCAAGGGCTACACGGCCGTCGCCAATGGCCTGCCCACCGGCGTGGACCGGGCGGGCCGGGCGACGACCTGGACGTACCGGACCCAGCACCCCATGGCCACCGAGCTCGCCCAGGTGTCCATCGGCCGTTCCACCGTGCTGCGCCGCAGTGGCCCGCACGGGCTGCCCGTACGGGACGTCGTGCCCACCAAGGACCGAGCGCAGCTGGAGCCGTGGCTCAAGAAGACCCCCGACCAGATCGTCTGGATGGAGGGCAAGGTCGGGCCGTACCCCTTCGAGACGTACGGACTGCTCATGGCCGATGCCGACACCGGCTTCGAGCTGGAGACACAGACCCTCTCTCTCTTCGAGAGAGACCTGTTCACCGAGCCCGGCTTCCCCAAGTGGTACGTCGAGTCGATCATGGTGCACGAGCTGGCCCACCAGTGGTTCGGCAACAGCGTCAGCCCCCGCACCTGGTCCGACCTGTGGCTGAACGAGGGGCACGCCACCTGGTACGAGGCGCTGTACGCGGAGGAGAAGGCGGACCGGTCCGTGGAAGCGCGGATGAAGGCGGCGTACGGCGCCTCCGACCGCTGGCGCGCGGCCGGCGGACCGCCCGCCGCCCCGAAGGTGCCCGACCCCGGCCAGAAGATCAGCATCTTCCGGCCGAACGTCTACGACGGCGCCGCGCTGGTCCTGTACGCACTGCGCCAGGAGATCGGCCGCCCGGCCTTCGAACGCCTGGAGAGGGCCTGGGTGAACCGCCACCAGGACGGTGTCGCCAGTACCGCGGACTTCGTCGAGCTCGCTGAGGAGGTCTCGGGACGGGAACTGGGCGACTTCTTCGAGGGCTGGCTGTACGGCGCTAAGACCCCTCCGATGCCCGGCCACCCGGACTGGAAGTCAGCCGCACCCCGGTCGGCCGCTGTGAAATAACACGGTGACGAGACGGGCCGTGCCGTGCGACCATCTTCAGGTCGGCGCGGCACGGGACACGGGAATCTCCCGGGGCACTCGTGCGTTGTGAGCAGTGACGGATCGCTCAGAAGTTTCCGCTTCGGCTCTGTCGCGCTTTATCGGAATCCTCATCGACGTAAGGACCCAATGACCTCCTCTTCATCTTCTTCCCAGGACACTGAGCGCTTCGCGCATGCTTACCCCGAAAGTCTCCGGGCCGATGCCCTGATGGAAGAGGACGTCGCCTGGAGCCACGAGATCGACGAAGACCGGGACGGCGATCAGTTCGACCGCTCCGAGCGCGCGGCCCTGCGCCGCGTCGCGGGCCTCTCCACCGAACTCGAGGACGTCACCGAGGTCGAGTACCGCCAGCTCCGCCTGGAGCGGGTCGTGCTCGTCGGCGTCTGGACCACGGGGACCGCGCGGGACGCGGACAACTCCCTCGCGGAGCTCGCCGCTCTCGCGGAGACCGCGGGCGCGCTGGTGCTCGACGGCGTGATCCAGCGCCGCGACAAGCCCGACGCGGCCACCTACATCGGTTCCGGCAAGGCCGAGGAGCTGCGCGACATCGTGCTCGAAACGGGCGCGGACACCGTCATCTGCGACGGTGAGCTCAGCC
This sequence comes from Streptomyces sp. V4I2, assembly GCF_030817655.1. GTDB lineage: Bacteria > Actinomycetota > Actinomycetes > Streptomycetales > Streptomycetaceae > Streptomyces > Streptomyces plumbiresistens. The sequence continues at coordinate 7,790,719 of NZ_JAUSZM010000003.1, forward strand.
CGGGCCAGCTCATCCACCTCGAAGACGTCGTCAAGGTCAAGGTCATCGACCGTACGGCCCTGATCCTCGACATCTTCGCCCAGCACGCCAAGTCCCGAGAGGGCAAGGCGCAGGTCGCGCTCGCGCAGATGCAGTACATGCTGCCGAGGCTGCGAGGCTGGGGTCAGTCGCTGTCCCGTCAGATGGGCGGTGGCAAGGGCGGCGGCCTCGCCACCCGTGGTCCCGGTGAGACCAAGATCGAGACGGACCGGCGTCGGATCCGCGAGAAGATGGCGAAGATGCGCCGGGAGATCGCGGACATGAAGACCGGCCGCGAGATCAAGCGCCAGGAGCGCAAGCGCCACAAGGTGCCGTCGGTCGCCATCGCCGGCTACACCAACGCAGGCAAGTCCTCACTGCTCAACCGCCTCACGGGCGCGGGCGTCCTGGTCGAGAACGCCCTGTTCGCGACCCTCGACCCGACCGTGCGCCGGGCGGAGACGCCCAGCGGCCGCCTGTACACGCTGGCGGACACCGTCGGCTTTGTACGGCACCTGCCGCACCACCTGGTCGAGGCGTTCCGCTCCACCATGGAGGAGGTCGGCGAGTCCGCCCTGATCCTGCACGTGGTGGACGGCTCGCACCCGGACCCGGAGGAGCAGCTGGCCGCCGTACGCGAGGTGATCAGGGACGTCGGCGCCACCGGCGTACCCGAGATCGTCGTGATCAACAAGGCGGACGCGGCCGACCCGCTGACGCTTCAGCGGCTGATGCGGATCGAGAAGCGTTCGATCGCGGTCTCGGCCCGCACCGGCCAGGGCATCGAGGAACTGCTCGCGCTGATCGACAACGAGCTGCCGCGGCCGTCGGTCGAGATCGAGGCGCTCGTGCCGTACACGCACGGCAAGCTGGTCGCCCGCGCTCACGACGAGGGTGAGGTGATCTCCGCGGAGCACACCCCGGAGGGCACCCTGCTCAAGGCGCGGGTGCACGAGGAACTGGCGGCGGATCTCGCGCCGTACGTTCCGGCGCCGCTCGTCTGACCGTCGTAGCACAGCCTGAAGGCCCGCCGTCTGCTCGTCGCAGGCGGCGGGCCTTCAGCGTGCGCGGATCACTGACCGCCGTAGGTCTTGCTCATGGTCTCGTAGAGCGTCTCGGCGTCCTGGCCGAGCTGCGGGCCCGCCAGCCAGGTGTTGTCGGTCGGGCCGATGGAGGTGTTCGAGACCAGCCTGGTCTCGCCGTCCACCACCCGGAACCAGCCGCCGCCGGACGAGCCGCCCGTCATGGTGCAGCCGATGCGGTACATCGTCGGCAGGCCCGCGCTGACCGAGAACCGGCCCGGCCGGTCGAGGCACTTGAACATCTTCAGGCCGTTGTACGGGGGCGCGGCCGGGTAGCCCCAGGCGCCCATCGTGGCGACCTCGCTCGCGGGCGGGGCGGAGAAGTCGACGTCCAGCGCGCCGGTGGTCTCCTCCAGGGACTTCGAGCCCGACTCCGGCTTCACATGCAGCACCGCGTAGTCGTACGCGGCACCCGCGCCTCCGGTCTCCGAACCGCCCTCGATCCACCCGTTCGACGTCGAGGCCCAGTCGGCCCACCAGTTGCCGTAGGGCGCGATCTCCGTGGCGGGGGCGTCGGCGAGCTGCGCCTCGGACTTGCCGAGGTCGTTGTACGCCGGGACGAAGACGATGTTGCGGTACCAGCCGCCGCTGCCGCCGGCGTGCACGCAGTGGCCGGCCGTCCATACCAGGTTGGACTTGCCCGGGTGGTTCACGTCCGTGACGACCGTGCCGGAGCAGACCATCGGACCCTCGGGGGAGTCGAAGAAGATCTTGCCGACCGGGGCCGCGTTCCGGTGATACGGCGTCTTCTCGGCCGTGGCCTCGACGGGCACCGGCTCCGGGTCGCTGACGTCCTGGTCGGCGGTGGCGTCCTGCGTCGAGACGGTCTTGTCGGCCTCCTTCGCGGACTGCATCCGCTCGGGCTTCCAGAGGCCCTCGATCACCGGGTTGACGAAGTCCTTGGCCTCACTGAGCCACGTGGCCCTGTCCCAGTCCTTCCAGCCGCCGGCCGCCCAGTCGTCGACATCGATGCCGTGCTCCTTGAGCTTGTCGGCGAGACCGGCGGGGATCTCGACCTTGTCCCTCGCGGCCTGGGACGTGGTGGCCCCGGGCTTGTCGCCGGCGGTGTCCTCGCTCGAGCCGCCGCAGGCGCTCGCGGTCAGCGCGAGGGCCGCGACGAGGCCGGTGGCCGCGAGGAAGGTGTGGGTGCGCCGCCCGTGGCGTGGAGGTGCGGGCGTACGTGTGGAGCGCATGGTGCGATAACCCCCGTGGGAACGTGCGAATGCCGTGTGCCTGTAACGGACGACACACCACTATGCCCGGGGAGTTGAGGGTGAACGGCGGTGAGCCGGTGAAGGTTTCCCCGACCCGCCCCACCGCCGTCCGTGTTCAGCGGGCGGTCACTGGCCCGCGAACTTGTCGCTCACCGAGGCGTACACGCCCTCGGCCACCTCACCCAGCCGCGGACCGGCCAGCCAGCCCGCCGTCACCGGGCCGATGGAGGTGTTGGAGACCAGCGCCGGCTTGCCGTCCGAGCCGGTCGCGACCCAGCCGCCGCCCGACGAACCGCCTGTCATGGTGCAGCCGATGCGGTACATCGTCGGGTCCGGGGCGCTGATCGACAGCCGTCCCGGCTTGTCCTCGCACTGATACATGGTCTGGCCGTCGAACGGTGCCGCGGCCGGGTAGCCGGTCGCCGTGATGCTCGCGACCTTCGCCACGGCCGGCGCCTTGAAGTTCACCGGCAGAGCCGAACCGACCGTCTCCTCCAGCGACTTGCCGCCGCTGCCCTCCTCCGGGGTCACATGGATGACGGCGAAGTCGTACGAGGCACCGTCACCGCCCGTCGCCCCGCCCTGCTCGATCCACTGGTCCGAGGTCTGCGCCCAGTCGCCCCACCACACACCGAGCGGAGCGACCTCCTCCTTGGCGGCGCTCTCCAACTCCTGCGTCGCCATGGCCTTGTTGTTGTACGACGGCACGAACGCGATGTTGCGGTACCAGCCGCCGTCCTTGCCCGCGTGCACACAGTGGCCTGCCGTCCACACCAGGTTGGACTTGCCGGGGTTGGCCGGGTCCTGCACGACGGTTGCCGAGCAGACCATCGTGCCCTCGGGGGAGTCGAAGAACACCTTGCCCGCTTCAGGAGCGTTGGCCTGGTACGTGGGCGCGACGGCCTTCGCCTCCACGGGCTCGGGCTCCGGGTCGGTCACGCCCTGGTCGTCGGAGAGGTCGCTGTCGTCGACGGCCTTCTCCGGGTCCTCGGCGTCCCGCATCCGGTCCGGGTCCCACAGGCCCTCGATGATCGGGTTGATGTACTCGTCGGCCTCGCGGAGCCAGTCCTCCTTGCTCCAGTCCTTCCAGGCGCCGTTCTTCCACTTGTCGAGGTCGATCCCGTGCTCTTTGAGCTTGTCCTTGAGGTCGTCCGGGATCGTGATCTTGCCGTCGCCCGCGGACGTGGCCGTGGCGGAGGCCTCGCCACCGGCCTCGGCGTCGCCAGAGGCACAGGCAGTGGCGGAGAGCAGGAGCGCCGAGGTGAGGGCAACGGCAGTCAGCGCGGGGGAGGTTCTGCGGCGCGCGTTCCTTCCTCGACGAGCGGTGAAGGACGGCCGTATGGGTCGCATTGTCTGAACTCCCCCTGAGGTGAAATCGGTTGGCTCACGCGCTTGAGTCACGTTGTGTGGGAACGGCATCACACACTATGCGCTCGCTGTGGGGGACTCCCCGCGGAACGGCAACGGTTTCGCTACGAGCTGTCTGAGCTGGACATCATCAAGGATCCGCGGATCTGAGTGGGACGACGTAAGGCTTCCGTCATCTCCTGCGGGGTTACGGGGCGGCTGCCTCTTCCGTTGAATGGGGCGGAGATCAAAGAACTCCCAAGTGGTGAGGGCGGGGATGGGGCGCGTGCGCAAGGTACTGACCGGGCCGTTGGTCGTCGGAGCACTGGTGGTGGCGGTCGCCGCGGCCGGCTTCGGGCTGTACTGGTTCCAGCCGTGGAAGCTGTGGCAGGACGAGACCGTCGAGGAGGCCCTGCCCGGAACCGTGGAGACCTCCGCGCCGCCGACGGTGGCGCCCTCGACAGCTCTCCCCGAGTCGGTTCCCTCCGAGTCGGCTTCCTCGGCGACCGGGCCGCAGTCGCTGGCGAGCGGTGAGCTGATCAGCCACGAGCACGCGACATCGGGCACGGTGAAGCTCGTACGACTGGCCGACGGCTCCCACGTCGTCCGGCTGGAGAACCTCGACACCAGCAACGGGCCGGACCTGCGGGTGTGGCTGACCGACGCACCGGTGAAAGAGGGGAAGGCGGGCTGGCACGTCTTCGACGACGGGGAGTACGTCAGCCTCGGCAAACTCAAGGGCAACAAGGGCAGCCAGAACTACACGCTGCCCGCCGACATCGACCCCGCCCGCTACACCAGCGTCAGCATCTGGTGCGACCGTTTCGACGTGTCCTTCGGCGCCGCCGAACTCGCCGCCGCCTGAGGCCGGGGCACCCTTCGAGCCGCGCCGGTCACTCCTGCCCGGGCTTCGGCTGACGCCGCCGCACGTGTCCCTCCGCGCCGGTCATGCCTGCCCGGGCCTTCGGCTGCCCTCACCCGGGATCGACGATGGTCGGGCTACCTATCGAAACCCTGTCATCCCGGAGCCGTTGTTGCCCGTGACGTGACGAGTCACTACCGTGCTGCTTGAGATTTCAACGGGAAATCCCGTGGAAGGGCCTGTCATGCCCCTGCCAAAAAGCAAGCCTCTGTCATCCCCGGCTGCCCTTGCCATCCCCCGAAATACTCTCCCGCACCTGCGAAGCACGGCTGCTCCGACGAGCCGTATCACCTCGTTCCGGCCGATGCCGGCCTGACGGAACGCGACTCTCGATTCTCGCTGCACGGGGCGGCGCTCTGCCGTTTGCGCACCACCACGCCACCACGCCATCGCGTCTCCCACTGCCCCACCCCCCACCGGTTTCCGGGCATGCCATCACCCATCGCCCGGAGCAGAAGGAGAGATCCGTGAACTCCACACCCACCGAGCCCCTCGACTACCTCGTGGTCGGCGCCGGCCCCGCCGGGCTGCAGCTCGGGCAGTTACTCCAGGCGGCCGGGCACGGATACCGGATTCTGGAGGGCGGCCAGGCCCCCGGCACCTTCTTCCGCACGTTCCCCCGCCACCGCAAGCTGATCTCCATCAACAAGGTGTACAACGGCACCGACGACCCCGAGCTGAACCTCCGGATGGACTGGAACTCCCTGCTGTCCCCGGACCCCGACCTGCTCTTCACCCGCTACAGCAAGCGGTACTTCCCGCACGCCGACGACCTGGTGCGCTATCTCGCCGACTTCGCCGAGGCGTTCAAGCTGGACATCGCCTACGACACCAGGGCGGAGCGGATCCGGCGCGATGCCGACGGCTTCACCGTCACCGACCAGCACGGACAGGAGCACCACGCCCGGCGCCTGGTCATGGCGACCGGGGTGAGCCGGCCCAACACCCCGGACATCCCCGGCATCGAGACCGCCGACGACTACTCCGTCGTTTCCGTGGATCCCGAGGACTTCACGGACCAGCGCGTCCTGATCATCGGCAAGGGCAACTCCGCCCTGGAGACCGCGGACAGCCTCGTCGAGACCGCGGCCGTGATTCATGTCGCCGGCCCCCACTCCATCCGCATGGCCTGGAATACCCACTACGTCGGCCATCTGCGCGCGGTCAACAACAACTTCCTCGACACCTACCAACTCAAATCGCAGAACGCCCTGCTGGACGGCAACGTGCTGTCGATCGAGAAGGACGCCGGCGACGGCGGATACCGGATCCGGTTCAGCTTCTCCCGGGCCGACGAGGTCGTGAAGGAACTGCGTTACGACCGGGTCGTCGTATGCACCGGTTTCCGCTTCGACGCCTCGGTGTTCGGCCCGCAGTGCCGGCCCGAGCTGGTCATCAACGACCGCTTCGCCGCGCTCTCCCCGGCGTACGAGTCGGTGAGCGTGCCCGGCCTGTACTTCGCCGGCACCCTGATGCAGCAGCGTGACTTCAAGAAGTCCACCGGCGGCTTCATCCACGGCTTCCGGTACGCCGTACGCGCCCTGAGCCGCATCCTCGACGAGCGTCATCACGACCGGCCCTGGCCGCACCAGCAGCTGGACGCGTCCCCGCCCGCGCTGGCGGATGCCGTCGCGGACCGGGTCAACCGCTCCTCCGCGCTCTGGCAGCAGTTCGGCGTGATCGGGGACCTGATCGTCGTGCCGCCCGGCGAACCGGCCCGCTACCACGAAGAGGTGCCGGTCGCGTACGCCCACGAGAGCCGACTCACCGACAGCGGCGACTACTTCGCCGTCACCCTCGAGTACGGCCCCGACCACGACAAGGTCGACCCCTTCGACATCACCGTGCGCCGCACCGCCCAGAACTCGGTCGACGACGCCTTCGACGCCGCCTACCTGCACCCCGTGATCCGCCACTTCCGCGGCGGTGAGCTGCTCGGCACGCATCACATGGCAGAGAACCTGGAGAACGAGTGGGATGACCCGGAGGTCCACCGCGCCCCGCTGGCCGAGTTCTTCACCCGGGAACTGGACCGCCGGCCGAGCCCCGCCGGGCGGTGAGCGGCGTGCAGCAGTTCACCGTCCACGACTTCGAGATCGCGGCGCGCGCCACACTCGACCCGGTGTACGCCGACTTCATCGCCGGCGGAGCCCGTGACGAGATCACCGTACGGGCCAACGAGGCGGCGTTCGGGCGCCTCCAGCTGCTGCCGCGGGTGCTGCGCGGAAGTGCCGTACGGGAGCTGGACATCACCCTGCTCGGCAGCCGCGCGAGCCTGCCGGTCCTGCTCTCCCCGACCGCCTTCCACAAGCTGGTCGACCCGGAAGGGGAGCTGGCCACGGCCCGGGCCGCTGCCGCCGCCGGAGCCATCATGATCGTCTCCATGGCGTCCACGGTGGCCGTGGGCGAGCTCGCCGACGCGGTCCGCGCGGTCGGCGACGACGTACCCCTGTGGTTCCAGCTCTACATCCAGCCCGACCTGGAGATCACCGAGGCGCTGGTGCGCAGGGCGACCGACGCCGGGTGCGGCGCCCTGGTGGTCACCGTCGACTCCCCGGTGCTGGGCGCGGGCGAACGCAACCGGCGCAACAGCTTCCACGACCTGCCGCCCGGGCTCCGCTGCGAGAACCTGGTGGACCTGCGCGACGGCGAGCGCGGCCACGTACGGCAGATCGCCATGTCCCCGGAGCTGAACTGGGAGCACATCGACTGGCTGCGCGGCGTGACGGACCTGCCCATCCTGCTGAAGGGCGTGCTGCACCCCGAGGACGCCCGGCTTGCCGTCCGGCACGGCGTCGACGGGCTGCTGCTCTCCAACCACGGCGGCCGCCAACTCGACACCGTCCCCGCCACCTTGGAGCTGCTGCCGGAGATCGTCGCCGCGGTGGCGGGCCGGGTCCCGGTGGTGCTGGACGGCGGGGTCCGGCGCGGCACCGACGCGGTGAAGGCCCTGGCGCTGGGCGCGTCCGCGGTGGGCATCGGCCGGCCCGTGATGTGGGCGCTGGCCGAGGGCGGTGAGAAGGGCGTACGCCGGCTGCTGGATCTGTTGCGCGAGGAGCTCGACGACACCATGGCCCTGTGCGGGGCGTCCGGTCTCGCCGACCTGACGCCCGATCTGGTCCGGGTGCCCGCATGGGGGCCCGTGCCGGGTCCCGTCCTGGCTCCGGGGTCGGACCACCGGTTCGGCGGGGTGGTCGCATGAGCGCCACCGGATGGCTGATCACCGGCGCGGTCGTGGTCCTGGTGGCCACGCTGCCGTACTGGCTGCCCAGGGCGGTGATCGCGCTGCGGGTACGCATCTTCGCCCGGGTGGGCGGCGAGGAGGGCGTCCGGGCACCCGGCCGGGAGGTGCCCGCCGAGGAGTTCAAGAAGGTCTACGGCCATCCGGCGGCGAACGGCCGCAGCCGGGGCGCTGCACTCTCCGACCTTTTCTGGTACTGGCTGTCGCCCGGCCCGGAGGTGCACCAGGAGCACCTGGAGCCCGGACCGCGCTACGACGACGTGGCCAGGACCACCCGGCAGATCCTGGCCGGACTCTCCCGGGCGCAGTGGACCGAGCTGGTCGGCCGCTGCACCCAGCGGGTGCTCGACGAACTCGACGGCCACGCGCGCGTGCAGCGAGTCAGACTGCGCGACCTGATGATGCCGGTCTGGGCCGAGGTCTATTACGAGGTGGTCTTCCGCGAACCGTGCCCGCGTCACGTCCGGGACCTGATCACCGGCAACGCGGACGACGTGGTCACCGCCCTGAAGTGCACCGGTCTGCGGCACATGGACCGGCGGGCCCGGCTCACCGCCCACTTACGGGACCGGCTCGCGCACGACCCGCCGCCCGTGCCGCTGCCGTCCTCGCTCTCGCGGCGGGAGCAGGCGTACTACCTGCAGGGCACGTTCTTCAACACCGCCGTTGTGCAGATGTCGGAGGCGATGGCCCATCTGCTGCTCGCCCTCGCCACGCACCGCCCGGTGCAGGACCGCCTGTCGGCCGGCGAGGAGACCGTCGACAAGGAGGGCGCCTTCCTGGACCGGGTCATCAACGAGACGCTGCAGCACTTCCCGCTCTTCGGCGTGGCCCACCGGATCACCTCCGGGGAGATCCCCCGGGAGGGACGCGAGCCCATCCCGGCCGGGTCGGTTCTGCTGTTCAACTACCCCGAGTACCAAGGATCCGGCTCCTCCGGGGGAGGGCGGTTCGACCCCGACCGGTGGCTGAACCCGGACACCAGGCCGTCCGCCTTCATCCCGTTCGGGGTCACCGCCAACCGCCCCTGCCCCGCCCGCGGTTTCGCCGTCCTCACCATGCGGGTCGCGGCCGAAGAGGTGCTGCGGCGCTTCCGGCTGGAGTCCTCGGTGGAGCACACCCGGTCCCTGCCCAGCCGCGGTCCCTGCCTGCTGGTGCCGCGCACCGGAGCGTCCCTCAGCCCCGCCCGCCGGCGGACCCGGCTCGCGGCGATGCGCCTGGCCGACCGCTGGGCGACGGTCCCGCGCAGCCTCACCCAACTGGTCCTCGGCAGCTACATGGTCTGGGACGCCCGGCGCCAAGGGCTGTGCCGCACCTACTTCGCCGCCTCCTCCGGCGGCTCCGCGCCCTCCGTCACCGCCGGCCGTTGAGAGGAACGAGACCATGACTCCCGTGGAGCTCGCTCCCGCCTTCTTCCTGGCAGCCGTCGTCATCCTGCTGACCTGCCGTCTGGTCGTCCTGGTGGCGGGCCGCTTCGGTCAGCCGCCCGTGGTCGGCGAGATGATCGCCGGGGTGCTGCTCGGCCCCTCACTGTTCGGACTGCTCGCCCCCGGGATCTTCCCGCCGGAACTGAAACCGGTCCTGTACGTGGCCGGCCAGATCGGTCTGGTCACCCTGATGTTCGCCGCCGGATACGAGTTCCGGGCGCACGCCGGGCGGGGGCTGGCCGGCACGGCCGTCGCCGTCTCCTCGGCCGGGGTCGGAATCCCGCTGGCACTGGGCGTGGGACTGACCCTGGTGGCCCACGGCCACGTCGGCATCTTCGTCGACGGGGTCTCGGTATGGGTGACGGCCGCGTTCGTCGGCGTCGCCCTGGCGATCACTGCCTTCCCGATGCTGGCCCGGATCATCACCGAACGCGGGCTGGCAGGCTCCCGGTTCGGCTCCCTCGCCCTGGCCTCCGGAGCCACCGACGACGCCGTCGCCTGGATCCTGCTCGCGGGGGTGCTGAGCGCGGCCTCCGGCGAGGCGGGCCCCGTCCTTACGGCGGTCGGCGGCTCCCTGCTGTTCGTGGCCGTCCTGCTCCTGCTGGGACGCCGCCTGCTGGCATGGGTCGTGAACCGGCCGGGCCTCGGCGACGACACCCGGCTCCTGTTCACCGTCGCCGTGCTGTTCTGCGCCGCCTGGTTCACCGACATCATCGACCTGTACGCCGTGTTCGGGGCGTTCTGCGTCGGGATGGTCATGCCGCGCGCCGAGGCGTCCGAACGGCTCGTACGGACCACCCAGTCCGTGACCCAGGTCGTCTTCGTCCCGATGTTCTTCACCTACTCCGGCCTCAACACCCGGTTCGACGTCTTCTCCGACCCGTCGGTGATGGCCTTCGGGGCGGCCGCGGTCGTCCTGGCGGTGGTCGGCAAGTTCGGCGGCTGCTGGGCCGCCGCCCGGCTGCGCGGCGAACCCGGCCCGGTGGCCGTACGGGTCGGTGCCCTGATGAACGCCCGCGGCCTGATGCAGCTGATCGCCCTCAACATCGGGCTGTCGGCCGGCATCGTCAGCGACGAACTGTTCACCGCGCTGGTCCTCGTCGCCATGGTCACCACGATCATGACGGTTCCGGTGCTGAGCCTGCTGGACCGCCGGGACGCCGCCCGGGCGCGGACTTCCGACGAGACGGTCTCTCAGAGCGAGAAGGCGGCGGTGACATGACGCTGAGCGGGGCACAGGCGCTGGTCGGCCAGTTGGAGCGGGAGGGCGTCCGCCATGTCTTCGGCGTGCCGGGTGTCCAGCTCGACCACGTACTGGACGCCCTGGCCCGTGCCAGGGCCGCCGGAGGACCGATCGAGTACATCGCCGCCCGCCACGAGCAGGGCGCGGCCCACATGGCCGAGGCGTACGCCCGCACCAGCGGGCGGCCCGGCGTCTGCCTGGTGGTTCCCGGCCCCGGCGTGCTCAACGCCCTGCCCGCCGTGGCCACCGGCTACGCCTGCTCGTCGCCGATGCTGTGCTTGGCAGCCGACATCCCGTCGCCGCTGGCCGGCCGGGGTCTGGGCATGCTGCACGAACTGCCGGACCAGCACGGCTTCCTGGCCTCGCTCACCAAATGGTCCGGACGGGCCGACACCCCGGCTCGGATTCCCGGACTCGTACGCGAGGCGATACGACAGTCACGGTCCGGCCGCCCGAGGCCGGTGGCTCTGACGATTCCGGCGGACGTACTGGCCGCGCGGGCGGAGGTGGACCTGGAGCGGGAAGGGCAGGCACCGGACGGCGACCGGACGGGCCGTCCCCGTGCGTCCGGCGGGCCGGAGTGGGCCGGGCAAGCACCGGACGACGGACGGTCGGGCCGCGCTTGTGCGTTCGGGGAGCCGGAGCAGGACGCCCTGTCCGAGATCGCCGCGGTGTTACGGGCTGCTCGTCGGCCCCTGCTCTACGCAGGCGGCGGAGTGCTCGCCTCGCGGGCCGGCGCGGCGCTGATCGCCCTGGCCGAGGAACTGTCGGCCCCGGTCGTCATGAGTCGCAACGCGGGTGGCGCCGTCCCGGCACACCACGGACTCGCCTTCTCCAGCCTCGCCGCACCCCGGCTGCTCCCCTTGGCGGACGCGGTACTGGTCGTCGGCAGCCGCTTCCTGACCCCTCGCGGAACGGCCGTACCGACTGCCCCCGACGCGACCGTCGCCCTGGTCAACGCGGACCCGGCCGACCTGGGCGCGCCCCGCCGGGCCGACCTCGCACTGCGCGCCGACGCCCGCGAGGCGCTCGAGGACCTGCGAGCCGCGCTGGTCCCCGCTCGGACGGCGACACCCCGATCGGGACGGCCGGAGGCCGGGTGGTCGCCCGGCGAACTGGCCGAGGTGCGCGCCTGGTGCGCACGGAAGGTCGAGAGCGTCGAACCGCAGTGGTCGTACGTGCGCGCACTGCGCGAGGCGATCCCGGACGACGGCTTCCTGGTCAACGAGCTGACCCAGGTGGGCTATCTGGCCGCCGTCGGCTACCCCGTCCACCATCCGGGAACCTTCCTCACCCCCGGCTACCAGGGCACTCTGGGCTACGGCTATCCCTCGGCGCTGGGCGTGAAGGTGGGCAACCCGGACCGGGCGGTCGTCTCCGTCAACGGGGACGGCGGGTTCTGCTGGAACATGCAGGAACTGGCCACCGCCCGCAAGTACGGCATCGGCGTGACCGCGGTGGTCTTCAACGACAACGCCTACGGCAACGTCCGGCGCATCCAGGCCGACGAGTTCGAGGGCCGCTTCATCGGCAGTGACCTGACCAGCCCCGACTTCGTGCGGCTTGCGGAGTCCTTCGGCGTCCCCGCTGTTCGGGCCGACACCCCGGCACGGCTCGTCGGAGCCCTCAGGGAACGCCTCACCGAACCGGGCCCCTCGCTGATCGAGGTACCGGTGGCCGAGATGCCCAGCGTGTGGCCGCTGCTGCTCGGAGGCACACCCGGTTCGGTCCGGGACTGAGGCTTCCCACAGAGATCGAGGCTTTCCCACAGATCAGGAGCTCGCCGTCACGAACCCAGCGCGCGACCCGTCCGGGACAACAGTCCCGGGGGCCGAACGGCGACAGGGCGGCGGGTGGCCGGCCGAACGGTGACAGGGCGGCGCGGGTGGCCTTACGGCGACCGGCCGGGGCGTGGCCGTACAGCGATGGCCGACGGGTGGCCGTACTGCGTGATGCGCCGCGCCTAGGCTGGTCGCGACGGCAGGCACCGGTCGCGGAAGCAGGGCGCACGGCATGGATGACCAGGAGCAGGAGCAGGAGCAGGAGCTGGCTGAGGGACAGCGCGCGCACTGGCAGAGCACCTACGCCGCTCATCCCGGAATGTATGGCGAGGAGCCCTCCACCGCCGCCGTCCACGCGGCCGGCGTCTTCCGTACGGCGGGCCGGGCAGGTGCTCGAGCTCGGAGCCGGACACGGCCGCGATGCCCTGTGCTTCGCCCGCCAGGGCTTCACCGTCCGCGCCACCGACTTCAGCCCCACCGGCCTCCGGCAACTGCGGCACGCCGCCCACGAGCAGGACGTCGCCGAACGGATCAGCACCATGGTGCACGACGTGCGCGAGCCGCTGCCCATACCCAACGCCACCGTCGACGCGGTCTTCGCGCACATGCTGCTGTGCATGGCCCTGTCCACCGGGGAGATCCACGCCCTGGCCGACGAAATCCGGCGCGTGCTGCGGCCGGGTGGCACCTTCGTCTACACCGTCCGGCACACCGGCGACGCCCACTACGGCGCCGGCACCGCACACGGAGACGACATCTACGAGCACAGTGGCTTCGCCGTGCACTTCTTCCCCCGCGCCCTGGTCGACAGTCTCGCCGAGGGCTGGACCCTGGATGAGGTCCACCCGTTCGAGGAGGGCGACCTGCCCCGCCGCCTGTGGCGCGTCACCCAGACCCTGCCCGGGTGAACAGCCGGCAGACGTCCGTCGCCGACGGGAGGTTGCGGAGACTGATGGCACGCGGCTGTCGGCGCGGCTGTCGGATGCGCGTACGGCGGTCAGTGGCCGCCGGTGAGCTCGCCGCTGAGCGTCTTGTGGATCCGGGCGCTGGGCTCGTTCAGCCCGATGATCTCGACGGTCTTGCCGCGCTGGGCGTACTTGGTCTCGATGGCGTCCAGGGCCGCGACCGAGGAGGCGTCCCAGATGTGGGCGGCGGACAGGTCGACGACGACCTTGTCGGGGTCGTTGGCGTAGTCGAACCGGCCGACGAGGTCGTTGGAGGAGGCGAAGAACAGCTCGCCCGTGACCCGGTAGACGACGGTGGTGCCGTCGGGGTCGGTGACGGCGGTGACCTCGGCGAGGTGGGCGACGCGCTTGGCGAAGATGACCATCGCGGTGATCGAGCCGACGACCACGCCGATGGCGAGGTTGTGGGTGGCGACGACGCACGCGACGGTGATCACCATGACGCTGATCTCCCCGGCGGGCATCCGCTTGAGCGTCTTCGGCGCGATGGAGTGCCAGTCGAACGTGGCCACCGACACCATGACCATCACCGCGACCAGCGCGGCCATCGGGATGTCGGAGACGACCGGCCCGAAGACGATGCACAGCACCATCAGGAACGCCCCGGCCAGGAACGTCGACAGCCGGGTGCGGGCGCCCGAGACCCGGACGTTGATCATCGTCTGGCCGATCATGGCGCAGCCGCCCATGCCGCCGAAGAAGCCGGTGACGATGTTGGCGACGCCCTGCCCGACCGACTCACGGGTCTTGGAGGAGTGGGTGTCGGTGATGTCGTCGACCAGCTTCGCGGTCATCAGCGACTCCATCAGGCCGACGAGGGCCATCGCCAGCGCGTACGGGGCGACGGTGGTGAGCGTGTCCAGGGTGAAAGGCACGTCCGGCAGGCCCGGCACCGGCAGCGCGGAGGGCAGGTCGCCCTTGTCTCCCACGGTCGGCACCGCGATGCCGGCCGCGACCGTGAGGACGGTGAGGATGACGATCGACACCAGCGGCGCCGGGATCACCGTGGTGACCTTCGGGAAGAACACCATCAGCGCCAGCCCGGCGACGATCAGCGGACAGACGGGCCAGGGCACGTCCGTCATCTCCGGCACCTGTGCCATGAAGATCAGCACAGCGAGGGAGTTGACGAAGCCGACCATCACGCTGCGCGGGACGAACCGCATCAGCTTCGCGACTCCGAGTGCGCCAAGGACGATCTGGAACACACCGGCGAGGATGACGGCCGCGACCAGGTAGCCGAAGCCGTGCTCTCGGTTCAGCGGGGCGATGACCAGGGCGACCGCGCCGGTGGCCGCAGAGATCATGGCCGGTCGGCCGCCGACGATCGCGATGGTCACGGCCATGGTGAACGAGGCGAACAGGCCGATGGCCGGCTCGACCCCGGCGATGATCGAGAACGAGATCGCCTCCGGGATCAGCGCCAGCGCGACCACGAGTCCGGCCAGCACCTCGGTGCGCAGCACTTTGGGATCGGAGAGCCAGGACGGACGCCGGGAGCCACGCAGCCACGCGGCCGGGGAGAGTGCGGAGGATGACAAGACGGAGGGAACCTGTCGTGCTCGGGCACCCGGCATCACGGCGGGCGCGCAGGGAGGTGTGGAGGGCCGGGGCGGCGATCCACGGGGTTCACGAGTCGCGGACCGGAGTCGCGGACCGAAGTCAGTGGGCAGCAGCGAATCGACCCGCAGGGGAATATTGCGCTGTGAGTGGGCGAAGGGTCACGGCGGGAAGGCGGCGGCGCCGGGCATCACGGACATGCGCACGCTCTCTCCCACGGACATCGATCTTCGCCGGGGGCTTCGTCGGCCCCGACACGGCTCAGTGTGACGGGGCGGCATCCCGTACCAGGGAAACGGGCACGGCAGGCGGCCGCCCCAACACCCGGGCAACTCTACCCTAACGTTAGAGTAGAGACCGGCGGTGGCCGGTCGTCCGCGGCCGCAGCGGCAGGCGGCGGCAGATGGCGATTGACGGCGACAGACAGCGACGGACGAGGAAGGCACCCCGCGTGAGCAGCGAGCACATGCAGATCGGCGAGGTCGCCGCACGGACCGAGCTGTCGCTGCGCACCATCCGGCACTACGAGGACACCGGCCTCGTCATCCCCTCCGCCCGCTCCCAGGGCGGCTTCCGCCTCTACACCGAGGCCGACGTGGCCCGCCTGATGGTCATCCGCCGTATGAAGCCGCTCGGCTTCACCCTGGATGAGATGCGCGCCCTGCTCGACGCCACGGATCGTCTGGACTCGGGCGAGGAACTGCTGCCCGGGGAGCGCGAGGAACTGCTGAAGCGCATACAGGGCTTCGAGCAGGCCGCACAGCAGCGGGTCGAGGATCTGCGCACCCAGCTGGCCCGTGCCGAGGAGTTCGCGGCCACGCTGGCGGCACGCCTCACCCCGGCATCCGCACCCTGACACGGCCCGACTGAAGCCGCTGCGCGTCGATGCGGTTGCGGAGTGGCGACCCGCGTGAAGGCCGGGTGCTGACCTGCGACGAACTGCCCGCGGTGAGAGACGAATTGGCTGGCGCGTGGGCGCGTGGGCGCGTTGTGGCGTCGGTGGATCGGTGAGTCGGCGCGGGAGAAGGCAGGCGTCAGCGCCTGGTGACTCGGCCCGCCTGATCGGCCGGCTGTTCTGCCGCAACGCTCGACCCGTCGCCGCGGGAGACGACTGGTTCGGCCACGGCAACGATCACGAGGCAACCCGTAACCCGCTGAGCAGTCCGAGGTTGGTAGCGACGGGGCCTTGTCGCCGGTGGTCGCTCCGGTCGGCCTGTCGACCCGGCCCCTCGTGCCCAATTCCCGTGAGCTTTCGAGAGTCTTCGAGTGAACGCTCGCGGGGTTTCGTATGTCGGGTCGGGCGAGGACGTCAGGAACGGCCTGCCCTTGGACTGCGGGAGGACAGGGAGCCGTGGGTGTGAAGAGGCGTGCGGTTGGGGTGGCGGCGAGGACTGCGTGTGAAGGGGGTGCCGTTGTGGTCGAACTTGTGGCCAATGCCGTAGGGATCCCAGCGTCCGCTGGGGACACCGCCGGGATTGTGCTGGGAGAAGTGGCCGGGGTCGGGACTGGGAGGACGTGGTGACCGGGCTTGGCGAGGCTGGTGCGGATGCGGATGCCGATGCGCTTGAGGGGGCTGCCGAGGAGGCATCCGATGGGGTGCACTTGATGCAGGAGGGGATTCTGCGGCGACAGTCGCTGCGCGAGTCGGCGGCGCGTACCTACGCTCGCGCCCTGCCGATCGTGCCGGTGCGAGCCCGTGGGCTGACCATCGAGGGCGCGGACGGCCGCCGCTACCTGGACTGTCTCTCGGGCGCGGGGACCCTGGTACTCGGCCACAACCACCCCGTCGTCCTGGAAGCGATCCGCAACGTCCTCGACTCGGGTGCCCCGCTGCACGCCGTCGACCTCGCGACCCCCGTCAAAGACGCCTTCGTCACCGAACTGTTCCGCACGCTGCCGCCGGGGCTCGCCGACCGCGCGCGGGTCAGGTTCTGCGGACCGGCCGGCACGGACGCGGTGCAGGCCGCGTTCCAACTCGTCCGATCGGCGACGGGACGCGACGGCATGCTCGCCTTCACCGGCGCCCACCACGGCACAATCATCAGGGCGCTCGAAGCGCCCGGAGACGCCGTCGGCTCGCGGATCGCCCACCTGCCCTACCCCCAGGACTACCGCTGTCCCTTCGGCGTCGGGGGCGCGCGCGGTGCCGAACTCGCCGCCCGGTGGGCCGAGTCCGTCCTTGACGCCCCCAAGTCGGGGCTGCCGCTGCCTGCCGGGGTGATCCTCGAACCCGTCCAGATCGAGGGCGGTGTGCTCCCCGCGCCCGATGCGTGGATGCGACGCATGCGCAAGATCACAGCCGCTCGGGCCGTCCCGCTGATCGCCGACGAGATCCGGACGGGTGTCGGGCGCACCGGTGCTTTCTGGGCCGTGGACCACAGCGGCGTCACACCCGACGTGATGATCCTCTCCAACGCCATCGGCGGCAGCCTGCCCCTGGCCGCCCTGGTGTACCGGGACGACCTCGACGCCGGGGAGCCCGGCACCCCCGCGGACACGTTCCCGGGCAACCAGCTGGCCATGGCCGCGGGCGCGGCGACGCTGTCCTACGTCCGTGAGAACAGCCTCGCGGAGCGGGCCGGGACGCTCGGCTCCCGCATGCTCAATCAACTTCGGGCGCTTGCACGCGAGTTCTCCATCGTCGGCGATGTCCGGGGCCGGGGTCTGATGGTCGGGATTGAACTTGTCGAGGCTGAGGGCGATTTCGGCACCGCTCGGGCCGAGGCTGGGACTGAACCGGGGGCGGTGGCTGGGGCTTGGGCTGGAGGTGGGGCCTCGCTTGCGGATCAGGTCAGCCTTGGTGGTATCGATGATTGTGGTGCGGGCACCTTCGCCGGTGCCGGTGCCGGTGCCGGTGCCGCAGCGGGTGCGGGGCACGATGGTGGGGCGCCGTCGACCGGCTTGGGGAGTGTCGAAGCCGGTCGCTCTGCTGGAAGCCCGCGTCCTGCCGCCCCCCACCTCGCTGCTGCCGTCCAACGGGAGTGTCTGCGCCGCGGTCTGATCGTCGAGCTGGGCGGCCGTCACACGAGCGTCGTACGGCTGCTCCCACCCCTGACGATCACCGACGAACAAGCGACAGCGGTACTGGACCGACTGACCGACGCGGTGGAGGCAGTGGCCCGGAACCACGCCCGCGGGGAGCAGACGCTCCCACAGCGACCACAGCAGCCACGACGCCCACAGCACCCACAGCCCGGCCGACCCGGCGACCGCGCCGAGCGGGCGGGGTAGCCCAGTGGCCGTGGCCCGCGAGGTCTGACGCCCACACGCCCACACAGGAACCCTCCTCTCACCCATCACCGCCGAGATCCTCCCTCAACATCTCTGACCTCCAGCCCCGTCACACGACTTCCTGAACACCCCAGCCCGACGCACGCCTTACCGCACCACGGAGCCGATTCACCTCGGCCGCACGAGCCAGAACCACCCCGAGGAGCACTGCCTTGAACACCACCCCCGCACCCGGCGGCCGTGCCCACCCCCACACCGACGGCTCCTCCGGCGGCCAGAACTCCTCGCATCCACAACCGGCGCCGACCACCACACGGACCGCCCACCAGCGGCGGGAGGCCTCGGTGGAGGCAAGCGGAGCGACCGAGGTGCCGGCGGAAAAGGTTCCGACACAGGTAGGGCGCAGCCCCGAGACCGCCTGGCTACGAGGCGGTGCCACCGACCTCCTGGAGCATGCCGATCCGCACACGGTGGCTGAGGCCGCGGCCGTGGAAAACCTGTTGCGCTGCTGGGTACGCGAAACCAACCTCCCCGCACCCGACAACTGCACTCTCTGCATCCCGCTTCCCGCCAGCGGCACAGCCCTCCTCACTCCCGTCCACTACTGGTCTCCGACAGGCTGGCACCGCTTCGGCCTCCCATTCCTCGCCGACGCCCCCGATGACGCTCCACCGGCCGACGCGATCACGGTCGCTGCCCTGCTCACGCGCGAGTCGTCCAGCGGAGGAAACCCCACCGACAGGCCCACTCAGACCGCCATCCAGCAGACGCCGCACTCTGTGGACTCGGCAGAGCCCACCGCCGCCCTGTCGGCTCAGCCGACCGAGTCGACGCGCCCGGGCCCCACCACGGCCTCGCCAGCACCGGGCCAAACCACTCCCGGAACCCCTGAGGCCGCCTCCGAGACCGCAACATCTGCCTCCACCTCAGAGACGACTACCTCGGAGCCCGACGCTCACGTCCCCGTGACCGGCACAGCCGCCCCCGATGCCGGTGCTCACCTCCCCGTGACCAGCACAGTCACCTCCGATGCCGGCGCTGAAGTCCTCCCGACCCACGCTCCTCCCCAGGCACCTCCCGCTCTCGCCCCGGCCGGTGCCGGTGCTGATCTCGTCGCACGCGTGGCCGACTCCGTTCGCCGAACCGCCGCCTTCGTCACCGAGCGACGGAGGTACCCTGCCGACGACCCCCACCTCTTTCTCGCCGCCGAACAGGCCCTCGTACTCGGACATCCGCTGCACCCGACACCGAAGAGCCGCGAGGGTCTCTCCGAAGCCGAAGCACGGCTGTACTCGCCCGAGTTGCGCGGTTCCTTCCCCCTGCACTGGTTGGCTGTAGCTCCCTCTGTACTGGCCACCGACTCGGCCTGGACCGAACGTGGCCGCCCGATTTCCGCGACCCAGCTCACCGCACGGCTCGCAGGAGCCGGGCTCCCGCTGCCCGACGGCCACACCGCCCTGCCCCTGCATCCCTGGCAGCTGCGCGAGATCCTGCACCGCCCCGAGACCACGGCCCTGCTCGACGCGGGACTGCTCCAGGACCTCGGCACGCACGGCTCCCCATGGCACCCCACCTCCTCCGTTCGAACCGTCCACCAGTCCGGCGCCCCCACCATGCTCAAGCTGTCCCTGGGTCTGAGCATCACCAACTCCCGCCGAGAGAACCTCCGCAAGGAACTCCACCGCGGCGTAGAGGTCCACCGGCTGCTCCGCAGCGGCCTGTCCAAGCAATGGCAGGCAGCCCACCCCGGATTCGACATCGTCCGCGATCCCGCCTGGGTCGCCGTCGACGGGCCGGACGGAAACGCCGTGCCCGGGCTCGACGTGATGATCCGGCACAACCCGTTCAGCCCCGAGGACGACGTCTCCTGCATCGCCGGACTCGTCTCGCCCCGACCCCACGTCCCACCAGGCGCCGCCGACGGCCATCGGCACCTCGACCGGCCGGCCTTGCGGTCCCGGCTGGCCGAGGTGGTCATACGCCTCGCCGACCGGACCGGCCGTCCCCGTGGAGCCGTCGCCGCCGAGTGGTTTCTGCGCTACCTCGAACAGGTCGTACGCCCGGTGCTGTGGCTGGACGCGGAAGCGGGAATCGCCCTGGAGGCACACCAGCAGAACACATTGCTCCTGCTGGACCGCGACGGCTGGCCCACCGGCGGCCGCTACCGCGACAACCAGGGCTACTACTTCCGCGAGTCCCGGCGCGCGGAACTCGATGCCCGGCTGCCCGGCATCGGAGAGCACAGCGACACCTTCGTCTCCGACGAGGTGACCGACGAACGATTCGCGTACTACCTCGCGATCAACAACGTCCTCGGTCTCATCGGCGCGTTCGGCTCTCAGCGCCTCGCCGACGAGCGGCTTCTGCTCGCCGCCTTCCGTGGCTTCCTCACCGACGTCGACTCGGGGCCCGCCCGACTGCACACCACGCTGCCCACCCGCCTGCTCGACTCACCGGTCCTGCGCTGCAAGGCCAACCTGCTGACCCGCCTCCACGGCCTCGACGAACTCGTCGGCCCGGTGGACACCCAGTCCGTGTACGTCACCATCACGAACCCCCTTCATTGCTGACCGCCGCCTGACCAACGCCGACGACTTTCATTCATGACCGACGCGCGTGACCGCCGCCAACCCCTTTCCCGCGAGGAACATGACGCCGTGAGCCCGGACAGCGAGGACACGCTGGAGCTGCGCCTGCCCGACGAACTCATCGCACTCCTCGAGAAGGAGAGCGAGAGGACCGGCGACAACCCGGACCGGGACCACGCCGCGGAAATGGCACCGCCCGCCGACGCCCCACCAACAGGCGACGACCTGATCGAACAGGTCGCGGACTGGGGGCCGACCGCGACCCCTGCGGGCGGGTTCCACCTGGTTCCCGTACGCATCGAGCGGGACCTGTCGCTTGTCAGCCGCTGGATGAACGACCCCGCCGTCGCAGAGTTCTGGGAGCTGGCCGGACCCCAGTCCGTCACGGAGGAGCACCTGCTCGCCCAACTCGCTGGCGACGGACGCAGCGTTCCGTGCCTCGGGGTGCTGGAGGACACACCGATGAGCTACTGGGAGATCTACCGGGCAGACCTCGATCCGCTGGCACGTCACTATCCCGCTCGACCTCACGACACCGGCATCCACTTTCTTATGGGCGGTGCCGCCGACCGTGGGCGAGGGCTCGGCAGCACGCTCTTGCGAGCTGTCGCCGATCTGGTGCTCGACAAGCGGTTCTCCTGTACCCGCGTGGTCGCGGAACCCGACCTTCGCAACATCGCCTCCATCGCCGCCTTTCTGAGTGCAGGATTCGGCTTCGCCGCCGAGGTCGACCTGCCCACCAAGCAGGCCGCCCTCATGATCCGAGACCGGCACCTGCGCCATGTGTTGTAACGCCACGTCGCAGCGTCATCACTTTTGGTACACCGCCCGCGCCGATCCGGTTCCCACTCGCGCCACACGGATTTCCAGCCGAGCCGACATCCGACGAATCCGTGTCCGGCGAGCGCCGTAGCCAAGCCGATTTCCACCAGCGCCGAGCCCAGCCCCTGACGCCACCACGCCGCCATCGAACAGAACCGAAGTGATCCAGGCCATCAAACGAGCCACCGCGAACCCGAACGTGCCTGTCCCGGACCCGACCGAAGCGATCCGATCCACGCCTGAGCAGCACTCGGTCTTGATCCCGCCCCTCACCACCGCCTTGATCGCCCGTTTGTCAGTGGCGCGCCGTAGGGTGGTCGCGCTATGACGAAGCCCTCACTCCCCGAACTCCTGCATGCTGCCGTCACTGCCGTCGGCGGCACGGAGCGCCCAGGCCAGGTGACCATGGCCGAAGCCGTCGCGGACGCGATCGACGACAGCTCCCATCTCCTGGTGCAGGCCGGCACCGGCACCGGAAAGTCGCTGGGTTACCTCGTGCCCGCGCTCGCGCACGGGGAGCGCGTGGTCGTGGCGACCGCCACTCTCGCCCTGCAGCGTCAGCTCGTGGAGCGAGACCTGCCGCGTACGGTCGATGCACTGCACCCGCTGCTGCGCCGCCGCCCGGAGTTCGCGATGCTCAAGGGCAGATCGAACTACCTGTGTCTGCACCGACTCCACGAGGGCGTCCCGCAGGACGAGGAGGAGGGCCTCTTCGACCAGTTCGAGGCGGCCGCGCCCACCAGCAAACTGGGCCAGGACCTGCTGCGCATGCGTGACTGGGCGGACGAGACCGAGACCGGCGACCGCGACGACCTCACGCCCGGCGTCTCCGACCGCGCCTGGTCCCAGATCTCGGTTTCCTCACGGGAATGCCTGGGGGCTTCGAAGTGCGCCTACGGTGCCGAGTGCTTCGCCGAGATGGCCCGCGAGCGCGCCAAGCTCTCCGAGGTCGTCGTCACCAACCACGCGCTGCTCGCCATCGACGCCATCGAGGGCGCCCCGGTCCTCCCGCAGCATGAGGTGCTGATCGTCGACGAGGCGCACGAACTGGTCTCCCGGGTCACCGGAGTCGCCACCGGTGAGCTCACCCCGGGCCAGGTCAACCGCGCGGTGCGCCGCGCGGCCAAGCTCGTCAACGAGAAGGCCGCCGATCAGCTCCAGACCGCCGCCGAGGGCTTCGAGCGGCTGATGGAACTCGCCCTCCCCGGCCGCCTGGAGGAGATCCCGGAGGACCTCGGCTACGCGCTGATGGCCCTGCGCGACGCCTGCCGCACTGTGATCTCCGGGATCGGCGCCACCCGCGACAAGTCCGTCCAGGACGAGGACGCGGTCCGCAAGCAGGCGCTGGCCTCGGTGGAGAGCGTGCACGACGTGGCGGAGCGCATCACGAACGGCTCCGAGTGGGACGTCGTCTGGTACGAGCGTCACGATCGCTTCGGCGCTTCTCTGCGCGTGGCCCCCATGTCGGTCTCGGGCCTGCTGAGGGAGAAGCTCTTCGCCGACCGTTCGGTGGTCCTGACGTCCGCGACCCTGAAGCTGGGGGGTGACTTCAACGGCGTAGGTGCGTCCCTGGGCCTCGCCCCCGAGGGTACGGAGGGCGAGGACGTCCCGCAGTGGAAGGGCATTGATGTCGGCTCGCCCTTCGACTACCCCAAGCAGGGCATCCTGTACGTCGCGAAGCACCTGGCCCGCCCGGCGCGGGACGGCGACCGCACGGACATGCTCGACGAACTCACCGAGCTGATCCAGTCGGCCGGCGGTCGCACCCTGGGGCTGTTCTCCTCGATGAGGGCGGCCCAGCTGGCCGCGGAGGAGCTGCGCTCCCGCATCCCCGAGTTCCCCATCCTTCTCCAGGGCGAGGAGACACTCGGCGAACTGATCAAGAATTTCGCGGCCGATCCCAAGACGTGCCTCTTCGGCACGCTGTCGCTCTGGCAGGGCGTCGACGTCCCGGGCCCCAGCTGTCAGCTGGTCGTCATGGACAAGATCCCGTTCCCGAGGCCGGACGATCCGCTGATGAGCGCCCGCCAGAAGGCGGTGGAGGACGCGGGCGGGAACGGCTTCATGGCGGTGGCCGCCACCCACGCGGCGCTGCTCATGGCCCAGGGCGCCGGTCGCCTCGTACGGGCTTCGGGGGACCGCGGTGTGGTTGCCGTACTGGACCAGCGTCTGGCGACGGCCCGGTACGGGAGCTATCTGAAGGCTTCGTTGCCCGACTTCTGGTACACGACGGACCGCAATCAGGTCCGGAGGTCGCTGGCCGCGATCGATGCGGCGGCGAAGAAGGCGGAAGCGGAAGCCACGGCAGAGTGATCGGGCGTTGGCCTGTCCCCTCGCAGGGACAGGCCAACGCCCGATCAAAGTCCCCGCGTCACCAGGGATCGCACAGCGCAGGGCCCCGGAACCGGCGCAGGGGTCCCGGGGCCCGGTCAGGGGGTCGGCTCTACGAGCCGGCCGCCGCAGCCGTCACACGCGCCGCAGCACTGCCACCACCTTGCCGAGGATGGTCGCATCGTCGCCGGGAATCGGCTCGTAGGCGGAGTTGTGCGGGAGGAGCCAGACGTGGCCGTCCTCGCGCTTGAAGCGCTTGACGGTCGCCTCGCCGTCGAGCATCGCGGCGACGATGTCGCCGTTCTCGGCGACCGGCTGACGGCGGACCGTGACCCAGTCTCCGTCGCAGATCGCGGCCTCGATCATCGAGTCGCCGACGACCTTGAGGACGAACAACTCACCGTCGCCGACCAGCTGGCGGGGGAGAGGGAAGACGTCCTCGACCGACTCCTCCGCGAGGATCGGGCCACCTGCGGCGATGCGGCCGACCAGCGGGACGTACGACGCGGCGGGCTTGCCTGCGGTGTCGGTGGGCTGCGCCGAGGATGCCTGGTCGGATCCGCGCACTTCGTAGGCGCGCGGGCGGTGCGGGTCGCGGCGCAGGAAGCCCTTGCGCTCCAGGGCCATCAGCTGATGAGCGACCGACGACGTGCTGGACAGGCCGACCGCTTGGCCGATCTCCCGCATCGACGGCGGGTAGCCACGCCGCTGCACGGAGTCCCGGATGACCTCGATCACCCGCCGCTGCCGGTCGGTGAGCCCCGAGCTGTCCGCCCGGATGCCCGGAGGTCGGCCCGGTAGGGAGCGCTTGTGCCCCTCGGGATTCATGGCTTCGTTCATCGCATGCACCGGCTCGAGTCGGCCCTGGGAGCGGTCCTGGGCAGTGATGGTGGCACTGTCTGCGGTGGTGGTCACGTCGGCCCCTCTCGATGGTCTCCCTGCTGGACAACGGTAGTTGCTTTCGAAAGGTTGCGCCAAACACACGTTCGAGTGAAAAAGTGCGAATAACCTGGCTTGATCTTGTGCTCGGGTGTATGGCTGACGCGGCGCTCAGCAGACATAAGCGCCCATTGTTGTACTCTTCACCGCCGGAGTGGCGACCTCGTGGGTGCCGCCCCAGTCTGCCATCCGCCTTCCCGCCGACCGGGAACGGGCCCCCATCTGCGCGGGAACCCCACGTGCCCTCCCTGTGGCGCCCACGGTATCTCCGCATGTGTCGCAGCGGTACGTCTGTGCGGCCCGTGTACCGGAGCTGCGGTACGGGCGTGTGGCACATGCCAATGCTCGCGCGACACGCGTGTACGGCGTGTATGTATGGGCCAATCCCCACATGTAGTGGTTGGATTGCAGCAGCAGCCCAGAAGTTGTGGTCCCCCGGGTCTTCGAGCCCTCGGTCATCGCCTATGCTTGGGGCTGCTTCAAGGGGCACGAGAGGTCTCTTGAGGCTATTGAGTCTGCTGTGAGGAGGGTTCGGAGTTATGCACTGCCCCTTCTGCAGGCACCCCGACAGCCGCGTCGTCGACAGTCGTACGACCGACGACGGCACGTCGATCCGCAGGCGCCGCCAGTGTCCTGACTGCTCCCGTCGTTTCACGACCGTGGAGACGTGCTCACTCATGGTGGTCAAGCGGTCCGGAGTCACCGAGCCTTTCAGCCGTACCAAGGTCATCAATGGCGTGCGCAAGGCATGCCAGGGGCGGCCTGTCACCGAGGACGCGCTCGCCCAACTCGGCCAACGGGTCGAGGAAGCGGTGCGCGCCACCGGAAGCGCCGAGCTGACCACCCACGACGTGGGGCTGGCCATACTCGGCCCGTTGCAGGAGCTCGATCTCGTCGCCTATCTGCGATTCGCCTCCGTCTACCGGGCGTTCGACTCGCTCGAGGACTTCGAGGCGGCCATCGCGGAACTCAGGGAACAGCCGGGACACCCCGTCGCGGACGACGACGACCGCGAAGGTGCTGTCGCGGGGGGCCAGGAAGACGATCGCGGGTCCGCGGGGACTGCTCAGGTCCCCGAGCCCGCGCACTCCGCCGACTGACCGGCGGGCCGGAACCGGGAGAAGGCCCCGGGGCCGGCCGGGCAGCGGCGGACGAAGACTTGCTGCGGGCGACAAGCGAGTGGTGCCCGCAGCACTAGACACACCACCGTGCCACGGGAACATCGTGGCATTTCAGGGCGTTTTTGCCTGTACAGGGAGGCGGCATGACAGAGACGGCGAGCGGTCCGGCACGGAGTTCCCGCGCCAAGGGCACCAAGGCGACCAAGGGGCTGCGCATCGAGCGCATCCACACCACCCCCGGCGTGCATCCGTACGACGAGGTGTCCTGGGAGCGCCGTGACGTCGTCATGACCAACTGGCGCGACGGCTCGGTCAATTTCGAGCAGCGTGGCGTCGAGTTCCCCGACTTCTGGTCGGTGAACGCGGTCAACATCGTCACCAGCAAGTACTTCCGCGGTGCCGTGGGCACCCCGCAGCGCGAGGTGAGCCTCAAGCAGCTCATCGACCGCATCGTGAAGACGTACCGGAAGGCCGGCGAGGACTACAAGTACTTCTCCTCGCCCGCCGACGCGGAGATCTTCGAGCACGAGCTGGCGTACGCCCTCTTGCACCAGATCTTCAGCTTCAACAGCCCCGTCTGGTTCAACGTCGGTACGCCCCAGCCCCAGCAGGTCTCGGCCTGCTTCATCCTGTCCGTCGACGACTCCATGGAGTCGATCCTCGACTGGTACAAGGAAGAGGGCATGATCTTCAAGGGCGGCTCCGGCGCCGGCCTGAACCTCTCCCGCATCCGCTCCTCCAAGGAGCTGCTCTCCTCCGGCGGCAACGCCTCCGGGCCGGTCTCCTTCATGCGCGGCGCCGACGCCTCGGCAGGAACGATCAAGTCGGGCGGCGCCACCCGTCGCGCCGCCAAGATGGTCATCCTCGACGTCGACCACCCGGACATCGAGGGCTTCATCGAGACCAAGGTGAAGGAAGAGGTGAAGATCCGCGCCCTGCGTGACGCGGGCTTCGACATGGACCTGGGCGGCGACGACATCACGTCCGTCCAGTACCAGAACGCCAACAACTCGGTCCGGGTGAACGACGAGTTCATGAAGGCGGTCGAGGAGGGCGGCAAGTTCGGCCTGCGCGCCCGCATGACCGGCGAGGTCATCGAAGAGGTCGACGCCAAGACCCTCTTCCGCAAGATGGCCGAGGCGGCCTGGGCCTGTGCCGACCCCGGCATCCAGTACGACGACACCATCAACGCCTGGCACACCTGCCCGGAGTCGGGCCGCATCAACGGCTCCAACCCGTGCAGCGAGTACATGCACCTGGACAACACGTCCTGCAACCTCGCCTCGCTGAACCTGATGAAGTTCCTCAAGGACGACGGCAAGGGCACCCAGTCCTTCGAGGTCGAGCGCTTCGCGAAGGTCGTCGAGCTCGTCATCACCGCGATGGACATCTCCATCTGCTTCGCGGACTTCCCGACCCAGAAGATCGGCGAGAACACCCGCGCCTTCCGCCAGCTCGGCATCGGCTACGCCAACCTCGGCGCCCTGCTGATGGCGACCGGCCACGCGTACGACTCCGACGGCGGCCGCGCCCTCGCCGGCTCCATCACCTCGCTGATGACGGGCACGTCGTACAAGCGCTCCGCCGAACTCGCCGCGGTCGTCGGCCCGTACGACGGCTACGCCCGCAACGCCCAGCCGCACCTGCGCGTCATGAAGCAGCACTCCGACGCCAACACCACGGCCGTCCGCATGGACGACCTGGACTCGCCGATCTGGGCCGCCGCCACCGAGGCCTGGCAGGACGTGCTGCGTCTCGGCGAGAAGAACGGTTTCCGTAACTCCCAGGCGTCCGTCATCGCCCCGACCGGCACCATCGGTCTGGCGATGTCCTGCGACACCACGGGTCTTGAGCCCGACCTCGCCCTGGTCAAGTTCAAGAAGCTGGTCGGCGGCGGCTCGATGCAGATCGTCAACGGCACCGTTCCGCAGGCCCTGCGCCGCATGGGTTACCAGGAGGAGCAGATCGAGGCGATCGTCGCCCACATCGCCGACCACGGCAATGTGATCGACGCCCCGGGCCTCAAGCACGAGCACTACGAGGTCTTCGACTGCGCGATGGGCGAGCGCTCCATCTCCGCGATGGGCCACGTCCGCATGATGGCCGCGATCCAGCCGTGGATCTCCGGTGCACTGTCCAAGACGGTCAACCTGCCGGAGTCGGCGACCGTCGAAGACGTCGAAGAGGTCTACTTCGAGGCCTGGAAGATGGGCGTCAAGGCGCTCGCCATCTACCGCGACAACTGCAAGGTCGGCCAGCCGCTCTCCGCCAAGACCAAGGAGAAGGAGAAGGTCGAGGTCACGGAGAAGGCAGAGGCGACCATCCGCGAGACGGTCGAGAAGATCGTCGAGTACCGCCCCGTCCGCAAGCGCCTCCCGAAGGGCCGTCCCGGCATCACGACGTCCTTCACGGTCGGCGGCGCCGAGGGCTACATGACGGCCAACTCCTACCCGGACGACGGCCTGGGCGAGGTCTTCCTGAAGATGTCGAAGCAGGGCTCGACCCTCGCCGGCATGATGGACGCCTTCTCGATCGCCGTCTCCGTCGGCCTCCAGTACGGCGTGCCGCTGGAGACGTACGTCTCGAAGTTCACGAACATGCGCTTCGAGCCCGCCGGCATGACGGACGATCCGGACGTGCGGATGGCGCAGTCGATCGTCGACTACATCTTCCGCCGCCTGGCGCTCGACTTCCTGCCCTTCGAGACGCGCTCCGCGCTCGGCATCCACTCCGCCGAGGAGCGCCAGCGCCACCTGGAGACGGGTTCGTACGAGCCGTCCGACGACGAGATGGACGTCGAGGGCCTGGCCCAGTCGGCACCGCGCGCCCAGGAGCTGAAGGCCGTCGCCACGCCGAAGGCCGAGGTCGAGGTGGCCAAGCCCGCCCCGCAGCAGGCCCACACCAGCGCCGAACTGGTGGAGATGCAGCTGGGCATCCAGGCCGACGCCCCGCTGTGCTTCTCCTGCGGTACGAAGATGCAGCGAGCCGGGTCCTGCTACATCTGCGAGGGGTGCGGCTCGACCAGCGGTTGCAGCTGACACTGGGCGGAACTGCGTCGAGGGCAACACTCGGCAAACGCTCACCTGACAAGTAGTCCCTGATGAGAGGGGCGTCAGCCTCGTGCTGACGCCCCTCCCGCGTAGCGGCCTTCTCTAAGGAGACATCCGCCGCTCAAGCGCCCGCAGCAATGTTGCATCCAGCGCAGCCGCCCTACAGGCCCCCTGTGAGGGTGGGTTGACGAGAAGCACCGATCCGGGCGCCGTCTACCGAAGGGGGCTTGTTGTCACGGCGCTGCGATGGCACCCTCGTGGCGTGATCAAGAGAATCGAGTCCTCTGCTCGCCTGTGAGCGAGACACCCGGGATTGGACTGCCCGGACATCAGACAACGCTGTTCGGCCACGCGCTCCGACTGCATCGGCTGTCGCCGGACAAGCCCCTGCCACGCGAAGGCGAGCCGTATCCCGATGAGGAACGGCGCAGACGTGGACCTCGCCCGAAAGCGCCGCGCGACCGCAAGCTGGTGGGAGTCGATGTCGCCCGGATTCTCGACGAGCACTTCGCCGATCCGGAGGCTGTGCCGAGTGCGCTGAACGACCGCTTCCATGACGTCTACGTACCGATCCACCACATCGAGCACATCGTCGCCGCCGACATGGCTGGGGAAGGCCGCGCACGGGAAGTCGGTCGGTGGCTGGTGCGGTACGCGACGGATACGTCCGCCGTCACGGTCGGGTTGGCCCTGCTCGCTGCCGTGGGCACGGTGGACGACATTCCACTGATCCAGGTCATCGGACTGCTCTCCTGTACCTTCGGCCCACTCGCAGCACGGGGCCTCGAGCGCTTGCCCGGCGGTGCGGATGCACTGATCTGGCTGGCGGAGCGGGTGACCGGCTGGGGCAGGGTTTACATCGTGGAGGCTCTGTGCCGGCTCGTGGACGGTGACCCGGTCGTCCGACCCTGGCTGTTGCGGAGGGCGGCCGACGGCGACTTCCGCAACGGCTACTTCGTGGGCCGGCTCGCGCGGGTGGCCGAACTCCACAAGGTTGTCGCGATGTTCGGGGACGACGCCGAGCTGGTTGACCACACGACCCGGCTTCTCCACGCGATGACGTACGGCGAAGGCATGGGCACCTCACTCCGTCGCTACCCGTACGCGGTGGTGGTCCTGGAGGCGCACGTCCGCGCACTCGGGGACCTTGAGCCGACGGTCGAGCGCTATTTCGCCGCGGCGACGATCGCCCAATACCTGACCAATGAGACACCGATCGGCTCCGACGATCCTGGCTCCGAAGCGGGTTGGGACCGAGGCCGAGCTGCGTACCTCGCGCTGCTCGACAAGGAGGAGTGGTGTGCCACAGCGCGTGAAGGACTCGCTGCCGAGGATGGCCGGATCACGTGGCTGGTCGACTCTGTGGCCTCGGAGCTCAAGCTGAGAGCCTTCCAGCCCGAGAGCTCAGGAATGGCGCACGCCAGGAACAAGTGCTCTCCACCGGATCCTCGGCATCCTCTGGGTGTGAACCCACGGGCAGGGCGGGAGCGCCGATTCCCGGCGCCACCGCCCTGGACCTCGCTATGCGTGGCGCGCCCGCCCCATCGTTGCCGTGAACGTCGACGGGTCGTCCTCGAAGCCGTGGATGCCGGGATGGAAGTCCCAGGTACCGGACCCTTCGCGCACGAGTTCCGCGACCGTCGCCGCCGTTGCCCCCAGAATGTCGCCGAAGTTGTCCTCGGCCAGGACGGTGTAACCCTCACGGATACGGAGCGCCGGGTTGATCACACTGACGAAAGTGCGGTGCTCGGAGCGCTGTTGGATGATGACGCCGACGACCACGCGCGCGTAGCGCGCGTCCAGCCGGTCCAGCTCGACCGTCATGACCTCGTCCCAGCCGAAGCCCTTGCCATCCTTGCTGTCGCGGTTGAGGTAGATGGTTCCGTCGGGGGAGCGGCTGTCGAAGTGCACTACATACGCGGGATCCCCGTACGGATCGCTCGCCAGGTAGGTGGCGGCGACGACGTCCAGATCGGTGGGCGGCTGTCCCGCCGGACTCGGGTCCCACTTCAGGGCGATCTCGACCTTGCGGATGCCCTTCTTGAGGCCGTTCACCAGACTTCCCCTTCCCCCAGTGGTGCCGCCCGAACTGCCGGGCAGACAAGGCAGATTGCCCATCCTGCCACGCGCGTCCGTGCACTTGGGGGCGAGCTCTCCGCCCGAGAGTGACCGACGCCACGCTCCGTGGCCTTACGATGGCGCGGTGCTGGTCAAGTGGATTCGCTGCACCGTGGTGGACCGCCGCGGTTTCGAGCGGGGGCAGCGAAAGTGGGCGGGGCTTCTGGGGGAGCCGGGGTTTCGGGGGCAGGGTGGTGGCTGGAGCCGGGGTCGGCAGGGCGTGGCGCACATCTTTGCCTTCTGGGAGAGCCGTGCCTTCTACGACTCCTTCATGGCTCGCTCCCACGACCGCCTGGCGGCAGCACAGTCGGGCACCTTCAAGGACAGCCAGGTCAAACTGTTCGACTACCGTTTCGACGTGAAGACCGGCTTCGAACCGCGGTTCTCGGACGCCGACCTGGTACGGGTCGCCCACTGCCGCGTTCACGAGGAGCGAGCCGAGCACTTCACACTGATGCAGGAGAAGGTCTGGAACCCGGCGATGGCCGGTTCCCCCGGCATGATCCGCGGACTGTTCGGAGAGGCGCCGGGAAACGAGTTCCTGGTGCTGTCGATGTGGCTGTCGGCCGCCGAACACGGCAAGTACCGCACCGAGCGCGTGGAGCGCCTGGCCCTGCGGGCCCAGATCGAGGCGGACGTAGTCGCCCTCACGGGCGACATCGTGCAGCTCGAACCGAGCTGGACGGTATGACGTCCGGACCTGTTACTCGTGCGTCTTACCGTGGCTCTTGGTGCCGGAAGATGTGACCTACGCTGTATGAAGGCCGTACGAGTGCTCGATCGGCCCTCAACCGATCTAGGGTTTTGGCATGGCACGACCACGGCGCATCGTCCTTGTTCGACACGGCGAGTCAACGGGCAATGTTGATGACACCGTGTACGAGCGCGAACCCGACCACTCCCTGGGCCTCACCGGTCAGGGCTGGCAGCAGGCCGAGGAGACGGGCAAGCGGTTGCGCGAGGTGTTCGGCCGCGAGCGCGTCAGCGTGTACGTCTCCCCCTACCGCCGTACGCACGAGACCCTGCGTGCCTTTCATCTGGACCCCGAGCTCATACGCGTGCGCGAGGAGCCCCGGCTGCGTGAGCAGGACTGGGGAAACTGGCAGGACCGTGACGACGTCCGGCTCCAGAAGGCCTACCGGGACGCGTACGGACACTTCTTCTACCGCTTCGCCCAGGGCGAGTCCGGCGCCGACGTGTACGACCGGGTCGGCGGTTTCCTGGAGAGCCTGTACCGCAGCTTCGAGGCGCCCGACCATCCGCCGAACGTGTTGCTGGTCACCCACGGCCTTGCCATGCGGTTGTTCTGCATGCGCTGGTTCCACTGGACGGTCGCGGAGTTCGAGTCGCTGGCGAATCCGGGGAACGCGGAGATGCGGATGCTCGTTCTCGGAGACGACGGCAAGTATGTGCTCGACCGGCCCTTCGAACGCTGGCGGGATCCGGAGCCGTACGGGATCACCGGATAGAGTGGCAGGGCGATGACCGCTGATTCCTCTCCCGACGGGCGCCTGGACCGCGCCCTGGCCAGCCTGCGCGGACTGGCCGTGGGGGACGCGCTGGGCTCACAGTTCTTCGTGCCGGTGAACTACCCGCTGCTGAAGCACCGCGAGCTGCCGCCCGGCCCCTGGCAGTGGACGGACGACACGGAGATGACCTGCTCCGTGGTCGCGGTCCTGGCCGCCCACCACCGCATCGACCAGGACGCCCTAGCCCGCTCCTTCGCTGACCATCACGACTTCGACCGTGGCTACGGCCCCGCGGTCAACCGCCTGCTGCGCCTGGTCCGGGAAGGCGGTGACTGGCGAGAGCTCGCCGCCCAGCTCTTCAACGGCCAGGGGTCCTGGGGCAACGGTGCCGCGATGCGGATCGCGCCCCTGGGCGCCTGGTACGCGGACGACCCGGAGCAGGCGACCCACCAGGCCGAGATCTCCTCGTACCCCACCCACCAGCACCGTGAGGCCGTGGTCGGCGCCATGGCCGTCGCCGCGGCCGCCGCGCTGGCCGCCGCTCCCGGCGGGCCGCCCAGCCCGGAGGCGCTTCTCGACGGAGTCGTCGCGCTCGTTCCGAAAAGCGCTGTCGGCGCGGGCCTGCGGCGCGCCCGGGACATGCTCGACTACGCGGATGCAGGCACCGTCGCGGCCGTGCTGGGCTGCGGCCGGCGTACGACGGCCCACGACACCGTGCCTTTCGCGCTCTGGTCGGCCGCCAGGGGGCTGGGGGACTATGAGCAGGCGTTCTGGACGACTGCGCAGGTCGGCGGTGACGTGGATACGACCTGCGCCATCGTGGGTGGGGTGATCGCCTCCGGCAAGGTGGGGACGCCACCGGCCGCGTGGGTGGAGCAGACGGAGGCTTTGCCCGACTGGGTGCCGACCTCCGTCTGACGGGACCTGCCGCGCAGCTGACGGGACCTGCCGAGGTGGTTCTGCCGCGGTCGTTGTCCGTCGACGAGGGCGCGGCCTGCGGTTCGATCGGAAACTCTCTGTGCGCGTCGGGAACTCTGTGTGACCACTGGGGCGTTCTCGCAGTATCCGCTGTGTGATGAATGGGTTCGCACAGGCAGGTGGCATACGAGGGCCGCAGGGGGTGGGTTGTGCATTACGTAGGAGGTTCGCTGACGCTGCTGGGCGTGCTGGCCGTGCTGGCCCGAGCGTGCGTCGTGCGAATGGCCGGACCGCCGTCGCCGTCCGTCTCCCGAACCGCGGCCGGCCATTCGCAGCGTTGTACGGGGCCTGTCGGCTCAGCCGATGCCCGGACCCGCGGTGCCGGCGAGGGCATCCAGGTCGCTCTTTCGGACTCTGATCACCAACCAGGCGGTGACCAGAGCGAGTACGGCCATTGCCGCGGCCGCGATGAAGCCTGTCGAGATGCCCTGAGCGAGCACCTCGTGCCCCCAAGGGGCGGGCAGCTGATGCGTCTGACCGAACTCGGCCTTCTGCTCCGCCGAACCCTCGGCGAGGAACTTCGGCAGTTGCTTCTCCGCCTCGTCCTTGCTGGCCGAGCCGAACACCGTCGTCAGGATGGACAGGCCGAGCGAACCGCCCACCTGCTGCGTGGCGTTGAGCAGTCCGGATGCCGCGCCCGCCTCGTGCTGGGCGACACCGGAGACCGCGGTGAGCGTGAGCGTCACGAAGTTCAGACCCATGCCGAAGCCGAACACCAGCATCGGCCCGAGCACACCGCCGACGTAAGAGCTGTCGGAGCTGATGAGGGCCTGCCAGCCCAGCCCGATCGTCGCGAGCGCCGAGCCCACGATCATGAACGGCTTGGGCCCGAGCACCGGAAGGAACCGTTGGGACAGGCCGGCCCCCAGTGCGATCACGACCGTCACGGGCAGGAAGGCGAGACCCGCCTGGATCGGGGTGTAACCCAGCACGTTCTGCACGAAGAGCACGATGTAGAAGAACATGCCGAACATCGCCGCGGCGAGGCTCAGCATGATCACGTACGTCCCCGAGCGATTCCGGTCGGCGAACATCCTGAGCGGCGTTATCGGTTCCTTGGCACGGGACTCGATGAACGCGAAGGCCAGCAGCAGGACCACGGCGGCGCCGAAGGAGCCGATGGTCAGGCCGTCCCGCCATCCCTCGTCCGCTGCGCGGATGAAGCCGTAGACGAGCAGGGCCATGCCTGCCGTCGAGGTGAGTGCGCCCGCGACGTCGAAGCGCCCGGTGTGCCGTTCGGAATCGCTGATGTACAGCGGTGTGAGTACGGCGATCAGCACGCCGATGGGTACGTTCACGAAGAGCACCCACCGCCAGTCGAGCCACTCCGTGAGCATGCCGCCCGCGAGCAGGCCGATGGCACCGCCGCCCGCGGAGACCGCGGCGAAGACGCCGAAGGCCCGGTTCCGTTCCGGCCCTTCGGGAAATGTCGTGGTGATGAGAGCCAAAGAGGTGGGCGACGCGATCGCGCCTCCCACTCCCTGCAGGACTCGTGCGGCCAGCAACTGCCAGGGCTCCTGCGCAAGGCCGCCGAGCAGCGAGGCGAGGGTGAACAGCAGGATCCCGGCCATGAAGACCCGGCGGCGGCCGAGGATGTCGCCGGCCCGGCCGCCGAGGAGCAGCAGGCCGCCGAAGGTGAGCGTGTAGGAACTGACGACCCAGGTGAGGTCGGTCGTACTGAACTTGAGCGCGTCTTGAATGTGCGGGAGCGCGATATTCACAATCGTCGCGTCGAGTACCACCATGAGTTGGCAGGCCGCGATGACGGTGAGGGCGATGCCGGGATGTCCCTCCCGGCGGGCCGCACCTGGTTTCTGGTCCTGAGTCAACTGAGAGGTTGTCACTATGGGTCCCCCACAAGTGCCCTAGTGAACGATGGCGTTCACTGTTGCGTCAACGGTAGTGAGTCCCAAGTAGTGAACGCAAGCGTTCACTCAGCTTGTTGTCGTGCGGCACGTCCCCCGTTGTTGCCGCGCGGCGTTCCCCCTGCTCCCGGAATTTCCACTTCCCCTGTCTGTTGGAGAAGCTCAGATGGTTACCTCGCGCTGGACGGCCGCCCCCGCTCAGACGGTCTCCCTGCGCCGGCGCGGCGCCGTACTCGAACGCGCGATCCTCGATGCCGCTCTGGATCAGCTCAGTACGGTCGGCTGGAAAGGCCTCACGATGGAAGGCGTCGCCGCCGGCGCCCAGACCGGGAAGGCTGCGGTTTATCGTCGCTGGCCGTCCAAGGAGGACCTCGTCGCGGACGCGCTCCGGGCCGGGCTGCCGCCTTTTGAGGAGGCACCCGATCTGGGCAGCGTGCGCGAGGACCTGCTCACCCTGTGCCGGCGGGCGCGGGATGCGATGTTCTCGCGTCCCGGCTTCGCGCTCAGCGCGGTGATTCACGAGTGCGACCCTGCCCAGGCGGCACGCTTCCACGGCGTGATCTTCGGAGGAGTCGTGGAGCCGACCCTCAGGCTGCTACGCCAGATCATTACCCGTGGCATAGAGCGTAAAGAGGTGCGGGACGATGCGGCCAACGGCTACGTATTCGATGTCATCCCGGCGATGCTGATGTACCGATCCAAGATGTGCGCAAGTGAATGGAATGATCGGGATCTCGAAGAGATGATCGACCAGTTGATGCTCCCGCTGTTGCGGCCGACCGGCGGATGACCGGGGTTCGCGGTGCCCGTGAAGCCGTTCGGGGAACCGGGGTGTCGGAGGGTGATCCGGTCGGCGTACGCTAAGGGCGCCATGCCGTACGAACCGCCTACTCACACCGTCGAGCGCTCCCTCCGCGCCACGACCGGAGCGAAGATCATTGCCGGTGTCGACGAGGTGGGGCGCGGCGCGTGGGCCGGTCCCGTCACCGTCTGCGCGGCGATCACCGGACTGCGCCGGCCCCCCGAAGGTCTCACCGACTCCAAGCTCCTCAGCATCAAGCGGCGCACGCAGCTCGCCCACGTGCTGCGGGACTGGGTCACGTCCTACGCCCTGGGACATGCCTCACCGGAGGAGATCGACCAGATGGGCATGACGGCCGCTCTGCGGCTCGCGGCGGTGCGCGCCCTGGATGCACTGCCGATCCGTCCCGATGCGGTGATCCTCGACGGGAAGCACAACTACCTCGGGACGCCCTGGAAGGTCCGTACTGTGATCAAGGGTGACCAGTCGTGCGTGGCCGTGGCAGCGGCCTCCGTGATCGCCAAGGTTCAGCGCGACAAAATGATGGCCGAACTGGGCATCGACCATGCAGACTTCGATTTTGCGGCCAACGCCGGGTATCCGTCGCCCGTGCACAAGGCCGCACTGCAGGAGCGGGGCCCCACCCCGTACCACCGGTTGTCGTGGGCGTATCTTGATGCGCTGCCCCAGTGGCGGCACCTCAAGAAGGTCCGCAGCTGGGCGGATGGAAGCGTTCCGGAGATCGAGGGGCAGCTCGGCTTCGATTTCTGACGGTTCCGCTCGCACTCATGTGCCACCCGCTGGCGCGAGCCGTACCAACGTTTGATAAATATCAGCTCATGCCTCTCATTCCCGAGGAGCCTCAGATTCACGAGAGTGCCCAGGGTCCCCGCGCCACTCCGGCCAGCGGCCGCAACGCGCCGACCCCTCGTCCTGTACCCGGCCCCCGCCCCGCGGCTCACCCGCGCCCCGGTCGCCCAGGCCCGCTGAGGCCCGCGCCGCCGGTGCAACGTACGCCGCGCGACGTGGCCGTGGCCAAGCCCGGACCGTCGGGCCCTGCCGCCCCTGCCGCCGCCGCTCCGGCCGCGGTGACCCCGCAGATCCAGCTGATCCCGGCCTCCGCCGAGGGTGCGCTCGATGCTGCCGAAGAAGCCGTCGACCTGCTGCTGGACTCGGGTCGCGCCCCCGGCGACGTGCTGGTGATCACCACCGGCGAACAGCACCCGTGGGCCGTCCATGAGCTGTCCTTCGGTGAAGCGTCGTACTGGGCGCAGCACGACGCTGCCGACGACGTCTTCTACACGGACGCCGCCATGGCTTCCCGCGCCGCTGCCCGTCCTGTGGTTGTGGTCGCCGTCAATGGCGGCCCCGACTCGGCCGCCGCCGAGGTCCTACCGCTCGCTCACGCCCGGGCCGGTGCCCTGCTGATCGTTTGCGGCGACCCGCAGCAGATCAACTCGGTGTTGGGTACTGGCGTCTGAGTCGCGTCCGGTACGTCCGGGGCACGCTGGGGTGACGAAGGGTGCCGTCCAGGCGGCACCTGCACCTCGGTCGTTTCTGTGTGCCTGCAAACCCGGGCGGGGTGGCATCCAGGTGCGGGTGCCGCGCCTTGTTCTGGGCGGTTGCGGGCCGGGTCATGCTGTGGCTGTCCGTCGTGCCGGCGGGGTGTTCCCCGTACCGGTGCTCGGAGTTGTCGTACGGACTCGACTGTGTGCCGTGAATGCGCACCACGGCCTACGAGTACGGCATCAGCGCGCGGCCCGCGGGTACAACGCTCGGACGTGTCAGCGGGCCGCCGCTCGGCGCAGGACCTCCGATACGGCGCCGCCCGTGCGTGGCGGCGGAGGCGGCGCCTCGGAGGTGGCGAAGGGCTCGGGTGCCGAGTCCACGTTCGGGCGGCGTCCGCCTCGGCCCTCGCCGATGACCTGCCAGCCGTCCCGGGTCAGCGTGATGTACGCCCCGCAACGCAACCCGTGCAGAGTGCAGGCGTCACGCAGTCCCCACATCCACGCGCCGTCCTCTTCCGTCCAACGGGCGTCACCCTCGCGGCAGTAGAGCAGCACGGCGGTGCGCACCGGTGTGCGGCGCCGCAGGTCGTGCGGGATCACCCGGCGAAGCTGGGCCAGCAACACGTTGCGGGACATCCACCCGTCCGCCGGTGCCGGTCGGCGGGTGAACGAGGCGCTCGCCCGTAGTCGCTCGTCGGGGTCGAGGACCGCCACGATCGCGGTTGCCGGTTTGGGACGGTGGCGCGTGTGCAGCCCGCTGACGACCTCGCGGGGATTGCTCAGCAGCGGGATTCCCGCGGCGGCCCACTCCGCGGGTTCGAGCATGCGGGCCAGAGGATTGGCGGATGCGGCGGACAGGTCGGCAGGCGACGACGTCGACGCCGCGGAGGACGGAGCGAATCCGAAGGTCACGGTCCTCCCTTCGGCTACGCGCCCATACTGCGGGCGGGGTCGGATTCGGGGGAGCGCGCACCGCAGCAGAGCCCTACCTGATCACGGACGAGCCGTGCGGGGAGCGGACTCCAATTCTTCCTGTCGAACTTGGTTGCGGCAACGAGCAATTGGGCCTACCGAACCTTTTCTGGCGATTGGCGTCGTATATCCCTACCCGGTGTTCTGGGAGACGACGCACGGGACGTTCGAGCACGGCACGTTCGTGCGTCGGCGCAGGACTGCGGGCATCGTCTCGCGCGTGCTCAGCCGCGTACCGCCAGGACCAGTGGCAACACCCTCTGGGCACCGGACCGCAGAAGCAGGCGGGCGGCGACCGCGAGGGTCCAGCCGGTCTCGGTCACGTCGTCCACGAGCAGTACGGGGCCGGGCGCGGCATGGAGGGCCTCCTGCAGGGGCGGGGGGACGACGAGCGCTCCTTCGAGGGCACGCAGGCGTTGGGCGCTGTTGGAGCGGGGAAGGGACAGCTCGGCCGCATGGTCCGTGTAGGCCAAGGAGCCCAGCAGGGGGAGGCGACCGACCGCGGAGATTCGGCTGCCGAGCGACTGGATCAACTGTGGCCTCGTGCGCGAGGGCATGATGATCACGCCGACGGGACGGGGTGGGGCGTCCGGCCTGCCGGACGCCCAGCCGTCCGGTGCCTTGGCCCAGTCGGCCAGTACGGTCACGACGGCGTTCATCACGTCGTCGGGCGCCGGGGCGTCCGGGGTGTGGGGCGCGAGGAGGGGGCGGAGCCGGTTGCCCCAGCCGATGTCGGAGAGCCGGCCCAGCGCCCGGCCCGGGGTGGCTTGCTCGCCGGGCGGGATACGGCCCTTGAGGTTGACGCCGATGGCCGGGAGTCCGGTCGGCCACATTTTGCGGGGATCCACCACGACACCCGCGCGCGTGAGCGAGCCGCCGGCGGTGTCCAGTGCGTCCTGAGAGACCTCAGCTGTGAAACGGGGGCCGGCGCAGTTGTCGCAACGGCCGCAGGGGGCGGCCTCGTCGTCGTCCAGCTGCTGCCTCAGGAACTCCATGCGGCAGTCGCTCGTGGTGGCGTAGTCGCGCATGGCCTGCTGCTCGGTGGCGCGCTGCTTGGCAACCCATGCGTACCGCTCGGTGTCGTACGACCAGGGGGTGCCGGTGGCGACCCAGCCGCCCTTGACGCGATGGACGGCGCCGTCCACGTCGAGGACCTTGAGCATGGTTTCCAGGCGGGTGCGGTTCAGCTCCACGAGGGGTTCGAGCGCGGGCAGCGACAAGGGGCGGTCCGACTGCGCGAGGATGTCGAGGGTGCGGCGGACGGCCTCCTCGGGCGGAAACGCGACGGAGGCGAAATAGGCCCAGATCGCTTCGTCCTCACGGCCCGGCAGCAGGAGGACTTCGGCGTGTTCGACGCCGCGCCCGGCGCGGCCGACCTGCTGGTAGTACGCGATGGGGGAGGAGGGCGAACCCAGGTGGACGACGAAGCCCAGGTCGGGCTTGTCGAATCCCATGCCGAGTGCGGACGTGGCCACGAGCGCCTTGACCTTGTTCGCGAGCAGGGCTTCCTCGGCCTGCTGGCGTTCGGCGTTTTCCGTCTTTCCCGTGTAGGAGGCGACGGTGTGACCGCACTGCCGCAGAAAGGCGGTGACCTCCTCGGCCGCGGCGACCGTGAGGGTGTAGATGATTCCGGAACCCGGCAGGTCACCCAGGTGATCGGCGAGCCAGGCAAGCCGGTGGGCCGCGTCGGGCAGCTGGAGCACTCCGAGACTGAGGCTCTCGCGGTCCAGCGGGCCACGCAGCACCAACGCGTCCGTGCCCGTGCCTGTGCCCAGTTGTTCGGCCACGTCGGCAGTGACCCGTGCGTTGGCGGTGGCGGTGGTGGCGAGCACCGGAACGCCGGACGGGAGGTCGGCGAGCATGGTGCGCAGCCGCCGGTAATCGGGGCGGAAGTCGTGCCCCCAGTCGGAGATGCAGTGGGCCTCGTCGACGACGAGGAGTCCGGTGGCAGCGGCCAGTTCGGGCAGGACGTTGTCGCGGAAGTCCGGGTTGTTGAGCCTCTCCGGGCTCACCAACAGCACGTCGACCGTGCCCGCGGCGACCTCGGTCTGGACGGTTTCCCACTCCTCCGTGTTGGAGGAGTTGATGGTCCGGGCGTGGATACCGGCGCGGGCAGCCGCGTTGACCTGGTTGCGCATGAGCGCGAGCAGGGGCGAGACGATGACGGTCGGCCCCGCTCCGCGCTCGCGCAGCAGGGCGGTCGCCACGAAGTACACCGCGGACTTGCCCCAGCCCGTGCGCTGCACGACGAGGGCCCGGCGCTTGTCCGCCACCAGCGCCTCGATCGCCCGCCACTGGTCCTCGCGCAGTCGGGCCGATCCGGTGCCGTCCCCGACCAGACGGGTGAGGACCGCATCGGCTGCCGCGCGCAATTCCGCGTTGCTCGTGTGCGTCATACGTCCCATACAACAGGACCGCACTGACAGCCGGGGATCTTCACCGGCCGAGGCGGCGGACGCCTCAGCGGCGCCACCAGGCATGCGAGCCCATGATGGCGTGTCCATGATCGAACTTATCCACAGGTCAAAGCGGAACCTGGTGATCCGCGAGATCGTCTGGGCATGACGAATCACAGCGAAACGACTGGATCCTCTGAGAACGGCGACATCGGCGGACGAGACGGATATGAGAGGCGTGAAGCCTCTGACGCGGACGGCGGGCGACCCGGGACCGTGCCCAGCCAGCACGTCGAGTGCGTGACGTACGCCGCCCACGGAGGCGACCATCAGGTCACTCTGCGTACGCCGGCCGAACTGGCCGACGCGCTGCCGTACCTGCTCGGGTACCGCCCCGAGGACAGCATCGTCCTGGTCGCCCTGCACGACCGAGGCGGTCGCGGCCGGTTCGGCGGACGGGCCCGACTCGGCATTCCGACCAGCGGGGACGACTGGGAGTCCGCGGCCCGGCAGCTCGCCCAGGGGCTGATCACGGGCAGCGCGCGCAGGGGGGCCAAACCCGAGCAGATGGTGGCGTATCTCTGCCAGGAGCCCGCCAAGGGCGAGACGGGGCAGCAGGTCATGGGGCGGCTGGCCCGGCTCGCCGGGCTGCTGCGCACGGAGTGCGGCCGCCTCGACGTACCCGTCATCGAGGCGCTGTGCATCTCCGACGGCCGCTTCTGGTCGTACTGCTGCCCGAGTGAGGGATGCTGTCCCCCCGAAGGGCTGCCGATGGGGCTGCCCGGCACCTCCGTGCTGGCTGCCGCGGCTACCTATGCCGGGCTCCAAGTGCGAGGCACTCTGCGCGAGTTGCGGGCCAGGCTGCTGCCCTGGGAGACCGCCGCCGCACTGGAGCAGGAGGCCGTCCTGGACACCACGAGCATGGCGCAGATCCCCAGGATGCTGGACGAAACCGGCCGGGCGGACGTGGCAGAGGAGACGATGTCCCTGGCCGAGCGGGTGATGGCACGGTTCGCCGAGGCGGTGCCCGTCTCCGGGCCCCTCCTGGCGGACCTGCGTGACGACGAACTGCTCGGACACGAGGAAGCGGCCACGCTGATCCTCGGCCTGCAGGACCGCTCGACGCGCGACCGTGCGGCCGAGTGGATGGAGGGTCCCGAGGCCGGCCCGGCGCTGCGTCTCTGGCGAGCCTTGGCCCGCCGTTGCGTCGGGTCGTACGGCGAGCATGCGGCGGCCCCGCTCACCCTCGTCGGCTGGGTTGCCTGGTCGGCCGGGGACGACATCGAGGCCCGAGAAGCCATGGCCATGGCCCTGGGAGCCGATCCCGACTACCTCTTCGCCCGCCTCCTGCACCAGGCGTGCAACGAGGGCCTGGACCCGGAGTCCATCCGCCGCTGTCTGCGCGAGGCGCGCATGGCGCGTGCGGCAGAGGGAGCGGGAGGAGCGACCGGCGAGAGGGGATCTGAGCCCTCGACGCGGCAGGAAATCGTGGCGCCGGCGCAGGCGGACGTGACAGATGTTGGTGGAACTCCGTCGCCGCGGGGCGTGACCGGTGCCGGGGACGCCCCCGCGTCGCAGGACGTGACCAGTGTCCAGGACACTCCCGCGTTGCAGAACGGGGTGGGTGTCGGTGGAGCGGGCGCGGCGGCTTCCCGTCGCCGCCGCCGGAGCAGGTCCGGCGGCGGCCCGGACGGCCGCCCGCACGTCTCAGGCGCCGGAGAACGGCCGTCGGGGACGGATGAATCCCACGCTCGCCCACGGCCGACGAGTACGCGTCCTGGTGCTGCGGGGACAGCCGGCACGCGTCCACGGCCGTCGGGGAAGGGGAACGCGCGCCCGCACCCCACGGGCCAGGACAGCACACGGCGGCGCGGCACCCGACCCGGAGTCGCGCGACCGGGAGGCGATGCGGTCGAGGGGGAGGCATGAGTGACCGCCCGGAAGGTGGCGGCGGCCGACTCCGTGGCCTCGCCGGTCGGCTGTGCGCGTGCGGCGCGCGGATGTGGCATGCCCTCCGCCGCGGGACGGCGGGCGAGCCGGCCCGAGGCGGGTCCGGGCACGGCGGGACGGCGCGAGGTCGGCCGGGAAACGGAGGGGCAGGGCTGACGCTCGGTCGTCGCGGGGCCCGCCCTCTTCACGCCCGCCGCCATTCGGTCGGCTTCCAGGGCCGCGGGCGTGACCCCGATGAGGTCCGTCCCGTTCACCTGAGTGGCGGAACGGCTGGACGGGTGCCGCCCACCGCCCTTGTCCCTCAGGAGCCCCGCACCCGGCGCCGTACACGACCCAGGCGCACAGAGCGCAGAGGAAGCCGCCCCTTGCATCAGCCGACTCCGCCCTCCGCCGCCGACGACAACAGCTCTGCTCTCGGCAGTTCCTCTTCGCCCCGGGGCGAAGGCGTCGATCCACCGGCCCAGGCCGCGGGCTCGAATACGTACGAGCCGATTTTCGCGAGCGACACCGAGCGCGCCGCAAGGGCGACGAGGCACGACCAGCGCCTGACTCCGGGGCCGAACCCGGGCGTGCCCTCTCCCTTACGGACCGGGCAGGCGCACGTTCTCACGGGCAAGGACCAAAGGCTGCCCTCATGGGCAGGTTCCGGGCACCTGTCCACGTCCACGGGGCAGGACCAGCAGCCCTACCCAGGAGCGGACCCCGACAGCCGTCCGTCTCCGTCGACGGGGCAGGTCGACCGGTGGCCGGCTCCAGGGGCCGGTCCAGCGCGGCACTCGTCCGCGCCCGCGGACCAGTACCAGCCTCCGCCTATGGCCGGACCACAAAGGCCCGTTCCGTCGACAGCCCAGCACTGGACCCCACCCCCGACCGTCCCTCGCCCGCATCGCACAACCTCGCCCACTCCGCAGAACCACTTGCCGCCGCCCTCAAGCCCGCCACTGCCCGCTCGCGGCCCTGCCGACCTCCCCCCGGCCCACACCGCCCTCATCTGCGTCGCGCTCCCGGGTCTCGCCATCTCCTCGGATCAGGGGCAGTTGACCGGACACGGGCTGGAAGGCTTCTATCGCGCGGGCCGGCGTGTGCTCTCCCGCTGCCAGGTTCGCGTCGCCGGTCGCGAACCGGTCGCCGTCCAGGCCCGGACGACCGCGGCGGACCACGTGCGCTTCGTGGGGACACTGCGGGTTTCCCCCGGCACCGGTCCTGATCCGGACGTCGTTGTCGAACGCACACGTCACGCGGACGGCACGGAGCGCATCACGCTCCACAGCGCGGCCTCCCGCCCGCTCCGTCTGCCGGTGGAGGTGGCCCTCGGCACCGATCTGGCCGACCTCGGCGCGATCGCATCGGGACGAGCGGGGCCCGAACTACC
This sequence comes from Streptomyces sp. V4I2, assembly GCF_030817655.1. GTDB lineage: Bacteria > Actinomycetota > Actinomycetes > Streptomycetales > Streptomycetaceae > Streptomyces > Streptomyces plumbiresistens. The sequence goes on from NZ_JAUSZM010000003.1 coordinate 7,835,031, forward strand.
CGCCAGCGTCCACGACTCCGGCCTGCGCTGGTCCTGCGCCGACGGGAGCGCATCGGTCACGGCCGATCCTCCGCCAGCCGATGCCCTGGCCTCGGCAGGACTGCTGCGCTGGGAGTTCCACCTGCCTCCGGGCGGCACGGCCAGCGTGGAACTGCGGGTACGACCGGACGGCGCTGGACCCGTCCGATCCGTGGGGCGCGCAGCGACCAGCCCACTGGCGTCCGCACGGGCGACAGGTGACCACTCCGGCGTGAAGGCCCTGCTGCACACCGGCGGCGAGGACCTGCAGGCCCTGCTGTTGCGCGATCCGGCGCATCCCACGGACACGTACCTGGCGGCAGGAGCACCCTGGCGCTGCGGGCTGGCGCCGGCCGAGGCGCTCGCCGCGGCCCGGATGACACTGCCCCTCGGCACCAGGCTCGCCGCAGGCACCCTGCGCACCCTCGCGCGCACCCAACTCCCGGGCACGGGGTCACAATCCGGCATGATCCCTGGGCCGAGGCGGGACGCGGGGGCACATCTGCCGCCCGGTTGCACGGGCACGGAGGCCACGCTGCTCTTCCCGGCTCTTCTCGCAGAGGCCAGGAGGTGGGGACTTCCCCACCATGAGACGGAGGAACTGCTGCCGGCGGCCGAACGGTGTCTGGCCTGGCTGCGGACGACCGTGGGCGACGGGGCGTATCTGTGCGATCCGCAGCCCGGCGGGCCCGTCCGCTGTGAGACACAGGCCCATGCCCACCGCGCGGCCCTGCTCGGTGCCGAGCTGCTCGACGCGTGCGGCAGACCGGGTGGCACCGAGCTGCGGCAGTGGGCACGGGAACTGCAGACGGCGTTCCGCGCGGACTTCTGGATCGAGGACCGCGGTGGCGGCCGACCGGCGACTGCCCGTGCCCCGGACGGGCGCCTCGTTCCACAGCTCGGTGCCACCGCCGTCCACCTGCTCGACACCGGGCTGCTGGGCGGAGGCGAGCTGGCACCCGGGCTGCTCGACCGAGTACACACCGAACAGCTGGCCAGATTGTTCGGGAGCCCGGCCATGGACTCCGGCTGGGGGCTGCGAGGGCTGGGCGCGAAGGAGGCGGGATACAACCCCTTCGGTCATCGCGCCGGTGCCGTTCGGGTCCACGAGACGGCGGTCGCCGTCGCGGGCCTGGCCGCGGCCGGCTACGAGAAGGAGGCCGGTTCGCTGCTGCAGGGGGTACTGGCTGCGGCCGAGACCTTCGGCCACCGGCTCCCCGAGATGTACGCGGGGGAACAGCGCACCGACGGGGGCGCACCGCTGCCCCATCCGGCGGCCTGCCGCCCCTCGGCGACGGCAGCGGCTGCCGGGGTCCTGCTGCTGACCACCCTCGCGGGGATCCGCCCGGACGCCCCGGCCGGGACGGTCACGCTGCGTCCCATGCGCAGCGCGCCCCTCGGGGAGATCAGCCTGACCGGCTTGCGGGTCGCGGGTTCCCCCTTCTCCGTGCGGGTCAGCCGACTCGGCCTTGCCATGGTCGAGGAGGCGGCCGACGGACTCCAACTGAGAGCCTGACCTCGTACGACATGGCAGCGGACGACGATCGGGAGCGCACCGCGAATCCCCGGCCGGACCGAAGCCGACCAGCCACCGATGCGGCCGACGAAGGGAGTGTTTATCGTCAGGCAGACGACTATGATCGCCGCATGCCCTACGACCCGTCAGCATTTCCGCCCTTCGCCGTCACTGTGGACCTGGTCGTGCTGACCGTGCGCCGCCATGCCCTGTGCGCGTTGGCGGTGCGCAGGGGTGAGCCGCCGTTCCAGGGGCGCTGGGCGCTTCCCGGCGGCTTCGTACGGGCCGATGAGGATCTGGCTCAGGCCGCGGCGCGCGAGCTGGCCGAGGAGACCGGACTGCGCGCGCACGATCCGGCCGTCCCCGTGCAGGACAACGGGGCACATCTGGAACAGCTCGCGACCTACGGCGACCCCAAACGCGATCCCAGAATGCGTGTCGTCAGCGTCGCCCACCTCGCCCTCGCCCCCGATCTGCCCGCTCCCCGCGCGGGTGGCGACGCCAGCAACGCACGCTGGGCGCCCGTCGAGGAACTGCTGCAGCAGAGCGGATACGGCCGGGACGGCGAACCGGTCGCGCCGCTCGCGTTCGACCATGCCCAGATCCTGGCGGACGGCGTGGAACGTGCCCGTTCCAAGATCGAGTACTCGTCGTTGGCCACCGCGTTCTGCCCGCCCGAGTTCACCGTCGGCGAGCTGCGCCGTGTCTACGAGGCGGTGTGGGGTGTCGCGCTCGACCCCCGCAACTTCCACCGCAAGGTGACGGGAACCCCCGGCTTTCTCGTCCCCACCGGGGGGACGACCACCCGCCAGGGAGGCCGTCCCGCGCAGCTCTTCCGGGCAGGCGGCGCCACCCTGCTCAACCCGCCGATGCTGCGCCCTGAGGTGTGACACCGGGGCGCCGGGCACCGACGGCCGACCGGCCGTGACCGAACCGCGGATCGGCCACTGTTCCGAAGGGCGAACAGGGCCCGATCACGTTCGTCGGCGGGCCGTCGGAGGATGGCCGGCCGACTGTGGAGCGGGCCTTGTGGTACCCGAAAAACCGGACATAGCGCGCTATCTTGCTACGGGTGATCCAGGCACTCGGACTGACCAGCAACTCCAGCAAGGATCTTCCGCCCGCAGTCGACGACGTCTCCTTCGAAGCGCGCGCAGGCCGTGTCACCGCGCTTCTCGGAGCGGCGGGTGCAGGCAAGACGACGTCGCTCAGGCTGATGCTCGAACTCCAACAGGGCCGTGGCATCACCTATTTCAGAGGCCGCCCCCTGCACCGCATCGCGCACCCCTCGCGCGAAGTCGGCGTGCTCCTGGGTGATGTGCCGGGCCATCCCGCCCGCACCGTGCGCGGTCACCTGCGCATGCTGTGCGCCGCGGCGGGTGTTCCGGTCCGGCGGGCCGACGAAGTCCTCGAGGTGGTCGGCCTCGTCAGCCTGCGGGACGAACGGCTCGGCACCCTCTCGCGCGGCATGGACCGCCGCCTCGGACTGGCCTGCGCCCTGCTGGCAGACCCGCACACCCTCCTGCTCGACGACCCCACCGACGGCCTCTCCGCCCGCGAGAACCAGTGGCTGTACGGCATGCTGCGGGCACACGCCACCCAGGGCGGCACGGTCCTGTTCACCACGGCCGACCCCAAAGAGGCGGCGCGTGCCGCCGACCAGGTGGTCACGCTCGACGCGGGCAGACTCGTCGCCGATCAGGAGGCCGCGGAGTTCGCCCGCACCCGCCTGCGTCCCCGGGTCGCCGTGCGCAGCCCTCACGCCGCCCGCCTCGCGGCCCTGCTCGCCAAGGAGGCCCGCACCGCCCAGCACTCCGTCGAAGTCGTACGAGAGGGCGGCAATCGTCTGTCCGTTTACGGCAGCACCTGTGCCGACATCGGCGAGACCGCCTTCCGTCACGGCATCCTCGTCCACCAACTCGCCGACGAGATCGGGGACATGGGCCCGGGTGCGGTGGCGGTCTCCTCGGGAGAGTCACACGCCCCCGACGGGCCCCATACGGAGGGTGCGGAGCGGGAATCCGGCCCGTCAGAGTTGTCCGGTCCAGCGGGAACGCAGGCCGGTGCGAGCGAGGGAGAAAGGCACCCTCGGACGACCGCCCGCTCCGCCGAAGCCCTCAAGGCCATCGACCACCTGTCCCCGCTTCCACCCCCCATCTCGGTCCGCCCCGCGCCCAGCCCCTTGCGGCCGCTGCGCTACGAGCTGCGTCGCGCCGCCGGGATCGGGACCGGCTTCCTCACCGGCGCCGCCGTCCTTGTCACCTCCGCCCTCACCGCCGTACTCCTGGCACGGATCGGACACACCCCTCAGCCGCGTCTGCTGGCCGCGTGGCCGCGGGAACTTCCGCTGCCACCCGCGGCGCTCGGCGCGGGGCTGCTCGGGGCGCTGGCCTTCGGTGATGAGTTCCGCCACCCCGCCCTGGCGGCGGACCGCGGCACGGTGCCCCGCCGACTGGGGCTGCTCGCCGCGAAACTCGTGGTCGCCGCCGCCACCGCACTGCTGCTGGCCGTCCTCACGGTGGGCTGCGACGCCGAAGTGCTCTACCTCGTCTACGGACGGGAGCTCACGGAAGTTCCGGCCGACTGGTTGTCACTGGGCGCCAGTTGGATCGGGCTCGTGGTCGGCTGTGCGTGGGCCGGTGTGTTGGCCGCGGGAACCTTCCGGTCCACCACGGCCGGGCTCGCCGCGGTGGTTGCCGTGCCGGTTCTCGTCGTGCCTCTCGTACACAAGGCCTTCGAGGGGGCGTCCGTGCGGGCGGCGGCCGGACTTCCCGCGCGGCTGCGCGAGGTGTTCCTGCTGCAGTGGCCCTTTGGTGGAGAGCGCTATCTGGCAGCGGTGGCACGGGTGCTCGTCCAACCTGTCGGTGGGGCGCTGACGTTGTCGCTGACCGCCCTGCTCTGCGCATATGTGCTCACGACCCTCCGGGGCAGGGTCCGATGACGACCGTCCGAGCCCTTACCGTTCCCGCCCTGCGCACAACTCCCCGGGGAAAGCCCATTTCTTTCCGATAAGGCGTCAATTGCGACGGGGTGAGCGATCACCCTTTCGTGTGCTTTTCACCAAAGACCTCAAGGGAGTTGGAGACGACGCCGACAAAGGATCCGTGAGTACCCTTGCGCACACCATGATGACCGCCGCCCGCTCCGCAGACTCCGGTCTCGCCGGCCCGGGCGAACTCGACCGCTACCCCTACGCCGAGGCGCCTACCACTGACCGCGTCGGCGCCCCCTCCTGGGACGGCGCGGACCCGGAGCTGGGCCGTGTGGGCCGACGTACCGCAGGCAACCGCGGACGCGGGCTGCACGGCCAACTCGTCCAGCAGCTTGGCCAGATGATCGTCTCCGGTGACCTGGGCGCCGACCGTCCGCTGGTGCCCGAGGAGATCGGCCAGCGATTCGAGGTCTCCCGCACCGTAGTCCGCGAGTCGCTCCGCGTCCTGGAGGCCAAGGGTCTGGTCAGCGCCCGCCCGAACGTGGGCACGCGCGTGCGCCCCGTCAGCGACTGGAACCTCCTCGACCCGGACATCATCGAGTGGCGGGCCTTCGGGCCACAGCGCGACGACCAGCGCCGCGAGCTGAGCGAGCTGCGCTGGACCATCGAGCCGCTCGCAGCCCGCCTCGCCGCCGGGCACGGGCGCGAGGACGTCCAGCAGCGACTCGCCGACATGGTCGAGATCATGGGCCATGCCATGGGGCAGGGTGACGCGCTCACTTTCTCCCGCGCCGACGCCGAGTTCCACTCCCTGCTCATCCAGCTCGCGGGCAACCGTATGCTGGAGCACCTCTCCGGGATCGTGTCGGCCGCCCTTCAGGTCTCCGGCAGCCCGGTCACCGGCTGTGACCGACCGAACGAGACCTCGCTGGCGCACCACGGCCGGATCGCCGACGCCCTCGCCACCGGCGACGGTACGGCGGCCGAGGTGGCCATGCGCCAGCTTCTCACCGTTCACCCCGAAGTGGAGCGCGTGGTGCCCGCGCCGCGCGAGCACTGACCGCGCACCGACGGCGGCGCGGCCGGCGGTGCCACCCCCCTCCTTTGGCATCGCCCGGCCGGCGAACCGCCTCCCGTCGGACCCCGCAGGATTCTCAAGGAATCCTGCGGGGTCCGACGGTGCGATGTGGCGGCGCGCCCGCCGGAGCGATCAGGTCGAGGCTGTGGCTGACCCCCTCTATCCGGGTCTGATCGGTTTTGATCGCTTACGGGGTGTGACTCGGGCCACGCAGATTGGGCGTAACGCTTGCGGAGACAGCGCGATGACCTAAGAGGTGACAGCCGCGGAGGGAATACGGACGCCGTTCAAGGCGCTGTGCATCTTCCCGGCCCCCGCCCGCACCGTCGGCCCATCCCCAGGCCGGTGGTCGGCTCCTGTCCGCCGTGGACGGGGCCGGAAGCCGTTTTCCAACGTTCCGAGAGGTTGTTCGTGTCGGCCAGCACATCCCGTACGCTCCCGCCGGAGATCGCCGAGTCCGTCTCTGTCATGGCGCTCATTGAGCGGGGAAAGGCTGAGGGGCAGATCGCCGGCGATGACGTGCGTCGGGCCTTCGAAGCTGACCAGATTCCGGCCACTCAGTGGAAGAACGTACTGCGCAGCCTCAACCAGATCCTCGAGGAAGAGGGTGTGACGCTGATGGTCAGTGCCGCGGAGCCCAAGCGCACCCGAAAGAGCGTCGCAGCGAAGAGTCCGGCCAAGCGCACCGCCACCAAGACGGTCGCGGCGAAGACGGTGACCGCCAAGAAGGCCACTGCCACCGCCACGCCGGCGGCACCCGCCGTCGAGCCTGCCGTCGAGGACGAGACGCCCGCGAAGAAGGCCGCCGCCAAGAAGACGACGACCGCCAAGAAGGCGGCCGCGAAGAAGACCGTCGCCACCAAGAAGACGGCGACCAAGAAGACGACCACTGGCAAGGACGACGCCGAGGCCGCCGAGGACGAGGTCCTCGAGGAAGTCAAGCCCGGCGAAGAGGAAGAGGAGGGGGCCGAGAACAAGGGCTTCGTCCTCTCCGACGACGACGAGGATGACGCGCCGGCCCAGCAGGTCGCCGTTGCGGGTGCCACCGCCGACCCCGTCAAGGACTACCTCAAGCAGATCGGCAAGGTCCCGCTGCTCAACGCCGAGCAGGAGGTCGAACTCGCCAAGCGCATCGAGGCCGGTCTGTTCGCCGAGGACAAGCTGGCCAACGCCGACAAGCTCGCTCCGAAGCTCAAGCGCGAGCTGGAGATCATCGCCGAGGACGGTCGCCGCGCCAAGAACCACCTCCTGGAGGCCAACCTCCGTCTGGTGGTCTCCCTGGCCAAGCGCTACACCGGCCGCGGCATGCTGTTCCTGGACCTCATCCAGGAGGGCAACCTCGGTCTCATCCGCGCGGTGGAGAAGTTCGACTACACCAAGGGCTACAAGTTCTCCACGTACGCCACCTGGTGGATCCGTCAGGCGATCACCCGCGCGATGGCCGACCAGGCCCGCACCATCCGTATCCCGGTGCACATGGTCGAGGTCATCAACAAGCTCGCGCGCGTGCAGCGCCAGATGCTCCAGGACCTGGGCCGCGAGCCCACCCCGGAGGAACTGGCCAAGGAACTCGACATGACCCCCGAGAAGGTCATCGAGGTCCAGAAGTACGGCCGTGAGCCCATCTCGCTGCACACTCCGCTGGGCGAGGACGGCGACAGTGAGTTCGGTGACCTGATCGAGGACTCCGAGGCCGTCGTCCCGGCCGACGCGGTCAGCTTCACGCTCCTGCAGGAGCAGCTGCACTCCGTCCTCGACACCCTGTCCGAGCGCGAGGCGGGCGTCGTCTCCATGCGCTTCGGTCTCACCGACGGTCAGCCGAAGACCCTCGACGAGATCGGCAAGGTGTACGGCGTCACGCGTGAGCGTATCCGTCAGATCGAGTCGAAGACCATGTCGAAGCTGCGCCACCCGTCGCGTTCTCAGGTGCTGCGCGACTACCTCGACTGAGTCAAGTACCAACAGAACGCCCCTGACCTGCGGATTCGCTGGTTGGGGGCGTTTTCGTTCGCTGGCGCAGCGCTACTAGTCCGGATATTCCGACGGCCGATAGGCATATGCTGACGGCATGAACGAATCGGACATGCGTGCGCTTCTGGACTCCTGGATGCTCCATCTGGCCGCCGAACGGAAGTCGGCCCAGACCTTGAAGACGTACGGTGACGGCGTGCGGTCCTTCCTGCGGTGGACGGCGTCAACCGGCATTCCTCCGGCCCTCGACCGGCCTACGGTCAACGCCTTTATAGCGGCGCTGATCGGCGGCGGAGCGCAGGCGTCCACCGCCCGCTCGCGCCAGCTCGCTGTCCGCCGCTTCTCCGCATGGCTGGCCGACGAGAGCGAAATCGACGACGACCAGCTCGTCAAGTTGCGACCGCCGAAGCTGGACACGAAGATCGTCGAATGCCTGGATGACGACCAGCTGAAGGCGCTCATCAAGGCGTGTTCGGGGAAGGACCTCCGCGACCGCCGGGACGAGGCAATCATCCGCCTCATGATCGAGACCGGGGCCCGTGCCGGGGAGGTCGTGTCGATGGCTCTGGGCGACGTCAACCTGCGCGACGGCGGCGCGGTCATCCGCAAGGGCAAGGGTGGCCAGGGTCGCGCGGTGCCCTTCGGGGCCCAGGCGGGACGCGCCATCGACCGGTATGTACGCATCCGTCGGACGCACCGGCTGGCCGACTCGCCCGCGCTGTGGCTCGGCGACCGGGGCAAGGGCTTCTCGTACGACGGCCTGTACGTCGCTCTGAAGCACCGGGCGCAGCTGGCCGGTATCGACGGCTTCCATCCCCACCTGATGCGGCACACGGCGGCGTCCAGGTGGCTGGCGGCCGGTGGCAGCGAGGGCGGCCTCATGGCCGTGGCCGGATGGACCCGCCGGGACATGCTTGACAGGTACACCCGCGCATCCTCCGAGCGTCGCGCCGCCGACGAGGCGCGACGGCTCAACCTCGGGGACCTATGAGCGGCGCTGTGGTCACGATTTCAGCAGCGCTGCGCCTTTGCTGTACTTTTGTCGACATGCGCGATAACAGCCGTGAGTCGCAGGGGCGTCTAGCCCGCCGCTAACCAAGGTGACGGGCCCTCCCCTTGCGGAGCCCCAGATGACCCCTCAGCAGCTCCGGCTGCGCGCCAAGATCGGTGCGCACGCCCTTTGGTCCAAGACCGACGATCGCGCAGCCCACACCCTCCCCGCCCGTACGGCCTTCCTCGACCGCTTCGAGCGTGAGACGGACCCGGACGGCATCCTTACCCCTGAAGAGCGCGCCCGCCGTGCCGCGCACCTGCGCAAGGCGTATTTCGCCCGGCTCGCCCTCAAGTCCTCCCGCGCCCGCGCCGCCAAGGCCACTGCCCGCCGGGGTGGTGAAGCGGCATGAACAGCGGAAAGGGCCCCGGCCAGGGCCCCATCCAGGAAGCGACGGCAACAGCTCCGAGCCCCAGTATGACCGTCTTCGGGCTCGGCGGCCAGATCGCCCTCGCCTACGCCGCCCGCGGCTGGCGCGTCTTCCCCCTCCGCGCCGGGCAGCAAGGAGCCGCGGGCGCTCTGCCGCCGCCTTTGCAACCCCAAGAGCCCCCACTACGTGCCCCACGCGGGGGTGATTGACTGCCCGCACCCGCCCGATCTGTGCCACGGATTCCAGGTCGCCACCACCGACACCGACACTGTCACCGGCTGGTGGTCGCGGTGGCCGGCCGGGAACATCGGCATCGCCACCGGTGATGCGAGCGGGATCTGGGGGCTCGACGTCGACGAAAAGAACGGCTACACCGGCAGCGCCACCCTCGCCTGCCTGGAGCGGGAGCACGGCGACCTGCCGATGACGTACACCGTGGGCACCGGTAGCGGCGGCGTCCACCACGTGTTCTCGTACGACGGCGTCGACTTCGACCTCCGCGGCAGTGCAAGGAAGCTCGGCAACGGGCTCGACACCCGGGCCAACGGCGGCTACATCGTCGCACCGCCTTCGCGGGCCAACGACCCCAAGCACTTCATGGCCTACACCGTCCTCGTCGACGTCGAGCCTGTGCCCGCTCCGGCGTGGCTCCTCGGTCTGCTGCGTCCGAAGCCGAAGCCCCCGGCATCGCCGTTCGCCCGCCCTGCGGCGGCGGCGAAGGGGGGCTCCCGAGGCACCGTCGACGGCGTCCTCGGCTTCCTCGCCGCGGCGAGGCCGGAGGGAACGCCCAGCCAGCACGACGCGCTCGTGTGGGCGCTCGTCAAGCTCGCAGAGCACGGTGTCACCCGCCGGGCGGCCGAGGCGCTGGTGACGCCCGTCGTCCTCGCCTGGCCCTGTTCCGGCCGCCCCTGGACCGACGGGGACGTCGAGACGCAGCTTGCGAGCGTGTACGACCGCGGCTACCGGCCCAGCAAGGGGGCGGCGTGATGAGCGCGGCCGAGGAGCGGCTCAACCTGCCGACGCAGTTCTGGGACTCCCGCATCGTTCTGGCGCGGATCCGTGAGGCCGCCCACGCGCGAATGGTGTCCCCGGACGCCGTCCTCGGGTGCGTGCTGGCAACCGTAGCGGCGTGCGTCAGCCCTCACCTGGGGGTCGACACCGGAGTGGACGACGCGACCAGCCTCAACCTCCTCGTTGCCAACGTCGGCCCGCCCGGATCGTCGAAGAGCCAGGCCGAGAAGGCGGTCCGGCGGCTGATGCCGACGCCCGGTCACGTCCGCACCGGCTCGATCGGCTCCGGCGAGGGCATTGCTGAGATCTTCATGGGCGAACGGCCGACCGGCGAGGTGACCAAGCAGGGCAGGGAGATCACCGAGCGCGCACAGGTGTGGAACAACGCTCTCCTCGTCGCCGATGAGGGCGAGGTGATGAGCCGCCTCGGCGAGCGCAGCGGGTCGGTCCTCGGAACCACGCTGCGGTCGGCGTTCACCGGGGGCGCCATCGGCCAGTCCAACGCCACCAGGGAGCGCACCAGGCACGTCCCCAGCGGCTCCTACAGCTTCGGTCTCATCGCCGCCTTCCAGCCCAAGACGATCAGGCCGCTGCTGGACGAGGAGCCGCAGGGGACACCTCAGCGGTTTCTGTACTTCCGTTCCGTGGACCCCGGCATCCCCGCTCCGGCCGAGCAGGAGCCGCTGTGGGGCGACGGCGGCACCGAGCCGCGGGAGCCCTCCTGCGAGGACGACCTCAGCCGCGCCGTCGAGAAGGCCGCGACCCAGGGAGCCTTCATCGGCCAGGGCATCACCTTCCCCGCCGCCGTGACGGCCGAGGTGAGGCGCGAGCGCTGGTACGCCCACCAGGGCGTCACCCCGGCGGCCCTCGACGCTCATAGAACCCTGCTGCGGCTCAAGGTGGCGGCCCTGCTGCTCATCCTCGACGGCCGCGGTGCCGGTGCGGTGACCACGGAGGACTGGGAACTGGCCAGCCAGATCGTCGACGTCTCCTCAAACGTCCGCGACGACCTAGTGCGGCAGGCGGCGGCGGACCGGGCGGCCGAGGGCGAGGCGCGGAAGATCGACCACATCGACCGGGAGGTTCGCACCGAGCAGGCCAAGCACGAGCAGAAGGTCGAGCGGCTGGCGGTACGGGTCCGCAAGTACGCCGCGGCCGCGGGTACGGCGGGAGTGCCTCTCTCCGGTCGCGGCGGTCTGCCCAGGAAGTTCGACCAGCGTGAGCGGGGGCTGCTCGACGAGGCTCTCGATCTTGCCACATATAAGAGGTGGGTGACGGTTACGGAGGGTGTTGTCGTCACATAGCCAGGATGTGGGAGAGATGTGGGAGGGGGGAGGTTCTCTCCCACCCCCTATCTCTCTACGCGTAAGTGAAAATTCTATTTCTATTTCTACAGGTCAGGACTTGATCAATTTTCAAGATCGCAGAGTATCTCTGTTTTCTCTCCCACAGCACCCCGTACACCCACCTCTCCCAAACTCTCCCGCAAAGAAACTGGGTCCAGAAAAGTCCGGTCACACCGAGTGGCCGAACCCGACATTGAAAGAAAAATCCGATGCCCATCGATTCCGACCCCCGTCCCCTCCCGCCGCTGTCCGATGTGCGCCGCCGGCATCGTCCACGACCCCCACTAACTGAAAGAAGGAGTAATCCAATGGGATCTCAGGACAAGCAGCGCGACCCCACCCCCAGTGCCTTGGATTTGATCCAGCGGCTGGGCAACTACCTCAACCGCCGCGCCATCGAACTGGGCGCGCTCTCCGACCGCGGCGAATTCACCGAAGAGAACACAAATGCACGGCTGGACGAACTGAGGGCCGTGATGGAATTGCTGAGGAGTGAGGCGGATGACGAGGTACGCCGCCTGCTGGAGGAGTGAGCGGATCGCCGCGAAGGGTGACCAGGCAAGCCCGAGCGGCGCCTGTGGCATGGCTGGGCGCAGGAAGTACGATTGAGGGAGAATCCCGCGAGTAAAGGGTACGACGGTACCCCAAGTCATCCCCTATTAGGGAAAGGGGCAGGAGGCAATGTCTGACGAGTTTCCACTCCCTGAGGAGACCAGTCCCGTGCCGGAGGAGATCCTCCAGTTGGCCGAGGAGACACTCGTTAATCCTGCTGACCGGCAGCAGTTCCGCAGGGATTATTACAATCGCTTGAAGCGTGTTGAGCAGGCGCGCCTTGGTGCGGAGCATGGACTGCATAGTGGTCCTGATCTGGAGAGGCCCTGGGTAGAACAATTTGCTTACGAAGCGGACCGTCGGAAGCTGAGGCCGAAGAATCCGAGGGACCCTACGTACGGTGCTTGGTGGTATATCACTGAATACCGGAAGAGCCTCCCGAACCCCTAGGTCTTGGTGGGAGCGCTATTCCCAAACGCTGGAAATTCTGGTATAATAAAAACTTCCCGGGATCGGCCCCGTGCGTACACGGAGACGCCAGATCCCGGGAGGTTTTCAAAGGGTCAGAGGGCGTGACGGCACCGCTCGCAGCCCCTCGGGTCCTGGTCCCGGAAGCCGAACGTGACGTCCTGACGATCGTCCGGAGCAAGCCGAAAATCAGCACGCTTCCGAAGAGGACGATCAAGATGACGCAGTACAAATTTTCGGCACTGGACGCCGTGAAGGCCGATATTCGGCGCCTTCTCGGCGAGCTCGGGCCCGAGATGAAGATGACCAGCGAGCAGTGTGCGGAGCTGAAGGCGCTGAACTTCCGCGCCGAGGAGCTCGCGGGACTCCGGGCGAAGGCCGCGGGCTACGAGTCGGGCGATGGTGCTCGTCTCGACGGCGGCGGCTACGGTGCCCGCTCGGGTGGCCTCAAGGGTGCCCAGACGCTCGCCAAGGGGCAGCGCGTCACCGACTGGCTCAAGGCCAACGGGCACAGCGACCCGCAGACGGAGAACCTCAACTTCGGCCGCTACATGAAGGGGCTTGTCACCGGCGATTGGCGGGGTGCCGAAGCCGAGCGCAAGGCGATGTCAGAGGGCACGCTCACTGCCGGTGGGCACGTCGTGCCGACGCCGCTCGCGTCGAGCCTGATCGACCTCGTACGCAACAAGATGGTCGTGGCGCAGGCCGGAGTGACGTTCGTCCCCATGACGACGCAGACGGTCAAGATCCCGAGGCTGACCGGCGAGGGAACTCCTGGCTGGAGGAACGAGAACGCGCTCATCACCGACGCGGACCTGACCTTCGACGCGGTCACGTTCACGGCCCGCAGTCTTGCACGGCTCGTCAAGCTGAGCCGCGAACTGTTCGAAGACGCCGACCCGAGCGCCGGCGACATCATCGCCCACGCATTCGCCGCTCAACTGGCCCTGGAACTCGACCGGGTAGCGCTGCGCGGCACCGGCACGGCTCCCGAACCTCGGGGCGTGCTCAACCAGTCGGGAATCACCACCACCACGCACGGCGCGAACGGTGCGGCCATTGCCAATTACGACTTCCACCTGGACGCCGTCGGCACGGTCCGCAACAACAACTTCGAGCCCAACGCCCAGATACAGGCGCCGCGTACCGAGACGTCGCTGAGCAAGCTCAAGGAGGCGACCACCAACGCCTACCTGATCCCCCCGGCAGCACTCGCCGCGATCCCGAGGCTCAACACCAAGCAGGTGCCGACCAATTTGACGGTGGGCACGTCGACCGATTGCAGTGAGGTGTACACCGGGCAGTGGGACATGCTCGGCATCGGCTTGCGCACGGGCGTCGAGCTGGAGTTCCTCACGGAGCGGTACGCGGACAATCTCCAGATCGGCGTACTCGCCCACCTCCGGGCCGACGTGCAGGTCTTCCACCCTGAGGCGTTCGTCGTCGACACCGGGGTGCGTGCGTGATGGGCGGCTTCGAGGTCCTGATCGACATCGCCAGGCACAACGCCGAGGCTGCCGAAGAGGCGCTCCGCGAACTGGCCGAGGATGAGCGCCGCGAGCGCATCCCGGTCGGCATGTGGAGGGCGCTGCCGGACAGCGACGCCGCAGGCCACTAGACCGGCGGGGCCCTTCTCGTGGCTCGGGGCCCCGCCAAGCCCGCCCCTCGTCAACCGGTCCACGAAACCGGAAAGGCTGCCGACGGTTTACACCCGTCTGCGGCGGCCTGCGAGGGGCGGGCCATGCCGCCCAGCAGCAACCACATACACACGCACCATTGGCCCGATCGCGCAGCACCTTGCGAAATGCCATCTGGTTCAGCAGTGCATATCGTTTGCACTGTGGCGCACGCCACTAACCATGACTGATCAACATCTCTAGCCGATGGCTAACCCAATTGCAATGATCAGCGGCTTTGCGTCAGGAGTAACGGTACCGATTGCGCCATCTCTCACTCAAGCACCACTCACTCGCCCGCCACGCGCCGTGACTCCCATGCCTACCACCTCGCCCACCACCCCTGCCTACCCCCTAGTGCCGCACCCCCTATGCCCCCACACACTCCCCATGCCCTACCCTCATGATCATGCTGCATTGATCGCATTCGTTTTGCTTGTGAACGTAAGTGATCAAAGCAAATTTGACCTCAATGAAACTAAAAAGGAAATCTTTCAACTTTACAACCGAAAGCATCCGTATCAATTGATACAGATGCCGTTACGTCACCCTGACCCGCGATCGACTGGCCACCTGAATAGCGCGAGGTCAACAAGTGATGCAGTGCGCCGGATGTTGACCAAGGTCCGCCTCCTACACCCCGCCTGGCGTAGGCCCCCGGTGCGTGTTCTTTGGGGTGTGCACCAGGCTCGGAGTGGTGCGGGCGTTGACGGGCTTCTACGTGGATGGCGCCGCCGTGGGAAATGGGAAATGGGTCCCGTACAGGGCCTAACGCCTGGTCCCCCCATTCCCCCGTCCTAGCCATGCCGCCTGCGGAGGTCCCAGGCTTGGGCGCTACCTCGGCTCCCACAATCGACCGGCTCCGCGCGGACACCGGGGACCCCACCCTGGGCCCCCGGCCAGTGCCTCCGGCTGCAGTTGACAGGCCCCCAGCCGGAGGCACTGGAGGGGACCCCGCTGGTGCGCAAAGCTCGCCGCCGCTGGTGCCTCGACGCCAGGCCGTTGAGGGCCCTGCCCTGGCGTCGAGGGGACCGTACTCGTCTCCCGAGGTCCATCCCGGAGGCGCCAGGCGGCTTTCTGGGACCCGCCGCGCGGGGTAGGGGGGTGGGCCGAACCGAAAAGAGATCGAGGGGCACGTGGACCCCGCCGTCGACGTTTCTCTCCCCGGTAAAAAATCCCCGCCATGACTTTGATCATGGCAGTGTTCCGTCGTCGTCCAGGACTTCCTGCGCGAATTTCGCGAAGGTTGCGACCCCTTCCTCTAGTGCGACTCGATATTCCTCGACTCGTGTCCAATTATCCCTTACGCGATCTGGGTCACGCTGTCCGTCCTGGCTGTAGATCTCGATTCGTATCAGGCTGGACGTTAGGTTGCCGGCATGCGATCGCAGTTCCTGCGCTAGCTCGCTTATCAGCGTCGGCCCTGCCAGCATTGCCTTTGTGGCGAGTTTGCTGATGGCTTCATTGCGGGATAGTGCCTCATCGGTGCCTGGAACGAGGAACAAGCACTCTTCGTGTATGTCTTCGTGTACTGTCGTCGCCAATTCGGTCATGCTCTCAATGGCATTTATGAATTCTTCGTACACGGCCTGTCGTGCATCGCGTCGCTGTCGACGGTGCTCCGCTCGGGCGGCCATCTTCGCCTGCTCGCGTGTCGACCATCCGGTAGCGAACGCCGCCCCCGTCGTCGCCACGGCCCCCGCCAACGCCCCAAGTACTGCGGCCAACCCTGCGTCCATGAGAACCAGTTTGACCGACTCGGTGTGATGGTGTGAGTGATCTCGGGGGGTTGGTCCGCGCGGAGATGGCCCGAGCGTATGACGGATAGCGGAGGCATGCTGACAAGGCCGACAGAGGTTGTGCTGCCAACTTTCCTACCAGGCCACCGAAGTGACGGTCTGTCGTACTCGACACATGCTTCAATGGAGGCATGACCGCTCCGAGGCTTACCAAGCCGACCATCGCCGTGCTGGAGGTGCTGCTGGCCGCGACTGATGAAGCCCCCGCCTGGGGGTTGAGCATCTGCCGTGACGCGGACCTTGGCTCGGGCACCGTGTACCCCATCCTGGACCGCCTGTTGGAGCGCGGTTGGGTAACGAGCCGCACCGAGGCGGAACCGCACCCTGGCCGTCCGCCGCGCCGCTACTACGAGCTCACGGGGGCGGGTCGTGCGAGTGCCGGTGCGGCCCTTGAAGCTCGCCGCAGCCGTCGGGCCCGGCTGGGTTTCGCGGGGGGTGCGGCTTGAAGCGCCTTGGCCTGGTCGTGGCCGCCTCTGGGCCAGCTCTGCTGGTCGGAATGGAGGCCTCCCCAGCGATAACTCAGGAGATCAACTCTGCTGGGAGGATTCTTGAGTTCTCTACGGGGATTTTCTGGATCGACTACGGGCCCTTGCTGCTTTGTGGGTTGCTGATCGCGTCGGGCGTTTGGTCCGAGCGTAGGAGCGTCTACCGCCGACTGCGTGGCATCGATTGGCGCAGTCAGTGGGCAAGGCTCCGTCGAGCCATAACCGTCCGCAACATCCGTCTCGCAGTTCTCGCTGCGGGAGCGGTGGCTGTACCGGTCACGCTCATGGAGCTGCTCCAGTGGCGGTACGGCGGTGCTGGACTCGTTGCAGTCCTGCTCTTCGGCGTGGGTTCTATCGTTCGGACGCTGAAGCCACGTTCATCGGCGCACCGTGCTCAGCGCGTGGCACTGCTTGCTGCGGCGATAGCTGGGGCACGGCGATCACATCTCCGAGCTGAGTGGACCGCCATTCTGGCATCTGGTTCCGACTTGGATGTTGCTCTATCCAATGGCGAGCGGCGACGTCTTGCCCGGGGCTTCGTTCTCGCAGCTCTAAGAATGCGCCTGCATGACCTTGCAGCCCCTCTGTGGCATCCCGTGGACTGGCTTCTGTCGAAGGACTCACGCACGAACGGTTTCATCGCCACCGTGGTCGGCGCGCAGGCGATCTACATCGTGGACGACGGCGGCCTCCCGGCCCTCGTGACGGAGATCTGGGAACCGTGCGGCATCCTCGGGGCAGGGCTGTACGTCCTGGCCCGCTGGCTGCGTCGGGTCCGGGGCATCGAACTCGCGACCACGTGCCCGCCGCCTGAGGAGTAACAGGGACGCGGACGCGGCGGAGGCCATCCGGGAGGCCCTGGCCGGTCCCGGCCTTCCCGAGAGCGTCTGGGGCAGCGTGCGCCCGAAGGCGACTCACAGCGGCAAGACGTACGTCCACCTCGGCATGGTGCGCGCGGACGCGGCCGAGCGCATGGCGGAGTCCATGAGGACTCCGGTCGAGGCCGGTGAGTAGAAGCGCCTGTGGCCCCGACCTGTCCGCTTTATTGGCATTTGAACTATGGTGGGAATGAAGCGCCGGGGAGGCCACTATGGGCTGGAAAGCAGGCTCACTGCCAGGCTCGCGCGCCAAGGAGCCCGAGGGCTGGGAAGCGGGGTCACTGCCCCCGCCGAAGCAGGGACCCATCAACAAGGCCAAGGCGGAAACAGCGGCAGCAGCCGCGCAGCATGCCATCGACGCAGGCCGTCACGTACTCGTCTACAAGTTCATCGAGGCACAAACGGGCTCCGCAGCTACTGGCCCGATGACCGGCATGAACGACCAGATCGAGGCGGTCGAAGCCCTCGGCTGGACACTCGACAAGATGTCCGTCACCCAGAGCGAGGTAATGACCGGTCAGGTCGCAGGATGGACCAAGCACGCAGGTCACCCCATGAATGAGCGCATCGCGCTTGTCTGCATCTTCCGCAGGCCGTAGTCACTCCCTCCTGGACACGGCCCACCTTCTGTGCAGGTCAGAGCCCCTTTTGTGGCATCGTCGCAGGTCGTCGCAGGTAGCCAGGACCCCAGGATAAGTACTGGTCGTACTACTGGCCGGGCACGGCGACAGGGCGTTCAGTTCCGGAGGTAGGGCCGGTGCCAGTGGCATTCGCCGAGGACCTTGGTCCACTCGGCTTCGAGCCGCTCCCGCCTGTCGTCAGGATGCGCGTCCAGGGTGGGCCGGAGTCCCTCGATGATCTTTGCTACCTCCTGCGGGTCGCGCCGGACAGGCAGGCCGAGGTGGTGGGCGATCGTGCGGAGGGTCATGGCGGGTCATCTCAATCCAAGATATTTCGCGGACTGCGCTCCCCGCCCACCTGCATCCATGCAGGCCAAGCACAGCGCTCACCCATCCATACTGCGCGACTACCTCGACTAGGTCGAGGTCGTACGACACATCGAAGGCCCGGATCACCGAGAGGGATCCGGGCCTTCGTGCTGCGAGCCATGACGCTCTGCATGACTCTGGGTGTCCGATCAACACCCTTGAGTGAGGAGCAGGCATGCGGTGTCGCATTGCCCGGGCGCTGGCCCGGCCGCTGGTTCTGGCGGCTGCGGCGGCAGCCATACCACTGGTGTCCGCCGCCCCCGTGGCCGCCGACAGCATCGTTGTCGGCGGTTTCCCGGTCGACGTGTCCGAGAGCCCGTGGACGGTGGCGTTGTCCAGCCGTGACCGGTTCGGGGGTACGCGGGCGGGACAGTTCTGCGGCGGAGTGGCGGTCGGCCGGACCACCGTGCTCACGGCGGCCCACTGCCTGGGCGAGGACGTCCTGGGCGCCCCACCGGACCGCATCGGCGACCTCAAGGTGATCGCGGGCCGAACGGCCCTTCTCTCGGACCAGGGTCGCGAGATCCGCGTACGCGACACCTGGGTGAACCCGGACTACGACGGGGCGAGCAACGCGGGGGACTTCGCCGTGCTCAGCCTCACCGAACCGCTGCCGCAGGATTCGGTCGTCGGGATGGCGGCTGGTGGGGATCCGGCGTACCGACCGGGGACCAGCGCCTTCGTGTACGGCTGGGGTGACCTCACGGGCGGTGGTGACTACGCGCTCAGCCTGCGGGCGGCACCCGTGCAGGTGCTGTCCGACGCTCTGTGCGAGGAGGCGTACCCGGGCAGTGCCGACGGTACGTACCTCGCCGAGAGCATGCTGTGCGCCGGGGAGGAGGAAGGCAGGCGCGATGCCTGCCAGGGAGACAGCGGTGGGCCGCTGGTCGCCCAGGGGAAGCTGGTCGGGCTCGTGTCCTGGGGGAGCGGCTGCGGTCGTGCGGGCAGTCCTGGTGTCTACACGCGCGTGTCAGACGTCATGCGGATCCTGGGCTGGGGTACGGCCAGAGCACCGCATACGGGCCTCTGACGGGGGGCTGGGGGCCTCTCATCGGGTACGAGCAAGGGCGGCTACCCCTGGGATTAGGGGCGGCCGCCCTTGGCCGGCCTGTGCCGGTGCTGGCTCGTCGTGGACGCGAGTGTCAGCGCTCTTCTTCGGAGGCGGATGCAGGAGCGGCCGTGAGCCGCTCCGTCTCGTCCTGTATTTCAGCGGCGATCTTCTTGAGTTCCGGCTCGAACTTGCGACCGTGGTGGGCGCAGAAGAGCAGTTCTCCGCCGCTGAGCAGGACGACGCGCACGTACGCCTGGGCTCCGCAGCGGTCGCAGCGGTCAGCGGCCGTCAGCGGGCTCGCGGGGGTCAGAACAGTAGTCACGTCGCCTCTTCTCTAGCTCGACGAGCTGTCGTACCAGGGTCAACATCCAACCAGCCCGAAAACGTTCCCGCTCGGGGCTTTTCCTCGAAAAATCTCTCCGGGGCGGCTGTCTGCTGCCGGTTGGCGGCGAATGTGCCGTATTGCGTGTCTTCAATGCTTACGGGTTCGCGCTGTCGGTCGGTGTCGGTCCTCCCGGCTGGGTTGCCGGTTGTTCATGAGGACGTGCCCGGAGCCTAAATGGTTCATGCCTGGAAGGGAACGTGATATGTACTTCACTCAATCGAGGGATCGAACATGCATGCGACGCTGGACTAGTCTGAGTTTGAGACGAGGGTGGCGTTACATCGGCTCTACCAGGCCTCTGTACCCTCGGAGCGGCAACCGAAGCCACGCCCTTACCCATGAGGGCCCCACTTGAAATTCAGCGAGGAGCGAACCGCGTGACCGCCGAGACGTCCGTGCCGTCCACAGCTCTGCTGGCAGGAGCAGACCGGGACGGTTCCAACTACACCGCGCGGCACCTGCTCGTCCTCGAGGGGCTCGAGGCAGTGCGCAAGCGCCCAGGAATGTATATCGGCTCGACCGACAGTCGTGGCCTGATGCACTGCCTGTGGGAGATCATCGACAACTCCGTCGACGAGGCCCTCGGGGGCTACTGCGACCACATCGAGGTGATCCTCCACGACGACGGCTCGGTAGAGGTCCGCGACAACGGCCGCGGCATCCCGGTCGACGTCGAGCCCAAGACCGGCCTCTCCGGCGTCGAGGTCGTCATGACCAAACTGCACGCCGGCGGCAAGTTCGGCGGCGGCTCGTACGCCGCGTCCGGCGGTCTGCACGGCGTCGGCGCCTCCGTGGTGAACGCGCTGTCCGCGCGGCTGGACGTCGAGGTGGACCGCAGCGGTCACACTCACGCCATCAGCTTCCGGCGAGGCGTTCCCGGCGCCTTCGCCGCGATGGGCCCGGACGCCAAGTTCGAGGCGGGGGGTCTGCGCAAGGCCAAGAAGATCCCCAGGACCCGTACCGGCACGAGGGTGCGGTACTGGGCCGACCGCCAGATCTTCCTCAAGGACGCCAAGCTCTCCCTGGAGCACCTGCACCAGCGCGCCCGCCAGACTGCCTTCCTGGTCCCCGGCCTCACCATCGTCGTCCGCGACGAGTACGGCCTGGGCGAGGGCGGCAGCAAGGGCGAGGAGTCCTTCCGCTTCGACGGCGGTATCAGCGAGTTCTGCGAGTACCTGGCCACCGACAAGCCGGTCTGCGACGTCCTCCGCCTCTCCGGCCAGGGCACCTTCAAGGAGACCGTCCCCGTCCTGGACGACCACGGTCAGATGACGCCCACCGAAGTCACCCGTGAGCTCGGCGTGGATGTCGCACTCCGCTGGGGGACCGGCTACGACACGACCCTGAAGTCGTTCGTCAACATCATCGCCACCCCCAAGGGCGGCACCCATGTCGCCGGCTTCGAGCAGGCCGTCGTCAAGACGATGAACGAGGTGCTCCGCACCAAGAAGCTGCTGCGCGTCGCCGAGGACGACATCGTCAAGGACGACGCCCTGGAGGGCCTCACCGCGGTCGTCACCGTCCGTCTCGCGGAGCCCCAGTTCGAGGGGCAGACCAAGGAGGTCCTCGGTACCTCGGCGGCCCGCCGCATCGTGAACACGGTGATCTCCAAGGAGCTCAAGGCGTTCCTCACCTCCACGAAGCGGGACGCCGCGGCCCAGGCCCGCGTCGTCATGGAGAAGGCCGTCGCCGCCGCCCGTACGAGGATCGCCGCACGTCAGCACAAGGACGCGCAGCGCCGGAAGACGGCCCTGGAGTCTTCGTCGCTGCCCGCCAAGCTCGCCGACTGCCGCAGCGACGACGTGGAGCGCAGCGAGCTGTTCATCGTCGAGGGAGACTCCGCGCTCGGTACCGCCAAGCTCGCCCGGAACTCCGAGTTCCAGGCGCTGCTGCCGATCCGCGGCAAGATCCTCAACGTCCAGAAGTCGTCCGTCACGGACATGCTCAAGAACGCCGAGTGCGGCGCGATCATCCAGGTCATAGGAGCGGGTTCGGGTCGCACGTTCGACATCGATGCAGCCCGCTACGGCAAGATCATCATGATGACCGACGCCGATGTGGACGGCTCCCACATCCGGACCCTGCTGCTGACGCTGTTCCACCGCTACATGCGGCCCATGGTCGAGGCGGGCCGGGTGTTCGCGGCAGTGCCGCCGCTGCACCGCGTCGAGCTGATCCAGCCGAAGAAGGGCCAGGACAAGTACGTCTACACGTACTCGGACCGCGAGCTTCGCGACAAGCTGCTGGAGTTTCAGAGCAAGGGGGTCCGGTACAAGGACTCCATCCAGCGGTACAAGGGCCTCGGCGAGATGGATGCGGACCAGCTGGCCGAGACCACCATGGACCCGCGCCACCGCACTCTGCGTCGGATCAACCTCTCCGATCTGGACTCCGCCGAGCAGGTGTTCGACCTGCTGATGGGTAACGACGTGGCACCGCGCAAGGAGTTCATCTCCAACTCGGCGGCGACGTTGGACCGGTCGCGCATCGACGCGTAGCCGCTGCGCTGGGCCCGGGCCGGTGAGACGGGGGTCGGGCCCAGGCGGGCGGGGAGGCCGTGGTCGGCCGGGCCGGCAGATGTGAGATGCACGGGCCGGGTGGGTCCGGATGGGGCGCCCCTGGGCCTGCGGCCTGGGCCGCCAGGCTGGAGTGACTGCGGCTCTGGCGCCGGGGCGGTGCGAGGAGTGTGGCTTGCCCGGTCGGGGGTGACGTGGGCGGACCAGGTCCGGCTGGAATGGGATGTGTGGTTCCGGTCTGGCCAGGGTGAGATCTTCAGCCACGATCGGGCGGGTGCGAGGGCGGGCGCGTGCCTTGCCGACTGTGCCGTTCGACTGCGAGGGCCGTTCGACTGTGAGGCTCACGGCTTCGCCACCGGTGTATCGACCCTGCCCCGCCAGGCTTGGCCCGGCGGGCCGTCGGGGAGAGGCTTTGGGTGCCCGACTCGGTTCGCAATCCTGGCGTATCGCACGACGCGTAGTGTGCAGAGGCGGGCGCGGCAGGCGCGGCCGGACGGTGCGCATGGCCGTGCCGATCGCGGCGGCTTGCACGGGCCCGCGAGTCCGGCGGGCGGGCGAGCCCGATGTGCGCGCGAGGCCGGGCGGACTGCGAGGCAGGGAGGGCCACCTTGCGGTGTCTCCACCCGTGGGTGGAGGTCAGCGGTCGTCGGGGATCCACCCATGATCCACCCCGGCTCCGATCTGTCGACCTGCGCACTTGCGTAGCGTCGAAGGCGTCGGCAGCGCTCGCTGTCGATCTCGCCCTTCCCCGCTACGGAGGCTCCGATGCCCGGGCTCGTCGACGCGTTGATGATCGTGGCCGTGGTCGTCCTGGTGGCCGTCCGGCAGTTCCGCCCCGGACGGATCGACACCCAGAGGCGATTGTGGCTCCTGCCCGCGGTCCTGGCCGTCATCGCGCTCCGCGAGCCGCACATGGTCGACGCCCACCACCCCGCGGCATCGGTCGCCCTGCTCGTCACCGAATTGATCACGGGCCTCGGCATCGGAGCCGGCTGGGCCTGGACCACCCGAATATGGGTGGAGCCGAACGGCGCGGTGTGGAGCAGGAGCACCAAGGCGAGCGGAGTGGTCTGGGTCGTCGGCATCGGATTGCGGGTCGGCCTCTTCGCGCTCGGCGCGGCGCTCGGCATCCACCAGGACTCCTCCGCCCTGCTGCTCGCCCTGGCGGCCACACTTCTGGTCCGCTCCGGGATGCTCGCCCGGCGGGCCCAGTCCCTGCACCCGGCTGCCGTTCCCGGTACGGCGTACGGTGACCGCATGCCCCCGCCCGCGTGGAAGGAACGGGTGTGACGGAGACGGAGAACGTCTGGACACGCTGGCCCTCCCGGGAGGCACTCGGGCGCGGGGCGACCTCGGGCCCTCGGCGTCTGATCGGGTGGGTGACACGGAGCCTGGTGCTGGGCATGCTCCTGTGGGGCGTCTTCACCAGCAGCCAGGGGCACGGCTGGGGGGCCGTCGGGGCAGCGGCGGCCGTCCTGCTGGCGGCGTTCGTGGCCTGGGCCCTCTACCGCACCACCCTCGCGCACCGGCTCTGGCCCTCCCTGACTCTCACCACGGTGCTCCTGGGGATCGCGGTGGTTGCCCAGACCGCCGACTTCAGGGTTCCCGCCCTCGTCCTGTGGTGCGGGTGTGCCGTCACCGCCCTGGAGCGGCTGCCCCTCGTGGCCGCCCTGCCGGTGACCGCGGTCGCCCTCACCTCGTACGCCGCGGTCAATGACGACCCCTGGCTGACCACGGCGGTCACGACAGCGGGGCTCGCCCTCGCCGGATACGTCCTGCGGCTGGACGCCGAGGCCCGTGGCAACGCCCAGCGGCTGCTCGACCAGGAGCGTGCCGCGCGGGCGGCCGAGGCGGAGTCGGCGGCACTCGCGGAGCGGGCGCGTATCGCACGGGAGATTCATGACGTGCTGGCCCACAGTCTCTCGGCGCAACTCGTGCACTTGGAAGCGGCCCGGCTGCTGATCGAGGGAGGGGCTGACCGGGAGCAGATTCTCGCGCGGGTGGTGGCGGCACGGGGAATGGCCCGCGACGGCCTCGCCGAGACCCGGCAGTCGCTGTCGACCCTGCGTGGCGAGTTGACCCCGCTGGAGGACTTCCTGTCCCAGCTCGTCGGTACGGCCGACGGCGCCGAGGCCACCATTTCGGGTGAGCGCAGACCTCTGCCGGCCGAGGCGTCGCAGGCCGTGCGGAGGGTCGCTCAGGAGGCCCTTACCAACGTCCGCAAGCATGCGCCGGGGGCGAACGTGCAGGTGAGGCTGGAGTACGGCGAGCATCAGGTGACGCTGGTCGTGCGGGACTCGGGCGGCTCGCCGGGCGAACTCGGCGGGAGCGGCGCCGGGTACGGTCTGCTGGGCATGCGGGAGCGTGCCGAGCTGCTGGGCGGCTCGCTGGAGGCCGGGCCGGGCAAGGAGGGGTTCGTGGTGACGTTGCAGGTACCCGTATGACAGCGGGGCCGGGGGAGAAGGCGGCCCGGGTGGTGGTCGTGGACGACCAGACCGTGGTCCGCGAGGGCATTGTGATGTTGCTTGGGCTGCTGCCCGGGATCGAGGTCGTCGGAGCCGCGGGGGATGGCGACGAGGCGGTGAAGCTCGTTGCCGAACTCGCCCCGGACGTGGTGCTGATGGATCTGCGCATGCCCCGCTGTGACGGGGTCGAGGCGACCCGTCGTATCCGGGCGGAGCACCCCGGGACGCAGGTCGTGGTGCTGACGACGTACGCGGACGACGAGTCGTTGTTCCCGGCGCTGCGAGCGGGGGCGCGTGGCTATCTGACCAAGGATGCGGGGGGTGAGGAGATCGTGCGGGCCGTGCGGAGTGTGCTGTCCGGGGACGCGGGGCTGTCGCCGAGCATCCAACGGCGGCTGTTGGAGAGGCTGTCGGAGCCCGAGCCGGCGTCGGTGGTGTCCGTCGGGGCGTCGGACGGGCTCACTGTCCGGGAGACCGAGGTGGTGGTGCTGATCGCCGAGGGTCTCAGCAATCAGGAGATCGCCCGTCGGTTGCACGTCTCCACGGCGACGGTGAAGACCCACATCAACAACCTCTTCGCCAAGACGGGTCTCAAGGACCGTGCGCAGGCGGTGCGTTACGCGTACGGGAATGGGCTTGTACGGCCACCGAGGGGGTGAGTCACCTGATGGGGTGAAGAGCGCGGGGAAGAAGAGTCGGGGATCTTCCCGTTCTGTCCATCCTTGGGCATGCAGTCAAGCAACGGTCGCTCCCGCGGAGGCGGCGGTGGTGCCGAGAGTTCGGTCGACAACCACGAGAGTCATGTTCCGGTGCCCGCCGGTGGTCCCGGACAGGTGAGGTACGACGATCCCTGGTACGACGCACTGGCCTCCGGCTGGGGCGAGTCGGGTGGTGTCGGCGCGCCCGTGCCCGCAGTTTCGCAGGCGCCGCGCGAGGAGGAGGCCACAGCTGTCGCGGCGGCCGAGGTGTACCTGGAAGTGCAGCGCAGTGCGGCCTTTCAGGAGGTGCGCAGTCGGTACCGGCGATTCGTGGTGCCGGCGGTCGTCGTGTTCTTCGTCTGGTACCTCGCCTATGTCGTGACCGCCACGACGGCACCCGGGCTGATGGCACGTCCCGTGGCGGGTGCTGTGAACGTGGCGATGTTGGCGGGACTGGGGCAGTTCCTCACGACCTTCCTGTTCACCTGGGCCTATGTGCGGCACGCGCGGCTGCGCCGGGACCGGGCCGCGCTCGAACTGCGGTGGGACACCCAGGAACTGACACGCGGCATCCGGGGCGGTGTGTCGTGACGGGGGACCATCAGACGCTGGCGTTGCTTCTGTTCAGTGTGTTCGTCGCCGTGACGCTGGGGATCACGACATGGGTGAGCCGTCACCGGCACGGCTCGGCGGAGGAGTTCTACGCGGGCGGCCGGCTCTTCTCACCGATGGAGAATGGTTTTGCCATCGCGGGTGACTACATGTCGGCCGCCTCCTTCCTCGGCATCTCCGGACTGATCGCCCTCTACGGCTACGACGGGCTGCTGTACTCGGTGGGCTTCCTCGTGGCCTGGCTCGTCGTGCTGTTCCTCGTCGCCGAACTCGTGCGCAACTGCGGGCGGTTCACGCTCGCCGACGTGGTCGCGGCGCGGATGAGCGAGCGGCCCGTGCGGATCGCGGCGGGAACCTCCTCGGTCACCGTGTCCGTTCTGTATCTGGTGGCGCAGATGGTGGGAGCGGGCAGTCTGGTCGCGCTGCTGCTCGGAGGCACCAGCGGGGCGGCGCGGACCTGGACGGTCATCGGGGTCGGCGCGCTCATGGTGATCTATGTGTCGTTGGGAGGGATGCGGGCCACCACCTGGATCCAGATCGTGAAGGCGGTCCTGCTGCTGGCCGGCACCGTCACGCTGACCGTGCTCGTCCTGGTGCGGTTCCACGGCGACTTCGACCAACTGCTGCGCACGGCGGCGGAGCGCAGTGGTCACGGTGAAAGCTTCCTGGCACCCGGCCTGAGGTACGGCGGAGACTGGACCGCCCGCTTCGACTTCATCAGCCTGGGACTCGCGCTTGTGCTGGGCACGGCCGGGCTGCCGCACATCCTGTCCCGCTTCTACACCGTGCCCACCGCGCGGGCCGCCCGGCGCTCGGTCGTCTGGTCGATCGGGCTCATCGGCGGCTTCTACCTGATGACGATCGTCCTCGGGTTCGGCGCGGCAGCGATCGTGGGGCCGGAGGCGGTACGGGGGTCCAACGCGGCCGGGAATACGGCGGTTCCGCTGCTGGCACTCGACCTGGGAGGTGGCGCGGACTCCACGGGAGGAACGGTTCTCTTCGCGATCGTGGCCGCCGTCGCCTTCGCCACGATCCTCGCTGTGGTCGCCGGGATCACGCTCGCCTCCTCCGCCTCCGTCGCCCACGACCTGTACGCCTCACTGCGGCGTTCCCATGCCAAGCCGCGCAGCGAAGTGGCCGTCGCCCGCGCCGCGGCCGTCGGCATCGGGGTGGTCGCGATCGCCCTCGGTCTGCTGGCACGCGATCTGAACGTGGCGTTCCTCGTGGGACTCGCGTTCGCCGTCGCCGCGTCCGCCAATCTGCCGGTGCTGCTCTACTCGCTGTTCTGGCGCGGCTTCACCACGCGTGGCGCCGTGTGGGCCGTCTACGGCGGGCTGATCCCGGCCGTCGTGCTCGTGGTGCTGTCGCCGGTGGTGTCGGGCAGCCCCGAGTCACTGTTCCCGGGCGTCGACTTCCAGTTCTTCCCGCTGCAGAACCCCGGCCTCGTCTCAATCCCGCTGGGCTTCGTCGCGGGCTGGCTCGGCACGGTCACCTCGGGGGAACTGCCCGACGAGGCCAAACACGCGGAGACTGAGGTGCGCTCGCTGACCGGAGCGGGGGCCGTGTAAGGGGCGGCGCTGTCACCGTCGTACGGCAGGGGCTCACCCGGATGCAGCGATGGCACCCACCGGCCGGCCCTCAGCCGTGGGTCGCCCACACATAGCGGTGCTCCGGGCGGCCCGCGTCGCCGTACTTGAGGGTGAGTCTGGCCCGCCCCGTGCGCTCCAGGAGCTTCAGATAGCGCTGGGCGGTCTGGCGGCTCACTCCGGTGCGTTCGGCGATCTCCTGGGCCGACAGGGGGCCTTCGGCGTTCATGAGGGAGCGTCGTACGAGTTCCGCGGTGGTGGGGGAGTGGCCCTTGGGGAGTGCGGGCTCCGACGGTGTGGACAGGGCCCCGAAGATGCGGTCGACCTCGGCCTGTTCGGCCTCGCCGCCGCCTTCGAGGGTGCGGCGCAGCTGCGCGTATGCCTCCAGCTTGGCGCGCAGGCCCGCGAAGGCGAACGGCTTGACCAGGTACTGCAGCGCGCCCTGTCGCATCGCGGCCTGCACGGTGGAGACGTCCCGCGCCGCCGTCACCATGATCACGTCGGTCTGGTGGCCACGTCGGCGCATTTCCTGGACGACCGTGAGGCCCGTCGCGTCGGGCAGGTAGTGGTCCAGGAGGATCAGGTCCACCTGGGGCAGCGCCTCCAACTGGCTCAGCGCCTCGGCCGCGCTGTGCGCCTCGCCGGCCACACGGAAGCCCGGGACCTTCTCGACGTAGGCGGCGTTGACCCGCGCGACCCGGAGGTCGTCGTCCACGACCAGGACCTCGATCATCGCGACTCCTCCTCGGTGGCGGACGGCTGGGTCTGCGGCGCCGTGAGGGCCGGTTCCGGCTCGGCCAGGGCGTCGGGCAGGACGACCGTGAACTCCGCGCCCCCGCCGCCCGCCTCGCCGACCCTGGCGCTGCCACCCTGGCGTTCGGCGAGCCTGCGCACAAGGGAGAGCCCGATGCCGCGGTTCCGGTGGGCCGGCGGCTTCTTCGTGGACCAACCCTCGGTGAAGACCAACTCGCGGTGCTCCACCGGGACTCCGGGCCCCGTGTCGCGCACCCTGAGGACGGCGGTACGCCCCTCCGCGCGCAACTCGACCTCCACGCGCGCGTGCGGCGTGCCCGCGACGGCGTCCAGCGCGTTGTCGACCAGGTTGCCGAGGATGGTGACCAGCCCACCGGGGTCGACCAGCCGGTCCGGCAGCCGGGTCCGGTCCGAGACCCACAGGGCGACCCCGCGCTCGGCCGCGACGGTCGCCTTGCCGACCAGCAGAGCGGCGAGCAGGGGGTCCTGGATCTTCTCGGTGACCTGTTCGGCGGTGGCACGGTGGTCGCCGACGACCTCGCCGACGAAGTCCACGGCGTCGTCGTACATCTCCAGTTCGAGCAGTCCGAGGAGTGTGTGCATGCGGTTGGCGTGCTCGTGGTCCTGGGCGCGCAGTGCGTCGATCAGCCCCTGCGTGGAGTCGAGCTCCCGGCCCAGCTGCTCCAGTTCGGTGCGGTCGCGCAGGGTGACGACGGCACCGCCGTCGTCGGTGGGCATGCGGTTGGCGACCAGCACCCGCTGGCCACGCACGGTGAGCAGGTCGGTGCCCGTCACCCGGCCGGCGAGCACGTCGGCCGTACGGCCCTCGCCGAGCGCCTCGTCCGGGGAGCGGCCGACGGCCTCGTCGCCGATGCCCAGCAGGCGCTGCGCCTCGTCGTTGAGCAGGCGCACGCGGCCGGTGCGGTCCAGGGCGACGACGCCCTCCCGGATGCCGTGCAGCATGGCCTCGCGCTCCGCGAGCAGGCCCGAGATGTCCGAGAAAGCCAGGTCCCGGGTCTGCCGATGGACCCGGCGGGAGATGAGCCAGGCGGCCAGCGCACCGACGGCCAGGGCGCCGCCGGCGTACGCGAACAGCCCCGGGATCGCGTGGATCAGCCGCGCGCGCACGCTGTCGTACGCGATGCCGACCGAGACGGCGCCGACGATGTCGCCGTCGCTGTCGCGCAGCGGCACCTTGCCGCGGGCGGAGCGGCCCAGGGTGCCACTGTCGATCTCCATGACCTCCTTGCCGGCGAGAGCCTGGCCGGGGTCGGTCGAGACGGTCCTGCCGACCTGGTCGGGGGTGGGGTGCGACCAGCGCACGCCCCGCCAGTCCATCACCACGACGTACTCGGCCCTGGTGGTCTCGCGGATCCGCTCCGCCGCCCTCTGGACGGGCCCGTCGGCTGTCGGAGGCGTGTTCTTGACCTCTTCGGCGATCCGCGGCTCGGCGGCGGTGGTCTGCGCGATCGCGAGCGCACGGCGCATCGCCTGGTCGTCCAGCTGGTCGCTGAGCGGAGCGAGGAAGAGCCCGGTCGCGAGCACCGCGACGCCCGCGGCGATCGCCAGCTGCATCAGCAGCACCTGCGAGAACACGCGCCGCGGCAGGCCGAGGCGCAGGCGTCGGGCGGGGGAAGTGCGGCTCATACCCATGACGGTACGTGGGTGGGTCTCGGCTGCCGCAGGGGGTGTGGCGTGGATTACTTGATCAATATGTGAGACGCCTGGATGCCGCGTGTGGTGCGACGGGGCTCGGTGAAGCCGCGCGTGTGCCCTCAGCTCGCGAGCGCCGTCGCCGCCGTCAGCTCGCGCACCGCCACCACGTCCATGCGCGCGGGCGAGCCGAGCACCGACGCTCCGCAGCTCTCCGCGCGGGCCGGCAGGGACGCGCTCTGGGCCACCACGACACGCCAGCGGCGTCCGTCGGCGTGGGCGACGGTCACCTCCCAGCGTGGCGCCGCGCCTTCCGTGCGGACGACGGTGAGCGCGTCCGCCGCGTACTCGCCCATCGCCGAGCGCACGGCCAGTTCGGCCGCCTGGCCGGGCCGCTCCCAGGCCGAGTTCCCGCGGCACCCCTCCACGACGATCCGCCCCTCCTGGACGCTGTGCAGGATCTCCTTGACGGCATGGGCCTCGGCCCGGCCGTAGGCGTATCCGTACGGCAGGACGAGCAGTGTCGGCGAGAAGCGATGACCACCCAGATGGGTGACTTCCCAGGTGCCCCCGACGCCGGACGCGGCCAGCTCGGCGGCCAGCGGGCGGCCGAGGAGCGCGCAGCAGCGGTCGCGCTTGCCGTTGGTGCAGACGAGGGCGAGCGGCTCGCCGGTGTGCGGCCGCCCGTCGAGCGCCGTGTCGAAACTGCTGTGGTCGCCCGTGCCGAGCGCGGCGAAGTCGAGGTCGAGCAGTTCCCGCGGGTCGCGGGTGGTGGCGGAGCGCAGCCACGCGTTGCCGGGCAGGGTGTGCGCGGCGTACACGTGACGCGTGGTCGGCGTGCCGCTGTCGGCGTGCCGCCCGGGGCGGCGGATCAGCGCGACGCGTACGTCCGTGCCCTTCGCGGCCGCTTCCAGGGCACGTCCCAGTGCGGGGTCCAGGTGGCTCGAAGTGAGCGCCTTGGCACCCCAGGGGCCGGGCTGCTCCAGCAGCAGCCAGGTCCTCGCTGTGGCCGCGGTCCCGGAAATGGGCTCGTCGAGCTCCTGGGAGACGGTTGAGCACGTACTCACAGAGGTGAGCCTAACCTGACTTGAGGCAGGGTGACTTCCGGACCGGGTGTTGCCTACTCCGGGAGGGGCTGCGGTGGCCTGGGGCCGACGTAGTGGCCGCTGGGGCGCATCCGCAGGGGGCGCTCCCCGTACTCCTCCAGGGCGTGGGCGATCCAGCCCGCCGTTCGGGCCACCGCGAAGATCGTCTCGGCCGCCGTGGCGGGCATGCCGGAGGAGGCGGTGAGGACGGCCAGGGCCAGGTCGACATTGGCGTGCAGGGGGGTGTGGCGGGCGGTGGTGGCCACGATGTCGTGGGCGGCGGCGAGGGCGGGCTCGGCCCCGGGGATCTGCTCCAGCAGGCCGAACAGGGCACGCGCGCGTGGGTCCTCGCCCGGGTAGAGGCGATGGCCCAGCCCCGGAATCCGGCGGCCGGCCCGCAGTTCGTCCGCGATCACGGGGACCGCGCTGCCCTGGTCGAGCACGTCGAGCAGCAGCTTGTGGGCCAGCCCGCCGGCCGCGCCGTGCAGGGGCCCCTCGATCACGCCGAGCCCGGCGGAGACGGCCGCGTAGGCGTGCGCACGGGCCGACGCGGCGACACGGACGGCGAGGGTCGACGCGGCGAGGTCGTGGTCGACGAGGAGGGCGAGCGCGGTGTCCAGGGCGCGCAGCGAGGCCTCGTCGGCGGGCCGGCCGCTGAGCCGCGTCCACAGCCGGTGGGCGAGGGGGCCGCCGTCGCCCCGGTCGTGCAGGACCGGCGGCAGGGCGGCGACCAGCGTGGGGATGAGCACGCGCGCGGTGCCGAGCACGGCCTCCTCGGAGAGGTCGAAGCGCAGCGGATCCGCGGCCGAGGCGGCGATCGCCGCGACCCGCAACCGGTCGGTGGGAGCGGCGTGCTCGGGCAGCGCGTCCACGGCGCGGCGGGCGACGGCGACGGCGGCCTCGGGCGCAGTGAAGGTGGCGCCGGGCCGGGGGTGCCCCGTCCACAGCCACTCGGCGACCTCTTCGTAGGAGTGCCGTGCGGCCAGTTCGATGGCGTCGACGCCCCGGAAGTAGTACCGGTCCGCCTCGATCAACGTGATGCGTGTCCGTACGGACAGTTCGCCTCCGGAGCCGGAACTTCCGCCGCCGTCCCGCCTGTTGCGCCGGGCGAGCGCCTCCACCTCCTTGGCGTCGAAGGTGCTGCCCCGGCCGCCGGGCACGCGCCGGCTGGAGAGCTGGCCGCGGCTCACGTAGGCGTACACGGTCTCGGGCTTCACGCCGAGCAGCTCGGCGGCCTCCTTGGTGCTCAGCCGCTGTCCGGCGGGGACGGGGAGGGGTTCTTGATCGCGCATAGGACGTCACCGTATCCGCAGCTCGGTTCATTGATCGGATATTGATCCGCTTGTATTGATTCAATCAATATTGACAGGAAATCAGTCAAGCATGGACAGTCAAATCAAGTCGAGGGAGGAATCATGTCCGTCAACAGGTCAGCGGCCGCTCTGGTCGACGTACCGCGGGGACTCGCGGGCGTCGTCGTCACCGACACCGAGATCGGTGACGTACGGGGGCGCGAGGGCTTTTACCACTACCGCCAGTACTCGGCCGTCGAACTCGCGCAGACTCGCAGCTTCGAGGACGTCTGGCATCTGCTGATCCACGGCGCGCTGCCGGACGCGGAACGCGGCGCCGCCTTCGCCGCCGAGACCGCCGCGCTGCGGCGGCTGCCCGACGAGGTGCTGGCCGCGCTGCCCGCCATCGCCGCGGCCGGCGCGGGCTCCGGTCCGCTCGCCGGGATGCGGACCGCGCTGTCGCTGCTCGGCTCGGCGAAGGGCTTCCGCCCGGTGTACGACCTGGACCCGGACCGGCGTCGCCAGGACACCGTCGTCGCGGCGGCGGCCGTACCGACGCTGCTCACCGCGCTGCACAGACTCGGCGCGGGGCTGGAGCCGGTGGAGCCGCGCGAGGACCTGTCGTATGCGGCGAACTACCTCTACATGCTGACGGGTTCGGAGC
This sequence comes from Streptomyces sp. V4I2, assembly GCF_030817655.1. Taxonomy (GTDB): domain Bacteria; phylum Actinomycetota; class Actinomycetes; order Streptomycetales; family Streptomycetaceae; genus Streptomyces; species Streptomyces plumbiresistens. The sequence goes on from NZ_JAUSZM010000003.1 coordinate 7,867,931, forward strand.
CGGAACCGGCGCGGGCCCGGGCGGTGGAGCAGTACTTGATTTCAACCATTGATCACGGCTTCAACGCATCAACCTTCACGGCCCGGGTCATCGCATCGACCGGTGCCGATGTGGCGGCGTGTCTCGTGGGAGCGGTGGGGGCGCTGTCAGGGCCCCTGCACGGGGGTGCGCCCAGTCGTGCGCTGGACACCCTGGATGCGATCGGGACGCCCGACCGCATCGACTCCTGGATTCGCGAGCGGGTCCTGGCCGGTGACCGCATCATGGGCTTCGGTCATGCGATCTACCGCACGGAGGATCCCCGTTCCCGGATGCTCCGCGAGGTCTGCCGGCAGTTCGGCGGTCCGCGCGTCGACTTCGCCGTCGAGGTCGAGCGCCACGTCGAGCGGATCCTCGCCGAACTGAAGCCGGGCCGGGAACTCCACGCCAACGTCGAGTTCTACGCGGGCGTGGTCATGGAACTGTGCGGGCTGCCACGCGAGATGTTCACGCCGACGTTCGCGGCGGCGCGCGTGGTGGGCTGGAGCGCCAACATCCTGGAACAGGCGGCGGACTCGAAGATCATCAGGCCGGTGGCGCGGTATGTGGGGCCGGGGGCACCGGTGGCGGTGCCTCGGGCGGCCTGACATACGTGTGGCCTGGTGCCGTTCTGGCGCCAGGCCTCATCGGTGATGATCGAGCAGGTACGGGGTGACGAACTGCTCGCCGGGTCGATGCCCAGGTCGCTCAGCGGTTCTGTGCGGCCGGGGAAGCTTCGCGGGACGCGTGTGGGTGAGAGAGGGCTCGCTCGGCGTCAGACGTCGGGGATGTCCGCCTTGGCGCGAATCAGGGTCTCTCTGCTGACGATGACGATGCGCTCGTAGTCGGCGCGGGCTGCATCGGCGGGGAGTTCACGCTCCAGTGCCTCGGTTGCCTCGGTGCCGATGACGGCGAAGTTGCCGTCGCTGAGTTCGAACAGGTCCGGGCAGGTAGCTCCTGAACTACTGCCTCGGGCGCTGGGAGGCACACCGATGCGGCGCACGATCTTCAAAGGTACCGGTCCTTACGAAAAGGTCTGGGCATAGTGGTGGGGAGCAGGTTACTGGTGTTTCTGAGTCCCCTGGGGCCGGACCGCAAGAAAATCACTCGGTCGGCGGATCACCGACGACCCACCACTCGTCCGTGTCGGATTCGTCGAAGTCCCGGACGAGGCCATCGACCATGTGCCCCAACTGCGCTTCCACGGATGACTCGTCCAGGCTGGCGCGCATGTGCCTCGATGCGTCCCAGTACTCACGGAAGACCGGACTCTGGAAGAACTCCCGCAGGCGCGTGTACAGCTCCTCCCGACCCAGGAGTTCCGCCTGGTAGAGGTGGTAGAGGTAGGCGTACCAGGCGTTGGCGTAGAAGAACTGACGGCGCCGCTCCGCCGGGATGCTCTTGTCGTAGGAGTCGATCACCGCGGCGAGAGAGGGATCGTCGATCGCCCTCGCCAGCAACTCCCAGTGCATGCGCTGCTGATGGGCCAGAGCTTTGCGCCGGATCGCCAACTCCTCGAGTTCCAGCCTCCTCTCGTGCCGACGTGCCTTCTCCAACCACCACTGACGCGCTGCCACCGTCATGGTGGCGGTGGCAGCCAGGAGAGTGAGCGCGGCAGGGCCCAGCCTCCCCGCGGTGTGCTTCCGTGTGGCCATGTCAACCCCCGAATCAGGCGGCCGTCCGCCGGTCGTCGGGGTGCGGGTCGACGGAGGGGACCGGCGAGCGGTGGGCGGCGCTTGCCGTCTCCCAGAATGCCGAGCGGCTCTGATCGGCGGGGAGGCGGAGAGGAGGCGCACGGAGGGAAGCGAGGGTCGCACAATCCGGCGCCTTCCCCAACGTCTGCCCCGCAAGGACTGCTAACAATCGTTCACTCAGCGGCGATTCTTACGGCTCGTATCCTGGGTGGGCATTCAATCCTTGGACGTGCGCAGGGGGTCGGACCGGCGTACGCGGTGGCGTGAGAGAGGTAGCGCGTTGAGTCGGAGCTCGCACCAGATCCCGGTCGTCGTGCTCGCCGGATTCCTCGGCTCCGGCAAGACCACGCTGCTCAACCATCTCCTCCACCGCAGCGGAGGCAGCCGTATCGGCGCCGTCGTCAACGACTTCGGGGCCATCGAGATCGACGCGATGGCCGTCGCGGGGGCCCTCGGCGACTCCACGGTCTCCCTCGGGAACGGGTGTCTGTGCTGTGCCGTGGACGCCAGTGAGCTGGATGAGTACCTGGAGCGGCTCGCCCGGCCGTCCCTCGGCATCGACGTCATCGTGATCGAGGCCAGCGGGCTCGCCGAACCCCAGGAGCTCGTGCGCATGGTCCTCGCCAGTGAGCATCCGGGGATCGTGTACGGGGGGCTGGTCGAGGTCGTCGACGCCGCCGAGTTCGACGCCACCCGCGCACGGCATCCCGAGATCGACCGGCACCTCGGCCTCGCCGACCTCGTCGTCGTCAACAAGCTCGACCGGGCCGCCGACGGTGAGCGGGTCCTCGATCTGGTCCGGTCCCTCGTCGACCAGGCCGCCGTCGTGCCTGCCCGCTACGGCCGCGTCGACCCCGAGTTCCTCTTCGACTGCCGGCCCGGCGAGGAACGTATCGGGCAGTTGTCCTTCGACGACCTGCACGATCATGCGGGCGGGGACAGCTACGACCAGCACCTGCACAGCGGCTACGACAGTGTGGCCTTCGTCTCCGAACTGCCGCTCGACCCGCGCCGGTTGATGCAGTTCCTCGACAGCAGGCCCGAGGGGCTGTACCGGATCAAGGGATATGTCGACTTCGGGCCGAACGACTCCGGGAACCGTTACGCCGTGCATGCCGTCGGGCGGTTCCTGCGTTTCTATCCAGAGCCCTGGACGCCCGCCGAGGCCCGCCTCACCCAGCTGGTGCTGATCGGCTCCGGCATCGACGCGTCCGCCCTCGGCAAGGAGCTTCAGGCGTGCAAGAGCGACGCCCCACACGCCGACGAGCACGGCATGTGGGGCGTTCTGCGCTACGTACAGGAGCCGGAGGAAGACGCCCCGGAGGAGCCTTAGACCGGTCCTGCCACCACCGACACCGTCTTCGGCAGCGACACACCCGAGCCGTCGCGGCGCGGGTCCATCTCCGGGAGGTCGGCCGGGGTGCCGTTCTTCTGTGCCGCCTTCGCCGGGACGGGTCCCGCCCAGGCCACGGACAGGCAGTCCTCGCCCTTGAGGAAGCGCTGGCAGCGGACGCCGCCGGTGGCCCGGCCCTTGCGCGGGTACTGGTCGAACGGGGTCAGCTTGGCCGTCGTCTGGACGGAGTCGTCCAGGGTGCCGCGCGAGCCCGCGACCGTGAACACCACGGCGTCCGCGGCGGGGTCGACGGCCGTGAAGGAGATCACCTTCGCGCCCTCGGTGAGCTTGATGCCCGTCATGCCGCCGGCCGGGCGGCCCTGGGGGCGGACCTGGGCGGCCTGATAGCGCAGCAGTTGCGCGTCGTCCGTGATGAAGACCAGGTCCTCCTCGCCGGTGCGCAGCTCCACCGCGCCGACGATCCGGTCGCCCTCCTTGAGGGTGATGACCTCCAGCTCGCCCTTGTTGGTCGGATAGTCGGGCACCACGCGCTTGACGACGCCCTGCGCGGTGCCGATCGCCAGACCGGGTGAGGACTCGTCGAGCGTGGTCAGACAGATCACCGTCTCGTCTCCCTCCAGGGGGACGAACTCCGCGACCGGGGCGCCGCCCGAGAGGTTCGGCGCGGACGCGGTGTCCGGGAGCTGGGGCAGGTCGACGACGTTCACCCGCAGCAGGCGCCCGGAGGACGTGACCACGCCCACCTCGCCGCGCGCGGTGGCCGGCACCGCCGAGACGATCACGTCGTGCTTGGTGCGCCGGGCGTCGGCGTCCTCCGGGAACGGATCGCCGTTCGCCGTGCGGGCCAGCAGGCCTGTGGAGGACAGGAGCACACGGCAGGGGTCGTCGGCCACCTGGAGCGGCACGGCGGTCGCCGGGGCGCCCGCCGACTCCAGCAGGACCGTACGCCGCTCGGTGCCGAACTTCTTCGACACCGCGGCCAGTTCGGCGGAGACCAGCTTGCGCAGCTCGGAGTCCGAGTCGAGGATCCGGGTCAGCTCAGCGATCTCCGCGTTCAGCCGCTCCTTCTCCGACTCCAGCTCGATGCGGTCGAAGCGGGTGAGGCGGCGCAGCGGCGTGTCCAGAATGTATTGCGTCTGGATCTCGCTCAGCGAGAAGCGCTCCATCAGGCGCTGCTTCGCCTGTGCGGAGTTGTCGCTGGAGCGGATGAGGCGGATCACCTCGTCGATGTCGATCAGCGCGGTGAGCAGGCCCTCGACCAGGTGCAGACGGTCGCGCTTCTTGGTGCGGCGGAACTCGCTGCGGCGGCGCACGACCTCGAAGCGGTGGTCGAGGTAGACCTCCAGGAGCTCCTTGAGGCCGAGGGTGAGGGGCTGGCCGTCCACCAGCGCCACGTTGTTGACGCCGAAGGACTCCTCCATGGGCGTCAGCTTGTAGAGCTGCTCCAGGACCGCCTCCGGCACGAAGCCGTTCTTGATCTCGATGACCAGGCGCAGGCCGTGCGCCCGGTCGGTGAGGTCCTTGACGTCCGCGATGCCCTGCAGCTTCTTCGAGCCGACCAGGTCCTTGATCTTGGCGATGACCTTCTCGGGGCCGACCGTGAAGGGCAGCTCGGTGACGATCAGGCCCTTGCGGCGCGCCGTCACGTTGTCCACGGCCACCGTCGCGCGGATCTTGAAGGTGCCGCGGCCCGTCTCGTACGCGTCCCGGATGCCGGAGAGGCCGACGATCCGGCCGCCGGTGGGCAGGTCGGGGCCCGGGACGTGCCGCATCAGGGCCTCGAGGTCCGCGTTCGGGTAGCGGATCAGGTGGCGGGCGGCCGCGATGACCTCGGCCAGGTTGTGCGGCGGCATGTTCGTGGCCATGCCGACCGCGATGCCCGAGGCCCCGTTGACCAGGAGGTTCGGGAAGGCGGCCGGCAGCGCCACCGGCTCCTGCTCCTGGCCGTCGTAGTTGGGGTTGAAGTCGACCGTGTCCTCGTCGATCGACTCGGTCATCAGGCTCGTCGCCTCGGCCTGGCGGCACTCGGTGTACCGCATGGCGGCCGGCGGGTCGTCGTTGCCCAGCGAGCCGAAGTTGCCGTGGCCGTCGACCAGCGGGACGCGCATGGAGAAGGGCTGCGCCATGCGCACCAGGGCGTCGTAGATCGACGCGTCGCCGTGCGGGTGCAGCTTGCCCATGACCTCGCCGACGACCCGGGCGCACTTCACATAGCCGCGATCGGGGCGCAGGCCCATCTCGTTCATCTGGTAGACGATGCGGCGGTGCACCGGCTTGAGGCCGTCGCGGGCGTCCGGCAGGGCGCGGGAGTAGATGACCGAGTACGCGTACTCGAGGAAGGAGCCCTGCATCTCGTCGACGACGTCGATGTCGAGGATCTTCTCCTCGTACGAGTCGTCGGGCGGCGGGGTCTTCGTGCTGCGGCGGGCCATCGCTGCCGGCTCCTCCTGTTTCTGGTAGTTCGCCTACGGGACGCTCAGGTCGGTCTCGGGAGCCCGATCGTGCTCAGCCCTTCGGGCCTCAGCGCGCTCGACCTCTCGACACCGCCGCGTCCCTTCGGCTCACTCGTGCTGAAGCGTGAACGGGATCTGACGCGGACCATTGTGGACCGCGGCACTGACAGTGCGGGCCAGGGCCCTCTGTCGGCTGCCCGGTCCGGAATGCGGGCGGGCGCCTGACCGCGGTTGCCCGCAGGCTACGCGATCTCGCTGACGGCGTACGTCGTCCGGGAACTTCGCCGACCGCCCGCACGCTGCATACAGTGGCAGGACCGGCAGGAAAACCGCGGTTTTCAGCGACCGCGACCGCGATCGAAGGGACGTACATGCCCATGGGTCACACGGCCACAGCCCAGGCAGGCTCCGGCGGACTGACAGCGACCGAGCACCGCCTGGCCAATGGCCTGCGCGTGGTGCTCTCCGAGGACCATCTGACCCCCGTCGCGGCGGTGTGCCTCTGGTACGACGTCGGCTCGCGCCACGAAGTCAAGGGTCGTACCGGCCTGGCTCACCTTTTCGAGCACCTTATGTTCCAGGGATCCGGCCAGGTCAAGGGCAACGGCCACTTCGAGCTGGTTCAGGGCGCCGGCGGCTCGCTCAACGGAACCACCAGCTTCGAGCGCACCAACTACTTCGAGACCATGCCCACCCACCAGCTGGAGCTCGCCCTCTGGCTGGAGGCCGACCGCATGGGCTCGCTGCTGGCCGCCCTCGACGACGAGTCGATGGAGAACCAGCGGGACGTCGTCAAGAACGAGCGCCGGCAGCGCTACGACAACGTGCCGTACGGCACGGCCTTCGAGAAGCTCACCGCCCTCGCCTACCCGGAGGGCCACCCCTACCACCACACCCCGATCGGCTCGATGGCCGACCTGGACGCGGCCACCCTGGAGGACGCGCGCGCGTTCTTCCGCACGTACTACGCGCCGGGCAACGCCGTCCTGTCGGTCGTCGGCGACATCGACCCGGAGCAGACGCTCGCCTGGATCGAGAAGTACTTCGGGTCCATCGCGTCGCACGACGGCAAGCCCGCGCCCCGCGACGGCTCGCTGCCCGACGTGATCGGCGAGCAGCTGCGCGAGATCGTCGAGGAAGAGGTCCCCGCGCGCGCGTTGATGGCCGCCTACCGGCTCCCGGAGGACGGCACGCGCGCGTGCGACGCGGTCGACCTGGCGCTCACCGTCCTCGGCGGCGGCGAGTCGTCCCGGCTCTACAACCGGCTCGTACGGCGCGACCGTACGGCGGTGGCGGCCGGCTTCGGTCTGCTGCGGCTGGCCGGGGCGCCCTCCCTGGGCTGGCTGGACGTGAAGACCTCCGGTGACGTCGAGGTGCCGGTCATCGAGGCCGCCATCGACGAGGAGCTCGCCCGGTTCGCCGAGGAGGGCCCCACGGCCGAGGAGATGGAGCGCGCCCAGGCCCAGTTGGAGCGCGAGTGGCTGGACCGGCTCGGCACGGTCGCGGGCCGTGCCGACGAACTGTGCCGGTACGCCGTCCTGTTCGGCGACCCGCAGCTCGCCCTGACCGCCGTACAGCGCGTCCTCGACGTGACGGCCGAGGAGGTCCAGCAGATCGCCAAGGCCCGCCTGCGCCCCGACAACCGCGCGGTGCTCGTCTACGAGCCGATCTCCGGCGAGACTGCCGAGGACGCGGATCCCCCCGAAGACCCCGAGGCCGAGGCCACGGTCGAAGCCGGCGACAAGAACGAGGAGGCGGCCCGGTGACCGAGCTCGCCACGATGGAATTCCACTCCCAGCCCCAGGCCGGCGAGGCCAGGCCCTGGGCCTTCCCGGCACCCGAGCGCGGCACGCTCGACAACGGCCTGACGGTGCTGCGCTGCCACCGCCCCGGCCAGCAGGTCGTCGCCGTGGAGGTGCTCCTGGACGCGCCCCTGGAGGCCGAACCGGCCGGTCTGGACGGCGTCGCCACGATCATGGCGCGGGCCTTCTCCGAGGGCACCGACAAGCACTCCGCCGAGGACTTCGCCGCCGAGCTGGAGCGCTGCGGCGCCACCCTCGACTCGCACGCCGACCACCCCGGCGTACGGCTCTCCCTCGAGGTCCCCGCCTCCCGCCTGGCCAAGGCGCTCGGCCTGCTCGCCGACGCGCTCAGGGCGCCCGCGTTCGCCGACAGCGAGGTCGAGCGACTGGTCCGCAACCGCCTGGACGAGATCCCGCACGAGCTGGCCAACCCGTCCCGGCGTGCCGCCAAGGAGCTCTCCAAGGAGCTGTTCCCGGCGACCTCGCGCATGTCGCGCCCGCGCCAGGGCACCGAGGAGACGGTCGAGAACATCGACTCCGCGGCTGTGCGCGGCTTCTACGAGAAGCACGTCCGCCCCGCCACCGCCACCGCCGTGGTCGTCGGCGACCTCACCGGCATCGACCTCGACGCGCTGCTCGGTGACACGCTCGGCTCCTGGACCGGCTCCTCGGCCGAGCCCCGTCCCGTGCCGCCGGTGACCGCCGACGACACCGGCCGGGTCGTCATCGTGGACCGCCCCGGCGCCGTCCAGACACAGCTGCTGATCGGCCGTATCGGCCCCGACCGGCACGACCGCGTGTGGCCTGCCCAGGTGCTCGGCACCTACTGCCTGGGCGGCACCCTCACCTCCCGCTTGGACCGCGTCCTGCGCGAGGAGAAGGGCTACACCTACGGTGTGCGGGCGTTCGGTCAGGTCATGCGCTCAGCCCCGGACGGAACAGGTGCCGCGATGCTCGCGATCAGCGGCTCCATCGACACCCCGAACACCGGCCCCGCCCTCGACGACCTGTGGACGGTGCTGCGCACCCTCGCCTCCGGAGGGCTCACCGACGCCGAGCGTGACGTCGCCGTGCAGAACCTCGTCGGAGTGGCGCCGCTGAAGTACGAGACGGCGGCGGCCGTGGCGAGCACGCTGGCCGACCAGGTCGAGCAGCACCTGCCGGACGACTTCCAGGCGACGCTCTACCAGCAGCTCGCGGCGACGGGCACCGTCGAGGCCACCGCGGCGGTCGTGAGCGCCTTCCCGGTCGACCGTCTGGTGACCGTCCTCGTCGGGGACGCGGCGCAGATCAAGGAGCCCGTGGAGGCTCTCGGGATCGGCGAAGTCACCGTCGTTTCGGCGGAGTAGGCGCACGCGCGCGTGGCGAAGCGGGCCAACGCGCGTCCAGGGGCCCTGGTGACCCAAGAGTCACCAGGGCCCCCCTATGTCCGAATTGAGGGAGAGGTTGCCTGTCTGCCCTGTGGCATGCGCTACAAACGCCGTGATTCGTTTGGGGTTTGAAACTTGGCGCGTTTAGCGTCATGCGGGCTGTCCGTCAGGCACCGCGCCGCACCCGCGGCACCGGGCAGCCATCGCCGAGTCCCCACATGGCGCGAGCCAGGGGAGCCGGGGACCCACACCACAAGTCCCTGGGGTGAATCGGACGCCCGCGCGCATCGCGAGGGGGCCCGTAGGAGACCTTCCTGCTCCGAACCCGTCAGCTAACCCGGTAGGCGAGAAGGAAGGAAAGGATCAGCCACTACATGGCGTTCACCTGCGCCACCGGGAAGCATCGTCGTCCCAGCCGGATGAAGCGCACCACCGCCCGTGCGGCGGGTGTCGCGGCCCTCACCACCACCGGTGTCGTCGGCACCCTGGCCGCCCCGGCGCTTGCCGCCGAATCCGCCGTCGAGCAGACCGGTTTCATCCCTGTCATCTCCACCGGCGACTCGATCGCCGACCAGATCGACGCCCAGGCCGCCGCCCAGAAGCAGGCCGCCGAGGAGGCCGAGGCCCAGAGGAAGGCCGCTGAGGAGGCCGCGCGCAAGAAGGCGGCCGCCGAGGCCAAGGAGGCGCGCGAGATCAAGGAGCGCGCCGCCCGCGAGGCCGAGCGCAAGCGCCTCAACTCCTACGTCGCCCCGATCTCCGGCTCGTACATCTCGACCGGCTACAAGACCGGCGGCGCCGTCTGGTCCTCCGGCAGCCACACCGGCGTCGACTTCCACGCCGCGAGCGGCACTTCTGTCCAGGCGGTCGGCTCCGGCACGGTCGTCGAGGCCGGCTGGGGCGGGTCGTACGGCAACAACATCGTGATCAAGATGAACGACGGCACGTACACCCAGTACGGCCACCTGTCGTCCATCGGCGTCTCCGTCGGCCAGACGGTCACCCCGGGGCAGCAGATAGGCCTCTCCGGCGCCACCGGCAACGTCACCGGGGCGCACCTGCACTTCGAGGCCCGCACGACCGCGGAGTACGGCTCGGACATCAACCCCGTCGCCTACCTCCGCTCGCACGGCGTGAACGTCTGACGCTCGCGCCCGCGAACGTCCCACGCGCGCGTTCCGGCAACGTCTGACGACAGACGGCTCCCGTCCCGAAGCCCCGGCTCCCCGAGCCGGGGCTTTCGGCGTTTCAGACGGCCGTCTGTCCAAAAAATATCCATGGATTCTGGTCCGCCATCGGAAATTCTCGCTGATTGCAATAGAGTCACTGAACACACGTCAATCGTCGACGTTTCACGGGGATTAAAGCGGAGGTCGGTCATGCGTATTCCGGCGCACTCGGTATGCACGGCGATCCGGGACGACATCGTCGCGGGTGTCTACGAGCGCGGCAGCCGGCTCACCGAGGAACTGCTCGCGCGCCGCTACGGCGTCTCGCGTGTCCCCGTCCGCGAGGCCCTGCGCACGCTGGAGGCGGAGGGCTTCGTGGTGACCCGGCGGCACGCGGGCGCGTGCGTCGCGGAACCCACCGAGCAGGAGGGTGCCGACCTGCTGGAGATGCGCATGCTCCTGGAGCCGCTCGGTGCTTCCCGGGCCGCCCAGCGGCGCACCGAGGCCCACCTCAAGGTGCTGCGCGGCCTGGTCCGGCTGGGCCAGGAGCGGGCCAGGCGGGGCAACAGCGAAGACCTGCGCTCCCTGGGGGCCTGGTTCCACGAGACGCTCGCGCAGGCCTCCGGCAGTGCCGCGATGACCTCGATGCTGACCCAGCTGCGCCACAAGATCGCCTGGATGTACACGGTGGAGGCGCCGGCCAACCCGGTGGAGTCGTGGGCGGAGCACGGCGCGATCGTGGACGCGGTGGCGCGTGGCGACAGCGAACGCGCGCGGGCGCTCACGGCGCTGCACACGGAGCGCGCGACGGCGGCGCACCGGCTGCGATTCACCGGCGGCGGGGAGCGGCCGGACCGTGTGAGGAACTCGCAACCTCCCGTAAACATGACGGGCCTGCGGCATTAACACGGGCACCGTATACAAAGAGGGGATAATTCGCGGGGGATTATTTCCGCTGCCCGTGCGCGGGAAATGCGAAGGGCTCGCCCGATAATTCGGACGAGCCCTTCGTGGCAAACGTGAATTGCTTGCTCAGACGGTCTCGGGGAGTTCTTCGAGACCTTCGGAGACCAGCTTCGCCAGACGGTCGAGGGCCACGTCGGCGCCCTCGGCGTCGGAGGCGAGGATGATCTCCTCGCCGCCCTGGGCGCCCAGACCGAGGACGGCCAGCATGGAGGCCGCGTTGACGGGGTTGCCGTCGGCCTTGGAGATCGTCACCGGGATGCCTGCGGCCGTGGCGGCCCGGACGAAGATGGAAGCGGGGCGGGCGTGGAGACCCTCGGCCCAGCCGACGTTGACGCGGCGCTCAGCCATGTGATGCTGCCCTTCGGTGTATCAGGTTGTCTAGACCAGTTTCCCATATCGTGAAGCATGCCCGGAGCGGTCCTTCGTCCCGCCCCGCGGCGTCGTCGGACCGCGGCCTCGGTCCGGCTTCTCGTCCTCCACAGACTGCCTCGCGCCGTTGTCGTACGCGAGCCGTACTCTGGGGCCCATGCAGACCTCGTCGGACCGGCACGAGTATCCCGCCCACTGGGAGGCCGACGTGGTGCTGCGCGACGGGGGTACCGCGCGCGTCCGGCCCATCACCGTTGATGACGCCGATCGCCTCGTCAGCTTCTACGAGCAGGTGTCGGACGAGTCGAAGTACTACCGCTTCTTCGCGCCCTACCCTCGTCTGTCCGCCAAGGACGTCCACCGCTTCACGCACCACGACTTTGTGGACCGGGTGGGACTCGCGGCCACCATCGGCGGCGAGTTCATCGCCACCGTACGCTACGACCGCATCGGGTCCGACGGCATGCCCGCCTCCGCCCCGGCCGACGAGGCAGAGGTCGCCTTCCTCGTGCAGGACGCCCACCAGGGACGCGGCGTCGCCTCCGCCCTCCTCGAACACATCGGCGCCGTCGCGCGCGAGCGGGGCATCCGGCGGTTCGCCGCGGAGGTGCTGCCCGCCAACAACAAGATGATCAAGGTCTTCAGGGACGCCGGGTACACCCAGAAGCGCAGCTTCGAGGACGGCGTCGTACGCCTGGAGTTCGACCTGGAGCCGACGGACCGCTCGCTCGCCGTGCAGTACGCGCGCGAACAGCGCGCCGAGGCGCGGTCCGTGCAGCGGCTGCTCATGCCCGGGGCCGTCGCCGTGATCGGGGCCGGGCGGGCGCCCGGCGGTGTGGGCCGCAGCGTGCTCGACAACATCAGGGGCGCCGGATTCACCGGTCGGCTGCACGCCGTGAACAGGGCCCTCCCCGAGGAGCAGAAGGAACTCGGCGGGGTGCCCGCGTACCGGTCGGTGCGGGACATCGACGGGCCCGTCGACCTCGCGGTCGTCGCCGTGCCCGTGGAACACGTCCCCCACGTCGTCGAGGAGTGCGGACTGCACGGCGTGCAGGGGCTGGTGGTGCTCACCGCCGGGTATGCCGAGAGCGGGCCCGAGGGGCGCGAGCGCCAGCGCGAACTCGTCCGGCACGCGCGCGCGTACGGCATGCGGATCATCGGGCCGAACGCGTTCGGGATCATCAACACCTCCCCGCAGGTCCGGCTGAACGCCTCGCTCGCGCCACAGACCCCCCGGCCCGGCCGGATCGGCCTGTTCGCCCAGTCCGGCGCGATCGGCATCGCCCTGCTCTCCCGGCTGCACCGGCGCGGCGGCGGGGTCACGGGGGTCACGGGTGTGTCGACGTTCGTGTCGTCCGGCAACCGGGCGGACGTGTCCGGCAACGACGTCCTTCAGTACTGGTACGACGATCCCGACACCGACGTCGTCCTCATGTACCTGGAATCCATCGGCAACCCGCGCAAGTTCACCCGGCTCGCCCGGCGTACGGCGGCCGCGAAGCCGCTGGTCGTGGTGCAGGGGGCGCGGCATGGGGGAGCGGCGCCGCAGGGGCACGCCGTACGGGCGACGCGGTTGCCGCACGCCACGGTGTCCGCGCTGCTGCGGCAGGCCGGGGTGATCCGGGTCGACACGATCACCGAACTGGTCGACGCGGGGCTGCTGCTCGCGCGCCAGCCGCTGCCGGCCGGGCCCCGGGTGGCGATCCTCGGGAACTCCGAGTCACTGGGGCTGCTGACGTACGACGCCTGCCTCGCCGAGGGGCTCAGGCCGCTGCCTCCGCTGGATCTGACGACCGGCGCCTCGCCCGAGGACTTCCACGGGGCGCTGTCCCGGGCGCTCGCGGACGACGCGTGCGACGCGGTGGTCGTCACGGCGATACCGGCGGTGGGGGAGGAGGCGGCCGACGACGCGGACGCGGCACTGGCGGAGGCGCTGCGATCGGCGGCCGAGCGAGTCCCCGGGAAGCCGGTCCTGGTGGTGCACGTGGAACTGGGCGGGCTCGCGGAAGCGCTGTCGGCCGCGGCGAGCACCGCACCCCAGGCGAGTTCACCGGCGCCCGGCACGGTCGGCCGCGACCACCCGTTCCGTGCACTGGACCGACTGGCCGTCAAGGCGGCGGACGACGCGCCCGCCCCCGAGAACTGCTCCCGCCTCATCCCCGCCTACCCCGCCGCCGAACGAGCCGTCCGCGCCCTCGGTGAAGCCGTGAAGTACGCCCAGTGGCGGCGCGAGGCGGCCGAGCCCGGCAAGGTCCCCGAGTACGAGGACATCGACGAGAAGGGGGCCGCCGAGCTGATCGAAGGGCTGCTCGCGCGGGGGCAGGGGCTCACCCTCGGTACCGAGGAGACCTGCGAGCTGCTCGGGAAGTACGGCGTGCACGTCCACCGCGCGCTGCCCGCACCCGGCCCCGAGGACGCCGTCGCCGCCGCCCGCACCCTCGGCTACCCGGTCGCCCTCAAGGCCACCGCCCCGCACCTGCGCCACCGCGCCGACCTGGGCGGCGTACGCCTGGATCTCGCGGACGAGGAACAACTGCGGCGGGCGTACGCCGAGTTGACCGAGCTCTTCGGGACGCCGGAGGAGCTGCGGCCGGTCGTGCAGGGGATGGCACCCCGCGGGGTCGACACCGTGGTCAGGGCCGTCATCGACCCGGCGGCGGGGGCCGTACTGTCGTTCGGGCTGGCCGGGGCGGCCTCGCAGCTGCTCGGGGACATGGCGCACCGGCTGGTTCCGGTCACCGACCGGGAGGCGACCTCGCTGGTCCGGTCGATCCGGACGGCGCCGCTCCTGTTCGGCTGGCGCGGCTCGACCCCCGTCGACACCCCGGCCCTGGAGGAACTGCTGCTGCGCGTTTCCCGGCTGGTCGACGACCACCCGGAGGTCGTTGCGGTCACCCTGGAGCCGGTCGTCGTCGCCCCACGCGGGCTGAGCGTCCTCGGCGCGTCCGTGCGGCTCGCACCGCCGCCGGCCCGCGACGACCTCGGCCCGCGGACACTGCCCGCGTACTGAGCGAGGTCTCCCCGCACGGATCCCCCGCACGGATCCCCCGCACGGATCCCCCGCACCGAGCGGTGCCTCGCAGTCAGTGGGTCCCCGTAGGATGGACGTCATGGCCAAGACCAGTACGACGACCCAGGGGCTGCGAGCGGCGATCGAGCGCAGCGGTTACTACCCGGCCCTCGTGGCCGAGGCGGTGGAGGCCGCTGTGGGCGGCGACACCATCCAGTCGTACCTGGTCCACCAGGAGACCACGTTCGACCAGAACGAGGTGCGGCGGCATGTGACCGTCCTCGTCCTCACCGGCACCCGCTTCATCGTCAGCCACACCGACGAGCAGGCCGCGGACACCACGTCCCCGACGCCGTACGCCACCACCTCCACCGAGTCCGTGAAGCTCGGCCGGATCTCCTCGGTCGTGATCAGCCGCGTGGTCGCCAACCCGGAGCAGTACGTGCCGGGCACCCTGCCCCGCGAGATCGTGCTGACCATCGGCTGGGGCGCCGTCTCCCGTCTCGACCTGGAGCCCGCCGCCTGCGGTGACCCCAACTGCGAGGCCGACCACGGCTACACCGGCAGCTCGACGGCGGACGACCTGAGCCTCAGGGTGAGCGAGGCCGGGGACGGCCAGGAGACGGTGCGCCAGGCGCTCGCCTTCGCCCAGGCCATCTCCGAGGCGACCGCGGACGTCACCCGCTGATGGCTCAGCCCGCCTCGGCCTGGGACCACCACCCGCAGCCGCTCGCCCCCGCCTCCGCGCCGGCCCCCGAGTACGGCACCGGCTCGCTCGCCGACCTGCTGCCCACGCTGGCCGCGGGCATGGCCGTACCCGGCATGACCGCCGCCATCCCGGAACTCACCGCCGCCGACCGGAACTGCGTGTTCCTGATCGACGGTCTCGGCTGGGAACAGCTGAGGGCCCACCCGGACGAGGCGCCCTTCATGACCTCGCTCCTCGCCAGCTCGCGCGGCGGCACCGGCCGGCCCCTGACCGCCGCCTTCCCGGCCACCACCGCCACCTCCCTCGCCTCCGTCGGCACCGGCCGCCCGCCCGGCGCCCACGGCCTGCCCGGCTACACCGTGCGTAATCCGGACACCGGCGCGCTGATGAACCAGCTGCGCTGGCAGCCCTGGACCTCGCCGGGGGTCTGGCAGCCGTACCCCACGGTCTTCCAGCTGGCCCACGAGGCGGGGGTGCACGCCGCCCAGGTGTCCTCCCCGAGCTTCGAGAACACCCCGCTGACCAAGGTCGCGCTCAGTGGCGGAACGTTCCACGGGCGGCTGTCCGGCGAGGACCGGATGGATCTCGCGGCCGAGCAGCTGGCCGCCGGCGACCGCTCCCTGGTCTACACGTACTACGCCGAGCTCGACGGCGCCGGCCACCGCTTCGGCCTGGACTCCGACAACTGGCGCGGCCAGCTCATGTACGTCGACCGGCTGGTCCAGCGGCTCGCCGAGCAGCTGCCGCCGAACACCGCGCTCTACGTCACCGCCGACCACGGCATGATCGACGTCCCCTTCGACGAGCAGCACCGCATCGACTTCGACGAGGACTGGGAGCTGCGCGCCGGGGTCGCCCTGCTGGGCGGCGAGGGCCGCGCCCGCCACGTCTACGCGGTCCCGGGCGCCGAGAACGACGTGCTGACCTGCTGGCGTGAGGTCCTCGGCGAGCAGTTCTGGGTGGCCTCGCGGGACGAGGCGATCGCGGCGGGCTGGTTCGGCCGGCCCGACCAGATCGAGCAGCGCGTGTACGGCCGTCTCGGCGACGTAGTCGCCGCCGCCCGCGACGACGTGCTCATCATCGCCTCCCAGCGGGAACCCAAGGAGTCGGCGATGGTCGGCAACCACGGTTCGCTGACCCCTGCCGAGCAGCTGGTCCCGCTGCTCGAAGTACGCTCCTGACGCTTCACCCGCCCCTGTGTCCCCTGTGCTGAAAGGTGCTCGACTCGCCATGCCCGAGCTGGTGTTCTTCTCCGGAACGATGGACTGCGGGAAGTCCACGCTGGCTCTCCAGATCGAGCACAACCGCTCGGCCCGCGGCCTCCAGGGCGTGATTTTCACCCGCGACGACCGCGCCGGCGAGGGCAAGCTGTCCTCGCGGCTCGGTCTGGTGACGGAGGCGGTCGAGGCCGGGCCGCACATGGACCTGTTCGGCTACGTCGTGGCCGAGATCGAGCAGGGCTGCAAGGTCGACTACCTGATCGTGGACGAGGCGCAGTTCCTCTCCGCCGAGCAGATCGACCAACTGGCGCGCGTGGTGGACGACCTGGGCCTGGATGTCTACGCCTTCGGCATCACCACCGACTTCCGCACCAAGCTGTTCCCCGGCTCGCAGCGCCTGATCGAGCTGGCGGACCGGATAGAGGCGCTCCAGGTGGAAGCCATGTGCTGGTGCGGGGCACGCGCCACGCACAACGCCCGCACCCTGGGCGGCGAGATGGTGGTGGAGGGCGAGCAGGTCGTCGTGGGCGATGTGAACCGCCCGGCGGCGGAAATCGGTTACGAGGTGCTGTGCCGACGCCACCACCGCCGCCGGATGACCAGCTCCTCGGCGGCCCTCGCTCTCTAACAGGCCGACGAGGGCTTCGCTCAAGGTCGGGTCAGTTCGGAGGGTGCGGGGGCATGAGGAGCGGGCACGTCGCCGCCCACCCCGTGTCGCCACAGCCGTGCGTACGCCCCGTCGGCCGCCAACAGTTCGTCGTGGGAGCCCTGTTCGACGATCCGGCCGTGGTCGAGGACGACGATGCGGTCGGCGCGGGCCGCCGTGGTCAGGGACATGCCCCGCTCGCCGACCTCGGTGTCGTATTCGTCGGGCAGCGCGCTGACGAACCCGTGCGCGTCGGCGGCGCGGGCCGCTTGCCTCCACCTCGGCGTCGGTGGCGTCGGGGCGGCCGTGCGCGATGTTGTCGCGGATCGAGCAGGAGAAGACCCTGGGCACCCCGTTCGTCGAGGAGCTGCCGGGCGAACCGGCCCACCGCGCGGTCACGTTCCTCTGGCGAGGCGACGGTGGCACCCGCAGAGTGCCGCTGCTGGCCAACCGCCTGATCGACCGCGAGCATCTGACGGACGCCCTGCTGGAGCGGGTCCCCGACACCGACGTCTGGCACCTCGGCCTGAGACTGCGCGCCGACCATCGGGGCTCCTACCGCATCGCCGCCGAGACCGAGGCACCGCCGACGGACCCGGCGGATCTCCAGCGGCACCTGCGTGACCTGTCGGCCCGGGCCACCCCGCGACCCGCTCAACCTCCAGTACATGCCGACCCGTTGGGAGTCCGCGGACAGCTCGGTCTACGCGTTGCCGGAGGCGCCGGCATGGCCGTCGAAGGACCGGGACGGCGCTCGACCGGCCGGGCGCGTGGAACGACACCGGGTCCCCACGAAGGCACTCGGCGGCGAACGCGACGTATGGATCTACCTGCCGCCCGGCCACGACGACGGCGACCCGGCACCCGCGCCCCTACCCGTCCTGGTGCTCGGCGACGGCGACATGTGGCTGGCCCGCCTCGACCTCGCCCGCACCCTCGACGCGATGAT
This sequence comes from Streptomyces sp. V4I2, assembly GCF_030817655.1. Taxonomy (GTDB): domain Bacteria; phylum Actinomycetota; class Actinomycetes; order Streptomycetales; family Streptomycetaceae; genus Streptomyces; species Streptomyces plumbiresistens. The sequence continues at coordinate 7,885,657 of NZ_JAUSZM010000003.1, forward strand.
CGCCGACGGGTTGCTGCCGCCGCTGGCGGTCCTGTCACCGGACGGCGTGGACCGTCGCACCCGCTGGCTCGAACTGGGCGGACGCGAGGAGTTCGTGACGTTCCTGTCCGACGAACTGCTCCCCTGGGCGACGGCCCGCCGCCCCCTCACCACGCACCCGCGGCGCACGGTCGTCGCAGGCCAGAGCCTCGGCGGAGCGACCGCCCTGCACGCGGCCCACCAGTCCTCGTCCCTCTGGTGGCGCCCAGGCCTCCCCCCGGGCGTCCCCAGGACCGACCCCACGGACCCGCCCTGGCTCCTGACCCGCTACGCAACAGCGCCCCGCAGAACGGTCACCGTCCACCTGGACGTAGGCCTCCACGAGGGCGCGATGGTCGACAAGACCCGGCCCTGTACGACACCGCTGATGCCGGTCGCGACGTCGGTCCAGCACGCCGCCCGGCCCCGCCCTCAGCGCGCCACTTGGATCAACGAGAACCACGCCCCCTCGGGGTCCGCCACCGTGGCCACCCTCCCGTGCGCGCTGTCATGAGGCGGCTTGAGGACGTGGCCGCCGAGGTCCACGACCAGGGCGACCGCCTCGTCCGTGTCGGCGGCCTCGAAGTACGTCATCCAGTGCGGGCCGCGGTCCCGGGGGAGGGCGTTCCCCACGCCGTGGAGGCCGGCGACGGGGCGGCCGGCGATGTGCAGGGTGACGTAGTCGAAGTCGGCGGACACCACCGGCTCCTCCTCGTAACCGAACACGGTCTCGTAGAACTTGGCGACGCTCGGGGTCTCGAAGGTCAGCAGCTCGTGCCAGGCCGGTGTGCCCGGGACGCCGGCGATGGACGTGCCGAGGTGGGCCGCCGCCTGCCAGACGCCGAAGACCGCGCCGGCGGGGTCGGAACCGATCACCAGCCGTCCGGCGTCACCCGCGTCCAGCGGCCCCACCCCGACGGTGCCGCCGCACAGCCGTACCGTTTCGGCGGTCAGGTCCACGTCCTCCGAGGCGAGGTAGGGCGTCCAGGCGACGGGAAGGTGGCGGTCGGGCGGCAGTTGGCCGATGCCGGCCACCTCGTGTCCGTCGAGCAACGCCCGGACGTAGGGACCGAGCTGCTGCGGGCCCGGTTGGAACTCCCAGCCGAACAGCGAACCGTAGAACTCCTCGGTCGCCGCCAGCCCGTGCACCATCAGGCTCACCCAGCAGGGCGCGCCGGGCGCATTGCGGGCGTGTGTCTCGCCGTTCGGGCCGGCCGACCCCCTTGCCTCGGTCATCGTCACTCTCTCCTCGGCCCCTCGCGGTGCCGTGTCGCTTCCGCACTGACGGACCCCCGTGCCGATGCTCGCACCCGTCGTGGTGCCATGCGCTCCGGGCGCGCCGCCGTGCGCCGGTCCGTGACCGGAGAATGCCCGTCGCGTGGTCCCGCGTCCGTTGCCGCGCGATGACCGACGGGGGGCGGTCGGCTGTACAGTATGTGCCCGATCCCGTACGCCTCGTGATCGGGCCTGTCCGGCCGAGCAGAGTAGCCGGACATGAACGATGCGGCCACCCCGTTTGCAAGGATGGTGGCCATGAATGCCATCATCTCCGCATCCGAACTCGCGAGCGACCTGGCGGCGGGCCACCCGCCGGTCCTGCTCGACGTCCGCTGGCAGCTGAGCCTGGCCAAGTCGGCCGGGGAGCCGTCGTTCGACGGCCGTGCCGAGTACGCGGCCGGGCACATTCCGGGCGCCGTCTACGTCGACCTGGACTCGGAGCTCGCCTCCGCGCCCGGCGAACGCGGCCGCCACCCGCTGCCCGACCTCGCGGAGTTCGGCGCGGCCATGCGCCGGGCGGGCGTCTCGGCCCGGACGCCCGTGGTCGTCTACGACGGCGGAAAGGGCTGGGCGGCCGCCCGCGCCTGGTGGCTGCTGCGCTGGACGGGTCACCCGGACGTGCGTGTCCTCGACGGCGGGTTGCCGGCCTGGCAGGGCGAGTTGTCGGTCGAGACGCCCGAGCCGGCCGCGGGGGACTTCCAGCCGGCGCTGGGCACGACCGGGCTGCTCGACGCCGACGAGGCGGCGGCGCTGGCGCGTTCCGGCGTACTGCTGGACGCACGGGCGGCGGAGCGCTACCGGGGTGACGTGGAGCCGATCGACCGGGTCGGCGGACACATCCCGGGCGCCGTCTCCGCGCCCACCACGGACAACGTGACGGCCAACGGACGCTTCCTGCCCGCCCAGGAGTTGGCCGACCGCTTCAAGACCCTCGGCGCCGGCGGCGGCTCGGAGGTCGGCGTCTACTGCGGCTCCGGCGTCTCCGCCGCGCACCAGGTGCTGGCCCTGGCGGTGGCGGGCGTCCCGGCCGCGCTGTACGTCGGCTCCTGGTCGGAGTGGTCGTCGGACCCGTCGCGCCCCGTCGCCGTGGGACCCGATCCGCAGTAGGCGTACGAGCAGTAGGCGTACGAGCAGTAGGCGTACGACGGGAAGGGCCCGCACCGACCGGCGCGGGCCCCTCCTGACGTCGTACCGCCTGATGTCGTACGGCCGACTACTCCTGCTTCTTGCGCCGCGTCCCGAACACGATCTCGTCCCAGCTCGGCACAGCCGCCCGGCGCCCCGGGCGGACGCCGTCCGCCTCGGCCTGGCGGTCGGTGGAGCCGATGAGGCGGTCGCGGTGACTGCCGACGGAACGGGGCATGAGAACGTCCGCGTAAGCCGAACCGGCCGAGGCCGCGGGAGCCGGGGGCTCCTCGGCATCGGGCTCCGGGGCGGGTTCCTCCTCCGCCTCGGGGGTCTCCGAGGGGCGCTCCGGGACCACCAGGTCGCCCCGGAAGCTCGGCACCGCCTCCAGCAGGCTGGTCAGCGAGTCCCGTTCGCTCGCACTCGCCGTCGCGGCCGTGCCCTCCTCGGCGGGCTCGGGCGGCGGCGCGGGCAGGCTCGGCCGCTCCCGGTCGAGGGCGCGGTCCAGCGGACGGTCGCGCGGCAGCCGTGCGATGCGCGGCACGAAGGGAAAACTGGGCTCCGGCGAGGCGGCGAGGTCCTCGGACTCGCCGATCAGCGAGCGGGCCTCCTCGTCGACGGCCTGGACGAGCCGCCGGGGCGGGTCGTACGTCCAGCTCGCCGAGTGCGGTTCGCCCGCGACCCGGTAGACCAGCAGGACTTCCCAGGTGCCGTCGTCGCGGCGCCACGAATCCCACTGGACGGTGTCCTTCTCGGCACCGCGCAGGGTCAGCCGCTCCTGGACGGTCTCGCCCAGCTGCGGGCCCGCGTTCTCGCCCGGGCGGCGGACCGGAGTCTTCCGGGCCCGCTCGGCCATGAACGCGCGCTCGGCCAGCACGGGACCCTCGAATCGCCGTACGCGATCGACGGGGATGCCGGCCATCTGTGCGACCTCTTCCGCGGTCGCACCGGCACGTATACGCGCCTGGATGTCGCGGGGGCGGAGATGGCTCTCCACCTCGATCTCGATCTGGCCGAGGCGGGGACGGTCGCCGCGTACAGCGGCGCGCAGACGCTCGTCAATCGGAAGCGTGTACTCCGTGCTGTCCGCAGCCTTCAGCACCAGCCGTGTGCCGTCATTCGAGACGGCCACGACACGCAGTTCGGGCATGGGGACCTCCCGGGTGGTGCCTGCCGACGTCACGTGCGTCGCTGCTTCCGCTAGTCGAGTGTGGCCTGCCCGGGTGCAGCCTGCCACAACCTTGCCGAGTTGCCCGGCGTGTCGGGCGCGGGCCCTGGACCGCCGTTATGGCACGGTTACCTATTCGCAACGCTAAGTGACCAACTCCGTCACCCTGTGCAACTAGCCCCCTCCAGGCGGTCCTTGAAGCCACGGACGCCCTGGCGGGAGACCTGACCCAGGGCTCGCAACAGTACTCCATTCGGGCCACCTGCGTGGATTGGCACGCCGCCCAACTTCTGACGAGAGGCGGCACTTGGCCGCCGTGGCGCGGTTTTCCGGGAAATTGAACGTGGCGTACTTCACGTAAACATCAGAAACGGAACTCTGTGCGGGGAGTTGGAGACGCGGCCCCACCTCCTCGATCACGCCCTCGCCCCTACTCGCCCAACACCCGCCGCAGGTAGTCGTTCTGGAACCGACGCTCAGGATCGAGCCGGTCCCGCAACGCGGTGAACTCGCCGAAGCGGGGGTAGACACCGGCGAAGTACTCGGCGTCGCGCGTGTGGATCTTGCCCCAGTGCGGCCGGCCCTCGTGTGCGGTCAGGATCCGCTCCGCGGCGGTGAAGTACGCCTGGTAGGGCGTCCCCTTGACCATGTGGACGGCGATGTACGCACTGTCGCGGCCCGACGCCGTGGACAGCGTGATGTCGTCGGCCGGCGCGGTGCGCACCTCGACCGGGAAACTGACCCGCAGTCCCGACCGGTCGACCATCCTCTTCAGCTCACGCAGCGCCTCGGCCAGGGCCGCACGCGGGACGGCGTACTCCATCTCCACGAAGCGCACCCGGCGCGGCGAGGTGAAGACCTTGTAGGGAATGTCGGTGTAGGTGCGCGCGGACAGGGCCTTGCTGGAGATCTGCGCGATCGACGGGATCGTGGCGGGTACCGCGCGGCCGACCCATTGGGCGGCCTGGAAGACGCCGTTGGAGAGGAACTCGTCCTCGAACCAGCCCGCGAGCTGCCCCACCGGGTTCTCCGGCCCCGCGCTGCGGTTGTTGCGCTTGGTGTTGGTGCTGCCGGTGTGCGGGAACCAGTAGAACTCGAAGTGCTCGTTCTCGGCCCACAGTTCGTCGAACTCGGCGACGACCCGGTCGAAGGGCATCGGCTCCTCGCGGGCCGTGAGCAGGAAGATCGGCTCCACGGCGAAAGTGATCGCGGTGACGATGCCGAGCGCGCCCAGCCCTATTCGGGCGGCCGCGAAGACCTCGGGATTCTCCTTCTCGGAACAGGCGAGCACTGACCCGTCCGCGGTGACCAGCTCAAGGCCCCTGATCTGGGCGGCGATCGAGGCCGACTCGCGGCCGGTGCCGTGGGTGCCGGTACTCGTGGCCCCGGACACTGTCTGCTCCATGATGTCGCCCATGTTGGTGAGGGACAGACCCTCACGGGCCAGGGCCATGTTGAGTCTCTTGAGCGGGGTGCCGGCCTCGACCGTGACCGTCATCGCGTCCCGGTCGATGGCACGGATGCCGGTCAACAGTTGAGGACGGATCAACACACCGTCGGTCGCCGCGATCGACGTGAAGGAATGCCCGGTACCGACGGCCTTCACCTTCAGACCGTCCTCGGCCGCCCTGCGCACCGCCTCGGACAACTCCTCGACGGAGGCGGGAGTGACCTCCCGCGCGGGGCGGGCGGCGACGTTGCCGCCCCAGTTACGCCAGGTGCCGTTCTTCACGCTCGCTGTGCTGCTCAACGGTGCCTCCACGATGCGGAACCGGCCTGCTGAGCCGGCGGTACCCGAGGAAACCGACCGCGACCGCGACGGCCCCGGACACCGCCGGAACCCCGTACCCGGCCCGCGCACCGGCGGCGTCGATCACCCAGCCGGCCGCCGAGGAGCCGAGCGCGACCCCGACCGCGAGCCCGGTGCTCACCCAGGTCATGCCCTCGGTCAGTTGTGCGCGTGGTACGTGCTGTTCGATGAGGGACATCGTCGTGATCATCGTGGGAGCGATGGACAGGCCCGCAACGAACAGCGCCACGGCCAGAAACGGCAAGTTTCCGACCAGTAGGAGGGGGATCATACTCACGGCCATCGCGCAGATTCCCAGCAACCAGCGAGGTTCGGGTGCCCCCTTGAAGTGCAACAGCCCGAAGACGAGCCCCGCGACGCAGGAGCCCGCCGCGTACAGCGCGAGGACGACGCTCGCCGCTCCCTTGTGGCCCTGCTCTTCGGCGAAGGCCACGGTGACCACGTCGACCGCCCCGAAGATCGCGCCGGTCGCCACGAAGGTGGCCACCAGGACCTGGAGGCCGGGCGCGCGCATGGCCGTGCCGCCGCCCTGGTGCGCGCGCGGATGCGGGGCCGGCTCGGTGGCGGTTTGCGCGGTCAGCCAGAAGACGCCGACCGCCAGGAAGCAGGCGGCGAGCAGCGGCCCGGCCTCCGGGAACCAGACCGTGGACAGGCCGATCGAGATGATCGGCCCGAAGATGAAGCAGACCTCGTCGATCACGGACTCGAAGGAGTACGCGGTGTGCAGCTGCGGGGTGTCCCGGTACACGGCCGCCCACCGCGCCCGGATCATCGCGCCGATGCTCGGCACACAGCCGATGCCGGCACTGAACACGTACAGCGTCCAGTCCGGCCACCTGTAGTGGGCGGCGAACAGCAGCCCGGCCGCCGCGACGAGCGCGATCAGCGTCGCCGGCCGCAGCACCCGCCGCTGCCCGTACTGGTCCACCAGCCGCGAGACCTGCGGACCCGCCGCCGCGGCGGCGAGCGCCATGGTGGCCGACAGCGCGCCGGCCAGCCCGTACCGCCCGGTCAGCTGGGAGACCATCGTCACCACGCCGATGCCCATCATGGACAGCGGCATACGGCCGAGGAAGCCCGCGGCCGAGAAGCCCTTGGAGCCTGGGGCGGCGAACAGGGCGCGGTAGGGGCTGGGCACGGGGTCTCCGGTCGGACAGAGGAGGGGCTGTTCAGTAAGGCGCGAATACCGCCGATACAGCTTACGAGTTAGGTGACCCTAACGCACGCCGCGCGGTGGGACGGAGAACCTCGCACGTCACCCGCCGTTTCCCGGCTGTCAGACACGGGTGGCAGGATCTACTCATGCCAGACGTGCTCGATGCCACCCCCTACGACGCCCTGCTCCTGCTCTCGTTCGGCGGCCCCGAGGGACCGGATGACGTGGTCCCGTTCCTGGAGAACGTGACGCGGGGGCGCGGCATCCCCAAGGAACGCCTCAAGGAAGTCGGTCAGCACTACTTCCTGTTCGGCGGGGTCAGCCCGATCAACGACCAGAACCGCGCCCTTCTGGACGCCCTCCGCAAGGACTTCGCAGGTCACGGCCTGGACCTGCCGGTCTACTGGGGCAACCGCAACTGGGCGCCCTACCTGACGGACACGCTGCGCGAGATGGTCACCGACGGCCGCCGCCGCATCCTGGTCCTCGCCACCAGCGCCTACGCCTCCTACTCCGGCTGCCGCCAGTACCGCGAGAACCTCGCCGACTCGCTGGCTGCCCTCGAGGCCGAGGGCCTGGAGCTGCCGAAGATCGACAAGCTGCGGCACTACTTCAACCACCCGGGCTTCCTGGAGCCCATGATCGACGGCGTGATCGAGTCCCTCGCCGACCTCCCCGAGGACGTCCGGGACGGCGCCCACATCGCCTTCTCGACCCACTCGATCCCGACCGCCTCCGCCGACTCCTCCGGCCCCGTCGAGGAGCACGGCGACGGCGGCGCGTACGTCAGGCAGCACCTGGACGTCGCACGGCTGATCGCCGACGCCGTCCGCGAGCGCACCGGCGTCGACCACCCCTGGCAGCTCGTCTACCAGTCCCGCTCCGGCGCCCCGCACATCCCGTGGCTGGAGCCCGACATCTGCGACCACCTGGAGGAGCGGCACGCGGCCGGCGCCCCGGCGGTCGTGATGGCGCCCATCGGCTTCGTCTCCGACCACATGGAGGTCCTGTACGACCTCGACACGGAGGCCAAAGCCAAGGGCGAGGAGCTGGACCTGCCGGTGCGCCGCTCGGCCACCGTCGGCGCCGACCCGCGGTTCGCCGCCGCCATCCGCGACCTCGTCCTGGAGCGGGGCGCCGTCGAGCGCGGACAGGAGGTCACGCCGTGCGCCCTGGGCGCGCTCGGCGCCGGCCACAACCTCTGCCCGGTGGGCTGCTGCCCGGCCCGCGCCCCCCGTCCCGCCGCCGCGGGCGCCGACAGCCCCTACGCATGAGGAGCCCCGTGACCGACGCCCTGCTCGCGGAACTGCTGCAGCCGGCCCAGGAGGCCGCCCGCCGCGCCGGTGCGCTGCTGCGGGACGGCCGCCCGGCCGACCTCGCGGTCGCCGCCACCAAGTCCAGCCCCATCGACGTGGTCACCGAGATGGACGTCGCGGCGGAGAAGCTGATCACGGACCTGATCTCCGAGCACCGCCCTGACGACGGCTTCCTCGGCGAGGAGGGTGCCTCCACCGAGGGCACCAGCGGCGTCCGCTGGGTAATCGACCCGCTCGACGGGACGGTCAACTACCTGTACGGCCTGCCCACTTGGTCCGTCTCCATCGCCGCCGAGCTGGACGGCGAGACCGTCGTCGGCGTCGTCGCGGTCCCGATGCGCGGCGAGACGTTCCACGCCGTACGCGGCGGCGGAGCCTGGGCGAGGGGCGCCTGGGACGGCGAGCGCAGGCTCGCCTGCCGCCCCGCGCCGCCCCTGGAGCAGGCCCTGGTCTCGACCGGCTTCAACTACGTCACCGACGTCCGCGTCCACCAGGCCGAGGTCGCCCGCAAGCTCATCCCGCTGCTGCGCGACATCCGACGGGGCGGTTCGGCCGCCGTCGACCTGTGCGACCTGGCGGCCGGCCGTCTCGACGGCTACTACGAACGTGGCCTCCACCCCTGGGACCTCGCCGCGGGCGACCTGATCGCCCGAGAGGCGGGCGCCCTGACCGGTGGACGCCCCGGAGAGCGCCCCGCACACGCCCTGACGGTCGCGGCCACCCCTGGCGTCTTCGAGCCCCTCCAGCAGCTCCTGGAGGACTTCGGCGCCTGGCACGACTGAACGGCTCGGTCGCCGAGCAGAACAGCGGGGCCCGGCGCTGGATTCGCCGGGCCCCGCTGTTCTGCGCTACGAGCTGTTCAGACGCTAGACGCGCCGACCTCCACACCGTGTTCGGCGGCGAGGCGGCGCAGGTCGTCGAGTTCGGCCTGCTCCACCTCGACGAGGAAGTCGTCGCCCTCGTCGCGAGCCCGCGTCAGGTCGGACTCGGTCGCCCTTATACGCTGCCGAAGTCCTGCGGTGAATGCGTCCATGCTGCGCCCCCTCGTCCTGGGTCGTGGGTCGATGGCACGGGGGTGTGCCGTTCGGAAGGGGCGATCACGTCTCCAGTGGGTGCCCAGCGCAGCCCGGTGCTGGGCGGCGACGGTGCCGGACACCCACGCCCACTCTGCGGCAAGCGGATCGCAGCGTGCCACATGGTGGTGCGGCACATGCAGAGCGTGATCGCGGGGTGTAAAGCCGTCCTCCCCCCGCTCCCATCCACGGAAACCTCAACCCGTCGAGAAAATCTCGCATTCCCCGGCCTCACACCCGTCCTTCAGACCGTGCTCACCCGCCTTACAGCCGACTTATGGCCGAAAAGGGCAGGATGGAGGTCAACACACTCACCAAGCCCCCTGCCCGCGTGCCCCAGAAGCGCTACGCGGGTGGACACAGGAAGGACAGCGACGTGCGCGTACTCGTCGTCGAGGACGAGCAGCTGCTCGCCGATGCGGTGGCCACCGGACTGCGCCGGGAGGCCATGGCCGTCGACGTCGTGTACGACGGTGCGGCCGCCCTGGAACGCATCGGCGTGAACGACTACGACGTGGTCGTCCTCGACCGTGACCTGCCTCTCGTGCACGGCGACGACGTGTGCCGCAAGATCGTCGAACTCGGCATGCCCACCCGCGTGCTGATGCTCACGGCGTCCGGTGACGTCAGCGACCGTGTCGAGGGGCTGGAGATCGGCGCCGACGACTATCTGCCCAAGCCCTTCGCGTTCAGCGAGCTGACGGCACGCGTGCGTGCCCTGGGCCGGCGTACCAGCGTGCCCCTGCCGCCCGTCCTGGAGCGGGCCGGGATCAAGCTCGACCCGAACCGCCGCGAGGTCTTCCGCGACGGCAAGGAAGTCCAGCTGGCGCCCAAGGAGTTCGCCGTCCTGGAGGTGCTGATGCGCAGCGAGGGCGCGGTCGTCTCGGCCGAGCAACTCCTGGAGAAGGCGTGGGACGAGAACACCGACCCGTTCACCAACGTCGTGCGGGTGACCGTCATGACCCTGCGCCGCAAGCTCGGTGAGCCGCCCGTCATCGTCACCGTCCCCGGCTCCGGCTACCGGATCTGACCGGCCGTGGCAGCGACCCCGGCGCCTCCCCAGGCGCCCCCGAAGCCCACCTGGGACCCGCGGAGGCCGGAGCCGCCCTTTCCGTGGCTGCGCCCGACCATCCGCATAAGGCTCACGCTGCTGTACGGCGGCATGTTCCTGATCGCCGGCATCCTGCTGCTGTCGATCATCTACCTGCTCGCCGCGCAGGCGCTGAACACGGGCAACGAACCGCTGTTCAAGATCGTCGGCGGCACCGACATCAGGGTCAGCAGCGACAACTGCCCTGCCGTGAACAACGCGAGCAACCTCCCGCTCGACACGTTCAACCAGACGATCAGCGCCTGCATCGACCACCAGCGCCAGGTCGCCCTGGACAACCTGCTCAGCCGCTCCCTGCTGGCCCTGCTGGGTCTCGCGGTGATCGCCTTCGCCTTCGGCTACGCCATGGCGGGCCGCGTTCTGTCGCCGCTCGGCCGGATCACCCGCACCGCGCGCGCGGTGGCGGGCTCGGACCTGTCCCGCCGGATCGAGCTGGACGGCCCGGACGACGAGCTCAAGGAGCTGGCCGACACCTTCGACGAGATGCTGGAGCGGCTGCAGCGGGCGTTCACCGCGCAGCAGCGCTTCGTCGGCAACGCCTCGCACGAGCTGAGAACCCCGCTCGCGATCAACCGCACGCTCCTCGAGGTGCATCTGTCCGATCCGAGCGCGCCGGTGGAGCTGCAGCAGCTCGGCAAGACGCTGCTGGCCACCAACGAGCGCAGTGAGCAGCTCGTCGAGGGCCTGCTGCTGCTCGCCCGCAGCGACAACCAGATCGTCGAGCGCAAGCCGGTCGACCTCGCCGAGGTGGCCGAGCAGGCGGTCGACCAGGTGCACGGCGAGGCGCTGGCCAAGGGCGTGGTGATCCGCGGCGAGCAGAAGCCCGCGGTCGTCCAGGGCAACGGCGTGCTGCTGGAGCGGATCGCCCTGAACCTCCTTCAGAACGCCGTGCGGTACAACGTGCCGGAGGGCGGCTGGGTCGAGGTGACGACAGAGGTGCAGCACGGCCAGGCGGTGCTCGTGGTGTCCAACACGGGCCCGGTGGTGCCGGCGTACGAGATCGACAACCTCTTCGAGCCGTTCCGGCGGCTGCGCACGGAGCGCACGGGCAGCGACAAGGGCGTCGGACTCGGCCTGTCCATCGTCCGGTCCGTGGCCCGGGCGCACGGCGGCCACATCTCGGCGCAACCGCGCGAGGGAGGTGGACTCGTGATGCGGGTAACCCTTCCCGTCTGAGATCATGGCCCCCGCACTCGATCCAACACACGGGGATGTTCGCTTTGCGCGGAATTTTTGCGGCGCCTTCCGGACAACTCGGTGTGTGATCGATCACAAGGACGAATTTCCGGCCATCTACTCTCCGTGATCATGCACCCTGTCGGAAAGCCGGGAAAATCCGGGTTTTCAGGGGTCCTGATCACGGGAAGTACACGGTGAGACGCCTTTGAAGTGCGGGATTCGGACCGTGTACGGTCCCGATCGCCATCCAACCCGATCACTCAAGAGGAGTCCGGTTGGGTGTCGATTGAGTAACAGACCTTGATGTGAGGCAAAATCTCCGCCTCGGGTCGGGCACAAGTCCGGCCTCTCACGCGTTACGTGCGCTTGAGACACCGCAGACACCCAGAGGGGGAGAGCGACATGGCAACCGACTACGACACCCCACGCAAGACCGACGACGACGTCGACTCGGACAGCCTTGAAGAACTGAAGGCTCGCCGGAACGACAAGTCGACCTCCGCAGTGGATGTCGACGAGTTCGAAGCCGCCGAAGGCCTCGAACTGCCCGGCGCGGACCTCTCGAACGAAGAGCTGGCCGTCCGGGTGCTGCCCAAGCAGCAGGACGAGTTCACTTGCATGAGCTGCTTCCTGGTGCACCACCGCAGCCAGCTGGCCCGCGAGAAGAACGGTCAGCCGATCTGCCGCGACTGCGACTGAGGGCGGGTCGGCCGTGACTGGCTCGACCCCACCTCGGAAGCGCCGCTTCCACCTACCGGGAGCGGACCAGGAGCCGTCCGAAGGGCGGCTCGGCGCGCGTGACGACGAGCGGGGCTCATCCGATCAGGGATCGGCCTCGCTCGAACCGGCGGTCGGCCGGCCCGGATTTCCGGCGCCGGCCGAGACCTCCGCGCCCGTCGCCAGGCGGCGGGGCGCGGTGATCCGGGACAAGGCCCGGGAAGGGGTTCGCAAGGGCGGCAGCCGGGCCAGGGCGGGCCTGGCGTACCTCGCCGACCGCATCATCGACAACGCCCCGAGGATCCCCGTACGGGACCTCGCGACGCTTCGCAGGCAGTTCCCCGGGCTGGGGCCCGAGGAGCTCGCGGACAAGCTCGTGGCCGGCGCCGCGAGCGCCACCGCGACGGTCGGAGCGGGCATCGGAGCGGCGGCCATGATGCCCGTGCCGCCCGCCATGCCGACCGAACTGGCCGCCGAGATCACCGGCGTCGCCGCGATCGAGCTCAAGCTGATCGCCGAACTCCACGAGGTCTACGGCGTCCGGCCGCCGGGCAGTCTCAAGCAGCGCAGCACCGCGTATCTCGACTCCTGGTCGGGAGAGCGCGGCATCGACATGTCCAAGCCGTCCACGGTGAGTGCGGCGCTCAACAGCCCTGTGAAGCATCAACTGCGGCAACAGATCATGAAACGCGTGGTGCGCAACCTGCCGAACCTGATGCCGTTCATGGTCGGCGCGGCCGTCGGAGCGGTCATGAACCGCCGGGACACGAGAAAACTCGCGGAGCGGATCCGGTCGGATCTCCGCAAGATCCAGGTGCCTTGGGACGCGCTTGTCGAACTGCCCCGGCTGGAGTCCCCCGAGGATCCGCTCAATATCGGGGACATTCCGAAGGGACTCGGCCGCGGACACAAAGAAATCGGGCCCTGACGAAGTTTTTGCGCGGCGGTGAAAAAGATTTTGGCCCGCCTCGGCGCAGCCCGTCGCGGATCTTCGGGTGAAGTCCCGCCCGAGTGTTCTACGTCAGTCCCTACGCCGCCGCGCGTGCCGACTCGAGTGCCTCCGCCAGCCGTTCCGGCTCACGTGTCGACAGGTACAGGTACGGCGTCGGGTCGGCCGGGTCCGTGACCTCCACGCGCAGCGCGGTGGGGATGTAGGCGCGCAGCAGCAGGAAGGCGCGGGTGTCGGCCTTGTAGGTACGCCAGGCGCGCGCCTCCTCCGGGTCCAGGACCTGGGCATCGCCCAGGGCCGCCACCGGGATCTTCGCCTCGCCCGCGATCAGGAACCCGCCCACGACGCGGATCCGCGGCGAGCCGTACGAACTGGCCACGACCGCTGCCACCGCCGTCCCGCCGACCAGGCCGCCGAGCAGCGGCAGGGTGCCGAAGGGCAGCAGGATCAACGCCATCGAGACCCCGACCAGGAAAGAGATCAGCCACCAGGTGCGGGGGGCGGTGAGGCGTTCTTCGTACGGGGTGGCGGAGAGCTGCATGAAGCCAAGCTTGGCATGGTGTTCGGACACTGCCGACGCGCGGGTAAGGTCTGCGGCTGTGAGTGGTACTTCCGCAGCTCTTAAGCCTCCCGCCGACGCGGTGCGACCCGTGCGGCACCCGGACGCTCCCGCGCCCGGTGAGCTCCTCGGCGCGCACTACGACCAGTGCTTCGGCTGTGGCGACGGGCAGCAGCACGGGCTGCACCTGCAGGCGCGGGCCGGCGAGGGTGTCACCATCACGGCCGAGTTCACCGTGCGGCCCGCCCATCAGGGCGCCCCGGGCCTCGCCCACGGCGGGGTACTCGCCTCGGCCCTCGACGAGACCCTCGGCTCGCTGAACTGGCTGCTGCGGACGATCGCGGTGACCGGGCGGCTGGAGACGGACTTCGTACGCCCCGTGCCGGTCGGTACGACGCTGCACCTGGCGGCCGAGGTGACGGCGGTGGCAGGCCGGAAGATCTACTCGACCGCCACCGGACGCATCGGCGGACCCGACGGGCCGGTCGCCGTCCGCGCCGACGCCCTCTTCGTCGAGGTGAAGGTCGACCACTTCGTGGAGAACGGCCGCCCGGAGGAGATCCGGGCGGCCATGAACGACCCGGACCAGGTCCGGCGTGCCCGTGCCTTCGAGGTGAACCCGTGAGCCGTGACCCCGTGAACGTGCTGATCCGCCGCGTCGATCCCGACGTACCGCTTCCGACGTACGCGCATCCCGGTGACGCGGGAGCCGATCTGCGCACCACCGAGAGCCGTGAACTGAAGCCGGGCGAACGGGCCGTGCTGCCCACGGGGGTGTCTGTGGCTCTGCCGGAGGGGTACGCGGCCTTCGTGCACCCACGATCCGGCCTCGCCGCCCGCTGCGGTGTCGCTCTCGTGAATGCCCCGGGGACGGTTGATGCCGGGTACCGTGGGGAGATCAAGGTGATCGTGGTGAATCTCGACCCGCGCGAGTCCGTGCGGTTCGAGCGCTTCGACCGGATTGCCCAACTGGTCGTCCAGCAGGTCGAGAAGGTCCGCTTCCAGGAGGTCGCGGAGCTTCCCGACTCGGCTCGGGCCGAGGGGGGCTTCGGGTCCACCGGCGGCCATGCGGCTGTGGGTGGCTCGAGCAGCACAAACAGCACACGCGGTCAGGCCGCCGACGGCGGCACAGCGGGTGGGAATCGATACGCTTCGGTCGTATCCGACCGGGAAGGACAGTGACGTGTTCGGACGTCGCAAGAAGAAGGGTGCCGCCGAGGACGCGGCCGGCGAGCCCGAGCAGGTCGTCGACGGTGTCGACACTGAGGCGGACGACAAGGTCGAGGACGAGGGCGGGCGCCCGCGCGTGAGGCTGGAGCCGGAGCCGCGGCCCGACGGGCCCTGGGACGACTCCGAGGTGCGGGACCCGGCCGAGGGCCGGGTGGACCTGGGCGGTCTGCTCGTGCCCGGCGTCGACGGCATGGAGTTGCGGGTCGAGGTCGCGGGCGACGCGATCGTCGCGGCGACCGTCGTCCTGCGGGACAGCGCCATCCAGTTGCAGGCCTTCGCCGCCCCCAAGCGCGAGGGCATCTGGGGCGAGGTGCGCGAGGAGATCGGGTCGGGCATCACCCAGCAGGGCGGCATCGTCGACGAGGTCGAGGGTCCGCTGGGCTGGGAGCTGCGCGCCCAGGTGCCGGTGCAGCTGCCGGACGGCACGGGTGGCTTCCAGGTGGTGCGGTTCGTCGGTGTGGACGGCCCCCGCTGGTTCCTGCGCGGTGTCATCTCGGGCCAGGGCGCGGTACAGCCGCAGGCCGCGGGACTGCTGGAGCAGATCTTCCGGGACACGGTCGTGGTCCGCGGCGACGGCCCGATGGCCCCCCGCGACCCGATCGTCCTGAAGCTGCCGAACGACGCGCAGATGGTCCCCGAGAACGTCCAGCAGGACGACGGCACGTCCCGCTTCTCCGGCGGCATGGGCCAGTTGCAGCGTGGACCGGAGATCACCGAGGTCCGCTAGACAGACACCAGGAGGGCCGCATCCCGTGGGGATGCGGCCCTTTCTCGTGCGCGGACCCTTGACGACGAATTGGTCTGTACCTACGGTCTCGGCTCAACGCCTGGTTCATGAGGGCGCCCCGTGTTCATGTATGAGAACGGAGCCGCCATGCGTCGTACCCCCCTCCTCGCGACCGTCACCGCCCTCGTCCTGGGCGGTCTCCTCGCGCAGCCGACCGCACCACGCGCCCAGGCCGCCCCCGCGGCCTTCGCCCATCCCGGAGTCACCGTCTCCAAGGGCCAGTTGGACTTCGCCCGCACCAAGGTCAACGCCGGCGCCCAGCCCTGGAAGGGCGCCTACGACCGGATGCTGGCGAGCAAGTACGCCGACCTGAACCGCACGCCCAAGCCGCGCGCGATCGTCGAGTGCGGCTCGTACTCGAACCCGAACCACGGCTGCACCGACGAGCGCGAAGATGCCATCGCCGCGTACACCCACGCGCTCGCCTGGTACGTCACCCGCGACGAGCGCCACGCGAAGAAGGCCATCGAGCTGATGGACGCCTGGTCCGCCGTGATCAAGGACCACACCAACAGCAACGCGCCCCTGCAGACCGGCTGGGCCGGCTCCTCCTGGCCCAGGGCCGCCGAGATCATCAAGCACACGTACACCGGGAGCTGGGCCAACTCCGGCCGCTTCGGGGCCATGCTGCGGAACGTCTACCTGCCCGAGGTCATCAACGGTTCCCACTCCAACGGCAACTGGGAGCTGTCGATGATGGAGGCCGCCGTCGGCATCGCCGTCCACCTGGAGGACAAGGCGTCGTACGACAAGGCCATGGCGAGGTTCCGGACGCGCACGGCCGCCTTCGTCTACCTCGCCTCCGACGGCGAGCTGCCGAAGACCGTGCCGGGCCAGAACCTCGACACCAGGGACAAGATCGTCCGGTACTGGCAGGGCCAGTCGACCTTCGTCACCGGGCTCACCCAGGAGACCTGCCGCGACCTCACGCACACCGGCTACGGCATCTCGGCGATCTCCCATGTCGCCGAGACCAGCCGGATCCAGGGCCAGGACCTGTACGGCACCGACGTCGGCGAACGGCTGCGGCAGGCGCTCGGGTTCCAGGCCAGGTACGAGCTGGGTGCGGCCGTGCCGAGCTGGCTGTGTGGCGGCTCGCTGCGCCTCGGGCTCGGGCCGGTCACCGAGGTCGGCTACAACGCCCTGCATCACAGGCTTGGCATGCCCATGACTAATACGCAGGCGCTGACCGAGCGCAACCGCCCGGCCGGCACCAACAACCTCTTCGTGGCCTGGGAAACGCTCACCCACGGGGACAACCCGAGCTGAACCGTTGAACTGCCGGGCGCCGGTTGGCGATACTGGCGCCCGGTTCACGGGGGAGGACGCATGACTCAGGTGGTCACCGAGACCATGGTGCGCGTCGAGAACGTCCGCAAGTCGTACGGCGACTCGGCCGCCGCGGTCCACGCCCTGCGCGGGGTCTCCTTCGAGGTGCCGCGCGGCGAACTCGTCGCCCTCAAGGGGCGCTCGGGATCCGGGAAGACCACGCTCCTCAACATCGTCGGCGGGCTCGACGTACCGGACGAGGGGCGGGTCACGGTCGACGGGCTCGACCTCGCGGAGCTGGGTGAGGACGGGCTGCTCGCGCTGCGCCGGGACCGTATCGGGTTCGTCTTCCAGTCCTTCGGGCTGATCCCGATCCTCACGGCCGCCGAGAACGTCGGCGTGCCGATGCGGCTGCGCCGGGCCGACCCGCGCGAGCGGGAGGAGCGTGTCGAGCTGCTGCTGTCCCTGGTCGGCCTCGCCGACCACGCGCAGCAGCGGCCCGGGGAGCTCTCCGGCGGCCAGCAGCAGCGGGTCGCCATCGCCCGCGCCCTCGCCAACAGCCCCTCGCTCCTCGTCGCCGACGAGCCGACCGGCCAGCTGGACGCGGAGACCGGCCACGCCGTGATGGAACTGCTGCGTGCCGTCGTACGCAGTGAGCAGGTCACCGCGCTGGTCGCCACGCACGACGCGAACCTGCTGGACCTGGCCGACCGGGTGCTGGAGCTGAGCGACGGGGAGATCGTCGGGACGTGACGGCAGCCGGCTGTCTCTGGCGCGTCAGGGTTGCGTCAAAGACGGTCGATGGACCACTCTCGGCCCCATTTGTCGCGATTATTGGCCGTAAGGTCGACGCTGCGTGGGCAGCAGTGACCGGAAGACAATGAGGCCATGGGACGCGGCAAGCTTCGGATCCACCTCGGTGCGGCACCGGGCGTCGGCAAGACGTACGCGATGCTGTCCGAGGCGCACCGGCGTGTCGAGCGGGGCACGGACTGCGTGGTGGCCTTTGTGGAGCACCACGGCCGGTCGCGCACCGAGGTGATGCTGCACGGTCTGGAGCAGGTGCCGCGCCGGGAGCTGGAGTACCGCGGCGGGGTGTTCACGGAGATGGACGTCGATGCCGTTCTCCGGAGGACTCCCGCCGTCGCCCTGGTGGACGAACTGGCCCACACCAATGTCCCCGGCTCGCGCAACGCCAAGCGGTGGCAGGACGTGGAGGAGCTGCTGGCGGCCGGGATCGACGTCATCACGACCGTCAACATCCAGCATCTGGAGTCGCTGGGGGACGTGGTCGAGGCGATCACGGGGGTGCGGCAGCAGGAGACGGTGCCGGACGAGGTGGTGCGGCGGGCGGATCAGATCGAGCTGGTCGACATGTCGCCACAGGCGCTGCGGCGACGGATGGCGCACGGCAACATCTACCAGCCCGACAAGGTCGACGCGGCCCTCTCGAACTACTTCCGGCCCGGCAACCTGACCGCGCTGCGGGAACTGGCGCTGTTGTGGGTGGCCGACCGGGTGGACGCCTACCTGAAGCAGTACCGAAGCGATCACCGGGTGTCGAAGATCTGGGGTTCGCGAGAGCGGATCGTGGTCGGGCTGACGGGCGGGCCGGAGGGGCGGACGCTGATCCGGCGGGCGGCGCGGCTGGCGGAGAAGGGCGCCGGCGGTGAGGTGCTGGCGGTGTACATATCCCGCAGCGACGGGCTGACCTCGGCCTCCCCGAAGGAACTGGCCGTCCAGCGCACGCTGGTCGAGGACCTGGGCGGCACCTTCCACCACGTCGTGGGCGACGACATACCGGCCGCGTTGCTGGACTTCGCGCGCGGCGTGAACGCCACCCAGGTCGTCCTCGGCTCCTCGCGCCGCAAGACCTGGCAGTACGTCTTCGGACCCGGCGTCGGTACGACCGTGGCCCGCGAGTCGGGACCCGACCTCGACGTGCACATCGTCACGCACGAGGAGGTCGCCAAGGGGCGCGGCCTGCCGGTGGCCCGGGGTGCGCGGCTCGGCCGGGCCCGGATCATCTGGGGCTGGGCGGTCGGCGTGCTCGGTCCGGTGATCATGGCCGTTCTGCTCAGTACCGTGCACCTCGGCCTCGCCAACGACATGCTGCTGTTCCTGACCGCCGTGGTGGCGGCGGCCCTGCTCGGCGGGCTGCTGCCCGCGCTGGGCTCGGCCGCGGTCGGTTCCCTGCTGCTGAACTACTTCTACACACCGCCCGTGCACCACTGGACCATCGCCGACCCGAAGAACATCGTCGCCATCGCGATCTTCGTCGGCGTCGGGGTGTCGGTGGCCTCCGTGGTCGACCTCGCCGCCCGCCGCACCCATCAGGCGGCCCGGCTGCGCGCCGAGTCGGAGATCCTGTCCTTCCTCGCGGGCAACGTACTGCGCGGCGAGACCGGCCTGGAGGACCTCCTGGAGCGGGTCCGCGAGACCTTCGGCATGGAGTCGGCGGCCCTGCTGGAACGCGAGAGCGACGTCGACCCCTGGACCTGCGCGGGCCGGGTCGGTCTCGGACGGCCCGCGGAGCGGCCCGAGGACGCCGACGTGGACGTGCCGGTGTCGGACCACATGGCGCTCGCGCTGACCGGCCGGGTGCTGCCGGCCGAGGACCGCCGGGTGCTGGCCGCCTTCGCCGCGCAGGCCGCGGTGGTGCTGGACCGGCGGCGCCTGCAGGAGGAGGCCGAGCGGGCCCGCGCGCTGGCCGAGGGCAACCGGATCCGCACCGCGCTGCTGGCCGCCGTGAGCCATGACCTGCGTACACCCCTGGCCGGGATCAAAGCGGCCGTCTCGTCGCTGCGGTCCGACGACGTGGCCTGGTCCGAGGAGGACCAGGCGGAGCTGCTGGAGGGCATCGAGGACGGCGCCGACCGGCTCGACCACCTGGTGGGCAACCTGCTCGACATGTCCCGGCTGCAGACCGGCACGGTCACCCCGCTGATCCGGGAGATCGACCTCGACGAGGTGGTGCCGATGGCGCTCGGCGGGGTGCCCGAGGGCAGCGCCGAGCTGGACATCCCGGAGACGCTGCCGATGGTGGCCGTGGATCCGGGGCTGCTGGAGCGGTCGGTGGCCAACCTGGTGGAGAACGCCGTGAAGTACAGCCCGGTCGGCGAGGCGGTCCTGGTGTCCGCCAGCGCCATCGCGGACCGCGTGGAGGTGCGGGTGGTCGACCGGGGGCCGGGCGTTCCCGACGAGGCCAAGGAACGCATCTTCGAGCCCTTCCAGCGTTACGGCGACGCCCCGCGCGGCGCCGGCGTCGGACTCGGCCTCGCCGTCGCACGCGGCTTCGCCGAGGCCATCGGTGGCACCCTCGACGCGGAGGACACGCCCGGCGGCGGCCTCACCATGGTCCTCACGCTGCGGGCGGCGGCAGGACCGAGTCCCGAGCAGCTGCTTCACCCCGTACGACCCGAAAGGCAGGTCACATGACCCGGGTGTTGGTGATCGACGACGAGCCGCAGATCGTGCGCGCCCTCGTGATCAACCTCAGGGCACGCAAGTACGAGGTCGACGCGGCGCACGACGGCGCCACCGCCCTCGAACTGGCCGCCGCTCACCACCCGGACGTGGTGGTGCTCGACCTGGGCCTGCCCGACATGGACGGCGTCGAGGTGATCAAGGGCCTGCGAGGCTGGACCCGGGTGCCGATCCTGGTGCTGTCCGCCCGGCACACCTCCGACGAGAAGGTCGAGGCGCTGGACGCGGGCGCCGACGACTACGTGACCAAGCCCTTCGGCATGGACGAGCTGCTCGCCCGGCTGCGCGCCGCCGTCCGCCGCGCCGAGCCGACCGGCGCCGGTGAGGACGAGGTGCTGGTGGAGACCGACGAGTTCACCGTCGACCTGGCCGCGAAGAAGGTCCAGAAGCACGGCAAGGACGTACGGCTGACGCCCACGGAGTGGCATCTGCTGGAGGTCTTGGTGCACAACACCGGCCGCCTGGTCAGCCAGCGGCAACTGCTCCAGGAGGTGTGGGGGCCGTCGTACGGGACGGAGACGAACTACCTGCGGGTCTACATGGCGCAGCTGAGGCGCAAGCTGGAGGCGGACCCGTCGCATCCCAAGCACTTCGTCACGGAGCCGGGGATGGGGTATCGATTTGAGCGGTGAGTCGGGGCCGGGCCGAGGGTCCGGGGGTTGTCCCCCCGGGGGGGGGCTGCCGTATCGCCGAGCCCGGCATGGGGTAGCGGTTCGAGCGCCGGCACCGGGGGTACGTAGCTGTCGGCGGGCCCCGGTACGCTTCAGACATGAGTGCTGTTCCTCGTTCCGAGAAGCCGGCGGGCCGGTTCCGGCGCATGCTCGGCCGGCTCTCCTCGTCGCAGGAGGACCTGGAGTCCGAGGAGCTGCGGGAGGACACCGCGACCGCGGGCTGCACGCGCATCGGTGACTGCCAGGACCGCCAGGTCGTCACGGTTACTGGTACCTTGCGCACGGTCACCCTGCGCCCGCGTGCGGGCGTCCCGGCCCTGGAGGCCGAGCTGTTCGACGGCTCCGCCGCGCTGGACGTGGTGTGGCTCGGCAGGCGTTCCATCGTGGGGATAGAGCCCGGGCGCAAGCTGATCGCATCGGGCCGGATCTCGATGAGCCGGGGCCGCCGGGTGCTGTTCAATCCGAAATACGAACTCAGACCCCTCGGACGGGAGTAGCCGGTGACGTCGCTCGACAAGCCGACCCAAGACACCGAAGCCACTGCGCAGCGGGACGCCCGGGCGGTGACCGAGGCCGCGCTGTTCGAAGCCTTCGGCGGCGTGCGGGGCATGGTCGAGACCGTTCTGCCCGGCCTGCTGTTCGTCACCATCTACACGATCAACAAGGACCTGCACCTGTCGGCGATCGCCGCACTCGGTGTGTCCCTGCTGCTGGTCGTGGTCCGGCTGGTGATGCGGGACACCGTCAAGCACGCCTTCAGCGGTGTCTTCGGCGTCGCCTTCGGTGTCGTCTTCGCGATGATGACCGGCAACGCCAAGGACTTCTACCTGCCCGGCATGCTCTACACGCTCGGCCTGGGCCTCGCCTACATCATCACGACCCTCTGCGGTGTCCCGCTGATCGGCCTGATCCTCGGCCCGGTCTTCAAGGAGAACCTCTCCTGGCGCACCCGCAACCCGGGCCGCAAGAAGGCGTACGCCAAGGCCAGCTGGGCCTGGGGCCTGATCCTGCTCGCCAAGTGCGCGATCCTCTTCCCGCTGTACTGGTGGGCCGACACGGCCCAGCTGGGCTGGGTCCTGGTCGCCCTGAAGATCCCGCCGTTCCTGCTGGCCGTCTATCTGACCTGGGTGTTCCTGGCGAAGGCGCCCGCGCCGATCGACGTGTTCGCTGAGATGGAGGCGGAGGAGAAGGCGGCCGAGGCCAAGAAGGCGGCCGCGGAGGCCGGTTCGGGTGCTGCTTCGGGGCACCGTCGGGAGGCGTAGTTCCCGGCAGGAGCGAGACAAGAACGAGAAGGGGCGCCCTGAGTCCTCAGGGCGCCCCTTCTCGTCGTACGGCTTCGTCGTACGGCTTCGTCGTACGGCTTCGTCGTACCGCTCTCGTCGACCGCCGCAGGGCTCAGCTCGCCACGTCGTCCTTGCGCACCGACAGCAGGTCCTCCAGCTGCTCCTCGCGGGCCGGGGCGGCCACGAAGAGGAGCTCGTCGCCCGCCTCCAGGGAGTCCTCCTGGGACGGGGTGAGAACGCGGGTGCCGCGGATGATCGTGACCAGGGACGTGTCCTCCGGCCATTCCACGTCGCTGACCTGGGTGCCGGCCAGGGCCGACTCCTCGGGCAGGGTCAGTTCGACGAGGTTGGCGTCGCCGTGGCTGAAGCGGAGCAGCCGGACCAGGTCGCCGACGCTCACCGCCTCCTCGACCAGGGCCGACATCAGACGCGGGGTGGAGACCGCCACGTCCACGCCCCAGGACTCGTTGAACAGCCACTCGTTCTTCGGGTTGTTCACCCGGGCGACGACGCGCGGAACGCCGTACTCCGTCTTGGCCAGCAGGGAGACGACCAGGTTGACCTTGTCGTCGCCGGTCGCGGCGATCACCACGTTGCAGCGCTGCAACGCGGCCTCGTCCAGGGACGTGATCTCACAGGCGTCGGCCAGCAGCCACTCCGCCTGCGGGACGCGCTCGACCGAGATGGCGGTCGGCGCCTTGTCGATGAGCAGGACCTCGTGGCCGTTCTCCAGCAGTTCGCCCGCGATCGAGCGGCCCACCGCACCGGCACCGGCAATGGCGACCCTCATCAGTGACCGCCCTCCTCTTCGGGACCCTTGGCGAACGCCGCCTCGACCTTGTCGACCTCGTCGGTGCGCATCATCACGTGCACCAGGTCACCCTCCTGCAACACCGTCTGCGAGGAGGGCAGGATCGCCTCGCCGAGCCGGGTCAGGAACGCCACGCGCACGCCGGTCTCCTCCTGGAGGCGGCTGATCCGCTGGCCCACCCAGGACGCGGCGGTGTGCACCTCGGCGAGCTGGACGCCACCGGTGGGGTCACGCCACAGCGGCTCGGCGCCCGAGGGAAGCAGGCGGCGCAGCATCTGGTCGGCCGTCCAGCGGACGGTGGCCACGGTCGGGATGCCCAGGCGCTGGTAGACCTCGGCACGCCGGGGGTCGTAGATCCGGGCCGCGACGTTCTCGATGCCGAACATCTCGCGGGCCACGCGCGCGGCGATGATGTTCGAGTTGTCCCCGCTGGAGACCGCGGCGAAGGCGCCGGCCTCCTCGATGCCCGCCTCGCGCAGGGTGTCCTGGTCGAAGCCGACGCCGGTGACCCGACGGCCGCCGAACCCGGAGCCCAGGCGTCGGAATGCGGTGGGGTCCTGGTCGACCACGGCGACCGTGTGCCCCTGCTGCTCCAGGGTCTGGGCGAGAGCGGAACCCACTCGCCCGCAGCCCATGATGACGATGTGCACTTGTGGCCCTACCCCGCAGTCCTGGTCATCCCGATGACCTGCGAAAACACCCTGATCACTCTTCTCTCTCAGTCTGCCGGGCAACAACGGGCAACAGCGTCCGTCGTTGCCCGAAGACGAGCTTATGCCGCAACTCCGTCCATGCCCTCATCCACGGAGGGCGCGGATTTCGTTCAGCGTGCGTTGAAGTATTTGGCTTCGGGGTGGTGGATGACGATGGCGTCGGTGGACTGTTCGGGGTGGAGCTGGAATTCCTCGGAGAGGTGGACGCCGATGCGTTCGGGTTTCAGCAGGTCGGCGATCTTGGCGCGGTCTTCGAGGTTGGGGCAGGCGCCGTAGCCGAGCGAGAAGCGGGCGCCGCGGTATTTGAGGGCGAACATGTCTTCCATGGCGTCGGGGTCCTGGCCGGCGAAGCCGAGTTCGGAGCGGACCCGGGCGTGCCAGTACTCGGCGAGGGCCTCGGCGAGCTGGACGGACAGGCCGTGCAGTTCGAGGTAGTCGCGGTAGGCGTTGGCCTCGAAGAGTGTCGCGGTCTGTTCGCCGATCCTGGAGCCGACGGTGACGACCTGCAGGCCGACCACGTCGGTTTCGCCGGATTCTTCGGGGCGGAAGAAGTCGGCCAGACACAGCCGGCGTCCGCGGCGCTGGCGGGGGAAGGTGAAGCGGGTGGTCTCGTTGCCCTGCTCGTCCAGCAGGATCAGGTCGTCGTCCTTGGACACGCAGCGGTAGTAGCCGTAGACCACGGCCGCTTCGAGGAGGTTGTCCCGCTGCAGCTGGTCGAGCAGGCCGCGCAGCCGGGGCCGGCCCTCGGTCTCGACGAGTTCCTCATACGACGGTCCGTCGCCGGTGCGGGCCTGCTTCAGGCCCCACTGGCCCTTGAACAGGGCGCCCTCGTCGAGCCAGGCGGCGTATTCCTTGAGCTGGATGCCCTTGATGACGCGGCTGCCCCAGAACGGCGGGGCGGGAACCGGGTTGTCGACGGCGACGTCGGAGCGGACCGCGCCCTCGGCGGGGCGTTCCTCGACCTCGACCGCGGCGGGGCGGACGCGGCGTTGTTTGAGTTCGGGCAGCTGGGCGCCGGGCACCCCGCGTTTGACGCCGATCAGGGCGTCCATCAGGCGCAGGCCCTCGAAGGCGTCCCGGGCGTAGCGGACTTCGCCCTGGTAGATGTCGTGCAGGTCCTGCTCGACGTACGCCCTCGTCAGCGCGGCGCCGCCGAGGATGACGGGGAAGTCGGCGGCCAGGCCGCGCTGGTTGAGCTCCTGCAGGTTCTCCTTCATGATCACCGTGGATTTGACCAGCAGCCCGGACATGCCGATCACGTCCGCCCGGTGTTCCTCGGCGGCCTCCAGGATCGCCGAGACGGGCTGCTTGATCCCCAGGTTGACCACGTTGTAGCCGTTGTTGGACAGGATGATGTCGACGAGGTTCTTGCCGATGTCGTGGACGTCGCCGCGCACCGTGGCGAGCACGATGGTGCCCTTGCCGGCCTCGTCGCCCTCGACCTTTTCCATGTGCGGTTCCAGGTAGGCGACCGCGGTCTTCATCACCTCGGCGGACTGCAGCACGAACGGCAGCTGCATCTGCCCCGACCCGAACAGCTCCCCGACCACCTTCATGCCGTCCAGCAGGGTCTCGTTGACGATGTCCAGCGCCGGACGCGTCTGCAGCGCCTCGTCGAGGTCGGCCTCCAGGCCGTTCTTCTCGCCGTCGATGATGCGCCGCTTGAGCCGCTCGTTGAGCGGCAGCGCGGCCAGCTCCTCGGCCCGCCCGGCCTTCAGCGACTTGGTGGTGGCGCCCTCGAAGAGGGCCATCAGCTTCTGCAGCGGGTCGTAGCCCTCGGCGCGCCGGTCGTAGATCAGGTCGAGGGCGGTGGTGACTTCCTCCTCGGTGAACCGGGCGATCGGGAGGATCTTCGATGCGTGGACGATCGCCGAGTCCAGGCCGGCCTTGACGCACTCGTCCAGGAACACGGAGTTGAGGAGCATCCGGGCGGCCGGGTTGAGGCCGAAGGAGATGTTCGACAGGCCGAGGGTGGTCTGCACCTCGGGGTGGCGGCGCTTGAGTTCGCGGATCGCCCCGATGGTGGCGACGCCGTCGCCGCGGGATTCCTCCTGGCCGGTGCAGATGGTGAAGGTCAGGGTGTCGATGAGGATGTCCGACTCGTGGATGCCCCAGTTCGTCGTCAGGTCGTCGATGAGGCGTTCGGCGATGGCGACCTTGTGCTCGACGGTGCGGGCCTGGCCCTGTTCGTCGATGGTCAGCGCGATCAGTGCCGCGCCGTGTTCCCGGGCGAGTCGGGTGACCTTGGCGAAGCGGGAGTCGGGGCCGTCGCCGTCCTCGTAGTTGACCGAGTTGATCACCGCGCGTCCGCCGAGTTTTTCCAGTCCGGCCTCCAGGACGTCGACCTCGGTGGAGTCCAGCACGATCGGCAGCGTGGAGGCGGTCGCGAACCGGCCGGCCAGTTCCTCCATGTCCGCGACCCCGTTGCGGCCGACGTAGTCCACGCACAGGTCGAGCATGTGGGCACCCTCGCGGATCTGCTCGCGGGCGATCTCCACACAGTCGTCCCAGCGGCCCTCCAGCATCGCCTCCCGGAACTTCCTCGACCCGTTCGCGTTCGTCCGCTCCCCGATCGCCATATACGCGGTGTCCTGACGGAACGGAACCGACTGATACAACGACGCCGCACCCGGCTCCGGACGCGGATCACGCGCGGTCGGAGTCAGGTCACGCACCCGCTCCACCACCTGACGCAGATGCTCCGGCGTCGTACCGCAGCAGCCGCCGACCAGGGACAGGCCGTACTCCCGGACGAAGGTCTCCTGGGCGTCGGCCAGTTCCGGGGCGGTGAGCGGGTAGTGGGCGCCGTCCTTGCCGAGGACGGGGAGGCCCGCGTTCGGCATGCAGGACAGGGGAATGCGGGAGTGGCGGGACAGATAGCGCAGGTGCTCGCTCATCTCGGCGGGGCCGGTGGCGCAGTTGAGGCCGATCATGTCGATGCCCAGCGGCTCCAGCGCGGTCAGCGCCGCGCCGATCTCCGAACCCAGCAGCATCGTCCCGGTCGTCTCGACGGTCACCGAGACGATCAGCGGGCGGTCCTCGCCCAGGGCGTCGAGGGCGCGGCGGGCGCCCAGGACGGCGGCCTTGGTCTGGAGCAGGTCCTGCGTGGTCTCGACGAGCAGCGCGTCGGCGCCGCCCGCGATCATGCCCTCGGCGTTCTGCTGGTAGGCGTCGCGCAGCACCTTGTACGGGGCATGTCCCAGCGTCGGCAGTTTGGTACCCGGCCCCATCGAGCCCAGCACCCAGCGCTGCTGCCCGGTCGAGGCGGTGAATTCGTCGGCCACCTCGCGGGCGATGCGGGCACCCGACTCGGACAGTTCGTACACGCGGTCGGCGATGTCGTACTCGCCGAGGGCGGCGTGGTTGGCGCCGAAGGTGTTGGTCTCGACGCAGTCGACGCCCACGGCGAAGTACGCCTCGTGGACGGAGCGCACGATGTCGGGGCGGGTCAGGTTCAGGATCTCGTTGCAGCCCTCGAGGTTCTCGAAGTCCTCCAGCGTGGGGTCCTGCGCCTGGAGCATGGTGCCCATCGCTCCGTCGGCCACCACCACACGGGAGGCGAGCGCGTCTCGAAGCGCGGACACACGAGTCCGGCTGTCGGCGGAAGGGGTCGGCGGCACAGAGGCCATGAAAGGGCTCCTTCGGGTGCGACGGCTGTCGGCTTAGCTGCCGGGGACGGCGTGCTCGGTGCAACGGTACTCGCCACCCCAATCGGTGTCGCCAAGGAGATCCGAGGCGATCAACGACGGCTGATGCGCCTGACGCTGATGAGGGTGAGGACGCCGAGGCCGAAGAGGGTGCCGGCGGCGCCGATCAGTTCTGCGGTCGTGTGCATGGAACCTCCAGCGGGCGGCAGTGGCCGGGCGAACAGTCGGGGACGGTCGGGAATTAGTCATATAGGCACGAGGACCTCGCGGGCCGCGGAATCCGCAGCCGGACCGTTCCCGATTTCACCCGGAGAGCAGACAGGTCGCGGAAGTGGGGTGGCGGGTGGGCGGTCCCGCGTTCGAACGCCTACGATCCTCTGTTGTGTCCAAACTGACCGACGTGCCCAAACGCATCCTGATCGGGCGCGCACTGCGCAGTGATCGGCTCGGCGAAACGCTCCTGCCGAAGCGCATCGCTCTTCCCGTCTTCGCCTCCGACCCGCTGTCCTCCGTGGCGTACGCGCCCGGAGAGGTGCTGCTGGTCCTTTCGATCGCGGGCGTGTCGGCGTACCACTTCAGCCCCTGGATCGCCGTCGCGGTCGTCGTGCTGATGTTCACGGTGGTCGCCTCCTATCGGCAGAACGTGCACGCCTACCCGAGCGGCGGCGGCGACTACGAGGTGGCCAACACCAACCTCGGCCCCAAGGCGGGCCTCACCGTCGCCAGCGCCCTGCTCGTCGACTACGTTCTCACCGTCGCCGTCTCCATCTCCTCCGGCATCGAGAACCTCGGCTCCGCGGTGCCCTTCGTGGTCGAGCACAAGGTGCTCTGCGCGATCGCCGTGATCGTGCTGCTGACCCTGATGAATCTGCGCGGGGTCAGGGAGTCGGGCTCGCTGTTCGCGATTCCGACGTACGTCTTCGTGGCGGGCGTCTTCATCATGATCGCGTGGGGTGCGTTCCGCGGGCTGGTCCTCGACGAGACCCTGCGGGCGCCGACGGCCGACTACGAGATCAAGCCGGAGCACCAGGGCCTGGCGGGCTTCGCCCTGGTCTTCCTGCTGCTGCGCGCCTTCTCCTCCGGCTGTGCGGCGCTCACCGGCGTCGAGGCGATCTCCAACGGCGTCCCGGCCTTTCGAAAGCCCAAGTCCAAGAACGCGGCGAGCACGCTGGCGGCGATGGGCCTGCTCGCCGTCACCATGTTCTGCGGCATCATCGCTCTGGCGTCGGTGACCAAGGTCCGCATGGCCGAGAACCCGGCCGTCGACCTGGTCCACAACGGTGTCGCGCTCGGCTCCGACTACGTCCAGAACCCGGTGATCTCGCAGGTCGCCGAGGCCGTCTTCGGCAAGGGCAGCTTCCTGTTCATCGTGCTCGCCGCGGCCACCGCGCTGGTGCTGTTCCTGGCGGCGAACACCGCGTACAACGGCTTCCCGCTGCTCGGTTCGATCCTCGCCCAGGACCGCTACCTGCCCCGCCAGCTGCACACCCGCGGCGACCGGCTCGCCTTCTCCAACGGCATCGTGCTGCTCGCCGGCGCGGCCGGACTCCTCGTGTGGATCTACGGCGCCGACTCGACCCGGCTGATCCAGCTCTACATCGTCGGCGTGTTCGTGTCCTTCACGCTCAGCCAGACCGGCATGGTCCGCCACTGGAACCGCCACCTGGCCGCGGAGAAGGACCAGGCCAAGCGCCGCCACATGGTCCGCTCCCGCGCGATCAACACCTTCGGTGCCTTCTTCACGGGCCTGGTGCTGGTCGTCGTCCTGGTCACCAAGTTCACGCACGGCGCCTGGGTCGCGCTCCTCGGCATGATGATCTTCTACGCGACGATGACGGCCATCCGTAGGCACTACGACCGCGTGGCCGAGGAGATCGCGGCCCCCGAGGGCCCGAGCGACGACAGCGTACGGCCGTCCCGCGTGCACTCGGTCGTGCTGATCTCGAAGATCCACCGGCCAACGCTGCGGGCGCTGGCGTACGCCAAGCTGATGCGCTCGGACACCCTGGAGGCGCTCAGCGTCAACGTCGACCCGGCCGAGACCAAGGCGCTGCGCGAGGAGTGGGAGCGGCGTGGGATCGCCGTACCGCTGAAGGTGCTCGACTCGCCGTACCGCGAGATCACGCGGCCGGTCATCGAGTACGTCAAGAGCCTGCGCAAGGAGTCACCGCGCGACGTGGTCTCCGTGATCATCCCCGAGTACGTGGTCGGCCACTGGTACGAGCAGTTGCTGCACAACCAGAGTGCGCTCCGATTGAAGGGCCGTCTGCTGTTCACGCCCGGCGTCATGGTGACCTCGGTGCCCTATCAGTTGCAGTCCTCCGAGGTGGCGCGGAAGCGGGCCCGCAAGCGGCAGGAGTGGAACGCACCCGGCTCGGTGCGGCGCGGGCCCGCCCAGGAGAGGGCGAAGGAGTCGTCGACACCGACGTAGACTGGTGGGCTGTTGTCCCGCAGTCACACCCCCTTACGCATCTGGAGTCACCCCGCCATGCAGGCAGAACCGAACAAACCGCAGGCGGAGTCGCAGGCGCGGTCGCTCGTGGGGGAGGAGTACGAGGTCGAGGTCGGCCCCGTCGCCCACGGCGGGCACTGCATCGCCCGTACCGACGAGGGCCAGGTGCTGTTCGTCCGGCACACGCTGCCCGGTGAGCGGGTCGTGGCCCGGGTCACCGACGGCGAGGAGGGTGCCCGGTTCCTGCGCGCGGACGCGGTGTCGGTCCTGTCCGCGTCCAAGGACCGCATCGAGGCGCCCTGCCCCTACGCCGGCCCCGGCCGCTGCGGCGGCTGCGACTGGCAGCACGCCAAGCCGGGCGCGCAGCGCCGCCTCAAGGGCGAGGTCGTCGCCGAGCAGCTGCAGCGGCTCGCCGGGCTCACGCCGGAGGAGGCGGGCTGGGACGGCACGGTGCTGCCGGCCGAGGGCGACAAGCTTCCGGCGGGCCAGGTGCCGCAGTGGCGCACGCGCGTGCAGTACGCGGTGACCCCCGAGGGCCAGGCGGGCCTGCGCCGGCACCGCTCGCACGAGGTGGAGCCGATCGACCACTGCATGATCGCCGCCGAGGGCGTCAGCGAGCTGGGCATCGAGAAGCGCGACTGGACGGGCATGGAGTCCGTCGAGGCGATCGCGGCGACGGGTTCCCAGGACCGCCAGGTGATTCTCACGCCGCGACCGGGTGCCCGTCTGCCCCTGGTCGAGCTGGACAAGCCGGTCTCGGTGATGCGGGTCGAGGAGAAGGACGGCGGCGTCCACCGCGTCCACGGCCGCGCCTTCGTCCGCGAGCGCGCGGACGGCCGTACCCACCGCGTCGGCAGCGGAGGCTTCTGGCAGGTCCACCCGAAGGCCGCGGACACCCTCGTCACGGCCGTCATGCAGGGCCTGCTGCCTCGCAAGGGCGAGATGGCGCTGGACCTGTACTGCGGTGTGGGGCTGTTCGCGGGGGCGTTGGCCGACCGCCTCGGCGACCAGGGTGCGGTCCTCGGCATCGAGTCCGGCAAGCGCGCGGTCGAGGACGCCCGGCACAACCTCGCCGCCTTCGACCGGGTGCGCATCGAACAGGGCAAGGTCGAGGCCGTGCTGCCGCGCACCGGCATCACCGAGGTCGACCTCGTCGTCCTGGACCCCCCGCGGGCGGGCGCCGGCCGCAGGACGGTCGCACACATCGCGTCGCTCGACCCGCGCCGCATCGCCTACGTCGCCTGCGATCCGGCGGCGTTGGCGCGGGACCTTGGGTACTTCCGGGACGGGGGGTATCGGGTGCGGACGTTGCGGGTGTTCGATCTGTTTCCGATGACGCATCACATGGAGTGCGTGGCGATTCTGGAGCCTGCTGCGAAGGGGCTCTGACCTGCATCTTTTGAGGAATGACTGTCGGTTCGACCTGTTTCCGGTGGTCGTAACAGGTGGACGTGGGGAACGGTGCCTGAGCCGCGGTTTCCGGTGCTCCGGTGGCGGTTTGCGCGCGGGCTGCAGCGATTCCAGACGGACGGATGACGCACGTTCTGATGGGGCTTTTGTCCACTTCCTGTGGTCGCGTAAGCAGGGGGACCGTTGATCTCCGCCTGATGCCGGTTGAGTTCGCCCGAAAATCGCCAGGCTGGACGGTGCTGTGGTCGACAGTTCTTCGCCGTGGACGAAGTGCTGTCACAGCTGGATGGGCTGCTGTTCTCTTCGGTCGAGTGCGTATTGGTGGAGTCGGTCGAGGTGACCGACACGGTCGTCCGGATCGAGGCTCGTACGACCGCAGGGCGGGGCGGCCTGCCCGGGGTGCGGATGCTGGTCGGGGCGAATACATGGCTCCTACCTGCGGTTTCCGCGTGACCTGCCGACAGCGGGCAAGTTCGTGGTGGTGTCGAACAGCGGGTGGCTCATGGGCGTGCCACGGCGGCCCCGGCAGGGATGCCCGGCACCCCCGGGCTGCCGGGGAGGGGTGTTCGGGCGGGGCGTTCGGCGAGAACGTCGAGGATGTTGTCGACCGCCAGGTCGACCATGGCGGCACGGGTGGCCTCGGTGGCCGACCCGATGTGGGGCAGTGTGACGACGTGCGGCTCCGCCACCAGCGGCGACAACTGCGTTCCCATCGGTTCGCGTTCGAAGACGTCGAGCCCGGCGGAGTGCAGTCGTCCCTCCCGGACGGCATGGAGCAGGGCCTCCTCGTCGACGACACCGCCGCGGGAGGTGCTGACCAGTGTGGCTGTGGGCTTCATCGCGGCCAGTTCGTGGACGGAGATCAGGTGCCGCGTCTCCTCGGTGAGCGGCACGTGCAGCGACACGATGTCGGACTCGGCCAGCAGCGTGGTCAGATCCACCGAGCTCGACAGGTCGTCGTCGGGTGCGTAGGGGTCGTGGTGGAGGACGCGCATGCCGAACCCGTGGGCCCGGCGGGCCACCGCGCGGCCGATCTGACCGTAGCCGATCAGGCCGAGGGTGGCTCCGTGGATGTCCAGACCGAGGTAGTCGTGCATTCGGAACAGACCCCAGGAGCCTGACGCGAGGCTCGCTCCGGCGGCCCCGAGCCGACGGCGGGCGGAGAGGGTCAGGGCGAAGGCGAGGTCGGCGGTGGTCTCCGCGAGCACGCGGGGGGTGTGGGTGACGACGATGCCGCGCTCGGCGGCGGCTGCCCGGTCGACGTTGTCGAAACCCATGCTGGCCAGCGATATGACCCGCAGCGAGGGGCCCGCCGCGTCCATCAGGGCGCCGTCCACCGGATCGTTACCCAGGGCCAGCATGCCACTCACCCCGGAGGCGAGCGCGGCGAGGTCGGCGGGGCCGGGCTTCCCTGTCCCGGGCCAGGCCACCACGTCCGCCGCCCCGGACAGGCGTTCCAGGCCGCGGCCGGGCAGTTTTTCACGGGTGGTGAGGACACGCTTTTTCATTTATGTCTCCAGTGACGAGCCGTGCGTTTTCGACCGGCAGCCGGTTTCGAAAGAAGTGGGATTGAAAGAAGCTGGCTCTCAAAAACGCTAGCCGGGACGGTCACCGGAAACAAATAACGGATTCGTGTGACGCTATTGGCGATCCTTATCCCCGCCGGGGGACCCGTCGAAGGTGGTGATCAGTTCGAGGAACAGATCGTGCACCGCCAGGGCGGGTTCCGAAAGGGGCTGATTGTCCGACGTCACCACGGAAAGCTTGACCTGGATGACGGGATCCACGATGCGGCGTACGGACAGGGAGCGGACGTTGAGGATGGCGCGCGCCGCCGACCAGGGCAGGACCGTGGCGCCGAGGTCCGCGTCCACGGCGTTGACGAGCGTCAACGCGGATTCGACCTCGCCCACCACGTGCGGCCTGAGCGACGCCTGTTGGAAGGCGGCGTCCACCACCTGCCGGATCGTGTGGATCCGGCTGGGGAGCAGCAGGGGCACGCCGGTGAGTTCCTGCAGGCCCACCTCGCCCTGTCCCGGCGGGGCCGTCGCGCCTGGTGCGCCGATCAGGAACAGGTCCTCCGTGCGCACGGGCTCGAACTGCACACCCCGCAAGGGGCCGGCCCCGTAGATGAACGCCATGTCCATCCGGCCCGTCATGATCGCTTCACTGATCACGCCGCCGAAGTTCTCGTTGATGTGCAGCAGGATGTCCGGGTAGCGCTCGCGCACACTCTTCAGGAGTGGCAGCGCGAGCGCCGCGCCCAGGCTGTACGGCGCGAGGCCCACCGACACGCTGCCGGCGGGAGCCCGGCCGGAGACCTCGACGGCGGCGTGCGCGAGGTCCACCTGCCGGAGGATCAGCTGGGCGTGCCGGTACAGGGCCCGGCCCGCCTCGGTCGGGGCGACCCCGCGTTTGCTGCGGATCAGCAGCTGCTGCCCGAACTGGGTCTCCAGCGCGGACAGTTGCTGGCTGAGCGCGGGCTGCGCGATGTGCAGGATGTCGGCCGCGCGCGTGATGCTCCCCGCGTCAATGATCTTGATGAACGAGTACAGACGCCTGGTGTCCATGCGGGGCCTTCCACGGGGAGAGGAGCCTCATCGTAGGGAGGGGCCACCCTGAAGCACAGTCCCGGCGAGCCTCGGGTGTGAGGCGGGTCATAACCGTTCGCGATAACGCCAGACCGAACGCATATTGGCGATCACACGAGCACGAGATTAAGTTGAGCGGAACATCCACACCGGAAACCGCCCGACAAAGTCGAAGTGAATCGGTTCCCGCGGATGTCGAAGTGAATCGTTCCCGCGGGTTACGTCTGCCCGCGACCGTCGTTTTGTGTCCGAGAACTGCGGATCCTTTTTCGCCGAATATCACGAAGACGTGATGGCATCTCCTTCCCCGCATTTCCTCCCGGAGGACGTCATGACCCATTTGGTTGATCTCGTCGCCGATCTCGGCGAGGGATTCGGCGCCTACACCATGGGCGACGACCAAGCCCTCCTGGAGATGCTGACGTCCGCCAATGTCGCCTGCGGGTTCCACGCCGGTGATCCGCGCATCATGGATGACACCGTCCGGACGTGCGTGGAGAAGCAGGTCGCCGTGGGCGCCCATCCGAGCTTCCCCGACCTGGTCGGCTTCGGCCGCCGCGCGATGGACCTCGCCCCGGAGGAGGTCCGTACGGACGTGCTGTACCAGATCGGTGCCCTCCAGGCGTTCGCCGTCGCGCACGGCACCCGGGTGCAGCACGTCGCCCCGCACGGACGCCTGGGCAACCTGGTCGCCGTACGCGCCGACTACGCGCGTGCCGTCGTGGACGCCGTCGCCTCCTTGGACGAGTCGCTGATCATCCTCGCCCAGGACGGTGAGCTCGCCGACGCCGCCCGGGCCCGCGGACTGCGCGTGGGCATCGTCGGCATCGCCGACCGCGCCTACCGCGACGACGGGACCCTCGTCCCGCGCTCCGAGCCCGGAGCGGTGATCCACGACCCCGATGAGGTCGCCCGGCGGACACTGCGCATGGTCACCGAGGGGGTCATCCGCAGCGTCGACGGCACGGACGTCCCGGTCGCCTGCGACACCGTCCTGCTGCACGGAGACAGCCCCGGAGCGATCGCGCTGGCCGGCCGCATCCGCGAGCAACTCCTCGCCGCCGGTGTCGGGATCACCTCGCTCGACAATGTGCTGAGCGGTAAGGGCGTCTGACATGAACGGCCCTGACCTGCCTGACCTGAACGGCCCTGACCTGAACGGCCCTGACATGAATGGCAACGTCACGATCACGGACTGCGGTGACTCCGCCCTGGTCGCCAAAGCCATCGGCCTGGACGTCGAAGACGCCTGGCGGCTCGTTCACGCCCTGGCCGACGCCCTGGACGCCGTCCGACTCAGCGGAGTCCACGACGTGGTGCCCACCTACGACGCCCTGCTCGTGGAGTTCGACTGCACCCGCACCGACCACGACACCGTCAGGCGGGTCCTGTCGCACGAGGCCGCCCGCCTCGGGCCGAATCCGGCGCGGACGACACCTCCCCGACGCTTCGTCGTCCCCGTCGTCTACGGCGGCGAGTACGGGCCCGATCTGCCCGAAGTCGCCCGTCAACTCGGCCTGACCGAGAGCGAGGTCGTCGCCCTCCACTCCGGGTCCGATCTCACCGTGCGCTGCCTCGGCGCGCCCGCGGGGGCGCCGATGACGGACGGGCCGCCCTTCCCCACTCCGGTGCCGCGGCTGGCGTCGCCCCGCACCCGCGTCGATCCCGGCTCGGTCGCCGTCGCCGGCCGGCAGGCCGTCATCTGCCCGATGCCCTCGCCCGGCGGATGGCCGCTCCTCGGGCGCACCCCCGTGCGCGTCCTGGACCTCCATCGCGACCCGATCACCGCCTACCAGCCCGGGGACACCTTCCGCTTCGTTCCCATCACGCCCGACGAGTGGGACGACCACGCCGGCACGCCCCTGGCGGCGTGTCATGGCTGACACCCTCACGATCCGTACCGCGGGCATCGTCACCGTGCAGGACCTCGGCCGTGTCGGCCGCTCCCGCTACGGTCTGCCCGCGGGCGGAGCCGCCGACCAGCATTCGGCGCGCGTCGCCAACGTACTGTGCGGCAACGACGACCGCGCCCCGCTGCTGGAGATCACGGCTCTCGACTTCGCGTGCGTTCCCTCCGGCGACATCCTCATCGCCGTGACTGGCGCCCCCGCCGACGTGACCGTCGGGGGAGTGGTCCGCCCGCAGTGGGAACCGGTCCCCGTGCGGGCCGGCGAGACCATCCGTGTCACCGGCATCCGGCGAGGGCTGCGCGTCTACCTGGCCGTGCTCGGCTCGTTCGCAGCGGACTACCTTCAGGGCAGCTGCGCTCCCGACACCGTCCTGGGATTCGGCCCCGCCCTGCGGGGCGGCGACGAACTCGTGCTGCGCACGTCCTGCCCGCCCATCGACCACCCCTTCTCACGGATCCCGCTGTTCCGCCTGAACGCCCCCGTCCTCCCGTTCCCCACCACCTGGATCATCGACGTCACCGACGGCCCTGACCGGGCCGAGTTCGGAGACACCGGACGACGCCTGTTCGACGCCCCCTTCACCGTCAGCCCTCGAAGCAACCACATCGGTCTGCGGCTGCAGGGCGACGTGCCCCGCCGGGTCACCAAGGGCGAGGTCCTCTCCCGCGGCGTCCCCATCGGTGCCGTCGAAGTGCCGGCAGGGGACGAACTCCTCGTACTGCACCGCGGCCGCGGCGTCACAGCCGGCTACCCCGTGCTCGCCGTCGTCACCGCCACCGGTCTGTCCGCCCTGGGGCAGGTGCGCCCCGGGCAGACCATCCGCTTCCGCCACCGCACCCTCGACCAGGCGGTCGCCGCCCATCGCACCCAGCGAGGCGCCGTCGACGCACTGAGAACCCGCGTCCGCACGGCCTTCGACGCCCTGCGCATTCGCGCTCCCCTCGGCAGCTGATCCCCGCACCCGCGCAGCAGCCCCCTTCGCCCGCCCGCACGGAGCCGAACGCCCCTCGTCCCCAGCCTGCCCCCAGACAGGAGAGCCATGAGCACCGTGGCCGCTCAACCGGTACCCAACACCGTCGACCCCAGAACAGCCCGAAAGGTGACCCTCGCGGGATGCGTCGGCATCTTCGCCGAGCTCTACGACAACGGCATCTTCGGCTTCATGGCCGGAACGCTCGCCGCCGTCTTCTTCCCCGGCTCCGAAAACGCCATCCAACTCGTCTTCCTCGGCTACGCCGTCTCCTTCTTCTTCCGCCCCCTCGGCGGCATCATCTGCGGCCACCTCGGCGACCGCATCGGACGCCAGCGGATGCTGGTCTTCGTCATCCTGCTCATCAGCGTCGCCACCGCGGCCATCGGCGTCCTGCCGACCTACGCGAGCATCGGTATCGCCGCACCCGTCCTGCTGATCCTGCTGCGCGTCGCCCAGGGCTTCTCCGTCGGCGGTGAGGCGTCCGGCGCCATGAGCTTCCTCGCCGAGCACGCCCCCGAGGGCAAGCGCGGCCTCTACACCAGCTACGCCCAGATCGCGTCGTTCCTCTCGCTGCTCACCGGCACGCTGATCGCCGCCGCCATGACCAGCGGACTCGGCACCGAACGCATGGAGTCCTGGGGCTGGCGCATCCCGTTCCTGCTCGCCGTGCCGCTCGGCATCACCGGCATCTACATTCGCAAGCGCATCAGCGACACGCCCAACTTCACGCGCCTGAAGGAAGAGGGCGGGCTGTCCAAGAACCCCCTCAAGGAGGCGTTCACCTCCGCCGAGCACCGCCGCGCCATGCTGCTGGCCCTGTTCATCCCCCTGATGAACGGCTCCGGGTACTACGTCCTCTTCAGCTACATGCCCACCTTCATGAGCAGCGAGCTGGACTTCTCCAAGGTCCAGGGCCTCCTCGTCACGGCCTCCAGCCTGGTCGCGATCTGTATCGCCATCCCCTACATGGGCCGCCTCTCCGACCGGGTCGGGCGCAAGAAGGTCATCGCCGGTGCCGCGATCACCATGGCCGTCGTCGGCGTCCCCTGTTACCTCCTGATCGGCACCGGCAACGTCGCCCTCGCCGTCATCGGCGCCTGCCTCATGGCCGTCGTGTTCGCCGGGCACACGGGCGTCATCCACATCCTGCTCGTCGAACTCTTCCCCACCCGCGTGCGCTACTCCGCCTACGGCCTGGGCTACAACGTCTCCGCCGCACTCTTCGGCGGCACGGCCCCGCTGCTGATGACCTACCTCATCGACCGCACGGGCAACGTCAACATGCCGGCCTTCTACGCCGTCGTCACCGCAGTCGGCACGCTCATCGCCGTGTCCCGGGTGAAGGACCGTGCGCACCTGCCCCTGCGCGACGCCTGACAGACATACGCGCACCCGCACGCCCCCACATCAAGGAGCACTTCAGCATGCCCATCTCCGACTACAGGACGGCCCTCGTCACCGGAGCGTCGACCGGCATCGGAGCCGTGGTCGTCGAGCGACTGGCCAAGCGCGGCCTCGAAGTTCACGCGGTGGCGCGTAACGCCGAACGGCTCGACGCCCTCGCCCGCGACACCGGCTGCATCCCGCACGCCGTCGACATCACCGACACCGAGGCGCTCACCGCCGCCCTGGACGGCCTGGAGATCGACGTCCTCGTCAACAACGCCGGCGTCTCGCGCACCGGCAACATCCTGACCGCCGACGAATTCGCCGTCGACGAGCAGGTCGCCGTCAACATCCAGGCGGTCCTGCACCTGGTCCGCCTGCTCATGCCCGGCATGGTCGAGCGCGACCTCGGCCACATCGTCAACATCAGCTCCATCGCCGGCGTCTACAACTTCGGCGGCAACACCATCTACCACGCCACCAAGGCGGCCGTGCACACACTCTCCCGCCAGCTGCGGGTCGACGGCTACGGCCGCCGGGTCCGCGTCAGCGAGATCTGCCCGGGCCGTGTGGAGACGGAGATCTTCGGCCGCCTGCTCGGCGACATGGAGGAGGCCCAGCGGCAGTTCTACGACGGCTACGAGTCCCTCAAGCCCGAGGACATCGCCGACGCCATCGAGTTCGCCGTGGACGCGCCCCGGCACGTCAACATCGGCCACATCGAGATCCTGCCCACCTTCCAGGTCCCCGGCGGCCTGAACTTCGAACGCCGGGAGGGCTGAGCACATGAACACATCAGAGCGCGTACGCCGTATCAACCCCTCGCCCAGCACGGCGGCGGCGCAGCGCGTGCGCGAACTCAAGAGCCAGGGGCTCACCATCCTCGACCTGACCGTGGGCGAGCCCGACTTCGACACCCCCGACCACGTCAAGGCCGCCGCGATCCGGGCCATCGAGGCGGGCGAGACCAAGTACACACCCGTGAACGGCACCCCGCGACTGCGCTCTGCGATCGCCGGGAAACTCCGCGGGCGCCACGGGCTGGAATGCACCGACGCGCAGATCACGGTCGGCGGCGGAGCCAAGCAGGTCATCTTCCTCGCCCTGATGGCCACCCTGGACGAAGGGGACGAGGTCATCGTCCCCGCCCCGTACTGGGTGTCCTATCCGGACATGGTCCGCGCGAACGACGGCACGCCGGTCGTCGTCGACTGCCCCGAGACGGACGGCTTCAAGCTGACTTCGGAGCGGCTCAGGGTGGCGATCACCGCACAAACGCGCTGGGTCGTCCTCAACACCCCCGGCAACCCGACCGGATCCGCCTACTCCGCCGCCGAACTGCGCGCGCTCGCCCAGGTGTTGCTGGAGCACCCGCACGTACGCGTCCTCACCGACGAGATCTACGACGAGATCTGGTACGGCGACCAGGACGCCCCGTCCCTGGCAGCCGCCGAACCCCGCCTGGCCGACCGGGTGTTCCTCACCAACGGGGTCTCCAAGACGTACGCGATGACCGGGTGGCGCATCGGATACGGAGTGGGCCCGACGGACCTGGTGACCGCGATCAACACGCTGCAGTCCCAGACCTCCTCCTGTCCCTCCTCCGTCAGCCAGGCCGCCGCTGCCGCCGCGCTCACGGGACCGCAGGACTTCGTCCGCGAGACCGTGCGCGTCTACCGCGCACGCCGCGACGCCACCGTGAAACTCGTCAACGACATTCCACAGCTCAGCTGCACCGTCCCCGACGGGGGCTTCTACCTCCTGGTGAACTGCCACGACGCCATCGGGCAGCTCACACCGTCGGGAAGCCGGATACAGAACGACGAGGACTTCGCCCGCTACCTGCTCGACAGCCGGCAGGTAGCGGTGATCCACGGAGCCGCGTACGGCGCACCCGGCTACTTCCGCATCTCGTTCGCCACGTCCACGGACGTCCTCACCGAGGCGTGCGCGCGCATCGCGACGGCCTGCGCCGACCTCTCCTCCCCTCCCTCCGCCTGAAAGGTCGTCATGATCCGCGTCAGCACGAAGTTCGAGCGGCCGGACGCCGCCCTCGTCGAGCAGCTGCGTGCCTTCTCCTCGGCCACCATCCACGAGGCACAGGGCCGGCTCGGGGCGCTGGACTCGGCCATCAAGCCGGTCGACCACCGCATGTCCCTGTGCGGCCCCGCCTTCACGGTCCAGTGCGCACCGCGCGACAACCTGATGCTGCAGACCGCCATCGCCTACGCCCGCCCGGGGGACGTCGTCGTCGTGTCCGCCGGCGCCTACGAGGAGGCGGGCTCCTTCGGAGACGTCCTCGCCAACGCCTGCCAGGCCAAGGGACTCGGCGGCCTGATCACCGACACGGGCGTCCGGGACACCGAGGACCTGCGCGCCCTGGGATTCCCCGTCTTCTCCCGCAGCGTGTCCATCAAGGGCACGGTCAAGGAGACCGTCGGACCGATGTGCGAGCCGGTCACCATCGGCGGCGTACTCGTCCGCCCCGGCGACGTGATGCGGGCCGACGCCGACGGCGTGGTCGTCGTCCGCCGCGAGGACGCCGCCGAGGTGGTCGCCGCCTCACAGGAGCGGGTCGACACCGAGGCCGGCTACATCTCCGCGTATCGGGCGGGCAAGACCGTCATCGACATCTGCAATCTCGCGCCGCTTCTCGCGTCGAAGGGGCTGGTGGTCGAGGACTAGTGACACTGCTCAGGGCAACGCCGGAAGGGTAGCGTCTCGTGCTATTCGTCGGATTGTGACGCTCATCTGACGCTCCGCCCACCCGAAACCGTGCACACCAGGCTGAGAAAGACCACTTGACCTCCAGGTTTCTCTGTCTGCTGCCCCGCAGACATGATTCCGATGACGCATTACATGGAGTGCGTGGCGATTCTGGAGCCCGCAGCGAAAGGCCTCTGACGCTTCGCTTCCTCCGGTTCGTCAGTGATGCGGCCGGTCGCCGGGAGGGACCGGCCGCATCCATGACGGGCCGGTCGCCGGGAGGGACCGGCCGCATCCATGACGGGGTGGTCGGATCAGGAGATCAGTTTGATCGCCTGCCATCCGGCCGTGCCGACCACCGTCGGCGGGCCCACCAGGCCGGTGCGGCGGCCCGGGAGGAACTCCAGGCCCGCCGCGGTGTTCGCCGTTGTCGACCACAGGTCCGGGATGCCGTCGGCATTGCTGTCGCCGGAGGCGGTGAACAGCGGGCGTGCGGTCGTGGTCCAGCCGGTGGCATAGGCCGTACGGTTGGCGCCCACTCCCAGGGAAGCCGGATCGGTGCCGCCGTCCGGGACACCGTCGCCGTCCGCGTCACCGCGCTCTTGCCGTGGTACACCCACAGGTCCCCGGTGGCGGTGTTGCGAGCGATCAGGTCGGCGAAGCCGTCGCCGTCCGCGTCACCGGGCGAGGCGAGCTGCATGACGCCCCAGCCGGAGTTGCCGATCAGATAGCCGGAGTCGACGGTGCCGTACACAGAGCCCGGCAGGAACCGCAGCTGGTCGCCGATGACCGCCACGAAGTCCGGGTGCGGCTCCTCGCTTTCCTGGGTGATGTCGCCGACCGAGACGATCTGCTTGATCGTCACCGGGTCGATCGCGACCTCGGTCTCCGGATCGGGGAAGAAGTACACCTCCTGCTTGGTGTCCTCGGTGAACTCGCCCAGCCCGTTGTTCGGGTAGAGCCACATGCCCAGTACTCGGCGTTCGGCGAGATCCTGCGCACCGACGCGGGACCGGCGGGCAAGCAGGTGTACGGCACCTACGTCTACGACGAGTTCACCCGTCGCCTGCAGACGGCCACCTTCGACCGCTCGATCAGCCCCGCGCGTATCAACGAGGCACGGTACGGGTACGAGGAGGCCGGCAACGTCACCAAGATCACCGACGCGCCGGGTGCCGCTGCCCCGGGCTCCGGCGAGACCGACACGCAGTGCTTCGTCTACGACCAGCTCAGGCAGATGACCTCGGCCTGGACGTCGAAGACGGCGGACGACTGCGCGGCGGCGCCCTCGAAGGAGACGGTCGGCGGTCCGGAGGCGTACTGGCAGTCGTTCCAGTACGACGCGGCCGGCAACCGCACCAAGCTCGTCGAGCACGACACCACGGGCGACGCCGCCAAGAACGTCACCCGTGACTACGTCTACGGAAAGCAGGGCGTCGGCGGCCCGAACGCGCTGGCCGAGGTCAAGTCGACCGGCCCGAAGGGCGAGACCCTCGCCACCTTCGGCTACGACAAGGAGGGCAACACCACCGGACGCCAGCACGGCGGCACCAACCAGACCCTCGAGTACGACATCGAGGGCCAGCTGCGCAAGGTCACCCAGCCCGTCGAGGGCGGCGGCACCAAGACCACGTCGTACCTCTACGGCGCGGACGGCGAACGCCTCATCCGCACCGGTGCGGACGGCAGTCGCACGCTCTACCTCGGTGAGGCGGAGCTGACGGTCAACGCGGCCAACACCACTGCGAAGGCGGAGCGCTTCTACGCGCTGCCGGACGGTTCCACGATGGTCCGCGCGACCGGCGGCGTCCGTCAGATGATGCTCGCCGACCACCACGGCACCTCCCACACGGTCGTGGACATGGTGGACCCGGCGATGGGCGTCACTCGGCGCAAGTCGATGCCGTTCGGCGAGACACGGGGGCTGGAACCCGCGTCCTGGCCCGGACAGCGCGGCTTCGTGGGCGGCACGGTCGACGAGGACACCGGGCTGACCCGGCTGGGCGCCCGGGACTACGACCCGGCCACAGGACGGTTCATCCAGGTCGACCCGATGGTCGACTACGGCAACCCGGGCACGATGAACCCGTACGCCTACAGCAACAACGCGCCGGCCACCTTCTCCGATCCGTCCGGGGCGTTCTTCCCGATCCTGATCGGCATCGCGGCCCGTATCGCCATCCAGGCGGCGATTCGCGGCCCGCAAGGCGGCCCGTCGCGCCGCGGCCAAGCGCGCTGCGGCGAAGGCCCGCCGTGAGGCGGCCCGGAAGGCGGCGGCGGCCAAGCGCGCGGCGGCCAAGCGGGCAGCGGCCCGCAGAGCCGCGGCCAGAAAGGCGGCGGCCCGCCCGAAGCCGCGCGCCAAGCCCCGCTCCCAGCCGAAGCCGAGGCCCAAGCCTCGGCAGGTGAAGCGGGCGGTGAAGAAGGTCGCCAAGGAAGTCCGGGAGGAGGCCAAGGAGACCGTCAAGGACGAAGCATAGGGCCAGGTCTGCCAGATCAACAGCTTTGTTCCAGGCACCAAGGTCCTCATGGCCGACGGCTCCACCAGAGCGATCGAAAAGGTCGTGGTCGGTGACAAGGCCATCGCTACCGATCCCAGGACCGGCAGGACTTCCGTCCAGTCGGCCACGGCGACGATCGTCGGAAAGGGCAGCAAGGACCTGGTGCGGATCACGCTGACGGTCCATGATCGCGCGAAGGCCAAGACCTCCGCGTCCACGGTCACCACGACCGCCGGCCACCCCTTCTGGGTGCAGGCCGGGGGGTGTACCAGCGGTTGCTGGACGATCCGACCCCTGGCGTGGCAGAAGCGGCACACCGACTGGTGTCGACTGTGGAGTAGTACCGGGCGCTTGCGGCGCGCGTTGACGGCGGTTCCCTCCTCTTTTTTCGGAAGGAGCCGCCGTCACGCGCTCAATCGCGGTTTGACTCCAGGTTGTTGCCGAGGCCGGCGATGCAGACCCTGAGGTCTTCGAGGATGAGGATTCCTGGTGGTCTCGGGTGTTCGAGGAAATCGAGCTCGGGTCGCTCGCTCCGGAATGATGAACTGTCCGCCGTCGAGAGACGGCGTCGGCCCAGGGCCTTGAGGTTGGGTCCCTCGGTCAACAGCCAGTTGTCGGGAGCTTCGGGTTCTTCAGTGGTGATGGCGTAGCCCCGCCCCGTCCGGGGGACGGCCTGCCTCCGGCACGAGCCGCGATTCCCTCCCATGTTCTCGCCTGAGCGCAGTACTCGTGACCGACCTCGCGCGTGGCCATGATCCCGACCGGCACTGCCCCGGCCCCGCATACCGTACGGGGGGGGGCGCAGGCGCCGTGCCGCGCGAAGGAGGAAGCCTGATCATGAGCGAGGAAGGGCGGGACCGCGCCCTCTGAGACGACGCGGGCGTGCTGGACGGGGCGATCAGCGGGTCGCCGCGGTTCTCCGTGACCGGGGGAGGGACGCGCCTGCGGGTGGAGTACCGGGTGGGGGGCGAGGGTGTCGCGGAGCTGAACTACGCCCCGACCGGCCAAGAGGGGGAGGAAGAGGTACGTGTCGACGAGCCGCACCTGCCGTGGAGCAAGGAGGTCGTCATGCGCGGGCCGATCGCGATACCCGTGCTGGGCGTCACCCTCGACGAGGACGGAGGACGAGCCGAACTGGTGGTGCTGGTGGATGGCCGCGAGTCCGCCCGGGTCACCGTCACCGGGCGCTCCGCCACCGGGATCTGCGTCGCCGACCCGCTGCCTTAGCGGCGGTCGGCCGAGGGCGGCCGACCGTGAAGGTGACGGGCGAACGGCCCCGTTGCTCGCGCCCCTTCACAGCTGGGAGCGAGTGGTGCGGGCAGGGGTGAGGTGCGCGGCTGGGCTGTGCGGTATGGGCCGATCACGCGACCCGGCACCGCACGGGTGAGGGCCCGTTCGTCGGCGGAGGAGGCGGAGAAGGCGGAGAAGGCGGAGAGCAGATGTTCTCTCAGTCCCCGCGCACCCGGGGCCTGCGTCGGCGGATCGCCCGCGGCCTCCGGGCTGGGCATGCGCGGGTGGTCGTCGAGAAGGCGAGAAGGGCTGACCTTGTCGCCCCACAGCCGGGGCCGGGCGGGTCGGCCAGGAGCAGGCGTGCCCAGCCGGTGCACAGTCAGGTCGCTGAACCCCGTACGCGGGCCTTCACAGGGCAG
Organism: Streptomyces sp. V4I2; assembly: GCF_030817655.1. GTDB lineage: Bacteria > Actinomycetota > Actinomycetes > Streptomycetales > Streptomycetaceae > Streptomyces > Streptomyces plumbiresistens. The sequence goes on from NZ_JAUSZM010000003.1 coordinate 7,930,588, forward strand.
AGGTCGTTTTGGCCAGCAGCGCCTGGGGGGCATGCCGCAGCACGGTGTCGACCGCCGCGGCGCCCAGGCGCCGGCGCAACCGCGGGACGAAGTCCCGGCCGAGTACGTCCATCCCCGGCCCGCCGCCGTAGGCGATGAGCGAGGACTTGCGTCCGACATCGGTCCCCAGGCAGACGTGGCCCAGTTTGCCGGCCTCGGCCATGCGCTCGATCAGGTCCAGGACGACCGAGTCCGGCCGGTACTTGATCCGTCCGATCGTGTCGTAGACGAGGTGGGCGCCGCGGGCGATCAGGTCGAGGTGGAGTTCCGGATCGGGGTTGCGGTCGGTGTGGGCGAGCAGGACCCGTCCGGCCGGCACGCCGTGCTTGTCCAGGAGGTCCAGGGCGGCATGTGCGGCGGTCCCGACCTCGGTGTGGACCGCCACGGCCACGCCCGTCTGCCGGGCCGCCGCCGCTCCCGCGGCGAACCAGCGTTCCTCGTGGCGGTCGATCCGGTGGTAGGAGGCACCGAGTTTGATGATTCCGGCTTTGTGGGGGCTGGGGACGGGGCGGGGGAAGTCCCAGTCGTGGCTGTCCATGCCGACCTGGAGGTCGTCCACGAGTACGTCGAGGAGCGTCGCGTCGTCGGCGTGGCGGGCCCAGTGAGCGGCCGGATAGTGCGCGCTGCGGTGGTAGCCGGTCGCGGCGACGATGTGAAGGGCGCTTGCGCGGGCGACCTCGGCGAGTTGGCTGGGGCGGCGTCCGAGGCCGACCGGCGTCAGGTCGACGACGGTGCGGATGCCGCTCGCCGCGACCCGCAGGAGCTCGGCCGCCGCCCTGTCGGTGTCGAGGAACTCGTCACCCGGGTTGACCGGGGTGCGCAGGAAGACGTGCTCGTGGGCATCCACCTCGCCGAGTTCGGCGGCGGCAACAGGGCCAAGGACCGTCTCGACGACAGACAACGTTGTTCTCCTTCGGTTCTCCGTTGCGATGCCCACCTCCGCGGCTCGGGCAGCCGCCTAGGCCAGCTCGATGTGGAACACGAAACGGGAACCCGCATAGCGGGATTCGGTGAGTTCGACGGGTGTGCCGTCGGCGGTGGTGACCAGTCGGCGTTCGACGAAGATGGGCGCGCCGACGGGCAGGTCCAGGAGGGCGGCGTCGTCGTCGGTGGCGATGGCCGCGATCTGGGTTCCGGTCGCACGGGAGGGGGCGAAGCCCTGCTCGGTGAGCGCCTGGTGCAGCGAGCCGTGGGCCAGGTCCTCGCGCAACAGCCAGGCGCAGGAAGGCGGCAGCACGACGTTCTCGATCGCCATCGGCTGGTCGTCGGCCAGCCGCAGCCGCCGTACATGAACGACGTTGGACTGGGGTGCGAGCCGGAGCGCGGTCGTCTCCTCCTGGGTGCCCGCGCGCCGTTCGCTCGCCAGGACGGTCGATGACACCGTCATGCCGCGCAGGGCCATCTCCTCGGTGAAGGAGCGCAGTCGGCCCATCTGGCGGTGGACCTGCGGTTCCCCCACGAAGGTGCCGACACCGGAGATCCGGTAGATCGCACCCTCGGCGACCAGGCGCTGGGTCGCCTGGCGGACGGTCATCCGGCTGACCTGGAACAGGTCGCACAGTTCCGCGTCGGACTCGATCTGATCTCCGGGCTTCAGCCCCGCGATCCGGCCGCGGATGTGCCGTTCGACCGCTTCATGTCGCGGCATGGGCCGCCGAGCCACGGCTTTCCTCCCTTGTCTGCACTGGTGTCTATACCGGTATGCCTTCCGCAGCATAGGCCGTCACCCAGCACGCGTCCACACCCGTCCCGTCCCGTAGGAAGCGAAGATCAGCCCGTACAAGTGCTTGACGCTGGGCCGGTCGCCGCCCTAGCGTCCCGACGTGTACTACCTGTCTATACATTGCCCGCCGGATGCTGCTCCGCGGTAGGGCGCCCTGTCTCCGCCCTCGTACCGAGAGGTTTCTGCCCGTGTCTTCGTGGATCCGTACCGCAGTCGGGATCGTCGAGCGGCTTGCCGAGTCCCAGGCCGGCGCCATCGAGGCCGCGGCCCAGATCGCGGCCAGGTCGATCGCCGACGACGGCGTCGTCTACACCTTCGGCACCGGTCATTCGCGCATGCCGGTGGAGGAGATCTTTCCCCGTTACGGCTCCTACCCCGGCTTCCAGCCGCTGGTGGAGCTCTCGATGACGTTCCACACCCAGGTGGTGGGAGCCAACGGACAGCGGCAGGCGATGTTCATCGAGCGCGTCGAGGGGCTCGCCGACCAGATCCTGGCGAACTTCCGGCTGCGCCCCTGCGACAGCATGTTCATCTTCAGCGTCAGCGGGCTCAACGCCGTCCCCATCGAGATGGCGATGGGCGCGAAGAAGGCGGGTCTGCCGGTCATCGCGGCCACGTCGCTGCAGGAGACGAACGCCGCCGAACCGCGGCATCCGAGCGGATCCCGGCTCGCCGACCACGCCGATGTGGTGATCGATCTGGGATCACCGGTCGGCGATGCCATCTGCCGGGTCCCCGGCCTGGACGTCCCGGTCGGCCCGGTGAGTACCTTCACCGCGATCGCCGTGGTCAACGAGATCAAGGTCCGGGTGGCCGAACTGCTGGCCGAGCGGGGCGCCATGCCGCCGGTCATCACCAGTTCCCGTCTGGTCGGCGCGGACCGCAGCAACGAGCTGTTCGAGGGCGCCTACCTGGAGTTCGCCCGCCGCTCCGCCGCCGCTCTGCGCACCGCGGACGGTGCACGGTGAAGCGCGTGCTGGTGGCCGGCGCCCAGGGCGGAATCGGCGCCGCGTGTGTCGACGCCGCGCGGGCCGCCGGTGCCCAGGTCTTCGAGGCCGACCGCGACACGTACGACATCACCGTGTCCACGGGCGCCGACGCGGCCGTGGCGCGAGCGGCCGAGGCCCTGGGCGGTCTCGACGGCATCGTGCACGCGGTGGGCATGTCCGGCCGGCGGCTCGGTGACGGGCCCGTGGACGAGTGCGGCGACGAGGCGTGGCGCGAAGTGCACCGGGTCGATCTCGACTCGGTGTTCTACCTGTTGCGCGCAGGGCTACGGCAGTTGTCCGGCTCGGGCGGGTCGATCGTCGTCATCGGCTCGGCCCTGGCGAGCACGCTCGACGAGGACTTCCTCACCGCGGCCTACGCCAGTGCGAAGGGCGCCCTCGTCCCCCTGGTGCGCTCGGCCGCGTTCACCGGAGCCCCCAAGGGTGTGCGCGTCAACATCGTCGCGGCCGGCCTGGTGGACACCCCGATGGCCGCGCGTGCCATGGCCAATCCCGCGATCCAGGACCGGATGCCGCGGTTGATGCCGCTCGGTGCGCGGGCCTGCAGCCCCGAGGAGATCGCCGACACCGCCGTGTGGCTGCTGTCGGACGCCTCCTCCCGCACGACCGGCGCGGTCGTCCCCGTAGACGGAGGGTGGCACCTGAGGTGAACGGCACACGCATCAGCCCGGCGGAGGCCGGGCGCCATCCGCTGCTGTGGGACGGCGACGTAGTGGTCGTCGGCGGCGGATCGGCGGGGTCGGCGGCAGCAGTCGCGGCCGCCCGGCGGGGCGCTTCCGCTCTGCTCGTGGAGAGCGCCGCTCACCTCGGTGGCACCGGGGCGAGCGTTCTGGACACCTTCTACGGCTTCTACGCGCCCGGCACCGGGGAGCGCGTCGTCGGCGGCGTCGGCTGGGAGGTGTGCGAGGCGCTCACCGATCGCAAGGCGGCCTTCGAACGTCCCAACACCTACGGTGCCGGCACCGGCATCACCTACGATCCCGAGACGCTCAAGCTGGTCTGGGACGAACTCACCGGCGCCGCCGGGGTACGGGTCCTGTTCCACGCCCGTGCCTCTCGGGTGGTGATGGAGGATCAGAACGTTGTCGGGGTGGTCGTCGAGACGGTCGCCGGCCCCGGGTACGTACGCGCCAGGGTCGTGGTCGACGCCAGTGGTGACGCCGACGTCGCGTGGCGTGCGGGGGCGGCGCTGGAACGGCCGGCCGAGGACCGCGTCGTGCAACCGCTCACCCAGACCTTCCGTCTCGCCGGTGTCGACGCCACGGCGACACCCACGGCGGAGCTGCACCGCCTGATGACTCTGCACGCGGACTCGGGAGCGTACGAGCTCCCCCGGCGTGAAGGTTCCGTCCACCGGACCACCGAACCCGGCGTCGTCCACACCAATCTGACGCGCGTGAACGGCATCGACCCGACCGACCCCTGGCAGCTTTCGGCAGCCGAGCAGGAGGGGCGCCGCCAAGTCGTCGAGTACGCACGGTTCCTCGTCGAGCAGGTGCCGGGGTACGAACGGGCCTTCCTCATCGCGTCCGCGCCGCGCATCGGCGTGCGGGAGAGCCGTCGCCTGATCGGCGAGTACGTCCTGGGCAAGGAAGACGTCCTGAGCGCGCGTCAGTTCGAGGACGCCATCGCGCGCTGCGGCGCTCCGATCGAGGACCACGCCGCCGGACACAGGACGATCTGGCAGTACGTCGGCTCCGGCAACGAGACGCCCACCGGCCGCACTTACGGTGTTCCCTACCGATGTCTGCTGCCCCGCGGCGTCGACGGTCTGCTCGTCGCGGGCCGGTGCCTGTCGGCCACCCACGACGCCCACGCCTCCGTCCGCTCCATCGGACAGTGCATGGCGATGGGGCAGGCCGCGGGGACCGCGGCGGCGCTGACGGCGTCCGCCGGACACCGGCCTCGCGATGTGGACACCGTCGAGCTGCGTGAGCAACTCGCAGCGGACGGCGCCCTGATCTCACCCGACTGACCGGCTCTGCCGGAAAAGGCTAGACAGGTCGTGCGCGGGACGCCGACTCCCTCTGGAGGGCCGATCGTGTCGGCTCAATCAGCCCGAGTTTCCGATTCTTTACGGCTCAACCGATTGACTGGACGATGTGCGCGGCCTAGCTTCCCGTTAAGTCTATACAGGCAATACTGATGCTGATCAGGAGTTCGCATGGTCGTGACCAGGGGCGGTCCTCGCCCCGAAGGGTCCGCCCTGGGGGTGGACATCGGGGGCACGAACATCAAGTGGGTGCACCGGGCCGGCGCGGCCGTCGTCGCACGGGGCACGCTGCCGACACCCGCCGCCGGACCCGTGCGGGTCGCCGCCGCCATCGCCGAGATCGCGGGCGCACACACCGTCGAGGCCGTCGGCGTAACACTGCCCGGTCACCTGAGCCCGGACCTTCGCTCCACCACCACCATCCCGAACCTCGACGGCGACTGGCAGGGCTTCCCGCTGGCGGACACGATCGAGCGCGCGACCGCGAAGCCCGTCCTGCTGATGAACGACGCACGCGCGTTCGCCTCCGCGGAGCTCGCTCTGGGCTCCGCGCGCGGTCACACCGACGTGCTGTTCATGACCATGGGCACCGGAATAGGCGGTGCGATCGCCCTGGGCGGCAACGTACTGCGCGGGCCCGGCGACAGAATCGGCGAAATCGGGCACATGACCGCCGAGCCGGGTGGCGACCTCTGCGGATGCGGGGCCCGCGGCTGCCTGGAGACAGTGGCGGGCGGCCGGGCACTCGCGGCCCTCTGGTCCCGGGCCCTCACCTCTCGCGGAACCGGGAACCAGGACCGGCCGGCGACTCCCGAAGACCTGGTCCGGGCCGCCCGGTCGGGCGACACCACGGCCCGGGAGGTCCTCGATGCCGCCGCCACGGCCGTGGGCACGGTACTGGGGAGCGTGCTGGCCCAACTCGGCCTCTCGACCGTTGTCGTCGGCGGTGGCGTCGCGCCTGCCTTCGACGTGATGCGACCGGCCGTCGAGCTCAAGCTGCGCGACCGCCGGACACTGATCGGACCGGTGACACTCCTGGCCGCCGAACTCGGCCCGCACGCCGGCGCGATGGGGGCGGCCCTGAACGCCACGGCGCAGCCCCTCGCCACCGCTTCGACGCTGCCTCGGTTAGCCGTGAGCTGACGGCCTTCCGCACCCGTCGGTCGAACAGCCTGCGTCCCTGCCGGCGGGTGCAGCGACTGCCGCATCGCCTTTCGTCCCACCCGGCGGGCGGGCATGCCCGGCGACCCGGCTCCGGCCGCCGAGGACATCCGTGTCCGCGATTTCCTCGCCCCTGCTTCTCGACGTGCCTTCCCACCCGCCGTCCACAGCGCGGGATCAGGCGCCCTGTCCACCGGCCGCCCTTCTCCCAACGCGGCGGCCGGTCTCCCTCAAGCCCAGCCCAGGATGGTTTCCCGATGATCGACGCATACGTCGACGACGGCTCGGTGCAGAACGAACCGGGCCCCTCCGAGCGGTCCCGGCACACCGCGCGACAACAGTGGTGGCGCACGGCCGTCATCTACGAGGTGTACGTCCGCAGCTTCCTCGACAGCACGGGGGACGGCATCGGCGACCTGGCCGGTGTCCGTGCGGGCCTGCCGTACCTCGAGCGACTCGGTGTCGACGGCATCTGGCTCAACCCGTTCTATCCCTCTCCGCAGTACGACCACGGCTACGACGTCGCCGACTACTGCGACGTGGACCCGGTCTACGGAGACCTGGCGGAGTTCGGCCGCCTGGTGGACGACGCGCACCGCCTGGGGTTCAAGGTGCTCATCGACATCGTCCCCAACCACTGTTCCAGCAAGCACCCCTGGTTCCTCCAGGCCCTGGCCGAAGGCCCGGACAGCGGCCGGGACCGATCCCGTTTTCACTTCGCCGAGGGCCGTGGCAAGGGAGGCGAACTGCCGCCCAACAACTGGTACTCGATGTTCGGCGGGCCCGCCTGGACCCGGGTCACCGAGCCCGACGGCACGCCGGGCCAGTGGTACCTGCACCTGTTCGGGCCGGAGCAGCCCGACCTGAACTGGCGCAACCCCGAGGTCGGCGGCTACTTCGAGCAGGTACTGCGGTTCTGGCTGGACCGCGGCGTCGACGGGTTCCGTATCGACGTGGCCACCGGCCTCTTCAAGCATCCCGGACTGCCGGACTCCCCGGACCCGGCGGCCGACGCGCGGGCCCGCGACACGGTCAACCCCCTGGCGTGGAACCAGCCCGAGACACACGGTGTCTGGCGCACCTGGCGTGCCGTCTGCGAGGAGTACACCGCCCGGGACGGCGTCGACCGGCTGCTCGTCGGAGAGGTGTCGGTACGCACCCCGGCAGAGCAGGCCGCCTACGTCCGCCCGGACGAGCTCCATCAGGCGTTCTTCTTCCACATGCTGACGGCCCCGTGGGACGCCGCCACCTTCCGCCGGGTCATCCAGGACGCGCTGCGGGACATCGCCGACACCGGCTCGACCATCACCTGGGTGCTCAACAACCACGATCAGGTCCGCACCGTCACCCGGTACGCGGCCGCGGCCCGTGCTCGCGCCGCCGCGCTGCTGATGCTCTCCCTGCCCGGCGCCGCCTACGTCTACCAGGGCGAGGAGCTCGGCCTGCCGGAGGTCGTCGACCTGCCGGACGAGGTGCTCACCGATCCGATCTTCCACCGCAGCGGCAGCCGCGTGGGAATACGGGACGGCTGCCGCGTGCCCCTGCCGTGGTCGGGTCACCTGTCCCCGTTCGGATTCACCTCGGGTGAAGGCGTCGCCGAGCCGTGGCTGCCCCAGCCCGCCTGGTTCGCCGCGCACACCACCGAACGGCTCATGGCCGACCCGGAATCCTTCTGGCACCTCTACCACGACGCGCTCCGGCTGCGCGCGAGCCTGCCGTCGCTCGGCAACGGGACCCTTCGCTGGCTGGAATCTCCGCCGCAGGTCCTGGCCTTCGTCCGCGGTGACGGGCTGGTGTGCGCCGTCAACTTCGGCGACGTCCCTTCTCCCGCCCCGGTCCCCGGCACGCCACTTCTCGCGAGCGGTCCCTGCCCGCCCGGGACCCTCCCGGGCAGCACGGCCGCCTGGTGGGCGGCCGACGGTCTCGCGGTCTGACCCCGCTGTCCCTCGCCACCTGTTCTTTCCGTCTTGTTCTTTCCATCTCTCACAAAGGAGTGACCCGATGAATGGCAGAGCGGCAGCACTGACGGCCGTCACCGTCCTGATGATCGGGGCCGCGGGATGCGGCTCCTCGGACGAGGACGCCGCCGGCACCCCTGGGGCCACCGCCAAAGACGCCTCCACGCTGAACCTGCCCCGGCTCGACGGGCAGAGCCTGCAGGTGGCCGGCGTCTGGACCGGCGCCGAGCAGAAGAACTTCCTCAAGGTACTGGCCCGCTTCGACAAGCTGACGGGAGCGAAGACCACCTTCGTGCCCACCGGCGACAACGTGTCGACCTTCGTCGGCAGCAAGATCCAGGGCGGCGCTCCGCCGGACGTGGCCCTGCTGCCCCAGCCCGGCGTGCTCCAGCAGTTCGCCGAAGCCGGCTGGCTCAAGCCGCTCCAGCCGGACGTGACCAAGGAGCTGAACGAGAACTACAGCAAGGTCTGGCGGGACCTCGGCACCTACAAGAACACTCCGTACGGCGTCTTCTTCAAGGTCACCAACAAGTCGCTGTTCTGGTACAACACCGCGGCCTGGGAGCAGGCCGGACTGACCACCGCCCCCGCCACCTGGGAGCAGTTGCTCAAGGACGGCCAGACACTCTCCGACTCCGGCACCCCTCCGTTCTCCATAGGCGGCGGCGACGGCTGGGTCCTGACCGACTGGTTCGAGAACATCTACCTCAGCCAGGCCGGCCCGGCGATGTACGACAAGTTGACGAAGTACCAGATCAAGTGGACTGACCCCTCGGTGACGAAGGCGCTGACGACGCTGGGCCGGCTCTTCGGCAGGCCGGACCTGATCGCCGGAGGCACCCGCGGGGCGCTGCAGACCGACTTCCCCACCTCGGTCGGCCAGGTCTTCGCCAAGCCGCCCAAGGCGGCGCTGGTCTACGAGGGCGAGTTCATCGCCACCAACATCACCCAGGAGACCACGGCCAAGGTCGGCACCGACGCCAAGGTCTTCCCCTTCCCGTCCGTGGACGGCGGTAAGGCACCGGTGCTGAGCAGCGGCGACGTCGCGGTCGCACTCAAGGACGGCGAGGGCGCGCAGGCGCTGATGCGCTTCCTGGTCTCTCCCGAGGCGGCGGCGATCGACGTGCAGCAGGGCGGTTTCCTGTCACCGAACAAGGCGGTCGCCTTCTCCAACTACCGCGACGACATCGTGCGGGACATAGCGAAGAACCTGATCAAGGCGGGCGACAACATCCGGGTCGACATGTCCGATCAGGCGCCGGCCGCGTTCGGCGGAACGAAGGGACAAGGCGAGTGGAAGGACCTGCAGGACTTCCTCGCCAAGCCCTCCGACGTCGCGGGCGCGCAGAAGCAGCTTGAGGCGGACGCCGCGAAGGCGTTCGCCAAGGCGGGCTGAGGCAGTCGTGTCACAGACCCTTTCCCCTCCGTCCCCCGCCGCCCCCGCGGCGGCGGGGGCACCGCCCCGCCGCAGGGGGAGGACGCCCCGAGGCCGTACGTGGGTCGCGGCGTTCTTCCTGCTGCCCGCGCTGGTTCTGCTCGGGGCGCTCGTGGTGTATCCGATCGTGTGGTCGGTCGTGCGCAGTCTCTTCGGCCCCGACGGCTTCACCGACTTCGTCGGGCTGTCCAACTACACCGGCGTCTTCACCGACCACCAGACTCTCGTCGCCCTCCGGAACAACGCGATCTGGGTCGTGGTCGCACCCGTCGCGGCCACCGGGCTCGGCCTGATCTTCGCCGTGCTCACCGAACGGATCCGCTGGGGCACCGCGTTCAAACTGGTCGTCTTCATGCCGATGGCCATCTCCATGCTGGCCGCCGGCATCATCTTCCGGCTGGTCTACGACCAGGACCCCGGCAAGGGCGTGGCCAACGCGATGGTGACCGGCGTCCACGACACCTTCTTCAAGGCATCGGCGTACCCCGGGGCCCATCCGAGGGTGGCAGGCCCCGGCAGCCCCCTGACGGGCCCGGTCGGCGGCCCCTACACCGGCAGGCCCGTCAGCCCCGGTGACGTTCCGGCCGCGCTGGCTCTCGTCGGAGTGCAGCCCAGCACCCTGACCGGCGCGACGCAGGCCGCGGCACCGAGTGCCTGCCCGCGCGGCGCGTTGTGCGGCACGGTCTGGCTGGACTTCCAGCCGGGCGGCGGCACTCCCGGGAAGATCGACCCGGGGGAGAAGGCACTGGCCGGCGTCCGGGTCGAGGCTGTGCGTGACGGTCGGGTGCTCGCCACGGCGACCGCCGACAAGGACGGCACCTTCACTCTGCCCGCGTCCCGGATCGGCGCCTCACCGATTCAACTGCGCCTGCCCGCGACGAACTTCACCGCCCAGTACGCGGGTGTCGACTGGCTCGGTCCGACCCTGGTCACCTGGTCGATCATCGGCGCCTACGTCTGGATGTGGACCGGCTTCGCCATGGTGCTCATCGCTGCCGGACTGGCCGGGATACCGCGGGAGTTGCTGGAGGCCGCACGTGTGGACGGCGCGAAGGAGTGGCAGGTCTTCCGCCGCATCACGGTGCCGCTCCTGGCGCCGGTGCTGGGCGTGGTCCTGGTCACGCTGGTGATCAACGTGCTGAAGATCTTCGACCTGGTGTACGTCATCGCGCCCGGAGCCAGCCAGCAGGACGCGAACGTACTGGCCCTGCAGCTCTACCTGTCCTCCTTCGGCGGCGGCAACGACCAGGGCACCGGCAGCGCGCTCGCCGTACTCCTGCTCGCCCTGGTCGCGCCGGTCATGTTCCTCAACATCAAGCGGTTCCGAAAGGAGAAGTCACGGTGACCACCCTTCAGACCGCCGAGGCCGCGCAGACCTTTCGGGCTCCCGGGACCGCCTCCGGCCGCACGGGGCCGGGCGCTGCCACGCGTGCGGCTCGTCGGCTGGCCGGCGGATCCACCAGGCTCGTCCTGCTGGTCGTCGCCCTGTTCTGGCTGCTGCCCACCGTCGGCCTGCTGCTCTCCTCGCTGCGCGGGCCACTGGACATCCAGGAGTCCGGCTGGTGGACGGTCCTCACCAAGCCCGCGCAGCTGACCCTGCACAACTACACCAACCTGCTGGACGACCCGACGATCACGCGTTCGTTCCTGAACAGTCTGCTGATCACTGTCCCGGCCACGCTGCTGGTCGTGGTCATCGGCTCGCTCGCCGGGTACGTTTTCGCATGGGTCGAATTCCCGGGCCGGGACTGGGTTTTCCTGCTCGTCGTCGGCCTGCTCGTGGTGCCGCTGCAGGTCGCGCTGGTGCCGATCACCAGCCTGTTCGGGAAGCTCGGGATCTTCGGCAGCATCGTCAGCGTCGTCCTCTTCCACGTCGCTTTCGGTCTGCCGTTCGCGATCTTCCTGCTTCGGAACTTCTTCGCGGAGATCCCGCGCGAACTCCTGGAGGCCGCCCGTCTCGACGGTGCGGGCGAGTTGTGGCTCTTCGTCCGAGTGGTGGTTCCGCTGGGCGGGCCGGCGATAGCCTCGCTCGGCATCTTCCAGTTCCTGTGGGTCTGGAACGACATGCTCGTGGCGCTCATCTTCGCCGACCCGGGCTCAGCGCCGCTCACCGTTGCCCTGCAACAGCAGACCCGCCAGTTCGGCACCAATATCGACGTCCTGTCCTCCGGCGCCTTCCTCTCCATGATCATCCCGCTGGTGGTCTTCTTCGCCTTCCAGCGGCAGTTCGTCAACGGCGTCATGGCAGGAGCGCTGAAGTAGCCGGCCGTCCTCGTGTCTCCGGGCCCGCATCGCGTGGAGTCACCCACCTGATGGAGCGTCAGGCAGGCTGCGCCGCAGTCCTTCTGGCTCCCCATCGCCGGGTGCGGTACCTGCCCGCGATGCGGCAGGCGGCGTAGATCGTGAACGAGATCGTCGTGACGTAGGGGCTGATGGGAATGCTGCCGCCCAGGGCCAGCAGGATGCCGCCCTCGATCGAGGCCACGGCGAAGAGCACGCTGAGCACCGGCAGCATGACCGGCGACGCGGTGATGCGGGCGGCGGCCGCGGCGGGGGTGACCAGGAGACTGAGGACCAGCAGGGCGCCGACGATCTGCACCGAGAGGGCGACGGCGAGTCCGAGCACGATCATGAAGGCGAAGGACAGGGCGCGCACCGGTACGCCGCGGGCCTCGGCGACGTCCGGGTCGGCGCTGGCGAAGGTCAGCGGGCGCCACATGATCGTCAGGGCGAGAAGGACGACGGCGGACGTGCCGAGCAGCCAGGTCATCTGAGGGGTGTCGACGGCGACGATCTGGCCGGTGAGCAGGCCGAACTTGTTGGCCGCCCGGCCCTTGTAGAGGGCGAGGAAGAGCACGCCGAGGCCGAGGCCGAACGGCATGATGATGCCGATCACCGAGTTGCGGTCGCGGGCCCGGGCGCCCAGGACGCCGATCACGCCGGCCGCCAGGAGCGAGCCGACGATCGAGCCCGCCACGACGTTCACCTCGAGGAGCAGGGCCGCCGAAGCTCCGGCGAAGGACAACTCGCTGATGCCGTGCACCGCGAAGGGCAGGTCGCGCATGATGACGAAGACCCCGGCGAGGCCGCCGACGAGGCCGAGCGCGGCACCGGCGACGAGGGAGTTGCGGACCAGCGCCAGGAGTTCGCCGTAGTTGTCGAAGCTGAAGATCTGCTGCCAGACCCCGTCGGTGAGCGTCATGGGCGTACTTCCTCGGGCTGTTGGGCGTGGTGCGGTGGCGTGGCCGGGTCGTCGGGGGCTCCGACGACCACGACGCGGCCGTGGACGCGGACGACGTCGACCCGGGTGCCGTACAGCCGCGACAGCGACTCGGAGGTGAGGACCTCCTCCGGGGTGCCGACCCGGTGACTGCCGCGGGCCAGGTACAGCACCCGGTCCACCAGGCCGAGCACCGGGTTGATCTCGTGGGTCACGAAGACCACGGCCGTGCCGTGCGAGCGGCGGCGGGCGTCGACCAGTTCGGTGACGGCCCGCTGGTGGTTCAGGTCGAGCGAGAGCAGCGGCTCGTCGCACAGCAGGATGCGCGGGTCGGTGGCCAGGGCCTGGCCGATGCGCACGCGCTGCCGTTCGCCTCCGGACAGCAGGCCGAGCGGGACGTCGGCGTACGCGGACGCGCCGACCGAGGCGAGGATCTCGTCCACCCGGTGGCGGACGGCGGCCGTGCGCAGGCGCGGTCCGAAGCGGTGTCCGTCGATCCCGAAGCGTACGAGATCACGGGCGCGCAGCATCGCCTGCGCGGACAACTCCGCCTGCTGGGGGACGTAACCGAGGTGCCGGGCGGCCTCGCGGGGCGGGCGGCCGAGGACGGTCAGGGTGCCGCCGGACAGGGGCTGCCGGCCCAGCAGGGCCCGTACGAAGCTGGTCTTGCCCGAGCCGTTCGGCCCGAGCACGGCCACGAACTCCCCGGGCCGCACGTCCAGGTCGAGGCCCTGCCACACCACGCGCTCGCCGTAGGAGACGGCGGCCCCGCGCAGGCTGATCACCGCGCCGGCCCCCGGTTCCCCGTGCCGGGGCCGGGGCACCGGGGCCGCGCCCGGACGCCTCACTTGGCCAGCGCGCTCGCGAGCGCGTCGACGTTGGCGGTCATCCAGCCGAGGTAGTCCTTGCCCTCGGGCAGGGTCTCGGTCACCGGGACGACGGGGACGCCGGCCGCCTTCGCCGCGGCCTCGGCCTTCTCGGTCTGCGGCCCGGAGGTCTGCTCGTTGTAGACCAGCGCCTTGACCTCCTTGGCGCTGAACACGGCCAGCGTGGCCTGGAGGATCTTGGGGGAGACGTCGTCGCCCTCCTCGATGGCCTCGCTGAACTCCGCGGGCGTCCTGTTGACCAGACCGGCCGCGCCGAGCATGTACAGCGGCACGGGCTCGGTGATGGCCACGCCCTCACCGCCGTGCTCCTTCTTGATCGCGGCCTCCTTCGCCTCCAGCGGCTGGAGCTTCGCCTTGAAGGCCGTGGCGTTCTTGGTGAAGGTGGCCGCGTCGGCGGGGTCGGCCTTGCCGAGGGCGGCGGCCATGCGGTCGGCGAGCTTGGCGACGGTGGGGAAGTCGTACCAGACGTGCTCGTTGAGCTCGCCGCCCTTCGGGGCGGTCTTGCCGGAGACCTTGACGGCGTTGATCACCTCGGCGGAGGAGTTGCTGCTCTTGAGCATCCGGTCGACGAAGTCGTCGTAGCCGCCGCCGTTCTCGATGACGACCTTCGCCTTGGACAGCGTCAGCTGGTTCCGGGTGTCGGCCTCGTAGGAGTGGGGGTCCTGGTCGGGGTCGCTGATGAGCGAGGTGACGTCGACCTTCGCGCCGCCTATCTGCTCGACGATGTCGCCGTAGACGTTGGTCGAGGCGACCACGGTGACCTTGGACGAGGCGACCGGTTCCTGCGAGCTGCTCCCGTCGCTGCCGGAGTCCGACGAATTGCCGCACCCTGCCAGGAGGGCCAGTGAGGCGCCGGTGAGCAGGGCGGCCAGGCGCCGGGACGGGGACGAGGGCATGGGTCCTCCACGACAGGGGGAACACGGATGTTCACGAGGGCTGGGACAAGCCCGGAGCGAGCCGGGCAGGCGCCACGCTAGATGGAAATGAATGTCAAGAACATGGCCGATTCCGATCCATATGAAAACCATTGCCAAGACTTGGCACGTCCGCTACGGCCGTGAAGGGGCCGCGTCCCGAGCGGGGCGCGGCCGGCAGCGATCGCAGATCCCGGTCAGTTCCACGGTGTGTTCGACCTCGGCAAACCCGGTGCTCTCGGCCACGCCGTCGGCCCAGCGCTCGACGGCGTCCGCGTCCACGGCCAGGCTCAGCCCGCAGCCGCGGCAGACGAGATAGTGGCGGTGCCCGTCGGTCGGGCGGGGGCGGTAGAGCCGCTCGCCGCCCTTGTCCCGTACGACGTCGACGTGCCCGGCCCGCTCCAGCATGCGCAGGGTCCGGTACACCGTGGTCAGCCCCACCGTGCCGCCCGTGTCGGCGAGCGCCTCGTGCAGCTCCTTCGCGGAGACGAACTCGGGGGAGTCGTGCAGCGCCCGCAGTACGGCGTTCCGCTGGCGGGTCGACCGCCAGGCGGGCGGCCGCTGGGTGGTCGACCCGTCATGCATGGCGCATGCCTCCGGTGACGGTGGGGCCTGACAAAGGGGGCGCGCCGCACGCGCCCGAGGGGTCAGCAGTCGCGGAACTCGGGGGACTGGTTGAGGATCTGGGACCGCAGAGAGGTGAAGCGCGTGTACGTCTCACCATCGCGGTCCTCGGGGCGGAACGCGGCGACGCGGTGGCAGTTCTGGAAGGCGAGGGCGACGCCGAAGTGCCGCTCCAGGCTGCCCCGGATCGCGTCGCTGGACAGCGCCCGCAGCAGTTGGCCGCGCTCCTCCTCGGAGGGCGGCGGCGTCTGGTTGTCGGCGAACACCGCGTCACCGGCGCGCAGTTCGCCTACCAGGCGGGCGATGAGGTCGTAGGCGTACGGCAGGGACGTGCGGACCGTTTCCACGAAGTCCTGCTCCCGCACCTCGCCGTTCTCGGCTTCGGCGAGCAGTTGCGGGGAGACGTCGAGCGACATGGTGTTTCCTGTCTGTTCGTTGTTCTGGCGGTGCTGTGGGGGCTGGAGGAGGGCTGGGGGGCTGAAGGGCTGGGGGAGGGGAGGGTGGCGCGGCAGCCTCAGGCGAAGGCCGCCAGCGCCGCCGGACCGTGTTGGAAGTCGGGGTCGACCTGGGCGGCCAGGTCCTGGCCCGTGGCCTCGTTGGCCCAGGCGGTGGCGTTGCGCAGGTGGAACTCGACGCCGTGCCGCTGGAACGCGGCCCAGTCCTTGGGGCGCGCGTCCACGGCCGCGCGCAGCCGGTCCAGGGTGCGCGCGTTGTGCGACTCCAGCTCGCCGGCGTCCCGGCCCTGTTCCTGGGCGCGTACGAAGGAGGACTGCTCGCAGTGGGCGACCAGGTCGGCGCCGACGTGCTCCCGGAGGAAGGCCAGGTCGTCCTCGCCGGTGACCTTGTTGCCGACCACCGCGACCGGGATGCCGAACTCGGCGGCGTGGTCGCGGTACTGGCGGTACACCGAGACGCTCTTGCGGGTCGGCTCGACGACCAGGAAGGTCATGTCGAAGCGCGTGAACAGGCCGGAGGCGAAGGCGTCGGCACCGGCCGTCATGTCGACGACGACGTACTCGCCGGGCCCGTCCACGAGGTGGTTGAGGTACAGCTCGACCGCACCGAGCTTGGAGTGGTAGCAGGCCACGCCCAGGTCGCTCTCGCCGAAGGCGCCGGTGACCATCACGGGCACCCCGCCGACCTCCTGCACGTGGTGGGTGTGGATCTCGTCGTCGCCCAGCAGCCGCACCAGGCGGGAGCCGCGACCGGGCGGAGTCGTCTTGACCATGGCGTCGCGGGACGCGATCCGCGGGTTCGTGCCCCGCAGGTAGTCCTTGATCTCACCGGTCCGCGCGCTGAGCGGCGGCGCGGCGAAGAACTCGTCCTCGTCGAGACCGAGCGCGTACGCCAGGTGCTGGTTGATGTCGCCGTCGATGGCGACGACGGGCGCGCCGGAGCGGGCCAGGTGACGGGAGAAGAGGGCGGACAGGGTGGTCTTGCCGCTGCCGCCCTTGCCGACGAAGGCGATGCGCATGGCTAACCGGCCCTATTGGAAATGGATGTCATGCGCATAGGTTGCGGAGGGAGCGGCGGGGGTGTCAAATTGCCGCCCCTTGAAGTGCTCATCCTTTGCTGAGAGTTGGGGCTGCGACTCCGGCCGGGTGGCGCGTGTGCGCGGGGGTGAGTCTGGGTGGATGTGCGGCGGAACGCTGGCCGGCCGGGACCGTCGTACGGCTCGGGTCGCTCGTCACCGCGGCACGTCGCTCGCCTCAACCGAGTGAGCAGGGGCGGGTCGGGCGCGACCCCCGTCACATGGCGATGCCCGGACCGGCCCCTGCGGGCCGGCCCGGGCATCATCCGTGAGATCAGACAGGTCGGATCACACAGACCGCACAGATCAGGCAGATCAGATCAGGTCGAACCGGTCCAGGTTCGAGACCTTGACCCACGCCGCGACGAAGTCGTTCACGAACTTCTCCTTCGCGTCGTCGCTCGCGTAGACCTCGGCGAGGGCGCGCAGCTCGGAGTTGGAGCCGAACACCAGGTCGGCACGGGTGCCGGTCCACTTGACCTCGCCGGTGGCGGCGTCGCGGCCCTCGAAGGTGGTCTGGTCCGCCGAGGTGGAGCTCCACGTCGTACCCAGGTCGAGCAGGTTGACGAAGAAGTCGTTCGTCAGGGTCCCGGGAGTGTCGGTGAAGACGCCGTGCGACGACTGCCCGTGGTTCGCACCGAGAACGCGCAGGCCGCCGACGAGGACGGTCAGCTCGGGGGCACTCAGGGTGAGCAGGTTCGCCTTGTCGAGCAGCAGGTACTCGGCCGGCAGGCGGTTGCCCTTGCCGACGTAGTTGCGGAACCCGTCGGCGGTCGGCTCGAGCGCGGCGAACGACTCGACGTCCGTCTGCTCCTGCGTCGCGTCGACGCGGCCCGGCGTGAAGGGGACCTCGATGTCGAAGCCGGCGTCCTTGGCGGCCTTCTCGACGCCCGCCGCACCGGCGAGCACGATCAGGTCGGCGAGGGAGACCTGCTTGCCGCCGGACTGGGCGGCGTTGAAGGACTCCTGGATGCCCTCGAGGGTGCGCAGCGCCGAGACCAGCTGGTCGGGGTTGTTGACCTCCCAGCCGCTCTGCGGCTGCAGGCGGATGCGGGCGCCGTTGGCGCCGCCGCGCTTGTCGCTGCCACGGAAGGACGAGGCCGACGCCCACGCCGTGGACACCAGCTCGGAGACCGTGAGGTCCGAGGCGAGGATCTGGCTCTTGAGGGAGGCGATGTCCGCCGCGTCGACGAGCTCGTGCGTCACCTCCGGCAGCGGGTCCTGCCACAGCAGGGTCTCCGCAGGGACCTCCGGGCCGAGGTACAGCGACTTCGGGCCCAGGTCGCGGTGGGTCAGCTTGTACCAGGCGCGGGCGAAGGCGTCCGCGAACTCGGCCGGGTTCTCGTGGAAGCGGCGCGAGATCTCACCGTAGACCGGGTCGAAGCGCAGCGAGAGGTCGGTGGTGAGCATCGTGGGCAGACGCTTCTTCGACGGGTCGTGCGCGTCCGGGATGATCGCCTCGGCGTCCTTGGCCACCCACTGCTTGGCGCCGGCCGGGGACTCGGACAGCTCCCACTCGTAGCCGAAGAGGATGTCGAAGAAGTCGTTGCTCCACTGGGTGGGCTTGGTGGTCCAGGTGACCTCGAGACCGGAGGTGATGGCGTCGCCACCCTTGCCGGAGCCGTAGGTGGACTTCCAGCCCAGGCCCTGCTCCTCCATGGAGGCGGCCTCGGGGTCGTTGCCGACCGCGTCGGCCGGGCCCGCGCCGTGGGTCTTGCCGAAGGTGTGGCCACCGGCGATGAGGGCGACGGTCTCCTCGTCGTTCATCGCCATGCGGCGGAACGTCTCGCGGATGTCGCGGGCCGCGGCCAGCGGGTCCGGGTTGCCGTTGGGGCCCTCCGGGTTGACGTAGATGAGGCCCATCTGGACCGCGCCGAGCGGGTTCTCCAGCTCGCGGTCGCCGGTGTAGCGCTGGTCGTCGAGCCAGGTGGTCTCGGGACCCCAGTAGACGTCCTCGTCGGCCTCCCAGACGTCGGCGCGGCCGCCGCCGAAGCCGAAGGTCGTGAAGCCCATCGTCTCCAGCGCGACATTGCCCGTGAGGATCATGAGGTCGGCCCAGGAGATGGACTGGCCGTACTTCTTCTTCACCGGCCACAGCAGACGGCGGGCCTTGTCGAGGTTGCCGTTGTCCGGCCAGCTGTTCAGCGGCGCGAAGCGCTGCTGGCCACGGCCGCCACCGCCGCGGCCGTCGCTGATGCGGTAGGTGCCGGCGCTGTGCCAGGCCATGCGGATCATCAGCGGGCCGTAGTTGCCGAAGTCGGCGGGCCACCAGTCCTGCGAGGTGGTCAGCACCTCGGCGATGTCCTGTTTCACGGCCGCCAGGTCGAGGTTCTGGAACGCCTCGGCGTAGTCGAACGACTCACCGAGGGGGTTCGCGACGACCGGGTCCTTGGCAAGGATCTTCAGGTTGAGGCGCTCCGGCCACCACTGGCGGTTTCCGCCGCCCTGGGTCGGGTGCGCGGCGCGCCCGTGCGCGACCGGGCAGCCTCCGGCCTCCTCCGGCTTCGGGTCCGTGACGATCGCGTCATGGTTCTCGGTCATGGGGGAAATCCTTCCGAACGGGGTGGATCACATGCTCAGGAACGCTCAGGTACTGAGTGCGGTGGAAGCTGGGGAAGCGGTGGAACAGTCGGGGCACAGGCCCCAGTAGATGACCTCGGCCTCGTCGACCGAGAAGCCGTGGTCCTGGGCGGCGGTCAGACAGGGGGCGTGGCCGACCGCGCAGTCGACGTCGGCGACGACGCCGCACGACCGGCACACGAGGTGGTGGTGGTTGTCGCCGACGCGCCCTTCGAACCGGGCGGGGCTGCCCGGTGGCTCGATATGGCGTACAAGGCCCGCGGCGGTGAGTGCGTGCAGGGCCTCGTACACCGCTTGCAGCGAGATGTGGCCCACGCGGTCGCGCACCCCGGAGGCGATCGCCTCGACGCCGAGGTGGTCACCCTCCCGGACGGTCTCGAGGAGTGCGGCACGCGCGGCCGTCACCCGCAGACCCGCACCGCGGAGTTCCTCGGCAGTGGTCGAGGGCTGGGGTGAAGTCATGGCCTCAACCTACCCTCATTAACACGAACGGTTCAAGAAAAGGAACGGTACAAGTCTGGTGTCATGCCGGGTGGCGTCCCGGCACCGGGGCGACAGGTCGCGGTCTTCTGGAGGCAAGGTTTCTCCCGCACCATCGGCATGTCCTTCACGTTCGTCGACCTCGGCGCGGTGGTGGACGCGGCCGGGATGTGACGTGCCCGTACGGCCGCCGGGTCGAGGCCCGGCGGCCGTCGGACGTTCCTCAGTGATGGGCGTGGACGATCGCGTGACCCTTGCCGCGGCCGATCATCCACTTGTTCACGGGGACGGTGACCAGGAAGGCGACCGCGAATCCGCCCAGCAGGGCCGACCAGAACAGGCCGTCCGACAGATGGGCGTCCATCGCGCCGGGGGTGAGGGCGATGATGCCGTTGTCCACGAGCTCCATCACGGCGATCGACACGGTGTCGGCGGCCAGCGCCACCTTGATCGCGGACTTGAGGTCCAGGCCCGCCCGCCGCACCGCGAACAGGGTGAAGGAGTAGCCGAACAGGAACGCCAGGGTGATCGCGAGGGCCATGGTCGGCACGGTGTCCCAGAGCAGGGCGGTTCCTATGGCCATGCCGAGGATCTCGCCGATGGCGCACCCGGTCAGGCAGTGCAGCGTGGCCTTCGCCGCGGTCGCCCAGGAGGCTCCTGCGGGTCCGCCGTGAGACATCGCGTCGTGAGACATCGTGTGGTGGGCGCCGTGGTCCATGTCCCGTCTCCGTTCCGGTCCGGTGTGACTCGTTCTCGGGCTTCCGTACGCCGTGAACCATATACCCCCAGGGGGTATTTCGACAGGTCATGTCCACCGCCGCCGGCAGCCCGCCGTGCAGCACCGGCAGCGCCCCGGTGACGAACGCGTGCCGGGGATGCGGGAACGCCGGCTCGTCGGCCACGACGAGGGCAGGCGATCGAGGCGGCGACGACCCGGCGGCCGACAACGACCGCGCGGCCGCCGTCACGGTTTGCCGCTGCAATGCCACCTCCTGGAATGGTGTGGCGTCTTCAGTAGGCAAAATCGGTCCCGGAACTCCCGGGCGCCGGCGGGGCGTTCCGGGGCGCGTGGCAGGATCGGGCGGCATGAGGGCGTCCCCTGCCGTACGAGGGCTGCGCGCGGCGATGTTCGCGGCGCTGTGCGTGCTGCTGGCCGCCGGGGGACACGCGCTGGCGACCGGTATGGCGCCGCCGGTGTGGGTGCAGGTCGCCGGGTTCCTGGTCGTGTTCGCGGGCGGGTGCCTGCTGGGCGGGCGGGAGCGGTCGCTGATGGCCATCGGCGGCGGGACGCTGGTGGCGCAGGGCGGGTTGCATGTCGCGTTCGGGGCCGCGAGGTCGCCGCATGCGGTCCTGGCCGTGCCCGGCATGCGTACGACTCAGTCGCACGGCCTGATGCCCCACGCCACCCTCGCCCACGTCTCGACCGCCCTCCTGCTGACCTGGTGGCTGCGGTGCGGCGAGGCCGCGCTGTGGTCGCTGCTGCGCCGGGCCGTCGCGCTCCTGCCGGGGCTTGTCGCCTGGTGGCGGGTGGTGAGGGGCGGGTGGGCCGTACCGGTCCGTCCCGGGGGCGTACGACGAGCGGGCGACGGAGCGCGAGCGCTGCGCCGGGTCCTGCTGCGGCACGCGGTGCGGCGGCGTGGGCCGCCCGCCGGGACTCCGTACGCGATCTGACCCGACACTCTTCCTCAGTACGGAGATCCACCCACCCATGTCCTCAGCCCACACCACCCTGCGCCGCGCCGGCGTCGTCACCGCCCTCGCCGCCGCCGGAGTCCTGGCCGCCGCGGGCGTCGCCTCCGCGCACGTCACCGTCCACCCCGAGAGCTACGCCAAGGGCGCCACCGACGGCGTGCTGAGCTTCCGCGTCCCCGACGAGAACGCCTCCGCGAGCACCACCGAGGTGCAGCTCTTCCTGCCCACCGACCACCCCGTCCTCGGCGTGCTCGTCTCCCCGCACGACGGCTGGAGGGCCAAGGTGACCGACACGAAGCTGAAGGCGCCGGTCAAGACGGACGACGGCACCATCACCGACGCCGTCTCCGAGATCACCTGGACCGGCGGCAGGATCGAACCCGGGCACTACGAGGACTTCGACCTCGCCTTCGGCCAACTGCCCGACAGCACCGCGCAGTTGACCTTCAAGACCCTGCAGACGTACTCCGACGGAAAGGTCGTCCGCTGGATCGAGGAGGCCGAACAGGGCGCGGACGAACCCGAGAACCCGGCGCCGGTGCTCAAGCTCACGGCCGGTGACAGCACGTCAGCGGCAGCGCCCGCGCGCTCGACGTCGACGGCTTCGGCGAGCGACTCCACCGCGCGCGGGCTCGGTGTCGCCGGTCTGGCCGTGGGCGTACTGGGGCTGGCGGCAGGGGCGTTCGCCGTCGTACGGAGCCGTACGGCCCGGGGCCGGTCCGAGTAACGCGCGGCGTTCCCACCCGCGTTGGCGTGTCGTGGATCACATGTGTGGGGATGAGTCCGGGGGCGGGGGGATATCCGTACCCCCGCGTGATGATCTGCGAGTCGATGCGAGGATGAGGCGCCATGACAGCCGGGCGGGGTTCTCGCACAGCACGGGCCGCGGTGTTCGCGGCCGTCTGTGTGCTGCTCGCCGCCCTGGGCCACGTCATGATGTCCGGCAGCCAGGTACCCGCCTGGGTGCTGGCCGCCGGATTCGTCGCGACCGGCGCCGTCGGCTGGTGCCTGGCCGGGCGGGAGCGCGGGCTGCCGCTGATCGTGGCCGTCGTGGTCACCGTCCAGACGCTTCTGCACTCGGCGTTCTCGCTCGCGGGCGGCGCGACGGCACCGGATCCGGGTTCCCCGGGTAACGGCTCCCCGCACTCGGGCTCCCCGCACTCGGGCTCCGCCCACACAGGCTCGATGCACATGGACGGCATGGATTCCATGGGCATCGACTCCATGGGCACGGACTCCATGGGCCTGGGCCACATGGACATGAGCCACATGGGCTCCTCCGCCGACGGCGGCACGTCCTCGTTCGGCATGTTCGCCGCCCACCTCCTGGCCGCGCTGCTGTGCGGCCTGTGGCTGGCCCACGGCGAACGGGCCGCCTTCCGCATCCTGCGGGCCGTCGCAGGACGGCTGGCGGCTCCGCTGCGGCTGCTGCTGGCGCTGCCCGCCGTGGCCGACCGCCCGCGTCTCGGCGGACGCCGCCCGCGCTCGGGCCGGGCGCCCCGCCTGCTCCTTCTCGTCCACGCGATCACTTCTCGGGGTCCGCCCCTGGGGACGGCTGTCGTCTGAAGACAGCTCTGGTAACCCGAGGCCGCCGTAGGGCGCCTCGGGCGGCTGCCGTACGCCCACGCCGGGCGTCGTACGCCCACGCAGGCGTCGTACGGCCGCCATCCCCCTCTCCTCCCTCACGGATGACCGAGAAGGACACCAGATGATCCCCACAAGGGACCCCATGGACGAGTCGACGACCGCCTGGGCGCTCGCCGGCCGCGCCGGTGACGCCGAGGCCGTCGAGCACTTCGTCCGCGCCCTGCACCGTGACGTGCTGCGGTACGTCGCCCACCTCTGCGCCGATCCCCAGGCCGTGGACGACCTGGCCCAGGACACGTTCCTGCGGGCGCTCGGCAGCCTGCACCGGTTCGAGGGCCGTTCCTCCGCCCGTGCCTGGCTGCTGTCCATCGCGCGCCGCGCGGTGATCGACAGTTACCGGCACTCGGCGGCCCGGCCCCGGCTGCACGACGCGACGGACTGGCAGCTCGCCGTCGAGCGGGCCCAGCCGTGCGGGCTGCCCGGCTTCGACGACGGCGTCGCGCTGGCCGACCTGCTGGCGGCGCTGCCCGAGGAGCGCCGGGAGGCGTTCGTCCTCACCCAGTTGCTGGGCCTGCCCTACCGGGAGGCGGCCGCGCTGACCGGCTGCCCGGTCGGCACGGTCCGCTCCCGGGTGGCCCGCGCCCGCGCCACGCTCATCGACCTGCTGACCGCGGCGGACGAGCAGTGTCCGCGGCCGGCGGTTGTGGCGGCCTGACGCGGCCCGGCTCAGCGGCGCAGCTTCCGCACCAGCCCGGCCGCCGTGCCGAGCGTGGCCAGACCGGCTCCGGCCAGGGCGAGCGCCTTGGCCGGACGCCCGGGCGGGGCGGGCCGGGCGCCGGGAGCGAGGCCGTACGCGCTCCCCGGTGTGCCGGACCGGGCGGCCTCGGGGAGGGCCGAAGCCAGCAGTTCCGCGAGGTGCACCGCCTCGTGGCCGCCGCTGTCGAACTCGTGGATCTGCGTACGGCAGCTGAAGCCGTCGGCGAGGACCACGGTCTCCGGCGCCTCCTCGCGCAGCCGCGGCAGCAGGACGCGTTCCGCGCTCGCCCTGCTGAGGTCCAGGTGCCCGGGCTCGAAGCCGAAGTTCCCGGCGAGGCCGCAGCACCCGGACTCCAGCCGCTCGACCTCGACCCCCGCGCGGTGCAGGAGGCGTTCGTCGGCCGTCCAGTCGAGTACCGCGTGCTGGTGGCAGTGCACCTGGGCCAGCGCCCGTGCGGAACGGTCCGGCACCTGCTCGGGTTCGTGACCGGGGGAGCGCTCGGTGAGCAACTCGCCCAGGGTGACCGTCTGTTCGCGCAGCCGGCGCACGTCACGGTCGCCGGGGAACAGCTCGGCCGCGTCCGACCGGAACACGGCCGTACAGCTCGGTTCGAGGCCGACGACCAGACCGCCCGCCCGTACGTGGTCGGCGAGATGGCGCACGGCATGGGACAACACACGTTCGGCGACGGCGAGTTGCCCCGTCGAGATCCACGTGAGCCCGCAGCACAGCGGCTCCCGGGGCACCATCACCCGCCACCCCGCGTGCTCCAACAGCCGTACGGCCGCCTGCCCGACGTGTGGGTGGAAGTGGTTGGTGAAGGTGTCCGGCCACAACAGGACGCTCCCGCGCGCCCCGTCGCCGTACGGCTCGTGCCGGCCGAACCACTGCTGCAGCGTCTCCCCGGCGAACAGCGGCACCTCCCGCTCCGCCACCCCCGCCACGGCCACGGCCGCCTTCGACAGGCCGGGCGTGTGGGTGAGCGCGTTGACGACCGGCCCGAGCCGCGCCCGGCCGACCGCCTGGGCGAGGGCGGGCAGCCATCCCATCGACAGATGGGCGCGGGGCCTGCGCCAGTGCCGGCCCTCGTAGTGGTGGGACAGGAACTCCGCCTTGTACGTGGCCATGTCCACGTCGGCCGGACAGTCCTTCTTGCAGCCCTTGCACGCCAGGCACAGGTCGAGCGCGTCGCGCACCGCCTCGGACCGCCAGCCGTCCCGGACGGCGCTGTCGCCGTGTCCGTCGAGCATCTCGAACAGCAGCCGGGCGCGTCCGCGCGTGGAGTGCTCCTCCTCCATGGTCACCTGGTAGGAGGGGCACATCACCGCGCCGCCCTCGTTGGTGTGCTGCCGGCATTTCCCCACGCCCACGCACCGGTTGGCGGCCTCGGCGAAGGACCCGCCGTCGTGCGGGAAGCGGAAGTGCAGGTCGCGCGGGTCGTGCGGCGCCCAGTCCCCGCCGAGGCGCAGGTTCTCGTCGAGCCGGTACGGTGCCACGGCCTTCCCGGGGTTCATCCGGTCGCCCGGGTCGAACACGGCCTTGAGCCGCCCGAAGGCCTCCACCAGCTCGTCCCCGAACATCCGCGGCAGCAACTCGCCCCGGCTCTGCCCGTCCCCGTGCTCCCCGGAGAAGGAGCCGCCGAACTCGGCGACCAGATCGGCCGCCCGTTCCATGAACCGCCGGTAGGCGGCGGCCCCGTCGGCGGAGTACAGGTCGAAGGGGATCCGGGTGTGTACGCAGCCCTGCCCGAAGTGGCCGTAGAGGCTGGGTCCGGTGTCGCTCTGGTAGCCGAACTCCTCGTACAGGCCCCGCAGTCGGCGCAGATAGTCGCCGAGCCGCTCGGGCGGGACGGCGGAGTCCTCCCAGCCCTCGAAGGTGTCGGGCCGGCCCGGGATGTGCGCGGTGGCGCCGAGACCGGCCTCGCGGACCTGCCACAACTCCTCCTCGCGGGCCGGGTCGTCCATGAAGGCGACCTGGGGGTCGTGGTCGGACTCGTGCAGCGCGTCGAGCATCCGGTGCGCCCGCGTGTCCGACTCCTCGACGGTGTCGGCGCCGAACTGCGCCATCAGGAAGGCGTGCCCTTCAGGGAGTTCGGCGAGTGCCTTCGGGTTGAGGTGCTTCAGCTGCTCGTCGCGGATCAGCTTGGAGTCGACGCCCTCCAGCGCGATCGGCTCGTACGGCAGGATCGACGGCACCGCGTCCGCGGCCCGGTTGATGTCCGGGAAACCCAGGACCACCAGCGTGCGTCCCGTGACGACCGGCACCAGCTCCAACTCGGCCCGCAGGACGGTGACCAGCGTCGACTCGCTGCCGACCAGCAGTCCCGCCACGTCGAAGCCGTGCTCCGGGAGCAGTGAGTCGAGGTTGTAGCCGGAGACCCGGCGGGGGATGTCCGGGAAGCGGCGGCGGATCTCGTCGGCGTACGTGTCGCGCAGGGCGTGCAACCGGCGGTAGACCGCGGCCCGGAGGTCGCCGTGCCGTTCGATCTCGGCGTACTCCTCGTCGCTGGTCGCACCGCACCAGAAACGGGTGCCGTCGTAGAGCAGCACTTCCAGGCGGGCGATGTTGTCGACGACCTTGCCGGTCGCCTGTGCGGTGGCCCCGCAGGAGTTGTTGCCGATCATGCCGCCGATCGTGCAGTTCGCGTGGGTGGCGGGCTCAGGACCGAAGCGCAGCCCGGTCGGAGCCAGTTGGCGGTTCAGCTCGTCCAGCACGATGCCGGGCTGGACGACACAGGTACGGGCGTCCTCGTCCACGGACTCCAGCCGGTGGCAGTACTTCGACCAGTCGATCACGACGGCGGTGTTGGTGCACTGCCCGGCCAGGCTGGTCCCGCCGCCCCGGGACAGCACGGGCACGTCGTACTCCCGAGCCACGGCCACCGCCGCCGCGGCGGCTTCGGGGGTACGGGGCACAACCACGCCGACCGGGGTCTGCCGGAAGTTGGAGGCGTCCGTGGAATAGGCGGCCCGGCTGCCCGCGTCGAACCGGACCTCACCGTCGACCCGCGCGCGCAGGGTCCTCTCCAGGGCCCCGGTGTCGACCGGCGGCAGGGCCGCTCGCCTCGTGACGGGATCGGGCAGGTCCAGCGCGCCCATGGGCCCCTCCTCGCGTCGTCGGCGCAGCGGCGACCGTGCCCCGGGGCACGGGGGCGACCGGGTACCCCCGGCGGTGCCGACGACACGGGGCCTTACTGGGCGTCCGCCTCCGAGGCCAGGCCCGGCAGCAGCGCGCACATCGCGTCGCGCTGGGCGGGACCCACGAACTGCTCGAGCGCCTGGATCACCGTCTGGGCCAGCAGCCCGGAGGACTCCGTCAGGAGCTGTCGTGCCTTCTCCGTGAGGGCCACCTCGACGCCCCGTTTGTCGCCGCAGACCGACTTGCGGGTGACGAGACCGGCGTGCTGAAGGCAGGCGATCTGGTAGGTGAGCCGGGTCTTGGGGCGGCCCAGGAGCTCCGCGATCTGCGTCATGCGCAGGCCCGCGGGCTGCTCGGCCAGCAGGCACAGGACCAGGAACTCGTCGTGCGAGACGTCGAGCCGCTCCTTGACGACGGAGCGCAGCCGCTGTTCCACGGCCCCGGTGGAGGCCAGCACGACCATCCAGGCGCGCAGTTCGTCCGGCAGGACTCTGTCGCCGGACGTGGAAGGGCATTCGGGCAGGTCGGCCATGAATTCGAGTCTACCTGTTGTCCAAGTTTGGATTATTGGCTACGGTCAGGTCATCCAAATTTGGACGACAGGGAGTAAGAGATCATGACCGTCGCTGTGGAAACCGGCCTCTGGCAGCTCGACCCGACCGCCTCGACCGTGGCGTTCCGGCACAAGACGATGTGGGGCCTGGTCACGGTGAAGGGCACCTTCTCCGGCGTGGCGGGGCAGGGCGAGGTCCGCCCCGACGGCTCGGCCGTCGGCACCCTCACCCTGGAGGCCGCCTCCCTGGACACCAAGAACGCCAAGCGCGACGTCCACCTGAAATCCGCCGACTTCTTCGACGTCGACAACCACCCCCAGATCAGCCTCACCGTCCGCAGCGCCGAACTCCGCGAGGGCAACAAGGTCCACGTCGTCGCTCAGCTCACCGCACGCGGCATCAGCAGGCCCCTGACCTTCACCGCGAACCTCGTCGGAGCGGACGCCGACGCGCTCACATTGGAGGCCGAATTCACCGTGGACCGCGAGGAGTTCGGCATGGGCTGGAACCAGATGAGCATGATCCGCGGCCTGACCACGATCGCGACGACGCTCCGCTTCAGCCGGTCGGCAGCGTGATGTAGGCGCTGGACAGCGTCTGCGGCGAGGCCGTGAAGGCCCGCAGCCGGATCCGTACGCCCGCCCGTCGGGGCAGGGCGTACGTCCCGCTCGGCGGCCGGAGTTCGTATGTCGCCGTCGCGTGCGCGGGCAGCGAGGCCGGGCCTCGGACGACCGACCAGTACGCGTCCATGCCCTGGCCCGTGGTGAGGGTGAAGTGGGGCGTCAGAGCGCTGCCGTCCGTGTTGGTGACCCGCACGGTCAGCTCGGACGCCGCGGTCGCCGAGGCCCGCCGCACCGCGGCGACCCGCATCCGCAGCGGGGGCGTCCCCGTCACTGCCAGCACGGACCCGACCAGGGCGGGTGCGAGCAGCAGGACGACCGCAGCGGCTCGCGCCGGACTCCGATCCAGGCCGGACAGCAGGCGCGGCCTCGGCTGCCACGCGTCGGCGAACTCGGACGGGGGCGCGGTCACGGCCGCCGCCAGCCACAGCGGCGTCATCAGCAGGTAGTAGCCGTCCTGCGAACGCGTCGCCAGGAAGAAGGCGCACCACGGCAGGACGGTCGCCGCGGGCCCCAACCGCCGTACGAACAGCACGAACAGCGCGAGCAGTCCCACGGCCAGCAGCAGACTCGCGTGCCCGTACCAGTCGAGCCGGTCGCTGCCGTTCGTGAAGTAGAGCGAGACGTCCAGCAGGCCCTGCCCGTGCAGCACCGCGCCCTGGGTCAACGGCAGCGCGATACCGGCAAGCCAGGGACCCGGCTCGCTCACGATGAAGTACGTGCTGATCAGCAGCCATACGGTGACGGCGACCCCGACCACCCGCAGCACCACCAGCGCCGCCGCCCGCGCGCCCAGCTCGCCGCGCCGCACGGCGTAGACGCCGGCCAGCAGGAACGGCGCGAGGAACCACGGCAGTTGCTGCGCCGCGCAGGCCGCTCCCAGACAGGCCGCCTGCGCGAGCCCGGACGTGCCGAGCCGCCCGCCCCGCCCGATCCGCGGCCAGCGCACCACCACCGGCACCAGCAGGGCCAGGGCCAGGATCGCCGGGTAGCCGAGCCTGGCGTACGAGGGCAGCATGCCGAAGCCGAGGCACGCCATGGTCGCCGCCGACCGCCACGGCGTG
This sequence comes from Streptomyces sp. V4I2, assembly GCF_030817655.1. Taxonomy (GTDB): domain Bacteria; phylum Actinomycetota; class Actinomycetes; order Streptomycetales; family Streptomycetaceae; genus Streptomyces; species Streptomyces plumbiresistens. Next base: position 7,959,552 of record NZ_JAUSZM010000003.1, read on the forward strand.
GGCAGCAGCCGCCACAGCACCACCGTGCCGACGAGCAGTGCGCCGGTGGCCAGTACCGACGCCGGCACACCGCCGCCGCCCAGCCACAGCAGGGGCGCGGTCAGCAGCGGGGCCAGCGGGGGATAGCCGTAGGTGAGGTCGTAGCCGCCGGTCACCGTCGCGGTGAGGCCGACGCCGGGCCGGCCGAACAGCCAGGGCCACGGCTGCCCGTAGACGGGGTGCCCGGCGACCAGTGCCCGGGCGGCCTGTGTGGTGAGGTCCGCCTCGTCGGAGCCCCGGTGGAAGAGCACGAGCGCGCACAGGGCGAGCGTCACCGCGGTCACCAGGACGCACAGGTCCACCCGTGCCAGCGACCGCTCCCGGCGCACCACCAGCGCCAGCACCCCGCACACCAGGATCGAGGCGTAGCACACGGAGATCACCGCGGCCACGGGGAGCCGGTGGCCGGCCGCCTGTGTCCACACCGAGCGCGTGCCGATGAGAAGGCTGATGTCGGCGAGCAGCGTCAGGACGCGATGCCACTGCGCGGGAGGTTCCGGGGCGGCGGACACCGCCGGCTGGGTTCGCCGGCCGGGCGCCGACAGCTGAGTATCTGCCAGGAGCACGTCACCGGACGCTAATCGTGGCTGGTGAGCGAGGTGCCGACGGAGGTGAAGAGTCCGGTGTGAGGCAGGTAAGAACCGGGCATCCCGGGCAAACGGCGCCTCAGGGCCCGGGTCAGTAGACGTCCCGTACGTACCGCTTCGCCGCCGCCAGCTGCTTCACCCACGCCGACGCCTCCGCCTCGTCAAGACCGCCGTGCGCGACCGCGATGTCCCTCAGGGCCCGGTCCACGTCCTTCGCCATGCGGGAGGCGTCGCCGCAGACGTAGAAGTGGGCGCCGTCCTGGAGCCAGCGCCACAGCTCGGGGCCGTGTTCGAGCATCCGGTCCTGCACGTAGACCTTGTTGCGCTGGTCCCGGGAGAAGGCGGTGTCGAGGCGGGACAGGGCGCCCTCGTCGAGCAGCGCGGTCAGCTCGTCCTCGTAGTAGAAGTCGGTGGCGCGGTGCTGCTCGCCGAAGAACAGCCAGTTGGGCGCCCGGTGACCGAGCTCGCGCCGCTCCTGGAGGAAGCCGACGAAGGGCGCGACCCCCGTGCCCGGTCCGACCATCACCATCGGCGTCGAGGCGTCGGCGGGCGGCCGGAAGTGCGGTGAGCGCTGCACGAACACGGGCACCTCGGTGTCCGCCTCGGCGTCGGCGAGGAAGGGCGAGCAGACCCCGCCGCGCGGACGGCCGTACAGGTTCTCGTAGCGCACGACGGACACCGTGAGCGAGACCTGGTGCGGGTCGACGAGCGGGCTGGAGGAGATGGAGTACAGCCGCGGCTGCAGCTTCCTGAGCACGTCCGCCCAGTCCTGCGCACCCGCCCGCACGGGGTGCTCGGCGAGCACGTCCACCGCCTGGCGGCCCCAACTCCACTGGGCGAGGCCGTCCTTGTTGTCGGGACGCAGCAGCCTGCGCAGCTCCCGGTCGTCCCGCACCCGGTCGGCGACGAAGCGGAGCAGGTCGGGGGTGATCTTCGTGATGTCGAGGTGCCGGTGCAGGGCCTCGGCGAAGGGCACCTCCCCGACTCCCTCCAGGGACACCGAGGCCGACCCCGCCACCTCGGTCGCCGCGAGCCATTCCTTCACCAGCGCGGGCGAGTTGACCGGACGCACCCCGAGCGCGTCCCCGGCCTCGTACGCAAGCGGCGTCCCGCTGGTGTCGAACGTGAACCGCCTGACCTCCTTGTCCGCGCCGGGCCGGCTGAGCAGCCGGTTGCCGACGAGACGGGCGGCGGCGGGGGCGGGCTTGGGGGAGCGGGCGGACTTCGGGGCCGGGGGCGGCGTACCCGTCGTCGGCTCCTGGACGTCGGTCTGGGCGGCCAGCGCGCCGAGCACCTCGTCCAGCCAGGCGTCCGCCGACGGCTCGAAGTCCGGTTCGCAGTCGATGCGCGGCGCCAGCCGCACCGCGCCCAGCTCGTCCAGCCGTGCGTCCAGTCGGCGGCCGTGCCCGCAGAAGTCGTCGTACGAGGAGTCGCCGAAGGCCAGGACGGCGTAGCGCACGCCCTCCAGGCGCGGGGCCTGCTCGCCGGACAGCGCCTCCCAGAAGCCGGAGCCGTTGTCCGGCGCGTCCCCGTCGCCGAAGGTGCTGGTGATCAGCAGCAGGTCGGCGCCGGACGGCAGCGCGCCCGGGTCGGTGTCGTCCATGCCGAGGAGCCTCGCCGTGTGCCCGCTCCGGGACAGCCGGTCGGCGACGGCCCCGGCGAACTCCTCGGCGTTGCCGGTCTGCGAGGCCCACAGGATGACGATCTCGCGGCCGCGCCGGACCTGGGGCTCGGCCGCGGTCCGCGAGTACATGCCGGCGAGGACGCCATTCACCCACAGCGCGTGCTCGGGGCTGAAGGGCGCGTCCGGGGGGAGCACCGGGACGCCGGGGGCACCGGAGTCGATGCCCGCGAGGAAGCCGGTGAGATAGAGCCGCTCCTGAGCCGAGAGCACGGGCGGCGGGGCCGGGGCGAGCCCGAAGGGGTCCGCGCCCGGGGTGACGGCGGTCGGGGTGACGGCGGTCGGGAGGATGACCTCGGCGCGGGCCGCCGGTGGTGCCGCCACGCGTGTCAGCGACACCGCGCACACCTTGAACTCCGGCTGGAACGACACCGGATCCACCGCGTCGTTGGTGACGGCGTTGACGCTCAGGTACTCGCCGAACAGGTCGTTCCAGTGGAACGGCGCGAAACAGGCTCCCGGCCGCACCCGGTCGGTCACCACCGCGGGCAGGACCGCCCGCCCCCGCCGCGAGGCGACCTCCACCCGGTCGCCGTCCGCGATCCCCAACTCCCGCGCGTCCTCGGGATGCAGCTCCACGAACGGCCCGGAGTTCAGCTTGTTGAGCTTGGCGACCTTCCCTGTCTTCGTCAGCGTGTGCCACTGGTGCTGCACCCGCCCGGTGTTCAGGACGAACGGGTAGTCGTCGTCCGGCATTTCGGCGGCGGGCAGGTGCGGCCGGGCATGGAAGACGGCTCGCCCGCTCGCCGTGGGGAAGTGTGGCCCGCCCGCACCCGAGACGTACCGGATCGGATTGCGGGCCGGCCCCTCCTCCGACGCGGCCGGCCACTGCACGGGCGTCGACCGCAGCCGCTCGTACGTCACCCCGCGCAGATCCCAGCCGGTCACCGGGTTCCAGAAGCGCCGGATCTCCTCGAAGATCTCCTCGGCACTGTCGTACGAGAACCCCTTCTCGTACCCCATCTCCCGCGCCACGGCCGCGATCAGCCGCCAGTCCGCCATCGCCTCCCCGGGCGGATCGGCCGCCGCCCGGGTCAGCGTGAGGTTGCGCTCGCTGTTGACGAAGACGCCCTCGCCCTCGGTCCACATCGCGCCGGGCAGGACGACATCGGCGTACGCGTTGGTCTCGGTGTCCCCGAACACGTCCTGGGTGACGACGAACTCGGCGGACTCCAGGCCCTCGATGACGGTACGGCGGCCCGCGACCGAGGCGACCGGATTGGTGCAGATGATCCAGCAGGCCTTGATCTCGCCGTCGGCCATCTTCTGGAACATCTCGACGGTGCCCTTGCCGACGCCGTCCTTCCTGAGGGTGTCCGGCGGCAGCTCCCACACCTCCTCGGCGAACGCCCGCTCCTCGTCGACGAGCACCGACCGCTGCCCCGGCAGTCCCGGCCCCATGTAGCCCATCTCGCGGCCGCCCATCGCGTTGGGCTGGCCGGTGAGGGAGAAGGGCCCGCTGCCCGGACGGCAGATGGCACCGGTCGCGAGATGCAGGTTGACCAGGGCGTTCGTGTTCCAGGTGCCGTGCGTGGACTGGTTGAGCCCCATGGTCCAGCAGCTCATCCACTCACCGGCCTCACCGATCAGCCGCGCGGCCTCGCGGAGGTCGTCCTCCGCGATCCCCGTGAGCTCGGCCACCGCCGCAGGCGCGTAGTCGGCCAGGAACTCCGGCATCGCCTCCCAGCCCTCGGTGTGCGCGGCGATGAAGTCCGGGTCGGTGTGCCCGTTCTCGACCAGGAGGTGCAGCAGCCCGTTCAGGAGAGCCAGGTCGGTGCCCGGCCTGACCTGGAGGAACACGTCGGCCTTGGCGGCGGTCGCGGTGCGCCGCGGATCCACGACGATCAGCTTGGCGCCCGCCTTGACCCGCTCCATCATCCGCAGGAACAGGATCGGATGGCAGTCGGCCATGTTCGAGCCGATGACCAGGAAGACATCCGCCCGGTCGAAGTCCTCGTACGACCCGGGCGGCCCGTCGGCGCCCAGCGACAGCTTGTATCCGGCACCCGCGCTGGCCATGCACAGCCGCGAGTTCGACTCGATCTGGTTGGTCCGCACGAAGCCCTTGGCCAGCTTGTTCGCCAGGTACTGGGCCTCCATGCTCATCTGCCCGGAGACGTAGAAGGCGATCGCGTCCGGCCCGTACTCGTCGACGATCGTGCGCAGCTTCCGCGCGGTCTCGGCGATCGCGTCGGCCACGGGCACCGGCACCGGCTCCTCGCCCCGGTCGTCGCGCACCAGCGCGGTGGTCAGCCGGCCGGGCGCGGCGAGCATCTCGGCGGTGGTCGCGCCCTTGGTGCAGAGCCGGCCCGCGTTCGCCGGGTGCGCCTTGTCGCCGGACGCCTTCAGGACCGTACGCCTGCCGTCCGGACCCATCCCGACGTCGAGCAGGATGCCGCAGCCCACACCGCAGTACGAGCAGACCGTTCGCACCTGCTGCGTCTGTGGGGTCGTCGTCATGCCGACAACCGTACGAATTGCCCGTTACGCCTATGTGACACAACTTGATCACCAGGGGTTACGCCCGCTGCACAGGCGTACCAGAGGCGGTGTGAGGGGGTCGCGGAGCGTGTCGTGTTCGGCCGAACGGGTGACCATGCGTAAGAATTGCCCGATGCAGACAGCAGCGCGAGCCAAGGACGGAGCATGCCGGTGAACAGCCGCGATGTCACCGACGAACAGTGGGAGGGGCTCGCCCAGGTCGTGCCGCTGCGAGGCCGGGACGCCTGGCCGTCCTCGGTCGGACACCGGTCCCTGCCTGAAGCCGAGACCGAAACCCGGCGCCGCTTCGTCGTCCTGCGGATCAATGTCTTCGCGGACGCCCGCGAGGTCGCCGAGACGCTCATGGCGGGCATACCCGTGCTCCTCGACCTCACCAGCGCGGAGACCGACGTCGCCAAGCGGGTCCTCGACTTCAGCACGGGCGTCGTCTTCGGACTGGCGAGCGGAATGCACCGTGTCGAACGGAACGTGTTCCTTCTCACACCGGCCGGCACCGAGGTGACCGGCCTGATGGAGGGGGTCGGGGTGCCCGGCACGTGAGACCGGTCCCCCGATCGTAGGAAGGTGCCCGGGGCAAAACGGTTCGCCTGACGGCGGAGTCCTACGGTCCGCACATGACCGTGTCCTGCACGCCCCCCGCGTCCGCCTTACCCCCCGCTCCGGCGCCGCCCGGGGACGGCAGGGGCCACCCGGACCGGCCGTGCGTCACCGAACTGCGGCTGTCCGCCTTCGCCGGGCACCGGCGCGCCGGGTTCCCGCTCGGCCCGCTCACCCTGTTCGCCGGACCCAGCGGCTGCGGCAAGACGACCGCGCTGCGGGCGTACGAGGCACTCGCCCGGCTCGGTGGCGGAGCCGCCGTCGACGAGGTCTTCCCCGACCCGGCCGCCTGCGTCCCCGACCGGGCCCGGGCCGACGCCCAGCGCCGGCGCGGCTTCCGCATCGGCTGCACCGCCGACGGGCCGGAGGGCCCGGTCCGGCTCGACGTCGCGATCCAGGCGGAACCCGACCTGCGCATCGTGGGCGAGCGGCTGTCGACGGACGGCCTGGTCCTCCTGCAGACCGCCCTGCGCGACCCCTCGCGGCGCACCGTGCAGGCCGCCTGGCACACGGCGGGCTCCGCACCGGTCACCCGCGCCCCGCTGCCCGACGACCGGCTCGGCACCGCCCTGCTCCCGCTGCGCGTCGCCGGCAAGACGGACGGGCAGCGCAGGGTGCTTGCCGCCGCCGAACAGATGGTCGTCGCCCTGCGCTCCGTCTTCGCCTGCGACCCACGCCCCGGCCGGATGCGCACCCCCGTCCCGACCGGCTCCGGACGGCTGCTCGGCGGCTGCGACAACCTCGCCGACGTCCTCTGGCGCACCCGCGCCGAGTGCACCCGACGGCACGCGCAACTCGTCGCGGCGGTACGCGCCGGCTGCACCGGCCCCGTCGCGGACCTCTACGCCGAACCGCTCCCCGACGGGACCGTACGCGCGCTGCTCGACCGCGGCGACGGGATCCGCACCCGGCTCGGACGGCTGGGCGACGGGGAGTTGAGGTACCTCGCGCTCGCCCTGGTGCTGTTCACCGGGCCCGGAGTGCTGGAGGTCGACCCGGCCGGCGAGGTGCCGGCGGCCCTGCAGACGCTCACCGTGCTCGCCGACAACCTCGACCGCGGCCTGGACCCACGGCAGCGGACCGAACTGCTGCGGCTCGCCGCCCGGATGTGCGACCGCGGGCACATCCGCCTGGTCGGCGCGGTGAGCGACGCGTCCTGGGCCGCCGGGTCGACCGGAGTCACGGTGGTAGACCTGACCCCGTGACCGAACCTCTCGACGTGGCGAAACTGCAGCGCCGGCTGGCCGAGTTCGCCGCCGCGCGCAACTGGCAGCCGTACCACACCCCCAAGAACCTCGTGGCCGCGCTCAGCGTGGAGGCGTCCGAACTGGTCGAGATCTTCCAGTGGTTGACGCCCGAGGAGTCCGCCGGCGTCATGGACGACCCCGACACCGCGCACCGCGTCACGGACGAGGTCGCCGACGTCCTCGCGTATCTGCTGCAGCTGTGCGAGGTGCTCGGCATCGACCCGCTGGCGGCGCTGGACGCGAAGATCGACCGCAACGAGCGGAGGTTCCCGGCGCCGTAGACCAATGTCAGGGCCGTAGACCAATTTCAGGAACAACAGAGTCCGTTTTCACTCTCCGGAGTCATTCGGCTGTCCGCAACCGTTTCGTTGTCCGAAGATTTCCCTCTTCCTCTGGCTTTTCGTCTCAACCGCTCTCACTCTGGGTAGTGAACAAGGGAGTGCGGGCGGACGTGCCAATGAGCGCGTCGGGACAGACGGGGGCAGCGCATGGACGCTGTGCGGCTGATCGTGACGAGCAGACGCGCCCTGGTGGGCGGCGGTGACGCGCCGGATCTCATGGCGGAGGTGTGGCAGGCGCAGGCCCTGGCCCAGGCGATAGGCAGCCGCCTCGCGGTCGCCGGGCCGCCCGAACTGCGCGGCGAGGCCCTCGGGTTGACCGAGCTGGCGGGCAGAGGCTGCGGCGTCCTCGACCGCCCGGACATCACCACGGAACACCTCCGTGCCGCCCAGCTCACCGAACTGGGCGACGCCCGCCAGGCGCTGCTCTGCCTCGGCGGCCTCCTCGGCGAGGTGGGCATCGCCCTCGTCGGCCTCGCCTCCGCCGCGGACGACGAGCGCACGTACTGGCAGTGCATGGAGGCGATCGACGCGGCGGACGAGTCGAGGGACCGGGTCATGGACATGCTGCGGAAACTGGCGGACCGGGATGAGGCGTTACCGGCTTAGTGTGGTGGTCGGGCTGAGGGCGGTGATGTGCGGTCAATCAGCTGACGTTCATGTGCCACCGAACCGAGGCCAGTCATGTGCGGGTCAGTCCGCGGGCGGTCATGTCCCGTCAGTCCGCGGCGGTCGACCCCGGCCTGGCCCGGCCGTGTGACGTCAGTCCGCGGCCAGGCAACTGCCGTCAGTCCGCGGGCAGTCGTGCCGCTGGGGCGATGGGGGTCCCTCCGCTCGAGCGAAGCCGAGTGGGGGAGGGTGGGCGCGGGCGGCACCCCGTGGCGCCGGGCTGCGCGACCCCCCAGGCACCAACCCCGTCCACCCGGCAAGCGCACCGCCCTCAGCCGGCCTCCCCGTCCTCCGCCAACCCCGCAGTGCTCCTCTCCAGCGCCGACAGATCCGCGTTCAACGCCGCCATCAGCTCCTCCATCTGCTCCAACAGCCCCTTCGGCTGCCCGGTTCCGGTACCGGAACCGGAACCCGCGCCCCCACCCTGCTGCGGCACAGTTTCTTCGGACATGACGGCCTCCTCGGCCCAGGGCCCGGCCCCACAGGAGGCCGACGCGGGTGACGAACGACGACGCCCCGGAGCCAACGATCACCGCCGTACCGGGTCACTGGCGAGGTCACCCCGCGCGCTCGGCGCTGACCGATTTTCACCCGACCAGGCATCGGTGTGACCACAGGGACCGGTGAGGTTGACCGCGAGCGCAGCGTGCAGGATGGAGGCATGGATCTTCGCATCTTCACCGAACCCCAGCAGGGCGCCACCTACGACACCCTTCTCACCGTCGCCAAGGCCACCGAAGACCTCGGTTTCGACGCATTCTTCCGCTCCGACCACTACCTGAAGATGGGCTCCGTGGACGGCCTCCCCGGCCCCACCGACGCCTGGATCACCCTCGCCGGCCTCGCCCGCGAGACGAAGCGCATCCGCCTCGGCACACTGATGACCGCGGCCACCTTCCGGCTGCCCGGCGTCCTCGCCATCCAGGTCGCGCAGGTCGACCAGATGTCCGGCGGCCGGGTCGAACTGGGCCTGGGCGCGGGCTGGTTCGAGGAGGAGCACAAGGCGTACGGCATCCCCTTCCCGAAGGAGAAGTTCGCGCGTCTGGAGGAGCAGCTGGAGATCGTCACCGGGCTGTGGGCGACCGGCCTCGGCGAGACCTTCGACTTCCACGGCACGTACTACGACCTCACCGACTCGCCCGCGCTGCCCAAGCCCGCGCAGAGCAAGATCCCCGTGCTCATCGGCGGCCACGGCGCGAGCCGTACCCCGCGGCTCACCGCGCGGTACGCCGACGAGTTCAACATGCCGTTCGGCTCGGTCGAGGACAGCGAGCGCCAGTTCGGCCGGGTGCGCGCCGCCGCCGAGGAGGCGGGCCGCAAGGCCGACGAGATCACCTGCTCCAACGCCCTCGTCGTCTGCGTCGGCAAGGACGACCAGGAGGTCGCCCGCCGCGCCGCCGCCATCGGCCGCGAGGTCGACGACCTGAAGGCCGACGGTCTGGCCGGCACCCCGTCCGAGGTCGTCGACAAGATCGGCCGCTACGCCGGGATCGGCTCCGAGCGGATCTACCTCCAGATCCTCGACCTGTCCGACCTGGACCACCTGGAACTGATCTCCTCGCAGGTGCAGTCGCAGCTCCAATAACGGCGCTGTGAAAGCCGTCGTGGCGGCAAGGAGGGCACTGTGACAGTCCTGTGGCCGGAACTGTGGCCTCCGCCACAGGTGGACCGACCAGGGGCTGATGGGGTGGCCCGATGCGAAGAGCCACCCCCCTCCTGCCGGTCCTGGTCGCCGCGGCCCTGCTCGTGACCGGCTGCGGATCGGAACGCGCCGGCTCCCCGAGCGCCGGATCCGCTGCCTCGCCCCGGAGTTCGGTCTCCCCGGTCTCCGATCCGGGGCTGGACGGTGTGCGGGTCACCGGCGTGACCCTTCCGTCTCCCCCGACGCCCGGGATCGTCTCCGCGTACTCCCCGGTCTCCGCCACCTACGAGGTCGTCAACGACAGCTCCGAAGCACTGACATACACGATCCTGTTCGACTTCACGACGGCCACCGGCGCGGCGATGACCACCACCCGGCAGACCGTGCACGACGTCGAACCCGGCCGCACCGTGCGGCGGACCGTCGAGATGCCGCTCTCGATGGGTGGCGGCGGGGACATGGACGTGACGCGGGTGAAGGTCTCCGAGGTCACCAGCGTCCCCGCCGCAGAGGCGCCGGCCGCTCCGGACACGTGCCCCGCCTCCGGGGTGGACGTCACGGTCGACGAGGGCGACGCCGCCATGGGGCTGCGGGTCGTGGGGCTGTGGCTGAGGAACTGCGGCACCGCCGACTACCACGTCGAGGGCTACCCGCGGCTCACCCTCCTCGACGAGGACCGCGAACCGGTCGAGGGCGTCAGGGTCCTCAAGGGCAGTGGCGACATCACCAGTTCCGTCACCGGCGCCGAGGACCCGCCCCGACCCGTGACCCTGAAGCCCGGCGAACGCGCCAGAGCAGTCCTGGTGTGGCGCAACACGACCGAAGCCGGTCCCGAAGCCGTCGACGCCCCCTTCGTCAGGGTCCACGCGAAGGCCGGCGCCGCACCCGTCACGGTGACCCCCCACCTCGACCTCGGGACCACCGGAAAGCTGGGCGTCGGCCCCTGGACGGCCCAGGAGCGGTAGCGCGCGCTCGTGATCTCCGGCATGTCAGGTTTCTGTCAGGAACGCGGCCGAGGCTGTCAGCTTGCCCTGCTTGTATATGTGCCGCAGCTCATCCCGGAATGGCACTCGGATCGGACTTCCCCCACCACCGATGACGAGCCCGGGACAGTAGAAAGGGCACACACATGTCCACCTCCCCCCACACCGCCGGCATCTCCACTTCCCAAGATCTCGGCTTCGACCCCGACGCCCTGCGCGCCAAGTACCGCGCCGAGCGCGACCGCAGGATCCGTCCCGACGGCAACCAGCAGTACCGGCGCCTCACCGCCGAGCCGGGCTCGTACGACGACCCGTACACCGAGTTCGTCGCTCGGGAGCCGTTGCACGACCGGGTCGACGCGGTGGTGGTCGGCGGCGGGTTCGGCGGGCTGCTCGCCGCGGCACGGCTGCGGCAGGCGGGCGTGGAGTCGATCCGGGTGATCGAGCAGGCCGGCGACTTCGGCGGCACCTGGTACTGGAACCGGTATCCGGGCATCCACTGCGACATCGACGCGTACATCTACCTGCCGCTGCTGGAGGAACTCGGCCGCCTCCCGAAGTGGAAGTACGCGCCGGGCGAGGAGATCCGGCAGCACGCGATGGCGATCGGGCGGCACTTCGACCTCTACCGGGACGCCTGCTTCCAGACCCGGGTGAGCGAACTGCGCTGGGACGACACCGACATGGAGTGGACCGTCGGCACGGACCGCGGTGACCGGATGCGGGCCCGCTTCGTGGTGATCTCCAGCGGAACGCTCAGCACGCCCAAACTCCCCGCCGTCCCCGGCATCGAGACGTTCAAGGGGAAGGTCTTCCACACCAGCCGCTGGGACTACGACTACACGGGCGGCGACGCGAGCGGCGGCCTGCACAAGCTCGCCGACAAGCGGGTGGCCGTCATCGGGACCGGCGCGACCGCGATCCAGGTCGTCCCGCACCTGGGCCGTGACGCGGGGCACCTGTACGTGTTCCAGCGCACGCCCTCCACGGTGGACGTGCGCGGCCAGCGCCCCACGGACCCGGAGTGGGCCAAGTCGCTGCGGCCGGGCTGGCAGAAGCGGCGGAGGGAGAACTTCCTGAAGCTCGTCACCGGCATCCGCGTGGACGAGGACCTGGTGGACGACGCCTGGACCACCAGTGCCCGGCTGCAGGAGAAGCTCATCCCGACCAACGCGTACGCGGACGTGCCGGCCGAGGAGCGCGAACGCGCCTACGAGATCGCCGACTTCCAGAAGATGAACGAGCTGCGCGCCCGGGTGGACTCCGTCGTCGGGGATCCGGAGACGGCGGAGAAGCTCAAGCCGTGGTACCGCTACATGTGCAAACGGCCCACCTTCAGCGACACCTACCTCGACACGTTCAACCGGCCCGACGTGACGCTGGTGGACACGGCCGACACCCACGGAGTGGAGCGGATCACCGAGGGCGCCGTGGTGGTCGGCGACACCGCGTACGAGGTCGACTGCGTCATCTTCGCGACCGGCTTCCAGGTCGGGGTGTCCGGGATCCTGTCCGGGCAACTGCCCGTGTACGGCCGGGGAGGCGTCAACCTGCTGCAGTCCTGGACGACCGGCGGCGGCCCGAAGACCCTGCACGGGTTCACCATGGGCGGCTTCCCCAACCTCTTCTTACTCGGCCCGCTGCAGAACGCCTCCGCCGTGAACTTCGTGCACATCCTCGACGAGCAGGCGAGCCACGTCGCCGAGATCGTCGCCGAGGCGCGCAAACGGCAGGCCCGGCACGTCGAGCCGACCGCCGAGGCCCAGGACGCCTGGGTGGCCACGATCCGCGAGAAGGCCGCCGACCTGCACAGGTTCCAGGCCGAGTGCACCCCCGGCTACTACAACAACGAGGGCATGCCCAGACAGCGCAGCCAGTCGTACGGCGACGGGCCGGTCGCCTTCCACGAGCTGCTCAGCCGCTGGCGCGCGGAGGGCGGCATGGACGACGTCCTCGGGGAGACGGAGCGGCCGGCATGAGCACCGTGTCTCCCAGCCGGTTCGACGACACCGGCAACCGGCAGGTCACCAGCGCTCGTTGGCAGGCCGAGCGGCTCAACCCGCCCAACCTGCTGTGGGGTTCCAACGGTGTCGCGTTCGGGCCCGACGGGCGGCTGTACGTCGCCCAGTTCCTGGCCGGCCGGATCAGCGCCGTCGACCCCGCCGGCGGGGATGTCGAGGTGGTCGTACCGATGGACAGCCCGGTCCAGTCGCCGGACGACCTCGCCTTCGGGGCGGACGGCTCGATGTACATCGCCGACCTGGTTCCGGGGCGGGTGTGGCGCCGCAGCCCACAGGGGGAGTTCATGCTCGTCTCCGACGACGTGACGAACCCGAACGGCATAACCTGCGTCGGCGACCGGCTCTTCGTCAACGAGATGAAGCCGGACGGCCGTCTGATGGAACTGTTCCCCGAAGGCGGCGATCCGGTGGTCCTCACCGAGGGCCTGGCCCTCGGCAACGCCATGCAGCGCGGCCCGGACGGCCACCTGTACTACCCCCACATGATGACCGGCCAGGTCTGGCGGATCCCGCCGGACGGCGGGGTGCCCGAGGTGGTCGCCGAGGAGGTCCACCAGCCGGTCGCGGTCCGTTTCGACCAGGGCGGCGTCCTGCACGTCCTGTCCCGGGGGCCGGAGGGCATCGTCACCCGCGTCGACCTGCACGGCAGCGGGTCGCGGACGCTGAGCACCAGCGGGGTGGTCGGCCTGGACAACGGGGCGTTCGACGCCGAGAACCGGATGTTCGTCTCCAGCTACGCCAGCGGCGGGGTCACCGAGCTGCATCCCGACGGGCGGACGCGTGAGCTCGTGCCGCGCGGTCTCGACGGGCCGTACGGCGTGACGATCGACCTGGGCGGCACGGTGTACGCCGCCGACCACTACCGGGTGGCGAGCCCGGCACTGTCCCACGAGGGCGAGCCGCACAGCGCCGGCTCCACCGGGGGCCAGCCCGGCGGAGTGACCACCGAGGCCCTGCTGCACTTCTCCCACGGCATCACCGCCGACGGTGAACTCCTGCACCTCACCTCCCAGTTCGGGCAGGTGCAGACCTACGACCCGGCACAGAAGACCGCGCGGACCCGGGCCACCGGACTGAACCGACCCCTGGGCATCACGGTCGGCCCGGACGGCTCGCTCGTCGTCGCGGAGGCGGGTGCCGGGCGGGTCGTGGCCGTCGACGCGAGCGACGCCGTCACCGTGCTCGCGGAAGGCTTCGACCAGCCCGTGGACGTGGCCTTCGACGCGGAGGGACGCTGCTACGTCAGCGACGAGCGGCGGGGTGCCGTACTGAGGATCGAGGAGGACGGGGAAACGACGGTCGTCGCGGAGGGGCTCGGCGCACCGCAGGGGCTGGTGGTCCTGGGCGACGAGCTGTTCACGGTGGAGAGCGGGCCGCGCAGGCTGCGGGTGATCTCCCTGACGACGGGGGAGAGCCGGATCGACGCCGAGGAGCTGCCGGTCGGCCCACCGCCGGGCGACGTGCCCCGCGCCGAACCCGCGCTGTTCGCGGCCGGCCTGCCCGGTCTGGCCCGCCGCTTTTCCGGACTCGCCGCCGCCCCGGACGGCACACTGCTCCTGTCGGCCGACGGGGAGGGTACGGTGCTCCGGCTGACGCCACGGCGTCCACGGTGACGTGATCGACGGCACGGCGCACTACCGTGGGGCCATGGCGGCACCGTTGGATGTGCTGGTGGTCGGCGGGGGCCCTACCGGGCTCGCGCTCGCCGCGCAGCTGCGTGCGTACGGGACCCGGCTCCGGATCGTCGACCGGTCCCTGGACCGGGTCCGCGAGTCCCGGGCGCTGGCCATCCAGCCCCGGACGCTGGAGGCGCTGGCCGGCTTCGGTGTGACGGACGAGCTGGTCGCCCGGGGCAACCCGGCGATGCGGCTGCGGATGCACCTGCCCCGGCGGGTGGTGTCGGTGCGGCTCTTCGACATCGGGCTGAGCGACACCCCGTACCCCTTTCTGCTGTTCCTGTCGCAGGCCGAGACCGAGAGTGTCCTGGCCGGGCAGCTGGCCGCACGAGGCGTCGCGGTCGAGCGCGGCACCGAGCTGGTCCGGCTGGAGGAGAAGGACGCGTACGTCGTCTGCCGGCTGCGCGGCCCGGACGGTTCCGAGGAGACGGTGCAGGCGCGGTACGTCGCCGGCTGCGACGGCGCCCACAGCACTGTGCGGGCGCAGGCGGGCATCGGGTTCGAGGGGTACGCGTATCCGCAGACGTTCCTGCTCGCCGATCTGGAGGTCGACGGACTGGAGCCGGATGCCGTGCACTCGTACATGGCGGGGAACGGGATGCTGTTCTTCTTCCCGCTCGGCTCGCCGGCCACCTGGCGGATGCTCGCGATGCGGCCGCCCGACGCTCCGGACGCCGAGGTGACGGTGTCGCTCCTGGAGGAGACCGTCGGCCGCTACACCGACGACCGCCTGGCGCTGCGGGACCCGGTGTGGATGACCGACTTCCGGCTCCACAACCGCGGCGCCGCCCGCTACCGCGCCGGGCGCTGCTTCCTCGCCGGGGACGCGGCCCACATCCACAGCCCGGCCGGTGGCCAGGGGATGAACACCGGCATCCAGGACGCGCTCAACCTCGGCTGGAAACTCGCCCTCGTCTGCCGGGGCGCCGCGCCGGAGGGATCGCTGGAGACGTACGAGACGGAGCGCGCCCCCGTGGGCCGCGTCGTCCGGCGCTTCACCGACCGCGCCTTCACCGTCGGTACCAGCGGCAACCCGGCCGTCCGGCTCGCCCGCACCCAACTCGCCCCGCGGCTGGCCCCGTTGGCGCTGCGGTCGGCGGCGCTGCGCGGGCGGATCTTCCGTACGGTCTCCGAACTGGGCATCCACTACCGGCGCAGCCCCGCCTCGGTGGACGGCTCGCGTCCGCCGCGGCGCGGCCCGCGGGCCGGTGACCGGCTGCCCGACCTGCCGAGCGGGCTCCAGGCGCGGTGCGCCGGCCCGGGGTACCAGTTGCTGCACACCGGGCCGCCCCACCTGTGGAGCGACGAACGGATCGGCCCTCTCCTGCGCGGCCGTGACGGCCTCGTCGGCGTCCACCGCCTCGAGAACCGGGGCCCTTGGCCCGGCGTCGCGCACGGGCTCCTGCGCCCCGACGGGTACCTCGGATATGTGGCCACCGGAGCGCAGCTCGCGGGGCTGCGCGAGTACCTCGACCGATGGCTTCCCGCCTGATCAGGCCGAAGTCGCTCAGGTGCGCAGGTCGAGCAGGGCGGACATGGCGGCGACCACGGACGGGGCGACCTGGTAGTAGACCCAGGTCCCGCGCCGCTCCGAGGTGAGCAGTCCGGCTTCGCGCAGCTTCTTCAGGTGGTGGGAGACGGTCGGCTGGGAGACGCCGACGTCGGAGATGTCGCAGACGCACGCCTCGCCGCCCGGGTAGGAGGCGATCTTGGAGAACAGGCGCAGCCGCACGGGATCGGACAGCGCCTTGAACATCGCGGCCATCTTCTCCGCGTCGGCCCGGGACAGTTCCCCGGCGGTGATCGGCGGGCAGCACGGCACGGTCGCCCCGGCGTCCAGGACCGGCAGTTCCGCGATCTCTGATTTCGACATGCGTCTATGTTGACACTCGTCGATACGGGTGGCAAGCTCCAGACATCACAGGACATCGACAATCATCGAAGCAAGCAGGGAGATCGACCACCATGAGTGAGCAGCAGCTCCCCGTCGTCGTCATCGGAGCCGGCCCTGTCGGCCTGGCCGCGGCCGCCCACCTCGTCGAGCGCGGCATCGAACCCCTCGTCCTGGAGGCCGGACCGGCCGCCGCCTCCGCGGTGCGCGAGTGGAGCCATGTGCGGCTGTTCTCCACCTGGGGCGAGGTCACCGACCCGGCCGCCGAGAAGCTGCTCGCCCCGACCGGCTGGACCAAGCCGGACGCGGCCACGTATCCCTCCGGCGGCGACTGGGCCGAGCAGTACCTGCAGCCGCTGGCCGACGCCCTGGGCGACCGCGTCCGGTACGGCACGCAGGTCACCGGCGTCTCACGCACCGGCCGTGACCGCATCGTCGACGCCGACCGCGAGTCCCAGCCCTTCGTCCTGCACCTCACCACCTCCGACGGCCGCGAGGAGCGCCTCTTCGCCCGGGCCGTCATCGACGCCTCCGGCACCTGGACCACGCCCGGTCCGGCCGGGGCGAGCGGCCTGCCCGCCCTCGGCGAGAAGGCCGTCACCGACCGCGTCACGTACCGGGTGCCCGACCTCAAGGACCCCGCCGTCCGCGCCCGTTACGCCGGCAGGCGCACCGCGGTCATCGGCTCCGGGGCCTCAGCCTTCACCGCGCTGGCCACCCTCGCCGACGTCGCCCAGGAGGAGCCGGGCACGCACGCGGTGTGGATCCTGCGGCGCGGGATCAGCGGCTCCACGTTCGGCGGCGGCGAAGCCGACGAACTGCCCGCCCGCGGCGCCCTGGGTCTGGCGGCGAAGGCCGCCGTCGACAACGGTCACGCGGACGCCGTCACCGGCTTCCGTACCGAGGCGATCGAGCGCGCCGAGGACGAACGGCTGATCCTGGTCGGCGACGACGGACGGCGACTCGACCCGGTCGACGAGGTCATCGTGCTGACCGGCTTCCGCCCGGACCTGTCCTTCCTGTCCGAGGTCCGCCTCGGCCTGGACGAGCGCCTCCAGGCACCCACCCGCGCTGGCGCCCCTCATCGACCCCAACCAGCACTCCTGCGGCACCGTCTACCCGCACGGCCACAAGGAGCTGTCCCACCCCGAGCAGGACATCTACCTGGTCGGCATGAAGTCCTACGGCCGCGCCCCCACCTTCCTCGCCATGACCGGCTACGAGCAGGTCCGCTCCGTCGCCGCGGCCATCGCCGGTGACCTCGGGTCCGCCGACCGCGTGGAGCTGACCCTGCCGGAGACCGGGGTGTGCGGCGGAGCCGGGCTCTTCGACGACCCGGCCGCCGAGCAGGCGGACGGCGGAGGGTGCTGCGCCCCGGCGCCCGCTCTCGTGCAGATCGGTATCGGCGCCCCCGCCTCGTCCGGCGGTTGCTGACCCCGCGGTGACGGACCTGCACGGCAGCGCGGTCGCGACCGGCACCGGGGACCGGTCGCGACCGCGTGCCGCCCTTCCCGCCCTGTGCGCGACCCAGATCACCGGCTGGGGCATCGTCTACTACGCCTTCCCCGTCCTCAACGCGCGCATCACCGCCGACACCGGCTGGTCCACCACCGCAACGACCGGCGCCTTCTCCGGCGCCCTGGTCGTCTCCGCGCTCGCCGGAATACCGGTCGGCCGCATCCTGGACCGCCGGGGCCCACGCGCCGTGATGACCACCGGCTCACTGCTGGCCGTCGTCGCGGTGCTCACCCTCGCGTGGGCGCCCAACCTGGCGGTCTTCACAGCGGCTTGGCTGCTCGCCGGGACGGCGATGGCCGCCACCTTCTACCAGCCCGCGTTCGCCGCCGTCACGCGCTGGTGGGGAGAGGACCGCGTCCGTGCCCTCACGATCGTCACCCTCGCCGGCGGCCTCGCCTCCACCGCCTTCGCACCCCTGACGGCCGCCCTCGCCGAACACCTGAGCTGGCGCCTGACGTACACCGTCCTGGCGGCGATCCTCGCGGCCGTCACCGTCCCCGCCCACGCCCTCGCCCTGCGCGGACCCTGGCCGGCCGCACCGGCCCACCCCACGCACCGGGCGGGCGGCGGCAGCCGGTCGGTCGCCCGCAGCCGCCCCTTCCTCCTCCTCGCCGCCGCCTTCACCCTCAACGGCTTCGCGATGTACGCCGTCGTCGTCGCCCTCGTCCCGCTCCTCGCCGAACGCGGCGCGAGCCCCACCGAGGCGGCCTGGGCCCTGGGCCTCGGCGGAGTGGGCCAGACCCTGGGCCGCACGCTGTACCAAGGGCTCGCCCGCCGTACCGGCGTCACCACCCGCACCGTCGCCTTGATCGTCCTGGGCGGTGCGGCCACCGCGGCCCTCGCCGTCGTCCCGGGCCCGTACCCGCTGCTGCTCCTCCTGGCCGTCGCCGCGGCCATGGTGCGCGGCAACCTCACTCTCCTCCAGGCCACCGCCGTGGCCGACCGCTGGGGAACGGCCGACTACGGCCGCCTGTCCGGGATCCTCGCCGCCCCCGCCGCCATCGCGGGGGCGCTGGCACCCTTCGCCGGCGCGGCGCTGGCGCACGCGTTGGGCGGCTACCCGCAGCTCTTCGTCCTGCTCGCCGGGGTGTCCCTGGCCGCCGCCGCCCTGGCCGCGGGATCGGGGATCCGGCGCGGCACGTGACGAACGGGGTTGCGTGAAAAATCCTGAGTGTGCGCAGGGAGCGGCCGATGTACGTTGTGCGGACGCGACCGCGAGGTCCGACATGACGAAACCTCCCAGCTCAGAAGGTATTTCGAGGTGTAACCACCGTGTTCCTGACGATCAGCACCACCGGCACCGCCGAACGCCCCGCCACCGACCTCGGCTTCCTGCTGCACAAGCATCCCGAGAAGGCGCAGGCGTTCTCCACCTCCTACGGCACGGCACACGTCCTCTACCCCGAGGCGGATGCCGAGCGCTGCACGGCGGCGCTGCTGCTGGAGGTCGACGCGGTGGCACTGGTCAGGCGCGGCAAGGGCAAGGGACGCGGCGGCGCCCCCGACGCGGCGCTCGCCCAGTACGTCAACGACCGCCCGTACGCCGCCTCCTCGCTGCTCGCCGTGGCGCTGAGCGGCGTCTTCTCCAGCGCGATGCGGGGTGTGTGCAACGCCAGGCCCGAAGCGGCCGAGCAGACCAGGCCGTTGCGCATCGAGGTGCCCGCCCTTCCGGCCAGAGGCGGCCCGGAACTCGTACGACGCCTCTTCGAACCGCTCGGCTGGGCGGTGACCGTCGATCCGGTGGCGCTGGACGCCGAGTTCCCGGAGTGGGGCGACTCGCGGTACGTACGGCTCGTCCTGGAATCCTCGGAGCTCACTCTCGCCGCGGCCCTGCGTCACCTGTACGTCCTGCTGCCCGTCCTCGACGACGCCAAGCACTACTGGGTGGCCCCCGACGAGGTCGACAAGCTGCTGCGGGCCGGTGAGGGCTGGCTGCCCGAGCACCCGGAGCAGAAGCTGATCACCAGCCGCTATCTGTCGCGCCGCTGGTCGCTGACCCGGCAGGCGATGGAACGGCTGGAGCTCGTGCGGCTGGCCGAGACCGACGACAGCGAGGTCGAGGAGATCGACAACGCGGTCGAGGCGGAGGCCGAGACCGAGGAGAAGCCGACCCCGCTCGCCGTACAGCGCCGGGACGCGATCGTCGCCGCGCTCCAGGCGTCCGGCGCCGCCCGGGTGCTCGACCTCGGCTGCGGGCAGGGCCAGTTGGTGCAGGCGCTGCTCAAGGACCCGAAGTTCACCGAGATCGTCGGCACCGACGTGTCCATGCGGGCGCTGACCGTCGCCTCCCGGCGGCTGAAGCTGGACCGCATGGGGGAGCGGCAGGCCTCGCGCGTCCAGCTCTTCCAGAGCTCGCTGGCGTACACCGACAACCGGCTCAAGGGGTACGACGCCGCCGTGCTGAGCGAGGTGATCGAACACCTCGACCTGCCGCGGCTTCCCGCCCTGGAGTACGCGGTGTTCGGCTCGGCCCGTCCGCGCACCGTGCTGGTGACGACCCCGAACGTCGAGTACAACGTGCGCTGGGAGAGCCTCCCGGCCGGACACGTCCGGCACGGCGACCACCGCTTCGAGTGGACGCGCGCGGAGTTCCGGGCATGGGCACAGGCAGTGGGCGAACGGCACGGCTACGGCGTGGAGTTCATACCGGTCGGACCCGATGACCCGGAGGTCGGGCCACCGACTCAGATGGCCATATTCATCCAGCAGAACGCGACCGAGAAGGAGGCGAAGGCAGCATGACCGATACGCAGCAGCAGACCAAGGGACGCGTCCTCCCCGTCACCGACCTCTCCCTCGTCGTTCTCGTCGGAGCCTCCGGCTCCGGCAAGTCCACCTTCGCCCACCGGCACTTCAAGCCGACCGAGATCATCTCCTCCGACTTCTGCCGCGGCCTGGTCTCCGACGACGAGAACGACCAGAGCGCGACGAGGGACGCCTTCGACGTCCTGCACTACATCGCGGGCAAGCGCCTCGCCGCGGGCCGCCGTACGGTCGTGGACGCCACCAGCGTGCAGCAGGACTCCCGCCGGCAGCTGATCGACCTCGCCAAGCAGTACGACGTGCTGCCCATCGCCATCGTGCTCGACGTGCCGGAGGAGGTGTGCGCCGAGCGCAACACGGCCCGCGTCGACCGCGCCGACATGCCGCGCCGGGTCATCGGACGCCACATCCGCGAACTGCGCCGGTCCGTCCGGCACTTGGAGCGCGAGGGCTTCCGGAAGGTGCACATCCTCCGGGGCGTCGAGGACATCGACAACGCCACCGTCGTCACCGAGAAGCGCTTCAACGACCTGACCCACCTCACCGGACCCTTCGACATCGTCGGCGACATCCACGGCTGCGCCTCCGAACTGGAGACCCTGCTCGGCAAGTTGGGCTACACCGACGGCGTCCACCCCGAGGGCCGCACCGCGGTCTTCGTCGGCGACCTCGTCGACCGCGGCCCGGACAGCCCGGGCGTGCTGCGCCGCGTGATGTCGATGGTGAAGTCGGGCAACGCCCTGTGCGTGCCCGGCAACCACGAGAACAAGTACGGCCGTTACCTCAAGGGCCGCAAGGTCCAGCACACCCACGGACTCGCCGAGACCATCGAGCAGATGGACGGCGAGAGCGAGGAGTTCGCCGCCGAGGTCCGGGAGTTCATCGACGGGCTCGTCAGCCACTACGTCCTCGACGGCGGCCGGCTCGTCGTCTGCCACGCCGGCCTGCCCGAGAAGTACCACGGCCGCACCTCCGGCCGGGTCCGCTCGCACGCCCTGTACGGCGACACCACCGGAGAGACAGACGAGTTCGGGCTGCCGGTGCGCTACCCGTGGGCGGAGGACTACCGGGGCCGGGCGGCCGTGGTCTACGGCCACACCCCGGTCCCCGAGGCCACGTGGCTCAACAACACCATCTGCCTGGACACCGGCGCCGTCTTCGGCGGCAAGCTCACCGCGCTGCGCTGGCCGGAGCGCGAGCTGGTCGACGTACCGGCGGAGCAGATGTGGTACGAGCCGACGAAGCCGCTGCGCAGCGAGGCCCCGGGCGGGCACGACGGACGCCCGCTCGACCTCGCCGACGTGCACGGGCGCCGGGTCGTGGAGACACGGCACGCGGGCCGGGTGTCGGTCCGGGAGGAGAACGCGGCGGCGGCCCTGGAGGTCATGAGCCGCTTCGCGGTGGACCCGCGGCTGCTGCCGTACCTTCCGCCGACCATGGCGCCCACCGCCACCTCGCACATCGAGGGCTACCTGGAGCACCCGGCCGAGGCGTTCGCCCAGTACCAGGAGGACGGCGTCGAGCGGGTCGTGTGCGAGGAGAAGCACATGGGCTCGCGGGCGGTGGCCCTGGTGTGCCGGGACGCGGAGGCGGCCCGCAAGCGCTTCGGGGTGGACGGTCCGACCGGGTCCCTCTACACCCGCACCGGCCGCCCGTTCTTCGACGACGAGTCCGTCACCGAGGAGATCCTCGGCCGCCTGCGCAAGGCGATCGACGAGGCCGGCCTCTGGACCGAACTCGACACTGACTGGCTCCTGTTGGACGCAGAACTGATGCCCTGGTCGCTGAAGGCGTCCGGTCTGCTCCGCAGTCAGTACGCGGCTGTCGGCGCCGCCTCCGGCGCTGTCTTCCCGGGTGCGCTGACCGCCCTGGAGAGCGCGGCGGCACGCGGCGTCGACGTCGCGGACCTGCTGGCCCGCCAGCGCGAACGGGCCGACGCCGCCTCGAAGTTCACGGACGCCTACCGGCGCTACTGCTGGACCACGGACGGCCTGGACGGCGTCCGCCTGGCACCGTTCCAGATCCTCGCCGTACAGGGCCGCAGCCTCGCCGCCCTGCCGCACGACGAGCAGCTGGCCCTGCTGGACCGGCTCGTGGAGCACGACAGCACCGGGCTGCTCCAGACCACCCGACGCCTCTACGTCGACACCGGCGACCCGGAGTCGGTGCGGGCGGGCGTCGACTGGTGGCTGGAGATGACCGGGCGGGGCGGCGAGGGCATGGTCGTCAAGCCGGTCGGCGCGGTGGTACGCAGTGCGCAGGGCCGTCTGGTGCAGCCCGGCATCAAGTGCCGCGGCCGCGAATACCTGCGGATCATCTACGGCCCGGAGTACACCCGCCCGGACCACCTCGCCCGGCTCCGCCACAGGTTCCTCAACCACAAGCGGTCGCTGGCGATCCGCGAGTACGCGCTCGGCCTTGAGGCGCTCGACC
Source organism: Streptomyces sp. V4I2 (assembly GCF_030817655.1). Taxonomy (GTDB): domain Bacteria; phylum Actinomycetota; class Actinomycetes; order Streptomycetales; family Streptomycetaceae; genus Streptomyces; species Streptomyces plumbiresistens. The sequence goes on from NZ_JAUSZM010000003.1 coordinate 7,982,139, forward strand.
GGCTGGCCGAGGGCGAGCCGCTGTGGCGGGTGCACGAGGCCGTGTTCGGGGTACTGGCGCTGGAGTCGGAGCCGGTGGACCCACGTCTGTGAGCCGGACGGCCGCGACCCGTCGACCCGGGTTCGTCGCCGTTTCCGGCCCAGCCGTCCATCCCGGCCTGCCGGCACTGCCCCCGAACCAGGGCGACATCCTCTGGGTGTGGTGGGGCGGACACGGCGTCCTCGACCGGGCCGGCCATCTGCGGCTGTTCTGCGCGGACGCGTCCACCGCCGACAAACTGGGCATCGACCTGGACTCCGCGCTGGAGCGGTACGCCGGGGACGCGGTGGCCGGCTTCGCCGAGCAGTTGTGGATCGGATCGTGGACGCCTGCGAGACCTTCGAGGAGACCCTGGCCTTCCGGGAGCCGCTGCCGCCGGACGCGCTGCCGGTCGGGCGGCGCAACCACGCCCATCAGCAAACCGTGCTGCGTGCCGCGGGGCGCGGCCGGGCCGCGGCCAACGAACCGGCGCGCGGCACCGGACTCTTCTCCGAGATCCTGCTGTCGCTGCTGGCCGACCGCGCCGCTGTCCTGCCCGCACCACCGGATCCGGAGGAACTGTTTCCGGCCGTTCGAACACGTATCGCGGCCCTCAGGGAAGCGGGCCGTACTCTGCAGTATCCCGAGATCCGCCTGCAGAGTCCCGAGCGCGTCGAGATCCTGCCACCGGCGGGAGCGGCACCCGAGCGGCGCCCGGCCTCGCCGCTCCAGCGGGCCGTGGAGGCGCTCCTCGCCTATCCGCTGATGAACGATCCCACCGAACGGCAGACGGTGGTCGCCGCGTTGAACCCCCGTGTCACAGCGACACTGCCCCGTCACCCCCAAGCCCCGCACGGACGCCATCGGCATCCTCAACGGGCTCGCCCGGCACCTGCCTCAGGCACTGTGGGACCTGTACGACGCCGTGGTGTCCGTCGACGACCACCCCGAGCGGGGGGAGGAACTCGGTGCGGCGTTGCGTGAATTCGAGGCCTCGGCGAAGCGCCGGCGTGATCGGAGATGATCGAGTGGCGTGATCGTACGGTTTTCGACTTGGGCAGGAATGGCCATGATGGAAAAGGACACGGAAACGGGCACGGGGCATCCCGTGCCTCCGTGCGAGAAGGGGGAGCATCTTGGACCAGTCGCCCGCTCTGCACCATGCCGAAGCAGCCTTCCTTGGGCCGGCCGCCGGTGCGGGTACCGACGTCTGGGAGTCGGATCTGGCCGACCTCGCGGAGATGCCCTTGACCGCCGTGGACGGTCTCGCCCCGCTCCGCCCCACTGCCCGCCTCCTGGAGGAGGTCCTGCGCGCCCGCGGCAGCATCAGGGGCGGGGGTGAGACGGGCCGGGCCGAATAGCCGACCGCCCGCTTTCGACGCCAGGGCCCGGCCCGGGCCCTGGCATGCCCACACACGGAGGTCTCCGGGAATGTCCAGCGAGCCGCGCTCCGCTCCGTTCCGCATGCCCGAGCGGCTCTTCGCGGAACTGGCCGCCGGAGGCGGCTCCCCGGAGGCTGTGGCCTTCCTCGGACGGGCGGAGCGGGCGCGGCGGCTGTTGCTCCTGCGGACCCTGCTGGACCGCCTCGACGCGCTGCCCACGCAGCTGACGCCCGCCGCCGAGGCCTGGCACATCCTGAAGGACGCGGCGGCCCGGGCACCCGAGCCGGTCGACCGGCTGCTGCTCGCCCCCGCGACCGGCGGCTGGCTCGCCCACGTCCTGCGCCGGGCCCACGGCACCGCGTCCGGACCCGCCCTGTGGGCGGAGGCCGGCCACCTGTGCGCCCTGGCGGTGACAGCGTCGCTGCACGCCGGCACGGACGCGGAACTCCGGGTCCCGCTGGTGGACGGCGCGTTGTCCCTGCCGGGACTGGGCCTGGCCCGACTCCCGGACGCCGAAGGGGCGTTGACGATCGGACGGGCCCGCACGAGCAGGGGAGAGCTGACTCTCGCGGGGCCGGGGCGCGACGGGGACATGACGTCCGTGACGGTCCGGCCGGGGACGGTGGGGCTGGGGAGCGGGGGAGCCGAGGACGGCTCGGCGGCGGCTTCCTGGCTGCCCCTGCGCACCCTCACCCATCCGACGCCCACCGGTACCGTCGCCATCCCGCTCGACGACCTCGACCCCTACCGCGACCTGGACGACCCCCTGCCGCCGGCCCGGCTCGACGCCGCCGAGGCGGAGGAGTGGCAGCGGGTGTTCGAGGAGGCCGTCGCCGTGCTCGCCGCGCCCGGCGGTGTCGGGCCCGGGCGGCTCGACCCGGCATGGATCCGGGCGGTCGTGCCGTGGGGCCGCACGAGCACGCTCCCTCCCGCCCCGCCGACCGTCCAGGCCTCCGCCTCCAGCGGCGACTCCTTCGGCGCGATGGTGATCGCCCGCCCTTCCTCCGCGCTCGCCCTCGCCGAGACGCTGGTCCACGAGTTCCAGCACAGCAAGCTGGCCGCCCTCCTCCACCTCTTCCCCCTCCTCGACGACGACCGGGCCGAGCGCTACTACGCCCCGTGGCGCCCCGACCCCCGCCATCTCACCGGCCTGCTGCACGGCGCGTACGCCTTCACGGGCGTCGCGGGCTTCTGGCGCGACCGCATGGCGGCCGCGCGGGACGACCGGGCGGCCGTGGAGGAGGGCGTCAAGGAGAAGAGCCTTGAGGAGGAGGCCGGTTACCACTTCGCGTTGCGTCGCCTGCAGAGCCGGCTCGTCGTGCGCACCCTGCTGGCCGAGGGGCGTCTCACCGCTCAGGGGCGTGCCCTGGTCTCGGGCCTGGCGCGCACGCTGGACGGCTGGCTGCGGGAGCCGGTCCCCGCGTCCGCCCTCGCCCGTGCCCGTACGGCCGCCGCCCTGCACCGCACCGAGTGGCGGCTGCGCAACGTGGCTCCGACGGACGGTGCGGCGCCATCGGCGGACAGCCCCCGCTTCCGACCCGACCGCACCTCGTGGCCGGACGTGCGCACCCACGCCTTCGCGGTCCGCCCCACCACTCCGTACACCGCCGACGAGCACCTCGCCGCCGGCGACCCGGCCGCCGCGCTCGCCCGGTACGCCGAGGAACTGGCCGCCGACCCCGCCGAACCGCACGCCCTCGCGGGCTGGATCGTCGCCCGCGCCACCCTCGACCCCGGCCGCGCGGCCCGCCGTATGCTGGCCCGCCCCGAACTGCTCCAGCCCCAGCCCAGCGGCTGACCCGGCCGCCGCGTGCCCTCACCCCACCAGCCGCAACCGCTCCCCGCACACCCCCACCCGCACCGACTGCCCCCAGGTCAGCTCCACCGCATCAGTCTCCATTCCGTCGCCGAAGGCGATGAGCCGCTCCGACTCGACGGTGAGGGACAGACGGGCCGACGCGGTGAGTTCCCCGGCCACCAGTGACGTGCCGGTGGCCGGGGACGGCCAGGCCTCGCGCACGAACCACAACAGGCGCGCCTGGGTGGGCGAGGGCAGCGGCCAATGGCCGCCGCGCTCCTGCCACACCGACCGGATCCACCCGGTCGCCCCGGTGCCCGTGCCCACCAGCACCCCGGACGAGGCCTGGGCCTCGACGACACCCCCGTCGCCCTCCAGGCCCAGGCGGTATCTGACTGTCTGGTGTCCGACGGCTCCCAGACAGATCTCGTTGAGCGCGACGACCCGCTGGGTGTCGTCGGCGACGGCCTCGACCATGGTGCGCTCCTCGACGCCGACGGAGCGGGCGAGAACGGCCGGCAGCAGTGCCGCCGCGTCCTTGGGTCGGTGCCGGACCAGTACCCCCGGGTTGCGCCCGGGGTCGGTGTCGATGCCCACCACCGGCTGTCCCGCGAGGTACTTGGCGACGTTCGCCACCAGACCGTCCTGCCCCACCACGACCACCACGTCCTCGGGCGCGAACAGGAACCGGTCCAAGTCCGCTCGCTCGACCCGAGCCTGACGCCAGGTCAGCGGCACCGCCGAGCCGACCTCGGCCAAGGCCTGCCGCGTCCGGCGGTGCCGTTCGGCGAGCTCGGCGAGGTCCCGGCCCCGGGAGGACAGGAAGAACGCGGCCTGCCCGTGGGTGCCGTGCCGGGCCACCAACTCCTCGTACTCCGTGGTGCGATGGACGACGACCACCCGCGGCGCCAGGCTCACGCCCGCTCCCGCGCACCCAGCTTGGCCAGCAGCCCGGTCAGCACGTCCGGCGACACCGTCAGGCTCTCGACGCGCGGCAGGTTCTCCGCGATCCGGGTCCCCGTGAGCGCGTGCAGCGTCGCCACGTCCACCTCCGCGTGCACCCGCAGCCACGCGGCCTGCGCCTGGGCGCGCGCCTCGCCGACCTCGCGCGCCCCCTCCGCCTCCGCACGGGACAGCCGTACGGCACGGGCCGCCTCGGCCTCCGCGAGCCGCACCGTCCGTGCCGCCTCCGCCTGCGCCCGTACGGCGTCCGCCGCCGCGTGCTCCTCGGCCTCGCGCCGGGCGTTCGTGCCGTGCTGGTCGACCAACTGCTCCTCGCGGCGGGCGAGTTCGATCTTGCTGGCCAGCTCGTTCTCCGCGATGGCCCGTTCCCGTTCCACCGCGACGGCCCTTCGTTCGTACGTCGCCCGGTCCGCCTCCTGCTGGATCTGCTCGCGGGCCGGGGTGCGCAGCGCGCGCTCCACCTCGGGCTCCGGCCGCAGCGCCACCACGCGTACGGCGACCACCTCGATGCCGGTCGCGGGCAGCCGCGGCTCGGCGTCCAGGCCGGCCGCGATCCGCTCGCGCACCGCGGTCACGCCGTCGACCAGCGCGGCCGCCAGCGGCGTACGCGCCAGGACGTCCAGGGCGTGCTGCTGGGCCGTCTCGGTGAGCAGCGTGCCGAGCTGCTCCAGCGGCGTGCCCCGCCACACGCCGGTGTCCGGGTCGATGGAGAAGTCGAGGCGGGCGGCGGCCACACCCGGGTCGCCGATCCGGTAGGTGACCGTGGCCTGCACCGCCACGTCCTGGAAGTCGGACGTGCGGGCGTGGAACGTCATCGCCAGTTCCCGGTCGTCGACCGGCACCTCCGACAGCGCGGCGGTCAGCGACCGGAACCAGAAGCTCAGGCCCGGCCCGTCGTGCAGCAGCCGGCCCGCGCGGTGGTGCCGGATGTGCGCCGTCGGTGCGCCGCGCAGGTGGCGCAGGCCGAGGCGCCGGGTGATGTCAGCCATGAAGATCCCCTCGCTTTTCGTCTGAACGACGATAACTGGCGGGTGTGATTATCGTCAAGAGGACGAAAACAAGTGGACGCAGAAACACGTGAGCGACGGGTCAAGACGCCCTGCGATGGTCAGGATGGAGGCATGGGAATGCATGTCGACTCCGAGGCCGGGCGGCTGCGCCGCGTCATCCTGCACCGGCCGGATCTCGAGCTCAAAAGGCTCACGCCCAGCAACAAGACCGCCCTGCTCTTCGACGACGTGCTGTGGGTGCGCCGGGCGCGCGCCGAGCACGACGGGTTCGCCGACGTGCTGCGGGACCGCGGCGTCGCCGTCCACCTCTTCGGCGACCTGCTCGGCGAGGCGCTGGAGATCCCGGCGGCCAGGGCCCTCGTCCTGGACCGGGTCTTCGACGAGAAGGAGTACGGGGTGCTCGCCACCGACCACCTCCGGGCCGCCTTCGAGACGCTGCCCGCCCGCGACCTGGCCGAGGTGCTGGTCGGCGGCATGACCAAGCGGGAGTTCCTGGAAGCGCACGCGGAGCCGACTTCCGTGCGCTTCCACGTCATGGAGCTCGACGACTTCTTGCTCGGCCCGCTGCCCAACCACCTCTTCACCCGCGACACCTCCGCCTGGATCTACGACGGCGTCTCCATCAACGCCATGCGCTGGCCGGCCCGGCAGCGCGAGACCGTGCACTTCGAGGCGATCTACCGGCACCACCCGCTCTTCCGCGACGAAATGTTCAACGTCTGGTCGCAGGGGCAGGCCGACTACCCATCGACCATCGAGGGCGGGGACGTCCTCGTCATCGGCAACGGGGCGGTGCTCATCGGCATGAGCGAGCGGACCACCCCCCAGGCCGTCGAGATGCTCGCGCACAAGCTGTTCGACGCGGGCTCCGCGCAGACGATCGTGGCCCTCGACATGCCCAAGCGACGCGCCTTCATGCACCTCGACACCGTGATGACGATGGTCGACGGCGACACCTTCACCCAGTACGCCGGGCTCGGCATGCTCCGCTCGTACACCATCGAACCGGGCGTCGGCGACAAGGAGCTCAAGGTCACCGACCACCCGCCGGAGCACATGCACCGTGCGATCGCCGCCGCGCTCGGCCTCAACGAGATCCGCGTCCTGACCGCCACCCAGGACGTGCACGCGGCCGAGCGCGAGCAGTGGGACGACGGCTGCAACGTCCTGGCCGTCGAACCGGGCGTCGTCGTCGCCTACGAGCGCAACGCCACGACCAACACCCACCTGCGCAAACAGGGCATCGAGGTGATCGAGATCCCGGGCAGCGAGCTGGGGCGGGGCAGGGGCGGGCCGCGGTGCATGAGCTGCCCGGTCGAGCGCGAGGCCGTGTAGGTGCCTGAAGGTGCCTGAAGGTGCCTGTAGGTGCCGTATGGGGGGCTGTATAGAAATGTGACTCGTCGTATAGACTTCCAGCGTACTTGTTCTCATATCCCTGGAGCGCCCCCCATGGCGACAGTCCCGACCGCCCTCGCCGGCCGCCACTTCCTCAAGGAGCTCGACTTCACCGAGCAGGAGTTCCGCGGCCTGATCGAGCTGGCCGCCGAGCTGAAGGCCGCCAAGAAGGCCGGGACCGAGACGCGGTACCTGCGGGGCCGGAACATCGCGTTGATCTTCGAGAAGACCTCGACGCGCACGCGCTGCGCGTTCGAGGTCGCCGCCGCCGACCAGGGCGCCTCGACGACGTACCTCGACCCCTCGGGCTCCCAGATCGGCCACAAGGAGTCCGTGAAGGACACCGCGCGGGTGCTGGGCCGGATGTACGACGCGATCGAGTACCGCGGGGACAGCCAGGCCAAGGTCGAGGAGCTCGCCGCGTATGCCGGCGTGCCCGTCTACAACGGCCTCACCGACGAGTGGCACCCCACCCAGATGCTCGCCGACGTGCTGACCATGACCGAGCACTGCAGCAAGGACCTCGTCGACGACGGTTTCGTCCTCGCCTACCTCGGCGACGCCCGGTTCAACATGGGCAACTCCTACCTGGTCACCGGCGCGCTGCTCGGCCTGGACGTCCGTATCGTCGCGCCCAAGGAGTACTGGCCCGCCGACGAGGTCGTCGACCGGGCCCGCAAGCTGGCCGAGGACAGCGGGGCGGCCATCCTGCTCACCGAGTCCGTCGAGGAGGGCGTCGCGGGCGCCGACTTCGTCGCCACCGACGTCTGGGTCTCCATGGGCGAGCCCAAGGAGGTCTGGGACGAGCGGATCACCGCCCTCGCCCCGTACGCCGTGACCATGGACGTCCTGCGTGCCACCGGCAACCCGGACGTCAAGTTCCTGCACTGCCTGCCGGCCTTCCACGACCTGGGCACCAAGGTCGGCCAGGAGATCTACGAGACCCGCGGCCTCACGTCCCTCGAGGTGACCGACGAGGTCTTCGAGTCGCCGCACTCGGTCGTCTTCGACGAGGCCGAGAACCGGATGCACACCATCAAGGCGGTCATGGTGGCCACCCTGGCCTGAACAGGCTGAACAGGCTGAACAGACCTGCAACAGGCCCGGGCGGACGTCAGCCGGTCACACCGGACGCCGCTGAGGCGGCACCGTCGGCAGCCTGAACCACACCGCCTTGCCGGACTCGGTGGGGCGGTGACCGCAGGACGAGCTGAGGGCGCGGATCAGCAGCAGACCACGCCCGTGCTCCTGCCAGGGGTCGGGCTCGGCCGCCGCCGGGCGCGTGAGGTTGCCGGGCGGCGCCGGATCCGGGTCGTGCACCTCGACCTGGCAGCCGCTCGGCAGCAGCTCCACCACCAGCTCTATCGGCGCGTCCCCTGCCGTGTGCTCCACGGCGTTCGCCACCAGCTCCGCCGTCAGCAGTTCCGCGGTGTCGCTGTCGGCCCCGTGCTCCAGCTCGGCCAGCGCGGTGCGCACCAGGGCGCGGGCCACCGGCACGGCCGCGGCGGAGTGCGGCAGCGCGATGCGCCAGGAGGCGGAGGCTGCGGGGCGTTCGTACAAGGCGGGTCCGTTCATGAGCAGGCTGTCCTGCTTTCAACCTTATGAATGGTACGGCGCCGCCCGGCAGAGGAGTCCGACGGGCACCGTGCGGGACCTTCGGCCCCGTTGCGGGCGGCTTACCCGGATGAACGGCGGGCCTCGCGCGGTTGCTCCCGCCGTTACGGGTGTGTCGACGAGTCGTGACGGATGTGACGGCCCCGGGTCAGATCCGGAGTCATGTCCCGACCGCCCGACCGCCCGACCGCCCGACCGCCCGACCGCCCGACCGCCCGACCGCCCGACCGACGTATCGCGCACTCGTGACGACAGTCACGGATGAGTGATAGCTTCGAAGGACAGAGCTCCGTGAGGCAGTGCCCGCCACCGAACGAGGAGGCCGCACCTCGTGAGTCCCTTCACCGGCTCCGCCGCCCGCACCCCCCACTGGCAACACCTCCGCGTCGACCTCACCGACGGCGTCGCCACCGTCACCCTCGCCCGCCCCGACAAGCTCAACGCGCTCACCTTCGGTGCCTACGCCGACCTGCGCGACCTGCTCGCCGAACTGTCCCGGGAGCGGTCCGTGCGCGCCCTGGTGCTGGCGGGGGAGGGGCGCGGCTTCTGCTCAGGCGGTGACGTCGACGAGATCATCGGCGCCACCCTCGCCATGGACACCGCCCAGCTCCTCGACTTCAACCGGATGACCGGCCAGGTGGTGCGGGCCGTACGGGAGTGCCCGTTCCCCGTGATCGCGGCGGTGCACGGAGTGGCGGCGGGCGCCGGCGCGGTGCTCGCCCTGGCCGCGGACTTCCGGGTCGCCGACCCCTCGGCCCGCTTCGCCTTCCTCTTCACCCGCGTCGGCCTCTCCGGCGGTGACATGGGCGCCGCCTACCTGCTGCCCCGCGTCGTGGGCCTCGGCCACGCCACCCGCCTCCTCATGCTCGGCGAGCCGGTCCGCGCCCCCGAGGCCGAGCGCATCGGCCTGATCAGCGAAATGACCGAGGAGGGCCGCGCCGACGAGGCCGCCCAGTCCCTGGCCCACCGCCTGGCCGAGGGCCCGGCACTGGCGTACGCCCAGACGAAGGCGCTCCTGACAGCCGAGCTGGACATGCCGTTGGCGGCAGCGGTGGAACTGGACGCCGCCACCCAGGCCCTGTTGATGAACGGCGAGGACTACGCCGAGTTCCACGCAGCGTTCAAGGAAAAGCGACCTCCGAAGTGGCGGGGGCGGTAATGCCGACCCCAGGGACACGTACCTCAGGGGCGCGGGGAACTGCGCGACCAGCCCCCACCGGCCCGCACTCGCCCCACGAGACCAGCCACCCCCGACGCATCGCGGTCATCGGCGGCGGCCCCGGCGGCCTCTACGCCGCAGCCCTGCTGAAACGTCTCCGCCCCCACCGCGAAGTCACCGTCTGGGAACGCAACGCCCCCGACGACACCTTCGGCTTCGGAGTGGTCCTCTCCGACGAGACCCTCGGCGGCATAGAACACGCCGACCCGAACGTCTACGCGGCCCTGCAACAGCACTTCACCCGCTGGGACGACATCGACATCGTTCACCGAGGCACCCGCCACACCTCCGGAGGACACGGTTTCGCCGCCCTCGGCCGCAGACGCCTCCTCGAAATCCTGCACGACCGCTGCCGCGAACTCGGCGTAGAGCTCCGCTTCCACTCCGAGGCGCCCCACCCTGCCCGGCTGGCCGAGGCGTACGACCTCGTCATCGCCGCCGACGGAGTCCACAGCACCACCCGCGAGGCGTACGCCCAGGTGTTCCGGCCCCAGGTGACCGCCCACCGCTGCCGTTACATCTGGCTCGCCGCCGACTTCGCGCTCGACGCCTTCCGCTTCGAGATCGCCGAGACCGAGCACGGCGTGATGCAGCTGCACGGCTACCCGTATGCGGCGGACGCCTCCACCATGATCGTCGAGATGCGGGAGGAGGTCTGGCGGGCGGCGGGCTTCGAGGAGCTCGACGCGCAGGAGTCGATCGAGCACTGCGCCAAGATCTTCGCTGACGCGCTGGGTGGCCGGCCGCTCAGGTCCAACAACTCCGCCTGGAGCACCTTCCGTACGGTGGTCAACGAGCGCTGGTCGCACGGCAACGTGGTCCTGCTCGGCGACGCCGCCCACACCGCGCACTTCTCCATCGGCTCGGGCACCAAGCTGGCCGTCGAGGACGCCCTCGCGCTGGCCGCCTGCCTGGAGGAACAGGACTCCCTGGAAGGGGCGTTGGCGGCATACGAGGAAGAGCGGCGCCCCGTCGTCGCCTCGACCCAGCGCGCGGCCCGCGCCAGCCTGGAGTGGTTCGAGAACCTCGCTCTCCACCTCGACCAGCCGCCCCGCCAGTTCGCCTTCAACCTGCTCACCCGCAGCCGCCGTGTCACCCACGACAACCTCCGCCTGCGCGACCCCCGCTTCACGGAGGCCGTCGAGCGCGAGTTCGGCTGCCCGCCCGGCACGCCCCCGATGTTCACCCCGCTCCGGCTGCGCGGCCTGACCCTGCGCAACCGGGTCGTCGTCTCCCCCATGGACATGTACTCGGCCACCGACGGCCTCCCCGGCGACTTCCACCTCGTCCACCTGGGCGCACGGGCCCTCGGCGGCGCCGGCCTGGTGATGACCGAGATGGTGTGCGTGTCCCCCGAGGGCCGGATCACGCCCGGCTGCACCGGCCTCTACACCGGTAAGCAGGCCGAGGCCTGGAGACGGATCACCGAGTTCGTGCACGCGCAGGCGCCCGGCACCGCGATCGGCGTGCAGCTCGGCCACAGTGGACGCAAGGGCTCGACCAAGCTCATGTGGGAGGGCATCGACGAACCGCTGGACGACGGCAACTGGCCGCTCGTGGCCGCGTCCCCGATCCCCTACAAGCCGCACAGCCAGACCCCGCGCGAGCTGTCCCGTGCCCAACTCACCGACCTGCGCGAGCAGTTCACGTCCGCCGCCTGGCGGGCCGCCCGGGCCGGGTTCGACCTGCTCGAACTGCACTGCGCGCACGGCTACCTGCTCTCCGGCTTCCTCTCCCCGCTGACCAACCGCCGCACCGACGCCTACGGCGGCTCGCTCGCGAAACGGCTCCGCTTCCCGCTGGAGGTCTTCGACGCCGTACGGGGCGTGTGGCCGCAGGAGAAGCCCCTGACCGTCCGCATCTCCGCCACCGACTGGGCCAAGGGCGGGAACACGGCGGAGGACGCCGTCGAGATCGCCCGTGCCTTCGCCGCGCACGGCGCCGACGCGATCGACGTGTCGACCGGGCAGGTCGTGGCCGACGAACGGCCGGAGTACGGGCGGTCGTACCAGACGCCGTACGCGGACCGTATCCGCCACGCCACCGGCATCCCCGTGATCGCGGTCGGCGCGATCTCTTCCTGGGACGACGTCAACTCCCTGATCCTGGCCGGGCGCACGGACCTGTGCGCCCTCGCCCGCCCGCATCTCTACGACCCGCACTGGACCCTGCACGCGGCGGCCGAGCAGGGCTACGACGGACCGGGCGTCGCTTGGCCGGCCCCGTACCGGGCAGGCAGCCGCCGCCCGCAGACCGGACGGACGGACGCGCCCAAACCCCGCCTCAGCCTGGGCAGTTGAGCTCGACCATGCCCGCGGTCAGCGTCGCGCCGTCCGCCGGGTCGATCAGGAGGAACGCGCCGGTGCGCCGGGAGACCGCGTAGTCGTCGAGGGCCAGTGGCTCGGCGGTGCGCAGGGTGATCCGGCCCAGGTCGTTCGCCGTCAGCTCGGCGGCTCCGGCGAGGTTCTCGACGACCGCCTTGACGGTCCGGGTGGTGTGCCTGACCAGCACGCGGTCACCGACCCTCAGCGGGCGGTCGGTCAGGTGGCACACGGCCGCCCGGACCTCCCGGGTGAGCGCCGGGACGACGCCGGCCCCCGCGGTGATCATGTCGCCGCGCGAGACGTCCCGCCGGTCGGCCAGCCGCACACCGACCGACTGCGGCGCGTACGCCACCTGAGCGGCGACGCCGAGCACGTCGATGCCGGTGATCTCGGAGGTCTCGCCGGACGGGTGGACGGTGGTCGCCGACCCGCAGTGAGCCCGACACCAACTGGCCCGCGTAGTAGCGGACTTCGCCGTCGCGGATCACGTACTGGACCGGGAAGCGGGTGGGTGCGTCCGCGGCCTCGGTGCCGACGGGGACGTTCCCCAGGAACTCCAGCAGCGCCGGGCCCTCGTACCAGTCCATGCGGGCGGACCGGTCCACGACGTTGTCGCCGACGAGCGCCGAGACCGGGATCGGCGTGAAGCCGGGCAGTCCCAGCTCCGCCGCGTGGCCCGCGAAGTCCTCGACGATCCGGTCGAACTCCTTCTCCACGTACCCGACCAGGTCCATCTTGTTCACGGCGAGCACGACGTGCGGCACGCGCAGCAGCGCGGCGATCGCGGCGTGCCGGCGGGTCTGCTCGACGACGCCGTTGCGGGCGTCGACCAGGACGATCGCCAGCTCGGCGGTGGAGGCGCCGGTGACCATGTTGCGGGTGTACTGCACATGGCCCGGGGTGTCGGCGAGGATGAACCGGCGGCGGGGCGTGGCGAAGTAGCGGTAGGCCACGTCGATGGTGATGCCCTGCTCCCGCTCGGCGCGCAGGCCGTCGGTGAGGAGCGCAAGATCCGGGGTGTCCTGGCCGCGGCTGCGGGAGGCGTGCTCGACGGCCGCCAGCTGGTCGGTGAGGACCGACTTGGAGTCGTGCAACAGCCGTCCGACGAGCGTGGACTTGCCGTCGTCCACTGAGCCGGCGGTGGCGAACCGCAGCGTGTCGATGGTGGTACCGATCGTGCCGGTCATGATTAGAAGTACCCCTCGCGCTTGCGGTCTTCCATCGCGGCCTCGGGCATCTTGTCGTCGGCGCGGGTGGCGCCGCGCTCGGTGAGCCGGGAGGCGGCGATCTCGGCGATCACCTTCTCGATGGTGTCGGCGTCGGAGTCGACGGCACCGGTGCAGGACATGTCGCCGACCGTGCGGTAGCGCACCAGTCGCTTCTCGACGGTCTCGGTGTCCTTCGGGCCGCCCCACTCACCCGGGGTCAGCCACATTCCGCCCCGCCGGAACACCTCGCGGTGATGGGCGAAGTAGATCTGCGGCAGCTCGATGCCGTCGCGGGCGATGTACTGCCACACGTCCAGCTCGGTCCAGTTGGACAGCGGGAAGACGCGGACGTGCTCGCCGGGGGCGTGCCGGCCGTTGTACAGGTTCCACAGCTCGGGCCGCTGGCGGCGCGGGTCCCACTGGGAGAACTCGTCCCGCAGTGAGAACACCCGCTCCTTGGCCCGGGCCTTCTCCTCGTCGCGACGGCCACCGCCGAACACCGCGTCGAAGCGCTCGGCCTGGATCTTCTCCGTCAGCGGCAGCGTCTGCAGCGGGTTGCGGGTCCCGTCGGGACGTTCGCGCAGCACACCCCGGTCGATGTAGTCCTGTACGGAGGCCACATGGAGCCGCAACCCATGCCTGTCGACCGTACGGCCCCGGTACTCGAGGACCTCGGGGAAGTTGTGTCCGGTGTCCACGTGCAGCAGCGAGAAGGGCACCGCGGCTGGGGCGAACGCCTTCAGGGCCAGGTGCAGCATGACGATGGAGTCCTTGCCGCCGGAGAACAGGATCACCGGCCGCTCGAACTCACCCGCCACCTCACGGAAGATGTGCACCGCCTCGGACTCCAGCGCGTCCAGGTGCGACAGCGTGAACGCGGTCGTCGTCACACCAACCCCCGCTCCGCCAGCACCGCGTACACCGCGGCCGCCGACTCCCGCGGGGTCTGGTCCTGCGTCGGCAGCACGAGCGCCGGGTCCGTCGGTGGCTCGTACGGGTCGTCGACGCCGGTGAGCCCGGTCAGCCGGCCCGCGGCCTGACGGGCGTACAGCCCCTTCACGTCCCGCTCGCTGCACACCTCGACCGGGGTCGCCACATGCACCTCGATGTACGGCGTCCCGCTCGCCTCGTGCCGCCCCCGGACGGCCTCGCGGCTGTCGGCGTACGGGGCGATCACCGGGACGACGGAGAGCACGCCGTTGCGCGCGAGCACCTCGGACACCAGCCCGATGCGCTGCACGTTCGTGTTGCGGTCCGCGCGGGAGAAGCCGAGGCCCGCGGAGAGGAAGCGGCGGATCTCGTCGCCGTCGAGGACCTCCACGCGATGTCCCTCGGCCTTCAGCCGGTCGCCGAGGTGGCGGGCGATGGTCGTCTTGCCCGCGCTCGGCAGCCCCGTGAGCCAGACGGTGGCTCCCTGAGCAGCCCTTGCCGTGGTGGTCATGCGCAACGGTCCTCTTCCCTCTTGCTTACGACCCCAGGGACGGTAGGTAAGAACCTTGAGAAGAGGGACAGAGGAACCTGAGGGTTCCCTTAGGGGCCCGTGATGTTCATGAGGTCACACGACCGCGAAGGCGGCCCCCGCGTCCCGCAGCCGCTCGTGCAGCCCTCGGAACACCGCGGCCGAGCGGGCGCCCGGCCAGTCCGGGGGGAGCAGGCCCGCGGGCAGCCCGGGATCGGCGTAGGGGAGGTGGCGCCAGGTGTCCAGGGCGAGGAGGTAGTCGTGGTACGCCTCCTCGGCCGGGGTGTCCGCCCGTCGCTCCCAGTCGTGCAGCACGCGCGCGTGCCGGTCGAGGAACGCCTCGTGCTCCTTGGCGATCGCCGCCAGGTCCCACCAGCGGGCGACCGCCTCCGCGGTCGGCGCGAAGCCGAGGTGCTCGCCGCGGAAGAAGTCGACGTACGGGTCGAGCCGCAGCCGCTGGAGGGTGTGGCGGCTCTCCTCGTACAGCCGCGCCGGCGCGATCCACACGCCGGGCGCGGCGGTGCCGAAGCCGAGCCCGGCCAGGCGTGAACGCAGCACGTGCCGCTTCTGCCGCTCGGACTCCGGGACGGAGAACACGGCGAGCACCCAGCCCTCGTCCTCCGGCGGTGTGACGGCGTAGATGCGACGGTCGCCGTCGTCGAGCAACTGGCGGGCGTCCGGCGACAGTTCGTACCCCGCCGCGCCCTGTGCCGTACGGGCCGGCAGGAGCAGCCCGCGGCGTTTGAGCCGGGACACGGAGGAGCGTACGGAGGGGGCGTCCACGCCGACCGCGGCCAGCAGTCGGATCAGCTCGGCGACGGGTACGGGGCCGGGCATGAAGCGGCCGTACGCGCCGTAGAGCGTGACGATGAGAGACCGTGGTGCATGCTGGTCGGACACGTTGATCATCTTAGGTCGTCGGCATCACTGCTGGTCACCATCGGTGTCACCTGCGTCGCCGGATGCGGCGCGCAGCCGGAACCGCTGCAGCTTGCCGGTCGCCGTGCGCGGCAGCGCGTTCAGGAGGACGATCTCGCGCGGGCATTTGTAGGGCGCCAGTTCGGACCGGACGAAGACGCGCAGCGCCTCGGTGTCGCGTGAGGCGCCCTCCTTGAGGACGGCGTAGGCCACCACGACCTCCCCGCGCGCCTCGTCGGGCCGCCCCACGACCGCCGCCTCCAGCACGTCCGGGTGGCGCAGCAGCGCCTCCTCGACCTCCGGTCCGGCGATGTTGTACCCGGCCGAGATGATCATGTCGTCCGCGCGGGCGACGTACCGGAAGTAGCCGTCGGGCTCGCGGACATACGTGTCGCCGGTGACGTTCCAGCCGTCGCGCACGTACTCCCGCTGCCGCGGGTCGGCGAGATACCGGCAGCCGACCGGCCCGCGCACCGCCAGCAGCCCGGGCTCGCCGTCGGGCACCGGCGCGCCGCTCTCGTCCTGCACGCGCGCCTGCCACCCCGGTACGGGCACCCCCGTCGTCCCCGGCCTGATGTGCTCGTCGGCCGCCGAGATGAAGATGTGCAGCAGCTCGGTGGCGCCGATGCCGTTGATGACGCGCAGCCCGGTCCGCTCGTGCCAGGCCCGCCAGGTGGCGGCAGGCAGGTTCTCGCCGGCCGAGACGCAGCGGCGCAGGGAGGAGACGTCGTACGCGTCGACCTCGTCGAGCATCGCGCGGTAGGCAGTCGGCGCGGTGAACAGGACCGACACCCGGTGCTCGGCGATCGCGGGCAACAGCTGCCGGGGACCGGCCTGTTCGAGGAGCAGGGCGCTGGCCCCGGCGCGCATCGGGAAGACCACCAGTCCGCCGAGGCCGAAGGTGAAGCCGAGCGGCGGGCTGCCGGTGAAGACGTCCTCGGGGTGCGGCCCGAGCACATGGCGGGCGAAGGTGTCGGCGATCGCCAGCACGTCCCGGTGGAAGTGCATACAGCCCTTGGGGCGGCCGGTGGTCCCGGAGGTGAACGCGATCAGCGCGACGTCGTCGGCCGCGGTGTCCACGGCGGTGTACGGCTCCTCGGGCGCCGCCCGGTTCAGCAGGTCGTCGGGGGCGTCACCGCCGTACGTGGTGATCCTGATCCCCGGTATCTCTGCCTTGGCGAGGTCGTCGACGGACCGGATGTCGCACAGGGCGTGGTCTATGCGGGCGATCTCGCACATCGTGGCCAGCTCGTGCGGGCGCTGCTGGGCCAGCACGGTGACGGCGACCGCGCCGGCCTTCAGCACCGCCAGCCAGCAGGCGGCCAGCCAGGGGGTGGTGGGGCCGCGCAGCAGGACGCGGTTGCCGGGGACGACACCGAGGTCACGGGTGAGGAGGTGCGCGATGCGGTCGACGCGGGTGCGGAGGTCGCCGTACGTCCAGGTGCCGCCCGCCGGGGTGTGGAACACCGGTCGGTCCGCGGCCGGCCCGGAAAGGAGTTCGGCGGCGCAGTTCAGCCGATCGGGGTAGTCCAGCTCCGGCAGGTCGAAGCGGAGCTCGGGCCACTGGTCCGGGGGCGGGAGATGGTCGCGGGCGAAGGTGTCGACGTGCGCCGAGGGGTTCATGGCGGTTCGCCCCCTTGCCTTGTGGGCGTCGGTGGTGGGCGTGGACGGCATCCCTGGTGGGCATCTCTGGTGGGCTCGCGCATCGAGCGTATCGTGTTGGTGACGACAGTCAACGGTGCGCGATACCGTCGGGAGTGGCCGCAGGGCTGCGGGGGAGAGAGGACCGGCAATGCCCGCATTCTCACTCGAACCATCACAGATCGCCTGGTGTGCGGAGCTGCGCACCCTGGCCGCGGACCGGCTGCGCCCCCTCGCGGAGAAGGGCGAACCGGGCCACGTGAATCGTCCCCTGGTCGCGGAACTCGGCCAACAGGGCCTGCTGTCCCGCCTGTTCACCTCCGGCGCCCTCGACCTCTGTCTGATGCGGGAGTCCCTGGCCCACGCCTGCACCGAGGCGGAGACCGCCCTCGCCCTCCAGGGCCTGGGCGCCCACCCGGTCCACGCCCACGGCACCCCGGCCCAGCGGGACCGCTGGCTGCCCCGGGTCACCGACGGCACGGCGGTGGCGGCCTTCGCGCTGAGCGAGCCGGGTGCGGGCTCGGACGCGGCGGCGCTGTCGCTGACCGCCCGGCCGGACGGCTCGCCGACCGCTCGGCCGGACGGCCCCGCCGGTGCCGAGTCGTCGGCCGACACCGTCGCCGGCGGCCCCTCCGGCGCCGAGTCGCCCGCCGACGCCGCACTCGCCGCCGACCCCGACGGCCCCGCCCGCTGGCGGCTCACCGGGGAGAAGTGCTGGATCTCCAACGCGCCCGAGGCCGACTTCTACACCGTCTTCGCCCGCACCACCCCGGGCGCCGGCGCCCGTGGCGTCACCGCCTTCCTCGTGCCCGCCGACCGCCCCGGCCTCACCGGCACGGCCCTCGACCTGCTCTCGCCGCACCCCATCGGCGCCCTCGACTTCGACGCGGTGCCGGTGACCGCCGACGACGTGCTCGGCGAGGTCGACCGCGGCTTCCGGGTCGCCATGGGCACCCTCAACCTGTTCCGCCCCAGCGTCGGCGCCTTCGCGGTCGGCATGGCCCAGGCGGCCCTGGACGCCGCCCTCGCGCACACTGCCCAACGGGACGCGTTCGGCGGCAAGTTGAGGGACCTGCAGACGGTCGCCCACCAGGTCGCCGAGATGGCCCTGCGCACCGAGGCGGCCCGCCTCATGGTGTACGCGGCGGCGACGGCGTACGACGCGGGCGCACCGGACGTCCCGAAGCGCGCGGCGATGGCGAAGCTGCTCGCCACCGAGACCGCGCAGTACGTCGTCGACGCGGCCGTCCAACTGCACGGCGCCCGCGCCCTGCGCCGCGGCCACCTGCTCGAACACCTCTACCGCGAGGTACGCGCCCCACGCATCTACGAGGGGGCCAGCGAGGTCCAACGGGGCATCATCGCCAAGGAGTTGTACGCGAACCAGGAGGCCCTGTGAGCGCCCAGCGCATCAACCCGCCCGAACTCTCCCCGCCCGCCGGCTTCTCCCATGCGGTCGTCGCCACCGGGACGCGCGTGGTGTTCCTGGCGGGCCAGACCGCTCTCGACACCGACGGCAAGGTCGTCGGCGACACCCTCCCCGAGCAGTTCGAGCGAGCCCTCGCCAATCTCCTCACGGCCCTGACCGCCGCCGGCGGCACCCCCGCCGACCTAGCCCGCGTCACGGTGTACGCCACGGACATCGCCACGTACCGCACCCACGCTCCCGAACTCGGGCGTGTCTGGCGTCAGTTGGCGGGCCGGGACTACCCGGCGATGGCGGTCGTCGAGGTCGTACGCCTGTGGGACGACCAGGCGATGGTGGAGCTCGACGGCTTCGCGGTGCTGCCCTGACCGAGCGTGAACCGCTCCCGCAAGGGCGATCAGGAAGCGATCAGGAAGCGATCAGGCCGCGATCGTCAGCCGCTCGACGGGCACCCGGTGCGGGGCGACGATCCGGCCGTCCGGCAGCAGCTCGCCGGTGTCGTCGAACACGATCGCGCCGTCGCACAGCAGGTTCCAGCCCTGCTCGGGGTGGGCGGCGACGATGTGCGGGGTGTGGTCGTCGGTTGCGGGGCACGAAGGCTGGTGGGAACGCATGGCGCACCTCCACGTCGGTTGGACCATCGGGTCCGGTCCTATGGATAGACCATCCTCCCGCCGCGAACTCATCGGAACGGCCTGCCCCGAAGCGTGACAACACGCGGACAACACGGGGACAACACGGGGACAGCACGCGGACCGTTCCGCGACCGCCGGTGCGGACTCGCTATCGAAGGGGTGACGATCACGGCTGCGGGGGCTCCTGCCCGGTACCAGTGGAGCCCCTACTTCAGGAGGTCTTCCCATGTCCTTGCGCCCTGCCCTCGTCGCCGTCGCCGGTGCCGCGCTGCTCCTGCTGGCCGCCCCCGTCGGGCCGGCGACCGCGGACCCGTTCGAGATCGTGACGGTCGACCCGACGGGCCGTATCGCGTCCGACGGCACCGTGACCCTGTCCGGCACCTACCGCTGCACCGGCAGCACTGGCCCGGTGTACGTCAGCTCGTCCGTCGGCCAGGGCTCCCTGTCCGTCCGCCACGGCATCGGCGGCACCCGCGCGGTGTGCGACGGGCTGGAGCACGCCTGGTCGAACACCGGCAAGCCGTGGCGGAGTTCCCTCGCACCCGGCGCGGCGCAGGTCGAGGCCACCCTGATGGAGCTGCGCCCGCAGGGCGGTCTGCCGCTGCCCCGCTTCCACGCGGCCCAGCGGCCCAGCGGCAGGAGGTCACCCTGACCGAGGGCTGACCGCCGCGTCAGTCCATGAGCCCCGCGGCGACGGTGGCGCCCAGCTCCCAGCAGGCCTCGACGTCCGCCTTGCCGGGCTCGCCCGTCACGGTGACGGCCTCGGCGGCACGCCGCCAGCCGAGGCCGGTCGTGATCGCCTCGATGCCGCGGACCGCTCCGGTGACGTCGTTGCCGCCGTGCACGTAGTAGCCGAACGGGCGGCCCTGCGTGGCGTCCAGGCAGGGGTAGTAGACCTGGTCGAAGAAGTGCTTCAGCGCGCCGGACATGTAGCCGAGGTTCGCCGGCGTACCGAGCAGGAACCCGTCGGCCTCCAGCACGTCGGACGCCGTCGCGGCCAGCGCGGCCCGTCGCACGACGCGGACTCCCTCGATCTCCGGGTCCGTCGCACCGGCGACGACGGCCTCGAACAGCGCCTGGCAGTTCGGCGAGGGCGTGTGATGCACGATCAGCAAAGTAGCCACCCCCGCACCCTGCCGTGCGGGCTCCGCGAGCCGCAAACGGGGACGGGGTGGCCCGGCACCGCCGGGCCGGGTTCGCCGCGGCAGGTGCCCGGCGGCGCGCGGTCAGGAGTCCGGTGCGGCTCGGCGTCCGGAGTCCGTGCGGCTCGCGTGCGTCTGGTACTCGCTCGGGCTGACCCCGTGTTCCCGCTTGAACGCGGCGCTGAGGGCGAAGGCGTTGGCGAACCCGACGCGGTCCGCCACCGTGTCGAGCGTCGCGGCGGGCTCGCGCAGCAGGTCGGCGGCCAGGGCGAGGCGCCGTTCCCGCAGATGGCTCATCGGCGGCTGTCCGACCAGCGCGGTGAAGCGCCGGGCCAGGTTCGCCCGTGACACGCCCGCCTTGGCGGCCAGGGCCGGCAGGGTCCACGGGTGCGCGCGGGATCGGCCTGCATCAGGCGCTGACCGACTACAGATCGGCCCGCACGATCACGCACGACTACGACCGCCCCGTGCTGACGGAGGGGATCCGCTCCGTCGTAGCCCTGCCCGTCATGGTGTCCGGTACGGTGCGCGCGGTGCTCTACGGGGCCAGCCGCGGCCCCGCCCCGCTCGGGGACCGGGCGGCCGAAGCGGTCGCCGACGCCTCCCGGCGACTGGCCGCCGAGCTGGTCATCCGTGACGAGGTCGACCACCGGCTGCGCCTGCTGGACGCCACGCAGGGCCCTGCCGAGGGCGGGCAACGGGGCCTGCCACTGGAAGAACTCCGCCAGGTCCACGCCGAGTTGCGACGCATAGCCCAGCAGGTCCCCGACGGCGACCTGCGCGGTCGGCTGCTCGACGTGGCCGGCCGACTGGCCCCGCCGTCCGCCGCCCACTCGGCGCCGGGCCCGCTTCTGGCACCCCGGGAACTCGACGTCCTGGCGCAGGTGGTTCCAGAACGAAAAGAACAGGGACCGGATGGGAGCGGAGGTCTTCACCTCTGGGCCCTACATCGAGATGGTGATCTCACCGCTCACGCCCATGACCCCCAGCATCGAGGACGGTGTCGTCACGTGGCGAGTCCCGCTCGGAGAGGGAGCCGTTCCGCATGTGGCTCTCGAAGACTGCGGATTCTATGTCCGCTGGCTCTTCGACCATCCGGAACGGGCCAATGGCATGGACCTCGAAGTCGCCATCGAGCACATGCCCTACGCCGACATGGCTGCCGCATTCGAGAAGGTCACCGGGCACCCGGCACAGTACATCCCCCCCGACCTGGACGCATATTGGAACAGTCCGGACCTGACAGGTATTGCCGATCACCCTGCCGGATACAACGCCGATCCCAACGACAAGAGCACCATGAGCTTCCGTGACAATTTCACGGGCTTCTGGAATGTGTGGAAGCACGGGATCATCACCAGGGACTACGCTCTGCTCGACGAAATCCACCCCAACAGGATCAGAAGTGCTGAGGAGTGGTTCCGTCGCGAGGACCAGTTGGGAAGGGAACTCGGCAAGGGAATTCTCTGGGAGAGGGTCCAGCCGGAGAACTGGAGCATGGACTCCGCGGTCCTCAAGAGCAGCGCGGACTTCAGGACGGGCAAGTTGTAGACGGCCCCATCGCACGTCCGGAGGTGCGCCGGCCGGGGTGAGTTGGTACTCCACGCGGGGTGGGCTCTCCGGATGGGCAGTGCAGATGACCAGCCCGGTGAACCCTTCTCGGTAACGTCTCGTGACGGTTTGTGATCTTCGTTCAGGTGGTGCGGCCGTCCTTGAAGGTGACCTTGAGCAGGGCGTTGGCGCGCTCGGCCACACCATGGACACCGCGGATGATGGCGTTCAACGTCCGCTCGGCGTTCTCGTGGCCCAGGTCGGTCAGGGTTGGGATGCCCAGGGTGGCGGCGAGCCGGTTCAGGGCGTCGACCAGGCCGTGGGCGCGGGCGCAGGTGGTGTCGTGCTCGCGGCCCGGGCGGACCGGGGAGACCCATATTGGCCAGCCGTCCGGGGCGGCGATCACCTGCACGTTCCCTCCGTGGTGCTTGTGTATTCCGGACCGCCAAAGGTCAGCGCCATTGGGCCCGGCGGCGGCCACGCGGTCGGTACTGGATCACGGTGCCGTCGAGGTTGAGGTGGGTGTACCCGGCTGCCGCCGCGCGCTCGAGGGCGGCCGGGAACGTGGCGTTCCCTTCGAGGGTGGGCAGGTAGCCGACGAGGACGGTCATACCGGTTCGTTGCTGTGCCGGGGGTCGGTTCTGCGGTTGTGCCAGATCGCCCGGGCGGCCGGCACCAGCGCGACGGCGAGGAAGAGCGCGAACAGCGTTCCCGAGATCGGGCGGGTGAGGAAGCCGCCGGGGTCGCCTTCGAAGAGCAGCAGTGAGCGGCGGAGTGAGCTTTCCAGGAGTGATCCGAGGACGAAGGCGAGGACGAGTGGGCCGGGGTCGAATCCGAGTTTCTTCATGAGGTATCCGAGGACGCCGAAGAAGACCACGAGTCCGATGTCGAAGACGCTGTTGTTGACGGTGTAGGCGCCGATGAGGGTGATGAGGACGGTGATGGGGGCGAGGATGGTCGGGCGTATGCGCAGGATGCGTACGAACAGTCCTACGAGCGGGATGCTCATGATGAGCAGAAGGATGTTTCCGATGTACATCGAGTTCACCACGCCCCAGAACAGCTCGGGGTGCTCGGTGACGAGCTGGGGGCCGGGGGTGATGCCCTGGATCAGGAGGGCGCCGAAGATGACCGCCATGGTGGCGTTGGCGGGTATGCCGAGGGACAGCAGCGGGATGAACGAGGATGTGGCGGCCGCGTTGTTGGCGGTCTCGGGTGCGGCGACACCTTCGACGGCGCCGCGGCCGAAGCGCTCCGGGGTGCGTGATCGGCGTTTTTCCAGGGCGTAGGCGGCGAGCGAGGCGAGGACCGCGCCGCCGCCGGGGAGGATGCCGAGGATGAAGCCGATGACGCCGCCTCTGCCGATCGCGCCGGAGGACTGGCGCAGGTCGGAGCGGCTGGGCCAGACGTTGGCGACCTTGGTGGGGGCGTGGACCGCGCGGTGGCGTTCTTCCAGGGTGTAGAGGATCTCGCCCAGGCCGAAGAGGCCCATTGCGATGGGGACGAAGTCCAGGCCGTCCGCGAGTGACAGGTTGTCGAAGGTGAACCGTTCGGCGCTGGTGAAGCCGTCTCGGCCGACGGTGGCGAGCAGCAGGCCGAGGGCGGCGGCGATGAGGGCTTTGAGCATGCCGCCGTTGGAGACGGTGGCTACCAGCAGGATGCCGAGCAGCGCCAGCATCGTGTATTCGGGTGGGCCGAAGTCCAGTGCGAATTCGGCGACCAGGGGGGCGACCAGGCTGAGGGCGATGACGGAGAGGGTGCCGCCGACGAAGGAGCCGATGGCGGCGATGCCCAGGGCGGTGCCGGCTTTGCCTTGGCGGGCGAGGGCGTGGCCGTCGAAGACGGTGACGACGGAGGATGCTTCACCGGGTAGGCGCAGCAGTACGGAGGTGATGGTGCCGCCGTATTGGGCTCCGTAGAAGATGCCTGCCAGCATGATGATCGCGGTGACGGGTTCGAAGCCCAGGGTGACCGGAAGCAGAATGGCTATGGTGGCGGCTGGTCCCAGACCGGGCAGGACACCGACCAGCATGCCGATGACGACACCGACAAGGCAGTACAAGAGGTTGGTCGGCTCGAGGACGACGGCGAAGCCGTCGAGCACGGGGGACACGTCCAACGATCCTCCCAAACGTGTGGTGGTGTGCGGTCAGAACAGGTGCGGGATGGTGACCTTCAGTGCGCCGACGAACAGGGCGTAGAACGCGCAGGTGGCGGCGAGGCTGACGACGATGGAGGTCCGCCAGCTCTCCCGGCCCAGGATCCGTAGCCAGAAGAAGGCCAGGAGGGCTGTGGGGATCTCGAAGCCGATCACGCCGATGACCGCTACGTAGGCCACCATGGTCCCGACCGCCACGATCACCAGGAAGCCGGTGCGGGTGAACTTCTCGGCGTCGTCCATGCGTCGGGCAGCGGCGGCCAGGAGCACACCGAGAATGATCAGGGCTGTGCTCACCAGGGCCGGCCAGGTGCCGGGCCCGGGTTTCGAGGGGCTGCCTATGCCCAGGCTCAATGCCCCGGCGAGCGCCGCGCCACCGAGAACCACGACGACAGTGGCCGTGACGAGGTTGGTCACCGTGCCCGCTGCCGGCGGCCGGGTGTCGTCGGAGGGTTCGTCGGCGGTCGACGGGTTCTCGGTGGACATGGGCCTCAGCTTCCGCTCATGTCGATCTGGTACTCGTCGGCGAGGGCACGGTACTTCTCCAGCGAACCGGTCCACTGCTTGAGCAGCTCGGCGCCCTCGGCCTCGTTGGGTGTGAGCAGCCGCTGAGTGTTGAAGTCCTGGTACTTCTTGTCCTCGAAAGCCTTGCGGAACGCCGTCCGCAGCCGGTCGAGAACCTCCTTGGGAGTGCCCTTCGGGGCGACGACGGCACGCGACTGCTGCACCGGGACGTCATAGCCGGCCTCGACCGCGGTGGGGATGTCGGCCATGTACGTGGGCCGCTTCTCCGCGAAGGTGACGAGAGGGGTGATCTTCCCGGCCTTGATCTGAGGCTGGGCCTCACCGAGTTGGATCGAGGCGACGTCGACCTGACCGCCCAGGACGGCGGTGAGTGTGGGGGCTCCGCCGTCGAACGGCACGGCGGTCGCCTTCACCTTCGCCTGGGAGAACAGCAGCGCCTGGCTGAGGTGGCTGCCCGTGCCGACGCCGGTCGTTCCGTACTTGATCGAGCGGCCGGCGTCGACGATGTCCTTGACCGTCTTGAAACCGGACTTGGGGCTGGCGACCAGGACGTAGTCGTCCTGGGACAGGCCGGTGATGACTTCGTAGTTGTTGATGTCGACGGCTTCGTCGGCGGATACGGCCAAGGGCGTGATGTAGGCCAGCGAGCCCACGAAGAGCATGATGGTGTGGCCGTCGGCCTTGGCGCCGGCCAGTTCCTTGGCGGCGACGGCGCCGTTGGCGCCGGGCTTGTTGACAACCGTGATGGTCTCTTTGAGGTCGGCGCCTGCAGGTTCGGCGGCCGCGCGGGCGATGAGGTCGGTGCTGCCGCCGGGGTCCTGCCCGACGAGCAAGGTGATGGCGCTGTCCGGGAACGAGGCTTCGTCCTTGGATCCCTCATCCCCGACGTTGCCACCGCAGCCGGGCAGCGCGATCATCGCGGCGAACACGGCGACCGCGGCTATACGGCGGTGAAGCCGAAGCCTGGTGTGCATGAGCGTCTCCTCAAGCGAGTTGGGTGGGAGGTGTGATATGGGTCTCAGTCCACGGTGTCGCGCAGCCTATGATCGCCTGTCATGCCTGTCCAACTCCGTTAGCGCATGGGGTGATACCTTTCTTGCATGACGTACACCTTGGGGCAATTGCGTGGATTGGTCGCCGTTGCCGAGGAACTTCACTTCGGCCGGGCGGCGGCACGACTGCGGATGACCCAGCCGCCGCTGAGCCGTCAGATCCAGAAGCTCGAAGCGGCCGTTGACGTGCAGCTCCTCGAGCGGGACAAGCAGCATGTGGCTCTCACGCCGGCCGGTGAGGCGTTCCTGGTGGAGGCCAGGCGCATCCTGGCGATCGCCGAGGCCGCCCCGGACCTGGCCCGCCGCATCCACTCAGGTTCCCGTGGGGTGGTGCGGCTCGGCTTCACCGCCGCGTCGACCTTCGGCACGCTCGGCCGCATCCTCAACCGGCTGGAGCAGAGCCTGCCGGAGGTCCGCATCGAGCTGTTCGAGATGGTGACGCGCGAGCAGATCGACGCCCTCGCCGGCGAGGACATCGACCTCGGACTCGCCCGCCCGCCGTTCGACTCCGAACTCTTCGACTCGCGCCTGATCCAGCAGGAGGCGCTGTTGCTGGCGGTGCCGGCCGGCCACCGGCTGGCCGGCCTGGACCGGCCCGCTTGCGCCGACGACCTGACCGGCGAACCGCTGATCTTCCACTCGCAGCGCAAGGCGCGGTACTTCTACGACCTGATGGTCAGCATGGTCCCGCCGGCCCAGGAACGGGTGGTGCACAGCGTGAGCCAGATCCTCACCATGCTGTGGCTGGTCTCCGCCGGGCGGGGTGTCGCCTTCGTGCCCGCCTCCGCCACCTTGCTCCACATTCCCCATGTCGCGTTCATCCCGCTGGCCACGCATGTGCCCCGACCGGTGGAGCTGCATCTGCTGTGGCCGCGGCATTCGCGCAATCCCGCCCTCGCGCAGGTGCTGGCCGCGCTTGAGGACCTGGACCCGCGGGTGCACCCGAGCGGGCCGGTGATTTCGCCCCGCGCCGGCGAGGAGACTGATATCGAAGCGGCATCACGCAATGCGTAAACACTCGTGGGCAAGCATCAAGGCCGCTCTCACCGTGGCGGCGTGACGCTGACTCACCCTGCTGAACTCGCCCGCCAATTGACCACCGGCTTGCTCTCCTTCCCTCTGACGCATGGCAAGCCGACTTCGACGTCGTCGAGCTGTTCGCCGCCGACGGCACCGGCGAGGGCTTCTCGCTCACCTCGCAGGAGATCGACGACGTCGTGCGCAGCGCCGTCGACGAGGTCGGATCCCGTGTGCCGGTCATCGCCCCGGCCACCGGCGGCACCGCCCAGGCAACCGCTCAAGCCGTCGCCGCCCAGCACGCCGGCGCGGTCGTCATCCTGCTGATGCCGCCCTACCTCACCGAGGCCGGCCAGGCCGGGCTCATCGCGCACATCAGTGCTGTCTGCCAGGTGACCGACCTCGGCGTCATCGTCTACAGCCGGGCCAACGCGGTGCTGGAGGACGACACAGTCGCCGAACTCGCGGAGCGCTGCCCCAACCTCATCGGCCTTGAAGGACGGCGTCGGCGACATCAAGCGCATGACCCGCACGTACGCCAAGGTCGGCGACCGCCTCATTTACACAGGCGGCCTGCCGACAGCCGAGACCTTCGCATTGCCCCTGCTGCAGCTGGGCGTGAACACTTACTCGTCGGCGATCTACAACTTCGTCCCGCATTTCGCCCTGCGGTTCTTCGAGGCGGTCCGCGCTCAGGACAAGGACTTCGTCTACGGGATGATCAACGACTTCATCATCCACTACATCGACATCCGCAACCGCGCCCGAGGCTACGCGGTCTCCATCATCAAAGCCGGCCTCACGGCGGCGGCTCCGGCTGCGGCTGCGGCTGCGGCGATCAACGCCGACCTGGTGAACGCCCACGCCGACGAGGCAGTGGCCCGCCGCCGGTCCGCCCAGGGTTTCCGCGCGGCCGATGAGGCGCTCGTGTGCGAGCGGGTCCTGGGCGATCGCCGGCACGGCCTGGATTCGATGCTGCCCCCCCCGAATCCGGCCGGTAACGGGAAGGCCGCGGCCAGACCGCCGAACGCGACCAGCAGGAACAGGAAGACCACGGGGCGGAGAAGACCCAGGTGGGCAAGGCGCTGCACCGCATCCCGGTGGAGACGACGCCCGAGAAGACGACGATCCCGGCATGGCGAAGGCCGGCCCCACATCCCCCAGGACGGGACCATCACTCGGAGTGGTCCCGGTGTGTGTCGCCGTGCCGGGGACGACGGGCGCACACCATCAGGGCTCGGCGACGGCCTTTCCCCAGGCTGTCGCCGAGCCTTCGCCCGGACTCCACTCTGGAAACCGATCGGTTTTCATTCTGTTGGAATCGAGTTAACCTCGCAGCATGACCACCAATGTGAAACCAAGCCCCAGGGAGCGGCTGCTGGAGGCGGCGGCCACACTCACCTACCGAGGAGGCGTCGGCATCGGCGTCGAAGCGCTGTGTAAGGCGGCGGGAGTGTCGAAGCGCTCCATGTACCAGCTGTTCGACAGCAAGGACGAACTGCTCGCGGCGAGTCTGGAGCAGCGCACTTCCGCCTATGTGACAGCACTCCTGCCCGCGGCGGACGACGGCCGGTCGCCCCGCGAGCGGATCCTGCACGTCTTCGAGCAGGTGGAATCGCAGTCGCGGGCGCCCGATTTCTACGGCTGCCCCTTCCTGGCCGCGCAGATCGAGCTCAAGGACCAGAGCCACCCCGCGAGCCGGGTCGCCCATGGGGCCAAGGAGAGCCTGACCGCCTTCTTCCGCGCCGAGGCCGAGCATGGCGGGGCGAGCGATCCCGATCTGCTGGCCCGGCAGCTCAGCATGGTCTTCGACGGTGCCAGTGCCCGCGCGGGCATCGGTGCGGACAAACTGACGGGGCTCATCGCGCCCACGGTGATCACCTTGCTCGACGCGGCAGGCATGCGCTGACGCATCGCCCCGCCAGAACGCTTCCCTACCGCCCGGCGTTCGGGGGGAGCCCCATAGCCGCAAGAGTGTTGCCGAGCATGGCCCAGGCGAAGAAGCTTGCGGTCCGGTCGGCATCGGCACCCGGCGACTGGTGCACGGTCTTCCGGATCCTCATCCAGTCGGCCCGGACGAGTTCGCCGGTCAGGTCATCGCCCTGCGCCTCGGCGGCCGCCACGGCGGCATATCCCTGCATCTGCATCAGGAGCGTTTCGGGGCGCGTCGAGATGAGCTGCGCGTAAGCGCTTACGCGCAGGCTCGCACGGAGACGGTCACCCGGCACGACGGTCGCCGCTCACCTCCCTGACTTTCCGCACAACTGACCCACCCCCACCAGACAGAGGACACCTTGATGCCAGAGCGCAACCCCATCCTGATCACCGGTGCCGCCGGCGAAATCGGTGGTGTGAGCCGGACGATGGTCGACATGCTGCTCGACCAAGGGCACCCGGTGCGCGCGTTCGTGCGCCAGGACGATGAACGCGCGCACTCACTCCGCCAGGCCGGGGCCGAGGTCTTCGTCGGTGACCTGCTCACCATCGCCGATGTGACCGCCGCGCTGAAGGGCGTCCGGCGCATCTACTTCAGCATGAGCCTGTCGCCGTACTACACCGACGCCGTCAGCCTGATGGCCGCGGCAGCGCGGGCCCAGGGTGACATCGAGGTGTTCGTCAACATCTCCGAGTACGAGCAGTCGTTCATGACCTTCGACAAGATGACCGCGCCGGAGGAAGAGCGGCGCGCGCGGCTCGGCGGACTCGTCGCCAACTGGTCGCCGCAGCAACGCGCCCACTGGGTCGCCGAGCGGGTGCTGGAGTGGTCCGGCGTCCCGACCGTCAACATCCAGGCGGCCTTCTTCGTCGAGAACCCCATCATGACCTGGCTGGCCCTCAGCTCACTGGCCGACGGTGAGCTGCGCCTGCCCTTCGGCGACCACCGGCTCGCACCCATCGCCGGTTACGACGTCGCGGAACTGTGCGCGAAGATCCTGGCCGACCCGACGCCGCACATCTCCAAGTCCTACGCGCTCACCGGCCCGGAAATGAAGGACGGGCACGGGATCGCGAAGGACTTCGCGGCCGTGCTGGGAAGCCCGGTCACCTACGTTCCCGAAGACATCGAAACCTGGAACACGACCTACGTGGACACCCACATGTCCGCGTACCCGCACATCGCGGAGCACCTGAAGACCCTGACCCGGATCATCGGCCGCGGAGGATACGGCGGCATCACCGACGAGCTGGAAACCCTGCTCGGACGCCCGCCGAAGACCGTGCGGTGGGCTCTGGAGAACCACCCGCGCGTCCGGAAGCCGGCGGCCGCCTGAGCCGCTGAGCGGCCCGGAGCAGGACAAGGTCGCCACGCCCCCCGAAGGTCCCGGCGCAGCCCGGACGAACGCCCTCGCCGGCGGCGAAGCGGAGACGTACCGCACGCCTGCCTCGCCGATGGCGAAGGACCCCGGCCGGCTTCCGCGCGACGGTCCACAGGCGGCGCCGGCGAGCGGCGTCGTGCGACTGGGCGCTCGATGCAAGGACCGAGGGATGACCCCTGAGACTTTCCGTGATCGCGTCCGCAGGAGGCATTCCACTCCCGAGGCCACACCAGCGAGGGCTGCGGCCGATCGTCTCCAGAACGCCGCCCCTGCTGATCACGCGGCTGTCCCGGCGACTGAACACGACAGCGGCGCCGGTTCCGCCAGACGCACTCGACCGGCAATTCACCGTCCTGCCGGCAACCTCTGTGGAGCACTTCGCGCCGGTGGCGGTCACGCTGCCCTGGGACGACCCGACTCCTGCCGAGACGCCGGAGGAAGCCAAACACCGGCGGCCGAGGACCTACAGCCTCCTGGCGACGGGAGGAGAGAGGAAGGCCGTCAACCGGAACTACTTCAACTCCTACGTGTGGAAGCCGTCCCGGGAGCACGGCTTCCACGCTCTGCGCCACTTCTCCGTATCCGAGGAACTGGGGGCCGGCGAATCCGTTGTCTCCCTGGCACGCCGGCTGGGGCACTCCGATCCGGGGTTCACGCTGCGGAGCTACTCCCACTTCCTGCCGCCGCAGGCCCAAAGTCCCAGAGAGTCCCGGAGATGCCGCCGCATACCTCCCTGACCCGTCACCTAGCAGGTCAGGCGGGGTGCGGCGGCATCGTCGTATCAGATGTCCCGGAACGTCTCGATCTGCGCCCCGACCGAGTTGAGCCGCTCGGCCAGATCCTCGTAGCCCCGGTTGATGACGTACACGTTCCGCAGTACGGACGTGCCCTCGGCCGCCATCATCGCCAGCAGGACGACCACGGCGGGCCGCAGGGCCGGCGGGCACATCATCTCGGCGGCGCGCCAGCGGGTCGGGCCCTCGACCAGGACCCGGTGGGGGTCCAGGAGTTGGAGGCGGCCGCCGAGGCGGTTGAGGTCCGTCAGGTAGATGGCGCGGTTGTCGTAGACCCAGTCGTGGATCAGGGTCTTGCCCGACGCGGCGGCCGCGATGGCCGCGAAGAAGGGGACGTTGTCGATGTTCACGCCGGGGAACGGCATCGGGTGGATCTTGTCGATCGGCGCCTCCAGCTTGGAGGGCCGGACGGTGAGGTCCACCAGGCGGGTGCGGCCGTTGTCGGCGGGGTACTCCGGCGTGCGGTCGTGGTCGAGGCCCATCTCCTCCAGGACCGCGAGCTCGATCTCCAGGAACTCGATGGGCACCCGGCGCACCGTCAGTTCCGACTCCGTGACGACCGCGGCGGCCAGCAGGCTCATCGCCTCGACCGGGTCCTCGGAGGGGGAGTAGTCGACGTCGGTGTTGATGTCCGGCACGCCGTGCACGGTGAGTGTGGTGGTGCCGATGCCCTCCACCTTGACGCCCAGCGCCTCCAGGAAGAAGCACAGGTCCTGGACCATGTAGTTGGAGGAGGCGTTGCGGATGACGGTGACGCCGTCGTACCGGGCGGCGGCCAGCAGCGCGTTCTCGGTGACCGTGTCCCCGCGCTCGGTCAGCACGATCGGCCGGCCGGGCCGTACGGACCGGTCGACCACCGCGTGGTACTGGCCCTCGGTCGCCGCGATGTCCAGCCCGAACCGGCGCAGCGCGATCATGTGCGGCTCGATGGTCCGCGTACCGAGGTCGCAGCCGCCGGCGTACGGCAGCTTGAAGCGGTCCATGCGGTGCAGCAGCGGACCGAGGAACATGATGATGGACCGCGTGCGTACGGCGGCATCCGCGTCGATCGCCGCCATGTTCAGCTCGGCCGGCGGGACGAGTTCCAGGTCGACGCCGTCGTTGATCCAGCGGGTGCGTACGCCGATGGAGTTGAGCACCTCCAGCAGGCGGTACACCTCCTCGATGCGCGCGACCCGGCGCAGCACCGTGCGCCCCTGGTTGAGCAGTGAGGCGCACAGCAGGGCCACACACGCGTTCTTGCTCGTCTTCACGTCGATGGCGCCGGACAGCCGGCGACCGCCGACCACGCGCAGGTGCATCGGGCCCGCATAGCCCAGAGAGACGATTTCGCTGTCCAGTGCTTCACTGATGCGAGCGATCATCTCAAGGCTGATGTTCTGGTTGCCGCGCTCGATGCGATTGACGGCACTCTGACTGGTGCCGAGCGCTTCGGCAAGTTGTGACTGTGTCCAGCCCCGGTGCTGCCGGGCGTCACGGATGAGCTTGCCGATGCGTACGAGGTAGTCGTCTGCCATGAGCTTGAGGCTATCTCAGATATGAGATGGTGCCTCTCGATGGGGGCCGTTCGGGTGATGACGGCGAGAGACCTGAGGGTTCGTCAACGGCGCTTGGCCGTACGAGTGCGGCGCCATCCGAAAGGTCCGGGCAAATCCACTGATGTCGTACGTCGTCCTGTGCTGCTGCTCGTGTGCCGCGGCCCGTGGCGGCCACCACCGGTGGTGACGGACCAGGAGCGCCGGTTGATGTTCAGGCGTACGCCCGGCAGGATCCGGAAACTCTTGCGGAAGGTGAGGGGCATGTGGGCCTCGCTTCAGGATCGGGGTCAGTTGCTCCCAACCTCTGTCGGATACCCCGACTTGGCGAACTGATGGCCGTACTGCACCGCCTCCTCGAAGGTGACCGACGTCACCGGCTCCGTGCCGTACGGCGGTACGGCCGGACCGACGACGTACCGGTGCCGCGTGACGTGACCGTCCTCGTCCCGCAGCTGGAGGACCCCCGGCTCCGGGCAACTCCACGTCAGCCGTGTGACGTACTCCCCGCCGAGGTTGGCCAGCGAGCTCCACCCCTCGCCGTTGGCGCGGAGCTCCACCTCGGACGTCTCCATGACGCCGTGGTCGAAGGGGGTGCTGCCCCAGTGGCCGATGAGTGATTCGTCCAGGCCTGCCCGCGGGTCCGTGGCGTCCCGCTCGGCGATCCAGCGCAGGAGGGCGGTGTCGGCCCCGCCGGCGTCGACGACACGCGGGCCGTGCATGAGGACGCCCAGCCCGTGTTCCTCGTCCCACGGGCAGGAGAGTTCGATGCCCACGTAGGGGATGCCGTCCCTCGAGACGGAGTGGACGTAGAGGGCGCTGACACGGACCGCATCGGCCAGGTCGGACGCGGTCGCCAGGTCCTCCGGCTCCAGGGTGTGGACGGCGTGGGCGCTCAGGGCGGGCCGGGCCGCGGCGAGCAGGGCCGGCAGCCGGGCGACCGTCCACGCGGCCGATGCGATCTCGGCGTCGTCCAGCGGGTGGCCCTCCCGCCCCTCCGGCGCGTAATAGAGGGGGACGAGCGCCCCCGCGGTGGCGGCCCAGGTGTCCGGCGGCAGCGGCACGCGGGTCATCCAGGCGAACTCGTCCCAGGAGAAATCGGCTCGGTTCATGGTCGCAGGAGGACATCACAGGGAGGCCGGACATGACCAACCCGGCCCCATGTACTAGAGTTATCTCGACATCGAGATATCTGCCGAGGCGCGCCGCGGTCGCACGTCGTCATCAGTCCGGCAGTAAGGCATGCCTAACTTAGCCTTACCTTAGCGGATCGGCCAAGAGGGCGTGGCGGCAGGATGCGGTGGTAGGCGCACAAGAATGAAGGAGACTGTCGTGTCGGCGAACAGCTTCGACGCCCGCAGCACGCTGCAGGTGGGCGACGAGTCGTACGAGATCTTCCGGCTGGACAAGGTGGAGGGCTCGGCCCGCCTGCCGTACAGCCTCAAGGTCCTGCTCGAGAACCTGCTCCGCACGGAGGACGGCGCGAACATCACCGCCGACCACATCCGCGCCATCGGCGGCTGGGACTCGCAGGGCCAGCCCTCTCAGGAGATCCAGTTCACGCCGGCCCGCGTGATCATGCAGGACTTCACCGGTGTGCCGTGTGTCGTGGACCTCGCCACCATGCGTGAGGCCGTCAAGGAGCTCGGCGGCGACGCGGCGAAGGTCAACCCGCTCTCCCCGGCCGAGCTGGTCATCGACCACTCCGTCATCGCCGACAAGTTCGGCACCAACGAGGCCTTCGCGCAGAACGTCGAGCTGGAGTACGGCCGCAACCGCGAGCGCTACCAGTTCCTGCGCTGGGGCCAGACCGCCTTCGACGACTTCAAGGTCGTCCCGCCCGGCACCGGCATCGTCCACCAGGTCAACATCGAGCACCTGGCCCGTACCGTCATGGTCCGCAACGGCCAGGCGTACCCCGACACCCTCGTCGGCACCGACTCGCACACCACGATGGTCAACGGCCTCGGTGTGCTGGGCTGGGGCGTCGGCGGTATCGAGGCCGAGGCCGCGATGCTGGGCCAGCCGGTCTCGATGCTCATCCCGCGCGTCGTCGGCTTCAAGCTGACCGGTGAGCTCACCCCCGGCACCACCGCCACCGACCTGGTGCTCACGATCACCGAGATGCTGCGCAAGCACGGCGTCGTCGGCAAGTTCGTCGAGTTCTACGGCGAGGGCGTGTCCGCCACCTCGCTCGCGAACCGCGCCACCATCGGCAACATGTCGCCGGAGTTCGGCTCCACCGCCGCGATCTTCCCGATCGACGACGAGACCATCAAGTACCTGAAGCTCACCGGCCGCTCGGAGCAGCAGCTCGCGCTCGTCGAGGCGTACGCCAAGGAGCAGGGCCTTTGGCTGGACCCGAAGGCTGAGCCGGACTTCTCCGAGAAGCTGGAGCTCGACCTGTCGACGGTCGTCCCGTCGATCGCCGGCCCGAAGCGCCCGCAGGACCGTATCGTCCTCGCGAACGCAGCCGAGCAGTTCAAGGTCGACGTCCGCAACTACGTCGACAGCGTCGACGAGGCGGGCCAGGAGTCCTTCCCGGCCTCGGACTCCCCGGCCATGGCGCCCAACGGCGCTCCGTCCAACCCGGTCACCGTGACCGCCCCCGACGGCTCGACGTACGAGATCGACCACGGTGCGGTGACGGTCGCGGCCATCACCTCCTGCACCAACACCTCCAACCCCTACGTGATGGTCGCCGCCGCGCTCGTCGCGAAGAAGGCCGTGGAGAAGGGCCTGACCCGCAAGCCGTGGGTCAAGACCACCCTCGCCCCGGGTTCGAAGGTCGTCACCGACTACTTCGACAAGGCCGGGCTCACCCCCTACCTCGACAAGGTCGGCTTCAACCTCGTCGGCTACGGCTGCACCACCTGCATCGGCAACTCCGGCCCGCTGCCGGAGGAGGTCTCCAAGGCCGTCAACGACCACGACCTCGCGGTCACCTCGGTCCTCTCCGGCAACCGGAACTTCGAGGGCCGGATCAACCCCGACGTCAAGATGAACTACCTGGCGTCCCCGCCGCTGGTCGTCGCGTACGCCCTCGCCGGCTCCATGAAGGTGGACATCACCAAGGACGCCCTGGGCATCGACCAGGACGGCAACCCGGTCTACCTGAAGGACATCTGGCCCTCCGAGGCCGAGGTCAACGACGTCGTGGCGAACGCCATCGGCGAGGACATGTTCAACAAGTCCTACCAGGACGTCTTCGCGGGCGACGCCCAGTGGCAGGCGCTGCCGATCCCGACCGGCAACACCTTCGAGTGGGACCCGCAGTCGACGTACGTCCGTAAGCCCCCGTACTTCGAGGGCATGACGATGGAGACCACCCCGGTCTCCGACATCACGGGCGCCCGCGTCCTGGCCAAGCTGGGCGACTCGGTCACCACCGACCACATCTCCCCGGCCGGCGCCATCAAGGCCGACACCCCGGCCGGCAAGTACCTCACCGAGCACGGTGTGGAGCGTCGTGACTTCAACAGCTACGGCTCGCGCCGAGGCAACCACGAGGTCATGATCCGCGGCACGTTCGCCAACATCCGCCTGCGCAACCAGATCGCGCCGGGCACCGAGGGCGGCTACACCCGCGACTTCACCCAGCCGGACGCGCCCGTGTCGTTCATCTACGACGCCTCCCGCAACTACATCGAGCAGGGCACCCCGCTGGCCATCCTGGCCGGCAAGGAGTACGGCTCCGGCTCGTCCCGCGACTGGGCCGCCAAGGGCACCGCGCTCCTCGGCGTCAAGGCCGTCATCGCCGAGTCGTACGAGCGCATCCACCGCTCGAACCTCATCGGCATGGGCGTCCTGCCGCTCCAGTTCCCGGAGGGCGCCTCGGCCGCCTCCCTCGGCCTGACCGGCGAGGAGACCTTCTCCTTCACCGGCGTCGAGGAGCTCAACAACGGCACCACCCCGCGCACGGTCAAGGTCACCACCGACACCGGTGTCGAGTTCGACGCGGTCGTCCGCATCGACACCCCCGGCGAGGCGGACTACTACCGCAACGGCGGCATCATGCAGTACGTGCTGCGCAGCCTGATTCGCCAGTAAGCCGTCCCGTACGGCAGTTGAGGGGCCGCATCCCTGGAAGGACACAGGGACGCGGCCCCTTCGCGTCATACCGTCACACCCACCCGCGCTGCGCCGCCCGTACCCCCAGCTGGAAACGGCTGGCCGCGCCCAGCCGCTCCTGCAGTTCGCTCACCCGTCGACGCAGCGTCCGCAGGCTCACCCCCAGGTGCCGGGCCACCGCCTCGTCCTTCATGCCTGCGGCGAGCAGCCTCGTCAACGCCCGCTCGCCCTCGGTGAGTTCGCCGTCGGTGACCGGCTGACCGAGCGGCGTCGCCTGCTGCCAGGCCAGCTCGAAGAGCTTCTGCAGCGCTTCGGTCACCGCCGAGTGCCGCACCACCGCCGCGCAGTAGCCGCCGGCGGCAGAGGCGGTCAGCGGCAGCATCGCCGTGCGGCCGTCGACGACCAGCAGTTTGATCGGCACGGTGGGCAACACCCGGGCCTGCTCGCCGAGTTCGACCATCTTCCAGGCGTGGTACAGCACGTCCGGGTCCTCCAGGGCGGTGGCCGCGTACACCGTGCGGTAGACGATGCCACGGCTGAGCAGATCCGCCTGGAGGTCCAACTGTGGGGTGCGCGGGGCGAGATACGGGGGAGTGTCGAAGACGCACACCTCGTGCTCGGCGCGCGCGTACAACTCCTCCAGGCGCGCGGCGTTGGCGCCCTCGCCCGACACGACGTCGACCAGGCGCGACGGGTTCTCGCGCAGCAGCCCCGCCTCGTACGCCGTCGCCATCTCGTCGGCAGTGGCGGCAAGCAGCTCCGACTCCGTCTCGCGCCGCCGGATCAGGGCCCGGATCGCCACGCGCGGATCGACGGCCCGTAACCCGCCCGTGGAGTCGGGCGGCTGGAGCAGACCGAGCGTGAGCAACCGGTCGCAGGCTTCGCGCACCCGGGCCGGGGACGCGCCGGTGAGCTGTGCCCAGCCGGCCGCGCCCGCGTCGGGCTGATGGAGAACCGCCTGGTACAGCAGCTCGTCGAAGGCGGAGACCCCCACCGCGGCCCAGGGGCTCGCGGCAGGGGTCTGTCTGAGTGCCGGCTGTCTGATTGCCGAGTCGTATGCCGTGTTCACCATGGCTCGGCACGCTAGAGGATCTTTGTTAAGGATGCCGCACCGCTTTTGGCGGCGCTCCTACTTCAGGCCATACGCCCGCAGGACGGTCTGATCGACCTGGTTTCCGGCACCGTCGGCGGCCTGCACGCGCAGCGACACGGACTCCGCGCCCTTCGGGTGCTTGATCTCGGCCTTGCCGTTCCGGACCTTCGTCTCCTTCCAGGACGTTCCGTCGTCGTACGAGACCCAGGCCTTGAGGGCCTTGGCCTTGACGCTCCCCTCCTGATCCCGGACGGACAGTCGGAGATCCAACTCCCGCTTGGACTCAGCACGGTTGAGGAGGTCGAGACCGTCCAGGTCGTAGTCGACGGAGAGCAGGGGCAACGCCGTCTCCTCATCGGTGTGCGCCGAGGCGAAGGACCATTCGGTGTGGGTGCTCGTCGAGTACGGCGTCCAGTCGGCCTTGCGCTGGGTGTCGAGCACGAAGCGGTACGAGGACTTCGCCGCCGAGACGTCGAAGACGCCGTACCCGCCGATCGCCGAGTCGCCGACCAGCTGACCGTCCGCGTAGAGCTTGCCCTGCGCGGTGTCGTTGACGTCTCTGACGTACCCGTAGTGACCGGGCATCGCATCGCTCAACTCCGGTACGAAGACGGTGAGTTTGTCGCCGGTGCGCTCCGAGAGGCCGTACTCGGTGCTCGTCGCCGGACGTACCACCTGCCGCAGCCAGTCCTCGCTCGGCTGGGTGCCCGCCTTGCCGTAGGTCCGCAAGGTGTTCCACTGACTCGCGTTCGACTCCCAGGACGGGGAGACGGTGTGCCAGACGCGGGTGTCGGGGCTCACGTTGAAGTACTCGGTGCGTTCCCGGCCGAGTTGCATGTAGTCGCTGGACTCGATCGCGTACAGCTGCCAGGGGCGGAAGGTGTAGACCGTGTCCGCCCCCAACTCGCCCGCTGTTCCCGCGTGGTAACGGCTTGTCACCTTCGCCGTGGTGGAGCGGTCCAGGGTGTACGTCTGGTCCGGTGAGATCGCTCCGGACTGCGGGAGGGTCACGTTGTAGACGTACGGGCTGACCGCTGTGCCGCCCAGCTTGAGCGTGACCTTCTTGCCGCTCTTCAGCAGGGTGGTGAGCTTCTCGCCGTCCTCGCCGGTGGCGATCATCACCGGCATCGTCGCCCTGTCCACGGCCGTGATCCAGTGGCCGGCCTTCTTGCGGTACGCGATCAGATAACTCGCCCCCGCCTCGGCCGCGTTGGCCATTGCCTCGTCCGGCCCCCACGTCTCGGCGTCGACTCCGACCACCACCGCCTTGCCCTTGACGTCGAGCCCCTCGAAGTCGGCCGCCGTGCCGGCGCCCGCGTCCACCGCCTGCACCTTCCGGTCACCGGTGATCTTCACCGGGAAGTCGTTGTACGTGTTCGCGTAGTCGAGCGGCAGCGCGTACTTCTCGGGGCTGGTGACGCTCGCCGTCAACTCCTTCGCGTACAAACGGAACTTGGCGTAGAACTCGAGGGTTCCCTCGGTGACCTTCTCGGTCGGCGCCACATAGACGTGGTCGGTCCAGGGGCCTTGGCTGTACGTCAACCCCCAGGAGCTGCCCGGCCCTTCGCGGTGCCAGGAGGTACTGAACCCCTGGTGCTCGGCGTCCTCCTTGGTCTTCGGCTTGATCTCCACCGCCTTACGGGCGTCGAGCGTGACCTCGGTGTCCCCGTCGACCTTGATCTCGGGATTACCGACGACCGACGTGCCGACGGCCACGCCGCCCGCGTCGGTGTCGTAGATCCAGGTGGCCATGGAGTACGTACCGGCCGGGACCTCCCAGGTCCCGGTGGCGCCAATGTAGCCGTACTCGTTGGCGTAGGCGCCGTTGAGCTCATGCAACGTGTAGAGCGACGCCGCGGTGGTCGGCTTGCCGTCGCGGCCCACCAGGGAGACCTTCAGGTCGTACTTCTTCGGCTGCTTCTCGAAGCCGACGCCCGTCGTGACCAGGATGCCGTCGGCGGTCGCGGTGATGTGGCCCGCGTACCGGCCCTGGGCCTGCTTCGCCGGGTCGACGCCGACCGGGACGGTGGCGGTGCCCTTCGCGGGCACGGTCACGGTGCCGGCCCCCAGGGTGACACCGGCGAGGGACGACGCGAGCTTCAACTCCACTGGCGCGTCAGTGGTGTTGGTGTACGTGATGTCCTTGCTGTCGACCTCGGTGTCGCCGTCCTCGTACTTGCCGAAGCTCAGCGTCGAGGTCCCGAAGACGTTCTGCGTGACCGCCCGCACGGCGTCGACGCGGCCGTCTCCCTGCTGGAACACGGAGTTGTCGGCGTTCGTCTTCGCGGTACTGGCCAGGGCCTCCTTGATCTGCTCGCCCGTCCAGTCCGGATGCGCCTGCGCGACGAGCGCCGCCGCGCCTGCCACGTGCGGGGTCGCCATCGAAGTGCCGCTGGCCGCGGTGTAGTTGTCGTCGAGCGGCGTGCCCATGGCGGTGCCGGAGGCGCGGGCCGCCGTGATGCTCACGCCGGGCGCGGTGATCTCCGGCTTGACCGCGTAGTCGCCGGGGCGCGGGCCACGGCTGGAGAACGAGGCGAGCTTGTCGGACTTGTCGACCGCGCCGACCGTGAGCGCCGAGTCGGCGATGCCCGGCGGTACCGACGGTCTGCTCCCGGGGGCCCGAGTTGCCCGAGGCGATCACGAAGAGCGTGCCGGTCGACGCGGACAGCTCGTCCACCGTCTCGCTCAGCGGGTCCGAGGGGCCGGAGGCCGTGCCGCCGAGGGACATGGAGACGATGTCCGCGCCGGATTCCGCCGCCCACTGCATGCCGGCGATGATCCACGACGACTGGCCGGAGCCCGCGTTGTTGAGGACCTTGCCGACCATCAGCTCCGCGCCCGGCGCCACCCCCTTGCGCCTGCCGTCGGAGGCGGCACCCGAGCCGGCGATCGTGGACGCGACATGGGTGCCGTGACCGTGGCCGTCCTGTACCTCCTGATCGGGCACGAAGGTCTTCGATTCCGCGATCTTGCCCGCGAGGTCCGGGTGTCCGGCGTCCACGCCCGTGTCCAGGACGGCGATCTTGACGCCCTTGCCGTCGTAGCCGGCCTGCCAGACCTCGGGGGCGCCGATCTGCGGGACGCTGACGTCGAGGGACGCCTTGACCTTGGCGTCCAGCCAGAGCTTGTCGAGGCCGCCGTCGAGCTCCCCGGCCGCCTTGGCCGTGGGATCGGCGGCCGTCTTCTCGGCGTCGGGGGCGATGTCCGCCCAGAACCTCTCGGCGGTGGACTTCTTCGCGCTGAGCGCGGCGCCGTCGATGCCGGGAAGGGACAGCGTCCTGCGCGCGCCCTCGGGGGTGGTGTTCCCCTGGCGGTAGGTGGCGATCAGCGGGATGGCGCCGGTCTTCGAGTCCGCGTACCCCTGCTTGACGAGTTGGGTGACGTTGAACAGGGCCGGGTCGAGACGGCCCGCCTGAAGCAGCGGGATCGCGTCGTTCGGTACGACGCTGACCTCGCCGTTCTCCTCGCTCGACAGAAAGGTGGCGGACTCGCGGCCCTTGCCGCGTCGGACGTCGACGGCGGACTTGCCGTCGGCGCCGGTGGTGAGTGTGACCGTGTCGCCGGTGATGAGGGTGACGGTCTGCGTGCTCGTGGTGCCGGGCTTGGTGGCCGACTTGGTGACCGGGGACGCGGGATCGGCCACTGAGGGCGTGATGGCCCCCGTGAGCAGACCGCCCGCGGCTGCCACGGCCCAGAGGGCGTGGAGTCTTCGCATGTGTGGACTTCCTCCCCTGAACGCTGAACGCTGAACGCTGAACGCTCCCGGCCTGGTGAGCGGGAGCCAGTGATCAGAGTGAGCGCTGCGTGGAAAGCGGCTCAAGGGAATCCTGTGGCCGGGGAGTGCCAATGCCCCCTTCGGCCAGGGGAACCGGCGCTTTCGTAGGTCTTCGTCAGGTCT
Organism: Streptomyces sp. V4I2; assembly: GCF_030817655.1. Classification (GTDB taxonomy): domain Bacteria; phylum Actinomycetota; class Actinomycetes; order Streptomycetales; family Streptomycetaceae; genus Streptomyces; species Streptomyces plumbiresistens. Next base: position 8,023,302 of record NZ_JAUSZM010000003.1, read on the forward strand.
TGTCGTCGCACGGCTGCGGCTCAGTCGGATCACAGGGTTCCCTCAGCCTGCCGGGACAGGATCGAGACATGTCTGGCATTCCCCCGACCCGATACGGCCGCCTCGGCGCGCCGAGCGCCGACCACGAGCCCGGACTCACCGAGCCGCACGCCGTCAGGCCGCCGGAGGACGGGAGATGAGCGCGCGCTCGCGTGGGCGGTCCCTGCGCACCCGGCTCCTCGTCTTCGTCGGCGTCGTACTCGTCGGCGTCTGCCTGGCCATGGCTCTCACCACGGTCCTGGTCCAGCGCGCCTACCTGCTCGGCGAGTTCGACCAGCGGGTCGCCAACGCCGCGGAGCACAGCCGGGGCGTCGTCCGGACCGGGCCGGGCATCGGCACGGACCTCGGGTTCCTCACTCGACAGGGCCAGGCGGTCGGCACGCTCGCCGCCCGGCTCGACGACGACGGGGACATCGTGGCCGCCGAGGTCGTGACCAAGGACGGCGGGTCGCAGGCGCTCACGGCACCCCAACGCGCCCCCCTCGCCGGCATCGAGGCCGACGGCTCCCTGCACACCCGGACGCTTCCCGGCCTGGGCACCTACCGGGTCTCCGCCTTCGACGCCGACGGGAGCCTCGTCCTCACCGGCCTTGCGATGGGCGAGGTACAGGACATGATCCGCAACCTGATCGCGGTCGAGGCCGGGGTGGCCGGCGCCGGCCTCGTCGCAGCGGGCGGTGTGTGCGCGGTCGTCGTCCGGCGCCAACTGCGTCCCCTCGGCCGGATGGCGGCCACCGCCGCCGAGGTCTCGCGGGCCACCGCCGCCCAGGCCTCTTGGTCCCTCCCGAGCCACCACGAGCCCGCCGCTCTCACCCGGGTGCCCGAACACGACACCGCCCCTGGCAACGAGGTCGGCCAGGTCGGGGCCGCGCTCAACCGCCTGATCGACCAGGTCGAGTCCTCGATCACCGAGCGCCGGCGCAGCGAGGAGCAGGTGCGCCGCAGCGAGGAACGCATGCGCCGCTTCCTCGCCGACGCCAGCCATGAACTCCGTACGCCGCTCGCGTCCATCGCCGGATACGCGGAGCTGATGAACCGGGGGACCGGTCCCATCGAGCCGGTACTGGCCTGGCGTCGCGTGTCCGCCGAGTCGGCCCGGATGACCGGCCTGGTGGAGGACCTGCTCCTGCTGGCCCGGCTCGACGAGGGGCGCCCGTTGCAGTCCGCCGAGGTCGACATGGCGGCGCTGGTCGCGGAGGCGGTGTGGGACGCGCGGGCCGCGGGCCGCGGCCACGACTGGCAACTCGAACTGCCCCTCGACGCGCCCGCGCTGGTCGCCGGTGACGCGGCCCGGCTCCGCCGGGTGGTGGCCAACCTGGTGGCCAACGTGCGTATGCACACGCCTGTTGGCACGACCGTGGTGGTGTCCGTCGAGGCCGCGCCCGCCCGCTGCGTCATCCGGGTCCGCGACGACGGCCCCGGCATCCCGCCCGCCCTCCTCCCCACCGTCTTCCAGCCCTTCACCCGCGCCGACGCCTCCCGGTCCCGCACGGACGCGCGAGCGGGAGGGGCGGGGTTGGGACTGGCCATCGCGGCGGCGATCACGTCCGCGCACGGCGGTCGCATCGACGTGCACAGTGTCCCCGGGCGCACGGAGTTCACCGTCGACCTCCCGGCAGCGGATCAGCCGGCGGGGGTGCAGGCGGCCCGGAGCAGGCCGGCGTCGGTCTAGGCGATCCGGTCTCGGCGACACGCCCGTGGCACAGGCGTTCTCCTTCGCCAACCGCTACGGCCGCCGCCTCGCGCTCGACCGGAAGACCGGCGCCGTGCGGTGGACCACGGACAAGCTGGACGACCCGGATACGTCGGCGCAGGACAGGATCCCGAGCGTGCTGCTCGTGAAGGACGCGATCGTGGCCGTGGCGGGCGACACGGCCTTCTCCGTACGCCCGGACCGCACCGGCACCTCCTGACCTCCCCCGCACCACTACTGACGGCACGAGTACCTCGGGGGCCGCACTCACCGAGGTGCGGCCCTTGTGCGCCGGCCGTTTACAAGTGGGCCACTCGGCGCTAGCTTCCCCCACAGGTGGGTGGGAGCGCTCCCACAGGGTGGACCGGAACCTGCCCCGTGGTCGCCCCCACCCCCCGCATCCGCACAAACGTCCGCGCAGGCGTATCCGCTGCGCACCCGCACACCCACACACGGCCCGTACCTCAAGGAACGGACTGATATGTCATGATCACGACAAAAACAGCCTCGGCGGGATCCCCGCGCCGATTAGTGCTCCCCACCCGCGCCAGAGCCCTCTTCCTCGTCCTCGTGGCCCTGCTCGCGACGATCCCGGCGCTCAGCCTGGTCGTCACGGCCGGCGGCGAGGCGGAGGCGCACGGCACCCCGATGAAGCCCGGCAGCCGTACCTTCCTGTGCTGGCAGGACGGCCTCACCGACACCGGTGAGATCAAGCCGGTCAACCCGGCCTGCAAGAACGCCCAACAGGTCAGCGGCACCACGCCGTTCTACAACTGGTTCTCGGTACTGCGCTCGGACGGCGCCGGCCGCACCCGCGGCTTCGTGCCGGACGGCGAGCTGTGCAGCGGCGGCAACACCAACTTCACCGGCTTCAACGCGGCCCGCGACGACTGGCCGCTCACCCACCTCACCTCGGGCGCGACCGTCGACTTCTCGTACAACGCCTGGGCGGCGCACCCGGGTTGGTTCTACGTCTACATCACCAAGGACGGCTTCGACCCGAAGCAGACCCTCACCTGGGACGACATGGAGGACCAGCCCTTCCTCAGCGTCGACCACCCGCCGCTCAACGGCAGCCCGGGCAACGTCGAGGCCAACTACTCCTGGAACGGCAAGCTCCCCGACGGCAAGTCGGGACGCCACCTCATCTACATGGTGTGGCAGCGCTCGGACAGCGCCGAGACCTTCTACTCCTGCTCCGACGTCGTCTTCGACGGCGGCAACGGCGAGGTCACCGGCATTCACGACCCGGGCAACCCGACCGACCCGGTGCCGGGCACCTGCACGGCCACCCGTAAGACGACGGGCAGTTGGAACGGCGGCTACCAGTCCGAGGTGACCGTCACCAACTCCGGCGACGTGCCGATGCTGGGCTGGATGGTCGACTGGACGCTGCCGGGCGGCCAGAAGGTCGACAGCTTGTGGAGCGGCAACGCGACCTACGCCGGCCAGGCGGTGATGGTCCACAACGCCGACTGGAACGGTTCGCTGGATCCGGGGGAGAGTACGACGTTCGGCTACGTCGTCTCCGGCTCCGGCGGTGACACGGCGACGACCCTTCCCTGCCGGGTCGGCTGAACCGCCGCCGGCCGGTCCGTCGCCTCGAACCGCTGCTCAGGGCGGACCCGGTGGGCTGTGTGCCACCGGGTCCGCGAGCCGGCCGGGCGTGGGGGGAGAACGTCCGGCCGGGTGAGGTCGGCTTGTGCGAGGCCATGGGGCGACAACGTTGTCCGATGACCTGTGCATGACTCTACCGCTCCAACGGACAACGATGTCATCCGGTGGGCGCTGAGCCCTTCAGGTGCCCCGCCCGCTCATTCACGTCCGCTCATTCAAGCCCGCGCTGGACTCAACACGCCTGCCAGCCAGTCCAGTTGGCGTCGCACATGCACCGCGTCGCCGCCTTCGTGACCGTTGTACGGATAGGCGTGGATCTCCTTGCTGGGATCCACGTCGGCCAGCTCCCCATAGCGGTTGAACGCGGCGTACGCCCCGCTCGGCGGGCACACCGTGTCGCGCAGGCCCACGCCGAAGTGTGCCGGGGCCTGCGCGCGCCGGGCGAAGGAGATGCCCTCCAGGTAGGACAGGGTGCGGTAGGCCGCCTGTTCGGCGCCCCGGTGGACGGACAGGTACGCGGTGATCTCGCCGTACGGGGCCGCGTCGGTGAGGTCGAGGGCGCGTCGGATGCCGCACAGGAAGGGGGCCGTGACCAGGGCCGCCGCCACGTCCGGCACCAACCCCGCGACGGCCAGGGCGAGGCCGCCGCCCTGGCTGTTGCCGACGACCGCGACGCGGCCGCTGTCCGTCCCGGGCAGTTCCCGCACCGCGGCGACCGCGCGCACCGCGTCCGTGATCAGGCGGCGGTAGTGGTGGTCCCGCGGCGCGAGCAGGCCGCGTACCGCGGGGCCGGGGCCGCCCGGGGCGCCCGCGTGCGGGTCGGGGGTGTCGCCGCCGCAGCCGTACTGGTCGCCCTGGCCCCGGTTGTCCATGAGCAGGTGCGCGTATCCGGCGTTCACCCAGGTCAGCCGCTCGTGCGGGAGGCCGCGTCCACGGCCGTACCCGGTGTACTCGACGACGGCCGGGAGCGGCTCGCGCACCCCGGCGGGTCGGCTGTACCAGGCGCGGACCGGATCGCCGGCGAAGCCGCGGAAGGTGACGTCCCAGGTCTCCGTCAGCCGTAGACCGCTGTCCGCCGGGCGGGCCGACGCCACCGGGTCCCTCTGTCCGGCCTCCTTCAGGGTGCCGAGCCAGAACTCGTCGAAGTCGGCGGGCTCTTCGGGGTCCGGTCGGTACTGCTCGAGCTCTCTCGGGGGCAGGTCGAACGCGGGCACGGCGGCACCTCACAGGCGTCAACGGGGCGGCTCGGTCCGATCGTTGCGGCCACAAGTCGGAAAGTTCCGTCGCGATCGCGCCGATCCCTTCATCTCTTCCACCCTCGTCCCGAGGTGAATCCAGGGCGGCGCAGTCGTCTCATGGCTCAACTTTCCCCACTGCAGCTCCCATTGACAGCGCTTTCTGCTGCCCCTAAGTTGCCGCGAAGTTACCGGTAAGAGCTCGAAAGTTTCGGTTCCGCGTCCCATGCCACGGGAGGCCCGAGCATGAGCACGTCCACCACGTCGGCCCCACCGCCGGGCACCCAGGACCCCCCTCCGGCCCGGGCCGCGCCCCGCCGCCGTACGCGAAAGGCCGCGCGCCCCGGATGGCGGCGGACCCTGCGCCGGGACTGGCAGCTGTACTCGCTGGCGGTGCTGCCGCTGCTGTTCTTCCTGGTCTTCCGCTATCTGCCGATGATCGGCAACGTCATCGCCTTCCGGCGCTTCGAGCCGGGCGGCTCGATCTTCGGCGAGCAGTGGGTGGGGCTGCGCTATGTGCGCATGTTCCTCACCGACCCCACCTTCTGGCAGGTGTTCCGCAACACCCTGTGGCTCGGCGGACTCACACTGGTCTTCTGCTTCCCGATCCCGATCGTGCTGGCGCTGCTCCTCAACGAGGTGCGCAGACGCTCGCTGAAGCGGTTCGTGCAGTCGGTGTCGTACCTTCCGCACTTCCTGTCGATCGTGATCGTCGCGGGCATCACGATGCAGATGCTCGCCACGGACGGCCCGGTCAACCACGCGCTCGGCTGGTTCGGGCACGAGCCGATCCGGTTCATCCAGGAACCGGAGTGGTTCCGCACGATCTACGTCGGCTCCGAGATCTGGCAGACCGCCGGCTGGGGCACGATCCTCTACCTCGCCGCGCTCACCACGGTCCACGAGGACCTGTACGAGGCCGCGCGCATCGACGGTGCCAACCGCTGGCAGCAGATCTGGCACGTCACCCTGCCCGGCATCCGGCCCACGATGATCACGCTGCTGATCCTCAACATCGGCACGTTCATGGCGGTCGGCTTCGAGAAGGTTCTGCTGCTGTACAACCCGCTGACGTATCCGAAGGCCGACGTGATCTCCACGTACGTCTACCGGACCGGTGTCGAGTCCAACAGCTTCAGCTACGCCGCCGCCATCGGCCTGTTCGAGGCGGTCATCGGCCTGGTGCTGATCTTCTCCGCCAACCAGCTCTCGCGCCGCACGGTGGGGACGAGCCTGTGGTGAGCGTCAACCGGCCCACGCGTGGATACCGCGTCTTCCAGGGCGTCAACGGGGTGATCCTCACCCTCGTCGTGATCGTGACCCTGTACCCGTTCGTGAACATCGTCGCGCGGTCCTTCAGCGGAGAACGGCAGATCCGGGCCGGCGAGGTGGCGTTGTGGCCCAAGGGCTTCAACCTGACCACATACAAGATCGTGTTCCAGGACTCGATGTTCTGGCGGAACTACGGCAACACCGTGCTCTACACGGTCGTGTCCACCGTCATCGCCATGGTCCTGACGACCTGTTACGCCTACGTCCTGTCGAAGAAGCAGCTGCGCGGGCGCGGACTGCTCGTCGGCATCGCCGTGTTCACCATGTTCTTCACCGGCGGTCTGATCCCCAACTACGTGCTGATCAGCAGCCTCGGCATGAAGAACACCATCTGGGCGCTGGCGATCCCGAACGCGATCAGCGTCTTCAACCTCCTGGTGATGAAGGCCTTCTTCGAGAGCCTGCCGACCGATCTGGAGGAGGCCGCGCAGATCGACGGCCTCAGCACGTACGGCATCCTCCTGCGGATCGTGCTGCCGCTGTCCAAGGCGGTCGTCGCGACGATGATCCTGTTCTACTCGGTGGCCTTCTGGAACTCCTGGTTCGCGGCGTTCCTGTACATGGACAGCACCGAGCTGATGCCGGCCACCGTCTATCTGCGCAACCTCATCTCGGGCGCCACCGGCGGCGGCAACGCCGGTGCCGCCACCGAGCAGCTCAGCCAGGTCGGGGCGAACATCCAGTCGGTCACGATCGTGCTCACCGCGCTGCCGATCCTCTGCGTGTACCCGTTCGTCCAGCGGTACTTCGTCTCGGGCGTGATGCTCGGCGCGGTCAAGGGCTGACGGCACCTCAATTCACTTACGGAACAAAGGAGTATCCGTGACGAACGCAGGAGAGTTGTCCCGGCGTCAGATTCTGGCCGCCGCAGGATTCATCGGCCTCGCCACCCTCACCGGCTGCGGCAGCGGGGACGACGGCGGGGACTCCAAGGACCTGGCGAAGAAGCAGAACGGGGCGATGAAGGAGTACCGCGCCGGCCAGCAGTTCAAGGCCGCCAAGGCGCTGTCCTTCTCGGTCCTGCACAACAACAACCCGGTCTATCCGACGAAGGACAGCTGGCTGTTCTGGAAGGAGCTCACCAAGCGCACCGGTGTCACCCTGAAGCCGGTCGACGTCCCGCTCGTGGACTACGAGAAGAAGCGCAGCGTCCTGATCGGCGCGGGCGACGCCCCGTTCCTCATCCCCAAGACGTACCACCCGGCGGAGGTCGCCTTCGTGTCCTCCGGCGCGATCCTGCCGGTCAGCGACTACGTGCACCTGATGCCCAACTACCGGGCGAAGGTGAAGAAGTGGCGTCTTGAGCCCGAGCTCGACTCCATCCGGCAGTCCGACGGCAAGTACTACCTGTTGCCCGGTCTGCACGAGAAGGCCAAGTCCGGCTACTCGCTGTCCTTCCGCACGGACGTCCTCGACAGGCTCGGCCTGAGCCTGCCCACCACCTGGGACGAGGTGTACGAGGTCTTCAAGGCGATCAGGGCGGAGTACCCGGACCGCTACCCCTTCTCCGACCGCTGGAGCATCAACACCCCGTACCCCGTGGCCGCCCTCCTCAGCTACCTCGGGCAGGCGCACGGGGTCAGGGCGGGCTGGACGTACGACAACATCAGCTATGACTCCACAGCGCAGAAGTTCGTCTTCACCGGCGCGCAGGACGGCTACCGCCGGACGGTCGAGTTCCTGAGAAAACTGGTCGCCGAGAAGCTGATGGACCCGGAGAGCTTCACCCAGACCGACGACGCCGCGGTGCAGAAGCTGCTCGGCGAGAAGTCCTTCGCGATCAGCGCCAACCCGCAGGAGCTGGTGCAGAACTACCGCTACAACCTGGAGAAGCAGGTCGAGGGCGCGAAGATCGAGATGATCCCGGTGCCGCTCGGACCGGCGGGGCCGGTCCTCATCGGCGGCAGTCGCCTCGAGAACGGCGTCATGATCTCCAGCAAGGCGCTCAAGAGTGACAGCTTCGTCGCGATGATGCAGTTCGTGGACTGGCTCTGGTACTCGGACGAGGGCCAGAAGTTCTGCAAGTGGGGTGTCCAGGGCGTCACGTACACCGAGTCCGGCGGCACCCCGAAGCTGGAGTCGGGCATCAGCCTCATGGGCTCCGACCCGGACGCCCCGAAGGACCTGCAGAAGGACTACGGCTTCTTCAACGGCGTCTTCACCTACGGCGGCAGTTGGGCACTGGTCTCCTCCTCCTTCAGCCCGGACGAGAAGAAGTTCCAGGCCGCCATGGCGGAGCGCAGAGAGCTGCCCATCGCCCCGGCGCACCCGCTCCAGTCCTTCGAGCAGGAGCAGGCGACGCTCTGGGACACCCCGCTCCGGGACCACGTCACCCAGAACACCCTGAAGTTCGCCCTCGGCAAGCGCCCGCTGTCCGAATGGGACGCCTATGTCGCCGAGTTGAAGGCGAAGAACATGGACCGGCTGGTCGACCTGCACAACAAGGCGCAGGACCGCTTCAAGAAGGAGAACGGGTGAGCCGTGTGCCCGCCGGGTCGAGCGGCCGGCTCTCCGGCGCCTGGCGGTTCCGCGTCGGCACCGGCCGCCTCGATCTTGCCCTGGTCACGCGGCACGGCGACGGCCGGGTGACCGTCCTCGCCCGGGCGCCGGTCGACGCGAGCGGCGAGACGCCCGGGTCCGAGCGGCACGCACCGCGCCGGTCCGTCCCCGTCGCCGCACGGGAGGCCTTCGTACGACGCTCGCTCGTGGACGAGGAGCACGGTAACGCCCGTACGGCCTGGCAGCGCATGGCCGGCCCGCGTTCGCCCCGCCCGCACCAGATCGACGTACTGCACGAAGCCGCCGAGCCCGCCCGCCCGCACCTGAGGCTGCCGGCCCAGGACGGCCGGGTGGACCTGGACCTGACACCGAGCCGCCATGAGGTCACCCTCGTCGAGGTGACCCCCGTCGAGGACGAGGCACCGCCGTGGACGGACGAGCGGCGGCCTCTGGGGAAGGAGCCGCAGTGAGCACCAGCACGTCCGTCACCTTCGGGGAGGGCGTCCTCTCCCGGGCCGCCGCCCTGATCCACACCCTCGTCACCGTCGAAGCGCTGCTGCTCGCCGCCGCCGCGCCGGGCCTGGCCGGACTGCTGCTGGTGGGCCCCGACGCCGCCAACCTCCCCCTGGCCGCCCTGTGCCTCCTGCCCCTCGGCCCGGCCCTGTCCGCCGCCCTGTACGCCCTCCACCACCGCGACCGGGACCTCACCGACCTCCACCCGGCCCGCACCTACTGGCGGGGCTGGCGGCTCAACGCCCTCCCGGCCCTGAAGCTGTGGACGCCGCTGCTCGCCTGGCTGACCGTCCTCGCCTTCACCCTCACCCACTTCTCCGCCACCGGCCTGCCCGGCTGGTGGGCGGTGCTGCTCGCGGCCGTCGGCGCCGGCTCCCTCCTCTGGGGCGCGCACGCCCTGGTGCTCACCTCGCTCTTCGCCTTCCGTACCCGCGACACGGCCCGCCTCGCCGCGTACTTCCTGTTCCGGCACGGCCGCGCCACCCTCGGCGCCGCCTCGCTGCTCGTCCTGGCCGCCGGACTGACCGCCCTGCTGACCGAGGCCCTGCCCGCCCTGCTGGCCGCCCCGCTGCTGCTGTCCCTGCTCCACAGCGGCCGCCCGGTGATCGCCGAGACCCAGGAGGACTTCACCGCATGACCGTGCCCGGCACTCCCAAGATCCCGTACGGCGGTGACTACAACCCCGAGCAGTGGCCGGAGGAGGTCTGGGACGAGGACCACCGCCTTTTCGAGACGGCCCGCATCGACACCCTCACCGTCGGCGTCTTCTCCTGGTCGCTCACCCAGCCCGCTGAGGACACCCACGACTTCACGGTCCTCGACCGCATCCTCGACCGTGCCGCCGCCGAGGGCCGCCGAGTCTGCCTCGCCACCGGCACCGCCGCCCTCCCGCCCTGGCTCGCGAAGAAGTACCCCGAGGTCAACCGCACCGACTTCGAGGGCCGCCGGCACCGCTACGGACAGCGCCACAACTTCTGCCCCAGCTCACCGGCGTACCGCCGCCAGGCCACGGCGATGGCCGCCCGCCTCGCCGAACGATACGCCCGGCATCCGGCGTTGCTCTCCTGGCACATCAACAACGAGTACGGCGGCGCCTGTTACTGCGAGCTGTGCGCCGAGGCCTTCAGGGACTGGCTCCGCGAGAAGTACACGCCTGGTGCACCACCTGGGCCGAGATCGAGCCCCCGAACGCCCTCACCGAACACTGGCGCGGCCCCGACCACACCGCCTTCCAGGGCACCACCCTCGACTACTTCCGCTTCACCACCGACGCCCTCCTCGGCTGCTTCCTCGCCGAGAAGGACGCGATCCGCGCCCACGACCCGGACACCCCCGTCACCACCAACTTCATGGGCATGTACCGCCCCCTCGACTACCACCGCTGGGCGCCCCACCTCGACTTCGCCTCCTGGGACAGCTACCCGCCCCTCGACGCACCGCCCACCTGGCCCGCCCTCGCCCACGACCTGATGCGCGGCCTCAAGGGCGGCGCCCCCTTCTGGCTGATGGAACAGACCCCGTCCACCACCGCCTGCCGCGACGTCAACCCCCTCAGGCGCCCCGGCGAACTCCGCCTCGCCACCTTCCAGGCCGTCGCCCACGGCGCCGACGCGGCCCTGTACTTCCAGATGCGCGCCTCCCGCGGCGCCTGCGAGAAGTACCACGGGGCGGTCATCGGCCACGCCAGCCGCGACGACACCCGCGTCTTCCGCGAAGTAGCCGACCTGGGAAGGGAGTTGGAGCTGCTAGGAGACGCGAGCCTCGGCGCCCGCACCCCCGCCCGCACCGCCCTGGTCTTCGACTGGGACAGCTGGTGGGCCCTGGAGATCTCCGACGGCCCCTCCCGCCTCGTCCGCTACCAGGACACCGTCCACGCCTATTACCGTGCCGCCCGCGAGGCCGGCGCCGACGTGGACGTGATCCCCCAGACCGCCGACCTCACCCCGTACGACGTGGTCCTCGCCCCCGCCCTGCACATGATCAAGGGCGACCTGGCGGCTCGCCTGGAGGCGGTGGCCGCACGAGGTGGCACTGTCCTGACCACCTTCCTCTCCGGCCGCGTCGACGAACACGACCGCGCGTTCCTCACCGACGTCCCCGGCCCGCTCGCCCCCCTCATGGGCATCCGGATCGACGAATGGGACTCCCGCGCGCCGGAGTTCGTCCAGACCGTCCCCGAGCTGGGGGCGGAGGCCCGTCTCGTCTTCGAGATCGTGCAGCCACGCGGCGCCGAGCCGGTCGCCACCTACGGCACCGACTTCTACGCGGGTACCCCGGCCGTGACCCGGAACCGGTTCGGCGAAGGCGAGGGCGAGGGCGAGGGCTGGTACGTCGCCACCGCCCTCGACCAGCCGGGCGTGGACCACGTCGTACGCCGCATTCTCGCCCGCCACCACCTGCTCGGCCCGTACGCCGACCAGCCGGGCCTGGAGTCCGCGACCCGCGTCGCCCCGGACGGAACCGGCCTCCTCTTCCTCCTCAACCACACCACCGACCCCGCCCACCTGACCGCCCACGCCACCGCCACCGACCTGCTGACCGGCAAGCGGGTCGAACAGGGGGAACCACTTACCCTCGACCCACTCGGCACAGCGATCCTGCGCATGCAATAGAGCAGATCAACAGAGCAGATCAACAGAGCAGATCAACAGATGCGGCGCCCCTGCGCGTCCGGCACACCCGACTTCCGGAAGAAGTAGCTGTTGATCTGATCGCGCCACTCGCGGGCACTGCGGAGCTGCTCCTCGTAACGCTCCACCCCCCGCGCGTGGCGCGCCGGATCGATCACGCCCGCCAGCGAAACCCACACCTCCCGGGCCTCCTCCACCTCCTCGACGCCCTCGAAGTGCGTGTCGTAGATGTGCTGGATCACCGTCTTCCCGCTGTGCAGTACGTGGTCGTACGACACGTGGTGGAAGAACAGCAGCAGTTCGTCGGGGCAGGTGTCGGGCGACTCGTACACCTCGCACCAGGGCTTGGCGTACTGCGCCGCGAACCCCGTGCCCGTCGCCGCGCTCCGGTCGACGCCGACGCCGTTCCGGTCGGCGAAGTGGTAGGTCCCCCAGGGGCTGTACTCGTAGCCGTCGACGCTCGGCCCGTAGTGGTGCCCAGGCTGGACCATGAAGCCCACGCCGAGCGGCGCGGTGTACTTCTCGTACGTGCGCCAGGAGCCTGCCAGCACCGCGCGCAGTCCCGCCGCAGGACCCGTCCCGAAGGTGAGCCGGATCCACTCGTCGAGAACGCCGTCCGGATCAGCGTCCGGCCGCCAGGCCAGCCGCCCGAAGGTGTAGAGGTTCGCCTGGGCGAGCGGATGCCCGGTCCAGAAGGGGTCGTCGCCCGCGTTGGACACCGCCACCAGCCCACCCCGCGCCAGCGAGCCGACCTCCGTCTCGCCGTCCACCCGGGACCGCAGCACCTCACTCCACATGGGCCCCAGCCAGCACACATGCCGCTGCTGCCCGGTGTACTCCTGCGTGGCCTGCACCTCCACCGCGAGCCGGGTCCGCGGCATCGCGCCGATCAGCGGGGACACCGGCTCCCGTACCTGGAAGTCCATCGGCCCGTGCTTGACCTGGAGCACGGCGTTCGACGCGAACTCCCCGTCCAGCGGAGTGAAGTGGTCGTACGCGGCCCGCGCCCGGTCCGTCGTCCGGTCCCGCCAGTCCTGGCGGTGGTCGTAGACGAAGGCCCGCCAGTGCACGGTGCCGCCGTACGGTTCGAGCGCGGCGGCGAGCAGGTTCGCCCCGTCGGCGTGGCTGCGGCCGTACGCGAACGGGCCGGGCTGGCCCTCGGAGTCGGCCTTCACCACGTACCCGCCGAAGTCCTCGATCTCCTCGTACACCCGCGCCGTCGCCCCGGCCCACCACGCCCGTACCGAGGCGTCCAGCGGATCGGCCGTCGGCAGCCCGCCGAGCACCATCGGCGCGGCGAAGCTCACCGACAGATGCGTCCTGATGCCGTACGGCCTCAACGCACCCGCGATCTCGGCGACTTCACCGATCCGGTCCGTGAGCAGGTGTGCCTCGGTGTCGTGCACGTTGACGTTGTTCACCGCCACGGCGTTGATTCCACAGGCCGCCAGCAGCCGGCCGTACGCCCGCACCCGCTCCAGGTCGCCGCGCGCCCGCCCGTCCTGCCAGAACAGCGACCCGCCGGCGTACCCGCGCTCCACCTGCCCCATGACCGGGTGCACCGACACGTTGTCCCAGTGGTCCAGCATCCGCAGCGCCAGTGCCGGACGGTGTTCCTCCTGTGGGCACTCACCCGTGAAGGCGTCCTCGCCGAGCCGTACGACATGGAACAACCCGTACAGGAGCCCGGCCTGTCCCGACGCGGTGACGGTCGTACGGCCGCCCTCGCGCACGTACGTGAACGCCTCGGTGCCGTCGGTGCCCGTCAGCTCCAGCACCAGGTCGTACGAAGGAGCGCCCGGCCCGGCGTCGCGTACGACACGACCACCGAACCGGGCGCAGGCCTCCGCCACTTCCGCGTGCGCCGAGTCCACCAGCAGCCCGGATCCTCGGATCAGCGTCCGCCGGGTCCCGACCGCCCGGAAGGCGTCCGGTGGCAGCCAGGCCGGGTCGACACCCTCGGGCGGTACGGGCACGGGAAGCGGCATGAGGACCCCCAACTCGGCTGCTCAGGCGAGCAGTTCGACCTCGGACACCACCGCCTCGCCGTCGACGACCAGACGGTACTTCTCGTAGTTACCCGGGGCTTTCACCGAGAACGCACGTGTCTGTCTGTCCCACGTGAAGGACTCCCCGGAGCGTTCGTCGAGGGTCTTCCACCTGGTTCCGTCGGCCGAGCCCTGGAGCATCCACCCGGTCGGTGCCTTCGTGCGGTCCGACGACGACGTCAGCGTGTACTGCACCGCCCTCGCATCCCCGGCGATCGGCAACTCGACCGTGGACACCGGGGCTTCGGTCGCCGACGTGTCGTCGAACAGGGCACCCTCGCCCTTCAGCACGTCCGCACGCGGGGCCGGCACCTTGTCGTCCTTGGTGATCGACACGGGGGTCGCGTTCTTGCCCGTACCCCACGAAGAGGGCCGCGGACCCATGTCGAAGTCCAGAACGCCACCGCGGGCGAGCAGCGTGTGGGGCAGGGAAGTCGACGACCAGGAACGGCCGTTGACCCTCAGCCCCTGCACGTACACATTCCGCGCGCTGTTCTTCGGCGCCCGCACCACCAGATCCTCGCCGTTCTCCAGATGAACGGTCGCCTTCGTGAACAACGGTGACCCGACGGCGTATTCACCGCTGCCCATGACCAACGGGTAGAAGCCGAGCGCCGAGAACAGGAACCAGGCGGACTGCTCGCCGTTGTCCTCGTCGCCGTGATAGCCCTGTCCGATCTCGCTGCCGGTGTACAGCCGTGACAGCACCTCGCGCACGTTCCGCTGGGCCTTCCAGGGCTGTCCGGCCGCGTCGTACATGTAGTTGACGTGGTGGGCGACCTGGTTGGAGTGCCCGTACATGCCCATCCGGACGTCACGGGCCTCGGTCATCTCGTGGATGACGCCCCTGTACGAGCCGACGAACTCGGGCGAGGCGGTCTCCGGTGTCGCGAAGTACGTGTCGAGCTTCTCCGCGAGCCCGGAGCGTCCGCCGTACAGGTTGGCGAGTCCGCGCGAGTCCTGGGGTGCGGTGAAGGCGTACCCCCAGCCGTTCGTCTCGGTGTAGTCGTAGCCCCACACCCGCGGGTCGTACGCGGACGACTCGACCCGCCAGTCGCCCTTCGGGTCCCGGCCCTGGAAGAAGCCGGCCTTGGAGTCGAACAGGTTCACGTAGTCCTGGGCCCGGTCGAGGAAGTACTCCGACTCCTCCTGGTACCGCTTCTCGCCGGTCTTCCGGTACAGCGCCTGGCCCATCCGCGCGATGCCGTAGTCGTTGAGGTAGCCCTCCAGCGCCCACGACAGGCCCTCGTGGGTGTCGGTGCTGGTGTAGCCGAGGAAGGGCGAGGTCGCCATGCCCTTGCGGCCCACGCCGGGCGACGGGGGCACGACCGTGGCGTTCTTCAGGGCCGCGTCGTACGCCGCCTTCGCGTCGAAGTCGACGCCCTTGACGTACGCGTCCGCGAAGGCCACGTCCGAGGAGGTGCCGGTCATCAGGTCCGCGTACCCGGGCGAGGACCAGCGCGAGGTCCAGCCGCCGTCCTTGTACTGCTGCACGAACCCGTCGACCATCTCGCCCGTCTGATCGGGCGTCAGCAGTGAGTATGCGGGCCAGGTCGTCCGGTAGGTGTCCCAGAAACCGTTGTTGACGTACACCTTGCCGTCCACGATCTTCGCGCCGGTGTGCGTCGGCGTGTCGGGGCCCGGCATCGGCGAGAAGGGAGAGGCGTACTGGTACTTCGAACCGACCTTCTCGAAGCCCGAGTTGGGGTACAGGTACAGCCGGTACAGGCTGGAGTACAGCGTGGTCAGCTGGTCCGGCGTCGCGCCCTCGACCTCGACCTTGCCGAGGATCCGGTCCCACTTTTTCTGGGCGCGCGACTTGACCGCGTCGAAGGAGGTGCCGTCCGGGATCTCCTGGCGCAGGTTGTCCTTCGCCTGATCCAGGCTGATCAGCGAGGTGGCCAGACGGAGCGTGACCGTGCGGTCGTCGCCGGCGTCGAAGCGCAGATGGCCCTTGACCCCGTTGGAGGTGCCTTCGGTCACCGGCTTGTCGAACACGCCGTACACGAACAGCCGGGTGGCGCCCGTCGACAGTCCCGACTTCACGTCCGAGTACCCGGTGACGACCCCCGCGGCCTTGTCCAGGGTCAGCCCCGCCTGGTCGGTCACGTTGTCGAAGAGCACGCTCGCGTCGTCGCCGGGGTAGGTGAAGCGGAGCGCCGCCGCGTGGTCCGTCGGCGCCATCTCCGCCTTCAGGCCGTTCTCGAAGCGCACGCCGTAGTAGTACGGCCGCGCGGTCTCGTTCTCGTGCCGGAAGGCCAGCTCGCGGGCCTCACGGCCGGTGTCCGGGGTGCCGGGCGCGGCGGACGGCATCACCTGGAAGGTCTGCCGGTCGCCCATCCAGGGGCTGGGCTCATGGCTCGCGCTGAACGCCTGGACGGTCGGCAGGTTGTCCGCGTTGTTCGCTCGCGCGTAGTCGTACAGCCAGCTCAGCGAGGAGGCGTTGGTCACCGGCGTCCAGAAGTTGAAGCCGTGCGGGACGGCCGTCGCCGGGAAGTTGTTGCCGCGCGAGAAACCTCCGCTGGAGTTGGTGCCGCGGGTGGTGAGCGCGTAGTCGGACAGATGGGCCTTCGGCTTCTCCGGGGTGACCGGCTCGATCCTCACGTCGTCGAGCCAGCCCCGGAACCTCGCCGGGCCCGCGGGGGAGTCGTACGCCACCAGGATCCGGTCGACCCTCTTCCCAGCCGCGACCGACCCGATCCGCGAGACCACGTTGTTCCAGTGGTTGACGTAGAGCACCTTGGCGGCCCCCTGCGCCCGCGGCGACAGCCCGAACCCGTGCTGGTCGGTGGCTCCCAGCCCGCTCAGCTGGGTGCCGTCGGTGAAGACCAGGTCCACGGAGACGTTCGTGGCGTCGTAGTCCCGGTCGCCGTCCGCCATCGACGGGAAGACCCGGTACGACAGCGCCGTGTCCCGGCGAACCGCCACGTCCACGTCGAAGACCTTGTTGTACGAGTACGCCCGTCCGTCGGCCGTGTGCCTGCCGGCGTACCGCAGTGCCCGCTTGCCGGTGAAGCCCGCGCCCGCCTTCGCGGTCGGCGAGCCGCTCGGGCCGCGGTCGACCAGCGAGAGCATGTCCTGCGGGACCGGACCGTCGCTGCCGCCGGTGGAGAACTGGACGTCGGCGAGCTGTAACACTCCGGAGGCGCCGTTGTTCTTCGTGACGTCGAGCCGGAAGTGCCGGTACTCGGCGACCGGCTCCGCGAGGTCGTACGTCTTCGTCAGGAACCGCTCTTCGAACGACTCGCCGGAGCGGGTGTCGAGGGACTTCCACTCCGTGCCGTCCGCGGAGCCCTGGAGCGTCCAGTCCTTCGGGTCGCGCTCGGCGAAGTCGTTCGCGGAAGTGAGTGCGTACGTCACCACCTTCACCGGCTTGTCCAGGTCGAACTCGGCCCAGCCGGTCGGCTCGAAGGCCAGCCATTTGGTGCCCGGCTCGCCGTCCACGAGGTTCTCCTTCACCTCGCCGCCGCCGGTGTTCTCGGCGCTCGCCCGGACGTCCGTGACGTGGTCGGTGACGTTGCCGGGGATGCCGGTGCTGTAGCCGCCGTCGACGCCTGAGGCCCGTTTGCCGCCGTCGGGGGCGGTGTCGACGGTGTTGAGCCAGTCGGGTGCCGGGTCGCCCGTCTCGAAGGACGAGGCGAAGGACCGGTCGGCCGCGGCGGGTGCCTCAGGCAGGGCGACCGCCGCGCCCTGCGAGCCCACCGTCATGATCAGGGCGGCCACCGACACCCGGACCGCCGCACCACGTCTGTGCCGAACCCTGTGCTGCTGCATACGCGAGCACTCTCCCCTGCGCGTGTGTGGACAACGTTGTCAACTGCTCTGCGCAAGGATCAGTTGTGGCTCAAGTGAACTGTGATGTCAAGGGTGTTGACTGTGGCATTCGGGCTCTATGTCAGGGATTTTTCCGGCAAGGTGCACACAGGTCGCTCATATTTCCGGGAGGTCTCAACTCGGGAAAGACCCGCAGCCAACCTTGCATTCGATCTTGCTCCAGCGACCTGAAGTGGACTATACCTGTCGACGATTCACACGATCCGCACGTCACGATCCGCACGTCACGATCCGCACGTCACGATCCGCACGTCACGATCCGCACGTCATGATCCGCACGAACCTGCTTGACCTGACCGCGGTGCCCGGGAGGATCCGGTACACCGCCTGAGTCCTGGAGAAGGCGAGGACTTGAGCATGGGATCCACTTCCGCCGAGAACAACGGCACCGGTGGCGTCGGCCGCCGCGATCTGATCAAGCGGTCCGCCGCGCTGGGCCTGATCTCCGTCCCCACGATGAGCTTCCTGTCGGCGTGCGCCAGCAGTGGCGGCGACGACAACGGGGACAAGGCCGAGAGCGGAGAGAAGACCGCGAAGAACCCGCTGGGTGTGAACGACACCGCGGGGATGGAATTCGTCCTGTTCGACGGCGGCTTCGGCAAGGAGTACGCCGAGGACGCCGTGAAGATCTACGAGAAGAACTTCCCCAAGGCCAAGGTGAAGTTCTCCGCCACCCAGAAGATCCAGTCCACCCTCCAGCCCCGGTTCAACCAGGGCACCCCGCCGGACCTCATCGACAACTCCGGCGCCGAGCAGATGGACATGGGCGTCCTGGCCGGCAAGAACCAGCTCACCGACCTCACCGCGCTCCTCGACGCCCCGTCCTACGACGACCCGAACAAGAAGGTCCGCGACACGCTGCGCCCTGGCATCGTGGAGATGGGCCAGTTGGAGGGCGACCCGGTCTGGATCATGTACTACGCCTACACGGTGTACGGCGTCTGGTACTCGCAGAAGGCCCTGGACTCGCTCGACGCCACGTATCCCGAGACCTGGGACGAGATGCTCGCGGTCTGCGAGAAGGCCAAGAAGAAGGGCATGGCGGGCTGGACGTACGCGGGCAAGTACCCGTACTACCTGCCCTTCTCGCTGTACCCGATGATCGGCAAGGTCGGGGGCGTCGAAGTCCTCGACGCCATCGACAACCTGGAGCCGAACGCCTGGAAGCACCCCGCGGTCAAGGCGTGCTTCGAGGCCTACTACGAGCTCTACAAGAAGGGCTACATCCTCAAGGGCACCCCTGGTCTGGACCACATCCAGTCGCAGACCGCGTGGGCCAAGGGCAAGGCGCTGTTCATCCCGAACGGCTCCTGGGTGGAGAACGAGTCGGCGAACGTCATCCCGGCCGACTTCAACCTCGCCGTCTCCGCGCCCACCGGCATCGACTCCTCCGACAAGATGCCCTTCGGCACCATCTGGGCCTCCGGCGGTGAACCCTTCATCGTCCCGGCCAAGGCGAAGAACGGCGCCGGCGGTATGGAGCAGCTGCGCATCATGCTCAGCGAGGCGTCCTCGAAGAACTTCACCAGCAAGGTCAAGTCGCTGACCGCGTACAACGGCGGCACCGAGGGCATCACCCTCACCCCGGGCCTCAAGTCCGGTGTCGCGGCGCTGGAGAAGGCCGGCGACAACGTGGTGAACCCGCGTATGCAGGACTGGTACGTGCAGTTGCAGAAGGAGAAGATCGGGGTGTCCGGACTCGGCGAGATGATGGCCGGCCGTCTTACTCCGGCCGAGGCGATGAAGAAGATCCAGGCCTACGCCGACGAGACCGCCAAGGACACGTCGATCAAGCACTACAAGCACCAGTAAACGGACCGGAGAAGCGATGCAGCACGGCAAGTACCGGTTCATCGTGGGGTTTTTGGCGCTGCCCCTCGGACTGTACGCGCTATTCGTGATCTGGCCGTTCATCCAGTCCATTTACTACTCGTTCACGGACTGGACCGGCCTGAGCCCCGAATTCAAGATGGTCGGCCTGGACAATTACCGGAGGATGCTGGACGACGAGATCTTCTGGAAGTCCTTGCAGCACAGCTTGATGTTCGCGCTCGTGCTGCCGCTGGTGACGATCAGTCTGGCGTTGTTCTTCGCCTTCATGATCAATGTCGGTGGCCGGAGAAGGAAGGGCGGACCGGTCATTTCCGGCGTCCGGGGCTCTTCCTTCTACAAGATCGTCTACTTCTTCCCGCAGGTGCTCTCGATCGCGATCGTCGCCCTGCTGTTCGCCTTCGCGTACAACCCGGACAGCGGCGCCATCAACTCGCTGCTGCGCGGGATCGGGCTCGACAGCGTCCAGCCCCTGTGGCTGGGCGACCCGAGCCTGGCCCTGTGGTGCGTGATGGCCGTGCTGGTGTGGTCCACGGTCGGCTTCTTCGTGGTCCTGTTCTCCGCCGGGATGGCCTCCATCCCGGCGGACCTGTACGAGGCCGCCCTGCTCGACGGGGCGGGCCGCGCCACCACGTTCTTCCGGATCACCCTGCCGCTGCTGTGGGACACCGTGCAGTCCGGCTGGGTCTACATGGGCATCCTCGCCCTGGGCGCCGAGTCGTTCGCGGTCGTACAGATCATGACGACCGGTCCCGGCGGTCCCGACTACTCGACCACCGTCATGGTCCTGTACGTGTACCAGAAGGCGTTCCGCGACGGGCAGGCCGCCTATGCCACCACCATCGGCGTCGCCCTTCTCGTCGTCACGCTGGCCTTCGCCGCCCTCGTGATGCGGCTGGGCCGGCGCGAGCGGCTGGAGTACTGATCAGATGAAGACCGAGACCCCCGCCCCCGTTCCGGCCGAGCCCGGTGTCCCCGTCGCCAAGGTCGACTCCGCGGCCGGCCCGCCCCGAAAGGAGAAGAAGGAGGGCACCACCCTCAACGTCTTCTCGCACGGGATCCTGGTCATCTGGGCGATCCTGGTCGTGATGCCGTTGCTGTGGGCGGTGATGACGTCCTTCAAGGACGACAGCTCCATCTTCGGCTCGCCCTGGTCGCTGCCGGACACACTGCACTTCGACAACTGGTCGCGGGCCTGGACCGAGGCCAACATGAGCGACTACTTCCTCAACACCATTCTGGTGGTGGGGGGTTCGCTCATCGGCACGCTGGTGCTCGGATCGATGGCGGCCTATGTCCTGGCCCGCTTCGACTTCCCGGGCAACCGGTTCATCTACTACTTGTTCATCGGCGGCATGAGTTTCCCGGTCATGCTCGCACTGGTCCCGCTGTTCTACGTCGTGAACAACATGGGCCTGCTGAACACGATCCACGGCCTGATCCTGGTCTACATCGCCTACTCGCTCCCGTTCACGGTGTTCTTCCTGACCGCGTTCTTCCGCACGTTGCCGAGTTCGGTGGCGGAGGCGGCCTTCGTGGACGGGGCCTCGCACTCCCGGACGTTCTTCCAGATCATGCTGCCCATGGCCAAGCCCGGCCTGATCAGCGTGGGGATCTTCAACTTCCTCGGGCAGTGGAACCAGTACATGCTGCCCACGGTGCTGAACACCGATCCGGACAAGCGCGTCCTCACCCAGGGCCTGGTGCAGCTGGCGGTCAGCCAGGGGTACAAGGGCGACTGGTCGGGACTGTTCGCGGGCCTGGTGATGGCGATGCTGCCGGTGCTCGCGGCGTACATCATCTTCCAGCGTCAGGTGGTGCAGGGACTGACCGCGGGGGCGCTGAAGTAAGGGCGCCCTCACCCGTACGGCCACCGCTTCCGGATCTTCCGGAAGCGGTGGCCGTGTTTGTGTACATGAACGCGGATGCGGTTCAACCTCTTGACGGGAGGCAACCCGAACGGCTCAGCTTAGAGTTCACTAGTTGGACATAGACGGGGCCTCATTGAAGCGGTCCCGCGCGCAGGAGGTCGTCGTGGAGACTCCGGGGTCGCAGTCGTCGCTGCACCGAGCCAACCTGGAGCGGGTCGTACGGGCCGTGCGGCTGGCCGGGTCGCTCACGCAGGCGGAGATCGCGCGGGCGACGGGCCTGTCCGCGGCGACCGTCTCCAACATCGTGCGCGAACTCAAGGAGGGCGGAACCGTCGAGGTCACGCCCACCTCGGCGGGCGGCCGCCGGGCCCGCAGCGTCTCGCTGAGCGGGGACGCCGGGATCGTCATCGGCGTCGACTTCGGGCACACGCATTTGCGCGTCGCGGTCGGAAACCTCGCCCACCAGGTGCTGGCCGAGGAGGCCGAGCCGCTCGATGTGGACGCCTCCTCGACGCAGGGCTTCGACCGGGCGGAACAGCTGGTCAGTCGCCTGATCGCAGTAACGGGCGTCGACCGGTCGAAGATCGCCGGTGTGGGCCTCGGCGTACCCGGCCCGATCGACCTGGAGTCCGGCACCCTCGGCTCCTCCGCCATCCTGCCGGGCTGGATCGGCACCAAGCCCGCCGAGGAGCTCAAAGGCCGGTTGGGCGTGCCCGTGCACGTGGACAACGACGCCAATCTCGGCGCTCTCGGCGAGCTGGTGTGGGGCAGCGGGCGGGGGGTGCGCGACCTGGCGTACATCAAGGTCGCCAGCGGTGTCGGTGCCGGCCTGGTGATCAACGGGACGATCTACCGCGGGCCCGGTGGCACTGCGGGAGAAATCGGGCATATTACACTTGACGAGTCCGGCCCCGTCTGCCGTTGCGGAAACCGGGGCTGCCTGGAGACCTTCGCGGCCGCGCGCTATGTGCTGCCGCTGCTCCAGTCCAGCCACGGGACCGACCTGACGATGGAAGGTGTCGTACGACTGGCACGGGACGGAGATCCGGGCTGTCGTCGGGTGATCGCCGACGTCGGCCGACACATCGGCAGTGGAGTCGCCAATCTCTGCAATCTGTTGAACCCGAGCCGGGTGGTCCTGGGTGGTGATCTCGCCGAGGCCGGTGAGCTGGTGCTCGGTCCGATCAGGGAGTCTGTCGGCCGCTATGCGATCCCCAGTGCGGCACGCCAACTGTCGGTGCTTCCAGGGGCTCTTGGAGGTCGTGCGGAGGTGCTCGGAGCACTCGCTCTCGCGCTGAGCGAGATGGGTGATTCGACCCTTTTGGATGGCACACTGCACGCGGCCACTCCTGCCTTCACTTAGAGAACGCAGGACGCCGTTGCCATCTCGTTAAGTATTTACTTCTTGACGTCGCACGTGTGGCCGAGTTGACTTCCAGCCACCTCGGTCGCAATGTCGCGGCCTCGTCAGGGAGGTTTCTGAAGTGAATACGCGTATGCGTCGCGCCGCCGTTGCTGTTGTGGTCTCGGCCCTCGCCGTCTCGGCCGCCGCTTGTGGCAAGGCCGGGGACGACGACTCGGACGGCGGCAGCAGCTCGGACAGCAAGTCGATCGGCCTGCTTCTTCCCGACAACGTCACCGCTCGGTACGAGAAGTTCGACAAGCCGTACTTCGAGGACAAGGTCAAGGCGCTCTGCTCCGACTGTACGGTCGAGTACGCCAACGCCGCCGCCGACTCGGCCAAGCAGGCGCAGCAGGTCAGCAGCATGATCACCAAGGGCGTCAAGGTCATCGTGGTCAGCGCCCAGGACTCCGCCGCGATCAAGTCCTCGATCCAGAAGGCTGTCGACAAGGGCGTCAAGGTCATCGCGTACGACCGTCTGGCCCAGGGCCCGGTCTCCGCGTACGTCTCCTTCGACAACGTCAAGGTCGGCGAGCTCCAGGGCCAGGCCCTGATCGACGCTCTCGGCTCCAAGGCGACCCCGAAGTCCAAGGTCGTCATGATCAACGGTGACGACGCCGACCCGAACGCCGCGCAGTTCAAGGAAGGCGCCCACAAGGCCCTCGACGGCAAGGTGGACATCGCCTACGAGCAGTCCGGTCTGTGGAAGGACACGGTCGCCGCGCAGAAGATGTCGGCCGCGATCACCCAGCTCGGCGCGAAGAACATCGCGGGCGTCTACGCCGCCAATGACGGCATGGCCGGTGGTATCGCGACCGTCCTCAAGGGCGCCGGCATCAGCGGCATCCCGCTGACCGGTCAGGACGCGGAGCTCGCCGGTATCCAGCGCATCGTCGCCGGCACCCAGTCCAGCACCGTCTACAAGGCCTTCAAGCCGGAGGCCGAGGCGGCCGCCCAGCTCGCGGTCAACCTGCTCGACGGCAAGAGCATCGACGACCTGGCCACCGAGACGCTGACCAGCGGCTCCGGCGACAAGGTGCCCTCGCAGCTGCTGACCCCGGTCTCGGTCACCGTCGACAACATCCAGGACACGGTGATCAAGGACAAGCTGTACACCGTCGCCGACATCTGCACCGCGACCTACGCCGCCAAGTGCAAGGCAGCCGGTCTGCAGTAGCAGCCGCGCAGCGGCATGCAGAGCCTGTCCGGCGCCCGCCCCACCTTCACACCCCGCTGCGGGGCGGGCGCCGGACGGAAGCATGACGCGAGCGGCCAGGGACGGTCGGGCACCTCCCCGCGCCGTCCCGGCGCCGCTCAGCCGTTGCCAAGAGGCACCGGCCGCGCGCATGTTCATCTTGTTGACCAGTGCCTCGAGCACAACCCTCCGCGCCTTTCGACAAGCGCGGCATCCCCGCCGGTCAGGCGGCGAAGGAGATGGTTCACGTGTCCGCTACGCCCGTGTTGGCGTTGCGCGGAGTCTCCAAGCGATTCGGTGCGGTGCAGGCCCTCACCGACGTCGAACTGGAGGTCCACGCCGGAGAAGTGGTCGCCCTGGTGGGCGACAACGGCGCAGGAAAGTCCACGCTGGTCAAGACGATCGCCGGCGTGCACCCCATCGATGAGGGCATCATCGAGTGGGACGGCAAGCCGGTCAGCATCAACAAGCCGCACGACGCCCAGGGACTCGGCGTCGCGACCGTCTACCAGGACCTCGCGCTGTGCGACAACCTCGATGTCGTCGGCAACCTCTACCTCGGCCGTGAGCTGCTGCACCGCGGTGTCATCGACGAGGTCACGATGGAGAAGAACGCCCGCGAGCTGCTGAGCACCCTCTCCATCCGCATCCCGAGCGTGCGCATCCCGATCGCCAGCCTCTCCGGCGGTCAGCGCCAAGTCGTCGCGATCGCCCGCGCGCTGATCGGCGACCCGAAGATCGTCATCCTCGACGAGCCCACCGCCGCCCTGGGCGTCGAGCAGACCGCGCAGGTCCTCGACCTGGTCGAGCGGCTGCGCGAGCGTGACCTCGGCGTCATCCTCATCAGCCACAACATGGCCGACGTGAAGGCGGTCGCGGACACCGTCGCCGTCCTGCGCCTGGGCAAGAACAACGGGTCCTTCCCGGTGAAGGACACCACCCACGAAGAGATCATCGCCGCGATCACCGGGGCCACGGAGAACGCCGTGACCCGTCGTGCCGGGCGTCGCACCACGGAGGCGGCAAAGTGAGCGACACGTCCAAGACCGTGAAGCAGGATCCCGAGCCGGCCTCCCAGGCCACCGTCGCTCCGGCCGACGACCCCACGGCCGCCCCGGTCACCGTCCTCGACCCGCGGCTGCTGATCCGCGAAGAGGGTCTCAAGGGCTACCTGACCGAGTTCAAGCGGAAGATGAAGGGCGGCGAGCTCGGCTCCCTGCCCGTCGTCGTGGGCCTGATCGTCATCTGGACGATCTTCCAGCTGCAGAACGACCGGTTCCTCAGCGCCGACAACCTGTCCAACATCAGCTACTACCTCTCGGCCACCGGCATGCTCGCCATCGGCCTGGTGTTCGTGCTGCTGCTGGGCGAGATCGACCTGTCCGTCGGCTCCGTCAGCGGCCTGGCGTCCACCCTGTTCGCCGTCTTCGTGGTCGACCACGGGGTGAACTCGTGGCTGGCCCTGGTGCTGACCGTGGTCACCGGTGTCGGGATCGGCGCCCTGCACGGCTGGTTCTTCGCAAGGATCGGTGTTCCGGCCTTCGTGGTGACCCTGGCGGGCTTCCTGGGCTGGAACGGTCTGATGCTGTGGCTGCTCGGTGAGAGCGGCACCATCAACATCCCGGACGAGGGTCCGGTGCACCTGTTCGGCCAGAGCTCGTTCTTCATGGACCAGGCCGTCATCGGCGGCTACCTGCTGGCCGGCCTCGGTGTCGCCTCCATGCTCTACGGCTCGCTCATGGACCAGCGCCGCCGTCGTGCCGCCGGAGTGCCCTTCCGGCCCACCAGTGAGATCGCGCTGCGGGTCGGGGCCCTCGCGGTGGCCGCGTTCGTGGCCGCGTACGTGCTGAACTCGTCGGCCGGTGTGTCCAACGCGCTGGTGATCTTCCTCGCGTCGCTGGTGATCGTGGACTTCGTGCTGCGGCGTACGCCGTACGGCCGCAAGGTCTTCGCGGTCGGCGGTGGCATCGAGGCCGCCCGCCGTGCCGGTATCAACGTGTCCATGATCCGTATCACCGTGTTCGCCATCGCCGGTGGCTTCGCGGCGGTCGGCGGCATGTTCTTCGCCGGGCAGACGCAGAGCGCCACGCTGAACGCCGGTGGCGGCAACACGCTGATGCTGGCGATCGCC
The DNA here is from genome assembly GCF_030817655.1 of Streptomyces sp. V4I2. Taxonomy (GTDB): domain Bacteria; phylum Actinomycetota; class Actinomycetes; order Streptomycetales; family Streptomycetaceae; genus Streptomyces; species Streptomyces plumbiresistens. The sequence goes on from NZ_JAUSZM010000003.1 coordinate 8,049,171, forward strand.
GCGGCGGTCATCGGTGGCACCAGCCTCTTCGGCGGGCGGGGCACCGTGTGGTCCGCGCTGCTGGGCATGCTGGTCATCCAGTCGATCCAGACCGGTCTGGACCTGCTGAACATGAACACGTCGATCCAGTACATGATCACGGGTGCGGTTCTGCTGGGTGCGGTTGTTATCGACTCCGTCTCGCGCAGGAGTCAGAAGGCCGCGGGGCGCGCGTAGCGCGGTCGCGCCGCGGGGGTGCGGCTCGGATTGCGGGTGCCGGCCCGTCGTGGCTGGTCGCGCCCACGCGGCGGAGCCGCAACATGTCACAGCCCCGCGCCCCTTCAGGGCGCCTCAGTTGCCCGGCACTGAAAAGTGCCGGGCAACAGTCATGTCGTAGGGGTGCCGCAACTTGGGTACAGCCGATCGCGTGACGTACGACGCACCGCCCGGGCGCGGGTCGCAAAGGCGGAACATTAGACTCGACAAGCCCGGCAACAGCTCTACTGCAAGGAGGCACGGGTGCCGCTGCTGACCCGCATCAGGGGACCGCGTGATCTGGACCGGCTCAGCCTGGAGCAGCTGGACCAGCTGGCCGAGGAGATCCGGAACTTCCTCGTCGACGCCGTCTCCAAGACCGGCGGCCACCTCGGCCCCAACCTCGGTGTGGTCGAGCTCACCATCGCCCTGCACCGGGTGTTCGACTCGCCGAAGGACAAGGTGCTCTGGGACACCGGACACCAGTCCTATGTGCACAAGCTGCTCACCGGCCGTCAGGACTTCTCGAAGCTGAAGATGAAGGGCGGCCTCTCGGGCTACCCCTCGCAGGCCGAGTCCGAGCACGACGTCATCGAGAACAGCCACGCCTCGACGGTCCTCGGCTGGGCCGACGGCATCGCCAAGTCCCACCAGATCCTCAAACGCGACGACCACGTGGTCGCGGTGATCGGTGACGGGGCGCTGACCGGCGGCATGGCCTGGGAGGCGCTCAACAACATCGCGGCCGCCAAGGACCGCCCGCTGGTCATCGTCGTCAACGACAACGAGCGCTCGTACGCGCCGACCATCGGCGGCCTCGCCGACCACCTGGCCACGCTGCGGACGACGGACGGGTACGAGCGGTTCCTCGCCCGCACCAAGGAGGTCCTGGAGCGGACGCCCGTCGTCGGCAGGCCGCTGTACGAGACCCTGCACGGGGCCAAGAAGGGCCTCAAGGACTTCATCGCGCCCCAGGGCATGTTCGAGGACCTCGGCCTGAAGTACGTCGGTCCGATCGACGGCCACGACATCGAGGCCCTGGAGTCCGCGCTCGCCCGTGCCAAGCGCTTCGGCGGCCCGGTCATCGTGCACTGCCTCACCGAGAAGGGCCGCGGCTACCAGCCCGCCCTCCAGGACGAGGCGGACCGCTTCCACGCCGTCGGCAAGATCCATCCCGACACCGGCCTGCCGATCTCCAGCTCCGGCGCCGACTGGACCTCCGTGTTCGGCGAGGAGATGGTCGAGCTCGGCAAGGAGCGCGAGGACATCGTCGCCATCACGGCCGCGATGCTGCAGCCGGTCGGCCTCGACAAGTTCGCCAAGGCCTTCCCGGAGCGGGTCTACGACGTCGGCATCGCCGAGCAGCACGCCGCCGTCTCCGCGGCGGGCCTCGCCACGGGCGGTGTGCATCCGGTGTTCGCGGTGTACGCCACCTTCCTCAACCGTGCCTTCGACCAGGTCCTCATGGATGTCGCCCTGCACAAGTGCGGGGTGACCTTCGTCCTGGACCGGGCCGGCGTCACCGGCACCGACGGCGCCTCCCACAACGGCATGTGGGACATGTCGATCCTCCAGGTCGTACCGGGGCTGCGGCTGGCCGCGCCGCGTGACGCCGACCAGGTCCGCGCCCAGCTGCGCGAGGCCGTCGCCGTCGACGACGCGCCGACCGTGGTCCGCTTCTCCAAGGGCGCCGTCGGCCCCGCCGTACCCGCCGTGGGCCGCGTCGGCGGCATGGACGTGCTGCGCGAGCCCGGCACCGACACCCCGGACGTGCTCCTCGTCTCCGTGGGCGCGCTGGCGCCCATGTGCCTGGAGATCGCGAACCTCCTCGACAAGCAGGGCATCTCCACCACCGTCGTCGACCCGCGCTGGGTCAAGCCCGTCGACGAGGCCATGGCCCCGCTCGCCGAGCGCCACCGCGTGGTCGTCACCGTCGAGGACAACTCCCGCGTCGGCGGTGTCGGTTCGACGATCGCGCAGGCCCTGCGCGACGCCGGCGTCGACATCCCGCTGCGCGACTTCGGCATCCCGCCGCGCTTCCTCGACCACGCCTCCCGCGCCGAGGTGATGGCGGAGATCGGCCTCACCGCCCCCGACATCGCCCGCCAGGTCACCGGCCTGGTCTCCAGGCTGGACGGCAAGTACGGCAGCACGGCGGCCGAGGTCGACTCGGTGGAGCCCGCGCGCGACTGACACCCCCGAATGGGCCGTTCGTACCACCCTTCACAGTGGTACGAGCGGCCCATTCGCGTGAATCCGCCCGCGTCGGGGCATACGCACTACGCCCCCTCTCGATCATGTCGAGGACGACAAAGCGTGGGAGGTACCCGTGAGCAGCACCCTCTTCCGGACGAAGAAGGTCGAGCAGTCCATCCTCGATACCGAGGAGCCAGAGCACGCGCTCAAGAAATCCTTGTCCGCGCTGGATCTGACCGTCTTCGGCGTCGGCGTCATCATCGGCACCGGCATCTTCGTCCTGACCGGCACCGTCGCCAGGAACAATGCCGGTCCCGCCGTCGCCCTGGCCTTCGTGGTGGCCGGGGTGGTCTGCGCGCTCGCCGCGCTCTGCTACGCCGAGTTCGCCTCCACCGTCCCGGTGGCCGGCTCGGCGTACACCTTCTCGTACGCCTCAATCGGTGAACTGCCCGCCTGGACCATCGGCTGGGACCTGGTCCTGGAGTTCGCGCTCGGCACGGCGGTGGTCGCCGTCGGCTGGTCCGGCTACGTCGCCTCGCTGATGGACAACGCCGGGTGGCAGCTGCCGGAGGCGCTCAGCGGCAGAGACGGGGCCGACGGCTTCGGCTTCGACATCCTCGCCGCCGCGCTCGTCCTGGTGCTCACCGCCATCCTGGTGCTCGGCACCAAGCTCTCCGCGCGTGTCACCTCGCTGGTCGTCGCCATCAAGGTGACGGTCGTCCTGACGGTGATCATCGCCGGTGCCTTCTTCATCAAGGGCGACAACTACGACCCGTTCATCCCGAAGGCGCAGGAGGTGCCGGCGGGCGACAGTCTCCAGTCCCCGCTCATCCAGCTGATGTTCGGCTGGGCGCCCTCCAACTTCGGCGTGATGGGCATCTTCACGGCCGCCTCGGTCGTCTTCTTCGCCTTCATCGGGTTCGACGTCGTCGCCACGGCCGCCGAGGAGACCAAGAACCCGCAGCGGGACATGCCCCGCGGCATCATCGGCTCCCTCGTCATCTGCACCACGCTGTACGTCCTGGTGTCGATCGTCGTGACCGGCATGCAGCACTACACCGAGCTGTCCATCACCGCCCCGCTCGCCGACGCCTTCAAGGCCACCGGACACCCCTGGTACGCGGGCTTCATCAGCTTCGGCGCCGCCGTCGGCCTCACGACCGTCTGCATGATCCTGCTGCTGGGCCAGACCCGCGTCTTCTTCGCGATGAGCCGCGACGGACTACTGCCCCGCTTCTTCTCGCAGGTCCACCCACGGTTCAAGACCCCGCACCGCCCGACCATCCTGCTGGGCGTGCTCATCGCGATCCTCGCCGGTTTCACCCCGCTGAGCGAACTCGCCGAGCTGGTGAACATCGGCACGCTGTTCGCCTTCGTGGTCGTCGCGATCGGCGTGATCATCCTTCGCAGGTCCCGCCCCGACCTGCACCGGGCCTTCCGCACCCCGTGGGTGCCGTTCATCCCGATCCTGTCGGTGTGCGCCTCGCTCTGGCTGATGCTCAACCTGCCCGCCGAGACCTGGCTGCGGTTCGCCATCTGGATGGCGGTCGGTTTCGTCGTGTACTTCCTCTACGGCCGCTCCCACAGCCGTCTGGGCCGGCAGCAGGAGACCGAGGTCGGCCAGGTCGTGAAGCCGCCGAACGGCAGCGAGGGCTAAGCCACCGGTGCTGCGGCCCGCGAGCGCCCGGGCTCCGGCAACGGAGGTCCGGGCGCGTCGTTCGTCAGGTCGGTCTGACGGACCGTGGGCCTGCTACCTCGGCCCCCAACTCGCCGACCTGATGCCGTAGTTCGTGGTCTGTTGTTCCGTCCGGCACCGGGCGGTCGCTCGTCGGTGCTGCGGGCCCGCGAACGCCCGGGCCCCCGAAACGGAGGTCCGGGCGGGTCGTTCGTCAGGTCGGCCTGACGGTCCGTGGACCTGCTACCTCGGCGCCCAACTCGCCGACCCGGCGTCGCAGTTCGCGGTCCGCCGTCACGACCAGGACCGCGCGGTCACCCGCCTGGCCCGTCAGGGCCACGATGTGGTCGTCCCCGCTCCCCGGCGCGGCTTCCACCCGCACGCCCGGTACCGGCTCCACGCCACGGGCCGCGCCCTCGACAACGAGGACGATCTCCACCGCCCCGGAACGCCCCGGCACCCCGTCCGCCGCCAGCCGGTCCCGCAGCCGCTCCGCGGCCCCCCGCCGGTCGCGCCACCACCCGTCGGGCACCGACCCGACGACGTTCGCGGCGTCCACGATCACGAGCAGGGGGGCGTTGTCGTCCATACCGGCCAGGGTCCCACGGCCGATGGGGGAGCCGGGCGCCTGTTCAGTCCTCCCGCCTCTGTTCAGTCCTCCCGCTTCTCGTCGAAGCTCGCGAAGTACGCCGCCACCATGTCCTCGTCGGCGTGCCCCTGCGCGGCCGCCCGCTCCAGCCGCTCGGCGCTCGCGACGGCCACGTCCAGCCGTACGCCGTTCCGCTCGCCCGCCTGGACGATGAGACGGGCGTCCTTGGCGGCGGTGGCCACCCCGAACTGGGCGGGGGAGAGCCGGTCCTCGAGGACGAGCGCGGCCTTGGCGTGCAGATAGCCCATGTCGAGCGGGCCACCCGCGATGAGGTCGAAGAAGTTCTGCGGGTCGACGTCGAGGGCCTGGGAGAGGGCCAGCACCTCGCCGGTCGCCGCGGTGGCGGCGATGACCCAGCTGTTGGCCACCAGCTTCAGCCGCGTGGCGGAACCGGCCGCGCCGTCCTCGCCGGTCCACACCGTCCGGGCGCCGACCGCGTCGAAGACCGGCGTCACCGCGGCCCGACCCTCGTCGGGTCCGGCGGCCAGCACGGTCAGTTGGCCCGCCTCCGCGGGCTGCCGGGTGCCCAGCACCGGCGCGTCGAAGAAGACCAGGTGCTGCTCGCGGGCGAAGTCGGCCAGTTCGCCGATCGCCTCGATGCCCGCGGTCGTCGACTGCGCCCACGCGACGCCGGGACGCAGGCCGGGCACCGCCGCGCGCATCACATCCAGGGCGGCGGGGCCGTCGTACAGCATCGTTAGGACGACGTCGGCGCCCCGCACCGCCTCGGCGGGGGTGCCGGCGACGTACGCGCCGTCGGCGGCGAGGGGTTCGGCCTTGTCACGGGTGCGGTTCCAGGCCCGGACGGTGTGTCCGGCGCGGACGAGGTTGCGGGCCATCGCGGCCCCCATGATCCCGGTGCCGAGAACGCTCACGGTGCGGGTGTCGGTCATGACGTCAACTTCCTGTCCTCGTACGGTGCCGACTGCTGCCGACCAGCCTGCCCGATCGAAGCGGAAGCCGGCGGGGCGCCTCCCCGCACCCGGGGCCAGGCGGTGTCGGGAAACCCCCTCCGCTTAGAGTGAACCGGTGAACGGCGACTGGCTCCTACGCGGCCGAGACGGCCGCCTCAGTGTGTATCTGCCCGCGGGCGACGCCGTCCTGTGCCGCGCGGAGCGCGGGCCCGGCGGGTCGTGGGAACCCGCCCGCCGGGTGGGCGGCGGCCAGAAGCTGCAGCCCGTGCTCGCGGTCGGCCAGGGCGCCGACGGCTACGCCCATCTGGTCTCCTGGCGGCCCACCGCCTCCGGCGAGTGTGCCCTGGTGCACTCCACGCACTTCCGGCCCCGGCTCGCCGCCCTCGACTGGCTGTCGATCGGGCAGCCCGACAAGAAGGGCGCCCGCACCGGTACGCCCGCCGTCGCGGTCGACGCGCAGGGCCGCGCCCATGTCTTCGTGCGGAACAAGGGCGGCGGCGTGAGCATGGTCGCCCAGAAGGAGAAGGGCGGCTGGGACCCCTGGCGCGACCTCAAGGGGAGCGACGTACAGGAGGACTTGGCGGCCGTGACGGGGGAGTCCGGACGCGTCGAGCTGTACGCGGCCGTACCCGGCGGCCTCCTGCACTGGCGGCAGGAGAAGCCGGGCGCCCAGCCGGTCCTGGAGGAGACGATCGAGGCCCCGGTGCGCCCCGGCACACTGCGCGCCCTCGCCACCTCTCCGGAAAGCACGACTCTCTTCTTCGCCGACACCTCCGGCGACCTGTGCGCCTGGCGGCCCGGCGCCAAACCGGTCACGCTCCTCGCCTCCGCCGGACCCGGCCCGGTCTCCGCCGTCCGCTGCGAACTCGACGGCCACGACTGCACGTTGATCGCCCAACGCTCCGCGAGCGGCCGGGTGGCGTTCGCCGCGTACCCCACCGAGCATGAGTCGGCGGGCGCCTGGTGGACCGAGTCGGGGCCCCAGCTCCCCGCGGACGCCGAGGTGTGCCTGGCCGTCGACGAGGACGACCGGGTCGTCGCGGCGACGCTGTCACCCTCGTCCGGTCAACTGCTCCTGACCCGCCGCAAGGACGAGCCGGGGCTGGCGCTCACGGCTTGGCGGGAGGTCTGAGCGGCAAAGGGAGCAGGACGCGGGTGCGCACATCCTATGATGGGCCCGCCCGGCCACTCGTACAAAGGTTCGAGATGCCGGACACGTCAGCAATCACATCTCCAACGCACTTACGCGGAAAGCGAGTTGGCCCATGGCAATGGGGCGAAGAGTGTTCCTGGGCGGGTTCACCGCGGGCGCGGTGACCGTCGCCCTAGGCAGTGCGGACACCGCAGCCGCCGCCGAGCCGACCACGACGTTCGCCGGCCCGGTGACCGCTCAGAAGTTCTACACCGACGCCACCGCGGAGTCCGCGTACTTCAAGACGACGTCGACGGACCACGCGACGACCGTCTATCAGGCGGCCACGTCGGGCAGCGGCGCGGCCCTGAACGTGTCCTCCGAGAATCCGGACACCTCGGCGATGTACCTGAAGGGCAAGGAGACTGCGAACGGCACCCTCAAGATCACTCACGTGGGACACGCCGACGGCTCCGACTCCTGGGGCTCCGCCCTGTCGATCGACCTGAAGACGGCGGGGACCGCGGCCCAGGGCATCTACGTGTTCGCGTCCGCGCCGACCAAGGGCGCTCTGCTCACGCTGCGGAACAACACGGGGCTGGACGACTTCGTCGTCAAAGGCACCGGCCTGATCGGCGTCGGCATCGACCGCGGCGGCACCGTGCGCGGCCAGGTGCACGTGGTCCAGCGCACCAAGGCACCCGCGCTCGTCGTCCAGGGCGTGACCCAGATCACCGATGTCGCCACGCCTCCGGCCGCGCCCGACTACACGGTCGGCGGGGGCCAGCTGTACGCGGAGGCCGGTGCGCTGAAGTGGCGCAGCTCCAGCGGCAGAGTCACCACGCTGGCCGAGGCGTAAGGGAAGCGAAGATGCAACTGACCCCCGAGGAACTCATCTCGGAGTTCCACGACGCCGTCATGGAGCTGTACTTCGCCCGAAAGCGCATAGCCGTTCTGGAGGCCGAGAACGACGAGCTGAGGGCCAGGCTCGAAGCCGTGGAGAAGAGCGACGCATGAGAAGAGGGCCTGCGCGATCGGCGCAGGCCCTCTTCACGTCCTTACGGCGGTTACGGTTACGCCGGAACCGACGCCACGCCCGGAGCCAGGAACCGCTTCCCGGTCACGCGCTCGGAGACACCCTCGCGGTCCAGGTACGGCGTGATGCCGCCCAGGTGGAAGGGCCAGCCGGCGCCCGTGATCAGGCAGAGGTCGATGTCCTGGGCCTCGGCGACGACGCCCTCGTCGAGCATGAGCCCGATCTCCTGCGCCACCGCGCCCAGGACGCGGTCACGGACCTGCTCCTCCGTCAGGACCACATCGCCCTGCTTGAGCAGCGCGGCGACCTCGGGGTCGAGCTCCGGCTTCCCGGAGTCGTACACGTAGAAGCCGCGCTTGCCCGCCTTGACGACGGCCGCGAGGTTCGGGGAGACCGTGAAGCGGTCCGGGAAGGCCCGGTTGAGGGTCTCGGACACGTGCAGACCGATCGCGGGACCGACCAGCTCCAGGAGCACCAGCGGGGACATCGGCAGACCGAGCGGCTCGACGGCCTTCTCGGCGACCTCGACCGACGTGCCCTCGTCGATGACGTTCTGGATCTCGCCCATGAAGCGGGTGAGGATGCGGTTCACGACGAACGCCGGGGCGTCCTTCACCAGTACCGCGGTCTTCTTCAGCTTCTTGGCGACACCGAACGCGGTGGCGAGGGAGGCGTCGTCGGTCTGCTCGCCGCGGACGATCTCGAGCAGCGGCAGGATCGCGACCGGGTTGAAGAAGTGGAAGCCCACGACCCGCTCGGGGTTCTTCAGCTTCGACGCCATCTCGGTGACCGACAGCGAGGAGGTGTTGGTGGCGAGGATCGCGTGCGCCGGGGCGACCGCCTCGACCTCCGCGAACACCTGCTGCTTGACGCCGATCTCCTCGAACACGGCCTCGATGATGAAGTCCGCGTCGGAGAAGCCCTCGGCCTTGTCCAGCACACCGGTCACCAGCGCCTTGAGGCGGTTGGCCTTGTCCTGGTTGATACGGCCCTTGCCGAGCAGCTTGTCGATCTCGGCGTGGACGTAGCCGACACCCTTGTCGACGCGCTCCTGGTCGATGTCGGTCAGCACGACCGGCACCTCCAGGCGGCGCAGGAACAGCAGCGCGAGCTGCGAGGCCATGAGGCCCGCGCCCACGACGCCCACCTTCGTCACCGGACGCGCCAGGTTCTTGTCCGGCGCACCCGCCGGACGCTTGGCGCGCTTCTGGACGAGGTTGAACGCGTAGATCCCGGCGCGCAGTTCGCCGCCCATGATCAGGTCGGCGAGCGCCTTGTCCTCGGCGTCGTAGCCCTGCTGGAGGTCGCCGTTCTTGGCGGCGGCGATGATGTCGAGGGCGCGGTAGGCGGCCGGAGCCGCCCCGTGCACCTTGCTGTCCGCGATGAACCGGCCCTTGGCGACGGCCTGGTCCCAGGCCTCGCCGCGGTCGATCACCGGACGCTCGACCTCGACGTCGCCCTTGAGGACGTTGGCCGTCCAGAGCAGCGACTGCTCCAGGAAGTCGGCGCCCTCGAAGATCGCGTCGGCGATACCGAGGTCGAGGACCTGCTGACCCTTGAGCTGCTTGTTCTGGTTGAGCGAGTTCTCGATGATCACCGAGACGGCCTTGTCGGCACCGATCAGGTTCGGCAGCAGGGTGCAGCCGCCCCAGCCCGGTACCAGACCGAGGAAGACCTCGGGGAGCGAGAAGGCGGCGATCGCCTTCGACACCGTGCGGTACTTGCAGTGCAGGCCGACCTCGACGCCACCGCCCATGGCCGCGCCGTTGTAGTACGCGAAGGTCGGCACAGCCAGGGCAGAGAGCCGCTTGAAGACCTCGTGACCGCCCTTGCCGATGGCGAGCGCGTCGTCGTGGTTCTTCAGGAGCTCGACGCCCTTGAGGTCCGCGCCGACCGCGAAGATGAACGGCTTGCCGGTGATGCCGACACCGACGATCTCGCCGGCCGCGGCCTCCTTCTCGACCTGGTCGACGGCGGTGTTGAGGTTCGCCAGCGAGGCCGGGCCGAAGGTGGTCGGCTTGGTGTGGTCCAGGCCGTTGTCAAGGGTGATGAGCGCGAAACGGCCCGCACCGAACGGCAGGTCGAGGTGGCGTACGTGCGCGGACGTCACGACCTCGTCGGGGAACAGCTCGGCCGCGCCCTTCAGGAGTTCAGCGGTGCTCACTTGTCGCCTCCGGCGTCCTTGTGGTGCGGGTTCTCCCAGATGACCGTGGCGCCCATGCCGAAGCCGACGCACATGGTGGTGAGGCCGTAACGGACCTCCGGCTGCTCCTCGAACTGGCGGGCCAGCTGCGTCATCAGCCGGACGCCGGAGGAGGCCAGCGGGTGACCGTAGGCGATCGCACCGCCGTACTGGTTGACGCGCGCGTCGTCGTCCGCGATGCCGTAGTGGTCGAGGAAGGCCAGGACCTGGACGGCGAAGGCCTCGTTGATCTCGAAGAGGTTGATGTCCTCGATGGCGAGGCCCGCCTTGGCGAGGGCCTTCTCGGTGGCCGGGATCGGGCCGTAGCCCATGACCTCCGGCTCGACGCCCGCGAAGGCGTACGAGACCAGGCGCATCTTGACCGGCAGGTTGTTCTCGCGGGCGAAGTCCTCGCTCGCGATGAGGGAGGCGGTCGCACCGTCGTTCAGACCGGCCGCGTTGCCGGCGGTGACCCGCCCGTGCACACGGAACGGCGTCTTGAGACCGGCCAGGTTCTCCAGGGTGGTCCCCGGGCGCATCGGCTCGTCGGCGGTGACCAGGCCCCAGCCCGTCTCACCGGCCTCCGGGTTCGTCCGGCGTACGGAGATCGGGACCAGGTCGGCCTGGATCTTGCCGTTGGCGTACGCCTTGGCGGCCTTCTCCTGCGAGCGCACCGCGTACTCGTCGGCGCGCAGCTTGGTGATCTGGGGGTAGCGGTCGTGCAGGTTCTCGGCGGTCATGCCCATGAACAGGGCGGACTCGTCGACCAGCTTCTCGCTGACGAACCGCGGGTTCGGGTCCACGCCCTCGCCCATGGGGTGGCGGCCCATGTGCTCGACACCACCGGCGACGGCGACGTCGTACGCGCCGAAGGCGACACTGCCCGCGACCGAGGTCACGGCGGTCAGCGCACCGGCGCACATGCGGTCGATGGAGTAGCCGGGGACCGACTGGGGGAGACCGGCGAGGATGCCCGCGGTGCGGCCGAGGGTCAGGCCCTGGTCGCCGATCTGCGTGGTCGCGGCGATGGCGACCTCGTCGATCTTCTTCGGGTCGAGACCGGGGTTGCGCCGCAGCAGCTCCCGGATCGCCTTCACGACGAGGTCGTCGGCACGGGTCTCGTGGTAGATGCCCTTCGGGCCCGCCTTGCCGAACGGGGTACGGACGCCGTCTACGAAGACGACGTCCCTGACGGTACGAGGCACGATGGCTCTCCTCCAGAATGCGGGACGGCTCTACTGCTGCGATGCGCTGAGCGCGCGCTCAGAACCCATGCTACTTGTGGGTAACCAGGCTGCCCAGTCCCCCCGCCCCAAGCGGTGAAGGTCACACCTTCGGGGGAGCCGTGGATCCCCGCGGAGTCAGCACCGGAGTGGGCACCGGATGCGACCCCGGCCCCTCTCCCGTGATCACCCCGAACAGCGTCCGCGCCGCCTCCGCGCCGAATCCGTGCACGTCGTGGCTCATAGCGGAGAGGGGCGGATGCGTGATCCGGCACAGCTGGGAGTCGTCCCAGGCGAGCAGGGACACGTCGTCCGGCACGCTCAGCCCCATCTCCGCCGCCACCGCCAGCCCGGCCACCGCCATGATGTCGTTGTCGTACACGATGGCCGTCGGCCGGTCGGGGGCCGCCGCCGTCAGCAGCGACCGGGTCGCCCGCGCCCCCGCCTCCCCGGAGTAGTCGGTGGCCACCTGCCAGGCCCCGGCCAGCTCCAGGGCGCGGGCCGCCTCGTCGAAGGCGGCGGTCCGCATGGAGGTGTGCCCGAGGGTCGCCGCACCCCCCACCCGGGCGATCCGCCGGTGCCCGAGCGCGGCGAGATAGCGCACCGCCTCCGTCACCGCGGTGGCGTCCTCGGTCCACACGGAGGTGAGGCTGCCCGTCAGCGACGGATGCCCGACCGCGACCACCGGCATCCCGAGCCGCTCGACCGTCGCCACCCGGGGATCGTCCGCGCGGAAGTCCACGAGGATCGACCCGCCGATCTGCCGCCCCCGCCACCAGGACTCCTGCAGCCCGACCTCCTCCTCCAGGCTGCGTACGAGCCTCAGCAGCAGCGAGCAGGAGTGCTCGGTCAGGACACTCTCCACGCCCGAGACGAACTCCATGTAGAAGGGTTCGAGCCCGAGCAGCCGGGCCGGCCGGCAGATCGCCAGCCCCACCACGTCCACCCGCGATCCGGCCAGCGTCCGCGCGGTCGGGCTCGGCGCCCACCCCAGCTCCCGCGCGGCCCGGAAGATCCGGTCCCGGGTCGCCTCCGACAGCCCCGGCTTCTGGTTGAAGGCGAGCGACACGGCACCCTTGGACACGCCGGCACGCGCGGCGACCTCCTTGATGGTGACGCGGGGGGTCGGCGTTGCCGTCATCGGCCGGTCTCCATGCAGTACAGGGCTGAACGTGCCTTCTCGGCATCCGGAGTCTGCCAGCCGCGCACCCCGATGGTGACCCGTTCGCCGGGCAGCAGCGTGATCAGTCCCCGCTCGGCCCGCGCCGCCGGCTCCAGCCGGTCGGCCTGCAGTAGCAGATCCCGTACGAGGGTGTGGGCCCGCACCTCGATCCCGCCCGGCACGATTGCCACCTCGAACTCGGGGCGCGGATACGGCACTTCGAGGTCCGGCACCGGGAAGTACAGGGCACGCAGCCCGTCGTCCGCGTCCGCGACGAGGAACTCCTTGGGCCCGACGGGCTCCAGCTCGCGCGGGACGCCGACGTCGGCGACGGACCGCCTCCCGGCGGTGAAGGGAACGCGGGACGACCCGATCACGCCACCCTCGACGGACATCCGCCGCAGGGTCAGCGCACCGGACCATTCCTCCGCCGACTGGTTCACGACGGCCAACGCCATGGAAATGCCGCGCACTTGAAACGTGAGCAACCGGTCCGCGTACACCCGCCGCAGCTCGTGGTACAGCGGCTTCTCCCGCCCGTCCCCGTCGATCGCCGCCCAGGAGGTCACCGGCCAGCAGTCGTTGAGCTGCCACACGACCGTCCCCGCGCACACCGGCCAGTGCGAGCGCCAGTGCTCGATCCCGGCGGCGACCGCCCGCGCCTGGTTGACCTGCGTCAGGTAGTGCCAGCGGTCGAAGTCGCCCTCGGGCACGGCGAAATGGCGGGCCAGGCCCCGCTCCAGCTTGCCGTTGCCGTCGTCCGCCTTCTGGTGGTGCAGCATGCCGGGGGAGTCGGACGCGAGCTCCTCGCCCGGCAGCGCCCGCCGCAACGTGGCGTACGCGGGCGGCCCCTGCCAGCCGAACTCGGCGACGAACCGGGGCACGTTCGCGCGGTACTCCGCGTAGTCCTCCCGGTTCCACACCTCCCACGAGTGATGCGTACCGTGCGCCGGATCGTTCGGATGCCGGTCCCACGACCCCGACCACGGACTGCCCGCCGCATACGGCCGGGTCGGATCCAACTCGGCCACCACACGCGGCAGTACGCCCAGGTAGTACCCCTCGCCCCAGGAGTCCCCGGCCAGCCGCTCCTCCCAGCCCCAGTCCCGGAACCCCCACAGGTTCTCGTTGTTGCCGTTCCACAGCACCAGCGAGGGATGCGGCATCAGCCGTACGACGTTCTCGCGCGCCTCCGCCTCGACCTCGCCCCGCAGCGGCTGCTCCTCCGGGTAGGCCGCGCACGCGAAAGGGAAGTCCTGCCAGACCAGCAGCCCGAACTCGTCGCAGGCGTCGTAGAAGTCCTCGCTCTCGTAGATCCCCCCGCCCCACACCCGCACGAGGTCCACACCGGCGTCGGCCGCCTGCCGCAGCCGCTCCCGGTACCGGTCCCGGCCGATCCGGGACGGGAACACGTCGTCCGGAATCCAGTTCACGCCGCGCGCGAAGAGCCGCTCGCCGTTGACGACGAAGGTGAACCCGGAGCCGTGCGCGTCGGGCCGCCGGTCCAGCTCGACGGTCCGGAAGCCGATCCGGCGCCGCCACCCGTCCAGCGCGCGGTCCTCGTGCAGAAGCGTCAACTCGACGTCGTACAAAGGCTGTTCGCCATACCCCCGCGGCCACCACAACCGCACGTCCGGCACGTCCAGCCGTACGACCCCCCGCGTCCCGTCGATCCGGGCACGCGTCCGCACTCCGCCGACCGTCACCTCCACGGACAGCTCGGCCTCGACCCGGGAGCGCTCGACGTCCACGTGCAACTCGACCCGCCCCACGCCGTCCTCGACGGTCACCAGCGGCCGCACCCGCGCCACCCTGGCCGTCGACCACCGCTCCAGCCGGACCGGCCGCCAGAGCCCGGCCGTGACCAGGGTCGGCCCCCAGTCCCAGCCGAAGGAGCAGGCCATCTTGCGGATGTACTGATAGGGCTCGGCGTACGCGGCGGGCCGCTCGCCCAGCGTCCCGCGCACCGCCTCCGCCTCGGCGTACGCGGAGCCGAACCGCACCGAAAGACGTCCGCCGAGCCCGGTCACGTCGAAGCGGTACGAGCGGTGCATGTTCCTCGTGCGGCCCAGGAGCCGACCGTCGAGGCGGATCTCGGCCGCGGTGTCGAGACCGTCGAAGACGAGGTCGGTCTGCTCGTGCCCGTTCGTCGCCGCGAGCTGCGTCTCGTACGTCCACTCCCGCCGCCCCACCCACGCCACCTCGGCCTCGTTGCGCCCGAGAAAGGGATCCGGGATCACCCCCGCCGCCAGCAGTTCGGTGTGCACACAGCCCGGCACCGAGGCCGGCAGCGCCTCCCCCTCGTGGTGCAGGATCCAGCCCTCGGTGAGCGGTGTGGCCTCCAGCATGCGCGCTCCTAAACCGTTTCAGCCGTGTACGCGGTCCCATGTTTGCAGCCTTGGCGAAATAGGGACTTTACCGGTTCAGAAAGCGCTGTCAGAGTGCCGAATCAGCCAACCCAGCAATCCGCACGTGCTCGTCCGTCCCTGGAACGTCCCTAGAACGGAGCTGATGCACATGAACCGCCGTCACATCCTCGCCATCGCCGTGTCAGCCGCCCTGCTGGTCCCCGGCTGCACCGGCACCGGAGGCACCTCGAAGGGCGCCGACGCCAAGGCACCCGACGACCCGTCGAAGGTCACCGGAACCATCAAGGTCCTCACCCAGCGCACCGATCTGGTCACCGACGGCACGATGAAGAAGTACGCCGCCGAGTTCAACAAGACGTACCCGAAGGTCAAGGTCGAGTTCGAGGCCCTCACGAACTACGAGACCGAAGTCAAGATCCGTATGAACACGGAGAACTACGGCGATGTGCTGCTGATCCCCGCGGTCATCAAGAAGGACGACTACCCGAGGTTCTTCGCCTCGCTGGGCACCGAGGCGGAGCGCAGCAAGAAGTACCTGTTCACCGACTACACCACCGTCGACGGCAAGGTCTACGGCCAGAGTCCGATCGGCGTGATCCCCGGCTTCCTCTACAACAAGAGGGTCTGGCAGGAGGCCGGCGTCACCGACTGGCCCGCCACCCCGGCCGAGTTCCTCACCGACCTCAAGGCGATCAAGTCCAGGACGGACGCGGTGCCCTACTACACCAACTTCGCCGCCCAGTGGCCGCTGTCCCAGTGGACGCAGGTCAACGGCTCGGTCAGCTGCGACCCCCAGGCGTCGACGAAGCTCGCCGAGAGCGACCCGTGGGCCGAGGGCGCCGACCTGCGCGTCGGCGACAAGCTCCTGTACGACACCGTGCACGAGGGCCTGATCGAGAAGGACCCGACGACCACCAACTGGGAGGAGTCCAAGCCCCGGTTGGCGAAGGGCGAGCTCGCCACCCAGTGGCTCGGCACCTGGGCGATCGTCCAGTTCCAGGACGCTGCCCGGCAGGCCGGGACCAGCCCCGACGACATCGGGTTCATGCCCTTCCCGTCCAAGGTGGACGGGAAGTTCTGCGCCGTGATGGCGCCCGACTACAACCAGGCCGTCAACGTCCACTCCAAGAACAAGCCGGCCGCCCGCGCCTGGATCGACTGGTTCACCGACAAGTCCGGCTACGACAAGGACAACCTGGCCATCTCGCCCCTCAAGGACGCGCCGCTGCCCGAGGTGCTGAAGCCGTACGAGGACGAGGGTGTGAAGCTCATCGAGCTGGACGACAGCGCGGGAGCCAAGGTCAAGCAGATCGACAACCAGTCCGAGGTCGGCATCTACGCCCCCGAGTACCGCCAGAACCTCGTCGACCTCGCCCGCGGCGCGAAGAAGGGCAGCCTGGACGACTTCTTCGCCGACCTCAGCAAGCGCTGGACGCAGACGCAGCAGACGCTGGGGTCCTGATGACGGACACCACCCAGAAGGCGACCGTGAAGGCCGCCCCGGGGGCGGCGCCCGCCGCCCCCGTCCCGGCCCCCGCACCACGCAGGACGCGCGTATGGCGCGGAGTGACGCCCTGGCTCTTCCTGATCGCCCCGCTCGCCCTGCTGATCACCTTCACGTACGCGCCGATCGCCAACATGCTGGCGTACAGCTTCACCGACTGGGACGGCGTGAGCCCCGAGCTGCACTACACGGGCGTCGAGAACTACACGGAGATCTTCACCAGGGAGGACCTCTTCCGGGTCTTCTTCGTCAGCGGCTACTACCTCGCCGCCTCCGCGGTCCAGATCGTCGCCGCGCTCTACTTCGCGACGATCCTCAGCTTCAATCTCCGCTTCCGGAACTTCTTCAAGGGCGTGCTCTTCTTCCCGTACCTGATCAACGGGGTCGCGATCGGCTTCGTCTTCCTCTACTTCTTCCAGGACGGCGGCACCCTCGACTCGGTCCTGTCCCTCTTCGGCGTCCACACGGACCACGCCTGGCTGGGCACACCGGTCTCCGCCAACACATCCCTCGCCGGCGTCTCGATCTGGCGCTACCTGGGCCTGAACTTCGTGCTGTTCCTCGGCGCGATCCAGTCCATTCCCGGGGAGCTGTACGAGGCGGCCGAACTGGACGGGGCGAACCGCTGGCACCAGTTCCGCTACATCATCGCGCCCGGCATCAAGCCGGTCCTCACCCTGACGGTGATCCTGTCCATCTCCGGCTCGCTGTCCGCCTTCGAGATCCCGTACATCATGACCGGCGGGGCGACCGGCACCGAGACCTTCGTGATCCAGACGCTGAACCTGGCCTTCCGCTTCAACAAGACGGGGCTCGCCTCGGCCGCCGCGGTCGTGCTGCTGCTGATCATCCTGCTGGTGACCTGGGTGCAGCGCCGCCTCGTCCCGGACGACAAGGTGGACCTCGCATGACACGCCGCACCGTGGCCCGCACCCTCGTGTACCTCTCGCTGATCGCCGCGACGATCCTCGTCCTGCTCCCGCTCGGCGTGGTCCTGCTCACCTCCCTCAAGTCCTCGAAGGAGTTGGCGGGCGGCAGCGGCGCGCTCTCGCTCCCCGACAGCCTCTTCAACGTCGACAACTACGTGACGGCGTTCCAGGACGGCCGCATGCTCACGGCGTTCACCAACACGGCGATCATCCTGGTCGTCGCCATCGGGGGCACCGTCCTCATCGGCTCGATGACGGCCTACGCCATCGACCGCTTCACCTTCCGCTTCAAGAAGCTGGTGGTCGCTCTCTTCCTGGTGGCCGCGCTGGTCCCCGGGGTGACCACCCAGGTGGCGACCTTCCAGATCGTCAACAGCTTCGGCATGTTCGACTCCCTGTGGGCGCCGATCGCGCTCTACATGGGCACGGACATCGTCTCGATCTACATCTTCCTGCAGTTCGTACGGTCCATCCCGATCTCCCTCGACGAATCGGCCCGCCTCGAGGGCGCCAACGCCTTCACGATCTACCGGAAGATCATCTTCCCGCTGCTCAGGCCCGCGATCGCGACGGTCGTCATCGTGAAGGGCATCACCGTCTACAACGACTTCTACATCCCCTTCCTCTATATGACCTCCGAAGATCTTGGCGTGATCTCGACGTCCCTTTTCCGCTTCCGCGGCCCCTACGGCGCCCACTGGGAGGTGATATCGGCGGGAGCGGTCCTGGTGATCCTGCCGACCCTGATCGTGTTCCTGTCGTTGCAGCGGTTCATCTACAACGGCTTCATGCGAGGAGCGACCAGGTGAGGCGCTTTGCTTTCAGGGGCGCGGGGAACTGCGCGAGCAACCACAACGGACCCGCAGCCGCCGTACGCGAGAAGCCCTACGGCGGCCAGGCGGACAAGGCTAGGCGGACAACGCGGCCACAAGAACCGGCGTGACCTGCTCGACCTGCCAAGGCCGCGCCCCGAACCCCGCAAGCGCGGCCCTCACAGACTCGGCGCTGACAACCCCCGGCGGCTCCCAGCAAACCCGCCGAACCGTGTCCGGTGCGATCAGGTTCTCCTGCGGCATGTTGAGCGCCTCGGCCAGCGCGGACACCGCCGCACGCGCCGCGGACAACCGAGCCGCGGCGGCCGGATCCTTGTCGGCCCAGGCCCGCGGCGGCGGCGGCCCGGTCACCGCCTGCCCCGGCTGCGGCAGCTGGGCGTCCGTGAGCGCCTTCGCCCGGTCCACCGCCGCCTGCCACTGCTCCAGCTGCCGCCGACCCATCCGGTGCCCGAACCCGTTCAACGCGGCGAGCCCCTGCGCGTCGACCGGAAGGGAGAGCGCGGCCTCCACGATGGCCGCGTCGGACAGCACCTTGCCCGGCGACACGTCCCGCCGCTGCGCGATCCGGTCCCGGGTCTGCCACAGCTCCCGTACGACGGCCAGCTGCCGCCGCCGGCGCACCTTGTGCATGCCGGACGTGCGTCGCCACGGATCCTTGCGGGGCTCCGGCGGCGGCGCCGAGGCGATCGCGTCGAACTCCTCGCGGGCCCACTCCAGCTTGCCCTGCCGGTCGAGCTCCTTCTCCAGCGCGTCCCGCAGGTCGACGAGGAGCTCCACGTCCAGGGCTGCGTAGCGCAGCCACGGCTCGGGCAGCGGGCGGGTGGACCAGTCGACGGCCGAGTGGCCCTTCTCCAGGACGAAGCCGAGGACGCCCTCGACCATGGCGCCGAGGCCCACCCGGGGGAACCCGGCGATCCGGCCGGCCAGCTCGGTGTCGAACAGCTGCGTGGGGACCATGCCTATTTCGCGCAGACACGGCAGGTCCTGGGTGGCCGCGTGCAGCACCCACTCGACGCCGGCCAGGGCCTCGCCGAGGCCGGAGAGGTCGGGGCAGGCCACGGGGTCGATCAGCGCGGTGCCCGCGCCCTCGCGGCGCAGCTGTACGAGGTAGGCGCGCTGGCCGTAGCGGTAGCCGGACGCCCGCTCGGCGTCCACGGCCACCGGGCCGGAGCCGGCGGCGAAGGCGGCGATCACCTCGGCGAGCGCGTCCGCGTCGGCGATGACCGGCGGGATCCCTTCGCGCGGCTCGAGCAAAGGGATCGGTTCGGGGCCCGGGTCGGGGCCGGTATCAGGGTTCGGCGCCTCCGTAGCAGAAGATCCGCCGTCGTCCGGAGGGGCGCCTCCGGTGGTTCGCAGTGTGCTGTCTGCTGCGGTGTCTTGGGCGTCGGTCACATGTCAAGGGTATCTGTGTATGGACAGCGCCCGCCGACGGAACGTTCCGTCGACGGGCGCTTGAGGGTCGTAAACCAGTCAGCTCGGTGAAAGATCCGGTTCACGACGGGGGGAGGGGTACGTGGTGGGGGATCAGCGGCCGATCCCCTTCACGCCTGTGAAAGGGCGGAGTCAGTGGATGATGCCGGTCCGCAGGGCCACGGCGACCATGCCGGCGCGGTCTCCGGTGCCGAGCTTGCGGGCGATGCGGGCAAGGTGGCTCTTGACGGTCAGGGCCGACAGGCCCATCGAGACGCCGATCGCCTTGTTGGACTGGCCCTCCGCGACCAGTCGCAGCACCTCGACCTCACGGCCGGACAGTTCGCGGTAGCCACCCGGGTGACTCGGGGCACCCGGGGGGCGGCGGTGCATACGGGCGGCGGCGGCTCCGATGGGGGCGGCACCCGGTCGGGTGGGGAGCCCGACGTTGGTGCGGGTGCCGGTGACGACGTAGCCCTTCACACCGCCGGCCAGGGCGTTGCGTACGGCGCCGATGTCGTCGGCGGCGGAAAGGGCGAGGCCGTTGGGCCAGCCCGCGGCGCGGGTCTCCGACAGCAGGGTGAGGCCGGAGCCGTCGGGCAGATGGACGTCGGCGACACAGATGTCGCGGGGGTTGCCGATGCGGGGACGAGCCTCCGCGACGGACGAGGCCTCGATGACGTCGCGCACACCGAGCGCCCACAGGTGGCGGGTGACGGTGGAGCGGACGCGGGGGTCGGCCACGACCACCATGGCGGTCGGCTTGTTCGGGCGGTAGGCGACCAGGCTTGCGGGCTGCTCGAGGAGAACGGACACCAGGCCTCCTGGGTGGGGGACGAACCATGCTTTGAAGGTCACAGACGTCTTCGGCACCAAACCCGTTTGGCTTTAGAGAATGATCACGATTTAGTGAGTAACAATCCGTGCAATTCGGACACGCGATCGATCATTCGAAGATCGAACGGGTTCATTCTGTGTCGATACGCGGCCGAAAGTGGCCGTATCGACAAAGTGATTGCCAAGAATGCCCCGCTGTCAGCGCGACTGCGGGCCGCGTCGCTGCGGCAGCGTGACCACCGACGCGTCGCCCGGCCCGGCCGGCGGCAGGCCGGCGATCTGGGCGAGCAGGTCGCACCAGGAGGCCAGGTGGGCCGCGGTGTCCGGAACGCCCCCCAGGCCCTCGCGAGGCGTCCAGGAGGCGCGGATCTCGATCTGGGAGGCGGCCGGCCGTTCGGACAGGCCGCCGAAGTAGTGGGAGCTCGCGCGGGTGACCGTGCCGCTCGGCTCGCCGAACGCCTGGCCGCGCGCCGTGAGCGCACCGGTGAGCCACGACCAGCACACCTCGGGCAACAGCGGATCGGACGCCATCTCCGGCTCCAGCTCCGCCCGCACCAGCGTCACCAGCCGGAAGGTGCCCCGCCAGGCGTCGTGCCCGGCCGGGTCGTGCAGCAGCACCAGCCGGCCGTCGGCCAGGTCCTGGTCGCCGTCGACGACCGCCGCCTCCAGCGCGTACGCGTACGGCGCGAGCCGCTGCGGCGCGCGCGTCGGCTCGATCTCGACCTGCGGCCGCAGCCGCGCGGCCCTGAGCGCGTCGACAGCCGCCCGGAAGGGCAGCGGATCCGTGCCGCTCGTATGCAGGTCCTCCTCCTTCGCGTCGTCCATTCCGTCAGCGCCGTCCGACAGTCGTCCCTGAGCCGCAGCCATGCGGGGAAGATTAAAGGGAACGGGGGCTTCGTGCAGGGAGGACACCCTGTTGCCCGGTGTCGGGGTTGCCGTCCGGGCCGGGCCGGGCCCCGTGCGAGACTTGCCCCGTGAGTGCCAACGAGAGCCCCGCGACGCCGCAGCAGACAGCCACGTACGAGTCCGCCTTCATGAAGGCGTGCAGGCGCGAGCCCGTGCCGCACACCCCGGTGTGGTTCATGCGGCAGGCCGGGCGCTCACTGCCGGAGTACCGCAAGGTGCGCGACGGCATCCCGATGCTCGAGTCCTGCACGCGGCCCGAGCTGGTCACCGAGATCACCCTCCAGCCGGTGCGCAGGCACAACGTGGACGCGGCGATCTACTACAGCGACATCGTCGTCCCGCTCAAGGCCATCGGCGTCGACCTCGACATCAAGCCCGGCGTCGGCCCGGTCGTCGAACGCCCGATCCGCACCCGCGAGGACCTCGCCCAGCTGCGTGACCTGATCCCCGAGGACGTGTCGTACGTCACCGAGGCGATCGGGCTGCTGACCCGCGAGCTCGGCTCCACCCCCCTCATCGGGTTCGCCGGCGCGCCGTTCACCCTCGCGAGCTACCTCGTCGAGGGCGGCCCCTCGCGTACGTACGAGAACGCCAAGGCGATGATGTACGGCGACCCCGAACTGTGGGCCGACCTGCTCGACCGCCTCGCGGACATCACGGCCGCCTTCCTCAAGGTGCAGATCGAGGCGGGCGCGAGCGCCGTCCAGCTGTTCGACTCCTGGGCCGGCGCGCTGGCCCCCGCCGACTACCGCCACTCGGTGCTGCCCGCCTCCGCGAAGGTGTTCCGCGCGGTCGAGGGGTACGGCGTCCCGCGCATCCACTTCGGGGTCGGCACCGGCGAGTTGCTGGGGCTCATGGGCGAGGCCGGCGCGGACGTCGTCGGAGTCGACTGGCGCGTCCCGCTCGACGAGGCCGCCCGCCGGGTCGGCCCCGGCAAGGCACTCCAGGGCAACCTCGACCCGACCGTCCTGTTCGCCGGCAGGGAGGCCGTCGAGACCAAGACCCGCGAGGTCCTGGACGCGGCGGCCGGCCTCGAGGGCCATGTCTTCAACCTCGGCCACGGCGTCATGCCGTCCACCGACCCGGACGCGCTGACCCGTCTCGTGGAGTACGTCCACACGCAGACCGCGCGCTGAGCCGGTCTCACCAGGTGTGCCGGGGCCGTGCCTTCCTGCCGAAGAGCAGGCCGCGCGGTTCCGGTGGCGGGGGCGTGCCCGGCTTGAGGGGCCAGGCGAGCAGCATGCCCGCGAGGAAGCCGACGATGTGCGCCGCGTACGCCACCGTCCCGGCGTCGGACACGCCGTCACCGGACGAGTAGAACGCCTGCAGCACGAACCAGAACCCGAGCACCAGCCACGCCGGCAGTCGCAGCGGCAGGAAGACCAGGAACGGGACGAGCACCCAGACCCTGGCCTTCGGGTACAGCACGAGATAGGCGCCCAGGACCCCGGCGATCGCCCCCGACGCGCCGATCAGGGGGTCGGCCGAGTCGGCGTTGAGGACCGCGAAGCCGTACGACGCCGCGTAGCCGCAGACGACGTAGAAGAGCGCGAACCGCACGTGTCCCATGCGGTCCTCGATGTTGTTGCCGAAGATCAGCAGGAAGAGCATGTTGCCGAGCAGGTGCAGCCAGCCGCCGTGCAGGAACATCGCAGTGAGGACCGACAGTTCGGGGGACTTGTCGTAACCCGGCGGGCCCACCACGCAGCCCGCGCCCTGCGGACCTACGGCGACATCGCCCGTCGGCACCACGCGCGGCAGCTGATGGTGGATCAACTCCTGTGGCACCGCCGCGTAGTGGTCCAGGAACGCCTGGAGGTGGCACAGCTGGGCCAGGCTGCTGTCCCCGGCCACGGAGCCGGCGAGGCCGGGCATGGACAGGAACACGAGGACGTTCGCGGCGATCAGCGCGTACGTCACCACGGGGGTGCGCCGCGCCGGGTTCACGTCATGGACGGGGATGACCACAAGGAAGTACTGCCCCCGATGCGGTCGGTGAATCGGTGAACGCCGTCCGCCGCGCGTGCGTATGTCTCCTCAACCGCCCGCGGCACGGGGAAGGCGCTCGCGGGGACGACGTGAGGAACAGGCGATGAACGACCGAGTTACTCCTCCGATGCACGCCCTGCCGGACGGCGAGGCCGAGATCTCCTTGGTGCTGCGCCTGCCGTGGGAGGACGTGGCCAGGCTCGGCCAGGAGGCCGGACGGCTGGCCTCCCAGATGCAGCGACCGGTGACCCTCGACGAGGCGGTGAGCAACCGGCTGCGGTCCGCGCGGCCGGCGGCCTCCCACGCGAAGCCCGCGGGCGAGCAGCCGACGCCCATGCCCACGAGCGCGTCCGTCTCGTCGCTGCCGCCGCGGCCCCCGGCCGATCAGGCGCGGCAGGCCATCGAGCGGATCAACGGGTCGGCGTAGCGGCCCGGCGAGCAGCAGTCCCTCAAGAGGCCCGCACTTTCACCGCTGCCTTGCGGGCGGCCACCAGCACGGGGTCCCACACCGGTGAGAACGGCGGCGCGTAGCCCAGGTCCAGGGCCGTCATCTGTTCCACCGTCATGCCGGCCGTCAGCGCCACCGCGGCGATGTCGACGCGCTTGCCCGCGCCCTCCCGGCCCACGATCTGCACGCCGAGCAGCCGCCCCGTGCGGCGCTCGGCGAGCATCTTCACCGTCATGGGGGAGGCATCGGGGTAGTAGCCCGCGCGGCTGGTCGACTCGATGGTGACCGACTCGAATTGCAGGCCCACCCTGAGCGCGTCCTTCTCGCGCAGGCCGGTGCGGGCGATCTCCAGGTCGCAGACCTTGCTGACCGCCGTGCCGACGACGCCCGGGAACGTGGCGTAGCCGCCTCCGGCGTTGGTGCCGATGACCTGGCCGTGCTTGTTGGCGTGGGTGCCGAGCGCGATGTGCCGCTCCTGGCCGGACACCAGGTCGAGGACCTCGACGCAGTCGCCGCCGGCCCACACGTTCTGCTGCCCGCGCACCCGCATCGCGAGGTCGGTCAGCAGCCCGCCGTGGTTGCCGAGGGGCAGCCCCGCGGCCTTCGCCAGCCCCGTCTCGGGCCGTACGCCGATACCGAGCACCACCACGTCCGCCGGGTACTCGGCGTCGTCCGTGACCACCGCCCGCACCCGGCCGTCGTCACCCGTGAGCAGCTTGGTCACCTCGGCGTCGTTGACCATGGTGATGCCCAGGCCCTCCATGGCCTCGTGCACCAGGCGGCCCATGTCCGGGTCGAGCGTGGACATGGGCTCCTTGCCGCGGTTGACGACCGTCACCTCATACCCGCGGTTGATGAGCGCCTCGGCCATCTCGACGCCGATGTAGCCGGCGCCGACGACGACCGCGCGCCGACCACGCGTGCGTGCCAGCGTGTCCAGCAGCGCCTGCCCGTCGTCGAGGGTCTGCACGCCGTGCACCCCAGGGGCGTCGGCCCCCGGCAGGTCCGGGCGGATCGGGCGGGCGCCGGTCGCGATCACGAGCTTGTCGTACGACGTCCAGGACTCGGCCCCGGAATCGACGTCACGCGCGCGTACCCGCCCCCGCCCGACGTCGATCTCCGTGACCTCGGTGCGCATCCGCAGGTCGATGTCGCGGGCCCGGTGCTCCTCGGGCGTCCGCGCGATCAACTGGTCCCGCTCGGTGACGTCGCCGCCCACCCAGTACGGGATGCCGCACGCCGAGTAGGACGTGAAGTGGCCGCGCTCGAACGCCACGATCTCCAACTCGTCGGGGCCCTTCATGCGACGGGCCTGCGACGCCGCGGACATGCCCGCGGCGTCGCCGCCGATCACCACCAGACGCTCGGCCCCAGAGCCCGTCCTACGGCCCGTCCCACGGCTCGCTCCGCTCATGCTCATGCGAACACGCTACGGGGCCAGGGCATTTCGGTCTGCCCGGTTCTCCGGGCCGGCTCAGTTCTCCTCGCCGCCCTCCCGAGGACGGGTGGGCTCCGGCGCGGTCCTGGCTGTCGGCAGCGGGCCCAGCGCGGTCGTCGCGGACGCCGTGGCGGGACGACGGGGCATCCGGGGCCGGATGAGACGCAGCCACACGAGAAGGACCAGCACGATGACCGCCGCGAACGGAAGCACCGCGGCGATCGCCACCACGATCCAGCGCAGCATCGTCACGAGCGCGTCCCAGCCGCCCGTCAGCGCGTCGAGGACCCCGGGATCCTCGTCCTCCTTCGGGGCCACCTTCACCGGCGTCTCCGACAGGTTCAGGGTGATGGTCGCCAGGCCGGCGCGGTCCTTCAAGGACGCCTGCCGGGCCAGCAGCGACTCCAGGTCGGCCTGGCGGGTGCTCAGCTCGCCCTCCAGTGTCACCACGTCGCTCAGCTTGGTCGCCTGGTCCATCAGCTCGCGGATCCGCGCCACGCTCGCGCGCTGCGAGGTGATGCGGCTCTCCACGTCGACGACCTGGTCGGTGACGTCCTGCGCCTTCGCCGTGCGCTCCAGGAGCTTGCCCGAGCCCTCCAGGTCGGCGAGGACCTCCTCGTACTCGTCGACCGGCACGCGCAGCACCACGTGCGTCTGCTCGTGGCCCTCCTCGTCCCGGGACGTGGTCTCGTTGCCGACGTAGCCGCCCGCGTTCTCGATGGTGGTGCGGGCCTCGGCGAGGGACTTCGACACGTCCTTGACCTGCACGGTCAGGGAGGCGGTACGGATGATGTGGTTCGTGGAGATCTTGGGCGGGGCGGTCGCCTTGGCGCCGCTGCCGCTGTCGCTGTCCGCGGCGCCGCCGGGAGCGACCTCCTTCGCCTCGCTCTGCGCGGCGGCCTCGTCTTTGGCCGTGCCGGCACCGGAATCACTGCTGTCGGCACCACCGCTGCAGCCGGTCAGCGCGAGGGCCGCGGCCAGCAGGACCCCGGCCAGGGTCTGGACGGGTCGTACGGAACGTCGTGTGCGCATGTGGGCGTACCCCCGAGGGTTGTGACGACTGACGCTCCTTCGACGCCGGACCCCGCCCGAACGTTGGCGGGAAACGGTCCCGATGCGGTCACGGTCGGGACTCGTGAAGGACACCGGGGCGCCGCGGCGGTGTCAGTGGGGTCTGAGAAAGTGGGCACATGAGCGCAACGGGTACGGGCAGCGGGCATGTCGTCGTCATCGGAGCCGGGATCGCGGGGCTGGCCGCCGCCCACCGGCTGCTGCAGCGCGGCGCGCGCGTGACGGTGCTGGAGGCGTCCGACCGGGTCGGCGGCAAGCTGCTGCCCGGCGAGATCGCGGGCGCCCGTGTCGACCTCGGCGCCGAGTCGATGCTCGCCCGCCGCCCCGAGGCCGTCGCCCTCGCCCGCGAGATCGGCCTCGCCGACCGCCTCCAGCCGCCCGCCACCGCGACCGCCTCCCTGTGGACCCGCGGCGCCCTGCGCCCCATGCCCAAGGGCCACGTCATGGGCGTCCCCGGCACCGCCGCCGCCCTCACCGGCGTGCTGTCCGACGAGGGCCTCGCACGCATCGAACGCGACGCCGACCTGCCCCGCACGGAGGTCGGCGAGGACGTGGCGGTCGGGGAATACGTGGCGGCGCGGCTGGGCCGCGAGGTCGTCGACCGCCTCGTCGAGCCGCTGCTGGGCGGCGTCTACGCGGGCGACGCGTACCGCATCTCGATGCGGTCGGCGGTCCCGCAGCTCTTCCAGGCCGCGCTCACGCACGACTCGTTGACGGAGGCGGTCCGCGAGATCCAGTCCAAGGCCGCCGCCAACCAGCAGACCGGGCCGGTGTTCATGGGCATCGAGGGCGGGGTGGGGACCCTGCCGCCGGCTGTCGCGGAGTCGGTGCGGCAGCGCGGGGGCGAGATCCTGACCGGGATGCCGGTGAAGGAGCTGCGCAGGGTGGGGCCGCCGGGAGCGGAAGGCGCGGGCGAGCCGCGTGCCTTCGGCCGCGGCGGCTCGGCGGTCGGCGGGGTCGGTCCCGCGCGCGCGGGAGACGAGTCGGCGGACCACGGGGCCGGACCGAGCCCCTCCGACGGCCCGCTCTCCCAGCTCCCCGCGGCGGCGCGGCCGCGCGCGACCTGGCGGGTCCTCGCCGGTGACCGTGCGCTGTACGCGGACGCCGTCGTCATCGCCGTGCCCGCCCCGGCCGCCGGCACGCTCCTGCGCACCGAGTCCCCGGCGGCCGCCGCCGAGCTCACCGCCGTCGAGTACGCCTCCATGGCCCTGGTCACCCTCGCCTACCGCCGCGCCGACATCACCCTCCCCGAGGGCAGCGGCTTTCTCGTGCCGCCGGTCGACGGGCGCACCATCAAGGCGTCGACGTTCGCCTCCCAGAAGTGGGGCTGGATCGCCGACGAGAACCCGGACCTGCTCGTCCTGCGCACCTCCGTCGGGCGCTACGGCGAGACGGAGATCCTCCAGCGCGAGGACGCCGACCTGGTGGCCGTCTCCCGACACGACCTGCGCGAGGCCACCGGCCTGGACGCCGCCCCTGTCGAGACCCGCGTCACCCGATGGAACGACGGGCTGCCGCAGTACCCCGTCGGCCACCACGCGCGCGTGGCCCGCATCCGCGAGCACGTCGGCAAGCTGCCGGGCCTCGCGGTCTGCGGCGCGGTGTACGACGGCGTGGGCATCCCGGCGTGCATCGCGAGCGCGTACGCGGCCGTCGACCAGATCCAGGGTGACCTTGGAATCGAAAGGGGTAGCGCGAAGCGCTTCGGTTGAGGGTGGTGGTGGGCGACGGGCGGGCGTGGAGGAGCTCACCGCCAACCCGGTGCGGAGTCTGCACGGAGGAGCGGGAGAATGAGGCCATGAGTGACGACGCCCCCACCACCGACCCGGCCCGGATCCCGAACAAGGGCAAGCTGGCCAAGGACCTCAACGAGGTCATCCGCTACACCCTCTGGTCCGTCTTCAAGCTGAAGGACGTGCTCCCCGAGGACCGCGCGGGCTACGCCGACGAGGTCCAGGAGCTGTTCGACCAGCTCGCCGCGAAGGACGTGACGGTCCGCGGCACCTACGACGTCTCGGGCCTGCGTGCCGACGCCGACCTCATGATCTGGTGGCACGCGGAGACCGCCGACCAGCTCCAGGAGGCGTACAACCTCTTCCGCCGCACCAGGCTGGGCCGCGCGTTGGAGCCGGTGTGGTCGAACATGGCGCTGCACCGCCCCGCCGAGTTCAACCGCTCGCACATCCCGGCGTTCCTCGCCGACGAGACGCCGCGCAACTACATCAGCGTCTACCCCTTCGTGCGCTCCTACGACTGGTACCTGCTGCCCGACGAGGACCGCCGCCGCATGCTCGCCGACCACGGCAAGATGGCCCGCGGCTTCCCGGACGTGCGCGCCAACACGGTCGCCTCGTTCTCCCTCGGCGACTACGAATGGCTCCTCGCCTTCGAGGCCGACGAGCTGTACCGCATCGTCGACCTCATGCGCCACCTGCGCGCCTCCGAGGCCCGGATGCACGTCCGCGAGGAGGTCCCCTTCTACACGGGGCGCCGCAAGGACATCGGCGAGCTGGTCGCGGGCCTGGCCTGATCGGCCAAGGGCCGGGCGCTCAGCGTGCGGCTGCCGCCCTGGCGGTCGGCGTCTTCCGGGAGTCGGCCGCCGGCCCGGGCCTCGGCTCCGGACGTGGTGCGCAGGCCGCGCGCCGCACCGGGAGCCGGCCCTCCAGCAGATACGCGTCCACGTGGCCGTTGACGCAGGGGTTCGGCCCGCCGACGATGCCGTGCGTGCCGGAGTCCCGCTCGGTCACCAGCACGGAGCCCGACAGCCGCCGGTGCAACTCCAGGGCGCCGTCGTACGGAGTCGCCGCGTCCCGCTCACCGGCCAGGATCATCGTCGGCGGCAGCTCACCCGGACCGGTCCGCACGTCCAGGGGCTGCTGCCGGGGCGCCGGCCAGTAGGCGCACGGCAGGTTCATCCACACGTTGTCCCAGGTCTCGAACGGCGCCACGCGCGCCAGCCGCGTGTTGTCCCGGTCCCACACCCGCCACTCGGTCGGCCAGGGCGCGTCGTTGCACTCGACGGCCGTGTAGACCGCGTGCGCGTTCTCCGCCTCGGCCGCCGCCTCCGGATGCGGCCCGGCCTGCTGGATCAGCGGCTTCGGGTCGCCCTTCAGATACGCCGACAGCGCCTGCGCGCGGTGCGGCCAGTAGTCGTCGTAGTACCCGGCCGTGAGGAACGCCCCCTGCAACTGCCCGGGCCCCACCTTCCCGCCCGCCGGCTCCACGGCCAGCCGCGCCGCCGCCTTCTCGTAGCTGCGCAGCACCTCCTGGGCCGTGTCACCCAGCCCGTACACGTCGTCGTGCTGGGCGATCCACTCCCTGAGGTCCGCCCAGCGGCCCTCGAACGCCGCCGACTGGCCGAGGTTGTTGCGGTACCAGATCTGGTCGGGGTCCGGGTTCACCGCCGAGTCGAACACCATCCGCCGCACGTGCGAGGGGAACAGCGTCGCGTACAGCGCCCCGAAGTAGGTGCCGTACGACGCGCCCATGAACGTCAGTCTCTCCTCGCCCAGCGCGGCGCGCAGCACGTCCAGGTCGCGGGCGTTGTTGAGGGAGGTGTAGTGCCGCAGCGCGCCGCCGGCCCGCTGCGCGCAACCGCGCGCGTACGCCTTCGCCTGCGCGATGCGCTCCCTCTTGTACGACTCCGAGGGATGGGTCGGCGCCGGCGAGGGCGCCTTGTAGAACCGCTTGGGGTCCTCGCAGGACAGGGGCGCG
Source organism: Streptomyces sp. V4I2 (assembly GCF_030817655.1). Classification (GTDB taxonomy): domain Bacteria; phylum Actinomycetota; class Actinomycetes; order Streptomycetales; family Streptomycetaceae; genus Streptomyces; species Streptomyces plumbiresistens. The sequence continues at coordinate 8,079,022 of NZ_JAUSZM010000003.1, forward strand.
GAACGGCCCACCCCGCGCGGCGCGTAGCCGACGAGGTCGTACGCCGCCGCCAGCCGCTTCCACTCGGGGAGCGCGCCGATCAGCGGGAAGTACAGACCGGAGGCGCCCGGCCCGCCCGGGTTGTAGACCAGGGCGCCCTGCCGGGACACCCGGCGCTTGCTGTTGTGCGGGTCCTTGTGGGTGGCCCGGGTCCGGCTGACGGTCAGTTCGATCCGCTTGCCGTCGGGACGGGCGTAGTCGAGCGGGACGGACACCGTGCCGCACTGCACGCTGCCGGGCAGGTCCTCTCCCTTGGGGCAGGCGCCGAAGTCGATGCCCGCGGCCCGGGCCCGCGCCGCGGCCACCGCGGTACCGCGCACCTCGGCCGCGCCCGGCACGGCCGGGGCGCTGTCGGCCGGGGCGGCGGCGAGCGTGGTCAGGAGCAAGGACCCGGCAGCCGAGTAGAGGGCGGGGGCTCTCATCGCGTATCCCTTCGGTGCACGGCAGCAACAAAAGGGATATTTCGTTCCGTTGTGGGCGAAGGCAAGCACCGCCCGTCCGGTGTCGGACCCTATGCCTCCGTGCGCCCCCTGCGGGGCCCGCTGTCCGCTACCGCGCTTCGCGCCGGTACGGCTGCTCGCCGCCGTGGGCGAAGGCCGCGCGCAGGTCCGGTTCGCCGATCGCGCGGATGCCGTGGACGGCGACGGAGGTGAGATCCGTACGGTCGCCCCCGCCGGGTCGCCTGGTGAGGGCGCTGAGGAGGCGCTGGCCGGCCGGGGAGGCCCAGCGCGAGTACGGGTGGACCTCGATGCGTGCGATCGCGAGGCAGCTCAGGGTGAGCGCGAGCGGGAGCCCGAACCAGAGGGCGACCAGGTGCCGCGGCATGTCCGACTGGGCCGGCGTCAGCAGCGCGGCGGCGCCCAGCGCGGCGACGGCCACCACGGCGAGCTGCACCTGACGGATCCCCGCCGCGACCCCCGCCCGGGCCCCGTCGGGCACGGCGAGCCCCGCGCTGACCAGCCGGTCGGCGATGCCGCGCACCGCGTCCGTGGCGGCGGCGGTGGCCCGTACCGGCGCGATCAGCGACTGCCCCTCCGGCCCGATGGCCCCTATCACCGACCGTTCCAGGTCGTCCCGGCCGCGCGGGTCGACCACGGTCGCCCAGCCGGTGTGGGCGAGCAGCAGCCGCCGCTGGCGCGCCATGGAGACGAGGGCCAGGTCGGCGACCCGTCCGGGCCCGCCGGACAGGAACGCGGCCTCGTACAGCGTCAGATCGTGTACCCGGCCCGCGTCCGCGTCGACGGCCGCCGCGCGTACGGCGGCCAGGCACAGCCGCGTACACGCCGTGCCGGCGGCGGCCCAGGCCAGCAGCAGGAGAAGGACCCAGTACATGTGGATTTTCTATGCGACCGGGTCGGGGCGGCGCCATGCCTTGTTCACGATCCGGGCCAGGAGTTGCCGGTATGTGACGTTCCGGTCGGTGTCGCGGTCACTGATCCGGTGGGGGCGGCGGACTGGTGGCGGGCGGGGGGAGCGGATAGCTCGGGGATGCCGCCGGGGTCGCCGGGGTTGTTGGGGTCGCTGGGGTCACCGGGATCGCCGGGCTCGGGTCGGCGAGCGGGGCGGGCGGGGCCGGGGAGTTGGTGAGCGGGGGAGTGGAGCCGGCGGCCATCTCCTGGGCGAGGGCGTCGAAGTCGACGTAACCCGTGGCCTCCAGGACCTTGATGTGGTCCAGCACGGTCGTGTTCGCGTCGTCGGCGAGGGCCCGCACCAGGGAGTTGCGGGTACTGGCGCGCACCTGGGCGACGACCGAGAACACCTTGCCGTGCGCCAGCCGCAGGATGTTGGCGAAGTCCCGGTCGTAGGTCACGCCCTGGGCCGCGGTCAGCGTCTGGAGCCACTGCTTCTGCTGCTCGTTGGGCTCGTTGGGCAGTGCGAGACCGAGCTCGGACGCGACGTCACGCACGCGTTCGTCCAGGAACATGTGCCCCTCGATGAGGTGCTGTCCCGCCGTCTTCACGGCCTGGGTGGTGCCCTTCTGCTGCGCCTGCTGTCCCGCGGGCAGCTCCCACAGTCCGGCCAGCCGGACCTTCGTGACGAACTCGCGGTCGAGCCCGGACAGCGGACCGTACTTCGTCGACACGGTCTCGGCGTTCAGCACGTCCACGCCGGTCCCGGAACGGTCGGCGTACGACCAGATCGGGAAGATCAGCGCCACGAGGGTCGCGGTCAGGCAGGTGATGATGAGACCGGTGCCGGTGAATATGCCTCTGCCGTTGATGGGGGGTCGGGGTCGCATGGTGCCTCCTGCTTGCGGCACCGCACGCTAGTGCGTTTCGGGTGCGGGATTGACATGTTACTGCGGGGTCTACGCCAACTGCCGTACGGGGGCGAATGGTCGTATCGGGGGCGTTGCAGGGTCGATGGAGGAGGGGAGCGGGGTGCGTTTCGTGACAAACGCGGGTGAGGCGCGGGCGGGGTGTGGGCTGTCGTCGAGCGGTGTTAACCCCGGCACAGTCGGGGGTGGGGGGTGCGCCTAGTCGGGGTGCGGGGTGCGGCGTAGGGCGGTTGGGCGGTTGGCCGGTGCGGTGGGGTGCGCAGCCCGGCGTGGCGGGGTGCCGCCCGCGCCCACCCGTGCCGCCCTAGGCGGCACGATTGCCCGCGGACTGACGGCCTCGGCGCCCGCGTGCTGGGGGCTCGACGTCCGCGGACTGCCGGCCCCGGCGCCCGCGTGCTGAGGGCTCGGGGTCCGCGTGCTGGGGGCTCGGCGTCTGCGGACTGGCGGCCCGGCGTCCGCGTGCTGGGGGCTCGGGATCCGCGGACTGGCGGGCCCGGCGTCCGCGGATCGGCGGGCTGGGATGGTCCTGGAGTGGCGGGTTGGGCAGCCTGTCGGTTGGCCGCGGACTGAGGACGTCGGCGTCTGCGGACCGGCGGCCTCGGCGCACGGGTCCTGGCCGGCTTGGTTGCGCGCGGAGAGGCGGCCTCGGCGTCTGCGGACCGGCTGCCTCGGCCGTTTGCGGTTTGGCGGCCTCGGCGTCCGCGTGCTGGCGGTTCCGGCGTCAGCGGATAGGCGGGTTCGGGTGCCTGTTGGTTGGCCGCCTCGGTTGTCCGGGTCGGCGGGCAGGGCTGGGCCTGGATTTGGGGTGGGCCGTCGTGGATTGGCGGTCTCCGCTGACCGCGGGTTGGTGGCCTGGGGCGACCGCTGCGGGCGGCAGGGACTGCGCTCAGCAGGCGGCAGGGGCCTGCGCTCAGCGTCGCAGCAGTGCCCGGCGTGTTGCTCGGGCCAGTCTTACCGTCGGTCGTTGGGAGCGCGGGGTCGATCCCGAGCGGTCGAGCCACCACTCGCGCAGGGCGCGTCGGGCCGCCGGGTTCTCCAGGCGGCCGGCGAGCAGGACGTGTTCGGCGAAGTCCAGGGCGTCGCGGCGGTAGCCGGCGGTCATCGGGTGGCCGGGGGCGTAGGCGAGGAAGGCGGGGCGGTAGGCGGTGCCGAGGATCTCCGGGAGTTCCGGGGCGATCTTGGCCACGACGTCCGCACGCTTTCCGGCGAGGGCCCGGGCCTGCACGCCCAGCCGTACCCGGTCGAAGCCTTCCGGTACGGGTGTCCCCGCGACCAGCGCGGACAGCAGGGCCGTCTGCGCGAGGGCGAGGCGCTGGCGGGTGAGGTCGTCGGCGGTCGTAGCCGGTGACGAGGGGGCGGGCGTCGGCGTACCGGCGGGCGCGGGCTTCGCGCCGCCCTTGGCCAGCGCCTCCCGTATCGACCCCAACTCGGCCTCCAGCTCGGCCGGTTCGGGGAAGTTCTCGTCCCGCTCCAGCAGGACGCCCGGTGGGGACACCCGGGACGCGAGGTCGGTCAGGATGTCGAGGACCGGGCGGGGGACCGGGTGGGCGTGGCTGTCGTGCCAGACACCGTCGCGTTCGAAGCCGCCCGCGACATGGACGTACGCGACGGCCTCCAGGGGCAGTTCGGCGAGCGCCTCGGCCGGGTCCTCGCCGCGGTTGACGTGGTTGGTGTGCAGGTTCGCCACGTCGATCAGCAGACGTACGCCGGTCCGGTCGGCCAGCTCGTACAGGAACTGTCCCTCGGACATCTCCTCGCCGGGCCACGAGATGAGCGCGGCGATGTTCTCGACGGCGAGCGGCACCGGCAGCGCGTCCTGCGCGATGCGGATGTTCTCGCACAGCACGTCGAGGGCGTCCCGGGTGCGCGGGACGGGCAGCAGATGGCCGGCTTCCAGGCGCGGGGAGGCCGTCAGCGGCCAGCCCGCCCGGACGAACGCGATGTGCTCGGTGACCAGCGGCGAGCCCAGCGCCTCCGCGCGCTCGGCGAGGGCGGTCAGCCGGGCCTCGTCGGGGCGGTCCGCGCCGCCGAGGCCGAGCGAGACGCCGTGCGGGACCACCGTGACCCCGCGTTCGCGCAGCCGCAGCAGCGAGTCGGGGAGGTGCCCGGGGCACACGTTCTCGGCCACGGCCTCGACCCAGTCGATGCCGGGCATGCGCTCCACGGCGTCCGCGATCTCGGGCCGCCAACCGATGCCCGTTCCCAGTCGCTTCATGGTCCCCTCCTCGGCTTCCTCCGGATCCGCGGTGCCGCCTCCTCGGGCGTGACGGAGGTATGGCCCCGCCGGGCGGCCCCGAACCCCTCCGCACGCTCCTTCAGAGCAACATTTGAGGTTCGGGCGGGCCTCGGGCAGTGCCTGGAGATACGCGGGAGCCACCCCCGCTGTTCAATCAGCGGGCGAAAACGAGCGGCCGATACACCCCCGCCGGTCAGCGCAGTGCCGGGTGGTCGGCGACCACCGTGCACGATCCGGGTGCGATCTCGGTGAACCCGGCATCCCGCACCAACGGCAGCCCGAGCGTGGTGAGTTCGCCCCAGCGGCCGGGGTCCGCGGTCCGCACGGCCAGCGGGAAACCGGCGTCACGCCACCCGGCCCGCTCCTCCTGCGACAGCTCCCACCAGGCGAGCTGGGCACCGTGCCCGGCCTGCGCCATCGCCTTGCCGGCCGACATGTCCAGTTCCGGGTTCAGCCACAGCACGGGCACCGAGCCGTCCGCCGCCACGGGCGGCTCCGGGTCGTCGAGGTCCGTGCCGGACACCTGGAGCCGGGCCAGATCCTTCGGCCAGCCGTCCAACGGCACCGGCGGGAAGACCCTGACCTCCGCGGACTTCCCGGTGACGGTCACACCGGGCAACGCCTCGGCCCGCCGCCACTCCGCACCGCGGGCCCGCCGCACGACCTTGCGGATCCGGGCGTCCTGCCATGCGCGCACGGTCTCGGCCCAGTCGCCGTCCCCGAGGGACCGCTCGTCGCTCAGCATCACGAGTACGGCACGGGCGGCGGTCTCCAGAGCGTCCGTACGGGCCGGGGGAGCGCCCCGCTCGATACGCACGACGAGCGGCAGCACGAACTGCGGTGCGACATCGCGCTCACCGGGCTCGGACCGGAAGGGGCTTTCGTTCACGGGCGTCGACTCATTGCTCACCCGCACAGTCTGCCAACCGGGGGACGGGAACCTACCCTGGGTGTATGAGCGAGGACTACTGCACGATCCGCGAGGCGCCGACACCGCCGAAGGCGGACGGGCCGCCGTACGCGGAGTGCGTCCTGTGCCGGAAGCCCACGGAGTACCCGGAGTCGTACAAGGGGATCACCCTGTGCCCGGTGTGCGAGTGGCAGGAGGCGCAGCGGACGGCCTGCTCGGGCTGAGCGCCGCGTCCCCGATGAGCTCGGACACCTTCACGAACCGGTACCCCCGCTTCCGCAGTTCCGGCACGATCACGCGCACGGCCCGCTCGGTCGCCGGCGCCGCACTGCGCGTGCAGTGCATGACGACGACCGACCCCGGCCGCACCCCCTCCAGGACCTGCCGGGCCACGGCGTCCGCGTCCGTCGCGAACGCGTCCCCGCCGACCACGTCCCACTGCACGGCGGTGACCCCGGCCGGGGTCAGCGCTTTCAGGGCCTGGCGGTCGTAGCAGCCGCCGGGAAAGCGGAAGTACGGCATCGGATCGGGCACCCCGGCCTCGCGGAACGCCCCGTACGCCCGCTCCACGTCCGCGCGCATCCGGTTCTCGGAGACGGTCGGCAGCCCGTAGCAGTCGTCGGTGAAGGCGTAGTGGCTGTAGGAGTGGTTGGCGACCTCGAAGAGCGGGTCCCGGCCGATGGAGCGGGCCTGGGCCGGGTACTCCTCGGCCCACCGGCCCGTCATGAACACCGTGGCCGACACCTTCAGCGCGCGCAGCGTCGCGATCAGCCGCGGATTGTCGAACCGCTCGCCCGTCGCCGCCCGGGGCCCCTGGCCGGCGGTCATGTCGGCGTCGAAGGTGAGCGCGACGGTCCTGTCCGAGGCGCGGTGAGGGCCGTTCTCGAAGACGGGGGTCAGGCCGGCCGGGCCGGGGGCGAGGGTCGGCGGCCGGGACGGGGTCGCCGAGGACGCGGAGGGGGCGGGGCGAGCGGGCTGGGGCGCCTGAGGAGTGCCGCAGGCGGCGAGAGCGGCGAGGGTGGCGGCAAGGCCGCAGGCGGTGGTGACACGACGTACGCGAGTGATCACCGTAGGAACGTATGATGATCGTCTCGCTATGGGCGCAGGCGCGGCTGCTGTGTCACCCGGTCAGATCTCCCGCTGCTCCAACGGCCGCGTCGCCGGTCCCTGGACCACCTTGCCGTCCGTGTCGAAGCGCGAGCCGTGGCACGGGCACTCCCACGCGCACTCGGCCGCGTTGAAGGCGACCAGACAGCCCATGTGGGTGCAGCGCGACGAGAGGGCGTGCAGATGGCCGGCCTCGTCCCGGTACACCGCGAGCCGGTCGCCGTCGGCACGGACGACGGCGCCCTCGCCTGGCGGCAGCGCCTCGACCGGCGGCGGCGGCCGCAGCCGGTCGCCGACGAAGTGGCGGGCGACCTGCGCCTGGTGCTTGAGGAACGACGGCGCCTCGCGGACGGTCGAGCGCAGCCGGCGCGGGTCGTACAGCTCGCTCCACGCGCACTCCTCGCCGGTGATCTGCGCCGTCAGGAGACGGCCCGCCATCATCCCGCCGCTCAGGCCCCAGCCGCCGAAGCCGGTGGCGACGTAGGTGTGGTGGGCGCCCGGGTGCATCGGGCCGACGAGCGGGACGGTGTCCGTGGGGTCGTTGTCCTGGGTGGCCCAGGCGTGGGTGAGGGTGACGTCGGGGAAGTGCTCGGCGGCCCAGTCGGACAGGTGCTGGAAGCGGGAGCGGGTGTCGCCGGTGCCGGGCGTGAAGTGCTCCCCGGTGACGATGAGCAGCCGGTCCTCGCCGTGCGGTGCCGTACGGACCGACCGGGTGCCCTCGTCCGGCGTGATGTACATGCCGTCCGGGTCCCGGTCGGCGCCGATGGTCCCGGCGACGACCAGCTCGCGGCGCGGGGAGAGCCGGGTGAACAGCAGGGCGCGGTCGAAGACCGGATAGTGCGTGGCGACCACGACGTCCCGGGCGGTCACCCGCGCCCCCGCGTCGGTGGTCAGCCGGCACGGCTCGCCCTCCTCCAGGCCCACCACCGTCGTGTGCTCGTACACCTGCCCGCCCCGCGCTACCAGGTCGTCGGCGAGGGCCAGCAGGTACTTGCGCGGATGGAACTGCGCCTGCCCGGTGACCTTCACGGCGCCCGCCACGGCGAACGGCAGCCCGGTCTCCGTGACGAAGGAGGCCGGCAGCCCCGCCTCCCGCGCGGCCGCGGCCTCGGCGCGCAGCTCGTCGATCCGGCCCGGGTCGCAGGCGTACGTGTACGCGCTCCGGCGCTCCCAGTCGCAGTCGACGCCCAGCTCCTGCGCGGTCTGCGCGGCCCGCTCGATCGCCTCGGACTGCGAGCGGGCGTACAGCCGTGCGCCCTCGGGGCCGCGGGTGCGCCGCAGTTTGTCGTAGATCAGGGTGTGCAGGGCGGTGAGCTTGGCGGTGGTGTGCCCGGTGACGCCGGCCGCCACCCGCTCGGCCTCCAGCAGCGCCACGCGCTGCCCGGCCCGCGCCAGCTCCCAGGCCGTGCTCAGCCCGGCGACTCCGGCGCCGATCACGGCCACGTCCACCTCGATGTCGTCCGCCAGCGTGGCGCGGTCCGGGCCCTGTGCGGTCTGGAGCCAGTACGAGCCGCTGACGTGCGGGTTCTCGGTCATGCGGGCCGGGTACCCCGTCCGGCCCGGTTCACTGCGCGAGCAACCGCCGACGGCACTGAGCCACGTCGAAGTCGGGCTTCGGATACCGCGGGTCGAGCTCCCGGAGATGCTCCAGGAGCAGCCGGCCCACCGCCCAGTTCCGGTACCACTTGTGGTCCGACGGGATCACGTACCAGGGGGCGTACGACGTCGAGCAGCGCTCCAGAGCGATCGTGTACGCCTCCTGGAACGCGGGCCACAGCGCCCGGTCGTCGATGTCGGACGGGCTGAACTTCCAGTGCTTGTCCGGGCGGTCGAGGCGTTTGACCAGGCGGCGGCGCTGCTCCTCGTAGGAGATGTGCAGGAAGCACTTGATCACGGTCGTGCCGTCGGCGGCGAGGGACTTCTCGAAGCGGTTGATCTGGTCGTAGCGGCGCTCGATCTCGTCGCGCGGGGCGAGTTCGCGGACCCGGGCGACGAGGACGTCCTCGTAGTGCGAGCGGTCGAAGATGCCCAGCTCGCCGGGGTTGGGGAGGGCCTGCTCGACCCGCCACAGGAAGGGGTGCGCCCGCTCCTCGGCGGTGGGTGCCTGGAACGCCCGGACGCGGCAGCCGGAGGGGTTGCAGAAGCCGATCACGTGCTTGATCGTGCCGCCCTTGCCGCTGGTGTCCATGCCCTGGAGGACGAGCAGGACCCGGCGCCGGTCGCCCGCCGTGCTCGCCGCGAACAGGCGTTCCTGCAGGCCGGCGAGGTCCTCGCCCATGCGGGCGGTGGCCGCCTTGCCCGCGGACTTCTTCCCGGGGCCGACAGGGACGGAGCCGGTGTCGTAGGAGGCGAGATCGACCGGCTCGCCGCCCGGCACACGCAGCAGCTCACGGAGCCTGGTCCTGCCGCGCTTCCCGCCCTTCCCGGACTTCCCACGAGCGTCCTTGTCGGCCACGGGGCACCCCTTCCGGTCCGGCTACTTACGCCACGGCCCCGTCACCGCGAAGGTCGTCCCGGGCGTGTAGCAGTTGACGTACATCGTCCCGCCGTCCGGGGAGAAGGTCACTCCGGCGAACTCGCCCCACTCCGGTTCCTCGGGCGTGCCGATGTTCTGACGATTGCGGGCCATCGCGTAGACCTCGCCGCGCCGGGTGACGCCGTAGACGTGCTGGGCGCCGTTGCCGTCCTCGCAGACCATCAGGCCGCCGCTGGGGGCGAGACAGATGTTGTCCGGGGACTCGCCGGGGAGCTGGATGTCGGTGTCCGGGCCGAAGACGATCACCAGGGTCAGACGGCGTTCCGACGGGTCGTAGCGCCAGATCTGCCCGAAGTGGTCGGCCGCCGAGCCCTCCGCGCTGTGCGCGAACGACGACACGAAGTACACCGACCGCCCGCCCCAGTAGCAGCCCTCCAGCTTCTGCGCGTGCGTGATGCCCTTCGGGCCGAAGTCCTGGAGGCGGATGGGGGTTTCGGCCGCGAGCGGGTCCGGTACGTCGACCCACTCGACGCCGCCGAAGCAGGCGCCCGTGTCCTGGATCGAGGACAGGTCGGGTACGCCGGGCACGCGCATCGCCTGGAGCCGGCCGCCCTTGCGCAGCGAGCCGGGTCCGCCGAGCGGCTTCTCGGGAAGGAAGCGGTAGAAGAGGCCGAAGGGCTTGAGGAAGGCGTCCTCGGTCTCGTAGACGATGCCCCGTTTCGGGTCCACGGCGATCGCCTCGTGCTGGAAGCGGCCCATCGCGGTCAGCGGTACGGCACCGGAGCGGTGCGGGTCGACCGGGTCGACCTCGAAGATGAATCCGTGGTCCTTGGTGTAGCCGTTGGTGCCGGCCTTGTCCTCGGTCTCCTCGCAGGTCAGCCAGGTGCCCCAAGGGGTCGGTCCGCCCGCGCAGTTGACGGCCGTACCGGCGATCGCGACCCGCTCGGACAGCACCCTGTCACGGGAGTCCAGCGTCAGCGTCGTACAGCCGCCCTTGCCGGCCGGGTCGTAGGTCAATCCCTTGACCGTCGGGACGGCGAGCGTGGCGGTGTTGCGGTTCTCGTGGTTGCGGACCAGATGTACGACGGGAGTACTGCCGTTTCTGCCGGCGAAGGCCGACATGCCGTCGTGGTTGGAGGGGACCTTGCCCTCGCCGGAGCGCAGCGGGTCGCCCGCGCGGGACAGGACCCGGTAGCGGAAACCTTCCGGCAGGTCGAGCAGGCCCTTTGGGTCGGGGACCAGCGGGCCGTAGCCGGTCCGGCCCAGGGACTGTGCGGCGGCGGTGCCCGCGAAGAGTTCGGAGAGGTTTCCGGCGAAGGCGATCGAGACGCCCAGGGCGCCCGTGCGGGCCAGTATCTGACGGCGGGTCGACGTGTCGGCTGTCGAGGCGGAGGCCGTCTCGGAGGCGGAGGTGGTGGTCTCGGACATGGGGCAGCAACCTTCCTGCTGGCGGACAGGAACATGTGACCCCGCCGTGTCTACCACCTGCCGACGGCCGCGGGAACCACGCGCGTAGACGTGTCACTTCCCGATCGGCTTCTGGGACGCCTGCTCCACAGGCGCCTGCTGTGCCCGCTCCAGGAAGCGCAACAGCTCCACCGGGAAGGGCAGGACGAGGGTCGAGTTCTTCTCGGCGGCGACCGCCACCACCGTCTGCAACAGGCGCAGTTGGAGCGCGGCGGGCTGCTCCGACATCACGCCGGCGGCCTCCGCGAGCTTCTTGGACGCCTGCAGTTCCGCGTCCGCGTTGATGACCCGGGCCCGCCGCTCACGGTCCGCCTCGGCCTGGCGGGCCATGGAACGCTTCATGGTCTCGGGCAGCGACACGTCCTTGATCTCGACGCGGTCGATGGTCACGCCCCACTCCACGGCCGGGCTGTCGATCATCAACTCCAGCCCCTGGTTCAGCTTTTCGCGATTCGACAGCAGGTCGTCCAGATCGCTCTTGCCGATGATCGAACGCAGGGAGGTCTGCGCCATCTGGGAGACCGCGAACTTGTAGTCCTCGACGCGGACGAGCGCGTACGCCGCGTCGACCACCTTGAAGTAGACGACCGCGTCCACGCGCACCGTCACGTTGTCCCGGGTGATGCCCTCCTGGGCCGGCACCGGCATCGTGACGATCTGCATGTTCACCTTGTGCAGCCGGTCCACGAGCGGGACGATCAAGGTGAATCCCGGCGGTCGCACCTCACCGGCGAGCCGCCCGAGCCGGAAGACCACCCCGCGCTCGTACTGCTTGACGACCCGCGCCGCCGAGGCGATGTAGACGGCCCCGGCACAACCGGCGGCGATGCCCGCCGCCAACAGTTCCTCGAGCATCCCGGCCTCCTCGTCGAGAGGTCCGCTCTGTCTGCTCCTGCAACGATATGCCCGGTGCCTGGTCCGGGGCCACGATCGGCCCCGGACCAGGCACCGGTGTGCTTACGCGGCAGTGACCCGCACGGGTTCCGTGCCGACCGCGCTGTGCCGCTCGGCCCAGTTCTCCAGAGCCGTACGGCAGGCGTGGTCGAGGTGGTGCAGCCCGGCCAGGTCCAGCTCGACCGGGCGGTCCTGGGGCAGCGACTCCAGATCGTCGAGTATCTTCGGCAGCCGGAGGAAGGTCGCGTTGCCCGACAGGTACGCCTGGACGGGGCCGGCGCCCTTGTCTATGACCTCCATCTTGATGTGCGAGGCCTCCCAGGCGGTCTTCACGACCGCCAGCGCGAGACCGATGAGCACGCCCTCGAACATGCTGACCGCGACGATCGACACGGCCGTGACGACCAGGATCAGCGCCTCGCCGCGGTGCTCGCGCCACAGCGTCACGATCTGCCGGACGGGGATGAGCTTGGCACCGGCGTGCACCAGGATGCCCGCCAGGGCCGGGATCGGGATGTAGGCCAGGACGTTCGGCAGCAGCGCCGCGAACAGCAGCAGCCACACGCCGTGCATCACGCGGGACGCCTTCGTCTTCGCGCCCGCCTGCACGTTCGCGGCGCTGCGCACGATCACCGCGGTCATCGGCAGCGCGCCGAGCACGCCGCAGAGCGCGTTGCCGGCGCCCTGCGCCACGAGTTCCTTGTCGTACGCGGTGCGCGGACCGTCGTGCAGCCGGTCCACGGCCGCCGCGCTGAACAGCGACTCGGCGGACGCGATCAGCGTGAACGCGACGATCGTGCCGAGCACGCCGACGCTCGCGAGTTCACCGAAGGCGTCCATCGACGGCGGCTGGATGGAGCCCAGCAGCCCCTGTACCTCGACGGTGGCGACCGGCATCGAGAAGACCAGGGCGGCCAGGGTCGCGAGACCGACGGCGGCGAGCGGTCCGGGGACCGTGCGCAGCTGCTTCGGCATCCGCTTCCACAGCACGAGCACGGCGATGGTGCCCGCGCCGAGGCCCAGCGAGGCCAGCGCCCCGGTGTTCGTGACGGCGTCGGCGAGAGCGCCGGGCAGCCCGGCTATTTTGCCGAGGCCGGAGGCCGGGGCCTCGGCGTCCACGACCGAGTACAGCTGTCCGGCGATCAGGACGAGCCCGATTCCGGCCAGCATGCCCTCGACGACGGAGACCGAGATGGCCCGGAAGTAGCGCCCGAGCTTCAGGGTGCCCATGAGGATCTGGAGCAGCCCGGTGGCGAGGACGATGACGCCGAGCACGGGGAGGCCGTACTCCTGGACCGCCTCGAAGACGAGCACGGTCAGACCCGCGGCCGGTCCGGAGACCTGCAGGCTGCTGCCCCTCATGAGACCGGTGACGATGCCGCCGACGATGCCGGTGACCAGGCCCAGTTCGGCCGGGACCCCGGAGGCGACGGCCACGCCGACGCACAGCGGGAGGGCGACGAGGAAGACGACGAGGGAGGCGGCGAAGTCCTGCCGCAGGTGAGGGTACTTGGTTCGCAGGTCCACGGCCGTCCTCACAGTGCCCGGAAGGCGTCGGAGGACACGTCGTGGGTCAGCACCGACCCCGTGTGGACCTCGTAGTACCAGGCGTGGATGTTCAGTTGGCCTTCCGTCAGCTTCTTGTCGATGAAGGGGTAGGAACGGAGCCGCAGTACCTGGGCGAGGACGTGGCTCTGCACGCCCTCGGCCACGCACGGATCCTCGACCGCCCCCGCGGGGCGTGGCGTGGCGTTCGTGAGCCAGTCGCGCACGGCCGGTACGGCGGTCAGGTCGTCGCCGCGCACCAGGGCGCCGACGGCGCCGCAGTGCGAGTGCCCGCAGACCACGATGTCGCGGACGCCGAGCACCTCCACCGCGTACTCGATGGTGGCCGCCTCGCTGGTGGGGTGCTCGGAGGCGTACGGGGGGACGATGTTGCCCGCGGTGCGCAGCTCGAAGAGCTCGCCGGGGCGGGCGCCCGTGATCAGCGCCGGGACGACCCGGGAATCGGAGCAGGTGATGAAGAGGACCTGCGGAGACTGGCCTTCGGCCAGCCTGGCGAACTCCTCAGGGCGCTGTCCGAACGTGCGGGCGTTGTCGATGAGGGGCTGCATGTGTGGTGACTCCTCCTGGCGCGCCGAAGGGCGCGTCGGACGTACATGACAGATGTGGGGGATGTGACTGCGTGCTGTCGGCGCTGTCAGCAGCGGAAGACCTGAAGTGCGGCCGGGGCGTGGGATGTCGGGGGTCTTGACATCCGGAAGGCGCCGGGCACGGCAGGTTTGCTCACGGCCGCCGGATCCTGGACCGGCAGCGGTCGCTCGGGCCCTTCGGGCGCGAAGTCGACGGCGCGGTGCCGGTCGCGGTTGCGCAGGGGACCGGTCGGGTCCTCGGCGGGGTCGCAGTGGCGGTACGTGACGGACTCGTCGCGCAGTGCCTTGCCGGAGAGCTTGGTTCCGGGCTGGGCTTTGGCCTCTGCCTGACGGGCCGTATGCGCGGATGCGAAGGACGCGGTGGGTGCGAAGAACTGGAGGGCGAGCAGGACGGCGGCGAGGGTCGCTATCACGGTCCGTACCGTCGTACCTCGGAACATGCGCCCCCCTTCAGGCAGTTCTCGTCTCTGGTCCCTTGCCGGTCCTTCTCTGGCCCAAGCCAAAGGTTGGTCAATGGCTGGTCAAGAAACACCTTAGCCCGGCAAAGTTGTTTGCAGGGTTAACTTAACGTTTCGACCTGAAGAGAGGCTGAAGCGGGCAGGGTGGCTGGCGTGAACCCGCTCTTGATCTTGGGCAGTCGGTGCGCTAGGAGGGCTCGACCAGGCCCTTCGCGTCCCGGGCCAGCGCGGTGAGTCGCGAGATCGCCCGGAAGTACTTCTTGCGGTAGCCGCCGTTCAGCATGTCCTCGCTGAAGAGCCGGTCGAAGGGCAGCCCCGCGGCCAGGACCGGGACCTCGCGGTCGTAGAGCCGGTCCGCGAGCACGACGAGCCTGAGGGCCGTCGACTGGTCGGGAATCGGCCGGACGTCGGTGAGGCAGACCGCCGTCAGGTCGTCGGTCAGGGCGCCGTAGCGGCTGGGGTGGACGCGGGCGAGGTGGTCCAGGAGTTGGGGGAAGCCGTCGAGCGAGGCACCGGGCGTGCGGTGCGCGGCCCGGGTGACCTGCTCGTCGGTGAACGGCGCCGGCGCCTCGGGCAGACCGCGGTGGCGGTAGTCCTCGCCGTCGATGCGCAGGGCGCGGAAGTGCGCGGACAGCCCCTGGATCTCGCGAAAGAAGTCGGCCGACGCGAACCGGCCCTCGCCGAGCTTGCCCGGCAGGGTGTTGGAGGTGGCGGCGAGGGCGACGCCCGCGTCGACGAGCTTGCCGAGCAGCGTCGACACGAGGACGGTGTCGCCCGGGTCGTCCAGTTCGAACTCGTCGATGCACAGCAGACGGTGGCCCGAAAGGGTCTGGACCGTCTTCTGGAAGCCGAGGGCGCCGACCAGGTTGGTCAGCTCCACGAAGGTGCCGAACGCCTTGAGCGCGGGCTCGGCCGGGGTGGCGTGCCAGAGGGAGGCGAGCAGGTGGGTCTTGCCGACGCCGTAGCCGCCGTCGAGGTAGACGCCACGGGGGCCGGGCGGGGTCTTCGGCGCCTTGCCCTTCCCGAGGCCCAGGAAGCCGCGCCTGACCTTGCCGGCACCGGAGGCGTGTGCCCCGCCGAGCCCGGCCGCGAAGCCCTCGAGGACGCGCACGGCCTCGGTCTGGCTGGGCTGGTTCGGGTCCGGGATGTACGTCCCGAAGCGCACCGAGTCGAACCGCGGCGGCGGCACCATCTCGGCGACCAGCCGGTCCGCGGGGACATGCGGCTCACGGTCGCACAGGGACAGCGGGGCGATGTCGGCTATGGGGCCGAATCCGGACGCGGCGGGGGAGGTAGGCACGGTTACCCATGCTAGGGCCTGCCCGGCGGGACCGGCCGGACCGGGTGTGCGGCGCCCGGCGGACGAGCCCGGTGAAGCCGAGGGCGGGGAGGCCCGCCGGACCCCGCGCCCTGGGCCCGACCGACCGGTCGGAGCGCAGGGGGCGTGCCACACTGCACGACATGCGACGCCTGTTTCCTGTGACCGACGAGACAGTGAACCGGACCCCCGGTGAGGCTCCCCCGGGCGAGGGGGAGGGGGGTGTACGTGAAGGCTCCGGAGGTGATGGTGCCGGTGGGGTCGGCCGGGCTCATCTGGTCGACCGGGAGTGGAGCCCTGCCGAGCTGGCCGCCGCCTACGCCTATCCCGGGCTGGGGCCCCGGGGAGCGGCCGGGGCGGCCGGCTCCGGGGCCGGTTCCGGTGGGCCGGAGGTCTGGCTGCGGGCCAACATGGTGTCCACGCTCGACGGGGCCGGCCAGCACGACGGCCGTTCGCAGCCCATCTCCAGCGCCGCCGACATGCGGATCTTCGGCACCCTGCGGGCCCTCGCGGACGTGGTGATCGCCGGCGCGGAAACGGTACGCAAGGAGGGATACCGGCCCGCACGCGCGCGTGCCGAGTTCGCGGAGCTGCGGGAGGCGGCCGGGCAGGGGCCCGTCCCCGCGATCGCGGTGGTCAGCGCCAGCCTGAACCTGGACTTCTCGCTCCCGCTGTTCACCTCCCCCCTGGTGCCCACGCTGATCCTCACGGGCGCCGCCGCGGCCCCGGACCGGATCGCGGCGGCCGAGAAGGCGGGCGCCCGGGTGGTCGTCGCCGGTGACGGCGTCGGCGTCGAGCCCGCCCGTGCCGTACGGGCCCTCGCCGAGCTCGGCCACACCCGGCTGCTCACGGAGGGCGGCCCGCGGCTGCTCGGCCAGCTGGTGGCCGCCGGGGTGCTCGACGAGCTCTGCCTGACCGTGGCCCCGATGCTCACCGCGGGGGACGCACAGCGCATCGCGGGCGGGCCCTCGGTCGCCGTTCCGCAGCGGTTCGCACTGGTGTCCCTGCTGGAGGAGGAGGGCTTCCTCTTCAGTCGCTACCGACGGCCGTGAGCCGGCCGGAAGCGGCGGCCGTGAGCCCGAGGCCACCGGCCGTGACGGGCCCGGCTGCTCCCGAAACCGGCTCGATCGCCCCCTTCGGCGGCGACTCGGCGGAATCTGCCGTTCCGTTTCGTTTTCGACGGGCACACTGAAACCGGCAGTACCTGTGCGATCGCGGGGCAGGATGGTTTCCGCAGGGCCTCGCACGGCCCACGGAGGAGAAGGGGCGCCCGGTGTTCACAAGCGTTTTGATGATCGAGAAGGCCCTTACGTCCGCCGACGTGGAGTTCGTCACCACCTTGCACGGGGACGAACCGGTCGCTTTCCACGTCCTGTTGCAGCCGCGCGGCGACCAGGCGGACCGGCTGTTGCGGGCCATCGACGACGTCGCGCTCGGCGAGATCGACGAGGCCGCGCGGGAGCTCGAGACGGCGGAGGGCGAGAAGGTGAAGGGGCTCGCCGAGCAGGCGCTGGACGTGTCCCTGCGCGCCCTGCGGGCGGCCGGCAGCGAGGCGGAGGGGCGGCTGATCGAGGCCCATCCGCTGGACGCGCTCAAGTCCCTGGTCGGCGAGATCGACGCGGACGAGGTGATCGTGCTGACGGATCCGCACTACGTGGAGGAGTTCTTCCACCGGGACTGGGCCTCGCGGGCGCGGCACAAGGTGGGGGTGCCGGTGCTGAAGCTGTTCTCGCACAGCAAGGCCTGACGCAACCGGCTGTCCGTCGCGTGGGCCACGGGTCAGTAGGGTGGGTGGCCGAACCGTCGCCGCACCAGCACGTACAGGGAGACACACATGGCACCCGGCCTTCCCACCGCCATGGACCGACCGCACTTCATCGGCATCGGCGGGGCCGGGATGTCGGGGATCGCGAAGATCCTCGCGCAGCGCGGGGCGAAGGTGGCGGGCAGCGACGCGAAGGAGTCCGCGACCGCCGAGGCACTGCGCGCGCTGGGCGCGACCGTGCACATCGGGCACGCGGCGGGGCACCTGGCGGACGACGCCACGTGCGTCGTCGTCTCGTCGGCGATCCGGGCCGACAACCCGGAGCTGGCCCGGGCGGCCGAGCTGGGCATCCCGGTGGTCCACCGCTCGGACGCACTCGCCCGGCTGATGGACGGCCTGCGGCCGATCGCGGTGGCGGGCACGCACGGCAAGACCACGACCACGTCGATGCTGGCGGTGTCGCTGAGCGAGCTGGGCCTGAAGCCGTCGTACGCGATCGGCGGCGATCTGGACGCGCCCGGCTCCAACGCGCTGCACGGCGAGGGCGAGATCTTCGTCGCCGAGGCGGACGAGTCGGACCGCAGCTTCCACAAGTACGCGCCCGAGGTCGCGATCATCCTCAACGTCGAGCTCGACCACCACGCCAACTACGCTTCCATGGACGAGATCTACGAGTCCTTCGAGACGTTCGCGGGCAGGATCGTGCCCGGTGGCACGCTGGTGATCACGGCGGACCACGAGGGCGCGCGGGAGCTGACGCGGCGGTTGGCCGGGTCGGTGCGGACGGTGACGTACGGGGAGTCGGAGGACGCCGACGTACGGGTTCTGTCCGTGACGGCGCAGGGCTTGAAGAGCGAGGTCAGTGTCCTCCTGGACGGCGAGGAACTCACCTTCACGGTCTCCGTGCCCGGTCGTCACTACGCCCACAACGCGGTGGCGGCGCTCGCGGCGGGCGTGGCGCTGGGCGTGCCGGCCGCCGAGCTGGCCCCGGCGCTGGCCGCGTACACCGGTGTGAAGCGGCGCCTCCAGCTGAAGGGCGAGGCGGCGGGGGTCCAGGTCATCGACTCCTACGCCCACCACCCGACGGAGATGACGGCGGATCTGGAGGCGATGCGCGCGGCGGCCGGCGACGCCCGGATCCTGGTCGTCTTCCAGCCGCACCTCTTCTCCCGGACGCAGGAACTCGGCAAGGAGATGGGTCAGTCGCTGACCCTGGCCGACGCGTCGGTCGTCCTGGACATCTATCCGGCCCGCGAGGACCCGATCCCGGGCGTGACGAGCGAGCTGATCATCGAGGCGGCGCGGGCCGCGGGCGCGGACGTGACGCCGGTGCGCGACAAGGGCGCGGTGCCGGAGACCGTCGCGGGAATGTCGAAGCCCGGTGATCTCGTTCTCACCATGGGCGCGGGTGACGTGACGGACCTCGGCCCGCAGATCCTGGACCGTCTCGCACAGAAGTGACTCGCACAGAAGCAAAGGGGTTGGCCTTCATGTCGTACGACGTCGACAAGCCGGACGAGCAGTGGCGCGCGGAGCTGACCCCGGCGGAGTACGCCGTGCTGCGGCAGGCCGGCACGGAGCCCGCCTTCGTCGGTGAGTACACCGACACCAAGACCGAGGGCGTCTACTCCTGCCGCGCCTGCGGCGCCGAACTCTTCACCTCCACCACGAAGTTCGAGTCCCACTGCGGCTGGCCGTCCTTCTACGACCCGAAGGACACGGACGCGGTCGAGCTCATCCAGGACCGGTCGCACGGGATGGTGCGGACCGAGGTGCGGTGCGCCCGGTGCGGGTCGCATCTCGGGCACGTGTTCGAGGGGGAGGGGTATCCGACCCCCACGGACCAGCGGTACTGCATCAACTCGATCTCGCTGCGTCTGACCCCGGAGGCCTGACGCCTGACGCGGGCGTGCCTATCGGAGTGCGAACAGGCCGGTGACCTCGGCCCCGCGCAGCTGCTTCGCGCGGATGGCCTTCATCCCCGCGTGCAGGGTGGTGGTGCCCTCCTGGTAAGCGGCCTCGATGGGCAGGTAGTAGGTGAGGTTGAAGTAGGCGAACGGGGCGGAACAGGACGGGTCGGTGCCGACGGCGCGCAGCCATGTGGTGCCGCCGAAGTGGTAGTAGAGGCTGAAGGCGGCCATGCGCTGCCCCTCGTAGGCGGCTGTCACCCGGGCCTGCTCGCCCATCGCCTCGGCCTGCCGGCCCAGCAGACGGGTCATCAGGCCGGCGTCGTCGGCTGTGTGTCCGTGCGAGGACTGGAGGGCTGCCAGCAACTGCCCGGCCTCCCGGAAGCAGTCTCCGAGCAGCAGGTGACGGATGCTCAACCCGGCGTCGCGGAACGCCGCACGTTCGTGGCGCACCGCGACCCGGCGCTTGGAGGGCAGGGAGGCGAGGTAGTCCTCGAAGGAGCCGCCGGGCAGGGGGATGGCGGCGTCGTCGTCCATCCGCTGCGGCGAGGCCTTGTCGTACACCGCGCCCAGCTGCTCGGCGGCGGTCTGGGTCAGATACGGCCACCAGTGCGTGGTGTCGTGGCGCTCGGCGTGAGTGCGCGCGCAGTCACGCAACAGGGCCAGGCAGGCGGTGCGCCGCTCAGGAGGCAGGCCAGGGTTGGTCAGGGGCGCGTTGTGGTACCCGCGGCGGGCACCGGCGAGCACCCGCGGTCCGGGCGGGCCGGACAGCTCCAGCAGGTGGGGGTCGTAGAAGTCGTTGGGTTCGCTGTGGACGAGGTAGAGGGGGGCGGCGGCGAGGAGTGTGCCGTCCCCGTCACGGACCAGGGCGTACGACGCGGTCGCGGTGGGATCCGACTCCTCTCCCAGCAGCCAGCGGTGGGAGAGGTACAGGCCCGCGGAACGGGCGAGCCGGTCCCAGTCGTCCGCCGGGACCTCGCGGAGGGTGGAGGCGATGTGCGCTTTCACGGTGATGTCGGACTCTCCTCGGGATCGGTGGGGGCGGTGGCCGCCGGGCGCAGCGGCCGCAGAGCGGGAACCGCCAGCAGCGCCAGGAGACAGGCAGTGCCCTGAACCACCCACGGCACGAGGCCACCGGCGGCCAGGAGGGTGGTGAACAGCACGGGGGCCGCGATGTTCCCGGTCGACCAGGAGAGCTGGTAGAGGCTCTGTTTGCCGCCCCGGGCGGCACCCGGGGTGAGGGTGACGGAGAGTTCGTTCAGGGCCGGCGAGCAGAAGATCTCGGCGAGGCTGAACAGCACCATCGCCAGCAGCAGTGCGGGCCACGCGGGGATCGCGGTGCCGGGCAGCGCCGGCGCGGCGAAGGCCACCATGGCGGCCGTGAGGAGCCCGTAGCCGAGGGCGATGGCGTGCCGTGGCTGCGCGGGTGCGGCGTGGGCGGTCAGTGGGCTGGTGAGGGTGGAGACCAGAACCGTGTTCAGGATGAGCAGGAGGCTCGCGGCCCACGCCGCCAGCCCCAGGACGGTGGTGGCGTACAGGGCGATGAGCACGGCCAGCATCGACTGGGACAGCACGAAGGGGAGGGCGCAGGCGACCAGGAGGAGGTAGCGGCGGGTGCCGTCGTCGCGTGGCCCGTCGGGCTCCCGGCCGCTGCTCCCGGCGTCCCCGGGATCCGGCCGCGGACCGGCCCGCGGTGCGGGCGGAGTCGTCACGGGCACGCGGGCGAAGCAGACCGCGGCCAGCAGGTACAGCGGGGCGGCGGCCACCAGCAGGCCGGTCAGGGCTCCGGTCCCGTACAGCGCGAGGGCACCCGCGGCCAGCGCCGCGCCGGCGCCGATGCCGATGTTGCGCAGGCTTCCGGTGAACGCGAACCAGGCACGGATCTCCCCGGCCGGGGTGGCCTGGGTGATCAGCGTGCGCTGCGCCGTGTAGTACGTGTTCACCCCGGACTGCACCAGGAAGTAGGCGCAGACGATCTGCCAGGGACGGTGGGCGAGGAGGAAGGTGAGGAATCCCGCGGCGGTGACCACGTTGGCCGCGACGGTCGGCTGCCGGGGGCCGAAGCGGTCCATGAGGCGGCCGGCGAGGAAGACCGAGGGCAGGGCGGCCAGTTGACCGACCGTCACGGCGGCGCCGACGGCGGGGGCGGACAGACCGCGCACCGTGGTGAAGTACAGCAGCCCGAGGGGCAGCAGCATGCCGCTGCCCACGGAGTCGACGAGGTTGCCGGTGACAAACCGGCCGTACCCACGGACGGCGGGCAGGCCGAGGGCCCGCGCCAGCGGGCCGGGACGGGCGGGAGCGGGCGCGGCGGAGGTGTCCGGGGTCATGAGGCGCGGAGCAGGGTCCGGATCTTGTCCAGCACCTCCTGCCGGGGGAAACCGGTGACGGCGTGCAGGTCCTCCAGTGCCTTGACGGTCTGCTGCTCCTCGCCGTCGGTGAGGGTGAAGACGACTATGTCGCCGTGGTCGGTGCCGTCGATGAGAAGTTGGTGCGCGGTGACGAGGTCCACGCGGTCCGCCAGCTCCTCGCGGGCGCCCCGTGGCAGCCGTTCGGGCGAGAGGAACTCGACGGCCCAGCGGGTGCGGCGGACCGGGCCGGGCGCGTACCGGCCGAGCGCCATGTCGGTCAGGGCGGTGAAGGTGTTGGTGCCGGAGGCGGCGCAGGAGAGCGTGGTGGCGCCGCCGATGCGGGGGTTGATCTCCAGGACGACATACCGGCCGCCGCTGTAGATCATGTCCACGTTGACGGAACCACGGACGCCCAGCTCCTCGCAGAGGTCGACCAGCCGGGCGGCGACGGGCTCGAACGCCCGGTCGGCCTCGGGCCGCGGCCCGCACCAGCGCAGGTCGGCGAAGGTGAACACCGGTTCGGGGCCGGCGGTGCCGGTCCAGCACACCGGCAGGACCCGGTACGCGCCGGGCTCGCCGACGATGTCCACGGAGCACAGGTCCCCGCTGACGCACTCCTCGACGACGGCCGACACGGGCGGCGGGTCGAGGAGGTAGGCGTCCAGCGCCGCCGGGTCGGGCACGGCCCGGATCCCGAAGCTGGTGGAGTCCCACAGCGGCTTGGACAGCAGCGGGTAGCCGATCCGCGCGGCCTGGGCCCGCAGCGCGTCGGCGTAGGCGGGGATCGCGAGGCCCCGCCCGGCCAGGAGGTCGGAGTCGGCCCGGAAGCCGCGCGGGACGTCGAGACCCGCACGGACGAGCAGCTGCTTGGTCTCCCATTTGTCGCTCAGCAGTGAGGTGGCCGTGAGCGGGGTCATGACCGTCGGTACGCCCTCGGCATCGAGCAGTTCCTTCGCGGTCGCGTCGCGCAACGCGTTCTCGCACGGCAGGGAGATGGAGACCGCCGCGTCGGCTCCCCACCGCGTGACCAGCCCGGCCAGTTCACGAGGGGTGACAGCCGGATCGACGGCCTGGCGGCCACCGGGGAAGTCGTCGTCCCCGGCCTGTCCGTGGGTGTGGAACAGCCGCGCCTCGATGCCCTCGCCGGCCAGGTCCCGGACGGTGCGCTGGATGTAGGGGTCGGCACGCTGGATGTCGACGGACCTCAGGAACGCGATCTTCCGCACGGTCCGGGGCGGGGTGTCCCGCTCGGCGTTCTGCATGGGCTTCCGCTCTGCTCTGGGGACGGGTGGGGTCACTTCACTTCTGTTCCGCGGACGGGTGGGTTGCTCGAGGGACGGGTGGGCTGCTCCGGGGACGGGTGGGTCACTTCACGTTCAGCCTGGTGCCGGCGATCGCCCGGTCGGCGAGGCGGCGGGCCTCGGTGGGAGAGTCGGCCACGGCCACCACGTGGCCGATCCGGCCGGAGCTGTCCGCCGGTTCGGGGACGGGGTCCCCGGGACGCACCTCGATCTCGCTGTGGGTGCCGGGGACGTCGGGCACGCGGACGAGTTCCAGCACCCCGGCGCGCTCGGGGAGCAGGAAGCGGATGGCCGCCGCCCGTTCCCGGGTCGCCCCGGTGTCGGGCAGCCGGCCCGTCACGGACTGGAGGTAGGCGACGGCTTCGCTGATCCCGGTCGCGGCCTCGACGATCTCGCAGATGTTGTCACCGGGCAGCCGGGCCCCCGTCTCGATCACGACCGGCGTGTGGGATCCGGGCGGGATCTTCACCTCCGTGTGCGCGATGCCGTTGCGGATCCCGACGGCGAGAGCGGCGCGGGCCGCGGTGTGCTGCACCGCCCGGGTCAACTCGGGCGGCAGTCCGGCCGGGCAGGTGTGCCCGGTCTCGACCCGGTACCGTCCGGAGGTGGTGTCCTTGGCGACCACCGGCAGCGCGTACGGGACGCCGTCGGCGACCACGGTCTCGGCGGAGTACTCCGCGCCCGGCACATAGCTCTGCAACAGCACCCGCGCGTCCAGCGGCAGCCCGTGCGGCATCGCCCGCGTGAACCGCCGGGCGGCGGCGACCGCGTCGTCGAGGCCGTCGGGCCCGGCCACGACGCTGACGCCCCAGGACCCGCCCTGCTCGGCCGGTTTGACCACCAACGGCCAGCCCAGCGAGGCATCGGCCGCGGCCCGGTGCGCCTGCTCGGCGTCGGCGGCCACCGCGCCCGCCGGGACCGGAATCCCGGCCGTCCGGAAGGCCTCGGCCATGGCGATCTTGTTGCGGGCGGCCCGCGCGAGGGCCGGATCGTTGCCGGGCAGTCCGAGCCGCGCCGCCAGCGCCGCCGCCAGCGGGGTGAACAGCTCCCAGCAGGCCGCGACCGCGCCGATCCGGTGCTCCCGGCAGTAGGTCTCCAGGTCGTCAAGCGCCCGGTCCGAGTCCGTCAGGTCGGTGAAGCAGACACCGGCCAGCGCCCGGGTGAGCCAGGGGGCGTACCTCTCATGGACCTCGCGGTGCGTGGCGCCGTACAGCCGCAGTCCGAGCCGGTCGGCGGCCTCGGCCAGGAACGGGCCGGCGTTCCCCATCGGTTCGACCACCAGCACGCCGGTGACGTTCGGCTCATCGCTCATTCGACGTCAACTGTCGCCAGGCATCGATGACTTGAAGGTTTCCCCAACGTAAACACCTTTCGAAAGCGCCGAGTTGGTGCACTCGCCCTATGGCCTCAACAAATTGTTGCATGTTCGAATGCGCAGGCACGGTAACGCACGCACGGCAGGCCCGACCAGAGGGATCCAACGTGAACAACCTGCGCAACGAGCTCGCCCAGTACATCGAACAGGGCGTCATACCGCCCTACCAGTACTCCTATCCGCCGCGCTCGACCTACCGGCCCCTCGACGAGGGAGCCTGGGACGCACGCGAGGTCTGGGCGCGCGACCTGAGCAACCATCAAGTCCCCGAGCTCAACCTCTACCTGCACGTGCCCTTCTGTCGCTACAAGTGCGGCTTCTGCAACCTCTACACGGTCATCTCGACCGACCAGGAGCTGTACGACGCCTACACCGACGCGCTCTGTGCACAGATCCGCGACCACGCCGAGGTCATCCAGGCGCGCCGGCTGCGCACCGTCTACATCGGCGGCGGCACCCCCTCCCTGCTCGGCACCCGCCACTTCGAGAAGATCTTCGACACCCTCGGGTCCGTCTATCCCAACTGGCGCTCCACCGTCGAGGAGGTCGCGGTCGAGGCCACTCCCGACTCGATCGTCGCGGACCCGGAGGGCTTCGGCCGGTTACTCCAACTGGGCCTGACCCGGGCCAACATCGGCATTCAGTCCCTGGTTCCCCAGGAGATCCGGGAGGCGGGGCGCGGCCAGGCGGGCGAGGACACCATCCGCCGGGCCGTCGGGATCGCCCACGAGCGGGGACTGCCCGACCTGTCGACCGACCTCATCATGGGATTCGCGGGACAGACCCCCGAGTCCTGGCGGCACTCGGTGGACGAACTGGCCAAGCTGGCCCCCACCACCGTCTCCACCTATTTCCTGACGGTGCGCCCGGATGCGTGGTTCTCCCGGACGG
Source organism: Streptomyces sp. V4I2 (assembly GCF_030817655.1). Taxonomy (GTDB): domain Bacteria; phylum Actinomycetota; class Actinomycetes; order Streptomycetales; family Streptomycetaceae; genus Streptomyces; species Streptomyces plumbiresistens. The sequence goes on from NZ_JAUSZM010000003.1 coordinate 8,103,948, forward strand.
GCTCCTACCAGTACATGTGGAAGCCCGAGCTGTACGAGCGCTACGACTACGCCCGCGAGGTGTTCACCGCGCACGGCTACGTGCAGGAGGGCTCGGTCCGCTACAAGAAGCCCGGCCGGGGCGGCTACGTGCAGAAGGTCCTCACCTTCCACGGCGTTCCGCTGCTCGGACTCGGGGTCGGCGCACGCTCGTACACCTCGGTCCTGGACTACATGACCGGGAGCGTCAAGCCGTCCCTCACGGAGGTCGCGCAGTACATCGACCAGGCGAAGGCGCACACCCTGCGCCCCACCACGGGCTTCGTCCTCACCCCGGAGGAACGCGCCCGCAAGCGGCTGGTGTTGGACACCTTCGACCTCGACCTCGCCGAGCTGGACCGCTCCGGTCTCGACGCGATCGCCGACGAGGTGGCCGCGGTGCTGGACGCGGCGGAGTCCAACGGGCTGGTGCACCGGGTCGGCCCGGGCCGGATCCAGCTCACCCCCAAGGGGTTCAAGTACCGCGACGTCCTGTCCTGGATGTTCTACTCCGGCCGGGTCAAACACCTGGACCGCGAGTACTACGAGGGGCTGCACGAGGTCAACGCGCGGGCTCGCAGGAACATGGGAACTCCGGTGCGCATCACCGGAATCACCGGTGCGCGGGAGACCGCGTGAGCGACCTGTTCATCGCGGCGGGCGGGGGCGGAGACCCGATCGGGACCGCGATCACCGCGATCGCCATGAGCGCGCTGCACACGACTGCCGGACCGGGCGGGGCGCACGGGAGGGCCGGCCCGGACGTGCCCGTGGTCGCCACCTACTCCTGGGAGCGCCCGGAGGTCGATCCGACTCCCGGCCCGCTCGGCGTACGGGACTTCACCGGACTCCTCGACCGTCCCGAAGGGCACGTCCTGACTCCCGCCGCGCGGGCGGTCGCCCCTGCCGGTTCCACCCTCCCCCGGCTCGCCGCGGACCTGCCGGTACGGCTCGTGCTGCTCGACCCGTACGAGGGGCTCGCCGGTCTGGCGGCGCGGATCCGGCGGCTGGCCGAGGCCTGCGGCCCCGGCCGGGTGCGGATCGTCGACGTCGGCGGCGACATCCTCACCCACGGCGACGAGGACACGCTGTGCAGCCCGCTGGTGGACGCTCTGGTTCTCGCCGCCTGCACCCTCGCCGAAGTCGACGCCACCGTGCACATCGCCGGCCCCGGGACCGACGGGGAGATCCCCCAGGACGTCCTTGTGGACCGCCTGGACCGCCTGGACCGCCTGGCCGGCACGGACGACCGGTTCGCACCGACCTCCGGGCACGCGCAGGCGGCCTACCGCGCCCTGGCCTGGCATCCGTCGGAGGCATCGGCCCTGTTCGCCGCGGCCGTCCATGGAGTGCGCGGCACCGTGCGGACCGTGGGGCGGGCGATCCCGCTCACGGACGCCTCCGCGTACGTCCGGAACATCGGCCTGGAAGCCGCCGTGGCGGAGAACCCGGTGGCGCGGGGCCTGCTGGAGTCGTGTCCCAGGACCGTGGACGAGGCGGCCGACCTCTCGGCACAGCTCACGGGCATCCACGAGATCGCCCGCGAACGCCGCCCCACCGCGCCGCCCACCCCCTCGGCGACACCGTTCCCGGCCGACGCGCACCGGGCACGGGAGCGGATCTGGGCACAGGCCGGCGACGCGAGCCACGTGACGTCCCGCTTCGCCACCCGGGCACTGGGCCTGCCCTGGCAGCGCATTCCCGAGGTACGCACCCTGCTCGCCGACGACGGCCCCGTCCACGCCCTGCACTGACCGCCCACGCGTATCCGGAGCGTCCGCGCCTTGGCTATCGCGGTGCCGCCGTGCTGTTCCTGACGACCAGGCTGGTCGGGACGAGGTCGGTCCCGGGCCGAGGATCGCCCTGGGTGCGGATCTGGCTCAGGACGCCCTGCACGCAGCGGCGGCCCACCTCGGCGAAGTCCTGGTGGACGGTGGTGAGGGGCGGGACGAAGAAGGCCGCGTCGGGGATGTCGTCGAAGCCGACGACGCTGACGTCCCGGGGGACGGACAGGCCGCGTTCGTGGAAGGCGCGCAGCAGGCCGAGGGCCATCTGGTCGTTGGAGGCGAACACGGCGGTGCAGTCGGGTTCGTCGGCGAGCGCGAGGCCGGCCGCGTAGCCCGACTCGGCCGACCAGTCGCCGTACAGAGGCGGCGGCACCGGGCAGCCGGCCTCCTCCAGGACCGCGCGCCAGGCCTGCGTCCGGCGCTGGCCCGCGAACGAGGTCTCGGGGCCCGTCACGTGCCACACGGTCCGGTGGCCCAGGTCGAGCAGGTGGCGTACGGCCTTCCGCGCGCCGTCGGCCTGGTCGGTGTCGACCACGCTGTGGCGGTCGCCGGCGTCGGAGTCCACGACCACGACATGGACGCCGGGCGGCAGTTGGACCGTGGCGGCGTCGAGCAGGTGGATCTCCATGATGACGATGACGGCGTCGGCGGCCAGCTCGCCCATGCGCGTGAAGGCGCCCAGCACGTTGTCCTGGGTCGGGACGTCGATGGGGATCAGCGTGATCGCGTACCCCTCGGCCGCGGCGTGCGTGGCGATCGCCTCCACGGTGCGGCTGTTGCCGGTCGAGGACAGGCTGAAGAGGATCACGCCGATGGTGTTGAACTGGCCGTACCGCAGGGCGCGGGCGGCGCTGTTGGGCCGGTAGCCCAGCTCGCGCATCGCGGCCAGCACCTGCTCCCGGGTCGAACTGATCACTCCGGGATGGCCGTTGGAGACCCGCGAGACCGTCTGGGACGAGACGCCCGCGAGCTGGGCCACATCGGCCATGGAGACCCGCTGTTTGCGGCGCCCGCCGGGCACGCCCGAACCGCCCCGTTCCACCACTGGTGCCTCCTTCGACCCGTCCGCAGGCTGTTGCGCAACGCACCGGATGTTACGTGTGGGAAACCTTGACGACCGCTGGGTCGGATGTCACGATTCCGGCGCCGCCAAGTTTACGTAAACATCACCCTGGACCCCCACCGCTTGTCCAGCATGTTTACGTAAACATGCTGACCTGAAAGGGTACGTCGATGCGCAAGACCCCCACCAGCACCCGCTTCACGCCCCGGTTGCGTACCGCCTTCGTCGCGGTCGCCCTCGCCGCGATCAGCGGTACCACCCTCGCCGGCAGCCCGGCCTCCGCCTCCGCCGCGTCGCCGAAGACGGACACCACCCAGTTCAAGGGCGTGAACTGGGCCGACCCGCGCGACAACTTCGCCGACGACCTCCTCCAGCTGTCCGGTCTGTCGACCTCCGACACCTACGCCCAGACCTACACCAAGGCGAGCCGGATCATCTCCGCGTTCCGCGCGAACCTCGGGGCCAACACCGTGCGGCTGCCCATCAACCCGTACACGGTCAACGGCAGTTACTGGAAGTCGTACCGCGGGGTCATCGACGCGGCCTCCGACAAGGGCTTCAAGGTCATCGTGTCCTACTGGGAGGGGACGGGCGCCCAGAAGGACGGCTTCATCGACGACGAGGCCACCTACTGGCCCATGTGGAACAACGTCGTCAAGGCCTACAAGAACGACAGCCGCGTCTACTTCGAGCCGATGAACGAGCCGCACGGCTACACCGACACCGAGTGGGCCGACAAGGCCGCGCAGTGGCTGTCGACCTACCCGTCGGTCCCGCGCAACCGGATCTTCGTCAGCGGCGCCGGCTACAACGACCACGTCACCTCGGTGTGCGCCGACCCGCGTCTGAAGGGCACCTACCTGTCGCTGCACCACTACGGGTTCTGGAAGGAGTACGCCACCTACGACCAGTGGGTGGCCGACCTGAAGGTGCGCATCGGGGACTGCGCGAACCGGACTGTCGCGGACGAGTTCGGATCCCCGATGACCACCGGACTGAACTACAACGTGCCGACCCCGGACAACAACTACATCAACTTCCTCCAGGCCGTCACCGACACCTTCCGCGAGCTCAAGATGGGCTCCGTCTACTGGCCCGGCCTGCGCACCGACGACACCTACTCCCTCCAGACCCTGACCGGCGACCCCGCCCGCCCCTGGCTGGCCACCACCAACCAGTCCGGCGCGGACCGGCTCGCCTGGGCCTGGGGACGCGGCAAGGCCGTCCAGCAGCCCTGACCCGGACGACCCCGGTTCCCGGTGGCCCTCGCGACCTGACGCGGGGGCCACCGGCCGCTCATCGGGGAGTGCGGGGCAATCCCCGGCGCAGCCGCCACGGCCACGGGGACCGCCGTTCCCTACAGCACCTTGCGATGGACGAGCGCCGACAGGACGAGCGCGCCCGGGATCAGCGGCAGCCAGATCGTCACCACGCGGTAGCCGATGACGGTCGCCGTGGCGAGGCTCAGGGGCGCGCCGAGTGCGGCCATCGTGAAGACCAGGGCCGCGTCCACGGGGCCGATGCCGCCCGGTGCGGGGACGGCTCCGGCGACCGCGCCCGCGGCGAGGAACGCGAGGGTGACCTGCGCCCAGCTCAGCGGCAGGCCGAGCGCGGCGCCGACCGAGGCGATCACGCTCGCCTGGAGGAGCGGGGTGGCGGCGGCCCCGCCCCACAGGGCGAGGACGCGGGCGGGCCGGGTGTGCAGCGTCCGGGCGTCGGTCAGGGCGGTGCGTACGAAGGTGAGGGCGGGGCGGCGCAGCGGCGGTACGGCCGCCGCGAGCAGGGCCGGTACCGCGAGACCGAGGGTCACGGCTCCGGCACCCAGCAGCAACGTTCCTTCGTCGGGGGCGAGTTGGTCGAGCCGCAGCAGGTCGGGGGAGGCGGCGAGGAAGACCAGGAGCACCAGCGTCTTCGCGATCGGGCGGACCAGGACGTAGAGGGCGAGGGAGGCGGCGGCCCGGGGGAGGGGGATGCCCCGGCCCAGCAGGAAACGCAGGGTGACCGCGTGGGCGCCCATGCTCGCCGGGAGCACGTGGTTCGCGGCGCCGGCGGCGAACTGCGACGCGAGCAGCAGGCCCGGCGGCAGTCGGTCGGGCAGGGCGCCCTGCCGTACGCACGCGGCGGCCACCCAGCCGAGGCAGGTGAAGAAGACCGCCGCCAGCAGCCACCAGGGGTCGGCGGCGGCCAGCCGGGCGGCGCCGTCGTACACGGTGTGCCAGTCGAACGCCGCCCACGCCCCGATCAGCAGGAGCGGGAGCAGGGTCAGCGCCTTGGGGAGGAGGCGCGCGAGGGCTGGGGAACGGGCGGGGCCGGCGGTGGGGTCGGGGTCGGGAGCGGGAGCGGGGGCAGGGTCAGGAGCGGAGGCGGGGAGCGCTCCGGAGGGACCGTCGAGCGGGAGCAGGGACACGGCGCACGTCGTCCTTCCGCGTAGCGCCCCGCGCGGTGCGGCGCGGGGCGCTACGGATCCGAGGCGATGCAGGGGCGGTACAGCAGGCGAGCAGACGAGCAGTGGGGACCGCTGAGTCTTTCCCGTTCGGTGTGACGCCGTGGTGACCGGAAACCGACGGGGCGTGGGCGTGCGGCCGTCGGAAGTGAGTTTGCCCAGGGCACCGGGGTCTCAGTCCCGGTGCGCCCCCGGGGAGGGTGAATCACCAATCCACGTGACTGTTGACTTTTGGCTGAATGAGCCAGAGGATTTCGGGGGTGAGCCACCCCGAAGGCGTGACCCTCAGCACCGCCCGTACCGCGCTCCCCGTCGACCTGGACGAGGCGGCCCACCGCTGTCTGGTCGCCGGGTTCGACGGCACCACGGCCGTCCCCGACACCCTGAAACGGCTGGTCGACCGCGGTCTCGGCGCGGTCATCCTGTTCACCCGCAACGTGCAGGACGCGGAGCAGGTGCGTCGGCTCACCGACACCCTGCGGGCCCTGCGCCCCGACCTGCTCGTGGGCATCGACAACGAGGGCGGCGGCATCGGCCACCTGGTGAGCGCCGGCGCCCCCGAGGTGCCCGGCTCCTTCGCCCTCGGCGTCGCAGACGACCTCGACCTGACCGCCCGGTGCGCCGACGCGCTCGCCGGGCATCTGGCGACGCTCGGCATCACCGCGTCCTACGCGCCGGTCGCCGACGTCCAGCACCTCCCGGACAACCCGATCGTGCGCACCCGCGCCTTCGGCACCGACCCGGAGCTGGTGTCCCGCCACACGGCGGCCTGGATCGCCGCCACCGAGGCGCGCGGCATCGCCTCCTGCGCCAAGCACTTCCCCGGCCACGGCGGCACCGTGACCGACAGCCACCACGAGCTGGCCGTGGACCCACGGCCGTACGACGAACTCGACCTCACGCCCTTCCGGGCCGCCATCGCCGCCGGTGTGCCGATGCTGATGAGCGCCCATGTCGTGTTCCCGGCGCTGGACGCCAACCGCCCCGCCACCCTCAGCCGCCGTATTCTGCGCGACCTGCTCCGCGACGAGCTCGCCTTCGACGGCGTCCTGGTCAGCGACGCGCTGGAGATGAAGGCGATAGCCGACCGCTACGGCGAGGCGGCCGGGGCGCGGATCGCGCTCGCCGCGGGGGCGGACCAGGTCATCGTCGCCGTACCGGATCTCGAGGTCACGCTGGGCTGCCGGGACGCCGTGCTGGACGCGCTGCGCACCGGGACACTGCCGGACGAGCGGGTCGGGGAGGCCGCGGGGCGGGTGCGCCGGCTCGCGGAGCGGTATGCGGCGCCCGCGGCCGAGGTCGCCGCGTGGGACGCGGGGGCGGGGCTGGAGGCGGCCCGCCGGGCGGTACGGAGCCGCAGTGGTCCCGTACCCGTGCGCGGCGCCCATGTCGTCGACCTGTTCCCGCCGCCGCACCCGGCGCTCAACTGGGGCGGCGAGGACCTGCTGACCGAGCTGCGTGCCGTCGACCCCACGGCCACGGGCACCTGCGTCACCGGAGAGCCCGCGGACCCGGCCGCCCTCGTCGACGGCATCGCGCGCCTGGCCCGGGACACCCCCCTGGTCGTCGCCACCTGCGACGCCGGGCTGTACCCGTGGCAGGCGGGCCTGCGCGACGCCCTGCTGGCCCGGCGGCCGGACGCGGTACGCGTGGCCACCGGGCTGCCGGACGACGGCACCCTGTGCTCGTACGGGCGCGGCAAGGTGAACCTGCGGGCGGTCGCGGAGGCGCTGGCGGGGGTGTGACGTGCCGGAGGTGACGCCTTACGGCAGGCGTACGACCTCCTTGATCCCGCGCGCCGCAAGGTAACCCTCGTCGTCCGCCCGCGACGCCAGCACCACCGCCGGCCGGACCCCCTCCGTGCGCAGCCGCATCCACGCCTCGAAGTACACGCCTCCCGGGCCGGACACGGAACGGGTGGCGGGCGTGCAGTCCAGGACCAGGGCCGTCTCGCGCGGCCCGGGTGACGGCGGCCGGTCGCGCAGGTCGGCGACCGTGGCGGCGAGGGCGTCCGCGATCGGCTTGCGGCGGCCCGTCGCGTCGAACAGGCCCAGGGTGTACTCGAGCTCCGGATAGTCGGCCAGGGAGCGGTCCACGTCGTGGGAGCACCACCACGTCACGCCCCACAGGTTCGCGCACTCGGCCGCGTTCCGTACGGTCGCCCGCGCGAACTCCGGTGCGTCGGCGGCCGGGATGTGCGGCTCGGGCGCGCCCGTCTCCTGGACCCAGACCGGTCGGGCCGGGTCGGCCGCGTACGCCGTGGCGAGTTCCGTGCCGTACTCGGCGAGGTGGTGCACCTGTGGGGAGGCGGCGCCGTAGCGGCGGGCGCAGTCGCCGGAGAACACCCAGGGGTGGACGGTGGTCAGATCGCCCTTGTGGGCCGAGGCCTGTGGGGTGAACGGGTGGTCGTCGCCGTACCAGGCGGCGTCGTACGCGGAGTGCGTGACCAGGTGACCGGGGCGCACGCCCGCGCGGGCGGCGGCCAGCAGGGTGTCGAGGTAGTGGTCGACCTCCTCGGCCGTCACCGGGTTGTGCTCGACCAGGTTGTTGAGCTCGTTGCCGAGCTGGAGACCGATCAGGTTGGGGCGGTCGGCCAGGGCGCGGCCCAGCGTGCGCAGGAGGCCGGCCTGCGCCTCGATGGCCTCGGGGTCGGTGAACACGTTGCGGTGGTGCCAGCTGCGGGTCCACTCCGGGTAGAAGTCGAAGCTGGACAGATGGCCCTGCACGCCGTCCACGAGGACGTCGAGGCCCGCCTCCGCGGCCAGGTCGACGAGCTGCGCCAGCTGGTCGACGGCGGCGGGGCGGATGAGCGTGCGGTTGGGCTGCAGGAGCGGCCACAGGTGGAAGACCCGGACGTGGTCGAGGCCGAGCCCGGCTATCTGGTCCAGGTCCTCCCGGGCGTGCACGGCGTCGAAGTCGTGCCAGGAGTGGAACCAGCCGCGGCGGGGCGTGTAGTTGACGCCGAAGCGGAGTGTAGGGATGGGATCCTCCTCGAGTCCGGGGCTTGTCCTGTGTGAGTACCGCTCTTGTGCTGGGCGAATGTATCAACCACCATAGTCAGTGATGGGCAATGATTTGAACCAGAAGTGTGGCGACGACGAGCTCGTCGTCGGCCTCGACGCGGGCGGCACGCGTACCCGCGTCGTGCTCGCCGCCGCCGCGGACGGCCGCCTGCTCGGCGAGGGCGCCGCCGGGCCGGGCAACGCCCTGACCGTTCCGATGCCGCAGCTCATCGAGCATCTGGCCGAGGCCGTCGCCGCGGCGGTGCCCGAGGAGGCGCGCGGCCGGGTCGTCTCCGTGGCCGGCGGCTTCGCGGGCGCCACGGCGGCCTCCCCGGACGACCCGGGGCACCTCAACGCCCGGTCCGCCCTCACCTCGGCCCTGCGGCGGCTCGGCATCCCGGCCGGCCCGGTCGGCATCTGCAGCGACATCGAGGCCGCCTTCGCCGCCGCGCCCGGCACCCCGGCCGACGGCCTCGCCCTCGTGGCCGGCACCGGCGCGGTCGCGATGCGCATCGCCGGCCGCCGGGGCACGGTCACCGTGGACGGCGACGGCTGGCTGCTCGGCGACGACGGCAGCGGCTTCTGGATCGGGCGTACGGCGGTACGGGCCGCGTTGCGCATGGCGGACGGACGGGGACCGGCAACGGCCCTGGCCGCGTCCGTGGGGCGGGCACTGGGACTGCCGGGCGGCGTGCTGCCGGGTGACGACGAGGATGACCGCGGGGCCGGCTGGACTCGTCCCCGCCGCGAGGCCTACCGCATGCACCTGCTCCCGGCCGTCATGGCCGACCCGCCGATCCGGCTCGCCCGGCTGGCCCCACTGGTGGCCGAGGCGGCGCGGGAGAAGGACGCGGTCGCCGAAGCCATCCTCGAAGAGGCCGCCGACCAACTGACCGAGACCGTACGGGCATTGAACCCCCGCCCCGGCGAACCGCTCGTCGCCACCGGCGGCCTGCTCGGTCCCGACGGCCCTTTGACGATCCCTCTGTCCGACCGCCTCGTCCCCCTCGGCCTGACGCTCGACTGGGTGGCCGACGGCTGCCGGGGCGCCGTGGCCCTCGCCCGGCTCGCGCACGGCGGCGGCAGCCGATGAACGACATGGTCTACCGCGACCCCACCGCCCCCGTCGACGACCGGGTCCGCGACCTGCTCTCCCGGATGACCCTGCGTGAGAAGGCCGGCCAGCTCAACCAGCGGATGTACGGCTGGGACGCCTACCGCCGCACGCCTGACGGCGGCTTCGAACTGACCGACGCCCTGTACGCCGAGACCGAGCGCTTCGCAGGACTCGGCGCCCTCTACGGGCTCCAGCGCGCCGACGCGTGGTCCGGCGTCGACCACACCAACGGGCCCGGTGCCGAGGACGGCGCCGCCCTCGCCGATCTCGTGCAGCGGCATGTCGTCGAGCGCAGCCGGCTCGGCATACCGGCGCTGTTCGTCGAGGAGGTGCCGCACGGCCACATGGCCCTCGACGGCACGGTCCTGCCCGTGAACCTGGCCGTCGGCGCCACCTGGGACCCCGGCCTGTACGAGTACGCCGCCGCCCACGCCGCCGCCGAACTGCGGGCCCGCGGCGGCCATGTCGCCCTCGTGTCCGCGCTGGACATCGCCCGCGACCCGCGCTGGGGCCGTACGGAGGAGTGCTTCACCGAGGATCCGTACCTGGCGGCGCGGCTCACCGAGGCGCTGGTGCGGGGCATGCAGGGGGAGCACGCGGCGGGATTCGCCGCCGACAAGGCCCCCGTCGTCCTCAAGCACTTCGCCGGACAGGGCGCCACCGTCGGCGGCCGCAACTCCGCCGAGTCCGAGCTCGGGCCCCGCGAACTCCACGAGATCCATCTCCCCGCCGCCCGGGCCGGCGTTCGTGCCGGAGCCGCCGCCGTCATGGCCGCGTACAACGAGGTCGACGGGATGCCGTGCTCCGGCAACAGGGCTCTGCTCACCGGGCTGTTGCGCGAGGACTGGGGCTTCGACGGGCTGGTGATGGCGGACGGACTGGCCGTGGACCGGCTGGCCCGTATCACCGGCGACCAGGTTTCCGCGGGCGCTCTCGCGCTCAACTCCGGTGTCGACCTGAGCCTTTGGGACCAGGGCTTCACCCACCTGGAAGAGGCGGTCGAGCGGGGGCTGGTGAGTGAGGAGGTGCTCGACGCGGCCGTCGCGCGGGTCCTGCGGCTCAAGTTCCGTCTCGGCCTGTTCGAAGAGCACGCCACGCGCACGGACTTTCCGGCCCACGGCAGGGACGTGAGCACGACGCTGGCCCGGGCCGCGGTCACCCTCCTCCACAACGACGGCGGTGTCCTGCCCGTCGCGGCGGGCGTCTCCCGTATCGCCGTCATCGGACCCCAGTCCGCCACCACCGCCCACCAATTGGGCGACTACACCGCCCCGCAACGCCCCGGCACCGGCAGCAGCGTTCTCGACGGGCTGCGGCGACTCGCCCCGCCCGGCGTCGACATCCGTCACGCCCGCGGCTGCGCTCTCACCGGCCAGGACCTCTCCGGCATCCCCGAGGCGGTCGCCGCGGCCGCCGCCTCCGACCTGGCCGTGCTGGTGCTGGGCGGCAGCAGCGCGCGCACCCCGGACACCGACTTCGACGCCAACGGGGCGGCCCGGGGTGCCGTCTCCGAGATGACCTGCGGTGAGGGCGTCGACCTCGCGGGACTGCGGCTCGGGAAGGCCCAGCACGCCCTGCTCGACGCCGTCACCGCGACCGGCACGCCCACGGTCGTCGTCCTCATCCAGGGCCGCCCGCACGCCGTCCCCGAGGCGGCCGAGCGCGCGGCGGCGCTGCTCACCGCCTGGTATCCGGGCCCGTGGGGCGGCGAGGCGATCGCCGAGATCCTGCTGGGGCTCCGGGAACCGACCGGCCGCCTCCCCGTCTCCGTCCCGCGCTCGGCGGCCCAGCTCCCCGTGTACTACAACCACAAGGACAACGAGTACGGCGACTACGTGGACGACAGCGCCGCACCGCTCTACTCCTTCGGGCACGGGCTGGCGTACACGAGCTTCGCGTACGGACCGCCGCGGCTGTCCGGGCACACCGTAGAGGTCGACGTCACCAACACGGGGGAGCGGCACGGGCGTACGGTCGTCCAGCTCTACATCCGGCGGCTGGTCACCCCCGTGTGGCCGCGCACGCTCGAACTGCGCGCGTTCCGGGCCGTCGACCTTCGGGCGGGCGAGTCCCGCACTGTCGCCTTCTCGCTCGGCGCCGACCAACTCGCGCAGGTCGGCGCCGACTTGGTGACGGCCGTAGGGCCGGGGACGCTGGAGATCCGGGTCGCGCAGTCGGCGGGGGACGCGCTGACCGCCGTACCGGCGACCCTGCGCGTCCCCCTCGTCTGAGACGTCAGAGCTTCACGGCCCCCGACGACACGCCCTTGTAGAACCACCGCTGGGTGATGATGAACAGCACCAGCACGGGAATCACCGAGATCACCGAACCGGCCATCACCAGCCGCTGGTCGTAGCCGAACGACGACGACTGGAGGCGGGAGAGCCCCAGTGTGAGCGTGAAGTGGTCCTCCGTGCGCAGCACGATCAGTGGCCACAGGAAGTCGTCCCAGGCGCTGATGAAGGTGTTGATGGTGACGACCAGGATCGCGCCGTAGGCGGACGGCAGGTACAGGTATCGGAACCGCTTCCACTCGCCCGCCCCGTCGAGCATCGCCGCGTCCTCGATCTCGCGCGGCACGGCGAGGAACGCGGCCCGCATGATCAGGACGTTGATCGCGGCGACGAAGCCGGGCAGCCAGACGCCGACCAGGTTGTCGACCAGGCCCAGGTCGCGGATGCTCAGGAAAAGCGACACCATGATCGACTCGAAGGGGAACATCATGGACGCCATCAGCACGACCCAGACCAGCTTGCGGCCCTTCCAGCCGGGCTTGGAGAGCATGTAGCCGGCCATGGTGGAGAAGACGAGCTGGCTGGCGATGGAGATGACGGCGACGAAGAAGCTGTTCCTGATGTACGTCCACACCGGGACCTGGTCGAAGACCTGCCGGTAGGCGCGCAGGCTCGGGTGGTGCGGGAACAGTGAGGCGCCGGAGCCGAAGACGTCCTCGGTGGGGCCCTTGAGCGATGACAGCAGCTGCCACAGCAGCGGGCCCACGGTGATGAACAGGACGAAGACCAACAGCAGGTAGCGGAGGACAAGTTCGCGGGGGCGGCCGTAGTCGCGCCAGCGCGGCATGAGGCGCCGGGGTTTGTCCACGGCCGTGGTCATGACTCGTCCTCCTTGGTCAGGCGCTGGGCGAGCAGCGTGAGGCCCAGGGTCAGGGCGAACAGGGCGACGCTGACCGCGGCGCCGTAGCCGGCGTTGCCGGTGAGCGGGTCGAGGCCGACGTCCCGGATGTAGAAGGGGAGCGTGCGGTCGGCGCCGCCGGGGCCGCCGGTGGAGCCGCCGAGCATGTAGATCTCGGTGAAGACCCGCAGGGAGCCGATGCCGGTGAGGGTGCCGACCAGCATCATCGACTGGCGCACGCCCGGCACCGTGATGTGCCAGAAGCGGCGGATCGAGCCCGCGCCGTCCACGGCGGCCGCCTCGTGGAGTTCCTTCGGGACGTTCCCCAGCGCGGCCAGGTAGAAGATCATGTACCAGCCGAGGCCCTTCCAGATCGTCAGGCCCATCGCCGACAGCAGGATCAGCCACGAGTCGGACAGGAAGGGGATGGCCTCCCGGATGATGTGGGCCTTCTCCAGCCAGGTGTTGGCCAGTCCCTGGTCGCTCAGCAGCCACTGCCAGCTCAGGCCGACGACCACGCTGGAGGCGAGGACGGGCGTGTAGAAGGCGGAGCGGAAGAAGCCGATGCCCGGGAGGTTCTTCTCCACGAGGATCGCCAGCAGGAGCGGCAGCAGGATCATCAGGGGGACGACGATCACCGCGTACAGGACGCTGTTGCGGGTCGCCAGCCAGAAGTCCGAGTCGCCGAACATCCGGGTGTAGTTGTCCAGGCCCACCAGGTTGTAGGTGCCGCCGAGCGGCTTGGCGTCGGTGAAGGACACCAGGAGCGTGTTGAGGAAGGGGAAGACCCCGAAGACCGTCGTGCCGACGATCGCCGGGGCCATCCACAGCCAGGGCAGCCACCACCGGCGGTAGAGGGCCGCGCCCCCCGCGTCCGCGGTCGGGCCAGGAACCACGGAGCGGAGGGCGCGGCGCAGGCGCCCCGGCGGGCGGTGCGAGGAAGTGCCGGGGCTCAGGGCGCCCGCCCCCGGGGAGGCGGGAACGGGCGCCTGGTCGAGGGTGTGCTGAGCCATCGTCAGCTGCCCTGCTCGATCAGCTCGTTGCCCTTGGACTGCGCCTCCTTGAGGGCGTCCTCGGCGCTCTTCTTGCCCTGCATGGCGAGCTGGATCTGGGCCGAGAAGGCGTTCAACTCGCCCGGGGTGAGGGCGATTTCGTCGGCCGTCGCGGTCTTGCGGTCACTGGCGACGATCTTACGGGCCTCGGCGAAGGGGTCGGTGCCCTTGACCGACTGGAAGAACGGGTCGTCGAGCGAGGCGGTGGTGGACGGGAAGATGACCACGTTCGGGTCCTTCGCCCACTCCAGCTGGTTCGGCGCGTTGGTCAGGAACTGCGCGAAGGCGAGCGCGGTCGGCGCGTTCTTGCTGGTGGCGGCGGTGCCTATGTACTGCGGGGCGCCGACGGTGTGGCCCAGGTCGTCCAACATGAAGCGGGCGACGCCGGTCTTCTTGTAGACGCTCGGGTTGTTCTGCTGGATGAAGCGCAGGAAGTTGGGGTTGGTGGGGCCGTAGACCAGCTTGCCCTGGCCGAAGACGTTGGCCGGGTCCTGGGTGGAGGAGAGGGAGTCCCGGGGCATCCCGCCGGCCTTGTAGAGCTTCGTCATGGCCTCGACCCACTGCGTGGTCTTCGGGTCGTCGGCGAAGGTGAACTTCTTGCCGTCGGCGGAGAAGATCTTGATGCCCATCTGCTGCCAGTCGGCGGGGATGCGCAGTTGCGGGTTGGCGAGGAAGGCGTAGTACTTGCCGTCCGAGGCCTCGGCCACCTTCTGGGCGTCGGCGAACAGGCCGAGGACGGTCGTCGGAGGTTTGGCCGGGTCCAGGCCGGCTTCCTTCATCAGGTCCGTGTTGAAGGTCTGCACGATGCCGCCGGAGTACCAGGGCAGCACGCTGTGCACCTTGGTGCCGGAGGCGTCCGCGTACATGCTCGACTTCCACAGCGCGGGGACGAACGGCTTGCCCGCGTCCGGGGCCTTCTTGTCCAGGTCCAGCAGGTAGCCGTTCTTGGTGAGCGCGATCGCCGTGTTGACGTTGATGTTCACCACGTCCGGCAGCGTGCAGCCCTGCGCGTCCGCGACCAGGCGCTGGGTGAAGGTGGCGTCACCCGGGTCGTCGATCCACTTGACCTTGGTGCCGGGGTGCGCCTTCTCGAAGGCCGCGATGACCCCGTTGAAGTAGCCCCCGAAGTCCTTCTTCAGGTTGGTGGTCTGGAAGGTGATGTCGCCCTTGACGTCGCCGGTGAGCTTTCCCGACCCCACGTTGCCCTTGTCGACCTTGCAGCCGCCGGCGGTGGCGTCGCCACTGTCGGAACCGCCGGACAGACCACAGCCGGCGGCGGCCAGGGAGAGGGCGGCGATACAGGTGAGGGTGCGGGTCAGTCGTCTTGCGCGCATGTCGTGTGTCCTCCAGCAGACCGTTCAGCCAGGGATGCGGGCTGGTTCAATCAACCAACTTCGACTCCGATTGATGAAAAGGTGGACCAGAATTCATCGGAGGTCAATGGGTTGCCGTGTTGCGTTTAGGTTCCGTCCGCGATCAAGTCGCTGATCAGGGCGGCGCAGGGCGGCCTCAGTGCCGGTGTTCGTGGTCCGGGTGCGAGGGATCGCCCGGATGCTCGTACCCGTGCGCGTACACCACGCCCGCCCGCGCCCGGTCCAGCCAGTCGAAGAAGGCCCGCCGGCCCGCCGCCCGCCGCAGCTCCCGCGCGACGCCCTGGCGGACGTCCTCATACGGAAGGAAGTCCTCGGCGACCGCCCCGCCGAAGGGGTCGGCGCCGCGTCTGAGCGCCTCCGGGGTGAGGAAGCGGTCCCGGTTGCGCTCGTAGTAGTCCCGTACGGCCGCCTCGGGGACGTCCTGCTCCCGCTCGAGCCGGTCGAGCAGGACCCGTGCCGCCGGGGAGTGCGCGAGCGCCGCCGCGACGATGCTGCCGAGGTCGGCCACGTCGGTCTCGGCCACCGCGAGCACCTGTGCCGGGGACACCTCCGCCGGCGGGTTCAGCCCCCGTTCCGCGCAGGCACGGCGGGCGAGTTCGTCGGTGACGACCACCTGCGTCGCCCAGCGCCTGCGCTGCCGTTCGGCCCGGGCGAGGGACTCGTGCCGGGTCTCGCGGTCCCGCGCCGGAACGGCCCGCAGCAGGGCGTCCACCCGCTCCTTCGCGACCCCCTCGCCGTCCACCACGGCCGCATGCCCGGTCATCGGGTCACCTCCAGCTCGACCGCCTCCGTGTAGGCGACGCACCCGTGCCAGGCGACCTTCGCCATCAGCCAGTACGACCCCGGCGGCACCGCCGAGCCGTCCACCTCGATCACACACTCCCGCTGCTCCCCGCCGCCCACGGTGAACCCCTGGAGGCCCGGACCGACCCCCGGCCAGGTGCCCCAGGAGGACACGGCCCACAACTGGCCGCTCACCGGCCCGAGGGTGGTGTTGCGGAGGATCACCGGAACCCGGACGCGCTCGTCCCGGCGCACGGTGAGCCGATCGACTCCCAGCGCCGACACCAGACTTGGCCCGGACTGTCCGCCCGGCACATCCAGCGCCACGACGTCCTCGTACGTCTGCCCGCCGTACGAGAGCCGGGCCGCCAGCCAGTGCCGGCCGGGCTCGGCGCCGGCCGGCGGCGTCACCGTGACCTCGGCGAGGCTGAACCCGCCGGGGCCCAGCGCGTACGGCAGTTCGGCGGGCTCGGCGGACCAGCCGGGCGGCACCTCGAAGGCCACCGTGCCCGCGACGGGCGCGTCGGTCAGCTCCGAGGCGACCCGGACGGTCGCGGTGACGGGGCCGGAGGCGGTGAGCGCGGCCGGCGAGACGTACACGGCCACGGGCAGGTTGCCGCGCGGGGCGGGCCCGGAGTTGTGGAGCCAGTAGCGGGTGTGGACGGGCTGGGCGGGCTCGTGGGCGGCGACGCCGGGATCGGGCTCCGGCCGGCCGGCCGGAGCCGGCGTGGCGAGGAAGGTCGCCACCTCGAAGCCGGTCAGACCGACGTCCAGGCCCCCTTCCCGGTCCGGCGCCAGCCGTTCCCCGGGCCTCTCCAGTACGTCCGCACGGGTGCCCTGCGCCCACCTGGACGGCCCGTGCACGCGCGCCCGCACCGGCCGCCCGTTCACCTCGTGCATCCGGACGACGATCCCGCGCCCCGGGTCGGCGGGCGCCACGCTGCCCCGGGCGAGCGGGGAGCCGAGCGGCTTGAGGGCGTCGAGCAGGACCTCGCGGGCGGGCTCCAGCGTGAGCAGGGAGATGTGCCGAGGCAGGGTCTCGGCGCCGTTCTCGGCACGCAGCCGCGCGGTGAGCGGACGGTTGAACTCGTGCCCGCGCGCGGGCAGTCGCTGCTCCCGCCAGTCGCCCTCGCCCGCCACGACGGCGTAGTCGAAGGTGTGCGACCAGCGCTGGAGCTGGAAAGCGGACCCGTCGGGGGCCGTGCGGCGCGGCGGGTCGACCCAGATGCCGGAGGGCCAGCCGGTGCAGGAACGCATCAGGGACATGTAGAGGTCGCCGGAGGCGGTGACCACGCAGCCGGGCGTGCCCCGGTTGAGGACGGCGAAGCCGCGCCCGTCCCAGGCGTCGCCCGGCGGCAGCGCCTCGCCGCCGCCCGCCGCGGTGGCCGTGACGCTGAAGTCGTCCAGGTCGGCGATCAGCGCGTCGACCGCCTTGGCGTCGTCCTCGGGCCCGGCCCCCGCCACCACGAGCAGCGGCAGCCGCTCCAGGTCGCGCAGGTCCGCCCCGGGCACCCACTCCTCGCGCAGCCCGGCGCGCGGCGCGACCCACACGGCCGCCACCCCCCGCTCCGCCAGCTGCCGGGCGAGCTCCCGCCCGGCGGCTGGGTCCCAGCCCAGCGCCTCGGCGACCACGCAGTTGCGGTCGGGACCGCCGACGGCGATCCGGATGTCGGGGAGGTTGGAGTCCACCTCCAGGTCGCCGTAGCGGGGACCCCCGGCGATGGTCGAGGTGGCGGTGACGCCCGCGCGGACCAGGGCCGCCGCGAGCGGAGTGCCCAGCGCACCGGCGACCTCCCAGTCCGCGTACACCAGCTCGGCGACCCCGATCGCACGGTGGCCGACGAGTTCGCCGGTCTCGTCCCGCACCGCGACCCGCGCGGTGGAGCCCAGTCCGAACCAGGTGTTGGCCGGGTTGTCCAGCGTCCAGGGGAACTGTTCGCTGTCCACCTCCACGAACCCGAACCCGCGCCCGATGACGGCGTCCGCCACCTCGTGCACCGGCAGCCCGCCCCGCACGCCGGACGGCCAGCGCACCCGGATCAGCCGGTCGGCGCCGTCGTAGCCGTCGACGGTCGTGGAGACATCGAGCCGGTCGACGCCCGTCCACAGGGTCAGCCGCTGCGTGTACCGGAACAGTCCGAGGTCGGCCCGGACGGTGATGCGGGACCCGGCGGGGGAGTGCTCGATCTCGACATCGGCGTTCACGTCCCGCCCGCGGGCGGCGGTGGTCCCGGTCGGCGTCAGGTGCCACGGCCCCTCGCCGAAGCGCGGGTGCCTCGGGTACTCCTCCTGTACGACGAGCTCGTTGCCGATGTCGCCGGGGCGCAGCAGCTCCCGGCCGCCGTCCCCGTCCCCGTCCTCGTCCTCGGCGAGCGCGCGCAGACTGCTGACGCCGCCGCCGCGCGCGGGGTCGACCGTCACCTCGTAGAACTCGTTGCGGATGGTCAGGCCCTCGCCGCGGGTCCACCCCGGTGCGGAGCCCGCCGAGAGGGGGAGCGCCTTGAGGCCCATGCCGGGCACCTCCGGTACGACGACCCGGAGGCGGCCGTCCTCCTCGCGGACGGCGGGCAGGGGCCGGAAGTCCTCGCCCAGGGGCACCAGGCCGGGATCGTCGACGGTGAGCACATCCCGCCGTTCCCAGGTCGCGGAGTTGAAGACGACCAGGTCGGGGCCGGTGGCCGGGGCGACCTGGTCGGCCAGGGCCTGGGTCGCGTCGGCGTGCACGGTCTCGGCGAGGTCGTACAGCTCCCGCCAGCCGGTCAGCAGGTCGATGTACACCTGGTCGGACTCGGAGCCGGTGATGGCGTCGTGATGGGCGCCGTAGACCAACTGCCGCCAGGCCTTGTCGAGCGCCGCGTCCGGATAGGGGTGGCCGGTGACCAGCGAGGCCAGCGTCGCCCAGGCCTCGGCGTCGGCGAGGAGTGCCTCGCCGTACCGCTGGGCCTGCTTGGTGTCGATGTAGGAGACGTCCTTGCCGGTGTAGACCGGGTTCATGTCCCGGGTCTGCGGAGACGCCTTGCGCCCCTCCGCCTCCAGCTCGGCACGCACGGCGGCGAAGAAGTCCCGCGGGATCGCGCTGACGAAGCGCGGCCACACGTACCGGTCGTTCCAGTCCCGGTGGATGCCCATCACCCAGCGGCACGGCGGCGCGTAGTCCCCGCCGACCGGGAGCAGCACGTTGCGGGTGAGCGCGACCTTCTTGAGCCCTCTGAACAGTTTGAGCGCGGCCGCCTCCGCCTCGGGCAGGGTCGGCGCGTTGTCGATCGCCCAGCCGGCGCCGTAGTGGTTGACCATGTAGGCGGTCAGCAGCCCGCGCCCCGAGGGCGCGATCCAGCTGAACTCGGCCGGGAACTGCATCCGTTGGGGATCGCGGGGCTCCTCGCCGAACACCGACAGCGTCGGCCCCCACTGGTGGAACGGCCCCCGCGCCCACGAGCTGGAGGTGACCCCCGCGTCCGCCATCAGCCCCGGGAACTGCGGATCGTGCCCGAACGCGTCCAGCTGCCAGGCGGTCTCCGGGGACGCCCCGATGATCCCGCGCTGGAACCCGTCGCCGTACAGGGCGTTGCGTACGGTCGCCTCCGCGCCGGTGAGATTGGTGTTCGGCTCGTTGTAGGTGCCGCCCATGATCTCGACGCGCCCGGTGCGGATCAGCTCGCGCAGAAAGGCCCGCTCCTCCGGGAAGGCGTCCCAGTACGGCTTGAGGTAGTCGACCTCCGCCAGCACGAAGGCGTACGCCGGGTCGCGCCGCGCCAGATCGCAGTGCGCCCGCACCAGGCTCATCCCGGACTGGCCGCGTGAGTCGAAGGTGCGGGCGGGCAGACCGGTGAGGGCCGGGTCGTCGGCGACGTCCCAGGTCTCGGTGTAGGCGGCCTGGGTGTTCCACCAGACGGGGTCGTAGTGGAAGTGGCTGACCATGAACATGGTCCAGCCGGGCTCGGCCGCCGTGAACTCGCCGGTGTGCTGGGTGAGCCGGTCGCCGTCGGCGGCGGTGACGGTGATCTCGCGCCGCTCACCGACGGCCAGGTCGGTGTGCACGGGTATCTCGGCCCGCACGGTGCCGTCCTCGGCCGTCTGCACGACGGCGACTCCGGTGATCCCGGACCCCTCGACGCTGAGGCGGACGGTCCGGCCGGGGGTGTGGCTCAACTCGACGGCCACCACCTGGCGCGGCTGCTCGGTGGTTCCGACGAAGAGCTCGGTCGACTCGACAGAGGACACGCGCATGGGAGGGGGCTCCTACGAGGATGCTCGGGGGAGCCCCATCGTGGCACCGGAACGATGATTCAAACAACCATCTCTGTATTTTTCCGGTGGCTCATCCATACGACTTCGGATTCGGGCTCAGCGTGTGCGGCGGTTCTTCACCGCATGCTGCGGGGTGATGTGGTCGGTCAGCGCCAGCGAGGCGCTCGCGCGCTGGTAGGTGAGCTGGGCGACCCGGACGTAGAGGCAGTCGATGAGGACGAGCACCGAGTGCCGGCCGCCGATGCTGCCCGTGCGGCCCGGGAAGATGGTCTCCGAGGAGGACGAGATGAGCCGGATGTCGGCGGCCTTGGCGAGCGCCGAGCGCGGGTCCGTGGTGATGGCGACCGTGGTGGCGCCGCGCTCCTTGGCCATCTCGAACGGTTCGAGGGTCTCCCGGGTCGCCCCGGAGTGGGAGATCCCGATGGCCACGTCCGCCGGGGTCAGCAGGGCCGCCGAGGTGGCTGCCCCGTGCACCTCGGTCCAGCCGCGGACCGAGCAGCCGATGCGGAACAGCCGCGTCTCCGTCTCCTGGCGCCACCGCGCCGCTGCCGCCGACTCCGTACACGTCGATGCGCCGGGCGCGGGCCAGGGCCTGGGCCGCGCGCTCGATCGCGTCCAGGTCGATCCGGTCGATGGTCTGCTGGATGGCCCGCAGGTCCGCGGTGCCGACGACCTGCACGACCCGTTCGAGGTCGTCCTCGGGGGAGATCTCCGGGCCGATCTCGGCGCTGCCCCAGTCGGAGACCTCGCCGCGGCCGCGTTCCTGGGCCAGCTCGATCAGCAGGTGCTGGTACGAATCCAGGCCGATGGCCCGGCAGAACCGGGTCACCGTCGCCTGGGAGGTTCCGGTGCGGCGGCCCAGCTCGGCGGCCGAGCAGTGCGTGACGGCGGCCGGATCCTCCAGGATCAGCTCGCCGACCTTCCGCAGGGAGCCGGCCAGCCGCGGCAGCTCGGTACGGATGAGAGTGGTGACGTCCGTCGGGGGCATGCGAAGAATGTATCAGCCACCGTTCAAGGGGCCGATTGAATACCAGGACCCTCCTGTGATTTATTGATTCATCGCTGGGGAGTCATAGGGTGGTTCAAGCCATCAGTGCGAGCCATCAGTACATGGGGAGTGTCGCGTGTCCGTCGAGTCAGTCAGTGCCCAGGGTTTCGCTCGGCAGAGCCTGGCCGTCCTCCAGCACATCACCGAGTCCGCCCGCGAGGATGTGGTCCGTGCCGCCGACCTGATAGCGCGGTGCGTCCGCTCCGACGGCGTCATCCAGGCCTTCGGCACCGGCCACTCCCAGGCGATGGTCCTCGAGGTCGCCGGCCGCGCGGGGGGTCTGGTGCCCACCAACCGCCTGAGCATCGCCGACCTCGTGCTCTACGGCGGCGACGACCCGAGCGTCCTCGACGACCCGCTCCTGGAACGCCAGGAAGGCGTCGCCGCGCGCCTCTACGACCTCGCCGCCCCGCACCCCGAGGACCTCTTCGTCATCATCTCCAACTCGGGCGTCAACAACGTCATCGTCGAGATGGCCCTCCACGCCAAGGAGCGGGGCCACCGCATCCTGGCCATCACCTCCCTCAGCCACACCCGCGCCGTCCCCGCCGGCCACCCGAGCGGTAAGAAGCTCGTCGACCTCGCCGATGTCGTCCTCGACAACGCGGCCCCACGCGGCGACGCCCTCCTCGAACTCCCCGGCGGCGGCGCGGTGTGCGCGCTGTCCACGCTCACCGGCGTGATGCTGGTGCAGATGGCGGTCGCGGAGGCGTCGGCTGTTCTGCTGGCGGCCGGGGAGCAGCCGCCGGTGTACGTCTCGGCCAACGTGCCCGGCGGCTTCGAGGGCAACCTGGAGCTGGAGAAGCGGTACGCCGGACGGATCCGGCGCACCGCGAGCTGACGGCCTACTCCACGGGCAGCGGCGTCAGCGCGACGGCTAGCGGATACGCGCCGGTCGTCAGAGGCGCCCCGGTGGTGCCCTTCGCCGTGTCGACCGGCACCAGGGAGTTCCCGTCGGCCGTGGTGACGTACGCCGTCCCGCCGCTCCAGTCCAGGGCCACGTCGAAGGCCGACCTGCCGACCTGGACGCTCGTGCCGGGCGCGCCGGTGACCGTGTCGACCGGGGTGACGGAGTCCCCGTTGCTGGGACTCACCCAGAGGGTCCGGCCGTCCGGGGACAGGGCGAGACCGTAGGCCTGGCCGGAGACCAGGAACGTCGCCTCGGTCTCGTTGGTGGCGGTGTCGATCGGGGTGACGGTCGAGCCGCCGGAGTTGGAGACGTAGACGGTCTTCCCGTCGGGCGCCGCGACGACGTTGAAGGGGCGGGGGCCCACGGGTACGGGGGTTTCTGCCTTTCCGGTGGTGAGGTCGACGGGGGTGACGGTGTTGTCGTGGATGTCGGCCACGTACAGGGTCCGGCCGTCGGGTGTGATCGCCATGTTCTCGGGTCCGGAGCCGACCGGGACGGGGGTGCCCGGTGTCAGCGTGGTGGTGTCGATGGGCTGGACGGTGCCGTCCGTGTAGTTGGCGACCCAGAGCGTGCCGCCGTCGGGCGTGAGCGCGAGTCCTGCGGGGACGCGGCCGACGGCGACCGTGGCGGTGACGGTGTCCGTGGCCACGTCGATGACACTGACCGTGTTCGAGCCCTGGTTGGCGGCGTAGGCGGTCCGTCCGTCGGCGCTCACGACCACCTCGCCGGGGTTGTTGCCGACGGCGATGTCGGTGCTCCTACCGGTGGAGACGTCTATGGAACTGACCGACGCACCACTGAAGTTGGCGGTCAGGGCCTTCAACGAACCGGTCTCCTCCGTCACTTGGACCGGTAGGGCACTGTCGAGGATGCCGTCGCCCGACACCACGAGGGAGTGCACGCCCGACGTGCCGGCGGTCAGCGTGACGGTCGCCGAGGCGCTGCCCGCGGCCGGGACGGTCGCGGTGCCCTCGGCCGGAGAGGCGGTGACGCCGTCGGGCACGTCGAGCCTCCACGTGACGGTCCTGGCCGCCGTGGACCGCTCGTCGGACAGGGCGAGGGTCACCGTCCGGGAGGCACCTGGCTTCAGGGTGAGGGAGGTGGGGGAGAAGGAGGCGTCGACACCGGGATCCGGTGCGTTGTCCAGCATCGACTTGTAGAGGAACTGGTCCATGACACCCGGCGAGACCTGCTCGGGTATGGCGTCCAGCTCCTTGCGCTCGGCCCGGAGCCGGTTCCAGTACGTGGTGACCGCGTCCGCGTCGCCCTGCTTGTTGGCGAGCAGCAGGGCCACGGCCGTCTGCCCGGCGGTGCCGTAGCGGCCGAGCTTGTCCAGCCAGGCGGAGGTCTCGTCGAGGAACCCGGGGTTGTCGAGGCGGGCGCGCAGTTCGGCGGGGGTGGCCGCCATGTCGGCGAAGTAGGCCCGGAGCGCGGCGGCGGCCCGGTCGAGGCCGCTGTCCTGCTCGTACGCGGTCCGGAAGTCGGCGATGAGGCGGGTGAGGGTGGGGGATTCGGTGGGGTCGAGCTGGGAGGAGTAGTTGTTCTCGGCGAAGATGCGCAGCCACTTGGCGGCGCCGGGTCCGGCCAGGTCCCGAACGGAGGCGAGGAAGGCGGCTCGTGGGTCGTAGGCGTCCGGGTTCCACAGATAGGCGGCGGACGTGAACAGGGCGATGCGGCTCGCCTCGCCCTGGACCATCGGGTTGGCGGTCACGCCGGTGGCGGCGCTTGCCACGCCGGGTTCGCGGCCGGTGTAGGGGCCGAGCAGCAGACGGCTGGTGACGTAGTCGTTCACGGGGTAGTTGTCCCAGACCAGGATCGGATGGCCGTACACCGCACGGGCCTGTGCGACCTGCTCGGCGGTGATGGCCGGCGCGATCACGCCGACGCCGGTCCACTCCACGACCACGGAGGGGTCCAACTGCTCCCGCAGCGCCTTCTTGTACGGGGAGTCGACGAGGTCGGAGTACTCGGTGGGGACCATCTCCAGGGGGTGCAGGTCGTCGGGGTGTTCGGCGGAGAAGTCCTGCCAGACCCGGTTGAGCAGATGCGCCTGCGCGGCACCGGCCGCACCGCCCCCGCTCCCGAACTCCTTCTCGTCCTCGGCGCAGTTCCACTTCGTGTAGCTGATGTCGTCCAGCGGGATCGCGAAGGAGCGGACGCCGATCGCGTACAGCGTGTCGAACTTGGCGGTGAGGGCCTTGATGTCGGCGTCGGAGGAGTAGCAGACCGACAGTCCCGGGGAGAGCGCGTAGGTGAAGCGCACGTGATTGGCGCCGGCCCGGTCGACCAGTTCCTTGAGCCGGGCCAGTTCGGCCGCGGGGTAGGCGTCGCGCCAGCGGGCCCGCAGGTAGTCGTCGTCCTTGGGGGAGTAGACGTACACGTTCTGCTTCGTACGCCCGTAGAAGTCGAGTTGGGAGAGCCGCTCGGCGTGCGTCCACGGGGTGCCGTAGAAGCCCTCGATGACTCCGCGCAGTGCGGCGGTCGGCCAGTCGCGGATCGTGACCTCGGGCAACGCGCTTTTCTTGGTGACCAGTTGGCGCAGGGTCTGGGCGGCGTAGAAGGTGCCGGTGGTGTCGACGCCGGAGAGGGCGAGGAGCGACCGGCCGTGTCGGCGGCCGGATGCGAGGACGTAACCGCCGGAGGCGAGACCGTCCGGTGGCGCGGCGCCCAGTTGCTCGAGCGCCTTGCCGGTGGCGCTGTTCTCGTCGGGGCCGCCGAGGTAGACGGTGAGACCGGCCGCGGGAGGCTTGTCGCCGGCGTCGACGGTCGTGATGCGGCTCGCTCCGGCGGCACGCAGGACGCCCTCGACGACCCGGCGGGCGGACGGGTCGGTGCCGGGGCCGACGACCTCGACGACCCGGTCGGGGACGGTGAGTTGGTGAGGACCGGTGCGCATGCTCTGGGGGGTGGGCCAGACCTGCGGTGCGGGTGGGCGGGGCGCTGCAGCTGACGCCTGGCTGGTCGGGGCGGCTAGTCCGACGGCCATCAGCAGGGCGGCGGCCGTACGTCTGAGGCGAGTGGGGGGAAGCACGGGTTCTCCTCGGAGGCCGTGGGTGAATGCATCCACCGAGTGATGTTAGAGATGTTGAATTGAGCATTCAATGGGGCGGGACCACCCCGGGTGCGCGGGGCGGGTGTCGGGTGCGGCGTGCGTCGGCGGAGGAGGAGGCGGCGACGGACTAGTAAATGAAAACGATTATCGATAGCTTGTCGGTGCGCAGAGCCCGGCCCCCTCCCGCCGAGGGGCCTGCCGGGCTGCTCTGACGTCTGGACTCATGGCACACAAAGGGGAGTTGTGGCTCATCTGCTGGTGGACGGGCACCTGCTGCCGGCTCACGACCCGTGGTCGGGGATCGGCGGCGCCGACGGGATCGTACGGACAAGGGACCTTCCTGGACTGGGAGTCGACGAGGTGAGGGTCGCGCATGAAGACGTGGCGTGAGATGCGCGGCTTCCCGCTCGCCGTCCGACTGCTCCTGGTCAACCAGCTCGGCGTCAACACCGGCTTCTACCTCCTCATCCCGTACCTGGCCACCCACCTCACCGACAACCTGGGCATGTCCGCGGCCGTCGTCGGGGTCGTCCTCGGGGTGCGCAACCTCAGCCAGCAGGGCCTGTTCATCATCGGCGGCTCCGCGGCCGACCGGCTCGGCGCGCGGGGCGTCATCATCGCCGGGTGCGCCCTGCGCACCGTCGGCTTCGCGCTGTTCGCGCTCGGCGACGGGCTGGCGGTGCTGCTCGCCGCGTCCGTGCTCAGCGGGCTCGCCGGGGCGCTGTTCAACCCGGCGGTGCGCGCGTACCTCTCGCAGGAGGCGGGGGAGCGCAAGGCGGAGGCGTTCGCCCTGTTCAACGTGTTCGCCACGACCGGCGCGCTGATCGGCCCGCTCCTCGGCAGCGCGCTGCTCCTCGTCGACTTCCGCACGTCCGCGCTGACCGCCGCCGGCATCTTCGCCGTCCTCACGGTGGCGCAGGCCCTCGTCCTGCCCGCACGGAAGGTGGCACCGAGCAAGGGCGGGGTCCTCTCCGACTGGCGGGAAGTCCTCGGCAACCGCGCCTTCCTGGCCTTCGCCCTGGCCATGGTCGGCATGTTCACCCTGGAGAACCAGCTGTACCTGCTCCTCCCCGAGGGCGCCCGCCAGGCCACCGGCTGGGCCGGCGCGGCCGGCCTCGTCTTCCTCGTCGGCACCCTCGCCAACCTCGCGCTCCAGCTGCGCATCACCAGGTCACTCAAGTCCCGCGGGAACAAGCCGCGTTGGATCGCGATCGGGCTCGCGGTGATGGGGCTGGGATTCCTGCCCCCGGCGATCACGGCGGGCTCGGCCCTCGACGGATGGCTCGACGCCGCCCCGGTCCTCCTCGGCGCCCTGCTGCTCTACCTCGGCATCATGATCGCCTCGCCCTTCGTGATGGAACTGATCCCCGGCTTCGGCCGCCCCGAACTCACGGGCACGTACTTCGGCATCTTCTACGTCGTCTCGGGCATCGCCGCCGCCCTCGGCAACGCGGCCGTCGGCTGGGCCATGGACGTGGGCGAGCGCGGCGACGCGGAGTGGCTGCCGTGGCTGTGCTGCACGCTCTTCGGCCTGACCTCGGCCGGCGCAGTGGCGTGGCTGCACCGGGGCGGTGCGCTGCCGGGCAGCCCGGCACCGACGGTTGCGACGGCTCCGGCCGGAGGCGGAGAGGCAACCTTCGGCGCGGCGACCGACTGCATCTCGTAGCGCGCCGTACGAACACCACGCACTGACACACGCCAGACACCACACACTCCAAAGGACACTCATGTACGACGAACGCTTCCCCGGCCTGCGCCGCCGCGGCTTCCTCGCCGCCACCACCGGAGCCGCGGCCCTCGCCCTCGTCGGCTGCGGCGGCGGCACGGACGACGCGGCGGAGGAGGGCAGTAGTACGCCCAAGCGGGGCGGACGGCTGCGTGCCGCCTTCGCCGGGGGCGGGGCCAGCGAGACGCTCGATCCGCACCTGGCCAACCTGTTCGCGGACGTGGCCCGTGCCAAGGCCCTCTACGACAAGCTCGCCGACTACGGCCCCGACCTGTCCGCCCAGCCCCGGCTCGCCGCCTCCTGGGAGTCCAACAAGACCCTCGACCGCTGGCAGGTCACCCTGCGCAAGGCGGCCTTCCACGACGGGAAACTGGTCACCGCGAAGGACGTCCTCTACAGCTACCGCCGGATCGCCGACCCGGAGCAGACGTTCCGCGCCAAGGCGTCCCTGGAGCCCATCGACCTCGACGCGAGCCGCGCAACCGGCGACAACGGCATCGAGTTCGTGCTGAAGCGGCCGACCGCCGAGTTCCCCAACATCCTGGCCGCGTTCGGCGCGTACATCGTCCCCGAGAACGCGGGGGAGACGTCCGACCTCGACACGAAGCCCGTCGGCTCCGGGCCTTTCCGCTTCGTCTCCTTCGCGCCCGGCCGCTCGGCCGTCTTCCGCCGCAACGACGACTACTGGGAGGGCGCCCCGCACCTCGACGAGCTCGAGTTCGTCGTCGCCAACGAGGAGTCCGCCCGCGTCAACGCCCTCCTCGGCGGCCAGGTCGAGTACGCCCACGAACTCAACCCCACCACCGCCCGCGCCCACGAGGGCAAGGGCCAGATCGAGATCGTCCGCCTGCGCAACAGCGCCATGCAGGCGTTCTGCATGAAGACCGACCGCGCCCCCTTCGACGACAAGCGGGTGCGCGAGGCGTTCTTCCTGATCGCCGACCGGAAGGAACTCGTCGACGGTGCCCTGTCCGGCGCGGGCGTCGTCGGCAACGACCTGTTCGGCAAGGGCTACGAGTACTACGCCGACAGCCTCCCGCAGCGCGAACAGGACCTCGACAAGGCCCGCGCCCTGCTCAGGCAGGCCGGCGCGGAGAACCTCAAGGTCACCCTCGACACCTCCGCCGTCGCCGCCGGATTCACCGAGGCGGCCAGCATCTTCCGCGACCAGGCCGCCAAGGCCGGCGTCACCGTCGACGTGAAGATGGGCAGCAAGGACTCGTACTGGGCCGACATCCTCGACTCCGGCACCCTGTGCTGCTACCGCTCCGGCGCCATGCCCATCGAGGCCCACATCTCCCAGCGGCTGCTCACCGACTCCACCACCAACGCCACCAAGTGGCAACACAAGGACTTCGACGCGCTGTACCAGCAGGCGCAGTCCACACGCGACAAGACCGAGCGGGCCGCTGTCTACGAGCGGATGCAGCGGCGCCTGTACACCGAGGGCGGCTTCCTCATCTGGGGCTTCGCCGACTGGATCCTCGGAACCGCCCGCACCGTGAGGGGAGTTGAGGCGAAGGCGCCTGCCAACACGCTCGACTGGGCCCGTTTCGACAAGGTCTGGCTGGCGTGAGCAAGAGCCCGAGGGCGAGCGGCCTGCGCTCGTTCGTCGCCCGGCGGCTGCTGCTCGGCGCCGCGCAGACCGTGGCCGTGGTGCTGCTGGTCTTCGCGCTCACCGAGGCGCTGCCGGGCGACGCCGCGGTGGCCCTCGCGGGCGACCAGCCCGACCCCGCGCGCATCGCCGCGATCCGCGAGGCGATGGACCTGGACCGGCCGGCGTACGAGCGGCTGGCCGACTGGGCGGCGGGCCTGCTGCACGGCGACTTCGGCACCTCCCTGGCCTCCGGCCGCCCGGTGGCCCAGTACATCACCGACGGCTTCGGCCCCAGCCTGCTGCTGGCCGCGCTCACCCTCGCGCTGCTCGTCCCGCTCGGCTTCGGCCTCGGCGTGCTCGCGGCCCGGCACGAGGGACGGCTCGTGGACCGGCTGGTCAGCGGCGTCACGCTCGCCGTGTACGCGGTTCCCGAGTTCGCCCTCGGCGTCCTGCTGGTGACCGTCTTCGCGCTGAAACTGGCCTGGCTGCCGCCGACCGCCGTGGGCTACGGCACCGACCTCCTCGGCCACCCGGCCGCACTGGTCCTGCCCGTGCTCGTCCTCCTCTCCCGCCCGGTGTGCTCCCTGTCCCGCCTGGTCCGGGCCGGCATGGTCGACGCCCTCGCCTCCCCGTACGCGGCCCACGCCCGCCGCTACGGAGTCCCCGGCGCCCGCGTCCGCTACACCCACGCCCTGCCCAACGCGCTCGCCCCGGCCGCCCAGCAGCTCGCCCGCACCGTCGACTGGCTGCTGTGCGGTGTCATCGTCGTGGAGGCCCTGTTCGTGATCCCCGGTCTCGGCACGGTCCTCCTCAACGCCGTCGCCGAGCGGGACGTACCGGTGGTGCAGGGGCTGGCGGTGGTGTTCGGGGTGCTGACCGTGGTCCTCAACCTCGGTGCGGACGTGGTCGCTCACCGGCTGACGCCGCGGGCCGGGGTGGCGGCATGACACGGCGCCGCTTCACCCTCGGCCTCGCCGTGGTGGCGGTCCCTCTCGTCCTCGCCCTCCTCGGCCCCCTGTTCACCGGCGCCCCCGGCCCCCGTTCCGGGTCCTTCACCCTGGGCGGCGAGCACTGGCTCGGCACCGACTTCGTCGGCCGGGACGTCTGGCGGCAGGTCCTGCACGGCGGCCGTACGGTCGTGCTGACCGCCCTCGCCGCGACCGCCCTGGCCTACCTGGTCGCGCTGCCCGTCGGACTGGTCAGCGCGCTCACCCACGTACGGCGGCTGGAGGAGCTGCTGATGCGGCCGCTGGACGTGCTGCTGGCCGTACCGTCGCTGCTGCTGATCCTGCTGGTGGCGTCCGTGTTCTCGCCGGGCGCGGCCGGGATCGCGCTGCTCGTCGCGCTGGTGAACGTGCCCGACGCGGCCCGGATCGTGCGGGCGGCGGCGGGCGAGGTCGCCGCGCGTCCCGCGGTGGAGGCGCTGCGCATGCAGGGCGAGACGTGGTGGCGCATCGCCGTCGGCTACGTCGGCCGCTCCGCCCTGCGCACCCTCGCCGCCGACGCCGGAATCCGGCTGACCGGCGTGCTGTACCTGGTGTCCACGGCCGCGTTCCTCGGGGTGGGCGTCGCCCCGGACGCCGCCGACTGGGCGGTCATGGTCGACCGCAACCGCACCGGCCTGTTCGTCCAGCCGTGGGCCGTGGTGGTGCCCGCGCTGCTGATCGTGGCGCTGACGACGGGCACGAACCTGCTCTTCGACGCGGCACTGGAGAAGACCCCGCGACAGAAGGGACGGCGGCCGTGAACCACACGACCGGCCCGGTCGCCGAGATCCGCGACCTGCGCGTCGAGATCGACGGCCGCGCGATCGTCGACGGAGTGAACCTGCGGGTGCGGCCCGGGAAGGTGACCGCCCTGGTCGGCGCCTCCGGCAGCGGCAAGACCACGACCGGCCTCGCGCTGCTGGGCGAGTACCCGCCCGGCGCCCGCGTCACCGGAGAGGTGCACCGGTCCGCAGACGGCCTGGTCGGCTACGTGCCCCAGCACCCCGCCGCCGTCCTCAACCCGGCCCGCCGCGTCAGCGCCCTGCTCCACGACATCGCCCGCCCCCAGGTCCGTGGCCTGCCCCGCGCCGAACGCCGCACGGCGGCCCGCGAGCTGGTCCTGCGCTCCCTCTCCGACGCCCAACTCGCGGACGGCGAAGCCCTGTTGCGCCGCTACCCGCACCAGCTCTCCGGCGGCCAGCAGCAGCGCGTCGTCCTCGCCCAGGCCCTGCTGCTCGGCGCCCGGATCGTCGTCGCCGACGAACCGACCACCGGCCAGGACGCGTTGACCAAGAGCCGTGTCGTCGGGCAACTGGCGGCGGTCGCGGCGCGCGGCATCGCGGTCGTGCTGCTCAGCCACGACCTGGACGTGGTGCGGGCGCTCGCCGACGAGGTGCTCGTGATGCGCGCGGGCCGGGTCGTGGAGTCGGGGCCGGTGGAGCGGCTGTGGACGGCTCCCCGGCACGAGTGGACCCGCCGGCTGCTCGACGTGCAGCGGGCGGCGGCCCCGCGGGACGGGACGGGGATTGAAGCAGCGCAACCTCTCCTGAACGTACTGAACTTGACCGCCGTACACGGCCGCACCACCGTACTGCGCGCCCCGCACCTCGCCCTGCACCCCGGCGAGTGCCTGGCCGTCGTCGGCAGATCGGGCAGCGGCAAGACCACCCTCGCGCGCTGTCTGGCGGGCCTGCACCGCGACCACGACGGCGAGATCCTGCTCGACGGCGTCGCACTGCCGCGCAGCCTGCGCCACCGCAGCCGCACCCAACTCGCCGCCGTGCAGTACGTCTTCCAGGACGCCCGCGCCTCCTTCGACGAACACCGCCCCGTCCTCGGCCAGGTCGCCCGCACCGCCGTCCGGCTGCGCGGCGCGGACGACCGTACGGCCACCGAGGAGGCGTCGGCCACCCTGGGCCGGCTCGGGCTGTCCGACGACCTCGCCCACCGCCTGCCCGGCGAACTCTCCGGCGGTGAACTCCAGCGCGCCGCCCTCGCCCGCGCCCTGCTGGCTCGTCCCAGGGTCCTGATCTGCGACGAGATCACCTCCGGCCTCGACACGGTCACCCGGCGCGCCCTCCTCGACCTGCTCGCCGGTCTGGTGGGCGACGGTGACGACCTGTCCCTCGTCCTCGTCACCCACGACCTGGACACCGCGCGCCTCGCGCACCGCATCGCGGTACTGGACGCGGGCGAACTCGTCGAGCAGGGGCCGACGGGCCGGATTCTGGCGGAGCCTCAGCATGCGTTCACCGTCTCCCTCATGAACGCGACGGCACATCTGGAGGCGGGAAGCCGATTCCGGGCCAGAACATAAGAGTTGGCCGGGACGGGTATCGGCTCCTCCTTTGCCGGGCATCGTGTTGGGGCCCGCAGTGGGCCTCACAGGGGAGTCGCTTCGAAGGGGATTCGAAGGGGAGGGGAGCCATGACGTCGCCGGTGCCATCGGCCGATTCGCTTCCGCAGCCGGTGCTGAACCAGCCGACGTCGGTCGCGGTCTTTCTGGTCGTCAGAGATCGAGGCCCTCGCCCCCACGGTCGGCATCAGCGTCGCCCGCACCACCCTGCTCGACCCGCTGGAGCGGACGGCCCGGCTCGCCGAATCCCTCGGCGGTGACCCGGACGCCGAGAAGGCCACCGCCGCCAGGGCCCGCTTCGACGCGGCTGTCGAGACCCTGCGCGAGGCCGCCCTGGCCAACAAGGGCCTGAGGGTGCTGGCGATGACCGGCGACCCGGAGAACATGTACGTCGCCGTGCCCGACTCCTACTGCGACCTCGCCTATTTCAAGGAGCTCGGAGTGGAGTTCGTCGAGGGCCGGCCGAGCGACGAGTGGGGCTTCTGGGAGTTCCTCAGCTGGGAGAACGCCGACAAGTACCACGCCGACCTCATCATGATCGACAGAGTCGCCGTCTGACCGTCACCACCCGGTCAGCAGCAGGTGGTTGAGCAGCAGCGCCAGGACCGCCTGCGCCGCCAGCCACCCCCGCGCCCCCGTCAGCCACGCGCACGCCGGCAGCAGCCACATCGCGAACGGCAGCCAGATGCGTTCCGTCTCCGCCTTGCTCATGCCGGACAGGTCGGCGACGAGCAGGGCGAGGAGCGCGGCGAGCACGAGCACGCCGAGGCGGACGTCGGGGCTGGTACGGGGCCTGCGGGTCGGCGTGACACCGGTCCGCCGCAGCCCCGCCACCGTCGCCGGACCCACGATCAGCACAGTGCACGCCAGGTTGGCCCACACCCAGTAGCCGTACGGCCGGACCCCGCCCGCCCCCTGGTAGTAGCGGCGGACCAGCAGCCGGTACGCCTCCCACCAGTCGAACCCGGCGAGGGTGAACGCCGCCGGGACGACCAGGAGACCGGCCATCGCGAAGAGAAGGGGCCTCACGCGATGTCGGCCCAGGAGGAGGACGGCGCCGGCGATCACGGCGAACAGCGTCAGGCCGTACGACAGGTACAGCGTCAGGCCGAACAGCAGCCCCGAGGCCGGTCCGGTCCACCCCGGCCGGTGTCCCGTCACCGCCAGGGCGAGGAACGCGACCGCCCACGCCGCGACCGCCGCGAAGTATCCGTCGGCGGAGGTGCCCACCCACACGGCGGCCGGGGCCAGGACGAGGAAGGGCGCGGCGCGGCGGGCCAGCGACTCGTCCGCGAGGGTCCGTACGGCGACCAGGACCGCGACCGCCGCCGTCGTGCCGACGGTGATGCACCAGGCGCCCGCCCAGCCCCCGCCGCCGAGCCCAACCCGGTCGAGGAGGACGAAGGTGAGGGTGGCTCCCGGGGGATGACCGGCGACATGGGCGGGCCAGTTGTCGGGCGCGTCGATCAGGATGTGGTGGTTGAAGTCCGCCAGGGCGGCCGGGATGTCGTGGAAGCGGTCGACGACCCGGAGGTATTCGTTCCTGGTCGTCAGCTGCTCGGCGACGCCCCGGTGCCAGCCGTCGACGAGGGCGAGTGACCAGGTCCAGGCCAGGCCGGCGCCCCAGACGGCCAGGAGCAGCGCGCGCCAGGGCAGCCGGCCGGCCAGGGAGGGGCCGTACGCCACGACCGCGATCCCGACGGCCAGGGCGGCCGGGGTGCCGGGGCCGACGTGCGGATCCCAGGTCGCCAGCAGGGGCGGCCATCCGACGCGGAGGGTGCCGTCCCGCTCCTGGACGGCGGTGCCGACCAGGACGGCGGTCGCCACGAGCAGCGCGGCGGCCAGGGCCGCGTACAGGTCACGTCTCAGATCGCGGTTCACGCCGAAACGCTAGGTTGCGAGGGCTCGCCCGGACGGCTGACAGGCACGGACGTCAGAGATTCGTCATGGTTCGCGGGCCGGTTCCCGGGGTGGCCCGGGCCTACGGTCGGGACATGGCCCGCACCTCCTCATCGCCACGCTTCCCCTCGTCGCCGCGCACTCCCTTCTCACCAGCGTTCTGGCGCAGCCCGCTGCGCGGCCCCTGGTTCACCTCGGTGCTCGGTGTCGTGCTGCTCGGCGGGATCACCGTGCTGTTCGTGACCGGGCTGCTGTCGTACGCCGCCTACAACCCGAACCTGTCGCCGGTGAACGACAAGACGCCGGACAAGGGGATCCTCGGCTTCTACCTCTTCTCCTGGCCGACCGACCCGCACTGGCTGTACCGCCTCAACCAGGGCGTCCACGTCACCCTCGGGATCACCCTGATCCCCGTCCTGCTGGCCAAGCTGTGGTCGGTCGTGCCGAAGCTGTTCACACTCCCGCCCGCGCGGTCCCTCGCGCACGCCCTGGAGCGGCTCTCGCTGGTGCTCCTGGTCGGCGGCGGGCTCTTCGAGTTCGTGACCGGGGTGCTCAACGTCCAGCTGGACTACGTCTTCCCCGGCTCCTTCTACCCCCTGCACTTCTACGGCGCCTGGGTGTTCTTCGCCGCCTTCGTCGTCCACGCCGTGCTGAAGACGCCGATGGCCCTGCGCAATCTGCGTCAACTGCGGGAAGAGAAGAGCGACTTGGTGTCCCCGGATCCCGTCGAGCCCACCGTGTCCCGGCGCGGCGCCCTCGGGCTGGTCGGCGGCGGCTCGCTGCTGCTCTTCGCCACCACGGCCGGGCAGAACGTCGACGGACCGCTGCGCCGGACCGCCCTCCTCGCCCCGCACGGCGGCGCCGAACCGGGCACCGGACCGGGCGGCTTCCAGATCAACAAGACGGCCGCGTACGCGGGGATCGACGCGGCGGAGACGAGCGAGGAGGCATGGCGGCTGGTCATCGCCGGGCGGGCCGGGACCGTGCGGCTCAGCCGGACCGACCTGCTCCAACTCCCCCTGCACAGCGCGGCGTTGCCCATCGCCTGCGTGGAGGGCTGGTCGACGTCCGATCAGTGGTGGCGCGGTGTGCGGCTGCGGGACCTGGCCGCCCTCGTCGGGTACGACGATCCGCCCGACGTCCTCGTGGAGTCACTGCAACGCCGCGGCGCCTTCCGGCGGGCCGCCCTGCGCGCCAACCAGGTCGCCGACCCGCGCTCCCTGCTCGCCCTGTTCGTCAACGGCGAGGACCTGACCCCCGACCACGGCCATCCGGCGCGGGTCATCGTGCCCGCCGCGCCCGGGGTGCTCAACACCAAGTGGGTGGCCCGGATGACGTTCGGAGGAGACCTGTGAGGCGCCCCCGCCCCCGGCTCGCTGTCGGCAGCCCGCTTCAACTCCTGCTGCTCGCCTGCTCGTTCGCCCTCGCCGCCTACGCGGGCGTACGGCTGCTCGCGGGGGACTGGTTCGGGGTCGCACTGTGGATCGTGGGCGCGGCCCTCCTGCACGACCTGGTACTGCTGCCGCTGTACGCCGTGCTCGACCGGGCGCTGGTGAAGGCGGCGGGCCGCCGGAGGGAGTGGCCCCTGTACGTCCGCGTGCCCGCCGTCCTGTCCCTGCTGCTCCTGCTCGTCTGGTTCCCGCTGATCAGCGGGCGGGTGGCGGAGCGTTACCCCTCCGCCACCGGCCTGTCCGCCGACGGCTTCCTGACCCGCTGGCTGCTGCTGACGGCCGCGCTGTTCGGCGGCTCGGCGCTGCTGCTCGTACTGCGGCTGCGCAGGGCGACGAAGGACCGCCCGCCGGCCGCCCACTGACCCCCGGCACACCAGCCCGCGCGCTCCGCGTGCCGCAGCAGGGCGGGTGTGCCGAGCCGCGCCCAGGGGAACGGGCTGCCGACCGCGCCCCGGGCATCGGTCACATGGACCAGTACGCGTTCGTCGAGGTCCAGCTCCGGCACCGTCTCGGCGATCAACAGGCCTCCAGGACACAGGAGTTCGTGCATCCGGGCGAGCAGTGCCCGCGGGTCGCCGCCGATTCCCACGTTGCCGTCGATCAGCAGCGCGGTGCCCCATCGGCCCTCGCCGGGCAGTGGCTCGAAGACCGAGCGCCGCAGTGCCGGTCCGCCGAGCGCCCCCGTCCGGGAGACGGCCGCCTCGCTGACGTCGATGCCGAGCACCCGCCGTCCCCGCGTACCCAGGGCCGCGACCAGGCGCCCCGGTCCGCAGCCGACGTCGAGCACCGCGCCCTCGCAGCGCCGCAGCACCTCCAGGTCCGCCGCGTCGGCGTCCGCGCACCAGCGCTCCACGTCCAGCGGGAGCAGCCAGCCGTCGGCGCGGCGCAGGAAGAGCGGGCCGCGGCCGGTGCGCAGGGCGTCCGCGTAGGGGTCGGCGGACCAGGGTTCGGCGAGGGGCGCCCGCTGCCGGGCGATCCGTACGGTGCTCATCGGGCCCCGGCCGCACTGATCCGTGCCAGCTCAGCGGCGAACCGCCCGCCGGGCGTGGTCCGGGCGACGGCTTCCGCGTCGCCCGCCGTGTCCACGTCCCTGAGGCGCGGCAGGTCCCGCACCCGCAGCCCGGCGAGCCGCGCACGCTGCACGGCCCCCGTCGAGGGCGTCGACATCGGCACGCCCAACACCAGGGCGGTGTCCGGTGCGGCCAGCCCCAGCGCCCAGAAGCCGCCGTCCTCGGCGGCCCCGAAGTACGCGTCGCAGTCCGCGAAGTCGACGGTGAGCAGCTCCGGCGTCACCTGCGGGGTGTCCATGCCGATGAGCAGGGCCGGTCCCTCGCAGCCCGCGAAGGCGGCGGCCAGCCGTTCGTCGAGGGCGCCCGCGCACTGTCGTACGACCTCGAATCCGGGCGGCAGCCAAGGGCCGGGCTCGCCCTCCAGGACCAGGACCCGGCGCCGTGCGGGCGTCCGCGCCACGGTGTCGAGGGTGTCCGCCAGGGCCGCCTCCGCGAGCGTGGCCGCCTCCCGGGGGGTGAACGGCGGGGTCAGCCGGGTCTTGACCCGGCCCGGGCGGGGCTCCTTGGCGATGACGAGGAGCGTGGGCGAGAGCGTCACGCGCGGATTCCCTTCTCGGTGGCCGTCCCGGTCTCGGTCAGTACGCGGCTCATGTCCCGTACCGCCTGCCAGGTGCCGCGCCAGGTGCCGGTCACCTTGGAGGCGCCGGTGCGCGGGCGGTAGGGGACGTCGTGTTCGGCGATCCGCCAGCCCGCGTCGGCCGCGCGCACGACCATCTCCAGCGGATAGCCGCTGCGCCGGTCCGTGAGGCCGAGGGCGAGCAGGGACTCGCGGCGGGCGGCGCGCAGCGGGCCGAGGTCGTGCAGGCGCAGCCCGGTGCGGCGGCGGAGCAGCCGGGTCAGGGCGAGGTTGCCCGCCCGGGCGTGCGGCGGCCAGGCGCCGCGGGTCTGCGGGCGGCGCCGGCCGAGGACCAGGTCCGCCGTACCGCCCGCGACCTCGCGCACGAACGGCACCAGGTCGGCCGGGTCCAGGGACGCGTCGCAGTCGCAGAAGCAGACGAGGTCGGCCGTGGCGGCCGTCAGGCCCGCATGGCAGGCGGCGCCGAATCCGCGCCGCTCCTCGTGCACGACGTTCGCGCCGAGGGCGTGCGCGATGCGGGCCGAGCCGTCGGTGGACCCGTTGTCCACGACCAGCGCCCGCCAGCCGGGCGGGATGCGCTCCAGCACCCACGGCAGCGCCGCGGCCTCGTCGAGACAGGGAAGCACGACGTCCACGGACACGGGGTCCGGAACAGGATCGGAAGAGGTCGTCACGGCTCTCACCCTACGAATACGAAACGGACATACCGGACCTCGGCTTCTTACGAAACGCGGACGTCAGAAGCCCGGGACCCCGGCGGAGCGCCCGGGGTGCCAGGCTGGCGGCATGGAGCAGCAGCAGCAGTTCGAACGGGCCGGCGCCCGGGTGCTCGTCGTGGACGACGACCCGACCGTCGCCGAGGTCGTCTCCGGGTACCTCGACCGGGCCGGATACGTGGTGGACCGCGCCGGGGACGGGCCCGACGCGCTCGCCCGGGCCGCCGCGCACTGGCCGGACCTCGTCGTCCTCGACCTGATGCTGCCGGGCATGGACGGCCTCGAAGTGTGCCGCCGGATGCGCGGGCGCGGCCCCGTGCCGGTCATCATGCTCACCGCGCGCGGCGACGAGGACGACCGCATCCTCGGCCTGGAGATCGGCGCCGACGACTACGTCACCAAACCCTTCAGCCCCCGCGAACTCGTCCTGCGCGTGGAGTCCGTACTGCGCCGCGCCCGTCCCGCCCAGCCGTCGGGAACCCTGCGGGCAGCCGGGCTCTCGGTGGACCCGGCGGCCCGCCGCGCCGCCAAGAACGGCGCCGAACTCGCCCTCACCGTCCGGGAGTTCGACCTCCTCGCCTTCTTCCTGCGGTACCCCGGCCGGGTCTTCAGCCGCGAGGACCTGATGCGCGAGGTGTGGGGCTGGGACTTCGGCGACCTGTCGACCGTGACCGTCCATGTCCGGCGGCTGCGCGGCAAGGTCGAGGACGATCCGGCCCGACCCCGTCTGATCCAGACCGTGTGGGGCGTCGGCTATCGCTTCGAAGGCGAGGCGTGACCATGAGCGACACCCTCCTCATCGCCCTGTTCGCCTTCCTCGGCGCCGCCACCGTCGGTGTGCTCGGCGCGGGCGTGCTGCTCCTCATTCGACGGCGCTCGGTCGTCGCGCACCTCGCCGTGGTCGCCTCCGTCGCCGTCACCGCGATGCTCGCCGGCACCCTCGCCGTCGCGCAGGCGATGTTCCTGTCCGCACACGACCTGAAGGTCGTCACCACGGTCGTCGCGATGGCCGCCGTAGTCTCCCTGGCCACCGCCCTGCTGCTCGGCCGCTGGGCCGTCGGCCGCAGCCGCGCCCTGGCGCTCGCCGCCCGGTCCTTCGGCGACGGCGGCGACTTCACCTCGCCCGACGGCCCGTCCACCGCCGAACTCGTCGAGCTGAGCCGCGAGTTGGAGGCGACCAGCGCAAAGCTCGCCGAGTCCCGGGAACGCGAACGTGCCCTGGAGACCTCCCGGCGTGAACTGGTCGCGTGGATCTCGCACGACCTGCGCACCCCCTTGGCCGGCCTGCGCGCGATGTCCGAGGCCCTCGAGGACGGCGTCGCCGCCGACCCCTCCCGCTACCTCAGACAGATCCGCACCGAGGTCGAACGCCTCAACGGCATGGTCGGCGACCTCTTCGAGCTCTCCCGCATCCACGCCGGGGCGCTGGCGCTGAGCACCAGCCGCATCTCCCTGTACGACCTCGTCGGCGACGCGCTCGCGGGCGTCGACCCGCTGGCGCGCGAGTGCGGCGTACGGCTGGTCGGCGACCGGGTCGAGCCCGTGCCGGTCGAGGTGGACGGCAAGGAGATGAGCCGGGTGCTGGGCAACCTGCTCGTGAACGCCATCCGCCGCACTCCCGCCGACGGCACCGTCGCGATCGCCGCCGAGCGCCGCCCCGACGGGGTCGTCCTGTCCGTCACCGACGGCTGCGGCGGCATCCCCGAGGAGGACCTGCCCCGCGTCTTCGACACCGGATGGCGCGGCACGCACGCCCGGACCCCGCCCGCCGGCGCCGGTCTCGGCCTCGCCATCGTGCGCGGGATCGTGGAGGCCCACCGCGGGCAGGCCACCGTACGCAATGTCAACGGCGGCTGCCGCTTCGAGGTGACACTGCCGCCCGCCGAGGTCTGACCCTCGTGCCATGGGTCCAGGCCGCCTTACACTGGGACACAAGGGACCTTCGTGACATATCGGAACCGCCGTGCGCTGTCAGCGGATGTTCGTACTGGCCCTCGCCCTGGTCCTCGTGTCGGTGCCCGCGCTCTCCGCGCGCGCACAGGGTGAGGAGATCCCGCGCGGCCCCACCTTCGGCGCGCGCGCCCTGCAGGCGCTGATCGACGGTATCCAGTTCGGTGTCATCATCGCGATCACCTCGGTCGGACTCTCGCTGATCTTCGGCACCATCCACCTGATCAACTTCGCGCACGGCGAGTTCGTCACGATCGGCGCCACCTTCGCGTTCTTCCTCAACGCCTCCGCGGCCGGTCCGGGCTGGCACCTGATCCCCGCCGCCCTCGCCGCGGTGGTCTTCGGTGCCCTGCTGGGCGCGGCCGTCGACTGGGGCCTGTGGCGGCCGCTGCGGGCCCGGGGCACCGGGCTGATCAACATGTTCATCGTCACCATCGGGCTCTCGCTGGTGCTGCGGCACGTCGTGCTCGTGCTGTACGGGACCCGGCCCGCCTCCTACGCGCAGTACGACATCCAGAGCACGATCGGCCTGGGACCGGCCAGCATCACCCCCCGGGACCTCACGGTCACCCTGCTCGCCGTGCTGGTGCTGCTCGGCGTCGCCATGCTGCTGCAGAAGACACGCATCGGCACGGCGGTCCGGGCCGTCTCCGCCAACCGCGATCTCGCGGAGGCCACGGGCATCGACGTGCAGCGGGTGGTGCTGTTCGTGTGGATGCTCGGCGGCGGGCTGGCCGCACTCGGCGGGGTCTTCTTCGGCCTCGTCGAGATCGTCACCTGGGACATGGGCTTCAAGCTGCTGCTGCTCATGTTCGCGGGAATC
Organism: Streptomyces sp. V4I2; assembly: GCF_030817655.1. Classification (GTDB taxonomy): domain Bacteria; phylum Actinomycetota; class Actinomycetes; order Streptomycetales; family Streptomycetaceae; genus Streptomyces; species Streptomyces plumbiresistens. Next base: position 8,144,126 of record NZ_JAUSZM010000003.1, read on the forward strand.
ATCCTGGGCGGACTCGGCTCCGCCTACGGCGCGATGGTCGGCAGCCTCGTCATCGGCATCGTCGCCCAGATGTCCACCCTGTGGTTCCCGGTCGACCTGCAGTACGCGTGGGCGCTGCTGGTCCTCATCGTCGTCCTGCTCGTCCGGCCGCAGGGCATCCTCGGCCGGGCCGAACGCGTCGGGTGAGGGGTGGCGCCATGGACTTCTCGGCCATCCTCTCCGACGCCCTGCGTTCCGGCATCGGCCCCATCGCCGCCGTCTACGCACTCGCCGCGATGGGGCTGAACCTGCACTTCGGATACACCGGCCTGCTGAACTTCGGCCAGGTCGGCTTCATGCTGGTCGGCGGCTACGGCCTCGCCATCACGGTGTCGACGTACGACGGCCCGATGTGGCTCGGTGTCCTGGGCGGCATCGCCTGCGCGATCGTGCTGGCCCTGCTGCTCGGCCTGCCCACCCTGCGGCTGCGCGCCGACTATCTCGCGATCACCACCATCGCGGCGGGGGAGACACTGCGGCTGTTCTACCGGTCCAGCTGGGCCGAGCCGGTCACCGGCGGGGTGTTCGGGCTGCAGAGGTTCGCGAAGGACTTCTACGACCTCAGCCCCATCGAGCGCGGCACCTACGGGGTGTGGCTGGTGAAGTTCAGCTCCCGCGACCTGTGGGTGATGAGCGTCGGATGGGCGCTGGTGCTCGTGGTCGGAGTGCTGCTCGCCCTGCTGATCCACAGCCCGTGGGGCCGTGTCATCCGGTCGATCCGTGACGACGAGGTCGCCGCGCGCAGCCTCGGCAAGAACGTCTACGCGTACAAGATGCAGAGCCTCGTGCTGGGCGGTGTCATCGGAGCGGTCGCGGGCATGGTGCAGGCGATCCAGGTGCAGTCCGTGAACCCGGACAACTTCGATCCGGGCGTCACGTTCTTCCTCTACACGCTGCTCGTACTCGGAGGTGCCGGGCGGATCCTCGGGCCGGTCGTCGGCTCGATCCTGTTCTGGTTCGTCCTCAGCTTCCTCGACAGCGCGCTGCGGCAGGCCATCGACGCCGAGTACATCTCGCCGGACCTCATCAGCACCTCGGAGGTCGGCGCGGTGCGCTTCGCCCTGGTCGGGGTCGCCCTGATCCTTCTTGTCGCGTTCAGGCCGCAGGGCATTCTCGGCAGCCGGAAGGAGATGCTGCTCAGTGACCGCTGACCGGGTTGTGTCCCACGCCGGCCGGCTCTCCGGGATCGCTCCCGAGCCGGGGGTGCGCAAGCCCGACCCCCTGCTGGTCCTGGACCAGGTGACCCGTACCTTCGGCGGCCTCGTCGCCGTGCGGGTCGAGCACCTGGAGATGCAGCGCGGGGCCATCACGGCGCTCATCGGGCCCAACGGCGCCGGCAAGACCACGCTGTTCAACGTGATCAGCGGATTCGACCGGGCCGACGGCGGTAGTTGGTCGTTCGACGGACAGCCTCTCACCGGCTCCCCGGCGCACCGGGTGGCGCGGCGGGGACTGGTCCGCACGTTCCAGCTCACCAGGACACCCGCCCGGCTCACCGTGATGGAGAACATGCTGCTCGCCGCGCCCGGCCAACGCGGCGAGCGGACGCTGCCCGCGCTGCTGCGACCCCTGTGGCGCGGGCAGGAGCGGGACTTCGAGCGCCGGGCCGACGAACTGCTGGACCGGTTCCGGCTCGCGCCCCTGCGCGACGACCATGCCGGCACGCTCTCCGGCGGTCAGCGCAAACTGCTGGAACTGGCCCGCGCGCTGATGGCCCGGCCCGTCATGATCATGCTCGACGAGCCGATGGCCGGGGTGAACCCCGCGCTGACCCAGTCGTTGCTCGGGCACATCACCGAGCTGCGGGACGAGGGACTGTCGGTGTGCTTCGTCGAGCACGACATGGACGTGGTGATGGACATCAGCGACTGGGTGGCCGTCATGGCCGACGGCCGCCTGGTGGCCGAGGGCCCACCGCACACGATCGGCAGGAACGCCGCGGTCGTGGACGCCTACCTGGGCAAGCGGCACGACGAACCGGGGACGGCGACCGAGGAGAAGGAGTAGCGATGACCACCGAGGAACGGGAACCGGTGCTGGCCGCCGACGACATCGTCGCCGGATACGTCCCCGGCGTCGACGTACTGCGCGGATGCAGCATCGAGGTGCGCCCGGGCGAGGTGGTCGGCGTGATCGGCCCCAACGGCGCCGGCAAGTCGACGCTTGTCAAGGCCGTCTTCGGGCTGCTGCGGGTGCGCGGCGGGAGCGTGCGGCTGCGCGGCGAGGAGGTCACCAACCGGCCGGCGCACGAGCTGGTCCGGCGGGGCGTGGGCTACGTACCGCAGCTGCAGAACGTGTTCCCCGCGCTGACCGTCGAGGAGAACCTGCGGATGGGCGTCTATCTGCGGCCCAAGGACTACGCGCGGCGCGCCACGGCGGTGGAGGAACTTTTCCCCCTGCTGGCCGACCGCCGCAGGCAGAAGGCCGGCGCGATGTCCGGCGGCGAACGCCAGATGCTCGCGATGGCGCGTGCGCTGATGATGGAGCCGCAGCTGATGCTGCTCGACGAGCCGTCGGCCGGCCTGTCACCGCTCCATCAGGACCACGTCTTCGACCGGTGCAAAATGATCAACAGCGCGGGCGTCGCCGTCCTCATGGTCGAGCAGAACGCCCGCAGATGCCTGCAGATCTGCGACCGCGGTTACGTCCTCGACCAGGGCCGCAACGCGTACACCGGTACGGGTACGGCCCTGCTGCACGACGAGAAGGTGATCGAGCTCTACCTCGGCACGCTCGCCCGCGTCCGTTGACTCCCGTTCCCGCCGTTCCCGCCGTTCCCGCCGTTCCTTCCGGTCACTCCTGGGCCGTGCTGGTCTCGGTCCGCAGGGTCTGCAACTCTCCCTTGGCGTTGTAGCCATACACCTCGATCGTCGCCTGGCCGGGCTCGCCCGTGTCGGTGAAGTCGAGCGGACCGCTCACGCCGTCGTAGTCGATGTCCTTGCCGTCGGCCAGCAGTTCCTTGCAGGCGGCGAACGTGGTGCACTTGTCGCCGTCCTTCGTGATCCCGTTGATCTCCTCCACGAAGTCGCCCGGGTCGTCGGACTCCGCTTTCTCGGCGGCGAGCGCGATGGTCGTCACGCAGTCGAACACCTGCGGAGCGAACTGCAGCTCCTTCAGCTGCGGCGCGAACTTCTTGAGGTCCTTCACGTACTTCTCGTTCGTCTCGGACGCCGGTGCGGTCCCCTTCATCCCGTCGAGCCTGCCCGGCTGGTTCGGGGCGACCAACCGCGGCAGCTCCTCGCTCCGCAGCCCGTCGGTGCCGTAGACGCCGATCCGGTCGGGCCCCAGTCCGGACTCGATCATGGCCTGCAGGATCTGCGTGCCCTCCTCGAACGAGATCACCACGGCGGCGTCCGGCCGCGAGTCCTCCACCTGCTGCACGATCTGGTCGAAGTTCGTCGACTTCGGGTCGTACGTCTCGGCGAGCGTCACCGTCGCACCGCCGTCCTCGAGTGCGTTCCGGGTGGACTCCAGCAGACCGCGCCCGTAGTCGTCCGCCCGTCCGATCAGGGCCACCCGTTTGTGGCCGTCACCGCGGATCACATCCGCCAGGACAGGCCCCTGCAACGCGTCGCTCGGGACGGTACGGAAGTAGAAGCCGTCATCCTCGTAGTCGGTGAAGGTGGGTGCGGTGTTCGACCCCGAACACTGCACGACACCCGCTCCGGTCACCCGGTCGATGAACGACAGCGACATACCGGAGGCCGCGGCGCCGATGATCGCGTCCACGCCCGCGGCGAGGACCCGGTCGGCCGACTGCACGGCGACGGCCTCCTGGCCCGCCTCGTCTCCGGAGACCACGGTCGGCAACGGCTTGCCCAGCACTCCGCCGGCGTCGTTGATCGTCTTCATCGCGAACTTCACGGACTCGATCATCGGCGGGCCGAGGTAGGCCAGCTGTCCCGTCTCCGACAGGACGTAGCCGAACTGGAGCTCACCATCGCCCGGTTCGGCCGGGACGGCGGACCGCGCGGTGCCCGTCGTACCGCAGAGAGCTATCACAAGAGCGGCCGCGCTCGTGAAGACCGCGGACCGCCGTATCGACGCTTTCATCTCCGCCTCCACTGGGTACAGGCGGCGGTGGTCGACAGGCCGGCCATCCGCCCGCCATCTGTATACGAGCGTAGATCCCGCCCGGATGCCCGAGAAGTGAAAATTGTCAACTTTTGTGAAGATCTCCCGGTGCCCAACTCGACGATCACGACGATCACGTCGATCACGTGGATGACGCGAACTCCCGCATCCCCTCCGCGAACTCCACCCCGGGCTTCCACCCCAGCTCGGCTCGCAGCCGGGAGGAGTCCGCCGTGATGTGCCGTACGTCCCCCAGGCGGTACTCCCCGGTGACGACCGGCTCCGGGCCGCCGTACGCGGAAGCCAGCGCCCGGGCCATCTCGCCGACCGTGTGCGGCTCGCCGCTGCCGGTGTTGTACGCGGTCAGCGCGCCGTTGCACGCCGGAGCCTCCAGCGCCGCCACGTTGGCCGCCGCGACATCCCGTACGTGCACGAAGTCCCGCCGCTGGCGGCCGTCCTCGTAGACCCGCGGGGCCTCGCCGCGGGCGAGCGACGAGCGGAAGAAGGAGGCGACGCCCGCGTAGGGGGTGTCGCGGGGCATGCCGGGCCCGTACACGTTGTGGTAGCGCAACGACACCGCCGCCCCGTCCGTGGCCCGCGCCCACGCCGCCGCCAGGTGCTCCTGGGCGAGCTTGGTCGTCGCGTACACGTTGCGCGGATCGACCGGGGCGTCCTCGCCGACCAGGCCGGGCGACAGCTCGGCCCCGCACCGCGGGCAGCGGGGCTCGAAGCGTCCCGCGTCCAGGTCGGGGACGGAGCGCGGGCCGGGCCGGACCACCCCGTGCCGGGCGCAGGTGTAGCGGCCCTCGCCGTACACGACCATCGACCCGGCGAGGACCAGCCGCCGTACGTCCGCGTCGGCCATGGCGGTGAGCAGCACGGCCGTACCGAGGTCGTTGCGGGAGACGTACTCGGCGGCGTCGGAGAAGTCGACGCCCAGCCCGACCATCGCTGCCTGATGGCACACGGCGTCCACGCCCGTCAGGGCCTGCCGGACCGTCGAGGGGTTGCGCACGTCCGAGGCCGGGTCGGCGCGGACGTCGTACACGAGGGGCTCGTGCCCGTGGGCCCGCAGGGCCTCGACGACCTGGGACCCGATGAATCCGGCACCGCCGGTGACCAGTACACGCATGCGGCCACGCTAGGGCCGTGCGCAGCCCGGACGACCCGGCCGCCCCCGCACGTCACGGCTTCGTAAGACTCACCGGACCCGACTCACCGGACCCAACTCAGCGGAAGCGCCAGCGTGAACACCGTCGTGCCCGGCTCGTCGCTCAGCTCGACCGTGCCGCCGTGCGCCGCGACCAGGGAGCGGGCCACCGCGAGGCCCAGGCCGCTGCCGCCGCGGTCGCGGCTGCGGGCCTTGTCGACGCGGTAGAAGCGGTCGAAGACGCGGTCCCGGTCGGCGGGCGGGATGCCGGGGCCCGCGTCCGCGACCCGCACCAGCGCCCGGCCGGGCTCGACGGTGACCCGCACGCTCACCTCGGTGCCCGCCGGGGTGTGCACGGCCGCGTTGGTGAGCAGATTGTCCAGGACCTGGCGGATGCGCTGCGGATCCAGGCGCAGCGGCAGCGTCTCGGGGTCGGCCGTCACCGTCAGCGGATGGTCCGGGTGGCTCGCGCGGAACGCGTCGGCCGCGTGGTCGACCAGCTCCGCCAGGTCCGCCTCCGTGATCCGCAGCGGGGTCTCCACCTCGGCCGCGTCCAGGCGGGCGAGCAGCAGCAGGTCGTCGAGGAGGAAGCCCATCCGGGCGGCCTCGGCGCGCAGCCGGGCCAGGTGCTTGTCGCGTTCCTCGGGGGCGTTGGCGGCGGCGTACTGGAAGAGGTCCGCGTAGCCCCGTACGGACATGAGCGGGGTGCGCAGCTCGTGCGAGGCGTCGGCGACGAAGCGGCGCAGCCGCTGTTCGGCCTCGGCGCGGACCGCGAGGGAGTCGTCGATGTGCTCCAGCATCGTGTTGAACGCCGTGCGCAGCTCGTCCACCTCGGGTCCGCCGTCCCGGCCGTCGGCGCGCAGCGGCAGCCGGGCCGCCGACTCGGTCAGATCGTGGGAGGTGATGCCGTGCGCGGTGGAGGCCATGTCGCTCAGCGGCTGCAGACCGCGCCGCAGCAGCTTCCGGCCGAGCACCACCAGCGCCCCCGCCGCGAGGGCGAACGAGATCACCTGCACGGCGATCAGCCGGTCCACGGTGTCCTCGATGTCCTGCATGGGCGCGGCGCTGACCAGCACCACCCCGGGCTCGACCTCGCAGCCCCGCAGCCGGTACACGCCCTCTCCGTCGATCTTCACGGTGCGCATCAGCTCGGTGTCGGAGTCGGCCATGGTCTCGGCGAACGCGGTGAGCGGGCGGATGTCGTGCGGGATGTCGGCGGGCTCGCGCAGCACGGCCGAGCTGCCCGACACGTCGTACACCGCGGCGAACCAGCCCCAGTACGGCTTCTGCGTCACCGTGCCGTTGGCCGCGGCGTCCTTGGACTGCACGGTCTGGACGACCTTCAGCTGGTAGCCCAGCTGGCTGTCCAGATAGTCGCGCATGTACATCGTCAGGGCGTAGCCCACGACGCCGAACACCACCAGGGACAGCGCGCCGACGCCCAGCGCCAGCCGGGTGCCCAGGCGCAGCCTGCGGTAGGTCTGCCGCAGGCGCCGCAACAGGCCGTTCACTCCGCGGCCTGCCGGACCACGTAGCCGAAGCCCCGGACGGTGTGGATCAGCGGTTCGCCGGTCGCGTCGAGCTTGCGGCGCAGCCGGCTGACGACCAGCTCCACGACGTTCGAGCGGCCCCCGAAGCCGTACTCCCACACGTGGTCCAGGATCTGCGCCTTGGTCAGCACGGTCGGCGACTTGCGCATCAGGTAGCGCAGCACCTCGTACTCGGTCGGCGTGAGCGTCAGCAGCTGCTCGCCGCGCCGCACCTCGCGGGTGTCCTCGTCCATCGTCAGGTCCGCCACCTGGAGCACGGACCGCTGGAAGCCGGGCCCGGCGCTGCGCCGCAGCACCGTGCGCAGCCGGGCCATCAGCTCCTCCACCGCGAACGGCTTGACCAGGTAGTCGTCACCGCCCCTGGTCAGCCCCGCCACCCGGTCGGCCACCGCGTCCCGGGCCGTGAGGAACACCACGGGCACCATCGTCCCGGAGCGCCGGAGCCGGTCCAGCACGCCGAAACCGTCGATGTCGGGCAGCATGAGGTCGAGCACCACGATGTCCGGATGGAACTCCGCGGCACGGCTCAGTGCCTCCTCGCCCGTGTTCGCGGTGACCGCGTCCCAGCCCTCATAGCGGGCGACCGTCGCCACGAGGTCGGCGATCGGCGGGTCGTCGTCCACGACGAGGAGTCGTACTTTGTCCACCTGCACATAGTGCGTCACGCGACCGGCGGAGCCAGAGGGGGGCCGTCCTCGTGGCCACATCGATAACCACTTGAAAGTCGTACGACAGTAAATCGACAGCTCGCGGCGGGGAAGCTCGGTAACCCAGGACCCGGATCAAGGAGCTCTGTCCGTGACGACCGTCCAATCGCCCCCTGCGCCCCCCACGGCGATCCGCCCCAGGGTGGTGGCCCGCACGGGCCTGTACGCCGTGCTGGCCGCGAACGTGGCCGTGGTGACCTTCTTCTTCACCCAGGCGGGATTCGCGTCGAACGCCCTCATCGTGCTGGGCCGGCTGGCCGGTCTGTACGGCGCGCTCCTGATGGCCTTCCAGCTGGTCCTGGTGGCCCGGCTGCCCTGGCTCGACCGCCGCATCGGCATGGACCGGCTGACCTCGTGGCACCGCTGGACCGGCTTCGGCATCCTGTTCACGCTGCTCGCGCACGCCGTCTTCATCAGCTTCGGCTACGCCGAGTCGTCCGACCTGGACCCGGTCAGCCAGCTGGTCGACCTCGCCGAGACCGTCGAGGGCGTGCTCCGCGCGGTCGTCGCCCTGGCGATCATCATCGTGGTGGGGGCCGTCTCCGGCCGCTACGCCCGGCGCCGCCTCGCGTACGAGACCTGGCACTTCATCCACCTGTACACCTACGCCGCCGTGGTGCTGGCCTTCACCCACCAGGTCGCGGTCGGTACGACCTTCACCGCGTCGTCCGCCGCCACCACCTACTGGTACACGATGTGGGGCGTCGCGCTCACCTCGGTGTTCGTCGGCCGCCTGGTGCTGCCGCTGTGGCGGAACTGGCGCCACCAGCTGCGCGTCACCGCCGTCGTCCCCGAGTCCGACAACGTCGTCTCGGTCTACATGACCGGCCGCGACCTCGACCGGATGCCCCGCCCGGGCCGGCCAGTTCTTCCTGTGGCGCTTCCTGACCCCGGACCGCTGGTGGCAGGCCAACCCCTTCTCCCTGTCGGCCGCGCCCGACGGCCGCACCCTGCGCCTGACCGCCAAGGCCGCGGGCGCCGGCAGCGCCGCCCTGCGCCATGTGAAGGTCGGCACGCGCGTCTTCGCCGAGGGCCCCTACGGCGCCTTCACCGCCCTGCACCGCACCCGCCCGGAGTCCGTCCTCATCGCCGGCGGCGTCGGCGTCACCCCCATCCGCGCCCTCCTGGAGGAGCTGCAGGGCCACGCCGTCGTCATCTACCGCGTCGCCACCGACCGGGACGCGGTCCTCTACGACGAACTGAGCGAACTCGCCCAGGCCAAGGGCTGCGAGCTGCACCTGGTGACCGGTCCGCCCGTCCCCGACAAGCTGGCGCCGGGCGAGCTGGCCCGGCTGGTGCCGGACATCGCCGACCGGGACGTCTTCCTGTGCGGGCCGCCGCCCATGATGAACGCGGTGCTGGGCAGCCTGCGCGAGCTGAACGTGCCCAAGCCGCAGATCCACTTCGAGCGTTTCAGCCTGGCGGGATGAGGAAGTCACCGTGAAGCGAGCCATACCTGTCGTCGTCCTGAGCATCGCGGGCCTGGTCCCCGTCTGGCTCTACGAACCCTCGGCCGGCACGTCCACCGTCCAGGTCGCCACGCCCGCGCCTTCCGTGTCCTCCTCGTCCGGGTCCTCGGACTCCTCCTCCACCGTCGTCCCGGGTACGACGGTCAGCACGGAGAAGGGTCCCGTGCAGGTCGAGGTGACCTTCGCGGGCCAGGAGATCGCCGCCGTGCGGATGCTCCAGCAGCCGAACCATCCGCAGACCACGGCCGCGGTGCCGAAGCTGATCGCTCAGACCCTGGAGGCGCAGAGCGCGGACATCGACACGGTGTCCGGCGCGACGATCACGACCGAGGGCTACAAGGAGTCCCTCCAGGCCGCGATCGACGAGAACGCCTCGGCGGCGTCCGCGGCCCCGTCCGCCTCGGCCGCCGCATCCCAGGTGGTCGCGGGCTCCACGGTCAGCACGGAGAAGGGCCCCGTGCAGGTCGAGGTGACCTTCGAGGGCGACGAGATCGCCGCCGTGCGGATGCTCCAGCAGCCGAACCATCCGCAGACCACGGCCGCGGTGCCGAAGCTGATCGCTCAGACCCTGGAGGCGCAGAGCGCGGACATCGACACGGTGTCCGGTGCGACCATCACGACCGAGGGCTACAAGGAGTCCCTCCAGGCCGCGATCGACGCGAAGGGCTGACCGTCATGCACCGCGTCGAACACGTCATGGGTTTCCCGGTCTCGCTGCGCGTCGACGACGAGGGCATCCCGCCGTCGGCCGCGGACGCGGTCTTCGCGTGGCTGCACGAGGTCGACGCCCGGTTCAGCCCGTTCAAGGCCGACAGCGAGGTGTGCCGGCTCGACCGGGGCGAGCTGTCGGACCGGGACCTGAGCGCGGACCTGCGGGAAGTCCTCGACCTGTGCGAGGAGTACCGGGCCGCCACCGGCGGCGCCTTCGACGTACGGCTGCCCGGGCGCGGTCTCGACCCGTGCGCGGTGGTCAAGGGCTGGTCCGTGCAACGGGCGGCGGACCTGCTGAGGGCGGCCGGGGCGAGGCGCTTCTGCCTCAACGCCGGCGGCGACGTGGTCACCGCCGGCGGACCCTGGCGGGTGGGGGTACGGCACCCCGAGCACGCCGACAAGCTGTGCACCGTCCTCCAGCTCACCGACGGGGCGGTCGCGACCTCCGCCCGCTACGAGCGCGGCGACCACATCATCGACGGCCGCACCGGGCGTCCGGCGACCGGTCTGCTCAGCCTGACCGTCGTCGCCCCGACCCTCACCGAGGCGGACTCGGCCGCCACGGCCGCCTTCGCGATGGGCGCCGAGGGCGTCGACTGGGCCGCCGGGCAGCCGGGATGCGAGGTGTTCGCCGTGGACGCCGAGCGGCGGGTTCTGCGGACGGCGGGATTCCCGGTCGCGGGGGAGGACTCGGCCGCCGCGTGACGGCCGGGGCGTTCCGAGGGACGGCCGCGGGCCGGTGGCCGCCTCATGGGAGCCGGCCACCGAGGCGGTGCAGGTCGGCACGAGCCCCATGTCTCGCCGCGGACGGTCGCCGACCGGGCGTGGGAGCTCGGGTGCGCGCCGCCGCGGCCGCGGGAGCGGCTGTCCGGGCGGACGGTCGCGGTGATCGGGCCGGGGCCCACCGGGCCCACCGGGCTCGCCGCGGCGGCGCGAGCTGCCGGACGGGCTGCTGAGCTGCCGGACCGACGCGGCGACGCCCCGCCGCATCGCAGGATGGGCGGGGCGTCGCGGGACCGGCGTCAGCCGACGTCGGAGGTGTCCAGGCGGTACAGGCCGCTGTAATCGCTCACGGCCGTGCCGTTCGCCTTGACCCACGCGGAGATCGCGGAGCTGGTGCCGCTGCCCTGACCGCTGTCACTGACGACGATGTAGTGCAGCTCGCCCGACTTCACCAGGCGGTTGAGCTTGGCGAGGGTCATGGCGTTGTCGCTGCCGGACCAGCCGCCCATGGAGATCACCGGCTGACCGGACTCCAGGATGATCGAGGACGCGGTCTGGTCGGTGGCCACCGCGACCAGCCCGGCCGCACCGTCCCGGTTTTTCTTCACCGCGTTTTGCGAGGAACCCCGGGCGTTCAAGCCCGGGAGGAATCGCATCCTGGGTCAGGCGGCGCGGAGCGCCGCAGCGCCATGACGTCTGCTCGGCCGCGGAGCGGCCGAGGCTCGCATCCGCGAGCGGGTACGGCTTCGCAAGCCTGGGGGTACCTCCCACGCCCTTAAGGCAGTGGGGGAGGGCCACCCACTCCAGCTGGTCGTTTGCCCAGCTGGGGGCGTTCATCGCGTACAAGGCCCGCAAGGCAGGGGTGCCGGTGGTACACGTCGATCCGGCGTACACGTCCCGTACCTGCGCCGAGTGCGGGCACATCGACAGGGCGAACCGGGTCAGTCAGGCCTGGCTTGCGTGCCGGAACTGCGGATTCGTTGATCACGCGGACCGATGGGGGCACCTCCCGCTCGAGCGAAGCCGAGAGTGGGGGAGGCTCCCGCAACATCCGCGCCCGTGCGTGGGAGTTGTGGCGACGCGGGGCCCCGTCAACGGCCCCTGCCCCACCCCGAACACCTCGGGGTGGGACTGGACGCAAACGCAGCATCACCGCCAGTGATGCCCGTTGTGCAAGCCCGGCGCTCCAGCTGGGTAGTTGACGTACGTGATCATCTCGGACGAGGCCTGGGCGTCGCTGCCCATGCCACCCTCGCCGCCGGTCTGACCGGTGCCGACCCTCTGAGAATCAGCGGACTCACAGCTCGCGCACAGTGCGGTGAGGCCGGACGCCAAGGCTTCGGACCCGGGGAACCGGCCACTTGCCCGACGAAGGCACGCAACACGCGAGGTCTAGACTCTCCCCGCAACGGCCTGTACGACCGTGACCGAAAATGGGCAGATTCTGCCAAGTCCGAGGGGTATTCGGCGCTTTGATACGGATAGATTCAGTCACCAAGCGGTACCCGGACGGCACGGTGGCGGTCGACCGGCTCTCCCTGGAGATACCCGACCGCTCGATCACCGTCCTCGTCGGACCCTCGGGCTGCGGGAAGACGACGACCCTGCGCATGATCAACCGGATGGTCGAGCCCAGCGAGGGCACCATCCTCCTCGACGGCAAGGACATCCTGCAGCAGCCCGTCAACACGCTGCGCAGGTCCATGGGATACGTCATCCAGAACGCCGGGCTCTTCCAGCACCGCACGATCGTCGACAACATCGCCACCGTGCCCCGCATGCTCGGCTGGGGCAAGGACAAGGCCCGTGCGCGGGCACGTGAGTTGATGGAGCGGGTCGGCCTCGACGCCGCGCTCGCCAGGCGGTACCCCTACCAGCTGTCCGGCGGGCAGCAGCAGCGCGTCGGTGTCGCGCGGGCGCTCGCCGCCGATCCGCCGGTGCTGCTCATGGACGAGCCGTTCTCGGCCGTCGACCCGGTGGTGCGCAAGGGGCTTCAGGACGAACTCCTGCGTATCCAGGAGGAGTTGGGCAAGACGATCGTCTTCGTCACCCACGACATCGACGAGGCCGTCAAGATCGGCACCATGGTCGCCGTGATGCGCACCGGCGGCAAACTCGCCCAGTTCGCGCCGCCCGCCGAGCTGCTGTCCGACCCGGCCGACGCCTTCGTCGAGGACTTCCTCGGCGCCGACCGCGGCATCCGCCGGCTGTCCTTCTTCCCCTCCGCGGGCCTCGACCTGCTGACCACGCCGATCGTCGCGATCGACTCCACCGCCGAGCAGATCGCCGCCCGGGACACGGACGACGTCCCCTACCTCCTCGTCACGGACCTGGACGGCCGGCCGCTCGGCTGGTGCGAACCGCGCGACCTGACCGCCGGCGCCGTCGAGGCGGAGCAACTCCTGCCGTACGGGCGGCCGTTCGTCGCCGGTACGGACTCGCTGCGGGCCGCGCTGGACTGCGCGGTGCTCTCGCCCACCGGCTGGGCCGTCGCCGTGGACGCCGAGGGCCGGGCGGCCGGGGTGGTCTCCCAGCAGACCATCGGCGAGGCGATCCGCGGCGCCCACGCGGAAGGCCGTAAGACCGACAAGACCGACAAGACCGCACGGGTCGCCCGATGAACGGCTTCTTCGACATCCCCAGCGACCTCCAGCACAGCTGGCTCGGCCTCGTCGGCCTGCATCTGCGCGAGGCCCTGCTGCCGGTGCTGGCCGGGCTGTTGATCTCGCTGCCGCTCGCCCAGCTGTGCGTGCGCTTCCGCTGGCTGTACCCGCCGGTGCTGTGGATCACGACCGTGCTGTACGCGATCCCCTCGCTGGCCTTCTTCGTGCTCCTCATCGACTACACCGGCCAGACCGAGCTCACGGTGATGATCCCGCTCACCGTCTACAGCCTCGTCGTCCTGGTCCCGTCGATCGTCGACGGCGTCCGCTCGGTCCCGCAGGAGACCCTCGCCGCCGCGACGGCCATGGGCTTCGGGCCCGTACGCCGTTACGTCCAGGTCCAGTTGCCGATCGCGGTGCCCGCGATCATCGCCGGGCTGCGGGTGGCGACCGTGTCCAGCATCAGCCTCGTCAGCGTCGGCACGCTCATCGGGAACCAGGGCGCCCTCGGCAACCTGCTCAACGACGCGAACATCTACAACCGGCCCGAACTCGCCGTCAACGCCGTGCTCACCATGGCCGCCCTGGCCATCATCTGCGACGCCCTGCTGGTCGTCCTGCGCCTGCTGCTCACGCCGTGGATGCCGCGCCGGGCGCACACGAAACCGAAGGCCGACCGGCCCGACCCGGCCGCCCTCGCCCTGGAGGACGCAGCCCGGTGAACCTGATCAACTTCATCAACGCCTTCTTCAGCGACAGCGCCCACTGGACCGGCTACGACGGCATCCCCACCCGCGTGGGCGAACACATCCAGTACACCCTGCAGGCGCTCGTCCTCGCCGCCGCGATCGGGCTGCCGGTCGGCCTCATCACCGGTCACACCGGGCGCGGCGGCAACGCCCTCTCCCTGATCGCCACGGCCGGGCGGGCGCTGCCCACCTTCGGCCTGCTGGTGCTGATGACCCTGATGCTGGGGTTCGGCCTGGTGAACGTGATGATCCCGCTGATCGTGCTCGCCGTCCCGCCGATCCTGGTCACCACCTACGAGGCGATGCGCTCCGTCGACCCGTCGCCGGTGGACGCCGCGCGGGGCATGGGGATGAGCGAGGCCCAAGTGCTCTTCCAGGTCGAACTGCCGGCGGCGCTCCCGCTGATCCTCAGCGGTCTGCGCTCCGCCGCCATCCAGATCGTCTCCACGGCCACCATCGCCGCGTACGTCTCCCTCGGCGGCCTCGGCCGGTACATCGTCGACGGCCTCTACCAGCGCAACTACGAGAAGGTCGTGGGCGGCGCCACGCTGGTCGCCGGGCTGGCGCTGGTGACGCTCGCGCTGTTCTGGGCGGTGCACCGGACAGCGGTGTCACGCGGGGTACGCGGAAGCGGCTGACCGAGGAACGGGTGATCGAGGGCCCGGGGCGGTCGGAAGATCCGCGCCCCGGGCCCTGTCACCTGATTCTTGTGAGGATGCCCCGGCGTTCACGCCGGGGGGAATCGCATCCCGTGACGGCGACGCGGAGCGTCGCCGTGTCAGGTCTCCTGGGGCGCGGAGCGCCCGCAAAGCCGCCGACGGAGCCGAAAGGCGAACGGGCGTGCCCGTGGTCGCTGGTTGGGGTGGCTTTGCCGTAGTGGGGGTACGGGTGTGCGCATGTCGCACGTACGGTCTCGTCGTGGAAGCTGGGGTGATCGGGCGGGGCGTGGGAGGGGGGATGTCGTGTCGGTGGTGAAGGAGGCCGGGGACGCCGGGCATGCCCGGTGGACGTTCCGGCTGCGCGTGTCGTCGACCGCCGAGTCTGCGCTGCTGGCGGAGTGGGACCGGTGCCGGTGGATCTGGAACGAGTCCGTCGCCAAGTCCAAGCAGACCCACCTCTGGAACAAGAACCGCCCCGAAGGCACGGACAAGGCGACGTGCGGTCCGGCCCGGCTCGACACGATGCTGACCGAAGCCCGCGCTAAGACGCCGTGGCTGCGTGAGGGCTCATCGGTTCCCCAGCAGCAGATCATCCGCGACTTCGGCAAGTCCCGTGCGAAGGCGCAAAAGGACATCCGCGAACGTCTTCCGCAGCATCGCCGGGCCGGGATGCCGAAGTACAAGAAGAAGCGTGAGGCCGACCCGAGCCTGAACTACACCAAGCGCGGCTTCCGGCTGAAGGACGGCCGTCTGCACCTCGCCGGGAACATCGCCCTGACGGTCGTGTGGTCGCGGGATCTTCCCGCCGAACCGTCCTCGGTGCGCGTGTACCGCGACAGCCTCGGGCACTGGTACGCCTCGTTCGTGGTGCCCGCCGAAGTCCAGCCGCTTCCCGAGACCGGCCAGGTGATCGGGATCGACTGGGGCGTCAGGGAGACCGCGACCACCACCAGCGATACCCACGACCTCCCCCACGCCCGGCACGGGAAGAAGGCCCAGGCGAAGCTGTCGCGGTACGACCGCATGATGGCCCGCCGCAAACCCGCCAGGGGACAGGCAGCCTCCAAGGGCTACCGCGAAGCGAAGAAGTTGCGGGCCAAGGCGTACAAGAAGGTGTCCCGGCAACGCCAGGACACCGGCCGCAAGTGGGCCAAGCGCGTAGTGGCCGACCACGACGCCATCGCCGTGGAGGACTTCAGCCCGAAGTTCCTCGCGAAGTCGACCATGGCGAGGAAGGTCGCCGATGCCGCCATCGGCGCCACCAAGAAGGCCCTGTTGGAGATGGCCCGCAAGCACGGCAGGATCGTGCACCTGGTCCATCCCGCGCACACCACGATGGACTGCGCGCAGTGCGGAGCGAGAAACAAGCACGTACTACCGCTTTCGGAACGAACCTACGCCTGCACCGCGTGCGGAGCCGTCTCGCCCAGAGACAAGAACTCCGCCCGCGTGATGCTGGCCCGGGCTGGTCTCAACCCGGCTGGTGCTGATGGCGCAAGACCTGGCGGGACGCTGTTCCGCCAGGCAGCCTGAGCCAGGAATCCCCCTCGCTTACGAGGGGGAGGATTCAAGTGTCAGTCAGCCCTCGGTGCGCGCCAGGGCCTGTTCCAGTACGACGAGCAGCGCGTCGCGCACCGAGCCGCGCTCGCGGGCGTCGAACACCACGACCGGCACCCGGTCGTTGACGTCGAGGGCCCAGCGGACCTCCTCCATCGTGTGCTCGACGTGCCCGTCGAAGGCGTTGACGGCCACCGCGAACGGGATCTGCTTGTGCTCGAAGTAGTCGACGGCCGCGTAGCAGTCGTCGAGGCGGCGGGTGTCCACGATGACGAGCCCGCCGATCGCGCCCTCGACGAGGTCGTCCCACATGAACCCGAACCGCTCCTGGCCGGGCGTGCCGAACAAGTACAGCTTCAGGGTGGGGTCGATAGTGATGCAGCCGAAGTCCATCGCGACCGTGGTGGTGGTCTTGCGCGGGGTGTGGCTGAGGTCGTCCACGCCCGCCGCGACCTCGGTGATCGCGGCCTCGGTGGTCAGCGGCTCGATCTCGGAGATCGAGCCGACGGCGGTGGTCTTGCCCACCCCGAAGCCGCCCGCGATCACCATCTTGACCGGCAGGGGAGGTCTTGCTGCGGCCTGCGCGGCCGCGGGGCGGGTGGCCGGTTCAGTCGGTGTCACGGAGAACCCCTCGGGAGTCGGGGATGGCCCTGAGGCCATCGATAACCCTTCGCAGGACGGATGCGTCGTGGATGACGCCGGAGTCGGGCACATGCACCGTCAACTGCCCCGCCGCGCGCAGGTCCTCGGAGAGGATCCGGACCACGTTCAGGTGCAGCCGCAGCCTGGCCGCGATCTCCGCGATGGACTGCGGGCGGCGGCAGGCGGCGACGATGTCGTGCTGTTCGAAGGAGAGCCGGTCGAGCCCGGCGAGCCCCTCGGCGGTGGCCACCACCTGGGTCTCGACGGGCATCGTCTTGCCGTTGGCGCTGGGTGCCACCCGGCCGGCGGTGACCAGGAACGGCCGTACGGCGTGGACGTGGCCGACCGGGTCTGGTCCCGGGGGCGGGGTGCCGTCCTCGCCGGCACTGCTGGGAGTGCGGCCGTCCGCCATGGGTCGTTTCTTCCTCCTCGGCCGGGCGGGCGCCCGGTCAGCGCTTCGACGAGGCGCCGACGCTGTTCTTCAGTTCGAGCACCAGCTGGGGACTGAGCGCGCTGCCCGCCCGGTTGGCGAACAGCGTCATCTCGTAGGCGATGTTGCCGAGTTTGGCCTCCTTGTCGGTGACGACACCGAGGACGGCGCCGCTGCCGACCGCGGAGACCAGGACGTGGCCGCCTTCCAGGTCGATGATGACCTTGTTGAGGCCGCCGAGACCGTAGTTGCCGGAGGCACCGGCTGCCAGGCTGGTGATGCCGGAGACGATCGCCGCGAGGCGCTCGGAGTCGGCGTGCTCACGCAGCTCGGACACGGCGATGAGCAGACCGTCGGAGGAGACGGCGATGGCGTCGACGACGCCTGCCGTCTCGGTCGCGAAACGATTCAACAGCCACGTGAAGTCGGCTGCGGCGGCCTGCAGTTCGGCCGGCGTGGTGCCTCCCGTCGGAGTGTCACCTGTCGACGTGCTCACTGCTCCGCTCCTTCCGGGGAGTGGTTCTGGTGGTGCGGGGGGTTGTTGGGTGCGGTCGCGCTGTCGTGGTGCACGGGATAGGGGGTGGTGGCGGTGTCGTTTCCACTGTCGCGGTGGGCGCGCTCCACGGCCGCCTCGAACTCGTCGAGCGCGTCGCGGACGGCGTCCGCATCGGTGGCACGGGGCGCGGCCTGCCGGGCCGCCTGCTGGTCGGGGTCGGTACCGAAGGTCGTACGAAGGGTGGCACCCCGGACGCGGCGACGCAGGGGCCGGGCACCGGGGGCGTCGTCGGAGGCGGGCGTGGGCGTCCCGGCCGGGACCGCCTCGCTGGCGCGGGCCCTCGGGATGAAGGGGGCGTCGGCGGGCTGGGAGCCGCCGGGTGCCTTGCCCTTCGGGCCGGGGACGGTGGACTGGCCGCCGAGGGTGGCTGACTCGCGGTCGGGGGTTGTCGGCATGGCGTCGGGGGCGGTTGATGTGCCGTTGGGATCGGCGGCGGCTGACGTGCCGTCCGGGTCCGAGGTCGCCGGGGTGTCCGTCGGGGCGGTGTCGCGCCGGGGCACCCTGCGGGGGAGCGGGGCGGGCTCGTCGGCGCCCGGGTCGGTGCCGTTGGGGGAGGCGGTGCGGGCGGTGCGTACGGGCTCGTCCGCCGTGGAGCCGGCACCGGGCCCCGCATCGGCGGAGCCCGCGCGACCGGCCTCGGCGGCCGAAGCCGCCGCTGCCGCCGGTATCCGACCGGCACCCGAGACCGACCCCGAGCTCGCTTCCGACCTCGAATCCGAAGCCGAACCGGAGCCCGCGGCCGCACCCGCTCCCGCACCTGAACTCGAGCCCGAACCGGCGGCCGTGGCCGCACCTGGGCTCGCCCCCGAGCCGGAGCCCGCGGCCGCACTCGAAGCCGACCCCGAACGCGCCCCCGTCTCCGAACCCGAAGTCGAACCCGCCTCCGAACCCGCCCTCGGCCCCGAAGCCGAACCCGCCTCCGAACCCGGCCCTGAAACCGAACCCGCCTCCAACACCGAAGCAGATCCCGAAGCCAGCGCCCGTCCCGTGCCGCCCCCCGCCGAACCGCCGGAGGCGACTGCCACCGGGCTCATCGTCAGCAGCAGGGACGACGGGATGGCCACCTCGGCGGTCACGCCGCCGCCCGGTGTACGGGACAGGGTCACGCTCACCTCCCAGCGGCGCGCCAGCGTGCCGACGACGAACAGGCCGAGGACCTTCGTCGGGACGAGGTCGAGGCGTTCGCGGCGGATCAGGCGGGCGTTCTCCTCCTCGAGTCGCTCGGTGCTCATGCCGAGGCCGTGGTCGGCGACGATGACCACCGCGCCCTCGGCACCGTCGCGGACGGTCACCTCGACGGGGCTGCCGGCGGGCGAGAAGGACACGGCGTTCTCGACGAGTTCGGCCACCATCAGCGTGAGGTCGCCGATGATGTCGGGCTCGACCATGGCCTCGGTCCCGGCGTGCAGGTGCACCCGCTGGAAGCCCTCGATCTGGCCGAGCGCGGCCCGTACGACGTTGGTGAGCGCGAGCGGCCCGGAGTCGAGGACGGTCTCGCGGATGCCGGCGAGCAGCATCAGGCTGTCGGCGTTGCGGCGCAGGCGGACGGCGATGTGGTCGATGGAGTAGAGGCGCTCCAGCAGGGCGGGGTCGGTCTCGCCCCGCTCGACCGCGTCGATCAGCGCCAGCTGCCGGGCGGTCAGGTTGCTGACCCGGCGGCCGACGTTGCCGAACATCTCGGCGACGTTGCGACGGCTGAGCACCTGGCGTTCCAGCAGCGCGGACGCGGTGGTCTGTACGTGGTTGAAGGCGTCGGCGAGGTCGCCGATCTCGTCCTTCGCGGTGACCGGGATCTCGCGCAGCCGGACCGGCCCGTCGTCCTCGGTGTCCTCGTCGGCGACGCGGGCGAGTTCACGGCCGGCGACGTCGGCGACCTCGCGGGCGGCTCCGGTGAGTGCCTGCACCGGCCGTACCACCGAGCGCCGCACCAGCACCGCGAAGGCGATCCACACGGCGAAGAGGAACAGCGCCAGGCCCAGCAGCAGGACGGCGCGCCAGGCGGCCTCGCTGGAGGCGCCGTCGGCGCGGTCGGCGATCTGGCCGATGAGGGACGCGGTGATCTTCAGCCGGGTGTCGGACTGCAGCCGGTAGTCGCGGTAGGAGCCGAGCGCCTCGGTGAAGGCCTCGCGGATCTGTGCGGGCGTACCTGCCTGGAGGTTGCCGGGGTCGATCTGCAGCTCGGCGTAGTGCCGGCCGATCGTCGCCTGCGAGGAGTTGTGCTCGATCCCGCCGAGCTCGTTCACCTGCGCCTCGGTCGCGAACCGGGCGAAGCGGTCGGCCTGGTGGGCGTACTCGTTCTCGAAGCCGACCGCGCCGATGAACTCGATCTGGGCGTTGCTGTCGCCGGTGCGCGCCGAGAAGACGGCCGTCTCGAAGGCGCTGTGGGCGGCGTCGGCGCGCAGCAGCGAGTCCAGCAGGTTGCCGGTGAAGGTGCCGGCGAGGTTCTCGTTGTGGTCCAGGCCGAGGCCGTCGATCAGGTTCTTGGAGGCATTGGTGTAGGCCGGGTCGATGTTGTCGGCGGGCAGGTAGCCCTGCTCGACGGTCTCGCGCAGGCTGCTCAGGCCGTTGATCTCCCGCAGCGCCTGGCCCTCGGTGTCCGGCAGCCGGTCGCCGAAGGTGTCGCGTACCTTCTCCACCTGGGAGTCGACCGCGGCCTGCGCCTTGCGGTAGTCGGCGGCGGAGGGACGGGCCCCCGCGGGCGCGGCCTCGTGCCGCACGGACAGCAGGATGGCCTGCTGGTGCTCGGTCTCCACCCGGTCCACCAACTCGGCGACCTGCGCGCTGTCCCGGACCAGCTGGGCCGCGGAGTTCGCGTCCTGTGCCTGGTCCACCTGGTCGGCGATGAGGTAGGCGAGCAGCGTGGCGAGCACGGCCAGCGGCACTCCGACCAGGACGTTGAGTTTGCGGCGGAACGGCCAGCGGTCGGCGAATCCCCGAACGCCACCCCGGGGCTCGTTCGTGGACACCAGGCCTCCTTCGTGACCGATTGTGATCGCTTACGGACCGGTGCGCCAAGGGCACCCAGGTCGGTGTGACGCTACCGGCACTGGGGTGGGACAACACCTGTGCGGCCCCCGCACGCCACTGTGACCGGCGCCAACTTCCGCGAGACTACAGCCTCTTCGGGCGCCGGTTAGCGCCACCCTGAGTCAAGAATCCATTACGAACCGCTCCGCTTCGGCGGGTTCCGTGCGGGTCCGTTCATTCCTCCTTCACAACCGGCAACTCATTGAAGCCAATTGGTGACCAGGCTGCTCTTGACTGACCAAGAACCGGCTGGATTGGATCAGCGCATAAGAGCTTTCGAGCAACCATCTCCGAGCAATCACCCCACCCTCAGTCCGGAACGGGAATCGTGACTTCTACAACCGCACACAGCAGGTCCTTCAGGACACATCCCGGCGTGGCCGCCGTCGCGCTCGCCGCCGCCGCGGCCCTGCTCGCGGGATGCTCCTCCTCCGACGACACGTCCGACCCGCTCGCTGGGGAGAAGGCGGACGGCGGCACCGTCGTCGTCGGCTCCAACAACTTCGCCGAGAGCATCCTGCTCGCCGACATCTACGGCGAGGCCCTGAAGGCCAAGGGTGTCAAGGTCACCTACAAGCCCAACATCGGCAGCCGCGAGACCACGTACGGCCTGCTGAAGAACGGCTCCATCACGGTCCTGCCGGAGTACAACGGCTCGCTGCTCGCCTATCTGGACCCGAAGGCGGAGCAGAAGACGGCCGAGTCGGTGAACGCGGCCGCGAAGGCCAAGCTCGACGCGAAGCTGACGCTGCTGGACTCGGCGCCCGCCGAGGACAAGGACTCCGTCAGCATCAACGCGGAGACCGCGAAGAAGTACAGCCTGACCGCCCAGTCCACCCTCGCGGACCTCAAGGACATCGCTCCCGAGCTGGTCATCGGCGGTTCGCCGGAGTTCCAGACCCGGCAGCAGGGCCTGTTGGGCCTGAAGTCCCAGTACGGCCTGGAGTTCAAGTCGTTCAAGGCGCTCGACGCGGGCGGCCCGCTGACCCAGGCGGCCCTGACGAAGAACACCGTGCAGGCCGCGGACATCTTCACCACGGACCCGACCATCACCAAGGAGAAGTTCGTCG
Organism: Streptomyces sp. V4I2; assembly: GCF_030817655.1. Classification (GTDB taxonomy): domain Bacteria; phylum Actinomycetota; class Actinomycetes; order Streptomycetales; family Streptomycetaceae; genus Streptomyces; species Streptomyces plumbiresistens. The sequence goes on from NZ_JAUSZM010000003.1 coordinate 8,165,842, forward strand.
TCCTCCAGGACCCGAAGAACCTCTTCGGCTTCGCGAACGTGACCCCGCTGGTCTACAAGTCGGGCCTCTCCCAGGAGGGCGTGGCCGCCCTCAACGAGGTCTCGGCCAAGCTGGACACCAAGGCGCTGCTGGAGATGGACTCCCAGGTGCAGCTGGAGAACAAGGACCCGCTCGACGTCGCGAAGGCCTGGCTGAAGACGGTCGGCCTGGACTGACGCCACCCACCGCCGCCCGGACGTCCCGCCGAGGCCGACGCGGGTGCCCTTCCGACACGGAGGGCACCCGCGCCGGCCCAGGCCACCAGGACCGGTTCGGTCAACGCCCAGCGGACGCGCTCTGCGGGGCGAGCCTGATGTGGCGGATGACCTTTCGGTGGTGTGTGTAGGCGATGTGGAGGGCGCCGTCCGGTGTCTGCGCTACCGAGGGATACGACAGTTCGCGGTTGAGGCCGTCGCGGGAGTTGTTGGTGAGGCAGTAGCCGTCGCCGGTCACGAGGTCGGCGCGCAGCGGCCAGGTCAGGCCGCCGTCGGACGAGAGGGCGAGGCTGAGCGGGGCACGCGGGGCACCCCAGAACGCGGTCGAGGGGGTCTGCCGTACCGCCGTCGTCACCGAGCCGCCCGGGGCCTTGCCGTCGGTGAGGCCGCCCGTGTCGTCGATCTCGTCGTAGAGGGAGACGCGGCGGGCCGTGGCGTCGGCGGCGCTGCTGTGGTTGTAGACGAGCGCCAGGCGGCCGTCGGCCAACGGGACGTACTGGATCGAGGAGTTGTTGTTCGGCAGCTCCAGCGGCTGCGGCTCGCTCCAGGTGTCGCCGTCGTCCAGCGACACGGACCGGTGCACGGCGTCGGCGCGCCGGCTGCGGTAGAGGGCGAGCAGGGAGCCGTCCGGCAGCCGGTGGACGTTCATGTGGACCAGGCCCGTGGAGCCGGGCACGGGCTGCTCGGACCAGGTGCCACCGCCGTCGTCGCTGATCATGACGGCGCTGGTGTCGAGGTCGCCCGACCACTTCTCGCCGGGAGCGGTCCGGCAGCGGAAGACGGGCAGCAGCAGACGGCCGGTGGGCAGGACGACAGGAGGCTGGCGGACGAAGACGCCGCCGACGCCCGGGGTCGCGGGGAACAGGGTGCGGGTCGCCTCCCAGGTCGTGCCGTGGTCGTGGCTGACGCGCAGCCGTACCTCGGCGGTGTCCTGGTCTCCGCCTCGCTGGGCGGTGTGCAGCAGCCAGAGGGCTCCCGAGGGCATGGGGAAGAGCACGGGGTTCTGCTCGGAGCGTGCCGGGTCGTCCGAGAGGCGGACGGGCTCCGTCCACGTCGTGGTGCCCGGCGCGAGCCTGGAGAACCACACGCTGATGTCCGCCATGCCCTCCTGCGTGCCGCCGAACCAGACGCAGCCGAGGTCCCCGCCGGGCAGCACGGTGAGGTTGGCGGCGTGGCTCTGCACGGTCGGTGCGGGCAGCGTGGTGTCGGTGCGGTCGAAGCCGTCGAGGAGTCGGTTCGTCACAGTGCCTCTCCAGGGGTCCGGGCAGCGGCCAGGTGCTGGCGGGCGGTCTGTTCCAGGTGCACCAGGTCGCAGGCGACGGTCGCGAAGGTGAAGCCCTCGGCGAGGCGCTTGGCGGCGCTCGCCCCGTCCGGGTTGTGGATGCCCGCGGCGATTCCGGCGGCCGCCGCCGCCTCGCGTACGGTGCCGAGCGCGGCCTCGAAGGCGTCGGCCAGGGCCGGGTCCGTGGACGAGGCGCCGCCGAGGGCGATGCGCAGGTCGGAGGGGCCCACGTAGACGCCGTCGAGGCCCGGCGTCGCGCAGATCGCCTCGACGTCGGCGAGTCCTTCGGCCGTCTCGATCATGGCGAGGACGACCGTGCTGTCGTGCGTGTCGGCCGGGTCGGGACCGATCCTCAGCGCCGAGCGCATCGGGCCGTAGGAGCGCCGGCCGAGGGGCGGGTAGCGGACCGCGGCCACGGCCTCGGCGGCCTGCGCGGCCGTGTCGACCAGCGGCACGATCACTCCGGTCGCGCCCGCGTCGAGGGCGCGGCCGATCGGAGCGGGGTCGTTCGCCTCCACCCGGACCAGGCCGACGGCCGTGGAGCCCCGGCTGTCGATCGCGAGGAGGTTGTTGAGCATGCCGGAGTAGCCGAACAGGCCGTGCTGGGCGTCCAGGGCGACGTAGTCGTAACCGAGGCGGGCGATGCGTTCGGTGGCGACGGGCGCGTCCATCAGGCACCAGTAGCCGAGCAGTTGCTCGCGGGCGCGCAGGGCGGCGGTGAACTCCGCGGGGGTGGTCATGGGCAGGTGTTCCTTCGCAGGGGCCGGGGAGGGGGGGGCGTCGAAGTCGCGTGCGGGGCTCAGCGGTTGTAGGTCGCGTACGGGCTCAGCGGTTGTAGGCGGGCATGGGGCCGCGCAGCCCGGCGCCCACCTCGTCGCAGGCTGCGGTCACGTCGGGGGGCAGCGGTCCGGCCTGCGCGGCGGCGAGGTTGGCGCGCAGGTGGTCGGTCCTGGAACCGCCGAGCAGCAGGGCGTCGGTCGAGTCCCGGTCGAGGAGCCAGCGCAGGGCCAGTTCGGCGAGCGGGACGCCGAAGTCCTCGGCGATACGGGTCAGTTCGGCGACCGCGTCGAACAGGCGCGGGTCCCAGTAGCGCTGCCGGTACATGTCCGCGAGCCGGGAGTCGGCGAACCGCCCGGCCTCGGGGGCCTTCTCGTAGCTGTGCCGTCCGGTGAGGAGGCCGCCGCCGAGCGGGTTGTAGACCATGGTGCGCAGACCGGTGACGGCTGCGTACGCCGCATACTCGACGTATTCCTCCTCGATCCGGCGGGCGAGCAGGTTGTGCAGCTGCTGGGCGACGACCGGGCGCGGGGCGCCCACCTCGTCGGCGACGCGCACCAGTTCGGCGATCTGCCAGGCGGCGTAGTTGGAGACGCCGAGCGCGAGGACCTTCCCCTCGGCGACGAACTCGGCGACCGTGGCGAGGGTCTCGGCGAGGGGTGTGGCCCGGTCGGGCTGGTGCAGGTAGAAGAGGTCGACGCGGTCGGTGCCGAGTCGCTTGAGGCTGCCTTCCAGGGCGGCCCGCAGGCCGGGGGCGGACAGCGGGGCGTGCCCTGCCTGGTCGGGGTGCGGCATGCCGGCCTTGGTGGCGAGCACGATCCGGTCGCGGTGGGCGGGGAGCAGCTCGGCGAGGATGCGTTCGCTCTCGCCGCCCGCGTAGCCGTTCGCGGTGTCCACGCCGGTGATGCCGGCCTCCAGCGCCGTGGCGAGCATGTCCGCGGCGCCGGCCCGGTCGACGGTGTCGCCGAACGTCATGGTGCCGAGGACGAACCGGGACAGGGGCACGGGTACGTTCGGCAGGTCGATGCCGGTGGTCACTTGCCGGTTCCTTCCGGTGAGGTGGTAACGGGGGCGTGCCCCTCGGCGGGCTGCGGTGCGGCTGTGGTCGAGGCCGCCCGGGTGCGGGGCTTGACTCCCCGTATCGCCGTGGGGTCGAGGGCGGCGCGGCGCAGCGCGCGGGTGTAGGGCTCGGCGGGGGCGGCGAGGACGTCGGCGGTACGGCCGCGCTCGACGACCCGTCCCGCCTTCAGGACGACGACGTCGGTGCTGATCTCGCGCACCACGCCGAGGTGGTGGGCGATGACGATGTACGTGATGCCGGTCTCCTCGCGCAGTTCGCGCAGCAGATCGAGGACCTGGGCCTGCACGGACACGTCGAGGGCCGAGGTGGCCTCGTCGCACACCAGCAGGTCGGGTTCCGAGGCCAGGGCGCGGGCGATGCCGATGCGCTGGCGCTGTCCGCCGGAGAACTCGTCGGGCCGTCGTTCGAGTGCCGTGGCCGGCAGTCCTACGCGGTCGAGCAGTCCGGTGGCGCGGCGGCGCCGTTCGGTCTTGTCCGTCATGCCCGCGACGCGCAGCGGTTCGGCCACGATCTCCAGGGCGGTCAGGTGCGGGGCGAGGGATCCGTAGGGATCCTGGAAGACCATCTGGACGCGGCGCCTGAGCGGCCTCAGGCGCCGCTCGGGCAGCGTGGCGAGGTCGGTGCCGTCCAGCACGATCCGCCCGGAGGCGGGCTTGAGCAGCCGTACGATCGCGCAGGCGATGGTCGACTTGCCGCTGCCCGACTCGCCGACGACGGCGAGTGAGCCGCCGCGGGGCACGCTGAAGCTGACGTGGTCGACGGCGCGCACAGGGCCGGCCGGCGTGGGGTAGTCGACGACGAGGTCCTCGACGGCGAGAAAGCTCGGCACCTCGGCCGCGTCCGGTGTCACTGCTGCTGGGCTCATCGGGTTGCTCCTCGTGCGCTGTGCTCGTCGAGCCCGTCCTCGTCCCAGGGCCCGAGGCTAGGGACGGCCGCGAGCAGTTTCCCGGTGTACGGGTGTGCGGGCCGCTCGACGATCTGCTGGGCGGGCCCCGACTCGACGAACCGGCCCTCCTTCATGACGTGGATGCGGTCGGACACCAGCCGGGCGACGCCGAGGTCGTGCGTGATCATCAACATGCCCACGCCGGTGCGCTCCTGAAGCTCCATCAGCAGGTCGAGGACGCTCGCCTGGACGGTGGCGTCCAGGGCGGAGGTGGGTTCGTCGGCGACCAGCAGCTTCGGTTCGGCGGCCAACGCGACGGCGATGAGGATGCGCTGGAGCATGCCGCCGGAGAACTGGTGCGGGTACGCCTTCCAGCGCGTTTCGGGCCTGCTGATCCGCACCTGGTCCAGCAGGTGGGTGCCGCGCTCGCGGGCCTCCGCCCGGGACAGGCCGGGGTTACGCAGCCGGAGGGCTTCGCCGAGTTGCCGTCCGACGGTGTGGACGGGGCTGAGCGCGGTCATCGGATCCTGGGGGATGAGGGACACGGTACGGCCGCGCGCCCGCCGGGCCGCCCCGGGGTCGGTGACGACGTCCTCGCCGCCGATGCGGGCGGAGCCGGACAGCACGGCGAGTCCTTCGGGCAACAGCCGCAGCACGCCCATCGCCGTGGTGGACTTGCCGGAGCCGGACTCCCCGATGAGCGTGACGGTCTCGCCGCGTCCGACGGTGAAACTCACGCCGTCGACGGCGCGGACCACGCCACGATGGGTGACCAGTTCGATCTGCAGGTCCTCGACCTCCAGCAGGGAGCCGGAGGCCGGCAGCGGGGCGCCGGAGGCCGGCGCGGTGTCGCTGGTCATGGCTCAGGCTCCCTTCGCGGGCTTGGTCGTCTTGGTGGTACGGATGCGGTCCCGCAGGCCGTCGCCCATGAGGTTGACGCCGACCACGAGGAGGGCGATGACCAGGCCGGGGAGCGTGACCAGCCACCAGGAGGTCGTGATGTAGTCCTGGCCGTCGGAGATGATGCGGCCCCAGGTGGCGAACGGCCGCTGGGGTCCGGCGCCCAGGAAGCTGAGGGCGCTCTCCAGGAGCACGGCCTGGGCGAGCAGCAGCAGGACCACCAGGCTCGCGGGGCGCAGGACGTTGGGGATGACGTGCCGTCCCAGGACCGACCAGCTGCGCATACCGAGCAGACGGGCGGCCGCCACATAGGGTTTCTCGCGTTCGACCAGGACCAGGGAGCGGGTCAGCCGGGCCACTTCCGGCCACTGGGCGATCGCGATCACGCAGGTGATGACGGTGACCGACGGGCCGAAGAGGGCGACGACGAGCAGCAGCATCATCAGCAGGGGCAGCGCCATCTGGGCTTCGAGGAGCCGGCTGACGACGGTGTCGATCCAGCCCCCGAAGTAGCCGGCCGCCGAGCCCGCGGCGATCCCGATGAGCCCGGAGACGACGACGGCGAGGATGCCCACGGTCAGCGACACCTGGCCGCCGTGCAGGATGCGGGAGAGCAGATCGCGTCCGAGCTGGTCGGTGCCGAACAGGTGCCCGTCGGTGAGCGGCGGCACCCGGCGCCCCGCGAGGTTCTGGGCGTCCGGGTCCGGCAGCGGCAGCAGGCTCGCGAGGGCCACCGGCAGGGCGACCAGCGCGGTGCACAGGGCGCCCGCCCACAGCTTGAAGCGGGCGCTGCGCCGCTGCCTGGTGGCGGTGGCGCGGGCCAGGTGCCGGGCGGTGACGGCGCTGGACCGGGCGCTACTGGCGGACGGTGTGAGCGTGGCGGACATGGTCAGGCCGCCTTTCCGAGTCGGACCCGCGGGTCTAGGAGCGGGTAGGCGAGGTCGACGAGGAGCTGGACGAGGATGGCGAGGGTCGCCGTGACCAGGACGGTTGCCTGGATGAGCGGGTAGTCGCGGGTCTCCAGGGCGCGGACGACGAGGGAACCGACGCCGGGCCAGCCGAAGACGACCTCGACCAGCACGACGCCGTTGAGCAGTGCCGCGAAGCGGGTGCCGACGGCGGTGACCAGCGGGACGGACGAGTTGGCGAGGGCGTACCGCCAGGTGAGGGCCCGTTCGGAGACACCGCGCGAGCGGGCCACGGTGATGTACGGCGAGGCGAGTGCCGTGGTCATCTCGCGGCGTACGAGCCGTGAGACGAGGGCGAGTTGGAGGATCGCGATGGTGACGGTCGGCAGGACGAGGCCGCTCCAGGAGGTGAAGCCGGAGGCGGGCAGCACCGGCAGCAGCACGGCGAAGACGGTCAGCAGCATCACGCCGGTCCAGAAGTCCGGCATGGACTGTCCGGTGATGGTCAGGACGTTGGCGCCGAGTTCGCGCGAGGTGTCGGCATGGCGGGCCATCCACACCCCCAGCGGGACCGCGACGGCCACGGTGACGGCGATCGCCGCGAGGGAGAGCGTGATCGTGTACGGCATGCGGTCCAGGACCACGCTGAGGGCGGAGTCGTGGAAGGAGTAGCTGGTGCCGAGGTCGCCGTTCAGCAGGTCGCGCAGGAAGATCCCGTACTGGGTGACCAGGGGCTTGTCGAGGCCGAACTGGGCGCGGATCCGCTCCAGGTCGGCGGTGGTGGCGCTCGGCGGGGCGTATGCGGCGGCGGGGTCTCCGGGGGCGAGCCGGACCAGCACGAAGACCGTGGAGATGGTCAGGAAGACGGTCAGCAGGCTCTGGCCGAGACGGCGGGCGAGGTATTTGGTCACGGCTCAGCCCTCCAGCCGTACGGCGGTCAGGTCGTAGGAGTTGATCGGCAGCAGCCGGACGCCGTCGACGCGGGCGCGGCGGGCGAGCACGGTCTTCGGCACGAAGGCCCACATGGCCGGCCAGGTGTCCCAGACGGCGTGCTGGGCGGCGGCCAGCTTGCGGTCACGGGTGGCCGGGTCGGTCTCGGTGGCAGCGTCGGACAGCTGTCGGGCGATGGCGGGGATGACGTAGCCCATGAACGCGTCACCGGTGCGCTCGTCCTCGGCCGTGCCCGCGTACATTGCCTGCAGCATGGTGGTGGCCTGGCCGGTGGTGCCGGGGAAGCCGTTGCCGATGACGTCCCAGTCGCCTCCCTTGCCCTGGCGCCACTTGAGGATGTCGCCGCCGGGCTCGAACTGCTGCAGGGCGGCGCGCACACCGACGTCCTTCAGCATCTCCGCGACGGCCTCCATCACGGAGGCGTCCGCGGCGAACTCGCCCGACTCCCAGATGATTTTGATCCGCAGCCCGTCGGCGCCCAGGGACCTGAGCAACTGCCGCGCGCGTGACGGGTCGTAGGTGTAGCTGCCGGTGCGTTCGGCGCCCTGGAGACTGAGCGGGACGACTCCCCGGGCCTGCTCGGCCGAGTCGGTGAGCACGTCCCGGACGAGGGACTCGCCGTCGATGGCGTACGTCAGCGCCCGGCGCACCCGGGCGTCGGCCAGCGGATGCCCGCGCGGCTTGCGGAAGTTGTAGAAGAGCTGGCAGATCCGCACCCCGGCCGTCTGCTCCAGGTGCACGCCGGGCAGCCCGGTGAGCTGTTCGGCGGAGTCGGGGGTGATGGTGTCGATGACGTCCAGTTCGCCGCTGCGCAGGGCGACGACCCGGCTCGACTCCTCCGGTACGAAGCGGACCCGGACCTGTTCGACGGGCGGCCGCCCGCCCCAGTAGTCCGGAACGCGGGCCAGGGTGTACTCGCCCGCGCCGCTGTTGGCGCCGGCCACCTGGTAGGGGCCGGTGCCGACGCCGGAGCGGAGTTCCTCGGGCCGGTTGTCCTTCGCCGGGGTGATGAGGATGTTGGCCATCAGCCGGTCCAGGATGGGCACCGGTTCGCGGGTGTGGAGCAGGAAGGTGCGTTCGCCCGTCGCCTCGACCTCGGGGAGTTCGGGGAACAGGCCGAGGATGAACGAGCCGGCGACCTCTCCGTACAGCCGCACCGCGGTGGCCACGTCGTCGACGGTCACGGGCCGGCCGTCGGAGTAGCGGATCCCGTCGCGCAGGCGGACGCTCCAGGTGGTCGGCGCGGTCATCTCGAACCGGTCGGCGAGGACCCGGGTGAGTCGCATGTCCGGACCGATGGCCGTGAGGGCCTGACGCACGGCCCGCTGCACGGTCACCGCGGCGTCGAACTGGTTGAGCTTGTTGTCCAGGCTGACCAGCGAGCGGTTCAGCCCGAGCGTGAGGGTGCCGGGGCCGGGGGCGCCGGTGGGTCCGGCACAGGCGGCCAGCGGGGAGAGAGCGAGACCGGCGCCGCCCGCGGCGCCCCAGCGCAGCAGGGTGCGACGGCTGGGCGTCTCACTCGGAGGAGTTCGGGTCATCGTCGACCTCTCGGGGTTTCTTCGTGCGGCGACCGGCTCGGGACGGCCGCCGGTCCCGCAGGACGCCGTCGGTTGCCGTCGGTTTCTGTCGCGCCGGAAACCGTTCCACGGTTGCGCGGATCACGCAAGAGGTCTCGCGCGCATCGCGCAGGATGTGCCATCATCGAGCGCCGAGGCCGCCCCGCGTGTCTCACTTCGACCATCGGCCCAGGAGGATGATGTGCCCTTCCCCTCCCCTGCCCCTGCCCCCGCCCCCGCCTTCAGCCGAGACGAGCGGGTGGCGCGACGCGTCCTCGCCCTCGCCGACGACCTGTCCGGGGCGGCGGAGACCGCGGTGGCGCTCGGCGGGCCGGGCCGGATCGTGCTCGGTCCGGCGTCCTTGGATCCGCACGCGTACGGCGAGGCCGTCGTCGTCGACCTCGACTGCCGGTCCCTGCCCGCGGCCGACGCGGCCCGGCGCGTACGCGAGGCACTGCGAGCCGTGCCCTCGGACGTTCTGGTGCTGAAGAAGGCCGACTCGCTGCTGCGGGGCAACCTCGCCGCCGAGACGGCCGCCTGTGCCGAAGTCACGGCGGGCGTCGTCGTCGCCACCGCACTGCCCGCCCTCGGCCGCACGGTCCGCGGCGGTGTCGTCCATCTCGACGGCGTCCCCCTGCACACCACGGACGCCTGGCGGGCGGAGAGCACCGCGCCCCCGCCGTCGATCTCCGCCGCGCTCGGGGACGCCCGTACGACGCTCGTCCCGCTGGAGGCGGTACGGGGCGACGCGCTGGCCGCCATGCTGCGCGCGGCGATCAGCGCCGGACACCTTCCGGTGTGCGACGCCGAGACGGACTCGGACCTGGACCTGATCGCCGAGGCGGCGCTCGCCTGCGGGCCCGGCGTCCGCCTGACCGGCACGAGCGGCCTCGCCGCGGCGGTCGGCCGCCTGCTGAGGCGCACCGACGGGACGTCGGCCGCGACCAAGGAGGGACAAGCGGCTCCGGCGCCGGCCGGGGGACGCCGGCATCGGCCTCTCCTGGTCGTCGTCGGAACCGCCGATCCCTCCGTGCCTGCGCAGATCGCGCAACTTACGGAGCGCGGCGCGCGCCATGTATCCGTGAACGCGGACGTCCTGGACTCCGGCGTCATGGAGGGCATGTCGGACGATGTCACCGTCCTCAGCATCGACAGCGGCCCGGGCATCCGGCCCGGTTCAGCCCGCCGTCTGGTGTCCGCACTCGCTCGCCTCGCCGCCGACCGCGCGGGGGACGCCGACCTCGTCCTGACGGGTGGCGAGACCGCTCGCCGCGTCCTCGACGCGCTCGGCGTCGCGCACCTGGCGCCGCTCGGCCAGATCCACCACGGCGCCGTCCACGCACTCACGCCCGACGGACGCCATGTCGTCACCCGGCCCGGCAGCTTCGGCGACACCGATTCCCTGCTGCGGATCGCCACGGCGCTCCGGCCGGACCTCCCCCACCTCCCACCGCAAGGAGACCTCCCGGTGAACGCGATCCCGACCGCTGACCACCACCGTTCGCTGCCGCTCATCGCGGTGACCATGGGAGACGGCGCGGGCATCGGCCCCGAGGTGATCGTCCCGGCGCTGCTGCACCCGGACACCCTCGCCCGCTGCCGTCCCGTCGTCATCGGTGATGCCGAACGGCTGCGGCAGGCCGCCGCGATCCTGGGCGTCGACTGCGACATCGTCTCCGTGACCGCCCCGGCGGAGGCCGAGTTCCCACCTGGCCGCGTCAACGTCGTGGACCTGGACCTGCTCCCCGCCGACCTGCCCTGGGGCGAACTGTCCGCCCTCGCCGGCGAGGCCGCCTACCAGTACGTACGGGTGGCCGCGGACCTCGCGTTGAAGGGCGCCGTGCACGGCATCTGCACAGCGCCGCTCAACAAGGAGGCCCTGCACTCGGCCGGGCATCTCTACCCGGGCCACACCGAGTTGCTGGCCCACCTCACCGGCGTGGACGAGGTGTCGATGATGCTGTCGACACCCCGGGTGAAGGTCATTCACGTCACCACCCACATCGGCCTGATCGACGCCGTACGGCGCATCGAGCCGGGCCTGGTCGAGCGCACGGTGCGCCGCGGTCACGACGCGATGGTGCGGGCCGGCGTCGCGAAGCCGGTGATCGGCGTCTGCGGCATCAACCCGCACGCGGGTGAGAACGGACTGTTCGGCTACGGCGAGGAGGAGGAGAAGATCGTCCCCGCCCTCGACGTGCTGCGCGCGGACGGCATCGACGCCCGCGGCCCCCTCCCGGCCGACACGGCCTTCTTCCTCGCCGGGCGCGGCGACTACGACCTGATCGTCGCGATGTACCACGACCAGGGGCACGGCCCGGTGAAGGTGCTGGGCATCGAGGCGGGCGTCAACCTGACCGTGGGACTGCCCGTCATCCGCACCTCGGTGGACCACGGAACGGCCTTCGACATCGCGGGCAAGGGCGTGGCCGAGGCCGGTAGCATGGTCGAGGCCGTGCGCCAGGCAGCCGAGATGTCGTCCGCAGCGGTCCGCTGAGACCGCCGCCAGCAGTCCGCAGTCCGCCGCCCGCAGTCCGCAGTCCGCGCAGAGAAGGACTCCACGACAAATGCCTCCCCTCGGATCCAAGGCCCGGCGCGAACGGATCCTGTACGTGGCCACGACGACCGGCCTCACCAGCGTGGAGGAGTTGTCGCGACGCTTCGGTGTCACGCCCTCCACGATCCGCCGCGACCTCGCCAAGCTGACCGCCGACGGCCGGCTGGCCCGCACCTACGGCGGCGCCATGGCGCTGACCGCCCATCCCGAGGCGTCGCTCCGGCAGCGTACGGGCGAGGCGTTCGAGGAGAAGCGCGCCATCGCACGCCGTGCCGCCGCCGAGGTGCGCGCCGGTGAGACGGTGCTGCTGGACGCCGGATCGACTGTGGGCGCCCTCGCCCACGAACTGCGCTCGGCGAAGGAACTGACGGTCGCGACCACGGGGCTGACGGCTCTTCAGGAACTCTCCGATGTCGAGACGGTGCACGTCGAGTGTCTCGGCGGCACTCTGCGGCCGCTGAGCCAGGGCTTCGTCGGTCCGCTGACCGAGGCCGCACTGGAACGGATGACCTTCGACCGGGTCTTCCTCGGCACCGACGGCATCTCGCCCGAGCACGGCATCTGCGAGGCCGACCTGCGCCAGACGCGGCTGAAGGAACTGATGGCCCGCCGCGCCGACCATGTGTACGTCCTCGCGCACGCGGCGAAGCTCGGCCGCCGCCCCTTCCACGCCTGGGCGAAGCTCCCGGCCGACTGGACCCTCGTCACCGACGACGGCGCCGACCCGTCGATCGTGGCCGAGTTGCGCGGGCGGGGCGTCGAGGTCGTACTGACCGAGGTGGCGCCGTCCACCGAGCAGGAGCACCGGACGTCGCCCTCATGACCTCGACGAACAGCGTCGAGCACGCCGGCAGGCGGGCCGGGCGGGTGTGCCATGACTGAGACACGGCACGCCCTGGTCACCGGAGTCAGCTCGGGAATCGGCGAGGCGATCAGTGGCCGCCTACTGCGGGAGGGATGGCAGGTCACCGGGATCAGCCGCCGCCGTCCGGTACCCGCGCCGGGGCTGACCTGGCTCCCGGCGGATCTGGCCGAGCCCACCGCGCTGGTCCGGGTCCTCGACGGCGTACCCGCCCCGGACGCCATCGTGCACGCCGCCGGGCTCCAGCGCTCGGCACCGCTGGGCGAACTGTCCGCCGACGACGGCGAGTTGATGTGGCGGGTACACGTCCACGCCGCCACGATTCTCGTCGACACACTCGCCGACCGGCTGCCCGACGGGGCCCGCGTGGTCCTCGTCGGCAGCCGCACCGCCACCGGCGTACCCGGCAAGAGCCAGTACGCCGCGACCAAGGCCGCCCTGCCCGCGCTCGCCCGCTCCTGGGCGGCGGAACTGGCCGTCCGTGGCATCACCGTCAACGTGATCGCCCCCGGCCCGACCGACACGCCGATGCTGTCCGACCCCGGCCGCGCCCGCACGCCCCCGGCGCACCCGCCCCTGGGCCGGTTCGTCTCCCCCGACGAGGTCGCCGGCCTGACCGCGTTCCTCCTCGGCCCGGACGGCGGAGCGATCACCGGGCAGCAACTCGTCCAGTGCGCCGGCGCCTCACTCTGACATCTGCGTGCCGCCAAGTTGCTGCTGGGCGACCGGAACGTCGCCGCCGACCTGCTGAACCGCCTGGCTGCCACCGGCAGTCGACTCGCCAAGCCCGGCGGCCCCCTTGGAGGCAGCTGTCAGGGAGCACAACGCCACCCCGGCCCAACTCGCTCCGGCCTGGCTGCTGCGCCGTAGCCGGACCTGCTGTCCGGAAAGCCGGCTCATGCGCACTCGCCTCGTGAGACGACACGACGTTCGGGTGCCGCCCGAGTCCCGGCGCGCCCCGGCACTCGGCCACGGTCGGCGGGGGCGCACCTGGATCTGGAGACACGCGGGTTCCCGGCCATCCATGGTCGCCGCCACCCTCGCCCAGCAGGGAGGACTCAGTCAGGTCCCGGGCGTCCGGGCGGACAGGCCGCGCATCATCTTCAGCGCCTCCATGCTTGCCGGGCCGCTTCCGTGGTACGCCCAGGAGAACCTCGCGATCTTCGCCTGGACCGGCATCGGCGCCACCGCGGGCGACGCCGTCCGCAGCCGCCGCGCCTTCGTCCACGCCATAAGGGAGCGCGCCGAACGGGCCGAGCGCACCCGCGAGGAGGAGGCCCGCCGCCGGGTCGCGGAGGAACGGCTGCGCATTGCCCGCGACCTGCACGACGTGGTCGCCCACCACATCGCCCTGGTCAACGTCCAGGCCGGAGTCGCCGCGGATCGTGTGGTCCGAACCCTCGGGGGCTGCCTGTCCGCGCCGGGCGGGGACCTCAGGCGAGCGAGGTCCACACGCTCTTGACCTCCGTGTACGCGTCGATGGCTCCGCTGCCCATCTCCCGGCCCCAGCCGCAGGCCTTGAACCCGCCCCAGGGGGCGGAGGCGTCCACGGGGTTGGGCATGTTGATGAACACCGTGCCCGCCCGGATGGAGCCCGCCACGCGGTGCGCCGCGCCCACGTCGCGGGTCCATACGGCCGCCGCCAGGCCGTACTCGCTGTCGTTGGCGCGGGCGACGGCCTCGTCCTCGTCGTCGTCGTCGTACGGCAGGACGGACAGTACCGGGCCGAAGATCTCCTCGCGGGCGATGCGCATGTCGTCCCGTACGCCCGTGAACACGGTCGGCTGGTAGAAGAAGCCCGGCAGGTCGTCGACGGGGGCCCCGCCGGCGAGGAGCTGGGCGCCTTCCTGGACCCCGCTGCGCACCAGCGCGTGGACGTGGTCACGGTGTTCGCCGGTGACCAGGGGGCCGAGCTCGGTGTCGGGCGCGCTGCCCGCGCCGAGTCGCATCCCGCTGACGGCCTTGGCACAGCGCTCGGCGAACTCGTCGGCGAGGGAGCGGTGGACGAGGAACCGGGTGTAGGCGGCGCACACCTGGCCGCTGTTGAGGAGCGCGCCCTGGAGACAGCCCGCCACGGCCGCGTCCAGGTCGGCGCCGGGCAGTACGAGGCTGGGTGCCTTCCCGCCGAGTTCGAGCGTGACACGCTTGAGATTCCCCGCGGAAGCCCGGACGATCTCCCTGCCGGTCTCGGTCGAACCGGTGAAGGAGACCTTGTCCACGCCGGGGTGCTCCACGAGAGCCCGGCCGGCCTCGGGACCACCGGTCAGCAGGTTGATGACGCCGGACGGCACACCGGCCGCCCGGCACAACTCGACGAGCCGCACCGTGGTCATCGGGGTCTGTTCCGCGGGTTTTCGGTGTTCCCGCAGGCGAGGGCCGGTGCGATCTTCCAACTCGCGATCATGAGCGGGAAGTTCCACGGAGTGATCAGCGCGCACACTCCCACCGGCTCGCGCTTGGTGTACTGCAGCACGCCGGGGATGGACAGTGGAGCCGTCTCGCCGTAGATCTTGGTGACCCAGCCGGCGTAGTAGCGGAAGTGCTCGGCAGCCGCGGCGACGCTGACCGCCATGGAGACGCCGAGCGGCTGGCCCTGGTCACGCGTCTCCAACGCGGCCAGCTCCTCGCCGTTTTCTTCGATGAGGTCGCCGATGCGCCACAGGATCCGGGCGCGGGCGGCCGGGGTGAGTCCCGCCCACTCCGGGTTCTCCAAGGCGGCGCGGGCGGCCTGTACGGCCGCGTCGGCGTCCGCGGTCCCCGCCAGGGACACCTGGGCGTGGGGCTGCCCCGTCCCCTTGCCATCGACCGACGATCCCCGTATGGTCGTACGAACGTAAGACATACGAACGTAATTCAAACAAGGGAGACCGTGATGGCGGCAACTCGGCCGGTGGCACTCGTGACAGGCGCATCATCGGGGGTCGGCAAGGAGACGGCCCGCGCCTTCGCCGCGGCGGGCTTCGAGGTGATCGGAACCGCTCGCAACACCGCGCGAGTCACCGCGCCCGCCGGGGTCTCCTACCTCGACCTCGACGTGACCAGCGACGAATCGGTCGCCTCCGCGGTCAAGCAGGTGATCGACCGGTTCGGGCGCATCGACGTCCTGGTCAACAACGCCGGCGTCGGCGCCAACGGCGCCGCCGAGGAGTTCTCCGTCGCCCGGACGCAGGACGTCTTCGACGTCAACGTCTACGGCATCATGCGGATGACCAAGGCGGTTCTGCCGCACATGCGCACGCAACGGCGCGGACGCGTCATCAACGTCTCCTCCCTCAGCGGGTTCGTCCCCAGCCCGTTCATGGCCATCTACACCTCGACCAAGCACGCGGTCGAGGGCTACTCCGGGTCGCTGGATCACGAGGTCCGCGAGCACGGCGTGCGGATCCTGCTCGTCGAGCCCGGCCCGATCAACACCCCGTTCGGGGACCACAGCGTCCAGGGCGACACCCCCTTGCCGCTCTACGCCTCGGGACGGCGCACCTTCGACGAGGTGCTGGCGAAGAACACCAGCGGCGGCGACGATCCCGCCACCGTGGCCAAGGTCATCGTCGCGGCGGCCACCGACAAGAACCCGAAACTTCGGCGCACCGCCGGCAGGACGGCCGCAAGCATCAGCGTGTTCCACCGCGTCCTTCCGGCCCGGATCTTCGACCGCATCGTCCGCAGGTTCAACCGGATGCCGAACTGACGCTCACCTTTCGCTGCATGAACCCGTCCGAAAGCGACGGCGCGTCTTCGACGAGGTGATCGCGGGTGCGGTGAAGGACGGCGACGACGCTACACCGCGGGCCCGCAGGCCCGCTGGCCCGCTGACCTCACTCGTCACCACCGTGCGCCGCCTCGTCACCGCCGGAGCGATTCGACAGGCAGATCCGCAAGGACAACCGCCTGTCCGCCTGGCATCCCGGTCCGGCTTCAAGGGCGCCGATTCCACCCCGATTTCGCCGATGTCTCCGATGTCTCTGATTTACCCGACATCGCTGATGTCGCCGAAAGTCCATTGATCGGTCACTCGTTGATTTGCCAAGGAGAGTCATGCAGCAGCAAGTTCAGCAAACGGCCCGGCGCAGTGCATCGAGCGCACGGCGTTTCGTGAAGAGGAACGTCGCAATCGCGGTGGCGGTCACCGCGGCGGCGGCCGTCCTGGTGTCGGCGCCGTCCGCGTCCGCAGGAACGGGACACTCGTACCGGGGCGGATCCATTGTCACCGACGTACGGACCGAGGCGACGTTCGACTACGCCGCCGGCGAGATCCCCGAGAACATCACCGTCAACCCCGACGGCTCGGTGACCCTGTCCCTGCTCGGCAGTTGCGCGGTGTGCGAGCGCACCCACGGTCCGCAGCTGATGCGTATCTCCCCGTCCGGGGAGCGCACCGTGCTGGTCACCGGGCAGGTGGGCGAGGCGATCAGCGGCAACACCCGTGGCAGTGACGGCACCGTCTACTACAGCGTGTGGGCCCCGGGCAACGCGGCCAGGAACGGCGTCTACAAGCTGCTTGCGGACGGTACCCCCGAGCGCATCGCCGCGCTGCCGGCCGACTCGGGCCCCAACGGGCTGGCCATCGATGCGGCCGGCCGCACCCTCTACATCGCCGACAGCCTCAAGGGCACCATCTGGTCCGTTCCGGTCTCGGGCGGATCGGCGACCCCGTGGCTGACCGACGCCGCTCTCGCACCGGTGCCGACCGAAGCCCTGCCGATCGGCGCCAACGGGCTCAGGTTCCACAACGGCGCTCTGTGGGTCAGCAACTTCAACAAGGGAACCCTGCTGCGGGTACCGGTCACCACCACCGGCGCGGCCGGTCCCATCCGCCTCGTCGCGGGCGGCCTGCCCAACATCGACGATCTCAGCTTCCTGACCCCCTGGTCCGATGTGGTGTTCGCGGCGCAGAACGGCTCCTCCTCGCAGAACGGCCCGGACAGGGTCGTGGTGATCTACCCGAACGGCACCTACAAGGCCGTTCTGACCAGCGCGGACGGTCTCGCCTCGCCCTCCGCGACCGCGGTCAGCGGCGACAAGTTGTACATCACCGACGGCGGGGTCCCCGAACCCCACGACCCGAAACTGCAGATCGGGACGATCAACTTCGCTGCTCTCCTCGCAGGCGCGGCACACTGACCCGACCAGCACGGCAGCCGGGGCGCACGCCCCGGCTGTCATGGAGGAACACATGTCCCGGTACACGAAAGAACACAAGCAGGAGACAAGGCAGCGGATCATCGCGACGGCCGGCCGCCGGCTCAAGCGCAACGGCATCGACGGCTCCGGAGTCGCGACGCTCATGAAGGACGCGGGCCTGACCAACGGCACCTTCTACGCCTACTTCGCCTCCAAGGACCAGCTCGTCGCCACCGCGGTCGCCGACCAGATGCGCGCACAGCACGCGAACATCGTCGCGCAGGCGGCACCCGGCCGTGCCGGACTCGAACAGATCATCCGCTGGTACTTCTCCCCCGAGCAGCGCGACACCATCGAGGACGGCTGCCCCAACGCCGCCCTGCTCGACGAGATCGCACGCGCCACGGACCCCACCAGGCAGGCCTACACCGACGGCGCACTGGTCCTCATCGACGACTTCGCCGCCCGCCTGGCCCCCCTCGATCCACCCTCGGCACGTGTGAAGTCACTCAGCCTCCTCGGCATGATGGCCGGGACCCTGCAACTCTCCCGCGCCCTGACCGACCGGCAACTCGCCGACGAACTCCTCGAACAGGGCATCCGCAACGCCCTCGCACTGCTGGACGCCGAGCAGCACAACTGATGGTGCCGCCAACGCCGTGACCTGCACCGACCGGATGCAGCCCACGGCCGTTGGCGCACATCGTCGACGGCAGCGGATCATCACGCGTGGGCGGCTCCGCCACCACCGCCACCCCCGGCCGGCCCAAGTACGACACCGAACAGCGCCTCATCCAGCTCATCGACACCGAGTCCCGCGGCACGCCCTACCCGGCCGACACCACCCGCCGCATCTGGGCGGACCACACCTTCAACGCCTCCTTGCCGGTGATACCGCCACCGCCACAACGCCCGTTTCTGAACCGGTGGGAAGGGCCGCGGCCACCCCCGCGGCGCTGCGGGGTGCCGCGCTCGAGTGGGGCAGGAACCGCCCGTGGACGGCCCTCAGGCCGTCGAGCCACTGCGGGACGCCGACGACTGCCCGCAGCTACGCGGGACCGGCTCGGCGGAGCTCCGTCAGTGCCCGCGCCGCCGCCCCGATCGCCACCGCGTCCCCGCCGAGCAGCGCGGGCAGGACCCGCACCGGGTGACCGCTGACCGGGGGTTCGGCGGTGAGTGTCCGCTCGACGGCCGGCTCGACGAACGCCCACGCCCCGGTGACGCCCCCGCCGATCACGAAGGTGGTGACGTCCAGCAGGCCCGCGGTGACCAGGATCGCCCGCGCCACGGCGGCACCCGCGCCCTCGTACACGGCGAGGGCGTCCGGGTCGCCCCCGACGGCCGCCTCGGCGACCGCGCGGGCGGTGACGTTCCGCCCGGTGCGCTCGCCGTAGCGCGCGGCGATCGAGCGGCCGGACGCCAGGGTCTCCAGGTGCCCCCGGCCGCCGCACGTGCACGGCAGGTCGCCGAAGCCGGGGACGTGCCCGATCTCCCCGGCGGCCCCGTGCGGGCCGTCGTACAGCGCCCCGTCCAGCCACAGCGCCCCGCCCACCCCGGTGCCCAGTGTCATCCCGAGGACGTGCGGTTCGCCCGCGACCGCACCGGCCGCCGCCTCGCCGCGCAGGAACGCGTTGACGTCGTTGTCCAGGAACGCGGGCACACCCAGCGCCTCCTCGACGGCCGCCGTCACCGCGAACCCGGCCCAGTCCCGGAAGGAGTCGCTCGCCACGAGGATCCGCCCGGCCCGCGCGTCCACGACCCCCGCCGCGCCGACCCCGACGCCGAGCAGCCGTCCGGGCGTACGGCCGAGCAGCAGTCGTACGCCGTCCAGCGCGGCCCCGACCATCGCGGCCCCGCCCGCGGCCGCCGGCGTGGGCACCTCCAGGCGGTCGAGGACGTTCAAGTCCTCGCCGCACAGGGCCACCTGGGTCGTGGTGCCGCCGATGTCGACACCCGCGACCATGCACGTCACGCGGTGGCCCCCGTCCGGTCCGCCGTACGCCGCCGCCGTTGCTCCACCGGGTCCGGCACCGGCACCGCGGCGATGAGCCGGCGCGTGTACTCCGTCTCCGGACGCAGCAGCGTGGTCATGGTCGGCCCCTGCTCCTCGATCCGGCCGGCCCGCATGACGACGACCCGCTGTGCGAACTCCTGCACCACAGCCAGGTCGTGCGACACGAACAGGCAGGCGAAGCCCAGCTCCCGCTGCAACTCGGCGATCACCTCCAGGACCGTCCGCTGCACGCTCACGTCGAGCGCGCTCGTCGGCTCGTCCGCCACCAGCAGTCGCGGCCGCAGTACCAGCGCCCGGGCGAGACTCACCCGCTGCCGCTGGCCGCCGGACAGCTCACGCGGCCCCCGCCCCGCCAACTCCCTCGGCAGCCGCACCAGTTCGAGGACCTCCGCGATCCGCTCCCGCCGCTCGGCCGCCGACATGCCCCGCCGGTGCATCCGCAGCGGCTCGGCGACACACTCGGCCACGCTCATCCGCGCGTCCAGCGAGGCCACCGGATCCTGGAGCACCAGACCGACCCCAGCCAGCAGGGCCCGTCGCGCGCGGCCCCGGGCCCTGTTCAGGTCGGTGCCGAAGAGGGACACCGAGCCGTCGTCCGGCACCACCAGCCCCAGCGCCGCCCGGGCCGCCGTCGACTTGCCGGACCCGGACTCGCCCACCAGCCCGACGGTCTCGCCGGGATGGACATCGAGCGACACCCCCTCAAGGGCCCGTACAGCTCCTCGGCCCCGCCCGAACCGCACGGAGACATCGCGGAGTCGGACCACCGCGGGTTCCTCGGGGGGCCCTGACGGGGGCGGGCCCTCGCCGCTGAGCATCAGGCGCGGCACGGCCGCCAGCAGCCGCCGCGTGTACTCGTGCGTCGGCCGCAGCAGCACCTCCTCCACCGGCCCCGTCTCCACGACCTCGCCCCGCAGCATCACGGCCACCCGGTCGGCGAAGTCGGCGACCACACCCATGTTGTGCGTGACCAGCAGCACGCCGGTGCCCGAGTCGACCGCCAACTCCCGCAGCAGGTCCAGGATCTCGGCCTGCACGGTGACGTCGAGCGCGGTCGTCGGCTCGTCCGCGATCAGCAGGCCCGGCGAGTTGGCGATCGCCATGGCGATGACGACCCGCTGCCGCTGCCCGCCCGACAGCTGGAACGGGAACGCGGACGCCCGCCGCTCCGGCTCGGGAATACCGACCCTGCGCAGCAGCTCGACCGCCTCACGGGCGGCCTCCGCGCGGGAGACGGGACGGTGATTGCGTACGACTTCCGCTATCTGTCTGCCGATCCGGGTCAGCGGATCCAGCGCGGTGGCCGGCTCCTGGAACACCATCGACGCGGTCCGGCCGCGCAGCCGGGCCAGCTCCGCCTCGCCGGCCGCCACCACGTCCGTACCGTCGACCGTCACCCGCCCCGACGCCCGCGCGTTGCCCGGCAGCAGCCCCAGCGCGGCGAGCGCCACGGTGGACTTGCCGGACCCGGACTCGCCGACCAGCGCCAGCGTCTCGCCGGGCCGGACGTGCAGGGACACGTCCCGTACGGCGGGCACGTCACCCGTGTCCGTCGTGAACGTGACCCCGAGGTCCGCCATCTCCAGGATGTTCAGCCCCTTCAGCCCCTTCATCATCGGCCCCTCACGTCGAAGGCGTCCCGCAGTCCGTCGCCGATGGCGTTGAACGCGCACACGACGAGGATGATCGCGAGGCCCGGCGGCACGATCAGCCACCAGCGCCCGGAGTACGCCGCCGTCAGACCGGCCGACAGCATGCCGCCCCAGTCCGTCGACGGCGGCTGTACGCCCAGGCCCAGATACGACACGTACGCGACGAGCAGGATCGCGTCGGCGACCTGGAAGGTGGCCGCGACCACGATCGTCGACACCGAGTTCGGCAGGATGTGCCGGACGATCGCCCGCCCGTGCGTGCCGCCGGTCGCGCGCAGGGTCAGCACGTAGTCCCGGTTCTTGAGCGTCAGCGTCTCCGCCCGCACCAGCCGGGAGGGCACCAGCCACGACACCAGGCCGAGGATCACGATCAGCCCGAGCGGGCCCGGCGAGGTGATCGCGGAGACGACCAGCAGGATGAACAGCGCGGGGATCGCGATCCCGGCGTCCACCACCCGCATCATCACCGCGTCCACCCAGCCGCCCGCGTATCCCGCGACCGCACCCCACAGCGTCCCGATGACGGTCGCGAGCAGCCCGGCGGCCAGCCCGACGAGGAGCGAGATCTTCCCCCCGTACATGAGCCGCCCGAGCTCGTCGTGCCCCACGGCATCGGTGCCGAGCCAATGGGTCCCGCTGGGCGGGAGGTTGACCTGGGTGAGGTCGGTGTGGGTCTGGTCGGTGGAGTAGAGGAGCGGGCCCACGAAACAGAAAAACAGGAAGAGGGCAACGACCAGAACTCCGGCGACTGCCAACTTGTTGCGCGCGAAGCGAGCAATGAGGGGCGCGGGACGGCGTCGATTTGCGGCTCCGCCGCGGGGCGCGACCAGCCCCCACCGCCCCGCACTTCGAAAACGACCTCCTTGCGCGGCACTCACGCCCGACCCCCCTTCACCCGCGGATCGACAACCCGCTGCACGACATCCGCAACCAACGTGCCCACAACCGTCGCCACGGAGATGACCAGCACGCACCCGAGCAGCACCGGATAGTCGGAGGACTGTGCGGCGGACCAGAACAGCAGCCCCATGCCGGGGTAGTTGAAGAGCTGCTCGACAACGAGCGCACCGCCGAACAGCACGGGCACGTAGTAGCCGAGCATCGCGATCACGGGGGTGAGGGAGTTGCGGAAGACGTGCCTGAAGAGGATCGCGCCCTGCCGTGAGCCCCCGGCCCGTGCCGTGCGGACGTAGTCCTCGGAGAGGTTCTCCAGCGTCGCGGCCCGCATGTACCGGCTGAACACGGCGATCATGGACGCGGCCCCCGTGACGACCGGCAGCACGAGCGCCGCCGGATCCGCGAACACCTGGGCCAGGGTGTCCCCTTGGGGTGCCTGGGAGGGGAACCAGCGCAGCGTCTGGGTGAAGAGCAGCACCAGGATCAGGCCCAGGAAGTACACGGGCGTCGAGTACGCCACGAAGCTCAGCGTGGTGATGACGTAGTCGGCCGGCTTGTTGCGGCGCACCGCCTGCCACATGCCGAGCGGGACCGCCAGCAGCAGCCCGACCAGCGCGGACAGCACGGTCAGCACCAGGGTCTTCGGCAGGCGTTGCTCGATGAGCCGCAAGACCGCCTCGTTGAGCGTGTACGAGGTGCCGAGGTCGCCGTGCAGCAGCGTGTTCAGGTAGTAGACGTACTGGACGGGCAGCGGGCGGTCCAGGCCCTGTTCGTGGTTGAACGCGGCGATCTGCTCGCCCGTCGCCTGCGGGCCGAGGATCCCGCGCGCGGGACCCCCGGGCAGCGCGTGCAGCAGACAGAAGACCACGATCGTGACGATCAGGATCACGGCCAGGGCCTGGAGGACCCGCCGGGTGAGGTACAGGAGCGTGTCGGTCGTGTCCATGGGCTTCAGCTGGTCCACTTCCACTGCGCGGGGTGGAAGTTGGCGAGCGAGTCCTGGGAGAAGCCGCCGAGACCGTTCCTGACGACCGAGACCTGGTAGACGGGCTCCGGCAGCCAGATCACCGGCAGGTCCTTCGCGAGGGCCGCGCTGTAGCCCTGGATCGCCTCGTTCGAACTCGACGTCGTGGACGCGGAGATGAGCTTGTCGACCTCGGGGTTGGAGTAGTTGCCGAAGTTGGAGCCGCCCTTGGTCTGGAACAGCGAGTCGCCGGTCGGGAAGGCGTTGAAGTACCAGCTGCCCGCCGTACCGAAGAAGGACAGCTGCCATGTGCAGATCGACTGGCCGGAGGTGCACTGCGGGGTCTGCGACAGCACCGAGTTGACTGGCGCGGTCTTGATGGCGAACTTGATGCCGGTCTTCGCGAGCGAGGACTGGATCGCGCTCATCATGTTGTCGGTGACGGTCGATCCGGACTGCGAGAGCACCTGCATCGCGAACTTCGTGCCCCCGGCAACGCCTTCACCGCACTGGGACGCGCCGCTGCCGGGGCTGGTGCAGGTCATCACCCCGCCCTGCTCGGTCCAGCCGTGGTCGGTCAGCAGCTGCCGCGCCGCCGAGGTCGAGAACGGATACGGATCGCTCTTCTGCACGGACGACAGGAAGTCCGACGCCTGCCCCTGCGGGATGGGCCCGTAGCCGGGCACCGCCGTGCCGTTGAAGACGACCTTCGCCAAGGTGGTCTGGTCGATCGACCGCTGGACCGCCTGCCGGGCGTAGAGCTGCTTGAACACCGCGCCCATCGCCGGGTTGTTGAAGTTGTACGGCATGTAGGTGATGGCCCAGCCCGACCACGGCTTCACGGTGTAGCCCTGCGCGGTGAAGCTGTCCTTCTGGTCGAGGTCGGTCGCCTCGATGTAGCCGTAGTCGACGCTGCCGGAACGCAGCGCGTTCTTCTCGGCGTCCGCCGTGGTGAACGGCAGCAGGTTCACGGTCGGGATGGCCGGCTTCTCGCCGCCGTCGTACTTCTTGTTGGCGGTGAGCACCACCTTGCCGGCGGTGGAGAAGGACTTGACCGCGTAGGGGCCGCTGATGGTCTGCCAGAGGGCGTTCTTCTCGTAACCGGCGATGTTCTTCGCCGCGTCGTTGAGGAACGTCCACACCTGCTTGGCGTCGCCGCCCTTGTCCCAGACGTGCTGCGGCAGCGGCGTGATCTGGTTCAGCTCGTTCGCCAGCATCCACTGGGGGTTGTAGGACCGGTCGAAGGTGATCGTGAAGTGACGGGCGTCCTCGGTCTTGAAGGACGTCCAGTTGTCCGGGGCCTTGCCCGGGTTGTAACCCGCCCACTGGGCCTTGTTCGCCTTGATGAGGTCGAACCAGAACTGGACGTCCCGGGAGGTGATCGGCTTCCCGTCGCTCCAGTGCCGGTCGCCGAGGGTGATGCGGACGCTCTTGCCGTCGGCGGCGAAGTCGGCGGCCGTGGCGACCGAACCGGCCTTGTTCCAGGCGATCTTGCCGGTCGAGCCGTCGTACGCGACGAGCGGCTCCCACAGGGAGTCCGCGATGGACTTGTTGTTGGTGTTCAGGTGGGCCGCCGTGCCGATCGGCAGAATCCAGTTCGGCGTGAAGTTCGCGGGCAGCGCGTAGTTGATGGAGTCCTTCGACGCGGACGACGCGTCGCTCGTCCCGGAGCAGCCGGCGAGCAGCAGTGTGCCCGCCATCAGGGCGGCGGCACCGGCGACGAGCCTCGTGCGAGCAGGGGACATGACTCTCCTCAGGGACCAGAAGCGGGGTGCAGCCAGTGAACGGCCCCTGTGTTGGAAGAAACAGACGTGCCGCTGTAAAAAGCCTGTTTCTGCTGTTCTGGAAAAACCCGGGAGGGGCGCGAACTGTCCTACGCTCGGCCCTCGGTGGCCGATGACGGGAGTAACTTCGTCCATGACTGAAAAAAGCGCGCCGCGCCGAAAAGGCGTGGTGGGGGCCTCCTCACTGACCGAGCGCGTCCTCGAACTCCTCGCCTCCGGGCAGGCGACCACGCGCACCGAACTCGCCGCGCTGCTCGGCGCCGCACCGTCGACGGTCTCCTTCGCGGTGGGCCAGTTGATGACCCACGGCCTGGTCGCCGAGGTGGGCACGCTGTCCTCGACCGGCGGACGCCCGCGCAAGGTACTGCGGCTCGGCGGCAGCGACGGATACGCCGTGGCGGCCGAACTCGGCGGTATGCACGCCCACGTGGGCGTCGTCCACCCCGGCGGCGGCCTCACCGACGTCTCCACCGTGCCGTTCGCGACGGCCGACGGGCCCGAGGCGGCGCTGCCCGGACTGACCGACACCCTCGAAGGCCTCGCCGACCGGCACGGCCGGGGCCTGCTGCGCGGCGTCGGCCTCTCCCTGCCGGGACCGGTGGACGTCGACTCCGGCGTGGTCACCCTGCCGTCCCGGATGCCCGGCTGGAACCGCTTCCCCGTACGGGACTGGCTGGAGGACCGCTTCGGTGTCCCGGCGGCCGTCGAGAACGACGCCAACTGCATGGCCGTCGGCGAGCACACCGTGCAGCCCGCCGAGCGCCGCCAGTCGATCATGGTGAAGTCCGGCACGGCGATCGGTGCCGGCGTCATCGCCGACGGCCGCCTCTACCGGGGCGGCTCCGGCGCCGCCGGCGAGATCACCCACGTCCGGGTCGAGGCCGCCCAGGACACGCCCTGCTCCTGCGGCAACACCGGCTGCCTGGAGACCGTCGCCTCCGGTGCCGCCCTGGTACGCATCCTGCGCGAGCGCGGCCTCGACGTGACGTCCACCGAGGACGTCGTACGGCTCTCCCGCGACGCCGACCCCGAGGCGACCCGCGCGGTCCGCCAGGCCGGCCGCTACCTCGGCATGGTGCTCGCCGCGAACGTCCAGTTCTTCAATCCCGACGCCGTGTACCTCGGCGGCATCCTCTCCACCCTGGAGCCCTTCGTCGCCGCCGTGCGCAGCCAGCTCTACGAGGGCTGCCATCCCCTCGTCACCGAGCACCTGGTCATCGAGCGGGCCAGCCTCGGCGCCGACGCCGGGCTGGTCGGCGCGGGGCAGTTCGCGCTGCAGCGGGCGCTGGCGCAGGCGCTGGAGGCGGTCACCGGCGCGCACCTCTCCCCGGCCGGCACCGCCCACCTTTCACCTGGTGGCAACCACTCCTCATCTCCCGGCAACCACACCCGGGCCGGAGACCGTCACCCTTGACCTTCCACCGACGTCTGGAGCACCCGTGCCGGAATCCCGCCCCGTCATCGCCGTCGCCGGACTCGGCATCGAGTCCTCGACCTTCTCGCCCGCACGCACCGATGCCGCCGCCTTCCACCCCCGGCGCGGCGCGGACGTCCTGACGCGGTACCCCTTCCTCGCCCCCGGGCAGCCCCTGCGCGCCGCCGCGGACTGGCGCGGCGCCCTGGTCGGCAAGGCCCTGCCCGGCGGTACGGTGACGAGCACCGCGTACGCCGAACTGGCCGCCGAGCTCCTCAACAGCCTCAGCGACCTGGGTCCCGTCGACGGCCTCTGGTACGACATCCACGGCGCGATGACGGTGGAGGGACTGGACGACGCCGAGGCCCAGCTCCTGCACCGCATCCGGGAAGTCGTCGGCCCGCGCGTCCTCGTGTCGACCTCCATGGACCTGCACGGCAACGTCTCCCGTGAACTCGTCCACCAGAGCGATCTGATCACGTGCTACCGCACGGCCCCGCACGAGGACGCCATGGAGACCAAGGAGCGTGCGGCCCGCAACCTCGTCGACCTCCTCACGAGCGGCGCGCCCCGGCCCGCCAAGGCCTGGATCCCGGTGCCGGTGCTGCTGGCGGGAGAACAGACCTCGACCCGGATCGAGCCCGCGAAGAGCGTGTACGCGGCCGTGGACGAGGTGGCGGCGGCGGACGGCGTGACGGACGCGGCGATCTGGGTCGGCTACGCATGGGCGGACGAGCCGCGCAACCGGGCCGCGGTGGTCGTCACGGGCCCCTCGCCGAACGCCGTCGCCGCCGGCGCGGAGCGGCTGGCCGGCGGCTTCTGGAAGGCCCGCCACACCTTCGACTTCGTCGCGCCGACGGCCACCCTGGACGAGTGCCTGGACGCCGCCCTCGCCTCCACCGCCCGCCCCTACTTCGTCAGCGACACCGGCGACAATCCGACGGCGGGCGGCGCCGGGGACGTCACCTGGGGCCTCCGCCAGGTCCTGGAACGCCCGGAGTTCAAGGACCCGTCCGGCCCCACGGTCATCTACGCCTCCCTGCCCGGACCGCGCGCCGTCGACACGGCGGTCTCGGCCGGCGTCGGCGCGACCGTCACGGTCACCGCCGGCGCGGAGGTCGACGACCGGCACGCCGGCCCGCTCACCCTCACCGGCGAGGTCCACGCCGTCCGGCACGGCGACCAGGACGCGGAGACCGAGGTCGTGCTGCGGGTGGGCGGCGTGCACGTGATCCTGACCCGGCTGAGGAAGCCGTACCACCACGAACACGACTTCACCGACCTGGAGTTGGATCCGAGGGCCGCCGACGTCGTGATCGTGAAGATCGGCTATCTGGAGCCCGAGCTGTTCGCCATGGCCGCCGACTGGAAGATGGCGCTCACCCCGGGCGGCGTCGACCAGGAGCTGACCCGCCTCGGCCACCGCCGTATCCCCCGCCCCCTGTTCCCCTTCGACCCGGAGATGCCCGACCCGGACCTCACGGCCCGCCTCATCGCCCCCTCGAACAAGCCGCTCACCGGCCCGGACGAGTGAGTTCGGAGCCGCCTTCGGCTCGGCGATCAGCAGGTCCCGGCTCGACCCGCGTTCGCGCGCGTCGCACAGCAGTACCGGGACCTGGTCCGGCGACGCCGGGGACTCCCGTGTCTGTTGGGGTGGGTACGGGCGACCGCCCGGCTCATCGCCCCTGGAACAGGGCGCTCACCGGCCTGGACGAGTGAGCTGGGAGCCGCCTTCGGCTTCGGCTATCAGGCGGTCCAGCAGGGCGATCAGTACGTCTCGGCTCGATCCGCGCTCGCGTGCGTCGCACAGCAGTACCGGGACGTGGTCCGGCAGTGCCAGGGACTCCCGGATCTCCTCGGGCGGGTACGGGTGCCGCCCGTGGAAGCCGTTGACGCCGACGACGAACGGGATGCCCCGGCGCTCGAAGAAGTCGACCGCGGCGAAGCTCGATTCGGGTCTGCGTACGTCGATCAGCACCACCGCGCCCAGCGCGCCGACGGCCAGGTCGTTCCACATGAACCAGAACCGCTGCTGCCCCGGGGTGCCGAACAGATACAGCACCAGCCGGTCGCTGATGGTGATCCGGCCGAAGTCCAGGGCCACGGTCGTGGCCGCCTTCTCCTCGATGCCGGCGAGGTCGTCGACGCCCAGGCCCGCCTCGGTGAGCCGTTCCTCGGTGCGCAGCGGGGCGATCTCGCTGACCGAACCGACCATCGTGGTCTTGCCGACCCCGAACCCTCCGGCGATCAGTATCTTGACGGTGTCGGGCGCGACGGGCGCCTCGGACGCCGCGGGTGCCGCCCGGGCGGCGGGATCAGAGCCGGCCAAGGCCGTCCCTCACTTTCTGCAGCAGGTCCAGGTCCAGTTCCGGGGTGCGGGCGACGGGGTGCGGCGGACGGGCGGTGATCAGGCCGGCCTCCAGCAGATCGCAGAGCATGATGACGACCACGCTCACCGGGAGGTCCAGCCGCGCGGCCAGCTCCGCCACCGCGAGCGGCCGCGCGCACCGGCGCAGGATCCGCGCCTGCTCGGGCTGCGGCCGGGGAGCCCGCTCCGGCGGCGGGTCCACCGCGGTCACCGTCGTGATGAGGGTGAAGTCGGCGCGGCTGGGCCGGGTCCGTCCGCCGGTCAGGGCGAAGGGCCGTACCAGCCGTCCCGCCGCGTCGCTTCCGCTCACCTCACTCGCCGGTGGCGGTCGTTGGGCCCACATGCGCCCGCGGCGCCGCGCTCAGGTGCTCGCCGATCTTCTTCACCAGCAGGTTCATCTGGTACGCCACCACACCGACGTCCGCTTTCGGTCCCGTCAGCACGACGAGGTGCGCGCCGGGTCCGGCGGAGGTGAGGATCAGGTAGCTGTTGGCCATCTCGATGAGCGCCTGGCGCACCGGGCCGCCCCGGAAGTCCATACTGACGCCCTTGCTGAGGCTCATCAGCCCGGACGCGGTCGCCGCCAGCCGTTCGGCGTCGTCGCGCACGAACCCGGTGGACCTGCTGACGACCAGGCCGTCCTCGGAGAGCACCACGGCGTGGTTCACGTCGGCGACCCGGTCCACGAGTCCGGTGAGCAACTGGTCGAGCTGGGTGTCCGTGGCGGGGGTGGGGCGTGTCATGGCGATGTCCTTCATGAGCGGTCGGTGTGCGGGGCCGGGGTGCCGGCCGGTGATGGTGGCGTCTGCTCGTCCTCGTCCTCGTCCTCGTCCTTGTCCTTGTCCTCGTTCTCGCCCTCGCCCTCGCCCTCGCCGTCGTCCTCGTCCTCGCCGTCGTTCTCGTCCTCATCCCGCGCCCGGAACGTTCCGCGCTGGAATCCGGCGAGCGAGGAGGCGGCGCGTTCCGCGGTGAAGTCGTCGAGGTCGTCCTCCACGGCGGGCGCGGCCTCCTCGCGGAGTTCGTCGACCAGGCTGGTCTGCGGCACCCGGCGGGGCAGCGGGGCGAGTCCGTCGGACCGGGCGGCGCCGGCCGCGGCGGGGGCGGTCCGTGCGGCGGACAGGGGCCGGGCCGTGCGGGAAGGCGGCCCGGCCTTCACCAGCTCGGAGTCCGGCACGTCCGGCACATTCCGTACGTCCTTCGCGTCCGTCGCTCCGTCCTTACCCGCGTCGGCCGGCTCCCGCACCACGATGTCGTGCGGGATCAGCACGATCGCCGTCGTCCCGCCGTACGGCGAGGGGCGCAGGGTGACGGTGATGCCGTGCCGGTGGGCGAGCCGGGAGATCACGAACATGCCAAGCCTCAGGTCGTCCGCCAGCGCCACCACGTCGAACTTCGACGGCCCGGCCAACTGGGCGTTGAGCAAGGCGTAGTCGTCCTCGGACATGCCCAGGCCCCGGTCCTCGACCTCGACGGCCAGACCCTTCGCCACCATCGCGGCCCGCACCCCGACGGGGCTGGGCGCGGGCGAGTACACGGTGGCGTTGTCGATGAGCTCGGCCAGCAGATGGATCACGTCCGCCACCGCGGGCGGGGCGAGGCACACCTCCTCGTCGGTGTGCACCTCCACCCGCCGGTACTCGGCGACCTCGCCGACCGCGCTGCGCAGGATGTCGGCCAGCGCCACCGGTTCGGTCCAGCTGCGCCGCGGCTGCTCGCCGCTGATGATGACGAGGTTCTCCTCGTAGCGGCGCAACTGGCTGGCCGTGGAGTCCAGTTCGTACAGCCCCTTGAGGACGTCGGGGTCCTGGTGCTCGCGTTCCAGCGCGTCCAGCTGGCTGAGCTGGAGGTTGACCAGGTTCTGGCTCTGCCGGGCGATGCCCAGGATCACCTTCTGGAAGCCGCGCCGGGTGTCGGCGAGTTCGACGGCGGTCACCACGGCGGTGCGCTGCGCGGTGTTGAACGCCTGGGCCACCTGCCCGAGTTCGTCCGAGCCGTAGTCCAGCGGGGGCGCCGCCAGGTCCACGTCGACGGTCTCGCCCCGCTCCAGCCGCCGGACCACGTCGGGCAGCCGTTCCTCGGCCAGGCCGAGCGTTGCCTGCCTCAGGCCGCGCAGCCGCCGGGACAGGGAACGGGTGATCCGCCAGGACATGCCGGCGCACAGCAGCAGGGCGACCAGTCCGCCCGCGCTCAGGGAGGCCGCCGTCAGCAGCAGGCCGTCGGCCTTGTCGGCGCTGCGGGTGAGCAGTCCGGAGGTCTGCTGCCGGATCAGGACGCCGTACCGGTCGGAGACCTTCTGCAGGGCGGTGGTCCACTGCTTCTGCGCGGCGACGGGCAGGTCGACCCTGCGGGCGTCGCCGGCCGGCCGGGCCGCGAGCACCTTGTCCTCGACGGTCTGCAGGGTCTGCCACTCGGCGCTCTGCAGGATCCGTTCGGTCTGGGTCTTCGTGTTGCCGCGCAGGGAGGGGAGGATCTCGTCCTCGACGACCCAGCGGCGGGTGCTCACCATCCGGGCGAACTCGGTCCATGTCTTCTCGTCGACGTACCCGTCCGGCCAGGCCAGGGTGAGCAGCGCGTCCTCCTGGGAGACCAGCTCCGCCGCGTGCTCCAGCGCGACCAGCGGGCCGGCCTGCGAGGTGAGGTCGCCGTCGTCGACCTGGGAGAGCTCCTGGAAGGCGTGGATCTGGTCGTCGATGATCGAGGTGTACTGGTCCAGCGCCTGCTCGGCGGTGATGTCGCGGGGGTCGTCGATCTGACTCCGGTAGTACTCCAGGCTGCCGACCGACCCGACGACCGAGTACAGCCGGTCCGCGATGCGGGCGGGGGCCCGCCGGAGCTGGTCCGAGTGGCCGACGAGCTGGGTGACCGCCGCGTCCGTCTCCTTGCGCGCCCGGTCCAGGGCGGCCCGGGCGCCGGGCTGTGAGGCCAGCCAGGCGGCCGACAGACCGCGTTCCTGTTGCAGCGCGAGCGTGGCGTCGGTGCCCATGGCGCCGGTCGACCTGCTCAGCTCCGTCTGCGAACGCAGCCCGAGGCCCTCGGAGAACATCTGCGTCGTCGTCAGAGCCCACACGGCGGCGAGAGTGACGCTCGGGACCAGCGCCAGGAGGATGAGGGAGAGACGTATGGATCCGAGGCGGCGGCGCCGGGCACCTGTCCGTCGAGACATGGCCGTCCTTGGGCGATCGGCGGAAAACGGGGGAGGGGGCGGGGCCTGCGGGCGGCCGGTCAGCGGGTTCCGGCCGCGGCGAACCGCTCGACCGAGGCGACATTCGTCTTGGTGACGAACGCGGGACCGGTCAGCACGGGCGCCACGCCGCCGCCGCTCACATTGCCGTTCGTCCTGTACAGCCAGAGGGAGTCCACGGCGAGATAACCCTGCAGATACGGCTGCTGGTCCACCGCGAACTGCACATCGCCGCTGCGCACGGCCTTGACCAGGTCCTTGTCGAGGTCGAAGGTGGCGACCCGGGCCCGGCTGCCCGCCGCCTTCACCGACGTGACCGCGGCCCGCGCGAACTGCGCGCCCAGCGTGACGACTTCGTCGATGCTGGGGTCCTGTCGCAGACTGGCCGTGACGACGGCGTCCACCGCGTCCGGGTCGGTGCCCTCGACGTAGAGCATCTCGGTCTCGCCGTCGAACGCCTTCTTCACACCGGCGCAACGCGCCTCCAGGGCGACGTTGCCCCGCTCGTGGATGACGCACAGGGCGTGCCGGGCCTTGAGGCCGTCCAGCTTGTCCCCGACGGCCCGGCCCGCGAGGCTCTCGTCCTGTCCGAAGTACTGCAGGAGACCGGCCGAACGCCAGTCGTCGATACCGGAGTTGAGACCGACCACGGGGATCCCCGCCGCCTTCGCCTCGGCGACCGGACCCTTCATCGCCTGCGGCTTGGCCAGGGTCACGGCGATGCCGTCGACCTTGTCGCGGATCGCGTCCCGCACCAGTTCCGCCTGGCCGGCCGGGTCGGAGTCGTTCGCGTACGTCAGCTCGATGCCGTCCTTGGCGGCCGCGGCCCGGGCGCCCTTCTGCACCAGCTGCCAGAAGTCGTCCCCCTTGCCGCCGTGGGTGATCAGTGCGACCTTGAGCCCGCCGGAATCCGCCGTGCCCGCCGCGTCGGCGCCCGAGTCGAGCCGGGCACCCCCGGAACCGGTACAGCCGGCGAGGAGCAGACAGAGCGCGGCGACCACGGCGGCCCCACGAACGGATCCGGAGGAAACCTGAGGTGGGGGAGGAATGTTCATGGAGGGGGCACCTCGCTGTGCGGCCGAGCAAGTGGAACGTGAAAGCGAGGCCGGACCGCGGCTGTGCGCCGACCGGTTGTACTTTCACTGGCCTGGAGCCAACCGTGTGTGACCGCCGGTAGTCAAGTGATCGGCCGCTCGCAGTGAGCTCTCGGTGCCGCATTGTGATGGTCCGCTGCCCGCGGGAAGGCCGGGAGCGGGGTCAGCGGGGTTGCGGAACGGGGCGCCGCCCGTCGTCCCGGGCGGCGCCCCGACCGCGTCACGGCTTGCGCGCCACCACCCCGTACATCGCGATGACCGCGTCCCGGATCACCTCGGTGCCCGTGCCGTCCGGATGCCACTTGTGGACCTGGACGATCCCCGGCTCGACGAGTTCCAGCCCCGCGAAGAACTCCTCGGCCTCGGCGAGGGTACGCAGCCGCATCGGCATGCCCCGCGCCGCGTACTCGCGGGCGACCCGGGCCACCTCGTCCGGTGCGAACTCGGCGGTGCCGATGGACATCGCCAGGTAGCTGCCGGAGGGCAGCGGGTCGAGGAGACGGCGGACGATCCCCACGGCGTCGTCCTCGTCCATCATGAAGTGGACGATCGCGATGACGGTCAGGGCCACCGGCTGCGTCAGGTCGAGGGTCGCGCGCAGTTCGGGGGCGTCCAGGATGCTCGCCGGATCCCGCATGTCCGCCTCGATGTACGCCGTCCTCCCCTCCGGCGTGCCGTTCAGCAGGCCCTGGGAGAGGGCGAGGACGAGGGGGTCGTTGTCGACGTAGACGACCCGGGCGGCCGGGGACGCCGACTGGGCGATCTCGTGGATGTTGGGGGAGGTCGGGATGCCGGTGCCGACGTCGAGGAACTGGCGTATCCCCGCCTCCTCGGCGAGATGCCGCACCGCGCGGTTCATGAAGTCGCGGTTGGCCCGCATGTGCACCGGCAGCGCGGGCCACTCCCGGCACATGGCGTCGCCCGCCTCGCGGTCCGCCGGGTAGTGGTCCTTGCCGCCGATGATGTAGTCGTAGATCCGCGCGGAGTGCGCGCTCCCGGTGTCGATGTCTGGCTCCATGCACCTCCCTTCCCATCCTCAACTCACGTCTAATCTAGGCAGCTTGCTCCAGGACCGCCTTCGCCTCGCGCGCCTCCCTGCGCCGCTGCCGCCGGCTCCGCCGCGGCTCCTGGTCGGGAAGCCAGCCGAAGGCCAGGCAGCTGCCGGCGACTCCCAGCAGGAGGCCGATGAAGAAGCCGCCCAGGTTGGAGGTGACCCAGGTGCCCAAGGACAGCAGGACGCCGGTGATCGAGTAGAACAGCCGCTGCGCGGGGTTGAAGAGGATCAGCAGACCGAGCACCAGCATCAGGGTCGGCAGGAGATAGCCGGCCAGGCCCTGCGCGCCGGTGTGCAGCATGACCTTCAGCGACGCCTTCTCGGTGAGCAGGATCTCCGCACCGCCCAGGGCGAGCAGCAGCCCGCCCCAGAAGGGACGGGCGGCCCGCCAGCGCCGGAAGGCGGGCCGCATGCCCTGACGGGGCCCCTCGGACATCAGCAGCCCTTGCTGCTGAAGCCGAGCTTCAGGCCCGGCAGCTTGAACACTCCCGCCGTGGTGGCGTAGTTGGTTTGTCGCAGATTGGCGATGCGCACGGTGTCGGCCTGCTGGCTGAACACGCCGATCGGGCCCTTCACACCGGCCTTGGTGAGGGTGCTGGCGTCGTTGCCGATCTCGATGTTGTCGAAGGCGGCGTCGCCGGACAGCTCGGTCGAGTCGGTGGTCAGGTCGGTCGCCTCGACCTTGTCCTTCCCGCCGCCCGCGGTGAGCAGCAGGTTGGTGCCGCCCAGGTCGACGCTCTGGCACAGCTTGGTGAGTGTCGCGCTCTTGATCGCGGAGGTGATGACCAGCACCTGCCCGCCGGTGTCGCCCTCGTTGGGGCTGCCCGGCGCCATCTGGTCGAGGCCGCCGAACTGCTCGAAGCCGGTGCCGTTGAGCTCGGTGGCGGTGACGGTGAACGGCATGCCGGAGATGGCGAACTGCACACCCAGCGCCCCCTCCGCCGTCAGGATGGCGAGCCCCGCGGCGACCAGGGTGGCCGGCACGGCCATGACGGCGGCGCGGCGAGCCCTCACCCGCCCGCGTCTGGCGGGGAGTTCGGAATCTTCGGGGACTGCTGGTGAGGACGAGGCCATGGTCTGCTCCCGTGGGCATAGTCAATGCGATGGGGGTTCAGTGGCACACGGTGTCCTGGCGCGGACAGCGGAACTGGGCGCACCGCTCCTCGCAACTCCCGGTGACTGCAAGGGCTTTCTCGGTTACGCGTCAGTAGCCGTCGAGGAAGTTACCGGCGGTTACATTCGGGGGTCAAGCGTGTTGCGGGAAAAGAGTGTTGATTGTGTGCCACCTGTGTCCGGCGGCATCAACTCCCGTACAAAACCTTGACGTTGACCTTGACGTTGACTGACCCGCAGGTCTAGAACTCTCCCTGGCTCTCCCAGATCCGTGGCGCCGGATCCAGCCGCTTCCCGGACGTTCCGTCCAGTACGGGCATGTCGTTGCCCGAGGGCGCCGAGCGCGCGCCCCCCAGAGCACCGGCACGGCCCCCTTCCCCCTTGGGCCGTGCCGGTCGCGGAGAAATCCGCCCCCCACCCCCTCGGAAAGAGGCACCCGCATGCGTACGCGATCCCTCCTCACCCTCACCGCCGCCGTCGCCGCCCTCATCCTCCCCGCGGTCTCGCCCGCGTCGGCCGCCGACGGCACGGTCCTCACCACCGGCGGTCTCGGCGGCACCGCCGTCGCGGTCGGCGACGTCCTCACCGCGCCGCTGGCCACCGGCACCACCGCCACCCTCTACTCCAGCGCGACCGGCACCAGCGGCATCTCCTGCGCGTCCTCGCAGTTCACCGCCACCGTCACCGACAACCCGGCCGCGCCCGGCGCCGCCACCGAGTCGCTCGACGCGCACACCTTCGGCGGCTGCACCGCCAACGTCGTCGGCGTGCTCGGCGTCACCAGCATCACGGTCAACAACCTGCCGTACACCACGACCGTGACCTCCGACGGAACCGTCACGGTCACTCCGGCCAGTGGGTCCGTCATCCAGACCACGGTCGTGCTGCGCACCCTGCTGGGCAGCATCAACTGCGTCTACCAGGCACCCAGCCTGGTCGGCACGGCCGACAACGCCGACAACAGCATCAACTTCACCGGCCAGGAGTTCACGAGGACGTCCGGCTCCTCGCTCTGCTTCGCCAACGGCTACTTCACCGCGAAGTACGCCCCGGTGACCGCCGGGGACGCCCCGGTATTCGTCAACTGACCGATCCGGTAAAGGAGTTCAAGCGGCGTTCAGCGTCGACGCAGCCGCACCGCCACGGCGGCGCCCCCGGTGAGTACCAGCACCGCGGCGGCGCCGCCCGCCAGCATCGGCGCGGACGGGCCCGAGCCGGAGCCCCCGGTGGCGGCCACCGGTGTGCTGTCGGGGGCGGCGCCGGCCTTGGCGTCGGTGCCGGCCGGACTGCTCGCCGTGGCGGACGGACTGGCCTGCGCGGTGCTCTTCTTGACGGGAGCCGGGGAGGCCGAGGGACTCGCGCTCGTACGCGCCTGCTCGCCGTCCGCCGTGGCCGACGCGGATCCCGCCCCGGCCGGCTCCGCGCTCTTCGCCGCCGGGAAGACGACGTCCGAGCACGAGTAGTAGGTGTCCGGCGTGCTGCTGTTCTGCCACACCGTGTACAGCACCTGCCGTCCCGTCCGGTCGGCGGGCAGCTTCGCCCTGATCCGGTACGCGCCGTCCGTCAGCGCCGGGTCCGTCACCTCCGCGAACGGCCGCTCCGGCAGGTCGTCCCAGGCCAACGGCTTCGTCGGGTCGTAGCCCGGCTTCGTCAGATAGAGCCGGAACGTGCCGGTGTGCGGGATCGTCGAGACGTACCGCATGGTCAGCGTCCCGCCCGGGGTCAGCCGGGTCGACGGCCAGTCGGAGCGGGCGAGGTCGAGTCCCCGGTAGGCGGGCAGGCCGCCGCTGCACAGTTCCCCGTCGGGGATCGTCTGCCGGTCCCGGCCGTTCACGTTCGCGACACGCAGGTTGTCCCATGCCGTGAAGGGCGCCCCGTTGGCGGCGATGGCCGCCCGGCAGGCCGCCGACCCGGACGGGCTGCCGCCGTCGGGGGAGCAGGCGAAGACCCGGCTGACCGGATCCGTCGGCGCGCCGTGCGCCTGTGCGGGCGCCGCCGCCCACATGCCCAGCAGTAGGGAGCTCGTGACGGAGGCCGCCAGGGCGGCGGTGCGGTGTGCGGTGGTCCGGGGCATCCGGAACGTCTCCTCGGGCGGACGGGAACGACCTGCGCGCGTGCGGTGAACGGTGTGCTCCCGTCTATTACGGGAAAGCGGCCCGGCGCGTTCACGGCGTCGCCAACCTGCGCAAAACAGACCGTTCCCGGTCAACCGTCCGGTGCCGAGGGTGGGATCTCGGCCGGATCAAGGGTTTCCCCTGTATCCCGATGACCGTCCCTTTGCCTATCGTTCGACCACTGCCGACCCACAGGTAACCCCGGACGGGCCGGCCCCCGCGCCAGGCCGGCCCCTGCGCGCCTCCCTTCGCATCCCCCCACCCGGCTTCATCCCGCCCGGCTTCACCCCCCGCCGCTTCATCGCCGAAGCGATTCGACCGCCGCTCCGCGCTGCCCGGAGCACGGCCACGAAAGGCAAGCCCTTGCGAACCTCCCTCTCCTCCAGACGGAAGCTGATATCCGCCGCCGCGGTCTCCGCCGCCCTGCTGACGGCCGCCACCACCACGGTCGCCGTGGCCCAGGAGCCCGCCTCCCAGGTGCCCGCCGTCCCGGCCGCGCTGACCGAGGCCGCCCCCGGCACCCCGGCCGAGCGCCTCATCGTCGGCTACAAGTCCGGCGCCGCGGAGGCCAAGTCGAACCCGGCCGCCGAGGCGGACGCCGTGGCCAAGGGCAAGGAGGCCGGCGAGGACCTGGACTTCCAGCGCCGCCTCGGCACCGGTGCCGCCCTGGTCGACCTGGGCGCCGACCTCTCCGGGGCCGATGTCGCCGACGTCGTCGCCGAGTTCAAGGCCGACCCGCAGGTCGCCTACGTCGTACCGGACCGCCTGAACACCGCGAAGGCCGACCCGAACGACACCGAGTACGCCAAGCAGTGGGACCTGTTCGAGTCCACGGCCGGCATGAACGTGCCGGGCGCCTGGACGACCTCGACCGGCACCGGCGTCACCGTCGCCGTCATCGACACCGGCTACGTCGCCCACACCGACCTCGCCGCGAACATCGTCGCCGGCTACGACTTCATCGCCGACACCGCCGTCTCGGTGGACGGCAACGGCCGCGACAGCAACCCGGCCGACCCGGGCGACTACTACGCGGCCAACGAGTGCGGTTCCGGCATCCCGGCCAGCAGCTCCTCCTGGCACGGCACGCATGTCGCCGGCACCATCGCCGCCGTCACGAACAACAGCAAGGGCGTCGCGGGCATCGCGTACGGCGCGAAGATCTCCCCGGTGCGCGTGCTCGGCAAGTGCGGCGGCTACGACTCCGACATCATCGACGCCATCACCTGGGCGTCCGGCGGAACCGTCTCCGGCGTGCCCGCCAACACCAACGTCGCCAAGGTCATCAACATGAGCCTGGGCGGCGACGGGGCGTGCACCTCCGCGACCCAGAGCGCCATCAACGCCGCCGTGAACCGCGGTACGACCATCGCCGTCGCCGCGGGCAACGACAACGAGAACGTGTCGAGCCACTCGCCCGGCAACTGCGCCAACATCATCTCGGTCGCCGCGACCAACCGCACCGGAGCCAAGGCCTCCTACTCCAACTACGGCTCCCTCGTGGACATCTCCGCGCCCGGCGGCCAGACCAGCACCGGCACCGCCAACGGCATCCTGTCCACCCTCAACTCGGGTGCGAGCACGCCGTCCACGGAGTCGTACGCCTACTACCAGGGCACCAGCATGGCCACCCCGCACATCGCGGGCCTGGTCGCGCTGCTGAAGTCGGCGAACTCCTCGCTGACCCCGGCACAGATCGAGACGGCCATCAAGAACAACGCCCGTGCCCTGCCGGGCGCCTGCTCGGGCGGCTGCGGCGCGGGTCTCGCGGACGCGGCCAAGACCGTGGCTGCCGTCAGCGGCGGTACGAGCACGGGGACGACCTTCTCCAGCACCACCGCCGTCTCCATCCCGGACAACGGCTCGGCGGTCGAGTCCTCCATCGCGGTCAGCGGCCGCACCGGCAGCGCGCCCTCGGCCCTCCCGGTCGCTGTCGACATCACCCACACCTACCGCGGTGACCTGGTCCTCGACCTGATCGCCCCGGACGGTACGGCCTACCGCCTGAAGGCCGCGAGCTCCTCGGACTCCGCGGACAACGTCAACACCACCTACACGGTGAACGCGTCCTCCGAGACGGCCAACGGCACCTGGAAGCTGCGCGTCCAGGACACGGCCGCGCAGGACACGGGCACCATCAACGGCTGGAAGCTCACCTTCTGAGCAGTCGGGTGTGACAGGCGGGCGGGCCGGCCGGTGCGGATGGTGCACCGGCCGGCCCGCCGTCCGTCGTCCGTCGTATACACCGTGCGCATGATGCGCATCATGCGCGGAACGCGGTCAGGTGGTCGGCCGCCCAGTCCCGGTAGGCGCGGGCCGGCCGGCCGAGCACCTCGGCGACCGTCGGTTCCACCTGCGCCTTCGTCCCCTCCCGCCCGCGCGCGGAACTCTCCACCAGCGCATGGGCCACCTCGGCGGAGTAGCGCTCCAGCAACCGCCCGCGTGCCTGATTCACCGTCAGTTCGGCGAACACCAGGGGCCGTTCGAGCAGCTCCGCGAGGATCTCCGTCTGCCGTACGGGACTCACGGCCTCGGGTCCGGTGAGCGGGTACGTCCGGCCCGCGTGTCCCTCGGTGTCCGTCAGTGCCCGCGCCGCCACGTCCGCGATGTCCCGCGGATCCACCGCCGCGACTTCCGTGTCGCCGTGCAGGGCACGCACCACGCCCGCCTCCCGCACCGAGCGGGCCCAGCCGAGGGTGTTGGACATGAAGGCCCGGGGCCGCAGCAGCGTCCACGCGAGGCCCGAGGCACAGAGCAGCCGCTCGTTCTCCCGCTGCCACTCGGTGACCAGATCGGTGGCGTCGGGCTCGGTCACCGACAGGGTCGTCAGCTTCACCACATGACGGACTCCCGCGGTGCGGGCGGCCGTCAGGAAGTTCTCGTCGTGGGCGTGCGTCAGCGGGTCCGCGGTGACGAGCAGGGCGGACCGTACGCCGGTCACGGCCCGCAGCAGGCTGCCGGGATCCTCGAAGTCACCGCCCACGACCTCGGTGTGCGGGCCCGCGAGGCCGGCGGCGCGCCGCGGGTCGCGGGTCAGCAGCCGCACCGGCTCGGTGCCGGACAGCCGCCGGGCCACGTGTGGGCCGACCGTGCCGGTCGCCCCGGTCAGCAGGATCACGAAGCCGCAACCTCCAGCGATTCCAGGACCCGGGCGCCGCGGTCGGCCCTGCTGTCGAGGGCGATCAGCAGTCCCGGCACCGCGATGCTGGGCAGGATGTGCGCCCACAGCACGGACAGCCGGTGGCCGAGATCGGCCCGGTTGGTCAGCGCCCGTGACATCAGCTGGATGCCGGTGAACGAGCCGACCAGCAGGTCCACCGTCTCCCGCGGGTTCGCCGTCGGCAGCAACTCGCCCTGTACACGCGCCTGTTCCAGGAGGGCCGTCAGCCGGTGCGCCCACTGCCGGAACGGCTCGCCGTGATCCACCCCGGAGGGCGTCTCCTGGTCCACCGCCAGTCGTACGCTGCCCCGCAGCAGGGAGTTGCTCAGCAGCCGCTGCCCCACCACGAACGTCATGTCGATGATCTCCTGCACCTTGCAGGGCTGCGGCGGCACGGCCCCGAACGGCACCTGCTCGTTCAGCACCGCCTGGGCGAGGGACTCCTTGGAAGGGAAATGAAAATACAGGGCGCCCTTGGTGACGTCGGCCCGCTCCAGGACCATGGAAATGGTCGTGGACGTGTAGCCGTGCTCGTCGAAGACCGCGCCCGCCGCTTCCAGGATCGCTCTGCGCGTCCTGATGGCGCGCTCCTGTTGTGCCATAAGAGCCCCTCCACTGCGCCGAGTTGAACAAGTCGGCGACCGTGTGCCGCAGTGACCCCGATCATAGGATGCCGCGGACTGATCTCATTGAAAACAAACCGGTCGGCTCGTACTCTAACGCTCACCGGAGTGGACATCTCACTGTCCGCCATGGCCTTCGGGGGATCCGTAGGGAGAGACATGCCTCAGCCTCGGCACCTTGCCGAAACTCCGTCCATGACGGCGACCGTTCCCTGTCAACTCGTACACCGTGCGGCGGTGGCGGAGACGTTCCTCACCGGCTGGAGCCGGACCGCGGCCGACCGATTCTCCGTGTCGGCGCAGTGGCCGCGCACCCACGGATTACACGTGTCGGCGGACCGGTCCGCGTACGAACCGCTGCTCGTCGTGGAGACCGTGCGGCAGAGCGGAACACTGATAGCGCACACCGAGTACGAGGTGCCGATGGGCCACCACTTCGTGCTCCAGGAGTTCGAAGTCGACACCTTTCCCCAGCACTTGGCGGTGGGCGCGGTGCCGGCCGAACCGCTCGTCGAGGTCGCCTTCACCGAGGTCCAGTACCGGGGCCGCCGCCCGGTGGCCGCCCGCTACACGGCGGACGTCCTGCGCGGCGGCGACCGCGTCGCGACCGCGCGCGTGGCGTTCTCCTGCACCGGCGACTCCGTCTACCGGCGGCTGCGCGGCGGCCGTACACCCGCCACCGTGTCGCCTGTGCCGGTCCCGTCCCCGCTGCCGCCCGCCGCTGTCGGCCGTGCGCTGCCCGAGGACGTCGTCCTCGCCCCGGCCGACCGGCCGGACCGCTGGCAGCTGCGAGTAGATACCGCCCATCCCGTTTTCTTCGACCATCCGCTGGATCATGTGCCCGGCATGCTGCTCCTCGAGGCCGCCCGCCAGGCGGTATGGGCCCGAAGTCCCGGCGCCGGGCTGCCCGTTTCGTTCCGCATCGCCTTCCACCGGTACGCCGAACTGGACGAACCCACCTGGATAGAGGTTTCGGAAGAAAGCGACGGCACCGTACAAGTGCTGGGCAGACAGGGGGGATCGGCGGTCTTCGCATGCGCCGTCGGCACCGCCGCGTGGTGAGCTATCGTGGGGGAGAGCAAGAAACACAAACGGCGTGACCCGTTCTTTCCCGCACCAGGAGTGTCCCGTCGATGCCGAGGCAGTTACGCGCCGAGCAGACCCGCGCGACGATCATCACGGCCGCAGCCGACCTGTTCGACCGGCACGGCTACGAGTCGACCAGCCTGAGCGACATCGTCGAGCACGCCCAGGTCACCAAGGGCGCCCTCTACTTCCACTTCGCGGCGAAGGACGACCTGGCCCACGCGATCATGGAGCTCCAGTCGCGTGCCTCGCGGGGGCTGGCGCACGAGATGGACGCCCGTAGCTCCTCCTCCCTCGAAGCCCTGATGCGCCTCACCTTCGGCATCGCGCACCTGTCCGTCGAGGACCCCATCCCCCGGGCCGGCCTCCGGCTCGCCACC
Source organism: Streptomyces sp. V4I2 (assembly GCF_030817655.1). GTDB lineage: Bacteria > Actinomycetota > Actinomycetes > Streptomycetales > Streptomycetaceae > Streptomyces > Streptomyces plumbiresistens. The sequence goes on from NZ_JAUSZM010000003.1 coordinate 8,207,875, forward strand.
GGGGGAGTGGAGGTACGCGCCCCGCTGCGGCACCCCTTCACCGAGTGGCTGGACATCGCCTCCCGCAAACTCCTCGGCGCCGTCAAGGAGTCCGACCTCCACCCCGACACCGACATCGACGCCGCCGCCCACTCCCTCGTCTGCTCCTTCGTGGGCACCCGCGTCGTCAGCCGCCACCTCGAACCGGTGACCCGCCAGCCCCGCAGACTCGCCGAGATGTGGCACCTCCTGATCCGAGGCCTGGTTCCGGTACCGCGCCGCGCCCGCTATCTGACGCTGGTCGCGCAGTTGGAGCGGGAGATCAGGGCGGTGTGAAGGACCGGGGGCGGCGGCGGAAATCCCACAGGTGCCGGGCCTTGGGCTCGCGCCCGCAGGGTTTCGGGCGTGCGCCCGCCGGGCTCTCGGCTCGCCCGTCGCGGGGTTTTGGCCTTGTGCCCGTCGGGCTTTCGGCTTGCCCGCCGCGGGGTTTTGGGCTTGTGCCCGCGGGGCTCTCGGCTCGCCCGCCGCCAGGCTCCTCGGCTTGCGCCCACCACGCTCCTCGGCTTGCGCCCGCCACGCTCCTCGGCTGGCGCCCACACGCCCCCGGCTCCCGCCCACCACGGCCCCGTCCGACCTGCGCGATACCGTGAGTCACATGCCCGACACCTCGCCCGCGCCCCTGATCCTCGGCAACGAACCCGGTGCCTTTCCGCGCAGTGTGCTCGCCGAGCGGCATCCCGCCATCATCCGGCAGGTGCGCGAAGCCTTTCCGTACGGTCCTGAGCAGCACCGTGGCCTTGACGAGCTGCTCGTGAGTTGTACCGAGGGTGTCGTCGAACCGCTCCCCGCCGACGCGCACGACCTTGACCGGTGGAAGACCTGGGGCATCGACGGGTACGTCGGCCGTTCCTGGTTCGACGTGCCGTGGCTGTGGTCCGAGAGTTACTTCTACCGTCGGCTCCTCGAAGCCGTCGGATACTTTGGCTTCGGCGCCTGGCAGGGCATCGACCCCTTCCGTCCCTTCAAGCTCGCCGAGCTCCACTCCCGGGAGACCGACGAGGAACTGGCGGCCCTCGACGACCTCGCCGACCGGCCCGAGGACGAACAGGCAACCGCCCTGCTGCACGGCTCGCTGTGGGGCAACCGTGCCGACCTCGGCTTCCGGCTCTCCGACGCGGAGGCGGAGGGCCGGGCCGCCGTCCCGGGCCTGGTCGCCGACGACAGCGGCACCTTCTGGTCGTTGCTCACGGGCGAGGGCGCGCTGTGTCTGATCGCCGACAACGCCGGTCGCGAGCTGATCCCCGACCTGCTGCTCATCGCCCACCTCCTGACCCACGGCCGTATCGAGCGGGCGGTCCTACACGTCAAGCCGTACCCCTACTACGTTTCCGACGCCACGGCCGCCGACGTGGTCGACGCCCTGCGCCGCCTCACGGACGCGCCGGGCCGGGCCGCCGAGTACGGGCGCGGCCTCTGGGCCGCCATGGCCGACGGCCGCCTCACGGTCCGCGCCCACCCCTTCTCCTGCGCCCCGCTGCCGTACGCGGACATGCCCGACGACCTCCGCACCGAGCTCGCCGGGGCGACACTGACCGTGGTGAAGGGCGACCTCAACTACCGCCGCCTGGTGGGAGACCGGAGGTGGCCCCCGACGACCCCCTTCGCCGAGGTCACCGCTCACTTCCCCGGCCGGGTCGCCGCCCTGCGCACCCTGAAGTCCGACGTGGTCACCGGCCTCGACGCGGACACGGAGGCCGCGCTGGTCGCCGCCGAGGGGCAGCGCTGGCGTACCGGCGGGACCCATGCGCTGATCCAGGTCAGGCCGTGAAGAGCGTTATGCTGCCGAGTTGTACCGGTGGGCTGCCCTACGTCCCGCCGACGGGCAGCGAAAGAGGACGTCATTGACCCCGCGGTACCTCAGAAATCCAGGGGAGCCCGTCTACGACGTGCACGCGCGGCGCTATGTCGACGTCACGGACGCGCGTGACGAGTCCGACCTGCACGACGTGTTCACGGACATCTACCGAACCAACCGCTGGGGCTCCGACGAGACCCGCTCCGGACCCGGCTCCGAACTGCAGCGCATGAAGCGGGTCATGGGCCAAATAAGCGAACTGGTCCTGGAGTTGGGCGTCCGCTCGGTACTGGACGCGCCGTGCGGCGACTTCAACTGGATGCGCTACGTCGACCTGCACGGCGCCGACTACCTCGGCGGAGACGTCGTCGCGGAACTCGTCGAGAGCAACCGCGCCCGACACCGCTCACCCGGCCGGGACTTCCAGCTGCTCGACTTCACCGCCCAGCCCGTGCCGCGCGTCGACCTCATCCTGTGCCGGGACGCCCTCGTGCACTTCTCCTACCAGCACGTGGTCGAGGCACTGACCCGCTTCCGGGAGAGCGGCTCGCGCTACCTGCTCACCACGACCTTCTTCGGCACCTCCGCCAACACGGACATCCTCACCGGCTGGTGGCGGCCGATCAACCTGCGGCTCGCCCCCTTCGGACTGCCCGAGCCGCTGCGGGTGATCGGCGACGACGAGTCCGACGACTTCTACGACGACAAGGCGCTCGCGCTGTGGGACCTCGGGCAGATCCCGGCCCGCTTCCCCGGCTACGAACCGGCGGCGGCCGAGTCGGGGTCGCTGGGCGCGTGAGCCCCGGGGACGGCCGGCGGACCGTCGTCCGTCATTCCCCGCGCACCGGCGCGCATGCGAGCCACCACGTGCAGCGCCTCCTGCGCCGCCCGGGTCCGCGGATGCCGTAGCCCCAGCACCTCCTCGCACGCCTCCCGGACCTCGCCGAACTCGGCCTCCGCGGCGGCCAGTTCACCCTTCGCGGACAGCAGGTCGGCCAGGTTGTGCCGTACCGCCAGCGTCCCCGGATGCCGGGGCCCCAGCGTCTCCACGCAGTCCGCCAGCACCGTCCGGTACTCCGCCTCCGCCCGCTCGACGCGCCCGCGCAGATGCAGGACGTGGGCCGCGCCGTGCCGTACGGACAGGGTCAGCAGGTGCTGTTCGCCGAGCACCGTCCGCCGGGCCTCGTACACCTCGCGGAACTCGGCCTCCGCCGCCTCCAGTCGGCCCCGGTCCGTCAGCAGGTCGGCCAGGTTGTGGCGGACCGCGAGGGTGCCCGGGTGGCGGGGGCCGAGGGTGTCGATGCAGTCGGCGAGGACCGTGCGGTACTCGGTCTCGGCCCGGTCTGTACGCCCGCGCAGATGTAGGACGTGCGCGGCGCCGTGCCGTACGGACAGGGTGAGCAGGTGCTGTTCGCCGAGCACCTCGCGCCGGGCCGCGTAGACCTCGCGGAACTCGGCCTCCGCCGCCTCCAGTTGGCCGCGCTCCATCAGCAGGTCGGCCAGGTTGTGGCGGACCAGCAGGGTGTGCGGGTGCATGTCGCCGAGCAGCCTGCGGCGGACCTCGAACACCTCCCGGAACTCGGTCTCCGCGTCGCCCGGCCAGCCCCGGTCGCGCAACACGGTGGCCAGGCCGTGCCGGGAGGCGACCGTGTCGGGGTGGTCCTCGCCGTAGGAGTCGCCGCGCAGCTCCAGCACCGTACGGAACTGGCGCTCCGCCTCGACCAGCAGGCCGCGGTCGCGCAGCACGTCGGCGAGGTCGTGGCGGACGGCGAGGGTGCCGGGGTTGCGCTCGCCGAGGACCTCGGCGCACACCTCCAGGGTCTCCCGCAGCTCCTGCTCGGCCTGCCGGAACATGCCCCGCTCGTGCAGCACCTGGGCCACGTCGTGCCGGGTGGCCAGGGTGTCGGGATGGCGGTCGCCGAGCGCCTCGCGGTAGGCGTCGAGGACCAGGCGGTACTCCTCCTCGGCCTCCGCGAGGAGACCGCGTTGCTGGGCCATGCGGGCCACGCCCTTGCGGGCCGCGAGGGTCTGCGGGTCGCGCTCGCCGAGCAGGGTGCGCCGCGTCGCGTACACCGTGCGGTACTCGGCCTCCGCCTCGGCGGGCCGGCCGCGGTCGGCGAGCAGTTCGGCGAGCGCGTAGCGGGCGTCGGCGGTCTCGCCCGCCGCGTCGCCGAACAGGGCGCGGGTGTCCTCCAGGACCGTACGGACCAGGGACTCGGCGGCGGAGAGCCGGCCGCGCAACTGGAGCAGGTGGGCGGCGGCGGACCGCACTTCGAGCGCGTCCGGGTCGCGCGGGCCGCAGGCGAGGACGATGGGCTCGCAGGCGTCGAGGACCGCCTCGGCCCGGTCCAGCCAGCCCCGCCGGAACAGATGACGCGCCCCGGCCGCCGCCGCGCGCAGCGCCTTGGAGACCAGCTCGTCCTCGGCCTCGTACGGATCGCCGATCAGGGCGAGCGGCGCGTCGACGTGCGGGAGCAGCAGCCGCCAGCGCGGCCAGTCGCGCGGGTCGTCCTCGCTGAGCTCGGCGGTGGCCGCGACGACCAGGTCGGCGACGACCGCGCCGTACTCCTGGAGGTGTTCGGCGAGGTCCCGCTGTCGGCGGCCGGCGTCCCGGACGAGCGGATGCATCAGCAGGGAGCGCGCGTGCTCGTCGCCGCCGCGTGGGGTGTGCAGCTCGATCAGGCCGAAGTCGGCGAGCGAGGTCAGCGCCGTGTAGAGCTCCTGCGGGGTGACGCCGGGCAGCAGCCGGGAGGCGGCGAGCCGGTCCGGGCGCAGCAGCCCGACCAGGGGCACCGGCGCGTCGCCCAGACAGCACAGCAGCCGCATCAACGGCCGGGCCCGGGAGATGTCGCGCCGCTCCAGCAGGTCGAGGGAGAGCTCCCAAGTGCGGCTCACCGGAACGGTGTTGGTGCCGCCGGGCTGGCCGGGCGGGTCCTCGTCGAGGAGTTCGGTGAAGCGCTCGTCGAGGGCCGCGTGGTAGTCGGCGTACGTCCGTACGGCGCTGGTGCCCGGCCAGGCCGGGAACGCGGACGCCGCCGCCAGGTACGAGCCCGCGATGCGCAGCGCCAGGGGCAGCCCGCCGAGGCGCCGGGCCAGCAGTCCGGCGTCCTCGCGGGACCCGGCCCGCGGCCCGGCGAGGTCCCACAGCACGTCGGTGGCGTCGGTCTCGTCCAGCGCGTCCACCGGGTGCAGGGTCGCCCACGGCCCCCAGGTCGCCGGGCTGCTGTCCCGGCTGGTGATCAGCACCAGGCCGGGCAGTTCGGCGGCGGGCCGGATCCAGCCGGTGCCCTCCGCCAACCGTCCGTGCGGGGCGAGGTGTTCGGGCTCGTCGGCGTTGTCCACGATCAGCAGCCACGGGTCCGCCCGGTCGCACAGCCGCCGCCACAGCAGGTCCGTGGCGCTCGAACGCCCCGACCAGGCCCGGTCGATGAGATCGGCGGGCGTGCCCAGCGCGGCCACCACCTCGCGCATCCCGGCGCTCAGCGCGGCCGGGTTCGACGCGGTCACCCACCACACGTCCACGCCCAGCACGGAGGCGTACGCGGCGATCTCCAGCGCGACCGTCGTCTTGCCGCCACCGCCCATGCCGTGCAGCACCCGCACACCCGAAGTCTCCTTGCCCACCAGGCACTTGAGTGTGTCGAGCAGCGGCTCGCGCCCGCGCACCCGGCGATCGAGACGGCCCAGCGGCGGGGCGACGGTCAGGGCGCCCGGCGTGGGCGACTCGGGCGCCGTCGCGGGAAACCCGAACTGTGCCTGCTGGGCATAGATGACGACCGACCGGTCCGCCACACCGGAGAACTCCTCGACGAACGCGGTCAGTTGGCCGGACAGCTCCGGATCCCGGGCCAGCAGCGTGCGCAGCGTGGCGTCCCACCGCTCCCGCTCCTCGCGCAGGATGATCTCCTGCCGGCCCGGTGACGCGGCATCGAGCGCCGCCCGCGCCCGGTCCAGCTCCGCCACACCCTCACGCCCCAGGATCCGGGCGATCCGGTTCCGGGCCGCCTGCCACGCGTCCGTGGTCATCAGCGCGACCATCGTGCCCGCGGCGGCGGCAGCGGTCTGGGTGAACAACTCTGCCCCGAACATCGAGGACCCCCTGTCGGCACACACCTCGACGGCTACGTCCGAACCCCTCTCCCGGCTTCAGGGTCTCATGTCCCGTCCACGGAAGGGGATTTGAGAGCGTAGGTGAAGTTCGACAATGCGGTATCGGGGGCGGCGGTCGCGGTGTTGTGTCCCGTGACACCGCACGAGGGGAGCCGTACATGCGTATCGGAGTGGCACCGCACCGCCTGTGGCCCGCGGGAGAGGACGAGCTCGACGGCGTCCTGGAAACGGCCCGCACGGCCGAGGAACTGGGCTTCGACCACGTCATCGCGAGCAGCCACCTGCTGGCCGGGGATCTGGGCGTCACTCCGGACCCGCTCGTCCTGTTGTCCGCCGTGGCCGGGGCGACCACCCGGATCGGCCTGGTGACCAGCGTCCTGATCCTTCCGCTCTACAACCCGGCCGTGATCGCGCACCAGAGCGCCACCCTCGACCGCCTCTCGGGCGGCCGCTTCACGCTGGGGGTCGGGACCGGCTGGGACGCCGAGGAGTTCGCCGCCGCGGGGGTGGCGTTCGCCGGGCGCGGCCGGCGCGCCGACGAACAGCTGGCCGTCATACGGGGTCTGTGGCGGGGCGGCGAGGGGCAGCCGCGGCTCGGGGTGCGGCCGCGTGCGGACGGCGGTCCCGGGGTGTGGGTCGGCGGACACAGTGACGGGGCGCTGCGCCGCGCGCTGCGGTACGGCGACGCCTGGCACGGCTCCGGCCTCGACGCGGCCGGGCTCACCGAAGTGCGGGACCGGCTGGCCGTACTCGGGGAGGAGGCGGGGCGGGATCCGGCCATGCCGCCGCTGGAGCTGACGGCGGGGCACTTCCTGCTGCCGCCGGGCTTCGCGGCGGCCGTCACCCCGCCCGGGCGTCGTCCGCTGGGCGGTGCGGACGCGACCGCGGAGAGCGTACGGGAGGAACTCGGGCAGCTGGCCGACGCCGGGCTCACCGCGTGCTCCCTGTGGCTGCCGGTGGCCACGGAGGCGCTGCCGGACGCGCTCGCCTGGGTCGCCGACGAGGTCCTCTCGCATTTCTCCAAGGGCTGACGATTTTCTCCAAGGGCTGATGATGGGGCGGACTGACGATTCGGCTTGCTTGTGTGTGGTGATCATGTCAAGCGGGCCTTCATCATGCGCCCATGGCGTTACGACCCTGGCGCACGGGAAGAGGAAGGGCGGCCGTCGCCGCTGCCGCTCTCACGCTGGCGCTCGCGGCCTGCGGCGACGACGGCGACTCGACGTCCTCGGACGGCGGGGGGACGACCATCACCGTGGCCGCGCTGCCGCTGAGCGACTGCGCCATGCTCTACATCGCACAGGACCGTGGCCTGTTCGAGAAGGAGGGCCTGGACGTCCGCGTCCAGCAGATCCAGCAGAGCCTCCAGGCACTGCCCGCCCTGGCCAAGGGCCAGATCGACATGGTCGCCAGCGCCAACTACGTCACCTACCTCCAAGCCCACGAACAGGGCACCCTCGACATCCGCATCGTCGCCGAGGCGATCAGGGCCGCGCCGCGCATGATGGACGTCCTGGTGCCGAAGGACTCCGACATCAAGAGCCTCGCCGACATCGAGGGCAAGAAGCTCGCCGTGAACGTCCTCAACAACGTGCAGTCGCTGACCTTCAACGAGATCCTCGAGAAAGAGGGAGTCGGCGACCCCGTCTACCGGCAGATCCCCTTCCCGCAGATGGGCGCGGCCCTGGAGAAGGGCCAGGTCGACGCCGTGCACGTCGTCGAGCCCTACGACAGCGCCATCCAGGACGAGTTGGGCGCGCGGATCCTCGTGGACGGGGCGTCCGCGCCCGTCGAGTCCATCCCGCTCAGCGGATACATCACCACCCGCCGGTACGCCGACCGGAACGCCGAACCGCTGGCCGCCTTCCAGCGGGCCATCAAGGCCGCCGTGAAGATCGCCGCCGAGGACCCCTCTGCCGTGCGCGACGCGCTGCCGACGTACACCAAGGTGACCAAGGAGCAGGCCGAGTCGATCGACCTGCCCGTCTATCCGCCGGACATGGACGGCGAGCAGATCGCCCGGCTCGCCGATCTCATGCGCAAACAAGGGATGTTGAAGAAGCCGATCGACCCGGCGACGCTGTTGGTGAAGTGAGAGGGCGTCGGCGGTGCGGGACGTGAGGGCGGCACGTCGGGAGTTCGGCCTCGGTGCCCTCGGCGTGCTGCTCGCCTTCGGTGTGTGCGAGGCGGTGAGCCGGGCCGGAATCGTCCGCCGCAGCTACCTCCCGCCCGCCTCCGAAGTCCTCGCCCGCGCCGCCGAGCTGGCGGGCGACGCGGCCTTCCTCGACGGAATCGGCGCCACCCTGCGCGCCTGGGCGCTCGGGCTCGGCCTCGCCTGCGTGATCGCCGTGCCGCTCGGGCTGCTGCTGGGCAGTGTGCCGCTCGTCGACTCCGCCGTACGCGCGATCGTCGAGTTCCTGCGCCCGCTGCCGTCCGTCGCGCTGATCCCGCTGGTCTCCCTGCTGCTCGGCTCCGGCTCCGGCACCGAGGTCGCGCTGATCGCCTACGCCTGCGTCTGGCCCATCCTCTTCAACACCGTCTACGGCCTCGGCGAGACCGACCCCCTCGCCAAGGAAACCCTGCGCGCCTTCGGCTTCGGCCGGCTCGCGGTCCTGCTGCGCGTGGAACTGCCCGGTACCGCCCCCTTCATCGCCGCCGGCATCCGCATCTCGGCCGCGGTCGCCCTCATCCTGGCCGTCGCCACGGAACTCCTCGCAGGCTTCGGCGAGGGCCTCGGCATCTTCATCGCCCAGGCCGGCCTGGCCACGGACGGCACCCGTGACGTGCTCGCGGGGGTGGTGTGGGCGGGGGCGCTGGGGCTGGTCGTCAACGGCGTACTGGTGTGGGGCGAACGACGGTTGTTCCCGTGGACGCCGGAGCATCGGGGGGCCGACGGGGGAGGTGCGCGGAGATGAGCGGGGAGCCGGAGCCGGAGCCGGAGTCCGACGGGGGCGGGTGCGGGAGCCGGCGCGGACCGGGAGGGAATCGCGCACGCCGGGGTGGGGCGGAGGGGGCTTCTGGGGGTCAGGCCGGGGCGGGCGGGGCTGCCGTGTCGGATGGTGCCGCGTCGGACGGGGCCGCCGTATCGGACGGGAGAGCCGCGTCAGACGGGATCTCCCCGAGCTCTCCGCCTCGTACCGGGAGCTCCCCGCCTCGTACCGGGGCCTTTCCGCCTCGTACCGATACCTCCCCGCCCCGTGCCCGCGTCGTGGCGCACCCCGCTCTCCTCCGTTGGTTCGTTCTCGTCCTCGCCGTGGGTGCCTGGGAGGTGGCCGCTCGAGCCCATGGCAGCGTCTACTTCCCGCCCCCGGCCCGTATCGCGCGCCATGTCCACGACCTGTGGTTCTCCGGGCCCGTCCGGCACGCGTTCCTCACCTCGGCCGCCGTGGACGACATCCTGCCCAGCCTCGGCAGGCTGACCGCGGGCTTCCTGCTCGCCGCCGTCGCCGGGATCGCGCTCGGCATCGCGATCGGCCGCTCGCGCCGGGCGTACGCGCTGTGCAACCCCGTCCTGCAGTTCGCGCGGGCCGTCCCGCCACCCGCCCTGGTGCCTGTCTTCGTCGTCGTCTTCGCCTTCGGTACGCCGATGCAGATCGCGTCGATCGCCTTCAGTGCCGTCTGGCCGGTGCTCATCAACACGGCGGCGGGGGCGCTCAACACCGACCCGCTGCGCCTCGACGTCGCCGCCGTCCTGCGGCTGAACGGTGCCGAACGCCTGTGGTTCCTCGTACTGCCCTCCGCGCTGCCCCGCATCTTCGCGGGCCTGCGGCTGAGCCTGTCGCTCTCCCTCATCCTCATGGTGTTCTCCGAACTGCTGCCGGGCACCGCGAACGGCATCGGCTTCACCCTCACCGACGCCCAGTCCCGCTCCGACCTGCTCACCGTATGGGCGGCCCTGGTCCTGCTCGGCGTCCTCGGGTATCTGCTCAACACCGCCCTCCTGGCGGTCGAGGGACGGCTGCTCAGCAGCGGGAAGGCCAGGTGACCGACCACATGCTCGACCTCTCGGCGGTGGGCCAGTACTACGGCGACCACCAGGTCCTGCACGACATCACCCTCACCGTCCCCGACGGCCAACTCCTGTGTGTCGTCGGCCCGTCGGGCTGCGGCAAGTCCACACTGCTGCGCACGATCGCCGGCCTGCTCCCCGCGCGCGAGGGCACCGTCACGATCGACGACACCCCCGTCACGGGCGTCCCCGACCGCCTGGCCGTCGTCTTCCAGGACTACGGCCGCTCCCTCCTGCCCTGGCTCACGGTCCGCGACAACGTCGCGCTCCCGCTGCGCCGGCGGGGCCTCGGCAGGGCCGAGCGGCGCACCGAGGCCGACCGCATCCTCGACCGCGTCGGCCTCTCCGGCACCGCCCGCCGCCACCCCTGGCAGCTCTCCGGAGGCATGCAGCAACGCGTCGCCATCGCCCGCGCCCTGGTCTGCCGCCCCACCCTCCTCCTCATGGACGAACCCTTCGGCTCCCTGGACGCCCAGACCCGCGAGGACCTGGAGGACCTCCTCCTGGAGGTCCACCGCACCGACGGCACGACCATCGTGTTCGTCACCCACGACATCGACGAGAGCGTCTACGTCGGCGACCGCGTCGTCGTCCTCACCCCGGGCCCCGCCTCGAAGATCGCCCTGGACCTGCCGGTCCGGCTCCCCGGTGAACGGGACCAGATCGCCACCAGGGGCCTGCCGGAGTTCGTGGCGCTGCGCGCTCAGGTGGGGCGGGCGGTACGCGGGCAGTTCAGGTGAGGCGGTCAGGTGAGGCGGATGTCCTGCCACACGAGCCGGTGGTCCGACGTCGGCACAGTCGTGCCGTTCCCGACCAGCCGGTACAGCGGGTCGTCCGACGTCGGCCAGAAGACGCCGTTCGCCGCCGGTATCAGCCCCCTGGACGGGATGACGTGGTCGACGCGCAGATTCCCGGGCGCGGTGTCCCCGAAGTCGGCCGTGTCGTACGCCGGATCACCGACGTGCGAGACATTCGCCCCGCCCTGGAGCCTCGCCGCCTCGACACCCCCGGCACTCGCCGGCGGCGTCGACGGCAGGCGCACCGCCGGGTGGTCGAGGAGCAGCCGTACGGCATGGTCGTAACTGTCACCGTCGTACGGATCCGCGTTCAGGTCGCCCGCGAGCACGAACCGCGCCCCGGGCCGCAGTCCGCCCCGGCCGCCCTTGTCGTCGTACAGATACGCGCTGCGCCGGCGTCCGCCTATGTAGTCGGCCCACAGCCGGATCTCGTCGTGGTTGCGTCGGCCGTTGCGGTCCTCGGGCCCGTCGAAGGTGGGCGGCGTCGGATGCGACACCAGGAAGTGCACGGTGTCCGCCGCGGAGTGCCCGAGGCGCACCGGCACGTCCCAGTGGCTCTTGGAGGAGAGCCGCAGGACATCGCGCGCGGCGTCGCTGTAGTACCCCTCGGGCATGACGTTGTCCGGCATGTCCTTCCACAGGAAGCGCTGGAAGGTGCGTATCGCGCGCGTGTCGATCGGGAACTTGGAGAGCACGAGCATGCCGTACTGCCCGGGGAACCAGCCGTAGCCGAAGGCGTCCTGGCCGTACGCGTCCGAACCGGGCGTCGTCACCGCCCCGTTGCGCCCGTCGAGGTCCACCCCCGAGGCCACGCCCGTGTTCACCGGGCCGGTGAAGTGGTACGGGAAGCGGATCGGCCGCGCCCCGCTCTGGCCCACGGCGAGGTAGTTGCGCAGGAACAGCCGGGCCGCGGTGCCGTCCTTGTCGTAGTCGAACTCGTTGACCAGCAGGACATCGGGGTCGACGCGCTGGATGGTCTCCGCCACGTTGCGCGCCTGGGTGTTGTCCGGCGTGGACAGGTCGGTGACCAGCGCGCCCTGGGTGCCGCGGTTCAAGGACGCGTTGAACGTGGCGAACCGGACGGTCCGCCGGCCGGTCGCCGACGCGGGGACCGCGGTGGTGCCGGCCAGGGCCGCACCGGCGAGTGCGGCGAGCGTGGCGCGGCGGGAGAAGGTTCTGGGGTCGTGGTTCATCGGGGCTCCGGTGAGACGGCGGACACGTGAACTGTTGAAGTCTGCGCGCGTAGAGGTGAACGCCACAAGTGCCGCTCATAACTCCCGGGTTCACCCCCGATTCACACGATGGTGTGATCATTCCCCGGCCTGTGGATGCCCCCGCAGGGCCCCGGGTAGGGCCCGGCCATGACGCAGCAGCCCTTCGAACTCCCGCACTTCTACATGCCGTATCCCGCACGGCTCAATCCACATGTCGACGAGGCCCGCGCCCACTCGACCCAGTGGGCGCGCGACATGGGCATGTTGGAGGGCTCCGGGATCTGGGAGCAGTCCGACCTCGACGCGCACGACTACGGCCTGCTCTGCGCCTACACCCACCCCGACTGCGACGGCCCGGCCCTGTCGCTGATCACCGACTGGTACGTGTGGGTCTTCTTCTTCGACGACCACTTCCTGGAGATCTTCAAGCGCACCCAGGACCGCGCCGGCGGCAAGGCCTATCTGGACCGGCTGCCGCTGTTCATGCCGATGGACCTCTCGACGCCGATGCCCGAACCGCAGAACCCGGTCGAGGCGGGCCTCGCCGACCTGTGGACGCGTACCGTGCCGTCGATGTCGGCGGACTGGCGCCGCCGTTTCGCCGTGGCCACGGAGCACTTGCTCAACGAGTCCCTGTGGGAGCTGTCCAACATCAACGAGGGGCGGATCGCCAACCCCGTCGAGTACATCGAGATGCGCCGCAAGGTGGGCGGCGCCCCCTGGTCGGCCGGCCTCGTGGAGTACGCGACCGCCGAAGTCCCCCCGTCCGTGGCCGGGTCCAGGCCGCTCAGGGTGCTGATGGAGACCTTCTCCGACGGCGTCCACCTGCGCAACGACCTGTTCTCCTACCAACGGGAGGTCGAGGAGGAGGGCGAGCTCAGCAACGGCGTGCTCGTCCTGGAGACCTTCTTCGACTGCACCACCCAGGAGGCCGCCGACACCGTCAACGACGTCCTCACCTCCCGCCTCCACCAGTTCGAGCACACCGCGCTCACCGAGGTCCCCGCCCTGGCGCTGGAACAGGGGCTCGCCCCGGACGAGGTGACCGCGGTCGCCAAGTACACGCAGGGACTGCAGGACTGGCAGTCCGGCGGCCACGAATGGCACATGCGCTCCAGCCGGTACATGAACGCGCGGGCCGAGACCACCAAGCCGTGGCAGGGCCTCACCGGCCCCGGCACCTCCGCCGCCGACGTCGGCGCACTGCTCGCCGCGGCCGGCGCCGAACGCCTGCGCGCCTACACCCACGTGCCGTACCAGAAGGTCGGCCCCTCCCTGCTGCCCGACTTCCACATGCCCTTCGAGCTCGAACTCAGCCCGCACCTGGAGGGCGCCCGCAGCCGCCTCACCGACTGGGTGAACGCCATGGGCATCCTCCAGGAAGGCGTCTGGGACGAGGACAAACTCGCCGCGTACGACTTCCCGCTGTGCGCTGCCGGCCTCGACCCGGACGCGACCCCCGAGGCCCTCGACCTCAGCTCGCAGTGGCTCGCCTGGGGCACCTACGGCGACGACTACTACCCCCTCGTCTTCGGCCACCGCCGCGACCTGGCCGCCGCCCGCCTGACCACCGCCCGCCTCTCGGCCTGCATGCCCGTCGACGGCGAGGAGGCCGCCGTCCCGCTCAACGCCATGGAGCGCGCCCTCACCGACCTGTGGGCGCGTACGACCGCCGAGATGACGCCCGACCAACGGCGCACCCTGAAGGCCGCGATCGACGTGATGACCGAGAGCTGGGTGTGGGAGCTGTCCAACCAGCTCCAGAACCGCATCCCCGACCCGGTCGACTACCTGGAGATGCGGCGCGCCACCTTCGGCGCCGACCTCACCATGAGCCTGTGCCGGATGGGCCACGGCGCGGCCGTCCCGCCGGAGGTGTACCGCAGCGGCCCCGTCCGCTCCCTGGAGAACGCCGCCGTCGACTACGCCTGCCTGCTCAACGACGTGTTCTCGTACCAGAAGGAGATCGAGTACGAAGGCGAGATCCACAACGCGATCCTCGTCGTGCAGAACTTCTTCGGCATCGACTACCCGACCGCGCTCGGCGTCGTCCACGACCTGATGACCCAGCGCATGCAGCAGTTCGAACACGTCGCCGCCCACGAACTGCCCGTCGTGTACGACGACTTCGCGCTCTCGGCCGAGGCGCGCGAGGTCATGCAGGGCTATGTCGTCGACCTGCAGAACTGGATGGCGGGCATCCTGAACTGGCATCGCGAGGTCGACCGCTACAAGGCCGACTGGCTGTCCGGCCGTGCCCACGGGTTCCTGCCGGACCGGGCCCCTGTCGTACCGGTCGGCTGACGTCCGGGCGTCAGACGGGCTGTCCCGCGGCCCGCGTCGCGTGCTCCACCGCGGCTCGCGCCAGCGCCCGGACGATCGGGTGCGGGCGCGAGCCGTCGCCGGACAGTTCCGGCTGGAAGAGCGAGGCCAGGAAGAAGGGATGGCCGGGGAGTTCGGCGATCCGGACGTGGCCGTCCTCGTCGTACCCGGAGAAGCGCATGCCGTGCGCGCGCAGTGTGTCGAGGTGGCGGGTCGGGCCGTACGCGCAGAAGTAGCGCTCGACCGTGCGCTCCGAGCCGATCACGGACTGGGCGAGCGAGCCCGGCTCGACGCTCACCACGGCCTCGTGGCCGACGAGCGAACAGGCCAGCGGCTCGATGAGGAAGTCGTCGGCGTCCGGGTCGTTCTCGGCGTGCGCCACCCGCGTCAGACCGCACACGTCACGGGCGTACTCCAGGAGCGCGTGCTGGAATCCGCCGCACGTGCCCAGGAACGGAATCCCCGCCACGCGCGCGGTACGGATCGCGGCGAGCACGCCGGTCTCGCTGCGGTAGGGGCTGCCGGGTACGACCCACACCGCGTCGAACCCGCGTACGGCGCCCTCCTCCGCCGCCGCCTCGGACGGGATCCAGTAGGCGTCCAGGACCAGTCGGTCGCGCTCGGCGAGGGCGTCGAGGAGGAGCGGGATGCGGGTGTGGGACACGACGTTGGGGGAGCGGTCGCCGACAAGGGCGAGCCGGGCTGTGGTGGTGGTCATGGGCTCATCCTGTGCGCCGCCCGGAGTTCACGTCCAACGATGATTTCTGCACCCTCGATAAGCGGAGCTGATGGGGTACGGGATCCTGGCGGACATGGACCCGCATCTGCTGCGTACCTACGTCACCGTCGCCCGTCTCTCCTCCTTCTCGGAGGCCGCCCGCACGCTGGGCTACACCCAGTCGGCGGTGTCCCAGCACATCGCGGCCCTCGAACAGGACCTCGGCGCACCGCTGCTCACCCGCCGCCCCGTCGTACCCACCGCGGCCGGCGAGCGGCTCCTCGAACACGCGGGCCCGCTGCTGCTGCGCCTGGACGCGGCCCGCGCGGACGTCGTACGAATGGCGGCGGCCCCGGAGCACGGCCTGACGCTCGCCGCCGCACCGACCGCCCTCGGCCCGCGTGCCGTCGCCGCGCTGCCCGCCGCCGGGGTGACGGTGCGGGTGCTGGCCCGCGACGGGATCCCGGCGGCCGTCGCCACCGGCACCGCCGACCTGGGCCTGGTCGACGGCCTGGCCGCACCCAGCGATCCGCTGCGGCTGCCCGACGTGGCCCCGCTGACCACGCACTGCGTCGGCGAGGAACCCGTGTGCGTCCTGCTGCCCGCCGCCCACCCCCTGGCCCGGCGCACCGGACTGCGCCTCGCGGACCTGTCCGCCGCCCGCTGGCTGGACGCCCCCGACGCGGGCCTGCCGCTCGACCGGCTCCGTGCGGCGGGCGGCGGCCACGGCTTCCGGCCCGCCCTGCGCTACGAGGGCACCGACGTGCGCGTCCTGACCGCCCTGTCCGCCGCGGGCCACGGCCTGACCCTGCTGCCCCGGTCGGTGGCCGCCGGGGTGCCCGGCGCGGTCGCCGTCCCGGTCACCGAGCCGCGGGTCGTGCACCGGACGGAACTGGTGTGCACGGGGGCCCTGCGGGGAACGGCGGCTCGGCTGATGGAGGTGCTGGTGGGGCGGAAGTGAGTACCTTCCCGCCCCTGACCGAGGGTCAGTCTCACTCGTTCGTGGCTCGTGGTGCGCCGGTGCGCCGGGTAGATCAACAGGCGGGATCGATCCGCAACCGCCGGAGGCGATCCGCACCAGCCGGAGGCGATCCATGGAACAGACTGCGTTGCGTCCCAAGCCGATGCCCGGCCGGGAACCCGGCGGCGGCACCAAGCCCGGCGCGGCCCGGCGCCCGCACGCCGCGCGCCGGCGTGGCCGGCGGCTGAGGGCTCTGCTGTTCGCCCTGTCCGTCGGCACGGTCCTGGTCCTGTCCGGCGTCGGCCTCGGCACGGTCGGCGCCACGGTGATCGGCCTGAGCAAGCTCGCCGAACTCCAGCGGCAGGCGGGGGAGCAGGGGCGGCCGGGGCAGGCGGTGCCGGGAGCGTCGGGCGGCCGGGGGAGTGCGTCAGCTTCGGCGCGCCCCGGCCCTTCCGTCTCGACCACGACCACCTCGCCGGCGCCCGTCGGTGTGACCCTCGGCCTGGAGGCCGTGGACGCCGAGAAGGTGGGCGCCCAGGTCGTCGGCGTCCACGTCCCCGGCCCGGCCTTCTCGGCGGGCCTGGTCCGCGGCGACGTACTCCTCGTGTTCGGCCGCACCCGGGTCGACTCGGCGGCCGACCTCGCCCGAGCGGTCGCCGACGCCCGCCCCGGCAAGGAGGTCGTGCTGACGGTCCGCCACCGCAGCGGCGGCTACCAGCAGTTGACGGTCGTGCCCGGCGTCGTCACATGACTACCCGCAGCAGTTGACGGTCGTCCCCGGCGTCCTCATGTGACCACCCGGAAGTGACTCGTCAGCCGCCCCTCGTCGTCCAGCACATGAAAGGCCAGCCCGACCGGAGCGTCCCGGTCCGCGATCTGCTCGCCCTCCCAGGGCAGCCGCAGCGTCCAGGTCACCCCCGGCCCGACGACCAGCGGCCGCCCGGCGAACACGGTCGCGGCGGGCGTGTGCGCGTGACCGGTGATCAGCCCGGCGATCTCGGGACGGCGCTCCAGCAGCGCCGCGAGCCGGTCGGGCCGGCCCAGCCGGTAGGAGTCGGGCTGGGGGCACCTCCCACGCCCGTCAGGCAGTGGGGGAGGGTGGTGCAGCGCGACCGGCGGGTGATGAAAGGCCAGCAGCGCCGGAAGGCTCCCGTCGAGTTCGTCGAGGGTCGCCTCGATCCAGTCGTACGTCTCCTCGTCCAGGGCACCTTCGTCGCTGCCCGGGATGCTGGAGTCGCACATCAGCACGGCGCCGTCGTCGAAGACGTGCACGCTGTTGACCGGTCCGTCGGCCGCGGGGCGGTCGAGCAGGGCCTTGCGGTACGGCGCCCGGCTGTCGTGGTTGCCCGGGCAGGTCAGTACCGGGAACGGCGCGTCACCGTCGCGCAGGCCGAGGATGCGGGCGGCCTCCTCGTACTCCGCCTCCGTGCCGTGGTCCGCGATGTCCCCGGTCACCAGCAGTGCGTCCACCCGCCCCGGCAGCCGCCACAGCCGGTCACGCACGCGCTCGGCGCGTTCGGTCGCCCGGGTGCTTCCGTCCAGATGCAGATCGCTGATGTGCGCGAGTACGAGCACGAAAGGTGCCTCCCGTGGGTGCTTCTAATGGACTGTGGCGATCTAAGCATTAGGAATAATGGTTGTGCAACGCTCGGACGTCAGGAGAAAAGGCCGTCGGCGCGTCCGAAAGACCTGACAACCGGCTCGCGCCGCCCCCGCTGTCCGGGCAGGATGCTGCCCGTAGTCCCTTCACCCGCCCCGGGAGGCCCGGATGACCGGCAGTACGGCCGCGCCCTTCACCGCCGACGACTACAGGGCCCGTATGGAACGCGCGGTGCGGGCGGCCGCCGAGACCGGGCTGGCCGGGCTGCTGGTGGCACCGGGACCGGACCTGGTCTGGCTCACCGGCTACGCGCCCACCGCGACCACCGAACGGCTCACCCTGCTCGTCCTCGCCCCGGGACAGGATCCCGTCCTCGTCGTCCCCACCCTGGAGGCCCCGGACGCCGCGAAGGCGCCCGGCGCGTCCGCCCTGACCCTGCGCGACTGGACCGACGGCAAGGACCCCTACGCCGCCACCGCCGCCCTCCTGGACGCCTCCGGCAGCTTCGGCGTCAGCGACAACGCCTGGGCGATGCACCTCCTGGGACTGCAGAAGGCGCTGCCCGGCACCTCCTACGCCTCCCTCACCGAGGCACTGCCGATGCTGCGCGCCGTCAAGGACGCGGCGGAGCTCAAGCTGTTGGCGGCCGCGGGCGCGGCCGCGGACGCAACGTTCGAGGACATCCGGAACGTTGCCTTCGGCGGCCGCAGGGAGTCCGAGATCGCCGCGGACCTCGACCGGCTGCTGCGTGAACACGGCCACGCACAGGTCGACTTCACGATCGTCGCCTCCGGCCCTAACGGCGCCAACCCCCACCACGACGTGGGCGACCGGGTCGTCGAGCGCGGGGACATGGTCGTCCTGGACTTCGGCGGCCTCAAGGACGGCTACGGCTCCGACACCTCCCGCACGGTCCACGTCGGCGAACCCACCGACGAGGAACGCCGGGTCCACGACCTGGTGCGCACGGCCCAGGAGGCGGGCTTCCGCGCGGTACGGCCCGGCGTCGCCTGTCAGGAGGTCGACCGGGCCGCCCGCGCGGTCATCGCCGACGCCGGGTACGGCGAGTACTTCATCCACCGCACCGGCCACGGCATCGGCGTCACCACGCACGAGCCGCCGTACATGATCGAGGGCGAGGAGCAGCCCCTGGTGCCCGGCATGTGCTTCTCCGTGGAACCCGGCATCTATCTGCCGGGCCGGTTCGGGGTACGCATCGAGGACATCGTCACCGTCACCGAGGACGGCGGCCGCCGCCTCAACGACACGACCCGCGAGATGGTGATAGTGGACTGACGCAGCAGCGACAGCACGAGCAGGAAGCCCCTACGTCCTCAGGAACGACAACGGCGCGACCATGACCCAGGCACCGACACCCACCACGGACACCGTCCGCCGGCTGGTCCGCACCCTGCTCAAGGAGGGCGCGGCCGACACCGGCGGCCCCGACGTGCGGCCCGCCGCCGAGGGCGGCGAGCCCGCCACCTGGTGGGTCGGCACGCGCCATGTGCTGCGCCTCGCCCCCGACCGCGAGGCCGCCGCCCGCCGACGCCGCGAACTGCGCCTGCGCGACCTCGTCCGCCCCCACCTGCCGGTCGCGGTGCCGACGAGCGTGGCGCACGGCGAGTGGGCGCCCGGACTGACGTACACGCTGGACACGAGGCTGCCCGGCGGCTCCGGGGAGGACCACGACGTGTCCGCCGTCGGCGAGGCCGACCTGGCCGGGCTGCTCACGGGCCTGCGCGAGGTGCCGGTCCGGCAGGCGGAGGCCCTCGGGGTGCCGCGCGCCGGACCGCGCTCCCTCGAGGCCCTGCGCCGGGAGGCCGAGCGGGCGGCCGAACGCCTCGCCAAGGCCGACGAGTTCGACCCCGCCCGCCTCCAGCAGCTCACGGCCCCGGCAGCGGTCCAGCTCGCCGCCCAGTCCGGCAGCGCGGTCCTCGTCCACCACGGCCTCACCGGCGACCACCTCGTGGTCAGCGGCGACGGCCGGGTGCGCGGGGTCCTGGACTGGACCGACGCGGTCCTCGGCGACCCCGCCGAGGACATCGCCGGCCTCGCCCGCGCCGTCGGCTCCCCGGCCGCCGTCCGCGCCGCCACCCTCGCCGGCTACGGCGCCCGTCCCTGCCTGCGCGGCCTGTGGCTGGCCCGCTGCGACACGGTCGTCCAGCTCGCCGCGCGCCTACAGGGCCGCGACGACGCCCCTCTCCCGCTCCTCAGGACCCGGCTGCGACGCGCCTGGGAGGCGATCCTGCTGGAACGGGTGACGGAACTGCGGGACGAGGAGACGGACGAGTAGCGGTACGGAGGCATCCGCCGGGCGCCGGTTCCGACCAGTCCTGTCAGTCCTGCAGCAGCACCACGCACGACTCCCCGGGCACGCGCAGCATCCCGTCCGGCGCCGACGCCTCGACGGGCTCCCAGGCGGCGAGCACGCGCGCGGGGCGGGAGCCGAGGGGGATCGCCGCCGGCTCCTTGGCGAGGTTCACGACCACACGGACGTCACCGCGGCGGAAGGCGAGCCACCGGCTGTCCTCGTCGTAGGCCACCTTGGTGTCGGCGAGGTCCGGATCCGTGAGGTCCGCCTGCTCGTGCCGCAGGGCGATGAGCAGGCGGTACCAGGCCAGCACGCGCGCGTGGGGCTCGCTCTCCGGCTCCGACCAGTCGAGACAGGAGCGGTCGCGGGTGGCGGGGTCCTGCGGGTCGGGGACGTCCTCCTCGGCCCAGCCGTGCGGGGCGAACTCCCGCCGCCTGCCCCGCCGTACGGCATCGGCGAGCTCGGGGTCGGTGTGGTCGGTGAAGAACTGCCAGGGGGTGCCCGCGGCCCACTCCTCGCCCATGAACAGCATCGGTGTGAAGGGCGAGGTGAGCGTCAGCGTCGCCGCGCAGGCCAGCAGGCCGGGGGAGAGGGAGGCGGACAGGCGGTCGCCCTGGGCGCGGT
Organism: Streptomyces sp. V4I2; assembly: GCF_030817655.1. Lineage (GTDB taxonomy): Bacteria > Actinomycetota > Actinomycetes > Streptomycetales > Streptomycetaceae > Streptomyces > Streptomyces plumbiresistens. The sequence continues at coordinate 8,228,378 of NZ_JAUSZM010000003.1, forward strand.
TGCCCACCTGGTCGTGGGTCTGGGTGTAGCCGAGGAGCCGGTGCGCCGCGACGCGGTTGCGGTCCAGGGGGCGCCCGTGGTGTCTGTCCCGGAAGCTGGAGTACGTGCCGTCATGGAAGTAGCCGCCGGTGAGGGTCTTGGCGACCGCCGCGAGCGGGGCGCGCGCGAAGTCGGCGTAGTAGCCCTGGGACTCGCCGGTCAGCGCGGCGTGCAGGGCGTGATGGAAGTCGTCGTTCCACTGGGCGTGCAGTCCGAGGCCGCCCTCCGCGCGCGGGGTGACCAGCCGCGGGTCGTTCAGGTCCGACTCGGCGACGAGGAAGAGGGGACGGCCCTGGTCGGCGGCGAGGCCGTCCACGGCGGTCGACAGTTCCTCCAGGAAGTGGCACGCGCGCGTGTCCGCCAGCGCGTGCACCGCGTCCAGACGCAGCCCGTCGATCCGGTAGTCGCGCAGCCACGCCAGCGCACTGCCCAGCAGATACGCCCGCACCTCGTCCGAACCGGGCGCGTCCAGGTTCACCGCGGAACCCCAGGGCGTGTGGTGGGTGTCCGTGAAGTACGGGCCGAACGCGGGGAGGTAGTTGCCGGACGGGCCCAGGTGGTTGTGCACCACGTCCAGGACCACGCCCAGACCGAGCTCGTGCGCCCGGTCGACGAAGCGTTTCAGCGCCTCGGGGCCGCCGTACGGCTCGTGCACCGCCCACAGCGACACCCCCTCGTACCCCCAGCCGTGCCGGCCGGGGAAGGGGCACAGCGGCATCAACTCGACGTGCGTGACGCCCAGTTCCACGAGATGCCCGAGCCGCTCGGCCGCCGCGTCCAGGGTGCCCTCACGCGTGTACGTGCCCACGTGCAGCTCGTACAGCACGGCGCCCGGCAGGGGACGACCCGCCCACTCGACGCGCCACGCGTACCGCTCGTGCTCGACGACCGCACTGAGCCCGTCCGGCCCGTCCGGCTGCCGGCGCGACCGCGGGTCGGGCAGCACGGGGCCGTCGTCCACCGCGAAGCCGTACCGTGATCCGTCCCGCGCGTCCGCCTCTCCCCACCACCAGCCCACGCGCCCCGGATCGCGCTCCAACGCGCGCGTGACGCCGTCGCACTGGAGCGTCACACGATCGGCCTGCGGTGCCCACACCTCGAACTGCACGGACGGTTCCCCTTCGTCTGCTCACCGTGATGTAGCCCGTCCATCGTGCTTCAAACGCGATCAATACGCCGGTGAATCCGCCCAATTGCGGCAGGTGTCGCCAGGTACGCGCGCGTGGCGGCCGTTTCCGCGTTTTCTGGACACCCGGCGTCCCCTGTCCGACAATCACGAACGTGACGTCGTCCTTCGAGTTCAACACGTACCCCGCGCGGCTGTCCGACGCGGAGCGCGACAAGGCGCTGCAGGTGCTCCGTGACGGCGTCGCGATGGGCCGGCTCTCGCACGACACCTTCGTGCGGCGGATGGAACTGGCGCTCCTGGCCCGCCGCTCCGACGAGCTCGCGGTGCTCACCGCCGACCTGCCCACGGAGAACCGTCTCTCGCGCCTGGTGTTCGGCACCGTCGAGGCGGTCTCCGGCTTCACCGTACGGCTGCGCAGGGCCTGGCAGGCCGAGCGGCTGCCCAAGCTGCTGCTGCCGCACCCCGGCGCCGGGCACGCCCTGCGCATCGGCCGTGACCCCGCCAACGGGCTGCGTCTGACCCACGAGACGGTGTCCCGGGTGCACGCCGAACTCAGCCGCCAGGGCGGCATGTGGGTGCTGCGCGACCTCGGCTCGACCAACGGCACGACGGTGAACGGGCGGCGGGTCATCGGCGCGGCCGTCGTCCGCGAGGGCGACCAGATCGGGTTCGGACGGATGGCCTTCCGGCTCGCGACCGACTGAGTCCGTCGAGTCCGTCGAGTCCGTCGAGTCCGCCGAGTCCGCGGAGTCCGTCGAGTTCACTGAGTCAACGCTTAGCTCTGGCCCATGGTTGACGCACTGCTGTGCCTCAAGTCCCTTTGCTCTTCATGGTGTTGACGTACCCGTCAAGTCGTGACTGACTGTGCGTACACCATGCACATCAGGTGAACCGACGGCACCACATGTGGAGGTGTGCCCTGCCGCCACTCCTCCGTTACCCGACCGTCGACGAGCTCGGCGCCCGGGCGGCTGCCCTTGTCGCCCGCCACCCCGAGGACTCCCGACTGCGCCGGGCGGGCGTCTCCCGCGCGGGTACCCCCATGTGGCTCCTCTCCGTCGGTCACGGCAGCCGCCAGGCCCTCGTCGTGGCGGGACCGCACGCCAACGAGCCCGTGGGCGGCGCCACCGTCCTCAGGCTGGCCGAGCGGGCCCTCGCCGACCCCAGCCTCACCGCGGGCGCCGACGCCACCTGGAACCTGCTGCTCTGCCTCGACCCCGACGGCCTGCGCCGCAACGAACGCTGGCTGAGCGGTCCGTACACCCTCGGCCACTACTTCCGGAACTTCTTCCGGCCCGGCTTCCTGGAACAGCCCGAATGGCTGCCCGACGGCGCGGCCGACGCGGTACTGCCCGAGACCCGGGCCCTGCTCGACCTCCAGGACGAACTGCGGCCCTTCTTCCAGTGCTCCCTGCACGGCGTGGACGTCGGCGGCGGCTTCGTCGAGCTCACCCGCGACCTGCCCGGCCTCGCGCAGCGCGTCGCGCACACCGCGGCCCGCCTCGGCATACCGCGCGAACTCGGCCCGTACGACACCCTGTACTGGCCGAATCTCGGTCCAGCCGTCTACCGAATACCCCCGCCCAGGCCGACCGACCTGGCCGCCGCGATCACCGAGGCCGCCGTCGAGTCCACCTGGTTCCACCCGCACCGGCACGGCACGGTGACCGCTGTCGTCGAGGCGCCGATGTGGGGCGTGGCCGCCGTGGAGGACGGCACACCGCCCGCCGACGCCGCCGCGGTGCTGCGCACCGTCAGTCACACCCTGCGCCACGACGCGCACCTCCTGGAGCGGATCCTCGCCCGGATCCGGCCCCACCTCGCCGCCAACCCCGACGCGGCCCGCCTGCTCGCCCCGGTCGAGGACTATTTACTGGTCTGCCCCGGCCTCGCCGACGCGTGGGACCCCGACATCGCCGCGGGCGAGCGTCCGCTGCCGCCCCTCAGCACCGCCCACCTGACCGCCCTGCGCATCGCCGGACGACGCCTCGCCCTGCGGACGGCGGGGCTGCTGCACCAGCTCGTGACCCGCTCCGGCACCGACCCGGCAGGCGCCCTGCCGGAGCTGGACCGGCTGGTCGACGAGTGGTGCGCCGACTACCGCGACGGCTGCGGGGCGCGCTGGATCCCGGTCGCGCGCCAGGTGGAGTACCAGTCGCGGGTCGTACTCGCCGCGTTCGAGCTCGCCGGTCGGCACGCGCCCGCCCGCTCCCGTTCGGGTGAGTCGGGGTGGGGTTCCGAGCCCGCCGTGCCGATGCATCGGGAATGACGTACACGACCACAACGACAGCGGTACGGGGCGGCCTGCTCGCGGCGGCCGCCCTCCTCCTCGCCTCCGGCGCCCCGGCGCAGGCGACCTCCCAGGAGTCCGCCGGGGGCGACTGGCTCTTCGTCACGCTCACGACGGGCGACGCCCGCTCCAGCGGCACCCGCGGCACCCTGCTGCTGTGCGACCCGCCCCAGGGCCACCGACGCGCCGCCGAGGCCTGCGCACAACTCGAGACGGCCGGCGGCGACATCGGTGCCGTCCCGACCCGGGAGACGTACTGCCCGATGATCTACGCGCCGGTGACCGCCCACGCGCGCGGAGAGTGGCAGGGCCGGCCCGTCGAGTACAAGGAGACCTTCTCCAACACGTGCGTCCTGGGGGCACGCACGGGGGCGGTCTTCGCGCTGGACGGCTGACGCCGCACGGGGCCACGGATCCCGTACGGCAGGTTTACGTCGCCAAGTCGCGTGCGTGCAGCGCCGCCGCGACGACCGTGCGGGACTGGTGTTCGACCTGGTGTTCCAGGGGCACCCAGCGAGCGCTGAAGCGTTCCGCGAAGGAGTGGCTCCAGATCGCGACGAGCCGTTCGAGACGTGGTGCCGCAGGGTCGTCGGTCTCCTGGAGCACCCGCAGCAGCATGGCCGCCGCCCGCAGCGGCACCCGGCGCGCGAAGGCGTCCACGCTGCCGACGTACGCCCTGGTGTTGTCGGCGGGCGGGGTGTGGACCCAGTCCGCGGCCAGCCCCGGCACCAGCTCGAGCCCCCACTTGGCCGCCCTCATCAGGGGCCCGTCGTCCCCCTGCAGACGGGGCAGCGCGTCTGCCAGCACCTCCTCCACCGCCCGCGCGTCCCGCAGCAGCCGGCCCGCCAGCTGCCGCATCGCCGCCGCCGGCGCCGGGTGCGGCGCCGGGTCGTCCACCAGGTCGCTAGCCCACATCGGCACCTCGACGACCGCGGTCAGACCGCCGTACCGGTGGGCGTGGTACCAGGTGCTGTGCCGTGCGTCGTCCGGCATGCTCGGGTACGCCGCACCCGCGCCCGGTGACGGCATGACGTGCACGCCGGGTCCGGTGGCGGGCCAGCCCGCGGCGTCCGAGGCGCCCGTCTCCACCGGGATGTTCAGCTCCGCCGCGGACTTGGCGAACGGCTCGGCGAGACCCGGCACGTCCTTCGTCAACTGGACCCAGCTGCCGCCCAGGTCGGTCCCGTGCAGCGTCACCTGGAGGTAGGGGCGCAGTTCGTCGATGACGCCGGTCAGGGCGCGTGTCTCGGGCGGCAGCCGGTCGGGCGGCAGCACGGAGGGAGACCACTCCGGCTGCTCCGGTCCCGCCGGCCGGAAGAACCCGAGGTGGTAGTCGAACAGGCTGCGCGGCGCCGGGGTCACATGCAGGCTCGCCCCGTCGGGATCGGCGCACAGCAGGAGGTGCCAGGACGTGTCGGTGCGTAACTCCCGCTGGTACAGCACCCGTTCGGCGACCGAGAGGAGCGTGGCGCCGCCGGTCGGCTCGTTGGAGTGGGCCCCCGCGACCACCAGCACGGCACGGCGGGCATGGCCCACGGACAGCAGGTGCAGGGGCCTGCCCGCCCGGGAGACGCCCACCTGTCTCAGCGCGCACACGCGGGGCCGGTGGGCGGCCAACGCCCGTGCGGACGCGACCAGTTCGGTCACCGTGGGGTAGCGCAGCTTCGGCAGGAGACTCACCCCCGTCACATCCGCCCGGCTTCGCCATCGCAGTACCCCACGCTCCCGTTGACGTGTCAAGGACGGCACGGGGGAGGCTCCAGGGGGCGCCCAGATGCATTTACCGGCAGCAGGTGGAGCCGTACGTGCCAGCGGGGTCGCGGGCGCCCGGCCCGCCGGGGCGCGGGCCTCGGAACCCACCCCCGCCGCGGCCCGCACCCGGCCGGAACCGGGTACTCCGCACCGATTGCCGTGCGTCCACGCGCGTTTACGCCGTCGTCGAGCCCCTCGGCGGCCGGCGCCCCGCCAATCGCCACTACTCGCCACCACAAGCCGTCCCTCCGCCACGAGCTCCGGGAGCGCGCGCGGGTGCACGCCGGTCGCGAGGGCGGGGCGGCGGTGCGGGCCGGGCGGCACACGCCCCCTTCATCGGCCCTCTTGCCCGATTCAGCCCACCCTCTCCAGCGCGCCCGGCGCCCCGCCACTCGCCACCACAAGCCGTCCCTCCGCCACGAGCCCCGGTAGCGCGCGCGGGTGCACGCCGGTCGCGAGGGCGGGGGCGCAGTGCGGGGCGAGTGACGCACGCCCCCTCCGCCGGCCCTCTCGCCCGACTCAGGCCACCCGCTCCAGCAACGCCACCGGCAGCCCCTCGAAAAGCTCCGCCACGCGCGCGTGCCCCGTGAACTCCCGTTCCGGAGCCAGGACGTCCGCCCACCGGCCCGGCGGGAGCGGCAGCAGGGTGTCCCGCCAGCCGCCCGCCTCCGCCAGCCGCAGCGACAACCGGGTCACGGCCGTGAGAACCGCTCCCGAGCGCGTGAACGCCACGCAGTGGGCCCCCGCCGGGCCCTCGGCGGCCAGGGGCGCGTAGCTCGCCGAGTCGCCGAAGACGTCGGGGCGGCGGGCGCGCAGGCTCAGTGCCGCCCGGGTCAGCGCCTCCTTGGCGCCGGGATGCTCCGGGGGGAATGGCACGGGCCGGCGGTTGTCCGGGTCGACCAGGGCGCGGTACTCGCTCTCCGTGCCCTGGTAGAGGTCCGGCACCCCCGGCATCGTCAGGTGGACCAGGGCCGTGCCGAGCAGGTTGGCGTGGATGTGGGGCTCCAGCAGGCTCCGGAAGGCGGTCACCTGCTCCCCCGGTGCGCCGCACGGCCCCGCCGCGACGAACGCCGCCACCGCCTCCTCGTACGCGGGCTCCTGCTCCGTCCAGCTCGTGTACAGGCCGGCCTCGCGCACATGCTTGAGCAGGGCCTCCTGGACGCGCTCGGCGTCCGCCCGCCCCAGCCCGAACACCGTCTGCCAGGCCGCCCACGCCAGCTGCGCGTCCGGCACGCCCTCGCCGGTGCGCGTGACCTCGGCCAGGACGTCGGCCCAGCGCTGCGGACACTCGGTGAGCACCGCCAGGGCCGCCCGTACGTCGGCGCTGCGCTTGGTGTCGTGGGTCGACACCACCGTCCCGGACACCGGCCAGTCGCGCTGCACGCGTGCGCAGTACGCGTGGAAGTCCTCCGGGGAGACGGCGGGCCTGCCCGGGTTCCCGCCCACCTCGGTTGCCGACAGCAGCGGCACATAGCGGTAGAACGCCGTGTCCTCCACGGACTTGGCGCGCAGCGCCGACGAGGTCTGCGCGAACCGGGCCTGGAACTCCACGAACGCGGGCCCGTCGCCGTACCGCCCGAGCACCAGGTCGCGCACGACGTCGACCGCGCCCGCCTCCTCGGGGACGACGAAGGCGAGCCGGGCCTTGGCCGCGGCCTCATCGGTGACGATCCGGGCCGCGTCCCCGGAGGCGTACGGCCGGTAGACCTCCAGGCGGACGAGGAGCTCCTGGAGCGCGGTGCGCAGCGCCCAGGGCGCGCGGTCGCGCAGCGCCGGCTCCGGCGACAGGGCGCACAGGCGGCTCGCCACCCGGGTCAGCCGGTCGGTCTCCGTCGCCAGCTCGTGCGTGAGCACCTTGTACGCCGCCCGCCGCACGGTCGCCTCCCAGTCCCCGCCCCGGTCCGTCTGCGGGGCCGCGAACCGCCGGTACTGGCCGAGGAGTTCCCCGGCCCCCGCCGGATCCGCGAAGAGGCCGTCGACGTGCCGCAGGGCGTCGTAGCCGGTGGTGCCCGCGACGGGCCAGGAGGCCGGCAGCGGCTCGCCGTCCGACAGGATCTTCTCCACGACCGTCCAGCGGCCGCCGGTCGCCTCGTGCAGCCGCAGCAGATAGGCGTCGGGGTCGGCGAGGCCGTCGGGGTGGTCGATGCGCAGGCCGTCGATCACGCCCTCGTGGAGCAGCGCCAGGATCTTGGCGTGGGTGGCCTCGAACACCTCCGGGTCCTCGACCCGGACCCCGATGAGCTCCGAGATGCTGAAGAAGCGCCGGTAGTTGAGCTCCGTACGGGCCAGCCGCCACCACACCGGCCGGTACCACTGCGCGTCCAGCAGCTGCGGCAGCGGCAGTTCCTCGGTGCCCGCGCGCAGCGGGAACAGGTGGTCGTAGTAGCGCAGCAGCTTCCCGTCGACCTCCAGGTGCTCGATCTCCGAACCGAGCGGCTGCCCGAGCACCGGCAGCAGCACCTGGCCGCCCTGCGCCTCCCAGTCGATGTCGAACCAGCGCGCGTACGGCGACTTGGGGCCCTCGCGGAGGACCTCCCACAGGGCGCGGTTGTGCCGCGGGGCCATGGCCATGTGGTTGGGCACGATGTCCACGACCAGGCCGAGCCCGTGCTCCCGCGCGGTGCGCGCCAGCGCCCGCAGCCCCTCCTCGCCGCCGAGTTCCTCGCGCACGCGCGCGTGGTCCACGACGTCGTAGCCGTGCCCCGAGCCCGGGACGGCCTCCAGGACGGGCGACAGGTGCAGATGCGAGACGCCGAGCGAGGCCAGGTACGGCACGGCCGCCGCCGCGGCCGCGAACGGGAACTCGGGCTGCAGCTGCAGCCGGTAGGTGGCCGTCGGCACCGCCGGGTCAGATCGCTCAGGTGTCATGCAGACCTACGTACCCGCCCGGCCGCCTTTCGTGTCATCGACACTCCGTGTGCGCACGCGCGCGCGTGCCCGACAACAGGCACGCGCGCGTGACGCCCGCCTAGACCGGCCGCTGCAACACGACCATGCTCCGGTCCACCAGCGTCAGCCGGTCCCCGGCCTGCACCTTCGCGACCGTGCCCGGCGGCACCCCGTCCGTGCGGGCGGTGTCGACCAGGACCTGCCACTGCCGGCCGTGGTTGACCGGCACCACGAACTCCAGGGTCTTCGGCGAGGCGTTGAACATCAGCAGGAACGAGTCGTCGGTGATCCGCTCCCCGCGCGCGCCCGGCTCGGAGATCGCGTTGCCGTTCAGGAACACCGCCAGCGCGGACGCCTGCGCCCGGTCCCAGTCCCGCTGGGTCATCTCCTTGCCCGCGGGAGTGAACCAGGCGATGTCCGACAGCTCGTCGTGCGTGCCCTCTACGGGCCGGCCGTGGAAGAAGCGCCGCCGGCGGAAGACCGGATGCTCCTTGCGCAGCCGCACGATCGCGCGCGTGAAGTCCAGCAGCTCACGGTCGGGCCCGTCCGCCTCCGGCCACCGCACCCAGGCCAGCTCGCTGTCCTGGCAGTAGGCGTTGTTGTTGCCGCGCTGGGTGCGCGCGACCTCGTCGCCGTGGCTGATCATCGGCACGCCCTGGGACAGCATCAGCGTGGCGATGAAGTTCCGCATCTGCCGCGACCGCAGCTCCAGCACGGCCGGGTCGTCGGTCTCGCCCTCCGCCCCGCAGTTCCACGACCGGTTGTGGCTCTCGCCGTCCCGGTTGTCCTCGCCGTTGGCGTCGTTGCGCTTCTCGTTGTACGAGACCAGGTCGTGCAGGGTGAAGCCGTCGTGGCAGGTCACGAAGTTGATCGAGGCGAGCGGGCGCCGCCCGTCGTCCTGGTACAGGTCGGACGAGCCGGTCAGCCGGGACGCGAACTCCGCCAGCGTGCGCGGCTCGCCGCGCCACATGTCCCGTACGGTGTCGCGGTACTTGCCGTTCCACTCGGTCCACAGCGGCGGGAAGTTGCCCACCTGGTAGCCGCCCTCGCCGACGTCCCAGGGCTCGGCGATCAGCTTCACCTGGGAGACCACCGGATCCTGCTGCACCAGGTCGAAGAACGACGACAGCCGGTCCACCTCGTGGAACTGCCGGGCCAGGGTGGCCGCGAGGTCGAAGCGGAACCCGTCGACGTGCATCTCGGTGACCCAGTACCGCAGCGAGTCCATGATCAGCTGCAGGACGTGCGGGGACCGCATGAGCAGCGAGTTCCCGGTACCCGTGGTGTCCATGTAGTAGCGGGGATCGTCCGCCAGGCGGTAGTACTGCGGGTTGTCGAGGCCCTTGAAGGACAGCGTCGGGCCCAGATGGTTGCCCTCGGCGGTGTGGTTGTAGACCACGTCCAGGATGACCTCGATACCGGCCTCGTGCAGCGCCCGCACCGCCGACTTGAACTCCAGGACCTGCTGGCCGCGGTCGCCCCAGGAGGCGTACGCGTTGTGCGGGGCGAAGAAGCCGATGGTGTTGTAGCCCCAGTAGTTGTTCAGCCCCATGTCGACCAGCCGGTGGTCGTTCACGAACTGGTGTACGGGCATCAGCTCCAGCGCCGTGACGCCCAGCTCGGTGAGGTGCTCGATGATCGCCGGGTGTGCCAGCGCGGCATAGGTGCCGCGAAGCTCCTCCGGGAGCCCCGGATGCCGCATCGTGAGGCCCTTGACGTGCGCCTCGTAGATCACCGTGTGGTGGTACTCGGTGCGCGGCCGCCGGTCGTCGCCCCAGTCGAAGTACGGGTTGACCACGACCGACGCCATCATGTGCGGCGCCGAGTCCAGATCGTTGCGCCGGTCGGGCGCGTCGAAGTGGTAGCCGTACACCTCCTCGCCCCAGTGGATCGAACCGCTGATCGCGCGCGCGTACGGGTCGAGCAGCAGCTTCGCCGAGTTGCAGCGCAGACCGCGCTCGGGGGCGTACGGGCCGTGCGCCCGGAAGCCGTACCGCTGTCCCGGCATGACGCCGGGCAGATACGCGTGCCGTACGAACGCGTCGCTCTCCCGCAGTTCCACCGCCGTCTCCGAGCCGTCGTCGTGCAGCAGACACAGCTCTACTCGGTCCGCGGCCTCCGAGAAGACCGCGAAGTTGGTGCCGGCGCCGTCGTACGTGGCGCCGAGCGGATACGCCTCTCCAGGCCAGACCTGCATGGATACGACTCTTCCAGGTGTCCCGCGCCGCTGGGGGCGCCTTGGCCCCGAGTGTCCACGAAAGTGATGGAACCACCTATGACTTGGGTCCCTCTTACCGGGCGACCAGTGCATACCCCGTCACACGTGGCCGGTATGCCGAACCAGTGGGGCAAATTCATACTCCCGGGATCGTGGGGGAGCAGGGGGAAGACGTGCGCGACACAGTGCGCCGCCATCTCGGCAAGGTGGTGGCCGGTACGGCCATCGCGGTGGCCTCGACCGCCGTGATGGTCGGCATCACGCTGCCGGGGTCGGCGGGGGCCGACGACACGGACGGCGGACAGGCGGACAGCCGGTCCGTGCAGGAGACAGGCCAGGGCCAGGAGCAGGGCGCGGCCGTGGCGCCCGGTGTCGTCGAGCAGGCCCCGGCCGAGGGCGACAAGGGCCAGGGCAGCGATCCGCTGACCGACGACGAGATCGCGCGGGTCGAGCGGATCGCGGTGAACCAGCAGCTGTTCAACGCCACCGAGGACGTCGAGGGCGAGCGCGGCCCGCAACGCCTCACCGTCGACGTCGCCGAACCGGAAGCGGACGAGGCCGACGCCACCGACGCGCCCCGGCGCGCCGACGTGACGTTCTACGACTACCGGGACGACACCCTCGTCACCAAGACGGTCGACCTCGACTCCGGGAAGGTCGTGGGGACCAGCGAGCAGCGGGGCGTCCAGCCGCCGCCGAGCCGTGCCGAGACCATCGAGGCGGCGAGGCTCCTGATCGCCGACCCGCTGGGCGCGGGCCTCAAGGCGGACTACAAGGACGCCACCGGCCAGGAACTCACCTCCCCGGACCAGCTGCGGCTGAGCGGCGGCGTCTACCGGGCCGCGCCGGGTGCCCAGTCCGCCGCACTGGACAAGTGCGGCGAGCACCGCTGCGTGCGGCTGTTCCCGAAGGTCAAGAACGGGCCGTGGATCGACACCAGGTCCCTGGTGATCGACCTGAGCGCCCGCAAGGTCGCCGAGCTCGACCGCTGAGCCGGCCTTCTTCCGACTTTCTGCCGGCGTACCTCCGGCCTTCGTCCGGCTTCCGTCCGGCTTTCGTCCCATTTCGAACCTGCACCTCCTGCGAGGGAGTCACTTCTTCATGCGTGTGAACACCATCAGCCGTGCCCGCAAGCGGCCGGCCGCCCTCGGCCTCGCCGTGGCCGCGCTGGCCGCCGGTCTGACGACCGGCACGGGACCGGCCGCCGCCCAGCCGAGAGCCGCCGCGGCGGCGGCCGCCGACTGCAGCGCCGCCTACCGCATCGAGCAGAAGCTCTCCACCGGCACGACCTGGCGGATGTGCTGGCGCTACGACGGGATGGCCGGCCTCGTCCTGGACGACGTCTCCTACCAGCCCAAGGGCGAGCCCAAGCCGATCAAGGTCCTCAACAGCGCCCGGCTCGGCCAGATCCACGTCCCGTACGACGACGGGAAGGAGGAGTACGACGACCTCACGGGCCAGGACTTCGCCAAGGACCTGATGCCGCTGGCGCCGGCCGAGTGCCCCGGCGGCACCATCAAGACCGTCAAGATCCCGGACCAGTACCCGGGCGAGAACCCGAACGTCAAGGGCCTGTGCACCACCACGCGCTCCCGCGGCCACGCCTACCGCATGCAGAGCGATACCGGGAACAAGGTCTACCAGGCCCAGGGCAAGGACCTGCTCGTCTACACGGTCAACCAGGTCGGCTGGTACGAGTACATGACCGAGTGGCGCTTCCAGGACGACGGCACGGTCAACATGAACGTCGGCGCGACCGGCAGCCTCTCCCCGTTCGACTACGACGCGGGCGACGGGCGCGGCTGGCCCATCGGCAAGGGCGCCAAGGGCAAGGCCACCAGCCACAGCCACAACGCCTTCTGGCGGCTCGACTTCGCCCTCGACGGCTCCACCAAGAACCGGGTCGAGCAGTACGACTCGGCCGTCACCACCCGCGGCCGGCTGACCCCGACCACCAAGACCACCCGCACCAAGGTCACCAAGGAACGCGCCGGCGACGCCAAGGCCTACCGCTGGTGGCGCATGGTCAGCGCGACCGGCAAGAACAAGGACGGACACGCGCGCTCGTACGAGATCGTCCCCGGCCCCACCACCCGCTACCCGGGCCGCAGTTTCACCCAGCACGACGTCTACTTCACCCAGTACAACAAGTGCGAGCTGTTCGCCAGCAACAACCCGCGCTGCGCCCGGACCCATCCCAAGTCCGTCGACAAGTGGGTGAACGGGCAGACCCTCAGCCACCCCGTGGCCTGGGTGAACGTCGGCTTCCACCACATAGCCCGGGACGAGGACCAGCAGCCCATGCCGGTCCACTGGCAGGGCTTCTCCATCGCCCCGCGTGACGTCACCGCTATGAATCCGCTCACTCCGCCCGCCCTCGCCGGTGAGAACGGACGTCCGGCGAACGGTAGTTGAGAAACGACCTGTCCATCCGGCTGCACCGCCCACCGCTCCCGGAGTACCCTTCCTTGATCGTCGAGACGGGTAGTGCTCGGGGGAGCGGAAGGCGGTGCGCGGGTGGGCTCGGGAGGGCGGGAGCTGCCCCCTGGTGACGAGGGTCACGAGGGGCACTCCACAGACGTCCCGCCCGGCACGGTATCCCTGGCCCGGCCGATGGATGTAGGTGCCATCGGGCCGGAGCTGGACTGGGACGCCGACGCCTGGCGCGAGGTCCGTACGCGCGCCCAGCGGGCCGGACGGGCCTACATCTGGCTGAACCTCGTCGAACAGCGGCTGCGCGCGGTCGTGGCCGCCGTTCTGCGCCCGATCTACGAACCCGTCCACGGCGACGACTGGGTGGTCGCCGCCGCCGGTCCCGCCGGGCAGGAGTGGGTCCAGCGCGCGGTCGCCGTGCGCGAAGTCAGCCGCCGCAAGGGCTACTTGCTCGACCCGGCCGACGACAACGTCCTCAGCTTCCTCACCCTGCCCCAGCTGCGCGAGCTGATGGTGCAGCACTGGCCGTGCTTCGAGCCGTACTTCGACGAGCGCCGGGACGTCGAACTCGCCCTGGACGAGCTGGAGGTCACCCGCAACGTCGTCTCGCGCAACCGGGCCCTGTCCGAGGCCGTCCTGGGCCAGGCCGAGCGGGCCTCGTCCCGGCTGCTGGAGATCCTCGGCACGGCCGGCGACGTGCCCTCCGCGCGCCGACTGCGCGTCGACGCGGTCGAGGACCTCGTGGGCGACCGGTACGGGGACGTGGTCGCCGTGCACTCCGACCGGGTGCGGCTGATGCGCCAGTTCCCCGCCGAGAACATCTTCGGCGGCGCCCGCCGGCTCGACGCCGTCGGCATCGGCCTCAACCTGCTGGTGCAGAACTTCTCCGGCCGCCGCCTGGTGCGCCTGGCCGAGTCCGGCTGCCGGGTACGGCTGCTGTTCCTGAACCCGGCGTCCAGCGCGGTCAAGCGGCGCGAGCGCGAACTCGGCATCAAGCGGGGCGAGATGAGCCGCGCGGTCGAGATGAACATCCTGCACATGCGCCGGGTGCGCTCCAAGCTGCGCGACCCCGGGGCCTTCGAGATCCAGGTCTACGACGAGACGCCCCGCTTCACCGCGTACCTCGTCGACGGCGACGGCTCGGACGGCATCGCCGTGGTGCAGTCCTATCTGAGGCGCTCGCGGGGCATAGAGGCACCGGTCCTGGTCCTGCGCGGCGGGAGCAAGCTGGTCAAGTCGGACGAGGTCGACGACGAGGCCGGTCTCTTCCCCACCTACCGCGAGGAGTTCGAGGTGGCCTGGGCGGATTCGCGCCCGGTGTCCTGAACTGTCCCCCCGCGCACGTCCGTAAGCGGAACGCGGTCCTCGGATTGTCAGTGGCACGTGGGATCGTGGAGACCACTGGGGGAAAGCACCACCAAGAAGGGGGACCGCCCATGGGCTGGCACCGGGAGCTGCTGATCGGCTTCGACCTGGAGACGACCGGGACCGATCCGCGCGAGGCGCGCATCGTCACGGCGGCCGTGATCGAGGTCAGGGACGGGCAGCCCATCGGGCGACGGGAGTGGCTGGCGGATCCCGGCATGGAGATCCCGGCGGACGCGGTGGCGGTACACGGCATCAGCAACGAGCGCGCGACCGCCGAGGGCCGCCCCGCCGACCAGGTGGCGGACGCGATCGCCGACGTACTCGTGACGTACTGGAAGACGGGCGTGCCGGTCGTCGCCTACAACGCGGCCTTCGACCTGACCCTGCTCTCCGCCGAACTGCGCCGGTACGGCCTGCCGTCCCTGCGAGACCGTCTGGGCGGCCTCGACCCGGCCCCGGTCGTCGACCCGTACACGATCGACCGCTGGGCCGACCGCTACCGCCGCGGCAAGCGCAACCTCGAAGCCGTCTGCGGGGAGTACGGCGTCCCGCTCGACGCCGCCCACGACGCCTCGGCCGACGCCCTCGCCGCGGCCCGGCTGGCCTGCGCGATAGCCGACCGCCACACCAAGGTCGCGACCCTCGGCCCGGCGGAACTGCACCGCCGCCAGATCGAGTGGTACGCCGAGTGGGCGGCGGACTTCCAGAGCTTCCTGCGCCGCAAGGGCGAGGCGGACGCGGTGGTGGACGGCACCTGGCCGCTGCGGGAGCTTGCGGACGAGCCGGTCTGACGCCGGGCGTCACACCGCGGCGGGGCTTGCGATGGGTTCCACCCGGGGCAAAGCGAGCCGCGCGTAGTCGGCACCCGAGAGGACCAGGGACCGGTCCAGCCGGGCCGCGTTGAAGTACAGCTTCGGCTGTGCCACCACGTCCGGGTCGGCGACGACTTCGAGCTCGGGATCGAAGCTGAAGGGCAGGACCGTGCCGGGCACCGCGCGGGCGAGCCGCTCGGCTGTCTCCGCGTCGCTGAAGCCGACGTATCGGGCATCGAACAACGCGCGGACGGCACCCAGGTCCACCCGCCGGTCCCCGGGGACGACCGCGAGGACGTGGCGTGTGGTGCGCCGGTCGACCTTGACCCGCAGCACGATGCACTTCGCGGCCTCGGAGGCGGGGTGTCCGCGCAGCGCGCAGACCTTGTCGGTGGTGCCCTCGGGCTGGTGGTCGATGAGGCGGTAGTCGACGGAGGAGTCGTCGAGCAGGGAGATCAGGTGCTCGTAAGTGTCGGGGCCGGACATGAGGGCTCCTCTGGGCCGGGGGTGTCTGGGGTGGGAGTGTCTGCGGTGACGGAGGTCTTCTGTGCCGTCGCCGCCCGGTGGGTGCGTTCCACCGCCTGCCCCCAGTAGGTCCCGGCGACCATCAGGGCCGCGCCGAGGCCGGCGAGCGGCGTGAAGTGCTCGCCGGCGAGGGCGATGCCCACCGCCGCGGCCCAGATCGGCTCGGTGCCCAGCAGCAGGCCGGCCCGGCTGGCGGAGGTGCGCTGGACGGCCCAGGTCTGGGCGAGGAAGGCGAACACACTGCAGAACAGGGCGAGATAGAGGAGTTGCGTCCAGGTCGCGGCGTCGGCGCGGGCCAGGGTCGGCAGCTCGCGGGCCGCAAGTATCAGGAACAGGGCCGAGCCGACGAGGGTCTGCACCGTCGTCAGCTGCAGGGGGCGGACCACCCGGCCCACGGTGAGCCGGCCGACGAGTGCCACGTGGGCGGCCCGGACGAACGCCGCGGCCAGCATCAGCAGGTCGCCCAGGCGAGGCGCGTGGAAGCCGTTGCCGGACATGAGGAGTCCGACGGCCAGGACGCACACGCCGGCGGCGGCGTAGAAGGCGGGAGGCAGGCCGCCCGGGTGACCGGTGCGGTCGAGGAAGGGGGTGAGGACGATGGTCAGGCTGATGATCAGCCCCGCATTGGCGGCGGTGGTGTGGGCGACGCCGTACGTCTCCACGACCAGGACGGCGGCCTGGGTGACACCGAGGGGCACACCGGCCCGGAGCTCGTCGCGGGTCCAGCGTCGGGAACCGCGCCGGGAGCCCTGCCGTGACCCGGCGCGGACGGCGACGAGCCCGAGACAGGCGAGTGCGGACAGGGCGTACCGCGCGAAGAGGACCACCAGGACGGGGAGGGCCGCGGTGGCGGTCTGGGCGGACAGATAACTGGAACCCCAGACGAGCGCGACCAGGAGGAGTACCGCATCGATACGGCGGGAGTCGGACACCCGCCTACGGTGCACCGGCGGGGCCACTGAAGCCCAGAACCACTTTCTAAAAGGATCTTTTAGCAGTCCTACACGGTCCTTCTACACTGAGGGGGTGGACGAACGGCAGTTGCGGATCCTGCGGGAGCTGGGCGAACTGGGCAGCGTCACCGCGGTCGCCGAGGCGCTGCTGGTGACACCGTCGGCGATCTCGCAGCAACTGCGGCTGTTGCAGCGCTCGATCCCCGTACCCCTGACCGAGCGCGAAGGGCGGCGGCTGGTGCTCACGGACGCCGGGCAGGCACTGGCGGGCGCGGCGATCGAGGTGGAGACGGCACTCGCGCGCGCCCGGCACACCGTCGAGGAGTTCGTGGGGCGGCCGGACGGCGAGGTGTCGGTGGCGGCGTTCCACAGCGCGGGCGCCGCGTTCTTCCCGCTGTTGCTGCGTGCGTTCGCCGGGCCCGGCCATCCGGTGCTCGCGCTCGCGGACGAGGACGTCGCGCAGGAGGACTTCCCCCGGCTGACCCGTGAGTACGACGTGGTGCTGGCCCACCGTCTGGAGCACGCCCCGCCGTGGCCGCGCGCGGTGACCGCGACCACGCTGCTCCGGGAACCGCTCGACGTGGCCATGCCCGCCGACCATCCGCTCGCCGCCAAGCGGCGGGTCACCCCCGGCGACGTGGCCGACGAGCCGTGGATCGCCGTGCACGAGGGCTTCCCGGTCAGGGCGACCATCGAGGCGATCGCCGCGGCGGCGGGGCGAAGGCTCCACCTGGCCCACACCATCAACGAGTTCTCGGTGGCGGCGGAGGCGGTGGCCGCGGGCGGCGGTATCGCGCTGATGCCACGCTGGACGACGCGTCCGCATCCCGAGCTGGTCCTCAGACCCATCGTCGAGGTCCAGGCCAGACGGCACATCGACGCCCTGCACCGCCCGGAACGTGCTGCGCGCAGAGCGGTCCGTACGGTCCTCACCGAGCTGCGCCGCGCCGCGCGGACCATCCAGGACCAAGACACCGAGGGCAAGGGTGACGCCGCCAGGGGCGCGGGGCTGTGTTGATATGCGGCTCCGCCGCGTGGGCGCGACCAGCCACGAAGCACCCGCAGCCGCGCCACAAGAATGAGCCCCGCGACCTCAGGCGCTCAGAACGGAAACCACCGCACCTTCTCGTCCCCGTCCCGCAACGACCCCACCCGCCGCTCGAACTCCTCCCGCGCCTTCGGATTGCTCGGCGCATGCTGGGCCACCCACGCACAGCTCGCCGTCTCCCGAGCACCCCGCAGCACCGAGCACCCCTCCCACTCCCGCACATCCCAGCCGTACGCCTCGGTGAAGGACTCGTACGCCTCGGTCGGCAGGCCGTAGCGGTCGTGGGACAGCGCCATCACCACCAGATCGTGCTCCCGGAGATCCCCGGAGAACGTCTCCAGGTCCACCAGCACCGGCCCGTCCGGCCCGACATGGACGTTGCGGGGGAGGGCGTCGCCGTGGATGGGCCCCGGCGGCAGCTGCGGCGTCAGCGCAGCCGCCGCCGTGGCGAAACCGTCGCGCCGCTCGCGCAGATACGCCGCGTCGGCGGGGTCGACCGCGTCGCCCGCGAGGCGCAGCCAGCGTTCCACGCCGTCCAGCAGCTCGCGGGGCGGCAGGGTGAAGCCGGGGGAGGGCAGGGCATGGACGGACCGGAGCAATTCGGCCAAATCCTGGGGTTCGGCGGGCCGTACGGGGTCGGACAGCCGGTGCCACACGGTCACCGGGTGCCCCTCGACCAGGAGCGCCTTGGGCTCGGCGGCCCGTACCGCGGGCACGCCGGCCTCCTGGAGCCACGCCGCGACGTTCAGTTCGCGGCGTGCGCGGTCGAGGAGTTCGGCGTCCCGGCCCACCTTGACGGCCAGGTCACCGGTGACGAACACCGCGTTCTCGCCGAGGGCGAGCAGCCGCGCGTCCCGCGCCGGGCCGGGCAGCACATCCGCCGCGGCCAGCACCTCCCGCGCCCGTGCCTCGTCCATCCGTCCGCCTCCCTGTCCGTCTTCCACCGCATGCTCCCGCACCCGGCGTCGCGATCCGGCCATCCTCCGGCCAGTCTCGCATTCGCACAGGTAGGACCGTGTGCGCGCTGCCTTGACGGTGCATACCGCCTTCACGACCATGACGGAGGCCCACCGGGCCCAGGACCTGTCCGACAGATTCCCGTCGTGAGCCGCGCGAAGGAGCCGATCACGTGACCTTGGTGACCGCGACGAAGCGGTCGGCGCGGGGCGCGCCGCGTGCCGACGGGGGACGGAGGCCGCCGCCGGACCACGGGGCCTGGTTCCTGGTGCTGCCCGCGCTGATCCCGATCCTGGTGCTGAGCGTCGGACCGCTGCTCTACGGGATCCTGCTGGCCTTCACCGACGCGCAGTCGGGCCGTACTCAGCCCACGCAGTGGATCGGCGGTCTCAACTTCCGGGACCTGCTGCACGACACGCTGTTCTGGGAGTCGTTCCGGATCGGCCTGGTCTGGGCGGTCGGGGTGACGGTCCCGCAGTTCCTGCTCGCCCTCGGCCTCGCCCTCCTCCTCAACCAGGAGCTGAGGCTGCGCTGGCTGGCCCGCGCCCTCGCGATCATCCCGTGGGCCATGCCGGAGGTCGTGGTCGGCGTGATGTGGCGGCTCGTCTACAACCCGGACGCGGGCGTCCTCAACGAGACCCTGCGCGACCTGGGCCTCGGCGACGGCCGGGACTGGCTCAGCGGCCTCGGCACGGCCCTGCCCGCGGTGATCGTCGTCGGCGTCTGGGCCGGCATGCCGCAGACGACCGTCGCGCTGCTCGCCGGTCTGCAGAACACCCCGCGCGAACTCCACGAGGCGGCCGCGATGGACGGCGCGGGCGCCTGGCGCCGCTTCCGGACGGTCACCTGGCCGGCTCTGCGGCCGGTCGCGCTGGCCATCACAGCCCTCAACTTCATCTGGAACTTCAACTCCTTCGCCCTGGTGTACGTCCTGACCAGCGGCGGCCCCGGCGGCCGCACCCGCCTGCCCATGCTCTTCGCCTACGAAGAGGCCTTCCGCTACGGCCAGTTCGGCTACGCGGCGGCGATGGGCTGCGTGATGGTCGCCGTGATCTCGGTGCTGCTCGCCCTGTTCCTGGTGGGCCGGCTCAGGGGAGGTGACGACACATGAGGACCAGCACCGGCGGCCGTGTCGGCCAGTACGCGGCGCTGCTCGCGTATCTCGTCTTCCTCGCCTTTCCCTTCCTCTGGCTCGTGTCCACCGCCTTCAAGTCGCCGCGGGAGCTGGGCAGTCTGCACCCTTCCTGGATCCCGGAGGACCCCACCCTCGACAACTTCCGGCAGGCCTTCGACGAACAGCCGTTGCTGCGAGCCGCGGGCAACTCCCTGCTCGCCGCGCTCGGCGCCGCCCTGGTCGCCGTACTGATCGCGACCCCGCTGGCCTACGTCATGGCCCGCCGCCGCACCCGGCTGGCGAAGGCCGCGACGGGCTGGGTGGTGGTCAGTCAGGCGTTCCCGCTCGTGCTGGTGATCATCCCGTTGTTCCTGGTGCTGAAGAACCTGGGGTTGATCAACTCGCTGGCGGGGCTGGTCCTGGTGTACGTCGTGTGGGCGCTGCCGTTCGCGCTGTGGATGCTCGTCGGATACGTCCGTGCCGTGCCCGCCGAGCTGGAGGAGGCGGCGGCGGTCGACGGGGCCGGTCGGGTGCGGACGCTGGTGTCGGTGACCGCGCCGCTGCTCGCGCCGGGGATCGTGGCAACGGGGCTGTTCGCGTTCATCACCGCGTGGAACGAGTTCTTCTTCGCGCTGGTGCTGCTGAAGACGCCCGAGAAACAGACCCTGCCGGTCGTCCTCACCCACTTCATCGGCGCGGAGGGCGTCGCCGACCTCGGCCCGCTGGCCGCCGCCGCCTTCCTCGCCACTCTTCCCTCACTGGTCGTCTTCGCGATCATCCAACGGCGGATCACGGGCGGCATGCTCTCCGGGGCGGTGAAGAGCTGATGCGCACCCGATGGATCGTCGTCCTGCTGCTGCTTCTCGCCGGTTGCACCAGCGGCGGCGGTACCTCCGCGGACGGGCCCGTCACCCTCCGGTTCCAGTCCCTGGCCTGGCAGGAGGAGTCCGTCGAGGCCAACAAGGACCTGGTGAAGGAGTGGAACGCGACCCATCCCGACGTCAAGGTCGAGTATGTCCAGGGCAGTTGGGACAGTGTCCACGACCAGCTCCTCACCTCCTTCGAGGGCGGCGAGGCACCCGACATCATCCACGACGCCTCCGACGACCTCGCGGACTTCGCGTACGGCGGCTATCTCACCGATCTGACCGACCTGCTGCCCGAGCGTCTCAAGTCGGACATCCCGCAGCGCAGTTGGGACACGGCGACCTTCGGCGACGGCATCTACGGCGTGCCGTTCCTCCAGGAGCCGCGCGTGCTCATCGCCAACGCGAAGTGGCTGAAGGAGTCCGGCGTCCGGATTCCGACGCCCGAACAGCCGTGGAGCTGGGCGGAGTTCCGGCGGATCACCGGACAGCTCAGTGGCGACGGAAAGTACGGCGTGGCCTGGCCGCTCAAGGAGCCCGTGTCCGCGACCCTCAACCTGTCGCTGTCGGCGGGCGGACAACTCTTCCACCGGGGTTCGGACGGCAAGGTGACGATCCGGTTCGAGCCGGCGGACCACACCGTGCCGCGCACCATCCACGACCAGGCGAACACCGACCACAGCGCCTCGCCCACGACCCTGGGCAGCGGCGGCTCCGACACCCTGCCGGGCTTCTTCGGCGGCAAGTACGCGATGGTCCCGCTGGGGTTCTCCTACCGCCAGCAGATCGTCCAGCAGGCACCGAAGGGCTTCGAGTGGCAGGTGCTGCCCGCCCCGGCCGGTGCCGACGGACTCACCCAGGGCGTCAGCCCGCAGACCCTGTCCGTCGCCGAGGACAGCCCGCACAAGAAGGAGGCCGTCGCGTTCCTCGACTTCCTGCTCCGGCCGCCGAACATGGTCCGGCTGGCCCTGGGCGACTGGATGCTGCCCACCGGCACCCAGGCCCTGAAGGACCCCGCCCTGCACACCGCGAAGGACGGCTGGGCCACCGGTACGGCCCTCGCGGCGCACCTGCGCCCGGCGCCGGCGCAGTCCGTGCGCGGCTACCCGGAGTGGAAGGACAAGGTCGCCACGCCCGCCTTGCAGGAGTACTACAGCGGCGCGATCGGGCTCGGCGAACTGCGCGAACGCCTGGAGGAGGACGGGAACCTGGTGCTGGCCCGGTATCAGCGCTGAGCCTCCCGCTCAGGGAACGGCGGGGCCGGTGACGTACCGCCCCTCGTCGTCGTACGGCCAGACGTTGGGCACGCAGCCGTGCATGCCCTTGATCTGCTGCATCATCGCGGGAGCAGGTTTGCCCGGGCCGGGGCAGGTGACATGACCGTGCCCGAGGAAATGGCCGACCTCGTGGTTGATGATCAGCGCCCGGTAGGACGTCACGTCCTTGGCGTAGACGGGCGTTGCCAGTTCCCACCGCTTGAGGTTGACCATCACGTTCTTGTCCACGCTGCAGTTGACCTCGCCGCCCGTGTCCAGCCCGTACTGACCGCAGATCTTGTCCACGGTCCCGGGTGTCGCGACGCGTACGACGAAGTCGGTGCTGCCGCCCGACACCCGCTGGAACGCCGAGTGGCCGTCCGCCGTCCAGCCGCGCCGGTCGGCCAGGATGCCCTCCACCTGTTCGGCGACCGCCGCGGCGGACAGCTTCAGGCCGTCCTCGACCTCGACCCGGTAGCGCAGGGCCGTCCCCTTCCCCACCTTGGCGCTCCCGCCGGGAGCGGTCGTGAAGGTGCCCGGTCCCGTGGCCGGGACGACCGGCTCGGAAGGGTCGGCGGAGGGACTCGACGGGCTGACGGACGGGCTGACGGACGGGCTGACCGAAGGACTGGGCGGGGTGGGGCTGGACGTCGCGCGCCCGGTGGGCTCGTCCCGCGCGGCGGAGTCGCCCCCGGCCCCGGCCCCTCCCCGGTCCGCGGACGTCCATCCCACGGCCGCGAATCCGGTGGCTCCGAGGAGGGCCAGCGCGGCCAGTCCTCCCCACAGTGGTCCCTTCCGCCCGCGCGCGGAGGGGTGCGCGCGGCCGCTCCTGCGGCGGCGGGTGCGGGACGGGGTTGCTCGGTGCGCGGTCATGGTCGTTCAGGCTGTGACCGCGATGTGATGGGATCTGGCCCGGACGGTAACGAAACCGTAACGGGCTGGCGTTGGGGTCTCATGTGATCATCCGGTAACAGAGTCCCGGGCATGTGGAGGGCCTGCGGATACTGGGTGCATGCCACGTGTTCTGCTGATCGAAGACGACCGCGCCGTGCGGGAGGGCGTCGCGCTCGCCCTGCGCCGCCAGGGCCACGACGTCGCCGCCGCCGAGACGGGCGAGGAGGGGCTGGAGCGGCTGCGGTCCTTCCGGCCGGACGTCGTGGTGCTGGATCTGATGCTGCCCGGCATGCCCGGCCTGGACGTGTGCCGGGGGATGCGAGCCCTGGACCAGACGCTGCCGATCATCATGGCGACCGCGCGGGGCGACGACGAGGACATCGTCGTAGGCCTTGAAGCCGGAGCCGACGACTACGTGGTCAAGCCCGTGCAGGCGCGGGTGCTGGCGGCGCGTATCCGTGCCGTCCTGCGCCGGGCGGCCGGGGCGCCCGCCGACGGTGGCATACCGAAGATCGACACGTACGGGGACCTGGCCGTCGACCGGGCCGGCCTCTCGGTCACCTGGCAGGGCACGCCGGTCTCGCTCGCCCCGTCCGAACTGCGGCTGCTGCTCACCCTGTCCGCCTCGCCCGGCCAGGTGTTCAGCCGGCAGCAACTCCTGGAGGCGGTCTGGGAACACAGCTACCACGGCGACGCGCGCCTGGTGGACGCCTGCGTCAAACGGCTGCGCGCCAAGATGGGCGAACCCTCGCGCGAGCCCCGCTACATCCAGACCGTGCGCGGCTTCGGCTACCGGTTCGCGTCCCGGTGAGGCGGCTGCCGGGAACCCGGGTCAGAGCGCCCCAACTGCGCGGTCTGCGCATGCGGTTGGTGGTGGCGTTCGCGCTGGTCGCCGCGCTCACCGCCGGGACCACGGGTGCCCTGACCTTCCGGGAGGCCCGCACGGGAGTGCTCCAGCAGAGCCAGGACACCGTGATCAAGCTGCTGCGGACCCAGATCGACCGGCTCGCCCCCGAACTCGGCGTCCCGCCGGGCGAGTTCGAACTGCGCCGGTTCGCCACCTCCGTGGCCGGCGCCGAACCCGCCGGAACCTGGCGGGTGCTGGTCGCCTACGGCGGGCTGAGCGCCACCTCCGCTCCCGACGATCCGTTCGAGGAGCTGACTCCGGCCCTGCGCGCGGCGGTCAACTCCAGCACGGCCACCGTCTTCCAGCGGGTGGACAGCGGCGATCACACCTCCCTCGTCGTCGGTATGTCGGTCACCTTCACCGCCGGCACCACCGCGACCGGGCACGCGTCCGGCGTCCAGGTGTTCCTGACCGTCCCGCAGACCACGGAACAGGCGTACGTCGACGCCCTGGTCACCGCCGTCGAACGGGCCACCGTGCCCGCCCTCGGCCTCGCCGTGCTGCTCGCGCTGCTCGCCGCCCGCGGGGTGCTGCGGCCGGTGCGCGCACTGCGCCGCGCCACCCGCAGCATCGCCGAGGGCCGACTGGACACCCGGCTCGACGTCAACGGCTCCGACGAACTCGCCGACCTGTCGCACACGTTCAACGAGACGGCCGCCGCCCTGGAGGAGTCGGTGGCCGAACTGCGCGGCATGGAGGCCAGGGCCCGCCGGTTCGCCGCCGACGTCTCGCACGAACTGCGCACCCCGCTGGCCGCCATGTCCGCGGTCACCGACGTCCTCGACGAGGATGCCGCCCACCTCGACCCCGACACCGCCACCGCGGTCCGGCTGATCAGCGAGGAGACCGTGAAACTGGCCCGGCTGGTGGACGACCTGATGGAGATCTCCCGCTTCGACGCGGGAGCGGCGGTGCTGCACCTGGACGAGATCGACCTCGCCGAGTCGCTGCGGCGCACGCTCGCCGCCCGCGCCTGGACGGACCTGGTGGACGTCCGTCTGCCCTCGCCCGACGCGCTGCGCGGACGGGTCGACCCGCGCCGCCTCGACGTCGTCGTCGCGAACCTGGTCGGCAACGCCCTGCGGCACGGTGCCCGTCCCGTCCACCTGCGCCTGTACGAGGGCGGGGAGCGGACCGCCGTCATCGAGGTGCTGGACACCGGCCCCGGCATCCCCGACAGCGTGCTGCCCCACGTCTTCGAGCGCTTCTACAAGTCGGACGCCGCCCGCACCCGGACCGAGGGCAGCGGCCTCGGCCTCGCCATCACGGCGGAGAACGTCCGGATGCACGGCGGCACCGTCCGGGCGGCGAACCGTCCGGAGGGCGGCGCGGTCTTCACCGTGGAACTCCCGCTGCGGCGGGACGAGTCGACCCGAGGGAGTGGACAGTGAGGACCCTGCGCCGAGCCGCGCTGCTGGCCGTTCCCGTGCTGTGCGCGCTCGCCTCCTGCGGCATCCCCACGACCGGCGTGGTGCAGGCGGGCGGGCCCGCCAGCGGGGTGGTGCCGACGATCCGGGTCTACTTCGTGGCGGACGGCACCCTGGTCGCGGTCCCCCGCAGGACCGTCGCGCCGGTCGACGTCGAGTCGGCGGTGGAGGTACTGCTCGAGGGCCCGACCGAGGCGGAACGCGTCAAGCGCCTGACCACGCTGCTGCCGCTGCCGGGGCTCCTGCCGACGGCCGTCCCGGCCGCCCCGGCCGCCCCGGCCACGGACGGCGCCATGCCGGTGCCGCAGGAGGTTCGTACGGCCGACCTCGTGAAGGTCACGGCGACGGACGACCGTGTGTCGATCGAACTGACCGCCGCGATGGGGGAGGTGACCGGCCTCGCGGCCGACCAGCTGCTCTGCACGGCCCTCGGGGCGCAGCGCGTGGCCGACCCAGGCACCGAACCGCTGCCGGTGACCGTCACGGGCCCGCGCGGCCGACCCGTCGAGGGGACCGGCACGAACTGTTCCGACGGATGACCGCAGCGCCTTCCCGGAAAACACTTTGCACGAGACGTATCGTCTTGCGTACGGTCCACGACATGACCAGTCGACCCGCTCACATCGCCATGTTCTCCATCGCCGCCCACGGCCACGTGAACCCGAGCCTGGAGGTGATCCGCGAGCTCGTCGCACGCGGGCACCGGGTGACGTACGCGATCCCGCCCGTGTTCGCCGACAAGGTCGCCGGGACCGGTGCCGAGGTGAAGCCCTGGAACTCGACGCTGCCCGGGCCCGACGACGACCCGGAGGCCTGGGGCACCACCCTCCTGGACAACGTGGAACCCTTCCTGGCCGACGCGATCCAGGCGCTGCCGCAGCTCGTCGAGGCATACGAGACGAACGCGGCCGACGAGCCGGACCTCGTGCTGCACGACATCGCCTCCTATCCGGCCCGCGTCCTCGCCCACCGCTGGGGCGTCCCCGCGGTCTCCCTGTCGCCGAACCTCGTCGCCTGGGAGGGCTACAAGGAGGAGGTGGCCGAGCCGATGTGGGCGGAGCCCAGGAAGACCGAGCGCGGACAGGCCTACTACGCCCGCTTCCGCGCCTGGCTGGAGGAGAACGGGATCACTCAGCACCCGGACGACTTCGCGGGCCACCCCGCCCGCTCCCTCGTCCTGATCCCGAAGGCGATGCAGCCGAACGCCGACCGGGTCGACGAGAGCGTGTACACCTTCGTGGGGGCCTGCCAGGGCGACCGCGGCGCGGAGGGCGACTGGCAGCGGCCGGCCGGCGCCGAGAAGGTGGTCCTGGTGTCGCTGGGGTCCGCGTTCACCAAGCAGCCGGGCTTCTACCGGGAGTGCGTCAAGGCGTTCGGCGAGCTGCCGGGCTGGCACCTGGTGCTCCAGATCGGCAAGCGAGTGGACCCGGCCGAGCTGGGGGACGTCCCCGCGAACGTCGAAGTGCGCTCGTGGGTACCGCAGTTGGCGATCCTCAAGCAGGCCGACCTGTTCGTCACGCACGCCGGTGCGGGCGGCAGCCAGGAGGGCCTGGCCACGGGCACCCCGATGATCGCCGTACCGCAGGCCGTGGACCAGTTCGGCAACGCCGACATGCTCCAGGGCCTCGGCGTGGCCCGCCGCCTCGACACCGAGGAGGCGACGGCCGAGGCGCTGCGGGAGACCGCCCTCGCCCTCGTCGACGACCCCGAGGCCGCCCGCCGGCTGAAGGACATCCAGGCACAGATGGCGGGGGAGGGCGGCACGCGCCGGGCGGCCGACCTCATCGAGGCCGAGCTGCCGGTGCGGCAGGCATAGAGCGAGCAGAGAAGCAGCGGGCACAGCAGAGGGCCCGTTGGCACCCCGGTAGCCAACGGGCCCTCAGTCATGGGTGGTTCACCTTCCTGTGAAGCCTCAGACCCCCAGCCGCTCACCCTCGTCGTCCCGGGCCGCGGGCCGCGCCACCGGCTCGGGCGACTCGTCGTGGGTGAGGTCGGGCAGCCGGTGCAGCCACTTGGGCAGGTACCAGTTGCGCTCGCCGAGCAGCGCCATCACCGCCGGGAGCAGCACGCCCCGGATGATCGTCGCGTCGATCAGCACCGCGGCCGCGAGGCCGACGCCCATCTGCTTCATGGACTGCATGGACAGCGTCCCGAAGATCGCGAACACGGCGACCATGATGACCGCGGCGCTGGTGACGACCCCGGCCGTGGTGACCACGCCGTGCTGGATCGCGTCCTTCGTCGTACGGCCGCGCAGCCGTGCCTCGCGGATCCGCGAGACCACGAACACGTGGTAGTCCATCGACAGGCCGAACAGGATCACGAAGAGGAACAGCGGCAGCCAGGTGATGATGGCGCCGACCCCCTCCGCGCCCACCAGGGACGCGCCCCAGCCGTGCTGGAAGACGCCGACGAGGATGCCGTACGCCGCGCCGACCGACAGCAGGTTCAGCACGATCGAGGTGATCGCGATGGTCAGCGAGCGGAACGACAGCAGCATCAGCGCGAAGGCGAAGACCACGACGAAGGCGAAGACCGGGACGACGGCTCCGGCCAGCTGGTCGTTGAAGTCCTTCGACCCGGCGACCTGCCCGGTGATCGGCGCGTCCACCCCGTCGACCTTGCCGAGGGTGGCCGGACGCACCTCGTCGCGCAGCTTGTCCAGGCTCTCGCCCGCCTTGTCGAGGTCGGAGCCGCCCACCAGCGGGACGTACACGAAGGCCATGTTCTGCTGGTCGTGCAGCTTGATCTCGACCGGGCCGCGCGAAGCGCCCGAAGCGACCGCCTCCGCCTTGAAGGCGGCGAGCGCGTCCCGCACCGCGGGAGCGTTGATGTCATCGGCCTTGACGACGACCTCGGCCGGCTCGGAGCCGCCCGGGAAGGCGTCGTTGACCCGGTTGTAGGTCTGCACGATGGGCAGCGAGTCGCCGAACTCCTGGTCGAGGGTGAGGTTCTGGGTCTTCATGCCGAGCGCGGGCGCCGCGATCGCCAGCAGGGCGCCGGCCGCCACGACGACGGAGATGACGGGCCTGGCGAGCACGCCCTTCAGCACGGCCGTCCAGAACCGGCTGTCGCTGCTGCCGCCCTTGCGACGGCGGCGCAGGAACGGAATGCGGCCCTTCTCGACCCGCTCGCCCAGCAGCGACAGCACCGCGGGCAGCACGGTCACGGATCCGATCATGGCCACGGCGACCACCATCAGCGAGGCCAGGCCCATCGCCTCGAACTCGGCGAGCCCGGTGAACAGCATGCCCGCCATGGCCACGCAGACCGTGACACCCGAGACGACGATCGCGCGGCCGCTGGTCGCGGCGGCGATCCGCAGAGCAGTCTGGGCGTCGTGTCCGGCCTCGCGCTCCTCGCGCTCGCGGCGCAGATAGAACAGGCAGTAGTCGACGCCGACGGCCAGACCGACCAGCAGCATCACGGAGTTGGCGGTCTCGCTCATCGGCATCACGTGGCTGACGACGCCCATCAGGCCCATCGTCGCCATGATCGCGGTGACCGCCAGCGCCACCGGCAGCAGCGCGGCCACCAGCGCGCCGAAGGCGATCAGCAGAATGCCGAGCGCCACCGGCACCGCGGAGTACTCGGCCTTCTTGAAGTCGTCCCCGAACGCGTCGTCGAACGTCTTCATCATGCTGGCGCCGCCGATCTCCTCGATCCGCAGCGACCCGTGCTCCTTCTGCACCCCCTCGACGGCCTTCAGCACCGGCTCGACCCGCTCGCCCGCGGTCTCCGCGTCGCCGCGTATGTCGAACTGCACCAGCGCGCTGCGGCCGTCCTTCGAGATCGTGTCCGTGTCGTACGGCGACGTCACGTCCGTGACCTCGCCGGTCCCCTCCACCGCCCGGACGACCGCGGTGACGGCGGCCCTGAACTGGGCGTCCGTGGCCGTGACGCCGCCGTCCTTCGCCTGGATCAGTACGGTCTCGCCGGCCGGTTCGTCGATGCCGGCGTCCTCGATGATCTTCGCGGCGGTGTGCGTCTCCCCCTTCAGCTGGTCGCTGTCCTTGACGTCGACCCGGCCCGCCGCCGAGCCGAGCCCCATCGCCAGGACCACGAACAGCACCCAGATGCCGACGGCAGCCCATCGGTGTCGGGCGCTCCAGCCGCCGGCCCGGGCGGCCAGTCCCCGTACCCGTGTATCTCCGTTCGCCATGATGGGCTTGCCCCCTCGTGAGCGGTGCCGGCCCCCTGCCGCCACCTTTCATTTCGAAGGTATGGGCCGGATAAAGCCATCTCGTCGTGCTGCCCGGTGAGGTGCGGCGCGCAGGAATCATCCCCTTGGACCCCGCGCCCTCCCCACTGGGTAGGACAGCGGTCCCTTACATCTACCGGGATGTCCGGTCCGTCGGCGCGGAGCCCCGTCGCACAGGCGGGGCCCGACGGCCGCCTTATGGTGTGCGGATGACGACGACGTATGCGGCGCTGCTGCGGGGGATCAACGTGGGCGGCGCCAAGAAGGTCCCGATGGCCGACCTGCGCACGCTGATGGAGGGCCTCGGCCACGACGGCGTACGCACGTACCTCCAGAGCGGCCAGGCCGTCTTCGCGAGCGACCACGGCGACGAGGAGTCCCTCGCCGCGGAGCTGGCCGGCGCGATCGAGAAGCGGTTCGGCTTCGCCGTCGACGTGATCGTGCGCGACCACGCCTATCTGAAGACGATCGCCGACGCCTGCCCCTTCCCGGCCGCCGAACTGGAGGCCACGCAGCTCCACGTCACCTACTTCTCCGCGCCCGTGGACGCCGAGCGCTTCGCGGAGATCGACCAGGCCGCCTATCTGCCCGAGGAGTTCAGGCTCGGCGACCGCGCCCTGTACCTCTACGCCCCGAACGGCCTCGGCCGCTCCAAGCTCGCCGAGCACCTGTCCAAGCCCCGGCTGAACAAGGGCGTGATCGCCACCAGCCGCAACTGGAACACCGTCGTCAAGCTCGTGGAGATGACGGCACCCTCGGGAGGCTGACCTTCCGGAGTTCGCGGTAGCCGCTGCGTGCGGTGTACGACATGACCTCGTCCGGCACCGCGAGCCGCGGGTCCGCGTACAGCCGTCGGAAGTCGTCGTCGGTACGGGCCGCGGCGACCACGTCCACCAGAGCGAGCTCGTCCTCGCTGAGGCCGGCGTCGCCGCGGACCACCCGGCCCCAGACGTCCCAGGGCAGCAGCTCCACCCCGTTCACCGCGGCGAGGTCCAGGAACACGTTGGTGCGGATGTACCACAGGCCGTCGAGGTCGCCGTGGAACCAGACCCCGAACGTCCCCGGATCGGCCCCGCCCTCCCGGCACGCCCGCCACGCGTCCCCCGCCACCAGGAACCGGTCCCTCGGCACGTCCAGCGGGTCGAAGGAGAGCTCGTAGGCGGGGTGCAGCACCTGCGCGTCGACCAGCCGCCACCTCCCGTCAGGCAGCCGGTACTCGGTGACCCAGTGGTCGTCGTGGTAGCCCGCCACGAAGTACGCGGCGAAGCCGCAGCGGATCCGGGCCGGCGTGCCGGTGGCCCGCAGCAGCGCGCACAGCAGCAGCGAGAAGTCCCGGCACGTGCCGGCGAACCGCTCGTCGTACGGCCGCTTCGCGGTGAGCGGCCCGTCCCCGCGCTCGCGCAGGACCCGCAGGATCTCGCGGACGTACCGTGACTCGGGGTCGTCGAGCTGACGGTCCTCGGGGACGGGATGCCCCAGGCGTTCGCCCTCTCCCCGATGGATGATCAGATCCCTTACGAGACGGGCGAGTCCGGCCGGATCACGGGGCAGGCCGTCGAGATCCAGCTCGCCGGGGTCGCTGTACGGCGTCTGCTTCAGGTAGAAGTCCATGACCCGGGACCCTCGGCCTTGCCCCAGGGGCAAGGTCAACCAGCTCGCCCCGCTGTCGCGTTTGTTCAAGAGACCTCGCCGCGCGCTCCCTACCGTGAGACGCATGAACAAGGACGACCTGTATCCGTACATGACGGAATGCGCCGCCGAGGCGGCCCGCGTGGCGCGCGGAGTGCCGGCGGCGCGGCTCGCCGACCCCACCCTCCCCCACTCTCGGCTTCGCTCGAGCGGGGGGACCCCCACCCCGGACTGGGACGTCCGCGCCCTGGTCAACCACTGGGTCCTCTACACCTCCCACGGCCTGGAGCACCGCGCCCTGCGCAAACAGCTCCCCGAGGAACTGACCGCCCGCGACTTCACCGCCGACCCCGACTGGGCCGAGGCGTACGCCGCTCAACTGGACCGTGCGGTCGCCGCCTGGGCGGACCCCGCGGTGTGGGAGGGCGAGGTGGACCTGGGCATGGGGACGATGCCCGCCCCCGAACTCGCCTCGATGATCATCAAGGAGACGGCGGTGCACGGCTGGGACGTCGCCGCGGCCACCGGCCAGGAGTTCCACGTCTCCGAGGGCGCGGCCCGCCTCGTCCTCGACGTGGTCGTCACCCACGGCGACCTCTACCGGCAGTACGACGGCTTCGCCGACCCGGTGCCGGTGCCGGACGACGCCCCGGTCTTCGAGCGGGCGCTCGCGGCGAGCGGACGGGACCCGCGCCTGGCCGGGGCGGTACGCGACTAGGTCCCGTACGTACGGGACAGGCGGGGGGCGGGGCCAACCGTGCGGTGCGCGGCTAGGGCCCCGTACGGGCACAGGTCAGGCCCCGACCGCCGCCAGCGCCGGCATCCGCGCCGCCTCGTACCGCGCCAGCAGCACCCGGGCCACCTCCGGCGCCGGGCCGAGCACGTCGGCCAGCACGTCCGCCTCGGCCGCGCCCCGCGCGATGCGGTCCGGCAGGAAGCCGGGGGCCAGGACGTAGGGGGCGACGGCGACCTTCGCGCAGCCCAGGGCCCTGAGTTCCCGTACCGCGTCCTCGGTGCGGGGGAGTGCAGCGGAGGCGAACGCAGGCCGCACGGCGCACCAACCGGTGTGCCGCCACTCCCGCGCGATTTCTGCGATCACTGCGATCGCCTCCGGGTCGGTGGACCCCGCCGAGGCCAGCACGACCCCGGTCGAGGACTTGTCGGCGGGCGTCAGCCCCGCCTCGTACAGACGCCGTTCCAGCGCGGCGAGCAGCACCGGGGAGGGGCCGAGCACCTCCGCCTGCCGGATCCGCAGCCGCGGCGGCGCGTCCCGCAGGACCGCCGGGATGTCGGCCTTCGCGTGGAACGCGCGGGTCAACAGCAACGGCAGCGCTACGACGTCACGGACACCCTCCGCCGCCAGGGACTCCAGCACCCCTTGGGCGGACGGGACGTTGAAGTCCAGGAAGCCGGTCTCCACCCGCACGTCGGGGCGCAGGGAGCGCACCCGGCGTACGAGAGCGTGCACCGTCGCGGCATGCCGTGGGTCGCGGCTGCCGTGGGCGATGACCAGAAGAACCGGCTTCTTGAACATGGTGTGCATGGGACTCAGCTCTTCACCAGCAGACCGCGGCTGCGCAGCACCCACCGCTCCAGCGGACTGAAGATCAGCAGGTCGATCGCGATGCCGACGAACAGGATGAGCAGGATGGCGAGGAAGACCGTGGCCATGCTGCTGTTCGTGCGGCCCACCTCCAGCAGTTGGCCGAGGCCCACGCCCAGGTCCGGCGCCTGCGCGATGATCTCGGCGGCCATCAGCGACCGCCAGGAGAACGCCCATCCCTGCTTCAGTCCCGCCACATAGCCGGGCAGCGCCGCGGGCATCACGATGTGCCAGGTGCCGCGCAGACCGGTCGCCCCCAGCGTCCGTCCCGCGCGCAGGAACAGCGGCGGCACCTGGTCGACGCCGGACACCAGACCGTTGGCGATCGACGGGACCGCGCCGAGCAGGATCACCGCGTACATCATCTCGGGCTTCAGGCCCAGCCAGATCACGGCGGCCGGCACCCAGGCCACCGACGGCAGCGACTGCAGGCCGGACAGGATCGGACCGATGGCCGCGCGCACGAACTTCACGCGCGCCACGACCAGTCCGAGCGGCGTGCCGATGATCAGCGCGAGCACGAAGCCGAACAGGCCCCGCGAGACGCTCGTCCAGATGTAGTCGAGCAGGGTGCCCTTGAGCCACGCGTCCTCGGCCTCGGCCCAGACGGCGCCGGGGGAGGGCAGCTTCGACGCGTCGTCGACGATCTTCAGGGAGATCAGTCCCTGCCAGATCGCGAGCACCACGACGGTGGCGACGATCGGCGGGAAGATCTTCTCCCGGAAGGTCTGCCGGAAGGGCGGACGGCCGGTGACCGAGGTCTCCAGCGCGTCGAGGCCCGCCTCGATGCCGCCCAGCGCGGAGCCGTCCTTGGCGCCCGCGCCGGTCGTCTTCGTGTCAGTGCTGGCCATGACGGCGGATCTCCCCACGCAGTACTTCGGTGATCTCGACGGACAGTTCCGCCACGGGCGCGTCCTCGATACGGCGCGGCTGCGGGATGCCGACCGTCCACTCCCGCGCGATCCGCCCCGGACGGGAGGACAGCAGGATCACGCGCTGCGCGAGCCGCACCGCCTCACGCACGTTGTGCGTGACGAACAGGACGGACACGCCGGTCTCCGCCCAGATGCGGGTCAGCTCGTCGTGCAGCACGTCCCGCGTGATGGCGTCGAGGGCCGCGAACGGCTCGTCCATCAGCAGCAGGTTGCTCTCCTGGGCGAGCGCCCGGGCCAGCGCCACACGCTGGCGCATACCGCCCGACAGCTCGTGGACCCGCTTGCCGTAGGCGCCCTTCAGCCGGACGAGTTCGAGCAGTTCCTCGGTCCGCTCGCGCCGTTCGTTCTTCGGAACGCCCCGCAGACGCAGGGCGAGCTCGATGTTCTTGCCCGCGGTCAGCCACGGGAACAGGGCGTGCTCCTGGAACATCAGGGCCGGGCGGCCCTCCGTCGTGATGGACCCGACGGTGGGCTCGTCCAGCCCCGCCACCAGGTTCAGCAGCGTGGACTTGCCGCAGCCCGAGGCACCCAGGAGGGTGACGAACTCGCCGGGCGCGACATCGATGCTGATGTCGTCCAGGACGAGCTGCTGCCCGGCGGGGCCCGCGAAGGACTTCGAGACATGCTCAATGCGCGCCGCGTGCTCCACCGACTCGGCGGCCTTGGCGAAGGTCGTGGCCATGGTCGTCACCTCCTGGGAACTCATCGGGTCCTGACTCAGCCGACGCCGAGACCGGCGTCGCTGACCGTGCTCTCGCCCTCGGCCTCGAGGACCTTGTTCAGCGGCTTGAGGTCGTAGATGCCCTTCAGGTCGGGCTTCTCCAGCAGACCGGCCTTGACCGCGTGCTGCGCCTCAGTGTTGAGGGTCGAGGCCAGCGGGTCGTCGATGAACTGGATCGACTTCCACGCCGGGTCGATGACCGCGGCCGGGAGCGCCTTGCCCGAGTCCGTCTCCAGCTGCTTGTTCGCCGAGGCCTTCGCCGCGTCCGGGTTGGCGTTGATCCACTTGTTGGCCTCGACCGAGGCCTTCAGCACGGCCTCGACGGCCTTGGGGTGCTCCTTGAGGAAGGCCTGCCGCACGATGATGTTCGTGATCACGAACTTCTTGTCCGGCCACAGGTCGGCCTCGTCGAGCAGCACCTTGCCACCCTCGGCGACCAGCTTGGACGCGGTCGGCTCGGGCACCCACGCGCCGTCGATGGAGCCCGACTTGTAGGCGTCCGGGGTGACCTTGTTGTCGGTGCGGACCACCGAGACATCGCCCTTGCCGCTCTCCGCGTCGACCTTCCAGCCCTGCTCCGCGATCCAGTTGAGGAACGCCACGTCCTGCGTGTTGCCCAGCTGGGGAGTCGCGATCTTCTTGCCCTTGACGTCCTTCAGGGACTTGATCTTGTCCGGGTTGACCACGAGCTTGACCCCGCCGGACGCCGCACCGCCGATGATCCGCAGGTTCTTGCCGCCCGACTTGATGTAGCCGTTGATCGCCGGGGACGGGCCGATGAAACCGATGTCGATCGACGAGGAGTTGAGGGCCTCGATCTCGGACGGGCCGGCGTTGAAGATCTGGTAGGCGGCCTTGGTGGCGCCGAGCTGCTTCTGGAAGTAGCCCTTCTGCACGCCCACCAGCGCGGTCGCGTGGGTCAGGTTGCCGAAGTAGCCGATCTTGACGGAGTCGAGCCCGTCGATCTTCTTCGCGCCGGCGGCGACCTTGGCGGTTTCGTTGTCCGTGGCCTGGGAGCCGTAACCGCAGGCGGCGAGGGTGAGAAGCGGAAGAGCGATCACCGCGGCTGTGCCGCGGCGGAAAAGGGCGGATCGTGTGGCAGGCACGGGAGGTGTTCCCCTCGTTGGCCCGGCGGTCACGGTCTCTCAGGTCGTGGCCGGGAGGTCGGCAGGTTTTCGTCTACGGCGGTGGGGGGTGCGGGCGCGCAGGCAGTGCGCGTACGTCAACGCACACATCGCGCCACCCCGCCCTGCCCGCTGCCGAGCGCACCGCTGCCGACGCGGCCGCCCTCCTTCGCGAACGAGGAGAAGAAATCGGTGGAGTTCATGTCAGAAGTCCCACCCGTCGTCGTCCGTCTCGTCCTTGACGGGCTCCGGGGACGCGAACGACTCGCCGACCATGCCGGCGGTGAGCGTGGTGCCGTCGTTCGGGTCGATCAGGATGAACGAACCGGTGCGCCGCGAGTCGGCGTACGAGTCGACGGGCAGCGGCTCGGCGGTACGGATCTTGACCCGGCCGATGTCGTTGGCGACGAGCTGTCCCGGGTGCGGGTGCAGGGACAGGTCGTCGAGCGTGAGCCGGGACGGGATGTCCTTGACGATCGCCTTCACCGTGCGGGTGCCGTGCTTGAGCAGCACCCGATGGCCGACGGTCAGCGGCGCGTCGGCCACGTGGCAGACGGTCGCCTCGATGTCCTGCGTGGTCGGCGGCGCGTCCTTGCTGGGCACGATCAGGTCGCCGCGCGAGATGTCGATGTCGTCCTCCAGCAGGACGGTCACCGACTGGGTCGTCCAGGCGATGTCGACCGGCTTGCCCAGCAGGTCGATGCCGGCGATCTTCGTGGAGCGGCCGGACGGCAGCACCGAGACCTGCTCGCCGACGCGGAACGAACCGGCGGCGATCTGGCCGGCGTAGCCCCGGTAGTCCGGGTGCTCGGCGGTCTGCGGCCGGATCACGTACTGCACGGGAAGCCGGGCGTGGCAGTGGCTCAGGTCGTGGGCGACCGGGACCGACTCCAGGTGTTCCAGGAAGGTCGGCCCGCCGTACCAGTCCATGTTCGCGGACGGGTCCACCACGTTGTCGCCGGCGAGCGCCGAGATCGGGATCGCGGTGACCTCGGGGACGCCCAGTTCGAGCGCGTACGCCGTGAACTCCTCGGCGATCGCGGCGAACACCGACTCCTGGTACTCGACCAGGTCCATCTTGTTCACGGCGAGCACCACGTGCGGCACGCGCAGCAGCGCGGCGATCGCCGCGTGCCGGCGGGTCTGCTCGACGACGCCGTTGCGGGCGTCGACGAGGATCACCGTCAGCTCGGCCGTGGAGGCACCCGTCACCATGTTGCGGGTGTACTGCACGTGTCCGGGCGTGTCGGCGAGGATGAACCGGCGGCGGGGGGTGGCGAAGTAGCGGTAGGCCACGTCGATGGTGATGCCCTGCTCGCGTTCGGCGCGCAGGCCGTCGGTGAGGAGCGCGAGGTCAGGGGCGCCCTGCCCACGGCCGGCGGAGGCGCGCTCCACGGCCTCGAGCTGGTCCGTAAGGATCGACTTGGAGTCGTGCAGCAGGCGGCCCACGAGCGTGGACTTGCCGTCGTCGACGGAGCCGGCGGTGGCGAAGCGCAGCAGGGTGGTGGCCGAGAGTTCCTCGGTCGTGATGGTGGTCATGGTTAGAAGTACCCCTCGCGCTTGCGGTCTTCCATCGCGGCCTCGGACATCTTGTCGTCGGCGCGGGTGGCGCCCCGCTCGGTGAGCCGGGAGGCGGCGAT
Source organism: Streptomyces sp. V4I2 (assembly GCF_030817655.1). Lineage (GTDB taxonomy): Bacteria > Actinomycetota > Actinomycetes > Streptomycetales > Streptomycetaceae > Streptomyces > Streptomyces plumbiresistens. Next base: position 8,265,108 of record NZ_JAUSZM010000003.1, read on the forward strand.
CTCGGTGATGACCTGCTCCAGCGTCACCGCGTCGGAGTCGACGGCACCGGTGCAGGACATGTCGCCGACCGTGCGGTAGCGCACCAGGCGCTTCTCGACGGTCTCGGTGTCCTTCGGGCCGCCCCACTCGCCCGGGGTCAGCCACATGCCGGCCCGCTGGAACACCTCGCGCTCGTGGGCGAAGTAGATCTCGGGCAGCTCGATGCCCTCGCGGGCGATGTACTGCCACACGTCCAGCTCGGTCCAGTTGGAGAGCGGGAAGACGCGGACGTGCTCGCCGGGGGCGTGCCGGCCGTTGTAGAGGTTCCACAGCTCGGGCCGCTGGCGGCGCGGGTCCCACTGGGAGAACTCGTCCCGCAGCGAGAACACCCGCTCCTTGGCGCGGGCCTTCTCCTCGTCGCGACGGCCACCGCCGAACACCGCGTCGAACTTCTCCGCCTGGATCTTCTCGGTCAGCGGAAGCGTCTGCAGCGGGTTGCGGGTCCCGTCCGGGCGCTCCTTGAGGACACCGCGGTCGATGTAGTCCTGCACGGAGGCGACATGCAGCCGCAGCCCGTGCTTCTCGACCGTACGGTCCCGGTACTCGAGGACCTCGGGGAAGTTGTGCCCGGTGTCCACGTGCAGCAGCGAGAAGGGCACCGCCGCGGGGGCGAACGCCTTCAGCGCCAGATGCAGCATGACGATGGAGTCCTTGCCGCCGGAGAACAGGACCACCGGCCGCTCGAACTCACCCGCCACCTCACGGAAGATGTGCACCGCCTCGGACTCCAGCGCGTCCAGGTGCGACAGGGCGTACGGGGTGTCAGTGCCTTCGTCGCCCTTGACCTCGGATGCGGTCGTCGTCATGCCAGTCCCCTCTCGGTGAGCAGCGCGTGGACCGCGGCCGCGGACTCCTGCACGGTCTGGTCCTGCGACTCGATGCGCAGGTCGGGCGACTCGGGCTCCTCGTACGGGTCGTCGACCCCGGTGAGGCCCGTGAGCTCGCCCGCCGCCTGCTTGGCGTACAGACCCTTCACATCGCGTACGGAGCACACCTCGACCGGAGTCGCCACGTGCACCTCGATGTACGCCGTCCCGCTCTCCTGGTGGCGCTTGCGCACCGCCTCGCGGCTGTCGGCGTAGGGCGCGATCACCGGGACGAGCGTCTTGACGCCGTTGCGGGCGAGGAGTTCGGCGAGGAAGCCGATGCGCTGCACGTTCGTGTGCCGGTCCTCGCGGCTGAAGCCGAGGCCCGCCGAGATGAACTCGCGGATCTCGTCGCCGTCGAGCACCTCGACGAGATGGCCCTCCTCGCGCAGCCGGCCGGCCAGCTCGTACGCGATGGTGGTCTTGCCGGCACTCGGCAGACCCGTGAGCCAGACGGTGGCTCCGGTCGTCACGTGCTTCTCCTCGGGTAGGTCGGAGGTGGTCGTCATCAGTGCAGTCCGCACTCGGTCTTGTTGCGGCCCGCCCAGCGGCCGGCACGCGCGTCCTCGCCCTCCAGGACGCGGCGGGTGCAGGGGGCGCAGCCGACGGAGGTGTAGCCGTCCATCAGCAACGGGTTGGTCAGGACGCCGTGTTCGGTGACGTACGCGTCCACGTCGTCCTGGGTCCAGCGGGCGATCGGGGAGATCTTGACCTTCTGGCGCTTCTCGTCCCAGCCGACCACCGGGGTGTTCGCCCGGGTCGGGGACTCGTCGCGGCGCAGACCGGTCGCCCAGGCCTGGTAGTTGGTGAGGCCCTCCTCCAGCGGCTGGACCTTGCGCATCTTGCAGCACAGGTCCGGGTCGCGGTCGTGGAGCTTCGGGCCGAACTCGGCGTCCTGTTCGGCGACCGTGCGGCGCGGGGTGAGCGTGATGACGTTGACGTCCATCACGGCCTCGACCGCGTCCCGGGTGCCGATGGTCTCGGGGAAGTGGTAGCCGGTGTCGAGGAAGACGACATCCACGCCCTTGCGCACGCGGGACGCCAGGTGGGCGACCACCGCGTCCTCCATCGAGGAGGTCACGCAGAAGCGCGGGCCGAAGGTGTCGACCGCCCACTGGAGGATCTCCAGCGCGGTGGCGTCCTCCAGCTCGCGGCCCGCCCGCTCGGCGAGCTCCTTGAGGTCCGCTGTCGTGCGCTCTTCCTGAGTCGTCGTCATATCTGCTGTCCCCCTGCGTCGTCGTGCCGAAGGCCCCGGGCGAGCAGCCCGAGGAACTTCAACTGGAATGCGCGGTTGCACGCCGCGCATTCCCACGCGCCGTGGCCGGCTTCCGAGGCCTCGCTCGGCCGGAGGTCCTCGTCGCCGCAGTAGGGGCAGTAGAAGGGGGCGGCGCGCTCGCTCATGAGAGGGCCTCCTCGGAAGCACGCGAGGCCCAGACGGCGAAGCGCTCGCCGTCCTCGCGCTCCGCCTGGAAGCGCTTGAGGACGCGCTCGACGTAGTCGGGCAGTTCCTCGGAGGTGACCTTCAGGCCACGCACCTTGCGGCCGAAACCGGCTTCCAGCCCGAGCGCGCCGCCGAGGTGCACCTGATAGCCCTCGACCTGCTCGCCCCGGTCGTTGAGCATGAGCTGGCCCTTGAGACCGATGTCCGCCACCTGGATACGGGCGCAGGCGTTCGGGCAGCCGTTGAGGTTGATGGTGATCGGCTCGTCGAAGTCCGGGATCCGGCGCTCCAGTTCGTCGATCAGCTGGGAGCCGCGCGCCTTGGTCTCGACGATGGCGAGCTTGCAGAACTCGATGCCGGTGCAGGCCATGGTGCCGCGCCGGAACGGGGAGGGCTTGGCGGTCAGGTCCAGCGCCTGAAGCGCCTCGACGAGTGACTCGACCTGCGGCTCCTCGACATCGAGGACGATCATCTTCTGCTCGACGGTGGTACGGACCCGGCCCGAGCCGTGCGCCTCGGCGAGCTCGGCGATCTTCGTCAGGGTCGCGCCGTCCACCCGGCCGACACGCGGCGCGAAACCGACGTAGAAGCGGCCGTCCTTCTGGCGGTGCACGCCGACGTGGTCGCGCCAGCGCTCCACCGGCTGGGCGGGGGCGGGGCCGTCGATCAGCTCGCGCTTGAGGTACTCGTCCTGGAGGACCTGGCGGAACTTCTCCGGGCCCCAGTCGGCGACCAGGAACTTCAGGCGGGCGCGAGTGCGCAGCCGCCGGTAGCCGTAGTCGCGGAAGATCGAGATGACGCCCTCGTGGACGTCCGCGACCTCGTCCAGCGGAACCCACGCGCCGAGCCGGACGCCGATCTTCGGGTTGGTGGACAGACCGCCGCCGACCCACACGTCGAAGCCGGGGCCGTGCTCGGGGTGGTTCACGCCGACGAAGGCGACGTCGTTGATCTCGTGCGCCACATCCAGCAGCGGCGAGCCGGAGATCGCGGTCTTGAACTTGCGGGGCAGGTTCGAGAAGGCCGGGTTGCCGACGATCCGGCGGTGGATCTCCTCGATGGCCGGGGTGCCGTCGATGATCTCGTCCTCGGCGATACCGGCCACGGGCGAGCCGAGGACCACGCGGGGGGTGTCACCGCAGGCCTCGGTGGTGGACAGGCCGACCGCCTCCAGGCGGTTCCAGATCTCCGGCACGTCCTCGATGCGGATCCAGTGGTACTGCACGTTCTGCCGGTCGGTGATGTCGGCGGTGCCGCGCGCGAACTCCTGCGAGATCTCGCCGATCACCCGCAGCTGCTCGGTGGTGAGCCGGCCGCCGTCGATACGGACGCGCAGCATGAAGTACTCGTCGTCCAGCTCCTCCGGCTCCAGGATCGCGGTCTTGCCGCCGTCGATCCCGGGCCTGCGCTGGGTGTAGAGCCCCCACCAGCGCATCCGGCCGCGGAGGTCGTTCGGGTCGATCGAGTCGAAACCGCGCTTCGAGTAGATCGTCTCAATGCGTGTCCGCACATTGAGACCGTCGTCGTCCTTCTTGAACTGCTCGTTGCCGTTGAGCGGGGTGTGGTGCCCCGCGGCCCACTGACCCTCACCGCGGTGACGGCTCACCTTGCGGCGGGGAGTCGCGGCGGCAGGGTTCTGCGGGGTGGCGGCCATGGTTGATACGTCCTTCGGGACAGGCGGGAAAGCGGCTCTGACCTGCGCGCGCGGGCGCATGGGTGTACATGCGCGTCATTGCGCGGGAAAGAAGACAGAAGGGGAATGTCGGGCGGCGCTCGGGCTCGTCAGCGCACCGGACAGATGGCGCTGGACATGCGGCCGAGGTCGACGTGCCGCCGACTCACCAAGGCAATTCCAGTTCCAGACATGACGGAAGCGTGTCATGGCGATCTGGACAGAGTCCAGCTTCGTCCGCCATGTGGACACCCTTGTCCCGAAGAGTGAGACGTGGGTGTTCTCGGTCACATGGGCCGATCAAGGCCTTGTCGGCGCAGGTCAGGCGGGGTAGGCGCCCGGCCAGGGGCCTGGCGCGGCCACCTCGGACTGCTCCTCGACCTTGGTGTCGAAGAGCGTGAAGCCCCGACGCTGGTAGTTGGCCATCGCGTGCTCGCCGTCCAGGCTGCAGGTATGCAGCCACACCCGCTTGGTGGCGGCCAGGCCCGGCCGGCGGTCCGCGAGGTCCCAGGCGCGGGCGGTGCCGTACGACAGCAGGTGTCCGCCGATCCGCCGCCCGCGGAAGGCCGGAACCAGCCCGAAGTAGGCGATCTCCACGACCCCGTCGTCCTGCGGCTCCAGCTCCACGTACCCGGCGGGCGTCCCCCGGTCGTATGCGACCCAGGTCTCCACCCCGGGCCGGCCCAGGTGCTCCTGCCACCGCGCGTACGTCCACGTCAGCCGGTCGATCCAGCGGATGTCCCCGCCGACGGACGCGTACAGGAAGCGGCTGAACTCGGGCGAGGGGACCTCGGAGCGGACGATCCGCACGTCCCCCTCCGGCGCGGGGGCCGGGAGGAGGTCGGTCGGGGCGGTCTGCTCCAGGGACCAGGTGGTCACCGGGATGTTGGTCATGACGGCCAGGGAATCATCTACCCCAGTGATCTGTCGATCGAGGCCAGGGGCAGCGCGAACAGCATCTGCCCGGACTGGGACCAGACCTCGCCGGTCGCCTCCCAGTAGGACAGCGACGGCGTGCGTGCGCTCCAGCAGTGCTGGGTCTCGTCGGACCCGCACTGCGTGGCCTTCGCGGTGTCGGCGTCCTGCCGCCACAGCGTGCCGCGTCCGTCCTGCTCGCCGGAGGCGCGGCTCACATACCAGTCGGAGCGGTACGACAGCACGCCCTGGACGTCGGAGGCCTTCGTCTCGTAGGCCTCCGTGGCGTCCGTGCGGCCGGCGAAGTCGGTGGCCAGCAGGCCGGAGCGGGCCGGGTCGGTGGCGAAGGAGTAGCGCCACAGGAGGGCGGGCCCGTCGCCGTCCGCCGTGGTCCGCTCGCTCGCCACCAGACTGTCGGGCGCCGTGCTGCGGTCCAGGGAGAGGCCAAAGGGGCGGGCGTCGGTGTCCTTGGCGGGGTCGACCGGGCGGTAGGAGCCGACGGCGGGCAGGACGAAGCGGGTACGGTGCGCCGACCAGCCACCGGGCACCCGGCCGACCGCCGTGCTGTCCACGCTCGTGCGCAGGACGCGGTTCATGTCGTAGACGTACACGCCGTCGGCGGCGGTGACCAGCAGCTTGTCCTGGTACCAGACCATGCCGGAGACGTCGGAGTCCAGAGCCCGGAAGTCGCGCCCGCCGTCGACCGGGACGGTGAGCAGCACCCAGGTGTACGTGAGGCGGTCCAGGTCGTTCGCGTCGACGAAGGCGACCCGGGCGAGGCCGTGGCCGGCCGCCGCGTTCTGCGACCAGCCGGACAGGACCACGCGGTTCTGGCCCCAGAGGCCGTCGTCGTCCGCGTCGCCGGACGTGGTGACCGCCCCCGGCTGCCAGGAACGGGTGTCGGTGGCGTCCCAGCACTGGGCGCGGGTGGCCGAAGGCTCGACGGGCAGCGCCTTGAGATCCTCGGCCGGGCAGTCGGCCGCGGCGCGCAGACTGTGGTCGGCGTCCTGGAGAACGGCGCTCACGCCGACGGGCCGGCCCATCTCCGAAGCGAGACGGTCGAGCGTGGCCTCGGGTACCTGCTGTTCCTGCCAGCGCAGCGCGGCGATCCGCTCGGACGAGATGACCGGCTTCAGCGCGCCGGGGTCCTCGCTGTCCGTGGCCTGCGAGGCGCTGATCATGGTGGCGGCGCCGGTCAGGGCGAGGGCGGTCCCGGCCAGAAAGGCACGCAGCGCCCTGCCCCGCCGTTGGCGGCGGTGTCTCCCGCGGTGCTTCATTCGTCCTCCCGAGGCGGGCCAACTGCGCCTGATGATCCGTACGTTGACCAGGGAGCAGGTGGGGTGGCCCGTAGGGGATGCTACGGCAGTGGGGGGCGGTAGCGGACAAAGAACCTGCAATTATGCGGAAGATGCACTCCGAGCCTGTTCAGTTCGTCCCGCCGGACAGTGCGCGGGCGGCGACCACGGCCGGCGCGGTCGACCAGGGCAACAGGTCGCGCGGATCGGCCGGGAGCAGCACCTCGACGTCGGCGTCCTCACAGAAACGATACGGCCGGTGGTCCAGGAAACCCCCGAGATACCGCCGTACCCGGGACATCTCGGCCCGCACCGTCACCGTACGGCCCGGATCACCGAACAGGTCCCCGGCCAGCCCCGCCGCGCTGCGACCGGAGCGGTGCAGGGCGAGCAGATAGAGCAACTCGGCGTGCCGGGGGCTGAGTTCATGACTCCAGGAGCCGGCCGAGCCCGACACCGCCACCGACCGGCGGCGCGGCTGCGCCAGGTCCAGCACGATCCGGGTGGCGCCCCGCGGTACCGGCTCGTCGGCGGCCCGGATCAGCCAGCCGCCCGGCAGCGGTTCCAGCGCGCACTGCCCGAGCGCCGGCAGCCACCGACGGCCCGGCGACAGCGACTTGGGCAGCGCGATCCGGTTGGTGTACGGCATCCCGGTCACCGCCGCGGTCCAGCCGTCCCGGTCCACCACCGCGGCCCGCCCGGCGAGCCGGGCCAGCACCGGCGCGGCCACCGCGCGCAGTTGCTCCAGCGAGGTCACGTGCCGCTCGCGCAGCCGCGCCTCGGCGAGCTTGGCCACCGAGTCGACCCAGGCGAGCGTGGCCGGGTGCATCGTCTCCAGCGGCCCGCTCACGTCCACCACACCGATCAGCCGGCCGTCCCGCGGGTCCGTGATGGGGGCGCCGGTACACGTCCAGGTGGCGTGCGAGCGTACGAAGTGCTCGGAGGCGAAGACCTGCACGGGACGCCGTACGACGGCCGCGGTGCCCACGCCGTTCGTACCGACGACGTCCTCCCGCCAGTCGGCGCCGAGTTCGAAGCCGATCCCGTCGGCCTTGCGCAGCACGGGCGAACTGCCCTCGCGCCACAGCACCCGGCCCTGCTCGTCGGCGACCACCATGATGTGGTGGGCGACGTCCGCGACCGACAGCAGACCCTCCCGCAGCACCGGCAGCACATGCTTGAGGACCGTCGTCTCCCGGCGCCGCTGCACCTCCTCGCGGGACAACAGCCCCGACCGGAAGCCGTGGTCGGGATCGACGCCGCCGCGCAGCATCCGCCCCCAGGACTGTTCGATCACCGGCCGCGGCGCGACCGGCGCCCGCTGCCCCGAGAGCGTCGCGGAGCGGACCTCGCTGAGTACCCGTGCCGCCCGCGCCGAGTCCACGGCGGCGAGTTGCGTCACGTCCGTCGGCGAGAGTGCCACGGGACCTCCCGGAAGAAGGGCTCGGGACAACCGGTTCGCGGTGGCTTTTCGGCCACCGTCCGGAAGTCCGTCCTGACTGTTCGTCTCATAGTGCCGCCTGCCCAAGTCGGAGGGACCCAGTCCGGCCACAGAGGCCAGCAAGTTGCAACCCCCTGCAACCCTGGTGGACTGCCCTGCCGTCCTTGAAACTTGAGCGACGCCGCCCAGTGCGGCGCACATGGCTCCAACGGGCCAGTGGCGGGGGGTGGTGCCGTGTCGGCGCAGCACCACCCCCCGCGCCGTGCGGGCACGCACGGAGCACCGTACGTACGCGGATCAGGCCACCGGACGGCTGTGCGACCGGCGCCGGTCAGGATTCCGGCCGGGCCCGTTCCACCACCGACGCCAGATCCAGACTGTGCGGCAGGGTCCCGAAGGCCGCGCCCGAGTCGCCGCCCAGCCGGGACGCGCAGAACGCGTCGGCGACCTCCGGTGTCGCATACCGCACGAGCAACGACCCCTGGAGCACCAGCGCGAGCCGCTCGGTCACCCGCCGGGCCCGCCCCTCCACGCCCTCCAGATCGGCGAGTTCGGTCAGCAGGTCCTTGATCGCCGCGTCCAGGCGGTGGTCGGCGCCGCGCGCCTTGCCGACCTCCTGGAGATAGGCGTTCAACGCCAGTGGTTCGCGTTGCAGCGCGCGCAGCACGTCCAGGGCCTGGACGTTCCCGGCGCCCTCCCAGATCGAGTTGAGCGGCGACTCGCGTACCAGCCGGGGCATCCCCGACTCCTCGACGTACCCGTTGCCGCCCAGGCACTCGGACGCCTCCACCGTCACCGGCGAACACCGTTTGGTCACCCAGTACTTGGCGGCCGGCACCGCGATCCTGAGCAGCGCCCGCTCCTGCTCGCTCCCGTCGTCGTAGGCCGCCGCGAGCCGCAGCGCGAGCGTCGTCGCCGCCTCCGACTCCAGCGCGAGATCGGCCAGCACGTTGCGCATCAGCGGCTTGTCGACGAGCCTGCCGCCGAACGCCTCGCGGTACGTGCAGTGGTGGACCGCCTGCGCGACGGCCTGCCGCATCAGACCCGCCGAGCCCAGCACGCAGTCGAGCCGGGTCGCCGCCACCATCTCGATGATGGTGCGCACCCCACGCCCCTCCTCGCCGACCCGGCGAGCCCACGTCCCGTCGAACTCGACCTCGGCGGACGCGTTCGACCGGTTGCCCAGCTTGTCCTTGAGCCGCTGGATCAGGAAGACGTTGCGGGTGCCGTCCGCCAGCACCCGCGGCACCAGGAAGCAGGTGAGCCCCTCCGGTGCCTGCGCGAGCACCAGGAACCCGTCCGACATCGGCGCCGAGCAGAACCACTTGTGCCCGGTCAGCTGGTACGTCCCGTCCTCGGCGAGGGGCCGGGCGGCCGTCGTGCCCGCCCGTACGTCGCTGCCGCCCTGCTTCTCCGTCATGCCCATCCCGAACAGGGCACTGGTCTTCAGCTGGGCGGGCCGCAGCTCACGGTCGTAGATCATCGAGGTCAGCCGGGGCTCCCACGCGGCGGCCAGCGCGGGGTCGCCGCGCAGCGCGGGCACCGCGGCATGGGTCATCGACAGCGGGCAGAGGTTGCCGGCGTCGACCTGCGTCCACAGCAGGAAGGCGGCCGCGCGCCGCACATGCCCGCCAGGCCGGGACCAGGCCGCCGTCAGGCCCGCCGAGACGCCCTTGCCGAGCAGCCGGTGCCAGGCCGGATGGAAGTCGACCTCGTCGATCCGGCGCCCGTGGCGGTCGTGGGTGCGCAGTCTCGGCGGGTACTCGTTCGCCTGTGCCCCCCACTCCTGCACCTGCGCCGAGCCACAGGCCCGGCCGAGCGCCGCGAGCTCGCCGCGCACATCGTCGAGCAGGTCCGGAGCGGTGTGCCGGCCCACCGCCGCCGTCAGGGCACGGTCGGCGGTGAACGCGTCGTATCCGACCAGCGGCGGAGGCTGGTTGGTCACGGTGTGGGTGCTGCCTGCCATGTACGCGAACCTACCGTTCCTGAAGACCGAGCGGGAGTGAGCCCTGCTGCCACAACTCCTGCTCAGCCGGGTGCCCCGAACGGTGTTGGGCACCCTGGTCGCCGCCGTACAGGACACTCATTCGACCCGGGAACCGTCGTTCCCCTCTCGGGGAGGAAGGCCACGACCCCCGATGGGGCAGGAGAGCGGGTGTGGGGCCCGGGTGCCGCGCCCCCCGACGTGCCCCCGCCCGCCGGGGCACCGGGGGATGAGCACACCCAGGCACGACGGATACCTTTAGGTCGTGCAGCCAGCAAGTGAATCCCCTCAGCCTCCCTCCGGACGCCTCCATCGGGCGCGTGCCCTGTACCGGAACGTCTCGAAGCGCAGGACTGCCTGGCTGCTGATCAAGGACACCGTCAACTCGTGCATGGAGTACCGGATCCTGGGCCTGGCGGCCGAGGCGGCGTTCTTCACGCTGCTGTCCGTGCCGCCGCTGCTGCTGAGCATGATCGGTCTGCTCGGCTACGTCGACGACTGGACCGGCGCCGACACCATCGCGAGCCTGGAGACCAACATCCTGGAGGCCTCGCGCACGATCCTGTCCGACAAGGGCGTCACCGAGATCGCCCAGCCGATCCTGCACGACGTGATGAAGGGCGGCCGGCCCGACGTCATCTCCATAGGCTTCCTGTTCGCCCTGTGGTCGGGCTCCCGCGCGGTGAACGTCTTCATCGACACCATCACCGTGATGTACGGCCTCGACGGCGTCCGCGGCATCGTCAAGACCCGCCTGATGGCCTTCCTGCTGTTCGTCGTGGCCCTGCTCATCGGCTCGATCGCGCTGCCGCTGATGGTGGCCGGACCGGACGCGGTGGTGAACATCGTGCCGTGGTCCGAGACCGTCGTACAGGTGCTCTACTGGCCCGTCGTCATCGTGCTGTCGATCGTCTTCCTCACCACGCTCTACCACGTGTCCGTCCCCGTCCGCTCCCCGTGGATCGAGGACGTGCCCGGCGCCCTGGTGGCCCTCGCCATGTGGGTCCTCGGCAGCTTCCTGCTGCGCATCTACCTGACCAACACCGTCGAGGGCCCCACCATCTACGGCTCCCTCGCCGCGCCGGTCGCCGTCCTGCTGTGGATCGGCGTGTCCGCGTTCGCCGTCCTCGTCGGCGCCGCGGTCAACGCCGCGATCGACCGGGTCTGGCCGGCCGCCGCGACGGCCGCGGCCCGCGCCGCCAACGAACGGCTGCGCGAGGCGCAGGTCGCCGAGTACGTCGCCCGCGCCACCGCGGCCCGTGCGGCGGTCCCCGACGACCCGGACGACCCCGACATGCCCTCCGAGTTCCCGGAGCGGTGGTCGCGGTTCCTGCCGCCGGAGGACGTGACGTCGCGGCTGCGGACGCACGTGAAGAGCACGCATCCGCCGCACAAGCCGGAGGGTTCCTGATATCGCGGGCCGGCTGAGCGCACCTGAAGGGGCGCGGGGCTGTATCAATATGCGGCTCCGCCGCGTGGGCGCGACCAGCCACGACGGACCCGCAGCCGGCAGAAATCCCGCACCCCGACGGCGCTACGCCTGCCACGCCCCCGCCGCGGCAGCGTCCCGCACGAACGCCCCGAAGTCCCGAGCCTCGTGCCCCAGCACCTGACGCACGTCATCGGTCAGCCGCGCGTTGCGCCCGTCCATCAGCCCCTCGAAGACCTCGATCAGCAGCTCCACCTCCTCCGGCGGCACCCCGAACCCCGCCAGCGTCTCCCCGTACGCCCGCACCGGCACCGGCGTGTACGCCACCTTGACGCCGGACGCCGCCGAGATCTCCGCGACCGCCTCCCGCCAGGACAGCAGCCGAGGTCCGGTCAGCTCCAGCGTCCGCCCCACGTAACGGTCCCCGGCGACCAGCACGGCCGCGACCACCTCACCGACGTCCCGCAGGTCGACGAACGGCTCCCGCACCTCACCGGCCGGAAACGCCAGTTCCCCGTGGCGCAGCCCCTCCACCAGGGGCCCCTCGCTGAAGTTCTGCGCGAACCACGAAGCCCGTACGACCGTCCAGTCCGCGCCCGAGGACGTCAGCGCCTCCTCGGCCGGCAGCGCCTGCTCCTCGCCGCGCGCCGACAGCAGCACCAGCCGCCGTACGCCCAGCCCGACCGCCTCCCGGGCGAGCGCGCCGATCCCCTCGGCGGCCGCGGGGAAGCCGATGTCGGACGGGTACACGAGGTACGCCGCGTCGGCGCCCCGCAGCGTGTCCGCCCACGTCGTCGGGTCCTCCCAGTCGAAACCCCGCGCGCGGGACGCGGCCCGCACCGTCAGCCCGGCCGCCCGCGCGGCCCCGGCGACCCGGCTCCCGGTACGCCCGGAGGCACCGGTCACCACCACTGTCATGTCCTGGGTGTTCTTGGTGTTGTCCGTGTTTGTCGTCATGCCTTCAGTCAACGGCCGCGCGCTTCAACAGCCCATCGCTGAACGGCTCATTCCCATGCGCGGGCGTCTACGCTGACGGCATGGACGCACTCACAGGCCTCCTGGAGGGCCCCCGGGCCCGCGGGGCCTTCATGATCCGTGCGTGTTTCGACCCGCCCTGGGCGGTCCGTGTCGAGGACCGCGCCCCGCTGACGGTGATGCTGATGGTCCGCGGCGAGTCCTGGATCGTGCCGGACACGGGGGAGCGGGTGCGGCTGCGGCCCGGCGAGCTGGCCATCGCGCGCGGCCCCGACCCGTACACCTGCGCCGACCACCCCGACACCGCGCCCCAGGCGCTGATACTGCCGGGCGCCGAGTGCCGCTATCCGGACGGACGGCCCCTCACCGGCTCCATGGACATCGGCGTCCGCAGCTGGGGCGACCGGCCCGACGGCTCCACGGTGATGCTGATCGGGACGTACCTGGTCCAGGGCGAGATCAGCGGCCGTCTCCTGGACGCGCTGCCGCCGCTGCTCTCCCTCACCTCCGAGACGTGGCAGTGCGCGCTCACGCCCGTCCTCATGCACGAGGTCGTGCGCGACGAACCCGGTCAGGAGGTCGTCCTGGACCGGCTCCTCGACCTGCTGGTCATCGCCGCCCTCCGTGCCTGGTTCGCCCGCCCGGAGGCGGCGCCGCCCGCCTGGTACGCGGCGCTCGCCGACCCCGTCGTCGGCCGCGTCCTGCGCCTGGTCCAGGGCGACCCCGCCCACTCCTGGACGGTCGCCTCGCTCGCCGCCAAGGCCGGTGTCTCGCGGGCCGCGCTCGCCCGCCGCTTCACCGAACTCGTCGGCGAGCCCCCGATGACGTACCTCACCGGCTGGCGCCTCGCCCTCGCCGCGGACCGCCTCCGCGACACCGACGACACCCTCGAGGCGATCGCCCGCCAGGTCGGCTACGGCAGCGCGTTCGCCCTGTCCAGCGCGTTCAAGCGGGTGTACGGGGTGAGCCCGCAGGAGCATCGGACGCGGCTGGTGCCGACGGCGTAGCCTGGCCTACGTGTACGCGGAGCGGCCATCCCGTATGGCGGGCGCGGTGGTGTGGACGAACACCCCGTCCGGGCCCGACGCCGGGCGTGTCCTGCCCGACGGCTGCATGGACCTGCTGTGGCACGAGGGCCGACTGGTGATCGCCGGGCCCGACACCCGCGCGTACGTCACCGAGGGCGAGCCGAGCGCCTGGGCCGGCGTCCGCTTCTACCCGGGCACCGCGCCCGCCCTCCTGGACGTGCCCGCGCACGAGATGCGCGACCGGCGGGTGGAGTTGGCCGACGTGTGGCCGGCCGCGGAGGTACGGCGCGTCACCGCACAGGTGAACGCGGCCGACGACCCGGCGAGCGGCCTGGAGCAGGTGGCATTGGAACGGGCCGCCGGGACCGATCCCCCCGACCCACTCCTCCGACAGGTGGTCACCGCCCTCGACGCGGGCCGCCCGGTCGCCACCACCGCCGACGAACTAGGCGTGGGCGCCCGCCAGTTGCACCGCCGCTGCCTCACTGCCTTCGGCTACGGCCCCAAGACGCTGGCCCGGGTCCTACGACTCCAGCGCGCCCTCGCCCTGGCCCGCTCCGGAGTTCCCCTCGCGGAGACGGCGGCCCGGTCCGGCTTCGCGGACCAGGCCCATCTGGCAAGAGACGTGAAGGAGTTGGCGGGCGTGCCGCCGACGGACCTACTGGGCCGCCCCGGGTAGCGGCGCGAACAGGTCGACCCCGTTGCCGTCGGGATCGAGCACCACCGCGTACCGCTGCCCCCACACCGCGTCCCACGGTTTCAGCTCCCCGTGGTACCCGGCACCCACCAGCTCCTGGTACACCGAGTCGACCTCGGCCGGACTGTCGCACAGCAGGGCGAGCGAGATGCGCCCGCCCTCGGTCGGCGGCTGCCATTCCGGCTGGATCTGTCGCACCATCTCCTCACTGTCGAGCATCAACCGCAGCCCGCCCGGCAGCCCGGCCTCGGCATGCGGCCCCTTCTCGGCACCCTCCGGAAAGACGAAACCGAGCCGACGGTAGAAGGCGACGGAGGCGGCCATGTCCGAGGCCACCAGGCCGATCGCATCGAATCGTGGAGTCATGGGGCCACCGTAGGCACGGGTGCGGGGGCCGGTCTTGAAGGAATCGGACAGGGGCGGGCGCAGTTCCTGCGCGGGGTGTGGTCAGCCCCGCGGGAACATGACACCGCTGGCCGCGCCGACGAACGGCGCGGCCATACCGGCGAGTTCTCATACGGTGCACTGTGCCGACCATCGGATGACCGCCGCCGTCGATGGCGAGCAGGCCAGGCCGCTCACTCGAACGTCACTGGTCCGCGGGGTGTGTCCACCGTGAAGGAGAACCCCACCGGCCCCGGAGCGAGGGCGAGCCAGGTGCCGAGGGCGGCGAGCAGAGGCCGGATCTCGTCCGGATCGGGGGCGGTGGCCGACAGCTCCAAAAGCGGGGTGACCGGCAGGCCCGAGGCCGACGGGTGGGGCGAGGAACCCCAGTCGATGAGGAAGGGGACCAGGCCGGACGGGTGGGCGGTGTCGCCGTCGGTCAGGCGCCACTCCAAGAGGGTGCCGTCGGGTCTGCGGCGGCTCATGGGGTGGATCGAGCCGGGGTCGTAACCCTGCGCCCGGGCCGCCGCGACCGTCGCGTCCAGGTCGGCCGGGCTGATCGCCCAGGTCACCGTCCGCGGGCCGGAGAGCCGGTCGACGTCGAAGGGACGTGGCCCGTCGTACGCGCGCTGCTCCGGATCCGGACCGATGATCTCCAGGTAGCGTGCGCCGCCCAGCCCCACCAGATGGTTGCGGGTGCCGAACCCGACATGCGCACCACCGAGCGCGGGGGTCACGCCGGTGCGCCGGCTGAAGTCGGCGACGGTCGCGGCCAGATCGGGGGTGGCGAGGACGAGGTGGTCCAGCGTCGAGGGGATGGAGTTCATCGCAGTGAGGCTACGCACCGGCCCCCGGGAGCGGAACGCCTTTGCGGCGGCGGCGACACGTCGCCTCACCGCACGGTGGCCTCCATCGCGTCGGCCTCCCGCACCCAGGCGGCCGGGTCGTCGCGGCGGACCAACTCCTCGTGGAGGGTGTTGATCTGTTGCCGTCAGTCGTCGTCCATGTACGCATTGTTGCGGGGTGGGTGCGCCGGGCGGGGCGAAATCAACTCAACAAGCGCGGCTGTTGGCAAGCTCCAGGAAGGCGGTCCAGGCGGTGGGGGTGACGGTGAGGTGGGAGGTAGCGGGGGTTTTGGAGTCGCGGATGTGGATGGTGGTGGGCTGGACGGCGACCTCGATGCAATTGCCGCCGTCGCTGCCGCTGTAGCTCGACTTGAACCACCGAAGTGCGGTGCTGCTCATTGCTCTCCCTGGAGACGATCCAGCAGATCCCTCGTGTCCTCGGGGGTGAGGGCCTGTGATCGCAGCATCGCACATCTCTGGGTAAGGATCGCCACCTCGTAGGGATCGGCGATGAGTTGGCTGCCCCGTTGGGTTTCCGTGTACGCGAGCCGCTGGTGTTCAGGGGTTTCCAGCAACACGAACGGGCCGTCGAGCGCTGCGTGTGCGGTACGCCCCAGAGGCAGGACCTGCAGAGTGAGGCCCGGCAGTTCGGCGAACTCTCGCAGGTGTCGCACCTGGTTGAGGAACACCTCCTGGCCGCCCAGGCGTTCCTTCAGTACGGCCTCCCAGATGACGAAACACGCGATGGGTGGCTCCTTGCGGGGAAGATCGCCTGGCGCTCGGTGCGCGCGGCCACGTGCTGCTCGATTTCATCCTCGTCGAGGACCGGGATGCGGCTGCGGAACACCGCCCGCGCGTACCCGTCCGTCTGAAGGAGGCCGGGCAAACACCTGGTTCTCGTACGACGAGATGGCGATCGCCTCCCGCTCCCGGTCCAGGTACTCCTCCGCCCACAACGGGACGAGATCCACCTCCGGCATCCTGCTCAACGCAGTGGCCAACGCCCCCTTGGTGTCTAGGAAATCATCGAACTGCTCGGCGAGATCCGGCTTCAGCGGCCGTCTGCCCTGCTCGATCGACGCGATCTGCTGCTCGCCGACGACGAACTGCTCGCCCAGTGACTTCTGCGTGTATCCGGCGGCCTCGCGGAAGAGGGCGAGCAGGGCGCCCACCATCTTCATCGCCGAGGCATTCCTCGGCGATCGTCGAGTCGTGGTGCTCATGTGGTCCAACTCCCCACCTGCGGGCGTACGTTCACTGTCGCGTACTCGTACAGACAAGCTGTACGAGTACGCGGACTGTCACATCATGGACACGGAGCGTCACTCTCGTAACGTGAACACGGAAACTCACCCCCCGTCCCCACGTGAGCGCTTCTACCGCCGCGAACGCCAGTCCGTCCCCGCCGCCCGTGGGTTCACGCGCGACGCACTCGTCGACTGGGGTGTGCGCGAGCGGTCGTACGACATCGTGCTGTGCGTCAGCGAACTCGCCACCAACGCCCTGGTCCACGGCGTACCGCCGGGCCGCGGTTTCCTGCTCCGCCTGCTGCCGTTGCCGTACGAGGGCGGGGTGCGCGTCGAGGTGCACGACAGCGGGGGAGGTGTACCGGCCGTACCCCAGGCGGAGGCGCCGGACGAGGGTGGGCGCGGGCTGTTGCTGGTGTCGGAGCTGGCGGACAAGTGAGGGGTGGGGAAGCGGAACCCGGGGAAGGTCGTGTGGTGCGAGTTCGCGGCCTGTTCTTCGGGCTGAGCGACGCGGCGAAATTCACGACTCCGTGGAGCAGTCGACGTCGGTCCAGGTCGCCAGGAGGTCATGGCAGATGACGGTGAGCGTGCCGTTCCAGAACGCGAGTTCGTGGCTGCAGCCGTCCTTGTGGGGCAGGATCTCGTCGAGGATCACTGCCCCGAGGTTCGTCCAGTCGTCGGCTTCGGCTTCGGGGGTTCTGACGCTGACGCCGGAGACGCCCGTGTAGTGGATGACCAGGTCCGCGTCATGCTTCCAGCAGTTGTGCCGCAGCTGAATCTCAACCTCGTCGTCCCCGGTGTCGACGCCCCGGACGAGCTGCAGCTCCAGGTCCTTCACGCATCGCTTGCTGCGGAAGTCGTAGTGGTCCGTGTCAGTGGCGAAGGCACGGGCGCCGGGTGGCAGATCGCCGGCGATGGAGGGCAGATGTTCCAGGTATCGAGTGGGTTCGAGGACGCCTGACAGGTCGCCGACCTGCGCATTGAGAGCGACGTACTCCATCAGACTTCCTTCCTGGTCCAAGCTCGGACTGTCAAGGTCGACGTGCCCAGAACAGGGCGTGTCCGCCGTCCCCTTCCGGCATGAACTCCTCCTGCTCGACCGTGAGGCCGGCCTGTGTGATCCATTCACGGTTCGTGGCCGCGTCCGCGTGGCTCCACCACATCGGGGCCCCGCTGCCGAGCCAGTTCTCCTCGGCGCCGGTCCACGCGCCCGAACCAGTGGTGGCCACGAACCAGCCTCCCGGGCGCAGCCACTCGGCGATACGGCGGAGCAGAGGCGGTTGTTCGGCCAACGGAATGTGGATCAGGGCGTAGAAGGAGACGACCGCGTCGAGGGAAGCGGCGTCGAACGTCGCGGTCGCGGCATCGACGTGGATGAACTCCGCCTGCGGTACCCGTTCCCGGGCTCGGCGGATCTGCACCTCGCTGATGTCGATGCCGGTGACCCGGTAGCCGGCATCGACCAGAGTGCTCGCGACCGGCACGCCGCTTCCGCAGCCGATGTCCAGCACCGCGCCCCCTGACGGAACCCTCCGACCCAGGTCACGCAGCAGGGACCGGTACTTCGTCTCGGCGCCGTACGCCGTGTCGTAGTGCAGGGACGCGGCGTCGTATCCGCGCCGGACGAGGTCCTTGGGATCTGTTGTGTCCACAGCCCGGATGGTAGCCAGCGGTCGTGGGCCGAGACGAACGGTTTTCACGACCGTCCCTCAGGCCGCTCGGGCAAGGCGTTTCGCATCGGCCGTGGTCCAGGCGGGGGCCCACTGGCTCCGTTCCGCGCGCCCCAGGCCACTGCGCCGATGACCGGCAACCAGTCCGCGGCCCCAGGCCGAAGCGGGTAAGCCTGAGCGGCGCGATCCTCACGCGTGCAATCATCCTGTTCGCCGACACGGCAAGGAGGGGTGATGGCTGGCGTAACGGTGACGGTCTGTCTGCCGGCTGAGGCCGCGGACGACGTCGAAGGGGCGCTGGCGAAAGCTCTCGCACCCTTCTACTCCGACTCAGAGGACAACCCTGTCAGTCGGGGTATGTGGGACTCCCGCCGCATCCGCGGCGGCAGCAACGGCATGGGCTTCGCCGTCGCCCCCGGACACGCAGACGATCCCCGGCTCATCCATGACGACCCTGCGTTTGACGGCACACCCCGCCCCAGCGCCCCGGGCGTCTGCGCCGGAGGACCGCGCGCTCTGCTCGATTTCTCCCGGCCGCAGCTTGCTTCCGAGCGTGCTGCCGCCGCGTCCTGGGATCTGTGGCACAGCCTGTCCGCCGTGCACCCTGCGGCCGTTCCCCTCGCGGACTTCGTGGACCGCTGGCTGAACGATCCCGCCGCATTCCCCGGAGACCGGTGGGCAGACGCGATGTTCTCCGCCTACCGGGCCCAGCCACTGATCGGGGCGTACCTCGACCACCCCTTCAGCCTCGGCCTGGGCTACTTGAGCTTCCTGGGCGACAGCGATCCTTCGGAGCACCCCGTCATCGGCTACGGGGGAACCCGTGCCGCGTACATTCGAGATCACACGCGGCCCGAACCACCGAATACGGATGTACTCACTCTGGACGGCTGGTGGCTGGAGACGTACGGGCGCGGCATCGAGGCCGTCCACGCCTCCTGCGAGCCTGAGCTGTGCCCGCATGACCCTCCGCTGCCCGCCGTATGGCCGGGCAGCGAGGCGTACCTCGCGGACCTTCCCGGCGACACGATCCTCGTCCGGGTCCACTGCCACTGCTGAAGTGGCTCGTGTGATCCACAACGTGACAGAGCCGGATCAAGGTGAGACAGGTACGCGTCGGAGGTGGTGACTGTCGCCCCGGGGCTGCCGTCATGCCTGCTCGGCAAGCCTCAGGAAGGCGGTCCAGGTTGTGGGGGCGACGGTGAGGTGCGGGGTGGCGGGGGTTTTGGAGTCGCGGATGTGGATGGTGGCGGGCTGGACGGCGACCTCGATGCAGGCGCCGCCCTCTTCGCTGCTATAGCTGGACTTGAACCACTCAAGTGCCGTGCTGCTCATCGCTCTCCCAGAAGACGGTCCAGCAGTTCCCTCGTGTCCTCGGGGGTGAGGGCCTGTGCCCGCAGCATCGCATATTTCTGATTGAGGATCGCCACCTCGTCCGGGTCGGCAATCAGTTGGCTGCCACGCTGGGTCTCCGTGTAGGCGAGCCGCTGGTAGTCAGGGGTCTCCAGGAGGATGAACGGTCCCGAGAGACCTGCGTGCGAGGTGCGGCCCGCGGGCAGACGCCGGACTCCGAGATCCGCCTGCGCCAACAGGTCGTCAAACTCAAGGAGCTCCGAGCCAAGGACGCACAGGAGCTGTCCCAGCTGCGGACCGATGTCGATCCGCACCCGAACCGGATGCTCTGAGAACTGCCTTGGTCGCTCGGCGGGACTCAGGTGGACTCGCGGTTGCCGCATCGCCGTACGGTGGCTTCCCGCTTCTCTCGGCGGACGATATGTCCAGTACGGCGAGTTCCTGGCCGACGAGGCTGACGTTCCCCTCAGCAGCACGCGGCTCGGCACCCGAGCGAGCCTGCCGACGGAGAGCTGCTTCAGAACCACACGCTGTGGAGGACCGCATGGCCGCGGTCAGTACGGACAACACCGCACCGGAAAGGCACGAGCTCCCGTGATTGCTGCTGAAGAGACCTTCGACGGCACCTGATGCCCCAGGTGGTGCGGTGTCTGAACAGCGCGATCCACGGCAGCTGCTCGCGTTCGTCCGCTTGCCTGCCTTTTTTGCTCGTGCGTCCGCCTGGATGGAGGCGGGTTCCTCGGCGGGCAGCCGCGGGTGGTCCCATGGGGGCGCGGTGGAACTTCGACCAGATCGAGCCGCGACGTGGAGCAGCGCGGGTCAGTAGCGGCAAGGTGCCCTGGTGGTGCTTCGTATGACGAGGTGTGGTGTGACGACGACTTCTCGTTCGTCGTCCGTCGCCCCACCCTCCAGCCGGGCGACGGCCCGGCTCACGGCCCGGCGCGCCAGCTGGCGGGCTTCTTGCCCGACCGTGGTGAGTTGGACGTGGGCCAGGCGGGCGAGGTGGCTGTCGTCGAAGCCGACGACCGAGATCTCGTCGGGCACAGGGATACGGGCGCGCAGGAAGGTGTCGAGGACGCCGATCGCGCAGTGGTCGTTGAAGGCGAGGACGGCGGTGGGGCGGGCAGCCTCGGCGAGGAGTGTTCGTGCGGCTGCCGCGCCGTGGTCCTCGGTCAGCCCGCCCGGCACGAGGCGGACGCGGTCGGTGAGGCCGTGGTGCTTCATGGCCGACTTGTAGCCGCGGCGCCGGTCCGCCGCGCCCGGTGCCCTGCCCCCGTCGATGTGGACGATGTCGCGATGGCCCAGTGCCACGAGGTGGTCGACCGCCTGTCGGGCGCCCTCGTCGTCGGCCGCGCGGACGACGTCGACGCCGTCGGCGAGCGGGCGCAGCCGGCGGGCCACGGAGACGACGGGCAGCTGCGCCGCGAGTTCTGCCAGCCGGGCCGCCGGGGCATGGGGGCTGAGCAGGATCAGTGCCTCGCAGCGGTCGGCGAGCAGCGTCTCCACCGCCTCCTGTTCGCTGCGGCTCGCGGCGACGGCGCTGAGCGCGATCTGATAGCCGGCCGCTCCCGCCGCGGCGTAGAGCGCCTCAACCATGTCGGCGTGGAAGGGCTGTCGCAGGTCGAACTGCACTCCCACCAGGTGCGAGCGGCTGCTGCGCAGGAGGCGTGCCCTGCTGTCCGGCCGGTAGCCGATCTCCTGCGCGGCCTGCAGCACCCGCTCGCGGCTTGCCGCGCTGGGCCCCTTGGCACCGCGCATGACCATGGAAGCAAGCGGCACGGAGACACCTGCCCGCGCCGCGAGGTCGCTGAGCCGCGGCCGTTTTCCGTCCGGTACGGCAGAGCGCGATGGCACCGTCGACCTTCCTGCTCGAGGGTCTTCTCCGAGGTGATCGTAGACCGAGCCAAGCAGGACACGCACTGGTCAACGTTGTTACAACGTTATAAATCAAATGTCCGCACAAACCCTTGACAGGCCGCCCGGTGCCTGGCGTACTGCTCCTGTTCTCTTAGAACGTTATAAGTCGGGAGCTGCTATGTACACGTTGGCGGTCTGTGCCGAGATGGTCTTCCGGGACCTGCCGATCGAGGAGCGGGTCCGGCGCATCCACGAGGCCGGCTTCCAGGTGGAGATCTGGGACTGGACCCGGCACGACCTGGACGCACTGGCCCAGACGCCCGTCGAGTTCTCCTCGATGACCGGCTACATCCGCGGCACTTTGACCGACCCGGACGGCGCAGCCGAACTCCTGCGCACAGCCGAGGAATCGATCAAGGCCGCCGAGCATCTCGGCTGCCCCCGGCTCAACCTGCACGGCACCGGCCTGGACGGCGAGGGCCTGCCCGTGGTGCCGGTGACCGGCGAGGCCACCGGCGAGATGTGGATCACCGCTCACCGCACGCTCACCCGCCTGGCCGAACTGGGCGAAAGCGCGGGCGTCACCTTCACCTTGGAGAACCTCAACACCGCCGTCGACCACCCCGGTGTCCCGTTCGCCACGGCCGCCGACGTCTTCTCACTGGTCGCGGCAGTTGATCGGCCCGGTCTGCGGATGAATCTGGACCTGTACCACGCCCAGATCGGCGAGGGAAACCTCATCGAGCTTGTCCGCCGCGCGCATGGCGCGGGGCTGATCGGAGAGATCCAGGTCGCCGACGTGCCCGGCCGCCGCGAACCCGGCACCGGAGAGATCAACTATCCGGCCGTCGCCCGCGCCCTCACCGACCTCGGCTACGACGGCACGATCGCCCTGGAGGCATGGCCCTCCGGCGACAGTCACACCGCCATGGAGCGGTTCCGCGCCGCGTTCACCCTCTGATCCCCACCCCGAGCCGCACAGCCGGCCACCCAGTAACTCCCCGTCAGACCCACAACGGGATGTGTTGTGTCCCGCCAGTAGGTCACCCCTTCCCGCATGTCAGCACAGTGAGGTGCCGAAATGAACCGCTCGCTTCCCTCCCGCTCCCGCAGATTCACCATGCTCGTGGCCATGGCCGCCACCGCAGTCCTCACGGTCGCCGGCTGCTCCAGCAGCTCGGGCGGCAAGAAGTCGGAGGAGAGCGCCGGTGGCGTCTCTGCCGGCAAGGCCACCACGCCCCGCATGACCATCGCGATGATCACCCACGCCGTCCCCGGTGACACGTTCTGGGACACCATCCGCAAGGGCGCCCAGGCCGCGGCCGCCAAGGACAACGTCAAGCTGATCTACTCCTCCGACCCGAACGGGGGCAACCAGGCCAACCTGGTGCAGAACGCGATCGACCAGAAGGTCGACGGCATCGCCGTCACCCTCGCCAAGCCCGATGCCATGAAGGAAACGGTGGCCAAGGCGGTGCAGGCCGGTATACCCGTGGTCGGCTTCAACTCCGGTGTGGACGACTGGAAGAAGCAGGGCCTGCTCGAGTACTTCGGCCAGGACGAGACCGTCGCGGGCGAAGCGGTCGGGAAGAAGCTGAGTTCCCTCGGTGCCAAGAAGGTCGCCTGCGTCATTCAGGAACAGGGCCAGGTCGCCCTCGAGGCACGCTGCGCGGGCGTCAAGAAGGGCTTCTCGGGCACGACGGAAAACCTCTTCGTCAACGGCGCCGACATGCCGTCCGTGAAGTCGACCATCACCGCCAAGCTCAAGCAGGACCCCTCCATCGACTACGTCGTCACCCTCGCCGCCCCGGTCGCACTGACCGCCACGCAGGCGGTGTCCGACGGCGGCAGCAAGGCCAAGGTCGCCACCTTCGACCTCAACAAGGTACTCGTGAAGGCGATCCAGGACGGCAGCATCCAGTTCGCCGTCGACCAGCAGCCCTACCTGCAGGGCTACCTGGCGGTCGACTCCCTCTGGCTCTACAAGAACAACGGCAACTACAGCGGCGGCGGCGTCGCGCCCGTGCTGACCGGCCCGGCCTTCGTCGACAAGGCCAACGTCGCCACCGTCGCCACGTTCGCCGCCAAGGGAACACGCTGACGCGTACGACCCGGGTCACGGCCGGACCCATGTGGGTTCGGCCGGCCCTCTGCTGACCGTCACCGCCGTCGCCCACCCTCGAGTCAAGGAACCACATGACCTACCGCACCTCCCTTGGAGTCGCCGTGATCGGCGCCGGCCGCATGGGAGCCGATCACGTACGCAGGATCAGCGAGGTGATCAGTGGCGCCCATGTGGCCGCCGTCGTCGACGTCGACATCGATCGCGCCAAGACGGTCGCCGCCGACGTCGAAGGATGCGCGGCCTACGGCGACGTCGCCGAAGCGATGACCTCACCCGACGTCGACGCCGTAGTGCTCGCCTCCCCGGGCATCGCCCACGAGGCGGCCCTGCTCACCGCGTTCGAGTACGACCTGCCCGTCCTGTGCGAAAAGCCCCTCACCCCCGACGCCGCCTCCGCCCTGCGCGTGCTGGAGGCCGAGCAGCGGCTCGGGCACCGCCGGGTGCAGGTGGGCTTCATGCGCCGTTACGACCACGAGTACATCAAGCTCAAAGCGCTGCTGGACAGCGGGGAACTGGGCCGGCCGCTTATGCTGCACAACCGGCACCGCAACCCGTCCTGCCCGCCGGACTTCACCAGCGCCATGCTCATCAACGACTCCGTGACCCACGAGATGGACATCACCCGCTGGCTGCTCGGCCAGGAGATCACGTCCGTCACGGTGCTGCGGCCGCGGCCCTCCGGCAACGCGCCCGAAGGGCTGGCCGATCCGCAGTTCGTCGTCTTCGAAACCGACGGCGGCGCCCTGGTCGACGTCGAGATCTACGTCAACGCCCGCTACGGCTACCAGGTCCAGGCCGAGGCAGTGTGCGAGCACGGCACCGCCCGCATCGGCGACCGGCACGACATGCTCGTCAGCACCGGCGGACGCTGGGGCGGCACGGTCACCCCCGGCTTCGTCGAGCGGTTCGAGGAAGCGTACGACCGCGAGGTCCAGGCATGGGTCGACGCCACCCGACGCGGCGAGGTCACCGGCCCCAGCGCCTGGGACGGCTACGCCGTGGCCGCGGTCTGCGAGGCGGGCATCCGCGCCCAGACCGAGGGCCGGCGCGTCGAGGTGGAACTGGCCGACCGCCCAGCCCTCTACATCTGACCCTCACCGCCGGCACACCGAACCAGCGGGGAACGACCGCTCCCCGCCCGACCACACCGCAGACGGGACGCAACATGAAGATCGGTCTGAACACCGACAGCGTCGGGCAGCTCACGCTCGACGAGACCCTGGACCTGGCCGCCGAACTCGGCCTGGACCACGTGGAGTTCGCCACCGGCGCCTGGTCCACGGCCCCGCACATCGACATTGACCGGCTTCTCGACAGCGACGGCGCGCGCCGCGAACTGCTGGCCAAGGTCGCCGACCGAGGGCTCACGATCAGCGCCCTCACCTGCTCAGGCAATCCCCTGCACCCCGGGCCCAGCGGCCGCGAGCACGACCAGGTCGCGCGCAGGACGATCGCTCTCGCCCCGCTCCTCGGCGTCGACCGCGTGGTGATGATGTCCGGGCTGCCGGGCGGGCCGGGCGACGCCAACCCCAACTGGATCACGGTCTCCTGGCCGCCGGAGACCACACAGATCCTCGACTGGCAATGGTCCGAAGCCGTACTCCCGTACTGGCGAGACCTCGTCGCCCACTCCCGTGACCGGGGCGTACCCAAACTCGCTCTGGAGATGCACGCCCACCAGGCGGTCTACAACGTCCCCACCCTCCTGCGCCTGCGCGAGGAGGTAGGGCCCGTGGTCGGGGCCAACTTCGACCCCAGTCACCTGATGTGGATGGGGGCCGACCCGCTGGCCGCCATCGAGGCCCTGGGCGAGGCGATCTACCACGTGCACGCCAAGGACACCCGGCTGGAACCCTCCCGGCAGGCGCTGACCAGCAGGCTGGAGACACTGCCCGTCATGGCCGCCAAGGAACGCTCCTGGAACTACGTCACCCTCGGCTACGGCCACGACGACGCGTTCTGGCGCGCTTTCTGCCTCGCCCTGCGCCGAGCCGGCTACGACGACGTCCTGAGCATCGAGCACGAGGACGTTCTTGTGGCCCCCGTCGAGGGCGTCACCAAAACCGTCGATCTCCTGCGCCGCGTCATCCTGCGCGACCCCAGCTCCTACAAGCCCCAGGAGATCTGAGCCGTCCGAAGCCGCACGGAAACAAGTTCCGCGCGGCTGGGTCCGCCAGGCCGAGGCCGACCGCGGCGAGCGGGACGACGGGTTGACCACGCCGAGTATGAGGAACTGAGAGTGCGGTATGTGAGCTGATGTCCGTTTCGGGGTTGGGCCTGGGTGGAGCCCTGGTCGGCGGGGCGAATGGACGGTCAGGGGCAGGGCTGAGCGAACAGGCCGGGCTCGGGTTCGGTGAGGATGCCCCATGTGACCAGGCGTTTCAGCTTGGAGCGGATGCCTTCGGTGTTCTTCGGGACGATGGGCAGGTCGAGGGCCTGGCAGAGGTCGCGGGCACGCAGCGGCTTTGCGGTGTCGGCGAAGGTGGTGAGGATCTGCTGGTAGGCCGGGTGGTCCGGGACGTCGGGTCGGGCCGGTTCTTCGGTGGGGGCCGGTGCGGGGATGTCGAGGAGGGTCTTGCGGGTGATGCGCAAGTTCTCGCTCTCCGCGTCGAGTTCCCCCAGCCGGGCGGTGAGATCCGCCGGCGCCGCAGCCTGAGCAGGCCCGGACGGCGGGCAGTCGCCCAGGACTTCGTGCGCCGGGACTTCACCGCCGACGCACCGGACCAGGTGTGGTGCGGCGACATGACCGAGATCGACACCGGTGAGGGCAAGCTCTAGCTACAACCGTGATCGACCTGTTCTGCCGCCGCCTGCTCGGCTACGCGATGGGCGAACTCCACGACGCCGAACTGGTCGTCGCCGCCCTGCACATGGCCGTCGCCACCCGCGGCGGCGACGTCAAGTGCGTGATCTTCCATAGTGATCGCGGCAGCGAGGGCAGATTCCATTGGTCGTCGCAACACCTTGATCACGGAGGTGTTGGATGGGACGGCCAAGGAAGCCGATGCCGCAGGCGCCGGCCGGGGCACGACGGCAGTGGGCCGCGGATCGGGCGATGCGGGCACCGATGCGCTCGCCCGGCCGCCCGGAGCCGTCGCGCGCTGTGCAACGGGAGTTCTGGCGCCTGATCGCGTCCGGGGTCACAACGGTCCAGGCCGCCGAAGGGGTCGGCGTGTCGGCACCGGTCGGGATCCGATGGTTTCGACACGTTGGCGGGATGACGCCGCTGAGCCTGGACGAGCCCACCGAGCCGGAACCTGTCGTTCGCCGAGCGTGAGGAGATCGCTCTGCTCAAGGCCCAGGACAAGGGCGTGCGCGAGATCGCTCTCACGCGCGGGCGCAGATTACGGTGTGTGAGGCGTGCTACGCGTTCGTCGCCGATGACGGCGGGAACAGGGTTTTCTATGGGGTTCAGAGCTCGGCGACGACGCGTCGCAGTGTGCCCGGCGCGATGCGCAGCATGGCGGGCATGACTTTCGTCTGACCGGGGAATGCCATGTTCCGCCCCCGCCGAAGAGCCTTCATCGTGACCGCCGCCACCTGCTCGGGAGTCAGTTTCTTCCCCGTGGCTTCGGCGTTCATGGGCGTGTCCGTAGACGGTGGGAGGACCTCGAGGACGTGGGTGCCCTGCGGGGCGAGTTGACGGCGCAAGCCATCCGCAAAGCCGTGCAGGCCGGCCTTCACCGCGCCGTGAGTAGGCGCGCGAGTGGGCGAGACCAAAGCGAACCCCGAGGTGATGAATACGATCGCGTCGGGCGATGGCCACCGCTCGAGCACTTCACCCGTCAAGTGGATGGGGGCGCTGAGATTCAACGCCACCTCGGCATCGAGCGTCGCATTGGGGTTCTTGCCGGCGGCATAGTCTCGTTCCTCGAACGTACCGGCGTTGTTGACCAACACGTCCAAACGCCCAAAGCGATCAGCGACTGCTTGCAACAACGCTGCCCGATCAGCTGCGTCCGTCACATCAGCCCGCACGGCCAGCGCCTGAGGGTGTGCCTGCGCGAATCGGTCAAGCGCAGCCTGCGAACGCCCGCAAACGACGACAGACGCCCCGAGCTCCACGAAGGACTGCGCGAGGCTCAAGCCGATGCCTGAGGTTCCGCCAGTGATGAGCACGGTCTGTGACATGATGTCGCCTCTCCGTATACCGTACCGATTGGTACGAAACACTTTAGCACATCCGTACCGATCGGTACCGAAGGGGTAGGATGAAGAAATGAGCTCGACGACACCGGTCCCTCCTGGCAGGCCTCGCGCGTTCGACATCGACGAGGCACTCGATCGTGCAGTCCTGGTGTTCTGGTCAAAGGGTTTCGAGGGTGCCAGCCTTGACGACCTCACCGAGGCGATGGGTATCAGCCGCCCCAGCCTGTACAGGGCGTTCGGCAGCAAAGAAGACCTCTTCCACAAGGCGCTGGAGCGGTACACCGAGGGCTTGACCGCCTACTTCGCCCGAGCTCTGGCAGAGCCCACAAGTGCAGCAGTGGCTACTGCCGTGCTCCACGGGACGGTCGAGGCGGCAACCATGCCGGGATTCCCCACGGGCTGTCTTGGCGTGCAGGGTGCGTTGGCTACCGGGGATGACAGCCGCCCAGTCCGAGACGCACTCATCGCATGGCGCGAGGACGGGATAGCCCACTTGACGCGCCGGTTTCAACAGGCGGTGGACGCCGGTGACCTTCCGCCTGCCACAGATCCTCATCTCCTCGCGCTCTACCTGAGAACAGTCGCCAATGGGATTGCCGTCCAGGCCGCGAGTGGTAGTTCCCGCCCTGAGCTGCTGCAAGTCGCGAACCTCGCGTTGGGCAGCTGGCCAAAGCCGTAGTCAGCCAGTCAGCCCGGGATCTGCGCACGTACTTCGGTTTTCCGTGGTTCGCGCGAGGCCGGCGTGACTGGCGCGACGGGCGGAGGAGCTGCGGGTGCGGCGGTAGTGGGCGGTTCCGAGGGTGCGCGGGATGCCGACGCTTCGACGGGGGCTGGCGAGACAGCGCGTGCCTGGGCCGAGGCACGCAGTCAACTACCGATGATCAACTGTTCATCAAGCCGTGCGTGCCGGCGGCATCCCGGCTCCCGCCCTTGTCGCGTCGGTGCCCCAGCTGGCCAGCAGTCTTAGTGCCTCCGCCGACGGGGAACCGGGTTCGGCGTGGTACGTCGCCAGCGTCTGTTCGTGGTCGTCGGCCAGGTGGAACGACTCGAGGCGGAGATCGAGTTCGCCGACGAGCGGGTGGTGCAGGCGCTGGATGCCGTGGCACCTCTCCTTGACGTCGTGGGCGGCCCACAGCCGCCGGAACTCCTCGCTCTTCACGGAGAGTTCGCCCACGAGCGCGGACAGCCGGGGGTCGTTGGGATGGGAGCCGGCGTCCATGCGCAGCTGAGAGACGACGTCATTCGCTTTTTGCTCCCAGTCCACGAACAGGTCGCGGTACTCGGGCCTGAGGAACACCAGCCGCGCCCAGTTCCGCTCGTGCTCGGGCAGCTCGGCCCAGTCGCCGAAGACCGCCGCGGCCATCCGGTTCCAGGCGAGGATGTCCCCCCGCCGCCCCACGAGGATCACCGGGCCGCCTTCCATGGTGTCCAGCAGCGTCCGCAGGGGGCCCCGCACCCGCTGGGTGCGGCCGGCCGGCTTCTTCTTCTGCCGTTTCGGCTTCGCCAGGTGCGTGAGGTGCGCGTGCTCGGCGTCGCTCAGCCTGAGCGCGCGGGCGATGGCGTCGAGGACCTCCGCCGACACGTGCCGCCCGTTGCCCTGCTCCAGCCGCGTGTAATACGCCACCGACACCCCGGCCAGCTGCGCCAGCTCCTCGCGGCGCAGCCCCGGCACCCGCCGGTACCGTCCGAAGCTCCGCAGCCCCACATCCTCCGGCTTCAGCCGGGCCCGCCGGGTGCGCAGGAACTCGCTGAGCTCGGCACGCGGGTCCAGAGAGTTGGCGGCGGGCTCGTGCACCGGTTCGGGGTATTCGTCCATGCCTCGAGTATCCACGGTCGCACGCACACCAGCCTGACCCAGCCAGTGGTAGGCATCGCCGGCATACGCAAAGCCGTGACCTGGGTGAATACCGGACCGCCCAGCACGCTGAAGACCGTGCCCGGCTGGAAGGCAGCCGGGGCGTGGCTTGCATCAAGAACGGAGCACACCCCATGACCGCAACACAGGCGACCGAGTCGAGGACGCACCAGAGCGAAACGGCCGCGGAGGTGGTCGGCCGCCTTCGTGCGACCTTCAACACCGGCGTCACCCGCGGACTGGACTGGCGCATCAACCAGCTGCAGCGGCTGCGGGCACTGCTGGTCGAAAACGAGCAGGAGCTGATCGAAGCGCTCTGGGCGGACCTGAGGAAGAACCCCGCCGAGGCCAAGACGCAGGAGATCGACTTCACCGTCGCCGACATCGACGAGACGCTCGCGAATCTCGAGAGCTGGCTTCAGCCTCGCCCGGTGGAGGTTCCCGCCCGCTTCGGTCCCACGACAACGGCCTACACCACGTACGACCCGCTCGGGGTCGTCCTGGTGATCGCCCCGTGGAACTTCCCGCTGCACCTTCTCATCGACCCCATCATCGGCGCCCTGGCCGCCGGGAACACCGTGGTGGCCAAGCCGAGCGAGATCTCGGTGCACACATCGGCGGTCGCTTCACGCCTCCTGCGAGAGTACTTCGACCCTGACGTGCTCTCGGTGGTCGAGGGGGGCGCCGAGGAGACCACGGCCCTCCTGGCAGAGCGTTTCGACCACATCTTCTACACGGGCAACGGCACCGTCGGCCGGATCGTCATGGCCGCAGCAGCCAAGAACCTCACCCCCGTCACGCTCGAACTCGGAGGCAAGTCACCGGTCTTCGTCGCGCCCGACGCCGACGTGGACGAGACCGCCAAGCGGCTGGTCGGCGGCAAGTTCGGCAACGCGGGACAGCAGTGCATAGCCCCCGACTACGTGCTGGCCGATCCCGCCACCGCCGCCGCACTGGTTCCCGCCCTGCGTGCGGCTATCGAAGCCCAGTTCGGCACCAGCCCGCAGACCTCAGCCGACTTCGGCCGGATCATCAACGAGCGGCACTTCGACCGGCTCACGCGTCTCCTGGACTCCGGCCGGGCGGCGGTGGGAGGCCGGCACGACCGCGACGACCTGTTCATCGCACCGACCGTGCTCACCGATGTCGACCCCGCATCGCCGGTCATGCAGGAGGAGATCTTCGGCCCGATCATCGCCGTCGTCGAAGTCGAAGACCTCGATGCCGCCATCGCCTTCATCAACGAACGCGACAAGCCCCTCGCGCTCTACGCCTTCACCACCTCCGAGGCCACCAAGTCGCGCCTGTTGAACGAGACGTCCTCCGGCGGCGTCGCCTGGGGCCAGCCGGTGATGCAACTGCTCATGCCCGGCCTGCCTTTCGGTGGCGTCGGCGAAAGCGGCATGGGCCGGTACCACGGCCGGTACTCCCTCGAGACGTTCAGCCACCTCAAGGGTGTCGCGGACGTCCCGCTCAGCTAGCCTCGCGCTTTCTGCCGACACCGACGCCGACGGCATGCGGCTCTCACCGCGTTCGCCGCCGACACCACCCACACCCCGATCCGCCGGGACAGCGTGGACCCCCTGCGTCGCAGACCTTCATCCCGTTTTCCTCCGTAGTGCAGAAAGAAAGCAACCCATGCCTGTCAACACTTCAGAAGTTTCGCCCGTCCCGTCACTTTTCTCCCCCGTCTCTCTCGGGAAGATCGAGCTCGCCAACCGCATCGTCATGGCACCGCTGACCCGGGTCCGGGCCGGTTCCTCCGGCATCCCCGGGGATCTGATGGTCGAGTACTACCGACAGCGGGCGAGCGTCGGAATGATCATCACCGAGGGCACCTACCCCGACCACGCGTCGCAGGGATATGTCGGTGAGCCGGGCATCGCCACCGACGAGCAGGCGGCCGGCTGGCAGCGGGTGTTCGAGGCGGTGCACGCCGAGGGCGGCCGCATCGTCCTGCAGATCATGCACGCCGGCCGCGGCACCCACCCCGACATCAACGGCGGCCGCCGCATCCTCGCCCCCAGCGCGATCGCCATCGACAACAAGACGTTCACCGAGAAGGGCGAGCAGCCCTACCCCGTACCGGAAGCGATGACCACCGCAGAGATCCGGGCAGCCGTGGAGGACTTCGTCGCCGCGGCCCGCCGGGCCATCGAGGCGGGAGCGGACGGCGTGGAAATCCACGGCGCCAACGGCTACCTGCTCCAGGAGTTCCTCTCCCCGGCGGCCAACCAGCGCACCGATGGCTACGGCGGCTCGCCGCACAACCGCGCCCGCTTCGTCGTCGAGGTCGTCACGGCGGTCGCCCAGGCCGTCGGTGCCGAGCGGGTCGGGCTGCGGATCTCGCCGGAGGTCGACCTCGGGGACGTCTTCGAGACCGACCGGGACGACGTCCTGGCCACCTACGGCACCCTGCTCGACCAACTGCGCCCGCTGGGCCTGGCCTACCTCTCCGTACTGCACGCCGAGCCGGGCGGCGACCTGGTACAGGAGCTGCGGCGGCGCTTCGACGGCAAGCTGATCGTCAACAGCGGCCCCTTCGGGGGGCAGACCACCCGCGAGCAGGCGCTCCAGCAGATCGAGGCCGGCCACGCCGACGCCGTGGCCGTGGGCCGGGCCCTCATCGCCAACCCCGACCTGGTCGAGCGCTGGCAGGGCGGCCACCCGGAGAACGAGCCGCGGCCGGAACTGTTCTACGGGCCGGGCGCCGAGGGCTACACCGACTACCCCTTCCTCGAAGCAGCCTGAGGCCCACGGCCACGCCTGTCCATGCGGCAGCCCCACTCACCCATGGACAGGCGCCCGACCGGCGACACTGTGCCCGCCTCTTTGAGCCCGCGGTCACACCGGCGATCATCGGCTCGAGGACCGTCGGGTCCGTCAGGGCGTTGACGGTCCGCAGGTTCCTGGTCAGCAGCCTGCGTTCGGTGACCTCGTCGAGCACATCGCTCTTGTGCGTGGCCACCGCGGCGGCCTTCGGCCACAGCTGACGCCTATGACAGTTTTCCGGCGGCGGCCCATCCACCAGGTCCGCCTTTTGTAAGGGAGTCCGTCGCCGATATCCGTCCCCGCTGTACACGGCGCCCATACCGTCCAGCCCGAACGCTGGGAACGGGGGTGACGAAAGAGGCTGTCGGCAGGACGGCATCTGGGTCTGGATGGGGTGGTGGACTACTTCACCTTGTCCGGCGACGAGGCGGGCTGGTTACGGAACAAAAGCGGCGCCACCGTCCAGGCCGACCTGACTCTTGGCGGCCTGGAAGCACTCCTCGACGCTCCAACGGACACCGGCGACGTGGACCAACTCGGACAGGGCGACCTCAGTGGGCGACCAGCACAGGTAGAAGGCGAGTTCACGTGTAGTCCGGTTGCGTCGGATCAGCAGGTGACGATGGACACCGGTGCCGGTGTGGATCCACGCCCAGTCGTAGACGCGCGGGCCCTTCGCTCCCCGCTCCAGGCGTGCGCGCAACTGCGGGTCCTGGCCGTAGGCTTCGTCGCCGGTCACCCACGACGCGGTCACTCCGGCGTCCAACGCGGCGACGATCATCTCCCCGGCCAGGTGGGGCCTGGCGGCGTGAAGATCGAGATCTTCTCGGGTAGCGCCTGCACACCCTGACCTGCAGCGACCGCGTCGAGCAGATCTATCCCGCGCTCCAGGCCGGCTGACACAGCCCGGAACCCGTGAGGGGCCTCCCGAAGTGGACCCCGTGAGGCCGGCAAACGGGCTGAGAGCCCCTCAGGGCGCCCACCATCTTCATCGCCGAGGCATTCCTCCGAGACCGTCGAGTCGTGGTGCTCATGTGGTCCAACTCCCCACCTGCGGGCGTACGTTCACTGTCGCGTACTCGTAGAGACAAGCTGTATGAGTACGCGGACTGTCACATCATGGGCACGGAGCGTCACTCTCGTAACGTGAACACGGAAACTCACCCCCCGTCCCCACGTGAGCGCTTCTACCGCCGCGAACGCCAGTCCGTCCCCGCCGCCCGTGCGTTCACGCGCGACGCACTCGTCGACTGGGGTGTGCGCGAGCGGTCGTACGACATCGTGGCGTGCGTCAGCGAACTCGCCACCAACGCCCTGGTCCACGGCGTACCGCCGGGCCGCGGTTTCCTGCTCCGCCTGCTGCCGTTGCCGTACGAGGGCGGGGTGCGCGTCGAGGTGCACGACAGCGGGGGAGGCGTGCCGGCCGTACCCCAGGCGGAGGCGCCGGACGAGGGTGGGCGCGGGCTGTTGCTGGTGTCGGAGCTGGCGGACAAGTGAGGGGTGGGGGAGAGGGCGCCGGGGAAGGTCGTGTGGTGCGAGTTCGCGGCCTGTTCTTCGGGCTGAGCGACGCGGCGAAATTCACGACTCCGTGGAGCAGTCGACGTCGGTCCAGGTCGCCAGGAGGTCATGGCAGACGACGGTGAGCGTGCCGTTCCAGAACGCGGGTTCGTGGCTGCAGCCATTCTTGTGGGGCAGGATCTCGTCGAGGATCACTGCCCCGAGGTTCGTCCAGTTGTCGGCTTCGGGCCCTCGAACCAATTGGGGCAGTATCGTGCCGATGGCGCGACCGCGACCTCTACGGGGACGGAACGAATGACTGGGGGCGGCGAATTGGGTACGGACAGTCCGATCAAGGACCCGAAGATCTTCATCTCCTACCGTCGTATCGATACGAAGACGAGGGTGACGTCGCTGGCTCGTGACCTGTCGCTGAAGTTCGGCCCGAACGCCATCTTCGTGGACACAGACAAGATCCGTGCGGGCAACAAGTGGCGAGAGGAGATCGAGGCGGCCCTCGACGCGGCCGACGTCCTGCTCGTGGCCATCGGAGATAAGTGGCTTAGCGCGACTGATCTTTACTACCGGCGCCGAATCGACAATGAGGACGACTGGGTGCGCCGCGAGATTTTCTCGGCGCTGGCGTCCAAGAAGGCGATCATCCCCATCCGCTTCGACGGCCAGGCAAGTCTCGAACGAGAGGCCTTGCCGGAGGAGTTGTGGCAGCTGGCCGACCTCCAGTCGATAGAGCTGCGCGAAAGCGACTGGCACGAGGACTTCGAAAAAATCATCCGACGGCTGGGAGATTTCGGTTTCACCAGTTCGGCCCAGATCGTTCCGTATCCGAATCCGGTGATCAAGGAACCGGTAGCCTCCGAGGCGGAGATCAAGGAGTTCCTGCGGCGCTATCCGGAGTGGAAGGTGCAGTATCGCCCCCACCCCACCGATCCCGGCGCCCAACGCAGGGGAATTGGTGCCACCCTGACCTTCCGTAACTTTCGCGACGCGGTCCATTTCATGGCAACCGCGGCCTGGGGAGTCGATGAGCGCAACCACCATCCCGAATGGGAGAACATCTGGAAGTCCGTGGTCATCTGGATCACCCAGTTCGACATCGGCGGCGACATCACCGGCCGCAACATCGAACTCGCCGAATACCTCATGTCCGTCTACGAGCCCTACGCGAAGACCCTCTACCCCACCTAGTCCTTGGACGCCCCCAGGCCAACTCCTGGGCTCGGCGCTATCCAGCTCCTGACAAGCGCGGGGAGAGCAGCACATCTGGCTTGTCGGGCGCGTCCCGCCCACCGACCAGCTTCTCGTGCCGCGCCGGCGTGAAACGACCTGCTGTCCCGCCCCGGTTGACGATCTTCCGCAGTGACCTCCCGAGCTTCGCACATGGGGGTGACAGGCCCGGTGAAGTGCGTAAGGTCGGACGTCATGGCCCCCCGACTCCTCGTCCACACCCGCACCACCGCCTACCGCCACGACTCCATCCCGTACGCCGTGGCCGCCCTCCGCACCCTCGGGGAGTTCGACGTCGAGCACACCGAGGACCCCTCGGTCCTCGAACGGCCCCTGGACTCGTACGCCGCCGTCGTTTTCCTCTCCACCAGCGGCGAGATCCTCACCCCTGCCGGACGCGAGCGGCTGGCCGGGTACGTCGAGGCGGGCGGTGGGTTTGTCGGGGTGCATGCGGCGGCCTGTACGGAGTACGAGTGGCCGTACTACGGCGAACTCCTCGGTGCCCGCTTCGACCGGCACCCGGAGTTCCAGCCGGGCAGGGTCGTCGTGGAGGACCGTGCCCATCCGGCGACCCGGCACATGCCCAGCGTCTGGGAGTTCACCGACGAGTGGTACGACTTCCGGGCCAACCCGCGTGGTGCGGTACGGGTGTTGGCCCGCGCTGACGAGTCGTCGTACGACGGAGGCGGCATGGGGGCCGACCATCCGCTGGTGTGGTGCCGGGAGCAGGGGGAGGGGCGGGTCTTCTACACGGCCCTCGGGCACGCCTCCGAGGCATACGAGGATCCGGACTTCCGTACCCATCTGCTGGGCGGCATCAAGTGGGCGGCACGGCTGGAGAAGGACGCGGGCTGAGCGAAGAGAGCTCCGAACGGGCCCGCCGCGTCCCACCCCGTCCCACCTGGTCCCCCAACGGCCCGTCCTCGGCGGGGACGTCGCCGTACGGAGCGTGGATCGTCCCGTGCCGGTCCACGTATGCCGTCAGGCCTCGCCGTGCCGCCGTCCGACCGTGACGCTGTGTCGTGCCAAGTGAGGCGAGCCGCCCCAGGGGGGAACCACGGGGGTCGGCGGTTCGGAAAGGAAGACCGCATGAGCAAGCGCAATCGGGCTGTCGCCATGGCGTCGGCCGTTTTGCTGGTCGCCGGGGGTGCCGTAACGGCCATGGCGCCGGCGGCGAACGCCGCGGACTACCACGGCATCGACGGCAACAGCTACGTCTACGACGACTGGCAGGACGAGGAGAACCTCGGCGTCGACGACTACGCACAGAGCAACGCCACGGCCCTGTGGGAGACCGTCCTGTGGGCGGACGGTGCCATGTACGAGGACGAGGACGGTGACTGGCACCCCTTCAAGAAGAACAAGATCGACGGCTCGTTCGGCCCGGAGACCGAGTCGGCCACCCAGTGGTGGCAGAACCACTACGGCATCCCGGAGAACGACGGCGTCGTCACCGACGACTGCTGGCTGTCCGCCCAGAACCGGCTCAACGGCCCCTACGCGGGCGGCACCGTCCAGTACTGGGGCAGCGCCCGGACCGTCACCTTCAAGCGGGTCAGCGGCAAGTACCGGGTGAAGCTCAGGGGCACCGGCTCCTGGAAGATCGCGTACTACGACAAGGTCGGCTGACAGCACCGGGCACAGTCACAGTACTGATCCGGAGGGGGACGGGTGGCCGTGGGGTCATCCGCCCCCCTCCGGCAGTGCCCACAGCAGCCCCGCCGCCAGCAGCACGATGACGGCGAACGCGACCAGCGCCGCCGTCCGCCAGCGCCGGTACTCGGTGCCGGGCGGCAGCGGTGCGGCCTCGGGCGACCCGGTCGGCACCGCGGCACCACGCGCTCCGGCAAAAGGCATCCCCGCAACAGGCGCCGCCGCTCCGTGCGGCCAGGTCGAGTGGGCCAGCTCCCACAGCGCCAGCAGCCGCGCCTGGTCCGCTCCCGCGACCCGGCACAGCGCCTGGACCGCGCCCCTCGGCGGCTGTTTGGTCCCGCTGAGATACCGCTGCCAGGACGATTTGCTGTACGCGGTCCGCCGCGCCAGTTCCGCGAGGCTCAGACCCGTACGGTCCTTGAGATCACGGAGTTGCTCGACCAGGTGCCGTGCCTCCCTCGGCAGCACATCCGGCAGCGGCCGCCAGCGTGTCATGGTCGTCCCCCCAGCACTCGCCGCCGCTCCGCCCCCGAGCAACGGCCCCCCACCCCGCCGCATCCTTCGACGCCCGGCCGACCCGGCCAGTTCCCTCCCTCCGTATATGAGCAGAAGTGAGCGAATCCGGCGGTCGGTGGCCCATGCAGGCGTCCGGAACGGCGTACGTACGTGAGTGTGCCGCCGGGTGAGGCCGGCGCGGACTCTGCCGAAGCACCTAGACCCGCGGCCCCGCCGTACTCGCCCGCTCCACCAGCCGCGTCGACAGTTCCGTCCGCGTACTCTCCGGCCGGTCCCCGTCCATCATCCGCACCAGCAGCCGCAGCGCCGTCGCCGCCATCTCCGACAGCGGCTGGCGGACCGTGGTGAGGGCCGGGGTGAGCCAGCGGGCTTCGGGGAGGTCGTCGAAGCCTACGACGCTCATGTCGTCCGGCGCGGTCAATCCCCGTTCGCCCAGCGCCTCGTAGACGCCTAGGGCCATCCGGTCCGAGCAGACGAAGACGGCCGTGGGCGGCTCGGGCAGGTCGAGGAGTTCGCGCATGCGGCTGCGGGCGATGCTCTCGTCGAAGCCGGCGTGCCGGACGTACTCGGGACGCTGCCGTACGCCCGCCGAAGCGAGCGCCGAGCGGTAGCCGGCGACGCGTGCGCTGCTGCACATCTTGCGCTGGTGACCGGCGATGACGGCGATGCGCTCGTGGCCCAGGGCGAGCAGGTGCTCGGTCGCCGTCACTCCGCCGTGCCAGTTCGCCGCGCCCACCGACACCACGCCGGGCGGCGGGTCGAGGACGGGGTCGATCATCACGTACGGAATGCGGTGCTGGTCCAGCCAGGCGTACTGGGAGTCGGTGAGCTCGGCCAGGTTGAACAGCACGCCCGAGGAGCCGCGGGCGATGAGCTTGTCTAGCCAGCCGCGTTCCGGGCGGCCGGCGCGGGTCCTGGTCAGGCCGGCCGACACCACCACTTCGAGACCCGCGTCGTGCGCCGCCGCCTCCACTCCGTGCAGCACCGCACCCGACCAGGAGCTCTCCAGCGAGTGCACGACCAGGTCGACCAGCCCCGACGCCTTCCCCACGTCGAAGCGGGGTCTGCGGACGTAACCGAGCCGGTCCAGCGCCTCCGTGACCCGGCGGCGGGTCTCGGGGGCGACGTCCTCCCGGCCGTTGACGACCTTGGAGGCGGTGGGTACGGACACCCCCGCCTCGCGGGCCACGACCGCCAGGGTCGGCCCGGCCGTCACGCTCGCAGTCTCCGTACGGACCATCGGGAACCACCTCTCCGGCCCGCCCGAGGGCCATGAAAAGTTTCGACAGCGCTGCTTCCGAGGGTCGGAAGACCCCTGGATAGTAAGCGCTCTCTATCTACCCTAGGTTCGCCGCAGGACCTCGGGAAGAGGCCGGGGTTCGCAGGTCTGCGCCGGGCCGGACTTTCGAAACTTCGAACACGGTTAGCGGCAGTCGAGGCGGAATCCCGTGAAGTCGGCCGTGAACCCCGCGTCGACGAGGTCCACGGCATGGATTCCGGCCATCGCCCCGGTGAAGCGCAGCTTCGATCCGTGGTCGTCGGAGAGCCTGCCGAAGTCGAGCGGCGACCCGACCGGCGTGCGCACACCGTCCCGGACGTACCAGAACCGCGCCTCGGCGCCATCGGTCGTCACACCGAGCGTGAGCGCCCGGTCAGCGTCGACGTCCACGACCGCCACCTGGCGCGTGCCCGCCTCGTCCCGTTCCACCAGGCTGAGCACCGTACGCCCGCCGCCCCGCCACTGCTGGCCGCACTGCTCCTCGCCCTCGGGCTCCGCCCAGGTCAGGTCGAGGGCGAGATACGCCTCGGTGTTGTACCAGAGCACCAGCCCGGCGGCCTGTGTGAAGGTCCGGGGCCGTGCCTCGACGGTGACCTCGGCCTCGGCGCGGTGCTCGGTGATCCGCTGGGCCAGCAGACTGTGCGCCCACCACGACTCGGGCCCGTGCCGGCCGCGCAGCCGGATCCGGCCGGGGTGACTGGTGGCGTCCGCCCAGGAGGGGTCGGGGGCGGCGCGCAGGGTGCTCCACGGCCAGCCCAACGGGTCGGCGGAGTCCGCGCGTCGGCCCAGTGGCCGCGGCTCTGTCGGTATGTCGACCTCGACCGCAGGATGCGCACCCCCGTGTCGCATCCTGGGCCAGCCCTCCGTGTCCCACGTCACCGCCTGGATCGCCGTCTCGCGGCCCAGCGTGCAGCGTGGTCCGTCCGGTGTCGGCAGCGGACGGGCCGCCAGGTGACTCAGCACCCAGTCGCCGCCCGGAGTCCGGACCAGCTCACCATGCCCGGCCTTCTGCAGCGGCAGCGACGGATCGTCCCGGGACGTCAGCAGCGGGCGGTCGTCGAGTACGTACGGCCCGGTCAGCTCACGGCTGCGCGCCACCAGGACCCCGTGCTCGAAGCCCGTGCCGCCCTCCGCCAGGACCAGGTAGTACCAGCCGTCGCGCCGCACCACCTTCGGCCCCTCCACCAGTCGTTCGTGCTGGAGCAGCAGGTGGGTGTCGCCGATCGGGCTCAGCGTCTCCCGGTCCAGCTCGGTCAGCACGATCCCGGCGAAGCGCCTGCCGCTCGGCCGATGGTCGTTCTGCAGGTTCAGCAGCCACACCCGGCCGCCCTCGTGGAAGAGCGCGGGGTCGAAGCCGTGGCTGGCGATGCGACGCGGTGAGGACCACGTGCCGTCCACGTCCGTGGCCGTCGTGACGTAGGTGTCCGTGTCGAAGTACGGCGTGCCGACCGAGCGGACGATCGAGTAGACCATCCAGAAGCGGTCCCCGTCCCAGCTCAGCGAGGGGGCCCAGATGCCGCCCGAGTCGGGTACCCCGGCCAG
The DNA here is from genome assembly GCF_030817655.1 of Streptomyces sp. V4I2. Lineage (GTDB taxonomy): Bacteria > Actinomycetota > Actinomycetes > Streptomycetales > Streptomycetaceae > Streptomyces > Streptomyces plumbiresistens. The sequence goes on from NZ_JAUSZM010000003.1 coordinate 8,304,880, forward strand.
TGAGTCGCCGGGAGCCGCGCCCCGGACATGGCCCGCGTACTCCCAGTCCGCCAGGTCCCGCGAGCGGTGGATCGGGATCGTCGGGAACCACTCGAAGGAACTCGTCGCCACGTAGTACCAGTCGTCCACGCGGACCAGGGAGGGGTCCGGGGCGAAGCCACGGATGACGGGATTGCGCAGCCGGGTCACGTCAGGGATCCCGTCGTCCTGGTCGCTTCGGGGCTCTCTGCGGCACGGTCACTCGAGGTGCCCAGCGGCGGCAAGGTCACTTGAGGGCTCCCATCGTCACGCCGCTCCGCCAGTACCGCCGCATCGCGATCATCATGATCGCCATCGGCACGATGGAGAGCAGCGCACCCGTCAGGACGAGACTCGTCAGGTCGACGCCGGACTCCTGACGCTTGCCGGACCAGTTGTACAGGCCCAGGTTGAGGGTCCAGTTCTCCTCGCCGCGCAGGACGGTGAGCGGCAGGAAGAAGGCGTTCCAGGTGTTCACGAAGGCCAGCAGGAACACCGTCGCGCCGCCGGTCGTCATCATCCGCAGCACGATGCTGAAGAAGATCCGCAGCTCACCGGCGCCGTCGATGCGGGCCGCCTCGAGCAGCTCGAAGGGAATCGTGGCCTCGGTGTACACCTTGGCGAGGTACACGCTGAACGGGTTGATGAGGCAGGGGATCAGCATCGCCCAGGGCGTGTCGACCATGCCGATCTCCGAGAACAGCAGGTACAGCGGCAGGGTGAGCAGGGCGATCGGGATCAGGAACGAACCCACGACGCACGCGAACACGGCACCGCGGCCCGGAAAGTCGAAGCGGGCCAGGCCGTAGCCGGTGGCGAGGGCGATGAGGGTGCCGCCGAGGGAGCCGACACCCGCGTACAGGAACGAGTTGGCGGTCCAGCGCAGGAAGATGCCGTCGTCGTAGGTGAACACCTGGCGCAGGTTCTCCCACAGGTGCATGTCGGAGAACCACAAACCGTTGCTCTGGTAGAGCCCCACCCGGTCCTTGGTCGCGGCGATGATCAGCCAGTACACCGGGAACAGGCTGTATGCGCTGGCCAGGGCCAGACCGACGAGGAGGAAGCGCTGGCCGCCCCGGGAGCGCGCCGCCGGGTCCGGGCGGGTGAGCCGCCGCACGGTGCGCCCGCGCGGCCGCTCGGTGCTGTTCTCCGTACGGTTTTCCGTCAGGGCCATCAGTCCGCCTCCCTCGAGGTCAGCCGGTAGAAGAGGAAGGACGCGACGCCGAGGAACAGGGCGAGCAGCACGGACAGGGCCGCGGCGTAGTTGTAGTTGCCGGCGTTGAACGCCTGGTTGTAGATGATCATGATCGGGGCGAAGCTGTCGCTGATCGTCTGCGGAGTCACGTTCCGGAACAGCGCGGGCTCGTTGAAGATCTGCAGCATCTGGATGATCGACAGCAGCGCGGTCAGGACGAGCGCGCCGCGCACGAACGGAATCTTGATGCTCCGCGCGATCCGCAGCTCAGAGGCGCCGTCCAGCCGCGCGGCTTCGAACAGTTCGCGGGGCACGCCCTGGAGTGCCGAGTAGATGATCACCATGTTGTAGCCGATGCCGTGCCAGGTCAGCAGGTTGCCGATGGCCGGCCACACCATCGAGGGGGCGAAGAAGTTCCAGTCGAACCCGAACAGCTCGCCGAGAGGTGTCAGGGGACCCACCGCCGGGCTGTACAGGTTGATCCACACGATGGCCGCGACCACGCCGGGGATCATGTAGGGAACCAGCAGCAGGATCCGGAACCGGCCGGCCACCCGCGAAGTGACCGCGTCCAGGCAGAGCGCCAGCATCAGGCTCACGAACAGCATGAACGGGATCTGGACACAGGCGAACAGCACCACCCTCAGGATGGAGGTCATGAACGCCGAGTCGGTCAGGCCCTGCTGGTAGTTCTCCAGCCCGACGAACTCCGTGGTCGAGCCGCCGAGACCGAGTCCGGACTGCTTCTCCAGGTACAGCGACTGGTGGATCGCGTAGCCGATCGGAAGCAGGTAGAGGAAGACGAAGCCGAGCTGGAAGGGCACCGTGAAGGCGGCACCCTTCCAGCGCTGCGAGCGAATCATGAAGTGTGCCTCAGCCCTTGACGCTGATGCCGCGCTGCTTCAGGTCGTTGACCGTCCACTCCTGCATGTGCGCGAGCAGATCGGTGACCTTCTGCTTCTTGCCGACGACCGCGGCCCACTCGTCCTGCATCTCCGTGAACATCGCGGTCCAGTTCGGGCCGAAGGTCCAGTCGTCGGTGATGGTGCCCATGCTGTCCGTCACGACCTTCTGGGCCGGCCCGTAGTTCTTGCCCAGCAGCTTCTCGGGGATCGCCTCCGGGACGTACGAGCTGCTGTCGGCCACCGCGGGCATCACGCCGCTGCCGGTCTCCGGGCTCGCCATGGTCTTGACCGCACCGGCGTCGGTGGACATCCACAGGGCAGCCTGAGCGGCCTGTTCCTTGTTCTTGCACTGCTCGGTCACCAGCGTCAGCCCGCCACTCTGGTTGGTCCCGGCAGGAGTCTTGGGCGCCTCGCCGGTGAACGCCGGCCAGGGGGCCAGCGCCCACTTGCCGAAGGACTTGGTGAAGTTCTGCACCATGCCGGACATCTGCCAGGTGGAGATCTGCCGCGTTACGGTGCCGGCGTTGTCGTAGTTGCGCTGTACGGCCGCGTAGTCGGCGAAGGAGAGCTTGGAGTTGAGGTCGTTGTCGATGATCTCCTGGATCACCTTGGCGGCCTTCAGGGTGCCCGCGTCCTGGAAGTCCACCTTCCAGGAGCCGCCGTCGATCGCGTACCAGTGCGCCCCGGCCTGCATGGCGAGCACCTCCAGGGTGCTCGGGTCCTCACCGGCGTAGTTGGTGATCTTGATGTCGTGCTTCTTCAGTTCCTTGCCGGCGGCGATGAAGTCGTCCCAGGTCGCTGGCGCCTTCAGGCCGTACTTATCGAAGACGTCGGTGCGGTAGATGGTGAAGGCCGGCGCCGAGCTGGTGGGGATGCCGTAGACCTTGCCCTGGACCTGGCCGACGGCCCATGAGCCGGGGTTGAACTTGTCCTTGTCGGCCTCGACGTACTTGGTGATGTCGGCGAGGGCGCCCTGCGACACCCAGCTCGTGACGTACTCGCCGGTGTTCTGCAGCAGGCAGGGCGCGTTGCCGGCCTTGACCGCGTTGGTCAGCTGCTTCTGCATGGTCAGCTGGTCGGTGACCTTGGTGTACTTGAGCTGGACGTCCTTGTGCGAGGCGTTGAACGCCTTCACGACGGCCTCCTGGCCGTTCGCCCAGCCCCAGAAGGGGAGGGTGACCGGGCCGGACGACTTGGCGTCGTCGCCGGAGTCCGATCCGCCGCACGCGGAGAGCAGACCTGACAACGCGAGTCCCGCCACGGCTGCGCGGGCGAACCTTCTCCGGGGGCTGGTGAAGTTCATCTGACCGTGTTCCTTCGAAAAGTAGGGCGACTCAGAGGGGAGAGAACGGCGCCTCGATGTGGGCCGGGAACGGCGGCCGGAAACCATCGGCTCGCGGTTGCGGGGGGTCGGCCAAGCGGAAGCTGTAGTAAGCGGTTGCTGGGACGGTAGGACGACGATCCCGCTCATAGCAAGAGGTGCGCGCCAATTTGTTACGCCGGTTTGTCCGTGGGGTTATGTGCGGGTGCACACCTGCCGTGGCTGAGCAGGACCACATTTACGCAGGTCAGCAGCGCGGCGAGGGAATTCTGGCGGACCTCGACAGGTGTCCCCGGCGGACCGGGGACTCCGTCAAAAACTTCTAGAAAACGTTTACGAAACGATCTGCTTGCGGTGCTCGCTGCCTGCGTCAGCTGCGCCGGGCAGGCGGCTGCACCGAGTTCCGTACGACGACATGGGTGCCCAGCACGAGATGGTCGCCGTCGCTGCCCTTGCGGCGGCCCCCGCCGCCCTCCCGCCGGTCGGCGACCGCGCGCAGCGCGACCCGGCCCATCTCCTCGTACGGCACGTGCACGGTGGTGAGCTGCGGGGTGAGCTGGGACGCCAGCGGGATGTCGTCGTAGCCGACGATCGAGACGTCCTCGGGCACCCTGAGCCCGCCCGCACGCAGCGCCTGCATCGCGCCCGCGGCGACCACGTCGGTCCCGGCCAGCACCGCGGTGAAGTCGAGCCCGTCGCGCAGACTGTCCTCGACGGCCTCGTACCCGTGCTCGTAGTCGTACGGCCCGTGCCGCACCATGTCCGGGTCGAAGGGCACGCCGTACGCCTCGAAGGCCCGCCGTGCGCCTTTCAACCGGCCCTGGGCGGTGGTGAGTTCGGCGTGGCCCGGCAGCACCAGGACCTTGCGGTGGCCGGCCGAGAGCAGATGGCTGGCCATGGCGTAGGCGCCGCCCTCGTTGTCGTAGTCGACCGTCGTGGCCGGTACGTCGCCCTCCAGGGGCGGCCTGCCCACCAGAACCAGGTGGGAGCCGGCCGCGTCCAGGGAGCGGGCGAAGCGGGCCATGCGCAGCTGGTACTCGTCGTAGTCGTAGGCGCCGCCGAGCAACACCACGGCAGCCACGCCCTGCTGGCGCATGAGATTCACCAGCGCGAGCTCCCGCTCGGGATCGTCGCCGGTGGTCCCCACCAGGGACAGCCAGCCGCGCAGCGTGGCCGCGCCCTCGACGCCCTTCGCCACGTGGGCGAACGCGGCGCCGGTGATGTTGTTGATGAGGATCGCGACCGTCGGCGTACCGCCCCCGGCGAGGGAGCGGGCGTGCGCGTTGGTGACGTAGTCCAGGTCGCCGACCACCTTCATCACCCGGCGGCGCAACTCCTCCGAGACCGGGTAGTTGCCCGACAGGACCCGCGACACGCTCGCCACGGAGACCCCTGCCCGCTCCGCCACGTCGCGGATGGTGGCCCGTCCGGCGTCACCGGCCGCCTTGCGCTGACTCACCGTTGCGGCTCCTTCATCGTTGCGACTGCTGCGCCGGACGACCGTGGCCCGGGCTTTCCAGCGGAGGGTCGGGGTTTCCAGCGGAGGTTTGGGGGGCCGGCTCAGCACCGGTGCGGAAACCGTATCCCATGGTTTCCGCCGACGGTTTCCGCCGGGTGAGGGGAGCCGATCCCTGCGGACGAGGGGAACCGGTCCCCGCCGGACAAGGAGAACCGATCTTCGCCGGATGCGCTGAGCCGATGAGGCCGCGCACGGCAAGGGCCCACCAACGCCCACCACCCCCTGTCCCGGGCGCCGGCCGCGAGGGAGCGTGGAGACTCGAAGGGCTGAGCAGGGTCGGGCTCCCGGCACCGGCTTGGACGCCCCGTAGGCGACCGAGCCGTCGAACGCAGCGGCCCGGCTGCCGGATAGGGGGACCGACCGTCACCCATGACTACGCAACTCGCGCCAAGTCCGAGTGTCGTACCTCATGAGTCAGCGGAACCCCCGCCACCAGCCGTTCCAGCTCCTCCACGACGATCTGCCCGAGCCGTTCCAGTTCGTTGCCGAGCGATCCCGCGATGTGCGGGGTGAGGAAGACGTTGGGCAGCCGGTAGAGCGGGGAGCCCGCGGGCAGCGGCTCGGGCTCGGTGACGTCGAGGATCGCGTGCAGTCGGCCGGAGACCAGCTCGTCGGTGAGCGCGTCGTGGTCGATCAGGGCGCCGCGGGAGGTGTTGATGAGGACGCCGCCGTCCTTGATCAGGGCGAGTCTGCCGGCGTCGAGCATGCGGTAGGTCTCGGGGATGTCGGGGGCGTGCAGGGACACGATGTCGCTGTGTCTGAGCAGGTCGTCCAGCGGCAGCAGCTCGGCGCCCAGGGCGGCGGCCTCGGCGGCGCTGACGTACGGGTCGTGCAGCAGCACCGAGAAGTCGAACGGACGGAGCAGTTCGAGCAGTCGGCGGCCCACCCGGGACGCGCCGATGACGCCGATGCGGCGGCCGACGTTGCCGGTGTGCGCGGTGTCGGTGGGGGTCGGGTAGGTGTGGCCGGCGCGGAAGCGCTCGCGGTGGGTGAAGGTGTCCTTCCCCGCGAGCAGGATCATCGCGAGGGTGTACTCCGCGACCGGCAGGGCGTTGGCGGTCACCGCGCTGGAGACGGCGATCCCGCGCTTCCACAGTTCCTCGCCGACCAGCGAACGGACCGAGCCCGCGGCGTGCAGGACCGCGCGCAGCCGGGGTGCCGCGGCGAGGACGTCGGCGTCGAGGGCGGGGCAGCCCCAGCCGGTGATCAGGAACTCGGCCCGGGCCAGGGCGTCCGCCGCGGTCGGATCGGTGAAGTCCCGTACGACGAGGGCGGGGTCGAGGTCGGCGGCCTGCGTCAGCCGGGCCATGAGCGGCGGGGGGAAGAGCAGGGGGAGGTGTACCGGATCCATGGCGAACACGGCCCTGGGTGGCTGCGGGCTGGGCATGTCTCTCCTGACACACTGGATGGAAACATTTTCAGAAAGCGTCTTCTACCGTAGATCTGGCGATGACAGGCGGTCAATCGGCAGGATGGAGTGGTGAAGACGACGTTGGTCGGGCGTCGGTCGGGTTTGGCCGATGGTTCGGAGTGCCGGATGTCGTGAAATCGCTTACCGCGGCTTGCCATCGCGTGCCGCGGGTCCCCGGGAGCGTGCGCGGGGCTCCGGGTGGAGATCGGGCTGTCGGGCTGGGGCTAGAGGCTGGGCAACCGGTTCCCGACATCGGGCCTCCGGAACCGCCGTCCCGCTCCCGTTTCCTGCGCAGATCAGGCCGCGTTCCACCGGCCTGGCTCGGCCGGTCGGCCCATGACGTCGAGGTTACACAGTCTTTTCGAAAATTCGCCAAGACTCTTGACGTCGTTTCCGGACAGGAAGAAGCTCTGCCCCAACGCAAGACAACCGGTTGCCCAGACGGTTGCCGATCGGGCTGTTGAGTCGATTGCTGAATCGGTTGTCCGAACCGGTCGCCCGAATGGGTCGACGAACCGGCTGCCGCGATCGACGAGCCGATCTTTGGTCGATATCCCGAACGGAACAGAGCAGGAGGTGGTGCGTTCATGCGCCCACATGCCGGTGCCCCCCTGAGCCGCCGCCGATTTCTCGCCCTCTCGGCGGCCGGAGCCGCGACCGGAGCCGCGGCGCTCAACGGCTGCGCCCTGCAGGTGTCCACCGGGGTGAGCGGCCCGGGCGAGACCGTCACGGTGATGGCGAAGCCCGACGACATCTCCCCTGAACTGGTCCAACAGGCCCAGAAGGACCTCGGCCTCAAGATCGTCACGGTGCGGTACGACCTCACCAAGCTGATCGGGATGATGACCAACGGCAACCCGCCCGACCTGGTGCGCGGTGTCGGTGCCACGGACGCGCCGTACTTCGCCGCGCGGGAGGTGATGGAGGACCTGGACCCGTACTTCGCCAGGAGCACGGTGCTCAGGCTCGACGACCTGGACCCGGTCAACGACCTGTGGCGCTTCGACGGCCGCACCCAGGGCAAGGGGCCGCGCTACGGCATGGCGAAGGACTTCTCCCAGGACTCCATGTTCTGGTACAACACCGCGCTCTTCGACAAGGCGGGCGTCGGCCACCCGCCGGAGCTGGAGCCGGTCACCTTCGAGGAGTGGCTGGAAACCGCCAAGCGGCTCACGCAGCGCAAGAACGGCCAGACGACCGTCTTCGGCGGCAGCTACAACGGCGTGAACACCACCAACCTCCTGGCGAGCCTGACGGCGGCCGCCGGCGGAAGCCTCTTCAGCGACGACTTCTCCCGGATCGACTTCACCACCCCCGAGGCCCGCAAGGCGCTGGGCTGGTACATCGACTACGGCCGGACGAAGGTCGGGCCGAGCATCATCCAGCCCGACCCCAACGCCTGGGACGGGCCCACCTACCAGGCGAACCGCATGGCCATGTCGGGCAGCGGCTACTGGCTCGGCGGTCTGATCAACGCCGACAAGAAGCTGGCACCGGTCTCCCGCCTCGCCCCCGCGCCCGTCTTCCAGGGCGGCCAGCGGGTCAGCCCCTGTCAGGCCGGCACCGGTTTCTGGATGCCGAGCAAGGGGCGGAACAAGGAGGCCGCCTGGCGGGTCTTCGAGTGGTTCTTCGGCGAGGCACCCGCCAAGGCGCGCGCGTCCGGCGGCTGGGGCATCCCCACCCTGAAGTCACTGCGGCCGCTGATGCCTGCTCAGGAGACCTATCAGAAACGGGAGTTGGTGGTGCAGAACGCCGAGCTGAAGCACTTCTCGGTGATCGCCTTCACGCCGTACGCCACGGCGGACTCGCTCTACGCCCTCTTCAACCAGCACGCCCCCGCCGCGATGAACGGACAGATGTCGGTCGACACCCTGGCCGGACGCCTCAACTCGGTCATGAACGAGCAGCTCAAGCGCGGTAAGGAGCAGGTGGGATGACGGTCGACCAGATCTCCTCCGTCGCGGAGCGGCCGCCCGGCCCGGCCACGGGCGCCGGCCGGGCGCCGGCTTCGGACCGGCCGCGGACCTCCATGACCGCGCGCAGGCACCGGGCGTTCTACATGTTCACCTCGCCCTGGATCATCGGGTTCCTGCTGCTGACCATCGTGCCGATGGCGTACGCGCTGTGGCTGAGTTTCACCACCTTCGACGGCATCTCGCCCAACTGGCGCTACGTCGGGTTCGGCAACTACACCGAGCTGCTCGCCGACTCCACGACCTGGGACTCCCTGGGCCGCACCGGCCTGTTCGCGCTGACCTCGGTACCGCTGTCGATCATCGCCGGACTCGGGCTCGCCGTTCTGGTCAACCGGCCGATCAAGGCACGCGGGCTGTTCCGCACCCTGCTCTATCTCCCGGCCGTGGTGCCGCCGGTGGGCGTGGGCCTCGCCTTCAAGGCGCTCTTCGACCAGAACTCCGGTGCCGCCAACGGCGCCCTGACCCTGTTCGGCTTCGACGCCCTCGGCTGGCTCGCCGACCCCTACGCCCGCTACGTGCTCCTGATGAGCGTGCTGTGGGCCGCCGGAAACATCATGATCATCTCGCTGGCCGGGCTCCAGGACGTGCCCCGCGAACTCCACGAGGCGGCCCGCATCGACGGCGCGAGCGCCTGGCGGACCTTCCGCAGCATCACCGTGCCGCTGCTCTCGCCGGTGCTGCTCTTCCAGACGGTGACCGGCGTGATCGCCTCGGTGCAGACCATCATGCCGCTGCTGCTGACCCCGGACGGCACGACCGCGGGCGTCACCCGCGCTGCCGCAGTCCAACTACCTCTACATGATGCACGTGTTCGGGCAGTACTTCGCGCTCGGCCGCTACGGCTACGCCTCCGCACTGCTGTGGGTGCTCTTCGTGCTGATCCTCATCGTGACCGGACTCATCTTCAAGTTCACGTCCGGCGTGGTGTTCTACAACGTCGACCCGGAGGCGAAGAAGTGACAGCCACCAGCCTGCGCCCCAACTCGGCCCCCCGGGTGCGGATACGCGTCAACCGCCTTGTCCTCTACACCGTTCTCGTCTCCCTCACCGGCCTGTTCCTCGGCCCGGTCGGCTGGCTGATCCTCACCGGGCTCAAGACCCCGGCCGAACTGGCCGCGTCCCCCGTGCACTGGCTGCCCACCGACTTCCAGTGGCACAACTTCGCCGACGCCTTCAACCTGATCGACTTCCTCGGCTACGCCCGCAACTCCCTGATCATCGCGACCATCTACGCCACCCTGGTCACCCTCAGCTCGGCCTGGGTCGGCTTCGGATTCGCCCGCCTGGACGCGCCCGGCAAGAAGCCGCTGTTCGGCATCCTGCTCTGCTCGATGATGCTGCCCCAGCTCATCACCCTGCTGCCGACCTACCTGATCTTCGCCAAGCTCGGCATGGTCGACACCTACTGGCCGTGGGTGCTGTGGGGCCTGGCCGCCGCCCCGTATCTCGTCTTCCTCTTCCGCCAGTTCTTCGCCGGCCTGCCGCGCGAGCTGGAGGAGGCCGCGATCGTCGACGGCTGCGGCTACGCCACGATCTTCTGGCGGATCTTCCTGCCGCAGTCCTGGCCCGTGCTGTCCGCGAGCTTCGTGATCGCCTTCACCTGGAGCTGGGGGGACTACATCGCGCCCCAACTCCTGCTGTCGACCGACAAGTCGACGCTCGCCGTCGCCGTCATGTCGACGTACGTCACCTCGGCCGGCACCCCGGTCGCCAACCTCCAGGCCGCGGCCTCCGTGATGTACGTCGTCCCGATCCTGCTGATCTTCCTGATCGCCCAGCGCGGTTTCGTGGCCGGGATGTCCACGACCGGACTGAAGTAATCCCTCTTACCGAACCTTGTGCAAGGAGTTACGCATGAACGCGCCCCTGTCACGCCGGACCACCCTCCAGGCCGCCGGTGTCATCGCTGCCGCCGGCCTGGCGGGCAGCATCGCGGGAACCGCACAGGCCGCCGCGGCGGAGGAGGACGGCACCGCCGGCGACAGCGTGGTCATCCACCCGACGCTTCCGAAGGTGCCTGTCAACAACTCCTTCACCGTCAAGGTCCGGCCGCTCGGCGGTACCTGGCAGAAGCTCGGCGTCTACCTGGCCAAGCTCGCACTGATCGACGCGAACACCGGCAGCAACAGGGCCCAGAGCTCCTCCTGGGCCGCCTTCGACTTCTCCGGCACCGTCGAGGTCGAGGTCACGTACAACCCGGGCGGCGGCGAGAAGGTCCGCATCCGCCCGGACTCGTACGGCATCAAGCCCGAGGTGCTCGGCAGCACCGCGCGCTTCACCCTGGACCGGCCCCGCAACCTCGTCGTCCAGATCGACGACAAGATCTTCGACTGCCTGCACCTGTTCGCGAACCCGATCGAGCAGGACGTGCCCACCGAGGGCGACAAGAAGGTCATGTACTTCGGGCCCGGTCTGCACACCCACCCCGACCGGACCCTGAAGGTGCCCAGCGGCACCACCGTCTACCTGGCCCCGGGCGCCGTCCTCACCTCCAGTGTGATCTTCGAGGGCGTGGAGAACTCCCGGCTGATCGGCCGCGGCGTGGTCTACGACACGACCGGCGGCGCGGTCTTCGTCCGCAAGTGCGAGAACGTCACGATCGACGGCGTCACGATCCTCAACCCCCGGTACGAGAACATCAGAGTCGCCGAGTCCAAGAACCTCACCATCAAGAACCTGCGCGCCTTCAGCCACCAGGGCTGGGGCGACGGCATCCAGCTCTACTGCTCCGAGAACGTCACGATCGACGGCTGCTTCCTGCGCACCTCCGACGACTGTGTCGCCCTCTACACCCACCGCTGGGACTTCTACGGCGACACCCGCAACATCACCGTCAAGAACTGCTCCCTCTGGGCCGACGTCGCCCACCCGATCAACATCGGCGTGCACGGCAACTCCGACACCCCCGAGATGCTGGAGAACCTGCGCTACGAGAACATCGACATCCTCGACCACCGCGAGCCGCAGGTGACCTACCAGGGCGCCATCGCCTTCATGGTCGGCGACAGCAACGTCGTCCGGAACGTCAGGTTCGACAACATCCGCGTGGAGGACTTCCGCTGGGGCCAGCTCATCCACATGCGGGTCGAGTACAACCCGAAGTACAACACGTCGGCAGGCCGGAGCATCGAGTCCGTCTACATCAAGGACCTCAGCTACAACGGCAACAACGCCGACCTCTCGATCATCGCCGGCCTCGACGCCGAACACGCGATCAAGGACGTCACCTTCGAGAACCTCCTCGTCAACGGCAAGGTGATCGCCGACAGCACGGGCAAGCCGAAGTGGTATCTGGCCTCGGACGGCGTGCCCATGTTCGTCAACGAGCACGTGACGAACCTGAAGTTCCTCACCACCGCCGAGGCCGAGGCGGCCGCCGCGTCATGATCACATCTGCTCCGAGTCGCCGGAACTTCCTCGGCGGCACGGCGGCCCTGTTGCTGGTGGCGGGCGCGAGCGGACTGCTCGCACCCGGCACCGCCCGGGCGGCCGGCCACCAGACCCGTCGCACACAGTTCACACATCCCGGCCTACTGCATACAGTCGACGACATATCGCGTATGAAGGCCGCCGTCGCCGCCAAGGAATCCCCGGTCTACGACGGCTACCTCGCCTTGGCCGCCCACGCCCGCTCGCAGGCGACGTACCCGATCCAGAACACCGGCCAGATCACCTCCTGGGGCCGCGGCCCCACCAACTTCCAGAACCAGGCCGTCGCCGACTCGGCCGCCGCCTACCAGAACGCCCTGATGTGGTGCGCCACCGGCAACCGCGCCCACGCCGACAAGGCCCGCGACCTCCTCAACGCCTGGTCGGCCTCGCTCACGATGGTCACCGGCGCCGACGGGCCGCTCGGCGCCGGACTCCAGGCGTTCAAGTTCGTCAACGCCGCCGAACTCCTCCGCCACACCGGCTACGACGGATGGGCGGACGAGGACATCACCCGCTGCGAGGAGTCCTTCCTCGGCGTCTGGTATCCGGCCGTGTCCGGCTACATGCTCTACGCCAACGGCAACTGGGATCTGACGGCCCTTCAGTCCATCCTGGCCATCGGCGTGTTCTGCGAGGAGCCCACCCTCTTCGAGGACGCCCTGCGCTTCGCCGCCGCCGGCGCGGGCAACGGCAGCATCCCGCACCGCATCGTCACCGACGCCGGCCAGGGCCAGGAGAGCGGCCGCGACCAGGGCCACGAACAGCTCGCGGTCGGCCTGACCGGCGACCTCGCCCAGGTCGCCTGGAACCAGGGCGTCGACCTGTGGGGCCACGACGGCCACCGCATCCTCGCCAACTTCGAGTACGCCGCCCGCTACAACCTCGGCGGCGACGTCCCCTTCGTCCCGGACCTCGACCGCACCGGCAAGTACGTCAAGAAGACCGTCTCGGCGGTCGGCCGCGGCAACCTGCCCCCGGTCTACGAGATGGCCTACGCCCACTACGCCGGCGTCCGCGGCCTCGACACCCCGTACACCAAGGCGGCCGTCTTCCGCGGCACCGGCGGCGCCCGCTTCGTCGAGGGCAGCAACGACGACCTGCCCAGCTGGGGCACCTTCGCCTACGCCGGCACCAAGGCCCCCGCACCCGCCGTGCCCACGGCACCGGCGGGCGTCACGGCCACCGGCGACGGTACGTCCGTCACCGTGAGCTGGCTGCCGTCCGCGTGGGCGAGCACGTACACCGTCCGCCGGGCCACCGGCCCCGAGGGCCCGTACGAGGAGATCGCCACCGGCGTCGACAAGCCGACCTGCACGGACGGCGCAGTGCGCGCGGGACGGACGTACCACTACACCGTCACGGCTACCAACTCCCTTGGCAGCAGCGGGGATTCGAGTCCCGCCTCCGCGTCCGCGGGTCTCCCCGAACCCTGGGCGACCCGCGACGTCGGGGCCGTGAAGATCCCCGGCGCCGCCGCCTTCGACGGCGAGCGGTTCGTCCTGGAGGCGTCCGGCACCGCCGACACCTACCGCTTCGTCCATCTGCCGCTGCGTGGCGACGGCACGGTGACCGCGCGGATCGTGTGGCCGCTCAGCTCGCAGTACTCCAAGATCGGCGTCACCGTCCGGGCCTCCCTGGACGCGGACGCGGCGCACGCGGCCATGCTCATCCAGGGGCTGCCGCTGCACACCTGGAGCGGGGTGTTCTCGGTGCGGCCGTCCACCGGGGCCGAGGTCTCCGGCACCGGCAGTACGCCCGTGCCGCCTTCTCAGCAACAGGCGATCACCACGGCCGCGGCCTTCCCGATCTCCAGCCTGGGCGCCCTGCCCGAGTCGGCGACCCCGCTGGAGGCGCCGTACGTGGAAGGCGCGGGCGACGGCTACCGGCTGCGCGCGCCCTACTGGGTGCGGGTGACCCGCAAGGGCCGGTGGTGCACCGGGGCGATCTCGCCGGACGGCATACGGTGGACAGAAGTCGGTCGTACCGAGGTCGACGGTATGCCGAATATCGTATACGCCGGACTCGTCCTCAGCTCCTGCCTCGGCGTCGACGAGGAGTACGCCGAGACCGGCACCGGAGCCTTCGACAACGTGAGCGTCACCTCCGCGTCGGGCGAGGTGTGGTCGGTGCCCCGACCGGCCCGCGCGGCCGGCGACCTGCGGGCCACCGCGGGCGCCGATGCCGTCCGGCTGGCCTGGACCGACCCCGACCTCTCCGCCCGCTACAAGGTGCTCCGCGCCACCGACGCCGACGGCCCGTATGTGACCGTCGCGACCGGCATCGGCGCGGTCGGATCCGGCACCCGCATCCGGTACGCGGACGCGACCGGGACGCCCGGGACGACGTACCACTACGCCGTCGCGAAGACCAACACCGCCGGACGCGGCCCGCTGTCGGAGTCCGCCGCCGCGCAGATGCCGACACCCGCCGTACCCCGACCCACCTCCGCCACCGCCGCGTTCGCCAACAAGGGCGTCGCCTTCCGGCACCTGCTGCGTGGCTCGCACGAGCCCGTACGCTTCACCGCCGACGGCCTGCCCGACGGACTCCGCATCGACAAGCGCACCGGCCTCATCTCCGGAACCCCCACCGAGACCGGCGAGTTCACGATCACGACGACCGTCGGCAACGCGGCCGGAGACGGCACCGGCATCCTCGCCCTCACCGTCGGCACACCCCCGCCCGCCCCCTGGACCTACGGCGACCTCGGCGACGTGGTCCTCGACGACCGCGCCTTCGGGACGCTCGGCGTGGTCGCGATCCGTACGCCCGGCAGCACCTCGCACGCGGACGGGACCTTCGTGGTGCGGGGCGCCGGAACCGACCTCACCGTCAACAACCAGGGAATGACAGGGCAGTTCGTACGGCGGCCCGTCACCGGCGACTGTGAGGTCACCGCCCGGCTGGTCTCCCGTACCGGGGCCACCGCCGACCGGGTGGGCCTGCTGATGGCCAAGTCGCTGTCGCCGTTCGACCAGGCGGCCGGGGCGATCGTCACCGGCGGGACCACGGCACAGCTCATGCTGCGCACGACCGTGGCCGGACGCTCGACCTTCACGGGCAACGGCACGGTCGCCCTCCCCTCCCACCTGCGGCTGAAGCGGACCGGGACCGCCTTCACCGCCTACGTCTCCACCGACGACGGCGCCACCTGGACCGCCCTCGCCTCCGGCGAGGTCCCCGGCTTCGGCGACGCCCCCTACTACGTGGGCCTCGTGGTCTGCTCCCGCGACCCCCTGGCCCTCGGCACCGCGCAGTTCGAAGGGGTGAGCATCACGCCCCTCTAGATCTCCCCACAGATCGGAGATGCACAGCAATGAGCCGCACGAGCCGCACATCCCCCCACGGGCACCTCCAGGAAACCGAGTTGAGCCGCCGCGGTCTGTTCCGGACCGCCGGCGGTCTCACCGCCGCACTCGCGCTGGGCTCCACGTTCGCCGCCACCACGGCGGACGCGGCGCCCGCCGCGTTCACCCACCCCGGCATGCTGCACAACGCCGGCGACATCAACCGGGCCAAGGTCAGGGTCGCCGCGGGCGACGACCCCTGGCTGTCCGGCTGGAACAGGCTGACCGCCAACTCCCACTCGCAGTCGACCTGGACCCCCAGGGCCACGGCGACGATCATCCGCGGAGGCACCGGCGAGAACTACGGCCTCCTCTTCAACGACATCGCCGCCGCCTACCAGAACGCGCTGCGCTGGCGCGTCGGCGGCACGGAGGCGAACGCGCAGTGCGCCGCCAGGATCCTCAACGCGTGGTCGTCCACACTGACGACGGTCACCGGCAACGCCGACCGGTTCCTCGCCGCCGGTCTCTACGGCTGGCAGTTCGCCAACGCGGCGGAACTCATGCGTGACTACCCCGCGTTCGACCTCGCCCGCTTCCAGCAGATGATGGTCAAGGTCTTCTACCCGCTCAACAACCAGTTCCTGACCGGCCACAACGACGCCTGCATCACCAACTACTGGGCCAACTGGGACCTGTGCAACATGGCCTCCGTCCTGGCCATCGGGATCCTCAACAACGACGGCGCCAAGTTCGACCAGGCCGTCACGTACTTCAAGTCCGGCGCGGGCAACGGCTCCATCGCCCACGCCGTGCCGTACCTGTATACCGACGCGGACGGCTACGCGCTGGGCCAGTGGCAGGAGTCCGGCCGCGACCAGGGGCACACGGTCATGGGCATGGGCCAGATGGGCGCCATCTGCGAGATGGCCTGGAACCAGGGCGAGGACCTCTACTCGTACGACGGCCGCCGCTTCATGAAGGGCGCCCAGTACGTCGCCAAGTACAACCTGGGCATGGACGTGCCCTTCACCACCTACACCTGGGGCACCGGGCAGAGCTGCGCCCAGCAGTCGCAGACGGTGATCTCCTCGGCCTCCCGCGGCCAGGTGCGCCCGGTGTGGGCCATGCTCCACTACCACTACAACCGGCGCGTCTCCCTGGACGACAAGTACATCTCCCAGATGTGCTTCTCGGTCGCCCCCGAGGGCGGGGGAGGTGACTACGGCTCCACCAGCGGCGGCTACGACCAGCTCGGCTTCGGCACGCTGATGTACGCCAAATAGCCGCAAAGCCGGGCTCGTGCACCGGAATACCGGGCCACCATGTGGTGCTCTGATGTTCATGGTGCACGAGCGCGGTGCACGGACGCGGTGCGGGAGGCCGGTGGGCGCATGACGGCAGCGGACCAGGTGGACGAGGCGGACCGGACAAGCCGGGACCCCGTGGTCAGGACCCCGTACGGGGCCGTACGGGGCCGGTACGAGCACGGCGTCGCGGTGTTCCGGGGCATCCCCTACGCGGCCCCGCCCTTCGGACCGCGCCGGTTCGGGCCGCCCGTGCCGCCCGAGCCGTGGGACGGCGTGCGCGACGCGGGCGCCTTCGGGCCGACGGCGCCGAAACCGCCGTACTCCGAAGCCTTCGCGCAGTACCTGTCCGACCCGGCCGTGCCCGGCGACGACTGCCTCAATCTGAACGTCTGGACGCCGGAGCCGGGCCCTGGTGCCCGGCTCCCGGTCATCGTGTGGCTGCACGGCGGGGCCCTCACCCGGGGCTCGTCGGCCGTGCCCGTGTACGACGGGCGCACCTTCGCCCGCGACGGCGTCGTCTTCGTCTCGGTCAACTACCGGCTCGGCGTCGAGGGATACGGCCTGTTCCCGGACGTCCCCGCCAACGCCGGCCTGCGCGACCAGCTCGCCGCACTCCAATGGGTGCGTGAGTCGATCGCGGCCTTCGGCGGCGACCCCGACCGGGTCACCCTGGCCGGCCAGTCCGCCGGGGCGATCAGCACCGGCGCCCTGCTGGCCGCCCCGCAGGCCCAGGGCCTGTTCCGGCGCGCGGTCCTGCAGAGCGGGCCGCCCGAGGCGAGCGACCGCGACAAGGTACGGCGGATGGTGCGCCGGATGGCGACCCGGCTGAAGATCCCCGCCACCGCGGCCGCCTTCGCCGAGGTCGACCGTGAGCTGCTGCTGCGCACCCAGGCCGAGGTGGGCAGACTCAGCAGCCCGGTGCTCGGCGGCCCCGCCTTCGGGATCGTCGTCGACGGCGAGCTCGTGCCCCGGGACCCGCTGGAGGCACTCGTCGAGGGCGACGTGGCGGCGGGCGTCGACCTGATGATGGGCTGGACCAGCGACGAGTACCGGCTGTGGCTGGTGCCCGGCGGACTCGTGGAGCGCGTCGACCGGCTCGGCGCGGTCGCCCTGGCCGGCGCGATGGCCCGCTGCCACTGCGGCCACGAGGTGCCCCGCGGCTACCGCGCCCTGCACCCCGAGGCCGGCACCGCCGAGATCGTCGGCCAGATGGTCACCGACCACCTGCTCCGCCTCCCCCTGCACCGCCTCGCCGAGGCCCGCCCCGGCTCGGCGTACGTCTACGAGTTCGCCTGGCCGTCCAACCTCCCCGGCCTCGGCGCCTGCCACGCCCTCGAACTCGGCTTCGTCTTCGACACCGGCGAGGTCCCCGACTCCGCCAAGCTCGCCGGCTGGGGCACTCCGCGGGAACTGGCCGACGCGATGCACGGGGCGTGGGTGCGGTTCGCGACCGAGGGCGATCCGGGCTGGCAGGGCTGGGACGCCTCGCACCCGGTGCGGATCTTCGGCGACGGGGAGCCGCGCACGGCGTACGGACCGCGCGACCGGGAGTTCGCCGTGTGGACGGCGGACGCGACCGCGCGGGCCGGGGCGAGCGAGCGGGCCGGGGTGGCCGCGCAGGCACTCGACGACTCAGTCGAGGACGGCTTCCCCGTGCGGATGGCGGCGGCGCGCAACACGGTCGCGCGGAGTGCGGAACTGCGGTCGGTGGTACGGCGGTTGCGGCTGCCGGGGTCGGTGCGCCGCCCCTGACGAGCGGGCTCCGGGCCCGGGCGGCCGGCCCCCGGACCGGCGGCCGTCGCTTCGGGCATCGGGCTCAGGAACCGGTTGCCGCCACCGAGTCCCGCACCACCACATGGGTGCCCAGGAGCAGATGCTCGTCCGGGGCTTCGGCGGTGCGGCCCAGTGCCGTGCGCACGGCGAGACGGCCCAGTTCCTCGTAGGGGACGTGGACCGTCGTCAGCGCGGGGTGCAGGTCGCGGGCGAAGGGGATGTCGTCGTAGCCGGCCAGCGAAACATCGCGCGGTACCTCCAGGCCCGCCTCGTGCAGCGCGGTCAGCGCGCCGGCGGCGACCATGTCGGTGGCGGCGACCACGGCCGTGAAGTCCAGCCCGTCCTTCAGCGCCCCGCGCATCAGACGGTGGCCGGAGTCGCGGGTGAAGTCGCCGTGCAGCAGCAGCTCCGGCTCCGGTTCCAGGCCGCGGGCGCGATGGGCGGCCAGATAGCCGCGCTCCCGGCCCTGCGCGGTGGTGTGGTCCGCCTTGCCGCCGAGGAAGAGCACCCGCCGGTGGCCCTGGGCCAGGACGTGGGCGACGAGGGCGTAGGCGCCGCCCTCGTTGTCGTACTCGATGACGGTCACCGGTGCCCCGGGACCCAGCGTCGGACGGCCGCACAGCACCAGCCTGGAGCCCGCCGACGCCAGCGAGTCGGCCATCCGGCGGGTGCGCTCGCGGTACTCGGCGGTGTCGGCGGCGCCGCCCACCAGGATCACGGCGGCGGCCCGCTGGGCGCGCATCATCTCGACGAACTCCAGCTCGTGCCGGACGTCGCCCTCCGTGCTGCACACCAGGCACAGGTGCCCGAGCCGGGTCGCCTCGCGCTCCACGCCGTGCGCCATCAGCGCGAACGACGGTCCGGTGATGTCCTCGAGGACGAACGCCAGCGTGGGCGTGCCGACACCCGCCACCGCCTTGGCGCGCGCGTCGGCGACATAGTCCAGTTCACGGACCGCCCGCATCACCCGCGTCCGCGTCGCCGAACTCACCGGATAGACCCCGCCGAGCACCCGCGACACGGTCGACGCGGACACCCCCGCCCGGGAGGCCACGTCCCGGATCGTGCTCCGCCCCGCGTCCTCGCTCTTCCTCGTCATACCTGCCTCGTCCCTCTCCCGGGCTGTCCCGCCCACCCCTCGGGAACTGCGGCAACATGGATGGAAACCGGTTCCCGAAACGGAGGCTAGCAGTGGCGGGGGGCGGGGACGAGAGGTGGAGCCGGGCCTTGTGGAGCGGCTCAGGACTTCGCCAGCGTCGCCGCAAGGGACGTGATCGCCTCCGGGCCCACCCGGCAGCATCCGCCGATCAGCCGGGCCCCGGACTCCCGCCAGCCCTGCACCTCCTCGGGCGCGAACGAGGAGCGGCCGTTCCAGGCGCGGGCCTCGGCGTCCCAGGCCTCGCCGCTGTTGGGGTAGACGACGACCGGCTTGCCCGTGACCCGGGCGGCGGTCTCCACCGCGGCGTCGACGTCCTCGGGGGCGCAGCAGTTCACTCCGACGGCGACGACCTCGTCCGCGTCGGCGGCCAGGGCGAAGGCCTCCTCGAGGGGCTGGCCGGCGCGGGTGCGGTCGCCGGCGACGCTGTACGACAACCACGCCGGTACGCCGAGCCCGCGCACCGCGCGCAGCAGGGCCTCCGCCTCGTCGGCGTCCGGGACCGTCTCCAGGGCGAGGACGTCCGGACCGGCGGCGGCCAGCACTTCCAGGCGGGGCCGATGGAAGGCCTCCAGCTCGGCCACGGTCAGGCCGTACCGGCCCCGGTACTCGGAGCCGTCGGCGAGCATCGCGCCGTACGGGCCGACGGAAGCCGCCACCCACAGCGGCCGGGTGACGCCCTTCGCGCGAGCCTGCGTCGCCGCGTCGCGGGCCAACCCGACGCTCAGGCCGAGCAGTTCGGCCGCCCGCTCCCGCTCGATCCCGCGCTTGGCGAAGCCTTCGAAGGTCGCCTGGTAGCTGGCGGTGATCGCCACGTCCGCGCCCGCCAGGAAGTAGGCGAGGTGCGCCTCGGTGATCGCCTCGGGCTGCTCCGCGAGCAGCCGCGCCGACCACAGCTCGTCGCTCAGGTCGTGCCCGGCGGACTCGAGCTGGTTGGACATACCGCCGTCGAGGACGACGGTCCTCCCGGTGGTGAGGGCGGCGGCGAGCGTGAGATGGCTGGTCATACGACGACGGTAGTCGAGTCGCAGCGGGTGCACCGCCCGGAGTGTGTCCAGAACGTGAACAGATTGCCCACGATGTGGAACGGCGGATACGATCACGCTTCCCCGCCTCCCCGGAAGTGACATGACTGCCCCCAGTACCACCCAGTCCGCCGAGCCCGAGGCGCGGTCCGCCCCGCGCCGCCGCACCTTCGGCCCGGCCGCGGCCACCGCCCTGGTGATGGGCAACATCATCGGCGGCGGCATCTTCGTGCTGCCCGCCACCGTCGCCCCGTACGGCGGCGTCAGCCTGGTCGCCTTCGTGGTTCTGTCGGTCGGCGCGGTGCTGCTCGCGCTGCTCTTCGGCAAGCTGGCCCGGCGCAGCCCGGTCACCGGCGGTCTGTACGTGTACCCGCGCGACGCCTTCGGCCCCTTCGCGGGCTTCCTGTCGGCATGGTCGTACTGGACGATGTGCTGGGTCAGCATCGCCGCCCTCGCGGTCGCGGTCGTCGGCTACGTCGACGTCCTGATCCCGCTGCACGGCAACCACACCCTCGAAGCGCTGGTCGCGCTCGCGGCGCTGTGGCTGCCGGCCGCCGCGAACTTCGCCGGCACGCGCTGGGTCGGGACCGTCCAGGTCGTCTCCACGATCCTCAAGTTCGTGCCGCTGCTGCTGGTCGCCACCGTCGGCCTGTTCTTCGTCGACACCGACAACTACGGCCCGTTCAACGCCTCCGGCGAGAGCGTCTCCGGCGCGCTGGCCGCCTCCGCCGCGCTGCTCCTCTACAGCTTCCTCGGCGTCGAGTCGGCGGCCGTCAGCGCGGGCGAGGTCCGCGACCCCGAGCGCAACGTCGGCCGCGCGAGCGTCCTCGGCACGCTGGGTTCCGCCCTCGTCTACATCCTCGGCATCGTCGCCGTCTTCGGACTCGTCCCGCACGACAAGCTCGTCGACTCCGGCGCCCCCTTCGCCGACGCGGTGAACTCGATCGCGGGCGGCACCTGGGGCGGCACCGCCATCGCCCTGGTCGCCGTCGCCTCCATCACCGGCTGCCTCAACGGCTGGATCCTGATGGCCGCGCAGATGCCGTACGCCGCCGCCCGCGACGGCCTCTTCCCGGCGCCGTTCGCCCGTGTGGGCAAGGGCGGGGTGCCGGCCTTCGGCGTCTGGACCGTCGCCGTCCTCGGCACACTCCTGATCGCCCTCAACTACACGGCGGGCCCGGACACGACCTTCCGCGTCCTCGTCCTGATCACCACGTTCACCGGCTGCGTGCCCTACCTGCTCTCCGCCGCCGCCCAGCTGTACTGGCTGGCCAAGGGCACGCGCGAGCAGATCCGCCCGGCGGGCCTGGCCCGCGACCTGATCGTGGCGGCCCTCTCCTTCGCGTTCTCCTTCTGGCTGATCGCGGGCGCCGGCTACGCGGCCGTCTACCAGGGCGTGTTGTTCCTCTTCGCGGGCATCCCGGTGTACGTGTGGCTGCGTGGACGCCAGGAGCCGGCGGAGGAGTCCGCCTAACCTTGGGGGATGTCCGACACCGATGCCGTGGACGCGCAGGGCGCCGAAGCCGCCGACGCCGAGGGTGCGTACGAGGAGGCCCGGCAGGTCCTCGGCCCCTTCACCGGGCCCGTCTTCCTGGCGCCCCTCACCCACAACCCCAAGAACGGCGTCACCGGCGGCGTCTGGGTCGTCAACGCCGGTGACCGCGCCGCGATCCTGAAGGTCCTCACCCGCTCCAAGGAGGCCACCGGACGCTGGGCGGCCTCGGAGGACCCCCGGCACTGGAACTACTGGCGGCGCGAGGCCGACGTCTACACCTCAGGCCTCGCACAGGTCTGGCAGCCGTACGGCGTCCGCGCGCCGCGGCTGCTGGCCCGCGTCGAGCGGCCGGACGGCGACATCGCGCTGTGGCTGGAGCGGGTACGCGGCGAACCCGCCACCCGCTGGAAGCCCGCCCGGCACGTCGAACACGCCCGCCGCCTGGGCGCCGCCCAGGGAGCCGTCGGCGCGGTGGCCGACGAGCCGTGGCTCTCGCACCGCTTCCTGCGCCAGTACGTCGGCAGCAACACCGTCGGCCAGGAACTCCTCGACGACGATGAGGCCTGGCGACAGCCTCTGGTCCGCGACCACTTCCCCGAGGGCCTGCGCCGCGAGATGGTCCGGCTGCACCACGACCGCGACTGGTTCCTCGACATCATGGAGTCCCTGCCGCGCGCCTTCAGCCACCTCGACCACTGGCCCGCCAACACCTGCGCCGACGGCCCCCACAGTGCCGTGTTCGACTGGGCCTTCGCCGGCGACGGAGCCCTCGGGGAGGACCTCGGCAACTACCTCCCCGACTCCGTCTTCGACCTGTTCGTCCCGGCCGCCCGCCTCCCCGAGTACGCGGCGAGGGCCTACGACGCGTACCTGCACGGCCTGCGCGAGAGCGGCTGGAACGGCGACGAGAACCTCGTACGCCTCGCGGTCTGCGCCTCGGCCGTGAAGTACGACTGGCTCACCGCCCTCATGCTGGCCAACGCCGGCGAGGCGCAGCTGGACTACGGCGGCGGGCAGTCCGTGGACGCCGAACGCCGCTACCGCGAACGGGGGTTGACCCTGGCCTACCTCGGGGAGTGGGCGAGGGAGGCACGCGAGCTGGCCCCGCGGCTGGGGTTTCCAAAGGCGCCGAGCGGACGGTAGCAACCGTTACCCACGCGCCGAGTGCCGCCCACCCCGTCGCCTGCCCCCGCGCCTGCGCCGCGTCGCGGGGACCAGCAGCCCGCCCAGCAGCCCGAGACCCAGCGCGTACGGCCACCAGCCGAACTCCTCGTCGTCCGCAGCAGTGGCGCTGCGTGTCACGAGGGCGCCGGACGTCGTCGGGGTGCCGGAAGCGCTGGGGGAGGGGCTCGCGGTGACGGCACCAAGGGTCACGTCGTTGCCGTCCCCGCCCTTGTAGCTGATCCGGTACGTCCTGTCGGCGAGCTTCACCTTCGTGCCCTCCTTCAGGCCGCTGAACGCGCCGACGGTCTTCGCTCGGCCCGTGTTCGAGAGCACGGTGATCTTGCGCGCGGGCTTGGTCCCGGCGGCCGACAGATCGAGGTCCCCGGCCAGCCGCACCGGACCCGTCACCTTCAACGGCTTGTCCCGCAGCACCAGTTCACCCTTCGCGCGCTGCGTGTAGGCACCGGAGACGGTGAGACCGCCCGCGACGACCCCCTCGTTCGTCACCGCCCCCTTCACCACGCCCTTGCCGGTCAGCGTCGTCGCCACCCGCAGTCCGGACGTCCCGGCATCCAGCCGAGACCCCGCCGCGGACAGCCTGATCACCTTGCTGCGTACGAGAGTCGCCCCCGACCGCAGAGCCAACGTGCCCTTCTTGACCGTCGTGGCCCCGGTGTACGTCACCGCGCTGCCCGTCAGCGTCGTCGTGGCCGCCCCCGCCTGCACGAACGCCCCGCTCCCGCCGACGTACGCCAAGGAGATCGCCCTCTTCGCGTTGTTCACGACGAGCGTCCCGTCGTTCACCACCCGCCGCCGCTCGGTGCCCGTCAGCAGGGAACCGTCCCCCTGCCCGGACCCCAGCCGCAGCACCGCCCCCTTCTCCACGGTCGTGGAACCGTCGTAGTACTGCTTCGCCGCGAAGGTGACGTCGTTCCCGCGCGTCCCCGCGATGACGATGTCCCCGGCGCCGGGCGCGGACAGCGTGTCGTGGAAGACGCCGCCACCGATCGGCGCTCCCAGTGTCACCGGGCCGTTGTAGTCGAACGTGAGCAGCGAACGGGAGCGCGCAGCAAGGAGGTTGATGTAGACCGTCTCGGCGGTGCCCGGCATGAAGATCTTGCTCGTGGTGCCGTCGCCCCACTGGACGTTGGCGCCCTTGATGTTGGTGCCGCGCTTGTTGACGTTCTTCCGTGCGGGCGTCCAGTTCAGGGCGGGGTCGCTGAGCGAGGGGTCGGTGTCGCCGCCCTGGTTCGACCAGCTGTACTGGCCGGTGAGGACGACCTTGCTGCCGGGCCGGGACTGGACGTTGATGTCGCTGCCGTACTCGCGCTGGTAGAAGTCCATGCCCTCGGTGACGGTCTGGCCCAGCGGGGTGTCCACGGTCCAGGTGCCCTGGTTGAGGACCTTGCGCATGTTCGGCAGTGAGGTCGCGAACTCCGGCCTGCCGGCGTTGACCTGCGTGCCGTTGTCGATCACCCCGGAGAAGGGGTGGGTGCCCGACAGGTCCCAGGTGCCCCAGAGGAACCGCGGCTGGGTGATCAGGCCGGAGCCGCTGATGGTGCCCAGGTTGTAGGCGCTCTTCAGGGAGAGCCGCAGGGTGCCGTCGACGCGGATGTTGTCCTGGTTGAGCCGGAACGCCGGGGTGTTGTACGGAAAGTGGCCGATCAGCCCGGTCGTGCCGCCGTTGCCGTACTGCAGGGTCGCGCCCCGCTCGACCGTGATCGCGGGCGGATCGGGGTCGGCCACGGTGACGTACGGGTGGTTGCCGCCCGGGGTAGCCACCTTCTGCCGCTGCCGGGACCGCGGCAGCGTGAAGTCGCTGTCCTTGGTCAGGACCAGGGTCCCGCCGCCGCGCACGGTGAGCGTGCCCTCGCCGCGGAAGACTCCGTCGTACGTCGTCGTCCCCGACGGCACGGTGACGACCGTGTCGCCGGTAAGCGTCACGTCCCGGTCGGCGAGCACGTCGGCGGTGACGTCCCGGGCACCGGCGGCCGCCGCCGGGGGAGCGGTGGCGAGGAGGGCGGCCACGGCCGCGAGGGCACCGGCGGCCGCTGCTGTCTTGTGGGTATGGCTGCGCACACCAGGGAGACGGGCCGAGGTGGCGGCCGATAACAAAAACCTGGGGAGCAAAAGGCGGGGAGCAAAAACCTGGGGACAGAAAGCGCCTTCTCCAGTCTCGTCCAACCCGTTGACCTCCCCGATCCACCCGCTTACCTTTTCGGCGTTCGGAATAACAACAGATGTTCTCAATATCGAACATCGCTCTCAGGACACCCCACCCCCGAGAGGCAGTCCGTATGAGCCGCGACAACGACCTGCCCGAAAATCCCCATGCCCCTGAAGACCCCAGCCGCAGACTGCTGCTGAAGGGTGCCCTGGCCGCGGGCGCCCTGGCGGCGACCACCGCCGGCGTCGCCCACGCCGCCCCGACCCCCAAGGCAGCCCCGTACGTGAACCCGCTCGTCCGCAACCGGGCCGACCCGCACATCCACCGGCACGCCGACGGCCACTACTACTTCACGGCGACCGCACCCGAGTACGACCGGATCATCCTGCGCCGCTCCCGCACCCTGAACGGTCTCGGGACCGCCGCCGAATCCGTGATCTGGACCAAGCACGCGACCGGTGCCATGGGTGCGCACATCTGGGCGCCGGAGATCCACCGCATCGGCGGCAAGTGGTACATCTACTTCGCCGCGGCGCCCGCCGAGAGTGTCTGGGACATCCGTATCTGGGTGCTGGAGAACGCCCACCGCGACCCCTTCAAGGGGACCTGGACCGAGCGCGGTCAGCTCAAGACCGCCTGGGAGACCTTCTCCCTGGACGCCACCACCTTCACCCACCGGGGCACCCGCTACCTCGCCTGGGCGCAGCACGAGCCCGGAATGGGCAACAACACCGCCCTGTGGCTGTCGAGGATGGCGAACCCGTGGACCCTGACGGGCGCTCAAGTACGCCTGTCCACCCCCGAGTACGACTGGGAGTGCATCGGCTACAAGGTCAACGAGGGTCCGTCGGTCATCTGCCGCAACGGCCGCCTCTTCATGACGTACTCCGCCAGCGCCACCGACTTCAACTACTGCATGGGCCTGCTGACCGCCGACGCGGCCAGTGACCTCATGGACCCCGCCAGCTGGGCCAAGTCGCCGACGCCGGTGTTCACCAGCAACGACACCACCAAGCAGTACGGCCCGGGCCACAACTCGTTCACCGTCGCCGAGGACGGCCGCACCGACGTCCTCGTCTACCACGCCCGCCAGTACAAGGAGATCGTCGGCGACCCGCTGAACGACCCCAACCGCCACACCCGCGTCCAGAAGCTCGGCTGGAAGGCGGACGGCACCCCCGACTTCGGCATCCCCGTGGCCGACACGGCCGCCACGACCGGCACGGCCCCCATGACCGGCACGGCCCCCATGACCGGCACAGCCGACTCGGCCGCCGCACCCCTCAAGGAGAGTTCCTGACATGAGACGTGCCTGCGTTGCTCTGCTCGCCCTCTGTCTGGCGCTGCTCGGCGCCCTGGCCACCGCCGGACCGGCTCAGGCCGCACCCCAGACGATCGTCAACGGCACCCAGTTCACGGACACTTCGGGCAGCCCCGTGCACGCCCACGGTGGCGGGGTCCTCAAAGTCGGCTCCTACTACTACTGGTTCGGCGAGAACCGCAACGCCGACAACACCTTCCGGTACGTGGACGCCTACCGCTCCACCGACCTGAAGAACTGGGAGTTCCGCAACCACGTCCTGACCGAGGCCACCGACCCCGAGCTGGCGACCGCCAACATCGAGCGGCCGAAGGTCATGTACAACGCCTCCACCGGCAAGTACGTGATGTGGATGCACAAGGAGAACGGCACCGACTACAGCGAGGCCCGCGCCGCCGTCGCCGTCTCCGACACCGTCGACGGCAACTACAGCTGGCAGGGCAGCTTCCGCCCGCTCGGCCAGCACATGTCCCGTGACATCACGGTCTTCGTGGACACCGACGGCGCCGGCTACATGGTCTCCGCCGCCCGCGAGAACTACGACCTGCACATCTACCGGCTCACCGCCGACTACACGGGCATAGCGAGCCTGGTCGCCGACCCCTGGCACGGCGGTCACCGGGAGGCCCCGGCGCTGTTCAAGCGGGGCAACGTCTACTTCATGCTGACCTCGGGCGCGACCGGCTGGAGCCCCAACCAGCAGCAGTACGCCACGGCGACCTCGCTGTCCGGCCCCTGGTCGGCGATGACGAACGTCGGCGACTCGACGACCTACGGCTCGCAGACCGCGTTCGTCCTTCCCGTGCAGGGCAGTTCGGGCACCTCGTACCTCTACCTGGGCGACCGCTGGGGCAACTCCTTCGGCGGGACCGTCAACGACTCGCGGTACGTGTGGCTGCCGCTGAGCTTCCCCAGCTCGACCTCGATGTCCATGTCCTGGTCCCCTGAGGTGACCGTCGACACGGCCGCCGGCACGATCAGCGGCACGAGCGCCACGTACAACACGCTGATCGCCCGGAACTCGTCCAAGTGCGCCGATGTGACGAGCCAGTCGCTGTGGCAGGGCGCCCAGATCAAGCAGTACGACTGCAACGGCGGCACCAACCAGAAGTACTGGTTCAAGCCCCTCTCCGGCGGCTACTACCAGCTGATGGTCAGGAGCAGCTCCCTGTGCGTTCAGGAGAACGCGAGCACGGTCACCCAGGAGAACTGCAACTCCTCCGCGACCAGCCAGCAGTGGTCGCTCACCACCACTGGCTCCTACGTCACCGTCAAGGCCCGCGCGACCGGCGAGTGCCTGGACGTGAACGGCGGGTCCACCGCCAACGGCGCGGCCGTCATCACGTACACCTGCAACGGCGGCACCAACCAGCAGTGGACCCGCGGTACCTGAGCCGCGCCCATGGAGCCCGACGGGACCGGTCCCGTCGGGCTCCGGCGAAACTGGAGCCTCGACCAAGGGAGGTTGCATGGCTCTGTTTCGCAGGAAGAGGCAGTCCCCGCCGTCCGCGGGTCAGGCCGGTGGATCCGCGGGTCAGGCCGGTGGGTCCGCGGGGCGGGGTGGTCACCAGCCGTGGCTGGATCACGGTCTGACCAACGGCGCCATGGTTGCCTGCGGCGGTTGCGCCAGGGGACTCAGGGTCACACTCCAGTCGCAGTCGGCCGTGACGGTCAGCCATGACGGCGCGATGGACGGCATGGCCCTGATCTGCACCGGATGCGGCCGCCTGCTCTGCGCGGACTGCGCACTGGCCGCGAGCGACAACCCCTACCTGCCGAAGTGCGACCGCTGCCGAGCCTCGGTGACCGTCCCGATGTCGCGGTGAGCCGCGGCGTCGCGGGCGTGCCGGTCGGCGGTCACGCCAGCAGGTCGATCGCGTCGATCGCCGTGCCCGCGCTGAGGTAGGAGGCCGACCCCGAACCGCTCACCACGTTGATCTTCAGCACGTTGTACTGGCCGGTGTCCGTGAGCCAGGCACTCGCCGGGACGCTGTAGGTGAAGGTGTGGTTGTTCCCCCGGTAGGACCCGTTGGTCAGCGACCGGGTGTTCGGCTGGGTGGGCGGGGAGGGGATGGCCGAGGTCCAGGTGTCGTTGACGGCGATCTGGGGCCGGCCGTTGGCGTAGGCCGTCGTCACGCCGATGCGCAGGGTGTGCGCGGCGGCGGCCTGGGCGACGGTCAGCTTGAAGTACACGAGCAGACCGCTGTTGACGTCCTTCCAGAGGTAGCAGGGGAAGGCGGACGTCTCGCTGCCGCTGCCGATCACCACGTTGCCGGTCCAGGCGGAGGCGCGGACGTCCGACGGGTGGGCGTAGGTCATCAGGTCGGCGTTCTTGAAGCCGCTCGGCGTGCCGTTCCAGTCGTTGATCCGCCAGATCGCGCTGGCGTTGGACGGGTCGTTCGTGGCGGGGATCGCGATCGAGTTGAGGGTGGTCGTCCCGCCCGCGGATACGGTCGCCTGCGTACTGTATACAGCCAGCTCGCCCTTGTAGACGGTCAGCGTGTACGTCCCCGGCAGCACCCCGCCGATCGAGAAGTAGCCGTCCGACGCCCGCGCCGAACCCCAGTACTGCGCCGCCGAGTTGGCCAGCCCGACCGTGTACGCGTACGCCGTGTTCCGCCCGGTGATCCCGACGCCCGCGACCCGCCCCCGGCCGCCCGCGCCGACGTACCCCGAGATGCCGAGCGAGTCCGCCCACGAGGTGGTGAGAGTCCCCGGGAAGAGCGACGAGGAAGGCGCTCCGCCGTCCGTGAAGGCGATGACGTACGGGCCCTGGAGGCCGAAGCGCTGGTCCTCGGTCTGGTTCTGGCCGTAGTACAGGATCTCGTACAGGCCACCGCCGTCCGCGCTCTGGTGGCGCAGGAGGGAGCGGTAGAAGGGGCCGCCGGAGGCCTTCTCGTGGTTGCTGCGGACGATCCACAGGCCGACGCTGCCGGTCGTCCAGCCGATGTGGCTGTAGTCCATGACCCGCAGCTTCGAGAAGTGCTTCGAGCGGGTCTGGCCGTCGGACTTCGCGAACACGTCCGAGGCCTCGATGGTGCTGTTGGTGTACGTGTAGGAGTCGGGCTCGTCGTTGAGGAACAGGCCCTTCTTCACGCGCACGATGTAGCGGGTCGCGGAGACGGACGTGTCGGCCTTGTTGGTCCACAGGTAGACGTTGTTCTCGCCGCTGCGGGCCGCGTAGTAGTGCTTCAGCGTGCCGTACGCGACGGAGATCAGGATCGTCGTGCCGGACTGCCTGATGCTCACGGTGGAGGCGCCGAGGCCGGACTCGATGTGTGAGTTCATGCCGCCGTAGCCCTGGTACTCGACGCCTCGGTAGACCAGCGAGGTCAGGTCTCCGTTGGACTTGCTGACCTTGAAGACGAGGCTGGCGCCGGTGTCGACGACGTAGTTCGACCCGTCGTCGGTGTAGCCGAAGGCCGCGGCGGACGCGCTCTGCGCGAGCGGCCCGGCGAGAGCGGCCGTGCCGGCGGCGGCCGCGGTGCCGAGCACGAAGGTGCGGCGTCGGACCGGTCTGTTCACGGATCCGGACATGGGGGGTGCCTCCTTCGGGAGGGTGGGTGTGTGGGGGGTGGGTGTGCGTGTGGGGGAGGGGTGCGCATGCCGGGCTTGCCATTGCCCGGCGGAATCTGTTGGCAGAGTGACAGTTGAATCGATTTCGCGAAAGGGCTTTCACATGCCCCGAGTTGGCAATCATGTGAAATCGATCCAAGGACTAGAAAGCGCTTGCCGAGAGCGGTACGGTCCAGCGGCCAGGCCTTGTCGCCCTGTCGCGGGACCCTCGGAGGAGCCGTATGAGACGTTTCAACCTTGCCGTGCTGGCGGCGCTGACCATGAGCGCCGGCCTGACCGCCGTACCCGCCCAGGCGCAGGGCGGTCAGCGCCCCCTCGGCCTCGAGAACTGCACCGCCACTGCCTGCCACTTCGACGTCGCGCCCGGCACCTACGACGTGAAGGTCCTCCTCGGCGCGGACACCGGGTCGAGCACGAGCATCGCCGGCGAGACCCGGCGCTCCCTGCTCCCCGAGACCGCCGTCGCGGCCGGCGAGCGCGTCGCCCGCAGCTTCACCGTGAACGTCCGCACCCCCGAGGGCGAGCCGACCGGCCCCGAGGGCACCCCCGGTCTCGACCTCGTCCTCGGCGGCGCGGCGCCCGCGCTGGCCGACATCAAGGTCACCCCCGCCCGGCACTCACGCCAGATCTTCCTCGTCGGCGACTCCACGGTCTGCGACCAGCCCGGCGACCCGTACTCCGGCTGGGGCCAGCAGCTGCCCCAGTACCTCCGCAAGGGCGTCTCCGTCGCCAACTACGCGGACTCCGGCGAGAGTACGGTGACATATCTGGGGAACCCCCAGTTGTGGGCCACCGTGCAACCGCAGATCCGCCGCGGTGACCTGGTCCTCGTCCAGCTCGCCCACAACGACAAGACCACGGACGAGGCGACCTACCGGGCCAACCTGGAGGCCCTGGTGGCGGGCGTGCGGGAGAAGGGCGGCAGCCCCGTCCTCGTCACCCCGATCGTGCGCCGCTGGTTCAACTCCGACGGCACCCTGAACAACGGGACCGCGCTACTGGTCAACGGCCTCGGCGTGAACCATCCTGAGGTCGTGCGCTCGGTCGCCGCCGCCGAGGACGTTCCGCTGATCGACCTGACGGCGAAGACGAAGGCGGTCGTGGAGACGCTGGGGGTCGAGGGCTCCAAGGCGCTGTACCTCTACAACGAGAAACGGGACAACACCCACACCTCCGCACACGGCGCGACCGTGTACGCGGAACTGGTGCGCGACGAACTCGTCGCTCAGCATCTGGTGCCCAAGGGCCTGGTGCGAGTGGAATGAACCCCTGGGGCGTTCCGACCGGAACCGGGGCGCCCCAGGTTTCCGCCCGACCCGAGAGTCCCCGGTGCTCCGAGCGCTCTCGTCGCTCCCCGTACGAAAGAGACCCATGCAGCTGCCTCCCGACGACCGCACCCTCAGCCCGCGCACCGGATTCACCCGCGCCCACTGGGAGGCGGCCGCCGACGCCCTGCTCGCGGCCGTCGAGCCGTACGCCACCGAGGACCGCGCCCTCTACCACTTCCCAGGGGACCGCGAGAGCTGGTCCGGCCGGCTCTCCGACGGCCTGGAGGGCTACGCCCGTACGCTGCTGTTGGCGGCCTTCCGCCGCGACGAGACCGCCCTCGAACGCTACGCCGACGGACTCGCCGCCGGCGTCGCGGGCGTCTGGCCCCGCATCGAGGACCGCGGCCAGCCACTCGTCGAGGCCGCCTCGATCGCCCTCGCGCTCAGGCTCACCCGGCCGCTGCTGTGGGACCGGCTGGACGAGGACGTACGGCAACGCGCGGCGGCCTGGCTCGGCGACGCGCTCACCGCTGAGGCCTGGCCCTGTAACTGGGAGTTGTTCCCGGTCACGGTCGGCGGATTCCTCCAGGAGATCGGCTACGAGGCCGACGCGTCCCGCAAGGCGATCGACAACGGCCTGGAACGCATCGAGCAGTGGTACGTCCGCGACGGCTGGTACACCGACGGCGACGGCCGCAAGTTCGACTACTACAACGGCTGGGCCATGCACCTCTACCCGGTGCTGCACGCCTGGCTCGCGGACGACGACCGGCTCCTCGACCTCTACGGCGGCCGCCTGGAACGCCATCTCGCCGACTACGCCCGCCTGTTCGGCGGCGACGGCGCCCCGATGCACCAGGGCCGCTCCCTGACGTACCGCTTCGCGACGACCGCGCCCCTGTGGCTGGGCGCGATGACGGGACGTACGCCGCTGGCGCCGGGGGAGACGCGGCGGCTGGCCTCCGGATCGCTGAAGTATTTCCTGGACCGGGGCGCGGTCGACTCACGCGGCCTCCTGACCCTCGGCTGGCACGGGCCCGACTCCGCTGTCCTGCAAGGCTATTCGGGCCCGGCCTCCCCGTACTGGGCGAGCAAGGGCTTCCTGGGCCTGCTGCTTCCGCCGGACCACGAGGTGTGGACGGCCCCGGAGGAACCGGGCCCGGCCGAGCGGGCGGACGCGGTGACGTCGATCGCCGCCCCCAACTGGCTGCTCCAGTCGACCAGTTCCGACGGCCTCGTCCGCCTCCACAACCACGGCAGCGAGGACGTCCGCTACGACCCGTACTACACACGCCTCGCGTACTCGACGGTGACGACGCCTTCACCGTCGTACGACAACAGCGTGATCGTCGGCGACGATCCGAGCCGCACCGGGATCGAGCCGCTGGGTGTCGGGGACGGATGGGTGGCCTCGCGGCACACGGTGGGCGGAGGAGCGCGGGTGACGAGCGTGGTGCTCGCGCGCGGCGCGGTGGAAGTACGCGCTCATGTGGTGGCGGGTGCGGAGCCCGGTACGGCGGTACGGGTCACCGGGTGGGCGACGGCGGACGGTGTACGGGCGGAGCTGGCGCCCGTGGTCGGGCTCGACGACGAACTCGCGGGCGTCACCGGTGACGGCGACACGCTCTTCGTCGCGCTCGCACGTCTCACCGCCGAGGCGGAGCCGGTGCCGCTGGCGGAGACGGTGAGCGTGCGGGCGGACGGGGAGCGGGAGTTGACGGTCCGCTGGAGCGAGGGGGCCGAGGTGCGGGTGCGGTGGGACTCGGGTGTGCACGTGAGTGCCGCGGAGCCCCGCCCGGCAGGATGACCCGAGCGGATGCGTCAGCCGCGGTTCACGGCTTGAGACGCGCGATCCTGAGGGTCGCCGAGGTCGGGGACGCTCCGGTCAGCGGGCCCGCGTACGACGGTGTCGCGGGCGCGTATGCCCAGGTCAGGCTGGAGTCCTTGAGGACCGCGATGTCACCGGTGATCCGCGCACCGACCACCTTGTCCGCACTCTGGAACTTCCCGTTCCAGTCGATGAGCCGAAGGTGCGTGCCCGTGAAGGTGCCGGTGCAGGTGCCGTCCTTGCACTTGGCGTTCTTCAGCGACTCCCAGGACAGCAGCAGTCGGTTCTTGCCGTACGGGGCGAGGCGCACGTTGACGTGTTCGGTGCCCGGCGTGTTGGTCAGGCGGATCGCCTTGCCGGCCGGGGTGGTGCGGTTCTTGAGGAAGGCGACGGTCACCTGGTGGGTGGCGGTCTTCGGCTTGACCGTCCAGCCGCGGCCGCTCGCGTCGTCCGGGTTCTTCACGGCGGAGGCGGCGCCGCGCGAGGCGAAGGCGGTGGCGTAACGGCCGGTGGACGACTTCACGAGGTCGCCGGTACGGCCCGCGAACGTGCCGCCGCAGTAACCGGCCCAGCACTGCTCGCGCTGCACGACCGGAGCGTTGTCCGGGGCGCCGATCCCGGTCGAGACGAACAGTCCCGAACGCCAGTCGTCGAAGCAGAGGGAGGTGAAGGCGCCGGTCTTCTCCGGGTGCAGGGCGATGCCCTCGTTGTGGCTGCATCCCCAACTCCAACCACCGCTGAGCTTCGCGCCCTTGGCGCTGACGTACGACAGCTTGTCGCCGAAGTGCCCGTCGGCGAAGCCGCCCGCGCCGTGCACGACGAAGTACGCGCCGTACTTGGCGCCGTTCCAGGTGAGCTGGCCGTCGAGGAGCGGGGCGGTGTCGTGGGTGGCGGTGGAGGTGAGCTTGGTGCGGAAGGTCTGCTTGCCGCCCGTGTAGCGGACGATCGCCGCCGCCGTCTCCTTCCACTTGTTGGTGTCGGCGACGCGGGTGAGGAGCGCGAAGCCGTCGTTGTGCGCGACCAGGCCGCCGACCTCCGTGGCTCCCTTCACCACGGTGTCGGCGCCCGAGCGCTTCCCGGCGGCCGTCAGCGGGGTGACGTGGATGCCGTCCGAGGCGGGCCAGGCGACGCGCAGGGTGCCGTTCGGGGCCGCCGCGGTCGCCGTCCGCGTCCACTCGCGGGTGCTGTTGTAACCGGGGGACAGGTAAGGGAACTTGGCCGGAAGACTCACGGCTGTGGAGGTGACGGCGAGCGTCGGCGCGGCGGTCGTGGCGGCACCGGCCACGGCGTACCAGGCGCCGACGAAGGCGCCGGCCGCCACGAGTCCGGCGAGGACGGGCTTGCGGGCGGCGCGGACTCGGCGGTGGCCGACGGGGCGTCTTGCTGATGTCATGTGCGGGGGTTGCCGCCGGGCGATCAAAGGTTGCCGTGGGTCTGCGTGCCAGGGGACGAGACACTTCGGCCGGCACCGAACCGACCCGCCCCTACCGTGGCGGACATGACCGCCTTCGCCGAGCTCCACCACCGCACCGAGGAGCCGTTGCTGCTCCCCAACGCCTGGGACCATGCCTCCGCGACGGCCCTGGCCGCGCAGGGCTTCCGCGCGATCGGCACGACGAGCCTCGCCGTCGCCGCGGCCGTCGGTCAGCCGGACGGATCACCGGCGACCCGCGAGCACACCCTCCAACTCGCCCTGACCCTGGGTACAGAGCCATTTCTCCTCTCCGTCGACGCGGCGGACGGCTTCAGCGACGACCCCGAGCGGGTGGCCGTGCTGGCGCGCGAGCTGTCCGTGGTCGGGGCGGCCGGCATCAACCTGGAGGACGGCCTGGGCCCGGCCGCTCTGCACGCGCGGAAGATCGCCGCGGTGAAGTCCTCCGCCCCTGACCTCTTCGTGAACGCCCGCACCGACACGTACTGGCTGGGCGACGGCGACTTCGCGGACACCCTGGCCCGCGTGGACGCCTACCAACAGGCCGGTGCCGACTGCGTGTTCGTCCCCGGCCTGACCGACCCCGCCCGGATCGCCGCCCTCGTACGCCACCTCGACGCCCCCCTCAACATCCTCTACTCACCCACCGGCCCGACCGTCCCGCACCTCACCGACCTGGGCGTACGCCGCGTCAGCCTGGGCTCGCTGCTGTACCGGAGGGCGTTGGGCGCGGCGCTGGACATGGTGAGGGACATCCGGGCGGGCCGTTCACCGCAGGGTGCGGCACCGTCGTATGCCGAGGTCGAGGCGTGGGGGGATCGGCGCGGGATCAGCGAGGCCAGTGCTCGAGCGTGAGGTGCAGGGCGTCGATCGCCTTGTCCCAGGATGCCTGCACGGCACGGGAGTGACTGAAGCCGCCGGTGGACTCCAGGACGCAGTAGCCGTGGAAGGTGGCGCGCAGCAGCCGCACGGCATCGGTGAGGTCGGGTTCGTCGAGTCCGTAGGCGCGCAGCATGCCGTACGTGATGTCGGCGGTGCGGCGCAGGGCGGGGGAGTCGGCGGCGAGGGACGGGGCGATGCGGATCTGAGTGGCGGCGTAACGGCCGGGATGCTGGAGGGCGTACGCGCGATAGGCGCCGGCGAAGGCGACGAGGGCGTCCTTGCCCGCCTGTCCCGCCACGGCGACGGCGATGCGGTCGATCATCTCGCCACCGGCGAGGAACGCTACGCGGGTGCGGAGGTCCTGGAGGTTCCTGACGTGCGAGTACAGACTCGCGTCCTTGACGCCGAAGTGCCGGGCCAGAGCGGAGAGCGAGAGGTTCTCGAAGCCCACCTCGTCGGCCAGATCGGCGGCGGCCGCGGTGATGCGGTCGGGGGTGAGGCCGGCTCTGGGCACTGGGGACCTCCGCGATACCGTCGGCTAGGGCACCTAGCTTATGGCCTAGGTGCCCTAGGGAGTGACGCCCCTGACGGCCCGCTCTCCTGCGCAGGACGCCGACCGGCCCTCAGCCGATCGGCGCGTACAGCACTCCCAGCTTGTCGACCTCGGTGCCCGCCCGCCCGGTGAAGCCGACGATCTGCCAGCCGGACGGGGCCGTGAAGGTCTTCGTCGCCGTGGTGGCCGTGCCGGAGGAGAGAGTGCGGCCCTTGTCCGTGGTGAACGCCGCCGAGAAGAGCCTGGTGCGGCCGTCCTTCTGGCCCTGTGTCAGCTTCACCGAGGTGAGGTGCTCGCCCGACGCGAGCGTCAGGGACGTGGCCGTGCCGCCCGTGCCGCCGTGGGAGAGCGTCGTACCGCCGTCGTGGGTGAGGGACACCGCGTCCAGGCGGGAGGCGCCGCGCAGCGTCAGCGTGCGCGGGGACGGGGTCGCGGGCAGGTCGTCCGCGTCGTTGAAGGCCGTGCCGTGCGGGCCGCCGAAGAAGTCGCTCGCCTTCAGGGACGAGTTGAGGGTGTAGGAGAAGTCGACCGTGTGCGGGAAGTGGTCGGAGAGGTTGCCGCCGGCGGAGTCCAGGAAGGACGCCCACTCGTTGTTGTAGCGGGTGGCGTTCAGGGACAGCAGCTTGCTGCCGCGGTAGAGGACCTTGTCCACCACCTCGCAGTCATTGGTCGGGGCCGTCGTCGGGCACACCAGCGCGTCGGCGCCCTGCGCCGGTGCCGTACCGCCCTTCACCAGCTTGACCCACGGGTCCGTCAGGCCGTTCTCCTCTACCAGTGTGCGGATGTTGTCGCCCGCGCGGGTGTACCGGGTATTGGTGTCACCCATCACGAGCACCGCGTTGCCGGACGAGTTCGCCTGGATGAAGTCCGACAGCTGCTCCACGTTGGCGCGGCGCGCCGCCAGTGCGTCATCCGTCGCGTCGGCGTTCGTGTGGACGTTGTACAGGTCCACGAAGACGCCCTCGGCGAGCCGCACCCGCGCCAGGGAAAAGCCCTTGGGAGTCAGGCAGTTGGTGCCCGTGCAGGCGTTCCACTTCACCCGCTCGAAGTCCTCGAAGGGGTGGTCCGAGAGCGTGTTGAGGCCGTCGCCGAAGGGCACACCGCCGCTGGTCGCGGTGCGGTACGGGTGGTTGTCGCCCGCGTACAGGGCCGCGTGGTAGTTGAAGTCCTCCTGGACGTTCACGAGGTCGTATGCCGCCAGGCGCGGGGAGATCAGGGGAGTGTTCGTCTCCGGGTTGCCGGAGCTGAGGCCCTCGGGGAGGCCCGCGACGTTGTACGTGAGGACGTTGAACGTGCCCGAGGTGGCCGCTGCCGCGGGTGTCGCGCCGGTGGTGGCGAGGCCGGTCACGGCCAGGGCGGCGGCCGCGAGGGTGCCGATGAGTCGTCTCATGGTGGGGGTGTCTCTCCGGTCGGAGGGCGGGGGACTTGAGGAGGACTGAAGGTGAACGCTGCTCAGGTTCACCGTCAACCAGTGTGACCGGCAAGGACAGTTGGGGAAACAGTGAGGGACGAGGTGACCTGCCGTGCCCGGGTCGGCCGCCGCTCACCTCCTGGTCATGGACGGTTCATGTTTCGCCTCGATCCTCCACACGCGGCGCAGTGGTGCCGCGAAGGCAGTGCGCGGGGACCGGCCGCGGGTCGCCCTGTCGTTCACCTTCCCGTCCGAACCGCTCCTGCGCACCGCCCGGGAGCGGCTCGCGGCCGGGGAGTACGACGTGTCGCCCGGCGCCCCCGACATCGCGGGCCGCGCGTGACCGTGCTCGGTGTCCCGGGTCAACCGGCCCCGGACACCCGCATGGTGACGTGGGATCACGTGCGCCCGCAGTGGCAGCAGGGCGAACTGGTCCTCACCGCCATGGCCGCCGTGGGCGGCACACTGGTCCCCTTCGAGGTCCCGGCCCCGACACCGTGCTGTGCGGACCACTGACGCACGGGCGCGCTGTGGAGGGAGCCGGGGATGCGCGTGCGGTTCATTCGTCTGCGGGTCACCGCAGGGCAGCCGTAAGGTTGCCGGGTCCAGGACGAGGGGGAGGGGCCGCTTGGCGTACGAGGCGCAGCGCGACGAGGGGGAACCGGGCAGCTCGACTCCACGCCCACGACGCATCGACCCGCCGCCCTCCCACGGTCGTCCCCTCTGGCGGCAACGGAACTTCGGCATCTTCTGGGCCGCGCAGACCCTCTCCGTCCTCGGCGACTCCTTCGCCCTGATCGCCCTGCCCCTGCTGGTCCTCCAGGCCACCGGCTCCCTTGCCCGGATGGGCCTGCTCACGGCGGTCGGCGGGGCCGCCTCGGTGCTGGCGGCGGTGTTCGCCGGGGCCGTGGTGGACCGGGTCGACCGTCGTCGGCTGCTCATCGCCTGCGACCTGGTGCGCATGGTGCTGTACGGCGTGATTCCGCTGGTGTGGCTGTTCGGGCCGCAGGTCTGGCTGCTGTACGGCGTGCTGCCGCTGTGCGAGGCCGTCGGGATGCTGTTCGCCGTCGGTTATGTCACCGTCGTGCGCAGTCTGGTCGGCACCGAGCGGCTCACCGAGGCCAACGGCCGGCTGAACGCGACCGCCGCCGCGGCGGGTGTCCTCGGCCCGCTGTGCGCGGGACTCGTCGCCGCGTGGACCGGCCCGGCCGCCGCGGTGGGGGTGGACGCGGCCAGCTTCGGGGTGTCGGCCGTCTGCATGCTGTTCGTACGGTTCGCCCCGCGCGCCGGTGACGACGGCGGCCCGGCCGAGAAGGCCGAGAAGGCGAGCCTGTGGCAGGACCTGCGGATCGGGGTGTCCTTCCTGTACGGCCACCCCGTGCTGCGCTCCCTGACCGCCCTGCTGTTCGTGTTCAGCTTCCTCACCCTCGGCATGACCGACTTGGTCATCTACCACGTCAAGCACGACCTCGGCCACGACGACGGCACGGTCGGCACCGTGATGGCCGTCGGCGCCCTCGGCACCATCACCGGCGCCCTGCTGGTGGCCCGGATCCGCCGCGGGCTCGGCTTCGGGCCGACCTGGACCGGAGCGGTCGCGGTGAGCGGGCTGGCGTTCGCCGGACTGGGCTGGGCGCGCGACGTGTCCGTCGTCGCGGCACTGAGCGCGGCGTTCCTCGCCTGCGGCGGCATCGCGGGCACCTGCTCCATGTCACTGCGCCAGGAGGTCACCCCGGAACCGCTGCTGGGCCGTGTGACCGCCGCGTTCTGGACCCTCCAGTACTCCGCGGCCCCGATCGGCGCGGCCGTCCTGACCTGGGCGGCCGAACGCCGTGGCACCGCACCGGTCGGGCTGGTCGCCGGCGCCTGCTGCGTACTGATCGCGGTGGTCGCGCTGTTCACGCCCATACGGCGGTCCGGAGCCGGGAAACCGCCGGCTCCGTCAGCTCCTTCGCCCGGGTAGGAGTGCCGCCGGCAGCAGCGCCAGGGCGAGCAGGCCCGCCGCCACCGCGTACGCGACCCGGAAGCCGGCGGGGTCGGCGCCCGTCGAGCCCAGCACCACGGAGATCAGGGCCGTTCCGACCGACGCCCACACCTGCGCGTTGATGCTCAGCGCGGTGCTCGCCGCGGCCATGCGGTCCTTCGGCAGGTCACGGCTCGCCGTCGTCATCGTCGGCATCAGGACCATGCCGGAGCCGACGCCCATCACCATCCCCGCGCCGACGAGGCGCCAGGCCGGCACGTCGGCCTCGCCGATCTGCAGCGCGGTCAGCGCCATGCCGAGCGCCCCGACCACTGTCCCGGCCGCGATCAGCCGTCGCGGCGACACCTTGTCGATGCGGCGCGCGGCGACCTGCATGGTGATGCCGACGGTGAGCCCGACCGGCGCGCCCAGCAGACCGGTCACCGTCGCGCTCGTGTCCCGCACCTGCTGCCAGTACACGGGGTAGAGCAGCATCGACCCGAAGTAGCCGCAGGTGAACAGCGCGAGCGTGCCGATGCCGACGGCGAACGTGCGGTCGCCCAGCAGCCGGAGGTCCAGCAGCGGGTCCCGGGCGGTCAGCGCACGCCGTACGAAGGCGGCGACGAGCGCGACACCCGTGAGGGTCGGCAGGAGTGCGCCGTACGAGGTGAAGTCGCCCCGCTCACCGCCCCGCGCCAGCCCGAACAGCAGCAGGGCGAGGCCCGGCGAGAGC
This sequence comes from Streptomyces sp. V4I2, assembly GCF_030817655.1. GTDB lineage: Bacteria > Actinomycetota > Actinomycetes > Streptomycetales > Streptomycetaceae > Streptomyces > Streptomyces plumbiresistens. The sequence continues at coordinate 8,345,001 of NZ_JAUSZM010000003.1, forward strand.
GTCAGCAGGCCCGGGACGTCCAGCGCGGGCGGCTCGGCCCGGGGCTCATCGGGGCGCAGCAACCTCGCCGCGAGCACCAACGCCACCGCTCCGACGGGCAGGTTGACGAGGAAGATCCAGTGCCAGGACGCGGCGTCGAGCAGCCAGCCGCCGAGCACCGGCCCGGTCACCGGGCCGACCAGGATCGGCAGGCCGAGCAGGGCCATGGACCGCCCGAGCCGGTCCCGGTCGGCGATGCGCATCACCATCGCCATGCCGACGGGCATCAGCAGCCCGCCGCCCAGGCCCTGCACCGCACGGAACGCGATCAGGCTCGGCGCGTCCCAGGCGAAGGCCGCGAGCAGTGAGCCGAGCGTGAAGAGCACCAGGGCGGTCAGATAGGTGCGCTTGGCGCCGATACGGCCCATCGCCCAGGCCGCGGTCGGGATGACGGCCGCGAGGGCGAGCGTGTACGCGGTGGCGGTCCACTGGATCGTCTCCAGCGGGGCGTGGAACGCCTCGGAGAGGCTGCCCAGCGCCACGTTGACGATCGTCATGTCGAGCACGGACATCACCGAGCCGATGACGACGACGGCGATGGTGCGGTGGAGGGTCTTCGCGGCGGCCCGGGAGTCCTCGGACGGCGCTTCGACGGCCGGCGTGGTGGTCATTCCCCCGTACCCCCGTCAGCCCTCGTACGGGCGGGTCGCACGGGCCGACCGCAACGCCCGCCCCCACCAGGACAGTTGGCCGAGCATGCCCTTCGCGGCGCTCTCGCACACGGCCGGGTCGCGCGGGGTCCCGTCCTCCGTGAGGCCGGACCACGGGCCGTGCAGGCTGACGGAGTCGCGCACCGTCATGGCGTGCAACTCGGCGAAGATCAGCCGGAGTTGCTCGACCGCGCGCAGACCGCCGGAGAGGCCGCCGTAGGAGACGAAGCCGACGGGCTTGGCGTGCCATTCGCCGCGGTGCCAGTCGATGAAGTTCTTCAGGGCCGCCGGGAAGCTGTGGTTGTACTCGGGCGTGACGACGACGAAGGCGTCCGCGGCGGCCAGCCGTGGTGTGACCTCGGCCAGCGCGGCGGCGGCCTCGGGGCTCGGCGTCCGGCCCCAGCCCGGCATGGCGAGCGGCAGTTCGACGTCGACGAGGTCGATGACGTCCAGTTCCAGGTCGGCGGCTCCCTTGGCGGCGCCGACGAACCAGTCGGTGACGGCACCTCCCGCGCGGCCCTCGCGGATGCTGCCGATGATCACGGCGACGCGCAGCGGAGTGTCCTCGCGGGCGACGGGAGCGGGCACGGCTTCGGTGACAGGCATGGTGGTATCCCCTCGTGAGCGGGGGCGACCGCCCGGTGCGGCCCCCCTCCGGTAAACTACAACGAGCGTTGTAAAAATTACAACGCTCGTTGTAAGTAGACGAAGAGACTCAAGAAAACACTCAAGAAGAGACCGAAGAGGCGAGGAGACGAGCGTGGGCACCAGCAACGACGCCTGGATGGACCGGTCCCGGCGCGAGGTCCCGCCCCGCAGACTGCAGAAGCAGATCGCGATGGCGGGCGCCGCCTGCACGGTCTTCGGCCGCGAGGGCTACACCCGCGCCTCGGTCGACGCGCTGGCGGCCGCGGCCGGCGTGTCCACGCGCACCCTCTACAACCACTTCCCGGGCGGCAAGGCCGACCTCTTCCGTACGGTCGTCAGCTGGACGTCGAGCGAGGTCAAGGACGCCCAACTCGGCCGTCTCCACGCCCTGTTGGATCCCGCGAGCCCGCCCCGTCCCGAGGACCTGGAGCGCGATCTCGTCGCCCTCGCCCGGGCCTTCGTCGGCGTCATGGCCGAGTTCCCGGACCACTTCGCGCTCGTCCGGCACATCCACGCCGAGGCCGACCACGTGCCGCCCGAGGTTCTCCAGGCCTGGCAGGACGCCGGGCCGGGCCCGGTCGGCCGCGGGCTCGCCGACGCGATGGCGGGACTCGCCGCGGCCGGTCTGATCGACGTGCACGGCGACGCCGCCCTGACGGGGGTGCACTTCTCCGCTCTGACCTCCCACCAGATCGTGCAGCTCTCCCACTACGGCGTCCGCCCACTGCCCAAGGAGAGGACGGAGCAGCTGATCACGGCGGGTGTCGCGGCGTTCCTGCGGGCGTACCGGGCCGCGTGACCGGGGCGGCGCCCGCCCGGCCCCCGCCGGTCCTACCAACGCCACCTCACCCCGGCGAGTGGACGTCTGCGGCCCAGTGGGCTCACCGGCCGGCCGGCCGCGCGAAGGGGACGTAGGGCATCCGGAAGCTGGGCGCATGACGGCAACTTCGGCAACGACCGCGCCGACGGCGGCTTCCAAGACGACACCCTCAACGGAGGCCCCGGCAACGACAACCTCATCGGCAACTCCGGCAACGACCGGCTCAACACCGTGGACAGCGTCTCGGGCAACGACACCGCCAACGGCGGCTCCGGCACGGACACCTGCACGACGGACTCCGGCGACATCCGAATCAGCTGCCCCTGACCGACCCTGACCGACCTGACCGACCCTGACGACACCAGGCCCGGACCGGCCACCGGTCCGGGCCGTCTCATGTCTCGCCGGCCATCCAGCGGGTGAGCACCGTCGCCCCCGCCGCCGCCACGACCAGCGCGACCAGAGCCGCCCGCAGACTCGCCGCCCCCGCCAGCAGACCCACCGCCGGACCCGCCATCAGAAAGCCCGGCCACTGGCCGATCGTGATCACGGACACCCCCTCGCCCGCCGGCACCCCCGGCTGCCGCCCGGCCAGCGCGATCAACGCCGGGAGCACGCAGGCGATGCCCAGCCCGGCCACGGTGAACCCGGCGACGGCGAGCGGCAGGGCCGGCCGGGCGATCACCAGGGCCGCGCCCAGTGCCGCGGTCAGCAGCGACAGCCGTACGAAGGGACCGCGGCCCAGCCGGGCCACGAACCGGTCGCCCAGCAGCCGGGCGACGAGGACCGCGACCGAGAAGCAGGTGTACGTCGCCGCGCCGAGCGCCGAGCCCGCGTCCAGGTAGTCGGCCGTGTACACCGAACTCCACTGCGAGGCCGAGCCCTCGACGAAGGAGGCGAGGAACGCGATGGAGGCGAGCAGCACCAGCTGGGGAGTGAACCGCTGCCGCACCGGCCGACGTCGCTCCTTGCCTTCCGCCGGGCTCCTCTCCTCGGGCAGCCACCTCGCCCAGGCCAGCAGCAGCGCACCGAGCACCGCGCTGCTGATCGCCATCTGGACGCCGGGGGAGACGCCGGTGGCCGCCGCGAGTGTGCCGAGGGCGCCGCCGGTCAGGACGCCGCTGCTGTAGGAGGCGTGGAAGCCCGACATCAGGGGCCTGCCCTGGTGGCGTTCCACGGCGACCGCGAGCGCGTTGACCGGCGTCGCCAGGAAGGTCGCCGACACGCCCCACACGGTCAGCCCCACCACCAGCGCGGGCACGGCCGAAGCCCCCGCCAGCACCGGCGCGTTGAGCAGCACGACGGCCGCTGCCGCCAGACTCAGCAGCCGGGTGCTGACCCGCCCGATGAGGACCGTGATCAGCACGATCGCCACCAGGTCCCCGGCCGCCGACGAACTGCTCAGCAGGCCCCACCGCGCGGTGTCCACGCCGACCTGGTCCCGGATCGCGGGGATACGGGCCATCCAGCCGCCCTGTGTGGCCCCGAGGACGACGAACACCAGGCTCACCGCGAGGCGCGGACGTAAGCCGGAGGCAGCGGCGCCCGTCATCCGTTGACGCCCGTGTAGTGCCGCAGGCTCCACCGCCACAGCAGCCGCGACCCCAGGTACGCCAGCACGCCGAGGAGCGGGGAGGCCGCCGCCAGCCAGTAGGGGACGCCGGTGTCGTGGCCGTGCCCGGTGAGGACGGCGGCCGGGAAGTACGCGACGAACGCGAGCGGAAGGCCGTACGTCAGGAAGCCGCCCACCGCCTTGGGCAGCACGTTCAGCGGGTAGCTGCCGAAGGTGCCGAGGAGCTCCTCCAGCCAGCTGCCCCAGTAGTCGGCGGCCGGGTAACGGAGGGACGCGCAGGCCACCGCCGTGAACAGGGCCGCCTCCAGGAGCAGGCCGCCGAGCAGCGCGGCGATCAGGTACGCGATCCGGCCCGCCGTCCAGTCCAGGTCGCTGCGGCTGAGCGCGCCCGCCATCAGGCCCGCCGCCACCGTCAGGTCGCCGATCGCGTTGGTGGGAAAGACCCGCAGCTGTAGCTGACGGTGGACCGGCATCGGACGGACCAGATAGGTGTCGATCATCCCTTCCTGGATCTGCCGGCCGGCGCCGTGCAGCCGGCCCAGGAACAGCACGAACAACCCGTGCGCCAGCATCCGCGTCGCCGGGATCAGCAGCACCTCCGAGCTGTCCCAGCCGCCCATCCCGGTGAACCGGGACAGCAGTACCGTCGCGAACACGATCACCGACACCTGCCAGATCGCGCCGATCGCGATCATCAGCAGGAACTCGGAACGGTATTCCAGCTGGGCACGGAAGTTGAGACGCGTGATGCGCCACACGATCCGGACGGCGTTCATCGGCGTCAGCCTCCCTGGGACATGACACGGAGGGCGGCCCGCCGCCACAGCAGACGGGTGAACAGGGCCAGCAGCACGACCCAGACCGCCTGGAGGGCCAGCTGACCGGCCGCGTCCGACAGCGGGATCCGGCCGATGTACAGGGACAGCGGCACGCTCAGCGTCGCCTGGAAGGGCAGGAAGGCGCTCACGGTCACGAACCAGTCCGGGAAGAACCACAGCGGCGCGTACACCCCGGACAGCAGGTTCTGCGCGAAGATCAGGATCAGCATCGCCGCGTTGTTGCGCACCGTCCAGAAGCACAGCTGGTCCAGCACGAGCAGTACGTAGTACAGCACCCACTGGCCGAGCAGCATGCTGAGCGCGAACACCCCCGCCACCGCGGCCGACCGGGGCGGCTCGACCACCCCGGCCGCCAGGCACACCGCGTATCCGCCGAGCGCCCACGCGAGGCCGTACAGCTGCTCGCCGAGGGCGCGCAGGGCGTAGTAGCGCTGGGGCGGCAGCGGGCGCAGATACCAGTAGATGATGGTGCCGAAGTGCATGTGCTGCAGCACCGAGTCCCGGCCCGCGAACTGGTCCAACTCCCGCAGCCGGGAGGCGAGTACGGCCAGTACCGCGTACGTCACCGCCTGGTCGCGGTCGAGGCCGGCGGTGGTGCCGGTGTTCGCGTACAGGCCGTGCCACAGGGATGCCACCAGCACCACCTGCACGGTCAGCCGGAGCAGTACGGCCGTCATCCGGGGCGGGGTGTGCAGTTCGCCGAGCGGGGTGACGCGGGCGGTGCGCCAGGCGTGCAGGACGGCCATCACAGGTCTCCGGCCTGGACGTAGGCGGCCCGCATGACGTCCTCCAGGTCGGCCTCGTCGAGGGCGATGTCCGTCACCTCGTAGTGCTCGATGACCGCCTTCAGCGCCTGGTGGACGGTCGGCGCGTCGGGCCCGGCGGACTCCTCGGGCCCGAACACGACCCGCGGTCCGTCGTGCCGCAGCAGAGCGATCCCGGGCAGCGGTACGACCTGAGTGTGCGGGTCGGCGAGGGTCGCCCGCACCTGCCAGGTCGAGCCGAACTTGCGGCGGATCTCGTCGAGGCTGCCGTCCAGCACCAGCCGGCCGTGGTTGATCAGGACGACCCGCTCGGCGAGCCGCTCGACCTCCGTCATGTCGTGCGTGGTCAACAGGACGGTACGGCCGCGCTGTTCGACCTGGTACCGCAGGAACTCCCGCACCTGTTCCTTCACCACCACGTCCATGCCGATGGTCGGTTCGTCGAGGAAGACGACCGGCGGGTCGTGCAGCAGGGCGGCGGCGAGGTCGCTGCGGACGCGCTGGCCGAGGGAGAGGTGGCGCACCCGGGTGTCCCAGAAGGACGACAGGTCGAGCAGGTCGTCGAACTCCTCGAGACGGGCGGCGTGTTCGGCCTTCGGCACCTCGTAGATGTCCCTGAGGATCGCGAACGACTCGCGCACCGGCAGGTCCCACCACAGCTGGGTGCGCTGCCCGAACACCGCGCCGATGTTGCGGGCGTTGCGCTCGCGCTCCCGGTACGGCACCACGCCCGCGACCCGGGCCTCGCCGGAGGTGGGGGTCAGGATGCCGGTGAGCATCTTGATGATGGTGGACTTCCCGGCGCCGTTCGGGCCGAGCAGGGCGAGGAGTTCGCCGGGACTGACATCGAAGGTGATGTCGCGGACGGCATGCTTGGTGACCCGCTCCGGGTTGACCAGGGAGCGCACCGCGCCCACGAAGCCGGGGCGGCGGACGGTGGTGTGGAAGACCCGGGACAGGCCGCGGACCTCGATGCTTCCGCTCACGCTGTCAACTCCCTTGCTTCGAACGTGAAGTGCGGCCGGTCGGCTTGGAAGGGCCGACCGGCCGCGGGCACCTCACGACCGTCGCAGAATGTCGATCAACCGGTCAATGGATTAATCGATCACGGAGTTGGACTAACAGATCCGGACTAATCGGTCACCGAGAACACGAATGAGAACTCCGTCGGCTCGGCCCGCAGGAAGTACTGCGGCAGCGGGCCCGGACCGCACGACTGCGAACCGATCCCGTGCAGGCCGTGGTCGAGGTTGACCCACACCTCCGCGGCGGAGCCGCTGTCGGATGCAGTGTCGGCCGTGAGGTCGGTGAGGTGGGCGGCCGCGTCCAGCTGCTCGGTCGTCCAGCGGCGGGCAGTGAACCAGAACTCCGGGTCGCCCTCGATCCTGAGGCCGCCGAGCTCCGCCCAGCGGACGTCGGCGAGGGCGCCGTTCTCCTGCGGACGGACGTACGGCGTCTGCAGATCGTCCACAGTCGACTGCCAACGGCCGACCATCGACGCCGACCGGGTGTCCGGATACGCCTCGCCGGGACCGCCGCCGAACCACTTCACCTGGTCCGCCTCGGACAGTCCGAGCCGGATGCCCAGCCGGGGCAGCGGCAGCGTCCACTCGCCCTCGGGAGTCACGGACACCGTCAGCCGCAGCCGGCCGCCGTCCGAGGTCCAGCGGTACACCGTGCTCAGGCCCACCTCGCGGGCGGCGGGCGCCACCCGGGTCCGTACCGTCAGCGCGTCATCGGCCAACTCCACGGCGTCCAGGCGGTGGTGCATACGGTGCAGGCCGAGGGTGCGCCACAGCACCCCGTACCGGGTGTCGGACTGCCACTCCGCGCCGTCGTCGTTGTCGGTGGTCGCCCGCCACACGTCCAGGCGCGGACTTACGACCGACACCCCGCCGATCGTCTTCAGCGCACCGGTACGCGCGTCGAAGGACGCCGGGCCGAGGGTGATCAGCTTCTCGCCGAGCGCCGGTCGGTCGGTGGGCGCGACGGACGGCAACGGGCGGGACGCGCCCGGGAACTGGCCCCAGGCGACGACATGGTCCTTCGGCGCCCACGCGGTGTCGGCGGCGAGCAGCGCCCGTACCGTCCACTGCGTCTCCGCCCCGCGGGCGTCCGCGGGCGGCTCGGGCAGCTTCACGTCGGCGGACTCGCCGGCGGCGAGCGACGGGACGTTCAGGGTGCCCGCCTCGACCGTCTCGCCGTCCACCTGGTACGACCACTCGAAGGCCAGCTCGGACAGGTCCGCGAAGTCGTGCCGGTTGGTGACGCGCACGGTGCCGTCGGAGCCGTCTCCCTCGATGTGGACCGGCTCGATGACCTTCTTGTACTCGACGAGTCCCGGGGAGGGCTGCCGGTCGGGGAAGACCAGCCCGTCGCAGACGAAGTTGCCGTCGTGCAGCTCCTCGCCGAAGTCACCGCCGTAGGCGTAACCCAGCTCCGGGTGCTTGATGCCGTGGTCGATCCACTCCCAGATGAAGCCGCCCTGCAGCCGCTCGTACTTCTCGAACAGCCGCTGGTAGTCGGCGATCCCGCCGGGGCCGTTGCCCATGGCGTGCCCGTACTCGCACTGGATGAAGGGGAGTTCGCGCCGCTTGTGCGTGCCCCCGTCCAGGCCCTGGCCGATCTGTTCGACCTCGGCGTGGAAGGCGTACATCCGCGAGTACACGTCCGTGTCCCGGCAGTCCCAGTCGCCCTCGTAGTGCACGAGGCGGGAGGAGTCGCGGCCGTGGATCCACTCGGCCATGGCGGTCAGACCGCGGCCGGTGCCGGCCTCGTTGCCCAGGGACCAGAAGACGATCGACGGGTGGTTCTTGTCCCGCTCGACCATGCGGGCCGCGCGGTCCAGGAGGGCCGGGGTCCAGCGGTCGTCGTCGACGGGGTTGTCCCGCCAGCCCTGCTCGGTGAAGCCGTGGGTCTCCAGGTCGCACTCGTCGATGACCCACAGGCCGTACTCGTCGCACAGGTCCAGGAAGGCCGGGTGCGGCGGGTAGTGCGAGGTGCGGACCGCGTTGAGGTTGTGCCGCTTCATCAGCAGTACGTCCTCGCGCATGGTCTCCAGGTCGAGCGCGCGCCCTTTCTCCGGGTGCCACTCGTGCCGGTTGACGCCCTTGAAGAGAACGGGCGTGCCGTTGACCTTGATGAGGCCGTCCTCCAGGACGACCGTACGGAAGCCGATGCGCAGCGGCACCCGCTCGCCCTCGGTCGCCAGCACGCCGTCGTACAGAAACGGCGTCTCCGCCGACCACGGCCGGACCGGGACCGTCACCGGCTCGCCGGTCGCGACATCGATGTCCAGGGCGGGCACGGTCACCCGGCCGTCGACGTCGGAGTCGACGCGCAGGGTGCCCTCGCCGCTGGTGTGGTCGTAGGAGGCGTGCACGAAGAAGTCGAGCACGCTGCCCGCCGGGCGGTGCAGCAGCGTCACGTCACGGAAGATGCCGGGCAGCCACCACTGGTCCTGGTCCTCCAGGTACGAGCCCGCCGACCACTGGTGGACGCGAACCGCCAGTACATTGTCCACAGTCTTCAGTAGATGGCCGACCGCGAACTCGTGCGGCAGCCGGGAGCCCTTGAACTCGCCGATGTCCGTGCCGTTCAGCCAGACGCGGGCGCAGGACTCGACGCCGTCGAAGCGCAGCACCGCACTGCCGTCCGCGGGCCAGTCGGCGGGCAGGTCGAAGACCCGCAGGTGATCGCCGGTCGGGTTCTCGGTCGGGACGTGCGGCGGGTCGACCGGGAAGGGGTAGAGGTGGTTCGTGTAGATCGGCGACCCGAACGCGCCGTCGCCCTGCAGGACCCAGTGCCCCGGGACCGTGACCTCGGCCCAGTCCCCGGCGTCGTATCCCTCCTCGGCGAACGAGTCGTCCTCGGCGTCGGCGGTCGCCGACACCCGCAGGCGCCATCTGCCGTTCAGCGACAGGGACGCGGCGTCCGAGGACGAGTACCAGGCGCGGGGCGGGAGGGCCCCGCGGCCCGGTGAGACGTCCTCGACGTAATCGATGGCCGTCGTGGTGCGGAAAGACATCGGTCTCCAGGTATCGAGAAGGGTGTCAGCCCTTGATGCCGGTCTGGGCGATCCCCTGCACCAGCCAGCGCTGGAGGAAGAGGAACACGAACAGCAGGGGCAGGATGGAAATGGCCGTGGCCGCGAAGATCAGGTGGTAGTTGACGGTCTGGTTGGTCATGTAGGAGGAGAGCGCGACCTGGATCGTCCAGGCACTCGGGTCCTGGCCGATGACCAGGGGCCACAGGAACTGGTTCCAGCCGCTGATGAAGGTGATCGTGGCCATCGCCGCGAAGAAGTTCAGCGAGTTGGGCACGACAACCCGCCAGTACGCCCCCCAGTACGAGAGTCCGTCCACGCGCGCCGCCTCCTCCAGCTCCTTGGGGAACCCCAGGAAGTACTGCCGGAACAGGAAGCAGGTGAAACCACTGAACAGGCCCGGGATGATGAGGCCCCGGTAGGTGTCGACCCAGCCCAGCGACGACACCAGCACGAAGCTCGGCACGAAGGTCACGGCCGTCGGGATCATCAGGGTGACCAGGACGGCGTAGAAGATCTTGTTGGCGTGCTTGTACGGGATGCGGGCGAGGCCGTAGCCGGCCAGCGAACAGATCAGCAGGATGCCGCTGGTGTGCAGGATGGCGACGACCCAGGAGTTCCACAGGGCCCGGCCGAAGTCGACGGTGGTGTCGTCGAAAGGTTCGGTGAAGTTGCCCCACTGGATGTCGGTGGGGAACCACTTCCAGTTCTCGCCCGTGATCTCCGGGTCCGTCATCAGGGCGTTGCGGACGATCAGATAGAAGGGCACCAGGAAGAGCAGGGCGGCGACACCGGTGGCGATGTACAGACCGGTGTTGCCGATGACCTTGCCCCCCCGCTTCTTGCCGGGGGTCTTCCTGAGGTCAGGTGCGGTGGTGGTCACTTGGACTCCTCACCCCTTCCGAAGCCCATGATCTTCCCCTGGAACAGGGTGATCACGAGGATGAGCAGGGTCAGGATGACGGCGCCCGCGCTGCCCTGGCCGTAGTCCTGGCTCTCGCCGAGGGCCGTCTTGTACAGCTCCACGAGGGGTGGCTGGCCCCAGGTCGCCTTGCCGAGCAGGTTCCAGAACTCGTCGAAGGCCTGGTAGGCGGCGATCAACAGGAGCAGGATCACCGCGGTCGAGGTGGCCCGCAGCTGGGGCAGCGTGATGTACCAGAAGGTCTGCCAGCCCGGCTTGGCGCCGTCGATGGCGGCGGCCTCGTACAGCTCCGCCGGGATGTTCTGCAGTGCCGCCAGGAACAGGATCATGTAGAAGCCGGCCTGCAGCCACAGCCGCAGGGTCACGATGACCAGCCAGTACCAGGGCGGGTCGGGGTTGGCGAGCCAGGCCACGTTGTCGACACCGAACCAGCCGACGACCGTGTTGGCCATGCCGAAGCGGACACCGTTGAAGATGGACATCTTCCAGATGAGCGCCGCGGCCACGTAGGAGACCGCGGTCGGGATGAAGAACACCGACCGGAAGAACGCCTTCATGAACCTCAGCCGGTGCACCAGCAGCGCCAGGCCCAGCGAGAGCCCCCAGGTGGTGGGCACGATGAACGCGGCGAAGACGGTGAAGGTGACCAGGGACCCGGTGAAGTCGGGGTTGTCCAGGATCGCCTGGTAGTTGTCGAAGCCGATGAACGTGCTCGGTGAGACGGTGAAGCGTGCCTCGAAGAAGCTGAGGTAGATGCTCCAGCCCATCGGCACGAAGACGAAGATCACCAGGCCGATGAGGAAGGGCCCGGTGAAGAGCCAGAAGTTGAGGGTGCTGCTCGCCCGCAGACTCCGCCGCGGCCTGGCCTTCGCAGGCTTGGCCGGGGCGGAGGTCGCGAGGTCGATCTTGGTGGTGGTCGACATGTCGAGGTCCGTCCGCCTGCCTATCCGAAGAGCTTCTTGAGCTCTGCGTTGACCTTCTTGTCACAGGCGTCGAGTGCCGCCTCCGGGCTGCCGTTCTTGCGCACGGAGTTGGCGATCACGTCGTTCAGCGAGGCGATCATCGACTGCGTCCACGCGATGTTGTCGAAGTGCCCGTAGTCGGTGAAGAGCTTGACGCCCTCGGCCGGCAGGCCCGACTTGAGCTTGGTGGCGGACTGGGCGATCGACGTGCGCGGCGGGACGTGGAAGCCGTAGGACAGCGCCCAGTCCTCCTGGTACTCCTTCTGGTCGATCCACAGCCACTTGACGTACTCCTTGGCCGCGTCGACGTTCTTGCCCTTGGCGTTGACGAACATCGACCAGCCGCCGTTGGTGACCGATGCCTTGCCGGCGGAGCCGACCTTCGGGAACGGGAAGATGCCGACGTCGTCGCCGAGCGCTTTCTGGATCACGGGCATGGCCCACATGCCGCACCACTGGATCGCGGTCAGGCCCTGGGTGAAGGCGGAGGGGTCCCACCAGTCGGCGGGGGCGTCCAGGAGCAGGTTGCCGCTCGTGAACAGCTTGCGGAGCTGGCTCAGACCGGCGGCCACGGCGTCCGTGTGGTACGCGATCTCGTTCTTCGCGTTGAGGGTGTCGGCGCCGGCCGACCAGATCAGCGGGCTCTGGACGGGGGTGATGTCGTTGCCGAGGAAGGCGCCCTTGACCTTGTCGGTGGTGAGCTTGTTGATGGCTTCGATCAGCTCGTCCAGGGTCTGCGGGACCTCGATCTTGGCCTTCTCGAAGAGCGACGGCCGGTAGTAGAAGAACTGCGGGTCGTCGATCATCCGGACGCCGTATATCTTCCCGTCGACCGTGTGCGACGCGATGTCGGCCGGGTTGAAGTCGTCCTTGACCGGGTTGATGATGTCGCTCAGGTCCGCCACCTGACCGCTCTTGACCATCTGGAGCTGCGGGTGGAACTCGAAGAGGTCCGGCGCGTTCTTGGTCAGCAGGGCCGGGAACAGCTTGTTCTCGAAGTTGCTGCCGGTGATCCACTGCGTGGTCACGTTGGCGTCCTTGTAGGCCTTGGCGTACTTCTTGATGGCCTGCTCGGTGCCCGCCTCGCCGTACGCGTGGAAGTACTGGACGAGTGCGTCGCCCGACCCGCCGCCGCTGCGGCCGGTGTTGCCGCCGCACGCGGCCAGACCGCCTGCGGCGGCCAGGCCCATCGCGGCTCGCAGTACGTTGCGGCGGTCCCAGTTGGTGTTGCTCATTGCCGACATGTTGACGTCCTTGTCTCGAGTACGGCTTATTGCTCTGTGCCTGTGGCCCTGCGGCTCAGCGTCAGATGGCTCAAATGAGGTTGCGGTGCGGGACGTTAACCTTCGGCTAAGGCTTCGGCAAGGGGTTGGACGAAGTCTGTTCGAAGCGTTGTGTTGCGTTCGGAATACCGGACATGACGGGGTGGCGGGCCGCCGCACCAGCGGCCCGCACCCCCTTTCTCAGCCGTGCATCAGACCTTCGACCAGGCCTGGTTGGCCCCGCCGTTGCAGCTGTACACGCCCACCTTGCTGCCGTCCGCGGTCGCCTGACCGCCGACGTCCAGGCACTTGCCCGAACCCTCGTTCACCACCTGGCCGTTGGAGTTCAGCAGCCACTGCTGGGAGGCGTCACCCGTGGCCGTGGGTGCGGCCACCAGTCCCGAACTCCCCGCCGTCAGAAAGCCGTTCGCGCCCTTCAGCCGGCCCTTCGCGTCGTACGACCACACCTGCTCGGCCCCGCCCGTGCAGGCACCGATCACCGCGCCCGAGGCGTCCGCCGCCAAGCACTTGCCGGACTGCTTGCCCTGCCAGGCACCGGTGATCGCCGAGCTCGGGGCGTGGCTCTTCTGGTCGAGGACGTACGTCGTGATGGAGCGGCCCGGCAGCGACGCGGAGACCGTGCCGCCCTTGACCGCCGGCTTGGCGACGTTCGCCCAGTTCTCCTCGGCCGACGTGCGCACCGCCTTGCTCACCCGCACCGGCGACTTGCTGTTGAAGTGCAGATCCAGAGCGGTCTCGGTGGCGTTGTGGTTGTTGACCACCGCCACCCACTGGCCGTTCCTGTCGTACGTCGACACCTCGACGCCCGCCGGCAGCCCGGTCACGTTGTGCGCGACCGAACCCGGCTTCACGAACTTGCTGTACTGGCCGAGCGCGTAGTACCGCTTGGTGTAGTACAGGGTCTGGTTGCCGTTGGTGGCGTAGTCCGGGTCGTAGTAGATCAGCCCGTCGTTCCAGCCCTCGTCGTTCTTCGCGTACGGGTCGCTGCCGATCATCTCCGACAGAGCGACCCACCAGTGGAACGCCGAGTCGTGCGCGGTCGCGAAGTCCTTGTAGATGATCCGCGACAGGTTCAGACCGCCGTCGATGCTCGGGTCGTACTCCTGAGCCCAGCCGGTGCCGCCCTGGCCGAAGCAGCAGATCTCCGTCGACCAGGACTCGATGCCGGCCGCCTTGGAGGTCTCGTAGACCTTCGCCCGGTTCGCGTCACTGGGGTTGTCGTACGTGTGGTGGGCCAGCTTGTCGACGTACTGGGCCGTGCCCGGCTGCGAGATCCACTGCGGGACCTCCTCGTTGAACTTGACCGTGCTCGTCGACTCGTCGGCGATGATGCCGGTCTTCTGGCGGCGCGCGTCCTGCTCGGCGCCCAGCGCGCGCACGATGTCGTCACGCTGGTCGACGTTCACCAGCATGCCCTCCTGGCCGCAGCTGTCGAAGCTGTTGGTCGGCTCGTTGAAGGGGCTGATGTGGTCGAACCGCTGGCCCAGCTTCGCGAAGTGGTCGGTGACGTCCGCGATGTACTTCGCGAAGTCCTGCTCGTTCTCCGCCTTCAGATAACCGCCGCAGCTCTTGGCGTTGGTCTTCCACTCGGCGGGCGCGCTGTTCACGAACGCGACCAGGTTCTCGACACCGTACTTGGCCGCGTAGGACAGGAAGGTGCGACCGCCCTTGTCCTTGCTCCAGTCGTACGTTCCGTCGTCGTTCCGGAAGTCCTCGGGGGCGCGGGAGGGCGTGGTGACCGCCGTGCCGCCGCCGCCGATGTTGTAGCGGTAGTTGCTGAGGTCGAGACCGCTGGAGGAGAACAGCAGCTTCGCGACCTTCGCCTGGACCTTCGGGTCGAAGTTCTTCAGGTCGTTGACCCACCACGCGCCGGAGGCACCGATGTTGTCGATGGTCTGGGCGGCGTGCGGGGAGACCTCGGCCACCGTGGGGGTGGCGGCCGAGGCGGTCGGGGCGGATATCAGGGGCCCGGAGACAGCGAGCGCGGCTGCGGCTGTCAGCAGGACCGATCTCCTGGGGTGGGGGTGAGTCACGTGCATCCCTTCCGTCGTCATGAAGGTGGTGCGGTTCGGCTCCTTGCGGGGGTGGTGCGTCTCTTTCCGTTCCTCTGCCCGACGGACTGCAGCGCCCCCTCGAGCGCGAACGTTGCCGCGCCCAGGCACACCGGGTCGGTGGGGATCGGGGAGAGGACGATCTCGGTGGCGGCCATCGGCCGCGGCAGCGCGTGCCGGGCGACGGCCTCGCGCACCTCCGCGAGCAGGGGTTCGCCGAGGGTGGCCGCGACCCAGCTGCTGAGCACGACCACTTCGGGGTTGAACAGGTTGACCAGGTCGGCGATGCCGGCGCCGAGGTAACGGGCGGTGTCGCGGACCACCTTGAGCGCCACCGGGTCCTGTGCGAGCACGCCCCGGGACAGCGCGTCGATGGTGGCGGTCTGGTCCTCCGGGTGCAGCAGCGTGCTGCGGGGGCTGAGCTCCCGCAGGTTCAGCATGATGCCGGGCGCGCCGACGTACGTCTCCACGCAGCCGTGGTTGCCGCAGTGGCACAGCCGGCCGTCCAGGACGATCGTGGTGTGGCCCCACTCGCCGGCGCTGTTGCTCACGCCCCGGTGCAGCCCGCCGCCCAGAACGAGGCCCGCCCCGACCCCGGTGCCGAGGTTGACCACGACGGCGTTGCCGCGCCCGCGCGCGGCTCCGAACCACAGCTCGGCCACCGCGCAGGCGCGCAGCGGGTTGTCCAGGTAGAGAGGGTAGGCGATGTGCTCGGTGAGCAGGTCGAGCAGCGGCACGTCGTGCCAGTCCCAGTTGGGCGCGTACTCCGAGATGCCGGTCGCGCGGTCCACCTGCCCCGGCACGCTCACGCCGACGCCGAGCACCCGGGCGCCCTCGATCCCGGCCTGCGCGACCACCGAGCCGACGGCGGCGGCGACATGGCCGACCACCTGCTCGGGGCGGCTCTCGCCGGGGCGGACGTCCTCCTCGGCCCGGGCCAGGACATTCAGCGCGAGGTCGAACAGCTCGACATGGACGTACGTCTCCGCGATGTCGACGCCGATCAACGCGCCCCCCAACGCGTTGACGGCCACGAGACCCCGGGGGCGGCCACCCGCCGAGTCCTCGAACCCGACCTCCGTGATCATCCGCAGGTCGAGCAGCTCGCCGACCAGCGTGGCGACCGTCGCGAGGCTCAGCCCGGTGGCGGCCGCCAGCTCCTGCCGGGAGGTGGGCGACTCGGCGATGATCTGGCGCAGCACCTCGTAGCGGTTCGCGGTGCGGATGTCCCGTGATGTGCGCTTCACCGGCCCGGTCCCATCCCTTCGGATCGTGCCGGGACGACGTCGGCACCGGCGCGGCGCAAGGCTATGGGCTGCGGGGGACTTTCGACAAGGGGTTAGGAAAGGGGCTTTATAAAGTCAGGCGCCGAGGGCGTCCTGGAGGAAGGCGTTGGCGAATTTACCCTTCGGGTCGAGCGTCTGCGCCAGCTCCCGGAAGTGGCCGAGCCGCGCATAGCGCGACCGCAGCGCCGCCGCCGGGACGGTGAACACCTTCCCCCAGTGCGGTCGTGCGTCGAAGGCGTCCAGCGCCGCCTCCAGTCGCCGCACGACCGGCAGTACCGCGGCGGTGTCCTCGACCCAGGTGAAGTGCAGGGCCACGGTGTCCCGGCCGTACGCGGGGCTCAGCCACTGCTCGTCGGCGGCGACGGTACGCACTTCGCAGATCTGCAGTACACCGGCGACCGCATCCCGGATGCTGTCGATTGCATACAGTGCGTCGAGGGCATGCCGGCGCGGCAGCAGATACTCCGACTGCAACTCGCTGCCGCTGCTCGGCGTGAACTCCGCCCGGAAGTGCGGCAGCCGCTCGTGCCACGGCCCCGCCACCCCGAACTGCTCGGTGCAGTTCACCGCGGGCATGCCCGGCACCGGGTGCATCTTCTCGACGGCCGGCGCGGCCCACGGGAAGTCGGGCAGCGGCTGGTCGGTGCGCCGCTTCAGCCACACCTGCCGGAAGCCGGGCGCCCGCCAGTCGGTGAAGAGGCTGACGCTGTACGCCGTCGCCAGCACCGTCTCGAGCGTCTCGGAGTCCAGCCCGGCGAGGGGGAGCCCGGTGAACACGTGCTGCTCGACCTCGAAGGAGGGCTCCAGGTCGAGGGTGAGCGCCGTGACGACGCCGAGGGCGCCCAGGGAGGTCACCGCACCGCCGAAGCGCGCGTCCCCGCGCCCGATGACGACCGTCGACCCGTCCGCCGTGACGATCTCCACCTCGCGTACGGCCGAGGCGAGCGGACCGTTGCCGACGCCCGAGCCGTGCGTGCCGGTCGCCACCGAGCCGGCCACCGAGATGTGCGGCAGCGACGCCATGTTGGGCAGCGCCAGCCCGTGGGCGTGCACCTGGCGGGCCAGTTCCGCGTAACGGACGCCGCCGCCGACCCGTACCGTACGTGCCGCCGTGTCGACGTCGACCTCGGCCGGCAGCGCGGCCAGCGACAGCAGCACCCCGCCCGGGCCCGGCTCGGCGATCTCGTTGAAGGAGTGCCCGCTGCCCAGTACCCGCACCTTCGTACTGCCGGCGACGAGGTCGCCGAGCGCGGTGAGCGAGTGCGGGCGGTGCAACTCCTTCGCGAGATAGGTGATGTTGCCCGCCCAGTTGGTGACCGTCTCCGTCATTCCTGCCGTCCTTTCCGGAGAGGGCCTGTGTGTTGCCCCTCTCATTTACCGCCACATAACGTAGAGAGCGGTTTCCATCACCATGTCACCCGAACCGCGTTCGCTGACCGGAGGGCCACCACCTTGCCCGAGCGTCCCCTGGCACTGTTGGCCATGACCGCCGAGAACGTGCCGCTCGTCTTCCCGCCCGAGGTCCTCGCCCGGCTGTGGGAAGCCGTGGACATCGACCCGGACCTAGTGGCGGAGGACCTCGCCGACCCCATGGTGCGGGACACACTCGCCCGCACCGAGATCCTCGTTACCGGCTGGGGCTGCCCTCGCCTCGACACGGCCGTCCTCGACGCGGCCCCCAAGCTGCGCGCGGTGTTGCACTAATAGGCCGGCTCGGTCAAGGGCTTCGCCACGCCCGAGCTGTGGCGGCGCGGCATCGCCGTCTCCTCGGCGGCCGAGGCCAACGCCGTTCCCGTCGCCGAGTACGCCCTCGCCCCCGGCATCGGCAACCACGGCCGCCGCGTCGGCATCGTCGGCGCCTCCCGCATCGGCCGCCGCCTCATCGAACTGCTCCGCCCCTTCGACCTGCGCCTCGTCCTCACCGACCCGTACGTCGACGAGGCCGGGGCCGGCGCACTCGGCGTACCGCTGCTGTCGTTGGACGACCTCCTGCGCACCTCCGAGATCGTCACGCTGCACGCCCCCGAGACCCCGAGACCCCGCACCTGATCGGCGCCCGTGAGCTGGCCCTGATGCCCGACGGGGCGGTGCTGGTCAACACCGCGCGCGGCGGACTGGTCGACCACGACGCCCTGGTGGGCGAGCTGCGCACCGGGCGCCTGTCGGCGGTCCTCGACGTCACCGACCCCGAGCCGCTGCCCGCTGACTCGCCCCTCCTCGACCTGCCGAACGCCTTTGTCACCCCGCACCTCGCGGGCTCCCAGGGCAACGAGGTGGCCCGCCTCGGCCGGACGGTCGCCGAGGAGGCGGAACGGCTCGTGGCGGGAGGGGAGTTGGCGTATGAGGTGGACCCGTCGGAGCTCGAGCGGGTTGCGTGAGCGTGGGCAAGGATGCTTCGACGGTGCCATCCCTCGCCGCGAGGGATGGCGTCTCCACGTAGACGTCCGCCTGGTCCTTGACGTCCGCCTGGTCCTTGACGGCGCGTGACCCGCTGACGTGCCTACCGCGCCAAAGTCTGCAATGCCATGCGTGCCTGGACCCTGTGGGCAACGCCCGACGACGCCTGGATGGGAACCGGTGGGCGAGCGTCGAATGCGTGACCTTCGGGTGGCGCGCTCGTTGGGTGCGGTGAGGGGATCTTCGAACGGGGGAGGCGGTCAAGTGGGCGGGAAGTTCAGGCCGCGGTCGGGTTTCGTTGTGCAGGCATACAAGTTCGCCCTCGACCCGAATGTCGGGCAGGAGCGTGCGCTGCGATCGCATTGCGGTGCCGCCCGTACCGCCTACAACTGGGCTGTGTCCTGGGTGACCGCATCGTGGTGGCAGCGCAAGGCCGAAGCCTCCTACGGCGTCGGGGACGATGGACTGACGCCGTGGCGGCCGTGGTCGCTGCCCGCGCTACGTAAGGAGTTCAACCAGGTCAAGACCGCTGATCCCCGGTTCGCCGACTGGTGGGAGGAGAACTCCAAGGAGGCCTACAACACCGGCCTGGCGAACGCGGCCGCTGCGTTCGACAACTACGCCAAGTCCAAGCAGGGCAAGCGCAAAGGCCCCAAAATGGGTGTCCCGCGTCTGAAGACGAAGCGTAAGGCCCCTCTCGCCTGCCGATTCACCACGGGTGCCATTCGCGTCGGACTCGACGGCCGACACGTCACCCTCCCCCGTCTGGGCACTATCCGCACTCATGAACCAACGGTCAAGCTGCTGGTCGGCATTCGGGCTAGCCTGGCCCGCATCCTGTCCGCGACGGTCAGGCACGAACGCGGACGCTGGTTCGTCTCCTTGCAGGTGGAGGTCAAGCGAGAGATCACCCGTGTAGTTCGGCCGGACGTGGCAGTCGGGATCGACCTGGGCGTGAAGCACTTGGCTGTCCTCGCCGACAGTACTGGGGAGATCCGCTACGAGCCGAACCCTCGGTACCTGGACGGCGCTCTCAAGCTCCTGCGGTTCCATTCACGCCGCGTCTCCCGGCGGCAGGGGCCGGATCCCGTGACAGGCCAGAAGCCGTCGAAACGGTGGGAGAAGGCCAACGCCGAGCGCAATAGGGTGCACCATCGGGTGGCAAACCTACGCACCGATGCCCTGCACAAGCTCACCACCCGTATCAGGGCCGAGTACGGCACCGTCGTGGTTGAAGACCTCAACGTGGCTGGAATGCTGCGCAATCGACGACTGGCGCGCAAGGTGGCCGACGCCGGGTTCGGAGAGATCCGGCGCCAGCTCACCTACAAAGGCCAGCGCAACGCCTGTTCCACGGTGGTGGCGGACCGCTGGTACCCCTCCTCCAAAACCTGCTCGGCATGCGGCGCGGTGAAAGCCAAGCTGCCGCTGCGTGTCCGAGTGTTCACCTGCGACGTCTGCGGCCTGGTCATGGACCGGGATGAGAACGCGTCCCGCAACCTTGCCGCCCTCGCCGCGGCTTGCAGCACTGGTACCGGAGTGGCCGGAGACCAGGACACGCCACGCGTGTCGAAGCCTCGTGGAGCCGACCGTAAGACCCGCCGCCAACGCCCCGACCGGAACACCGGCCGAGGCGGGCGGGCAGGTGGCGCGACCCTGCCGCACCAGCGGCAGGAGGAAGCGAGAGATCGTCTTCAGGACACCGAAGTGCACACGCTTCGGTGACACCGTTACGAACCTTTCCGGCAGAAATACCGGGAATGCTGAGAGGTGCTGAGCCCCTCAGTAACGGCATACCGTGAGGAGTCGTACGTCCGATCCGGAAGGAGACACGGGATGGGCAGCCGTACCGCACTGGTCGAGGATCTGATGGAGCGGTTCCCGCACGTACCGCGGGAAGCCGTCTTCAAAGAGGATCTGCTCCGGGGTGGTGTGGCCTTCGATCCCTCTGCCCTCAGTGACAACGAGGGGGGCGAGGTCAAGCCGAAGTCCTACTTCATCTTCTCCTTCGACCACGGCACCCTGCCCGAGCTGGGCGAGGCCGCGCTGCGGCGCCCGCCGGAGGAGATCATCCTCACGGGCGGGCCGTACGACCTGCGGCGGACCGTGGTCTCGGTGCGCGTGAACCCGGCGTCGCCCTATCGCGTGGCCGCCGACGAGGACGGCGTACTCGGGCTCTACCTCGACGGGAAGCGGATCTCCGACGTCGGGGTGCCGCCGATGCCCGAGTACTACCGGCACACCCTCGCGAGCGGGAAGTCGGTGATGGAGGTCGCCCCGACCATCCAGTGGGGCTATCTGATCTACCTCACCGTCTTCCGGGTCTGCCAGTACTTCGGCGCCAAGGAGGAGTGCCAGTACTGCGACATCAACCACAACTGGCGCCAGCACAAGGCGGCGGGCCGGCCGTACACCGGGGTCAAGGACGTCGAGGAGGTGCTCGAAGCCCTGGAGATCATCGACCGGTACGACACGGCGAAGGTGTCCACCGCCTACACGCTCACCGGCGGCGCGATCACGTCGAAGGTCGCCGGGCGCGACGAGGCCGACTTCTACGGGCACTACGCCAAGGCCATCGAGGAGAGTTTCCCGGGGCGGTGGATCGGCAAGGTCGTCGCCCAGGCGCTGCCGCGCGACGACGTGCAGCGGTTCAAGGACTACGGCGTGCAGATCTACCACCCCAACTACGAGGTGTGGGACCGCCGTCTGTTCGAGCTGTACTGCCCGGGCAAGGAGCGCTATGTCGGCCGCGACGAGTGGCACAAGCGCATCCTCGACTCGGCGGAGATCTTCGGCGCGCGCAATGTGATCCCCAACTTCGTGGCGGGCGTGGAGATGGCCGAGCCCTTCGGTTTCACCACGGTCGACGAGGCGATCGCCTCCACCACCGAGGGCCTGCGCTTCTTCATGTCGCACGGCATCACGCCCCGCTTCACCACCTGGTGCCCCGAGCCGACGACCCCGCTCGGCAAGGCCAACCCGCAGGGCGCGCCCCTGGAGTACCACATCCGGCTGCTCGAGGCCTACCGCGCCACCATGGACGACTTCGGCCTGGCCTCGCCGCCCGGCTACGGCCCGCCCGGCCCCGGCCGCGCGGTGTTCTCCGTCAGCTCGTTCATGGACAGTCTTCCGGCGGCGGAACCCGCTGAGGAATCGACGACGGTATAGACGGTATGGGTGAGTGATCCGGCGGTCGCGTCCGTACAACAGGGCAGGAGTTGGAGTTGCGGGGGCGCGGCCGTTCTGTCATGACATCTGAACAGGGCGCTTGTCAGTTGTGTGGGGGGCGTGAAAAACTTCTCCCCTGCCCGCGAGGTTCCCCCCAACTCCTTTGCCATTATGGCGAGTTGACCTCGCTCGTCCACGCAGGAGACCCATGCCCGACCTGCCGACTCCCCAGGACGCCGCCGAGGCCGCGCTGTTCTCAGAATGCTGGGATGCCGTGCTTTCCTACGCGGACCTGTGCACGTCCGGCTCCACCGCGGCCACCCGACTGGCCACGGAGGCATTCTCTCTCGGCATGCGCGAAGCCCGCGACGCGGAGTCCGCTCCCGCCCGGAGTGCCGGCCGCCGCCCGGCCCGCCTGCCCCGGATCCCGCTGCTGCTGACCGCCGTACGCAACACGGCCGCCGCCTGGGAGAACCAGGGCCAGGGCCACCAGCTCGATCCCCAACTGCGCCTGTGGCTCAACTCCGAGGAGGCCGCCCGCTACAACGGCCCCCCGCTGCAGCGCCCGCTCGCCCTGCGCGGCCTGCGCGACCTCCAGGAACCGGACGCGGCCCTGCTCTGGCTGGCCGAGGTGGAGGCGCTGCCGCTGACCGTGGTGGCCCGCCGGCTCGGCCTCGACCCGGCCCTCGTGGGCGAGGAACTCACCCAGGTACGCGGCCTGTTCCGGGACCGCAGCCATCGCAACCACCTCGACACGCCGATGGACGCGCAGTGTCGCAGCTACGCCCGGCTGCTCGACGCGGTCACCCGCTCGCCCGCCGCCGACACCCCGAACGACCTTTCCCGGCACCTCGCCCGCTGCGTGGGCTGCGCGGAGGCAGCCGCCTGTCTCCGGCTGCACGGGGGCGGACTGCCCTCGGCCCTCGCCGGCGGAGTGGTCGGCTGGGGTGGCCTCGCCTATCTGGAACGCCGCCGCCGGGCCGCCGAGGTCCGCCTCGGTGCCGGGCGCCCGGCACCGGCGGACGGCGAGGTCGGGCCGCCGAACCCGGGCGCCCACAAGGCACGCGTCGTGCGCAACGGCCTCCTCGTCGCGGCCGTCCTGGTCTCCGTGCTGGCGCTGGCCGTCTCGATGATGCCGGGCGCCGGCACCGACAACGGCGCCGCGTCGCCCGGCGACTCGGCCGACCGCCAGCCGGTGGCCGACCCGCGCTCGTCCGTCCCGTCCGCCGACGAGCAGTCCGCCTCCCCGGAGCCGACGGCCACCGCCTCGCCGAGCGGCACCTCCCAGGCGTCCACCGGGCAGAACCCGGGCGCCACCCCCCAGGGCACGACCTCCTCCACCGCCCCCGGCGGCCCCGAACCGGATCCGGGCACGAGCGAACCCGCGGCCTGCCGGGTCAAGTACGACGTGGTCGGGGAGTGGCCCGACGGTTTCCAGGCCACCGTCACCGTCACCACCGAACGCGCCCTCGACTCCTGGCGCGTCGCCTGGGCCTTCAAGGACGGCCAGGAGGTCGGCCAGATGTGGGACGCGAGCTTCGCCCAGAACGGCTCCCGCGTCACCGCCACCGCCGCCGCCTACAACAAGACGGTCGCCGCGGACGGCAGCCTGGCCTTCGGCTTCCTCGCGTCCTGGCGGGGGAAGAACTCGCCGGCGTACGACTTCACGCTGAACGGGCAGAGCTGCACGAAGGCCTGACGGGGACGTGATCGTCCAGCAGGTCGGTCAATTCGGTTGACGGGGCCGAGGGGGCCCCGGCTACGGTGTGCGTGTTCCTGCCGAGCGTGTGTTGTCGAGCGGGAGTCGTCGAGCGTGTGATGTCGAAGGAGGTGTCGACCGATGGCTGTCTTTGAGATGGGCGCTGCCCTCATCCAGGAGTTCATCAAGTCCACCTCCGTGGCCGCCGGCTGACGAATCCGCAACTCCGTGTGCCTGTGCACGCGTGCCGGGGCCGCCCTTGTGAAGGGTCACCCTTGACTTCCAGCGCAGCTTTCTCTGCCTCATCTCCCTCATCTCCCTCGTCTGTTTTCTCCGCGCTCGCTCCCTACGGCTGGGACGACGCATGGGCGGACGAGTTCGCCCCCCACGAGCCCAAAGGGCTGCTGCCCGGGCGGGTGATCCGGGTCGACCGCGGGCAGTGCGACGTGGTCACCGCCGACGGGATCGTCCGCGCGGACACCGCGTTCGTCACCCCGAACGACCCGATGCGGGTCGTGTGCACGGGCGACTGGGTCGCCGTCGAGCCCGCGGGCAACCCGCGCTACGTACGGACGTATCTGCCACGCCGTACGGCCTTCGTGCGCTCCACCTCCTCCAACCGGTCCGAGGGGCAGATCCTCGCGGCCAACGTCGACCATGCGATCGTCGCCGTGTCGCTGGCCGTCGAACTCGATCTCGGGCGCATCGAACGTTTCCTCGCGCTGGCGTGGGAGTCCGGGGCGCAGCCCGTCGTCGTGCTGACCAAGGCGGACCTCGTGCCGGACGCGGCGACGCTCGGGCATCTCGTCGAGGACGTCGAGACGACCGCGCCGGGTGTGCCGGTGCTGCCGGTCAGCTCCCTGGACGGGGCCGGACTGGAGGTCCTGGTGGCCGTCGTCTCCGGCGGTACGTCCGTGCTGCTCGGCCAGTCCGGTGCGGGCAAGTCGACGCTCGCGAACGCGCTGCTCGGCGAGGACGTCATGGACGTACAGGCCACCCGGGACGCGGACGGCAAGGGACGTCACACCACGACCACCCGCAACCTGCTCGCCCTGCCCGGCAGCGGGGCCCTCATCGACACGCCGGGGCTCAGGGGCGTCGGCCTGTGGGACGCCGAGAGCGGGGTCGGACAGGTCTTCGCCGAGATCGAGGAGCTGGCGGCGCGCTGCCGGTTCCACGACTGCGCGCACGAGAGCGAACCGGGGTGCGCGGTGTTGGCGGCCATCGAGGACGGTGTGCTGCCCGAGCGGCGGTTGGACAGCTACCGCAAGCTCATCCGGGAGAACCAGCGGATCGTCGCCAAGACCGACGCGCGGCTGCGCGCGGAGATCAAACGGGACTGGAAGCGGAAGGGAGCGCAGGGGAAGGCGGCGATGGAGGCGAAGAGGGGGCGCTGGGCGTAAGGAGACGGGCGTGGGGCGGGCCAAGGGGCACTGAGGGGCAGCTCGGTGTCCGATTTCCGCCAGCCGCGGGCCCGGTCCTGGCCCACACTGGATGACGTGATGGACGAGGACACCAGGTACGAGGCGGTCCGCAGCCGGGACGGGCGGTTCGACGGCGAGTTCTTCTTCGCCGTCGAGACGACCGGCATCTACTGCCGGCCCAGCTGCCCGGCCGTGACGCCGAAGCGGCACAACGTCCGCTTCTTCGCGACGGCCGCCGCCGCGCAGGGCTCCGGGTTCCGGGCCTGCCGGCGGTGCCGGCCGGACGCCGTGCCCGGCTCCGCCGAGTGGAACGTACGGGCGGACGTGGTGGGGCGGGCGATGCGGCTGATCGGCGACGGTGTCGTCGACCGGGAGGGCGTCGCCGGGCTCGCCACGCGGCTCGGCTACAGCGCCCGGCAGGTCCAGCGGCAGCTCACCGCCGAGCTCGGCGCCGGGCCCGTCGCCCTCGCCCGGGCCCAGCGGGCGCACACCGCACGCGTCCTGCTCCAGACCACGGACCTGCCGGTCACCCAGATCGCGTTCGCGTCCGGCTTCGCCAGCGTGCGGCAGTTCAACGAGACGATGCGGGAGGTGTACGCCTCGACGCCCAGCGAGCTGCGGGCCGCCGCTCCGCAGGGCGGCCGGGCAGCCCGCCGTACGGCCACCCCGGACGCCGGGATCCCGCTGCGGCTCGCGCACCGGGGGCCGTACCAGTCCACGGCCGTCTTCGACCTGCTGGCGGCCGAGGCGGTGGCGGGTGTGGAGGAGGTCGGCGGGCCGCGCGGGCGACGCACGTACCGCCGTACCCTGCGCCTGCCGCACGGCACCGGGATCGTCGCCGTCGACGAGCGGCCCGGCGCCGCGAGGTGCACGTCCGGCGCCCATCCGGGCGGCTGGCTGGACGCCCGCCTCCACCTCACCGACCCCCGCGACCTGACCACCGCCGTACAGCGGCTGCGACGGCTCTTCGACCTCGACGCAGACCCGTACGCCGTCGACGAACGGCTCGGCGCCGACGCACGGCTCGCCCCGCTGGTCGCCGCCCGGCCGGGGCTGCGGTCGCCGGGCGCCGCCGACCCGGAGGAGCTCGCGGTGCGGGCGCTGGTGGGGCGGGCCGAGGCGGAGCGGCTGGTCCAGCGGTACGGCAAGACGCTGGACGCCCCCTGCGGCAGCCTCACCCACCTGTTCCCCGAACCGGCCGTCCTCGCCGGGGCCGAACCCCACGGCACCCTGGGCGCCCTCACCACCGCCCTGGCCGACGGCGCCGTACGACTGGACCCGGGCGCCGACCGCGACGACGCCGAGGCGGCCCTGCTCGCCGTGCCCGGTCTGAACGCCCGTACCGTCGCCGCCGTCCGCACCCGGGCCCTGGGCGACCCGGACGCCGCCCCACCCGGCTCGCACATCCCCGACACCTGGCGCCCCTGGCGCTCATACGCCTTGCAACACCTGCGTGCAGCAGGGGAGTTGGAGTACTGATGACCGCCGACACGCATTACGCCACGCTGGACAGCCCGGTCGGGCAACTCCTCCTCACCGCCGACCCGAGCGGCGTGCTGACCTCGCTCTCCGTCCCCGGCCAGAAGAACGGCCGTAGCGTCCAGGCGGGGTGGCACCACGACCCGGATCTCTTCCGCGAGGCCGGGGAGCAGCTCACCGCCTACTTCGCCGGTGAACTCAAGGAGTTCAGCCTGGAGTTGCGCGGCGAGGGCACCACCTTCCGAGAGCAGGTCTGGGCCGCCCTCGACAGCGTCCCCTACGGCGCGACCACGACGTACGGCGAGATCGCCGCCCGCATCGGCGCCTCCAGGGCCGCCGTACGGGCCGTCGGCGGCGCGATCGGCGCCAACCCGCTGCTGATCCTGCGGCCCTGCCACCGGGTGATCGGGGCGGACGGATCACTCACGGGGTACGCGGGCGGACTGGAACGCAAGACGAGGCTGCTCGCTCTCGAAGGGCGTCCCGCGGCGGGACAGGGCTGGGGCTAGGCGTCGTCCTCCAGTCCCCAGCTGTGGATCCGCCGCGGATGGATGCGGATGACCTCCTCGCTGAAGTGCGGACCCAAGTCGTGCGGGCCGGTGAGGAGTTCGGCCTCGCCGCGGATGTCGATGCCGCGCACCTTCCACGGCTTCAAGCTGAGGATGTCGTCGACGACCAGGGCGACCTTCGGGTTCTTCAGCAGGTTGCGCCACTTCTTGGTGCGGCCCATCGCGTAGCCGCCGACCAGGATGGTCCCGTCGGGCCGCGGATGGAAGCCGACCGGGTTGGCCTGGGGCTGGCCGTGCGGGTCGACGGTGGCCAGTCGTCCCAGGCGCTGGGACCTGAGGTACGCGCGCTCGGCCTCGCTGAATTCGGTCATGGCAGTCAGCCAAGCACTCCGGGCCTGCCCGGCGCATCGGACCCTCGTCCTGGTTCCGGGGACCTACGACGGCCGCGGCGCCGCCCGGAGGCGTTCGCGGCGGACGCCGGACTCAGCCCCACAGCACCGCCCCCAGCCACGCTCCCATGATCAGCAGGCAGGTGAACAGCTCCGTCAGCACGCTGGAGCCGCCCGAGCGCATCGCCGTCCGCAGGGCCGCCATCGCCTCGCCGTGGCGGCCGAGCCGGAGCCGTTCGTACAGGTAGATGCCGCCTATGAAGCCGGGGATCGCGCCGAGGACGGGGATCAGGAAGAAGCCGGCGAACGCCCCCACGCCGGCGTACACACCCATGCGAGCGGTCGCGCCGCTCGCCCGCAGCCGTCGGGGCGGCAGGGACCAGCGCACCACCTGGGAGAGGAACAGGGCGACGGTGGCGCACACCAGGACGGCCCAGGAGAGCGGCTGCGGATCCTTCAGCGCCCACCACATGACCGCGGCCCACACCAGCCAGGAACCCGGCACACCGGGCACCAGCACTCCGCCCACACCCAGCAGAATGACCAGGCCGACCAGCAGGAGGTCCACCACGCCCATCTGTCCAGAGTGCCGGAGGACGAGCGAAGACGCAGGTCAGCGAGGCCGACCAGGGCCACTCACGGGCCGCTGACCAGGCCCGTTCCCGCGCCGGGTGCCGGACGGTCCTGAGGCCGAGGTCGAGCTGTTCGGCGACGCTCGCGTCGGTCAGCCCGGCGACGTCCTGCCTACGACCGTTCGACGACTCGCTCGACACGCCGTTCGAGGGGTGGTATGGGCGCCGGATTTTCCGGATGCCCCGTTTTCATACCGCTCCCGCGGTGGACAATTAGGGGCATGAGCCAGCAGGGGGGAAAGCCCAGCGGTCACGAGATCGACTGGTGGGGGCAGCTGTACGACGACACCACCGAGGACACGGGCCCCACGGCCACGCCCGACTCACTGGACGACCGGTTCGCCTCGGCGGCAGGGACGGTGGAGGGACGCGCCGCCGCTCGGGGCGGCACCGAGGGCGGGATCCCGGCGCCACGTCCCGGTACGGCGGGCGTCGCGGAGGACGCGGTTCCGGCGCCGCAGTGGGATGCCGGTGATGTCCCTGAGGATGGGCTTCCCGCGCTGCGGTCGGGTGTCGGAGATGCCTCGGGTGGTGGGGGTTCCGCGCCGGCGTCCGGTGCCGGTGACGCCTCGGACGGCGAGGCTCCCGCGCCGCGAGCCGGTGACGCCGGGCCGCTGGACGTGCCGCGGCACTCGGAGTTCGCTGGGCAGCGCGCTCCGTGGGAGCCGCCGCCCGATCTGCCCACGGGGCCCGCGACCTTCCCGCCCGGACCGAAGCCGCCGGGATTCGCCGAGCAGCCGTCACCGTGGGGACGTGCGGCGCCAGGGCCAGGGTCCCCTGGCCGCGCCTCCATGGAGACCCCCACGACGACCTTCCCCGACTCACGGACGCCCCCGGACCCACCCCCCCGGCCCTCGTCCGCACCCCCTCCGCCGCCTCCGCCCTTCGGGCCCCCTCCGCCCACACCTCCCCCCGCACGCGGGGACACCGAGGCCGCTGTGCGGGGCGTCGACGACGAGCCGGAGCAGAGCGGGCTACGGGGCACCGCCGGCCCAGTTCCGCAACGCGCCGCCGCCCCTTGGGAGCCGCCACGCCCCGCCCCCTCCGGCGCGCCCGGCGTCGACGTCGGGCCCGAGCAGGGCGGATGGCCTGACGCATCCGCCGGAGACGGGGCAGCCGCCCCGCTCGCCGAGGGGGCCGGCGGCCCGGCCGGACCTGACGGTCGGCCTCCATGGGAGCCTGCTGCCGTTGGACCTGACGGTCGGCCTGCGTCGGTCGCGGGTCCTGCGGAGGCGGCGGGCGCCCCGGGCTCGGCAGACCGCGTGCCGCGTCGGCCTTCATGGGAGCCTGCTGGCGTTGGATCTGACGGTCAGCCCGGGGCGGCCGCGGGCCCCGCTGACGCGGCCGACGCCCCGGGCTCGGCGGGCCTCGCGCCGCAGGAGGAACCCTGGGGGCCGCCCTCCACCGGCACATCCGCTCCGCCTCAGGGCGCCCCCCTCGCCTCGTCCGCCAGCGCAGGGGACGCCCGGAACACCGGCCCTGAGGCAGATCCGCCGGCAGATCCGTCCAGCTCTCGTACTCCCACCCGGGTCGACCTTCCCGCCCTCCCGCTCGACCCCGTCGGCCATGTGGGCTCCGGGCCGCCCACCTACGAGGCCGAGCCCACCGCGTTGCCGCCGGCGGATCCCGACGACCTCGACGATCTGGTGGCGGACACCGTGCTGGACGGTGCCCGGTACGGGGCCTCCACGTTGCGGGCGGCCTCCGTGCGGGGAGACTCCGCCCGGTTCCGGGGTGAGCCCCGGCGGGATGCGCTGCTCACCGCCCGTTTCGGGACCGGGGAGCACGCGCTCGTCCTCGTCGCGATGGCGACCGGCGCGCGCGCCACGCCGGGTGCGCACCGTGCGGCAGCCGAGGCGTGTCACTGGATCGGGCGGGCCGTGGGGCGCAGTCACGCCCGGCTCGCCGAGGACATAAGGGCGGGCCGGCGCGGCGACCTGAAGTCGGGTCTGCACCGCCTCACCGACCGCAGCCTCGGGAAACTCCGCGCCAGCGCCGCCGAGCAGGGCATCGAACCGGAGGAGTACGCCGCCGCCCTGCGCTGTCTGCTCCTGCCCGCCGACCCCGAGTGCCGTACGCGCGTCTTCTTCGGCGTCGGCGCGGGCGGACTGTTCCGGCTGCGCGACGGCGAGTGGCAGGACATCGAACCGCGGGTCCTCGACGTCCCCGGCGAGCCGGTCGTCGGTTTCGGCTCACTGCCCGCCGAGACCCCCGAGGGCGACCGCCTCACCATGGACCTCGGCATCCCGACACCCCCGAGCCCGTACGAACCCGCCCCCGAGCCGCCCCGCGAACCCTTCCGCTTCCGGGCCTCCGTGGCCCGTCCGGGTGACACGCTCCTGATGTGCACCGGCGGCCTCGCCGAGCCGCTGCGCGGCGAACCCGAGCTGTGCGGATATCTCACCGGCCGATGGTCCGGCCCCACCCCGCCCGGCCTCGCCGAGTTCCTCGCCGACGCCCAGGTCAGGGTCAAGGGGTACGCGGACGACCGTACGGCGGCCGCCGTGTGGGAGGCGTGACGGCGTCCGCACGTACGCCCCCTGCCTCAGTCGGTCCTCTCCACCCACTGGCGCGAGACGTCGTACCAGTAGCGCGGCAGCCCCTTGATGCTGCTGGTCCGGAACGGGCGGCCGTCGTCGTCGATGCGGACCGTGCCGGTACGGCCCTGGGAGGACCAGTCCAGCTCCAGGTACCAGCGGCAGTCGCAGCCCTCGGTCTTCGCGGTGACCAGCAGGACTTCGGGGTCCTCGGCGGACACGCGGTACGGCAGGCGCATGGCGGGGATCGGGGTGCCCGTGTCGTTGCCCGCGACGGGGCGGGCGATGGGGCGGTCGATGTCCAGGTCGACGTCGAAGTAGCGGGGGGTGACGGCGCCGCCGCAGCCCTGGTCCATGGAGTAGGCGGTGCCGACGGCGGGGTCGGTGCGGCCGACGACCCGTACCCGCAGGGCCTCCAGGACCACGGCCGTGGAGGTCCGACCCTGCACCGAGATCCGTACGTTCGTGTCACGCCCGTGCACCGCGTTCTGGGTGCCGGCCCAGGTGCCGGCGTCCTGCGGGGCGGGCGGCGGGGGAACCTCGGCGGGCGGCTTGGCGATGACGTAGTCGTGGCCGCAGCCCAGCGCCCAGACCTGGGAGTCGGCGGTCCAGGTGAGGGGGACGGAGGGCGTGCCTGGGCCGTCCTGCTGGTGGCTTCCCGAGGGGCTGCGGCTCTGATGGGGGTCTTTGGAGGGCTGCGACCCGGTGCCTTCGGTGCCTTCGGTGCCCTTGGCCGAGGGGGAGCCGGAGGTGGTGGTCGAGGGGCTCGGTGAGGTGGCCGAGGAGTGGTGGCGGCCCGGGGTGCCCGGCGCGGTCGTACCGGACGGGCCGTGCGAGGACTGCGCGGAGTCGTCCGCCTCCGGCGAACCGGACGGCAGTGCCGAGATGCTGCCCAGCGTGACGACCAGCACCGCCGCGACGGCCGCGGACACCAAGGTGCGTCGACGGCGGTACCAGGGGTGGCGCAGCGGGGGAGCGGGAGCTTCGCTCGCCGGAGGCGCGAGCTCGCTGTCCGCACCCTCGGCCGGCTCCTGCGCCGGGTGCGACGTGTCACCGTCCGCCGCGGCGGCCTCCGCCGGCCCAGTCTCCGTAGCCGCCGCCCGCGGCCGTTGCCGTGCCGCCACCGCCGGCAGCCACAGCCGGTGCAGCTCCAGCCGTTCCTCCGCCGTCGCCCCGCACAGGGCAGCGAACCGTTCGACGGGGGCGAAGTCCTGGGGGACCGCCTCGCCGGCGCAGTAGCGGTGCAGCGTGGAGGTGTTCATGTTCAGGCGGCGGGCGAGCGAACCGTAACTGCGGTCCGTCCGTTCCTTCAGCCGCGTCAGCAGCGCCGCGAACTCGCCGACCTCGTCCCGTGGTGCCGACACCGTTCCCCCGTCCGTCCCGGATCCGTATCCCAGGCACTCCATGTACCTGCACGTCAGAAGGGCTGGGACGGTTCCACCATGGCGAATCGACCGTCCCCTGTTGCGCCCGTCCGCTGTGACCGCTGATGCTCTTGGTGTCGCACCGACGACCGCCGGACCGACCATCCGGCGTCCTGGCGGCGCATTCCACACCCATGCACTCGTCCACGGGGGACACCCATGCCCAAGCACCTCCGAGCAGGCGCGCTCACCGTACTGGCTATCACGGGCCTCACGCTCGGCGCAGCACTCGCCGTACAGGCCGATGCCCGACCGGCACCGGCCGCGGCGACGAAGACCGCCACGACCAAGGCCGTTGCGATGAAGACCGCCCCCGCGCCCGGATTCCTCGCGGCCGCACAACTCCCCCCGCATCCCACGTCCTCCTGGACCGCGGGCAAGGTCACCGACGGCGTTCCGGACGAGCTGCGGCCCTGTCTGGAGGAGGCGCTCCTCGCCTACGACTCCCGGTACCGCGCCTTCCACACGGAACTCGACACCAACGCCCGGCAGCTCACGGTGGTCGTCGGCTCCGCCGCGAAGGCCAAGGCGCTCGCCACGCGTCTGAACAAGGAGATCCGCTCCTGCGCGACGCGCGTCGAGAAGGCCGACCCTGAGACGGAAGCCGCGTACAAGGCCTACGGCACCCTGCCCGTCGAGGAGGGCGCCCGCGTGCACGGCTTGCACACCGTCACGTCATGGGGTGCCTCGGACATCCGGCTCCTCTCCGTCGGGCGGGACGGCAGGGCCGTCACCGTCGTGGAGTGGGCGCAGTTGGGCGGCTTCGGTGACGCGCCGGTGAAGGCATTCAAGAAGACGACCGTCACGGCGGTGAACAAGCTCTACTGACCGCACGACCGCCGCAGACCGGGGCCGCCCTCCCGCACGGGGGTCGGGCGGGCGGCCCCCGGCGTCGCCGGGACAGCACAGCGCCTCACGCCGGCCGTAGCCGCAGCGTGAGGATCTGGAACGGCCGCAGCTCGAAATCCAGGGGGGATTCGTGCAGCGGCCGTTCCAGAAGGTCGGTCACCTCGGCCCGGGACACGGCGAATCCGGGCGTCAGCTCGGCCCGCGCCCGCCCGCAGGGGCAGGTTCAGGGCCAGCCCCTCCGCGACCGCGACCGCGTCCCCGTGCGGGGCGCGCAGCGGCGTCAGCCATACGGTCGTGCCCAGGCCGCCGGGGTGCGGGGTGAGGAACCAGCGGATTCCGGCCAGTTTCGCGAGCTGGGGGAACGTTGCCGTGGGCGTGCCCGGCCGCCCAGATCCGGTGGGCGCTCGCCGCCGCGGGCCGGGACAGCACGTCCGTCAGGGCGGCCCGGACGGCACCCGCCGTACCGGAGACCTTGTACAGGTCGAGAGCGTCCAGCATGTCCTCCAGCGTGCAGGACCTCGTGCCGGCGGGGCCGGTCCATGGGCAGCTCGTGCATCAGCTGCGACAGCACTTCGGCGTCGAGGACCAACTGCCACACCTGTTCGTCGAGTACGGCGAGGTCGGCAGAGCGGAATCGGTAGATGGGCCCATCGCCGGCGGTCAGGACGTCACCCGGTTGCGTAGGCTCGAAGCCGTGCAGGACGGCCGGATTGGCGGCCGCCTCCAGGAGCAGACGCACCCCCTCGCCTCCGCTCGCCGGGGACGTGACCGGGAGGTGGCGGTTGCGCGGGTGAATCCCTTTCAGGGGCACGCCCGCCGTGTCGTACAGCAGCCCTTCCGCCTGGATGCCGGGCCGCTCGCCCGTGAACCCGCGGTCGATCACGGCCGCCTCGACGCGCCGGCCCGCCCAATCCTCGGGCACCGGCCCTCCAACCGGAACCAGCTCGTCGACCAGGGCTTTCCCCACACCGTGCCGGTCGTGAACGGCTCGTGGGCGGCCTGCAGGGCCTGGTCCACCGGCACCGGTTCGCCCGGCACGTGTCACACGGACGGGACCAGCGGCACGCGCGCCGCGTACCGGGCGGGCCGCACGAACCGGCGCAGGGCGCGTGCCGGGCGGGCTTCCACCGGCGTTCGGTCGTCGTGCACGACGGCTCCTCGGCGGCTCGGAGGGCTCGGTCCAGGAGTCATCCACCCGGCCGGGAGCACCGCATCCGTGGTGGCGCAAGGCCCCGAATATGGCCGAACACCTGGTCGTTGACGATTCGACATGACTGTCAGGTGCCCCACGGGGCATGGATCCTCGTGAACGTGTTCGAGCAGGAGGGGAACCGACATCGGCACGCGGGCGGGGGTCATGAAGAGGCAGGCACGAGGAGGCGGTCCCATCGCGACAGGGGCCTTCTCGGCGGACACAGTGGAGGACAAGGCCGACAGCGCCATGGAAGAGGCGCGGGCGCCGCAGCTCAAACGCAGGCTGCGGCGGGCGGACCTGGGGGCGGTGCCCGAGTCGCGCAAAGCACTGCGCGAGCTGTTACGGCACTGGGGCAGGCCCGGACGGGCCGAGGTCGCGGAACTGCTGACCAGCGAACTCGTCACCAACGCGATCA
Source organism: Streptomyces sp. V4I2 (assembly GCF_030817655.1). GTDB lineage: Bacteria > Actinomycetota > Actinomycetes > Streptomycetales > Streptomycetaceae > Streptomyces > Streptomyces plumbiresistens. The sequence continues at coordinate 8,379,000 of NZ_JAUSZM010000003.1, forward strand.
TCCACACCGACCACGACGCGCTGCTGACGGCCACCGTCGGACCGCGTGGCCTGAGGGTGGAGGTGCGGGACTTCGTCTCCCGCAGACCGAGACTGCGCGTACCGAACCCCGACGACGGTACGCACGGCCGGGGCCTGGTCCTCGTGCAGTCCCTCGCGGACGCGTGGGGCGTGCGGGTGCACGGGGTGGGGAAGGCGGTGTGGTTCGAGCTGGACGCGGGCGTCGCCTGAAACGGGACGGGGTGCGGCTCGTGTGAGCCGCACCCCGTCCCGTATGCGCGTTGCTTCTAGCCGAACTGCTGCTCAAGGTCCTTGAGCTTGCGCTCCAGGGAGTCCAGACGCGGCAGGGCCATTGTGTCGTCCTCCGCGGTGAGGTCGACGGTGATGGGGTCAGAACCGCTGCGGACGGGCTCGAGGGAGGGCCGCTGGCGTACGGGCAGTTGCTCCGGCGATATGGCAGGCTCCGCGGAAGCCCGGTCCGACGGCCCGCGCTCCAGGGTCGCCTGCGCCTCCAACTGCCGGCCACGGCCGGCGAATCCGCGGTGGCCCCGGCTGATCGCCTTGAGCTGCGCGCGCTCGACCCGCTCCTTGTCGCGGCGCCGCATGCGGGCCGCTTCCTTCTCGCGCTTGTCCTCGCGGACCTCGTCGACCGCCTCGTCCAGGCTGCGCACGCCCTCCAGGAGCATCAGCGACCACGCCTTGTACGTCTCGCGCGGGGCGCGCATCCAGCGGACGGCGCGGATCTGCGGCAGCGGCCGCGGCACCAGGCCCTGCTCGCGCAGGGCGGCCCGGCGGGTCTGCTTCAGCGCGCGGTCGAACAGCACGGCCGCCGACATCGACATGCCGGCGAAGAACTGCGGGGCGCCCGCGTGGTCGATGCCCCTGGGCGCGTGCACCCAGTTGAACCAGGCCGCCGCGCCGGCGAACGTCCATACGAGTATCCGGGAGCCGAGCGCCGCGTCACCGTGGCTGGCCTCGCGCACCGCGAGCACGGAGCAGAACATCGCCGCACCGTCGAGGCCGAACGGGACCAGGTACTCCCAGCCGCCGGACAGGTTGAGGTTCTGCTGGCCGAAGCCGACCAGGCCGTGGAAGGAGAGCGCGGCCGCCACCGCCGCACAGCAGAACAGCAGCACGTAGGAGGCGGTGCCGTATATGGCCTCCTTGCGCCTGCGGCGCTCCTCGCTGCGCTCCCACGAGTCGTCCGCGCTCGCGTCCTTCCCCGAGGTGCGCTTGCCACGCGCGAGCACCGCAACCGCCGCCAGCATGCCCAGGAGCAGTACGGCGCCCGGAAGCAACCAGTTCAGCGATATGTCGGTCAGTCTCATCTGGGGTCCCTTGCATTGGGATAGGGCGTAACGCCCGCCATAGTGGCCCAATCCCAACGGCCCTCAGGCGTTTTCGGGGCAAGAGGCCGCCAAGGAAGTGCAAGGGGATGCCCAGGGCGGCGTTCTGCTCGAACTGCCGCATGAGGGGCGGGAGTTGAGTTCGAATAAGACTACCCGTACGGGTGGTTCCGCGGAAAGTTCCTGCGAGGTGTGAGGAAGTTGTGAATTGCCTGTAACCGGGTGGGCGTCTCAGTCGCGAGTGATCCTACGGGACGGGTGATGCCGTCCTGAGCTGAGGGTGCCTCAACTGGCCGCGGCCGCCGTCAGCTTGGCGATCCGCTCCGCGTCGCAGGTGCGTGGGCAGGTGACGCAGGTGTCCTCGGGCTCCAGTGTGTAGAACATGCAGCAGCTCGCCCGGTCCCGGGTGGGCAGCGGCTCGCCGTTCGGTCCGGTCAGCAGGCGGAAGGCCGCCGAGCCGACGTACGGCTTGGTCGATCCCGGCAGCAGGAGCTCCAGCTCGCGTTCGGCCCGGCGTTGCTCGCTCTCGCCGAGCAGTTCGGCGACGTACCAGAGGCCCTCGACGATCTCGTCCGTCACCATGCCCCACAGGGCGCGGTCGCGGCGGCGCATGCGCGGTCCGAACCCGGCCAGCACCGGTTCCATGTGCTCGGCGACGGCCGCCCGCACCTCGGCCCGCAGCGCCTCCTCGTCGGGGACGACACGGGCGCCGGGCAGCGTTGCGGCCGGGTCGTCCGGCAGGCAGGCGAAGGGGTCGGGGCGTACGGCGAACGACATGGGGCCCTGGGTGCGGTCGTACGAGACATGCGTCACGGGGAAGCGCGGGACCCGGCGGTGCAGGAACCACGGCGCGGTGATCAGGAGGCAGGCGGGCCAGGCGTACCGGTGCAGACCGAAGCTGGCGATCACGTCCGGGCGGCCGGGGCGGCCGTGATCCCGCCGTACCTGTGCGTCGTCCCAGGCCAGGAATCCTTCGAGGCCGGGGCCGCCCTCTGCGAGCTCGGTGGCGGCGACCCAGCCACCGCCCTTCGGGGCCTGGTCGTCGGGGGTCAGTTCCGTGACCGTCAGCCCCGGGAGGACCTCGGTGACGCGTGCGTAGGCGTCCGCGACGGCCGAGCGGGGGGCGGGTGACGGGACGGGCATATGGGACCACCGATTCGCGATCGCTTGTAGGTAAGGCTTACCTTACCTTGGGTGTCCGGGATTTGAACTGTCGGGTTATGCCCTAATCTGCTTGACGGACGAGTAACAACCCGCCGTAATGACCCGAAGTACCGACACGTCCGGAGGAGGACCCCGTGATGCAGGGTGCGCAGGGCTCCGCCGAGATGGGGGCTGGGGCTGAGGTTGGGGCTGGGGCCGGGAAACCTCCGGTGGGTGCGGTCAGGGTGCCGCCGCAGGCCAGGGCCGTGGACGTGGACCGGGAACGGGGCACCGCCCCGGGCGCCGTCCGCGGTGAACACACCCACAGCGAGACGCCCATCCCGCGGCCTCGCCCCGCCGTCCAGCGGTCCTCCGTGCGCGGGCAGATCCTCGACGCCCTGCGCACCTCGCTGGTCGCGGGCGAGCTCAGGCCCGGCGAGGTCTACTCCGCGCCGGCGCTCGGCGACCGCTTCGGGGTCTCCGCGACGCCCGTCCGGGAGGCGATGCAGCAGCTCGCGCTGGAGGGCGCCGTCGAGGTCGTTCCCAACCGGGGGTTCCGGGTGGTCGAGCGCGGCAGGCGCGAGCTGGGGGAGCTGGCCGAGGTCCGGTCCCTCATCGAGGTCCCGGTGATGCTACGCCTCGCCCGCACCGTGCCGGTCGAACGCTGGGCCGAGCTGCGACCCCTCGCCGAGGCGACCGTCCGCGCCGCGGCCTCCGGCTGCCCGGCGACCTACGCGGAGTCCGACCGCGCCTTCCACCGCGCGATGCTTGCACTCTCCGGCAACGAACAGCTGGTCCAGATCGCCGAGGACCTCCACCGCCGCGCCCAGTGGCCCCTGGTCGGCGGACCCGGCTCGCGGGGGCGGGCGGCTGAACTGGTGGCAGACGCGGCCGAGCACATGGCGTTGTTGGACGCGTTGATGGCGGGGGATGTGGGCGTGGTGCGGTCGCTGGTGGGGGAGCACTTCGCGGGTACGGGTACGGGTGCGGGGGCTCGCTGAGGGTCGGGCGGGGGATGCCTGCGGCGGCCTGTGCGGGTTGAGTGGGGGTGCGCGTAGCGCCTTGCGTTGTGTGGGGGCGGGGCCGCGCCGGGGGGTGTCCGTCCTTGGAACGGCGCGGAATCGGTTCCTTGTTGAGGTACTGGCGTTGACGCGCCAACCGCTGCGGGCGGACACCCCCCGACACGTCCCCTTGCCGCCGTGCGCGACTGCGGGAGCGCCCACCTTCCGACCGACCACCGTCACCCCTCGGCCGACCGGTCGGCCACCCGCTAGGGGCGCAGCCCAGCCCCCAGAACGACGCTCACCTCTCGGCCAACCGAGACGAGCGGTGGGCAAAGGCCATCCTCAGCCCCCGGCCACCGGCTGAGGGCGCAGCCCAGGACAAACCCAGCCACCTCTCGGCCAACCGAGTCGGGTGGTGGGGCGGGACCCTCCCCAGCCCTCACCCACCCGTCGGTGGCGCGGGCCCCCGCTCACCCCTGGGGCGCAGCCGCAGGGGTGAGGCCTGCCTCTCGACCCACCGAGTCGGGTGGTGGGTGGGCATAGGCCGGGGGTCTGGGGGCGGAGCCCCCAGTCGGCGCCGGCATTCATGCCGGGTGGCCGACTACGCCGTCGCCGCGGGAGGCACCGGGGCCAGTTGGCGGGCCAGCCATGTCGGTACGCCGCCGAGCAGTCGGAACAGGCGGCGGGCTTCCTCGCGGAGGCGTGAGGCCTCGGGTTCCACTTCCGCGTCTGCCAGGGAGGCCAGCGCCGGTGCTGTGCCGACGAGGTAGCCCAGCTCCTCGCGGATCCGGAGGGATTCGCTGAAGCCGTGTCGGGCCTCTGCCAACTCTCCGTCCCGCAGGGCGAGTCCGGCGAGGTGGCGCCAGGTGCAGGACAGCAGCAGGGGGTCGGAATGGGCGGTGGCACCGGCGTGGGCGCGTCGGTACGCCGCGCGCGCGGCCTGCGGGGAGTCCGCGAGGTTCTCCGCCAGCAGCCCCCGGCGGAAGTCGAGCAGTGCCCGCCCCGAAGTCCCCGGAGGGATCAGCGCCGCCGCCCGCCCGAGCGCCGCCCGTGCCTCGTCGGCGCGGTCCCGTACGCCGTGCAGCGTGGCCGCGTAGGCAAGTTGCCCGCGTTCACAAGCGGCCGCGCCCCGCTCGTCGTCGCCGTGGGCCAGCGCCTCGGCGGTGCGCAGCGCGTCCTCGGCCTGTTCCCAGCCCTGCTCGGTGTACAGGCACCGCTCCACCAGGAGGGAGGCGCGTTGGAGCGCGGCCGGTGCGGTCACCGGTTGGAGCAGGGCGGCGGCGTCCGCCCAGCAGGCGCGGGAGCGTAGCCGCCATACCGCGGTCTGGAGTGGATCGTCACCGGCGGTCGTTCCGTTACCAGACATGGCGGTATGCGCCACGTTGCCCTCCCCGAGCACGCCATCGAGCTATGAGTGGTGGCCGCATCTCAGCACGAATCCACCGGCCGGGCCAAGGGGGTGGGTGAAGGAATTCACAAAGTCGGGGGAGTCGCGGGGGGTTCGGTGTCAGCTCATCCTCAGTGCCAGGAAGAAATCCAGCTTGTCCTCGAGGCGGGAAAGGTCACGGCTCGTCAACTGCTCGATCCGTCCCACCCGGTAGCGCAGCGTGTTGACGTGCAGGTGGAGGCGGGTCGCGCAGCGGGTCCAGGAGCCGTCGCAGTCGAGGAAGGCCTCCAGGGTGGGGATCAGTTCGGCGCGGTGCCGGCGGTCGTAGTCGCGCAGGGGGTCCAGGAGGCGGGCCGTGAAGGCCCGGCGGACGTCGTCCGGCACGAAGGGGAGCAGGAGCACGTGGGAGGCCAGCTCCTGGTGGCCCGCCGCGCAGACCCGGCCGGGGCGGGCCGCGGCTACTCGGCGGGCGTGGCGGGCTTCCTCCAGCGCGCCGCGCAGGCCCTCCGCCGAGTGGACCGACGCGCTGACGCCGAGGGTGACGCGGCCGTCGTCGTCGAGGCCGGCCGACAGGGGGTCCCGTACGGACTCCAGGAGAAGGTCGGCGATGATGCCCGCCTCCGAGCCGTCGTGCTCGGAGGAGACCGCGGGGAGGGGGACGAGGGCGATCGCCTCGTCGCCCGTGTGGGCCACCGCGATGCGGTCCGAGGGCTCGGGGCCCGTGGCGAGCGGGTCCACCAGGATCTCCTCGAGGAGGGACTGGGCGACCGGGCCGCCTTCCAGGTCGCCGCCCTGCCATTCGACGCGGGCCACGACCACCTGCCAGTGCGGGGCCGCGCCGAGGCCGGGGAGGAGGACGGGGGCGGCCACGCGCAGGCGGGCGGCGATCTCGGCGGGCGCGGCGCCTGTCTGCACCAGCTCCAGGACCTCCTGGGCGAGGCGCCGGCGGACCGTGCGCGCCGCGTCCCGCCGGTCCCGCTCGACCGAGATCAGCTGGGTGACGCCCTGGAGCAGGTCGAGCCGTTCCTCCGGCCAGTCCCCGGCGTCCGCCTCGACGGCCAGCAGCCAGTCCGACAGCACCGTCTCGCGCACGTCCCGGGAGCCCTGCGTGGAGCGGCCGCCGCTGCTGCGGATCGGGAAGAGCGAGTAGGTGGTGGAGCCGAGCAGGACGCGGTGCGGGCCGCGCCGGCCCGTGCGGACCGCCGCCAGGTGTTCGGCGGCGAGCTTCGCGCACACGTCGGCCGGCAGGGCGGGGCCCGCGGTCTTCGAGCCCGCGATGAGCCGCCCGGCGGGGGACAGCACCCAGGCCCGCAGGTCCAGGTCGGAGCCGAGCAGGTCCAGGACCACGTCCGGGCCGCCGCCCGCCGGGCCCGAGGTCATCATCCGCCGGTGCCGGTCCACCACGGCCGCGAGGTCACCGGCCCGCTCGCCGGACACCTGCCGTACGACGTGCTCGGTGATCGTCGCGAACGCCACCGACTCGTGCACCGCGAAGAGGGGGAGGCGGTGGCGGGCACAGGCGACGACCAGGTCGTCCGGGACGGCCCCGAGCTCGGCCTCGCCGGCCGCCAGCGCGGCCACCCCGGCCTGCACCAGGATCCGTACGAAGGGCTCGGCGTCGGCGGCGTCCCGGCGCCAGGCCAGACCGGTCAGGACCAGTTCCCCGCCCGAGAGATAGCGGCTGGGGTCCCTGAGGTCGGTGGTCATCACACCGCGCACGGTGCGGTCCAGCTCGTCCTCGCCGCCGAGCAGCCGCAGGCCCAGCGCGTCGGTGTCCAGCAGTGCGCGCAGCCGCATTCTCGTCGCCGCCGTTCTCTGTCTCGAAATCTACGATGAATCTTGAGGGCTGGTGAAGGCGGAGTCCGTCCGGCGGTCGACGAGCGGTGCCCGCCGTCTCCGGAGTCGCGTTCCGGCCGTGTTCCAGGTCACATGGGGTGTGCCTCGCGTTTCCCCAGGAAAACGAGGAGGTTACTGATGACCTCCGTTCATACGAATCTACAAGATGACCGCCCTGGCCAGCCAACTCCTTCATGGTTTCCGTGACTGACCCGGGTGCCGCACGGCGCTGTGTACTGGCGTCAATCCGCGTTAACAGCACATGAACGAGCCGGGCCCGCCGCACACGGATTGGCTCAATCTGTACGACCCACGAGACGAAGAAGAGAGCCGGTCATGGACTTCCTTCGCCCCGCCAGCTGGGAGGAGGCGCTCGCCGCGAAGGCGGAGCACCCCACCGCTGTGCCGATTGCGGGTGGCACCGACGTGATGGTCGAGATCAACTTCGACCACCGCCGGCCCGAGTACCTGCTCGACCTCAACCGCATCGGCGACCTCGAGGAGTGGGAGGTCGGCGAGGAGAGTGTGCGGCTCGGGGCCTCGGTCCCCTACACGAAGATCATGGAGCACCTGCGCGGCGAGCTTCCGGGCCTGGCCCTCGCCTCGCACACGGTCGCCTCCCCGCAGATCCGCAACCGCGGCGGCGTCGGCGGCAACCTCGGCACCGCCTCGCCCGCCGGTGACGCCCACCCGGCCCTCCTCGCGGCCGGCGCCGAGGTCGAGGCCGAGTCCGTACGAGGGTCCCGGCTGATCCCGATCGACGCGTTCTACACCGGCGTGAAGCGCAACGCGCTGGCGCCGGACGAGCTCATTCGCGCCGTCCACATCAAGAAGGCCGACGGGCCCCAGCAGTACTCGAAGGTCGGTACGCGCAATGCGATGGTCATCGCCGTGTGCGCCTTCGGGCTCGCGCTGCACCCCGAGACGCGGACCGTGCGGACGGGCATCGGGTCGGCGGCGCCCACCCCGGTGCGTGCCAAGGCCGCGGAGGAGTTCCTGAACGCCGCGCTGGAGGAAGGCGGCTTCTGGGACAACGGGAAGATCATCACTCCGTCGGTCGCCAAGCAGTTCGCGGACCTGTGCGCCGGCGCCTGCAACCCGATCGACGACGTCCGGGGCACGGCGAGCTACCGCCGCCACGCGGTCGGCGTCATGGCCCGGCGCACCCTGACCTGGACCTGGGAGTCGTACCGCGGCACTGACGGCCAGACACATCAGAAGGGGAGTGTCGCGTAATGCGCGTTCATTTCACGGTCAACGGCCGTCCGCAGGAAGCCGACGACGTCTGGGAGGGCGAGAGCCTGCTGTACGTGCTGCGGGAGCGGCTCGGTCTGCCGGGTTCGAAGAACGCCTGCGAGCAGGGGGAGTGCGGGTCCTGCACCGTCCGGCTCGACGGCCTGCCGGTGTGTTCGTGTCTGGTCGCCGCCGGTCAGGTGGAGGGCCGGGAGGTCGTCACCGTCGAGGGACTGGCGGACTTCGCCAAGCAGCGTGCCGAGCACGGGGGTTGTGCGTCCGGTGCCTGCGGTACGTCCCTTCAGGACGCCCGGGAGTGGGCCGCCGAGGGGCACGACTCGCAGACCGGTGAGGGCACCGAACTCTCCCCGGTGCAGCAGGCGTTCATCGACGCCGGCGCCGTCCAGTGCGGCTTCTGCACCCCGGGTCTGCTGGTCGCCGCCGACGAGATGCTGGAGCGCCACCCGAACCCGACCGACGCGGACATCCGCGAGGCGCTGTCGGGCAACCTGTGCCGCTGCACCGGCTACGAGAAGATCATGGACGCGGTCCGCCTGGCGGCCGCCCGACAGGGAGAGGCGGTCTGAGCATGCCCAGCAACGGCGCCCCCATCGGGACCCCCACCAAGGTCACCCAGGGCTCGAAGACCAAGGGCGGCATCGGCGAGTCCACGCTCCGGCCGGACGGCACCCTCAAGGTCACCGGCGAGTTCGCGTACTCCTCCGACATGTGGCACGAGGACATGCTCTGGGGCCAGATCCTGCGCTCCACGGTCGCGCACGCCGAGATCGTGTCCATCGACACGATCGAGGCGCTCGCCCTGCCCGGCGTGTACGCCGTCATGACGTACGACGACCTGCCGACCGACGTGAAGAACTACGGCCTGGAGATCCAGGACACCCCGGTTCTCGCCCACGGCAGGGTCCGCCACCACGGCGAGCCGGTCGCCATCGTCGCCGCCGACCACCCGGAGACCGCGCGCCGCGCCGCCGCCAAGATCAAGGTCGAGTACCGGGACCTGCCCGTCATCACCGACGAGGCCTCCGCGACCGCGCCGGACGCGATCCTCATCCACGAGAACCGCGACGACCACCACGTCGGGCACGTCCCGCACCCGAACATCGTGCACCGCCAGCCGATCATCCGCGGTGACGTCGAAGAGGCCGCCAAGAACGCCGACTTCGTCGTCAGGGGCGAGTACACCTTCGGCATGCAGGACCAGGCCTTCCTCGGTCCCGAGTCCGGCCTCGCGGTGCCGGACGAGGACGGCGGCGTCCACCTCTACATCGCCACCCAGTGGCTGCACTCCGACCTGCGCCAGATCGCGCCCGTGCTCGGCCTGCCCGAGAGCAAGGTGCGGATGACGCTGTCCGGCGTCGGCGGCGCGTTCGGCGGCCGCGAGGACCTGTCGATGCAGATCCACGCCTGTCTGCTGGCGCTGCGCACCGGCAAGCCCGTCAAGATCGTCTACAACCGCTTCGAGTCCTTCTTCGGGCACGTCCACCGCCACCCCGCGAAGCTGTACTACGAGCACGGGGCGACCAAGGACGGCAAGCTCACCCACCTGAAGGCGCGGATCGTCCTCGACGGCGGCGCGTACGCCTCCGCCTCCCCGGCCGTCGTCGGCAACGCCGCCTCGCTCGGCGCGGGCCCCTACGTCATCGACAACGTCGACATCGAGGCCATCGCCCTCTACACCAACAACCCGCCCTGCGGCGCCATGCGCGGCTTCGGAGCGGTCCAGGCGTGCTTCGCCTACGAGGCCCAGATGGACAAGCTCGCCGACAAGGTGGGCATGGACCGGGTCGCGTTCCGTCAGCTCAACGCGATGGAACAGGGGACCGTCATGCCGACCGGGCAGGCCGTCGACTCGCCCGCCCCGGTCGCCGAACTCCTGCGCCGCGTCAAGGCGATGCCGATGCCGCCGGAGCAGCAGTGGCTCGCGGCCGGCGAGGCCGCCGACGTACGCCAGCTGCCGGGCGGCCTCTCCAACACCACGCACGGAGAAGGCGTCGTCCGCGGTGTCGGCTACGCGGTCGGCATCAAGAACGTCGGCTTCTCCGAGGGCTTCGACGACTACTCGACCGCGCGCGTTCGTATGGAGGTCGTCGGCGGCGAGCCGGTGGCCACCGTGCACACCGCGATGGCCGAGGTCGGCCAGGGCGGCGTCACCGTCCACGCGCAGATCGCCCGCACCGAGCTGGGCGTCGCCCAGGTGACGATCAAGCCGGCCGACACCCAGGTGGGCAGCGCCGGTTCGACGTCCGCGTCGCGTCAGACGTACGTCACCGGCGGCGCCGTCAGGAACTCCTGCGAGCTGGTGCGCGAGAAGGTCCTGGAGATCGGCCGCCGCAAGTTCGGTTCCTATCACCCCGCCTGGGCGACGGCGGAGCTGCTGCTCGAGGGCGGCAAGGTCGTCACCGACGGCGGCGAGGTCCTCGCCGACCTGGTCGACGTACTCGAAGGCGAGTTTGTCGAGGTCGAGGCCGAGTGGCGGCACCGTCCGACGGAGGCCTTCGACCTGCGTACCGGGCAGGGCTTCGGCCATGTCCAGTACACCTTCGCCGCGCACCGCGCGGTCGTCGAGGTCGACACCGAGCTCGGCCTGGTCAAGGTCATCGAACTGGCCTGCGCCCAGGACGTCGGCAAGGCGCTCAACCCGCTGTCCGTCATCGGCCAGATCCAGGGCGGTACGACCCAGGGGCTCGGCGTGGCGGTCATGGAGGAGATCATCGTCGACCCGAAGACCGCGAAGGTCAGGAACCCCTCCTTCACGGACTACCTGATCCCCACCATCCTCGACACGCCGACCATCCCCGTCGACGTGCTCGAACTCGCCGACGACCACGCCCCGTACGGGCTGCGCGGCGTCGGCGAGGCACCCACCCTGTCGTCGACTCCGGCCGTCCTCGCGGCGATCCGCGACGCGACGGGGCTGGAGCTGAACAGGACGCCGGTACGGCCGGAGCATCTGACCGGTACCGCGTAACGCCGGCCGCAAATGCAGTACCACGTTCACCTGGGGGCGTCCCCGGGGCGTGCACCTCCCCAAATCCCGCAAGTCACCGAAGACAACACGCGGGCCCTATGAACCTTGGGAGACGGCACCATGACCCAGCAGCCAGAGGAGTCGCGAACCATCGTGCGGGGCGCGGGAACTGGTTCCCGCGCCCACGCCGACCGGTCCTTGTGTGACCGTTACTCACACTGGCGGGGTTCCTTGGCTGCGCAAGAAGTGCGCCGCCGTGTCCCTGCCTTCACACAGGAGGCGTACATCCTCCTGCTCAACCGTTCCTGGGCGGTGAACGGGCCTGGACCCGGGCACCGGCACGCCCCGAACGGTCTTGGGCGCACTGGTCGTCCGCTTTCGCAACCGGGCGGCGACACGGATCCTGTCCCTGGTCCGGCCCCGGGAGGGCGGAGTCCCTCACGACCTAGCGCTGTGAGTGCGGCCAGAGGCGACGGGGAGGCCCTGCACCATCTCGCTGGTCGAGCAGAGGCCCCGATCGCTGGCGCCGTACCCGGCGGCCCAGATCTTGCTGGGTACGCTACCCCGTTCCCTGCACGACGGCGCAAGCCAGGAAACAGACCATCACACGATCGAGTTAACCCACCTCAGTGCCTGTTCCCTGGGACGTACCTGGTTTCCCTCGGCCCCACCGGCGAACTCGCCGCTGGCCCGCTCTGCTCTTCGCCGTCACCCTCCTCGCGATCTTCCTCCAGGCGCGCGGCGTCCCCGGCGCGATCCTGCTCGGCATCGTCGGCGGCACCGTCCTGGCCGTGCTCCTCAACGCACTCGACGTCATCGACCCCAGGCAGTGGGCGAGCGGAGCCCCCGAACTGCACGGCGGCGCGGTCTCCATGCCGGACTTCTCGATCTTCGGCCACGTCGAGTTCGGCGGCTGGGGCGAGGTCGGCGCGATGACCGTCGGCATGATCGTGTTCACCCTCGTGCTGGCCGGGTTCTTCGACGCGATGGCCACCATCATCGGCGTCGGCACCGAGGCGAAACTCGCCGACGAGCAGGGCCGGATGCCGGGCCTGTCCAAGGCGCTGTTCATCGACGGCGCGGGCGGCGCGATCGGCGGCGTGGCGGGCGCCTCGGGCCAGACGGTGTTCGTCGAGTCGGCGACCGGCGTCGGCGAGGGCGCCCGTACGGGCCTGTCCTCCGTCGTCACCGGGCTCTTCTTCGCGGCCTGTCTGTTCTTCACCCCGCTGACGGCCATCGTGCCCGGCGAGGTCGCCGCCGCGGCCCTCGTCGTGATCGGCGCCATGATGATGATGAACGCCCGGCACGTCGACTGGGCCGACCGCGCGACCGCGATCCCGGTCTTCCTGACCGTGGTGATCATGCCGTTCACGTACTCCATCACGGCCGGCGTCGCGGCCGGCGTCATCTCGTACGTGGCCATCAAGACCGCCCAGGGCAAGACGCGGGAGATCGGGGCCTTCATGTGGGTCCTGACGGTGATCTTCCTGGTGTACTTCGCCCTCAACCCGATCGAGAGCTGGATGGGCGTGCACTAGCCGCGCCTGGCAGACGCCCTCCACGCGACCGCAGTTGAAAGGAGACCGAGACATGCTGGACATCGCCGAGGAGCTGAACCGGTGGGCCGAGCAGGGACGCGACTTCGCCGTGGCCACCGTCGTGGCCGTCGGCGGCAGCGCGCCCCGCCGGCCCGGCGCCGCCCTCGCGGTGGACGCCGACGGCACGGCGATCGGCTCGGTCTCCGGCGGCTGCGTGGAGGGCGCGGTCTACGACCTGTGCCAACAGGCGCTGCGGGACGGGGAGTCGGTACTGGAGCGCTTCGGCTACAGCGACGACGACGCCTTCGCCGTCGGCCTGACCTGCGGCGGCGTCATCGACATCCTCGTCACGCCGGTACGGGCGGGCGACCGGGTCCGCCCGGTGGTCACGGCCGCGCTCGACGTCGCCGCGCGCGGGCGGGCGGCGGCACTGGCCCGGATCGTCTCCGGCCCCGCGGACCTCGTGGGCCGGGCGATGCTGGTCCGCCCCGAGGGGGCGTACGACGGCGGCTTCGGCGCCCATCCCGAGCTGGACCGCACGGTCGCCGCGGAGGCCGGGGCGCTCCTCGACGCCGGCCGTACCGGCACCCTGGAGATCGGCGAGCAGGGCTCCCGTTGCGGAGCTCCGCTCACGGTGCTGGTGGAGTCGTCCGTCCCGCCGCCCCGCATGATCGTCTTCGGCGCGATCGACTTCGCGTCGGCACTGGTGCGGATCGGCAAGTTCCTGAACTACCGCGTGACGGTGTGCGACGCGCGACCCGTGTTCGCCACCCGCGCCCGTTTCCCCGAGGCCGACGAGATCGTCGTCGAGTGGCCCCACACGTACCTGGAGCGCACGGACGTCGACGCCCGTACGGTCCTGTGCGTCCTGACCCACGACGCCAAGTTCGACGTCCCCCTGCTGAAGCTCGCGCTGCGGCTGCCGGTGGCGTACGTCGGCGCGATGGGCTCCCGGCGCACCCACCTGGACCGCAACGAGCGGCTGCGCGAAGTCGGCGTCACCGAGCTGGAGTTGGCGCGGCTCAGGTCGCCGATCGGGCTCGACCTCGGGGCCCGGACGCCGGAGGAGACGGCCCTGTCGATCGCCGCCGAGATCGTCGCCGACCGGCGGGGCGGCAGCGGCGTCTCACTGACCGGCGCGCACACACCGATCCATCACGACGTGACGTCCGTGCCGGCGGGCCGGATCGGGTCGGTGGCCTGAAGGGCGCCCCGGCGCACCGCCGGCTGGTCGGGCCAGGCGAACGCGTAGTCCGGATCGCCGGCACGGCCCAGCCGGACGTACCGCATCAGCTCCCGGGCGATGCCCGCGTTGCCCATCGCCCACCCGGTGCGGGGTTCGAGTTCGCTCGGGGTGGCCTTGTGCTCGACGTTGGACCAGCGGGCACCGTCGGCGTCCCGGATCGCGCGGTCGGTGAGATCCGCGACGAGGACCCGGGCGAAGTCGTGGCCGTCGTCCTGCTCGGCCATCCGGTCGCAGGCCAGCGCGAGAACGCCCGCGGTGCCGCAGCAGCGGCCGTTGTTGTCCCAGAAACCCGGGCGCAGCCGGCCGGGCAGGCCGGAGTGGGTGACGGTGTGCCAGCAGCGGTCGGCCAGGGCCGACCAGGCAGCCGCTTCCCCGGTGAACACGTCCCTCAGCTGCCGGAAGACCTGGGCGTCACCGGCGGGCCCATGACACCAGCCGTAGCTGTGGCGCTCGATCCGGTCGGGCAGGTGTGCCGGGTCGGAGTGCCCGACCAGGAACCCCTCGGGTCCGTCCTCGTCCCGCGCCACGACACCCGCGGCACCGGCTCGGCCCAGCTCGACGAGGTCCGTCCGTCCCGTCGCGGTGCCGACGGCGGCCAGCGCGTACACGATCCCGAGGGTGCCGTGCGAGAGGTGGTGCATACGCCCCTCCCTGCCGGTACGGAACTCCCAGTGCACGCCCGACGGGACCTTCTCGGCGGTCCGCAGATAGGGCTCCAGGGCGAGTACGGCCAACTCCTCGTCGCCCAGGAGCAGTGCGCCGAGGCCGATTCCGGCGTTGCCGCCCATCAGCTCGAACAACTCGCCCCAGCGGGTCCCGTCGAAACGCGACCGCACGAGATCCAGGGCCCGGTCCGCGGCGGCGCCGGAGGCCGCGTCGCCCAGCTCGTCGTGAACGGCCCGCAGCACGAGCGCCATTCCGGTGAGCCCGAAGTACAGGGAACTGTCCTCGCAGTCCTCGGCGGAGGCGACGAGCCCACGGGCCGCGCGCAGGGCGGTGTCGGCGTACGAGTCGTCCCCGAAGTGCCGCCAGGCCTCCAGGAGCACCGGTACGACCCCGGCGGAACCGGAGTAGAGCATGGACTCGGGCTGGTCGTCGGAGGGCTTGGCGGGCCAGGCCAGCCCACCGCCCTCGGTGTCCCGCGCGGCGGCGAGCATCCAGCGCAGAGCATCGACCGCCAGCGCCTCGGCCTCGTCAATTCCCGCGTCGGGACCATCGGTTGCCGTCATGACGCCCACTTTGGCACGGGCCGGGTTCAGGCCGACAGCACGAAGCAACGCAGCCCGCCCGGCTCCAGGTCGTACCAGCGCCCCCGACTCCAGACGCCGGTGAACGCGGCGACCTCGGCCGGCGTGAGGCCGATGCTGTGGCGCTCCTCGGGCAGCCGGTCGGTGAGCGGGGTCGTCACCAGCCAGGTCCCGCCGGGCGCCAGCAGTCCTCGTACCTGCTCGGACACGGCCGCCTTGTCCGCCATGAACGCGAGCACCAGCCGCATCGTCACGAGGTCGAAGGCCGCGCGCGGCAGCTGCGCCGAGACCTCGGCCTGGTCCTCGAAGTCCAACCGCCGGGCTTTCAGGCGTGGTTCCACGTCGGCGTACCGGTCCCGGGTCGCCGTCACCGCCGCGTCCGCCCAGTCGACGGCGAGTGTGCGGTAGCCGAGACCGGCCAGGGCCGCCGCGTAGGTGCCCAGGCCGCAGCCGACGTCGAGCGCGCGGGCGTCGGGGCGGGGATGTACGGCCTCGGCCAGCAGACGCAGTTCCTCGGGGTCCGTGCGGCGGAAGCCGTGGCCGGCCGCGAAGTGGCCCTCCCAGCCGGCCCGTTCGGGCGCCGTCACGGCCGCCTCAGGAGCCCGTTCACCGCCCGGCCGAAGACATACCGTGCGGTGGCCGCCAGGAGGGGATCGAAGAGGCGGGGGAGGAGGCGTACGCGCAGTTCCTCGCGCCACAGGACGCGGGTGCGGCCGCCGGGGCCGGGGTGGACCTCGAGTTCGGCCCACCCGGTGATGAAGCGGCCGCGTTTGTCGAGGCGGCAGAGACCTGGGAGGTCGTCCGTGGGAGGCCGCCAGACGGTGACTTCCATGGGGTCGTCGAAGGAGAGCGGGCCGATGCCCGAGCGGGCCACGACAAGCGTGCCCTCGTGCGTCGGCTCCGGTGTGGTCACGGTGATCCGGGTGAGCGGGACCGCGTCGCCGTGGCGGGCCCAGTGGGTGAGGCGGCGCCATGCCTCGTCGCGAGGGAGCGGGGCGGTGCGTTCGAGCAGGAAGTTGACCACGGGACGATCGTAGGGAATGCAACCCGCTGAGCAGGGCGTTCGTATACGGCCCGGCCGCGTCACGCGCGTGGCAACAGCTCGCCAACAGTGGGTGGGCACCCCGTCCGCGGCCGGGCGGCGACGCTCTGGCATCCGGGCCATGGGTGGGCATGCCGCCGCTCCGAGGCGGAGACCGTGACCTTGACGGCAGTGGTCGAGTGGCCGGTCCACACATGTGGCACTGCCGTGCGGTACCCGCCCGGGCAGCCGAGGGTCGGCCCCACGTGAGGGGCGGGAACGCGGGCGGGAGCGCGGGACCGGCTGGTTCTCGCGCCTCGTCGCCGCCCGAACCGGTGGTCGCGCGGTGACGGAGCGGTGGTGCGGGGGTGACGTAGACCGAAAATTCGGAGTATTGCGTGCCAAGCTGTCTCCAAGTGTTTGAGACAACCGCAGTGACGGCACTCGCAGAGCTCAAGGTCCCCACACGCCGCCCGGGACGGAGCACGAGTCTCATGCGCATCCTTGGTATCAACCCCCTCTTCCATGATCCAGCCGCTGCGGGGAGGTCCGTGGAGGCTCCCCGCATGTCCGGCGACATGGGTGGGTGGGGGCGGTGAAGGCTCTGGTGGCGCGGTTGGACAGTTTCGGTGATGTGCTGCTGGCCGGGCCGGCGGTTCGTGCGGTGGCGGCCCGGGCGGACTCGGTGACCATGTTGTGCGGGCCGCGGGGTGCTCCGGCGGCCCGGTTGCTGCCGGGGGTGGACGACATCCTGGTGTGGGATGCGCCGTGGGTGGGGCTGGAGCCTGCGCCGGTGGGGCGTGGGGAGGTCGAGCAGCTCATCGACATGATCGACGCCGACGCGGCGTTGATCCTGACCTCGTTCCATCAGTCTCCGCTGCCGACCGCGCTGCTGCTGCGTCTGGCGGGGGTGGGGTGGGTTGCGGCGGACTGTGAGGACTATCCGGGGTCGTTGCTTGATGTGCGGCATCGGCGTGCGCCGGATGCTCATGAGGTGGAGGCGATGCTGGAGCTGGCCGGGGCGGCGGGGTTTGCGCGGGTCGATGACGGACGGTTGCGGGTGCTGCCGCCGCCGGGTGCTGCGGGGTTGACGGGTCCGGGGTCGTATGTGGTGGTGCATCCGGGGGCGAGTGTGCCGGCCCGGGCGTGGGGGCGGGAGCGCTGTGCGGAGGCCGTCCGCGAATTGGCCGGGGCCGGGCATCGGGTGGTGGTGACCGGCGGGCCGGACGAGCGGGAGCTGACCGGGTTTGTGGCCGGGGAGCACGGGCTGGACCTGGGGGGCCGTACCGGGGCTGAAGAGCTGGCCGGGGTGCTGGCCGCAGCCGATGTGGTGGTCACCGGTAATACGGCGCCGGCCCATCTTGCGGCGGCGGTGGGCAGGCCGGTGGTGTCGTTGTTCGCGCCGGTGGTGCCGGCCGGGCGGTGGCGGCCCTACGGGGTGCCGTATGTGCTGCTGGGTGATCAGCAGGCGCCCTGCGCGGACAGCAGGGCCCGCACCTGTCCGGTGCCCGGGCATCCCTGCCTGGACACCGTCACCGCTCACGACGTGGTGGCCGCGGTCGAGAAGCTGATCGGGGAGGTGGGGCCGGTATGAGGATTTTGTTGTGGCATGTGCACGGGTCGTGGACCACGGCGTTTGTGCAGGGCCCGCACACCTACCTGGTGCCCGTCACCCCCGGCCGCGGGCCGGACGGGCTGGGCCGGGCGCGGACCTTCGACTGGCCCGACTCGGTGATCGAGGTGCCGCCGGAGCGGTTGCGGGACGCCGGTGTGGATGTGGTGGTGGTGCAGCGGCCGCATGAACTGGCGCTGGTGGAGCGATGGTTGGGGCGGCGGCCGCCGTTGGTGTATCTGGAGCACAACGCGCCGGATGGTCAGGTGCCCGACACCCGCCACCCGGCCGCCGACATCCCGGGCGTCACCCTGGTCCACGTCACGCACTTCAACCGGCTGATGTGGGATGCCGGTTCCACGCCTACGGCCGTGATCGAGCACGGCATCGTCGATCCGGGTTACCGGTGGACGGGGGAGATGGAGCGGGCGGCGGTGGTGGTCAACGAGCCGGTGCGGCGGGGCCGGACGGTCGGTACCGATCTGCTGCCGGGGTTCGCCGGCGTGGCCCCGCTGGATGTGTTCGGGATGGGCACCGAGGGCCTGGCCGGCCATCTCGGTCTGCCGCCTGACCGCTGCCGGTCTCATGAGCTGGTGCAGGCGGAGTTGCATGCGGCGGTGGCGCGGCGGCGGGTGTATGTGCATCCGGTGCGGTGGACGTCGTTGGGGTTGTCGTTGCTGGAGGCGATGCATCTGGGGATGCCGGTGGTGGCGTTGGCGACGACGGAGGTGGTGGAGGCGGTGCCTGCGGGGGCGGGGGTGGTGTCCAACCGGGTTGAGGTGCTGCATGAGGCGGTGCGGGGTTTTCTGGCTGATCCGTTGGCTGCCCGTTCGGTGGGTGAGGGGGCGCGGGCGGCGGTGCTGGCCCGGTACGGGTTGTCGCGTTTCCTGGATGACTGGGAGCGGTTGTTGAAGGAGGTGGTGGCCTGATGAGGATTGCCATGGTGTCCGAGCATGCCAGTCCGCTGGCCGCGTTGGGTGGTGTCGATGCCGGTGGCCAGAACGTGTATGTGGCCCGCCTCTCGGAGGAGTTGGCCCGGCGTGGGCATGACGTGACGGTCTACACCCGCCGCGATGGCACGCGTCTGCCGGACCGGGTGGGGCTGCCCGGGGGTGCGGTGGTCGAGCATGTGCCGGCCGGGCCGCCCGAGGCCGTGCCCAAGGACGACCTGTTCCCGCACATGCCGGCGTTCGGCGCCTACCTCGCGCGGGTCTGGGAACGTGAGCGGCCCGAGGTGGTGCATGCCCATTTCTGGATGTCCGGCATGGCCGCCCGGATCGGTGCCCGGCCCCGCGGTATTCCGGTGGTGCAGACGTTTCATGCTCTGGGCACGGTCAAGCGGCGTCATCAGGGCCACGAGGACACCAGTCCGGCCGAGCGGGTGGGTATCGAGCGGCAGATCGGCCGGGGCTGCGACCGGGTCCTGGCGACCTGCACCGACGAGGTGCTCGAACTGGCCGACCTGGGTGTGTCACCGCGACGGGTGTCCGTGGTGCCCTGCGGAGTGGACGTCGGGCACTTCCGCCCCGGCGTCGACCCGGGCACCGCCCCCGCCCCCGTCCGGCGGCAGCGGCACCGGCTGCTGTCCTGTGGCCGGCTGGTCCGCCGTAAGGGCTACGACCAGGCGATCGAGGCCCTCACTCGGATCCCCGACACCGAACTCCTGATCGCGGGCGGGCCCGCGCCCGGCCTGCTGGACGCCGACCCCGAGGCGGAACGGCTCCAGCGGATCGCGCAGCGCGCCGGCGTGGCCGACCGGGTGCGGCTGCTCGGCGCGGTCGACCCGGCCGACATGCCCGCCCTGATGCGCAGTGCGGACCTCGTCCTGGGCACGCCGACGTACGAGCCGTTCGGCATCGTGCCGTTGGAGGCGATGGCGTGTGCCGTCCCCGTCGTGGCCACCGACGTCGGCGGCCACCGGGACACCGTCTCCGACGGCGGCACCGGTCGGCTGGTGCCGCCCGGCGACCCCGGCGCGATCGCCGCCGCCGTACGCGACCTCCTCGCCGAGGACGGCACCCGCAGTCGGTACGGCACCGCCGGGCGTGCCCGGGTCCTCGCCCGCTACACCTGGCACCGGGTCGCCGACGGTGTCGAACAGGTCTACCGCCAGGTGGCGGTCGGACACGCCCGGCCGAAGGAGGTGGCCTGATGACCCTGCACCCGCCCGCCGTCGCACACTGCGACGAACTCCAGGACGCGCTGGGCGCGTTCCGCGCCTCGGCCGACATCATCGAGCGCTGGGGTGAGCGCCTGGCCGCAGTCCTCACCGGGGGCGGCAGGCTGCTGGCCGCGGGCAACGGTGGCAGTGCGGCGCAGGCGCAGCACCTGACCGCCGAACTCGTGGGTCGCTACCGTGACGACCGGCCCGCCTTCTCCGCGATCGCGTTGCACGCCGACACCTCCAGCACGACCGCCATCGCCAACGACTACGGCGTCGACGAGGTGTTCGCCCGCCAGGTCCGCGCCCACGGCCGTCCCGGCGACGTCCTGATGCTGCTGTCCACCAGCGGCGCGAGCGCCAACCTGCTGTCCGCCGCCGACGCGGCACGCTCGGCGGGCCTGCGCGTGTGGGCCCTCACCGGACCCGCGCCCAACCCCCTCATGGCGGGCAGCGACGAATCCCTGTGCGTGAGCGCCGGTACCGCCGCGACCGTCCAGGAACTCCATCTGGTCGCCGTCCACATGGTCTGCGCGGCGTTCGACGCGGCGGTGGAACGGAGGGCGGCATGACGGGCGGATGGGACGAGGGCGCGGCGGACGCGTCACGGGACGGTACGGCTCTTGCTCCGGGAGAGGGCGCGACGGGCGGCGTGCGCCGCCGGGCCCCGCTCCTGGTGGTCGGCGACGCGCTGCTCGACCGGGACCTCACCGGTCACGCCGAGCGGCTCGCACCCGACGCGCCCGTTCCGGTCGTCGCCGACTGCGGGCAGCGCGTACGGCCGGGCGGCGCCGCCCTCGCGGCCTACCTCGCCGCCCGCGACGGCCATGACGTCACCCTCGTCACCGGGCTCGGCGACGACCCCGCCAGTCGGGAGCTGCGGCGACTGCTCGGACCGTGGCTGACACTGATCCCGCTCCCGCTGACCGGCCCGCTGTCCGAGAAGACCCGTGTCCTCGCGCAGGGCAGTCCCGTGGTCCGCCTGGACCGGGGCGACGGCCAGGTGCGGGAGGCCACCGAGGAGGCGCGTCGGGCGATCCGCCGGGCACCGTCCGTTCTGGTCTCCGACTACGGCCGCGGTGCCGCCGACTGTCTGCGCGACGTCCTGGCCGAACGCCCGCCCCTGGTCTGGGATCCGCACCCGTGCGGCGGACCGCCGGTGCCGGGCACCCGGCTGGTCTCGCCGTCGGAGAAGGAGGCGTACGCGCTGTCCGGGGAGCGGGGCGCGACGGACGGCGACCTGCGTGGTGCCGCCCGTGGCGCCGCCGCACTCGTCCGGCACTGGCGGGTCGCCGCCGTCGCGGTGACCCTGGGCGCGCGCGGTGCCCTGCTGTCGTACGGGGAGCACCCGCTGCTCGTCCCGGTGCCCACCGTGCACGTCGGCGACCCGTGCGGCGCGGGCGACCGGTTCGCGGCGACGGCGGCCGGGCTGCTCGCGGACGGCGCGCTCGTCGGCGAGGCGGTCGAGGGCGCGGTGGCCGCCGCGAGCGACTTCGTCGGCGCGGGCGGTGCGGCCGCCCTCGCGTGCGAGGAGGCGGACGCTCCGGCCACCGACGGCGACCCGGGCGATCCGTTCGCCCTGGCCGCCCGTGTCCGCGCGGCGCACGGCACCGTCGTCGCCGCGGGCGGCTGCTTCGACCTGCTGCACGCCGGGCACGTCGGACTGCTCCAGGCCGCCCGGCGCCTCGGCGACTGCCTGGTCGTCTGCGTCAACTCGGACGCGTCGGTGCGGCGGCGCAAGGGCGAGGGCCGCCCGGTCACCCCGCTCGCCGACCGCGTCCGCGTGCTCAGCGCCCTCGCCTGCGTCGACGCCGTCGCCGTGTTCGACGAGGACACGCCCGAACGTCTCCTCGGCGAACTCCGCCCGCAGGTCTGGGTCAAGGGCGGCGACTACGCCGGCGCCGACCTGCCCGAAGCCACGCTGCTGGAGGAGTGGGGCGGCCAGGCGGTCCTGCTGCCCTACCTCGACGGCCGCTCCTCGACGATCCTGATGGCCCGAGCGGCGGGCGTGCCCCGATGACGGCCGGCCGGCGGCCGGCGAGGTGTGCCTCCCCTGCCACCGGAGGTGCCCCATGACCCCCCAGCGCACCCGACGCCGCCCCCGCCTCCTCGTCCTGCGCGCCCTCGGCCTCGGTGACCTCCTCGCCGGTGTGCCCGCGCTCCGCGCCCTGCGCCGCGCCCATCCCGGGCATGAACTCGTGCTGGCCGCGCCCGCCGAGCTCGGACCGGTCGTGGCGGCCACGGGCGCGGTCGACCGGCTGCTGCCCGCGTCGGCACCCGGACGGGCCGTCCCCCACCGCATCGACTGGACCGGCCCGCCCCCCGACATCGCGGTCGACCTGCACGGCAACGGCCCGCCCAGTCACCGTCTGCTGATGCGGCTGCGCCCGCTGGAGCTGCTGGCCTTCGCGCACCCCGAGACCCCCGAGGTCGACGGCCCGCAGTGGTTCCCGGAGGAACACGAACGGGCCCGCTGGTGCCGGCTCCTGCGGTCGTACGGCATCGACGCCGACCCGGCCGACCTGCGGCTGCCGCGTCCGCCCGGACCGTCCCCGGCCCCCGGCGCCGTCGTCCTGCACCCCGGGGCGGGCGCACCCTCGCGTTGCTGGCCGACGGAGGACTACGCCACGGTCGCCGAGGCGCTGCGTGAGCGCGGGCAGCGGGTCGTGGTGACCGGGGGAGCGGACGAGGGCGATCTGGTGGCCGACCTCGCCAAGCGCGCCGACCTGCCCGACACGGACGTCTTCGGCGGCGGCCTCCCCTTCGACCGGCTCTCCGCGCTGGTCGCCGATGCCCGCGCCGTGGTCAGCGGCGACACCGGCATCGCGCATCTCGCGGTCGCCCACGGCACCCCCTCCGTCACCCTCTTCGGCCCGGTCCCGCCGAGCCGTTGGGGCCCGCCCGCGCACCCGCGTCACCAGGTCCTGTGGCATCCGGGCCCGGACGGCGACCCGCACGGGCGCCGCACCGACCCGGCCCTGCTGCGCATCCGCCCCGACGACGTACTGGCCGCCCTGCGCGAACTGCGAGGCATCCCTCCACCATGACTCAGGCACCCGTCGGCATCGTCATCGCCACCCGAAATCGCTCCGGCAGCCTCGCCGAGACCCTCAGTCGACTCTGCGCCCTCCCCGAACGCCCCCCTGTCCTCGTGGTGGACAACGCCTCCACCGACGACACCCGCACCATGGTTGCCCGCGACTTCCCGCAGGTCCGCGTGCTGGCCCTGCCGTTCAACCGCGGCGCCCTCGCCCGCAACCACGGGGTGCGCGCCCTCGACACCCCGTACGTGGCGTTCAGCGACGACGACTCCTGGTGGGCGCCGGGCGCGCTGGACCGGGCGGCCCGCCTGTTCGACGCGTACCCGAGGCTCGGGCTGCTCGCCGCCCGTACCCTCGTCGGCCCCGACGGGGCCCCCGACCCGCTCAACGACGTGCTCGCCGACTCCCCGCTCGGCACTGCCACCGACCTCCCCGGCCCCCAGGTCCTGGGCTTCCTCGGCTGCGCCGCCGTCGCCCGGCGAAGCGCCTACCTGGAGGCGGGCGGCTACCACCAACTGCTGTTCTTGGGCGGCGAGGAGACCCTCCTCGCTTATGACCTCGCCGCCCGCGGCTGGGGCGTCACCCACTGCCCGGACCTGATCGCCCACCACCACCCGGATCCGGCCCCCCGCACCCACCGCCGGGCCGTCATGCGCCGCAACGCGCTCCTCACCGCCTGGCTGCGCCGCCCCCTGCCGTACGCGCTGGCCCGCACCCGGGACCTGGCCGCCGCCGCCCGCCATGACGGCCAGGCTCTGCGCGCCCTGCGCGAGGCGCTCGTCCGCCTGCCCACCGCACTGCACGCCCGCAAGGCCCTGCCGCCGGACGTCGAGCGCGCCGCCCGCCTGCTGGACCGCGCCCCAGGAGTCCCCGCATGACCGACCCCCGCACCACCGTCGTGGTCATCACCCACAACCGGCGCCCCGAACTCCTGCGCACCCTCGACCGGCTCGCCCGGCTGCCCGAGCGGCCCGCCGTGATCGTCACCGACAACGCCTCCACGGACGGCACCGCCCCCGCCGTCGCCCGGCACCACCCGGACGTACGGCTGCTGCGCCCCGGCCGCAACCTGGGCGCCGTCGGCCGCAACCTGGCCGTGCGCCAGGTCCGTACGCCGTACGTGGCCTTCTGCGACGACGACTCCTGGTGGGCGCCCGGGGCGCTGTCCGGCGCCGCCGACCTCCTCGACCGGCACCCGGCGCTCGCCTCCGTCACGGCCCGTATCGTCGTCGAACCCGACGGCACCGACGACCCGATCACCGAGGAACTGCGCAACTCACCCGTGCCCGGCCCCGAGTGGCTGCCCGGCCCGGCGCTGGGCTCCTTCCTGGCCGCGGCCACCGTGCTGCGCGCCGACGCCTTCCGGGCCGCGGGCGGCTTCCATCCGCGGCTGTGGCTGGGCGGCGAGGAGGAACTGCTCGCCGCGGATCTGGCGGCGGACGGCTGGTGGCTGACGTACGCGGAGGACCTGACGGTCCATCACCAGCCCTCGGTGGCAAGGGATTCCACGCTCCGGCGGACGCACGGCATCCGCAACACGCTGTGGTTCACCTGGCTGCGCCGCCCGGTCGGGCCCGCACTGCGCCGTACCGTCCACCTGGCCCGCACGGTCCCCCGCGACCGGGCGTCCCTGCGCGCCTTCGCCGAGGCGACGGCCGCACTCCCGTGGGTGCTGCGCGAGCGCCGGGTGCTGCCGGCGGCGGTCGAGTCACGGCTGCGCATGCTGGAGCACGCCCAGCGGAACTCGACCGCCCGCAGCTACACGGGCTGAACCGGAGCCGGAGACACGGCTGGACCCGGCCGCCCTGATCGGCCGGCCGGGTCACTCGCTCTTCGGTCACTCGTTCTCCGGGCGCTCGCCCTTCGGGCCCCGTCCGCGTTCGGTGCGCGGGCCCCGGCTCTGCCACTCCGGATCCTGCTGCAGGGCCTCGTTGGCGGCCGCGTTGGCATCCTGGTCGGAGACACCCGACCGTTCCGCCTCCTTGCGCAGCCGCGCCCGCCGGGTGTCGTACTTCTTGCCTCCTGGCTCGGGCATGACGATCACCTCCTGGCGGCCGGGGCCCCGTGGCCCCCGGCCACAAACGCCTCAGCCATCGGTCCACCGGCACAGCAGGCGGAACACCGAGTACAGCGTGGGGGGCCATACGGCGGCGAAGGCCCAGATCACGCCGGGGTCGGAGGTGCGGATGCCGGTCACCATGAGCCCGGTCGACACGCCGACCAGGAGTGCGACGATCAAGGTGGGCGGCCGCCAGTGCGCCAGCCGGGACAGGACGGACGGCCGGCGCGGCCGCAGTGTGCGCATGCGGCGCTCGAGGCGGCGGTCGCGGCGTAGCGCGCGTTCCATCTCGTCGAGGATGCGCTGCTCGTGGTCGGGGAGTCGGCTAGTGGTCACGGTCACTCCTCGTGGGGCCGGAAGTCCCTCTCCGGGTCCCCGGCCGTTGCGCGGACTAACCGGTGAGACGCCGCTCCAGGGCGTCCGGCAGGGCGTCCGCGCCGTCGGGTTCCGCGCCCGCCAGGAAGTCGGCGCGGATCCGCCGGGCGGCCTCCCGGCCGGTGCTCAGACACCACTGCCACCAGTGGTCGAGCAGGTCGGCGTCGAGGTGGTCGGCGGCCACCGGCGCGGGCCAGCCGCAGGCACGGGCCTGCGCGGTCACCTTCGCGCCGCCCGTGACCGGGTCGACGGCCAGGGCGGGGATGCCGGCCCGCAGCGCCAGCACCAGCCCGTGCAGCCGGTCCGTGACGACGAGGTCCAGCCGGCCGAGCACGGACTCCAGCTGCGCCGGCGTGGCGCTCAGCCGCCAGTCGTGCGCGTCGAGCCGGGTCTCCAGTTCCAGCCGGGCGCAGTCCCGGCCCGCCGGCCAGCGGGTCACCTCGTCGGCGACCTGCCCGTGCCGCCGCCGGGGCCCGTACTCGTGCTGCGTGAGGATCACCCCGGCCACCGGCGGGACCGAGGCCGCGGAGGCGCGGGTCGACAGGTCCCGCACCGGCTCCGCGCCCGGGGCGTCCCGCGCCAGCACGCGATGGAAGCCGGTGGTGGCGGGCGCGCCGGGGTCGACGACGGACGTCCCGACGGCGATCCGCACACAGTGCGCGAACCGCCGGTGCAAGTCCTCGACCTGCGGCCCGTGCAGGGGCCCGCACACGAACACCAGGTGGGAGTACTCCTCGGGCCGGACCCCGGCAAGGTGCAGGGCCCCGGGCCGGAATCCCGGGCTCCACACGACGTCGTACGGGATCTCCGCCTGTCCCAGCACATCCTCGACGCGCCGCAGCGCGAGCACGTCTCCGGCGGTCGCCTCCCCGTCCCGGAAGCTGAACCACCCGGTCAGCAGGATCCTCATGTGCCACCGGGTGCCCCGGGGGCGGGCCGGGGACACCGGCCCGCGCCCACTCACCGGGTGTGACTCACTGGCCGTAGAACGTGGCGTCCGCCCGGTCGGTGGCCGTGCTGGGCGTCTGCACGTACAGCAGGTAGGTGTAGTGACGGATGTAGCGGCCCGCGGAGGCGTACGACTCGTAGGAGACGCCCGCCGAGTCGGACAGGCCCGCGCGCTTGTAGAAGGTGGCGTCGGAGGCGAACTGGGCCGAGCCGTCGTTCTTCTCCAGCCGGACCTCGAAGCTCGCGTTGCTCCGCAGGTAGTAGCCGGGGAAGTTGGCCGACTCCAGTGACACGGTGCCGCTGCCGGTCAGGCCGGTGACCACGCGGAACTGGGAGTCCGCGAGCGGGCTGACGTTGGCGTCGATCCGGGCCCGGTAGTCGAAGTGGCGGATGAAGCGGTCCGCGAAGTTGTACGACGAGAAGCGCTGCGGGGTGACTCCGTCGGCCACCGGGATGCCGAAGTCGGGGGTGCCGTCGGCCTTCCAGTACACCTTCTGGACGCGGGTACGGCGGTTGGGGTCGTTCAGCGGGTCGCCGGTGATGTCCTTGTAGCTGCGGTCGTGGTAGACGAGGATGTCGGACTTGCCGTCCTCGGAGACGGTGAAGGAGTTGTGGCCAGGGCCGTATTGCGA
The DNA here is from genome assembly GCF_030817655.1 of Streptomyces sp. V4I2. GTDB lineage: Bacteria > Actinomycetota > Actinomycetes > Streptomycetales > Streptomycetaceae > Streptomyces > Streptomyces plumbiresistens. Next base: position 8,405,817 of record NZ_JAUSZM010000003.1, read on the forward strand.
GGTCGCGTCACTCGACTTGAACACCGGCTGGGAACCCTTGGCCCAGGACGCCGGGTTGGTCAGGTCGGCCGTCGCGGAGGCGGTCAGCATGCCGAGGCAGTAGTTCGCGTCGGTCGCGCTGGCCGAGTAGGTCATGAAGACCTTGCCGCCCCGCTGGATCACCGCGGGGCCTTCGTTGACCTTGAAGCCGATCGTCTCCCAGGACAGCGTCGGCTGGGATATCTCGGCCGCGGTGCCGGTGATCGTCCAGGGGTTGGCCATCTTCGCGATGAACAGGCTGGTGTTGTTGTCCTCGGCCGGGTTGCGCTGGGCCCAGGAGAGGTAGCGGACGCCGCCCACGACGAAGGTGGTGGCGTCGAGGGAGAAGCTCTCCCACGTCGTCTTGATCTGGCCCTTCTCGGCCCAGGTCGCGGTGAGCGGGTTGGCTCCGGTGCCCTCCAGGACGTACATCCGGATCGCCCACTTGTCACTGGTGGAGCCGGCGGCGAAGTACACGTACCACTTGCCGTCGATGTAGTGGATCTCCGGCGCCCAGATGTTGGCGCCCATCACGCCGCTGGCGTGCTTGGTCCAGATCGTCGTCTCGGGCGCGGTCTTCAGGCCCTGGATGGTGGTCGCCCGGCGCAGCACGATGCGGTCGTACGCGGGCACGGTGGCGGTGAAGTAGTAGTAGCCGTCGGTGTGCTTGAAGATGTGCGGGTCGGCGCGCTGTTCGGCGATCGGGTTGGTGTACGTCACGGCGGGGGAGTCGGGCACGGCCGCGTGGGCGATGGTGCCGGGCCCGGCCAGGCAGCCCACCAGGGCGAAGAGGACGGCCATGAGCAGCCGTACGGTGTTGCGTCTCAAGGGGGTTCTCCAGATCACGGAGTGCGGGGAGGGGGAGGGAGGGGAGAAGCAGGGAGGGGAGGGCGTCAGGTCGTGGGCACGATCCGCCACTGCTGGCAGGTGTTGTTCAGCCACGTCCACAGCCGTACGTCGGCCCCGTTCACGGTGGAGCAGTTCGCGACGTCGGCGACCTTGCCGCTGTTCTCGTTCACGATCCGCACGTAGTCCCCGGTGGCCGTGTAGACCAGACGGAACTTCTGGCAGTTGTTGTTCAGCCAGGACCACTGGGCGATGTCCGTGCCGTCGGCCGTCGCGCAGCCCGCGGTGTCCATGACCTTGCCGGTGGCGACGTTGACCAGTCGACTGGTGTCGTTGCCGAGGTCCTCGACGCGCCACTTCTGGTTGGCGCCGCCGGTGCAGCTCCACTGGAAGATGTTGGTGCCGTCCGCGGCGTTGCCGCCCTCGACGTCCAGGCACTTGCCGCTGTTGCGGTTCACCAGGGTGTACGCGGTCGGGGTCGCCGCCGTCTCGCCCGCGGGGCCGGGCAGCGTCGTGCCGAGCGCCACCGGGGTGCCGAAGTTCGGCGTGCCGTCCGCGTTCCAGGTGAACTTCTGCGCCCGCGTCGTACGGCCGTTGCCGCAGCCGCCGTTCGCGGTGTCGTTGGCGTGGTAGACGATCCAGTTCTCGGTGCCGTCCGGCGAGCTGAAGAAGCCGTTGTGGCCGGGGCCGTAGACACTCGCCGCGTCATTGCGCTGGAAGACCGGCGTGGACTTCTTCGTCCACGAGGCGGGGTTCAGCGGGTCGGTGCCGGTCAGTTCCAGCTGCCCCAGCTTGTAGTCCGCGGTCTGGCAGGAACTGGCGGAGAAGGTGAGGAAGGTGCGGCCGTCGTGGTACAGCGGTTCCGGTCCCTTGTTGACCGCGCCGCCCGAGGTCTCCCAGCTCGCGGTGGGGCTGGAGATGATCCTGAAGGTGCTGCTGGCCAGCGTGTACGGGTTGCTCATCGGCGCGATGACCAGGCTCTGCGTGCTGCCGTTGATGAAGCCGCTGCCGATCATGTACAGGCTGTTGTTCGCCTTCAGGACGGTGGCGTCGATGAGCCAGCCGCCGGGGGTGAGGTTGGAGCCGCTGAGCTGGTTCTTGTAGGTGTACGGGCCCATCGGGTCGGTGCCCGCGCTCTCCAGCACATGAGTGCGCTGGGAGTCGCAGCAGGCGACACCGCTCTGCCCCGCCGAGTAGTACAGGTACCAGCGGCCGTCGAGGAAGTGCAGCTCGGGCGCCCAGATGTTGGTGTTGCGGGTGGCGGTGGTGTCGCTGAAGACCTGCACGCTGGGGGCGGTGGAGAGTCCGGCGAGGGTCGGCGACTTCCGCATGGTCAGCACGCCGGTGAAGGACGTGGTGACCAGGTAGTAGTTGCCGTTGTAGTACTCGAGCCAGGGGTCGGCGCCCTTGGTCGACTTGATCGCGTTGGTGTACGGGCGGCCCTCGGCGGCGGCGGCCGGGGTCGTCGCCGACACCATGGCGATCAGGACGGCGAGCACGCACAGGATCAGGGATCTGTGGCGTATGGCGGGGGGCTGCTCTGACATCTTCGGCATGCGGGACCGTCCCTGTCCGTAATTTCGAACGGCGTTCGTAAATTCGATCAGAAGATAAGCGGGGGCCATGCTTCCGTCAACGGTTTCGTCACCTGCGCTTTACACGCGCGACGCTCAGCGTGTTCGCGGCGACGATCCCGCCGATGCCCGCCCACTCGGCCCACCCCAGCTGCTGGCCGAGCGCGAGCCACCCCACGACTGCGGCGAGAACCGGGTTGACGCTCATGAACAGCCCGAAGGCCTGGGCCGGCACATGGCGCAGGGTGAACAGATCCGCGAGGTACGGCACCGCCGAGGACAGCACACCGGCAGCGACCGCGTACCCGACGGCCTCCGGGGCCGGCGGCTGCCGCAGTACGAGCACGACCCCGACCGGCAGGAACAACAGGGCGGACACGCAGGCGGCCGCGGCCGACCCCTGGGCGCCGGAGACCCGGCGACCCACCGTGCGGCTGAGAAGGATGTACGACGCCCAGCAGGCGGCGGCGAGCAGCCCAAGGCCCATCCCGAGGTAGTCGGCCGACTGCCGCGGACGCATCAGCGTGACCACCCCCGCCACGGCGACCAGCGCACAGCACAGGTCCACGCGGCGGCGCGTCGCGGCCAGGGCGACGGTGAGCGGGCCGAGGAACTCCAGGGTCACCGCGAGGCCCAGGCCGATCCGGTCGATGGCGCTGTACAGGGACAGGTTCATCGTCCCGAACACCACGGCGAGCAACAGCACCGGCCACCACTGCCGCCAGGTGAAGGCCCGCAGCCGCGGCCGTCCGACGGCCAGCAGGACGAGCGCGGCGACGTACTGGCGCACCGCGACGACACCGAGAGGCCCGAGCACCGGGAAGGCGAGGGAGCCGATCGCGGCGCCGGTCTGATTGGACAGACCGCTGCCGACCATCGTGGCGACGCCGGCGAGCCGGCCACGTACGGGCTCCGGGACGGTGGCGCTCATGGGCGCGGTCGCTGAGGCGGATGCGGGTCGCATGCGCCGATCGTGCGGCCGTACGGCACATACGCAAAATGCGCCTGTTCACGGATCTATACGCTGGACGCATGGATGTGGAGCTTCGCCAGTTGCGCTGTCTCGTCGCGATCGTCGACGAGGGCAGCTTCACCGACGCGGCCATCGCGCTCGGCGTCTCCCAGGCGGCCGTGTCCCGCGCGCTGGCCTCGCTCGAACGGGCGCTGGGCGTACGGCTGTTGCGCCGCACCTCCCGCGAGGTGACGCCGACCGCGACCGGCCTGCGGGCGGTGGCGCAGGCCCGGCGAGTGCTCGGCGAGGTCGACGACCTGGTGCGTGAGGCGACCTCGGGGCACACCCGGCTGCGGATCGGCTACGCCTGGTCGGCGCTCGGCCGCCACACCCCCGCCTTCCAGCGCCGCTGGGCGCAGGCCCGTCCCGACACCGACCTGCACCTGGTCCGCGTCAACTCCGCCACCGCCGGTCTCGCGGAGGGCGCCTGCGATCTCGCGGTGGTGCGCAGGCCCTTGGACGACCGGCGCTTCGACTCCGCCCTCGTCGGGCTGGAGCGACGGCTGTGCGCGCTGGCCGCCGACGACCCGCTGGCCGGGCGCCGCTCCGTCCGGCTCGCCGACCTCGCCGGACGCATCCTGCTCATCGACCGGCGTACCGGCACCACGACCGCCGCACTGTGGCCGCCGGACGCCCGCCCCGAGACCGAGGAGACCCACGACATCGACGACTGGCTCACCGAGATCTCCACGGGCCGGGGCGTCGGCGTGACCGCGGAGTCCACCGCCCACCAGTACCCGCGCCCCGGGATCGTCTACCGACCGGTCCGCGACGCCGAGCCCATCGCCGTACGCCTGGCCTGGTGGCGCGGCGACGCCCACCCCGCCACCCAGGCCGTGATCGAACTGCTCACCGCCCTCTACCGCACCGGCTGACCGGGCCCTTCCAGCGCAATGTCATCGCCCGGGCGCTGGTACGGGAGGCGTGACGCGGGTGAGGGCCCGCAGTGCACCGCGGGCCCTCCTTCGTCAGCCGCGTCAGCTCGCCAGCGAGGCCGGTTCCCAGACCGCCTCGGGGTCGAGCGGCAGGTCGGTCCGGTCGCGCTTGAACCGCGCGGCCTGCTCCTCGACGTCCGGCAGGGCCGCGCCGGGGGCCGCGAACCCGCGGAACAGGGTCGAGCAGTACTCCCGCGACAGGTCCGCGGCGCTCCAGCGGCCCTCCGGCTTGACCCACTGGTAGGTGTGGTTGTGCAGGTTGAGGAACTGCAGGGTGGCCAGGCGCGGGTGCACCGGGCGGAAGGTGCCCTCCTCGATGGCCTCCGTGAGCAGGCCCGTGACCAGCTGCTCGAAGTCGGAGCGCTGGCGCAGCAGGGTCTGCAGGTAGTCGCCGGTGAGGCTGCGGTAGTCGTGTTCGTAGACCCAGATGTGGTCGAGCCGGCGGTAGATGATCGTCAGCAGCGACTCCGACAGCAGGCGCAGCCGCAGCAGCGGCTCCTCGTCCAGGCCCGCGATCTGCCGGGCCCGGGCGAGCAGCGGCGCCATCACCCGGGACTGGATCTCGATCAGCAGGTTCTCCTTGGAGCCGATGTAGTAGTACAGCGCTCCCTTGGCGAGCCCGACCGCGCGGCCCAGGTCGTTGACGGAGGTCGCCGCGTAGCCCTGGCGGGCGAACAGCTCGGCGGCCGTGTCGATGATCTTCTGGCGCCTGACCTCGAAATCCGGCCCGTGGCCCGGCGGTCGTGGCATGGCTTCTCTCCCCGCTGACGTCACGAAGTTTGCTAGACCAAACGGTACATTAAAAAGACGGACGCAGGCGGCACGCCGGCCGCGCGAGCGTAGCGAGGACGCTCATGACTCAGGCACCGCAGTACACCGGCACCGGCACCGGCACCGGCTTCGTCGACGCGGAGCAACTCCTGGAAATGTACCGCCGTATGCGCCGCATCCGGCGCTTCGAGGAGCGGGCGTCCGAGCTCTACAAGGCGACCGAGATCCCCGGCTTCCTGCACCTGTCGATCGGTCAGGAGGCCAGTGCCGTCGGTGCCTGCTGGCCGCTCGGCGCCCGGGACGGCATCGCCTCCACCCACCGCGGCCACGGCCATGTCCTCGCCAAGGGCCTGGACACCGCGTCGATGATGGCCGAACTGATGGGCAAGGAAGCGGGCACCTGCCACGGCCGCGGCGGCTCCATGCACATCGCCGACCCGGGCCTCGGCATCTACGGCGCCAACGGCATCGTCGGCGCCGGACTGCACATCGCCGCAGGCGTGGCGACCGCGGCCAAGCTGCGCGCCGCCGGTGACGTGGTGGTGGCGTTCTTCGGCGACGGGGCGGTCGCCCAGGGCATGTTCCACGAGGCCGTCAACCTGGCCGCCGTATGGGACCTGCCGGTCGTCTTCCTCTGCGAGAACAACCACTACTCCGAGTTCTCGCCCGCCGCCGACCAGCACCGCGCCCCGCTCTCCGCCCGCGCCGCCGGATACGGCATCGGCTACGAGCACGTCGACGGCAACGACGTCCTCGAAGTGGCCCGGACCATGACCGGCCAGGTCGAGCGGCTGCGGCAGGGCGGCGGACCCGTCCTGGTCGAGCCGCCTGCGGCACCGTCCACGACCGGGACATCAACGCCGCGATCAACGTGAAGACGGCCGCCGGACTGGCGGTATCGGCCTGCGGAGCGCCGGTAAGACCAGAACTCGTTCTGGCACAGCGCGAAGAAACAGGAAGCCACGGATTCCCGACCGAACCCCGTGCCGCGTAGCGGCACAGCAACGATCGAGAAGGCCAGAATCCTCGGGCTTCAGCCCGAGGTGCAAGTCAATACGTGCCGTCCGACCTGATGGCGTGGTCCGGTTCGTTGGCCGTTTCGCTGGTGACCGCTGCCGTCGGCAGGTCAGACGTCTGCCGTCGGCAGGTCAGGCACCCGACGGCGGACGCGTGGCGCGAGTGCGTGGGCGCGTCCTCGCCAGGCCGGCCTCCACGGCGGCGAGCAGGGTCAGGGCCGCGTCGAGGTGTTCGGTGTCGTGGTCGGCGGCCGCGGAGACGGCGGCGGCCCATTCCCGGCGCACCAGGGCGTAGTTGATGCGTCCGCGTTCGGTGGTGTGGACGGTCACCCCGCGGCCGTCGCCCGGGTCGGCGCGGCGCTCGATGAGACCCTTGCGCTCCAGTCCGCCGAGGACGGTGGAGAGGTTGGTGCGCTGCAGCCCGGTCGCCTCGGCGATGCGGCTGGGCGGGGCGGCGGGCTCGCGGTGCAGGTAGCGCATCACCATGCCCTCGGACGGGGACAGGGGGACGGCCCGCTCGTCGCTGTATCCGCGGAACTGGATCTCCCGGCTGATGATCAGCACGAGGTCGGCCAGCTCGGCCCACCGCCGGCCGTCGTCCGGTGCGATCGTCGGGCTCGTCGGTTCTGCTCGCTCCTCCGTCACGGCTCCAGGGTACGGGCTTGCCCGGAAGTAGTTATGGGCGCATACTGCTTATGGCTTCATAGTTATGAGGTCATAACATCCGTCTCCTGGGAGCTGTCATGACGACAACCACCTCCTCCCGGCATGCGGGCGCGCCGACGCTCTCGCCCCATGCCACGGCCCGCGCGGGCGGGCTGCACCCGGTCGGGGTGTTCATCCTGCTGGCCGGCGCCTTCCTGCCGATCATGGACTTCTTCATCACCAACGTGGCCCTGCCCAGCATCGACGCCTCGCTGCACGCCTCGGCGTCGTCGCTGGAGCTGGTCATCGCCGGGTACGGCGTCGCGTACGCGACCCTGCTCGTCCTCGGCGGCCGGCTCGGCGACCGGTTCGGCCGCCGCCGGATCTTTCTCGGCGCGCTCGTCGGCTTCGTGCTGGCCTCGCTGGCCTGCGGCGTAGCCCCGACGGTGGGTGCGCTGATCGCGGCCCGCATCGTCCAGGGCGCCACCGCCGCCCTCCTCATCCCACAGGTGCTGGCGACCTTCCACCACGTGCTGGAAGGAGAGCGCAAGTCCCGGGCCGTGGCCCTGTACGGGGCGACCTCCGGCATAGCCGCCGTGGTCGGGCAGCTGGTGGGCGGCCTGCTGGTCAGCGCTGATGTGGCCGGCACCTCCTGGCGGCCGATCTTCCTGGTCAACGTGCCCATCGGCGTCGTCGTGCTGCTGGTGGCGGCACGGATCGTGCCGGACACCCGCTCGCACCACCCGGTCGGCATCGACCTGCCCGGCACCGTGCTGTTCGCCGCCACCCTGACCGCCCTGCTGGTCCCGTTGACCGAGGGCCACTCCCTTGGCTGGCCCTGGTGGACCTGGCTGATGCTCGCCGTCGCGGTCGTCCTCGGCGTCGCCACCTACGTCGTGGAGAGGCGCACCGAGCGGCGCGGCGAGGTCCCGCTGCTGCCGCCGTCCCTGCTGCGCCTGCCGTCGATGTCCCGTGGCCTGGTCATGGTGTTCGCCTTCAGCATCGGCTTCGGCGCGTTCATGTTCGTCTTCGCCCTCACCGTCCAGAACGGCCTGCACGTCGACGCCCTGCACAGCGGCCTGGCGATCCTGCCGATGGCCCTGTTCTTCTTCGCCGGGTCACTGGTCGCGCCCCGCCTGATCACCCGGTTCGGCAGGGCGGCCCTGTCGGCCGGCGCCGTCGTCCAACTCGCCGGACTGGTCTCCCTGGTGACGATCCTGCTCGAGAACTGGCCCCACGTCAGCCTGTGGGCGATGGCCCTGCCGCTCGCCCTGGTCGGCGCCGGGCAGTCGATGCTGTTCGCCGGCCTGTTCCGCAGCGTCCTCGCCGACGTCCCCACGCACCTGGCGGGCATCGGCAGCGGCGTACTGATCACCCTGCAGCAGAGCGGCCTCGCCCTCGGCGTGGCCACCCTCGGCACCCTCTACCTGGTCCTGGCGCCGCACAGCGTCGTCCACGCCTTCGCCGGTGTCGAGTACGTGCAGATGGGCATCGTCGCCCTGCTCGCCGTCGCTGCCGCCGCCCTGCCGCGCTTCAACAAGGCCGCGCCGCCCGCCACTTCGGTCGTCGAGGTCTGAACTCGCCCCAGATAGGGAGCACCTGATGAGTCTCCTCGACTTGTCGCGATGGCAGTTCGCCATCACCGTCCTGTTCCACATGACCTTCCCGGCGATCACCGTCGGACTCTCGATCTTCCTGTCGGTCGTCTACGGGCTGTACTGGCGTACCGGCAGGGCGGTCTACCTGCAGATGTTCCGGTTCTGGCGGCGTGTCTTCGCCGTCGGCTTCGCGATCGGCGTGGTCGCCGGCGCCGTCATCACCTTCGAGATGGGGCTCAACTGGGGTGTGTACGGCGCACGGACGGGCCCGATCATCGGGCCGATCATCGGCATGGAGGTCGTGACCGCCTTCTTCGTCGAGGCCGGCTTCATCGGCGTCCTGCTCTACGGGGACGGCCGGGTGCGCAAGGGCACGATGTTCATGTCCACCGTGATGGTGTCGGTGGGTACCGTCCTGTCCTCCACCTGGATCATCGCGGCGAACTCGTGGATGCAGACGCCCGCCGGATTCAAGGTCGTCCACGGCCGGTTCGAGCCCACGGACTGGATGCGCGTCATCTTCAACCCGTCGTTCGTCTGGCGCTGGCCGCACATGCTGGCCGCCGTCCTGATCTCGGCGAGCTTCTTCGTCGCCGGCATCTCGGCCTGGTACCTGGTCAAGGGACGCGCGAAGGGCTTCGCCCGCCGCTCGATGTCGATCGCGCTCGGTATCGCCGCGCTGCTGATGCCCGTCCAGCTCTACCTCGGCGACAACGTCGCCGGGCACGAACTGCCGTATCAGCTCTCGAAGCTGGAGGCGATCGAAGGCAACTGGAACAACGGTGACACCGGCTTCGTCCTGTTCTCCATACCGGACCAGCAGGCCGCGCGGAACATCGCCGAGCTCGACATTCCCTGCCTCGGCAGCTACATCGCCAAGGACCTCACCTGCAAGACGGCCATGCCCGGTCTGAAGCTCACCCCGGCGGCCGACCGGCCGGACATGGCCGCGACCTTCTGGGGCTTCCGCATCATGTTCCTGGCGGCCGTGCTGATGTTCGGCACCACGTTCGCGGCCACGGTCCTGCGCCTGCGCAACCGCCTGTGGACCGCGCGCCGCTTCCACCGGTTCGTCCTGTGGACCACGCCGGTGGGGATCCTGGCCATCCTCGGCGGCTGGGTCACCGCCGAGGCAGGACGGCAACCGTGGATCGTGTTCGGGCAGCTGCGCACCTCGGACGCGGTGTCCCGGCTGGCACCCGGCGAAGTCCTGTTCTCGGTCGTCGGCTTCTCCGCGCTCTACCTGATCATGCTGGTGGCGTACGTCGCCTACATCGTCCGCACCATGCGCATCGGCCCGGAACGCGACGACCCGGGGCAGGAACCTCCACCGGAGGACCTGCCGGACACCGGCCTCGCCGAGGAGGGCGTACCGCTGGAGCCCGTCCCGCCGGAACCCGTGCCGCTCGTGCCCGTGCCGCTCGGTTCCCGGGAGGTGGCGGCCCGATGACCACCACTCTCTGGTCGGCGACTGTACTCGTCTGTCTCCTGATGTACGTGGTGCTGGACGGCTACGACCTCGGCATCGGCGTGGCCACCCTCTTCGAACGCGACCCCGCACACCGGCGCCACCTGCTGGAGTCCGTCGCGGTGGGCTGGGACGGCAACGAGACCTGGCTCATCCTGCTCGGCGTCGCGCTCTGGGCGGGTTTCCCCCTGGCCTTCGGCACGATCCTGCCGCACGCCTACCTGCCGATGATCGTGATGCTGTTCTCTCTCATCGTGCGGGGCGTGAGCGTCGAGATGGCGTCCCAGGCGCCCCCGGCTCCCCGCTGGACCACCGCCTTCGGCGTGGCGTCGCTGCTGGCCTCGTTCGCGCAGGGCTTCGCCCTCGGGACGCTGACCTCGGCCGTGCGTCTGCGGGGTGACGTCTACACCGGGTCGGCCTTCGGGGCCTTCAGCTGGTTCTGCGTGCTGTCGGGGCTCACCGTCACGGCCGCGTACACCGCGCTCGGCTACGCCTACACCAAGCACAAGTCGGCCGGGCGGCTGCGGAATTCGGCGGCACGACGCGGCGCGGTCGCCACGGCGGTCGCGGGAGTGCTGCTGGTCGCCGTCCTCGTCGCGGTCGGCTCCACGGCGGCGCCGTTGAACCTCGGCACGCCGGGGCGTGCCGTCGCGTTCGCCGTCCTGCTGCTGTTCGCCGCCGGGGGAGGAGGCACCGCGCTCGTCGGGTTCGCGTGGAGGCGGACCTCCCGAGCCGCGGACACCCTGCCGCTCGGCGGACTCGTGGTCGCGACGGTGTCCGTGTTCCTCGCCCTGGGCGTGGCCCGTTACCCGGTGCTCCTGCCGCCGGACCTCACCCTCGGCAGCGCGGCCGGCCCGCACTCCACGATGGTCTTCATCCTCGTCGGCATCGGGCTGAACATGCCGCTCGTGCTCGCCTACAACGTGTTCGCCCACCGGGCCTTCGCCGGAAAGTTCACCACCGGAGCCGAAGGCCACGAAGCCCCGACAACCCAAGGCCCCCTTGCCGCAGGAGCACGCCCATGACCACCCGGAGCCCACTCCCCGCACCGGTCCGAGTCGTCCGGCGCCTGCTCGCCGCGATCGTCTGGACCGTGCTGGGCCTGCTCGCCTACTTCGTCTGCCAGGGGATGTTCGGTGGCTACCGCCAGATTCATTCACAGCTGCTGACCACCCTGGGCATGATCGCCATCGCGCTGGCCGGTGGCCTCGCCTGGATCATCGACGAGCGGCGCCCCCATGACGACGAATGAGAGGAAGGCGCGGGACGCGAGGAACGGGACGAGCGGGCCGGGCACCGCCGCACAGCGGCGGGACGACGACGCATGGCTCACCGCGTGCGCCGCGCCGGGACGGCGCTGGTTCGGCCTCGCGGGCAGCCTCCAGGTACTGGAGACGATGGTCACGATCACCCGCTGGGGTGCCCTGGCATGGCTCGCCCAGGGGGTGTTGGAGAGGGCCGTGACACACGAGACCCGGGGCCTCGCGGTCTTCGCCGTCGCGAGTGCGCTGGCCGTGGGCGCCGGCTGGGCGGCCGGTGCGCTCGCCGAACGGGGTGCGCGTGCCGTCGCCACCGACCTGCGCCGGCGGTTGACGGGCGCTCTGCTGCCGGCCGCCGGGCGGACCAGCGAGACCGGACCGGCCGAGGCGGCATGGGCGATGGTCGATCTGGCCGACGACGTCGCCGCCCACCACGCACAGGCCGCACCCCTGCGTCGCTCGGCACCGCTGTCCATGCTCGCCGTACCGGCGGTCACCGCCGCGGTGCACTGGCCGGCCGCGCTCGTCCTCGTCCTGACCACCGCGCTGCTGCCCCTCAACATGCGCCTGGCGGGGCTGTTCGCCCAGCACGGCGCGGACCGGCAACTGGGCGCCACCCGGCACCTGAACGCCGTCGTCCTCGACAGCTTCCGCGGCATGCGGACACTGCGCGAGCTCGGCGCGGCCGGCCGGCGCGGGCGAACCGTGACGACGGCCGCCGAGCGGCTGAACAAGGCGACGATGAGCGTGCTGCGCCGCGCCTTCCTGTCCGGGATGATCATGGACGTCGTCATCACGTTCTCCCTCGCGGTCAACGCCACCTACGTCGGCCTGTCCCTGCTCGGCTATGTTCGGGTGCCGCATGCCCCCCAACTCACGCTGTTCAGCGGCTTGTTGGTGCTGCTCATCTGCCCGATGCACTTCGCCCCGATGCGCGCCCGGGCCGCCGCCTTCCATGAGCGGGAACGCGCCACGATCGCGGCACGCGCCATCCGCGACATCGTGACGGACACCCCCGCCGGGACACCCCGCACGACCGCCCGGCCGGGGCTGTCCGAGCCGGTCGGCGTGTCCCTGACGGCAGTCCGGTTCCGTTACGGCGGCGCGGACCGCGACACCATCCACGCCGACGCCGAGTTGGCCCCCGGGACCTGGACCGCGCTCACCGGTCCCTCCGGTTCCGGCAAGAGCACGCTGCTCTCGCTGATCGCCGGTCTGCGCCGGCCGACGGGCGGAGAGGTCCGGTGGCAGACCTTGTCCGTACGTCAGCCCCCGGCCCTCGGCGGATGCGCCTGGGTCGGACAGCAGACGGTGCTGCTCGACGCGACCGTCCGCGACAACATCCGCCTCGGCCGTCCGGACGCCACCGAGCGGCAGATCCGGCGGGCGGTCGACGCCGCCGGGCTGGACGCCGTGCTCGAGCGCCTGCCCGAAGGGCTGAACACGCGGCTCGGTGAGGGGGGTTGGGGTGTGTCGACCGGCGAGGCCCGCCGGATCGCCATCGCTCGCGCCTTTCTGCGCGGAGCCCGGCTCTGGCTGCTCGACGAGCCGACCGCCCACCTCGACGCGGACAGTGAGCGCGCCGTCGTCGCGGCCCTGCGGCGGGCCACCGAGGGCTGCACCGTCGTCGTCGCCACCCATTCCTTCCCGCTGGCCGCCGCGGCCGACACCGTGCTCGTCATCGAGGACGGCCGTCTGCACGACGTGGGGTTGGTGAACGCGCCATGACCCAGGTCCGCCGCGGCCGAGCGCCGCGTTCCCTCGCGGCCGCCGGGCTGGTGCTCGCCGTCGTCGCCGAACTGTCCTCCGCCGGGCTGCTCGGCCTGTCGGGCTGGTTCATCAGCGCCTGCGCCGTGGCCGGCGCGGCCACCTTCAGCTCCTTCTCCTACGTCGCCCCCAGCGGCGGGGTGCGCGCCTTCGCCCTGGCCCGCGTGGCCGGCAACCACAGCAAGCGTCTGGTGCTGCACGCGGCCGCCCTGCGCCGGGTCGCCGCCGCTCGCTCCGACCTCTTCGACCGTGCCGCCGCGACCGACCCGGCCCAGCCGGACCGCCTGTGGTCGGGCGACCTGCTCGACCGCAGCATGGCCGACGCCGAGAGCGCGGGGATGGCGCTGATCGAGTCCACGGCACCCGTCGCCGTCACCGCCGCGACGACCGCCGGCGCCGTCATCGCCGTCGCACTGGCCACGTCCGCCCTGCCGGCGGCCGTACTCGCGGCCGGCGTCGTGATCACGGCGGTGATCTCCCACCGCACGGCCGGTACCGCCCGCGACGCAGAGCAGTCCACCCGCAAGGCACTGCGCACCGAACTCGTCGGCGCGGTCGACGCATGGGCGGAGATGGCGTCGCTCGGCGCGGCCGGGGAACTCGCGGCACGTACGACGACCAGGCTCACGCGGCTCGCCGCGGCGCGGGAAGCGGCCGGCCGGCGCAGGCTCCGGACCGCGCTGACCACCGGCCTGGTCGGCACGGCCACCCTCGTCGCCACGCTCGCCTGCGTGCTGGACAGCACACCGGACCCCGCCACGTTCGTGTTCGTCGCCCTGCTGGCCCTCGGCGTGCCGGCCCAGGCCGGGCACCTGGCACACGCCGCCGAAGCCCGGGGTACCGCGAGGGCCGCACACCGCAGACTGACCGAGAGCGCGCCGCCGCACGCACCGAGCGACACCACCGTCCCGGCAATCCGGTCCTGGTTCACCGCACAGGGCTTCGGCTTCGCCGACTACGACCTTCCGCCGACGGCCCTCCGGCCGGGCCGCGTCCTCGGCGCCACCGTCGACCGCGGTGCGACGCTCGTCGTCACCGGCCGTTCCGGCAGCGGCAAGAGCACCCTGCTCCGCACCCTCGCCCGGTCGCTGAGGCAGTCGACCGAGGACCACGACCACCGGCCCACCGCCCTGGTCGTCGCGGCCGACGACTACCTCTTCACCGGAACACTCGGATCCAACTGGCGCCTCGCCGACCCCGCCCTGACCGACAGTGAGGTCGACACCCGTCTGGCCGAGCTGTGGCTGAACGGCACCGGACTGACCGCCCACCACACCCGTCGGCCCCGGCGGCAGACAGCTCTCGGGCGGCGAACTCCGCCGGGTGTGTCTGGGCCGTGCCCTGGCCCGCCACCCCCACGTACTCATCGTCGACGAACCGACCACGGGTCTGGACGACCGCACCGCCCGCCACGTCCTCGGCATCCTCGCGGACCTGCCCGACACCACCCTGGTCCTCGCTCTGCACGACGTACCGGCGTGGCTCGAACATGCCGTGCACGTGGTCGAGCTGCCGCTCGACCAGAAGGAACCGTGGATCCGTCAGGAGGCACCATGAGCACCACCCACCCCCGCTCCGGAACCGCCCGGGACGCAATGCGCGGGCAGCAGGAGCGGCAGCACCGGCAGGACGCACGGCGTCGCGAGGCGGACCTCCAGGCCCGCTTCGAACCGGCCCTGACGTTCCTCGACCCGCTCTACTCGGCCGCCCTGCGCCTGACCTGCCATCCCGCCGACGCCGAGGACCTCGTCCAGGAGACGTACGCCAGGGCCTACACCTCCTTCCACCAGTTCCGCGAGGGCACGAACCTGAAGGCGTGGCTGTACCGCATTCTCACCACCACCTATCTCAACTCCCGCCGCAGCCAAAGGCGTCGACCACAGTACGACGGCACGGCGGAGCCGGCGGACCGGCAACTGGCCCGTGCCGAGTCGCACACGTCCACGGGCCTGCGTACGACCGAGTCCGAGGCGCTCGACCACCTGCCCGACGCGGACGTCAAAGCGGCGCTGCAGGCCATCCGCGAGGACTTCCGGATCGTCGTGTACCTCTTCGACGTCGAGGGCTTCACCGTCCGGGAGATCGCCGAGATCATGCGGACCCCCGTCGGCACGGTCCTGTCCCGGCTGCACCGCGGTCGCGGGCAGTTGCGCTCACTGCTGGAGGGCTACGCCCGCGAACACCGGCTCACCCCGGCGGCCCAATAGTTATGGGCATATAGTTATATAGCCATAGTTTCTCGAATCGAGGTCTGGCATGAACCAAGGAACGGAATCCACCGGACGGTCCACACGACGTCAACTGCTGCGAGCCGCGGCCGTCGGCGGGACGGCCGCCGCCGCGGCGTCGCTGCTCCCCGCCCCGGCCGCCTGGGCCGAGACACGGGCACGCGGCGGCTCCCGGTACGTCGCGGGAGTCGACGTCATACCCGACGCCTCCCACGCCTCCAGCGCCCTCGTCGCGCACATCCGCGGCTACTTCCAGGCGAAGAGCGACCGCGACCTCGCATGGCAGTCGTCCTACTTCTCGCACCGGCAGACGACCTACATCGACGCGATCCTCGGCTGGCACTGGTACACCTGGCAGGACCTGCACGACGGACTCGCGACGTTCTACCCCAAGTGGCCGAAGGACAGTAAGTCGTACCCGACACGGATCCTGGGGGACGCGACGAGCGCGATCCTCTTCTTCACCGACACACCCGGCATGTTCGGCCCCGGCCAGGTACGCAACGCGGGCGCGGTCAACTTCAACCGCCAGGGAAAGATCGAGCGTTGGGTCGACTACTGGGACTCCAGGCAGTTCGGTGTGTCCAGTTGGCGCAAGGAGCAGGAGCCGCCGAACCAGTGGCCGACCGACTTCCGGGAGTCCACGGTCGGAGAAACCGCCTCACCGCTGATGCGCCGGGTCGCCGTCGGCCTCGCGGACGCCCTGCGCAGGAACGACATCGCCTCGGCGATGGATCTGTTCTCGTCCGACGCCGTCTTCGAGGACGTGCCGGCGCACATCCAGATCACCAGCAGGGCGAGCATCCACGCGTACCTGACGAAGGCCGCCTCGGCACTGCCGTACGTCGGCGCCGGCACCGGCGTACGGCACGTGCTCGGCAACGATGTCGGAGGGGGGTACGAGTGGACCGCGGCCAACGGCCCGGTTCCCCGAGGCATCACCGGTATCGAACTCGACCCGTGGGGCAGGATCGAGCGCCTCACCGCCGTGTGGAACGGCGCCTACGCCGACGACGCCCTGCTGACCCAGCTGGCGCGCGAGGCGATCGAGCGATGACGGGTCCGCGTTCCAACGGGGGAGCAGCCCGGGCCGGGATGCCGACGAGGAAGGCGGTGTCTACATCCACGGCGCCAGTCTCTGGCTGAGCTGCTCACTCCATGCCGAACTTCCCGGAGGCGACCACACGATCGTGCTCCTCGAAATCCACGGTCTGAAGGCCGAGCCCGATCGAGAACCCCTGGTGTTCCACAACAGCGGGTTCCGGCGCCTGGCCGTCTCATAGGCACGTGCCGTCGCGCGGACCTGCGATGCCCGCCTGCTTTCGTAGTGCCGGGCGACGCCGAGGCAGTCACTCGAGCACGCAGAGTGACTGCTCCGACGCGCGATTGTCAGTGCCGGGTGTCACGCTGATGGCACTGGGCCGGCTGACCGGCTGATGTCACTGGACTGCGAAAGGGAATCGCCGTGATCACCACTGACCTCACCCCCGGCTCCCCCTGTTGGCTCGACCTCGGCGCCCCCGACGTCCCGGCCGCCGCGGCCTTCTACGGCGCGGTGCTCGGCTGGGAGTACGAGTCCATGGGTGAGGGGGAGGACATGGAAGGCGGGATGTTCCGAAAGGACGGCAAGACCGTCGCCGGGCTCGGCAAGCTCACCGAGGAGGGCGCGCGCCCGGCCTGGATGATCTACTACACGGTCACCGACGCGGATGCCACGACCCAGGCCGTGGAGCGCGCGGGCGGCACGGTACGGGTGGCGCCGCGGGACCTCGACGACTGGGGTCGGATGGCGCAGTACAGCGATCCGTCGGGGGGCCAGTTCGCCGTCTGGCAGCCGGGGAAGAACGCCGGCTTCGAGGTGGCGGACGAGCCGGGCTCGCTGTCCTGGACCGAGCTGTACACGAGCGGCGCCGCGGCCGCGAAGGAGTTCTACGGCGCTGTCTTCGACTGGCAGTTCAGCGACACGGAGCTGCCGGGCGGCGGAGGCACCTACACCCTCATCACTCCCGCCGGGCTTCCCGAGGAGCGCATGCAGGGCGGCCTCATGGAGCTCCCCGAGGAGAACCTCGCCCGGGCCGGCGGGCGGCCGTACTGGCACCCGGTCTTCAACGTCACCGACTGCGACGCCGCGGTCGCCAAGGTCACCGAGAACGGCGGCAGCGTGCAGATGGGACCGGAGGACGCGGAGGGCGTGGGCCGTCTGGCCGTCTGCCTCGACCCCTCGAACGCGGACTTCGTGGTGCTCACCCCGGCCCCGAGCTGAACCCCGCAGTGGACCGGCGGGTGGTCCTCCGCGCCGACCGGACCGGGCCGGACGGTGACCGGGAGCGCGTTGTCCCATGTCTCGGCCATGGAGGTGCGCTGTCAGAAACGGATGCGCAGCCGCCTCGGTGACCGGAACCCGCGGCCGGCCACGCCGTCGGTGTTCACCGTGTATCCCGGTGGCCACGTCGATTCGGTCGCCAGCAGTTCGGCCAGCAACTCCCGAGACTCCACCATGGCGAGGTGCCGTCCGAGGCAGGTGTGCGGGCCGGTACCCATGGCCAGGCCCGGCAGTTCGCGTCCCGCGTCGAACCGTGCGGGGCGGCTCCACCGGGTCTCGTCCCGGTTGGCCGACGCCAGGTTGACGCAGACCAGCTCGCCGCGCCCGACCGGCTGACCGGATATCTCCGTCTCGGCGGTGCACCGGCGCAGCACCCAGGTCAGCGGGCACTCCCACCGCCAGCACTCCTGGACGACGCCAGGGGCCGAGGAGTCGTCCTCACGCAGCAGACGAAGCACCTCCCGGTCGGTGAGGACCGCGTACATCAAGGTGGCGAGGGAGCGGAACGGGGGCTCTGTGCCGGTGGACAGCAGCAGCCGCACGGCCGGCAGGAGGTCGGGGCCGGCACCGACTGCCGGGTTCCCCGAGCGCAGGAGCAGGCCCACGAGACTGTCCGGTGCCCAGGCCGACGGTGTTTCGAGGCATTCCCGGACGGACGTGCCGATCTTTCCGTCGGCATCGTCGAGCAGACCGACCGCCCAGGCGTACAAAGTGCCGATCCGTGTTCCCGGCGGGAATCCCACCAACTCCGCGATCGTCGTCAACGCGACGGGGAAGGCAACGTCGCGGACCAGGTCGCCACCGCCCCGGCCGGCCAGGGATCCGAGCCTGGAGACGACGGCCGAGCGGACCCGGTCCCTACGGGCGAGGACCGCCTGCTGATTGAAGCCGCTGTGGAGGATGCTCCTCCACGTCCTGTGCTCCTGGTGGTCCATCTGGAGGAAGGACCGGCCGATCACCCGGCCCATGCTGTCGTCGTAGGCGGACGACGAGAAGGTGCTCTCGTCACGAAGTACCCGCTCAGCCGCGGCGAAGGAAACGACGTGCCAGGTGGAAATGGACGTCCCGCCGGGCCCGTTCGCTCCTGTCAGCACCTGCTGCAGCGTCGACCGGTGCACCCCGCCCAGCCGGCGCAGTGCGGCGAACTCCTCATGCGGGGCGTCGGCTTCCGCGCCCGTCCCGTCGGCGTCGAAGGAGCTGACCGACTCGTATGCCGCCAGAATGTCCCGTTCGACGGCCGCGGGGTTTGCCTCGAGGAGAGGGGCCGGTGCCGTCATGACGCGTTGTGCCTCTCGCGATCGGACTCCGCGGCAGTACCACCGCTGCTGCCTCCTGGCACTTCCCGGAATGCGGTGCAGAGGTTCGTCTCGGCAGGATGACGCAGCCGGTCGCCCACCGTCGGCTGCGGCTGCGGTGGTGGCGCGTGGAGTTCGAAGCCCAGGCTCCTCAGGAACGCCAGGCCGGGCGCCCAGCCCTGCGGGCAGGTGGCGGTGACGCGCCGCATCCCACGGGCTGCCGCCTCCTGGAGCAGACGCTGCGCGGCCCGGGTACCGACGCCCTTGCGGCGCGTCCCGGGGGTGAGGAGGAACATCCCCACCGCGCAGGTGCCGGAGTCGGGATGGCCGGCGACGGCGTCCACCACGCCGACCACCGTCGCCCGGTCGCACACCACCAGCAGGTGCTTCTGCTCGAAGTCCGCGCCGTCCGGCAGGGCGTAGTAGAGGCTCTGCACATCCGCGGGGAGCGCGGGGGAGCCGGTGGCGGCGACCAAGTAGTCGTCGCAGTCGCCCAGCACTCGGGCCACGTCGCTCTCGTCCTCCGGCCGCATGGGGCGCACCGTCAGCGGATCCGGTCCTGCGTCACGGAACTGCTCCACCTTGCCTACACCGCCTCTCCTTGCGTCACGTACGCCGGCCGAGACCGCCCGGCGACGTCCGGGCAGCGATACAGGAACCCGTACCGGGCCAGGGCTTCGGTGACGGGCGTCACCGGTTCCGGTGTCTCGTCGCTCAGCCGGCGGTGCCACGTGTCGATGGCCGAGCCGCGCAGCCGCACCGTCACACCGGTGATCGGGTTCGTCATGTGGTGGGTGTCGCCGCGGCTCACCACCGCGATGCCGACCTCGGCGCGGAGCCGTCCGGGGCCCGGCTCCGCCTGCCGTCGCGAGGGCACCAGGAACCCGTGCCGGAGCAGGAGCGCCGCCGTGGCCCCGGCGTCCGTGCCCAGGTAGCGGCACTCGTGGTCGGCGAGCCAGGATTCCAGGTCGCGCCACGGCAGACCGTCCAGCTCCCGCCAGTCCGAGCCCGTCCAGTTGAGCTGGAGGAACCTGTCCTCGGCGGCGTTGTACAGGGCCAACGCGGGTCCGGTGTCCGTCTGGGTCGCCGGCCAGGGAGCCCGGGTGAGGGAGACTCCGGGGGCGATGCCGATCCGGGCGTCCGGATGCGGCGGCGGCCAGTCGAACAGAGGGACGGGGGGAGTCTCGGGCAGCGGTGCCCCGACGCAGGCGCGCAGGAAGGTGAACTCCTCGATCTCCCGCGCCATCGGATCGCGCGCCGCACGGAACCAGACGGTGGTGTCCCCGAAGGAGCCCGCCGCGTCCTCGGCGACCCTCACACTGTCCTGCTGGGAGATGCCCGACTCGGCCGTGTAGTTCCGCTGCAGACTCAAGTCGTCCTGCGGACGGGGAGGTTCGACGCGGACGCCGAACTTCTCCGGCCGGGTGCCGACCGGTGAGTGCACGTCCAGGACGAAGGGCGAGCCGCCCCACGTCGTGTGGGCGACCCCGTACGTCTGCACGGACAGACGGCGCACGGCCTCGGCGAAGGCCACCGTCCGCGCCGCCTCCTCCTCGGTCTCTCCCGGGAAGCCGTGAATGACGAAGAGGTGGATCGGCACGCCGGCCTTCAGCATCGCCGCGATGTTGTCACAGG
Source organism: Streptomyces sp. V4I2 (assembly GCF_030817655.1). GTDB lineage: Bacteria > Actinomycetota > Actinomycetes > Streptomycetales > Streptomycetaceae > Streptomyces > Streptomyces plumbiresistens. The sequence goes on from NZ_JAUSZM010000003.1 coordinate 8,426,207, forward strand.
CGTCATCGATCCGCGTGCCCTTGCGCATCAGGTCGAGAACGCGCTGACTCGCCGATTCGAGGCCGAAGTTCATACGGCGGCAGCCGGAGGCATGGAGGAGTTCGGCGAGCCCTTCGTCGAGGCCCCGGGCGAATCGGGTCTCGCCGTACCAGTGCACGCCGGCCGAGGTCTCCACGAGCGCCTCGCCGACGTTCCGCAAGGTCCGCAGGCTCATGATCTCGTCGACGAACATGATGAACGGCGAGCCGTGAGCCGCGCGCAACGCGCGGATCTCGTCCGCGACCGCGGCGGCGGGACGCTGCCGGAAGGAGTTGCTGGCGAACGGGATCGAGCAGAAGGCGCAGTCCCAGGGGCAGCTGCGGGAGGCGAAGACGGGCAGAATCGGGCCCGGTGCCAGGTACTTGTCCAGGGGGAGGGCGTCGTAGGCGGGCGGTGCCGCCGTCGAGATGTCGGCACTGTGCCGCGGAGTGCGCAACAGGATGCCGTTGTCGTCCCATACGGCGCCGGGGATCTTCTCGCGGAAGTCGGCTCCGGGCCGTCGGCCCCGGCCGAGCCCGTCGATGACGGAGGCGAGCGCGCCCTCGCCCTCCCCGGTCACCACCGTGTCGACGTAGTCGAACAGCGGGTGGCGGTGCTGCCAGCGGTCCACCAGCCTGGTCGCGTAGTTGCCGCCGAGCACCACATGGACGTCCGGGCGCACCTCCCGGAGCATGCTGAGGAAGGTGACTCCGGCGATCAGCTGGGTGTCGGCGGACATGCTCACCCCGACGACCTCGACGGAGGGGTCGAGGAACAGGTCGCGGTCGAGCATGCGGTCGAAGGCCCAGCGGTACGGGTTGCCGTCCGGGTCGGTGCTCGCCTCGAGGACCTGGAGCGTCGACTCCGCCGAGTACCTCGAGGTGTTCGACACCAGGTCGAAGTCACACCCGGGGAACGCTCCCGAGATGAGCCACAGCGCGTCCCGCACGGTGCGGCGGACGGAGTGGAACGCCGCGGGCTCGTGCAGCGTGGCCAGTGACCTCAGACCTGCCTTCGCCTCCTCGACGCCGGCGATCGCGGCCGGCGCGACCAGGAGTGCTCGCCGGCGCGCCCACTCGTCCTCGAGATCGACCGCCCGGCGCTGCTCCGCCTTCGTCCGTAGCTCTTCCAGGGCCGCCGTCGAGAGCATCCAGTCGACGCACTCGATGCTCAGGTCATAGGCGGCGGCCTCGTACCCGCGGGCACGCAGATCTCCCAGGAGCAGGGGAACGGCCAGGTGCGGCGCGTACGCGTTCCACAGGGGCGGATTCACCAGGACGGTCTTCTTGCCCATCTTCTTCCCCATCGGTCCTCTCGGTGGGACCGGCACCCGGACCGTGCCCGGGTGCCGGTCGGGGCGACGCCGCTCGGGCCGCGTCACTGACCGCCTTCCGCCTCCGACTCGGGCGTCGCTCCGGACGGGTCCGGACGCTTCGCCTTCATCGACGGCAGCAGGGCGTACTGCGCACCGGTGCGCACTTCCGGCTGGACCACCTCGACAGCGGGGCCTTCACCCGTCGTGCCGGCCGCGGCCATGAGCTGCTCGAGGTCCGTCTTCTTCCTGGTCATTCGGTTCACCTCCTTTCCGTTCCGTTCGGTTCCTTTCCGTGGGGCGGCGGATCGGCTACGCGGCGGCGACCAGGCCGCCTGCGAGGAGCTGGGACATAGCCGACTCGAACGCCTCCTGAAGTTCCGGTTCGCTGATCCGGCCCTTGTTGAGTTCCTTGAACGTGGCGTAGATCTGCGTACCGGACGATCCGTCGCACAGTTCGACGACCACCCATGCCACCGGATTCAGGTAGTGGATGGCGGGTTTGTGCGGGGTGTAGGCGAGCAGGCAGTTCCACTCCGGGACGGGGCGGAGCCTGGCTGCGGGACTCTTCTCAAAGCAGTCGGCTCGTTGTCGGTACGGCGGGGTGGACGCGTCGTTCTTCGAGGTCGCCGGGGAGCTGAGAGACATCGATCCCTCCGTTGGTCGTGGAGCAGAACGGGTCGGGGGCGTCCCAGTGGCCCGTGAAGGCGAAGGCCGTGGACCTGCATCCGCCGGAGGATCCCTGGGTCTCCTCGCAGTCGTCGCAGCCCCCGTCCACATGTCCGGCGCGGTTGCGCACGTAGGTGGGGTTGTTCCAGGTGTCCATCCAGCTCACCTCGCGGACGTTGCCGTAGTCGGCGTAGTCCCGCAGATAGGCGCAGCCGACGGATCGACCGGTGGCGTCCACACCGGCGTTCTGCCAGCAGCAGTTGCCGTCCTTGGGATGCCACGAGGTCATCAGATGCACCGAGTCGGGCACCCGCAGCGCCTGCAGCGCGGCCATCTGATCGGGCAGACGCAGCGCCAACTCCTTCCAGTGGGTACGGGCCCGGCCCAGGGGATACAGGCGCAGAATCCCGACGCGAGGCACACCGAGCTCGGCGGCCAGCTCCAGGACCTGTTGCAGTTCGTGCACGTTGCGCCGGGTCATGATGATCAGCAGGGAGACGGGGAGGCCGGCCTCCTGGGCGTTCTTCAGTCCCTGCAGTGTCCTGTCGAAACTGCCCGGGGCCCGCACGTGCCAGTCGTGGGTGTCCGCCGTCGCCCCGAGAACGTCCACGTACACCTCGCCGACGCCGATCTCCTTCAGCCGGTTCGCCGCCGCGGGTGTCAGCAGGGTCGCGTTGGTGCGGACCCGTGTCATCACACGCGGTGTCAGTTCGGCGAGGACCTCGAACACGTCGGGGCGGTTGAGGGGCTCGCCGCCCTCCACGAACACCTCGATGACCCCGGCCTCCGCCATCTCCCGGACGAGTGCGGCGTACTCGGCCCTGCGTAGTTCCTCGTCCCGCGGCCGGGCCGCGCAGTCGCCATAGCACTGACGGCATTTCAGGTTGCACGACTGCGTGACCTGCAGCCAGCTCTTGAGGGGCTCATTCAGTACGAGTTCCATGAGTCTCCGTCCTGGAGGAACGGCTCACCGGCGACCCCGGAACGCGCACGGGTGGGCCGGGATGCGGTGGTGGGGGCGAAGCGGCCTGCCGACGGGTGTCAGGACACCCGTTCACCGGTGGGCCGCGGGGCGGTGCTGCGCTGGTGGGTCTCGGACAGCCAGCGCACGAAGTCGATGCCGGCGGGGCCGAGGCAGCTGTCGGCGTGTCGGGTGACCTTGCCGAGAAGGCTGGAGGCCCGGGACGTGGTCGTCTGCGCGGACTGCTCCAGATCCGGGTCCGGGCAGTCGCGGACACGCTGCTCGAACCACGCAGAGAGGTGGACGTAGACGTGGGCCGCCGCGAGCGCCCGGTCGACAGGCCAGTGTGCGACCTGCGAGTGGCGATGCCACTCCGGTGCCACGGTGGGTGCGGTGGCCGTGTCATAGGAGGGGGCGAAGATCGACCGGGTCAGCTGCAGGTCGTACAGCCTCATGTGCACGAACTCATGCACCAGCGCTTCGGCGAGCCGCTCGGGGGTTCGCATGCAGCGGGCCGCGACGAACGCCGCACCGGGAATCTCACGGGTGGACGCGCTGTCGAAGGCGTTCGGGCCGTCGACGGCGACGACGTAACGGGCGTGCCGAAGCAGGCCCGCGCACAGCTCCGGAGCGGTGGCGAGCATCAACTGAACTGCCTGGTGCGCGACTTCCGCCTGGTGGGCGGTGATGCGGGTGAGCCGGTCGGCCCCCTCACCCGCGCTGAGATGGCGTCGGAACAGTGCCGTGAACTCCCGGTGTCCGGGAGCCGGCAAGGCGGGCTCCACCAGGAGGTCCACCCGGTTTCCGGACACGTCGACCATATGGCGGATGCCCGCCCGCTCCTCCTCGGCGGCGAGCGTCGCCTCGGGCCTTGAGCGAAGGCTGTCGGAGAGTGCGGTCAACTCCGCCTTGCAATCCGGGGTGTTGCGAATGTGCCGCAATGCCTGGTCAAGTCTGTGCCGGACCGTGGGTTCCCATGCGGTCCCGACTGCGATCCGGTATCCGTCCGGACCGGCAGGCCAGGATTCGGGTGCGACGCATTCGAGGAGGAAATCGTAAGTTTGATATAAGCGGTTGAGGATGCCGGCCGCCTCGGCGAAGACGAGGTGCTGTGCCAGCGCCGCAATCCTTGGCTCTTGCATACCGTCGTCCCTGCTGGAGTGCGTACTCCGCGCACCGCTGAACGCGGCGGGCGTCGTGGACTGACTTGTGCCAAGAGGAGCTGGAAACAGGCCGGTTGAGCTTCTGCGGGCCTGCCTTGTGCCTTACCGAAGCTGCCACCGAACGAAATACCGTGTCAACCACTGCCGCTCCCGTTTTTGGAAACTCTTACCGGCACGTATAAGAACCCGCAAACTCCCCGTGCGGCACGAGTACTTCATCCGGATGCCGGGTACACGGGCGTGGCGAACTCTGCCCGCACCTCATTCCGTACGACGAAGGAGACCGACGCCCGCCATGAGGTTCGCCTCCGGACCGCCTCCCTCGACCGCTCGCCGGCGCACCGCGGCCCTGCGCCGACTGGTCACCGCCAACGCGCTCAGCTCGGTGGGAGACGGCGCCAGGTTCGCCGCGTTGCCTCTGCTCGCGGCGTCGGTCACCGGTGATGTGTTCCAGGTGTCCGTCGTCGCGGCCGCGGGCCGGGCGGCCTGGCTGCTGGCACCGGTGATAGGCACCCTGGTCGACCGCAGGCCAGGCCGCCTGCCCATGATCGGCGCGGACCTGGCGCGCTGCGCGCTACTGGTCCTGGTGGCCGCGATGGTGGTGACCGGGAGGGTTCCGGTGACGGCGTTGGCGCTGGTGGCCTTCGCGTCGGGCATGGCCGAGGTCTTCTTCGACAGCGCCGCGCAGGCCGTCGTGCCGTCACTGGTCACCGACCAGGAGTTGGAGCGGACGAACGCCCGGGTCATCGCCGCGCAGATCACCGGAACGGGTTTCGTGGGTCCGCCGGCAGGCGCCGCGCTCTGGACCGTGTGGCAGCCGCTGCCGTTCGTCCTGGACGCGGTGACGTTCCTCGCGTCGGCGCTCCTGCTCACAGGACTTCCCGAGCAGGCCCGCGCGGAGGGCGCTGAGACCGCCGGCAAGGGTGTCGGCGGTCTGCTGCGCGACACCTGGGCGGGCCTGCGGCTGCTGGGGCGGCACCGGGTGTTCCGCCGCCTCATGGTGGTGGTCGCGGTGCTGGGCGTGGGCCAGCAGGCGGTCTACGCGGTGCTCGTGGTGTACGTGGCACGGCGGCTGGGCCTGCCTTCCTACGGCTACAGCCTGATGCTGGTGGCCGCGGCCCTGGGCAGCCTCGCCGGGGCGAGGGCGGCTGCCCGGACGGTGCAACGGCTGGGGTCCGGACGGAGCCTGTCGGTGTCGGTGGCCGTGTCGGCGTTCAGCTATCTCGTCGTCGCGGTCGTGCCCTGGTGGCCGCTGGTCGCGCTCATGCTGGTTCTGAACAGCGCCGGTGTGGTGCTGTGGAACGTGTGCACGGTGTCGCTCAGGCAACGGCTGTCGCCACCGCACATGCTGGGCCGGGTCACCAGCGGCTACCGGCTCGCCGCCTGGGGAGCCATGCCGCTGGGCGCGGCGCTGGGCGGCGTACTGGCCGCGCACACCGGCCTTGACGCTCCGTGGATTCTGGCGGGGGCGCTGCTCCTGGGGTGCCTGCCGCTGCTGCGCGGGATGGCCGACGCGTCGCCGGATCCGCCGGGCGGGGCCCCCGCGCGGCACGAGCGCGCCGACGGCTGAGAGGGCGTGGAGACTGCCGGGCCGGCCCCGGGGTCGGGACCGGCGGGAGGGACATCGCCTCGACGTCGACGTCGATGCGCGCCTGATCGGCGTACGCCTGCAAGAACACGTCACCGACGCGCACAGTCGCGCGCTCGGAAGGGGCCACGACGACTTCGACCTCATCCATGGGCGACCAGTGTCCCGGGGGACGATCGCCGACGTCGCCAGGTTTCTCACGTGCGATGACGCGGTCGACCGCATCCTGCCACCCCGCGGCCCCGTGCACGACACCGACCTCTGACCAAGGCAAAGCCCACCACTCCTGTCAGGAGTCCTAAGCCATGCTGTAGGCGTTCGTGTCGAGCAGCGTGCGGACCGACTCGGCCTCCGGTGAGCCCAACTCCTCGAAGACGGTCCGCGCTTCCTGCCACATCACGTGGGCACGGCCCTGTTGACCGATGGCCGCGAGCGCTCGGCCGAGGACAGTCAGAACGTTGGCCCGGCGCCACTCACCGCCGATACCCCGCAGGATGGCCAAGGCCGTCTCGGCGTTGGCCGCAGCCTGTGCCGGACGCCGGGCGGCGAGGTCGACCTCGGCCAGACGGAACAGGCACATGCCCTCCCACAGACGTTGGCGGCTGTCCCGGAACACCGTCAAGGCCTGGAGCAGTTGCTCGGACGCAGCGGCCCCGGCCTCGCCGGAGCGGTCGCCCAGGGCCTGGTAGTGCTCGATGGCCTGGGTGAGATGGTTCTCCCCGTCCTCGTGCCGCTTCTGGTACACGGCGATGACCCCTCTGTCGTTGAGTGCATCGGCCGTGGTCCAGTCGTCTCCGGTTGCTCTGCCGAGTTGTACTGCTTGGCGGGCTTCTCGGTCTGACGCTTCGAAGCGGTCCGTGAGGGAGTGGACGAAGGCGAGGATCCCGCGCACCCGCGCCTCGGCCCGCGCGTCGCCCCTGGCCGTGGCCGCGTCCAGCAGGGCTGTGGCCACGGATTCGTAGCGGTTGGCGTCGCTGCCGGACTCGGCCAGGTCACGCACGACGAGGAGGAGGTCGATCCCCTTGCGCAACTCCCCCTCGGACGGAGCCTGTTGGATTGCGGCAAGCAATGATCGCGCTTCGCTGTACAGCCAGTCCCGAGCGGCGTACCGGTCCTGGAAGGTCAGCCCGGGATGGTCCGCCGCCTCCAGATGGTCGACCAGCCGGTCCCCGGGCCGCTCGATCCTGTAAACGCCCGCCGCCGTCGCCAGGTAGAAGTCCAGCAGCCGCGCTATCGCCGCCTCCCGCTCCCTGAGTGGCCACTCATCGCGTTCGGCGCACGCGCGCGCATACAGCCGTACGAGATCGTGGAACCGGTAGCGGCCCGGCGCCGCCGACTCCAGCAGCGAGGTGTCGACGAGGGACTCCAAGAGGTCCTCGGTGTCCTCGGCTGAGAGGTCGAGTACAGCAGCGGCGGCAGCCAGGGAGATGTCGGGGCCGTCGGGGGGACCGAGGAGGCGGAAGGCGCGGGCCTGGGCGGGCTCCAGCTGGCCGTAGCCCAGCTCGAAGGTGGCCTTCACCGCGAGGTCGCCCGCCCGGAGTTCGTCCAAGCGGCGGCGCTCGTCCGCCAGCTTGGCCGCCAGGACCGAGACCGTCCAGGTGCGGCGGGCCGCCAGGCGGGAGGCCGCGATACGGATCGCCAGGGGGAGGAAGCCGCACGCGGCCACCACGTCCATCGCTGCCTCCCGTTCGGTGGCAACCCGTTCCTCGCCCACGATCTTCGTGAACAGGGTGAGTGCTTCCTCCGGGGACATCACGTCCAGGTCGACGAGGTGGGCACCCGCCAGGTCGACCATGCGCACGCGGGAGGTGACCAGGGCCCCGCAGCCCTCCGTGCCAGGCAACAGGGGACGGACTTGGGCGGCGTCCCGGGCGTTGTCGAGCAGGACGAGAACCCGGCGACCGTCCAGGACCGACTACGCCCTGTACTCCGCGCTCAACTCTGTGGCGTAGGCGTCTGGGCCAAGGTGGCTCCGTTCAGGGGAAGCGGCTGCTTCGGCTGGGCCGTTTCCCCTGATGGGGCAGCAGCAGACAGCGAACTCCTTCAGCGTCGCCGCTCCAGGGGGAGGACTGAAGATCCGTCAGGACTTCCGGCACTCGTGCCCTCGTCCTACGGCGCCCACGGCGGGCTGGTGCGCTGCCGGTAGGCGTGGTGCCGGCCGAGAACTGGGCGCGGCAAGAGGGACTCAGAGCCAGTCCCGCCGCTTGAAAATCACGTACAGGCTCACGCAGACCACACCCATCAGGCCGATCGCGAAGGGATATCCGAAGCTCCAGCCCAGCTCCGGCATGTCCTCGAAGTTCATGCCGTAGATCGTCCCGACCAGCGTGGGGGCGAAGAGGATCGCCGCCCAGGCCGAGATCTTCTTGATCTCCTCGTTCTGCTCGAACCCCGCCTCCGCCAACGCCCGCATCTCCGCGTTCTGTTGCTGCGTGACCAGCGTCGCGTTCACCGTGAGGATGTCGGCGAGGGCCTGGCGGAAGCCGTCCACGCGTTCGCTGGTGTGGGTGACGTGGTCGGCCACGTCCCGCAGGTAGCGCTGGAGTTCCTCGTCGGTGCCGTACTTGGTGAAGCCGGCCATCAGGGCGTGCAGCATGCCGACCAGGGGGCGGGTGGCGCGCTGGAACTCGACCATCTCGCGGGAGAGTTCGTAGATGCGGCGGGAGACTTTTGGGTCGCCGCGGAAGACTTCCGTCTCGATCTCGTCGATGTCGTTCTGCACGCCGGCGACCACCGGCACATAGCCGTCGACCACCGCGTCCAGGATCGCGTACAGCACCGCCTCCGGACCCAGGCTCAGCAGTTCCGGCGCCTCCTCCATGCGGTGGCGGACCGCCGACAGGTCCGGGGCCGCGCCGTGGCGGACCGTGATGACGAAGTCGGGACCGACGAAGAGGTGCAGTTCGCCGAAGTCGACCTCCTCCGGGGCGTCGAGGTAGCGGGCGGCGCGCAGGACGACGAAGAGCGTGTCGCCGTAGCGCTCCAGCTTCGGGCGTTGATGGGCCTCCATCGCGTCCTCGACCGAGAGCGGATGCAGGTCGAACTCCGCGGCCAGTGAGAGGAGTTCACTCTCGGTGGGGCGGGCGAGGCCGATCCACGCCATGCCGGAGGAGTGTTCGCGCAGTTCGCGGTAGGTGTCGGCGAGGGTGGCGGGGGAGGAGACCCGCACGCCGTCCCGGTAGAGGGCCGCCTGGACGATGCTGGCCGGTTCCGGCTCCGGGGCGGGTGGGTCGGCGGGGGACGCCGGCCGCCGGTCCGGGTGCGCGGGCGGCGGGGTCAGGGCGCGCCGCCACGCGGACTTCCTGGAGTTCTTGGAGGCCGGACGGTCGCGTCGCTCGGGCATCGCGGCTGCCTCTCGGGTCGAGCCAACGTCTGCTTGATCACAGGGCAGGATATACGGGGCATACGGCGTCGGCCTTGCGGACAGAGGGTGTCCGCAAGTCTGGCTACCGTACGCAGCATGACGAAGACGACGACCAGGACGGCCCCCGTGCTCGCCACCCGCGCCCTCAACCGCGCCACCCTCGACCGGCAGCTGCTCCTGCGCCCGGCGTCGCTGTCCGCCAAGGAGGCCGTCGCACACCTCCTCGGCCTGCAGGCGCAGAACGTCAAGCCGCCGTACTACGCGCTCGCCGCCCGCCTCGACGGCTTCACCCCCGGGGAGCTGTCCGGGCTGATGGCCGAGCGCGAGGTCGTCCGTATCGTCAGCATGCGCTCGACGATCCACACCCACACCGCCGACGACTGCCTCACCCTGCGGCCGCTGGTGCAGCCCGCCCGGGACCGCGAACTCACCACTTTCCGCAAGGGACTTCAGGGCGTCGACCTCGACCGCCTCGCCGCTCTCGCCCGCGAGCTCGTCGAGGCCGAGCCGCGCACCATGAAGCAGTTGCGGGAGGCCCTGCTCGTCGAGTGGCCGGACGCCGACCCGCAGGCCCTCGCGATCGCCGCCCGCTGCAAGCTCCCGCTGGTGCAGGTGACCCCGAGAGGGCTGTGGGGTCGTAGCGGCCAGGTCGCCCTGACCACCGCCGAGCACTGGCTGGGGCGGCCCGCCGAACCCACGCCCGCCCCCGACGCCACCGTCCTGCGCTACCTCGCCGCCTTCGGCCCGGCCTCCGTCAAGGACATGCAGACCTGGGCCGGCCTGACGCGACTGCGCGACGCCTTCCAACGCCTCCGCCCGGACCTCGTCACCTTCCGCGACGAGAACGGCGTCGAGCTCTTCGACCTCCCGGACGCGCCCCGCCCCGACGCGGACACCCCGGCCCCGCCGCGCTTCCTGCCCGAGTTCGACAACCTGCTGCTCTCCCACGCCGACCGCACCCGGGTCGTACCGCCCGAGTACTGGGGCCGTGCCTGGCAGGGCAACCTGGTTCACTGCACGCTGCTGGTCGACGGCTTTCTGGCGGGCGTGTGGAAGCTGGAGGCGGACGCGCTGGTCATCGAGCCCTTCGGCCGGCTCACCACGGCGCAGCGGGACGAGGTGCGCACGGAGGGGGAGCGGATGCTGACGGTGATGCACCCGGAGTCGTCGTACGACATCCGCTTCGGGACGGTACTGCGGTGACGGGTCACATGTCCGGGGACATGGAGAGGGGGCGCTGCGGGCCGCTCGTGGAGGCCCGCAACGCCCCCTGGTATGTCACCTGAGGGGTACTCAGGAGAACCTTCTGGGTTACGAGTTGACCTGCGTGGTCACCAGGCTGGAGAAGGTGGTCAGACGGGTGTAGACACCCGGGTAACCGGCCTCCGCACAGCCCTCGCCCCAGGATGTGATCCCTGCCAGGACGCCCCCGATGAGCAGGGGACCGCCGCTGTCGCCCTGGCAGGTGTCGACGCCGCCGGAGGTGTATCCGGCGCAGACCATGTCGCTCGCGATGAAGTCGGAGCCGTAGGAGCTGCCGCAGCTGGAGTTGGAGACCGTCGGCACGGTCGCGGTGCGCAGCTGGTTGGAGGAGCTGCCGCCCGCGGAGGTGGTGCCCCAGCCGACGATGCGGGCGGTGGTGCCGGCCGCGTACACGCCCGTCTGGGAGGAGGTGACGTACGACGCCGTGGTGTACGGCATCGACGTCGACAGGGTCAGGACGGCCACGTCGTCGCCGTTGGTGGCGTCCGTGTAGCTCGGGTGGATCCAGATCTTGCTGACCCGGGCGACCGTGCCGTTGGTGCCGTTGAGATAGGTACGGCCGCCGACGACTCTGACGCTGCTGGTGGTTTCGCCGACCATACAGTGGGCCGCGGTGACGACCTTGGTGGCCGAGACCAGGGTGCCGCCGCAGAACTGGTTCTGCGAGGCGTCCGTGATCTGCATCATGAACGGGTACGTGGTCGTCGTGGTCGTCGTACCGCCGACGATCGGCTGGGGGGCGGCGACGGCGGCCGGTGCGCTGATGAGCGCGGTCGCGGCGGCGGCGGTGGCCGCGAGGGCGGCGGCGGTCTTCTTGGCGCGGTTGAGCCCGAACATGAGTCTCCTCATTGGGGATGACCGGTGGGGGGTCGCCGGGTGTGGGGGGAGATGGGGGTGTGGGGGGTGGGGGTGGTGCACGGGGGTCGCGGGACCGACCCCCGTATGCCCGGGCCGGCGGCATGCCCCTAAGCTAGAACCCGGAACAGCCCCTTCCCAATGAGGGAACCCCCTAAGGGAGTTGGGCAGGGAAAACCCTCGGTCGGCCCTCGCCGAACCAACTCGGCCGGTGCACCCGCGCGGTGCTCACTTCGTACGACGGCCCGCCGCGAGTCTGACGATGTCGACCCGCGAACGGATCCCCAGCTTGCGGTAGACCCGGGTCAGGGTCGCCTCGACCGTCTTGACGCTGATGAACAGCCGCGCGGCTATCTCCCGGTTGGTCGCGCCCTCCATGACGAGCGCGGCGACCTGACGTTCCATCGAGGCGAGCCCGTCCAGCGCGTCCAGCGTCGGGGCGGGGGCGGCCACCGGCTCGGGCGGCGGCGTGACCGCGGCCGCCTCCACCTGGCGCAGCCAGGGCAGCGCGCGGCAGCGCCGGAACAGCCGCGCCGCCTCGTCGTACGACGTCGGTCCCGGCCGCCGGGTGCGCAGCGAGGCCAGTGCGAAGGCGGCCCGGGCTTCTTCCAGGCCGTAGCCCAACTTGCCGAGCCGGTCCTGCACCGACGTCAACTGGCCCAGCGCCGCCTCGTGCTCGCCGCGCCTGGCCCGCACCAGCGCCTCCGCGCGGTCGACCACGGCGAGCACACTCTCCCGGCCCAGCCGCAGCGCCTGCTCGCGGGTCACGTCGATGACGTCCTGCGCCTCGGCGAGTTCACCGATCCGTACGAGGGCCTCCGCGAGGTCGCCGTGCCAGCGGCCGCGCGCCGGGTCGGTGATGCCGAGCCCGTGCTCCAGCTCCCGCACCCGGCGCAGCGAGCGCACCGTCCCCTGGGTGTCCCCGGCCACCAACTGGGCGTGGCCGAGGGCGGCCAGGGCGCGGGAGACGTACATCTGGTCGCCGATCCCCTCGGCGTGCTCCTCCGCCTCCCGGGCCAGGGCCAGCGCCCGGTCCACGTCCCCGCCGGCCGCCTCCGCGAACGAGGTCAGCAGCGCGGAGGCCACCTCGCCGATGCCGGAGTCCCGGGCCAGCCTGAGGCTCTCCCGGGCCAGGTCGAGGGCCCGGCCGCAGTGCCCTGAGCGCAGTTCGGTCTCGGCGAGCAGGCGCAGGAAGTGCACCTCGCTCTCGACCATGCCGCGCCGCCGTACCTCGCGCAGCAGCGCGGTGACGGTGGTACGGGCCTCCGCCAGCTGGTCGCTCATCTGCAGCCAGCGCAACCGGGCCAGGCCGGGGCCGTTGTGGTGGCAGGCGACCTGCGGATCCTGAGGCTCCTTCAGGGCCCGCTTGATGGTCGCGGGGGCGTCCGGGTGCCCCATCAGGGTCTCGGTCTGCGCCTGGAAGGCGAGCGCGAGGAGCTCGGTGCGCCGGTCGCCGGCCCGGGCGGCCAGCTCCGCCGCGTGCGCGGCCTTCTCCCGGCCCTCCGCGAAGTCGCCTTCCACGATCAGCCCGCGCCAGGCCAGTTGGTAGTGGACGAGGGCGAGCAGCCCGGGGTCCTCGCCTGCGTCGGCCAGCGCCTGGGGGAAGACGGAGTCGACGTCGCCGAGGGTGTGCCCGGCCGACTCGATCACCACGATCCAGGCACGCACCCGCTCCGCGGGCACGGTGGCCCGGGTCAGGACCTCATGGGCGATGTCGCGCGCGAGGTCCATCTCGCCGGCGGTGATCGCGTCCGTAGCGGCCTGCAGCCGCCGCTCGTCCGCGCCCGGCACGCTGTCGGCCGGGGTGTGCCGGGCCGCGAGAAGTCCCATCGAGGCGGCCACCGAGGGTGCGCCGCGGTCCCGGGCCTGGGTCGCGGCCTCGGCGAGCCGGGCCGCCACCTCCGGATCGGTGCCGCTGCTGGCGAGGGCCAGGTGCCGGGCCCGCTCGATGGGATCGGAGGCGGCCGTGGACAGCGCGGCGTGCGCGGCCCGCCGCTCCTGTGCGGGCGCCTCCGCGTACAGCGCGGCCGAGATCAGCGGATGCGCGAACCGTACGGCGGGACCCTCGGGTTCCGTCGCGAGCAGTCCGAGGGCGGCCGCCTGGGCGGTCTCGGACTCGGCGTTGTCCCGGCCGGCCGCGTGCAGCAGGGCCAGCGTGGGACGCGCGCCGGCGCTGGCCACGAGCAGGGTGCGGCGGGCCTCGTCGGAGAGCATGCCCAGGCGGTTGAGCACCAGGGCCCGCAGCGAGGTGGGCACGTGCAGCGGCTCGCCGGGCCGGGGCGGGGTGGGATCCTCGGCGAGCGCGCGGCCCAGTTCCAGGGCGAAGAGCGGGTTGCCGGCGCTGGTGCGGTGGATGTCGCGGACCGTGGAGCGGGGCAGACCGGTGTAGCCGCGGTGGTCCAGGAGCGCGGAGACCTGGGTGCGGGAGAGCGGGTTGAGGCGGACGGCGAGCGAGTCCGGCGGCAACGCGCGTAGATGGCGGTCGTACTCCTGTCCCTCGGTCCGCACCGCGCACAGCAGCTGGACCGGGGTGTCGCCGAGGCGGCGGGCGGCGAAGCCGAGGAGCTCCGCGCTCGCCGGGTCCAGCCACTGCAGGTCGTCCGCGACGACCAGGACCGGGCCCTCGGCGGCGAGCGCGCGCAGCACCGACAGGACGGCGAGCCGCAGTGCCAGCCCGTCGCGCTGGAGGGTGGACTCGCCGCGTCCGGTGAGCGCGGACTCCAGGGCGGTGCGCTGGGCGCCGGGCAGCCGGTCGGCCACCTCGTCCACGACCAGACCGAGCAGGTCGGCCAGGGCCAGGAACGGCAGATGGGATTCGGACTCCGTCGCCGAGCAGCGCAACACGGTCCGGGTCGCGCCGGCGTTATCCGCGGCCAATGTCCGCAGCACGGTCGACTTTCCTATTCCGGCCGGACCGTGGAGCAGCACGCTGCCGCCGCCGGCCAGCTGTTCACGCGCTCCCGCGAGCAGCTCCTCCCTGCCGATCACCAGGTCGGGGCGGCTTCTGGCAGGCTCCTCGAAGTCCCGTCGCACGGTCACCGCTCCCCTCCGTGTGTCGTGTCCTGGCCAATATTAGGCAACGGGCTTTGGAATTCGGCCGGGCCACGTCGTGAGGGAAATAACAACGGCCGGCATAGACAAATTCACGGGGTCGGCGCATGAATGAGGCGCCGACGGAAATCAGGGCAGCAACCCCGCCCGACGCGCCGCGACGACCGCCTCCCCACGGGTCCGGGCCCCGAGCTTCCGCATGGCCGAACGGAGGTATCCCTTGACCGTCTCGGCGGTCACTCCCAGCCTCTCGGCGGCCACCGCGTTCGTCGCCCCCGCGGCCACACACGCCAGTACGTCCACCTCGCGCGGCGCCAGACTCACCCCGTCCAGGGGCGGGACGTCCGGGGTCAACAGCCCGCACACGTCCAGCAGTTCGGCCCGCAGCGCCTCGTCGGCAATCCTCGGCGCGAGCGCCCGCAACGCCGCGTGCGCCTCCCGCACCTGCTCCCACGCGGAGCCGTCCGCCGGAGCCCGGGCCGGCTGCTGCACCCGCGCCGCCGCCATCAGTGCCCGCGCCTCCTCCCGCAGCACCAGCGCCTGCTCCACGTCCCGCGCGGCCTCCACCGCCGCCGTCAGCGTCCGGTCGCCCAGGGGCCGCACGTCGCGCAGGGCGCCGTACAAGACACCGCGGACCCGGCGCCGTACGACGACCGGCACCGCCACCACCGCGCGCAAGCCCTCCGCGGCGACCGCCAGGTCGTACTCGTGGCTGATCTGCCGCGAGGCGGAGTAGTCGGTGACGGCGCACGGGCGGGCGAGGGCCACCGCCTTGCCGCCGAGGCCGTTGCCCGAGGTCACCGCGAGGGCGCTCAGAGCGGGGGTGGCGGTGCCGTTCAGTTCGCTGATGCGGATCTGCGGGCGGCCCGACTCCACCAGGCCGCCGAAGGCGACCGGAAGCCCGGTCGTGCGCCGCAGCCGTATCAGCGCGCGCCGGATCTCCACCGACGCCGACCCGTCTGCTGTCACGAACATGTCCCTTCGCCGCGGCACACACCCCCGAACGGGGGTAGTGAGACCCGCATCACGCATTACACGATGGCAGAGAGCCGCCCGGCAATGGTGCCGGTACCGAGGAGGACAGATGACGACCGCGACGGAGCTCTTCCGCAGCGCGCGGGACTTCCTGCTGGAACACCGCGAGGACTACGCCACGGCGTACGAGGGTTTCGACTGGCCCCGCCCGCAGCACTTCAACTGGGCGCTGGACTGGTTCGACGTCATCGCGGACGGCAACGACCGCACCGCCCTGCACATCGTCGAGGAGGACGGCTCCGAGATCCGGCTCTCCTTCGCCGACCTGTCCGAGCGGTCCAACCGGGTCGCCAACCTGCTGCGCGAGCGCGGGGTCGGTGCCGAGGACCGGATCCTGGTCATGCTGGGCAACCAGGCCGAGCTGTGGGAGGTGGCGCTGGCGGCGATGAAGCTGCGGGCGGTCGTCATCCCGGCGACCCCGCTGCTCGGCCCCGCCGACCTGCGCGACCGGGTCGAACGCGGGCGCGTGCGACACGTCCTCGTCCGGGCCGAGGACACCGCCAAGTTCGACGACGTGCCCGGCGACTACACGCGCACCGCCGTCGGCGGCCTCCCGGAGGGCTGGCAGCCGTACGAGGACGCCCACACCGCCTCCGCCGACTTCCTGCCCGACGGGCCCACCCTCGCCGACGACCCGCTGATGCTGTACTTCACCTCCGGTACGACGGCCCGCCCCAAGCTCGTCGAGCACACCCACGCCTCCTACCCGATCGGGCATCTGGCGACCATGTACTGGATCGGCCTGAAGCCCGGCGACGTGCACCTGAACATCTCCTCGCCGGGCTGGGCCAAGCACGCCTGGTCCAACCTGTTCGCGCCGTGGAACGCGCAGGCGACGGTCTTCCTCTACAACTACACGCGCTTCGACGCGTCCCGGCTGATGGCCGAGATGGACCGGGCGGGCGTCACCACCTTCTGCGCCCCGCCCACCGTGTGGCGCATGCTCATCCAGGCCGACCTCACCCAGCTGCGCACCCCGCCGCGCGAGGCCGTGGCGGCCGGCGAACCCCTCAACCCCGAGGTCATCGAACAGGTCCGCCGGGCCTGGGGCGTCACCGTCCGGGACGGCTTCGGCCAGACCGAGACCGCCGTCCAGGTCTCCAACAGCCCCGGGCAGCCGCTGAAGACCGGTTCCATGGGCCGTCCCAGCCCCGGGTACCGGGTGGAACTGCTCGACCCGGTGTCCGGTGCGCCCGGTGCGGCGGAGGGAGAGATCGCCCTCGACCTCTCGACGCATCCCGTCGGCCTGATGACCGGCTATCACGGCGACCCCGACCGTACGGCGGAGGCGATGGCGGGCGGCTACTACCGGACCGGGGACATCGGCAGCCGAGATGAAGACGGATATGTCGTTTATGTCGGACGGGCCGACGACGTCTTCAAGGCCTCCGACTACAAGATCAGCCCTTTCGAGCTGGAGAGCGCGCTGATCGAGCACGAGGCGGTCGCGGAGGCGGCCGTGGTGCCCGCCCCCGACGAACTGCGCCTGGCCGTGCCCAAGGCGTACGTCGTCCTCGCGGAGGGCTGGGAACCCGGCCCCGACACCGCGAAGGTGCTGTTCGAGCACTCCCGCGAAGCACTCGCGCCCTACAAGCGCATCCGCCGCCTGGAGTTCGCGCCCCTGCCCAAGACCGTCTCCGGCAAGATCCGCCGCATCGAGCTGCGCGAGGCCACGGCGGCCGGGTCGGACGCCGAGTACCGCGAGGAGGACTTCCGGTGAGCGAGCTCTCGTACACGCACGGAACGAGCGGGACGACCCTGCTCGGCGACACGATCGGGGCCAACCTGGACCGGGCGGTGGCCACCTGGCCGGACCGCGAGGCCCTCGTCGACGTGCCGTCCGGACGGCGCTGGACGTACGCCCGGTTCGGCGCGGACGTCGAGAAGCTGGCGCACGCCCTGCTCGCCGCCGGGGTCGCCAAGGGCGACCGGGTGGGCATCTGGGCGGTCAACTGCCCCGAGTGGGTGCTCGTCCAGTACGCCACCGCCCGCATCGGCGCGATCATGGTGAACATCAACCCGGCGTACCGCACGCACGAGGTCGAGTACGTCCTCAAGCAGGCCGGCATCTCCCTGCTGTTCGCCTCCGTCAGCCACAAGACGAGCGACTACCGGGCGATGGTCGACCAAGTGCGCGGCAAGTGCGGTGAGTTGCGCGAGGTCGTGTACATCGGCGACCCGAGCTGGGACGCGCTGCTCGACCGCGCGGTCCCCGACGTCCGGTACGAGGACCTGTCCTGCGACGACCCGATCAACATCCAGTACACCTCGGGCACGACGGGCTTCCCCAAGGGGGCCACGCTCTCGCACCACAGCATCCTCAACAACGGTTACTTCGTGGGGGAGTTGATCGCCTACAGCGAGCAGGACCGGGTCTGCATCCCGGTGCCCTTCTACCACTGCTTCGGCATGGTGATGGGCAATCTCGCCGCGACCTCGCACGGCGCCTGCATGGTCATCCCGGCCCCGTCCTTCGACCCGGCGGCGACCCTGCGCGCGGTCCAGCAGGAACGCTGCACCTCCCTGTACGGCGTCCCGACCATGTTCATCGCGGAGCTGAACCTCCCCGACTTCGCGACCTACGACCTGTCCTCCCTGCGCACCGGCATCATGGCGGGCTCGCCCTGCCCGGTGGAGGTGATGAAACGGGTCGTCGCCGAGATGCACATGGCCGAGGTCTCCATCTGCTACGGCATGACCGAGACCTCCCCGGTGTCCCTGCAGACCCGCCGGGACGACGACCTGGAACACCGCACCGCCACGGTCGGCCGCGTCCTGCCGCACATCGAGGTCAAGGTCGTCGACCCGGCGACCGGCGTCACCCAACCCCGGGGCACCGCAGGCGAGTTGTGCACTCGCGGCTACAGCGTGATGCTCGGCTACTGGGAGGAACCCGAGAAGACCGCGGAGGCCGTCGACCCCGGCCGCTGGATGCACACCGGCGACCTGGCCGTGATGCGCGAGGACGGCTATGTCGAGATCGTCGGCCGCATCAAGGACATGATCATCCGGGGCGGCGAGAACATCTACCCCCGCGAGATCGAGGAGTTCCTCCACGCCCACCCGAAGATCGCGGACGTCCAGGTCGTCGGCGTACCCCACGAGCGGTACGGCGAGGAGGTCCTCGCCTGTGTCATCGCGCGGGACCCCGCCGACCCGCCGACGCTGGAGGAGCTGCGCGCCTTCTGCGAGGGGCGGTTGGCGCACTACAAGATCCCGAGCCGGCTCCAGCTCCTGGACTCCTTCCCGATGACGGTGTCCGGGAAGGTGCGCAAGATCGAGCTGCGGGAAAATCACGCGGCGCGCGGCTGAACCGTCCGCCAGACTGTCGCGATGATCGGCAGACGCATCACCCACCGCATGGCGGACGGCATACGAGTACCCGGGACCTGGCGGCTCTGAACCGACCGAGTCGGGTGGTGGGTGGGCGAAGGCCGGGGGTCCAGGGGGGTGGAGCCCCCTGGTACGGGGGTCGAAGGGGCAGCGCCCCTGCGGTGAGTGTCGAGGGCTGAGGGGTTCGGCGCGAGCGAACAACGCGCACGTCATGCCCCGTCGGCATCCAGGTCGTCCGCGTGGCTGTTCACCGCCTGCGGCGTGCCGGTGAGGTCGAGGACGAACAGCGGAATCCCCAGCACGTCGGCGCGGGCGCGGGCGTCGGGGGAGAAGCCGGCGAGGGAGAAGTAGACGCAGGACGTGGACTCCGTCATGGCCGTCAGCCACAGGCACTCCACGTCGCGCAGGGTCGCCGGGCGTACGGTCGGGTCGACCTGGACCAGCAGGCCGCGCGCGGCGAGGCCGATGCCGGACGGGGGCCGCTGGTCGGCCCGGCGGATGTCCCGGTAGCCGAGCCAGCGCAGATAGAGGGCGGCCGCGGTGACCGCGTCGCGGGCGGTGCGGATCGCGACGGGCTGGAAGACGCGACGCCGGGCCGGGGCGGCGGCCCGGGGGCTCGGCGCGGCCGACGGCCCGGCCACCGGGATGCGCAGCACCGCCCCGCAGCCGCAGCCCAGCTCCGGGTACGGCCACTGGGTGCGGCGGCCGCAGGCCTCGCACCGCACGACGACCCAGTCCTCGTCCCAGGCACGATGGGCGACCGCGGTGACCGCCCCGTGCTCGTCGAGCGCCGGGGCGACGGGCACCCCGCACACGCAGGGATACGACGATGCCTCGTAGACGTGCTCGCGTCTGCAGGCCGGGCAGCACACCGACACGCTCTCGGACATGGCCCCCATCGTCCTCCAGGCGACCCCCGCTTGTCCCTCTCTTGACGGCCTTCGCCCGCCCACTTACATTGCTTCCAGATAGTAGAAAATACTTTCCACATTACGGAATTCGTTGTGGAGAGAGAAGACACGGGAAGTGCTCACCGCGGGGCGCGACGGGAGTGCGGATCCGACAGCCGAAGCAGGAGTACTCGATGGCTCGAATGACCGCTGCCCGCGCGGCAGTTGAGATTCTCAGGCGCGAAGGCGTCACCGACGCGTTCGGGGTCCCGGGCGCGGCGATCAATCCCTTCTACGCGGCGCTCAAGGCCTCCGGCGGCATCCACCACACCCTCGCCCGGCACGTGGAGGGCGCCTCGCACATGGCCGAGGGCTACACCCGTACCCACCCGGGCAACATCGGCGTCTGCATCGGCACCTCAGGACCGGCCGGCACCGACATGATCACCGGCCTGTACTCGGCCCTCGGCGACTCCGTCCCGATCCTGTGCATCACGGGCCAGGCCCCGACCGCCGTGATCCACAAGGAGGACTTCCAGGCCGTCGACATCGCCTCCATCGCCACACCGGTGACGAAGATGGCGGTCACGGTGCTGGAGGCAGCGCAGGTTCCCGGCGTCTTCCAGCAGGCCTTCCACCTCATGCGCTCCGGCCGCCCGGGCCCGGTGCTGATCGACCTGCCGATAGACGTCCAGCTGACGGAGATCGAGTTCGACCCCGAGACGTACGAGCCGCTGCCGGTCTACAAGCCGGCCGCGACCCGCGCCCAGGCCGAGAAGGCGATCGGCATGCTCAACGCCTCCGAGCGCCCGCTGATCGTCGCCGGCGGCGGTGTCATCAACGCCGACGCCGCCGAACTGCTGGTGGAGTTCGCCGAGTTGACCGGCGTCCCGGTCGTCCCCACCCTCATGGGCTGGGGGGTGCTCCCCGACGACCACGAGCTGAACGCCGGCATGGTCGGCCTCCAGACCTCGCACCGCTACGGCAACGCCACCTTCCTGGAGTCCGACTTCGTCCTCGGCATCGGCAACCGCTGGGCCAACCGCCACACCGGCAGGCTCGACGTCTACACGGCCGGCCGGACCTTCGTCCACGTCGACGTCGAGCCCACCCAGATCGGCAGGATCTTCGCCCCGGACTACGGCATCGCCTCCGATGCCAAGGCCGCGCTGGAGCTGTTCGTGCAGGTGGCAAGGGAGTTGAGGGAAGCGGGCCGGCTGCCCGACCGCTCCGCGTGGGCGGCTGCCGCACAGGAGAAGAAGGCCACGCTGCAGCGCCGGACACACTTCGACGACATCCCGATCAAGCCGCAGCGCGTCTACGAGGAGATGAACAAGGCCTTCGGCCCGGAGACCCGGTACGTCTCCACGATCGGCCTCTCGCAGATCGCCGGCGCCCAGATGCTGCACGTCTACCGGCCCCGTCACTGGATCAACTGCGGCCAGGCGGGGCCCCTCGGCTGGACGATCCCGGCCGCGCTCGGCGTCGCGAAGGCCGACCCGGAGGCTTCCGTGGTGGCCCTCTCCGGCGACTACGACTTCCAGTTCATGATCGAGGAGCTGGCGGTCGGCGCGCAGCACAAGATCCCGTACGTCCATGTCCTCGTCAACAACGCCTACCTGGGCCTGATCCGCCAGGCGCAGCTCGGCCTGGACATCGACTTCCAGGTCAACCTGGAGTTTGAGAACATCAACTCCCCAGAGCTCGGGGTGTACGGCGTCGACCACGTCAAGGTCGTCGAGGGTCTCGGCTGCAAGGCGCTCCGCGTGACCGACCCGGCCGAACTGGGCGCCGCCTTCGAGCAGGCCAAGAAGCTCGCCGCCGAGTTCCAGGTGCCGGTCGTCGTCGAGGCCATCCTGGAGCGCGTCACCAACATCGCGATGTCCAAGACCAACGACATCAGCAACGTCGTCGAGTTCGAGGAACTCGCGACCGAGCCGGGCCACGCCCCGACCTCGATCAGGACACTGAAGGTCTGACGCCGGGCGGCAGCACTGCCGTCGGTCACTCAGGGGCGGCCCGGCCGAGAGGCTGGGCCGCCCTTTCGCGTGCGCGGCATGAGCCGACGTGCCCGGTGCCCGGTCCGAGCGGCCGTGTACTCGCACCCGGAGCGGCCTGATCTCCGTGCGCACGGAGCCCCCTACGTACGACCGGTGGCGTACGTGTCGTGTCCGACGGGCTCACTGCTCGTGGTGCTCGGAGAGTCCCGGCCAGTCGTCGGGGCCGCCGCCCTGCCATTCGATGATGTCGCTCTCCTCGACCTCGACCTGGTCGAGGTCCGCGAGGCGCAGGAACTCGACCACGTCGTCCAGGTGCGAGGCGACGCCGAGGTTCTCGTCGTCCCAGGTCACGCGCCGGGAGCCGTCCAGGGCGGGGGCGTGGACCACGATGTGCGGGTGCTGCGTGGGGTGTGCCGGAGGTGCCATGCCTTCAGGCTCCTGCGGGCGGGGCGGATCCGCACCCCGGAGTGCCCCCGCACCTCCCGGATACGCCGGTGAGCGCCGGATGCGGGACCGTCCGCATCCGGCGCTCACCGGGGATCCTGGGACCGCGGCGGTTGCGACGGAGCCCGGGACGCCCTTCCCTCAGGTCGAGAAGAGGGTCCCCGGTCCTTCACCACCGCACTGGCTCGCACGCCGCCGCGGTCCTTGCCCTGCCCGCGCCCGTATGACCGGTCGACCACCCCTCATCCGGGTCGCCGGTGGTCGGGCGCGGGCAGGGAGTTCGGGGCACGCTGGAGTGGATTCCGGGCGGCGCCGACGCCTGGGCGCGACAGGACAGTTGTCAGCACCGACGCCGCCCGGAGCTTGGGGGAGGGCGTCAGACCTGGGCGCCGGACAGGCGCTCCACCGCCCGCAGCAGTGCCGAGTGGTCGAGCCCGCCGTCGCCCTGCGCACGCAGGCTCGCGACCAGCTGGGCGACCACGGCACCGACGGGCAGGGCCGCGCCGACGTTGCGGGCGGCGTCGGTGACGATGCCCATGTCCTTGTGGTGCAGGTCGATACGGAAGCCGGGCTTGAAGTCGCGGTTCAGGAAGTTGTCCTTCTTGCGCGTCAGCACCGTGGAGCCGGCCAGCCCGCCGTTCAGGACGTCGAGGGCCGCCTTCAGGTCCACGCCCGACTTCTCCAGGAAGACCACGGCCTCGGCGCACGCCTGGATGTTCACGGCGACGATCAGCTGGTTGGCGGCCTTCACGGTCTGACCCGAGCCGTGCGGACCGCACAGGACGATCGTCTTGCCGAGCGCCTCGAAGATCGGCTCCGCCTGGTCGAAGTCGGCCTGCTCGCCGCCGACCATGATGGACAGTACGGCCTCGACCGCACCGGCCTCACCGCCGGACACGGGCGCGTCCAGGACGCGGATGCCCTTGTCCCTGGCCGCCTTCGCCAGGTCGACCGAGGTCTGCGGGGTGATCGAGGACATGTCGATCAGCAGGGCGCCGGACCGCGCGTTCTCCAGGATGCCGTCCGGGCCGTACGCGATGGCCTCGACGTGCGGGGACGCGGGCACCATCGTGATCACGACGTCGGCGTCCCGGACGGCCTCGGCGATCGAGCCGGCCGCGGTGCCGCCGGCGGCGGTCAGCCGGTCGAGCTTGTCCTGCTCCAGGGTGAAGCCGGTGACGTCGTAACCCGCCTTGATGAGGTTCTCGGACATCGGGGAGCCCATGATGCCGAGGCCTATCCAGGCAATCGCCGGGCGGGTCGGGTGGGAATGATCTGCGAGGTTCGTGGTCATGAGGGTGCCTCTCTGACTGCTGTTCTACGTCTGTGAGTTGCCGCTCAGCGAGCGGCTCGGGCCGCGGCCGGCAGCCAGTCGAAGGCCGCCGCGCTCGGACGGTCGCCCGGCTTGTACTCCAGGCCGACCCAGCCCTCGTAACCGGCCTTCGCGAGCCGGCCGAGGAGGTCTTCGAGGGGGAGCGAGCCCGTGCCCGGCGCGCCGCGCCCGGGGTTGTCCGCGATCTGCACATGGCCGGTCTTCGCGGCGTACCGCTCGATCACCGACGGCAGGTCCTCACCGTTCATGGACAGGTGGTAGAGGTCCATGAGGAACCGCGCGTTGCCCAGCCCGGACGCCTGGTTGACCTTGTCGACGATGCCCACGGCGGCGGGTGCGCTCACCAGCGGGTACCGCGGAGACTCGGGCCGGTTGAGGGCCTCGATCAGCAGGATCGCGCCGATCCGGTCGGCGGCCCGGGCCGCGAGCACCAGGTTCTCCAGCGCGAGCGCGTCCTGCTCGGCCGGGTCCACGCCCTCGACGCGGTTGCCGTACAGGGCGTTGAGGGCCTTGCAGCCGAGGGACTCGGCGAAGCCGGCCGCCACGTCGATGTTGGCG
The DNA here is from genome assembly GCF_030817655.1 of Streptomyces sp. V4I2. GTDB lineage: Bacteria > Actinomycetota > Actinomycetes > Streptomycetales > Streptomycetaceae > Streptomyces > Streptomyces plumbiresistens. The sequence continues at coordinate 8,450,044 of NZ_JAUSZM010000003.1, forward strand.
CGGAACCGTTCCGACTCCTCGCCCGGGATCGACAGGGCGCCCCGGTCCGGGCCGGGCAGCTGTCCGGCGTAGAAGTTCAGCCCGGTGAGCTGGACGCCCGCGTTCTCGATCGCCTGCTTCAGGGCGTCGAGCTCGGACCGCTCGGGGGTGGGGGAGTCGAGCCAGGGCCACCACAGCTCGACCGCGCCGAAGCCGACCGCGGCGGCGGCCGCGGGGCGCTCCAGGAGCGGGAGTTCCGTGAAGAGGATCGACAGGTTGACGTTGAAGCGCTGCTCTGCGGCTGTGCCCCATTCAGAACCTGGCATGTGGGCCGGCGCTCCCTTCCGTGGTTGTGTTTCCGTATTACGGAAGTTAGTTTCTGCTTAACGGAAGACTGCCCGGAATCGGGGAGGAGTGTCAAGAGTGCCCACGCAAAAAAAGCCCCCGCGCGGGGGCACGGGGGCAGGGCGAACGGACTGATCACAGGGCGTCGACGGCACTCACCTTCCAGCCCTTGGACGTGCGGGTCACCGTCATCCGCACCCGGTTCAGATCCACGCGGGATCCCGAGACCTGGGTGCTCCGGGTGACCTGGTTGACGAAGAGCAGGACCGTGACCTTGTCCGGGGAAGCCGATACGACGGAGGCCGTGGCGACCGTCGCCTTGACCACCCCGTGGTACTTCTCCGCGGTCGGTGCGACCACGGTGGCCGTGGTCTTCCGGTACTCGTCCCGGAACGTCCCGGTCAGATGGCCGCGGGCCCGGGCGAAGTCCCGGTCCAGGTGCTGGTAGTCGTACGACAGCACGACCGGCGCCGCCTTCCGCGCGGCCGCGAGCGCCTCACCCCGGGCGTCGTCCGCCCGTCGTCCCTCCCGGTACTGCCACCCCAGTACGGCGACGGCGACCAGCCCCGCCACGAGCAGGACGCCCATGACCGCGGTGAACAGTCTCCGTCGACGGCGCCCACCCTGCTCCTGCGGCGCGTCGTCCTCCTCGAAGGCCTCCGGCGACGGCTCCGGCGGGTCGTCCCAGCCGTCCCCCGGGGCCTCGACAAGCACGGTGCGCCCGGTGAGCGGCGCTTCGTCGGCGGTCGCCGGCCCCGGCTCGCGGTGGCCGCGCTCCGCGCGTCTGGCCGCCGCACGGGCGGCGGCGGTCATGGTGTGCCGGGTGCTCGATCCGGAGCCGCGGCCCCGCGTCGTCGTCCTCGCCATGCTCGTACTCCTTACTGATGGTGACGACTGATGGTGGCGGTCAGCCGACGAACTCGACGTCGGAGGTCAGCCAGCGGTCGTCCCGCTGCACCAGGTCGAGCCGCAGCCGGTAGGTGCGCGCCTCCCCCTTGGGCACCGCGGTGTTGGTCACCTTGCTGTCGGCGACGACCAGGACGCGGGCCGAGTGCTCGTCGGACCGGACGATGCCCGCTTCGAGGACCTGGCCCTGGGACACGGACCTGTTCTCGGCGACGAGTTCGGTCAGCTGCTCGGTCTGTGCGGCGAACTGCTTCTTGAAGTCGCCGGTGGCGCTCTTGAGCACGTTCGCGCTGTCCCGGTCGTAGTGCCGGTAGTCGAGCGAGGTGAAGTTCAGCGCCGACTGGCGGGCGGCGGCGAGGATGTCCTGGCGCCGCTGGTCCGCCTCGCGCTGATCGTGGAGGCCGAGGCCCAACCAGGTCGTCAGGGCGGTGGTGAGGACGGTCGCCACCACCAGCCCCACGGTGAGGGCCCTCTTCATGCCATCGGTCCGACGAGCAGCCATTGCCACGACTCCTTTCCGAATACGGCCTGTTGGCCGCCCGTCGAGCCGATCTCGACGAGCCTTCCGTCCGGGCCGGTGGCGGTGCCGGTCTCCGGGTCGTACGGCGTGACGTACGCCGCCCGGTTCGCGTCGCCGGAAGCGGACGTCGCGCCGGGGGCGTTCTGCGCACCCCGCACCGACGTCCCGCTCCCGCGCGGGGCCGTGCAGCGCGCGTCGGTGTTCGCCTCGCGCGTGCTGGTGTCGGCGGGGTCGCGGCGTGCCGTGCCGTATCCCTGGGTGCATCCGGGCGGGTCGTCGGCGTTGACGACCAGCCCGAAGTGGGTGGTGCCGTCGCCGGGGATGACGGTGTAGCTGCCCGCGACCATCACCGGGAAGGTGACCAGGGCCTGCTCCACGCCGGGCAGCCGCGCCAGGGTGACCTGGCCGCCGCTGATCAGGTTGGCCAGCAGCACCGACAGCCGCGGCCCGGTCGACTTCAGCAGCGAGTTCACCTGCTGCGCGGCCGGCGTGGCGTTGCCGATCAGCGTGCGCAGGTCCCCGTCGCTCGACTTCAACTGCGCGGTGAGCGCTGCCAGATCACGCGCGAAGGACTTGATCGACGAGCCCTGGTCGGCCTGCGTCTTGAGGACCTTCCGCGAGTCCTCGATCAGCGTGATCGTCTCGGGCAGCGACTCGGATGCCGCCTCGACGAGTGCGTTGCCCGAGTCCACCAGCCGGCTCAGGTTCGGTCCGGTGCCGGAGAAGGCCTGGTCCAACTCGTCGACAGTGACCCGCAGATCGTCCTTGCCGACGGAGTTCACCAGCCGGTCCAGGGCGAGCACGAGGTCCGTCGCGGGCAGCGGCACGCGGGTGCGGTCGCGGGGGATGGTGCTGCCGTCGAGCAGATACGGGCCGTGGGTGGTACGCGGCTGCAGATCGACGTACTGCTCGCCCACCGCCGAACGGTTCGCCACCACGGCGAGGGCGTCCGCGGGGATGCGCGGCGCCCCGTCGTCGATGTCGAGGGCCACCGAGACGCCGTCGGCGCCCGTCAGCCGCAGCGCACCGACCCGGCCCACCGGCACCCCGCGATAGGTGACCTCGGCGCCGGAGAAGATGCCCCCGGAGTCGGCGAAGTCCGCCCGCACGGTGTAGCCGCGGTCCAGGACGGCGTCCACCAGGCCGGTGTACTCGGCGCCGACGTACGACACCCCGACCGCGGTGACGGTGGCGAAGGCGAGCAGCTGGGCCTTGACCGTACGGGTGATCACGGCTGAACCCCCTTCAGCATCAGCTCGGCGAGCTCAAGGTCGATGCCCTCGGGCAGGCCGCCCTCGGTGCGGTAACTGCTGCCGGTGCGGTAACCGCTGCTGCACACCGGCGGGCACAGCAGGTCGCCGCCGCCCGGGGGAGCCGAGGGGGACGGCAGGCCGGGTGCGTCCGGCAGGGCGGTGGGCGTCGGGACGGCGGGCAGGTCCGGGAGGTCCGGGAGGTCGGGTACGTCGGGCGGGTCGGGCTCGGCGGAGTCACCGTTGCCCCCGCCGGAGCCGGGCTCGTCCGTCAGGTTCCCGTAGAGGCCGGCCAGATCGAGGTCGGCGGTGAGGTGGAGATTGACGTAGTCGCCCTTGATGGCGTCCACCGCGTTGCGGGGGAAGGGGTAAGTGGTCAGCAGTTCAAGGGAGTTGGGCAGGTCGTCGCCCGCCTTGTTCAGTTGCCGCAGGATCGGCGCGAGCCGCTTCAGGTTCGCGACGGTGTCCTCGTGCGAGGCGTTGACCACCTTGGTGCCCGTCTCGCCGAGCTTCGACAGGGCGGTGAGCATCCTCGTCAGATCACGCCGCTGGTCGGCGAGGACCTTCAGGGCGGGCGGCATGGTGTCGACGGCCCGGGCGATCGTCTTCTTCTCCTTCCCGAGCCGCCCCGCGAGCCGGTCGACGGCCTTCAGGGCGCGGACGATGTCCTGGCGCTGGTCGTCCAGGCCGCCGATGAACGTGTTCAGCTCCTTGAGCAGGGACCTGACCCGGTTCTCCCGCCCGTCCAGGGCCTTGTTCAGCTCCACCGTGATCGTCTTGAGCTGGGCCACTCCGCCGCCGTTGAGCAGTGCGGACAGCGCGGACAGCACCTCCTCGATCTCCGGGTTGCGGCCGCTGCGGGACAGCGGGACGCGGTCGCCGTCGCCGAGCCGGCCCACGGGTTCCGTGCCCGTCGGGGCGGAGAGCGCCACGTACTTCTCGCCGAGCATGCTGGTCTGCCGCAGCTCGGCCACCGCGTTGGCGGGCAGCTTCACCGAGTCCGCGATCCGCAGCCGCACGCGCGCGTGCCAGCCGTCCAGCTCCACCTTCTCGACAGCGCCCACGGTGACGTTGTTGACCTTCACCGCCGACTGCGGCACCAGGTCGAGGACGTCCCGGAACTCGACGGTGACGCGGTACGCGCGCCCGTCCGCGGCGGCACCGCCGGGCAGCGGGACGTCGTACCAGCCGTTGAACTCGCAGCCGGACAGCAGCAGCGAGCCGATGGCCGCCCAGGCGAGGGCCCCGGCCCCGCGTCGTACGCTCATGCGCTCGCCCCCAGGATCCCGCCGAGGGTCCGGTCGACCGTGCCGGTGACCGCCGGGCCCTGCGGCACCTCGGGCAGGGAGTCGAACAGCTCCCTCAACTCCTTGCAGTCGGTCTCGTCCCCGGTGGTCTTCAGCACGGAGCACAGCAGGGAGGCCGGATCCTGGGGCTGATTCGGGTTGTTGCGGGTGTCGAGGGTGCCCGCGGACGGGTTGTAGGCGTTGTTCAGGTTCGACATGCCGGTGGGTGCGACCTCCAACAGCTCCTCCAGCGCCGCCCGTTGGGTGACGAGCACTTTGGTCACCTTGCTGAGGCCCGTCACGTTCGAGGTCAGCGAGTTCTTGTTCCTCTTCACGAAGTCGGACACGTCCCCGAGGGCCGTTCCCAGGTTCTTCAGCGCGGCCGCCAGATCCTCGCGTTCGCCCGCGAGCTGCTCGGCGACCTTGGCGAGGCCGGTGTTGAACGACCGCACGCTCTTGTCGTCGGCGGCCAGCGCCGCCGTGAACACCTGGAGGTTGCGCACCGTGCCGAAGAGATCGCCGCGGCCGTCGGACAGCGTGGTGACCGCCTCCGAGAGGTCCTCGACCGTCTGGTTCAGGTGTGCGCCCTGCCCGTCCAGGTTGTCGGCGCTCACCCCGAGCAGCCGGGACAGCGAGCCGTCCTTGTTGGCCCCCTCGGGGCCGAGCGACTCGGCCGTGGTGTGCAAGCTGTCGAAGACGCGGTCCAGTTCGACGGGCACGGCCGTGCGCGACTCGGGGATGACGTCACCGTCCCCCATCGCCGGACCGCCGCGGTACACCGGCAGCAGCTGCACGTAACGGTCGCTGACCACCGAGGAGTTGATGATCGCGGCCCGCGCGTCCGTCGGAACCCTGCGGCCGGCCTCGTACTCCAGCTCCACCCGCACCCGGTCGCCCTCCGGCGTGATCTTCTCGACCTCGCCGATCCGGACGCCGAGGACCCGGACGTCCGAGCCGGGGTAGATGCCGACGGTGCGCGGGAAGTACGCGGTGACCCGCACGGGCTCGGAGCGCGGCCACAGCACGTAGGTGAGGGCGGCGACGACGGCGAGTGCGGTGACCACGGCCACGCGTGTCTTCAGGTTGTTCACTGCGCGCCTCCCGTGCGCGGCACCACCGGAGCGGCGACCAGGTTCTGGACGTAGGAGTCGAACCAGCGGCCGTTGCCGAGGGTGTTGGTGAAGAGCCGCACATAGGGCGCGAGCAGCTTGACGCTCCGGTCGAGGCTGGACTGATTGCGTTCGAGCATCTCGACCACGCGGCCCAGGCCCTTGAGCGCGGGCCCGATCTCCTTGTCGTTGTCCTCGACCAGGCCGGACAGCTCGACGCCGAGCGCGGCGGAGCTCTTCAGCAGGGTGTGGATCGCCTTGCGCCGCTTACTGATCTCCTTGAACAACGCGTCGCCGTCCTTCACCAGGGCGGTGAAGTCCTCGGAGCGCTCGGCCAGCACGCCCGTGACGCCGTTCGCGTGGTCGAGCAGCTCCCTGAGCTCCTGGTCGCGTGAGGCGACCGTCCGGGAGATCTTCGACAGGCCCTTGATGGACGCCCGTACCTCTGCCGGCGAGTCCTGGAAGGTGGTCGAGATGGTGTCCAGGGCCGTGGCCAGCCGGTCGGTGTCGACCTCCTCGGTCGTCGTGGTGAGGTCGCTGAAGGCCTGTACGACGTCGTACGCCGGAACTGTGCGCCGCAGGGGTATCTCGGTGCCGGGCCTCAGCTGCCCCGGCCCCCTGGGGTGCAGCGCGAGGTACTTCGCGCCGAGGATCGTCTTGACGCGGATCGACGCTCCGGTGCCGGTGCCGAACGAAGGGTCGCCCTTGATCTTGAAGGTGACCCTGACGTGGTCGCCGTCCAGATCGACCTCCTCGATCTTGCCGACCTTGACCCCGGCGATCCGCACCTCGTCGCCGGGCTTGAGGCCGCCCGCCTCCGAGAAGGCGGCGCGGTACGTCTCGCCGCCGCCGATCAGCGGCAGGCTGTCGGCGTTGAACGCGGCCACGGTCAGCAGCGCGAGCGTGGTGAGGCCGACGGCCCCGATCACCACGGGGTTGCGCTCCCGGAACGGGATCAGGCGCGGGCGGCGGACCCGGATGCGGGGGAGCCGGATGCGGGGGAGCCGGATGCGGGGGAGCCGGATGCGGGGGAGCCTTGCGGAAAGGACGCGCCTCGTCATGCGCCGCACCTCGCCCTCGCCACGTGCAGGTCGGGAGTGAGCACTTCCCGCGTCTTCGGCAGCACGATCCGGCCGTCGAAGTCGCAGAGGTAGAAGTTGAACCACGAGCCGTAGGACGCCGTCCCCGTCAGCTCGTTCAGCTTGTTCGGCAGCCGCTTCAGGACGCCCTCCACGGTCTTCTCGTTGTCGTTCAGCGTTCCGGTGAGATCGGTCAGCTCGGCGATGTCGTCCTTGAGCGGCGGGCGCGCATCCTTCAGCAGCCCCGACGTGGCCTCGGTCAGGCCGCCGATGCTCACCAGCGACTCCCCGATGGGCTTACGGTCGGCGGACAGCCCCGAGATCACCCGGCGCAGCTGCTTGAGCAGCCCGGAGAAGCGGCCGCCGCGCTTGTCGAGGGTCTCCAGCACGGTGTTGAGGTTGTCGACCACCGAACCGATCAGCTGGTCCCGGCCGGCCAGCGTCGTGGTGAGCGAAGCCGTGTGCGCGAGCAGGCTGTTGACGGTTCCGCCCTCGCCCTGCAGCGTCCGGATGATCTCGGTGGCCAGCTGGTTGACGTCCTGCGGACTGAGCGCGGCGAACAGCGGCTTGAAGCCGTTCAGCAGCGCGTTGAGGTCCAGCGCCGGCTGGGTGCGCGACAGCGGGATGGTGGCCCCGGGCTTCAGCCGGGTGCCGTCGCCCGCACCCTCGCTCAGGGCGACGTACCGCTGTCCGACCAGGTTCCGGTAGCGGATGACCGCGCCCGTGCCGGTGAGTAGCGGCCGGTCCTCACTGACCGTGAAGGTGATCTCCGCCAGCGTCCGGTCCTTGATCCGGATGTCCTCGACCTCGCCGACGCGCACCCCGGCCACCCGGATGTCGTCGCCCTTCTCCAGGCCGGTGACATCGCTGAACACCGCGCGATACGTGTGCTCGGGGGTGAGGGAGATGTTGACGATGGTGGCGGCCAGCAGGGCGGTGGCCAGGACGGTCACCACGGCGAACAGGCTGAACTTGATCAGCGGGGCAGCGGTCTGCCGGGCTGAGCTCTGCCGGGCTGCGGTCTGCCGGACTGAGGTGCTCCTCATGCGACGCTCACCGCCGTCCCGCGCGCCATCGGTCCGAACAGGAGTGTCGCGACCGGCGGCACCTCGTCGGCGGGCACGCCCAGGACGGGTGCCACGAGCGATCCGACGGCACGCTGCTCGGCCCGGGTGGCGGACACGCCGGGCGGCCCGGCTGAACTCCCCGCCTTTGAACCGTCGTCGAGATGGGCACCCGGTGCCGGTACCGGCGGACCGGGCAGATCACGGCAGTCGGGACCGGACCGCTCGCCGTAGCGGGGCTCCTCACCGGGCTCGTACGCCCCCTGCTGCCGGACGACCTCCAGCGTGATGTGCATCTTGCCGCCCCGGAACGCCTCCTCGGAGGCCTCCTCCTGACGGACCAGGCCGGCGAGGAGGCAGGGGTACTCGGGGGCGTAGCGGGCGAAGAGCGCGAGGGTGGGGCGGGAGACCCGGCCCAGGGTGATGAGCCGGTCGCCGTTCGCGTCGAGGAAGTCGTCCGCGGTGCCGGCGACGGTGGCGGTGGTCTTCAACGCCGCCGCGAGCCGGTCCTTCTGGTCCACGATCGTGCGACTGGTGGTCACGGTGTTGCGCAGGATCTCCATCAGGTCGGGCGCCGCGTCGCCGTAGACCTCGGCGACGTCGGCGAAGCGTGCGATGTCCTCTCGCAGGGACGGCAGGTGCGGATTGAGGCGGCGCAGGTAGGCCTCCACGCGGGTGAGGTTGTCGCCGATCCGGTCGCCGCGCCCCTCGAGGGCGGTGGCGAACGCGGAGAGCGTGGCGTTGAGCTTGCCGGGCTGCACGGTCCGCAGCAGCGGCAGCAGGTCGTTCATCAGCTGCTGGAGCTCGATGCCGACGCGGGTGCGGTCCTGGGTGATGACGTCCCCGGCGCGAATGGGCCGGCCCGAGGAGCCGCGCGGTGCGACCAGGTCGACGTACTTCTCGCCGAACAGCGTCTTGGGCAGCAGGCGCGCGTGCACGTCGGACGGGATGTGCGCGACGTACTTGGGCTTCAGCGCGATGTCGAGCGTCGCCTTCGTCCCGTCCGCGCGCACCTCACGCACCTCGCCGACCAGCAGCCCGCGCAGCTTGACGTCGGCGCGCGGATCGAGCTGGTTGCCGAGGCTGTCGGCCTCCAGGGTGATCCGCACGACCGGCGTGAACGCCTGCCGGTAGACGGCCACGGACAGCGACAGCAACAGAGCCAGCACGGCGAGGAACACCACGCCGTACAACCGCAGTCTCACCACTCTCATACGGCTCACCCCGCAATCCGTACGGTCGTGCTGGCGCCCCAGATCGCCAGCGACAGGAAGAAGTCCAGGACGTTGATCGCGACGATCGAGGTGCGCACCGCGCGGCCCACCGCGACGCCGACGCCCGCCGGGCCGCCGCTCGCGTAGTAGCCGTAGAAGCAGTGCACCAGGATGATCAGAACGGCGAAGACGAGCACCTTCCCGAAGGACCACAGCACGTCGACCGGCGGCAGATACTGCGCGAAGTAGTGGTCGTAGGTGCCCGCCGACTGCCCGTAGTAGCCGGTGGTGATGGTGCGGGCAGCGAGGTACGAGGACAGCAGGCCGACCACGTACAGCGGGACCACGGCGACGAACCCGGCGATCATCCGGGTGGTCACCAGGAACGGCAGCGAGGGCACACCCATGACTTCGAGGGCGTCGGTCTCCTCGCTGATCCGCATCGCGCCGAGCTGCGCGGTGAACCCGGCGCCGACCGTCGCCGACAGGGCGAGCCCGGCCACCAGCGGCGCGATCTCGCGGGTGTTGAAGTACGCCGACAGGAACGCCACGAAGTTGGAGGTACCGAGCTGGTTGAGCGCGGCGTACCCCTGCAGGCCCACCTCCGTGCCGGTGAAGAAGGAGAGGAAGGCGATGACACCGACGGTGCCGCCCACCACGGCGAGGGCGCCGCGGCCGAAGCTCACCTCGGCGAGCAGCCGCAGGATCTCCTTCTTGTAGCGGCGCAGGGTGCGGCCGGTCCACGCCAACGACCGCCCGTAGAAGGACAGCTGGGCACCCAGCTCTTCCAGGCCTTTCAGCAGCGCCATGCCTCAGCCCCTCTGGGGAACGACTTGGAAGTACACGGCGGTCATCACGAAGTTCGTCACGAACAGCAACATGAAGGTGATCACCACCGACTGGTTCACGGCGTCGCCCACACCCTTCGGGCCGCCCTTGGCCGTCAGTCCCTTGTACGAGGCGACGATCGCCGCGATCGCCCCGAACACCATCGCCTTGATCTCCGCCGCCCACAGGTCGGACAGCTGGGCGAGCGTGGTGAAGGAGGCGAGATAGGCGCCCGGAGTGCCGTTCTGCAGGACGACGTTGAAGAAGTAGCCGCCCGCGACGCCGACCACCGAGACCAGCCCGTTGAGCAGCACCGCCACCAGCATCGACGCCAGGACCCGCGGCACGACCAGCCGGTGGATGGGATCGATGCCCAGCACCTGCATCGCGTCGATCTCCTCGCGGATCTTCCGTGCCCCGAGGTCCGCGCAGATCGCCGTGCCGCCGGCGCCCGCGATCAGCAGCGCGGTGACGATCGGCGAGGCCTCCCGCAGCACCGCGAGCACCGAGGCGGCCCCCGCGAAGGACTGGGCACCGAGCTGCCGGGTCAGACTGCCGATCTGCAGCGCGATGACCGCCCCGAAGGGGATGGACACGAGGGCCGTCGGCAGGATGGTGACGCTCGCGATGAACCAGGCCTGCTGGATGAACTCCCTCGCCTGGAAGGGGCGTCGGAAGATGGTCCGGACGACGTCCAGCGCCATCGCGAAGAGACTTCCCGAGTGCCGCAGCGCTCCGGTCGGTGACAGGCTCATGCGTCGGCCACCTCCTTTCGGTGCAGCGCCGCTTCCCGGTCGGCGATCGCCTGCCAGCGGGGCGGGCGGGTGATGCCCGGCCCCGGCAGCAGGCGGGGAGTCAGTTCCTGGTCGGGTGCCGGGTCGGCGAGTTGGGCGAGCTCCTGCTCGACCTGTGCGGCGTCCTTCTCCTCCGCCATGCCGATCGGGCCCTGCATCCGGCCGTTCAGGAACTGCCGTACGACGGGCTCCTCGCTGGTCAACAACTGTTCGCGCGGCCCGAACATGACCAGCTCGCGCCGGAACAACAGCCCGATGTTGTCCGGCACCTGGCGGGCGGAGGCGATGTCGTGCGTGACGATCAGGAAAGTGGCGTCGATCTGGGCGTTGAGGTCGACGATGAGCTGGTTGAGATACGCGACGCGCACGGGGTCCAGGCCCGAGTCGGGCTCGTCGAAGAGGATGATCTCCGGGTCGAGGACGAGGGCCCGGGCCAGACCGGCCCGCTTGCGCATCCCGCCGGAGATCTCGCCGGGCAGCTTGTCCTCGGACCCGATCAGCCCGACCATGTCCATCTTCTCCAGCACGATGCGCCGGATCTCGCTCTCCGACTTGCGGGTGTGCTCGCGCAGCGGGAAGGCGATGTTGTCGTACAGGTTCATCGAGCCGAACAGCGCGCCGTCCTGGAACAGCACGCCGAAGAGCTTCCGCACCTCGTAGAGGTCGCGCTCACGGAGCTTCGTGATGTCCCGGCCCTGGATCGTGATCGAGCCGCGCTCCGGCTTCAGCAGTCCGACGAGCGTCTTGAGGAACACCGACTTGCCCGTGCCCGAGGGGCCGAGCATGACGGAGACCTCCCCGGCGGGCATGGTCAGCGAGACGTCCTGCCAGATGACCTGGTGACCGAAGGACTTGGTCAGCCCTTCCACACAGATCTCGACACCCATCCGGTCCACCCTTCGGCTCCTGGAGCAGCTCTGACATCTGCTCTACGGGGAGGGACGGGGCGTCCGTCGCTGCGGGGTGGAGTTTTTTTCGAGCGGGTCCGTCCCGGGCTAGGGGAGCGGGCTCGGGGTGGGCGCGTCGATCGAGGGCGGGGACGTCGGTACGGCGGCGGAGTCCGGGATCGTGGACACGGCGGACTCGGCCGGTACGGCCGCCTCGTCGGGTGTGTCCGGCAGAGCCGGGACGCCGGACACGCTCGGCAACCGCGGGACCGTGGGAACATCCGGTGCCGACAGCTCGGGCAGCGGCGAAAGAGCGACCTCCGGCAGGGGTGGCACCGACAAGGGGACGAGTGACTGCTCACCGGCCGACAAGGATGCCGCCCCCGGCCCGGGCGTCGGCGTCGCATCCGCGAGCTGCCGCGCGTGAGGGGCCGCGGCCCGGCCGGAGCCGTCGGGCCGCAGTGCCTCCGCGGGGCCCGACACGGCGGGCCGTGGGGCCGACCCCTGTCCGTCCGCGTCGTACGCGTACGGCAGCACGAGCCCGGCCACGGCCAGCGTCGCCGCCGTCGAGGCGGCCGCCACGGCCTGTGCCTTCCCACCCGCGCGAGGCTGTCCCCGCCCGATGAGGAACAGCGCGAACCCGAGCGTCGCCGCCAGCGAGTTCCGCAGCGTCCGCCGGGCCCGGGCCAGCAACGACTCGACGGTCCGGTAACTCAGCCCCATCCGGACGGCTACCTGCCCCACGTCGAGGTCCTCGGACCTCAGCCGCAGCGCCTCCGCCTGGCGGGCGGGCAGTTCCCCGCTGCGCCCGGCCAGCCACTTGGCCTCGGCCCGGTCGCACACCACCTCGTCGACGGGCACCGGTCCGGGTGCGATCAGCGTCGGGCTGGTGCGGACCTCGGCCTCGCGGTTGACCTGCCGGTAGCGGTCCACGCACAGCCGCATCGTCACCGTCGTCAGCCAGGCCGCGAGCCGCTCCTCGTCCAGGCCGGGGCGCTCCGCGGCGCGCAGCATCGCCTCGTGCACGGCGTCCTCGGCGTCCTCAAGGCTCATCGACCTGCGCCGAGCCACCCTGAGCAGATGCTCGCGGTGGCTCCACATGCGCTGCCAACGGTCGTCGTCCATCTGCGCCTCGGCAGGCATGTCCGTCGCCATGAGGGCCCCTTCGCGCTCGCCGCCGGTCCGTACTTTCCGGCGGGTGGCGAGATTACCGCCCGGTAGCCGCGGTTGTGGAGGGGGAGGAGGCCATCGAGTCCCCGCTGTTACCGGTCAGCCGTCACTGGTCAGCGGACCCCCGGTGGGCAGCAGGCCGTCGGCGGGCAGTTCGACGCCCACCCCGGGCGCGGACGGCAGCGGCTCCTCCGTCACCTCGGTCCCGGCCGCCGGACGGGACCGGGTGGGCGTCGGTGGGGCCGGGCGCTGCGACGGGGTGTCGGACGGGGTGCCGGACGGCGTTGCGCTCGGACGGGCCGGACGTGGGGACGGTGTCGGTGCGGGCTTCGGCGTGGTGGCCGGCGGCGACGCCTGCGGGCGGGAGGAGGCATCCGCGACGCCGTCCGGCACCACACGATGACCTTCCAGGAAGTACGTGTACCAGGCCCTGACCGTGCGCAGATACGCCTGCGAGTGGTTGTAGCCGAGGATCGCCGCGTCCAGGTCGCCGGAGCCGGACAGGTCCGCTCCGCCCGCACACAGATAGCGACCGGCGGCGAGCGCCGCGTCGAAGACGTTGCCCGGGTCGGCTCGCCCGTCGCCGTTGCCGTCCGCGCCCCAGCGGGCCCAGGTCGACGGGATGAACTGCATCGGACCGATCGCGCGGTCGTACACCGTGTCCCCGTCGTAGGCGCCGCCGTCGGTGTCCCGGATCACGGCGAAGGCGCCGCCGTCCAGGCGCGGGCCGAGGATCGGCGGCACGGTCGTACCGTCCGCGGTCACCCGGCCGCCCCCGGCCTGCCCGGACTCCACCTGGCCGATCGCGGCCAGCAGCTGCCACCGCAGGCGACAGCCGGGCGCCTCGCTCGCCAGCCGGGCCTCGGCCCTCCGATAGGCGGCGAACACGCTCGCCGGCAGTGCGGCGCCCACCGTCCGCTCCCGTGTCACCCCCGCCCGGGTCCGCAGCGGCGGAAGCGCCGTGCGGTACGGGGCGTCGCCGGACACGCTCGGCCCGTGTGCGGCGGGCGTCCGCGGCGCGGGTGCCAAGGCCCGTGCCTGCGTCGCCCCCGGTGCCTGTGACGCGGTCAGCGCCGCCATCGCCGCCGCCGCGAGCGCCGTACCTCTGGCGCCTCTGACTCTGTGCCCTGCCACGTCGCGTTCCCCTCCCGGTGGGCTCTCCTTGTCTGCTCTACGCGGCGGAGCGGCCGGTCCGTCGCTGGGATCCCGGGTTCGGCGGGGGTGCCCGAAAATCCGCAGCGCGTCAGGTTGTGCGCCTTGGTGGAACGTACGACGTGATGGGCGTGCGGGGTCAGGGGGCGCTCAGTGCCGTCGCGGACGTATACGGTGCGGCAGCGGTGCCGACTGGTTACTGTGATGGCCATGTCAGCTCGGGGGATGCGGTCGGCAGGGCTCTTCGGCGCGGTGTGGGTGACTCTGGCCACCGTGCTCAGTCTGATACCGCCCTGGGCGATGGCCCGAGAGGGCACACTGCAGGAGCGCGAGTTCCCGGGCGGCGACGGCTTGCGGAACCACGTCGAGGGCGTCATTCATCCGGTCGCGGATCTCTACCTGACTCCCCCCGCTATCTTGTGGACGATCATCGCTTTCCTGCTGGCGACGACGGCGGGAGTGCGGGGCCGGTGGACACGCTTCACGGCTGTTGTCGCCGCGCTGCCGCCCATCGCACTGGTGGGCGCGGCCCTGATCGCGGAAGCCTTCGACAACGCCGCTTACGGTCAGCCGTACGAGGAGCGGCGAGCCGAGATCTACGCGATCGTGATCGCCGGGGTGCTGGCGCTGACCTTGGCGGCGGTGATCGCCTTGGTGTGCCGCGCGTACCGGATCTATCGGGGGTTCGTCGTCGGGTTCCTGGTCGGACTCGGCGCACTGCATCTCTCCGCGTTCGGCATCCTCGCGGCCACGCTGGAACCCGATGTGCGTCTGACCGCCTTCGCGTGGCTCCCTGGCGCCGGGTACCTCCTTGCCGCGGTCTTCGCCGCGCTCGCGGCACGCGCAACCGCCGCCCTGGCCTCGAATCCGGAACCGCTCACCACCGGGCCGCCGGTCACGCCCTCTGTGGACAGCCGGCCACGCGAGACGGCGCCCGAGGGGCAGCTGCGGACCATGGCGGTAGGCGGGGTGCTGGGCGTCCTGATGGCCGGCACCGGAGTGCTCGTGGGGTACGCGGTGGAGGCCGACCAGACCATCCGGATCCCCAACAGTCCCGGGTTCCCCACCCTGCCCGGCCTGCCCACCGACAGCCCGTTGCCCAGCGCGCCGCCGGGGGCCCCGGAACTGCCGAGCCTGGAGCAGGCCGCCGCTGGGGGTTCGCCCGCGCCGGGCGGTGTGCGATGACGAACGGAGCAGGCGTCGAAACACTGCCCGGAGCGAGCGGAGCAGGCGTCGAAGCACCGCCCGGACCGGTGGACCATGACCGCAGGATGCGATGCGTGCTCGTGATCGCCGGGCTGATGTCCGCCGCGTACGGGGTGGAGATGCTCATCGACCTGGCGCGGCCCAGGATCGACGACTCCGATCCGGCGATCGGGCTGTTCTCGCCCTTGGTGCCGACCCTTCCGCGCGCGGTGCTGTGGAGTGTGGTGGCCGGCTGGGCAGTGGTACTCCTTGCCGGGGTGACCCTGGCCGTACAGCGGGTCGCGGTCAAGGACCCCGGGCTGCGGCAGGCCCGTACCCGTGGCGCGCAACTGGTCGTGCTCGCCGCGCTGCTGCTGCCCTTCACCCTCTTCCCGGCCTGGACGATGGTCGACAACGTGTCCGCGCTGCTGGTGTGCGTGCCCAGCACCGGCTTCGCGTTGTGGGCCGTCCACCGCATGCAGCGCTACCGGCGGATGCCCGCCTGGCTGCTGCTCGCCACCTTCGCCTGGGGCGTGTTCGTCGCCTGCGGGTTCGGCAGCAGCATGAACATCTGGTACATGGACTACGCCCCCTACTACTTCGGGGATGCGGGGAACGTCCTGGAAATCCGGCACCAGGTCATGACCGGCGCGTTCTTCAACGCGGGCGTCTTCGAGGAACTGGGCAAGGGCGCCGGAGTCGCGATCGTGTGCGTCCTGTTCCGCCGCCACGTCGACGGTGTGGTCTCCGGCACCGTCCTGGGGGCGGCAGCCGGTCTGGGGTTCAACTTCGCCGAGTCCGTCGAGTACATGGGCGCCGCCACCGCGTCTCCGGAGTTCCAGTACTGGATGCGGCAGTCCGTCGGCCTCATGGCCGCGCACACGGCCTTCGCGGCGATCTTCGGGGCGGGGCTCGGTCTGGCCAGGCAACTGGACGACGCCCGCTCGCGCCGCATCGCCGTCGTCTGCGGTTTCGTCGCCGCCTCGGGCACGCACGCGGCAAGCAACGTCATGTTCCGCTGGGTCGGCCAGGTCACGCAGGGCCTCCCGCTGGATCCCGATATCGACACCCTCCTGCTCCAGCCCCTCGTGCTGATCGTGTTCCAGGGGCCGGTGGTGGCGCTGTACGTGATGATGCTGCGTCGCGGCATACGAGAGCAGGCGGCCGGGCTCGCCCAGGCACTGGCCGCGGAAGCACAGTCGGGAAACGGCGCGATCACCGACACCGAGGCACCGGTCCTGCTCAGCCCGGTCCGGCGCCTCTGGCTGCGGATCACTGTCCTGCGGCGGTACGGATTCACCGCCTACCGCAAGCTCACGGCGCTGCATGCCGCCCAACTCGACCTCGCCACCCACCTGTGGCACGAGTCCCGCCGGCAGGCCGACCGGCGGGCTCCCGACGGACCGACCCTGCGCCTTCGCATCCTCGCGCTGAAAGACCACCAGGTCGGCCCAGCTCTCCAGCAGCGACCAGCGGAGGCGCTGACATGATCAAGACAGCCGTCACTCGAGCCGCAATGGCGCTCACCAGCACGCTTGTCTTCCTGCTCCTCCTGGCTGACGACGCCATGGCCTGCGGCATCAGCTACGACAGCACAACCCCGTCACCCGCGGACAGTTGCGGCGGCACCGCGGCCGTCGGCGGAGCAGCCGCCGTCGCCGCCGGCGTCGGCATCGCCGCCCTGGTCATGGCCGTGCGCGGCGTCACCAGCGGGGCGATGGCCCCGTCGGAGCTCGCCGAGTACGTCAACGCCCTGCAGCAACCGCGAAGCGAAGGACAGGCCCTGGAGGAGGCGCTCCCAGAAGCGGCCGCACGATTCGTCGAACACAGCGGTCAGGGGCGAGTCGCGGAAGCCACCAAGGCCGCCGAAGAACTGGTCGCCCTCCTGGAGGCACCCCGGCACGAGGCACAACAGGCCGTGAACAGTGCCCAGCAGGAGATCAGCGCGACGCAGAAGAGCTACGCCCGCACGAACTCGGCACCTGCTCGGGCGACAACCCCGGCGCAGACCGCCGCCGTCCTGAACTCGGCACGTCAGGACCTCGCCGCGGCCGAGAGCAAGCTGAACGAGGCACAGCAGTCCAGCCTGCAGGCGGAAACGGACCATCAGAGCCTTCTCCAGGCCGCCACCACGCCGGGTAGCGCCCCCGCGGACTTTCAGTCCACCGCCCAATCGGTGGCCGACGGCCTCAATGACGCTGTCCAAAAGGCAGCGGAAGCCCTCACCTTGACCTCCTCCGCGCACGATCGTCTGATACTGGTCGATATCGCGGTCGGGGCGACGCGGGCGGTGGCCGAGGTGGCGCGAGGAAGCCGGATATCTGCTTTCCAGGCGGCACGCGATGCGACCGCACGCGCGCACGATGTCGCGTTCTGGGTCAACCAGGCAGCACAGAGCAATCGGGCGGCTGGAACGCCATCGACCCAGCTCGAGGAAGCGGCCGAGGAATTGGCGAAGCACGCCAACGTGATGACGGAACAAAGTCAGAGAACCCTGTACACCACCAAATCGGCGAAACGGGCTGCTCGGGAGGTGCGGTCCAGAGCGGAAGCGTTCATCCGGATCGCCGACCAGGTTGCCCACCTCATGCCATCGTCGATCGGCAGGCGTCAGTTCTTCGGGATGGCTGGCGGCCGTCGGACTCGGGGCGTCGGCCAGGACGGTCCGCCCGGGAGATCGAGGTGGGCAGACGGTCGTATGCGCGGTCGCCGGGTGGCTCTTCGCACCCATGAGATGAGCTTCGAAGCGCTCCATGTCGCGGGCCGGGTCCCGCGGGCCGCTTCCGGTGCCATGGAGGCACGGCGCTTCCTCGCTCGTTCCCGTCGGCTCGCCGACCAGGGAACGGGCAGGGGCGCCGCCGTCTCCGCCGCCAAGGCCGGGGCGCTCATCTCGCCGGGCGCGCCCGCGCGCCCCGAGGCGACCTCGATCGACCAGGTGCGCACCGTTGCGGACGTACTGCCCATGGGACAACGCTTCGCGTTCCAGAACAGCGTGAAGGCGCCGAACACCGACTACAAGGTCACGCACGCAGACGGCAACGGCGCCACCTACCAAGCCACCTATCGCACCGACAAGCTTGGGAACATCGTGGAGATCTGGACACTGTCCGGAGCCAGGATCCACCAGGGTGCCGCTCGAGGGACGAAAATTCCGCCGAATCCCGAACTGCAGGAACCTCGACCCAATTGCGTCTACCACGTCAATGACCGCTTCACCTACGTCACCGACGGAGTAGGAAGGACAGTCCTTGCCAGTGGCACCGTGGAGTTCCAAGGAGAGGAGCGCCACGACAAGGAAGTCGGGAGTTCCGGAGAACGGGAGTTCCAGAACGTGAAGTTCGACGGAGGGCACATCTTCGCCAAGGAGTTCGGCGGTCCGGGCGAGAAGATAAACATCGTGCCCATGCTCCGGAGCTTGAACCGCATGAGAGCGACAAAGACGGCGTTCGACAACTGGGGCCGTTTCGAGCACGAGCTGAGAAAGCGAATGAGGCCTGGCGGTGAAAAGCTGCGCATGACGGTCGAGCTTCCCTACCACGACACACTCGGCAGCCGTCGGGAATTCGCCTCCCGCACCCCGAGCGGAGTGCTTGTCACCTACCTCGTCAACGGCGTGCGCCAGCCGCCCAGGGCGTTTGTGAATCTTCCGCAACACGGCTCCGGCCAGGGACACCTCCAACCGAACGAGTGGAGGGAGATCCGGGTCACACCGAGCTGACACCGCTCCCACGGCCGTGCTCCCGTCCGGAGCGCCGGGAAAGAGCTGGTCGGGCAGAACGTTTTGGATATCCGGACCATTGGGTCATGGCGCTGCGCGGGCGGCTTGGCCACGTGTAGGGCGGCGGGAAGCCCTGGTCGGTTAGGGTCGCCTCGTGGCGGACGAAGCGGCTCCGTCCCAGTGAAATTGATCGGCCTGGGGTGCATCGCGGCTGTGAAGCAGTGACTGACGCATCCCCGTTGTGCCCTGATGTGCCCTCTCGGTGGGTGATCTGGGTAGAAGTGCAGGTCAGAGGCGTGTTCTGGGGGCACAGTGCGATTGCGAGTTGAGTTCACGACCGAGCCCTTCGACCTCGACGAGGCGCCCGCGCACGCTCTGGTGGCCCGCGAGGTCATCGAGGCGGCGGAGCTGGACTCGGTGGACGTCGGCCCGTTCGGCAACACGGCGGAGGGCGGCGCCGAGGCCGTACTGACGGCCGTGGACGCCCTGCTGCGCCGGACCCTGGAGTCCGGCGCCACCCGGATCTCGCTCCAGCTCAATGTGATCGGCGAGAGCGGGACCGGCGAGAGCGAGAGCGGGACCGGGGAGGTCGGCAAGTGACCGGCATCGGCGACGAGCCCTTCATCACGGCCGTGAAGCCGCTGGTCGACGCGATGGGCGGCGAGCTGGTCCCGCCGGACGAGGCCGGCCCAGACGACGTCGTGCTCGCCTGGCAGGGCGCCGACGTCGTCGCCGTACGCCTGCCCCAGCTCGCCGACTCCCTCGACCACATCCTGGCCGCCATGGAGCGCAAGAAGGGCAAGCCCCTCGCCGACCTGGACCGCAAGGCCAAGCAGGAGGTCGTACGCATACTGGAGGCGCGCGGCGCCTTCTCCGTACGGCACGGCGTGGAGACCGTGGCGAGCGCCCTCGGGGTGAGCCGCTTCACGGTCTACAACTACCTGAACCGCGAGAAAGAGGGCTGAGCGGGCGCCCTCCGGTGTCAGCCCCAGTTCCGTAACCCGGAATTTTCAACAAACTGTTGACGTCGTCTTCCGGAGGGCGTTAGCTAGCGGCAGCCCGATCAGTACGAAGGCCGCCCGCGGCCACGGAGGCTCCCGTGACGTCGACATCCACGCCCCCGGGCCTGGCCCGGTTCAACGCCCTGGAGGAGCACGCAGCCTTCGCCGCGCTCCACGAGGCGTGCGCCTCCACGGCATGGGCCGAGCGGCTGCTCGCCGCCCGCCCCTGCGCCACCCCCGACGACCTCTACGCCGCGAGTGACGCCGCGATGGCCGACCTGAGCGCCGAGGACCTCGCCGAGGCCATGGCCGGGCACCCGCCGATCGGCCGCCCGAAGCCGGGCGACCCGGCCTCGGCGCGGGAACAGCGCGGCATGGCCGGCGCCTCCGAGGAGCTCAAGACGCAGATGCTGGAGCTGAACCTGGCGTACCAGGAGAAGTTCGGCCACGTCTTCCTGATCTGCGCCACCGGCCGGACCGGCGAGCAGATGCGCGACGCGGTC
The DNA here is from genome assembly GCF_030817655.1 of Streptomyces sp. V4I2. Classification (GTDB taxonomy): domain Bacteria; phylum Actinomycetota; class Actinomycetes; order Streptomycetales; family Streptomycetaceae; genus Streptomyces; species Streptomyces plumbiresistens. The sequence continues at coordinate 8,470,034 of NZ_JAUSZM010000003.1, forward strand.
AAGGAGCGGATCGGCAACGCGCCGGAGCAGGAGAGGGAGATCGTCCGCACCGAGCTGGGCAAGATCAACCGTATCCGGCTCGCCCGCATCGTCGAAGAAGACTGAAGAGGACGCCTGACCATGAGCACCAGCACCACCGCCTCGGTGTCGACGCACATCCTCGACACCAGCGTCGGCCGCCCCGCCCAGGGCGTCGCCGTCCAGCTCTCCGCCCGCCCCGGGCGCGATGCGGACTGGCAGGCGCTCGGCGGCTCCGCGACCGACGCGGACGGGCGGTGCAAGGACCTGCCGGCGCTGCCGGAGGGCACCACACACGTACGGCTCGACTTCGCCGTGGAGGCGTATTTCGAGTGTTCCGAGAACAAGCAAGCCGATGCGCAGCAGGACGCCCCCGCGAATCGGGACAGCGATGCGTTCTTTCCAGAGGTAGCGATCACCTTCGCCGTCAAGCCCGGCGAGCACTACCACGTACCGCTGCTGCTCAACCCGTTCGGCTACTCCGTTTACCGAGGGAGCTAGCAGACCATGACAGACAATTCCCGCCCTGCCCGCCCTGTGATCCTGGGACAGAACCAGTACGGCAAGGCCGAGAACCGAGTCGTGAAGATCACGCGGGACGGCGCCACCCACCACATCAAGGACCTGAACGTGTCCGTGGCGCTCTCCGGCGACATGGACGAGGTCCACTACTCCGGCTCGAACGCCAACGTGCTGCCGACCGACACCACCAAGAACACGGTGTACGCCTTCGCCAAGGAGCACGGCATCGAGTCCGCCGAGCAGTTCGGCATCCACCTGGCCCGGCACTTCGTCACGAGCCAGGAGCCGATCAGGACGGCCCGCATCCGTATCGAGGAATACGCCTGGGAGCGGATCGAGCACTCCGGGAAGGGAGCGCACTCCTTCGTCCGCAAGGGCCAGGAGACCCGGCTGACCCAGATGACCTACGACGGCGAGTCGTGGGAGGTCGTCTCGGGCCTCAAGGACCTCGTCGTGATGAACTCGACCGACTCCGAGTTCTGGGGCTACGTCAAGGACAAGTACACGACGCTTCCCGAGGCGTACGACCGCGTCCTGGCCACCCAGGTCTCCGCCCGCTGGCGCTTCAACTGGTCCGACGACGAGCAGGAGATGCCCGACTGGGAGCAGTCGTACGAGCAGGCGAAGAAGGACATGCTCCAGGCCTTCGCCGAGACGTACTCGCTGTCGCTCCAGCAGACCCTGTACCAGATGGGCGCGCGGATCATCGACAGCCGCAGCGAGATCGACGAGGTCCGCTTCTCGCTCCCGAACAAGCACCACTTCCTGGTGGACCTGGAGCCGTTCGGGCTGAAGAACGACAATGAGGTGTACTTCGCCGCCGACCGCCCGTACGGCCTGATCGAGGCGACCGTCCTGCGGGACGGCTGTGAGGCGAAGATCCCCGTGGACGTCACCAACCTCTGACCTCACCAACTCTGACCTCACCAACCTCTGAGCATCCCCTTTTGCGGCACCCGCGGCCGGAGAGCCCGCCTCCCGGCCGCGGCACTCAAATCTCCCAGGGTCCTGCCGTGCCCTCTTCCCCCAGTCCACTGAGTGAAAAGGACGCATCATGGCAGCAGACCGGCGCATCGTCATCGAGAACTGTTCGATCGCGACCGTCGACGCCCACGACACCGAGTACGCGAGCGGACACGTCGTCGTCGCCGGCAACCGCATCGAGTCGCTCGGCGCGGGCAGGGCCCCCGAGGGCCTGGAGAACGTCGACCGGCGTATCGACGCCACCGGCCACCTGGTGACTCCGGGCCTGGTCAACACGCACCACCACTACTACCAGTGGATCACCCGTGGGCTGGCCACCGACCACAACCTCTTCAACTGGCTCGTCGCGCTGTACCCGACCTGGGCGCGCATCGACGAGCAGATGGTCCGGGCGGCCGCCGAGGGCTCCCTCGCGATGATGGCCCGCGGCGGCGTCACCACCGCCATGGACCACCACTACGTCTTCCCGCACGGCTCCGGCGACCTGTCCGGCGCGATCATCGGCGTCGCCCGTGAGATGGGCGTCCGCTTCACCCTCGCCCGCGGCTCCATGGACCGCAGCGAGAAGGACGGCGGCCTGCCCCCGGACTTCGCCGTCGAGACCCTCGAAGGCGCCCTCGCCGCGACCGAGGAGACCGTGCGGCAGCACCACGACGCCTCCTTCGACGCGATGACCCAGGTGGCCGTGGCGCCCTGCTCCCCGTTCTCCGTGTCGACCGAACTGCTCAGGCAAGGCGCCGAGTTGGCCAGGCGTCTCGGCGTACGGCTGCACACGCACGGCTCGGAGACCGTGGAGGAGGAGCAGTTCTGCAAGGAACTGTTCGGCATGGGTCCGACCGACTACTTCGAGTCCACGGGCTGGCTCGGCGAGGACGTGTGGATGGCGCACTGCGTCCACATGAACGACTCCGACATCGCCGCCTTCGCCCGTACGAAGACCGGTGTCGCCCACTGCCCCTCGTCCAACGCGCGACTGGCCGCCGGTATCGCCCGCGTCCCCGACATGCTGGCGGCCGGCGTCCCGGTCGGCCTCGGCGTCGACGGTACGGCCTCCAACGAGTCCGGCGAACTCCACACCGAACTGCGCAACGCCCTCCTCGTCAACCGCCTCGGCGCCCACCGCGAGGCCGCCCTGAACGCCCGACAGGCGCTGCGCCTGGGGACGTACGGCGGCGCCCAAGTCCTGGGCCGCACAGCCGAGATCGGCTCCCTGGAGCCCGGCAAGCTCGCCGACCTGGTGCTGTGGAAGCTCGACACGCTGGCCCACGCCTCCATCGCCGACCCGGTGACCGCCCTGGTCTTCGGCGCGGCGGCCCCGGTCACCGCCTCCTTCGTGAACGGCCACCAGATCGTCGAGAACAACCGGCTGCTCACCGCCGACGAGGACGCGATCGCCCGCTCCACACGGGCCGAGGCCCAGCGCCTGGCGCGGATCGCCGCGCAGGGCTGACCAGGTGAAGATCTCCGTTCGAGGGGGACGGCCCTCGACCGGTGGCCGTGGACCCGAGCGGGGTCCATGGCGGCCGTCTCCGGAGCGCGCATGGACGTGTGCGCCCCGGAACGGCCTCCCTTCCCACAGGTGAGGGGTTCCGTCCCACTCGGTCCCGCACGACCGCGCACCACCTCCATGAAACCCACGTCAGAGCCGACGTGTCACCCGCCCGGAGGAGCCGCCGTGACCACCCACCCCGTCGACGAGAAACTGCCCGCACTCAAGATGGCCACCACGGGTCTGCAACACGTGGCCGCCATGTACGCGGGAGTCGTCGCCCCGCCCCTGATCGTCGGCGCGGCCATCGGCCTGACCGGCACCGAACTCACCTTCCTCACCGGCGCCTGTCTGTTCACCGCGGGCCTCGCCACCTTCCTCCAGACGCTCGGCATCTGGAAGATCGGCGCCCGACTGCCCTTCGTCAACGGCGTCACCTTCGCCGGTGTCGCCCCCATGACCGCGGTCGTCGCCTCCACCGAGGACAAGTCCGACGCCCTGCCGATCATCTTCGGCGCGGTCATCGTCGCCGGCCTCCTCGGCTTCATAGCGGCCCCCTTCTTCAGCAAAGCGGTCCGCTTCTTCCCGCCGGTCGTCACCGGCACGGTGATCACGCTGATCGGCGTCTCGCTGCTGCCGGTCGCCTTCGGCTGGGCACAGGGACCCGATCCCGCGGCCGACGACTATGGCTCGACCACCTATCTCGGCCTGGCGGGCGCGACCCTGCTGATCGTCCTCCTCCTGCGCCGCTTCACCCGCGGCTTCGTCAAGCAGATCGCCGTCCTGCTCGGCCTGGTCGTCGGCACGCTCGTCGCGATCCCGTTCGGCGTCACGGACTTCGGTCCGGTCGCGGACGCGGACATCGTCGGCTTCCCGACCCCGTTCCACTTCGGCGCACCGCAGTTCCAGCTCGCCGCGATCCTCTCCCTGTGCGTGGTGATGGTGGTCTCGATGACCGAATCGACCGCTGACATGCTGGCGCTGGGCGAGATCGTCGAGCGCCCGGCGGACGAGAAGACCATCGCGGCCGGGCTGCGTGCCGACACCCTCGGCTCGGCGATCAGTCCCCTCTTCAACGGCTTCATGTGCAGCGCCTTCGCCCAGAACATCGGCCTGGTCGCCATGACCCGCATCCGCAGCCGGTACGTCGTCGCCACCGGCGGCGGCTTCCTGGTGTTGATGGGCCTGTGCCCGATGGCCGCCTCGCTGATCGCGGTCGTACCGCGCCCGGTGCTCGGCGGGGCGGGCGTCGTCCTCTTCGGCTCGGTCGCGGCCAGCGGCATCCAGACCCTCGTCAGGGCCGGCCTGGACAAGGACAACAACGTCCTGATCGTGGCCGTCTCCCTCGCCGTCGGCATCATCCCGATCACCGCGCCGGAGTTCTACCACGCCTTCCCGGAGACCGCGAAGATCGTCCTCGACTCGGGCATCTCCACCGGCTGCGTCGCCGCCGTCCTGCTCAACCTGGTCTTCAATCACCTCGGCAGGGGCCGGGACGCGCAGGACGCGACCCATCCCAGGGAGGCGGGGGAGGAGCTCGCGGGCGCCCGGACGGCCGGCGCGCACTGATCGTCGTCAGGCCCGCCGGAACGCCTGGCAGGGCTGGGGGTCCGGCAGCCGTCCGGTGAAGTACGACCTCGGCGGCACCCCCATCAGGGTGCGGAAGTCGGACGTCATGTGGGACTGGTCGTAGTAGCCGGTGGCGGCGGCCAGTTCGGCCCAGTCGGCCCGAGGGGCCTCCGTCAGTACATGGCGGACGCGGTCGATGCGGGCGTAGTGCTTGGGGGAGAGACCGACGCCCTCCGTGAAGAGGTTGCGCAACTGCCGCTCGCTGACGGCGAGTTCCCGGGCCACGTCCTTGACCTGCGCGGGGGCGTGGTCCGGCCGGGTCGACAGGGCGTCGACGGCGGCCCGCAGCAGCCGGGCGCGCGAACGGTCGGCGGCCAACGGGTCGGGGAGCAGCTCCGTGAGATACGCGAGCATCTCCTCCGGCGCCAACTCGACGAGTTTCCTGGACAGTTGATGTGCCGCCCCGGTCGGCAGCGCGCCCAGCGGCACGGCCTGCCCGACCAGGTCGACCGCCGGGGTGCCGAGCAACGGGCGTACCACACCCGGGCCCAGGCTCACCTGGACGCAGGACGCCACCCGCCGGTCCGCCTCCGCGTAGTACGAGGCACGGGTGCGCGGCCCGACCACCAGGGCGTCACGACGGCCGCCCGCCTCGACCCGTACGACCAACTTCGTCGCCGCGTCCGGCACATGGGCGAACGACGCAGGCAGCTCCTCCCCGGCGCCCACCGACTCGATGCCGGTGATCCAGGGGCGGAGGGCGACAGGGACGGTCAGGGCACGGTCGGCCAGGGCATTCGTCACGCTCCTACGGTAGGCGCGCGCCGCACGGTTGCGGGCGCCACAACCGTGCCGGAATTTCCTAGCGACCAGGAGCGGCCGCCCGTCAGCGTGGAGGCCATGATCCTAGTGACCGGTGCCACGGGCACCATCGGCAGTGAAGTCGTACGACAGCTCGCGGCGCGCGGCGAGAAGGTGCGGGCCATGACCCGTGACCCGGCGAAGGCGCAGGTGCCTGAGGGCGTGGAGGTGGTGCGCGGAGACTTCCTCGACATGGAGTCCGTGACGGCGGCGCTGGCCGGGGCGGCGGCCGTGTTCCTGGTTGCCGTGCTCGGACCGGCGGACGGCGGACGGGACGCCCGGCTGGTCGCGGCGGCGCGGGCGGCGGGCGTCCGCCGGATCGTGAAACTCTCCTCCATCGGTACCGGCGACCCGGACTACGGCCCCTTCGGCACCTGGCATCTTCCCGGGGAGGAGGCCCTGCGGGCCGGCGGGTCGGAGTGGACGATCCTGCGGCCGTCGTCCTTCGCCTCGAACACCCTCGGCTGGGCGGAGTCGGTCCACGCGGGCCGGCCCGTGCCCAACATGACCGGAAACGGCCGGCAGGGAGTGGTCGACCCGCGTGACGTGTCCGAGGCGGCCGTCGAGGCGCTGACCGACTCCCGGCACTCCGGGCGGACGTACACGCTGACCGGGCCCGAGGCGATCACCGTCCACGACCAGGCCGCCGCGATCACCGCAGTCGTGGGACGCCCGGTGGAGACGCTCGACCTCTCACCGGACCGGATCCGCGAACAGCTGACGGCCTCGGGTCTGGACGCGGCGGCCGCGGAGAGCGTCCTGGGCGGGCTCCTCTTCGCCCGCGAGGGCGGCAACGCGCTCGTCACGGACGACGTACGGGAGGCGTTGGGGCGGCCGGCGCGTTCCTACAGGGAGTGGGTCGAGGACCACAGGGCAGTCTTCGCCGGGGCCTGACGGACGGAAGCGGCGGCGGGAGAAGGCTCCCGCCGCCGGAGCCGGCCCCGTCGTCACGGGTCGTGCGAGCGTGCCCGCGGTCCCTACAGCCCGAAGAGGCCCGGATCCGACGCCAGCTCCTTGAAGTGCTCCCGCGGATCCGCCACCAGCCTGCGCTCCTTGAGGTTCATCAGCCCGCCGACCGCGGTGATCTCGGCCGCCACCGTGCCGTCGGTCTTCCGGATCGTCTGCTCGATCCGGAAGGTCTTGCCCTCGCCCCAGTCGAAGCGGCAGGTCACGGCGACCTCGTCGCCCGCCAGGAGTTCCCGGCGGTAGCGGATGGTCGTCTCCAGGGCCACCGGGCCCACGCCCTTGCCGATGAGGCCCGCCTGGCTGATTCCGGCGGCCTGGAGCAGCGACCAGCGGGCGTGCTCCGCGTAGTTGAGGTAGACACTCTGGTTGAGGTGACCCTGGACGTCCGTCTCGTATCCGCGGACGGTCACCGGGACGGAAAACGGTTCGGTCACGGCTTCCCCTTCTCGTCGTGGAACGCTCTGATCCTTGATCTCTGATCCGTCGATCTTGGCATGCTCATCACGTCCGGCGTGGGGACGCCAGCAGATACCGGTCTCTCGTCCGCGGCTCCGTGTGCTCGCCGACCTGCCAGCCCGCCTTCTCCAGCGTGGCCGCGCAGGCCCGCAGCAGCGCGGTGTCCGGCGCGTGCACGGCGACGGCCTCCGGCTGCGGGGTCGCGCGCACCCGGTAGCCCGCCGCCTCCCGCCCCGCCGGACGGTGACCCGCCGCCTCCAGGGCGAGCGCGGCGGCCTGCACCAGATGCGCGCGCTCCCAGTCGCACGGCCGGTCCGTCGCGCCGTCCCGGTTGGTCATCCGGCGCAGCTCCAGCAGCCCCTGCCAGGCGCTGTGCACCTCGCGGACGCGGCCGGGCCCGCTGTCCGCCTCCTCGTCACTGCCGATGCGGGCGGCGAAGACATCGGCGGTCCGGGGCGACCGGATCGCGGGCTCGGCGGCGACGGCCTCCGGCGGCGCGTCCCGTATGCGATGCCCCGCCGGCGTCAGGAAGTGGTCGTGCGGCGGCCGCGGATGCCGGAAGGCGAGCCCTCGCTTGACCAGTGCCGCGAGCTGCGACTCCGTGCCCTTCAGCCGGCCGGTGACCGGATCGGCGGCGTCGATGACACGCCGCTGCGCGGCGGTGGGCGGTCTGGTCACGGCGTGCTCCTCCCCGGCGAACAGCCTGCTCGAAGGGCTTCCGCACCGCCGCGACCGGCCGCACGATCAGCCCCTTCGAAGACTACGACCCCGGTCTGACATTCCACCCGGCGATCACCGGCCGCCCGTGCTCGGTGCTCAGCCGGCACAGGGTCCCGGTCGCCAGCTGGAACAGTGCTCCGGCCGACGGCGGCAGCCCCAGCCGCCGGGCCGTGAGGACCCGCAGGAAGTGGCCGTGCGCCACCAGCACCACGACGCCCTCGGTGTTGGCGAGCGCCGCGTCCACCTTGGCCAGCATCCGGTCGGCCCGTTCACCCACCTGCTCCGGGGTCTCTCCGGGGTGGTCGGGCGGCCCGGGCGCGACCCCGTCCGTGAACAGGAACCAGTCCGGCCGGGTGCGCCGGATCTCCACGGTGGTGACGCCTTCGTATCCGCCGTAGTCCCATTCGCGCAGGTCCGTGTCGACCCGTACGTCGTGCAGCCCGATGAGCTCGGCGGTCTCCCCGGCCCGTTGCAGCGGGCTGACGAACGCGGCCCCGATCCGGTGCGAGCGGATCAGCGGCACCAGGCCGCGCGCCTCCTGCCGTCCGCGCTCGGTCAGCGGGACGTCCGTCGATCCGGTGTGCCGCGCGGACCGCGACCACTCGGTCTCGCCGTGCCGGACGAGGAAGAGATCACCCATGTGTCACAGGCTACGAGCAGCACACGACTGCGCGGCGGGACGGCCGGACGGCCGGACGGCCGGACGGCCGACCGGCACTCCGCGCGCGGGTGTTCGTCCGGCCGGGGTCAGGAGCTCGTGAGGACGACGAGTTGCTGGGTGGCCCGGGTCATGGCGACATAGCGGTCGACCGCTCCTTCGATGCCTTCGCCGAACGCCTCCGGGTCGACGAGGACGACCAGGTCGAACTCGAGCCCCTTCGACAGCTCCGGGGTCAGCGACCGGACGCGGGACGACCGAGGCCGGAAGCTGGGATCGCCGATGACGCAGGCGATCCCCTCGGCGTGTGCGGCGAGCCAGGTGTCGAGGATCGAGCCCAGATCCGAAGCGGGCCCGTGGACGACGGGGATGCCGCTGCCACGGATGGAGGTCGGCACGTTGGCGTCCGGCAGCACGGCCCGGATGACCGGCTCGGCCTCCGCCATGATTTCCTCCGGCGTCCGGTAGTTGATGCTCAGGGAGGCCAGGCTGATCCGGTCGAAGCCGATCCGCTCCAGCCGTTCCTGCCACGACTCGGTGAACCCGTGCCTGGCCTGGGCGCGGTCCCCGACGATGGTGAAGCTCCGGGACGGGCACCGGAGCAGCAGCATCTGCCACTGAGCGTCGGTCAGTTCCTGGGCCTCGTCCACGACGATGTGCGCGAACGGGCCGGCGAGCAGGTCCGGGTCGGCGGTGGGCAGTTCGGACTCGTCGACCAGGCTGACCCGGGCGTCCGCGCCGCGCAGCATCGTCACCAGGCCTTCGCCGTCGTCACCGTCGGCGCCGGAGGCGGCCGCGGCATCGAGCAGGTTGTCGACGACCTGCGCCATGCGCTCGCGCTGGGCGGCGAGGACGGCCTCGTGCCGGCGCTTGCGCCGGGCCGCCTCCGGGTCGCCGAGCCGCTGCCGCGCCGCGTCCAGGAGCGGCAGGTCGGACACCGTCCAGGCCTGGGGACTCTCCCGCTGCAGCTTCCGTACCTCCTCGCGGCCGAGCCAGGGAGCACACATCCGCAGGTAGGCGGGTACCGACCACAGGTCCCCGACGAGGTCGGTCGCCTCGATCAGCGGCCATGCGCGGTCGAAGGTCGTGAGCAGCTCCCGGTTCTGCCGCAGCGCCCGGCGGAGCAGGTCGTCCGAGATGTCGCCGTCGTGCTTGTCCACCAGGATCGTGAGCAGCTCCTCCCAGACCTGGTCGCGTGCCTCGTTGTGCGGAGTACCGGGTGCCGATTCGAACGCCACGGCCCAGTCGTCGGCGCTCAGCCGGATGTCGGACCACGGGGTCGTGACCGTCATCCTTTCGGTGGGCGGCTCCTCGTAGAACCTGACGGCCCTCTCGATCGCCTTCACCAGGTCCGCGGACGACTTCAGGAGCGCCACCTCCGGGTCGGCCTCGACCGCCGCCGCGGCTCCCTCGGTGACGAGGTCCCGCAGGGTGCAGGTCTGCACGCCCTCCTCTCCGAGGCTGGGGAGGACGTCGGCGACGTAGGCCAGGTACGGCCGGTGCGGACCGACGAACAGCACCCCGCCCCGACGATGGCCGAGGCGGGGGTCGGAGTGGAGGAGGTAGGCGGAGCGGTGCAGGGCGACGACGGTCTTGCCCGTACCCGGACCGCCGTCGACGACGAGGGCGCCGCGGGAACCCGCGCGGATGATGGCGTCCTGGTCGGCCTGGATGGTGCCGAGCACGTCCCGCATCCGGGGCGACCGGTTGCTGCCCAGGCTGGCGATGAAGGCGGACTGGTCGTCGAGCGCGGCGTGCCCGGCGAACCCGTCCGCGGTGAACACCTCGTCCCAGTAGTCGCTGATCCGGGTGGGGGTCCCCCCGCTCGAGCGAAGCCGAGAGTGGGGGAGGGTCCAGCGATACCTGCGGCGGCTCGCCAGACCCATCGGATTGGCGTGGGTGGCCCCGAAGAACGGCTCGGCCGCGGGCGAGCGCCAGTCGAGCAGCAGCCGACGGCCCGCGCTGTCCGTCAGGCCGAGTCGTCCGATGTACACCGGCTCGGGGTCGTCCGCGCCGACCATGTGCCCGAGGCAGAGGTCCAGTCCGAAGCGGCGCAGTGCGCGCAGGCGAGCGGTCAGCCGGTGGATCTCCGTGTCCCGGTCCATCGCCTGCCGGCCCATGCCGCCGGGCGCCCTGCGCTGGGCGTCGAGACTGTCGGACAGTTCGGCGATCGTCTGATCGAGGCACTCCGCGATGGCGGCGAAGTGCTGCTCGTCGCCGGCGATCAGTGTCGGGTCGGCCTTGGGGGAGAGGTGGTCGGGAAGGTCGAACACGCTGGTGGTCAGCGGTTTCACGGCATCGGCTCCGATCTGGGGTCGCTCGCGATCACGGCGTGCGGAAGGGCGTCCGGACTGGCGTGCTTCACGCGGACACGCGTGGCTTCTCCCGGCCGGCGGCCTCGAGCAGCAGCGTCGCGGCCACCGTCGCCCCGTCGGAGCGGACGGTGCCGGCCACCGCCTTCGCCCGGGCGGCGGTTTCGGGGGCCAGGGCCGTTTCGAGCGCGGGGGTCAGGGACTCGAAGGTCGGAGCCGGACCCTGGTGTGCCGCGCCGATGCCCAGGTCGGCCACCCGGCCGGCCCAGTACGGCTGGTCCGCGATCTGAGGCACCACCACCTGGGGTGCGCCGGCCCGGGCGGCCGTCGTCGTCGTACCCGCGCCGCCGTGGTGCACGACGGCGGCCACCCGGCCGAACAGTGCCTGGTGGTTGATCTCGCCGACGGCGAAGCAGTCGGTGAGGTGGTCGATCAGGCCGAGGTCGGCCCAGCCCTGGGAGACGAGTGCGCGGCGGCCCCGCGCCCGGACCGCCTCGATGGCCGTCCGGGCGGCGTCCGTCGAGGCGTGCATGGGCATGCTGCCGAAGCCCACGTACACCGGTGGTGCACCGGCGTCCAGGAACGCCAACAGCTCGGCCGGGAGCGGGCGTTCGTCCGGCAGGATCCACGCGCCGGTCTGCACGACGTCGAGGTCCGGCGTCTCCTGCCACGGGTCCAGGGTCGGGTCCGTCGCCAGCCACGGCCGGTCGCCGATGACGTAGTCACGGACGTTGTCCACCGGGGGCAGGCCGATCGACGCCCGGTTGGTGTTGAGCGCCTCACCGAACAGGGCGTTGATGCTCTGGGCGTCCAGGTCCCACAGCACCCTGCTGTCGGTCACCTCCTGCGGCAACGGCCGGCCCGGATACGCCAGCGGGCGGCGCCGCGGCGACGGCAGAGTGAGCTGCTGGAAGGTCACGGACACGGAGGGGATGCCCAGTTTCTCGGCCACCGACCGCGCGCCGGCCGCGGCCGAGATCATGCCGGTCGCCACCACGACGTCACAGCCCTCGGCTGCCGCGGTGAGCACGTCCAACTGGCCGGCGATCACCTCGGCCGCGCGCTGGGGCAGCGATGACGGCGGCGGCGCCGCCTTCGTCAGTGCGCGCGCCGACGGGCCGAAGGGCAGCAGCGGTACGCCGACACCGGCCAGCAGCTCCGCGAACTCCTCGTCCGCCGGTCCGCACACCCGCACCTCAGCGCCGAGTTCCCGTAACCTCACCGCGAGTCCCGCCATCGGCTGGACGTCCCCGCGCGACCCATAGGTCGACAACACCACACGCATACGCGACTCTCATTTCCGCAGATCCGGGCTTCGGTCGGACGATTCTGCGGCACGACCGGGGCCTTGCGGCAAGCCCCCCGGTGCGCTATAAGTTGAGAGTGGCAAGGAGAGAGAGTGACCTCCTTGCCTTTGTTTTTTGCCCCCAGAGAACCCCCAGAGAACCGCTGGGGGACTGCTGGGGAACCGCTACTGCCGGTACCCACTCAGGAACCGCCCGATCCGCCCGATCGCCGCCTCCAGGTCGTCCGCGTGCGGCAGGGTCAGGATGCGGAAGTGGTCGGGGCTCGGCCAGTTGAAGCCGGTTCCCTGCACCACCTGGATCTTCTCCCGCAGCAGCAGGTCCAGGACGAACTTCTCGTCGTCGTGGATCCTGTGCACCTTGGGGTCGAGACGCGGGAACGCGTACAGCGCGCCCTTCGGCTTCACACACGACACACCGGGGATCTCGTTGAGCTTCTCCCAGGCCACGTTCCGCTGTTCGTGCAGGCGTCCGCCCGGCGTGGTCAGCTCGCGGATGGACTGCCGGCCGCCGAGCGCGGCCTGGATGGCGTACTGCGCGGGCGCGTTGGCGCACAGCCGCATGGAGGCCAGCATCGTCAGGCCCTCCAGGTAGTTGCGGGCGTGCTGCCGGGGACCGGTGACGACCATCCAGCCCGAGCGGAAGCCGGCCACCCGGTACGTCTTCGACAGGCCGCAGAAGGTCAGGACGACCAGGTCGGGGGCGAGGGCCGCGGCCGAGTGGTGCACGGCGTCGTCGTACAGGATCTGGTCGTAGATCTCGTCCGCGAACACCATCAGGCCGTGCCGGCGGGCGAGATCGAGGATGCCCTCGATGATCTCCTTCGGGTAGACGGCGCCGGTGGGGTTGTTGGGGTTGATGATGACCACGGCCTTGGTGCGATCCGTGATCTTCGCCGTCATGTCGTCCAAGTCGGGGTACCAGTCGGCCTGTTCGTCGCAGAGGTAGTGCACCGCCTTGCCGCCGGCGAGGGTCGTCACCGCCGTCCAGAGGGGGAAGTCCGGGGCCGGGATGAGGATTTCGTCGCCGTCCTCGAGCAGTGCCTGTACGGCCATCGAGACCAGCTCGGAGACTCCGTTGCCTAGGAAGACGTCGTCGACGCCGACCTCCAGGCCGAGTGTCTGGTAGCGCTGGGCGACAGCACGGCGGGCGGAGAGGATGCCGCGGGAGTCGGTGTAGCCGTGCGCCTGCGGCAGCATCCGGATCATGTCCTGGAGGATCTCCTCCGGCGCCTCGAAGCCGAACAGCGCGGGGTTGCCGGTGTTCAGCCGCAGCACGCTGTGGCCCGCCTCCTCCAGCGCGTCGGCGTGCTCGATCACCGGGCCGCGGATCTCGTAACAGACCTCGCTCAGCTTGCTCGACTGCCGGAACTCCATGCGCTTACGCCCCTCCGGTTGTGGTGTTGCTTGGTTTTACCAAGTTCGAGCTTGGAAAGTCCAACGACATGTCTAGACTGCGTCGCATGTCACCACGCCGAAGCTACGACCAGTACTGTTCCGCCGCCCGGGCGCTCGACGTCGTCGGGGACCGCTGGACGCTTCTGATCGTCCGGGAGCTGCTCGCCGGTCCGCGCCGCTACACCGACCTGCACGCCGACCTGCCGGGTGTCAGCACGGACGTACTCGCCTCGCGGCTGAAGGACATGGAACGGGACGGCCTCGCGACCCGGCGTCGGCTGCCGCCGCCCGGTGCGGTGTACGTGTACGAACTGACCGGACGCGGACGGGAGTTGCTGCCGGTGCTCCAGGCCCTGGGCCGGTGGGGCCAGGCCGAGCTGGGCGAGCGGCGGCCCACGGACGCCGTGCGGGCGCACTGGTTCGCACTGCCGCTGCTGCGGGCGCTGGAAGGAGAGGGGCTCGTGGAAGTGCGGCTGGAGGAGGGCGACTTCCATCTGTACGTCGGCGCCGAGGACGGTCCCGTGTACGGCGAGGGGCCCGCCCCCGCCGAGCCCGACGCGCGGCTGGTCCTGGACACCGGGACGTGTCTGGCGCTCGGGCGGGGGGAGTTGAGCGTGCCGGACGCGGTGCGGGCGGGGCGTATCGAGGTGACGGGTGAGGGCACGCTCGCGAAGGCACTGCGCGAGGCCTGACAGCGACAAGGCCCGCCGTGCCGAAGCACAGCGGGCCCCGCGCGACCCGTCAAGGCAGCCCGGCGGCTGGCTCGACGGTCTCTTGACGATCCGTCAGGCGCCCGGAGGTAGCCGCGTCGCCCGTCCCGCCCCGCGTGTCAGCGAGTACCCGCCGACCCCCGCGAGCGCGGCCAGTACGCCGCCGAGCCCGGTCCACACCCACCGGTCGGACCACCAGCCGGAGGACCAGCCGTCGTCCGGCTCGATGCTGGACAGCACGGCGGAGGCGGACGAACCGTCCTCCTCCGCGGCGGACTTGACCGCGATCCCCGGCACCAGTGGCTCGGCCAGCGAGCCGTCCACCGCGGCCGAACCGCCGATGTCCTTGGAGCCGACCCGGAGTTCCGTCTCGACGGGCAGGCCCAGGTCGGCCGTCGTCAGGTCGACGACGGTCAGCCGGACGTAGTACGTCCCGGGCAGCGGGTCGTTCGCCCACGGCTCCGACCAGGCGCGGACCGTGCGCAGCACGCAGGCCAGCTCCACGGAGGCGGTGCCCGCCGCCGCGGTGCGCGTCTGGGCCCCGTACTGGCAGGCCTGGCGGCGCCGCAGACCGTCGTACACGTCGATCTGCCAGGTCTCGGCTGCGTGCGCCTCAGGCAGCTTCACCGTCGCCTGCACGGTGGGCCGCTGACCGGCGTCCGCGGGGAACGACCAGTACAGGTAGTCGCCCGCGGAGCCGTTCGCGGTGGCCGTCTGCCCCTGCTCGACCTCGGTCGCCGTGCGGAAGGAGGTGCCCGCCTGGGTGGGCGCGCCACTGTCCGCCGAAGACGAAGACGAAGACGAAGACGAAGGAGACGGCGTGGAGTCGGCCACGGCCGGGGAGACCGCCAGGCCGAGCATCAGCAGGGAAGCGCTCAACACACGTGTGATCCGCATCAGTTGGTCCTCCAGACCGCGACCCGCCAGCGTGACACCCAGCCCCAGACCAGACCGGCGAGGAAGCCGGTCAGGATCAGCGCGCCGAGCAGCCACCAGCCGCGCCCGAGGCCGAAGGAGGCCACGTCGCTCGCCGGCGACGGACCGTCCACCACGTCGACGGTCAGCTCCAGCGGCAGACCCGGCGTGGTCTTCACACCGGAGGCCACGGAGAAGGAGTTGGTGACCTGGAGACACACCGTCTCCGTCTCCGAGGCCGCGTTGTCGTCGTCGCTCTCCGCCTTGGGATACCGCAGCCCCGTCGAGACGACGTCGGTACGGCCGTCGCCCGCCGCCTCGCCGCGCACGATCTCCCGCCCGTGCACCGTGACCGCCCGCACCAGCACCCCGTAGGAGGGGTTCACGGCCCGGTCGGCCCCCACGCTCACCGAGGCGCGCAGCTCCTGGCCGGGCTCGACGTCCACCCGGTACCAGCGCTGCTGCCCGAACTCCTCGCGGTCGGTGTACAGGCCGGACTTCACGGTCGGCGCCTCAGCGCATCGGGCGGCCCCGTCCACCGCCACCGGGACCACCACCGGATCGGCCGCCCGGTCCACCAACTGGTTGACCCGGTCGGTGAGTTCGTCGGTGTGCTCCACCGAGGTGTACGTCCCGCCGGTCGCCTCCGCGATGCAGCTGAGCTGCTGCCGCATCTTGGCGTTCGGGACCAGGCCGAGGGTGTCGATGGTCAGCCCGATGCCCTTGGCGGCGATCTCGCGGGCCACCTCGCACGGGTCGAGCGGGGCGCAGGTGTCCTCGCCGTCGCTGATCAGCACGATCCGCTTGGAACCGTCGCCGTCGAAGTCGTCGGCCGCCTTGAGGAGGGCGGGGCCGATCGGCGTCCAGCCGGTGGGGGCGAGGGTCGCCACCGCCGTCTTGGCCTCGGTACGGTCCAGCGGGCCGACCGGGTAGAGCTGCGCGGTGTCCTTGCAGCCCGTCTTCTGGTCGTCGCCGGGGTAGTTGGCGCCGAGGGTCCGGATACCGAGGTCGACGTCCTCGGGCGTGGCGTCCAGCACCTCGTTGAACGCCTGCTTCGCGGCCGCCATCCGCGTCCCGCCGTCGATGTCCCGGGTCCGCATGGAACCGCTGACGTCGAGGACGAGGTCTACCTGGGGCGTGGCCCCGCCCGTGGGTTCACCGGCGAGGGCCGCGACCGGGAAGGCGATCCCGGCCGTCAGGGCGGCGAGCAGGGCGCACACCCCTGCTGCCAGCCGTTTACTTGTGATCATCGGCGGATCTTATTGATCAGGAGTGCCGGGCTCCAAAACGGCCGTTCAGAGCAGCGGACTCGGCAGGTGCGTCCACTGGTCGCCGGGCGTCCCCGGCGACAGCCGCATCAGCGTCAACGCCTTGGCGGGCAGCGGCTCTTCGAGCAGTGCGGCGAGATCCGGCGTGCGCGGCAGATCCCGTACGGCCGTCCCCAGCGCCCCCCGCAACGCCGCCCCCGAGCCCGCCGTACCGGCCAGGGCTCCGGCCACCAGCGAGCCGAACAACTTGCGGCGCAGGGTGGTCTCGTCGTCCGTGACGATCCGCCCGGTCAGTTCCGGGACCGGGATGCCGTGCCGGGCCAGCCGGGCCGGACTGACGCGGATGTCGGCGAGGTCGCGGTAGACCAGGCGCAGCGGGGCGCCGGTCGCGGACAGGACGACGAGGAGATTCTGGCCGTGCGCCTCCAGGGCCACGCCCAACTCCAGGAGCCGCAGGCCGACCGTGAGGGCGAGGCGGGTGAAGTCGGCAAGCCAGGCGGGGGAGTCGGGCAGGCCGGTGGTGGCGAGGGCGGCCACCGGCAGCACCCGCTCGCCGTGCTCCGGCGCCGCGAAGTCCTGCGGCGACTCGCGCAACACCGCCGCCAGGTCGGGGGAGTTGGCCGTGACCGCGCCCAGCGTGCGGGTGACGTGCAGCAGGCCGTCCATGCGGGCCGCCAGCGCCTGAGCGAACGCCGAGAGGGTCGCGGACAGGGTGATCGAGTAGACGGAGATGTCCCGCACCGAGGAGGTCAGGCGGGCGCTCAGCGCGGTCTTGACATGGGGCCCGTCCGGCAGCGCGAGGGTGCGCAGGGACATCAACGGGTGCGCCGGGAGCCCTTCCTCGCACCGGCGCTTGAGCACATGCTCCGCCTGCCACGGATGCACCGGCACCAACAACCGCTCCCCGTCCCGCATCCCGCCCGGCCACTCACCCGTCACCAGGCACTCGCCCGCCGGAACCGGCAGCAGCCCGAGCCGCACGACAGGCCGGTGCTCGGGCCCGTAGGCGAGCTGCTCGGCCACCGAGAAGCCGGGCCGGGAACGGCAGCCCGGGTGGAACGGATGCCCGTCGACCACCCGCTGCTCCCACTCCCAGTCGACCACCGGCCACTGCGACGCGTGGGCCGGCGCCCCGGCCCGGGACAGCGCCAATGAGGCGACGCTGTGCCCGAGTTCGGCGGCGAAACCCGAACCGTGCGGCACGGCGAGGTCGGTCATCAGCCGCGCCGGATCGTCGTACGCCAGACGGTCGAGCCGCACCTCGGTGACATACCCGGAGGTGGCGTACGGGTCGGGGTGCGGGCCATGCAGCCGGCGGTCGTCCGAAAGGCGCAGGGTGAGCCCGTCCCGGCCGGTCGTGCGGCCCGCGAGCCACGGCAGCGGTTCATGGGTGAGCGCACGCCACAGCCGGGTCAGCACGGCCGCACGGGCACCGGGCAGCTCGGCCGTGTACCGCGGCACGAGGTCGGGGCGTACGGCGGCCAGCTCGCCGGCGACCTCGGCCTCGGCGGTGAAGGGACGGTGCACGGGCGGGCTCCTCGAGTACGAATCGGGTACGAATCGGGTACGAAGGGGATGTCACGACAGGCGGTGACGACAGACATACTGATCGTCTCCGCCCGAACGGACCGTAGAGAACGAGTGGAACGCGTGGATCTCATCCCCCCGCCCGCCGCCGACGACGCCGCACCGCGCGACGACGTGGCGGACCGCGCCGACGCGTACGCGGCGGCGCCCCTCCTGAACTGCCTGGTGCGGGAGGTGGCCGAGCCGCTCCCGCGAACCGGCGAACCCGGCGAACCCGGTGAAGCCGACGACCACCGGGTGTACCGGCTGCCGGGGGGCAGACTGCTGCGCGTGCGCGGAGAGCGGCGGCCCGCCGGACCCGAGGTGTACACGGCGGCCGGCTGGCGGCCCGTCTCCCATCCCGAGCTCGTCAAACTCGTCGCCGAGGTACTGGTCCGCCACACCGGCCTGTCCAACCACGAGCTGCCCGCCGAGATGATCGACAGCCGGGACGCGGTGGCCGCGCTGCTCACCGCACGCGCCGGGGCGACGCCGCCCGCGGACCCGTACCTGCTCTCCGAGCAGTCCCTCATCACCGGCCACCCCCACCACCCCGCCCCCAAGGCTCGCGGCGGCGGCCCCGTCGCAGGGTGGCTGCCCTACGCCCCCGAGGCGCACGCCCGCTTCCCGCTGACGCTGCTCGGGCTGCGCGCGGACGCGGTCGTCGAGGAGGGCGACACCGCGGCGCTCGACGCGCTCGGCGAGGCCCCGGCCGGCTACCGGCTGCTGCCCGCCCACCCCTGGCAGCTCGACCTCGTCGCCCGCGACCTCGCCCCGGCCTTCGCCGACGGCCGGCTGATCCACCTGGGCACGACCGCCTTCGAGGCATGGCCGACGGCCGCGATCCGCACGCTGTACGCGCCCGAACGCGACCTCTGCCTGAAGTTCAGCCTCGACGTCCGCATCACCAACGACATCCGCCGGCTCTGGCGGCACGACCTGCTGAAACTGCGCCGCACCGACACGGCCGCGGTGCGGGCCTTCGCGGCGATCGACGGGCCGGCGGCCTGGCTCGGCGACCACGGCTACCGCACCGCGGCCTTCGCCTTCGAGGAACTCGCCGTCCTGGTCCGCGACGGACTGCGCGACCGGGTGGTCCCCGGTGCGACCCCGCTGCTGGCCGCCGCACTCGTGGAGGGCTTCGACGGCAGTCCGCTCGACGGCGCGAAGGACCCGGCGGCATGGTGGGATGCCTATCTGGCGCAGGTCGTGCCGCCGGCCCTGGCGGCCTTCGCCGACCACGGCGTCGTACTCGAAGCACACCTGCAGAACACGCTGATCGCCGTCGACGCCGACGGAACACCCGTGCAGGCGCTGTTCCGGGACTCCGAGGGCGTGAAACTGCTGCCGGACATGTCCCGGGCCGCGGGCTGGGAACGGCTGGTGTACTGCCTGGTCGTCAACCACCTCGGCGAGGTCGCCGCGGCCCTCGCCGAACGCCACCCCGGCCTCGACCCCTGGCCCGCCGTCCGCCGCGCACTGTCCCGGCACGACCTCCCCGAGACCGCCGCCCTGCTCGCCTCGCCCACCCTGCCCGGCAAGACCAACCTGCTGCTGCGCTGGACCGGCGCGGACGGCGCCGACGCCCGCTACCTGCCCCTGCCCAACCCCCTCGCGGGGTGAGGGCTGGCATACCCTGGCCGGTGTGCTGCGCGATGTGACTGCTGTTCGATACGTGAACCCGTTGCGGTCCGGCGGCTCCGTGCCCGGAGTCGTCGAGGCCGACGACCTCGGGACGTACGTCGTCAAGTTCACCGGCTCCGCACAGGGCCGCAAGGCGCTGGTCGCCGAGGTGATCGTGGGCGAGCTGGCCCGCGCCCTCGGACTGCGCTTCCCCGAGCTGGTCCTCGTCCACTTCGACCCGGCGATCGCCGACCACGAACCGCACCAGGAAGTGCGCGAACTCCACGGCGCGAGCGCGGGACTCAACCTCGGCATGGACTACCTGCCGAACGCGAAGGACTTCACGCCGGAGGTCGCCAAGACCTTCCCCGTCGACCCGCTGGAGGCCGGCGAGGTCGTCTGGCTGGACGCCCTGACGGTCAACGTGGACCGTACGGTCCACAGCTCCAACCTCATGATCTGGCCCACGTTCGGGACCGTACCGCCGCGCCTGTGGCTGATCGACCACGGGGCCGCACTCGTCTTCCACCACCGCTGGGACGGCTCGGACCCCGCGAAGGCGTACGACTTCCGGCACCACGCGCTTGGCCACTACGCGCCGGACGTGCGGGCGGCCGACGCGGAGCTGGCGCCCCGGGTGACGCTCGACCTGCTGCGGGAGGTCACGGAGGCCGTCCCGGACGCGTGGCTGGCCGCCGAGGAGGACTTCGCGACGCCGGACGACGTCCGCAGGGCGTACGTCGACTACCTCCACGCGCGCGTGCGGGCGTCCGCGGCCTGGCTCCCCACCGACTTTCCCACCCGGGAGGAACTCGCCGCCGAGGAGGCCCTGCGGGCGGCGAGGAACCAGCAAGGACGACCCGCGTGGCTCAAGCAGGTCCCCGACCTGCACGGCAAGCCCGCGGCCCAACAGGATTGGTCGGTGCACCTCGGATGAGCGGTCGTGTCGAGATCGAGTACTGCACCCAGTGCCGCTGGCTGCCACGTGCGGCATGGCTGGCTCAGGAGCTGCTCACGACGTTCGAGGCCGAACTGACGGAACTGGCGCTGAAGCCCGGCAAGGGCGGCGTCTTCGTCGTCCGCGTGAACGACGAGGTCGTCTGGGACCGCCGCGAGCAGGGGTTCCCCGAGCCCACGGCGGTCAAGCAGGCCGTACGCGACCGAGTGGCCCCGGAGAAGTCCCTGGGCCACTCGGACAAGTGAGGCTCTAGCCGCGCAGCTGCTCGTACGCCGGCAGCGTCAGGAAGTCCGCGTAGTTCTCGTCGAGCGCGACCTCCAGGAGCAGGTCGTGGGCCTGCTGCCAGTGACCGGCGGCGAAGGCCTCCTCGCCGAGTTCGCTCTTGATGTTCCGCAGTTCCTCGGCGGCGACCTTGCGGGCCAGCTCGGGCGTGGCCTTCACCGTGGCCCCGGCGTGCTCGAACTCGACGCCCGCGTTGATCCACTGCCAGATCTGCGAGCGGGAGATCTCGGCGGTCGCCGCGTCCTCCATCAGGTTGAAGATGGCGACTGCGCCGAGGCCGCGCAGCCAGGCCTCGATGTAACGGATGCCGACCTGGACGGCGTTGACGAGACCGTCGTACGTCGGCCTGGCCTCCAGGGAGTCGACGGCGATCAGGTCGGCCGCCTTGACGTCCACGTCCTCGCGCAGGCGGTCCTTCTGGTTCGGCTTGTCGCCGAGGACCCGGTCGAAGGACTCCATGGCGATCGGGACCAGGTCCGGGTGGGCCACCCACGACCCGTCGAAGCCGTCGTTCGCCTCGCGGTCCTTGTCGGCCTTCACCTTCTCGAACGCGACCTTGTTGACTGCCTCGTCGCGCCGGGAGGGGATGAACGCCGCCATGCCGCCGATCGCGTGCGCGCCGCGCTTGTGGCAGGTGCGGACGAGGAGTTCGGTGTACGCGCGCATGAACGGGGCCGTCATCGTCACGGCGTTGCGGTCCGGGAGGACGAACTTGGCGCCGCCGTCACGGAAGTTCTTGACGATGGAGAACAGGTAGTCCCACCGCCCGGCGTTCAACCCGGAGGCGTGGTCGCGCAGTTCGTAGAGGATCTCCTCCATCTCGTACGCGGCCGTGATCGTCTCGATGAGCACGGTGGCGCGGACGGTGCCCTGGGGGATGCCGAGGTAGTCCTGCGCGAAGACGAACACGTCGTTCCACAGGCGGGCTTCGAGGTGCGACTCGGTCTTCGGGAGGTAGAAGTACGGGCCCTTGCCGAGGTCGAGCAGCCGCTGGGCGTTGTGGAAGAAGTAGAGGCCGAAGTCGACGAGCGCGCCCGGGACCTGCTGCCCGTCCAGCTGAAGGTGCCGTTCGTTCAGGTGCCAGCCGCGCGGGCGCATGACGACGGTGGCGAGCTCGCTGTCGTCCTTGAGGGCGTACGTCTTCCCGGACCCGGCATCCGTGAAGTCGATGTTCCGGGTGAAGGCGTCGGCCAGGTTGATCTGACCGAGGACGACGTTCTCCCAGGTCGGCGCCGAGGCGTCCTCGAAGTCCGCGAGCCAGACCTTGGCACCCGAGTTGAGGGCGTTGATGGTCATCTTGCGGTCGGTGGGGCCGGTGATCTCGACCCGGCGGTCGTCCAGGGCCGCCGGGGAGGGGGCCACCTTCCAGGAGTCGTCGGCGCGGATCGCGGCGGTCTCCGGGAGGAAGTCGAGCGTGGAGGTGCGGGCGATCTCGGCGCGGCGCTCCGCGCGGCGGGCGAGGAGTTCGTCACGCCGGGGCGTGAACCGGCGGTGCAGCTCGGCCACGAAGGCGAGGGCCGCGTCGGTGAGGACCTCCTCCTGCCGGGGCAGGGGCTCGGCGTCGACGATGGCCAGCGGGGACGGCGCTGGTGCGGACATGAGCTGTCACTTCCTTCAGCGAGCGTGGCACCGGGTGCCAGTCGACCACGGTACGGCGGTGTACGCCCGGAGAGCAGGCGGGCGCTTCTGAACAGTGGATACTAGTTTCCTCATCGTGGAACTTCAATGGTTTGTTGATGTCGAGATTCTCCGAGTCGAGGGAAGGTGGCGCTCAGTGCCACCCCGCTCACTCAAGGTGCTCCAGGTCCGCGGGCGTGTCGATGTCGTACGGCTCGGACACGTCCCCGCACTCGACGAGCGTGATCGCCTCCTCGTGCGCCTTCAGATAGGCGCGTGCCCCTCGGTCGCCGGTCGCAGTCGCGGCGATCCCCGCCCAGTGGGCGGCGCCGAAGAGGACCGGGTGGCCGCGTACGCCGTCGTAGGCGGCCGAGACCAGCGACTCCCGTGAGGTGCAGGCGGCGAGCACGCGGCCGACCGCCTCCGCCCCGATGCCGGGCTGGTCGACGAGCGAGACGAGCGCGGCCCCTGCGCCCGTGCCGGTGAGCGAGTCGAGCCCGGCCCGCAGGGACGAGCCCATGCCGTCGGCCCAGCCGGGGTTCTCCACGAGCACGCAGTCACCGAGCTGGGCCCGCTCCCGTACCGCGGCGGCCTCGGCTCCCAGGACCACGTGGACACGGGTGCAGCCGGCCGCGCGCAGCACGCCGACCGCGTACTCGACCAGCGGTCGCCCCCGGTGTTCGAGCAGCGCCTTGGGGCGCCCGCCGAGCCGGCGCCCGCCTCCCGCGGCGAGGAGCAGCCCGGCCACCTGCTGTGCGTTCTGCGTCATGCGTCCTGCATACCTGACGTTCCGGGAAGCGCCCGGCTTCCATGGGCTGAATTTCGGTCAGAGGAGTGGCGCACCCGGCGCGGGGTGGCGTTTACTGACCCGCGTCTCCCGGCGCCCGACCAGCGCGCGGGACGGCGCGGAGGGTTCGAAGCGCGTGCAGGCGCACAACGGCGTGCGACGGGGAGGGCTGTGTTGCAGAGCTTGGGGCAGAGACCGGTGAGCGGCAGCGACGAGGACCTGAGAGTGGCGGAACTGCGGACCGCGGTGTCCCGGCTGCGCCGCGAACTCGCCGCGCACCGAGCCGAGTTCCGCGACCGTGGCATCGCCGAGAACGAGCTCGCGGCGCTGGCCGCCATGACGATCGAGGGGGCGCCCGACGTGCCACGGCTGCGCAGGTCCCTGCTGCTGATCGCGGGCGCGATCGGCTCGGTGAGCGCGCTGTCCCGCGGGCTGGCGGACGTCAGGGCGGCCGTGGACCTGTTCGGCGAACCGCCGGACCGGCGGAGCCAGGCCCTCTAGGAGCCGTTCGCCGTCCATCCGAGGTAAGGGAACGCACCTCGGTAGCCCTGGTCCGAGGTCCGGTGCTCGAACTGGCCGCAGAGCCAGGTCTCCTGGACGAACTCGGTGAGCGCGGGCCAGTGGGTGAGGATGCCCCACGGTCCGTACTTGCCGTCCACGCGCCGGTAGACGTCCTTGGCGTCACGGAAACAGGCAAGACCGGCCATCAGGCTGTGGCCGACCGGGTGGTAGTCGGACCAGGCGCACGCGATGCAGGCCTTGATCCGCGTGCCGTGCGGCAGCCCGCGCTGGAGGTCGTGCAGGGCGTCCTCGAAGTCGTCGTGGTCTTCGGCGGTGCGGTACTCGTGTCCGTCGAGGCGCAAGGTGATGGTCAGGGTCTCCCGGTCCAGGCCGCGGCCGGGGCCTGCCGGTCCGCCGAGCCGCAGGGTGCAGTGCAGCACTCCCGTCCGCACGCCGTGCCCCTCGACCGCGACCGGCATCGGCAGTTCCCACTCCAGCAGGCAGGAGCACAGCGCCCCCTCGAAGAAGGCGAACATCGCCTCGGGCAACTCACCGCCCAGCGCGCCGAGATCGTCCATCGTGTCGCCCTCGAAGCGGACGCCCCTGATCGTGGTGCGGATCAGTTCCCGGCCGTCCGACTCGAAGACGACCTGCTCCGAGCCGTGCCGGTCGGTGTACCGGCCCGGCCAGCGCTGTAAGGCCGTCATGCCGGGTTCTGGCTCGCCAGCGCCTGGGACAGTTCCACCGCCACCTGCTGGAGCACCGGCACGATCCGCTCTGTCACCGACTGAGTGACCCGGCCCGCCGGGCCCGAGATGGAAATGGCCGCCGAGGTGGGGGAGTTGGGCACCGACACCGCCAGGCAGCGGACGCCGATCTCCTGCTCGTTGTCGTCGACCGCGTATCCCTGACGCCGCACGTCCTCCAGCGCCGCGAGGTAGGCGTCCGGCGTGGTGATCGTCTTCTCCGTCGCGGCGGGCATGCCGGTGCGGGCCAGCAGGGCGCGCACCTCGGCGTCCGGCGTGTCGGCGAGCAGGGCCTTGCCGACGCCCGTGGAGTGCGGCAGGACACGACGGCCGACCTCGGTGAACATGCGCATCGAGTGCTTCGACGGCACCTGCGCCACGTAGACGATCTCGTCGCCGTCCAGCAGTGCCATGTTCGCGGTCTCGCCGGTCTCCTCGACCAGGCGGGCGAGGTAGGGGCGCGCCCAGGTGCCGAGCAGACGGGAGGCCGACTCACCGAGGCGGATCAGGCGCGGGCCCAGCGCGTAGCGGCGGTTGGGCTGCTGGCGTACGTATCCACAGACCACCAGGGTGCGCATCAGACGGTGGATGGTCGGCAGGGGCAGGCCGCTGCTCGCGGAGAGCTCGCTCAGACCCACCTCGCCACCCGCGTCCGCCATCCGTTCCAGCAGATCGAAGGCGCGCTCGAGGGACTGGACTCCGCCGCTGGCGGACTTCGCGGAGTCGGTGGTGCTGGCGCTGGACGTCGGCACGGCGCGTTCCTTTCGGGACAGGCGGGAAGAGCAGAAGCCTACCCGTCGGTCGGTTGACTCCCTGATGGTGCGTAGCTACGTTCTGTCTACCGGAATACTAATTCCGTCTTGTGGAAACGTCCAGAGTGTGCGCCTATGTGGTCCCCTGAAGGAGTGTGCCCTTGACGGCGCGTGGGCTGGAGTGAAGACTCCTTCAACAGAACGTTGAATTCCGTTACGTGGAAGTAAATCCCGTTTCCCGGAAGTAAAACGTCGCCACAGGCAGAGCGAGAGGGGTCCGGGTGTTTGACGTAGAACTGGTGCTGCGCTCGACGCGCGTCATCACCCCGGAAGGGACCCGCGCCGCCTCGGTCGCGGTCTTTGCCGGGACGATCACGGCCGTCCTGCCGTACGACGCCGAGGTGCCGGCCGGTGCCCGCCTGGAGGACGTCGGCGACCACGTCCTGCTGCCCGGCCTGGTCGACACGCACGTGCACGTCAACGACCCCGGCCGCACCGAGTGGGAGGGCTTCTGGACCGCCACCCGCGCTGCGGCCGCCGGCGGCATCACCACCCTCGTCGACATGCCGCTCAACTCCCTCCCGCCCACCACGACGGTCGACCACCTCCGTACGAAGAAGGACGTCGCCGCCGACAAGGCACACATCGACGTCGGCTTCTGGGGCGGCGCCCTGCCCGACAACGTCAAGGACCTGCGCCCGCTGCACGAGGCAGGCGTCTTCGGCTTCAAGGCCTTCCTGTCGCCCTCCGGCGTGGACGAGTTCCCGCACCTCGGTCAGGACCAACTGGCCCAGTCCCTTGCCGAGATCGCCTCCTTCGGCGGCCTGCTGATCGTGCACGCCGAGGACCCGCACCACCTGGACGCCGCCCCGCCGCACAGCGGCCCCAAGTACGCCGACTTCCTGGCCTCCCGTCCGCGGGACGCCGAGGACACGGCGATCGCCCAGCTCATCGCCCAGGCGAAGCGCCTCGACGCGCGCGTGCACGTGCTGCACCTGTCGTCGAGCGACGCGCTGCCGCTGATCGCGGCCGCCAAGGCGGAGGGCGTCCGCGTCACGGTCGAGACCTGCCCGCACTACCTCACCCTCACCGCCGAGGAAGTCCCCGACGGCGCCAGCGAGTTCAAGTGCTGCCCGCCGATCCGCGAGTCGGCCAACCAGGACCTGCTCTGGCAGGCGCTGGCGGACGGCACGATCGACTGCGTGGTCACCGACCACTCGCCCTCGACGGCCGACCTGAAGACGGACGACTTCGCCACGGCGTGGGGCGGCATCTCCGGCCTCCAGCTGAGCCTCGCGGCGGTGTGGACGGAGGCACGCAGGCGCGGCCACGGCCTGGAGGACGTGGTCCGCTGGATGTCCACGCGGACGGCCGACCTGGTGGGCCTGCGTCAGAAGGGCGCCATCGAGGCGGGCCGCGACGCCGACTTCGCGGTCCTCGCACCGGACGAGACGTTCACCGTGGACCCGGCGGCCCTCCAGCACCGCAACCGTGTCACGGCGTACGCGGGCAAAACCCTGTCCGGCGTCGTGAAGTCCACCTGGCTGCGCGGCGAACGCATCGTCGCGGACGGCGAGTTCACGACCCCGAAGGGCCACCTGCTCACCAGAACCCCCTGATCCACCTACCTGATTCCTGTAAACGCACCCGCACCCGCACCCGCAGCGGCCGACTCCCGAAAGGCACACCTCGTGACGGCGCAGCCCGAATTTCCATCGGCTCGTTTCACCGGCGACGCGAACCCCTACGGAGGCGGTGACCCGTACGCGGACTACCGCACCGCCGACTTCCCCTTCACCCAGTACGCCAACCTCGCCGACCGGCAGCTCGGCGCCGGAGTGATCGCCGCCAACGACGAGTTCTTCGCCCAGCGCGAGAACCTGCTGGTGCCCGGGCCCGCCGAGTTCGACCCCGAGCACTTCGGGCACAAGGGCAAGATCATGGACGGCTGGGAGACCAGGCGACGCCGCGGGGCCTCCGCCGACCACCCGTGGCCCACGGCCGAGGACCACGACTGGGCGCTGGTCCGCCTCGGCGCCCCCGGCGTCATTCGCGGCATCGTCGTCGACACGGCCCACTTCCGCGGCAACTACCCGCAGGCGGTGTCGGTCGAGGGCACGTCGGTGCCGGGCTCCCCTTCGCCGGAGGAGTTGCTCTCCGGTGACGTGAAGTGGACGACGCTCGTGCCCCGCACGGCGGTGGGCGGCCACGCGGCGAACGGCTTCACGGTGGCGGTCGAACAGCGCTTCACGCACCTGCGCGTCAACCAGCACCCCGACGGGGGCATCGCGCGCCTGCGGGTGCACGGCGAGGTCGTGCCGGACCCGAAGTGGCTGGAGGTCCTCGGCACCTTCGACGTGGTCGCCCTGGAGAACGGCGGCCAGGCCGAGGACGCCTCCAACCTCTTCTACTCGCCCGCCACCAACACCATCCAGCCGGGCCGTTCCCGCAAGATGGACGACGGCTGGGAGACCCGCCGCCGCCGCGACCAGGGCAACGACTGGATCCGCTACCGCCTGGCCGCGCAGTCCCAGATCCGTGCGCTGGAGATCGACACGGCGTACCTGAAGGGCAACAGTGCGGGCTGGGCGTCGGTGTCCGTACGGGACGGCGAGGACGGCGCCTGGACCGAGATCCTCCCGCGCACCCGCCTCCAGCCCGACACCAACCACCGCTTCGTTCTCCCGACGCCCGCCGTCGGCACGCACGCGCGCGTGGACATCTTCCCGGACGGCGGCATCTCCCGCCTGCGGCTGTTCGGCTCGCTGACGCAGTCAGGCGCGTCGACCCTGACCGCCCGCCACCAGGAACTCGGCACCTGACGCCCCCTGAACCCCGACCCTTGCCCACCCACCACCCGACTCGGTCGCTTTGACGGGTGCGGTACCACCCTCAACCGGTCCGGCGTACACATCCACCGCCGTCCCGCGTCCTTCAGCCTGTCCGACGTTGGAGGAGGAGGCCCTTCGGGGCGACGGGGGCTGGGGCGAAGACCCAGCGGGGTGCCGGGATGGAGTCCCGCGAGGGTTGCAGGGGACGTAGTTCCGGCCGGGTCGTAGGGGCGGAGCCGAGCCCCTGCGGGGGTCGGTAGAGGTGGAGTCCCGCGAGGGTCGCAGGGGGCGTAGTCCTGGCTGGGGTCGTAGGGGCAGAGTCCTTGGTGGGGTGGAAGGGGCAGCGCTTCGCGTGGGGGGTGCGGGGGCGTAGTCCCGGCCGGGGTTCGGGGTTGGGCTCCTGGAGGGTCGAAAGGGGCAGCGCCCCGCGTGAGGGGGCGAATTCTAGGGATCGTCGCAACACATGATCACTGACGTGTGGTGGCGAGCAGTTTATGCAGGCGCTCGGCTGGGGTCTCCCAGCCGAGCGTTTTGCGTGGGCGGCTGTTCAGCTCGGCAGCCACGGCGTCCAGGCGCTCACGGCCGTGGACAGCAAGGTCGGTGGCCTTGGGGAAGTACTGCCGCAGCAAGCCGTTGGTGTTCTCGTTAGAGCCGCGCTGCCAGGGCTTGCCGGGGTCGCAGAAGTAGACCGGCATCCGGGCCGCCATAGCGAACTCGTGATGACGGCCCATCTCGCTGCCCTGGTCCCAGGTCAGGGATCGTTTCAGGTGGGGTGGCAGGTGTCTGACGGTGTCCAGGAGGGCGTCGCGAACACGTTCCGTGCTGCGACCTTCAGGCAGGTGGACGAGCATCAGGTAGCGGGTACTGCGTTCGACCAGGGTGCCGATCGCGGAGCCGTTGTCCTTGCCGATGATCAGGTCTCCCTCCCAGTGGCCCGGGATCGCACGGTCGACGGCTTCGGCTGGACGGTCGCTGATCATGACCATCGGCGTCGAGTAGCGCGGCTGGCGCTGCTGGGCCTGGCGGCGGGGCTTACGGCGGGCGCGGCCGGTGCGGAGCGCTTTCACCAGGTCACGGCGAAGTTCTCCGCGGCCTTGCACGTAGAGGGCCTGGTAGATCGTCTCGTGGACCACGTGCATCTCCGGCCGGTCGGGGAAGTCCTTGCGCAGGTGGTGGACTATCTGCTCGGGGCTCCAGCGCCTTCCCAGGCGCTCCTGGATGTAGTCCCGCAGCTCCACCTTCTGGCCGATCTTCCCCGGCTTCGGGCGAGGCCGGCGGGCCAGGGCACGCGCATCGGCTGCGAACGGGCGGTACTGGCCGTTGCCTGGGTGCCGGTTGCGACTGATCTCGCGGCTCACGGTGGAGGGGCTGCGGCCGAGCTCGGCGGCGATCGAACGGATCGAAGCGTCCTCCCGCAGTCGATCAGCGATGTAGATCCGGTCTGCCTCTCGCAAGTACCGAGACGGCCCGGAAGTGGGCCCCACCGTGATTGGCGGTACCCACTTCCTGCGGCCGGTCGGCTGGGAGCCATGCCGCCATCGTTTCCCGGTCCGTCGGTTCACTCCGACGATCCGGCACGCCTCCGTGTTGCTCACGCCCCGGTTCACGAGCTCGAAGTATGCCTCCCGTTCCCGGTACAGCTTCTTCGGCCCTTGCCCCAGGCGTTCCCCACGAATCTCGAAGTCCATCGCATCCCCTGAGCTGGGGTGTTGCGACGACCACTAGAACTTAAGGGGGTGCAGGGGACGCAGTCCCCGCCGGGGTTCTGGGGCGGAGCCCCTGGTGGGGTCGAAGGGGCGGAGCCCCTGGGGATGGGACGGGTAGGGGCGGCGGGGGCGAGGAACTCGCCCCCGGCACCCGGGCGAGGAACTCGCCCCCGGCACCCGCGTCACGCCGCATGCCCCCCGTCCACCGAGAACTCCGCGCCCGTGACATAGTCCGCCCCCGCCAGATGGGCGACCGTGGACGCCACCTCCTCGGCACGGCCGAATCGCCCCAGTGCGGTCATCCCCGCCTGCCCCGCCGCAAACGGCCCGTCCGCCGGATTCATGTCCGTGTCGATCGGCCCGGGATGCACGATGTTCGCCGTGATACCACGCCCGCCCAGCTCTCGGGCGAGGGCCTTCGTCAGGCCGGTCAGGGCCGACTTGCTCATCGCGTAGAGCGTGCCGCCGGGCCCCGGCACGCGCTGGGTCATGCAGGTACCGATGGTGATGATCCGGCCGCCGGGACCCATCCGTGAGGCGGCCGCCTGCGAGGCCAGGAAGACACCGCGCACGTTGACGGCCAGGACCTGGTCCACCTCCGCGAGCGAGAGGTTCTCCAGGGGCCCGAGCAGCCCCACGCCCACATTGTTCACCAGCACGTCGAGCCGCCCTCCGAGCGCCTCCGCCGTACGCGGTACCGCCCCCGCCGCCTCCTCCGCGTCCGCGGAGTCCGCCCGCACGGCCACGGCCCGGCGCCCCAGCGCCTCGACGGACCGTACGACGTCCTCGGCCGCCGACTTGTCGTTCACGTAGGTGAGAGCGACGTCCGCGCCCTCCCGCGCCAGTCGCAGAGCCGTCGCCGCACCGATGCCACGGCTGCCGCCGGTCACGAGGGCCACCTTGCCGTTCAGGAATCCGTTGGAAGTGGTCATGGATCCGTTGGAAGTAGTCATGGACCCATCCCAGCCGCCGGCGCCCCCGGACGCTGGCGGCGAACGGACACCGACCTCCGCCGGCACCGATGAGTTGCGGGTGCCGCTGGGGTCTGCCCTGATGAAACAGACCCGCCCAGAACAGACCCGCCCAGAACAGACCCCCAAGAGAAGAGGCACCCGTCATGGGCAAGCTCGTCCTCACCTCCTTCGTCACCCTCGACGGCGTCCACCAGGCCCCCGGCGGCCCCAAGGAGGACACCCGCGACGGCTTCCGGCAGGGCGGCTGGACCGTCCCGTACTGGGACGACGACTTCGGCCGGTTCGTCGACGGGGTCTTCGGACGCGTCGGCGCCTTCCTCCTCGGCCGCCGCACGTACGAGATCTTCGCCGCGTACTGGCCGAAGAACACCGACCCGGCCGACCCGGTCGCCTCGAAGCTGAACGCGCTGCCGAAGTACGTCGCCTCCGCGACCCTCACCGACCCCGGCTGGGCCGGCACCACCGTGATCGGCGGCGACCTGGCCAAGGAGGTCACCGCCCTCAAGGAACGCACCGACGGCGAGCTCCAGGTGCACGGCAGCGGGGCCCTCGCCCGGTCCCTGCTCGCCCTCGACCTCGTCGACACCGTCCACCTGCTGACCTTCCCGGTCGTGCTGGGCGCCGGCCGCCGGCTGTTCGCCGAGGGCGCCGTACCGACCGCCTTCCGGCACATCGAAGGGCAGGTCACGGGGGCGGGCGTGGCCATCCAGACGTACGACGTGACGGGCCGCCCGGAGTACGGCTCCTACGAGCTCCCCACAGGTTAACTTCCCGAAAAATCATCGGACTTGACGGGAAAATCTTCGGAGTTGTCATTGACATGCCATCGTCTACGCGCGTCATCATGGAGCCATGAGATTCCCCCCACGCGCCACCCGGATCGGCGCCGCAGCAGCTCTCATGTCCGCCCTCCTCGTGGGCGGCACCGTCACCGCCACCTCGGCGAACGCGGCCGCCGCGGCGGTCGGCAGCATCTGCTACGGCGACCTGCCCTCCCAGGCCCACGACACGCTCGACCTGATCGAGCAGGGCGGTCCCTACCCGTACTCGCAGGACGGGACCGTCTTCCAGAACCGGGAAGGCATCCTGCCCGGCCAGTCGACCGGCTACTACCACGAGTACACGGTCATCACGCCTGGTTCGTCCACGCGCGGCGCCCGCCGCATCGTCACCGGCGAGGAGAACCAGGAGGACTACTACACCGCCGACCACTACGCCTCGTTCGACCTGGTCGACTACGGCTGCTGAGCCGGCGTCATTTCTGGCTCTCGGCGACGGCGAAAAGCGCGAACGCCAGCACGACCAGAGTGACGCTCGCGTAGATCTCGTAGCCGTCGAGGAAACCGACCCGTTGCACGAGCCCCACGTGCCAGTCGGTGAACTCATGCAAGAGACCCATCACGCCCTGCACCAGGGCGACAAAACCCAGTAGCTCCAGCAGCTGCTTCATGGAAAGACCCTCGCCCCGCGGACCCCCCACCCACATCGGCCGCGGGGCGAGGCACGTCCGACGGAAGTCCCCGTCCCGCCGGGCCTGCCGCGCCGAAAGTCTCCGGTGCCGCGACTTTGGTCGACGATCCGGTGCGCGGGGCACTGGCGCGGGCCGCCGGTGCGTAGATTTGTCGACCGTGAGCGACGACGTGACGGTGCCCGAAACGCCCGCCTTCCCCGGGCGGCGCTGGCTGTTGCCGTCCGCGGTGATCCACGAGTTCGACCCGGAGACGCGGCGGCCCGGCCGACGCCCCCGGCGCACCGCGCGCGACTGGATCGTCGACTTCTCCTGCTTCCTGATCGCCGTCCTCGTGGGCCTGGTCGGCGCGGACGCCGTGACCTCCAATCCGAACGTCCCGCACGCCCTCGCCGTCTTCGACCAGTGGCTCGGCGCACTCGCCTGCGCCGCGATCTGGCTGCGCCGCCGCTGGCCGGTAGGACTGGCCGTGGCGACGATCCCCGTCGGGATGGTCTCGGACACCGCGGGCGGTGCCTGCATGATCGCCCTGTTCACGCTCGCCGTGCACCGCCCCTTCCGGTACGTGGCCTGGGTGGGCGGCATCAATTTCGCGCTGCTCCCGGTCTACTTCTGGCTGCGCCCCGACCCCGAGCTGCAGTTCGGCATGGCGGTCGCCATCTTCCTGCTCCTGACCGCCGCCGTGGTCGGCTGGGGCCTGGTCGTACGGTCCCAGCGGCAGCTGATGCTGAGCCTGCGCGACCGCGTCCGGCGCGCCGAGACGGAGGCACGGCTGCGCGCGGAGCAGGCGCAGCGGCTCGCCCGCGAGGCCATCGCCCGGGAGATGCACGACGTGCTCGCGCACCGGCTGACCCTGCTGAGCGTGCACGCCGGCGCCCTGGAGTTCCGCCCGGACGCGCCCCACGAGGAGGTCGCCCGGGCGGCCGGCGTCATCCGGGAGAGCGCGCACGAGGCTCTGCAGGACCTGAGGGAGATCATCGGCGTCCTGCGCACGGGCGACTCCGACGACGCCGGCCGGCCCCAGCCGACGCTCGCCGCCCTGGACATGCTGGTCGCCGAGTCCCGCGAGGCCGGCATGAAGGTCACCCTCGACAGTCGCGTCACCGACGCCGACACCGTCCCGGCCTCGGTCGGCCGCACCGCCTACCGCATCGCCCAGGAGGGCCTCACCAACGCCCGCAAGCACGCTCCCGGCGCGGAGGTCACGGTGTCCGTCAGCGGCGCCCCCGGGGAGGGCCTGACGATGTCCGTCCGCAACCCGCCGCCCGACGGCGAGGTCCCCCACGTCCCCGGCTCCGGCCAGGGCCTGATCGGCCTGACCGAACGCGCCACCCTGGCCGGCGGCCGCCTGGAGCACGGGCCGGAGGCGAACGGGGGCTTCGGGGTGCGGGCGTGGCTGCCATGGAGGTGACTCCCACGGCGGGCGGTGCCGCCGCCCCCAACTCGCGCGGCACAACGGTGATTCGCCCGCCGCACAACCATGATTACGTGGGCCCCATGACTGCGATCAGACTGCTCCTCGTCGACGACGACCCGCTGGTCCGGGCCGGCCTGTCCTTCATGATGGGCGGCGCCGACGACATCGAGATCGTCGGCGAGGCGGCCGACGGCAGCGAGGTCGAGGAGATGGTCGACCGCACCCGCCCGGACGTCGTCCTCATGGACATCCGGATGCCGTCGGTGGACGGGCTGACCGCCACCGAGCGGCTGCGCGGCCGGCCCGAGGCCCCGCAGGTCGTGGTCCTGACCACCTTCCACGCGGACGAGCAGGTGCTGTGGGCCCTGCGCGCGGGCGCCGCCGGATTCGTCCTCAAGGACACCCCGCCCGCCGAGATCCTCGACGCGGTGCGCCGGGTCGCGGCCGGCGACCCCGTGCTGTCGCCCACCGTGACCCGCCAGTTGATGCAGCACGCGGCCGGAACCGCCGCCGACACGCGTCGCACGCGCGCGCGTGCCCGGATCGCCGCCCTCAACGACCGCGAACGCGAGGTCGCCGTCACCGTCGGCCGTGGCCTCTCCAACGCCGAGATCGCGGCGGCGCTCTACATGAGCGTCGCCACGGTCAAGACCCACGTCTCCCGCATCCTCGCCAAACTCGACCTCAACAACCGGGTACAGATCGCGCTGCTGGCGTACGACGCGGGACTGCTCGACGAGGCCGGGGAGGGCGGGCCCCAGATGTGCTGACCGGACAGCGCGAAGGGGCGGAGCCCCTTCACATGGCCGCGGTGCCGGCCGCGCCCGCGATCTCCGCCAGCCACACACCCCGCCGCTGCCGCCGGGACACCTCGCACGCCTCGGCGACCCGCAGCGCCTGCAAGACCTCGCGCCCGTCACAAGGGTTCGCCCGCTCACCCCGCACGACATCGACGAACGCACACAGCTCCGCCTCGTACGCCGGCCCGAACCGCTCCAGGAACCCCGTCCACGGCTTGTCCGCGGCCGGCGGCCCCGTCGGCTCGGTGGACGCGATGGGCGTACGGTCGTCCAGCCCGACCACGATCTGGTCCAGCTCCCCGGCCAGCTCCATGCGCACGTCGTACCCCGCCCCGTTCAGCCGCGTCGCGGTGGCCGTGGCGAGCGTGCCGTCGTCGAGCGTGAGCAGCGCCGCACCCGTGTCGACGTCGCCCGCCTCGCGGAACATGGCGGGACCCGCGTCGGACCCGGCCGCGTACACGTCGACGATCTCGCGCCCGGTCACCCAGCGCAGCACGTCGAAGTCGTGGATCAGGGTGTCCCGGTAGAGCCCGCCGGACTGCGGCAGGTACGCGGCCGGCGGCGGCGCCTGGTCGGAGGTCAGCGCCCGCACGGTGTGCAGCCTCCCGAGCCGCCCCGAGCGCACCGCGTCCCGCGCGCCCGTGTAGCCCGCGTCGAAGCGGCGCTGGAACCCCATCTGCAGGATCGTTCCGGCTGCCTCGACCTCACCGATCGCCTGTAATGTGCCCGCCAGATCCAGCGCGATCGGCTTCTCGCAGAACACGGGAAGCCCCGAGCGTGCTGCCCGACCGATCAGTTCGGCGTGCGCCGACGTCACCGTCGTGATCACCACCGCGTCCACGCCCCACTTGAAGATCTCGTCCACACCCGGCGCCGCCGTCTCACCCAGCCGGTGCGCGAGATCCTGGGCCCGCGCGGGGTCCACATCCGTGAGGATCAGCGAGCCGACCTCCCGGTGTCGGCTGAGGGTGTTCGCATGGATGGTGCCGATGCGGCCCGTACCGATGACTCCGATGCGCATGGGACCAAACTGCGGTCCGACCCGCCGCGCTGTCAATGCGTATGTCCGGACAATCGAACTACACAACTTCCCGTCAACCATCCACAGAGCTACGCTCGGCCCCGTGCCGAAACCAGAAGTGCATCCGTCCGTGACGCTCGAGCTCAGTGTGGATCGCAGCAGCCCGGTGCCGCTGTACTTCCAGCTGTCCCAGCAGTTGGAGGCCGCCATCGAGCACGGCGCACTCACCCCCGGCAGTCTGCTGGGCAACGAGATAGAGCTCGCCGCCCGGCTCGGCCTGTCCAGGCCCACCGTCCGCCAGGCCATCCAGTCGCTCGTCGACAAGGGCCTGCTGGTGCGCCGCCGCGGTGTCGGCACGCAGGTCGTGCACAGCCAGGTCAAGCGCCCCCTGGAACTCAGCAGCCTCTACGACGACCTGGAGGCGGCAGGCCAGCGCCCGGCGACGAAGGTCCTGGTCAACACCGTCGTCCCGGCGACGGCCGAGATCGCGGCCGCCCTCGGCGTGGCCGAGGACAGCGACGTACACCGGGTCGAACGGCTGCGCCTCGCGCACGGCGAGCCGATGGCGTACCTCTCCAACCACCTGCCGCCCGGACTGCTCGACCTGGACACCGAGCAGCTGGAGGCCACCGGCCTGTACCGCATGATGCGGGCCGCCGGGATCACGCTGCACAGCGCCCGCCAGTCCATCGGCGCCCGCGCGGCCACCGCCGCCGAGGCCGAGCGGCTCGCCGAGGAGGAGGGCGCCCCGCTGCTCACCATGCAGCGCACGACCTTCGACGACACCGGCCGCGCGGTCGAGTTCGGCAGCCACACCTACCGGCCGAGCCGCTACTCCTTCGAGTTCCAGCTGCTCGTACGCCCCTGAAGCCGGAGTTCCGGTTCGTCGCAATGTCAGGACAATGCGACCGGCCCACAACCCACACATCAGCCTTACCCGCACGGCACACGAACAGGAACCGATCCGTTGCCACCCTGTACGGCATCCACCCCTACGGTGAGGCAGAATCGGCCCCGATGAGCACCTACGGCAACTTCAGCGCCCCCATCGGCTCCCGCCGCGCGCCGGCGCTCCGCACGGTCGGTACCAGGGAGCGCCGCTCGCACCTGACCGCACCCCGCGTGCCCACCGTCGGGATCGACATCGGCGGCACAAAGGTGATGGCGGGCGTCGTCGACGCCGACGGCAACATCCTGGAGAAGCTCCGCACGGAGACCCCGGACAAGTCCAAGAGCCCGAAGGTCGTGGAGGACACGATCGTCGAACTGGTCCTGGACCTCTCCGACCGCCACGACGTGCACGCGGTCGGCATCGGCGCGGCCGGCTGGGTCGACGCCGACCGCAACCGCGTCCTGTTCGCGCCCCACCTGTCCTGGCGCAACGAGCCCCTCAGGGACCGCATCACCAGCAGGCTCTCCGTGCCCGTCCTCGTCGACAACGACGCCAACACCGCCGCCTGGGCGGAGTGGCGCTTCGGCGCGGGCCGCGGCGAGGACCACCTCGTCATGATCACGCTCGGTACCGGCATCGGCGGCGCGATCCTCGAGGACGGCCAGGTCAAGCGCGGCAAGTACGGCGTCGCCGGCGAGTTCGGCCATATGCAGGTCGTGCCCGGCGGCCACCGCTGCCCGTGCGGCAACCGCGGCTGCTGGGAGCAGTACAGCTCCGGCAACGCGCTGGTCAGAGAGGCGCGGGAACTGGCCGCGGCCGACTCCCCGGTGGCGTACGGGATCATCGAGCACGTCAAGGGCAACATCGCCGACATCACCGGCCCGATGATCACCGAGCTGGCCCGTGACGGCGACGCGATGTGCATCGAGCTGCTCCAGGACATCGGCCAGTGGCTCGGCGTCGGCATCGCCAACCTGGCCGCCGCCCTCGACCCGTCCTGCTTCGTGATCGGCGGCGGCGTCTCGGCCGCCGACGACCTGCTGATCGGCCCGGCGCGGGACGCCTTCAAGCGGCAGCTCACCGGCCGCGGCTACCGCCCCGAGGCCCGGATCGTCCGTGCCCAGCTCGGCCCCGAGGCCGGCATGGTCGGCGCCGCCGACCTCTCCCGCCTGGTCGCCCGCCGCTTCCGCCGCGCCAAGCGGCGCCGGGTGGAGCGCTACGAGCGCTACGAGCGGTACGTGGAGGCCCGCCGTACGTCCCAGGACACCGCGTGACGGCGTCGCTGCCGCGCTCGGCCGCGGCCTCGGACGAACCCCGGCCGCCGGAGGACCGACGCCACCGGATCCGCCGCCGGGCGCTCACGCTGATCATCATCGTGCTGCTCATCGGCGTGCCGGCCGGCTACCTCGTGATCTCCGCCAACCAGAGCCGCAACAGCGGCAAGGACAAGGAGGCGAAGTACTCGGCCACCGGCCTCAGCGAGGGCTGGCCGTCCAAGGTCCAGCGCCGCCTCTACCAGATGCCGGTCCCGCACCCGGCGGACCACGTCGCCTACTACGAGACCAACAACTGGAAGACCAGCCGCCTCTACGTCCAGTTCCGGACCAGCGACGCCGGCCTCGACGCCTTCCTCACCGGCGTGGGCGTCAACCGGGAGGACCTCGAACAGGGCGAGATCACCATCAGCACGCGTGACCAGAGCATCAGCGGCTGGTCCTTCAAGGGCCCCGGCCCGTGGTGGGGCCTCGTCCACACGCAGAAGAACCCGGCCCCCAGCCAGGACATCGTCGTCAACCTGTCCGTCCCGGCCAGCCCCATGGTCTACGTCGTCTCGCGCACGGTTCCCTAGGCCGACGGGCCCCGGCCGGTCGGCGGGGCCGATTGTCAGACCCCGCCCGTAGAGTCGAAGACGACTGATCCGACACACGGGCGGGAGGTGACAGGACGTATGAGCGGCATGGCGGCGACAGCGCCGGGCAGCGCGGGCCGAGCGCTCCCGACGGACGGGCGAGCGGCGGAGTCCGTCCCCCTCCGCCTCGCGGCCGTGTTCCTGCCCGCACCCCTGCCGCGCGAGGGCCGGATCGCCTTCTGGGACCCGGAAGAGGGGCAGCTGCCCGCCCCCGACACCGAACTCACCGTCGTACGACGACACGGCGCCGGCGTACGCCGCAGGACCGCCCCCGCGCTCTCGCTCCCCCTCGCCGAGGCCCTGCCGCTGCTCGTCCGCGCCCGGCGCGACCCCGCCGCCCACCCCGCCACCGCCTGCTGGGGCGCCGCCGCGCTGCACGCGCTGCGGCTCACCGCCCGCGGCCGGCTGCTGCCCGGCCTGACGGCCACCGGCCACGACGCCTGGCGGGCCGGCCCCCTCGACCCGGACGACATCGCCCACCTGCGCGCGCTGGCGGCCGCCCTGCCCTACGAAGGGCACGCGGTCCCGCTGCCCGGCCCGGGGGTGATCCGGCTGCCGGAACCGGAAGCGCTGATGCGCTCCTTCCTGGACGCGGTCGCGGACACCCTGCCCCGCACCCCGGCCGCCGCGTACGCCTCCGGCAAGCCCTTCGCCGCGCGCGAACCGCAGCGCCTGCCCGGCGCCGCCGACTGGGCGGCCGAGGTCGCCGCCGGCATGGACGCGGGCGTGCGCATCTCACTCCGCCTGGACCTGGCGGCGTACAACCTGTTCGACGACAGCGGCGACGGGGCGCGCCACGCGGGCGCGGCCATCGCCCAGGTGCACAGCCTCGCCGACCCCACCCTCGTGGTCGACGCGGCGGCCCTGTGGGCGGGCGACGCGGACGCCGCCTTCGGCTCCCGCGCGCGTGTGGACGCGGCCCTCGCCGTGCGCCGCGCGGCCCGCGTGTGGCCGCCCCTGGACCGCCTCTCCGAGCAGGACGTGCCCGACGTACTGGCCCTGTCCGACGAGGAGTTGGGCGATCTGCTCGGCGTGGCCGCGACCCGGCTCGCGGCGGCCGGAGTGGCCGTGCACTGGCCCCGGGACCTGGCGCAGGACCTGACCGCCGCCGCGGTGGTCCGGCCCGCACCCGGCTCGGCGACCGACGGCACCGGCTTCTTCGAGAGCGAGGAACTGCTCCAGTTCCGCTGGCAGTTGGCGCTCGGCGGCGACCCGCTCAGCGAGGGCGAGATGGACGCGCTCGCCGAGGCCCACCGCCCCGTCGTCCGCCTGCGGGACCAGTGGGTGCTCGTCGACCCCGCCCTCGTCCGCAAGGCCCGCAAGCGCGAACTGGGCCTGCTCGACCCGGTCGACGCGCTGTCCGTCGCCCTCACCGGCAGCGCGGAGGTCGACGGCGAGACGGTCGAGGCGGTTCCGGCCGGCGCCCTGGCCACCCTGCGCGACCGCCTGACGGCCGGGGTCCGGCCCGCCGAGCCGCCGTCCGGCCTGCACGCCACCCTGCGTGACTACCAACTCCGCGGCCTGGCCTGGCTGGACCTCATGACCTCCCTCGGCCTCGGCGGCTGCCTCGCCGACGACATGGGACTCGGCAAGACGATCACCCTCATCGCCCTGCACCTGCGCCGAGCCCGCGCCGAACCCACACTGGTGGTCTGCCCGGCCTCCCTGCTCGGCAACTGGCAGCGGGAGATCACCCGGTTCGCACCCGGCGTCCCCGTCCGCCGCTTCCACGGCCCCGAGCGCACCCTGGACGACCTCGACGGCGGCTTCGTGCTCACGACGTACGGCACCATGCGGTCGGCGGCCCCGCGACTGGCCGAGCAGCGGTGGGGCATGGTCGTCGCGGACGAGGCCCAGCACGTCAAGAACCCGTACTCGGCCACGGCGAAGGCCCTGCGCACGATCCCGTCCCCCGCCCGCGTGGCCCTCACCGGCACACCGGTGGAGAACAACCTGTCGGAGCTCTGGGCCCTGCTGGACTGGACGACACCGGGGCTCCTCGGCCCCCTGAAGTCCTTCCGCGCCCGCCACGCGCGCGCGGTGGAGAACGGCGAGGACGACGAGGCGGTCGCCCGGCTGGCCCGCCTCGTCCGACCCTTCCTGCTGCGCCGCAAGAAGTCCGACCCCGGCATCGTCCCCGAACTGCCGCCCAAGACGGAGACGGACCACCCGGTCCCCCTCACCCGCGAACAGGCCGCGCTGTACGAGGCGGTGGTGCGCGAGTCGATGCTGGCCATCGAGACCGCGCAGGGCATCGGCCGCCGGGGCCTGGTGCTGAAGCTGCTGGGCGCGCTGAAACAGATCTGCGACCACCCCGCGCTCTACCTGAAGGAGGACGTCCCGACGACGGCCACCGACCGACTGGCCGCCCGCTCCGGCAAGATGGCCCTGCTGGACGAGTTGCTGGACACGCTCCTCGCCGAGGACGGGTCGGCGATCGTCTTCACGCAGTACGTCGGCATGGCCCGCCTGATCACCTCCCACCTGACCGCCCGCGCGGTCCCGGTGGACCTCCTGCACGGCGGCACACCGGTGCCCGAGCGCGAACGCATGGTGGACCGCTTCCAGAACGGGGCGACCCCGGTCCTGGTGCTGTCCTTGAAGGCGGCCGGCACCGGCCTGAACCTCACCCGTGCGGGCCATGTCGTCCACTTCGACCGCTGGTGGAACCCGGCCGTCGAGGAACAGGCCACCGACCGCGCCTACCGCATCGGCCAGACCCAGCCCGTCCAGGTCCACCGCCTCATCACCGAGGGCACGGTCGAGGACCGCATCGCCGAGATGCTGGAGGCCAAGCGGGCCCTCGCCGACGCGATCCTCGGCTCCGGCGAATCGGCCCTCACGGAATTGACCGACCGCGAACTCACCGACCTGGTCTCCCTCCGGAGGCCCCAATGACCCCCACTCCCGCCGACCGGGCACGGCGCGCACTCCAGGAGGCCCGGGAGCGCGCCGCCGACCGCGGAGCGGCGGATGCCGAGCAGCGACGGGCGCCGCAGGAGGCCGGGGTCTCGGAGGAAGGCACGGCACCCGCGGAGGCGGGGGAACGTGGGAGAGCTGGGGAGCAGGAAGCTGCGGCGCCGGTGGACGGCGGAGCGCCTGGGACGGAGGCGAGGCCCGGGGCGGAGACGGTGCGCGCGAGGCAGACGGTGCCTGGGACGCCGGCGGGTCCCGAGGCGGAGACGGTGCCTGGGACGGAGGCGGGGCCTGGGACGGGGGCGGGGCCTGGGGCGGAGACGGTTTCCGACCAGGCTCCGGCGGCTCAGGCTCGGCCGGGTGACGTGGCCCGTGACGCGCTTCGCAGGGCGATCGCCGCCAGACGAGGTCGGGCCGCGGACGCCGATGACGCAGACCGAGTCGACGACAGGGCAGCGCCGGAGGCGGGCACCGGCAGCGCGTCCGACAGCGAGGCCGATGGGCCGGCCCGGGACGCGTTCGGTGGTGCCGACGGCGGTACTTCAGGCAGCTCGGCGCGGGAGTCATCGGCCGGTGGCGAAGCGGACCGTTCAGGCATGCGTCCCGCGGACGTCGCACGCGAGGCGTTGCGTGCGGCCCGCGACACGGCGCGGCGGGCTCGGGCGGACGCCGTGACCCAGGAGAAGGAGACCGCACGACGAGCGGCCCGCCCCACCCCGCCCGCCGCCTCCCCGGCTCGTGGCGCCGCGTCCGGCCGGGCCGCCGACCGCCGGGCGCGTGACGTACGGGAGTTGCTGGCCGACGCCTTCCGGATGCCGGCCGAGGAGCCGGGAGACAGCGACTTTTCGGAGGAGGGGTTCGACAGCGCAGGATCGCCCGCGCCCTCAACTGCCATGAGCCCGGCGGATTCTGCCGACGACACGACGAGGCCCGCCCCGCCGCTCCCCGCCCCCAACCCCGCGACCCCACCCGCACCACCACCCCACCGCCC
The DNA here is from genome assembly GCF_030817655.1 of Streptomyces sp. V4I2. Classification (GTDB taxonomy): domain Bacteria; phylum Actinomycetota; class Actinomycetes; order Streptomycetales; family Streptomycetaceae; genus Streptomyces; species Streptomyces plumbiresistens. The sequence continues at coordinate 8,511,940 of NZ_JAUSZM010000003.1, forward strand.
CCCTTCCATGGCCGCCCCCGGCCGTGACGGCGACTTGCGTCGCACCTTCCCCGCCTTCACGCCCCGCCCCTCCGACGGCACCGGATTCGCCGAGACCTGGTGGGGCAACGCGTGGGTCGCCGCGCTGGAAGAGGGAGCGCTGGATGCCAAGCGGCTGGCGCGCGGCAGGGGATACGCCGAGCAGGGGAACGTGGACGCCATCACGGTGACTCCCGGCCTGGTGCTCGCGTACGTGCAGGGCAGCCGCCCCCGGCCGTACCGCGTGCAGGTGCGGTTGCGCACGCTCGACGACGCCGACTGGGAGCGGTTCCTGGACAGTGCCGCCGAGCGGCCGGGACACATCGCCGCGCTGCTCGACAAGGAGATGCCCCAGGCGCTCGCCGAGAGCGGCGTGCGGCTGCTCCCGGGCCCCGGCGACCTCGAACCGCAGTGCAGTTGCCCGGACCGAGGTCACCCCTGCAAGCACGCCGCCGCGCTCTGCTACCAGACCGCCCGACTGCTCGACGCCGACCCCTTCGTGCTGCTCCTGCTGCGCGGCCGCGGCGAACGGGACCTGCTCGACGCCCTGTCCCGGCTGAGCGCCACCCGCGCGGCCCGTGCCGCACAGGACCAGGGACCCGCTCCGCTGCCCGGCATACGGGCCAGTGACGCCCTCGCGCCCCGCAGACTCCCGCCCCTCCCGACGCCTCTGCCCCCGCCCCCGCATCCCGAGCAGCCCCCGGTGTATCCCGCGGCCCCGGGCGGCCCGGACCCCTTCGCGCTGGACCAGTTGGCGACCGACGCGGCGGCCCGCGCCCACGCGCTGCTCGCCACCGGCCGGGACCCGGTCGGCGAACTGACTCTGTGGCAGGACGCGGTACGGCTCGCCGCGGCCCGCCCCGGCTCAGGCCTCACCGCAGGCACCCGCGCCCTCTACGCGGCACTCGCCTCCGCCGCCGGCCGTACCCCGTCCGAACTGGCCCGCGCGGTCGCCGCCTGGCGGCAGGGCGGACTGGAGGGCCTCGCCGTCCTCGAAGAGCCCTGGGACCCGCCGGCCGGCCGTTTCGACCGTGCCCGCGCCCCCTCCTCCTCGCCGCCGACCTCCCCGCCTTCCGCCCCTGGCACAACCACCTCACCCACCCCCGCGGCCATGTCCAGCTCCGCCTCGGCCGCGACGGCCTGTGGTACGCCTACGAGTCCGAGCCGGGCCACGACGACTGGTGGCCCCGCGGCACCCCCGACCTGGACCCGGTCGGCGCCCTCACGGGCCTCGGCACACCGAGCGACCTGTGACCCCGACCGCCCCCGGCCGACTCCCCGCGGCCCCCTCCCGTGAAGGCCGTGTGAGAGTTCCCCGCTGATGTGCGGGAGGCAGGTGTGGGGAGTGGGGGCCCAGCGGTCGGCCCGCAAGAAAAGGCGGTTAGCGTGGAGCGGTGAGTGAGACGAAGACCCCTGCCCTCCAGTACCGCTTCGACGGTCCGGAAGACGCCCCGGTGCTCATCCTCGGCCCCTCGCTCGGTACCACGTGGCACATGTGGGACCGGCAGGTCCCCGAGCTGGCCAAGCAGTGGCGTGTCTTCCGTTTCGACCTGCCCGGGCACGGCGGCGCCCCCGCCTACCCGGCCGGCTCGGTCGCCGACCTGAGCACCCGGCTGCTGGCCACCCTCGACGCACTCGGTGTGCAGCGCTTCGGCTACGCGGGCTGCGCCCTCGGCGGCGCGGTCGGTATCGAGCTGGCCCTGCGCCACCCCGAGCGCGTCGCCTCGCTCGCGTTGATCGCGGCCTCGCCGCGCTTCGGCACGGCCGACGAGTTCCGGCAGAGAGGGGTGATAGTGCGGACGAACGGGCTCGATCCCATCGCCCGGACCTCCCCCGAACGCTGGTTCACCGGCGGGTTCGCCGCCGCGCAGCCCGCGATCACCGAGTGGGCGGTGCAGATGGTGCGAACCACCGACCCCGGCTGCTACATCGCGGCCTGCGAGGCGCTGGCCTCGTTCGACGTGCGGTCCGAGCTGGCCCGTGTCGGCGTCCCGACCCTCGTCCTCGTCGGCTCGGACGACCAGGTCACCGGCCCCGCCGAGGCCCGCACACTGGTCGCGGGCATCCCGGACGCCCGGCTCGCCGTCGTCCCCGGCGCCTCCCACCTGGTGCCGGTGGAGCAGCCCGCCGCCGTCACCGACCTCCTGGTGCGGCACTTCTCCACCGCCTGGCAGCCCGCCTTCGACTCGACCACGGGCCAGATGGCGGCGATCGTGGCGCCCCCGGCCAAGCCGGTCCTGTCCGCCGCGCCGCCGCAGCCCGCGCCCCGCGCCGAGATCGCCCCGGCCGCCGTGGAAGCCCCCCAGGGCCTGGGGCGCCCCGACCCGTACGACGCCGGCCTCAAGGTCCGCAGGGAGGTACTCGGCGACGCGCACGTCGACCGGGCGCTGGCGCAGGCCGACGAGTTCTCGGGCGACTTCCAGGAGTTCATCACCCGCTACGCCTGGGGCGAGATCTGGGACCGGCCCGGCCTCGACCGGCGCTCCCGCAGCTGTGTCACCCTCACCGCCCTGGTCGCCGGCGGCCACCTGGAGGAGCTCGCCTTCCACACCCGCGCCGCCCTGCGCAACGGCCTCACCCCGGCCGAGATCAAGGAGGTGCTGCTGCAGGCGGCCGTCTACTGCGGCGTACCGGCGGCGAACAGCGCGTTCAAGGTGGCCCAGCAGGTCATCCGCGAGGAGACGACCCCGACCGAGTGACCGCACGTACCGGGCCGCGGGCAGGATGGACTCCATGAAACTCACGAAGAAGTCGCACTCCTGCGTCCGCCTCGAGAAGGACGGGCGGACGCTCGTGCTCGATCCCGGGGGATTCAGCGAGGAGGACGCCGCGGTCGGCGCGGACGCCGTCCTCGTCACGCACGAGCACCCCGACCACTTCAACGAGGGGCGGCTGCGGGCCGCCATGGAGGCCAACCCGGCCGCCGAGATCTGGACCCTCAGGTCGGTCGCGGAGAAGATCTCCGCCGCCTTCCCGGGCCGCGTCCACACCGTCGGACACGGCGACACCTTCACCGCCGCCGGCTTCGACGTCCAGGTCCACGGCGAACTGCACGCCGTGATCCACCCGGACATCCCGCGCATCACCAACGTCGGCTACCTCGTCGACGACGGCAGGGTCTTCCACCCCGGCGACGCCCTCACCGTCCCCGACCACGCGGTGGAGACGCTGATGCTCCCGGTGATGGCCCCCTGGAGCAAGATCTCCGAGGTCATCGACTACGTCCGCGAGCTCAGGCCGCAACGCGCGTACGACATCCACGACGCCCTCCTCACCGACCTCGCCCGCCCGATCTACGACCGTCAGATCGGCGCCCTGGGCGGCACGGACCACCTGCGCCTGACGCCGGGGGAAGCGGCCGAGCTCTGAACCGGCCGTCGAGGACTGTCAGACCCGCCCGGTAAGTTGTCGGACATGCGCATCGCGACCTGGAACGTGAACTCGATCACCGCCCGCCTGCCGAGGCTCCTGGCCTGGCTGGAGAGCAGCGGCACCGACGTGCTGTGCCTCCAGGAGGCCAAGGTCGCCGAGGAGCAGTTCCCGCTCGACCAGCTGCGCGAGCTGGGCTACGAGGCGGCGGTGCACGCCACCGGCCGGTGGAACGGCGTGGCGGTGCTCTCCCGCGTCGGCCTGAAGGACGTGGTCAAGGGCCTGCCCGGCGACCCCGGCTTCGACGGCGCCCCGGAGCCCCGCGCCATCTCGGCGACCTGCGGCCCGGTCCGCGTCTGGTCGGTCTACGTGCCGAACGGCCGCGAGGTGGACCACCCGCACTACGCCTACAAGCTCCAGTGGTTCGAGGCCCTGAAGGCGGCCGTCGCCGGTGACGCGGGAGGCAGCCGCCCGTTCGCGGTGCTGGGCGACTACAACGTGGCCCCGACGGACGACGACGTGTACGACAGGTCCGCCTTCGAGGGCTCCACCCACGTCACCCCCGCCGAGCGCGCCGCCCTGGCCTCCCTGCGCGAGGCGGGCCTGTCCGACGTGGTCCCGCGGCCCCTGAAGTACGAGCACCCCTTCACGTACTGGGACTACCGCCAGCTCTGCTTCCCCAAGAACCGCGGCATGCGCATCGACCTGGTGTACGGCAACGAGCCGTTCGCCAAGGCGGTCACCGACGCGTACGTGGACCGCGAGGAGCGCAAGGGCAAGGGAGCCTCGGACCACGCGCCGGTGGTCGTGGACCTGGAGGTGTAGTCACCCGGCGAGCAGCCTCAGGTCCCGAGCAGCCTCAGATCCACCGACCGAGCCAGCGCCGCCAGCCCCGCGTCACCCGGATGCAGATGGTCCCCGCTGTCGAAGGCGGGCAGCAGCCGCGCGGGGTGCACGGGGTCGCGCAGCACCGCGTCGAAGTCGAGCAGGCCGTCGAACTCGCCGGTGCTGCGGAGCCACGCGTTGACCGTGCCCCGCTCGCCGTCGACGGCCGGCGTGCAGCGCGCCTCGCCCGCGCACGGCAGGATCGTCGCCGCCAGCATCCGCAGCCCCCGAGCGTGCCCCCGCGCGGCGAGCTCCCGCAGTCCCGCGATCACCTGCTCCGCCGTGGCACCCCACCGCACGTCGTTGACGCCCTCGAACACGACCGCCGTACGCGCGGACGTCTGCGCGAGGACGTCCCGGTCGAACCGGTTCAGCGCACTCACCCCGCCGGTGTCCGCGGAGACCCCGTCCCCGGGATACCGGTCGGCGACCACACGGTTCGCGGAGATCCCCTGGTTCAGCACCCCATAGTGCGGGACCACATTCTGGGCCAGCAGACGGGTCGCCAGCACATTGGGCCACCGCCGGTTGGCATCCACCGTGGACCTGTCCCCGTCGGTGATCGAGTCCCCGAGCAGCACCACCGAACCCGGCCCGCCGCCCACGTCCACACCGGTCAGCAGCGGCCAGCTCGTCACCACCGAGGTGTACGCCGCCGGGGATCCGTCCGCCGCGTGATCGCCCGGCTCGCTCAGGTACGACCGCTGCGCCGCGAGCCGGTGCACCGGCGCCGCGGACACGGAATCCGGCAGACGGAAGCTCACCAGCAGATCGGCATCCGCCGGCACCGCGAAGTCGAACGGATCGCTGAACGCCTGCGCCCCTGCGGGGATCTCGACACCCGCCGCACCCAGGAAGGACACCGGCAGCGGCGCGTCCCGCGCCGCCGCGCCCTCCGCCCGCACCGCCACCGTCGCGCTCCCGATCCGTACCGGCGCCGCGGCGAAGGTGTTGTCGAACCGCAGCCGCACCCGTGGCCCGCCCGCCGACGTGTGCACCACAAGCCTGAGCGTCCGGTCCGACCACGGCCCCACGGCCGGGTAGCCGGAGGTCGCGGCCGCCCAGCTCCCCGTCCAGCCGGGCGTGGCGGCGGCCCGCACCGACAGCGCGAACACATGCAGGTCGGTCGCGTCCGGCAGCCGTACCGAGACCACTGGGCGCCCCGGCAGGATCGGCACTGTCACGACGTACAGCCGTGCCTGCTCGGCGAGTTGGCCGACAGGTGTGTTGATGTGCGGCAGTGCCACCGCCTTGGTGGCGAGCGGGCCGCGGCGCCAGTCGGGGGCGGTCAGCAGGTACGGGGAGCGGGTGCCGTCGGCGTACGCGACCGTGCCCGTGCCGGTCACCGGCATGCCGGCCGTGCCCGCGATCAGGAAGGCGAGCGCGTCACCGCTGCCGTCCACCCGGACGTCCTGCCCGCCGGCCCGCACGTTGTCCGGCTCGCCTGGCGCGCGCCGAGGCCAGGTGAGCCGCGCCGCCTGCACGGTCAGCGCGCGACCCGGCGTCCAGCCCGCGGCCGCCAGATCCCGCGCCGACAGGGAGGCGCCCGAGCCGTCGAAGTCCGCCTCGCCCGGCCGGGCGTCGGCACTGACGGCCGCGTTGTCGAAGAGCCGCTCCAGCGGGACAGGTGCCACCCGGCTTCCGGGGACCGCCGACGCGGCGCTGTCCGGCAGGAGGGCCGCGAGCAGGGCCAGGACGACCGCACCACCCACCAGGCATCGGCGCACGACCGACTCCTTCCGATCACCACCCGCTCACGACGAGACGGACGCGTCGCGAAGCCGAAGAGACACCAGTGACAGGTCAACGAGCCGGGCGCGAACTCGGTGTGCAGCCGACCGGAATCGATGGCCCGCGCGCCTGTGGTGCGCACGGGGGTACGAATGACACGCTGGGCATATGAAGATCCCTTTTCTGGGCCACCGGCGTGACAAGCCCGGCGCCCTCGATCCCGAGGGCATCGCCGAACTTCTCTCCGAATGCGAGCTGCTGCGCTCCCAGGCGTCCCAGGAGGGCGTCCAACTCGACGACACGGCTGCCTCGTTGGAGGCGCTGGACCAGCTGGTGCCGCGCTGGCGGGACGACGAGGAGGTGCTGCCGTGGCTCGGCAACGACGCCGGGCTCTATCTCGGCACGGTCATCGTGCGCACGGTTCCCGGCGCCGCGTGGGACCTGTGGCCCGACGGCCAGCCCGTCATCCGGCTCGCCTCCGGCCGCGAGTTCGACGTCGTGGCCTCCGGGCAGGAGTGGGCCGTCAGTGGGGTGCCCGAACTCTCGCAGCTGTATGCCGAGGTGGCCGAAGCGTGAATCTCCGGCCCACGGGACGACGTAAATACGGCTTATGCCCGGAAAGTGCGTGTCGTGCCTCAACCGCGATCTTGCCCGGATAAGTTGCGGCACCTACGACACAGCTGAGAGTGAGTAGGGCTGGGCATGGCCGTCGATCCGTTGATCGAACTGCGTGACGTCAACAAGTACTACGGGGAGCTGCATGTCCTGCAGGACATCAACCTCACCGTCGGCAAGGGGGAGGTGGTCGTGGTCATCGGGCCTTCGGGGTCCGGGAAGTCGACACTGTGCAGGGCGATCAACCGGCTGGAGGCCATCCGCTCGGGGTCCATCACGCTGGAGGGGCAGCCGCTGCCGGACGAGGGCAAGGCCCTCGCGGGACTGCGCGCCGAGGTCGGCATGGTGTTCCAGTCCTTCAACCTGTTCGCCCACAAGACCGTCCTCCAGAACGTCTCGCTGGCCCAGATCAAGGTTCGCAAACGCAAGAAGGAGCAGGCCGACCAGCGCTCCCGTGAACTCCTCGAGCGCGTCGGCGTCGCCGACCAGGCGGACAAGTTCCCGGCGCAGCTCTCCGGCGGCCAGCAGCAGCGCGTGGCCATCGCCCGCGCCCTCGCGATGGAGCCCAAGGCGCTCCTGTTCGACGAGCCGACCTCCGCGCTCGACCCGGAGATGATCAACGAGGTCCTCGAGGTCATGCAGCAGCTGGCCCGGGACGGTATGACCATGGTCGTCGTCACCCATGAGATGGGTTTCGCCCGCTCGGCCGCCAACCGCGTCGTGTTCATGTCCGACGGCCGCATCGTCGAGGACCGCACCCCCGAGGAGTTCTTCACCGACCCGCGCAGCGAGCGCGCCAAGGACTTCCTCTCCAAGATCCTCAAGCACTGAGCGGGGGAGTGCGAACCGTGTTCCATGCCACCCGTATGCGCGCCGCCCCGGCCGGGCCGGGGACGCTGCTGCCGGGTGGGGCTCCCCCTACAGCCCCGACACCGTAGGGGGGTGGCAGTCCGCAGAGCCCATATCCGCCCGGCAGCAGCCGGAGATCACTGCTCGCGCAGCGGAATCGACACGTACGACGGGTCGGTGGCCGGCGAGGAGAAGGTCAGCTGCGCGCCGGACGGGTTGTGCTCGATGTAGAGCGGGTCGACCGTGTCGACCACCAGGGCCAGCCGGTGCCCTGCCGGGACGTCGTAGGCCGTGGAGAACAGCTCCAGGTCCACGTCGAACGGCTTCCCGGGCGTCTGCCCGTGGAAGGTGTACGGCGCGTTGCTGACCAGCTTGCCGAGGCCGAGCGGCCCCACGTCGTACAGGTAGGCGACGAGGGTGCCGCTCTCCTTGGTCGGAGTGAGAGTGGTGTGCAACTTCGCGGTGCCGCGCACCTGTTGGGCCTTGGTGTACTTCTCCGACTGCCACACGGCGGCCCAGCGGCGGGGGAGCAGGGGGATCGAGGCGACCGGGGGCAGTCGGGCGATCTGGTCGAGGATGCTGGACAGGAAGACCACCCCGCCGTTCGCCCCGGAGTCGACGTTCGCGCGGATCGTGGTCGTGCCGGCGAGGGCGATCTTCTTCCGCGTCGCGCCGACCGATTTCCAGTCCGGATAGCCCTCGTAGCCGCCCGTGGAACGGGACTTGAGCCGGACCGGCTGTTCGCGGTCGATGCCGTTGTCCTCGTCCCGGAGGTGGTGGTCGAACCAGCGCCCGGTGTCCGTCCACACGTCGTTGGGCAGCCCGAACAGGCCGGTGACCTCGGAGGTCGCGTGGTCGCCGGGGCGCAGCTCCAGTCTCTTGGGGCCGGTCAGCTTCTCGTAGAAGTCCGTGTACTGGTTGGGCGGGAAGATCGTGTCGCCCCAGGCGTTGGCCATCATGACGGCGGCGCCGTTCTTGTTCAGCTGGTCGACATAGGTCGCAGCGGAACGTTTCTTCCCCCAGGCGATCATCTCCGGCTCCCTGGCCAGGTTGGAGGCGTAGAAGTCGTCGAAGATCTGCCGCACTTCGGCGCTCTGGCGGCCGGTGACCAGGCTCGCCCCGTCCAGCAGGCCGGCGGCCTGGACATGCTGGGTGCGGCCCGAGTAGATCGAGGCGATCAGGTCGGCCCAGCCGCTGAGGGCGGCGACCGCCTTGACGCGCTTGTCGTGCGCGGCGGCGAGCAGGCTGATGCCGGCACCGTACGAGAGGCCCGCCATGCCGACCTTCTGTGCGTCGGCCGGGGTGTTGGCGAGGGCCCAGTCGATGACCTTGGACGCGTCGGCCGTGTCGGGCGGGCCCGCGACTTCTATCTCGCCGCCCGACTGCCAGAAGCCGCGCACGTTGTAACTGACCACGACATACCCGGAGTTCGCGAGCTTCTGGGCCTGGGCCAGATACTCGACCTGGGGCAGACCCCAGCTCGTCGGCATCACGAGCAGCGGGTAACGGCGGGTGCCGTCGGCGCCGGCGGGCGTGACGACGTTGGCCTTGAGGACCGTGCCGCCGTCACCGGCGATGTCGACGAAGCGGATCGCGGTCGCCGCCTGGGCGGCCGGTGCGAGCCCGAGGGCGCTGCCGGCGATCAGCGTCGCCGAGACGGCACCCACGGCGGTGGTACGCAGGGCCTTGCGATGGTTTCCCACGGGTCACTCCTGACTCGGTCACTCGTGTAAGTGCAAAGTGACCCGACGGTAACCTCGGCCTCTTACCGTAGGTAACCCGTCGGTAAGTTACGTGGGAGTAACGATTGGTGGAATGTGCTGAAATCTAGGAGGCGCGGTGCGAGTTGCGCGGAACCGCCGGGGTGGGCAGGGGGGTCTGTGCCTCCCGGGTGACGTCCGCGACGAGTTCGACGACATCGGGGCCGTAGGCCTGCGAGTTGACGATCTTCAGCAGCAGGGCGAAGGGGGTGTTGCCGTACTTGCGCGTCAGCCGCTCGTGGTTGTTGGCGAGGTAACGGGTCGTGGCCTGGTTGGTGATCGAGGTCTGGCCGCAGAAGAGGAAGACGGGCCGGGTGCCGTGGCTCTCGTCGACGGTGAGCCGGGCGAGGAGCGCGTACTCGGCCCTGCCGACCTCCACTCGGTAGCGCTCGGAGCCGATCTGGAAGGCGCCGCGGTCGGGGCTCGGCTCGGCGTCCACGTTCACCCGGACGCCGGGGAGCAGTGAGGACAGATGTGCCGCCATACGGCGGTTGGATGCCGGGCCGCCGACGCAGAACTCGGTGCGCTCACCGAAGCCCTGGCGTGCCGCGTCGTGCGGGACGACCTGGGCGTGGGCGTTGCAGTCCTTGATCAGCGCGGCCAGTTCGAGGAGCGCGAACACGTCGTAGCGCATCACCGCCAGATCGGGGCCGGCGGCGCCGCGGTTGACCACCAGCAGCGACTCGGAGTTGTCGGGCAGCCCGAAGAAGGCCTGCTTGCGGCGGAGCTTCCGCTTCCACAGGTAGGTCCTGGCCAGCCAGCCGAGCGCGGCACTGATGCCGGCGGCCACCACCCCCAGGACGATGTTGCGCACGTCGTCATTCATGGGCGCGCATGCTAGCGGGCCAACGCAAACCAGTGTTCGAAAACGGCCTGTTGAGGGTCTGCTGACGGGGGCATGGCGATCGCATAGGCTGCGCGAACGGTCTCTGACTGGAGGTTCGGATGCGTCGCCCTGTCGTACGGAAACTGTCGGTCCTGGCGGTCTCGGCCGCCGTGGTTACGGTAGGAGCGGCCGCGCCACCCGCCGCCGGGAGCACACCTGTCGAAAAGGTTCCGCTTGCCGTCGGCTACGGCGGAGCCGTGGCCAGCGTCGACGCGGACGCCTCCGCCGCCGGTATCGAGGTGCTGAAGAAGGGCGGCAACGCCGTCGACGCCGCCGTCGCCACGGCGGCCGCGCTCGGTGTCACCGAGCCGTACTCCTCCGGCATCGGCGGTGGCGGCTACTTCGTCTACTACGACGCCAAGTCCCGTACGGTGCATACGATCGACGGCCGCGAGACCGCTCCGCTGACCGCCGACTCCGGCCTGTTCCTGGAGAACGGCAAGCCCCTCGCCTTCGCCGACGCCGTCAGCAGCGGCCTCGGCGTCGGTACGCCGGGCACGCCCGCCACCTGGCAGACGGCGCTCGACAAGTGGGGCAGCAAGAGACTCGGCAGCGTTCTCGCGCCCGCCGAGCGGATCGCCCGTGACGGGTTCGTCGTCGACAGCACCTTCCGCTCGCAGACCGCCTCCAACGAGACCCGGTTCCGCTACTTCCCGGACACCGCGAAGCTGTTCCTGCCGGGCGGACAGCTCCCCGTCGTCGGCTCGACCTTCAAGAACCCCGACCTCGCCCGCACCTACGCCGAGTTGAGCCGCAAGGGCGTCGGCGCGATCTACCACGGCGACCTCGGCGAGGACATCGTCGACACCGTGAACAAGCCGCCCGTGGACCCCGCCTCGGGCTGGAACGCCCGCCCGGGCGAGCTGTCCGAGAAGGACCTCGCGGCCTACCGCGCCAAGCTCCAGGCGCCCACCAGGACCTCGTACCGCGGCCTCGGCGTCTACTCCATCGCGCCCTCCTCCTCCGGCGGCACCACGGTCGGCGAAGCCCTCAACATCCTGGAGAACACCGACCTGTCGAAGGCGAGCGAGGTCCAGTACCTGCACCGCTACATCGAGGCGAGCCGGATCGCGTTCGCGGACCGGGGGCGCTGGGTCGGCGACCCCGCCTTCGAGGACGTACCCACGAAGGAACTGCTGTCGCAGAAGTACGCCGACTCGCGGGCGTGCCTCATCAAGGACGACGCGGTGCTGACCAGCCCGGTGGCGCCCGGCGATCCGCGGAACCCGGCGGCCTGCGCCACCGGGGGAACGGCGGCGCCGACGACGTACGAGGGTGAGAACACCACGCATCTGACGGCGGCGGACAAGTGGGGGAACGTCGTCTCCTACACGCTCACCATCGAGCAGACCGGCGGCAGCGGCATCACGGTGCCCGGCCGCGGGTTCATCCTCAACAACGAGCTGACCGACTTCTCCTTCGCCCCGGCCAACCCGGCCGTCCACGACCCGAACCTGCCCGGTCCGGGCAAGCGGCCGCGGTCGTCGATCTCGCCGACGATCGTGCTGGACAAGCACGACAAGCCGGTGGTGGCGCTGGGTTCGCCCGGTGGCGCGACCATCATCACCACCGTGCTGCAGACCCTCACCCAGTTCCTCGACCGCGGGCTGCCCCTGGTCGACGCGATCGCCGCACCGCGCGCCAGCCAGCGCAACGCCGCCCAGACCGAGCTCGAACCCGGGCTCTACGGCAGTGAGACGGCCAAGCAGCTGGAGGCCATCGGGCACTCCTTCAGGCTGAACCCGGAGATCGGCGCGGCCACGGCCGTGCAGCGGCTGCCGGGCGGGAAGTGGCTGGCCGCCGCCGAGAAGGTACGACGCGGCGGCGGCTCGGCGATGGTCGTGTACCCGGCGCCCTAGCGGTCACAGCTCGGGGGCGGGCGGCAGGTCCTCCGTACGGAGTGCGAGCCGCCCGTCCTCGACGTCCACCGTCACCCGGCCGCCCTCGGCGATCCGGCCGTCCAGCAGCAGCCGGGACAGCTGGTTGTCGACCTCGCGCTGGATGGTGCGGCGCAGCGGCCGGGCGCCGTACTCCGGCTGGTAGCCGCGCTCGGCGAGCCAGTCGACCGCCGGGCCGGTGAAGTCGACCGCGATGCCCTGCGCGTGCAGCATCCGGCGGGTGCGCTCCAGCAGCAGGTTGGTGATCTTCCGCAGCTGCTCGGCGGTGAGCTGGCGGAAGACGACGATCTCGTCGATGCGGTTGAGGAACTCGGGCCGGAAGTGCTCCCGCAGCGGCCGCAGGATCTGCTCGCGCCGCGCCTCCTCGTCCGCCTCCGCACCGCCCGGCCCGAACCCGATGCCCGCACCGCGCCGGGTGATCGCCTCGGAGCCGAGGTTGCTGGTCATGACGATGACGGTGTTGGTGAAGTCGACGGTGCGGCCCTGGGAGTCGGTCAGCCGTCCGTCGTCCAGGACCTGGAGGAGGATGTTGAAGACGTCCGGGTGGGCCTTCTCCACCTCGTCGAGGAGCAGCAGCGAGTACGGGTGCCGGCGCACGACCTCGGTGAGCTGGCCGGCCTCCTCGTGGCCCACGTACCCGGGCGGGGCGCCGACCAGCCGGCTGACCGTGTGCCGCTCCTGGTACTCGCTCATGTCCAGGCGGACCATGCGCTCCTCGCTGCCGAACAGGACCTCCGCCAGCGCCCGCGCCAGCTCGGTCTTGCCGACACCGGTCGGGCCGAGGAAGAGGAAGCTGCCGATCGGCCGGTCCGGGCTCGCGAGTCCGGCCCGGGACCGCATCACCGCGTCGGCGACCACCCGGACCGCCTCCTCCTGGCCGACCACCCGCTCGTGCAGATGCTCCTCCAGGCCGAGCAGCCGGTCCTTCTCCTCCTCGGTGAGACTGCTGACCGGAATCCCGGTCTGCCGGGACACCACTTCGGCGATGGCCTCCGCCGTCACCTCCAGATGCTGCCCCTCGTCGGCCGCGCCGCCACCGCCGGCGGCCTCCTCGATCCGCTTCTTCAACTCGGCCATACGGTCGCGCAGTTGCGTGGCCTGCTCGTACTGCTCGTCCGCGACCGCCTGGTCCTTGTCCCGGCCGAGCTGCTCGAGCTCGTGCTCCATGGCCCTGACGTCGGTGCCCTTGGTCCGCGCCCGCAGCCGTACCCGCGCCCCGGCCTGGTCGATCAGGTCGATCGCCTTGTCCGGCAGCCGGCGGTCGGTGAGGTAGCGGTCGGACAGCTCGACGGCGGCCACGAGGGCCTCGTCGGTGTAGCGGACCTGGTGGTGGGCCTCGTAGCGGTCGCGCAGTCCGCGCAGGATGTCGATCGCGTCCGTCGGGGTGGGCTCCGGCACCAGGATCGGCTGGAAACGCCTGGCCAGGGCCGCGTCCTTCTCGATCCGGCGGAACTCCTCCAGCGTGGTCGCGCCCACGATGTGCAGCTCGCCGCGGGCCAGGGCCGGCTTGAGGATGTTGCCGGCGTCCAGGGACCCGCCCTCGCCGCCGCCTCCGGCACCCACGACGGTGTGCAACTCGTCGATGAAGACGATCAGTTGGTCGGAGTGGTCGCGGATCTCGCCGACGATGTTGGTCAGCCGCTCCTCGAAGTCGCCCCGGTAGCGGGTGCCCGCGACCACACCGGTCAGGTCCAGGGCGACCACCCGCCGCCCGATCAGCACGTCCGGCACGTCGCCCTCGGAGATGCGCTGGGCGAGCCCCTCCACGATGGCCGTCTTGCCGACACCCGCGTCACCGATGAGCACCGGGTTGTTCTTGCCGCGCCGCGAGAGCACCTCGATGGTCTGCTCGATCTCCTCGTCCCGCCCGATCACCGGGTCGATACGGCCCTGCCGGGCCAGGCCGGTGAGATCGCGGCCGTACTTGTCCAGGGTGGGCGTGCCGGTGGAGCGCGGCCGTTCGCTGCGGACCTGCCCGCCGTCCGAGGCCGCCTCGGGCGGCAGGCCCGAGGGCGTGAAGCGGGCCGAGTTGAGGATGTGCCCGGCCGCCGAGTCCGGGTTCGCGGCGAGGGCGCTGAGCACGTGCTCGGGGCCGATGTAGCCGGCGCCGCGGGCCCGGGCCAGGTCGTGCGCGTCCAGCAGGGCGCGCTTGGCGGCCGGCGTCAGGGACAGTGAGGTCGGGGGCGGCACCTCGCCCGGCGGGTGCTGGACCGGGCCGGACCGCTCGTCGATCTCCGTGGCGAGGGAGTCGGGGTCCGCGCCGGCCCGGCTGAGCAGGCTCCTGGTCGGTTCGGCGGACAGCGCGGCCCGCAGCAGATGCTGGGTGTCCAGGTCCCGGCTGCCGTGTTCGGCGGCGTACTGGGCGGCGCCCCGCACCAGTTCCCGGGCGGGCTGACTGAGCAGCCGCCCGATGTCGATCTGGCGGGGACCGGGGCGCGGTCCGCCGAAGAAGCGGGCGAGGAATTCTCCGAAGGGGTCGTAGCCTTCTGAGCCGGTGAAGCCGCTGGTCATGGCGTTCCCATCCGGCGTCCCTGCGGGGCCCGGGACGCCCTCGCTGATCGACGTGCCGGGGCCGGGTAACCCGTGTGGCAGTCGGCTACACCCCGGGACGCACGCTCGTAGAACACCTTCGCACGAAGGAGGGGAGGGGGCACCTTCAGAGAATCCGGGAGGCTCTCTCCGGGTGCCCCGCCGCTCAGCGTGCCGTCAGGATGCGTGGCCCCGCGTCCGTGATCGCCACCGTGTGCTCCACGTGGGCCGCGCGCGAACCGTCGTTCGTCTTCAGGGTCCAGCCGTCCGGTGCCTCGTGGTAGCCGTCCGTGCCGCCGTCGATGAGCATGGGTTCGAGGGCGAGGACCATGCCGTGCCGCAGCGGGAAACCGCGCCCCGGGCGGCCCTCGTTGGGAACCGGCGGGTCCTCGTGCATGCGGCGGCCGATGCCGTGGCCGCCGAAGTCGGCCATGATGCCGTATCCCGCGGCCCGGCACACCGTGCCGATCGCGTGCGCGATGTCGCCGATGCGGTGTCCCACGACCGCCGCCTCGATGCCCGCCGACAGGGCCCGCTCGGCCGTCTCGATCAGGCGGAGGTCGGCCGGGCGCGGCCTGCCGACCACGAAGCTGATCGCCGAGTCGCCGGCCCAGCCGCCCAGTTCCGCACCGCAGTCGATGGACACGAGGTCGCCGTCGCGCAGCCGGTAGGCGGTCGGGATGCCGTGCACGATCGCGTCGTTCACCGAGGCGCAGATGACAGCCGGGAACGGCGTGGTCGCGAACGAGGGCCGGTAGCCGAGGAAGGGCGAGCCGGCGCCCGCCGCGCGCAGCACGTCGTGCGCCACCTCGTCCAGCTCCAGCAGGGAAACGCCGACGTCAGCGGCCTGTCGTACGGCCGTCAGGGCTCGGCCGACGACCTGGCCGGCCTCGTACATGGCGTCGATGGATGTGTCCGTCTTCAGCTCTACCATGCCAATTACTATACCGGTATTACAATGACGGTATGGTACGCACCCCTCTCACCCCCGAAGAGCGCGAACGCGGCGAACGGCTCGGCCGGCTGCTGCGCGAGGCCCGCGGCGGTCGCAGCATGACGGAGGTCGCGGCCAGCGCCGGCATCTCCGCGGAGACCCTCCGCAAGATCGAGACCGGCCGCGCGCCGACCCCGGCGTTCTTCACGGTGGCCGCGCTCGCCCGCGCGCTCGCCCTGTCGATGGACGAGCTGGCGGGACTGTGCGCGCCGGCGGCCGTATAGCGCCGCTGCAACGGGCTTCTCGGGCAGTCTCCGCGCAACGGTCAAGATCGCGCAATGAGGGTCATGCACTGTCCCGGAAAACTGCCTGTAGCCGTCCTGTAACACGACTGGTGTTGCCTACGGACCGGAGTGCTCCGGTCTGGCGGGAGTTGGGCGATGACTCTGGATCAACTCCCGGCCCGAGTACGGGAGTTCGCGAACTACCTGGACAGTCTGCTGGCACGCCTGGACCAGGGCGCCGGCTGGTGCGGCGTGTTCTGGCAGCGCGACCCCGACGGAATGCAGGCCTGCCTCGACGGGCGTGAGATACCGCCCTGGGACGTCGTCGAGGCGCTCCTCCAGGACCTCGCCACGGAATACGGCCCCGCCGTCGCCGCCCCGGAGGCGGACCGCGCCCGCCCCCTGCACGCCGCCGCACTCGTCGCCCACGACGCCCGCCCCGGCGGCCGGGACGCCCTCGGCGACCGCTTCGACGTCATGCTCCGCGAACAACGCTACGCCGCCGAACGACAGGCCGAACTGGGCCGGTTCCTCGCCTCCGCCACCACCCAGCAGGAGGCCGACGCGATCCGCCTCGACCTCGCCTGGGCCCGCGACGACCACGAACGCGCGACCCGCCGCTGCGCCGAACTCCGGGCGCGCATGGAGGACCTGGACCGGCGGTCGGTGGGCGGACAGGCGGAGGAGATCCGCCGCGGGCGGACGGCGCAGGGCGGCACCGTGTTCCGCGTCGACGACGGCGACACGGGGGCGGAGGGGCGCGGGGGACGCGGGGGGTACGGCTCGCCATCGGCCGGTCGGGACGGGTACGGCACCTCTTCGGCCGCTCGTGGCGCGCAGGGCGCGGGTGCGGACGGTCGTGGCGCGTTTGGCGCGGATTCGGGCGGCCGGGACGGGTACGCCACACGGTCGGACGGCCGTGACGAATACGCCCCGCGTTCCGACGGCCGGGACGGGTACGGCACCTCGGCGGGCGGTCATGGCGCGCAGGGCACGGGTTCCCGCGATGCGTACCGTGACGAGTACGCCGCGCCTTCCGACGGCCGACATGCGTACGGTGCCCCCTCGGACGCTCGTGACCCATACGGCACGCGTCCGGACGGTCGTCACGAGTACACCGAGGCCACGGACCCTCGAAACACCTACGCCGCGCCCTCGGACGGGCGCGATGCCCCGTACGGCGCCGGATTCCCCCGCATGCCGCAGCAGCGCCACGCGCCGGACGCCTCCGCCCCGGAGACGGACGGCGGCCACGGCCAGTACGCCGAGTACGACGACCGGCCCGCCACCCCGGAACAGCCGGCCCCCGCCCCGCAGGAGGAGCCCGCCCCGACCTCCAAACAACGCAAGCGCCGCCGCGGCAGTGCCCGCTTCGCCGGGGTGGACGAGGAGGGGACCGCCCCCGTCGTCGTACCGCCGACCGTCGTACCGGACCTGCCCGTCGCGCCCGTCGCCCCCCGCCGCACCCTGCGCGGGGCCCGGTACGCCGGGGCCGCGGAGACGGACGCGCGGCCGGAGCCGCAGACCGCTGAGCCGTCGGACGCGGCGGCCCGGCGCGAGAGTGCCGGGGCCGTGGAACGGCTGGTGCGGCTGCGCGGTGAGGGCCGTAGCGGCGAGGCGCACGCCCTGCTCGCCGAGATCGCGTACTGGCCCGCCGTCCGCTACCCGCTGCTCGCCGCCGAGATGCAGCGCGCCGGGCTCGGCGCCGACTGGGCGACCCTGCTGTGGGAAACCGCCTCACTGCCGCCCGACCGGCTGGTCGCCGTGGCCGACGCCCTGGTCGCCGCGGGGCGTGGCGCCGACGGCGAGCAGGTGCTTCGGCAGGGAGTGGTGCGGCCCGCCGGTGAGATCGGGCAGGCCGTGCTCGCGCTGGTCACCGAGGGCCACCGTCGCGAGGCCCGCGCGCTCCTGGACGCGTACGTCCGCGTCCGCAACGCCGAGGAGGCCGCCCGCAGCGTCGAGCCGGACCCGCAGACCCTCGCCCCGCTTCTGCTCGAGGCGGCCCGGGGCGCCTCGGGCGAGCTCCACCGGGATCTGGTCCACGCGTTGCGGGTCGCCGGCCACACCGCCTGAGACGGACCGAAGCCCCTGGCCGTCCGCCCGGTCGCTCACCCACAGGGGTGTGAAACCCGATCGACTCAGCGGGTTAACGACGATGGTCTTGGCAAGGCCGCCGGGGAGGCTTACGTTCGTGCCTCTACGGCCTGTGTCTACGGGCGTAGAGGCTCTGAGGTCCCGTCGAAGGAGCAGCTCATGGCCAACGTCGTACGCGCCGCCCTGGTCCAGGCCACCTGGACCGGCGACACCGAGTCCATGGTGGCGAAACACGAGGAGCACGCCCGCGAGGCGGCCCGCCAGGGTGCCAAGATCATCGGCTTCCAGGAAGTCTTCAACGCCCCCTACTTCTGTCAGGTCCAGGACCCCGAGCACTACCGCTGGGCCGAACCGGTGCCCGACGGGCCGACCACCCGTCGTATGCAAGAGCTCGCCCGCGAGACCGGCATGGTGATCGTCGTCCCGGTGTTCGAGATCGAGCAGTCGGGCTTCTACTACAACACCGCGGCCGTGATCGACGCCGACGGCACCTTCCTCGGCAAGTACCGCAAGCACCACATCCCGCAGGTCAAGGGCTTCTGGGAGAAGTACTACTTCAAGCCGGGGAACATCGGCTGGCCGGTCTTCGACACCGCCGTCGGCAAGGTCGGCGTCTACATCTGCTACGACCGCCACTTCCCCGAGGGCTGGCGCCAGCTCGGCCTGAACGGCGCCCAGCTCGTCTACAACCCCTCCGCCACCCACCGCGGACTCTCCAACTACCTCTGGCGCCTCGAACAGCCCGCCGCCGCCGTCGCCAACGAGTACTTCATCGCCGCGATCAACCGGGTCGGCGTCGAGGAGTACGGCGACAACGACTTCTACGGGACGAGCTACTTCGTCGACCCGCGCGGCCAGTTCGTGGGTGAGACGGCCAGCGACAAGGAAGAGGAGCTCATCGTCCGCGACCTCGACTTCGACCTCATCGAGCAAGTGCGCCAGCAGTGGGCGTTCTACCGCGACCGCCGTCCCGACGCCTACGAAGGGCTGGTGCAGCCGTGACCAAGGACCTGTTGGGCCGCCACCGCTCCGTCCTGCCCGACTGGCTCGCCCTCTACTACGAGGACCCGCTGGAGATCACCCACGGCGAGGGCCGGTACGTCTGGGACGCCGAGGGCAACAAGTACCTCGACTTCTTCGGCGGCATCCTGACGACGATGACCGCGCACGCCCTGCCCGAGGTCACCAAGGCGGTGAGCGAACAGGCCGGGCGGATCGTCCACTCGTCCACGCTCTACCTCAACCGGCCGATGGTCGAACTCGCCGAGCGCATCGCCCAGTTGAGCGGCATCCCGGACGCCCGCGTCTTCTTCACCACCTCCGGCACCGAGGCCAACGACACCGCCCTGATGCTGGCGACGACGTACCGCCGCAGCAACACCATCCTGGCGATGCGCAACAGCTACCACGGCCGCTCCTTCAGCTCGGTCGGCATCACCGGCAACCGCGGCTGGTCGCCCACCTCGCTCTCCCCGCTCCAGACGCTGTACGTCCACGGAGGCGTGCGTACACGCGGCCCGTACGCCTCGCTCAGCGACGACGACTTCATCGCGGCCTGCGTCGACGACCTCGAAGACCTGCTCGGCCACACCCGCCCGCCCGCCGCCCTGATCGCCGAGCCCATCCAGGGCGTCGGCGGCTTCACCTCCCCGCCGGACGGCCTGTACGCGGCCTTCCGCGAGGTGCTCCAGGAGCGCGGCATCCTGTGGATCGCCGACGAGGTGCAGACCGGCTGGGGCCGCACCGGCGAACACTTCTGGGGCTGGCAGGCCCACGCCTCCTCAGGGCCTCCCGACATCCTCACCTTCGCCAAGGGCATCGGCAATGGCATGTCCATCGGCGGCGTCGTCGCCCGCGGCGAGATCATGAACTGCCTGGACGCCAACAGCATTTCCACGTTCGGCGGCACCCAGATCACCATGGCGGCCGGCCTCGCGAACCTGACGTACCTCCTGGAGCACGACCTCCAGGGCAACGCCCGGCGCGTCGGCGGACTGCTCATCGAGCGGCTGCGGGCCGCCGCCGCACAGGTGCCGGCCGTACGGGAGGTGCGCGGGCGCGGGCTGATGCTCGGCATCGAGCTGGTCAAACCCGGCACCGACGAGGCCGACCCGGCAGCCGCGTCCGCCGTGCTCGAAGCGGCCCGCGAGGGCGGGCTGCTCATCGGCAAGGGCGGCGGCCACAACACCAGCGCCCTGCGGGTCGCGCCACCCCTGTCCCTGACCGTCGCGGAGGCCGAGGAGGGCGCCGCGATCCTCGAAGACGCTCTGAGGAGCATTCAGTAGCAGCACTCCGAACAAGGGAAACGCCGCCATGACCACCACCTCCAAGACCTGGGGTCCGACCGAGCCGGCCCTGTCGGTGCGGCAGGTCCTCGGCCTGGAACGGGTCCTCGCCGGGGAGCCCGAGGTGGTGGCCGGGGCGAGTCAGCTCGACCGGGCGGTGCGCTGGGTGCACGTCGCCGAGGCCGCCGACGTCGGCGTGATGCTCAGCGGCGGCGAGATGATCCTCACCACCGGGGTGCTGCTCGCCGGCGACGAGGGCGCGCAGGCCGAGTACATCCAGTCCCTGCACCGCGCGGAGGCCGCGGCCGTCGTCCTGGGCCTGGGACGGGCGTTCCCCGCGCCGCCGGACGTGATGCGGCGGGCGGCCGAGCGGTGCGGGCTGCCCATGGTGGTCCTCCATCGGCCCTTCCCCTTCGCGGAGTTGACGGAGGAGGTCCAGTCCCGGCTGGTCCGGCGGAAGTTCGCCGCCGTCAGCTTCTCCGAGTCCGTACGGACCGCGCTCACCGGACTCATCACCGCCGACGCTCCCCTGCAACGCCTGCTCGACGAGGTCGCCCAGCACAGCGGCTGTCCCGTCGTCGTCACCAACCTCGCCCACCGCGTCCTCGCCACCGCGGGGGAGCGGCCCGCCGTGGACGACGTGCTGCGCGACTGGGAGCGCATCGCCCGCCAGGCCGGCGGCAACGAGGTCGACGGCTGGATCCGCGCGGAGCTGGCGGGGCGGGGAGAGCGGTGGGGCCGGATCACCCTCTGCGGCTACCGCGGCGACTCCGCCACCGGGCGGCTGCTCGCCGACCGGGCCGCCGAGGCCCTCGTGCTGCACCGCATGCTCGGCGGCAACTCCGCGCACACCTGGGAGGAGCAGTCCGCGCAGAGCCTGCTCACCGACCTCGTCAGCGGAGTCGTACCGGCCCGGCAGCTGCTGCCCCGGGCCCGCGCGGCCGGACTTCCCGTCAACCGGCGCACCTTCGTCCCGCTCGTCGTACGCGACGGCGAACCGGACCAACTCGACCGCGTGCTGCGTATGTTGGGGATGCCCGGGCTGGTCGCCGAGCTGGCCGACGGAGCCGTGGCCGTTCTGCTGAGCCTCGCCCGCGACCAGGACGCGACGGCCCTCGCGGCCCACTTCGCCGCCCGGCTGCGGACCGAGTCCGGGTCCTCCAAGGCCGTGGTGGCGGCCGCCGACGAGCGCACCGTCTGGGACGACGTCCCCGCCGGGCTGCGCGAGGCCCAGCACGTCGCCGACGCCGTGGCCGACTCCTCGGCCGTCCTGGACCTCCCGGCCGTCGTCCGCCTCAAGGACGTACACCTGCGCGGCCTGATCCGGCTGCTGCGCGACGACCCGCATGTGCAGTCCTTCGCGGAGCGCGAGCTGGACGGGCTGCTGTGCGGGGCCGGCGAGGACCTGCTCGCCGTCCTGCGCACCTACCTCGCCAGCGGCCGCAACAAGTCCCGCACCGCCCAGCTCCACCACGTCTCCCGGCCGGCGCTCTACCGCCGGCTGGAGGCGATACAGGGCCGGCTCGGCGTCGACCTCGACGACTTCGAGCAGGCCGCCTCGGTGCACATCGCGCTCCTCGCACACGACGCGCAACAGGGTTGAAACATGCGACGACCTGGGAAAACGGCGGTGAAACATGGGCCCACGACAGGGTGACACGGTGACACGCCGCGGGCCCGCAGACGTGACACCGTGCAACTCAAACCGGCTCTTCGGACTTCTTAGGCTCCTCGCACACCGAGTGACCGGAGGTCCCGATGAGCACAGTGATCCGAGCCGCCCTCTTCCAGACCGCCTGGACGGGCGACAAGGAGTCGATGATCCAGGTGCACGAGCAGGCGGCCCGCGACGCGGCCGCGCAGGGTGCCCAAGTCCTGTGCTTCCAGGAACTGTTCTACGGACCGTACTTCTGCCAGGTCCAGGACAAGGCGTTCTACGAGTACGCCGAGCAGATCCCGAACGGCCCGATCGTCAAGCGCTTCCAGGCGCTCGCCAAGGAACTGGGCCTCGTCCTCATCCTGCCGATGTACGAGGAGGAGCAGCCCGGCGTCCTCTACAACACGGCCGCCGTGATCGACGCGGACGGCTCGTACCTCGGCAAGTACCGCAAGCACCACATCCCGCAGGTGCCGGGCTTCTGGGAGAAGTTCTACTTCCGTCCCGGCAACAGCGGCTGGCCGGTCTTCGACACCGCCGTCGGCAGGATCGGTGTCTACATCTGCTACGACCGTCACTTCCCCGAGGGCTGGCGCGCGCTGGGGCTGGAGGGCGCCGAGATCGTCTTCAACCCGTCGGCCACCTCGCGCGGCCTGTCGTCCTACCTGTGGCAGCTGGAGCAGCCGGCCGCGGCCGCCGCCAACGAGTACTTCGTCGGCGCGATCAACCGGGTCGGCGTCGAGGAACTGGGCGACAACGACTTCTACGGGACGAGCTACTTCGTCGACCCGGAGGCCCAGTTCGTCGGCGAGGTGGCCAGCGACAAGGAGACCGAACTGGTCGTCCGCGACCTCGATCTGGCCAAGCTGCGCGAGGTCCGCGACCGCTGGCAGTTCTACCGCGACCGCCGTCCCGACGCGTACGGCCCGCTGACCGCTCCGTAACCGGGCCGGGCACGTCCGCCGGTCCAGCACACGGGGGGCCGGACCGGCGGCACCGACCGACCCGCACCACACCAGTGTTGAACACGGCAGGAGAGGGATCATGAGCAGCCGTACCGTCATCCGCGGTGGCCTAGTCGTCACCGCGTCCGACGAGATCCACGCCGACGTCCTGATCGAGGACGGCCGCATCGCCGCCCTGGCCGCCTCCGGCACCTCCGCCGCCGAGGCCTGGACGGCCGAGCGCACCATCGACGCCACCGGGAAGTACGTCATCCCGGGCGGCGTCGACGCCCACACCCACATGGAGCTGCCGTTCGGCGGCACCTTCGCCTCCGACACCTTCGAGACCGGCACCCGGGCCGCCGCCTGGGGCGGTACGACGACCATCGTCGACTTCGCCGTGCAGAGCGTGGGCCATTCGCTGCGCGAGGGGCTCGACGCCTGGCACGCCAAGGCCGAGGGCAACTGCGCCATCGACTACGGCTTCCACATGATCGTCTCCGACGTGAACCAGGACACGCTCAAGGAGATGGACCTGCTGGTGGAGGAGGGCGTGACCTCCTTCAAGCAGTTCATGGCCTACCCCGGCGTCTTCTACAGCGACGACGGCCAGATCCTGCGTGCCATGCAGCGCTCCGCCGAGAACGGCGGCCTGATCATGATGCACGCCGAGAACGGCATCGCGATCGACGTGCTCGTCGAGCAGGCGCTGGCCCGCGGCGAGACCGACCCCCGCTATCACGGGGAGGTGCGCAAGGCGCTCCTTGAGGCCGAGGCCACCCACCGGGCCATCAAGCTCGCGCAGGTCGCCGGGGCACCCCTGTACGTCGTGCACGTCTCGGCGATGGAGGCAGTCGCCGAGCTGGCCAGGGCACGCGACGAGGGCCTGAACGTCTTCGGCGAGACCTGCCCGCAGTACCTGTTCCTGTCCACGGACAACCTCGCCGAGCCCGACTTCGAGGGCTCGAAGTACGTGTGCTCGACGCCGCTGCGGCCCAAGGAGCACCAGGCCCACCTCTGGAAGGGCCTGCGCACCAACGACCTCCAGGTCGTCTCCACCGACCACTGCCCCTTCTGCTTCGTGGGCCAGAAGGAGCTCGGCCGCGGCGACTTCTCGAAGATCCCCAACGGTCTTCCGGGCGTCGAGAACCGCATGGACCTGCTCCACCAGGCCGTCGTCGAGGGACACATCTCGCGCCGCCGCTGGATCGAGATCGCCTGCGCGACCCCGGCCCGGATGTTCGGCATGTACCCGAAGAAGGGCACCATCGCCCCCGGCGCCGACGCGGACGTCGTCATCTACGACCCGCACGCCGAGCAGATCGTCTCCGCCGAGACGCACCACATGAACGTCGACTACTCGGCGTACGAGGGCAAGCGCCTCACCGGCCGCGTCGAGACCGTCCTCTCGCGCGGCGAACTCGTCATCACCGAGCGGGAGTACACCGGGCACGCCGGGCACGGCGTCTACACCCCCCGCTCCACCTGTCAGTACCTCAACTAGGAGTGGCGCAAATGGACTTCGGACTCGTCCTGCAGACCGACCCGCCGGCCTCCAAGGTCATCAGCCTGATGAAGCGGGCCGAGCGCAACGGCTTCACGTACGGCTGGACCTTCGACTCCGCCGTGCTGTGGCAGGAGCCGTTCGTGATCTACAGCCAGATCCTCTCCAACACCAGCAAGCTCAAGGTCGGCCCGATGGTCACCAACCCGGGCACCCGCACCTGGGAGGTCACCGCCTCCACCTTCGCCACCCTCAACGACATGTTCGGCAACCGCACGGTCTGCGGCATCGGCCGCGGAGACTCCGCCATGCGCGTCGCAGGCCGCGCCCCGAACACGCTGGCCCGCATCAGCGAGGCCATGAAGGTCATCCGGGCACTCGGCTCCGGGAAGGAGGCGGACCTCGGGGGTACGGTCATCAGGTTCCCCTGGATCAAGGAGGACGCCGAACTCCCCGTCTGGATGGCCGCGTACGGCCCCAAGGCGCTGAAGATGACCGGCGAGGAGGCCGACGGGTTCATCCTCCAGCTGGCCGACCTGTACCTCACCGAGTACATGGTGAAGGCGGTCAAGGACGCGGCCGTCGCCGCCGGACGTGACCCGTCCGAGGTGAAGATCTGCGTCGCCGCTCCCGCCTACGTCACCGAGGACGACTCGCCCGAGGCGCTCGCCCACGCCCGCGAGCAGTGCCGCTGGTTCGGCGGGATGGTCGGCAACCACGTCGCCGACCTGGTCTCCAAGTACGGCGAGCACTCCGCCGCCGTACCCGACGAACTCACCGACTACATCAAGGCGCGCGAGGGCTACGACTACTCCCACCACGGACGCGCCGACAACCCCGACACCCAGTTCGTGCCCGACGAGATCGTCGACCGGTTCTGCGTCATCGGCCCCGTCGAGAAGCACATCGAGAAACTGAACGCACTGCGTGAGCTGGGCGTCGACCAGTTCGCGGTCTACGACATGCACGACGCGCAGGAGGCCACCATCGACGCCTACGGCACGAAGGTGATCCCGGCCGTCAACGCCTGACCCGAAACTCCCCGCTCTTCTCCCCATCCCCCCACTCCTGTTCTCCCCTCCCCGTGGCCCGGTTGCCTCGGGGAGGGAGCCGGAGCCCGCACGGCCTTTCCGGATCCGCCCCTCGTTTGATTGGCCTGCCCATGACCGACACCGCTCCCACGGCCATACCGCCGTCCTCCTCTCAAGTCACCCTCGCCGACGGCCGGGTGGAGCTCGCCCCGGGCAGCCCCGCCCCGAGCGGCCGCTACGCCAACGAGGACCTGCTGCCGGTTCCGGTGGAGAAGCGCACCTGGACCACGTACAACTTCTCCGCCCTGTGGGTCGGCATGGCCCACAACACGGCCTCCTGGACCCTGGCCTCCGGTCTGATCGCCGTCGGCATGGACTGGAAGCAGGCGGTGTTCACCATCGCCTTGGCCAACGTGATCGTGCTGGTGCCGATGCTGCTCACCGGGCACGCGGGACCCAAGTACGGCATCCCCTTCCCGGTCTTCGCCCGCGCCTCCTTCGGCATCCGCGGCGCCAACCTCCCCGCTGTCGTACGGGCGTTGGTGGCGTGCGGCTGGTTCGGCATCCAGACCTGGATCGGCGGCGAGGCGATCTACTTCCTCGCCGGGAAGCTGATCGGGAACGGCTGGAGCGACGCCGGACAGTTCGGCGGCTATCCCTGGACGATGTGGCTGTCGTTCGCGATCTTCTGGGCGATCCAGGTCGCGATCATCTACCGGGGCATGGAGACGATCCGCCGCTTCGAGAACTGGGCGGCGCCCTTCGTCCTGGTCGGCGCCTTGGTGATGCTGATCTGGATGAGCAACAAGGCGGGCGGCTTCGGCCCGCTGCTCGACCAGCCCTCCAAGCTGGGCTGGGGCGGCGACTTCTGGAAGCTGTTCTGGCCGTCCCTCATGGGCATGATCGGCTTCTGGTCGACTTTGTCCCTGAACATCCCGGACTTCACGCGTTACGGCAAGAGTCAGAAGTCGCAGATGTGGGGCCAGGCGCTCGGTCTGCCGACCACCATGACGCTCTTCGCGCTGCTGTCGGTGATGGTCACCTCCGGTTCGCAGGCCGTGTACGGCGAGACGATCTGGAACCCGGTGGAGCTCGCCGCCAAGACGGACAACGTCGTGGGCCTGCTGTTCGCGCTGGTCACCGTGCTGGTGGCGACCCTGTCCGTGAACATCGCGGCCAACCTGGTCTCGCCGGCCTTCGACTTCTCCAACATCGCGCCCCGGAAGATCACCTTCCGGGCCGGTGCGCTCGCCACCTGCGTCCTCGGTGTGCTGATCTTCCCCTGGAAGCTGTACTCCGACCCGCAGGGCTACATCTTCACCTGGCTCGGCCTGGTCGGCGGTCTGCTCGGCACGGTCGCCGGCATCCTCATCGCCGACTACTGGATCCTGCGCCGCGGCAAGCTCGACCTGACCGACCTGTACCGCGCGGGCGGCCGCTACTGGTACGACGGCGGCTGGAACTGGCGGGCCGTCGTCGCCTTCGTCACCGGCGGTGTCCTCGCCATCGGCGGCGCGAGCTTCAAGCCGCTGATCGACGGGCGCCCCATCCCGGCACTGGAGCCGCTGGCCGACTACGGCTGGGCGGTGGGCCTGGGCACGTCGATGGTGCTGTACGTGGTGCTGATGCTGGCGCGTGGAAGGGACCGCCTCGAGGCGTGACGCCGAAGGCAGTACTGCCGGCGGACGGTCAGGAGGGCGGTCAGCTCTGCTGACCGTCCGCCAGCGCCGCGACCGCCTCCTTGGCGGCCTTGATGGCGGCCTTGTTGATCTCGTCCGTGCTGGGCGCCTTCTTCGTCTCGAAGTCGCTGCCGTTGTACGTGACGGTCACCAACGCGTTGGACGCGCGCACCATCACCACGCCCTCGCGGGTCTGCTGCTTGTCCTCGGTGGTGAGGTTCACGACGGAGTACGCCGAGTCGCCGACCCCCGGGACGTCCCCGCCGCCGCTCTTCTCCTCGATGTTCTCCTTGTACGACTTCTGTGCCGCCTCGTCGTTCTCCGTGATCTCGAAGGAGACGTCGAGCCAGCGGTAGTCGTACCCCTTGAGCGCGTTCCACGAGCAGGTGCGGCGCAGCTTCGAGTCCGTCGAGGGGATCTCCTTGCCGGCCGTCTTGGCACCCGGTACCAGCGACGTGATCGTCTTCTTGGCGAGGCTGCCGCAGGGGGAGGGTGCGGAGGCGTACGTCTTCGACGCGGCCGCCGTCGCCGGGGCGGACGCGGACTGCGTGCCGGTCTTCTCCTCCTCCTTGTGCTCGGTGGCCGACGTCGCGGCGAACGGACCGGACGTCAGCGCCCAGCCCGCCGCGGCGAGCACGACGACGGGCGACAGGCGTGCGGTGAGGGCGAGCGGCAACGGAAGGGAGCTGGAACGCACGGCGCACTTTTCGTGGGGGATGGTGCGGAGGGAGTCCGCACTGCGGACGGGGCGCCAGTTTCACATGACTCCCTGTGGGACGGAAGTGCCAACTCGCTCCGTACCGGTGCCGTCACAGCGCCTCGCTGCCGATGCGCCCTGTGTCCCTTTATGTCCGGGCGATGCGGCGACTGAGCGCCGACTCGATGCGGTCCACGGCCGCGAACGCCCCGTAGGCGACGAGGTGCACCAGACAGTGGTCGGTGTGCTCCGGTCGCCGCCAGGCCGCCACGTCCTCGTCCGTGATGCGGTACGGCGCGAGGGCCGCCAGCAGCGCCAGACGCGCGCCGGGACGCTCCCGACGGTCCGGGAACCCGCCCAGGGCGAGCGGCGGATGCTCCCCGTCCCAGCCCCACAGGGTTTCCTGTACGAGGGCCTGGTCGTCGGCGTCGAGGAGGCCGGCGCCCGCCATGGCCGCCTTGAGCAGCGCCGCGTACGCGGGCCCGACGGCCGTGTCGCCCGCCCACGCCGGGGCCTCGCCGGGGTCGGGGTGGTCGAGCAGCACGAGGGCCTCGCCGGGCACCGCGGGGCGGCGTACGGTCCGGGCGAGCGTGCGGCCCGCGAGACTGCGGACCGCCCTGAACCGCTGGGCGTTGCCCGGCAGGAGCTGCTCGGTGAGCAGGGCCGACACGATCCGGTTGATGAAGTGGAAGGCGAGCACGGTGCCCACATAGCCGGGCGTGTGCTCGCGTGGGAACGGATACGGCTCCAGCGAGGCGCCCGGCACGCGCGTGTGTCGGCCCCAGGCGAACACGCGCGCGTGCTCCTCGTCCTCGGGGACCCTCCCTCGGGCCAGGCGCTCGGCGAGCGCGTGGTCGCCGGTGGCGTGCAGCAGCACGGTGTGCGCGTCCACGCAGAACGGGCACTTGTTGGCCTGCGACACCCCGAGCGCCGCCAGCTCCTTGCCGGTACGGCTGCCGGGGCCCGCGATCAGCGACTCGCGCATCAGCGCCCAGGTGGGCGCGAGGATCTCGGGTGCGGAGGACAGGACCACGAAGGTGACGGGCTTGTCGATGCCGAAGTCGCGGGAGAGCTGGGCGTAGACCTCGGCGACGCGGCCCGTGGCCGCCTTGGGCGGCAGGGGCTCGGTGTAGCGGAAAGGTGTGGGCATGGGCAGAAGCGTGCGCCGCGGGGCCGGGCGCGGTCGTCGTACGGCCGAAGACAGTCGGCGCTGCGCCGACGGGGCGGCTCGGGGCTTGTGTCTACTGCGTCGGGAGTAGTCGCAGAGTTGTCCACAGGGGTGACGCCGGTGTCGGCGCCGACGGCTACTGTGCGTGCATGAGCGGGCACTTGGTCACACGCAGGAGTCTCGCCGACGCGGCCCTCGCGGTCGTCGTCGGCGCCCTCGTCGTGACCACGGCCGCGTTCGACGCGGACACCACGGCCGTCGACTACGCGCTGATCGTGCTGGGTTCGGCCGCCCTGGCGTTCTACCGGCCGGCCCCCCTGGCGGTCCTGGCCGCCGCCACGGCGACCGGCGCGGCGTACGTCCTGCACGCGCACCCCGGCCTGCTCGCCGCCCTCCCCGTCCTCGCCGCCGTGCACACCGCGGCCCGCGTGGGGCACCGGGGCTGGGCCGCCGCCGCGAGCGGCGTGTACCTGGCGGCGTACGTGGCGACGGGTCCGACGACGGGAGAGGTCGTCGAGAAGGCCGCGCTGCTCACGGGCTGGTTCCTGTGCGCGGTCGTCACGGGCCTCGCCGACCGCAACTGGCAGGCCTATCTGCGACAGACCGAACAGCGCGCCCTGGAGGCCGAACGCACCCGCGAGGAAGCGGCACTGCGCCGAGCCGGCGAGGAACGCCTGTGCATAGCACGGGAGTTGCACGACTCCCTCACCCACAGCATCTCCATCGTCAAGCTCCAGGCGGGCGTCGCGGTCCACCTCGCCCGCAAGCGAGGCGAGGAGGTGCCACCCGCCCTGCTCGCCATCCAGGAGGCGGGCGGCGAGGCGATGCGCGAACTCCGCGCCACCCTGGAGGTCCTGCGCACCGACGAACCGACCGGCACCCCCGCGGTACTCGTGGAACGCGCCCGGGCGGCGGGCCTCGCCGTCGAACTGACGACGACCGGCGCCGAACGCCCCCTGCCGGCGACCGTCGACCGGGCGGTGTACCGCATCGTCCAGGAGTCGCTCACCAACGCGGCACGCCACGCGGGCCCGGCGAAGGTGCACGTCCGACTGGAACACGGCGAGGAGGCGTTGGTGATACAGGTGGACGACGACGGAACAGCCGACCCGACCCGCCCCTGCACCCCCGGCATCGGCCTCACCGGCATGCGCGAACGCGTCACGGCCCTCGGCGGCACCCTGCACGCCGGCCCGCGCGCGGAGGGCGGCTTCTCGGTGCGGGCGGAGCTTCCCTCGGAGGCCACCGGATGATCAGGGTGGCACTCGTCGACGACCAGGCACTGATGCGCGCCGGCTTCCGCGCGCTGCTGGAGGCCGAGGACGGCATCGAGGTGGTGGGGGAGGCAGCGGACGGGAAGCAGGGCCTGGACCTGGTCCGCGCCGAGGTCCCCGACATCGCGCTGATCGACGTACAGATGCCGGTGATGACCGGCATCGAGGCCACCCGGCACATCGCCGCCGACCCGTCCCTCGCCGCCGTACGCGTCGTCATCCTCACCAACTACGGCTTCGACGAGTACGTCTTCGAGGCACTGCGGGCCGGCGCGAGCGGCTTCCTCCTGAAGGACACCGAACCCGCCGACCTCCTCCAGGCCATCAAGGTGGTGGTCCACGGCGAGGCCCTGCTCTCCCCGTCGGTCACCCGCACCCTCATCGGCGAGTTCGTCTCCCGCCCTCCCGACCGGTCCACGGCCCCCGGCCTGGAGTGCCTGACCCGCCGCGAACGCGAGGTCACCGCCCTCGCCGCCCGCGGCCTCACCAACGAGGAGATCGCGGCCCACATGGTCATCAGCCCGTTCACGGCGAAGACGCATGTCAGCCGGGCGATGACGAAGCTGGGGGCGCGGGACCGGGCGCAGCTGGTCGTGTTCGCGTACGAGTCGGGGCTGGTGACGGCACGCGGAAACTGACTCGCGCGACATATCCCGTTGCGCGCCGTGCGTGGCGATCAGCACCCTGAGGTGATGACCGAGACGACACGCCACCAACAGCCCGCCGTACATGAGGAGATCCTCGCCTACTACGCCCGGGGCGAGGAGGACGCCCGCCTCAGAGAGGGCTCCGGGCGGCTGGAGTTCTGGCGGACCCAGGACGTGCTGCGGCGGTTGATGCCGGCGGCGCCCGCACGGGTCCTCGACGTCGGCGGCGGCAGCGGGATCCACGCGGAATGGCTCGCACGGGACGGATACGAGGTCGACCTTCTCGACCCGGTGCCGCTCCACGTGGAACAGGCCGCACGGCTGCCCGGCGTCACCGCCCGCCCCGGAGACGCCCGCGCCCTGCCCGCCGACGACGCCTCGTACGACGTGGTGCTGCTCCTCGGCCCGCTGTACCACCTGCCCGAACGGCCGGACCGGGTACGGGCGTTGGCCGAGGCCTACCGGGCGGTCCGGCCGGGCGGGCTGGTGGTCGCGGCCACCATCAACCGGTTCGCCGGACTGCACGACGTGCTGCGCGAGGAGCGCTACTTCACCGCCGTGCAGCGCGAACGCACCGACGCGGTCACGGCGGACGGCCGACACCACCACCACGCCGAGGACGGCCTGTTCACCGTCGCCTACTTCGCCCGCCCCGAGGAGCCGCCGACCGAATTCACCGACGCCGGACTCACCGTAGAGGGCCAGTACGGCATCGAGGGCGTCGCCTGGCTCATGGGCGGCATCGAGGACTGGCTGGACGACCCGGAACGCCGCGCGGCCGTCCTGGCGGCGACCCGGCGCATCGAGTCCGAGCCGACGCTGCTCGGGGCGAGCGGGCATCTGCTCACGGCGGGGAGGCGGCCGAGTTAGCTCGTACGATCAGTCGACCGCCGCCGCCGAGTGAGGAGCTCACCGTGTTCACCACCCGCCCCACCCTCCAGGGCACCTTCGGCATGGTGTCCTCCACCCACTGGCTCGCCTCGCAGTCGGCGATGGCGGTGTTGGAGGACGGGGGCAACGCGTACGACGCCGCGGTGGCGGGGGCGTTCGTGCTGCATGTCGTCGAACCGCATCTGAACGGGCCCGCCGGTGAGGTGCCGATCCTGCTCGCTCCGGCGGGCGGCGAGGTGCGGGTGCTGTGCGGACAGGGAGTCGCGCCGGGTGGGGCGACGGTCGCGCACTACCGGGGGCTCGGGCTGGAGCTGGTTCCGGGGACCGGGCCGCTCGCCGCCGCCGTTCCCGGGGCCTTCGACGCCTGGATGCTGTTGCTGCGGGACCACGGGACCAAGTCCCTCGCCGACGTGCTGAAGTACGCCGTCGGATACGCCGAACACGGGCACGCACCCGTGGAGAACGTCGGAGCGACCGTCGAAAGCGTGCGGGAGTTGTTCGAGACGGAATGGACCTCGTCGGCGGAGGTGTACCTGTCGGGCGGCACCGCGCCCCGGCCGGGCCGGCTCTTCCGCAATCCCGCCCTCGCCGCCACCTGGAAGCGGCTGCTCGAAGAGGTCGCCGGTGCCGGGGACCGAGAGGCGCAGATCGAGGCCGCGCGGGAGGTGTGGCGCACCGGATTCGTCGCCGAGGCGCTGGTGCGGCAGGCGCAGCGGCCCACGATGGACACCAGCGGCGAGCGCCACGCCGGGACGCTCACGGCCGCCGATCTCGCCGGCTGGTCCGCGACGTACGAGGCGCCGGCGACGTACGACTGGAACGGCTGGACCGTATGCAAGGCCGGCCCCTGGAGCCAGGGCCCGGTGCTGCTTCAGCAGCTCGCGCTGCTGCCGCCCGCACTGCCCCGGTACGGGTCCGCCGAGTACGTCCACCTGCTGATCGAGGGCTGCAAGCTCGCCATGGGCGACCGCGAGGCCTGGTACGGCGACGCGGCCGAGGTGCCGCTCGGCGCGCTGTTGTCGGACGCGTACAACGCGGCGCGGCGGGAGCTCGTCGGGGACAAGGCCTCGTACGAGCTGCGGCCCGGCAGTCCCGGGGGCCGCACTCCTCGGATGAGCGCCCACGCGCGCGTGGCGCACGGCGACGAACCCGGCTTCGACGCCCTGGGCGCGGGGGAGCCCACCGTCGCCAAACACCCCACCTCCCCGGTGCCCGGTGAGCCCGAGGTCGGCCCCGACGGGCTCACCCGCGGCGACACCTGCCACCTCGACGTCGTCGACCGGTGGGGCAACATGATCGCCGCCACGCCCAGCGGCGGCTGGCTGCAGTCCAACCCCGTCGTGCCCGAGCTGGGCTTCCCGCTCGGTACCCGCCTGCAGATGACCTGGCTGGAGGAGGGGCTGCCGAACTCACTCACCCCGGGCCGTCGCCCCCGCACCACCCTCACACCCTCGATCGCGCTGCGTGACGGCGTACCGGTCATGGCGTTCGGAACGCCCGGCGGAGATCAGCAGGACCAGTGGCAGCTGCACTTCTTCCTCGCGGTCGCGCTGCGCGCCCAGGTCAGGGACGGGCTCGACCTCCAGGGCGCGATCGACGCCCCGAACTGGCACAACGACAGCTTCCCCGGCTCCTTCTACCCGCGCGGCATGCGGCCGGGCAGCGTCACCGTCGAGGGACGGATGGCCGAGGACGTGGTGGCGGAGCTGCGGCGGCGCGGGCACGATGTGACCGTCGGTGATCCCTGGTCGGAGGGGCGGCTGTGCGCCGTCGCACGGGACCCGGAGACCGGGATCCTGTCGGCGGCGGCGAATCCGCGGGGGATGCAGGGGTACGCGACGGGCCGCTGATGCCGCCCGGCCTGAGGAACCCGCCCCGGACCTGGTATCCGGGCCCAGGTGAACCGGGTCCAGGCCAACCAGGCCAGGTGACATCGTGGTCTTCACGGCGATTCCACCAGTGATACACCGGCCGGGTGGGGATTGTCAGTGGCGCGTGCTCTCATGGAGTCATGATCGAAGACACGGAAACCATCGACGAGTTTCTCACCCGGCACGCGGGCGACGTGGAGGAAGCGGTGCGCAAGGCGGCCTCGACCGAGATCATGCCGCGCTTCCGCCGGCTCGCCACGCATGAGGTCGACCAGAAGGCCGGCCCGCATGATCTCGTGACGGACGCGGACCGCAAGGCGGAGCTGTACCTCACCGAGGAGCTCGGTGCCCTGCTGCCCGGCTCTGTCGTGGTCGGCGAGGAGGCGGTGCACGCCAACCCGGCGTCGTACGAGGCGATCCAGGGCGACACCCCCGTCTGGATCGTCGACCCGGTCGACGGGACACGGCAGTTCGTGCACGGCGAACCCGGCTTCTGCACACTGGTCGCGCTCGCCCAGCGCGGAGTCGTGCTCGCCTCGTGGACGTACGCGCCGGCCCGCGACCAGCTGGCCACGGCCGTGCGCGGCCGGGGCGCGTTCCTCGACGGCGAGCGGCTGCACGCCGGTGCTCCGGAAGCGGACCGTGACCTGCGCATAGCCACCTCCCACCCGGACTACACGACCGAGGAGCAGAAGCGTGCCCTGCTCGGGCTGTGGACCGAGGGCGTGGCACCGCGCGCGTGCGGCTCGGCCGGCCTGGAGTATCTCGCCATCGCCCGCGGCGAGTCGGACGCCACGGCCTTCTCGTGGGAGGCGGCCTGGGACCACGCCGCAGGCCTGCTCCTGGTCGAAGAGGCGGGCGGCGCGCACCTGACCCTCACCGGCGAGCCGTTCCGTATCACGGGCCACAACACGCTCCCGTTCACCGCGGCCCGGGACGCGGCCACGGCACGCCGGGTGGTGGGCCTGCTGAGGGCGCAGTAGCTCACGGAGGGCGCCCCGCGGCCCAGGGCTGTCAGCCCTCCGTCATATCCTGAACCTCACAGGCCACCGGCTGACGAAGGGGTCCGAAGGTGTCGTCGATGCTCGATGTGGTGGTGGTGGGTGCGGGGCCGAACGGACTGACCGCCGCCGTGGAGCTGGCCCGCCGCGGCTTCTCCGTGGCCCTCTTCGAGGCCCGCGACACCGTCGGCGGCGGAGCCCGCACCGAGGAGCTCACCCTCCCCGGCTTCCGGCACGACCCGTGCTCCGCGGCCCACCCCCTCGGCATCAACTCACCCGCGTTCCGCGCCATGCCCCTGGAGCGCTACGGCCTGGAGTGGCTGCACGCCGACCTGCCCATGGCGCACCCCTTCACCGACGGCACCGCGGCCGTACTGGCGCGGTCGGTCGGGGAGACGGCCGCCTCGTTCGGGCCGCGTGACGCGGGGACGTACCGCAGGCTGGTCAAGCCCTTCCTGCCCAAGTGGGACACCCTGGCCCGCGACTTCATGTCGCTGCCGCTCACCGCGCTGCCCCGGGACCCCGTCACCCTCGCCCGCTTCGGCCTGGTCGGCCTGCCCCCGTCGACCTGGCTGATGCGCCGCTTCCGCGACGAGCGGGCGAAAACCCTCTTCGCCGGTCTCGTCGCACACGTGATGGCCCCGCTCGGCGGCTTCGCCACCGGCGCCATCGGCCTGGTCTTCGCCCTCGCCGCCCACGCCCGAGGCTGGCCCGTGGCCCGTGGCGGCTCCCAGTCCATCTCCGACGCCCTGGCCGCGTACCTCAAGGACCTCGGCGGCACCATCCACACGGACTTCGAGGTCAAGCGCCTCGACGACCTGCCGCCCGCGCGCGCGTACGTCTTCGACACCTCGCCCACCGCCCTGGCCCGCATCGCCGGCCTCGGCCGCTACTACGAGAGCTTCCGGTACGGCCCCGGAGTCTTCAAGATCGACTACGCCCTGGACGGCCCCGTGCCGTGGACCGCACCGGAGGCACGCAGGGCCACCACCGTGCAGATCGGCGCGGACAGAGCGGAGGTCGGCGCCGCCCTGCGCGCCGCGTCCAGGGAGGGCCGCGCACCCGAGCGACCCTTCATGATCACCGTGCAGCCCAGCCTCGTCGACCCCACCCGGGCCCCGGCCGGCAAACACGTCTTCTGGGCGTACGGCCACGTCCCCAGCGGCTGGACCGGCGACCTCACCGACGCCATGGAACGCCAACTGGAGCGCTTCGCCCCGGGATTCCGCGACCGCGTCCTCGCCCGCGCGACCGCCGGACCGGCCGAACTCGCCGCCCGCAACGCCAACTACATCGGCGGCGACATCGCCTCCGGAGCGGTCACCGGACTCCAGATCCTGCTACGCCCCAAGCTGTCCCTGTTCCCGTACGGAACCCCGCACCCGGCCGTCTTCATCTGCTCCTCGGCCACCCCGCCGGGACCGGGCGTGCACGGCATGTCGGGACACAACGCGGCGAAGGCCGTGTGGCGGAGGCTGCGGCAGACGTGATCACGACCATCGCGTGGCGGAGACTGCGCCAGACATGATCACGACCATCGCGTAGAGGAGGCAGTGCCGGACATGACCACGATCACCCTCGTCCAGGGCGACATCACCCGGCAGAGCGCCGACGCGATCGTCAACGCGGCGAACTCCTCCCTGCTGGGCGGCGGAGGCGTCGACGGTGCCATTCACCGCCGCGGCGGCCCGGCGATCCTCGCGGACTGCCGCAAGCTGCGCGCCTCGCACTACGGCAAGGGCCTGCCGACCGGTCAGGCGGTCGCGACGACCGCGGGTGAACTGCACGCGCGGTGGGTGATCCACACCGTCGGCCCGCGCTACTCCTCCGAGGAGGACCGCTCCGAGCTGCTCGCCTCCTGCTACCGGGAATCACTCCGGGTCGCCGACGAACTCGGCGCCCGTACGGTGGCGTTCCCGGCCGTTTCCGCGGGCATCTACGGCTGGCCGATGGACGACGCGGCGCGTATCGCGGTGGAGACGGTACG
This sequence comes from Streptomyces sp. V4I2, assembly GCF_030817655.1. Lineage (GTDB taxonomy): Bacteria > Actinomycetota > Actinomycetes > Streptomycetales > Streptomycetaceae > Streptomyces > Streptomyces plumbiresistens. The sequence goes on from NZ_JAUSZM010000003.1 coordinate 8,548,428, forward strand.
GGCGACGGACACGGCGGTCCAGGAGATCAGGTTCGTCCTCTTCGACGAGCGGGCGTACGAGGCGTTCGCCACGCAGACCCGGTGACGAAAGCCGGCGTGGCTCAACAGGACCGCACAAAGTCCGACAGGAACATTGCTTCGATTGTGTGCGAGTCCTAGGGTTCCCCTGACTCAGTAGTTGCCTTTGTCGCCAGTAGTCACGTTCTGAACCCCTGACACCCCTGACCCTCCTGACGCACCCTCAGTTCGCGCACCCCCACAGTCGCACCGAGGAAGGCCACGGTCATGCCGCACCCGCACCCGCGCTCGCACCGGCACCCGCACCCGCACGTGTTCAGCCGCCGCCGTCTGCTGGAGGGCGGAGCCGCCGTACTCGGCGCGCTCGCCCTGTCCGCCTCGCCCGCCCCCGCCTCGGCCGCCGGCCGGCGCACGGCAGCCGCGGACGCCTTACCGGAGTGGAACGGCAACATCGCCGTCTTCCGCCTGGGCACCGAGCCCCCGCACACCACCCTCATGCCGTACCAGGACGTCAGACAGGCCCTGGCCGCCGACCGCACCCGCTCGCCGTACCGGCTGGGCCTCGACGGCAAGTGGAAGTTCGCCTACGCCGACCGCCCCGACGACCGGGACGCCGACTTCCACCGCACCGACCTCGACGACAGCGGCTGGGACACGATCCCCGTCCCCTCGGTCTGGCAGCAGCACGGCTACGACTTCCCGATCTACGTCAACATCACCTACCCCTGGTGGGGCCCCAACGGCCTGGGCGAGGAACCGCAGCCCCCGGCCGCGCCGACCCGCTACAACCCGGTCGGCCAGTACCGCCGCACCTTCACCGTCCCCCGCGACTGGTCGGGACGGCGGACGTTCCTGCACTTCGAGGGCGTCAAGTCGGCCCACTACGTGTGGATCAACGGGGAGTTGGTGGGCTACCACGAGGACTCGTTCAGCCCCGCCGAGTACGACATCACCGAGCATCTCAGGCCCGGCACCAACCAGATCGCGGTGGAGGTGTACCGCTACTCCGACGGCGACTGGCTGGAGGACCAGGACATGATCCGGCTGAGCGGCATCTTCCGCTCGGTGTACCTGTACTCCACGCCGGCGGTCCACCTGCGCGACTTCAAGCTGGACACCCCGCTGAGCGACGACTACACGGCCGCCGAGCTGGCGGTCACCGCGAGCGTGCGGGACTACGGCAGCGGATCGGATACAGGATCCGATTCGGGGTCGGGGTCGGGATCGGGATCGGGTAGACGGTATACAGTCGACACGATGCTGTATGACGCCGACGGACACCCTGTCTGGTCCCGGCCGCTGCAGCAGACCGTCGATCTCGGCACCGGCGCCGAAACGACCGTACAAGCGGCGAAGGCCGTACCCGAGCCGAAGCTGTGGTCGGCCGAACACCCGAACCTCTACACCGCCGTGCTGCGGCTGCGCGACCCCGCGGGCAAGGTGATCGAGACGCTCTCGCACCGGGTCGGCCTGCGGGAGTTCGCGCTCAAGGACGGGCTGATGCGGATCAACGGCCGACCCGTCTCCTTCCGGGGCACCAACCGGCACGAGATGCATCCGGACCGCGGCACGGCGCTGACCCGCGCGGACATGGTCGAGGACATCGGGATCGTCAAGCGGCTGAACATGAACACGGTCCGCACCTCGCACTACCCGAACAACCCGCTGTGGTACGAACTCGCCGACGAGTACGGCCTCTACCTCGTCGACGAGACCAACCTTGAGACGCACGGCATCCGCGACGAATACCCGGGCAACCACGCGGACTGGACCGAGGCGTGCGTGGCCCGCGCGCAGAACATGGTCCACCGCGACAAGAACCATGCCTCGGTGGTGATCTGGTCCCTCGGCAACGAGGCGGGCGGCGGCAGCACATTCGTCGCCATGCACGACTGGATCCGCTCCTACGACCCGACGCGCGTCATCCAGTACGAGGGCGACGACCGCCCCACGGTCAGTGACATCCGCTCCGAGATGTACGAGAGCCCTGCGCGCGTCGAGCAGCGTGCGAAGGACACCGCCGACACCCGGCCGTACGTCATGATCGAGTACTCCCACGCGATGGGGAACTCCAACGGCAACTTCAAGAAGTACTGGGACATCATCCGGCGCCACGACGTCCTCCAGGGCGGCTGGATCTGGGACTTCGTCGACCAGGCCCTGAGCTGGCCCACCCCGGCGCGCACACTGCTGACCGAGACCGGACCCGGCAGGTTGCGCGGCGAACTCATCGCGCCCAGCGGCACGTTCGACCGCGCCAAGGGTGTCTCCGGCGGCACCGTCTTCGCCCGCGACCCCAGCCTCGACCTCACCGGCTCCCTGACCCTGGAGGCATGGGTCACCCCCCAGGTGACCGGCTACCACCAGCCCATCATCGCCAAGGGCGACACGCAGTACGCCCTCAAACAGTCGGGCCGGAACCTGGAGTTCTTCATCTACGGCGGCGGCCAGTGGGTCACCGCCACCTGGGCGCTGCCGGACGACTGGACGGGCACCGAGCACCATATCGCCGGCGTCTGCGACGTGGCCGCGGGCACGCTCACTCTGTACGTCGACGGAGAGGCGAAGGCCACCCGGACCACCACCCGGCCTCCCAGCAACAACACCGCGCCCCTCGCGCTCGCCACCGACGTCGACAACATCACCCGCGAGTTCAGCGGCACCGTCCGCCGGGCACGCGTGTACGCCCGTGCGCTCAGCGCCGCCGAACTGGCCTCCGACAGCCGCGGTCCCGGCGACCAGGGCGTGCGGTTCTGGTTCGACGCGGCCACCGTCGCGGTCACCGAGAAGCGGCCGAGGGACAAGTCCTTCTTCGCGTACGGCGGCGACTGGGGCGACAACCCCAACGACGGGAACTTCGTCGCGGACGGCATCGTCACCGCCGACCGGGGGCACACCGGCAAGGCGGCCGAGATCAAGCGGGTCTACCAGTCCGTCAACGCGGCACCGGTCGCAGGCGGAAGGGCCGGAGCGCCCGGAGCGGTGACTCTCACCAACGAGAACCTGTTCACCAACCTCCGCGAGTTCGACGGAAGTTGGTCTCTGGTCGCGGACGGAAAGGTCGTGCAGCGAGGGAAACTGACGCGCAACCAGCTCGACGTGCCACCGCTGTCGAGCAAGGACATCACGGTGCCCGTGAGGCTGCCGGCCCGACCGGCGCCCGGCGCCGAGTACTTCCTCGAACTGTCCTTCACCACCAAGGAGTCCACGAAGTGGGCGAAGGCCGGCTTCGAGGTGGCTCGGCAGCAACTTGCCCTCGACGCGGGAAGCCCGGCGGTGACACCCGTCCCACTGGCGAGCGTGCCCGCCCTCAGCCACCTCGACGGAGGCACCCAAGTGACCGTCACCGGCGGGGACTTCACGGTCGTCGTCGACAAGAGCAGCGGAACCATCACCTCGTACGAGGTCCGTGGCACCCGGCTCATCACCTCCGGCCCCGCACCCAACTTCTGGCGGGCGCCCACCGACAACGACCACGGCAACGGCCAGCACACCCGCAACCAGATCTGGCGCGACGCCGGGGCGAACCGCAAGGTGACGGACGTGACCGTGCGCGCCCTGCGCGACAGGGCGGTCGAGATCAAGGTCGCTGGCACGCTGCCGACGACCGTCGAGTCGACGTACACCACCACCTACACGGTCTTCGGCAACGGCGAGATCAAGGTCGACCACACCCTGCACCCGGGGGCGTCGAGCCTGCCGTACATCCCCGAGGTGGGCAGCCTGCTGTTCCTGCCCGCGCGTCTGGAGCAGCTGCGTTACTACGGCCGCGGCCCCGAGGAGAACCACTGGGACCGCAACTACGGTACGGACGTGGGCATTTACTCCGGGACCGCCTCCGGGCAGTGGACCTCCTACATCCGCCCGCAGGAGAACGGCAACAAGACCGACGTGCGATGGGCCGCCCTGACCGACCGACGCGGCGTGGGCCTGCTGGTCTCCGGCGAGCCCCTCCTCGAGGTCAGTGCCTCGCACTTCACGCCGGAGGACCTGTCGGTCGGAGCACGCCACGACTACCAGCTCACGCCGCGCGAGGGGGTCGTACTCCGTGTGAACCACCGGCAGATGGGCGTGGGCGGTGACAACAGCTGGGGTGCGCACACCCACGACGAGTTCAAGCTCCTCGCCAACCGCGACTACGCGTACAGCTACCGGCTGCGCCCCCTGACGGACGTCGACGAGGCGATGGCCGCCTCGCGGCGGCCTACGGCGACGGAATAGCGCCGGGCGGGCGGGGTCTCTCCCGGGCGGAGCCCCAAACCGCACCTCGGTCCCCGGCAGGGGACCGAGGTGCGGCACCAGGGAGCGGCCCGCCGCCTGGTCCTGTGGGACCCGGTCCGGCCCGGCGCAGGACAGCTGAGGTCGATGTCGGATTCTCGCCAGCCTCGCCCCCGCTCGTGGACGATGCTGGATCCATGCAGATGGGGATGCACACCGACACCGAGCGCTGCGTACGCGCCGTCCAGTCCAAGGACGCCCGCTTCGACGGCTGGTTCTTCACGGCTGTCCTGACGACCCGGATCTACTGCCGGCCCAGCTGCCCGGTGGTGCCGCCCAAGCCCGAGAACATGACCTTCTACCCGAGCGCGGCGGCCTGCCAGCTGGCGGGGTTCCGGGCCTGCAAACGCTGCCGCCCCGACACCAGCCCCGGCTCCCCGGAGTGGAACCAGCGCGCCGACCTCGTGGCACGCGCCATGCGCCTGGTCGCCGACGGCGTCGTGGACCGCGAGGGCGTGCCCGGGCTCGCCGCCCGGCTCGGCTACAGCACTCGGCAGGTCGAACGCCAGCTGCTCGCCGAACTGGGCGCGGGCCCGCTCGCCCTCGCCCGCGCCCAGCGCGCCCAGACGGCCAGGATCCTCATCGAGACGACCCCCCTCCCGATGGCGGACATCGCCTTCGCGGCCGGCTTCGCCTCGATCCGCACCTTCAACGACACCGTGCGCGAGGTCTTCGCCCTGTCGCCCAGCGAACTGCGCGTCCGCCTGCCGAAGAAGAGGACGTCCGCGAGCACCACCTCGACCAGCACCTCGACCAGCACCTCCACCAGCACGTCCACCAGCGCCCCGGGCGCCCTCACCCTCCGCCTCCCGTTCCGCGCCCCCCTCAACCCGGACAACCTCTTCGGCCACCTCGCCGCGACCGCCGTCCCGGGCGTCGAGGAATGGCGGGACGGCGCCTACCGGCGCACGCTGCGGCTGCCGTACGGCCACGGCATCGTGGGCCTCACCCCGCAACCGGACCACATCGCCTGCCGCCTCGCCCTCAGCGACCTGCGTGACCTGACCGTCGCCATCAGCCGCTGCCGCCGCCTGCTCGACCTGGACGCCGACCCGGTCGCCGTCGACGACCAGCTGCGCACGGATCCGCTGCTCGCCCCGCTGGTCGACAAGGCCCCAGGCCGGCGCGTCCCCCGCACGGTCGACGAGGCGGAGTTCGCCGTACGGGCGGTGCTGGGCCAGCAGGTCTCCACGGCGGCGGCCCGTACGCACGCGGCCCGTCTGGTGATCGCGCACGGCGATCCGGTCGACGACCCCGAGGGCGGCCTCACCCATCTCTTCCCGGCCCCCGAGGCACTCGCCGCGGTGGACCCCGAGGCGCTGGCGATGCCCCGGACGCGCCGGACCACGTTCACCACGCTGGTGGACCAACTCGCCGACGGCTCCCTGAACTTGGGCGTGGAGAGCGACTGGACCCAGACCCGCGCCCAACTCCTCGCGCTCCCCGGCTTCGGCCCCTGGACGGTCGACGTCATCGCCATGCGCGCCCTCGGCGACCCGGACGCCTTCCTCCCCACCGACCTCGGAATCCGGCGCGCCGCCCAGGAGTTGGGCCTGCCCTCGACCCCGGCGGCGCTCACGGCCCGGGCGGCGGCCTGGCGGCCCTGGCGGGCGTACGCCGTCCAGTACCTGTGGGCGACCGACAGTCACCCGATCAACTTCCTGCCCGTATAAGGGCACACAGGCATGCATAAGCACCGATAAGCACCGATAAGCACGCACAAGGATTCAGGGACGACTCCATGAAGCAGCACACAGTGACCGACAGCCCCTACGGCCCCCTCACCCTCGTCGCCGACGACGGCGTCCTCTGCGGCCTCTACATGACCGGCCAACGCCACCGCCCACCGGAAGAGGCCTTCGGCGAACGCGACGACCTACCGGCCTTCGGGGAGGCCACCGACCAGCTGAAGGCCTACTTCGCGGGCGAGTTGAAGGAGTTCACGCTCGAACTGCGCCTGCACGGAACCCCGTTCCAGCGCAGCGTCTGGGAACAGCTCCGAGCGATCCCGTACGGCGAGACCCGCTCCTACGGCGAACTGGCCGACGCCCGCGGCAGCCCCACCGCCTCCCGAGCGGTCGGCCTCGCCAACGGCAGGAACCCGGTCGGCATCATCGTGCCGTGTCACCGTGTCGTCGGTGCGAACGGAAGTCTCACCGGGTACGGGGGCGGCCTGGACCGCAAGCAGCGGCTGCTGGACTTCGAGAGCGGGCCGGCGCTGTTCTAGAGGCCTGCTCGGGTCAGCCGGCCCGCTCCGCCGCACCGCGCTCCACGCAGAACTCGTTGCCCTCCGGGTCGGCGAGGACCGCCCAGCCCGTGCCGTCCGCGTTCCGGCGGTCGTCGACCAGCGTGGCCCCGACGGCGAGGAGACGCTCGACCTCCTCGTCACGGGTACGGTCCTTCGGCTGGAGGTCGAGATGCACACGGTTCTTGACCGTCTTGGGCTCCGGGACGGTGACGAACAGCAGACCGGCACCCTCGATCAGCGCGTCCTCGTCTCCCGGCTTGTCGTCCTCATGCACGGGCTGGCCCAGGACCTGGGACCAGAAGGTGGCGAGGCGGTAGGCGTCGGCGGAGTCGATCGTCACATGGCGAATGGCAGAGGTCATGCAAGCGATTCTGAGCTACTCGCCGAGCTCGCGCAGCAGCTCGGGCAGCGCCGTGCCGATCGGCTCCCGGATCACTTCGTCGGCGCATTCGTCGTACGGCGTCGGCTCGGCGTTGACGATGATCAGCCGCGCACCGTGGTCGGCGGCGACACCGGCGAGCCCGGCGGCGGGCTGCACCTGCAGACTGCTGCCGACGGCGACGAACACCTGACACGCCTTGGTGATGGCGAGCGACTCACCGAGCACCACCGGGTCGAGCCGCTCGCCGAACATCACCGTCGCGGACTTCAGGATCCCGCCGCACTCCAGACACGGCGGATCCTCCTCCCCGGCCTCGACCCGCGCCAGCGCGTCCTCCATCGGACCCCGGGCATGGCACCTGGTGCACACCACGCTCCGCGCGGTCCCGTGCAGCTCCAGCACCTTGCGGGCCGGCAGCCCGGCGAGCTGGTGCAGCCCGTCCACGTTCTGCGTGATCACCCGCACCGGCACCCCGGACCGCTCCAGCTCGGCCACGGCCCGGTGCGCGGCATTCGGCTCGGCCCGAAGCGTCCGGTTCTCGCGCCGCATCTGCCAGGACCGCCGCCGGATCTCCGGATCACCCATGTAGTACTCGTACGTCACGAGCTTCTCGGCCTCGGGATCCCGCCGCCACAGCCCGTTCGGCCCGCGGTAGTCCGGGATGCCGGAGTCGGTCGAGATGCCGGCGCCGCTGAGGATGGCGACGAGGGGCTTGGTCATGTCACCGAGGGTAGGCCGGACGATCTGCCGCGGCGAACAGATATCGGGCCGGTCGCCACCCACTGCCCTTCCCCGGTGCACTCGTACGAAGAACTGACGTCGGCGGAACGCCAGTTGTGGGACGCGTTCCCCACCGGGCGGCCGGTGGATCTGCGGCCCCGCGGTGCGGACGAGGATCCGGACAACGGGGACGGCTGGCTCGCGGGCGCCCGGATCAGCGGCACGCTCGATCTCAGCGGGGCCGAAATCGGACCCGGCACGTGGTTGTCCGAGGAGTGCCGGTCCGGGAACCGACCGGGCACCGGGTGGGCCTACGGGGCCCGCCCACAGCCCGTGTCAGCCCACCCGGTGCCCGTTCTCCAGCTCCGCCGTTCCCGAGCCCGCCGCGAGCACTTCCAGCGCGGTCAGGACGCGGTGGCCCAGGGCACCGGGCAGGTACTCGGCGAGTTCCCCGCGCGGGACCATCCGCCAGGACAGCAGCTCCTCCTCCTGCAGGCGGATCGCCTTGAAGTCGTTCTCGCCGAGGACCCCGCCGTCGTACAGATACGCCACCAGCGGCGGGCGGGCCGTCCCGTGCACCCAGTCCACCGTGAGCAGCCGGCCGAGCTCGCGGTCCAGGCCGATCTCCTCGAACGTCTCGCGGCGCGCGCCCTGCCTCGGTGTCTCGCCCTCGTCGGACTCGATCGTGCCGCCCGGAAGTGCCCAGCCCTCGCGGTAGTTGGGCTCGACGAGCAGCACCCGGCCCTCGGCGTCGCGGAAGAGGGCGGCGGCGCCGGCCAGGACACGCGGGAGACCCGCGATGTACGTGGCGAAGTCTTCAGTGGAGGTCATCAAGGAAGGGTAACCAGCTTCCGCAACCCCACCTCCGACTCCCTGGCTAGGAGTCCACCGTCTCCGCCAGCCGCAGCGTCCGCTCCGCCAGCTCGCTGATCCGCACCCCGTCGAAGCCGAACACCGCGCTGCGCACCGTGTCCTCCAGCGGGTCCTTCCACTGGGCCGGGACGGCGTCCGCCCCGGTCAGCACGCCGGCCACCGAGCCCGCGGTCGCGCCGTTGGAGTCGGTGTCCAGGCCGCCGCGGACGGTGAGCGTGATGGTGCGGGTGAAGTCGCCGTCGCCGTACAGGAGCCCGGCGGTGAGCACGGCGGCGTTCGGGATGGTGTGGATCCAGCCGAGCCCGGCGGTCTCCTCGGCCACCGTGGTGAGCGTGTCCTCCCAGGTCATCCGGGTGTCGTGGAGCGACACGACCCGCCGTACGGTACGGGCGAGGCGGCTGCTGCCCGGGATGACGGCCAGCGCCTCGTCGACGGCGTCCCGCACGCTGCGCGCCGTGAATGCCGCCGAGACCAGCGCCGCCGCCCACATCGCGCCGTACACGCCGTTGCCGGAGTGGGACAGCACGGCGTCCCGGCGGGCGAGGGAGGCGGCGCGGCGCGGGGCGCCGGGGCGGGTCCAGCCGTAGATGTCGGCGCGGATGAGGGCCCCGATCCACTCCTGGTACGGATTGTCGTACGTCGCCGTCAGCGGCGGCTTCAGCCCGTTGGCGAGGTTGCGATAGGCGGCCCGCTCCGCCGTGAACGTCTGCAGATAGGGCAGCCGAAGCAGCCACAGGTCGCCCACCTGCTCGGTGCTGAACGCGAAGCCGTGGGTCTCCAGGAGGTCGAGGCCGAGGATGGCGTAGTCGACGTCGTCGTCGCGGCAGCTGCCGTGGATGCGGCCGCGCACGCACTGGCGCCACTCAGGCCGCAGCTCGAAGCCGTCGCTCTCGTCGACGGGCTCGGGCAGGTAGTCGGTGAGCGGCAGCGCGGCGGCCTGCCGCAGATAGCGGTCGATCCGGTCCCGCGTCCACAGGTCGCCCTGCTCGACCGGTTTGCCGAGCATGTTGCCCGCGATCCGGCCCAGCCAGCCCCCGAGGACGCGGTCGGCGAGTTCTTGCTCGGTGCCCACAGCGGTCATAGCTCCGGTCTACCCAATTCCGGGGACGGCCGCGCGGCGTTCGGCCGTCCGCGCAGGCATCCTTCAGGCTTGTCCCAGGGGCCGGTCGGGGCATGACGGCGGCGGCGTCCCCCGGTTAAGGTCGCAGCGGCGCGACTGGCCCCTTGACATGCGTGGGGCCCGGAGAGCAAGGGGAAAACAAGGTGGCGAACGCTGCAGTGAACAAGGCCCGGGTCGGAGCGCGGGTGCTCATCGCCGCGGACAAGTTCAAGGGCTCGCTGACGGCCGTGGAGGTCGCCGAGCGGGTGACGGCCGGGCTGCGCCGGGCCGTACCGGGCCTCGACGTGGACGCGCTGCCGGTGGCCGACGGCGGCGACGGGACGGTGGACGCGGCGGTCGCGGCCGGATTCGAGCGGCGCGAGGTACGGGTCGCCGGCCCGCTCGGGCAGGAGGTGACGGCCGCCTTCGCGCTGCGTGGCGACACGGCGGTCGTGGAGATGGCGGAGGCGAGCGGGCTGCAGCGGCTGCCCGCGGGCGTCTTCGCGCCGCTCACGGCGTCCACGTACGGCTCGGGAGAGCTGCTGCGGGCCGCGCTGGACGCGGGGGCGCGGACGATCGTGTTCGGGGTCGGCGGCAGCGCCACCACGGACGGGGGCGCCGGGATGCTCTCCGCGCTCGGCGCGCGGTTCCTGGACGCGGAGGGAGAGCCTCTCGCCCCGGGCGGCGGGGGCCTGGCGGACCTGGCCTCGGCCGACCTGACCGACCTGGACGCCCGGCTCGCCTCCGTCGAGTTCGTCCTCGCGAGCGACGTCGACAACCCGCTGACCGGCCCGAAGGGCGCACCGGCGGTGTACGGCCCGCAGAAGGGCGCCTCGCCTGACGACGTGCAGGCGCTGGACGCGGCGCTCGCGCACTACGCGAAGGTGCTGGAGCGGTCTGTCGGCGCGAAGGCCGCCGAGTACGCCGCCTCGCCCGGCGCGGGCGCCGCGGGCGGTATCGGATACGGGGCTCTGCTCCTCGGCGCCCGCTTCCGTCCCGGCATCGAGGTCATGCTCGACGTCCTGGGCTTCGGGCCGGCTCTGGAGAAGGCCACCCTGGTGATCACCGGCGAGGGCTCCCTGGACGAGCAGACCCTGCACGGCAAGGCCCCGGCGGGCGTGGCGGCCGCGGCCCGGGCGCAGGGCAAGGAGGTCATCGCGGTCTGCGGACGGCTCGCCCTGCCTCCGGAGGCACTGGGCCGGGCCGGCATCCGCCGGGCCTACCCGCTGACGGACGCCGAGCCGGACGTGGCCAAGTGCATCGCCGAGGCCGGCCCGATCCTGGAGCGGGTGGCGGAGGGGATCGCGCGGGACTTCCTGACCTGAGCGGAGCCCGGAACACGTGAAGGGCCCCGAGCCGGTCGGCTCGGGGCCCTTCACACTGTCTGTCGTACGACCGCTACGGCAGCTGTGCCGCCCGGGCCTCGCGTCGGTTGTCCCGGAAGTTGTTCACCCGGCGGGCCGTGGCGAACAGCGGGATCACCGCGCCCATGACCAGCTGGAGCGCGCAGCCCGTCTGCAGGAGCAGCTGGCCGCTGGGGGCGTCGAACGCCCAGGCCGCCAGGAGGCCCATGGACAGGACGATCCAGGCGAGCATCGCCACCGCGAGACGGCCCCGCGGCTTCGGGTACTCGACCCGGCTCACCATCAGCCAGGCCGTACCGAGGATCGCGAGAAGCGTCGCCACGAAGGGCAGCTCGAGCAGCACGATCGAGACCACCGTCAGCGCGCCGAACGGCGAGGGCATGCCCTGGAAGGTGCCGTCCTTCACCGTCACGCAGGAGAATCTCGCCAGCCGCAGCACCACCGCCAGGAGCACCACGATCGCCCCGACCGCCGCCACCCGTTGGTGCGCGTCGTCGGCGACCATGCCGTACACCAGGACGAAGTACGCCGGGGCCAGGCCGAAGCTGATCAGGTCCGACAGGTTGTCCAGCTCGGCGCCCATGGGCGAGGAGCGCAGCTTTCGTGCCACCAGGCCGTCGAAGAGGTCGAAGACCGCCGCGCACAGCATCAGGATGACCGCCGTGGCCGCGCTGTGGCGGGCCATGCCGGTTTCCTGGCTGCCGGTGAGATGCGGGATCAGGATGCCGGTGGTGGTGAAGTACACCGCCATGAAGCCGCACGTGGCGTTGCCGAGGGTGAGCGTGTCCGCTATTGAGAGGCGCAGAGAGAGGGGCATCTCCTCCTCTTCGTCCACCTCGTCCGCCTCGGGCACCCAGCCCGTTTGGGTCTCCGGATCAATCACGGTCAATGCGAGTCACCCCAGCCACGGTCTTCTGACCGACCTCGACCGCCACCTCCACGCCCTCGGGCAGGTAGATGTCGACACGCGAGCCGAAGCGGATCAGGCCGATCCGGTCACCCTGTTCGACCTTGGTGCCCTGGGGCACGTACGGGACGATACGGCGAGCGACCGCGCCGGCGATCTGGATCATCTCGATGTCACCGAGTTCGGTGTCGAAATGCCAGACTACGCGCTCGTTGTTCTCGCTCTCCTTGTTGAACGCCGGAACGAACCCACCAGGGATGTGCTCGACCGACGCCACCGTGCCGGAGAGCGGCGCGCGGTTGACGTGGACGTTGAGCGGGCTCATGAAGATCGCGACGCGGGTGCGACCGTCCTTCCACGGCATGATGCTCTGCACCACACCGTCGGCGGGCGAGATGACCCGGCCCTGGGTGATCTCGCGCTCGGGGTCGCGGAAGAACCACAGCATGCCCGCCGCGAGCGCGGTGGCGGGCACGGCGACGGCCTTGGCGGCGCCGGACTTGCGCGCGCGTACCAGGCTGAGGGCTGCGGTGGCGACGGTCGGGAGGAGCCACGGCGATGCTCCGCGCGCCAGGCGTACGCCTGCCAGGCTGTCGCGAGGTGCAGAGGTTTGGCTGTGGGGCATGGATGACCTTCGTAGCGGATGATGCCGCGCTGCGGGAGGGGGACGGCGGCTTTCCCGGGATCGTACCGGTCGCGGGCCACAACTGGGCAAGCCGGGAAGCCGAGTCGGCGGCTGAAGCGTGTTGACGGGGTGTGATCTTCTTCTCGAAGAAAACACCCCGAACCCGACATCTAGCCTTGGAATCGATACTCTTCGAGCAGCCTGCGACCGATGATCATTTTCTGGATCTCGGCGGTACCTTCACCGATCAGCAGCATCGGAGCCTCTCGGTAGAGGCGCTCGATCTCGTACTCCTTGGAGAAGCCGTAGCCGCCGTGGATCCGGAAAGCGTCTTCCACGACCTCCTTGCAGTACTCGGAGGCGAGGTACTTCGCCATCCCAGCCTCAAGGTCGTTTCGTTCACCGGAGTCCTTTTTGCGTGCCGCGTTCACCATCATCGCATGGGCGGCCTCGACCTTGGTAGCCATCTCCGCGAGTTTGAACTGGATCGCCTGGTGCTGGGCGATCGGCTTGCCGAAAGTGTGCCGCTGCTGGGCGTAGGAGACGCCGAGTTCGAAGGCACGCTGGGCGACTCCGCAGCCACGCGCCGCCACGTTGACGCGGCCGACTTCCACGCCGTCCATCATCTGGTAAAAACCTCGGCCGGTGGCGCCGCCGAGCACGCGATCGGCCGGAAGTCGCAGGCCATCCATGATGAGCTCGGTCGTGTCGACGCCCTTGTAGCCCATCTTGTCGATCTTCCCGGGGATGGTGAGGCCGGGGCGGACCTCTCCGAAGCCGGGCTCCTTCTCGATCAGGAAAGTGGTCATCGACTTGTGGGGCGCGGTGCCCTCAGGGTGTCCTTCGTCACTTCGGACGAGTACGGCCACGAGACTTGACGTCCCGCCGTTCGTCAGCCACATCTTCTGGCCGGTCAGGACGTACTCGTCACCGTCCTTGACCGCCTTCGACGTGATCGCCGAGACGTCCGAACCGAGGGCCGGCTCCGACATCGAGAAGGCGCCCCGGATGTCCCCGGCCGCCATCCTCGGCAGGAAGTGGTCCTTCTGCTCCTGGGTGCCGTGCTGCTTGAGCATGTACGCCACGATGAAGTGGGTGTTGATGATGCCGGACACCGACATCCACCCGCGGGCGATCTCCTCCACGCACAGCGCGTACGTCAGGAGCGACTCGCCCAGACCGCCGTACTCCTCGGGGATCATCAGGCCGAACAGGCCCAACTCCTTGAGGCCGTCCACGATCTGCTGCGGGTACTCGTCGCGGTGCTCCAGCTCGGTCGCGACCGGGAGGATCTCCTTGTCCACGAAGTCGCGGACCGTGGAGAGGATCTCCTGCTGGATGTCGGTCAGACCGGCGGTCTGGGCGAGTCGCGCCATGACTACTTCTCCTGCTCCCTCAGCTGGGGCCGGCCGGGCTGCTCGCCGCCGCGCTCCTTGATGTACGTCTCGGTCGGCACCATCACCTTGCGGCGGAACACGCACACCAGCGTGCCGTCCTGCTTGTAGCCCTTGGTCTCGACATGGACGATGCCGCGGTCGTTCTTCGACTTCGACGGCCACTTGTCGAGCACGGTCGTCTCGCCGTAGATCGTGTCGCCGTGGAAGGTCGGCGCCACGTGCTTGAGCGACTCGATCTCCAGGTTGGCGATCGCCTTGCCGGAGACGTCCGGCACGGACATGCCGAGCAGCAGCGAGTAGATGTAGTTCCCGACGACGACGTTCTTGCCGAAGTCGGTCGTCTTCTCCGCGTAGTTGCTGTCCATGTGGAGCGGGTGGTGGTTCATGGTGAGGAGACAGAAGAGGTGGTCGTCGTACTCCGTGACCGTCTTCCCGGGCCAGTGCTTGTAGACGGCCCCGACCTCGAACTCCTCGTACGTACGTCCGAACTGCATGGCCGTCACGCCTCCGGGATCTCGAACTTGCTGGTGCGCTGCATGCCGGCGGCGCGTCCCTTGCCGGAGACCACCAGGGCCATCTTGCGGCTGGCCTCGTCGATCATCTCGTCGCCGAGCATCGCCGAGCCCTTCTTGCCGCCCGCCTCGGACGTGTAGTACTCGTACGCGTCCAGGATCAGCTCGGCGTGGTCGTAGTCCTCCTGGGAGGGCGAGAAGATCTCGTTGGACGCCTCGACCTGGCCCGGGTGCAGCACCCACTTGCCGTCGAAACCGAGGGCCGCGGCGCGCTGGGCGACCTCGCGGTAGCCCTCGACGTTGCGGATCTGCAGGTAGGGGCCGTCGATCGCCTGGAGGTTGTTGGCGCGGGCCGCCATCAGGATCTTCATCAGGATGTAGTGGTAGGCGTCCGCCGGGTAGCCGGGCGGCTGCTCGCCCACGACCAGCGACTTCATGTTGATCGACGCCATGAAGTCGGCCGGGCCGAAGATGATCGTCTCGACGCGCGGGGAGGCCTGCGCGATCTCGTTGACGTTGTTGAGGCCCTGGGCGTTCTCGATCTGCGCCTCGATGCCGATCTTCCCGACCTCGAAGCCCATCGTCTTCTCGATCTGCGTCAGCAGGAGGTCGAGGGCGACGACCTGCTGGGCGGTCTGCACCTTCGGCAGCATGATGCAGTCAAGGTTCGGGCCGGCACCCTCGACGACCGTGACGACATCTCGATACGTCCACTCGGTCGTCCAGTCGTTGACCCGCACGACCCTCGTCTTGCCCGTCCAGTCACCCTCGTTGAGGAACTTGACGATGGTGTGCCGCGCCTCGGGCTTGGCGAGTGGCGCGCACGCGTCCTCCAGGTCCAGGAAGACCTGGTCCGCGGGGAGGCCCTGCGCCTTCTCCAGGAAGCGGGGATTGCTTCCCGGCACGGCGAGACAGGAGCGCCGCGGGCGAAGACGGTTGACGGTCATGCGGGGACCTCCAGGGGGTCGAGCTTGTTCGCTTTGCGGATCTCGTCGACGATGCGGCCGATGATTCCGGTGATGTCGAAGTCCTTCGGGGTGAAGACCGCGGCCACTCCGGCGGCCCTGAGCTGCTCGGCGTCACCATGGGGGATGATGCCACCGGCGATCACCGGTATATCTGTGGCACCGGCCACACGGAGCCGATCGAGCACGTCCGGCACCAGTTGGGCGTGCGATCCGGAGAGGATCGAGAGGCCCACCGCGTGCACGTCCTCCGCGATCGCCGCGTCCACGATCTGTTCGGGCGTCAGCCGGATGCCCTGGTAGACCACCTCGAACCCGGCGTCCCGGGCCCGCACGGCGATCTGCTCGGCGCCGTTGGAGTGCCCGTCCAGGCCGGGCTTGCCGACCAGGAAGCGGAGCTTGCCGACACCGAGGTCGGCCGCCGTCAGGTTCACCTTGCGGCGCACGTCGGCCATTGCGCTGCCCTCCTCGGCAGCCACGGCGACCGGCGCGGAGGAGACCCCGGTCGGCGCCCGGAACTCGCCGAACACCTCCCGCAGCGCCCCCGCCCACTCGCCGGTCGTGACGCCGGCGCGGGCGCACTCCAGGGTGGCCTCCATGAGGTTGGCGGTGCCCTTGGCGGCCTCCTTCAGCTTCTCCAGCGCCTTGCAGGGGCGCGGGTGGTTGAACGGCGGCTGGTAGCGGGTGTCACGCCAGTGCTGGAGGGAGGCGATGACCCGGGCCTCGACGGCGGGGTCGACCGTCTGGATGGCCGTGTCGAGGTCGGCCGTCAGGGGATTCGGTTCTGTCGTCTCGAAGACGTTGACGCCCACGATCTTCTCTTGACCGGATTCGATACGAGCCCGCCGCTCGGCGTGCGAGGCGACCAGCTGCGACTTGAGGTAGCCGGACTCGACGGCGGCCATCGCGCCGCCCATCTCCTCGATCCGTTCCATCTCGGTGAGCGATTCCTCGACCAGCTCGCCCACCTTGGCCTCGATCACCTTCGAGCCCTCGAAGATGTCGGCGTACTCCAGCAGGTCGCTCTCGTACGCCAGCACCTGTTGCATACGCAGCGACCACTGCTGGTCCCAGGGGCGGGGCAGGCCGAGCGCCTCGTTCCAGGCGGGCAGTTGTACGGCACGCGCGCGTGCGTCCTTGGAGAGGGTCACGGCCAGCATCTCCAGGACGATCCGCTGGACGTTGTTCTCCGGCTGCGCCTCGGTCAGGCCGAGGGAGTTGACCTGGACGCCGTAGCGGAAGCGCCGGTGCTTGGGGTCCTGGATGCCGTAGCGCTCGCGGGTGACCTGGTCCCAGATGCGGCCGAAGGCGCGCATCTTGCACATCTCCTCGACGAAGCGGACGCCCGCGTTCACGAAGAAGGAGATACGGCCGACGACGTCGCCCATGCGTTCCTGCGGCACCTGCCCGGAGTCCCGGACGGCGTCCAGCACCGCGATGGCCGTCGACATCGCGTACGCGATCTCCTGGACCGGCGTGGCGCCCGCCTCCTGCAGGTGGTAGCTGCAGATGTTGATCGGGTTCCACTTCGGGAGGTGGGAGACCGTGTACGCGATCATGTCGGTCGTCAGGCGGAGCGAGGGCACCGGCGGGAACACGTGCGTGCCCCGCGACAGGTACTCCTTGACGATGTCGTTCTGGGTCGTCCCCTGGAGCTTGGTGACGTCGGCACCCTGCTCCTCCGCGACGACCTGGTAGAGCGCCAGCAGCCACATGGCGGTGGCGTTGATGGTCATCGAGGTGTTCATCTGCTCCAGGGGGATGTCCTGGAACAGCCGGCGCATGTCACCGAGGTGCGCGATCGGCACGCCGACCCGGCCCACCTCGCCGCGGGCGAGGATGTGGTCGGAGTCGTAGCCGGTCTGCGTCGGCAGGTCGAACGCCACCGACAGACCCGTCTGCCCCTTGGCGAGGTTGCGCCGGTACAGCTCGTTGGACGCCTCGGCCGTGGAGTGACCGGCGTAGGTCCGCATCAACCACGGCCGGTCCTTCTGACGCTCAGTCATCCTGTGACCTCAGATGTTCCGGAAGCGGTTGATGGCATCGACGTGCTTCGCGCGCTTCTCCGCGTCGCGCACGCCGAGACCCTCCTCGGGCGCCAGGCACAGCACGCCGACCTTGCCCTGGTGGAGGTTGCGGTGCACGTCGTAGGCGGCCTGTCCGGTCTCCTCCATGGAGTACACCTTGGACAGGGTCGGGTGGATCTTGCCCTTCGCGATGAGCCGGTTGGCCTCCCAGGCCTCGCGGTAGTTGGCGAAGTGCGAGCCGATGATCCGCTTCAGGGACATCCACAGGTAGCGGTTGTCGTACTCGTGGTTGTACCCGGAGGTCGAGGCGCAGGTGACGATCGTGCCGCCCTTGCGGGTGACGTACACGCTCGCGCCGAAGGTCTCGCGGCCCGGGTGCTCGAAGACGATGTCGACGTCCTCGCCGCCGGTGAGTTCACGGATGCGCTTGCCGAAGCGCTTCCACTCGCGCGGGTCCTGGTGGTGCTCGTCCTTCCAGAACTTGTAGTCCTCGGCGGTGCGGTCGATGATCGCCTCGGCGCCCATGGCCCGGCAGATGTCCGCCTTCTGTTCGCTGCTGACGACACAGATGGGGTTGGCGCCGCCGGCCAGCGCGAACTGCGTGGCGTACGAGCCGAGTCCGCCGCTCGCGCCCCAGATGAGCACGTTGTCGCCCTGCTTCATACCGGCGCCGTTGCGGGAGACCAGCTGGCGGTAGGCGGTGGAGTTGACCAGACCGGGAGCGGCGGCCTCCTCCCAGCTGAGGTGGTCCGGCTTCGGCATCAGCTGGTTGGACTTGACCAGGGCGATCTCGGCGAGGCCGCCGAAGTTGGTCTCGAAGCCCCAGATGCGCTGCTCGGGGTCGAGCATCGTGTCGTTGTGGCCGTCCGAGGACTCCAGCTCGACGGACAGACAGTGCGCGACGACCTCGTCGCCGGGCTTCCAGGCGTTGACGCCGGGGCCGGTGCGCAGGACGACGCCCGCGAGGTCGGAGCCGATGATGTGGTACGGCAGGTCGTGGCGCTTGGTGAGCTCGCTGACCTTGCCGTAGCGCTCCAGGAAGCCGAAGGTCGACAGCGGCTCGAAGATCGAGGTCCACACCGAGTTGTAGTTGACCGAGGAGGCCATGACGGCCACCAGGGCCTCGCCCGGGCCGAGCTCGGGCAGCGGCACCTCGTCCAGGTGCAGGGACTTGCGCGGGTCCTTCTCGCGGGTCTGCATGCCCGCGAACATCTCCGTCTCGTCCTTGTGCACGGTGATCGCACGGTACGACTCGGGGAGCGGCATGGCGGCGAAGTCGGCCGGTGTCGAGTCCGGCGACTGGATCGCGTCCAGGATGTCCTTCACGGTCACGGTTTGCCTCCGGCGAATGGCGTCTTGAGGGAGACGCTGAGGGTTACGTCGGTGCTGCTGAGGGTTGGGGAAGTGCCGTCGGTTCGGCGGTGGTGATGTTCGGCAGCGCTTTGTGGCGCGGGAGGTTGCCTGTGACGCAGGCGTCCGGGCGGGCAGACCGTTGGTTTGCTGGGACAGCCGGCGTACGAAAGGTCTCTGCACGCCGGCCGCCCGGACATCTCCAACGTATGACACCGCGTGTCACCCCGCAAGGCACTGAGTGCCAGAGATTGCGCTCACGCGAAATCTTTACGTAACAAATGAGCGATGATCGATCGAACGGGGTCTGAAAGGTGCCTGAAAAGCTCCCCGGACATGCCAAAACGGCCACCCCGAGGGGTGGCCGTCGTCACAGCGGTGCGGAGGGCTCAGCGGTCCCTGAGCGCCTCTTCGATGGTCCGCATGACCTGGTCGAGCGGGGCGTCGGTGCGGGCGACCGTCACCAGCACCTCGCCATGCGTGGAGACCGTCGCGGCGGACCGCTTCGGCGCCGTGGTGCGCCCGGCCCCCATGCCCGACCCGAACGTCTTCTGCACGATCCCGAAGGCGTGGTCCAGCTGCGCCTCGACGTCCCCCTGCCCGCCGGCCCTGAGCCAGCGCCGCAGGACGTGGTTGTGGGCGGTGACCACGGCGGACGCGGCGACCTCGGCGAGCAGCGGGTCGTCGTTGGCGTCGTCGTCGTGTGCGTGCTCGTCGAAGTGACCGAGCAGGTACCGGGTGAACAGGCGCTCGTAGCGGGCCACCGACGCGATCTCCGCCTCGCGCAGGGTGGGCACCTCGCGCGTGAGCTTGTAGCGGGCGACCGAGATCTCCGGCCGGGCCGCGTACATCCGCATGACTTCCTTGATGCCGCGGCACACCGTGTCGAGCGGGTGCTCGTGCGCGGGGGCGGCGTTGAGGACCGCCTCCGCCCGGATCAACGTGTCGTCGTGGTCGGGGAAGATCGCCTCCTCCTTGGACCGGAAGTGCCGGAAGAAGGTGCGGCGCGCGACCCCGGCCGCGGCCGCGATCTCGTCGACGGTGGTTGCCTCGTACCCCTTGGTCGCGAACAGCTCCATCGCCGCGGCCGCCAGTTCACGGCGCATCTTGAGCCGCTGGGCGGCGGCGCGACTGCCCGCGGCACTCTCCGGTGCGTCGGACGTGGCTGGTGTACGTGAGGACTTGGCGGGCTGGGACATGCCCCGAACGTACTGCATGTGCGCAGCTCGGTGCGCATGTCCCCGGGGTCCCCCGCCCGGTGCGGGCGGGGGAGCGGCGGGCCGGGCGGGTGGAGGCGAGCCGCGCGGACCGGGCGGCTCGAACCCGCCCGGGTCGAGCAGCCCGCCCCAGTCCGCGTCCCCCGCGAACCAGTCGCCGGGACGCTCAGCGGCGGGCATATTCGCGGAAGCCGCGGCCCGTCTTGCGGCCGAGGCAGCCCGCGGCCACCAGGTGCTCCAGGAGCGGGGCCGGGGCCAGGCCCGGGTCGCGGAACTCGCGGTGCAGGACCTTCTCGATGGCCAGGGAGACATCGAGCCCGACGACGTCCAGGAGCTCGAACGGGCCCATCGGGTAACCGCCGCCCAGCTTCATCGCCGCGTCGATGTCGTCAAGGGATGCATAGTGTTCCTGCACCATCTTGATCGCGTTGTTGAGGTACGGGAAGAGCAGCGCGTTCACGATGAAGCCCGCACGGTCTCCACAGTCGACCGCATGCTTCTTGATCTTGACGCAGACCTCGCGAACCGTCGAGTGGACGTCCTCGGCCGTCAACACCGTACGGACGACCTCGACCAGCTTCATCGCCGGCGCCGGGTTGAAGAAGTGCATGCCGATCACGTCCTGCGGACGCGCGGTGGCGCGGGCGCAGGCGACGACGGGCAGCGACGAGGTCGTGGTGGCCAGGACCGCGCCCGGCTTGCAGACCTTGTCCAGCGTCGCGAACAGCTGCTGCTTGACCTCCAGGTCCTCGGCGACGGCCTCCACGGCCAGATCGACGTCGGCGAAGGCGTCGTACGACCCCGCCGGAGTGATCCGGTCCAGGGTCTGCGCGGCGGCCTCGGCGGTCATCCGCCCCTTGTCGACGGAGCGTGAAAGCGACTTGCCGATACGGGACTTGGCGGTCTGTGCCTTCTCCTCGCTGCGGGCGGCGAGCACGACCTCGTACCCCGCCTTGGCGAACACCTCGGCGATGCCGGACGCCATGGTGCCCGAGCCCGCGACGCCGACGGAGCGGACCGGACGGCCGGGGACGTCGAGGTCACCGGAGAGCGGTGTCAGGGCGTCCGGCACGACCGTCGCGCTGCCCGGCGCCTCGTACGTGTAGAAGCCGCGGCCCGACTTGCGGCCGGTCAGGCCCGCCGCGCTGAGCTGCTTGAGGATCGGCGCGGGGGCGTGCAGCCGGTCGCGGGACTCGGCGTACATGGCCTCCAGGACCGTCCGCGCGGTGTCGACGCCGATCAGGTCGAGCAGGGCGAGCGGGCCCATGGGCAGCCCGCAGCCGAGCCGCATCGCGGCGTCGATGTCCTCGCGGGAGGCGTACTTCGCCTCGTACATCGCGGCCGCCTGGTTGAGGTAGCCGAACAGCAGCCCGTCGGCGACGAATCCGGGCCGGTCGCCGACCGCGACGGGCTCCTTGCCCAGCTCGATGGCGAGGTCGGTGACGGCTGCGACCGCCTGGGGTGCGGTCAGCACCGAGGAGACGACCTCGACCAGCCGCATGGCCGGCGCCGGGTTGAAGAAGTGCAGACCCAGCACGCGCTCGGGGCGGGCCGAGTCGGCGGCGAGCCGGGTGACGGACAGGGCGTTGGTGCCGGTCGCCAGGATCGTCCGGGGCCGCACGATCCCGTCGAGTTCCCGGAAGATCTGCTGCTTGATCTCGTACGACTCCGGAGCCACCTCGATGACCAGGTCGGCGTCGGCCGCGGTCCGCAGATCGGTGGAGGTGCGGACGCGGGCGAGCAGGTCGGCGCGCTCCTGCTCGGTCAGCCGGCCGCGCTCCACGGCGTGGGCCGTCGCGGCCTCCAGGGCGGCGACCGACCGGGCGGCGGCGGCCTCGCTGATGTCGATGCCGACGACCTCGCGGCCGGCTTTGGCGAGCACCTCGGCGATGCCGGTGCCCATCGTGCCGAGGCCGACGACGGCGACGGTCTTGAACGGGGACAGAGGGGTGTCGGACAGGGGAGCGGCCATCGCGGACTCCAGGAATGAGGTGACGACTGGGAGCGCGCCCGGGTGCGCCGGGGAAGACCCGAAAGGGGGCCGAACCACGGGCGCACCGGGGTGCGAAGAGGAGTGCGGGTGTTGTTGCCGGGCTGCAAGCGCACACGCCCGGTGCCGTCAGGAAGGGCGTGCACACGCCCCGAAACGGCTGAACCGACCGGCCCTGTCCCGGGGCCGGGTCCTACTCGGGTACACGAAGTACCGAACCGACTTCCCCCACTGCCTTAAAGGCGTGGGAGGGACTCTCATCGCGGCGGCTGCGTCACCAGGCCACCACGAGCAGATCCACGAGTGGGTAACTCGCTCGTCTGAGCTTAACCCGTGAGTAACGAGCGCGCCAGCCCTCGAGTTTGTGATGTAGCTCCCGGGCCCCCGGCCACCCCCTAATCTCGGGTTCATGGACGAAGAGTTGCGATCACTCACGGAACGCTTACGGCAGGAGTCGGGGGAGACACCGCTCTACGGCCGCCTCGTGGCGACCGAGGACGTCGACGAACTGGCGGCCGTGCTGACCGAGCCCGGACAGCCGCTGTGGGCCAGGGAACTGGCCGCGTTCCGGCTCGGCCTCGCGGGCGACCGGCGTGCCTTCGAATCCCTCGTCCTGCTGCTGAACCACCGCGACCCGCAGCGCTGCGCCTCCGCCGCCCACGCCCTGGCCCGCCTCGGCGACCCGCGCACCGCCCGCGCGGCCGCCGCCCTCGCGACCAACGAGCTCCGTGTCGCCTACGCCCTGCACCCCGTCCGGCTCCTGGTGCGGCTGCGCGCCCCCGAGGCCGTACCGGCACTGATCACCACTCTGGGGAGACGGCTGCGCCCGCACGACCCGTACCGGCGCGTGGCCCTCGCCTGTGTGGAGGGGCTCGGCACGCTCGGCGACACCCGGGCGAGACCGGTCCTGAACGAGGCCCTCGCGCATCCGGTGCTCGCGGAGGCGGCGGTGCAGGCGCTGGCGCGGATCCCGAGACAGCGGTGAGGTGTCAGTGGGACAGCTTCTTCGCGTACCGCACCTCGGGCACGGCGACGCCCTCCACCTCGAAGGGCTCCTCCATGCCGTCGGCGCGGAAACCCGCCCGCTCGTAGAACCGCCGCGCGCGGGCGTTCCCCTTGAGGACCCACAGGAGGACGCTGTCGTGTCCGGCGGCCTCGCACCGCTGGAGCGACTCCTGGAGCAGGGCGTGTCCGACGCCGCCGCCGTACCTGTCCGGATCCACGTAGATGGCGTACAACTCGGCTTCCTCGGTGCGCACTTCGCCGTCGCGGTACGGGCCGTACGCCGCCCAGCCGACGATCTCGCCGCCCTGCTCGGCGACCAGGTTCACCACACCCTGCTCCGCCCGCGCGGAGAAATGGGCGCGTCGCCACTCGGCGTCCTTCGGCACGCTGAGGGCGTCGAGGAACGACTGCGGCATGAGCCCTTGGTAGGCGCTCTGCCAGCCTCGGACGCGGATCTCGGAGACGCGGTCGCAGTCGGCGAGCCTCATCTCCCGCACCCGTACGTCCGTCACGCGCCGATCACCGCGAACGCCTCGACCTCCATCAGGAACTCGGGCCGGACCAGCGAGGCGACCTGCACCGCGGACGAGGCCGGCAGGCGGTCGTCGGGTATGTGGGCCGCGCGGGCCTCGCGGATGGCGGGCAGGTGGGCCATGTCCGTGACGAAGTAGGTGAGCTTGACGACGTCGTCGAAGGTCGTGCCCGCGGCGGCCAGGCAGCGCCGCAGGTTCTCGAAGACCTGTCGGGCCTGGGCCGCGGGGTCGCCCTCGCCGACGAGCCTGCCGTCCTCGTCCAGGGCGAGCTGGCCCGAGACGGCCACGAAGCGGCCCGTGCCCAGGACGACGTGGCTGTACTGGGCGGAGGGGGCGACTCCGTCGGGGGCGGGAATCCTCGTCAGCTCACTCATGCGTCCATGGTGGACCATGGGTCTGACAACGCCTCCGACGGCGTCGCCCCCGACGGGGCGTCAGGCCGTGCTCAGCCGCGGAAGCCGAGCAGACCGTGCAGTGTCGAGCCGCGCGAGGACGTCGACGCCGCCTTGGAGGCCAGCGGCTCGGGATCCGGCAGTGCCTGGCACACCGCGTCGGCCTCGCCGCCGCCGCGCGGCACCGTGCCGTCGGTCAGATACGCCGCCAGGTACTTGTCCAGGCAGGCGTTCCCGCTCAGCGAGATGCCGTGGTTCCCGCCGCCCTCCTCGACCACCAGACTGGAGCGGGCGAGCATGTGATGGACCGTCGCGCCGCCCTGGTACGGGGTCGCCGCGTCGTCCGTCGCCTGGAAGAGCAGCGCCGGCGGCAGCTTGCCGTTGGCCACGTTCACCGGCTGCAGCGAGTCCGTCGGCCAGAACGCGCACGGCGCGTTGTACCAGGCGTTACTCCAGGTCATGAACGGCGCCTTCTCGTACACCGCCCAGTTGTCCTTCCGCCACTGGTTCCAGTCGCGCGGCCAGGAGGCGTCACGGCACTGCACCGAGGTGTAGATGCTGTAGCCGTTGTCCCCGGACGCGTCGACGGCGGCGAAGTTCTCGTATGCCTCGACCAGCGGCTCGGCGTTCTTGTCGTTCACGTACGCCGCGAACGCCTCGGCGAGATAGGGCCAGTAGCCGTTGTAGTAGCCGCCGGGCAGGAAGGTGTCCTCCAGCTCGGAGGCGCCCACCGTCCCACCGGCCGGCTTCTTCGCGAGCGCGGCCCGCATCGCGTACCACGTGGCCTCGATCTTCTCCGGATCGGTGCCCAGCTTGTACGTGGCGTCGTACTTGGCGACCCAGGCCATGAAGGCGCGGTGGCGGTCGTTGAAGGCGTAGTCCTGGGCGAGGTTGTCGTCGTACCACACGCCGGTGGGGTCGACGATCGAGTCCAGGACCAGGCGCCGCACACGGTCCGGGTAGAGCTTGCCGTAGACCGCGCCGAGGTAGGTGCCGTACGAGTAACCGAAGTAGTTGATCTTCTTGGCGCCCAGCGCCTTACGGATCGAGTCCATGTCCCGCACGGCGCTGACCGTGTCGATGTACGGCAGCACGCTCGCGTACTTCTTGCCGCAGGCGGCGGCGAAGGACTTGGCGCGGGAGAGGTTGGCCTTCTCGATCGCAGGGGTGCTCGGCACGGAGTCCGGGCGCACCGGGTTGAAGTAGCCCGGCTTGCAGTCGAGGGCGGGCTTGCTCGCGCCCACTCCGCGCGGGTCGAAGCCGATGACGTCGTACTGGGCCGCGACCGCCTTGGGCAGCGAGGAGGCGACGAAGCCGGCGAGCGTCAGACCGCTGCCGCCGGGGCCGCCGGGGTTGACCAGTAGCGGGCCCTGGTACTTCTTCGCGGTGTGCGGGACGCGGGACAGCGCGAGCGTGATCCGCTGCCCGTACGGGTTCGCGTGATCGAGTGGGACCTTGAGGGACGCGCACTGGAGCGTCGGATAGTCGGCGGTGCCGCATTTCTTCCAGGTGAGTTTCGCGGCCTGTTGGGTTTCCGCGGTCTGTGGGGTGCTGGCGCCGGCGGGGACGGCCGTGAAGGTCCCGGCCACGACGACGGCGGCACCGCACAGCGCGGCTGCGCGTTTTCTCATGGAGTCCTCCCAGGACGGAGGGTTTCGGACCGCGAGGGTCACGGTCCTCGCCGCATCGTCCCGGAAAGCACTCCCGGAAGAGCGCGTTCTGCCAATACTTGACCCAATTGGGTCGAGAGTTGCGCTCGGATGCTCTCAGATAAGCGAGAGTTGGGTCGGTTCGGTCAGATCGGGTCGGTCGGGCTCCGGCTCGCGGATCCGCCGCGGCATCCCCGCGCGCGTGGGACCGATGCCGTACTCCTGGGCCAGATCGTGGACCTGACGGGTGATCCGGCGCTGGTACCACTTCGGGGCGTAGGAGCCGTCCGCGTACAGCCGCTCGTAACGGCCGACCAGATGCGGGTGATGGTGGCCGAGCCAGGCCATGAACCACTCCCGGGCACCGGGCCGCAGATGCAGCACCAGCGGGGTGACCGAGGTGGCGCCGGAGGCGGCGATCGACCGTACGGTGTCCCGGAGTTGGGCCGGGTGGTCGCTCAGGAACGGGATGACCGGCGCCATCAGGACACCGCATCCGATGCCGTGCTCGGCCAGGGTCCGTACGACCTCCAGGCGCCGCTCCGGCGCCGGTGTGCCCGGCTCCACGGTGCGCCACAGCTCGGCGTCGGTGAAGCCGACCGAGACCGAGATGCCGACGTCCGTCACCTCGGCGGCCTGCGTCAGCAGGTCGAGGTCGCGCAGGATCAGCGTGCCCTTGGTCAGGATCGAGAAGGGGTTCGCGTGGTCGCGCAGGGCGGCGATGATGCCCGGCATCAGCCGGTAGCGGCCCTCGGCGCGCTGGTAGCAGTCGACGTTGGTGCCCATCGCGATGTGCTCGCCCTGCCAGCGGCGCGAGCCGAGCTGGTGCCGCAGCAGCTCCGGCGCGTTCACCTTGACCACGATCTGGGAGTCGAAGTCGATCCCCGTGTCGAGGTCCAGGTAGCTGTGCGTCTTGCGGGCGAAGCAGTACACGCACGCGTGCGTGCAGCCCCGATAGGGGTTGACGGTCCACTCGAACGGCATGCGGGAGGCGCCCGGCACCCGGTTGATGATCGAGCGGGCCCGGACCTCGTGGAAGGTGATCCCGCGGAACTCGGGCGTGTCGAAGGTACGGGTGGTCACCGCGTCCGCGCCGAACAGCGCGGCGTCGGCCCGGCTGTGTTCGCCGGACTCGGTGAGGTTCTCCCAGCGCATGAGGCCTCCTCGGTAGCACTGCCCCCAGAATAGAACACATGTTCCCTTGATCGTGCGACCGGCCTGTTCGATCACCCGTCGACCGCCGCCCGATCGCTTGCGGCCCCCCCGATTTGGGCGCCCGGGACCCGGGGTGGTTGGCTTGCCCCAACCCCGAGAACTTGAGGTCCTGGAGGAAGTCAATGGCGCAGGTCGAGGCCACTACTGAGCGGATCGTCGCGGCGGACGCGGAGAAGGTGTTCGACGCCCTCGCCGACTACACCGGCACGCGCGCGAAGCTGCTGCCCGAGCACTTCAGTGAGTACGAGGTGCGCGAGGGCGGCGACGGCGAGGGCACCCTCGTCCACTGGAAGCTCCAGGCCACCAGCAAGCGCGTGCGCGACTGCCTCCTGGAGGTCACCGAGCCCACCGACGGCGAACTCGTCGAGAAGGACCGCAACTCCTCGATGGTCACCACCTGGCGGGTCACCCCGGCCGGCGAGGGCGAGTCCCGGGTCGTCGTCACCACCACCTGGCAGGGCGCCGGCGGCATCGGCGGCTTCTTCGAGAAGACCTTCGCGCCCAAGGGCCTCGGCCGGATCTACGACGCCGTGCTCGACAAGCTCGCCGCCGAGGTCGCGAAGTAGCCCCAACGAGCCGCTCGTGACGGGCCGTTGGTCCCCTCACCGGTTCGAGTGGATCTCCGGATGCCCCGGCGATACGCCGTAACTCGTCGCGCTTGCCTGCAGTTGTCGCTTTACGCGGGAATTGTGCGGCAGCGCGACGAGGGGAGCGGTACGTGGGCGGGACCACTCTGGTGAAGGACGAACCGGCCGCGTCACCACCGCCGGACCAACTGCCCAGGGGGACGGCCGCCGAGACCGGACTGAGCCCGCGCCAGATCCGGTTGGTGTTCCTCGGGCTGCTGCTCGCGCTGCTGCTGGCGGCGCTGGAGCAGATGATCGTCGCCACCGCGCTGCCCAAGATCGCCGGCGAACTGCACGGCCTGGACAAGATGTCCTGGGCGATCACCGCCTACCTGCTCACCGCCACCGTCGGACTGCCGGTCTACGGCAAGCTCGGCGACCTCTACGGCCGCAAGGGCGTCTTCCAGTTCGCCATCGTCGTCTTCGTCGTGGGATCCGCACTCGCCGGCCGGGCCCAGACCATGGACCAGCTGATCGCCTTCCGCGCGGTCCAGGGCGTCGGCGCGGGCGGCCTCATGATCGGCGTGCAGGCGATCATCGCGGACATCGTGCCGGCCCGGGAGCGCGGCCGCCACATGGGCCTCATCGGCGCCGCCTTCGGTCTCGCCTCCGTCGCCGGGCCCCTGCTGGGCGGCTACTTCACGGACCACCTCTCCTGGCGCTGGTGCTTCTACTTCAACGTCCCCTTCGGCCTGGTCACCCTCGCCGTCGTCGCCCTCGTGCTGAAACTGCCGAAACCGACCGCCAGGCCCCGGCTCGACATCCTCGGCGCGCTGCTCCTCGCCGCCGCCTCCACCTGCCTGGTGCTGCTGACCAGTTGGGGCGGCACCGAGTACGCCTGGGACTCTCGGGTCGTCCTCGGACTCGGCGCCGGCGCGGTGGCCGCCTGTGTCCTCTTCCTCGTCGCCGAACACTTCGCGGCCGAACCCCTCATCCCGCTCCGGCTGTTCAGGGACTCCGTCTTCAACGTCACCGGCCTGGTGGGCCTCGTGACCGGCGTCGCCCTGTTCGGCGCCGCCAGCTATCTGCCGACGTTCCTGCAGATGGTCGACGGGGCCTCCGCCACCGAGTCGGGCCTCCTGATGCTGCCGATGATGGGCGGCATCGTCGGTGCCTCGATCATCTCCGGGCAGCTCATCAGCCACACCGGTCACTACAAGATCCACGCCGTCATCGGCGGGCTGCTGTCCGTCATCGGCATGTGGCTCCTGTCCCGCCTCGAAGCCGACACGCCCCGGCTGCACTACAGCATCTGGATGGCCGTCCTCGGCGCCGGCATCGGCATGGTGATGCCGGTCCTGATCCTCGCCGTGCAGAACTCCGTGCGCCCCGCCGACCTCGGCGCCGCCACCAGCGCCAACAACTACTTCCGGCAGATCGGCGGCAGCGTCGGCGCCGCGGTCTTCGGCACCCTCTTCGCCGACCGGCTCACCGACTCGCTCGAAGAACGCCTTCCCGCGCGCGCGGGTGCCCGGCTCCCCGACCCCGAGGCCATCACCCCGCAGCTCGTCCACGCCCTGCCCCCGGCACTGCGCGACGGCTACATCCGGGCGTACGCCGACGCCATGCCGCGGATCTTCCTCTACCTGGTGCCGGTCCTCGTCCTCGGCCTGCTCATCGCCTGCTTCCTCAAGGAGAAACCACTGGTGTCCTACGACGCCCCCACCGCGGAGCCGGAGACCGCGTCCGTCAACGCCCCGGTCCCACCGGCGCGTTCGCCGTACGCCTCCCAGAACCCGGTGTGCGGCGCGGTGCGGCACCCCGACGGGACGGTCGTGCCCCGTGCGGCGCTCACCCTGATCGACGTCACGGGACAGCAGATCGGTCGGGGCACCAGCGGCGAGGACGGGCGGTACGCGCTGCCGACGCCGGGCTCGGGGGCGTACGTCCTGATCGCCGCGGCGGGCGGCCACCAGCCGCAGGCCGTCTCCGTGACCGTCGGGGAGCACCCCGTCGAGCTGGACATCGTCCTCGGCGGCACCGGACGCCTCGCCGGGAGCGTGGTCACCGCGGACGGAACCACCGTCCGGAACGCCATCGTCACCCTCACCGACGCGCACGGCGAGGTCGTCGCCACCACCCGCAGCGGACCTCAGGGCGGCTATGTCGTCACCGAGCTGGTGGCCGGCGAGTACACCCTCGCCGCCGGTGCACCCGGCTTCCGGCCGGCCGCGGTCCCCGTCACCGTCCGGGCGTCCCGGGAGATCCGCCAGGACGTCGAACTCGCCGGCGGAGCCGCGTTGCGCGGCACCGTGCGGGCCGGCGGCGGACGACCCGTCGAGGACGCGCGCGTGACGCTGCTGGACGCGGCCGGCAACGTCGTGGACACCCTCACCACCGGCCCGGACGGGACGTTCGGGTTCGTCGACCTGTCCAGCGGCGAGTACACCGTCATCGCCGCGGGTTACCCGCCGGTCGCCACCGTGCTCCAGGTGACCGGCGGGGGACGCACGGAACGCGATCTGCAGCTGGCACACGAGAACTGAAAACCTGTCAGTAACTTGACCTCCTCGGGTCGTTCGCCCAGCTCAGCAGGGGCGCGCGGGGGCGTGCGCCGGTGTGATCCCACGGCATCAATTCCCGGATTGCCGCACATCGTGACCGACCGGCGCCGTACCGTGGTGAAGGCGGCACAGATCTCGCGGAGCCGTGGGGAGAGAGGGCCTGGGCCATGGACCGTGGCACCGAGAGGGACGCACCTCCCAGCCCCGGAGCTGGGAACGGCGCGGCGGAGCACGCCGCGCCCGGCCGCATCCCGCTGGCCGTGGTCGTCGTGGACCGCGACGGCCTGGTCTCCCACTGGAGCACGGGTGCGCGCCGCCTCTTCGGCGCCGCCAAGGAAGAGGCGATCGGCCGGTCCGCGGTCGACCTGCTGCCCGTCTCCGGAGCGCTGCCGGAGGACGACGAGGTCGCGCCCTACTGGGCACACGCGGCCTACGACGGACTCGGCCCCGACCTCGAGACCTCCCTCGACGGCAGGCTGTCCTACCCGGCCGCGGGCCGCGCCCGCCTCACCGTCGCGGAACACGACCGGGCCGACGTGCTGTGGTGGGCCTACCCGCTGGTCGGCCCCGGACGTGAGCGCCTGCTGGTCCTCGCCGCCGACGCGGGCGGACTGCGGCAGGACGACCCCGACGAGGACGTGGCGTTCGAGCGGATCGCGCCCGGCTTCGCCCTGCACACCGACTTCCCGGGCGCCGACGACCTGGCCCGCAGGCTCCCCGAGATCCTGCCCAGCATGAGCGTCGACGAGGGCGCCCGCATCGTCGCGCAGGTCCTCGAACTGGGCTACCCCGTCCTGGAGTTCAGCCAGAACGACCGGGTTCCCGTCACCCCCGACTGGGGCGTGCCCCGGCGCACCGAGCGCAAGGCCCGCCGCGAGCGCGCGGCCCGCGCCCTGGCCGAGGGACGGCCCGTCCCGCAGGACGTCGCCGAGGAGAGCGAGGACCTCGAGTACGCCGCCGTACGCGAGCGTCTGGAGTTCCTGAACGAGGTCAGCGGCCGTATCGGCACCTCGCTCGACCTGGCCAAGACCATCATCGAGGTCAGCAAGGCCGTCGTACCCCGCTTCACCGATGTCGCCGGCACCTATCTGCGCGAACAGGTCGTCGCCGGCGAGGAGTTCTCCGAGGGGGTTCCGGACACGACGACCATGTGGCACCGGGTCGCCCTGGAGCACACCGACGAACCCGGCCGCTGGGACGACGTCGTGCCGGTCGGCGAGGCCATGCCGTTCCCCGCGCACACGCCGTTCTTCCAGTGCATGACCAGCGGCGAACCCGTCCTCGTGCCGCGCATCAGCGAGCAGATGGGCCACGCCATCGCCTCGCAGTTCGAGAAGCGGGACATCCGGCCCCTCATCACGGGCCGCTCCATGCTGATCGTGCCCCTCAAGGCACGCAACGTGGTCCTCGGCTTCATGATCCTGCTGCGGCACCCCGAGCGCATCGAGTTCAACGACATGGACCGGGTCACCGGCGCCGAACTCGCCGCCCGCGCGGGCCTGGTGCTCGACAACGCGCGCATGTACACCTACCAGGAGAGCGTCGCCGAGACCCTCCAGGACAGCATGCTGCCGCACATCCCGCCGCGCATGGCGGGCTGCGACATCGCCACCCGCTATCTGCCCGGCACGCTCCTCGGCCGCGTCGGCGGCGACTGGTTCGACTCCGTGAAACTGCCCGGCGCCCGCACCGCCCTGGTCGTCGGCGACGTCATGGGCCACGGCCTCAACTCGGCAGCCATGATGGGCCAGTTGCGAACGGCCGTCCAGACCATGGCCGCCCTCGACCTGCCGCCCGCCCAGCTGCTGCGCAACCTCGACGACCTCGCCCAGCGCCTCGGCGACACCTACCTCGCGACCTGCCTGTACGCCGTCTACGACCCGATCGCGAGCGAACTGCACCTCGCCAACGCCGGTCACATCCCGCCCGTCGTGGTCCGCGCCCGGGACGGCGGCAGCGAACTGCTCGACCTGCCCACCGGTGCTCCCATCGGCGTCGGAGGGGTGCCCTTCGAGGCGGTACGCGTGCGCGTGGAGCCCGGCGACCGGCTCGTGATGTGCACCGACGGCCTGGTGGAGGTACGCGGCGAGGACATCGGCGTAGGACTGGCGACGCTCTGCGAGTCCGCCGCCCATCCGGCCGCCTCCATGGACGACGCCTGCGACACGATCATCCGGGCCCTCAACACGCGGGGCGGCCGCAAGGACGACGTGGCCCTGCTGATGGCCCGCCTGAACGGCATCGAACCCGACGACGTCGCCGAATGGCGGCTCCCCCTGGACCCGGCCGAGGTCGGCCGGGCCCGCGCGGTGGTCCGCGAACAGCTCCACGACTGGGGGCTGGCGAAGCTCTCGTACACCGCCGAGCTGCTGGTCGACGAGCTCGTCACCAACGCCGTACGCCACTCCCACCACCGTCCCGTCGACCTGCGCCTGGTGCGCGGCGAGACGCTGCTGTGCGAGGTGGACGACGACGACCACGAGCTGCCGACCCTGCTGAGCGCGGGCCCGGGCGACGAGGCCGGGCGCGGCCTGCGCGTGGTGAGCACCCTCGCGCGTGAGTGGGGGACCAGCCGGACGAAGGCCGGCAAGACCGTGTGGTTCGAACTGACGCTGCCGCGGCGCTGACCCGCCCCCTGGGGCACAAGGGGCGCACGACGGCGCACCCGGGTGGAAAGACCCGTGAAGGAATGCGCCACGCGCTTGTGGGCGTGACCTGGGCGCGATACACCGTACTCGCCCGTCACTCGGGTCGGGCGGCGTCGCACCCTGGGGAGTTGGTCATGAGCGTGACGAGTCGGTACCGAGAGGCCTGGGAGGGCTTCTGGCGTGAGGCTCCCGGCGAACAGGGGGCCGTGTTCTGGGACGCGGAACCGATCCTGACGGCCGGCGCCCACCTCGCCCTCTTCGAACCCCACATGACCGACCACGGACTGCCGTTGGTCGACCTCGGCTGCGGCAACGGCACCCAGACCCGGTTCCTCGCCGACCGCTTCCCGCACGTCCTCGGCGCCGACCTGTCCGCCGCCGCCCTCGACCACGCCCGGGACGCCGACCGGGCCGGACAGGCGACGTACCGGCTGCTGGACGCCGCCGGGAAGGGCGAGGCGGAGACCCTGCACGCGGAACTCGGCGACGCCAACGTCTACATGCGGGGCGTCCTCCACCAGGCCGACCCCGACGACCGGCAGCCCCTGGTGGACGGGCTCGCCGCGCTCCTCGGGGACCGCGGCCGGGCCTTCCTCGTCGAGCTCTCCGAGGCCGCCAAGCCCGTCCTGATGGGCCTGGCGCAGAGCCCCGAGGGGCCGCCGCCCAAGCTGGCGCCCGTCTTCCGGCACGGCATCGCGCCCGGCGAGGTCGCCGACGACGCGATCCCCGGCTATCTGAGCGTGGCCGGGCTGAGTGTCCTGGCGAGCGGGGACCTCCCGCTCGTCACCACGGAGTACCGGCCCGACGGCACCCGGATCGAACTTCCGTCGAAGTGGCTGGTGGCGGCGCCGGCGGCGTGACACCGGTGGCGGTCGGGGTCACGGGGAACTCCGGGAGTCGCAAAAACGTTGCCAACTCACGGCATTGTCAACGTAGTTGTTTTCGTAGTTGTCAACGAAAACCATGCCACGGAGGCCCCACCATGACCCCGACCCACCCCCGCCCGACCCGGCGCGCCGTCCTCGGCGGCACCGCCCTGGCCGCCCTGGCCGTGACGGTCGGCGCCGGTCCGGCGAGCGCGACCCCGAAGGCCACCTGGCCGACGGAGTTCCCGCTCCCGAACGGCTGGCTTCCCGAGGGCATCGCCATCGGCAGCAAGCCGTACGCCTACCTGGGTTCCCGTGCCAACGGCGCGATCTACCGCACCGACCTGCGCACCGGAGAGGGCAAGGTCCTCTTCGCGGGCGGCACCGGCCTGATCTCCGTCGGCCTGAAGATCGACCACGACGGACTGCTGTACGTCGCCGGGAACACGGGCGTCGCCCGGGTCCACGACTCCCGCACCGGCGAACTCCTCGCCAGCCACCAACTCACCGAAGCCACCGGCCACTTCATCAACGACGTCACCCTGCTCGGCGACCGCGCCTGGTTCACCGACTCGCGCGACGCGGCTCTGTACGGCGTCCCGCGCGGCGGCAGGTCCGGCGACATCCGGGCCCTGCCGCTCACCGGCGACTGGACGCAGTTGCCGGACGTCAACAACGCCAACGGCATCGTCGGCACGCCCGACGGCCGCGGTCTGATCGTGGTCAAGAGCACGCCGGGCGAGCTGTACAACGTGAACGTCAGGACCGGCGTCGCCACGAAGATCACACTGGTCGGACAGGCGGACGTGGTCAACGGCGACGGTCTGTGGCGCATCGGCCGCACGCTGTACGTCGTACAGAACCGGCTGAACCTGATCAGCGTCTGGGACCTCGACGCCAAGGCCACCACCGCCACCCTGCGCAAGACGATCACCGACCCGCGCTTCGACGTGCCCACCACGGCCGCCCGCTTCGGTGACCGCCTCTACCTGGTCAACGCGCGCTTCACGACGACGCCGACGCCCGAGACGACGTACAACGCCGTCGCGGTCTCCCTCTGACCCTGCGCGGACAGTGCTGACCCCGCGCGGACAGTGATGCGCCCTCCGGTGCCGGTGGCACCGGAGGGCGCATCGCCCTGAGGCTGCCGTCAGTTGGCCGCGCGGCCGCGGCGGTACGCCACCCAGCCCGCGCCCAGCAGCGCCGCCGCGAGCGCGGCGACGGACAGCACGGTGACGCCGGTGGAGGCGAGGCTGCCGCCCGTGGTCGACGTGCCCGTCGTGCTCGTGCCGCCGGTCGTGGAGCCGGAGGTGCCGCCGCCGGTGGTGCCCGTGCTGCCGCCCGTCGTACCGGAGGAGCCGCCCGTGTCACCGGTGCCCGGGTCGGTGTCCACCGGGTCCTGGCCGAGGAAGGCGACCGGGACCTTCACGTCCTGGGAGCGGTCGCCGGAGAGGGTGTGGTCGGCGCGGGTGGCGAGCACGCAGGTGGCCTTGAAGCAGTCGGTGAACTCGTCCTTGGCGTCCACGGTCAGCTCGACCTCGAAGGAGCCGCCCGCCTCGTACGGGGTCGCCAACTCCTCGCCGTAGTCGGGCGGGTTGGAGGAGATCCACGCCGAGGAGTGGGACGCGCCGGACATGTCGACGCCGCCGATGCACGGCGTGGGCAGCTCGCCGTCGCCGTTGTCGACGCACAGGGCGACGTAGATGCCCTTGTCCTCGTCGTAGCCGGAGCCGATGATCTTCAGGGCCTGGTCCTCGGTGGCGAGGTTGTTGACCGGGGTGACGGTGAGCTTCTGGCCCTCGGGGCCGGTGACGGTCTTCGTGCCGGACGGCTCGTCGTCCTCGCCGCCGTTGTCGCCCCCGTCGGTGCCGCCGTCGCCACCGGCCTCGGCGACCGTGAGGGTGACGGGTGAAGTACGCGTCGTGCCCGCCGAGTTGGTGAACTCGGCGCGGTACTCGTAGCCGTCCTGCGCCGCCTTCGCGGTGAAGGAGTACGCGTTCTTCGTCGCGCCCTCGACGGCCTTCCAGGTCTGGCCGCCGTCCGGGCTGACCTGCCAGCGCACGGTGGGCTCCGGGGTGCCCTCGGCGGCGGCGACGAACGTCACCTCGTCCCCCGGGGCCACCGACTGGTCGGTGGGGGACTGGGTGACCTCGGGGGAGACGCGGCGGTCGAACTTGACGACCTTGCTCTCCGCCTGGTGGGTGAGGTAGACGGACGTGGCGCCCGGGGCGACGGCGATGCCCGCCAAGGTGCCGGCCCGGCTGCCCGGAAGGGAGACCGGTTCGGCGGCCTGCTCGAAGGTGGCGCCGTCGACGACCTGCAGGGAGCCGACGTTGTCCGAGCCGTTGTCGGCGTTGCCGTAGTCCTCGCGCAGGACGAAGGCCTCGCCGGTGGTCCGGTCGAAGCCGGCCGCCGTGGGCCGGTCGTTGCCGTTGCCCTTCAGAGTGGTCAACAACTTGGCGTCCTTGTCGTAGACGAGCACGTCGTCCCCGCTGCCCACCCAGACGTTGCCGGTCGCCGGGTCCGGCTCGACGAAGAACACGGACGCCGCCGGGAGTTCGGCCGTGGCCGTGGCCGTGAAGGAGCCGGTGTCCACGCGGCGCAGCTGCCCGCCCGTGACGCCGGCGGACCAGGCGGCCTTGTGCTCGGCGTCGACGCCGAGCAGGGCCCCGCCGTCGAGGGTGAGGGTGCGCTTGACCGCGCCGGTGGCGATCTCCAGCTCGGAGAGGGCGGGGCCCTGCGCGACCAGGACGGTCGAGGCGTCGGTGCCCTGGCCCACGCCGGTGATCGTGGCGCCGGTCAGCCACACGCCCTTCGCGGCCGGGTCGCCGTCCTTGGCGGTGCCGATGCCGCGCAGCGGGTACTGGAACACGACCCCGTCTCCGGAGATCGGTGCGACGACCTGGCGGACCACCCGGGCGGCCAGGGCGCCGGTGGAGCCGGGGGCCTGGGCGATGTGGCTGAGGACCTTGCCGTCCTTCGTGTCGAGGACGTACAGACCCTGCTCGGCCACGTCCGCGGTGTCGACGATGTTGTCCGAACCGACGTACAGCTTCCCCGAGTCGGGGTGCAGCAGGAGGTCGAGAGGCCGGCCCGCGGCGGTGAACTCGGCCGACTTCGCATAGCTGACCGTGCCCGCCGGTACGTCCACTCCGTCCCCGCCGCCGCTCCCGTCGCCGGGGTCCTGGCCCTGGAAGGTGAGGGGGATGCGGACGTCCTGGGAGCGGTCGCCGGTGCCGTTGTGGTCGACGCGGGTGACGACCGAGCAGGCGACCTGGAGGCAGTCGAGACCGCCGTCCTTGGCCTTGACCTCGAGCTCGACGTCGAAGGTGCCGCCCTCGCCCCACGGGATGGCGACCGTGCCGGCGCCCTCGTCCGGGGCGCCCACAGGGATGATCCACTTCGAGGCGCCACTGTCGCCCTCCTGGTCGGCACCGCCGAGGCAGGGGGTGGGGATGCGGTTGTCGCCGTTGTCCTTGCACACGGCGACGTAGATGCCCTTGGTGTCGTCGTAGGCCTCGCCGGTGACGCGGAGGGTCTCGCCGGCCGGGTCCAGGCCGGCGGAGGCGGAGACGGTGAGCTTCTGGCCGTCCTTGCCGAGCGCCGTCCTCGGCGTGTCGGCGGCCTGCGCGGCGGAACCGACGGTGACGGCCGTCGCCGCGGCCGCCACCAGGGCGGCGGCGCCGAGGAGCGCCGCCGGGCGTCTGAGCCAGGGGCGCGCCGCCCGGGCCGTCGTGTCGTCCTTCATGAAGGGTTCCTCACTGGTCGGGTGCGCCCGGCACTCCGGTCGCGCGAGAGCCGGGCCCCGGGTGCGAGGGGCCCGGTCCGACGGGCGCCTACTGGAAGGTGATCGGGACGTGCACGTCGTACTTGCGGTCGTTGGTGTCGAAGTGGTCGGCGCGCGTGACGATCGCGCAGGTGACGTCGTCACCGCAGACGCTGCCGTCGTCGAGGGTGGCCTTGACGTAGATCTGCACGTTGAAGGTGCCGCCGGTACCGAACTTGGAGCTGTTGGCGAACATGCCGCCGAAGGTGTTGTTGACCCAGTGCGAGGCGCCGGTGGAGCCGTCCTCGTCCTGGCCGCCCAGGCACGGGGTGGGCTTGTTGACGCCCGGCGCGCCGTCGATCACGCACAGGCCGACGTAGATGCCCTGGCCGGTGTTGAAGCCGGAGCCGGTGACGGTGATGACCTGGCCCGCCGTGGCGGCCGTGTTCGGGGCGGTCACCGACAGGTTGTAGGTGGTGCTGCCGTCGACGATCGTGCGCGTCGAGGTGGCGGCGGATGCGGAGGTCGCCAGGCCCAGCGTGAGGGCGGCGGAGGCGGCGACGGCGAGGGCGGCACGGGCCGAGGTACGGGCGGAAGGAACGGCTCTCATGGTGAGCACTTCACCTCTCTGGGTGCTGCGGAACCCCGTGGGGGGTTAGGTAAGGCAAACCTAATTACGATTTCCCGAAGCTTGTCAACAGAAGGCAAAAAGTTCTCAAGTGCCCTGGAGGTCAACGGAGTTGGGCATGGCGAGGAGCGGACCGTGCGGCCCGCTCCTCGGTGCGAATTCGCTCCCGCCGGCACGCCGGATCAGTCCGAGGCCGGCCGGACCTCGAACTCCGTGAGCGCCCTGCGCTCCCCGGAGACGGTGTAGAGCTCGACGGTGTGCGCGCCCGCAGTGGCCGTCGCGTACACCGGGAAGACCAGCAAGACACGGCCCTGCGCGTCGGCGACCGCCTGGTACCGGGTGTCCTCGTCGATCGCGACGAGCACCACCTCGCCGGGCTCGAAGCCACCGCCGGTGGCTTCCTGTTCGCCGCCCGCCTCCAGACCGGCGTGGGCCACCGCGGCGGAGGGCTCCGCCTCCTGCTGCGGCGCCGTCCGCTGTTTCTCCGGCGTCATGACGCTCGGGGACGGTTGCGGCGTCTCGTCCGGCCGCGCCGGGACCTCGGGCGCGTCGGCGGCGGCGCCCGTTCCCACGGTCACGTCGAGACGACCGAGACCGTCCCCCTCCGCGAACTGCCGCCCGCTCCACTCCGACAGCAGCCGGGCGCCCTCGTCCGTCAGGGCCGCCCGCAGCCCGGTCCAGGTCACGCCGCCCGTACGTACGGCGGGTGCGGTGTCGCCGGGTGTCACCCCGGCCAGCGTCAGTTCACGGGCCTCGCCTCCGACGGCCGTACGCGCATACAGCGCACCCGCGCCCTCCCGCAGCTCCAGCCGCAGGCCGCCGAACGTCAGGGGCTGCGCGGCGCCGGCCAGTCGGGCCGTACCGGCCAACTCGACCTCCGCCTCGCCCGTTTCGGGGTTCGCACCGCCGCCGGTGGCCGGGAACCAGGCGCGGTCAGCGGATCCGCGTACGGCGGGCTCGGCGACGTCGAACGAGACGCCCTGGTCGGCGAGTTCGGCGTCGGTCGTGGTCCAGCTCGCGTACCCTCCGGACACCTCACGGGGGAACACCGCGCCGTCCTGCGCGGTCGCCATGCCCGGGCTCAGCAGTGCGAGCAGGACGCCGCTCGCCAGAGCGGCGGCGCCGGGTCTTTTCACCATCTTCCATCTCCCTCTGGGATATGAGGTGGGGTCGCTGTCGGCGAGCGCGCTCTCGTGCCGCCTCAGCCGGCGCTCGGGCCGCCCGCGTGCCCCGTCCGGCGCCGACGCGCCCAGAACCAGGTGCCGGTACCGGCCGCGACCAGACCGGCCGAGGTGAGCCCGATCGTCAGCGCGGCGGAGCCGGTGCCGGCCAGCGGTCCGCTCGACGTCGGGTCATCGGTGTCGCCCGAACCGCCCGTCGTGCCGCCGCCCGTGGTGCTCGCGCCGGTCGAGGCGCCGGGCGTCGCAGAGGCGGTGCTGTCGCCCGTCGCGCCCGCGCCGCTGCCGGTGAACGTCACCGGGATGCGGGCCGTCTGGCTCTGGTCGCCGCCGCGCGTGTGGTCGTTGCGGGTGATCACCGCGCAGGTCACGCCGGACTTGGTGCAGTCGGTGTTCGCGTCCTTCGCGCGCACCTTGAGCTGGACGCTGAACGTGCCCTTGTGTCCAGTGCCTCCATACGGTTTCGCCAGACCCTTGCCGTACGACGAACGCGTACCACCCGTATCGCCGAGGCGCTGGGCGTCCCCGCGGCGGGCGAGGCCCTCAACGCCCGCATCGACAAGGAACTCGCGGCGGCGAAGGCGGCCGTGCCGCAGGGCAGCAGGCCCAAGGTGGCCTTCCTCTACATGCGGGGCAGCGCGGCCGTCTACCTCATGGGCGGGAAGGGGTCGGGTGCGGATTCGTTGATCGACGCGGTGGGTGCCGTGGACGCGGGTGTCGAGGCCGGCCTGGACAAGCCGTTCACACCGCTCACCAGTGAGGCCCTGGTGTCCGCCCAGCCCGACGTGATCCTGATGATGGACGAGGGGCTCGAGTCGGTCGGCGGCGTCGACGGCCTGGTCGACATTCCGGGGATCCGCGAGACACCGGCCGGGGCGGACCGGCGGATCGTGACAGCGGAGGACGGGGTTCTGCTGAGCTTCGGACCGCGGATGCCGCTGGTCATCGACATCCTCGTGGACCGGATCCACCAGGGCTGAGGGCGGGGCCTTTCTCGCGCACGGGCGGATGCTTCCTGGCCGGTCGTCCCTTCCCCGCGTAACGTGACGGGGCATGAAGATCCTGATCAGCGCCGACATGGAGGGCGCCACCGGGGTGACCTGGCCGGCCGACGTACTGCCGGGGACACCGCAGTGGGAGCGGTGCCGCTCGATGTTCACCTCGGACGTCAACGCCGCCGTCCTGGGCTTCTTCGACGGCGGCGCGGACGAGGTGCTCGTCAACGAGGCCCACTGGACGATGCGCAACCTCCTCCTCGAACGGCTCGACGAGCGGGCCGAGATGCTCACCGGGCGGCACAAGTCGCTGTCCATGGTGGAGGGCGTGCAGCACGGGGACGTGGACGGCGTCGCCTTCGTCGGCTACCACGCGGGCGCCGGCATGGAGGGCGTCCTCGCCCACACCTACCTCGCCAACTCCATCACCGGCGTGTGGCTGAACGACGTACGGGCGGGCGAGGGGCTCCTCAACGCGCACGTCGTCGCCGAGTACGGAGTGCCCGTCGTCCTCGTCACCGGCGACGACGTGGCCTGCGAGGACGCCCTCGGCTACGCCCCCGAGGCGCTGAAGGTCGCCGTCAAGGACCACGTGTCGCGGTACGCGGCCGTGTGCCGTACGCCGGCCAGGACCGCCGCCGACATTCGCGCCGCGGCGAAGGAGGCGGCCGGGCTGGCGAGGCGACAGGATCCGGTCGACGGCGGACCGTATACAGTCGCCCTCGAATTCGACGCCGAACACCTCGCGATGGCCGCCACCGTCGTGCCGGGCGTGACGCGTGTCGGAGAGCGGAAGGTGGCGTACACCAGCGGCACCATGTACGACGGGATCCGCACCTTCAAGGCGGTCACCACGATCGTCTCGGCCGCGGTGGAGGAGCAGTATGGCTGACCAGCCCGACCAGCAGGCCCTGGACGAGGTCGTCGAGTTCACCTCCGACCTCATCCGCATCGACACCACCAACCGCGGCGGCGGCGACTGCCAGGAGCGGCCCGCCGCCGAGTACGCCGCCGCCCGGCTGGCAGAGGCGGGCCTGCAGCCCACCCTGCTGGAGCGCACCAAGGGCCGCACCAACGTGGTCGCTCGCATCGAGGGCACCGACCCGTCGGCCGACGCGCTGCTCCTGCACGGCCATCTGGACGTCGTACCGGCCGAGGCCCGGGACTGGAGCGTGCACCCGTTCTCCGGGGAGATCCGCGACGGGGTCGTCTGGGGGCGCGGCGCGGTCGACATGAAGAACATGGACGCGATGATCCTCGCCGTGGTGCGGGACTGGGCGCGCAGCGGAGTACGGCCCCGGCGGGACATCGTGATCGCCTTCACCGCCGACGAGGAGGCCAGCGCGGAGGACGGCTCGGGGTTCCTCGCCGAAGAGCACCCCGGCCTGTTCGAGGGCTGCACGGAGGGCGTCAGCGAGTCGGGGGCGTTCACCTTCCATGACGGGAGCGGGCGGCAGCTCTACCCGATCGCCGCCGGCGAGCGTGGCACGGCCTGGCTGAAGCTCACCGCGCGCGGACGGGCCGGGCACGGCTCCAAGGTGAACCGGGACAACGCCGTCACGCGTCTGGCCGCCGCGATCACCCGGATCGGCGAGCACGACTGGCCGCTGCGCCTGACCCCGACCGTGCGCGCCGCCCTCACCGAACTCGCCGCGCTGTACGGCATCGAGACCGACCTCGCCGACGTGGACGCCCTCCTGGACAAGCTCGGCCCGGCGGCCGCGCTGGTCGAGGCGACCGTCCGCAACAGCGCCAACCCGACCATGCTGGACGCCGGTTACAAGATCAACGTGATTCCGGGGGAGGCCGTGGCGCACGTCGACGGACGGTATCTCCCCGGCGCCGAGGGCGAGTTCCGCGCGACCCTTGACCGGCTCACCGGACCTGACGTGGAGTGGGAGTTCCACCACC
Source organism: Streptomyces sp. V4I2 (assembly GCF_030817655.1). Lineage (GTDB taxonomy): Bacteria > Actinomycetota > Actinomycetes > Streptomycetales > Streptomycetaceae > Streptomyces > Streptomyces plumbiresistens. Next base: position 8,590,316 of record NZ_JAUSZM010000003.1, read on the forward strand.
GGGAAGTGGCCCTGCAGGCGCCGGTGGACTCGGCGACGTACGCGAGGATGCGGGCCGCCGTCGAGGAGTTCGCGCCGGAGGGACACGTGGTGCCGTACTGCATGTCCGGCGGCACGGACGCCAAGCAGTTCTCCCGCCTCGGCATCACCGGCTACGGTTTCGCGCCGCTGAAGCTCCCGGAGGGCTTCGACTACCAGGCCCTCTTCCACGGGGTCGACGAACGCGTGCCCGTCGAGGCGCTCCACTTCGGCGTCCGGGTACTCGACCGCTTCCTGCGCACGGCCTAGCCGAACATGGGGGACGAAGTGCGGACGTTGGCGTACGGCTCCTGGCCCTCGCCCATCGACGCGGCGCTCGCCGCCGCGCACGACGGGCATCCCGAGTACGTCGGGTTCGTCGGCGACGAGCCGTGGTGGACCGAGCCACGGCCCACCGAAGGAGGCCGGCGCACCCTGGTGCGGCGCGGCGCCGACGGCACCGAGGAGTCCGTGCTGCCCGCGCCGTGGAACGTGCGCAGCCGGGTCATCGAGTACGGCGGACAGCCCTGGGCCGGGGCCGTGGTCGACGGCGAACCGCTCGTCGTCTTCGTGCACTTCGCCGACCAGCGGCTGTACCGGTACCGCCCGGGCGGCGTGCCCCGCCCGCTGACGCCGGTGTCCCCGGTCGGCGGCGGACTGCGATGGGCCGACCCGCAGGTGCTGGTCGACCGCGGTGAAGTGTGGTGCGTGCTGGAGGAGTTCACCGGCGACGGCCCCGTCGACGTGCGGCGCGTGCTCGCCGCCGTCCCGCTGGACGGTTCGGCGGCACAGGACCGGGACGGCGTCCGCGAACTCACCGACGAGCGGCACCGCTTCCTCACCGGACCCCGGATCTCGCCCGACGGGCGGCGCGCGGCCTGGCTCGCCTGGGACCACCCGCGCATGCCGTGGGACGGGACGGAACTGGTCCTCGCCGGGATCGGCGGGGACGGCACCTTCCACGGGGCGCGGACCGTGGCCGGAGGGCCGGAGGAGTCGATCGCGCAGGTCGAGTGGTCGACAGACGGCCGTCTACTGTATACAGCCGACCGTTCGGGCTGGTGGAACCTGTATGCAGAAGACGGAGTACCGAATGAAGTAGACGGCCTACCGAGCACGGAACGCGGCGTACCACTCTGCCCGCGTGAGGAGGAGTTCGGCGGCCCCCTCTGGAAGCTGGGCCACCGCTGGTTCGCCCCGCTGGAGAGCGGTCTGATCGCCGTCGTGCACGGTCGCGGCGCCACCACCCTCGGGATCCTCGACCCGGAGACCGGAGAGGTGGTCGACGCGGCGGGACCCTGGACCGAGTTCGCGCCCACCCTCGCGGTGCACGGCGACCGGGTCGTCGCCGTCGGGGCGAGCCCGCGCAGTGCGTACGAGGTGGTCGAACTGGACGCCCGGACCGGCCGCGCCCGGGTGATCGGCGCCGCCCACGACGACGTCGTGGACCCCGCGTACTACCCCGAGCCTCAGATCCGCACCTTCACCGGACCCGCCGGGCGGGACATCCACGCCCACATCTACCCGCCCCACAACCCCGGGTGTGTGGCGCCCGGCGACGAGTTGCCGCCGTACGTCGTCTGGGCGCACGGCGGTCCCACCGGCCGGGCTCCGCTCGTGCTCGACCTGGGGATCGCCTACTTCACCTCGCGGGGCATCGGTGTCGCCGAGGTCAACTACGGGGGCTCGACCGGGTACGGCCGGGAGTACCGGGGCCGGCTGTGCGAGCAGTGGGGCGTGGTCGACGTGGAGGACTGCGCGGCCGTGGCCGTCGCCCTCGCCGACGAGGGCACCGCCGACCGCGACCGGCTCGCCGTGCGCGGCGGCAGCGCCGGCGGCTGGACCGCGGCCGCCTCGCTCGTCGGCACCGACGTCTACGCCTGCGGCACGATCATCTACCCCATCCTCGACCTGGCCGGCTGGGCGACGGGGGAGACCCACGACTTCGAGTCGCAGTACCTGGAGAGCCTGGTCGGGCCGTACGCCGAGGTGCCCGCCCGGTACGCGGAGCGCTCGCCCACCGAGCACGCCGACCGGATCACCGTGCCCTTCCTGCTGCTCCAGGGGCTGGACGACGTGATCTGTCCGCCCGCTCAGTGCGAGCGCTTCCTGGCCCGCATGGAGGGACGGCGGGTGCCGCACGCCTACATCGCGTTCGAGGGGGAGGGGCACGGGTTCCGGCGGGCGGAGACCATGATCCGGGCCCTGGAGTCGGAACTCTCCCTGTACGCCCAGGCCTTCGGGCTGAACCCGCCCGGCATCCCGACCCTGGAGCTCACCAAGTGAAGCCACTCGTACGGCCGTCCAGACTCGCCCCGGGTGCCCGCGTGGCCGTGGTGGCGCCCAGTGGGCCGGTGGCGGAGGACCGTCTGCAGGCCGGGCTCGACATCCTGCGCGGCTGGGATCTCGACCCGGTGGTCGCGCCCCATGTGCTGGACGTGCACGGCGAGTTGGGCTACCTGGCGGGCTCCGACGCCGAGCGCGCCGCCGACCTGCAGCAGGCCTGGTGCGATCCGTCCGTGGACGCGGTGCTGTGCGCGCGGGGCGGATACGGGGCGCAGCGGATGGTCGACCTGCTCGACTGGGAGGCGATGCGGGCGGCCGGCCCGAAGGTCTTCGTGGGGTTCAGCGACATCACGGTGCTGCACCAGGCGTTCGCCACCCGGCTGGGCCTGGTCACGTTGCACGGACCGGCGGCCGCCGGTGTCGACTTCGTCAAGAACGCCGGGGCGCAGGAACACCTGAAGGCCACGCTGTTCGCTCCGGAGACCGTCCGCGTCATCGCCTCCGCGGGCGCCGCCCTGGTCCCGGGACGGGCCCGTGGCGTCACCCTCGGAGGCTGCCTGAGCATGCTCGCCTCCGACCTCGGCACCCCGCACGCCCGCACCTCGGCACGCGGCGGGCTGCTGTTCCTCGAGGACGTGGGCGAGCAGGCGTACCGCGTCGACCGGATGCTGACCCAACTCCTGCGCGGCGGATGGCTCGACGGTGTCACGGGAATCGCGCTCGGCTCCTGGGCCGGGTGCGGTCCGTACGGCGCACTGCGCGCGGTCCTCGCCGACCGGCTCGGCGGCCTCGGGGTCCCGGTGGTCGAGGAGTTCGGGTTCGGGCACTGCGAAGGGGCGCTGACCATACCCTTCGGCATGGCCGCCGAACTCGACGCCGACACAGGCACATTGACGCTCGACGAAGCGGCTCTGCGCTGATCCCGGCTCGCTGAATTCCCGTCAAGAAACACTGCTACCGGTGATTGACCTCGCCTGACACGTGTCACACCATGACTACCGACTGGTACTTACCGGTCGGTAAGTCGGGTTGTCCTCGGTGTGGTCGTCCGTCCTCAGTGTGGAGGTCTACGTGTCCCGTCGTGTGCCCAGTTCCCGAGTGCCCCGTTCCCGAGCCCCGCTCGCTCTCCTGCTCGGCGCCACGCTCACCGCACCTGTCCTGCTCCCCGCTCCGGCCGCCGCGACCGGCCAATACACCGTCACCGCACTGAAGTTCACCGTCCAGGCGGGTGGCCGCACCTGCACGCTCGACGCCGACCTGTACCGGCCGGCCGGCGCGGACCGCGCCCACCCCGCACCCGCCGTGCTCGCCACCAACGGCTTCGGCGGCAGCAAGGCGGACGGCCAGACCGACGCCATCGGCAAGGCCTTCGCCCAGCGCGGATACGTCTCGCTCGTCTACTCCGGGCTCGGCTTCGGCAGGTCCGGCTGTCTCATCTCGCTCGACGACCCGACGCTCGACGGCCTGGCGGCCTCACAGCTCGTCGACTTCCTGGGCGGGAAGCGGGCCGCCGACGACGGCACGCAGGCCGACTTCGTGACCCTCGACGCGCCGGGCGACCCACGCGTCGGCATGGTGGGCGGCTCCTACGGGGGAGCCATCCAGCTGGCGACGGCCGCCGTCGACTACCGCGTCGACGCCCTCGTACCCATGATCACCTGGAACGACCTGTCCTACTCGCTCGCCCCGAACAACGTGGCGGGCCACCGGAGCGTGCCCGGCGCCTTCAAGTGGCAGTGGGCGAACGGCTTCTACCTCATCGGCGAGGGCCGGCCGCTGCTGGAGCCGAGCCTGGACCCGTCCCGCATCAACTCCCTCGCCTGCCTGCACTTCGTCACCAAGGCCTGCGAGACCATCCGCACGCTCAACTCCGGGAGCTACCCGGCCAAGCGGACCGCCGAGCTGCTCGCCTACGCCCGCAGCGTGTCGCCGGTGTCGTACCTGAGCCGAGTGAAGGCCCCCACCCTGCTGGTCCAGGGGCAGGCCGACAGCCTCTTCAACCTCAACGAGGCGACGGCGACGTACAAGAGTCTCAAGGCACAGGGCACGACCACCAAGATGATCTGGCAGTCCTGGGGACACAGCGGCGGGACCTCCGACCCGGCCGCCGGTGAACTCAACCTCTCCCAGGGCAACTTGGAGTCCAGTTACGTCGGCAGGCGGATCCTCGCCTGGTTCGACCGGTATCTGGGCCGGCGCACGGACGTCGACACGGGCCCGGCCTTCGCCTACTACCGGGACTGGATCACCGACCCGAACGGCACCTACGCGACGGCCGACCGGCTGCCCGCGCCGAGCCGCACGCTGTACCTGTCGGGCGACGGCAAGCTCGTCGACAACCGCAGGAAGGTGGCGCGAGGCAGTCGTACGTACACCAACTGGCCGGTCCCGACGAGCCATTCGGAGAACTCACTCTACGGAGTCCTAGGGCTGCCGGACCCGGCGCCCTACGACACCAAGGGCACCTATCTCGGCTGGACCAGCGAGCCGCTGACCCGCACCACCGACGTCGTGGGCGCGCCCAGGGCCACGCTCAAGGTCGTCTCCCCGAAGGCCGAGCGCACCCAGAACTCCGGCAACGCCGCCGACCGACTGGTCCTGTTCGCCAAGCTCTACGACATCGCCCCCGACGGCATGAAGACGCTGGTGCACCGGCTGGTCGCGCCCGTCCGCGTGCCCGACGTGACCAAGAGCTTCAGGGTGACGCTGCCGGGGATCGTGCACCGTTACGAGAAGGGGCACCGGCTGCAGTTCGTGGTCGCGGCGAGCGACGGCGCGTACTTCGGGAACCGGGGGATCAAGCCGGTGACCGTGGTCAGCGCTCCCCGGGACACGGGAGTGCTGGAGCTGCCGGTCGCCGGGGACTGAGCGGTCGTAGGGTGACGGGATGCCGCACAGCGCTTCCCCCTACCTCGCCGAAGGCCCCCGCGTGGGCATACGTCACTTCACCTACGAGGACGGTGCCGAGTTCACCGCCCGGGCCCGGGAGAGCAAGGACCTGCACCATCCGTGGCTCTTCCCGCCCGACAGTGCCGGCGCCTACACCGCGTACGCCGGGCGGCTGATCGAGGATCCGTCCAAGGCCGGGTTCCTGGTCTGCGAGAAGCGGGAGGGGGGTGCCGTCGCGGGATTCGTCAACATCAACAACATCGTCGAGGGCGGCTTCCAGTGCGGGGCGCTCGGGTACGGGGCCTTCGCGCACGCCGCCGGGCGCGGGCTGATGCGGGAGGGTCTCGACCTGGTCGTGGGGTACGCGTTCGGGGCGATGCGGCTGCACCGGCTGGAGATCAATGTGCAGCCCCGCAACGCCGCGTCGATCGCGCTCGCGCGCAGGTGCGGATTCCGGCTGGAGGGCTTCTCGCCGAAGATGATCTTCATCGACGGGGCCTGGCGGGATCACGAGCGGTGGGCGATCACCACGGAGATGCGGGCTTACGGTGGCTCCTCGCGTCGGCGAGGATGACCCGCATGCGGAACATCGTCGTGCTCGACGCCCCCTCCAACCTGGGTCTGCGTCCGCCCGCCCCCGGAACCGTGCCCGGCTGCTACCGAACACTTGCCCAGTGCTCCACCCTTCAGGGTGGAGGTGTAGGGCATCCTCGCCATAGCGGCCCGGAGGGGTGCGGCATCAGGGCTAGGATCGCTTTGTCGGACGACGGAGTTGTCCGACCTACCGCCGGACGGGCGGAAAGTAACGCTTGTGGAGGCCCATGTAAGACCAGCTCCCGTAAGGGAGAGGGCAAGGGCCTGTGAAGCAGGAACCCACGGTGGCACCGCGTAGCGGTGCGGACCGGAATCGTCTGCGTTCACGCAGGCGAGGATGTCAAAAGCTCGCGGGTGCGCTGCGTGAGCAGCGGATCGTCGTGGGGTCCCCCACGCCCTCAAGGCAGTGGGGGAGGCTGCGAGCCCTGGAGGGCGGTGTGGTCGTGCCGCCGCGCTACGACCTCGGTGACTGGCAGGAGGGCGACGGCGTCTTCAACGCCGCCGCCCTCGCCTCGTACACCCTCGGCGACATCCGGGAATGGGGCGCGGACGCCCTGGCCCGAGCCACCGCCCAGTCCTTCGCGGTGCCTCAACTGGACGGCTTCTGGGTGCACGTGGACGCCGACGTGCTCGACCCGAGCGTGATGCCGGCCGTCGACAGCCCGGACCCGGACGGCCTCATGCCCGACGAACTCGTCGCCCTGCTGCGGCCGTTGCTCGCCTCCGCGCAGTGCGTCGGCCTCAACGTCACGATCTACGACCCCGATCTGGACCCGGAGGGCACCGCGGGCGCGCTGCTCACCGACATGGTCGTGTCCGCGTTCGCCGAGGCCGGGTGAGCTACACGCCGCCGCGGTCCGCGTACTCGTACACCGACCCGTCCGGGTGCAGCGCGATCAGGTTGCGGCCCGCCGGTGTGGGGACCGGGCCCGCGATGACGCGGGCGCCCAGTTCCGTCAGGACCCGGTGGGCCTCGTCGACGTCCTTCACGGCGATCGTCGCGGTGACCTTGCGCAGCACCTCCAGCTCGGCCTCGGGCCCGCTCATCAGCAGGAAACAGCCGACCGCGGCGACCTGAACGCCGCCGCGTTCGAAACGGAGGGCTCTGCCGCCCGCCAGCCGCTCGTAGAAGGGGACCGCTGTCTCCAGGTCGTCGACGCATACGCGCAGCGTGGCTCCCAGAATGTCCATGCGGACGAGCCTAGTTGGGGCGGCCGGGAGAGCGAGATCGTTTCACATGATCCGACCGTCCCGACCGTCCCGACCGCCAGGTTCTCCACGCCTGCGAGCGGGGCGGGCAGCCCCCGGGCCGCAGCGTTACGCGCCGGTGACCGCGGGTACCCGGCGGGCATGGACCGCTTGGATCATCTGGAGCATCTGGACAGGCAGCTGGTCGACGAGCTGGCGCAGGTGGCGCGCGAGACCGTGCGCGACGAACTGCGCGAGCAGACTCGCAAGCAGCGCCGCAAGGCCATGTTGTACGGCGCCTCGGGCGCCGTCGCCCTGTACGCGGGCGCGGCTCTCGCGCTCGCCGTGGGACTGGCCCTCGCCATCGGTCTGCCGGACTGGGCCGCCGCACTGATCACCGCGGCGATCCTCGGTGCCCTGGCCTATGTACTGCGCGGCGCCGCGCGGCCCTCCGCGTCCCGGCCGACGCACGAACGCGAGGCGGAACTGGCCGCGGAGCGGGACCGCGCCCACGGCGCCGCCGCGCCCGTCGGCCCGCCCGGCGGCCTCAGCAACGCGGCCTACCCGCCGATGCCGCCCGTCGCGCCCGGCGGCGTGGGTGGGGCCACCGGTGCGCCGGGGGCGGGTGTGCCCCCGCCCGGCCTGGCCGGAGGGCCGGCGCCGCGCCCCGACGACGTCGACCCCGAGCAGCCGCACCACCGGGCGTGATGCGGGGTGCGCGACTTCCGCAGGGGGCCGCTGTCGCAGCACGGCAAGGTCGTCGTGGTGACCGGCGCCAGCGGCGGCGTGGGCCGGGCCGCCGCCCGGGCCTTCGCCGCCCGGGGCGCCAGTGTCGCCCTGCTGGCCCGAGGCCGCGAGGGCCTCGCCGCGGCGGCCGACGAGGTGCAGCGCGCCGGCGGTGAGGCGCTCGTCGTCACCGTGGACATGGCCGACGCGAAGGCGGTCGACGACGCCGCGCAGCAGGTCGTCGACGCCTTCGGCCACATCGACGTCTGGGTCAACAACGCCTTCGCCGGGGTGTTCGCCCCGTTCACCGAGATCACCCCGGACGAGTTCCGGCGGGTGACCGAAGTGACGTACCTGGGCTATGTGTTCGGCACCCGGGCCGCGCTGCACCACATGCTGCCCCGCGACCGGGGCACGGTCGTGCAGGTCGGTTCCGCGCTCGCCTACCGCGGGGTTCCGCTGCAGTCGGCGTACTGCGGTGCCAAGCACGCCATCCAGGGCTTCAACGAGTCGCTGCGCTGCGAACTGCTCCACTCCGGCAGCGGTGTCCGGACCACGATGGTGCAGCTGCCCGCCGTCAACACCCCACAGTTCGAGTGGGTGTTGAACCGGATGCCGGGGCGGGCCCGGCCGGTGGCACCGGTGTTCCAGCCGGAGGTCGCGGCGCGGGCGATCGTGCACGCGGCCTCGCACGGGCGGCGGCGCGAGTACTGGGTCGGCGGGCCGACGGTGGCCACGCTGATCGCCAACGCGGTCGCACCCGGCGTACTGGACCGGTATCTGGCGCGGACCGGGTTCGACTCGCAGCAGGACCAGCGGGACGCAGGGGAGTACGGCGGCGGTCCCGGCAATCTGTGGGCGCCGGCGGACGGACCGCACGGGCGGGACTTCGGGGCGCACGGGCGCTTCGACGACGAGGCGGCGTCCGGCAGCCCGCAGGACTGGGTGTCCCGGAACCGGGGGCGGATGGGAGCGGGGCTGGCGCTGGCCGGCGGGCTGGGGGTGGTGGCCGCCGGGCTGCGTCGTGGCGCCGGGCGCCGCTGACGTCGTCACGTGACGTCGTCACGCCACCCGGTTACTCCTCCACCTCGTCCGTCCGCAGCGTCAGCCGTGGGGGAGGGGCGCGTCGATCTGGAGGCAGTCGACCGCGCCGGCCGTGATCATCCGCGCGAAGTAGGGGAGGTCGTAGCCGTGCTCGCCGGCCGTCACGTCGCACAGCACGGCGTTCCGGACCAGGCGCAGCCCCGGCAGGTCGTCGGACGACACCGGTTCCTCGAACCAGCCCACGCCGTGCTCGGCGAGCGCCTGCCCGACGCGGACAAGTCGCCGACCGCCGCCGGGCCGTACGTCCAGCCCGGGCCGGTCGCGTCGCCCGCTGTCACCTCGGCGATCACCACGGTCGTGGTGTCCCAGGCCGGCGTGCCGTCGGCCTCGGGGGCGTCGGGCGGCACGGTGTACACGGACACGACGGGTCGGTGGAGTTCCCTCGCGGGTCAGGACCTTCAGGCGCTCTGCTGAAGCTGCGGCAGCACCTTCGTACGGTAGAAGTCGAAGAAGCCGCGGGTGTCGGGGCCGATCTGGTTGACGTAGACCATGTCGAAGCCCGCGTCGGCGAACTGCTTCAGCTCCGCCACGTGCTCGTCCACGTCGTCGCCGCACACCCGGTTCTGGCGGACCATGTCCTCGGTGACCAGCTGCTGCGCCTGCTCGAAGTGCTTGGGCGAGGGCAGCACCTGGCCGAGTTCGCCGGGCAGTTGCTCGTTGGCCCACAGCCGGTGCACGGTCCGTACGGCCTCGTCCTTGTCGAGGTCGTAGCAGACCTTGGTGCCGCCGCTGACGGGCTTGGCGCCGCCTCCGCCCTTGCGGTACTGCTCCACCATCGCGGCGTCCGGCTGGATGGTGAGGTAGCCGTCGGCCACCCGGGAGGCCAGCTTGGTCGCGGCGGGGCCGAAGCCGGAGATGTCGATCGGGACGGGCTCGTCGGGGACGGTGTACAGGCGGGCGTTCTCCACCGTGTAGTGCGGGCCGTGGTGGTTGACCTCCTCGCCGGTGAACAGCCGGCGCATGACCTGGATGGCCTCCTCCAGCATCTCCAGCCGTACGTGGGCGGGCGGCCAGGCGTCGCCCAGGATGTGCTCGTTGAGCGCCTCGCCGGTGCCGACGCCCAGCCGGAAGCGGCCGTCCGTCATCACCGCGCTGGTCGCCGCGGCCTGGGCGACCACCGCCGGATGGATCCGCACGGTCGGGCAGGTCACCGCCGTCTCGATGGGCAGGGACACGGCCTCGGACAGGGCGCCGATCACCGACCACACGAAGGGGCTCTGGCCCTGCGCGTCGTTCCACGGGTGGTAGTGGTCGGAGATCCACAGCGACTGGAACCCGGCCTGTTCGGCCATCCGCGCCTGCTCGATGAGCTCCGCGGGGCCGTACTGCTCGCACGAGAGGAAGTAGCCGTACTCGGGCATGGGGGGTGCGCCTCCACGAGGTGGGCGGACGGTTCGCCGTCCCGGGTACCCGGCGGCCGTGGCGGAAACCGGGCCCACGCGGGGGCCGCGGCGGAGACCGAGGGACGTTTGGGTGCCCTGACCAGGGGGACGCGGAAGGCTCCCGAGGTACGCGACAGCCCCGGAGGCGAACCGTGAGTCGACCCCGCATAGTGATCGTCGGTGCCGGCTTCGCCGGATACCGGACGGCCCGAGAACTGTCCAGGATGTCCCGCGGCAAGGCCGACATCACTCTGCTCAACCCGACCGACTACTTCCTGTATCTGCCCCTGCTGCCCCAGGTCGCGGCCGGGATCCTGGAGCCACGCCGGGTCACCGTCTCCCTGTCGGGCACCCTGCCGCGGGTGCGCCTGGTGCTCGGCGAGGCCGACGGCATCGACCTCGACGGGCAGACCGTGCACTACACCGACCCGGAGGGCGGCGACGGCACCCTGCCGTACGACCGGCTCGTCCTGGCCGTCGGCAGCGTCAACAAGCTGCTTCCGATCCCCGGGGTCGCCGAGCACGCGCACGGCTTCCGCGGACTGCCCGAGGCGCTGTACCTGCGCGACCACGTCACCCGGCAGGTGGAGCTCGCCGCCGCGGCCGACGACCCGAAGAGCTGCGCCGCGCGCTGCACCTTCGTGGTGGTCGGCGCCGGCTACACCGGCACCGAGGTCGCCGCGCACGGGCAGCTGTACACCGACGCGCAGGTGCGGGGGCACCCGCTGCGGGAGGGCATGCGGCCCCGCTGGCTGCTCCTGGACGTCGCGCCGCGCGTCCTGCCCGAACTGGACGAGCACCTGTCCCGCACCGCCGACCGCACGCTGCGGGAGCGGGGCGTGGAGGTGCGGATGGGGACCTCCGTGAAGGAGGCGACCCCGAACGGGGTGCTGCTGACGGACGGGGAGTTCGTGGAGACGCGGACGCTCGTGTGGTGTGTGGGCGTGCGGCCCGATCCGCTCGTCGAGGGCACCGGGCAGCCGCTGGAGCGTGGCCGTCTGATCGTCGACCCCTACCTCCAACTCCCCGGACATCCCGAGGTGTTCGCGTGCGGCGACGCCGCCGCAGTACCGGATCTCAACAACCCCGGGTCGTACACGCCGATGACCGCGCAGCACGCCTGGCGGCACGGCAAGGCGGTGGCCCGCAATGTCGCCGCCTCGCTCGGTGTCGGGGACAAGCGTCCCTACCGGCACAAGGACCTGGGGTTCGTGGTGGACCTGGGCGGTGCGAAGGCCGCCGCCAACCCGCTCGGCATCCCGCTGTCCGGGCCGGCCGCCGGAGCGGTCACCCGCGGCTACCACCTCGCGGCGATGCCCGGCAACCGGGTCCGGGTCGCCGCGGACTGGCTGCTGGATTTCGTACTGCCGCGCCAGGCCGTCCAGTTGGGGCTCGTACGGTCCTGGTCGGTGCCGCTCGACACGGCGTCGCCGGAGCTGCCACGGGTGCCGGGCGGACCGGAGCGGCGGCAGGAGGCCGGTGCCCGGTCCGGGCCGGGAGCGGCGACGGCCAAGGACACGCAGTCGGGGGAGAGGGCGTCCGAACCACCCGCCAAGAACCAGCCCGGTGGCGAGCCGGCGAAGAACCAGCCCGGTGGCGAGCCTAAGAAGCAGCCTGGTGACGAGCCGGCGAAGAAGCAGCCTGGTGGCGAGCCGGCGAAGAAGCAGCCCGGCGGCGACCCCGCCGAGCCGGGGCCCGTCGACGAGCCCCACAAGGCCCCCGGCCCCGTCCGGCGCACCGACGAAACCCCCGCCGAAGGAGACTCATGAACACCCGTGAACTCGTCGAACTGGCCCAGCAGTTGCGCGTCGACAGCGTGCGCGCCTCGGCCGCAGCGGGCTCCGGGCACCCGACCTCGTCGATGTCCGCCGCGGACCTGATGGCCGTTCTCCTCGCCCACCACCTCCGCTACGACTTCGACCGCCCGGCCCACCCGGGCAACGACCGCTTCGTCCTGTCCAAGGGGCACGCCTCGCCCCTGCTGTACTCCGCCTACAAGGCGGCCGGCGCCGTCGACGACGAGGAGCTGCTGACGTTCCGCAAGCTCGGCAGCCGGCTCGAAGGGCATCCGACGCCCCGGCAACTGCCGTGGGTCGAGACGGCCACCGGCTCGCTCGGACAGGGGCTGCCCGTCGGCGTGGGGATCGCGCTGTCCGGAAAGCGCCTCGACCGCACCGGCTACCGCGTGTGGGTGCTGTGCGGGGACAGCGAGCTGGCCGAGGGCTCGGTGTGGGAGGCGGCCGAGCATGCGGGGCACGAGCACCTCGACAACCTCACCGCGATCGTCGACGTCAACCGGCTCGGCCAGCGCGGCCCCACCCGGCACGGCCACGACCTCGACGCGTACGCGCGCCGCTTCCAGGCCTTCGGCTGGCACACCGTCGAGGTGGACGGCCACGACGTCGACGCCGTCGACCGGGCGTACGGCGAGGCGATCTCCACCAAGGGCCAGCCGACCGCGATCCTCGCCCGCACCCTCAAGGGCAAGGGCGTCGCCGACGTCGAGGACCGGGAAGGTCTGCACGGCAAGCCGCTGAAGAACGCAGACGACGCGATCGCCGAACTCGGCGGCGTCCGGGACATCCGCGTCGAGGTGCACGAGCCGCCGGCCGCCCGCATGCTGCACGCCGTACGCACCGGGCACCTGGAACTGCCGCGCTTCGAACAGGGCGAGGAGGTCGCGACCCGCAACGCCTTCGGGCAGGCCCTCGCGGCCCTCGGCACCGGACGCGGCGACGTCGTCGCCCTCGACGGCGAGGTCGGCGACTCCACCCGCGCGGAGTTCTTCGCCAAGGAACACCCCGACCGCTACTTCGAGTGCTACATCGCCGAGCAGCAGATGGTCGCCGCGGCCGTCGGACTCGCGGCCCGCGGCTGGGTGCCGTACGCCTCCACCTTCGCCGCCTTCCTGACCCGCGCGTACGACTTCGTGCGCATGGCGTCGATCAGCGGCTCCGGCATCAACCTCGTCGGCTCGCACGCCGGCGTCGCCATCGGGCAGGACGGGCCCAGCCAGATGGGCCTGGAGGACCTGGCGATGATGCGGGCGGTGCACGGCTCGACCGTGCTGTACCCCTGCGACGCCAACCAGACCGCGCATCTCGTCGCCGAGATGGCGGGCCTGGAGGGCGTCCGCTATCTGCGCACCTCGCGCGGTGAGAGCCCGGTGATCTACGGGCCCGACGAGGAGTTCCCGATCGGCGGCAGCAAGGTGCTGCGCGCCTCCGACCGGGACCGGATGACGATCGTCGCGGCGGGCGTCACCGTACCCGAGGCGCTGGCCGCCGCCGACGCGCTGGAGGGCGAGGGCATCCGGGTGCGGGTGATCGACCTGTACTCGGTCAAGCCCGTCGACCGGCTCACCCTGCGGCAGGCCGCCGAGGAGACCGGCTGCCTGGTGACCGTGGAGGACCACCACGAGGAGGGCGGCCTCGGCGACGCCGTGCTCGACGCCTTCGCCGACGGGCGGCCCGTGCCGCGCCTGGTGCGCCTCGCCGTCCGTACGATGCCGGGCTCGGGCTCCCCCGACGAGCAGCTGCACGCCGCCGGCATCGACGCCGAGTCGATCGCGGCGGCCGGGAAGCTGCTGGTGGAGGAGGCGGTCGTGCGGTGAGCGGCGACGGATCACGCACCGTCCGGGCGGGCCGGCGCACCGTGGAGGTGCACCGCCCGGACAAGGTGCTCTTCCCCGGGGACGGCGGCGCGAAGGAGTACACCAAGGGTGACCTGGTCGACTACTACCGGTCCGTCGCCCCCTTCATGCTGCCGCACCTGCGCGGCCGCCCGCTGATGCTGGAGCGGCACCCGGACGGCATCGAAGGCCCCCGGTTCATGCAGAAGAACACCCCGGAGAACTACCCGGAGTGGATCACCCGGGTCGAGCTGGCCAAGGAGGGCGGCACCGTCTGCCACACCGTGTGCGACGACACCGCCACCCTGCTCTACCTCGCCGACCAGGCCGCCCTCACCCTGCACCGCTGGCTGTCCCGCGTCGGACGGGTCGAACGGCCCGACCGGATGGTCTTCGACCTCGACCCGTCCGGAGACACCGTGGACTTCGCGGCGGTGCGTGAGGCGGCCGTCCTGCTGGGGGAGCTGCTCGACGAGCTGAAGCTGCCCTCGGCGCTGATGACCACCGGCTCGCGCGGACTGCACGTGGTCGTACCGGTCGACGGGCACCACGACTTCGACGAGGTGCGCACCTTCGCCCGGGACGTCGCCGACACCCTCGTCGCCGGCCACCCCGACCGGCTGACCACCGCCGCCCGCAAGAAGGAGCGCGGCGAGCGGCTCTACCTCGACGTGCAGCGCAACGCCTACGCGCAGACCGCGGTCGTGCCCTTCACCGTCCGCGCCAAGCCGGGCGCCCCCGTGGCGACGCCGCTGGCCTGGAGCCAGCTCGACGACCCGGGGCTCGACGCCCGCCGGTGGACCGTCGCCGACGCCGTCGACCAGGCCCGCACCGACCCCTGGGCCGGTGTGATGAGCAGAGGGAGGTCGCTCGGCCCGGCCAGGCGTCGCCTCAACGCCTTGCGTGGGTAATGCACGTACAGCCTCTGAGCAGGCATGACGCGCCTGCTCCCGGTCGCATGCCGGTGTGAAGGTTTGGCCAACGGGTGAGCGGCCACCCGGAGTTAGAGGTGGCCATGTCGAACACGAAGAACTCATCAGAATCACAGGATTCACAGGATTCCCGCAAAAGCGAAGAAAAGGACACGGAGCGTAACGTGGCGGAGGACCGGCCGAGCCCCATGGAGGTGCTGCGGCACGCGTGCGCCCAGCTCGGGGAGCTGACCGGCATGGCCGTGGAGAGTGCCTCGGCCTTCGAGCAGACGGAGGACGGCTGGTCCCTGGAGGTCGAGGTCCTGGAGCTCGCGAGGGTGCCCGACACGATGAGCCTCCTGGCGAGCTATCAGGTCGATGTCGACTCCCGGGGACAGCTCACCGGCTACCGGCGCGTTCGCCGTTACGAACGCGGGCGGGCCGACCCGCACAGGCCGGGCGGCCGCTAGGCCGCCTGCCTGCACCCATTACCCGTTCACCAGTCCACAGATAAGGAGGCGCGGTCGGCATGACCGTTGTCCCGGCCCAGCAGAGCGGCGGCGGAGGCGGCAGCAGTGGCCTCTACGACGTTCTGGAACTCGTCCTCGACAGGGGTCTCGTCATCGACGCGTTCGTACGGGTCTCCCTGGTCGGCATCGAAATCCTGAAGATCGACATACGTGTCGTCGTGGCCAGCGTCGACACATACCTGCGCTTCGCCGAGGCGTGCAACCGCCTCGACCTGGAGGCAGGGCCGCGCAAGGCCCCCGGCCTGCCCGACCTGGTCGGCGAGATGACCGAGTCCGGCGCTCGCGGCAAGTCCAAGGGCGCGCTGTCCGGCGCAGCCGAGACCATCTCCGGAGCCTTCAAGCAGGCCCGTGAGGAGGGCCAGGGTCAGGGCCAGACCGAGTCCAGGCCGCGGCCTCGCAAGTCGACGGCATCGCGCAGGAAGGAGGAAGAGGAGTGAGCACGTACGTCTACGGCATCACGGCCGCGTCCCATCCTTCGCTGCCCGACGGCATGGGAGGCGTCGGCGACCCGCCGCGTCCCGTGCGCATCCTCAAGGAGGGCGAACTGGCGGCGATCGTCAGCGAAGCTCCCGAAGGCCTGCGCCCCAAGCGCAAGGACCTGCTCGCCCACCAGAACGTCCTGAGCGAGTCCGGCGCGGCCGGCTGCGTCCTGCCCATGCGGTTCGGCAGCGTTGCCCCCGACGACGGCACCGTCACCGGGGTCCTCGCCGAGCGCGCCGATCACTACAGGGAACGCCTGCGCACGCTGGACGGCAAGGTCGAGTACAACGTCAAGGCCATCCACAACGAGGAGGCCGTGCTGCACCGGGTGATGGCCGAGAACCCGGAGATCCGCGCCCTGACCGAGGCCAACCGGCAGGCGGGTGGCGGCAGTTACGAGCAGCGGCTCCACCTCGGCGAGATGGTGGTGGCCGCGGTCAAGGCCCGGGAGGCCGAGGACGCGACCGACGTGCAGCACACCCTGGAACCGGCCGCCGAGGCGGTGAGCGTGGGCCCCGAGTCCTCCGGCTGGCTCGCCAACATCTCGTTCCTGGTGGAGCGCGACGAGGCCGCGTCCTTCCTGGCCGCGGTGGAACAGGTC
Source organism: Streptomyces sp. V4I2 (assembly GCF_030817655.1). GTDB lineage: Bacteria > Actinomycetota > Actinomycetes > Streptomycetales > Streptomycetaceae > Streptomyces > Streptomyces plumbiresistens. The sequence goes on from NZ_JAUSZM010000003.1 coordinate 8,606,655, forward strand.
CGTACGGGCCATCCGCACCTGGAACTGCGCGTCAACGGCCCGCTGCCGCCGTACAGCTTCGTGGAACCCGGCCCCGACAAGCCCGAGGGCACCACGCTGGGCGCTGACCACGCGGAGGAGTGAGGCGACCGTGGGACTCATCTCAGAGGTGCTGCTGCTGCCGTTCGCACCCGTGCGCGGCAGCGCCTGGGTGATCAGACAGGTGCTGAGCGAAGCGGAGCGCCTCTACTACGACCCGGCCGCGGTCCGGGCCGAACTCGCCCAGCTCGAGGAGCGTCTCGAGGCGGGCGAGATCGACGAGGAGGAGTTCGACCGCCTCGAGGACGAGCTCCTCGACCGGCTGGAGATCGGTCTGGGCGGCGGCGCGGGGACTGGCGAGGGGACGGCATGGTGAACCGAGTGGGAATGGGCCTCGCGGTAGGGGCCGGATACGTCCTCGGGCGTACCAAGAAGATGAAACTTGCGTTCGCGGTCGGCACCCTCGTGGCCGGCAAGCGGATGCATCTGAGCCCGCGGGCCCTCGCGGACCTGGCCTCCCAGCAGCTCCGGAACAACCCGCAGTTCAAGGAGATCGGGGACCAGCTGCGCGAGGACCTGCGCGGCGTCGGCAAGGCGGCCTCCGGGGCCATGGTGGAACGGCAGATCGACTCGATCGCCGACCGCCTGCACGGCCGTACCGCCCAGGTCCGCGACCAGCTCGCGGGCGTGGTGCCGGACGCGTCGGGCCTCGGGCACTCGGACGAGCGAGACGAGCGCGACGAGGACGAGGAGCCGGAGGAGGAGTACGAGGAGCCGGAGGCAGAAGAGACGGACGAGGCGCAAGAGGCAGATGAGTCTGACGAGGCCGAAGAGGCCGCTGATGCCGACGAGGACGCCGAGTCGCGCCGTAAGTCCGCGGCGAAGAAGTCGGCCAAGAAGGCGCCGGCGAAGAAGTCACCGGCGAAGGAGACGGCCAAGAAGCAGGCGTCCGAGAAGGCACCTGCCAAGAAGTCCACGGCGAAGAAGACGGCCGGGAAGAAGACCGCGGCCAAGAAGACGGCCGCCACAGCCGCCAAGAAGACCACCTCGGCCAGGAGCGCCGCCCGCGGCGCCCGGGCCCGCCTGCCGAAGGGAGGCGCTGAGCGATGACCGAGACCCTCGGAGCCGCGCGGGGCGTCACCGACAAGGCGAAGGACCAGGCGACGAACAACCCGCTCACCGACGTCGCCAAGAGCGAGGCCGCAGACCGGCTCAAGGCGGAGGTGCAGGAGTACCTCGCCGCCCAGACCCAGCGCCTGCTGATGGACTTCGGCCGCAAGCTCGGCGAGACCACGGTCAAGCTGAACGACATCGCCGAGGGCAGGAGTCCGGGCTTCGCCAAGCTCGCCCTCGACGGCGGCCGCAAGCTCGCCGAGGGCAAGGGCCCGGTGCGGTCCGCGCTGGAGCTCGGCGCCACGCGCGCCAAGGACAGCGTGGTCGGCGCGTTCAAGAACCTCGGCGGCAAGGGCAAGGGCAAGAAGGGCGGGGGCGGCAAGAAGCCGACCGTCATCATCGAGTTCATCGACGTCGGCGTGCCGCTGCGCACCGCTTACGACCAGTGGACCCAGTACCAGGACTTCAGCACCTTCGCGAAGGGCGTCAAGAGCGCGAACCGCGCCGACGACACCCATTCCGACTGGCAGCTGAAGGTCTTCTGGTCCAACCGCAGCTGGAAGGCCCACACCACCGAGCAGCTGGCTGACGACCGGATCTCCTGGACCTCGGAGGGCGCCAAGGGCACCACGAAGGGCGTCGTCTCCTTCCACCGCCTCGCCGACAACCTCACCCGCGTCCTGCTGGTCATCGAGTACTACCCCAAGGGGCTGTTCGAGAAGACCGGCAACCTCTGGCGCGCCCAGGGCCGCCGGGCCCGGCTCGACCTGAAGAACTTCGCCCGCCACATCACCCTCAAGGGCGAGGCGGACGACGGCTGGCGCGGCGAGATCCGCGACGGCGAGGTCGTCACGAGCCACGACGACGCCGTCGCCGAGGAGGAGGAAGAAGAGCAGGCCGAGGAAGCGTACGAGGACGAGGAAGAGGGCCCGTACGCCGAGGAGGACGAGGAGGAGACCGGCGAGTACGACGAGGAGGCGCCGGAGGAGGACGAGGCGCCCGAGGCCGAGGGCGAGGCCGCTGAAGAGGAAGAAGACGAGTACGAGTACGCGAACGGCGGGAGCCGACGATGACCACGCCCAGTCGGCTGCCCGAACCCTACGGCCACAGCAGCGGCGCCAACCTTGCCGACATCCTGGAACGCGTCCTCGACAAGGGCATCGTCATCGCGGGGGACATCCGCATCAACCTGCTCGACATCGAGCTCCTCACGATCAAGCTGCGCCTCATCGTCGCCTCCGTCGACAAGGCCAAGGAGATGGGCATCGACTGGTGGGAGGACGACCCCGCGTTGTCCTCCGGCGCCCGCCGCAAGGAACTCGCCCGGGAGAACGCCGAGTTGCGCGAGCGGCTCGCCCAACTGGAGCCCGACCGCACTCGTACTCGGGAGGAAGAGGCGTCATGAGCGGACTGCGCTACGTCTACGCCATCTGCCGCCCGCTCGGCGCGCCCCTGCAGTCCCAGCTGACGGGCGTGGCCGGCGACCCGCCCAGACTGCTCAACCACCACGGCCTGATCGCGGTCGTCAGCCATGTGCCGGAGCGGGACTTCGCCGAGAAGCCGCTCCGCGAGCATCTGGAGGACCTGGACTGGCTCACCGCGACCGCGCGCGCCCACCAGGGCGTGATCGACGCCCTCACCGTCGTCACCACGCCGCTGCCGCTGCGGCTCGGCACCGTCTTCCGTGACGACAGCGGCCTGCGGACGATGATGGAGGAACGCGAGGACTACTTCCGGCGTACCCTCGACCGGCTGGAGGGCCGGGTCGAATGGGGCGTCAAGGTGTACACCGAGCCGGAACCGGAAACGGAACCGGCGGCCTCGGGCGACGGCCGGCCCGGCCAAAAAGCGGCCTCGGGACGGGACTATCTGCGTCAGCGACGCCAGAGTGTGCGGGCCCACGAGGACAAGTGGCAGCAGGCGGAACAGTTCGCGAGCCGGCTGCACGAAAGGCTTTCCGCCTATGCCGAGGATTCCCGGCTGCACGCCCCGCAGAACCCCGCACTTTCCGGGGTGTCGGGGCGGAACGTGCTCAACGCGGCCTATCTCGTGTCGCGCGCCCATTCCGAGGAATTCGTGGAACTGGTGGACCGTACGAAGGGCGAGGTACCGGGAATGCGCGTGGAACTCACCGGCCCCTGGGCCGCCTATTCCTTCGCGACGGAGTTCACGGGGGAGGGGAACCGGTGACGGTGATCGAGCGCCGTGAGATCGCGCTGGTGGACCTGCTCGACCGGCTGCTCGCCGGCGGGGTCGTCATCACCGGCGACATCACGCTGCGCATCGCGGACGTCGACCTCGTCCGCATCGACCTGAACGCGCTGATCAGCTCGGTGAACGAACAAGTGCCGTCCCCTTGGGAGTCGTCGTGACCGAGCGACCCGACCGGACCGACCGGAGCGAGCGACCCGACGTGACCGAGCGACACCACCGGACCGCCGAGCGGCACAACCGGATGGACCTCGACCCCGACACCGTCGAGCGGGACCTGGTGAAACTCGTCCTGACCGTGGTGGAACTGCTGCGCCAGCTCATGGAACGCCAGGCCCTTCGCCGCTTCGACGAAGGCGACCTCAGCGAGGAGCAGGAGGAGCGCATCGGGCTCACCCTGATGCTGCTCGACGACCGCATGACCGAACTGCGCGAGCGGTACGGACTGCGGCCCGAGGACCTGAATCTGGACCTCGGGCCGCTCGGACCGCTGCTTCCCCGGGAATGACCCGGGGCCCCGGGAATGAACCCCGGGGTCAATTCACCACCTGTACCAACGGCCCCTGCCTCCGCCCGCGGTCGTACTCCGCATCAGGAAGCCCAGAAGCCATAGCACCAGAACAGCCAGCGCAATCCACCAGAGCAGTTTTACCGCGAATCCGGCACCAAAAAGGATCAGCACCAGAAGCAGTACCAGCAGGATGGGAACCATAGTGTGAACCTCCTGCATTCCGGGTTTCCCGGAAACGGCGATTCAGGCTTCCTTTCGGCACAGAATTTCTCCGTGCAGCACGCAGAACCAGCCGTCCTCCCGCTGCCCCCACTCCCGCCAGGCCGCCGACACCGCCCGCAGCTGCTCGCCGGTCGCGTGTCCGCCCTCCGTGGCCCGCTCGGCGTACGCCGAGGCCAGGGTGCGGTCCGCCCACAGGCCGCTCCACCAGGCGCGCTCCTCGGCGGTGGTGAAGGTCCAGGTAGCGGTGGTCGCCGTGATGTCCGCCAGGCCCGCCCTCAGCGCCCAGGACTTCAGCCGGCGCCCGGCGTCCGGCTCGCCGCCGTTGGCGCGGGCCACCCGCCGGTACAGGGCCAGCCAGTCGTCCATGCCCGGCGACTCGGGATACCAGGTCATCGCCGCGTAGTCCGAGTCCCGTACGGCGATGAGGCCGCCCGGCGCGGTGACCCGCCGCATCTCGCGCAGCGCCTGCACCGGATCGCCGACGTGTTGCAGCACCTGGTGGGCGTGGACCACGCAGAACGTGTCGTCCGGGAAGTCCAGGGCGTGCACGTCCGCGACCGCGAAGTCGACGTTGCCCAGGCCGCGTTCGGCGGCGGTGGCCCGGGCCTGGTCCAGGATGCCCGGCGCGTGGTCGACGCCGGTGACGTGCCCGTCCGGGACCAGGGCGGCCAGGTCGGCGGTGATCGTGCCCGGCCCGCAGCCGATGTCCAGGATCTTCATGTGGGGCTTGAGCGAACCGACCAGGTAGGCCGCCGAGTTGGCGGCCGTGCGCCAGGTGTGGGAGCGCAGCACGGACTCGTGGTGGCCGTGCGTGTAGACGGCGGTCTCCTGCGACTTCGACATGGGTACGGCTCCCTGTTCGGCGTCTCCTCGGGTACGCCTCACCGTACGCGCGCATGTCGAATGATGAGACCCGCGTTTTTCCATATGGACTGACGTGTCATCAGCTCCCGGCCGGCGGCCGGTACACCGTGAGCGCCAGGGGCAGCTTCTCCAGCGTCACCTCGCCCGCCACCTCGGTGACTTCACCGTCGTAGGCGAGGAGCGTGCCCGGGGCGACACCGGACAGGTGCAGCCGGCCCACCTGGACCGCCGCGTGGGCGGGGGAGCGGGTCAGCGGCCCGGCGACGGCGGCCGCGAGCAGCCGCAGCGCGGGCCGCCGCCCGCCGTGCACGACCCGTACGTCGAGCCGCCCGTCCGCGAGATCACGGCGGCGGCCGGGGGTCAGGCCCATCCGGTGGTAGGTGCCGTTGCCGGCGAACAGCAGCCACAGGGGCCGCGCCTCGCCGCGGAAGCCGGCCTCCAGCGGGTGCTGGTCGGTGCGGCTCACGCGCAGCGCCGCGAGCACTCCGGCCGGCCAGCCGCCGATCCGGGGCGACCAGCGCTCCCGCTCGCGCACCAGCTCCGGATACACGCCCAGGCTGCACGTGTTGAGGAAGATGCCCTGGTGTTCCCCGTAGGTGAAGCGGCCCACGTCCACCCGCACGCCCTCGCCGTCCCGGACGGCCCGGCTCAGATCGCGGACGCCTTCGACGCCGAGGTCGTGGGCGAAGTGGTTCAGCGTGCCGCCGGGCAGCACCGCCAGGGGCAGGCCGTGGCGCAGGGCGATCCCGGCGGCGGCGTTGGCCGTGCCGTCGCCGCCGCACACACCGAGGACCCGGGCGCGGGCCGCCGACTTCTCCAACTCGGCCGGGACATCGGCCGGTTCGCACTCGACGACCTCGGCCGCGGGCAGGGCGTCCTGCAGGGCGCGGGCCCGGTCGGCGGTGCCCGAGCCGGTGTTGACGACGACCACCAGGCCCTCGCCGTCCGGCAGCGCGGGAACGTCCGCGCGGGGCCGGGCCGGCGGCAGCGACTGGGCGCGGGTCGGCACCAGGGCCCGTACGGCGAAGGCGGCGCCCACGCCCAGCGTCGCGCCCGCCAGTACGTCGCTCGGGAAGTGCACGCCGGTGTAGACGCGGGACATGGCCACCGAGAAGGCGACCGGTGCCACCACCGCGCCCCAGGAGGGCGACTCCAGGGCGACCCCGGCCGCGAACGCGGCCGCCGACGCCGAATGACCGGACGGGAACGACGTGGTGATCGGCTGCCGCTTCAGCTGCCGCACCAGCGGAACCGGGTCCAGGACGGGCCGCGGGCGACGCACCGAGCGCTTGCCGAAGGTGTTGATGGCCAGGGAGGCCAGGCTCAGCGAGGCGAGGCCCCGCGCCGCCGCCCGGCGGGCTCGGGGTGTGCGGCTCGCGGCGATCGCGGCTGCTGTCGCGAACCACAGCACCCCGTGGTTCGCGCTCCGGCTCAGTCGTGGCAGGACCGGTTCGGCGGCGGGCCAGTGCTGCCCGGCGGCGAACTCGAACAGCCGGCAGTCCAGGGTCAGCAGCCGGTCGCGCAGCACATGGGGGCCGGGCTTCGGGACGGTGAGGTCGACGTCTGGGCTCATGCCCTCCCGGATACCCTGAAGCGGCCGTTTCTTGTCCGGCGGGCCGTCCTGGAGGACCCCTCATGCGTCTGCTGCTCATCCGTCACGGCCAGACCCCCACCAACGTGCGGTTCCTGCTGGACACCGCCGTCCCGGGCCCCGGCCTCACCGAGCTCGGCGAAGCCCAGGCCGCCGCCCTGCCCGAGGCCCTCGCGGACGAGGACATCGAGGCCCTGTACGCGTCCACCCTCGTCCGTACCCAGCTCACCGCCGCCCCCCTGGCCGCCGCCCGCGGCCTCGACGTGCGCGTCCGGGACGGCATCCGCGAGCTGTCCGCGGGGGACCTGGAGATGCTGCCGGGGGACTCGGAGCAGGGCCGGCGGTACATGGAGACGGTGTTCGCCTGGTCGGCCGGCGACACGGCACTGCGCATGCCGGGCGGGGAGAGCGGAGCCGAGGCGCTGGCGCGGTACGACGCGGTGGTCGCCGAGGCCGCCGCGAGCGGCGCCTCGACCGTGGCCATGGTCAGCCACGGCGCCGCCGTCCGGATGTGGACGGCGGCCCGCGCGGACAACGTCGACGTGGCCTTCGCCGCCGCCCGGCCGCTGGACAACACCGGTGTCGTGATCCTCGACGGCTCGCCGTCCGACGGCTGGAAGGCCCTGTCGTGGGCGGGTGCGACGGTCGTCCCCGCGGGCGAGGGCGGCCCCACGGGACGGCCCGTCGACGCGGACTGAACGCATAACGGTTTGCCCGGGCTCGCCGGCGGCCCGCACAATGCGGCCTCATGGGACATCTGGAAGCCGCACACCTCGAGTACTACCTCCCCGACGGGAGGGCGCTGCTCGGCGACGTCTCCTTCCGGGTGGGCGAAGGGGCCGTCGTGGCCCTGGTCGGCCCCAACGGCGCCGGCAAGACCACCCTGCTCCGGCTGATCTCCGGCGAGCTCAAACCGCACGGCGGGACCGTCACCGTGAGCGGCGGCCTCGGGGTGATGCGCCAGTTCGTGGGGTCCGTACGGGACGAGACGACCGTGCGGGACCTGCTCGTGTCGGTCGCCTCGCCCCGCATCCGCGAGGTCGCGCGGGCCGTCGACAAGGCCGAGCACGCGATCATGACCGTCGACGACGAGGCCGCCCAGCTCCAGTACGCGCAGGCCCTCTCGGACTGGGCCGAGGTGCGCGGCTACGAGTCCGAGACGCTGTGGGACATGTGCACCATGGCCGCGCTCGGCGTGCCCTACGAGAAGGCGCAGTTCCGGGAGGTACGCACCCTCTCCGGCGGCGAGCAGAAGCGGCTGGTCCTGGAGGCGCTGCTGCGCGGCAGCGACGAGGTGCTGCTCCTGGACGAGCCCGACAACTACCTCGACGTGCCCGGCAAGCGCTGGCTGGAGGAGCGGCTGAAGGAGACCCGCAAGACGGTCCTGTTCGTCTCCCACGACCGGGAACTCCTCGCCCGCTCCGCCGAGAAGATCGTCTCCGTGGAACCCTCGCCCGCGGGCGCCGACGCCTGGGTGCACGGCGGCGGCTTCGCCACCTACCACGAGGCCCGCCGCGAACGCTTCGCCCGCTTCGAGGAGTTGCGCAGGCGCTGGGACGAGAAGCACGCACAGCTGAAGAAACTGGTCCTGAATCTCCGTCAGGCGGCCTCCATCAGCCACGAGTTGGCCTCCCGCTACCAGGCCGCCCAGACCCGCCTGCGCAAGTTCGAGGAGGCCGGCCCGCCGCCCGAGCCGCCGCGCGAACAGGACATCAGGATGCGGATCAAGGGCGGCCGTACCGGCGTACGGGCCGTCACCTGCAAGGGACTCGAACTAACCGGCCTGATGAAGCCCTTCGACCTGGAGGTCTTCTACGGCGAACGCGTCGCCGTCCTCGGCTCCAACGGCTCCGGCAAGTCGCACTTCCTGCGCCTGCTGGCCGGCGACACCGTGGCGCACACAGGGGAGTGGAAGCTCGGGGCGCGCGTGGTGCCCGGACACTTCGCCCAGACACACGCCCACCCCGAACTGGAGGGCCGCACGCTCCTGGACATCCTGTGGAAGGAACACGCCCAGGACCGCGGCGCCGCCATGTCCCGGCTGCGCCGCTACGAGCTCACCGGCCAGGCCGAGCAGAGCTTCGAACGGCTCTCCGGCGGCCAGCAGGCCCGCTTCCAGATCCTCCTGCTGGAACTCCAGGGCGTCACCGCCCTGCTCCTCGACGAGCCGACCGACAACCTCGACCTGGAATCCGCCGAAGCCCTCCAGGAAGGCCTGGAAGCCTTCGACGGCACGGTCCTCGCGGTCACCCACGACCGCTGGTTCGCCCGCTCCTTCGACCGCTACCTGGTCTTCGGCAGCGACGGCCGGGTACGGGAGACGACGGAGCCGGTGTGGGACGAGCGCCGCGTGGAGCGGGCCCGGTAACCAGAGGTCACCGGGCCCGGCAGGCGCCGCGCGCCGCTGAGGGGGATCACTTCCAGCGCAGCAGCGCCCCCAGACCGCCCACCGGAACCTCGTGGTCGGTCGCCGGAGCCGCCGGTGTCACCGAGATCGCCGGGGCGCCCGTCGCGACCGCCGACCGGATCAGCGCGTCGTCCGCCCGGGCCGGCCAGGAGTGCTGCTCGCCGAGGATCTTCAGATCCGTGCGGCGCACCGCCAGCTGGTCGGGATCCTCGCCGATCCACACCTCGCGGTGCGCGTCGGGGCCGTCCGGACGGATCAGCAGCTCGTCGATACGGTGCTCGCGCGCCGCCTCGACCAGCGCCGGTACGCCCTCGACCGCCCCGGCACGCCCGTCGTCGCCCGGCTCGCGGGCCGCGAGGAACCGTTCCAGCTCACGCTCCGCCCGCTGGCGTACATGCGCGGCGCGTGCCTGCTCCACGTCCTCCTGGAGCAGCCTGCTGCCGGTGCCGTGCGGCGCCTCCACGACCCGGTCGTGCAGCCGCTTGGGCAGCCGCTCGTGCACGGTCCGCCGCTCCCGGTCGTCACCGACCAGGATCAGCAGGTCGGCCTGGGTCTCCTCCTGGCAGACCGCGAGCGCGTCCGCGATCTCGGCCGCGTTGTGTTCCCAGGTGTTCTCCACCCGCAGCTGGAAGTGCCGCTCCGACCAGTCGGTCGACCGCGTACGGTGGATTGGATACTGTCGACCGACGACCGAACCGGCCTCCTGCGGTCCGAACGCGCTGCGCAACTCGAAATCGGCGCCCTTGCGGTCGACGTACCCGACGATGCACACGGTGTCCTCACCGGCCAGCTCCAGCAGCGGCGCGGTGTGCGGCAGCGGCGCCCAGTACGCGCTGTTGCCGTCCGGAGCCCTGGTCAGCGGCGGATCGAGTACGACCTCGCCGGCCCGTGCGAACACGGCCCGCCCGTGCGGTTCGGAGGAGTGCTGGAGCTCCTCCAGCGCCTCTCGCACGGCCCGGCACGTCTCCTCGTCGGCGCCCTGCCCGGCCAGCTCCCGGGACACCGCGATCGCGGCCAGGTGCCGTTCGTGGGGCGTGTCCTCCGTGTGCCGGGAGGTGTCGACGTACACGGAGGCCCAAGGCCCCGGATGTTCGTAGAGTGGATGCAGAAACGCGAGATCCATGGCTCCCTCCCGGGTGCCGCTTGGGGGTAGTGCTCACCGGGCGGGTACCCGGAGGGCATGAACGAACACGACGAGCGGGACATGACCATGACCGGAGTCGACGCCGCCCGGCTGGACGACCAGCAGCTCATGAAGGAGCTGGAGACCATCCACCGCACGCGCCACGACACACTGCTGTACGCCTCGAACGACGCGCTGCGGGCCCACAACGACCGCATGGCGCAGCTCGAGGGCGAGTTCCTGCGCCGCAATCCGCACCGCCCGGTCGCCGCGGGCCGCACCCGTGAAGGAGCCCGGGAACGCGGCAGCGGGGAGTCGGCGACTCCCCGCTCCTGAGCGTCTCCCGATCTTTTAGGGGCGATCTACCAGGGGTGATCTACCAGGGCGCCTCGCCCGTCTCCGGTCAGTGGCGCGTCGGCGGCCGGTCCCAGTACCGGTGCGCGGCGATCGCCGCCACGAATGCCCGGGTGAACTCCTCGCTCGCGGTGCCGGGCGAGGTGTCCGTCACCACGCCCCGGTCCGTCACGACCCGGTGGAACTCGGTCGACAGCCTGACCCCTTCCGGCTCCAGCGCCGACAGGATCCCCACGCCCGAGCCGAGGGCGCCCACCGGCTTCCCGTGCCGGTAGGCGTCCCGGACGAAGCGGGCGATGTCGGGGTCGGCGGCCGTCGGCGGCGTGCCGACCGGCCCGCCCGGCAGCAGCACGGCGTCATACAGTACGGAGGCTACGGTCGGCAGTGCACGGTCGACTGTATACAGTTCACCGTCGGTTCCCTGGATACCGCCGTCCGTCGCCGCCAGCGCCTCCACGATCGCGCCCTCCGCGGCCAGCGCCTGGCGCACCGAGCTCACCTGCTCGGCGTCGATGCCGTCGGAGACGAGGACCGCGATCTGCCGGGTGCGGATCGAGCCGTTGCCGCGCAGGGACTCCAGGCTCAGCGCGGGGGAGGAGAGCTTGGACGTCTCCGCCGGGGCCGACGAAGGCTCCGGCACTCCGATGCCCCGCGCCACCTCGGCCGCCAAGTCGCGGTCCACCTTGGCCAGTTGCTCGACCGTCCGGGACCGGACCGTCCTCGCGTCGACCTTCCCGAGCTCGAACCGGAAGGCCTCGACGATGTGCTGCTTCTCCCAGTCCGCCATGCTGTTCCAGAACAGCGCCGGCTGGCTGTAGTGGTCCTGGAAACTGGGGCTGCGCCGACGGATCTTGTGGCCGTCCACGCGCTCCGCGTAGTGCGTGAACGCGTGCCCGTCGGCGCCGGCGTGGGCGGGGCAGCCACCGCCCAGCGAGTTCGGGAAGTAGTTCGTGCCCCGGTGGATCGTGCTCTGGTGGTAACCGTCGCGCTGGTTGGTCCGCACCGGCGTCACCGGACGGTTCACCGGCAGCTGGGAGAAGTTGGGTCCGCCCAGCCGGATCAACTGCGTGTCCAGATAGGAGAAGTTGCGGGCCTGGAGCAGCGGGTCGTTGGTGAAGTCGATGCCGGGGACGACGTTGGCCGTGTGGAAGGCGACCTGCTCGGTCTCGGCGAAGAAGTTGTCCGGGTTGCGGTTCAGGACCATCCGGCCGATCGGCCGGACCGGCACCTGCTCCTCCGGGATGATCTTCGTGGCGTCGAGCAGATCGAAGTCGAAGGCGAACTCGTCCTCCTCGGGGACGAGTTGGACACCCAGCTCCCACTCGGGATACTCGCCCGCCTCGATCGCGTCCCACAGATCACCCCGGTTGAAGTCGGGGTTGCGGCCCTGGCACTCCTGGGCCTCGTCCCACACCAGCGAGTGCACACCGAGCCGCGGCTTCCAGTGGAACTTCACGAACGTGCCGCGCCCCTCGGCGTTCACGAACCGGAAGGTGTGCACGCCGAAGCCCTGCATCATGCGATAGCTGCGCGGGATCGCCCGGTCCGACATCAGCCACATGATCGCGTGCAGCGTCTCCGGCTGCAGGGACACGAAGTCCCACAGGGTGTCGTGCGCGGACGCGCCCGTCGGCATGTCGTTGTGCGGTTCGGGCTTGAGCGCGTGCACGAAGTCGGGAAACTTGATGCCGTCCTGGATGAAGAAGACCGGGAAGTTGTTCCCGACCAGGTCGTAATTGCCCTCCGAGGTATAGAACTTGGTGGCGAAACCGCGCACGTCCCGCACGGTGTCCGCCGAGCCCTTCGGGCCCTGCACGGTCGAGAACCGCACGAACACCGGTGTCTTCACCGCCGGGTCCTGGAGGAAGCTGGCGCGGGTGAACTCCGCGCAGGACTCGTACGGTTCGAAGTAGCCGTACGCGCCCGCGCCCCGCGCGTGCACCACCCGCTCCGGGATCCGCTCGTGGTCGAAGCGGGTGAGCTTCTCCCGGAAGTGGAAGTCCTCCATCAGGGTCGGCCCGCGCTCGCCCGCCGTCAGCGAGTCGTCGGTGTGGTCGACCTCCACCCCCTGGTCGGTGGTGAGCGGACCGGCGGCCGGGTCGTCCGAGCGGAACGCCTCACGCTGGTCCTGCTTGCGGTCGTCGGGGGCTGTCATCAGGCGGCCTCCTGGGCGAACACGTCGAGGTAGGCCTCGCAGAACGCCTTCAGGTCGTCCGGTTTGCGGCTGGTGACCAGCTTGTTGGTGCCGTGGTCGCAGATCTTCACCTGCTCGTCCACCCAGGTGCCGCCCGCGTTGCGGATGTCGGTCTCCAGGCTCGGCCAGGAGGTCAGCACCCGGCCGCGGACGACGTCCGCCTCCACCAGGGTCCACGGGGCGTGGCAGATCGCGGCCACCGGACGGCCCTGCGCGAAGAAGTCCCGTACGAACGCCACGGCCTTCTCGTCCATCCGCAGGAAGTCCGGGTTGGCGACCCCGCCCGGCAGGACCAGCCCGCCGAAGGAGTCGGCCGACGCCTCGCCCACGACCTCGTCCACGGGGAACGTGTCCGCCTTGTCGAGGTGGTCGAACGCCTGGATCTCGCCGGACTTCGTCGACACCAGCACGGGTTCGTGACCCGCGTCCTTCGCGGCCTGCCACGGGTCGGTGAGTTCGATCTGTTCGACGCCTTCGGGTGCGGTCAGAAACGCGATGCGCATGATGGTTCAACGACCTTTCTCGGAACGCTTCTTGGTGCGCGGGGCACGCCACTTGGCCTCGTCGCCCCCCGCGCGCTTCTTCCTCGACCGGGCCGCGCGCCGGCAGCGCAGCAGCTCCTCGCCGTACGGCAGGAGCACGCAGGCGCCGATGGCGGCGGTGATGCCCGCGAGATAGCCGGGCGACAGCTGCGGCCGGCGCGGTAACAGACGCCAGGCGTCCGGGTCGCCCCGGCCGCCCCGCAGCAGTGACCTGACCTGGTCGGCGTGCAGACACGTCAGGGCGGCCAGCGCGCCGAACGGCAGCGACTCCAGGAAGCTGTGGATGTGCTGCTCGACGGGCTTGACCTCGCGGTCGCTGTGGACGGCTGTGCGCACGTCCCACAGTGCGGTCGCCTCGTGCACGGCGGCTCCGCCGAGCTGCACGCTCAGCAGCAGCGGGTTGACCTCGTAGCGCAGGGTCAGTGCGATGGGGAGGCCTACCTCGGCCATCATCAGCGAGTGGATCAGGGACTCCTTGGTCCCGGCGGTGTCCTCTATGCGGGTGCGCCGGTGCATGACCCAGTCGGCGAGACCGGGCACGAACCAGCCGGGCAGCAGCCCGTACAGCAGGTAGCGCGTGGTCGTCTCGCCGACGTCCACGACGGTGCCCGAGGCCGCGATCCTCGTGGCCTGGTCGCGGCCCGGGCTCACAGGGTGTCCCGCCCGTCGGCGCCCCGCGCGTCGTCGGGCAGGGCCCGGCTGATGTCGGCGAGCGCCGAGTCCGGGTCCTCGGCCTCGGCGAGGTCCCCGAGGCTCACCATCCCGACCGGCAGCCCGTCCTCGACGACCGGCAGGCGCCGTACGGCGTGCTCGCGCATCAGCGCCACCGCCATCGACACCGGATCGTCCGGGGCGACCACCACCGGATCCGGCGTGCACACCATCTGTGCGCTCACCGTCAGGGGATCCGCGCCGTCGGCGACGGCACGCACCGTGATGTCCCGGTCGGTGAGCATGCCGACGACCTGCTGTCCGTCGGCCACCAGGACGTCGCCGATGTCCTGCGTGCGCATCAGCTGCGCCGCCTCGACGAGCGAGGCGTCCGGGCGTACGGCGACGACGCCCGGGGTCATGACGTCCTTCACGAAGTCGGCCGCCACTAGGCGCCCTCCCTCCGGGTCAGGGTCCGTGCCAGTTCCTGCACGGTGGCGTAGGACTCCTTGCGCGGCCGTCGCTCCACCGCCTCGGCGAGGGTGTCGGGGGCGTTCTTGCGGCGCAGGGTGTGGGCCAGTTCCACGGACGTGGCCGGGAAGGAGCTGCGGCCCAGGATCCGGGCCAGCTCCAGCCGGACCGTCTCCAGCGACGCCCCGGCCGGTGCGACGGGCCCGCCCCAGATCTCCGGATCGTCGTCGGCGGTCGGCTCCGGGTCGTGCCACTCCTCGCTGCGCGTGGGGTGGCCGGACCGGAGCAGACCCTGCAGTTCGTGCTTCATCTCGTCGTCGCGGTGACGACTCAGCCGGTCGCTGCCTCGCTGCATGTCTCCCTCCAGAACTTCGGGGTGGACACCCGCGTACCCGAGGACCGGACAGCGACACGGGGTTTGCCCTCCCGATGGCGGGAGACCCGGCCCGCACCCCCCGCGCACATCCCTGGAAAAGGACAGGCCATGGCGCTGCTCGCTGTGATCATCCCGCTCCTCATGCTCGGCGTGGTGCTGGCACTGGGCCGCTATGAGGAACTGCTCCTTCCCGAGGAGGACGCCGACCGGTACGAACCGGTCGCCGCCCCCCAGCCGGCCGCCGCCGCTACTTCTTCTCGCGGCCCGGCAGGAACTCCTGCATCTTCGCCTTGAACCCCTGCTTGACCATGGACCCGCGGTCCGCGTCGCCCTTCAGGACCGACGCGGCCGTGGCCTCCATCTGCTCCCAGGTGGCGTGCGGCGGGATCGGGGGTACGGCGGGGTCGGTGAGGAACTCGATCACCGCGGGCCCGTCCGCCTCCAGGCCGGCCCGCCAGCCCGCCTCGACGTCCTCCGGCTTCTCCACCCGGATCCCGGTCAGCCCGAGCGAGCGGGCGAACGCCGCGTACTGCACGTCCGGCAGCTGTTGCGAGGGCAGGAAGGAGGGGGCGCCCTCCATGGCCCGCATCTCCCACGTGACCTGATTGAGGTCGTGGTTGTTCCAGACCGCGACCACCAGCCGCGGGTCCTCCCACAGGTCGCGGTACTTCGCCGCGGTGATCATCTCGGCCAGGCCGTTCATCTGCATGGCGCCGTCCCCGACCAGCGCGACCACCGGCCGGTCCGGGTGCGCGAACTTCGCGCCGATCGCGTACGGCACCCCGCAGCCCATCGTCGCGAGCGTCCCGGACAGCGACCCGCGCATACCGGGCCGCATGGTCAGGTGCCGCGCGTACCAGTTCGCCGCCGAGCCGGAGTCGGAGGTGATGATCGCGTCGGACGGCAGCAGCGGATCCAGCGCATGGGCCACGTACTCGGGGTTGATCGGATCGGCCGACAGCTGGGCCCGCCGCTCCATCACCTCACGCCAGCGCGACACGTTGGCGCACACCGTGTCGTACCACTCGCGCCCGCCCCGCTCCGTGTCCAGCATCGGGATCAGCCGCTGAAGCGTGGCCTTCGCGTCGCCGACGAGATTCACCTCGTACGGATAACGCATTCCGACCATGTGCGGGTCGATGTCGATCTGCACCCCCCGCGCCTTGCCGAACTCCGGCATGAACTGCGTGTAGGGGAAGGACGACCCGATGGTCAGCAGGGTGTCGCAGTCCCGCATCAGCTCGTACGACGGACGCGTGCCGAGCAGGCCGATCGAGCCGGTGACGTAGGGGAGTTCGTCGCTCAGGACGTCCTTGCCGAGCAGTGCCTTGGCCACACCGGCGCCGAGCAGTTCGGCGATCCGCTCCACCTCGGCGCGTGCGCCGGAGGCGCCCTGGCCGACAAGGACCGCCACCTTGTCACCGGCGTCGAGGATCTCCGCGGCCCGCCGCAGGGACTCCTCGGACGGTGTCGCCGTCCAGGAACTGCGGTCCAGGCTGGAGGGCACCATCTTGAACTCGTGCGTGGGCGGCGAGTAGTCGAGCTCCTGCACATCACCGGGGATGATGATCGCCGTCGGACAGCGGCGCGCGTACGCGGTGCGGATCGCCCGGTCCAGCACGTTGGGCAGCTGCTCGGGCACCGTCACCGTCTCCACGAACTCGGAGGCGACGTCCTTGTAGAGGCTGTGCAGGTCCACCTCCTGCTGGTAGGAGCCGCCCATCGCGGTGCGGTGCGTCTGACCGACGATCGCCAGCACCGGCACATGGTCGAGTTTCGCGTCGTACAGCCCGTTCAGCAGATGGATCGCGCCGGGCCCGGACGTGGCCGTGCACACGCCGAGACGGCCGCTGAACTTGGCATAGCCGACCGCCTGGAACGCGGACATCTCCTCGTGCCGGGACTGGACGAAACGCGGCTGGTTGTCGGCCCGCCCCCAGGCGGCGAGGAGGCCGTTGATGCCGTCGCCGGGATAGCCGAAGACGTGGTCCACACCCCACTCGCGCAGTCGCTCCAGGACGTGGTCGGAGACCTTGGTGCTCATGTACGGACCTCCCGGACATAGGTGAGACACGGGTGACACGGGCAGCAGCTCTACGAGTCACCCTGCGCGTCCCCGGAAAACCTGCCTGGTGTTTGCGGCCGGGGCCCGGGGGCAGGCGCATTTCCAGTGCTTCGGACCGGAGGCACGTCCGTGGGAGCGGCCCAGGCCGCCACGGCCGCGTCTGTCCGAACCGCAGACGCCCCCTCCCCACGGTGACCGTCCATCCCAGAGCACCTCCTAGGGAGTTGCGACGCACCATGGCGACCAAAGTGAGCGCGAAGCACCACCCGCACGACGACGCACCCGACACGGCAGAGGCGTTCCGCGAGCTCGCCGAGCTTCCCCCCGGCCCACAGCGCGAGACCCTCCGCGGACGGATCGTCGAGGCCTGGCTGCCCATGGCCGACCGCCTCGCGGGCCGCTTCCGCAGCCGCGGCGAGAGCTTCGACGACCTGCGCCAGGTCGCGGCCCTCGGCCTGGTCAAGGCCGTCGACCGCTACGACCCCGCACGCGGCAACGCCTTCGAGAGCTACGCCGTGCCCACCATCACCGGCGAGATCAAGCGGCACTTCCGCGACCACATGTGGACCCTGCACGTGCCGCGCCGCGTCCAGGACCTGCGCAACCGCGTCCGCTTCGCGAGCCAGGACCTGTCCCAGACCACCCCGGGCCGCCGGCCCACCGTCGCGGAGATCGCCGCGCACGCGAACCTCAGCGAGGAAGACGTCCTGGTGGGCCTGGAGGCCCTGGAGAGCTTCACCGCGCTGTCCCTGGACGCGGAGTTGCCCGGCAGCGAGGACGGGTACTCGCTCAGCGACGCGCTGGGCTCGGCCGACCCCGCGCTGGACACGGTCGTGGACCGCGAGGCGGTCAAGCCCCGGCTCGCCGCCCTGCCCGAACGCGAGCGGGCGATCCTGTACATGCGGTTCTTCGGGGACATGACGCAGAGCCGGATCGCCGAGCAGCTGGGCATCTCGCAGATGCACGTGTCCCGGCTGATCAGCCGGTGCTGCGGGCGGGTGCGGGAGCAGGTCATGCGGGACGCCGCCGCCTGACGCCGCGGCGGGGGCCGGTGCGGTGTCACCCGCTCGGCGGTTCCCGTCCCGCGAATGGTGTCCGGCCGCGCGCGCCCCGGCGGTGGGCGGGCTGTGATGGGTGCGGGGACACGGCGGTCGTGCCCCCGCAGCCGTCGGCCGAAGGAGCCCTCCCCATGCGCCCGAGCGCCCGTGCCCTGTCCGTCGCCGCCCTGGCGGCTGCCGCCCTGGGCATCGCCGTACCGGCCGCCCTCGCGGAGCCGGCCGCCGAGGTCAGTCCGAGCAGCGCCTCCCCGGGCGGCAGCGTCACCGTCTCGGTCACCTGCGACCCGACCGGCGGCTCCCCGCCCGACACCATCGAGGCCACCTCGCAGGCCTTCGAGGAGGGCACCGTCGCCCTGCGGCTGGTCTCCGGCAACGACGACAAGGTCACCGGCCCGGCCTACAGCGGCACCGCCCGGATCGCCCCGGCCGAGGACCTCGAAGGCGAGGTGGAGGGGGTCGGCAAGGACACCGCGTGGACCGTCGACGGCACCTGCCCGGCGGCGCCCGGCGGGCAGGGCAAGCAGTGGAGCGCCACGTTCACGGTGACCCGCGCGAGCGGCGAGCCGTGCGCCACCGGGACCGGCTCGTACGGCGACTCCTGCGCCACCACCCGGGCCACCACCCGCCCCTGCACCGAGTCACCCACCGAGTCACCCACCGACTCCTGCCACGCGGCGGCCGTCCCGCGCGGCGTGCGGGCCGGCGAGGGCGGCGCCTTCACCGACTCGGTGCCCGCCCTGGTCGGCGGCGGCCTGCTGATCACGGGCGCGCTCGGCGCCGCGGTGTACCGGCTGCGCCGCAAGGGGACCGCCGGCGAGAGCTGACGACACCGCGTAGAGCCGACACGGCCTTCGTCGCCGTCGTGTGACCGGCACAACCCGCATCGGCGCCCATGCCGGGACGGCTGTCCGGGTACTCAGAGCCCGAGGGCACGATCCGCACCACACGAGCCACCGGGCATGCCGGGGCGGCGACAAGGGCAGAGACGACAAGGCAGAGAAGGCAACGGCACAGAAGGCAAGCCCCCCACCCCGGAGGTACGTATGCCGCGGACGGACCCGGAAGGCCACGGCCCCGTCCGTTTCGGGCCGCCGCTTCCCGAGGACGGTCTGCCGGTGCTGCCCGAGCTGTCCGCCGTACTCGCCGCCGCGGCCGGCCGCGCCCGCAGCGAACCGGTCGGCGGCTCAGACGACCTCCTTCAGGCCGCGTGCGGCTACTGGGACCGGCGTGGCCTGCCCACCGCCCCCGGCCATGTGGTCGCCGCCCCCGGCTCACCCTCCCTGCTGCTCGCCCTGACCGCCGCCCTCGGCGGCGACGTCCTGGTGCCGCGGCCGTGTGCCGCCTGGTGGGCACCGTACGCACGCCTGTTGGGGAGACCCGCCTTCCATGTGGCGACACCGGCGGAGTCCGGCGGCGTTCCCGATCCGTACGCCCTGCTGGAGACCGTCCGCCGGGTCCGTGGGGAGGGTGGAAATCCGCGCCTCCTCGTGCTGTCCCTCGCCGACGACCCGACCGCCACCGTGGCCCCGCCCGAGCTGCTGCACGAGACCCTGGAGGCCGCCGTCGGCGAGGGTCTGCACCTGGTCAGCGACGAGACCTGGCGCGACACCCTGCACGACCCGCACGGCACCGTCCTGCTCAGCCCGGCCGAGATGCTGCCGGGGAAGGCCACCGTCGTCACCGACCTGGCCGGCGCCCTGCTGCCGACCGGCTGGCCGGCCGCCGTCGCCCGCTTCCCCGCGGGCGGGACCGGCGACGCCCTACGCGCGCGCGTGCTCGACGTGCTCACCGCGCTCGGCGCCCGCGTCGCCGCCCCGGTCGCCGTCGCGGCCGCGTACGCCCTGACCGAGCCCGAGCCGCTCACCGCCCGCGTCAAGGCCGCCGTACGCCTGCACGCGCGCGTGGCCGCCGCCGCGCACACGGCCGTCGTCACGGCGGGCGCGCTGGCCCGGCCCCCGCAGTCCGGCCGCCATCTCTACGTCGACCTGGGACCTTTGAAGACCGCGCTCACCGCGCACGGGGTCGGCGACGCGCAGGAACTGGAGGACTTCCTCACCGCCCGGCTCGGCATGCCCGCACCGGGCGGCCACCGCTTCGGCGACGACCTCGGGGCGCTGCGGGTACGGCTGTCCACGGGCCCGCTGCTGGGCGCTACGGACGAGGAACGCGCGGAATGCCTCGGTTCACCCTCACCGTTGGAACTGCCACACGTGCGACGCGCGTTGATCCATATGGAATCGGTCTTCGACGATCTCCGCGACGACGCTCAGCGATGGGAGCCTCCTCGATGACGCAGCAGTCCGAGTCGACCACGAGCACACCCGACCACGACACCGACGCTCCGACGGCCCCCTCCGCCCCCACACCCCCCGTGGCCCCCAGACCGCCCGGCGAGCACCGGGTGTGGCCGCGCTCCTTCCACGACCGGCTGACCGCCCCGCTGCCCGACCTGAAGTCCATGGCCCGCTTCGCCCGCGAGGGCGCCATCCGCCCCGACCGGGAGGGCCTCGCCGACATCCCCCGACTGCCCTTCGAACCGGCCCCGCTGCCCCGCGTGGACGCGCGCACGATCGCCGTCTCCTGGGCGGGACACGCCAGTTGGGTCGTGCGGATCGGCGGGCTGACCGTCCTCACCGACCCGGTCTGGTCCCGCCGCATCCTCGGCACCCCGGCCCGCATCACCCCCGTCGGCATCGCCTGGAGCGAGCTGCCACGCGTCGACGCCGTCGTCATCAGCCACAACCACTACGACCACCTGGACGCCCCCACCCTGCGCCGACTCCCGCGCGACACCCCGGTGTTCGCGCCGGCCGGGCTCGCCCGCTGGTTCCACCGCCGCCGGTTCACGAACGTCACGGAGCTGGACTGGTGGGAGGCGGCCGAACTGGACGGTGTCCGCTTCGACTTCGTGCCCGCCCACCACTGGTCCAAGCGCTCCCTCACCGACACCTGCCGCACCCTGTGGGGCGGCTGGGTGCTCACCGCCCCCGACGGACAGCGCCTCTACTTCGCCGGCGACACGGGTTACGGCCACTGGTTCGCCGCCATCGGCCGCCGCTACCCCGGTATCGACCTCGCCCTGCTCCCCATCGGCGCCTACGACCCCCGCTGGTGGCTCAGCGACGTCCACTGCGACCCGGAGGAGGCGGTGCGCGCGGCGCAGGACCTCGGGGCGCGGCGCATGGCGCCCATGCACTGGGCGACGTTCGTCCTGTCGGCGGAGCCGGTGCTCGAGCCGCTCACGCGGGTGCGGGCGGCCTGGGAGAAGGCGGGGCGCGCCAGAGAAGACCTGTGGGACCTGCCCGTGGGGGGCTCCCGGATCCTCGACTAGGCCTTCGCGGTCCGGCGCACCCTGCGCCACGCACTCGGCGCCGCGCTGATCACCACGGTCAGCGCGACCGCCGCGACCACGCCCTCCCAGGGCTCCCTGAACAGCGACCCGCCGAGGATCCCGATCAGCTGGTACGTCACCGCCCAGGCAAGGCACGCCGGAAAGTTCCCGCGGGCGAACCTGCGCAACGGCCACTTCGCCATCAGACAGGCCAACATGACCGGGATCCGCCCGGCCGGCACCAGCCGGGACAGCACCAGGACCGCCACACCGTGGCCGGCGAGTTTCTCCTGCGCCCGCGTGAGCCGGTCCTCGGGGGCGCGCGAGCGGATCGCCTCCAGCCAGCGCGAGCCGTTCTTCGACCGCATGCCGCGCCGCCCCAGCCAGTACAGGGCGATGTCACCGAGGAACGCGGCCGCCGAAGCCGTCACGAACACCAGCGCCAGCGCGAACGGCGCCGTCTGGTGAAAGGCCACCACGGCCGCCGAACTCACCAGCGCCCCCGTCGGCACCACCGGTACCAGCGCCCCGAGCAGCACCAGCACGAACAGCGTCGGATACCCGATCGCCTGCTGGGTGGACTCCGGCGTCACGCCCGTCGAGGCGGCGGCCAGCCAGTTCACCGGGCGGCCTCCAGCCGCACGCTCTCCCCGTGCCCGAGCCGGTGCACCGCCACCTGCGGTGCCCGCTCGGCCGCGAGGCGCACGAACTCGTGGCCCGGCGCGTGGAACTCGTGCGGGCGCACCGCGTCCATCCCGATCGGCCAGTACGTGCCGTAGTGCACGGGCACCGCACTGCGCGGCGCCAGCCGGACCAGCGCCTCCGCGGCCCGCCCCGCGTCCAGATGCCCCTCGCCGAGGTACGGTCCCCAGCCGCCCACCGGCAGCAGCGCCACGTCGACCGGTCCGACCTCCTTGGCCATCTCGTCGAACAGGCCGGTGTCCCCGGCGAAGTAGGTGCGGCCCTCGCCCTCCACGACATAGCCGAGCGCGGGGGCGTGGTGCGGTCCGAGCGGCAGCCGCCGGCCGTCGTGCCGGGCCGGCACGACCCGTACCAGCAGGTCACCGACCCTGATCTCGTCACCGGGAGCCACCTCGCTCACCCTCAGATGCGCGAGCCGGCGCAGCCCCGGTACCGCCCGTGGTGCGCCCCGGGGCACGAGCAGGCGCGTGCCCGGGGCGAGCCGCGCCAGCGAGGGAACGTGCAGATGGTCGGCGTGCAGATGCGACACCAGCGCCACGTCCGCGCGCCAGGCACCGGGCGGCGGCAACTCCCCGCGACGGCGCCGCAGATGAGCCAGACGGCGGGCGAACAGAGGGTCGGTGAGCACACGTACGTCCGAATCCGTGACCGTGCAGGTGGCGTGACCCCACCAAGTGATCTCCACCGGCACCTCTTTGCCTCCTTCGCGCGACTCCCCGAAGCCTACGGGCAGGAGTAGGGTCGGCGGCGAAACCCGGAGGTGAGTGAGGGGGGACTCCATGGGAGAGGTTCGCGGTGCACCGGTCGGCCGCCCGCCGTTGCGGGTCACGGCGATCGCCAGTCTGACGCCCCTGGAGGAGCTCGACGACGACCCCTTCCTGGTGGACTCCCGCAGCCAGCACGCGATGTGCGCCCGCTGGGCCGCCGAGCGGGGCTACGTCGTCACCCGGGAACTGCTCGTGCACCGGCTCCGTCCCGACCACGGTGTCCTGTGGGAGGGCGTGCGCCCCGGCCGCGACGTGTTCGTCGCACCGAGCCTGCGCGTCCTGCAGAGCGCCCTGTCGTCGGTCGACGAGTTCACCGCCGAGTGCGCGCGACGCGGGGTGCGGGTCGAGACCGTGGGGCGCGCGGAGCCCGCGTACGACGCCCAGATGAAGGCCCGGGTGCACCGCAGGCTGTCGATGCCGACGGCCGGCTACGACGGGCGCTAGCGGCACCACGAGGAACCTGTCCGGCCGGGCCCGTATGACAGGCTTGCCCCGGGCCCGCACCGATGACGGGCCGGGCCGGGACGTGAGGTGTGCTGGGCGTGCGTGCAGGGCGGTGGCGGCGGGTCGCCAGTCAGGTCGGGCGGAGCGTCACGGTGTGGGCCGTGTCCACCCTCACGATGCTCGTACTGGCAGGCATCCTGCCCGACTTCCGGATCCAGTCCGTCGACGGCGACAGCGCCACCCGGATCGCCGTCACCGCCGCGATCGGGGCGGGCGCCTTCGGTCTGCTGTCGGCACTGGTGTGGCCCCTTCTCGTACGGCTGCTGCTGCTCGTGCCCGCGCTCGTGCTCGGGCTGCTGGTCTTCTTCCTCAACGGCGGGCTGCTGCTGATCGCACTGCGCCTCAACCCGGCCGAGCGGGGCGACGCCGCCCCGGAAACCGCGGTCGTGGTCGCCGCCGTGATGTCGGCCGTGGCCTCCGCCACCGGCGCCGCCCTGGCCGTGCGCGACGACGACGCCTACCGGCGCCGCCTGTACCGTCTCGCCGACCGCCGCCGCAGGGGCGGCGGCGCGGCCTGCCCGGCCAGCCCCGGCACCGTCTTCATACAGCTCGACGGCGTCGGTCACGACCTCCTGCTCGACGCCGTCGGCCGCGGTCTGATGCCCACCGCCGCCCGCTGGCTCGGCGACGCCCCCGCCGTCGCCGGCGGCCGTCGCCGGCCCACCCACCGGCTCACCCCGTGGCGCACCGACTGGTCCAGCCAGACCGGCGCCAGCCAGCTCGGCATCCTGCACGGCAGCAACCACGACATCCCCGCCTTCCGCTGGTACGAGAAGGACCGCCGCGAGGTCATGGTCTGCAACCGCCCGACCAGCGCCGCCGAACTCCAGCGCCGCGCCGTCGAGGCCACCGGCGACGGCGGACTGCTCACCGTCGACGGCGCCAGCCGCGGCAACCTCTTCTCCGGCGGCGCCGACGAACAAGCCCTCGTGCTGTCCATCGCCACCCGCCGCCGCAGCCGCGAGAACCGCTCCAGGTCGGGCTACTTCGCCTACTTCTCCGACCCGGCCAACGCCGTGCGCACCGCCATGTCCTTCGTCGCCGAAGCCGCCCGCGAGATCGGCCAGTCCACCCGGTCCCGGGTACGCAAGGTCCGCCCCCGGGTCTCCCGCGGCGGCCTCTACCCCTTCATCCGGGCCTTCGCCACCGTCGTCGAACGCGACGTCGTGGTCGCCGCGGTCATGGGCGACATGCTCGCCGGACGCACCGCCGTCTACGCCGACCTCGTGGCGTACGACGAAGTGGCGCACCATTCCGGGCCGTTCAGCCGCGACGCCGAAAAGGTCCTCGAACGCCTCGACCGCTCCCTCGCCCTGATCGAGAACGTCGCCGAGCACGCCCCGCGCCCCTACCGCATCGTCGTCCTGTCCGACCACGGCCAGAGCCCCGGCGAGACCTTCCGCACCCGCTACGGCCTCACCCTCGGCGACCTGGTCCGGGCCGGCTGCGGGCTGCCCGTGCCGCGCCGGGCACGACGCACCCACAGCGGCGCCGAGGCCCGCGCCGCCGTACGCGCCGCACTGCACCGGCCCGTCGAGGAGGGCGGCGAACAGCACCGCCCCTCCAGCCGCCGCTCCGAGCCGATCGTGCTGGCCTCCGGCAACCTCGGCCTGGTGTCCTTCCCGGACGTACCGCACCGGATGAGCAAGGAGGAGATCGACGCCCGCCACCCCGCCCTGCTGACCACCCTCGCCAACCATCCCGGCATCGGCTTCCTGCTGGTGCGCAGCGAGGAGCACGGCGGGGTCGTCCTCGGCCCGTTCGGCGCGGAGATCCCCCTGGACCAACTCGACGACAACCCCGGCCCGCTCGCCGACTTCGGGCCCGGCGCCGCCGACGCCGTCCGCCGCACCCACTCCTTCCCGCACACCGCCGACATCATGGTCAACTCCTGGTACGACCCCGCCGACGGCGAAGTCCTCGCCTTCGAGGAGCAGATCGGCTCGCACGGCGGCCTCGGCGGCGCCCAGGCCAAGGCCTTCCTGCTGTCGCCGCTCGCCCTGTCCGCACCCGACGAGGACGGCACCCCGCTCGCCGGGGCCGAGCACATCCACCGCGTGCTGCGCCGCTGGCTGCGCGAGACGGACGGCCCCCAGGTTCCGCTGGCGGCGCGCGAGGACCGACGTGCCGCCTGAAACCCGGGGCGCAATAACCCGGGGCGAAATAAATGGGCTGCGCCCGCCGATCGCCGCGCCCACACTGTCCGTACCGGGCGTCGCGCACCAGTACGCCCCGGCCCCCTCGAACATTCCCAGGAGTCACTACTTGCAGGCAGCCGTCACCGTCACGCCCTCCCGCATCCCCGAGCTGCTGCTCGGTCTCGCCACGGTGCGGCCGGTCTTCGTCTGGGGCGCCCCCGGCATCGGAAAGTCCTCCCTGGTGAGGGAGTTCGCCGAGTCGCTGGGCCTGGAGTGCGTGAGCCTGCTCGGCACCCAGCTCGCCCCCGAGGACCTCATCGGCGTCCCGCAGATCCGCGACGGCCGCTCGGTGTTCTGCCCGCCCGAGGCGATCGCCCGCGACGAGCCGTACTGCCTGTTCCTGGACGAGCTGAACGCGGCCACACCGGACGTCCAGAAGGCGTTCTACTCGCTGATCCTCGACCGCCGTATCGGCACCTACGAACTGCCGAAGGGCTCCATCGTCATCGGCGCCGGCAACCGCGCCACCGACAACGCCCTCGCCCGCCCGATCGCCTCCGCGCTCGTCAACCGCCTCACCCATGTGCACCTGGAGGCCTCCGCCAAGGACTGGCTCGTCTGGGCCGCGGGCAACGGCATCCACCCGTGGATCCTGGACCACCTCACCGACCGGCCCGACCACCTGTGGTCCAAGCCCCCGAAAACCGAGGAGCCGTTCTCCACACCCCGCTCCTGGCACATGCTCTCCGACGCCCTGCACTCCTTCGGGCCGGGCCTCGACGAGCAGACCCTGAAGGTCCTCGCGCACGGCACGCTGACACCCGCGCACGCCACCGCGTTCTGCGGCTACGCCAAGATCGTCCGCAGCCGGTTCGGCATCGAGGCGATCCTCAAGGGCGACGCCCGCTGGCCGAACCGCCTCGAGGACCGCGACCTGCTCTACTACCTCGCCGAGTCCTTCCGCGGCCGCCTCGTCAAGGAACTGCCCGCGAGCAAGGACCACATGTCGGCGAACGGCCGCCAGACCGCGTACCGCGCCAAGTCGCTGCTCGTGCAGCTCGCCGAGATCTCCGTCGAGGTCGCCCAGAGCGTCATCGCCTCCGACGCCGACGGCAACCCCGTCCTGCCCGCCTGGTTCCTCATCGAGGCCGCCCGGGACATGCCCCGGCTGGTGGAGGCACGACGATGAGCCGGCCCGCCACGCGGACCGGGGCCTGCCGGTGACCCGTACGCGCGAGAACGCGCAGGCCCGCGGATGAGCCGCGGACGCAAGCAGGGCGAGCCCAAGAAGGACCCGGCCGCCGAGGCGTGCGCCGACGGCGTGCGGCTGGCGATGGCGAACCCCGCGCTGGCCGCCATCGAGGCCAAGCTGTGCCGCGAGAAGGAGTGCGCCCTCGCTCCCCGGCACGGCCTCGCCCGCGTCACCTCCAACGGCACCGTGCACCTGCACCCCACCCGCCTCGCCGAACCCGAGGAATGGGCCTGGGCCCTCGCCCACGCCCTCATCCACCTCGGCTTCGGACACGTCCCCGCCGCCACCGGCGAACGCGTCCAGCCCGACCGCCACGACCTCGCCGCCCGCTGCACGGTCGTCAACCGCTTCCTGCTGACCGTCCCCGTGGGCCGGCCCCCCGACGACCTCCCGCTGTCCTACCCCGGCGGCGACGAGGAGCAACTCGCCGCGAGCTGGCGGCGGACCGGGATCCCCGGCGCGTACGAGCACTGCGGCACGGCCGCCAAAGAAGCGGACCAGCTGCTCCTCCCGTGGAGCAGGTGGGGCGGCCAAGTACCCGACTGGCAGGTCGCGTTCGCGCACGCCCTGACCCGCACCATGTCCACCGCCCTGGACCTGGCCGGCGGCCGCCGCGACTCCATGACCGGCGGCCCCACCCGACTGCACCCCTGGGAACGGGCCCTGAGCTGGTTCGTCTCCTCCTACCCGCTGCTCGGCGGCATCGCCGCCGGCATCACCCTCGTCGCCGACGCCGAACTCGCCCGCGCCCACGGCATTTCCGTCGCCGCGGTGAACCCGGAGGCCGGCGAGATCTACATCAACCCCCTGCGCCGGTTCGACGACGAGGAATGGCGCTTCGTCCTCGCCCACGAGATGCTGCACGCCGCCCTGCGCCACGGCGACCGCTGCGGCACCCGCGACCCGTTCCTCTTCAACATCGCCTGCGACTACGTCATCAACGGCTGGCTGAGCGAGATGCAGGTCGGCACCATGCCCGAGGGCCTCCTGCACGACCCGGAGCTGACCGGCCTGTCCGCGGAGGAGGTCCACGACCGCATCGCCAGCGACCTGCGCCGCACCCGCCGCCTGGCCACCCTGCGCGGCAAGGGCACCGGCGACATCCTCGGCGGCCCGCTCGGCACGCCCCGCGACTACGTCGACCTCGACGAGCTCTACCGCCGGGGCCTGGCCCGCGGCCTCGACCTGCACGAGCAACAGGACCGCGGCCACCTGCCGGGCGGCCTGGTCGAGGAGATCCGCGCGCTCAGCCACCCCCCGCTGCCCTGGGACGCCCGACTGGCCCGCTGGTTCGACGAGTTCGTACCGAGCCCACAGCCCGTACGGACGTACGCGCGCCCCTCCCGCCGCCAGGCGGCCACGCCCGGCATCCCGCGCGCGGGACGGTACTTCCCGCCCGAGGAGATCGCCCGCTGCACCTTCGGCGTCGTCCTCGACACCTCCGGCTCCATGGACCGGGTGCTGCTCGGCAAGGCGCTGGGCGCGATCGCCTCGTACGCCGAGGCCCGGGACGTACCGGCCGCGCGGGTCGTGTTCTGCGACGCGGCCCCGCACGACGCCGGCTATCTACCGGTCACCGACATCGCGGGCCGGGTGCGGGTCCGCGGCCGGGGCGGCACCGTCCTGCAGCCCGGCATCGACCTGCTGCACCGCGCCGACGACTTCCCGCCCGGCGCGCCGGTCCTCGTGATCACCGACGGCTGGTGCGACGTCCTGCGGGTGCGGCGCGAGCACGCCTACCTGATCCCGCAAGGGGCACGACTGCCGTTCAGCGCCCGTGGACCGGTCTTCCGGGTGAGCTGAGCCGGAGTGTGATCGTATGGAGTCCGAAACCCGGATCCGGGACCATAGGAAAGGAATGACCGTGGCTACCACGCGCTCCGCACACACCGTCTGGGAAGGCAACCTGCTGGAGGGCAACGGAGTCGTCACCTTCGACTCCTCCGGCGCCATCGCCGAGCAGCCGGTGACGTGGGCTGCCCGCACGCAGGAGGCCAACGGCAAGACCAGCCCCGAGGAGCTGATCGCCGCCGCCCACTCCAGCTGCTTCTCCATGGCGTTCTCGCACGCCCTCGCCGGAGCCGGCACCCCGCCCACCAAGCTCGTCACCTCCGCCGACGTCACCTTCCAGCCGGGAGAGGGCATCACCGGCATCCACCTCACCGTCGAGGGCACCGTGCCGGGCCTGGACGAGGACGGCTTCGTCGCCGCGGCGGAGGACGCCAAGGTGAACTGCCCCGTCAGCCAGGCCCTGAAGGCCGTACCGATCACCCTGTCCGCGAAGCTCGCCTGACCGGACCGGCACACCACGACCGTCGCGCGGGCGGCCCCACCCGGGGCAGCCCGAGCGACGGTCGGTTCATGACCGGGCGGACGGGTATCAGGACGACGGTGTCGAAGGGAACGTGATGGGGCCGGGAACATCCAGCGGATCGGCGGTACTCGACTCCGCCACGCGTGAACTCACCCGCGCGGTACTGCTGTTCAGCCTGGCCGGCCGAATGAGCCCGGACGGCTCCCGGCTGGGCGCCCTCGTCGACCGCTACGACTTCGGCCGCTTCGAACCGCACCTGAGAACCAGCGAGAAGGTGCTCCCCGTACCGGTCCTGGCCCACCGCGCCACCCCGGACGACCTCCACCTGCCGCACGGCAGCCACGGCCTGGACCTCGCATCCGTCGACATCACCGTCGTCGCCACCCCCCGCGGCGACGTGACCCAGGTCCTCGACTGCCAGTTCGCGGCCGACACCGAGCCCGCCGCCCTCGCCGCCTGGCTCGCGGACACCTGCTTCGAGCGCGCACGCATCCGCCTCGCCGGCAGACCGCTCCTCGACGTCCTGAACGAGCGGCTCACCCTGCCCACCCCGCTCGCCTACGGCCAGAACGTGCACCAACTCGTCTTCCCTGGCGGACGGTTGCTGCACGACCTGCTCGCCGACGGCGCCGCCGACGCGTCCCGCCGGCCCGGCCTGCTCAACAAGATCGTCTACCGCGGCAGGATGCCGGCCACCCACACCCCCGACGTCAACGCCACCACCCCTCCCAACCTGCGCAACCACGGCGTCACCCTCTCCGCCCACGGCCGCGGCGTCTGCGTCCAGGCCGGCTGGGCCCCGCACGTGGAGAACGGCCTGACCCTGGTCGCACTCGGCATGATCTCCGCGCTCGCCACCCTCCAGCGCACCCGCCTCGCCGCGTTCGAGACGATGCGCGCCAACGAACAGGCCCTGACCGACTCGCCGTACGAGATCCGCTCCCTCATCTCCCGCCTCTCCGCGGGCGTCAACGAACTCCAACTGGACCTGGCCTTCGGCGTCGAGGCCTACGTCGACAGCCTGCTGATCCCCGAAATGCTCATGGAGAGCTTCCAGTCCTCGCTGCGCGACGCCCTCGGCATCCGCGACAGCCTCGACAACTCGGCCCGCATGGTCGAGCGCCTCACCTCCGTCATCAGCGCCCGCTCCGCCGCCCTGGACGCCGAACTCGCCGAACGCGACGACCGCCGCGACCGCACCGTCTCCGCCCTCGTCGCCGCGGCCACCCTCATCGCACTGCCGCCGACCCTGCTGCTGACGTTCTTCGGCATCAACGGCACCGACGTCCGCGCCGACCGCTCCATCCTCGACCTCGGCGAGTACGGCACGGCGTACGCGCTGGCCTGGCTGCCCTTCGTGGTCCTCGTCGTGATCGGATACGTCCTGCTCAGGCGGGTCAGCCGACGCTCCGGCCGGCTCCTGTCACCGCCCGACGGCCGCCCGCCCGCGCCGGTGCCGCCGCCCCGGTCCGCGGCCGGAAGCTGACGCCACCATGTGCGGGTGCGACCCGACCGTGTCCCTTCGGGAGGTGACCTGACCATGCCGCGACGACCCGCCGTGTCGGCCCACCGGGGAGGATCCGAACGCGCCGCCGCCGCCACCTGGGCGGCGTACGAGGACGCGCTCGCCTGTGGCGCCGAGTACGCCGAGTTCGACATCCGGCGTACGGCCGACGGCGTCTTCGTCGTCTACCACGACCCCCGGGTCGCGCACTCCGGACCGCTCCTGTCGCGGATCACGCACGCCGAGCTGAGCGACCGCGCCGGATACGCCGTACCGGTCGTCGACGAGGTCATGGCCCTGATCGCCGGGAACCTCGTCGGGCACCTGGACCTGAAGGAAACCGGCCACGAGCGCGAACTGATCGACCGGGCGATCGCCCTGCTCGGCACGGACGGCTTCGTCGCCACGACCCTGGAGGACGCCTCCGTCGCCGCCATCAGGCGCGCGTTCCCCGCCGTGCGCACGGCCCTGTCCCTGGGCCGCGACCGCACACAGATCGCCCCGGCCCGGCTGGCACGGACCCGGCTGAGCGAGCTGCTGCCCATGCGGCGGGTCCGCGCCTGCGGCGCGACCGGGGTCGCCGTGCACCAGGCGCTGGCGCGCGCCAACGTCCTGCGCGAGGCGGCCCGGCACGGCCTGCACACCATGGTCTGGACGGTCAACGAGGACGCCCCGATGCGCGCCTTTCTCGCCGACCCGCGCGTGGACGTCCTGATCACCGACCGGCCCCGGCGGGCGGTCGCCCTCCGGGGCGGGAGGCAGGACGAGCGCGCCCTGGGGTACCCGTCCGTTTGACAGGAGCCCTCCGATGACGAGCTGACAAGCCCCACCCATTGACAAGGACGCACTCAAGTTTTGTGCTGGAGTGCGGGAAGGCTCCCTGGCGGAAGGCCCTGGCGGAAGGGGACAGCGATGGGACGTGCGGTCGGAATCGATCTGGGCACCACGAACTCGGTGGTGGCCGTCCTGGAGGGCGGCGAACCCACGGTCGTCGCGAATGCGGAGGGGGCCAGGACCACACCATCGGTCGTGGCCTTCGCCAAGAACGGCGAGGTGCTCGTCGGCGAGGTCGCCAAACGGCAGGCCGTCACGAACGTCGAGCGCACCGCGCGCTCCATGAAGCGCCACATGGGCGACGCGAACTGGCGCTTTCCCGAACAAGGTGCCATCGACGGCAACCGCTACCGGGCACAGGAGCTGTCCGCGCGGGTGCTGCAGAAGCTGAAGCGGGACGCGGAGTCCTACCTGGGGGAGGACGTCACCGACGCGGTGATCACCGTCCCCGCCTACTTCGACGACACCCAGCGCCAGGCCACCAAGGAGGCCGGGGAGATCGCGGGCCTGAAGGTGCTCAGGATCATCAACGAGCCCACGGCCGCCGCCCTCGCCTACGGCCTCGACCGGGGCGAGGAACAGACCGTCCTCGTCTTCGACCTCGGCGGCGGCACCTTCGACGTGTCGCTGCTGGAGATCGGCGACGGCGTCATCGAGGTCAAGGCGACCAACGGCGACACCCACCTCGGCGGCGACGACTGGGACCAGCGGGTCGTCGAGTACCTGGTGAAGAAGTTCAAGGGCCAGTACGGCATCGACCTCGGCAACGACAAGATGGCCCTGCAGCGGCTGCGCGAGGGCGCCGAGAAAGCCAAGATCGAGCTGTCCTCGTCCTCCGAGACCACGATCAACCTCCCCTACGTCACCGCCTCCGCCGAAGGCCCCCTGCACCTCGACGAGAAACTGACCCGCGCCCAGTTCCAGGAGCTGACCGCCGACCTCCTCGACCGCTGCAAGACCCCCTTCCACCAGGCGGTCAAGGACGCCGGCATCAAGCTCGCCGCGATCGACCACGTCATCCTCGTCGGCGGCTCCACCCGCATGCCCGCCGTCACCGACCTGGTCAAGGAACTCACCGGCAAGGACCCGCACAAGGGCGTCAACCCCGACGAGGTCGTGGCCGTCGGCGCGGCCCTCCAGGCGGGCGTCATCCGCGGCGACGTCAAGGACGTCCTCCTGCTCGACGTCACCCCGCTGTCCCTGGGCATCGAGACCAAGGGCGGCATCATGACCAAGCTCATCGAACGCAACACGACGATCCCGACGCGCCGTTCGGAGATCTTCACCACCGCCACCGACAACCAGCCCTCGGTCGGCATCCAGGTCTACCAGGGCGAACGCGAGATCGCCGCCTACAACAAGAAGCTCGGCGTCTTCGACCTCACCGGCCTGCCGCCCGCCCCGCGGGGCGTCCCGCAGATCGAGGTCGCCTTCGACATCGACGCCAACGGCATCATGCACGTCTTTGCGAAGGACCTCGCCACCGGCCGCGAACAGAAGATGACCGTGACCGGCGGCTCGGCCCTCCCCAAGGACGACATCGACCGCATGATGCGGGACGCCGAGCAGTACGCCGAGGAGGACCGCAAACGCCGCGAGGCCGCCGAGACCCGCAACCAGGCCGAACAACTCGTCTACCAGACCGAGAAGTTCGTCCGCGAGAACGGCGACAAGGTCCCCGCGGACACCAAGACCGAGGTCGAGTCCGCCGTCGCCGAGCTGAAACAGCTCCTGGAACAGAACGCCGAGACGAACGCCCTGCGCACCGGCGTCGAGAAACTCGCCTCCGTCAGCCAGAAGATGGGCCAGGCCATGTACGCCCAGGCCGCCGGCGGCCAGACCACCACAGAGGACACGGGCACCGGCGGCCGGGACACCTCGCCGCAGGACGAGGAGGGAGTGGTCGACGCGGAGATCGTCGACGACGACAGGGACCAGGGCGGTCGGCAGGACGGGAAGGACGAGAAGGGCGGGGCGGCCTAGTTCCCCGCCAGAGCAGGGCGGTCGGCGGCGCGCTCCCGTGTATGCAGTCGGCAGTGTGTCGTCGCCGACGCGCTCAGGTGTATGCAGTCGACAGTGTCGCGCATACGGCATCCAGGACGGATGCATACGGTGTACCGAAGTCGGTGAGCCGGGCGCGGAGTTGCTCCAGGCCGTCGCGGTCTTCGGTGAGCAGGCAGGTGTCGCCGGTGCGGGCAGCGAACTCCAGCACGGCGGGCAGGTAGTCGGGCACCTCCTCGCCGGTGAACTCCAGGCCGTGCGCCCGGTACGCGTCCTTGAAGCCGGCCGGCGACCTGCCCCGCCGCCGCACGTCGCCGTCCCGCCAGGAACTCAGGTACAGGCTGTGCCGGCTCCCGCCGTCGAAGACCTGGACGTAGTGGGCCGCCAGTTCCCGCGCGGGTGTGACGGCCGCGTGGTCCGCGAACGCCCGCAGCTGCGGGGCGGCTTCGCGCAGCAGCGGCAGCCGGGCGCGGAAAGCGTCGTCCGGGTAGGTCAGGCAGAGCGCCGCCGCCTGGTACAGCACCGCGTCCGAGGGCATCAGCCATCCCCCGCCCCGCCGGCGGTCCGCCGGTGGCGCAGGCCGTGGACGTTCCGGGTGTCGGTCACCTGCGCTCCCTTGCTCCCGTGCTTGCCGGCGGCTCATTCGAACCTAGGGCGGGACACGGGAACGCACCCGCTGACGGCACCCGTACGGGTCCCGCACCCGCCGGCGGCCCCCGTCCGGGTCAGGGCTTGCGGGCGACCCCGGCGTACACCGGCACGATGCCCTCGGCCTGCACCGCCACGTCCTCCGGCTCGGGCCGCCACCCGGAGACCGGGATCACCCCGGGACCGAGGAGTTCCAGGCCGTCGAAGAAGCGCGAGAACTCGGCGAGCGAGCGGGGGAAGAAGGGGGTGCCGCTACGGCGGAAGTGCTCGGCGGCCTTCTGGATCGACCCCGGGTTCAGATCGGGGGTGACCTGCGACAGGACCAGACAGCTGCCGGGGGCGAGGAGCTCGACGTACCGCTTCAGCAGACCGTGCACGTCGTCGCCGTCGGCCGCGTCACCGAGGTAGTGCGTCAGGGCCACCAGCGACAGGGCGACGGGCTGCCCGAAGTCCAGCGACCGAGCCGCGAGGCGCAGGATCGTGTCGGGGTCGCGCACGTCCGCGTGGATGTAGTCGGTCGACCCCTTGGCCGAACCGTGCAGCAGGGCCTCCGCGTGCCGCAGCACGATCGGGTCGTTGTCCGCGTACACGACCCTCGACTCCGGCGCCACACCCTGCGCCACCTGGTGCAGGTTCGGCTCGGTGGGAATGCCGGTGCCGATGTCCAGGAACTGACGGATCCCCGCCTCGGCGACCACCCTGGTCGCCCGCTGCATGAACCGGCGGTTGGCCCGCGCCCCGCGCAGCACCGTGTCGTCCACGGCGAGGATCTTGCGGGCCAGCTCCTCGTCCACCGGGTAGTTGTCCTTGCCGCCCAGCCACCAGTCGTACACCCGGGCCGGATGCGGCCGGCTGGTGTCGATACGGGCGGACGCGGCATCGGATCCGGTCATACGGCGTCGTCTCCTCGGGATCAAGGCGGGGCGGTGCGGAAACGTGCAGGGGGAAGGGCAGGGGAGCGGGGGCAGGCGAGAGGGTT
Source organism: Streptomyces sp. V4I2 (assembly GCF_030817655.1). Taxonomy (GTDB): domain Bacteria; phylum Actinomycetota; class Actinomycetes; order Streptomycetales; family Streptomycetaceae; genus Streptomyces; species Streptomyces plumbiresistens. The sequence continues at coordinate 8,641,400 of NZ_JAUSZM010000003.1, forward strand.
CAGAAGTCCTCGCGGCGCTCCCGGAGCAGCTTCTTGGTGCGCTCGGCCGACGCGGCACGCGCCGACATGTGATCCAGCACCTCGAGGTGCGTCGCGACCTCCTTGCGGGAGTCGAGATACAGCGCTCCTGTGAGGTACTCGGTGAAGACCATGTCGGGCAGCTCCTGCTCGCCGAAGCGGAACAACGAGAACGGCGCGTACGTCCCCGGATGCGGGCCCTGCGAGAACTCCGCGACCTGCAGCGTCACCCGGTCGCGCTCGGCGAACTCCAGGAGCCTGTCCAACTGGTCGCGCATGACCTCGCCGTGGATGCTCACCGGCCGCCGCAGCACCGTCTCGTCCATGATCACCCACAGGTGGGGCGGGTCCGGGCGCTCCAGCAGCCGCTGCCGCTCCATGCGCAGGGACACATGCCGCTCGATCGTCTCCGGCTCCGCCTGCCCGATCGTCCCCGCCTCCATCACGGCCCGGGCGTATGCCTCGGTCTGCAACAGGCCCGGCACGAAGTGCGGTTCGTAGGAACGGATGATCCGGGCGGCGCCCTCCAGACTCACGTACAGGCTGAACCAGTCCGGCAGCACGTCGTGGAACCGCTGCCACCAGCCCGGCTGGTTGGCCTCCTCGGCCAGGTCTATGAAGGCGGCCGTCTCGTCGCCGCCGACGCCGTACGTCTCCAACAACACCTGGACATACGGTATCTTCAGTGCGACCTCGGCCATTTCCATCCGCCGTACGGTCGCCGGGGCCACCCGCAGCACCTGCGCGGCCTCCTCGCGCTTGAGGCCGGCCGCCTCCCGCAGTTCCTGCAGGCGTCTGCCGAGCACCACCTGACCCACGGTGGGCGCAGGACGCCGCTCACTCACGCCACGCCTCCCCTACGCGTCGAAGCTTGCGTGCAGTGTGCCACGTTCCGCTGTCCGTCACACCAGTCCCAGCGGGCGGGGACAAGGCGCTTCACCGCCGTGGGATTACCTCCGGGGTAATCGACAGTGGCGTCGGCGGACGGGATCGTGAGGGCAACGGGTTCCGGGCCGGCGCACTCCGGTCCGGGACCCGGCATCCCACCCATCCCACTGCCCCAACCCGACCTCGACGGAGGGTGATTCGTCATGTCCGCGACCCAGATCGCCGCGCTCGCCCGGACCTCGGACCCGCACACCATGCTGCGTCGCTTCCTCGCCCTGGACGCGGCGGTGACCGGGGCAAACGGCCTCGCCTACCTCGCCGCGTCCGGCCCGCTGGGGCGCTTCCTCGGGTCCGGCTCCGGGCTGCTGCTCGGACTCGGTGTCTTCCTCACGGTGTACGCGGTCGCCGTCGGCCTTCTCGCCGCCCGTGCCCGCCCGGCCGCGCTGCCGGTCCGGGCCGTGATCGAGGCCAATCTGGCCTGGGCGGCGCTGAGTTTCGTCGCCCTTGGCCTGTGGCTGTCGCCGACCACGGTCGGCGCCGTGTGGACCGTGCTGCAGGCACTCACCGTCGCCGGGTTCGCCCTGGTGCAGCACGCGGCCCTGAAAGCGCGTCAGGGCATCAGTGAGTGAAGGTACTTGACCGTCGCCGGGTCGGCCGGGAGCAGTGTCTCGATGGCCAGCTCGGCGACCGTCACGTCCATGGGCGTGTTGAAGGTGGAGATGGACGAGATGAACGACAGCGTCCGGCCCTCGTGCTCGATCTTCATCGGCAGCGCGAAGTAGGGGACAGGCTCGGCCGGTTGTCCGTCCCGCCCGTCGCCGGCAGCCTCCGGCACCGGGTACGCGGCGACCTCCTCGTACAGCTCCCGCAGCGGATCCGAGCGGTACAGGGCGATGTGCCGTTCCATCTGCGCCAGCAGATGCCCGCGCCACTCACGGAGGTTGCGGATGCGCGGGGCCAGACCCTGCGGGTGCAGGGTCAGCCGCATCGCGTTCAGCGGCGGCGCGAGCAGGAACTCCGGGACGCCGTCGAGCAGCATCAGGATGCCCCGGTTGGCCGCGAGCACGTTGTACATCGCGTCGAGCACGAGCGCCGGATACGGCTCATAGCCCTGGATCAGCCGCTCCATGCCCTCGCGCAGGGCGTCCAACGCCGGGTCGTCCAGCGGGGTTTCCGGGTAGTGCGGGGCGTAACCGGCCGCCAGCAGCAGGGCGTTGCGCTCGCGGACGGGGACATCGAGGTGTTCCGCCAGCCGCAGCACCATCTCCTCGCTCGGCCGGGAACGGCCCGTCTCGATGAAGCTGATGTGCCGGGCCGAGGAGTCGGCACGCAACGCCAGCTCCAGCTGACTGACCCGCCGCTGCTCCCGCCAGGCCCGCAACAGCGGGCCCACACCCCTGTCGGCGGGGGTGCCGGAGGACGCGGCGGAACCGGACGCGAGAATGGTCATACGGACGACCGTAGTCGAGGAACGGCCGCAGTCGACGAGTAGTCGCAGCGGCAGACCGACGACAGTCGGCGGACAACCGTGAAGAAGGCGAACGACCGTAGTCAAGATACCGGCGACTGTAGACGATCAACGATCAACGATCAACGATCAGCAATCGACAGTCGCCCGTGTTCAGTTGAGGAGTGGGTGCATGAGCTGGCCGCCGAAGCCGACCTTGGAGACCGCCGCGGTGTACCGCGCCAGGGTGCGAGGGTGCCTTCTGGGCGGGGCGGTCGGCGACGCCCTCGGCTATCCGATCGAGTTCTCCTCCCTGGACCGCATCCGCGTCTCCCACGGCGAGCGCGGGGTGACGGGGTTCGTGCCCGGCGCGCACGGCGTGCTGGGCCGGATCAGCGACGACACGCAGATGACCCTGTTCACCGTCGAGGCCATCATCCAGGCCCGCGCACGGGAACGGGAGAAGGGCATCGGCGGCGGCTGGGCCCTGCTGCTGCGCCAGGCGTACGAACGCTGGCTGGAGACCCAGACGAAGCCGGGCCCGGAGCAGGCCGCACCGGCACAGAGCGGCGCTCCCGCCGGCGGTCTGATCAGCGAGGCCTGGCTGTACTCCCGCCGCGCCCCCGGCAACGCCTGCCTGTCCGGAGTCGCCCAGATGTACGCCCCCGACCCGTGGCTCGAACTCGACGGCAAGCAGGGTCAGGTCAACCCCGACTCCAAGGGCTGCGGCGCGGTGATGCGCTCGGCCCCCTTCGGTCTCGCAGCCCCGGCCGACGCGGCCTTCGCCATGGCGGCCCGCGGTGCCCAGATCACCCACGGCCACCCCACCGGCTACTACGCGGCGGGCGTGTTCGCCGCGATCGTGGCGCACCTGGTCGCCGGGGACTCCCTGGAGGGCTCGGTACTGCGCGCCCTGCGCGAGCTGGAGCGCCACCCGGGTCACGAGGAGACCTCGGCCGCGCTGCGCCGGGCCGTCGACCTGGCCGAGGAGGGGGCGCCGACCGCGGAGAAGGTCGAGTCCCTCGGTGCGGGCTGGGTCGCCGAGGAGGCCCTCGCCATCGGCGTCTACTGCGCGCTCGCCGCGACCGGCGTGGAGGACGCCCTGCTGCTTTCCGTCAACCACTCGGGCGACAGCGACTCCACCGGCTCCATCTGCGGCAACCTCCTCGGTGCCCGGCACGGCGACGTCGGACTGCCGCACGTCTGGGTGGAGCGGGTCGAGGGCCGCACCCGGATCGCCGCGCTGGCCGACGACCTCGCGGCCTGGGGGTCCCCCCTCTGGGGGAGTGTCCCCAGCTGACCATCGGGAACCCTCCTCATCAGGGCCGGGCCTGGGCCGTGACCAGGCCTTGACCAGGGCCGAAGCAGCCCGGCTGTGGCAGGCTGAAGAAGTACCCCGGCATCCAGGAAGGAGCGCGGCCATGCCCGTGGAACCGCTGTCGCAGAAGGAGATCGAGGAACGGCTCGCGGAGCTGCCGGGCTGGTCGCTCGACGGGGACCGGCTCGCCCGTTCCTACCGGCTCGGCACGCACTTCGCCGCCACGGCGATGGTCGTCCACATCGCCCAGGTCCAGGAGGAGCTCGACCACCACTCGGATCTCACCCTCGGCTACAACACCGTCTCCCTCACCGTGAACACCCACAGTGCGGGCGGGGCCGTGACAGAGCTGGACTTCGAGCTCGCGAGGAAAGTGGAGGCGCTCGCCCCCGGCCACGGAGCCCAGTGACGCAGGTGCTGGACTACGACAAGGAGGCCGACGCCTACGACGCCACCCGCGGCGGCGAGCCCAGAGCCGCCGCGGCCGCCGACGCCGTCCTCGGCCTGGTCCCCGCCGCCGCCCGCCGCCTCCTGGACGTCGCCTGCGGCACGGGGATCGTGACCCGGCGCCTGGCGGCGGCCCGGCCCGCTCTGCGGGTGACGGGCGCGGACCTGACGTACGGGATGGCCCGGATGGCGGCGGGACGGCTGCCCGGGGCGATCGTCCTCGCGGACAGCCGTCGGCTGCCGTTTCCCGACGGGACGTTCGACGCCGTCACCAGTGTGTGGCTGCTGCATCTCCTCGACGGCCCCGGCGATGTCCGGGCGGTCGTCGCCGAGTGCGCCCGCGTACTGCGGCCCGGCGGCGTGTACGTCACCACCGTCGACAAGGCCGCCGCACACGACGTGGGCAGCGACATCGACGCGGTCCTCGCGCCGCGCCCGCGCCGGCCGGCCCAGGACGCCACCGCGACCGTCACATCGTATGCAGTCGACTGCGGACTGGATTCGGTCGGCCGGGCCCGCTTCCCCGGTGTCGGTCAGGGCCGCAGCCCGCGCAGTACAGTCGCGGACCTGCGGCGCGGCTGGTTCACGCGCGTGCCCCCGGGCGATCCGCTCGCCGAACGGTTCGCCGCGCGGCTTCAGGCGCTGCCCGACCAGGACCGGCGGCGCCCGGACCCCGTGTTCACGGTGCTGGCGTTCCGGAAGGCCGACTGAAGTCCATGGACCAGTTGGTCACCCAGATGGCCCCGCCGTCCAGCGAGAAGGCCTGCTCCCAGCGGGCCGTGGTGGCGGAGATCCCGGACCACACGAACCGCACCCGCACGTCCTTCCCCTCGTGCGTGTCGTCGCCGTGGAACTCGCCACGGCCGCCCTCGAAGCGGCCGGTCACCGGCGGGAACAGCTTTCCGCTGCGGCTGGAGGACCAGTTCAGCGACCAGTGTTCGCTCGCCCGGTCGAAGAGCCGCAGCGTCAGCCCCTTCGACCCCAGGTGCGGCATGTCGATCTCGTCGATGTTCGCGGCCCCGTCGAACAGGCTCCAGCAGCGGCTCGTCGCCCCGAACTCCTCCCAACTGCTGTCCGGGTCGAGGAAGTCGGTGCGGCGGCGGTGGTGGACCTCCCACTCGCCGTGGAGGAAGTCGAAGTCGTGCGGGCTGCTCATCAGCGGTCTCCAGTGGTTCCGGCGGGCAGGGAATCGGTCAAGTAGGCGCCCAGATCCGGGACTTCGGGGGTCAGCAGGTGCCGTACCCAGGCGTCCCGTTCGTGCAGGATCGGCGGCAGCTCCCAGACACAGCCGATCCACGGCAGGTCCGGCGTGACGAAGTGCGTGGGGTCGCTGTCCGGGCAGCCGAGGACGGGCTGACCCGCCGCGGCGCCCCGGAAGTGCAGGACGTTGTCCCACGCCCAGCTGTACGCGTTCAGATAGGCACCGTCGTCACCGCCCCGGTGCAGGACGACGAAGGTCGCCGGCGGCGTCCCGTCCGGCTTCGGCAGCAGTTCCGGCAGGATCTCGTACGCCGCCTTCGCCACGTCGGGTGCGATGCCCGCCGGGTCCGCGGTGACGTGGTAGCGCTTGATGTGCCGCCCCGCCACCTCGATCGGCGGTGGCACGGTCAGCAGTTTCTCCGTGAAAGCCATGCCGCGACGCTAGGCCGACTTCACTGACATCCTCTGTCAGTGAAGTCGAGCCGACTGGTGTCCATCCTCCTGTTGCTCCAGACCCGCGGGCGGATGACCGCCGCCCAGCTCGCCGGGGAACTGGAGGTCTCCGTCCGCACCGTCTACCGGGACGTCGAAGCCCTCAGTGCGGCCGGCATCCCGCTGTACGGCGACGCGGGCCACGCCGGCGGCTACGGCCTCCTCGACGGCTTCCGCACCCGCCTCACCGGCCTCACGACGGGGGAGGCGCAGGCCCTGTTCCTCTCCGGAGCCCCCGGTCCCGCCGCCGACCTCGGGCTCGGTTCCGTCCTGGCCGCCGCCCAGCTCAAGGTCCGCGCGGCCCTGCCGCCGGAACTGCGCGCCCACGCCGACCGGATCAGCGGCCGCTTCCACCTCGACGCGCCCGGCTGGTACGCGGACGAGGACGAGACGCCGTACCTGTCCGCAGTCGCCGACGCGGTCTGGAACAACCGTATCCTGCATATTGCATACCATCGTTGGCGTACACCCACCGACGTGGAGCGCCGCCTCGAACCGTACGGCCTGGTCCTCAAAGCAGGCCGCTGGTACGTCGTCGCCGGCCCCGGCCCCCGCACCTTCCGCGTCGACCAGATCCTCCGGCTCACCACCACCGACCAGGAGTTCGTCCGCCCCGACGACTTCGACCTGACCGCGTACTGGACGACGTACCAGCGCGACTTCCATGCCCGGCTCCGGCAGGGCGAGGCGGTGGTGCGTCTGGCGCCGGGCGTACGGCTCGCCGGGCAGCCGGAGACCGGTGGGTGTACGGACGACGACGGCTGGACCGTGGCCACGGTCCCCATCGAGTCCCTCGACCACGCCCACGCCGAGTTCCTGCGCCTGGGCACCGGCATCGAGGTGCTCGAACCGCCCGAGCTGCGCGCGAAGCTGGCCCGGACGGTCGCCGAATTGGCCGAAAGATACGGCAACGCCGGTGCGCGCGGCGGCGACTGAGGAGGAACGGAACCCGCCCGTCCTCCCAGGAGGTTCGCACCGTGCAGAACCCGCACCCGCACCCGCAGCCGTCCCCGCGCAGGCACCGCAGACGTCGAGCGCTCCTCTCGGCGGCCACCGCCGTCGCGGCCCTCGTCGGCGCCGGCCTCACCACGGCACTCGGCACCGACACCGCCGAGGCCGCCACCGCCCGCCAGGTCGAGAAGCTCGACCGCGGTGTCGTCAGCGTGCACACCGACAGCGGCAACCTGGTCAGCTGGCGCTGGCTCGGCACCGACCCGAGCGACGTGTCCTTCAACGTCTACCGGGCCGGCACCAAGGTCAACTCCGCCCCGGTCACCGGCTCCACGAACTACTTCCACTCCGGCGCGCCCGCCCAGGCCGACTACACGGTCCGGGCGATCGTCGGCGGTGTGGAGCAGGCCGACTCCGTCCATGCCGTCCAACTCCGCACCGGCTACAAGGACGTGCCCATCACCCCGCCCGCCGGCGGCACCACCCCCGACGGCGTCGCCTACACCTACGAGGCCAACGACGCCTCCACCGCCGACCTCGACGGCGACGGCGCCCTCGACTTCGTCCTCAAGTGGAACCCGACCAACGCCAAGGACAACTCCCAGTCCGGCTACACCGGCAACACGTTCATCGACGGCGTCAAGCTCGACGGCACCCGCCTGTGGCGCATCGACCTGGGCCGCAACATCCGTTCCGGCGCCCACTACACGCAGTTCCAGGCGTACGACTACGACGGCGACGGCAAGGCCGAGCTCGCCATGAAGACCGCCGACGGCACGAAGGACGGCACCGGCGCGGTCATCGGCAGCTCCTCGGCCGACCACCGCAACTCCAGCGGCTACGTGCTGTCCGGCCCCGAGTACCTGACCATGTTCAACGGCCAGACCGGCAAGGCGATGCAGACCGTCGACTACGTGCCGGCCCGCGGCACGGTCTCCTCCTGGGGCGACTCGTACGGTAACCGCGTCGACCGCTTCCTCGCCGGCACGGCGTACCTGGACGGCTCGCGCCCGTCCCTGATCATGGCGCGCGGCTACTACACGCGCACGGTCATCGCCGCCTGGGACTGGCGAGGCGGCGCCTTCACCCGCCGTTGGACCTTCGACACGAACTCCTCCACCAACAGCGGCAAGGGCTACGACGGCCAGGGCAACCACAGCCTGTCGATCGCGGACGTCGACGCCGACGGCAAGGACGAGATCGTGTACGGCGCGATGACGGTGGACGACAACGGCGGCGGGCTGTGGACGACCAAACTCGGCCATGGCGACGCCGGCCACGTCGGCGACCTCAACCCCTCCCGGGCGGGCCTGGAGTACTTCAAGGTCTCCGAGAGCACCAGCCAGCCCGGCTCCTGGATGGCCGACGCACGCACCGGCTCCCTCCTCTGGCAGACGGCCTCCGGCGCCGACAACGGCCGCGGAGTCGCCGCCGACGTCTACGCCGGCAGCGCGGGCGCGGAGGCCTGGTCCGCCTCCGACACCACGCTGCGCTCGGCGACCGGCGCCTCGCTCGGCCGCGAGCCCTCCAGCATCAACTTCCTGAGCTGGTGGGACGGCGACCCGGTCCGCGAACTCCTCGACGGCACCCGCATCGACAAGTACGGCACCGCCGGCGACACCCGCCTGCTGACCGGATCCGGCGTCCACTCCAACAACGGCACCAAGTCCACGCCGTCCCTGTCCGGTGACATCCTCGGCGACTGGCGCGAGGAGGTCGTCTGGCCGACGTCGGACAACACGGCCCTGCGCGTCTACTCGACCCCGATCGAGACCAGCACCAAGATCACGACCTTGCTGCACGACACGGTGTACCGCACGGCACTGGCCTGGCAGAATACTGCATACAATCAGCCGCCGCATCCGAGCTTCTTCATCGGCAACGGTATGGCGACGGCACCGAGGCCGACGGTCTACACCCCGTGAACGACGGTGGGTGCGTGCCCCCTCGGGAACACGCACCCACCGCCCCTCGGTCCTCCCGCCCGTCAGCTCACCGTGCAGATCCGGTCACCCAGCTTGAAGGCCGCCGGTTTCGTGTTCGTGCCCGACCAGCTCCCGGTGAAGCCGAAGCCCACCGACGAGCCCGCCGCCACGGTGCCGTTCCAGCCCACGTTCTTCGCCGTCACCGCCGAACCCGACTGCGCGTACTCGGCGTTCCACGCCTGTGTGACCTTCTGCCCGTCCGGGAACGTCCAGCCGAGTGACCAGCCGTTCCAGGCGGTCGATCCGGTGTTGGTCAGCTGGACGTCGGCCTGGAAGCCGTCCGACCACTGGTTGGTGACCTTGTACGTCACCGTGCAGGCGCTGGTCGGACTCGGGTCGGGACCCGGTCCCGGATCCGTTCCGCCACCGGTGTCGGAACTGTCGCCGTAGATGACGCCGCGACCGTTCGTGGCCACGTACACGCGGCCGTACACCCGCGGGTCACCGGTGATCGTCTCCCCCGTCCAACCCCACTGGTGGGCATCGTCGTTGACACGGGTCCAGGTCTCGCCCTTGTCGGTGGAACGGAAGATGCCGCGTACGCCGCCGATCTTCGCGCTGGTGAAGAGCGTCTGGTACGACGCCCCCGTCGCCGCCTTGCCGAAGCCGATCGTGTCGGCCTGCTCGACGCCCGAGAGCTTGGCGAAGGTCGCGCCGCCGTCCGTGGAGTGCCACAGCCCGTACGCGCCGTCACTCGCACCGCCCGCCAGCCACACGTCGCCCTTCGTGCCGGGCAGCGCCTTGAAACGCACGCTGCCCCCGGCGGGCAGACCGGTGGCCGAGGACGCGGTGAAGGTCGCGCCGCCATCCGAACTGACGTAGAACTTCCCGGACTTGAAGCCGTAGAAGGTCTTCGGGTCGACCCGGTCCGACTCGACGATCGCGCCCGCCGGGATACCGCTGGACGCGGCCCAGGACGTACCGAAGCCCGTCGCGTAATGCACCCCTGCGCCCGCCGGGCTCCACACGAAGCCGCTGCCGTCGGCCGCCGCCGCGACCGTCCCGCCGCCGCTCACACCCGAAGGATCGCTCCCCGCGAACCAGTTGGCGCCGTTGTCCGTCGAGAACGCGACGTGCGGACCGGAGTCGAGGTTGCCGACCCGGACCACCGTGTTCGGGTTGCTCTCGGCGAAGTCCAGACTCGTCGTGGAGGTGAAGTTGGGCGAGGTGAACATCATCGACGGGACCTTGGTCAGGTCCGTGTGCCGGAACCCGCCGACGTCACCGAGGGCGCTCAGCAGCGGGGCCCCCGAGGGCGGCGACGCGAGGTCGAGGACCGCCGTCTCCTCCAGACCCTGCACCATCGGCCTGATGGTGAACTGGCTTCCGCTGTCCCAGTCGGTCAGGTTCTCCGTGCCGTAGACCGTCGCCCCCGTCCCGTACATCATCCGGTCGGAGTCGAACGGGTCGATCTCCAGCGACTCGGTCATCCAGCCGAGCTTCGGGGCCTGCTCGGGCGGCGAGGGGTTCGCGCCCCAGGTCAGCCACGGGGAGGACGACACGTCCATCGTGTAGCGGTTCGAACGGGTGGGATACGACGTGTAGTCCCACGCCTTCGTCCAGGTCCCGCCGCTGTCCGTGGAACGGAAGATCTGGGTGTCCGGCCACCAGGAACTGTATGCGGTGGCCATGACGGTGCCGGGCTTCTGCCGGTCCACCGTCAGCCCGCTGAAGCCGTAGTAGGTGTCCGCCTCGGCGACCGGGCTGATGTCCGTCCAGGTGCCGGTCGCGGTCGCGTACCGCCACAGCCGGCCCTTGCCACCGTCGTAGGGACCGCCCTTGTCGCTGTATGCGATGTACAGATGGCCGTTTTCGGTATCCAGTACACCCTTGTGCGCGAGGTATCCCGTCGGCTGTTCGGCCAGCCGCGACCAGGTCACGCCCGCGTCCGTCGAGCGGTACACCGCGTTGTCCTTGTCGGCGACCCCGACGTAGATCGTCTTCGTCGCGCTCCCCGACGTACCCGTCGACTCGTCGAACGTGACCCAGGTGACGCCCTGGTTGTCGCTGGCGTAGCCGCTGGTGTCGGTCGGATCCTGCGCGTAGTTGCCGACGTTGGGGAAGTCCGCCACCTGCGACCAGGTGACACCGGAGTCCGCCGACCGCCACAGGCCCTTGCCGCTCGGCGCGCCCAGATACAGCACGCTGTTCCTGTTCGGGTCGACGGCCAGCCGCTCACCCATGCCCCGGCCGGGCATGTTGCCGCCCAGCTTGAAGGGCAGATCGGTCCTCTGCCAGCTGGCACCCCGGTCGGAGGACCGGAGCACGGCCCCGTTTCCCGGATCCCAGCTGTTCGTGTACGTGCCGACGGCCGCGTACACCTTGTCGGGGTCCACGGAGTCCGAGGCCAGACTGGCCACGCCCGTGTGCCCCCAGTCCTCCCAGCCGACCGAGTCCAGCAGGGGCGTCCAGGTCTTCGTCGACTCCTGCCAGCGGTAGGCACCACCGATGTCGGTGCGGGCGTAGGCGAGGTCCTTCTCGGTCCGGTTGAAGACGATGCCGGGGACGAAGCCGCCGCCGTCGATGCGCGCGTTCTTCCAGGTGTAGGTGTCGGCGGCGATCGCCGGCTGCGTGGGGTCGGCGGCGAGTGCGGGCGGGGTGCCCGCGAGCAGGCCGGCCGCCAGTGCCAGCACGGTCGTGAGGATGCGGGTTCTTCGCACGGTGGGGGACCTTCCTTTCAGGAGGGGAGCGTGCGAGAACCGGGCGGCCCCCAGTGCGGGTGGGGGCCGCCCGGCCGGATGGCCTCGTCGTCAGGTGACGAGACCGCGTACGCGGAGCTTCAGGCGCCCCGGAGCGGCGCGGTGCCACCCCGCGCCCTGTAGGGGGGCCCGGGGAACTGCGCGACCAGCCACACACGGCCCGCAGCCTTCGTACCGCCCGACCCGCGAAGCGCCCGGCGGGGACTATTCGAGGAGCTCCGCGTACGAGGCCATGGCCAGGGCGATGTCCGCCTGGGCCCAGAACCGGTGGTACGTGAAGGAGGGCGCGGCACCGCCCGCCAGGTAGGCCTCGATCTTCGACCAGGCCGGGTCGTCCTCGTAGAACGAGCGGATGGAGTCGAAGGTCGAGGACGCGTTGATGGCGTCGCCGTTCGGCATGGTGCCGGTCCAGCCGCTCGGGACGGTCACGGCGTCGTCGAAGCGGTTGTAGTCGGCGCGGGTCTCCGGGACGGCGATGCCGAGGTCGTCCTGGTAGTTGTCCCACATGCCGTCGAGGAGGGCCTTGGCCGTGGTCGCGGCCTGGGTGTCACCGGAGCGGTCCGCGTAGTACGTCAGGGTCTTGGCGTACGCGGCGGCCACACCGACGTCGTTGGTGTAGTCGGCGACGGTGACGTGCAGGCCGGTGTTGGCACCGGGGTTGGTGGCGTTCCAGGTGTCGGGCTGGCCCGACCACTGGAGCGTCGAGGGGATCAGGTAGGTGCCGTCCGGGTTGACCGTGGTCTTGGACAGTGCCCAGTCGACCCACTTGTCGAGGACCACCTTGGCGTCCGCGTCCCCCGTCTGCCGGTAGTACTCGGCCACCCGCTCCATCGACCACGCCTGGAAGCCGAACCACTGGTTGGACGGCGGGTCGTGGTAGACGGGCTGCTGGTCGTAGTACATGCCGTAGAACGTCGACTTCCCGGCCGGCGGCGGCGCGTACCGGCCCGCCCAACTGTTGGTCGCACCGCCCGCGATGGCACCCTCGTCCGACTGCAGCCAGCGGTAGAACTCCAGCTGCCGGTCGAGCGACTTGGCCCAGTCCGCCTGCCCCGTCGCCGACTTGGGCTTCAGGTCGGCGTAACTGCTCAGCGCGTACGCGGCGAGCGGGTTCTGGTAGCCGCCGTGCGCGTGGCTGGAACCGATGCGCCAGGCCCAGCCCGCCGAGGTGTCGGTGGCGCCGCCCCAGGCGTAGTACCAGGACATCAGGTACATCGAGGCGTCCTTGCCGGTGCCGGCCGCGCAGGTCGACGGCCCGACACAGTTGCCGACCTTCTTGAAGTACTTGTCGTACATCGAGTAGCGCAGGTAGTCGCCCATCTTCGCGGCCTTGCCGACGGTCGCGGAAACGTCACTGCCCTTGCCCTGCTCCTTCGCCCAGATGTCCGCCCAGTACGCGGCCTGCACAGCCCGCGCGTCGGCGTCCGGGGCGTTGGTGAACTTCCACTGCTTGGCGTACGAGGCGTCACCCGTGAACAGGTCCAGGTAGCCGTTGGTGCCGCCGTACTTGAAGGCGTCGCAGGTCGGCTGCGGCACCGTCTCCCACACCGACTCCTGCGCGCCGCGCTGGAAGGTGTTGATGTACGACGGTCCGGTGTCGGTCGGACCCGCCTCGCACTTGCCCGGCGAGTTGCCGTAGCCGTAGACGTTGTCGACGTCCTGCAGCCAGTGCATACCGTAGACATCGTCCGTACCGTATGCAGTCTTCAGTTCACCGGCGATCGGATCCGATCCGACCGAGACCGACGGGTCGAGCTTCGCCGGGTACTCGCCCGGCGTGTCCAGCTCGGGCGCGTACGTCGCCGGCTTCGAGGCGTTGTAGAAGGAGTTCGTCGGCTGGTCGGCGTGGGTCGGGATCATGAACTTCTCCATGATGTCCCAGGCGCCGTTGAACTTGGTCCAGTCGCCGGTGACCTTGCCGTACATGGCCTGCAGCCAGAGAAGATAGCTGTACGCCTCCGACGTGGTCTCGTGCCCGTGGTCCGGAGCCTCGACGATCAGCGTCTCGACCGAGTGGTAGGGGATGCCCTCGGGGGAGAAGTAGCCGCTGGCCGGGTTGGTGATCTTGCCGTACAGCTCCAGGAACCGGGCGTCGTACGCCTTCGACGCCGCGATCTGGGTGACCGTCACCGTGGACTTCGCATGACCGGTGGCTGTCGACTCGAAGGTCGCCGCGCCGGTGCCGGAGGCGTCGGCCGTGATGGTCACCTTCTGCGCGGCGTTCCAGTTCGACGGGGTGAAGGTGAGCGACGCCCCGCCGGTCACCGACAGCCCCGGATTACCGCCACTGCGGGCGGTCGTGACGGTCACGTTGGCGGACGGCTGGGTCGACAGCTTCACGTCGAACGTGCCCGTCTTGCCCTGCTGGACGGCCAGTTGGTTGGTCGAGGCCACGACCGTGGGACCCGCGGCGACCGTGATGCCGACCGGTGTGGACTCCGCGGACGCGCCCAGACTGTCGTACCCCTTCGCGAGGAGCGAATGACTGCCCACGGTCAAACTTGAGGCCGAAAGAGAGTACGGCGCCGTCGTGTCCGTGCCCAGCAGTGTGGTGTCGTCGTAGAACTCCACCTTGCTGATCGTCGCGCCGTCCGCCGCCGCGGCGGTCGCCGCGAGCGGAACCGGGTCACCCTGCGTGTAGACCGCGCCCGCGGCCGGGCTGGTCAGTACCGTGATCGGGGGCTGATGCGCGCCGGCGCAGCTGGTCCCGTTCACGGCGAAGCCGGTCGGCGCCGTGTTGGTGCCGCTGTACGTGAACTGCGCGCCGGTGGAGACAGCGGCACCGACGGCGATCGTGCCGTTGTGCGACGCGTTCTTCACCGTGATCGCCTGGCCGGACTGGGACCAGGTGCCGTTCCAGCCGCTGCCGCTGAGCTTCTGGTTGCCCGCGTAGCTGTACGTCATGGTCCAGCCGGCGATGGGGTCCGTGCCGCGGTTGGTGATCGTCAGGTCCGCGGTGAAACCGGAGCCCCAGTCGTTCGTCCTGTAGTCGACGCTGCACTGAAGTGGCGCCGCCTGTGCGGGAGTTGAACCCGTACCCAACATCGTGAAAGGAAGTGCGAGTGCCGCCACGGCGGCGGTCCACAACCGCCGAGCGGTCCGGCGTCCTGCTCTGGGGGGCATGTGCTGGTTCCTCCTTGCGGCTCGGAGATGTCAAGGCTTGAACCAGTGGGAGCGCTCCCATAGTGGGGACGGGGGTGGGAGGGGTCAAGGTGCTTGAAGAGTCGAAAAGATTCGACAAGAGGTGTTGAGGGAAAGTCAGTGACTCCTCTGTTCTTTACCGTCACTTGGCGCTAGCTTCGTTGACACCAGTGGGAGCGATTCCATCAGTCGACGCGTCCGTCACGACGCGCCCGAACTGCAAGGACTCGCTCATGCGACACCCCCCGCGTTCAGTACTTTTAGCCGTCGCCGGCGCGGTCGCCCTAGTCGCGTCCGTGACGGTGCCGGTGGTCACGGCCTCCGGAGCCGCACCCGCCTGCACGGTGGAGTACTCCGTCACCAGCCAGTGGGACACCGGCTTCCAGGGCGCTGTGAACATGACCAACAACACGGCCGCTGTGAGCAGTTGGAAGCTGACCTTCAACCTTGCGAACGGCCAGAAGGTCGACCAGGGCTGGAACGCCAAATGGTCCCAGTCCGGTACGACCGTCACCGCCGCCAACGAGAGCTACAACGGCTCGCTCGGCACCGGCACGAGCATCAGCGCCGGGTTCCTCGCCACCTCGTCGGGGAGCAACGCCGTACCGACGTCGTTCCAGTTGAACGGCGCCATCTGCAACGTCGACGCCGAACCGTCGCCCACCCCGGATCCGACCGGTCCGACCGACCCGACCGATCCGCCGGATCCCGGTGACGGCACGGCACCTGTCTTACGCGCCGTGGGCAACAAGCTCGTGGACGCCGAGGGCGACACCCGCCGCATGCTCGGCGTGAACCGGTCCGGCGGCGAGTTCATGTGCGTGCAGGGCCGCGGCATCTTCGACGGGCCGGTCGACGACGCCTCCGTCAAGGCGATCGCCGACTGGAACGCCAACACCGTCCGTATCCCCCTCAACGAGGAGTGCTGGCTGGGCCTGTCCAACATCAACCCGGAGTACGCCGGCGCCCACTACATCAACGCCGTCAAGGACCTGGTGGCGAAGGTGAAAGCCAACGGCATGACGCCGATGCTCGAACTGCACTGGACCTACGGCCAGTACACCGGCAACTCCGCCGGCTGCGCCGACGTGCACGCCAGCTGCCAGAAGCCGATGCCCGACATGCAGTACACCCCGTCCTTCTGGACCTCGGTGGCCAACACCTTCAAGGACGACCCGACCGTCGTCTTCGACCTGTTCAACGAGCCCTACCCGGACCGCGCCACCCCCACGACCACCCAGGCGTGGCAGTGCTGGCGGGACGGCGGCACCTGCCCGGGTATCGGTTATGAGGTCGCCGGTATGCAGGATCTCGTAGACAGTGTCCGCAATACCGGCGCCAAGAACCTGATCCTGGCCGGCGGGCTCGCGTACGCGAACGACCTGAGCCAGTGGCTCAACCACAAACCCACCGACCCGGCGGGCAATCTCGCCGCCGCCTGGCATGTGTACAACTTCAACACCTGCTCCAACGAGAGCTGCTTCGACGCCACGCTCGCCCCGGTCGCCGCCCAAGTACCGCTCGTGGCCGGAGAGATCGGCGAGAACACCTGCTCACACGGCTTCGTCGACCGGGTCATGAAGTGGTTCGACGACCGCGGCCAGTCGTACCTGGGCTGGACCTGGAACACATGGAACTGCTCCACGGGTCCCGCCCTGATCACCAGTTACGACGGTACGCCCACGGCGTACGGCATCGGGCTGCGCGACCATCTGCGCGCCCTGAACGGCTGACAACTCCCGCAACCGAGTCACCCGCAACCGAGTCACCCGCAACCGAGAAGGAACCCGCACTCATGAGTCGTACCAGAACCGCGATACTCGCTGCCCTGGCGCTGGTCGCCGGGGCCTCAGGGACGGCGTTCGCCGTCGTACCGGGGGACGTCGGCGCCGCCGCCGTCCCGTGCACCGTCGACTACCAGGTGCAGAACCAGTGGGACACCGGCTTCACCGCCGCCGTCACCGTCACCAACAACGGCGCCGCCAAGTCGAGTTGGGCGCTGAAGTGGTCGTACGCCGGAAACCAGAAGGTCACCAGCGGCTGGAACGCCAAACTCAGCCAGAGCGGCACCGCCGTCACCGCCGCCAACGAGTCCTACAACGGCACGCTCGCCACCGGCGGTTCGGCCGGCTTCGGCTTCCAGGGCACCTACAGCGGCACCAACGCGATCCCGGCCACCTTCACCCTCGACGGCGTGACCTGCAACGTCGACGACGGCAGCGGCGGCCCCACCGATCCGCCGGACCCGACCGGCCCGAAGGTCGACAACCCGTACTCCGGCGCCAAGGTGTACGTGAACCCGGAGTGGTCCGCGAAGGCCGCCGCCGAACCGGGCGGCAGCCGCATCTCCAACCAGCCGACCGGCGTCTGGCTCGATCGCATCGCCGCGATCAACGGCGTCAACGGCGGCATGGGTCTGCGTGACCACCTTGACACGGCGCTTACACAGAAGGGCTCCGGCGAACTCGTCGTCCAGCTGGTCATCTACAACCTGCCCGGACGTGACTGCGCAGCCCTCGCCTCCAACGGCGAACTGGGCCCGACGGAGATCGACCGGTACAAGACGCAGTACATCGACCCGATCGCCGCGATCCTCGCCGACCCCAAGTACGCCGCGCTGCGGATCGTCACGACCATCGAGATCGACTCGCTGCCCAACCTCGTCACCAACACCGGCAGCCGGCCCACGGCCACCCCGCAGTGCGACGTGATGAAGGCCAACGGCAACTACCAGAAGGGCGTCGGCTACGCCCTGAACAAGCTCGGCGACGCGCCCAACGTCTACAACTACATCGACGCCGGACACCACGGCTGGATCGGCTGGGACGACAACTTCGCCGCCAGCGCGACCGTGATGAAGGAGGCGGCGACCTCCGAAGGCGCCACCGTGAACGACGTCCACGGCTTCATCACTAACACGGCCAACTACAGCGCCCTGAAGGAGAACAACTTCACCATCAACGACAACGTGGCCGGCAAATCGGTCCGCGAGTCGAAGTGGGTCGACTGGAACCGCTACGTCGACGAGCTGTCCTTCGCCCAGGGCTTCCGCAACCAGCTGGTCACGACCGGCTTCAACTCGGGCATCGGCATGCTGATCGACACCTCCCGCAACGGCTGGGGCGGCACGGCGAGGCCCACCGGACCGGGCGCCACGACCACCGTGGACACCTACATCGACGGCGGCCGCTACGACCGTCGCATCCACATCGGCAACTGGTGCAACCAGTCCGGTGCCGGCCTCGGCGAGCGTCCGCAGGCCAACCCGGCCACCGGGATCGACGCGTACGTGTGGATGAAGCCCCCGGGCGAGTCCGACGGTTCGAGCCAGTTCATCGAGAACCCGGAGGGCAAGGGCTTCGACCGGATGTGCGATCCCACCTACGAGGGCAACGCCCGCAACGGCTTCAACATGTCGGGCGCGCTGCCGAACTCCCCGCTGGCGGGGCACTGGTTCTCGGCACAGTTCCAGGAGCTCATGAAGAACGCCTACCCGGCGCTGTAGCCCTCGGCGCTGTAGCACCCTGAAGTGATCCGCCGGGGTCAGCCTTCGCGGGCCAGACCCCGGCGGATCGCGAACTCCACCGCCGAGTAGTCCCCGTCCGCCCGCTCCAGCTCGTAGGGCACCGCCGGACACAGCGGCGGCTGCGCCAGGAAGCGAGGGCGGGTGCCGTGGTGCGGCTGGGCTGCGTGCACCACGAAGGGATGGCACAGGAAGACGTCGCCGGGGCGGCCGGTGGCGTACGCGAGCGGGCGGTGCGCGGAGGCCGCCGCCACCTTCGGGCCCAGCTCCATGAAGGAGGCGCCCTCTTCGCCGTACGGCTCCAGCACCGGCGGTACGTCGAGATGCGAGCCGATCCTGATGCGGGTCGGGGCGTCGGCCTCGGTGACCTCGCTGAACAGGAACAGCATCAGCAGCGCGCGGTCCCTCGAGCGCAGGTTCGTGTGGTAGTTCGCGGCGCCCTCGGGGAGGTAGCTTCCCTCGATGTGCCAGCCCGCGTCGTCGGGTTCCTCCGCGTGCGGGAACCTCAGCGGGAAGCTGCCCAGTGAATAGCGGGGCTGCCAACGGCCCTCGCCGACCAGCAGATCGAACGCCTCATGCAATACGGGGGAGTTGGCGGCCGCCGCGAACGGCCCCTGCGCCATGCCCGCCACCCAGCGCACCGGGTCCTTCCAGGTGGCCGGGTCCTCGGCGTCGTATCCCGTCTCCCGCCACAGCAGCCGGGCGCAGTCCTCGGCGACGCGCGGCGGAAAGGCGCCCTCGATCCTCACGAACCCGTCCTCGAGGAAACGCTCCACCAGCTCGTCGTCCATACGGTCATCGTGAGTGATTCGCCGCGCAGGGCGCACCCCATTTTTTCGATGCTGATTCCGGCGACGTTTTTGCTGTGGCGGCAACAGTGGTGGCCCTTGCGCGGTGCGTCGGCGCACGCTGGCCGCATCCTGACGAGAGGCTGACGTCCATGGCGCACCCCGATCCGCATGACCCCGATCAGCATGACCCCGATCCGCATGACCCCGATCCGCATGACCACGATCCGCAGGACCACGGCCCGGACGACCACGGCCCGGACCATCCGGTCCCGCACCACCACGGTCCGGACCACGCTCACGGCCACAGCGACATCGACTGGCGCGAGATGGCACCGCTGCTGGAGAACCAGGCGGAGCTGTTCACGCCCCTGTACGAGCGGGCCCTGGCGTGGCTCGGCCACAAACAGACCGAGCCCGGGCTGATCGTCGACGCGGGCAGCGGACCCGGCGTCGTCTCCTGTCTGCTCGCCGATGCCTTCCCCGGCGCCCGTGTTGTCGCCGTCGACGGCACCGAACCGCTGCTGGAACGGGCCCGCGCCCGGGCCGTCCGGCTCGGCGTGGCCGATCGTTTCGACACCCTCGGTGGTGAACTCCCTGGCGTCCTCGACGACTTGGACTATCCCGCAGACCTTCTGTGGGCCAGTCGGAGCCTGCACCATCTGGGCGATCAGCGCGCCGCCCTCGCCGCCTTCGCCGGCCGGCTCGCGCCCGGCGGCACGCTCGCACTCCTGGAAGGCGGCCTGCCCACCCGGTTCCTGCCCCGCGACATCGGCATCGGGCGGCCCGGGCTGCAGGCGCGCCTGGACGCGGTGGAGGAGGAGTGGTTCGCGCAGATGCGCGCGGACCTGTCCGGCGCGGTCGCCGAGACCGAGGACTGGCCGGCGCTGATGACCGCCGCGGGCCTCAGGCCGACCGGCACGCGCAGCTTCCTGCTCGATCTGCCCGCACCGACCACGGACCGGGCCCGCGCCTATGTCGCCGCGTTGCTGACCCGTCGCCGTGACGTCATCGGCGACCACCTCGACGCCACCGACCGAGCCGCGCTCGACCGGCTTCTCGACCCCGAGGACCGGGCGAGTGTCCACCGACGGCCGGATGTGTTCCTGCTCGCGGCGCATACGGTATACACAGCTGTGCGTACCGAGTGACGTCGACCGTATGCAATCAACAGTGGCCCGGCCGGGCGTAGACCGTGATCCGTGCTCCCTGGACATGCCGACTGCGACAGGCCACGAAGTACGTGGCGAGCACCCGCCGTTTGACCGCCTCCTGCGGCACGCGGTCCAGCGGCTCCCCGGCAGGGTCGCCCACCGCGAGAACCCGCGCCGTCGCCAGCATCCGGGCGCGGATGACGGCGGCGGGCGCCTCCGTGCCGTACAGCGTGTGCGAGGCCACCGGACCGCCGTCGAGGGCGAGGTCACGCAGACCGCGCACGGAGTCCGGGTCGGGCAGCGACCACACACGACGCCGGGAGGGCATGAAGACGACACCGTCGG
Organism: Streptomyces sp. V4I2; assembly: GCF_030817655.1. Lineage (GTDB taxonomy): Bacteria > Actinomycetota > Actinomycetes > Streptomycetales > Streptomycetaceae > Streptomyces > Streptomyces plumbiresistens. The sequence continues at coordinate 8,661,796 of NZ_JAUSZM010000003.1, forward strand.
CGTCCGCGCCCACCGCGCGGACGGCCTCGGCGATGGCGACGACGTTGTCGGTACGGCTCTGCGGTACGCGTAGCTGAAGCGTGATCGGCAGCAGCGCCAGCACGGCCGTCCCGGCGGCCAGCACGGCGACGGTCCGGATCCGGCCCGCAGCGCGGACGAGCCGGTCGAGGGCGGCGCCGACCAGCAGGGCGGTGCCCGCCTGGCCGTAGAGGACATAGCGGTCGACGTACAGCGGCTTGACCAGCGAGACCAGCAGAAGCAGCAGCGCGGGCAGGACGAGGAGCGGCAGCGCCAGCGTGGTGATTCCCATCCCCTCCCGGCTTCGCCCGCCGCCCCGGAGCAGTGCCGCACAGGCCAGCCCGAGCACGCTCACCCCGACGAAGCCCGCCAGAGCGCCGGCGCCGATCCCGCCTATCCACGCCACCTGGTCCGACTGACGCGTACTCAGCACGACCAGCGGGGCGAGGCCCGCACAGACCGCGAGCGCCACCAGGGCCCCCGCGCGGCGATCCGCACGCGGCAGCGCCACCAGATGTGCGGCGAGGGCGAGCACCGCGAACTCGTGCAGCAGACACGCGGCCAGCACGACCGAGCCATAAGCGGCCCAGGCCCGGCCAGTGCGCCGCCGAACGGCCCGCACCAGCAGGTACGAAGCCCAGACGACCAGGGCGCAGACGAGTGCATACGATCGACCTTCTTGTGCATAGCGCTGGACCGGCGGCAGCCACGCGAAGACGACGCCGGCGAGCAGCCCCGCACGCGGCCCCGCGAGACAGCGCCCCAGCAGGGCCAGCGTCCCGGCTGCCGCGGCGGTCGCCAGGACCGACGGCAGACGCAGCACCAGCAGCGGATCCACCCCGTCGAACACCCGGAAGAGGCCGTGCAGGAACAGGTAGTACAGGCCGTGCACGGCGTCGACGCCGGCCAGCGTCGCCCACAGGTCGGGCAGCGAACGGCGGGCCATGTCGTACGTCACCACCTCGTCCCGCCACATGCTCCCCTCCCGCCGGACACCCCACAGGCCGAGGACGAGGGAGAGCACGACCGGGAACAGCGCGTGCCACCGAGCGCGTGCACGAGGGACGGCGTCGGGCGAGGACGGCAACCGGGCGGGCCGTAGAAGAGGTCCTGGAGTGTGTGTGGTGGCGATGGCTGACTCCGGTGCGAGGCGGGAAAGCGCGAGCCCTACGAGCGGGCCGTGCGAGCGGGCCGTGCGAAGACGTGCACCGACGAGTCCAGGCGACCGCGGATTGTTGGGCAGCCCCGGTTCGGAGCGCCAATCAATGTGCGAGAGCCGGTTGTTAGCGTGTGGGACGGCCGTGAGCGAGGGGGAGACACGCATGGGGCGCCGGGAAAAACCGCTGGATCCGGGGGCCGGAGCGGTACAGCGCTTCGCCTACGAACTGCGCAAACTGCGCGACGAGGCGGGCACCCCGACCTACCGGGCGATGGCGCAGGGCGCCGGCTACTCGCCGCCCACACTGTCCGCCGCCGCGTCCGGCGAACGGCTGCCCACCCTGCCGGTCCTCCTGGCCTACGTCACCGCGTGCGGCGGCGATCCGCGTGAGTGGGAGGCCCGCTGGCGGGAGGCCGTCGCCGACTCGGCCGACGCCCGCGCGTCCGACGACACCGACGGCGACGACAGCCCCTATCCGGGACTCGCCCGCTTCGAGACCGGCGACGGGGAGTACTTCCACGGCCGGGACGACCTGATCACCGAACTGCTCCGGCTCTCCTCCCGCACGAGGTTCGCGGCGATCGTCGGCGCGTCCGGGAGCGGCAAGTCGTCGCTGCTGCGGGCGGGGTTGGTGCCGGCGTTGCGACCGACGGCGGATGGCGGTCGAGGGTATGCAGCCGACCGTTTCCGCTCGCCGCGACCGACAACCGGCGACAGTCGACGGTATGCAGCCGACGGTGTCCCGGCGTCATGTCCGCCAACAGATGTCAGTCGACCGCATACAGTCGACCCCGTCCCCCGTATCGCCGCCATCCGCCTGTTCACCCCGGGCCCTCACCCCACCCGCACCCGCGATCCGCTGTTCACTCCGCACGACGCACCGGGCGACACCCTCCTCGTCGTCGACCAGTTCGAAGAGGTCTTCACCCTCTGCACCGACGCCGACGAACGCGCCCGTTTCCTCTCCCGGTTGCTCGCGGCGGTGGACCCGGCGAACCGGCTGCGCGTCGTGGTCGCCGTACGTGCCGATTTCTACGGTCGCTGCGCGGATCACGGTCCGCTCGCCGAGGCACTGCGGGACTCAGCGCTGCTCGTCGGGCCGATGTCGCCGCGGGCGTTGCGGGAGGCAGTGGTGCGGCCGGCCGCGGCGCGTCGGCTCGTCGTCGAACGTGCCCTGACCGCACGGATCGTGGCGGACGTGGCCGGCGAACCGGGCGGTCTGCCGCTGATGGCCCACGCGCTGCGCGAGGTCTGGCGCCGCCGTTCCGGCAAGACGCTGACGCTCGCGGCCTACGACGCCGTCGGCGGCGTCCAGGGAGCCGTCGCGCACACCGCGGAAGCCGTACACATCAGATGCACGCCCGCCGAAGCCGCCGCCCTGCGGGCGCTGCTGCTGCGCCTGGTGAACCCCGGCGACGGTACCGAAGACACCCGGCGCCCCGCCGACCGCGAGGAGCTCGACGCCGACGAGACGACTGCACGCGTCCTGGAACGTCTTGTAGACAGTCGGCTGTTGACCGTCGACGGTGACACGGTCGACCTCGCCCACGAGGCACTCCTCGGCGCCTGGCCTCGGCTGCGCGGTTGGCTGGACGAGGACCGCGAACGGCTGCGGATGCACCGTCGGCTCACCGAAGCGGCCCGGGGCTGGGCCGAGTTGGACCGGGACGCGGGCGCGCTCTACCGCGGCACCCGGCTCACCGAGGCGCGCGAGACCTTCGGCGACGGAGGCGAACAGGGTGCGGCACAGGGCCAGTTGAACCGGCTCGAGCGCGGTTTCCTGGCCGCGAGCGTGGCGGCGTACGAACACGGCCGGCGGGTCGCGGCCCGGACCGCTCGCCGACTGCGTGCGCTGTCGGGCGGGCTCGCCGTGCTGCTGTGCCTGGCGGTGGTCGCGGGCCTGGTCGCCTGGCGGCAGGGCGAGGTCAGCGCGCGGCAGCGCGACGAGGCCGAGGCCCGCAGTGTTGCCGCGCTGGCCGGCACGCTGCGTTCCACCGAGCCGCGCACCGCGATGCGCCTGGCCCTCGCCGCCTGGCGCACCGCCGACCTGCCCGAGACGCGGGAGTCCCTGCGGACGGCCGCGGCGCAGAGCGAACAGGACGTGTTCGTCCAGCCCGAGGTGGGGCCACGCGCGCTCGACGCGCCCGCCTGGCTGAGCCAGGACGGCAGGATCCTGACGACTGTCGTCCATGACAAGGCCGTGCAGTGGGACGTGGTGGAGCGTCGGCGCATCCGTTCGGTGGAGCGCGAGGGCCTGTCCGAGGGCGTGCTCGATGTCAGCGAGGACGGCCGGATGGTCGCGTACCGTCCCCCCGGCGGCGAGGACACGGTGATCGGCGGGCTGGCGGACGGCAGCACGCGTCGTCTGTCGACCGGCTCGTGGAGCAACACCGACGTCGCCTTCGGCCCGAGCGGGCGCACCTTCCTCCTGCGGCGTCCGGTCCGCGGCTCGGACAGCGGCCGGGCGACGCTCGACGTGTGGGACATCCGACGACAGAAACTGCTGTTCCGGTACGAGCGGGGCAGCGACGACGGCGCGCTGCCGGTGCTGAGCCGCGACGACCGCCATGTCGCCTGGTGTGCGCACGACGGCGACCGGTTGAGGATCCTGGACGCCGTCGAGGGGCGCCTCGTCACCACACCGGTGCCCCGGGCGACCGAGCGGACGCTGTGCCAGGGAGACCTCACGTTCACCGCCGACCAGCGGGCTCTGGCCGCCGGCACCCCCGAGTCCATCGTGACCTGGGACTTCCACGTCGGCCGTGAACGCCCACGGCTGCCGCTCGCGGGCGGCGCGCACGCCGTGGAGTTCGCCGGCGCCTACGCCCTGGCCTGGGGCAAGGGCTCCCTCACCCTGTGGCGTACGGACCTTCCCGACCCCGGGGACGACAGCCCACGTGAGCCGCTCCTCATCTATCCGGTGGCCGCCTCCGGCATCGGCGACATCCGGCTGGACCCCGGCAAGGGCGTGCTGCGCTACCGCGAGGGCGGACGGACCAACGCCGTGAGCACCCTCTCGCTGCACGGGCTGATGGACAGGGCCTGGCGGGACGAGCCCGCATCCGACGCGACACCGCCGGTCACCGTCGCCGGTGCGGAGATCGTGGCGGTCGACACCACCGGCCGCACCGCACTGACCCCGGAGGGAACGCTCGTCGACGCGTCAACGGGCAAGCGCCGCAAGGGAGCCGAAGGAGTCGACGGCGAGGACTACCTCACCACCGCGGTCTTCAGCCCCGACGGCAGATACCTCGCCGCGTCCGACTACCAGGGCCGCCTCACCCTGTGGGACGCGCGCGGCTGGCGCAGGGTCGCCGTCCTGAGGGCCGTCGGCTCCACCCTGCACCGGGTGGCTCTGGCGTTCTCCGCCGACGGTTCGCTCCTGGCGGGCAGCGCGCCGGACGGTTCCGTGCAGGTGTGGGAGACGGCCTCGCCCGCCCTGTCACCGGCCACACTGCGGGCCGGGGACGGGCCGGTCCGCGCGCTTCGATTCACCGAGGACGGCGACCAGTTGCACATCGCCACCCCTCATCTCGCCGAGCGTGTGCACCCGTTGGCGGCGAACCGGGCGGCGGACGAGGCGTGCGCACGGGCGCACCGCGGTCTGACCGAGGCCGAGTGGCACCGCTACTTCCCCTCGGCCGAGTACCGCGACACCTGCGGACCCTGACCCACCCCGACCCCGACCGTGCCGCACCCCAACCCCGCCCGGCGCCCCTTGACTTCGAGAGTGCTCCAAGTGATGGACTCCCCGGCATCGACACCAACGCAGGCTCCATCGAAGTTCCAGGGGGAACCATGACCGACTCTCCGGTCACGCTCATCACCGGCGGCGGCAGCGGCATCGGCGCCGCGGCCGCCCGGCGGCTGCTCGACGCCGGCCACCGCGTGGCCGTCACCGGCCGCGGCGAGGAACGGCTGCGCGGCTTCGCCGAGGAACTCGGCCGTCCCGACGGTCTGTTGACGCTCGTCGGCAACGCGGCCGAGTACGACAGTATCCAGTCGGCTGTCGACCGTACACTCAAGGAATACGGTCGACTGGATACAGTCGTCGCAAACGCCGGGGTCGCCACCCACGACTCCGTCGCGGACGGCGACCCCGCCGGATGGACCGAGATGGTGCTGACCAACGTCCTCGGCCCCGCGCTGCTCATCCGCGCGTCGATCGACGCCCTCAAGGAGACCCGCGGCCGGATCGTGCTGGTCGGCAGTGTCGCCGGGTTCGTGCCGACGCCCGGCAACATCTACGGGGCGACGAAGTGGGCGGTGACCGGGCTTGCCGAGAACACCCGTCGGCAGGTGACGGAGTTCGGGGTCGGCGTGACCCTGATCGCGCCCGGCCGGGTGGAGACCCCGTTCTGGGACGGCTACGGAAGCCTGCCTCCCGGGCAGCTGCTCACCGCCGACCAGATCGCCGACTCCATCGTGTGGGCCATGGGGCAGCCCGCCGGTGTCGACATCAACACCGTCGTCGTGCGGCCGATCGGGCAGCCCAACTGACAGGAGCCGTCCGTCAGTTGTCGCGGAGGAACCGCTTCGCCAGCCGCTCGCCCTCGGTCACCGCCGCTGTGTGGCTCTCGATGGGGGACACCTGGGAGTTCCTGAACAGGATGTAGGTCACCCCGGAGGCCGCGCCGCCCGTCGCCGGGTCCGGGTCGATGTGGAGGGCGCGTGCGGTGGCGTACGACGCCTCGCCGATGATCTTCGTGGGGCCGGTGTCGCCGACGACGGCGTACTGCACCTGCCTGCCGTGGATCACCGCGACCACGCCGCCGCCCCTGATGCCCGCGCGGGCATGGTTCCAGATGCCGCTCGCCCCGGGGACGACGACGTACGGCAGGGTGTCGGAGCGCAGGGGCCTGCCGTCGGACTGGTGGAAGGCGGTGTCGGGGTGGAACCACGGGTCGGTCCGCTCGTTGCACTTCGCGGTGCGCCGGCCGTCGCAGTCGATGTCCATGTCGGCCTTCCAGAACACCGCTCCCTTCTTGCCGCACACCGGGACCGTGGCCCGGCTGCCCGTGTCGGTGCGGTACCTGCCGTGGGAGATCTGCGTGCAGGACTTCACCTTCGCGAGCAGGTCGGCCGCGCCGACCGAGCCCTCCTGGGCCGACGCCGGGTGCGAGGTGCCGTGGGCCCTCGCGGGGAGCGGGGGCTGCCCGGCGGCCAGCAGAGCGGCGGCAAAGAGCGTGGTGAGGGTCAGCGTCCGGAGATGCACTGAGAGGGACCCTTCTGCAGGGAAGGTAGGAAGTCCGTTAATAACGTGTAATAACGTGTCCCTACCATGGGGGTCCGCGGACGCCCGCCGACGCGGCCGCGGCCTCCCCCGCCCGGGTGGCGTACATGGCCGCGCCCCGGCACCGGCACCACCGAGGTGGTATCGGTCCCGGGGCGCGAGGCCGGGAAAGGTCAGCCGACGTCGAACGTCGCCGGGTCCGGGCCCAGACGGCGGTCCTCGTTCAATGCGCTGATCGCCGCCAGGTCCTCGGCGTCCAGGCTGAAGTCGAAGACCTCGAGGTTCTCCTTGATCCGGGACGGCGTGACGGACTTCGGGATCACGACGTTGCCGAGCTGGAGGTGCCAGCGCAGCACGACCTGGGCCGGGGTACGGCCGTGCTTCTGGGCGATGGCGACGATCGCCGGAACCTCCAGGAGACCCTTGCCCTGGCCGAGCGGCGACCAGGCCTCGGTGGCGATGCCCTGCTCGGCGTGGTACTCGCGGGAGGCGTGCTGCTGCAGGTGCGGGTGCAGCTCGATCTGGTTGACCGCCGGGATGACGGACGTCTCGGCGATCAGACGCTCGAGGTGCTCCGGAAGGAAGTTGGACACACCGATGGCGCGGACACGGCCGTCGGCGAGGAGCTTCTCGAACGCCCGGTAGGTGTCGACGTACTTGTCCGCGGACGGCAGCGGCCAGTGCATCAGGTACAGGTCGAGGTAGTCCAGGCCGAGCGTGGCCAGCGACGTGTCGAAGGCGCGCAGCGTGGAGTCGTATCCCTGGTCGCTGTTCCAGAGCTTGGTGGTGACGAAGACGTCCTCGCGGGGGACTCCGGAGGCCGCGATCGCCTTGCCGGTGCCCTCCTCGTTGCCGTAGATCGCCGCTGTGTCGATGCTGCGGTACCCGGCCTCCAGCGCGGTGGTGACCGTCTGCTCCGCCTCGTCGTCCGGCACCTGCCAGACTCCGAAGCCCAGCTGGGGCATCTCGACGCCGTTGTTGAGGATGATCGGGGGGACCTTGCTGCTCACGAGCTCGTGATCCTTACGGTTGTCGTCAGGTGGTACCACCATCGTCAACGATCACAAGCCGTTATGCATTCCTGACCGGAGAATCAGTAGGAATCGGCGGAATCGGGCGGAAACGGCCGGAGTGTGCCGGTATCGAGCCTCATGCTCGGTACAGCGCCTCGACCTCGCTCGCGTACGCGTTCTCGATCGCCTTGCGCTTCAGCTTCAGCGACGGGGTCAGCAGGCCGTGTTCCTCGGTGAAGGGCTGGGCGAGGATGCGGAACGTGCGGATCGACTCGGCCTGCGAGACCTGTGTGTTGGCGGCGACCACGGCCCGCCGCACCTCCGTCTCCAGGTCCGCGTCCCGCACCAGCTCGGCGGGCGACATCCGCGGTTTGCCGCGCATCGTCAGCCAGTGCTCGACGGCCTCCTGGTCGAGGGTGACCAGGGCGGCGATGTACGGGCGGTCGTTGCCGACGACGATGCACTGGGCGACCAGCGGATGGTCGCGCACCCGTTCCTCCAGCTGGCCGGGGGAGACGCTCTTGCCGCCGGAGGTGACCAGGATCTCCTTCTTGCGGCCGGTGATGGTGAGGTAGCCGTCCTCGTCGAGGGAGCCGAGGTCGCCGGTGGCGAGCCAGCCCTCGTGCAGGGTCTCGTCGGTGGCCTTGGGGTTGTTGAGGTAGCCCTGGAAGACGTTGTCGCCGCGCAGCCAGATCTCGCCGTCGTCCGCGATGTGCACGGTCATGCCGGGGATGGGCCGGCCGACGGTGCCGTAGCGGGTGCGCTCGGGCGGGTTGGCGGTGGCGGCGGCGGTGGTCTCGGTGAGGCCGTAGCCCTCGTAGATGTGCACGCCCGCGCCCGCCCAGAACAGTCCGAGCCTGCGGTCCATCGCCGATCCGCCCGACATCGCCTGCCGGATCCGGCCGCCCATCGCGGCCCGTACCTTGGAGTAGACGAGCTTGTCGAAGAGCTGGTGCTGCATGCGCAGCCCCGCCGAGGGGCCGGGCCCGATGCCCCAGGCTTTCGCCTCCATGGCGTCCGCGTACTTCACGGCGACGTCGACGGCCTTCTCGAAGGCCCCGGCCTTGCCCTCCTTCTCCGCCTTGCGGCGGGACGCGTTGAACACCTTCTCGAAGATGTACGGCACCGCGAGGAAGAAGGTCGGCTTGAAGGCGGCCAGGTCGGGCAGCAGGGCGGCCGCGTTGAGCTGCGGCTGGTGGCCGAACTTGACCTTCCCGCGGATCGCGGCGACCTGCACCATCCGTCCGAAGACGTGCGCGAGCGGCAGGAACAGCAGGGTCGCCGCCTCGTCACCCTTCTTGGAGTGGAACACCGACTCCCAGCGCTCGATGACCGTGTCCGCCTCGTACATGAAGTTGCCGTGCGAGATGACACAGCCCTTGGGGCGGCCGGTGGTGCCCGAGGTGTAGATGATCGTCGCGGTCGAGTCGGGGGTGACGGCCTGCCGGTGCCGGTGCACCACCTCGTCGTCGAGGTGGGCGCCGGCGTCGTACAACTCCTGTACGGCGCCCGCGTCCAGCTGCCACAACTGGCGCAGGTGCGGCAGCCGGTCGATGACGGTGGCGATCGTCATGGCGTGGTCCTCGTGCTCCACGACGGCCGCCGTGCACTCGGCGTCGTACAGCATCCAGAAGCACTGTTCGGCCGAGGACGTGGGATAGACGGGCACCACCTGGGCGCCGATCGTCCACAGCGCGAAGTCGAACAGGGTCCACTCGTAGCGGGTGGGGGACATGATCGCGACGCGGTCGCCGAAGCGGACGCCCTGGGCGAGCAGGCCCTTGGCGAGGGCGAGGACCTCGTCGCGGAACTCGGCGGCGGTCACGTCCCGCCACTGCCCGGTGTCGTCCTTGCGGCCGAGCGCGATGTACAGCGGGTCCTCCTGCGCATGCCGGAAGACGACGTCGGCCAGACCGCCCACCGGCGGTGCCAACGCCAACGGAGGGTTGGTGAACTCGCGCAATCCCCGCTCCCCGCCTCTGGTGACGCTCCGCACAGCGCCGTGAAAGCTACCCCACCCGGGGAGCGGGCGGGAGGGGCGCGGAAATCGAGCAGTGCTCACGTATGCACTGGTCAGTGGCGGAAAATGCGCCCACATGGGGAAGGGTCGGACAGAAACCTGACGGTTGAGTAAGTTTCGGTGCCGTAATCTCCACCGAATCTGTACGACCTGATGACGGCCGTCGCGCTGGCCTGATTACGCCCCTCGCGACGACCCGATCATGACCACCCGGTCGAGACGAGGGGCCGGTCGGCCTCAGCCGTGCTGTGCGGCCCTCTCCTGTGTCAGCGTCGCGGCGGCCGGATCCGTCACAGGGGCCCGCGCCGGCCGCGGAGTCCTGACCAGCGCGAGCACCAGCACGCCGGCGACCACGGCCACCGTTGCGGCGACGAGCGCCGCCCGGTCGAGCCCCGCGGTGAAGGCCGCCCGCAGGGTCTGCCCGGAGAACGTGCCCCCGAGCGCCTCGGCGCCGCCGCCCGCCAGGGCGTGGGCCGCGTCCTGCGGCAGCGTGTCCTGCATCCGGGAGGTCAGGACCGTGCCGCACAGGGCGATGCCGATCGCGTAACCGAGCTGCCGGAACGTGTTGACCGCGCCGCCCGCCATGCCCGCCCGCTCCGGCGGCACCGCGGCCGGCGCGGCGCCCGCGATGCCGGGCGACACCAGCCCCGTACCGGCACCCACCAGCACCAGCCCCGGAATCAGCGTGTTCGCGCCCGAGTCGGCGTCCAGGCCGGCCGTGCAGAACTGGCCGGCGCCGATCAGCAGCAGCCCGCCCCCGACGGTGAACCGGGCCGACACGGCTGGACGGGGTCCAGCACGTGGAGGCCTCGCCGTTCCTGCGGCGGGTGAAGCAGCTCACCTACCAGCGGCCGTCGCGCTGACGCCCGTGCCGCCGCTGCCGCGTCAATGCCGGTGCAGCCGGTCCCCGCCCGCCAGGATCGCCGCCGCCAGCGCGTCGGCGGCGCCCCGGGCGGCCGTACGGCGGCCGCCGTGGACCAGGACGAAGTCGACGCGGCCGAGTTCCGGCAGGCCCGACCGGTCAGGGATGCGGACCAGTCCGGGCGGGATCAGGCCCCGGGAGTGGGCCATCACGCCGAGGCCCGCCCGGGCCGCCGCGACCAGCCCGTTGAGGCTGGCGCTGGTGCACGCGACGCGCCAGGCCCGGCCCTGGCGCTCCAGCGCCTCCAGGGCGAGCGCCCGGGTGATGCCGGGCGGCGGGTACACGATCAACGGCACCGGCCGGTCCGCGTCCAGGCGCAGTCGCTCGGCGCCGATCCAGACCAGTTCGTCGTGCCAGACCAGCCGGCCGCGCGGGTCCTCGGGGCGCCGCTTGGCGAGCATCAGGTCCAGCTTCCCGGCCGCCAACTGCTCGTGCAGCGTGCCCGACAGCTCGACCGTCAGCTCCAGGTCGACCTCCGGATGGTCGTGCCTGAAGCCCTCCAGGATTTCGGGCAGCCGGGTCAGCACGAAGTCCTCCGACGCGCCGAACCGCAGCCGGCCGCGCACCCGCGTTCCCGTGAAGAACGCCGCCGCCTGCTCGTGCACCTCCAGGATCCGGCGCGCGAAGCCCAGCATCGCCTCGCCGTCCTCCGTCAGTTCCACGGAGTGGGTGTCCCGGGTGAACAACTGCCGCCCGGCGGCGTCCTCCAGCCGCCGCACGTGCTGGCTGACCGTGGACTGGCGCAGCCCCAGCCGCCGGGCGGCCTGCGTGAAGCTCAGCGTCTGCGCCACCGCGAGGAACGTACGCAGCTGGGAGGGGTCGTACACGAGGCCCAGGATATCGCGGAACGTGATGACAGTGAGTGCGGTATACCGGATTCCCGATCGCCGGGTGAGAGAGCAGGATGGAGAGGGGACCCGTGACCCGGCGGCCGAAGGCCCGTTCCCCGCCGTACCACCGACAGCACCGAGCAAGTGGAGCACCGTGAAACGCCTGCGTTGGCCGAGTTGGATGCCGATCGACCCGTACATCCTGCTGCTGCTCGGGACGGTGGGCCTCGCGGCTCTCCTCCCGGCGCGCGGGACGTCGGCCGACGTGGCCTCCGGCGCCTCCACGGGCGCCATCGCCTTCCTCTTCTTCCTCTACGGCGCCCGCCTGTCCACCCGTGAGGCGCTGGACGGGCTCAAGCACTGGCGGCTCCACGTCACCGTCCTGGCCTGCACGTTCCTCGTGTTCCCGCTGCTGGGACTGGCCGCCCGCGGGCTCGTCCCCGTCTTCCTGACCCACCCGCTCTACCAGGGCCTGCTCTTCCTCACCCTGGTGCCCTCGACCATCCAGTCGTCGATCGCCTTCACCTCGATGGCCCGCGGAAACGTTCCGGCCGCGATCTGCGCCGGCTCCTTCTCCTCCCTGGTGGGCATCGTCGTCACCCCGCTGCTGGCGGCCGCCCTGCTCGGCAACAGCGGCGGCGGGTTCTCCGCCGACTCGGTCCTGGAGATCGTGCTCCAGCTGCTGGTGCCGTTCCTCGCCGGGCAACTGCTGCGCCGCTGGATCGGCGGCTTCGTCGCCCGGCACAAGAAGGTCCTCGGCCTGGTCGACCGCGGCTCGATCCTCCTCGTCGTCTACACGGCGTTCAGCGAGGGCATGGTCCAGGGCATCTGGCACCAGGTGAGCCCCGTCAGGCTGGCCGGCCTGCTCGGCGTCGAGGCCGTGCTCCTCGCCGTGATGCTGGCCCTTACCTGGTACGGCAGCAAGGCGCTCCGCTTCGGCCGGGCGGACCGGATCGCGATCCAGTTCGCCGGCTCGAAGAAGTCCCTGGCCTCCGGACTGCCCATGGCGAGTGTCCTGTTCGGCGCACATGCCGCGCTGGCCGTGCTGCCGCTGATGCTCTTCCACCAGATGCAGCTGATGGTGTGCGCGGTGATCGCCAAACGCCGCTCGCACGACCCCGACGACTCCGGCGTGGCCCGCGAGGAGGTCACCGCGCCGGCGTCAGCCGCAGGGTCACGAACCGCGGTCGGTACAGGGACACGTTCCGGTTGAGCTGCGCCGCCGCCCCCGTCGGCTCCAGCCAGTTGACGTCGTAGCTCAGCACCAGCCTTCCGTCACCGCCGAGTTCGGGGTGCACCTGGGGGTTGTAGGCGGCGACCTGTCCCGGCGGCAGGGACGGGGTGAAGTCCTTCGCCGGGCCGTGCCAGGGCCCGGTGGGGGAGCACGCCCAGTACGAGGTCACCGTGGTCAGCCCCCGCGCCCCCGCCGCCATCGTGAACAGCACGTACGTCCCGCCCTCGCGCACCACCGAGAACGCGCTGCCCACCCCGGTGCGCCGCCCGTCCCCGAGCACGGCACCCGGGCGGGCGCGCGCCGCCCAGCCGGAACTGTCCCAGTACTCCCAGGCGGCCGGATCCCCGAGCCCGCCCTCGGGCACCCGCGCCACGTACGCCTGCGAGGCGGGCCGGGACGCCGCCTGACCGTCGTCGCCGCCGAACACGTAGGTCCAGCCGCCCTTCTCGACCAGCGTCGTCCCGAACAGCACCCGCCGGGACGGATCCTGGACGAGCCGCTGGTCGAGCACCTCGACGACCGACTCGACCCGCAGGTCGGGCAGGGACAGTGTGGCCACCTCGGTGGCGGTGGGCACCCCGTAGATCCACGGCGCCGGTCCGGCCGTGCGCACCCACAGCAGCACCCGCAGCACCTGCTCGGAGGAGCCGGGGGAGCGGGGCTCGACACGGGCCGCGACCGGCCAGCGCCACTGGTTCGGGCCCGGGTCGGGGAACAGCGGCGCGGGCAGCGTCGCCTGCAGCCGCCCCTCGTCCATCAGCACGGCCGAATTGCGCACGAGCGGCGCCGTCCCGTCCCGCCAGGCGTACGACTCGCCGACCGGGTTGGGCGGGCGGTGCACCTGGCCGAGGTAGGTGTCCGAGAACAGCCACAGCAGCCGGCCGTCCGGCAGCCGCACCGAGTGCGTGCCGTCGCCGCCGGTCCAGTCGTCGGCACGGGTCGCGTCGTCACCGTAGCGGGCGAACTCGGCGGTGATGCGGTCATCCGTCGACCACGAGCCGACGGTATGCGGTATACAGTCTCCCGAATTCTGTTGATTGTCGTCGTCCGGCAGGGCGCTGAGCAGCACCGCCGCGAGAACCAGGGTCATCAGCAGGCCGACCCCGACTCCCGTCCGTTGTCGTGCTCGTATCTCCTCGGGCACGCTCCCGGACGTTAGCGGCTGTTGCTCACGTGGTCCATGGGCAGCCACAGGACGGCGTTCCCCACCGGGCCGCTCCCGGCCTTGATCTCCTCGTCGGTGAGGGCCCGGTCCCAGACGCGGACGTCGTCGATCGCGCCGGTGAAGAAGGCCCGGCTGTCCATGCGCTGCCCGATGTGCACGCCGAACGGCGCGTTGCGGCTGACCGAGCCCGGCACGTCCGCTGCGCCGGTCGCAGTACCGTCGATGAACAGGGTCAGCCGGCCGCCGCCGCGGCGCAGCGCCAGATGGTGCCACCGGCCGTCGTTGTGGGCGCCGGTGGTGGTGACGGTCGCCGTGCGCACGGTCGTCGCGCCGTCCCGCGCGGTGATCAGGCCGCGCAGCCGGTTGCCCGCGGGCTCGCCGCGCAGCCACACCTGCGGCTGGGTGTTGCCGACCCCGCCCATCCACAGCAGCGGCTGTTCCCCGGTCGTGGCGGTGTAGCGGAACCGGAGGGATGCCGTGAACTCTTTTGTGCCCAGGGCGAGTTGCTCGCGGTACGGCAGGCGTACGGCGCCGTCGGCGCCGTCGAACTCCAGCGCCCCGCCCAAGGCGCCGACCGTCGCCCCGGCGCCGCCCAGCACGGCCGCGCTCGCGGCGCCCGGGGCGAGACCGAGGGTGGTCGGATCCAGGCCGCGGCGTGCCTGCAGCCAGTCCTCGGTGAAGCGGGCGAAGCGGATCTCGTCGCGGGCGTCGACGGCGCCGGCCTCGTACAGCAGGCCCACCGTGGCGTCGTCGACCGGCGCCAGGTCGGAGTAGCCGGACCAGTCCGTGGTGACGACCGTGCCCCGGTCGACACTGTCCCAGGTGGCGCCGCCGTCGTAGGAGGAGCGGATCATCATGGTCCGGCGGCGGTCGGGATCGGCGGGACAGGACAGCAGGATGCGGTCGCCGAAGGGGAGCGTCGCGCACTGGACCTGGGGCGTGTAGAGGTCCGGGAGCTCGCGGAAGGGGGCGGTGAAGCTGGTGCCGCCGTCGAGACTGACGGCCTGGGTACGGTGGCCGATGTCGGTGCCGTGCTGTTCGCGGCCGCTGACCAGGACCGCGCCGTCGGTGCGCTCGGTGAGCGTCAGCTCGGACGGTTTCTGCCGGAAGACGCGGTCCTCGGCGACGGACCAGGAGTCGGTGGCGCCGGCCTTCCAGTGGTCGCCGCCGTCGTCGCTGACGATGAGGGCGGCGTGGTTGGCGGTGACCCGACTGCCGTTCCACGTCTCGGCGTTGACGCCGAAGACCAGTCGGCCGGCGTGCGCGCCACGGGTGAGCTGGACGCCGTGCACGGGACCGGTGGCGTACCAGGAGTTCCAGTGCGCGGGCCGGATCTCGGCGCTCAGGTCGCGCGGCGCCGACCAGGTCAGGCCGTCGTCGTCGCTGTACTGCAGATGGGGGGTCCGGTCGCAGGGCGCGGAGCAGCCGGCGCTGTCCGTGCGACCCGTGTTGTAGGTCTCGGCGAGCAGCACGCGGCCGGTGTCGCGGTCCACGATCGGGGCCGGGTTGCCGTGCGTGTCGCCGTGGCCCTTGTTGATGACCTGGAGCGGGCCCCAGGTGCGGCCGCCGTCCGTGGAGCGCTTCAGGACGATGCCGATGTCGGCGGCGTCACCGCAGTTCAGGACCCGGCCCTCGGCGAAGGCCAGCAGTGTGCCGTCGACTGTATGCACAATTGCCGGAATGCGGAAGCAGGCGTAGCCGGGGTGCTGGGACGCCTTGAAGAGGACCTGTTGCTCGAACTCCGGTGCGGAACTCGATGCTTGGGCGTGGACGGGAGTGGGCGACACGGTCAGCGCCGCCGTCACGACGACAGCTGTGAGAGTGATGGATCCCGGACGGGCGCGAAACCATGCCGGCAGGGGACGGGCTTCCCTTTCCTGTCTGAACATCCGATCATGCTAGATCTGACGGTTTGTCAGATATGTCAGGCGGGGCGCCTCGCTGCTCCGGATGGGTGTCACGAACGCCAGAACCTGCGGCACCATGCCGGCTCCCCGCGGGCCGAACGCGACGAGTTCATGGGCCTGTTGATCCGGATTTCCGGTACGGACGGCCGACGGCGGATAACGTTCCGTCATGAACCCACCACGCACCGTCGAATCCGGGCCCGCGCTCGACGCCGCCCGCACCGCCCTCGTGCTCGTCGACCTGATGGACCGCATCGTCGCGCTGCCCCTGGAACCCCGGAAGGGCGTCGAAGTCCTCGCTGTCGCCGAGGAGTTGGCGTCCCGGTTCCGCGCGGCCGGTGCACTCGTCGTGCTCGTCCGCGTCGAGCGCACCGGCGTCGCCGAGCAGCCGCCCGGCAGCGGGCTGGTGGCCGGCCTGCTCCGGGACGGTGACGTCGAGATCGTGAAGCGGACGATCGGCGCGTTCCACGGCACCGGCCTGGACGAGCGCCTGCGCGAACACGGTGTCACCACGCTCGTGTTCGGCGGGATCGCCACCAACCTCGGCGTGGAGTCCACCGCACGCGCTGCAGGCGACCTCGGCTACGACCTCGTCTTCGTCGAGGACGCCATGGCCGCGTTCACGGCGGCCGAGCACGAGGCGTCCGTACGGCTGGACTTCCCCCGGCTGGGCACCGTGGTGACCGCGGCGCAGGTGCGCCTCGGGGCGGAGTGAGTCCTCGGAGCGTGTGGCGGGCGGGCTCGGCCTCACCTGCGTACCGCGGTCGGCAGCCGGCGAGCCGCCGCTCCCCCTGATCACCGCCTTCGCCGAGTTTCCGCACAGGCGGCAGCTCGAGACGGCGGGCTGAGACGGCGGGCTGAGACGGCAGGCTGTGACGGCTGGTTGAGACGGGGCCCCTGCGGCGCAGGGGGCGCTCCCCGCCGGTCGGGGCCCCGCCGCCGTGTCGCGGGGAGCCGGTCAGCCCTGGGCGGCCGCGGCCCGCAGGGCGATGCGGCCCTCGCCCGCGTACACGTTCATGGAGCTGCCCCGCAGGAAGCCCACCAGCGTCAGCCCCGCCTCCGCCGCCAGGTCCACGGCCAGTGACGAGGGCGCCGAGACCGCCGCGAGGACCGGGATGCCCGCCATCACGGCCTTCTGCGCCAGCTCGAAGGAGGCCCGGCCCGACACGAGCAGGATCGTGCGGGACAGCGGCAGGTCCCCGTTCTGCAGGGCGCGGCCGACCAGCTTGTCGACAGCGTTGTGCCGGCCCACGTCCTCCCGGATGTCGAGCAGTTCGCCGTCCTCGGAGAACAGGGCCGCCGCGTGCAGGCCCCCGGTCCGGTCGAAGACCCGCTGGGCCGCGCGCAGCCGGTCGGGGAGGCTCGCGAGCAACTCGGGTTCGACGCGGACCGGGGGAGTGTCGGAGATGGGCCAGCGGGCGGTCGTACGGACGGCGTCGAGGCTCGCCTTGCCGCACAGGCCGCAGGACGAGGTCGTGTAGACGTTCCGCTCGAGCGTGATGTCGGGCATGATCACGCCCGGCGCGGTCCGCACGTCCACCACGTTGTAGGAGTTCGAGCCGTCTACGGTCGCCCCCGCACAGTAGACAATATTCAGCAGATCGGATGCCGCGGCCAGTACACCCTCGCTCACCAGGAAACCGGCGGCGAGCGCGAAGTCGTCGCCCGGTGTGCGCATGGTGATGGCGAGCGGTTTGCCGTTCAGCCGGATCTCGAGTGGTTCCTCGGCGACGAGCGTGTCCGGGCGGCTGGAGACCACCCCGTCCCGGATGCGGATCACCTTGCGTCGTTCCGTGACTCGTCCCATGTCCTGATCAGCCCCGGTTCTGTACGTGCTGGTAGCCGAAACGGCCCTTGATGCAGAGGTTGCCGTGGGTCACCGGGTTGTCGTGCGGCGAGGTGACCTTCACGATCTCATTGTCCTGCACGTGCAGAGTGAGGTTGCAGCCCACTCCGCAGTACGCGCACACCGTGGTCGTCTCCGTCTGCGCCGACTCGTCCCAGGTACCCGCCGCCCGCATGTCGAACTCCGACTTGAAGGACAGGGCCCCCGTGGGACACACCTCGATGCAGTTGCCGCAGTACACGCACGCCGAGTCCGTGAGCGGCCCGTCGTGCTCCACGGCGATCCGGGCGTCGAAGCCGCGCCCCACGACCGAGATCGCGAAGGTGTTCTGCCACTGGTCGCCGCAGGCGTCCACGCACTTGTAGCAGAGGATGCACTTGTCGTAGTCGCGGACGTACAGGTCGTTGTCGACCCTCGGCTCCTCGTTCAGCCGGGCCGCGTCCGGGCCGAAACGGTCCGGCTTCGCCTCGTACTCCTTGATCCACTCTGCCACCCTCGGGGTCGTCGACATGTCGACCGAGGAGGCGAGCAGCTCCAGGACGATCTTGCGGCTGTGGCGGGCCCGCTCGGTGTCGGTCCTCACCTGCATGCCGGGCTCGGCCTTGCGGGAGCAGGCCGGGACCAGGGTGCGGGAGCCCTCGACCTCGACGACACAGACCCGGCAGGCGTTCTTGGGGGTGAGGGTGTCGCCCTCACAGAGCGTCGGGATGTCCTTCCCGGCTGCCCGGCAGGCATCGAGGACGGTCGAGCCCTCGGGGACCCTGGCCTCCTCCCCGTCGATGGTGAACTCCAGCAGGCGGCGGGGGATCCCCAGCGGTGTCACGGTCATTCGTACGCCCCCAGGCGGTCGATGGCGGATTCCACGGCGTTCCACGCGGTCTGTCCCAGACCGCAGATGGAGGCGTCCCGCATGGCGCGGCCGACCTCCCTGAGCAGGGCGATGTCGTCGGCCGCCGCCGCACCCGTGCGCTCCGCGATCCGGTGCAGCGCCTCCTCCTGGCGGACGGTCCCGACCCGGCACGGCACGCACTGCCCGCACGACTCGTCACGGAAGAACTCGGCGATCCGCAGGAGCAGCCGGGGCAGCGGCACCGTGTCGTCGAAGGCCATCACGACCCCCGACCCGAGCGTGGTGCCCGCCTCCCGGGTGCCTTCGAAGGTGAGCGGGATGTCCCGTTCGTCCGGCCGTACGAAGCCGCCGGCCGCCCCGCCGAGCAGCACCGCCCGCAGCCCCTCGCGCACGCCGGCCAGGTCCAGCAGTTCGCCCAGCGTGGCGCCGAACGGCAGCTCGTAGATCCCGGGCCGGTCCACGCTGCCCGACACGCAGAACAGTTTGGGCCCGGTGGACCGCTGGGTCCCGATCGCCGCGTACGCCGGGGCGCCCATGGTCAGGATCGGCAGCACGTTGACCAGCGTCTCGACGTTGTTCTCGACCGTGGGTTTGCCGAACAGGCCCTTCTCCACGGGGAACGGCGGCTTCGAGCGCGGCTCGCCCCGGTAGCCCTCGATGGAGTTGAACAGGGCCGTCTCCTCGCCGCAGATGTACGCGCCCGCGCCCCGCCGGATCTCGATGTCGAAGGCGTAGCCCTGGCCGAGGACGTCGTCGCCGAGCAGTCCACGGGCGCGCGCCTGGTCGACGGCATATTGCATACGATGTACTGCACGCGGATATTCGCCGCGCAGATACAGAAAGCCCCGGTGCGTTCCGGTCGCGTACGCCGCGATCGTCATCGCCTCCACCAGCGCGTACGGGTCGCCCTCCATGATCACGCGGTCCTTGAAGGTGCCCGGCTCGGACTCGTCCGCGTTGCACACCAGGTAGTGCGGATGGTCGGGCTGGGACGCCGTGGCCTGCCACTTGCGGCCGGTGGGGAAGGCGGCGCCACCGCGCCCGACCAGGCCCGAGTCGGTGACCTCACGGATGACTCCGGCGGGACCGAGGTCGAAGGCCCGGCGCAGCGCGGTGTAGCCGCCGTGGGCCCGGTAGTCGTCCAGGCTCGTCGGGTCCACGGCGCCGACGCGGCGCAGCAGGGTCAGCGACGGGTCTCCCGCCTGGGGCACCGCCATCGCCGCCGGCGGCTCGCCCGGCGCCGAGTCCGGTGCACTCGCCGCGAGTACGGCCGCCTCGACCGTCGCCGGCGCCGAGACCGCCGTACGCACCGGATCCCCGGCCTTGATCGCGAGCGCGGCCGGAGCCCGTTCGCACAGGCCGAGGCACGGGCTGCGTTCGACCGAGACCCCGCCGGCGAGGCCGAGCCGGGCCTCGATCCCGGCACACAGCTCGGACGCCCCGGCGGCCGCGCACGCCAGGTCCGTGCACACGTGCAGCACGGTCGCGGGGCGCGGCTCGACCGAGAACATCGCGTAGAAGGTGGCGACCCCGTACGCCTCCGCCGGCGGCACGGTCAGCCGGCGGCACAGGTAGTCCAGGGCGCCCTCGCTGATCCAGCCGACCCGGTCGTTGATCGCGTGCAGCCCCGGCAGCAGCAGGTCGCGGCGGTCCCGGGCCGCGCGCCCGCCACGGGCCCACCTGAGGTCGGCGGCCCTCATCTCATCGCGGTCGGCCCCCTCCCACGAGGACTCCGGAGGACCGAGCAGCGCGTCGACCGCCGCCCGCTCGTCGTCCGTCGGCTTGCTGTCACCGAAGTGCAGATCCACCAGGTCACCTCACTCTTGAGCCAACTGAGCAGCTTGGGTCAGCCGACGGTCGTCGTGATCGGCAGCTTCTCGATGCGGATCGCCGACGCCTTGAACTCCGCCGTCCCCGCGATCGGGCAATTCGCCTCGATCGTCAGCTGGTTGGTGTCCACCTCGTCGGGAAAGTGCATGGTCATGAAGGCCAGCCCGGGCCTGAGGGCGGGGTCGATCCACACGGGCGCGACGACCGACCCGCGCCGCGAGGCGACCTGCACCTCCTCGCCGACCACGACCCCGTACCGCTCGGCGTCCTCCGGGCACAGCTCGATGAACTCGCCGCGCCGCAGCGGGGACGCGAAACTCCCGCTCTGCACACCGGTGTTGTACGAGTCGAGCCGTCGGCCGGTGGTCAGCCGGACCGGGTACTGCTCGTCGGTGAGATCGACCGGCGGATCGTGCTGGACGAGTCCGAAGGGGGCCGGCCTGCCGCGCCGTGCGGGGTCCTTCTCCCACAACCGGCCGTGCAGGTACGTCGGTTCGAGCCGGTCGGGGTCCGGGCAGGGCCACTGGATGCCCTGGTGTTCCTCCAGGCGGTCGTACGTCATCCCGTAGTGGTCCGGCGAGACCGAGCGGAGCTCGTTCCAGACGGACTCGGAGTCGGCGTACTTCCAGTCGTGGCCGAGCCGTGCGGCCAGGTCGCAGATGATGTCGATGTCCTCGCGGGCCTCACCGGGCGGGGTCACCGCCCGGCGCACCCGCTGAACCCGCCGCTCGCTGTTGGTGGTTGTGCCCTCGGTCTCCGCCCAGCCGGCCGTGGCGGGCAGGACGACGTCCGCGAGTTCGGCCGTCTTCGTGAGGAAGATGTCCTGCACCACGAGGAAGTCCAGCTGCCGCATCCGCCGTACGGCCTGCTCGCTGTCCGCCTCCGACTGCGCCGGGTTCTCGCCGATGCAGTAGACCGCCTTGAGCGTGCCCTCCTCCATGGCCTCGAACATCTCCGTCAGGTTCATCCCGTAGTGCGGCTGGATGACGGTGTCCCAGGCCGACTCGAACTTCAGCCGCGCCACGGGGTCGAGGATGTCCTGGAACCCGGGCAGCCGGTTGGGGATGGCGCCCATGTCGCCGCCGCCCTGCACGTTGTTCTGGCCGCGCAGGGGCTGCAGACCGGAGCCGTAGCGCCCGACGTGGCCGGTGAGCAGCGAGAGGTTGATCAATGCGCGCACGTTGTCGGTGCCGTTGTGGTGCTCGGTGATGCCGAGGGTCCAGCACAGCTGGGCGCGTTCGGCGCGGGCGTAGGCGTGCGCCAACTCCCGTATGGCGGCGGCCGGTACGCCCGTCACCTTCTGCGCGAGGGACAGCGTCCACGGTTCGACGAGCTGCTGGTACTCCTCGTAGCCGCTGGTGGCGCGCGCGATGAACGCCTCGTTGGCGAGGCCGGCGTGGATGATCTCGCGGCCGATCGCGTGCGCCATCGGGATGTCCGTGCCGACGTTGAGACCGAGCCAGCTCTCCGCCCACTCGGCGGTCGACGTCCGTCGCGGGTCGACCGCATACAGTCGACCGCCGTTGTGTATGCCCTTGAGCGCGTGCTGGAAGAAGATCGGATGCGCGAAACGGGCGTTGGAGCCCCACATGACGATGACGTCGGTGTGCTCGATCTCCTCGTACGACGACGTCCCGCCGCCCGAGCCGAACGCGGCCGACAGACCGGCCACGCTCGGGGCGTGACACGTCCGGTTGCAGGAGTCGACGTTGTTGGTGCCCATGACGACCCGGGCGAACTTCTGCGCCACGAAGTTCATCTCGTTCGTCGCCCGGGCGCAGGAGAACATGCCGAACGCGCCGCGGGCCGCCGTCAGGCCCCGGGCGGCGCGGTCCAGCGCCTCCTCCCAGGTGGCCTGACGGAACGGTTCGTCGCGGGAGTCCCGGACCAGGGGATGGGTGAGCCGGGTGTAGGTCTTCGGGGTTCGATCGCGTTTCCTCATGCGGCGCTCCTCAGGGCGAGCAGGTCCGAGATGGCGTGCACGGTGCGCAGGGTGGGCACCTCGACGCCGGTGATCTCCGCCAGCTCCACGACGGCCGCGAGCAGTACGTCGAGTTCGAGCGGCTTGCCGCGCTCCAGGTCCTGGAGCGTGGAGGTGCGGTGGTCGCCGACCCGTTCGGCGCCCGCGAGCCGGCGCTCGATGGAGACGCCGACCTCGCAGCCGAGGGCCTCGGCGACGCTGAGCGTCTCGGTCATCATGATCTCGATGACCTTGCGGGTGCCGCCGTGCAGGCACATCTGCCGCATGGTGGCGCGGGCCAGCGCGCTGATCGGGTTGAAGGAGATGTTGCCGAGCAGCTTGAGCCAGATGTCGTTGCGCAGGTCGGGCTCGACCGGGCACTTCAGCCCGCCGGCCTGCATCGCCTCGCTGAACGCCGTACAGCGCGCCGAGACGCTGCGGTCGGGCTCGCCGACGGAGAACCGGGTTCCTTCCAAGTGCCGTACCACGCCCGGCCCTTCGAGCTCGGTGGCTGCGTAGACCACGCAGCCGACGGCCCGTTCGGGCGCGAGCACCGCACTGACCGCGCCGCCCGGGTCCACGCTCTCGACGCGATGGCCGTCGTAGGGGCCGCCGTGCCGGTGGAAGTACCACCAGGGGATGCCGTTCTGGGCGGCCACGACCGCCGTGGAGTCGTGCAGGAGAGGCTCGATCAGCGGCCCGCACGCCGCGTACGAGTTGGCCTTCAGGCCCAGGAAGACGAAGTCGACCGGGCCGACCTCGGCCGGGTCGTCGGTGGCGTGTGCGTGCGCGGTGAAGTCACCGCGCGGGCTGAGGACCCGCACACCGTGCCGCCTCATGGCCGCGAGATGCGGTCCACGGGCGACGAGGTGCACGTCGGCGCCGGCGCGGTGGAGCGCGGCGCCGACGTAGGCGCCGATCGCTCCGGCGCCGAGTACTGCGACTTTCATACGAGGGAGCTCCGTTCGGTCGAGGGATACCGCGGAGATGGCGCACTGCCGAACTCTGTCGACGAAATATTGTCTACAGTATGGAAGTTGTGCCAGCAAGGGTTCGCGCAGGATGGGGAGCGGCCGGAGAAACCGGCCGGTGGGACCGTTCGGCGCGCCCGGGATACCGTTCATCGCATACGGTCGACGCGCCGCCTTCTCAACTTCCCGGATTCTTCCTACCGTTCGGGATCATGAGTCCCCCAGTCGCACCCGCGGGCTGGAGCCGCTGGCTGGTTCCGCCCGCCGCCCTCTCGGTCCACCTCTCCATCGGCCAGGCCTACGCCTGGAGCGTGTTCAAGCCGCCCCTGGAATCAGCCCTCGGCCTCAGCGGCACACAGAGCGCGCTGCCCTTCCAACTCGGCATCGTCATGCTCGGTCTGTCGGCCGCGTTCGGCGGCACGCTCGTGGAGCGCAACGGGCCGCGCTGGGCGATGACCGTCGCCCTGATCTGCTTCTCGTCCGGCTTCCTGCTCTCCGCGCTCGGCGCGGCCACCGAGCAGTACTGGCTGATCGTCTTCGGCTACGGCTTCGTCGGCGGTATCGGCCTCGGCATCGGCTACATCTCGCCCGTCTCGACCCTGATCAAATGGTTCCCGGACAGGCCGGGCATGGCCACCGGCATCGCCATCATGGGCTTCGGCGGCGGCGCCCTGATCGCCTCGCCCTGGTCGGCGCAGATGCTGGAGTCGTTCGGCAGCGACAGCTCCGGGATCGCGCTCGCGTTTCTCGTACACGGGCTTTCGTATGCAGTCTTCATGACCCTGGGCGTGCTGCTCGTACGGGTACCGCGCAGCCCGAAGCCGGTCGAAGGCGCACCGAGTGTCCTCGCGGGCCCGCAGGTCTCCGCCCGCAGTGCGGTGCGCACACCCCAGTTCTGGTGTCTGTGGGTCGTGCTCTGCATGAACGTGACCGCCGGCATCGGCATCCTGGAGAAGGCCGCCCCGATGATCACGGACTTCTTCGCGGACACCTCGACCCCGGTGTCGGTCTCGGCCGCCGCCGGCTTCGTAGCCCTGCTGTCCGCGGCCAACATGGCGGGCCGGATCGGCTGGTCGTCGACCTCCGACCTGATCGGCCGCAAGAACATCTACCGCGTCTACCTCGGCGTGGGAGCCATGATGTACGCGCTGATCGCCCTGTTCGGCGACTCGTCGAAGCCGGTGTTCATCCTGAGCGCGCTGGTGATCCTGTCCTTCTACGGCGGCGGGTTCGCGACCATCCCCGCCTACCTCAAGGACCTCTTCGGCACCTACCAGGTCGGCGCGATCCACGGGCGGCTGCTCACCGCCTGGTCCACGGCGGGCGTCCTCGGGCCGCTGATCGTGAACTGGATCGCCGACCGGCAGGAGGAGGCGGGCAAGCACGGGGCGTCACTGTACGGTCTGTCGTTCGTCATCATGATCGGGCTGCTCGTGGTCGGCTTCGTCGCCAACGAACTCGTCCGGCCCGTCCACGTCCGTCACCACATTCCCGCCCCGAGCAAGGAGGCCGTCGATGTCCAGCGACAGCAGTCAGAGTCCGCCTAGCCGGCGGGGGCTGATCGCCTTCGCCTGGGTGTGGGTCGGGGCACCGCTCGCCTACGGGCTGTACGAACTGGTACAGAAGGCGACCCAGCTGTTCACCGGGTGACCGTTCGGACAGTGTTCGGGCGTCCGAGGTCCTGATGGAAGCCGACAAGGCCGGAGCCGGTTTCCTGTGGCTTCACCTGCCGTCGTACCCGCGAGTCATTGATCAGACTGGTGAATCCCGCTACCTGAGCAACGAGGGGGATTCGCCCATGAACGGCTCGCGCATCGCCGCTGTCGGCCATTACCAGCCCGCCAGGGTACTCACCAACGAGGACCTGGCGGGCATGGTCGACACCAGCGACGAGTGGATCAGGTCCCGGGTGGGCATCCGCACCCGCCGTATCGCCGGTCCCGACGAGCCGGTCGACGAGCTGGCCGCGCACGCCGCCGCCAAGGCGCTCGCGGCGGCCGGCCTCACCCCCGCCGACATCGACCTGGTGCTGGTGGCCACGTCGACCGCGGTCGACCGTTCGCCGAACATGGCCGCCCGGGTCGCCGCCCGGCTCGGCATCCCCTCACCCGCCGCGATGGACATCAACGTCGTGTGCGCCGGCTTCACCCACGCCCTGGCCACCGCCGACCACACCGTGCGGGCGGGCGCGGCGACCCGCGCCCTGGTCATCGGCGCCGACAAGATGTCCGAGGTCGCGGACTGGACCGACCGTACGACCTGCGTGCTCGTCGGCGACGGCGCGGGCGCCGCGGTGGTCGAGGCTGCTCAGACGGAACCCGGCATCGGGCCGGTCCTGTGGGGGTCGGTGCCCGAGATGGGGCACGCGGTACGGATCGAGGGTCAGCCCGCGCGGTTCGCGCAGGAGGGGCAGAGCGTCTACCGCTGGGCGACCACGCAGTTGCCGCCCCTCGCCCGCCGGGCCTGCGAACGCGCCGGCCTCACCCCCGCGGACCTCGCCGCGGTCGTGCTGCACCAGGCCAACCTGCGCATCATCGACCCCCTCGCCCAGAAGCTGGGTGCCGTCAACGCCGTGATCGCGCGCGATGTCACCGAATCGGGTAACACCTCCGCCGCGAGCATTCCGCTCGCGTTCTCCAAGCTGGTGGAGCAGGGCGCCATCTCCACGGGGGATCCGGTGCTGCTCTTCGGCTTCGGCGGGAACCTGTCGTACGCCGGACAGGTGGTCCGCTGTCCCTGACGTGCCCTTACAACGGGATGTGACGAGGCCAACTCGCCAATCCTCTGGCACCTGTGCACCGTAGACTGTAGACTGTAGACGAAAGACAATCGATACTGGGTCTACGGGTTGCACCGGCCTTTCACGGCTGCTGTGCACAGCCCGCAGAGGAGGGGGACCGCGATGTTGTCGACAGGACTGCCGCAGGGAGCAGTGCCCAAGCTCGAACGGCCGGGCCCACTGCGGGACCGCGTCTACGAGGCGCTGCTCGAACTCATCACCACCCGCGCCCTGCAGCCCGGCCAGCATCTCGTGGAGAGCGAACTGGCCGGGCATCTCGGAGTCTCCCGGCAGCCGGTGCGCGAGGCCCTGCAGCGGCTGAACACCGAGGGCTGGGTCGATCTGCGCCCCGCCCAGGGCGCGTTCGTGCACGAGCCGACCGAGGAGGAGGCCGACCAACTCCTCACCGTGCGCACCCTGTTGGAGGCCGAGGCCGCCCGGCTGGCCGCCGCGAACGCGGACAAGGCGGGCATCCAGGTACTGGAAGAGATCCTGAAGCAGGGCAGGCTGGCGGTCGCCTCGGACGACGTGGACGCCGCCGTCGCCCTGAACGCCCGCTTCCACGGGAAGGTCATGGAGCTCGCGGGCAACGCGGTCCTCGCCGAACTCGCGGCACAGGTCGACCGGCGGGTGCGCTGGTACTACACGCCGGTCGCCCGGCAGCGCGGCAACCAGTCCTGGATCGAACACCGGGACCTGATCGCCGCGATCGCCGACCGCGACGAGCAGCGCGCCACCGAGCTCATGCGGGAACACACCGAGCACACACGCCGCTCGTACCACGCCCGCCAACAGCCTTAGCTCTCGCGGTACTTACCGTGCGCGCCGGGTCCTGCCGACATCAACTGCCGGTCTCCCGTGCTGCTGACCTCACGGCGCCCGCCGCTCAGAACGCGTCCGCGTGCGCCCTCGCCCAGTCGGCGAAGGCGCGCGGCGCCCGGCCGGTGACCTCCCGGACCGTCGGCAGGACCACCGACTCGTCCAGGGTGCCGTCGACGAAGAAGGCGAAGAACGCGTCGACGTACGGCGTCGGCATGCGCGCCTCCAGCTCGGCGCGCGTCTCCTCGTGCGTCAGTCCTACGGCGCGCAGGTCCCGCCCCAGCACCTCGCCGAGGACGCGGACACGGTCGGCGGGCAACAGCGCCTCGGGGCCGGTCAGTTCGAGGACCCGGCCCGCGAACTCGTCGGACAGCAGGGCGCTCAGGGCGGCCTGCGCGATGTCGTACGGATCGATGTCGGTGGTGTACACGTCCGGGAAGGGCACCCGCACCGTGTCGCCCTTGCGGATCTGGTCGGCCAGTTGCAGCGCGTTCGACATGAAGCTGGTCGGCCGCAGGCAGGTCCACGCGAGCCCCGACTCCCGCACCGCCGTCTCCGCGTCGATCAGATAGCCGGCGACCGCGTTGGCCGTGTCGCCGGTGCCCGCCGACTTCCCCGACAGCAGGACGACCCGCTCCACTCCCGCGTCCCGCGCATTCGCCAGGACCTGGCGCTGACCGCCGTAACCAGGCATCAGGAACAGGGCGGTTACGCCGTCCAGCGCGTCCCGCACGGTCTTTGGCCGGTTCAGGTCGCCGGCCACGGCCTCCACCCCCGACGCCGCCGACGGCAACCCGTCCCTCCGGCCGGTCCGGCTCAGCGCCCGCACCGGCCGACCGGCCTCGGCCAGGGCGCCGACGAGTTCGGCGCCCACATTCCCCGTGGCACCCGTCACCAGAATCACACGGTCCCCCTCTCGCCCGGGCCGTGCCCGGCCCGGGTGTCGCGCCCATCCTGCGGTGCCGGGGCGGGGGACACCAGGGTGCGGACCGTCTTTGTCCTGTGAGGAGGAAAAGTCTGCGGCAATCCGTGCACGACTTCTTCCCACCTTCGGCAGCCGCTGCTACGTTCCCCTCGAAAGCCAGCCGACCGGTGGCCGATTGAGGCGGGGAGGGGCTCGTGAGACGCATGACGGCTCGACCCGCGAACGCGCATCAGGCCCGCCTGCTGAAGCTGCTGCGGGACGGCGGCCCCAACTCCCGTGCCCAACTGGGAGACCAGGTCGACCTGTCGCGGTCCAAGCTGGCCGTGGAGGTCGACCGGCTGCTGGAGACCGGCCTGGTCGTGGCCGACGGACTCGCCGCCTCGCGCGGCGGCCGCCGCTCCCACAACATCAGGCTCGCCCCCAGCCTGCGGTTCCTCGGCGTCGACATCGGCGCGACCTCGGTCGACGTCGCCGTCACCAACGCCGAACTGGAGATCCTCGGCCATCTCAACCAGCCCATGGACGTACGCGAGGGCCCGGTCGCGGTCTTCGAGCAAGTCCTGTCCATGGCCGCCAAGTTGAGGGCCTCGGGACTCGCGGAGGGCTACGACGGCGCCGGCTTCGGCGTCCCGGGCCCGGTCCGCTTCCCCGAGGGCGTGCCGGTGGCTCCGCCGATCATGCCGGGCTGGGACGGCTTCCCCGTGCGGGAGGCGCTCAGCCAGGAACTCGGCTGCCCGGTCATGGTCGACAACGACGTGAACCTGATGGCGCTGGGGGAGATGCACGCGGGCGTCGCACGCTCCGTGCGCGACTTCCTCTGCGTCAAGATCGGTACCGGCATCGGCTGCGGCATCGTCGCCGGCGGTGACGTCCACCGCGGGGTGACGGGCAGCGCGGGCGACATCGGGCACATCCAGGCCGTGCCCGACGGACGACCGTGCGCCTGCGGCAACCGGGGCTGCCTGGAAGCCCACTTCAGCGGGGCGGCCCTCGCCCGGGACGCCACGGACGCGGCCCAGCAGGGTCTGTCGGTGGAACTCGCGACCCGCCTGGAGACGAACGGCGGGCTCACCGCCGTCGACGTCGCCGCCGCGGCCGCCGCGGGCGACGCCACCGCCCTCGACCTGATCCGTGAGGGCGGCGACCGCGTCGGCCAGGTCATCGCCGGCCTGGTCAGCTTCTTCAACCCCGGCCTGGTGGTGATCGGCGGCGGGGTGACCGGCCTCGGCCACACCCTGCTCGCCGCCATCCGCACCCAGGTCTACCGCCAGTCACTGCCGCTGGCCACCGGCAACCTGCCCATCGTCCTGGGGGAGTTGGGTCCCACCGCCGGAGTCATCGGCGCGGCCCGCCTCATCAGCGACCACCTGTTCTCACCCGCGTAAGCACCGACTTCATACGTTCCACGCCCATACGCTCCACAGCCGACTGCATACCCTCACCAGCCGACTTCCTACATCAGCCAACCGACTTCATACGGCATATCGCCGACTGGATACAGCTCATGGGCACCTCGCCCTACCCCGCCCTGCCCTGATTCCGGCCCGCACGCCTGCCAGGGGGACCCGCACATGGCACCCGAACCAACGCTGCTCAGCATGTCCGGCATCACCAAGTCGTTCCCCGGAGTCCGGGCCCTCGACGGCGTCGACCTCGACGTCCAGGCCGGAGAGGTGCACTGCCTGCTCGGCCAGAACGGCGCCGGCAAGTCCACCCTCATCAAGGTCCTGGCCGGCGCCCACCAGCCCGACACCGGCACCATCCGCTGGCGCGGCGAGGACGTCACCCTCCGTTCGCCGATCGCCGCGATGCGCCTCGGCATCGCCACCATCTACCAGGAACTCGACCTGGTGGAGCACCTGTCGGTGGCGGAGAACGTCCACCTCGGCCATGAACCCACGGCGGCCGGTTTCGTCGTACGGGGCAAGGCGGCACGAGCATCAACGGCCGCTCTGCTCAAGCGGCTCGGGCATCCGGAGATCGATCCGGCCCGCCTGGTGGGGGAGTTGTCGGCCGCCCAGCAGCAGATCGTGTCCATGGCGCGGGCGCTCTCGCACGACGTACGGCTGATCGTGATGGACGAGCCGTCCGCCGCCCTCGACCCGGACGAGGTCGACAACCTCTTCCGGATCGTCGGCGACCTCACCGCCGACGGCGTCGCGGTCGTCTACATCTCCCACCGGCTGGAGGAGATCCGCCGCATCGGCGACCGGGTGACCGTCCTGAAGGACGGGCGGGCGGTCGCGGTCGGACTGCCCGCGAAGTCGACGCCGACCCGCGAGGTCGTCGCGCTGATGACGGGACGCAACGTGGAGTACGTGTTTCCCGAGCGGCCGGCGTCGGCCCCCGGCGGCACTCCGGTCCTGGAGGTGCGCGGGCTGGCCCGCGAGGGCGAGTTCGAACCCCTCGACCTGAGCATCCGTCCCGGCGAGATCGTCGGCCTCGCCGGACTCGTCGGCTCGGGCCGCTCCGAGATCCTGGAGACGATCTACGGCGCCCGCAAGCCCACCGCCGGCCGGGTCAGCGTCGACGGACGCCCGCTGCGGCCCGGCAGCGTCCGCGCCGCCGTCCGCGCCGGCCTCGGACTCGCCCCCGAGGAACGCAAGGCGCAGGCCCTGCTGATGCTGGAATCGGTCACCCGCAATGTCTCCGTCTCCTCCATGTCCCGCTTCGCGCGGGCCGGTTGGATCGACCGGGGCGCCGAACTGGGGGCCGCGCGGGCCGCGACCCGCGAGCTGTCGCTGCGTCCCGACAACCCGAACGTTCCGATCCGCACCCTGTCCGGCGGCAACCAGCAAAAGGCCGTCCTGGCCCGCTGGCTGCTGCGCGGCTGCCGGGTGCTGCTGCTCGACGAACCGACCCGCGGGGTCGACGTCGGCGCCCGCGCCGAACTGTATGCAGTCGTCCGTCGACTGGCTGACGAAGGCCTCGGCGTGCTGCTGGTCTCCAGCGAGGTCCCCGAGGTCCTCGGCCTCGCCGATCGTGTCCTGGTGCTGCGCGAGGGCCGCGTCGTCCACACGGCACCCGCCCGCGACCTCGACGAACACCGCGTACTCGACCTCGTCATGGAAGGAAGCCCCGCGTCATGACGCAGCCCGTCTCCCCGCCCCGGGACAGCGCCGACAAGGTGCCGTCGGTGAACGAAGCCCCGGCCTGGCGGTCCCTGATGTTCCGCGCCGACGTGCGCACCCTCTCCCTCCTCGGAGTGCTCGCCGCGCTGATCCTCATCGGAGGCATCACCAAGCCGGACGAGTTCCTCGACACCCGCAACCTCCAACTCGTCCTCACCCAGGCCTCGGTGATCGGTGTCGTCACCGTCGGGATGACCTTCGTCATCACCTCGGGCGGCATCGACCTGTCCGTCGGCGCCATCGTCGCGCTCGCCTCGGTGTGGGCGACCACGGTCGCCACGCAGGAGTACGGCTTCGCGGGCATCCTCTTCACCGCGGTGATCGTCGGCGTCGGGTGCGGCCTGGTCAACGGGTTGCTCATCGCGTACGGCGGGATGGTCCCGTTCATCGCCACCCTCGCCATGCTGGCCTCCGCGCGCGGGCTCGCCCTGCAGATCACCGACGGCCGTACGCAGATCGTCACCGTCGACGGCATCCTCGACCTCGGCGAACGCGACTCCTACGTGCTCGGCGTCCCACCCCTGGTGATGGTGTTCGCGGTCGTGACGATCATCGGCTGGCTGGTGCTGAACCGGACCACCTTCGGACGCCGCACGGTCGCCGTCGGCGGCAACGCGGAGGCCGCCCGGCTCGCCGGCATCGACGTACGCCGCCAGCGGCTGTACCTCTACCTGCTGTCCGGACTGTGCTGCGGCATCGCCGCCTTCCTGCTCATCATCCTGTCCGGCTCCGGCCAGAACACCAACGGCAACCTCTACGAACTCGACGCCATCGCGGCCGCCATCATCGGCGGCACCCTGCTCAGCGGGGGTCGCGGCACCATCACCGGCTCCGTGCTCGGCGTCCTGATCTTCACCACGATCACCAACATCTTCGCCCTGAACAACCTGCAGAGCGACGTCCAGCAGATCGCCAAGGGCGCGATCATCGTCGCCGCCGTGCTGGTCCAGCGCCGTACCGCGAGCACGAACTGAGGAAAGGGTTCACCGCCATGCCAGAGCCGACTTATCCGAGCCGCTTCACCAGTCGCAGAGGACTGCTCTTCGGGACCGCCGCCGTCTCGGCCGGTGCCCTCCTCGCGGGTTGCACCAGCAACGACTCCAGTGACGACGAGCCGGCGGCGAACGACCAGCCGGCCGCCGAGGACAAGCCCGGCAAGGAGGTCACCATCGGCTTCGCCGGCCCGCAGGCCGACCACGGCTGGCTCAACGCCATCAACGACAACGCCAAGAAGCGGGCCGAGAAGTACTCCGACGTCACCCTGGAGATCACCGAGGGCTCGAACGACACCGCCCAGCAGATCGGGCAGATCGAGACCCTCATCAACAAGAAGGTCGACGTCCTGGTCGTCCTGCCCGCCGACGGCAAGGCCCTGACCCAGGTCGGCCTCAAGGCGATGCGCGCGGGCATCCCGGTCGTCAATCTCGACCGGATCTTCAACACCCCGCAGGCGTACCGCTGTTGGATCGGCGGCGACAACTACGGCATGGGCCTCAGCGCCGGCCACTACATCGGTGAGAAGCTCAAGGGGAAGTCCGGTGCGCGGGTCATCGAACTGGCCGGCCTCGACAACCTGGAGCTGACCAAGCAGCGCACCCAGGGTTTCGACGACGCGCTGAAGAACTACCCCAACATCCGCAAGGTGGCCCGCCAGGCGGCCGACTTCACGGTCGAGTCGGGGCAGGCCAAGATGGCCCAACTCCTGCAGGCCCAGTCGAAGTTCGACGCCCTGTGGAACCACGACGACGACCAGGGCGTGGGCGCGCTGCGCGCCATCGAGCAGGCCGGGCGCGACGACTTCCTGATGGTCGGCGGTGCGGGCGCCCTGTCCGCCTTCCAGGCCATCAAGCAGGACAACGGCGTCCTGAAGGCGACCGTCCTCTACCCGCCGACCATGGCCGCGTCCGCGATCGACCTCGCCCGCGCCCTCGGCCAGGCCAAGGGCGTGAGCGGTCTCGCCGAGTACGAGATCCCGGCGTCGATCACGCTCTACTCCGCCGTCGTGGACAAGGACAACGTCGACCAGTACATGTCCACCGGCTTCAAGTGAGGCGTTTTGCCGAAGGCGCCCGGTTCCTCGACGGTCCGGGCTGCACCCCCCACCGCGCCACCACGACGAGGAGGACATCGCCCATGGCACAGCCGCAGCAGTCAGCAGGAGCGGAGGCGAAGGGGCCGGACATGGCCGGGGCCGACAGTCCGGAGCGGGCCGAGGCGGGCAGCCCGCAGCCGGCCGCCGCCGAGAAGCCGCCGCTGCGCGTCGGCATGATCGGTTACGCCTTCATGGGCGCCGCCCACTCGCAGGGCTGGCGGACCGCGGGCCGCGTCTTCGACCTGCCCCGCACCCCGGTCCTGGCCGCGCTCTGCGGGCGGGACGCGGTGGCCGTCCGCGCGGCGGCCGACCGGCACGGCTGGGCGTCCGCCGAGACCGACTGGCGTGCCCTGATCGCGCGGGACGACATCGACCTCGTCGACATCTGCACCCCCGGCGACAGCCACGCCGAGATCGCCCTCGCCGCGCTGGCCGCGGGCAAGCACGTGCTGTGCGAGAAGCCCCTCGCGAACACCGTCGAGGAGGCCGAGGCGATGACGCGGGCGGCCGAAACGGCGTACGAGCAGGGCAGGGTGGCGATGGTCGGCTTCAACTACCGCCGGGTGCCCGCCACCGCCCTGGCTCGTTCGATGGTCGCCGAGGGCCGCCTCGGCAGCCTGCGCCACGTGCGGGTGACGTACCTTCAGGACTGGCTGGTGGACCGGGAGTTCCCGCTCACCTGGCGGCTGCGCAGGGAGGTGGCGGGCTCGGGCTCGCTCGGCGACCTGGGGGCGCACATCGTCGACCTCGCCCAGTACCTGGCGGGGGAGCTCCTGGCCGGGGTCTCCGCGCTCACCGAGACGTTCGTACGGGAGCGCCCGCTGCCCGGCGGCCCCAGCAGCGGCCTGACCGCGGTCGCCGCCCACGGCACCGGTCAGGTCACCGTGGACGACGCCGCCCTGTTCACCGGCCGCTTCACCTCCGGCGCCCTCGCCTCCTTCGAGGCCACCCGGTACGCCACCGGCCGCAAGAACGCCCTGCGCATCGAACTCAACGGCGAACTCGGCTCGCTCGCCTTCGACCTGGAGCGCCTCAACGAGCTCGCGTACCACGACGGTACGGAGCCCGGAGCGCACGCCGGCTTCCGCCGCATCCTCGTCACCGAACCCGACCACCCCTACCTGGACGCCTGGTGGCCGCCGGGCCACGGCCTCGGCTACGAGCACACCTTCGTCCACCAAGCCCGTGACCTGGTCCACGCGATCGCCGAGGGCCGCCGGCCCGAGCCCTCCTTCGCCGACGGGCTCCAGGTGCAGCGCGTCCTGGCCGCGGTGGAGGAGAGCGCCGAGAAGAACTCCGTCTACACGCCCATAGCGGCCTGAGGAGGCCCCGCGACATGCCGCGCACCTTCACGCTCTTCACCGGCCAGTGGGCCGACCTGCCGCTCGAAGAGGTCTGCCGCCTCGCCCGCGACTTCGGCTACGACGGCCTCGAACTCGCTTGCTGGGGGGACCACTTCGAGGTCGACAAGGCACTCGCCGACCCGTCGTACCTCGACTCGCGCCACCAACTCCTCGACAAGTACGGCCTCAAGTGCTGGGCCATCTCCAACCACCTGGTGGGCCAGGCCGTCTGCGACGCCATCATCGACGAACGGCACCGGGCGATCCTGCCGGCCCGCATCTGGGGCGACGGAGACGCGGAGGGCGTGCGGCGGCGGGCGGCGGCCGAGATCGCCGACACCGCCCGCGCCGCGGCCGCCTTCGGCGTCGACACCGTCATCGGCTTCACCGGCTCCTCGATCTGGCATCTGGTCGCCATGTTCCCGCCCGCGCCGGAGTCGATGATCAAGCGTGGCTACGAGGACTTCGCCGAACGGTGGAATCCGATCCTCGACGTCTTCGACGCGGAGGGCGTGCGGTTCGCGCACGAGGTCCACCCCAGCGAGATTGCATACGATTACTGGACGACTGTATGCGCGCTGGATGCAGTCGACCGTCGACCGGCTTTCGGCCTCAACTTCGACCCGAGCCACTTCGTGTGGCAGGACCTCGACCCGGTCGGCTTCCTGTGGGACTTCCGCGACCGCATCTACCACGTCGACTGCAAAGAGGCCCGCAAGCGTCTCGACGGACGGAACGGCCGCCTCGGCTCCCACCTGCCCTGGGGCGACCCGCGGCGCGGCTGGGACTTCGTCTCCGCGGGCCACGGCGACGTCCCCTGGGAGGACGTCTTCCGGATGCTTCGTTCCATCGACTACCGGGGGCCCATCTCCGTGGAGTGGGAGGACGCCGGCATGGACCGGCTGCAGGGCGCCCCGGAGGCCCTGGCCCGCCTCAAGGCGTACGACTTCGAGCCGCCGTCGGCTTCCTTCGACGCGGCGTTCGGCGGCAACGAATAGAGCAAGCTCGTTGCCTCTTCAGTGAGTTCCGGGATGACGGCGCATCCCGGCGAACCGCACCCGCATGTACAACCAGCCCCATTCTGGAGGCATCCGTGCACGGGAACGACCGCACCACCAGCACCGACAGAATCGAGACCCACAGACGACGCCTGCCCTTCCGCAAGGCAGCCGCCCTCTTCACCGGGGCACTGCTCGCGGGCGCGTCCCTCACCCTCACCACACCACAGGCCGGCGCAGCCGTCGCCGACCCGGGAGCCGCACCCGCCGCCCCGGCCGCCTCCGCCGCCGAGGACTTCCAGCAGGTCACCCTCGCCAAGGGCGAGCCGGAGGTCGGTGAGCCCATGTCGCTCGCCGTCCTCCCCGACCGTTCGGTCCTGCACACCTCGCGCGACGGCGAACTGCGCCTGACCGACGCGGCCGGCAACACCAAACTCGCCGGCAAGCTCGACGTCTACTCCCACGACGAAGAGGGCCTCCAAGGCATCGGCGTGGACCCGGACTTCACGACCAACCGCTTCATCTACCTCTATTACGCACCCCCGTTGAACACCCCGGCGGGCGACGCCCCCGAGACGGGCACCGCGGCCGACTTCGCACCCTTCGACGGCGTCAACCGCCTCTCCCGGTTCGTCCTGAAAACGGACGGCACCCTCGACGCCGCCAGCGAGAAGAAGATCCTCGACGTCCCGGCCTCG
Organism: Streptomyces sp. V4I2; assembly: GCF_030817655.1. Lineage (GTDB taxonomy): Bacteria > Actinomycetota > Actinomycetes > Streptomycetales > Streptomycetaceae > Streptomyces > Streptomyces plumbiresistens. The sequence goes on from NZ_JAUSZM010000003.1 coordinate 8,697,539, forward strand.
CGCGGCCTGTGCTGCCACGTCGGCGGCGACATCGACTTCGACGCGGCGGGCAACCTGTACCTGTCGACGGGCGACGACACCAACCCGTTCCAGTCGGACGGCTTCACCCCCATCGACGACCGGGACGGCCGCAACCCCGCCTTCGACGCCCGGCGCTCGTCCGGCAACACCAACGACCTGCGCGGCAAGATCCTGCGCATCAAGGTGAACGCCGACGGCTCGTACACGGTCCCCGACGGCAACCTCTTCGCACCCGGCACGGACAAGACCCGGCCCGAGATCTACGCGATGGGCTTCCGCAACCCGTTCCGCTTCAGTGTCGACAAGGAGACCGGCATCCTCTACGTCGGCGACTACGGCCCCGACGCCGGCGCCGCCGACCCGGCTCGCGGACCGGCCGGCCAGGTGGAGTTCGCGCGGGTCACCGGTCCAGGGAACTTCGGATGGCCGTTCTGCACGGGCGACAATGACCCGTATATCGCATACGATTTCGCGACCGGTGTATCCGGTGCACCGTTCGACTGCAGCGCACCGAAGAACACCTCGCCGCACAACACCGGCCTCACCGATCTGCCGCCCGCCCAGCCGGCCTGGATCCCCTACGACGGCGGGTCCGTGCCCGAGTTCGGCACCGGCTCCGAGTCCCCGATGGGCGGCCCGGTCTACCACTACGACGCCTCCCTCGACTCGCCGGTGAAGTTCCCCGAGGCCTACGACGGCGACTTCTTCGCCGGGGAGTTCGGACGGCGCTGGATCAAGCGGATCGTCAGCGACGACAGCGGCACCGTGCAGTCCATCAACGACGTGCCGTGGACCGGCACCCAGATCATGGACATGGCCTTCGGCCCCGACGGCGCGCTGTACGTCCTCGACTACGGCCTGTCCTGGTTCGGCGGCGACGAGAACTCGGCCCTGTACCGCATCGAGAACGCCACCGACGGTCACTCCCCGGTCGCGCAGGCCGCGGCGAGCCGGACCTCGGGACAGGCCCCGCTGAAGGTGGGCTTCTCCTCCGCGGGCACCACCGACCAGGACGGCGACGCCCTCACCTACAGCTGGGACTTCGGCGACGGCAGCACGTCGACCGCGGCGAACCCGACCCACACGTACCGCAAGAACGGCACCTACACCGCGACCCTGACCGCCAAGGACCTGAGCGGACGCACCGGCAGCGCGAGCGCGCAGATCGTCGTGGGCAACACCGCGCCCAAGGTGACGCTCGAACTCCCGCGCGACGGCCAGCTGTTCAGCTTCGGGGACGCGATCCCGTTCAAGGTCCGGGTCACCGACCCCGAGGACGGCAGGAACATCGACTGCTCGAAGGTCAAGGTCACCTTCATCCTCGGCCACGACACCCACGGCCACCCGCTGACCTCCGCCAACGGCTGCACCGGCACCATCCAGACCAGCGCCGACGGCGGCCACGACGACGACGCCAACATCTTCGGCGTGTTCGACGCCGAGTACACCGACGGCGGAGGCGGCGGCCAAGCCCCGCTCACCACCCACGACCAGAACGTCGTCCAGCCCGAGCACCGCCAGGCCGAGCACTTCGGCACATCCTCCGGCGTCGCGGTCATCGACAAGGACACCGCGCACGGCGGGAAGACGGTCGGGGACGTGCACAACGGCGACTGGATCGCCTTCACGCCGTACGCCCTCGGCAACGCCAAGAAGATCACCGCACGGGTCTCCTCGGCCGGCACGGGCGGCACGCTCGAGATCCGCGCCGGGTCCGCGAAGGGCACGCTGCTCGGGAAGGCGACCGTGCCGGTGACCGGCGGCTGGGACACCTTCCAGGACGTCGCCGCAGACCTGGCCCGCGCCCCGCGCGGTACGACCACGCTGTACCTGGTCTTCAAGGGCAGTGGCTCCGGAGCCCTGTACGACGTGGACGACTTCACCTTCACGACCGGCTGACAGGAGGTGACCACGATGCATTCAACCAGACGTCTGGCCACGGCAGTTGTGGGCACGGCGCTGCTCCTGGGCTGCGTCTCGGAACCGGCCGCCTCGCAGCCGGCCGACGACAGACGGGTCCTCGTCTTCTCCAAGACGGCCGGCTTCCGCCACGACTCGATCCCCGACGGTGTCGCTGCCGTCCAGCAGCTCGGCGAGAGTGCCGGGTTCAAGGTCGACGCCACGGAGGACGCGGGCGCGTTCACCGGACGCAACCTGCGGCGGTACGACGCGGTCGTGTTCCTGTCGACGACCGGAGACGTCCTCGGACCCACCCAACAGGCGGCCTTCGAGGGCTACATCCGGCACGGCGGCGGCTACGTCGGCGTCCACGCGGCCGCCGACACCGAGTACGACTGGGAGTTCTACGGCGGCCTCGCCGGCGCCTACTTCGAGTCGCACCCGGCGATCCAGCCCGCGACCGTCAACGTGGAGGACCGCGCCCACCCGGCGACCTCGGACCTGCCGAAGACCTGGGAACGCACCGACGAGTGGTACAACTACCGCTCGAATCCCCGGGAACGGGCCCATGTCCTCGCCTCGCTCGACGAGTCGTCGTACACCGGCGGCACCATGCACGGCGACCACCCGATCGCCTGGTGCCAGACCTACCAGGGCGGCCGCGCCTTCTACACGGGCGGCGGTCACACGAAGGAGTCCTACGCGGATCCTGCATTCCGCAGACACCTGGCCGGCGGAATCCTGTATGCAATAGGCGATGTCCAGGCGGACTGTCGACCGGAGACCGGATACCGTCCGCTCTTCGACGGCAGCTCGCTGGATGGCTGGCAGCAGGCCGGGCCGGGCTCCTTCCCCCTGGACGACGACGGCACGATCACCTCGTCGGGCGGCATGGGCATGCTCTGGTACGCCGACCAGGCCTTCGGGTCGTACTCGCTGAAGCTCGACTGGAAGATGGCGAGCGAGTCCGGCGACGACAACTCCGGTGTGTTCGTGGGTTTCCCGCCCTCGGCCGACCCGTGGTCGGCGGTGAACAACGGGTACGAGATCCAGATCGACGCCACCGACGTGCCGGAGAAGACCACCGGTTCCGTCTACGGCTTCCGGTCCGCCGACCTGGCCAAGCGTGACCGCGCGCTGAACCCGCCGGGGGAGTGGAACACGTACGAGATCCGCGTGGAGGGCGAACGCCTTCGCGTCTGGCTCAACGGCGTGAAGATCAACGATTTCACCAACACCGATCCGGCCCGGAGTCTCAGGGACGGCCATGTCGGCATCCAGAACCACGGAGCCGACGACCGGGTGTCCTTCCGTGACATCCGGATCAAGGAACTGCCCGCGAAGTCCTCGGCGCGAACGGCGTCGCAGGGCGACTGAGCGGCGGCGGGCGGGGGACGCCGGACTCCCGCCCGCCGCCTTTTCCCACCTCGGAGTGTGTACGACCGCCGGGTGTTCGTACGGCTCAGGCGGCCGCGACTGCCCCAGCGGTCGTAGGGACCCAGCGGTCGTATGCCCCGTGTTCTTACGACGTGTTCGACAAGGAGGCCGCCCATGTCCGCGTCCGTTTCCGCATCGCGCGTCGGTGTGTGGCTGATCGGGGCGCGTGGCTCCGTCGCCACCACCGTTGTGGCGGGCTGCGCCGCCGTGAGCGCCGGCCTGCACCCACCGACCGGTTTGGTCACCGAGACGCCCGAGTTCGCCGACAGCGGCCTGCCTGCCCTGGTGAACCTCGTCTTCGGCGGCCACGACACCCTGGACTGCCCGCTGCCCAAACGGGCGGAAGCGCTGGCCGCCGGCGGTGTCCTGCCGTACGGCCTGCCCGCGGCGATCGGCGCCGAACTGACCGCCGCCGACCGGGAGATCCGACCCGGCGGCCCGGCCCCGGGGGACACCCGGAGCGAGGACGAGCTGATCGCCGCCTTCGCCGCGGACATACGGGACTTCGTACGACGGCGGGACCTGGACCGGGCGGTCGTGGTGAACGTCGCCTCCACGGAGTCGGCGGCAACCGGCACCGACCTGCCCGCCAGCTCCCTCTACGCGGCGGCGGCCCTGCGCGCGGGCTGCCCGTACGTGAACTTCACCCCGTCGACCGGCCTGCACCACCCGGCGCTAGCGCCGCTCGCCGCGTCCTCGGGGCTGCCGTACGCCGGCCGGGACGGCAAGACCGGCCAGACCTTGCTCCGCTCGGTGCTGGGCCCGATGTTCAGGCAGCGGGCGCTCGCCGTGCGGGCCTGGTCCGGCACCAATCTGCTGGGCGGGGGTGACGGAGCCGCCCTCGCCGACCCGGCGGCCGCGGCGGCGAAGAACGCGGGCAAGGAGCGGGTCCTCGCCGACACCCTCGGCTCGGTCCCCGAGGGCGAGGTCCACATCGACGACGTCCCCGTCCTCGGTGACTGGAAGACCGCCTGGGACCACATCGCCTTCGACGGCTTCCTCGGCGCCCGGATGATCCTCCAGGCCACCTGGCAGGGCTGCGACTCCGCCCTGGCCGCCCCTCTGGTCCTCGACCTGGCCCGCCTGGTCGCCCGCGCCCACGAGCGGGGTCTGACCGGCCCGCTGACCGAACTGGGCTTCTACTTCAAGGACCCGGTGGGGGAGGGGCCGTCGGCGCTGGGGGAGCAGTACGCGGCCCTGGTGGGGTTCGGGGAGCGGTTGCGGGGTGACGTGCGATGAGCGGCCCGAGCGGTGGCGCCGGCAACGCGGCCGGAGCCCCGTCCACAAGAGCGGCCTGGGCCGAACTGCTGCGCCTGCCCGCCCTGTTCACCGTCCCGGGCGACGCCCTCGCCGGGGCGGCCGCGGCCGCCGCGCGCCCGAACTCCCGCACCTTGCTCGCCATCTGCTCCTCCCTCTGTCTGTACGAGGCCGGCATGGCCCTCAACGACTGGGCCGACCGGCACGAGGACGCCGCGGAACGCCCGCACCGTCCCCTTCCTTCCGGCCGCATCCGCCCCGCTGCGGCCCTCGCGGCGGCCGGCGCCTTCACCGGAGCCGGCCTCTCCCTGGCCGCCTGTGCCGGCCGCCCCACCCTCGCCGTCGCGACGAGTTTGGCGGCCACCGTCTGGGCGTACGACCTCGGCCTCAAGCGCACCCCGGCAGGCCCCGTCGCCATGGCGGCGGCCCGCGGCCTGGACCTGCTGCTCGGTGCCACCGCCTCGACGAGCTCGCGGACGTTCAGGAATGCGGGGACGATCCCGGCCACCCGCACCGCGAGCGGCCTGCGCCGAGCCCTTCCGTCCGCCGCCCTCCTGGGCGCGCACACCCTCACGGTCACGACCGTCTCACGGCGGGAGACCCAGGGCGGCGCACCCCTGGCCCTCCTGACGGCCCTGGCCACGACCACCGCACTGGCCCGGCTCCTGACACGTCCCTCCATGAGGCGGGGACCAGGCGCTTCCGCATCCCCGTCCGACCTCGCCCTGTGCACCGCCCTCGCCGCCGCCTATGCCACGACCGCAGTCCGCCCCTACTTCCACGCCGCCCTCAACCCGTCACCCCCGCTCACCCAACGAGCCGTCGGCGGTGGCATCCGGGCCACCATCCCCCTCCAGGCCGCACTCTCCGCCCGCTCCGGCGCCCCGGTCTCCGCGCTGCTCACGGCGGCCCTGGCCCCGCTCGCCGGGAGGTTCGCGAGGAAGGTGAGCGTCACATGAACCCCGAGGCCCTCTACCGCGAGACCGGACCGCACGCCGCGGCGGACATCCCGTCGCCCGGTCCCGCGACGACCCCGCGCTTCTCCGAAGCCCACCCCCTCCGCTTCGGCTACGGCACCAACGGCCTCGCCGACCTCCGTCTCGACGACGCCCTCACCCTCCTTGCCGACCTCGGCTACGACGGCGTCGGGCTGACCCTCGACCACATGCACCTGGACCCGCTCGCGCCGGACCTGTCCACCCGCACCCGCCGCCTCGCGCACCGGCTGGACGAGCTCGGGCTGTCGGTCACGGTGGAGACGGGCGCCCGCTATGTGCTCGACCCCCGGCGCAAGCACGGTCCCTCCTTGCTGGACCCCGACCCGGACGACCGTGCCCGCCGAGTCGACCTGCTGATCCGCGCGGTCCGGGTGGCCTCCGACCTCGGTGCGCACGCCGTCCACTGCTTCAGCGGGATCACGCCGGCGGGGACGGACCCGGACACGGCATGGAAGCGTCTGGCCGAGACGCTCGCTCCCGTCCTGGACGCCGCCACCCGTGCCGGCATTCCGCTGGCCGTCGAACCCGAGCCCGGCCACCTCCTCGCCACCCTCGCGGACTTCCACCGACTCCGCCGTTCCCTCGGCGACCCGGAGAACCTGGGCCTGACCCTGGACATCGGCCACTGCCAGTGCCTTGAGCCCCTGCCGCCCGCCGAGTGCGTACGCGCCGCCGGCCCCTGGTTGCGCCACGTCCAGATCGAGGACATGCGCCGCGGCGTCCATGAACACCTCCCTCTCGGCGCCGGGGAGATCGACTTCCCGCCCGTGCTCGCCGCTCTGTCGGCCGTCGGCTACCAGGGCCTGACCGTCGTCGAACTGCCCCGCCACTCCCACGCCGGCCCCCACTTCGCCGAACTGTCCCTTCCGTTCCTCCGTCACGCGGCGGCGCCCTCACAAGGGAGCACCTCATGACCCACACCCACGCCGACCCGGCGACCCCGGCGGCAGGCATCACGGGCACCACCCTCGCCCACACCCCGCCGGCCGACCTGCACAGCCGTATCGCCGCCCACCTCGGCGGAGCCGCCCGTGCCTGGCTCGACCAGGCCCTCGAGGAGGCCGCCGCACATCCCGGCACGCACGGGCCCATCTCCGTATGGGAGCTGCGGCTCGCCGAGGCCGGACGCCGCTGCGGCGCCGCGCACGCCGACGCCGTACGCGTCCTCATCCTGCACGCGGCCCACGCCGACACCGGCGCCCTCACCCGGGTCTACCTCCAAGGCACCGCCGCCGAACGCCGGGCCGTCCTGCACGCCCTGCCCCACCTGGTACCCGGCCCGGACGCCCTCCCACTCGTCGAGGACGCCCTGCGCACCAACGACACCAGCCTCCTCGCCGCCGCGGTCGGCCCGTATGCCGCCCGGCACCTGCCCGTCCACCAGTGGCGTCATGCCGTCCTGAAGTGCCTCTTCACCGGTGTGCCCGTCGACGTCGTGGCCGACCTGGACCGCCGTGCCCACGGCGACGCGGAACTCGCCCGCATGCTCGGCGACTACGCCGCCGAACGCACCGCAGCGGACCGCCCGGTCCCCGCAGACCTGTACCGCGTCCTGACCCTGACCGACCCCACGGCCACCCCACCGGCCACGCAGGGCAACCACGACGGCGAGGAACTCTGATGCGCATCTTCGACCCCCACATCCACATGACCTCCCGCACCACCGACGACTACGAGGCCATGCGCGCCGTCGGCGTCCGGGCCGTCGTCGAGCCGTCCTTCTGGCTCGGGCAGCCCCGCACCTCTCCCGCCTCCTTCCTCGACTACTTCGACTCGCTGCTGGGCTGGGAGTCCTTCCGCGCCGCCCAGTACGGCATCGCCCACCACTGCACGCTCGCCCTCAACCCCAAGGAGGCGAACGACCCGCGCTGCGTCCCCGTCCTCGACGAACTGCCCCGGTATCTCGTCAAGGACCAGGTGGTGGCCGTCGGAGAGATCGGCTACGACTCGATGACCCCCGCCGAGGACACCGCTCTCGCCGCCCAGCTCCAGCTCGCCGCCGACCACGAGCTGCCCGCGCTCGTCCACACCCCGCACCGCGACAAACTCGCCGGCCTGCGCCGCACCCTCGACGTCATCGGGGAGTCGGCGCTGTCCCCGGAGCGGGTCCTGGTCGACCACCTCAACGAGACCACCGTCAAAGAGGCCAAGGACAGCGGCTGTTGGCTGGGCTTCTCCGTCTATCCGGACACCAAGATGGACGAGGAGCGGATGGTCGCGATCCTTCGCGCGTACGGTCCCGACCGGGTGCTGGTGAACTCTGCCGCCGACTGGGGCCGCAGCGACCCCCTCAAGACCCGCAGGGTCGGCGACCTGATGCTGGCCGAGGGCTTCACCGAGGACGACGTCGACCGGGTGCTGTGGCGCAACCCCGTCGCGTTCTACGGCCTCAGCGGCCGGCTGAACCTGGACGTCGCCCCGCCCGATGTCACGCACGAGGGCAACTCCGTGCTGCGCGGCGGGGAGTGAGCGATGCGCTTCCGCCATCCCGACGGCTCCACCGTCCACCTCGCCTACTGCACCAATGTGCATCCCGCCGAAACTCTCGACGGCGTCCTGGCCCAGCTCCGCGACCACTGCGAGCCCGTCCGACGGCGCCTCGGCCGCGACCGCCTCGGTATCGGCCTGTGGCTCGCCAGGGACGCCGCCCACGCCCTCGTCACCGACCCGTCCGCCCTGCGCGCGCTGCGCACCGAACTCGACCGGCGCGGCCTCGAGGTCGTCACCCTCAACGGCTTCCCCTACGAGGGCTTCGGCGCCGAGGAGGTCAAGTACCGCGTGTACCGGCCGGACTGGGCCGACCCCGAACGCCTCGACCACACCACCGCCCTGGCCCGAGTCCTGGCCGGCCTCCTCCCCGACGACGTCACCGAGGGCAGCATCTCCACCCTGCCCCTGGCCTGGCGCACCGCTCTGCCGCGCACCTCCGGCACCGCGAGAGCGGACGGTACGGCCACGGCAGCGCGCGCCGAGACGGGCCGCACCGCTCTGATCGCCCTCGCCCAACGACTGGACGCCCTGGCGGAGTTGACCGGACGCTCCATCCGCGTCGGTCTCGAACCCGAGCCCGGCTGCGTCGTCGAGACCACCGCCGACGCCATCGCCCCGCTCACCGCGATCGGCCACGACCGCATCGGCATCTGCGTCGACACCTGCCACCTCGCCACCTCCTTCGAAGACCCGCACACCGCCCTGGAGGCGCTCACCCACGCCGGTATCCCCGTCGTCAAATCCCAGCTCTCGGCCGCCCTGCACGCCGAACACCCCCATCTCCCCGAGGTCCGCGAGGCCCTGGCAGCCTTCGACGAACCCCGCTTCCTGCACCAGACCCGCACCCCCACCGCCGCAGGCCTCCGCGGCACCGACGACCTCGGCGAGGCCCTCAAGGGCGACACGCTTCCCGACGGGGCCCCCTGGCGCGCCCACTTCCATGTCCCGCTGCACGCGGCACCCACCGCGCCCCTCACCTCCACGCTCCCCGTCCTGAAGGCCGCCCTGACCCGGCTCGTCGGCGGCCCGCGCCCGCTCACCCACCACCTCGAGGTCGAGACCTACACCTGGCAGGCGCTCCCGCCCGAGCTGCGGCCCCGCGCCCGTGCCCAGCTCGCCGACGGCATCGCCGCCGAACTCACCCTCGCCCGCGACCTGTTGACGGACCTCGGCCTGAAGGAGCTCCCATGAGCACCCACCGGACCACTCCGGGCCCGACCCCCCTCCTCGTCCTCGACGTCGTCGGTCTCACCCCCCGCCTCCTCGACCACATGCCCCACCTCAAGGCACTCGCCCGGTCCGGCTCCCGCGCGCCGCTCGGGACCGTCCTGCCCGCCGTCACCTGCGCCGCCCAGTCCACGTTCCTGACCGGCACCCACCCCTGCGAGCACGGCATCGTCGGCAACGGCTGGTACTTCCGCGAACTCGGCGACGTACTCCTGTGGCGTCAGCACAACGGTCTCGTCGCCGGAGACAAACTCTGGGACGCCGCCCGCCGCGCGCACCCCGGCTACACCGTCGCCAACATCTGCTGGTGGTACGCCATGGGCGCCGACACCGACATCACCCTCACCCCCCGTCCCATCTACTACGCCGACGGCCGCAAGGAACCCGACTGCTACACCCGGCCCGCCGACCTCCACGACGAACTCACCGAGAAACTCGGCACCTTCCCCCTCTTCCACTTCTGGGGACCCGGCGCGGACCTGGTCTCCAGCCGCTGGATCATCGACGCGACCCGGCATGTCATCCGCACCCGCCGACCCGACCTGACGCTCTGCTACCTCCCCCATCTCGACTACGACCTGCAGCGGTACGGTCCCGACGACCCGCGCTCCCTCAAGGCGGCCGCCGACCTCGACGCGGCGCTGGCTCCGCTCCTGGACGACGCCCGCGCCGAGGGCCGTACCGTCGTCGCCCTGTCCGAGTACGGCATCACCCGCGTGGACCGGCCCGTCGACATCAACCGCGCCCTGCGCCGCGCCGGTCTGCTGGAGGTGCACACGCAGGACGGCATGGAGTACCTCGACCCGATGGCCTCCCGCGCCTTCGCGGTCGCCGACCACCAGATCGCGCACGTCTACGTCCGCCGGCCGGAAGACCTCGACGCGACCCGGGCCGCCCTCGACGGCCTGCCCGGCATCGAGCAACTCCTGGACGACGAGGGCAAGAAGGCCCATCACCTCGACCATCCGCGCTCCGGCGAACTCGTCGCCGTGGCGGAGCCGGACGCCTGGTTCACGTACTACTACTGGCTCGACGACGCCCGCGCGCCCGACTTCGCGCGACTGGTCGAGATCCACCGCAAACCCGGCTACGACCCGGTCGAACTCTTCATGGACCCGCTCGACCCCTACGTGAAGGTGAAGGCGGCCACGGCACTGGCCCGCAAGAAGCTCGGCATGCGCTACCGCATGGCAGTCGTGCCCCTGGACCCCTCACCTATTCGCGGCAGCCACGGCCGCCTCCCCGAGAGCGACGACGACGGTCCGCTCCTCATCTGCTCCACCCCCCGCGCTGTCGGCGACCGCGTAGCGGCCACCGATGTGAAAGCACTGCTGCTCCAACTGGCCGGTCTCGGCTGACCGGCCCCGTCCGACCTGTCTCTTGCGACTGGTCACCAGTGAAGCACTCACCACTGACAACACCCTGCGATCTTGAGGAGTTCCAGGCATGAGCCGCATGTCCCAGACCGACCCCGAACTCACCCACCGCCTCACCAGACGAGGCATGCTCGGCGTCGCCGCCGGAAGCACCGTCGCCGCGCTGCTCGGCGCCGCCGCGGCCCCCGCCACCGCCGCCACCGAGACCACGACCGCCGCCGAGACCGCCGCCGGCGGCCGAGGCCGTCCCGTTCTGCCGCCCGGCCGGCTCGGCATCCAGCTGTACAGCCTGCGGGACAAGGTCTCCACGCTGGGCTTCGCCCCCGTCTTCGCCGAACTGGAGAAGTACGGCTACGACGAGGTCGAGTTCGCCGGATACACCCAGGGCTCGGCCGGTCCGATCACGCTCGCGCAGCTCAAGCGGCTGGCCCGGAACCACGGCCTGAACCCGATCGGCAGCCACGTCGGCTACTACTCCAGCGACCCGAACGCCTACACCTTCGCCCAGAACCTCACCAAGGTCCTCGACGACGCCCAGGCCCTCGGCCTCAAGCACATCGGCACCGCCGCGGGACCGTTCCGCTACGGCTCGACCGTCGACGCGTGGAAGCGCGCGGCCGAGGACTTCAACACCTACGGTGCGGCGGCCAGGGCGCGCGGCATGAAGTTCTACCAGCACAACCACTCCGAGGAGTTCTCCTTCGCCACCGACAACCCCAAGGTCCGCCTCTACGACGTGCTGCTCGCCGAGACCGACCCCGACCTCGTGTTCCTGGAGATGGACATCTTCTGGGCGTACTCGGGCCAGTTCCGCTTCTCCAAGCGGCCCGACGGCACGCCCGCGCCCTTCGAACCCCTCGACTACGTGCTCAAGCAGCCCCACCGCTACCCGCTCTTCCACGTCAAGGACGGGGAGAGCGACCCGTCGAACCAGTACGGCTACCGCATGACCGACGTCGGTGACGGCGACATCGACTACCAGCGGTTCATCTCCGCCGTGACCCGGCTGCGCGGCGAACGACTCGCCCACCACTGGCAGGCCGAGCACGACAACCCGACCGAGTCCTTCACCTTCGCGCGGCGTTCGAGCGCGCATCTGCACTCACTGCGCGAGAAGTGCTGACGGCTCCACCCGCATGAGGCGGCCCTCCCCGGATCGGGGAGGGCCGCCTCATGCGTGCCGGCTCATACCGCCACACGGCCTCGTGAACGCCGTTCCGGCGTCCGCCGGCACGTCACGCCATCTCCTCGCCGAGCGGGTGCGGGTTGGGAGCGATGCGCCGGGCCTGCGGCCTGTCCGGTGCCTTGAGGAAGAGCGCCAGGACCGCGGAGGCCAGACCGATGGAGCCCGCGATGACGAACGCGCCCTCGTAGTCCCACGCGTGGACCACGACCGCGCCCATCCCGGCCCCCACGAGCCCGGAGATCAGCTTCGAGCTGTAGACGATGCCGTAGTTGGAGGCGTTGTTGTTCTCACCGAAGTAGTCCGCGGTCATGGCCGCGAACAGCGGGAAGATCGCGCCGCCGCCGAACCCGGAGACCATGGAGCAGAACAGGAAGAACGGCATGCTGCCCATCTGGCCGGAGATCAGCACCCCGAACTGCGCGGTCCCCAGCACCAGACACACGATGATCAGTGTGTTGCGGCGCCCGAACTTGTCGGAGATCCAGCCGATGACCCCGCGCCCGGTGCCGTTGACGATGGCCTTCAGGGACATCGCCGTGGCCACGATCCCGCCCGCGAAGCCCATGTCCTTGCCGAACGGCACCTGGAAGGCGATGCCGAAGATGTTGATGCCGGCCGTGCACAGCAGACAGAACCACATCATCCACAGCACGGGCGTGCGGGCGGCCTCCTTCGGTGTGTACTGCTTGACCGCCGGCGGGTTCTTCTCCAGTGCCCGGCGGATCTTCGGGTCGTCGGTCTGCCGCAGCGGGTCGACGTTCGCGGGCCACCAGTTCTTCGGCGGGTCCTTGAAGAACCACCCGGCGAACGCGACGACCGCGCAGCAGATGACACCCACCATCACCAGGACGACCTCGTAGTTGCTCAGGTCCATGTACGAGGTGAACAGGAAGACGAAGGGCACCGATCCGTAGGCGAAGCCGCCGTTGACCATGCCGGTCTTGCCGCCCTTGCGCTCCGGATACCACTTGCCGACCATGTTCACGCAGGTCGCGTAGACGAGGCCGGCGCCGATGCCGCTGAACATGCCGAAACCGATGTAGGCGACGATCACGTGCGGCGCGAAAGCCAACGAGATGTAGCCGCAGATCGTGCCGAACGCGCCGAGCATCATCGCGTACCGCGCGGGGAGCCTGCCGCTCTCGCGCAGCTGCCCGGCGGGGAAGGCGACGGCGGCCTGGAAGAACACCCAGACGCCCATCAGCCAGAAGATGTGCCCGCTGTTCCACAGGTGGGCCTCGTGCAGGGTGTCCTCGGCGGAGGTGAACGCGTACTCCGAGGAGCTGATCCCCATCATGCCGATCCACGGGAAGAGCACCATGGTCCATCGTGGCCGGCCCATGATGTCCCGGTCGGTCTCGCCGATCCGGTACAGGCGGCCGTTGCGGTCCGTCACCTCCCTGTAGGGGACGGGTGTGGAGAAGTCGGTGGTTGTCATGTGTCTCGCACCCCTTGCGTCGAAAGCTCTGGCCAGCGCCCCCTGTCCAATGCCTTTCGTGTGCGCACGGGTCCCGGGCCGGCCGACGCGCACCGTCGGCCGGCCCCGCACCGGTTCACCTCATGAACGGCCCCCCAACAGTCCAGCCGCGCGCGCCCAGCGGTACTTGGCGCCGAGTACGGCCACCGGCTTCTCGGTCGTGTACGGGTACGCCACGACCCCGCGCTCGTACAGGTACTGGCAGGCCTCCTCGACCTCGACGTCGCCCGCCAGCGACGCCACCACCGGCTTCTCGATGCCGCGCTCCCGGAACTCGGCCACCACGCGCGCGGTGAGCTCCGCGAAGACCATCGGGGGAGTGACGATGGTGTGCCAGTAGCCGAGGACCAGCGCGTGGATGCGCGGGTCCTCCAGACCCAGCCGGATCGTCGCCTCGTACGTCGACGGCGGCTCGCCCCCGGTGATGTCCACCGGGTTGCCCGCGGCCCCGAAGGGCGGGATGAAGGTCCGGAAGGACGCGTCCAGGTCCGGCGGGATCTCCATCAGGGTGAGGCCGTTGTCGGTCACCGCGTCGGACAGCAGCACCCCGCTGCCGCCCGCCCCGGTGATGATCACGACGTTGTCCCCCTGAGGGGTGGGAAGCACCGGCAACGCGCGCGCGTACTCCAGCATCTCGTTCAGCCCGGGCGCCCGGATGACCCCGGCCTGCCGCAGGATGTCGTCGTACACGGCGTCGTCGCCCGCCAGGGCTCCGGTGTGCGATCCGGCGGCCTTCGCGCCGGCCGCGGTACGTCCCGCCTTCAGGACGACGACCGGCTTCTTCGGTACGGTCGCCCGCGCGGCCTCGACGAAGGCGCGCCCGTCCTTGAGGTCCTCCAGGTGCATCGCGATGCACTCGGTGTTCGGGTCCTCGCCGAACCAGGTCAGCAGGTCGTCCTCGTCCAGGTCCGACTTGTTGCCGAGGCCGACGATCGCCGACACGCCCGTCTTGGTGGTCCGGGCGAAGCCCAGGATGGCCATCCCGATGCCACCGGACTGAGAGGTCAGCGCCACCCCGCCCTTCACGTCGTACGGTGTGCAGAACGTGGCGCACAGGTCCTGCCACGTCGAGTAGTAGCCGTAGATGTTCGGCCCGAGCAGCCGGACCCCGTGCCGTTCGCCGATCGCCACGATCTCGTCCTGGAGTTCGTGCTCGCCGGTCTCCGCGAACCCGGAGGGGATCAGCACGGCGTTCGGGATCTTCTTGCGTCCCACCTCCTCCAGGGCCGAGGCCACGAACTTGGCGGGGATCGCGAAGACCGCCACATCCACCTCACCGGGAACGTCGGTGACACTCTTGTACGCCTTGCGGCCGAGAATGTCATCGGCCTTGGGGTTCACCGGATGGATCTCCCCGGCGAAGCCGCCGTCGATGAGGTTGCGCATCACGGAGTTGCCGATCTTGCCCTGTTCGTTGGAGGCACCGATCACGGCGACCGAACGGGGCTCCATCAGTCGGCGCATGGAGGTGAGGATCTCCTCGCGCGTGTACGTCGGCCGGGGCTTCGGCAGGGACTCGGCGAGGATGACCCTGATGTCGGCCGCGACCGCGCTCTGCGGCGTGGCGATCACCGGGTTGAGGTCAACCTCCGCGATCTCCGGGAAGTCCGCGACCAGTTGGGACACCCTGCGGATCTGCTCGGCGATCGCCCACCGGTCCACGGCGGGCGCCCCGCGCACCCCGCGCAGGATCTCCGCCGCACGGATGGAGTCCAGCATGGACAGCGCCTCGTCGGCCTCCAATGGCGCGAGCCGGAACGTGACGTCCTTGAGGACCTCGACCAGCACCCCGCCGAGCCCGAAGGCCACCACCTTCCCGAAGGTCGGATCGGTCACCGCGCCGACGATGACCTCCTGCCCCTTGGGCAGCAGTTCCTGGATCTGTACGCCCTCGATACGGGCTTCGGCGCTGTACGCACGCGCGTTGCCGATGATCTCGTGGAACGCGGCCCGTACGTCGGCCGAGCCCTCGACGCCCACGATCACACCGCCGGCGTCGGTCTTGTGCAGGATGTCCGGCGAGACGATCTTCATCACCACGGGCCCGCCGAAGCGCGCCGCGTACGCCACCGCCTCGTCGACGTCGGTCGCCAGCTCCTCACCCGGTACGGCGATCCCGTACGCGTCGGCGATCACCTTGCCCTCGGGCGCGGTCAGCGCCGTCCGGCCCTCGGCGCGCACGGTGTCGAGGAGCGTGCGCACCCTCACATGGCGGTCTTCGGCCATCACGTCAGATCACTCCGTTCGACTTGAGCAGGCGCAGCTCCTCGTCGCCGAGACCGAGCTCGCCGACGTAGACCTGTTCGTTGTGCTCGCCCAGCAGCGGTGAACTGCTCACCTCGACGGGGGAGTCGGAGAGCTTCAGCGGGCTGCCCACGGTCACGAACTCGCCCCGCTCGGGGTGCGGCACGGTGACGACCATCTCGTTGGCGACCAGCGACCGGTCCTCGATGATCTCCTTGGTGGACAGGATCGGCCCGCACGGGATGTTGTGGGCGTTGAGCTTCTCCAGCACCTCCCACTTCGGGAGCGTGGCGGACCACTCCTCGATCAGCTGGAACATCTTGCCCAGCTTGGGCAGCCGGGCCTCCGGCGACGCCCACTCGGGGTCGTCGGCCAGCTCGGGCCGGCCGATGAGCTCGCTGAGCGGCCGCCAGCCGACGGGCTGCACGATGACGTACACGTAGTCGTTCGGCCCGCCCGGCGCGCACTTGACCGCCCAGCCGGGCTGGCCGCCGCCGGAGGCGTTCCCGGACCGGGGAACCTCGTCGCCGAAGTCGTCGTTGGGATATTCAGCGAGCGGGCCGTGTGCCAGGCGCTGCTGGTCGCGCAGCTTCACCCGGCAGAGGTTGAGCACAGCGTGCTGCATGGCCACATTGACCCGCTGACCGCGCCCGGTGTTCTCCCGCTGGTACAGCGCCGCGAGAATCCCCGCCACGGCGTGGACGCCCGTGCCCGAGTCCCCGATCTGGGCCCCCGTCGCCAGCGGCGGCCCGTCCTCGAAACCGGTGGTCGACATCGACCCGCCCATGGCCTGAGCGACGACCTCGTACGCCTTGAAGTTGGTGTACGGGCCGTCCCCGAACCCCTTGATGGAGGCATAGACGATCCGCGGATTGATCTCCTGGATGCGGTCCCAGGTGAAGCCCATGCGGTCGACCGCGCCCGGTCCGAAGTTCTCGACCATGACGTCGGAGCGCCGGATCAGCTCGGTGAGGATCTCCTTGCCGCGCTCGGTCTTGGTGTTGAGGGTGATGCTGCGCTTGTTGCAGTTGAGCATCGTGAAGTAGAGGGAGTCGACGTCCGGCAGGTCGCGCAACTGCTTGCGCGTGATGTCACCGGTCGGCGCCTCCAGCTTGACGACGTCCGCGCCGAGCCAGGCGAGGAGTTGGGTCGCGGAGGGTCCGGACTGGACGTGCGTCATGTCCAGGACGCGGATGCCTTCAAGTGCCTTGGTGGACGTACCAGTCATCGGGGGCACCTCACTTGTACATCGTCTGGTTCATGGTTCCGGGGGCGTACGCGTCCGGGTCGACCCAGACGTTGATCAGCGAGGGCTTGCCGGACTCGCGGGCGCGCCGGAGCGCGGGGCCGATGTCGGCGGGGTCGCGGACCTCCTCGCCGTAACCGCCCAGCATCTGGGCGAACTTGTCGTAGTGGACGTCGCCGAGGGTGTTGCCGACCCGCTCGCGCTCCGGGCCGTACTTGGCGGCCTGGCCGTAACGGATCTGGTTCATGGAGGAGTTGTTGCCGACGATGCCGACGAAGGGCAGGTCGTAGCGGACCAGGGTCTCGAAGTCCCAGCCGGTGAGGGAGAAGGCGCCGTCCCCGAACAGGGCGACGACCTCCTTGTCGGGCCGCGCCTGCTTGGCGGCGAGCACGAAGGGGACGCCGACGCCGAGGGTGCCGAGCGGCCCCGGGTCCATCCAGTGGCCCGGTGACTTGGGCTGCACGACCTGCCCGGAGAAGGTGACGATGTCGCCGCCGTCGCCGATGTAGATGGAGTCCTCGGTGAGGAAGTCGTTGATCTCGCTGACCAGCCGGTACGGGTGGATCGGCGAGGCGTCCGACTTCAGGCTCGGCAGCCGCTTCTCGATCGCGGTCTGCTCGGCGGCCCGCAGCTCGTCGAGCCACTCCTTGCGCTTCGACGCGCCCCCGTTGACGCGCCCGGAGGCCGCCTCGGTCACCGACTTCAGCACCAGCCCGGCATCGCCGACGATCCCGAGGTCGATGTCGCGGTTCTTGCCGACGGTCCGGTAGTCGAGGTCGATCTGCACGACGGTCGCGTCCGGCGACAGCCGCTTGCCGTAGCCCATGCGGAAGTCGAAGGGCGTACCGACGATGACGATGACGTCGGCGTTGGAGAAGGCGTACCGGCGCGACAGCTGGAAGTGGTGCGGGTCGCCCGGCGGGAGGGTGCCGCGACCGGCTCCGTTCATGTACGCCGGAATGTTCAGCGTCCGTACGAGGTCGATGGCCGCCTCGGTCCCGCGTGTCGTCCACACCTGGCTGCCCAGCAGGATGGCCGGTTTCTCGGCGTGCACGAGCAGGTCGGCGAGCTTCTCGATCGCCTCGGGATCACCGGCCGAGCGGGTCGAGGCGCGGTAGGCGCCCGGCTTCGGTACGCGCGCCTTGGCCACCGGCACCTTGGCGTCGAGGACGTCGCGCGGGATCTCCAGGAAGGAGGGGCCGGGCGCGCCGTGATAGCACTCGCGGAACGCCATCGACACCATGTCCGCCGCGCGCGCCGTGTCCGGCACGGCCGCCGCGAACTTGGTGATCGGCGTCATCATGTCGACGTGCGGCAGGTCCTGCAGCGACCCCATCTTGTGCTGGGTCAGCGCCCCTTGGCCGCCGATCAGCAGCATCGGGGACTCCGCGCGGAAGGCGTTGGCGACACCGGTGACGGCGTCGGTCGTACCGGGGCCCGCGGTGACGACCGCGCAGCCGGGCTTGCCGGTGATGCGGGCGTAGCCGTCCGCGGCGTGTGCGGCGACTTGTTCGTGCCGGACGTCGACGACTTCTATGCCCTCGTCGACGCAGCCGTCGTAGATGTCGATGATGTGGCCGCCGCACAGGGTGTAGATGCGGTCGACCCCCTCGGCCTTCAGCGCCTTTGCAACGAGATGACCACCGGAAATGACGTCCTGGGTGTCGTCGGGCATGGCGAAGTCCTGTCCCTTCGTAGGGGGTTGGAACGCTCTCGCGGTACATTGCATACAGTCGACGAATACTGTATGAAGCTTGTTATCCCGCATCCGGTGGGTGGTGTCCAGGGGGCGTGCGGCACTTTTAAGGCAGGAGCCGAGATGGACCTGTACGAGCACCAGGCAAGGGAACTCTTCGAGGAACACGGCATCTTGGTGCCGAGGGCGGGGGTCACCGACTCGCCCAAGGAGGCACGCGAGATCGCCCGCGGACTGGGTGGTCGTGTCGTGGTGAAAGCCCAGGTGAAGACTGGTGGCCGGGGCAAGGCGGGCGGGGTCAAACTCGCCTCCGATCCGGCCGCAGCAGAACTGACGGCCCGTCAGATTCTGGGCATGGACATCAAGGGCCACACGGTCGGCAAGGTGATGCTGGCCCAACCCGTGGACATCGAGGCCGAGTTCTACGTCTCCTACGTCCTGGACCGCGCGGCCGGCCGCTTCCTCGCGATCGCCTCCGCGGAGGGTGGGATGGAGATCGAGGAGATCGCCGCCAGTCGACCGGAGGCCGTAGCCCGTATACACATCGACCCGGCGGAGGGTGTCACCTCGGCGAAGGCGGCCGGGATCGCGGAGGCCGCCGGACTGCCGCCGCAGACCGTCGACGTCCTCGTCCGGCTGTGGGAGGTGCTGGTCCGGGAGGACGCGGTCCTCGTCGAGGTCAACCCGCTCGTCCGGACCCGGCAGGGGCAGATCCTCGCCCTCGACGGCAAGGTCACCCTCGACGACAACGCCCGCTTCCGACAGGCACGTTGGGGGGCGGAAGGCGCGGCGCACGACGACCCGCTGGAGGCGGCGGCGGCCGCCAAGGGCCTCAACTACGTCAAGCTCGACGGCGAGGTCGGCATCATCGGCAACGGCGCCGGCCTCGTCATGTCGACCCTCGACGTGGTCGCCGGCTGCGGGGCCCGCCCCGCCAACTTCCTCGACATCGGCGGCGGCGCGTCGGCGCAGATCATGGCCGACGGCCTCTCGGTCATCCTCTCCGACCCGGCCGTGAAGTCCGTCTTCGTCAACGTCTTCGGCGGCATCACCGCCTGCGACGCGGTCGCCGACGGCATCGTGCAGGCCCTGGACACCGTCCAGTTGACCAAACCGCTGGTCGTGCGCCTCGACGGCAACAACGCGGCGCGCGGCCGCAGCATCCTCGACGGGCGTGCCCACCCGCTGGTCCAGCAGGCCACCACCATGGACGGCGCCGCGCGCCGCGCCGCCCAACTCGCCACCACAGCCTGAGGAGACGGGACATGGCGATCTACCTCACCAAGGAAAGCAAGGTCCTCGTCCAGGGCATGACCGGCGGCGAGGGCATGAAGCACACCCGCCGCATGCTCGCGGCCGGCACGAACATCGTCGGCGGCGTCAACCCGCGCAAGGCGGGCCGCACCGTCGACTTCGACGACCGTGCCGTGCCCGTCTTCGGGTCGGTTGCCGACGGTATGCAGTCGACCGGAGCCGATGTCACCGTCGTGTTCGTGCCCCCGGCCTTCGCCAGGGCGGCCGTCGTCGAGGCCGCCGACGCCGGCATCGGCCTCGCCGTCGTCATCACCGAGGGCATCCCCGTCCACGACTCCGTCGCCTTCACCACGTACGCGAAGGAGAAGGGCACCCGCGTCATCGGTCCGAACTGCCCCGGCCTGATCACCCCCGGCCAGTCCAACGCCGGCATCATCCCGGCCGACATCACCAAGCCGGGCCGGATCGGCCTGGTGTCCAAGTCGGGCACGCTCACCTACCAACTCATGTACGAACTCCGCGACATCGGCTTCTCGACCTGCGTCGGCATCGGCGGCGACCCCGTCGTCGGCACCACCCACATCGACTGTCTCGCCGCCTTCCAGGACGACCCCGACACCGAGACCATCGTCCTCATCGGGGAGATCGGCGGCGACGCGGAGGAACGCGCGGCCGCCTACATCCGCGAACACGTCACCAAGCCCGTCGTCGGCTACATCGCCGGCTTCACCGCGCCCGAGGGCAAGACCATGGGGCACGCGGGCGCGATCGTGTCCGGTTCCACCGGCACCGCGCAGGCCAAGAAGGCGGCACTGGAGGCGGTCGGCGTCAAGGTCGGCAGCACCCCCACCGAGACGGCCCGCCTCGTGCTGGCCCAACTGGAGGCGTGACCTCACTCATAGGTGACGCGAGGTCACTTACCGCAGTCGCGGCGCCTCGCTATCGTCCTTCGCAGCCATGCACCAACCCGCCCCCGACTGTGCACCGAGAGCGGAGAACCCCGATGGCAACCACCCTCACCCTCAAATCAGGCACGTCCTGGACCGACGCCTGGCAGCGCTGCCTCGCCGTCGCCCCCGAGGCGTTCCACGACGACCGCGTCCTCAACCTCTGGGACTGCGCCTGGCGGGCGGACGGCCGGGCCCTGCCCGCCACCAGCCCCGTCGACGGCAGCCCGATCGCGGGCCCGCCCCGCCTGGACCGGACCACCGCCCACCAGGCCGTACACGCCTCGCTCGACCAGCACCGCGCCTGGCGGCACATCCCCCTCGACGAGCGCCGGGCCCGCGTCGCGGCCACCCTCGACGCCCTGACCGAGCACCGCGAACTGCTCGCCCTGCTGCTCGTCTGGGAGATCGGCAAACCCTGGCGGCTCGCCCAGGCGGACGTCGACCGGGCCATCGACGGCGTGCGCTGGTACGTCGACGGCATCGAGCCGATGCTCGCCGGCCGGGCCCCGCTGGACGGCCCGGTGTCGAACGTCGCGAGCTGGAACTACCCGATGAGCGTGCTCGTTCACGCAGTGCTGGTCCAGGCACTGGCAGGCAACGCGGTCATCGCCAA
Organism: Streptomyces sp. V4I2; assembly: GCF_030817655.1. GTDB lineage: Bacteria > Actinomycetota > Actinomycetes > Streptomycetales > Streptomycetaceae > Streptomyces > Streptomyces plumbiresistens. Next base: position 8,718,910 of record NZ_JAUSZM010000003.1, read on the forward strand.
GGCCCCGACCGACGGCGGTGTGGCCTGTCTGACGCTGGCGTGTGCGCTCGCCGCCCGCGAGGGGATTCCCGTCACCCTCGTCAGCGGCAGCGGAGGCGAGCTGTCCGAGGCGCTGGTGCGGGCGCCGGAGATCGGCTGCGTCTCCTTCGTCGGCGGCCGCGACACCGGCGCCGCGGTGGCCACGGCCGTCGCCGACCTCGGCAAACGACACGTACTCGAACAGGAGGGACTCAACACCTGGGGCATCTGGAACTACACGGACTGGGACGCGCTCACGGCGGTCGTGCCCAAGCTCTTCGACTACGGCAAGCAGCGCTGCACGGCGTACCCGCGCTTCGTCGTCCAGCGGCAGCTGTTCGACGAGTTCCTCGCGGCGTACCTCCCGGCGGTCCGCACGCTGAGGGTCGGCCACCCGCTCGCGGTCGAGCACCCCGACGACCCCTACCCCCGGCTGGACTTCGGGCCCGTCATCAACGCGGCCAAGGCCAAGGAACTGCACGACCAGGTCGCCGAGGCCGTCGACCGCGGCGCCGTCCCGCTGCACCGCGGCCGGCCGGCCGACGCGCGCTTCCTGCCCGGCCAGGACACGTCGGCGTACGTCCAACCGGTCACGCTGCTGAATCCGCCGCCGTCCTCCCCGCTGCACCACGCGGAACCGTTCGGCCCGGTCGACACCATCGTCCTGGTCGACACGGAGGCGGAGCTGCTGGCCGCGATGAACGCGTCCAACGGCGCGCTGGTGGCCACGCTGTCCACGGACGACCGGGCGACCTTCGACCGACTCGCCCCGCAGATCCGGGCGTTCAAGGTCGGGCACGGCACACCTCGCTCCCGCGGTGACCGTGACGAGTTGTTCGGCGGGTTCGGCGCGTCCTGGCGGGGCGCGTTCGTCGGCGGCGAACTCCTGGTGCGGGCCGTGACCCACGGCCCGGCGGGGGAGCGGCTGCCCGGCAACTTCCCGGAGTACCAGCTCATGCCGTGAGACCGACCGTGCGAGGCCGGTACGACGGGGCGCGCCCGCAGCACCCCGCCGGCGACCGGCTCAGGTGACGGCCGACGGCCGGGTGGTGTCCGCATCCCGCGGGCACCACCCGGTGGTCACCTCGCCGGCCGGCCACCGTGCCGCGATCTGCGGACGGGGGCGCGGAAGGCTCGGCACGAGGTGGTTCATGCGTCGAACCGACGCAGGCCGACGAGGAGTGGAGCAGCAGGGCCCGTAGGGCGCACACCGGCACCATGCCCAGCCCCTCCGGCGCGTCAGCCGATGCCCTGACGGTCCGGTTGCAGGGCGAAGGTCCGGTCCGAAGCCTCCGGCACACCACGCTCCACGGCCTGCGCGAGCAGCGCCCGATGGCGCAGCAGCGGCTCCCGCCGCTCCTCGGGGACCAGGAGGGCCAAGTCGTCGAGTCCGGCCAGCAGACGGCGCGTGACCTGCGGATGGTCTACGGCACAGCCACGGATCTCGGCGAATCCCAGATCCACCAGCGCGGCCCAGCCCGGCACGGGCTGCACGAGCCGGACGGCGCCCCGTCGGTCCCGGTGCAGCGAGGCGTCCAGTGGCCGCGGGGCCAGGGCGGCCAGGAACTGCACGATCCGGTCCAGGGCCTGTACGGCCGTCGTCGGATCGTTGACCGCCGGGGACAGCGCCCTGAGCGCGATGTCGGACAGCTGGCGCAGCCCGAAGCCGAGATCCTGGTGGAAGGTGCGCTCGACACCGACGGAGACGGAGTAGCGCAGCGCGCGGTACGGCGGCATCCGGCCACCGTGCACGGCCAGGACGGGCGTGCCGGGCACGACGAAGTCCCCGGTCCGCGGAATCAGCCGCAGGACGACGTCGTGCTGCCGCGCCACCCGCACCAGCCGGGCGATGTTCACGTCCCGCAGGACGCCGGCCCGCCCCTCGTGGGCGATCCACGCCGTCTCGGGCCCGAGCGCGTGCCCTTCGGCGGATGCCCCGACCGGCAGCAGGGCGACCACCCCGAACGCCTCCCCGACGATCCGGTCGATCACGTGCCCGACCCGCATCAGCCGCAGCGTCGTGTTCACGTACATCACGAACAGCAGCAGGCTCAGTGCGACCATGACGAGCGTGACGAGCGACTGGACAAGGGGGACCGAGGTGACCAGCCGGGGGTCGGGGTCGCTGTCGTACGCGGTCAGGACGAGCAGGGTCAGCAGGAAGGTCGCGAGGAAGACGGCGAAGGTCGCCTTGGTGATCCGGGACCGTACGAAGATCCGCACCACCCGCGGGCTGAACTGACCGCTCGCCATCTGCACCGCGACCAACGAGATGCTGAAGACCACGCCGATGAAGGTCATCATCGCCGAGCTCACCGTGGTCACCACGGTCCGCGCGTCGTCCGCGACCTTCAGCAGTTCCTCGACCGCGTCGTACTCGCCCCGGTCCTGAAGCGCCTCGACGATCCTGGTGTCGATCTCCGACGCCACCGCCCACACGAGGAACACGCCCACCATGGCCGTGGCGGGCGCGAACCAGAACGTGTCCCGCAGATGCTCCCTGAGGGGCGACAGCGCCCGCGGTCTGCGCCCGGCGGACGGGCTGTGCGTAACCTTCCAGTCGCTCATGGTGAGACCTTAGTTTCACCGGCCCGGTCACCCCGGGAGCGCCGCTCGGGCGACGGATATGCAGGTGAAAGCCACTGCGAAACCTTGGTATTGTTGTCCGTGTCGCCGCCGGGTACACCCCCGGCCAGGCGGCAGACACCTGGTCCGGGTGGCGGAATGGCAGACGCGCTAGCTTGAGGTGCTAGTGCCCTTTATCGGGCGTGGGGGTTCAAGTCCCCCCTCGGACACCACATGACATGAGACCCCTGTTCATCAGGGGTCTTCTGCTTTTCCGGGTGCTCCCGCGCGCAGTCCGTCCATGACGAGGTCCAGCAGCCGGGCGGTGCGCGTCCGCCAGTCTCCGCGGGGATCGATCTGCCAGAGGCCGGCTATGGCGAGGAAGAAGTCGTCCGCGGTGACTCCCGGGCGGATGGTGCCGGCCTCCTCGCTCGCGCGGAGCAGGACCTCGGCCGCGGCCGTCACGGGGGTGTGGCCCGGTTTCGCCGGGCCGTCCGCTGTGCTCATGGCGTGGCGGATCGCCTCCGCCATGCCGACCTTGGCCATCGCGAACTGCGCCAGCCGGTCCATCCACTCGCGCAGCGCCCGGGCGGGTGCGTGCGTTTCGAGCAGCTGGGACGCGGCGTCGGCGACCTGCTGCATCTCGTAGCGGTAGACCTCCAGGACGAGCGCCTCGCGGTTGGGGAAGTTCCGGTAGAACGTGCCCTGTCCGACGCCCGCCTTCTTCGCGATCGCACTGAGCGGGGCGTCCGCGGAGTGCGTCAGCTCGGCCAGCGCCACTTTCAGGATGCGCTCGCGGTTGCGTTGCGCGTCCGAGCGCAGAGGCGTGTCCTTCTTCTGCTGCACTCGTCCTCCTGGTGGACGCGCGGCCGAAAGCCGTCCTTGCTAACCGGACAGCTGTCCACTACGTTCGAGGTAAGCGGACAGCTGTCCATTTGAGTCCACTCTAGCGCCGTTGCGACGGCGTTGCTCCCCCGCGTCCACCCGAAACGTCTCCTGACTCGGCTGACTGCCGGAGCGTGCCCGCCACCTGCTCCGGATACGCGAAAGAAGGCTGATCATGGCCCCACCCCCCTCGTCCACGTCCAGCGCCGTCACCTTGAAGATCAACGGCGACAAGCACACGCTGTCCGTCGACCACCGCACCACGCTCCTCGACGCCCTGCGCGAGCGCCTGGACCTGACCGGCACGAAGAAGGGCTGCGACCAGGGGCAGTGCGGTGCCTGCACGGTCCTGCTCGACGGACGCCGTGCCGTGGCCTGTCTGCAACTGGCGGTGGCGGCCGAGGACCGCGAGATCACCACCGTCGAAGGGCTGGCCGAGGCCGGGCAACTCCACCCGGTGCAGCAGGCGTTCCTCGACCTCGACGGCTACCAGTGCGGCTACTGCACACCGGGGCAGATCTGTTCCGCCGTCGCGGTGATCGAGGAACACGCGGCGGGCTGGCCGAGCGCCGTCACCGACGACGTCCGGCCCGAGGTGGGAGCGCCGCCGTTGACCGCCGACGAGATCCGCGAGCGGATGAGCGGCAACCTGTGCCGCTGCGGCGCCTACGTGTCGATCGTCCAGGCGGTCGCCCGGGCGGCCGAGGCGCGGATGTCCCAGGAGGCGGCCGTATGAGGGAGTTCGACTACCGGCGCGCCGTCGACGTCTCCGGCGCCCTCGCGCTGCTCGACGCCGATCCCGAGGCACGCTTCCTCGGCGGCGGCACCAACCTCGTCGACCTGATGAAGACCGGCGTCGAGCGGCCTGCCCGGCTCGTCGACGTCCGCGAACTCCCGTTGAACGGGATCGAGTCGACGGACAACGGTGGGCTGCGCATCGGTGCGACCGTCACCAACAGCGACCTCGCCGCCCACCCCGAAGTCCGGCGCCGCTACCCGGCGTTGACCCAGGCCGTCCTGGCCGGCGCCTCCGGGCAGCTGCGCAACATGGCCACGGTCGGCGGTAACCTGCTCCAGCGCACCCGCTGCGGCTACTTCGCCGACGTGACCAAACCGTGCAACAAACGCGTCCCCGGCAGCGGTTGCCCCGCCGTCGAGGGCGAGCACCACAACCACGCCATCCTGGGCGCCTCCGAGCACTGCGTGGCCGTCCACCCCTCCGACATGGGCGTCGCGCTGACGGCCTTCGACGCGGTCGTCTCGTACGAAACGGCCCACGGACCGGGCGAGTTGCCCCTTGCCGAGTTCTACCGGCCGGTGGGCGACACCCCGCACCTGGAGACCGCGCTGCCGCCGGGAGCGCTGATCACCGGCGTCACCCTGCCACCCGCCCCCGTCGCCGCCGACTCCCGCTACCGCAAGGTGCGCGAGCGTGCCTCGTATGCCTTCGCGATCGGCTCGATCGCCGCCGCGCTCGGCATCGAGGACGGTGTCGTACGCGAGGTGCGCCTGGCGTTCGGGGCGGTCGCGTCCCGGCCGTGGCGGGCCCGGACGGCCGAACGCGCGCTGACCGGCGCACCGGCGAACGCCGAGACCTTCGCGGCCGCCGCGGACGCCGAACTGGCCGCCGCGAAGCCGCTGCCGCACAACGGATACAAGGTGACCCTCATGCGCAACCTCGTCGTGGCCGTGCTGACCGAACTCGCCGAGGAGGCCGCCCGATGACCACCGCCCCCACGCGCAAGCACTTCGTCGGCACCGCGCACACCCGCGTCGAGGGCCGCGACAAGGTCACCGGGGCGGCCCGCTACGCGAGCGAGATCCCCTTCGACCGACTCGCCCACGGCTGGCTGGTGTTGTCCACCATCGCCCGCGGCCGCATCACCTCGGTGGAGGACACCCCCGTCCTGGCCATGCCCGGCGTGGTCGCCGTCCTGCACCATGGCAACGCCCCGCGCGTCGACACCGACTACACCGGCCTGCTCGGCACCGCGCCGGACCCGACCGCGGCCCTCTTCCAGCACGACCGGGTACCGCACGCGGGCTGGCCGGTCGCCCTGGTCGTCGCCGACACCTCCGAACAGGCCCGGGAAGCCGCCGAAGCGCTGGTCGTGCACTACGAACAGGAGCCGCACGACGTCGACTTCACCGCCGAGCACCCCGACGCCTACCCGCTCGACAGCCACCTGCCGGCGGTGGCCGAGAAGGGCGACCTGGAGGCCGAACTCGCCGCGTCCGCCGCCGTCGTGGACGCCGAGTACACCACCCCGGAGGAGCACCACAACCCGATGGAGCCGCACGCGGCGGCCGCCCGCTGGGACGGCGGACGGCTCGACGTCGTCGACTCCAACCAGGGCACCCTGTGGGTCGCGAGCGAACTCGCGAACCTCTTCTCGCTCGACCCGGCCTCGGTGCGGGTACGGTCCGAACACGTCGGCGGCGGCTTCGGCAGCAAGGGCCTGCGCGCCCACCAGGTGGCCGCGGTGATGGCCGCGACCGTCCTGCAGCGCCCGGTCCGGGTCGTCATGACACGCCGTCAGATGTTCTCCCTGGCCGGCTACCGCAGCCCCACCCGGCAGCACCTCAGGCTCGGCGCCGACGCCGACGGCCGGCTGCGCGCGCTGGAGCACCGCTGCCTGAGCCTCACCTCGACCGTCCACGAGTTCGTCGAACCGGGCGCGGACCCGGCCCGGACGATGTACGACGCCGACGCCCACCACACCGCCAACCACGTGGTACGACTCGACGTGCCGACGCCGACCTGGATGCGCGCGCCGGGCGAGGCACCGGGATCGTTCGCGCTGGAGTCGGCGCTCGACGAACTCGCCGAGAAGCTGGGGATCGACCCGATCGAGCTGCGCGTCCGCAACGAGCCCGCGCTGGGTCCCGTGTCCGGGCTGCCGTTCAGCGGCCGCAACCTGCTCGCCTGCTTCCGGGAAGGCGCCCGCAGGTTCGGCTGGGCCGATCGGGACCCCCGTCCCGGGCTGCGCCGCGACGGGAGGTGGCTGCTCGGCACCGGCACCGCGGCGGCCTCCTTCCCCGCCGGCGCCGCACCCTCCACGGCGGCCGTGACGGCCGAGGCGGACGGCACCTTCACCGTGCGGATCAACGCGGCCGACATCGGAACCGGCGCCCGCACCGCGCTCACATTGGTCGCCGCCGACGCGCTGGAGGCGGCGCCGGAGCGGGTCCGGGTACGCATCGGCGACAGCGACTTCGGGCCCGCGTTCATCGCCGGCGGATCGATGGGCACCCGCTCCTGGTCGTGGGCGGTCACGGTCGCGGCCGAGGAACTGCGGGAGCGGCTCGCCCTCGGCGCCGCCGTCCCGCCCGAGGGGATCACCGTACGGTCCGACACCACCGAGGCCGTCGGCGCCCTCGCCCGGAAGGAACGGCACTCCTTCGGCGCACAGTTCGCCGAGGTCGCCGTCGACGTCGACACCGGCGAGGTCCGGGTGCGCCGCATGCTCGGCATCTTCGCGGCAGGCCGGATCGTCAACCCGCTCACCGCACGGGGCCAGTTCGTCGGCGGAATGACATGGGGCATCTCGATGGCCCTGCACGAGGAGGCGGTACGGGACGCCGGCACGGGCGGCCACTACGGCGCCGACCTCGCCGGCTACCACGTGGCCGCGCACGCCGACGTCCCGCTCGTCGAGGCGGACTGGATCGACGACCCGGATCCGGACGACCCGGTCGGCATCAAGGGCATCGGCGAGATCGGCATCGTGGGCGCGGCGGCGGCCATCGCCAACGCGGTCCGGCACGCGACCGGCGTACGCCACCGCCACCTGCCCATCCGGCCCGACCGCGTCCTGATGGCAGGCCGGCATGCTTGACATCGCCGCCGAGCTGCACCGCTGGGCCGAGGAGGGCCGCGCGTTCGCCGTCGCCACGGTCGTGGCCGTCGGCGGCAGCGCCCCGCGCGGCCCCGGGGCCGCCCTGGCGGTCGACAGCGCCGGCACGGTGATCGGCTCGGTCTCCGGAGGCTGCGTGGAGGGAGCGGTGTACGACCTGTGCGTCACGGCGCTCCAGGACGGCGAGACGGTCGTCGAACGCTTCGGGTACAGCGACGAGGACGCCTTCGCGGTCGGCCTGACCTGCGGCGGGGTCATCGACGTCATGGTCACGCCGGTCCGCACGGACGGACCGGCACGCACCGTCGTCCGGTCGGCGCTGTCCGCAGTCGTCCGGGGAGAGCCGGCCGCGCTCGCCCGGGTGGTCCGAGGACCGGCCGAGCTCCTGGGCAGGACACTGTTCGTGCGCCCCGACGGGTCCTGCGAAGGCGGCCTCGGCGAACTCGACCGCACCGCGGCGGCCGAGGCCCGGGCCCTGCTGGACGCCGGCCGTACCGGCACCGTCGAACTGTCCGCGGACGGCTCGCACTGCCCCGGCGGCCTGACCCTGCTCGTCGAGTCGAGCGTGCCGCCACCCCGCATGATCGTCTTCGGAGCGATCGACTTCGCCGCGGCGCTGGTACGCGCCGGCAAGTTCCTCGGCTACCACGTGACCGTGTGCGACGCCCGCCCCGTCTTCGCCACCCGGGCCCGCTTTCCCGAGGCCGACGACCTCGTCGTCGACTGGCCGCACCGCTATCTGCGGGGCACCGCGACCGACGCGCGCACGGTGCTGTGCGTCCTCACCCACGACGCCAAGTTCGACGTACCCCTGCTCAAGGAAGCCCTGCGGATGCCGGTCGCGTTCGTCGGGGCGATGGGCTCACGTCGCACGCACGCGGACCGGGAGCGCCGGCTGCGGGAAGTAGGCGTGACACCACGGGAGTTGGCGCGGCTGCGGTCGCCGATCGGGCTCGACCTCGGCGCCCGTACCCCCGAGGAGACCGCCCTGTCCATCGCGGCGGAGATCGTCGCGCACCGGCGGGGCGGAACGGGCGTTCCGCTCACCGGATCGGGGACGCCGATCCACCGTGGCGGGGGAGAGGGGAGTGCCGTGGCGGCGGCCTGAAGGTCATGTACGGGAGCCTGAAGGTCATGTACGGATTCGAGTGGTAGGGCCCCGGAGACGGGCGTACCGTCGAACGGTGAACAGCGGTGGACGCAGGCGTTCACTGCCCCCTCGCGAGGGTCCACCCCCACGCGAAGGTTCACCCCGAGAGTGCGACATGCCATGACGAGCCCCCAGCCAAGCCCCTCAGCGCAGACCACCACCGGGGAATCCGGCGGTGGCGGAAACGCGATGGCGTTGCTGGTCATCGCGTCCTGTCAGCTCATGGTGGTCCTGGACATCACCATCGTGAACATCGCGCTGCCGGACATCCAGCGCTCCCTGGACTTCTCCACCACCAGCCTGGCCTGGGTGGTCAACGCCTACACCCTCACCTTCGGCGGTCTGCTGCTGCTCGGCGGCCGGACCGGCGACATCCTCGGCAGACGGCGCGTGTTCATCTTCGGCGTGCTGCTCTTCGTGCTCGCCTCCCTGCTCGGCGGCCTCGCCCAGAACGAGGCCCAACTCCTCGCCGCACGAGCCCTCCAGGGCGTCGGCGGCGCCATCGCCTCCCCAACCGCCCTCTCCCTGGTCAGTACGACCTTCCGCGAAGGCCCCGAACGCAACCGGGCCTTCGGGGTCTTCGCCGCGGTCTCGGCGGGCGGCGGCGCGATCGGGCTGCTCGCGGGCGGGATCCTCGTGGAGTGGCTGAACTGGCGGTGGGTGCTCTTCGTCAACGTGCCGATCGGGCTGCTCATCGCCGTCGCCACACCCCGTTGGATCAGAGAGTCCGAACGCCACCCGGGCCACTTCGACATCGCCGGCGCGCTGACCTCCACCGTGGGCATGGTCCTGCTGGTGTACGGGTTCATCAGGGCCGCGCAGGAAGGCTGGCGGGACGCGCTCACGCTGGCCTCGTTCGCCGCGGCCGTTGTCATCCTGGCGGGATTCATCCTGATCGAGAAGCGTTCCCGGCAGCCGATCACCCCGCTCCACATGTTCGCCGACCGCAACCGGGCGGGCACGTACGGCATCATGCTGTGCCTCGCCGCCGCGATCTTCGGCATGTTCTTCTTCCTCACGCTTTTCGTGCAGAACGTGCTGGAATTCAGCCCGCTGGCCACCGGATTCGCCTTCCTGCCGGTCAGCGCGGTCATCGCGGTCGGCGCCGGACTGGCCTCGAAGTTCCTGCCCACCTACGGACCCAAACCGTTCATGGTGGTGGGCGCGATCCTCGCCGCCGTGGGCCTGGCCTGGCTGACCCTGACCGACGTCCACTCCACCTACGCGGGCAGTGTCCTCGGCCCGATCCTCGTCTTCAGCCTCGGCATGGGCATGGAGTTCGTCTCGCTCACCCTGATGGCGCTCTCCAACGTCTCCGTCCGCGAGACCGGCGCGGCCTCCGGACTCCTCAACGCCACGCAGCAGGTGGGCGGTTCGCTCGGCCTGTCCATCCTGGTCACGGTGTTCGGTACGGCCAACACCAACGAGGCGGAGAAGCAGATCCCGCTCTTCCTCGAGCAGGCCACCCCGGCCGAACGCCTGCGCTTCCAGCGCACCGGGGAGCTCCCGCGGCCCTTCTCCGACGAGATCCTCACCGCCGGAGTGTCGGCCGCGTTCGTCATGGCGGCCATCTTCACCGCGGTCGCCGCGTTGATCGCCGTCCTGGTCATCCAGGTCCGGCCGTCCGATCTGGAGCGCCTCAAGGGTGGGGCGGGGCCGGGGCCGGTCTGAGCGCGGGGGACGCCGGTGGTCGTCGGTCGACGGTCGACGGTCGTCGGTCGTCGGTCGTCAGGCTCAGGCTCGGGCGGGGAAAATCACGTGCCCCGATCCTCGCCGGTTCCCTACACTCACCAAGGACCAGGCGCCGCCCACCAGTTCGCGGCGGGTGCCATGACGTGGAACGACGAGTGAGGGGAGACGGTCATGCGTGAGTGCACCGCTGTCGTCGTCCCCCGGTCGCAGTACGACGTGATCCTCGTGTCCTCGTCCGTCCGGTGCCCGCTGCGCGGCCGGTACCGGATGACCCGGACGAACGCCTGACCACCACGACGCCTGAACACCACGACGCCTGAACACGACGCCAGACCCGAACCCCGGGCGCGTGTGTCCGTGTACTGACGTTCCGTCAGAGATGTCGGAGAACAGCCCCGTCCGGGAATCGCGCTGCCCTGTCACCGACCCTTTCGAAAGGCCACGGGCCGTGCGCACCAACCTCAACACCCTCACCGCCGTCCGCAACCTCGGCATCCTCGCCCACGTCGACGCCGGCAAGACCACCGTCACCGAGCGGATCCTGTACGCCACCGGGACCACGCACAAGCGTGGCGAGGTCCACGACGGCACCACCGTCACCGACTTCGACTCCCAGGAGCGCGACCGCGGGATCACCATCTTCGCCGCGGCGGTGAGCTGCGCCTGGGACGGTCACCGGATCAACCTGATCGACACCCCGGGCCATGTCGACTTCGCCGACGAGGTCGAGCGCTCGCTGCGCGTGCTCGACGGCGCGGTCGCGGTCTTCGACGCCGTCGCGGGCGTCGAGCCGCAGAGCGAGTCGGTGTGGCGGCAGGCGGACCGGCACGGCGTGCCGAGGATCGCGTTCATCAACAAGCTGGACCGGGCCGGAGCCGATCTCGACACGGCCGTCGAGTCGATCCGGGAGCGGCTGCACCCGGCTCCGCTGGTCGTGCAGTTGCCCATCGGGAGCGAGGACGGGTTCGTCGGAGTCGTCGATCTCCTGCGGATGCGGGCACTGACCTGGGTCGACGGCAGTGAGACGGTCGAGGAGGGACCGGTGCCGGAGGAGCTGCGGGAGGAGGCGCTCAGGCGGCGTCGGCTGCTGGAGGAGGCGGTCGCCGAACTGCATCCGGGCGCGCTGGAGGAATTCTGTATGCAGTCGACCGGTGTCGCCCGGTCTGCGGGCGACGGTATACAGACGACGGTCGGGGGCATCCAGTCCGCGGTCGACGACATCCGGTCAACGGACGACATGCGATCGCCGGTCGACGGTATCCAGTCGGCGCTCGACACCCGCACGCTCGTCGACGCCCTGCGCGACCTCACCCGCACCGGCGAGGGCGTGGTCGTGCTCTGCGGCTCCGCCTACCGCAACCGCGGGATCGAGCCGCTGCTGGACGCCGTCGTGGCGTACCTGCCGTCGCCGCTCGACGTGCCCGCCGTACGCGGCACGCGCGACGACGGAACGGAGCAGGAGCGGGCCGCCGATCCGCAGGCGCCCTTCGCGGCGCTGGCGTTCAAGGTGAGCGCCACCCCGACGGGACGGCTGACGTATCTGCGGGTGTATTCGGGAACGATCGAGAAAGGGGCCACGGTGATGGACGCGGGTACGCGGCGCACCGAGCGGATCGGGCGGATCCTGCGGGTGCAGGCCGACCGGCACGCCCAGTTGGAGCGGGCGGTGGCCGGGGACATCGTCGCCGTGGTCGGGCTGAGGTCGGCCCGGGCCGGTTCGACCCTGTGCGCGCCGGACGCCCCGCTCGTTCTCGAACCGCCGAGCGTGGCCGACCCGGTGGTCTCGGTGGCGGTCGAGGCGCGCAGGTCCACCGACACCGACCGGCTGGCCACGGCGCTCGCCCGGCTGGTCGAGGAGGACCCGTCGCTGGTGGCCCGGACCGACTCCGAGACCGGCCAGACGCTGCTGTCCGGCATGGGCGAGCTGCACTTGGAGGTCGCGGTGGAGAAGGTCCGGCGCGAGCACGGGCTGGAGGTCGCCGTCGGACGGCCGAGGGTGGCCTACCGGGAGACGGTCGTCCGCGGGGTGTCCGGGCTGGTGTACCGGCACGTCAAACAGGACGGCGGAGCAGGGCAGTTCGCGCATGTCGTCCTCGACGTGGAGCCACTGGATCCGGAGGCCGGTACCGGCACCGGTACTGGTACTGGTACCGGCTTCGAGTTCCGGTCCGCTGTCGTGGGCGGGCGCGTGCCGCAGGAGTACGTCCGGGCGGTCGAGGCCGGCTGCCGGGACGCCCTCACGGAGGGGCCGATCGGCGGGCACCCGGTGACCGGGCTGCGTGTCACCCTCACCGACGGGGCCACGCATGTGAAGGACTCCTCGGACACGGCCTTCCGCGCGGCCGCCCGGTTCGCGCTCCGGCAAGCCCTGCGCGCCTCGGCGATGACTCTGCTGGAACCGGTCGTCGAGGTCACGGTCACCGTGCCCGAGGACGCCGTCGGTACCGTCCTCGGCGATCTCGCCGCACGGCGCGGGCGGGTCTCCGGCTCGGCCACGCGCGCGGGGTCGGCGGTCGTGACCGCGACCGTGCCGCTCGCCGAACTGTTCGGCTACGCCACCCGGTTGCGCAGCCGGACCCAGGGCCGCGGCACCTTCACCACCCGGCCCACCGGCTACGCCCCGGCACCGGTCGCCACGCCGACGCGGTGACGCGAGACCCGGTGACGCGGTGACGCGGTGACGCGATGCCGACAAGGCGGCCCCACCCACACCCGCGGGTGGGGCCGCGCCGGACTCACAGGCAGGACGCGACAGCTAACGCCCCCGCGCCCCCGGCGCAATCCGGTTGCCGGGAAGAGAACCCGTTGAAAGGCTCGCCCGCATGCCCACCTTCTCCGCACCAGACGGCACCCGCCTCGCCTACCACGTGTCCGGCGACGGCCCGCCCCTGGTCTGTCTGCCCGGCGGCCCGATGCAGGACTCGCTCTATCTCGGCGACCTGGGCGGTCTGACCGACCACCGCACCCTGATCCGCCTGGATCTCAGGGGTACGGGCGGCTCGGCGACGCCGGAGGACCCGGCGTCGTACCGCTGCGACCGCCTGGTCGGCGACGTCGAGGCGCTCCGCGAGGAACTGGGCCTGGACCGGGCGGACTTCCTCGCACACTCCGCCGGCGCGAATCTGGCCGTCCTGTACGCGGCCCGGCACCCCGACCGCGTCGCGCGCCTCGCCCTGATCACGCCGAGTGTCTACGCGGTCGGCATCGAGATCACCGCCGAGGACCGCCTGAGCACCGCACGCCTGCGCCGGGACGAACCGTGGTTCACGCCGGCGTACGCGGCCCTGGAAGCGATCACCGCCGGCCGGGCGGGCCCCGACGACTGGCAGGCCGTCGCCCCCTTCTGGTTCGCCCGCTGGGACCACGAGGCCAAGGCCGTACGGGAGGCGGAGGAGGAGCAGCGCAACGACGAGGCGGCCGCCGGGTACGGGTCGGCGGGCGCGTTCGAACCGGCCGCCACCCGCGCGGCCCTCGCCGGGTTCGCCGCACCGGTGCTCGTGCTGGCCGGTGAGGTGGACGTGGCGGCGCCGACGCGCGCGGTGGCTGAGTACGCGGGGCTGTTCCCTGACGGCGAGCTGGTCGTCCAGCCCGGCGCAGCGCACTTTCCGTGGCTGGACGATGCGGGGCGGTTCGTGACGGCGTTCCTGGAGTGGGGGCAGTAGTCCCGGAACTCCGGCGACCGATGCGACCGATGCGGCAGCTGCGGCCGTCCCCACAGCAGACGCGGGCCCGTTGATCACCACTCCGCCTTAATGCATATGATGTGCAAGTGCGTAACTACTGCATCAGGGCGGCGAGCCCCGACGACCTCGATGGTGCGCGAGCCGTGATGCTCGACACCGTCTACCGCGACTTCGGTACCGGCTATGTGCCCCACTGGCACGCCGACATCGTCGACCCGGCCGCCGCCTATCTCGCCCCAGCCCGCCACACCCTCCTCGTCGCCGTCGAGGCGGGCGACAAAACCGTCGTGGCCACCGCCGCGCTCGACTCCCGCGGCCCGGCGCACCCGCCGAACCCGCGCCACCTCGCCGACCGCTACCCCTCCGGCGAGACCACACAACTGCGCCGGGTCTACGTCCGCCCCGAGCACCGCAGGCGTGGCCTCGCCCGGCGCCTGGTCGACGAACTGCTCGCCTTCGCCGCCGCCGACGGCGGCTACCGCAGCGTCTACCTGCACACCGACCCGGCGGTACCGGGCGCCGAGCCCTTCTGGCGGTCGCTCGGCAAGATCGTGCACGACGAGCGCGAGGACCCCGACGGCGGCAACGGGGTCCTCCACTTCGAGATCCCGATGGGGCGGTGACGGCATGCGACGCCGCCACATCCTCGGCTCCCTGCTGCTCGCCCCGCTCCTGACCGCCTGCTTCGCCTCCGGCGGCGGCAGCGACTCGTCGGGCGACGCGAAGGAAGGCTCCCGGCTGCGGGTCGCCCTCGCCTTCCCGCCCGCCGAGAACCTCTCGCCGTACGGTGCCGACGCCACCATCCTCAGCCGCCTCGGCGTCACCGAGGGCCTGACCGCCCTCGACGCCAACGGCGCCGCCGCCCCCGCGCTCGCCGCGTCCTGGCGCCGCGAGAACGCCCGCAGCTGGCTGTTCACCCTGCGCGAGGCCACCTTCCAGGACGGCTCGGACGTCACCCCGAGCGCGGTCGCCGCCGCCCTCACCCACGCCACCGAGGCCAAGCCCGCCCCCGCCGCCCTCTCGGGCGTCACGCTCACCGCCCAGGCCGCGGGCGATACCGCCGTACGGATCACCACGACCGCCCCCGACCCCGTACTGCCCCTGCGCCTGGCCGGCCCCAGCCTCGCCGTCCTCTCCGCGAAGGCCTACGACGACAAGGACCGCGTCGACCCCGTCGGCACCGCCACCGGCCCCTTCGCGCTGACGAAGGTCACCGGATCCACCTCCGCCGCCCTCGACCGCTACGACGACTACTGGGCCGGCCGCGCCCAGGCCTTTGGCCTCGACGTCCGCTTCATCGCCGACGGCACGGCCCGCGCGAGCGCCCTGCGCACCGGCGAGATCGACATCGCCGAAGCCGTACCCGTCGCCCAGGCCGCCACCCTGGACGGGGCCACCCGCAAGGAGACGGCCACCACCCGCACCACGAGCCTGCTCCTCAACTCCGCGTCGGGCCCCTTCAAGGACGCGGCACTGCGCGCCGCCGCCCGCGAGGCAGTGGACACCTCGGCTCTCGCCGAGGGGGTCTACGAGGGGTACGCCGACCCCGGCGCCGGTATCTACGGACCCGCCGTGACCTGGGCCGAGGGCAAGCGGCAACAGCCGGCCGGGCGCGCGAGGGCCGGCGACCCCGACGGCATGGACATCACCCTCGCCACCTACGACAACCGGCCCGAACTCCCCGAAGCCGCCCAGGTGTTGAAGCAGCAGCTGGAGAAGGCCGGGTTCAAGGTCGCGCTGGAGGTGCGTGAGTACTCGCGGCTCGAGAGCGACGCGCTGGAGGGGAAGTTCGACGCCTTCGTCCTCGCCCGCAACACCCTGGTCGACACCGGTGACCCCGTCGCCGTGCTCGCCGGTGACTACACCTGCGACGGTGGCTACAACATCGCCCAGCTCTGCGACCGGAACGTCGACCGGGCCGTCGCCGAGGCCGAGCGTCCGGCCGACGCCGGCCGACGCCAGGACGCCGCCATGGCCGCCGAAGCCGCCGTCCTCGGTACCGACGCCGTCGTCCCGCTGGTCCACCAGCGCCTCATCACCGGCGTCGCCGACTCGGTCAGCGGCGTGCTCCTCGACCCGTACGAGCGCACCCTCGTCGGTACCGGAACCCGGCGCTGAACCGTGCGACGACACGTGGCCGCCCTCGTGTGGCGTGCCGCCCTCGCGGCCGCCCTCGTCTGCGGCATCGGCCTGCTGCCCTGGCTGACACGGACCGACCCGGCGCTCACCGTCCTCAAGGCCCGCTCGGCCGACCGCGACCCCACCCCCCAGGTGCTCGCGGACATCAGGGCCCAACTCGGCCTGGAGCAGGGCCCGTTGCGAGTGCTCGGACAGTGGCTCGGCGGGCTGTGGCGCGGGGACGCCGGACGGTCGTGGCTCTCCGGAGAGGCGGTCACCCCCGCCGTGCTCCAGGCCCTCGGCGCATCCCTGCTGCTCATGGCGGTGGCCCTGGCGGTCGCCGCTCTCACCGCCGCCCTGATCTGCGCCCGCACGCTGTGGCTCGGCGCGCACCGACGCCTCGACGGCCGCCGCGCGGGAGGCAGCGGCTCGGCGGTGCTCGCCGCGCTGCCCGAGTTCCTCACCGCGTCCGTCCTGGCCACCGTCGTCGGCGTACAGCTGGGCTGGCTGCCCGCCCTCGGCTGGTACGGGCCGCGGTGGACGGTGTTGCCCGCCCTCGCCCTCGGCCTGCCCGCCGGCGCGGTCATCGGGCGGCTCCTCGACGACCTGCTGCCCGGCGCCTTCGCCGAGCCCTGGGCACTGGCCGCCGCCGCGCGCGGCCTGCCGGGCCGCAGCATCGCCCGCCAGGCGGTACGCCGCTGCCTGCCCGGACTGCTCCCCAACCTCGGCCTGTTCGTGGTCGGCCTGACCGGCGGCGCCGTCGCCGTGGAGCAGATCTTCGACATCCCCGGCCTCGGCCGCACCACCCTCCAGGCCGCCCTCGCCCAGGACCTGCCCGTCCTCCAGGCCGGCACGCTGGCCCTGGTCCTGCTGGCGGCGATCGCGGCGGGACTCGCCGCCCTCACGACGCGGCTCCTCGTCGGCCCGGCCCTGCGCGACGGCGCGTTGTCCTCACTCCACCGTCGACCGCCGCCTGTCCGCAGGATCCTGCCTATTGCATACGGTCTCCTGCTGACGGTCGTCGTCGCGCTCGGCCTGCCCCGCGACCCGCTCGCCCTCGACACCGGCGAACGCCTGCGATCCCCCTCCGTGAGCCACCCGTTCGGCACCGACGCCCTCGGCCGGGACGTCCTCGCCCGGGTCGCCCACGGCGCCGTCGACACCCTCGTGCTCGCCCTCGCGATCGGCGCCGCCGCGCTGTTCACCGGTGTGCTGCTCGGACTGGTGCCCCGGCTCTCGGGCCCACTCGTCGACACCGTCAACGCCGTCCCGCCCGTCCTGCTCGCGCTCCTTGTCACCGCGGTCGCCGGCAGTGGGCCCGCCACCCCCGCGCTCGCCGTGGGCGCCGTCGCCTGGGCGCCCCTGGCCGCGCACACCTCCGCGCTGCTGCGCCAGGAACGCGCCGCCCTTCACGTGGCCGCCACCCGGGCTTTCGGCGCAGGCCGCTGGTACCTGCTGCGCCACGAACTCCTGCCCGCCGCCCTGCCGTCCGTCACCCGCCACGCCCTGCTCCGCCTGCCCGGCATCGCCCTCGCGCTCGCCTCCCTCGCCTTCCTCGGCCTCGGCGCCCAGCCGCCCTCCCCGGAGTGGGGCCTGCTCCTCGCCGAGAACCAGCCCTACGCCGAGCGCGCCCCCTGGGCGGTCCTCGCCCCCGCCGCCGTACTCGCCCTGCTCGGGGCGCTCGCGGTGAGTGCGGCGGGCGGAGTGCGGCTGCCGAGGCGGTCCTGGCCGGCGCGTACCCCCGAGCCGCCGTCGGCCGAAGAACCGTCACCTACAAAGGAGTTGGTGGGAATCCGATGACCTCACCGTCGATCGGCCTGCGCCGCAAGGCGCTACCCGGGGCATCCGGGCGCACCCGGCTCTCGCCCCTGCTACGGCTGCTGATCCTCACCCAACTCGCCTTCAACATCGGCTTCTTCGCCGTGCTGCCCTTCCTCTCCGAACACCTCGGACAGGCCATGGGCATGGCCGGCTGGCTCGTCGGCCTGGTGCTGGGCCTGCGGACCTTCAGCCAGCAGGGACTGTTCGTGGTGGGCGGGGCGCTGGCCGACCGGTACGGCATCCGGCCGGTGGTGCTCGCGGGCTGCGTCCTGCGGATCGCGGGATTCGCCTGGCTCGGCTACGCGGAAAAGACCTGGTCCGTCATCGGCGCCGTCCTGCTGATCGGGTTCGCCGCCGCGCTGTTCTCACCGGCCGTGGAGTCCGAGGTCGCCCGGCAGGCGGTGGCCTGGGAGTCGACGGGCGGCGGCTCCCGTACCCGTGTCCTGGCCCTGTTCACCGTGGCCGGACAGGCGGGGGCGTTCGTCGGCCCGCTCCTCGGTGCACTGCTCCTGACGCTCGACTTCCGCACGGTGTGCCTGGCCGGAGCGGGGATCTTCGTCCTGGTCCTCGCCGGACACGCGTGGCTGCTGCCGCAGCGCATCCCGGGCCGGGAACGCGTCCAAGTCCGGGGCGGCGTGGGGCCGTTGCTCCGCAATCGCCGCTTCCTCGCGTTGTGCTGCGCGTACGGCGCCTACCTGCTCGCCTACAACCAGCTCTACCTCGCCCTCCCCGACGAGGTGCAGCGCGCGGCCGGCTCCCAGGCCCCGCTCGCCTGGCTGTTCGCCCTGTCGTCGCTGCTGGTCGTGACCGCCCAACTCCCCGTCACCCGCTGGGTGGGAGACCGCCTCACCCTGCGCCGCTCCATGGCGACCGGCCTGTTGCTGATCGCGGCCGGCTTCGCGGTGGTGGCCCTCGCCCGCCCCGCGAACTGGACGGACACCGCGGGCCTGCTCCCCGCCGCGGGCTTCGTCGTCCTGCTCACCTTCGGCCAGATGCTCGTCGCCCCCGTCGCCCGGGCCTGGGTCCCCGACCTCGCCGAAGAAGGCCGACTCGGTCTGTACACGGGAGCGTTGTCCTCGGTCTCGGGCCTGATCGTCCTCGTCGGCAGCGCGGTGACGGGGATGCTGCTGGACAGCGGACTGCCGGCCGCGGTGCCGTGGCTGGTGCTGGCGGCGCTACCGGCTGCGGCGGTCGGGCTGTTGCCGCGGAGATAGCGTCCACGCCGTACAGACCCAGGATGTCCGGGTGGAGATCTCCCGGGAGGCGGATCCGCGGACCGTCGACCTCTCCTCGCGCCCGGACCGGGCACACCGCACGCTCAGGACGCCACCGGCTCCGGCTCCGGCATCAGCTCCAGCACCTCCGCCACGGAAGCCTCCTCGGTCCGCGACGTCCGCCACAGCCACAGGATGTCCCGGCCGAACGACCACACCAGCAGCGCCAGTGCGGTCGCGGCGACCGCGAACGTCGCCGTGTACGGAAGGAGGGCCGAGGCGGCCACGAGGAGCAGGATGCCCTGGAGTGCGGCGACCGTCTTGCGGGCCGTGCTCGCAGGGAGCGGGGCGTTGAGCCAGGGCAGGGCGCGGGCCGCGGCGACGAAGGCGTAGCGCATGGCGCCGATCAGCAGGACCCAGGGGCCGAGGGCCATGGAGACGTACACGCTGAGCACCAGGATGAGGAACGCGTCGACCTCCATGTCGAAGCGTGCGCCCAGCGGTGTCGAGGTGCCGGTGCGGCGGGCGACCTTGCCGTCCACGCCGTCGAGGATCAGCGCCACCGCCGTCAGGCCGACGAACAGCGTCACCGGTGGTGAGCTCTCGAAGGAGTCGGCGACCAGGGCGGTCACCGCGCCGACCAGGGTCGCCCGGCCGAGGGTGACCCGGTTGGCCGGGCCGAAGGAGCGCAGCCGGGACCGGTGCAGGGCTCGGGAGAGCACTGCCCAGGTGGCGATGGCGAAGGCGAGGCCGGTGAGCCAGCCCGCCGGCCCCATGCCGATCGCCGTGCCGAGCAGGGCCAGCAGCAGGATCTGCAGGCCCGCTCCCACCGCGGTCTCCTGCTGGACCAGCCTCGCGTCGTAAGTGTTGTTCAGGGCCACCGCACATTCCTCCGGCCAGGTGACAGAGTGGATCAAGGCCGCGTACTGTGCGCGACCTGTGCACACCTCGGTACGTGAACAGCTTCCCGATCGTTCAGGAGGATGCCGATGAAGCGCGCCGCACGTGCGTTCTGGCTCAGCTCTCCGGGGCATGGCGCCATACGCGAGATGGCCCTGCCGGATCCCGCCGAGGGCGAGGTCCTCGTCCGCTCGCTGTACTCCGGGGTCAGCCGGGGCACGGAGACCCTCGTGTTCCGTGGCGGAGTACCGGAAAGTCAGTACGCGGCCATGCGGGCGCCGTTCCAGGAGGGCGACTTCCCCGGGCCGGTGAAGTACGGCTACCTCAACGTGGGTGTGGTGGAGGAGGGGCCGGACGACCTCCTCGGGCGGACCGTGTTCTGCCTGTATCCGCATCAGACGCGGTACGTCGTCCCCGTGACCGCCGTGACCCCCGTACCCCCCTCCGTACCCGCCGAACGGGCCATTCTCGCGGGCACCGTCGAGACCGCCGTGAACGCCCTCTGGGACGCGGCGCCTCTGGTCGGCGACCGGATCGCGGTGGTCGGCGGCGGCATGGTCGGCAGTTCGGTGGCCGCGCTGCTGGCCCGCTTCCCCGGCGTGCGCGTCCAGTTGGTGGACGCCGACCCGGCCCGAGCCAAGACCGCCGAGGCCCTCGGCGTCGACTTCGCCCTGCCCCAGGACGCCCTCGGCGACTGCGACCTCGTGGTCCACGCCAGCGCCACCGAACAGGGCCTCGCCCGCGCGCTGGAACTGCTGAGGGCCGAGGGCACCGTCCTCGAACTGAGCTGGTACGGCGACCGGCAGGTGAGCCTCCCGCTCGGCGAAGCCTTCCATTCCCGGCGGCTGGTCGTCCGCAGCAGCCAGGTCGGTTCCGTGTCGCCCGCCCGCCGCTCCAGCCGTACCTACGCCGACCGGCTGGCCCTCGCCCTGGAGTTGCTCGCGGACCCGGCGCTCGACGCCCTCGTCACCGGGGAGAGCGCCTTCGGCGAACTGCCCGACGTGCTGCCGCGGCTCGCCTCCGGCGAGATTCCCGCCCTGTGCCACCGGGTCCGCTACGACGCGGACGAGTGAACGGGCGACACACAGGTTCAATCCCGTATGACCTACCCCAGGCGCGCAAGAGCGCCTGACCTGAGAAAAGAGTGAGAGGAGGCTGAACAACGGGGGGCGAGGAGCCGTACTACACGGCATCCCCCGGCAGGGATCAGCGGGGGACAAGACGCGCCGCACCTGGAGGGTCGTCCGTTGTTCAGCATCACCGTCCGCGATCACATCATGATCGCCCACAGCTTCCGCGGCGAGGTCTTCGGCCCCGCGCAGCGCCTGCACGGAGCGACGTTCCTGGTGGACGCCACGTTCCGGCGCGAGCAGCTGGACGACGACAACATCGTCGTCGACATCGGACTCGCCACACAGGAACTCGGCGCGGTAGTCAGCGAGCTGAACTACCGGAACCTCGACAACGAGCCCGACTTCGCCGGGGTCAACACCTCCACGGAGTTCCTGGCCAAGGTCATTGCGGACCGGCTCGCCGAGCGGATCCACAAGGGTGCGCTCGGCGAGGGAGCCAAGGGTCTGGCGGGGCTCACCGTCTCGCTGCACGAGTCGCACGTCGCCTGGGCGAGTTACGAGCGTGCGCTGTGACCGACACGACGATGGAGCGGACCACCGCGCCGCTCGGCTATGTGCCCGTGCAGCACTCCGCCCTGAAGAACGCGGAGATCATCCCGATGTCCCTGCGCTCCGTGCACTTCGTCCTGCCGGGCGGCGTGGACGACCCGACCGCCCCCAGCGGCGGAAACGCCTACGACCGGCGGGTGAGTCTGGACCTGGCCGGCTTCGGCTGGCAGGTGCACCAGCACGCCGTGCCCGGTGAGTGGCCGCGTCCGGGAGCCGCGGCCCGTGCGCAACTCGCGCAGACGCTGCGGGACCTGCCGGACGGCGCGGTCGTCCTGCTGGACGGGCTGGTCGCCTGCGGTGTCCCGGAGGTCGTCGTCCCCGAGGCGGAACGGCTGCGCCTGGCCGTCCTCGTCCACCTCCCGCTCGGCGACGAGACGGGGCTGGACCCGGCGGTGGCGGCGGAGCTGGACGCCAGGGAACGCGCCGTGCTGCGGGCCGTCCCCGCCGTCATCGCGACCAGCGACTGGGCCGTGCGCCGCCTCGTCTCCCATCACGGTCTGGCCCCCGACCGGGTCCATGTCGCCGCCCCCGGCGCCGACATCGCGCCGCTCGCCTCCGGCACCGACGGTGTGTCCCGGCTGCTGTGTGTCGCCGCGGTGACCCCGCGCAAGGGCCAGCACCGGCTGGTGGAGGCGCTGGCCGGGGTGACCGATCTGCCGTGGAGCTGCGTCTGCGTCGGCGGACTCACCCAGGATCCGCAGTACGTCGCCGGACTCAGGGTGCTGATCCGCAAGTACGGCCTCCAGGACCGCCTGCACCTCGCGGGCCCGCAGTCCGGCGCCGCACTCGACGCCAGCTACAACGCCGCCGACCTGATGGTCCTCACCTCGTACGCCGAGACGTACGGCATGGCGGTCACCGAGGCCCTGGCGCGCGGTATCCCCGTGCTGGCCACGGACGTCGGCGGCCTCCCCGAGGCGGTCGGCCGCGCCCCCGACGGCGGGGTGCCCGGCATCCTCGTCCCGCCGGAGGACCCCGCCGCCCTCGCCGCGGAACTGCGGGGCTGGTTCGGCGAGGCGGACGTACGACGCCGGCTGAAGTCCGCCGCCAGGGGCCGGCGGTCCGCCCTGGGCGGCTGGGCGGCAACGGCCCGCAGCCTGGCCGGAGTACTGGGCCGGTTGTCGAGCGAACCCAGGAGGGCGGCATGAGGAAGACGGCAATGACACAACAGGCGGGGAAGATCCCGACGCAGCTCGGCCCCGACGAGGCTCTCGAGTCGAGGAGTTCCGTGGTCGCCGGTCCTGGAGGAGCGTCCGTGCAAGCTGCTGTGGCCGGACCCGGGGAAGTCCCCGGCGAGGCCGAACACGTCATCCCCGGCGCCGGCCCCACGCTGCGCCCCGGCGAGCGGCCCACGGTGCGGCTGCGGGACGCCGGGCCCGACGATCCGCCGCGCTACGCCCCCGAGTGGCTGGAGCTGCGGGAGGGCGCCGACGCCGCCGGGCGGGCGGTCGAGTTGCTCGATCCGCTGCGGATCCGGCTCGCGAACCTGCCGGGGAAGGCCGGCATCGTCGTCCACGACCTGGGCTGCGGCACCGGCTCGATGGGCCGCTGGCTGGCCCCCCGCCTGGACGGCGCCCAGCACTGGATCCTGCACGACCGCGACCCCTACCTCCTGCACTTCGCCGCCGTGGCCGCCCCGCGCTCCGGCGCCGACGGCAGCCGTGTCTCGACCGAGACCCGCCGCGGTGACGTCGGCCGGCTCACCCCGGACGCCCTGGCCGGCGCGTCCCTGGTGACGGCCTCCGCGCTGCTCGACGTGCTGACCCGCGAGGAGATCGACACCCTGGCCGCCGCCTGCACCGGAGCCGGCTGTCCGGCCCTGCTGACGCTCTCCGTGGCCGGCCGCGTCGACCTCACCCCGTCCCACCGGCTCGACGCGGAGATCGCCGAGGCGTTCAACGCCCATCAGCGCCTGGGCGGCCTGCTCGGCCCGGACGCGGTCACCGCGGCGTGCGAGGCGTTCTCCGAACGCGGCGCGACGGTACGGCTGCACCCGAGCCCCTGGCGCCTTGGCCCCACCGAGTCCGCGCTGACCGCCCAGTGGCTGCGCGGCTGGGTCGGCGCGGCCGTCGAACAGCGCCCGGAACTGCGGGAACGCGCCGACCGGTATCTCAGCGAGCGCCTCGCGGCCTGCGCGGCGGGCGAGTTGCGGGTCGTGGTCCACCACACCGACCTGCTGGCGCTGTCCCGGCCGACGGGCGGGGCGTCATGAGCGTGGAAACGGTACGGACCTGGGGCGGCCTGCCTGGCGTGGAGCCGCGCGAGCGGCACACGGATCTGGCCGTGGCGCCCGCCCGGCCCGGCGGCAGGACGGTGGCCCCCGCCGGTGCGGCCGTCTCCGAGGACCGTATCGGCGTGATCGTGCCGGCACCCCGGCCCGGTGCCGCCCGCTCCTCCTTCTCCCGCTCCTTCTTCCGCTCCTTCTTCGCCCGCTTCAACTCCCGTGCCGTCCGCACCCACTTCGGGACCGTCGCGGGCGTGGCCATCCTCGCCGTCCTCCTCTGGCGCCTGGGCACCGGCGTCTTCCTGGACGGCCTGCGCCGCATCGACGGTCCGACGCTGCTCGTGGCGCTCGGCATCGGCCTCGTCACCACCGTCTTCAGCGCCTGGCGCTGGCAGTTGGTGGCCCGGGGCCTGCGCATCCGGCTCCCGCTCGGCCCGGCCGTCGCCGACTACTACCGTGCGCTGTTCCTGAACGCGGCCCTGCCCGGCGGCGTCCTCGGTGATGTGCACCGGGCGGTACGGCACGGGCAGAGCGCCGGTGACCTCGGCCGCGGCGTCCGCTCGGTCGTCATCGAACGGGCCGCGGGGCAGATCGTCCTGGCACTCGTCGGCGTCACCGTACTGCTGACCATGCCGTCGCCGGTGCTGGCCGACGCCCGGCACTTCGCGCCCCTGGTCGCGTTCGCCGCACTCGGCGCGCTCGCCGTCGTCGTCGCCCTCCGCATGAACCGGGCCCCCTCCCGCCGCGGACGGGCCCTGCGGGCAAGCCTCGGCGAGGCGCGCGAGGGACTGCTGTCGCGCCGTAACCTGCCCGGCGTCGCCCTCTCCTCCGCCGTCGTCCTCGCGGGCCACCTCGGGATGTTCGTCGTCGCCGCCCGTGTCGCCGGCTCCGCCGCCTCCGCCGCCGTG
This sequence comes from Streptomyces sp. V4I2, assembly GCF_030817655.1. Lineage (GTDB taxonomy): Bacteria > Actinomycetota > Actinomycetes > Streptomycetales > Streptomycetaceae > Streptomyces > Streptomyces plumbiresistens. Next base: position 8,743,627 of record NZ_JAUSZM010000003.1, read on the forward strand.
CTGCTGCCCCTCGCGGTCCTCGCCCTGCTCGCCATGAGCCTCCCGCTGAACGTCGGCGGCTGGGGCCCCCGCGAGGGCGTCACCGCCTGGGCGTTCGGCGCCGCGGGACTGGGCGCGAGCAGCGGCCTGGCGGTCGCGGTGGTGTACGGGGTGCTGAGCTTCGTGGCGAGCCTGCCGGGCGTCATCGTCCTCGTCGTCCGCTGGTACGCCGGCCTGCGCGCCGGGGCGGGGGAGGAGACCGGCGAGACCGGCGCCGGGACCGTCGTGACGGACCCGGAAACCCGCCGTATGCCCCCGTGTTACTCCGTGGGCCCGCTGCCGGTCAGCATCGAGAAATACGGGCCGAAGGATTCCGCCAGACTCGCCAGGAGCGCCTTCCCCTTTTCCGCTGAGCCCAGCGAGGGGCGGCCGATGACACCCGAATCGGTATAGCCGGACATACCGAGGGTCAGGAGATGACGACGGTCGTCCGCGACGAAATCGGAGGTCTCATAGCCGGGCCGCACACATTCGGGATGAGCGTGCAGAAGAATGGAGGTCTCTATTTCCCCCGCATGCATGTCGGTGAGCAGCGAGGTGGCCACCCCCGCCCGCTCCCGCGCCGTCTCCCAGTCCTCCGCGGCCGGGAAGAGCGCCATCCGCTCACCGCGGGCGGAGGATTCCTGAACGACGTTGCCCAGTACGTAGTTCCCGCCGTGCCCGTTGACCACCACCAGGGTGTCGACGCCGGACCGGCGCAACGAAGCCGCTATGTCCCGTACCACCGCGTGAAGGGTGACGGAGGAGATGCTGACGGTTCCCGGCCAGGCCGCGTGCTCGTGCGAGCAGGAGATCGTCACCGGTGGGAGCAGGTGCACCGGGTACGCCGCGGCGATCTCCCGGGCGACGGCGCAGGCGACCAGCGTGTCGGTCGCCAGCGGCAGGTACGCGCCGTGCTGCTCGAAGCTCCCGACCGGAAGGACGGCGACCTGCGTTGAGACGTCCGCCCCCCGCGTCCGTACGTCTTCCGTAGTGTCCGCCGGCACCAGACCGTACGCAGCCGACCGTATTCGCGAACCACTCATCTTTTCACGGCCTTTCGTCTCTGCTTAGGAACCAGATCATGACAGAAAAAATTGGCGTGCTCGGCAAGAAGTCGCCACAGCGCACCGGTGTGGAACGCGTGGTGAATGCCCCGCTGCCCACCGTGTACGGGAAATTCCAGGCGGTCGGCTACCTCGATCACGACCGCGGTGACGAACAAGTGGCCCTGGTCTACGGTGAGATCGGCACGGACGACGTGCTGACCCGGCTGCATTCCGAGTGCCTGACCGGTGACGCCTTCGGTTCCCAGCACTGCGAGTGCGGCGACCAGCTCGCCTCCGCACTGCGCGCAGTCGTCGCCGAGGGCAGCGGCATCGTCGTCTACCTCAGAGGGCATGAGGGCCGGGGCATCGGCCTGCTCGCCAAGCTGCGGGCGATGGCGCTGCAGGCGGAGGGCCTGGACACCGTCGAGGCGAACCTGGCGCTCGGCCTGCCGGTGGACGCCCGCGACTACGGGGTCGCCGCCGGGATCCTGCACGACCTGGACGTGAAGTCGGTCCGCCTGATGTCGAACAACCCGCGCAAGCGCGAGGCGTTGGTGCGGCACGGCATCGAGGTCGCCGAGACGGTGCCGCTGCTGATACCGCCGTGCGAGAACAACATCACCTATCTGCGGACGAAGCGGGAGCGGCTGGACCACCATCTGCCCCATCTGGACGCGGTGGCGCACCTGTCCTGATTCCCGGGCGGCGCGCGGGGACAGGAAGAGGGAATGACCGACGACGTCCTCTTCCTCTCCGGGCGGCAGGTGGCACGCCTCCTCGACGCCGACACGGCGATCGCCTCGCAGCGCGCGGCCTTCACCGCGCTCGGCACGGGCGGTGTCGACCTCCCCGGGAAGATCATGCATCCCAGCCGCTTCGACGACAGTGTCGTCTTCGCGTACGTCTCCCGGCTGTCGGCGGACACCGGGGCGGTCGCGAAGGTCGGCAGCGTCAACCCGGGCAACGCGGCGGCCGGGCTGCCGACCGTGCACGCCGTCGTCACCGTGCTCGACCCGGTGACGGGCCGCCTCGCCGCCGTCATGGACGGCACGGCGGTGACGACCCTGCGCACGGCCGCGGCGAGCGCCGTCGCCGTCGACGCCCTGGCCGGCCCCGACGCCGCCGACCTGACGATCCTCGGCTCGGGCACCCAGGCCCTCGCCCATGCTCGGGCGATCGCCCGGGTGCGGGACCTGAAGTCGGTACGGCTGTGGAGCCCGACCCCGCGGCACCGCGCCCGCGCCGCCGAGACCCTCGCCGCCGAACTGGGCCTGCCCGTCGAGCCGGCCGACAGCGCCGAGGCGGCCGTGCGCGGGGCGTCGCTGGTCGCGGCCTGCACGCTCAGCACCACGCCCGTGGTGTACGGCCCGTGGCTGGATGCCGGGTGCACGGTCGTCAGCGTGGGGTCGTTCGAGCCCACCCGCCGTGAGGTGGACAGGGAGGTCGTACGACGATCCGCGGCCGTCGTCGTCGATGACCCGACGACCGCGGCCGAGCACGCCGGGCCGGTCGTGGACGCTGTGCGGGAGGGGCTGCTGACCCCTGAGGACCTCGTCCCGCTGGGCGAGGTGCTCACCGGGCGCCGCGCGGCACGGACCTCGCCCGAGGACGTCGTGTACTACAACAGCGTCGGCCTCGGTGTGCAGGACGCGGCGGCCGCCTGGGCCGTCGTCGAGGCGGCGAAGGCCGAGGCGGCGAAGGGGGAACACGGGTGACCATGCGCGCGGGTGTCGTGGTGATCGGCGGCGGGGTGATGGGCACCAGCATCGCCTGCCACCTGGCCCGGGCGGGCGTGCGGGACGTCGTGCTCGTCGAGCGGGACGAACTCGCCTCCGGGTCCACCTCGAAGGCGGCGGGCGGGGTGCGGGCGCAGTTCTCCGACGAGCTCAACATCCAGCTCGGCGCGCGCAGCCTGGAGGCGTTCGCCCGCTACGAGGAGGACACCGGGTACGACATCGGGCTGCACCGGGTCGGCTATCTGTTCCTGCTGTCGACGCCCGAGGACGTGGCCTCCTTCGAGGCGGGCGTACGACTGCAGAACTCCCTCGGCGTGCCCAGCCGCCTGATCGACCCGGCCGCGGCCCGGCGGCTCTCCCCGCTGATCAGCACCGACGGCCTGCTCGCGGCGGCCTTCTCGCCCGACGACGGCCACTGCACGCCCGAGGCGGTCGTCCACGGCTACGCGGCCGCCGCCCGCCGCCACGGCGCGACGATCTGGCGGCACTGCGAACTCACCGGCATCGAACTGCACGGCGACGACATCACGGCCGTCATGACGAGCCGGGGCCGGATCGCCACCGACACGGTGATCTGCGCGGCCGGCGCCTGGTCGCGGGCGGTCGGCGCGATGGCCGGCGTGGACCTGCCGGTCGAGCCGCTGCGCCGCCAGATCGCGGTCACCGAACCGGTCGACGGACTGCCGCCCGACCTCCCCATGACCATCGACTTCACCACCAGCCTCTACTTCCACACCGAGGGCCCCGGCCTCCTCGTCGGCATGTCCGACCCCGAGGAGCGGCCCGGCTTCGCCACCGACACCCACGACCGCTGGATCCCCCGCCTGGGCGCGGCCATGGAGCAGCGCGCCCCCGCCCTCCTCGACCTGCGCCGCACCGGCGGCTGGGCGGGCCTGTACGAGCTCACCCCGGACCACAACGCCCTGATCGGCGAGGCGACTTCAGTATCCCGTTTTCTGTATGCAACCGGCTTCTCCGGTCACGGCTTCCTCCAGGGGCCGGCCGTCGGCGAGGTCGTCCGAGACCTGTATCTGGGCCGCGTACCCTTCGTGGACGTCAGCCCGCTGAGCGTCGGCCGGTTCGCGGCCGACGCCCTTCGCCCGGAGGCCAACCGCGTATGACCGAGCTCCACCTGTGGCTGCGCCACGAGGTCCGCACCACCGAGCGGCGCACCCCGATCGTGCCGTCCGACGCGCGCCGGCTCGTCGACAGCGGCGTGACGCTGACCGTCGAGGAGTCCCCGCAGCGGGTCTTCCCCGTCGAGGAGTACGAGACGGCCGGCTGCCGGATCGCGCCCGCGGGCTCGTGGGTCTCGGCGCCCGCCGACGCCGTCGTCCTCGGCCTGAAGGAACTCCCGGACGGACCCCCTGACCTGACCCACCGGCACATCTTCTTCGGGCACGCCTACAAGCGGCAGCCCGGAGCGGCCGACCTGCTCCGGCGGTTCGTGCGCGGGCAAGGGGCACTGCTCGACCTCGAATACCTCGTGGACGACCACGGTCGCCGCCTCGCCGCCTTCGGCTTCTGGGCGGGCTACCTGGGCGCCGCCCTGGCCGTCCTCCAGCACCGGGGCAGGCTCCGCGCGCCGTTGACACCCACCGGCAAGGACGCGCTGGACGAGACGCTGCGCCCGGCGGCCGGGGACGAGGAGTTCACCGCCCTGGTCGTCGGGGCGCTCGGCCGCAGCGGGCGGGGCGCACGCGTCGCCCTCCGCGAGGCCGGCGTCGATCCCACCTGCTGGGACCTCGAGGAGACCCGCGACCTGGACCGGGGAGCCCTGCTGGCCCACGACGTCATGGTGAACGCCGTCCTCGCCACCACCCCCGTCCCGCCCTTCCTCCGCGAGGAGGACCTCGACGCTCCGGACCGCCGCCTGCGCACCCTGTGCGACGTCACCTGCGACGTGGGCTCGCCCCTGAACGTCCTGCCGGTCTACGACCGCACCACCGACTGGACGGACCCGGCCCGCCGGCTGCGCAAGGAACCGCCGCTGGACCTGATCGCCATCGACAACCTGCCGTCCCTGCTGCCGAAGGAGTCCAGCACCGACTTCTCGGCCGCCCTGCTGCCCCAGCTCCTCGACCTCGGCGTCGGCGGGCCGTGGGGGCGCTGTCTGGACCGGTTCCATCAGGCCTGCCGTGAACTCGGCATCGTAGAAGGGCAGTCGCGTGATGTCTGAGGTGGTTCCCGCGAGCGGCACCGTCCACTGGATCGGCGCCGGACTGTCCACCGGCAGCGGCTTGGCCGTGCTGTGCGAGACGGCCGAGCGGGTACGGCTGTGGCACCGCACCGCGGAACGTGCCGCCGAGGCCCTCGACGGGCTCGGCCTCGCCTCCCGTGCCGAGCCCCGCGCGTACGCGCCGGACGCGCTCGCGGCCGACCTTGAGCCCGGGGACGTGGTGGTGTCGATGCTGCCGGCTCCCGAACACGCCGCGCTGCTGGCCCTGTGCGTCCGCGAGCGGGCGCACTTCGCCTGCTCCAGCTATGTGTCCGACGCGGTGCTGGAGCAGGTGCCCGCGGCCGAGCGAGCCGGGGTCGTCGTCCTCACCGAGGCCGGCCTCGACCCGGGCATCGACCACCTCTTCGCGCACAGCCTCGTCGCCCGCGCCCGGGAGGCCGTCGGCGACGGCACGCCGGCCTCCTACAGCCTCACCTCCTACTGCGGCGGCGTCCCCGCCGTCCCGAACGACTTCCGGTACCGCTTCAGCTGGGCCCCCGCAGGAGTCCTGAACGCCCTGCGCTCGCCCGCCCGTTACCTCGAGGACGGCGCCGAGACCACCGCCGACCGGCCCTGGGAAGCGACCCGGCGGCACGTCGTCGACGGCGAGACCTTCGAGGTCTACCCCAACCGGGACAGCCTCCCCTTCGTCGAGCAGTACGGACTGCCGACGGCCTGGAAGCCGCGCACCTTCGTCCGCGGCACCCTGCGTCTGGACGGCTGGCTGCGTGCCTGGGACGGCGTCTTCGCGGAGCTGCGGACCGGCGACGACGCCCGGATCGCCGCCCTGGCCCAGGAGCTGGCCGCGACGTACCCGACCACGGACGCCGACCGCGACCGCGTCGTCCTCGCCGTCTCGCTGGACGTGCGCGGCGGGGCCGGCGGGGACTGGTCGGGCGGCTACCTCCTGGACCTGGTGGGTGACGAGCGGGAGAGCGCGATGGCCCGCTGTGTCTCCCGCCCCCTCGCCCTCGGCGTCCGGCACATCCTGGACGGCTCCCTGCCGCCGGGCCTCGGCCGCGCCGCCGAGACCGGGGCCCGCTCCCAGGAGTGGCTGGCCGAACTCGCCCGGGAGGGCGTGCACTTCACCCTCCGGGTCGATCAGTAGGCGGGTGCGGCACGTGCGCGACCGATCCGGGCCCGGTTCCTACTCGGCGACCGCCTCGTGCACCAGCCGCTTCAGATCCGGGAAGATCGTGTGCGAGCTCTTCGGCCGCACCTGCGTCATGAACTGCACCGTCAGGTCCCGGCTCGGGTCCACCCAGAACGTCGTGGTCGCGACGCCGCTCCAGCCGTACGTCCCGAGCCCCGAGGGTGCCTGCGTGCGGGCCGGGTCGATGACGACGGAGACGCCGAGGCCGAAGCCGACGCCGTCGTTGCCGGGTTCGTCGTGGGCGGGGCGGCTGCCGAAGGAGCGCAGGTCGGCGCCGCCCGGGAGGTGGTTCGACGTCATCAGGTCCACCGTCCCGGGAGCGAGGAGACGGGTGCCGTCGAGTTCGCCGCGGCGGCGCAGCAGTTCCATGAAGCGGTGGACGTCGTGGGCGGAGGCCACCATGCCGCCGCTGCCCGACAGGAAGCGCGGGCGGCCGTGCAGCGGGAGGCCGGGGATCGGCTCGATGCCGCCGTCGGCTTCGCCGTACAACTCGGAGAGTCTGAGCGCCTGGTCCTCGGTGACGCGGAAACCGGCGTCGGTCATCCCGAGCGGGCCGAAGATCCGCTCGGCGAAGAACGTGTCCAGCGGCTGCCCCGACGCCACCTCGATGATCCGGCCCAGCACGTTGGAGGCGACCGAGTAGTTCCACTGCGTGCCCGGCTCGAACTGCAGCGGCAGGCTCGCGTACACCTCGGTCGTTCGGGCCAGGTCCGAGCCCGGGATCACCGACGACTCCAGACCGGCCTCGCGGTAGAGGGCGTCGACGGGGTGCGCGTGGTAGAAGGCGAAGGTCAGGCCCGAGGTGTGGGTCATCAGATGCCGCACTCGTATCGGACCGTCCGCCGGGCGGGTCACGGTGTCGGCGCCGGAACCGCTGACGTACACCCGCGGCTCCGCGAAGGCCGGGACGAACCGTTCGACCGGGTCGTCCAGCGACAGGCGACCCTCCTCCACCAGGATCAGCGCGGCGACCGCGGTGACCGGTTTGGTCATGGAGTAGATCCGCCACAGGGTGTCGGCCTCGACGGGCAGCCCGGCCGCGAGGTCGCGGCGGCCGTGCGTCGTGAGGTGGGCGACGCGTCCGCCGCGGGAGACGGCCACGAGGTAGCCGGGCATGCGGCCCTCGTCGACGTAGTGGGCGAAGTGCTGGTCGAGGCGGTCCAGCGCCTTGGCGTCCAGCCCGACCTCACCCGGGTCCACCTCTTGTCGCAGCAGTGCCATCGTTCTCCTCCGTCGCGTTCGTCGAGGTGGTCCGGCAAATACCCCGCCGTGACGACCTCAGACATCATCGTCGCGCAGGAACGGCTCAACGGTCCCCCGCATCAGCATGATCGTCGATCGCTGTGAGGGAACGCACCGAACGGCGCCCCGCAGGCCGCCGCAGCCGCCACGGCCACGACGGAATACACGGCGCGGTCCGCCGGGTTGATCCGGGCATGACTCAGGACGCGCTGCTGCACCTGCTCTCCGAAAGCCACGGCGGGGTCCTGGTGACCCTCAAGCGCGACGGGCGGCCCCAGCTGTCGAACGTCAGCCACGCCTACTACCCCGACGAGCGGATCATCCGGGTCTCGATCACCGACGACCGCGCCAAGACCCGTAATCTGCGCCGCGATCCGAGGGCGTCGTACCACGTGACCAGCGCCGACCGGTGGGCGTACACGGTCGCCGAGGGCACGGCCGACCTCACGCCCGTGGCGAAGGACCCGTACGACGAGACGGTGGAGGAGCTCATCCGCCTCTACCGTGACGTCCTGGGCGAGCACCCCGACTGGGAGGACTACCGGGCCGCGATGGTCCGCGACCGCCGGCTGGTGCTGCGGCTGAAGGTGGAGCGGGCGTACGGGGTTCCCAAGAGGAGTTCTCAGGGGTGATCCGGCCTTACTCCGCGCGCACCGGCCGCCCCTGAAACCGGCCGGTGCGCGCGGAGGTTCTCCCCCTCGGGGTCAGGGATGTCGCAGCGCGCGCAGAGGTGTCCTTTTCTGCTTGGTTCGGCCGATGTTCTTGCCCAGGACGTCATCTGTCAACGGGGCGCATGGGAGCACGCCCGGCACACGACATGCCCCCGGAACCCGTCGAGGCTCCGGGGGCACAGGGGAAACGGCGGGATCAGGCGGTCACCTTCTCCGGCTGCCGCGCCCCCTGGGGCGACCGCTCGCCGAGCTGTTCGGTCGGGACCTTGTGGGTCTCGCGGGCCGTGAGGGCGGCGACGACCGGCGGGACGCACAGGGCGGCGGTGAACAGGGCCACCGCCGACCAGTCGTCGCCGTCCGGGCCCGCGATCTGCGCGGCGAAGGTGACCGCGAAACCGGCCACGGCGAAGCCGATCTGGGTGCCGATGGCCATGCCGGACAGCCGGACGCGGGTGGAGAACATCTCGCCGTAGAAGGAGGGCCAGACCCCGTTCGCGGCGCTGTAGACGACGCCGAAGGTGACGATGCCGAGGATCAGGGTCAGGGCGTAGGAGCCCGTGGAGATCGCCCACAGGTACAGGAACATCATCACCGCGCTGCCGACCGCTCCCACCAGGAAGACCGGGCGGCGGCCGATGCGGTCCGACAGGGTGGCCCACAGCGGGATCGCGGCGAGCGCCACCAGGTTGGCGAGCGCGCCCACCCACAGCATGGAGGAGCGGCTCATACCGACCGAGTCGCTGGTCGCGTACGACAGCGCCCACACCGTGAAGATCGTGCTGACCGAGGCGATGAGGGCGCCCGCGACGACCCGCAGGACGTCCGCCCAGTGCTCGCGGAACAGGATCGCCAGCGGCATCCTGACGACGCCCTCCTGGGCGGTCTGCTGGGCGAAGGCCGGGGTCTCGTCCAGCTTGCGGCGGATGACGAAGCCGACGACGGCGACCGCGACGCTCATCCAGAACGGCACCCGCCAGCCCCAGGACAGCAGCTGGTCGTCGGGCAGCGCGGCGACGGGGATGAAGACCAGGGTGGCGAGCAGCTGGCCGCCCTGGGTGCCGCTGAGGGTGAAGCTGGTGAAGAAGCCGCGCCGCTCGGGCGGGGCGTGCTCCAGTGACATGGAGTTGGCGCTGGCCTGCTCACCGGCCGCCGAGATGCCCTGCAGGACACGGCACAGCACGAGCAGGACGGGGGCGAGGGTGCCGACCTGGTCGCGGGTGGGCAGACAGCCGATGAGGAACGTCGACAGGCCCATCAGGATCAGCGTGAAGACCATGATCTTCTTGCGGCCGAGCTTGTCGCCGAAGTGCCCGAGGAAGAGCGCGCCGACCGGGCGGGCCGCGTACGCGACGCCGAACGTGGCCAGCGACAGCAGGGTCGCGGTGGCCGGGTCGGACTCGTCGAAGAAGACCTCGGGGAAGATCAGCGCGGCCGCGCTGCCGTAGATGAAGAAGTCGTAGTACTCCAAGGCGCTGCCGATCCAGGCCGCAGTGGCGGCTTTCTTCGGCTGGCCTGGGGGCGCGGCGACGGGGACGGACACGGCGTGCTCCTTCGGGGGAACCCCACCATAGGCGGAGTGAGCGGAGGGGAGAGGGGCCGGATCTTCGGCTAATTAACCCACTGGATAGTTAGTGGCGGTGGGTGGGATGTTGCGCCGACGTTTCCCGCGTGTCAAGAGGCCGTACGGAAGGATCTACGGAAGGACCTTCCTGTTCAGGCGCTTCCCCTCCGCCCTCAGTCCGCGGCGCGCTCCGCCGTCAGGTAGGCGATCACCATGTCGCCGAGCATCGCGCGGTAGTGCTCGCGCTGGGCGGGATCGATCAGGTCGCGGCCGAACAGGGCGCCGAAGGTGTGCCGGTTGGCGACCCGGAAGAAGCAGAACGCGCTGATCATCGCGTGCAGGTCGACGGCGTCCACGTCGGCCGTGAACAGCCCCGACTTCTGCCCCTGTTCCAGGATCCGGCGGATCACGTCGAGCGCCGGCGAGCTGATCTTGCCGAGCTTCTCGGAGGCGGCGATGTGCACGGCCTCGTGGATGTTCTCGATGCTCACCAGGCGGATGAAGTCGGGGTGCTGCTCGTGGTGGTCGAAGGTGACCTCCGCCAGGCGCCGGATGGCGGCGACCGGGTCCAGGTGTTCGACGTCGAGCCCCTGCTCGGCCTCGCGGATCACGGCGTACGCCCGCTCGAGCACGGCCGTGAACAGCTGTTCCTTGCCGCCGAAGTAGTAGTAGATCATCCGCTTGGTGGTGCGGGTGCGGGCCGCGATCTCGTCCACGCGGGCCCCGGCGAAGCCTGCCCGGGCGAACTCCTGGGTCGCCACGTCGAGAATCTCGGCCTGGGTGCGGACGGCGTCACGGATGCGCCCGCCTGGTCGTGCCGGTTCTTCGACGCTGGTCATCGACTTCCTTCGGGCTTACGGGTCAGTGCCGCAGATTGTAGAAGGAGGGGCGCCGCGCAGGATCCCGGGCCTCGCCCGAGGGCTTCCCGTGGACCAGGGATGCTGATATAGCTAACGTACTAGTTCGTACATTAGTGTTCGAGTGAGCCGCTCAGGAGGTCCCGCGTGGTGCCCAAGGACTCGTATCTCGTCGGTCTGATCGGTTCCGGTATCGGGCCCTCGCTCAGTCCCGCGCTGCACGAGCGGGAGGCCGACCGTCAGGGTCTGCGCTATGTGTACCGGCTCATCGACATCGACACCCTCGGGGTCCCGCCCGAGGCGGTGGGCGACCTGGTCCGGGCGGCCCGGGAGCTGGGCTTCGACGGGCTCAACATCACGCACCCCTGCAAGCAGCAGGTCATCCGGCACCTGGACGCCCTCGCCCCGCAGGCCGAGGCGCTGGGCGCGGTCAACACCGTCGTCTTCGAGGAGGACGGCCGGGCCGTCGGCCACAACACCGACGTCACCGGCTTCGCCGCCTCCTTCGCGCGCGGTCTGCCCGACGCACCGCTGGAGCGGGTCGTGCAGCTGGGCGCGGGCGGTGCGGGCGCGGCCGTCGCGCACGCCATGCTCACCCTCGGCGCCGAGCGGGTCACGGTCGTGGACGCGATGCCCGAGCGGGCGGCGGCCCTCGCCGACTCCCTGAACCGCCACTTCGGCGAGGGGCGGGCGCTCGCCGCCACTCCCGGCCGGCTGGCGGAGCTGCTCGCCCGGGCCGACGGCCTGGTCCACGCCACCCCCACCGGCATGGCCGCCCACCCCGGCCTGCCCTTCCCCGCCGCACTCCTGCACCCCGGCCTGTGGGTGGCCGAGGTGGTCTACCGCCCCCTGGAGACCGAGCTGCTGGGCACCGCCCGCGCGCTCGGCTGCGCCACGCTCGACGGCGGCGGCATGGCCGTTTTCCAGGCCGCGGACGCGTTCCGCCTGTTCACCGGCCGGGAACCCGACAGCGCGCGGATGCTCGCGGACATCGCGGAGCTGGCCGGCGCCGTACCGGCACCGAAGTAGTACCGGGCGACTCGAAAGGCAGAGGTACCGACATGCGTACGTCCATCGCCACCGTCTCCCTCAGCGGATCCCTCACCGAGAAGCTCACGGCCGCCTCCCGGGCCGGCTTCGACGGCGTGGAGATCTTCGAGAACGACCTGCTCGCCAGCCCTCTCACCCCCGAGGAGATCCGCGCCCGCTGCGCCGACCTCGGCCTCACCATCGACCTCTACCAGCCGATGCGGGACATCGAGGCCGTGCCCGAGGACGAGTTCGCCCGCAACCTGCGCCGCGCCCGGCACAAGTTCGAGCTGATGGACAGGCTCGGCGCCGACACGGTCCTCGTCTGCTCCAGCGTCTCCCCGCTCGCCGTGGACGACGACGCCCTCGCCGCCGAACAGCTGGGCCGACTGGCCGACCTGGCGCAGGACTTCGGCATCCGGGTCGCCTACGAGGCGCTCGCCTGGGGACGGCACGTCAGCACCTACGACCACGCCTGGCACATCGTCGAGACCGCCGGCCACCCGGCGCTCGGCACCTGCCTGGACAGCTTCCACATCCTCTCCCGGGGTTCGGACCCCAAGGCCATCGAGGACATCCCCGGCGAGAAGATCTTCTTCCTCCAGCTGGCCGACGCCCCGCTGCTCGCGATGGACGTCCTGCAGTGGAGCCGCCACTACCGCTGCTTCCCGGGACAGGGCGGCTTCGACGTCGCCGGGCTCGTCCGCAGTGTTCTGCATACGGGATACGACGGTCCGCTCTCCCTGGAGATCTTCAACGACGTCTTCCGCCAGGCCGAGGCCGGTCCCACCGCCGTGGACGCCCGGCGTTCCCTCCTCGTCCTCCAGGAGACGGTCGGTATCGCCGCACCGCCAGCCTCGGTCGCCCCGACGGGCATCGCCTTCGCCGAACTGGTGACACCCGACGCCGAACCGCTCTCGGCGGTGCTCGGCGCGCTGGGTTTCGCCCGCACCGCACGGCACCGCAGCAAGCCCGTCGACCTGTGGCAGCAGGGCGAGGCCCGACTCCTGGTCAACACCGGGACCGCCGTACGCCGTGACGGCACCGGGCTCGCCGCGATCGGGCTGGAGTCACCGGATCCGGGGGCCGCCGCCCGCCGCGCCGAGGCCCTGCTGGCCCCCGTGCTGCCCCGCCGCCGCGCCCCGGAGGACGCGCAACTGGACGCGGTGCTCGCCCCCGACGGCACGGAGCTGTTCTTCTGCGCGACGGACCGCCCCGAACTCCCCAACTGGCGGGCCGACTTCGAGAACCTCGCTCAGGCGCCGGCACCCGGACACGCGGCCCGCATCGACCACCTCGCGCTCACCCAGCCCTGGCACCACTTCGACGAGGCGGCCCTCTTCCACCGCAGCGTGCTCGGCCTGCACGCGCAGGAGAGCGTCGACGTCGCCGACCCCTACGGGCTGCTGCGCAGCCGCGCCGTCACCACCGACGACGGCAGCGTCCGGATCGCCCTGACCGTCGGCGCGGCCCCCACCGACGACACCGTCCACGCCCAGCACATCGCGCTGGCCACCGACGACGTCGTCGCCGCGGCCCGCCGCTTCGCCGAGGCCGGCGGCCGGCTGCTGCCGATCCCCGCCAACTACTACGACGACCTGGCGGCCCGGTACGAGTTCGCCGACGGCGAGCTGGAGACCTACCGCGAACTCGGCATCCTCTACGACCGGGACGCGCACGGCGAGTTCCGCCACTGCTACACGCCCACCATCGGCCGCGTCTTCTTCGAACTGGTCCAGCGCGACGGCGGCTACCGCGGCTACGGCGCCCAGAACGCCCCCGTCCGCCTGGCCGCCCAGCACGCGGCGCGGCGGCTCACTGGCGGCTGACGGTCCGGGTCACGCCGGCGAAGACCGTCGTGGCCAGGATCCAGCCGGCGATCACCAGGGCGTACGACAGCGTCTGGTATCCGCCCTCCGGCGCGAAGGCGCCTTCCTGACCGAAGGAGATCACCGGCAGCAGCAGGTCGAGCGTGTAGAACAGCGGGTTGAAGTCGGGGGCCTCGGACGGCTTCAGCGGGCGCGGGTGGTGCAGCGCGTACGCGACCGAGCCGATCGCGAGGAGCGAGAGGAGCCACACGCCGGCGAGCAGGGGGCGGAAACCGTAGCCGACGGTCGCTTCCTGGAGATGGCCCCAGACTCGGCCGTACCAGGGAAGGGTACGGCGGTGTCTGCGAAGTTTGGCGAGCTGGACGACGCGAGCCGCGTGGTCGTCGCCGACGCGGAGGTAGGCGGCCGTCAACTGCTCGTAGGTGTGGGGCAGATAGCCCTCGCCCTCCCGGCTCAGCATGGGCAGGCGGCGTTCTGCGCTCTCGTGCGGGGTGAGGGTGGTGTAGACGAGGCCGTTGAGGAGCACCCTGTCCGGCACCGCCTCCGGCTCCAGAAACAGGACGTCGATCTGGGCGCGGCGGAGATTGAGAAAGCCCTCCATGGGCGGGCTCCTGCGCAGCCAGAGCTCCCCGATGGTGCAGCTGCCGGCCCGCAGCGCGGCATCGCCCGGGTTCGACAGACGGGCGTACGACAGGTCGAGTCGGCCCCCGACCCGGGCGCCGCGCAGGCCGATCCAGCCGGCCGTGTGCACGCGCCGCAGGTGCAAGTCGCCCTCCACACCGAGGATCTGCGCGTCCAGGGCGACCTCCCCGGGTCGGCTGAGCCGTGCGTCGGTGAGGTTGACCGAGCCGGCGACCGAGCCACCGTTGAGGCGGAATTCCCCCTCCACTTGAAGGCCGGGTGCCCACAGGTCGTCGCCGATGGTCACGTGGTTGAGCTGGAGCGCCGGTTCCGCGCTGTCCGGCGCGGTGATCTGCGCCCGGTCCATGAACAGCGCTCCGGAGATCTGTGCTCCGCCGAGCCGCACCGGCCCGCGCAGACGGCAGTCGGTCAACCGCAGGACGCCCTCCACGTGCAGGGTGGCGGCGGTCAGCCCCGGCAGCACGGACCCGCTCAGGTTCAGCTGGCGGAGCCGGGCCCCGTACAGGACGGGGGCGTCCTGGAAAGAGCAGTGGCTCAGCCGTACGGCTTGGTCGATCGTGCCGTACTGCAGGTTGAGCAGGCCGGTGATGCGCGCGCCCGCCAGTTTGAGTGCGGGTATCTCCCCGTCCTCCTGCGGTCCGTTGAGCAGCAGTGCCCGCAACACGGCCGCCCGGACGGTCCGTTCGGGCCCCCAGTCGGCACCCTGCCCGGTGTCCTCGTCCTCCGCGGTGCGGAAGTCCACGGCCTCGCCCCGGGGGAAGGCCCGCCACAGCCGCAGTTCGGCCGGCGTCAAGTTGTCGATCTCCATCAGCCGCGACTCTGACGGGCTCCCCCTGACCTGTCAACCGGCCCTGGCCGGTCGACAGGCGCGGTCCTGCGAACGCGAGTACGGATGCGTAGGCGTGCCTACGGCCTGGTGTTCCACTCCGCGATCACCGGTCGACCGTGTTCTGTGGACAGTCGACTGAATGTCGCCGTCGCCAGTTGGAACAGTCGACCGTCCGCGGGATCCAGTCCCAGCCGGCGTGCCGTCAGCACCCGCAGGAAGTGGGCGTGCGCCACGAGGATGACGTCGCCGTCGGGCAGGGCGGTGTCCACGCGGGCGAGCACCCGGTCGGCACGCAGTCCCACCTCGGCGGGCGACTCGCCGGGATGCCCGTCCGGGCCGGGCGGCACGCCGTCGGTCCACAGATACCAGTCGGGCCGGGTGCGGTGGATGTCCACGGTGGTGACGCCCTCGTAGCCGCCGTAGTCCCACTCGTGCAGGTCGGGGTCGGACACGACCCGGGTGAGGCCCGCCAGTTCGGCGGTGCGTATCGCGCGGCCGAACGGGCTGGCCAGGGTGAGAGCGAAGGTCCGCGACGAGAGGAGCGGAGCGAGCAACTTGGCCTGTTCCTCACCGTGCTGGGTGAGGGGCAGGTCGGTCCAGCTGGTGTGCTGGCCCGACACGCTCCACTCCGTCTCACCGTGGCGGACCAGAAGAAGATCCCCCACGGCCGGACTACTCCTTCGCCGACTCGACGGCGTGGCCGCCGAACTGGTTGCGCAGTGCCGCGACCATCTTCATCTGCGGGGAGTCGTCCTGGCGGGACGCGAACCGGGCGAACAACGACGCCGTGATCGCCGGCAGCGGCACCGCGTTGTCGATGGCGGCCTCGACGGTCCAGCGGCCCTCGCCGGAGTCCTCCGCGTACCCGCGCAGCTTGTGCAGGTGCTCGTCCTCGTCGAGGGCGTTGACGGCCAGATCGAGCAGCCAGGAGCGGATGACGGTGCCCTCCTGCCAGGAGCGGAAGACCTCGCGCACGTCGGTGACCGAGTCCACCGCCTCCAGGAGCTCCCAGCCCTCGGCGTACGCCTGCATCATGGCGTACTCGATACCGTTGTGGACCATCTTGGAGAAGTGCCCGGCGCCGACCTTGCCCGCGTGGACGAATCCGGACGGCCCTTCCGGCTTGAGGGCGTCGAAGATCGGCCGCAGCCGGTCGACGTGCTCCTTGTCGCCGCCGACCATCAGGGCGTAGCCGTTCTTCAGGCCCCACACCCCGCCGGAGACGCCCGCGTCGACGAAGCCGATGCCCTTGGCGCCGAGTTCGGCGGCGTGCTGCTCGTCGTCGGTCCAGCGGGAGTTGCCGCCGTCCACGACGGTGTCGCCGGGGGAGAGGAGGTCGCCGAGCTCGTCGACGACGGACTGGGTGGGGGCGCCGGCCGGGACCATCACCCACACCGTGCGCGGGGCTTCGAGCTTGTCGACCAGTTCGGCCAGGCCGCTCACGTCGGAGAGTTCGGGGTTGCGGTCGTAGCCGATGACGGTGTGGCCGGCGCGGCGGATCCGCTCGCGCATGTTGCCGCCCATCTTGCCGAGGCCGATGAGGCCCAACTGCATCGTTGCCATGTCAGTGCACTTCCTTCAGTTCACGGTAGGTGGCCACGAGGGCGGCGGTGGAGGGGTCGAGACCGGGCACGTCGGCGCCTTCGGTGAGGGCGGGCTCGACGCGCTTGGCGAGGACCTTGCCGAGCTCGACGCCCCACTGGTCGAAGGAGTCGATGTTCCAGATCGCGCCCTGGACGAACACCTTGTGCTCGTAGAGGGCGATCAGCTGGCCGAGGACGGACGGCGTGAGTTCCTTCGCCAGGATCGTCGTCGTGGGGTGGTTGCCCTTGAACGTGCGGTGCGCGACCTGGTGTTCGGCCACGCCCTCCGCGCGGACCTCGTCCGCGGTCTTGCCGAAGGCGAGCGCCTGGCCCTGCGCGAACAGGTTGGCCATCAACAGGTCGTGCTGCGCCCTGAGTTCGTCGCTCAGCTCGCCCACCGGGCGGGCGAAGCCGATCAGGTCGGCCGGGATGAGCTTGGTGCCCTGGTGGATCAACTGGTAGTAGGCGTGCTGCCCGTTGGTGCCGGGCGTGCCCCACACCACGGGGCCGGTCTGCCACTCCACCGGGTTGCCGTCACGGTCCACCGACTTGCCGTTGGACTCCATGTCGAGCTGCTGCAGGTACGCGGTGAACTTCGACAGATAGTGGCTGTACGGCAGGACCGCGTGCGACTGGGCGTCGAAGAAGTTGCCGTACCAGACGCCCAACAGGCCCAGGATCAGCGGGGCGTTGTCCTCGGCGGGCTCGTTGCGGAAGTGCTCGTCGACGATCCGGAAACCGTCGAGCATCTCCAGGAAGTGGTCCGGGCCGATGGCGATCATCAGCGACAGGCCGATCGCCGAGTCGAACGAGTAGCGGCCGCCGACCCAGTCCCAGAACTGGAACATGTTGTCCGGGTCGATGCCGAACTCGGTGACCTTCTCCGCGTTCGTCGACAGGGCGACGAAGTGCTTCGCGACGGCCTTGTCCTCGCCGAGGCCGCCGGGGCCGTGCAGCAGCCAGGAGCGGGCCGAAGTGGCGTTGGTGATGGTCTCGATGGTGGTGAACGTCTTGGACGCGACGATGAACAGGGTCTCGGCCGGATCCAGGTCGCGGACGGCCTCGTGGAGGTCGGCACCGTCCACGTTCGACACGAAGCGGAAGGTCAGGTCCCGTGCGGTGTACGCCCGCAGGGCCTCGTACGCCATCGCCGGGCCCAGGTCCGAGCCGCCGATGCCGATGTTGACGACGTTCCTGATCCGCCTGCCGGTGTGGCCGGTCCACTCGCCGGAGCGCACCCGGTTGGCGAAGGAGGTCATCTGGTCGAGGACCGCGTGGACCTTGGGGACGACGTTCTCGCCGTCGACCTCGATCACCGCGTTCGCGGGCGCCCGCAGCGCGGTGTGCATGACGGCGCGGTCCTCGGTGATGTTGATCCGCTCACCGTCGACCATGGCGTCGCGCAGCCCGAACACGTCGGTGGCGGCGGCGAGTTCCTGGAGCAGGGCGAGGGTCTCGTCGGTGATCAGGTGCTTGGAGTAGTCGATGCGCAGGTCGCCGACGCGCACGACGTACCGTTCCGCGCGCCCGGGGTCCGTCGCGAACAGCTCACGCAGCTGCGGGTGCCACTGGGCGCGGTGGTCCTCCAGGGCCGCCCACTGGGGTCGCCGGGTGAGGCTGGGGGAGCCGGCAGGGGAGCCGGCGGGGGAGTCAGACATGTGCGGGGATCTCCTCGGTGGCCTCGCCCCGCAGGGCGACGGCGTACATCTCGTCCGCGTCGAGGCGCCTGAGCTCCTCGGCGATGAGTTCGGAGGTGGTGCGGACCTTCAGCGCGAGGGTGCGCGAGGGCTGCCCCGGCAGGGACAGCGTGGCCAGCGGGCCCTCGGGGCGGTCGATGACGATCTCGCCGTTCTCGGTGCCCAGGCGCACGGCCGTGACCACCGGTCCGGCGGTGACGACCCGGTCGACCGTGACGCCGAGGCGGGCCTCCAGCCAGCGGGCCAGCAGCTCGGCCGCGGGGTTCTCCTCCTCGGCCTCCACGGCCGCCGAGATCACCTTCACGCGGGCCTGGTCCAGGGCCGCGGCCAGCATCGAACGCCACGGGGTGAGCCGGGTCCAGGCGAGGTCGGTGTCGCCGGGCGCGTAGGTGCGGATCCGGGAGTCCAGCACCTGGAGCGGGTTCTCCACCGCGTACAGGTCGGTGATCCGGCGCTGGGCGAGCGCGCCCAGCGGGTCCTTCGCCGGGTTCTCCGGCGCGTCCACCGGCCACCACACCACGACCGGCGCGTCCGGCAGCAGCAGCGGCAGCACGACGGAGTCGGCGTGGTCGGACACCTCGCCGTACGTCCTGAGGATGACCGTCTCGCCGGTGCCCGCGTCGGCGCCCACCCGCACCTCGGCGTCGAGGTGGGAGTTGGTGCGGTCGCGCGGGGTGCGGGCGTGCCGCTTGATGACGACCAGGGTGCGCGAGGGGTGCTCGTGCGAGGCCTCCTCGGCCGCCTTGATCGCGTCGTAGGCGTTCTCCTCGTCCGTGACGATCACCATCGTCAGGACCATGCCCACGGCAGGGGTGCCGATGGCGCGGCGACCCTGCACCAACGCCTTGTTGATCTTGCTTGCCGTGGTGTCGGTCAGGTCGATCTTCATGGCCTGCGCCAGCTCCGTCCGTCTCGTGCGAGCATCTCGTCGGCTTCCTCGGGTCCCCAGCTGCCCGACGCGTACTGCGCCGGCCTGCCGTGGTTCGCCCAGTGCTCCTCGATCGGGTCGAGGATCTTCCAGGACTCTTCCACTTCCTGGTGACGGGGGAACAGGTTGGCGTCTCCCAGGAGGACATCCAGGATGAGCCGCTCGTACGCCTCCGGGCTGGACTCCGTGAACGACTCGCCGTACGCGAAGTCCATCGTGACGTCCCGGATCTCCATCGAGGTGCCGGGCACCTTCGACCCGAACCGGACCGTCATGCCCTCGTCGGGCTGGACGCGGATGACGATCGCGTTCTGGCCCAGCTCCTCGGTGGCAGTGGAGTCGAAGGGCGAGTGCGGGGCCCGCTGGAAGACCACCGCGATCTCGGTGACGCGGCGGCCGAGGCGCTTGCCGGTGCGCAGGTAGAAGGGGACGCCCGCCCACCTGCGGTTGTCGACGTTCAGCTTGATCGCGGCGTAGGTGTCCGTCGTGGAGGACGGGTCGGTGCCGTCCTCGTCCAGGTAGCCGCGCACCCGCTCGCCGCCCTGCCAGGCCTGCGCGTACTGCCCGCGCACCGTGTGGGCGCCGATGTCCTCCGGCAGCTTCACGGCCTTGAGCACCTTCAGCTTCTCCATGAGCAGCGACTCGGCGTCGAAGGCCGCCGGCTCCTCCATGGCGGTCAGCGCCATCAGCTGCAGGAGGTGGTTCTGGATGACGTCACGGGCGGCGCCGATGCCGTCGTAGTAGCCGGCCCGGCCGCCGATGCCGATGTCCTCGGCCATCGTGATCTGTACGTGGTCGACGTACGACCGGTTCCAGATCGGCTCGTACATCTGGTTGGCGAAGCGGAGCGCCAGGATGTTCTGGACGGTCTCCTTGCCGAGGTAGTGGTCGATGCGGAAGACCTGGTCCGGCTCGAACACGTCGTGCACGAGCGCGTTCAGCTCCCGCGCGCTCTTCAGGTCCCGCCCGAACGGCTTCTCGATGACCGCGCGCCGCCAGGAGCCCTCGGGGGCGTTCGCCAGACCGTGCTTCTTCAGCTGCCGCACGACCTTCGGGAAGAACTTCGGCGGTACGGAGAGATAGAAGGCGTAGTTGCCGCCGGTCCCGCGCGAGGCGTCCAACTCGTCGACGGCGGAGCGTAGTTGCTTGAACGCCGTGTCGTCGTCGAAGTCGCCCGGAATGAACCGCATGCCCTCGGCGAGCTGCTGCCAGACCTCCTCGCGGAACGGGGTCCGGGCGTGCTCGCGCACCGAGTCGTGCACGACCTGCGCGAAGTCCTGGTCCTCCCAGTCGCGCCGGGCGAAGCCGACCAGCGAGAAGCCCGGCGGGAGCATGCCGCGGTTGGCCAGGTCGTAGACGGCCGGCATCAGCTTCTTGCGGGACAGGTCGCCGGTGACACCGAAGATGACGAGACCGGACGGGCCCGCGATCCGGGGCAGGCGCCGGTCCTGCGGATGGCGCAGCGGGTTGGACCAGTCGGCCGCGGGGAGGACCGGGACGACCGGGAGGGTCGCCTCCGGCTTGGTCGCCTCCGGCCCGGTCTCCTCGGTCTCCGCTGTTTCCGGAGCCGTCGTTTCGGGAAGCTCCTCGCTCATTCCCCGTCAACTCCCTTGCTGTTCAGAGACTTCGTCACGGCGTCCAGCAGGTCCTGCCAGGCCACCGCGAACTTGGCGACGCCCTCGTCCTCCAGCTGCTGCACGACCTCGTCGTAGGAGATCCCGAGCTTCTCCACCGCGGCCAGGTCGGCGCGGGCCTGCGCGTAGCCGCCGGTGACGGTGTCGCCGGTGATCCGGCCGCGGTCGGCGGTGGCGTTCAGCGTGGCCTCGGGCATCGTGTTGACCGTGCCCGGCGCGACCAGATCGTCGACGTACAGCGTGTCCTTGTATGCAGGATCCTTCACACCGGTCGACGCCCACAGCGGGCGCTGCTTGTTGGCCTTGGCGCCGGCCAGAGCCGTCCAGCGCTCACCGGCGAAGGCGCTCTCGTACGCCTCGTAGGCGAGCCGGGCGTTCGCCAGCGCCGCCTTCCCCTTCAGGGCGAGGGCCTCGTCCGTGCCGAGGACCGTCAGCCGCTTGTCGATCTCGGAGTCGACCCGGGAGACGAAGAAGGAGGCGACGGAGTGGATCCGGGAGAGGTCCAGGCCCTTCGCCTGGGCCTTCTCCAAGCCCGCGAGGTAGGCGTCCATGACCTCGCGGTAGCGCTCCAGGGAGAAGATCAGCGTGACGTTGACGCTGATGCCGGCGCCGATGACCTCGGTGATGGCCGGCAGGCCCGCCTTGGTCGCCGGGATCTTGATCATGACGTTCGGGCGGTCCACCAGCCAGGAGAGCTGCCTGGCCTCGGCGATGGTCGCCGTCGTGTCGTGGGCGAGCCGCGGGTCGACCTCGATGGAGACCCGGCCGTCACGACCGCCGCTAGATGTGTATACAGAATGCAGGATATCGGCGGCTGCACGCACGTCGGCGGTCGTCATCATGCGGACGGCCTCGTCCACCGTGACGCCCCGCACGGCGAGGTCGCCCAGCTGCTCCTCGTAGCCCTCTCCCGAGCCGATGGCGGCCTGGAAGATGGACGGATTCGTGGTGACGCCCACCACGTGCTTCGTCTCGACGAGTTCGGCGAGGTTGCCGGATTCGATCCGCCTGCGCGACAAGTCGTCCAGCCAGATGGAGACGCCCTCGTCGGACAGGCGCTTGAGTGCTCCCGCGGGCGCGGTTCCTTCGGTCACTTTGATCATCTTCTTTCTGGCGATCGGATCAACCGCGGGCGGCAGCGAGGCCCGTCGTTGAATTAAGTACAGCCCTGGCGGCGGCGGCGACGTTCTCGGCGGTGAAGCCGTACTCGGCGAACAGGATCTTGGCGTCGGCGGAAGCGCCGAAGTGCTCGAGGGAGACGATGCGTCCTGCGTCACCCACGAACCGGTACCACGTCAGACCGATCCCGGCCTCGACCGCAACGCGGGCCTTCACCGACGGCGGAAGCACGCTCTCGCGGTACTCCCGCGGCTGCTCCTCGAACCACTCCACGGACGGCATCGACACCACCCGGGTGCCGACCCCCTCGGCCTCCAGCTGCTCCCGCGCGGCGACGGCGAGCTGCACCTCGGAGCCGGTGGCGATCAGGACGACGTCCGGGGTCCCGGTGGAGGATTCCTTCAGTACGTAACCGCCACGAGCCGCATCCGGGTTCGGCGCGTACGTCGGCACGCCCTGGCGGGTGAGGGCGAGGCCGTGCGGGGCCGGGTTGACGGCGTGCCGCTTGAGGATCTCGGCCCAGGCGATCGCGGTCTCGTTGGCGTCGGCGGGCCGGACGATGTTCAGGCCCGGGATGGCGCGCAGGGACGCGAGGTGCTCCACCGGCTGGTGGGTGGGGCCGTCCTCGCCGAGGCCGATGGAGTCGTGCGTCCAGACGTACGTCACGGGCAGCTGCATCAGCGCGGAGAGGCGGACGGCGTTGCGCATGTAGTCGGAGAACACCAGGAAGGTGCCGCCGTAGACACGGGTGTTGCCGTGCAGGGCGATGCCGTTCATCTCCGCGGCCATGGAGTGCTCGCGGATGCCGAAGTGGATCGTGCGGCCGTACGGGTCGGCCTCCGGCAGCGGATTGCCCTTCGGCAGGAAGGAGCTCGTCTTGTCGATGGTGGTGTTGTTCGAGCCGGCCAGGTCGGCGGAGCCGCCCCACAGCTCGGGGAGCACCGCGCCGAGCGACTGCAGCACCTTGCCGGAGGCGGCGCGGGTCGCGACGGACCTGCCCTCCTCGAAGACCGGCAGGGCGTCCTCCCAGCCCTCGGGCAGCTGACCCGCCACGACCCGGTCGAAGAGCCTGGCGCGCTCGGGGTTGGCGCCGCGCCACTTGCCGATCCGCTTGTCCCAGGCCGCGTGCGCCTCGGCGCCCCGGTCCAGGGCCCGGCGGGCGTGGGCGAGCACCTCGTCCGCCACCTCGAAGGAGCGCGACGCGTCGAAGCCCAGGACCCGCTTGGTGGCGGCGACCTCGTCCTCGCCGAGCGCGGAGCCGTGCGCGGCCTCGGTGTTCCGCGCGTTCGGCGCGGGCCAGGCGATGATCGTGCGCATCGCGATGATCGAGGGCCGCCCGGTCTCGGCCTTGGCGGACGTGAGGGCCGCGTACAGGGCGTGCACGTCGATGTCGCCGTCGGTGCCGGGCTCGATCCGCTGCACGTGCCAGCCGTACGCCTCGTACCGCTTCAGCACGTCCTCGGAGAACGCGGTCGCCGTGTCGCCCTCGATGGAGATGTGGTTGTCGTCGTAGACGAAGACCAGGTTGCCGAGCTTCTGGTGGCCGGCCAGGGAGGAGGCCTCGGCGGAGATGCCCTCCTCCAGGTCGCCGTCGGAGACGATCGCCCAGATGGTGTGGTCGAAGGGCGACTCGCCCTCCGGCGCCTCCGGGTCGAACAGGCCGCGCTCGTAGCGGGCGGCCATCGCCATGCCCACCGCGTTGGCGACACCCTGCCCGAGCGGACCGGTGGTGGTCTCGACGCCGGCCGTGTGACCGTACTCGGGGTGGCCGGGCGTCTTCGAACCGTGGGTCCTGAACGCCTTCAGGTCGTCCAGCTCCAGCTCGTACCCGGAGAGGAAGAGCTGCGTGTAGAGGGTGAGCGAGGTGTGCCCGGGGGACAGAACGAAGCGGTCACGGCCCGTCCACTCCGGGTCGGCCGGATCGTGACGCATCACCTTCTGAAAGATCGTGTACGCCGCCGGGGCCAGGCTCATCGCGGTGCCCGGGTGCCCGTTCCCGACCCGCTGCACGGCATCGGCCGCAAGAACACGGGCGGTGTCGACGGCACGCCGGTCGAGTTCGGTCCATTCCAAGCTGTCCGGTGTCTGCGTGCTCATCTTCAAGAAGTCCTCGATCGGAGCGAAGTAGCTGGTCTGACGCGTTCAAACTTAAAAGTCTGACTTTTACGGGGGAAGGTCGCGGTGTGTCAGCCTGTGGTGAAAGTGGGACACGCCCCCAGGCGGCACAGGGCGGCAGAGTCTGCGACCGAGGCGGCGCGAGAAGGACATGGCGGACAGAACCATGCAAGGCGGAGACATCCAAGGCGGAGACAGCGACGGCGGAATGGACGGGATCAGAACGTTCCCCTTCCCGGTCGAACTGAGCGTCGGCGGTGTCGGCATGCAGGTCGGCCCGATGGGCACCGGCCGCACCTGGCACGCGGACGCGCCGCTGGAACGCGTGCACCGCATCGACTTCCACGTGGTGATGCTCTTCGGCGGCGGTCCCGTACGCCACATGATCGACTTCGCCGAGTACGAGGCGACGGCCGGCGACCTGCTGTGGATCCGCCCCGGGCAGGTCCACCGCTTCTCGTCGACCTGCGAGTACCGCGGAACCGTCCTGACCATGCAGCCCGGCTTCCTGCCCCGCGCGGTCGTCGAGGCCACCGGGCTGTACCGCTACGACCTGCCGCCCCTGCTGCACCCCGACGAGCTCCAGCTCGCCGCGCTCCGGGCCGCCCTCGCCCAGCTCCAGCGCGAGTACGAGGACTCCGGCACCCTCCCGCTGAGCCTGCACACCTCGGTGCTGCGCCACTCGCTCACGGCGTTCCTGCTCCGCCTCGCCCACCTGGCGGCGAGCTCGGCGGAGGCGGCCAGACACCAGTCGGACACCACCTTCACCCTCTTCCGGGACGCCGTCGAGAAGGGCTTCGCCACCAACCACAGCGTCAGCGCCTACGCCGACACCCTCGGCTACTCCCGCCGCACCCTGGTCCGCGCGGTCCGCGCCGCCACCGGCCAGACCCCCAAGGGCTTCATCGACAAGCGCGTGATCCTGGAGGCCAAGCGGCTGCTGGCCCACACGGACCTGCCGATCGGCCGGGTCGGGGCGGCGGTCGGTTTTCCGGACGCGGCGAACTTCTCCAAGTTCTTCCACCAGCACACGGAGATGACACCGGCGGCGTTCCGGGCGGAGTTGCGCTGACCCGTCGGGCGCGCGTGCGGCACATCCGCACTTCCGGCACTTCCGGCACGACAACGGGGCTCCACGCGCGCGTGGAGCCCCGTTGGGGGAAGCGGGCCGCGGGTCAGCGGCCGAAGGTGAACCAGTTCACGTTCACGAAGTCCGCCGGCTGGCCGCTCGTGAAGGTGAGGTAGACGTCGTGGGTGCCGGTGACCGAACTCATGTTGGCCGGGACCGTCCGCCAGGACTGCCAACCACCCGTGTTGGCCAGCGAGAAGCTGCCGACGGGTGCGCTGGTACGGCTGTCCAGGCGGACCTCGACCAGACCGCTGACGCCGCTCCCCGCGCCGCCGGCCACCCGGGCGACGAACTGGGTGGCCGCCGCGGAGCCGAAGGTGACGCCCCGGTAGAGCGCCCAGTCGCCGTTGGCGAGGGAGGCGAGGTTCTGACCGCCGCCGGTGTCGGAGGTGGTCTCGGTGCCGGCGCCGGACTGGCTGTCGAAGGACTCGGCCTGGATGGTGCCGTAGGCGTCACGGTTGCCGGCCGGCGGGGGAGTGGTGGAACCGCCGTCGGCGGCCGACAGCACCTGGACGTAGTCCACGACCATGGGGACGCCGGAGCGGGTGTCGCCGTCCAGGCCGCCGCCGAACGCGTCGGGGAAGGCCCCGCCCATCGCCACGTTCAGGATGATGAAGAAGCCGTGGTTGGTGGCGTTGGACCAGGTCGTCGCGTCGACCTGGTTGGCGTTGACCGTATGGAAGTTGACGCCGTCGACGGAGAAGCGGATGGCTTCCGGGCTCGCCGAGCGGTCCCACTCCATGGTGTAGGTGTGGAAGCCGGACTGGCAGGTGGTGCCCGGACACGCGGTCGAGCCGCCGAGGCCAGTGGTCTCGTTGCACGGGCCGCCCGGGTTGGTGCCGCAGTGCATCGTCGCCCACACGGTGTTGCGGCCCTGGACGTTCTCCATGATGTCCAGCTCGCCGACGCTCGGCCAGTTCTGGTAGTTGCCCCGGTAGGGCGCGCCCAGCATCCAGAACGCGGGCCAGTAGCCCTCCGCGGCGGTGCCGGTGACGTTCGGCATCTGGATGCGGGCCTCGACGCGCAGCTTGCCGCCCGACGGGGGCTGGAAGTCGGTGCGGTTGGTCTCGATGCGGCCCGAGGTCCAGTTGCCGGCCGCGTTGCGCAGCGGGGTGATGCGCAGGTTGCCGTTGCCGTCGAGCGAGACGTTGCTGGTGCTGTTCGTCATCGTCTCGACCTCGCCGGTGCCCCAGTTGGCGGGGCCGCCCGGATACGAAGTGCCGGTCGCGTACTGCCAGTTGGAGGTGTTGACGCCGGTGCCCGCGGCACCGGTGAAGTCGTCGAGGAAGACCTGCGACCAGCCTGAGGGGGGCGTGGGCGCGTCGGCGTTCGCGGACGGGGAGGCGACCGTGGCCGCGGCCGCCGCGAGGCCCAGCGTGCTGACGACGGCGACGACCGCCCGCCGGAACGGGCGCCGTCTGCGGGGTATGCCGGAGGAATCACTCATGGGGGTGCCTCTCGGGTACGGAAGGGAGTGCGCGGGTGCCGTGAAGACACTTGGAGACCGCCCTGAGACTGCTCTGAGAGCGCTCTCAAAGTGCGCCCAATGTGCTCCCGGCCACTCCGGCCGTCAAGAGGTGTAACAGTGAAAGTCCTTCTGCCCCAGGTGAGTTAACCCGATGAAGACATGAATGTGCTAAAGCGCGCGGCCGGCCTTCTCGTCCGGGATTCGTCGAAGGCGCCGGTCAGCGCGGCGCCGTAGTTGCCGGTGACCCGCACGGCGGAGAGCGCGCCGTCGGTCACGGTCACCTCGACGGGGCTGGTGAAGTCGGCCTTCTTGGTGCCGACGGCGGGGGTGACGGCGATGACCGCCCTCTTCGTGGCGGCTTGCGCGGAGGCCGTCGCCGTCGCTGCCTCCGAGGCGTCTGCCGAGCCGCCACCGCACCCGGTCAGGACGGCCGCGGCGGGCACCGCTCCGAGCACGCCGAGCAGCCCGCGCCGGGACCACCCCCGCGACTGCCGCTCGGACCGGTTCGACATGTGCGGGACGCCCACGGCACACCTTCCTGAGATATCCACCTTTGCGGGTGCATCGTGCGCCTCGTACCTTGGACGACCCTGTGAAAGGGCGGACGGCTGTCTGAGATTCCGCTGAAGATCGCATACGGGCGTCGGAGCGCGTCAGGTGTGCGTCGTCACCTCGGAGAGCAGTTGCCGACCAGCCGACCAGCCGACCAGTCCCGGGCGGGCCTCGGGACCGGTGACACCGCCTACGGCCGGCTCCCCTCCGGCTGCCACCCCAGCGCCCGCGATATCCCCCGCGCCGCCAGCCGCACCGCCGGGATCAGGGCCGGTACCTGAGCACCCTCCTGGGGGACGACGACCGACACGGCCGCGACCAGTGTCCCGTCCGGCCCGCGTACCGGCGCGGCCACCGAGAGGGCGTCCTCGGTGACCTGGCGGTCGCTCACCGCGACGCCCGAGCGGCGTACTTCGGCCAGGACGCGGCGCAGCCGGTTCGGGTCGGTGATCGTGTACGGGGTGTAGGCGGCGAGCGGGCGGGCGCAGTACTCCTCCTGGAGGTCCGGATCGCCGTACGCCAGCAGGGCGAGGCCGACGCCGGTGACGTGCAGGGGCCAGCGGGCTCCGACGCGGATGTGGACGCCGACCGCGGAGCGCCCCGAGATCCACTCGATGTAGACGACCTCGGACCCGTCGCGCACCGCCAACTGCACGTTCTCGTGCGTGGCTTCGTACAGGTCCTCCAGGTACGGCAGCGCGACCTGCCGCAGTGCGAGGGCGCGGGGTGCGAGCGCCGCGACCTCCCACAGGCGCAGGCCGACGTGGTACGTGCCGGACTCGTCGCGCTCCAGGGCGCCCCACGCGGTCAGCGCGCCGACGAGCCGGTGCGCGGTGGTCAGGGTCAGCCCGGCCCGCCGGCTGATGTCCGTCAGGCTCAGCGCCGGGTGTTCGTGGTCGAACGCGGCGAGGACGGACAGCAGCCGGTCGGGCGCGGAGCGGGTGGTCATGGCCGGGCGTCTCCGGGATGGGCGAGGTCGTAGGGGCGGGGGTAGGCGGTCGGCCGGTACGCGAGGTAACGGCCCGGGGTGGTCGGATCCTCCTGCTGGGCGCGGGAGTTGAGGGTGGCGGGCGAGGTGTCCCAGCGGCCGGTGTCCAGTCGGTGCTCCAGGGTGTGCAGGGCGCCGACCATCTCGCCGGTGGTGAAGGTGCAGTGGCCGGGGCCGTCGACGTAGGCCTGGCTGAGCAGCGGGCCCGCGCCGGCGGCGGTGGCGGCCCGCCGGTAGGCGCTCTCGGACTGTACGGGGATCAGCGCGTCGCCGGTGGTGTGGATGTTCAGCTGGGGATCGGTGAGCCGGCCCGTGAAGCTGCTGGTCTGTCGCATCCAGCGTACGGCGGCGGGGTCGGCGGAGACGCGCGGCGAGCGGGCGAGGGCCGTGAGGTCGTTCCGCAGCGACACGCCCGCCTCCTTGTAGAGTTCCGTCACCTCCTTGTACAGCGGGGAGCGCCCGAGCATGGCGGTGTAGTCGACGCCGGTGTTCCAGGACGGGTTGCCGCCGGCGCGACTCTCCGCCTCCTGCCGCCAGGCGAAGGCGGGCCTGGTCAGGAGACCGGTGACGGCCGCGTACTGGTTGGCCTGCTGCCCGTCCCAGTCGGCCGGGCCGGGCTTGGTCTGTGCGGGGTCGTTGTGGCCGGGGATGTTGTGCAGGGCGGCGGCCAGGGCGATCCGGGCGCGGCCCGCCGGCGTCTGCTGGGCCGAGGCCACCTTCGCGGTGAGGGCCTTCGACGCCTCGACCGCGGACGCCTGGTCGGCGAACCCGGCGAGCGGGATGTCGGCGTCCGGCGCGAGCAGGGTCTTCAGCGCGAACACCGGATCCAGGGTGCTGTTCCAGTTGGCGACGCCGCCCTGCACGAGCCCGCACATCGACAGCGATCCGTCGAAGCGGTCGGCGTGCCGCTCGGCCAGGGCCGTCGTCACGAGGCCGCCGTAGGACCTGCCCCAGGCGATTGTCCGCCGGGCCGGTCCGAACTTCTGCGTGAACAGGTCCAGCGTGGCGAGCTGGTCGGGCACCGCGTCGGTGACGGCCCAGCCGTTCGTCGCGTACGAGGAGCCGATGAGGGCGTAGCCCTCGGCCAGGAGGTGGGCGGTCGTGGGCCCGCCGGAGTCCGAATCGGGCGAGTTCTGGCCGGGGTTGGGCGAGCCGGCGGGGCGGTAGCCGTGGCTGAAGAGGAGGACCGTGCCGTTCCAGTCGGCGGGTACGTCCATCAAGTAGGCCGCGCCCGAAGGGAGTCGGCCTTCGATGTGGGTGTCCGTCGGGGTCTGCGCCTGCGCGGGCAGGGCGGTCGTCGCGCACAGGGCGAGGGTCAGTAAGGCGATGGGGGTGCGGGTTCTCATCGGGGGGCACCTTCCGGTGTGGGGGTGGTGGTGCGGGACGGGGACGGGTCGAGGGTGTCGGTGTGGGTCTCGCGCATCCGCCAGACGGTGAGCGCGGTGATCGCCGCGCCGCCGCACAGCAGCAGCGAGACGGGCGTGCTGCCGCCGCCGTTCGAGGCCAGCAGGCTGCTCGCGATCAGCGGCGAGAACCCGGCGCCGACCAGGGTGGCCGCCTGGTAGCCGAGGGAGGCGCCGGTGTAGCGGACGCGGGTGCCGAACATCTCGGTGAGCAGGGCGCCGAGCGGGCCGTACATCGTGGACTGGGCGATGCCGTGGCCGAGGACGAGGGCGAGGATCAGCAGCCCGGGGGAGCCGGAGTCGACCAGCGCCAGTACCGGGAAGGCGAGGGCGGCCGAGGTGACGGCGCCGGCCAGGACCACCGGGCGGCGGCCGACCCGGTCGGACAGCGCGGACGCGGCGGGCAGCCCCAGCAGGGCGACACAGGAGGCGACGGTCACGGCGGTGAGCACCTGCGGGCGGCTGTACCCGTGGTCGACCGCATACGAAATCATGAATCCCGTCAGCAGCGACTGGGCGGTGAACGCGCCGATGCCGACACAGGCGGCCAGCAGGACCGGCTTCGGTCGCCGCAGCACCTCCACGACCGGGGGTTTCGCCGACGGCTCGCGCTTCACCTCGGCGAACAGCGGGCTCTCGGCGACCTTGAGGCGGACGAACATGCCGACGGCCAGCAGCAGGATGCTCAGCAGGAACGGCACCCGCCAGCCCCAGGAGCGGAAGTCGTCGTCGGGGAGGGCGGAGACCAGCGTGACCACGCCGGCCGAGAGCACGGAGCCGAGCGGGGCGCCGAGCTGAGTGAAGCTGGACCACAGGCCGCGCCGGGAGCCCTGCACGCGCTCGGCGTGCTCGACGACCATCAGGGTCGCGCCGCCCCACTCGCCGCCGATCGCGAGACCCTGCACGACGCGCAGGGTGACGAGGAGGACGGGGGCCCAGACGCCGATCATGTCGTAGGTCGGCAGCACGCCGATCAGGAAACTGCCGCAGCCCATCAGGGCCATGGTCAGCAGCATCATCGACTTGCGGCCGAGGCGGTCGCCGAAGTGGCCGAAAATGATGCCGCCGAGCGGGCGGGCCACATAGCCCGCGGCGAAGGTGCCGAAGGCCGCGATGGTGCCGACCGCGGGGTCGGCGCCGGGGAAGAACAGGTCGCCGAAGACCAGTGCGGCGACCGTGCCGTAGACGAGGAAGTCGTAGAACTCCACTGCCGTGCCGAGCAGGCCGGACAGGGCGACGCGGCGCAACTGCCGCTGATCCGGGGATGGTTGACGGGCGGACGTGCGGGGTGGCTGCACGATGAGCTCCCTGGTGCCGATGCCGTGGGGGTGTCACCGGTGGGGGACTTCACCGGTGCGACCCCGGTGAAGTTAGGCATCAATCGTGCGGCCGTCAATCAGTTGCACAACATTCAGCTGAGTCCGTCCTCCGCGATCCGCAGCAGCAGCGTGTGCAGCGCGTCCCGTTCGGCCGGGTTTAGCGGGCCGAGGAGTTCGTTGGTCACGCGCAGGCCGGCCTCGTCGGTGTCGCGCAGGAAGCCGCGGCCCCCCTCGGTGAGCACGACGATGCGGCTGCGGCGGTCGTCCGGGGAGGGGCGCCGCTCGGCGAAGCCAAGCTTCTCCAGGTCGTCGACCAGGCCGACGATCGCGCTCGGGTCGTAGCCGAGGGTCGTGCTCAGCTCGCGCTGGAGCGCACCCCCGGATGTGGCGAGGAAGCGGAGCAGCGCGTAGTGGCGCAGGCGCAGGCCGGACTCCTGGAGGAAGCCGTTGAACAGTTGCCCGGAGCGCAGGCCCAGCCGGTACAGCAGATAGCCGGTGTCCGCGTGCAGCCCGCGCATCCACGGCTCGTCGGCGTCGATCGGGGCGGGGCCTGCGGCGTGGTCGGGGGCGTGTGGCTGGCGGGCGATGGCGGGCTCCCTGGGAGAGGCCCCGGGCGGGGCGGTTCGACGTGCTGAGCGGTGGATGCGTGGTGTCCGGATCGGTGCTGGGGCCAGTCTGACGCACCGGACGGGCGGCAACAACTATTGACGTCGCCAATTATTGCTCTTAGCTTCGATCTCGACGCCGCACAGCCGCGGCCGCATCACCCGTGTCATGTTGTGAAGGGACCCGCCCGTGCCCAGCATCGATCTCACCGGCAAGGCCGCCGTCGTCACCGGCAGCGGCCGGGGCCTCGGCCTCGCCTACGCCCACGCCCTGGCCGCCCATGGCGCGTCCGTGGTGATCAACGACGTCGACGAGGCCGTGGCCGAGCAGGCCGTGAAGTCCATCACCGCGGCGGGCGGCACCGCCGTCGCCGAGGTCGTCCCGGTCGGCACGACCGAGGCCGCCGACCGGCTCGTCGGCCGTGCCGTCGAGGAGTTCGGGCGCCTCGACATCCTGGTCACCAACGCGGGCATCCTGCGCGACAAGGTCCTGTGGAAGATGACCGACGAGGACTTCGACGCGGTCGTCACCACCCACCTCAAGGGCACCTTCACCTGCGCCCGGGCCGCCGCCGTGCGCATGCGCGAGCAGGGCGAGGGCGGCACCCTGATCCTGGTCGGCTCCCCGGCCGGACAGCGCGGCAACTTCGGGCAGACGAACTACGCCGCCGCGAAGGCCGGCATCGCCGCGATGGCCCGCACCTGGTCCATGGAGCTCGGCCGCGCCGGCATCACCGTCAACGCGATCGTGCCGGTCGCCGCCACCGCGATGACCGAGACCATCCCCGCCTTCGCGCCCTACATCGAGGCGATGAAGAACGGCGAGCCGCTGCCGGCCTTCCTCCGCAAGGGCGAGGGCTTCGGCACCCCCGAGGACTGTGCGGCCCTCGTCCCCTTCCTCGCCTCCGAGGCCGCCCGCTCGATCACCGGCCAGGCCATCGGCATCGGCGGCGACAAGGTGGCACTCTGGTCGCATCCGCAGGAGATCAGCGCGGCCTACGCCGACGGCGGCTGGACCCCCGAGACCCTGGCCGACGCCTTCCCCACGTCGGTCGGCGCCGAACTCCAGACGGTCGGCATCCCGGCCCCCAAGTTCCCGGAGGCCTGACCATGACGACCCTCAATGTCGAGGATCTCGTCGCGATCGACGTCCACACCCACGCGGAGGTGTCCTCCAAGGGCCACTCCTCCCTGGACGACGACCTGCACGACGCCTCCTCCGCCTACTTCAAGGTCGAGGGCAAGCGGAAGCCGACCCTGGAGGAGACCGCCGCCTACTACCGGGAGCGGAAGATGGCCGCCGTGATCTTCACGGTGGACGCCGAGTCCGCGACCGGCACGGCCCCCGTCCCCAACGAGGAGGTCGCCGAGGCCGCCGCGGCCAACGCGGACGTCCTCATCCCCTTCGCGTCCATCGACCCGTTCCGGGGTAAGGCGGGCGTGAAGCAGGCCCGGCGCCTGGTCGAGGAGTACGGGGTGAAGGGCTTCAAGTTCCACCCGAGCATCCAGGGCTTCTTCCCCAACGACCGCTCGGTGGCGTACGACCTCTACGAGGTGATCGAGGAGACCGGCACCATCGCCCTCTTCCACACCGGCCAGACCGGCATCGGTGCCGGCGTGCCCGGCGGGGGCGGGATCCGGCTCAAGTACTCGAACCCGCTGCACGTGGACGACGTGGCCGCCGACTTCCCGCATCTGAAGATCATCCTGGCGCACCCGTCCTTCCCCTGGCAGGACGAGGCCCTGGCGGTCGCCACCCACAAGCCGGGCGTGCACATCGACCTGTCCGGCTGGTCGCCGAAGTACTTCCCGCCGCAGCTGGTGCAGTACGCCAACACCCTGCTCAAGGACAAGGTGCTCTTCGGCTCCGACTTCCCCGTCCTCACCCCCGACCGCTGGATGGCGGACTTCGCGAAGCTGTCGATCAAGGACGAGGTCAGGCCGAAGATCCTCAAGGAGAACGCCGCCCGCCTGCTCGGGCTGACGAAACCATAAGGGGCGTCACCATGCGCAACGAGGGACTGGGGTCGTGGCCCGCACGCCGGGCCCGCAAGACCCCCCACCGCACGGCCCTGGTCCACGGTGAGCAGTCGACGGACTACCGCACATTGCATACACGCACCACGCGCCTGGCCCACGCCCTGCGCACCCGAGGCATCCGCCGCGGCGACCGCATCGCCTACCTCGGCACCAACCACCCCTCCTATCTGGAGACGCTGTTCGCGGCGGGCGTCCTCGGCGCGGTGTTCGTGCCGCTGAACACCCGCCTCGCCGGCCCGGAGATCGCCTACCAGCTGGCCGACTCCGGTGCCAAGGCGCTCGTCTACGGCCCGTCGTTCCAGGGGCTGGTCGCCGGACTGCCGGGCAGCACCGACGTGCGGACGTACGTCGAGGTCGGCGCCGAATACGAGGAGGCGCTGAGCTCGGCCAAGGACGAGCCCATCGACGAGCCGGTCGGAGCCGACGACACCTGCATCATCATGTACACCTCGGGCACCACCGGCCGCCCCAAGGGCGCGATGCTCACCCACGGCAACCTCACCTGGAACGCGATCAACGTCCTCATCGACCACGATCTGCTCGCCGACGAACGCGCCCTGGTCTCCGCCCCGTTGTTCCACACGGCGGGCCTGAACATGCTCACCCTGCCGGTCCTCCTCAAGGGCGGCACCTGCGTCCTGGTCGAGGCCTTCGACCCGGACGCCACCTTCGACCTGGTCGAACGGCACCGGATCACCTTCATGTTCGGCGTGCCGACGATGTTCGACCAGATCGCCCGGCACCCCCGCTGGAAGGACGCCGACCTGTCCTCCCTGCGGATCCTCACCTGCGGCGGCTCCCCGGTGCCGTCGCCGCTGATCGCCGCCTACCAGGAGCGGGGCCTGACCTTCCTCCAGGGCTACGGCATGACGGAGGCGTCTCCCGGGACGCTGTTCCTGGACGCCGAACACGCGGTGAGCAAGGCGGGTTCGGCCGGGGTGTCGCACTTCTTCAGCGACGTACGGGTGGTACGGCCGGACCTGGCTCCCGTCGACATCGACGAGACCGGTGAGGTCGTGGTCCGCGGGCCGCACGTCATGCCCGGCTACTGGGGGCTGCCCGAGGAGACGGCCGCCTCCTTCGCGGACGGCTGGTTCCGCAGCGGGGACGCGGCGCGGGTCGACGAGGACGGTTACGTGTACATCGTCGACCGTATAAAGGACATGATCATCTCCGGTGGGGAGAACATCTACCCCGCCGAGATCGAGGACCTGCTCCTCGCCCACCCGGACATCGTCGAGTGCGCGGTCATCGGCGTGCCCGACGACAAGTGGGGCGAGGTGCCGCGCGCGGTCGTCGTCCCCCGCGAGGGCGCCTCGCCGGACCCCGACGAGGTACTGGCCTCGCTCGCCGGCCGGCTCGCCAAGTACAAGATCCCGAAGTCGGTCGTCGTCGCGGACGAACTCCCGCGTACCGCCTCCGGGAAGCTCCTCAAGTCCCGGGTGCGCAAGCGCTTCGGCACCCACTCCTGACCTTTACCTCTCAGCTTTCGACTCCCAGCTAAGGAAAGCCACATGGGCATCACCGTCAACGGCCTCGACGAACTGAAGAAGCTCGCCGGCAGCGACCTCGGCACCAGCGAGTGGATCGAGGTCACGCAGGAGCGCATCAACACCTTCGCCGACGCGACCGGCGACCACCAGTGGATCCACGTGGACCCGGAGAAGGCCGCGGCGGGCCCCTTCGGCGCCCCCATCGCGCACGGCTATCTCACCCTTTCCCTCTTCATCCCGCTGTTCACCGAGCTGCTGGACGTCCAGGGCGTCACCACGAAGGTCAACTACGGCCTGAACAAGGTGCGTTTCCCCTCCCCGGTGAAGGTCGGCTCGCGCATCCGGCTGGTGGCGAAGCTGGTGGAGGTCGAGGACGTGCCGGGCGGTGTGCAGGTCGCCGTCGACGGGGCTATCGAGATCGAGGGCGGGACGAAGCCGGCGGCGGTGCTGCAGAGCCTGTCGCGGTTCTACGCCTGAGTTCGCCGTACCTCCGATGATCAGTCCGTGACCTGCTGGTACGAGTGGACGGCGGTCGTCACCGCGCACGCACCCGGCGGGATCATCTCCACCCGCAGGGTGCCGCGGCCGGCGTCGTAGTCCACGCCCTCCGTCTCGAACGGGCCCGTGCACACGCTGCGCTGCGGCAGTGCGAACAGGCTCGTCACCGAGCCGGTGACCGGCTGCCCGTCCGGCTTCCGCGGCAGGTCGACCTGGAGGAGCGGCCGGATCTCGGGGAACAGCGTGCCGGTGGCGTCGTTCGAGGCACACAGCAGACGGGTGTCCGTCAGGAAGTCGCAGCCCTGGATGTCGCGCACCGGCTTGTCGAGCGTGATCTGCCAGGCCTCCTTCAGGCCGCCGCCCGTCGGAGGAGTGGCCGGGTTGAGCAGCGGGGCGGGGAAGACCTGGAGTCTGGTCTGCTCGCCCCACTCGCCCGACACCAGCCACTGCCCGTCGGGCGAGACGGTGGCGAAGGAGTTGTTCAGCTTCTCGCCCGGGTTGGGTTGAGCCGGTGGACGTACTCGTAGCGCTCCCCGGCCGGGGTGGTCACCGCGAACATCTTGGACGTGGCCGTGTCGGGCCCCTGGTAGGCGTCGAAGACATACCCGCGCGCGATGTCCGGGTCGCCGACGTGGTTCCAGCCCTTGATCCGCAGATCCAGGGGGATGGAGACCAGTCCCCGGTACAGCAGCGAGCCGTTCGCCCGGGTGGCGAGCCCCTGCCCGCCACCTGGGCGTGTCGGTGTACGCCGTGCCGGTCTGCGCCCAGTGCGGGTCGCCGGCGGCCGACGCCGTGCCCGCACCGAGCGTGAGGGCACCTGATGAGGGGAAGAGGGCGAACAGTTGACGCTTCGTCAGGCACCAGCCACGTCGACGAAGATGGGGTTGGAATAGAACCACGTATCGGCCCACGGGTCACCGTCACCGGGCACGTGGGGAATCGGACCGTGCGGGTCCACGGAGGCGCCCAGATAGCCCGTGCCGTTGCGGTTGCCGTCGCTGCCGCGCAGCCGGACGTAGAAGGACTCGTCGCCCGCGGTGACCGGGATACGCAGGGTGTACGTCCCCTTGCGGCCCAGGACGTCCGTCGTCCGGACGACCTTGGTGTCGGGCGCCTGCCAGGTGTCCCGGTCGGTCGCCGGGCCGCGCACCGCGCCCCGGATCACGTCCACGTGCGCCAACTCGGGCAGGATTCCCTGGGCGTTGGGCCGCGAGGCCGTCGTCACGGTGACCTCGAGGCTGAGCCTGTCGCCCTTGCGGACGCGCAGCCGGCCGCCGAGCGTGACGCCTTGGCCGAAGTCACGCTCACGCTTCAGCCGCACCTCCAGCCCGTCCAGCAGATGCCCGTGGTCCAGCCAGACTCGGCCCGCGCGCAGGCCGGACATCACCGCGCGGTAGCCGTAGCGGGTCACGCCCACGTGGGTGCGGCTGAACTGGCCGGGCCAGAAGTCGCCGCCCGGCTGCTCGGTGTCGGTGTTCACCGGGTCGGGGATGTGCCCGGTGTTGTCGAAGTTCTGTCCCGGCGCCCAGTCGCCGTTCTTCCAGGTGTCGAAGACCACCCGGTGCACATCGGAGTTGGTGGTGATCGTGAAGAGCTTGCCCTCGGCGAGCATCGCGTCCCACATGCCGCCGACCGTCGCCGTCATCCAGTCGAAGCCGCCGTACAGGACGTAGGCGTTCTCCGGATAGCCGGGCCAGGAGTTCGCGGACGGCTTGTTGGTGTACTCGCCGCGCTGCTGGCCCGATCCGACCCAGCCCGGAATGCCGCCGCCCTGCGCACCGGGCGCGCCCTCCATGCCGATCATGATCTCGGGGGCCGCGTCCCGCCAGTTGCGCATCTCATGCGGTGAGTCGATGCCCAGGCGCATCGGGTGGTTGGCGAGGACCAGGACGTCGTCGACGTATCCGGTGCGGCGCTGTTCGGCGAGCCACTGGATGGCCTTGACGGCGTGCGCCTCGTTGCGGGGGGTGTCGGGATCCGTGGGACCGCCCGCCGTGTAGCCGAGCAGTTTGCCGTCGTAGGCGAGCTCGAACCGGGTGAGCAGGTCGACTTCATGAGGACCCGGCGCGGCGAAGATCGTGCAGTGCTCGGCGCCCGGGATGTACCACTCCAGGCCCTGGAAGATCAGCTGGCGCGGGTTCCGGGCGCGGGCCTTGAGGATCTCCTCGTGTTCCAGCTTCGCCCCGTACTGGGCGTGCCCGAAGTTGGAGTGCTCGTTGAACACCATCCAGTCGAGGCCGTACGTGGCGGCTCCCTGGGCGAGTTGGTCGAACGTGTACTTCGCGTCGTGGCTGTAGACGGAGTGGACGTGGTGGTCGCCGACCAGGTAGGCGAGATGCGGATCGTCGCCGCCGTAACGCTGCTCGGAGGCCGCCGCGGGAACGGCCGTCGAGCCGAGGGCGAACGCGGCGCCGAACAGGCCCGCACGGCGGAGGAGTTGGCGTCGGGAACCGCCCTGCGGATCGAGTTCTGCGGGGGATACGGACGGGTCGGCCCAGACGGGCAGCTGCTGCTCGTTCATCGTGTCTGTCCTCTGAACAGGGGGTTAGTGGTTCATGAACGACGTGACGGGCAGTGCCCGTTCGACGATCCGGACGTCGCCGAGACGGCCGTAGAGGATCTGGTCGATCCGGCCGCCGTACTCGTAGCCGCCAAGGAGCCACGGCAGTCCGACCGAGGTGAGCCCCACGGAGCGCGCGGTGGGGTTGCGGGCGACGGGGCAGCCCTGGACGTACATCGTGGTGTGGGAGCCGTCGTTGACGACGGCGACGTGCCACCACACCTCACGGGCCGTCTCGTCGCCCCAGTTCGTGGCGATGCCCTCCTGGTTGAGCGGCCGCACCGCCCACTGCGGGCCTGGGCCGTCGGACAGGGAGAGCGTGGCCAGCGGCTCGTCCGGGTCGTCCTCGGTCTTGCCCGCGGCGCCGCCCGTGCCGGTGCGGCTGACCAGCCCTCCCCAGGCGTTGTGCGAGGGGTCCCAGTCGGCGGGGACGCGGTAGAAGGCCTCGATGGTGTAACCGGCCTTGAAGGTCGCCGAGTTGAGGGGCGCGCCGTCGACCGTGCGCAGGTAGGCGCCCTTCAGCGGGGACTTGAAGCCGTGGAACTCCAGGCTGCCGTGGCCGGGTTGGTCCGGGTGGTGGTCCGAGGACCAGGTCAGTGTGGCGCCGCCCACCGACACCGGGGTGAGGTCGTTGCCGCGCCCGGACAGGTCACGGACGGTGCCGGTGGCGTCCGTTCCGTCGTCGTGTCCGTCGAAGCGCCAGTAGGCCACCGTGCCGGGGACCAGGATCCCCGACGCGGGACGTGCCGGGCGCGCGGGCACCGGGGCGAAGCCGGAGAACCGGTCCGCGAAGTCGATGTCGACGGAGAACCGGTCGGCGTCGCCGCTGAGTTCGATCTCCTGCCGCTCCAGCTCGTTGAGCCCCTTCGCCGCCCGGCCCAGGATCCACGGGGAGACCGTCTCCACGTCGATGACGTCCCGGTCCAGGTCGAAGTGGTAGAGGCGGATCATCGCCGCGCCGCCGAAGTAGCGGTTCTGGTAGTTCGTCAGGTGCAGGTGGACGTCATTCCCCGCCGCGTTCTTGCGGGTCGCGCGACCGGCGGGCCAGTAGTGCCCGTTGAGGGTGAGGAAGATCTGGTCGTGCTCCGCGATCAGCTTGTCCCACAGCTGCTGCCCGTACGCCGACAGGCTGTCGTCCTCGACGACCAGCTCGTGCGTGGTGAGGATCACCGGAGTCTTCGGGTGCTGGGCCATGACCTGCTTGGCCCAGGCGTACCCCTTCGCCGACAGCCGCCAGTCCAGCGCGAGCACCAGCCACTCCCGGCCGGCCGCCTTGAAGAGGTGGAAGGTGTTGTAGCCGTCGGGGGAGGCGCCGCCGAAGGTCGGACTGCCCTGGAACCGCTGCGGCCCGAAGGCGTTCAGGTACGGCGTCGGGCCCCGCTGGTCGTCGGTCGACGACCGCACATCGTGGTTGCCGGCCAGGACGCTGTAGCCGACGCCACGCCGGTCGAGGAGCCGGAACGCCTCGCTGATCGCGGTGACTTCGGACTGGGCGCCGTTCTCCGTGAGGTCGCCGAGGTGGGACAGGAAGACGATGTTCTCTTCTTTGCCGTGCTCCAGCAGATAGCGCAGGGACGCCTCGAACGGTGCCTTGTCGATGCTCGGCCCGTCGAAGAGGTACTGCGTGTCGGGCATGACGGCGAGTGTGAAGCGACGGCTGTCCGGGTCCGGCCGCCAACTCGCCGCGGAGGCCGGGGCCGCCTCGGCGGCGGCCGGCAGCGCGAGACCGGCCGTCGCGGCGGCGCCCAGCAGCGCCGTCGCCCGCAGGAAACCGCGTCTTCCGGCACCGGCCTGCGCGGCCTCGCCCTGGTCGTGCTCATGCGAAACGCACACGTGTGCTCCGTAACACTGCGTAAAAGGTGACAGAGAAGGCGTGGGGGGAGATCAGAGGGCGCGCAGGGTCCAGCTCCAGCGGTGGACACCCGGTGCGATGAGGTACGACGGTGAGGTGTCGGGCCCGCACGAGGCGGTGCCCAGTCCGCGGTGGGCCGCGTCGAGATGGACCACGCAGCCCGCCCGCGGGACGAGTTCGTCATGATGGGTTACGGCGGTCAGGTCCTCGGCGCGGTAACGGGTCACGGACACCTGCCGGGGCTCGTCCAGCGTGACGGTGAGACCGGTGGCGTCCGGCGCCGACAGTGTGAACCGCCGTACGCCGTGCCGCCCGCCGCTCTCCTGCGGACGCAGATAAGGGGTGAACAACTCGTCCACCGGTACGCGGTGATGGCCGACGGGCGCGCCGAAACCGCGGTCCGGATACGACTCCCAGGGGCCCTGTCCGTACCACTCCATCAGGTCGAGGCCCGCCACCGTCTCGAACACGGACCCCACCCGCGCCACATCGGCGAGCCCGTCCGGCAGTTCGGCCCGCTCCTCGACACGGATGCCGCCCTCGACCGGCGTGATCACCTGCACATGACGGACGACACCCGGCTCCGTCGCGTACTCGGCGTGCACGGTGACCTGCCCCGCCACCCGGCGTACGTCGACGACCTTGCGCACCGGCGTGTCCAGCCCCCAGGTCCGCCAGCGCAGCGCCATCCCGCCCAGCTCGTCGTTGTCGGTGGGCGCCCGCCACAGCGAGAGAACGGGGGCGGAGGCGAGCAGGGGATGTACCAGCAGCCCCTCCCCGTCGACCTCGACGGAACGGTTCTGCACCACCGGGGCGAGGCTCTCGAAGGGCGCCGCCGCGCGCAGCCGCACCTGCGGCAGACACACCACCGTCCCGCGCGGGGCCCACGGCTCGTCGTCGGCGGTCGTCACCCGCAGCGTCAGCCACGCCTCGCCGCCGTCCTCCGGCAGCTCGAACGGCAGCGGCACCGCCGCCGTCTCACCGGGGCGCAGATCGGGCAGCTCGGCGGGCGCGGTCAGGGTGCCGCCGTCGGCCAGGGCCAGCTCCCACCGGGCGGACAGCCAGTCCGTGGCGCGGAAGTGCTGGTGGTTGCCGACGACGACGCCCTCGTGCCGGAAGCACTCCAGCCGCACCGGCGCCGCGATCTCCCGGTGCTCGTACATCACGGGCTTGGGGGTGCGGTCCGGGAAGACCACGCCGTCGGCGATGAACGCGCCGTCGTGGATCCGCTCCCCGAAGTCGCCGCCGTACGCCCAGCGGTGGCCGGGCGCGGCGACACCGTTGTCATAGAGTCCGGCGCCCCCGCGGCCCACCGGCCTTCCGTCGTTCACACGCTGAAGGATGCCGTGGTCCCAGAACTCCCAGATGAAGCCGCCCTGAAGACCCGGGGTGGACTCGATGGCCGCCCAGTGGTCCGCCAGCGTGCCGTTGCTGTTGCCCATCGCGTGGGAGTACTCGCACTGGATGAGCGGCTTGGTCTGCTCGCCGGACAGCGCGTGCGCGACACAGTCCTCCAGCGACGCGTACATCGGACAGGCGATGTCCGAGGCGAGCTCCGGGTCCGCCCAGCCGAGCTTGGCGGCGCCCTCGTACTGGATCGGCCGGGTCGGATCGTGCCGGCGCACCCAGCCCGCCGCCGCGTCGTGATTGGCGCCGTAGTCGGACTCGTTGCCCAGCGACCAGATGATCACCGAGGGATGGTTCTTGTCCCGCAGCACCATCCGGGACACCCGGTCCACGAAGGCGTTCAGATAGCGCGGGTCGTCGGCGATCTCGTGGGCGTGGTCGTGGGACTCGAGGTCCGCCTCGTCGACGACATAGAAACCGAGCTCGTCGGCGAGGTCGTACAGCGCCGGGTCGCCCGGGTAGTGGGAGGTGCGGATCGCGTTGAAGCCGAAACGCTTCAGCACGACCAGGTCGGCGCGCATGTCGTCGTACGACACCGTCCGCCCGGTCAGCGGATGGAAGTCGTGCCGGTTGACGCCCCGGACGAACACCCGCTCGCCGTTGACCAGCAGGTCCCGCCCGACGATCTCGACGTCCCGGAAGCCGACGCGGTGCTGCGAGGCGTCGGCGACCGTGCCGTCGGCGCGGTGCAGCCGCACGGTCAGGTCGTACAGCTCGGGCGTCTCGGCGTTCCAGGTACGCACGTCGGCGACCGTGGTCTGCAGCCGGGCCTCGCCGAGGAAGTCGGAGACGCGGTCGTCGTCGGTGTTGGCCCGGTCGAACTCGGTGTCCTGCGTGAGCAGGTGACCGTCGAGCTCGCCGCTGACGTACCAGCCCTCGGGCAGCGCACCGTCGCCGCCCGCCGACCGCACCCGGCAGTCGACCCGCAGCTCCCCGTACCGGCCCGCCCGTACGCTCACGTCGGCGAGGTGCAGCGGATCCGTCGCGTACAGCAGCACCGACCGGGTGACGCCCCCGTGCCACCACTGGTCCTGGTCCTCGATGTGCGAGGCGTCCGACCACTTCACGACCGTCAGCCGTACGACGGCCCGCTCGCCGGCCCGCACCAGCCCCGTCAGGTCGAAGTCGGCGGCCAGATGGGAGTCCTTGGAGATGCCGGCCGGCCGCCCGTCCACGTGCACGAGAAGGACGCTCTCGGCGGCCCCGACCTGGAGCACGATCCGCCGCCCCGCCCACTCGGCGGGCACGTCCACCGTGCGCTCGTACACACCCGTCGGATTGTCGGCGGGCGACAGTGGAGGGAATTCTGCATACGGCATACGGACGTTCGTGTACTGCGGAAGGTCGTCGGTGTCCTGCATGGTCCAGACACCGGGAACGTACGCCGACGACCACGCGCCCGTCAGCGGCGCGTCCGGTGCCGGCAGCAGCTGGAAGCGCCAGTCGCCGTCCAGCTTCAGTGCCCCGGGGCGGCGGTCGACGGCGTTCATCGGCAGCCGCCCCCAGGACGTCACCTCGGGTGTCTCCCAGGGGCGCAGCGCCAGCAAGGGGTCCATCAGCGGATGGCCCCCTTGCCGAGGTCGCCGATGATCTGCTTGGCGCCGATCGCGAAGACGATCAGCAGCGGAACAAGGGCGAGCAGCGCGCCGGTCATCACCATGCCGTAGTCGGTGGTGCCATGGACGCCGTTGAGCTGGGACAGCGCGACCTGGAGGGTGACGTTGTCCGGATTCGTCAGGGCGATCAGGGGCCAGGCGTAGTCGTTCCACTGGGCCATGAAGGTGAAGATGCCGAGGAAGGCGAGGCCCGGGCGGACGACCGGGAGGGCGACGTGCCAGTACTGGCGCAGGAAGTTCGCCCCGTCGATCTTCGAGGCGTCCAGCAGTTCGTCGTGGATCGCGCTCTGCATGTACTGGCGCATCCAGAAGATGCCGAACGCGTTGGCCGCGGCCGGCACGATCAGTGCTGTCATCGACCCGATCCAGCCGATCTTCGCCATGATCACGAACTGCGGGATGATCGCCATCTGCGTCGGCACCATGAAGATCGCCATCAGCACGACGAACAGCAGCCTGCGGCCCGGGAAGTCGAACTTGGCGAAGACGAACGCGGCCAGCGAGTCGAAGAACAGGACGAGGAAGGTCACCGCACACGCCACGAGCAGCGAGTTGAACATCGAGCCGAAGAAGTCGATGTTGTCGAAGAGACTGCGCGCGTTCTGCAGGAAGTGCGAGCCGGGCAGCAGCTTCGGCGGGTAGGAGAAGATCTCGGTCGACGTGTGCGTCGACATGATGATGGCCCAGTAGAACGGGAAGGCCGACAGCAGCAGCCCGATGACGAGGACCGCGTGCAGTGCGATGCCCCGGCGCCGGACGCCCTGTATG
The DNA here is from genome assembly GCF_030817655.1 of Streptomyces sp. V4I2. GTDB lineage: Bacteria > Actinomycetota > Actinomycetes > Streptomycetales > Streptomycetaceae > Streptomyces > Streptomyces plumbiresistens. The sequence continues at coordinate 8,787,235 of NZ_JAUSZM010000003.1, forward strand.
CCCTTGGGGCGCCTGGTGCCTTGGATGGATGCCATGGTGTTCGGGCCTCCCTAGTCTTCGTCGCGGCGCTGCACCAGCCGCCAGTTGATGATCGAGAAGATGACGACGACGAGGAAGATGCCCCACGCCACGGCGGCGCCGTAGCCGAAGTCGTTGTTGTCGAAGGTCTGCTGGAAGAAGTAGAGGACCATCGTCCGGCCCGCGTGGTCCGGACCGCCGGAGAACGTCGAGTCGTTCGAGGTGTTCTGCAGCAGGACCTGCGCCTCGGTGAAGCTCTGCAGTCCGGTGACCGTGGAGACCACGAGCACGAACAGCAGGGTCGGCCGCAGCAGGGGCAGCGTGATCCGGAAGAACGTCTGCAGGGGCCCGGCGCCGTCCATGCGCGCCGCCTCGTACAGCTCGCCCGGGATGGTCTGCAGACCCGCGAGGAAGATGATCGCGTTGTAGCCGACCCACTGCCAGGTCATCAGCGTCGCGATGGCGACCTTGATGCCCCACGGCGTGTTCAGCCAGGCCACCTGGTCCAGGCCCACGGCCTGCAACAGAGCGTTCACCAGGCCGAAGTTGGTGGAGAACACCGAGCCGAAGACGATCGCGATCGCCACCACCGAGGTGACGTTCGGCAGGAAGTAGGCGAACCGGTAGACGTTCTTGAAGCGGACCGCCGCGTTGAGCATCACGGCCGTGACCATCGCCAGGAAGATCATGGGGAAGGTGGCCAGCGCCCAGATGATGATCGTGTTGCCGATCGAGCTCCAGAAGTCGCTGTCGCTCACCAGGTACTGGTACTGCGACAGACCCGCCCACTCCATCGAGCCGAGGCCGTCCCAGCGGTGGAAGGACAGGTAGAGCGAGAAGCCGACGGGGATCAGACCGAAGGCGATGAACAGCAGATAGAACGGGGAGATCGCGGCATACAGGTGCCAGTACTTGCGCCACCCGTTCCTCGGCCGCACGGCGGGCGGGTCCGCCAGGACCACTGGGGGCTTCTCCAGGGCGGGGACGGTGGCCATCAGTAGCTCACCCCCAGGTGCTTCGCGATCCGCCGGCACTTGCTCATGGCGTCACTCCAGGCCTTCTCCGGGTCCTTGCCGAGGACGCCGACGTTCTTGATCTCGTCCTTGATGGGCTGCCCGAGCGCCACGTCGAAGGGGCTGTTGTAGGCGACCACGATCTTCTGCGCGGCGGGCCCGAAGACGTCCGTCGTCACCTGGCCGCCGAAGAACGGGTCGGGTTCGCGCAGTTGCTTGAGGCCGTACGAGGCCGGGGTGGAGGGGAAGAGACCCGCGTCGACGTACCCCGAGGCCTGGTTGGCCGCGTTGAGCATCCACGCGATGATCTCGAAGGCATGCTCGGGCTCCCGGCACGCCTTGGTGATCGACAGGAACGAGCCGCCGTTGTTGGAGGGCCGCACCGGCATGTCCGCGATCCGCCACTTGCCTTTGGTCTTCGGGTTGCCGTTCTTGATGTCGTACGTCGCCCAGGAGGCGCCGAGCTGGCTGGGCAGCTTGCCGGAGTCCACCGCCGAGATCTGGTCCGGGGTGCCGGTGACCAGGTTGGAGACGATCCGGCGCCGCTTGGCCTCCACGGCCAGCGTCCAGGCCGCCCGCACATGCTCCTGGTCGCCGATGAAGTTGCGGTCCTTGTCGACGTACCGCTTGCTGCCCTGCTGCACCACGTTCTCGAAGACGCTGTTGACGTCGGTGAGCAGGGAGGTCCCCGGTATCCGCTTGCGGAGCTGCTCGCCCGCCGCGAAGTACTTCTCCCAGGTGTTGAGCTCCCGGGACACGTCGGCGGGCTCGTACGGCAGTCCCGCCTTGCGGAAGACCTCGTACTGGTAGAAGTGGGCGACCGGCCCGCAGTCGATGGGGAAGCCCACCATCGAGCCGTCGTCGGCGATGCCCTGGTCCCACTTCCAGGACAGGTACTGGCTCTTGTACTTCTCCGCGCCCAGGGTCCGCAGGTCCACGAACTGGTCCGCGTTGGGCAGGTAGGACGCCATGTCCTCGCCCTTGAGGCCGGCGATGTCGGGGATGTGGGCACGGCCGGCCATCGTGGTGATCAGCTTGGACCGGTAGTAGCCGCCGATCTTGACGGCCTGGAGGTCGACCGTGCTGCCGTAACGGGCCTTGGCCTTGTCGATGACCGTGTCGCCCAGGCCGCCGTCCCAGTACCACAGGACCAGGTTCCGGCCGGTCGAGCCGGTCGGAACGGCACAGCCGGACGCCAGGCCGCCCAGCGCGGTGGCGGCCGTGCCGGCCAGGCCCGCGCGCAGGAGGCCTCTTCGTGAGAGCCGCACAGCTCCCACCGCCTTTCGGATCTGTTCGTGACTTCGCATACGAGGGGGGATGTCGGGGGTCTTACGAGCCCGGGGGGTCAGTGCTGCCGTGCGGGAGGCGTCACCGGGGCGTACTGGACGGGCGGACCGGGATCGCCGGGCAGCCGCTCGGCCAGGAAGCCGTACGTCCGCTTCAGTTCGGGGTCGGTCAGGGAGCGCCACCAGCGGTCGATGCCGTACCAGCCGGGCGCCGCCAGCGCGCCACCGTGGTGCTGCACGGACAGGCCCGCGGCCAGTACGGCGAACCGCAGCCGTTCCTCCAGCGGCCAGCCGCCCAGCGAGGCCGCCACGAAGCTCGCGCCGAAGACGTCCCCGGCGCCCGTCGCGTCCAGGACGTCGAGGTCGAGGGCGGGCACGTCGGCGTACTCGCCGGTGCTCTGGTCCACGGCGACGGCGCCGTCGCCGCCGCGGGTGACCACGGCCACCGGCACCAGCTCGGAGAGCGTGCCGAGGGCCGCGACCGCGCTGTCGGTGCGGGTGTAGGCCATCGCCTCGGTCTCGTTGGGGAGGAAGGCGTGGCACAGGGAGAGCTGGTCCAGGAGGGCGGTGGACCACTCCTGGGTGGGGTCCCAGCCGACGTCGGCGTAGATCTGGGTGCCGTTCGCGGCGGCCTTGGCGAGCCAGGCGCGCGGTTCGGCCTCGAGGTGCACGAGGGCGGTGCGCGCCTCGGGCGGGTCGCCCATCAGTGCGTCCTGCGAGTACGGCGGTTCCTGGCCGTGCGTGACGAGGGCCCGGTCCTGGCCGTGCGCGAGCGCGACGGTGACCGGGGTGTGCCAGCCCTGGGCGACGCGGGACAGCGAGAGGTCGACGCCTTCCTGGCCGGCGAGGATCTCCCGGCAGTACGCGCCGTAGAAGTCGTCGCCGAAGACCGTCGCCAGGGAGGTCCGCAGGCCGAAGCGGGCGGCGGCGGCGGCCAGGTTGGCGATGCCGCCGGGGCCGCAGCCCATGCCGGCCGTCCAGATCTCCTCGCCCGGCGTGGGCGGCCTGTCCAGACCGGTGAGGACGAGGTCGTAGAAGAGCAGCCCGGTCAGCAGCACGTCGGGCCGGTCGTCGTCCACGCGCACATCCTCTCGTCGGGAGAGCTCGTCAAAACTCTTCATTTCGTGACCGGAATCGTGCGCTGCTCGGCGACATTGGTCAAGACCTCAGCAGAAGCGAGCATGGAAATGATTGAAGATGACGAGTAGTGTTCACGTCGTGCTGGCAGAACGACGACATCAACTCATCCTGCGGGTCCTTCGCTCCGGCGGGCCCGCGGCCGTGACCGATCTCTCCGAGCAGCTGGGCGTGAGCCCCGCCACGGTCAGACGTGACCTCGTCAAACTCGAGGAGGACGGCCTGCTGACACGGGTGCACGGCGGCGCCGTGGCCGACGAGGGCGACCAGCCCTTCGCCGAGGTCGCCGAGGTGCGCGTGGCCGAGAAGGACGCCATAGCCGAGCACGCCGCCGCCATGGTCGCCGACGGTCAGTCGGTGCTGCTCGACATCGGCACCACCGCCTACCGCCTGGCCCGCCGGCTGCACGGCCGCCGCCTCACCGTGATCACCAGCAACCTGGTGGTCTACGAGGAGCTCGCCGACGACGAGGGCATCGAGCTGGTGCTGCTCGGCGGCATGGTCCGCCGCGAGTACCGCTCCCTGGTCGGCTTCCTCACCGAGGACAACCTGCGCCAGCTGCACGCCGACTGGCTCTTCCTCGGCACCAGTGGAGTGCGCCCCGGTGGGCAGGTGATGGACACGACGGTCGTCGAGGTCCCGGTGAAACGGGCCATGATCAAGGCCAGTGACAAGGTCGTCCTGCTCGCCGACTCGGCGAAGTTCCCGGGTACCGGCATGGCGCAGGTCTGCGGTCCCGGGGACCTGGACGCGGTGGTGACGAACGCGCCGGTGAACGCGGCGACCCGGTCCTCCCTGGAGGAGGCGGGCGTCGACGTGGTCCTGGTGGACGAACGAGGAAAGGCGGGTGCGGCGTGAAGCTGACGATTCTGGGCGGCGGCGGATTCCGGGTGCCGCTCGTGTACGGGGCGCTGCTGACGGACCGCGCCGAGGGCCGGGTCACGGAAGTCGTTCTGCACGATCTGGACGACAGTCGACTGTATGCAGTCGCCCGTGTACTGGATGAACAGGCCGTCGGCGTACCCGACGCACCCAAGGTGACCGCCACCACCGACCTCGACGAGGCCCTGCGCGGCGCCGACTTCATCTTCTCCGCGATCCGCGTCGGCGGTCTGGAGGGCCGGGCCCACGACGAGCGGGTGGCGCTGGCCGAGGGTGTCCTCGGCCAGGAGACCGTCGGCGCGGGCGGCATCGCCTACGGTCTGCGGACGGTCCCCGTCGCCGTCGACATCGCGCGCCGCGTGGCCCGCCTCGCCCCCGACGCCTGGCTCATCAATTTCACCAACCCGGCCGGACTGGTCACCGAGGCCATGTCCCGCCACCTCGGCGACCGCGTCATCGGCATCTGCGACTCGCCGGTCGGCCTCGGCCGCCGTATCGCCCGCGTGCTCGGCGCGAATCCGCGCGAGGCCTGGATCGACTACGTCGGCCTCAACCACCTCGGCTGGGTCCGCGGGCTGCGCGTCGCCGGCCGCGACGAGCTCCCGCGTCTGCTCGCCGACCCCGATCTGCTCGGCTCCTTCGAGGAGGGCAAGCTCTTCGGCGTCGACTGGCTGCGGTCCCTGGGTGCGATCCCCAACGAGTACCTGCACTACTACTACTTCAACCGGGAAGCCGTCCGCGCCTACCAGCAGGCCGAGAAGACCCGCGGCGCCTTCCTCGCCGACCAGCAGGCCCGCTTCTACGAAGAGATGAAGCGCCCCGACGCGGCCGCCCTGACCGCCTGGGACCGCACCCGCGCCGAGCGCGAGGCCACCTACATGTCAGAGAACCGGGAGACGGCGGGTGCCGGCGAGCGCGACGCCGACGACCTGTCCGGCGGCTACGAGAAGGTGGCCCTCGCCCTGATGCGGGCCATCGCCCGCGACGAGCGCACGACCCTGATCCTCAACGTCCGCAACCAGGGCACCCTCGCGGTGCTCGACGCGGACGCCGTCATCGAGGTGCCCTGCCTGGTCGACGCCAACGGCGCGCACCCGGTCGCCGTCGCCCCGCTGCCCGACCACGCCACCGGCCTGGTCTGCTCGGTGAAGGCCGTCGAGCGGGAGGTGCTGGCCGCCGCCGAGTCCGGCTCCCGTGCGACGGCAGTGAAGGCCTTCGCGCTGCACCCGCTGGTCGACTCGGTCAACGTGGCCCGGCGCCTGGTCGAGGGGTACACCGACGTCCACCCCGGTCTCGCGTACCTTGACTGAGCGCGCTCGGTAAGCGCTTTCCAACCCTTCTGGCTTCCCTGGTTCCTGGAGATCTTCATGCACGACGAACGCCGCCGGATCGAGGAGCGCGTCGAGCGCGTCCACACCCAGCGCATCAAGCCCGCGATCTACGCGGCCACCGTCCCCTTCGAGGTCGAGGCCTGGCAGGCGCCGGGGGAGCCGGTGCCCTTCGCGGAGGCCGCCGCCGCGCCCTACGAGCCCTTCGCGATGGACACCCCGTGGGGCCCGCCGTGGGGCACCACCTGGTTCCGGATGCGCGGGCAGGTCCCCGCCGAGTGGGCCGGAAAGCGCGTCGAGGCGGTCATCGACCTCGGCTTCGTGGGCGACTGGCCCGGCAACCAGGCCGAGGCGCTGGTCCACCTCACGGACGGGACGCCTCTGAAGGCCGTCAACCCGCTCAACCAGTACGTGGCGATCGCCAACCCCGCGACGGGCGGCGAGGTGATCGACTACCTGGTCGAGGCGGCCTCCAACCCCGACATCCTCGCGAACAACTTCTCGGCCCCGACCCCGATGGGCGACATCCTGACGGCGGGCGACAAGCCGCTGTACACCTTCCAGCGCGCCGACCTCGCCGTCCTCGACGAGGAGGTCTGGCACCTCGACCTGGACCTCCAGGTGCTGACCGAACTCATGGTCCACCTCGCCGAGCACGAGCCGCGCCGCCACGAGATCATGCACGCCCTGGACCGGGCCATGGACACCCTCGACCTGGACGACGTGTCCGGCAGCGCCGCCGCCGTGCGCGAGGTGCTGGCCCCCGTCCTCGCCCGGCCCGCCCACGCCAGCGCCCACACCGTCTCCGGCGTCGGCCACGCCCACATCGACTCCGCCTGGCTGTGGCCGATCCGCGAGACCAAGCGCAAGACGTCCCGCACCTTCTCCAACGTGACGTCCCTGGCCGACGAGTACGAGGACTTCATCTTCGCCTGCTCGCAGGCCCAGCAGTACGAGTGGGTGCGCGACAACTATCCGAAGGTCTGGTCCCGCATCCAGGACTCGGTGAAGAAGGGCCAGTGGGCCCCGGTCGGCGGCATGTGGGTCGAGGCCGACGGCAACCTGCCCGGCGGCGAGGCGATGGCCCGCCAGCTCATCCACGGCAAGCGGTTCTTCATCGAGCACTTCGGCGTCGAGACCAAGGGCGTCTGGCTGCCGGACTCCTTCGGCTACACCGCGGCCTACCCGCAGCTCGCCAAGCTCGCCGGCAACGAGTGGTTCCTCACCCAGAAGATCTCCTGGAACCAGACCAACAAGTTCCCCCACCACACCTTCTGGTGGGAGGGCATCGACGGCACCCGCATCTTCACCCACTTCCCGCCGGTCGACACCTACAACGCCCGCTTCAGCGGCGAGGAGATGGACCGCGCGGTCCGCAACTACCGTGAGAAGGGCGGCGGTACGCGCTCGCTGGCACCCTTCGGCTGGGGCGACGGCGGTGGCGGCCCCACCCGCGAGATCATGGAACGGGCGCGCCGGCTCGCCGACCTGGAGGGCTCGCCCAAGGTCGTCATCGAGCACCCCGACGCGTTCTTCGCCAAGGCCCGCGAGGAGTACGAGGAGGCGCCGGTCTGGAACGGCGAGCTCTACCTGGAACTGCACCGCGCCACCTACACCTCCCAGGCCCGCACCAAGCAGGGCAACCGCCGCAGCGAGCACAAGCTGCGCGAGGCCGAGCTGTGGGCGACGACGGCCGCGCTGCACGCGCCGGGCTACGCGTACCCGTACCAGAAGCTCGACCGGCTGTGGAAGACGGTCCTGCTGCACCAGTTCCACGACATCCTGCCGGGCTCCTCGATCGCCTGGGTGCACCGCGAGGCGGAGGCCGAGTACGCGCGGGTGGCCGAGGAACTGGAGGCGCTGACGGCCGAGGCGGTCGCGGCCCTGGGCACCGGTGGCACCCGCGTGTTCAACACCAGCCCCTGCGACCGGGCGGAGGTCGTCCGTACGGCCGACGGCACACCGGCGTACGTGGAGGTGCCCGCGGGCGGCAGCGCGCCCCTGACCGACGCCGAGCCCGCGCAGCCGGTGAAGGCAAAGGGCCTGGTCCTCGACAACGGTCTGGTCCGTGTACAGGTTGCGGAAGACGGCACACTGTCTTCTGTCTACGATCTGCGGTCGAACCGCGAAGTGCTGGCCGACAAGGGCAACCTGCTCCGCCTGCACACCGACCTCCCGAACTACTGGGACGCCTGGGACATCGACAAGCACTACAAGAACCGCTACACGGATCTCCTGTCCCCCGACTCCGTCGAGGTCGTCTCGGCCGACCCCCTGCTCGGCGCGATCCGCGTCACGCGGTCCTTCGGCAAGGGCTCGACGCTCACGCAGACCATCACCCTCCGCGCCGACAGCCCCCGCATCGACTTCGAGACCGAGATCGACTGGCACGAGGCCGAGAAGATCCTCAAGGCCGGCTTCCCGGTGGACGTCCGGGCGGCGCACTCCTCCGCGGAGATCCAGTTCGGCCACGTCCAGCGCCCCACCCACACCAACACCAGCTGGGAGGCGGCCCGCTTCGAGGTCTCCGGCCACCGCTGGGTGCACATCGGCGAACCCGGCTACGGCGTCGCGGTCATCAACGACTCCACCTACGGCCACGACGTCTCCCGCACGGTCCGCGAGGACGGCGGTACGACCACCTCGGTCCACCTCAGCCTGGTGCGCGCCCCGCGCATCCCGGACCCCGAGGCCGACCAGGGCAAGCACACGTTCACGTACTCCCTCCTCCCGGGCGCCACGATCGGTGACGCGGTCGCCGAGGGCTACGCCCTCAACCTGCCGCTGCGCGTCGCGGACGCGGCGGGCGCACCCGAGCCGGTGGTGTCCGTGGACGGCGACGGCGTGACCGTCGAGGCGGTCAAGCTCGCCGACGACGAGTCCGGCGACGTGGTCGTGCGGTTGTACGAGTCGCGCGGCGGCCGCGCCCGGGGCGTGCTGCGCACCGGATTCCCGCTCGCCGGCGCGCAGGTCACCGACCTGCTGGAGCGGCCGCTGCCCGACGAGGCAGCGGAGATCGACGGCGACGGCGCGATCGCGGTCTCGCTGCGCCCCTTCCAGGTCCTGACGCTCCGTCTGCGGCGCGGCGCCACCGGCCGGTAGCGACCGGCCCCCAGGGGCGGGCACGCTCACCGCGCCCGCCCCTTTTCCCGAAGTGATCTTGCCCTGACGAGGAGTTCAGCCGTGCCCATGCAGCCGTGGTTCACCGACGCCAAGTTGGGGATCTTCGTCCACTGGGGGATCTATGCCGTCGACGGCGTCCAGGAGTCCTGGTCGTTCTACGACGACATCGTGCCGCACGACCAGTACATGTCCCAGCTCGCCCGCTTCACCGGCGCGAACTACGACCCGCGCGCCTGGGCCGACCTCTTCGCCCGGGCAGGCGCCAGGTACGCCGTCCTCACCAGCCGGCACCACGACGGCGTCGCCCTGTGGGACAGCGCGTACGGCGACCTCAACCTCGGCCGCGACTACATCGGCCCCTACGCCGACGCCCTGCGCGAGAAGGGCCTCAAGGTCGGCCTGTACTACTCGCACTCGGACTGGAACCACCCCGACTACGCCTCCACCCGCAAGCCGGGCCGCCCGCCGGAGCAGGAGGACAACCGCTACTCCGAGGTCGCGGCCGAGTTCGAGGACCTCGACGCCTGGGAGCGGTTCATCGCCTACCGCGACGGCCAGATCCGTGAACTGGCCTCCCGCTACCGGCCCGACCTCATGTGGTTCGACGGCGAGTGGGACCGCAGCGAGGAGCAGTGGCGCATCAGGGAACTCGCCGCGCTCATCCGCTCGTACTCGCCCGACGTCGTCTTCAACGCCCGCATGCTCAGCGAGGGCGACTACGCCACTCCCGAACAGGGCGCCCCCATCGAACCCCCGGACGGCCCCTGGGAGTTGTGCCTGACGATCAACGACTCGTGGGGTTACCAGCACCACGACCACAACCACAAGTCGCTCACCCAGCTGATCCGCTACTTCACCGAGACCATCGGGGGGGGCGGCAACCTCCTCCTCGACGTCGGCCCGATGGAGGACGGCACCATCCCCGAGCCGCAGGTCGAGCGCCTCGAAGGCCTGGGGGAGTGGATCCGCAAGCACTCCGAGGCCGTGTACGGCACGGTGCGCGGGCTGCCGGCCGGCCACCACTACGGGCCCAGCACCCTCTCCGCCGACGGCCGCACCCTCTACCTCACCCTGTACGACATCCCGCGCGCCGAGATCGGTGTGCGCGGCCTGGTCACGCCGGTCCGCAGGGTGACCGTCCTCGGTACCGGCACCGAACTCGCCCACCGGGTCGTCGGCGGACTCCACGAGGCCGTCGGCGTGCTGTGGATCGACCCGCCCGCCGCGGCCGACCTCGACCCGCACGCCACGGTCCTCGCGGTCGAGCTGGACGGGGAGGTGGAGCTGTACCGCGGGTCGGGACGCTTCTGAGGTCCCACCTCTGGGGACAGTTCCCATGAAGAATTAAGAGAACGGTAAATCACCAGGTCACGGACGGAATCAGCGGTTCACGTCGGGCCGAATCCGGCCCGCGCGCGCATCCCACCCCGGGTTCGAACCGCCGCCCCGGCTGGGCGAGTTGGCCAGGAAATGGGGCTATCCGGCCGAGTGAACCGGCCCACGCCCGCAGCCTCGGCACCCGGACGGCGGGGTTCGCACCGGTCCTCACCCGTGCCGCCGAAAAGTGCGGTCGGCGCGGATGAGGTGGGTGCGGAACGGTGAGGGCTAGGCCGGTGCGATGGCCGAAGCGGAAGCCGAGGCCGAGGCCGAGGCTGTCGCGGAAGCCGTGGCGTCGGTCTCCGCGGTGACCTGCTCCGCCTGCTGCGGGGCCGGTGCGGGGACCGCCGGGAGCGGGTCGTGCACCTCCGCGCGCTGCTGGGGGATGGACACCGGCCGCAGCTGGCGCGGGCCCGAGACCACCGTGTAGTCCTGGCCCAGGAACGGCGGCACGATCTCGCCCGGGTCCTCGCCCAGCGCCAACTGCACGGCCGCCCAAGGGGCGTTCACCCCGCACAGCGCCAGCTGGTGCAGCCCGCCCGCCGGGCGCGTGTTGACGTCCATGAGGACCGGCGTCCCGCCGAACATCCGGAACTGGATGTTGGACAGGTAGTGCAGCCCGAAGCCCTCTGCGATCCGCCGCGCCGGCTCCAGCCACTGCTCGGCGAGCGTGAACCCGCGTCGGCGGCCGTTCTTGGTGCGGCCGATGGCCAGCCGGATCCGGTTGTCGGGGCCGGTGAGGCAGTCCACCGACACCTCCGGCTGTTCCAGCCGCGGCATGACCAGCCAGTCGACCGGCTCCTCCCCCTCCGCGTCGGCCTGCTTGAGGGCCTCCAGGACCACGTCCAGCGGGACGTACGGGCTCGGGAAGCCGTTGAGGTGCATGAGCGAGAAGGGGGCGCGCGTGATCACGCGGAAGCCCACCCCGCCCGCACCGGACGCCGGCTTGAAGCACGCCTTGTGGCCGCCCGCCTCCAACTCCTCGACGGCGGAGACGAGTTGGTCCGCGTCGCGTACCCGCCACCACGGCGGAACCGGCGCGCCGATCGCCTGGACCGCCTCGTAGGCGATCACCTTGTCGTGGAAGACGGCCACCGCCTCCGGGGGCGGTGCCAGCAGCGCCGTACCGGCCGCCTCGAAGTCGGCGCGGTGCGCCACGATCGCCGACTGGTGCAGCCGGGGCACGAAGACGTCGATGCCGCGCCGCGTGCACTGGTCGAGCGCGTACTCGACGTACGCGGCCGGGGACAGGCCCTCCGGCTCCAGGTCGGCGGTGTCGGCCGCGGCCAGTACGGGGGAGTCCGCGTCGCCGTGCGTTGCATGGATCTCGACGGCGCGGTCGCTGGGATTTCGCCGCAGCTGATCCATGAAGAACACGTTCTCCGCGTACGTGCGGTTGAGCCAGACGCGTACGCGAGAGACCATGCAGGCCGCCTTTCACGGTTCGCGGGCAGGGCGGAGCTCGCCCGTGCCCGGGCAGGGTGGTTGGAGGAACACCGAACCGCCCCGTGCGAGGGGCGTTCATGGGCGGGTGGTGTTGGGGCGATCATACGGCTTTGAAGGGGTGCCGCGTGCAACGTGCGTGTTACGGATTTTCCGATCATGCTGACACCGTGGTGAGGGGCATGATCGGCGCGTGTCGCGGGGTCCGCCGAAGATCGGCCGACCCGGTCCGGTCTTGTCCTCGCGAGGGCCCCTGTGTTGTCGTGGACCTCTTCGGATGCTCACAGGGGGAGAAGTGACGTCGACGGTCGGCGGTGCCGGGCAGCTGCTGGCTATCAGCGATCTGCACATCGGGTACGAGGAGAACCGCGCCCTCGTCGAGAGGATGCGCCCCGAGACGGACGAGGACTGGCTCCTGGTGGCCGGCGACGTCTCGGAGACCGTGTCCGACATCCGCTGGGCCCTGGAAACCCTCGCCGGCCGCTTCCGCAAGGTCCTCTGGGCCCCCGGCAACCACGAACTGTGGACCCATCCGAAGGACCCCGTCACCCTGCGCGGAGTCGCCCGCTACGACCACCTGGTCGCCCTGTGCCGGGAACTCGGCGTGACGACACCCGAGGACCCCTACCCCGTGTGGGACGGCCCCGGCGGCCCGGTCGTCGTCGCCCCCCTGTTCCTGCTGTACGACTACTCCTTCCTGCCGGCCGGCTGCGCGACCAAGGAACAGGGACTGGAGTACGCGCACGGCACGGGCATCGTGTGCAACGACGAGTACCTGCTGCACCCCGACCCGTACCCGTCCCGCGAGGCCTGGTGCCGGGCCCGCCTCGCCGAGACGGAACGCCGGCTCGCCGCCCTGCCCGACGACCTGCCGACGATCCTCGTCAACCACTACCCCCTGGACCGGCATCCCACGGACGTCCTGTGGCACCCCGAGTTCGCCATGTGGTGCGGCACCACCGGCACCGCGGACTGGCACCGCAGGTTCCGTGTCGAGACCATGGTCTACGGCCATCTCCACATACCGCGGACCACCTGGCACGAGGGCGTCCGCTTCGAAGAGGTGTCCGTGGGATACCCCCGCGAGTGGCGCACCCGCCAGGAGCCGCCGGGGCGGCTGCGCCGGATCGTGCCCAGGGAGGTCGGGGCCCGGTGATCGAGGAACTGGTGCCGGCCACGGTGGTGGCCGTGGAGGCGTACGGCCACGAGGAGGCCGGGAACACGCGGCTGTACCCCGAGGAAGAGGCCGTCCTGACCCAGGCGGTGCCCAAACGGCGCCGCGAGTTCACCGCCGTACGCGGCTGCGCCCGCCGGGCCATGGAGAAGCTCGGCGTGCCGCCGCAGCCCGTCCTGCCCGGGGAACGCGGCGCCCCGCGCTGGCCCGCCGGCCTCACCGGCAGCATGACCCACTGCGACGGCTACTGCGCCGCCGCCCTGGTCCGCGCCACCGACCTCGCCTCACTCGGCATCGACGCCGAACCGGACGGCCCGCTCCCGGACGGCGTCCTGTCCTCGGTGTCGCTGCCCGCGGAACGCGACCGGCTGCTCCGGCTCGCCCGGGACCACCCCGGCACGCACTGGGACCGGCTGCTGTTCAGCGCCAAGGAATCCGTCTACAAGGCGTGGTTCCCCCTCACCGGGCAGTGGCTGGACTTCAGCGAGGCCGACATCGAGATCCTCGTCGCCCCCGGAGCACGGCTGGGCGGCACCTTCCGCGCCGAACTCCTCGTGCCCGGGCCATGGGTGGGCGGCCGGCGGCTCGGGCACTTCGACGGTCGCTGGACCGCCGGGCGAGGGCTGGTGGCGACGGCGGTCGCCGTGCCGCACGCCTGACGGCCTTCGTGCGGCACGGCTGACCCCTCACTACGCGTCCGGCGGGCACCAGGTGTGCAGCAGCCGGAAGAACGCCTCCTCGTTGCCCGCCAGTCCCGCGCGGGCCAGGGCCTGCTCCGCCTCGGCGAGCACGGCGGGCGGGACCACGGGTGGTCGGCCGGCCTCCGGCGAGCCGGACGACACGTCGAAAGCCGCGCGCACGGTGTGCAACAGCCGCAGATAGGCCTGTACGGCGGTGCGCTCGCGGTCGGTCAGTACGGCGGTGGGCATCGGTCGGCTCCCCCGGGTCGGCGTCGTCGGTCGTGCGCCCCCACATCGGCGGCGCCCCTCCAGCTTGCCGCCCGCCACTGACAATCGGGCCGGGGTAGGCGTCGGTTCGCCCGCTTAGCGGAGGCGAAACCTCACCGAAATCCCCCGGGGGAATGCGCCCCTACGCTGGAGGGAAGGGCTTTCGGCCGCCAGGCCGCGGCCATGGGAACGGGAGGCGAGCGCGTGGTCGACGCCCCGCGACATCGCCCCGCGCGCACCGTACGGCTGCGCTCGGTGAGCGACACAGAACTCGAGTTGCAGTACCGCGTCGTGCACGGCTACCGCCGTGCCTTCCGCATGGCCGGCCAAGGGCCGGTATTGGTTCTCATCCACGGCATAGGGGACTCCTCCGCGACCTGGGCCGAACTGATCCCGGACCTCGCCCGCACCCACACCGTCATCGCCCCCGACCTCCTCGGCCACGGCGACTCCGACAAGCCGCGCGCCGACTACTCGGTGGCCGCGTACGCCAACGGAGTGCGCGACCTGCTCACCACCCTCGGCATCGAGTCCGCGACCCTCCTCGGACACTCGCTCGGCGGGGGCGTGGCGATGCAGTTCGCCTACCAGTTCCCCGAGCGCACCGAACGGCTCGTCCTGGTCAGCGCGGGCGGTGTCGGCCGCGAGGTCAACCCCGTCCTGCGGCTGGTGTCCCTGCCCGGCGCCCACCTCATGCTCTCCGGCCTGCGCCTGCCCGGCATGCGCCTCCAAGTCGGCCTTGCGGTACGCCTGATGAAGCTCCTCGACACCGACCTCGGCCAGGACGCCCCCGAGTTGCTCACCCTCGTCGACGCGCTGCCCGACGAGACCTCCCGCAACGCCTTCATCCGCACCCTGCGCGCGGTCGTCGACTGGCGCGGGCAGGTCGTGACCATGCTCGACCGCTGCTACCTGACCGAGGGCATGCCGACCATGCTGCTGTGGGGCGACCGGGACAGCGTGGTGCCCGTACGGCACGCCTACGGGGCGCACGAGGCGATGCCGGGCAGCCGCCTGGAGATCTTCGAGCAGGCCGGCCACTTCCCGTTCCACACCGACCCGACCCGCTTCGTCGCCCTCGTCGAGGAGTTCACCGCCGGCACCGAACCGGCCCACTGGAGCCGCGAGCACTGGCGCGACCTGCTCTGCTCGGGCCGCCCCGGCACCTCGGCGGGCGGCCCGGACTCGGCCCGCAACCGCGCGGTGGAGCGCGATCTGCGCGAGGCGAGCGAACGCAGCGCTACGTGAGTGTCCGCAGGGCGTCAGCCCTGCGGTCCCAGATAGCCCAGCGACGCCTCGATGCGGCCCGCCAGGTGATCGCGCTGCACCGGGCCCCGCAGTGACGAACCGGCGAGCCAGGTGCGGCACTTGCTGGCGAGGAGGAGGCCGAAGCGTTCGGCTTCCTTCTCGTCGGTCCGGTCGAAGCGGCTGCGGGCGGCGACCTTCAGTACCGTCGCCTGCAGGTCCGCGTCGTCGCACAGTAAGCGGGCGGCGACCGCCGCGCCCTCGACGTGGTGGCTGCAGTGCCCGGCCTTCATGTGCCACAGCTCGTGGCCGAGGATCACCAACTGGTGGTCGGGCGCGGTGCGTTCCTCGATCACCACGAGGTCCTGGTCGGCCATGTCGAGCCACAGCCCGCTGGCGGTGCCGGGCGGGAAGGCGGACGTACGGAAGTGGACCGGGCGGCCGCGCCGTCTGCTCATCGCGCCGCACAGGGCGCCGTACAGGTCCGCGGGCCGCGCGGGTGCCGGAAGGGTCAGTTCCGCGACCAGTTCGCCGCTCAGGCGGCGCATTTCCTTACCGATGCCCACAGTTCTCCCCCGGATCACGACTCGGGCCGCTTGACGCTTTCCAAGAGCATGTCCAGCCATTCCGCCACCTTGTCGCGGTGCTGGTCGGTGGGCAGCTGTGCGGCCCGCCAGGCGATCCCGCGGACGCCGTGGTCCTGCAACAGCCGCTCCAGCGGATCGTCGGCGACCGCCGCCGCCTCGCGTTCACGGTCGGCGAGTTTCTGCAGGAGCTCCTGCTCGGTCCGCTGCAGGGTGCCCGCCAGCGCCTCGGGGTCCTCGGCCGTGAGAAAGCCGGCGTGCACCCGGAAGAAGCGCTGGATCGCGTCGCAGTGCTCCATGGTGGGACGCCGGTCGCCGTTGATGAGCGCCCCCGCCTGCTGCCGGGACATGCCGGCGCCGTCGGCGATCTCCTGCTGGGTGTGCTTGCGGCCGTTCGGCTTGAGCCGGGTGCGGCGCAGCAGGTCCAGGCGCTGCAGGAAACGGGCCTGGACATCGGGCTCGCCCGCGGGCCGGCCGCTCAGCAGGGCCTTGACCACGGGTTCGGTCACGCCGGAGGCGACCGACAGCCGGCCGGTGTCGAAGACCTCCGCGTGCGGCACCCCGAGCCGGTCCGCGAGCGCGGTGACACGGGCGACGACGGCCGGCAGCACCGTCGACGCCACGTCGCCCGGACCCTCGAAGCCTTCCGACACCGACAGATCTCCTACGTTTCTCACTGGCTTCTCACAAGCGGTTGCCGTGAACTTCCCGGAGAGTAGCGGGTTGTTCGAACTTACATCCAGGTCTCGCCACAACTGTGGCCAATTTCAGCCGTCAACAAGCATGGAATGCCACGATAGTTGACACGACTTGCGTCGGGGCACCAGGATCAACAAGGCCGCGAGAAGGCCGCATAGGCAAGAGGGGTGACCTCCCGATGGCATATCAGGCAGGTGGGCAGCGGTCGGTACCGCGGCCCGTCCCCGAGAGTCTTGAGGCCCAGGCGTATCTCCAGGACTACGCCACCCTCCTGGAATCCGTCCCCTTCCCGTCCGTCGTTCTCGACCACCGCTGGGACGTCGTCCTGGCCAACACGGCTTTCGCGTCACTTTTCCGCGACGTGAGCCCGCACCCGACGGCGATGCCGGGTGAGAACTTCCTGAGGTTCGTGCTCTTCCACCCGGACGCGAGCACCATCCTCGGCGAGCACGAGTCGCGCTGGTGCCTGCCGATGCTGGCGCACTTCGCCGCCGCCGTGGAACGGCACGGCCACGACCACGGCCTCCAGTCGATCCGCCGGGACATCGCCCAGGACCCCCTCATGGAGGCCGCCTACCGGCAGGGTCTGCCGCACTGGATCCGCGCGGTCGGCGAGCAGGCCGTCGAGCACGACGGCGCGGTCCGCCCGCTGACGCACCCCGACCCGCGCTGGGGGGCCACCGAGTGCCGGGTCGTCGACGAGACGCCCAGGACCCTGGCCGACATGGGCTACACCCGGCTGACGCTGGTCCTGCGCCCCGCCCGCCGCCCGGCGGCGCCGGCGCGCCGGACGGTGCGTCCGCGCCGTACGGCGGGCCACCTCAGCGTGGTGCCCGCCCCCGAGGTCTGACAGGCACCGTCGGCGTTCAGGTCGCCGACGGCGCCTCGTCAACAGCGGTCTTCCGCCCCGTTCTGCTGCGATGTCCTCCGTCGGGTCCTGTGTGGTGCGGCGCCGTTCCCAGACAGAGAAGCATGTGACATAGTACTGACGTGAGTGAGCGACTGACCTGCGATGTCGTGGTCGTCGGAGCCGGAATGATCGGCGCCGCCTGTGCCCTGTACGCGGCCCGGGCCGGGCTGGACGTGACCGTCGTCGACCGCGGCCCGGTGGCCGGCGGTACGACCGGCGGGGGTGAGGGCAACCTGCTGGTCTCCGACAAGGCACCGGGGCCGGAGCTGGACCTCGCACTGCTGTCCGGGCGCCTGTGGGGCGAACTGGCCGAGGAATTCGGGACGTTCGTCGAGTACGAGGCCAAGGGCGGTGTCGTCGTGGCCTCTTCGCCCGGCTCACTCGCGGCACTGGAGCGCTTCGCCGCGGAACAGCGCGGCGCCGGAGTGGTCGCCGAACCGGTCGGGGGCGACGCGCTGTACGAGCTCGAGCCCCACCTCGCTCCGGGGCTGCCGGGCGCCGTCCACTATCCCCAGGACAGCCAGGTGATGCCCGCCCTGGCCGCCGCCCACCTGCTCCGCGCGTCGGGCGCCCGCCTGCTCACCGGCCGGACCGTGACCGGCGTACCGCGCACCGCGGCCGGAGCCGTGCGCGGTGTCCGTACCGACCAGGGGGACATCCACGCGCCCGCCGTCATCAACGCGGCGGGCACCTGGGGCTCGGACCTGGCCGCCCTCGCCGGAGCGTTTCTCCCCGTCCTGCCGCGCCGCGGCTTCGTCCTCGTCACCGAACCGCTCCCGCGCATGGTCCGCCACAAGGTGTACGCCGCCGACTACGTGGCCGACGTGGCCAGCGACTCGGCCGCGCTGCAGACCTCGCCGGTCGTCGAGGGCACGGCGGCCGGGCCGGTCCTGATCGGCGCGAGCCGGGAACGGGTCGGCTTCGACCGGACGTTCTCGCTGCCCGTCGTACGCGCCCTGGCGGCGGGTGCGACCCGGCTGTTCCCCTTCCTCTCGGACATCCGCGCCCTGCGCGCCTACCTCGGCTTCCGGCCCTACCTCCCCGACCACCTGCCCGCCATCGGCCCCGACCCCCGCGTCCCCGGCCTGTACCACGCCTGCGGTCACGAGGGCGCGGGCATCGGCCTCGCCACCGGCACCGGGCACCTGATCGCGCAGGCGCTCACCGCGAAGACCCCCGACCTGAACCTGACGCCGTTCCGGCCCGACCGCTTCACCGAGGAGGCCGCGTGAGCTCCCCCCTGGACCTGGCCGACGCCCGGCCCGGCCCCGCCTTCACGGTCACCCTGGACGGCCGTGAGCTCGAGGCACTGCCCGGCCAGACGGTCGCCGCCGCGCTCTGGGCGGCCGGCGTCACCTCCTGGCGCACCCCCCGCGGCGCGGGCCGCCCGCGGGGGATCTTCTGCGGGATCGGCGTCTGCTTCGACTGCCTGGTCACCGTCAACGACCGCCCGAACCAGCGGGCCTGCCTGGTGCCCCTGCGGCCGGGCGACGCCATCCGTACGCAGGAGGGGACGGGCCACGATGACTGACCGGGAACGGAAAGCGGCCGTACCGCATCTCGCGGTGATCGGCGCGGGGCCTGCCGGTCTCGCCGCCACCGTCGCCGCGGCGGCGCACGGCGTACGCGTCACGCTCCTCGACTCGGCCGCCGAGGCGGGCGGCCAGTTCTACCGGCAGCCGGCGAGCGAACTGCGCGCCCGCCGCCCGCAGGCCCTGCACCACCAGTGGCGGGCCTGGGAGCGGCTGCGGGACGGCCTGCGCACCCACGTGGAGGCAGGCGTAGTCAGGCACTTGGCGGATCATCACGTCTGGTTCGTCGAGCGGCACGACGACGGATGGACGGTGCACGCCCTGCTCGGCCCCGAACAGGAGGAGCCCGTCGAGGTCCGCGCCGACGCCGTCCTCCTCGCCACCGGCGGCTACGAGAAGGTGCTGCCCTTCCCCGGCTGGACCCTCCCCGGCGTCGTCACCGCGGGCGGCGCCCAGGCCATGCTCAAGGGCACCCTCGCGGTGTCCGGCCGCACCGCCGTCGTCGCCGGAACCGGACCGCTGCTGCTGCCCGTCGCGACCGGCCTCGCCGCGGCCGGGGTGGAGGTGGCCGCCCTCGTCGAGTCCGCCGGCCCCAAGGCGTTCGTACGGCGGAGCCGCGCGCTGGCCGCCCAGCCGGGCAAGGTCGCCGAAGGCGCCCGGTACGCGGCCCGGTTGCTGCGTCACCGCGTGCGGCTCCTCACGGGGCACGCCGTCGTCGCGGCGCACGGCACCGAGCGGCTGGAGGCGGTCACCGTAGCCGCGCTCGACGCCGAAGGGCGCGGGCGGCCCGGCACCGCGCGGCGCATCCCCTGCGACACCCTCGCTGTCGGCCACGGCCTGCTGCCGCACACCGATCTCGCCGACACACTGGGCTGCCGCCTCGACGGGACGGACGTCCACGTCGACGACGAACAGCGCACGAGCGTCCCCGGTATCTGGGCGGCGGGCGAGACCACCGGCATCGGCGGCGCCGCCCTCTCCCTCGCCGAGGGGCACATCGCCGGACGCTCCGCCGCGGCCCGTCTGCGCGGCACCGGACCCGACCTGCGCGCGTGGGCGGCGGCCGCGCGGACCCGTACCCGGCTGCGGGCCTTCTTCACCGCGCTGGACAGCGTGTACGCGCCGCCCGCGCACTGGACCGAGCAGGTCACCGACGACACCGTCGTCTGCCGCTGCGAGGAGGTCACCGGCGGCGCGATCCGCGCGGCCGTGACGGAACTCGGCGCCGGGGACCTGCGCACGGTGAAGCTGCTGACGCGCGCCGGGATGGGCTGGTGCCAGGGCCGGGTGTGCGGGCCCGCGGTCGCGGGACTCGCCGGCTGCGAGCCCACGCCGTCCAGGCGGCCGTTCGCGCGCCCCGTGCCGCTGGGGGTGCTGGCCCACGCCGGGGAGTCCGAGGACCAGTAAAATGTCACACCCTATGAAGATGGGATCCCGCATGACCACCACCGAGCCCCTCCCCTGGCGCGGCGTCCTCGTCGCCACCGCCCTCCCGCTGAACGACGACCTCTCCGTCGATCACGCCAGGTTCGCCGAACACTGCACCTGGCTGGTCGACAACGGCTGCGACGGCGTCGTACCGAACGGCTCGCTCGGCGAGTACCAGGTGCTCACCCCCGAGGAGCGCGCCAAGGTCGTCGCGACGGCCGTCGCCGCCATCGGCGGGGAGCGCGTGATGCCGGGCGTGGCCGCCTACGGCTCGGCCGAGGCCCGCCGCTGGGCCGAGCAGGCCAAGGACGCGGGCTGCGCCGCCGTGATGCTGCTGCCGCCCAACGCCTACCGCGCCGACGAACGCTCCGTCCTCGCCCACTACGCCGAGGTCGCCGAGGCGGGCATCCCGATCGTGGCGTACAACAACCCCATCGACACCAAGGTCGACCTGGTGCCCGAACTGCTCGCCAGGCTGCACGGCGAGGGGTACATCCACGCCGTCAAGGAGTTCTCCGGCGACGTCCGCCGCGCCTACCAACTCGCCGAACTCGCCCCGGAACTGGACCTGTTGATCGGTGCCGACGACGTGCTGCTGGAGCTCGCGATCGCGGGCGCCAAGGGCTGGGTGGCGGGTTACCCGAACGCGCTGCCCGCCGCGAGCGTCGCGCTATACCGCGCGGCCGTCGACGGCGACCTGGGCACGGCCCGGAAGCTGTACGAGCAGCTGCACCCGCTGCTGCGCTGGGACTCCAAGGTCGAGTTCGTGCAGGCCATCAAGCTGTCCATGGACATCGTCGGCCGCCACGGCGGCCCGGTGCGCCCGCCGCGCGTCCCGCTGCTGCCCGAGCAGGAGGCCACCGTCCGCGCCGCCACCGAGAAGGCGGTCGCGGCCGGACTCGCGTAGGCAGGCCCCGTCGGCATCCCACGTCCACCAGGAGCGTCATGCGCAGCAAACTCGTCCTGCACGCCGTCGACTCGCACACCGAGGGCATGCCCACCCGGGTGATCACCGGCGGCATCGGCACGATCCCCGGCGCGACCATGAACGAGCGGCGCCTGTACTTCCGTGAGCACCGCGACGACATCAAGCAGCTCCTGATGAACGAGCCGCGCGGACACTCGGCGATGAGCGGCGCCATCCTCCAGCCGCCCAGCCGCCCCGACTGCGACTGGGGTGTCGTCTACATCGAGGTCTCCGGCTATCTGCCCATGTGCGGGCACGGCACGATCGGGGTGGCGACCGTGCTAGTCGAGACCGGGATGGTCGAGGTCGTCGAGCCGGTCACCACGATCCGGCTCGACACCCCGGCCGGAGTGGTCGTCGCCGAGGTGGCGGTCCAGGACGGCGCCGCGACGGCGGTCACCCTGAACAACGTCCCGTCCTTCTCCGTCGCCCTCGACCGCAAGATCGCCCTCGCCGACGGACGCACCGTGACATACGACATGGCATACGGCGGCAACTTCTACGCGATCCTGCCACTGGAGCAGTTCGGACTGCCCTTCGACCGCGCCCGCAAGGACGACATCCTCCAGGCCGGCCTGTCCCTCATGGAGGCGATCAACGCCGAGGAGGAACCCGTCCACCCCGAGGACCCGTCCATCCGGGGCTGTCACCACGTCCACCTGCTCGCGCCCGGCGCCACCGCCCGCCACTCACGGCACGCGATGGCGATCCACCCCGGCTGGTTCGACCGCTCGCCCTGCGGAACCGGCACCAGCGCACGCATGGCCCAGCTCCACGCACGGGGCGAACTTCCCCTGAACACCGAGTTCCTGAACGAGTCCTTCATCGGCACGCACTTCACCGGCCGGCTCCTCGGCACCACCGAGGTCGCCGGAATCCCGGCCGTCCTGCCCAGTTTCACCGGCCGTGCCTGGATCACGGGCACCGCCCAGTACCTGCTCGACCCGACCGACCCGTTCCCGGCCGGATTCGTCCTCTAGACGCTCCGGCAGACGCTTCGGCAGACGCTCCGGACGTCGAGGACAATGACGGCTGTCGCGTGACATTGCACAGCTAGGAGACACCCCATGGCCGCCCAGCGCACCAGCGCCCCGTCCGCCGCCGCTCCCGCCCTGCCCACGCTGGGGGGCAAGAAGAGCAGCTACCGCGAGCGAGTGGCGGACGCGCTGCGGGCCGCGCTGATCGCCGGTGAGCTGCGCCCCGGCGACGTCTACTCGGCGCCCACGCTCGCCGCCCGCTTCGGCGTCTCCGCGACGCCGGTTCGCGAGGCGATGCTGGACCTGGCCAAGGAGGGCCTCGTCGACACCGTCCCCAACAAGGGTTTCCGGGTCACCGCCGTCTCCGAGAAGCAGCTCGACGAGTACACCCACATCCGCGCCCTCGTCGAGATCCCCACGGTGGTGGAGCTCGCCCAGGCCGCCGACCCGGTCTCGCTGGAGGCGCTGCGGCCGGCCGCCCGGGAGATCGTCCAGGCCGCGGTGGCCGGTGACCTGATCGCGTACGTCGAGGCCGACACCCGCTTCCACCTCGGCCTGCTCGCCCTCGCGGGCAACGCACACCTCGTCGAGGTCGTCGGCGACCTGCGCAAGCGCTCCCGCCTCTACGGCCTGACCGCGCTGCTGGAAGGGGGCCGCCTGCTGGCCTCCGCCGAGGAGCACCTCGAACTCCTCGACGCGCTGCTGGCCCGCGACGAGGACGCGGTACGCGAGGTCATGACCCGGCACATCGGCCACGTCCGCGGCCTGTGGGCGGCCCGCGGCTGAGACGAACGCGGCACGCGACCCTGCCCGCTGCGCCGTCCGGGTCAGCGAGGCGGAGGCGTATCCGTCTTGACGGCACCCGCCCCGCGCTTGGCCGCCTGGATCTGCTCGTACACATGGGTCCGCAGCTCGGCGAAGCGCGGGGCCACGCGCGTGTGCAACTGGTCCCGCTCGTCCGGCAGATCGACCTTGAGCTGTTCCCGCACCACGGTGGGGGAGGAGGACAGGACGATCACCCGCTGGCCCAGGTAGACGGCCTCGTCGATGTCGTGGGTGACGAACAGGATCGTGATCCCGCGCTCCCGCCACAGCCCCCGTACGAGGTCCTCCAGGTCGGCGCGGGTCTGCGCGTCGACCGCCGCGAACGGCTCGTCCATCAGCAGGACCTGGGGCTCGTACGCCAGCGCGCGGGCGATGGCGACGCGCTGCTGCATACCGCCCGACAGCTGCCAGGGGTAGGCGTCGGCGGCGTCCGTGAGCCCGACCGACTCCAGCGCGTCCGCGACCAGCTCCCGGCGCCGCGACTTGCTCAAGCCCTTCTGCTTCAGGGGGAGTTCGACGTTCTGGGCGACCCGCATCCAGGGGAACAGGCTGCGTCCGTACTCCTGGAAGACGAACGCCATCCCGGGCGGCGGGCCGTTCACCTTCCGGCCCTCCAGCAGCACTTCGCCGTCGGTGGGCGTCAGTAGTCCGCCCATGCACTTCAGCAGGGTCGTCTTGCCGCAGCCCGACGGGCCGACGAGGCAGACGAGTTCGCCGGCATCGACGGTGAAGGTGAGGTCGCGCACCGCCTCGACGCGGCGGCCGGACCCCTCGTAGACCTTCTGCAGGCCGGATACGGCGAGTGCGTGCATGGACCGCCCTTTCACGGGACTCAAGGGGACCGCCGGGCCGAGGCGCGCAGGCCGTGGTACCAGGCCAGAGCCCGCCGCTCGACCAGCTGGAAGACGACGGAGAGCAGGAACCCGAGCAGACCGAGGACGAGGATCCCGGTCCACATGTCGGGGATCGCGAAACTGCGCTGGAACTGGACGACGGTGAAACCGAGGCCGTTGCTGGCCGCGAACATCTCGCTGATGACCATCAGGATGATGCCGATGGACAGGGCCTGGCGCAGGCCCGCGAAGATCTGCGGGCTCGCCGAGGGCAGCACCAGGTGGGTGAGACGCGCGGGCCCCTTGATGCCGTACGAGCGTGCCGTTTCGGCCATCACGGAGTCGACCGCGCGGACGCCCTCGACCGTGTTGAGCAGGATCGGCCAGACACAGCCGCTCGCGATCACGGTGACCTTCATCGTGTCGTCGATGCCCGCGAACAGCATGATGACCGGCACGAGCACCGGCGGCGGCACGGCCCGCAGGAACTCCAGGACCGGTTCGCACACCGCGCGCACGCGCCGGTAGGAGCCGATGACCGTGCCGGCCGCCACGCCCACCACGGCCGCGAGGGCGTAACCGCCCGTCAGGCGCAGCACGCTGGGCAGGACGTCGTCCTGGAGCCGTTCGGCGGTCCACACGTCGGGGAAGGTCCGCATGATCGTGCGCAGGGGCGGCCAGAACACGTCCGTGCTGTTGTCGGACGCGAGCCACCAGATCGCGACGAGCAGCGCGGGCAGGGCGAGTACGAAGAGCAGCCGCAGCAGGACGCGCCTCATACCGCCACCTCCCCGCGCACCGACTGGTGCCAGGCCAGCGCCCGTCGCTCCACGGTACGCGCGCCCACGTTGATGAGCAGTCCCAGCAGACCGGTGACCACGATCAGCGCGTACATCTCCGGGACCGCCTGCGAGTTCTGCGCGACCGCGATCCGCGCGCCCAACCCCGGTGCGCCGATGACGAGTTCGGCGGTGATGGCGAGGATCAGGGCGACCGCCGCGGCCAGCCGCAGGCCCGTCATGACGTACGGCAGCGCGGTCGGCCACAGCACGTGCCTCACGCGCGCCCAGGTGCCGAGGCCGTACGAGCGGGCCGTCTCCTCGGCGACCGGGTCGACGTCCTGGACGCCGTACAGGGTCTGGATGAGGATCTGCCAGAAGGAGGCGTACACGACCAGCAGGAGCACCGAGCGCAGTTCGGAGCCGTACAGCAGCACCGCAAGAGGGATCAGCGCGACCGAGGGGATGGGGCGCAGGAACTCGATCGTCGAGGCCGTCGCCTCGCGCAGATACGGGACCACGGAGATCACCACCCCGGCGACGACGCCCGCGCAGGCCGCGATCGCCAGGCCCAGCGCCCAGCCGGTGAGGGTGTCGCCGAGCGCCGACCAGAAGGCGCTGTCGGCGAGTTCGTCCGCGAGGGCGTCGGCGATGCGGCTGGTCGGCGGGAAGTACTCCTCCTTGACGAGGCCGAGCCGCGGCACCGCCTCGCCGAGGGCGAGGAAGGCCGCGAGCCCGGCGGCGCCCAGGGCCGCGTTCTCACCTTTCACGGCAGGAGCGCGTCCACGTCGGGGGTCTTCTTGAAGAGACCGTCCTGCTCGCCGAGCTTCGCCAGCGCCTCGATGGAGGCCCGGTTCGGATCGGCCGGCCACTTCGGGAGCGTCACCTGCGTCAGCACCGACGCCGGGATCTTCGTGTACGTCGTGATGATCTCGCGGGCCTCGTCCGGGTGGGCCTCGGCGTACGCGAGGGACTCGGCGGTGGCGTCCTTGAACTTCTTCACCACGTCGGGGTTCTGCTGCAGGTACTGCGCCGACGTGAAGTACAGCGCGACCGTGGTGTCCTTCGCCACGTCCACGATCGGCGTGGCGATCACGGTGCCGCCCTGGCTCTTGACGGTGGCCTGCGCGGGCTCGACCACACTCGCGGCGTCGATCCGGCCGCCGTCGAGGGCCGCGGGCATCTGGTCGAAGGCCAGCTCGACGAAGTTCACCTTGTCGGGGTCGCCGCCCGCCTTGCGCACCGACTCGCGCACCGCGGTCTCGTTGATGTTCTTCAGAGAGTTGATGGCGACCTTCTTGCCCTCGAGCTCCTTGGGCGACTTGATCGGGCTGCCCTTCTTCACCATGAGGGCGCTGAAGTCCTTGCCCTCCACACCGGTCGACGCGATGCCGTTGGCAACGGCCTTGACGGGCACGCCCGTCGACTGGGCGACCAGCAGCGAGGTCACGTTGGAGAACCCGAACTGGAACTGCCCGCTGGTGACTCCGGGCACGATCGCCGCACCGCCCTGGGCGATGGAGATCGACAGTTTCAGGCCGTGCTTGCTGTAGAAGCCCTTTTTCTGGCCCAGATAGATCGGCGCGACGTCGACGATGGGGATGAGCCCCAGCTTGACGGTGGTGGTCCCGCCGGACGACGCGCCCGCGTCCGACGAACCGCCGTCGGACGAGCCGCAGGCCGTCCCGGCGAGCAGGAAAGCGCCGGCGGTGAGACCGGCGAACAGACGACGCATGGCTCCTCCTGTGCAGACATCGGGTGCAGCGGTGTTCCGACAGGTTGTGCGCAGACCGCACACTAGTGCGCGAGCATGCTCTGCGGGAAGGTAGAACTCGCAACGGTTCAGGGTCAGTTGGGGGTTGGCCGACGACATGGTTGACAGTGCTGGAGGCCCCGATGCCCGAGCCGGTCCGCGCAGCGCACTTCGTGAGGTCCTTCGAACGCGGGCTCGCCGTCATCCGCGCCTTCGACGCCGAGCATCCGGTGTGCACGCTCAGCGAGGTCGCCCGCACCTGCGACCTGACCCGCGCGGCCGCCCGCCGGCTGCTGCTGACCCTCGTCGACCTCGGCTACGTCCACCAGGACGGCCGCACCTTCCGGCTCACCCCGCGCGTACTGGAGCTCGGCTACTCCTACCTGTCGAGCGCCTCGCTGCCCGAGATCGCCGAACCGCATCTGGAGCAACTGGTCGAGTGCACCAGGGAGTCGTCGTCGCTGTGCGTGCTGGACGGCGACGACGTCGTGTACGTGGCCCGGGTGCCCGCGCGCCGCATCATGGCCGCGGCGATCACCGTCGGCACCCGCTTCCCCGCCCATGTCACCTCGGTGGGCCGGGTGATCCTCGCCCAGCTGCCGGACGAGGACCTCACGGCGCGGCTCGCCCGCACCGACCTGCGTCCGCTGACCGCCCGCACCATCGTGTCGGCCCGGGCGCTGCGGACGGAGCTCGCCCGGGTGCGCCGGCAGGGATACGCCCTCGTCGACCAGGAGTTGGAGGAAGGGCTGCGCTCGATCGCCGCCCCGGTGCGGGACCGGGGCGGCGCGGTGGTGGCGGCGGTGAACATCCCGGTGCACGCCAGCCGCAGGTCCCTGGTGTCGGTACGCCGGGACCTGCTGCCGCACCTGCTGGCGGCGGTCGCCGGGATCGAGACCGACCTCGCCCTGTCTACAGGTCGAGGACGAGCCGCTTCCCGCGGCACCGGGACACACAGATGAGCATGGTCTCCCCGGCCTCGCGCTCCTCGTCCGAGAGGACCGAGTCCCGGTGGTCCGGGGTGCCTTCGAGGACGTCGGTCTCACAGGTCCCGCAGGTGCCCTCGGTGCAGGAGAACAGCACCTCGACGCCCGCGGAGCGCACCGCGTCCAGCACGGAGACGTCCTTCGGGACCGTGAGCGTGCGGCCGCTCTGCGCCAGCTCGACCTCGAACTCGGTGTTCTCGCCGCTCCCTTGCTCCTTCGGCTGGAACCGCTCGACGTGCAGCACCCCGGCCGGGGACCGCGCCTCCACCGCGTCGAGGAGCGGCCCGGGCCCGCAGCAGTAGACGAGCGTGCCCTCGGGGACTTCGTCGAGCACCGCGCCCAGGTCCAGCAGGCCGGCCTCGTCCTGGGGCGCGATCGTGACGCGGTCCCCGTAGCGGCCCAACTCCTCGGTGAACGCCATGGATTCCCGGCTGCGCCCGCCGTACAGCAGCGTCCACTCGGCGCCCGCCGCCTCGGCCGCCGCCAGCATCGGCAGGATCGGCGTGATGCCGATGCCGCCGGCGACGAACCGGTAGCGGGGCGCGGTTCGCAGCGCGAAGTGGTTCCGGGGCCCGCGCACCCGCACCTTGTCGCCCTGCCCCAACTGCCCGTGCACATGGGCGGATCCGCCGCGCCCGTCCGGCTCGCGCAGGACGGCGATCCGCCAGGTGTCCCGGTCGCCCGGGTCGCCGCACAGCGAGTACTGCCGCTCCAGCTCCGGTCCGAGCACGACGTCGATGTGGGCGCCGGGCTCCCAGTCCGGAAGCCGTTCGCCCAGCGGGTGGCGCAGGGTCAGGGCGAGTACCCCGTCGGCCGCGAACTCCCGCCGGTCGACGACGAGTTCGGCTTCGTACAGGCTCATGAGCTGGATCCTCGCGGCTCGTGTCCGTGCGGTTGGTGTCCTTGCGGCTCGTGTCCTTGTGGGTGGGCGAGCATCCACTCCCACATCTCGATGGGGTCCTGCGAGGTGTGCTCGCGGCCGCAGTGACAGGTGCCGTGCAGGAGGTCCGTGCCCGGCAGCCAGTCGATGCGGTAGACCTCGCCCGTCGGGCTGGTCACTGGACCTTCTCCATGGGCTTGGCGCCCTCCTCGACCAGGCGGGCGAGGATACGGCGGGCGGCCAGGCCGCCGGTGTCGATGTTGATGCTCAGCTCCTGGTAGCCGGTGCGCTCGCTGCCGAGCGTCTCCTGGAGCAGGTTGAGCGCGTCGACGTCCTGCATGACGACGGTGTGGTTGTTGCCCCGCAGGAACTCCGTGACCTCGGGGTCCTCGGTCGCCCAGTCGCGCGAGACCATCCAGAAGTCGTACACCTTGCCGTCGGCGGACGGCGTGATGGCGTACGTGATCTCGGTGTGGAAGCCGTTCGGGTCGCTGCCGTCCGCCTCGGGCACCACACCGACCGGCGCGATCCGGCTGTGCAGCAGGTAGAGGCAGGGCGCGTGGTACTCGATGTCCTGCCAGCGTGTGATCCGGCCCTGGATGCCGGTGGACTTGGCGTAGAACGGCGGGCATTCGGCGTCGTCCATGTGCCGGCTCACCCGTACGATCCCGGCGCCCTCGTCGACCTCGGTGGTGATCGGCGTCTCAGCGACCTCGGGGGTGCCGATGTAGCCGCCGTGCAGATACGTCTCGTGGGACAGGTCGAGGAGGTTGTCGACCAGCAGGCCGTAGTCGGCGTCGATCGGTTCCATGCCGCGCACGGTGACCCAGCCGGGGGAGTCCAGGTGGCGGGCGCGCGGGATGGTCTGCGGGTCGGCGAGCGCCGGGTCGCCGATCCACACCCAGATCAGCGAGTCCTGCTCGACGACCGGGTAGGAGGCGACGCGGGCGGTGCGCGGGATGCGCTTCTGGCCCGGCACGTACACGCAGGCGCCGGTCTGGTCGTAGGTGAAGCCGTGGTAGCCGCAGACGATGCGATCGCCGTCGAGGCCGCTCTTCGAGAGCGGGTAGCGCCGGTGCACGCAGCGGTCGTGCAGCGCGACGGGAGTGCCCTCCTCCTCGGTGCGGTAAAAGACGAGCGGCTCACCGAGGATCGTGCGGCCGAGCAACTCCTCGCGCCCCACCTCGTGGCTGTAGGCGGCGACGTACCACTGGTTCCTGGCAAAAGCAGTCATGTGCGGCATGAGCGGGTCCCGTCATCCTCGACGTCGTGTGGGAAACACCATGACGATGTCGCCTCCACTCCGGCAATAGGACTTCCGTCGGACGGAAACTGCCTGGTCGGTCGCTTGCTGCCTGCCACGTGGTATTCAGTTCGCTTCACCGCTCCGGCCAAGACCGGAACAGGTGCCTTTCTGGCCCTACGCTCGCGGTAGGGGCGGACCGGGTCAAGTCTCCCTGGCGGGCTGGTCGTCGAGCGGCGTGCTCCTCGGGAGTGTCCGGCGGAGCGAACAATCCGCTGAAGGTCGTGACGGTCACGCCCTCCACAGCCCGCGGTGGGTGGGCGTAGGTCTCCCACGTTTCGGTGACCTTGCGTGCCTGCTCAGAGCCTGCACAGTCTTCGGGTCGTGCCGGCCTGACGCACCAAGTTGTGATGTGTAGAAGTGCCCGCACTCGCCGACCAGTGGCCGGACCTCGTCATCTGCTGAGGAATGGACGCCGATCGCCGCGCTGGCCCTCTTGGCATCGCTTGGGGCGACCGCCTGGTCCTCGACCTCTGATCCACTTCTCGATCGGATGAGGGGGCAGCGGTCGATCCGGTGGGTGGTTGGGTGCTGACGGTTCGTTTCAGGTCGGATCGCACGAACGCCGGGAAGTCCAAACCTTTCTCCGGTGCCGGACGCGCTGTCCGGCACCGGCGTGGTGCCAGAGCTCATCGCACGGTGGTCATCGCCTGCGGCGGGCAGGTGGCAGAGGCACGGGGACGACGCCCTCGACGACGGTGTTGCTGATGGTGCCGATGCCCTCGACGGTCATGGTGACGCTGTCGCCGGGGACGAGGGGCGGTGGTTCGAGGATGCCGTGGCGGCCCCAGAGTTCCGCCAGGCAGCCGCCGTTGCCGCAGGTTCCGGAGCCCAGGACGTCGCCGGGGCGGATCCAGGTGCCACGGGAGGCGTACGCCGCCATCTCCTCGAACGTCCAGGCCATGTTGGCCAGTCGGTCCCGCCCGACTGTCTCGCCGTTGACGGTGAGGGCGAGGTCGAGGAGGCCGTCGGCGTTGCGGTGGGGTTCGAGTTCGTCGGTGGTGACGAGCCAGGGGCCGAGGGTGGTGGAGGTGTCCTTGCCCTTGGCCGGGCCGAGTTTGACCCTCATCTCGCGGCCCTGGAGGTCGCGGGCGGACCAGTCGTTGAGGATCGTGTAGCCGAGGATGTGGTCACGTGCCTGCTCGGGCGTCAGATCCCGGCCCGCCTTGCCGACGACGGCGGCGACTTCGAGTTCGAAGTCGAAGCGCCCGCAGCCCGGCGGTACCGGGACGTCGTCGTGGGCGCCGATCATCGCGTACGGGTTGGTGAAGTAGAACGCCGGTGCGGCGTACCACTCCTCGGGGACGGTGTCGCCGTATCCCCGTGCGACTCCCGCGACATGGCTTTCGAAGGTCATGTAGTCGCGAACGGTGGGCGGCTGCAGCGGAGGCAGCAGGCGCGCGTCGGCCGGGGGCACGGGCAGGGAGGCGGTCAGGGCGCGTTCTCCCGCCTCGCGCAGGGCGTCCTCGCCCTCCACGATCAGGTCCAGGAGGTCGACGGGCTGTTCGAAGGGGTGGAGCTGGTCGGCGGCGACGATGCCCGACTGCCGTTTCCCGTCGTGGACGAAGCTCGCGAACTTCATGCCGCGCTTCCCTCCGCCTCGGCCGGCGCGGTGCCGCTCGGTCGGAAGCCGACGAAGACGGCGGCGATCACGGCGGCGGTCACGCAGGCGACGGCGGTGAGGATCAGCCCGTTGTTGTAGCCGTGGGCCAGGGCGTCCGTGGTGTACGGGGCGAGCTTGGCGCTGAGTGGCCCGAGGTCGGCGGTGTGCAGGGCCAGCGGGCCGCCCTCGTGCAGGATGGCGGAGGCCGTGCCGTGCTCCTTCGGGGTCAGTCCGGCATCCGCGAGGCTCCCGGTCAGCCGGCCGGCGGCCATGCCGAGGGCGACGGCGCCGACGACGGCCGGGCCGAGGGTCTGACCGAGGTCGCGGACCAGGCTGGTGGTGGCTGCCGCCATGCCGGTCAGGTTCTGCGGTACGACGTTGACGGCGGCGGCGGTGATCGCGGCGACGACCAGGCCGAAACCGACGCCGTTCAAGATCAGCGGGCCCAGCATGGGCGGCAGAGCGGTCTCATGGATCGGCAGCGATCGCAACCACAGCTGGCCCGCGGCCATCGCCAGGAAGCCGGTGACAAGCATGGGGCCAGGTCCGATGCGATGCAGCAGACGGACCAGCAGGGGCCAGATGAACGGCGTGCACGCCTGGATGATCATGACCGGTATCGCGGCCTCGAAGGGACCCCGGTGCTGGATGACACCGAGCCGGATGCTCAGGTCGTACGCGCCGCCGAGGAAGCCCAGCATGCCGATCACCGCCATCGCGGCCGACGCGGCGAACGCCGGGATACGGAAGAGGCTCAGCCGCAGCATCGGGGCCGTGCTGCGGTTCTCCACCACGATGAACGCGGCGATGAAGACGGCGAAGGTGACGAAGGACGCGACGATGCGGGCCGAGCCCCAGCCGTCCGAGGGACCCTGGATGATGCCGTGCAGCAGGCCGAGCATGGCCACGGCGATGGTGATCTGCCCCGGCCAGTCCAGCGAGCGGCCCTGCGGAGCGCTGGACTCGGTGCCGAGCAGCCAGGCCGCCACGGCGGTGATCACGGCGAGCACGCCGGCCGCGCCGAACGCCCACTGGAAGGGCGCGTGTTCGACGATGCCGCCGGACATGAGTGGGGCGATGAGGGCGCCGAGCGACAGGGCTGCGGTCCAGGAGGCCAGGCCCCTGGCGCGTGCGGCCGGGGTGGTCGTGATCGCGGTGATCAATTTCCCGACCGGGAACTTGTGGGGGAGGGAGTGAACGAAGGAGTTCGCGAAAGATGAGCACGGCCGCCGCAGGCCAGGGCGGCACGAAGAGCGACCGGACGGCGGCCGGCGACGCCATCGCCATCGCCATCGCCCACCCCGAACTGGGCGGTACGCGGCCAACGAGCCCCGCGAGGCGATGTGGGTCGCGCTCACCGAGATGCGCCCAAGCTGCGTGCCCGGGCAGGCAGTGCGGACGCGGCTGTGTGCATCGACTGGTGGCAGTGATCGAACAGGCCGCCGCCGACATCGAGGTGCCGAATCCTCACTGCCGCGAACCAGGACGCCCAGAAGACCTTCCGCGGCGGCGGGACCGGGCCGTTCGGCGCCGTTCCGGGAAGCGTTGGCGGAGGGTTGGGTTGTGCTGGTTGCGTTCGTGCTGGCGTGTGCCGGGGTGTCAGGCGCTGTCGGCGTTCGCGCGGGGGGTGACGCGGGCGGCGCTCTCCTTGAGGACGAGGTCGAGCAGTCCGGGGAACCGCTGGTCGAGTTCTTCCTTGCGGAGGGTGTTGATGCGGCGGGTGCCGACGTCGTGCTGGTGGATGAGGCCGGCTTCGCGCAGGACGCGGAAGTGGCGGGTGAGTACGGAGGCGGTGACGTCCTTCTTGAAGACGCTGCAGGCCAGGCCGGGGGAGGCGGCGAGTGCGACGACGATGGCGAGCCGGGTCTCGTCGGTCAGTGCGCTCATGACCTTGAAGAGGTCGAAGTCGTCCATGTCGGGGTGGATGAGCGGGGATGCGGTGCGGCTGGCCATGAGAGAAGGGTAACGGCCTTCATGTACGCGTTAACGTGAACATGCGTTAGGGTGAAGAAGCAGGCCCGGCCGGAAGCAAGCAGCTGGGCTTGCCCTTCCCCCTCCCCCCTCCCCCCTCCCCCCTCCCCACTCCCCCTCCCGCAAGGAGAACCACGGCATGACGACTGTCGCCGCGTACGCCGCCCCCGCCGCCAAGGCTCCGCTGGAGCGCACCACCATCGAACGTCGGGCGGTCCGCGAGCACGACGTGCTGATCGACATCAAGTTCACCGGTGTCTGTCACACCGACGTCAGCCAGGCCCGCGAGGGCTGGGGCAAGGCCTTCTTCCCGATGGTCCCGGGCCACGAGATCGCAGGCGTCGTCTCCGAGGTCGGCTCCGGCGTCACCAAGTACAAGGTCGGCGACCGTGTGGGTGTCGGCTGTCTGGTCGACTCCTGCCGTGAGTGCGACAACTGCGAGGCCGGCCTGGAGCAGATGTGCACCAACGGCGGCATGACCTCCACGTACAACGCCATCGGCCGTGACGGCGAAGTCACCTACGGCGGCTACTCGCAGAAGATCGTCGTCGACGAGAACTACGTCGTGCGCATCCCCGACGGCCTCTCCCTCGATGTGGCCGCGCCGCTGCTGTGCGCCGGCATCACCATGTACTCCCCGCTGAAGCAGTGGGGCGCGGGCCCCGGCAAGAAGGTCGCCATCCTCGGCCTGGGCGGTCTCGGCCACATCGGCGTCAAGATCGCGCACGTGATGGGCGCGGAGGTCACCGTCCTGTCGCAGTCGCTGCGCAAGAAGGACGACGGCCTGCGCCTGGGCGCCGACCACTACTACGCCACCAGCGACCCGGCCACCTTCCAGGAACTGGCGGGCAGCTTCGACCTCATCGTCTCCACCGTCTCGGCGCCGCTGAACTTCGACGCCTACCTCAGCCTGCTCAAGATGCCCGGTGCGCTGGTGAACGTCGGTGTCCCCGAGGAGTCGATCGCGCTGAACCTCTTCTCGCTCATCTACGGCAACAAGACCCTCGCCGGTTCGGCAATGGGCGGCATCGCCGAGACCCAGGAGATGCTCGACTTCTGCGCCGAGCACGGCCTCGGCGCAGAGATCGAACTCATCGCCGCCTCCGAGATCAACGAGGCGTTCACGCGGATGGAAGCCAGCGACGTGCGGTACCGGTTCGTGATCGACAACGCGACCATCTGAGACCCGTCGCATGAGCGAGGGCCCCAGCGGATGATCCGCCGGGGCCCTCAACTGTCGCCGGTGGTGCCTGCGTCATGGGCATGGGCCCGGATCCGGATCCTCCGAAGCCGCCTGGCCGTGGGCACAGGGCAAGACCAAACCCAGTGCAAACGGACGAGTTGCGTGGTCTGCTACCGCGGTCGTCCAGCGGGCGGCAGTGCTTTACGGAACACTCGCGCAGTGGCGGCGGCGACCGCGACGTCGACATCGCGATCTCACCTGTGCCCCGCAGCCTGCCCAAGGGCCCAAAGCCATACCGGGAAAACCTGAAGAGCGTTCACGCGCCGACTTCCGTTGGCGCACCGCCTGTGCGGAGTTCCGTAACAGCCACCTCGTCCTGGCCATCGACGCCGCTGGACGTGGCGGAGAAGGCGTTCACCATGCCGACCGAGGCGCCGACCCGCGTGCCGTTCGATGCACGTGGCTTCGGCGGGCTGACCGACCGGATTCTGCTGCCGGAGGAGCTGCGCACACTACTGCTCGCCGCGGGCACCAGCCACGAGGCCCGCAATTCGGCATGGCGTGAGCTGGTCATCCGTGCCCGCCACGACGGACCGCCCAGGCTGCCGCCCGGCTGACCGACAACCAGCCAGGCGCGGACACTCAACCGGCTCCTCGCCATCCGACACCACAACAGGCATCTTTTCCCGTGAGGAGCCCACCGTTTCCACGGCCACCAAGACCATGGACGGCGCACACCCCAGCCGACCCACGGGACGCTGTGCGTCCGGGCACGCAGCGGCGTCGCGGTCAGCACGGGTATCAGGTGCTCCCCGCGGAGAATGACCGTGTTGTGTACTGATTGAGCTGTGGGCGCTGTCGGGGTCAGATGACGCGGTCGGCCACCCGTACCCGCTCGGCTGCCTGGAGCGCGGTTCGCAGCTCGGCGGCGGGAACGGGGCGGCCGGGCGCTGTGAAGATCTGCTCGTCGGGCGTGGAGGGATCGGCGAGGTAGAGGCGGGTGTAGGCGGTGGCGTCCGGCTCGAAGCGCCAACTCTGCGCGAGCGAGCCGGTGTCGATGGTGTCGAATCCCAGTCGGTTGATCAGCGTCGCCGCGTCGGCTTTCGTGCCGGCGTCGTCACCGGCGATCGGCAGTGCGGTGCGGTCGGCGGCTCCCGGGTTCTCCGAGGGGCGGGCCAGCTGGGGGATGTGGTGGGCCAGGATGTTGCTGAACGCCTTGACCAGCCGGGCTCCGTCGAAGTGCCGGTGGACCAGCTCACTGGTGGTGAGCTTGTCGTCGTCGAGCTCGGCGATCCGGCCGTCGCGGGAAGGGTAGTAGTTGCTGGTGTCCAACACGGTCTTGCCCGCGAGCAGCGCGGCCGGGACAGCGGTGTGCGCACTGAGTGGTACAGACAGCAGGACGAGGTCACCAGCCCGGGCCGCCTGCTCGACCGTGCCGGCCGTGGCCGGCGGGCCCAGCTCGGCGACGAGGTCGGCGAGGCTCTGCGGTCCTCGGGAGTTGGACACCACGACAGGGATGCCTGCTGCGACCGCGAGGCGCGCGACGGCGGCGCCGATGTTTCCGCTTCCGATGATGCCGAGGGTGGTCATGTGTGCTCCTGCTTTCTGATGGACGGAGGAGGCCATGGCTGGCAGTGGCCGTGGTGGTGACGCCGGCACCGATACCGTTGCGGAGCCAGCCCACTGCCGGCGCGGAGACGGAGCCTGAAGACGCGGCTGGAGGACTGGCCGGCCGTCGAACGGGAACACGGGGGCCTGTCCAGCGAGGGCGGCGAGCTCATCCTGAGTGGCGGGCCGCAGCATGGACCGGCGCACCCGTGAGTTCTTGGCCCGACTGGAGGAAGGGGTAATCGGTGTAGCCCTCGGCGCCAGGTACGTAGAACAGTTCCGGCCGCGGCTCGTTCTCGGGGTGCCCGCCCTGCCAACGCTCGACCAGGTCGGGGTTGGCGATGAGAGCCCGGCCCACGACCACGGCGTCGGCGTGATCGGCCTCGATCCGCTGTGTCGCGTCCTCGCGGGTGGTCTGCCCCCCCGAGGAAGCCGCTGTTGACGAGCAGCTTGCCGCCGAAGCGCTGCCGCAGCTCCTGCACCAGCTCGCCGCCCGGCTCGGGGTGCAGGACGGAGAGGTAGGCCAGGCCCAGCGGGCGCAGTTGGTCCACCAGTGTGCCGTAGGTGGCCAGGACGTCATCCCGGTCAGTTTCGAAGACGTCCGCGAGGCTGATCTCCGGCGAGATCCGCAGGCCGACCCGCTCGGCACCGACGGCCTTGGCGACCGCCGTGACCACCTCGACGACGAAGCGAGCCCGGTTCTGCGGCGAGCCGCCGTATTCATCGGTGCGCTGGTTGGCCGCCGGGGAGAGGAACTGGTGGAGCAGGTAGCCGTTGGCGCCGTGGATTTCCACGCCGTCCGCTCCCGCCTCGATGGCCCGGCGGGCCGCGGCGACGAAGTCCTCCAGGGCTGCCTGCGCCTCTGCGGTGGTCATCGCTTCCGGTACGGGGAAGGGCTGCTCGCCCTTCTCTGTGAACGTCTTGCCGTCGATGGCGATCGCGCTGGGGGCGAGGATGCGACGGCTGCCGTTGACGTCGGGGTGTGCGGCGCGGCCGGCGTGCATGATCTGCAGGACGATGCGGCCGCCCTCGGCGTGCACCGCCTCGAACACCCGCTGCCAGCCGGCCGCCTGCTCGTCGGTGGCGATGCCCGGCGCGCCGACCCATCCCTGCGATGCGTGGTCGGGGTAGGTGCCCTCGGTGATGATCATTCCGACGCTCGCCCGCTGCCGGTAGTACTCGACCATCAGATCCCCGGGGATGCCGGAGGAACCGGCCCGGACCCGGGTCAGCGGTGCCATGACGATGCGGTTGGCGAGCTCGATCTTCCCGAGGGTGACCGGGGAGAAAAGCAACGAAGGAGGCGAAAGCTCTGAAGTGTTGACGGGCATGGGTGTCCTTCTGTAATGCGGTGGATAACGGGAGGAAGGTCATTCCGCCCCTTCACTGCAGCTCATGTACGCGTTAACGCGTACATGAGTCCGAGGGTCGTACCGCCCGCTTCCCTCGGGGCCCGCCGCGCTTCGTCCGCGCTCGAGTGACCCTTCTTGGTCTGCTGGTCACCGAGTTCGGTGTTCGGGGCGGCGGTGTGACGGAAGCGGACCAGCGCGCGGCCTGAGCGGAGCATCGTGGAGGAAACTGAATGCGTTCCTGCCCGGGTGGGCCGGCTCTTTCCGGTTGGGAACTCACCCCACTCGTCGGCCGGATCGGCTCGTACGCGCGGATGCGGAACGGCGGGCTCTCGCCAAGAATCACGGGCGCACCAGGAAGTTCGGCTGAGCGGTGGTTTCCTCCACCGCCGACGACTCCCTGAGCCTGATCGTCCTGCACGGAACCGTCGTTGAAACCAGGCCCTTCCGGGACTGGCGGGGCAGACCGAATGCCGGTGGTGAACGGCGTCGGT
Organism: Streptomyces sp. V4I2; assembly: GCF_030817655.1. GTDB lineage: Bacteria > Actinomycetota > Actinomycetes > Streptomycetales > Streptomycetaceae > Streptomyces > Streptomyces plumbiresistens. The sequence continues at coordinate 8,824,872 of NZ_JAUSZM010000003.1, forward strand.
GAGCCGTAGGCGAGAGAATCGCACGCACGGCTCGATGTGGCAGGGCTGGAAACGGAGGGGACCAAATCCTGACCTAATCCGCCACCGCGCCAGTCCTCGCCCCTGCGTAAGGACCCGCCATTGCTGGCGGACCTACCTATGTGCGGTGAGTGTTGGTAGGGATTTTCGGAGTCCGGGCAAGTTGAGCGGCCGGTTGTCGCCTCGGGTGCGCGCCGGTCTTCACGACCCCCGTGGGGTGGTGCTCCTAAGGGTGGGAAGGTGCTGGTCAGCCCGGGCTCGGGAGAGCATGGAGCCGATTCAGGGCTTCGATGATCACGTCGACCCGGGACTGGCCCCGGCCTGTGAGACGCCCCTACGGCCACCGCCCTCAACTCGACCACGAGGCCAGGAACCTGGAAGTGGCTCCGGCGGTGGCGGGAACAGGGACCTCGGCAATCCTCATTCTCGCTTGTCAGAACCACTTTATGCTTTGCTGCTCATCAGTCCGGCAGTCTGTTTCGGGGGGAGCCGAGGCTAACTGAGCGGCACGTCCACGACACTCTTGAGGTGGCTGAACGTCTCGAGGGAATACAGGCCGTGGTAGTGGCCCATCCCGCTTTCGCCGACGCCGCCGAAAGGCAGGCCGGGCACGAGCACCTGCATCCCCGGCTGCCCCCAGGAGACGCCGCCGGAGGACGTCTCGTTCACCAGGCGCGACTTGGTGGCCTCGGACGTGGTGAGGGCGTAGAGCCCCAGCGGCTTGTCGCGTTCGTTGATGAAGGCGATGGCGGCATCGAGGCCGGCGACTTCGATGATGGGGAGGATCGGACCGAAGATCTCCTCCTGCATGACCGGCGATGCGGGGTCGACATCGGTGAGCACCGTCGGTGCGATGTACAGGTCGTCACGGTCGTGCCGGCCTCCCACCGCCACCTGGCCGGAATCCAGCAGACGGGTAAGCCGGTCGAAATGCCGCTCGTTGACGATCCGGCCGTAGTCGGGTGCGGTCTGCGGAGTGGAGCCGAACTGGGCTTCGAGCGCCGTGCGGAGGGCGGGAACCAGCGCGGCAGCGGTGGCAGGATCAGCCAGAACATAGTCCGTGGCTCCGCACGCCTGTCCCGCGTTGAAGAACTTGCCGCCGACCAGCCGCTTCGCAGCCTCGTCCACGTCAGCGTCGGGTGCTACGAAGACCGGACACTTGCCCCCGAGTTCAAGCGTGACCGGGGTGAGGTTCTTGGCCGCTGCGGCCATGACGATCCGGCCGACCGTGCCGTTGCCCGTGTAGAAGATGTGGTCGAAGCGTTGGGCCAGGAGGGCCGTCGTCTCCTCGGCGCCTCCCTCGACCACGGTGAGGACGTCGGCGTCGAAGTACTGTCGCAGGAGGCGTGAAAGTACCGCCGAGGTGTGCACCGAGATCTCGCTCGGCTTGGCCACCACGGTGTTTCCGGCGGCCAGTGCGCCGATGATGGGATCGATGAGAAGGTGCACCGGGAAGTTCCACGTGCCGATCACCAGGACGACCCCGAGCGGGTCGTAGTTGGTGTAAGCCGTTGTAGTGGGACCGAAAAGGGCAGGAACCTCCACCGGGCGGGGCTGAAGCCAGCTCTCGAGACTCGCCAGAGTCTCATCGATGTGACCGACGGTAAGGTCGATCTCCGCCATCTTGGCCTCGGTGGCGTTCTTCCTCAGATCCGCCCAGAGCGCTTCGAGCAGCTCCTTCTCGTTTTCGACCAGCAGGGCCCGCAGTTGCTGCAGCTGGTTGACGCGCCAGTCCAGTCCGCGGGTGACGCCGGTGTTGAACGTCGCGCGAAGGCGGCCGACGGCCTCCGTAGCCGGTTCGCTCTGGCTCGTCCTCGACTCATTCGCCGTTGTTGCGCTCATGGGATGTGCTCCGTTCTGGATGCAAGCCACGCCATCAAGGCGTTGGTGAAGGGGTCATTCCGGCCTTCACCGTAGCCTATGTTCACGTGAACGCGTACATGAAGGCCGATACCCTTCTCTCATGGCCAGCCGCACCGCATCCCCGCTCATCCACCCCGACATGGACGACTTCGACCTCTTCAAGGTCATGAGCGCACTGACCGACGAGACCCGGCTCGCCATCGTCGTCGCACTCGCCGCCTCCCCCGGCCTGGCCTGCAGCGTCTTCAAGAAGGACGTCACCGCCTCCGTACTCACCCGCCACTTCCGCGTCCTGCGCGAAGCCGGCCTCATTCACCAGCACGACGTCGGCACCCGCCGCATCAACACCCTCCGCAAGGAAGAACTCGACCAGCGGTTCCCCGGACTGATCGACCTCGTCCTCAAGGAGAGCGCCGCCCGCGTCACCCCCCGCGCGAACGCCGACAGCGCCTGACACCCCGGCACACGCCAGCACGAACGCAACCAGCACAACCCAACCCTCCGCCAACGCTTCCCGGACCGGCGCCGAACGGCCCTACGGACGCAGAGTGGCGGGACCGCCGACTGCACCGCTGGGCGTTGTCTTGACGCCGTGCTTTGGCGGCTCCGTCGTCGGAAGACGGGTGTGCTCACACGCCCGAACTGCCCGGCCTCGTGCAGCGGCCACTTCCGGGCCGGGTCGGTGCGGCGGGGATGGACTTACCGCTCGCGCGAGGCGGTGGCCTGAACCCGTTTCTCTGCGGCGCGCCCGCCGCAAGTATCCAGAGGACGTCGAAAGCAGGCGTCGCACCTGTCGTGCTCTCCGCGAAGTGCGCCCCTTTCTCCGCGCTTTTCAGCGGAGTTCTTGCGGTAGATCTGTGCGGTTGGTTCGTAACCGGCCGACCGTCTACGTCGTCCCGGGTTCCGGCGCCAAGCGGCACGTGACCGACCGGTTCCCGAACAAGCGCACGAAGCATGTGGCGATGAGCTTGCGAGCGAACAGCATCGACGGTCTGGTGGAAGGCCTGCCGCTGATCTTTCAGCGTGAACAGGCCAAGGACATGTCCGCCACGTACCACTTCACTTGCAGGCGGTACTCGTGCTGCGCTGATCCGCCGACGGCACCCGGCGGGCGCAACTCGCCCGAGACAACGGCATCTCGATCCCGGCCGCCTACCGCCATCTCCGCGAGCGCCTGACTGTGCCGGCCGGCCTCGCGCCGGAACTTCACCGCGCTGGAGGGCACGGGGGTGGCCGGGCCTTCCCAACACGACGCCAGCGCCCGGACGGAACCGGAACGTCCTTGGGAGCGCCGGTGGTGCCCGAGGTGAACAACAGGACCAGCGGAGCGTCGTCCGGGCCCGTCGCGGCCGGGCGGCCCTGTGGCTCGTCGCCGGAGTACCGGGCGAGCAGTTCACCGAGGACAGTTCCGCGCTCTCGGGGGCACCCCCGGCGACCACGGTCAGCCAGGGCCGGTCGGCGGGCATGTCCTCCCCGGGTGCGAGCCTGCCGTGCTGGTCCGCGTCGACCACGACGGCCTTCGCTCCACTCGCGCCGAGCCGCAGTGCCACGGCGGACGGCGCGAAGGCGGTGAACAGCGGTACGTGCATGGCCCCGCGGCGCCAGATGTCCAGCAGGGCCACGACCAGATCGGCGGACTTGGCCATCAGGGTGGCGACCGCGTCGCCGGGCCCGATCCCCAGGTCGGCGAGTGCGGCGGCGAAACGGGCCGAGTCGCGGCGCAGGTCCCTGTACGTGTCGTTATCGGGCCCGCCCCTGTCGCCCCGGGAACTCGACGTTCTGGCGCAGGTGGCGCGGGGCTGCAGCAACGCCGAAGTCGGGCGCCGGCTGTCGCTGCTGCCCGAAACGGTCAAGTCGTGTCTGCGCTGCGCGATGCGCAAGCTGGGAGCGAGTACCCGCTTCGAGGGGGTGGTCGCCACACGGTGACAGGGTTTGCTGCCCTGGGTTCCGACGCCACGCACCCGCCCCGAGCAACCGACCGTCATCGAGTCGGACGGTTTTGCGTGCCTGAGCGGTTGCCGCTCGGAAACCGATCGGTGTACAGTGATGGAAACCGATCGGTTTCCAGCTTGGAGTCGCACCCATGTCTACTCATGCCACCTCCTCCATCTTCGTCATCGGCGGCACAGGGGCCCAGGGAATGCCCGTTGTTCGCGCTCTTGTCGCGGACAAGAAGTACTCCGTCAAGGTCCTCACCCGGGAGGCCAGTTCCCCCCGAGCCCAGGAGCTCGTTGCGCTCGGCAACGTCTCCATCCTCGAAGGGACGTTCGCCGACGAGGACGTACTGCGCGAAGGATTTCGCGGCTGCGACGGAGCGTTCATCAACATCGACGGGTTCAACACCGGCGAGAAAACGGAGACCTACTGGGCCATCCGTACTTATGAGATCGCGATCGAAGAAGGTATCAAGTTCTTCGTCTACGGAAACCTCGACTACGCCCTCAAGAAGTCGGGCTACGACTCCAGGTTCCGCACCGGCCACTATGACGGCAAGGGCCGCATGGCCGAATGGGTGCTGTTCCAGAACGAAAAGAACAGGGACCGGATGGGAGCGGCGGTCTTCACCTCTGGGCCCTATATCGAGATGGTGATCTCACCGCTGACGCCCATGACACCCTCCGTCGAGGACGGTGTCGTCACGTGGCGAGTCCCGCTCGGTGAGGGGGCCGTCCCGCACGTGGCCCTGGATGACTGCGGCTTCTATGTCCGCTGGCTCTTCGACCACCCGGAACGGGCCAACGGTATGGACCTCGAAGTCGCCATCGAGCACATGACCTATGCCGACATGGCCGCGGCTTTCGAGAAGGTCACCGGGCACCCGGCGCAGTACATCGACACCGATCTGGACGCGTACTGGAACAGTCCGGACCTGACGGGGCTTGCCGATCACCCTGCTGGATACAACGCCGACCCCGACGACAAGAGCACCATGAGTTTCCGTGACAATTTCACCGGCTTCTGGAATGTGTGGAAGTACGGGATCATCACCAGGGACTACGCGCTGCTCGACGAAATTCACCCCGGCAGGATCAAAAGTGCCGAGGAGTGGTTCCGTCGGGAGGATCAGTTGGGGAGCGAACTCGGCAAGGGGAGTCTTTGGGACAGGGTTCAGCTGGAGAACTGGAGTATGGAATCGGCGGTCCTCAAGAGCAGCGCGGACTTCAGGACGGGAAAGTTGTAAACGGGCCGGTCGCACGGTGTGCTCTGTATCACTCGCGCGCCCCCCATTAGTGCATTTGAAGTAACTGGTGCCGTTCGGAAACCGTAGCCGTCGCCAGCCCGCACCCCACACCATGGAGGACTCCATGACCGCCATCACCTCGTCCAACACCGCGAGTGAGATGGTGCGCTCGGCCACGAGCACCGTGCTCCGGGTCGCCGCGCGCGAGTTGGAGCTCTACGACACCGGCGACGTCGACGGGGCGGACGAGGTGTTCGCCCCGAATGTGATCGACCACTTCCCGGCGGCTGGGTGGTTCTCCACTGGCGGATGACGGCGATCCACACCGGAGACGCCTTCGGGTTCGCCGCCAGCGGCAACTCGGTCGACATCAACGGCCAGGACATCATGCGCATCGTCGACGGCAAGATCACCGAGATCTACCACGTCGAAGAGCTGCTCAAGCTGGCCGAGCAGATCAGCAGTGGCGCGCAGCCGGCGTGAACAGCGAGATCTTCCAGGGCTACGCCCACCCCTGACTCCTGATCGGCAGGCGTCGCCTCGAAGCGGCGCCTGCCGACGTCATGGTTCTGCCTGGCGCTCGCCCCGTACGCGCCCCCGCCTTCTCGCCGACGCTCATGAGGGCGAACACGGCCGCCACCCTCCCTCCCGCGCTCCGTCGGGTCCGTCCGAAACCGCCGTACCGTCGCCGCGGCAGCACCGCCCTTCCGGCGGTGCGCGACACCCTCGCGGATGCTCGCCTCGGACCGGCTCGCCGTATTCACGACAGGGCCGTCAACCAGGCGGCTACGCCGTCTCGCGCCGGATGAGCGCGAGGATGTCGCCCGGGCCCGGCCCGGCCGGGCACTCCCGGGGCCGGGACCGGAGCGCCGACCGTCGAGAGGATGACGGCGGTGAGATCGCCGGCTGCCGCGGTGAGGTCCAGCCCGATGGTGGTCAGGGCCGGTACGGCGAGCGAGCTCACGGGGAGGTCGTCGACGCCGATGAGGGCCAGGTCGTCCGGGGACGTCGATGAGCTGCGTGCGGCGGCTGCCAGGACGGCGAGGGCGATCAGATCGTTGAACGCGGCGACCGGGGTGACCGGGGTGACCGGGGTGGCGCCCTGAGTCCACTCCACGACGGCGGCTCGGGCACTGGCCCGCGAGTAGCGCATGCTGACCCACCTGCGGCGCAGGCAGTCCCAGATCACGGCAAGCCCGGGTGGCTCCCTCAAGGCGCGGCAGACAGAAGGGCCGCTCTCGGGGGGTCGTCCAGCGCGGCATAGCCGATGTGCCGGTGCCGCGTGCCGCGAGGTGCTCGATCTGCAGCCGTCCGATGTCTTCCTGGTTCAATCCCGGTCAGGCCGGTGCCGTCCGGTGTGTACACGCCGTCGAGCAGGAGGATCTCCGCCCGGTGCGGTGACTGGGCGTCGGCGGGCGGCCGGCCCCCGACGGTACGTAGCCGAGACGCTCCGACGTCTCCAGCTTCGTACGGCTCTGCGACGTCGACTTCGAAGGCGTGTCGCGCACCTTCGCCGAAGGATTCCTTCGGCTGGATCCCACCTCTCCCCTCGATCCGGTGTAGTCCGTACGTGTGCGGCTGAACTCCTGCGCGCACGAGGCCAAGGCCGGACACCAGATACGTCTGCTGATCGCCGGCGGCTGTCATCCGCGGTACGCAAGCAACGAGGGAACCGGTGAACTGCCCGGCACCGGGGGCGAGTTGTGGCCGTGCACGCGCACCGTCCACCACGACAGCGGCGCGGTGTCCCGCGTGGTCCTGCCGACGTCGTCCGGGTGAGGACCGGGCGCCCGGTCGGAGACGATCCGGGAGGCGCACCCCTTCTTATCCGGGTGCGTCCTGCCCCGCACTGAGCCCGTCCAGCAGGAGGTCCCCGAGCTCGGAGAAGGCCTCGCCGGCGGTCAGGCCGGTGCTCTCCAGAAGGACCCCCGACTGGACCGCGTCGATGGTCACCGCCACGACCTGGGCGGCGAAGTGCCCGTTGAGCGCGCGGAAGACGCCGGTCCGCACGCCCTCTTCGATCAGTTCATGGACCCGCTGCGCGGCGGCGGCGGAGTTCGTGCGGTAGATCTGTGCGGTCGGTTCGTAGCCGACCATGTCGTCGTAGAAGGCGTTGGAGTGGCGGCGCATGGCCGTGCCGACGCCGGCGAGGTAGACCCGGATGCGCTGCCTGGGATCGGGCTCGGCCTGGACGGCCTGCTCGATCTCGGCTGTGGCCTCCCGGAAGAAGGCGCGGGTGACCGCAAGGACCAGTTGTTCCTTCGTGGAGGCCAGGCTGTACAGCGTGGCCTTGGAGCACTCCAGCCGTTGCGCGAGCTGATCCATGGTCACCGCGGTGAAGCCCTCGGCCAGGATGATTGCCTCGGCCTGACGCAGCAGTTCGTCCCGCCGGCGTGTGTCGACGACCCGCCTGCGTGCCGTTCGGCGCGGTCGTCGGTCACGCGAGTCAGTCGGGGCTGTCACCGCAGCAGTCTCCCATGAGGGTCTTCGCCGGAAGTGGCGGGCCGTCGCCCCGGCCGGAAGGCCGGGCCTTTCGAAGAGGTACCAAAGTGCCGTCCAACGTACCCTGGAGAGAGGCGTCGGTGGTCTCCTCGATGGTGCCCGGTACATGTCCGCGACGCGGCGGTAGCCTGCTCGCTCAGCATGGGTGCGAGCGGCGTGAAGAAGGCGTGGGGGTCGGTCGCCTCGTAGGTCACGGTCCGTCCGAGCCGGGTGCTGAGTGCCTCGGCCAGGTTCCCGCCGCTGATCGCCGGGCACTGGCCGACGGAGGCCACACCGGTGACGTCGGTGCGTTCGAACAGCGCGGTGGCGGTGTCGGCGATGTCGAGGTGTGAGGCCCAGGAGGCGCGGAAGCCGCTGGGCAGCGCGTAGCGCAGTACGTCTTCCTCGCGGACGCCTGTGATGACGGTCGGCAGCAGCAGGTTCTCCGGGTAGAACCGGGCTCGATCACTGCGTGGGAGCCCCCGCTGTCCGCCAGCCCGACGGCAAGCACCGTAACAGCGCTCTCTTCCGAGTCGTCCCGACCGCTGTCGCCCTCGGTGCTGACGAGGCCGCCGCTGGTGGAGAACACCACGCTGGCAGGCCGGGCCTCGCCGACGGCGGCCACGATGTTACTGCGCGAAGGCCAGGCGGTCCTCCTCCGGGGCCACCGGCAGGTGGACGAACACCCCCTCAGCGCCACGGTAGGCATCGGCCAGGTCCACGGTGGAGGAGTGGTCGACGGCCGGCGCGCGGGCACCGTCCACGGCGGTGACGGCGACGACAGGGGAGCGCGAGCTCCTGCGGGGACCCCACCGCTTCACAGAGCTGCGTGACGCCCTGCCCGGTATCAGCCCGCACACCCTGACCAGCCGGCTCCGCCAGTTCGAGAGGCACGGCATCGTCATCCGCACCGCCTACGCGGAGATCCCGCCGCGGGTCGAGTACTGGCTCACCCCTCTCGGTGAAGGTCTGCGCGAGGTCCTCGATGCCATGGCCACCTGGGCCGTGGCAGTCCCCGACGGCGAGCCCGCAGTCACCGCCTGACCGTCAAGGCGGTGTCACCGGATCGAGGACCCGATGGAGATGCCGCCGTCCACGTCCAGGACGATGCCGGTGATGTAGCCGGCGGCCTCGCTGGCGAGGAAGGCCGCGGCTTCCGCGATGTCCTCGGGCCTGCCGGTGCGGCGCATCGGGATCTTGTTGGTGAGTTTGTCCCGTGCGGGGCCGTTCATGGAGGCGAGCATGGGTGTCTCGATGAGGCCGGGGGCGATGGCGTTGGCGGTGATGCCGTGGCGGGCGCCCTCGAGGGCGAGGGTGCGGGTCATGCCGACGATGCCGGCCTTGGCGGCCACGTAGTTGGTCTGGCCGAAGTTCCCGCGCCATGACATGGAGGAGAAGCTGACGATGCGTCCGTAGCCCTGGCGTTTCATGGGGCCGAACACGGCGCGGGCGCAGTGGAAGCCACCGGTGAGGCTGACATCGATGACGGCGTGCCAGTCGTCGTCGGTGATGTCCTCGACGCGGTTGTCGCGGATGATGCCGGCGTTGTTGACCAGCACGTCGAGGCGGCCGAGGTCGGCGGTGACGCCGTCGATCCAGGCATCGACCTGAGCGGAGTCCGTCACGTCCACCACGTCGGCGCGGAGTTTCGCCTCGTGGGCGTCGGCGATCGTCCCGGCGGCGTCGGTGAGGGCTTGTTCCTTGACGTCGGCCAGCGCGACCGTGGCGCCCTCTGCGGCGAACCGGGTCGCCATGGCGAGGCCGAGACCTTGCGCGGCGCCGGTGATGGCGACGACGCGTCCATGGTAGCGATTCACTTGGTGTCTGCTTTCGTGGTGGGGGGAGCGAGGAAGGCCCGCAGGGCGTCCGCCACCGAGCTCGCCGGCCAGTTGTCGGCGAAGACGGCCAGTTCCTCCCGCAGGGCCTGCTCGGGGGCGATGCCGTCGATCCGGTGCAGGAGTGTCTTGAGCCGTTGCTGGGCGGGGCTGTTGCGGTCGGCCAACTGCCGGCAGGTACGGGTGGCGGTGGCGTCGAGGTCGGCCTCGGGCACGATCGCGCGGATCCAGCCGGTGTGTGCGAAGGCGGTCGCGGGCAGCAGTTCGCCGGTGAGCAGGAGCCAGCGGGCCAGCCCGCGGCCGACCGCACCGGGAAGCCGGACGCTTGACCCGCCGGCCGGTACCAGCCGCCGCTTCAGGTGACCGTCGCCGATGAGTGTGGTGTCGGCGGCCACGACGACATCGCAGGCCAGCGCGAGTTCCAGGCCCCCGGCGACGGCGTGACCGTGCAGCACGGCGACCCAGGGTTTCGGGCTGGCCTCGATGCGGCTGAAGCAGGCCGACAGGTCGGTCAGGAAGCCGACCGGGTTGTCGCCCTTGTCGTGCAGTTCCAGGAACTGGTGGAAGTCCCCGCCGGCACAGAAGCTCGGTCCTTTGCCCGCCACCGCGATGACCGCAGTCCCAGGATCGGCCTCGGCGCTGGTGATCTGCTTGTCCAGGGCTTCGATGAGGGTGATGTCGAGGGCGTTGCGCCGCTCGGGGCGGTTGAGCCACAGCCACCGGACGGGGCCGCGTTGCTCGACGAGCAGGGGTTCCATGCCGGTCAACGGGACTCCGGGGTGGCGAGTTCGGTACGTCGGCGTTTACGCAGCAGGTAGCGCTGGGTCTTGCCGCTGGGCGTCTTGGGCAGGGCGTCGATGAAGTGGATCGTGCGGGGGTAGGCGTGGGCGGCGTAGCGGGTCTTGACCAGAAGCTGGAGCTCGGTGGCGAGTTCCGGTGAGCCGTCGACGCCGTCGCGGAGGACGACGTACGCCTCGATGACCTCGCCGCGGACGTCGTCGGGTGCGCCGATGACGCTGCACTCGGCGACGGCGGGGTGCTGGGCGAGGACGCTCTCGATCTCGAACGGCCCGATCCGGTAGCCGGCCATGATGATGACGTCGTCGTCGCGTGAGGAGAAGAAGAAGTCGCCGTCGGCGTCGATGCGCCCGGCGTCGCCGGTGAGGTACCAGCGGCCGTCGGCGGTGAACTTGGTGCCGCTCTGCCCGGGGATCTGGTAGTCGCGGAAGGTCATCAGCGGGCTCGCCGTGACGTCGATCGCGACCCGGCCGAGCACGCCCGGTCCGGCGGGCTCGTCCTTCTCGTCGGCCAGGACGGTGAGGCTCCAGCCGGGCACCGGCCGGCCCATCGATCCCGTCTTGAGGGGACGGGCGAGTTCCGGATGGTGGTGGTTGGCCAGGGGCATGCCGACCTCGGTCTGGCCGAAGTGATCGTGCACGGCCAGACCCAGCGTGGCGCCGGCCCACTCGTTGACCTCGGGGGTCAGGGGCTCGCCCGCGCTGGACGCCCGTTGCAGGTGCAGTTTCTGCGGCACGGGCACCGTTGAGGAGCGCAGTCCCCGGTACACGGTCGGGGCGGCGGTGAAGTCGGTGACCTGGTGGTCGACGAGGGTGCGCCAGGTCGTCTCGGCGGAGAACCCGCCGGACAGCAGCAGGCTGGGGATGCCGGCGGCCATCGGCGCGACGATGACGGAGTACAGCCCGTAGGCCCAGCCGGGGTCGGCGGCGCACCAGTACTTGCTGTCCTGGGTGACGCCGAGGCCGTACTCCAGGTAGATCTGCCATCCGGCGATGTAGGAGACGGGGTGGATGACTCCCTTGGGCTTGCCGGTGGTGCCGGAGGTGAACATGTGCACCAGGGGTCCGTCCCCGCTCGTGGGGATGGCGGGTACCGGCTCGGGCGACGCGGCAGCGACGAGGTCGGCGAGTGACACGTCACCGCGCTGCGTGCCGGTTCCGGTGACGACGACACGGCGCCGAGGGTCGTCGGGCATGTCGGGGCCCGGGTCGAGCTTGTGGCGCTGGTCCGGGTCGACGACCACCACGTGCGCACCGGAGCCTTCCAGGCGCAGCGCGATGGCCTGGGGCGCGAACGCGGTGAACAGCGGGACGTAGACCGCGCCGAGCCGCCAGATCGCGAGGATGACGGTGACCAGGTCGGTGCTCTTGCCCATCAGGGTCGCCACCCGGTCACCCGGACCGACGCCAAGCCCTTGCAGCGCCCGCGCACAGCGGTGCGAGTCGGCGGCGAGCTCGCCGAAGGTCAGCGTCGAAGCCTTGCCGGTGCCGTCGACCACGGTGAACGCGACGCGGTCGGCGGGGTGCCGGTCGCACAACAGTTGGGCCACGTCGAGGGAAGGAGCTGCGAAGGTCGCGGTCAATTCGGACACCCGGTCGGCCGCGCTCACTGCTGGTCCTTCCGGTCGATGACCGGCAGCACCAGGCGGCTGGGGTGGTTCGGCCCGTGGTGGATGTGGTTGACCGCGGGGATCATCTGCTCCTCGCTCTCGTGAGCGATGACGCCGCTGGTGTTGGTGTTGCGGTCGTAGCGGGGGAAGTTGCTGCTGGAGACGTCCACGCGGATGCGGTGACCGGGAAGGAACACATTGGAGGTGCCCGTCATGTCGATGGTGATCTCGTAGACCGTGCCCGGCTCCATCATTTCTTCGGTGGCGAGGCCGCTTCGGTAGCGGGTGCGCAGGATCCCGTCGCACAGGTTGATCGCCTTGCCGTCGGGGAAGACGTCGACGAGCTTGGCGGTGAAGTCGGTGTCCACCGCCGACGAGGAGACGAACAGCTCCAGGCTGACCGGGCCGGTGACCTCGACGGCCTCGTCGAGTACGGGCGTGGCGAAGCACAGGACGTCCTCGCGGCCGGCGACCGTCCGCTGGTCGACCGGGCCGCAGAACCCCGGCGTCGTCGGCATCGACGCCCCGCCGGCCGAGGGAACCGGGCGGCGCGGGTCGTAGAGATAGGTCTCGTGCCCGGCGCCGGCCGGCGCCTCGGTCGTCAACACGCCGTCGCCGCCCGCGGTGTTGGCGGGACCGGCGCTGGTGAGGTGGAAGTCGGTCCACCTCGTGTCGGGCAGCGGCCACTCCTGCTCGTCGCGCCACTGGTCGATGCCCATCACGAAGATCTTCACGGGCGCCACGCCGTCCAGCGCGGTGGTGTCGCCGCGGAGCCAGCGGTCGAAGAACTTCACATGCAGGCCGGTCAGGCCCAGCATGTCGGCACTGGCCAGCGGCCCGAAGGAGCGGTCGGGATAGACGCCACTCGTGGAGAGGTGATCCCACGGACCGATGATCAGCCGCTGCCCGTCACGCGCCTGCGCACTGCCCGCCTTCTGGCGGGCGGTGGTGTAGGTGCGCAGGGTCTGCCCGATGTAGAGGTCGTACCAGCCACCGATGTTCAGCGCCGGGACGGTGACGTTCTTGAGCTCGGGCGTGAGCTCCATGGCATCCCAGTACCCGTCGTGGGACGGGTGGGCCATCCAGTCGTCCCACCACTTCCCGTACGCCGCCAGGACCGGAACCTCCGCCGTCGGCAGCACATCGTTCAGCGGCTCCGGGAACAGGAACGCCTGCCCGAGCTCCTGCAGCTGGGACAAGGTGTCCTCGCCGAGGCCCAGGGACCGCTGCGCGTCAGCCGCGTACATCATGGCGTTCCACACCGTGACCAGGCTCAGTGAGAGCGCACCGCCCGGTGAGTACCAGGGCGCCTCGTAATTGTCGATCGAGGTGAGGGCCGGAGCGATCGCCTTGAGGCCCGGGGCGCCGGTCACGGCGGTCTCCCACTGGACCATCCCGAGGTAGGACGGCCCGTACATGCCCACCGTGCCGTCCGACCAGGGCTGGTCGGTGATCCAGGCGACGGTGTCCTCGCCGTCGGCCCGGTCGGCCATATGAGGAACGAACTCGCCTTCCGAGCGGTGGGTGCCCCGGCAGTCCTGCACCACCACCGCGTACCCGGCCTGCACCAGTGCCAGAAGGTCGGGGGTGGTCGACTGGCTGATGGCCATCACGTCCTTGCCGTAGGGCAGGCGCACGAGCAGCGTCGGAGCCTCCCCGTCGGCCGGCCGCCACACATTGGCGGCGAGGGCCACGCCGTCACGCATCGGAACCCGGACGTCTATCTCGTACAGGTGCTGCATCGGTGCTCCTCGTTGAGCCTCGGCGGCGTTGCCAGGATGTGGGTACGTTAAGAGGTACGAAAGTACCCTGTCAATTACCTCACGAAGTGCTGACCTGGAGATCGACGGCGCACCCCATGGCTGCTGTGGACCCACGCCGCCGAGGTGGAACAAGGCGCCGCTTGAGTTCCTGGCCAAGTAGGGTCCCGGCCCAGAGTCCAGGGGAGCGGCACCCGAAAGAAGTCCGCGATGTCGGCTGCGCGATCGCTGGGGCGGTCGGGGTGGAAGGGCGCGCGCCCGGCCAGGAGGTGGTAGAGCGGATTCCGGGAAGCAGCAGCCAACGGCCCTTGTCGAAGCGGACGTTGGCGGGCCGGGCGAGCCGACGCGGTACCCGTACAAGCCGTGCGCGACCAGTCGTAGCGGCTCTGCTCGACCGGCTTGCCCGGGACAGCCGTACCTCCTCATTGCCCACGCGCTGTGGTGGTGACCGGTCGGCACGGTCCTGATCCTGATGTTCACCAGGGCTGATGGTGGCGGCCGCGGTGTTCTACACCGGGCGGGATGGTGGGACCCGCTCGGGGCCCGGGCCCCAAGGAGGACGGCGCTCTGCGCGAAGCGACCCGCCTGGTTACTTGGTAGGCAGTGCCGTGAACGCCGCCAGGGTGTGGGTGACGAAACCGCGCAGTCGGCGGTCCGTGCCGAAGTTCGGGTCGTTCATCATGCTCAGCAGCTTTATCCAGGGGTCGATGTCACCCACCGGTACCCGCTTGTTCTGCGCTTCCGGTCGGCGGGCGCAGAGGCGGCCCCTGCCCACGGTCCTGAGCTGGGTGAGTGAGCTGACCCCGGCGGCGCCCGCCGCAGCCGTGTACGCGGTGCGCAGTTGGTCGTCGGCCTGATCCGCGAGGAGGCCCGGCAGCTGGACGTAGTAGCCCAGGCCGGTCAGGTTCGCGCGTACGGTCAGTGGGTCGGTGAAGGACTTCACGCCGTTGGGCACCGGCCGGTGAGTGGTGCCGGCAGGCCTTTTCCGCGTCGCCCGCGAGGGCGGCGTTGAGAGGGCGGACCGCGGCCGAGGCCGGGCAGCCGGAGTAGGTCGGGGTGGGCTGACGACGACCGTCCCGTCCTCACCGACCTCGACGTCCCGTAGCACGCCGAGGTCGGCCAGGGTGAGCATGGGCAGTTCGGGGTCCGGAACGCGCTCGGTGATGCGCTGGGCGCGGCGCACGTCCGTGAGTACGGTCACCATGCCGCCTCCGGGTGGGCGCGGGCCACGCTCTGCAGCTCGGTCAGCAGGGGAGCGAGGTGCTCGGTGTGCTCGCCGTCGCGGGCGACGCCGGGCAGCGGCCGGTACACCGGCAGGGGCAGGCGGGCCGCCTCCATGACCTGCTTCAACACCGCCCCCACCGCGTCCCGGACGTCGTACACGGTGAACAGCTCGTCCAGGTACGGCGAGACTCACCAAGGTCGCCGGTCTCGTCGCGGACGCCGTTGCCAAGGGCGCGCAGGTACTGTGCGGCGGGTCGCGGATCGACGGCCCCGGCTGCTTCTACGAGCCGACCGTGCTCGGAAGGCTCGCAGCGGACAGCAACCTGCTCACGCAGGAGATCTTCGGGCTCCAGCAGGCGCCAGGCGGTCTCGGGCCGCTCGAGCTCCTCTGTCGCCTCCCCACGGCTGCCGCCATGTCGAGGTGCAGGGCCGTCAGGCGGAACCGTCGTCGGCCGCCGCCGGTGGCCGGCCGGTGGTGCGGCGTGCCACCAGGGCGGGGGAGAGGCGGACCTGGGTCGAGGGCCGGTTCCGGTCGGCGATCCGGCGATCCGGTCCTGGGCGAGACGGGCGGCGTTTCCGCCGATCTCGCGGCCCGCCTGGCCGACGCTGGTGAGGGAGATCGGGCCGAGCGCGTCCCGCCGACCGGGCACATCACCCCGAAGCCACCCATACCGATTTCGCTACAAGTTCCGAAATTATTCGTGACGGCCCCGTGCATGTGGCCGAAATGCATCGCTCATAGCTTCGCTCCTGGGTCCGTCGGACCGAAAACGCTACTTCCCCCTGAAATCCCAGGAGCCCAAGGTGCCCAACCTCTCCAGACGCGGTGCCCTGAAGCTGACCGCCGGTATGGCCGTCCTCGGCACCCTCGGCCTGACGGGCTGCGGGCGCGAGGACGACACCGCCGCCGCGAAAGCCTCCGCCAAGCCGATCGACGACTCCCCGGCCACCGGCACCGTCACCGTCTGGGCCGCCCAGGGCGACGCCGACGTGCTCGAGAAGGTCATCGAGCCCTTCAAGGCCGCGAACCCGGACGTCACCGTGAAGGTCACGCTGATCCCGAACGCCGAGTACTACACCAAGCTCCAGTCGGCCGTCGCGGCGGGCAAGGGGCCCGACGTCGCCCAGTTCTTCCCCGAGTCGCAGGCGCAGTTCCTCGACCCGTCGATCCTGCGGCCCGTGCCGGACGGCCTCGTCGACCCGGACGGCTTCTTCAAGAGCCTGTGGGACGCGGGCGTGGTCGACGACGTGGCCTACACCGTGCCCTGGTACGCCTACACGTACGCCCTCGTCTACCGCGCCGACCTGGCCAAGAAGGCAGGGGTCGAGGCGCCGGCCACGTGGGAGGAGATGGTGCCGTTCTTCAAGGCCCTCCAGGGCGCCGGTGCCAAGCGCGGCCTGGGTGCCGACAACGGGTGGGACATCTTCAACGGCCAGGACGTCGCGATGTACGCCTGGCAGGCCGGCGGCTCGCTGCTCTCCTCCGACGGGACCTGGACACTCGACACGCCGGCGATGGTCGACGCGCTGAAGTACAACGCGTCGTTCTTCACCTCGGGCATCGCGGACACGGCCACGCCCACGTTCCTCGACGCCCAGCCGTACTTCGTCAGCGGCAAGACCGCCACGATGATCACCGGGCCGTGGGTGATCGGGCAGCTCGACACCGCCGCGAAGAAGAAGGGCTGGACATCCTCCCATGTGGCCACCGCACCCCTGCCGGCCGGGTCCTCGGGCAACGTCTCCTTCTCCGCCGGCGGCAGCTGGGGCGTCCTCGCGGGCGGCGGCGACGCGGACGCGTCGTGGAAGCTCGTCCGGTACATGGCGAAGCCGAGCACCCAGGTCGCCCAGTACCAGGCGTACAGCTCGCTGCCGGCGGTCATCTCGGCCTGGGAGGACCCCGCCATCAAGGGCCAGCCGCTGCTCGACGCCTTCCTCACGCAGCTGAAGAACACCCGGACCTTCCCGCAGGTCACCACCTGGCAGCAGGTCGCGACCCGGATCGGCAAGGAGACTGAAGCCGTGGTCAAGGGCACGTCGACCGCCGAGAAGGCCGCCGCGACCATCCAGTCGTACGCCGAAAGCCTCGGCACGGGCGCGAAGTGAGCCGCCCATGACCACCACCACGCCCGTTGCGGGCACTCGGCAGCGCGCCCGGCGGCGCACCCGTCATACGGCCGTCGCCTGGCTGTTCCTCACACCGTTCGCCCTCGTGTTCCTGCTCTACACGGCCGTCCCCACCGTCGCCGCGCTCGGCTTCAGCTTCACCGACCTGCGGGGCACGGACCTCAGGCACCCGCTCGCGGTCGACTTCACCGGCCTGGACAACTTCGTCCGGCTGTTCCAGGACGACAGCTTCCTGCGCGACATCCTGAACACCGCCCTGTTCGTGGCCGTCGGCGTGCCGCTGACCATGCTGATCGGCTTCGGGCTGGCCGTCGCGCTGAACTCCGGCATCCGCCGGCTGCGCGGCACCTTCCGGACGCTCTTCTTCGCGCCGGTCGTCACCAACGTGGTGGCGGTCGCCCTGATCTGGCAGTACGCCTTCTACGCCGACGGCACCGTCAACAAGGCGCTCGGCGCCGTCGGCCTCGCCGGACCGAACTGGCTGGACGACCCGGACCTCGCCATGCCCGTGGTCATCCTGCTCGGCGTGTGGCGCAACTTCGGCACCGCGATGGTGCTGTTCCTCGCCGGGCTGCAGGCCGTCCCGGACGACGTGTACGAGGCGGCCTCCCTCGACGGGGCGGGAAAGCGGCGGCAGTTGTGGCACATCACCCTGCCGCTGCTGCTGCCGACCACCCTGATGGTGTCCGTGCTGCTGACCGTGTTCTACCTCCAGGTCTTCGACGAGCCGTACCTGCTCACGGACGGCGGCCCGCTCGGCTCCACCGAGTCCGTGGCGCTGTACACCTACCACCAGTTCGGGGCCGGCGAGTTCGGGATGTCCTCGGCCGCGTCCTTCGTGATGCTCGTCCTGGTGGCCGTGGTGAGTCTTGTCCAGTTCCGACTGCTGAGGCCCCGCGCATGACCGCTCTCACCGCGTTGCGGAACGCCGCGACCACCACCGACCGCCTCGCCGCGCCCCGCCGGTCCGTCGCCCGGCCGCTGCTCTACGCCGCGCTGGTGCTGTGCGCGCTGCTCACGACGCTCCCGTTCTTCTGGGTGGTCAGCGGCTCGTTGCGCAGCCTCGACGAGATCCGCTCCGACCCCGGCGCCTGGCTCCCGCAGCAGGTCACCTTCGACAACTTCCTGCGACTGTTCAGAACGGAGGGTTTCGGCCAGTTCGTGGTCAACAGCGTCGTGGTCGCGGTCATCGTGGTGGCGGGCAACATCGTCGCGGCGTCGGCCGCCGGGTACGCCCTCGCCAAGCTCGACTTCGCGGGCAGACGGATCGCGTTCGGCGCGGTCATGGCGGCGATGATGGTGCCGTTCACCGCGGTGTTCGTCACCCAGTTCGTGATCACCGTCGACCTCGGCCTGGCGGACACCCTCACCGGTATCGCCCTGCCCGGCGTGGCGATGCCGCTGTCCGTCTTCATCATGCGGCAGTACGCGGCGTCGATCCCCGACGAACTCCTCGAAGCGGCCCGGATCGACGGCGCGGGCGAGTTCCGGATCTTCTTCCGGATCTTTCTTCCGCTGGCGGGCCCCGCCGTCGCGACGATCACGATCATGTCGTTCCTCGCCTCGTGGAACAACTTCATCTGGCCGCTCATCGTCGCCCAGAGCATGTCCACCTACACGCTGCCGGTGGGCCTCGCCGCCACCAGCCAGGCGGCCGCCCACGTCACGGACTACGGCCTGCTGCTCGCCGGTGCGATCGTCGTGATGCTGCCGGTGCTGCTGCTCTTCCTGTTCCTGCAGCGCTACTTCGTGCAGGGGATCTCCGGAACGGGAATGCGGTGACCGAGATGAACCCCCTCGACGCACCCGGAGAGCCGGACGCCGTGCTCGCTCCCGCCGGCACGATCGTCGGCCGGCGCGACGGCCGGACACGACGCTTCCTCGGCATCCCCTTCGCCCAACCGCCCACGGGCACACGGCGGTTCGCCGCACCGGTCCCACGCGGCCGGTTCCGCCAGCCGTACGACGCGTCCCGGCACGGCGCCACCTCCCAGCGCGTGCCCCTGTTCGCCACGACCACCGTGCCGGAACCGTCGGTCCCGGGCGACGACGTGCTGAACCTCGGCGTCGTCGCCCCGGCCGCGGACGACGACCGCGGGCCCTTCCCGGTCCTGGTGTGGATCCACGGCGGCGCGTTCCTCGCGGGGAGCCCGGCCAGCCCGTGGTACGACGGCCGCGCCTTCGCCCGCGACGGCGTCGTCTGCGTCACCGTCGGCTACCGTCTCGGCGTCGACGGCTTCGCCGTACTGGACGGCGTCCCCACCAACCTCGGCCTGCGGGACCTGCTGCTCGCCCTCGACTGGGTGCGGGAGAACATCGCAGCCTTCGGCGGAGACCCGGACCGGGTCACCGTCGCCGGCCAGTCGGCCGGGGGAGCGGCGGTCCTCGCGCTGCTCTCCTCACCCGCCCGCGACGGCCGCTTCCACCGCGCGGTCAGTCTGTCCGGCGGCTTCTTCGAGGCGGGCGCCGTACCTGACTTCCTGGACGAACTCGGGGACAGGCTCGGCGTTTCCGCAACCCGCGCCGGGTTCGGCGGCCGTCCCGTGGAGGAGCTCCAGCGGGCTGTGCTCGACCTGCGGGACGAGAGGGGCGGCGACGGCATGCTCGTACTCGCCCCGTTCGTCGGCGACGACATCCTGCCGGTGCCGGTCGCCGACGGACTCGCCGCGCACGGGCACGACATACCGCTGCTGCTCGGGGCGACGGGGGACGAGTTCGACAGCGGCGCCGATTCGTCCGACGAAGGCCGCCTCGCCGGAACCCGCCTCACCGACACCCTGTTCCGCGCCGCCTGCCCGCGCGCCGCGGCCGCCCGTCGCGACGCCGCCGCCGGCACCTGGCTGTACTCCTTCGAGTGGCCCTCGCCCGTGCTCGGCGGCGCCGCGCACTGCGTCGACATCCCGTACTTCTTCGACGTCCTCGACGCCGCGGGAGTCGCCCAGGCACTGGGCCCGAACCCGCCCCGGGAACTGGCCACGTCGATGCACGCCGACCTGACCGCGTTCGTCCACGACCGGGACCCGGCCTGGACGAGAGCGACCGGGGCCATCGGCGATCCGGCGCGCGAGTACGGCCGGCCCGGCGCGGCGCTCGTCGCCGACACCACGGGCGGGTTCGATCCCGTCGTACGGCCGGAGTCAGGGTCACCGTCGGGGTCCGAGGCGGCAGGGGCATGCTGATGTCAGGGATGAACCAGAGCGCCGTCCGACGCGTCAACACCTCGGTCATCCTGCGTGCCCTGGCGGTGTCCGCCGGACCGACGACGCTGACCGCGCTCGCCGAGCAGGCCGGTCTGTCCCGCCGCACCATCGAGCTCATCCTGGACTCGCTCGTCGAGGCCGGCTGGGTGGCGGAACTGGACCGGGTGCCGGTCAGCGGTTCCGCCGGGCGCCCCGCCCGACGCTACGAACTGCGCGCCGAACACGCCCTGTTGGCGGCCGTGTGCATCACCACCTCCGATGCGACCGCGGTCGTCGCCGACGTACGCGGCCGCATCCTCGGCCGGGCGCACGGGCCGCTGCGCGCCTACCAGGACCCGCAGGTCACCCTCGACGACGCGGCGGCACTGGTCCTCAAGGCGCTCGACGACGCGGGTGGATCGGCGGACCGGCTGCGCGCCGGGGCGGTCGCGAGCGGCGGCGCGATCGACGACGAGGGAGTGGTACGGCGCCTGGTGCACACGACCCGCTGGGAAGGCGTGCACCTGCCCGAGGAACTCGGCCGGCGCATCCCGATGCCCTGGTTCGCGGACAACGACACCAACCTCGGTGCGCTCGCGGAGCGTTGGCGGGGCGTGGCCGACGACCACGACAACGTCGTCTGGGCGATCCTCGGCAACCGCACCGGTCTCGGCATCCTCATCCGGGGCGCCGTGCACCGCGGCCTCGACGGCGCGGCGGGCGAGATCGTCGAGGCGCGGTCGATACCGACGGCCTCGGTCGAGAACCACCCGGTGGCCTGGCTGAGCTCACCGGAACCCGCCCAACGGGCCGTCGCCCTCGCCCGCTGCGAGGCCGCCCGGGCGGGCGAGCCGGCCGCGCTCGCGGAGGTCGACGAGTTCGTGGAGAACATCGCGTCGATCCTCACCATCCTGTCCTGGACGGTCGCGCCCTCGCTCATCGTGCTCGGCGGCGGTCTGGAGGACGCGGCCGACGTGCTGCTGCCCCGGGTGCGGGAGGCGATGCTCGACGCCCGCGCCCCCGAGACAGAGCTGCGGGCCACTCGCCTGGGCCGCGACGCGGCCCTCGTCGGCGCCGTCAAGCTGGCCCTCGACCGCATGGACACCCAGCTGTTCGGCCCGCTCGTCCCGCGCGCGTGACCCCAACCCCCCACGCATCCCGCACCCGTGGCACAACACATGGAGTCTCAACTTGACCGACACCCCCCGCACCGACGTCCTCATCGTGGGCAGCGGCATCATGGGATCCGTCGTGGCCCGGCAGCTGCGCGAGGGCGACCCGGCGCTGCACATCACGATGGTGGACGGCGGCAGCGCGATCGGCGAGGCCCCCGGACTGCACCTGCACGACCTCGACGACCCGGACCTGTGGGCGCGCTACAACGAACAGGTCGCCACCGGCATCCAGGGCATGTACACCGGCGCCGAGGTGGTGCGCGAGGTCGCGGGCGACCTCATCGACCTGACGCCCGGCATGTTCCACGCCCTGGCCTTCGGCGAGGACGCCGAGGCGATGCCCGCGACGGCGCTCGCGTGGAACGCGGGCGGCATGGGCGTCCACTGGACCGCCGCCACGCCCTGGCCCGCCGGTCACGAGGTGTTCGACTTCGGCGATCCGGCCCGCTGGGCGGCGGATCTCGACACCGCACACCGGATCCTCGCCGTCACCCCCGCCGCGATCGGCCCGACCGAGGTCGGCCGCACGGTGCTCGACGTCCTGCGCCGACGCTTCCACGGCGTGGGGCCGCACGACCGGGGGCCGCAGCCGATGCCCATGGCCGTCACCCCGACGCCGTCGGGCCCCATGCCCCGCACGGCTCCGGGGACGATCTTCCCCGCGCTCGCGACCGGCGGCGACCCGGCCTTCACTCTGGTGACCGGCACGCTCGCGACCTCGCTCCTGGTCTCGGACCACCGTGTCACCGGCGCCCGGCTGCGCCGCGTCGCCGACGGCGCCGAGTCCGAACTCCTCGCCGACACCGTGGTGGTGTGCGCCGACGCGCTGCGCACCCCGCAACTGCTGTTTGCCTCGGGCATACGGCCCCACGCGCTGGGCCGTCACCTCAACGAGCACGCCTTCGTCACCGCCCGGGTCCTGCTCGACCTCGACCGCTTCGGCATCGACCGCGACGCCCTGCCCCTGCCACGCCCCGGCGAGTTCAGCACGGACTCGCTGTGGCTGCCGCAGAACGGGACGGCCCAGCCGTTCCACGGTCAGATCATGGACCGCACCTACGTGGACGAGACCGGCCGGCCCCTCGCCCACTCCGTGGGCCTCTCCCTGTACGTCCCCGTCGAGTCGCGCCCCGAGAACCGGCTCGTGTTCTCCGAGACCGGGACCGATCTCGCCGGGATGCCCCGGATCACCGTCGACTTCGGCTACTCCGACGCGGACCGCGCCCTGATCGGCCGGGCACTGGACGACGTACGGTCGCTGGCCGAGGAGTTCGGCCCCTTCGACCCCGCGACCGAGAGCGCCCTGCTCCCGCCCGGCTCGTCGCTGCACCAGACCGGCACCGTCCGCTGCGGCACCGCCGACGACGGCACCAGCGTGTGCGACCCGGACGGCAGGGTGTGGGGCTACGACAACCTGTACCTCGCCGGCAACGGCGTGATCCCCACCGCGATGGCCGCCAACGTCACCCTGACCGGCACGGTGACCGCCGTCCGGGCCGCCCGTGCCGTAGCCGTACGAAACACCGCGCTCGCCGCCCACTGACAGGAACCCTGATCATGATCGACATCGCCAAGCGGTACCAGGTGGCCCTGCCGGCCTGGATCGACGACGAACTGGCCGACGTGCCCGCCGCCGTCCCCGACCGCGACGACCGCATGCGCCTCGTGCACCGCCTCGCCGACCGCAACTGGCGCGAGGGCAACGGCGGCCCGTTCGCGGCCCTCGTCGCCGAGCGGACCACCGGCCGGATCGTCTCGGTCGGCGTGAACGTCGTCCTAGCCTCCGGCATCTCCAGCGCCCACGCCGAGGTCGTCGCGCTCGGCCTCGCCCAGACGGCGACCGGCGGCTGGGACCTCGGCGGCGACGGACTGCCCGCGCACGAACTGGTCGTCAACTGGCGTCCCTGCATCCAGTGTTACGGCGCCACCCTGTGGTCCGGCGTGCGCGGACTCGTGGTCGCCGGTGAGGGCCCGGAACTGGAGGAGATCACCACCTTCGACGAGGGCCCGCTCGGCGCCGACTGGGCCGGACAGTTCGAGGCACGCGGCATCGAGGTCGTGCAGGACGTGCTCCGGGACGAGGCACTCACCGTGTTCCGCGACTACCGCAAGGCCGTCGACTCCGCCGACGGCATCGTCGTCTACAACGCCCGCGGAGGTGCCGAATGACGCCCCGCTTCGCCACCGACATCATCACCTTCTACCACCCGGACTTCTGGGGGCTCGAGTCAGCTGACGCCGTGCGGGGCTGGGCCGCGGCGAACCCGGAGCGTTTCTGGGAGCGGGTCATGCACGCCCTGGTCGACGCCGGAGTCACCGGCATCGAGCTGACCTTCGCCCCCGGCGACATCGACTCCACCTTGCGGGCCTTCGGCAGCGCGACCGCGTTCCGCGACGAGCTCGCGAGCCGGGACCTGTCCGTCGTGAGCGCCTTCATCGCCGGCAGCGACGCCCCCGACTGGCGCCACGGCGAGAACCTGCCCGCGATCCTCGCCGACGCCGAACGCCGCGCGGCCTTCCTCGCCGACGTCGGGGCGGACCTCCTCGTCACCGGCCTGCCCATGCGGACGACGTACGGGACCCGCCCGCCCTTCTTCGTCGACGCCGCCTACATGACCCGCATGGCCGACATCGCGCACGCGGTCGGCGAGGCGGTGGCCCGGCACGGTGTGCGGCTCGCCTTCCACACGGAGTCCAACAGCACCCTCTGGTACGAGCGCGACATCGACCTGTTCATGGCCCTCACCGACCCGCGCTACGTGTGGCTGTGCCCCGACTCCTGCCACATCGCCCTCGGCGGAGGAGACCCCGTCGCCGTCGCCCGCCGCCACACCCCGCGCATCGCGCTGGCGCACTGGAAGGACGCGGTCAGGCCGATCGACGTCGACCTCACCATCGACGACACGGTCTTCGCCCAGCAGCAGCCCTACATGACCGCACTGGGCACGGGCATCGTGGACTGGCAGGGCTGGGCCGACGCGATGTCCCGTACGCCCGGCGCCGGAACGGTACTCGTCGAACTGGACGAGGCGGCCGACCCCGTGGCCGCGCTGCGGGCGGGCAAGGCCGTGGCGCAGCGGTGGGCCTCAGCGCCGTAGCTCCGTGTGGGCCGTCTCCGGCAGGCGCAGATACATGGGTGGCAGCAGCCTGCTCGTCGGACTGACACCCACGTACCAGTGACCGTCAGCGCGGCGCGCCGCCCCTGCCGGTCCGCGATCGCTCCCATCAACAGCCCGCCGACCGGCCCCCCACGGAGGCGGCGAGGAGCTGGCGTACGGGCCGCTTCGGCGGGGTGGACAGTGAGGTGTGGGTGTCCGTCATGATCGCGGACCTGCCCTCACTCCGGCCCCGAGCACCCCACGTACCGACGACTTTCACATGAGCGCCATCACACCCTTCCCTGACGTTCGGTGCTCCTGGAACACTCCTTTCGCGCGCATTCCGTCACCATCCGGCCGGTCGAACAACTTTCCAGGCGAGAGGTCCCTCAGCCATGTCCGAAGTCAACCGGCGCAGATTCCTCCAACTCGCGGGTGCCACCACGGCCTTCTCCGCGCTCTCGGCCAGCATCGAGCGCGCCGCCGCCCTGCCCGCCAACCACCGAACGGGGTCGATCGAGGACGTCGAGCACATCGTCGTCCTGATGCAGGAGAACCGTTCCTTCGATCACTACTTCGGCAGGCTGAGGGGTGTCCGCGGCTTCGGCGACCCGCGTACGGTCGCGCTCGACAACGGCAGGTCGGTATGGCACCAGTCGGACGGCACCAAGGAGGTGCTGCCCTTCCACCCGGACGCCGACGACCTCGGCCTGCAGTTCCTGGAAGGCCTGCCGCACGGCTGGACCGACGGGCAGGCCGCCTACAACGGGGGCAAGTACGACACGTGGGTGCCCGCCAAGGGCACCACGACCATGGCGTACCTGGACCGTGAGGACATCCCCTTCCACTACGCGCTCGCCGACACCTTCACCGTCTGCGACGCCTACCACTGCTCGTTCATCGGCTCGACCGACCCGAACCGCTACTACATGTGGTCGGGCTACACGGGCAACGACGGTCAGGGCGGCGGCCCGGTCCTCGGCAACGACGAGCTGGGTTACGGCTGGACGACCTACCCGGAGCGGCTGGAGAAGGCCGGGATCTCCTGGAAGATCTACCAGGACACCGGCGACGGCCTCGACGCGAAGGGCAGCTGGGGCTGGATCGAGGACGCCTACCGCGGCAACTACGGCGACAACTCGCTGCTCTACTTCAACACCTACCGGGGCGCCGAGCCCGGCGACCCGCTGTACGACAAGGCCCGCACCGGCACCGACGTCAAGAACGGCGACGGCTACTTCGACCGGCTGAAGGCGGACGTCAAGGCCGACCGGCTGCCGCAGATCTCCTGGATCGCCGCCCCCGAGGCCTTCTCCGAGCACTCCAACTGGCCCTCGAACTACGGCGCCTGGTACATCTCGCAGGTCCTGGACGCGCTCACCTCCAACCCGGCGGTGTGGGCGAAGACGGCCCTGTTCATCACGTACGACGAGAACGACGGCTTCTTCGACCACGTGGTGCCGCCGCTGCCGCCGGCGTCCGCCGCGCAGGGCAAGTCCACGGTCGACGTCTCCCTCGACGTCTACCCCGGTGACAGCAAGCGCCCGGCCGGCCCCTACGGCCTCGGCCCGCGCGTGCCGATGCTGGTCGTCTCGCCGTGGAGCAAGGGCGGTTACGTCTGCTCCGAGACCCTCGACCACACCTCGATCCTCCGGTTCATGGAGCGCCGCTTCGGCGTCCGCGAGCCGAACATCTCGCCCTGGCGGCGCGCGGTCTGCGGCGACCTGACGTCCGCGTTCGACTTCTCCCGCAAGGACACCAGGTCGGCCGCGCTGCCGGACACCGACGGCTACGAGCCGCCGGACCGCGAACGGCACCCCGACTACAGCCCGACGCCCCCCGCGGACCCGGACATGCCCGTTCAGGAGCGCGGCCTGCGCCCGGCCCGCCCGCTGAAGTACGCCCCGCTCGTGTCCGGTTCGGCGGACGTGAGGGCCGGCACGTACACGCTCACCTTCGCCTCGGGGGCGAAGGCGGGTGCCGCCTTCCACGTCACCTCCGGCAACCGCACCGACGGCCCGTGGACGTACACCACCGAAGCCGGCAAGAGCATCGCCGACACCTGGAACTCGGCGTACTCGAACGGCTCCTACGACCTTGCCGTGCACGGCCCGAACGGCTTCCTGCGCGTCTTCAAGGGCCCGGACAAGACCGCGGGACCCGAGGTCACCGCCCGCCACACCGGCGACGACGTCGAGCTGACCTTCACCAACAAGGGTTCGGGCACGGCCCGGTTGAAGGTCACCAGCGGATACGGCGACCGGGCCAGGACCTTCACCGTGCGCGCCGGAGCCACCGTGAGGCACACCTTCGACCTGACGGCGAGCAGGCGCTGGTACGACCTGACCGTCACGTCCGAGGCGGATCCGGCGTTTCTGCGAAGGTGCGCGGGACATGTGGAGAACGGGCGTCCGGGGGTGAGCGACCCGGCCGTCATGACTGGGTAAAGCCTTCCCGAGGGTAAAGATCCGGTCTGGTCAGGGACCGGGATGCTCGGGATAGTGTGCCTCGGTGACCACGCAATCGAACACACCTGCAGGCTGGTACCCGGATCCGCACGGAGCGGCCCAGACGCTCCGTTACTGGGACGGCGCGCAGTGGACCGAGCACACGAACCCGAACCAGCAGGCCCAGGCGGCGCCGCAGATGCCGCAGCAGCCGGCCGGCCCGGACCAGCGCGTCCAGCATCAGGTGCAGCAGCAGGCCGGGGTCGCGGCGGGCGGCCCCGGCGGCGGCAGCCTGTTCAGCGAGCCCGTCCTGGTGGTGAACCAGAAGGCCAAGCTGATCGAGCTGACCAACGAGTACACGGTCATGGACCAGAACGGCAACCAGCTTGGCTCGGTCGTCCAGGTCGGGCAGAGCGCGCTGAAGAAGATCCTTCGCTTCGTCGCCAGCATCGACCAGTTCATGACGCACAAGCTGGAGATCCGCGACGCCTACGGACAGCCCGTGCTGCTGCTGACGCGGCCGCGGAAGTTCATGAAGTCGCGGGTGCTCGTGGCGCGGCCGGACGGTCAGCCGGTCGGCGAGATCGTCCAGCAGAACATGATCGGCAAGATCAACTTCGCGATGAATGTGAACGGCCAACAGGTCGGCGCGATCAAGGCGGAGAACTGGCGGGCGTGGAACTTCGCGATCGTCGACCACACCGACAAGGAGGTCGCCCGGATCACCAAGACCTGGGAGGGCCTCGCCAAGACGATGTTCACCACCGCGGACAACTACGTCCTGCAGATCCACTACCAGCTGCCCGAGCCGCTGCTGAGCCTGGTCGTGGCAACGGCGCTGACCGTCGACACGGCGCTCAAGCAGGACTCGCGGGGACTCGGCTGAGCCCCGTGACGGAGACCCCTGTCACAGCGGCCCCCGTCACAGGGGCCCTCGTCATAGGGGTGGTAGCTGCTCGCCAAGGAGTGCGTACGAGGTCGAATTAGCTCGATCGTGTGATGGTCGACATCCGGGCTTGCGCTGCCCCGGGCCATTCGGGTTAACGTGATCTTGCGATCTGGGACGCCGGGTACGGCGTCAGCGTGCGGGGCCCCTGCTCTACCGGAGTGATGGTTCAGGGCCTCCCCGTCGCCCTCTGGCCGTACCCACATGGCCAGGTCGCGAGGGAACCGACCTCCCGGGCACGGACCACGCACAGGATGCGTGTCGCCGCCCCGGGGCTGAGTACGCCGGGGACCAGCGCGCCCAAGACCGTTCGGGGCGCGCGGCTGAACGGGCTCACGCCCGCTCAGTTCACAGGAACGGTGTGAGGTGTCTCGGCTCGGGCTGTCGGGGCACCAGTGCCGGTTCGGCTGTCGCTGATTCCGGCTTCAGGGCGAGGACCGCGGCGACGGGGTGTTCTTCGTCGTCGTTCGCGTGCGGGTCCGCGGCGGGCGGAACCCGGGACAGCAGCACCACGCCCCACGCCGCGAGCCCCGCCCCCGCCAGCGCGAGGAGCACGCCCGCCGCGCCGCCTTGCAGCCGCTCGCCGAGCAGGGCGAGGCCGATCGCGGCGGCGGCCACCGGGTTCGCCAGGGTCACCACCGCGAGCGGGGCGCCGAGGCCGCCCCGGTAGGCCGTCTGGGACAGCAGCAGTCCGCCGGTCGCGAAGGCGGCGACGAGCAGCGCCACCCCGACGACCTGCACGCTGAGCAGTGATTCCGTGCGGTCGGTCACGGCCACCGTCACGGTCTGGGTGAGCGCCGAGGCGACACCGGAGGCGAAGCCGGACGCGGACGCGTGCCGCAGGCCCGGACGGGTGCCCGGGCGTGCCAGCACGCCGATCAGGGCCGCCGTCACGCCCGCCACCGCCACCGCCTGAGGTGCGCTCAGCACCTGCTCGGGCGCCGGTCCGGACGCCGTGACGAGGATCGCGGACAGGCCGAGGAGCGTCAGCGCGGTGCCCCGCCACTCCACCGGGCTGACCCGCCGCCCCGCGACCCGCGCCCCCATGGGCACCGCCGCGACCAGGGTGAGCGCGCCGAGCGGCTGGACCACGGTCAGCGGCCCGTACTTCAGGGCGACGACGTGCAGCAGTGCGGCCGACGCGTTGAGCACGACCGACCCCCACCAGGCGCCCGAGCGCAGCAGCCGCAGCATGCCCGAGCCCGGGTTGCGCGCGGCCAGCCGCTCCTGGGCGACGGCCGCGGCCGCGTAGGCGACGGAGGAGAAGAGGGACAGGACGACGGCGAGCAGGGTGGCGTTCATCGGCCGGCCCCCACGAGAACCTGCTCCTCGGCGGGGGCGGGTACCAGGGCGGTGTCCTGAGCGCGTCCGGCGGTGGTCGCCGTCCGGTGCGGCAGGTGGATCACCGCGAGCGCGAGGCCGAGCAGGGCGCCCGCGGCGAGGGCGTCCAGCCAGTAGTGGTTGGCCGTCCCGACGATCACCAGCAGCGTCAGCAGGGGATGCAGCAGCCACAGCCAGCGCCAGGGCGAGCGGGTGGCGACGATGAGGCCGATCGCCAGCATCAGCGCCCAGCCGAAGTGCAGCGAGGGCATCGCCGCGAACTGGTTCGACAGGGTGTCGGTCTGCGGCGGGCCGTACACCGAGGGTCCGTAGACCCGGGCGGTGTCCACCAGGCCGGTGGCGGCCAGCATGCGCGGCGGGGCGAGCGGGAACACCAGGTGCAGCACCAGCGCGGCGGTGGTGAGCGCGGCCAGCAGACGCCGGGCCCACACGTAGTGCGCCGGGCGACGCAGGTAGAGCCAGACCAGGAAGGCCAGGGTCGCCGGGAAGTGGACGGTCGCGTAGTAGGTGTTCGCCAGGTGCGCGAGCGTGTCGCCGTGCAGCAGCAGGGACTGTACCGGGCCTTCGCCGGGCAGCTGGAGGGTCCGTTCCAGGTCCCACACGCGGTGCGCGTTGTGGAAGGCCTCGCCGGTGTGGCCGGTCGCCAGTTGCCGGCCGAACTTGTAGACGAGGAAGAGCCCTACGACGAGCAGGAGCTCACGGACGAGCGGCGGCCGCGCTGTCGCGCTGGGCGCCGCTTGGGAAGGCTCGGTGCGGGCATCCATCCCCCGGCCCTTTCGCTGACGTGGTGCGTGTGCTGATGCCGGACGAGCTTGTGACTCGTGGAACGGCCGGAACTCATCGATACGAGTGAGTACCGAAACGCTAGTGTACCGATACGTTGCCGTACCGGTACACTGGAGTTTCGTTTGACATACGACACACTGGAAGAGCGGGCCTCACCGCCCGCGGGATCCGAGTGAGGAGAAGGGCAGATGACGTCGCAGGTCGCGAACGGACCGGAGACGGTCGTCGCCTCGCGCCGCTCCAAGATCACGCCGGAGCGTGAGCGGGAGTTCTTCGAGGCCGTGCTCGAACAGATCCGCGAATGCGGCTACGACTCCGTCACCATGGACGGCGTCGCCTCCAGCACGCGCTGCAGCAAGTCCACGCTGTACCGGCAGTGGAAGACCAAGCCCCAGTTCGTGGCGGCGGCCCTGCGGGGCAGCCGCCGGGCGTGCTTCGCCGGCATCGACGCCGGCTCGCTCGCCGAGGATCTGCGCGGGGCCGCAAGGGCGGCGGGCGCCGGGGCGACGCGCGACACCAAGCTGGTCCATGCGCTCGGCCATGCCGTCACGCAGGACGAGGAACTCGCGCTGGCGCTGCGTGAGGCGCTCGTCGAACCGGAGATCGCCGCGCTTCAGGAGATTCTGCGGCGCGGCGTCGAACGCGGCGAGGTCGCCGCCGATCACCCGGCGCTGGAGTACATCCCGGCCCAGATGTTCGGTGTGCTGCGCATGCGGCCCGTCCTGGAGGGCAAGTACGCCGACCCGGACTACATGGTCCACTTCGTGGAGGCCGCGGTGCTGCCCGCGCTGGGCCTGACCTAGGACCCAGGTCGCCGTCCGCGGATGACCGGACGGCGACCTGCTCGCGCCGCACCGTGGGGACGGGGGCGGCGCGCACCCCCCGGCCGGGTGGGGTTCCTCTTGAGCGGAGAGGCGCCCCACCCGGCCGCCAGGTTTTCCGGGACCCGGACGTCACACGTCCTGGCCGCTGCCGCCGTCCGTCGACACCTTGATGCCCTTGGTGATCTCGTCGAGCACGGCCTGCGTCTCCTCGACGTCGACACCGAAGCGGACGACGACCATCTGCTGGGGATTCGCGGGAGCGGGGAAGGCCAGCGACTGGACATAGCCGTCGGAGCCCTTGCTGGTGACCGCCTTCCAGCGGACCAGGTAACCCTTCTGCCCGGCGACGGTCACGGCCTTGGAGGCCAGCACCTCGTGCGAGGTGATCTCGCCGTAGGTCGTGCCGCCGTAGGACTCCTCGGCGTTGGCCGAGATGTCCGCCTTGGCGATCTCCTCGGCCGTGGTGCCCTTGGTGCCGAGCGCGAGGGCGGGCGTCGAGTAGGCGCCGCCCTTCGTGCAGGACTTGGAGGTGTCGCCGGGGCAGTCGTAGGAGTCGTTCGACGTGAGGCTCGCGCCCGCCGCCATCTGCTGGCCGTACCAGTCGTCCGGTATGGGCAGGCTGATCCCGTCGATCGGGTCGGTCACCGAACCGCTCTCGATCTTCGGCGCCTCGGACTGGCCGGGAGACGGTGACTGGCCTCCGGAGCCCCCGTTGCCCCCGTCGCCGCCACCCGGGCCGCCCTGGCCGCCCGTGGAGCCGTCCTGGCCGCCGGGGCCGCCGCTCTGCCCGCCCGGCCCCTGCGAGTTGGCGGTGTTGCCGCTGCCGCCCTCGTCGCCGGAGAGCGCCGACACGCCCACGCCTATACAGGCGAGGACCACCACGGCCGCCGCCACGGCTATGCCCGTGCGCAGTCCGCGCCGCGAGCCGCCCGGCGGCTGGACGGGGTACCCGGGATACCCCGGATGCACCGGGTACGGGCCGGCGCCCGCCGGTGCCTCGGGGGGACCCCACGCGGCGGCCGATCCCGCGGGGCGGGTCTGGTCCGTCCATGCCTTGCCGTCCCACCAGCGCTCGGTGGCGGGACCGTCACTTGTCTGTCCGGGGTCGGGATACCACCCGGGGGGAGTCGCCTGCGTCATGTCCCCACCGTATGAGGCCTCGGTGAAAGAGGCATGAGAGGGGAGGGTCGCAAATTCCCCTCATTCCTGGACGAGTCGTACGGGATGCCCTCGCGTGGGCGGCACGAGCCGCAATCCGCCCCGGCCCGGGGTGACCGAACCGAGCAGGCTCGCGCGCCGGGCGCCGGTGCTCGGCGGGCAGCGCCCCCGGGCCGTGTCGGGGAAGTCGGCGACCACGGGCAGCCCGGTCGCCGCCCGTGCCGACGATCCCTCCCGAGCGTTTCTGACTGATGGTCAAGTTTCATGACGGCCGGTCGTGGGCAGGGCGCGTCGCCCTCGCGCACCCGACGTCACCCGTCACGGCAACTGGTGCCCCGACCCGCCTCCGCTTCGGCATCCGGACGGCTACGCTCGAGGTCTGTACGTCGTTCGGGCGACTTGGGGAGGTAGCGCGATGACGGAGGTACGGCCCCTGGCGGCCGCCCCGGCCTCGCTGTGGGAGCGCGACGAGGAAGTCGCCGCCGTCGTACGGGCCATCGACACCCTGGGCGCGGACAGCGCCTCCTCGGGCAGCCTGCTGATGATCCGCGGCGAGGCCGGCTTCGGCAAGACCGCCCTGCTCGCCGAGACCCGCCGCCTCGCCGAGGAACGCGGCTGCACGGTGTGGTCGGCGCGCGGCGGCGAGACCCTCAGGTCCGTCCCCTTCAACGTCGTACGGCAACTGCTGCAACCCGCCCTGATGTCGCTGATGCCGGAGGAGGCCCGCGAGTACCTCGGCGACTGGTACGACATAGCGGGCCCCGCCCTCGGCCTCACCGACCCCGGTGAGCGCCAGGCCGACCCGCAGGGCGTCACCGACGGCCTGGTCACCGTGGTGCGCCGGCTGTCCCGGCGCGACTGGCCGCTGGTTCTGCTGATCGACGACGCCCACTGGGCCGACCAGGAGACCCTGTGCTGGCTCGCCGCGTTCGCCGAACGCCTGGACGACCTGTCCGTCCTGGTCGTGGTGGCCCGCCGCCCCCGCGAGATGACCGGCGAGAGCGCCCGGCTCCTCGACGCGGTCGCCGCCACCGCGGCCCGCCCCGCCACCACTCTGAACGCCCTCACCCCGGACGCCACCGCCGGACTCACCCGCGCCACCCTGGGCGAGCACGCCGACGCCGCGTTCTGCCGCGAGGTCTGGGCCGTCACCGCGGGCAACCCCTACGAGGCCGTCGAACTCCTTGCCAAGGTCCAGGACAGCGAACTGGAGCCGACCGAGAGCGCGGCCGGCGAACTGCGCGCCCTGAACCGCTCGGCGCGCGGCGGCGGCCTCGTCGCCCGCCTGGAGGAACTCGGCATCGACGCCACCCGGTTCGCCTGGGCGGCCGCGATCCTCGGCACCGGCATCTCCGTCGACCTGGTGGCCAAGCTCGCCACCCTCGGCCGCGACGACGCCGTGCGCTGCGCCGAACTGCTGCGCAGCGCCCGCATCCTCACCGTACTCGACCCGGCGAACGGCCAAGCCGACGAAGGCGACCTGGAGTTCGTCCACCCGCTCATCGCCACCGCCGTGTACGACTCCATCCCGCCCGCCCTGCGCACCGCCATGCACGGCATCGCCGCCCAGATGGTCACCGACCTGGGCCGGGGCGCCGCGGCCGCCTCCCGCCATCTTCTCCAGGTCCACCCGGACGACGACGAGGAACTCGTCCAGAAACTGCGCGAGGCCGCCCGGGAGTACCTCGTCGTCGGCGCCCCCGACGCGGCCCGCCGCTGCCTCGAGCGCGCCCTGCTGGAACCGCCCACGCCCGACGTCCACGCGCGCCTGCTCTACGAACTCGGCTGCGCCAGTCTGCTGACCATGCCCGACAGGACCATCGGCCACATGCGGGCCGCGCTCGGCATGCCGGGCCTCGACGCCGACGACCGAGTGGACGCCGTCGTCCGCCTCTCCCAGGCGCTGGTCCACAACGACCAGCTGGAGGAGGCCGTCCGCACGGTGCAGGCGGAGGCGGCCCGGCTCGAACCCGGGCCCGCCCGGTTGCGGTTGGAGGCCGTGCACATCATGTGGGACGGCATCCACGCCGGTGAGGCCGCCACACCCGGCCGGTCCGAGCGCCTGGCCGAACTCGCCCGGACCTGCACCGGACGGGACAACTCCGAACGCGCGCTGCTCATCCTGCGCGGTTTCGACGCCCTGATGCAGGGCGAGGGCGCCCAGGAGGTCATCGAGCTGTGCGACCGCGCCCTCGTCAACGGCCGCCTGGCTCCCGGGCTCGGCTGGACCGGCACCGAGTGGGGCATCGAACTGCTGCTGATGCTGGCCAACGCGTACGCGTACACCGACTGCCTCGACCGCGCCGAAAGCCTGTACAACGAGGCCGTGCGCAGCTATGTGAGCGCCGGTTGGAGCGGCGGACACCTCGCCCTGGCGCACGCCTACGTCGGCGTCGGGCACCGCAGGCGCGGCCGCCTCGCGGACGCGGAGCAGTCCCTGCGCGAGGCGCTGGCCATCGCCGAACGCGTCGGCCGCGGACTGCCCCTGTACTGGACCGCGACCTGCAATCTCGTCGACACGCTGCTCGCCCGCGGCCACATCGACGAGGCCTGGGACGTCGCTGAACGATACGGCTTCGCCCCGCCCTATCCGTCCACGATAGTGCTGCCGGACCCACGAGCCGTGCGCGGCCGGCTCCTGCTCGCCGTCGGCCGCACCAAGGACGGCATCAACGAACTGGAGGCCGCCGAGAAGGCGGCCGCTGCCCGCGGCCACCACAACCCGGTGCTCGTCCCCTGGGCCTTCGACCTCGCCCGCGCCCTCGCCACCGAGGACCCGGGCCGCGCCAGCCGGCTCGCCACCGACGTCCGCCGGCACGCCGAACGCCTCGGCACCGACACGGCCATCGGCGAAGCCCTGCGCTGCGCCGCCGCCCTGGAGACCGGCCAGCGCGCGGTCCGGCTGGCCGCCCAGGCGGTCGCCTACCTGGAGGCCTCGCCCTGCCAGTACGAACACGCGGCGGCCCGCGTCGAGTACGGCATCCTCTCCCGCTCGGTCGCCGAGCTCAACCGGGGCCTGGCGCTGGCGGAGTCCTGCGGCGCGGACGGGCTGGTGGCGCAGGCGAGAGCAATGCTGGAGACCGAGCGCGGGCTGCGGTAGTTCAGCCGTCCAGCAGCTGGTCGGTGACCGCCGACAGACGTGTGCGTACGTCCCGGTTGTACGCCGCCTCGTGCGCCCGCGCCGGCCGCGTGCCGTCGAAGTAACGGCCGCTGCCCAGCTCCCCGGTGGCCAGCGCGAGCACCCCCGAGGCGCCGTCGGCGACCGAGCTCCAGGGGCTGACGTCGGCCTCGCGGACCATCGCCGTGTCCATGTAGGTCGCCGGGTGCAGCACGTTCACCGCGACTCCGGTGCCGTCCAGTTCCTCGGCCAGGGCGAAGGTGTGTGCGGCCAGCGCGAACTTGCTGCGGCAGTACGCCGAGACGCCGCTGTAGCCGCGGGTGAGTTCCGGATCGTCGGCGTCGAGCGGCTCCTGGCCGGCCGAGCCGACGTTGACGATCCGCGCGGGCGGGTTCGCGCGCAGCACCGGCAGCAGGGCGCGGGTCAGCGCGACCGGCGCCAAGTAGTTGACCGCCAGCCGCAGTTCATGCCCGTCGGCGCTCACCTCGCGCCCCGAGCCGGGCGAACCGCTGCCCACGCCCGCGTTGTTGACCAGGACGTCGAGCTCGGGGTGCGCCTCGGCGACCTTCGCGCCCAGCTCGCGCACCTGCGCCAGCGAGGCCAGATCGGCGACGAACCCCTCGGCCGTGCCCTCGCCGCGCAGCTCCTGGACGAGTTGCTCCGTGCGGGCGGTGTCGCGGCCGTGGGCGAGGACGAGGTGGCCGGAGCGGACCAGTTCGAAGGCGACGTACCGGCCGAGACCGGAGGTGGCACCGGTGATCAGAATGGTGGACATGCCCCCACCGTAGGCACGTGGCGCCGCTCTCGGCGTGGTGCTCCTGACGCTACTACCGCCAGGGTCACCCTGCGGGGCCGTCCTCCTCCGCGAGCACCCGCTGGGCGGTCGCGAACGCCGAGTTCGCCGCCGGGACCCCGCAGTACACGGCCGTCTGCAGCAGCACCGCGCCGATCTCCTCGGGCGTGAGCCCGTTGCGCCGGGCCGCCCGCACATGCATGGCCAGCTCGTCGTAGTGACCGTGCGCGACCAGGGCCGTCAGCGTGATCATGCTGCGCTCGCGGCGGCTGAGTGTCGGGTCGGTCCAGATCTCGCCCCACGCGTAGCGCGAGATGAAGTCCTGGAAGCGGGCGGTGAAGGGTGTCTGCCGGGCCTGCGCCCGGTCCACGTGCGCGTCGCCGAGGACCTCGCGCCGCACCTCCATGCCCCGCTTGGCGCCGCCGTCGAAGTGCGCCCGCAGGGCGGTCAGGACGGCCTCGGGGCACTGTGCGGGGGCCAGGTGCGAGGCGCCCGGGATCTCCACCAGAGCGGCGCCCGGCACCGCGTCCGCGATCTCCCGCAGATGCGCCGGCGGGGTCGCGGGGTCCTCGCGGCCGGCGATCAGGAGGGTGGGCGCGGAGATCTCCGCGAGCCGCTCCCGCAGATCGAACGCGGCCAGCGCGTCACAGCAGGCGGCGTACGCCTCGGGGTCGGCGTCGCGGTGGTCCTGGACCAGCTCCGGCACGGTGAACCCGGACGTGAACCAGCGCGCGTCGGCACTCTCCGCCAGCCCGTCCAAGCCTTCGCCGCGGACGCGCGCGGCCCGCTCCTCCCACGGCTTGGAGCCGTTGAAGTGGGCGGAGGAACAGATCGCCGCGAGCGAGGACACCCGCTCCGGATGGTGCACGGCGAGATGCAGCCCCACCGCACCGCCCAGCGACACCCCGGCGTAGGCAAACCGCTCGATGCCCAGGGAGTCGGCGAGCGCGAGCACCAGATCGGCCAGATCACCGACGGTCGCCCCGGGCCCGATCAGGCCGGCCGCCGAACCGCCGTGCCCCGGCAGGTCCCAGCGGATCACCCGGTGGGTGGCGGACAGCTCGGGCGCGACCCGGTCCCACAGGGCGTACGAGGTGCCCAGCGAGGGGCCCAGCAGCAGCGGGGGAGCCGATGTGGGCCCCTCGGCACGGTGGTTGAGGACTGTGTCGGTCAACGTCGCTCCAGAGCACGGTCGGTGAGGACTCCGGCGGAGCCGGTGTAGCGGGCGGGGTCGGTGAGCTCGTCGAGGCCGACGTCCTTCAACTCGGGCTGCTCGGCAAGGAGTTCACGCAGACTCCGCCCCTCGGCGTACGTACGCCCGGCGAGGTCCGTGAGCAGTTCCTTGGCGCGGGCACGGCCCAGGACGGGCGCCAGCTCGGCGGACAGCCGCTCGGAGACCACCAACCCGTGGGTGAGGTCGAGGTGTTCGCGCATGGCGTCCGCGTGGACCCGCAGCCCCTCGGTCAGTTCGGCCGCGTCGCGGGCGGCACCGCCGACCAGCCGGAGCAGGTCCCGCAGCGGCTCCCACTCGGCGTGCCAGGCCCCGGCGGGCCGCTCGTCCTCGGCGACCAGCGAGCCGTACAGCGTGGCCGCGAGCTGCGGCGCCCGCCGGGCGGCGGCCGCGACCAGCGTGGACCGCACCGGGTTCGCCTTGTGCGGCATGGCCGACGAACCGCCCCCGCTGCCCTCCGCGAGCTCGGCGATCTCGGTCCGGGACAGCGTCAGCACGTCCGCGGCGACCTTGCCGAGTGCCCCCGCCGTGAACGCCAGGCACCCGGCGAGATCGGCGACCGGCGTCCGCAGCGTGTGCCAGGGCAGCGGCGGCGCGTCGAGGCCGGTCTCCCGGGCGAAGGAAGCGAGCAGCGCGGTGGGGTCGGCCGCGCCGTACGCCGTGAAGGCCGCCAAGGTCCCGGCGGCACCGCCGAGTTGGGCGGGCAGCGAGTCCCGTACGGGCGTCACCCGGTCCCGGGCGTCCAGCACCAGCGACCGCCATCCGGCCGCCTTCAGCCCGAACGTCGTCGGTACGGCGTGCTGCGTCAGGGTCCGGCCGGGCATCGCGGTGTCACGGTGCTCGGCGGCCAGATGGGCCAGCGCACGCTCGGTGCGGGCGAGGTCGGCGAGGACCGGGTCCAGGGCGCGCACGGCGACCAGCATCATCGCCGTGTCCATGATGTCCTGGCTGGTCGCACCCCGATGGACGTACGGGCCGTACTCGGCGCCGACCGCCTCGGTCAGGTCGGCCACCAGGGGAATCACCGGATTCCCGCCGCCACGGGCCCGCTCCGCGAGCGCCTGCGGGTCGAAGCGGTCCGCGCGGGCCGCCTCGGTCACCGCCGTCGCGGCCTCCTGCGGGGCGAGCCCCAGCGCGGCCTGGGCGCGGGTCAGCGCGGCCTCCGCGTCGAGCAGCGCCTGCAGAAAGGCGCGGTCGGCCGTCGCGGCCGCGGCGGGGGAGCCGGACCACCCGGGGGCGAGC
Source organism: Streptomyces sp. V4I2 (assembly GCF_030817655.1). GTDB lineage: Bacteria > Actinomycetota > Actinomycetes > Streptomycetales > Streptomycetaceae > Streptomyces > Streptomyces plumbiresistens. The sequence goes on from NZ_JAUSZM010000003.1 coordinate 8,863,106, forward strand.
AGTCCGGCGTCCGGTTCGGCTGATGTCACTGGAACTCCAGGAAGACCGTCTCGCCTTCGCCCTGAAGGCGGATGTCGAAACGGTACGTTCCGTTGCCCCCGCCGGTCGCGATCAGCGTGCCGCGTCGCTCCGGGTCCAGCCGCGCGAGCAGTGGGTCCGCGGCGAGCGCCGCCTCGTCGCCGGGCAGGTAGATCCGGGTGAACAGGTGCACCAGCAGCCCGCGCGCGAAGACGCACACGCTCAGGTACGGGGCGCTCTGCCCGCGCGCTCCGGGCCGCAGCGTCCGCGCGGACCAGTGGCCGCTCGCGTCCGTCTCGATGCGGCCCCAGCCGGTGAACTCCACGCCGTTGCGGCCGAGGAAGCCGCCGCTGGCCGTGTCGCGCCGCATCGAGCCGTCGACGGTCGGCAGGTTGCCGTCCGGGTCAGGACCCCACAGCTCAACGAACGCGTCGGGCAGCGGGTTGCCCTCGCCGTCGTACACGCGCCCGTGCACGGCGATCGTGTCCGGGTGGCCGACCGGGGCGATGTCGCCGCCGCCGGGGAACGGCAGGGCGTGGCCGTAGAACGGGCCGACCGTGTGCGACGGGGTGGGCAGCACGGTCTCCGGACGACCTGGGTCGATCTTCGTCATGGCAGGTCAGCGCCCTTCTTCGATCCAGGTGGCGGTCGGCCCGTCGAGCACGATGTCCCAGTGGTAGCCCATCGAGAACTCCGGCACCGACAGGCTGTGGTCGTACGTCGCCACCAGCCGCTGCCGGGCCGCGTCGTCCGTCACCGACTGGATGATCGGGTCGTAGGGGAACAGCGGGTCGCTCGGGAAGTACATCTGCGTCACGAGGCGCTGCGTGAACGCCGAGCCGAACAGCGAGAAGTGGATGTGAGCCGGCCGCCAGGCGTTGACGTGCTGACGCCACGGGTACGGGCCCGGCTGGACGGTCGTGAACTGGTAGAAGCCGCTGTCGTCGGTCAGGGTGCGGCCGACGCCGGTGAAGTTCGGGTCCAGCGGGGCGTCGTGCTGCTCGCGCTGGTGCGCGTAGCGGCCGGCCGAGTTCGCCTGCCAGATCTCCACCAGCTGGCCGCGGACCGGCCGCCCGTTCCGGTCGAGGAGCCGCCCGGAGACGGTGATGCGCTCGCCGATCGGCTCGCCGTTGTGCTGCCGGGTCAGGTCGTTGTCGATCTCGGTGATGTCCCGCTCCCCGAAAGCGGGGGAGGACAGCTCCACCAGCTCCGGGTCCCGGCTCACGTCGATCGCGACCGGCGGCTGCTTGGGGTGCCGCAGCACCGAGGAGCGGTACGGGGCGTAGTCGCGGCGCGGCTGGTGCTCGACGGGGGCACCGTCGGCGAGGCGCTTCTCGTACGCGGCGTGCTCGGCCGCGATCTCCAGGTCGATGTCCGCTTGGGTGAGAGTCATGGGGTTCCTCACGCTTCCTAGCGCTCGAGGACGAGGGCGAGACCTTGGCCCACGCCGATGCAGAGGGTGGCGACGCCGACTCCGCCGCCCTGGCGGGCGAGCTGGTGGGCGACCGTACCGGCGAGCCGGGCACCGGAGGCGCCCAGCGGGTGGCCGAGGGCGATGGCGCCGCCCTGCGGGTTGAGGATCGCCGGGTCGAACTCGGGCCACTCGGCGACACAGCCCAGCACCTGGGCGGCGAACGCCTCGTTCAGCTCCAGCACGGACAGATCGTCGAAGCCCTTGCCCGCCTTGGCGAGCGCACGGTTGACGGCTTCCACCGGGGCGAGGCCGAAGTAGTGCGGGTCAAGGGCGTTGACACCGGTCGCGGAGATCCGCGCCAGCGGTTCGCGGCCCGTGGCCTTCAGGCCCTCCTCGTCGACCAGGAGCAGGGCGGCGGCACCGTCGTTGAGGGGCGAGGCGTTGCCCGCGGTGACCGTTCCCCCGGAGGTACGGAAGGACGGCTTGAGCCTGGCCATGGCGCTCAGCGAGGCATCCGGCCGTACGCACTCGTCGGCACCGAAGACCACCGGCTCGCCCTTGCGCTGCGGGATCGACACCGCCGCGAGCTCGGCGTCGAACAGGCCCGCCTGCTGGGCCCGCGCGGCCTTCTGGTGGCTGTTCAGCGCGAACTCGTCCTGCTGCGCACGGCTGATCTTGTGCTTCTCGGCGATCAGTTCGGCCGACTCGCCCAGCGGGACCGTCCACTGCGGCTCCATCTGCGGATTGACCATCCGCCAGCCCAGCGTGGTCGAGTACAACTCGGCGTGCCCGGCCGGGAACGGCTTGTCCGACTTGGGCAGCACGTACGGCGCCCGGGTCATCGACTCCACACCACCGGCCACGGCGATGGAGGCGTCCCCGACCGCGATGGCGCGGGCCGCCTGGATCACGGCCTCGAGGCCGGACGCGCACAGCCGGTTGACCGTCACACCCGGCACGGAGGTGGGCAGGCCGGCGAGGAGCCCGGCCATCCGGCCCACGTTGCGGTTCTCCTCGCCGGCACCGTTGGCGTTGCCGAAGTACACGTCCTCGATCCGGGACGGGTCCAGCTCAGGCGTCCGGCCGAGGAGTTCCCGGATGGCGTGCGCGCCCAGGTCGTCGGGGCGGACGGCGGCGAGGGCACCGCTGTAACGGCCGATCGGGGTGCGCACGGCGTCGACGATGTAGACGGTCTTCACTTCAGGCCCTCCGCGACGGTCAGCTTGGCGTCGGTCTTGCCGGTGATCTCGTCGACGCTCACGCCGGGCGCGGTCTCGACGAGCAGCAGCCCGTTCTCCGTGACGTCCAGGACGCCGAGGTCGGTGATGATCCGGTTCACACACGCCTTGCCCGTGAGCGGCAGCGCGCACTCCGCGAGGATCTTCGGGGAGCCGTCCTTGGCGGTGTGGGTCATCACGACGATGACCGTGCGGGCGCCGTGGACGAGGTCCATCGCCCCGCCGATGCCGGTGATCAGCTTGCCGGGGACGGCCCAGTTGGCGAGGTCGCCCTTCTCGGAGACCTGCATGGCACCGAGCACCGCGACGTCGATGTGTCCGCCGCGGATCATCCCGAAGGAGAGCGAGGAGTCGAAGAAGGAGGCGCCCGGCAGGACCGTCACCGTCTCCTTGCCCGCGTTGATCAGGTCGGGGTCGACCTGGTCCTCGGTCGGGTAGGGGCCGGTGCCCAGGATGCCGTTCTCCGATTCGAGGATCACCTCGACGCCCGGCGGGAGGTAGTTGGGGATCAGGGTCGGCAGGCCGATGCCGAGATTGACGTACTGGCCGTCCTGGAGCTCGCGAGCGGCCCGGGCGGCCATCTCCTCACGCGTCCACGCCATCAGGAACTCACCGTCCGCTTCTCGATGCCCTTGTTCGCCGCCTGCTCGGGGGTGAGCGCGACGACCCGCTGCACGAAGATCCCCGGCAGATGCACCGCGTCCGGATCGAGCTCGCCGGGCTCCACCAGCTCCTCCACCTCCGCGATCGTCACCCGGCCGGCCATCGCCGCGAGCGGGTTGAAGTTGCGGCTGGACTTGTTGAAGACCAGGTTGCCGTACCGGTCGCCCTTCGCGGCCCTGACCAACGCGAAGTCCGTGCGGATCCCGTGCTCCAGCACGTACTCCGTGCCGTCGAACTCCCGCACCTCCTTCGGGGGCGAGGCCAACGCGACGCCGCCGGAGCCGTCGTAGCGCCAGGGCAGTCCGCCGTCGGCGACCTGCGTGCCCACACCGGCCGGCGTGTAGAAGGCGGGGATCCCGGCGCCACCCGCGCGCAGTCGCTCGGCGAGGGTGCCCTGCGGGATCATCTCCACCTCCAGCTCCCCGCCCAGGTACTGGCGGGCGAACTCCTTGTTCGCGCCGATGTAGGAACCGGTGACCCGGGCGATCCGCCCGGCCGACAGCAGCACCGCGAGGCCGGACTCCATCGCCCCGCAGTTGTTGGAGACGACACTCACGCCGGTGACCCCCCGCTCGTACAGCGCCTGGATCAGCACGTTCGGCACACCGCTGAGCCCGAAGCCGCCCACCGCGAGCGACGCACCGTCCGGCACATCGGCCACCGCCTCCAGGGCCGTGGCGACCACCTTGTCCATCCGTGAAGCCCCATCCCGTCCGAGCGCCCGTCCCGAGGAATTAGTCAGGGCACTGATTATTTCAGCGAGGTGTCCCTCACGCTGCCACCGGAGCTGCGGGGCGTCAAGGCCCAGGAGAAATACAAGGTCAGCTCACCAGGTGGAGCCGCAGACAGGTGCCGTGCCGCGCCGGTATTGTTCAGTGCACCAACGAATCCGATCTGGGGAGCGCACATGGTCGCGGTGGACCTCACCACCCACCCCGGGCACCTGGCCCGGCGGCTCCAGCAGGCGCACTACCTGCTGTGGAACACGATGGTCTCCGAGGAGATCACCTCGCCACAGTTCGCGGTCCTCAACGCGCTCGTCGCCGAGCCCGGCCTCGATCAGCGCACGGTGGGGGAGCGGGTGGGGCTCGACCGGTCGACCATCGCCGAGGTGATCAGCCGGCTCGGCCGCCGCGGGCTCCTGGACAAGGTGCGCGACCCGCAGGACGGCCGCCGCTTCCTGCTGCGCCTCACCGACGAGGGCCTGCGCACCCACCGCAAGCTGACCGTGCGCACGGCCCGGATGAACCAGGTCTTCCTGGCCCCGCTCTCCGCCGAGGAGCAGTCCGTGTTCTTCGACCTCATCCGGCGGGTCTCGGACGCGGCCGAGGGGCTCCGCAACCCGACGGAACCCCTCGTCACCCAGCCCTGAGCCCGTTCAGCCGCTCATGACGCCTTCGCGAACACCACCCACACCTGCCCCTTGGCGAAGTTCACCGGCGTACCGTCGCCCGTCGTGAACTCGGTGCCCTCGGTCGCCTTCGGGCGCGACCAGTTCACGTCGTAGGCACGCCCGCCGCGCAGCACCTCGGCGGTCCCCTCGCCGACCGTCTCGGTGTACGGCGTGTTGTTGCCGAGGAAGTCCTGGAAGCCGGACTTGCGCACGTTCACGTACTGCACGACGACCGTCGCCGGTGCCACCCGCTTCCCGTCCGTCGTCACGGTCGGCGTCCCGTCCATCGAGACCAGCCAGCGGTCCCGGTCCGCGGACCAGGTGAAGGTGAAGCGCGCCGCCGGGAAGCGCACGGTCCGCGAGGTCTCCTTCTGCCCGCCGGAGGGTGCGGCGCCGTACCGGAAGCCGGTGGTCAGCGCGTCCGCGCCCGGCGCGGCGGACAGCAGCCGGTCCGGGCGCAGGTAGAGGTTGTGCGGGGAGGGCTTGTCGGTGCCGCGGTAGTAGGCGCCGGACACCTCGCCGGGGGTCTGCACGACCAGCGGCGCCTCGTTGATCAGCGGCATCAGCTTGCCCTGGGCCCCGGAGAAGGCGAGCGTGGGCCGGTCGAACTGCCGCAGCAGCTCCAGGTCCGACTCGCGGGCGCTGCGCACCGGACCGACGGCCTTCGGCAGCTTGGTCGCGTAGACCGCCATCAGCCGGCTCATCCCGCCCTCGACCTGCTCGGCGTACACGATGTCGGCGGAGTTCAGGCCCGTATGGGGCCGGGCCGCGCGGGCGTTGTCGATCTTCACGGCGAGCACGGAACCGGCGGCGGCGCTCTCGCTCGGGCTCTCGGCCTCGCCCTCGCTCCGGCTGTCTGCGGGCGTCCGCAACTGTCCGCGCCCGTCGTCCCCCGTGCCACGCCCGCCCGTGCAGCCCGCCGCCAGCGAGGCGGCCGCCGTGGCGGCGAGCAGCGCCACCGCCGTAGCGGCACGCCGCGTGCGCGCCCTGTGTCCCATGCCCACCGTGGCCACCTGTCTCTACTTATTGATTGTGCGCTTATAAGTTCATTGATGGCCATACCCGATCGAATCTGATTCGCCGCGTTGAATAGGCCGATCGGCCCAGGTGCGGTGGTTCACCGAGTGGCGCCCGGGTACCCGGGCGCCACCGCAGACCGGACACGCCGACGCGAACTGGGAGCGTGCGATGAAGGCAGTGACCTGGCAGGGCAAGCGGGACGTGCGGGTGGAGGACGTACCCGATCCGACGATCCAGGAGCCGACGGACGCCGTCATCCGCGTCACCTCCACCGGGCTGTGCGGCTCCGACCTGCATCTGTACGAGGTGCTCACCGCGTTCATGACGCCGGGCGACATCCTCGGTCACGAGCCGATGGGCATCGTCGAGGAGGTGGGCGCCGGGGTGCCCGACCTCGCGGCCGGCGACCGGGTCGTGGTGCCGTTCCAGATCGCCTGCGGCGGCTGCTGGATGTGCATGACCGGACTGCCGACGCAGTGCGAGACCACCCAGGTCACCAGCGAGGGCATGGGCGCCGCCCTCTTCGGCTACACCCGCCTGTACGGCGCGGTCCCCGGCGCCCAGGCCGAGTACCTGCGCGTCCCGCAGGCGCAGTTCGGGCCGATCAAGGTCCCCGAGGGCCCGCCCGACGACCGGTTCGTCTACCTCTCCGACGTCCTGCCCACCGCCTGGCAGGCGGTCGCCTACGCGGACGTGCCCCAGGGCGGCAGCGTCGCCGTACTCGGCCTCGGGCCCATCGGTGACATGGCCTGTCGCATCGCCCAGCTGCGCGGCGCCGGGCGGGTGTTCGGCGTGGACCTGGTCGGCGAGCGGCTGCGCCGGGCGCGATCGCGGGGCGTGGAGACGTACGACCTCAGGAGCTTCGACAACGAGAAGGAGCTGGTCCAGGCGATCCGCGACGAGACGGACGGCCGCGGCCCCGACGCCGTGATCGACGCCGTCGGCACCGAGGCCCACGGCAGTGCCGCCGCCAAGCTCGCCCAGCAGGCCTCGTCCCTGCTGCCGCGCAAGATCGGCGGACCGTTCGCGGAGCGCTTCAGCGTCGACCGGCTCGCCGCCCTCCACACCGCCATCGAGCTGGTGCGCCGGGGCGGCACGATCTCGCTGTCCGGCGTATACGGCGGCATGGCCGACCCGCTGCCCATGCTCACCATGTTCGACAAGCAGATCCAGCTGCGGATGGGCCAGGCCAACGTACGCCGCTGGAGCGACGAGATCATCCCCTATCTCACCGACGAGGACCCGCTCGGCGTCGACGACTTCGCCACCCACCGGCTGCCGCTCAGCGAGGCACCGCACGCGTACGAGATGTTCCAGCGGAAGCGGGAGGGCGCGGTGAAGGTGCTGATGACGCCGTGAGCCAGGCGTAGGGAGTCGGGCCCCGTGAGTCAGGCGCCGAGGATCTCCTCCAGGTCGTAGCGGACCGGTTCCTCCAGCTGCGCGTACGTGCAGCTCTCCGGGGTCCGGTCCGGGCGCCAGCGGCGGAAGCGGGCCGTGTGCCGGAAGCGCGCGCCGTTCTCCATGTGGTCGTACGCCACCTCGGCCACCCGCTCCGGCCGCAGCGGCACCCAGGACAGGTCCTTCTTGCCGGACCAGCGGCTGGGCGCCCCCGGCAGCCGGGCCGTCTCGTGCGCCGCCTCCTCGGACCAGGCCGCCCACGGGTGTCCCGTGACGTCGTCCATGCGCAGCGGCTCCAGCTCCTCGACCAGTTCGGCGCGCCGCTTCATGGGGAAGGCGGCCGACACGCCCACGTGCTGGAGGGCGCCCCGGTCGTCGTACAGGCCCAGCAGGAGCGAGCCGACCACCGGGCCGCTCTTGTGGAGGCGGTAGCCCGCGACCACCACGTCAGCCGTCCGCTCGTGCTTGACCTTGAACATGGCGCGCTCGTCCTGGAGGTAGCGCACGGTGAGCGGTTTGGCGATGACACCGTCCAGGCCCGCCCCCTCGTACTGCTCGAACCACTGCCGTGCCACGTCGATGTCGGTCGTCGCCGGCGCCACGTGCACGGGGGTGGTCACCTCGGCCAGGGCCGTGGTCAGCAGCGACCGACGCTCGGCGAGCGGCACGTCGAGCAGCGACTCGTCCGCCAGCGCCAGCAGGTCGAAGGCGACGAAGGAGGACGGCGTCCGCTCCGCCAGCATCCGCACCCGGGAGTCCGCCGGGTGGATGCGCTCGGTCAGCGCGTCGAAGTCCAGCCGTCCCTCCCGCGCGATGACGATCTCCCCGTCCACCACGCACCGCTGCGGCAACCGCTCCCTGAGCGCCGCCACCAGCTCCGGGAAGTACCTGGTCAGCGGCTTTCCGGTACGGCTGCCCAGCTCGACTTCGGCCCCGTCGCGGAACACGATCGCCCGGAACCCGTCCCACTTCGCCTCGTACTGCATGTCCGGCGGAATCGTCGCCACCGACTTGGCGAGCATGGGCTTCACGGGCGGCATCACCGGCAGATCCATGCTCCGATTCTGCCCTCGTATGCCGGGATACGCCCGGTGTGCAAGGTATGCGCGGTACGCCTACCGTGGCTCGCATGGGCGAAGCGGTGGAACTGGAGGCGGGCGGCCGGACCGTACGGCTGTCCAGCCCGGACAAGATCTTCTTCCCGGAGCGCGGCTTCACCAAGCTGGACCTCGCCCGCTACTACCAGGCCGTCGGCCCCGGCATCCTGCGCGCCCTGCGCAACCGCCCCACCACCCTGGAGCGCTATCCGGAGGGCGTGAGCGGCGAGTCCTTCTTCCAGAAGCGGGCGCCCAAGAACATGCCCGACTGGATCCCGACCGCCCACATCACCTTCCCCAGCGGCCGCAGCGCCGACGAGATGTGCCCCACCGAGGAAGCCGCCGTGCTGTGGGCCGCCCAGTTCGGCACCCTCACCTTCCACCCCTGGCCGGTGCGCCGCGACGACGTCGACCGCCCCGACGAACTCCGCATCGACCTCGACCCGCAGCCCGGCACCGACTACGGCGACGCCGTCCGCGCCGCCCACGAACTGCGCGCGGTACTGGACGAGTTCGGCGGCCTGCGCGGCTGGCCGAAGACATCCGGCGGCCGGGGCCTGCACGTCTTCGTGCCGATCGAGCCGCGCTGGACCTTCACCCAGGTGAGGCGGGCCGCGATCGCGGTCGGGCGGGAGATGGAACGCCGGATGCCGGACCACGTGACGATCAAGTGGTGGAAGGAGGAGCGGGGCGAGCGCATCTTCATCGACTACAACCAGACGGCACGGGATCGCACGATCGCCTCCGCCTACTCCGTACGGCCGCGCCCGCACGCCCCCGTCTCGGCGCCCCTGCGCTGGGAGGAGGTGGGCGAGGCACATCCCCAGGACTTCGACATCGCGTCCATGCCGGCCCGCTTCGCCGAACTCGGAGACGTGCACGCCGACATGGACGAGCACGCCTTCTCCCTCGAGCCACTCCTGGAGCTGGCGCGCCGCGACGAGCACGATCACGGGCTCGGTGACCTGCCGTACCCGCCCGAGTATCCGAAGATGCCGGGAGAGCCCAAGCGGGTCCAGCCGAGCAAGGCGAAGAAGGCGGCGCCCCCGCCGGAGGCGCCGCCTTCCTGACCTGCAGCCCTGACTACAGCTCCTTGATCCTGATGTCCCGGTACGAGACCACGTCCGTCGTGCCGTGCACCTGGAGCCCGACGTAGCCGGAGGCGAACCGTCGCCCGTCCGTGCCCGGGTCGTCCGAGCGGGGCGGGGTGAAGTCCTGGCCGCCGATGTTGTCGAACTCGTTGATCAGCACGCCGTTGCGGTAGACCGAGTAGTGCTGGTCGACCACCCGGATCTCGTAGTCGTTCCAGGTGCCCTTCTGGGTGACGCCGGCCCCGGCGAGCCCGACCCGGTCGAAGCCGTACACCGAGCCCGTCTTGTACATGTCCCCGTCCGGCCGGTCGAGCACCTGCACCTCGTGCCCGTACTTGATGGCGACCCACTCCGGCCGCGGCTCCTCAGGGTGGTCGTGCACCCCCGGGAACCGCACGAACACACCGGAGTTGGCGTTGCCGGTGCCCGGAGCGTCGTCACGCCACTGCAGCCTGAGCGAGAAGTCGCCGTACTTGCGCTGCGGGTACCACAGCATCCCGAGCCCGGCCTTCGTGGTGCCCGAGGTGATCGACCCGTCGGCGTTCGGCGCGAACGAACCGCCGCCCACCTGCTGCCACTTGGCGAACGACTCCGTGCTGCCGTCGAGGATCGTGCGGTAGCCCTCGGTCTGGCCGGGCTTGCCGATCCCGGACTGGCGGGCGGCCTTCTGGATCGCGTTGTACTCGCGCTGGTCGACGACTCCTTCCTTCAGCAGCTTGTCGAGGACTGTCTTGACGTGCTTCAGGAACAGCGCGTGGGACGTCCACTCCTTCTCGTCCTCGATCAACTCGTTGATCCGGCACCGGTTGTTCGTGACCCGGTTCGGCACGCCCGAGTCGACCGTGCCGACGATGACCGTCAACCGCTCGTCGTACTCCGAACAGTTGGGCGCGGGCACCCCGCCGCCGGCCACCACCGTGAAGCTGACGGTGCGTGCCGCGGAGGTGTTGCCCGCCTTGTCGATCGCCCGGTACGCGAGGGTGTGTGCGCCGGCACGGTCGACCACCACCGGAATGCTGTATGCAATGTACGGTCCACCGTCGAGTGAATACTCGATCCGGTCGACACCCGACCCGCCGTGTTCGTCCGTCGCACTCACGGTCACCTTGGCGTTCCCGACGTACGCCCCGTCGGAGTTCCGTGTGCCGTCCAGGGTCACGCCGGTCACCGGCGGGGTCGTGTCCTGCGGTGGCGCCGCGACGACCGTGAACTGCACGCTCTTCTCGGCGGCCACGTTGCCTGCCTTGTCGGTGGCCCGGTAGCGCACGGTGTGGGTGCCGAGCTGGTGGACCATCACGGGGGAGGTGTACGGCTGCCACGCCCCGGACCCGACGGCGTACTCGATGGTGTTGACCCCGGAGCCGGTGTCGGAGGCGCTCACGGTGACCGTCGCCATGTCGATGTACGTCCCGTCGGCGTTCTGCTCGCCGCTCACCGTCGCCGAGGTGTCGGGCGGTGCGGTGTCGTCGGAGGCCGGCGGGACGACCGTGAACGCGGCACTCTTCTCCGCCGAGACGTTGCCCGCCTTGTCGAGGGCGCGGTAGCGGATCGTGTGGCTGCCGACCTGGTCGACGACGACCGGTGCGGTATACGGAATCCAGTCGCCCGCGTCGCCGACCGCATACTGTATGCCGTCGACCCCGGACCCGCCATCTTCGTCGGTCGCGCTGATCGCGACACTCGCCGAGCCGACGTACTCGCCCTGCGCGTTCTGCGTGCCGGTCACCTGCGCGGCCGTCTCGGGCGGTGTCGTGTCCTCGCCGCCGCCCTCGGTGACCACGAGGATGCCCTGCATCTGGCCGTGGCCGGGAATCGTGCAGTGGTAGAAGTAGCGGCCCGGCGTGAGCGTGACCTCGGCGGTGTGACGGCCGCCCTGGTCGTCGCCCGGGTTGGCGAGGATGTTGAGCTGGACGTCGCTGTTGAACTCCGGGTCGCTCGTCACGAACGTCAACGTGTGCGGCATTCCGATGGTGTTGCCGGTCGCCACACTGTTCTCGAAGACGATCGTCGCCGCGCCCGCCACGGCCGTCGCGGGCGCCGACGTGTACTTGTCGATGTCGTTGCCGGCGGTCCAGGTGAGCACCTGGGCCGCGGCCTGCTCCTGGGGCCGCTGGCTCTCCTGCTGGGCCTGCTGCTGGGTCTGCCCCGCCGCGGGCAGCGCCTGCAGCCCGAGGATGACGAGCAGCGCGGCCAGCAGGGCCGTCCAGATTCTTCGTTGCCGTGTCACTGCGTCCCCCTCGCCAGCTGGTCGGCGGCCGGAGTCGCCCCGCCGCCCGTGTAAGTGACCCGCCACAGTGCCGACTTGGCGTCCGAGGTGAAGAAGCCACGGCCGTAGTCGAGGACGTACAGCGCGCCGTCCGGACCGAACTTCCAGTCCATGAGGTTCCTGATGCCGTCGTTGCCGACCGGCACGATCTTCTTCAGGGACTCCGAGTGGACCGGCAGCCCGCCGGCGCCCTGGTTCTTCGGGTCGGTGATGACCGCGTTGCGCGGCTGGTCGGCGTCGTAGAAGTCGCCGACGAACCACTTGCCGTCCCAGTAGGAGGGCCACTTGGCCGCACTCGTGCTCGCCGCGTCGTACCGGTAGACGGGACCGTTCATCGCGGCCTGACCGCCGCCCTTCAGCCACGGCAGCAGGTAAGTGGCCTCCTCCTGCTTGTACGAGGGGATGCCGTTCGCGTCGCGCGGGTAGTCCGGGGCGCCGCCCTGGGGCGAGTACCAGATGTTGTTGCCGGTGACGGGCGGCAGGTTGACCAGGCCGTCGTTGTTGGGCGACTCGTTCTTCGGGTGGTCGCAGTCGTACCAGCCCAGCGGCTGGGTGGGGTCAGGCAGGTTGCGGTCCCGGTAGGGCTGTTTGTTGCCCATGCAGTACGGCCAGCCGCGGTTGCCCGCCTCGGTGATGACGGCGAAGGTGTCGTACTTGGCGGGCCCCCAGGTCGTCGAGGGCGCACTCGCGTCGGGGCCGACCCAGCCGGCGTAGAGCGTGTCGGTCTGCTGGTCGACGAAGATGCGCGCCGGGTTGCGCACGCCCATCACATAGATCTCGCCGCGTGTCTTGCCGCCGCCCTCGTCGGTCTCCTTGCCGGTGAAGAGGTTGCCGTCCGGGAGCGTGTACGTCCCGTCGGGTTCCGGGTGGATGCGCAGGATCTTGCCGTTGAGGTTGTTGGTGTTGCCGGCGGTGCGGCGCGCGTCGGCGAAGGAGACGCCCTTGTAGTTGGGCTGCGGGTTGTTCCCGGAGTAACCCCCGCTGAATCCGCTGGAGTTGTTGTCGCCGGTGGCGATGTACAGGTTGCCCTGGGAGTCCCAGGCCATCCCGCCGCCCGCGTGGCAGCAACTGTGGATCTGCACCGGCCACTTGAGCAGCACCTTCTCGCTGCCCAGGTCCAGCTTGTCGGTGGCGCGGTCGAGGGTGAAGCGGGAGACGCGCCGCTCGGCCATCCGGGTGTCGCGGTTGATCTGCGCGTGCGGCGTGTAGTGCAGGTACACCCAGCCGTTCTGCTCGAAGCGCGGGTCGAGTTCGATGCCGAGCAGGCCCTCCTCGACCTTGACCAGCTCGTCGCCGCCGCCCTTGTTGCCGAAGACGGTCAACGCGCCCGCCAGGGTGACCTTCTTGGTCGCGGGGTCGTAGACGTGGATCTCGCCCCTGCCCTTGCCGATGTCGGGGTTGTTCCAGTCGGTGATCACGGGCTGGGAGGAGTCGGCGCCGCCCCGGCCGATGTAGAACACGCGGCCGTCGGGTGCGGTGACCAGGCCGTGCGGTTCGCCGATCTGGTCGTTCTGCCCGGGCTGGTTGGGCTGTGTGAGCCGCTCCGCCTTGTAGTTGCCGTTGATCGTCGCCTTGCAGTCCGCCTGCGCCAGCCGGGTGGTCCACAGCAGCGCGCCGCGCAGATGCGTGCGGAAGTCCGTCTCGTCGTAGGACGAGACCGTGCCGCCCATGCCGGTGTAGAAGGAACGTCCGCCGTCGTAGTCCCGGCACCAACTCACCGGGTGGTCCCAGCCGTTGGCGCTCGTACCCGGCTGGTAGGTCGACTCCCGTACACGGGCGACTGTATGCACGTCACCCGACGGGTTCTTCACCCAGTTGAGCCACTGGTCGGGCCGCTTCCACTGGAGCGGCAGGTCCTTGGTGGCCGGGTGCCGCCGGTCGCCGACCTCCACGGTCGCCCGCTGCACACCCGTCGGGCCGGCCGCGGCCGGACGAGCGCCGACGAGGCCGGTGAACCAGTCCGAGTACGGTTCCGCGCGGGCCGCGTCATGGATGCCGAGGAAACCGCCCCCGGCCTCCATGTAGGCCTCCAGGCCCGCTTCCTGCTCCGGGTCCAGGACGTCCCCGCCGCCGGTCAGGAAGACGATCGCGTTGAAGCGGCCCAGCTTCGTCTCGTTGGTGAAGACCGAGGGGTCACCCGTGGCCTCGACCTTGAAGCGCCCGCTCGCCGGTCCGGACAGGCCGATCTGCTCGATCGCCTCGATTCCGGCGTTCACGACCGGCGACTCGTCCCCGGCGGCCGCGGACCCGTGGAAGATCAGCACCCGTACGTTCGCGCCGCCCGGCGGCGACTTGACGGACATCGTTGTCGGGGACGGCTCCGGGGCCTCACGCGCGTTCGCGGCGGGCCCCGACATCAGTCCGGCGGCGACGACCCCGGCGGCAACGCTCGCCGCCCAGGCCCGTCTTCTTCTGTTCCTCGTGCTTCTCGCGCTCAAGCCTCGTAAGTGCATGGGCACCTCCTCGGTCACAGCAACAGCGCGATGGAAGCTAGACCTCTTTGCGCAACTCGCCAATACCTATGACCGAGTTACGACGAACTTTGTCCTGAGTGTGGATAAACGCCCGCACGGCCGGTACCGTCTCACCGGTTCATCACAGGTACGTCTCCGCAAATTCCGTATCAGGGTGGGGAGTTCCGCATGGACAGACGCGGGTTCAACCGACGAGTACTGCTGGGCGGCGCTGCTGTCGCGACATCGTTGTCCCTGGGGCCCGAGGCCATGAGTGCCGAGGTGCCGGCGAGAACCGCCCCGGCCGGGGGCGAGGTGAAACGCATCAAGCTGTACGCCGAGAAGCTCGCCGACGGGCAGATGGGCTACGGCCTCGAGAAGGGGAAGGCGACGATCCCCGGACCGCTGATCGAACTCAACGAGGGCGACACCCTGCACATCGAGTTCGAGAACACCATGGACGTGGCGGCGAGCCTGCACGTGCACGGCCTGGACTACGAGATCTCCAGCGACGGCACGAAGCTGAACAAGAGCGATGTCGAGCCCGGCGGCATCCGCACCTACACCTGGCGCACCCACGCCCCCGGCCGCCGCAAGGACGGCACCTGGCGGGCGGGCAGCGCGGGCTACTGGCACTACCACGACCACGTCGTGGGGACGGAGCACGGCACGGGCGGTATCCGCAAAGGCCTGTACGGGCCGGTGATCGTACGGCGCAAGGGAGATGTCCTGCCGGACCGGACCCACACCATCGTCTTCAACGACATGCTGATCAACAACAAGCCCGCGCACTCGGGCCCGAACTTCGAGGCCACGGTGGGCGATCGGGTCGAGTTCGTGGTGATCACGCACGGCGAGTACTACCACACCTTCCATGTGCACGGTCATCGCTGGGCGGACAACCGCACGGGCATGCTCACCGGGCCCGACGACCCCAGTCAGGTCGTCGACAACAAGATCGTGGGCCCGGCGGACTCCTTCGGCTTCCAGGTGATCGCGGGGGAGGGGGTGGGCGCCGGGGCGTGGATGTACCACTGCCACGTGCAGAGCCACTCCGACATGGGGATGGTCGGCCTGTTCCTGGTGAAGAAGACGGACGGGACGATCCCGGGGTACGAGCCGCACGGGCCCCATGCGTCGCACGAGTCGCACTGAGTCGATCGCGGGCTTTCGCGCTCCGAGAGCGCTCTCACCCCCGCCCGATGCCCAGGGCTATCCTGATCGCCACCCCGCCGATGAGGAGCCCCGAAGTGACCGAGACAGCGCCGCGTCCCACGCTGGAGGCCGTGGCCGCGCGGGCGGGGGTCTCGCGGGCCACCGCCTCGCGGGTGGTCAACGGCGGGGACGGGGTACGGGAGCCTCTCGTGGAACGAGTGCGGCGGGCGGTCGACGAACTCGGGTACGTGCCCAACCAGGCCGCCCGCAGCCTGGTGACGAAGCGGCACGACGCCGTGGCCGTCGTGGTCGCCGAACCGGAGACCCGAGTCTTCGCCGACCCCTTCTTCGCCCTGCAACTTCGCGGCATCAGCAAGGAGTTGACGGCGCACGACAACCAGCTGGTGCTGCTGCTCACCGAGGGCCGCGACGACCACGCCCGGGTCGGCCGCTATCTCGCCGGCGGCCATGTCGACGGGGCGCTGGTGTTCTCGCTGCACCTCGACGACCCGCTGCCCGGCCTGATCCGCCGGGCCGGGATCCCGACCGTCTTCGGCGGCCGCCCCGGCTGGAGCGACGGCGACGGCGGTGACGTCGTGTACGTCGACAGCGACAACCGCGGCGGCGCCCGCGACGCCGTACGCCATCTCGTCGCCCTCGGCCGCACCCGCGTCGCGCACATCACCGGCCCGCTCGACCAGACCTCGGCGGCGGACCGGCTCGACGGATACCGGGACGTCATGGCCGACGCCGACCCGCGGCTGGTGGTGCCGGGCGACTTCACCCCGGCCGGCGGTGAGCGGGCGATGCGTGAACTCCTCGACCACCGCCCCGACGTGGACGCGGTGTTCGCGGCCAACGACCTCACCGCCGCCGGCGCCCTGCGCGTGCTGCGCGAGCACGGGCGGCGCGTGCCCGAGGACGTCGCCGTGATCGGCTTCGACGACATGCTGCCCGTCGCCGAGCAGACCGACCCACCCCTCACGACGGTCCGTCAGGACATAGAGGAAATGGGCCGGTTGATGGCCCGCCTGCTCCTGCGCGGCCCCGACGGCCCGCACACCGGCGAACAGGCGCCGCGGTCCGGTGTCGTCCTGCCGACGACCCTGGTCCGCCGCGCCTCGGCCTGACCCCGCTGCTCCCTCCTACGCCTGTTGCTGGGGCGGCGTGCTCTTGATCACCGCGAAGCGCGCCCCGTACGGGTCGGCGAGTTCGGCGATGCGGCCGACGTCCTCCAGGTCGGTCGCCGGGAGCCGGACCGTGCCGCCCCGCTCCTGCGCCGTGCTGACGGCCGCGTCCGTGTCCGGGACCTCGAAGTACGGCAGCCAGGCCCCGGCCGCTGCCTTGGTCGGGTCGTCCTCCAGCGGGACGATGCCGCCGAACATGGCGTCCGGCTCGGTCCCCGACGGGTGGACGGTGGTGTAGGTGCCCCCGGCGAAGGTGAGCGCGGAGGTCTCCCAGCCGAACAGCCCGTTGTAGAACCCGGCGGCCGCGGGAAGGTCCGGCGTGTACAACTCCAGCCAGCACAGCGAGCCCTGCTCCTGCACCACGTCCAGGCCATTGTTGGCGGCGGGCTGCCAGATGCCGAAGGTCACGCCCGCATGGTCGGCGAGGATCGCCATCCGGCCCTGGTCCATGACGTCCATCGGCTGCATCAGCACCGAGCCGTGCGTGTGCTCGGCCGCCTTCGCGGTGCCGTCCGCGTCCGGGGTCTGGAAGTAGACGGTCCAGGACGGCGGACCCTGTTCCGGGGTGGTCTGCATGCCGCCCGCGGCCGTCCTGCCGTCGAGCTGGAAGAAGCCGTAGCCGCCGGCCTCGGGCCCGCCCGACCGGAACTGCCAGCCGAAGAGGCTGCCGTAGAAGGAGGAGGCGCCCTCGATGTCGGGTGTGCCGAGATCGAGCCAGTTCGGGGCGCCGGTGACATAACGGGTGGTGAGCATCTCTGCCACTCCTTTGAAGGGTCCCGTTGCCTGCACTGCCGAGTCTCGCACCGCCCACTGACAATCGCGCGGGCGTGACCGACGGAACCCGGTCACCCTGAGTGTCCGCAGGAACTCATCTTGTCGTACGACGTTCCGCGCGCCGCCGTGCGTCAGGGTGTCCGGCCGCGTCATCATCGGCCGGGCGGAGGCCGTGCGGGCACCGCGTTGATCGCGCGTTGATGGAATGTTTTTCGCGCCCCGGCACGATCTCGGGCATGCACATCGACACCATCACCCCGGCCGACCTCGGCTGGCAGACGCAGGCCCTGTGCGCGCAGACCGGGGCGGACTTCTTCTTCCCCGAACCGGGCAGCTCGGTGCGCGAGGCGAAGCGCATCTGCGGCATGTGCGAGATGCGCACCGCGTGCCTGGAGTACGCACTGTCCAACGACGAGCGCTTCGGCGTCTGGGGCGGCCTGTCCGAGAAGGAACGGCTGCACCTGAGGCGGACGAACGACTAGGGCCTGACCGGCGGGTCAGGCCCGAGGAAATCGGCGGTGCCTGACCGACGCGGGTGAGTGGGGCGTCGTGCGTCGGGTGCAAGGCGGAGGAGGGCGTCGATGTGGAGCGTCGGCGACCGACGACAACGCCGCCAACCGGCGTGCCATGCCCCGCGTCCGCGAAGTGATCCGCCGGACGGGCACTGGAGGCTTCGGCCGCCCTTCCTCGCCGGGCGGGCCGTAAATTCGTGCGACCGGTCGTAGGGGGCGCGGTTAGGATCCGGGGGCGCGGCCGGGCGTAGCGCAGAGGCAGTCGCGCCGCCTTGCCAGGCGGATACGCCGGTTCGAATCCGGTCGTCCGGGCCCGCGCAGGTGGTCGGTCGCGCAGAGGCAGGCGCGCCGCCTTCTCAGGGCGGATACGCCGGTTCGAATCCGGCCCGGCCACCACAGCACGGCACCGGACGGGCGGGGACACATGCGTGAGGCACTCGGCGAGGAGGAGCTGGCCGCCTTCCACCGCACGGTCGCCAGGCTGCGGGCGCTGCCCGTCGACGACCCGGTACGCCTGCACGCCGAGCAGGTCGCCGCGTCCTTCGCGAGGGACGGGCGCCTGCGCCGCCGCAGGACACGCGGTGCCGAACTGTCGGCCGCCGACGCCGAGGTGATGGCCGCGACCGCCACCGGCGCGCCCGACCGGCGCGAGGACGCCCCTCTGGCCGTCGCCGGTACCGGCGGAGTCTTCCGCAAGCCGCGCACCTGCTATGTCTGCAAGTCGCCCTACCGACAGGTCGATTCCTTCTACCACCGCCTGTGCCCGCGCTGCGCCGCCGACAACACCGCCCGCCGCGCCCTGAGCACCGACCTGAGCGGACGCCGGGTGCTGCTCACCGGTGGCCGGGTGAAGATCGGCTTCCAGCTGGCGCTGATGATGCTGCGCGACGGCGCGGAGCTGCTGGTCACCTCGCGCTTCCCGCACGACACAGTGCGCCGCTTCCGGGCCGAGCCGGGCAGCGGGAAATGGCTCGACCGGCTGACCGTCCTCGCCGTCGACCTGCGCGACCCGCGCCAAGTACTTGGCCTGTGCGAGGAGTTGCGGCGCAAGGGCGAGCCGCTGGACGTCCTCGTCAACAACGCCGCGCAGACCGTGCGCCGCCCGCCCGAGTCGTACGCGCTGCTCACGGCCGGCGAGTACGACGCGCTGCCCGAGGGCGCCCGGCACGCGCCCGGCTTCACCCCGATGCGGATGCTGGGCGGCGGTGCCGCGTCCCTGCCGGCAGCGCTGCGAGAGGCCGACGAGGCCGGACTGCTGCCCGACCCCTCTCCGGAGAACTCCTGGTCGGCCCGGCTCGGTGCCCTCGACCCGGCCGAGGTCCTGGAGACCCAGCTGGTCAACGCGCTTGCCCCAGCCCTGCTGTGCGACCGGCTGCTGCCCCTGCTGCTCGCCTCGCCGCACCCGCGCCGGTACGTGGTCAACGTGACCGCCGTGGAGGGCCGGTTCGCCGTCCGCAACAAGATGCCCGGCCACCCGCACACCAACATGGCCAAAGCCGCCCTCAACATGCTCACCCGCACCAGCGCCGCCGAACTCGCCGAGCAGGGCGTGCACATGTGCGCCGTCGACACCGGCTGGATCACCGACGAGAACCCGGCGCCGAAGAAGGCCCGGATGGCGGACGCGGGCTTCCGTACGCCCCTGGACATCGTGGACGGCGCGGCCCGCGTGTACGACCCGATCGTGCGCGGCGAGGCGGGGGACCCCGTGTCCGGGGTGTTCCTCAAGGACTACCGGGAGGCTCAGTGGTGAGCGAACAACCCGTGACGGGCTTCGCGGGTGTCCCGCACGTCGTGCCGCGCCCGCGCGCCGAACTCGCCCCGCTCCTTGACTGGTTGCGGTCCGGCCGCCCGGCCGGGGAGCGCCTGGACTTCACGGCCGGTACGGCGCTGCCCGACGGCCGCCTCGACCTGTGCAAGCAGGGACTGGGTGCCCAGGGCGCCGCCCTGGTCGCCGAAGCGCTCTCCCAAGGCCCCTCTCCCGTACGGCACCTGCTGCTCGGCACCGACGCGCTCGGCGACGCCGGCGCCACCGCGGTGGCCGGCTCGCACACCAGTGTCGAGACGCTCTACCTCGGCTGCAACAACATCACCGCGGGCGGCGCCTGCCGCATCGCCGACCAGCTGCGCGCGTCCCCGCAGGTGGTCACCGGCGTCTGGCTGAAGCGCAACCCGCTGGGCGCCGGGGGCGGCCGGGCGGCGGCCGAACTCGTCGAGTCGGCCCGGTCGTTGCGCACCCTCGACCTCGTCCAGACCGGCCTCGACCCCGCGGGCACCGCCGTCCTCGCCGACGCCCTGCTCGCGGCCGCCGGCAACGGACGCCGGATCGAGCGGCTCTTCGTCGGCGGCAACCCACTGGGGGAGGCCGGGGCGGTACCGCTGGCCGCCGTACTCGCGGCCGGGGCGATCGGCGAACTGTACGTCTCCGCGGCCGGGTTGGGTGACGCGGGCGCCCAGCACCTTGCCCACGCGCTGGAGCGGGCACCGTACGGACGGCTCACCCGCCTGTCCGTCGCCGCCAACGGTATCGGTCCGCGGGCCGCGGCCCGGCTGGTGGCGGCGGCGACCATGGCCGGTGTCACCCTGCTCGACCTCGGCCGGGTCCGGGCGGCGGCGGTACTGGGCGCGGCGGACAACCACATCGACATGCCCGCCGCCGAGGCGATCGCCGAGGCCCTCGCGGGCACCGCCCACCGCCTCACCCACCTCGTCCTCACCCACACCGGCATGCGCAGCCGCGAGGCCCACCGCCTCCTCGACACCGCACCCCGCGCGGGCACGGCCACCCGCTTCGTCCTCGGCCGGTCCATCGCCACCAGCGTCAAACGCCGCCTGGAGGCCCTCAGCGCCCACGTCCCGCTCCCGGCGGTCCCGGCCGACGTGGCAGCCGTACGCAGCGTGCACAGAACAGCCCCCCGGCCGCAGCCGGGGGGCTAGTGTCTGACGTCAAGGGCGGGGTCGTAGCGCAGAGGCAGACGCGCTGGTCTCCAGAACCGGAACACGCTGGTTCGAATCCAGCCGCCCCGCCCCCTCTGGAACGACGTGGCTGTGTCAGCCGGCCGCGCGGGCCGCCATGCGCGCCTTGCGCGCGGCGAGCTTCTCGTCGAACTTCGACGCCTCCGCGTCCAGGCCGCCCATGTACAGGCCGAGTTCCTCCTGGGCCTTGAGGCCCTCGGGGCCGAGACCGTCGATCTCCAGGACCCTCAGGAAGCGCAGGACGGGCTGGATGACGTCGTCGTGGTGGATGCGCATGTTGTAGACCTCGCCGATCGCCATCTGCGCGGCGGCCCGCTCGAAGCCGGGCATGCCGTGGCCGGGCATCCGGAAGTTCACGATCACGTCGCGCACCGCCTGCATCGTCTGGTCGGGCGCGAGGTCGAAGGCCGCCTTCAGCAGGTTGCGGTAGAAGACCATGTGCAGGTTCTCGTCGGTCGCGATGCGCGCCAGCATGCGGTCGCAGACCGGGTCGCCGGACTGGTGGCCGGTGTTGCGGTGCGAGACGCGGGTGGCCAGCTCCTGGAAGGCGACGTACGCGACCGAGTGCAGCATCGAGTGGCGGTTGTCCGACTCGAAGCCCTCCGCCATGTGGGCCATGCGGAACTGCTCCAGCTTGTCCGGGTCGACCGCGCGCGAGGCGAGCAGGTAGTCGCGCATCACGATGCCGTGCCGGCCCTCCTCCGCGGTCCAGCGGTGCACCCAGGTGCCCCAGGCGCCGTCACGGCCGAAGAGGGAGGCGATCTCGTGGTGGTAGCTGGGGAGGTTGTCCTCCGTGAGAAGGTTGACCACCAGTGCGATCCGGCCGAGCTCGGTGACCTTGGACTGCTGCTTGTCCCACGGCTCGCCGTCCTCGAAGAGGCCGGGGAAGTTGCGCGCGTCGCTCCACGGGACGTACTCGTGCGGCATCCAGTCCTTGGCGACCTTCAGGTGCCGGTTGAGCTCCTGTTCGACGACTTCCTCCAGCGCGTACAGCAGGCGGGCGTCGGTCCAGGCGGAGGACGGGCTGCCGAGGTGAGGGGAAGTGATCGTCACGGGTACTCCAGGGGGACGCGGAACAGTTATGAGGGTGGTCGGCGAGCGGTGCCGAACCGGTACCTACGGAATCGTAGGCTACGTATCCGTAGGTTACGAGACCGTAGGTTAAGAGCCGTGTAAAGATCCCTGATCAGGGGTGTTCCCCGAGCATGACAAAGGGCCCCGGGAAGCGCAGGTCCGGGGGCGGAAGGGCGAGTTGCTCACCCGGTCATGCATACAGTTCCCGCAGGCGCACCGAGAGGCAAGTCACACAGCCTTCGAGCTTCTCGAACTCGCTGATGTCGACCAGGACTGGCTCGTGGCCGAGGTCGCCCAGGAGTTCGGCGGTCTTCGGCGCGCTCGCCGCCATCAGCAGCTTGTCGCCCCCGAGCAGCACCACGTGCGCCCCGGACTCCTCCGGTACCGGCAGGAAGCGCGGGAACAGCGAGGGCGCGTCCAACTGCGGGATGCGTCCGAGGACGGTCCCGTCGGGCAGCGCGGTGACCGCGGTCTTCAGATGCAGCACCTTGCTCACCGGTACGGCGACGATCCGCGCCCCGAGCGGTTCGAAGGCGGCCCGCAGTTGCTGGACCCCCGCCGCGTTGGTGCGACCGCCCCGGCCGACGTAGATCGTGTCGCCGATCTTCAGCACGTCACCGCCGTCCAGCGTGCCGGGCTCCCAGATCCAGTTGACCGAACAGCCCAGGCGGGCCACGGCCTCCTCGACCCCTGTGGTCTCCTCGCGCCGCGACTCGGCGCCGGGCCGGGTGATCAGCGCGACGTTCTTGTACATGACGACCGTGTCCTCGACGAACACCGAGTCGGGGCAGTCGTCCTCCGGATCCACCTCGATGGTCTCCCAGCCGTGCGTGCGCAGGGCCTCGACGTACGCCTCCCACTGGTCGAGGGCGAGGTCGACATCGACCTTCTCGCGCTCGATGTGGGTCACCAGGCCTTCGGCGAGGCGCGGGCTGGGGCGGCGGACGAGGGCCTTCTTGCTGGGCACGAGGGATCTCCGGATCGGTGGGACAGGGGTGTGGCCTGTCCGCCATCATGCAGGGCCGGTGCGCGCGGGCAAAACCCCTGTCGTCAGCCTGTGGCCCTCCTGAGATGCTCCGCCGTGCTGGACTCCCGTGCGGACAGCAGTTCCCGGGGGGTCCCTTCGAAGATCACCCGGCCGCCGTCCCGGCCCCCGTCCGGGCCCAGGTCGATGATCCGGTCGCCGTGTGCCACCACATCCAGGTTGTGCTCCACGACCACGACCGTGTTCCCGGCGTCGACCAGCCGGTCCAGCAGGCCGAGCAGCCCGTCCACGTCCGACATGTGCAGCCCGGTGGTCGGCTCGTCGAGGACGTACACCGCTCCCGTCCGGTGCAGCCGGGTCGCCAGCTTGATTCGCTGCCGTTCACCGCCGGAGAGCGTGGACAGCGGCTGGCCGAGCGTGAGATAGGTGAGGCCGACGTCCCGCAGGGCGCTCAGCCGGCGTCGTACACCGGAGTCGTCGAAGAACTCCAGCGCCTCGTCGGCCGTCATCTCCAGGACGTCCGCCACCGAGTTGCCGCCGACGGTCAGCCGCAGCACCTCGTCCTTGAAGCGGCGTCCCTCGCAGTCGTGGCAGGTCGTCGTCACCGGATCCATGAACGCCAGGTCGGTGCAGATGATCCCGCGGCCCTCGCACGTGGCGCAGGCACCGGTCGAGTTGAAGCTGAAGAACCCCGGCTCGGCGCCCGTCTCGCGCGCGAAGATCTTCCGTACCGTGTCCATGATCCCGATGTACGTCGCCGGGGTGGACCGCGCGGAGATCCCGATGGACGACTGGTCGACGACCACCGTGTCGGGGTGGGCGGCGGTGAACTCCGCGACCAGCGTGCTCTTTCCGGACCCGGCGACCCCGGTCACCACGGTCAGCACCCCGGTCGGGAACGCGACGGTCACGTCCCGCAGGTTGTGCCGGTCGGCACCCTTGACCCACAGTGCGCCGGTGGCGTCCCGCACGTGCTCCTTCAGTGCCGTACGGCGGCGCAGGCACCGCCCGGTCGGCGTCCCCGACTCGGAGAGCTCCGCCGGTGTTCCCTCGAACACCACCCGCCCGCCCTCGGCACCGGCTCCCGGCCCCATGTCGACGACATGGTCGGCCAGCGTGATGACGTCCGGGTCGTGCTCGACGACCAGCACGGTGTTGCCCTTGTCGCGCAGCCGCAGCAGCAGGTCACCGAGGCGGCCGACGTCCCGCGGGTGCAGGCCGACGGTGGGTTCGTCGAAGATGTACGTCATCCCGGTCAGGCTGGAGCCCAAGTGCCGTACGGTCTTCAGCCGTTGTTCCTCGCCGCCGGACAGGGTGGAGGTCTCGCGGTCGAGGCTGAGGTAGCCGAGGCCGATCGCGTCGATGCGTTCGAGGGCGGCGACGGCGGCCCCGGCGATCGGCCGGGCGACCGGGTCGTCGATCTCCTTCAGTACCCCGATCAGATCGCTGACCTGCATGTGTGTGCAGTCGGCGATGTTCCGGCCGCCGATCCGGGTGGCGAGCGCCGCCCGGTTGAGGCGGGCGCCGGCGCAGGCCGGGCAGGTGCCCTCGGCCAGGAACTCCTGTACCAGGTCACGGGTCTTCTGGCTCATGGCGGACAGGTCGCGCTTGAGGTACAGCCGCTCGAAGCGGTCGGCGAGGCCCTCGTACTCGGTGGTCCAGGTGCCGCCCGTGGCGTTGACGGTGACCTTGCTGCCGGGGCGGCCGCGCATCAGGAACCGCCGCTCGGCGGCGGTGAAGGTGCCGACCGGCTTGCCGGGGTCCAGTTCCCCGGTGTTGGTGTACGCCTGCCCCTGCCAGGTCCCGGCGGCGAACGGCGGGAAGCGCACCGCCCCGTCCGCGAGCGAGCGGCCGGGGTCGAGGATGCGGTCCCAGTCGGGGCGTACCGTCCGGCCGAGACCGTCGCACTCGGGGCACATGCCCGCCGGGTCGTTGAACGAGTACGCCGTCGCCGGTCCGGCGCTCGGGGTGCCGTGCCGGGAGAACAGCACCCGCAGCACCGAGTAGACGTCGGTCATCGTGCCGACGGTGGACCGGGAGTGGGCCCCGACCGGCCGCTGGTCGACGACGATCGCGGGCGACAGGTCCTCCAGCGCGTCCGCGTGCGGCCGCTCGTACTTGGGCAGCCGGTTGCGCACGAACCAGGTGAACGTCTCGTTCAGCTGGCGCTGCGACTCGACCGCGATCGTGTCGAACACGACCGACGACTTCCCCGACCCCGAAACGCCGGTGAACACGGTCAGCCGGCCTTTCGGGATGCGGAGGGTGACGTCCTTGAGGTTGTTCTCGCGGGCTCCGGTGAGGGTGATGAAATCGGGCATGTACCCGACGCTAGGCGGGATACCCGACAGCTTCTGGCTTGATTTCCCTGAGTTCTCCTTCTTCCATCAGCAGCCAGCGGGTGATGCCGATCGACTCCAGGAACGGCAGGTCGTGACTGGCCACGATCAACGCCCCTTCGTACGACTCCAGGGCCGTCGTCAGCTGCCGCACGCTCGCCATGTCGAGGTTGTTGGTCGGCTCGTCCAGCATCAGCAGCTGCGGCGCGGGCTCGGCCAGCATCAGCGCGGCCAGGGCCGCCCGGAAGCGTTCGCCGCCGGACAGGGTCTGTGCCTTCTGGTCGGCGCGGGCGCCCCGGAACAGGAAGCGGGCCAGCCGCGCCCGGACCCGGTTGTTGGTGGCGCCCGGCGCGAACCGGGCCACGTTCTCGGCGACCGTCAGCTCGTCGTCGAGGACGTCGAGCCGCTGCGGCAGAAGCCGCATCGGCACGTGGGTCGTCGCCTCGCCCGACACCGGCTCCAGTTCCCCGGCGATCGTGCGCAGCAGCGTCGTCTTGCCCGCGCCGTTGCGCCCGATCAGCGCGATCCGCTCCGGACCGCGCAGGTCGAAGCCGCCCGCAACGCTCGCGCCGTAGGCGAGTCGGAGGTCCATGAGGGTGAGGACGGTACGGCCCGGCGGTACGGCCGTGTACGGCAGGTCGACGCGGATCTCGTCGTCGTCCCGTACGGCCTCCACCGCCTCGTCGAGCCGCTCCTTGGCCTCGGCGAGCCGTTCCTCGTGCAGGATGCGGTGCTTGCCCGCGGACTCCTGTGCCGCCCGCTTGCGTGCCCCCATGACGATCTTCGGCTCGCGCTTCTGGTCCCACATCTTCTGCCCGTACCGCTTGCGCCGGGCCAACTTGACCTGGGCCTCCGTCAGTTCACGCTTCTGCTTCTTCAGATCCGACTCGGCGACCCGCACCATCCGCTCGGCGGCCTCCTGTTCGGTGGCGAGCGCCTCCTCGTAGGCGGAGAAGTTGCCGCCGTACCAGGTGACCTCGCCGGAGTGCAGATCGGCGATCTGGTCGACCAGTTCGAGGAGTTCGCGGTCGTGGCTGACCACCACCATGACGCCCGGCCAGGACTCGACGGCCGAGTACAGCCGCCTGCGGGCGTACAGGTCCAGGTTGTTGGTGGGCTCGTCGAGCAGCAGGACGTCCGGGCGGCGCAGCAGCAGCGCGGCCAGCCGCAGGAGCACCGACTCGCCGCCCGACACCTCGCCGATCGTCCGGTCCAGCTCGATGTGACCGAGTCCGAGTTCACCGAGCGTGGCGAGCGCGCGCTCCTCCACGTCCCAGTCGTCGCCGACCGTCTCGAAGTGCTCCTCGGCCACGTCACCGGCCTCGATGGCGTGCAGCGCGGTCCGCTGTGCGGCGATGCCGAGTGCCTCGTCGACCCTCAGGCGGGTGTCGAGGGTGACGTTCTGCGGGAGGTAGCCGACCTCGCCGGCGACGCGGACGGTGCCGTCGGCAGGAGTGAGCTCGGCGGCGATCAGCTTCAACAGGGTCGACTTTCCGGACCCGTTGACGCCGACGAGGCCGGTGCGGCCGGGGCCGAAGGCCACGTCGAGGTCCTCGAAGACGGGGGTGCCGTCGGGCCATGCGAAGGCGAGGGAGGTACAGGTGAGGGAAGTAGACATACGGGGTCTCCGCGGTTGCTTGAGGTGGTCGGGGGCAAACGCGTATCGAGACACCTGCGACCAAGGGGGAGAGGCCCCGGAGACCCAGGGGCATGAGAAAAGCCCTGTTCCGGAGGACGGCTCGGACGCCGAGGTCGCACGCAACGCACACACTTCACGTGTGTGACGCGGTGTCCCAGAACCTCAGACGAGCAACGTCCTTCTCCAATCGACGGCAACAGGACCGCTGTACACCGTATGAGCGGCCCTGGGGGCTGTCAACGCATTAACTGAGCCCCGATCCCACCGCCCGAAGGAGACCCCGTGCACCTCGTGCCCCATGGCTCGCTCTCGCTCCCGGCCCAGCTGTGCCTGCTGGCCTGGGACAGCACGGAGACCGAGGTCGCCGACGCCGGCCGGCTGCCCGCTCTGGTCCGGGCCGGCGCCCTGGTCGAGCTGGTCCGGCGCGGCCTGCTCGTCGACGAGGACGGCGTCGCCACGCCGGCCGACATGGACTCCGACACCGGGGACCCCGTCCTCGACGGCCTGCTCGAACTGGTCCGGGAGTCCCGGCCGCACCGGTGGCGGACCTGGGTGACCCTGCGGGCGCGGATCACTCTGGACGCCGTACGGGAGCAGTTGGCCGCCGGGGGCTTCCTGCACGCCGAGAAGCGACGGGTCCTCGGGGTCTTCCCGACCGTCGAGTACGCCTTGGAGGGCGTCGCCGTGGTGGACGCGCTGCGTGCGCAGGCGCGGGCGGTCGTGCTGGGGCCGGTGCCGGTCGCGGAGGTCTCCGAGCGGGACGCGGCCCTCGCCGTGCTCGCGGACGCCGCGGGGCTGGTGTCCGACGACGCGCACGGCCGGGGGCGCCTCGAAGAACTCACCGAGCGGGGCGGGGTGGCGGCACCCGTGCTGCGGACGGTCGGCCGGGAGGTGCGGACGGCGAGGGCGGCGGCCTCCGCCCTCGACTGACCCGCGGCACGTCCCTGTCGGATTCCGGCCAGACCGCCCTGCACGGCCGCTGGTTGAGTGAGGCGCATGACGAACGAGGCCATCCTGCGCGACCGCGCTCTCGCCTTCCGCGCCCTGTGCCGGGCCGCCCGCTCGTCCTGCCCAACGCCTGGGACGCCGCGAGCGCGGGCATCGTCAAGGACGCGGGCGCGGCCGCGGTGGCGACCACCAGCGCGGGTCTCGCCTGGGCCCTGGGTGCGGCGGACGGCGACACGCTGGACCGCGACCGGGCCCTGGCGGCCGTGGCGGACATCGCCGCCGCGGCCGACGTGCCCGTCAGCGCGGACGTCGAGAGCGGTTACGCGAAGGACCCGGCCGGGGTGGCCGACACGATCCGCGCCGTGCTCGCCGCGGGCGTGGTCGGCGTGAACATCGAGGACGCGCTGTACGAGGGCGACGGCGGCCCGCTGCGGGCGGTGGCCGAACAGGCCGAGCGAAGCGAGATGGGGGTCCCCCCGGACGGAGTCTGGGGGAGGATCGCCGCCGCGGATCGCCGCCGCCCGCGGGGCCGCCGACGCGGCGGGCGTGCCGCTGTTCGTCAGCGCACGCATCGACCCACGTTCCTGCGCGGCGCCGGGGGAGTCGACCTCACCCTGGAGCGGGCCGCCGCCTTCCTCGCCGCGGGCGCCGACGGAATCTTCGTTCCCGGGGCCGTCGACCCGGAGACCGTGAAACTGCTCGCCGACGGCGTGGACGGACCGCTGAACGTGCTGGCCGGTCCCGGTGCGCCGCCGGTCGCGGAGCCGGCCGCGCTCGGCGTCGCGCGCGTGAGCGTCGGCTCGGGCATCGCCCAGGCCGCGCACGCCCTGGTCCGGCGGGCCGCCCGGGAACTGCTGGGCACGGGACGTACGACGCGCTGGCGGACGGGCTCGGCTACGGCGAGCTCAACACGCTGCTCGGCCGCTGACGCCGGCCGGGCTCAGCAGGCGTCCCGCATCAACTCCGCCAAGTCGTGGTCCAGATCCAGCTGGAGATGTTCCAGACCGACCGGCACCAGCTCGCTGGTCGCCTCCAGGAACCGGCGCAGCTCGCCCGAGCGGACGTGCACGACGGCGGTGCCCTCGGGAGCGTGGAACTCCAGGACGGTGCGGTCGTAGCCGTACGGCCGCACCCGCACGTCGCCGTGCCCCTCGGGCTCCTGGAGACCGGCCGTGAGGAGTTCGCGGCTGAAGGTCCAGCAGACCTCCACGCCCTCCAGGGTGGCCGGGGCCGGGAAGGTCATGCGGACGGCGAACGGGTCGCGCCGGTCGTAGTGCAGCGTGGCGGGAATGCTCGGCATCCGCGGCGCGGCGGCGACGAGCCGGGCCTCGACGGGCTGCTCGATGACGATGGACAACGCCTTGCTCCCTTGTGACGGCTGAACGGACTTCCGGGGATGAGGCCGGGCATGAAAAGAGACGACGGAATGAGCCAATCCGTGCACACCGATGTCGAGTGACCTCTGTCACCGTCTTCATTCACGGAAGTGACCAGGCTCTTCTCCCGGGGTGTGAAAGGCACTTGTGGCAAACGCAGCCTCCGGGGAGGACGGTCGGGGCCCTCTGGACGGCACCCGGGCGGTGGGCTAGCTTCGCCCGCCATGAGGCGCTTGGGGATCACGCGACGCACGAGACGGTCCGGACGGACGAGGCGAGCGGTGGGCGCGGGGGTGGCGTGCGCGGCGGCGCTGGCCGCCCTGACCGCCGTACCCGCACAGGCGCAGGAGTCCGGACAGCGGACACCGCACTGGCAGGTGAAGGACACCGGCAGCACCGGTGTGCGGTTCCGGGGGCTCGCGGCCGTCGGCCGGGACACCGCCTGGGTGTCCGGCACCCAGGGCACCGTCCTGCGCACCACGGACGGCGGGGCGAGCTGGCGGAACGCCTCGCCGCCCGGCGCCGAAGAGCTGCAGTTCCGGGACATCGAGGCCTTCGACGCGCGGCGCGCGGTGGTGCTGGCCATCGGCGAGGGCGAGGCGTCCCGCGTCTACCGCACCGACGACGGCGGCGCGACCTGGACCGAGTCCTTCCGCAACACCGACGCGCGGGCCTTCTACGACTGCCTCACCTTCTTCGACCGCCGCCACGGCCTCGCGATGAGCGACCCGGTCGACGGGAAGTTCCGCATCCTGTCGACGAGCGACGGCGGCCGCTCCTGGACGGTGCTGCCCAGCGCCGGCATGCCGGCCGCGCTGCCCGGCGAGGCCGGCTTCGCGGCCGGCGGCCAGTGCCTGGTCTCCGCCGGGTCCCGGGACGTCTGGCTGGCCACCGGCGGGGCCGCACGCGCGCGCGTGCTGCACTCCGCCGACCGGGGCCTGACCTGGACGGCCTCCGACACGCCGATCCCGGCGGGCGACCCGGCCCGCGGCGTCTTCGCGCTCGCCTTCCGGGACCGTACGCACGGCCTCGCGGTCGGCGGCGACTACCGCCCGGACCAGACCTCACCGCAGCCGGCGGCCCGCACCGCCGACGGCGGCCGCGACTGGCGGCCCGCCGCCCAGCCGCCGCCCGCCTACCGCTCGGGCGTCGCCTGGCTCCCGTACAGCCGCACGGCCGCCCTCGCGGTCGGACCCACCGGCACGGACCTGACGACGGACGGCGGCCGCACCTGGCGGACGGTGGACACGGGCTCGTACGACACCGTGGACTGCACGCCCGACCTGGGGTGCTGGGCGGCCGGGGAACAGGGGCGCGTGGCCCGTCTGGAGAGCTGAGTCCGCAGGGCGTGCCGCATAGGTCCGGAATGCGGGTACCCGTTCCCCGAACGGGAAAGGAGTGAGCGGACATGCCACGTGGTTCGAGCTCCAAGCGGGAGCGCCAGTACGAGCACATCAAGGAGAGCGCCGAGGACCGGGGCGAGAACAAGGGACGCGCCAAGGAGATCGCCGCTCGGACGGTGAACAAGGAACGCGCCCGGTCCGGCGAGTCGAAGACCGCCAGCCGCACCTCGACCCAGGACATGTCGTCCGGCAAGCGGGGCGGCCAGCGGTCCGGCAAGGGCTCCGAGGGGCCCACCTACGACCAGCTCTACCAGGAGGCCAAGCAGCGGGGCATCAAGGGCCGTTCGGACATGAACAAGAGCCAGCTGCAGCGGGCGCTGGGAGGCAAGAGCTGAGCCTCAGACCGGCGTCTGACGGAACCGCTCCAGCCCTGGTGCCGTCTTCGTAGCGGCGAACTCGGCGATGCGGTACTCGCACACCCCGGCGGTGACGAAGGGATCGCCCGCGGCGATCCCCTCGATCCACGCCCGGTCCCCCGCGACGGCGAGGATCACCCCGCCCTCGCGGGGATTCTTGGGCCCGGACGCCAGGAAGACACCCTGCTCGTACAACTCGTCGAGCCAGGCGACATGCGCCTCCAGCACGGCGTCGACGGCATCGAGCGGGGCGGTGTAGGTCAGCTCCAGTACGAACATGATCGCGAGGCTACGCCGTCCGGGGGACGGGCCGTAGGCTCGTCCCATCATGACGACGGTAAGAACTCCCCCCGACTGGCCCGCGACCGAGGAGCAGGCCCGCGCGGTCCAGGACGAGTTGCGCGGGCGCGTGGTGCTCGACGAGCCGGGACCGCCGCCCGGCACGGGCCGGGTGACCGGTGTCGACGTGGCCTACGACGACGAGCACGACGTCGTCGCGGCCGCCGCCGTGGTGCTGGACGCGACGAGTCTCGAAGTCGTCGCCGAGGCCACGGCCGTCGGCCGGATCTCTTTCCCGTACGTGCCCGGCCTGCTCGCCTTCCGCGAGATCCCCACGGTCCTCGCGGCCCTCGACGCCCTGACCTGCCCGCCCGGCCTGGTCGTGTGCGACGGCTACGGCCTCGCCCATCCGCGCCGCTTCGGCCTCGCCAGCCACCTCGGCGTCCTCACCGGGCTGCCCACCATCGGGGTCGCCAAGAACCCCTTCACCTTCACGTACGACGACCCGGGCACCGCACGCGGCAGTACGGCCCCCCTGCTTGCCGGCACCGAGGAGGTCGGCCGCGCCCTGCGCACCCGGGCGGCCGTCAAGCCGGTCTTCGTCTCGGTCGGTCACCGCGTGGGTCTCGACAACGCCTGCGCCCACACCCTCGCGCTGACCCCCGAGTACCGGCTGCCGGAGACCACGCGCAGGGCGGACGCGCTGTGCCGACGGGCGCTGCGGGAAGCAACTCCCTGAGGGGGCGCGAGGACTGCGTCTGCGTACTGCTCTGAGTACTGCTCCTGAGTACGTCGTCTGAGTACCTGTACGGATGCGGGGCCGGCGGTCCGCTCGGCAGGCTGTGGCGCATGACCTCGCACCGTTCCCCCAAGCCCCTCGCCGACCCCGACCGCCCCGTCGAGCGTGCCGTGACCGCCGCGCTCGTCCTCGCCACCCTCGCGGGGCTCGGCTGGATCGTCGGCATGATCTACACCGTCGCCCAGTGGCCGCTGTAGGGCCGCTCACCGGCTCCCGGCCACCCGGAAGGTGATCCCGGCCCGCCGCAGCCGCTCGGTCAGCGCGTCGCCCATCGCGACCGCCGTGGTGACCTGACCGGCGGTCGGCGGGAGGTCGTCGAAGGCCAGGCACAGCGCCGCCTCGGCGAAGATCTTCGCCGTCTCGTCGTACCCGGGGTCGCCGCCCGCGACCTCCGTGTACACCCGCCGGCCGCCGCCCTCGCCGACGAAACGGACCTTGAACCAGCTCTTCGCGCGCTTCTCCGGGCCGGGCCCCTCCCCGGGCTTGAGCCGGTCGGACAACCAGCGCCGCGCGGGCGGCAGTTGGGCCGCCGCGATCAGCGCGCCCACGGCCGCCACCCCGCCCACCGCGACCGGCAGGTGCCGTACCGCCGCGTACTCGCGGTAGCGGAAGTCCGGGCCGTACCGCTCCAGCGCCTGCGCGGACCGCCGGACGATCTGCGCGTCGATCGTCGGCAGGGGCAGCGCCCAGGCGCCGACCTCCGGGGCGAACCGTGGTGCGCCGGTCGGTGCGCAGACGCGCCGGCCCACCAGGCGGGGCTCGTGCCGGCCGCGGTCCCGGGCGGCGGCCAGCAGCTGCCGTCCGCGCGCGAACTGGTTGAGCGCCGAGGCGAAGGTGCCGCCCGAGAAGGTCGCGTCCGCGGTCACGAACCCGTCGACCCGCAGGGGCACGCCCTCGGGGAGCTGCCGGACGGTGAAGTACGCCCCCAGGTCGTGCGGCACCGAGTCGAAGCCGCACGCGTGCACCAGCCGGGCGCCCGTCTCACGCGCGCGTGCGTCGTGGTGGACGTACATCAGGTCCACGAACTCCGGCTCACCGGTGAGGTCCAGGTAGTCCGCTCCGGAGTCCGCGCAGGCGGCGACGAGTTCCTCGCCGTGGGTCACGTAGGGGCCGACCGTGGTGGCCACCACGCGCGCGTGCTCCGCGAGTTCACGCAGCGAGGCCGGATCCGACACGTCGGCCCTCAGCACCCCGACCTCCGAGCCGCCGGGCAGCCCCTCCCGCAGCCGGTGGAGCTTCTCCTCGCTGCGACCGGCGATCGCCCAGCGCAGCCCCTCGGGAGCGTGCGCGGCCAGGTACTCGGCGGTGAGCGTGCCCACGAAGCCGGTGGCTCCGAAGAGCACGATGTCGTAGGGACGATCCGTCCTGTTCAGCCTGCTCATGACACCTCTTCGGTTTCGCCGCACGCGCCGTTGTCGGTGGCCGAGGCTAGCGTGAGGAGTGCGGAGCCCGCCGACGAGGCCGGAGGTGTGCAGGTGGCCGTGCCGAAGAACGCTCTGAAGAAGTGGGGGAAAGTGCGCGAGTTCGCTCTCGGGATGCCGGGTGCCACGGAGGAGTTTCCCTGGGGCGAGACCGTCGCCAAGGTCAACAAGAAGGTGTTCGTCTTCCTCGGTGTCGACGACGGCAGCTATCCGCTGGGCGTCACGCTGAAGCTCAAGGACGAGGCCGCCCACGCCCACGCGCTGACCTGCCCCGGCGCCGAACCCGCCGGGTACGGCCTCGGGAAGTCCGGCTGGGTGAGCGTTCCGCTGGAGCCGCGGGGCGCCCCGGCCGCCGAACTGCTGTGCGACTGGGTGGAGGAGAGCTACCGCACGATTGCACCGAAGCGGCTGACAGTCGAGCTCGATGGTCGCTGAGCCGGTCGACGGGGCACAATCCGACTAAGCGCTTGCTCTTCAGGTCTTGTGCCCGTAGGAAGGCATTCTTAGCATCGCTGGTGTTACATCAGTTGTGTCATACCTTGTGTCATACCTCTGGGGGCTGAATGGCAACGACGCCAAGGCCGGGCCCGCTCTCCGGCGTACGCGTGGTCGAGCTGGCCGGGATCGGGCCCGGGCCGTTCGCCGCCATGCTCCTGGCCGACCTGGGCGCCGATGTGGTGTGTGTGGACCGGCCCGGTGGTTCCGGGCTCGCCATCGACCCGGAGTTCGACGTCACCAACCGCAACAAGCGCTCGGTGATCGTCGACCTCAAGGCGCCCGACGGCGCCGCTCGTGTCCTCGACCTCGCCGCCCGCGCCGACGTCCTCGTCGAGGGCTACCGCCCCGGGGTCGCGGAGCGCCTCGGCGTCGGCCCCGAGGACTGCCACGCCCGCAACCCGAAGCTCGTCTACGGCCGGATGACCGGCTGGGGCCAGGAAGGCCCCCTCGCCCCGCGCGCCGGACACGACATCGCGTACATCGCGCTCACCGGCACCCTCGGCATGATCGGCGAACCATCCCGGCCGCCCGCCGTCCCGGCCAACCTGCTCGGGGACTACGCGGGCGGCTCCCTGTACCTCGTCGTCGGCGTCCTCGCCGCCCTGCACCACGCCCGCGCGACCGGCACCGGCCAGGTCGTCGACGCCGCCATCGTCGACGGCACGGCCCACCTCTCCGCGATGATCCACGGCATGCTCGCCGCCGGCGGCTGGCAGGACCGGCGCGGCGCCAACCTCCTCGACGGCGGCTGCCCCTACTACGGCACCTACGAGACCGCCGACGGGAAGTACATGGCCGTGGGCGCCCTGGAGCGGCAGTTCTACGAGGAGTTCCTGAGCCTGCTGGGCCTCGAGGAGCACACCGGGGCCCGCAAGGACTGGACCCGCTGGGGAGAGCTGCGCGAGGCCGTCGCCGCCCGCTTCGCATCCGGCACCCGCGACGAGTGGACGGCCGTCTTCGAGGGCTCCGACGCCTGCGTGGCACCCGTACTGACCCTGCGCGAGGCCCCGCGGCACCCGCACCTCGCCGCCCGCGGCACCTTCACCGACCACGGCGGCATCACCCAGCCCGCCCCCGCACCCCGCTTCTCCGCCACTCCGACCCAGGTCCGCACCGGCCCTGCTCGGCCGGGCGCCGACACCGCGGACGTGGCACGCGACTGGGACGTACCCGACCTCCTGAAGGGCCTCGGATGAAGCGGCAGATCTTCGCCCCCGAGCACGACGCGTTCCGTGAGACCGTGCGCAGCTTCCTGGCCAGGGAGGTGCTGCCGTACTACGAACAGTGGGAGCAGGACGGCATCGTCTCCCGCGAGGCCTGGCGGGCGGCCGGCAAGCAGGGCCTGCTCGGGCTCGCCGCGGACGAGGAGTACGGAGGCGGCGGCACCGCCGACTTCCGCTACAGCGCCGTCCTCGCAGAGGAGTTCACCCGCGCGGGCGCCCCAGGGCTCGCCCTCGGCCTGCACAACGACATCATCGGCCCGTACCTGACCGGCCTGGCCACCGAGGAGCAGAAGCGGCGCTGGCTGCCCGGCTTCTGCGACGGCTCGCTCATCACCGCCATCGCCATGACCGAGCCGGGCGCCGGATCCGACCTCCAGGGCATCCGCACCCACGCCGAGGACCGGGGCGACCACTGGCTGCTCAACGGCTCGAAGACGTTCATCTCGAACGGGATCCTCGCCGACCTGGTGATCGTCGTCGCGAAGACGACACCGGAGGGCGGCGCGCACGGCCTGTCGCTGCTCGTCGTCGAACGCGGCACGGAGGGCTTCGAGCGCGGCCGCAACCTCGACAAGATCGGCCAGAAGGCCCAGGACACCGCCGAGTTGTTCTTCCACGACGTGCACGTACCCAAGGAGAACCTTCTTGGCGAGCTCCACGGCGCCTTCGTCCACCTGATGACGAACCTCGCCCAGGAGCGCCTGAGCATCGCCGTCGCCGCGATCGCCGCCGCCGAGCACCTCCTGGAGATCACCACGGAGTACGTCAAGGAACGCGAGGCCTTCGGCCGGCCCCTGGCGACCAAACAGCACATCCGCTTCGAGATCGCCGAGATGGCCACCGAGTGTGCCGTCACGCGGGCGTTCCTCGACCGCTGCATCGAGGACCACTCCAGCGGCGGACTCGACGCCGTGCACGCCTCCATGGCCAAGTGGTGGGCGACCGAACTGCAGAAGCGGGTCGCCGACCGCTGCCTCCAACTCCACGGCGGCTACGGCTACATGACCGACTACCCCGTCGCCCGGGCCTTCACCGACGGGCGTATCCAGACCATCTACGGCGGGACCACCGAGATCATGAAGGAGATCATCGGCCGTTCCCTGCTGGGCTGACCTCCCCGAAAGGCTTGATGTGAGCACCGAAGCGTACGTGTACGACGCGATCCGCACCCCCCGCGGCCGCGGCAAGGCGAACGGCGCCCTGCACGGCACGAAGCCCGTCGACCTGGTCGTCGGGCTCATCCACGAGATCCGCGACCGCTTCCCGGGCCTCGACCCGGCCGCGGTCGACGACATCGTGCTCGGCGTCGTCGGCCCGGTCGGCGACCAGGGCTCCGACATCGCCCGGATCGCCGCCGTCGCCGCGGGACTGCCGGACACGGTGGCGGGCGTCCAGGAGAACCGCTTCTGTGCCTCGGGTCTGGAGGCCGTCAACATGGCCGCCGCCAAGGTGCGTTCCGGCTGGGAGGACCTCGTCCTCGCGGGCGGCGTCGAGTCGATGTCCCGGGTGCCGATGGCCTCGGACGGCGGCGCCTGGTTCAACGACCCGATGACGAACCTCGCCACCAACTTCGTGCCGCAGGGCATCGGCGCGGACCTCATCGCCACCATCGAGGGCTTCTCCCGGCGGGACGTCGACGAGTACGCGGCGCTCTCGCAGGAGCGGGCGGCGACCGCCTGGAAGGAGGGCCGCTTCGACCGGTCCGTCGTCCCGGTCAGGGACCGCAGCGGCCTCGTCGTCCTCGACCACGACGAGCACCTGCGCCCGGGGACGACCGCCGACTCCCTCGGCAGGCTGAAGCCGTCCTTCGCCGACATCGGCGACCTCGGCGGCTTCGACGCCGTGGCCCTGCAGAAGTACCACTGGGTGGAGAAGATCGACCACGTCCACCACGCGGGCAACTCCTCCGGCATCGTGGACGGCGCGTCGCTGGTCGCGATCGGCTCCAAGGAGGTCGGTGACCGCTACGGGCTCACCCCGCGCGCGCGGATCGTCTCCGCCGCCGTCTCCGGCTCCGAGCCCACCATCATGCTCACCGGCCCCGCCCCCGCCACCCGCAAGGCCCTCGCGAAGGCCGGGCTGACCATCGACGACATCGACCTCGTCGAGATCAACGAGGCCTTCGCGGCCGTCGTCCTGCGCTTCGCGCGGGACATGGGCCTGTCCCTCGACAAGGTCAACGTCAACGGCGGCGCCATCGCGCTGGGTCACCCGCTCGGCGCCACCGGCGCCATGATCCTCGGCTCGCTCGTCGACGAACTGGAGCGCCAGGACAAGCGGTACGGCCTCGCCACGCTGTGCGTCGGCGGCGGCATGGGCATCGCCACGATCGTCGAACGCGTCTGAATCCCCGGCGGAAATCCGGACCCAGGAGACCTCTGATCCGGATCCAAGAGACCTCTACGGAGACCCTGTCATGACACAGAGCACCACCATCCGCTGGGAACAGGACCGCACCGGCGTCGTCACCCTCGTCCTCGACGACCCGGACCAGTCCGCGAACACCATGAACCAGGCGTTCCGCGACTCCCTCGCGGTGATCACCGACCGCCTGGAGGCCGAGAAGGACACCATCCGCGGCATCATCATCACCTCCGCCAAGAAGACCTTCTTCGCCGGCGGCGACCTGCGCGACCTCATCCGCGTCACGCCCGAGACCGCGCAGGAACTGTTCGACGGCGGCATGGCCATCAAGCGCGACCTGCGCCGCATCGAGACCCTCGGCAAGCCGGTCGTCGCCGCCATGAACGGCGCGGCCCTGGGCGGCGGCTACGAGATCGCCCTGGCCTGCCACCACCGCATCGCCCTCGACGCGCCCGGCTCCAAGATCGGCTGCCCCGAGGTCACCCTCGGCCTGCTCCCCGGAGGCGGCGGCGTCGTCCGCACCGTCCGCCTGCTCGGCATCGCCGACGCGCTCCTCAAAGTCCTCCTCCAGGGCACCCAGTACAGCCCCCAGCGCGCCCTGGAGAACGGCCTCGTCGACGACGTGGCCGCCACCCAGGAGGAACTCCTCGCCAAGGCCCGCGCCTTCATCGAGGCCAACCCCGCCTCGCAGCAGCCCTGGGACAAGCCGGGCTACCGGATCCCCGGCGGTACGCCCGCCCACCCCAAGTTCGCGGCGAACCTGCCCGCCTTCCCCGCCACCCTGCGCAAGCAGACGGCCGGCGCGCCCTACCCGGCGCCGCGCAACATCCTCGCCGCCGCCGTCGAGAGCTCCCAGGTCGACTTCGAGACCGCCCAGGTCATCGAGGCCCGCTACTTCGTGGAGCTGGCCGCCGGGCAGACCTCGAAGAACATGATCCAGGCGTTCTTCTTCGACCTCCAGGCCGTCAACTCCGGCGCGAACCGCCCCAAGGGCATCGAGCCGCGCCCGGTCCGCAAGGTCGCCGTCCTCGGCGCCGGGATGATGGGTGCGGGCATCGCCTACTCGTGCGCCCGCGCCGGCATCGACGTCGTCCTCAAGGACGTCTCCCCCGAAGCGGCCCTCAAGGGCAAGGCCTACTCCGAGAAGCTGTGCGCCAAGGCCGTCTCCCGTGGCCGTACGACGCAGGACAAGGCGGACGCGCTGCTCGCCCGCATCACGCCCACCGCCGACCCTTCCGACCTCGCGGGCTGCGACGCCGTCATCGAGGCCGTCTTCGAGGACACCTCGCTCAAGCACAAGGTGTTCCAGGAGATCCAGCACCTCGTCGAGCCGGACGCGCTGCTGTGCTCCAACACCTCCACCCTCCCCATCACCGCCCTCGCCGAAGGCGTCGAGCGCCAGGCCGACTTCATCGGGCTGCACTTCTTCTCGCCCGTCGACAAGATGCCGCTCGTCGAGATCATCAAGGGCGAGCGCACCGGCGACGAAGCCCTCGCCCGCGCCTTCGACCTGGTCCGGCAGATCAAGAAGACGCCGATCGTCGTCAACGACTCGCGCGGCTTCTTCACCTCACGCGTCATCGGGCACTTCCTCAACGAGGGCGTGGCCATGGTCGGCGAGGGCATCGAGCCCGCATCGGTCGAACAGGCGGCGGCGCAGGCCGGCTACCCGGCCAAGGTGCTGTCCCTGATGGACGAGCTGACGCTCACGCTCCCGCGCAAGATCCGTAACGAGACGAAGCAGGCCGTGGAGGAGGCGGGCGGCACCTGGACGGCCCACCCCGCCGAGGCCGTCATCGACCGCATGATCGACGAGTTCGGCCGCACCGGTCGCAGTGGGGGAGCGGGCTTCTACGAGTACCGGGAGGACGGTGCGCGGACCGGCCTGTGGCCGGGGCTGCGGGAGCACTTCACGCGCAAGGACGCGGAGATTCCCTTCGAGGACATGCAGGAACGCATGCTCTTCTCCGAGGCGCTCGACACGGTGAAGCTCCTGGAGGAGGGCGTCCTGACGTCCGTCGCGGACGCCAACATCGGTTCGATCTTCGGCATCGGCTTCCCGGGATGGACGGGGGGTGTCCTGCAGTACATCAACGGCTACGAGGGCGGGCTGCCGGGCTTCGTGGCACGCGCGCGTGAGCTGGCCGAGCGGTACGGGGAGCGGTTTGCACCGCCCGCGCTGCTGGTGGAGAAGGCGGAGAAGGGGGAGCGGTTCGGGGACGCGTGACCCCCAGGGACGGGACGGGTAGGGGCGGCGGGGGCGAGAACCGCCGTTGAACGGACGGTCACTGCGTGAGCGACTCGCGCAGCTCTTCCCTCAACGACCGCTGGAAGGTGGTCAGCAGCGCCTGCACGACCAGCGGATGCATGTGCGCGGACAGCGACCGCACATCCTCCGCGTCGCGCTCCGACACCTCGCTGCGGAAGAGCTCCGCCAGCTCGTGGGCCGCCGCGCGCGAGTGCTCGACGAGGACGTTCCGGGACGCCAGGATCGCCTCCTGCGACAGCGGTACGTCGAGCAGCTGCACGCCGAGCCGGAGCAGGCCCAGGTCGACACGGTACGAGCCGCCGTCCGCCCGGACCACGCCCATCGCGGTGAGCCGCGCGACGTCCCCGTCGTCCAGCTCCCGCCCCGCCCGCCGCCGAAGTTCCTCCCGCGACAGCGTCTCCACCGTGTCCGGCGCCCAGGAGGTGACCACGGCCCGGTGGATGGCGAGGTCGTGCGCGCTCAGGTCCGGCGGCAGCTGCTGCAGATAGCGCTCGATGGCCGCCAGCGTCATGCCCTGTTGCTGCAACTCCTCGATCAGCGCGAGCCGCGCGAGGTGCTCCCGGCCGTAGTGACCGACCCGCCGCGCACCGATCACCGGCGGGGGCAGCAGGCCCTTGGTGCCGTAGAAGCGGACCGTGCGGACCGTGACACCCGCCCGCGCGGCCAGTTCGTCGATGGTGAGGGTCGGCTCCCCGGCAGCTGTGGTGTCGGTCGTCATGTCCAGCAGTATCGCTGTCTCACCAATGGTGTGAAACCTCGGCATGATGGCGAACGACCCCGAGGTCGGCCGCAGGACGCTGCTGCTCATCCCGGTGATCGCGGTCCTGCTGGTGGGCGGCTGGTTCGGGATCCGGCGCAGGGTCGCCAGGGCGGCCGACCAGGAGCCGGCTGGGGTCACCGAATAACGAGGGGCCACTGTCAGTGGCGGCCTCTACGGTGGCGTCATGTCGGAGATCACGTTCGTCCGGGGTGACGCCACCGTTCCGTCGGTCAAGGGCGTCAAGCTGATCGCCCACGTCTGCAACGACCTCGGGGGCTGGGGGAAGGGTTTCGTCCTGGCCCTCTCGCGGCGCTGGCCGGAGCCGGAGGCGGCGTTCCGGGCCTGGCACCGTGACCGCGCGGCGAACGACTTCGGTCTGGGTGCGGTCCAGTTCGTGCAGGTGGAACGGTATGTGTGGGTGGCCAACATGGTCGGTCAGCGGGGGACACGCACGGGCAGCAAGGGCGTGCCCGTGCGGTACGAGGCGATCGACGCGGCCCTGGGCAGGGTGGCCGACAAGGCGGCCGAGCTCGGCGCCTCCGTGCACATGCCCCGCATAGGGTGCGGCCTGGCCGGCGGCAAGTGGTCCCGGGTCGAGCCGCTGGTCACCGAGCGGCTGGCGAAGCGGGACATCGCGGTGACCGTGTACGACCACGGAGACTGACCGAGCCCTCTGTCAGGCGGCCCGGAACGCCCGTACCAGACACTCGGTGAGGCGTGCCGCGATGATCCCGTCCGGATCCAGCCGGGGATTGAAGATCGTGACGTCGAAGCCGACGGCTCCCGGGCCGGACAGCGCGGTCCGCAGCACGGTCTCCAGCTCCCGCCAGGTCAGCCCGTCGGGCAGGCGGTAGTCGACCGCCGGCATGATCGCGTCGTCCAGCACGTCGGCGTCGAGGTGGATCCAGTAGCCGTCGGCACCGCCCGGGCGGTCCACCGCGAGCAGGTCGACCGCACTGCCCGCCGCGCGGTCCACGCCGAGGGCCCGCACGTCGTACAGGTCCATGGCGTGCAGTTCGGCCGGCAGCGGCTGCATCCCGGCCGCCGCGGACTCCTCCTCGTCCCGGAAGCCGAGGGCGACCACGTCCTCGTCCCGCACCAGCGGCCCCCGGCCCTCCAGATCGGCCAGGACGTCCGGCCCGCGGCCGGTGGCCAGGGCGAGCTCCATGGAGGCCACCTCGCCGGCCGGCTCCGCCGCGGGCTGGTAGAAGTCGGTGTGCCCGTCGAGGAACAGCAGACCGTGGCGACCCCGGCGGTGCACCGCGGGCAGACTGCCGAGCAGGACACTGCAGTCACCGCCCAGGACCACCGGGAACCGGCCGTGGTCGAGGACACCGCCCACCGCGTCGGCCAGCGCGAGGGAGTACGCCGCGATGCCGTCCGGGTTGAGGACCCCGGTGTCCGGGTCCCGACGCGCGTCGTACGCGGGCGGCTCGACCCGGCCCGCCCGCACCGCCCCCAGCCCCTCGGCCAGCCCGGCCCCGAGCAGCGCCCGGGGCAGCTCCTCGACACCGGTCGGCCGCAGCCCCAGCACGGACGGCGCCTCGATGACCGCCACGTCCCGCACGTCCGACACCTCCGTCAGTCCGGCGGCGCCGGCCGGCTCACGCGTCCGGCGTATGAGCCAACCGTAGACCGCCGGGCAGAACGGGGCCCCTCAGCGAGCGTGCTCGTGTTCGTGCACGTCGTTCGTCGCCGCGATCTTCTTCCACGACCTCGGCTGTACGGGAGCCGCCGCGGACCGGGCGGGCAAGGCGTCCCGCGCCGCGGGCACCGCCGGCTTCACCGGCTGGAACAGCCACGTGTCGAACAACGCGGCCAACGGCTTCCCGGACACCTGCTCGGCGTACTTCTGGAAGTCGGCGACCGACGCGTTGCCGTGCGCGTACTTCTGCGGCCAGCCCTTCAGGATCGCGAAGAACGCCTCGTCACCGATCTCGTTGCGCAAGGCCTGCAGGGCCAGCGCACCACGGTCGTAGACGGCGAGGTGGAACTGGTTCTCCGGCCCCGGATCCCCGGGCTTCACCGTCCAGAACGGGTCGTCGGCCGGATGCGAGGCGTACACGTAGTCGGCGAGTTCCTGTGCTGTCCCCTCGCCCTCGTGCTCGGACCACAGCCACTGGGCGTACCGCGCGAAGCCCTCGTTGACCCAGATGTCCTTCCAGCCGGCGACGGACACGAGGTCGCCGTACCACTGGTGGGCCAGCTCGTGCACGACCACGGAGGTGTTCGTCCCAGCCGCGAACTGGCGCGGGCTGTAGAAGGGCCGGGTCTGTGTCTCCAGCGCGTACCCGGTGTCGGTGTTCGGCACGTACCCGCCGAGCGCGTTGAACGGATACGGCCCGAAATACCCGGTCAGCCAGTCCGCGATCTCCCCGGTCCGCTCGATGCTCGCCCGCGCCGCACCGTAGTTGTCGCCGAGGTCCTTGCTGTAGGCGTTGACGACCGGGATGCCGCTCTCGGTCGTACCGGTCGTGACGTCGAACCTGCCGACCGCCAGTGTCGCGAGATAGGTGGCCTGCGGCTTGTTGGACCGCCAGTTGGAGCGGGTCCAGCCGACGCGTGAACTCGTCGACTGGAGGGTGCCGTTGGAGATGGCCTGGGTGCCGTCCGGCACCAGCACGGACACGTCGTAGGTGGCTTTGTCGAGCGGGTGGTCGTTGCTGGGGAACCACCACCAGGCCGCTTCGGGTTCGTTCGCCGCGACACCGCCGTCCGGAGTGCGGTGCCAGCTGGTGAAGCCGTACGCCTGCTTCGACGACGGCACACCGCTGTAGCGCACCACGACGGTGATGTCGGTGCCCTTCGCCAGCGGGGTCTTCGGGGTGATCTCCAGCTCGTGCTCGCCGGAGGTCGCCAGCGACGCCTTCGCGCCGTTGACCCGCACCTCGCTCACGTCCAGCAGAAAGTCCAGATTGAACCGCGACAGGTCCTGCGTGGTGCGGGCCAGCAGGGTTGCCGTGCCCTCCAACTCGTCCGTGGACGGCTGGTACTTCAGCCGCAGGTCGTAGTGGGAGACGTCGTATCCGCCGTTGCCGTAGTCCGGGTAGTAGGGGTCGCCGATGCCCGGCGCACCAGGGGAGTGACTTGCGGCCGATGCCGGGATCGCCAGCAACAGGGTGGCCGCCGCGAGTGCGCCCGGCGCGGTGATTCTGCGGTGCACAAAAGCTCCAAGTCGTAGGGGCACGAAGTCTGTTCGGAGCCTATTGATTCCCTGTGGGTCCGAGTCTGTCCACGGCCACCGCTGTCACATGAATGCCATTCGGCCGTCATGAACCCACCATCCCGCAAAGCATCACTGGCCCCGTACGTGTCCGATCGCCCTCTTCTGCACGGGAGTTGACCGATGTACCGTCCGCGCATGCCGATACGCATGCGCTTCACGACCTGGAGATCGCTCGCCACGGCCGCCGTCGCCGCCCTGGTGGCAGTCCTCGTCACCCCGATGGCCGCCCACCCCGCCCCGCAGGAGAGCAGACCTGTCTACTCGTACGAGAACGCCGTCCGCGAGGCCGTCTGGGTGGACACCGGACTCGACGGCGACAGTGACGGAACGTCGGACCGCGTCGCCGTCGACATCGTCCGGCCGCGCGAACCCGCCCAACAGGGCCGCAAGATACCCGTGATCATGGACGCCAGCCCGTACTACTCCTGCTGCGGGCGCGGCAACGAGAGCCAGAAGAAGACGTACGACGCCGCGGGCAACGTCGTCCGGATGCCGCTGTTCTACGACAACTACTTCGTGCCCCGCGGCTACGCCTTCGTCGGCGTCGACCTCGCCGGAACCAACCGCTCCGACGGTTGTGTGGACGTCGGCGGACGCTCCGACATCCAGTCCGCGAAGGCCGTCGTCGACTGGCTGAACGGCCGCGCCAGGGCCTACACCAGCCGCACCGGCACCACCACCGCCAAGGCGAGCTGGACGAACGGCAAGACCGGCATGATCGGCAAGAGCTGGGACGGCACCATCGCCAACGGCGTCGCCGCCACCGGAGTCAGGGGACTCAAGACCATCGTCCCGATCAGCGCCATCTCCACCTGGTACGACTACTACTTCTCCAAGGGCGCCCCGCTCTACGACTCGGGCCCCGACTGGCTGTCCAACTACGTCGACAGCCCCGACGCCCGCGCCAAGTGCGCCGCCGTCCAGCAGGAACTCGTCGCCGGAGCCCCGCGCACCGGCGACCGGACCCCGCTGTGGAGCGAGCGCGACTATGTGAAGGCCGCGAGCAAGGTGAAGGCGAGCGTCTTCCTCATCCACGGCATGCAGGACCTCAACGTCCGTATGCAGCACGTCGGTCCGTGGTGGGACGTCCTCGCGAAGAACGGCGTCGAGCGCAAGATCTGGCTCTCCCAGACCGGCCACGTCGACCCCTTC
The DNA here is from genome assembly GCF_030817655.1 of Streptomyces sp. V4I2. Classification (GTDB taxonomy): domain Bacteria; phylum Actinomycetota; class Actinomycetes; order Streptomycetales; family Streptomycetaceae; genus Streptomyces; species Streptomyces plumbiresistens. Next base: position 8,907,872 of record NZ_JAUSZM010000003.1, read on the forward strand.
GACTTCCGCCGCACCGCCTGGGTCGACACCCTGCACCGCTGGTTCGACCACGAACTCCTCGGCTACGACAACGGCATCGACCGCGAGCCCATGGCCGACATCGAACGCCACCCCGACCAGTGGGTCACCTCGAAGGCCTGGCCGCCGCGCGGCACCGACACCACCACCCTGCGCCCCGCCGAGGGCAGCCAGGAGGGCGTCGGCACGCTGGGCCTGCGCAAGGGCAGCGGCACGGAGACGTTCACCGACAACCCGCAGCTGAGCGAGACCGACTGGGCGGCGCAGATCGACACGTCGACCCCCGACAAGGCGGGCTTCGTGACCGGGCCGCTCACCCGCGACCTGCGCGTATCCGGCTCCTCCAAGGTCACCGTCACCGCGACCCCGACCACGTCGACGGCCCACCTGTCCGCCGTCCTGGTCGACCTGGGCCCCGACACGATCCGCGACTACGCGGCGAGCGGCGAGGGCATCAGCACGCTCACCGACCGCACCTGCTGGGGCGTGAGCACCACGGGCGACAGCTCCTGCTTCAGGGAGACGCAGGCGAAGACCACCGATGTGGACTACACCGTCGTCAGCCGCGGCTGGGCCGACCTCGGCAACCACGCCTCCGGCACCGGCGTCCCGCTCACCCCGGGCAAGGCGTACACCATCACCCTCGACCTCGGGGCCACCGACCATGTCGTCCCGGCCGGACACCGCCTCGCACTGGTCGTCGCGGGCACCGACAAGGACCTCATCGACCCGCCGTCCACCACCCCCACCCTGACGGTCGACCTGTCCCGTACGTCCGCCCGCGTCCCGCTCGTCGGCGGCGCGGCCGCGTTCGCGCGCGCCACCGCGGGCTCCGCGTCCGCCGCCCCCGAGATCACGCCCCTCGACGGGGTCCAGGCACCGCGCACCGCCCAGCGCGTCCCGGAGGGAGCCCGGTGATCCGCACCCTGACCCTCGTGACGGCCGCCCTGGCCGCATCCCTGATCGCGACCCCGGCCGACGCCACCCAAACCCCGCCCCGCACCGGCTTCGAGGAGTCGAACGGCGCCCGCTGGACCCGGGAGTCCGAGGAACAGGACTTCCTGGCGGCCGTCGACCGGACGAGCAGCCGCGTCTCGGTCGCCTCCATCGGTACGACGAAACAGGGCCGCCCGCTCCAACTCGTCCAGGTCGGCGCACGAAACGCCCCGAACCAGGTGCTGCTCGTGTGCAGCCAGCACGGCGACGAACCGTCCGGCCGCGAGGCCTGCCTCACCACGGTCCGCGACCTGGCGTACGCGCAGGACGGGCCGACCCGCCGCTACCTGGACCGCACCACGGTCCTCGTCGTCCCCACCGCCAACCCCGACGGCCGCGCCGCCGACACCCGCGGCAACAGCGACGGCGTCGACATCAACCGCGACCACCTCGCCCTGCAGACGGCCGAGGGCCGCGCCATGGCCGCCGTCATCCGCGACCGACGCCCCGACGTCATCTACGACCTGCACGAGTACGGCGCCACGCCGCCGTACTACGACAAGGACCTCTTCGACTTGTGGCCGCGCAACCTCAACACCGCCGCGGCCGTCCACGACGAGGCCGAGACCCTGTCCCGGGCGTACGTACGGCCCGCCGCACAGCGCGCCGGCTACACCACCGGCACGTACGGCATCTGGACCGACCCCGTCACCGGTGAACCGATCCGCCAGGTCGCCGGCGACGGTCAGGAACGCATCCTGCGGAACATGTCCGGAATCAAGCACTCGCTCGGCCTGCTCATCGAAAGCCGGGTCGAGCCGCTGACCGACGTCGGGGAGGCCGTCAACAACAAGCGCCGGGTGGACTCCCAACGCGCCGCCCTGAAGGGGCTGTTCGGGTTCACCGGCGAGCGCCGGGCGCAGGTCGAGGCGGCGACGGACACGGCCCGGCTCGCGGGCTACGCCGACACCGGCCCCGTCTACGTCGGCGGCGCCGACAACGACCCGCCCGAACCGGCCGAGGTGATCCCGGACCCGCCCTGCGGCTACCGGCTCACCACCGACCAGTACGCGGAGGTGCGCGACGAACTCGCCCTGCACGGGGTGAGAACGAAGGGCACCTACGTCCCGCTCCGCCAGCCCCTGCGCGCCCTCGTCCCGCTGCTCCTCGACGAACGCGCCGCGTACCACCTCACGGTCGGGGAGCCCGACACCGACTGCTGAAGCGAGGAAGGCACACGGCACGTGTGGTAGGTCCTTGGGCGCGTGCGGAACATGCGTACCCACGGGCTTACAGGGGAAGATGCCGCAAATGACGGAAGACCTGAAGAAGAGGGGAGGCCGGGAAGGTCCTTCGGACGTTTCCGGCCACTCAACGGACCGAGTGGTGTTCGGCGTCGCCGCTGTCATCACTGTGGCCTTCGTGCTCTGGGGCGCGGTGGCGACGGACTCGCTGGAGAGCGCCTCCACGAAGATGCTCAACAGCCTGATCCACAACGGCGGCTGGGCCTTCATGCTGGCGGCCTCGTGCTTCGTCGTCTTCGCGCTGTGGCTCGCGGTCAGCCGCTACGGCCGGATCCACCTCGGCGCGGAGGGCGAGGAACCCGAGTTCCGCACGGTGTCCTGGGTCGCGATGATGTTCAGCGCCGGCATGGGCATCGGCCTGATGTTCTACGGCGTGAGCGAACCTCTCTCGCATTACACGACCCCACCGCCGGGCACCAGCCCAGCCGACTCCGCCGAACGGATGGAGACGGCGATGGCCACCACGCTGTTCCACTGGACGCTGCACCCCTGGGCGATCTACGCGGTGGTCGGTCTCGGTATCGCCTACAGCACCTTCCGCAAACGCCGGCGCCAGACCATCAGCGCGGTCTTCACACCGCTCATCGGCGAGAAGCACGCGAACGGCATCCCGGGCCGGGTGATCGACATCCTCGCGATCATCGCCACCGTCTTCGGATCCGCGGCCTCGCTGGGCCTGGGCGCGCTCCAGATCGGTTCCGGTTTCCAGGAGCTGGACTGGATGGACGACGTGAGTACCGGCCTGCTCGTCGCGATCATCGCCGTGCTGACCCTGGCCTTCGTCGCCTCGGCGGTCTCCGGCATCGAGCGGGGCATCCAGTGGCTGTCCAACATCAACATGGTGCTCGCCCTCGTGCTCGCCCTCTTCGTGTTCGTCGCGGGCCCCACGATCATCGTTCTCGACCTGCTGCCCACCTCCGTCTTCTCCTACCTCGGTGACCTGCCGCAACTCGCCGGCCGCACCGAGGCCAGTGCCGGCGCGGGCGTCGCGGACTGGCTCGGCAGCTGGACCGTCTTCTACTGGGCGTGGTGGATCTCCTGGACGCCCTTCGTCGGCATGTTCATCGCCCGCATCAGCCGGGGCCGCACCATCCGGCAGTTCGTCGGCGGCGTCATCCTGGTGCCCAGCACCGTCAGCCTCGTCTGGTTCGCGGTCTTCGGCGGTACGGCGATGAAGCTGAAGGAGGGCGGCGCGCTCGGCGGCGAGTCGACCCCCGAGGGACAGCTTTTCGGCGTCCTGCAGGAGTTCCCGATCGCGACCGTCACCAGCCTGCTCGTGATGATCCTCGTCGGCATCTTCTTCGTCTCCGGCGCCGACGCCGCGTCCATCGTGATGGGTACGCTCTCCCAGAAGGGCGCCCTGGAGCCGGGCCGACTGGTCGTGGTGTTCTGGGGTGTGGTGACCGGAGCGGTCGCCGCCATCATGCTGCTCGTCGGCAGCGGTCAGGGCGACGCGCTCACCGGGCTGCAGAACCTCACGATCCTGGCCGCCGCGCCCTTCGTGCTCGTGATGATCGGCATGTGCGTCGCCCTCATGCGCGATCTGCGCCAGGACCCGGTCATCGTGCGCGGCGAGATGGGCTCCGAGGCCGTCGAACTCGCCGTGATCGAGGGCCACAAGAGGTACGACGGCGAGTTCGAGATCAGGGTCGGCCCCGGGTCGGGCACCGAGAGGGTGGGCGACCCACTCGGCCACGACCACGGCTGAGCACGCTCGCGCAGAGGCTCTCAGGGGGCGGCCAGCCCGGCCGCCTCCTCCGCGCACCCCCAGGCCACGGTCACACCGCCACCGCCGTGACCGTAGTTGTGCACCAACACCCGTCCATCGGGCAGGAGTTCACGCTCCAGCCGGACCGCGTCCCGGGAGGGCCTGAGCCCCACCAGGTGCCCCAGCACGCGCGCCCCGGCGATCTCGGGCCGCAGCGCCGCACACCGCCGTACGATCGCCTCCGCCACCGCGGGATCGGGTTCGAGAGACCACTGGTCCTCGTCCGTGGTGCCGCCCAGCACGAGCCGGCCGGGCTGCGGGAAGAAGTACGCCGTCTCCCCGGCCGCGTTCGTGGAGACGAGCCAGGTGCGGATGCCGGGGTTCTCCACGACAACCAGCTGCCCGCGCACGGGACGCACGGAAGCGTCCGGCACCAGCTCGCGTGCGGCCAGTCCCGTGCAGTTGACCACGACGGGCGCGTCGACCTCCGCCAGGTCGGCCACCGCCAGGTCGGCCACCGTACGCGTCTCGATCACCCCGCCCGCGGCGAGGAAACGCTCCCGCAGCCACGGCAGATGAGTCGACATGTCGATGAGCGGGAGGCGGGCCCACATCCCCGTCCCGGCGTACTCCTCGGCCGTCGCGGCCCGCAGCCCCGGCAGCCGCGCGCCCGCCCAGGCCACGGCCTGGTCCAGGTCCGCCTCGCCCTGTACCCCTTCGACCATGCGTACGCCGGTCAGCTCGGGGGAGGCCGCCAGCTTCTCGTAGACGTCCAGCGAGCGCAGCGCCCACGTGCGGGCGAGCTCGACCGGCTCGATCGCGTACGGCCACCACAGCGCCCCGGCCACCGCCGAGGTGGTCCGCTCGACCGGATCCCGCGTCCACACCCGCACCCGCCGGCCGCGCTCGGCGAGCACGAGGGCCGTCGTCAGGCCGATGACACCGCCGCCGACCACGACGACGGCGTCCTGCCGTTCGCTTTCCATCGGCGGACAGTAGCGGAATATGTCATGCCGTGCTCAGACAGAGCCCGCTCTGGGGATACTCACAGCATGTCTGCCGAGTACGCGACCTTCGGCCTGGCACCGGCGATGCGTGCCGGTGAAGTCCTCGCCAACGGTGAATACCACATCCACCGGGACTTCGTGGACTTCATCGTCGACGGACGCCCGCTCCTCTTCCAGCTCTCCGACCTCGACGCCGTCTCCCCGCTCGCCTCGGACATCCCGCCCGCGATCTTCACCGCCCAGGTCCGCAGCCTGCTCCGGGAGACGGACGCACCGCTGCCCGACGGCCGCTACGTCGTCTACGGCTGCCCCGACTGCGAGGACCTGGCCTGCGGCGCGGTCACCGCCGTGATCGACCGGGACGACGACGACTACATCTGGCGGGACTTCGCCTGGCAGACCGACGAACACGCCGACCTGGAGCTCAACGGCTACCACGGCATCGGTCCGTTCCGCTTCCACGGCGCCGAGTACCGGGCGGCGCTGAGCTCACTCCTGGACACCTCCGCCGACACCCGCCGGCGCCGCGTGCTGCTGATCGGCGCCCGCGTCGCCCTCCTCGCCAAGCTCGCCGCCGCCCTGCGCACCATCGGCATCGGCGCCGACATCACCCGGGACGCGCAGGACGTCCCCGCCGACGAACTGCGCACCTACGGCGCCGTAGCCTTCGGCCGAGCGGTCACCGAGGAGGAACGTGCCTCCGTGCGCCACTCCTTCGAACGCGCGGGAGTCGACGTGGCCTACGTCGACGGCCTCGCCCCGATCGTCCCCCTCCTCGTCGCCCAGATCGAGAACGCCCTGGACCGCAGTCCCGTGGAACGGCGCCGCCTCACCCGCCTGGTGGCCGCGGACGGCGAGGCGGGCGTCGAGGTCACCTCCCCGTGCCGGGTCCGCCTCACCGCGTACCGCCTCGACCGCCTCTACCGCACCCACGCCCACGAGCTCTTCGACGGCATCCTGGAACCGGGCCGCCACCGCATCGCCCTGGACACCAAAGCGGTCAAGGGGGAGTCCTTCGTGGTGGCGCGCACCTCGGGGAGTGTGCTGGTGGAGGCGATGGCGCACTGAAAAACCCGGACGCGGGCCGCCGCGCCGGGCCACTATCATCGGCGGTCTGATGACTGCCACCCTCGTCGCCAAGAATCTCGCCGCCGGCCACGGCGACCGCCCCCTGTTCTCCGGGCTCGACCTCGTCGTCGCGCCCGGAGACGTCATCGGGCTGGTCGGAGCCAACGGCGCGGGCAAGTCCACGCTGCTCACGCTGCTCGCCGGCCTCACCGCCCCGGAGGAGGGCGAGCTGCGGCTGTCCCCGCCGACGGCGACCGTCGGCCATCTGCCGCAGGAGCCGGAGCGACGGCCCGGCGAGTCCGTCCGGGACTTCCTCGCCCGCCGCACCGGCGTCGCCGAGGCCCAGCGCACGATGGACGAGGCCACCCAGGCCCTGGTCGACGGCGCACCGGGCGCCGACGACGCCTACGCGACGAGCCTGGAGCGCTGGCTCGACCTCGGCGGCGCCGACCTGGACGAGCGGGCGGAAGAGGTCGCCGACTCGCTCGGCCTGGCGGTCGACCTGGACCAGCCGATGACCTCGCTGTCGGGCGGCCAGGCGGCCCGGGCCGGCCTCGCCTCCCTGCTCCTGTCCCGGTACGACGTCTTCCTCCTCGACGAGCCGACGAACGACCTCGACCTGGACGGCCTGGAGCGCCTCGAACGCTTCGTGAGCGGCCTGCGCGCCGGCACGGTCGTCGTCAGCCACGACCGCGAGTTCCTCACCCGCACGGTCACCAAGGTCCTCGAACTCGACCTCGCCCAGCAGCAGATCACCCTCTACGGCGGCGGCTACGAGGCCTACCTGGAGGAGCGGGAGGTCGCCCGCCGGCACGCCCGCGGCGACTTCGAGGAGTACGCCGACAAGAAGGCCGCCCTCCAGGAGCGGGCCCAGACCCAGCGCTCCTGGATGGACAAGGGCGTGAAGAACGCGCGCCGCAAGGCGGCCAACGACAACGACAAGATCGGCCGCAAGTTCCGCAGCGAGGCCAGCGAGAAGCAGGCCGCCAAGGCCCGCCAGACCCAGCGCATGATCGAACGCCTCGACGTCGTCGAGGAGCCCCGCAAGGAGTGGGACCTGCGCATGGAGATCGCGTCCGCCCCGCGCTCGGGCGCGGTCGTCGCGACCCTGCGGGACGCCGAGGTCCGGCGCGGCGACTTCGTGCTCGGCCCGGTGTCCCTCCAGATCGACTGGGCGGACCGGGTGGCGGTGACGGGAGCGAACGGCGCGGGCAAGTCGACGCTCCTCGCCGTCCTCCTGGGCCGCCTCCAGCCGGACGCGGGCAGCGCCTCACTCGGCTCGGGCGTCCTGATCGGCGAGGTCGACCAGGCCCGCAAGCTGTTCCACGGCCCGGAAGCCCTGCTGGACGCCTTCGGCGCGGCCGTCCCGGACACCGAACCGGCCGAGGTCCGCACCCTCCTGGCCAAGTTCGGCCTCAAGGCGGACCACGTCCTGCGCCCGGCCGCCACGCTCTCCCCGGGCGAACGCACCAGGGCCGCGCTGGCCCTGCTCCAGGGCCGGGGGGTGAACCTCCTGGTCCTCGACGAGCCGACCAACCACCTGGACCTGCCGGCCATCGAACAACTGGAGTCGGCGCTGGACGCCTACGAGGGCACACTTCTCCTGGTCACCCACGACCGGCGGATGCTGGACGCGGTCCACGTGAGCCGCCGCCTGGAGGTGGCGGACGGCAAGGTGACCGAGCGCTAACGTGAGGTGAGACGCCGCGCCAGGCCCGGATAGTCGACCACGCAGCCGTCCTCGTCGAACTCCAGGTCGCTGCGGAAGTCGCCGGAGGCGAAGCGCACCCGTCCCTGGCCGAGGTGCGTGTAGGTCTGCCGGGACGGCTCCACGGTCAGCTCGGGGACCCGCACCCACGCCATCAGGAACTCGCGCTCCCCGGGCTCTCGATGAAGGCCGTGCCGCAGCACCGGCATGGTGTTGGTGAGCGGGCACAGCCCGAGGTCGCAGTCGAGGGCGCCGTCGACCTGGGGGATCCGCTCGCCGTTCATGGTCCAGTGGCCCCCGTCGTCGCGGCGCAGGTCGAGGAAGCGGGTGCCGTGCGGCGTGGCGGCCTCCACCAGCAGACGGCGGGTGACGAAGCCGTCGGCCGTGTCGAGCGCGTACGAGATCCAGTGCGTCTCGGGCACGGTGCCGACCGCCCGGCCACGGGCCCGCAGCACCTTTTCGTCGAGGTCGACCCAGGCCGTCTCGTAGCCCCCGCTTTCGGACACGTCCCAGGTGAGCACACGTGAGGTCCGCATGGCGCCACCCTACGGACGAACCGGCCCGGACTCTCCGTGGCATACCGGAGAATCCGGGCCGGACCGCTCGGACGCCGCCTTGTCAGCGCCTGCCCTTCTTCGGGTCGACGAGACCCGCCTTGCGCAGGGCGTCGGCCATCGCGCTGTTGGAAGGCGGCGGAGCCTGACGCGAGGCACCGCCACCGCCACCACTGCCGCCGCCCCGGTTCTGCCGCTGCTGCGGCGGACGTCCGCCCCGCTGCCGGCGCTCGCCGCCGCCCGAGGCGGGCTGCCGGTCCTGCGGTGCCGCCTCGTCGTCGAGGCGCAGCGTCAGCGAGATCCGCTTGCGCGGGATGTCGATGTCCAGCACCTTCACCTTGACGATGTCGCCCGGCTTCACCACGTCCCGCGGGTCCTTGACGAACGTCTTCGACATCGCGGACACGTGCACCAGGCCGTCCTGGTGGACGCCGACGTCGACGAACGCCCCGAAGGCCGCCACGTTCGTGACCACCCCCTCCAGGATCATCCCGGAGGACAGGTCGCCGATCTTCTCGACGCCCTCCTTGAAGGTGGCCGTCTTGAACGCGGGCCGCGGGTCGCGCCCCGGCTTCTCCAGCTCCTTGAGGATGTCGGTCACCGTCGGCAGACCGAAGGTCTCGTTGACGAAGTCCTGCGGATTCAGGGAGCGCAGCACACCGGTGTTGCCGACGAGCGAGGCCACCTCCTGCCCGGCGGTCTTCACCATCCGCCGTACGACGGGATACGCCTCCGGGTGCACGCTGGACGCGTCCAGCGGGTCGTCGCCCTCGCGGATCCTGAGGAAGCCCGCGCACTGCTCGTACGCCTTGGGGCCCAGCCGCGCCACGCCCTTGAGCTGCGCGCGGGACTTGAACGGCCCGTTCGCGTCGCGGTGCGCCACGATGTTCTCGGCGAGCCCCGAGGAGATGCCGGAGACCCGGGCGAGCAGCGGTGCCGAGGCGGTGTTCACGTCGACCCCCACGCCGTTCACGCAGTCCTCCACCACCGCGTCCAGCGAACGCGACAGCTTCACCTCGGACAGGTCGTGCTGGTACTGGCCGACCCCGATCGACTTCGGGTCGATCTTCACCAGCTCGGCCAGCGGGTCCTGGAGCCGGCGCGCGATCGACACGGCGCCGCGCAGCGACACGTCCATGTCGGGCAGCTCCTGGGAGGCGAACGCGGAGGCCGAGTACACGGAGGCGCCCGCCTCCGACACCATCACCTTGGTGAGGTTCAACTCCGGATGCTTGGCGATCAGTTCACCGGCGAGCTTGTCGGTCTCCCGGGACGCCGTGCCGTTGCCGATCGAGACCAGCTCGACCGCGTGCTCCTTCGCGAGGCGGGCCAGCTTGGCGATCGCCTCGTCCCACCTGTTCGCCGGGACATGCGGGTAAATGACGTCCGTCGCCACCACCTTGCCGGTCGCGTCGACCACGGCGACCTTGACGCCCGTACGGAACCCGGGGTCCAGCCCCAGCGTCGCGCGGGTGCCGGCCGGGGCGGCGAGCAGCAGGTCGCGCAGGTTCGCCGCGAACACGTTGACGGCCTCGTCCTCGGCGGCCGTCCGCAGCCGCAGCCTGAGGTCAAGGCCGAGATGCACGAGGAGACGGGTGCGCCAGGCCCAGCGGACCGTGTCCTGCAGCCACTTGTCGCCCGGTCGGCCCCGGTCGGTGATCCCGAACCGGTGCGCCACCATCCCCTCGTACGACGAAGGGCCCTCCGTCGGCTCCTCCGGCTCCAGGACGAGGTCGAGGACGTCCTCCTTCTCGCCGCGCAGCATCGCCAGGATGCGGTGCGAGGGCAGTGCGGTGAACGGTTCGGCGAAGTCGAAGTAGTCGGAGAACTTGGCGCCCGCCTCCTCCTTGCCCTCCCGCACCTTGGCGACCAGCCGTCCGCGCACCCACATGCGCTCGCGCAGCTCACCGATCAGGTCGGCGTCCTCCGAGAACCGTTCGGTGAGGATCGCCCGGGCGCCGTCGAGAGCCGCCTGCGGATCGGCGACACCCTTGTCGGCGTCGACGAACGCGGCGGCCGCGGCGAGGGGCTCCACGCCCGGGTCACCGAGCAGCCCCTGCGCCAGCGGCTCGAGACCGGCCTCGCGGGCGATCTGCGCCTTGGTGCGCCGCTTCGGCTTGAACGGCAGGTAGATGTCCTCCAGCCGCGCCTTGGTCTCGGCGCCGCGGATCTGCGCCTCGAGCTCGGGCGTCAGCTTGTCCTGCTCGCGCACCGACTCCAGGATCGCCGTCCGCCGCTCCTCCAGCTCCCGCAGATAGCGCAGCCGCTCCTCGAGCGTGCGCAGCTGCGCGTCGTCGAGCATCTCGGTCGCTTCCTTGCGGTAGCGGGCGATGAAGGGCACCGTCGAACCGCCGTCGAGCAGTTCCACGGCAGCCCTGACCTGCCGCTCCCGTACGCCGAGTTCCTCGGCGATCCTGCCTTCGATGGACCCTACGAGGGGTGTCGTCACGATGCCGTACCGCCTTCTCCACTGAGGTTGCGCGGCAATTGTGGCAGGTGGCACCGACAGTCGGGGTCCAGGGCGGAATCCCGGCGGGCCGGGCGGTCAGACCCTGCGGCTGCGCGTCGAACTCGAGGCGCCTCCGAAGAGCCGGGCCAGTGCCCGGAAGGGCAGCGTCACGACGGTGGCGATGGCCCCACCGATCTGGCGCAGTACGTCTGCGATCGCACGGAACACGTCATTCCCCTTTCGACTCCCGGCCACTGCGGCCGGGATCACCGAGTACCTCGGCGATCGCGGGCCATGCTCACCGTCCCAGCGGTCCCGGCAGCCCGCCCGGCGGCCATGGCAGGCCGCATGGCAGAAAAGGTGGGGTACTCGTCATTGCCGCCACGCCGCCCTCGGCGAAGAATCGGCCCCATGCCGCAGCGATCCGTTCTCGTCGTCCTCTTCGACGGCGTCCAGAGCCTGGACGTCTCCGGCCCCGTCGAGGTCTTCGCCGGGGCCGAGAAGCACACCCCGGGCACGTACCGCGTGCGCACGGCCTCCCTGGACGGCGCTCCCGTGCGCACCTCCAGCGGCCTGACCCTGGTACCGGACGCGACCCTCGCCGACACACCGGGCCCGCACACCCTCCTCGTCCCGGGCGGCCAGGGCACCCGGACCCCCGACCCGCGGCTGACCGGATGGCTGCGCGAGCACGGCCCCCGAGCGCGGCGCCTCGTCTCCGTGTGCACCGGCGCGATCCTGCTCGCCGAGGCGGGCCTGCTGGACGGCCGCCGCGCCACTACCCACTGGGCGTACTGCGACAGACTCGCCCGCGACCACCCCGCCATCGACGTCGACCCGGCCCCCATCTACATACGGGACGGGCAGGTCTCCACCTCGGCGGGCGTCACCTCGGGCATCGACCTGGCCCTGGCCCTCGTCGAGGAGGACCTGGACCGGGAAGCGGCGCTCACCGTCGCCCGCCACCTGGTCGTCTTCCTGCGCAGGCCCGGAAACCAGGCCCAGTTCAGCGCCCAGCTGGCTGCCCAGACCGCTCAGCGCGAACCGCTGCGGGAGGTCCAGCAGTGGATCACCGAGCATCCCGCCGGAGACCTGAGCGTCGAGTCGCTCGCCGAACGCGCCCGGCTGTCACCCCGCCACTTCGCCCGCGCCTTCCGCACCGAGACCGGCATGACACCCGGCCGCTACGTCGACCGGGTCCGCCTCGAACACGCCCGCCGCCTCCTGGAGGACACCGGCGACGGAGTCGAGGAGATCTCCCGCGCCAGCGGCTACGGCACCCCCGAGGCCATGCGCCGCGCCTTCCTCAAGACGCTCGGCGCGGCCCCGGCCGAGTACCGCCGCCGGTTCCGCCCCGCACCCGCCCGCTGACGCCCGCACCCGCCCCCTTGCCCGCACTCGCCCCCTGCCCCGCATCCGCCCGCTGACGCCCGCACCTGTCCCCTTGCCTGCATCCGCCCGCTGCCCTGCATCCGCCCGCTGACGCCCGCACTCGCCCCCTTGCCGCCCGCTGCCCTGCACCCGCCTGCTGTTCCGCGTCCGCCCGCTGACGCTCGCACCCGCCTGCTGTTCCGCACCCGCCCGCTGACGCCCGCACCCGCCACCTGCTCCGCGTCCGCCCGCTGACGCCCGCACCCGCCACCTGCCGCACCCGCCCCCTACCCCTCACCCGCCCGCCCGCCGAAAGGAAGCAGATGCAGATCGCCATCGTCCTCTTCGACCGCTTCACCGCCCTGGACGCCGTCGGCGCGTACGAGACCCTGGGCCGCCTCCCGGACGCGGAGACCGTCTTCGTGGCCGAGCGGACCGGCCCGGTGCGCACCGACACCGGGAACCTCGCCCTCACCGCCGACCGGACGCTCGCCGACGTGCCGGACCCCGACATCGTGGTCGTGCCCGGCGGCCCCGGCCAGACCCCGCAGATGGAGAACGAGACCCTCCTGGACTGGCTGCGCACCGCCGACGCCACCAGCACCTGGACGACCTCCGTGTGCACCGGCTCCCTGCTGCTCGCCGCGGCCGGCCTGCTCACCGGGCGCCGAGCGACCTCGCACTGGCTGGCGCTCGACTTCCTGAAGCGGTTCGGCGCCGAACCGACCGAGGAGCGGGTCGTCTTCGACGGCAAGTACGTCACCGCGGCCGGCGTCTCCTCCGGCATCGACATGGGCCTGACCCTGCTCGGCAGGATCGCGGGCGACGAACACGCCCAGGCGGTCCAGCTGTTGACGGAGTACGACCCGCAGCCGCCCTACGACGCCGGATCCCCGCACAAGGCCCCGGCGCACCTCGTCGAGGAGTTCCGCGCCAAGAGCCGCTTCACTCCGACGTAGACACGCTCCAGGTGAAGCGCGGCTGTCTGCGCTCCAGGAACGCGGCGACCCCCTCCGCGGTGTCGCCGCTGCCGCGCGCCTGCCCGGCCCAGAACGCGTCGCGGTCCGTGCACCCGTCCGCGAACTCCTTCGCCGCGGCCTGTGTCAGCTGCGAGCGGGACACCAGGATCCGGCCGAACTCCGCCACCCGCTCGGCGAGTCCGCCCTCGGGCAGCACCTCGTCCACCAGACCCGTGCGCAGCGCTCGCTCGGTGTCGATCAATTCACCCGAGAACAGCAGGTACTTGGCCGCGGCCGGCCCCACCAGCGACACCAACCGCCGGGTGGAGGACGCCAGATACACGATTCCGAGCTTCGCCGGCGTCACCCCGAACAGCGCGCCCTCCTCGGCGAACCGCAGATCACAGGCCGCCGCGAGCTGCGACCCGCCGCCCACACAGTGACCGCGGACCGCCGCGAGCGTCGGCTTCGGGAAGGCGGCGAGGGCCTCCTCGGCACGCACGGCCAACCCCTGCGCCTCGTCCGGCGACCCCCGCAGCGTGGAGATGTCGGCTCCCGCGCAGAACGTCGAGCCCTCACCGGTCAGCACCAGCGCCCGTACGTCCGGGTCGGCGGCCAGCGTGTCGAGGAGCGGCGGCAGGGCCCGCCACATCGCGGCCGTCATCGCGTTGCGCTTGGCCGGATGGTGGATGACGACGGTGGCGACCGAGTCGGCGACGGTGTGCAACAGCTGCGGCTCCATGCGCCGGATGCTATCCGCCCCGTCCGCGCCGGCGATCAAGAGGTCCGATGAGAGCGACAGGCGGAACGAATCGGACGAGGGGGCGGTCAAACCCGTACAACCCGAATAGTCCGCGAAGGCGGTGAGAGGCGGACAAGAGCGGTCCCACAACTGACGCTGTCATACGCCAACGGTCAGAACCGCTCGATAGGCGCTGACTTGTGTTCAGTTCTTCGGGGTGGAGGGGCTCGTTACCAACACTCGAGATGTGGTGACAATCGAGCGCAAGGATGGCGACCGGACGATGGAAGACCATGGGCGCGGGTCCGGCCCACGCCCAGCAGACGGCACGGACGAGCCCGGCGCCCCGAGGCCGCCGGAACCGCTGCCGTACGAAGGGGTGTGGCGGTTCACCGCTCCCGCCGTCGACGCCTCGGTCCCGCAGGCGCGGCATGCCGTACGGGACCTGCTGCACCGCCAGGGAGTGCCGGTCTCGGACGACCTCGTCCAGGGGCTGCTGCTGATCGTCTCGGAGCTGGTCACGAACGCGGTGCGGCACGCGGCGCTGCTGTCGCCGATGCTCGCCGTGGAGATCGCCGTCGGCGCGGAGTGGGTGCGGGTGTCCGTGGAGGACAACCATCCCTACCGCCCGACCGCCCTGGAGGCCGACCACGGCCGGACCGGCGGCCGCGGACTCCTCCTGGTGAGCGAGATCACCCGGGAGGCGGGTGGGGTGTGCGACGTCGAGCACACGGCGAGCGGCGGCAAGGTGATCTGGGCCGCCCTGCCGCTCAAGCCCGCGAGCGTGCCGTAAGGCGGCTTACCAGCCGGCGGACGTGTCCGTCAGCTCCCGGACGGCGGGGCGGGCCGCGTCCAGGACGGTCATGAACCAGGCGGAGAAGGTGTCCTTCGCGTGCCGCTCCGCCAGCTCGGCGGGAGACACGAAGGCGGTCGCGCCGACCTCCTCCGGGTCCGGCCGCAGTGGGGACTGCACCAGCCCGACGAAGAGGTGGTTGTACTCCTGCTCGACCAGGCCCGAGGCCGGGTCGGGGTGGTTGTAGCGGACCGTGCCCGCCTCGGCGAGCAGCGAGGGGGAGACGCCGAGCTCCTCGTACGTCCGCCGGGCGGCCGCCGCGAAGGGCGCCTCGCCGGGATAGGGGTGGCCGCAGCAGGTGTTGGACCAGACGCCGGGGGAGTGGTACTTGCCCAGCGCCCGCTGCTGGAGCAGCAGCCGGCCGTGCTCGTCGAACAGGAACACCGAGAAGGCGCGGTGCAGCCGCCCCGGCGGCTGATGGGCGGCGAGCTTCTCCGCGGTGCCGATCGTCACACCGTTCTCGTCGACCAGTTCCAGCAAAATCGCGTCCACGGTGCCGTTCGACGAACTGTGCGTCGCGGTGGCAGGTGTGATCGGCATACCCATCCTTCGCATTGGTCTTCGCGCCCCAAGTGTGCCGTACGAATCCGGCACTCCCGGCAGCTGATCGTGCCCGGCGCGGCGGCCGAGGAACCGTCCGGGGCGGGGCTGTGAGTATGAGGACGCAGCCGTCCACCGGACCGATGCGTTCCGTCCGAACCCGGGTTTCAGTGCCCGAACCCGTGTGTCAGTGGCACAGCCGCGCCTCGTGCTCCGCGTGCCCGCTCGGCTCCAGCTGGAAGGTGCAGTGCTCCACGTCGAAGTGGTCGCCGAGGCAGCCCTGGAGCTCGTGCAGCATCTTCTCGTGGCCGATCGCGCTCAGGACGTCCGAGCGCACCACCACGTGCGCGGACAGGACCGGCATCCCGGAGGTGATCGTCCAGGCGTGCAGGTCGTGGACGTCCTCGACACCGTCCAGGGCCAGTATGTGGGCCCGCACGTCCGCGATGTCCACGTCCTTGGGAGCCGCCTCCAGCAGCACGTCCAGGGTCTCGCGCAGCAGCTTCCAGGTGCGCGGCACGATCATCAGGCCGATGACGAGCGAGGCGATCGGGTCGGCGGCCTGCCAGCCGGTGGTCAGGATCACCACCGCGGAGATCAGCACCGCGACCGAGCCCAACGCGTCCGCGGCCACCTCCAGGAACGCGCCGCGCACGTTCAGGCTGTCCTTCTGGCCGCGCATCAGCAGCGACAGCGAGACCATGTTGGCGACCAGGCCGATCGCGCCGAACACGATGGTCAGCCCGCCCTCGGTGCCGGCGGGTGTGACGAACCGCTGGATCGCCTCGTACAGGACGTATCCGCCGACCCCGAGCAGCAGCAGGCAGTTGGCGAGGGCGGCGAGGATCTCGGCGCGGGCCAGCCCGAAGGTGCGCCGGTCGCTGGGCGGGAGGCTCCCGAAGTGGATCGCGAGGAGCGCCATGCCGAGGCCCAGCGCGTCGGTCGCCATGTGCGCCGCGTCGGCGACCAGCGCCAGCGAGTCGGCGACCACGCCGCCGATGATCTCGACCACCATGACGCCGAGCGTGATGGACAGCGCGACCCGCAGCCTCCCGCGGTACGCGGCGGTCGCCGTACCCGCCGGCGGACCGTGCGTATGCCCGTGATCGTGCCCAGCCCCCATGAAAAGCGCCTCCTGTTTTCCGCCCGGGACCCCAGTGAACTACGGGTGGGGGGTATGGGGCAACGCGGCACTGAACACCGTTGTCATGTGCCCTGACCTGCAGAAACGATCCGCAGGTCAGGGCGGCGGCCAACTCCCGCCCGGCTCACCCGCCGTGGTGCCGCAGCCACCCCTGCCACGCCGACCCGACCATCTCGCGCACCCCGCGCCGGGCCGTCCAGCCCAACTGCTCGGCGGCCCGGGCGGCCGAGGCGACCGCGCGGGGCGCGTCCCCGGGACGCCTGGCCTCCACGAGGGCAGGCCGCCGGTCGCCGCTCACCTCACCGATGACCGTGATCAGTTCGCGTACGGAGACGCCCTCTCCGCGACCGATGTTGACCGTCAGGTCGCCGGGCGTGGTGTCCTCGGTCAGCCGACGGGCCGCCGCGAGGTGGGCCTCGGCGAGATCGGCGACATGAATGTAGTCACGGATGCACGTCCCGTCCGGTGTCGGATAGTCGTCGCCGAAGATCCGCGGTGCCTCGTCGCGGGTGAGCCGGTCGAAGACCATGGGGACGATGTTGAAGACCCCGGTGTCCGCCAGCTCGGGCGCGGCCGCCCCGGCCACGTTGAAGTAGCGCAGGCACACGGTCGAGATGCCGTGCGCCCGGCCCGCCGCCCGCACCAGCCACTCCCCGGCGAGCTTGGTCTCGCCGTACGGGTTCACCGGAACACACGGAGTGTCCTCCGTGATCAGGTCCACATCGGGGTTGCCGTACACGGCCGCCGAGGAGGAGAAGACGAAGCGCTTGATCCCGGCCTCGGCGACCGCTTCCAGAAGCGTGGTGAGGCCGCCGACGTTCTCCCGGTAGTAGCGCGTCGGCTGCGCCACGGACTCGGCGACCTGTTTGCGTGCGGCGAGATGCACCACGCCCGTCACCCCGTGCTCGGCGCACACCCGCTTCAGCAGGCCCGCGTCCAGCGACGAGCCGTGGACGAGCGGAACGCCCGCCGGCAGCCGTGCTGGCATCCCGGCCGAGAGGTCGTCGAGGACGAGGACGCGCTCCCCGGCGTCGGTCATGGCCCGCGCCACATGGGCCCCGATGTATCCGGCACCGCCGGTGATCAGCCATGTCATGGTCGCCCACCTTATGCGCACGCCCCGACACTCCGCGCAATGTCCGGGATGCCCGGTCTGGGAGGGCAGGTTTGTGGGCGGGGCACGTGATCACCGATGATGATCGTGGCAAAGGCCGGTGGAGACGGTGTTGATCTGCCCGTGAACGGGCGGTGAACACCAGCTTCCGGGGATCCGATAGCCTCTGCCGACACGCCGCCCGGCTGGTGCAGTCCCACCACGCCAAGGGGCGCCCCACCATGCACATGCCCGGCGCCCACACGTCGGAGTTCAGGGAGTGAGTTCGGTTGTCGACCGCCATCCTCACCGGTCAGCCGGTCCCCGGATCGTCGATCGAGGGTGATCTGCGGTCCCTCGGCTTCGACGTCCGGACCGCCGCCGACGCCGCCGACGCCGAGGCGCTCCTCGCCCGGGTGCCGGGTGACCAGCGGGTCGCCGTGGTCGACGCCCGGTTGGTGGGGCACGTCCACGCGCTGCGCCTCGGCCTCACCGACCCCCGCTTCCCGCTCGCCGCGGTGCCGGGAGCGGTGACCGCCCAGCCGGCCGGCCGCCAGGCCCTGACCCGGGCAGTGGCCCGCGAGAACTCCGCGGGCGGCGGTACGGCCCTCGCCGTCGACAGCCTCGCCGACCGCGTCGTCGCCGCCCTGGCCGCCGACGGCACCGAGGTGCACCGCCCCGAGCTCGGCAGCCTGGTCGCCGAGGTCCCGGCCGACCCGCAGGCCCGCAACGAGGCACGGCAGGCCGTGGCCGCCGTCGACGACGAGGCCGTACGCCTGAAGTCGGCTGTGAAGGCCCGCGACGGCTTCTTCACCACTTACTGCATCAGCCCGTACTCCCGCTACCTCGCCCGCTGGTGTGCCCGCCGGGGCCTGACCCCGAACCAGGTCACCACCGCCTCCCTGATCACCGCGCTGATAGCGGCGGGCTGCGCGGCCACCGGAACGCGCGGCGGTTTCATCGCCGCGGGCATCCTGCTGATCTTCTCCTTCGTCCTCGACTGCACCGACGGACAGCTCGCCCGCTACTCCCTGCAGTACTCGACGCTCGGCGCCTGGCTGGACGCCACCTTCGACCGGGCCAAGGAGTACGCCTACTACGCGGGCCTGGCCCTCGGAGCCGCCCGCGGCGGCGGCAGTGACGATGTCTGGGCCCTCGCGCTCGGCGCGATGGTCCTGCAGAGCTGCCGGCACATCGTGGACTTCTCCTTCAACGAGGCCAACCACGACGCCACCGCCAACACCAGCCCCACGGCTGCCCTTTCCGACAAGCTGGACAGCGTCGGGTGGACGGTGTGGGTGCGCCGGATGATCGTCCTGCCGATCGGTGAACGGTGGGCGATGATCGCCGTCCTCACGGCGGTGACCACTCCGCGTATCACCTTCTACGCGCTGCTCATCGGGTGCGCGTTCGCCGCGACGTACACGACGGCGGGCCGGGTGCTGCGGTCGCTGACGCGGAAGGCCACGCGGACCGACCGGGCGGCGCAGGCGCTGGCGGACCTGGCGGACAGCGGGCCGCTCGCCGAGGGAGTGGCCGCACTCCTTCGCAAGCTGCCCACCTACGGCCCGCTCGGCTCCCGCGCCTTCCTCGTGCTGCCTGCCGCCGCGCTGATGGTCGGCGTCGCGGCGCTGGAGCCGTACGGCAGCGCG
Source organism: Streptomyces sp. V4I2 (assembly GCF_030817655.1). GTDB lineage: Bacteria > Actinomycetota > Actinomycetes > Streptomycetales > Streptomycetaceae > Streptomyces > Streptomyces plumbiresistens. The sequence continues at coordinate 8,926,978 of NZ_JAUSZM010000003.1, forward strand.
TGGCCCGTTGTCCTGGCCGCGCTGTACGTGCTCACCTCGGGCGCTGCTGTCGTGCAGCCCCTCAAGGGCGCCCTCGACTGGCTCGTCCCCCCGCTCTTCCGCGCCGCCGAATACGGCACCGTCCTGGTACTGGCGGCCCAAGCGGACGTGAACGGGGCCCTTCCTGCAGCTTTCGGCCTGGTGGGGGCAGTCGCCTACCATCACTACGACACGGTGTACCGCATCCGCGGCAACGCCGGGGCGCCCCCGGCCTGGCTGGTGCGCGCCATCGGGGGGCACGAAGGGCGGACGCTGCTCGTCACCGTCCTGGCCGCGGTGCTCTCCGCCTCGCAGTTCAAGGTCGCGCTCACGGCCCTCGCCGTGGCCGTCGCCCTGGTGGTGCTCTTCGAGAGCATCCGCTTCTGGGTGTCCGCCCACAAGGGTGGCGCGCCCGCCGTACACGATGAAGGAGAACCCGCATGATCGGCCTCGTGCTGGCGGCCGGCGCCGGACGGCGTCTGCGCCCCTACACCGACAGCCTTCCCAAGGCGCTGGTGCCGGTGGGGCCCGCGGGCATAGAGGGCGAACCGACGGTCCTGGACCTGACCCTCGGCAACTTCGCCGAGATCGGTCTGACCGAGGTCGCGATCATCGTCGGCTACCGCAAGGAAGCCGTGTACGAGCGCCGGGCGGCCCTGGAGCAGAAGTACGGCCTCAAGCTCACGCTCATCGACAACGACAAGGCCGAGGAGTGGAACAACGCCTACTCCCTGTGGTGCGGCCGTGACGCCCTCAAGGACGGCGTGATCCTCGCCAACGGCGACACCGTCCACCCGGTCTCCGTCGAGAAGACGCTGCTCGCCGCCCGCGGCGACGGCAAGAAGATCATCCTCGCCCTGGACACGGTGAAGTCCCTGGCGGACGAGGAGATGAAGGTCGTCGTCGACCCCGCCAAGGGCATGACGAAGATCACCAAGCTGATGGACCCGGCCGAGGCCACCGGCGAGTACATCGGCGTCACCCTCATCGAGGGCGACGCCGCCCCGGAGCTGGCCGACGCGCTGAAGACGGTGTGGGAGACGGACCCGCAGCAGTTCTACGAGCACGGCTACCAGGAGCTCGTGAACCGCGGCTTCCGGATCGACGTGGCGCCGATCGGCGACGTCAAGTGGGTCGAGATCGACAACCACGACGATCTCGCCCGTGGACGGGAGATCGCGTGCCTCTACTGACCCGGCTCATCCCCTCGCCGGTCGTCGTGGACATCCGCCCGGGTGCCCTGGACGACCTGGTCGGGGTCCTCGCCGACGAGCGCATCTCGCACTCCGGCCGGCTCGCCATCGCCGTCAGCGGCGGCTCCGGCGCCAAGCTGCGTGAGCGCCTCGCCCCCTCGCTGCCCGGCGCGACCTGGTACGAGGTCGGCGGCGGCACCCTCGACGACGCGGTCCGGCTGGCCGGCGACATAAAGGCCGGCCACTACGACGCGGTCGTGGGCCTCGGCGGCGGCAAGATCATCGACTGCGCCAAGTTCGCCGCGGCACGCGTCGGCCTCCCGCTGGTCGCCGTACCGACGAACCTCGCGCACGACGGCCTGTGCTCGCCGGTCGCCACCCTCGACAACGACGCGGGCCGCGGCTCCTACGGCGTCCCGAACCCGATCGCGGTCGTCATCGACCTCGACGTCATCCGCGAGGCCCCGGTCCGCTTCGTACGCGCTGGAATCGGCGACGCCGTCTCCAACATCTCCGCGATCGCCGACTGGGAGCTCGCCAACCGCGTCAAGGGCGAGAAGATCGACGGCCTTGCCGCCGCGATCGCCCGGCAGGCCGGCGAGGCGGTCCTCAGGCACCCGGGCGGCATCGGGGACACCGACTTCCTCCAGGTGCTCGCCGAGGCGCTGGTCCTCAGCGGTATCGCGATGTCGGTGTCCGGCGACTCCCGCCCCTCCTCCGGGGCATGCCACGAGATCAACCACGCCTTCGACCTGCTCTTCCCCAAGCGGGCGGCCGCCCACGGAGAGCAGTGCGGACTGGGCGCCGCCTTCGCGATGTACCTGCGCGGAGCCCACGAGGAGTCGGCCTACATGGCCGAGGTGCTGCGTCGGCACGGGCTTCCGGTGCTCCCGGAGGAGATCGGCTTCACGGTGGACGAGTTCGTCCGGGTCGTGGAGTTCGCTCCGGAGACCAGGCCCGGCCGCTACACGATCCTCGAACACCTCGACCTCAAGACCGAACAGATCAAGGACATCTACGCCGACTATGTCAAGGCCATCGGTAGCTGAACTCCGGCCGGTCGTCCACCCCGCGGGGGTGAAGGACCGGCGCAGCGGTGAGCACTGGATGGGGCGCCTCTACATGCGCGAGGTGTCCCTGCGGGTCGACCGCTACCTGGTCAACACCAGGGTCACGCCCAACCAGCTCACGTACCTGATGACCGTCTTCGGCGTCCTGGCGGCCCCGGCACTCCTGGTGCCGGGGATCCCGGGCGCCGTGCTCGGCGTGGTGTGCGTCCAGCTGTACCTGCTGCTGGACTGCGTCGACGGCGAGATCGCCCGCTGGAAGCAGCAGTTCTCGCTCGGCGGGGTCTACCTGGACCGGGTCGGCGCCTACCTGACCGACGCGGCCGTGCTCGTCGGCTTCGGCCTGCGCGCCGCCGACCTGTGGGGCAGCGGGCGCATCGACTGGCTGTGGGCCTTCCTCGGCACGCTCGCCGCGCTCGGCGCGATCCTGATCAAGGCCGAGACCGACCTCGTCGGCGTCGCCCGCCACCAGGGCGGCCTGCCACCGGTCAAGGAGTCGGCCGCCGAGCCGCGCTCGTCCGGCATGGCGCTGGCCCGCAGGGCCGCCGCGGCACTGAAGTTCCACCGCCTGGTGCTCGGCATCGAGGCGTCCCTGCTGATCCTGGTCCTGGCGGTCCTGGACACGGTGCGGGACGACCTGTTCTTCTCCCGCCTCGGCGTCGCGGTCCTGGCCGGCATCGCGCTCCTGCAGACCCTGCTGCACCTCGTGTCCATCCTCGCGTCGAGCAGGCTGCGATGAGTGGCATGAAGGTCGGCGCGGTCATCATCACCATGGGCAACCGCCCCGACGAACTGCGTGCCCTGCTCGACTCGGTCGCCAAGCAGGACGGCGACCGCGTCGAGGCGGTCGTCGTCGGCAACGGCTCGCCCGTCCCGGACGTCCCCGAAGGCGTCCGCACCATCGAACTGCCGGAGAACCTCGGCATCCCCGGCGGCCGCAACGTCGGCATCGAGGCCTTCGGCCCCAGCGGCCGCGACGTCGACATACTGCTGTTCCTCGACGACGACGGCCTCCTCGCCGGCCACGACACCGCCGAGCTGTGCCGCCGGGCCTTCGAGGCCGACCCCGAACTCGGCATCATCAGCTTCCGCATCGCCGACCCCGAGACCGGGATCACCCAGCGCCGCCACGTCCCGCGGCTGCGCGCCTCCGACCCGATGCGCTCCTCCCGGGTCACCACCTTCCTCGGCGGCGCCAACGCCGTACGCACCCAAGTTCTCGCGGAAGTCGGCGGTCTCCCGGACGAATTCTTCTACGCACACGAGGAAACCGACCTGGCATGGCGGGCCCTCGACGCGGGCTGGATGATCGACTACCGGTCCGACATGGTGCTGTACCACCCCACCACCGCGCCCTCCCGGCACGCGGTCTACCACCGCATGGTCGCCCGCAACCGGGTCTGGCTCGCCCGCCGCAACCTGCCCAGGCTCCTGATCCCGGTCTACCTGGGTGTCTGGCTGCTGCTCACCCTGCTGCGCCGTCCCTCGCGCTCCGCCCTGAAGGCGTGGTTCGGCGGATTCCGGGAAGGCTGGACGATGCCCTGCGGACCGCGCCGGCCCATGAAGTGGCGTACGGTGTGGCGGCTGACTCGGCTGGGCCGGCCCCCTGTCATCTGACAAGCTCGTTCCTGAGTGCACCGGGGCCGTACCGAGGTTCCGGGCTCATGCCATGCCCGCACAGGCTGCGCATCCCGAAGACGAAAGTTTCCACTAGTGAGTGAGACAACGCACGACGGCTCGGTCGCGGTGAGCGCGCCCGTACCGCCCGACGAGGGCCTGACGGCGGCACGGCTCGCCGAGAAGTACGGGCTGACCGTGAGCGGCGCCCGCCCCTCCCTCGTCGAGTACGTCCGCCAGCTCTGGGACCGGCGTCACTTCATCCTCGCCTTCTCCCGGGCGAAGCTGACCGCCCAGTACAGCCAGGCGAAGCTGGGCCAGCTGTGGCAGGTGGTCACGCCGCTGCTGAACGCGGCCGTGTACTTCTTCATCTTCGGCGTGATCCTCGAGGCCGACCGCGGCATGTCCCGCGAGGTGTACATCCCGTTCCTGGTCACCGGCGTCTTCGTGTTCACCTTCACGCAGAGCTCGGTGATGGCGGGCGTCCGCGCGATCTCCGGAAACCTCGGCCTGGTCCGCGCCCTGCACTTCCCACGCGCCTCGCTGCCGGTCTCCTTCGCGCTCCAGCAGCTCCAGCAGCTGCTGGCCTCGATGATCGTGCTGTTCGCGGTCACGGCCGCCTTCGGCAGCTACCCCGACCTGTCCTGGGCGCTGATCGTCCCGGTCCTGGTCCTGCAGTTCGCCTTCAACACCGGCCTCGCCCTGATCATGGCCCGGGCGGGCTCGAAGACCCCGGACCTCGCACAGCTCATGCCGTTCGTGATGCGTACGTGGATGTACGCGTCCGGCGTGATGTTCTCCATCCCGATCATGCTGGAGGACAAGCCGGCCTGGATGGCGTCCGTCCTGCAGTGGAACCCGGCCGCCATCTACATGGACCTGATGCGCTTCGCGCTGATCGACGGCTACGGCTCCGAGAACCTGCCCGACCACGTCTGGGCGGCCGCGGGCGGCTGGGCGCTGCTCGTGGCGGTCGGCGGTTTCGTGTACTTCTGGAAGGCGGAGGAGAGGTACGGCCGTGGCTGATCACACCTTCGAGGAGCGGATCCCCACCGTCATCGCGGACGAGCTGCACATCGTCTACCGCGTCAACGGCGCCAAGGCCGGCAAGGGCAGCGCGACCGCGGCCCTCAGCCGCATACTCAAGCGAGGCGAGGAACGCGGGGTGCGCAAGGTGCACGCCGTCAAGGGCGTCTCCTTCGTCGCCTACCGGGGCGAGGCCATCGGCCTGATCGGCTCGAACGGCTCCGGCAAGTCGACCCTGCTGCGCGCCATCGCCGGTCTCCTCCCCGCGGAGAAGGGCAAGGTCTACACCGACGGCCAGCCTTCCCTGCTCGGCGTCAACGCGGCCCTCATGAACGACCTCACCGGCGAGCGGAACGTCATATTGGGCGGGCTCGCCATGGGAATGACCCGGGAGCAGATCAAGGAGCGCTACGAGGAGATCGTCGAGTTCTCCGGCATCAACGAGAAGGGCGACTTCATCACCCTCCCGATGCGCACCTACTCCTCCGGTATGGCCGCCCGCCTGCGGTTCTCCATCGCCGCCGCCAAGGACCACGACGTCCTGATGATCGACGAGGCCCTGGCCACCGGCGACCGCAAGTTCCAGAAGCGCTCCGAGGAGCGGATCCGGGAGCTGCGAACGGAGGCCGGCACGGTGTTTCTCGTCAGCCACAACAACAAGTCGATCCGTGACACCTGCAACCGCGTCCTGTGGCTGGAACGCGGCGAGCTGCGTATGGACGGCCCGACCGACGAGGTCCTCAAGGAGTACGAGAAGTTCACGGGCAAGTAGTCCACCCGGACCCGGGCGAAAGAGCCCACCCCGCTTCCCAGGGCCCCGCCGGAACTGCTCCGGCGGGGCTCCGCGTCTGCAAAGGAAACGTCAACTTCGGCCCGCCTCAGGAATCTTGAGGCCAATTGGTGTGTTCTTGTGATGCGCAGGACACCCCGGAGATCCTTGGCGCGTTGTACAACGTAAGCTGGGGCCGTCCCGAATCGCGGCAAGTGGGGCGATAATGCGCGACATCCGCTGCCGAGGCGGCCGCGCGGACGGCCGGGCGGCGTGTCCGAAATAGTGGGTATTGGGTCGGCGGTGTAGAACGGGAGATGTGACGGCAATGGCTACGGAAACTCCCCAGCTCCACGCAGCACGTGCCGTCCCCGGCGCGGGCAGCCGACGGTGACGGGAACCGGCACGACGCGCCCCGGCCGAACGGAGCGCGGCACGCTCGACAAGGCCGCGGCGGAGAACTTCCCCGTGGCCCCCTTCTTCCTGCCCAGGGGCTGGCGCGCCGACCTCATGGCCGTCTACGGCTTTGCCCGCCTCGTCGACGACATCGGCGACGGCGACCTCGCCCCCGGCGGCGCCGACGCCCGTCTGCTCGGCGTGCCGCCCGCGGACGCCGAGAACCGCCTGGTGATGCTGGACGCCTTCGAGGCCGACCTCCACCGGGTCTTCGACACGGCCGGCTCAGGGCCACGCCACCCGCTGCTGCGCCGCCTGCAGCCGACCGTCCGCCGCCGCGCGCTGACCCCCGAGCCCTTCCTCGGCCTGATCGCCGCCAACCGCCAGGACCAGTTCGTCACGCGCTACGAGACCTACGACGACCTGCTCGCCTACTGCGAGCTGTCCGCCAATCCCGTCGGCCGTCTCGTCCTCGCCGTCACCGGCACCTCGACCCCGGAGCGGATCCGTCATTCCGACGCGATCTGCACGGCCCTGCAGATCGTCGAACACCTCCAGGACGTCGCCGAGGACCTCGGCCGCGACCGCATCTACCTGCCCGCCGCGGATATGAAGCGTTTTCACGTCCAGGAGGCGGATCTCGCCACGAAAATCGGGGGCGCATCAGTGCGCGCACTGGTTGCATACGAAGCGCAACGCGCCCGCGATCTCCTGAATGAAGGCGCCCCCCTGGTGGGTAGCGTCCACGGCAGGCTGAAGCTGCTGCTCGCAGGGTTCGTGGCGGGGGGAAGAGCGGCGATCCACGCGATCGCCGCCGCCGAATACGACGTACTTCCCGGCCCGCCCAAGCCCGGCAAGCTCCGGTTGCTGCGCGAGGTGGGCGTGACTCTGCGAGGAAAGGGGTGATCCGGACCGTGGAGTCGGAACAGGACGTGTCCGCACCGGTACTCGCCGCCTACAGCTACTGCGAGGCCGTCACCGGACAGCAGGCCCGTAACTTCGCGTACGGCATCAGACTGCTGCCGACGCCCAAGCGGCGCGCGATGTCGGCGCTGTACGCCTTCTCCCGGCGCGTCGACGACATCGGCGACGGCGCGCTGGCCGGCGACATCAAGAGCACGAGACTCGAGGACACCCGGGCGATGCTGGCCCGGGTGCGCGACGGCGCGGTCGCCGAGGACGACACGGACCCGGTCGCCGTCGCCCTCGCCCACGCCGCCGAGACCTTTCCGATCCCGCTCGGCGGCCTGGACGAACTCATCGACGGCGTGCTGATGGACGTACGCGGCGAGACCTACGAGACCTGGGACGACCTGAAGGTGTACTGCCGCTGTGTGGCGGGCGCCATCGGGCGGCTCTCGCTCGGCGTGTTCGGTACGCAGCCGGAAGCGCGCGGCGCCGAGCGCGCGCCGGAGTACGCCGACACGCTCGGGCTCGCGCTTCAGCTCACCAACATCCTCAGGGACGTCCGTGAGGACGCCGAGGGCGGGCGCACCTATCTGCCCGCCGACGACCTCGCCAAGTTCGGCTGCTCGGCGGGCTTCAAGGGGCCGAAACCACCGGAGGGCGCCGATTTCGCGGGCCTCGTGCACTTCGAAGTGCGTCGGGCCCGCGCCCTTTTCGCCGAGGGCTACCGGCTGCTCCCCATGCTCGACCGGCGCAGCGGCGCGTGTGTGGCCGCCATGGCCGGCATCTACCGCCGTCTCCTCGACCGCATCGAGCGCGACCCGGAGGCGGTGCTGCGCGGCCGGGTCTCGCTGCCCGGACGGGAGAAGGCGTACGTCGCGGTGCGGGGCCTGTCGGGCCTCGACGCCCGGCATGTGACGCGGCGGGCCGTCAGGAGGCGCGCCTGATGGACAATTCGGTCCAAGGTGATGCCGTCGGCGAAAAGTGGCACGCAACCCTCCGGTGGGGCACGGCGTCCCTGACTGCAACGGCCTGCCGTGCACGGATCACAGCGCACAGCGGGCGCTCGGGGGAGGGTGCACGATGACCGACGGTACGCAGCCCGGCGCGTCGCTCGCGGACACGCCGGGACGGCTCGGGCGGGACGCCGTGGTGATCGGCGGCGGGCTCGCCGGCATCACCGCCGCGCTCGCGCTCGCCGACGCCGGAGTCCGGGTGACCTTGCTCGAAGGGCGGCCACGGCTGGGTGGGCTCGCCTTCTCCTTCCAGCGCGACGGACTCACCGTCGACAACGGACAGCACGTGTACCTGCGCTGCTGCACCGCCTACCGCTGGTTCCTCGACCGCATCGAGGGCGCGGCGCTGGCTCCGCTGCAGGATCGTCTCGACGTGCCCGTACTCGACGTGGCGCGGCCCGAGGGGCGGCGGCTGGGCAGACTGCGGCGCGACGCGCTGCCGGTGCCCCTGCATCTGGGGCGCAGCCTCGCCACGTATCCGCATCTCTCGCTCGCCGAGCGGGCCAGAGTGGGGCGTGCCGCGCTCGCGCTCAAGGGACTCGACCTCGCCGATCCGAACCTGGACACGCAGGACTTCGGCAGCTGGCTGACCGCGCACGGTCAGTCGGCGCGTGCCGTCGAGGCCCTGTGGGACCTGGTCGGGGTCGCCACCCTCAACGCGGTCGCGGGCGAGTGCTCGCTCGGGCTCGCCGCGATGGTGTTCAAGACCGGTCTGCTGTCCGACCCGGGCGCGGCCGACATCGGATGGGCGCGCGTCCCGCTGGGCGACCTGCATGACCGGCTGGCCCGCAAGGCGCTCGACTCCGCGGGCGTGCGTACCGAGATCCGTACACGCGTCACCTCCATCTCTACTGACGACAACGGGACTTGGAGCGTTCAAGTTCCCGGCGAGACACTCCGCGCGGACGCGGTCGTCCTCGCCGTCCCGCAGCGCGAGGCCCACGACCTGCTGCCTGCCGGGGCGCTGGACGCCCCCGAACGGCTTCTGGAGATCGGTACCGCGCCGATCCTCAACGTCCATGTCGTCTACGACCGCAAGGTGCTCGGCAGGCCGTTCTTCGCGGCCCTCGGCACCCCGGTGCAGTGGGTGTTCGACCGGACCGAGGCGTCGGGGCTCCACCAGGGCCAGTACCTCGCCCTGTCCCAGTCGGCCGCGCAGGACGAGATCGACGAACCCGTCGCCGCGCTGCGCGAGCGCTACCTTCCCGAGCTGGAGCGGCTGCTGCCCCGCGCGCGGGGGGCCGAGGTGAAGGATTTCTTCGTGACCAGGGAACGCACGGCGACGTTCGCTCCCACTCCCGGCGTCGGGCGACTGCGGCCCGGCGCCCGCACCAAGGCATCCGGCCTTTACCTGGCCGGAGCGTGGACCGCCACCGGGTGGCCCGCGACCATGGAGAGTGCGGTCCGCAGTGGTGTGAGTGCGGCGGACGCCGTGCTCGGCGCCCTGGGCCGGCCCCGCCCCCGTCACCTCTTCGAGTTCGAGGAGGCGGCGTGACGCTCGATCAGCAGGGCACGTCAGGCCCCCGCACCTTCGGTACCGCGACAAGAGGAGAGACTGTGCCCACTGTGCCCCCGGCCTCGACGGCCGCTCGGAGGACCGCGGTGGACGTGACCGCGCTCCTGGAGCGCGGCCGGACCCTTGCCACACCGGTACTGCGGGCGGCCGTCGACCGCCTGGCATCTCCCATGGACACGGTCGCCGCCTACCACTTCGGCTGGATCGACGCCGAGGGCAACCCGGCGGACGGCGACGGCGGCAAGGCCGTACGCCCCGCCCTCGCGGTGCTCTCCGCGGAGGTCACCGGTGCCGCGCCCGAGGCCGGGATCCCCGGCGCCGTCGCCGTCGAGCTGGTCCACAACTTCTCGCTGCTGCACGACGACCTGATGGACGGCGACGAACAGCGCCGCCACCGCGACACCGTCTGGAAGGTGCACGGACCGGCCCAGGCCATCCTGGTCGGCGACGCCCTGTTCGCCCTGGCCAACGAGGTCCTGCTGGAGCTCGGCACGGTCGAGGCGGGCCGCGCCACCCGCCGTCTGACCACTGCCACCCGCGCCCTGATCGACGGTCAGGCGCAGGACATCTCCTACGAGCACCGCGACCGCGTCAGCGTCGAGGAGTGCCTGGAGATGGAGGGCAACAAGACCGGCGCCCTGCTGGCCTGCGCCAGCTCCATCGGCGCGGTGCTCGGCGGCGCGGACGACCGCACCGCCGACACCCTGGAGAAGTACGGCTACCACCTGGGCCTCGCCTTCCAGGCCGTCGACGACCTGCTCGGCATCTGGGGCGACCCGGTCGCCACCGGTAAGCAGACCTGGAGCGACCTGCGCCAGCGCAAGAAGTCCCTGCCGGTCGTGGCAGCGCTCGCGGCGAGCGGTGCCGCGTCCGAGCGGCTCGGCGAGCTCCTCGCCGCCGACGCCAAGAGCAGCGATTTCGAGAACTTCTCGGAGGAGGAGTTCGCGGCCCGTGCCGCCCTCATCGAGAAGGCGGGCGGCCGCGAATGGACCGCCGAGGAAGCACGACGTCAGCACACCATCGCCATCGAAGCCCTCGATGCCGTCGACATGCCCGACCGGGTGCGGGCGCAGTTCACGGCACTCGCCGACTTCGTCGTCGTACGAAAGAGATGATCATTATCGGTCGAATAGCCCTCGCGTAGTCGCCGGCCGGTGTTGCGAGGAAGAAACGCACCGGCCGACGGCGGACCCACAGCAGACGCACCGTATGCACACTGCACGAAGGGGAAGCCATGACAGCGACGACCGACGGAAGCACCGGGGCCGTGCCGCCCCGCGCTGCCGCGGCCAGCGAAACCGACATCAACACCCCCGTGGCGGCCGGGGTGCACGACGCCGCCGTACGCGCCGTCCAGCGCGCCACCGACTTCCTGCTGGCCAGGCAGGACGCCGAAGGCTGGTGGAAGGGCGATCTCGAGACCAACGTCACGATGGACGCCGAGGATCTGCTGCTGCGTCAGTTCCTGGGCATCCGCGACGAGGCCACCACCCACGCCGCCGCCCTGTTCATCCGCGGCGAGCAGCGCGAGGACGGCGCCTGGGCCTCCTTCTACGGCGGACCCGGCGAACTCTCCACCACCATCGAGGCGTACGTCGCCCTCCGTCTGGCTGGTGACGCGCCGGAGGCGCCGCACATGGCGAAGGCGTCCGCCTGGGTCCGTGAGCGGGGCGGCATCGCCGCCTCCCGCGTGTTCACCCGGATCTGGCTGGCCCTGTTCGGCTGGTGGAAGTGGGAGGACCTGCCCGAACTCCCGCCGGAACTGCTCTACTTCCCCAAGTGGTTCCCGCTCAACATCTACAACTTCGGGTGCTGGGCGCGGCAGACCATCGTGCCGCTCACCGTCGTCTCGGCGAAGCGTCCGGTGCGTCCGGCGCCGTTCGCGCTCGACGAGCTGCACACCGACGCCGCCAACCCGAACCCGCCCAAGCCCCTGGCTCCGCCGACGAGTTGGGACGGTCTCTTCCAGCGGCTCGACAAGGTCGTGCGCGGCTACCGCACGGTCGCGGTGCGCAGACTCCGCAAGGCCGCGATGAACACGGCCGCGCGCTGGATCGTCGAACGGCAGGAGAACGACGGCTGCTGGGGCGGGATCCAGCCGCCGGCCGTGTACTCGGTCATCGCCCTGCACCTGCTGGGCTACGACCTCCAGCATCCCGTGATGCGCGCCGGACTCGAGTCGCTGGACCGCTACGCGGTGTGGCGCGAGGACGGGGCCCGGATGATCGAGGCCTGCCAGTCGCCGGTGTGGGACACCTGCCTGGCGACCATCGCGCTCGCTGACGCAGGCCTTCCCGCCGACCACCCGCAGCTCGTCAAGGCGGCGGACTGGATGCTCGGCGAGGAGATCGTCCGGCCGGGCGACTGGGCGGTCAAGCGGCCCGGACTGCCCCCGGGCGGCTGGGCGTTCGAGTTCCACAACGACAACTACCCCGACATCGACGACACCGCCGAGGTGGTCCTCGCGCTGCGCCGCGTCAGGCACCACGACCCGGAGCGGCTGGAGCGGGCGATCGGGCGCGGGGTGCGCTGGAACCTCGGGATGCAGTCGAAGAACGGCGGGTGGGGCGCCTTCGACGTCGACAACACCAGCCCGTTCCCCAACCGGCTGCCGTTCTGCGACTTCGGTGAAGTCATCGACCCGCCGTCGGCGGACGTCACCGCGCACGTCGTCGAGATGCTGGCCGTCGAGGGCCTCTCGCACGACCCGCGCACCCGGCGCGGCATCGAGTGGCTGCTCGCCGAACAGGAGGCGGACGGCTCGTGGTTCGGTCGCTGGGGCGTCAACTACATCTACGGCACCGGGTCCGTCGTACCCGCCCTGACCGCCGCCGGGATCCCCGCCTCGCACCCGTCGATCCGCCGCGCGGTGAGCTGGCTGGAGTCGGTGCAGAACGACGACGGCGGCTGGGGCGAGGACCTGCGTTCCTACAAGTATGTCAAGGAATGGAGCGGCCGGGGTGCCTCCACCGCCTCGCAGACCGCGTGGGCGCTGATGGCGCTGCTGGCCGCCGGGGAGCGGGACTCCAAGGCGGTCGAGCGTGGTATCGAGTGGCTCGCGAGCACCCAGCGCGAGGACGGCTCCTGGGACGAGCCCTACTTCACCGGCACCGGCTTCCCCTGGGACTTCTCCATCAACTACCACCTCTACCGGCAGGTGTTCCCGCTCACCGCACTCGGCCGGTACGTCCACGGAGAGCCCTTCTCCGGGGTCAAGGAGGGCTGATGAGTCCCCAGCCCGCCCCGGCCCCGCTGCTCATCGCCTGCGCGCTCGGCATCGAGCACCTCGCGCTGCGCAGCGGCGACCGCGGCGGCACCGACGGGCCGGTCACGGTCCTGCGCACGGGGATGGGCCCGGCCGCGGCCGAGCGCTCCGTCACCCGGGTGCTGGCCGACCCGGCGCTCGGTGAGGCCGCCGTACTGGCCACGGGCTTCTGCGCGGGGCTGGCCCCCGGCATGCACCCCGGCGACCTGGTCGTCGCCGAGGAGACCCGGGATCCGCGCGGCACCGTGCGGTGCGTCGGGACCGACCGGCTCGTCAAGGAGCTGATCCGGACCCTGCCCGGGCGCACCGTCCACACCGGGCCCCTCACCGGCTCCGATCACGTGGTACGTGGTCACGAACGGTCGGATCTGCTCGCGACCGGCGCGATCGCGGTCGACATGGAGTCCGCGGCCACACTTCTGAGCGCCGTGCGCGTGGGCGAACGCCCCGTTGCGGCCGTCCGGGTGGTCGTGGACGCTCCAGAACATGAACTCGTCCGGATCGGCACGGTGCGCGGTGGAATATCAGCCTTCCGCGTCCTTCGTTCCGTCCTTCCTGCTTTCTACGAATGGCACCGTTCCTTGCTGCTCCCCAGGAGGTGAGCCAGATGGCCATGCCGCTGCGTCAGTCCATCAAGGTCGCTACATACTTGGCCGAACAGAAGCTCCGCAAGCGGGAGAAGTTCCCGCTCATCGTGGAGTTGGAGCCCCTCTTCGCGTGCAACCTCGCATGCGAGGGCTGCGGCAAGATCCAGCACCCGGCGGGGGTGCTCAAGCAGCGCATGCCGGTGGCCCAGGCCGTCGGGGCGGTGCTGGAGTCCGGTGCGCCGATGGTGTCCATCGCCGGCGGTGAGCCGCTGATGCATCCTCAGATCGACGAGATCGTGCGGCAGTTGGTGGCGAAGAAGAAGTACGTCTTCCTCTGCACCAACGCCATGCTGCTGCGCAAGAAGATGGACAAGTTCAAGCCCTCTCCCTACTTCGCCTTCGCCGTGCACATCGACGGGCTGCGGGAGCGGCACGACGAGTCGGTGGCGAAGGAGGGTGTGTTCGACGAGGCCGTGGAGGCGATCAAGGAGGCGAAGAAGCGCGGCTTCCGGGTCACCACCAACTCGACCTTCTTCAACACGGACACCCCGCAGACCATCATCGAGGTGCTCAACTTCCTCAACGACGACCTGCACGTCGACGAGATGATGATCTCGCCCGCCTACGCCTACGAGAAGGCACCCGACCAGGAGCACTTCCTGGGCGTGGAGCAGACCCGCGAGCTCTTCAAGAAGGCCTTCGCGGGCGGCAACCGGCGCCGCTGGCGGCTCAACCACTCCCCGCTCTTCCTGGACTTCCTGGAGGGCAAGGTCGACTTCCCGTGCACGGCCTGGGCGATCCCGAACTACTCGCTCTTCGGCTGGCAGCGCCCCTGCTACCTGATGAGCGACGGGTACGTCCCGACGTACCGCGAACTCATCGAGGAGACCGACTGGGACAAGTACGGCCGCGGCAAGGACCCGCGCTGCGCCAACTGCATGGCGCACTGCGGCTACGAGCCCACCGCCGTCCTCGCCACCATGGGTTCCCTCAAGGAGTCGCTGCGCGCCATGCGCGAGACGGTCTCCGGAAACCGGGAGTGACGTCATGACCGCCGTGTCCTTGGGCGTCCCCGAGGTACCGGTCCGGCCGATCGCCGAGCGGCGCGTGTCGCGGCGGATCCAGGTCGGGCCGGTGGCGGTCGGGGGCGGGGCCCCGGTGTCGGTGCAGTCGATGACGACGACCCGTACGTCCGACATCGGCGCCACCCTCCAGCAGATCGCCGAACTCACCGCGTCCGGCTGCCAGATCGTCCGCGTCGCCTGCCCCACGCAGGACGACGCGGACGCCCTCGCGACCATCGCGCGCAAGTCGCAGATCCCGGTGATCGCGGACATCCACTTCCAGCCGAAGTACGTGTTCGCCGCGATCGAGGCCGGCTGTGCGGCCGTGCGCGTCAATCCCGGCAACATCAAGCAGTTCGACGACAAGGTGAAGGAGATCGCGCGGGCCGCCAAGGATCACGGCACGCCGATCCGGATCGGGGTCAACGCGGGTTCGCTGGACCGGCGGCTGCTGCAGAAGTACGGCAAGGCCACGCCCGAGGCGCTGGTGGAGTCGGCTCTGTGGGAGGCGTCCCTCTTCGAGGAGCACGGCTTCCGCGACATCAAGATCTCGGTGAAGCACAACGACCCCGTGGTGATGGTCAACGCCTACACGCTGCTCGCCGAGAGTTGCGACTACCCGCTGCACCTCGGCGTCACCGAGGCCGGGCCCGCCTTCCAGGGGACGATCAAGTCGGCCGTGGCCTTCGGGGCGTTGTTGTCACGAGGCATCGGCGACACCATCCGGGTGTCGCTGAGCGCCGCGCCCGCCGAGGAGGTCAAGGTCGGCATCCAGATCCTGGAGTCGCTGAACCTCAGGCAGCGCCGGCTGGAGATCGTGTCGTGCCCGTCCTGCGGGCGCGCCCAGGTCGACGTCTACAAGCTGGCCGACGAGGTCACGGCGGGCCTGGAGGGCATGGAGGTGCCGCTCAGGGTCGCCGTCATGGGGTGCGTGGTGAACGGCCCGGGAGAGGCGCGCGAGGCGGATCTGGGCGTCGCCTCCGGGAACGGCAAGGGGCAGATCTTCGTGAAGGGCGAGGTCATCAAGACCGTCCCCGAGTCGAAGATCGTCGAGACCCTGATCGAAGAGGCGATGAAGATCGCCGAACAGATGGAGCAGGACGGCGTCGCCTCGGGGGAGCCGGCCGTCACCGTGAGCTGAACAGCACGGACCGATAGGGGGCCCGACGTGACGATTCTGGAGAACATCCGGGGACCACGCGACCTGAAGGCGCTGTCCGAGGCGGAACTCGGCGAACTGTCCGAAGAAATACGGGAGTTCCTGGTGCATGCGGTGGCCAGGACCGGCGGGCATCTCGGGCCCAATCTGGGGGTGGTGGAACTCTCCATCGCCCTCCACCGGGTCTTCGAGTCACCGGTCGACCGCATCCTGTGGGACACCGGTCACCAGAGCTACGTACACAAACTCCTGACCGGGCGTCAGGACTTCTCCAAACTGCGGGGCAAGGGCGGCCTGTCCGGCTACCCCTCGCGGGAGGAGTCCGAGCACGACGTCATCGAGAACAGCCACGCCTCCACCGCGCTCGGCTGGGCCGACGGGCTCGCCAAGGCCCGCCAGGTGCAGGGCGAGAAGGGCCATGTCGTCGCGGTGATCGGCGACGGGGCCCTGACCGGCGGCATGGCCTGGGAGGCGCTCAACAACATCGCGGCCGCCAAGGACCGGCCGCTGATCATCGTCGTCAACGACAACGAACGGTCGTACTCGCCGACCATCGGAGGGCTCGCCAACCACCTCGCGACCCTGCGGACGACCGACAGCTACGAGAAGGTGCTGGCCTGGGGGAAGGACGTACTGCTGCGGACGCCCGTGGTCGGCAACACGATCTACGAGTCCCTGCACGGCGCGAAGAAGGGCTTCAAGGACGCCTTCGCACCGCAGGGCATGTTCGAGGACCTGGGGCTGAAGTACGTCGGTCCGATCGACGGACATGACATCGGGGCCGTCGAGTCCGCGCTCAGGCGTGCGAAACGCTTCCACGGGCCTGTGCTGATCCACTGCCTGACCGAGAAGGGGCGCGGCTACGAACCCGCCATCGCCCACGAGGAGGACCACTTCCACACGGTCGGCGTGATGGACCCGCTCACCTGCGAGCCGCTCGCCCCCTCCAACGGGCCTTCCTGGACCTCGGTGTTCGGCGACGAGATCGTGCGGATCGGCGAGGAGCGCGACGACGTCGTGGCGATCACCGCGGCCATGCTGCACCCGGTGGGGCTCGCCAAGTTCGCGGCCCGCTTCCCGGACCGGGTGTGGGACGTCGGCATCGCCGAGCAGCACGCCGCCGTGTCCGCGGCCGGCCTTGCGACGGGCGGGCTGCATCCCGTCGTTGCCGTCTACGCGACGTTCCTGAACCGCGCCTTCGACCAGCTCCTGATGGATGTCGCCCTGCACCGCTGCGGCGTCACCTTCGTGCTGGACCGGGCCGGCGTCACCGGTGTCGACGGGGCCTCCCACAACGGCATGTGGGACATGTCGATCCTCCAGGTCGTCCCCGGCCTCAGGATCGCCGCGCCGCGCGACGCCGACCAGTTGCGGGCGCAGCTCAGGGAGGCGGTCACGGTGGACGACGCGCCGACGCTGGTGCGCTTCCCGAAGGAGTCGGTGGGTCCGTCCGTCCCGGCGATCGACCGGGTGGGGGGACTGGACGTCCTGCACCGCGGCTCGGACACCCCCGAGGTGCTCCTCGTGGCCGTCGGCGTGATGGCGCCCGTCTGCCTCCAGGCCGCCGAACTGCTGGAAGCCCGCGGCATCACCTGCACGGTGATCGACCCGCGGTGGGTCAAGCCCGTCGACCCCGCCCTCCCGGGCCTCGCCGCCGAGCACCGGCTGGTCGCCGTCGCCGAGGACAACAGCCGGGCCTCCGGGGTCGGCGCCGCGGTCGCGCTCGCCCTCGGGGACGCCGAAGTCGACGTCCCCGTACGGCGGTTCGGCATCCCGGAGCAGTTCCTCGCGCACGCCAAGCGCGGTGAGGTGCTCGCCGACATCGGTCTCACGCCCGTCGAGGTCGCCGGACGGATCAGCGCGAGCCTGGCTGTCAAGGAAGCGACCCTGGCCGTCCAGGAAGAGCTGTCCAAGGAGAAACAGGAATGACCACCGCCAAGCCCGCGTCGTCCTCCTCGCAGGCCGGGGAGTTCGACCTCGGCGCGCTGCTGGCCGAGCGCGGGGCCGAGCGCTATGAGCTGCACACCAGACACCTCAACCACCAGCTCCCGCGCATGCTGCACACCATCGGCTTCGACAAGGTCTACGAGCGTGCCGAGGGCCCGTACTTCTGGGACGCGGACGGCAACGAGTACCTCGACATGCTCGCCGGCTTCGGGGTGATGGGCCTGGGGCGCCACCACCCCGTCGTCCGCAAGGCGCTGCACGACGTCCTCGACGCCCAGCTCGCCGACCTCACCCGCTTCGACTGCCAGCCGCTGCCCGGGCTGCTGGCCGAGAAGCTGCTCGCGCACAGTCCGCACCTGGACCGGGTGTTCTTCGGCAACAGCGGCACCGAGGCCGTCGAGGGCGCGCTGAAGTTCGCCCGCTACGCCACCGGGAAGCCGCGGATCCTGTACTGCGACCACGCCTTCCACGGCCTGACCACCGGGGCGTTGTCGGTCAACGGCGAGGACGGCTTCCGGGACGGCTTCGCCCCGCTGCTGCCCGACACTGCCCTGGCACTCGGCGATCTCGACGCCTTGGCAAGGGAGTTGAAGAAGGGCGACGTCGCCGCCCTCGTCGTCGAGCCCATCCAGGGCAAGGGCGTGCACGAGGCCCCGCCCGGATACCTGCGCGCCGCCCAGGAACTGCTGCACAAGCACAAGGCGCTGCTGATCCTGGACGAGGTGCAGACGGGCCTCGGCCGGACCGGCGACTTCTACGCCTACCAGCACGAGGACGGGGTCGAACCCGACCTTGTGTGTGTGGCCAAGGCGCTCTCCGGGGGCTATGTGCCGGTCGGCGCCACCCTCGGCAAGGACTGGATCTTCAAGAAGGTCTACTCGTCCATGGACCGCGTGCTGGTCCACTCGGCGAGCTTCGGCTCCAACGCGCAGGCCATGGCGGCAGGCCTCGCCGTGCTCTCCGTCATGGAGAACGAGCAGGTCGTGGCGGGTGCCCGGGCGACCGGGGAACAGCTGAAGTCCCGGCTGACGGCACTGATCGACAAGTACGAGCTGCTCGCCGACGTCCGCGGCCGGGGCCTGATGATCGGCATCGAGTTCGGCAGGCCCAAGTCGCTGAAGCTGCGCAGCCGCTGGACCATGCTGCAGGCCGCGCGCAAAGGGCTCTTCGCACAGATGGTGGTCGTCCCGCTGCTGCAACGCCACCGGATCCTCACCCAGGTGTCCGGCGATCACATGGAGGTGATCAAGCTGATCCCCCCGCTGGTCATCGGCGAACGGGAGGTGGACCGCTTCGTCGACGCCTTCACGGACGTGATGGACGACGCGCACAGCGGCGGCGGTCTGATGTGGGACTTCGGCAAGACGCTGATCAAGCAGGCGGTCGCCAACCGATGACGGTTTGAAGGGCGCCGTGCTTGCGGTGCGCGATTGTGTGGCAGCACCCAGTGACGGGGCGGTATGATCGGCCTCCTGTCGGGGGCGACAACCAAGTCCCCAACTGTCCGAGCAGGTCCTGCACTTGCTCCTGCGGCCGGAAGGGTCGTCGTCGGACGGGCATGACCGTCAAACTCCCCGGAGCGATCCAGGGGAGAGTCTCCCGGTTGCGTCCGGGAGAGAACTTCAAGGTACGACGGTCTCGGAACTGTGCAACGAGACCAACGTTGGCCGGGGCCGTCCGCGCCGACGACACGGAGCCGCTCGTGAGGGTCGCCCGTGTGGTTGGCACGGACGGCCCCCGGTCGCTTTGTGAAAGCTGCGCGTCCACGTGCCCCACGGCTCCCAGGGCGACATCGTGCGCGTGCACCCGGGCGAGGAGTGGCTGTACGTCATCGAGGGGCGGCTGCGGCTGCGCCTCGGGGACACCACGCACCTGCTCGCGGCGGGCGACAGCGCGCACTTCGACTCGCTGACCCCGCACCGCATCGTCGCCGAGGACCGCGGCGGCGTGGAGCTCCTGTTCGTCCACACCCTGCTGCAGAGCCCCACGGCCGCGCTGTGCCTGGGCCCCACCATCGGAGAGATGCCATGAGCAACATGGAGGAGAAGTTCCCACGCGCCCTGTGGGTGCGCTGATCATCTACCTGGCGGTGGGGCACCTGTTCGCGGCCTTCATCTACCTGCTGTTCGCGCTGGGGGCCAAACAGTGAGCGGTCAGTCGAGCAGGCGCTCCCGCAGCCGCTCCCGGATCGCCGGAGTGACGGAGAGCCCCTGCTCCAGGTACGTCTCCACGCTGCCCCACGTCTCGTCGATGGTGTCGAAGGCCGTCGCCAGATACTCGGCGCGCGCGTCGAACAGGGGGCTGAGCAGTTCCATGACCTCGGGGGAGTAGGCCGAGGCGGCGCTGCTGCTGCGGCGCACCTTGTAGCGGCGGTGCCTGGCGTTCGACTTCAGGTAGTCGGCGAGGATCGCCTCCCGCTCCACGCCCAGGGTCAGCAGCGTCACGGCTATCGACAGGCCGGCGCGGTCCTTGCCCGCGGCGCAGTGCATCAGCGCCGGGACGCTGTCCTCGGCGAGCGAGTGCAGCACCCGGGAGTGCTCGGCGGTGCGCTCCTTGATGATCATGCGGTACGACGCGATCATCCGCTTCGCGCCCTTGTCGTCGCAGAGTAGCTCGCGCAGCTGGTCGAGGTCGCCGTCGCGGACCATCTTCCAGAACTCGGCGCCGTCCGCCGGGTCGCTCAGCGGCAGGTTCACATTGCGCACGCCCGGCAGCTCGACGTCGGGACCCTCGAACTTCTGGTCCGCGGCGTTGCGGAAGTCGAAGATCGTGTGCAGGCCCAGAGAGGCGAGGAACGCCGCGTCCTCCTCGGTCGCGTGCGCGAGGTGGCCGCTGCGGAACAGCACGCCCTGCCGCACCCGCCGGCCGTCCACTGTCGGCAGTCCGCCCACGTCCCGGAAGTTGCGCACGGCGGCCAGCTCGGGCTCGGTCGACGGGACCTGCTGCGTCACTAGGGCTCCCCCCACTCGGTCCCGCCGCCGCGGCTCGACGACGGGCACGCCCTCGACGATACGACATGCGTTCCTGGGGCAACGAGTTGTCCACAGGCGTTGCACCGAGGGCTCACCGCCCTTGATGATGTTGGTGCTTGAGTGGACCTGTTCGCGCTTGTTCGAATCCGTGAGGGACGCATGCCGGAGATCGCCGAGAACGGCCGCACGTGGCTTCTGTCCGGACCGACCAGCAGTTACGCCCTTCACCTCACCGCCGACGACGAGCTCCTGCACCTCCACTGGGGGCCGCGCATCGCCCTCGTCGACGCCGAGGCCCTCGCCGTACGCCCGCTGCCCGACTACTGGCCCTTCGAGTCCCCGCTCGACGGCCGCGAGGAGTACCCCGTCGAGGGCGGCGCCCGCTTCGTCCGGCCCGCCCTGTCGGTGCGCACGTCGGAGGGGCGCGGCACCGAGTGGAGCTTCGAGGCGCACGAGACCGAGGACGACGAGCTGCGGCTGCGGTTCCGCGACGGCGGGCTGGCGATCACGCTGCACTACCGGATGCGGGGCGACGTCCTCGAACGGTGGGTGACCCTGGACAACGACGGGCCCGCCGCCGTGGAACTCCTGCGCGCCGACTCCGCCACCTGGACCCTGCCCGACCGTGACGGCTGGCGGCTGTCCCAGCTGCACGGCCGCTGGGCCGCGGAGTCCCGGCTCGTGCGCTCTTCCCTCACCTACGGTGAGAAGGTCATCGGCAGCCGCCGCGGCCACACCGGGCACCAGCACCTGCCCTGGGTCGCCCTCGACACGGACGCGACCGAGGAGCGCGGCGAGGTCTTCGGCTGCGCCCTCGGCTGGTCCGGGTCCTGGCGCATCGCCGTGGCCCAACTCCCGGACGCGCGTGTGCAGATCACCGGCGGGGCCGGGTACGACGACTCCGGGCTGCTGCGGCTGGCGGCGGGGGAGTCCTTCACGACGCCCGTCTTCGCCGGCCTGTGGAGCGACGGCGGCTTCGGCGGGGCGAGCCGCGCCTGGCACGCCTACCAGCGCGCGTACGTCATCCCGGACGCGGACCAGGACCGGCCGGTGCTGTTCAACTCCTGGGAGGCCACGGAGTTCGACATCTCCGAGGAGCAGCAGGGGGTGCTCGCGCGGCGGGCCGCGGCGATCGGCGTCGAGCTGTTCGTCGTGGACGACGGCTGGTTCGGGGCCCGCACCAGCGACCGCGCCGGGCTCGGCGACTGGAAGCCCAACCCGGACCGCTTCCCCGGCGGCCTCAAGCCGCTCGGTGACTACGTCCACGCCCTCGGTATGAAGTTCGGGATCTGGGTGGAACCGGAGATGGTCAACGCGGACAGCGAGCTGTACCGGGCCCATCCGGACTGGGTCCAGCACCAGACGGGGCGAAAGCGGACGGAACTGCGCAATCAACTCGTACTGAACCTCGCTCGCGAGGACGTCCAGGAGTACCTCTGGGGGCAGCTCCACGAACTCCTCTCCAGCGCCCCGATCGACTACGTGAAGTGGGACTTCAACCGCTGCTTCACCGACGCGGGCTGGCCCGGGGAGGCCGACCCGCAGCGCCTGTGGGTCGACCACGTGCACGCCCTGTACCGCCTGTTGGACCGGCTGCGGGCGGCACACCCGGGCGTCGCCTTCGAGTCCTGCTCGGGCGGCGGCGGCCGGATCGACCTCGGCGTGATGAGCCGTACGGACCAGGTGTGGACCTCGGACAACACCGACCCGCTCGACCGGCTCGCCATCCAGCACGGTTTCAGCCAGATCCACCCCGCCCGGGTCATGGCCGCCTGGGTCACCGACAGCCCCAACACCCAGCTCAACGGCCGGGCAAGCTCCCTGCGGTTCCGCTTCGTGAGCGCGATGGCCGGGGTGCTCGGCGTCGGGGGCGACCTCGCCGAGTGGACCGAGGAGGAGCTGGCCGAGGCCCGCGACTGGGTGGATCGCTACAAGGAGATCCGGCCCCTCGTGCAGCGCGGCGACCTCTACCGGCTGCGGCCCCCGGAGGGCGGACTGAGTGCGGTGCAGTACGTGCTCGGTGGCGAGGCCGTCGTCCTCGCCTGGCTCCAGGCGCAACATCACGGCGAGCCGGTGCCGGTGCTGCGGCTGCGCGGCCTCGACCCGACAGCAGCGTACGAATGCCTCGAAACGGGCGAAGTTCATCGAGGTGCCGTACTGCTGCATCACGGACTGCGGACGGGGCTGCGCGGTGACCTCGATGCGTCGGTTATCCGACTGCGTCGCATCTAGGGCTTCTGTCTGAATTGGCCCCTTCGTTCCAACTCCGTCTGGAACAAAGGGGCCTGTGCGTGTGCCACGTGAGGAGCGTCATATTCGTGACCGTGCGTCGCCCGTCATGCTCACGTAATCAATGCGGTTTTCAAGGGTGTTTGGTCAAAGAGAGCCTCCTGAAAGCACGGAGGGTGACCGGGAATTCCCTCAGGTACCAAACAGAAACACATTCACGGGCAACCACTTACTTGTCCCTTTGCGTCTTGGTCGCTTACGTTCACCACCGATCCGGACGGACGCCCAATCCTGCCGCCGCCCGGAGCCCGCACACCAATCACCCGTCCATGGCAGGAGCGGGGGACCCACAGGTAGAACCGCCTGTTCCGGTCTCCGGAACGGCTAGGGGTTAAGCCGTACTTCGGTACGGCCGGGCATCTCCAGTCCGCACCCGACAGCTCACCTCGCAGGCGCCGGAGAGGAATTCGCCATGCCCGCCAAGGGTAAGCACCGCCGACCGAAGACCCAGCGCTTCACCCGATCCATCGCCGTCGCCGGAACCGGCGGCGCCGCACTTGCTCTTCCGCTTCTCGGGGCCACCGGCGCCAACGCCGCCACCCCGCAGTCCGTCTCGGAAAAGGCCGTTCAGTCGTCCGTTCCGGCCACCGTGAAGAACGTGGCCGAAAAGGCGACGGCCGAAAAGACGGCCTCCGTGAAAGCCTCGGGCGCGAAGACCTACTCCGTGCGGGCCGGTGACTATCTCGCGAAGATCGCGGACGAGCAGAATGTCAGCGGTGGCTGGAAGAAGCTCTACTCCGACAACCGCGAGGCCGTCGGCGCCGACCCGTCGCTGATCCACCCCGGTCTCAAGCTCTCGATCGGCAAGAAGGCCACGACGAGCACGCCCAAGTCCTCGTCACCCTCGGGCTCTTCGTCCTCTTCGTCTCCTTCATCGTCTTCATCCAAGTCGTCTTCTTCGTCGGATTCGTCCGTATCGTCGAAGTCGTCCTCCTCCGGGTCCTCCTCCTCGAAGACCGAGGCGGCCCCCCAGAGCGCCGACACCGCCAGTGGCTTCACCGCCCCGGTGAGCGGTGCCGCCGTCGGGACCGCCTACCGCACGGCGGGCAGCATGTGGTCCAGCGGCTACCACACCGGCGTCGACTTCAGCGTCCCCACCGGCACCTCTCTCAAGGCTGTGGGCGCGGGCACCGTCGTCTCCGCGGGCTGGGGCGGGGCGTACGGCAACCAGGTCGTCGTCAAGCTCGCCGACGGCTACTACGCGCAGTACGCCCACCTGTCCTCGCTCTCCGTCTCGAACGGCCAGTCCGTGACGGCCGGCCAGCAGGTCGGTCTCTCGGGCGCGACCGGCAACGTGACCGGTCCGCACCTGCACTTCGAGATCCGCACCTCGCCGGACTACGGCTCGGACGTGGACCCGGTCGCCTACCTCCGCACGAAGGGCGTCTCCGTCGGCTGATTCCCCGACTGCTTGTCCGACACGCTGCCGAAGGCCGGATCCCGATCCCCGGGTCCGGCCTTCGGTGTGTCGATCTGTGCTCGTTCATGGTGATCGCTTCATTGCGGTTTTGTGGCAAGCGTGCCCAGGGCGTCGCCAGGGGCGGGAGAGTGGGGACGCAACAGCCTCGATCGCCCTCCCGGAAGGAGCCGTCTCCCGTGACGAGCACGCGTAGAGCATTCGGAGCCCTGGCCGCAGGCGCCGCCCTGGCCGCCCTCGCCCCCGCGACCGACGCGAGCGCCACGCCCCGCCACCGCCGGCTGATCGCCCACGACGACTTCCGTCACGGGCTCGGCCAGTGGGCGGTGGAACTCGAGAAGGGCGGCACTGTCACCGCCTCCCGCGGGACCCTGGAGGTCGACGTGCCCGCCGGCGCGACGGTCTGGTTCAAGAAGCGGCTCGAAGGGCCGTACGTCCTGGAGTACACCGCCACGCCGGTGTCGGCGGGCGGGGTCAACGACCGGGTCTCCGACCTCAACAACTTCTGGAACGCCGTCGACGTCCGTTCCCCCGACGACCTCTTCGCCACCCGGCGGAGCGGGGCGCTGGCGGAGTACGACCACCTCAAGACGTACTACGTCGGCTACGGCGCCAACACCAACACGACGACCAGGCTGCGCCGTTACGTCGGTGAGGCGGGCGTCCGGCCGCTGGTGTACGACTACACCGAGCCGCTGCTCGTGGCGAACGAACCGAACCGGGTCCGGATCGTCTCCGACGGCTCGGGAGTCCGGTGGTGGGACAACGGGCGGCTCGTCTTCGACTACAGCGATCCTCAGCCGTATACGAGCGGGCACTTCGGCTTCCGGACCACTTGGAGCCATTTCCGGATCAGTGGATTCCGGGTGTGGCAGTTGCCGCCTCAACAGCGCTGAGAAGAGGGCTATTCCTGGTTTGACCAATCCTTGAAGAGTGGCTTATCTCACCGCACGTCAACCCTTTCCTACGGTCGCGTAGCTCACATCCGAAGGGGAATCATGGGCCGACGTGGCAGACGATTCGAAGAATGACATCAGATCAGTGATCGGGTCGTACGTGGCGGTGGGGGACAGCTTCACCGAGGGCGTCGGCGACCCCGGTCCCGACGGGTCGCTCGTCGGCTGGGCCGACCGGTTCGCGGTACTGCTCGCGGACCGGCGGCCCGAGGGCGACTTCGACTACACCAACCTCGCCGTGCGCGGGAAACTTCTCGACCAGGTCGTGGAGGACCAGCTTCCGCAGGCTCTCGAACTCGCCCCCGACCTGGTCTCCTTCTGCGCCGGCGGCAATGACATCCTGCGGCCCGGCACCGACCCCGACGAGGTCGCCGAGCGTTTCGAGCAGGCGGTGGTGCGGCTCACCGCAGTCGCCGGCACGGTGATGGTGACGACCGGATTCGACACCCGTGGCGTGCCCGTGCTCAAGCGTCTGCGCGGCAAGATCGCCACCTACAACGGACACGTGCGGGCCATCGCCGACCGCCACGGCTGTCCGGTGCTCGACCTGTGGTCCCTGAAGAGCATTCAGGACCGGCGGGCCTGGGACGGCGACCGGCTCCACCTGTCGGCGGACGGGCACACGCGCGTGGCGCTGCGTGCGGGCCAGGTCCTCGGACTGGAGATCCCGGCCGACCCGGAGCAGCCCTGGCCGCCGCTGCCGCCGCGCGGCACGCTGGAGGTCCGGCGGGACGACGTGCACTGGGCGCGCGAGTACCTGGTGCCGTGGATCGGCCGCCGGCTGCGCGGGGAGTCGTCGGGCGACCACGTGACCGCCAAGGGCACGCTGTCGCCGGTCGACATCAAGACGCGGATCGCTTCGGTGGCTTGAAGGTCTGCGGAAGATCTGCGGAGGCGCGGGGGTTTGGGTGCCCGGTGCGGGCCGGCCTACGGGCGGCACGCACCGGGCACTCGCCTTGTGGCCCGCGGTGGGCTCGTGCGGGGCAGGGGGCTCGGCGCCCCTACGTGGTCAACGCCTCCCGCGTCAGCCCCAGTTCCCGGGCCAGCGCCTCGTCCACCCACTCCTGCGCCCGGGACCGCGACACCGCGCCCGGGTACGACGTGAGCTGTACGGCGAGCCCGTCCAGCAGGGCCGTGAGGCGCAGGGCCGTGCCGCTCGGGTCCGGGCAGGGGAACTCGCCCGCGGCCACACCCTCGGCGATCACCTCGGCGAGGGCCGCCTTCCACCGGCGGTCGAGGTCGCGGGTGACCTCCTGGAGCGCGGGCTCGCGCAGCGCGGCCGCCCAGCCCTCGATCCACAGCCGCCAGCCCTTGGCCTGGCCCGTCGGGGCGTACCAGCGCACGGCCGCCCGCAGCCGGCGCAGTGCGGTGGTGCGGCGGGCGAGCAGTTTGGACAGATGGGCGAGGTCGTCCTCGGCCGCGTACGTGAAAGCGGCGGCGACCAGCTTCTCCTTCGTGGAGAAGTGATACAGCACCAGCGCGTTGCTCACACCGAGGACCGAGGCCACGTCGGCGATCCTGACCGCCGCCACGCCCCGCGCCTCGATCTGCTCGATGGCGGCCCGCAGCAGCTCCTCGCGCCGCTCGGCCACGCTCAACCGCACTCTCGCCACGCCGTCACCCTAATCCGTGGCTCTGTGCGCTGCCGGAGAGAGGTCGTTTACCGGCCGAACCGCCCGCGACCTGGTAGCGCACCTGAAACGACCGTTCGCGCCGAGGGGCGGGCACCTCGCTACCGGTACCAGCCGAACCGCTCGGCGATCACCGGCAGCCGGTCCGCGACGATGGCGTGCGCGGCCGCCCGCGGGGTCGTGCCGTCCCGCTCCGCACGGGCCAGCATCTGCTCGACCAGGGCACGCATCGAGCGGCGTGTGTGGGCGAACGCCGAGGCCGCGTCGGCGTCGATGTCACCGAAGAGCGTCCACCACCACCAGGCGTTCGTTCCTGAGTTGACGACCACGTCCGGCAGAACGGTCACCCCGCGCGCGGACAGCAGTTCCTCCGCCTCAGGGAGGACGGGCATATTGGCCGCCTCGACGATCCAGCGGGCCGTGACCAGCTCCTGGTTGGTGGTGTCGATCGCGTACGAGACCGCCGCGGGCACCAGCACCTGCGCGCCGGCGCACAGCCAGGCGTCGCCCGGCAGTTCACGGTCGCCGGGGCGCAGGACGGACCGGTCCACCGTGCCGTAGGCGTCCCGCGCCGCGAGCAGGGCCTCGACGTCGAGGCCCGCCGGATTGGCGATGGTTCCCTTGATGTCGGCGACGGCCACGACCGTGAGCCCCGCGCGCGTGAGGAAGCGCGCGCTGGCCCCGCCCATGGTGCCCAGGCCCTGCACCGCGACCCGCGTTCCCGCATACGCCACCCCGGCCCGGTCCAGGGCCGTGAGCACCGACTCCGCCACCCCGCAGCCGCCGACCAGTTCGTCGAGGCCGATGCCGTCCACCTCGACCGCGAAGGCGTCCGCGAGCCGCCGCCGGGCCGCGGCCTCGTCGTCGAGCAGCGGATACACCGCCTGGACGGAGGAGACGAGCCCCGCCTCCGAGGCCGCCCGGTCCACCAGGTCCTGGGTGAGGCCGAGATCCTCGCCGGTGGTCCACAGGCTCTCGACGTACGGTCGCATGGCTCGCAGATAGCGGACCAGCAGGTCGTACGCACCCGGCTCCCGGGGATCGCAGTCGATGCCGCCCTTGGCGCCGCCGAGGGGGATGTAGCGGCCCTCGGGGTTGTAGTGCAGGGCCTCCTTCATCGTCATGCCGCGGGCGAGTCCGGTGACTTCGTCCAGGGTGCAGCCCGCGCGCATGCGCAGCCCGCCGCTGGAGACGCCGCGCACCAGCCGGTCGACGACCAGGAAGCCCTGGCGGCCGGTGAGGTGGTCGGTCCAGGTGAGCGACATCAGCGGGGCGGTCATGCGGTCTCCTCAACTGAACGGTGAGTCAGTATCCGAAGGATGGCCGTGTCCTGTCAACGCACACAATGGACCGGTGGTGGTAATCCGGCTGTCAGAGGGGGTGCCCATAATGGAAGGCCTCACCGACTCCACCTTGGAGGTACACCGTGACCGGTTTCCGTTCCCCGAGCTCCGGGCTTCGCGCGCTGCGGCCCGCGGCCTTCGGTGCGGACCCGAGCGGTGAGCGCCTGGCGCGCATCCGCAGATCGCCCCACTTCAAGGACGGGGTCTTCCAGAATCCCGGAGGCACCGCAAGCACCCGGCCCTCCGCTTCGCCGGTGGAGCTCGCGAAGGGCTACTTCGACAAGGACGAGCGCCCCCGCCGCGCCCCGAAGGGCACCGTGCCGGTGCACGCCACCACGCTCGCCGACATCGCCAGGCCCCCGGCCACGGGGCTGCGGCTGACGTGGATGGGGCACTCCAGCGTGCTCGCGGAGATCGACGGGCAGCGGGTGCTCTTCGATCCCGTCTGGGGCGAGCGCTGCTCCCCGTTCCCCTTCGCCGGCCCCAAGCGACTGCACCCCGTGCCCCTGCCGCTGGCCGCGCTCGGCCCGGTCGACGTGGTCGTGATCTCCCACGACCACTACGACCACCTCGACATGCCCACGATCAAGGCACTGGCCGGCACCGACACGCTCTTCGCCGTGCCGCTGGGGGTCGGTGCCCACCTGGAGCACTGGGGGGTGTCCGCCGACCGGCTGCGTGAACTGGACTGGAACGAGGCGACGAAGGTCGGCGGCCTCACCCTGACGGCCACCCCGGCCCGCCACTTCTGCGGCCGCGGTCTGCGCAACACCCAGCACACGCTGTGGGCCTCCTGGGTCGTCGCCGGCGACGAGCACCGGATCTACCACAGCGGCGACACCGGGTACTTCGACGGCTTCCGGGACATCGGCGCCGAGCACGGCCCCTTCGACGCCACGATGATCCAGATCGGCGCGTACAGCGAGTACTGGCCGGACATCCACATGACCCCCGAGGAGGGGATGCGCGCCCACCTCGACCTCCAGGGCGGCCGGCCGCACGGCGTGTTCCTTCCGATCCACTGGGCCACCTTCAACCTCGCCATGCACGCGTGGGCCGATCCCGGCGAGGGCACCGTCGCGTCCGCCCGCGGGGTGCAGGCCCCGATCGCCCTGCCCCGGCCCGGCGAGCCCTTCGAGCCCACGGCCGAGACCGTGCCGACCGAGCCGTGGTGGCGGAGTGTGGCCACCCAACCAGCGGGCGGCTGGCCCGCAGCCGACGTGCTGACCGAGGCGGCGATCAAGACCTCGGCCGACTCGGCCGCCCGGGAGCAGGCCGGTACGACCGGTGAAGTGCCGGAGGGCACGGGTGACGGGAGCGGTGAGCCGGAGGCTGTTCCGGCGGGCTGAGGGGCGGGGGCGGGACAGCCGCGGGCGGCTCGCGCCGACATATGGCTGCTGCGGCTTGCCCGCCGAGGGCGGGTAGGCCCGGTTGGTCGGGATGGGCGGGGCCTGGTCACTGGATGACATCGCGGCCTACTCGGCCCAGGGGCTGAGCAGGCCGGGTGAAGGGCGAGCCGGCGCGTGAGGCGGGGCCGTTCGCCACGGGGGCCTGGGTCCCCTTGGAGTGGGTGGCCGGTCTGCGCAGGGGCTGAGCAGGGCCCGGTGCAGGGCGAGCCGGCGCGTGAGGCGGGGCCCTCCCGTACGGGGCCCGGGCCCTTCGGGACGGGCGGCTGGTCTGCACAGTGCAGGTTGCCGAGTCGCGTGGAGACGCGGCGGCTGCGCCGTGCCCACCGGCGACTGGGCCACCTGCGGGGCGCGTGCTCATCGGCGAAGGTGACACCGCTGCCGTCGTTCCAGGGTTCGCGGGAGGGAGCGAACACAGCGGTACCAGTGGCCTGTTGGCAGGTCCGGCTTCGGTGTGCGGTCAACCGAGGGCAGGGGCAGGCGACTTCGCCGGACGCGAGGTGATCGACATTCCGTGCCTGCCCGGTCGCGAAGTGGCGCGTTCGCCCACAATTGCGTCTGGGCACATCCACGACGAGAAGTGCCTCGCGGACGGCTCATTCGCTACGGAGCGTGAAGCTCCTGGGGGTGCTCACGCGGCCCTGCTCGGTCGATTCCCGGATCGAGGGAGACCGTCGGTCGACGCACGCGGCTTCGGTCGAGGGGAGGGACACCTCGACCCCGCAGTCCGTTTGTGACCGGCCCTGACCAGTGTCGATCGACTCTGGTCTTGATGAGGACGGGCCGAGGAGGTGGTTATCGGTCTGTCGTACGAGGCCTCATACCAGAGCGGGATGCTGTCCGTGGGAGTTTGTCAACTGCCCACCGCACATGATGCGTTGCCGACTACTGTCAGTGTCCGTCGGGCGACGCAGGGCTGGAACGTTCGGTTCTGTCGATCGACACCCGCATGCGCGTGCCCGCGTACGCCCCCGACATGTGCAGCAGCAGGGCAATCAGGCCCGACGGACCAGTACGACGAGGACACCGATGTCTCACCTCCGCGCCCCGGCCGCCCGCGCAGACCGCCGTGAGGGCGGGCGGCACGGCCGGCCGGCCGCCCGAGCCGTTCCCGTGGTGCCCGACATCCACATACGGTCCCAGTTGCTGCGTCTTGCCGTGCTGCCGCCCGTCGCCGTCGCCCTCAGCGCCTGCGCCGCCGTCCTGTTCACCGTCCGCTCCACCGGTGCCCGGCCCAGCCTGACCCTGTGGTGCGTGCTCGCCGGGGCCGTCTCGGTGACCTGCGCGGGCATCCTGATCTCCGCCGTGGCCGCCGACCGCGCCGCCCACTCGGTGAGCGAGCGCATCGGTGCCCTGCGGCGCAGCAGCGCGCGCGGCGAGGCCGACCTGCGGGCGCTGGTCGAGGCCTTGCGCCGGGGTGAGGGACCGCCGCAGCGCAAGCCGCGCAGCGGACCGCCCGAGGACGCCGACGACTTCGAGCTGCTTGCCACCGACCTCACCCGGGCCCACGACGGCGCCGTCACCGCCGTCGTGCAGGCCGCGCAGCTCTCCAGCCAGGCGGGCAGCGAACAGAAACTCGAGGTCTTCCTCAACCTCGCCCGGCGCCTGCAGTCGCTGGTGCACCGCGAGATCTCGATCCTGGACGAGCTGGAGAACGAGATCGAGGACCCCGATCTCCTCAAGGGCCTCTTCCACGTCGACCACCTCGCCACCCGCATCCGCCGCCACGCCGAGAACCTCGCCGTGCTCGGCGGGGCCGTCTCCCGCCGTCAGTGGAGCAACCCGGTCTCCATGACCGAGGTGCTGCGCTCGGCCATCGCCGAGGTCGAGCAGTACTCGCGGGTCAAACTCGTGCCGCCGATC
This sequence comes from Streptomyces sp. V4I2, assembly GCF_030817655.1. Lineage (GTDB taxonomy): Bacteria > Actinomycetota > Actinomycetes > Streptomycetales > Streptomycetaceae > Streptomyces > Streptomyces plumbiresistens. The sequence continues at coordinate 8,958,401 of NZ_JAUSZM010000003.1, forward strand.
GACGGCACGCTGCGCGGTCACGCCGTCGCCGACGTGATCCACCTGCTGGCCGAACTCGTCGAGAACGCCACGGTGTTCTCCGCCCCGCACACCCAGGTGCTGCTGCGCGCCAACCTCGTCACCTCGGGGCTCGCCGTCGAGGTCGAGGACCGAGGGCTCGGCATGCCCGTCGGCGAGCAGAGCCGGATGAACGCCCTGCTCGCCGACCCGGATCAGGTCAACGTGGCCAGCCTGCTGGCCGACGGCCGCATCGGGCTGTTCGTCGTCTCGCAACTCGCCAAGCGGCACGGCATCCACGTCCGGCTGCAGACCAACATCTACGGCGGTGTCCAGGCCGTCCTCGTGGTGCCGCAGGCGCTGCTGGGCACGACACCGGGCGCCCCTGGAGCCGTACCGCGCCCGCCGGACGCCCCGGCGGGCGGGGCCGGGCCGTCCGTGCCGCGGCCGCAGCAGCATCAGCGGCCCGCGCCGCCCGAGGCAGGGCACCGGATCACGCCGGGCGCCCCGATCGCGCCGCCGGCCCCGCCGCGCCCTCAGCAACGGGAGACGCCGCGGCCCCGACAAGGGGAGACCGCGCCGCCCATGAAGAACGGCGGTGCACCGGCGCCGCCGCTGCCCGTGCGCGGGGCCCGCGAGGATCGGCCCACCCCGGCGGAGGCCGTACCCGGCGTCCGGCCCGACCACCGGCACCTCGTCGCGGAGCACACAGCCACGCCGCCCACCCCGCGCAACGGCGCCGTGCGCGGCACCATGGGCAAGCCTCAACTGCCCCGGCGCCGGGCGCAGGAGCACATCGCGCCCCAACTGCGCGACGGGCCGGCGCCCCGCCAGGAATCGGAGTACCTGGCCGGACACGACCCGGGCCTGATGGCGGCCTTCCAGCGGGGCATCGGCCTGGCCGAGGCCCAGCAGCACCTGGAGGCGGTGTCCGGCGACCCGAGCACACCGCCCACGGCGTCGCCCATGGGGTCGACCAGCTTGGGCTCGGCCACCGTGGAGCCCGCGCACACGACGCCCGCGCACATGGAGGCCGCGCACATGGAGCGGACCGGCATGGAGCGGACCGGCATGGAGCGGACCCACATGGAGTCGCCCCACATGGAGCCGCCCCCCATGGACCCCGTCCACACGCCTGTGCCGCTTCCCGGGACGGGGGCGGTGCCCCGCGCGCCCCTGGACCTCGGCCACACGGACGTCACCGACATGGCCGCTCCGCCCTCCATGGACGTACGGCCCATGGATCCGTCCCACATAACCGAGGCGCGCCCTGCGCACGGACCCGGGTCGCACGGCCTACGTGGCCCGCGGGACGCCGGGTCCGCACCCGGCCTCGACCTCGACCACACCACCCGGCACGACGGGAGCGCACCCGCCGGATGACCATCCCCGCATTCACCCCACCCCCCAGCGCTCCCGCAGACCTTCGTACCTCAAGGAGTCGATCCACCATGGCGAGCGAAGCGCCGACCGGCCATGCATCCGATCTCGACTGGCTGATGAGCGGCCTCGTGCAGCGCGTACCGCACACCACCAGTGCGGTTCTCCTCTCCTGCGACGGGCTGGTGAAGTCGGTCCATGGCCTCGACCCCGACAGCGCCGACCACATGGCCGCCCTGGCCTCCGGCCTCTACTCCCTCGGCCGCAGCGCCGGCGTCCGCTTCGGCGACGGCGGTGACGTCCGCCAGGTCGTCGTCGAACTCGACGCGACCCTGCTGTTCGTGACCACCGCGGGATCCGGCACCTGTCTCGCCGTGCTGGCCGGCCGCGAGGCCGACGCTGCGGTGCTCGGCTACGAGATGGCGATGCTGGTCAAGAGCGTCCGCCCCTACCTGGTGACCGCTCCTCGGCAGCACGCCGTCGAACCGTCGGCGCTGAGGCCTTGAGCGTGACGGCGGCCGGCGACGGGCCCTGGCTCGACGACGCGGCCGGACGGCTGGTGCGCCCCTTCACGGTCAGCAACGGCCGTACCCGGCCCACCATCGCGCTCGACCTGCTGTCGCATGTGATGGCCACCGGAGCCACCCCCCTCGGCTACCTCGGCCCCGAGCACGCGCAGGTGCTCGACATGTGCCGCGCGCCCGTCTCGGTCGCCGAGGTCGCCGCCCATCTGAAGCTGCCGGCGGTGGTCACCAAGGTGCTGCTGTCGGACCTCGTCGACTGCGGGGCGCTGACCACCAAGCCCCCCGAGTTCACCCACAACCCGACAGACCGGGCCCTTCTGGAGGCAGTGCTCGATGGACTACGACGACAGCTCTGACCCCTTCCCCACCGCACTGAAGATCCTGGTGGCGGGAGGGTTCGGAGCAGGCAAGACGACCTTCGTGGGCGCGGTCAGCGAGATCGCGCCCCTGAGCACGGAGGAACTGCTCACCACGGTCAGCGCCGCGACCGACAGCCTCGACGGCATCGAGAACAAGGTCGAGACGACGGTGGCCATGGACTTCGGCCGCATCACCCTCGACCCGGAACACGTCCTGTACCTGTTCGGCACCCCCGGACAGGAGCGGTTCTGGTTCATGTGGGACGAGCTCTCCGAGGGCGCCCTCGGCGCGGTCATCCTCGCCGACACCCGGCGCCTGGAGGACTGCTTCGCCGCCGTGGACTTCTTCGAACAGCGCGGCCTCGGGTTCATCGTCGCGATCAACGAGTTCGACGGATCGTACCGCTACGACCCCGAGGAGGTCCGAGCCGCCATCGATCTCGACCCGCAGATCCCCGTTGTCCGCTGCGACGCCCGGATCTCCAGCTCGGGGGTGCAGACCCTGCTCACCCTCGTACGGCACCTCATCGCCCACAGCCCGGCCATCGCGCCGAGCCACGGCGCCCACATGTGACCCCCGCACACCCCGCAACGGAGCCGCATATGACGTACGTCCACAGCGACGGAGCCCGCCCATGAGCTACGACCTGCCCCGCCCGGCCGGTCGACTGCTGCTCACCCCCGAGGACAAGGAGGCGCCCGCCCGTGTGCGACGGCTGCGCCGACTGGGGCTGGGAGAGCATCCGGAGCCCGCGCTCGACGCCTTCGCGGATCATCTGGCAGAGCGCACCGGAGCGGCGTACGCCATGGTCAACTTCATCGACGAGCACCGGCAGTTCTTCGCGGGCCTGCGCGTTCCGGACGTCCGACCTCGTGCGAACACCGACGAAGAGGCGAAGCCGGAGATCGGCCGCTCCATGGAGCGTGACCACGGTTTCTGCCCCCATGTCGTCGTCCGGCGCAAGGCGCTGGTGCTGGAGGACGTGCGCGACTATCCGCGGTTCGCCGGCAACCCGGTCGTTGACGAGTTCGGGATCCGTTCCTATCTCGGGGCGCCCCTCATCGACACCACGGGGATAGTGCTGGGCACTGTGTGCGTGGCCGACATCGAGCCGCGGGCCTGGGGGAAGGCCGGCCTGGAGGCCATCAAGTGGACGGCGGCGGACCTGGTGGGCCGGCTGGAGCGGCGGGAGGCCGACGGGCTTCTCTCCTAGGGCTCCTGGGGGACGGGCTTCTCCACCGGGGGATGTCCGGCCTCACAGTCCTCGCCAGATGTTGTCGAAGGCCGCGTCCTCGACGGTCCGCCGCTGCCGCACGCCGTCCAGTTCCGTCAGCGCGTCACCGACCGTGGCCAGCACGGTCACGACCGCCTCGTCGGTGAGCTCGGGAAAGCCTTCGGCCGGTTCGTCGCGGATCCCGAGGGCGGCCGTCAGGGCGGCGAGCACGGGTTCGTCCGACACCCGGCGGTCCTCGGCGCGGCGCCGGTCCGGCGAATCGACCAGCGTCTTGCGGCCGGTGCGGACGGGAAGCAGGCGACCGCGTTCGCGGCTGATCAGTCCTTCCGTCTCCAACTGGGCGAGATAGGCCGCGGACAGTCCACGGCCCCGCCGCCACAGCCACTCCTCGGCCGACTCGTACGGCTCCTGCCGGACGACCGACGCCGCGGCCTCGTCCAGCAGACGGTCGCCCGTCGCCGGTTGCGAACCCGGCACGATCCGGTCGCCGTCCAGGGTGAGGGCGCTCGCTCCGAGGAGGTCGACGAGTTCGGCGCCCGCGAGGGCGAGTGACAGATCGCCCTGCTCGACGGGACGGTCCGTCTCCACGTCCATGGTGACGATCAACAGGTCCCGCGCTGTGGTCATGGGGTGGCTCCCTATGTGTCGGCCGACTCGGGGCGGCGACGTCAGGCCCGGTCCGCCCGGGGCTGTCGCCCACGGGTGGTGCGGGCCGCCGTTCCGGGGCCGAGTGTCGCACGAGGGCCGTGCGGTGCGGGACACGGCTGCGCCGGACGGCGGTGGCGGCCGGATTCGGGGCCACCGAGTCGCTGCGCGCGTGAGGTGTCGTACGAGAGGTGCCCCCGTTGGATGGGGGAACTGGCCGCTGCTTCGAGCGGGGCGGCGGGCGTGAAGCGGAGCTGTGGCGCCGCTTAAGAAATCCTCGATGGACCGGGGAGCCGCCGTACGGCAGATTGCTACGCGATTCCACCCCTCTCCCCGGACCGGGCCGCTTCGGTATGCCCGGTGCCGGGGACCCACGCACAGGAGCCGTAGCGTTGAAGGCGTTGGTCAAGGAGAAGGCGGAGCCGGGACTGTGGCTCATGGACGTGCCCGAGCCCGTGGTCGGACCCGGGGACGTACTGATCAAGGTGCTGCGCACCGGTATCTGCGGCACCGATCTGCACATCCGGTCCTGGGACGGCTGGGCGCGGCAGGCGGTCAGCACGCCGCTCGTGCTCGGGCACGAGTTCGTCGGCGAGGTCGTCGGGACCGGCCGTGACGTCACCGACCTCAAGGCGGGCGACCGGGTCAGCGGTGAGGGCCACCTGGTGTGCGGCAGGTGCCGCAACTGCCTCGCCGGACGGCGGCACCTGTGCCGGGCCACAGTCGGGCTCGGCGTCGGTCGCGACGGGGCGTTCGCCGAGTACGTCGCCCTGCCCGCCGCCAATGTGTGGGTGCACCGCGTCCCCGTCGACCTCGATGTGGCCGCGATCTTCGACCCGTTCGGCAACGCCGTGCACACCGCGTTGTCCTTCCCACTGCTCGGCGAGGACGTCCTGATCACCGGTGCCGGGCCGATCGGACTGATGGCCGCCGCCGTCGCCCGGCACGCCGGGGCGCGGAACGTCGTGATCACCGACGTCAGCGAGGAGCGGCTGGAGCTGGCCCGCAAGATCGGTGTGAGCCTCGCGCTCAATGTCGCCGAGTCGGCCATCGCCGACGGGCAGCGCGAACTCGGCCTGCGCGAGGGCTTCGACATCGGGCTGGAGATGTCCGGCCGCCCCGAGGCCATGCGCGACATGATCGCCAACATGACGCACGGCGGCCGGATCGCGATGCTCGGTCTGCCGGCCGCGGAGTTCCCGGTCGACTGGGCCCGGATCGTCACCTCCATGATCACGATCAAGGGCATCTACGGCCGTGAGATGTTCGAGACCTGGTACGCGATGTCGGTGCTCCTGGAGGGCGGCCTCGACCTCGCCCCCGTGATCACCGGACGGTACGGATACCGCGACTTCGAGGCGGCGTTCGCCGACGCGGCGAGCGGCCGCGGCGGCAAGGTCATCCTCGACTGGACCGCGTAAGTCACCCGGATTCTTCCCGGCTTCCTCCCGGATTCTTCCCGGCTTCTTCCCGGATTCTTAGGAGTTTCCCCATGTTCGACTCCGTGCGCGACGACCTCCGCGCCACCCTCGACGAGATCCGCACCGCCGGTCTGCACAAGCCCGAGCGCGTGATCGGCAGCCCGCAGTCCGCGACCGTGAACGTCACCGGGGGCGGCCGCCCCGGCGAGGTGCTCAACTTCTGCGCCAACAACTACCTCGGCCTCGCCGACCACCCCGAGGTGATCGCCGCCGCCCACGAGGCACTGGACCGCTGGGGCTACGGCATGGCCTCCGTGCGCTTCATCTGCGGCACGCAGGAGGTGCACAAGGAGCTGGAGGCGCGGCTGTCCGCCTTCCTCGGCCAGGAGGACACGATCCTGTACTCCTCCTGCTTCGACGCCAACGGCGGTGTGTTCGAAACGCTGCTGGGCCCCGAGGACGCGGTGATCTCCGACGCGTTGAACCACGCCTCCATCATCGACGGCATCCGCCTGTCCAAGGCTCGCCGATTCCGCTACGCCAACCGTGATCTGGCCGATCTGGAACGGCAGTTGAAGGAGGCCACCGAAGCGGGGGCCCGGCGCAAGCTGATCGTCACGGACGGCGTCTTCTCGATGGACGGATATGTGGCCCCGCTGCGCGAGATCTGCGACCTCGCCGACCGCCACGACGCCATGGTCATGGTCGACGACTCCCATGCGGTCGGCTTCGTCGGCCCCGGCGGCCGCGGCACGCCCGAGCTGCACGGCGTCATGGACCGCGTCGACATCATCACCGGCACCCTCGGCAAGGCGCTCGGCGGTGCCTCGGGCGGTTACGTCGCCGCCCGCGCCGAGATCGTCGCCCTGCTCCGCCAGCGCTCCCGGCCGTACCTCTTCTCCAACACGCTCGCCCCGGTGATCGCCGCCGCCTCCCTGAAGGTGCTCGACCTGCTCGAATCGGCGGACCACCTGCGGATCCGGCTGGCCGAGAACACCGCCCTGTTCCGCCGCCGGATGACCGAGGAGGGCTTCGACGTCCTGCCCGGCGACCACGCCATCGCACCCGTGATGATCGGCGACGCGGCGAAGGCGGCACGCCTTGCGGAACTGCTCCTGGAGCGCGGGGTGTACGTGATCGGCTTCTCGTATCCGGTGGTGCCGCAGGGGCAGGCACGCATCCGCGTGCAGCTGTCCGCGGCACACTCGACCGAGGACGTGAACCGGGCGGTCGACGCGTTCGTCGCGTCCCGCGCGGAGCTGGAGAGCTGAGCAGCCCGGACATATTGCGATAATCGTTCGCATGATCGAAGCGCGGCGGCTCCACATCCTCCGTGCGGTGGCCGACCACCGCACGGTGACCGCGGCTGCCGCCGCGCTGTACCTCACGCCCTCGGCGGTCTCGCAGCAGCTGACCGCCCTGGAGCAGGAGACCGGCCACCGGCTGGTCGAGCGCGGCGCCAAGGGCGTACGGCTGACCCCGGCCGGCGAGATCCTGCTCAGCCACACCCACGTGGTCCTCGCCCAGCTGGAGCGGGCCGAGGCGGAGCTCGCCGCCTACGGCTCGGGCGCCGCCGGCACCGTCACCGTCGCCTCCTTCGCCACCGGCATCGCCCTGGTCGTGGCGCCCGCGGTGGCCCGCCTCGCCCAGTCGGCGCCCGGCATCCACCTCCGCGTCCAGGACGCCGAGGGCGACGCCAGCCTGCCGATGGTCCTCGACCGGCAGGTCGACGTCGCCGTGGCCGTCGAGTACCGCGGGGCGCCGCCCGCCGACGACCCCCGGCTGACCCACGTACCGCTCTACGCCGAGCCCTTCGATGCGGTGGTCCCCGTCACCCACCGCCTCGCCGACGCCGACGAGGTGCCCCTCGCCGACCTGGCCAAGGACCCGTGGATCGGCCCCTACCCCGGCAACCCCTGTCACGACGTGGTCGTCCTCGCCTGCGAGAGCGCTGGCTTCCAGCCCCGCCTCGAACACTCCTCGGACGACTTCCGCGCGGTCGTGGCCCTGGCCTCCGCCGACGCGGGCGTGGCGCTCGTACCGCGCTCGGCGCTCATCGGCATGGACCTCGCCGGTGTGGTCGTACGGCCCGTCGACGGTGTCGCGCCCACCCGCCGGGTCTTCGCGGCCGTCCGTCGGGGAGCCGAGGAGCACCCGCTGATCCGGCCGGTCCTCGACGCGCTCGGCGAAGCCGCCCAGGGGTAGGGAACCGGCCACGGGTCGAACGCTGTCTGGATTGTCATGCGTGTGACGATGATCCTTCCGGCCCTGACCGAGGCGACGAGCCCGCTGTTCCGGCCCATCAAGTACTCGCTGTTCCCGCCGCTCGGCCTCGCCACCCTGGCCGGCTACCTGGACCCCGACGACGAGGTCACGCTCCACGACGAACACGTGGAGCGCCTCGACCTCGAAGCCCTCGACACCCCCGACCTGCTGGTCGTCCAGCCGTACATCACCTCGGCCCGCCGCAGCTACGAGATAGCCGACCACTTCCGCGCCCGGGGCGTCCACGTCGCCATGGGCGGCCTGCACGTCACCTCGCTCCCCGACGAGGCGGCCGCTCACGCCGACACGATCTTCACCGGCCCCGGTGAGGACGTCTGGCCGCTGTTCCTGAAGGACTTCCGCGACGGCGTGCCCGCCCGGCGCTACGACTCGACGCTGCGCACCCTGGCCGGACTGCCGCCCATCAGAAGGGACCTGATCAAGCGTCACCTCTATCTCGTGCCCAACTCGATCGTGGTGTCGCGCGGTTGCCCGCACCACTGCGACTTCTGCTACAAGGACGCCTTCTTCGAGGGCGGCAAGTCCTTCTACACCCAGGCCGTCGACGACGCCCTCGCCGAGATCGACCGCCTGCCCGGCCGCCACCTCTACTTCCTCGACGACCATCTGCTCGGCAACAGACGGTTCGCGGAGGCCCTTTTCGAGGGCATGAAGGGAATGGGGCGGCTGTGGCAGGCGGCCGGCACGGTCAACTCCGTGCTGAAACCGGACCTGTTGGAGCGTGCGGTGGAGGCCGGGCTGCGCAGCCTGTTCGTGGGCTTCGAGACCGTCAACGACGCGAACCTCGCCGAGCGCCGCAAGAACCAGAACATCGGCACGGACTACGCGGCGGCGGTACGGCGGCTGCACGACACCGGGGTCATGGTCAACGCCAGCTTCGTCTTCGGGCTCGACCAGGACGGTCCCGACGTCTTCGACCGCACCGTGGAGTGGGCCGTGACGCAGGGCATCGAGACGGCGACCTTCCACATCATGACGCCGTACCCGTCGACCGGACTGTGGAAGCAGCTGGAGTCCGAGAACCGCATCGTGCACCGCGACTGGGACCTCTACGACACCCGGCATGTCGTCTACGAGCCCAGGAACATGACCCCCCGCCAGCTGGAGGACGGCTACTGGCGGGCGTACCGCGACTTCTACCGCTGGTCCAACATCTGGCGGGGGTCGGCGGCCCAGCCGGGACCGCACGAGCGGATGCGGCACCTCGCGTACTCCGGCGGCTGGAAGAAGTTCGAGCCCGCGTGGGACCTGCTGATCCGGTCGAAACGGGTGGTGCGGGCCCTGCCGGCGCTGGAACGGACGCTGGCGGCGTTCGGGGGACGGGAGTAACCGTTTCGTCTGTTTCATATTCGGGCTAGAATCCCGAATATGAAACAAGGGATGGAGATCGGACCTGACCCCGTCGACGCCCGGCTCGGCGTCCGTCTGGCCGAGCTGAGGGCCGAACACGGCTGGTCACTGGGGGAGTTGGCGGAGCGCAGCGGGGTGAGCAAGTCGACCCTGTCCCGGGCCGAGCGGGCGGAGATCAGCCCCACGGCCTCGCTGCTGAACCGGCTGTGCGGTGTCTACGGGCGGACGATGTCCCAGCTGCTCAGCGAGGTCGAAGCCGAGCCGGCGCTCCTGGTCAGGGCCGCCGACCAGCCGGTGTGGGAGGACCGGGCCTCCGGCTTCGTACGACGCTCCGTGTCCCCGCCGCACTCCGGGCTGCGCGGCGAACTCGTCGAGGGGCGGCTCGCCCCGGGCGCCGACATCGCCTACGACCGGCCGCCCGTGCCCGGCCTGGAGCAGCACATCTGGGTCCTCGAAGGGGTCCTCGACGTGACGGCACAGGACACCGACCACCACCTCGACGCCGGTGACTGCCTGCGGCTGCGGGTGTGGGGGCCGACGCGGTTCCGCTGCCCGGGCCCCGAGCGGGTGCGATACGCGCTGGCGGTGGTGCTGCCGTGATCGTGTGCCGACTGGACGGCACTCAAGTGCTCGACTGTGTCGACGCGTTGGCCGACCTGCTGGTCGACACCGTGGACGGCGGCGCCTCGGTGGGCTTCCTCGCGCCGCTCGACCCGGCGGTGGCGGCGTCCTGGTGGAAGGAGCGGGCGGCGGGCGTGGCTGCCCGGCAGCTCGCCGTGTGGGTCGCACGGGACGGCGACCGGACGGTCGGCACCGTCAGCCTGGCCTTCCCCGACAGACCCAACAGCCGCCATCGCGCCGAGCTGGTCAAGCTGATGGTCCACCGGGACGCCCGCGGGCGGGGCCTCGGCCGCAGCCTGCTCGCGACCGCCGAGGAGGCGGCCGTCGCCGCGGGCGTCACCCTGCTCCACCTCGACACGGAGACCGACAGCCCGGCCGAGCGTCTCTACACGACCGCCGGGTGGACGCGGGCCGGAGTGATCCCCGACTACGCGGCCGACCCGGCCGGGGTGCTGCGGCCGACGACGCTCTACTACAAACGCGTGGGGGCGGGCTCAGGAGGCGGAGTCGAGGCTCTCACCAGGTGATTGTCAGTGGGAGCCATTACGGTGCCTGTCATGCCGGACGCCGAAGACGTACGCCGAATCGCCCTGTCCCTGCCGGACACGACGGAGAAGATCGCCTGGAGCATGCCCACGTTCCGGGTCGCGGGGAAGATGTTCGCCACGCTGCCCGAGGACGAGACCTCCCTCGCCGTGCGCTGCCCCAAGGAGGAGCGCGACGAACTGGTGCTGGCCGAGCCGGAGAAGTTCTGGATCGCCGACCACGAGGCGCAGTTCGCCTGGGTGCGGGCCCGCCTCGCCGCCGTGGAGGACGAGGACGAGCTGCGTGACATCCTCGCCGACTCCTGGCGCCAGGCGGCACCGACCCGACTGCTCGACGCCCACCCGGAGTTGGGGCTGCCGACCGCGGAGTGAAATCCCCTCGGGCGTTGTCAGTGCCGCGTGCCATGATCCGAAGCCAACGTGGGAGCCGGGGCGGAGGGGGCTTCGGCTCCCACGGATGGACGAGGGACCGGCAGGGCCGGCGGGCGAGGGGTGCGCTGAGGGATGACGGGCACGGCAGGGGCGACGGGCGCGGCGTCGCGGAAGGGCTCGCGGTCGCTCTGGTCGCGGGACTTCGCGCTGTTCTTCGCCGCCCGGGCCGTCGCCCGGCTCGGCGACACCATGCTGCCCGTCGCCCTCGCCGCGGGCCTGCTCCAGCACGGGTACGGAGCGGGTGCCGTGGGCCTCGCCATGGCCTCGACGGCCGCCGCCTTCGCCGGTCTCGTCGTCTTCGGCGGGGTCATCGCCGACCGATTCAGCACCCGCAGACTGATGATCGGCGCCGACCTGGTGCGACTCGGCACCCAGGCCCTGGCCGCCGCGCTCTTCTACTCCGGACACGTGGTGCTCTGGGAGATCTGCGCGATCGGCTTCGTCAACGGCGTCGCGGGTGCCGTGTTCCAGCCCGGCGTCGCCAGCACGGTGCCCCGGCTCGCCGCCGACGTCCAGGGCGCGAACGGCGCCATACGCATCGCCGAGTCCGTCGCCCAGCTCGCCGGCCCCGCGGCGGCGGGCGTACTCGTCGGACTCGCCTCGCCCGGCGGCGTCTTCGTGGCCCACGCGGCCACGTACGCGGTGAGTGCCCTGTGTCTCCTGCTGATGCGCCTGCCGCCGCTCACCCCGGGCAGTCACATGACGGGACGCGGCGGCAGCGCCTTCAGGGCCGATCTCTTCGAAGGCTGGCGGGAGTTCAGATCGCGCACCTGGCTGTGGGCCGTCATCGCCGTCTGGTGCCTCTACATGATCGCGGTGTGGGGCCCGACAGTCCCGCTGGTGGCGACGGAGGTGGTGCAGGAGTACGGCCCGGGCGCCTACGGCCTGATCAACTCCGCCCTCGGCGCCGGCACCGTCGTCGGCGGGTTCCTCGCCCTGCGCCTGCGTCCCCGCCGTATGCTCCGCGCCGGCGCGCTCTCCCTCTTCGGCTTCGTCGGCTTCCCGGCGACGGTGGGCGCCGGCCTCGGCATACCGGCCATGGCCGTCGGCGCCGCCGTCGCCGGGGCCGGGATGTCCTTCTGGGGCGTGATGTGGGCGACCAGCGTGCAGACCCAGGTCCCGCCCGACGTCCTCAACCGCATCCACGCGTACGACGTGGCCGGCTCCCTCGCGATGATGCCGGTCGGCCAGGCCCTCGCCGGCCCGGCGGCCGGGCTGCTCGGCGCCGACCAGGTGCTGCTGGTCGCCGGGGCGATGAGCTTCGTGGTCGCGGGTGCGCTGCTCGCCGTGCCGGCGATACGGGACCTGGTGCGGGTCGATCCACCGACGGCGGGTTCGGCGACGGCGGGTCCGGCGACGGCGGGTCCGGCGACGGTGACGGGTTCGCGTGAGCCGGCGCGGCAGACCGAGCGCGGCTGACCGGGCACTGCTGACGGGTGGACCACCGGCCTCAGAGAAAAGGTGAGTTGCCGCCCCGCCTCACGAACCCCCGCCACCCGCACCCGCCACGAACCCGCCGATCCGCTCCCGCAGGGACCGCGCGTCGAGGCCGTGCGCGGCGGCGTGTTCCTCCACGCGGCCGTAGCGCCGCAGCTCACGGCGGCCCACGCCGAGGCCCAGCACCCGGTGGGGTACGTGGGCGAGGGCGTCGTTCGCCGCCGCGGTCGACGTGCCCGCGAGGTACGGCTCGACGAGCACGACGTCGGCTCCGGCCGTCGCCGTGGCCCGGCGCAGAGCGGCCGCGTCGAAGGGCCGTACGGTCGTCGCGTACAGCACCATCACGTCCAGGCCCTCCACGGCGGCGAGCACCGCGTCCAGCATGGGCCCGACGGCGACGACCACGCCCGAACGGCCCTCGCGGACGGCGCGGAAGTGCTCCCCGTCGACCGGGAGCGCGTCCCGGTTGGCCTGCACGGACAGCCGTACGTACACCTTGTCGTCGCCCGCGGCGACGGCGTGCCGCAGCAGGGTCTCGGCCTCGTCCGGATGCCCCGGCACATGCACGGTCCAGCCGTCGAGGGTGTCGAGCAGCGCCACGTCCCCGGGGGCCATGTGGGTGTACCCGCCCGCGGGCCAGTCGAAGGACGCGGCGGCGCTCACCAGCACCGCCCCGACGTCCTGATGGCCGAGATCCAGCTTGACCTGCTCGAAGGGCCGCTCGACGAGGAAGCTCGCGAAGGTGTGCACGACGGGCCGCAGCCCGGTCAGGGCCATTCCCGCGGCCACACCGACGAGCAGCTGCTCGCGGATGCCGACGTTGACCACCCGGTCCGGGTGCCGGTGCCACGCCTCGGTGAAGGCGTCCCTGCCGATCTCGGCGAGGACGACCGCGACGCGCGGATCCTCGTCGAGCAGGCGCGAGACGACGGGGGCGAGACGGTCACGCATGGTGTCCATGGAGGTTCGGGCCTTTCCGGAGGTGTCAGAAGCGGCGGACGATCAGGCGGACTTGGGCTCGACCCGGGCCACGACCAAGTGCGGTCGGCCCGGGTGCGGAGCGGTGAACGCGGCGTACAGCGCCTCGTGGTCACGGCCGTCGACCGTGACGGCGGACCAGCCGGCCGCCTCGAAACGGGCGGCGATGCCGCCGGGCCGGGCGTGACTGGCGGAGGCGTTGTCGATCACGACGGTGTGCAGCCGGTCCAGCCCGGCGGGCCCGGCGAAGGCGATCGCCTCGTGGTTGCTGCCCTCGTCCAGCTCGGCATCCCCGACCACCACCCACACCCGGGGCGCGTCGAGGCCCTGGGCGCGCAGCCCCAGCGCCGTGCCCACGGCGATCGGCAGCCCGTGTCCCAGTGACCCGCTGCCGATCTCGGCCCCCGGCACGAGCACCCGGTCGGGATGGTGGCCGAGCGGCGAGTCGTACGCGCCGAAGCCCGGCAGCCAGTCCACGGGTACGAAGCCCTTGGCCGCCAGCACCGCGTAGTACGCCATCGGCCCGTGCCCCTTGGACAGCAGGAACCGGTCCCGCCCCGGATCGTCCGCCCGCTCGGGCGCGACCCGCAGCACCCGGTCGTACAGGACCCACAGCGCGTCCAGCGTGGACGTCGCCGCCGGACCGTGCTTCTCGTCGCCCGTCATCAGTCCCATGAGCCGGGACAAGTCGCCGTACCCGTAGGTACGGCCGCGTTCCTCGGTGATCGTCATGTGAACGATCGTGCAACCTCGAGCAAGGTTGAGGTCAAGTGTGTCCGCGGATAAACGAGTGCGCGACCACGGACCCGAGTGCGGTATTGTTTCCATGCGTGTTCGGCCAGGGGAAATCCCAGGTCAGACGGCACCGGGACGTGGCGCAGCTTGGTAGCGCACTTGACTGGGGGTCAAGGGGTCGCAGGTTCAAATCCTGTCGTCCCGACCAGCTTTGATGCAGGTCGGAGGCCGTTCTCCCGTTTACGGGAGGGCGGCCTTTCGCGTTCCTGGAGGGCTGGTGGTCGCACTGTGGTCGCAGGCCGCATCTGGGGAAAGCTCGCGGTGGCGGAGAAGCCGGGCGGGGCGGGGGAGCGGTGCCGGTGGAGGGCTTCGCGGAGCCGCTGGATGTGGTCGCGTGGTGAGCGCGGTCGGTCCTGCCGGTCCTGCCGGTCGGCTCTCTGTTCGGCCTGGGTGAGGGTGTGCTCGATGGTGTCGACGGCCTGGCGGGCGGCTTGCTGGGTGAGGTGGCTGTAGATGTTGGCCGTGGTGGACAGGGTGGAGTGGCGCAGGGTCTTGGAGACCACGGTGAGGGGGACGCCGGCGGTGATGGTGAGGGTGGCGGCCAGGTGGCGCAGGTCGTGAACGGTCACCCGGGGGACACCGGCTTCGTCGGACAGTTGCCGGAGCCGGTCCAGGACGGCGCTGGGCCGCAGCGGTCGGCCGTCGGGTCGGCAGAAGACGAGTCCGGCGAACGGATCGCCCGGGCACGTGTGGGTGCGATTCCTGGAGCGGGCCCGGTGGTGGAGAGCGGCGGCGACGCGGGGTGAGATGGCCCCCCAGTTCTTGCTGGAGCGGGTCTTGGGCGGGGTGATGACGAGTCGGTTGTTGTCGATCGCGTAGAGCGTGCAGCGCACGTACAGCACCCGTTCGCTCAGGTGGACGTCGTCCCAGTGCGGGCCGAGGGCCTCGCCCTTGCGCAGGCCGGTGCCGATGAGGAACTCGAACAGGTCGGCCATGTCCGGGTCGGCCTGGTGGCAGTGCTGGAGGAAGCGGACGGCCTCGGCGGCGGTCCAGATCCGGCGCTCCGGCGCGGGCGGTCGGCGTAGGGCCGGTGGGCTTGCCGGGTTGTGGGCGAGGCGGTGCTGGCGGACCGCGTCCCCCAGCGCGCTGGACAGGGTGGCCATGCACCGGTAGAGGGTGATGCGGCCGCGGCCGGCGGCGAGCTGACCGGTGACGAAGGCGCTGATGTGCCGGTGCCTGAGCTCGTCCAGCTTGAGGCTGCCGAAGGCGGGGGCGAGATCGTTGTGCACGAAGTCGCGGTAGCGGGCCATGGTGGTCGGCTTGAGCACCAGCGCCTTCGCCGCCAGCCAGCTGTGGAGGTAGTCGGCGACGGTCTGGTTCGGGTCGGCGTTGAATCCGCCGGCCTCGCCCTCCAGGAACGTCCGCAGTGCGGCCTCGGCGTCGTCGTGGCTGGTGAAGCCGCCTCGGCGGACGGTGGTGCGGTGGCGGTGTGGGGCGGGGATGTCGACGGCGAACGTCCAAGTCCCGTGGTGACCGTCGGTGAGCAGGCGGGGGCAGTGTGCTCCGAGCTGGCGGTGGTGGGTGTCTCGGCAGCCGCACCTGCGGTAGACGCGGCCGCGGTCGGCGGTGGTACGCATGGGGATCGCCTCCAGGGCGCGGAGGAAGGGCCGACTCTCCCAGTTTCGTGCGACCACATGCGACCACCACGTCCGCGATGCCAGCCGCGACCAGCGCGTTTCCCCTGACTCGGCACCAAGGGCGGCGGCTCGGAAGCCTTCACGTGGATCACCTCTTTCACCTGACTGACCTTGATCACCAAAGGGTCAGTCGAAGGTCACAAGTGGGTTAGATTCGAGCGGCGCCGAGAGGCTGAGGAAGATGAGAGTGACGGTTCAGGGGAGCAAGACGCCGCCAGTGGTGGCGTAGAGCGCGAGGCAGACGCGGGCCCGGATGTCGCGGACGCGGCAGGACTGTCGGCGGAACCCGCCCCGGACGATCAACTTGGAACCTGCTGACATGGTCATGGGTTCGGGACGCCAACGCTATCGTGGAGGTACGGCGCGGTGGAGAGGAAGCGGCCATGACCTCGGCGTACGACTACAGGGAGCTGCACGAGCTCATCGATCGTCTGGAGCCCGAGCAGGCGGAGGAGCTGCGCCGTCACGCGCTGCGTCTGGTGAAGCCCGCGCCGAGTCGGTTTCGGATACTGCGGAGCTTCGATGGCCCGGCGACCGATCTCGGCGCCCGGGCGAAGGACATCGCGCGGGCGGAGATCGGCGAGGACGATGCTGATCGTTGACACTGGTCCGCTTGTCGCCTTCCTCAACCGCAACGACCCTGATCACGAGCAGTGCGCCGCGTTGCTGGAGTCGTACGATGGCGATCTCCTTGTCACTCCGTATGTGCTGACTGAATGCTGTTATCTGGTCGGGAAGTATCTGGGCGCCGAGGCTGAAGTCAACCTGGTGGAGTCTGTGGTCGGCGGTGATCTGGTGCAGGTGTTTCCCGATGAGCGGGACATGGCCCGGATCGCTGAGCTGATGCACCGCTACCGTGGCTTTCCGCTGGGTGTCGCGGATGCTTCGGTGGTCGCTGTGGCGGAGCGGCTGAAGCTGACGGATGTCGCGACGCTCGACCACCGGCACTTCCGGGCGCTCGTGCCCGAGCACGTTCCTGCGTTCACGCTGCTTCCCTGAGGAGCTCTGCCCGGGCTTCCTCGGCCCCGTGGCCTGGGGGCGTTACCGGAGGCTGTGGCGGTCGAGGCGGTGGATGAGGCCGGGGCGGCGTTGGTGGTCCTCGCGCAGGCGGGTCAGGCGCTGGTCGAAGTCCATGTCACGTCCGGTGTGGGCGTAGGCGTCGCGCAGTTCCGTGAGGAGGGCGACGGCCTGGTCGTAGGCGGTGGTCTTCTTGGTGGCGATGTGTGCCTCGATCTGCTGCCAGGCGGACTCGGCTTCGCTCGCGAGGGCGGTCAGGTGCCGGGTGCGGGCTTCGGCTCGTTCGTGTTCGGCGTGCTGTCGGCGTTCGGTGCGCAGGGTGTGGGCGGCGTCCAGGAGGTGGGCGGCGGACCGGCGTCCGGGAATCGCAGTGGGGATGGTGGTGCCGCGCAGGCGGTGCAGGAGTTCGGCGCGCAGCCGCGGTTCGGGGCCGAGGGCGAGCCTCAGAAGCAGGGCGTCCTTCTCCTGCTCCGGTAGGGCGGCGATCAGTGGCGCGAGTTCCTTCTTCGTGGGATTGGCCGACTTCTTGGGCGCGGCGGGACTGGCCTGGGCCGCGGCCGTGAGCAGGTCGGCGTCGACGCGCAGGAAGTCCGCGAGCGCGCGCTGCGGGGCGGTGAGCTCGCCGAGGCCGGCCGGGACGGGCGGTTCGGGGCAGGTCTGGTACTCCTCTTCTTCGTCGTCTTGGAGTTCCCAGGCGGCGAGCGCGGCGAGCCAGGCGAGGTAGAGGGGGCGCAGGTCGCCGGTGGCGAGTTCGTCGCGTACGCCGATCAGGGCGGCCAGTGAGTCGTCGGCGCCCTCGATCCAGTCGCCGCCTTCGTCCTCGCTGGTGAGATCGAGCAGAAGGTGGGTGCGGGTGGTCCAGGCGTCGATGTGGTGGTCGAGGCAGTACGGCTTCACCGTGGGCAGGGTCAGGGCTTGCCTGGGCAGGCGGAGCATCAGGCGGTGGGTGCCCCAGTTGGTGACGTACAGGTGGGCGTCGAAGTAGCGCTCGACCATGCGGCGTGGGTCGCCGCGCAGGTCACCCCAGTTGTAGGTGTTGGTGAAGCTGGTGGCGGTGATCCGGGCCCGGCTGGAGACGGCCCGTAACTGGTCCTGTTCCTCGCGGCTGAGCGGTCGGTCGAGGGCCTGGAACTCGTAGTACTGGTACTCGCTCACATCGCGGACCCTACTGCCGTCGCTGATGGGCTGGGGACGGTGGACTGGGCGAGGATGCGGGCTCTGCCTGGACGTCGTGCAGCCGGCTGCGGTGCAGCGATGAGACTGCAGTGAGGCTGAGGGCTCGCCGATCGGCGTGATCGGCATGGGAGATATGCAGGCGGAGCCTGCATCCTCGCACGACGGCCAAGAGGATCACTGTGCGAAGTGGTACGAAAGAGGCGGGTGGGACACCATGAGCTGGACGTGCTGTAGAGCGAGGAGACCTGGCCACCATCCGCCGCTCTCTGGGGCACGACGGAAGTCCTCTCCGACTGCCCGACGGAATCGACTGGTTGAACCTCTACGCTCGTGGTGACATCGTCGCCCAGTCCCAGGGCCTGGCATCGGTCGCGCCAGCCGTACGCGAGGGCCCGGTGACGGCCCCCGCCTAACGTGAGGCCCATGACCACGTTGACGCTTCTGCATCCCGGCGCCACGGGCGCGAAAGTCGGCGGCCAGGCGCCCCGTTCGGGAGCCCGGGCGTTGTACGTCCCCACCGGCCGCGGCCCCGCCAGCCTCCAACGGGCCCAGGAGGCAGACCTGGAGGCCGCCGAGTCCCTCGAATCCGCCCTGGCCGCAAGCGGACTTCGTCCTGTCAGTCTGCCCGCCGCACGCGGCGGAGGACGTAGCGCACGAGGTCCTCACGCACCCCTTCCGAGGCGTGTACGTCGAGGCCAACGCCATCAGCCCGGACCCGGCGCATCGCCGCCGCCTACGCCGAGCGTGACGTACTCATGCTCGTACCGCATACCACCGACCTACCGCGGGGATCAGCACCCGACAACAGCCCGAAAAGATCAGTAGGAGTTCTAAGGTGCCGATCACCCTCGCTCGGGCCGGGGGCCGGTTCCGCTGGCCGCGTGGGTCGAGCCAACGTCAGCATGACCAAGTACGACCCCATCTTTGGGAGTTCGTCATGCACGGCCTGTTCCGGGACTTCACGAGAGGTTGCTCGACGCTCGCTGAGCACCAAGGCGCACACGCGTTCACTTGCCCGCTCTCAGGTGAAGCGCGACGATGGAAGACAAAGAGCCCGTGGCGGCTCCACTCGATCTGTGGAAGGCGGCGCGTGAATCAAACGAGGTTGACCGGCAAAGGCCGGAGCGCGCAGACTCCTTTACTCGGCCGAGTACGCTGAACACTGACCTCGAAGAACGACCCGTCGCACGCCGCTCACGGACCACCCAACTGGGGGTCAAGGGGTCGCAGGTTCAAATCCTGTCGTCCCGACGGTGTTCATCAGCGGGTCTGCCGACAGCGGCAGGCCCGCTGGATGCGTTTTGCGGCACGCGGTGTCGCGACATGACTGCCGATGCCCGAGCCTGTCGACCACGGTGACGGCGTGGCGGGCGCTCGCCGGCCCTCGGTCCGCGCCTCCGTGCGCCTGCCGCCGGCCGGGAAAAACGCCTGGATTCCCTGGGCACCGTCACGGGACACTGCGATTCCTGGCCTCCCCGTACTCGCGCGTCGGCGTCGACGTCGGCGCGAGCCGCGCGCGGGGGCCCAGTCGCCGCGCCCCGCGTCCGGCGGGCCGGCGCACGACAACACGGGGTGGGGATGGGAACGCCTGGATCGCGCGAGGTTCCGCCGCGCAGGGGCTCGGTGCTCCTCGCGCTTCGTTACTACGGACGGGAGCTGGCCCGGCTCCGCTGGCTGACGGTGCCCGCGATGCTGCTGTCGGCGCTGGGCAACATCGGCCTCAACTACGTCGCGCCGCTGGTCGTAGCGAAGCTCGTCGGCCGCATCGCCGACGACGCGGGAATCGCCCTCGGCTCGACGCTGCCCTACGTCCTCGGCTTCGCCGGCGTCCTGCTGCTCGCGGAGGCGCTGTGGCGGGTCGGCGTGCACTGCCTGAACCGGCTCGACGCCCTCGGCATCGAGCATCTGTACGTGATCGGCATGGATGAACTGTTCGCCAAGGACGCCGCGTTCTTCCACGACAACTTCGCCGGGTCGCTGACGAAGCGGGTCCTGAGCTTCGCCTCCCGATTCGAGCAGTTCGTCGACACTCTGACGTTCTCGGTCGTGGGCAGCCTCGTCCCGCTGCTGTTCGGGTCGGTGGTGCTGTGGCGCTACGAACCGCTGCTCGTGGTGGGTCTCCTGGCGATGATCGCACTGACCGCGCTGTGTGTGACGCCCCTCATCCGGCGCCGCCAGGCACTCGTCGACCAGCGCGAGGCGGCGATCGCCCGGGTGTCGGGCCACGTCGCCGACAGCCTGATGAACATGGACACCGTCCGCGCGTTCGCCGCGGAGGAACGCGAGGCCGCCGAGCACCGGTCCCGCGTCGCGGAGTCGCGACGGCTCTCGCTGAGGTCGTGGGACTACGGCAACCTGCGCATCGACACGTTCATCGCGCCGATGTCCATCCTCACCAACGCGCTGGGCCTGCTGCTCGCGGTCGCGCTCGGCGGGGGCAGGCTCGGCGTGGAGGCGGTCGTGGTCGCCTTCACGTACTACACCAACGCGACGCGGATCATGTTCGAGTTCAACCAGATCTACCGCCGCCTGGAGAGCTCCATGACGGAGGCCGCGCAGTTCACCGAACTGCTGCTGACGCCGCCGACCGTGCTCGACCCGGCGGTGCCGGAGCCGCTGCTGCCCGGGGCCGCCGACGTCCGTTTCGAGCGGGTGACCTTCGCCCACGCGGGCTCGGAGCCGCTCTTCGAGGGCCTCGACCTGACCGTGCCCAGCGGGACGAAGATCGGTCTCGTCGGCCGGTCCGGCGGCGGCAAGACCACGCTCAGCCGGCTGCTGCTGCGGATGACGGACATCGGGGCCGGCCGGATCCTCATCGGGGGCCAGGACATCAGCAGGCTGCGCCAGACCGACCTGCGCGGCATGATCGCCTACGTGCCGCAGGACCCGGCCATGTTCCACCGCACGCTGCGGGACAACATCGCGTTCGCCCGGCCGGACGCCACCGACGCCGAGATCCGCCGCGCGGCCGAAGCGGCGCACGTCACGGAGTTCGCCGACGCCCTGCCGGACGGCTTCGACACCATGGTGGGCGAGCGCGGTGTCAAGCTGTCCGGCGGACAGCGGCAGCGGGTCGCTCTCGCCAGGGCGATCCTGCGCGACGCGCCGATCCTGCTGCTCGACGAGGCGACCAGCGCCCTGGACTCGGAGAGCGAGATCCTCGTCCAGGAGGCACTGTGGCGGCTCATGGAGGGGCGGACGGCGCTCGTGGTGGCGCACCGGCTGAGCACGGTCGCCACCATGGACCGACTCGTCGTCCTCGACCGCGGACGGATCATCGAGCAGGGCACGCACCACGAACTGCTCGCGTCGGGCGGCGCCTACGCGAAGCTGTGGCAGCACCAGTCGGGCGGCTTCCTCGACGACAGTTCCGCCGAGGACGACAGTTCCGCCGAGGACAGTCCCGCGCGGGCGGACCTGCACTGAACGAGAGCCGGTGGGTGTGGCCCCGCGCCTGCCGGCAACCCCGACCCTCACTTCAGACCGATGTGCGCCCCGGGCCCCAGCGGCAGGTCGAAGCCGTAGAAGATCCCCAGGATCGCCAGCCACACCACCAGGAACGGCACGACGAAGATCGACAGCCGGGCGATGAGCGTGCCCAGCCGTGCCTCGGGCTCGTACCGTCGCAGCAGCGCGAGCAGCAGGAAGACGTACGGATTCATCGGCGTGATGATGCCGGTCGCGGAGTCGCCGATGCGGAAGGCGGCCTGGCTGAGGGCCGGGCTCATGCCGAGCAGCATGAACGCCGGGACGAACACCGGACCGACCAGCGACCACAGGGCGGACCCGGACACGATGAAGAGGTTGAGGCAGGCCGCCAGCAGGACGAAGGCGACGAGCGCCCAGAAGCCGGTCAGGCCGATGGCGTCCAGCCCGGCCGCCGCCTTCACGGCGAGCAGGATGCCCACGTTGGACCAGTTGAACAGGGCGATGACCTGGGCGGCGACGAACATCAGGACGATGTAGCCGGACATGTTCCGCACCGAGTCGGACATGGCGGTGACCACGCCCTCCGAACCGGTCAGCGCCTTGACGGTGAACCCGTAGGTGAGCCCGGCCAGCAGGAACGCGCCGAACAGCACCGGGACGATGCCGGTGAGCAGGGGAGAGGGGACGAGTGCGCCGCCCTCGCCGCGCAGCGGGGCGCCCTCGGGCAGCCACAGGGACAGGACCGCGCCCGTGTAGAGGAGGACGACCAGGGCCGTGAGCAGCAGGCCCCGCCGCTGGACCGGGGTGAGGGTGAGGTCCTGCTCCTCGGGCTCGTCGGCCGAGGCCGCGGCGGCGTCGTACGGGCTCAGGCGGGGCTCGAGGACGCGGCTGATCAGGAAGCCGCCCAGCAGGCCGAGGACGAGGCTGCTGGACGCGGTGAAGAAGTAGTTGACGAGCAGGTTGAGGTCGAGGCCCTGGGCGGCCGGGAGCACCGAGGCGGCCTGCTGGGTGATGCCGATGTAGAGGGCGTCGAGGGAGCCGATGGTGAAGCCGGCGGCGTAGCCCGCGCCGACGCAGGCGAAGCCGCCGATCAGACCGGCCACGGGATGGCGGCCCGCGCTCTTGAAGACCACGGCCGCCAGCGGCGGCAGCACGATCGAGGCGACGTCGCTGACCATGTGCGCCTGACAGGCGATCAGCGCCACCAGATACGGCAGCGCCGCACGCGGTGCGCGGGCCAGCGTGGCCCGCATGACGGTCTCCAGGAGGCCGGCCTTCTCCGCGACCCCCACCGCCATGATCATGAGCAGTACGGCGGCGATGGGCGGGAACGTGGCGAAGTTGGTGACCATGTTCTCCGCCAGCCAGCGCACGCCCTCGCCGGTGAACAGGCCCGTGACGGCCTTCGTCTCGTCGGTGCCGGGGACGGTGACCTGTACGTCGGCGAGCGCCAGTGCGGTGGAGACGACGGCCAGGATCACGAAGAGGGTGGTGAACAGGACGATCGGGTTCGGCAGCGCGTTGCCCACCCGTTCGATGAGGGAGAGCGCGCGGTCGACGCGGCCGGGGCGGCGCGTGCCGGGGGACTTGCTGTCGGGGGCGGGGAGGTCGGTGAGCGAGGACATCAGGGGCGCCTTCCGGTATCGGCGGCCGACGGCAGGAGGTCTTTGCGTACGACGCCGTCCTGGACGACGCAGACGATGTTCGCGGGGTCGCCGAGGACACCGATGTCCTGGAGGGGATCTCCGTCGCAGACGACGAGGTCGGCGGTGCGGCCGACCGTCAGGGTGCCCAACCGGTCGGCGAGGCCGAGGAGTTCGGCGCAGGTGCGGGTCCCGGCGACGATCGCCGCCATGGGGTCCATGCCCAGGTCCACCAGATAGGCGAGCTCCATCAGGTTCACGCCGTGCGGACCGACGGCGGCGTCGGTGCCGAGCGCGATCCGGGCGCCGAACTCGATGGCCCGGGCGATGTTCTCCTTGGTGGTGCCGGACCAGCGGACCTTCTTCTGGTAGTGGTAGTCCGCCATCGTCTCCTTGTTGATGCCCGCGTACACGGTGGACAGCGTCGGTACGACGAACACGCCCCGCTCGCCCGCCATGTCCAACGCCCGCTCGTCCAGGCCGTATCCGTGCTCGATGCTGGTGACGCCGCCGCGGATCGCGTTGAGGATGCCCGCGTTGCCCTGGGCGTGGGCGGCCACCGGCTTCCCGCCGTGCCGGCGGGCCTCGTCCACGACGGCGCGGATCTCCTCCTCCAACAGGCCCTCGTCGTCCGGGTCGTCGTA
The DNA here is from genome assembly GCF_030817655.1 of Streptomyces sp. V4I2. GTDB lineage: Bacteria > Actinomycetota > Actinomycetes > Streptomycetales > Streptomycetaceae > Streptomyces > Streptomyces plumbiresistens. Next base: position 8,981,952 of record NZ_JAUSZM010000003.1, read on the forward strand.
GGGGCTGCCCATGCCGCCCGTGGCACAGACCTTCACCAGGTCCGCGCCGTCGCGCAGCACCCGGCGCACCGCGAGCCGGGCCGCGTCGGTGCCGTCGGCGATCTCCGACATCCCGGCGCTCAGGTCGGTGCCGTCGGGCAGTCGGACGTCGGCGTGGCCGCCGGTGTGGCTGATGATCCGTACGGCCGTGTGCAGCCGCGGACCGACGATCCGGCCGGACGCGACGGCCGTACGGAAGCCCGCCGAAAGCCCGCCCAGGTCACGGGCGGTGGTGATGCCGGCGTCGAGGGTCTGCCGCAGTCGGGTGGCCGTGTCCAGGGTGACCAGGACCGGGTCCAGCTCGGCCCGGCGGCCGGGCGGCGAGCCGTGCGCGTAGGCGAGATGGACGTGACAGTCGAAGAAGCCGGGCAGTACGGTGCGGCCACCGGCGTCGACGACCCGGACCGAGGAGTCGTCCTCGGCGACCGGGGGCGCCGTCGCGGCGGGACCGGCGTAGGTGATGGTGCCCTGGGCATCGATCGTGACGACGGCGTCGTCCACGGGGGACGAGCCGGTGCCGTCGATCAGCAGGGCACGGTGGACCCGCAGAGCGGTCCGGGTGGTCTCGGGCGTCGTGGCTTCCGTCATGGGGCGCGGTCGCTCCTTTGTTGTCGGCAACTGGCGAAGGGGAGTGTGGGGTGCGCAGGAAAACCCGATGTGACGATGCAGCTTTCGAGCCGGATTCCCCGGACGTGCGCAGAGAAGTGCCACCCGAGGGCGCGCAGGAAAGTGCCGCGGAGGACACCCATGAGGAGGGCGCCGCCCTCGAACTCGACGAACTCGACCGGGGTGTCGTGCACGCCCTGCAGATCCATCCCAGAGCCCCGTGGACGCTCGTCGGCGAGGTGCTCGGGGTCAACCCCGTCACCGCCGCGCGGCGCTGGCACCGGCTCCAGGAGGCGGGTCTGGCCTGGGTGACCGCCTACCCCCGGCTGGACAACTCGCGGATCGTGGTGAGCGGTGTGATCGAGGTGGACACCGAGCCGGGCGTCGCCGAGGACGTGGCGCAGGCGCTCGCCGCGGACCCGGCGGTGCCGAACATCAAGCTCACCGCGGGCGGACGGGACCTGGTGGCTGCCGTACAGGCCCGCAGCCTCGACGAGTTGGCCCGCCTCACCACGCTCCTGTTCCAGCGCACACCGGGCATACGGGCGACCCGGACCCATGTGTCGACCGGCGTCCCCACTGAGGGCAGCCGATGGCGGCTGCGGAGCCTGGACGCGGCACAGAGTGCGCGTATCGAGGCGGCCGCCCCCTCGCCGGCTCTGCCCGCGCCCGCCGCCGAGGCCCGCTGGGACGCCCTGGACGCGGGCCTGCTGGAACTGCTGAGCACGGACGGGCGCATGTCCTTGCGCGAGCTGTCGGCACGGACCGACACCAGCATCACCACCGTGCGCCGCAGGCTCCAGTCCCTGCTCGCCGCCCGGCTGAGCCTGCGCTGCGACCTGGCCCGGCCGCTGTCGGGATGGCCGCTGTCCGCCGTGTACTTCGCCTCGGTGCCGGGCCGGTTCGTGGCGGAGACCAGCCGGGTGCTGGCCGGGGTGCGCGAGGTCCGCTCCTGCGCGATCACCGCGGGGCCGTACAACCTGGTCGTCGACGTCTGGCTGCGCGACCTGCACGACGTGCACGCCTTCGAGGCCCACCTCTCACGCAAGCTGCCGCGCCTGACCGTCGCCGACCGCTCCGTGGTGCTGCGCACGGTCAAGCACATGGGGCGGTTGCTGGACCACGACGGCCGCAGCGTAGGAGTCGTACCGCTACGGCACCCGCAGGGTCCTCGGTCCGTCGCTGCGGGGCCCGTTGCCGGTTCGGCTCTGTAAGGGGAGCGCTGCCTCAGGCCGCTGCTCGGGTCGCCAACTCCCCTAGGTCAAGCCGACCTCAAGCGGGGTGTGACTGACGCGGAAGGCATCCATACTTTGCGGCGTGTGACGCCTGGGAAGGTGCGGGTTCCGCGCGCCGCTCCGGCACCATCGAGACGTTCGCCGCACACCGCGATCCCCGGAGTACGCCATGCCCCGTTCCGAAGCCCGCGTCGTCACCGACCGACCGCAGCGCTACGCCAAGCAACTCGCCTCCCACCTCGGCCGCCGCAGTCGGACCAGCTGGGACGAGGAGACCGGCGAGGGCCGCCTGCTCTTCCAGAACGGCACCGGCGCGCTCACCGCCGTCGACGGCGCCCTGCTGCTCTCCGTGGAGTCGGAGGCCGAACACCTCGACCTGCTCGAAGACGTCGTCGGCCGTCACCTGGTCCGCTTCGGCACCAAGGACGAGCTGGTCGTCGAATGGCGACGCGACACGGGCGAGCCCGGGACCACCCAGCGCAGGACCGAAGATCCGGAGTGAGCCCTGCACGACTCGGCGCAGGCTCGAGGTCGCGGTGACCCCGCGCGTCAGTCCACGCCGCGCGTCAGTCCACCCCGCGCGCCGACCGGCGCCGGCGGCCGAACTGCGCGAGCCGGGCGATCCCGCACCTAGGTCCCACGCGCCGCCCGGCCAGTCCCCGCCGCACTCGCCGATCCACGCGAAGGATCCACCAGTCACACTCGTGGCGGGGGCCGGCCCCCGCTCGAGCACGGTCACCGAGGCCCCGCGGCGAGCCAGGTGGCAGGCGATCGACGAACCCACGATCCCCGCACCGACGACCGGCCCCGACCGGCCACGACCGGCACTGCCGCCGTCGGACCGCTCAGACCGAGCAGCCCACGTGCGCCAGCGCCTGCTTCAGCAGCACCCCGTGCCCGCCCGGCATCTCGCTCTGCATCGCGGGCGACAGGGCGTCCTGTGGGCTGAACCAGACCAGGTCGAGGGCGTCCTGGCGGGGGCGGCAGTCGCCGCTGACCGGGACGACGTAGGCGAGGGACACCGCGTGCTGACGGGGATCGTGGTACGGCGTGACGCCCTGGGTGGGGAAGTACTCGGCGACGGTGAAGGGCTGCAGGGAGGCCGGGACCCGGGGCAGCGCCATCGGGCCGAGGTCCTTCTCCAGGTTGCGCAGCAGGGCGTCGCGGACCCGTTCGTGGTGCAGGACGCGGCCGGAGACCAGGGTTCGGCTGACCGTTCCGTCGGACCCGATGCGCAGCAGCAGGCCGACGCTGGTGACTTCGCCGCTGTCGTCGACGCGCACGGGCACCGCCTCGACGTACAGGATCGGCATCCGGGCGCGCGCCATCTCGAGCTCGTCGGAAGTGAGCCAGCCGGGCGTGGTATCGGTCATGTCAGACATTGCTTGATCATACTTTCCGGGAATCGCGAACGCTCAGTCGCTGTGGCGGTCGGTGCTGGGCGGGTGGGGATCGGTGTCGGTCGGGGGCAGTCCGTAGAGGCGGCGGGCGTTGTCGCCGCCCGCCCACGCCGCGATCCGCAGCGCGTCCGGCAGACTCAGCTCGTCGGCGTCCACCCGCGCCTGGAGCAGGCCGGCCAAGCCCTGCCGGAAGGCCAGCGCGCCGAGGTGGTAGAACTCCGCCACACCGTACGCGTCGGAGCTGTACAGCAGTTTGCGGAACGGCGTGATCTCCGTCGCCTCCGCCAGGACCGCCCCGGCCCGGGCGGGACCGACGTGGTGCAGGGTGAGCCCCACATCGAGGTACACCTGTTCGAAGACCGCCGACAGATAGGCCGCCTGGCGCTGGTAGGGCCAGCAGTGCAGCAGGAGCACCGGGATGGTGCCGGCGGTCAGGTGCAGCCAGTCCGTCAGGTGCGTGGGATCCACCCGGTGCAGCCGGATGTCCGCGTCCCCGAAGCCGGTGTGCAGCTGGAGGGGCAGCCCCAGGTCCACGGCCGTCCACAGCAGCTGCCGTACGAGGACCGGATCGGCCAGCCGGCCGCCGCCCTCGGCGAGCCAGCGCCGGGCCGCCTCGGTGACGTCCGTGTCCGAGGGCCTCGCCGGGTCCAGGTCGAAGCCGGTGCGGTAGGCGGCGACGGACTTCACCGCCACCACGCCGGGCCGCCGTACGGCCTCCAGCGCGGCAGCGCGAAACGTTTCCGCGTACGCGTCGGGCTCGACCCCGCCCGCCGCCACCGCCTCGGCGACGGCCTCCAGCCGTACCACCTCGTACGCCCGGCCGCCCGCGGCCCCGGCCAGTTCCCGCGGCGCGGTGAGCCGGTCCGGGGTGAACCCGGTGTCGACGCAGAACACCTCGGTGCCCGCGGCGGCGAGGAACCGGCGGTTCACCTCGCGCGCGCCCAGCTCGGCCCGCCGGGCCAGGTACTCCTCGGCGGGCGCGTGGCGCGGCAGGTCCAGCAGGGGAGCGCAGTGGCGGCGGACGGCCACGCCGACCGGACTGTCGAACGGCGAGATCCCCGGCCACGCCTCGCCCTCGGTGAGCAGCGACTCGAAGCCGGCCCGGTCGAGGTCGGCGGTGACGACCCCGTGGCAGTGGTGGTCCACCAGCCGCACGGCGGCGAGTGCTTCGTGCACGGGACCCGCGCCCATGTCAGTACTTCCAGCGGTACGCCGCCGCCACGCCCTCGTCGTCCAGCCCGGCCACGGCCGCGATCTCCCCCAGGCGTACGGCGATCACCGCGTCGGCGAGGACAGGGCCCAGCGCGGTCCGCGGCACCTCGTCGGCGCGGAACGCCTCGACCGCCTCGGACAGGGTCGCCGGCAGCCGTCGTACACCCCGGGCCGCCGCCTTCTCCGCGTCGAGCAGGGCCGGATCCCCGGTGGTCTCCTCGGGCAGCGGCGCGGACGAGGCCAGGCCGTCCAGGCCGGCGGCGATCAGACCGGCGAGCGCGAGATAGGGGTTGGCGGCCAGGTCGACCGGCTTGACCTCCAGGTTCGCGGCCCGGTCGCGGACCCCCGCCGTGCCCGTGATCACGCGCAGCGCCGCCTCGCGGGTCTCGCGGCCCCAGGCGGTGAACACCCCGGCCCACTGGGACGGTTTGAGCCGCAGATAGCTGGCCGGGCTCGGCGCGGTCACGGCGGTGAGAGCGGGCAGGTGGGCGAGCACCCCGGCCGTGAAGGACTCGGCCTCGGCCGTCATGCCGTACCGGCCGCCGCCCCCGGAGTGCAGGTTCGTGCCGTCGCGCCAGGCGGAGAGGTGGATGTGGCCGCCGTTGCCGACGCCCTCGGCGAAGACCGCCGGGGCGAAGGAGACCACGAGGCCGTGGCGCCCCGCCACCGCGCGGATCGTCTGCCGGACCAGCACACTGCTGTCGGCCGCCGCCACCGGGTCGAGCGCGCCCACCGACACCTCGAACTGCCCGGCCGCGTACTCCGGATGGAGCTGCTCGACCTCAACACCCTGTGCCGCCAGGGCCGCCAGCAGGTCGGCGGTGTAGTCGCCGAGCTCGACCTGCCGGGTGGCGCTGTACGCCGGTCCCGTCGTCGCGGGCACGAAGTCCCCGTCAGCCGACGGCCCTTGACCGACGGCCCACTCGATCTCGATGCCCCCTTTGAAGTCGAGGCCGTGCCGCTCGGCGGCCTCCCTGACGATCCGGCGCAGAAGAGTACGCCCGCAGGCCGGATGCGGTTCGCCCTCCTGCGTGATCCGGTCGACCGGCGCCCACGCCCAGCCGGGCTGCCCGGCCAGCGCCACCAGTCGGTCCAGGTCGGGATACAGCCGCAGATCGCCGTCCGGTGAGCCGAGCACGTCGGTGGCGACGATCGAGTCGTCGGCGAGGAAGGTGTCGAACACCGGCGACATGCCGACGCCCCAGGTCACCGCCGCCGCGAGCCGCTTCGTTGGGACGGTCTTGACCCGGGTGACACCCGCGGTGTCGACGTAGGCGAGGACGATGCCGTGCACGCCCCGGCCGGCCAGCTCGTCGGCGAGCGCGGCGGCCCGTTCGGGCTCTCCGGGGCGTCCGCCGGGGACGGGGTCGGCAAGGGTGGTCATACGTCCTCCATGACGAGCTCGGCCGGATCGGCGCCTGCGTCAGGGTTTCACGGCCACCGCGCCGAACTGCGGTACCACGACGGGGGAATCGGGCTCGGCACGCCACTGCGAGCACGACACCAGCCCCGGCTCCAGCAGTTCGAGTCCCTCGAAGAACGCGGCGATGTCCTCGCGGCTGCGGGCGCAGATCGGCGGCGTGGCGTTCTCGTTCCAGAACTTCATCGCCGGGATCTGGCCCTCGCCGCCGAGGTCGGCGTCGAAGGTGGGGTGCGTCAGGGCCAGGTAACTGCCGGAGGGCAGCTCGGCCATGACGCGGCGCGCGATGTCCCGCGCCTTGGCGGTGTCCAGGACGAAATTGAGGATGCCCAGCATCATGACCGCGACCGGCTTGCTGAAGTCGAGGGTCTGCGCGGCCCGTTCGAGGATGGCGTCCGGGTCGTGCACGTCGGCGTCGATGTAGTCGGTGACGCCCCCGCTGGTGCTGGTGAGCAGGGTGCGGGCGTGCATCAGGACGATGGGGTCGTTGTCGACGTAGACGATCCGCGACTCGGGTGCGATGCGCTGGGCGATCTCGTGGGTGTTGTCCACCGTCGGCAGTCCGGTGCCGATGTCGAGGAACTGGCGGACGCCCTGCTCCTCGGCGAGGAACCGTACCGCCCGGCCCAGGAACCAGCGGTCGGCGCGGGCGATCTCCCGGATGATCGGGAACATCCCGGCGACCTGCTCGCCGACCTGCTGGTCGACCTCGTAGTTGTCCTTGCCGCCGATCCAGTAGTTCCACACGCGCGCGTTGTGCGCCACACCGGTGTTCAGCCTCGCCGACTCGCCGGACGGGGTGTGGCTCTCGCTCACGTCTTCGCTCCTTCTCGCGCCTGCTGCCGTCGCCGCCATTGTGCCGTCCGATGATCAGCTTGTCCCGGAAACGGTCGAGCCGAAAGGCGGTTCGCAGCGGCGGGAGCGGGTGGTCAGTCGATCTCGCCGGGGTCCGCGGCCGGTGTCCGGCCCGCCTGTACGTCCTTCAGCCGCTGGGTGCCCTGCTCGACCGCCCGCTCGACCGAGTCGTCCTCGCCCCCGTCGAGACCACCGGCGGTGACGGTGATCGCGTCGGTACCGACCCGGACGACGGCGACGTCCAGGGTGAGGGTGGCCGGCGTGTCGGCGGCCGTGCCCTGCACGGTCACGTGCAGGCCCTGCCGGGCGTCGCCCACGTTCGGCACGGAGGTCTTGGTCACCTGGACCGTGCGCTCGTCGCCTGTGTCATCGGTCGCCGTGAACTGGTCGCACTCGGCGGGCAGGGTCTCCAGCCAGGCCAGGGACTCGTCGAGGGCCACCTTGTCGTAGGCGGCGACCTGCTGGAGAAGGCGGGAGTCACCCTGCTCGAAGCCCCTGAGCGCGCCCGCCCCGGACGGCTTGCCCAGCAGGTCGTCGCTGTAGAGGGTGTCGAGCAGTTGCCGGCAGTCGGCGGCGTCGGCCTTGGCGGTCAGGAACTCCGCGACGTCGACCTCGCCGACGAGCATGTTCTCGCGCCAGGAGGCGGCCTCCTTGTCGCCCACCTGCGCCCAGTCGTCCTCCAGGTCGGCCTCGGTGAGCAGCGCGGCCCGGGCCCCGGCCGCGGTGAGACGGCCGGCCTGCGAGGTGGTCGGCGAGGCGGTGGGCGACTTCGCGGCCAACGGCGAGGCGGCGACTTCCGCGGCCGCGGAACCGCCGTCGCTGTCGCCGCCGTCGTCCGAGCAGGCCGCGGTGACCATCAGCACGCCCGCCGCCAGGGCCGAGGCGAGGAACCGGACGGAACGCGAGGACGGACGAGCGGTCATCGAGGGTGCCTCCTGAGAAACGGGTACGTCTCCTCAGCGCACCACCGGCCCTCTCGGCCCACCAGCGCACGGGCCTGTTCGGGTGAGGGGTGCGCCAGGTGGTGGCGCGACTTGAGGAGGGGTTGTGCGTTTCTCATTACTGGCGGGTACCCCGCTGTGTGATGCGCGCGATTCCTGAGGTACGGTCTCACCGGTCCGCAAGCACTCACAGGCTGCGGACCGCTACAGGCAGTGTCGAAGGGGGCGGCAGAACCATGGAGTTCCACCTGGTCGACGAAGGGGAGTCGGCGCCGAACGGCGCGCGGCTGGAAGCCCTGGACCCGGAGCCCCTGCTGACCCGGGACTACGAGACGCGTCCCGGGCTCGTCTACGAGCGGCTGCGACAGCGCCACGGTCCGGTCGCGCCGGTCGACCTGCTCGGCGTGCCCGCGTGGCTCGTCCTCGGCTACCGCGAGTCGCTCGAGGTGCTGCAGGACGACGCCGGGTGGCCCAAGGGTCTGGAGAACTGGCGGGCCCGGTCGGAGGGCCGGGTGCCCGCCGACTGGCCGCTGGGCCCCTCCCTCGAGGTCAACCACGTGCTGATCCAGGGCGGTCCGGGCTACCCCGCGCTGCGCACCGCCTGGGACGCGGCACTCCGGCCGTTCCAGGACCCCCGGCACCCCCAGGCCAAGCGGCTGAAGTCGGCCGTCACGGTCTACGCCGACGAGCTGATCACTCTGCTCGCCCAAGGCGGCGGCACCGGCATGGCCGACCTGTCGGCGCAGTTCTCCCGACCGCTCCCGCTGATGGCGGCGAGCCACCTGCTCGGCTTCCCCGGCTCCCAGGGCGACGACGCCCTCATGGACATGTGGCGGGTGCTGGACGCGGGCCCGGACGCCGAACCCGCCCTGGAGCGGCTCCTGAAGACGCTCTCGGAGCTGGCCGCCGCCAAGCTCGAGCGACCGGGGGACGACTTCCCCTCCCACCTGCTGGCCGCCCATCCCGACCTCTCGGTCGACGAGCTGGCCCGGGAACTGTTCATGCTGCTCGGCATGACCTCCGACCACGTCGGCATCCTCATCTCCAACACCGTGGTCGAGGTGATCTCCGGAGACCGCGAGGGCGGAGTGCGCACCACCCTGTCCGCGGGAATGGTCCGGGAGACCATGAACCGGGTGGTCATGCGCAAGCCGCCCCTGGTCAACTTCGTCCCGCGGTTCGCGACCGCGGACACCCGGCTCGGGAACTACACCATCCACGCCGGCGACCCCGTGTGGGTGTCCTCCGCCGCCGCGCACGCCGACCCCCTCTTCTCCGGACAGATGACACCGGGCTCCTCCACCATCAGCAGCCGCGCGCACCTCTCGTGGGGTGCGGGGCCCCGCCAGTGTCCGGCCCGCGAGCTGGCGTCGACGATCGCGGCGGCCGGAGTGAGCCGCCTCTTCGAACGGTTCGGCCACCTGGAACTCGCCCTCCCCGTAGACCAACTGCCCTGGCGCTCCTCGCCGTTCATGCGAGGGCTGCGCTCGCTGCCCGTGCGCTACGAGCTCACCGCATCGCCCGCACGGTATGTCCCGGCGCTCCCGGAGGCCGAGACGCCCGCCGCGGACGTACCGGACCAGGCAGCCAAGCGCCGGTCGTCGCTGTGGCGGTACCTGACGGGCCTCATCCGCTCGGACGGCTGAGCGGCGGTCAAGTTCCGGCCCGCGCCTGCCCGTTCTGCCACGCCCAGGCCGCGATCTCCACCCGGTTCCGCGCCGCCAGCTTGAGCTGGACGCTGGACAGGTGCGTCTTGACCGTGGACAGGGAGACGTACAACTCGGCGGCGATCTCCGCGTTGGTGCGGCCGAGGGCGACCAGGCGGACCACGTCGAGTTCGCGGTCGGTGAGGGGTTCGGCGGGGGACGCCGGACGGGCCGGGGCGCTCGGCTGCGGGGTCTCGGTGACGTGTTTGAGGAGACGGACGGTGACCGACGGGGAGACCAGGGAGTCGCCGGCCGCGGCCGCACGGACCGCCTCCGCCAGCAGGGTCGGCCCCGAGTCCTTGAGCAGGAACCCGCACGCGCCGCCGCGCAGCGCCCCGTACACGTACTCGTCGAGGTCGAAGGTGGTCACCACGACCACCCGCATCGGGTCGGCGACCTGAGGCCCCGCCAGCATCCGGGTGGCCTCCAGCCCGTCCAGCTTCGGCATCCGGATGTCCAGCAGGCACACGTCCGGTCGCACCTCGCGGGCCAGCGCGACGGCCTCCTCGCCGTCGGCGGCCACGGCGACCACCGTGATGTCGGGCTGCGCGTCCAGGAAGAAGCGGAAGCCGGTACGGACCATCTCCTGGTCGTCGGCGATGAGGACACGGATGGGGGCGCCGGGCGGGGTGGGGCTCGTCATGGCTCGATCATGCCTCAGGGGTTGGAGGGGGAGGGCCCGCCGGCAGGTGCCGGCGGGCCCCGGCGCTCATCAGTCCGCGGTCGGGGCCGGACCGTCCGTGACCTTCCGCAGCAGCGGTCTGCTGCCGGCGATGGCGGCGAACATCGCCAGCGCGCCGACGACCACGCAGGCGGCCAGCTGCAGGGCCCCGGTGGTGTTGATCGTGACGTCGGCCGCCTTGTTGAGCTGGTAGGAGCCGTAGACCCCCATCGCGGTGGTGCCGCCGGCCAGGACGACCAGGGGGAGGACCGTCTCGCGCACCCGGGCCCGGTTCAGTACCCGCAACGGGGTGCCGGCCAGCCGCAGCAGGCCGTAGACGCGCCGCCGGTCCAGGACGTTCGCCGCCGCGGTGAGTCCGGCGGAGGCGGTCGCCAAGGCGAAGCTCAGGGCCAGGGTGGCGGTGCTGACGTCGGAGACGCGGTCGATGGCGACGCGGTCGGACGCCGTCGCGTAGTCCTCGGTGTACGGAGGCGTGCCCGCCGCGACGGACGTGAGGGCGGTGACGGCCGCGTCGATCCGCTCCGTACCGCCGACGACATGGGCGATCACCCCCGGGTTGCCGCCCAGCAGGGTGTCGAAGTCGTCGGCGCCGCCTGTCGTGACGGTCGCGGTGACGCCCGCGCGGTCGAGCAGTGTACGGGCCTCGGTGGCGGCGTGCCGGGCGTCGGCGGCGCTCGGGGCGACCACGGCGACCTGGTCCCCGTAGTCCGAGCTCCCCAGCTGACTGCCCAGCTGGCTGACGGAGAAGAACCCGGCAACGAATCCGGCGAGCACCAGCCCGCTGACGGTGCGCCAGGCGCCGCGCGGGTCGTCGCTGAGCCGCCGCGCGGCCAGCAGGGTCGCCGGGCGACGGGCGAAGCGGCCCACGATCCGGCCCAGCCGGTCCACGACCCACGGCCCGAACAGCCAGAACGTGCCGTAGAACAGCCCCAGCAGGACCAGCGCCTGCCGGGACGACAGCTGGCCGCCGCCCGCGGACTGCCATATGTAGAGCAGGGCCACCGCGAACAGAGCGAACCGGATCCAGCGGGTGCGGCGCGGATTCGTCTCCTGGGCGACGCCCAGCGGCGCGGTCGCCACCTGGCGCAGCATCGACACCGCGCTGACGGTGAGGAGCACTGTGACACCGGCCACCACGGCGGCGCACCACGGCAGGCCCACCCACAACTGATCGGTGTACCAGCCGCCGACGCCGTACGGGATCTCGGCGAGGACCGGCAGCAGCGCCATGTACGCGAGCGCGCCCGTCAGGGCTCCGGCCACGCCGACCGCCGCCGCCTCGACCGCGGTCATCGTGAGGATCTGCCGGGGCGTGGCCCCGGCCAGACGCAGCGCGGCCAGCCGTTGCTCGCGGCGGGCCGCGCCGAGCCTCCCGGCCGCCGAGGACAGCACGACCACGGGCATCGCCAGCAGCACCAGACCCAGCAGCACCATCCCCTTGTCCAAGCCGGTGAGCAGGGGCTTCTGCGTTCCGGAGAACCCGGAGATCTCGGCACGGGCACTCTGCCCCTCGTCGAACCACGGAGTGCTGCCTTCGGCCGCCGCGGACACCGCCGGGTCGCCCGACGCCCGTCCCACCACGGCGACCAGTTCGTCGGGCGAGGCGAGACCGGCGGCGCCGATCGTGCCGTACGACGTCACCTTCGGGAAGCGGTCGGCCAGTTGGTTCGCGGGGAGCTCGCGCAGCAGCGCGGCCAGGGCGGGAGAGACGTACACCTCGCCCTTCCCGGGGAAGGTGCTCAGGCCGGGCGGGGCGGGGGTCGTCCCGCGGCCGGGCAGTCGGGCCAGCGAGACGACGGTCACGGGCTCGTGGCGGACGTACGTCGTGGCGAGCGCCTGGACGGCGGTGGCCCGCTTCGCCGGTACGGCGTCGGGGGTGCGCCAGGTCGTGTGGTCGGCGCGGATGCCGGCGCCGGAGGTGGCGGCGATCATCACCAGCATGACGAACGCGCCGACGGCGGCGGCCCCGGCCGCCAGCAGCTGGCTCTGCAGGCCGCGGCGGCCGGAGGACCGGGCCAGATGCCAGGTCAGGGGCAGGACGGGGGAACGCATCGGTGTCTCCGGAGGTTCTGGGCGCGAGGGTCTCAGGCGGCCGTGTACTGGGTGTAGTGGGTGATCTGGCCGTCCCGGACCTGGAGGATGCGGTCGCAGTGGGCGGCGACATCCGCGTCGTGCGTGACCATGACCAGGGCGGCGCCCTGCTCGCGGGTGACCGAGGTCAGCAGCCGGACGACCTCCGTGCTGGTGGTCTGGTCCAGGGCGCCGGTCGGCTCGTCCGCGAAGACGACGTCCGGTTCGACGACCAGGGCGCGGGCGATCGCCACCCGCTGGGCCTGACCGCCGGACAGCTGGCCGGGCCGGCGCTTCTCCAGCCCGTCGATGCCGAGCGGGGCGAACCAACGGCGGGCCCGCTCGACGGCCCGCCCACGGGGCATGTCTTCCAGCATCAGCGGCAGGGCCACGTTCTCCTCGGCGGGCAGTTCCGGCAGCAGCTGGCCGAACTGGAAGACGAACCCGAAGCGCTTCCGGCGCAGCGCGCTGAGCCGGTTCTCCCCCAGCTTGTCGATGCGCTCGCCGCGCAGCAGCACCTGCCCGTCGTCCGGGCGGACGATCCCGGCCAGGGTGTGCAGCAGGGTGGACTTGCCGGACCCGGACGGGCCCATGATCGCCAGCGAGTCGCGCTCGCCGACCTCGACGTCCACGCCGGACAGGGCGGTGGTGGAGCCGTACTTCTTCACGAGGCCGTGACCGGCCAGAACGGTGTTCATGATGTGGCGGGGCCCTTTTCTAGCGCTCGAACTTCCAGGTGACGGAGTGGGCCGTGGCCTTGACCACGGTGACCGGTATGTCGACGGTCTCCCCGTCGCTCTTCTTGCCGGTGCACGTGACGGTGGCCCCGGCGACGGCCTTGAGGCCGGTGGGACAGGTGACCCCGGAGACCTTCGCCCCGACCCAGGGCAGCGGGTGGTACTTGCTCTCGGTGCGGCCCGCGACGATGCCGGCGGCCAGTGCCCGGTGTCCGCCGACGGACACCGCGGAATCGTCGTTCAGCCCGGTGGTCGACTGTGTTCCGGACAGCAGGTGGGTGCCGACACCGAAGACGGCCGCGACGGCGGCGGCACCGCCGACGGCACCGACGAGGAACTTGCGCTGCATCACGTACTCCTGAGGGCTCTGATGGCTGGGGCGCAGGCTGCGGCTCCGCCTGCTGAGGAAGTGGCTCCACCCTCGCCCGCGCACCCGGCCGCGCGCCTCGGCCATACGGTCAGGGTTCGCGCGGTGCCGCCTCGACCGTTCGGCCGATCCCGCCGCCGTCCGCGCCGCATACCGTGAGCGGCATGAGATCCGTTTCTCCCCGGGGCCTGGCCAGGGGCTTCGGCGTCGGTGCCCTGCTCAGCGCGGCGACTGTCGACCTGGCCTACGCGGCCGGCCAGGACGCCGGCGCCTGGCCGGCCGCGGTCGTGCTGCTTGTCGGCGGCGCCGCCGTGCTGTGGCCCGCCGACCGGCGCCCCGCCTGGCTCACCCCACAGGTGCGCACGGTCGTGCCCGCCGTGGTCTCCGGCCTCTGCACACTGGCCACGGTGGAGTACCCGGAGGCCCTGTTCGGCCCGGGCGAGCTGACCATCCTGCTGTGCCTGCTGTTCATCGCCGTACGGCACTGTCCGCGCGGATCGGTCGTGGCGTGCGGCGCGCTCGTCGGCGGTGCCGTCCTGGCGCTGCCGGTGCGGGCCCTGCGCAGCGAGCCGGACACCATGCAGGGCTTCATGCTGATCGCACTGGTCCTGATCGGACTCACCGCCGGGTTCGCCGCCTACCTGCGCTCCATGGACTACCGCCGGACCGTGGCCGTCAGCGAGACCCGCCGCTCGGAGCGCCTCGCCATCGCCGCCGACCTGCACGACTTCGTCGCTCACCACGTCACCGGGATCCTCGTCCAGAGCCAGGTGGCCCGCATGATGGCAGACTCGCGGCAGGACGAACTCGACCCCGTCCTCGCCGGCATCGAGCGCGCCGCGACCGAGGCGCTGGCGTCCATGCGCCGCACGGTCGGCGTGCTGCGCGACGCCGGCACCGACCCGGCCGACCGCCGCCCGGTGGGCGACCTCGTCGGCATCACCGACCTCACGGAGGGCTTCGCCGGCCCCTTCCAGAAGGTCACCCTGCTCCGCGACCCCACCGTCCCCGACGACCTTCCGCACGAGGTGCAGGCGGCCTCCTTCCGCGTCGTCCAGGAGGCGCTGACCAACGTACGGCGCCACGCGGGCGACGCCACCCAGGTCACCGTCCGTCTACGCCGCGACGAGGGCCGGCTGGAGGTGTCGGTCACGGACGACGGCCGCGGCGGCAGCCGGCTCCCGGACGCCGCACACGGCGGTGGCTTCGGCCTCGTCGGCCTCAAGGAACGGGTGACGGCGCTGGGGGGCGACCTGCACGCGGGGCCGCGCGGCGGGCACGGCTGGGAGGTGCGGGCGGTGTTCCCGACGTGAGGGGATCGGAGGGTGCGGACGACTGTCGCGCATGGCGGAGTGAACGCGCTGGCGTCAGGGCGTCGGTGTCGGGGCGTCGGTTCAGGGCGTCGGTTTCAGGGCTTGAGGCCGACCGCGCCGTACAGCGACACGGGCCCCTCCCCGTCGGGTTTCTCGCCTTCCGCGGTGAGCTCCGGATGCCAGTCGGCGACCGACACGATTCCCGGCTCCATCACCTCGAGCCCCTTGAAGAATCCGCCCATTTCGGCCTGTGACCGGGCCACCAGCGTCACCCCGCCCGCCGCATAGGCGGCGATGCCCCGCCGTACGGACTCAGGCTCGAAGTCCGCCGTCATCGCCGACAGCACCAGGCAACTGCCCGGCGCGAGGGCCTCGACGAGAGCGTCCACCAGCTCGTACGCGCCGTCCTCGTCCGCGACGAAGTGCAGCAGGGCGATCAGGGACAGGGCGATGGGCCGGTCGAAGTCGAGGACGCGGCGGGCCTGTTCGAGGATGCCTCGCGGATCGCGCGCGTCCGCCTGGAGATACTCCGTCACGCCCTCGGGGGTGCCGTGCAGCAGGGCCTCGGCGTGGGCCAGGACGATCGGGTCGTTGTCGACGTAGACGACCCGGGCGTCCGGGGCGACGGACTGGGCGATCTGGTGGAGGTTGGGCTCGGTGGGTATGCCCGTGCCGATGTCGAGGAACTGGCGGATTCCCGCCTCCCGGGCGAGTCGGCGGGTGGCCCGCTGCATGAACCGGCGGTTGGCGTGGGCCGCCCGCGGGGCTCCCGTATCGATGGCCATGATCTGCCGGCCGAGTTCCTCGTCGACCAGGTAGTTGTCCTTGCCGCCGAGGAACCAGTCGTAGACCCGCGCCGGATGGGGTCTGGTGGTGTCGATCCGGCTAGGACCGGTCCGATTCGTAGCCGTCCGGCTCGTGTCGGTTCGGTGGACGGCCGGCTCGGTCACGCCGTACTCCTCTGCTCGACAAGGCCCGCCGAACACTCGGCAGGCTGTTCGAGCAGTCTGGCACGATCATGCGACGTGGCAGAGGCGGTCTTCGGCCACCTGTTCGGCCAAGCGCCGCCGCGTCAACGCGGCGGCGGGCACGGCCGGTTCGGCCACTTCGACCGGTCCAGCGGGACCGGCCGTCGTGGCCGGTCGGTCACGGCTTGAGCGGGTCGTGGCCGATCGTCATCAGGCGCTGGCGGCGGGCCGTGTCCTCGGCCGTCGGCTCGTTCTCCATATCCGTCTCTTCGACGACGGTGTCGACGACCTCGTGCATCACCCTGAGGTCGTCATCGGTGAGATCCGTGCGCCGCTTCTGCAGGATCGCGAGGACGTGCTGCCCCATGGGCGTACCCGCGTTCTCCGGCAGGGGCTCCGTGTTCTCGTCGGCGTCGCTGACCCGCAGCCATGCGGCCAGCTCCTGCGAGGTCATGTTCACCACGCGGTGGAAGTCCTCCCACAGCGCGTCGAGTTCGAGGGCGTCGGTCATCGAATGCCCCTTCGGTACGTATGGGTTCGGGCGCTGGTCAGCTGTCCTTGGGCCAGTTCTCCGCATCGAACATCCAGCGCTGCTTCTCCAGTTCGGCGGTGACCGTGATCAGCAGGTCCTGGGTGACCGGGTCGGCCTTCTCGGTCGCCTCGATGCGCTCGCGCAGCCGGCCGATCGCCGCCTCCAGGGCCTCGACCATCACCTCGACGACGTCCGAGTCACGGACCCAGCCGTCCTTCGGGCTGGGCAGGGTGAACGCCGACGCGATCGTCTCCGGCCGGCCGTCGGGCGGCAGACCGAGCGCCGAGGAGCGTTCCGCCACGGTGTCGGCGAACTCCCGTGAGGCCGTGACCACTTCGTCGAGCTGGAAGTGGATCGAACGGAAGCGCGGGCCCACCACGTTCCAGTGCGCCTGCTTCCCGATCAGGGAGAGCCCGAGAAGGTCCACCAGCGTGCTCTGCAGTGCGTCCCCGGTGACCTGACGGGCGGCTTCGGGAATCGTGCTCTTCACGACAGTCATACGGTGCTTCTCCTTGCGGCGTCGTCTGTGGTGGTGCGGAGCAGTGCGTCTCGCCCTCCTCCTCCGCGCAACCACTCCATGGCGGCGCGGGTGCCCAGGGCGAACCGGTGCAAACTCCTCGCCGGGGATCTTCCCCAGGAGTCACGGGAGGGTCTGCCTGTAGTCGAAAACTAGCAGTGCTAATTAGATGTCCCCGGTGTCTTACTCCTTCGCGGCCGCTCGCCGCACTCCCATCGGCGGACTGCGCGGCGCCCTGTCCGCCGTACGGCCCTACGACCGACGACGTCTGCCGGGGCGCCGCCGCCAACCCGGCCGGCGGGGACAACCGCCACGTGGCCCGCATGGCCGCGCTGCTCGCCGGCCTGCCCGAGACCGTGCCCGGCGCCACGGTCAACCGGCTGTGCGCCTCCCGCCTCGAAGCCGTCACCACCAACTCGGCCCGGCGCCGCCCGCACCGACACCGGCCCGGCGCCGCCCGCACCAACCCCGGCCCGGCACCGCCCGCACCAACCCCGGCTCGGCACCGCCCGCACCGACACCGGCTCGGCGCCGCCCGCACCGACACCGGCTCGGCGCCGCCCACACCAACCCCGCCCCGACCTCGCCGCCCCAACACCGGTCACCTGGCGAGACACTCCTTACGCGCCTGGTTGCTTGCACATAGCATCGGTCTCCGCATGAACACCATGACCCTCTGGCACATCACCGGCTGGGAGTTCGCCGCCCTCGCCTTCGCCGCCCTGCTCGTCGGCTTCTCCAAGACCGCCGTGAGCGGGGCCAACACGGTCAGCCTCGCGATCTTCGCCGCCGTGCTGCCCGCCCGCGCCTCCACCGGCGTGCTCCTGCCGGTCCTGATCGCGGGGGACCTGCTCGCCGTGCTCACCTACCGGCGGCACGCCCACTGGCCCACGCTGTGGCGACTGTTCCCGGCGGTCGCGGTCGGCGTGGTCGCCGGCACGCTGTTCCTGGTGTGGGCGGACGACGAGATCGTACGGACGTCGATCGGGGCGATCCTGCTGCTGATGGCCGGGGTGACGGTCTGGCGCCGCCGCAGGGCCGACACCGAGGAGGAACCCGACTCGGTCGCCACCCGATCGGGCCGCGTGAAGGCCCGTTCGTACGGCGTCCTCGGCGGCTTCACCACCATGGTCGCCAACGCGGGCGGCCCGGTGATGTCGATGTACCTGCTGTCCGCCGGCTTCCGCAAGCTCGGCTTCCTCGGTACCTCCGCCTTCTTCTTCCTGATCGTCAACGTGTCCAAGGTGCCCTTCAGTGTTGGGCTCGGTCTGATCGACGGCCGCTCACTGCTCCTTGACGCGGCGCTCGTGGCGTTCGTCGTGCCCGGTGCGTTCATCGGCAAATGGGCTGTGAACCGGATCAACCAGCGCCTGTTCGAGCAACTGGTGATCGGGGCGACGATCCTGGGCGGCCTACAGCTCCTGCTGCGCTAGTCCCAGCAGGGCGGGCAGGTCCGCGAAGGACTCGATGACGTGATCCGGCGTGCCGCTCGCCGCCTCGTGGGTCTCAGGCAGGTACTTGCCGGTCTTCACCAGCACCCCGGTGACACCGGCGCGCTGCGCCGCCAGTACGTCGGACTCGATGTCGTCGCCCACCATCACCGCGTCCCGCGCGCCGACGCCGAGGTGCGCCAGCGCCGCCGCGAAGAAGGCCGCCGACGGCTTGCCCGTCACCTCGGCCTCGACCCGCGCGGCCTGCTCCAGGCCGACCAGGAAGGCACCGGAGTCGAGCCGCAGCCCGGCGTCGGTGCGCCAGTACAGATTGCGGTGCATCGCCACCAGCCGCGCACCGCGCTGCACCTGGCCGAAGGCCCGGTCGAGCGCCGCGTAGTCGAACTCGGGACCGGCCCCGCCCACCACCACGACATCCGGGACACTGTCGGTGTCGTCCGTGTCGAGGACGGTGACACCCTCCAGATCCAGGTCCTCCCGGATGTCACCGCTGTTCAGCAGGGCGCACCGCGCGCCGGGCCAGTGCTCGGCGAGATACGCGGCCGTGACGGCCGGCGCGGTCAGGATGTCCCCGGCGGTCACCGGGAACCCCGCGTCCGCCAGCGTTGCGGCGATCGACGCCCGCGTCCGGGACGTCGTGTTGGTGACCAGGGCCACCGCGAGACCGGCCTCCCGGATCTCCCGCAAGGCCTCGACCGCCCCCGGCAGCGGCTGCCACGACACGGTGAGAACCCCGTCGATGTCGATCAGGACGGCACGCACGGATTCCATGCCTGGACGATAGCCACCCGGGCCCGGGAAGTCGGCTCGTACCCGGCGTGCTGTCCTCCGTCCGGGCCTCGTAGGCTCGGCGCCATGCCTTCGCACGTCCTCATCCTCGGTGGTACCGCCGAGGCCCGGGAGCTGGCCGCCGTCCTCGCGGCCCGCCGCGGTCTTCGTGTCACCACCTCGCTCGCCGGACGCGTGGCGCGGCCCGGGGTGATCGCGGGGGACGTACGGATCGGGGGCTTCGGCGGGGCGGAGGGGCTCGCCGACTGGCTGCGCGAGCAGCGCGTGGACGCGCTCGTCGACGCCACGCATCCCTTCGCCGCCGGGATCACCGCGAACGCGGCGGCGGCAGCGGCGGCGACCGGGACTCCCGCGGTGGTTCTGCACCGCCCGCCCTGGCGGCCCGGCCCCGAGGACCGCTGGCACACGGTCTCGTCCTTGGAGGCGGCCGCGGCCCTGGTGCCGCGGCTCGGCCGACGGCTGTTCCTGACCACCGGGCGCCTGGGCCTCGCCGCCTTCGCGCACCTGACGGACCTGCACTTCGTCGTACGGTCCGTTGAACTGCCCGACCCGCCGATGCCGCCGCACACCGAAGTCCTGCTGGCGCGCGGCCCGTTCACCGTAGCCGACGAGTCCGCGCTGCTGTACGACCACTGCATCGACGTACTGGTGACCAAGGACAGCGGGGGAGAGGCGACGTCGGCCAAGCTGACGGCCGCGCGCCACCTCGCGCTGCCCGTCGTGGTCGTGGCCCGCCCGCCACTTCCTCACGGCGTGACGACGGTCCCCGATGTGGCGGCGGCCCTGGCCTGGCTCGGCCTCTAGGCCCTGTCCGGCCTAGCCCGCGGCGACGACGGAGGCGCGGAGGCGGTCGACGGCGCGCAGTACCTCGTCGCGGTTCTTGGCGCTCTTGATCCAGGTGGGCAGGCGGGCGACGTAGGTCATTTTCTGACCTGTGTCGTACCAAGGAGCGCGTTCGCGCAGGGAGGCGCCGACGAACTGCCCGAGCAGATCCAGCTGTTCGAGGTTGTACGTCCAGAGTCCGCCGTGCCGGGTCTCGACCTGCAGCCAGAGCGGCAGGCGGAAGTACGGATCGCGGGCCGGCGAGTGGCGGCCGCCGGAGAACTCGATCGACCCGCCCTGCCAGGTCCGGGACAGCCCGCAGGCGCGGCAGACGAGACGGCGGGGCGCGAGCAGCCGCGTGGGCAGCGCTTCTTCGGTCGTCCTGTGGACCTCGACGTGCGCGATCCGCGTACAGCGTGGGCAGCGCACCAGTACCGAGTCGATGAAGTCGTATGTGGTGCTGCGCGGGTCACGGAAGCGGGTCGGTGCCGGAGACATGCCGAGAGTATGGCCATCGCTCCGGCCACCCGGCACCTTGTTTTCAGCGGGCCGTGCTCGACGCCAACTCCGCCGGCTGATGCTGTGTCACTCCATGGGTGAGGTCCTCCACCAGCAGCCGTTTCGCCATGGCGTCCACCGCGGCGCGCAGATCCGTCCCCGAGGGACGCCCGATGTCCTGCTCTACCCGGTCCGCCAGCCAGCTGCCCCAGGCCTCGCTGATGACCCGGGCCTCCCGGGCCCCCGCCTCGGTATAGGACAGGAGGGAGCCGTCGCGGGTCAGATAGCCCTCGTCGACCATGCGGTCGAAGACCGGCAACAGTACCTCCGGCGGCACGTGGCGGCGGGCGGCGATCATGCCGAGGCCGGCGTGGCCCACCATGCGGGTGAAGAGCTCGACCTGCATGACCGCCCAGGCACCGGCGATGTCGAGCCGGGTGTCGGCCTCCGTCATGAGCCGGCGGGCGGTGTCCAGGTCCGTACTGCCGATGATCTTTCCGACGGTCGCCTCCAGCACGCGCTGCGAGTCCGCGCCGGACGGCTGGGCGAACCCCTCGCCCATGTCGGTCGAGCCGGCCCGCGCACTGTCCCGCAGCTCGACCTGCTTGAGGAACAGGGCGACCACGAAGCCGATGGCCGCGACCGGCACCGTCCACAGGAAGACGGTCTGGATGGTGTCGGCGTAGGCGCCGACGATCGGGGCGGCGACGTCGGAGGGGAGCTCGTGCAGGCCCTCGGGGCTGGTGGCCGCCCGGGTGACGGTGGCCGTGTCCACGGATCCCACCTCGGTCGCGGACGCGATCCCGTCCCTGAGGTTGGGCGTGAGGGAGTTGGTGTAGATCGTGCCGAAGACGGCCGTGCCGAAGGAACTGCCCAGCGTGCGGAAGAAGGTGACACCGGAGGTGGCGGTGCCGAGGTCGGTGTAGTCGACGGTGTTCTGCACGGCGATCGTCAGGACCTGCATGCACAGCCCGATGCCGGTGCCGAGCACGAACATGTACAGGGACTCCAGCCAGGCACCGGTGGACGGGTCCATGAGCGACATCAGATACAGGCCGACCCCCATCACCAGGGAGCCGACGATCGGGAAGAACCGGTACTGCCCGGTCTTGCTGACCACGTTGCCGCTGAAGACCGACGCGATGAGCAGACCGAGCACCATCGGCAGCGTGCGCACACCGGAGACCGTGGCCGAGTCGCCGTCGACGTACTGCAGGTAGGTCGGCAGGTACGTCAGCGCGCCGAGCATCGCGAAGCCGACGATGAAACTGAGGATCGAGCAGACCGTGAACACCGGATTGCCGAACAGCCGCATCGGCAGCATCGGTTCGGCCGCCCGCGTCTCCACCCAGCAGAACAGCCCGAGCGCGACCGTACCGCCCACGAACAGGCCGACGATGACGCCGGAACCCCACGCGTACTCGTTGCCGCCCCAACTGGTCGCCAGGATCAGCGCGCTGGCGCCGACCGCGACGAACGCGATGCCCAGGTAGTCGATGACCGGCCGGATCGCCGACTTCACCACCGGGATGGTGCGGGCGGCCGCGATGACCACGACGATCGCGATGGGGACGTTGACGTAGAACGCCCAGCGCCAGGTCAGATGGTCCGTGAACAGGCCGCCCAGCAGCGGCCCGATGACCGTGGCCACCCCGAACACCGCGCCGATCGCGCCCTGGTACTTGCCGCGCTCCCGCAGCGGGATCACGTCGGCGATCAGCGCCATCGACGTCACCATCAGCCCGCCGGCGCCGATGCCCTGCATCGCCCGCCAGAGGATCAGCAGCGTCATGTTGGAGGCCAGACCGCACAGGAACGAGCCCGTGATGAAGACGATCGCGGAGACCTGGAAGACCACTTTGCGGCCGAACATGTCGCCGAACTTGCCGACCAGGACCGTCGCCACGGTCTCCGCGAGGAGGTACGACGTGACGACCCACGACATGTGCTCCGCGCCGCCGAGATCCGACACCATCGTCGGCAACGCCGTGCCCACGATGGTCTGGTCGAGCGCCGCGAGCAGCATGCCCAGCATGATCGTCACGAAGACGACGTTGCGGCGGCGCTTGTCCAGAACGGGGGGGTTGGGCGGCGGCGGGCAGTGCGGTTTCCTCCACGACTGTAACGAGGTCACCTTCACACCGGTGGATTGCTCCCGCATGCGGGGACGGGCCGCACGAGTGCCCGGACTACCCGTGCCTCACTCCTGCCGATTCCGGCGCAGCAGATACGTGTCCATGATCCAGCCCTTGCGCTCGCGGGCCTCCGCACGCAGCCGCTCGATCCGGGGCGCCGCCTCCGCGATCGGGCCGGCGGCGAGGATCTCGTCCGGCGTGCCGATGTAGGCGCCCCAGTAGATGTCGATGTCCTGGTCCGCGTACTGCCGGAACGTCTGGTGGGCGTCGAGCATCACGACCACGTCGTCCACACCCTCGGGGAAGCCCTCGGCGAGCCGCCGGCCGGTGGTGATTTGCACGGGGCGGGCGACCCGGTTCAGGCCGGTGCGGTGCCGGGCGACGAGCGCGGAGACACTGCTGATGCCCGGCACGACGTCGTACTCGAACGCCACCGCGCCCCGTTCGAGGATCTCCTCGAGGATCCCGATCGTGCTGTCGTACAGCGCGGGATCCCCCCACACCAGGAACGCGCCGCTCTCGTCCTCGCCCAGCTCCTCGGCGATCAGCCGGGCGTAGATCTGCGCGCGGGCACTGCGCCAGTCACCGACCGCGGGGGAGTACGCGGCCCCGCCGGCCGCGCGGTCGCGCTCCGGGTCGCGCGCCTCGACGACGCGGTACGTGCCCTCCGGTACGTGCGCGTCGAGCATGTCCCGGCGCAGCTGCACGAGGTCGGACTTCACCTCGCCCTTGTCCAGGACGAAGAACACGTCCGTGCTCCGCAACGCCCTGACCGCCTGCAGGGTCAGCTGGTCGGGGTCGCCCGCGCCGATACCGATGACATGAATCTTTCGCACGCCCCGAGTCTGCCGCACGGCACTGACACCGCGGACACCGCGTCCCCGCCGGTCCCGGCGCTACGAGGCCGCTTCCCCTCGCAGCCGCGGCGCCCGCGCCCGCGCGTCGACGGTCCGCTCGCCCCGCTCCACGTCGTCGGCCAGCCGCCGCGCCCAGCCCACGATCCCCGGCAGGTCCATTCCGTACGGCCGCTCCCGCCCCGCCGCCGACGCCCACTCCGCCACGGCCCCGGCGCCGCGCCGCAGCAGCCGGGCGCCGCCCGTGACATTGCCCCGGGCCGCGTGCGTGAGCCCCACGGCGAGCTGCGCCAGGCCGCGCCACAGCCCGCGCTCCTCTTCGGGACCCGACTTCCAGGCGTCCTCGAACACCTCGTGCGCGTGGAACGGCTTCCCCGCGTCCAACAGCTCCTGGGCCTCGGCGACGCTCTCGTCCGGCGTGCGGACGACGCCCTCGGGCTGCCGCTCCACACCGTCCGAGCCGTACGGCAGCGGCCGCCCGAGCCCGTCCCGGGGCCGCGCGTTGCGCGCCCGCCCCTCGTCGTCCCGGTCCCGCGCGTCGGCCTGTCGTCCTGAGGATGCACTGCCCATACGGCGATTGTCCCGCGCACCGCCCCCCACCTCGCCCCGCCCCGCCTTCGGCGAGGCCTCCGACGTGGGGTAAAGTGCTCTTCGCGCGATCCCGCGGGTCACCGCGGGAGGCGCGCACCGGGACGTGGCGCAGCTTGGTAGCGCACTTGACTGGGGGTCAAGGGGTCGCAGGTTCAAATCCTGTCGTCCCGACGGTGTTGACCAGCGGGTTTGCCGACAGTGGCAGACCCGCTGGTTGCCTTTGTGCGGTAGGCGACGGCGGCGTCATCCACCACCGTCCAGGTCGGCGCGTCGGCGGAGCACCCGCAGCTCGTCGCCGAGGAACTGCATCTCGTACAGCTTTCCCCGCGCGTTGTCGAAGGGGCGGTGCAGGACCATCATCAGGCGGCCGTCGAAGGTTTCGAACAGCATGCCGTGACCGCTGTCGTCGCGGACCAACGGCCGCTGCTGCTGCCACGGTCCCGTCAGATCGCCGGACTTCGAGACGGCGTAGGTCTGCACATAGCCGCCGCTCACGGTGCCGTCCTGGCCGGCCGTGTTCTTCTCGTACGTCGACCACAGCATGAGCAGGGAGCCGTCAGGGGTGCGGTACAGCTGCGGGCCGTCGGTGATGTAGGGCGGGAGCTGATGCGGTACGCCGCCGGGTATCTGTTCGCTGATCCAGGACGCGTCCGAGGCCTTGAACAGGAAGACCGGCTCCCCGATCGACCGGGACAGGTCCGGGGCGAGCCGGATCGCTTCCATGGTTCCGTCGATGGTCTGCAGCCACTCGTGCGCGTACACCAACCAGGGCTGCCCGGACGGGTCGACGTAGAGCGTGCCGTCGAGGGTCATGAGGTGCTCGGGCGGCGTGGGGCGCGAGGGGGCGACGGCGGTGAAGGGACCCAGCAGCGAGTCCGAGACGGCCGTGATCGTGCCGCGCATGTGGTTCGGGGTCTGGAACGGCGCGCCCCACTGGTTCGGCGGTGGTACCGGAAGCGGCTTGTCCTGGTCGTGCAGCGTGGTGAACAGGTAGTACCTGTCGCCCCACGCGTGCACCTCCGGCGCCCATCCGCCGTCGGTCGCCCAGATCCCCTGCTGCTCGGCGGTCAGGAACACCACGACGGGGCGCGTCCAGTCGCGCAGGTCGCGGCTGCGGTAGACCATCGTGCCGGTGCCGTCCACACCCGACACGGAAGGGTCGTTGGACGTGTAGAGGTGGTAGGTGCGGGTCTTCTTGTCGGCGACGATGAACGGATCGTGCAGCGGCATGTCGGGAAGCCGCATCAGGTCGGTCTCAGCCACGGCCGAAGAATACGTCGATGTGGTGGCGGCGGAAGCGTTGCGTCTTGTGAGGGTGGAGCCTGGCATGCGGGTGGTGACCTGGAACGTCTGGGGCCGTTTCGGGCCCTGGCGCGAACGAGCGCCACGGATCCTGGCGACCTTGGACGAGCTGCGAGCGGACATCGTCTGCCTGCAGGAGGCCTGGAGCACGCAGGGCACGACCCAGGCCGACGAACTGGCCGCGCGGCTCGGTCTGCATGCGGTCTTCGGCCGAAGCCGGATGCCGAGACCAGATCCGGGTCCCGAGCCGGGTCCCGAGCCGGAGCCGGGTCCCGAGCCGGGTCCCGAGCCGGCTCCCGGTCCGAGGCCGCAGCCGGCCGCCGACGCCCCCGCTCTCGGTCTGGCGGTCCTCGGCGGGTGGCCCGTACTGGAGTACCGGCTGCACCGGCTGCCCGACGGCCCGGACGGCCCCTTGCATGATCGCGACCCCTCGATGGCTCTCGTCGTCACCTTCGAGCATCCGGCGGGTCCCCTGCACATCGCGACGGCCTGCCCGGACTGGCAGGCGGACCGTGCTGGCGCCCGGCTCGCCCAGAACCGCGGGCTGACGGCACTGCTCACCGACCCCGCTCTCGACGGCCCGCTGCCGGTCGTCCTCGCCGCCGATCTCAACGCGCGCCCCGACACACCGGAGCTCCGCCCGCTGGCCCGGGCCTTCGTCGACGCCTGGGATGCGGCGCGTCCCGGAGAGCCCGGTTTCACCTTCACCACCGGCAACGGCTTCGTCGGGTCACACGAGTGGCTCGCCGACGGACGGATCGACCACATCCTCGCGCGCCCGGGCACGCCCGGCCGTGCGGTCACCGTTCAGGCGGCTGCCCTGGCCGGCACCGCCGATCCGGCGCCGTCGGACCACTACGCCGTGGTGGCCGATCTGGGCTGGTGAAACCACGGGAGGGCCGGTCGCACCGATCGGAAAAAAGAGTTCCGGTGTTCGGGAATGATTCCGGTGGTGGCCCCGTTGTACGAGGCGGTCGCAGTTTTACTTGTGTGTTTGTGTCAGTCGCATGCTCGCAGAGAACGATGTTGCGGGCGCGAAGCTTACCTTCAGGTTGCTGGAGGAGCC
This sequence comes from Streptomyces sp. V4I2, assembly GCF_030817655.1. Classification (GTDB taxonomy): domain Bacteria; phylum Actinomycetota; class Actinomycetes; order Streptomycetales; family Streptomycetaceae; genus Streptomyces; species Streptomyces plumbiresistens. The sequence continues at coordinate 9,008,060 of NZ_JAUSZM010000003.1, forward strand.
GCGTCGTTAACCGGCCGGGGTCTCGCACGGTGCGAGTCCCTCACCCAGCCCCTGTAAGGGAGCAGCAATGACTCAGGGAACCGTCAAGTGGTTCAACGCCGAGAAGGGCTTCGGCTTCATCGCCCAGGCCGAGGGCGGACCGGACGTCTTCGTGCACTACTCGGAGATCGACAGCTCCGGCTTCCGTAGCCTCGAGGAGAACCAGCAGGTGGAGTTCGAGATCGTGCAGGGCCCCAAGGGCCCGCAGGCCTCGCGCGTCCGCCCGCTGTAATCACGCGTCTCCCGGCAGGCCCGACCTGCCGCAGTTGATCGCATGAAGAGGGCCGGCACCAACAGGTGCCGGCCCTCTCTTTTGCGCCGGTTCGGTAATGGAGAGTGCGACCCCCGGGAGGCTGGCTTCTGGTTGACTCTGATCGATTCTGATCAATCCAGAGGATCATCCAGAGGGGGATGGGCATGGAGCACACACGAAGACTGTTCATGGGCGGAGCCGCGGCGGGGGTCGTCGCCGTTGCCTCGGGGGCGGGGAGCGCGACGGCGGCGGAGGCGGCCGAACCCGGACCGAACGAGCTCGGCTGGCATGATGTGCGCGCCTACGGGGCCACGGGCGACGGCACCACCGATGACACGGCCGCCATCCAGGCGGCCCTGGACGCCTGCGAGCCGGGCAACACCGTGTATCTGCCCGCGGGCCAGTACCGTACGAGCGAACCGATACGGATCCCGCCGTCCGTCACCTTGCAGGGCACGCACGGTTCCGGCGAGAACGAATGGGACGTGAAGAACCCCGAGTTCGGGCTGAAGCCGCTGCCGGGGTTCACCGGAGTGGCCGTGGTGCTGATCCTCGACCAGCTGCGGGGCGGCTATCCACGCCAGGCGCTGGAGCCACGGATCTTTCAACTGACCATCGACGGCAGCGCGTTGCCCCGCAACGGGGCGGAGGTCGACGGCATCCGGGCCGTCGGTCAGATCCAGCACTTCCAGCTGCGGGACGTCCAGGTGCGCAAGGTCACCGGCGTCGGCATCAACAACACCTTCAACACGGACGTCCCCAAGGGGCCGCAGGCTCCGTTCTGCCTTCACTTCGAACGCGTCTCCGTCCTGTGGTCGGGAAGCTTCGGCATCGCACTCAACAACTGCACGGACTCCGTCCTCCATGACGTGTACGTCCTCGGAGGCGACGGCCCCGGCTGGTGGATCGCCGGCTCGGGCAACTCCAACTTCGTCAGCTGCCGGGCCGAATGGACGGCCAAGGAGGGCTTCCTGCTGCAGGGCTGGACGGGAGTCATCCAGTTCACCGGCTGCTCCACCGACCGCAACGGGTACGACGGCATCAAGGTGGAGAACAAGGACGGCCGGGGCATCCTCCAGCTCAGCGGTTGCCGACTGACCCGCGACGGCCGCAACGGCGGTGCCGGCGGCGGTGGTTACGCCGGGCTGAAGGTGGTCGGCACCACGGCCAAGGTGCTGGCCGACGGGCTGCTCGTCACCGCCGGGAACGACGACGACGGCGCACTGCAGGCCTCCCCGGCGCGCGGGGTGTCCGTGACCAACTCGGCCTACACGGTGGTCAGTTCGGGTTTCCTGGACGGGGTCGAGATTGACTGGCACGACGGTGGCGGCAACGCGCACCTGATGAAGGGCGCCACGGTCTGACGCACCTCGCGCGGCTGTCACAGCTGCCGCGGCTGCCGTGAGATCTGCGGCGATGCCGTCCCGCGGGGCACCGGTTCCGGGAGGTCCGCCTCCCGGAACCGGCGCAAGTCCCGCCCTCTGGAGCCTCAGCGGCCGGGATCTACCCACGTGAGCCCGTCCTCCGAGGCCACGAGACCACCGGGGCGTTGCGGCGTCTCGTCCTCCAACGGGCCGCCGAAGACGCCCCGTTCCTGCAGAACCGCGCCCTCCTGGAACACCTGGCGGATCGTGGCGGCCTCGAAGAGCGGATTGCGCAGGCCGTCGGAGTCCGGGAGCCGGCCCACGGCCTCGTCGAGTTCCGAGGAAGCGGCCGCGAGCCGGGCGCCCGCCTGCCCGGACTGCCCGGGCCCGCCGAGGGACGCGTCGCCGGAGGCGAGACCGCCCACCAGCTCGACGAACGCCTCCATTTCGGTGGTGTCGACGTGGGTGACCTTGCGCGCCTTCCAGAAGTACGACCGCTCGTCCTGGTGCATGTCGTAGAAGGAGACCAGGAACTCGTGGAACAGGCCGTACTCGTGCCGGTAACGGGCCTCGAACTCGTCGAAGAGGCGGCTCTCGTCCGGCGCCCCGGCGAGGCCGCTGTTGACGGAGCGGGCCGCGAGCAGGGCGCCGTACGTGGCGAGGTGCACTCCGGAGGACAGGACCGGGTCGACGAAGCAGGCCGCGTCGCCGACCAGCACCATGCCGGGCCGCCACAGCCGGGTCTTCCAGTACGACCAGTCCTTGCGGACGCGCACCTGGTCGTAGGGCGCCTCGGTGGCCTGCGGGACGCCGGGGAGGAGATCGCGGACCTCTGGGCACGAGTCGATCAGCCGGCGCCAGGCCGTCACCGGGTCCCGCTGGATCGCGGCGGCGCTCTCCCGGCTCACCACCGCTCCGACGCTCGTGAGGTCGTCCCGGAGCGGGATGTACCAGAGCCAGCCCTCGTCGAAGGCGGCGCAGAAGATGTTGCCGTCGTTCGGTTCGGGGAGCCGCGCGCCTCCGGCGAAGTAGCCGAACACCGCGATGTTCCGGAAGAAGTCGGAGTATGTCCGGCTGCCGCCGACCTCGCCGTGGATCCGGCTGCCGTTGCCGGAGGCGTCCACGACGTAACGGGCCCGGGCCTCGCGGATCTCCCCGGACGGGCCGGTCCAGTTCACGCCCCGGACACGTTCCTCGTCGGCGAGCACGCCCTTGACACGGCAGCCCTCCCGTACGTCCACGCCGACGCGGCGGGCGTTGTCCAGGAGGATCTTGTCGAACCGGGACCGCTCGACTTGGTAGGCGAAGGAGGTCGGGTCGGCGAGCCGGGGAGACAGCGCGAAGGAGAACTGCCACGGCTCCGGGTTCCGGCCCCAGCGGAAGGTTCCGCCGCGCTTCGTCTTGAAGCCCGCCCGCGCGACCTCCTCCTCGACGCCCAGGATCCGGCACACCCCGTGCACGGTGGACGGGAGCAGCGACTCGCCGATCTGGTAGCGGGGGAACGTCTGCTGCTCCAGCAGCAGGACACGGTGGCCCCGCAGGGCGACGGCCGTGGCGGCGGTCGACCCGGCCGGGCCGCCGCCCACGACGACGACGTCGAACTCCTCGACCGCCGTCCGCTCATCGGTGGGGTTCACTGTTCTCCTTCTGCGGTCGGTGTCGGTGTCGGTGTCGGCGTCGGTGTCGGTGTCGGTGTCGGCGGAGCGTCCGTGCGGTCGAGCGAGTCGATCCAGGTGCGGACGGCCGCCGCCGTGGTCGGGGTGTGGTCCTGCATGAACGAGAAGTGGTCGCCGGGAACGTCGACGTGGGCGTGCGGCAGCGGCCAGGACGTCCGCCACTCGTCGGGGTCCGCGCTCGCCACCATCTCGGGCGTCGGCTGCGTGGCCCGTACCAGCAGGGTCGGGGTGCCGACCGGTTCCGGATCCCAGTCGAGGAACATGCGGGTGTACGCGCCCAGCGCCGCCACCCCGGTGTCCTCGTCCCCGGTGAACTGGTTGCCGCCCAGGCGCGGCGCGATGACGGCCGGCAGGGACAGCAGCCAGTCCTTGTCGCTGTTGCCGTCGTTGATGAGGTACGTGTCGAGCAGCACCTGACCGACGGGAGCCCTCCCCATGGCTTCGAGTCGCCGGGTCACCGTGTGGGCGACGGCGCCCCCGGTGCACACGCCCACGACCGCGAAGGGCCGGTCGCCGACGTGCCGCAGCACCGACTCCGCGTGGGTCCTGGCGAGCGTGTCCCGGTCGGCCGGTACGGCAGGGCCCGCCCCGATGCCCGGGTGCGGGAGTTCGAGGACGTCCCGCTCGCCCTGGAAGTGAGCGTGGAACCGGGCGAATTCACCACCCGGGGCCGCGAAGGGCGGGTGGTACCCGGTGAAGAAGACCAGCACCGGACGCTCCCCGGAGCCCTCGGCGCGCCGCAGCGGAGGCAGGGCGTGCTCCCGGCTGTCGGCCCGGTCGAAGGTCGGCACCGCCCAGGACGCCGTGACCAGCATGTGCATCGCGGCGACCACCTGACCGGCCTCGCAGACCCGCCGGTAGAGCGAGGAGAGGGTCTGCGGGGGTCGGTCGTCCGCCGATGCGCGGTCCGGATCCGGGTCCTGGTTCGGGTCCGGGTCGGCCTCGGGCAGGTCGTCGAGCAGACCCAGTACGTGGCGGGCCAGTCCCTGGGCCGTCGGGTGCTCGAACACCACGGCGGCGGACAGCCTGAGCCGCAGGGCCATGCTCAGCCGGTTGCGGACCTGGACCGCCATCAGTGAGTCGAAGCCCAGCTCGGCGAAGGACTTGCCGGCCGGAAGCGCGTCCGCGCTCGGGTATCCGAGCACCGCCGCCACGTCGGCGCTCATCAACTCCGCGAGTGTTTCCTCCCGTTGGGCGGCGGGCAGCTCGGACAGCACCTTGCGCCAGGCTCCCGGCTCCCAGGTCTGTTCCGTACCGGGCGCGGAACCGGTGCCGGCATCCCCGGTGCCGGCGTCTCCGGTGCCGGCGGCAGGCCTGCGCGGGCGCAGTAGTCCGTGCAGGAGCGGCGGCAGGGGCCCTCGGGCGGACCGGAGGGCGTCCCGGTCCAGCAGGATCGGCGCCAGCACGGGCTCGCCCGCGCCGAGTGCCGCGTCGAACAGGGCCAGGCCCTGCTGCACGGAGACCGCCCGGAGCACGTCACCGGTACGTCGGCTCGTGGCGCCCGCACCGGCCATGCCGCCCCCGTGCTCCCACGGCCCCCACGCCAAGGACACGGCAGGCAGTCCCCGTCGGGTGCGGTGGTGGGCCAGGGCGTCCAGGAAGGAGTTCGCCGCCGCGTAGTTGCCCTGACCGGCGCGACCGAGCAGGCCGGACACGGAGGAGAACAGGACGAACGCCGACAGATCCAGATCCCGGGTCAGCTCGTGCAGATGCCAGGCCGCGTCCGCCTTGGGCCGGAGCACCGCGGCCATCCGCTCGGGAGTCAGTGCCGCCAGCACGCCGTCGTCCAGTACACCGGCGGCATGGACCACGGCGGTCAGCGCGGGCGCACAGCCCTTGATCACCTCGGCCAGCGCGGCGCGATCACCCGCGTCACAGGCCACGATCCGCACCTCGGCGCCCAACTCCTCCAAGCCGCGGCGCAGTTCCTCGGCGTTCGGCGCCTGGGGCCCCTGACGCCCGGTGAGCAGCAGGTGCCGTACGCCGTGCGAGGCGACGAGATGGCGGGCGAGTTCCGCGCCCAGCGCCCCGGTACCACCGGTGATCAGGACCGTGCCGTCCGGGCCGAAGGCACCGCTCGAGGTGGGGAGTTCACCGAGCCCGACGAGACGCGGCATCGACAACTGCCCACTTCGTACCGAGACTTGAGTCTCTCCGGTGGCCACCGCCGCCGGCAGCAGCCGCAGCGACTCGGGCCGACCGTCCACGTCGACGAGCACGACGCGTCCGGGCAGCTCCGCCTGTGCGGCACGCACCAGCCCCCATACGGCCGCCCCGGCCGGATCCGGATCCGGTGCGGTGGCGTCGCGCGTCACCACCACCAGGCGGGATCCCGCCGTCCGCGGGTCGTCCTGCCAGTCCTGGAGGGTACGGAGCACCCTGCCGGTCAGCAGATGGACGGCGGCCAATGGGTCGGCATCCGTCACCGGGCCGCCGACAGCCGTGACGACGATGGTGTCCGGCTCGGGAGCCCCGGCACCTACGGGGTCGGGAAGCAGCCCGCCGAGATCAAGGTCGTCCGGGCCCGCGAGCTCCCAGCACCCGGTGTCCACCCGATGCCGCTCACCGCCGGGCGGCTCGACGCTGCTCCACTCGGGGCGCAGCAGGGCGCGTCGTACCACCTCGGCCGCCGGCAGGGCCGTGTCGGCCGGAAGCTCCCGGGTGACCAGGGAGCCCACCCGCGCCACCGGGCGCCCGGTCGGGTCGGCGACAGTCACGGAGACCGTGTCCGTCCCGCCCGGGACGACCCGTACGCGTACCTCCGTCGCGCCCGCCGCGTACAGGCGTACGCCGTTCCACGCGAACGGCACCCGGAGCGCGTCGGACTCGGATGCGGAGCCCGCGAGCAGCGGGGCGTGCAGTGCCGCGTCCAGCAGCGCCGGGTGCAGGCCGAACCGGCCGGCGGACGCCAACTCCGCATCCGCCAGGCGGACTTCGGCGAACAGTTCGTTGCCGCGCCGCCAGACCGCCCGTACGCCCCGGAAGGCCGGGCCGTAGGCGAGGCCGCCGTCCGCGAGCCTGTCGTACGCGCCGTCGAGGTCGACCTCGGTCGCGCCCTGTGGCGGCCACACCGCGAGCTCCGGCTCCGGCTGAGGGGTCTCCGTCCCGCCGAGTACCCCGGTGGCGTGCCGGGTCCAGGCGGGTTCGGCGTCGTCCGCGGCGGGCCGGGCGTAGATGTCGACCGGGCGCCGGCCTTCGTCGGCCGCGCCCACGACGACCTGGACGCGTACGCCCGTGGCCGCGGGCAGGATCAGCGGGGCCAGGACGACGAGTTCGTCGAGCGCGCCGCAGCCGACCTCGTCGCCCGCCCGTACGGCCATCTCCACGAACGCGGTCGCCGGGACCAGGCCGGTACCGCCGATCACATGGTCGGCGAGCCATGGGTGGGTCGCGGCGGAGAGCAGACCGGGGAACACCGTCCGGTCGGTGTCCGGCACGGCGAACGCCGGGCCCAGCAGCGGGTGTTCGTCGGGGTTCGCGGCGGGGCCGGGGGTGCGCGGTGCGTCCAGCCAGTACCGCCGGCGCTGGAAGGCGTACGTCGGCAGGTCCACCCGCCGCGCACCGGTGCCCGCGAACACCGCGGGCCAGTCGACGCGCGCCCCGCGCACCTGCAGCCGGGCCACGGCGGACAGCAGCGTCTTGGGCTCGTGCTCGCCGCCACGTGTCGCCGCGGCGCACAGGGGGGCCGGGCCCTCGTCGTCCGACCCGGTCAGGCAGTCCTCGGCCGCGGCGGTGAGCGCGGGACCGGGGCCGACCTCCAGGAACGCCGACACCCCATGATCCCCGAGCCATCGCACGGCGTCGGCGAACCGCACCGGCAGGCGGGCGTGCCGTACCCAGTACTCCGGCGAACACAGCTCGCCGGGCTCGGCCAGGCGGCCCGACACGGCCGAGACCACCGGGATCCGCGGCGGCCGGAAGGACAGCCCCTCGGCGACACGGCGGAAGTCGTCGAGCATCGGTTCCACCAGCGGCGAGTGGAAGGCATGGCCGACCCGCAGACGTACGGTCCTTCGACCGCGCGCCTCGAACCCGGCCGCGACGGCGAGCACCGCGTCCCGCACGCCCGAGATCACCACGGAACGCGGCCCGTTGACGGAGGCGACCGCCACCCGGTCGCGCAGGCCGCCGAACTCCGGTAGTGCGGCTGCGGCGAGGACCTCCTCCTCCGTCGCGTGCAGCGCCACCATCGCCCCACCCTCGGGCAGGGCGTGCATCAACCGGCCCCGGGCCGCGACGAGTTCCGCCGCGTCGGCCAGGTCCAGCACTCCGGCGGCATGGGCCGCCGCCAACTCCCCGACGGAGTGGCCGGCCAGGAAGTCGGCGCGCACGTCCCAGGACTCCAGCAGCCGGAACAGCGCCACCTCGAAGGCGAACAGACCGGCCTGGGTGAAGTCGGTACGGTCGAGCAGGGCGGCCTCCGGCGAACCGGGCTCGGCGGACAGCACGGTGCCCAGCGGTCGCTGGAGACGCCCGTCCAATTCGCTGCAGACCTCGTCGAAGGCCGAGCCGAAGGCGGGGAACGCGGCGCGCAACTTCGCGCCCATCCGCACCCGTTGAGCTCCCTGGCCGGTGAACAGGAAGGCCGTACGGAGACCTGGATCCGCGACGGCCCGCCCCTCGCCCGTGCCCTCGGCGAGCGCCTCCAGCGCGGCGAGCATCCTCGCCCGGTCGCCGGGCGGCACCAGCGCCCGGTGGGGCAGCGGCGACCTCGACACGGCGAGGGTGAAGCCGACGTCGGTCGCGGACAGGTCGGGGTGTTTCGCCAAGTGGGCTGCCAGGCGGTCGGCTTGGGCCCGTAGAGCGCTCTCGTCGGCGCCGGAGAGCAGCCAGGGCAGGGGCAGCTCTTCAGCGGTCGATCCCGAGCGGGGTGGCCGTGGGGCCTCGCCCGTGTGGGGTGGCTGTGGGGCCTCGCCCGTGTGGGGTGGCCGTGGAGCCTCGCCTGTACTGGGCGGGCGCGGAATCTCGCCCGTACGGGGTGGCCGTGGAGCCTCGCGCGTGTGGGGTGGCCGTGGAGCCTCCTCCAGGATCACGTGCGCGTTGGTCCCGCCGATGCCGAAGGCGGACACGCCGGCCCGGCGCGGCCCGGTGTCCGTGGCGGGCCACGGGCGGGCCTCGGTCAGCAGTTCCACCCGGCCCGCCGACCAGTCGACGTGCGGGGTGGGTGTCTGTGCGTGCAGCGTGCGCGGGAGTTCCTCGTGCCGCATGGCCTGCACCATCTTGATGACCCCGGCGACACCGGCGGCCGCCTGGGTGTGCCCGAGGTTGGACTTGACCGAGCCCAGCCACAGCGGAGGCCGGTCCGCGGCCCGTTCCTTGCCGTAGGTGGCGAGCAGGGCCCGCGCCTCGACGGGGTCGCCGAGCGTGGTGCCCGTGCCGTGCGCCTCCACCGCGTCCAGGTCGTCCGGGCGGAGCCCCGCGTCGGCCAACGCCAGGGTGATCAGCCGCTGTTGGGCCTGGCCGTTGGGGGCCGTGAGGCCGTTGGACGCGCCGTCCGAGTTGACGGCGGAGCCGCGCAGCACGGCGAGCACCGGGTGGCCGTTGCGCCGGGCGTCGGACAGCCGCTCCAGCAGGACCAGTCCCGCGCCCTCGCCCCAGGCCGTGCCGTCCGCCGAGGCCGCGAACGACTTGCAGCGGCCGTCGGGGGAGAGGCCGCGCTGGCGGCTGAACGCGGTGAACGCCTTGGGTGTCGCCATCACCGTGATCCCGCCGGCGAGGGCCAGCGAGCACTCCCCGGAACGCAGGGCCTTCGCCGCCCAGTGCAGCGCCACCAGCGAGGAGGAGCACGCGGTGTCGACCGTGATCGACGGCCCGCGCAGGCCGTACACGTACGAGATCCGGCCCGAGGCCACGCTGCCGGCCGAGCCCAGCGCCAGATGGGCCTCCAGCTCGCTCCGGGTCAGGCGGGCGGAGTAGTCGCCGTGCATCACACCGACGAACACGCCCGTGTCGCTCTCACGCATCGCCGCCGGGGCAATGCCTGCCCGCTCCCAGACCTCCCACGAGGTTTCCAGCAGCAGCCGCTGCTGCGGGTCCATCGCCAGCGCCTCGCGCGGCGAGATCCCGAACAGTCCCGCGTCGAACTCCGCGGCCCGGTGCAGGAATCCGCCGCTGCGGGTGTACGAGGTACCGATGCGGTCCGGGTCGGGGTCGTACAGGGCGGCCAGGTCCCAGCCCCGGTCGGTGGGGAAGCCGGAGATCGCGTCCCGGCCCTCCGACACCAGCCGCCAGAGGTCCTCGGGGGAGTGCACGTCACCGGGATAGCGGCAGCCCATGGCGACGATCACCACGGGATCGTCCGTGCGCGCTTCTGCGGCCGAGGGCGCCGGGCCGGTGAACACCGGCGTGAAGAGGGTGCTGTGCACGTGCTCGGCCAGGGCCGCCGGGGTGGGGTGGTCGAAGACCAGCGTCGAGGGGAGCCGCAGGCCGGTCGCCTCGCCGAGCCGTTCGATCAGCGTGACAGCGCCGGCGGAGGTCAGCCCGAGATCGCTGAAGGGGCTGTTGGCGTCGACCTGTTCGTACGTTCCGCTGCCGACCCGTTCGTACGGTCCGCCGCAGACCGCGGCCGTTTCCGCGAGCACCGCCTCGCGCAGCGCGCGTTCCCGGCCCTCGGGCGGCAGGGACAGCAGCCGCCGGCGCAGGACTCCGTCGGCGGCTGTCGCTGTCGCTGCCGTCGGGGAGAGCGGAGCCGGCCGGGTCAGATCCGGCAGGACCGCGTGGCGGGCTATCTTGCCGGACGCCGTACGCGGAACGGCCGCGATCTCGCGGATCTCGACGGGCAGCTTGTAGTCGGCCAACCGGGCGCGGCACGCGGCCAGCACCCGCCGCGGCTCGAACCCGTCCGGTCCCGGCACGACGTAGGCCACCGGCACCTCGCCGAGGACGTCGTGCGGCATGCCCACCACCACCGCGTCCCGCACACCGGGACAGCCCAGCAGGGCCTGCTCGACCTCCGTCGGGTGGATGTTCTCGCCGCCGCGGATGATCAGCTCGCTGACCCGGCCGGTCAGCGTGAGATGGCCGTGCTCGACGCGCCGGCCGAGGTCACCGGTGCGGTACCAGCCGTCCCGCAGCGCGGCCTCCGTCGCCTCGGCCTGGTTGTGGTACCCGGTCATCAGGCTCGGCCCGCGCGCCCAGATCTCGCCCTCGTCGCCGTCCGCGACATCGTTGCCAGAGCCGGGATCGACGAGCCGTACGTCCATTCCCGGGACCGGCGGCCCGCAGGACCCGTCGACCCGCGGCCCGTCCGGCCGGTTCACCGCGATCATGCCGCAGGTCTCGGTGCTGCCGTACGCGTCGAGCAGCGGCGCCCCCAGCAGGTCCCCCACGGCCCGCCGCAGGTCCGGCGCGCTCGGGGCGCCCGCCACGACACACGTTCGCAGACCAGGCAGGGGCGAGGTGTCCTCGGCCGCCGACGACACGAGCTGGTGGTAGACGGCGGGCACACCGGCCAGCACGGTGTAGGAGCCGCCAAGAGCTGCGTGAGGAGTCCGCAGCTCCCGCAACAGGCCGCCGGGCGGCAGGAGTTCGCCGGTGATCCGGGCGCTCGCGCCGACGGCGGTGACCCCCAGGATCGCCAGCGAGTGCCCGAAGCTGTGGAACAGCGGGAGCGGCCACAACAGCCGGTCCTCGGGCGAGAGCCCGAAGATCGGGGCGTAACAGGCCGCCACCGACCACAGGGCCGCGCGCTGCGTGGACAGCACGCCCTTGGGGCGGTGGGTGGTCCCGGAGGTGTAGAGCATCCAGGCCGGCTCGTCGAGCCCGAGGTCGTCCCGGGGCGCTTCGGACTGCTCGGTCTCGGCCGCGTCCGCGAAGAGGACCGTGCCCTCGGGAGCGTCCTCCGGGACCGGTCCCGCGCCGGTGAGCAGGACACGCGTACGGCGATGCCCAGGGGCCACGCGGTCCAGTCGGGCGAGGTGCGCCGGGTCGGTGACGACCACCGAAGCCCCGCTGTCCGCCAGGAAATGGCCGAGCTCGGCGTCGGAGGACCGAGGATTGAGCGGCACGCCGACCGACCCCGCCCGGACGGTGGCGAGCACGCTCTCCACCATCTCCACGCAGTTGCCCAGACAGATCGCGACCCGGTCCCCGCGCCGCACTCCCGCCCGGGCGAGATGGGCGGCCAGCCGGCCGGTGCGCCGCTCCAGCTCGGCATAGGTGACACCGCGTACGTCGTCGACGTACGCCACCCGTAACGGCCACTTCTCGGCGTGGTCCTTCAGCAGCTCCGGCAGCGGCCGGATCAGCTCGTCGCGCGTCATGTACCCGCCCCTCCGGCACGCGTTGCAGCACGGCCGATGTCAAACCCCTTGCAGATCAACGTGGTTGAGCCTACGGGCAGGCCAAGCGGATGATCGAGGATTCGGGCGACCGGCGTTGCGGAACGTCCCGGCGGTGCCGGATGGTAAAAGCAGGCATGACCAACTTGCACTCTCCCTCCTCCTCGGCGGGCGTCCGATGACCGCCGGAATCGACACCCCCGACCGCCGGGGCCGCACCGGACTCGACCGCACCGGCAGGGACCTCACCGGCAACCCGCGGGTCAGGGTGCGGGACGTGACCCTCCTGTCCAGCTACTGGTACGTCGAGCGCACCACGACGTTCGACTTCCAGCACGCCGACGGCACCTGGAGCACCCAGGAACGCGAGACACACGACCGCGGCAACGGGGCCACCATGCTGCTGTACGACGCCGAACGTGAAACCGTGCTGCTCACCCGCCAGTTCCGCTTCCCGGTCTACGTCAACGGCCACCCCGACGGCCTGCTGGTCGAGACCCCGGGCGGACTGCTCGACGACGAGGACGAGCACCCCGAGATCGCCGTACGCCGCGAGGTCGTCGAGGAGACCGGCCACACCATCGGCGACGTCCAGCACGTCTTCGACGTCTACATGAGCCCGGGCTCGGTCACCGAACGCGTCAGCTTCTACGCCGCCAGCTACGGCCCCTCGACCCACACCCACGAGGGTGGCGGCCTGGACGAGGAGGGCGAGGACATCGAGATCCTCGAACTGCCCTTCCGCCGGGCCCTGGAGATGATCCGCACGGGAGAGATCGCCGACGCGAAGACGATCATGCTGCTGCAGTGGGCGGCACTGGAGGGGCTGTTCAGCAAGTAGGCCCGGTAGGACCGAGCCCTTGACTTGAAGTGCGCACGAAGATGAAGACTCCCGTTCGTGCCGCCCGAAGGCGGGCGCACGAACGGGAGGACACCATGAAGTACCGCACCATCGGTAGTGACCCGAACACCCGCCGTGAGGTCAGCGTGCTGGCGCTCGGCGCGATGCTCTTCGGCTCCCGGACCGACGAGGAGACCTCCTTCGCCGTGCTCGACCGCTACGTCGAGGCCGGCGGGAACTTCATCGACACGTCCGACAACTACGCCTTCTGGGTCGACGGCAGCCAGGGCGGCCAGAGCGAGGAACTCCTCGGCCGCTGGCGGCGCAGCCGCGGCATCGGCGACGAGATCGTCATCGCCACCAAGCTCGGCGCCCGCCCCCTGGCCCCCGGCACGAGCTACGTAGACAACGCGGAGGGCTTGTCGGCGAAGGTGATCCGCGAGTCGGCCGAACGCAGCCGCGAGCGCCTCGGCGTCGAGAAGCTGGACCTGCTCTACGCCCACATCGAGGACCACACCGTCCCCCTGGAGGAGACCGTCGAAGGCTTCGCCTCCCTGGTCGAGGAGGACACGGTCGGCCTGCTCGGCGTCAGCAACCACGCCGTCTGGCGAGTGGAACGGGCCCGCGCGCTGGCGGTCGCCGCGGGCCTGCCCGGGTACGAGGTGCTCCAGTACGAGCACAGCTACCTCCGGCCCCGGACCGACGTGCCCGGCGACCTCTTCCCCGACGGCAGCCTGGCCGCCGCAGGCCCGGACCTGTTCGGCTACGTCAGGGCCGAGCCCGCCCTGACGTTGGTCGCCTATTCACCCCTGCTGAAGGGCACGTACGCCCACCCCGACCGCCCCTTGCTCCCTGGCTACGACCACCCGGGCACCCCGCCCCGGCTCGCGACCCTGCGCGAGGTGGCCCGGGAAACCGGCGCGACCGTCAACCAGGTGGTGCTGGCCTGGCAGATCGGGGGCGAACTGCCGGTCATCCCTCTCGCGGGCGCGTCGTCCCTGGCCCAGCTGGAGGAGAACCTGGCGGCGGTGGAGCTCGAGCTGACGGGGGAGCAGCGGGGGCGGTTGGACGGGGTGCACTGAGGCCGGCCTGCCTCAGCTAGTACTCCAGCTGTAGATCGTGATCTTCATGGGTGATGGGTGGCCTGCCGTTCGTAGTGGCAGGCCCGGGACCGGGCCTGATGGCGTCGTCGCCAGTCGGACCAGCCGAGGCGATGTGCGGCTGGTGGGACGGCGGTGATGAGTGCGGTGAACAGGTGCTGGATCTCGTTGCAGGTCAACGGGATCAACCCGTCCGGGGCCGGATGGCGGCCGCGTTCGTGGGCGGTGGTCGCGGCCAGAAAGGCATGGGCGAGCATCGTGAGGGTGACCCAGCGGTGCCAGGACGTCCAACGCCTGACCTGGTGTTCGTCCAGCCCGGCCAGGCCCTTGGCGGTCTGGAACGTCTCCTCGACGGTCCATCTGCGCCCGGCCACCCGCACCAGCGTGGTCAGCGGAACAGGGTCGGCCGAGTAGCAGCGGTAGAAGGCGAGTTCGCCGCTGCTACGGTTGCGGCGAACGAGCAGATAGCGATGACCGGGACGGTCGTCGGCGACGTCGGCCAGGGCCCAGTCGTAGAAGCGGTGCCCCTTGGCGCCGGCGCCTGCGGAGAGCTTCTGCCAGGCTCGTTTCGGCAGCTTCTTGACCAGGGCATCGGCCCGTACCTTGCCCGCCCGGGTGGCGATCCGGTGATCGCAGGCGACCGCGAGGACGTAGCCGACCTGGCGGTCTTCCAGCGCGCCCCGCAGTTGCGGATTGCCTCCGTAGACCTCGTCAGCGGCCACCCAGGGCGCCTGGATCCCGGCATCCAGGGTCCGGTTGATCATGCGTGCGGCGAGTTGAGGCTTCGTGGCGAAGCCGACCTCCTCGGGGATCCCGGCCAGCCGGCAGCGGGTCGCATCCTGCGTCCACGAGCGCGGCACATACAGTTCCCGGTCGATCGCCGCGTGGCCGCGCGGGCTGGAATAGGCGAGGTAGACGGCGACCTGGCTGTTCTCGATGCGTCCGGCGGTGCCGGTGTACTGGCGTTGCACGCCCACCGTGGCCGTGCCCTTCTTCAGGTCCCCGGTCTCATCGACCACCAACACGGCGTCTTTGTCGTGCAGTTCCTCGACGACGAAGCCGCGCAGGTCGTCACGGACCGCGTCGGCATCCCACTTCGCCCTCGACAGGAGATGCTGCAGGCCGTGCGGGGTCGCATCCCCGGCGTGCTCGGCCAGCGTCCAGCAATTCTTGCGTGGCAGGTCCGACAGGAGCCCGAGCACGAACTCCCGTGCCCGCCGCCGCGGTTCCACCCGGGCAAACCGCCCCGCAATACGGCCCATCAGGACCTCGAACGTGTCCTGCCAGCGGGCAGGATCTATGCTGTGACCTGCGGCCACCTTCTGATCTTCTGTCTTCACACACCGATGATCACCGGTGGCCGTAGCCGTTCCAGGACCGGCTCCGACCAGCAAGATCACGATCTAAGCTGGAATTCCAGGAGCTTGATGCGGTCCGTGGCGGCGGCCTTCGATTCCACGGACTGGGCTTGCCTGTAGCCCGGGGACCACCTACGCACCGCCGTCGGTCGACTCAGAACCGGCCCGGGCGGTTCAGGATCTTGTAGCAGGTGAACGCGCTGGCCAGGGTGAGCAGAGCCGTCATCGTCGTCTCGCGAACGCGGAGCTTTCTGGTCCTCGCTCATAAGGCCTCAGCCTCCGGCCGACCAGGACACGATGTGGTCTGGGATGATCGTGACGATGGTGCGTAGGTCCGACCAGCGGGCAACGTAGCCCTCAACGTCCTCGGGGGCGAGGTAGCGGCGGGCGATCGCCCGAGCCTGCTCGACCGTGGCGGCGTCATTTGCAGTCGCGACGGTCGCGCCTCCGCGCATCATGACTGCTGGGTAGGGCTCCTCGAAGGTCTGGACGGAGAAAGCAAGCCTCGGGTCACGCAGCAGGTTGCGCACCCAGACGCGTGTTTCGGTCGTCCAGATCGTCACGGCGCCTGAGTCCCACCGAAACCAGACCGGGATGACGTGTGGTGATCCGTCACGACGCAAGGTTGCAATGACACCAAGTGGGGTGGGGAAGGTCTGGGCGAGGAATGCTTCCAGTTCCGCTTCGCTCATGCTCATGATCTCGTACCTCTCAGGAGTCCAGGCTTGCTGTCTCGACACGTGCCCGTCTCAGTGCGCCTCGTGCAGGTTCAGGACCGCGACGCCGACGATGATCATCGCGATCCCTGCGACCTTGGCCAGGTCGAGGCGCTCTTGGAGGAACAGCACGCCGATGACCGCAATGCCGGCGGTGCCGAGGCCCGACCAGATCGCGTAGGCGACCGAAACCGGGATGTTCTGGATCACCATGACCAGCAGCCAGTACGACAGTGCGTAGCCAAGTAGCACCAGCCCGGTCCAGAGGGGGTCGCGGAAGCTGTCGGTGCGTGGCAGCGATGCGGTCGCGGCGACCTCGACGCCGATGGCCGACAACAGCAGCACCCAGGCCAAACCCATGACGCACCTCTTGTGTAGCGACTGCTACGACTGTAGCAGTCGCTACAATCGGGCTCAACGGGACGAGGAGGCGTCATGGTCCGAAACACCGCGCGACGTGAGGAGCTGGCCGCGCTGGCGACCGACTACGTGCTCGACCACGGCCTGATCGGCCTGAGCCTGCGACCCCTCGCCGCAGCGATCGGCACCAGCGACCGGATGCTGCTCTACCACTTCGCAGGCAAGGACGACCTCGTCGCCACCGTGCTCCGGATTTCCAACGACCGGTCGGTCGAGGCCGTCCGGGCGCTGCCGCGGTCCCAGAGCGTGCGCACGGCGGTCCTGGACCTGTGGCGGGCCAGCACCTCGGACGAGTCCGACCACTGCCACCGGGTGTACGTCGAGGCCGCCGCCCTGGGTCTACTCGGGCGTGAGCCCTACGTGTCGGTTGTCCGCGAGGCCAACGAGCGCTGGGTGGAAGCCCTCGCCGACCATCTGGTCGCTGCGGGCTGCACGCGGGAACGGGCGGGGCGCGCGGTGGCGCTGCTGGACGCCGCGTTCATGGGCCTGCAGTTGGACCTGCCGCTCGATCCCCATGAGTCCCACCGCAAGCGCGTGGTCAGCGACCTGGCGGACGCGATCGCCGCATTCGCGGGAGGCTGACCAGCACTGGTGATATCCGTCCACAGCGGGTCCCGCCGACTGTGTGCCAAAGGCCCCCGTGGCCGCGGTCCGCCAGTCCGGGCCCTCGTCACGCCCGTCCTCGACGGGCCGCCGGCGCAGGGAGCCGATCCAGCCGTGTCGCACATCAGCTGGCGGACC
This sequence comes from Streptomyces sp. V4I2, assembly GCF_030817655.1. Classification (GTDB taxonomy): domain Bacteria; phylum Actinomycetota; class Actinomycetes; order Streptomycetales; family Streptomycetaceae; genus Streptomyces; species Streptomyces plumbiresistens. The sequence goes on from NZ_JAUSZM010000003.1 coordinate 9,024,847, forward strand.
CGTGTCGCACATCACCCGACGGAGCACAGCGATGTCTGGGTCGATGTGGTGAATCGCGTCTTCTCTCGGTCAAGCCCGGTCCCGGTCCCGGTCCCGGGTCTGCCACTACGAACGGCAGGCCACCCATCACCCATGAAGATCACGATCTACAGCTGGAGTACTAGGCAAGGTGCGGATCGTCATTGATGATGTCTGTTGCCACGCCGATGAACGTGTTGCCGGTCGAAGTTCCCAGAGCACCCTTGTAGTTGTAAATGGCCCACTGCATGGCGTTGAACGTGTTGTCGTACACATTCGCGCCTATGTAGTAGTTGATGCTGACGCCGAACCTGTTCGCGCTTCCGATGTCGTGGATGTTGTTGTTGAAGACGTTTACGTTCTTCGCGGCGTTGAACGGACCGCCGTTGATTCCGATGATCAGGATGCCGTCCGTGAACCTGGTTCCGCTGATGTCGTTGTCATGGATATTGATGTTGTTGGCTGCCGCGTTCTGGAATCCGCTGTAAACGATGCCGGGCAACGTGCCCGTACCGGTCGTCGAGCCGCCGACGATCGTGTTGTGGTGAATGAACACGTCGGAGAGGGTGTCTGTGGCTGTGTTCGGCTCGAGGTCGATGGGTCCAGGCATCGTGGAACGCGAACACTTGGTAAAGGTGTTGTGGTGCACGTCTATCTGCGTACCGGTGATGATGGAGACACCGTTCCGGTTGAAGTAGTCGGACGTGAACGTGTTGTTCGGCCCGATGGTGCAACTCTTTGCGGAACTCCCGATGTTCACATAGACGCCGTCGCCGATGATGTTCCTGAACTCGCAGTTCTTGACGATCACATTGCTGACGTTTCCCTGGATCCGCACGCAGTGGCGGAACTGGGACCAGGTGGACCCCTGGTTCGCGGCACGCCCGTCGAACTTGAGGTTGTCGATCGTGACACCCGATCCACGCACCATAAGGATCTCGTCGCTGTGAGTGGTCGACTCGGTGGAGTTGTCCGGGAACCGCAGGGTGGAACCGTTGCCCTCGACGTAGCAGTTGGCCGGAATCGACAGCGAAGTGACCGTGTACGTCTTGCCCGCCGGGAAGACGAGGTGCTTGCCGGCGGCGGCATTGGCCGCCAGCTGGGGCGTGGGGTAATCCGCCACGAGAACGTTGCCGCTGCTGCGGGAAGGGCGTAGCCCTGCGGCCAGAAGGGGGATTGACGCTAGCGCCAACATCGACCTGCGGGGGATAGAGCTGGAACTGGAGAATATCTCCGCCGGCGATCTCCGTGCTCCGAACAAATCAAGAACTCCATGCCTAGCAATCATAGCGGTCGGCACCGCTCGAGTGGGGCACTCTACCTCAAGTCTTCTAAAGCGCCAGGCCGGGTGTCCCAGGGGCTTTCCCCGACTTGATCTTTATTGGCGGCGTTTCTTTGCGGACTGTGAGCATGTGGCGGAGATACCGGCTTCGGGTTCGTTCCGCTGGGCAATAACTCGGCCTGCAGCGGGGTGATGATGCCTTCAAATGACCGAGCGTCAGAAAGCCTGCCGTCGGTCAGTCGAAATCCGCCTGCATAAACGGCAGTTACCGACGTAAGTGATCAAGTGTCAAGGGCGACTACTGCCGAACCTCACCGACGCCCCGAGCGGGCCCACCTCGACGCGGCTACCCGCCGCCCGCGGTGGTTGCCGTCGGGAGACTCGACTCCGCCCCCCTCACTCCGCTTCGATGAAGCGGTCGAGCAGCGCGTCCAGCCCGGCCGCCAGGCCCTCCGGACCGCCCCGTGCCTCGAGTACGGGGGCGGTTTCCCGGAGCCTGGGCAACTCGTGGGGCGGCATGCGGTGCAGTCCGAGACGGAAGCCGGGGTCCGGCTCCTCCGGGTTGTCCACCATGGGCCGCAGTTCCGCTGACACATAGCCGAGGAGCCACGCGGTGTAGGCACGGAATAGGTCGGAGGTGCGGGCCGCGTCCAGACCGGCCTCACCGAGCAGGGTCAGCACCCTCTCGTGGTCCTTCAGGACGGCGAGGGGGCGCTGGGCGAGCGGGACCGCCAGCATGCGCGTGGTGAGCAGTGGGACGGCCTGGGGGTGGGCGAGGCAGACATCGTACGTCGTCCGCGCGACACGGTGTAGCTCGCTGCGCCATCCGGGTTCCTCGGCCTTCGTTTCGGGGTCTGGTTCGGCGGCCAGACGTTCCTCCAGCTTCAGGTAGAGGGCCTCGACCAGGCCGTCCAGCAGGGCGTCCTTGCCCTCCGCGTACCGGTAGAGCGCCATGGCCTCTACACCGAGCTCGGCCCCCAGCCGGCGCATGCTCAGCGCCGACAGGCCCTCCCGGTCCACCAGCTCCAGCGCGCTGGCCAGCACGCGCTCCCGGCTCAGGCGGCCGTAGCGGCCGCGGTCGCTGGCGCGGCGCGCCGGACCGGCCCCGGCCTCCGGGCCCTTCCTTCGTGCCTCGGCCCGCTCCTTGGTCATTCCACGCCTCCAGATGGTTGGCCCACGTCGTGGTCCTGCTCGTGTTGACTCTACGCAGTCACGGGCGCAAAGTGTATGTATACGTCGTAAATATACGCCTACCCGGCGCGTCGCGGCATTGCCGTTCCCCGGAGCGCAGGAGTGGGGAGCATGAAATGACAGTCCATCGGCTGAGGCCCCGGCAGGAGTCGGTCGAACCGGCCTGGACCGCCGCGAACGGCGTGTCCTTCGCCGGTGCCCGCGCCGCCGAGAAGCCGGCGGAGCCGGATGTGCCGTTCGCTCTGACCTCGATCAGTCCGCAGGCCCGGCGAGCGGCACAGCGGGTGCTCGCTTCCGGCTGGGTCACCACCGGCCATGAGACCGAGCTGTTCGAGAACGAGTTCGCGGCGTACGTATCGGCCGCACACGCCGTTGCGGTGAGTTCGTGCACTGCGGCGCTCGAACTGGCGCTACGAGCTCTGCGCCTGCCGGCCGGCGGGACTGTCCTGGTCCCGGCCGTCACCTTCTGCGGCGCTGCCCAGGCCGTTCTGCACGCCGGACTGCGGCCCGTGCTGGTCGACGTCGACCCGCGCACCGCGATGCCGACGCCAGCTACCGTGGCCCAGGCGGCCCGGGTGTGCGGATGCCCTCAGGCGATGATGGTCCTGCACTACGGGGGGGCCCCGGCGCCCGTCGCCGACCTCGCGGAAGCCGCGCGGCTGCCCCTCACCCATGTCGTCGAGGACGCCGCCCATGCTCTGGGCACGTCGGTGGGCGACCGGCCTGTTGGCGGCCTGTCGCGGGCGACCTGCTTCAGCTTCTACGCCACCAAGAACCTGCCCATCGGCGAGGGCGGCATGGTCACCACAGACGACCCGGAGCTCGCCGAGCGAATCCGGCGGACTCGACTCCACGGCATGTCCGCCGACGCATGGCGACGGGCCCTGCCGGGAGGCAGCTGGCGGTACACCGTCGAGGAGGCGGGCCTGAAGGCCAACATGACGGACGTACAGGCAGCCATCGGGCGGGCCCAGCTGGACCGGCTCGACGACTGGCAGCGGCGGCGGCGGGCCCTGGCCGCACGGTACGAGGCAGCGCTGGCGACCGTACCAGGACTCCAGCCGCTTCAGTCCGCCACCCCGGGCCGGCACGCCCACCATCTTTATGTGGTGCGCGTGCTGGACGAGTACGGGACGGGCCGGGACCAGCTGATCGACCGCCTGGCGGAGCGCGGCATCGGCACCTCCGTGCATTTCATCCCCCTGCACCACATGCCGTACCTCCAGCACGCTGCGATCACTCCGCCGGGCGGCCTGCCCGGCGCCGACGCCCTGTTCCCGCAGTTGCTGTCGCTGCCCCTCTACCCGGGCCTGACCGAGCGGGCTGTCGACCGCGTCTGTGCGGAGCTGACCCGGCTGGCTCCCGCGGCCGCTGCCCACCCGGCGGAGACGCTACCGTCGGCCGGACTGCGCACCCTGGTGATTGGCGCTGGGGAGGCCGGAGAGGCACTCGCCCGGGATCTGGCGCACACCCCGCAGTTTGGGCTCGAGCCCGTCGGCTTCCTCGACGACGATCCGGCCAAACGCCGGGCCGGTGTCATCGGCGACCTGCCCGTGCTGGGAGGGCTGGACGACACCCGGACGGCAGCGCTGACCCACCGGATCGAGGTGGTGGTCGTCGCGATCCCCGGTCTTGGCCCGGAGCGCTTCAGCCAGGTGGCGCGGGCCGCCGGCGCCGCAGGGATGAGCGTGCGCTACCTGCCGTCGTTCATCGCGGCGCTCCGCCGCGACGTGATGGGCAGCGACATGCGGTCGCTGGACGTGCACGAGCTGATCGGCCGCGCCGAGATGCACGTGGTGAGCCCTGACGCGGGCTCGACGATCGCCGGGCGGCGAGTGCTGGTGACCGGTGCCGGCGGTTCGATTGGCAGCGAACTGTGCCACCAGGTGCGGGCTTTCGGCCCGAGCCGCCTCTTCCTGCTCGACCACGACGAGTCGAACCTGCACCGGCTCCAACTGGAGCTCTACGGCGATGCCCTGCGCGCCGACGACGTGGTGATCTCGGACATCCGGGACCGCCCCCGCATCGACCAGATCTTCCGCGAACTGCGCCCGGAGGTGGTCTTCCACGCCGCCGCGCACAAGCACCTCCCACTCCTTGAGCTGCACCCCTGCGAAGGCGTGAAGTCGAACGTCCGAGGCACCGAGAACCTGGTGCGCGCGGCCGCGGCGGCCGGAACCGCACGCTTCGTACTGATCTCCACCGACAAGGCGGCCGATCCGGTGTCGGTGCTCGGCGCGACGAAGCGGCTGGCCGAGCTCATTGTGCAAAGCGGCCAGCAGGACGCCCCGCCCGGCACCGTGTTCGCGGCCGTCCGCTTCGGCAACGTGCTGGGCAGCCGGGGTTCGCTGCTGTCGGTCGTGGCGCAGCAGATCGGCACGGGATCCCCGGTGACCGTCACCCACCCCGAGGCGACCCGGTTCTTCATGACCGTGGAGGAGGCCGTCGGCCTGGTCCTGGAGGCGGCGCGCATGGCCCGCGGCGGTGAGGTGTTCGTCCTGGACATGAGCGTCCCCGTGCGGATCGTGGACCTTGTCCGCAAATTCGCCCGCTCCGTGCACGTCCCCGACGTGGACATCCGCTTCACCGGCCTGCGGCCGGGCGAGAAACTCAACGAGACGCTGTTCGCCGCCCACGAGCTGCACGCGCGTACCGCCCACCCGCGTATCCTCGCCGCGACGTCCACCGCCCGGCATGAACGCCCGGCCGCCCTCGCCCAGAACCTCCCCGCCCTGTATACCGCGACGGAGCGCAACGACACCGACGAGACGCGCCGCGTACTCGCCGAACTCCTCCCCGGATTCCCCGCGTCACAGCCGACCCAACAGCCACACGCCGACATGGCCGTCCCTTACCCGGACGACTTCTGATGTCCGCGCCCCGTCAGTGGCCGGATTGGGCGCCCAGGCAGAGCGTCCGGTCCCCGCGCCGCTTTCTGCGCCGCGCGCTGGCGATCGCCCTCGTCGGCGTACTCGCACTGCTGGGCCTGGGCCTCGGCGGCGCCTGGTGGGCCACCAACCACTACGGCGACCAGGTCACCCGCATCCCCGATGCCTTCCCCACAGGCCCCCGCCCGCCCAAGCCCGAGGGGTACGACGGCGGTACGACCTTCCTGCTGGCCGGCGTCGACAGCCGCTCCAAAAAACCGACGACCGGCACCGACGCCGCCGCGCAGCTGTGGACGTACGGGGCACAGCGCAGCGACACGCTGATGCTGGTGCATCTCAGTGCCGACGAGGGCTCGGCGTCCACGGTGTCCATACCGCGGGACAGCTGGGTGCCGATTCCGGGCCACGGTTCCGCCAAGATCAACGCCGCGTTCTCCTGGGGCGGTCCGTCCCTCCTCGTCCAGACGGTGGAGCAGCTCACCGGGACCCGTGTCGACCACTTCGGCATCATCGACTGGCACGGCTTCAGGGCCCTCACCGACTCCGTCGGCGGTGTAGCCGTCACCGTCCATGAGGACTCCTACGACCCTGAGCAGCATCGGCACCTCACGGCCGGCACCCACGTCATGAACGGTGAGGACGCGCTGGCGTACGTGCGGCAACGCCACGGCCTCCCCGGCGGCGAGCTGGACCGCATCAAACACCAGCAACAATTCCTGCGCAGCCTGGTCGGCGAGGTGCGCGGCGGGGGCAAACTCACCGATCCGCGCGGCACCGATCGCATGCTGGACGCGATCACCCGCACCGTGAGCATGGACGACCGCATGTCCAACGGCGACCTGCGCAACCTCGCCCTCGGCCTACGTAACCTGGCCGCATCCGACGCCTCCTTCTCCACCGCGCCGATCGTTCGCTCGGAGATGATCAAGGGGCAGTACGCCCTGATCCTGGACCGACAGAAACTGCGGGAGACGTGGCGGGCGGCCGAGACGGGACATCCGCCCGGCACCGGGAAGTGAGGCACCCGATGCGCTTCCGGAACCCGGTCGGCCGAGCCTTCGCCGTGGATGCCCCGCCCTCAGCCCCCCGCAACTCCGACCGGGCCACAACGCCTCCGTCCGATCGGACCCTGCTGCCCGCCGTGGGCTTCAGCGCACTGGCCCAGGTGGCACCACTGCTCACCAACCTGGTGCTCACGCCCTACCTCATCCGCCATCTGGGCCTCGACCGCTTCGGTGTCTGGTCGCTGGTGCTGGTCTTCCTCGCCACTCTCACCGTGCTGGATGGTGGCGTCGGTGCGTCACTGGCCCGCTTCCACGCCTACCACGCCGCGCGCGGCGACCGGGAGGGCACCGGACGGCTCGTGAGCGGCGCGCTCGTCCTCTTCGTCGCACTGGGCGCAGCGGTCACCGGCCTGTGTCTGCTGGTCACGCCCGCGATCACCGCCGCCGCGGGCGTACCGCCCCGGCTGCAGGGCGAGGCCGGACAGCTGCTGCTCGCCCTCGGAGCCCTACTCACCCTCGCCCTGGCCTCGAACTCGTCCGTCGCGCTTCTGCAGGCCAACGGCCGCTTCCGCGCTCTGGCGGGGGTCAGCGGCGGATCCTGTCTGGTGTACGGGGCCGCCGTGATCGCACTGATCGACCGCGGAGCGGACCTGCCGCTGCTCGCGGTGCTGGCGGCCGGGAGGTATCTGCTCGTGACGGTTGGCGGCCTGTGCGCGGGCGCGCGGCACATCCGCATCCGGCGGCCGCTGCTCCCTCCACGCAGTGAGCGCCGCGACTTCTGGAGCTATGCCGTACGCATGCAACTGTCCGGCTTCACGGTCTTCCTCAACGGCGAGATCGACGCCCTGGTGGTCGCCGTGCTGCTGCCGGTGCGTTACGTCGGCATCTACGCCGCCGGCTACCAGGTCGCGAACGCCCTGCGCAGCCTGCCGCTGTACGCCTTTCCGCCGATGCTCACCCGCATGACGCACGTCTATGCCGCGCGCGGACTTCCGGGTGCCGTGCGGGAGTTCCACCTGCTGCAGCCCCGCTGGTTGCCCGCCGTCCTCACCTACGGGGTGGTGACGACGGCCGCGGTGGGTCTCACGGTCCAGGTCTGGCTCGGCCCCGGGCTGGGCCTCAGTGGAGCCGTCGCCGCCATCCTGATGGCGGGGTACTCGGTACAGGTGGCGTTCACCGGCACGCGGACCTGTTTCGTGCGGGCGATCGGCCGGCCCGGGTACGAGACCCGCTACTCCTGGTGCTCGACGGTGGTCAACCTCGTCCTCACCGTTCCGCTGGCCCTGCTGTTCGGCGTCGTCGGTGTGGTCCTGGCCACCTCCGTCGGCCTCATGGCCGGCTCCACGTACTTCGTGGTCCTGTGCCGGCGGCTGGCGGGCCTGCGCGAGCGGCGGCTGCCGAGGCGCTGGCTGCTCGCGACCGCGGCAGCCGCGAGCGTGGCCGTCCTGGGAAACCTGCTGGTCCTGCGGGTGGGGTGGCATGGGGCGCTGCCGTTGCTGCTGGCGGTCCTGCCCGTGCTCGTCGGCCTGGCCACCGCCGCGGCCCTGCTCCTGCCGCACCTCGCGGCCACCGCTACGCGAAGGACTGTCCGTGACGAAGAGGCGTGAGAAGGAGGAGGCTCCATGGACTCCGTCAGCACACCGGCTTCCCGTGCCAGGCGCATTCTCATCGTGGCCCAGCTGGACGGCTACGCCAACAGCGTCAAACCTCTGGCCATCGAGCGCTTCCTGCGGGAACGCGGCCATGACGTGCGCCTGGTGGACACCAGCTGTCTGGCCAGGGCCTCCAGCGAGCCGGGGTCTCTGGGCCGGCTGCTGCCGGGCTCCGCGCGGCCCGCACGGCTCACGCTCTACGTGAACGACGTCGCCTCCAAGGTCCTCACCCGCCGGTGGACCTTCGGGCGACGTCATGTGTCGTACTACGTGTTGCTGGCCGATCACCGTCTCAGGCGCCGCATCCTCGCGGACGAACTGGACCTCGACGAGTACGACCTCGTCATCTGCGAGACGCCCTACGACGCCGGGGTCCTGACGACCGGTACCTCGGCACGGACCTTCTACGACTGCCCCAACCCCTGGGCCGACGAGGTGTTCCACGAACACCGGCTCACGGACCGTCAGCATCGGAGGTTCCGCCGCTGGGAGACGCGCTTCCTGGAGGAGATGGACCACCTGTCGTTCTCCTGGGAGTCCTACGGACGGTACGCCAGGGAGCACTACGGGCTGAGCGGACGCAACTACGTCCAGCTCAACTGGGGATGCACCCCGTCGGCGGAGCGGGCCAGGTTCGCCGATCCGCCGCGTGTGGCCTATCTCGGTTCGCTCAGCTCGCAGTTCATCGACCTCGGGCTGCTGGCCAGGCTCAGTCGGCGATACCCGCACGTCGATGTCTACGGAGGACCGCCGCCCGATCCGGCGCTGGGACTCAACTATCGTGGCTACGCCTCGTCCGAAGTCCTGCGGCAGTACCAGTTCGGACTCATCACCTGCACCCGTGATCTGCTCCGCCGGGAAGGCTTCTCGGCCAAGCACCTGCATTACCTGGCGTACGGTCTTCCCGTTCTCGTGCCCCACTGGCGGCGCCACCTCGACCTGCTGCGCGGATCTGTGCCCTACACCGAGGAGTCGTTCGCGTCGATCATTGACCACCTCAGCGACGGGGCGCGGTGGGAACGGGCCGCCGACGAGGCGCACGAGCAGGCACGACGGCTGGACTGGAACCGGACCCTCCAGCCGCTGGAGATGCTGCTCGAGGAACGGCCGTAGGCACGAGTACGGCGGCGACGAGCGCGAAGGTCAACGAGTTGCTGATGCCGAACGACCAGGGGCGCTCCAGAACCGAGGCGAGCAGCACCGGCAGCAGCACGCTCGCGGCGGCCGGGAAGCCCCGGACACCGCCTTTGACCAGTATGTGCATCAGGAGCAGCAGGAAGAGGGCGAGGCCGATGATCCCGCCCCCGTACAGCACGTCGATCCACTGGTTGTGAAGGGACGGCGAGACGGCGGCGGGAATCTCACCGATCTGATATTTGGCGGACCACGCCTTGCCACCGAATCCGACGAGCGGTGACGCGCTCAGTTCGTCCCTGGCCATGTCCCAGATGGCGGCGCGGTCCGCGAGACGCTCGGCGTTCGCGTGGTGGAACGGTGTGGCGAGGCCGATGACGCCTGCCGCAATCAGGACCGGCACGGTCAGCAGGACGCGCCCGGGCGAGCTGCGTGCCCTGTCCACGGCCGCCTCGTCGGGGAGTTTCGGGCGGAGCAGCATCAACAAGGCCACGGTCGCGACAGCGGTGACATCGGCCAGCACACTGCCGGTGGCGACGGCCAGGAAGGCCACGTAGAACACGAGAACGATTCGTATGCGTCCGCGCAGCCCCAACCAGAGGAAGGGAAGGCCGAGGACCAGCAGCAGGGCGAAGATGTTCTCGTTGGTGAAGACGCCCGCGTAGTGGACCCCCAGCATGCCGCACGGGTTGTCGGTGCGGCACTCCCGCAGGACGGTGGTCGGCTCGACGAGCGCCTCGATCCCACCCAGGACAGTGAACAACAGGACGACGCCCGCCGCGCCCAGGAACGCCGAACGGCCCGGGCGGGCGACGGCCGCGGCGAGCAATGCCGCCAGCAGGACGAGCTGTCGCGGTACGAGGAGCTGCTGTCCGTGCAGACCGTCGGAGAGGGCGAACAGCACGGCTATCGCGGCGGCGAGGAGCGGCAGGGCGTTGATCCGTGCCCGGGCGATCAGCAGCCGGTACAGAAGGAAGAGGACGCAGCCCGCGAGCAGGACGCCGTTGGTGACTGTTCCGATCTGGTTCACCCACTGTGGGAACCCGATCTCTACTTCGCGCAACGCGTCGATCCGCACCCGACTGCCCGTATGGAGCACGTACGCGGTCGTCGGCACATTGGCCAGCACACCGATCAGGAAGACCATGGTCGAGGTGAGGTTCCAGTCCCTGAAGGTGCGGGCGCGCCGCAGCGCCAACGTCGCGGGGACCAGCGACAGCAGGGCCATGATGCCGATGATCAGCGTCATGCGGTTCGGATCCTGCGTCATCCGGTACTCACCCCGCCTGTTCGTGCTGCCGGCCGGGTGCGGCGGCCCTGGCCTTTACCGGCGAGGACGCGGGCCCGTCGACCGGCAGGACGCCGTCCGGGGGCTCCGAGTCCCGGGGCTGCTTCCAGTGCGCGAGCCCTTTGGGGCGCGTCCCGGTGAGGACGGCACCGAGCACTCGCGCGCGGACCGCCGAGAGGGTGTCCAGGGCGCGGAGCGCGTCCTCGCGGTGGGTCTTGGCGGTCCGGGCCACGAACAGCACGCCCTCCGCGGCGGCGGCGAGCGTTGCACCGTCGGCGAACGACAGCAGTGGCGGACTGTCCACGACCACGAGATCCGCGTCGGCCTCCAGGGCGCGCATCAGCTGCACCATGTCCGGTCCGGACAGGAGTGTGTTCGGATCCGCCGGGACGGGACCGCTCGGCAGCACGCGTATCCGCCCGTCCTCCCAGCTCTCCAGGGCGGTGTAGAGCGGTGTACCGCCCCTGAGGACACCGGTGAGTCCGGGGGTGCCGCGTAGGCCCAGTTCCGCCGTCAGGCGCGGCCGGCGCAGATCGGCCTCCAGGAGAATCACCCGCCTGCCGGTGCGGGCGACGGCGGTTGCCAGATCGACCGCGGTACGGGTTCTGCCCTCGGCGCGCAGAGCACTGGTGATCAGCAACGAGCCGGGGATGCCGTCACCGGCGGCGAACCCGAGACGGGTGCGCAGCTGACTCAGCGCCTCCTCCCGCCGCGAGGTGCCGGCCCGCGGCCCGTTGGGCGGGTGGCGCCGGACGGGCGGGGGAACGACACCCAGCGTGGTCAGGCCCAGGTGGGCGCCGATGTCGTCCGACGAGCGAAGGGTGGTGTCCAGGGAGTGCCGCAGGAGCGCGCCTCCGACACCCAGGACGACTCCGGCGAACAGGCCGATGGCCGTGTTCACCGCCGGGCGTGGGCTGGTCGGCGTTGACGGCGGCTGGGATCCTCCGACCACGTCGGCCTTGACGAGCGGTGACGCCGCGGTCGGTGAGCCTTCGACGGTCGAGATGTACGTCGTGAACTGACGCGCGGTCTCGTCAGCAATCGCCTGGGCCCGGGTGGCCGACCCATCGGTCACCCGGATGTCGACCAGCGTGGTGTCGAGCGGTGCATGGGCGCTGATCTTCTCCGAGAGGTGTCCGGGCGTCGTATGCAGGCCGAGACGGGAGATGACCCCGTCGAGGACCGCCGGGGTGGTCACGATGTGTGTGTAGGACTTGACCCGCTGCTGCGTGAACAGACTTCCCTGATAGGCGTCGGCGCTGGCCTCGTCGCGGGTGCTGACGAACAGCTGGGCCGTCGCCGTGTAGGTGCGCGGCATCAGGGCGGTCGCGGCTGCGGCCCCTGCCAGTCCGAGCAGTACGCACACGACGACGAACTGCCACCGGCGGCGCACCGCGGTCATCAGGTCGTGGAAATCCATGGGGCTTCCCTTCGTCCGGGCTGGTCCGGGTGCTCTTGACGTCATCCGACCGAGGGCGCAATATGAATTTACGTTGTAAACGTACGGTATCAGCATACAGGTGGACATGGAATATGGCTCATCATCTGGATCGCTGTGTGGTCACGCCCTACGGCCGGGGAGCCGGAAGCTCCCGGGTCCGCGTGTTCGGGTGGCTGGACCGCATCGGCGCGGAGTTCACCGTGGGCAGCTATCTGTCGCTGTCCGACGCCTCCGCCGGCCGACTCGTGCGTCACCCGGTGTCCCTGGCCCGCGCGGAACTGAGACTGGGCGCCATCGCCGGTGCCCGCCCCGGACGGCTGCTGCTGCACCGGGAGGCCTCCCCGCTCAGCCGCGGCTGGTGGGAGCGGCGGCTGCTGCGGAGTGCAGAATTCGCCGTGTACGACTTCGACGACGCTCTGCAGTGGGACCTGGGCGAGGGTGGTCTCGTCCGCAGACTGGCGCCCAAGGCGGGCAAGGTGCACGTGGCCGTGCGCCACGCGGACCGGGTCATCGCGGGCAACGCTGTACTGGCGGACTGGGCCTCTCAGTACCATCACGACGTCGTGGTGATCCCGAGCTGCGTGGCCCTGGAGGACTACGAGCCCAAGACCTCGTACGCGCTGTGCGACCCGCCACGGCTCGGCTGGATCGGCTCGCCGCACAACGAGGCGTACCTCCGGCTGATCGGCACGGCGCTCACGGAGGTGCACCGGCGCACCGGCGCGCGGCTGACGCTCGTCGGCACCACCACCCCGTCCCTCGGCGGCCTGGAGTCGTTCATCGACCGGGTCGCCTGGAGCCCCGAGACCCAGCGGACGGCACTGGCCACCATGGACATCGGACTGATGCCGCTGCCGGTGACCGCCTACAGCCTCGGCAAGTGCGGTTACAAACTCCTCCAGTACGCCGCCGCCGGGCTGCCCGCCGTGGCAGAACCGCTGGGCGTCAACGCCGACCTGCTGTCCCAGTTCGGCATGCCGGCGGTGCGCACCCAGGACGAGTGGACGAGTGCGATCCTCGGCCTGATCGAGGACGCTGCCGCCACCCGGGAGCGGCTCGGACGCGCTGCCCGGGAGATCACTGCCCGGCGGTACTCGTACGACGCGTGGCTGTCCCGGTGGACGGGGGCCCTGGAACTGGGACCGGTGTCCCGATGACTACGGCACCGCGGACCGTCCCGGCCGCCGACGTCGTGGTCGTGAACTGGAACGCCGGTCGGCACCTGGGGGAGTGCCTGCGCTCCATCGTCCGGGCCGATCGGTCGCAGCTTCGGGTGGCGCGCATCGTCGTCGTGGACAACGCCTCCACCGACTCCTCCCTCCACGGGCTGGACACGGCCGACATCCCGCTCGAGGTGGTGTGCAACTCCCGCAACCGCGGCTTCGCCGCCGCCTGCAACCAGGGCGCCGCGTGCGGCGACAGCGACCTGCTGCTCTTCCTCAACCCGGACACGGAGCTCTACCCCGACACCCTGGAGGCCCTCGGCCCGTTCCTGCTGACACCCCCTGCGGAGAACATCGGGATCTTCGGAGGGCTCATGCTCGACGAGTACGGGAATCGGCAGGTCTCGTGCTCGAGATTTCCCACCCTGCGTGTCTATCTCGGCAAGATGACCGGGCTCGACCGCGTAGCGCCCGCCTTCTTCCCCTCACATCACATCCGGCCACAGGACTTGACCGGGTCGGGCCCCGTGGACCAGGTCATCGGAGCGTTCTTCCTGGTACGCCGACAACTGTTCACCGAGTTGGACGGCTTCGATGAGCGCTACTTCCTGTATCTCGAAGACGTCGACTTCGCCCTGCGTGCGCGCCGCGCCGGTTGGCTCTCCTATTACATGGAGCAGGTACGGGTCCGTCACGCCGGACAGGTGAGTTCCTCGCAATTGGGGCCCTGGCGGCACTACCTGCTGCTGCGCAGCCGCAGCACGTATGCCTTCCGCCACTGGACGAGGCCTCGGGCGTGGACGCTGATGGCACTGACCCTGTTCCTGGAACCGGCCGTGCGGCTGGCGGCGGCGGCGCTGCGGGGGCGGTGGGTGGAACTGCGGGCCACGGTGCCCGTCTACTGGCAGTTCCTGCGCTGGCTATGCGGCAGCCCCCAGCAGTGTCAGTACGACTAGCGATCAACACGGCTGGCGGAGCGCGCTCGTCGCCTGGCGTGTCTCGCGGCGTCCAGCAGGACCGGCGGAGTCATGCGCTCCACCGCCCTGCGGGTGCGGCCCCCGCGTTCTCCGGGTCGCCTCTGGTACAGGGTGCTGTGCGCAGAACTGCGTTCTTCTGCCGGGCGGCCGTTCGTGTAGTAGTAGAGCGCGAGCGAGCGCCGGGTCCGGTCGGGCGGACATGTCAGCGGTTCCGGATGCCCGTGATAGGCGAAATCCGTGGTCGCGAAGACAACAAAGCGGTTGAACGCGGGAAGAAGGTTCTTGACTGCGTGTGTCATGTTCCGATCCCACAACTCCAGTGCTCCGCCGTAGGACTCCTCCCAGTCCCGGTTCAGATAGAGAATGGCGTTCAGGCGGCGATCAAGGCGCAGTCTTTTGTGCCAGTTGAAGTCCGCGTGTACTTTCAGGAACCCGCCGTGCTCGATCTGATGGAGGCCGCCGCCTTCGAAGTACGGGTCTGGGACGAGGCCGTCGATGTCAGTCAGCTCTTCGAGGAAGCGGAGGAACGCCGAGGAGTTGAACTGCGCCATCAGATGCCGGGTGAACTCCCCGAAGAGTTCGTCCCCTTCGCTCGCCAGCTTCTTCGACGTCGCCCTGTCGAACTGGTTCCAGGGGACCTCGCCAGGATCGGGGAACTCTGCCACCACGCGGTCCAGAACCCCTTCGGGCAGGAAGTCGTCCAGAACGACGTGTGGAAACGGCTCGGCGGTACGGAACCGCTCACGATGCGAGGCGGCGAGGGCTGACAAGGAGTCGCTCGAGAAATAGTACGGCTCGAACATTGCTCATCCTCACGGTCAGCAGGAAGATCACCGTCCTTTCGAACCTACGTCGCGCGCTGCTGACCCGCCACCGGGGCCGCGGTGCCGGAGTGCGTTCGACATTGCCCTCACGATCGGCGGCATATTGTGTTTACAATGTAAATATACGGTATCTGCAAGCCTCTGGATCGAGGAGGGCACCGCATGGACACCACTGACCGCGTCCCCCGGCAGGCACTGCCCCCAGTGGACATCGTGCGGGTGGCGCTGGGGCGGCGGGCCCTGGACATCGTCGTCGCCTCGACCATGCTGCTTCTGCTGGCTCCGCTGCTCGGGCTCCTCGTACTACTGGTGAGGGCGACGAGTGGCCCGCCGGTGATTTTCCGGCAGCGACGGATACGGGCAGGCGGGGGCGAGTTCACGCTCTACAAGTTCCGCACCATGCGGGAGAGCAGCGCGGGTCCCGGCGTCACCGGCGGCTCGGACTCGCGGGTGACGGGCACGGGACGGCTGCTGCGCCGCCTGAGCCTGGACGAACTGCCCCAGCTGTGGAACGTGTTGCGCGGGGACATGACGCTGGTCGGCCCGCGTCCCGAGGTCCCCGACCTCGCCCGGCGCTACCCCCCGGAGTACCGATGGGTGTTCCGGCACTGCCCAGGGCTGACCGGGCCCTGCCAGCTCCGCTCGCACGCGTACACCGCACAGCTTGATGGGCGCCCGGATCCCGAGGGGTATTACCTGACGGTGCTCGTACCCGAACGAATGGCGCTGGACGCGCAGTTCCTGAGCCACGCCACAGTGGGGAACGTCGTACGGTTCGTGGCCCGAACCATTCTGTACGTGCTGACCGCCCCGTGGGACCGAGGCGGTCAGCAGGATCGAGAGGGTGAGGCCTGATGCGAGCCCTGGTGACCGGCGCGGCCGGATTCGTCGGCTCGCACCTGTGCGAGCATCTGGTGTCGTGCGGGGACGAGGTCATCGGCATCGACGCGATGACGGACTTCTACGAGCCCGCGCGCAAGCGGCACAACCTCGACCGGCTGCTGGGGCATGACCGCTTCACCTTCCGGCAGGGCGACCTTCTGGACCTCCGCCTGGAGCCGCTGTTCGCGGACTCCGACGCCGTCTACCACCTTGCCGGCCAGCCCGGCGTCCGTGGCTCCTGGGGCGGGGAGTTCGCCGTCTACCTCGAACGCAACGTCCTCGTCACCCAGCGCGTACTGGAGACGGCGCGGGACACGGGGCTGCGCCGATTGGTCTTCGCGTCCAGCTCGTCGGTCTACGGGGACGCGGAGACGTACCCGACGCCGGAGACCCTCCGCCCGCAGCCGGTCTCCCCGTACGGCGTCACGAAGCTCGCCGCGGAGCAGCTGTGCGAGACCTACCGCACCGTATTCGGCGTCCCGACGGCCTCCCTGAGGCTCTTCAGTGTCTACGGCCCTCGGCAGCGGCCCGACATGGCGTTCTCCCGGTTGGTGGCGGCCGCCTGCACGCATCGCCCCTTCCCGCTTTACGGGGACGGTGGCCAAAGCCGTGACTTCACGTATGTCGGGGACGTGGTGACAGCCATGCGGGAGACCGCGCTCTCCCCATGGAACGGTGTCGCCAACCTCGGCGGCGGCTGCGAGGTGACGATGAACCAGGTCATCGCGCTGCTCGGGGAGTTGACCGCATCGGTGAACGTGGTGTCGGGGCCCGCTCGTCCCGGAGACGCCCGGCGCACGGCGGCCGACATCGCCGTGGCACGGGACGCCTTCGGCTACCGGCCCGTCACAGACATCCGTACCGGGCTCGCCGCGATGGTCGCCGCCGAACGCGCATCACACCGAGACGAGTCGGCGGGCCCGTCCTTCGCTCCGGCCCTCCGCGGGCGCCGAGATCTGCACGGAAGCGAGACGAGATGATGCTACGGAAGGAGCTCATCGAGGAGAGCGTGGGCTGGGACACGGTGAACTGGTCCAGGGCGCTCGCCTTTTGGGAACGGCGCACGAGCCTGTGCCCGACCGGACTGCGGGCTCTGGAGGTGGGCGCCGGCGGCACGCACGGAAACCTCACACTGTGGCTCGCCGCGAAGGGTTTCCGCGTTGTGCTCGGGCGTGGAGGAGCCGTCGGACGCGCTTCGCCACTGTCACGCCGCCTACGGGGTCGGGCAGGCTGTTGAGTACAGGCGATCGACGTGCTGGACCTCCCGCACACCGCGAGCTTCGATGTGGTCGCCTTCAAGTCGCTGCTCGGATTCTTCGGCATCGGTGACGAGGACGCGGTGACGCGGCAGCGCACCGCGGTGCGGAACATGTGGGGGGCTCTGCGGGCCGGCGGCGAACTGTGGTTCGCCCAAGGAGTGCGAGGCAGCCGGGTACGCGAGGCACTTTGCAATCACTTCGGCTGGGGGCAGAGAGGCTGGGACTACCCTTCGCTGGGGGAGATCGGCACTCTGCTGTCTCCTTTCGAGGGCTACGACTTCCGACGCTCGGGGTTCTCGGTCTGCTGGGGCGCTCGGAGAGGCAGCGTCGCGCCCTGGGGGGTGGTGGACCGGATCGTCTGCGAGCGCCTCGCACCCGAAACCGCGCTACATCGTCGCCGGTGTCGCACGCAAAGGACCCTGCTCCACAACCAGCGTCACGGGCACGGGACGGCGCCGCCTGTCCGGTCAGTCGGACACCTGCGCCCCGCGGTAGTAGCCGATGATCTCCGCGGCCGTCATCTCCCGCTCCCGTTTGCGCCCCAGGAAGTAGACGGCCGACGCGTCGTCCTCCGCGAAGGTCGGTGGGACCAGGTGGTCGAGGGCGCGCAGCCAGAACATGAGGCCCCGCAGCGCACGGCCCGCGAGAGGAGAGCGGGTCAGGCCCCGAATCGCATGGTCGACGCTCCACAGGAGTTGGGTGCCGGGGCCGGCGACGGAGCCTGCGGCAAGTTCCTCGAACCGGCGGAAGAGATATCGATGGCCGCTCGCGGTGAAACGCGTGAAGTCGTGGGCACCGGCGTGCACTTGTTGCAGGAACGGTGTCTCCGCGTAGACGAGACCGCCGTCCGTGAGCACCCGGTGGATCTCGGCGACGACCAGGCCCGGATCGAGTACATGCTCCAGTACGGCCTGCACCAGTACCGCGTCGACGCTCGCCGCGGGCAGCGGAATCCCATGGGCATCGGCGATGAACTGGGTCAGCGGGCTGCCGATGATGTCGAAGCCGATCACCTGGACCCGCGGATCGCGGTAGACCGCGTCCACGCCGTTGCCGACGGTGGCCCCGCCGACGACAAGCAGTCTCGGCGAGGGGCCGGGAAGACCGCGCAGCAGCAGGTCGATGTTGCGGGCGGCGACGCGGTTGGGAGGCTTGACGATGCGGCGCAGGGGAGCGGGAAGTCCCTCGGCACCCGTGGCGGTCGGCAGCTCCGCCGCGTCACGGCGACCGGCCCGTGCCAACACCGCCGCCCGGTCCACGACACTGCGCTCGAAGTCGACGAGCACCGGCCATGGCCCGGCCCAGGGGAAGGCCGCCGGGGCATGGCACGGGCAGGCCGGAGCGGTGCAACGGAAGCCGCCGGGCTCGGACACCACGTCCGACCGGCAGCGCGGGCACACCAGCAGCTGTTCGACGGCTGTCAGCTCGGCGAGGGGCATACGGGATCCCTTCGACTCGACGCGCCTCGTACACCCCATCTTGTGGCGGATTGCCTAGAATCGCTCGAAGAGTACAGTGTATATATACGCTTGAAACCCCGGCGGTGATCGATGACGCGGAGCGGGACACCTGTCGCTTACTCGCGGCCGTCGGACGCAACGGCCGCCGACTGGCCCACGCCACCCCCGAAGGTGGCGCCGACGGCGCTGCTGCCGTCGCCGCCGGCGCTGCCCCGCATCAAGGTCCTGCACGTCATCACGCGGTTCCACGCGGGAGCTGGTGGTAACACGCTGCTGTCGGCCGTGGGCATGGACCCCAACCGGTACGAGGTCTGGATCACCGGAGTGCCGGGCGGCGAACTGTGGGAGCGGGCCAGGGCCGCCGGGGTACGCACGGTCGAGATACCGGGATACCGGCACACCCTGACCCCCGCGGATCTGCTGGTTCTGTGGCGGCTGGTGCGGCTCCTCCGGCGGGAGCGGTTCACCGTAGTGCACACCCACTCGGCCAAGGGGGGATTCCTCGGCCGGATCGCCGCGCGGCTGTGCCGCACACCCGTGGTGGTGCACACTTTCCACGGCTTCAGCTTCCATCCGTACCAGTCCCGGCCCAGGCGCACGGCCTACCGCTGTCTGGAGCGGGCGACGCGCCGCTTCACCCATCGGTTCCTCGCCGTCGCGCCGCGCGTGGCCGAGCAGGCCGTCGAGGAGCGACTGGCCCCGCCGGGTCGCGTACAGGTGGTGCCGTCCGCGGTGGACCTGCGGCACATCCCCGAGCGGTTCCAGCCCGTCGCCCGACATGTGCTCGGCGTGCCCCGCAGTACGACTCTCGTCGGCACGGTCGGCCGGATCGACGCACAGAAGGCCCCGCTGGACTTCGTCCGGATGGCCGCCGCAGTACATGCCGAGCACCCGAACACAGCGTTCATCATGGTCGGTGACGGGCCGCTGGCGGAGGAGGTCCAACGGCTCGCCGCTGAGCTCGGTGTGCGCATGCGGATCACTGGTTACCGGCCGGACGCCACCTGGCTGGTCGCTGCGATGGACATCTTCGTGATCACGTCGCTTTACGAAGGCCTCGGCCGTGCACTCACCGAGGCCCTTGCCACCGGCCGCCCGGTTGTCGCGACGGCTGTCAATGGTGTGCCCGATCTGGTGGAGCACGGTGCTACCGGGCTGCTCGCGAGGCCTACCGACCCGGAGGGGCTGGCCCGCGCGGTCGGCTGGCTGCTGGACCACCCGCGTGAGGCTTGCGCCATGGGGGAGCAGGGGCGCGAGCGTGTGCGGGAGGCCTTTGCGCCGGAGGTGATGTGCGCTGCGATCGACAACTGTTACTGCGGGCTGCTGGGGCTTCCGGTGCCGCAGCCGGGTCCAGGATGGCGGTGATCAACTGCTTGCCCCGGACGGCGCCAGCGATGCCGATCGCGTGCATCAGGCACTCGACCTTGCAGCGGGCCACTCGGTGGCCCTGGCGGTTGAGCTCCTGCTAGAGCGTGTTGTCAGCGCCGTGTGCGGTGCTGTCGTTGTGCTTGGCTACTGGTCGGCGTTCAAGGAAGCAGTGTTCGGAGGAGTTGGAGGTAGCGGTCGGTCAGGGCGGGCCAGGCATAGTGTTCGACGGCGCGCTGTCGGCCGGCTGTGCCCATGCGGTTGGCGAGGTCGCCGTCCTGGAGCAGGCGTCGGCAGGCGGCGGCCAGCGCTGCGGGGTCGTCCGGTGGGACGAGCAGCCCGTTGATGCCGGGGGTGACAATGTAGGGGATACCTCCCACGTCGGAACCTACGATGGGTGTGCCGCAGGCCATCGCTTCGATCAGCGCAAGCGGGTGGCATTCTGCCTCTGTTCGTGAGGCTAGTGCGATCATCGCGGCGCTTTGCACTGCGGCGACGAGGGCATCCCCGGTGAGTGCGCCGGTGAATTCCACGCGGTCGGTGATGCCGAGTTGCTTGGCGAGTGCGATGTGGTCGGGGAGGGCGTCCCCGTCGCCCACCAAGCGCAGTCGTGCGTCGGGCAGGTCGGACAGGACCGCGAACGCGCGCAGCAGGACGTCGATGCCTTTCCATGACGACCCGCGTTCCATGCGTCCGACGTAGAGGATGGTGCGTGGCCGTGTCGAAGCGGGCGGGCCCGGGGTGAATTGTTCGACATCGACACCGGGCGTGATCTGGATGGCGCCCGGACGGCCGGAGGCCAATGAAACCGGTGACACGGCGACGAGCGCACGGGCGCGCGCGAACACGCGGGGCAGGATGTGCCGCTCGTACCAGCCGAGCAGCGTGTCGCGGAACCTGTGGCCTTTGATCATGGATCCGGAGTGGTAGGTCATGACGGTCGGGCGCCGCCCGGACGAGAAGACCGCCAGATCCCCCAGCCCGGGCAGCGGGCCGTGGGCGTTGACAATGTCGACCTTGAGCCGACGCAGCCAGCGGCGCACCTGCAGAGGCCACAGCGGACTGACCGGCGCGTTGACCAACCGGTGTGACCATGTCCCCAGACGGATGACCGGCACGTCACCCTCGACCCGGACCGAGGTACGCCACCCGGTCGTGTTCGCGGTGATGACGACGGCACGCAGTGCAGGGTCGTCGGCGACTGCGCGGGCGATACGGGCGGCATAGTTCTCGACGCCACCGATGTGCGGCGGGTAGTAGGGCGCGACGACGGCAACAGTGCGCAGCGGGCTGCGGCTGTGTTCTGCGGCACGATCGAACACCTTGACTGTGTGGTCGGGCTGGCGCTCCGAGGCGATCTTCATCGTGTCATGACCTTTCCAAGAGGGTCGCTGTCGAGGAACTCCTCGTTGCCGCCGTGCGGCCCACGGTGTTGCCCTTATCTGCTCCGGTGCGCCGTGCTGCTTGCCGAGCAGCCTGCCGAGGGCGGGGCCGAGCGTGTTGTCAGCGCCGTGGGCGGCGCTGTCGTTGTGCTTGGCGGGGCGGGTGCCGTACAGGGGAGTGTTCGGAGGAGTTGGAGGTAGCGGTCGGTCAGGGCGGGCCAGGCATAGTGTTCGACGGCGCGCTGTCGGCCGGCTGTGCCCATGCGGTTGGCGAGGTCGCCGTCCTGGAGCAGCCGTCGGCAGGCGGCGGCCAGCGCGTCTGCGTCGCCCGGGGGGACCAGCACCCCTGTAACGCCAGGGGCGATAACCTCCGGGATACCTCCCACGTCGGACCCCACCACGGGTGTGCCGCAGGCCATCGCTTCGGCCAGTACCATGCCGAAGGACTCCGCCTCCGTCAGTGATGGCAGCACCAGCATGGTGGCGCTTTGCACTGCGGCGACGAGGGCATCCCCGGTGAGTGCGCCGGTGAATTCCACGCGGTCGGTGATGCCGAGTTGCTTGGCGAGTGCGATGTGGTCGGGGAGGGCGTCCCCGTCGCCCACCAAGCGCAGTCGTGCGTCGGGCAGGTCGGACAGGACCGCGAACGCGCGCAGCAGGACGTCGATGCCTTTCCATGACGACCCGCGTTCCATGCGTCCGACGTAGAGGATGGTGCGTGGCCGTGTCGAAGCGGGCGGGCCCGGGGTGAATTGTTCGACATCGACACCGGGCGTGATCTGGATGGCGCCCGGACGGCCGGAGGCCAATGAAACCGGTGACACGGCGACGAGCGCACGGGCGCGCGCGAACACGCGGGGCAGGATGTGCCGCTCGTACCAGCCGAGCAGCGTGTCGCGGAACCTGTGGCCTTTGATCATGGATCCGGAGTGGTAGGTCATGACGGTCGGGCGCCGCCCGGACGAGAAGACCGCCAGATCCCCCAGCCCGGGCACCGGGCCGTGGGCGTTGACAATGTCGACCTTGAGCCGACGCAGCCAGCGGCGCACCTGCAGAGGCCACAGCGGACTGACCGGCGCGTTGACCAACCGGTGTGACCATGTCCCCAGCCGGATGACCGGCACGTCACCCTCGACCCGGACCGAGGTACGCCACCCGGTCGTGTTCGCGGTGATGACGACGGCACGCAGTGCAGGGTCGTCGGCGACTGCGCGGGCGATACGGGCGGCATAGTTCTCGACGCCACCGATGTGCGGCGGGTAGTTGGGCGCGACGACGGCAACAGTGCGCAGCGGGCTGCGGCTGTGTTCTGCGGCACGATCGAACACCTTGACTGTGTGGTCGGGCTGGCGCTCCGAGGCGATCTTCATCGTGTCATGACCTTTCCAAGAGGGTCGGTGTCGAGGAACTCCTCGTTGCCGCCGTGCGGCCCACGGTGTTGCCCTTATCTGCTCCGGTGCGCCGTGCTGCTTGCCGAGCAGCCTGCCGAGGGCGGGGCCGAGCGTGTTGTCAGCGCCGTGGGCGGCGCTGTCGTTGTGCTTGGCAACTGGTCGGCGTTCAAGGAAGCAGTGATCGGAAGAGTTGGAGGTAGCGGTCGGTCAGGGCGGGCCAGGCATAGTGTTCGACGGCGCGCTGTCGGCCGGCTGTGCCCATGCGGTTGGCGAGGTCGCCGTCCTGGAGCAGCCGTCGGCAGGCGGCGGCCAGCGCGTCTGCGTCGCCCGGGGGGACCAGCACCCCTGTAACGCCAGGGGCGATAACCTCCGGGATACCTCCCACGTCGGACCCCACCACGGGTGTGCCGCAGGCCATCGCTTCGGCCAGTACCATGCCGAAGGACTCCGCCTCCGTCAGTGATGGCAGCACCAGCATGGTGGCGCTTTGCACTGCGGCGACGAGGGCATCCCCGGTGAGTGCGCCGGTGAATTCCACGCGGTCGGTGATGCCGAGTTGCTTGGCGAGTGCGATGTGGTCGGGGAGGGCGTCCCCGTCGCCCACCAAGCGCAGTCGTGCGTCGGGCAGGTCGGACAGGACCGCGAACGCGCGCAGCAGGACGTCGACACCTTTCCACGGCGATGCGCGAAGCATGCGTCCGACGTAGAGGATGGTGCGTGGCCGTGTCGAAGCGGGCGGGCCCGGGGTGAACCGTTCCAGGTCGACACCGGGCGTGATCTGGATGGCGCCCGGACGGCCGGAGGCCAATGAAACCGGTGACACGGCGACGAGCGCACGGGCGCGCGCGAACACGCGGGGCAGGATGTGCCGCTCGTACCAGCCGACAAGAGGGTCGCGCAACCTGTGGCCGTCGATCATAGATGCGCAGTGGTAGGTCATGACGGTCGGGCGCCGCCCGGACGAGAAGACCGCCAGATCCCCCAGCCCGGGCACCGGGCCGTGGGCGTTGACAATGTCGACCTTGAGCCGACGCAGCCAGCGGCGCACCTGCAGAGGCCACAGCGGGCTGAGCGGCGTGTTCGACAGCCGAGCCCATGTCCCCAGCCGGATGACCGGCACGTCACCCTCGACCCGGACCGAGGTACGCCACCCGGTCGTGTTCGCGGTGATGACGACGGCACGCAGTGCAGGGTCGTCGGCGACTGCGCGGGCGATACGGGCGGCATAGTTCTCGACGCCACCGATGTGCGGCGGGTAGTAGGGCGCGACGACGGCAACAGTGCGCAGCGGGCTGCGGCTGTGTTCTGCGGCACGATCGAACACCTTGACTGTGTGGTCGGGCTGGCGCTCCGAGGCGATCTTCATCGTGTCATGACCTTTCCAAGAGGGTCGCTGTCGAGGAACTCCTCGATGCCGCCGTGCGGCCCACGGTGTTGCCCAATGCTCCGGAGTGCCATGCTGGCCGAACCGACCGTCGAGGGCAGCGCTGCGTGGACGGCAGTGCCGAGCCTGTCTCAGCGTGCCGCACGGCGCTGTCGTCGTGATCGGCGGCGGACGGGTGCCGTACGGGGGAGTGTTCGGAGGAGTTGGAGGTAGCGGTCGGTCAGGGCGGGCCAGGCGTAGCGTTCGACGGCGCGCTGTCGGCCGGCTGTGCCCATGCGGTCGGCGAGGTCGCCGTCCTGGAGCAGGCGTCGGCAGGCGGCGGCCAGCGCTGCGGGGTCGTCCGGTGGGACGAGCAGCCCGTTGATGCCGGGGGTGACA
This sequence comes from Streptomyces sp. V4I2, assembly GCF_030817655.1. Taxonomy (GTDB): domain Bacteria; phylum Actinomycetota; class Actinomycetes; order Streptomycetales; family Streptomycetaceae; genus Streptomyces; species Streptomyces plumbiresistens. The sequence continues at coordinate 9,049,210 of NZ_JAUSZM010000003.1, forward strand.
ATGTAGGGGATACCTCCCACGTCGGAACCTACGATGGGTGTGCCGCAGGCCATCGCTTCGATCAGCGCAAGCGGGTGGCATTCTGCCTCTGTTCGTGAGGCTAGTGCGATCATCGCGGCGCTTTGCACTGCGGCGACGAGGGCATCCCCGGTGAGTGCGCCGGTGAATTCCACGCGGTCGGTGATGCCGAGTTGCTTGGCGAGTGCGATGTGGTCGGGGAGGGCGTCCCCGTCGCCCACCAAGCGCAGTCGTGCGTCGGGCAGGTCGGACAGGACCGCGAACGCGCGCAGCAGGACGTCGATGCCTTTCCATGACGACCCGCGTTCCATGCGTCCGACGTAGAGGATGGTGCGTGGCCGTGTCGAAGCGGGCGGGCCCGGGGTGAACCGTTCCAGGTCGACACCGGGCGTGATCTGGATGGCGCCCGGGTAACGGGAGGCCAGCGACACCGGTGCCTCGGCGACGAGCGCACTGGCGCGCGCGAACACGCGGGGCAGGATGTGCCGCTCGTACCAGCCGAGCAGTCGGTCGACGCCGCTGCGTCCCTTGATCATGGATCCGGAGTGGTAGGTCATGACGGTCGGGCGCCGCCCGGACGAGAAGACCGCCAGATCCCCCAGCCCGGGCACCGGGCCGTGGGCGTTGACAATGTCGACCTTGAGCCGACGCAGCCAGCGGCGCACCTGCAGAGGCCACAGCGGGCTGAGCGGCGTGTTCGACAGCCGAGCCCATGTCCCCAGCCGGATGACCGGCACGTCACCCTCGACCCGGACCGAGGTACGCCACCCGGTCGTGTTCGCGGTGATGACGACGGCACGCAGTGCAGGGTCGTCGGCGACTGCGCGGGCGATACGGGCGGCATAGTTCTCGACGCCGCCGATGCGCGGCGGGTAGTTGGGCGCGACGACGGCAACAGTGCGCACGGGATGGCTCCTTCTATCGACAGCACGGTCGAAGACCTCGACAGTGCGGTCGGATTGATGCCCCCAGACGATCTTCATCCTGTCGTAACCTCCCCGGAGTGCTGTTTGAGGGCGTCGAAGAACTCCTCAAACTCGGACCACCCCGCCGCTCCGCCACGCCTGCTGAGTAGCCCGTGGAGGCCGGCACCAAGCGCGCCGTTGGCCGACTATGCCCATGCGGTCGGCAAGGTCGCCGTCCTGCATCACGGCCGACACGCCGCAGTCGGCGCATCCGCGTCGCCCGGCGGAATCCGCAGTCCGTGCCCCGTGCGCTTCGTCACCGCGCTTGCGGTACTAGATCGGCAATTCGGGCGGCTCGCCGCGGGGATTGAATATCCTCCGAGAGCGTTTGTAAGTTTACATCGTATATATACGATGCAGGACAGAGCCTCCGCGGTCAAGAGCAGAGAGAGCCCTGTCCAGCGCGTCCTTGAAGCAGCGGGCGCGCGTGCACGGTCGGCGCCCGCAGACGCCCCGCTGTGCACCAGTTTTGGTCGCGGCTGGGGGAGCGGTGTCTTGAGTGCCACTCGGTGATCACGTTCTGCTCGGGATCGGGTTGTCGACGAATGGCGCAGGGCTGCGTCAAGACAGGCGGGGAAGGACGGACGGGTCGTTGGCGACATGCGCGATCGAGGGATGGCAGCCTTGGTTGTCGCGGACGCACTGCGCGCGGCGCCGAGCCCCATTGACCGTGCACTGATGTGGCACGCCTACCGCTGCTGCGGGGTGAGAGTTGCTTGCATCGCGCCTATGGGAGCGCCAAGCCTGCCTTTGACACTCCGGGCGGGCCGTGCGCTTGGCTACTGGTCGGCGTTCAAGGAAGCAGTGTTCGGAGGAGTTGGAGGTAGCGGTCGGTCAGGGCGGGCCAGGCGTAGCGTTCGACGGCGCGCTGTCGGCCGGCTGTGCCCATGCGGTCGGCGAGGTCGCCGTCCTGGAGCAGGCGTCGGCAGGCGGCGGCCAGCGCTGCGGGGTCGTCCGGTGGGACGAGCAGCCCGTTGATGCCGGGGGTGACAATGTAGGGGATACCTCCCACGTCGGAACCTACGATGGGTGTGCCGCAGGCCATCGCTTCGATCAGCGCAAGCGGGTGGCATTCTGCCTCTGTTCGTGAGGCTAGTGCGATCATCGCGGCGCTTTGCACTGCGGCGACGAGGGCATCCCCGGTGAGTGCGCCGGTGAATTCCACGCGGTCGGTGATGCCGAGTTGCTTGGCGAGTGCGATGTGGTCGGGGAGGGCGTCCCCGTCGCCCACCAAGCGCAGTCGTGCGTCGGGCAGGTCGGACAGGACCGCGAACGCGCGCAGCAGGACGTCGATGCCTTTCCATGACGACCCGCGTTCCATGCGTCCGACGTAGAGGATGGTGCGTGGCCGTGTCGAAGCGGGCGGGCCCGGGGTGAACCGTTCCAGGTCGACACCGGGCGTGATCTGGATGGCGCCCGGGTAACGGGAGGCCAGCGACACCGGTGCCTCGGCGACGAGCGCACTGGCGCGCGCGAACACGCGGGGCAGGATGTGCCGCTCGTACCAGCCGGCCCGTCGGTCACGGAAGGTGTGGCCCTTGATCATGGATCCGGAGTGGTATGTCATGACGGTCGGGCGCCGCCCGGACACGGCGACCGCTATGTCCCCGAGGCCGGGGGGCGGGGCATGGGCGTTGACGATGTCGACCTTGAGCCGGCGGAGCCAGCGGCGCAGCTGCACCGGCCACAGCGGACTGACCGGCATGCTGTCCCGGCGTACCCAGGTTCCGAGCCGGATGACCGGCACGTCACCGTCGCCCCCGACCGAGGTACGCCACCCGGTCGTGTTCGCGGTGATGACGACGGCACGCAGCGCGGGGTCGTCGGCAATCGCGTGTGCGACGCGGGCCGCGTAGTTCTCGGCGCCGCCGATGCGCGGCGGGTAGTTGGGCGCGACGACGGCAACAGTGCGCACGGGATGGCTCCTTCTATCGACAGCACGGTCGAAGACCTCGACAGTGCGGTCGCAGTGTTGTTCCCAGCGCACCTCCGGCACCGGACTCGCGGTGAAGGATCCGAGATCAACACCTGGCGGGATTGTTGTGGAACGTCCTGCGAAGAGATCTTGCAGGTCGGCCGCGACGAAGTCCGAGGAGCACACGATCTCCTGTGCACGGCGCGCAGTTCTGGCCAGCACCGTGCGTTCGTACACGGTGCACACTGCGTCGGGCAGTAGGTGGCCCTTGCGTAGGTGGCCGGTGTGGTAGGTCAACACGAACGGCAGGTCGCCGCACGCGCGCGCGGCAGCGTCGGCGAACAGCGGCATGGGCGCGTGGCCGTTGACGAGATCGACCTGTTCTTCGTCAATGATGCTGCGAAGCCTGCGCTGCCAGTGCAGGCCGACAGAAGTGTGTGACACCATCCAGGGCGCCGCGATGCGGTAAACCGTAATGCCGTCGGGGCGTTCGTACCGGCCGGGCTTCGTGCCGCGGGTCGCGGTCGTCGCGATTACGACTCGGTATCCGTGCCGGGAATGCAGCAGCCGTGCGAGATGCCACACATACCTCTCCGGACTACCGAGATCGGGAGAGAAGTACGCTGAGGCGAGCAGGACCGTACGCGTTCTCATGAGGTACCTCCGGGATTGACCCGAACCGATAGGCTCGGGGCGCGACGAGTGGGTCGACGACGGTCTCAGTGGTGGCCTTCCTGGTCTGAAACGAGTGATTCCGCCGGGGTTGGAGCTGGGTGGCTGCAGGGCCTGGTCAGCGCCGCTATGCCGTAGATGCCAGCCGCGAGGTTGCCGATACACCAGGCCCAGCCGATCCAGACAAGTCCACGTGACGCCCACACTGCGGTGAGGCCGATGGTCACGGTGGCGAGGATGATGTGGCTCAGCACGAGGTGTGTCAAGCATCGGACCACCTTGAGCGCGAAGCTTGCCAAGCTGTTCAATGCTGAGGTGAGGGCGCCGAGCACCAACACGATGAGCAGGGTCCGGGCATGGGTTGCGTAGCTGTCTCCGAATATCTGAAGCAGGAAGCCACTGGCTGCGATGACGGCGACAGATGCAGGGAGTTGTATAGCAGCCACGATGATTGCCGAGCGTCGTAGGAGCTCGGCGAAGCGTGACTCCTCGTGGGAGACTTCGGCGAACACCGCCTCACCGACTTGGTGCGACAGCGAATTGAGCAGGCTTGCGATCTGGAATGCCACATAGTAATAGCCGGCTGCGGCCGCACCTAGCTGCTGCAGCGTGATTAGCGGAATCACCGTGATTGGCATGAGGGCGAGCGCCATTGAGATATAGCTCGCAGCGGAGAATCTGACCTGCTCGACGAGCGGTGTGCGGACCAGGCGGACATCGAAACGGAAGCCGAGTCTCCGTCGCATGAAGAACAGCGACGCGAGAACGGCAGCCAAGTAGCCGCCCCCGGACGCCCCTACGATGCCGAACGAGCCCAGGCCGAGCAGGGCAAGAGGCAGCACAAGTTTTGTCAGCCCTTGGATGCCGCCGTCGACCACCATGTTGTATTTCGGTACGCGTTCGCCGATGAAGACGGCGTCGGTGAGCAGGTTGACCGCGGCGAACACGCAGAACGCGACGAACACCACCGACAACAGCAGATTGGAGCGGACGAACAACAACTTCGGTCCGTACCAGGGCAGACCGAAAAGGTAGGCGGACGCAATGAGGCACGAGGCGACCGCGCCCAGGGCGATCGCCTGCGTGACCTGAGCGTTGCGGGAACGCTTGGGGGCGGGGAACCGGATAAGTGTGCTGTTCAGCCCGAACAGGCTGAAGTACGCGATCAGCGATGAGGCCGATATGAGTGTCGTCGCTACCCCCACTTGCGTCGGCGTGTAGAGCCGGGCAACTGCGATCCAGAACACGAAGCCGAGCAGGGAAGTGATCGTCGACGACGCGATGAGGAAAAAGGAGTTGCGTATCAGTTGGTCTTGACGCCACGGGCGCCAGGTGTCAACCACGGTGCTGCACCTCCCGCACCGCGGGGATGACGTCTCCGTAGGGCCGGAGGAGTGCCGGGGCGTGCTCGTCCCAGGCGAAGCTGTTTGCGGCATACCGCATGGGGCGTCTGGTCCATCTCGTCATCGGTAGACCTCCGCTCCATCGCTGCTGTAGAGCTTGTTCTTCGTGGCGTCAAGGAATCCCGTGGGATAGCGATAAGTCAGAAGATCGCCGTGGTAAAAGATGGTTGCTTCACCTTTACGCGCTGTCGTCGAGCCCAGAAAGACGTAAGATTGCTTTCTGACGAGCGTGGGGTAGATGTCATTTGCCCCACGTGCATGGATGAGCTTCTGTGAATTGGTGAAGGTGTAGCGGTCGGTCTGAACCTCCGATTGAATGTTCGCGGCGGCCTCCTCTTCGGGTGTGCGGTTTTTCAGCCAAGTGATCGCCGTGCGCTCTTCGGGGTGAGAATAGTAAGTGTCAAAGTATCGGCCGGCGTTGTTCAGAAGTAGCTGTGGCTGATTTCCTCCCACCAGTGTTGAGGTCACACCGGTGAAGCAGAGAAAGAGCAGAATAGTCAGCGCGCAGGCAAGCCGTGCTGACAGCCGCCGCCCGGCCCATCTGCAGGTCCACAGCATGCCTGCTGTGACAAATGGCGCGGAGACGAAAAGTCCTTGCTGAAAACCCCGTAGTATGCCGTAGTCAACCGACAGTTGCGGCAGGACGAGGAACGATCCGATGACGGCGATCGTTCCGAAGGTCAGCGTCACCTGGTCACGTGTGGCGTGGAAAGCCTTTCTTTTCCCCCACATGGTCGTTGCGACACCGAGGAGCAGAAAGAGCTGCAACAGTCGTGCGAGGGAGTTATGGAAGAAGCCGTCGACGGTCTTCACATCGACGCCGTGCTGCTGAAGCGTGCGGCCGAGCGGTGTGAGCGGAAGGAAGTGCTTCTCTGCGGCCGGGACGGAATAGTTGTTGACCACGCTGATTGGCACGTATTCACCAGCCGCCCTCGCCGGAGCTGTCTGGTGCACTGTATCGGCGCGGTAATCATGCAACCGTTGCTCTTGGCTGACTCGCGCTTCACCGAACAGGGTGTACGACACATCGGTCGACCAGTTCCGGGGCCCTCCGCCCACCAGCCCTTTCACGCTCGAAACGACTGTGCTGCGCAACTGCCCAGTCGTATGCGTCGCGGGACTTACCCACACCACCACTGCGGCTGCCGTCGCAGCGACAATCCACCAGGTCACGAAGGCTCGTGGCGCAGCAGTGGATCGAGTCCTGCGCCGCAAGCCCGAGAGCAGGCGCCAGAGGAGGTCCATGCAGAATGCCGCGCCGAGGACCGCCACGAGGACGTACATCGTTGCGTAATGCGCGAGCGCGATACCCGTGGTCAACGCAAGGAACATGATCCGCCGGTTCTTCAGCGGGCGACCGGTGTCGGTCAGCACAAGCATCGCGCACCCGAGGAGGACGAAGGCGATCTCCTGGCGGCTCAGGAACATCATGTCTGTAAAGAAGGTGGGGAACGTCATGAAGATGACGGCCGACAAGAGTGCGACGAGCTGAGGAGCTACGTTGCGTACCGAGCGGTAGACGAGCACGGGCGCGAGCGCGAAGAGCAGGGGCAGCACGACCTTGAAGACGTAAATGCCGGGGATGCCGGCCAGCCGCACCAATGACGTCGGCAGCAGATTGATACTCAGGCAGGCGTTGTACGGATCGCGGAAGGCGGCGATGTTCCAGCGGTCGGCGTTCGCTGTCAGCTGGAAGACCTCGAACTCCCGCTGGATGTCGTGACCTGTGATGTACCAGCCGCGAAGCGACGTGAGGAACAGCAGCGCCGCGGCGGCGAAGAACAGACCCAGCCCCAGAACGGATTCCGAGTAACGCCGACGCCTCCCCATCAGGAGCGCAAGAAGCGCGGCGATGCTGATGAGCGCGGCGATGCTGATCTGAGAGCCCAGTTGGTTGTTGAGCCGGATCGGCCCCGCGACCGACAGCGCCAGCGTTACGGCGCCGAGGGATATGACGGTGCCAAGGCCCGGAGGCAGGGGGCGGGTACGTACCTTGAGCCACCACGCGGCGCCGACCACACCTCCGGGGGCAGGTCCCGCCACGACAGCGAGGATCAGGACGGTCAGCGCCGAGGCGACAGTCAGTGGCGTGCGAGCCAGCGGGTGCGTCACGCCGACGAGTGGCAGGGCGGAGTTCACAACGAGTGCGACGACGATGTCGCCGAGGACGCTCAGGCCGACGGCGAGCAGCACGGCGCCGTCTCGGGTCGACACGACGCGGGCCGCAACGGTGTACCACAGCACCGTTGTGGCGCCCAGGAGAAGCCACAGACCGGAAAGGGCGAGCAGCACACCGGGTGCTTCCGGCAGGAACTCGACGAGAGTGGCGAGCGCGGTGGCGCCGAGGACGGCGCGCCGCCCGGCCAGGCGTCCCGCCAGCGTTGAGGCCGCGGTCATGGGAGGACCTCCGCGTCGGCGTTGCTCATGGGACCGGAACCTCGAAGAGGGAGCGATCGGGGACACATTCGACGTCGGGACGACCGGTGCCGACGCGCATCTCCTCGGCCGGGGCGAACTCCCGGTTGCGTGAAGCGATGTAGAACGTTCCGGCGATGCAGTACTTGTCGAGCGAAGCGACGAGACAGGCGTCGATCCGGTGCCCGTCGTCCCAACTCGTCGTGACGACGACACGGGTGTGTCCACGGGGACTTACAGATGTCCGTATGGCGGTCATGGCGCGCCCCCGGGAGTTGGAGAGCCGCGAGCGCTCAGTCGAAAGTGCAGTGTCTGGCGATGGTCGAGCAGCGCGACGTGAACGACGGCGGAGTCACTGCTCAGCGGGAGACGTGCAACAACGGGTGTCGGCACACCGGGCCGTGGGGCGAGATTGGTCACCGTCGAGGCTGTGAAGCGGCCGTCGGACGTGGCCAGCCGCACCTGGATCCGGTACGTCCGGCTACCGGATCCGTGGTCGACGAGCGAGACCGGGACGACGGCGACGTCGTGCTCAACGGTCGGCAGACGTGTGAAGTACAGCTCGGTGTACCGGGTCGGCATCTGCGTGAACGACTGGCGTAGCTCCCGCCGTACGGCTGGAGTGAGCACAGCCACTACGGCGACGATCACGACGAGGATCAGCAGCGCGGCAGCCGTGCGGCCGCCGATCGGAGTACGAATACGCCGATGCCTGCGACCCAACGTCTCCTGGCGACCCTCATGCTCAGCCGGAGCCGGGAACTCGTCTGCATCCCCCGCGTCGCCGTCAACCAGTCCTTCGACGGTCCGCGCGCGCTCAACGGGAGGCAGCGTGCAGTCATCAGTGTGTCTTGACAACGTCATCGGGTGGCCCCCGAACGACTTGCGTGCGGCGCGGTGGTGCCTTCCGCGAGGCCAACTTCCGTCGGCAGCTGTTGTGGTCTTGTCTTGCGGAGGCGGTGCTCAAAGAGCTGGAGAAGATTGGCCATGCCATCGTGTATGGCGTGCAGTTTCACCTCGCCGCCGCGCTTTCGGTACTCGATCGGCACCTCGATGTACCGGTAACCCGCAAGCGTCGCAGCATTCTTGAGCTCCTGCGAGAACGCCATGCCCGTCGAACGAATGTCGAGACTTTGCCAGACGTGGCGGTGCAGGACCCACATGCCTGACTGCGAGTCACGAAGTCCGTTGTGAAAAAGCGTGCGGCTCACCGCACTGAGTGCATGGTTGCCGAACGAGTTCAGCGCCTGCATTGCATCTTTGTTGTCACGACTGAGCCGGTTCGTTGTGAGGAACTCAACGTTCCGGTCAACCAGTATCCGCAGCAGATACGGCAGAATGTCGAACGGGTATGTGCAATCGGCGTCGCCAGTGGCGATCACATCGCCGGTGGCTGCCGCAAAACCGGCATGGTAGGCGTTGCCATAGCCGCGCTCAGGCTGCAGGACTACACGGGCGCCAAGGGAACGGGCGACGTCCCCGGTGCCGTCAGTCGAGGCATTGTCGACGACGAGCACCTCAGTCTCCCAGCCGGCTGACTCAAGCTTGGTCACCGGGATTGTCGCCATGACGGGAGGCAGGTTCAAAGCCTCGTTGAACGCAGGTATGACAATCGACAGGATGCGCATGGAATGCCTCTGTTTTGATGAACGGCACGGTGCGTGATCGCCTGGATCGGATGCCGAGGAAGATCGTGGGTGAGCTTCCGGATGGCGACGGCCTTGGCTTCCGAGCGGGCGCGCCCGGTGCAGATGTCGACCGATGAGGGTGCATCCCGTGCGCGGTACTGGGTCGGAACGCCGAGTCGACTAACACGTAAGCGTCTGACGTACACCTATAGCGTATGTTTACGACGTAAATCCCACTGTGCAGGTTGGAGTGCCGGTAGTCAAGTTCCGATATGTCCGGAAGGTCGGTCGGCCTACGGGCTGGGGCGGATGGGGGCATCGAACTCGTGAGCAGTCGCGTTCGCACTCGACGCGCCGCGTGCAGTCGGGTGAGGGATGAGGTTGCCCGCTCGACCTGGTCGAAGTCGGTCCAGGGGTTTGTGCCTCCGGGGGTTCGGCCGGTATGTGGTACGTGACCTGCCGGTCGATGGTCATTCGGGTAGGGCGGTCGAGTTCCGGGGCAAAGCCGGTCGAGGTTTTTAAGGATTTCGCTTGTCCGGATCAACTCGCCGTCTTCTTTGGGGAGTTGCTTGGTCTCCTCTGCATGCTCGGCGCCCCGGGCGACCGATCATTGCGTTGTCGGATTGACTCACGCCGCATGCCGGGCGACGATGTACGTATACGACGTAAATATACGAAACCGGCGAAGGCTCCCGTCGCCGACGCGATTGCCCCTGTGACGTACCTCATCACCACGCCGACAACAGAGAGCGAGGCCACCATGCGCCTCACAGTCATCGGCACCGGCTACGTAGGAGCCGTCCACGCCGCCTGCATGGCACACATCGGGCACGAGGTCCTCGGCGTCGACGTCGACGCGGAACGGATCGCTGCTCTCACCAGCGGGAGGCCCCCGTTCTTCGAGCCCGGGCTGTCCGAGATGCTCAGGAAGGCGGTGGACGCGGGCAGGCTGCGCTTCACCACGTCGCCGGTCGAGGCCGCATGGTTCGGCGACACCCACTTCATCTGTGTCGGCACCCCGCAGCACGACGGCTCGGGCGTCGCCGATCTGCGCCACGTGGAGGCCGCCGTGGACGGCCTGGCGCCGTATCTGCACGACAGCGGGTACGAGCGGGTCCTGGTGGTCGGCAAGTCCACGGTGCCGGTCGGTACGGCGGACCGGCTGGCCCGGCGACTCAACGCAGCCGCCCCGGGCGCCGAAGTCGCCTGGAACCCCGAATTCCTGCGTGAGGGGTGTGCGGTCCAGGACACCTTGCGACCGGAGCGCATCGTGGTGGGCACGCGTTCGGAGCACGCCGAGGCGCGGATGAGGACGCTCTACGCACCTCTGCTGGATGCCGGGACTCCCTTCATAGGTACCGACCCGTCCACCGCCGAGCTGGTCAAGGTGGCATCGAACTCCTTCCTCGCCACCAAGATCTCTTTCATCAACGCCATGGCCGAGATCTGTGACGCCACGGGAGGCGATGTGCTCACGCTGGCCGAGGCGATGGGCCGGGACTCCCGCATCGGGCCGCGTTTCCTGGCCCCCGGCCTCGGCTTCGGCGGCAGCTGCCTGCCCAAGGACATCCGGGCCTTCACCGCCCGTGCCGAGGAACTCGGTCTGGGCGACTCCGTGGCCTTCCTGCGGCAGGTCGACGACATCAACACGCGGCAGCGCCGACGCATCGTCGACATGGCGGAGCGGCTCGTCGGCGATAACTTCGCCGAGCGCAACGTCGCCGTGCTGGGAGCCGCCTTCAAGCCCCGCAGTGACGACGTCCGGGACTCGCCGGCGCTCGCGGTCGCGGACGAGGTCCGCCGCCGCGGAGCCCGGGTCCGCGTGCACGATCCCGAAGCCGTCGACAACGCCCGGGCCGCGTACCCCGCGCTGCAGTACGCCCTGAACGTGGCCAAGGCGTGCGAGCGTGCCGACGTCGTCCTGCACCTGACGGAATGGCCCCAGTACCGGGAACTCGACCCCGCCGTCCTCGCCACGGTGGTGCGCACCCCGGCCATCGTCGACGCGCGCAACGCCCTCGACCCGGTGGCCTGGTGTGCCGCGGGGTGGACGCTGTGTGCGCCGGGGCGACCGCGCCTCGGCTGACCGGCAGGAGAAAGATCATGCGTGTCGTGGTGTCCGGCGGGTGCGGTTTCCTGGGATCGCATCTGTGCGAAGCGCTGCTGCGCAGGGGAGACCAGGTCTGTTGCCTGGACAACTTCTCATCGGGCCGGGCGTCCAACGTGGCCCATCTGCTCAGCGAGCCCGGATTTGTGTGCACCCCGAGCGACGTCACCCAGCAGCTCAGGGTCAACGTCGACGTCGACGCCGTCGTGCACCTCGCGAGCCCGGCGTCCCCCCTCGACTACGCCCGTCATCCGCTGGAGACGCTGGCCGTCGGCAGCCGAGGTACCGAGAACCTGCTGCGGCTGGCGGTCCGGCACCAGGCCCGCTTCGTCCTGGCGTCGACCAGCGAGGTCTACGGCGACCCCGCGGTGCACCCGCAGGACGAGGACTACTGGGGACACGTCAACCCCGTCGGGCCCCGCAGTGTCTACGACGAGGCCAAGCGCTTCGCCGAGGCCCTCACCATGGCCTACCGGCGCAGCCAGGGCGCGGACACCGGAATCGTGCGGATCTTCAACACGTACGGCCCCCGGATGCGTGCCGACGACGGACGGGTGGTCTCCACCTTCGTCAGTCAGGCCCTGGACGGGGAGGCCCTGACCGTCTTCGGGGACGGCAGCCAAACGCGGAGCCTGTGCTACGTCGACGACCTGATCCGCGGCCTGCTGGCCATGGTCGACACCGATCTGCCGGGTCCGTTCAACCTCGGCAACCCCAGCGAGCGGACCGTGCGGGAGCTCGCCGAGCTGGTGCTGCGGCTCACCGGCTCGGACGGCGGACTGCGCTTCCTGCCCCTGCCCGTCGACGACCCGGTCCGCAGGCGGCCCGTGATCACGCGTGCCCGCGAAGGGCTCGGCTGGAGCCCGAGGGTGCCGGTGGAAGCGGGGCTGCGCCGCACCGTCGCCTGGTTCGCGGCGCAGTCGGACACATCCGTACGACCCCCGGCGCACTCCCCAGTGGGACGGTCATCATGAAAGCACTCGTCCTGTGCGGTGGAGCCGGCACCCGCCTCCGCCCCATCACCCACACCTCGGCGAAGCAACTCGTGCCGGTGGCCAACAAACCGGTGCTGTTCTACGGCCTGGAGGCCATCGCCGCCGCGGGGGTACGGGAGACCGGCATTATCGTCGCGGACACGTCGCGGGATATCCGGGCGGCCGTCGGCGACGGTTCCCGCTTCGGCCTGGACGTGACCTACCTGCCCCAGGAGGTGCCGCTCGGCCTCGCCCACGCCGTGCTGATCGCCCGGGAGTTCCTCGGCGACGACGACTTCGTGATGTACCTGGGCGACAACATCATCGTCGGCGGCATCTCCGGCGTGGTCGACGACTTCCGCCGCGAACGCCCTGACGCCCGCATCCTGTTGACCCACGTCTCCCAACCCGCCGCCTTCGGCATTGCCGAACTCGACGCGGCAGGCCGGGTGGTGGGTCTGGAGGAGAAGCCCCGGCAGCCCCGCAGCGACCTGGCCCTGGTCGGCGTCTACCTCTTCACCTCGGCCGTGCACGAGGCGGTGCGTGCCATAAGGCCCTCCCGGCGCGGCGAGCTGGAGATCACCGACGCGATCCAGTGGCTCATCGACGCCGGCTGGGACGTGCGCGCCACGACGATCTCCGGCTACTGGAAGGACACCGGGAACGTCGCCGACATGCTGGAGGTCAATCGCTCGGTCCTCGAGACCGTCGAGCCGTGGACCGGCGGCAGCGTCGACGAGGCCAGCGAGATCATCGGCCGGGTCCGGATCGAGGACGGCGCCAAGGTGTTCGGCAGCCGTGTGGTCGGTCCGGCCGTCATCGGCGCCGGATCCGTCATCACCGACTCCTACGTGGGACCGTTCACCTCGATCGCCGAGGACTGCCGCATCGAGGACAGCGAGATCGAGTACTCCATCGTGCTCGGGAGGGCGACCGTCAGCGGCACCCGCCGCGTCGAGGTCTCGCTCATCGGCCACGACGTCGAGGTGACCCCCGCCCCGCGTACCCCCGCCGTGCACCGGCTGGTGCTCGGCGACCACAGCAAGGTGCAGATCCCGTCATGACCACGACCCGCATCCTCGTCACCGGCGGAGCCGGCTTCATCGGCTCGGCGTACGTCCGCGCACTGCTCGGCCCGAACGGCCCGTCCGACGTCGCGGTGACCGTGCTGGACAAGCTCACCTACGCCGGCAGCCTCGCCAACCTGGACGAGGTCTGCCGCGCCGACGGTTTCTCATTCGTCAGGGGCGACATCTGCGACGCGGACCTCGTCGACGGGCTCGTGGCCGCCCACGACCAGGTCGTGCACTTCGCCGCCGAGTCCCACGTCGACCGGTCCATCTCGGGCGCCGCCGCCTTCGTCCGGACGAATGTGCAGGGCACCCAGAACCTGCTGGACGCCGCCCTGCGGCACAGGCCGAAGCGGTTCGTGCACATCTCCTCCGACGAGGTCTACGGCTCGATCCGCCACGGCTCCTGGCCGGAGACCGACCCGCTGCGGCCCAACTCGCCCTATTCCGCGTCCAAGGCCGCCTCGGACCTGATCGCGCTGGCCTACCACCGCACCCACGGCCTCGACGTCCGCGTCACCCGGTGCTCGAACACCTACGGGTCCCACCAGTTCCCCGAGAAGCTCGTCCCCCTGTTCATCACCCGGCTGCTGGAGGGCAGACCGGTGCCGCTGTACGGCGACGGGCACAACGTCCGCGACTGGATCCACGTCGACGACCATGTGCGAGGCATCGAACTCGTCCGCACCCTCGGCCGCCCCGGCGAGGCCTACAACATCGGCGCGGGCAACGAACTGTCCAACCGGGAGCTGACCGGGCTGCTGCTCACTGCCTGCGGCGCCGACTGGGACATGGTGCGGTTCGTCGAGGACCGCAAGGGCCACGACCGGCGCTACTCGGTCGACTTCACGAAGATCCGCACCGAGCTCGGCTTCATGCCGACCAAGGACATGTCCTCGGGACTCGCCGAGACGGTCGACTGGTACCGGACGCACCGCTCCTGGTGGGAGCCGATGCTGCGCCGGGCCGAGATGGGGAGAGCACTCCCCACGAGGGTCCCGTCATGAGCGCACCCATCGAGGACTACGCCCTCATCAGCGACCTGGAGACCGCCGCCATGGTCGGCCGCGACGGCTCCGTCGACTGGCTGTGCCTGCCGCGCTTCGACTCCCCGGCGTGTCTCGCCGCCCTGCTGGGCACCGAGGATCACGGGTTCTGGCGGGTCGCGCCCGTTTCCGGTGGCGCCTGTACGCGGCGCGCCTACCGGTCGGACACGCTGGTTCTGGACTCGGTGTGGGAGACGGCGGCCGGGACGGTACGCGTCACGGACTTCATGCCGCCCAGGGGGCAACTGCCGTGTGTCGTGCGGGTGGTGGAGGGGCTGAAGGGTGCCGTGACCGTCCGCAGTGAGCTTCGGCTGCGGTTCCATCAGGGGCGTGTCGTGCCCTGGGTGCGCGACATCGCACCCTGCACGGTCGCGGTCGCCGGGCCGGACGCTGTGTGGCTCGGCGCGGACGGCCTGGTGCGGGTGGCGGACGGCGACGGGAGTGCCACGTCCTGGGAGGTCACGGTTCCGGCCGGACGCCGGCTGGCCCTCAGCCTGGCCTGGGCGCCCTCGCACCTGCCCGAACCGCCGGCGCCGCTGTTCCTTCCCGCCGAGACGGTGCTCAAGGAGACCATCGACTTCTGGCGCAACTGGAGCGCCCAGTGCTGCTACCAGGGCCCTTGGCGGGAAGCCGTGGTGCGCTCCCTGATCACCCTCAAGGCGCTCACCTACGCCCCCACCGGCGGCATCGTCGCCGCGCCGACCACCTCGCTGCCCGGCTGCATCGGCGGCGAACGCAACTGGGACCACCGGCACTGCTGGCTGCGCGACTCCACCGCTGCCCTGTCCTGTCTGCTGCGCAGCGGCTACCACGCCGAGGCCACGGCCTGGCTGGACTGGCTCGTGCGGGCCATCGCCGGTGACCCGGCCGACCTGCAGACCGTGTACGGCGTCAAGGGGCAGCGGCTGCTGCCGGAGACCGAGGCGCCCTGGCTGCCCGGCTACGCGGGGTCGCGGCCGGTGCGGTTCGGGAACTCGGCGGTGGGGCAGTTCCAGCTCGACGTGTACGGGGAGGTCCTGGACACCTTGTGGCTGTCGCTGCGGGCCGGGATCCCCATGCCCGCCCATGTCTGGGACCTGGTCCAGGAACTGATGGGCTTCCTGCACCGGCACTGGCGCGAGGCCGACCAGGGGCTGTGGCAGGTGCGCGGACCGCGGCGGCAGTTCGTGCACTCCAAGGTGATGGCCTGGGTGGCCGCCGACCGCGCCCTGCGCATGGGCGAACTGCTGGGCCGTAACAGTTCGTCGGGCGAGTGGCGGGCCATGCGCGACGAGGTGCACCGCCAGGTCTGCCAGGAGGGCTGGGACCCGGCCCGGCGGTCCTTCGTCCAGTCCTACGGCTCCTCGGCCCTGGACGCCTCAGCCCTGCTGATGCCCCGCCTCGGCTTCCTGCCCGCCCGGGACGAGCGCGTGCGCGCCACCGTCCGGGCCATGCGCGGGCTCGGTCACGGCGGCTTCGTGCGGCGATACGCGCACGGCGGCACCGGACCGCACCGGGTGGACGGCATGCACGGCGGCGAGGGCGCGTTCGTCGCCTGCTCCCTCTGGTACGCCGAGGCCCTGGCCGCGACCGGCCGGCCGCGGCAGGCCCGGGAGGCCTTCGAGCGCGTCCTCGCCGTCCGCAACGACGTCGGCCTGCTGTCGGAGCAGTGGGACCCGGACGCCGGACGCCAACTCGGCAACGCCCCCCAGGCCTTCAGCCACATCGCCCTGGTCGAGACGGCGTTCGCCCTGTCGGCGGGGCAGGCGCCGGACCGCCGCTGACCCGAGCCGCCGTCGACCACGAGGCAAGCGCCCCTCGACCCTCAGTCACCCCTCAGCCCCTTAGCCACCCCTCAGCCCTCAGTGGTCCCCTCAGCCCTCAGTCGTCCTTCGCCTTCGGCCACCGCGCCGACCCCGCATACCCCTCCGGATTGAGCCGCTGGAAGCGCCACGCGTCCTGGCACATGTCGGCCAGGTCCAGGGCGGGCCGCCAGCCCCAGGCGCGGGCCACCGCGCCGGCGTCGGCGACGAGTTCGGCGACGTCGCCCGGGCGTCTCGGCGCGAACTCGTACGGCACCGCCCTGCCACAGGCCTCGGAGAACGCTGCGACCACCTCCAGGACCGAACTGCCCCTGCCGAGGCCGAGGTTGTACACGTGCAGGCCCGGTGCGTCGGCGAGGTGGTCGAGCGCGACGCGGTGGGCCTGGACGGTGTCCATGACGTGGATGTAGTCGCGGATCGCGGTCCCGTCGCGGGTGGGGTAGTCGTGGCCGAACACCCGCAGCCGCTCCCGTCGGCCGACGGCCACCTGGGTCATGTACGGCATGAGGTTGTCGGGCTCGCCGCGCGGGTCCTCGCCGAGCAGCCCGCTGGGGTGGGCGCCGGTGGGGTTGAAGTAGCGCAGGCACATCACGGTGTACTCGGGGCGCCGCCGGCAGACGTCGGCGAGGATCTGCTCGCAGAGCCACTTGGAGGCCGCGTACGGGTTGGTGGGGCGGGCTGGAGTGGACTCGTCGAGGGGGCCGTCGTCCGCGTCGCCGTAGACCGAGCAGGAGGAGGAGAACACCAGTCGGTGGACCCCGTGTTCCTGCATGGTGCGCAGCAGTGCGGTGGTGCCGCCGACGTTGGTGTCGTAGTACTCGACGGGTGTGCGGGTCGAGCCGCTGACCGACTTGTGCGCGGCGAAGTGCACGACGGCGTCCACGGCGTGGCGGTCGAACACGGCCGAGAGGGCGCGCCGGTCACGGATGTCCAGCTCGTACACGGCGCCGACGAAGCGGCCGGCGATCCGTTCCACCCGGGTGAGGACCTGGGGGGTGCTGTTGGAGTAGTCGTCGACCACGATGACCTCGTAGCCGTGGTCGAGGAGGTCCACGCAGGCATGACTGCCGATGAAACCGGCCCCGCCGGTGACGAGGACGGTCGACGGTACCGGCTTGCTGCGTGCCATGGCAGGACGCTCCCGCGTGTTGCGGAGATGCCGTACGTTTACGACGTATGCGTACGACTCTGCGCCCCTCTGCTCCCGGCGTCAAGAGAAACTGGGGCCGCCCGGCGCCCGGAATCGCGGCGTCAGGGTCTGACCAGCAGCTGGAAGTCGAACGCGTACCGCGAGGCGCGGTAGATGTGCGTCCCGTACTCCACCGGCCGGCCCGTGTCGTCGTACGCCGTGCGCTGCATGGTGAGCAGTGCGGCGCCCTCCTGTTCGTCCAGGAGGGCGGCCTCCTCGGTGGTGGCGGAGCGGGCGCCGATGGTCTGGCGGGCGCTGTGCAGGGTGATGCCGGCGGAGCGCATCAGCCGGTACAGGCCGGTCGACTCGAGCCGCGCGGTGTCCAGGTCGAGGAGGCCGGCCGGGAGGTAGTTGCACAGGAAGGCCACGGGCTGGCCGTATGTCGAGCGCAGCCGCTCCAGGACCGTGACCTGGCCGCCCTCCGCGAGGCCGAGGGCGGCCGCGACGTCGGCGGAGGCCGGGACGGCCTCGTTGCGCACGACCTGGGTGGCGGGTGTCTGTCCGGCCGCCTCCAGGTCGTCGTAGAGGCTGCTGAGTTCGAGGGGGCGCTTGACCTGGCTGTGCACCACCTGGGTGCCGACCCCGCGCCGCCGTACGAGCAGTCCCTTGTCGACCAGGGACTGAATGGCCTGGCGGACTGTCGGCCGGGACAGTCCGAGGCGTACGGACAGGTCGATCTCGTTGCCCAGCAGGTTGCCCGGGGCCAGCTGGCCGTGCTCGATGGCCGCCTCCAGCTGCTGGGCCAGCTGGTAGTACAGCGGCACCGGACTGCCCCGGTCCAGGGCGAAGTCCAGGGAGCTGAGCGCGGGGGTGGTCGCGGCACGTGAGTAGCCGCCGGTATTCGCCATGGGGTACCTCCCTCGGAGGGTCGGGAGCGGGGGTTCGGAGGTGGTGGCGGCCGGCGGCGACCTGGAGGTCGTACGCCGCCCGCGCCCGTACGGCCGACTCGTGGCGTCAGTCCGTCTCAGGCGGTCGGACTCGGTTCCGATGCCGCCGCGAGCAAGGTCTCGACCTCGGCCGCCGTCGGCATCGCGGAGGAGCAGGCGAGGCGGGAGGCGACGTGGGCGCCGGCCGCGGCCGCGTACCGCATGGTCCGCTCCGGTTCCCAGCCGGAGAGCAGCCCGTGGCACAGCGCGCCGCCGAAGGCGTCGCCCGCGCCGAGGCCGTTGACCACCTCGACCGGGACCGGCGGGACCTCGGCCGTCGTACCGTCGCGGTGCACGGCGAGCACTCCCTTCGGCCCCTGCTTCACCACCGCCAGTTCCACGCCCGCCGCCAGCAGCGCCTCGGCGCACGCGTGGGGTTCGCGCACCCCCGTGGCGATCTCGCACTCGTCGAGGGTGCCGACGGCGACGGTCGCGTGCCGGAGTGCTTCGGCGTAGTAGGGCCGGGCCTCCTCCGGATCTCCCCAGGCCGTGTCGCTCCACAGCGCGGGCCGCCAGTCGAGGTCGAACACCGTCGTGCCCGCCTTGTCCCGGCACTTGAGGGCGGCGAGCGTCGCCGAGCGGCTCGGCTCCTGGCTCAGCCCCGTGCCGGTGATCCAGAAGATCCGGGCCGCACGGATGGCGAAGTAGTCCAGCTCGTCGGTGTGGACGGCCAGGTCGGGGGCGCTCGGCCGGCGGTAGAAGTACAGCGGGAAGTCGTCCGGCGGGAAGAGCTCGCAGAACGTCACCGGGGTGGGCAGGCCGTCCACCGGGGTCACCCAGCGGTCGTCGACCCCGAACTCACGTAGTTGCTGGTGGAGATAGACTCCGAACGGATCGGCGCCGGTGCGGGTGATCACCGCGGTGGCGCGCCCGAGCCGGGCTGCCGCGACCGCCACGTTCGCGGCCGAACCGCCGAGGAACTTCCCGAAGGTCTCCACACGTGCCAGGGGCACGCCGGACTGGAGGGGGTAGAGATCGACTCCGATACGGCCCATAGTGATCAGGTCGAAGGACTTGGCTGATCCGGCCATGCGCGACCTCCTCGAGCTGCGGGGGGAGGTGGATCCCGAAGGACCCACCGCCCCCAGGTGTAGGCCGCGGAGGGTGACACTGTCAAGAGTTTGTACTTACATTCGGACCTGCTTGTGAAATGATGTCTTAACAAAGTATTGACAGCGGGCGAGGCGAAGGAGTTGGATCCGGACCCAGCGCACAAGCCGTGTTCCCGCGGCGCACGACCCGGGTCTTCCGAGGTCCCGGGCCCCTGACAATCCCGTGATTGCGTTTCCCCCGTAGCACAGTGAGGTGCAGGAAAGATGGACCGCATTTCAGGCTTCCGCTCCCGCAGATTCGCCCCCGCCGTGGCTCTCGCCGCGGCCGCGGCCCTGACCCTCGCAGGCTGCTCCAGCAGTTCCGGCGGCAAGAAGGCCGAGGAGAGCGAAGGCGGCGCCTCCGCGGGCAAGGCCACCACGCCCCGGATGACGGTCGCGCTGGTGACCCACCAGTCGCCCGGTGACACCTTCTGGGACATCGTCCGCAAGGGCGCCGAGGCCGCTGCCGCCAAGGACAACATCAAGCTGATCTACTCCGCCGACCCGAACGCGGGCAACCAGGCCAACCTGGTGCAGAACGCGATCGACCAGAAGGTCGACGGCATCGCCATCACCCTCGCCAAGCCCGACGCCCTCAAGGACGTCGTGAGCAAGGCGAAGGCCGCGAACATCCCCGTGGTCGGCCTCAACTCCGGTGTGAGCGAATGGAAGAAGCTCGGCCTGATGGAGTTCTTCGGCCAGGACGAGACCGTCGCCGGCGAGGCACTCGGCAACCGGCTGAACGCGGCCGGCGCCAAGAACGCCGTCTGTGTCGTCCAGGAACAGGGCAACATCGGCCTGACCCAGCGCTGTGACGGCGTGGAGAAGACCTTCTCCGGCAAGCTGCAGACGCTGTTCGTCAACGGCACCGACATGCCGTCCGTGAAGTCGACGATCACCGCCAAGCTCAAGCAGGACTCCTCCATCGACCAGATCGTCACCCTGGGCGCCCCCTTCGCGATGACCGCGGCACAGTCGGTGTCCGAGGCCGGCAGCAAGGCGAAGATCGCCACGTTCGACCTCAACAAGCAGCTGACCAGCGCCATCGACCAGGGCACCATCGAGTTCGCCGTGGACCAGCAGCCCTACCTCCAGGGCTACCTGGCGATCGACTCCCTGTGGCTCTACAAGAACAACGGCAACTACATGGGCGGCGGTGAACAGCCGGTGCTGACCGGGCCGGCCTTCGTCGACAAGACGAACGTCGACGCCGTGGCCTCGTTCGCCGCGAAGGGCACCCGGTGATGAGTATGACCCAGCATGCCGAGCCGGCGGTGACCACTCCGCCGGCCTCCGGCCCGAACAAGACCGACGGCCGGACCTCTGAACGCCCCCTGGCCCTGCGGCTGTTGGCCAGGCCCGAGGTGGGTGTCTTTCTCGGCGCCGCCGCGGTGTACGTGTTCTTCCTGATCGCGGCACCGCCGGTGCGCGACGGCAGCTCGATGTCCACGATCCTGTACCAGTCGTCGACCATCGGCATCATGGCCCTGCCGGTGGCGCTGCTGATGATCGGCGGCGAGTTCGACCTGTCGTCCGGCGTCGCGGTGCTCACCTCGGCGCTCACCGCGAGCATGCTCAGCTACCAACTGACCATGAACGTGTGGGTCGGTGTGATCGCCGCGCTGGTCGTGTCCCTGGCCGTCGGCTTCTTCAACGGCTGGATGGTCGTCAAGACCGGACTGCCCAGCTTCCTGGTCACCCTGGGCACCTTCCTGATCCTCCAGGGCGCCAACCTCGCGGTCACCAAGCTGGTCACCACCAACGTGGCCACCGACGACATCAGCGACATGGCCGGTTTCGACCAGGCGAAGAAGATCTTCGCCTCGTCCTTCGACATCGGCGGCGTCCAGGTGAAGATCACGGTCTTCTACTGGCTGGTCTTCGCGGCCATCGCCACCTGGGTCCTGCTGCGCACCAAGTACGGCAACTGGATCTTCGCGGTCGGCGGCAACAAGGACTCCTCGCGGGCCGTCGGTGTCCCGGTGACCTTCACCAAGATCTCCCTGTTCATGCTGGTCGGCCTCGGCGCCTGGTTCGTCGGCATGCACCAGCTGTTCACCTTCAACACCGTCCAGTCCGGCGAGGGCGTCGGCCAGGAGCTCATCTACATCGCCGCGGCGGTCATCGGCGGCTGTCTGCTGACCGGCGGCTACGGCTCGGCGATCGGCCCGGTCTTCGGTGCCTTCATGTTCGGCATGGTGAACCAGGGGATCGTCTTCGCCGGCTGGAACCCCGACTGGTTCAAGGCGTTCCTCGGTGTGATGCTGCTCGGCGCCGTCCTGATCAATCTGTGGGTCCGCCAGTCGGCGACCCGGAGGTGACCCCCATGACAACCACCAACGGAACCGGCACTCACGGCGCCGTCCTTCCCGAGAGCGATGCCGCGCCCGCCACGGACGCGCCGATCGTCGAACTGCGCGGCGCGGGCAAGTCGTACGGCAACATCCGCGCCCTGCACGGCGTCGACCTCCAGGTGCACCCCGGCCGGGTCACCTGCGTGCTCGGCGACAACGGCGCCGGCAAGTCCACCCTCATCAAGATCATCTCCGGGCTGCACCAGCACACCGAGGGCGACTTCCTCGTCGACGGCACCCCGGTACGCTTCTCCACCCCGCGCGAGGCCCTCGACAAGGGCATCGCCACCGTCTACCAGGACCTCGCCGTCGTCCCCCTGATGCCGGTCTGGCGCAACTTCTTCCTCGGCTCCGAGATGACCCGCGGCCCCTGGCCCGTCCGCCGTCTCGACATCGAGAGGATGAAGAAGACCGCCGACGAGGAACTGCGCAACATGGGCATCGTCCTCGACGACCTCGAACAGCCCATCGGCACCCTCTCCGGCGGCCAGCGCCAGTGCGTCGCCATCGCCCGCGCCGTCTACTTCGGCGCCCGCGTCCTCATCCTGGACGAGCCCACCGCCGCTCTTGGCGTCAAGCAGTCCGGCGTGGTGCTGAAGTACATCGCCGCCGCCCGCGACCGCGGCCTCGGCGTCATCTTCATCACCCACAACCCGCACCACGCCTACATGGTCGGCGATCACTTCAGCGTCCTGCGCCTGGGCACCATGGAACTCTCCGCCGACCGCAGCGAGGTCAGCCTGGACGAGCTCACCAACCACATGGCCGGCGGCACCGAACTCGCCGCACTCAAGCACGAGTTGGCCCAGGTCCGCGGCGTCGACGTCGAGGAACTCCCGGAGGAGAAGGACCTCACCGCACCCGTCGCGACCACCGGCGAAGGGAAGTCCTGACATGGCCTCTGCGCTGGACCGTATCCGGGTCGGCTCGGCACCTGACTCCTGGGGCGTCTGGTTCCCGGACGATCCGGCGCAGGTGCCCTGGGAACGCTTCCTGGACGAGGTCGCCGAGGCCGGCTACTCCTGGATCGAGCTGGGACCGTACGGCTATCTGCCCACCGACCCGGCCCGGTTGACGGACGAGATCGCCCGGCGTGACCTCAAGGTCTCGGCGGGCACGGTCTTCACCGGCCTGCACCGCGGCCCCTCCGTCTGGGAGGCCACCTGGGAGCACGTCAGCCAGGTCGCCGCGCTCACCCAGGCGATGGGAGCGAAGCACCTCGTCGTCATCCCGTCCTTCTGGCGCGACGACAAGACCGCCGAGATCCTGGAGCCGCCGGAGCTGACCGGCGAGCAGTGGGCCCAGCTGACCAAGGGCATGGAGCGGCTGGGCCATGAGGTCAAGGAGACGTACGGCCTCGACATCGTCGTCCACCCGCACGCCGACACCCACATCGACACCGAGGACCACGTCGAGCGGTTCCTCGACTCGACCGACTCCGACCTGGTCAACCTCTGCCTGGATACGGGGCACTACGCCTACTGCGGCGGCGACAGCGTCAAGCTCATCGAGACGTACGGCGAACGCGTCGGCTACCTCCACCTCAAGCAGGTCGACCCGGAGATCCTCGCCGACGTCGTCAAGAACGGGGTGCCGTTCGGGCCAGCCGTACAGCGCGGAGTGATGTGCGAACCACCGTCCGGCGTACCGGAGTTGGAGCCGGTCCTGGTGGCCGCGCAGCGGCTCGGCGTGGAGCTGTTCGCGATCGTCGAGCAGGACATGTACCCGTGCGAGCCGGACAAACCGCTGCCGATCGCCGTGCGTACCCGCACGTTCCTGAGGTCCTGCGGCGCCTGAAGGGGACGACCATGACCACCCGTGGCACGAGCGAGGAACTCCGCGTCGCCGTCATCGGCACCGGCCGGATGGGCGCCGATCATGTCCGCCGTATCCAACAGGTCACCAGCGGCGCCCGGGTGACCGCCGTGGCCGACGTCGACGCGGAGCGCACCAAGGCCGTCGCGGCCCGCGTCGACGGCTGCACCGCGTACACCGACCCGGCCTCCGCGATGGCGGCGGCCGACGTCGACGCCGTCCTGATCGCCTCCCCGGGTCCCGCCCACGAGGCCGCCCTGCTGGACGCCTTCGAGCGCGGCCTGCCGGTGCTGTGCGAGAAGCCCCTCACCCCCGACGCGGCCTCCGCGCTGCGGGTGCTGGAGGCCGAGCGGACGCTGGGCCGGCGGCTGGTCCAGGTCGGCTTCATGCGGCGCTACGACGCCGAGTACGTCAGGCTCAAGGCGCTCCTGGAAACAGGCCAGTTGGGCCGCCCGCTCATGCTGCACAACCGGCACCGCAACGTCGCCAGCCCGCCCGGCTTCACCAGCGCCATGCTCATCAGCGACTCCGTGGCGCACGAGACGGACGTGACCCGCTGGCTCCTCGGCCACGAGATCACGGCCGTCACCGTGTGGCGCCCGACCCCGTCCGCGAGCGCACCGGACGCCCTCCAGGACCCGCAGTTCGTCGTCTTCGAGACGGACGGCGGGGCGGTCTCCGACGTCGAGATCTTCGTCAACTGCGGCTTCGGCTACCAGGTCCAGGCCGAGGTGGTCTGCGAACGCGGCACCGCCCGCGTCGGCGACGGCCACGCCGTGGTCACCAACATGGCCGGCCGCTGGGGCGGCACCATCGACCAAGACTACACCGTGCGCTTCGCCGACGCCTACGACCGCGAGATCCAGACCTGGGTCGACGCCACCCGCCGCGGCGAGATCACCGGCCCGAGCGTCTGGGACGGCTATGCCGCGGCGGCGGTGTGCGAGGCGGGGGTGCGGGCGCTGGAGGAGGGCGGCCGGGTGGAGGTCGATCTTGTGGAGAGGCCCGCGCTGTACCGGTGACCGAAGCCGTTAAGGCGGCGACGCCGGCCCGCCGTTTCCGCGGGCGGGCGTGCAGCCTCGTGCCTCAACGCCCGGCCGTCATCCGGGGCCGTACCTCGAACCCCGCCGCCCGATAGCACGCGTCGATCAGCGTCATCGTCGCCACCGCGTCGTCCGCGTCCAGCGGCAACGGCGTGCCCTCCCGCACCCGGTCCGCGAACGCCTCCAGCTGGTACGTGTACGACGACCGCGTCCCGAGCCGTTCCGTCCGCTCGCCCTCCGGGGTACGCACCACGACCCGGTCGTCGAGGTGCGGCAGCACGAAGTTCGGGGCGCTCGCCTCGCCGCGGGTGCCGATGATCCGGCAGCTCATCTCCAGCTCGGCGTAGGCCATGTGGCAGCGGGCCGACGCGGTGGCGCCGCCCGGGTACTCCAGCTCGGCGTCCAGCCACTCGTCGACGCCGGGAGCGGCCGCGCGCTCGCCGCCGCGCGCGGAGACGAGCCGTGGTGCACCGCCCGCCCAGGGAGCCAGCATCCGCGCGAAGTGCAGGCTGTAGCAGCCCAGGTCCATCACCGCTCCGCCGGCCAGCGGCAGCGACCAGCGCGGGTCGGAGTCGTCCGGGGCGGGGATGGCGACCAGCGTCTCCACCCGCCGCAGTTCACCGAGTTCGCCGCTCGCGAGGATCTCGTGCAGGCGGAGGGTGAGGGGGTGGAAGAGGTAGTGGAAGCCCTCCATGAAGACGGTCCCGGCCTTCTCCGCCGCCTTCCGTACCTCAGCGGCCTCCTCGGCGTTGCTCGCCGACGGCTTCTCCGTCAGGACGTGCTTGCCGGCCGCGACGGCGGCGAGGTTCCACGGCCCGTGCAGGCCGTTCGCGAGCGGGTTGTAGACGGCCTCGATCTCGGGGTCGGCGATCAGGTCGGCGTACGAGGTGGCCACCCGCTCCACGCCGTGCGCCGCGGCGAAGGCCTCGGCGCGGGAACGGTCGCGGGCGGCCACCGCGACGAGGCGGTGGCCACTCGCCCGGGCCGGGTCGACGAGGGCGCGTTCGGTGATGCGTGCCGCGCCCAGTACTCCGATGCGCAGTGGTTCCCGGCCCGGTTCGCTCATGCCTGCCGTACCTCCTCGATCGTCACGGGACGGTGCTCGCCCAGCGACAGTGTGCACGCCTCGGCGATCCAGCCGGCCTCCAGGGCGTCCTCGATCGTGCAGGGGGAGGTGCGGGTGCCGGCCACGACCTCGGTGAACGCGGTCAGTTCGGCGCGGTAGGCCTCGGTGAAGCGGTCCATGAAGAAGTCGTGCGGAGTGCCGGCCGGGAAGGTCACGCCGGGCTCCACCGAGCGCAGCGGCAGCTTGTCCTCCAGGCCCACGGCGATGGAGTCGGTGAAGCCGTGGATCTCCATGCGGACGTCGTAACCCCGGGCGTTGTGGCGGGAGCTGGAGACCACCGCGATCGTGCCGTCGTCCAGGGTGAGGATCGCGCCGGTGGTGTCGGCGTCGCCCGCCTCCTTGATGTAGTCGGCGCCCCGGTTGCCGCCGACGGCGTACACCTCGGTCACCTCGCGGCCGGTCACCCAGCGGATGATGTCGAAGTCGTGCACCGAGCAGTCGCGGAAGATGCCTCCGGAGGCGGCGATGTACGCGGCGGGCGGCGGCGCCGGGTCCAGCGTGGTCGACCGTACGGTGTGCAGCTTGCCCAGCTCGCCGGTCTGGACAGCGGCCCGCGCGGCGACGAACCCGGCGTCGAAGCGGCGGTTGTAGCCGATCTGGATCGGCACGGCACTGCCCTGGACGGACTTCAGCACCTCGACGCCCTCCCGCATGGTGCGAGCGACGGGCTTCTCGCAGAACACGGGCACGCCCGCTTCCACGGCGGCGCGGATCAGCGCGGGGTGGGCGTCGGTCGCCGCGGCGACGACGATGCCGTCCACCCCGGCGGCCAGCACGGCCTCGGGGGAGTCCGCGACCTCGGCGCCGAACCGTTCGGCGGCGGCCTTGGCGGCGTCCGCGAACGGGTCGGCGACGACGAGCGAGGCGACGGCGTCGAGTCCGGAGAGGGTCTCGGCGTGGAAGGCGCCGATGCGGCCGAGGCCGAGGATTCCGATGCGCATGGGGATTGCTGCTCCTTGGGTGCGGATGCCTGAGCGGATGTGGTGCGGGGAGGGGAAGGTCAGTCGAGACCGCCGAGCACGTTCTGGTCCCAGTCGATCACCGAGCCGGTGACCACACCGGACCGGTCCGACAGCAGGAAGACCACGAAGTCGGCGATTTCGTCCGGCTGGCCCAGCTTGCCCATCGGCAGCCGGGCCGCGGCCTGCTCGCGCCAGTCGTCGCCGGCGCCGTGGAAGGCCTTCTGTGTCGCGTCCTCGCCCTCGGTGGCGGTCCAGCCGATGTTCAGGCCGTTGATGCGGACCCGGTCGAAGCGGTGGGCGTGCGCCGCGTTGCGGGTCAGGCCGATCAGTCCGGCCTTCGCGGCGACGTACGGGGCGAGGAACGGCTGCCCGCCGTGCGCCGAGGACGTGATGATGTTGACGACCGTGCCGGGCGCCCCCCGGCCCACCATGTCGGCGACGGCGGCCTGCATGGCGAAGAAGGGCGCCTTGAGGTTGATCGCGATGTGCTGGTCGAACAGTTCGGGCGTGGTGTCCAGGAGCGTGCCCCGCGAGGTCAGGCCGGCCGAGTTCACCAGGCAGTCGACGCGGCCGTACGCCGCGACGACCTGTGCGACGGAGGCCTTGGCCTGCTCGGCGTCGGCCAGGTCGGCCCGTACGAACATGGCCTTGCCGCCCGCGGACGCCAGCTCCGCCACCAGGGCCTCGCCGGGTTCCGGGCGGCGGCCGGTGACGGCGACCACCGCGCCCGCGCGGACGGCGGCCCGCGCGATGGCGGCGCCGACGCCCTGGCTGCCGCCGTTGACCAGGGCGACCTTGTCGTCGAGAAGTCCCATGGTTTTCGGGTCCTTTCAGCTTGAGCGGCGCTCGGCGCCGGCCCGCAGTTCGTCCCGCAGGCCCTCGGGCGTCCACGTCTCGCGCAGCGCCCGCCGTACCGCGTCCGCCTGTGACGGCGGGGCGAGGCCCGCGACCGGCGGATCACTGTCGAGGTTGGTGGGGAAGGGGTAGCTCTCCGCGCTCGCCGCGATCACGTTCTCCAGCCACTCCTGGCCCGCGCCCTCGGCCCGGCGCCTGAGGAGCACGGGGAACACGGCGTTGGCGACCGCCTCGCGGTCCACCGTCTCCATCGCCCGCCCGAACGCCGAGGACACCTGGAGGAGGTTGGCCGTGCGCCGGATGTCCGTGGAGCGGTTGGTGCCGGCGGCGTGGAACAGCGCCGGGTTGAAGAAGGCCGCGTCGCCCTTGGCCAGCGGGAGCTGGATGTGCCGCTCGTCGAAGTACGCCTGGAACTCGGGGAGTCGCCACGCCAGATAGCCGGGCTCGTAGGTCTGCGAGTACGGCAGGTACAGCGTCGGCCCGGACTCGACCGACATGTCGCAGTGCGCGACCGCGCCCTGGAGGGTGAGCACGGGGGAGAGGCGGTGCACGTGCGCGGGGTAGGCCGCCGCGACCTCGTTGGACAGGAAGCCCAGGTGGTAGTCGCGGTGCGCGGTCTGCGCCGCGCCGCCCGGGTTGACCACGTTGACCTGCGAGGTGACCTGGTAGCCCGGACCGAGCCAGGCGGCCGACACCAGCGCCAGGAGGTCGTTGGCGTAGTAGTCGGCGAATGCCTCCGGGTCGTACAGGGCCGCCTTCTCCAGGGCGTTCCAGACCCGGTCGTTGGCGCCGGGCGCGGCGAAGTGGTCGCCGGCCGTCGCGCCCGAGGCGTGCTGTTCGGCGATCAGGGCGTCGAACACGGCGGAGAGCCGGTCGACGACCGCCGGATCCGGGAAGGCGCCCCGGAAGACCACGATGCCGGGACCGTCGGTGAGCGCGCGGACCAGCTCGGCCTGCACCTCACGCCGGTCCTCGGCCTCGCGCAGCCGCGCACCGTCGTAGATCAGGACGTTGCGCTCCACGGAAGCGGCGTACGGGTAGTCGGCGAGGTCCGTCGAGCGCTCGACGAGCGCGCGCAGACCGGCGAGGTCGCAGTCCTGCTCGGACAGCCAGGCACGGCGTTGTACGGAGGTGAAGGACATCGTCGTCCTTTCGGTCGAGGAAGCGGCTCGGTGACAGGGGCGACCCGGCGCTGTCATTCTTGTCAGTACAAACCCCTCGAACAACCGGCAGCGAGCCATCAAAAACCCTTCAAGGAGCCTCACGTGGGCCATCCCTTCCCGATCCGGGAGATCGCACGTCAGGCGGGCCTGAGCGAGGCCACCGTCGACCGGGTCCTCAACCGCAGGAGCGGCGTGCGCGAGAGCACCGCCCGGGAGGTCCAGCAGGCCATCGCCGACCTCGACCGGCAGCGCACCCAGGTTCGCCTGGTCGGCCGTACCTTCATGATCGACATCGTGATGCAGGCACCGGAACGGTTCTCCACCGCCGTCCGCGCCGCCCTGGAGGCCGAGCTGCCGTCCCTGCACCCGGCGGTCGTGCGCTCGCGCTTCCACTTCCGCGAGACCGGGCCGGTCCAGGAGCTCGCCCGGACCCTGGACGGGATCGCCCGGCGCGGCTCCCAGGGCGTGGTCCTCAAGGCCCCCGACGTCCCCGAGGCGACCGCGGCCGTCGGCCGGCTCGTGGAGGCGGGCATCCCCGTCGTCACCCTGGTCACCGACCTGCCCGCCACCGCCCGCCTCGGCTACGTCGGCATCGACAACCGCGCGGCCGGCGCGACCGCCGCGTACCTCGTGGGCCAGTGGCTCGGCGACCGCCCCGGCCATGTGCTCACCAGCCTCAGCAGCGGCTTCTTCCGCAACGAGGAGGAGCGCGAGATGGGCTTCCGCGGTGCCATGCGCACCCACCACCCGGAGCACAGCCTGGTCGAGATCGCCGAGGGACAGGGCCTGGACGCCACCCAGTACGACCTCGTACGGGCCGCGTTGGAACGCGACCCCGCCATCCGCGCGGTCTACTCGATCGGCGGCGGCAACATCGCGACCCTGCGCGCCTTCGCGGACGCGGGGCGGGAGTGCGCGGTGTTCGTCGCCCACGACCTGGACCACGACAACACCCGGCTGCTGCGCGAGCACCGCCTGTCCGCCGTGCTCCACCACGACCTGCGCCAGGACCTGCGCGAGGCCTGCCGCCTCGTCATGCGCGCCCACGGCGCCCTGCCGCCCGCCGGGCCCATTCTGCCGTCCGCGATCCAGGTGGTCACGCCGTACAACATGCCGCCCCAGGCGACGACCGGCTGACACCGGCGGCCTGGGGCGGGCCCCGAAAGGGGGGTCTGTCAGTGCTGCAGCGCGGGAGATCCGGTGGACGCGACCCGTCCGGCACTGCGGTGGACGCAGATGCCCACCGCCAGCAGCCAGTAGCTGAGGACGGCGCCCATCAGCGCGGTGGTGCCCCAGCCGTTCGCCGCGTAGAAGTCCGCCGGCGTGTTGCCGAAGAACAGGGACGGCACGAAGGCCAGGTTGATCGCGGCGAGGACGTACGCCGACCGGCCGGTCCAGCGGGGCAGCAGCCGGGTGCGGGAGACGGCGTAGCCGAACTCGGTGAGGAACAGCGCCAGCATGACGCGGGAGATCGACCCGTAGAGGACGTACGTGCCGCTGACGTCGATGGTCGGATCGATCGGCCGGTCGGCGGCGATGACCGCGCCCGCCTCGAGACCCATGGAGACCAGGGTGATCGTCGCGTAGACCAGTCCGGTGGCGGAGGCCATCGAGCCGACCCACTCGTGGGCGGGGCTCACCCGCCGGACCAGCTCGCGAAAGGCCGTCACGAACACGACCACGAGCGCGAGCGCGATGATCCCGACCAGCAGCCGGGACAGGACGTTCGCGTCCGGCGGCGGGCCCGAGTAGACGAAGTACAGCGGCACTTGGACGATGAGCGCGGCCGCGGCGGCGATGCCCGCGAGGCCGGTCAGGCGCCTGGCGAAGGTCTCGTTCATGGGTTCCCCCGAGTGTCGGTGGGCGGACTCGGCGTCGGCGGTTGTGCCGACACCCAGAAGCCTGCCGTCCCGGGGGCGCGCCGTCCCTGGGCCTGAGCGCCGGATCGGGGGTGGTCCTACGGTCACCCTCCCCGGTGTACGTCCACCCAGGCACCGCTCTCGGCGGACCGTGTCATCGCGTCCAGTGCGGCAGCGCTCTGCACCGCGTCCGCGAGGGTGGCCCCGTGCGGGGTGCCCTCGGCGATCGAGCTCAGGAAGCGGTACGCCTCGATCACCTTGAGGTCGTCGTAGCCCATGGCGTTGGCGGAACCGGGCTGGAAGGCCTCGTACTCGCCCTCGCCGGGACCCATGTACACCGTGCTGACCGGCTGGTCCTGGTAGCGGTCGCCGCGGCTGACGCCGAGCTCGTTCATCCGGCGGAAGTCCCAGAACACCGCGCCCTTGGTGCCGTGCACCTCGAAGCCGTAGTTGTTCTGCTCGCCGACCGAGACCCGGCAGGCCTCCAGGACACCGCGCGCGCCGGAGGCGAACCGCAGCAGGCAGCTGACGTAGTCCTCGTTCTCGACCGGGCCGAGCTCGCCGCCCGACGCACGGCTGTGACCGGCCGTGGCGCCGGTGGGGCGGGCCCGCTCCGGGACGAAGACCGCCGTGTCGGCGGTCAGGGAGGCGATGTCGCCGAGCAGGTAGCGGGCCAGGTCCACGCCGTGCGAGGCCAGGTCGCCCAGCACTCCGCTGCCGCCCCGCTCCCGCTCGTACCGCCAGGTCAAGGCGCCCTCGGGGTGGGCCGCGTAGTCGCTGAACAGGCGGACGCGGACATGCGTGACCGTGCCGATCCCGCCGTCGGCGATCAGCCGCCGGGCCGATTCCACGGCGGGCGCGTTGCGGTAGTTGAAGCCGACCGTGCCCTGCACACCCGACTTCGCGACCGCTTCGGCGACCGCCCGGGCGTCCGCCACGGTCAGACCGACCGGCTTCTCGATCCAGATGTGCTTGCCGGCCTCGGCCATCGCGACACCGATCTCCCGGTGCAGGAAGTTCGGCGCGGTGATGCTCACGGCCCGCACCCGCGGGTCGGCGACCACCTCGCGCCAGTCGCGGACGGCCGTGGCGAACCCGAACCGAGCGGCGGCCTCCTCGGCCCGCCCCGGCACATCGTCGGCGACCGTCACCAGCTCCGGGCGCAGGCCCAGCTTCGGGTAGTGATGCGGGACGCGGGCATACGCCTGGCTGTGCACCCGGCCCATCCAGCCGAATCCGACGACGGCGACACCGAGCGTATCCACCATGAGCCCCTCTTTGGACCGGTCCATGAACTGTCCAAGCCACCCTGAGCGGGCTTTCGACAGGTGTCAACCCCTTTGACAAGGCGGCGCGTCACATGGAACGGTCCAGAGCATGAGACAGCCGACGATCCGGGACGTGGCCGAGCAGGCCGGCGTCTCCAAGTCGTTGGTCTCGCTCGTGCTGCGCGGCTCCGACCAGGTTCGCCCCGAGAAGCGGGACGCCGTACTGCGGGCCGTACGCGAACTCGGCTACCGCCCCAACGCCGCCGCCCGCAGCCTCAGCGAACAGCGCACCCGCACGGTCGGCGTCCTCCTCAACGACCTGCGCAACCCCTGGTTCATCGACCTGCTCGACGGCCTGAACGCCCTCCTGCACGACCAGGGCCTGCACATGCTGCTGGGCGACGCCCGCCTCAACCGCCGCACCGGCCAGGACCTCGCCCGGCCCTTCCTGGACCTCCAGGCCGACGGCCTGGTCGTGGTCGGCACCCTGCCCGACCCGGCCGCACTCGGCACCGTCGCGGAGCGGATACCGGTCGTCGTCGCGGGCGCCCGCGAGCCCGTCCCGCCCGGCGTCGACGTGGTCGCCGGCGACGACGAGCAGGGCGCCCGGCTGGTCACCGAGCACCTCATCGGCCTCGGCCACCGCCGCATCGCGCACATCGCGGGCTATGGCGCCGTGGGCGACCTGCGCCGCGGCAGCTTCGAGGCGGCCATGCGCGCCCACGGTCTCGCCGACCGGGCACTCGTCGAGACCTGCGACATGACGGAGGAGGGCGGGTTCCGGGCCGCCGTACGACTGCTCGGCCGGCCCGGGCGGCCCACCGCCGTCGTCGCCGTCAACGACATCACCGCCGTCGGCGTGCTCTCGGCGGCCGCGGAACTGGGCCTGCGCGTCCCGCACGACCTGTCCGTCACCGGCTACGACGACACGAGCATCTCCCGGCTGCGCCACCTGTGGCTCACCACCGTCGACAACGCCGGCCACGAGGTCGGCCGCCGCGCCGCCCGCTGCCTCCTCGACCGCTTCGAGTCGGCCGGAGCAGCGGGGCGGCTCCACCTGGCCGCCCCGACACTGGAGATCCGCGGCACCACGGCCCCGCCGCTCACAGACTGATCGCGTACACCTTCCGCAGCGTCTCGTACACCGTCCACGTCGTACGGTCGTCGGCGCGCAGTGCGGGCCGGGATCCGGCCGTCGACAGGTTGTGGGGGGATCGGCCCAGGTGGGAGGGCACGCCGACTGGCGGCTCCGCCGGGCCCGGGAGATCGTGGGGGCATGGCGGACATCCCGGCGGCCGCCCCCGTGCCGCCCCGGCACGACACGCGCGAGGCTGTCCTGTTCGGCGGTGTCTACGGCGCCGTCCTGGCGAGTTCCATGGTCGCCGCGCTCACCCAGTACGGCCACACCTCCGAGGACAGCCGCCGATACGACGCCCTGTGGCTACTGGTGACCGCATTCGCCTCCGCCTTCGCTCACGGCTACGCCCACTTCGTCGCCGAACGCGCCCAGCACCGCCGCTGGGACGTCCTGCGCACCCTCGTGGACGAGTGGCCCCTGGTCGCGGCCGTGCTGCCGACCGTGGTCGTCCTCGCGGGTGCGGGCTGGGGCTGGTGGCCGGCCGACGGGGTGGAGTACCCGGCGTTCATCCTGAACATCGTGCTGCTGTTCACGCTGGGCCTGGTCACGGCCAGGTGGTCGCACCGCACGTGGGCCCTGGCGGTCCTCATCGGAGTCGTGGACGCACTGCTCGGCGTGGTCGTCGTGGTGGCGAACGCGCTCATCCATTAGCGGGCGACGCACACGGCGGCCGCCTCCCGTCGTCCGGGTGGTGGCCGCCTCGGTTCTCGTCGGCTTGGTCACACCTTGGCCGTGGTGGCCTCCTTGTTCTCGGCGGGGCCGTCGGCGGCCGGTGCGGGCTGCGGGGCGCGGTGCTTCGGGATGAAGGTGGCGAAGAGCAGGGCGAGCAGGGCGGCTCCGGCGCCGATGGCCATGACGACCTTGAAGCCGTTCTCCGAGGGCAGGGGGAAGCCGCCGTAGTCGGTGGTCATCTGGGCGAGGATGACGCCGGCGATGGCGCTGGCGAAGCTGGTGCCCAGGGAGCGCATCAGGGTGTTGAGGCTGTTTGCGGCGCCGGTCTGGGTGGGGTCGACGGCACCCATGATCAGGGCGGGCATGGCCCCGTACGTGAAGCCGATGCCGCCGCCGATGATGCAGGACACCAGGACCAGGTGCCAGACCTCGGACATGAGCACGATGTTGAGGGCGTAGCCGGAGGCCACGATCAGCGCGCCGATCATCAGGGTGAGCTTGGGCCCCTTGGCCTTGGTGATGGTCGCGGAGACGGCGGACATGGCCATCATCACCAGGCCCTGCGGGGCGAGGACCAGGCCGACGGTGAGCATGGACTTGCCGAGGCCGTAGCCGGTGGCCTCGGGCAGCTGGAGCAGCTGCGGCAGAACCAGGGACATCGCGAACATCGAGAAGCCGAGCGCGATCGAGGCGAGGTTGGTGAAGAGCACCTGGGGGCGGGCGGTGGTGCGCAGGTCGACCAGGGGCTGGCTGCTGCGCAGCTCGTAAAGGCCCCAGGCGAGCAGGATCACGACCGAGGCCAGGCCGAGGCCCAGGGTGGTGGCGCTGGTCCAGCCCCAGTCGCCGCCCTTGGAGACGGCCAGCAGCAGGGTCACCAGTCCGGCCGACAGACCCAGCGCGCCGACCAGGTCGAAGCGTCCGCCGGCCCGCACCTTGGACTCGGGTACGACCGTCAGCACGAGCAGGAAGGCGACGGCGCCGAGGGCGGCGGAGGTCCAGAACAGGAGGTGCCAGTCCCACTTGTCGGCGATGAAGGCCGCGGAGGGCAGGCCGAGGGCGCCGCCGACGCCGAGGGAGGCGCTCATCATGGCGGTCGACCCGGCGAGCCGCTCGCTGGGCAGTACGTCGCGCATGATGCTGATGCCGAGCGGGATGACACCGGCGGCCAGGCCCTGCAGGGCGCGTCCGGCGATCATCGGGATGACGGAGTCGCTGAGCGCGCAGACGACGGAGCCGGCGATCAGCAGGACGATGCTGACGAGCAGCATCCGCCGCTTGCCGTACATGTCGCCGAGCCGGCCGACCACCGGGGTGGCGACGGCGGCGGCGAGCAGGGTGGCGGTGACCGCCCAGGCCGTGTTCGACGCCGAGGCGTCAAGCAGCTTCGGCAGCTCGGGGACGATCGGGATGACGAGCGTCTGCATCAACGCGACGACGATGCCGGCGAAGGCCAGCACCGCCACGACGGTGTTCGACCTCGGCGGGGCGGGCTTCACCGCCGCGGTGGGTCGGGCAAGGGCGTCGGACATGGCAAGAGCCTCCGTCAGGGCACAAGGGGGTGGGGACAAACCGTGTTGCTTGACTTACTCAAGTTAATCGTAATTGATTGACTTAAGCAAGCTGAATCGGGGTGTGGCGAGCGCCAGGATGGGGCGGGGCCTCAGGTGGCCGCGGGTTCCTCCAGCCGGTACGGCTGCACCGGCAGCTCGGCGACGACTTCGAAGCCGCCCTGCGGACGGTGGCCCATCCGGATGCGGCCGCCGACCGAGTGGGCACGCTCGCGCATGCCCATGAGGCCGTAACCGCCGCCGCCGGGGGAGGAGGAGTCGGACCGTCTCACGGCGTCGGCGTTGACGACCGTGACGACCAGCCGGTCGTGGGTGTAGGCGAGCCGTACCTCGGCCGAGCCGGTGACGGCGTGCTTGGTGACGTTGGTCAGGGCCTCCTGCACGATCCGGTACGCCGTGAGGGCGGCACCGGCGGACAGGGGACGCGGGTCGCCGTCGGTGGCCAGGCTGACCGTGAGGCCGGCGTGCTGGAACGAGGACGCGAGGTCCGGGAGCTGGGCGAGGCCGGGGGTGGGCGCCGGCGGCTTGCCGGTGTCGGACGGGTCGGCCGTACGGTCTCCCGCGCCGGACGGTTGGGCCGTACGGTCTCCGGCACCGGGCGAGTGGGTCGTACGGTCTCCAGCACCGGGCGAGTGGGTCGTACCGTCCTGGCCGTCGGCCGGGTGGGCCGCACGGTCCTCGGCGTCGGTGGAGGAGATCGGCGGGTCCACCTGGTCCCGCAACAGGCCGACGGTGGACTTGAGTTCGCGCAGTGCCGAAGAGGTGGTGCCGGACAGGTCCCGCACGATCCGCTCGGCCTCGTCGGGCCGGGCGGGCAGCATCCGGGCGACCGCGCCGGCCTGGAGGTTGGCCAGGACGAGATGGTGGGCGACGACGTCGTGCAGGTCCCGGGCGATGCGCATGCGCTCCTCGGTGACGCGCCGTCGTGCCTCCTCCTCCCGGGTGCGCTCCGCGTGCTCGGCGCGCGCCTGCACGGCTTCCAGATAGGCGCCGCGCAGTCGGGTCACGGTGCCCAGGGAGGTGGGCAGCAGCAGCCAGGCGGTGGGGCCGAGCAGCTTGAGGACCAGGGGTTCGTTGCCGGGGCCGACGAGGAGGGAGGCGCCGACCAGCAGGGCGATGCCGGTGCCGGCGAAGGTGTTCGCGGTCCTGCGGTCGGTGCGGACGGCCAGTGAGTGCAGCGCGACCATGAGGGGGCCGAGCAGCAGGACCGTGAGGATGTAGCCGAGCGCCGCCACGGCCGTCGCGCAGACGATGGTCACCGCCGTCGTCGTGCGGGGCCGGCCGCGGCGCCACAGCAGCGCGGCGCACGCGACCCCGGTGAGCAGGACCCCGGGCCACCACGGTATGCCGGGGTCGTGGCCCGGGAGCGTGACCAGGCTGCCCGGCAGCGAGCAGGCGAAGAGTGCGGCGGCGAGTCCGGCGTCGACGGCGTGGGGGCGGGCCGAGGGCAGGCGTTGCAGGTTGTCGATCATGGTGTGGGCGTTCCGTCCGGTGCGGTCACCGCGGTGCGGACCACCACGGGCCCCTGCCTGCCGGGGGTGGCGGCAGGAGCCCGGGCGGGTCCGTCACTCGTCGAAGGTGACGACGACCTTCTCCGCGGCGCCCGGCGTCAGCGCGAGCTCGAAGGCCCGGTCGACGTCGGAGAACGGGACGCTGTGGCTGATCAGCTTCGCGAAGAGGTCCTTGTGCTCGGCGAGCTCCGCCGTGACCTCGAAGATCTCGGTCGGGTAGCCCTGGGAGGCGACGAGGGTGAGTTCGCTGCGGAGCATGCCGCCGAGGTCGATGTCCGAGCCCTTCTTCTGTACAGCGACCATGACCAGCTTCGCCTTCCACTTCGCGGAGTCGACGGCGGCCTGGAAGACGGCGGGCACGCCTGCGGCGTCGATGTAGATGTCGGTGCCGGCGCGGGGCTGGCCGAGGGCGTTGGCGGCCTGGCCGTGCAGTTCGGTCAGGCGCTCGGTGACGTTCTCCGTGGCGGAGTTGATGACGGCATCGGCGCCGACGGCCAGGGCCTTCTCCAGACGTGAGGGGATGACGTCGGCGACGACGACGTGCTCCACGCCGCGCAGCTTGAGCCAGATGGTGGCGCCGAGTCCGATGGGGCCGGCGCCGAAGACGACGACCTTGTCGGCGGGCTTGGCCTCGGAGCGGTTGACGCAGTGCCGGGCGACCGCCATCGGCTCGTTCAACGCGGCGACCGCGAAGGGGACGTGGTCGGGGAAGACGGCGACGCTCTTGCCCACCTCGGCGTCCCGGATGAGCAGGTACTCGTCCATGCCGCCGAGGTCGCCGCCGCAGCCGATGATGCCGG
Organism: Streptomyces sp. V4I2; assembly: GCF_030817655.1. Taxonomy (GTDB): domain Bacteria; phylum Actinomycetota; class Actinomycetes; order Streptomycetales; family Streptomycetaceae; genus Streptomyces; species Streptomyces plumbiresistens. The sequence continues at coordinate 9,086,565 of NZ_JAUSZM010000003.1, forward strand.
TCGGGGCGCCCTGCGGGTTGACGACCACGCGGTTCCCGACCTTCAGGTCCGTGACCTCGGCGCCCACCTCGACGACCTCGCCGGCGGGCTCGTGGCCCAGCGGGATGGCGCGCATCGAGCCCTTGGCATCGACCGGCATGCCGCCCATGTGCAGGAAGAAGGTGTCGGTGCCGCAGATACCGCAGGCGCGGATCCGGACCAGCGCGTCCTTGGGGCCGGGGACGGGGCGCTCGACGTCCACCACGTCGATCTTGTTCTGGGCGCCGGTCAGGACGGACTTCATCGTGGCCATGGAGGGTCTCACTTTCTGAGGGTGCGGGGTGGCAGGAGTTGCCGGGCTGGTGCGAGGTCTGACGGGCGGGGGAGGGCAGTGACCCGACCGGCGGTCCGCTTGCGGCGCCGGGCCGGCGGCGGACGGGGGAAGTGCTCCGCCTGCCGGCCCGTCGACCGCGCCGCGCCTGTCCCCACAGGCTCGGCGCGAAAGGAGCCGCCTCCGCTCGGGGCGGCCCCGGTCCGAGGTCGTCTTGCTTGACTTAGGCAAGCACAAGCGCATTACTTAAGTCAAGCAACCATCTCCATATTGCTTAAGTTAGGCAACTACCTCTAAGGTGATCGCATGTCCGCACAGCCGTCCACCGCAGCGCCCGTCTCCGCGAACGTGGCCGAGATCGAGAGCGTCCTCACCCGCGTCACGTACCTCGCCGGACGCGCCCGGCAGCACGAGCGCCTGATGGCGACGGCCGGACTGGAGCTCGACCGGGCCGCCGTGGCCATCCTGCGGCACATCGGGGAGAGTGAGCCGCTGCGTCCCGGCGTGCTGGCCGTGCGTCTGTCGGTGGAGGCGTCCCATGTCACCCGGCAGATACGGCAGTTGGAGCAGGGCGGGTACGTGATCCGGGTCGCCGACCCGGACGACCGGCGCGCCCAGCGCGTCCAGCTCACGGACGCCGGAGCGGCGGCGGTCGAGCGCATCCGTGAGGTGAGCCGCCGGGGCATGGAGATGGCCCTGGCCGACTGGTCCGAGGGGGATCTCGGGCATCTCGCCGCGCTCTTCCGCCGAATGGTCGACGACTTTGTGGCCCGGGCCGAGGACCGGCTCGACCTCCCGCCCGTCGCGCGCTGAACCGGCCCCCGGCCGAGGCCCTGCAACGCACTCCCCATACGAATGGTCACGCCATGTACGGGATTACCGGCACGCGGCCTCCCCGCGGGGACGGTCAGCACCTCCTGGTCGTCGTCGATGATCCCGGCGACACCGAACTGCTCGCCACCACGCTCGAGTTGGCCGGCTACCGGGTCGGCACCGCGGGCACCGGCGCCGAGGGCATGGCCCGCCTCGCCCGGCACCGGTTCGACCTCGTGGTGTGGGACACCGGACTGCCGGGCCTGAGGGAGCTCGCCCGAGGCCGCCCAACCGCACCGGCGGACCGCCCGCCGCTGCTCTTCCTGGCCAGCTGCGACGCGTTGCACCACCTCGTCCCCGAACTCGGCCCGGGGCGAGAGGACTACGTGACCAAGCCCGTCCGCATCCCCGAGGTGCTCGCCCGCGTCCAGGTCCTGCTGCGCGGCCGACGCCCCGCGGCGCCCACGGGCATGCCCTGCTACGGCGATCTGGTCCTGGACGACGCCACGTGCCGCGCCAGCCGCGGGCCGCGCCCCCTCGACCTCACCCCCGCCGAGTACCGCCTCCTGTACCACCTGCTGGCCAACGCCGAGCACGTGCTGTCGAAGGGGCAGATCTGCCGGCACGTCTGGGGCGAGTACCGCGCCGACCAGGCCATCGAGAAGCTGGTCTCCCGGCTGCGGCGCAAGGTGGACCAGGAGGACCCGAACCTCATTCACACCCGCCGCGGCTTCGGCTACTGGCTGGGCTGCGCCTCCCGCTGAACCTGCGCGGAGGGTCCTGTGGGACATTCTGTGAGAAACCTGCCCTGCAATACAGCGGACAAAATTGTTGACAATCTTGTTTGGCTAGATTTAGGTTTGACAGGCACTCACTCAGGGAGGGCAACGATGCCGAAAGAAGCCCGTCCGAGCACCGGAGAGCAGGCCAAACAGCACGCGTTCGCGCAGCTGCGGCAGGCGATCCTGCACGGCGACATGGCACCGGCACAGCGGCTGGTGGAGAACGAGCTCGCCGAGCAGTTCGGTGTGACACGGGCCAGCATCAGGGCGGCACTGATCGATCTGGAGTCCCAGGGACTCGTCGAGCGGATCCGCAACCGCGGCTCGCGGGTGCGGGTGGTGAGCGTGGAGGAAGCGGTCGCCATCACCGAGTGCCGCATGGTCCTCGAAGGACTGTGCGCGGCGAAGGCGGCCGTCGCGGCCAGCGACGAGCAGCTCGCCGAACTGACGGACCTGGGCACGGCGATGACCAAGGCCGTGGCCGACGGCGAACCCGTGACCTACTCCGACCTCAACCACGAACTGCACACCAGGATCCAGGAGTTCTCGGGACAGCAGACCGCCCTGGAACTCCTGGAGCGGCTCAACGCCCAACTGGTGCGCCACCGTTTCCAGTTGGCGCTGAGGCCCGGGCGTCCGCAGGAGTCCCTGCATGAGCATCTGGCGATGATCGAAGCGATCAGGGCCAGGGACCCGCAGGCGGCCGAGACGGCCGTCCGCGCCCACCTCACCAGCGTGATCGAGGCGCTGCGCGGCTGAGCCGCGCGAGGCGGGCGCACACCTGTCCACTCCCGGCGAGTGAGCCGAAGGGGCGCGCCGGTGTCGAGAGCGCGACCGCGCGAAGGCCTCAGGGGCTGAGCACGGTCGGGGGCTCGACGGCGGCTGGAGCACCCCGGAGGCGAACCGCCCGAACAGAGAGCGATGAGAACCATGACGCACCCAGGCGCGCCCGCCGTCCCACGATCGACACTCGTCATCACCGCGCACGCCGGGGACTTCGTATGGAGAGCGGGCGGAGCCATCGCCCTGGCCGCCTCCCGCGGGGAGAAGGTCACCATCGCCTGTCTGACCTTCGGTGAACGCGGCGAGTCCGCCAAGGCCTGGCGCGAGGGCAGGAAGCTCGAGGAGATCAAGGCGATACGCCGCGACGAGGCCGAGCGCGCCGCGGCCACCCTGGGCGCCGAGGTCCGCTTCTTCGACGCCGGCGACTACCCGCTGCTCGTCACCCCCGAGCTCACCGACCGGCTCGTCGAGGTCTACCGCGACACCCAGCCCGACATCGTGCTCACCCACCCGGCCGAGGACCCGTACAACGGCGACCACCCGGCCGCCAACCGCATGGCCCTGGAAGCCAGAGTCCTCGCCCAGGCCATCGGCTACCCGGGCCCCGGCGAGATCATCGGCGCCCCGCCGGTCTTCTGCTTCGAGCCGCACCAGCCCGAGATGAGCGGCTTCAGGCCCGAGGTACTCCTCGACATCACCGAGGTGTGGGAGACCAAGCGACAGGCCATGGAGTGCCTGGGCGCACAGCAGCACCTGTGGGACTACTACACCGACCTCGCCGTCCGCCGTGGCGTCCAGCTCAAGCGGAACGCCGGCCCGAACCTGGGCCTCGCGCACAAGACCATGGCCGAGGCGTTCATGCGCCCGTACCCGCAGATCGCGAAGGAGCTGGCATGAGCGGCGTGATCGTCACCAACCCGCCGAAGGCCGACGCGAAGGACGTCGACGCCCTCGCCCAGTACGGCGTGGCCACCGTCAGTGAGGCCATGGGCCGCACAGGTCTGCTCGAGCCCGGGATCCGCCCGATCCAGCAGGGCGTACGGGTCGCGGGCACCGCGGTCACCGTGCTCAGCTGGCCCGGCGACAACCTCATGATCCACGCCGCCGTTGAGCAGTGCGGCGAGGGCGACATCCTGGTCGTCACCACCACCTCCCCGTCCACCGACGGCATGTTCGGCGAACTGTTCGCCACCGCGCTCCAGCGGCGCGGCGTGCGCGGCCTGGTCATCAACGCCGGTATCCGCGACACCCAGGAACTGCGCGAGATGAACTTCCCGGCCTGGTCCCGGGCGGTCTCCGCGCAAGGCACGGTCAAGGCCACCGGCGGCTCGGTCAACGTGCCGGTCGCCGTCGACGGCCAGGTGATCCGGCCCGGCGACGTGATCCTCGCCGACGACGACGGCGTGGTCGTCGTCCCCCGGGAGCGCGTACGCGCCACCGTCGAGGCGTCCGAGGCCCGCGAGGCCAAGGAGGCCAAGGCCCGCGCCGCCTTCATCGAGGGCGAACTCGGCCTGGACCGTTATGGGTTGCGCGAGACCCTCAAGCGGCTCGGCGTCGAGTACCGGACGTATGAGGAGTACGCGGAGGAGCGGTCGTGACCCCCGTGCCGGAGGGGGTGCCCTGCCTGCTGATGCGGGGCGGTACCTCCAAGGGTGCCTACTTTCTGGCCGACGACCTTCCCGCCGAACCGGCCCTGCGCGACGAGCTGTTGCTGCGGATCATGGGCAGCCCCGACGAGCGGCAGATCGACGGCCTGGGCGGGGCGCACCCGCTGACCAGCAAGGTGGCCGTCGTCTCGCCCTCCGCCGACCCGCGGGCCGACGTCGACTACCTCTTCCTCCAAGTCGTCGTGGACCAGCCGGAGGTGAGTGACCGTCAGAACTGCGGGAACATCCTCGCCGGCATCGGACCGTTCGCCGTCGAACGCGGGCTGGTGGTGGCGGGGGAGGAGGAGACCTCCGTCCGGATCCGCATGGTCAACACCGGCGACCACGCGACGGCGACCTTCCCGACCCCCGGCGGCCGGGTGCGCTACACCGGGGACGCCGAGATCTCGGGTGTGCCGGGGACGGCCGCGCCGGTCGTGATCGGGTTCCCGCCGAGCGCGAACCCGCTGCTGCCCACCGGCCACGTCCGCGACGAGATCGACGGCGTACCCGTGACCTGCGTGGACAACGGCATGCCGACGGTCCTCATCGAGGCCGCCTCGCTCAAGGTCACCGGCTACGAGTCGCCCGCCGAGCTGGAGGCCGACGAAGAGCTGACCGGCCGGCTCCGTACGATCCGCCTGGAGGCGGGCCGCCTGATGGGCCTCGGCGACGTCTCGAACGCCACCGTGCCCAAGCTCTCGCTGCTCGCCCCGCCCAGGGACGGCGGCGCGATCACCACCCGCACCTTCATCCCGGTGCGCTGCCACACCTCCATCGGGGTGCTCGGCGCGGCAAGCGTCGCCGCCGGACTGCGGATCGACGGCAGCGTGGGGGCCGACCTCGCGGAACTCGACGCGGGCAGTGACCGCGTCCGTATCGAACATCCCACGGGGTTCCTGGACATCGAGAGCAGCCTCGACGCGACCCCCGACGGCCTGCCCCACGCCCGTCGTACCGCCGTGGTCCGCACGGCCCGCAAGATCTTCGACGGCACCGTCTTCCCCAGGTCCGCCGAGACGGCACCACTTCCCCCGCACACCCAAGGAGGTCAACGATGACTCCGCCGCTCGGCGACATCGCCCACATCGGCCACGCCCAGCTGTTCACCCCGGACCTGGACGCCAGCGTCGCCTTCTTCACCGACTATCTGGGTCTGACCGTCAACGGGCAGGACGGCGACACCGTCCGCCTGCGGACCTTCGACGACTACGAGCACCACAGCCTGGTCCTCACCGCCCGCGAGCAGCCCGGCCTCGGCCGGCTCGCCCTGCGCACCTCCAGCGAGGAGGCCCTCCAGCGCCGGGTCAAGGCGATCGAGGAGACGGGCGGCAGTGGGCACTGGGTCGAGGACGAACCCGGCCTCGGCAAGCTCTACGTCACCACCGACCCGGACGGCCACGAGCACGCCCTGTACTGGGAGAGCGAGCACTACCGGGCCCCCGAGGAGCTGAAGCCCGCGCTCAAGAACCAGCCGCAGGCCAAGCCCAACCGGGGCGTGGGGGTGCGGCGCCTGGACCACATCAACTTCCTCGCCGCCGACGTGCTCGCCAACGCCGAGTTCCAGCAGAACGTCCTCGGCGCCCGGCCCACCGAGCAGATCCGGCTCGACACGGGCACGATCGCGGCGCGCTGGCTGACGTACACGAACAAGTCGTACGACGTCGTCTACACCTCGGACTGGACCGGCTCGGCCGGCCGGCTGCACCACATCGCGTTCGCGACCGACAGCCGCGAGGACATCCTGCGCGCGGCGGACCTCGCGATCGACAACGCTGTGTTCATCGAGACGGGCCCGCACAAGCACGCCATCCAGCAGACGTTCTTCCTGTACGTCTACGAGCCCGGCGGCAACCGCATCGAGCTGTGCAACCCGCTCACGCGGCTGGTGCTGGCGCCCGACTGGCCGCTGATCACCTGGACCGAGGAGGAGCGGAAGAAGGGGCAGGCCTGGGGGCTGAAGACCATCGAGTCCTTCCATACGCACGGCACGCCGCCGGTCGCGTAGCGCCCCCCGCCTGTCGCCCCGACGCGAAGTTTGATTGTCGATGAGATTGTTGACAAAAATGTTGACGAGTCTTCCTGTGGGTCTCTAGCGTCGGGGCACCCCGCCCGCACGAGCGGAAAACAAGGATGTCCTCCTCCCCCTCCCTCCTGTCCGCCCGCGGCAGCAGACTGGCCCTTCTGGTCGTCGGCCTGTGCTGGCTGGCCGTCCTCTTCGACGGCCGCGGCCTGGACATGTTCATCTACGGCTCGGTCCTGCCGCACCTCCCCCGGCCCGGTGGCGCTCAGCGCGGCGGCCGAGGAGGCCGTGAGCCGGGCCCGCACCACCGGCATCGCCTCGGTCGGCGTGCGCGGCACCGTGCACACCGGCGCCATCGGCTACTACGTCTCGAAGATCGCCGAACAGGGCATGGTCGGCCTCGGCTTCGTCGCCGGCATGCCGAACATGGGCTACACGGGAGTGAAGGGCCCCGCGGTGGCTACCAGCCCGCTCGCCATCGCCGTCCCTACGGATCCGTCGTCGAGTCACGCGCCGCTGCTGCTCGACATGGCGACCGCCACCATCGCGCTCGGCAGGATCCGCCAGGCCAAGGCGAGCGGCATCCCGCTGCCGGAGGGAGCGGCCGCCACCGAGGACGGCACCCCCACCAAGACCCCGCGACGGCCGTCATGCCGTTGCCGCTGGGCGGTGCCAAGGGGTCCGGCATTTCCCTGGCGTTCGAGCTGCTCACCAGTGTGCTGGTCGGCGCGCCGATCTTCGCCGCGTTCCACTCGGACGACCCGGGGGGTCGCAGGCACCGCCAGAACGCCCTGCTCATCGCCGTCGATCCGGCCGCCTTCGGCGGAGCGGAGGGCTTCACCGAGGGGGTCGAGGCGACGCTGTCCACGCTCAAGGGCCTGCCGGTCGCCGACGGCGTGCACTACCCGGGCGAGCGCAGCGCCGCCGTGGCCGTGGAGCGGGCCGGGCAAGGGATTCCGGTGGCGCCCAAGGTGTGGCGCGAACTCACGGAGAACGCCGAGAAGTTCGGAATCACCCCGCCCACGCCGGTCGCCTCACGGGAGCGCGGGGATCGGATGTCGCCGGCCGTCGGAGGGGGGCGGCCGGCGGCTTCTGTCTCCTCAGGAGCGGACGGCCTCGCGCACATGGCGGGCGATCAGGGCGTAGGTCTCCCGCGCCTTCTCGTCGTCCGAGCCGTCGTACCCGTGGTCGGCCCCGGCCACGTCGTGATGCCCTACCAGGGAGCCCGTCTTCCGCAGCCGGTCGGCGTAGCTCTCGGCCTCCGCCCGCAGGAGGTCGTACTCGGCCGTGATCACGAGGGCCGGGGCGATGCCCGTCAGATCCGCGGTGTCGGAGGAGTGGGCGGGCGACACCAGCCGGTCGGCGCGCAGCCGGACGTCCGGGACGTACGACGTGTCGAAGATGTCGGCCATCCAGGGCCGCAGCATCGGCCGGTCGACGGCGGCGCGCTTGTGCCGGGCACCGGTCGCGAGGTCCAGCGGGGGATAGTGCAGGACCTGGAGCGCGATCGCGGGACCGCCCTCCTCCAGGGCCTGGCGCGCCACGGCCGCGGCGAGTCCGCCGCCCGCGCTCTGCCCGCCCACGGTGAGGCGACCGCCGTCCCAGCCGTGTTCGGCGCCGTGCTCGGCGACCCAGCGGACGACCTCGTACGCCTGCCTCGGCGGAGCCGGGAACGGGTGCTGCGGGGCGACCACGTAATCCACGTTGATCACCACGACCCCCGCCTGTGCGGCGAGGAAGCGGCACAGCGGGTCGTCCATCTCCGTGAGGGAGATGACGTAGCCGCCGCCGTGGAAGTTGACGTGCACCGGCGGCGCCGCCTCGCCGGCCTCCCCGGGCGCGGGCAGGTACACCGTCACCCGGGCCTCGGCGACGGAGGTGGGTATCGTCAACTCCTTCACAGTGCGCGGGAATTCGGGGAAACGGGCGTGCGAGGCCGCCGCCGAGCCGCGTCCGCTGGAACGCCGGTCGGCGAGCAGGGTCATCCGTTGCATCGTCTTGGCGGCGAGGGTGGCCACCGCCGGGCGGGCCAGGAGGGACATGCGGTTCCGTTCGCTGGGACTGCGGCGGCCCGGGGGCGGGGCTGCACCTGACGCGAGGAATTTACTTGAGTCAGGCAATGCAAAGCTAGGGTGTCTGTCTCAGCGGGCGGTCCGCACGCCGTCGAGGGCGACGGACAGCACCCGGTCGCGCTGGGCGTCGTCGTCGAAGGTCGTCGCGGTGATGCCCGCGACCATGCGCAGCAGGTCCACGAAGTCCATGTCCGTGCGCGCCTCGCCGGCCTGCTGGGCCCGGGTGAACAGCGGGCCCCCGGCCGCGTACATGGACGCGCGGCAGGCGGCGAAGATCTCCGACTCGTCGTTGAGCGCCTCCCGCACGGCCCGCTTGGTCACCATGTAGCCCGCGAACCGGTCCAGCCAGGCCGTCAGGGCATCCCAGGGCTCCCGGTCGGCAACCTCCTCGGCGACCTGGCACAGGGCGTTGACCTCGTCCGCGTAGACGCTCTCGAAGAGATGGCGGCGGGTGGGGAAGTTCCGGTACAGCGTGCCGATGCCGACGCCCGCGCGGCGCGCGATGTCCTCCAGCGAGGCCTCCGCGCCGTGCTCCGCGAAGGCCTCGCGGGCGGCGGCGAGCAGGGCGTCGTAGTTGCGGGCCGCGTCCTTCCGGTGCGGTCGGCGGGCCGCGACGATCTCTCTGACGGGGAACGGCTGGACGGTCACGGCTGCCTCCCGGGCTGGCTCGGTTGAAGCGGAGGGGTGCCTCCGCTAGAGTGGAGGTGTACCTCCACTTTAGCAGTGCGAGGTGCGTTCGCCGTGGACGCGTGCGGCCGCACGCGCCTTCCTGCCCAAACACGGCCGCACGCGTCTTCCTGCCCATACATCCCCTCCGCGACCGCTCACCGCGGCCGCCGGCGTCCCCGTGCCCGCCCGCAGGGCGCACCGGGTCCGCACCGACGACCGCGGTCAGAGGCTTCGGCCGCACCCTGTGTTCGGAGAGGCTCTTCATGCCCCGCAAGTCCACCCGCCTCACCTTCGCGGTCCTCGCGACCGGTGCCGGCGTGTTCTCCATGCTCCAGTCGCTGATCGCGCCGGCCCTGCCGACCGTCCAGCACGCCCTGCACACCTCGCAGTCCACCGTGACCTGGGTGATGACGGCCTATCTGCTGTCCGCCTCGGTCTTCACCCCGATCCTCGGCCGCGTCGGCGACCTGATCGGCAAGAAACGCACCCTCGTCGCCGTCCTGGTGACCGTGGCCGTCGGCTGTCTGCTCGCCGCGCTCGCGCCCAGCATCGGCGTACTGATCGTCGCCCGGGTCGTCCAGGGCGTCGGCGGCGCCCTGTTCCCCCTCTCCTTCGGCATCATCCGCGACGAGTTCGCCCCGTCCGAGGTGAGCGGCAGCATCAGCAACCTGTCCGCCGTCATCGCCGCGGGCGGCGGCGTCGGCATGGTCGCCGCCGGGCCCATCGTCACCGCGCTCGACTACCGGTGGCTGTTCTGGATCCCGGTCGGCATCGTCGCCCTGGCCACGCTCATCGCCGTACGCTACGTCCCCGAGTCGCCCCGCCGGGCCGAGGGGCAGGTCAACTGGTACGGCGCCGCACTGCTGTCGGCCTGGCTGGTGGCCCTGCTGCTGCCGCTCAGTCAGGCGGGCGTGTGGGGCTGGGGGTCCGCCCGGGTGCTCGGCCTGTTCGCCGCCGCCGTCGCGCTGTTCGCGCTGTGGCTGTACACCGAGGCCCGCTCCCGCACCCCGCTGATCGACCTGCGCGTCATGCGACTGCCGGCCGTGTGGACCACCAACACCGCCGCGCTTCTCTTCGGCGCCGGAATGTACTCGATCTGGTCCTTCCTGCCGGGCTTCGTGCAGACGCCCTCGTCGGCCGGGTACGGCTTCGGCGCGAGTGTCACCGCCGCCGGACTGCTCATGCTGCCGATGCTGGTCGCGATGTTCCTGTCCGGTGTGCTCAGCGGCCGACTCGAGCCGGTCCTGGGCGCCAAGACGCTCCTGACGACCGGTGCCGCGCTCGGCGCGGTGGCCTGCGGCTTCCTCGCCCTGTGGCACGACGAGCAGTGGCAAGTCGCCCTGGTCGCGGGCCTGTTCGGGCTCGGCATCGGACTCGCCTTCGCCTCCATGGCCAACCTGATCGTGGGCAGCGTCCCCGCCGACCAGACCGGCGCCGCCACCGGCATGAACGCCAACATCCGCACCATCGGCGGATCCATCGGCGCCGCCGTCACCGGCGTCCTGGTCACCGGCCACCTCCAGCCCTCGGGCCTGCCGTACGCCTCCGGCTACACCCACGGCTTCACCCTGCTGGCCCTGCTCTGCCTGGCCGCCGCCCTGGCCGCGCTGCTGGTGCCGACTCGCCGCGGCGGCCGTACGACCGGCAAGGCCCGCGCCGCCCATGAGGTGACCGCCGTGGAGCAGGAGACCGTGGCGCACGGCTGACGCGGGCACAGCGGGTCGGCCCGCACCCATGGGGTAGGGTTGACCTGCGCGCTCACACGGAGGGTCTCAAGCGGCCGGCTGTGGAGAGCGCACCGGGACGTGGCGCAGCTTGGTAGCGCACTTGACTGGGGGTCAAGGGGTCGCAGGTTCAAATCCTGTCGTCCCGACTTTACGAAGTCGCAGGTCAGGGGCCGTTTCAGAGGAGATCTGAAACGGCCTTTTGATCATTCTTGGGGACCGGTCGGGGACCAGCGCACTTGACTGGGCTGAAGCGCATCTTGACCCAGTCAAGGTGCGCCATGCGGTCCGCTCACGTGCGCACTTTCCGCCCTCTGCGGGCCGATGACCGTACGGCCGCGTCCATCCAACGCCCCTGTCGGTAGCGGCCTGTGCCCGTGCGGGCCAGGCGTCCCCGTTCGGCTTCACGCCCGCGGACGCCGGCGTGAAGCCCTGGCTGCCCCAGCCGGAGTGGTTCGCCAACCACACCACCGAGCGCGCGCTGTCCGACACGGGCTCCTTCTGGCACCTCTACCGCGAGGCGCTTCATCTGCGTCGCAGCCTGCCCCCAGTTGTTCTACCGAATGTGATGATGGGGCCGGGCGCGTGATTTCCGGCTCCCACTCGGAAGGTTCGACACATCGCCCGACAGTTCGCCAGCGGTAACGGGGTCCTTCTTCAAGGACTGCACATGCGCCAAGCCGACCTGCTGCCTGGCGGGACGCGATCATCGCCGGCCGGCGAACGGACCCCGGGAGCAGGGGAGCTGGAGCGCTGCCGTGCTCCTGGGCGAAGGCTTCGCGTTGCCGGAGTGGCGTTTCAGGTCAGGGTGAGTTCCAGGACGGTGACGGAGAGCGGCGGCAGGGTGCTGGTGAAGGAAGCTGCGGCGCCGGTGACGGTGCTGGTCCTGGGCACCACAGTGGTGGGTTCGGTCAGCGTGTTGGTGGTGGTACGTGAGGGTCCGGTCAGGACGGTGACGGTGGCGTTCCTCTTGACACCCTTGGCCAGCCCCTTCAGTTCGACCGGCACATTCACCTTCTCCGTCCCGCAGTTGACGACTGCGAGGTAGAGGCGGCTCCCGGAGCGGGTGGCGACGGTGGCGACGGCCGGCAGTGCACGGGCGGCGGCAGGTAGCACTGTGCTGCCCAGCCTGCTCGTCAGCATGTGCTGTGCCCAGTAGCTGGGTGAGGCGTAGCTAGTGAGGTTGTCGTAGGCGATCAGGTTGGTCGCCCAGACGTTGTTCTTGACGTGGGAGAAGAGCGGCGCGTAGCACTCCATGAGGACCTGGTCGGAGTTGCGGATCAGCCCGGCCAGCCATGCGGCGTCGCCCAGCGCGGCGTTGAGGTCGGGTGTGGGGCGGCCCTCCTGCGCGGCCCATTCCCCGACGAAGACTTTCGTGGAGTTGCGGTCTCGGCTGTCGTACTTGTGGGTGGATGCCTGAGCGGCGGACGGCGCGAGGTAGTAGTGCTCGTCGATCAGGTCCGGCTCGCGACTCGTCACCGGCGTCGTGGCGATCAGCTTCAGTTGTGGGTACTTCGCCTTGATCGCGTCGTGGAAGGCCGCATACCGCTCCTCGTACGATCCGGAGCGGTCGAAGAAGTCCTCGTTGCCGATCTCCACGAACTCGAGTGGGAACGGCTTCGGGTGTCCGTCGGCAGCCCGCCTTGCGCCCCAGGTGCTGGTCACGGGGCCGGTGATGTATTCGATCTCGTCGAGTGCGTCTTGGACGTATGGCTTAAGTGCGTCGCCGGTCACGTGTTCGCCCTTCAGCGAGTAGCCGGCGAAGACGGCGAGGACCGGCTGGGCATCCATGTCCTCGACCCATTCCAGGTATTCCAGCAGTCCGAGCCCGTCCGTGGACCAGTATCCCCAGGCGTCGTCCATGTGGCCGGGGCGCTCCCAGACCGGACCGATGGTGTTCTTCCAGTCGAACCGAGTGGCGATCGTGTTGCCCTCGACGAAGTTTCCGCCGGGGAAGCGCAGGAACTTCGGCTTCAGAGCGACCAGTTTCTCCATCAGGTCGATGCGCAGTCCGTTGGGACGGTTGTTGTAGGTGGGTGGGAAGAGGGAGACGTGCTGGAGCCAGAGGGTCTCGCCCGCGGCGGCGGGGTCGGCGGTGGTGACGGTCAGTTTCGCGTCACCGACCACGGGGGCGCCTGGACCGGTGCGCAGGATGAGCTCGAAAGGGCGGTCGGGGAACGCGGTGCCGACGTGGGGCACCTGTGCGGACGCGTACACCGTCGCGCCGTCCGCCGACTCGATGGCCACCGTGAGGGGCCCGATCCGGCGCGATGCCTTGGCGAACAGCCGTGCGATGTACGTGGTTTGGGGCCGCACGGGTATTCCCCAGAAGCCGTCATTGGCCACCCCGGTCCGATTTCCGGCCCCGGTGCCGCTCGGCAGCACGACCTTGAGGGAACGCTTGAGCACGTCGTTGAGGGGAGTGGCGGTGTCGAGCGCGAGAGTCGTCGCACCGACGGCGGACCAGTGGACCGGCGCGGTGTCGCCGGCCATCATCGAGCGGTTCTGCACCAGTTCGGCGTAGATACCTCCCTCGCCCGAGTGGTTGATGTCCTCGAACATCAGGCCGGGAAGGATGGGGGACACGGCGTGCGCGGGGTTGGCGACGTTCACGCTCAGCAGCGGAGTCGTGGTCTCCACCGGCACCCCGGCCAGCGCCGCGACCTGGTCGGAGGTGAGGACGGACGGGAACATCCACACGTCGTCGATCAGGCCGTGCCACTGGTCGACGTGCCCGCCGCCGTAGAGGGCGCGGCCGACGGCGGTGTCGCCGCTGCCGGCCCAGCCTGTCGTGTAGGCGGTTTCCCCTTCCAGCACGCCGTTGACGTAGAGGCGGGTGACGCCGGCCGAGGGGTCGCTGACGCCGGCCAGATGGGTCCAGACGCCGATGGCGGGGGCGGAGGCGGCGGCCGCCACGGCGGCGTTTCCGGTGGCGTCCCCGTTCAGCCGGGCGAAGGCGAAGGTGCCGGTGTCGTCGCGCAGCCCCAGGTAGAAGGAGCTGACGACCTTGCCGTCGATGCTGACGGCGGTCTGGTAGCCGCCCGTCTGAGCGAGATTGACCCATGCGGCCACCGAGAACGCCTTGGATGTGTCGAGGGCCGGCCCGGACGCCGCGGCGTTGCCATCTGCCTTGAGGCTCAGGCAGTGGGCGCCGACCTTGCCGGTGTCCCAGGTGGCCGCGCCCTGGAGGACGGCGGTGCGAGCGTTGCCCGAGGAGTCGGCGGCGGAGGTACCGGAGCCCTCGTCGAAGGTCCAGTGCGCGGCTGAGGCGGGGAGGTCCGCGGCAGGGGCGTCCGCGGCCGTGCCGGAGCGCTCGGCGGCCCGGGCGGGAGTGGAGGCGGCGAATGTCCCGGCAAGGGACGCGGCGCCAAGGGCGGCTGTGAGGACGGTCCTGCGGGGCAGCCCGGCTTCTGAAGACATGTGCGACGTTCCTTGGTGAGAGACGAGTCGGTCAGGGCGACTGCGGGGTGGAGTGTGGCGGGGGAGGACCATGACGGAAGGGGGGTGACTGCCGTTCCGCGGTGTGTGTCGCCCGCATCCGGACGGTGGTGATCGCAAGCCTTGGCACCGATGGCCAGGATGATGTCTGCGCGGGGGCGAGAGCGCACTGCGGCGTTCGCACGTGCCTGGAGTCCAAGAGTGGATCAGTGCGTTGCGCCGGGCCGGCGTGGGCAGTTCGGACGGCTTCACTCTCACCTCGTCCCCGAGTGCTGGCGTCGGTTGAAGATGGCGAATCGGCAGCCAGGGAAGAGCGTCCATCCGTTGTCCCCGGTGAGACCGGAGCCGACACCCCTGAAGTTGACTCCGAGGCTGCCGCGGGAGAAACAGCCTTGGTGGCCTGTGCGGGGCGCGGATGTCGGTGCCTGCGCGCGGCCGAATCCGGAGCCCCGGGACGTCGGCACTCGCCGCCTCGGTGCCCGTCGCGGTGCCCTTCCAGTCGCTGTCCCTGGTCGAGCCCACGACGGTCACCACCCGTGTGGAGCGGCCTCCACCGGCGGCGAACGGCGGGCGGCACCGCCCTCGGTGCCGCAGTGCTCGCCGCCGCCGACGGTGACTCGGTCGGTTCGGTCAGGGGGCGATGTCCCACTGCTGGCACTTGTTGTCGAGCTGCTGCCACTGGCGGACCGCGGTGCCGTTGGCCGTTCCGCAGTTCGCGACGTCCAGCGTCATTCCGGTGTTGACGTTGGTGATGCTGTAGTGGCTGCCGGCCTTGGTGACGTCCCACTGCTGGCAGGTGTTGCCGAGCGAGGCCCACAGCTGGACGGCGGTGCCGTTGCTCTCCCCGCAGTTCTTGTCGTCCAGGACCGTGCCGCTGTTGACGTTGGTGATGGTGTAGTGGCCGTTGCCCGCGCTGGCGAACTTCCACTGCTGGCAGGTGTTGCCGAGCGAGGACCAGATGTCGATCGACGTCCCGTTGGCCGTACCGCAGTTCACCGCGTCCAGGACCTTGCCGGAGTTGGTGTTGGTCAGGCGGTAGGCGGTGCCGGCGACGGGGAAGGTGGCGGCCGGGGTGGTGTAACCGACGGAGGTGATGTTGGCCTGCACGGCGTTGTCGGCGGCGTCGGTCGGGTAGCCGGAGGTCATGACGCCTTCGAAGAAGGAGCCGTCGGACCCGTTGCTGTTGTCACCGCCGGTGCCGAGGACGATGGCGCCCTCCAAGTGCATCGGGGTGTATCCGCCGAGGTTGGGCAGGGCCCCGTTGTACCAGGTGGTCAGTGTCCCCGACTGGGCGTTGCCGCCCTTGATCGCGTAGGTGGTCGTGCCGTTGTTTTTCTCCATGGCGGTGACGTACTCGCTGGAGTTGCCCTTGTTGTTCGTGTTCGAGCCGTTTCCTCCGAAGAAGAGCCCGTTCTCCAGGTCCGCCTCGACCCAGGGGCCCGATCCGGCGCCGGAACACGAGAACCAGCACTCCGTGCCGAAGTTGATCGCGTCCATGTGGCCGTTGCCGGTGTCGTTGCCGGACGTCTCGGCGTTGCCGTAGTCGAAGCAGCACCGGTGGTTCACGTGGTGGCCGCTGGTCACCATGTAGGCGCCCTCCGGGTTGCTGCCGGTGGCGATGCCCGTGGTGCTGTTGTCGCGGTAGCCGACGCCGGCCGACACGAAGACGCCGTAGGCCGCGTGGCCGCCGACCGTGACCGGCAGGGCATTGGCGATGGCGCCGACGTCCTGTCCGCCGTTGCCGCCCGGCCCCTCGATGGTCAGGTCGTTGTGGTTCGAGCTCTGGTCATAGATCTTGGTGATGACACAGGTCGTGCCGGAGCAGAAGGAGTCCTGCGCCGCCGCGTTCGCGTAACCGCCGGCGCTCAGCAGTCCGATGTCGGTGATGGCGCCGTCCGAGGCGCGCTTGACCTGGTAGAGAGCGCCGTTGTAGGAGGCGTAGAGCGCCCGCGTGGTGCTGTGCGCCGCGGCGCACGGCGTCCCCGCGGAGGCGTAGATGTCGCACGGCAGGGACGAAGCCGCCTGGGCCGTGCCTGCGGTACCCACCACCCCGGCCAGGATGCCGGCGAGCAGTGCGAGGACCGCGCCGACCACCCTCAGCCGGAGTCCTCTCAGATGTCTGGCTATCACTGTGAACCTCTTCCGTCTTGCGTTCTTGTCCGGCGCGATGCCGCGTGCGCAGGGAGCAGGGGGACGGTCGAACCGCTCAGCGGGGGGAATTGTGAGCGCTAACAATGGAGGCGCCCCAGATGCTGACCCTCATCCGAGCTGTAGGGAGACGGGGTCATGGTCGGCCTGACGGTCGCTCTGTTGGAGCTGGCCCGACCGCAGTGTTGTGCCTGCGCGGTTCTCACGTGCTCGGTGACTGATCGAGCGGTCTAGCGACACCATCTTTTTACGCCGCGGTGAACTGCAGGCAACACAGTTGAACAGTCAAGAGTGTGGAAACAAAGGTCATGCGGTCCTATGGCTCCGGTGCTCGGTCGGCACCCCCACTCCCCCCCCATGGGTGACGGATGAGCAGCTCAGGGCGGTTCTGGTGTCCTGATAACGCGGTTAAGAATTCCGCAAGACAGTAGTCGGAGCGATTGACCCATCCAAAATGTGTGCGCTAACAATTTCCTCGCGGCGCTCCCGGTGCCGACCGGGAGCACACAGCTCGAAACATGACGGCGCGTGAGGAGGTGAATCATGGAAGGGGATCGTGCACCCGTGATGGCGGACGTGGCCCGGATCGCGGGCGTCTCGCACCAGACCGTCTCACGGGTCCTCAACGACCGTCCGAACGTGCGGCCCGCCACCCGGGACCGTGTGCTCGCGGCGGTCCGCGAACTCAGCTACCGCCCCAACGCCGCCGCCCGCACCCTGGCGACCCGCCGTACCCGCACCCTGGGTGTGATCAGCTTCAACACCACGCTGTACGGCCCGGCCTGCATGCTCTACGGCGTCGAACAAGCGGCCAGACAGCACGAGTACTTCGTCACCGTGGCCGCCGTCGGCACGCTGGATCGGCGTTCGCTGCTGGACGCCGTCGACCGGCTTCGGGACCAGGGTGTCGAGGGAATCATCGTCATCGCCCCGCAGACCTCCGCGGTCGGCGCACTGGCGAACGTGCCGTCGGACGTGCCCCTGGTCGCGGTCGGCTGCGGCACCCACACCGCGTTGGCCTCGGTCGCCGTGGACAACGAGGCGGGTGCCGAGCTCGCCACCTCCTACCTGCTCGATCTCGGCCATCACACGGTGCACCACCTGGTCGGGCCGCGTTCCTGGCTCGACGCCCAGGAGCGCGAGGCCGGATGGCGCAACGCCCTGGAAAAGCGGGGCGCCGCGGTGGCCGAGCCGCTGGTCGGCGGTGACTGGACGGCCCGCACCGGATACGAGCACGGTCAACGGATCGCCGCGGACCCCGACATCACCGCGGTGTTCTGCGCCAACGACCACATGGCGCTCGGCATGCTGCGGGCACTGCAGAAGGCCGGGCACCGGGTGCCCCAGGACATCAGCGTCATCGGTTTCGACGACACGCCGGAGGCCGAGTACTTCGGCCCGTCACTGACCACCGTCCGCCAGGACTTCGACGAACTCGGCCGACGTGCCCTGCGGGCGCTGATCGAGATCGTCGGTGATCCCGACGCCGGGATCCCGGCGGCCGGCGAGACACCCCACATCGTCATCCCGCCCAGTTTGGTGGTGCGAACCTCGGCGACCCGCCCCAGACACTGACCGACGCGCACCGGCCGAACCGCCGTCGGAGTCTTGCCCGTTGCCCGTCGCATCACCGGCCTGCCCACAGGAAAGGAACCTGAAATGGGCCGCTCCCCATTACCGTGACCACCAACGCTCCGGCTGCGGGACCACACCACGTCGTCCAGCTCCCCATCGTCAGGGGCTGCCGTCACGAGTGACGTGCCGTACGCCGAACGACCGCGCCGTCCAGGCCGTTTCGGCCGTGGAACCGGCGAAGTGGTGGCCGACCGCACGCGATCCGCGCCCGCCGCGACAGCTCCACACCGGCCACCGTCGGGCCCGATGGTCCACAGGTTCTGACCAGCCATCAGGCGACTCGGGCATCGCCGACCTGCTGCCCATGCCACGGTCACCACGGTCGGCTCCCCGGCGGCATTCCTCCGCCATCTACCGGTCCACCCACGCGATCCGCTGGAACCAGGCCGACCACTCGCCCGCCAACGACTCCCGAGTGCCCCCCAACCGTCCCCGCCCGCCCCCGAGTACCGGTGTGCCATCGGCCGGCCCGGCGGACGGGACCGCGATCCAGTCATCCCGAGTCGCCCACATCCGTTCCCGATCGTGGGCTCTCCCCCCGACACGCCTAGAAGGGCGCTGATCACCAATGATTCGCACCGGACGAGCCCGCACTGTGGTCGCCGCGACCGCCGTGCTCATCTCGCTCACCGCTGCCGGCTGCTCCAAGAACGCGGGCGGCTCCGACTCCTCCAACTCGGCCGGCTCGAGCGCGGCCCCCGTCGCGCTGGCCGGTTCGGTCACCTTCAACCAGACGAACCTCGCCAAGCTCGACGCGGCGCTGAAGTCGGCGCTGGCTGGCAAGGACCTGTCCAAGGCCGACATCGCGATGGTCGTGAACGTGGCCGCCGACTACTGGAAGGCCGGTCAGGTCGGGTTCCTCAAGGGCTGCTCCGACCTCGGCATCGCGAAGAGCAAGTGCACGTACTTCGCCCCGGCCAACGGCAAGTTGACCGAGCAGAACTCGGAGCTGGAGACCCTGCGCTCGCAGGGCGTCACCGGCTACTCGATCTCGGCGATCGACCCGACGTCGGCTGCTGGGACCATCCACTCCGACGTGCAGAAGGGCATCAACGTCCTGGCGATCGACTCGCCGCTGCCCGGCACCGACGCCGCCTCGCTCTACCTCGGCACCCCGAACTACACGGCCGGGTTCCAGGCGGGCACCGCGATGAAGCAGGTGCTCGGCGGCAAGGGCAAGGTGGCGATCCTGGTCGGCTCGCTCACCGCGTCGAACGCCACCCAGCGCATCGCGGGCTTCGAGGCCGCGCTCAAGGGCACCAAGATCACGGTCGCCCAGAAGGTCAACGACAACCTCCAGGCGAGCACCGCGACCTCCGACGCCGAGACCATCCTGGCCAACAACCCCGATGTCAACGGCCTGTACGGCGTCTTCTCCTACGACGGCCCCGCGCTGGCGCAGGCGGTGACCTCGGCCGGCAAGACGGCTTCGGTGCACATCGTGTCGGACGACTCCGACGCCCAGACCCTGAAGTTCATCAAGTCCGGCGTCATCTCCGGCACCGTCGTGCAGATGCCGTACCAGCAGGGCTACACCGGGGCGTACCTCCTGGCCGCGGAGAAGGTGCTGGGCAAGGCCAAGACGATGGCGATCGTCAAGCCCTACCTGGAGAAGGACGGCTCGACCCTGAGCTCCGGCGTGGGTCTGGTCACCAAGTCCGACCTGAGCGCGTACCAGTCCCTCCAGTCGAAGCTCGGGATCGGCTGAGCATGACGGCCACGAAGAGCGCCCCGGGCCGCGCGATCACGGCACGGCTGCGGGGAGTGCACAAGTCCTACGGACCGGTGCGCGTCCTCGACCTGCCGGAGCTCGACCTCTACGCCGGCCAGGTGATCGGCGTGGTGGGCGAGAACGGCGCCGGGAAGTCCACGCTGATGGGCACACTGGCCGGATCGGTCCACCGGGACGGCGGCGAGATCCTGATCGACGGCGAGCCCCTCGTCGCGGGGTCCACCGAGGCCGCGGGACAGCTCGGTATCGCCATGGTCTCCCAGGAGTTCCCTCTGGTCGGACAACTCTCGGTGGCCGAGAACCTGCTGCTGGGCCGCCGTCCGCGGAAGTCGAAGCGGCGGTTCCTGGTGGACAGTGCCGCACAGCGGGCCGAGGCCGAGGCGATGCTGACGGAGATCGGTCTGTCCGCGGAGACGATCGCGGTGAGCCGGGAGGTGCGCACCCTTCCGGTGCCGACGCGCCAGATGATCGAGATCGCCAAGGCCTGGGGCCGCGAGCCCAAGCTGCTGATCCTTGACGAGCCGACCTCCTCCCTGGGCCCGGTCGAGGCCGAGATGGTGCTGGGCCTGGCCCGGCAACTGGCCGAACGCGGCGGCACGGTGCTGTTCATCGGGCACCGTCTCGACGAGGTGCGCGACATCAGCGACCGCGTCCTGGTGTTGCGCAACGGCAGGCTGGTCGCCGACCTCGAACCGGCTCAGGCCACCGAGGAACGGCTGATCCGCGAGATGGTCGGCGGCGAGGTCACGCAGGGCGAGCCGAAGGCGCCGCCGACGACGAGTCCGGTCCTGCTGCAGGTCGAGGGCCTGACCGCGGACGGTCTCGGCCCCGTGGACCTGGAGGTGCGCGAGGGCGAGATCCTGGGCGTGGCCGGACTGATGGGCTCGGGCCGCAGTCGCCTCGTCCACACGATCGCCGGCGCACAGCCCTCCACGGGCGGCCTGATGCGGCTGGGCGGCGAGCCCTACCGGCCGCGGGGCGCGGGTGACGGCGTGGCGGCCGGGATCGCGCTGATCCCCGAGGACCGCAAGGAGCAGTCGCTGGTGCTGTTCGCGTCCATCCGGTCGAACGTCGTCGTCTCGGTGCTCAAGCGGATCAGCACCCGGGGCCTGCTCGGCCCGGGGCGGGAACGCGCCGAGGCACGGAAGATCACCGAGAACGTCAACGTGCGGATGCAGTCGGTGGAGCAGCCGATCGGCTCGCTGTCCGGCGGCAACCAGCAGCGCGCCATCTTCGGCCGCGCCTTCGCAGCCGAACCGCGTCTGCTCCTGCTCGACGAGCCGACCCGCGGCGTGGACGTGGGCGCCAAGGCGGAGATCTACAAGCTGATCGACCGTGCGGCCGAGCAGGGCATGGCGCTGGTGGTGGCCTCCTCCGAACTGGAGGAGCTGCTGTGGATCTGCCATCGCGTCGCCGTGATGAACCACGGGCGGGTGGTCACGGTCCTCGACCGGGCCGATGCCACCAAGGAACGGATCATGACGGCCGCGGCCGGAACGTCCCCCCTCAACCAGCCGACGCCCGACCAGCCAACGCCCGACCAGGAACAGCTGACGAACGGAGCCACAGCATGAGCGCGCAGAGCACGCTCGCACCCGACGAGGTCGCGCCGCGTTCCCGCCCGGCCGTCTCGAGCCTCGCCCGCAGGCTCGCCGCCTCCCCGGAGGCCGGCGTGATCATCGCCTGCGTGCTGGTGTTCGCCGGGATCGCGGCCAACGCGGACACGTACACCGCGGTGGGCAACCTGCAGGTGATGGGCCGCGACCTGTCGCAGGTCGGCATCCTGGCGATCGGCGAGTCGCTGGTCATCCTGACCGGTGGCATCGACCTCTCGGTGGGCGCGCTGGCCGGTCTGGCCGGCATCCTGGCCGCCTGGATGAACGTGAACGAGGGCCTGCCCGCGCCCCTCGCCATGCTGCTCACGCTCGTGATCTGCGGCGGGGTCGGCCTCTGGCACGGCGTCATGGTCACCCGCCTGAACGTGCCGCCCTTCGTGATCACCCTGGTCACCTACACCGTCGCCCAGGGCCTGGCGCTCGCGATCACCAGCGGCTCGCCCATCAACAACCTGGACCCGATGTTCAGCAACCTGAGTCAGTACTACATCGGCCAAGTGCCGGTTCCCGCACTGTTCTTCGTGGGAGCGGCCGCCATCGCCTGGTTCGTGCTGGAGCGCACCTACGTCGGCCGCCAGATCTACGCGGTCGGCGGCAACAAGGAGGCCGCCCGGCTGGCCGGCATCCCGACCGCCCGCCGGATCACCTCCACCTACGTCGCCAGCGCCGCGCTGGCCGGTGTGGTCGGCATCATGGTGATCGGCCGGATGAACGTGGCCGACCCCTCGGTCGGCGCCGGCTGGGAACTGACCGCGATCGCCGCAGCGGTGGTCGGCGGCATGTCACTCTCCGGCGGCGAGGGCCGTATCGCCGGCATCGCGGCCGGCGCGATCCTGCTGGAGTTCATCACCAACGGCCTGCTCGCGCTCAAGGTCAGCCCGTACGACCAGCAGGTGGTGCAGGGAGCGGTTCTCGGCGTCGCCATCCTGCTCGACCGGGTGCGCGCCCGCTACTTCGGCGGGAGCCGCAGCTAGCACGTCCGTCGACTCCGCCGATCCGGACGCAGCTGCCGCCTCGGCGCCCTCAGGAGATCGAACAGTGATCGATATATCGAATACGTCAAGGTGAGGAGGCTGATGGTGAACACCGGAGACGAGACAGCCGGGAACCCGGAACCCTGCGTCGTAGGAGTCGACTTCGGGACGCTGTCCGGCCGGGCCGTGGTGGTCCGCGTGCGGGACGGCGCGGAGTTGGGGACCGCCGAGCACGGGTACCGGCACGCTGTCCTGGACCGGGAGCTGCCGGACGGTACCCGGCTGCCCCCGGACTGGGCCCTCCAGGTGCCGTCGGACTACGTCGACGTGCTGCGCCATGCGGTGCCGGCGGCGCTCGCAACCGCCGGTGTGCGGCCGGAGCAGGTCATCGGCATCGGCACGGACTTCACCGCGTGCACGGTGCTGCCGGTGCTCGCGGACGGTACGCCGCTGTGCGAGCTTCCCGGCCTCTCCGGCCGCCCGCACGCCTACGTCAAGCTGTGGCGCCACCACGCGGCCCAGGCGCAGGCCGACCGGATCACGGCACTGGCCGCGGAGCGGAAGGAGGCGTGGCTGGAGCCGTACGGCGGGAAGATCTCCTCGGAGTGGGAGTTCGCCAAGGCCCTGCAGGTGCTGGAGGAGGACCCCGAGATCTACCACCGCATGGAGCGGTGGGTGGAGGCGGCGGACTGGATCGTGTGGCGGCTGTGCGGCACGTATCTGCGCAATGCCTGCACCGCCGGTTACAAAGGCCAGTACCAGGACGGCGGCTATCCCTCCCGTGCCTACCTGGAATCACTCAACCCCGGCTTCGCCGACTTCGTGACGGAGAAACTGGAGCACCCGATCGGCGAGTTGGGCGCGAAGGCCGGGCGCTTGACGGCCGAGGCGGCGGCGTGGACGGGTCTGCCGGAGGGCATCGCGGTGTGCGTGGGCAACGTCGACGCCCATGTGACGGCGCCCGCGGCGGGGGCGGTGGAACCGGGGCAGATGGTGGCCATCATGGGCACGTCGACCTGTCATGTCATGAGCTCCGACCAGCAGGGCGCGGTGCCGGGCATGTGCGGTGTCGTCGACGGCGGCATCCTGCCGGGCCTGTGGGGTTACGAGGCCGGTCAGAGCGGTGTCGGCGACATCTTCGCCTGGTTCGTACGCACCGGCTTCCCCGCCGCGTACGCCGAAGCGGCCGCCGCGCTCGGTCGCGATGCGCACGAGTACCTCACCGCCCTCGCCGCCGAGCAGAAGGTCGGCGAGCACGGCCTGATCGCCCTTGACTGGCACAGCGGCAACCGCTCCGTGCTGGTCGACCACGAACTGAGCGGTGTGGTGGTGGGTCTGACGCTGTCGACCCGCCCGGAGGACGTCTACCGGGCGCTGCTGGAGGCCACCGCCTTCGGCACCCGGATCATCATCGAGGCCTTCGAGACGGCCGGCGTACCGGTACGCGAGTTGATCATCGCCGGCGGGCTGACGAAGAACGTGCTGCTGATGCAGATCTACGCGGATGTCACCCGCCGTCCCCTCGGCGTCATCGGCTCCACACAGGGTCCCGCTCTCGGCGCGGCCATGCACGCCGCGGTGGCGGCCGGGGCGTACTCCGACGTACAGGCCGCTGCCCGGTCCATGGGCAAGGCCGACCGGGGCGTGTACCAGCCGGACCCGGACCGCGCCGCGGCCTACGACCGCCTGTACGAGGAGTACCGGCTCCTGCACGACTACTTCGGCCACGGCACCAACGAGGTCATGCACCGCCTGCGCCGCATCCGCGCCGAGGCGTCCGCCTGAGCGGCGCTCCCTCTGCTGGCTGGACATCTCCCCTTGAAAGGAACGCTCATGGAGACCAACGCCACGCCCTACCCGAACCACGAGATCTGGTTTCTCACCGGAAGCCAGGGCCTGTACGGCGACGACATCCTGCAACAGGTCGCCCATCAGTCCAGGAGCATCTCGGAGATCCTCGGCGGCCCCGGCAAGATCCCGGTGAGGATCGTCTGGAAGCCGGTCCTCACCGACGCCGAGTCGATCCGCAGGCTGTGCCAGGAAGCCTCCGCCTCCGACGCCTGCGTGGGCGTGATCGTGTGGATGCACACCTTCTCACCCGCCAAGATGTGGATCGCCGGACTCAGCGCCCTGGACCGGCCCCTCCTGCACCTGCACACCCAGTACAACCTGTCGCTGCCCTGGCCGAGCATCGACATGGACTTCATGAACCTCAACCAGGCCGCCCACGGCGACCGCGAGTTCGCCCACATCGAGTCCCGGCTCGGCATCGAGCGCAAGATCGTCGCCGGCCACGCCACCGACCCCAGGGTCGTCCGGCGCATCGCGGCCTGGGCGCGGGCCGCCGCCGGCCGCCAGGCCTCGCGCACCCTGCGGCTGGCCCGCTTCGGCGACAACATGCGCGACGTCGCCGTGACCGAGGGCGACAAGGTCGAAGCCCAGATACGGTTCGGCTTCTCCGTCAACACCTACGCCGTCAACGACCTGGTCGCCGTCGTGGACCAGGTCGAGGACAAGGCGGCCACCGAACTCGCCGCCGAATACGTCGAGTCGTACGACGTCGTCCCGGCCCTGCGCCCCGGCGGCATCCGCCATGACTCGCTCCTCTACGCGGCCCGCCAGGAACTCGGCCTGCGCGCCTTCCTCACCGAGGGCGGCTTCACCGCCTTCACCACCAACTTCGAGGACCTCGGCGGGCTGCGCCAGCTGCCCGGCCTGGCCGTCCAGCGTCTGATGGCCGACGGCTACGGCTTCGGTGGCGAAGGCGACTGGAAGACCTCCGCACTGCTGCGCGTCATGAAGGTCATGGGCCTCGAACAGCCCGGCGGCACCACCTTCATGGAGGACTACACCTACCACCTCGGCCCGGGCACCCCACGCGTCCGCGGCGCCCACATGCTGGAGGTTTGCCCGTCCATCGCCGCCGCACGCCCCCGATGCGAGATCCACCCCCTGTCCATCGGCGGCCGCGAGGACCCGGTCCGGCTGGTCTTCGACGCCGCACCCGGTCCCGCCCTGGTCGTCGGCCTCGCGGACCTGGGCGACCGGTTCCGGCTGACCGCCAACGCCGTCGACGTCATCACCCCCAGCGAACCACTGCGCCGGCTGCCGGTGGCCAGGGCCGTGTGGAAGCCGCGCCCCTCGCTGGCGGAGTCGGCCGAGAGCTGGCTGCTCTCCGGCGCCCCGCACCACACCGTGCTCAGCTCCGCCGTGGACAGGGAGAGTCTGACGGACTTCGCCGCGATGACCGGCGTCGAACTGCTCACCATCGACGAGAAGACCGATGTCGAGCAGCTCGCCAGGGAAATCCGCTGGAACGCCGCGTACCACCGCCTCGCCCAGGCCCTGTGACGCCCACATCCCCCACGCAAGGAGAACGAGCGATGACCGTGCGAGTCCGCGACGGCCTGCGACAAGAGATACTGGACGCGAACCTCGCCATCCCGCAGGTCGGCCTCGCGACCCTGACCTGGGGCAACGTGAGCGCAGTCGATCGTGAGGCAGGGGTGTTCGTCATCAAGCCGTCCGGCGTCCCCTACAAGGACCTCGCCCTCGACCACCTGGTGACGGTTCGCCTGGCCGACGGCGCTGTCGTCGCGGGCGACCTGCGTCCCTCCACCGACGCCGAGACCCACCGCTGCCTGTACCTGGCGTTCCCGTCCATCGGTGGTGTCACCCACACCCACTCCACCCACGCGGTGGCCTTCGCCCAGGCGCGCCGCGAGATACCGGTGCTGGGCACCACCCACGCGGACACCTTCAACGGCCCCGTCCCCTGCACCCCCGACCTCACCGCCGAGCAGTGCGCCAAGGACTACGAGTACAACACCGGCCGCGTCATCGTGGACATGCTGAAAGAGGACGAACAGAAAGCCGTCGAGGTCCCCGGCGCCCTCGTCGCGGGCCACGGCCCCTTCACCTGGGGCCCCACAGCCCGCAAGTCCCTCGAACACGCCATCATCTGCGAGGCCGTCGCCGACATCGCCCTCCACACGTTCACACTGGGCCCCACCGCCCCGCCGCCACAGCACCTGCTGGACCGCCATTACACTCGCAAACACGGTCCCGACGCTTACTACGGGAACCCGTGAGGCTACGCCATACGCAGACTCACCGGCTCCCGGCTACTACTGTGCGGCTCACCGGTTGCACGACACCGAACGGCGACTCGACGGCAAGTGCGGCGAACTCACGCGCGAGGCCGGGAGGGCTCACGTCGTGACGGGTCCTGGCGAACCGGCCTCTCGACTGGGCTGCGGCCCTCGGACGCGTGCGTCACGGCATGCTCCGTGGGGACCAGTTGGGGACCTGAGGGTGTCCGCGCACCTGAACAGCACGCACGGCACCGCACGCTGTGCACCCTGGGTTCTGACCGTATGTGCAGACAAAAGGGATGACCCCCTACTCCTGGGGGTCAAGGGGTCGCAGGTTCAAATCCTGTCGTCCCGACGGTGTGAAGGGTCTTCGCGGGTGAACACCTGCGGGGGCCCTTTTTCGTGCGAGCCGGTGGTGCGGGCGGCGGGAGCGGTCGTACACACCCTCGCTGCCCAGCTGCGGCGGGCCGCGGAACGCTTCCAGGTCAGCCAGCCACACCACCAACGCCCCGGGACAGCACACCTAGGAGTGCTGTCCCGCCGGATCTTGGCCGGCCGTCGCCAGTAGCTCTGCGACCAGGGGGTTTTGCTCGTCTTTTCGCCAAGCGAGCCGGTTCCCACGAGGGCGCACACCGTTTGCCACTCCACTGCGTGCTGGGCCACTTGAGGTGTGAAACCGCTGCGATGCGGAGGCGGGTGATCTGGTCGTGCAGTTGCGGGCCGACCGTGCGGGGTAGGACCACGAAGGGAGATTCCGCCAACTGCGCCAGGTTCAGGGTCCGTTGGGCGGCCAGAGAGTGGGTGGACGGCAGCACGGCCACCAGGGCGTGACGGCCGCCTACGGACGGGTCGGCGTGCCCCCTCGCTCACAGCGCCGGAACGGGGAAGAGCACGGATACCTTCGCGCCCGCTTCCCGAGTCGGCGCCGAGCTCACGGCCCGCACCGTGGTCCGGGTCCGGCTGCCCGCGAAGACGAACAGGCGCAGTACCAGGAAACGCCCGATACCGGCGAGCCCGGCGGCGGTGAGGTAGACGACCTGCTCGTAGAGCACTCCCGCCGACGGCTGCACGAGGTGCAGGACGAGCACCGCGGTGGAGGTCACCACGTAGGCGGCCGTGGCCGACCCCGCGGACTGCCAGTGCTGGCGCCATCCGGCATGCCCTGCCCCGAAGGTGAAGCGTGCGTGGAGCTCTGTGCTGAGCAGCGTGGAGGCGACGGTGATCAGCGCGTTCGCCGCAGTCCAGGGCATCAGGGCGGCGAGCACCGGCACGGCGCCGCTGGAAGCCACCCCGACTCCGCCGCCGAGCAGAACGAACCGGGTGAAGGAGGCGAGCGGGCCGGCGGCGGCCGGGGTCCGTCGTGCCGCGGCGGGGTCGGTCGCCGTTCGCTCCTCATCCCGGGCCCGGTCAGTCGTCCCCGGCTTCGGCGAGACCAGCGACTTCATGGGATGTCCCTTCGGATGAGGGAGCTGATGGACCTCCCCGACCTTTTGAATTACGATCATACGGTAATAAGTCGCGGACCCTCCTCGCAAGGGTCTGGCAGGCTTGGGATTATGACCGTACTCACATGTGGGTGGACGGCAGTCTGGATGCGCGGCAGCACTCGCGGGTGTCGAGGCCCCGCATGCGGCGTGGTGGGCTGCTCGCTTGAGCTTCGAAGCGGCGGATCATCTGCGCGAGGAGGACCGAGTGCCCATCACGCGCCTACAGGCCACTTGGGTCGACCTCGTACGGCGGTTGACCGCGAGCCGTGCTCGCCTTATGCGTGCCCGCGACGTCGGGCTCTCCCAGCACGCACCCCGGCTCCTCGACGAGCACTCCTACGCGTCACTCCTGATCGTCCGGGACTCGCCACCCCGGCGATGCGCGTCGAGATCCGGGCGGTCGCGTACGTCGGACAGAGCGTCAGACGGCAGTGCGGCCGGCTCCTCGAAGCCTCGCGCGCCGCACAAAGCCCCACGTTAATTCCATGAAACCCCCATTGCCGTCCGCCCGGTCGAAGCCCTAACGTCAGCGCAAAGCCAGCAGTGCTATTGCACTGTGCAATAGCACATACTACTGGGGTTTCCATGACATCAGAGCAGGTCATCCCGCTGTCCACCGTGCGCATCACCGGCGGCCTGCTCCGGCACTGGCAGGACCGGAACCGGCGGTCGACCGTTCCGCACGCCATCGGGCAACTGCGCGCCGCGGGCAACGTGGACAACCTGAGCCGGCTGCTCGTGAACGACCCTCCGGCCTATCGCGGGCGTTATCCGTTCCTCGACACCGACCTGTACAAGACGCTCGAAGGTCTGGCGTACGAGCTCGGTGCGGGCGAAGCGGACGACGGTGTACGGGAGTTCTTCGACGAGGTGGTCGGCCTCCTTGAGCGGGTGCAGGCCGAGGACGGCTACCTGAACTCGTTCTTCCAGGACCCGGAAGCGGCCAAGAAGCCCTGGGAGGACCTGGCCTGGGGACACGAGTTGTACAACCTCGGTCATCTGATCCAGGCCGCCGTCGCGGCCGGCCAGCGGATGGGCGACCGCCGCCTGCTCGAAGTGGCCGTGAAATTCGCCGACTTGGCCGTACGGCGCTTCGGCGAGGGCCGCGAAGAGGCCACCTGCGGCCACCCCGAGGTGGAGATGGCCCTGGTCGAGCTGTACCGGGAGACCGGCAACCGCGACTACCTCACCCAGGCGGGCCTGTTCCTGGACCGGCGCGGCCACGGGCATCTGAAGCACAGCGTCTTTCCCCCGGAGTATTTCCAGGACCACCTGCCCTTCCGCCAGTTGCCCTCGGTCACCGGACACGCGGTCCGCATGGCCTACCTGGCCGCCGGAGCGGCCGACCTCTACCGGGAGACCGGCGACCGGACCCTGTTCGACACGCTCGACCGGCTCTGGGACGACATGGTCGCCACCAAGCTCTACTTCACCGGCGGGCTCGGCAGCCGGCACTCGGACGAGGCCATCGGCGACCGCTACGAACTGCCGTCCGAGCGCGCGTACAGCGAGACCTGCGCCGCCATCGCCACCATGCAGTGGGCCTGGCGCATGTTCGTGGCCACCGGCGGCGCGAAGTACCTCGACGTCTTCGAACGCGTCCTCTTCAACGCCTACGCCGTGGGCCTGTCCGCCGACGGGACGGCCTTCTTCTACGACAACCCGCTCCAGCGCCGCCCCGATCACGAGCAGCGCAGCGGGGCCGAGGCCGGGGGCGAGCCGCTGCGGCGGCCGTGGTTCACCTGCCCGTGCTGTCCGCCGAACATCGTCCGCTGGATGGCACAGCTCGGCGACCACATGGCCGCCGAACGCCAAGACGCCCTGTACGTCGCCCTGTACGCCGAGAGCCGGATCGAGACGGACGCCCTCACGGTGAACGTCGAGACCGCCTACCCGTGGGACGGGGACGTGCGGCTGACGATCGAGCGCGCGCCCCGCCGGCCGTACGCGATCAGACTCCGCATCCCCGCCTGGGCGCGCGACAGCACGCTCGACGGCGTGCCCGTCACGGCCGAGGACGGCTGGCTGACCGTCGAACGGAACTGGACCGAGGGCGACAGCATCCGTCTCCACCTGCCCATGCCGGTCCGTGGCCACGCCTCCCACCCACACCTGGACGCGACCCGCGGCGCGGTCGGCGTCGCCCGCGGCCCGCTGGTCTACTGCGTCGAGCAGCAGGACTCACCGGCCCCCGTGGACGACCTGGTCCTGTCGCCCGACCGCATCGCGGCCGCGGAGGTCTCCTCGCCGATCGAGGAACTGCTCGGTGCCGTCGTCCTCCGGCTGACGGCTGATGTCCGGCCCGCTCAATCGCCGGAGCTCTACCCGGAGTTCACCACCGAACCCCGCACCCCTGAGGCGACCTCGACGGTACCCGTGGCACTCGTGCCCTATTTCCTGTGGGGCAACCGCAGGCCCGGTGCCATGCGCGTGTGGGTCAGGGCGCAGTGACCGCGTCCATCGAACTCATCGACCGACCACCCCCTCAAGTCGACCCGCCTCCACCCGAGTCGACCCGCATCGCCCCAAGGAGAGCCTCATGAGGAGATCAACCGCCGTCATCGGCGTCACGCTGCTCAGCACGCTGACACTCACGTCCTGTACCGGCGCCTCGGGGACCTCGTCCAACGGCACCGGTACCGGATCCTCGTCGGCCCCGGCCACCGGCGGCACCGTCCACGTCCTGGCCGCCGCGGACTTCTCCCATCTGGACCCCGGGCTCGGCTGGGACGGCGGCGTCAACAACTTCTACCGGCTCATCTATCGCGGCCTGACCACGGTCGGCGCCGGCCCCGGCGCCGAGAGCACGAAGATCGTCCCGGATCTGGCGACCGACCTCGGCACGCCGACGGACGACGCGAAGACCTGGACGTACCACCTCAGGGACGGCCTGGCCTTCGAGGACGGGTCGCCCATCGACAGCGCGGCCGTGAAGTTCGGCATCGAGCGCGCCTGGGACCCCGAGATGGGCGGCTCGCCGTATCCGAAGGAGCTGATCGAGGCGCCGGCCGACTACAAGGGGCCGTACCGGTCCGGTGACCTCGACTCGATCGAGACGCCCGACGCCAAGACCGTCGTCTTCCGTCTGAAGAAGTCCTTCCCCGACTTCCCCAGCGCGCTGACCATGCCCAACTTCACCCCGTTCCCCAAGGGGACAGGCGCGGCGCACGCCTTCGACACCAAGCCGGTGGCCTCCGGCCCCTACAAGGTGGCGAGTTACGTCCACGGCACCTCGCTCAAGCTGGTCCGCAACCCGGAGTGGAAGGCGTCGACCGACAAGGTCCGCGCGGCCAGGCCGGACGCCTTCGAGTGGACCTTCGGGCTCGACGGCGCCACCATCGACGAGCGCATGCTCGCCGGACAGGGCGCGGACGCCGACGCCGTCAACACCACCAGCAGCATTCAGCCGGCGACCCTCTCGCGGATCCAGACGCCGCAGTTGAAGGCGCGCACGCTGTCCGGGTACGGGGGCTGCACCACCTACATGGGGATGAACACGTCCCGCACGCACCTCTCCGACCTGAGGGTGCGCCAGGCCATCGAGTTCGCGGTCGACAAGGACACGGTCGTCGCCGCGCTCGGCGGCTCCCGGCTCGCCACGAAGGCGACCGCGATCCAGCCGCCGACCATGCTCGGCCGCACCGACTACGACCTCTACCCGCACAGCGTGGCCAAGGCCAGGCAACTGCTCGCCGAGGCGGGGCTGTCGGGCGGCTTCACCCTCACCCTGGACAACCGCCCGGACGCCAAGAACACGGCGCTCGCGGTGGCGATCCAGGAGGCTCTCAAGCCGCTGAACATCAAGGTGAAGATCAACACCATCGACACCTCGTCGTACTACGAGGTCATCGGCACCACCGCCAAGCAGAACGATCTCGCCATCACCGGCTGGTGCCCCGACTGGGCCTCCGGTTCGACCTTCCTGCCGCCCCTGTTCGACGGCCGCAGGATCACCCCGACCGCGAACACCAACATCGCCCAGATTGACAACGATGCCATCAACAAGCGGATCGACGAGATCGCGGCCATGAAGGACGTGGCCGCCGCGAACAAGGCGTACGGCGCACTGGACAAGCAGATCATGACCCAGGCCCCGGTGGTGCCGCTGGCCTACGAGAAGACCATCACCGTCACCGGCTCCAACATAGCGGGCGCCTATCTGTCCGCGTCGTTCAGCGGCGGCATCGACCTGGTCTCCGTGGGCCTCAAGGACTCGGGAAAGTAGGCGGCTCATGACGACTGCCTTCGTGCACGACGTGCAGCCCGCTCCGCCGGTGGGCGCACCCGGTGCCCCCACCACGGCGGGCCGTCGGATCATGGGCGTGCTGCTGCACGACCGTGGCGCCCTGTTCAGCGCCGGGTTCATCGCCCTGATGCTGCTGATGGCGATCTGCGCACCGCTCATCACCGCCCTCACGGGCCACGGGCCCACCGCGTTCGACACGGCGGCCATCGACGTCGACGCGGGCGGCCTGCCCAAGGGGGACTTCGGCGGGATCAGCGCCGATCACCTGCTGGGCGTCGAACCGCTGAACGGCCGCGACGTCCTGGCGCGCATCGCGTACGGCGCCCGCGTGTCGTTCCTCATCGCCGCGTCGGCGACCGTCCTCACCACCCTGCTCGGCGTGGTCCTCGGCATGGTCGCCGGCTTCTACGGGGGCTGGGTCGACCAGGTCATCTCCCGGGTCATGGACTTCCTGATGGCCTTTCCGGCACTCATCTTCATGATCGCCATCCTGTCGTCGCTGCCCGCGGGCAACCGGTCGTTCCTGCTGGTCGCCGTGATCAGCGTGTTCGGCTGGCCCTATCTCGCGCGCGTGGTGCGCGGCCAGACGCTGACCCTGCTGAACCGGGACTTCGTCGAGGCGGCCCGCGCCTCCGGTGCCTCCCGGCGCGACCTGGTGTTCAAGGAGATCCTGCCCAACCTGCGCAGCTCGCTGATCGTGATGACGACCCTCGCGGTGCCCGGCTACATCGGTACCGAGGCCGGCCTGTCGTTCCTCGGCGTGGGCGTCAGTCCGCCGACGCCCTCCTGGGGCCAGATGATCGCGAGCTCGGTCAGCTGGTACGCGGTGGACCCGCTGTACTTCGCCGTCCCCGGACTCTTCCTCTTCCTGACCGTGCTGTCCCTCACCGTGCTCGGCGACCGGATCCGGGCCGCCACCGACGCGGGGGAGGCCGCCTGATGGCCCGCTACCTCGCCGGCCGGATCGCCGGGCTCGTGCTGATCCTCTTCCTGGTCTGCCTGTTCACCTACCTCATCTTCTTCGAGCTGTCGCCGGACCCCGCGGTGATGATCTGCGGCAAGACCTGCACACCGGAACGGGTCACGCAGATCCGCACGATCCTCGGCATCGACCAGCCGTTCCTCACCCAGTTCTGGAACTTCCTCAGCGGGCTGTTCGCCGGGCGGGACTACGGCTCCGGCGCGAACCTCGTGCACTGCCCGGCACCCTGCCTCGGCTACTCGTTCCAGACCAACCAATCCGTGTGGCAGATGGTCCTGAGCCGCCTCCCGGTCACCGCCACCCTCGCGATCGGCGCGGCCGCGCTCTGGCTGCTCGCCGGCATCACCACGGGACTGCTCAGCGCCGTCAAGGAGGGCACCTGGTGGGACAAGGCCGCCATGAACCTGGCCCTGGGCGGCGCCAGTGTCCCCAACTACGTGCTCGCGCTCGCCCTCCAGTACGTCCTGGTGGTCAAGCTGCAGGTCCTGCCGTTCCCGTCGAGTGTGGCCTTCACGGACGACCCCGGTCTGTGGTTCCAGTCGTACCTCATGCCGTGGATCGTCCTCGCCACCGGCGCCGCCTGTCTGTACGCCCGGCTGACGAGGGCGAACGTCATCGACACGCTGGCCGAGAACTTCTTCCGGACCGCCCGCTCCAAGGGCCTGGCCCCCGTACTCACCATGCGGCGGCACGCGTTGCGGCCCGCGCTCACGCCGATCGTCACGATCTTCGGCATGGACTTCGCCGCGCTGCTGGGCGGCGCGCTGATCACCGAGACGGTCTTCGGACTCAACGGCATCGGCAAGATGGCCGCCGACTCGATCGCCAAGAACGACCAGCCGGTGATCATGGCGGTCACGCTCCTCGCGGCCTTCTTCGTGGTGGTGGGCAACGTCGTGGTCGACCTCGTCTACACCACCCTCGACCCGCGAGTGAGGATCCGATGAGCGAGTCAGTGGTCGAGGATCCGAGGAGCGAGGTGCCGGTCGAGGATCCGACGGGCGAGCTGCTGGTCGTGGAGAACCTCACCGTGACCCTGCCGACCACGCGCGGCCCCGTGGACGTCGTCAAGGACGTGTCGTTCACGGTCGGCAGGAACGAGACCGTCGGCATCGTCGGCGAATCCGGCTCGGGCAAGTCGATGACCAGCCTGGCCGTCATGGGCCTGCTGCCGCGCGGGGCCGTGACGCGGGGCAGCGTCCGGCTGGGCGGCCTCGAACTGCTCGGCCGTACGGACCGCGAGATGCGCCGGATCCGGGGCGCACAGGCGTCCATGATCTTTCAGGATCCGCTCTCCTCGCTGAACCCGTACTACACGGTCGGCCTGCAGATCGAGGAGACGTACCGGGCGCACCGGGGCGCTTCGCGGAAGGAGGCCAGGAAGGTCGCCGTCGAGGCGCTCGCGCGGGTCGGCATCCCGGAACCGGAGCGGCGGGCCGGCCACTACCCCCACCAGTTCTCCGGCGGACAGCGGCAACGCGTCATGATCGCGATGGCGCTGGTCTGTTCACCCGCGCTGCTCATCGCCGACGAACCGACCACGGCCCTGGACGTCACCGTCCAGGCCCAGATCCTGCGCCTGCTCGCCGAATTGCAGCGCAGGACCCGCACCGGGATGGTCTTCATCACCCACGACCTCGCCGTGATCAGCTCCATCGCGACCCGGGTGCTCGTGATGTGCCAGGGCGAGCAGGTCGAGTACGGCACCGCGGAGCAGATCTTCTCGGCGCCTCAACACGCGTACACCCGCAAGCTGTTGGACAGCAGCCCGCGTGTCACCGACGACCTTCCCGCCGGCGACCTTCCCACCGACGAGGTGATCGCGTGAGCGACGTACTGCTCAGCGCCCGCGACCTGACCAAGCGGTTCACCGTCCGCGGAGTGTACGGCCGCAAAAGCGAGTTCACCGCCGTGGACGGCGTCAGTTTCGACGTACGGCGGGGCGAGACCTTCGCGGTGGTCGGGGAGTCCGGCAGCGGCAAGTCCACCAGCGCGCGGATCGTCGCCAAGCTGATGGAACCGAGCGCGGGCACCCTGGAGTTCGAGGGCGAGGACATCACCCACGCCACGGGCGCGCGGCTCGCCCGCTACCGCGCCGACGTACAGGTCGTCTTCCAGGACCCGTTCTCCTCGCTCAACCCCCGGCACACCGTCGAGCGCATCCTGATGGCACCGCTCGACTACCAGCGCATCGCACCCCCGGGAGGCCGGCGGACGTACACCAGGGAGCTGATGGAACGGGTCGGCCTCGACCCCGGCCACTCCCAGCGCTATCCCGCGCAGTTCTCCGGCGGCCAGGCCCAGCGGATCGGCATCGCCCGGGCGCTGGCCGTCAATCCGAAACTGGTGATCTGCGACGAGGCGGTCTCCGCGCTGGACGTGTCCGTCCAGGCACAGGTCGTCGAACTGCTGCTGCGCCTCCAGCGGGAGAGTGGATTCAGCTACGTCTTCATCGCCCACGACCTGGCGGTGGTCCGGCGGATCGCGCACCGGGTGGCGGTCATGAACGAGGGGAAGATCGTCGAACAGGGGCCGTGCGCCCAGGTCTTCGACGACCCTGGTGACCCGTACACCCGGACGCTGCTGGCCGCGATCCCCCGCATCAACCCCGAGTGGGACCGCCGAAGAAGGGCCGCCACCGCATGACCCGTACCGTCTCCTACACGATTCCCGGCATGCACGTCCGCGAGCACCTCGTGGACGTCCCGCTCGACCGGACCGACCCGGCACGCGGCACGATCCAGCTCTTCGCCCGCGACCTCACCGCTTCCGCGCGCAGGGACGAGGACCTGCCCTGCCTGGTCTACCTCCAGGGCGGTCCGGGCGGAAAGGGCCCTCGCCCGCTCGACCGGAGCGGGTGGCTCGGGCAGGCGCTGAAGACGTACCGGGTGATCCTGGTCGACCAGCGCGGCACGGGCCGCAGCACGCGGATCGACGGGCGCCGGATGAGCGCGTTCGCGACCGCGAGGGAGGGCGCGGACCACCTCGCGTGCTTCCGGGCCGACTCGATCGTGGCGGACCACGAGCACCTGCGGAAGACCCTCTTCGGCGGCAGACGCTGGTCCGTGCTCGGACAGTCCTACGGCGGCTTCCTCACCCTGACCTACCTGTCCCAGGCCCCCGAGGCGCTGAGCGCCTGCTACGTCGCCGGAGGACTGCCCGGCCTGGAGCCCTCGGCCGCCGAGGTCTACCGGCGCACGTATCCGCGCGTCGAGGCGAAGAACGAGATGTTCTACCGCCGCTACCCCCAGCAGGTCGCACACGTCGCCCGGATCGCCGACCGGCTGTCCGAGGGCGATGCACGGCTGCCCGACGGCGACGTGCTGACCGTCCGGCGGCTGCAGTCACTCGGCATCGACTTCGGCATGAAGCCGGGCCATGAGCGCCTGCACTGGCTGCTCGACGAGGCGTTCAACGGGGATGAACTGTCCACGGCGTTCCTGTACGAGGTGCTGGCCCGGACCTCGTACAGCGACAACCCGCTGTTCGCGGCGCTGCAGGAGAGCATCTACGGGCACGGCGCCGGCGCGAGCGCGTGGGCGGCACAGACCGAGCGGGCCCGGCACCCGCAATTCACGGAGGATGCGCGGCCCCTGCTGTTCACCGGTGAGATGATCTACCCCTGGATGTTCCGGGAGATCGCCGAACTACGCCCGTTCCAGGGCGCGGTGGAGGTGCTCGCCGAGCGCGAGAAGTGGCCCCCGCTGTACGACCTCGACCGGCTGGCCGCCAACGAGGTGCCGGTCGCCGCCGCCGTCTACTACGACGACATGTACGTGGACGCCGGCCTGCAACTGGACACGGCCTCCCGCGTCGGCAACGTCCGGACCTGGGTCACCAACGAGTACGAACACGACGGCATCGGCGACGAGCGGGTCTTCGACCGGCTGACCGAACTGGTGCAGGACGCAGGAGGAGGAATCACCGGTGCGTGACGGCACGTTCCCTCACGGCAAGCTCCCTCACGGCAAGCTCCCGAAACTGACCGACATCCCCGCGTTCAACGCCTACATGGGCACGGGCTGGGGAACCCCCGACCGCACGCCCCGCGTCGTCCCCGGCGCCGCCGAGGCCGCCGCCGACCACCGGGCCCGGCTCGCCGCCGCGCTGCCCGACAGGACGGTCGTGCTGAGTGCCGGCCAGGCCCCTGTCCGCAGCAACGACACGACGTACGACTTCCGCCCGGACAGCGACTTCTACTGGGTGACGGGCTGCGCGGTCGAGAACGCCGTGGTCGTGCTGCGGGCCGGCGACGCCACGCTCTACCTGCCGCCCCCGGCCCACCCCGGTGAGCAGGCCTTCTGGCGCGACGCCCAGTACGGCGAGCTGTGGGTCGGGGCCGCACCGGGCCTCGACGACTGGGCACGGGCCCTGGGCATCGACGTACGCCCCCTCTCGGACCTGCGCGAGAACGTGAGAGCCGACGAAGAGGCCGGCCGAACCCTGGCCGAACTGCGCATGTACAAGGACGAGTGGGAGGTCGCCCAACTGCGCCGGGCCGTGGACCGCACGGTCGAGGGCTTCGCCGCCGTCGTCCGCGAGATCCCGGCCGCGATCGAGGGCCCGGGGGAGCGCTGGCTGCAGGGCACCTTCGACCGGTACGCCCGCGCGTACGGCAACGGCCCGGGCTACGCGTCGATCGTCGGCAGCGGCAAGCACGCCCCGACGCTGCACTGGGTACGGTGCGACGGCCCGGTCCTCCCGGACGAACTGCTCCTGCTCGACCTGGGCGTGGAGGTCGACAGCCACTACACCGCCGACGTCACCCGCACGTTCCCGGCCTCCGGCCGGTTCTCCGCCGCCCAGCGGCAGGTCCACGACCTGGTGGAGAAGGCCCATCGGGCCGGCCTCGCGGCAGTGGGCCCGGGCCGCCGGTTCACCGACTTCCACCACGCCGCCATGGAGGTGATCGCGCACGGCCTCGCCGACTGGGGGCTGTTGCCGGTCTCCGTGGACGAGGCGCTCTCCGACACCGGGCAGCACCATCGCCGCTACCTGGTGTGCGGCATCGGCCACCATCTGGGCCTCGACGTGCACGACTGCGCGCGGGCCACCGACGAGGCCTACCAGGGCGCCGCGATGGCCCCCGGCATGGTGCTGACGGTCGAACCCGGCCTGTACTTCCACGCCCACGACCTGACCGTGCCCCCGGAGCTGCGGGGGATCGGCGTGCGCATCGAGGACGACATCCTGATCACTTCCGAAGGGCCGGAAGTCCTGTCCGACGTGCTGCCGTTGGACGCTGCCGGGCTGGAGAAATGGATGACGACCCGATAGGCAGTGTGACATTGCACCGGCTTCACGGCCGACCCTAGAGGCGGACAGTCATCCGTACGGTCACGTCGTCACCTGCCGAGAGACCTTGCGGCTTGCGCACCGCGTTCTTGAGCGGCAGCAGGTAACGGCCGTCCTTGGGGAAGAGCGACGTCTCGAAGACGACCTCGCCGATCCTCGCCTCGACCGGGATCACGCCCCAGCCGTAGGTGGCCATCGCGGCCACCTCACGGATGTCGGCGGACTCCTCGTCCGGCACCGGCAGGAAGTAGTACGGCGCCGGCCCGCGCCATTCGATCACCCGGCCGGTGAAGGCGAGTTGCATGAGGTCAGGGCCCGTTCGTCGAGGACGGTCAGCTCGCGCTCAGCGTACCTGCGGTGCGCGCGGCAGCAACGGCCGACGTCGGTCCTCCGCCACGGCCTACCCCGGGTCGTCGAAGGTGACGACGACCTTCTCCGCGGCCCCCGGCGTCAGCGCGAGTGCGAAGGCCCGCTCGACCTCGGCGAAGGGCACACGGTGGCTGATCAGCTGGCGAAGCTTTCGTGGTGCTCGACGATCTCCGGCGTGACGTCGCAGATCTGGGTGGGGTACTGCGCTTTCGTCCCATCGCCGACGGACTGGCTCGCAGGAGGCGGCGAGGTTCTGTCCCGGTGAGTGGAAACGAGGGTCACGTCCGTCGCGGGCGCGGAGCGGTTGGGGACGCCCGCCCCGTGGACACCCTCTTGACGTCGACCGGAGCTCGCCCGACACTCCAGACAGGAATCCTAGTGAACAGGTAGGGAAACATGGGACGCCTTGGACCGGTCACCGCCGATGCGAGCCGTACGTCCGGGCCGTCACCCCTTCTGACCTCCCGCCGTCACATCGATCTGCTGCGAGTGTGCAGCGCGATCGGCCCCCTGGGCTGAGCCCGGCCCACCTCCGCGCCCCGACGGCTGCCGTCGCCGTCGCCCGAGGGGAGGGCCGCCCGCTCACCGCCCGACGTCGCTTCCGCCGCGCGTACGTCCACGCACTCACCCCGGGGAGAACCATGTCCGTCACACCGCTGGCCACCGTCCGCTCCGCCCAGCCCGCTCCCGCGTTCCGGGGCAGGATCGGCCGGGACGCGCGCAGCGGGCACTACGCCGTGCCGCGCCGCTACCGACTCCATCTCGCACCCGCCTGTCCGAACGGGCTGCGCATCGCCGTCGTGCACAGCCTGCTCGGCCTCGACGACGCCTGTCCGGTCACCTTCCTGGACGCGGTCCCCGACGGCCCCGACGGGGGACACTCCGTGCTGCGCCCGCTGTACGAGGCGAGCGCGCACCGGTATGCCGGGGCGGCCGTCGGACCGGTGCTCAGCGACGACTGGTCCGGGCGGATCGTCAGCACCCACGCGCCCGACATCACCCGCGACCTGGCCCGGCACTTCGGAGGCGGCCGTACGGCGCCGTACCCGTGCGGGGCGGAGTCGGAGATCGAGGCCGTGGAGCGGATGTGCGGACAGGGCATCGAGCAGGCCGCACAGGCGGCCGGGACGGTGGGTCCGGAACTGGCGCCTGGCGAGGGGCTGGACAGGTTGCTGGAGACGCTGGGTTCGCTGGAGCGGTGGCTCGTCGGCCGCGAGTACCTGATCCGCGACCAGATCACCGCCGCCGACGTCGAGTTGTGGGTCGCCCTGGTCCAACTCGACACCGTGCACCGCCACCACCTGGACGCCGCTGTGGTGCACCGCATCGCCGACCACCCCGTCCTCTGGGCCTACGCCCGCCGCCTGGCCGCCCACCCGGCCTTCGGCGTCCACCTCGACCTCGACGGCATCGCCCGCCGGCACCACGCCCACTGCCAGGGCCTGGAGGCCGCCGGATCGGCCGTACAGATCCTGGACTGGGCGGGCCACGCCGGTCGGAGTGCCTGACCGTGCCCTGAGAGCCGAAGCGCCTGACCGTTCCTCGAGAAGAGCCGCCGGACCCGGAACAGACCGCATGGCCGGGCCGTTGTGACTGACGACTACACGTGCACGACGACATGTGCACAACGACACGTGCACGACTACACGTGCACGACGACCCCGGCGCACCGGACGGAGGTGGAGGACATGCCCCGCATGCCCCACCCCCGTGTCCTGAACCCGCGCCGCTGTGTCCTCCTCCATTCCCGGCCGCACATCGACCTGCAGCGCGTTGCCGGCGCGCTCTGTTGTTCCTGACCCGTCGCCCGCCACCCGTGCCCTCCCCGATGAGGGCCGGTGATCCCGTACGGACCCTTCAGGAAGGCACCCACCCGTGTCCCCGTCTCCCTCTTCCTCCCTGCACCTCGCCGTCGCCCTGGACGGCACCGGCTGGCACCCGGCCTCCTGGCGCGAGCCGGTGGCCCGTCCCCGCGAGCTGTTCACCGCCGGCTACTGGGCCGACCTGGTCGCGGAAGCCGAACGCGGTCTGCTCGACTTCGTGACCATCGAGGACGGCCTCGGCCCGCAGTCCTCCCGCCCCATCGAACCGGACGAGCGCACCGACCAGGTCCGCGGCCGTCTGGACGCCGTGCTGATCGCGGCACGCATCGCCCCGCTGTCCCGGCACATAGGTCTGGTCCCGACCGCGGTGGTCACGCACACCGAGCCGTTCCACATCTCCAAGGCGATCGCCACCCTCGACTACGTGAGCACCGGCCGGGCGGGCCTCAGGGTGCAGATCACCGCCCGCCCGAACGAGGCCGCGCACTTCGGCCGCCGCACCATCCCCCGAATCGACGCCTACGACAGCCCAGGCGCCCGGGGCCTGCTGACCGACCTCTTCGACGAGGCCGCCGACTACGTGGAGGTCGTGCGCCGGCTCTGGGACAGCTGGGAGGACGACGCGGAGATCCGGGACGTCGCCACCGGCCGCTTCGTCGACCGCGACAAACTGCACTACATCGACTTCGAGGGCAGGCACTTCAGCGTCAAGGGTCCCTCCATCACGCCCCGCCCGCCGCAGGGCCAGCCACTGGTCAGCGCCCTCGCGCACGACACCGTCCCGTACCGCCTGGTGGCCCGGGCGGCCGACGTCGGCCACGTCACTCCGCACGACACCGACCAGGCCCGCGCGATCGTCGCCGAGATCCGCGCCGAGCAGGCGGCGGCCGGCCGCGCCGACGAACTCCTGCACGTCTTCGGTGACCTGGTGGTCTTCCTCGACGACGATCCGGCCGAGGCCGCCGCCCGCCGGGACCGGCTCGACGCCCTCGCGGGGGAGCCGTACACCAGCGACGCCCGCATCTTCACCGGGACGCCTGCCCAACTCGGCGACCTTCTGCAGGAGTTAGCGTCGGCGGGCCTGACCGGCTTCCGGCTGCGTCCCGCCGTCCTCGGCCACGACCTCCCGGCGATCACCCGCGGCCTGGTCCCCGAACTCCAGCGCCGTGACGCCTTCCGCCGGGCCTACGAGGCCGACACCCTGCGCGGACTGCTGGGCCTGGCCCGCCCCGCCAACCGCTACTCCCCCAGGCTCTCGGCTTCGCTCGAGCCCGGGGGGACCCCCATCGCCTGAGCCGGAAGGACCGCAGACCCATGAGCAAGCCCCTGAAGCAGATCCATCTGGCCGCCCACTTCCCCGGCGTCAACAACACCACCGTCTGGAGCGACCCCGCGGCCGGCAGCCACATCGAGTTCGGCTCCTTCGCCCACTTCGCGCGGACCGCCGAACGCGCCAAGTTCGACTTCCTGTTCCTCGCCGAAGGACTCCGGCTGCGCGAACAGGGCGGCAGGATCTACGACCTGGACGTCGTCGGCCGCCCCGACACCTTCACCGTCCTGGCCGCGCTCGCCGCCGTCACCGAGCACCTCGGCCTGACCGGCACCATCAACTCCACCTTCAACGAGCCCTACGAGGTCGCCCGCCAGTTCGCGAGCCTCGACCACCTCTCCGGCGGCCGCTCCGCCTGGAACGTCGTCACCTCCTGGGACGCCTTCACCGGCGAGAACTTCCGCCGCGGCGGCTTCCTCCCGCAGGACGAGCGCTACTCCCGGGCGAAGGAGTTCCTGGCCACCGCGAACGAGCTCTTCGACTCCTGGCAGGGCGACGAGATCCTCGCCGACCAGGCCACCGGCACCTTCCTGCGCGACGCGAAGGCAGGCTCCTTCGTGCACACCGGGCAACACTTCGACATCCACGGACAGTTCAACGTCCCGCGCTCCCCGCAGGGCCGGCCGGTCGTCTTCCAGGCCGGCGACTCCGAGGAGGGCCGCGAGTTCGCCGCCTCCAGTGCCGACGCGATCTTCAGCCGGTACGCCACCCTCGACGCGGGCCAGGCCTTCTACACGGACGTCAAGAACCGCCTCGCCAAGTACGGCCGCAGCCACGACCAGCTCAAGATCCTGCCCGCCGCGAGCTTCGTCCTCGGCGACACCGACGAAGAGGCCGAGGAGATCGCCAGGCACGTCCGCCGCCAGCAGGTCAGCGGCGCCACCGCCCTCAAGCACCTGGAGTTCGTCTGGAACCGGGACCTGTCCTCGTACGACCCGGACGGCCCGCTCCCCGACATCGACCCGGACCTCGGCGAGCACCACATCGCCCGCGGCCGCGCCCAGGTGCGGATGTACCGCGACCCGCTGGCCACCGCCTGCGAGTGGCGCGAACTCGCCGCCGCCCACAACTGGTCGATCCGCGACCTGGTCATCGAGACCGGCAACCGCCAGAACTTCGTGGGCTCCCCGGCCACCGTGGCCAAGACCATCAACGACTTCGTCCAGTCCGACGCCAGTGACGGCTTCATCCTCGTCCCGCACATCACCCCGACCGGCCTCGACGTCTTCGCCGACCAGGTCGTCCCCCTGCTCCAGGAACAGGGCGTGTTCCGCACCGAGTACGAGGGCCCGACCCTGCGCCACCACCTGGGCCTCGCGCACCCGGACGGTCACTCCTTCCAGTCGAGCTGATGCTCGGGAGTCCCCACCGACCGTCCGTACGCGATCGCCTCGGCGCGGCCGGCCTCATCACCGAGCCGGTAGCGGAACACCTTCCCGGCGAAGGCGACCACCCGCTCGTCCCCGGCGATGAAGTCCGCGTACCAGCCGTTCGCGGGCTCCAGCACGTCGGCGAGCGCGTCCGCGAGCAAGCCCACATGGTGGTCGTCGTCGGTCTCCCACTCGACGAACGTCCACAGCCGCGGCTGCGCGGCGGTCGCGCTCGCCCCGACATCGACCCGGCTCACCTTGCGCAGCCGCAGTCCGCGCGGCTCGAACACGGCGCCGGGGCGGAGGCTCTCGCCGATGACGTATCCGGTGATCACGTGCTGTCTCCCTGAAGGTCGGTGTCCTGTGTGCGGATGACGCTACGACCCCATGACTGACATCCTGTGTCAGTCATACGGGGAGGAAGCGAGCGCCCGATGCGAGCGGACCGACTGCTGTCACTGCTGCTCTGTCTGCAGTCCCGCGGGCAGATGACGGCCCGTCAACTCGCTGCGGAGCTGGAGGTGTCGGTCCGTACCGTCTACCGGGACCTGGAGGCGCTCGGCTCGGCCGGGGTGCCGGTGGTGGCGAGCGGCGGGCCCGGCGGCGGGTGCCGCCTCATGGACGGCTGGCGCAGTCCGCTGCTCGGGATCAGCGCCGAGGAGGCGACGGCCCTGCTGGCGGTCTCCACGGGCGGCCCTCTGGAGCGGATCGCGCTGGGCGACGCGCTGGCGCAGGCGAGGCTGAAGCTGCTGGCGTCG
Organism: Streptomyces sp. V4I2; assembly: GCF_030817655.1. Classification (GTDB taxonomy): domain Bacteria; phylum Actinomycetota; class Actinomycetes; order Streptomycetales; family Streptomycetaceae; genus Streptomyces; species Streptomyces plumbiresistens. The sequence continues at coordinate 9,130,684 of NZ_JAUSZM010000003.1, forward strand.
CTGCCTGCGGGCGGCCGGGAGCGCGCGCACACCGCGGCGAGCCGCTTCCACATCGACACACAGGCATGGTTCAGGCCGCCCGAACCGGTCCCGCACCTCGCCGTGCTCGTCGATGCCGTACGGCGGGACAGACGCCTGCGCCTGACCCACGCGCACCGTGACGGCCGGACCACGGCGAGGGTCGTCGACCCACTGGGGCTCGTCGCGAAGGCGGGCGTCTGGTACGTGGTCGTGCGGTCGGACCGTGGAATCCGCGCCCACCGGGCGTCACGGATCGCGGCGGCGGAGCTCCTCCCCGACCCCTTCACCCGCCCCGCCGACTTCGACCTCGCGGACCACTGGGCCCGCTGGACCGCCGACTTCGAGGCAAGCCTGGACCAACTCCCGGTCACCGTACGCCTCACGACCGCCGCCCTCGCCGCCCTGCCCGAGGTCCTCGGCGACACCACGTCCGCCGCCCGCGCGACCCCGGACCCGGAGGCCGGCTGGCACCGCCTGGTCCTCCACTTCGACTCCGCACGCGCCGCCTGCCGCCGCCTGCTGGGCTTCGGCCCCGACGCCGAGGTCGTCGAACCGTCGCAGGTCCGGGAGGAGTTGGCCGAGACCGCCCGCCGCACCGCCGCCCGCTACCGGGCACCGCGCGGCTCCCTGCCATGATCGACGCCATGGCTCTTCGTATCGTCCCCGCCGAGGTCACGGACCTCCACCAGGTCCTGGCGGACCACGCCCGCTACTGGGGTGACCGCGACCTCCGTGCGCTGCATCTGACGGCGCTGGTGCAGGAGTTCGGGTCCACCTGTCTGGTCGCCCGCTCCGACGACGGCATCCGCGGCTACCTCATCGGCTTCGTCACACCCGACCACACCGGGTACGTGCATCTCGTGGCCACCCGGGACGACGCACGCGGCACCGGCCTCGGCCGCCGTCTGTACGGGGAGTTCGTCGAGGCCGCGCGGCGACAGGGCGCGGTCCGCCTCAAGGCGATCACCTCGGTCACCAACGAGGGTTCCGTCGCCTTCCACGGCAGCCTGGGCTTCGACGCCCGCGTCGTGGAGGACTACGACGGCCCGGGCCGGCCTCGTGTCGTCTTCACCCGGGACCTGCCATCCGTACGGGATCCCGAGATGCATGCGGAGCTCGGCGGCTGACGGAAGTGGCGTGGGTCGGGGGGCAATGTCACCCTCCCCCGAAGGTGACATTGCCCCCTGACCGCTCCCCCGGCGCCGGACAGTGGCCCAGCATCGCCCGTGTGCGGCCCGCATGTGCTGTCACCAGCACATGACCGCTGTTTCCCCCGAACCCCAGCTGGAGTACAGGCGCACACGGACGAAGTATCGGCGGCCCTTGACGAGACGGGCCTTGATCGTGGCGTTGCGCGGGGTGCCCCCGTCGTCCTCACCGGTGAGGTAGCGGGGCTCCTGGTCCCGCTCCTCGAAGAGCACCACCAGGGCGTCGCTCTCCCCGAAGGTGCCCACGGTGTACTCGCGGGTCTCCGGCGGCTCGATGACGAAGTCGGCCTGCTCGCCCGGGGCGAGCCCGAGCGGCGCCGAACGGAAGGGCACCAGTGCGGGCGCCGGCCGGGCCTCGGCCGACGGGTACCAGCGCAGGACGTACTCCTTGTCGGCGGCGGAGAGCGTGCCGGGCGGGTTGAGGCCCGCACGGTACTGCTCAGGCTCCAGGATCAGCCCCGCCTCGAAGGGATACTCCATGATCGACTGCGGGTCCCAGACCGAGCCGTTCACCTCCCGCGGGTCCAGCTTGCGCAGGATGTTGAAGAACGTCCGGTCCCGGCTCCAGAAGTTCGGCGGGCCCGCCAGATCGGCGTAGACGGCCTCGTCGTCCCAGTGGATGCCGGCGAACGGGCTCTGGTGCTCGTGCAGCATGCCGAGCCCGTGCCCGATCTCGTGCAGGGCCGTCCCGCGCTCCCCGGGCGCGGTCAGGTCCCAGCCGAAGTTCATGGTGCGGTCGTGCAGACCGACCCGGAGGGCGTCCTTGCCGACGGTCGACCAGGAGCCGTCGCCGAGCTGGAACCCGATCCGCAGCTCGGCCTCCGAACGGTCCTCGACCTCAGTGAACCGGACGCCGATGCCGAGGTCCTGCCACTCACGGAAGCACTCGCGTACGACGTCCCGCTGCTCCTTGGCGCCGACCCACGACACCCGCCTGGTCGCGCCGGATCCCGGCACGGGAATGACGGAGCCGTCGGTGTCGTCGTCGAAGAAGTAGTAGTGCAGCACGGTCTGGTTGGCCCACATCCGGCCGCCCGCGATGAGCGCACTGTGCCGCTCGGCGGCCAGTCCCGGAGTGAAAGCCGGGGCGGGCTGCTGCGCGAGTGAGCAGTAGCGTGCGGTCATGGCGAACAGACTGCCCCGGGCCGCCCCGGGGCGCCTGAGTCGGGGGCTACTCAAGTCCCCCTGTATCAGGCGTGAGTATGGCGGCTCTTGCTGTCGTGACGATTTTCGAACGGGACGCGAAGACGCTGGAGCTGCCCTGGCCGTTCACCGGCCGGGAGGATGAACTCGACCTGGTTCGCAGGGCCCTGACCGCCGCCCGCCACGGCATCGTGGTGACCGGTCCGGCGGGCAGCGGCAAGACCCGCCTCGCCACCGAGGCGGTCCGCGGCACCGACTGCGCCAAGGTCGCCGGGACGCCCGAGACCCGGCAGCTCCCCTTCGCCGCGTTCGCGCACCTGCTCCCCGAGTCCGTCTCCCTGCACCGCGCCGTCCAACTCCTGTCCGGCACCCGGCTGCTGCTGGTCGACGACGCCCATCTGCTCGACGACGCCTCGGCCGCCCTGGTCCACCAGCTGGCCGTGCACGGCCGCACCCGCCTCCTCGTCGTCGCCACCGAGGGCGCCCCGGTGCCCGGCGCCATCTCCCGGCTGTGGACCGGGGAGCTGCTGCCGCGCCTCGCCCTGGAGCCGCTGCCGCGTGAGGAGACGACCCAGCTGCTCGCCGCGGGCGCCGGTGAGGGCCTGGAGCCGCTCACCGTCGACCGCCTGTACCGCCTGTGCCAGGGCGACCTGCGGCTGCTGCGCGACCTGCTGGGCGCCGTGCGCGGGCTGCTGGCTCCCGTCCCGGGTTCCTCGGGCGAGTGGGCCTGGCGCGGCCCGGTGCCGGTCACGGCGACCGTCCGCGAACGCACCGCGCACCTCCTGGACCGCACCGACCCCGACGAGCGCGAGACCCTCGAACGGCTGGCCTTCGCCGAGCCCCTCCCGCTCCACCTCGACGACCTCGACCTGCGTCCCCTCGAACACCTGGAGGCCGACGGCCTGGTCCTCGTCGACGACCACGGTGCGGTGCGCCTCGCCCACCCCCTGTACGGCCCGGTCCTGCGCGCGGCGGCCGGACGGCTGCGGGCCCGGCGGCTGTCCCGCACGCCGGACAGCTGCGGGGCCGCCCTGGCCGCCGAGTCCGCGGCACTGACCAGGGGCATCGAGCGGGCGGACGTACGGGCGATCCCGGCACCGGTGGGGGAGTGGCTGCTGGACGAGGGCGCCTCGGTGCCGGCCGGATACGCGGCCGTCCGCGCGCGGTTCTCGCGGCTGCGGGGAGAACTGCGCGAGGCGGCGGCCTGGGCGCGGGAGGGCTTGCGGGGGCCCGGCGACCGGGTGTCCTGCCGCAGCGAACTCGCCCTCGCCGTCGCCCAGTCGGGCGACGCGACGACCGCGCACGAGATCCTGGGTGGCCGCCCTCACGGGGGTGGGGCGGCCACCTGGCTGGCGGCGGCGGGCGGCGACCTCGACGGGGCCGTGGCGGCGATCACCGACGACGGGTACGACGCCGTCCGGCTCGGTGTCCCCGAGGCGGCCGGCGGCCGGCTGTCCGGCGTCTTCCGCGGGCACGCCGACGCGCTCGCCCGCGGCGACGGTCCCGCGCTGGACCGGGCGGCCCAGGAGCTGGAGGAGCGCGGCTTCCTGCTGTTCGCGGCCGAGGCGCACGCCCAGGCCGTACGCGCCCACCGCGATCCGCGCGCCGCCCGCACCTCACGTACCCGTGCCGTCGCCCTCGCCCGCCGCTGCCAGGGCGCCCGCACCCCGGCGCTGTCCGGCCTGGTCCTCGGCGAACTGACCGCCAGGCAGCGGCAGATCGTCACGCTCGCCGCCGCCGGCCTGAGCAACCGGCAGATCGCCGAGAAGCTCACCCTGTCGATCCGTACCGTCGGCAATCACCTCTACAGCGCGTACGTCCGCCTCGGCGCGAGCGACCGCGGCGCGCTGCCGTGGCTCGTCGAACTGCCGCAGGCGCAGCCGGCCTGAGCCGCACCCACCGGACCGGCGGTCTGACCCCCGTCATCGGGGGAGGGGTCAGGCCGCCACACGCACAGGATCAGACGGCCCCACGCACCGGATCAGGCCGCCACCCGCACAGGTTCAGGCCGCCCCGAACGCCGAGAACGCCCACCCCGTCGCCTGATGGGTCGCGTCACCCGGCACCGCGGCACGGGCGTCGCGCAGGGCCTCCGCCAGGGACAGCCCCGCGCTGAGCCCCTTGTGCAGGGCGAGCATCAGCGGCACCACCGCGGCGTCGTTGACGGGCGCACTGCACGCCACCACCCCCGCCGTGCCCAGCGGCAGCAGCGCGGTGACCAGGCCGAGCAGCTCGTCGGCGCCGACGGACGCGAACCGGGCGGTGTCGCAGCAGGAGAGGATGATCCGGTACGGGCTGCGGTCCAGGCGTTCGAAGTCGTGCACGATGAGCGGACCGTCGGCCATCCGCAGCGACGAGAACAGGGGGCTGTCCGCGCGGAAGGTGCCGTGCGCGGCGATATGGGCCAGTGCCGAGCCGTCCAGCTCCTCCAAGACCTTGGGAACACGGGCCTCCTCGTGCTCGAGCACGGTCGATCCGCCGTACCGGTCGGCCAGTTCGGGTACTTCGGCGCCGCCGGTCGCCAACCCGGGCCCCCTCACCAGCACTTGGCGGCCGCCCGGCGGCGGTGCCGTCTCCCGGGCGCGCAGCCAGCTGCTCGCCGACGGCGACACGCTGAACACCCGCTCCCGCAGCGACGGCAGCAACGCCCACGGCACCCGGTGCAGCCGTCCCGGCGGCACCACCACGACCGGGCCCGTGCCCAGATGCGCGGCCGCCGGACCGAACAGCAGCTCCTCCAGGCGGCGCCCCGCGGCCTCCACCACCGGAAGCCGGGCCTCCGCCCCCGGATGGGCCAGCCGCCGCAACCCGGCCTGCACATGCTCGGCCTCGGTCTCCGCCTCGGCCAGCAGCCCGGCCTCGAACCGCCGCACCCGCCCCCGCCCGCACAGCAGCACCTGCACCCGCCCGTCGAGCACGGCAAGTTCCACGAGCCGTACGTCGTCCCCCAGGCGTTCCAGCAGCCGGGCGGGGTCGAACCGGTCGCCGTCGCCCGGTGCGTCGCCCCGGATGTGCAGGGTCCGGGAGCGGATCTCCCGCTCCAGCCGCCGCTGTTCACGCTCCAGTGCGGGAACCGGACGGCCCTCCATCCGGGCGGCCTCGGCGCGGGCGGCGATCTCCCGGAAGGCGGTCATGCCGCTGAGCAGGGCGGGGTCGGCCGGGGGCCGGGTCGGCGGCGCGGACAGGACGGTGGCCCGCCAGCGTTCGCTCCACACCAGCAGCCGCCGCGGGCCGCCCGAGTCGAGACTGGCCTGCTGGGCCAGCGCGGCGAGTTCAGCGCCCTGCGCGGTGGCCCGGGCCCGCAGCTCCGAGGCGCCGAGCGTGGTCCGGTGATCGTCCAGCACGTCGAGGCCGCGCCGGCAGGCCTCCAGGACACCCCGGCTCGAACCGGCGGCCCGGGCCCACAGCGCCTGTGCCGCCCAGCCCGTCATCCGCGCCAGCGGCGGACCGCTGTGCCTGCTGCGGGCGGCGACCGTCAAGTGCCGTTCGGCGTCGGCCGTCCAGCCGAGGCCGAGAGCGATCCGCCCGGCGAGCAGCGAGGCCTCCGGAGCGGCCGGTGCGCCGAAGGAGGCCAGCCGGTCGGCCACCGCGGCGGCGTCCGCGACCAGCCGCCCCGAGCCGCGCCCGGCGGCGACCCGCGCCTCGATCAGCACCAGCCGGGCGTGCGTCTCCCACCAGGTGCGCCGCTGCCCGGCGAACAGCCGTACGGCCATGTCCGCGCGCGCGATCGCCGTATGCGGATCACCGGCCGACCGGGCCGCCCGCGCGGCGGCCAGCAGCAGCTCGGCCTTGCGGGTGGACTGCCCGCCGATGCCGTCCAGGACCGCGATCGCCGCGTCCGCCTCGGCCAGCGCCTCCGGGGCGAGCCCGGCCGCCATCAGGACCTCGCAGCGCCGGATGTTGAGCATGAAGGTCGGCGTGCCGAGTTTGGCGTACCGCTCCTCGGCCTCGTCGAGCAGCCGCAGCGCCGCCGGGATGTCGCCCGACCGGAACGCGGCAAGTCCCCGGCTCTCCACCGCGTCCGCCTTGTCGTGCTCCTGGCCGGTGGTGTCCCACAGCGCCTCGGCGGCGGTGAAGTCGGCCTCCGCGCGGTCCACCGTGCCGAGCGCGAGATGCACTGTCGCGCGCAGGGTCAGCGCGCGCGCCGTCCAGATGACGTCGTCCGCCTGCCGCAGTACGGGGACCGACCGGCGTACGTCCTCCAGCGCCTCCCTGTGATGCCCCAGCACCCACGAGGCGTAGGCCCGCCGGAACAGGACCCGCGCGCGGGTGTGCCCGCTGCTCACCGCGACACCCCGCTCCAGCGCCTTCAGGCCCTCCCGGGTACGGCCCGCATGCACCAGGGCCACACCGAGGGCGGCCAGGACGTCCGCCTCCCGGTCGGGAGACTCCGCGCGCACCGCCAGATCGCGGGCCAGGCGCAGGTGGTGCAGCGCGATCTTCAGATCGCCCCAGTCCCGCTGCCAGATCCCGATCACCTGGTGGGCGACAGAGGCACACCACGGAGACGGGTCTGAGTCGAGCACGGCCTGCGCCCGTGCGAGAGCCTCGTTCGGTGCGGCGAACACCATCGGCAGCAGTTCGAGAACCGAGTCGCTTCCCGCTGTCACCCCATGGATGGTAGTGGCCCCGGTTGCATGCCACACGAGTTTGGTGCTGTATCAAGCAGCGCGGTGGCGGCTCTGACTGACGACCCGCCGCCTCAACGGGAGGACATGCCATGGCACCACAGCGTTTCCGCGAGCAGTTCGACCAGATCCAACGCTCCATGCCCGACGTTCCGCTGGCCCTGGGCCCGGACGACTCGGCCGAGTTCGTCTACGAGAAGGGCGTGATCCTCGCCCGCGACGGCGAGGAGGCACGGCTCGTCGAGGACAGCGTGCGCGCCCACTTCACCGAGGCGCCCGACCTGACCCCCGAGCACGTGCGGCGGGCGAGCCCCGAGACCAACCGCTCGGGCATCACCCGTATCCGGGTCGGCGACCCCGGCCAGGGCGACCGGCGCGGCGACCCGGCCGTCGCCAACGCCCTGCGCGCCCTGCGCGCGCCCGAGGGACGCGCCGGACGCCGGCTGGTCAGCCGCAACCACGTGGTGTCGATCGCGGTCAACTCCTGCCCCGGCGACGAGCCCGTGCCCGCCCCCCGCGCGCAGGGCACCAACCCGGCCCCGGCCGAGGCCGGCCACGACCCGGACACCGCCGTCGGCGTCCTCGTCATCGACAACGGCCTCACGCACGACTACCCGGCGGCGGGTTCCCTGCTCGCCCACGTCCAGGGCGACCTGCACGGCACAGAGACCGACAGCCAGGGCAACCTCCTGCAGTACATCGGCCACGGCACCTTCATCGCGGGCCTCGTCGCGGCCGTCGCCCCCAACACCGACATCACCGTGCTGAGCAGCCTCACCGACGCCGGCGCCATCCTGGAGTCGGAGTTCGGCGAGCGGCTCTTCGACGCCGTCGAACAGCACGGCTGGCCCGACATCATCAGCCTCTCCGCCGGCACCTCCAACGGCCGCACCGACGGCCTGCTCGGCATCGACGCCTTCATGACGGAACTCCGGCAGCAGCGCACCCTGCTGGTCGCGGCGGCCGGCAACAACGCCAGCGCCACGCCCTTCTGGCCCGCCGCCTACGCCTCGCTGCCCGACTACCACGACGCCGTCCTGTCGGTCGGCGCGCTGCGCGGCGACGGCGAGCACGGCGCCTGCTTCAGCAACCACGGCGCCTGGGTGAACGCCTACGCCCCCGGCGAGCGCCTCACCAGCCCCCTCACCGGCTTCGACGCACCCGTGCCGTACGTGTACCAGCACTCCACGTACGACGACTGCCGCTACGGCTTCACCTACGCCTGCACCTGTCAGTCCCCGCAGCACACCGGTGTGCTGAGCGAGGAGGGCGACACCGTCACGCCCGACCAGGTGACGTTCGAGGGGCTCGCGCAGTGGAGCGGCACCTCCTTCGCCACCCCGGTCGTCGCGGGTCTGATCGCCGCCCACATGACCGCCCACAAGGAGACCGACCCCCGCGTCGCCCGGCAGCAACTGCTCGCCTCCAACACCGAGTTCGCGGAGGTGCGCGGGGCGCACGTGCCGGCTCTGCGGCCGGCCACCTGGCGGCCGGTCCCGGGCGGGCAGCCGCCGGCGGGCGCATGACGGCCGGAACCGTCCACTCCACGGCGTACGATGACTTGCCGTACACGAGGGGTGGGACCGTGGACCGTGCAGAGGTCGGCGCGCTCGTCCAGTCCGCCGTCGACGGCGACGCGGCGGCCTGGAAGGCGCTGGTGGAAGGGCTGAGCCCGCTGGTGTGGTCCGTGGTGCGCGCGCATCGGCTGTCCGACGCCGACGCGCACGAGGTGTACCAGACCGTGTGGTTCCGCTTCGCCCAGCATCTGGGCCGGATCCGCGAACCGGAGAAGGCGGGCTCCTGGCTGGCCAGCACCGCGCGGCACGAGTGCCTGAAGGTGCTCAAGAGCTTAAGGCGGCTGATGCCGACGGACGACCCGCAGGTCCTGGACCGGATCAGCGAGGACCGTACGCCGGAGCAGTCGTTCCTCGATTCGGAGGAAGCCGCCGCCGAGACCGAGCGGATCCGGCGGGTGTGGCAGGAGTTCGAGGAACTCGGCGACCGGTGCCGGCAGTTGCTGCGGGTGCTGATGGCCTCGCCGCCGCCGAGCTACCAGGAGGTGTCCGGCGCACTGGGGATCGCGGTGGGCAGTATCGGGCCGTTGCGCCAGCGCTGTCTGCGCCGCCTGCGGGCCCGACTCGACGCACGGGGAGCGTTGTGAACGACATGAACGACATGAACGACATGAGTGATCTGAACGACCTGAATGGTGGCTCCTTCGCCGACGAAGGCATCGGCGACGAGGAGTTCGGCGACGGACCGGACGCCGGGTTCGACGACAGTCTCCTGGACGATCTGCGCCTGGCGGCCGGCATCCTGGACCCGGTGCCGGCCGAGCTGCGGCAACTCGCCGTCGAGGCCTACGCGCTGCACGACCTCGACGCCCGGCTCGCCGAGCTGACCTTCGATTCGCTGGTCGACGCGATCCCGGTCAGAGGAGCGACGGATTCGCCGCGGATGCTGACCTTTCACACCGGTGACGTGACGGTCGACGTCGAGGTGACGGCACAGGGCCTCATGGGACAGGTACTGCCCCCGCAGCCGGCCGGCATCGAGGTGCTCAGCGGACCCCGCACCGGCGCCTCGCTCACGGCCGACGACATGGGGCGCTTCACCTCCGACGTGGCCCCCGCCGGGCCCTTCGCACTGCGGCTGCGGGCCGGCGGGGAGGTGGTGGTCACGGAGTGGCTGCGGGCCTGAGCCGGCGGCCCCTTCGCACCACGGGGACGGGCGGGGCCCGCGGATCATCGCCTTCCGGCGCCGGATGACCTGGCCGGCGGTGACCGCGAGCCGCAGCCCGGGCATCCGGTCGAGCAGTGTGCCGACCAGCAGCCCGGTCTGCAGCCGGGCGACGACGGCGCCGGTGCGGGAGGGGGCAGAGGGCCCTTGCCCATGAGGTCCACGAGGCCGCGTCGAACTCCGTCCCCTCCAGGCCGCACTCGGCCGGCCCTGTACCGGCGGCGGCACCTGCCCGGTCGGCGCCGTGGTCTCCTCGGTCGTGCCCCATCCTCACCACCGCCCGTCCGCCTTTCCCTCCGGGGTGGTCCAGCGGGGGTCAGCCGGTCAGGGCGTCGAGGAGGCGGGCCAGGGCGGGCGCGTGAGGGGTCGGTCCGGCGCCCGCCCTGGCCCGCCTCCGCGGCCCGTCTGTCCGTCCGCCTTTTGTGCCGGGGTAGTTCAGGGGGTCAGCCGGTCAGGGCGTCGACGAGGCAGGCCAGGGCTTGCGCAAGACGCGTCAGCCCAGGGCCGGCCGGGCCGCCCGGCTCGCTCATGTAGGTGTCCCGGCGGATCTCCACCATCAACGCGCTCACCCTCCGCTCCGTCCCGTAGAACTCCAGCGGCACGTACGCCCCGCCGAACGGGCTGTCGAGCCCGATCTCCCCGCACTCCGCGAACGCCTCCCGTGCGGCGGCGAGCAGTTCGGGCGGTGTGTGGAAGGAGTCGGTGCCCAGACAGACCGGCGGCCGCGGCCCCTCGCCGTGCAGCTCGTAGGGCAGGGCGCGGGTGGGATAGGAGTGCACATCGATGATCACGGCCCGTCCGGCGGCCGCGAGCCGCTCGGCCACGGCCGCCGTCATCGCCCGTGCGTACGGCCGGAAGTACCGCGCGATCAACGGCTCCGGGTCGGTGTCCGCGGGCCGCAGCGGTGCGCGATGCGTCGTCCGCGTGTACACGGCGCCCATCCCCACGGCGAGCATCTCCTCCCGCTCGTCCGGGAACCGTTCCGGGTCCACGACCAGCCGCGAGAGCCGGTTGACGAACCGCCAGGGAACCACCGAGGACAACTGGGAGGCCTCGGCGGCGATCTCCGCGGTGTGCGCGTCGGTGATGTGGTCGAGCTCCCGCTCCAGCTCCGCGTCGTCCAGCACGATCCCCGCCCGCACCGCAGGCGGTATCTCCCGCGCCGAGTGCGGCACATGAAGGATCACCGGGGAGTCCGCCGCGCCGGGCAGCAGCTCGAAGGACGGTGCGGCGGAGGTCATGAGGCGGCTCCCGGGGGGCGTTGTCAGTGGCGTGGTTCACGATCAAGGTGCCACATCGGAACGTCGAGGAAGGGCGGGGCGCAGCATGCCCGTCAGCAACCAGCAGGTGACCGCACACCCGTTTCTCAAGGGGCTCTACCAGGACGACTACTACCCCGACCGCGTGGTGGACCGGGGCAGGGAGATCCTGCTGCGGCTGTGCGAGCGCATCGAGGCCGAGTGGCCCGCCGACCTGTTGGCGCTGTACGCCCTGACCCAGGCGGCCACCGAGGAGTTCAACGACCTGCAGGCCGCCTTCGAGGAGGCCGACAGCGACATCGAGACGGTGGCCCGCGAGGAGATAGCCGAGGACTTCTGGTTCGTGGCACAGGCCTACGGCTTTTCGGACGCGGACGTGGAGGCGCTGATCGCCACCCGGGACTGGTGAGACACGGCTCCGCCCCGGCCGGGCGGCTGCCGGCCGGGGCGGAGTCAGGTACGGGCCTGTCTTGGGCCGTCGCGTCAGCTCAGGGACGCGAGGGCCTCGTTCCACGTGGTGGACGGGCGCATGACCGCGGCGGCCTTGGCCGGGTCGGGCTGGTAGTAGCCGCCGATGTCGGCCGGCTTGCCCTGGACGGCGTTCAGCTCGTCGATGATCTTCTGCTCGTTCGCCGCAAGGGTCTCGGCGAGCGCCGCGAAGGCCTTCGCCAGGTCCGCGTCGTCGGTCTGCTTGGCCAGCTCCTGCGCCCAGTACAGGGACAGGAAGAAGTGGCTGCCGCGGTTGTCGATGCCGCCGACGCGACGGGTCGGCGACTTGTCCTCGTTGAGGAAGGTCGCCGTGGCGCGGTCGAGGGTGTCGGCGAGGACCTTGGCGCGGGAGTTGCCCGTGAAGTCGGCGTACTGCTCCAGGGACGGGACCAGCGCGAAGAACTCACCGAGGGAGTCCCAGCGCAGGTAGTTCTCCTTGACCAGCTGCTGGACGTGCTTCGGCGCGGAGCCGCCGGCGCCCGTCTCGAACAGGCCGCCGCCCGCCATCAGCGGGACGACCGACAGCATCTTGGCGCTGGTGCCCAGCTCCAGGATCGGGAACAGGTCGGTGAGGTAGTCGCGCAGCACGTTGCCGGTGACCGAGATGGTGTCCTCGCCGCGGCGGATCCGCTCCACCGACAGCTTGGTCGCCTCGACCGGGTTCAGGATCCGGATGTCCAGACCCTCGGTGTCGTGCTCCGTCAGGTACGCCTTGACCTTGGCGATCAGGTTGGCGTCGTGGGCGCGGGTCTCGTCCAGCCAGAACACCGCCGGGTTGCCGGTGGCGCGGGCGCGGGTGACGGCCAGCTTCACCCAGTCCTTGATCGGGGCATCCTTGGTCTGGCAGGCGCGGAAGATGTCACCGGCGGAGACCGTCTGCTCGATCACGACGTTGCCGGCCTGGTCGACGAGGCGGACCGTGCCGGTGGTGGGGATCTCGAAGGTCTTGTCGTGGCTGCCGTACTCCTCGGCCTTCTGCGCCATGAGGCCGACGTTCGGGACCGAGCCCATCGTCGACGGGTCGTAGGCGCCGTTGGCGCGGCAGTCGTCGAGCACGGCCTGGTACACGCCGGAGTAGCTGGAGTCCGGCAGGACCGCGAGGGTGTCGGCCTCCTGGCCGTCCGGGCCCCACATGTGGCCGGAGGTGCGGATCATGGCCGGCATCGAGGCGTCGACGATCACGTCGGACGGCACGTGCAGGTTGGAGATGCCCTTGTCGGAGTCGACCATGGCCAGTTCCGGGCCCTCGGCGAGCTCGGCGTCGAAGGAGGCCTTGATCTCGGCGCCCTCGGGCAGGCCCTCCAGGCCCTTGTAGATGCCGCCCAGACCGTCGTTCGGGGTCAGGCCGGCCGCGGCGAGGGCCTCGCCGTACTTCGCGAACGTCTTCGGGAAGAAGGCGCGCACCACGTGACCGAAGATGATCGGGTCGGAGACCTTCATCATCGTGGCCTTGAGGTGCACGGAGAACAGCACGCCCTCCGCCTTGGCCCGGGCGATCTGCGCGGTGAGGAACTCGCGCAGCGGCGCGACGTGCATGACGGACGCGTCGACGACCTCGTCCTTGAGGACCGGTACCGACTTGCGCAGGACTTTGGTGGAGCCGTCGTCGCCGACCAGCTCGATCTTCAGGGAGCCCGCCTCGGAGATCACGGCGGACTTCTCGGTGGAGCGGAAGTCGTCGACGCCCATGGTCGCCACGTTCGTCTTGGACTCGGCGGACCAGGCGCCCATGCGGTGCGGGTGGTTCTTGGCGTAGTTCTTGACCGACGCGGGGGCGCGGCGGTCGGAGTTGCCCTCACGCAGGACCGGGTTGACCGCGGAGCCCTTGACCTTGTCGTAGCGGGCCTGGATGTCCCGCTCCTCGTCGGTCTTCGGGTCGTCCGGGTAGGCCGGCAGCGCGTAGCCCTGGCTCTGCAGCTCGGCGATCGCGGCCTTGAGCTGCGGGATCGACGCCGAGATGTTCGGCAGCTTGATGATGTTGGCCTCGGGCGTCTTGGCGAGCTCGCCGAGCTCCGCGAGGGCGTCCGCGATGCGCTGCCCCTCCTCCAGGTACTCCGGGAACAGCGCGATGATGCGCCCGGCGAGGGAGATGTCGCGGGTTTCGACGGCGACACCCGCCTGCGAGGCGTACGCCTGGACCACCGGCAGGAAGGAATACGTCGCCAGGGCCGGGGCCTCGTCAGTGTGCGTATAGATGATGGTCGAGTCAGTCACCGGGTGCTCCGCTCCACGTCTGCAACATTGCTCGACATCAAGATATCTCCTGATCGACCTCGGCTCGACAGGGGTCCGCGCAGTCGTGCGGTCCGGTGAGAAATATCCGCTCCCAGGCAACCGATGCTTTCGATCATGCGGTCATGGAGGGTGATCACCCACGATCACCCATCGGATGCGGCGGCCGGTCCTGACCACCCGGTTGCCCGAGCGAAAGCTGACCATGAGATATCGCACCAGAGTGACGGCCCCGGCCACCGCCCTGATCGGCACGGCCGCGGCCCTGACCACGGCCCCCTTGGCCCACGCGGCCCCGAAGGAGACCGGCACCCCGGGCCCCGAGACCCTCGGCGACCCTGTCTTCCCGAGCCTCGGCAACGACGGCTACCGCGTCTCGGCCTACCACCTCGACCTGGCCTACGACGCGACGACACAGCTCGTCGACGCGACGGCGACCCTGCGGATCCTCACCACCCAGGCCCTGACCCGCCTCTCCCTCGACGCCCTCGGCCTGGACATACGCACGGTCCGTGTCGCTGGCGGCCCGGCCACGTACGAGCAGGTGGAGGAGAAGCTGCGGATCACGCCGGCGCGCCCGCTGCCGGCGAACGCGCCCGTCACCGTCTGCGTGGAGTACACGGCCGACCCGCGCCGGGAGCTCGCGCACACCGCCTGGGTCGCCACCCCGGACGGCTTCGCGGTGTGCCCCCAGCCGAACTCCGCGCACACCGTCTTCCCCTGCAACGACCACCCGGCGGACAAGGCCGGATTCACCTTCCGCCTCACCGTGCCCAGCGGTCTGCGCGGCGTCGCCACGGGCGCGCTCGTCCGCACCGAGAGCCTCGACGGCGACCGGACCGCGTACACCTACCGGTCCCGCTCGCCGATCGCCACCGAGCTGGTGCAGATCACCGTCGGCGACTACCTGGTCAAGGACCGGCAGGGCCCGCACGGCCTCCCGCTCCGGGACGTCGTGCCGGTCGCCCGCGCCGCCGCCCTGGAGCCCGCCCTCGCGCTCACCCCCCGGCTCGTCGAGTGGATCGAGCAGCGCCTGGGGGCGTACCCCTTCGAGACGTACGGCCTGCTGCCCTGCAACTCCGACGACCCGGCCGCCTTCGACTTCACGGGCCTGGAGACCCAGACGCTCACCCTTTACAAGCCGAACTACCTGCTCCAGGAGGAGTCGAGGATCGGCTCGCACATGATGCACGAGCTGGTCCACTCCTACTTCGGCAACAGCGTCAGCCCCGCCACCTGGGCCGACCTGTGGCTGAACGAGGGTCACGCCGACTTCTACGGACTGCTGTACCGCTACGAGCGCGGCTGGGCCGACTCACTGGGCCTGACCACCATGGAAGCCCGGATGAAGGACACGTACGCGCGCGGCGACCAGTGGCGCAGGACCTCCGGGCCGGTCGCGTCGCCCAACGAGGCGAACCTCTTCGACAGCCAGCGCTACCTGGGCGGCGTCCTGGTCCTCTACGCGCTCCGGCAGGCCGTCGGCGAGGACGTCTTCCACGCCGTCGAGCGGACCTTCCTGGAGCGGTACCGCAACTCGTCCGCGTCCACGGAGGACTACATCGCCGTCGCCTCGGAGGTCTCCGGGCAGGACCAGTCCGGCTTCCTGCGGGACTGGCTGTACGGCACGAAGAACCCGCGGATGCCCGGCCACCCGGACTGGACGGTCACGCCGGTGAGCTCGTCGCTGCGGCAGCCGGAGAGCCGGACGGGCGGGCACTACCACGACAACTCGGCCACCCTGTAAGGGGTCAGCCGAGGCAGGCGGTCAGTCGAGCCGGGCGGTCAGTCGAGCCGGGCGGAGGGGACTTCGTCCGGCTCGAGCTCCGCGCCGCGCTGCTGCGGGATCACCACCGCGCCCTGCTGCAACGCCACCGTCCGGGCCGGCGCCGGGATGCGGATGCCCTCGGCGCGGTAGCGCCTGTGCAGGCGCTTGATGAACTCGTGCTTGATCCGGTACTGGTCGCTGAACTCGCCGACGCCCAGGATCACCGTGAAGCCGATCCGGGAGTCGCCGAAGGTGTGGAAACGGACCAGCGGCTCGTGCTCGGGGAGCGCGCCGGTGATCTCGGTCATCACCTCGGCGACGACCTCGATGGTCACCCGCTCGACCTGCTCCAGGTCGCTGTCGTAGGCGACCCCCGCCTGCACCAGGATGGTCAACTGCTGCTCGGGACGCATGAAGTTGGTCATGTTCGTCTTCGCGAGCTCCCCGTTGGGGATGACGACCAGGTTGTTGGAGAGCGAGCGGACCGTGGTCTGCCGCCAGTTGATGTCCTCGACGTAGCCCTCCTCGCCGCTGCTCAGCCGGATGTAGTCGCCGGGCTGCACGGTCTTGGAGGCGAGGATGTGGATGCCCGCGAAGAGGTTGGCGAGGGTGTCCTGGAGGGCCAGCGCGACCGCCAGACCGCCGACGCCCAGCGCGGTGAGCATCGGCGCTATGGAGATGCCCAGCGTCTGGAGCACCACCAGGAAGCCGATCGCCAGGATCAGTACCCGGGTGATGTTGACGAAGATCGTGGCCGATCCGGCGACGCCGGGGCGGGACTGGGTGACCGACCGCATCAGGCCGGCGACGACCCGGGCCACGGCCACCGTCACGACGAAGATCAGCAGGACGGTCAGCACCTGGTTGACGTTGTGCTGGACCGTCGCGGTCAGCGGCAGCGCCGCCGCCGCGGAGGCCGCGCCGCCCGCAATCGCGGCCCACGGGACCGCGGTCCGCAGCGCGTCCACGATGACGTCGTCGCCGCTCCAGCGGGTGCGGTCGGCGTGCTTGCCCAGCCAGCGCAGCAGCATCCGCAGCAGGAACGCCGCCAGCAGGCCCGCGATCACCGCGATGCCGGCGATCACCAGGTCGTCCATGGTGAGGTCCCGCTTCACCGGTCACCTCCGCAGAGCAGTCCTGCGGCGAAGGCCTTCGCCGACGGCCGGATGTGAAGTTGCGTCACGTTGCCACCTGTTCGATTCCGGGATGAGAGGCCGCGTCGGCCAGGAAACCCCCCAGGGCCGACGCGACCGCTCATCCTGCCGCATCGGGTACAGGAGTTCGTACCTGGAGCGGTGCCGGATCGCGGTGTTTCAGACGATTCCCTCGGACAGTTCGGCCTGTTCCCGGTCGGAGTACGCGGCCGTGGTGGGCGTTCCGTACGAGCGGCGGGCGACGAACCACCACACCGTGGCCAGGAGCAGGACGACGGCGAGGGCCACGGACGCGTAGTTCATCGTGTCCACCGTGACCGGCGAGGACTGCGGCAGGCAGAACAGGACCGTCACACAGGCCACCCACACCACAGCAACCCATCCGATCGGCTTGCTCCACCGGCCCAGGCTCCACGGACCCGGCTGAAAACGATCCCCCGCGCGCAGCCGCAGCAGCACGGGAATGGCGTACGCCGGGGTGATGCCGATCACGTTGATGGCCGTCACCGCGCCGTACGCGGTCGCCGAGTACAGGGAGGGCAGGGCGAGCAGACCGGCGACCACCACCGACAGCCACACCGCCGCGACCGGGGTCTGAGTGCGGTCGCTGACCTTGCGCCACAGTGCGGAACCCGGCAGGGCCTTGTCCCGGCTGAACGCGAACACCATGCGGCTGGCCGCGGCGACCTCGGCGTTGCCGCAGAACAGCTGGGCCACGATCACCACGAGCAGCAGCGCGCTCGCGCCGTCCGTGCCCAGGCCGTCGAGGAGGATCTGCGCGGGCGGCACCCCGGTCTCGGTGGCCCGCGTGGCGTCGTAGTCCTGGATGGCGAAGGTGAGACCGGCGAGCAGCACGAAGCCCGCGAGCCACGACACCCAGATGGAGCGGACGATGCCCTTCGCGGCCGACACCGACGCGTTGGAGGTCTCCTCGGACAGGTGCGCCGAGGCGTCGTAGCCGGAGAACGTGTACTGGGCGAGCAGCAGGCCGATCGCGGCCACGTAGACCGGGTTGGACCAGCCGGTGTCGTTGACGAACTCGGTGAAGACGAAGGACGGCGACTGGTGGTGGTCGGGGACGATCGCCAGGGCGCCCACGATGAGCGCGACGCCCGCCAGGTGCCACCAGACGGATATCGAGTTGAGCACGCTGACCAGCCGCACCCCGAACAGGTTCAGCACGGCGTGCAGCAGCAGGATCGCCATGAAGATCAGCATGGTCTTCTCCGGCGTCGGCTCGAAGCCCCACTGGAGGTTGGCGAACGCCCCCGCGAACAGGGCGGCGCCGTAGTCGATGCCGGCGATCGCGCCGAGCAGACCGAGCAGGTTCAGCCAGCCCGTGTACCAGCCCCAGCGGCGCCCGCCGAGCCGGTCGGCCATGTAGTACAGGGCCCCGGACGTCGGATACGCGCTGGTGACCTCCGCCAGCGCGAGTCCCACGCACAGCACGAACAGGCCGACGCCCGCCCAGCCCCACAGCATCACGGCGGGGCCGCCCGCCCCCATGCCGAAGCCGTACAGGGTCATGCAGCCGGACAGGATCGAGATCACCGAGAAGCTGATCGCGAAGTTGCCGAAGCCGCCCATGCGGCGGGCGAGCACCGGCCGGTAGCCGAGCTCGCGCAGCCGCTTCTCCTCGTCGTGCGGCGGTACTCCTCGGGATGTCGACGGACCGGGAGTGGGGGACATGCGGGGACCTCCGGGGAAGGGACGGACGTACCGGGACATCAACGGGCGGGCGTCAGGCCTCGCGGGGCGCCGACCGGCTGCGCGCGCGGGCCTGGAGGAAGATCTGTACGGCTTGGGCCTGGTCGCCCGGATCCGCGGTGCGGTGGGTCCAGGGCACCGGCGTGTAGTACGGGCCGATCGCGTCGAACACCCGGGCCGCCTCCTCGAACTGCAGCGCCCCCCATAGGGCGTGGGCAAGGTGGTTGAGGTCGAGCGGGGACTGTTCGACCGGCAGGGACTGCTCGAACCAGGAGTGGTACGCCCGGCGTGCCTCGCGGGTGGCCTCCTCGGCCACCCAGTGCAGGTCCAGGGCGGCGGAGCGCCCGCCGCCGCGCCGGTAGCGCTCGGCCCGCACATGGAGCGGCAGGACGTGCAGCGCGGAGCCCGGCGGGGCCGTGCCGGCCACCCAGTGCGCGCAGCCGACCGCCTCCGCCAGCTGTTCCGACGCCGCCTGCGCGTACAGGAACTGCAGCATGCGGTGGTGGGCCTCGCGGTTGTAGGGGTCGCGCCGCTCGGCCTCGGCCAGCAGGCCCCACGGCCCGGGCGGCAGCATCGGTTCGGGCGGCGCCGCCCGGTGCTCCTCCCACAGCTGTCTGCGGTCCAGCTGGGCGAGCGCCAGCAGACACACCCAGGGCACCGGGTCCTTCGGTGCGGTCCGGGTGGCCGCGTCGCTCAGGTCCCAGGCCTCGATCCACAGTTCGTGGGTGCGGAGGTGTTCCTCGCGCCGGGCCCGTAACGCGCGTTCCACGGCGACCCGGGCCCGCATCACCGCCGCCGGGACGCTGTCCGGTTCCTCGGCGAGCCAGGTCCGCACCACGTCGGTGCCGGCGGCGGCCGCGGCCAGGACCTGGGTGCGCTGCGTCCACTGCCACCAGGTCACGGTCCGCTCCAGCAGGGTGCGCATCGACATCCAGCGTCCGGTGCGCACCTCCTGGAGGGCGGCGCGCAGGTCGGTGTCGTGGCCTGCGGGGTCGTAGGCGGGACGCGCTCCGTCTCTGGCCATCAGCCGCTCGCCCCCGGGAACGGGAACAGGTCGGGCAGGACGGCAGGGTGGAGTAACAACAGCCCTCCTCGGGGCGGCGGTTGAGGAGATCGCGTTGGTCGGCGGTCACTATAGGGGCGCCGCATGTGCGCCACCCGCGGTTCCCGGACTTCTTTGTTGTAAAGGTCAATTGACTGGCCATCAGCCAATGCACGGCAGCGCGTACCGCCTGGTCGGCGCGCCCTTGACGCGACACCGCGGACGGCGGCAGGCTGTCGGGCTGTGATCACCGAGGAAGGGGCGTGATGACGGGTCCGGTACTCGCCGTCGACCAGGGCACGTCCGGCACCAAGGCCCTGGTGATCTGTCCCGAACGCGGCGTCATCGGCACCGGCTTCGCCGCCGTACGGCCCCGCCACCTGCCCGGCGGACTGGTGGAGGCCGACCCGGCCGAGCTGTACGACTCGGTGGTCGAGGCCGGTACCCGCGCCCTCGCCCAGGCGGGCGAGCCCGTCGTCGCGCTGGGCCTGGCCAACCAGGGCGAGACCGTGCTCGCCTGGGACCCGGCGACGGGCCGGGCGCTCACCGACGCCCTCGTCTGGCAGGACCGCCGGGCCGAGAGCGTCTGCGCCGAACTCGCCGAGCACGCGGAGGAGTTGCGGCAGCTGACCGGCCTGCCCCTCGACCCCTATTTCGCCGCCCCCAAGATGGCCTGGATACGACGGCACCTCACCGCCGAGGGAGTCGTCACCACCAGCGACGCCTGGCTGGTCCACCGCCTCACCGGCGCCTACGTCACGGACGCCGCCACCGCCGGCCGTACACAGCTCCTGGACCTCGACCGCGCCCAGTGGTCGCCGCGCGCACTGGAGCGGTACGGCCTGTCCGACGAGCGACTGCCGGACGTCGTGGACAACGCGGGCTTCGTCGGTACGACCACCGCCTTCGGCACCGGGATTCCGCTCACCGCCCTGGTCGTCGACCAGCAGGCCGCCCTGCTCGCCCAGCGCATCACCGCACCCGGCGGCGCCAAGTGCACCTACGGCACGGGCGCGTTCCTCCTCGCCCACACCGGCGACACGCCCCGGCGCGGCACCTCCGGACTGGTCAGCTGCGTCGCCTGGCGGCTCGGCGGACACACCAGCTACTGCCTCGACGGCCAGGTGTACACGGCCGCCTCCGCCGTCCGCTGGCTCACCGACCTCGGCGTCATCCGGGGCGCCGCCGACCTCGACACCGTGGGCGGGGCCGTGCCCGACAGCGGCGGCGTCACCTTCGTGCCGGCCCTCGCCGGGCTCGCCGCCCCCTGGTGGCGCGGCGACCTGCGCGGCTCGCTCACCGGGCTGGGCCTGGACACCGGGCCCGGGCACCTGGTGCGCGCGCTCTGCGAGGGGCTGGCCGCGCAGGTGGTGCTCCTCGCGGAGGCCGCCGCGGCCGACCTCGGCGACGCGCTCGACGTGCTGCGCGTCGACGGCGGCCTGACCCGCTCGGCCCTGCTCATGCAGACCCAGGCCGACCTGCTGCAACGTCCCGTCGAGGTGTCCGCGCTGCCTGATGCGACCGCACTCGGGGTGGGCGCGCTGGCCCGGCTCGGCGCGGAACCCGGCCTGAGCCTCGCCGACGCGCTGCCGGACTGGAAGCCGGCCGCGGTGTACGAGCCGCGCGTGTCGCCCGAGGAGGCCGCCGAACGCCTCGGCCGCTTCCGCGCGGCCGTGACCGCCCTGCTGGACGGGACGCCCGCATGACGGTCACGGACCGCGGGCCGCTGCCGTCGACCACGTACGACGTGGCGATCGTCGGCGCCGGAGTCGTCGGCTGCGCGATCGCCCGCGCCCTCGCCCGCCACCCCGGGCTGCGCGTCGCCCTCGTCGAGGCGCAGGACGACATCGGTCAGGGCACCTCGAAGGCCAACACCGCGATCCTGCACACCGGCTTCGACGCGGTGCCCGGCTCCCTGGAGGCACGCCTGGTCCGCGAGGGCGCACGCCTGCTGGCCGGGTACGCCGCCGAGTCCGGCATCCCCGTCGAACCCGTCGGCGCGCTCCTCGTCGCCTGGGACGAGGAGCAGCTCGCCGCGCTGCCCCGCCTCGCCGAGAAGGCCGAACGCAACGACTACTGGCACACCAGCCTGATCGGCCCCGCCGCGCTGTACGAGCGCGAGCCGCACCTCGGCCCCGGCGCGCTCGCCGCGCTGCACGTACCCGGCGAGAGCATCATCTGCCCCTGGACGACAACCCTGGCCTACGCCACCCAGGCTGTCCGGCACGGAGTCGACCTGCACCTCGACTGCCGGGTGGAACAGGCGAGCCGGCCGGACGAGACGCACGTGCTGCGCACGACCCGAGGCCCGCTGCGCGCCCGCTGGCTCGTCAACGCGGCCGGCCTGCACGCCGACACCCTCGACCGGCAGCTCGGCCACGACGACTTCACCGTCACCCCGCGCCGCGGCCAGCTCCTCGTCTTCGACAAGCTGGCCCGCGACCTGGTACGCCACATCCTGCTGCCGGTGCCCACGGCGCTCGGCAAGGGCGTCCTGGTCGCCCCCACGGTCTACGGCAACGTCCTGCTCGGCCCCACCGCCGAGGACCTCGACGACAAGCAGGCCACCGGTTCGACGGCCGACGGGCTGACCCTGCTGCGCGACAAGGGCCGCCGCGTCCTCCCCGACCTGCTCGACGAGGAGGTCACCGCCGTCTACGCGGGCCTGCGCGCCGCCACCGAGCACGACGACTACTGCATCGCCGCCCACCCCGACCAGCGGTACGTCACCGTCGGCGGCATCCGCTCCACCGGCCTCACCGCGTCCCTCGCCATCGCCGACCACGTGACGGGACTGCTCGCCGAAGCCGGACTGGAACAGACCGGCGCGGTCCGCGCGTTGGCGCCGGTCCGCATGCCCAACCTCGGCGAGGCCTTCCCGCGCCCCTACCAGCGGCCCGAACTCATCGAGGCCGACCCGGAGTACGGCACCCTCGTCTGCCACTGCGAACGCGTCTCCCGCGGCGAGATCCGCGACGCCCTCGCCAGTACGATCCCCCCGGCCGGCCTCGACGGCCTGCGCCGTAGGACCCGGGCCCGGGCGGGCCGCTGCCAGGGCTTCTACTGCGGCGCCGCGGTGCGGGAGCTGTTCGAGGAGGCCGGAGCATGAGGGCGGTCGACGTCCTCGTCGTGGGAGCCGGCCCCGCCGGGCTCGCCGCCGCCGCCCGCCTGGCCGCCTCCGGTGTTGGCCGCGTCGAGGTCCTGGACCGCGAGCAGCACGCCGGGGGAGTCCCGCGGCACTGCGCCCACGGCGGCTACGGGACCTGGCTGCATCCGTTGACCGGGCCGTCGTACGCCCGCCTGCTCGTCACCGCCACCGAGCGCGCCGGAGCCGTCGTACGTACCGGGGTCACGGCCCTCGACTGGGCCGGGCCGCTGGCCCTGCGCACGGTCGGCCCGCGCGGGCCGGAGACCCTGGGCGCGCGGGCCGTCGTCCTGGCCACCGGCGCACGCGAACGACCCCGCGCCGCACGGCTGGTGCCCGGCACCCGCCCCGCCGGGGTGTACACCACGGGGGAGCTCCAGCAGGCCGTGCACCTGTACGGGCAGCACATCGGCACGCGCGTGGTCGTGGTCGGCGCGCAGGACGTCTCGTACCGGGCCGCCGACACCGTACGGGCCGCCGGAGCCGCGGTCGTCGCGATGGTCACCGACCTGCCCCGCCCGCAGACCGCACCCGCCCGCGCCCTCGACGCCCGCCTCCGCCACGGCGTTCCGCTCCTCACCGGCACCACGGTCACCGAACTCGTCGGCCACGGACGTCTGTCCGGCGTGCGGGTACGCCACCGCGACGGCAGGACGGCCACGCTGTCCTGCGACACCGTCGTGTTCACCGGCGACTTCGTGCCCGATCATGAACTGGCCCGGCGCGGCGGACTGCTCCTCGACCCCGGCACCCGCGGCCCGGCCGTCGACGGCTTCCTGCGCACCTCGCGGCCCGGCGTGTTCGCCGTCGGCAGCGTGCTGCACCCCGTGGAGAGCGCGGCCACCGCGGCCCGCGAGGGCGCGCACGCGGCCGGTGCCGTCCTGGAGGCGCTCGCCGAAGCCGAAGCCGAAGCCGGAGCCGAAGCCGGAGCCGAAGCCGAATCGCCGGACGGCGTCCCGCTGATCGCGGACCCGCCCCTGCGCTGGATCGCACCGAACCGGGTCACGCCGGCCGACCGGCTGCCGTACGTCCTGCGCACGGCGGCCGAACTGTCCCGCCCGGTCCTGCGGGTCACCCAGGACGGCCGTCTGCTGCACCGCGAACGGCTCCGGAGCGTCGTACCGAACCGCACGGTGACCCTGACGGCACGCTGGACCCGGGACGTGGACGCCAAGGGCGGTCCGGTGCGCGTGGAGCTGGCGGAACGCTGAGTCAGATCACCTTCAGCCGCACCAGCGCACCCAGCGTCAAGGCTCCCGGCAGCAGCGGCAGCCACACGGTGATGATCCGGTAGGCGAGGACCACCGCCGTGGCCACGGCCACCGGGCCGCCCGCCGCCACCAGGGCCATGATCAGCGCCGCCTCGACCGAGCCGATCCCGCCCGGCGTGGGCACCAGGGCGACCGCGACCGTCGCCGCGAGATAGGCGAGGGCCATGTGCGCGGGCGGCACCGGCAGCCCGAGCGCCTGTCCCACCGCGACCAGCCCGGCCGCCTGCAACGCGGGGAAGGCCAGCGAGCCGCCCCACAGGGCGAGCGCCCGAGCCGGACGCGTGTGCACCGACCGGGCCTCGCCCAGCGCGGTCCGCAGGAAGGACAGCACGGCCGTACGCAGCCGCCGTACCCACGCGAGCACGCCCGCTGCCACGACCAGAGCCGCCGCGACGGCCAGCAGCAGCGGGCCCACGGCCCCCTCGGGCAGGAGCGTCCCGAGCCGCAGCGCGTCCGGGAAGGCGATCAGCAGCGCGGCCAGCAGACCGAGCCGGCCGATCGACTCCGCCAGCAGATACAGGGCGAGCGCGGCGGAGGAACGGGCGAGCGGCAGCCCGCACACCGTCATGAAGCGCAGGTTGACCGCGCTCGCGCCCAGGCCCGTCGGCAGCAGGTGGTTGGCCGCGCCCGCCGCGAACTGCGTGGCCACCAGCCGCCGTTTGGGCAGCGACTCGACCACGGCACCCTGCCGGGTGAGCGCGGCGGCGACCCACGTCAGACAGGTGGCGCCGGCCGCGACCAGCAGCCAGGGCCACGCGGCGTTGCGCAGATGACCGAAGCCCTCGGCGAGCACGGACCGGTGCTCCACCGCCACGACGGTGACGAGCAGGAGCGGAAGCAGGCACAGGATCTGGCGGATCCTGCGGACCGGGAGGCGACGGGGGAGTTCGGGGAGTTCGGGGAGTTGTACCGCTGTCACATCCGGAGAGGCTTCCCACCCCGCACCAACTGCGGGTTGCGGAAGCGGGGACAAGGCATGGCGTACGGTCATCGGATCCTTCGCGCGGGGGACGAGGGGTGAGGGGGACGAGGTGTGGGGGACGTCGGGCGGGTGGACGACGGGCGGGTGGACGACGGAAGCACATTGACCTCAATCATGCTTGAGGTCCTACGGTCCTTCTCATGAGCATGGAGACCACAGCCTGGACCCAGCTGCAGAGCGTCATGAACGCCGAGCAGAAACGCCGCCCCCTCGCCCGCGCCACCCTGCGCCGCATCGGCGAGTTCGCACGCCCGCACCGCCGCCGTATCGCCCGGTTCGTCGCGCTCGGCGTGGTGACCGCGCTGCTCGCCGTCGCGACCCCGGTCCTCGCCGGACAGGTCGTGGACGCGATCGTGTCGGGCCGCGACGAGGGCACCGTCGTACGCCTGGCGCTGCTCATCGCGCTCATCGCGGTCGCGGAGGCGGCCCTCGGCGTGCTCGGCCGACGGCTGTCGGCGACGCTCGGGGAGGGCCTCATCCTGGATCTGCGGACAGCGGTGTTCGATCATGTGCAGCGGATGCCGGTCGCGTTCTTCACACGTACCCGTACGGGAGCGCTCGTCTCCCGTCTCAACAACGACGTCATCGGCGCCCAGCGCGCCTTCAGCAACACCCTGTCCGGAGTGGTCAGCAACCTGGTCACCCTGGTCCTCACCCTCGCCGTGATGCTCACCCTGTCCTGGCAGGTCACCCTGCTCGCGCTGGTGCTGCTGCCGGTGTTCGTGATCCCGGCGCGGCGCATGGGCAGCCGCATGGCCGGCATGCAGCGGGAGGCGGCGGCCCTGAACGCGGCGATGGGCACCCGGATGACCGAGCGCTTCTCGGCGCCCGGCGCCACCCTGATCAAG
The DNA here is from genome assembly GCF_030817655.1 of Streptomyces sp. V4I2. Classification (GTDB taxonomy): domain Bacteria; phylum Actinomycetota; class Actinomycetes; order Streptomycetales; family Streptomycetaceae; genus Streptomyces; species Streptomyces plumbiresistens. The sequence continues at coordinate 9,156,320 of NZ_JAUSZM010000003.1, forward strand.
CTCTTCGGCCGCCCGGAGCAGGAGTCCGAGGAGTTCGCGGTCCGTGCGCGCCGGGTACGGGACATCGGCGTCCGCACGGCCATGGCGCAGTCCCTCTTCATCACCGCCCTGACGCTGGTCTCCGCCCTGGCCCTGGCCCTGGTCTACGGCCTCGGCGGCTGGTTCGCCCTGCGCGGCACCCTCGACCCGGGCGCCGTCGTGGCCCTCGCCCTGCTCCTGACCCGCCTGTACGCCCCGCTCACCGCACTGGCCGGCGCCCGCGTCGAGGTGATGAGCGCCCTGGTCAGCTTCGAGCGCGTCTTCGAGGTACTGGACCTGGAGCCGCTGATCAAGGAGCAGCCGCACGCACGATCGGTCCCCGACGGCCCGGTCCCCGTCGAGTTCGAGAACGTCCGCTTCGGCTACCCGTCCGCCGACAAGGTCTCCCTCGCCTCCCTGGAGGAGGTCGCGTCCCTCGACACCCGGGGCGGCGCCGAGGTCCTGCACGGCATCTCCTTCCGCGCCGAACCCGGGCAGACCGTCGCCCTCGTCGGCTCGTCCGGCGCCGGCAAGTCGACGGTCGCCCAGCTGCTGCCGCGCCTGTACGACGTCGACGAGGGCGCCGTCCGGGTCGGCGGCGTCGACGTCCGTGACCTGAGCGCCGAGTCACTGCGCGGCACCGTCGGCATGGTCACCCAGGACGGCCACCTCTTCCACGACACCGTCCGCGCCAACCTCCTCCTCGCCCGGCCCGCGGCCACGGAGGAGGAGGTGTGGGACGCCCTGCGCCGCTCCCGCCTGGACGCTCTCGTACGGTCCCTGCCCGACGGCCTCGACACGGTGGTCGGCGAGCGCGGCTACCGGCTCTCCGGCGGCGAACGCCAGCGCATGACCATCGCCAGGCTGCTGCTGGCCCGCCAGCGCGTCGTCATCCTCGACGAGGCCACCGCCCACCTGGACAACACCTCGGAGGCGGCCGTACAGGAGGCGCTCGCCGAGGCCCTGGAGGGCAGGACGGCGGCCGTGATCGCCCACCGGCTGTCCACCGTGCGCGCGGCGGACCTGATCCTCGTTGTCGAGGCGGGGCGGATCGTGGAACGCGGCACGCACGAGGAGCTGCTGGCGGCCGGCGGACGGTACGCCCAGCTGTACCGGACGCAGTTCACGCAGCGGTCGGACGGCGAGATCACGGAGATCACGGAGATCGGGTCGGCGGCGTAGGCGGGGCCGACGGCTCAGGTGCCGGGGTCGGCCCCGGACATCTCGTGGGTGCGCGGATCGCGCCACTCGCTCGGGGAGACGCCGTACGCCGTGCGGAAGGCCCGGCTGAAGTGAGTGGGGCTGACAAAGCCCCAACGCCGGGCCACGGCCGACACGGTGGCGTTCCTCCGGCCGCGGCGGGCCAGTTCGCGGGCGCACTCCTCCAGGCGGCGCTGCTGCACCAGCCGTCCGATGGTGACGCCCTCGCCCTCGAAGAGCCGGTGCAGGTACCGGACGGAGATCCGGTGCGCCCCCGCGATGGCCTCGGGCGACAGGGCCGGATCGCCGAGGTTCCGGTCGATGTGGTCGCGGACGCGCAGCACCAGGTGGGCGCGTGTGTCGTCCTGGTGCGTGCCGGACTGACGGGTTCGCTCGGCCAGCAGGGTGGCGACCAGGTCGACGACACTGCCGGCCAGCCTGCCCGCGACGGCCGGTGAGAAGGAGTGGGCCGAGGTCGCCAGCGAGGCCAGGAAGGGCAGCAGCACGGTGCCGAAGCCGTCCGAGGTGCCGATGGCGGTGCCGGTGATCCGGCGGAGGTCGGCGTCCGGCACGCCCAGTGCCCGGCGGGGGAGAAGGAAGACATGGGTGGTGAACCGCGCCGGGTGGTCGAGGGCGTACGGCCGTGTCGTGTCGTAGACCAGGAGGTCGCCCTCGCGCACCTGGGCCCTGCGGCCGTCCTGGGTGAGGGTCGCCGTGCTCGACACCTGGATGCCGACGGCCAGGAACGCCTCTGGGGAACGCGCGACGAGTGACGGTGTACGGCTGATCCGCTGGGCGTCCGCCTCGATGGTGGACACCCGCAGATGGCCGAGGAGGCTGGTCGTGATCCGGCCGTGGAACGGCCCGGTGCCGTGCGGGGCGACGGTCATGGGGACGAGCGCTCGTCCCAGCGCGTCGCGCCAGTAGGTGACCTTGTCCCCGTCGGGAACCGACGCGGTCGTCAGTACCGGGCTCAACCGGCTCTCCCCCTTCTTGCCTGTGCTGTGGATCAACAGCAGCCAATCAGGGGCATGACGCGGGCTCCAGGCAGAACACAGGCAGAAACACGGTGGGAGTACCGCCGTCGTTCAGGTGTCGCGGGAGGCCAGCTGTTCGTGGGCCTCGGCGACGGCCCCGGGGTCCGCGCCCGCGCCGAGGGCGAGGCAGCGGGTGAACGCGTCCTGCGCCTCCGCCTCGCGGCCGGCGGCGAGCAGGGTGTTGCCGAGGTGGGCCAGAGCGCGGCTCTCGAGGCCGGTGTTGCCGCTGTCGTGGCTGAGTCCGACGGACGTCTGCAAGTGCTCGACGGCCTCCGCCCAGCGCTTCATGAGGGCGTAGGCGCGGCCCGTGCCGCTGTGCATGTTGAACCGGGTGAAAAGGGCGATGTGCGGTTCGAGGCGGTCTCCGGCCTGGTCGAGGAAGGCAAGCGTGCGCAGGTTGGAGGCGATGGTCTCCTCGGCCCGGCCCGCCTCCAGCAGGACGCTGCCGTGTCCGCTCATGGCCTGCACGGTGCCGTGCAGGTCTCCGACGGCTTCGAACAGCCGGGCGGCCTCGTGGTTGTGGTCGGCGGCGGGCACGTAGTCGCCGAGCCATCGAAGGGCCCAGCCCGTGTAGAAGTGGGCCCATGCCTGCTGGGCCGGATCGTCGGCGCGCCGAGCGGCGGCGAGTGCCTCGGCGGAGCGCGCGAGACTGTCGTGGTGGCGGCCCTCGCACAGGAGCAGCGCCCAGGCGTGGTAATTGAGCTGGGTGGCCTCCACGACCGGATCGCCGAGCGCCTGGGCGGAAAGAGCAGCGGTACCGAAGACCTCGGGCCAGTGACCCCAGAAGATCCACTGGTCGGAGAACCAGTGCAGGGCCTCGGCCACCTCCACCACGGTGGCGTGCTCGCCCGCGGCGGCGGCCCGGCGCAGCGCGGCCAGCCAGTTGGTGCCCTCGGCCTGCAGCCACTCCCTGGCTTTTCCGGCGGTCGACAGGTCGACGGTGCCCTGCCAGGTCGGCGGCGGGGCGCCGTGGCCGGGCTCGTACCAGCGGCCGGCCACGATCGCGGTCCTGAGCAGCCACCCGTCCATCTCCGCGCGGGCCCGCGCCGCGTCCTCGGCGCTCTCCTCCGCTGCCAGCCGGGCGCGGGCGAACAGGCACAGCAGGTCATGGAGGCGGTAACGGTCCCCTTGCGTACCCAGCAGACCGGCCTCGACCAGTTCCTCCAAGGTGTCCTCGGCGTCGAACAGCTGCTGCCCGGTCAACCGGGCCGCACAGGCCGCACCGACGTCCGGGCCGTCCACCAGGGCCAGGCGCCGGAACAGCCGGGCCGCCGTGGGGGTGAGCTGGCGGTAGGACAGGTCGAAGGCGGCCGACACCCGCAGGTCCCCGGCCGTCAGCGCGTCCAGGCGGCGTTCCTCGACGGCGAGACGGTCGGCCAGCCGGCGCACGCTCCAACCGGTGCGGGTGGCCAGCCAGTTGCCGGCCACCCGCAGCGCCAGCGGCAGATGCGCGCACCGCTCGGCGACCTCGGCCAGTGCGGCCGGATCCGCCGCGGCCCGCTCCTCGCCCACCAGAGCGGTCAGGAACACGGCTGCCTCCTCCGCGCTCAGCTCCCCGAGCGGCAGCCGGTGCACGCTCTCCAGCCCGGTGAGCATCCGCCGGCTGGTCACCAGCACCATCCCCGCGCCGCCGCCGGGCAGCAGCGGGCGGACCTGCGCCTCGTCACGGGCGTTGTCCAGCACCAGCAGACACCGCCGGTCGGCCAGCACCTGCCGGTACAGCCCGGGATGCCCCTGCGGCCCGGCCTTCGCCAGGTCCCGGTCGGCCACACCGAGGGCCTTGAGCACGCCCAGCATCAGCTCGAGCGGCTCGGGCGGAACGTCGTCCATCCCCCGCAGCTCCACCATCAGCTGCCCGTCCGGGAAGCGGTCGGTCAGCTTCCGGGCGGTGTGCAGCGCGAGGGTGGTCTTGCCGGTTCCCGGCGGACCGGACACGGCGGCGACGACGGGCGGGCGGGGTGCGGAGACGGAGGGCTCGGGTGCGGTCCCGGCCGGGGACGCTTCGGCCATGCCCGCCTCCTCGGCCAGCTCCCTCAGCCGCACCAACTCCCGTTCCCGGCCCACGAAGTCGTCGATGCCGCGCGGGAAGGCCTGTACGCCGACGGGGCTGTAGCCGGGACTGCGCCCGGCCCTGGCGGCGGCCAGAAGCCGTTCGCGGGCCGGTTCGGCCAGGCCCAGGCCGTCGGCGAGGGCGGCCACCGTACGGCGCTGCGGGGCCGCCCGGCGACCGCGCTCCAGATCCCCGATGCCCCGCACACTGACACCCGAGGCCTCGGCCAGGCCTTCCAGCGTCAACGACGCGGCGAGCCGCAGCTCCCGCAGCAGTGCCCCGAACGCCGCGCTCTCCTCGGCCACCCCGCCCCCCTCGTGCACACCATGCGCGAGCGGAACGCCCGGACATGATCACGAGGATTCTATGGGGGTGCCGTGTGCTGGAGGTAAGCGAGCGGTGCGCACGGCAGGCGACGGCCGGCGGGAGCCGTCCGCGTCAGCTCGTCGCCTCTACCGCCTCGCGGATCAGGTCGGCGACCTCCTTCGGCCGGGACACGGCGACGGCGTGCGAGGCGCCTTCGAGTTCGACGATCGTGGCCCCGGCCCGCTTGGCGCCGAAGCGCTCCACCTCGGGGTTGATCGCCTGGTCCGAGCCGGCGACGAGCGCCCAGGACGGCTTCGTCTTCCACGCGGCCGCGGCGGCGCTCTCCTCGAACGCGGCCGCCGCCAGCGGACGCTGGGCCGCCGCGAGGACCTTGGTGACGGCGGCCGGGACGTCCGCGGCGAAGATCTCCGGGTAGGCCTCGGCCTTGATGCTGACCTCGACCGCGGACTTCGCCCCCTCGACCGGGTACGTCCACTCCTTGAGGTTGCTGACGAGCGGCGAGAGCGGGAAGCGGCCCTGCAACTCGCCGAGGCTCTCGCCCTCTTCGAGGACGTAGGCCGCGACGTAGACCAGGCCGACCACGTTCTCCGCGGTGCCGGCCACGGTGATGAGCGCACCCCCGTAGGAGTGGCCGACGAGCACGACCGGGCCGTCGATCTGGGCGGCCACGGCCGCGACGTACGCGGCGTCGGACGCCAGGCCGCGCAGCGGGTTGGGCGGCGCGATCACGGGGATGCCGTGGTTCTGCAGTTCGGCGATGACGCCGGACCAGCTGCCGGCGTCCGCGAAGGCGCCGTGCACGAGAAGGACGGTGGGGGTGCGGGACATGTTGGGTTCTCCCTCTGGATGTCTCAGTGGCCAGCTGTCTCAGTGGCCGTGGAGCGCGGTGCGCAGGGTGCCGACGGCCATCGAGATCGCGGCCTCGGCGGCGTGCGTCTCGCGCAGCGCGTTGAGCATCACGAAGTCGTGGATGATGCCCTGGTAGCGGACCGCGGTGACCGGGACGCCGGCCTGGCGCAGCTTGTTGGCGTAGGCCTCGCCCTCGTCGCGCAGGACGTCGGCCTCGCCGGTGATGACCAGGGCCGGGGGCAGTCCGGTGAGCTGCTCGGTGGTGGCCCGCAGCGGGGAGGCGGTGATCTCGGCGCGCTGTGCCTCGTCGGTCGTGTACTGGTCCCAGAACCACTGCATGCCGTCGCGGCGCAGGAAGTAGCCGGTGGCGAACTGGTGGTAGGAGCCGGTGTCGAAGGCGGCGTCGGTGACCGGGTAGAACAGCACCTGCTGCACCAGCGGGACATCGCCGCGCTCCTTGGCCATCAGCGTCAGCGCGGCGGTCATGTTGCCGCCGACCGAGTCACCGGCGACCGCGATGCGGGTGGCGTCCAGGTCCTTGGACGCGCCGTGCTGCACGACCCACTGGGCGACCGCGTAGTTCTGCTCGATCGCGACCGGGTAGCGGGCCTCGGGGGAGAGGTCGTACTCGGGGAAGACCACCGCGGCGTTCGCGCCCACGGCGAGTTCACGCACCAGGCGGTCGTGGGTGTGGGCGTTGCCGAACACCCAGCCCGCGCCGTGGATGTACAGGATCACCGGCAGGGTGCCCTCGGCGCCCGCCGGCTTGACGATGCGGGCCCGGACACTGCCCGTCGGACCGCCCTCGACGGTGACCCACTCCTCGTCGATCTCCGGCTTCTCGATCTCGCCGGACTGCACCTCGTCGACGGCCTTGCGACCCTCGGCGGGCGCCAGGTCGAAGAGGTAGGGCGGGTTCGCGGTGGCCTCGACGAACGCGGCGGCCGCCGGCTCCAGGACCGGCTGGACCGGCTCGACGGCGTCGGACATGTGGCTCTCCTGAAGTGTGGTGCGTCGACCGCGGTTTCATCCACCGCGGGTTCCTCGCTCCGCACGCTAGGTCCGCGCGGCCGACCTGCCTTGCCCAGGAGCGCACCGGCGCCGACCCCACAGCGCACGGCGGTGTGGGCCAGACCGCAAACACGAGCCCTCGACGCGGGCGTCCCTTCGCGCTTCGCGGACGGCTTGCCCGACAAGCCGAGTGCCCTGCACTGCCGGATGCGCCGGCGGATGAGGTCAGGTCAGGGCCGGAGCCCGGTGTGGCGTGGGTTCGCCCCGACGAAGATGCCGAGGATGTGGGTGAGGGGATTGTGGAGGGCCGCATGCCGGTGGGGGACGGGCTCGTGGGACGCCTCGGGGTCGGGGCGTGCGGTGTCGTCGGTCCGCGGCAGGTCTGGGGCGGTGCCGGCTTCCGGGTGGGTGGTCGGGCCGCGCATGGGGCTCTCCTGTCTCGTCGGCTGCTGGAGCTGTCGTGGAACGCTGGTGACCGGCCGGCGGGCAGCCCTGGTCACCCGTTCTGCGGGCGGAGTTCGAGCAGGGAGATGTCCGCGGGGGCGCCGACCCGGACCGGTGGGCCGAAGAAGCCGGCGCCGCTCGTGACGTAGAGGGTCGTGTCGTCCACGCTGCCGAGCCCGGCGGTGACCGGACCGGACATCGCCGTCACGGCGGTGAGCGGGAACATCTGACCGCCGTGGGTGTGCCCGGACAACTGGAGGTCGACGCCGTGGCGGGCGGCCTCCTCGGCGAACACCGGCTGGTGGGCGAGGAGCACGACAGGGCGCGAGGTGTCCCGTCCGCTCAGGGCGCCCTCCAGGTCGGGGCCACGGCCGGTCTCCTCTCCGGCCAGGTCCTCCACGCCCGCCAGGTCGAGGAAGGCGCCGTTGTGCCGGATCTCGACGCGCTCGTTCACCAGCGGCTGGACGTCGACGGCGCGCATCTCGTCCAGCCAGTCCTTCACGCCGTCGTAGAGGTACTCGTGATTGCCCGTGACGAAGAAGCTGCCGTACCGCGACTCCAGGTGCCGCAGCGGCCTCGTCGCCGGTCCCAGCTGGGCGGCGGTGCCGTCGGCGAGGTCACCGACGATCGCCACCAGGTCGGCCTGGAGCCCGTTGACCATCCGGACGACGCGCTCGGTGTGCGACCGCCCGAGCATCGGACCGAGGTGCAGTTCGCTGACGACGGCGATGCGCAGACCCGCCAGCCGCGCGTTCACCTTGGACAGGGGGATCGGAACCCGCTTGATCCGCGGGTCGCCGAGCGCCACCGACATTCCGTGACCGACGGTGCCGAGCGCGGTCGCACCCGCGAGAGCGCCGACCGCCCGTCCGATCAGGAGCCGCCGGCCCATCATCGGGCCGTCCGCCGGGGGACGGGGCCCCGAGGCGTCCTCGGGGCCGGTCGCCGCCCCGTCCCCGTCGGCCACCGGGGCCGCCGCGGCCCCGGCCGAGGGAGCACCCGCCGTGACCGGGACGCCGGCCACTGCGGCGGTCACCGGCTGCGCCTCGGCGGACCGGGGCGCCGTCCGCCGCTCGGTGCGCCGCAGGCGGCGCAGCACGAGGACCCGCGGCACCTCCAGCACGGCGAGCGCCAGCAGCAGGTAGAGCAGCACCCCGATCAGGGTGTAGCCCGGCCAGGCGAGCCAGCGCCCGCCGCCGTCCTGCGACGGGTCCAGCATCGGAGTGACGATCCTGGTTCCGGGTGCGAGCAGCGCCGAGACCACCACCGCTGCCGTCCCCAGCCGCCGACCGAGGGTCGCGGGCCTGGTCGTGTCACGGACCAGACGCCTCCACAGGTAGATGTGGAGCAGGCCGGAGCCGGCCAGCATGAGCACCCACATTCCGATTCCCAGCATCGTCTCTCCTCGGGAACTCGGTGGATCAGGAACGGCCGGCGGGCGCGCCGACAGTCGCGGTCGAGGCGCGCGGGCCGCTCGCCTCGACGGGCTCCGACTCGGAGATACCGAACCGGTCGTGCAACGCGCGCAACGGCGCGGGCGCCCACCAGTTGGCGTTGCCGGCCAGCCGCATGAAGACCGGGACGAGCACCGCCCTGATCAGCGTCGCGTCCACCAGGATCACCACGACCATGCCCAGGCCCAGCATCTTGAGGAAGACGATGCCCGACGAGGCGTACGTCGCGAACGAGGCCGCCAGGATGACCGCCGCGGAGGTGATCAGCGGGCCACTGCGCTCCAGGCCGACGGCCACCGCGCTGACGTTGTCACCGGTGCGGTCGTACTCCTCCTTGATGCGCGACAGCATGAAGACCTCGTAGTCCATCGAGAGGCCGAAGGCGGTGCAGAACATCAGGATGGGGATGCTGGGCTCGATCGAGCCGCTCGGGGTGAAGCCCAGCAGGCCGGACAGGTGGCCGTCCTGGAAGACCCACACCAGTGCGCCGAACATCACGCCCATGCTGAGGGTGTTGAGCACCATGGCCTTCGCGGGCAGCAGCACGCTGCCGGTCATCAGGAACAGGATCACGAAGGTGACCCCGAGGATCAGCCCGAACACCAGTGGCAGCCGGTCGGTCAACTCGGTGCGGAAGTCCTTGAGTTCGGCGGGGTAACCGCCGATCCGCACCTCGGCGTCGGCGGACGCGCCCTCGCCGGCGGTGGTCCGGATCTCGGAGAGCACCCGGTCGATGTCCCGGTCCAGGCCGTGGTGGGTGGCGACGACCGAGTACCAGGTGTCCTTGTCGTGGGCGAACCTGTCGGAGGCGGCGTTCGCCCCGGAGATCTTCCGGCCCTCGGCGTACGAACCGGTGAGCGCGTCGACCTGCTGGACGTCGGCGATCCGGGACAGCGCGGCCGCTGTGGCGTCGATCGAGGCCTCGCCCGCGGCGGTGCCCGGCTGGCCGGTGCGCAGCACCTGGATGGCGTCCATCTCCTCACCCGCGAAGTTGTCGCGGACGTCCTGCTGGACGACCCTGCTGGAGGTGGTCTCGGGCAGCACCCGCTCGTCCGGCACGCCGAACGTCAGGCCCAGGGTCGGCGCCGCCAGACCGAGGAGCACGACCAGGGCCGGGATGCCCCACAGCAGCGGCCGGCGCATCATCCGCAGGGCCGTGGCGTGCCACCAGCCGTTGTCCGAGCGGGCGGCGGCGTTCTTGCGGACGACCCGGTGGCCCAGGCGGGCCAGCGACGCCGGCAGGATGACGAGCGCGGCGAACACCGACGTCAGGACGGTGGCGACACCGGCGTACGCGAAGGAACGCAGGAACGGGAACGGGAAGAGCAGCAGGCACGACAGGGACACCAGGACGGTGAGCCCGCTGAACGCGACCGTGCGGCCGGCGCTGCCGACCGCGTGCTCGACGGCCTCGGCGACGGACCGCCCGGCCCGCAGCTCCTCACGGAACCGGTTGATGACGAACAGGCTGTAGTCGACGCCCAGTCCGATGCCCATCACCAGGGCCAGGTTGGCGGCGAACGTCGACACGTCGGTGAAGTACGTGACGCCCCGCAGCAGCGCCAGCGTGGCGATCACCGAGAACAGGCCCATGCCCAGTGTCAGCAGGGCGGCCGAGAACCGGCGGTAGATGGCGAACAACAGCAGCAGCACCAGCGGGAACACGATCATCTCGGCCCGCAGGAAGTCCTTCCGGGACTGCTCGGCAGCCTGCCGGAAGACCTCGTCCCCGCCGCCGACCCGGACCTTCACCAGCGCGGTGTCCCGGCTGAACTCGGGGGAGAACTCCCCGAGGTTGGTACGGGCCTCGGTGACCGTGCCGGACATGCGGGCGATGATCAGGGCCTGCTTGCCGTCGGTGCCGCGCATGGCGGGCGAGGCCCCTCGCGACCAGTAGGAGGAGACCTCGGCCACCCCGTCCTGCGCCGCCAGTTCCTTCTCCAGCTTGCGGCCCTCGGCGGCCACCGCCGGGTCGTCCACGGTGCCCCGCTCGGCGGTCACCATGAGCAGCACGCTGGGCGTGCCCTCGCCGAACTCCTTCTCCAGCTGTGCCCTGGTGGTCAGCGACTCGGAGCCGGGGCTCTCGAAGCGGCTGAGGACCAGGCGGTCCATGGCGCCCGCGGCGAGCACCAGTCCCAGGACGGTGAGGACGACACTCGTCCAGATCACCAGCCGGGACCTGGTCGCGGTGACCCGGCCCCATCGTCGTAAGGCCGGCGGGGTCTGCGCGGCGTGTGGGCTCGCCGGTTGATGTGTGGTCGGCATTCTCGGTCTCCGGGTGGGTGGGGGTGACGGGGGCTTGTGAGTGAGGGATCCGGTCACAGACCGCGGGCGTCGAGCCAGCGCGCGATCCGGTCGAAGGTGCGGGGCGCGGAGCGGGCCATGGTGGCGTAGTGGCCGGCCCCGGGGATGTCGACGAGTTCGGTGTCGGCCCCGGTGAACAGGCGCTGGTGGGCGGCGCCGCCCGTGACGCGGGCGTCGTCGTCCCCGTAGACCAGGAGCACGGGCACCTCGATCGACCCGATGTGTTCGAGGTCCGTGAAGACGCCGTCGAGCTGGGAGGTCATGTCACCGCAGGGGTGGCGGTTCTGGTGCGGGGTGGCGGCGTCCACGACCCGCTCCTCGGTGTCGTGGAAGTTCCCTCGCCGGAACTGGTCGGCGCCCAGGTCGTAGTAGGCGTAGCCGCTCGGGTCGCCGGCCTTCCGGCTCGGCTGGCCGCCGGCCATGCAGGTCTGCAGGGCACTGAAGAAGCGGGTGTTGGCCTCGGGGGTCAGGCCCCGGTCCGACCAGTCCATGATCATCAGGCCGTCGATCTCGCCGAACGAGTACGCCTCGATCTGTACGACCTGGCCGCCGTTGGACTGCCCGGCCAGCGTCACGGTGTCGAAGGCCGGCGGGTCGCCCTTGACGGCCGCGGGGTCGGTGGCCGCCGCCGCGTCCAGGCCGTACGTGCCGGAACGCAGTTGCCGCACGATCTGGTGGGCGATGTCGGCCTCGGCGCCGATGCAGGTGTCGAGGCCGTCGGGGCGGTCGCTCGCGCCGTAGCCGAGACGGTCGATGGTGAGCGAGGCATGCCCGCGCTCGGCCAGTTCCTCGGCGTAGTGGTAGCCGGGCACGTCCAGGCGCCAGTACCACTCCCCGGACGCGATGCCGTGCTGGTAGAACGTGATCGCCCGCTTCGAGCCCGACAGCACCGACGCGGGCGCGGTCAGGTGCCCGCTCACCCGGTGGGTTGTGCCGCCCGTGCGGCAACCGGTCTTGCTGCGGTTGGTGTTGCGCGCGGGCTGGCCAGCAGGGCCAGCGACGCGGCCAGCACGGCCGTCCGCCTGATGATGCTCATGCGATCCTCGTCCCTTGTGCCACGGCGGGCAGCTGCCGGCGGGCGCGGTGCCACGCGGCCTGATCGGCGATGGTCTGATCCAGCGGACGGAAGGCGATGTCCAACTCCCGTATCGCCCGGGCGGACGAGACCCTGCGGCGGTCGCCCTCCAGCAGGACCCGCATACCGGTGCGGGTGGCGACGGGCTCCTTTCCGCGCGCCTTCGCCTGCCACTCCATGAGGGAGGCGAGCGGCATGGCCGCGGGGGCGGGAAGCCTGCGGGGCACCGTCCCGGTGCCGGTCGCCCGGACGACGGCGGAGCAGATCTCGTGCAGCGGGTACCAGGAGCCGCCCGCGATGTAGCGGTGCCCGGCGTCGCCCCGCTCCGCGGCGGCGACGCAGACGGCGGCCACGTCACGGGCGTCCACCACGTGGTTGCCCGCCGCGGGCAGCGCCTTGACGGCGCCGTGCGCGACGGCCAGGAAGAGCCGTCCCGCAGAGGTGGGGCCCGCGTCACCGGGCCCCCACATCCAGCCCGGCAGGACGAGGGGCACCCTGAGTCCGTACCGCGCGCCGTACCGCTCGCGCAGGGCGTCCTCGACGCCGCGGATCGCCCGCTCGGCCCGGATCTTGCTGGCGCGGTAGTGGTTGTCCTGCGTGGGCGCCCCGTTGGGGGTGCCCTCGTCGCCCGGTGACCGGACGTCGCCGCCACCGAGCACGGCGATGGAGCTGGTGTGTACCACCGTCGGCACCGAGGCGTCCGACGCCGCTTTCAGCAGCTCCTCCACCGCGGCCACGTTGGTGCGGTAGAGCAACTCCAGGTCGTGGCCCGGCTGGTAGTACTCACGGAAGTACGCGGCCGTGTGGATCACGGCGTCCATGCCGCGCAGGGCGTCGGCGTACGTCCGGACGTCGGTGACGTCACCGGTGACCAGCCGCAGCGCGAAGTGGTCCGGCAGCAGCTCGCGAGCGCGGTCGGCGTTGCGTACCACCGCCGTCACCTCGGTGCCGCCGGCCAGGAGCTGTTCCACGACGGCGTTGCCGAGCAGGCCGGTGGCTCCGGTGACGAGCACTCTGCGCAGTCCGGTGGAGTCCCCCGCTCCCCTGGGGTCACCGGGAGGCGACGTGTCGCTCATTCTTCGTCCTTTCACGGGATTCGGGGTCAGCGGGGTCGGGGACGGCGGACGGGTGGGCAAGGTCCGCGGCCGGCTCCTCGCGCAGGCCGAAGCGGCGGTGCACCTTCAGCAGTGGTTCAGGCGCCCACCAGGCGCGGGGTCCGAGCAGCCGCATCACGGCGGGGACCAGCAGGGTCCGCACCACCAGGGCGTCGACCAGCACGGCGAGGGCGATGCCGAAGCCGAGCATTTTCGTGTTGGTGATCCGCGACAGGCCGATGGACACGAACACCACGCTCAGGACCACGGCGGCCGCGGTGATCAGTCCGCCGGTGGTCCGCATCGCGTGCGCCACGGCCGCGCGGTGGTCGCCGCCGCGGTCGAACTCCTCCTTCATCCGGGCGATCAGGAAGACGCCGTAGTCCATCGACAGGCCGAAGGCGACGCAGAACATCAGCACCGGAAGCGTCGTCTCCACGTCGCCGGTCGCGGTGAAGCCGAGCAGCCCGGACAGATGGCCGTCCTGGAACACCCACACCACCGCTCCGAACATGGCCGTCAGGCTCAGGGCGTTCAGCCCGACGACCACCAGCGGCAGCACCGCGCTGCCGGTCAGCAGGAAGACGACGAGCAGCGTGGCGATCAGCACGAAGCCGAGGGCGGGCAGCAGGCCGCGGCCGATGGCGGCCTTGCTGTCCACCAGGGCGGCGGCCGGCCCGCCCACGGACGCTCCCGCGGACTCGGAGGCCGCGCGCAGCTCCTCCACCAGCCGCTGGTGCGGGGCGGAGGTGGCGGACGTGTCGTCGTCGGCGACCACGGTCAGCAGGTCGTGACCGGCCTGCCGGCGCGACGCGTCCGCGGGCGAGGGCACCTCCGACCGGCCTCCGTCACGGTAGGTGCCCGCCGACGACTCGACGCGCGTGACGCCGTCGAGGCCGGACAGCTCGGCCGCCAGCCGTCCCACGACGGCCCGGGCCTCGGCGCGGGAGGCGGTGCCGGTGGTCAGCAGGACGGGGACTGCCCCCTCGGGCGAGTCGTCGAAGTCGTCCCGCAGGACCTCCAGGACGGCCCGTGCCTCACTCGTCTCGGGCAGCTGGCGGTCGTCGGCTGTGCCGAAGCGGGCGCCCAGGAAGGGCAGTCCGAGCAGGAGCAGCAGACCGGTCACCACCACGGTGACCTGCGGCGCACGCCGCATCACCGCCTTCGTCAGCCGTCCCGCCGACGCGGCGGGACGCTCGGCCGTACGGCGCCGGCGCACCCTCAGTGCGTCCACCCGGTGGCCCAGCAGCACCAGGACGGCGGGCAGCACGGTGAGCGCGGTGAGCGCGGCCACCAGCACCACGCTGATGCCCGCGTAGGCCAGGGAGCGCAGGAAGTACAGCGGGAAGAGCAGCATCGAGGCGAGCGCCACCGCCACCGTCAGCGCGGAGAACAGCACGGTACGGCCGGCCGTGCGCAGGGTGCGTACCACGGACGTCCCGGGATCGGCACCCGTGCCCAGCTCCTCGCGGAACCTGCGCACGATCAGCAACGCGTAGTCGATCGCCAGCCCGAGCCCGAGCGCCGTGGTGAGGTTCTGGGCGAACACCGACACCTCGGTGAACCCCGTCACGATGCGCAGCAGGGCGCCCGTGCCGAGAACCGTGGCCAGACCCACCAGGACGGGCAGCAGCGCGGCGACCAGGCCGCCGAACACCCATACCAGGACGATCAGGGTCAGCGGCAGGGCGATCAGCTCCGAGCGGGTGAGATCCTCCGCCACGGTGCTCTCGATCTCGTTCTGCACGGCGAGCGCGCCCGAGACCCGTACGGTCAGATCGCCCTGACGGCCCCGGTAGTCCGGTGCCAGCCGCTCCAGTTCGGCCCTGGCCCGGTCGTCACCGCCGTCGATCCGCGCGGCGATCAGCGCCTGCCCGCCGTCACGGGAGCGCAGCTCCTCCAGTCCGGTCTGCCAGTAGGACAGGACCCCGGTCACCGAGGTCTCGAAGGCCAGCCGCTCGGCGAGCCGCACACCCTGTGCGGCCGGCTTCCGGTCGTCGACCTGCGCCCCGGAGGGCACGGACACCAGCAGTACGACGTTCGGCTGCATCTCCGGGTAGTGCTCCTCCAGCACACGCTGGACCCGGGTGGACTCCGAACCGGGGTCCGTGGTGCCGCCGTTGCTGAGCCGCCCGGTCAGGTCCGCGCCGAGGACGACGGCGTCGAGGATCAGGACGACGGCCGCCAGCAGGAACAGCCATGGCCGGTGCGCGATCCGGGCACCGAGCGAACGCAGCCCGAAGGACGCGCGCCCGGGCGGCTCCTGCCTCATGCCGCACGCCCCGCGGGAGCGGTGAGCACCGACACGCCCGACGCCAGCGCCGTCAGGTCGTGGTGGGAGGACCAGGCGCCGACCGCGCCGTCGGGCCGGACGTAGATCACCACGGGGCCCTGCGCGGCCAGGGAGACGAGCGACTGACCCGTCTCGACGACCCGGGCGACCGGCACCGAGTCGTCCCAGACGCCAGCGGGCCGCAGACCGGTCACCAACACCACGTCCGCCTGGTCGGCCACCGGCGAGCGGCCCACCATGTCGGCCGTCTCCTGAGCGGTGCGCTCGGCATCCGCGGAACCGGCTCCGGCCGCGACGACCAGCAGCGTGTGCCGGCCGGCCGCCAGCAGTTCGTGCAGCGACCACGTGGACGTGCCGGAGAGCGGATGCCAGCCGGCGTCGGGCAGCCGCCCACCAGGCCGCAGCGTGGACTTCTTGTCGACGCGGGCGCCGGCCTCCCCGGCTGCGCCGCCCGCCGAGAGCCGGCCCGGCACCGCGGGGCTCGACTCCAGGCCCGGGTCCAGCTGCGCGAGTTCGGGCACCATCTTGCGGTCGAGAGCACCCGATGCCGACGCCAGCCTCAGCGCTGTGTCGCGCAGTACCCGCTTCGGTCCGGCGCGCAGCATCCACAGCTGCGTCTGCCGGTCCGAGTTGCGCAGCGCCCGCAGCGCCGCGGGGCGCCGCTCCACCTCGTAGCTGTCGAGCAGCGCCGGGTCCGCGCCGTGCTGTACGGCCGCCAGCTTCCACCCCAGGTTGAAGGCGTCCTGCACGCCGGTGTTGAGGCCCTGCCCGCCGGCCGGGCTGTGACAGTGCGCGGCGTCACCCGCCAGGAAGAGCGGGCCGGACCTGAAAGCGCTCGCCACCTTGGTGTGCACCCGGAACGTGCTCCGCCAGCTGGTGCGCCGGATCTTCCAGCCGTCGGGACCACGGGCCGTCAGCAGCGCCTGGAGGTCGTCGTCGGACAGCGGCGACACCTCACCGGTGGCGTCCCGGTCGAAGAAGATCCGGTGCCCGCCGCCGGGCAGCGGCACGACCACCAGGACACCCTCGGGAGTCAGGTGGTACTGCGCCTCGTCCTTGGGCAGGTCCCCGCTGATCTCTCCGTCGCCCAGCAGGAAGTCACGGGCGTACGTGCTGCCCTCGAAGGCGATTCCCGCCGCCTCGCGCACCTTGCTGTGCGAGCCGTCCGCCCCCACCAGCCAGCGCGGTGACATCGAGGAGAACGGGGTGGAACCAGGCGCCGAGAGGGTCGCCGAGACGGAAGCCGTGGCGCCGCCGGTGAGCTCGACGCCGACGAGGGTGGTGTTCCACTCGACGTCGCCGCCGAGCTTGCGCAGCCGCGAGTACAGCGAGGCCTCGGTGATGGACTGCGGTACGCACAGCGGGCGGGGGAAGGCCGTGCCGGCCAGCGAACCGAACCGCACCTGGCCGGCGCGCTTGCCGTTGGACCAGTAGGACGCCCCGGCGAGCGGCAGCGCGCGTTTGGTCAGGCAGTCGGCCACGTCGATGCGGCGCAGCACCTCCAGCGCGCCGCTCCACAGGATCAGGGCCTTCGGCTCGCTGGCCGGTCCGCCCCTGCGGTCGATCACCCGGCACTCCACGCCGTGCTGGAGGAGGGTGCACGCCAGCGTCAGCCCGGTCGGGCCTGCTCCCGCGATCAGCACGGGTTCCTGGTTACTCATACCGGTTTCCTGACTGGATGGGTCCCGCGAGAGCGCAGCATGGCGAAGATGTGGTCGATCGCTTCGTCGGTGGTGGTGAAGGGCACGGCGAACATGCCGAGGTCCGAGGCGGTGGAGCAGTTCTCCTCGAGGTCGTCGAGAAAGAGGCACTCGTGCGACGCCGCGGGCAGCCGCTCCAGCAGTCGGCGGTAGATCTCGGGGTCGGGTTTGCGCACGCCCTCGGCCGACGAGTCGACGACGAGGTCGAAGAGTTCGTCCACGGGGAGCTGGGCCCGCCAGCGCGGTCCCCATTCGGCGACGTTGTTGGTGAGCAGAGCGGTGCGGTAGCCGTTCTGGCGCAGGGAGCGCACGAAGGAGACCATCGGCTCGTTGACGGTCCGGGCGCTGAACCACAGCTCCGCGAAGTCCCGTCCGTCGAGCAGGCCTTGGCCCCTGCCGTCCGGCAGTTCCACGAGAACGCGCTCGACCATCTCCGACTCCGTGCACCGGCCCGTCTCCAGGTCGGCCATCGGGCTGCGGCCGTGGCGGGCGGTGGCCTTCGCGAAGGCGTCCCGCAGGTCCGCCACCGGAACCCCGACGGCCGACGCGAAGGCCGCGAACGTCTCCTCCAGGGGATTGGTGAGGACACCGCCGTAATCGACCACGACGGTGGTGATGGGCGTGGTGGTCACTGCGCCACCTCCAGACGGAACGAGGCCGCGATGCTGTCCTGCTGCACGATGTCGACCGTGACCGGAACGACGAGGGTGCCGAGCGACTCGTCCAGCCGGAACTGCTCGACCCGGGCGCGGGCCTCGGCACGCAGGTCGAGCTCGGCGAACTCCTGGAAACGGACGTCCAGCGCCGTCACTCGCAGCCCGTGCGCGGAGATGGAGTGCAGCGACGACACCGACGCCGCCGCCAGCTGCCGGGCCGCTTCCATCAGGAGGTTGCCGGGGATGTGGTCGAGCTGGTGGTCGAACAGGTGAGGGTGGGACGTGTCGGACAGCACGGTGGCGGTCAGCGTGCTCGGCCCCGTCACGACCGGCTGGGTGATCACCACGTTGTACGCGTGCCGGCGTCCCACCGCGGCGGGATCGGCGGCCACGTGCACGGGCAGCATGCCGAGCACCCCGGCGAGGGAGGCGCGACGGCGGACCCGCAGCGCGTCGTAGACCTTGCGGTTGAAGAAGGCCAGCCCGCCGCTGAAACGCAGCGCGTCCTTGCCCTCCACGGTCAGGACGCCGGAGAAGTCGATCGCCTGGACACGGCCGTTCCGCTTGCGCTGCGGGATCACCGCGAACGAGCAGACGACTCGGGCCGGCCGGTTGCCCGTCCGGACGGCGGACAGGTCGAGCATCTGTATCTGCAGGTCACGGAAGATGAAGGCCTCGTCGAGGCCGACCTTCTCGTAGATGTGGGCGAGAAACAGCCCACCCTGGCGAAGGACCTCCACCAGCAGGAGGAAGTCGTGGTTCTCGGACTGCTCACCCATGATGTGCGCGCGTGGCAGCTGTGCCGCCACCTCGTATGTCTCCGGCTGGTCCGGCACCGGTCGCGCGTCGGTGAGGAAGACCTCGGCAATGGCCGCACGGTGGACCGTGGCGCGGGGCACCGTGCTGTCGTATCTGAGGGCGGAACGGAGCTGGTCCTGCGGTGCTGGGCCCGTCATCGATCCTCCTGGCAGGTGAGTGAGAACGGGATCACCTTGCAGGAGGGGGTTGGAACAAGCCCTGGACGAAAGGCTGGACGAAGGACTGGACGAAACGCTGACGGCCCTGGTCGGCATGACCGGCGCGTGGACGAGGGCCCCGGCGAGCCCCGTATGTACGTGCCGCGGTGAGGACTGGGTCAGAGTGTTCCCTGTTCCGGGCCCGTCACGGGCAGACTTTGAGCCATCTTCCGGCCGCTTACCGGCTGGCAGAAAGCGCTTGCAGTGCCTACCGTTCTGCTGTCACATGGCTTTGATTGACCGGGGGGTTGCACATGTCTGGCGTGCTGTTGCGTGAGGTCGGCTACGAACCAAGAGACGAGTCACCTTGGCATTTCCGCCTCTTCGGCACGCTGCAGGTGACACACGCCGACAGCCCACTGGAGCTGGGCCCGCCCAAGCAACGCGCCCTGCTGGCCATGCTGTTACTGAGGCGCGGTATGGAAACCGGGATCGATCAGCTGATCGAGGCGCTCTGGGGTGAGGACTACCCGGCCTACGCCAAGAACCTGATCCAGAAGTCCGTCTCCAGCCTCCGTGGCCTGTTCGCGGCGGAAGCCTCTCCTGAGGAGGGCATAGCCCTGGAGTGGTCGGGGGGCGGCTACCGCCTGGACACCGCGAACGCGTACGTCGATCTCTACGCGTACGAAGGGCTGGCGTCGGCCGGGATCAGCGCCGCCCGCGAGGGCGAGATCCTCAAGGCGGCGGAACTGCTGGAGCGAGCCCGCGTCATGTCCACCGGACCGCTCGCCGAGGGCCTGGAGGGCCCGATGCTCCAGCGCGAACGGCTGTACCGCCAGGAGCGCTTCCTCTCCGACATGGAGGTACGCGCGGAGCTCGAACTGGAGCTGGGCAGACACCGCAACGCCGTCCCGTACCTGCACTACGCGGTGGACAAGTACCCGCTGCGCGAACGCTTCGTCTGGCTGCTGATGCTGGCCCTCTACCGCTCGGACCGAGGCAACGAGGCCCTGAAGCTGTACTCCGACCACCGCGCCCGCAGCATCGCGGAGATGGGCGCCGAACCGGGCCCGAGCCTGCGCGCACTCCATGCCCAGCTCCTCCTGCAGGACTCGGAGCTGATGGTCCTGCCGGCCCTCCAGCAGACGACCCTGCCCCGCCTCGGCACGATCCTGCCCACCCTGCGCACCGACCAGCTCACCTGACACACCACGGTCCCGGCGCCGGGCAGCGGTCACGGCAGGGCGGCGGGTCACAGCAGGGCGGCGGGTGCGGACCGCGGGGGCGCGGGACGGGGCGACGCGGGTGAACACCGCCGTGTGCAGTGCAAGCAGGAGGGCGGCAACTGCGTCGAGGTGGCCGTCGGGCTCCCGGCGCCGTCCGAGTGTCTCCGTGTTCGACAGTCGATCAACAGCCAGCGCTTCGAAGGGCTGCACGCCTACGACGGGCCGCCCGGGTCGTGTCAGTAGCGCCGGGGCGGGAACGATGACGACCGCGCAGCTCACGCCCGACTGCTATGCCCCGGTCGGTGTCTCGCGGCTGGTTGAGAGGGACCCGTCGTCCACCGCTCCAACGGACTCGCCATCGACGGTCGGCAACCGGGCGACGGCCAACGGATCGAAGGTGCCACCCAGAGGTGGGCTCGAGGATGGTCGGCACACTTCCTGAGCTCGGGCGAAGGGCGAACAGGGCCCTTTCCAGGCCCGAGCGTCGTGGCGCTTCATGCGACCACAGAATATTCGGCAGCAAAGTGGCCAGTTCCATTGACGTGCTCTTGGCCGAAACCTATCTTCCTGTCGAAGTTACGCACAGCGTTCGACATATCGAACCCGATGGCCGTCAAAGGGGACAGCCCGTGTACCGCACCTGTTACTGGTCCACTGTCGTGGCTCCTCTGCCGGCCCTGCTTGCTCCACTCGTCACCCAGCCCGCCGCTGCGCTGTCCCCGGTCGCTGCCACGCTCAGGCGATCACTCTGGCCCCTCGCCTGTTGACCGGCCCCACGCGACGTTTCGCGTCACGCGACAGCAGCTGCTGTCCCGCAGCACAGCGACCGCGAGCTGCCCCTTCGAACCCACCTCCCCCGATCATGGAACCCGTAGTACGACAGGAGACGCACATGGCCAGGCTCCTCGGCCGGCTGGCGGCGATATTGGTCGCCGCCTGCCTACTCTTCACCTCCCAAGCCTTGACCACACCCGAGCGGGCCGCCGCCGCTGATCCGGGCTACCTGATGGTGCACTTCACGGGGGAGGGGTCGACCAATCAGCAGATGTACCTCTCGCACAGCACGGACGGCGTGAACTGGAACGACCTCAACGGCGGCGGCATGGTCCTGCGCTCCACGGTCGGTACGAGGGGGGTGCGTGACCCCGCACTGGTGAGATCCCCCGACGGGAGCAAGTACTGGATCATCGCGACCGACCTGTGCATCGGCTGCGGGCAGACGTGGAGCTCTTCCCAGACCGATGCCAGCCGCAACCTCGTGGTGTGGGAGTCCACGGACCTGGCCACCTGGTCGCAGCCGCGGCTGCTCAACGTCGCCGGGGCGATCCCCGACGGCCGCAACGCGTGGGCGCCCGAGGCGATCTGGAACCCGGAGACCAACGACTACGTCCTGTACTGGGCGACGAACGCCACCCTCAACGGCGTGCTGAAGCACCGCATCTACTACGCCCGCACCACCGACTTCCGCAGCATCACCACCCCCCAGCTCTACATCGACCGCGCCGGCACCCAGGGCATCATCGACACCCAGATCATCGAGACGCCGTCCGGCGTCGGCAACTACCGCTACGTGCGGGCCTCCGGCGACGGCCAGATCACGCTCGAAGGCAGCAACTCGATCCTGGGGACGTGGACCAACCTCGGCAACCTCTCCGGCATCGGCCTCACCGGCTCCCAGGTCGAGGGCCCGATGTGGATGAAGTTCAACGGCAGCAACAAGTGGGCCCTCTACCTGGACCAGTACGCCACGGGCGGCGGGTACATGCCGGTCCTGACGACTGACCCGTCCAACCCCGCCGCCTACCAGAAGCAGGCATCGACGAGCTACAACATGGGCGGCACCAAGAAGCGCCACGGCTGGATCCTGAACATGACGGCCGCCGAGGAGAGCCGCGTGCTCGCACGCTGGCCCAACACCGCGGTCAACCGGCTCCAGTCGTTCAATTTCCAGGACCGGTACGTGCGGCACACCAACTTCGACGTGCGCATCGACCCGAACGTCAGCCCCGTCGACGACTCCCAGTTCCGGCTGCGGACCGGCCTGGCGGGTACCGGCACCGTCTCCTTCGAGTCGGTGAACTTCCCCGGGTACTTCCTGCGGCATTCCGCATTCGACTTCCAGCTCGCCTACAACGACGGCACCACCGCGTTCGCCCAGGACGCCACCTTCCGCCAGGTCGCCGGACTCGCCGACGCGACATGGTCGTCGTTCCAGTCCTACAACTACCCCGACCGGTACATCCGCCACTACGCGTACCAACTCAAGCTCGAACCGATCACCACCGCGACGGCGCGCAGCGACGCCACCTTCCGTGTGACGAGCTGACCCGCGCAGAACAAGGATGCCGGCGCCTGCACGGCGACCTCTCAACTGCCGCCCGCTCAGCTGACCGGGCCGGCGCCGGCATCCCACCCACGAGTGGTTTCGTAAGCGAGAGCGAGCGACGGTGAAGACCTCTCGTTATTGTCCGGCGGTCGGACGAGGACGGTGAAGACGCGGTACTGCAGGCCACCCGCATCACCCTGTGTCTGCTGGCCCAGCGAATCGGGCAGCTCGGCGAGCAGATACAGGCCTGGGCAGTGAGGCGTCCTTCGCCGCGCTGTGCGGGGTCAGCCCTGTCGGGCGTTCCTCGGGCAGCCGGCAGGACCGTCGCCTCAACCGTGGCGGCGACCGGCAGGCCAACGCCGCCCTGACCAGATCGTGCAGACTCGCCTGCGCTTCGACCCGCACACGGTCGGATGGTCGAGCCCTGCTGTGGCGATCGTCACGAGGGTCTTCGGGGGGCCGCTGCGTACGCTGTTCGTGGCCGTTCGTGAGGGACACCCCGGGGGCGTGAGGATGACCCCGGGTGCCCCTCCCAACATCTGATGAACCGTCAGAAATGTCAGCGACCATGCGACTCGCTGTAAGGTGTGGAAATAGCCCTTGACCTGCAAAAACGCAGGCAGGGAGCCTACTTTTCGGGAGTATCTCGATGCTGCGCACCATGTTCAAGTCCAAGATCCATCGCGCCACCGTCACCCAGGCCGACCTGCACTACGTGGGATCGGTGACCATCGACGCCGACCTGCTCGACGCCGCCGACCTGCTGCCCGGCGAACTCGTGCACATCGTCGACATCACCAACGGCGCCCGGCTCGAGACGTACGTCATCGAGGGCGAGCGCGGGTCGGGTGTCGTCGGGATCAACGGAGCGGCCGCCCACCTCGTCCACCCCGGCGATCTGGCGATCATCATCAGTTACGCTCAGGTGACCGACGCCGAGGCGCGGGCACTCGAACCCCGGGTCGTGCACGTGGACCGCGACAACCGCGTCGTGGCCCTGGGGGCCGACCCGTCCGAGCCGGTGCCGGGCTCGGACCAGGAGCGCAGCCCGCAGGCCGTGGTGGTCTGACCCCCGACTTTCGACGATCTTCGGACCAGGAGCGTGCCCATGAGCGACATCGAGATCCGCGACGACCGGGCGGCGGGCCGCCTGGAGGCGATCGGCGGCGGTTCGGGTGAAGTGGTCGGCCACATCGAGTACTTCGTCCTTGAGTCGCCCGAGGGCGCGCTCGTCCCGGTCCACACGATCGTCGAACCGGCCCACGAGGGGAAGGGCATCGCGGGCTCCCTGGCCCGTGAGCTGTACGCCACGGCGAAGCGCGAGGGCATCGTCGTCGCCCCGCTGTGCCCGTACGTCGTCAAGTGGGCCGAACGCCACCCCGACGAGGCTCCGCCGGCCGCCCCGGAACTGCTGCGGGCGGCGAAGCAGTGGCTGGTCGCGCATCCGGGCCGGTTCTGAGCGACCGTCCGGGCCGGTCCTGAGCGACGCGGTCCGACCACTCCGGTTGATCGTCCTCGCCGGACCGGTCGCGACACCGCCGACGCCGTCCCGCCCTCGGCGAGGACGTACGCGGGGCGCACGCCCGCAGACCCACCCGGCTCAGCCCCTTCACGCGGCGGGGTGAGTGGTGGCGCTGCCGTCGGGTACGCGGGGGAGTAGTCCAGAGCCGATGTCGACCGACTGGCCGGAGGACGCCATGACCAACCCGTACCCCGATCCCGTCCACCCGGACCCCACGCCGGGTCCCGGGCCGGGGCCCACACCCGGCCCGGACCCCCAGCCCCCGCAGCCGGGCCCGACTCCGACGCCGCCCCCGCCGGGTCCGACCCCGACGCCACCCGCGCCCGGCCCCACCCCGAACCCGACCCCGGAGCCCTCTCCGTCCCCGATCCCCCCGGGCCCGGAGCCGGTTCCGAACCCGGAGCCGGGACCGCCCCTGTCCTGAGCCGGCACCGCCGGTCCCAGGGCCCCGACGCACAAAAAAACGGCGGTGGACGGCCACCGGGCCGCCCACGCCGTTCGTCGAACCTCCGTACCGCGTCTCCTACTCGGAGACCTCCGACCGGTCCCCGCCCCACAGCGTGTGGAACGACCCGTCCCGGTCGGTCCGCCGGTAGGTGTGCGCACCGAAGAAGTCCCGCTGTCCCTGCGTGAGCGCCGCGGGCAGCCGCTCCGCGCGCAGGGCGTCGTAGTAGGCGAGGGCCGCCGCGAAGCCCGGCGTCGGGACGCCCTGGCGGGTCGCGGCGATGATGACCTCACGCCAGTCGTCCTGGGCCGCCGCGATCTCCTGCGCGAACGTCTCGTCGGACAGCAGGCTCGGCAGGTCGGCCCGGGCGTCGTACGCCGCACGGATCCGGTCCAGGAAGGCCGCGCGGATGATGCAGCCGCCCCGCCAGAGCGCGGAAACGGCACCGAGGTCGATGTCCCAGCCGTACTCCTCGCTGCCCGCGGCGATCTCGTGGAAGCCCTGCGTGTACGACACGATCTTCGAGGCGTACAGCGCCTGCTCCACGCGGTCCGCGAAGGCCCCCGCCTCGGACTCGCTCAGCGGCGACGCCTTCGGCCCGGCGAGCCCCCGCGAGGCCTGCCGCAGCGCGGCGTGCCCGGAGAGCGAGCGGGCGAAGACCGCCTCCGCGATGCCGGAGACCGGGACGCCGAGGTCGAGGGCGATCTGGACGGTCCAGCGTCCGGTGCCCTTCTGCTCGGCCTCGTCCACCACCACGTCCACGAAGGGCTTGCCGGTCGCCGCGTCCACGTGCGACAGCACCTCGGCGGTGATCTCGATCAGGTAGGAGTCGAGCCGCCCGGTGTTCCACGTGCGGAAGATGTCGGCGATCTGCGCGGGCTCGTATCCGGCGACGTCGCGCAGCAGTTGGTACGCCTCGCCGATCAGCTGCATGTCGGCGTACTCGATGCCGTTGTGCACCATCTTCACGAAGTGCCCGGCGCCGTCCGGACCCACGTGCGTCACGCACGGCGCCCCGTCCGCCGCCTTCGCGGAGATCTTCTCCAGCATCGGACCGAGCGAGTCGTACGACTCCTTCGAGCCGCCCGGCATGATGCTCGGCCCGTGCAGCGCGCCCTCCTCGCCGCCGGAGACGCCCGTGCCGACGAAGTGGATGCCCTGCTCGCGCAGTGCGCGCTCCCGGCGCCGGGTGTCCGCGAAGTGCGCGTTGCCGCCGTCGATGATCATGTCGCCGGGCTCCAGGAGCGGGGCGAACTCCTCGATCACCGCGTCGGTCGGCTCCCCGGCCTTCACCATGACGACCAGCCGCCGCGGCCGCTCGAGCGCCGCCACGAAGTCCTTGGCGGTCTCGGCCGCAACGAAGTCGCCCTCGCTCCCGAACTCCTCCACCAGCGCGTGCGTACGCGACGCCGTCCGGTTGTGCACAGCGACCGTGTAGCCGTTGCGCGCGAAGTTTCGGGCGAGGTTGCGGCCCATGACCGCGAGTCCGGTGACGCCGATCTGGGCTGAAGTGCTCATACGGTTGGCTCCCATGTAAGTCCGGAAATCAGTGGTGCCGGTCGTGCGCACCCAATACTGCCCCTCGGCCATCCTGACGCGCCCGCCCACCGATCGCACATCCGGGGTGTTTTCCGGAGGCGCGTACGCAGATACGTGTCAGGATCCTTTGTGGCTCAGTGAAGCAGGTAATCCGGCAGTACGAAGGAGCCCCTGCGGGGCAGTGGATGACCGCGGGACACGCCGAGCACGAGCCGGGCCAGACGTTCGACCTCGCTCACGTAGTGCTTGGGCGAGGACACCCCGCGGAAGTCGACCTGCGGTTCTGTGGAGACGAACGGAGAGCGGTCCGTGTCACCCAGCAGTACGGTGACCACGCGTTTCCTGCCCAGCGCCGTGGTGTACTCCTGCGTTGCCGACGTCGACCGCATCCAGTGCGGACTCACCACCGGGACAAGCACGTCGGAGTTGGCCAGAGCGTCCTGAAGCCGAGAGGCCCAGTGATCGCCAAGGGCGAGGTGCCACTGGTCCACCCACACGCGCAGACCCAGTCGCTGGAGGTTCTCGGCGAGGGCCAGCGCCCAGTCCTGGTCTGCGTGGGCATAGGAGACGAAGACGTCGAAGCGCTCGACAGGACTGTGCCCCGGTGCACTGAACTCGACCGGCCCGGGCCCGTTGTGCAGTTGGGCGGCGATGGCACGAGCGGCTTGGGGCAGTGTGCCGTTCTCCAGATTGAAGGCCTGCAGGGTCCGGGCGACGTGGGGCAGCGTGGCGAGCGCCTCGGAGGAGGTCACCACGGGCAGCGTGAGTCGCTCGGTGACCGAACTGACCGAATGGCGCAGAAAATACATGATGTCCTGCTCTTGCTCGACCGGGGGGTGTTCGTCCGCGAGCATGACCAAGTGGCGGCACTCGTCCATGAATAGCTGTCGCATCTCCGGAGAGGGCGGAACGTCCGGTCCGTCGATCCGCCCCGGCATCGTCGTCACACCGTTCTCGTTCAGCAACGGAATGATGTCCCGGGCCAGCTTCTGGGTCGTCCGGCTGTAGCTGATGAAGACGTCCGCCTCGTACGTCCGCCGTGCTGCCTGCACCGCGCTGTCGACGTAGGAGTCACGGTTCTCGATCAACAGACGTCCGTCTTCCAGGCGACGGGCGAGGAGCGCGGCGAGCGAAGCGATGCTGTAGGTGACCTGCTCGGGGTTGCGATGGCTTTCGGTGAGGGCGGGAAGCGACTCACCGAAGGACCAGATCGGGAAGTAGGGGATGGTGATCCGCTGCAGCAGTTCGGCCGCAGTGCTTCCCCGCGGAGCCCAGTCTCTGAGCCGCGGTTCCATCCGCTCGGCCAGCGTCCGGCGCCAGGTCTCGCCCTGTTCGTACTCGGGCTGTGCGTCGAACCTGCTCAGCAGCGGCACGGTCAGCAGCCGCGGCCGGTCGTAGGGGAGACCGTCCCTGGCCTTCATGGCGCGGTCGACGATGTCCAGGACGCCGTCCACGTTCTGCTGGTTCGCGGTGAAGGCGAAGACGAGCACGTCGGGGACCTGCGCGGTGCAGATACCTCCGGAGTCGGTGATGCCGGTGCGGCTGTCGACGAGGACGACGTCGTAGTGGTTCATCCACTCCGCCCGCCACGATTCGAGGGTCTCCCCGAAATCGTGGTCGGCGTACAGGTTCTCCCAGTCGACTTCCTGAAGGCGGGAAATGTAGGTCTCGTCCTGTCTGCCGGCCGGGATCAGATCCAGCCTTACGCCTTTGGGGAGGCTGACCGCGGTGCGATGCTCCATGGCGAGGGACGGGCGGACGGGTGCGTCGCGGGCCTCCTCGACCATTTCCAACAGCCCTGTCCGAGGCGAGGACTCCAGGTAAGGGTCGAAGAAGTACGAGAGTCCCGGCGCCTCGAGATCCCAGTCGACGCACAGCACCCGATAACCCCAACGAGCCAGCAGCACCGCCGTGTTGGCGAGAGCGAAGCTGCGGCCCACGCCACCCTTGTACGAGTAGAACGTGACGATCTGACCGGTCTCCATCAGGCACCGAACCGTGGGAGCGGGGCAGGCCGGGCTTCGGCCACCGGTGGCATCTTGGTCGGCCAGTCGTCACACCACTCGGGTACTTGCTCCAGGCGTTGGCGAATGTTTCCCGCGAGGCGCTGCACCTCCTGATGGAAGTCCGCGTACGACTCGGAGTCCCGGTACTTGAGATGAGGCACGCTGTAGTTCTTGAACGCGTTGTCGAGCTGTCGGCGGTGTACCTCCGCCGGGAAGTTCTCACCGTCCGCGAACACGACGGGGAAGATGAGGCCCTGGCGTTGTGTCAGCCTTTCCCGCTCCTCCATCGTTCCCCACTCGGCCGCGCACCACTCCGAGTGGAAGTACGGAGCGGACAGGACGGGAACCAGCAGCCGACTCCTGCGCAGTGATCCCACGAGCTCGTCGGGCCATGGGACACCGATCTTGTCGTTGAGATGGCGATCGATGAAGATCTCGACCTTCCCGATCTCGTCCTCCAGGCAGCCCTTGAGGATGGGGAAGAAATGATTCCAGACCCATTCCCTGACGTGTCCCGCGCTTCTTCGGTAACTGATGAACACGTCGAACTCGTAGTCCATCGCTGCCCCATTCCCCGTGTCCAGGAATCTGCCTGAACACGACTCCGCCCCTGGTGGAACGGAGTGTAGCCGCCTGATGACTGGTCAACTCCCCTTTGCGCGGACCGCCTTGGACGAGTTCCCGCCCCACGGAGGTAAAGGAAGCGGCCGATTGCCGTCTTGTCATGGCCTGTTCGCAGCGCTTACTTTTGCCCCTCCTGACGCATGTCGAGGGGGGCTTCTTCATGGCCGTACGCGGCCGGCACCGCCGGTATCAGCCGAACAGGATCAACCGCGCGTCGCTCACCGTCACGGCGGGCGGCGCCGGGATGGCGATGCCGCTCATCGGGGCCGGGGTCGCGCAGGCCGCCGACGTGGACACCTGGAACAAGGTCGCCGCGTGCGAGTCGAGCAACGACTGGAACATCAACACCGGCAACGGCTACTACGGCGGACTGCAGTTCACGCGGTCCACCTGGGAGGCGTACGGCGGCACACGGTACGCGCCGAGGGCGGATCTGGCGACCAAGGACCAGCAGATCGCCGTGGCGGAGAAGGTGCTGGACGGGCAGGGGCCGGGAGCCTGGCCGACGTGCTCGGTGCGGGCCGGGCTGACGCGGGGCGGCGACACCCCGGACATCCGTCCCGCCGGGACCGGCGACAGCACTCCGAAGAAGTCGGGCAGCGGCTCCACGGCGGACGTGCAGCCGCAGACCACGCCCCAGTCCCGGGCCGGGACCGCCGAGGTGTACACGGTGGTCCGCGGCGACTCGCTCTCCGAGATCGCCGACGCCGAGCGCGTCCCGGGCGGTTGGCGCGGGCTGTACACGGCCAACCGGAAGACCATCGGCTCGGATCCCGACCTGATCGTGCCCGGCCAGCGGCTGAAGCTGCGCGGCGGCCAGGAGGCCGCCGGCACCACCACGACCACGCAGTCCGGCAGCGGCAGGTCCACCAGCGAGAAGGCCTCTTCGAGCACCCAGAGCACCCAGAACACCCAGGACACCGAAGACAAGGCCACGACCGGCCGTTCCCTGGTCTCCCCGGTGAACGCCACTCTGGGCACGCCCTACCGCAAGACGGGTTCCTCCTGGTCGAAGGGCTACCACACCGGCGTCGACTTCGCCGTGCCCACCGGCACGTCCGTGAAGGCGGTCGCGGCGGGCAAGGTCGTCACCTCCGGGTGGGGCGGTTCGTTCGGGTACCAGGTGGTCATCCGGCACTCCGACGGCCGCTACACCCAGTACGCGCATCTGTCGGCGATCTCCGTGAAGGCCGGGCAGACGGTGGGCGGCGGTCAGCGCCTCGGGCGTTCGGGCTCCACCGGCAACAGCACGGGCCCGCATCTGCACTTCGAGGTGCGGACGGGGCCCGGCTTCGGAACGGACATCGACCCGGTGGCCTATCTGAGGGCCGGGGGCGTCAGGATCTGACGCGGGTCCGGCGCCGGCCCCGGCCGCGCACCGGCAGCGGAATGAACGGGCCGCCGTAGAAGGGACCGTACAGATACGGCGGCACGTCGGTCACCGACGGCTCCGCGTCCTCGGGGGCGTCCTGCCGGACGGGCGGGACACTCTCCAGCCCCGGTGGCGTGCTGTCCGGCACCGGCGGGACGCTGTTCAGTACCGACGGCGACACAGGGGCCGGAACGAGCACGCTCTCCGGGACCGCGGCAGCCACCGGAGCCGGGGCGGGCACGGGTTCCTGAACCGCCGTGGTCGACGGGGTCGGGACGAGCACGCCCTCCCGCACCCCCGGCTGCTCGGGCACCCGTGCCGACGGCCCCACGGCGGGGACCGGCTCGGCAAGCGGCGCCACCGGCTGGGCCGCGGGCTCGGGCTGCGGCTCCACGGGCTCCGCGTGCGTGCGCTCCATCCGCTCCGTGGTCAGCAGGATCAGGCCGCCCGCCGCGACCACACCGCAGCTCAGCGCGAGGGCGGTGCCCGTCGTGCCGTAGCGGAAGGTTTCTCCGAACATCGTGATGCCGACCGCGGCCGCCGCCACCGGGTTCACGACCGTGAGCGTGGCCAGCGGGGCCGCGAGGCCCGCGCCGCGGTAGGAGGCCTGGGAGAGCAGCATGCCGGCCGTGGCCAGGACGCCGATCACGGCCAGGGACGGCACGTCGGCCGTGGAGACCCCGCCCGTCCAGTCGACGGCGACGGTCTTCGTGAACACCGAGGACATGCCGAACGCTATGCCGGACGCGACCGCGAGCAGGATGCTGCGCACCGCCGGGTGCCGGTGTGCGGCCCGGCCGGCGATCATCAGCGCGATCACCGCACCGGCGGTGACGACGGCCACGCCCACCCGCTGCGTGGTGTCCAGCGACTGCGCGTCGGACGCGCCGACCAGGGAGAGCAGACCGGCGAGACCGACCGTCGCCATGATCGCGCCGCGCCACGCCGTCGCGCCGGCCTTGCGGCCGACGAACAGAGCGGCCATGGGCAGGGCGAAGACGATGGTCAGCGCGCCCAGCGGCTGGACCAGGCTCAGCGGGCCGTAGGCGAGTGCCACCACGTGCAGCAGTCCGCCCAGGCCGTTCAGCGCGACCGCCGCCCACCAGATGGGCCGGCGCAGCGGTGCGTACTGCTGACCGGGGGAGGACACCGCCACCTGCTCCTGGACGATCGCCCCACCGGCATACGCCACGGCGGAGACGAACGACAGCAGCACGGACAACGCGAGGGCACTCATGAGCGACTCCTCTGCGTGAGGCGGGGGCGCTGGGCCCGGCGCTGCGTACGGTCGGCTTCCATAACCAATACGATCTCGCGAAAATTTCTTCCCGTCGTCGTACCTGAGCAGGCAATGGGTCCTACTGCCGATGGAGTACGAATCGGTCGCCATCATCCCCAAGGTGGGTGACCCTGGGCGGACCCCTAGTGGTCGCAGCCCCTAGAAGCCTTGGTACTACTGCTTTTCGTGGACCTCGACCCTGATCTCGCCGCGTTGCGCCGGCTCGGCGGCTTCTTCGCCCTGCGCACCGCACTGAGCCCGGCAGGAGCCCCGCAGGCCTCCCTGCCCACGCTCGCGCAGGTGTACGCGAAGGGTTCGGCGGATGTTTACGGCAATCCTATGACTTTTCGCGTACGGAAAGTAGGGGAGGTCCTTCGGTCTCCCGAGGTGCGGATCGCCGCCTCGGTCGCCCAGCAGGGACTCGCCGCCCGCCTGTGGTCGGTGGCCCTCGGCTGCGCCGCCCTCTACGACCGGATCCCCGACCTCGACCCCCGGCTGCTGCACTGGGATCCCGACGCCAGCGCCCCCGACGACCTGTGGCTGTCCGCCGTACGACCCCTGCCCGCGGACGCCGAGACCCTCGCGGACGTCGTACTGCACGCCCACCTGCGGCCACTGACCGAGCACCTGCACTCCCGTTACCGAGTCGCGGAAGGCCTGCTGTGGGGCAACGCCGCCTCCGCGCTGGCGGGCGCCGCCCGGCAGCTGGACGGCTGGGCGCGGGCTCACGGCCGTATGGACGTGGCCGCCCGAGCCCGTGCCCGCACCGCGGAACTCCTCGCCCACCCCCTCCTCGCGGGCACCGGCACCCTCACCGGAACCGCCTTCCGGCGGCGCAGCTGCTGCCTCTACTACCGTGTGCCCGGCGGAGGCGTCTGTGGTGACTGTTGCTTCACACGACCCCCGCGGTCTTCCCCGCGCGCCGCATCTGGGTGACCATGAAGGCAACCAGCCGCTGAGACAGGGGGTTCCGGGTGCGAGTGGGCCTGTTGACCCGGGAGTACCCGCCGGACGTGTACGGCGGTGCGGGTGTTCACGTCGAGTTCCTCGCCCGGGAGTTGAGGTCCCTCGTCGACCTTGACGTGCTCTGCTGGGGGGAGGGCCGCGCGGAGGGTGTGATCCGCCACCGCCCCTGGTCCGCGCTGGACACCGCCAACGACGCGCTGCGCACCTTCTCGGTGGACCTCGCGATGACCGCCGGCCTCGAAGGCCGCGAACTCGTCCACTCCCACACCTGGTACGCCAACCTCGCCGGCCACCTCGGCAAGCTCCTGTACGGCATGCCGCACGTGATGACGGCCCACTCGCTGGAGCCCCTGCGCCCCTGGAAGGCCGAGCAACTCGGTGGCGGATACGCCCTGTCCAGCTGGGCTGAGCGCACCGCGATCGAGTCCGCCGACGGGGTGATCGCGGTGTCCGGCGCCATGCGCGAGGACATCCTCGGCTGCTATCCGGCGCTGGATCCGGCCAAGGTCCACATCGTGCACAACGGCATCGACACCACCCTCTACCGACCCGACCACGGCACCGACGTCCTGCGCCGCATCGGCCTCGACCCGGACCGCCCGTACGTGCTGTTCGTCGGCCGCATCACCCGTCAGAAGGGCGTCCCGCATCTGCTGCGCGCGGTGCGGGACATCGACCCGGCCGCGCAGGTCGTGCTGTGCGCCGGCGCCCCCGACACCCCCGAGATCGACCAGGAGTTCCGCGAGCTCTTCCAGGAGCTGAGCCGGGTCCGCGAGGGCGTGCACTGGATCCCGCAGATGCTGCCGCGCCCCGAGGTGATCCAACTCCTCACGCACGCGGCGGTGTTCGTCTGCCCTTCGGTGTACGAGCCCCTCGGCATCGTCAACCTGGAGGCGATGGCGTGCGGAACCCCCGTCGTCGCCTCCCGGGTCGGCGGCATTCCCGAGGTCGTGGACGACGGGAAGACGGGGTTACTCGTCCCGGTGGACGACGACTTCGAGACGGGCCTCGCGCGGGCGCTGGATTCGGTCCTCGGTGACCCGGCGGCCGCGCGGGACATGGGTGAGGCCGGACGGCAGCGAGCGGTGGGCGAGTTCGGCTGGGACGCGGTCGCCCGGCGCACCGCCCGGCTGTACGAGGAGATCCTCAAGCCGGATTAGTCGGACGGCAGTTCCTCGAACAGGCGTAGCGCGACCTGCCCAGGGGCAGGAATGGATCAATCAGGTGAGGGGAGCGGCCATGCGTCGTGGTGGTCCTTCGGTGCTCGGCATCGTGCTGGCGGGCGGAGAGGGCAAGCGACTGATGCCCCTGACGGCGGACCGCGCGAAACCCGCCGTCACCTTCGGCGGCACATACCGCCTGGTCGACTTCGTGCTGTCCAACCTGGTCAACGCCGACGTCCTGCGCATCTGCGTGCTGACGCAGTACAAGTCGCACTCGCTGGACCGGCACATCACCACCACCTGGCGGATGTCCAGCCTCCTCGGCAACTACGTCACCCCGGTCCCGGCCCAGCAGCGCCTGGGCCCCCGCTGGTACCTGGGCAGCGCCGACGCGATCCTGCAGTCCCTGAACCTCATCTACGACGAACGACCCGAGTACGTGGCCGTCTTCGGCGCCGACCACGTCTACCGCATGGACCCGCGTCAGATGCTCGCCCAGCACATCGAGAGCGGCGCGGGCGTGACGGTGGCCGGGATACGCGTCCCGCGCGGCGAGTCGTCGTCCTTCGGCGTGATCAGCCCCGGCTCCGACGGCCAGACGGTGGAGCGCTTCCTGGAGAAGCCCGCCGACCCGCCCGGCCTGACCGACGATCCCGAGTGCGTGTTCGCCTCGATGGGCAACTACATCTTCACCACCAAGGCCCTCATCGAGGCGCTGCAACGGGACGCCGAGGACGTGAACTCGGTGCACGACATGGGCGGCTCGATCCTGCCGCAGCTCACCGACCGCGGCGAGGCCCAGCTCTACGACTTCAGCGCCAACCACGTGCCCGGCGAGACCACCCGCGACCAGGGTTACTGGCGGGACGTCGGCACGCTCGACGCGTACTACGACGCCCACATGGACCTCATCGCCGAGCGCCCCGCCTTCAACCTCTACAACCGCAGCTGGCCCATCTACACCCACTCGGGTCAGCTCTCCCCGGCCCGTTTCAACTCCGGCGGCATCGCCAGCGAGTCCATCATCAGCGCGGGCTGCCTGATCCGCGGCCAGGTCACGCGCTCGGTGCTCTCACCGGGTGTCGTGGTCGACCCGGGAGCCGTCGTCCAGGGTTCGGTGCTGCACGACAACGTCCACATCGGGCGGGGCGCGGTGGTGCGCGGTGCCGTCCTGGACAAGAACGTCGAGGTGCCGCCCGGCGCGACGATCGGCGTGAACCCGGAGCGGGACGCCGAGCTGTACACGGTGTCCAAGGGCGGAGTGATCGCGCTGGGCAAGGGCCAGCGGGTGCCGTAGAGCCTCGGTGCGTTCCGTGTTGTCAGGGCCTGGGGTGCGCTGATTGGCCCCATGTGCCACACCAGTCCCGCCTCTTTCGTGGAGGCGGGACTTAATCCGTTGTTAACTGTGCGTAGCTTGATCGTACTTGACCGTAATCGCCTCAGGGCGGTTGACTGCTGACTCACCCTTCGTCGACGCGAGGCAAGCCATTGACTTCTGACCTGCTCGCACCTCTCGACCTGGCGTTCTGGAACATGGAATCCGCCGAGCACCCCATGCACCTGGGCGCCCTCGGTGTCTTCACGGCACACTCGCCCACCGCCGGCGCCCACGCGGCCGATCTGCTGGCCGCCCGGGCCGCCGCGGTGCCCGGACTGCGGATGCGGATCGTGGACGTGTGGCCCCTGGGCTTCCCCGGGGCCTTCGGCGGCGCGGCGCGGGAGCCCGCTCCGGACTTCGACCCGCTCGCCCACGTCACCCTGCACGCCCCCGCCGCGGACTTCCAGGCCGAGGCCGGCCGGCTGATGCAGCGGCCGCTGGAGCGCGAGCGGCCCCCGTGGGAGGCGCATGTGCTGCCCGGGGAGGACGGCGTCTCGTTCGCCGTGCTGTTCAAGTTCCACCACGCCCTGGCCGACGGCCTGCGCGCGCTGACGCTCGCCGCCGCGATCCTGGACCCGATGGACGTGCCGGCCCGCCGTCCCCGCCCCCTTGAACCGCCCCGCGGCCTCCTCCCGGACGTCCGCAGACTGCCGGGGCTGGTGCGCGGCGCCCTGTCCGACGTGGGCCGGGCCCTCGACATCGGCGCCTCGGTCGCCCGCTCCACCCTGGACGTGCGCACGTCCGCCGCCCTCACCGCCCGGTCCACCGGCACCCGCCGCACCGCCGGGGTGGTCGTCGACATCGACGACGTGCACCGCGTCCGCAAGGCCGTCGGCGGCACCGTCAACGACGTCGTGATCGCCGTCGTCGCCGGCGCCCTGCGCCGCTGGCTGGACGAGCGCGGCGACGGCAGCGAGGGCGTGGCGCCCCGCGCGCTGATCCCCGTGTCCAGGCGCCGCCCGCGCACCGCCCACCCACAGGGCAACCGGCTCTCCGGGTACCTGATGCGGCTTCCCGTCGCGGAC
Organism: Streptomyces sp. V4I2; assembly: GCF_030817655.1. Taxonomy (GTDB): domain Bacteria; phylum Actinomycetota; class Actinomycetes; order Streptomycetales; family Streptomycetaceae; genus Streptomyces; species Streptomyces plumbiresistens. The sequence goes on from NZ_JAUSZM010000003.1 coordinate 9,191,659, forward strand.
CCGGACCCGCTCGGCCGCCTGGCCACGGTGCGTACGGCCATGGACCGCAACAAGGACGCCGGACCCAATCGGGGCGCCGGCGCCGTCGCCCTGCTCGCCGACCACGTCCCGGCGCTCGGCCACCGGCTCGGCGGCCCCTTCGTGAGTCAGGCCGCCCGGCTCTGGTTCGACATCCTGGTCACCAGCGTTCCCCTGCCCGGCATCGGCCTGAAGCTCGGCGGCAACCCCGTCACCGAGGTCTTTCCCTTCGCCCCGCTGGCCCGCGGGCAGTCCCTCGCGGTCGCCATCTCGACGTACCGCGGGCGCGTGCACTACGGGCTCGTCGCCGACGCCGAGGCCGTACCGGATCTCGACCGGCTGGCCCTCGCCGTGACCGAGGAGGTGCAGACGCTGATCACCGCCTGCGACCCATGATCGTCACGGGTTTGGTGCTATGGCCCGGCGCTCCGTAAAATGCCCTGTTCGAAAGCGGTCGTCGTCGGAGCGCCGCGCGAAACCCAGGGAACGGCAGCGGCCATGACGGTGACAGACAACGGCTCGGCGACCACGGACGAGATCGTCTACGGTCCCGGCATCGACCCGGAGCGGCTCGCCGTCTGCCTGAGTGTGCTCGAGGAGCTCGACAAGCTGGACGTCGACCACCCCGACGCGATCACCGTACGCCGGGCCACCGCGGGCATCTACCGCAACGTCAAGCAGCGCCGCCGCCAGGAGCGCCGGGCCGCCAAGACCGCGCACGACAAGGCCGTCACGGAGGCCACGGCGACCGGCTCCGCCCAGCGCATCGACGACGAGACGGAGGGCATCCTGCCGTCGTCGGCCACCGGGGAAGGGAAGATCGCGGGGATACTCCAGCGCCCGCGCTCCTGCTACACCTGCAAGGCCCGGTACGTGGAGGTCGACTACTTCTACCACCAGCTCTGTCCCGACTGCGCCGGCCTCAACCGTGCCAAGCGCGACGCCCGCGCCGACCTCACCGGCAAGCGCGCCCTGCTCACGGGCGGCCGCGCCAAGATCGGCATGTACATCGCGCTGCGACTGCTGCGCGACGGCGCGCACACGACGATCACCACGCGTTTCCCGAAGGACGCCATCCGCCGCTTCAAGGCCATGGACGACTCGGCGGACTGGATGCACCGTCTGGAAGTCGTCGGCATCGACCTGCGCGACCCGGCGCAGGCCGTGGCCCTCGCCGACCAGGTCGCCGAGGCGGGCCCCCTCGACATCCTCATCAACAACGCGACGCAGACCGTGCGCCGCCTGCCCTCTGCCTACGCCGCGCTGGTCGAGGGCGAGAGCGCCCCGCTGCCGGCCGGTGAGCTGCCCGCCCACCACGTCATCGGCGCCTTCGGCTCCGGAGCGGTGGACGGTCTGGCCGCGCTGCCCGCCGGAATCTCCGGCATGGACGCGCAGCAGGTCGCCGACCTCGCCCTGGTCGCGGGCAACGCCAGCGTCGCCCGGCACCTCGACGGCACCGCCATCGACGCGGGCGGGCTCGTCCCCGACGTCGTCGACAGCAACACCTGGGTGCAGACGATCGAGCAGATCTCCCCGGTGGAGCTCCTCGAGACCCAGCTGTGCAACTACACCGCGCCGTTCATCCTGATCAGCAAGCTCCGCCCGGTCATGGCCGCCGCCGCCACGAAGGCGACCAGCAAACGCGCGCACATCGTGAACGTCTCGGCGATGGAAGGCGTCTTCGGCCGCGGCTACAAGGGCGCCGGTCACCCGAACACGAACGCCGCCAAGGCCGCGATGAACATGGTGACGCGGACCAGCGCCCAGGAGATGTTCCAGGCCGACGGCATCCTCATGACCTCGGTCGACACCGGCTGGATCACCGACGAACGCCCCCACTACGACAAGCTGCGCCTCGCCGAGGAGGGCTTCCACGCCCCGCTCGACCTGGTCGACGGCGCCGCCCGTGTATACGACCCGATCGTCCGCGGCGAGGAGGGCGAGGACGTGTACGGCGTCTTCCTGAAGGACTACGCGCCGGGCAAGTGGTAGGACACTGATCCGCCGGCCTGCGGTGGGACGCGCGCCGGTGCCCGGTGCGATGGTCACGCGTACTTCACGGTTCGACTCCTTGCAGGCCCGCCCTCGGGCCTGTCACCCTTCGGGGGCGATCGCGCGGCCGCGCCCGGTCTCGGGCACCCGTGCTCACCGTGCGGTGCTCAGCGGTGTCCGCGTAGCCGTTCGTGTACCGCGTATGGCGCCGACGTGTGCGCGGCCCGTACCCGCGTTCCTCCGTCCACGAGCAGGTCCGCCCCGGTCACCCACTGAGCGGCGTCCGAGGCCAGCCACAGCACTGCCCGCGCCACGTCCTCCGGCTCGCCGATCCGCCCGAGCGGCAGTCCTGCGGCCACCTCGCGCTCGCCCGGTTCCCAGACGAATCGCGCCATTTCCGTGCGGACGAGGCCGGGGGAGACGGAGTTGACCCGTACCTTCGGGGCGAGTTCGCCCGCGAGCTGCCGGGTCAGGTGCAGCAGGGCCGCCTTGCTGGTGCCGTACGCCCCGACGCTCGGCCCGACATGCCCGGCGCCCTCCGTGCAGACGTTCACCACCGCGCCGCCGTGCTCGCCCATCCAGGCCCGCCAGGCGCACCGCACCAGCCGCAGCGGCGCCTCGACGTTGACCGTGAACGCCTGGCGCCAGGCGTCCGGATCGGCCTCCATCAGCGGTCCGTACGGCTGGTTGGTCGCCGCGTTGTTGACCAGCACGTCGATCCGCCCGAACTCCCGCAGGACCAGCTCCGTGACCTGCGAGAGGTGGTCCGGGTCGGCGACGCTGCCCGCCAGTCCGATGCCGCCCAGCTCCCCGGCGGTCCGTCGCACCTCGTCGGCGTCCCGGGCGGTCACGCACACCAGCGCACCGGCGCCGGCCAACTGCGCCGCGACGGCCCGCCCGATGCCGCGTGTGGCGCCGGTGACGATCGCGGCTCTGCCCTCAAGTCCGTACGACGACGTCATCGGCGTACCGTCTCATGACGGACCGTCAGTCGACAGCCCCGAGACGGGAGTTGCGCGCAGCCACCAGCTCCAGCACGGTGCGCCAGTCCTCCAGGACGCCCGCGTCGAACCCGGAGAACCAGCCCTCCTCGTCGGCCTGGCGCAGGCGCAGCAGGTCGTCGTCGGTGGCAGCGTCGCCTGTGGCGTGTCCGCGGACGAGGGCGAAGACGCGTTCGCCGAGCAGGACGCGGACCGCGTCGGCGGCGCAGTCCGCCTGCGCGGCCTCGTCGCCCGGCCGCAGCAGCGGGCCGATCGCCTGGACCAGGCCCGCCACCTGGAGCTCCTTGTCGGCGGGCCGGGTGCGGCGCAGCAGGGCGGCGGTCCGCAGCGCGTGTTGGTGGAGGTCGACTCGGCCGCCGCCGAGAGGGGGCGCGGCCCACGCGCCCCGGCAGGCGTTCAGCAGATCCATCAGCTCTTCGACACTGCGCAGCTCCATGCGCCAGTCCTCCCGCCGGACAAGCCGTATGGTCCGCCAGCAGATCATGGCCGGCTTGCGAATCGGCCAACGGGATCTGAACTGCGTCGCCTGTTCGGCGGCGTAGGCCATACGGGGGAGTCCCAAACGGTGCATGATGTTACGAACAGGCACATATCATGCCTGGTCGAACACGGGACGACTCCGGATAGTTACCCTTTGTTTTCAGCCCTATCGAGCGGCCTCCCGCTCATTTGGTTAATCTGTAGGCGACGGACGGCAGCACGGGGTCCTACCCACACCCAAGGTCCGTCATGGAACACGCCCGTTCACCACGGCTTGATCTCGTACGACCAACCGGCGCCACCGCGTCCGAACTGCTTCCAGCCACACCCGAGCGGGCGCCGAGGGCCAGGCCGTTGACTGGCAGGCATGCCCCGAGGGTGACCCGACACATAAGGAGTGCGCGGTGACACCGGAGAAGACGAATCGCGAGCAACGCCCCAAGGAACGCCCGGAGCGTGCGGGCCGCCGGCCCGGAGAGCTCGGCAGCCTCGACGTGTGGGCCCGGTCCGCCCCCATCCGCCTGGCCGGTTACGAGGACGACCTCGCCGAGCCCCACATCCTGCCCAGCGTGGACTGACCGACCGGGACAGGACCCGTCGCGATCGCCGAAGGCATGGGCGTGCGAAACTCACGCCCATGCTGATCAGAGAAGCCGTGGCCGAGGACTGGCCACGGATCTGGCCTTTCTGGCACCGGATCGTCGCCGCCGGTGAGACCTACGCCTGGGACCCGGACACCTCACAAGAGGCGGCCCGCGCCCTGTGGATGGCCCCGGCCAAACACGTCTACGTCGTCGAGGACGACACCGGCGCCCTCGTCGCCTCCGCCTACCTCACCCCCAACTACGACGGCCCCGCCGCCCGGATCGCCAACGCGGGCTTCATGGTCGACCCCGACCAGGGCGGCCGGGGCTTCGGGCGTGCCCTCGCCGAGCACATCCTGGACACGGCGAAGGCCGAGGGCTACCGGGGCATGGTGTTCAACGCCGTCGTCGAGACCAACCCGGCCGTGAAGCTGTGGACCTCCTTCGGCTTCACGATCCTCGGCACGGTCCCGGACGCCTACGAACACCCCCGGCACGGGCGCGTGGGCCTGCACATCATGTACAAGGCCCTCTAGCGCACCTCTAGTCCAGAGGTGCCGTCCGCTGCCACGGGTGCCGCTCCTCCAACTGCTCCGCCACCGCGAGCAGGTCCGCCTCCGACCCCGGCAGCCCCACCAGCTGTACGGCACAGGGGGCGCCGGAGGGCAGCGTGCCGAAGGGGACCGACATCGCCGGCCAGCCGGTCAGGTTCCACGGCGGGGTCAGCGGCGAGTAGTTCGTGTTCGCCAGGACGTTGCGCAGCCAGCCCCGCTCGTGCCAGGCCGCGGCCTGGGGGGAGCGGCGGGCGAGCGCCGGGGTGAGCAGCACGTCGTACTCGTCGAAGAACGGCTCCAGGCGCCGGCGCAGCGCCTGACGGGCCTCGCCGGACCGGACGGTGTTCACGAAGCGGCGGCCCACGGCCGCGTGCACCCGGGTGCGCCGCGTCAGCAGCCGACGGTCGAGGCTCTCCGCGTCCACCGCGGTGCCGGCCGTCCAGTGGGCGAGCGAGGTGAGGCTCAGCGACAGGGGGTACGGCGGATCGGCCCGGCGCACCCGGTGACCTGCCTTCATGAGCAGCTCCGCCGCCTCCCGCACCGCGGTCGTATACGGCCTGGTGACGGCGACGCCGGCGATCGGGCTGCGCAGGGAGACGGCGACCCGGTGCGTGGCGGACGGGTCCTTCCGTACGACGTCGGTGTCAGCGAGGACCGACAGCAGCAGGCGCGCGTCCTCGACCGTGGTGGTGAGGGGCCCGTTCTCCGACATGCCGAACCAGGTGCTGCTGCCCGCCGGGACCACCCCGGGGCCCGGCTTGATGGTGACCAGGCCGCAGTTGGCCGCCGGTATGCGCAGGGAGCCCATCCCGTCGTTGCCCAGCGCGATCGGCACCAGGCCGGCGGCGACCGCGGCCGCGCTGCCCCCGGACGAGCCCCCCGCGGTGCGCGAGGTGTCCCACGGGTTGCGGGCCGTGCCGTGGACGCCCTCCGAGGTGCCGAAGACGCACAGTTCCGGCACGTTGGTCAGCCCCACCACCACCGCACCCGCCGCGCGCAGCCGGGCCACGGTGACATGGTCCTCAGTGGCGGGCGTCTCGGGCGTCGCCGCGGAGCCGACGCGCATCGTCTCGCCGCGCACGGCGAGGTTGTCCTTGATCGCCACGGGCACGCCCGCCAGGGGCAGGTCGCCCAGGTCGCCCCGCGCGGCCACCTCGTCGGCCTCGGCGAGCGCCGCCTCGGCCCGGACCACCCGGAACGCCCCGACGCGACCGTCGAGCCGCTCGATCCGGGCGAGGTGCTCGGCCACCACCTCGCGGGGCGTGGCCCGCTTCTCGCGTACGGCGGCGGCGATCTCGGCGGCGGTCAGGCCGACCCAGTTGGTCACGGGCGCTCCTTGGGAGGCTACTGGTGGGTACGTAGGGAGAACTCTGCCCGGGACCGGACGCCGCGTCGAGAGCGTTCGCGCTTGGACATTCGGACCGGTCTTCTTGGACTTTTCGCGGACCGGCGGTCGGGCCCGTCGACAGACCCGGCAGGTCATCCGATCAATGGCCCAACTTCCGTGCCATCGAGCCCCATTGACAGGCCGAGAGGGCAAGCCAATCATCAGGCCTCCGATGAATGGGAGTCGCTGATGAGAAAACGGCTGAGACTGGTCGGCGTCATGGCGGTGCTGATGGTGCTCCTGGCACCGGTTCCGGCCCTCGCCCGGCAGGAGCAGGCTCCGCCGGTCACCGTGCCCGCCCTCTCCGACTGGACGCCCGCCTCCGGCAGCTATGTCTTCCGGCCCGGTTCCCGTCTGGTCGCGGACAGCCCGGCCGAACGCCGCGTCGCCGGCACCCTGGCCGACGACCTCAGGGCGGCGGGCCACGGCCGGGTTCCGGTGGTGACCGGCGGCGCCCGCGCCGGTGACATCGTTATCGACGTACGGTCGGGCCGGGCAGCGCTCGGTGACGAGGGCTACGAACTCCGCGCGGGGGAGCGGCTGTCGGTGACCGGCGCGACCGAGACCGGCGCCTTCTACGGCACCCGGACCCTGATCCAGCTCCTCGCGCAGGGCGACCGGATCCCCGCGGGACGCACCGTCGACGTGCCCCGCTACAAGGAACGCGGCGTCGGCGTCTGCGCCTGCTACATCAACATCTCGCTGCCCTGGCTGGAGAACCTCGTCCGGGAGATGGCGTACCACAAGCTCAACCAGCTGCTCCTCGAACTGAAGGTGAAGAGCGACGCCCACCCCGAGGCCAACACCTGGGGGTACTACACCAAGGACGAGATCCGCCGCCTGGTCGCCCTCGGCGAGCGGTACCACGTGGAGATCATCCCCGAGATCAACTCGCCGGGGCACATGGACCCGTGGATAGAGAACCGGCCGGATCTCCAGCTGACCGACTCCGACGGCGCCAAGCAGCCCTCGCGCCTCGACATCACCCAGCCGGCCGCCTTCGACTACTACACGAGCCTGATCGACGAGTACGCCCATGTCTTCACCGCCGGCTCCTGGCACATGGGAGCCGACGAGTACATGCTCGGCTCCGACTTCGCCAAGTACCCGCAGGTCCTGCGGTACGCCCAGGAGAAGTACGGCCCCGACGCCACACCGCAGGACGCGTTCATCGACTTCGTCAACCGCGTCCACGCCTACGCGGCGGCCAAGGGCAAGAAGCTGCGTATCTGGAACGACGGCCTCACCGGCGCCAACACCGTGCCGGTGACGGCGGGCACGACCGTCGAGCACTGGCTGAACGTGGCGACGAAACCGAGCCAACTCCTCGCGCAGGGCTACCCGTTGATGAACGCGGCCTACGCGCTGTACCTCGTCCGCGGCGGCTTCCACAGCGACACCAAGGGGCTGTACGACCAGAGTTGGGACCCGCGCAGCTTCGAAGGCGAGAAACTGGCCTCCAGCGAGGGCATCACCGGCGCGAAGATCAGCCTCTGGCCCGACAACGGGCGGGGCGAGACCGAGAACGAGGTCTCCGTCGCCCTGTGGCCCGCGCTGCGCCACGTCGCCCAGGCCACCTGGGGCGCTCCGCACCCCGACGCCACGTACGCCGCGTTCACCGCGCGCGGCACCGCCGTCGGGCACGCACCGGGGTGGCGGGACCTGACCCGGGTGCCGGTGGCGGACGGGACGTACACCTTCGACGCGGACGGCCGGTCCTTCGAGGCCGAGGTGCGGCGCACGGCCGACGGCTATGTGACCCTGCGGACCGGCGAAGGCTGCCTGGAGATTCGTGGCGGCAAGCTCACGCTCAACGTGCCGCTCCAGCCGGGCGTCGCAGCCGTCCCGCAGACCTGCGACGCCGCGAACACGCTGCAGCGCTGGGAGCTGGAACCCGCCCAGGGCGGCTACCACCTGGTCAACGCGATCACGCGGATGGCCGTGAGCGCCGGCGCCGACGGTGCGCTCGTGCAGTACCCGCCCGACCAACGCCCGCCCGCCCGCTGGCACTTGACCGCCCACTGACGCGAGGAGCATCCACCATGGCCGTGTCCCGACGCCTCTTCGTCACCGCCACCTCCGCCGCCACCGCACTGGCCGTGACCGGAGTGGCGGCCCCGCCGGCGTCCGCCGCGGCGGACGGCCCCCGTCAGCTCATCCCCGTCTCCCCGGACGACACCGAGGCCGACCTGGTCCGCAAGGCGTCCCAAGTCCGGCCCACCGCACGGCAGATCGCCTGGCAGCGCCTGGAACGCACCGCGTTCCTGCACTTCGGCGTGAACACCTTCACCGGCCTCGAATGGGGCACCGGCGACGAGGACCCCGACGTCTTCCAGCCGGCCGGCCTCGACACCGACCAGTGGGCCGGAGCTCTGCGTGACGGCGGCTTCAAACTCGCCATCCTCACCGTCAAGCACCACGACGGCTTCGTCCTCTATCCCTCCCGCTACACCGACCACACCGTGGCGTCCAGCAGTTGGCGGGACGGACAGGGCGACGTGCTGCGCTCGTTCGCCGACTCGATGCGCCGCCACGGCATCAAGGTCGGCGTCTACATCTCGCCCGCCGACGAGAACCAGTACCTGCACGGTGTGTACGCCAACGGCAGCACCCGGGCCGCGCACACCATCCCCACCCTCGTCGACGGCGACGACCGCACACCCCAGCGGTCGTACACCCTCCAGGCCACCGACTACGGCGCGCACATGCTCAACCAGCTCTACGAGGTCCTCACCGAGTACGGCCCGGTCGACGAGGTCTGGTTCGACGGTGCCCAGGGGCACATCCCGCCGGACAAGGTCGAGAAGTACGACTGGGACAGCTGGTACTCCCTCGTGCGCACGCTCGCGCCCGACGCCTCGATCGCCGTCTCCGGGCCCGATGTGCGCTGGGTCGGCAACGAGGGCGGCTCGGCGCGCGAGGACGAGTGGAGCGTCGTACCGGTCACCGAGAAGGACAACGGGCGCACCGACTTCGCGCTCGCGTACGACGCGGCCGACATGGGCGGCAGAGACGCCCTGGTGGCGGCCCGGCCGGTCGCGGACTACCTCCAGTGGTGGCCCGCCGAGAGCGATGTGTCCATCCGGGACGGCTGGTTCTACCACGCCGACCAACAGCCCAAGAGTGTCGAGCAGTTGACGGACATCTACTTCCGGTCCGTGGGGCGCAACTCCGTGCTGCTGCTCAACATCCCGCCGGACACGGACGGGTTGCTGCCCGCAGCGGACGTGGTCCGGCTGCGGGAGTTCCGTGAGCGGGTGGACCGGGAGCTGCCCGAGGACCTGGCGGCCGGAGCGCGGACGGCCGTCTCGCCGGGGCGGGTCACCCTCGACCTGGGCACCGAGCGGGAGGTGGACCGGGTCCGGCTGGCGGAGGACATCCGGGAGGGGCAGCAGATCGAGAGCTTCGTGGTCGAGGCGCAGCTCGACGGCGCGTGGACGGAGGTGACGCGGGCCGGGACCGTCGGCGCGAGCCGGATCCTGCTGCTGGCCGCTCCGGTACGGGCGCGGCGGTGGCGGGTCGGGGTGACCGGGGCGCGGGCGGCCGTACGGATCGCGGAGTTCGGGCTGTACCGGTCGCGGGTCTGAGCGGGCCCCGGCGGCTCAGCGCAGGTGGCGCTCGAAGAAGGCCATCGTGGTGTCCATCGAGCGCGGCCACTGGGAGGAGAAGGTGTGGCCCTCGCCCGAGTAGGTGCGGAGCTGGACGTCCTTGCCCGCCTTCTCGAACGCGGCCACGGTCTGCCGGGTCCAGGCGATGGGACAGGTGTCGTCGGCGGTGCCGTGGTGGATGAGCAGCGGCTCGGTGACCCGGTCCAGGTAGGTGATCGGCGAGGCCTCTTTCCAGAAGGTGGGATTCTCCTCGGGGGTGCCGTGCTCGGCCTCGATCTCGGCGACGATCGGGTCCCCGTCGGGGCGCTGGAAGTGGTCGATGTTCTCCTCCGGGCGCGAGCTGACCGGTGCGAAGGCGACGGCGGCGTCGAACAGGCCCGGGGCGACCACCAGGGTGTTGTAGACGACGCCGCCGCCCATCGACCGGCCCAGCAGTCCGATGCGGTCGCCGTCGATCTCCGGCCGCCCGGACGAGCGCAGGGCCATCGCGGCCGCGATGACGTCCTCGGTGTAGCCGAGCCGGAGGTTGACGTCGTTGTCGGGGTCCTTGTCCGATCGCGCGTGGTTGCGGTAGTCGGTGTGCAGGACGACATAGCCGTTGCGGGCGAGGAGGTCCTGTTCGCGGGCGAGACCCCGGCCGGTGGTGTAGACGGCGGGGTCGATGTAGCCGTGGGCCAGGACCAGCGCGGGGAACGGTCCCTCGCCGGTCGGGATGTTCATGAGGCCCGAGATCGTCAGCCCGTTCGCCTCGTACGTCACCTGGTAGCTGGTGTAGGCGTCGGTACGGGCGAGGACGGTGCCGAGCCGCAGGCCGGAGCCCTTGTGCTCGCGCTGGATCAGGCCGGGGATGGACACCGGGTTCACGGGGGTGCGGGTGGGGGAGGGCGAGACGGAGGGGGACCGGGTGGGCGCAGGCGGGCTGGTGCGCGCCGCTTCGTCGTCGCCGTCACCGCCTCCGCTGCAGCCGGTCGCGGCCACCAGCACCAGCGCGGCGGCGACACAGGCCGTACTCCATGACCGCATACGGCCATTGTCGCCCGAGCGGCGACGACGGGCACCCGTTTCCCGAGCCTTCAGCCTCCCCGTGCCGCCCCGGTACTGTCCCGGCCGATCAACCGCGGCACCGGCACCCGCACGGTCCGGGCCGGGCCGCCGTCCAGCAGAGCCGTCAGCTCCGTGGCCGCCGTACGCCCGAACTCCACGCTGTCCCGGGACAGCGCCGACAGCCAGGGCTTGACCATGCGGCACAGGGCCGAGTCCTCCCAGGCCACCACCGAGACGTCGGCCGGCACCGAGAAGCCCAGCTCGGCCGCGGCGGCGACCCCGGCGACCGCCATCACGTCGTTGTCTTGAAGTGCTCTCCTGCGTGAACTGAACGCGGGAGATTCCTGCCTACCTTGCAGTGGCGGGCTTGACGCGCTGGGCGCGCCTGGCGACTGCCCTCCCGGCAGCCGGGATGAGCGCGTGGCCCATCCGGTACAGGTGCAGCGGAAGCGGACGCGGCCGATCTTGGGGATGTTGACCATGCCCCAGCGTCGGTGGACGCGCGTGATCTGCAGGTCCCGGCCCTGAGGGATGTCCACCGACATCGTCGACCGGAACCGGGCCTTGAACGTCGGCTCCTCAGCTCGGCCGTCCCAGCAGTTTTTCCACGCCTGCACGTATGTCTTGAGCACGGCCTGCGCCGCCTGCGCCGGCAGGAGGGCATACCAGTCGATGTCCTTGCGGGCCTGCCGCAACGCGTGGTCCATCCGGGCCGGTGAACGCTGGCACTTCGGGGTCATGGTCCACAGGACGTGCAGCTGGTTCCACATCGCCCGGGCCGCGTGCGCCTGAGCATTCATGAGCTCAGCCTGCACAGGTGTCAGCGCCAGTCGGGCCCGATGCCCGAACTGCTGCTTCCGCCCCGCAAGTTGCTTGGTCACGTGGAGACAATATCATTTGGTTTATGTCACCACGCTGGAATCCAAATCCCGAAGTACGCATGGGGCGTCACGTCGTGTGCAACCTGCATGCCCACTTGGTTTTTATCACTAAGTACCGGCGTGGTGCGCTCACTGACGCCATGCTGATCCGCACGGAGGAGGTCATGCGAGAGGTCTGCGCCGACTTCGAGGCGCACCTCAAGCAGTTCGACGGCGGAGAGGACCACGTGCGTCTCCTCGTGCACTACCCGCCGAAAGTCCAGCTCTCCAAACTGGTCAACTCACTGAAGGGCGTCAGCTCCCGCAGGCTCCGACAGGAATACGACAGCCACGTTCGCCGCCACCTGTGGGGCGGGCACTTCTGGTCCGGCTCCTACTTTGCAGGCTCCTGCGGCGGAGCCCCGCTGACCGTGGTCGAAGAGTACGTCGAAAAGCAGCAGCGCCTCGTGAGTTGAGGCCAACAGTGGGGCATCGGACCCCGCAGGTTAGAGCAGTCGGTCACACGCGTCCCACGTATGGTCCTGCCCTGATGGGCGGGGCCCTCACGGGCGGCGGCCGTTCGAGCTGGTGACGTTCCGGCTGCGCCGGGGATGACAGCAGCCGTCGGGGCCGATGCGGACACGAACCCGGCTATCGGCCCCGAGCGGCCGGCGCCGACAGAGGGGAGGGGCTTCCGAACCGCACCGCGACGCCCGGCGAGTAGAGGACGCTGACCGGCGGCCCGGTCGGCTGCGGCAGGCCCGCGGCCGTCAACAAACCGTCGTCCAGGTCGAGCAGTTCGGCCCGGAACAGCGGCCACGGGTCGTGTTCGTTCGGCAGGTGCATCGTGCGGCCGTGCCACGAGACGTGCAGGCCCCACCGTGCGGTCAGAAACCGCTCCAGCGGCGTGGGTTCCGCGATCGGCTGGCCTATCCGTACCGCCGTGCGGCTCACGGGGCCGTCACGCCGGGAGCCCCGTCGCCGGCAGCTGTAGGTGATCACATCGCGCTCGCGGCGCAGGCGCATCGCCGACCACGTGTAGGGCAGCCGGACCCCGAGCCGGCCGATCAGGACCGGGAGCAGGCGGGCCGCGTCCAGGGAGCGGAAGACGACAGCGCGCCGGCCCTGGTCGTCGACCGAGTACAGCCGCACGTTCGTCTCGCAGAACGTGCCGAGGTACGGCAGGCCCGGCCCCGGACCCAGGCCCACGCCGCGCATCCGGAACGGGACCAGTCCGACGTAGGTGACTCCGTCCAGGGTGTCCGGGCGGGTGCCGGCCGGGAGCAGCCCCGCGACCCGGTCCGGCTCCACCGGCCAGTGCAGGAAGGTCAGTTCGTGCCAGCCCTGCACCAGCGTGGGCCGCCGCACGGGCCGTGGCGTGGACAGGGTGACCGGCTCGATCTCCCTACCGAAGCGTGAGGTGATCAGCGGACCTCGTCCACCACCTGGGAGCGCAGCCACTGCTCCACCTCCCCCACGTGCGCGGCCGCCGCCGCCCGCGCCGCCTCCGGATCGCGGGCGACCAGCGCGCGGTGGATCGCGGCATGCTCGCGGCGGGTGCGGGCGAAGGCGCCCTCCTCCTGGTAGCCGCGCCAGACGCGGGCGCGGAAGGTGCGGGAGGACAGGCCGTCCAGGATGGCGGCCATGGTCTCGTTGCCGGCGGCCGTGGCGATCTCGCGGTGGAAGGCCAGGTCGTGGGCGAGGATCACCTCCGGGTCCTCGGTGGCGTTCATCGCCGTCAGGTGTTTCTCGACCTCGGCGAGCTGGTCCGAGGTGATCCGGGCCGCGGCCAGTGCGGTCGCCGTCGACTCCAGGATGCGGCGCACCTCGAGCAGCTCCACCAGTTGCGGGCCGCGCGAGAGGTCGGCGACCACGCCGAAGGTCTCCAGGAGGTCACCGGCCTCCAACTGTGTGACGTAGATGCCCGAACCGTGCCGGGCCTCCAGCACGCCCAGCACCGTGAGCGCGCGGATCGCCTCACGCATCGAACTGCGGGAGATGCCCAACTGGACCGCCAGATCGCGCTCGGTGGGCAGCCGCTGGCCCGGCTCCAGCCGTCCCTCGCCGATCATCGCCTTGATCCGGTCGATGGCGCGCTGCGTCACGGTGCCCTTCTGGGGGGCTGTCTCGTCCACGCCATTCCTCCGCTCACCAGGTGCGCCCGAAGTCTAACCACCCGAGTGGTCGGACCACTATGGCTAAAACTCGGGGAAATGTGCCGCCGGAGGGTGTTCTTCCGGCGGAGTGGTCTGATAAGTATGCGGACATCTGCTCGACACGCTCGATGAGGAGCCGCCAGATGCCCGACAGGACAGTGGAGAAGCGGAACAGGTTTCGGATGTTCGGTGCGGTGGCCGCGGCCACCGGCGCCACGCTCGTGCTCGCCGCATGCGGCAGCACCAAGGACAACACCGCCGATTCGGCCGGCGGCGGGGCAGGTGACGGGACCGGCAAGGTCGGCGTGATCCTGCCTCTGCTGACCTCGCCGTTCTGGCAGTCGTACAACGACTACGTGCCCAAGACGGCGAAGTCCGAAGGCGTGGACGCGATGAAGACGGTCAACTCCAACAGCGATCCCTCGCAGCAGATCACCGACATCAACAACGTGCTCAACCAGGGCATCAAGGGCCTCGTCGTCGCGCCCCTGGACAGCGCCGCCATCGAGGCCGGCCTCGACCAGGCCGAGCGCAAGGGCGTGCCGGTCGTCGCGGTCGACGTGGCGCCCGACAAGGGCAAGGTCGCCATGGTCGTACGCGCCAACAACGTCGCGTACGGAGAGAAGGCCTGTCAGTACCTAGGCAAGGAGATCTCCTCCGGCAAGGTCGTGCAGATCATGGGCGACCTCGCCTCGGTCAACGGCCGTGAGCGCTCCGAGGCCTTCCGTTCCTGCGTGAAGAAGAACTTCCCGAAGCTGAAGGTGCTGGAGATCCCCGCCAAGTGGGAGTCCGACACCGCCGCTTCGAAGCTGGACACGCTCCTCAACGCCAACCCCGACATCAAGGGCATCTACATGCAGGCCGGCGGCGTCTACCTCGCGCCGACCCTGCAGACCCTCAAGTCGAAGGGAATGCTGAAGAAGGCCGGCCAGGCAGGCCACATCACCATCGTCTCCAACGACGGCATCCCGCAGGAGTTCGACGCCATCCGCAAGGGCGAGATCGACGCCACTGTCTCCCAGCCCGCGGACCTGTACGCCAAGTACGGCATGTACTACATCAAGGCGGCGATGCAGGGGAAGACGTTCGAGCCCGGCCCGACCGACCACGACTCGACGATCGTCAAGCTGCCCAGCGGCATCCTCGAGGACCAACTGCCCGCGCCGCTGGTCACCAAGGAGAACGTCGACGACCCGAAGCTGTGGGGCAACACGGTCTGATGAGCACGCCACTTGTTGAAGCGCGGGGCATCGTCAAGCGCTACGGCCCCACCACCGCCCTCGCCGACGGCAGGCTCACCGTCCTGCCCGGCGAGTCCCACGCCCTGGTCGGGCGCAACGGCGCGGGCAAGTCCACCCTGGTCACCCTGCTCACCGGGCTCCAGGCACCCGACGAGGGCACGGTCCGCTTCGACGGCGAAGCGGCGCCCCCGCTCGCCGACCGGGACGCCTGGCGCCGCAAGGTCGCCTGCGTCTACCAACGGCCCACGGTCGTCCCCGAGCTGACGGTCGCCGAGAACCTGTTCATCAACCGCCAGCCGCTCAAGCGGAGGTTCATCAGCTGGCGCCGCCTCAAGGCCGAGGCCACCGAGCTTCTCGACGCCTGGGACGTGCACGTCGACCCCGAGGCACGCACCGCCGACCTCAAGGTCGAGGACCGCCAGATGGTGGAGATCGCGAGGGCGTTGAGCTTCGGCGCCCGCTTCATCGTCCTCGACGAGCCGACCGCCCAGCTCGACAACCGCGAGATAGAGCGGCTCTTCAGCCGGATGCGCGCCCTCCAGGACTCCGGCGTCACCTTCCTGTTCATCTCGCACCACCTCCAGGAGGTGTACGAGGTGTGCCAGACCGTGACCGTGCTGCGCGACGCCCGCTGGATCACCACGGCTCCGGTCGCCGACCTGCCGAGGGCGGCGCTGGTGGAGGCCATGGCGGGGGAGTCCCTCGAGACGATCGCCGAACAGGCCGTACAGGAAAGGATCGTCGACGACACCGCCCCCCTTCTCCTCGACGCCCGCGGTCTCAGCTCGGAGTCGTTCGAGAACATCGATCTGACCGTCCGTCGCGGCGAGGTCGTCGGCCTCGCCGGATCCAGCGCCAGCGGAAAGATCGAGCTCGCCGAATCGCTCACCGGACTGCACACCCCCACGAGCGGCACGGCCCACCTCGACGGGAAGCGACTCCCGTTCGGCGACGTCCAGGCCGCTCTGAACGCCGGCGTCGGCTGTGTGCCCCGTGACCGACACGCCCAGGGCCTGGTCATCGGCATGACCGTCGGCGACAACGCCACCATGAGCGTCCTCGACCGGCTCGGCCGCTTCGGCTTCGTCGGCACCGAGCGCAAGCGCGCCGTCGCCACCGAGCTGATCGAACGCCTCGACGTGCACACCGAGGGGCCCGACCAGCCCGTCTCCGACCTGTCCGGCGGCAACGCGCAAAAGGTCGTCATGGCCCGCGCCCTCGCCTCCGACCCACGCCTGCTGGTCCTCATCAACCCGACCGCGGGCGTCGACGTGAAGTCCAAGGAGTCCCTGCTCGCCCGCGTCGACAGCGCCCGCGAGGACGGCACCGCCGTCCTCGTCGTCTCCGACGAACTCGACGACCTCAGGCGCTGCGACCGCGTCCTCGTCCTCTTCCACGGCCGTGTGGTCGCCGAGCACGAGGCCGGCTGGCGCGACCACGAGCTGATCGCCTCCATCGAAGGAGTGGACCATGGCTGACACGAAAGCGGCCCCGCCGCTCGCCCCGCTCCACACCCCCGCCGCCCGGTCGGCCAGGACCGTCCTGCTGCGCCGGGCCCGCGAACTCGCCCTCGTCCCCGCCCTGTTGCTGCTGATGGTGCTCGGCGCGGTGGTCAACGACTCGTTCCTCACCGAACGCAACCTGATCTCGATCCTCGGCGCCTCGGCCGCCCTCGCGATGGTCGTGCTGGCCGAGTCGCTGGTGCTGATCACCGGCAAGTTCGACCTGTCCCTGGAATCGGTCGTCGGCATCGCGCCCGCCGTGGGCGCGCTCCTCGTCCTGCCGGTCGCCCAGTCCGGCTGGGGCACCGAGTTCCCGGCCGTGCTCGCCATGCTGGCGATCCTCGTGGTCGGCGGGGCGATCGGCGCCTTCAACGGCGTCCTGGTCGTCAAGTTCAAGCTGAACGCGTTCATCGTGACGCTCGCGATGCTGATCGTCCTGCGCGGTCTGCTCGTCGGCGCCACCCAGGGCAAGACCCTCTTCGGCATGCCCGACAGCTTCTACTCGCTGGCGACCACCACCTTCCTCACCATCCCCATGTCGGTGTGGGTCGCCGCGATCTCCTTCGGCGCCGCCGGGTTCGTCCTCAAGTACCACCGCATCGGGCGGGCCCTGTACGCCATCGGCGGCAACGCGGACGCGGCCCGCGCGGCCGGTATCCGCGTCGAGCGCGTGATGCTCGGCGTGTTCGTCGTCGCGGGCGTCCTCGCCTCCGTCGGCGGCATCATGCAGACCGGCTACGTGGGCGCGATCAGCGCCAACCAGGGTCAGAACATGATCTTCACCGTGTTCGCGGCCGCGGTGATCGGCGGCATCAGCCTCGACGGCGGCAAGGGCACCATGTTCGGCGCCCTGACCGGAGTACTCCTGCTCGGTGTCGTGCAGAACCTGCTCACCCTCGCCCAGGTGCCGTCCTTCTGGATCCAGGCCATCTACGGCGGAATCATCCTCGTCGCCCTCATGATCGCCCGAGTGACGACAGGACGCGCCCAGGACTGACCACCGCCGGCCCCCGCCACCGACCGAAAGGCCCTCTGTGTCCCCGACGCCCGGCCCCCCTTGCCGCATCTCCGCGCTCGACACCTACGACATCCGTTTCCCCACCTCGCGCGAGCTCGACGGCTCCGACGCGATGAACCCGGACCCCGACTACTCGGCTGCCTACGTCGTGCTGCGCACGGACTCCCAAGAGGGCGCGGCCGGACCCGAGGGGCACGGCTTCACCTTCACCATCGGGCGGGGCAACGAGGTCCAGGTCGCCGCGATCCACGCGCTGCGCCACCATGTGGTCGGACGGTCCGTCGACGAGGTGTGCGCCGACCCGGGCTCGCTCTTCCGGGACCTGATCGGGGACAGCCAGCTGCGCTGGCTCGGGCCCGAGAAGGGCGTGATGCACATGGCGATCGGCGCGGTGACCAACGCCGTGTGGGACCTGGCGGCCAAGCGCGCCGGCAAGCCGCTGTGGCGGCTGCTCGCCGAGGCCGACCCCGAGTGGCTGGTCGGCCAGGTCGACTTCCGCTACCTCACCGACGCGCTCACCCCCGAGGAGGCGCTGAAGCTCCTGCGCAAGGGCCGGGAAGGAGCGGCCGAGCGCACCACCGACCTCCTCGACCGGGGCTTCCCCGCCTACACCACCTCCCCGGGCTGGCTCGGCTACGACGACGAGAAACTCACCCGGCTCGCCGCCGAGGCGGTCGCCGACGGCTTCCGGCAGATCAAGCTCAAGGTCGGCGCCGACCTCGACGACGACATCCGGCGCTGCCGGGTCGCCCGCCAGGTCGTCGGCCCGGACATCCGCATGGCGATCGACGCCAACCAGCGCTGGGACGTCGACGAGGCGATCCGCTGGACCAAGGCACTCGCCGAGT
The DNA here is from genome assembly GCF_030817655.1 of Streptomyces sp. V4I2. Classification (GTDB taxonomy): domain Bacteria; phylum Actinomycetota; class Actinomycetes; order Streptomycetales; family Streptomycetaceae; genus Streptomyces; species Streptomyces plumbiresistens. Next base: position 9,209,952 of record NZ_JAUSZM010000003.1, read on the forward strand.
TCGACCCGTACTGGATCGAGGAGCCCACCAGCCCCGACGACGTCCTCGGCCACGCCGCGATCCGCAAGGCGGTGGCCCCGGTGAAGGTCGCCACCGGCGAGCACGTGCAGAACCGGGTCGTCTTCAAGCAGCTCCTCCAGGCCGGCGCCGTCGACGTCGTCCAGATCGACGCGGCCCGCGTCGCCGGCGTCAACGAGAACCTCGCCGTGCTGCTCCTCGCGGCCAAGTTCGGCGTGCCGGTCTGCCCGCACGCGGGCGGCGTCGGCCTGTGCGAACTCGTCCAGCACCTGTCGATGTTCGACTACGTGGCCCTCTCCGGCACCACCGAGGACCGCGTCATCGAGTACGTCGACCATCTGCACGACCACTTCCTCGCCCCGGTGGTGATCCGCGAGGGTCACTACACGGCACCCACCACGCCGGGCTTCTCGGCGGCCATGCGACCGGAGTCCATCGCGCGGTACACCTTCCCTGACGGCGCCTTCTGGGCCGCCGACATCGAGACGCGGAACCACGAGAACAAGAAGGGACAGGCGGCATGAGCGACTTCGAGGGCCTCAAGGCCCTGGTCACCGGCGGCGCCTCCGGCCTCGGCCGGGCCACCGCGGAACTCCTGGCCGCGCGCGGCGCCCAGGTCGCCGTACTCGATCTGGACCCGTCGTCGGTCGAGAAGCCGTTGCTCGCCTACCGGGCCGACGTCACCGACGACGCCTCCGTACGCACGGCCGTCGCGGCCGCCGTCGCCGAGCTCGGCGGACTCGACGTCCTGGTCAACAACGCGGGCATCGGCGCCCAGGGCTCCGTCGAGGACAACGACGACGAGGAGTGGCACCGCGTCCTGGACGTCAATGTCGTCGGCATGGTGCGCGTCGCCCGCGCCGCCCTGCCCCACCTGCGGGAATCCGCGTACGCGGCGATCGTCAACACCTGCTCCATCGCGGCCACCGCGGGCCTGCCGCAGCGGGCCCTGTACAGCGCGACCAAGGGCGCCGTGTACTCCCTCACCCTCGCCATGGCCGCCGACCACGTCCGCGAGGGCATCCGCGTCAACTGCGTCAACCCCGGCACCGCGGACACCCCGTGGATCGGCCGCCTGCTGGCCAAGGCACCCGACCCGGCCGCCGAACGCGCCGCACTGGAGGCCCGCCAGCCCACCGGCCGCCTGGTCTCGGCCGACGAGGTCGCGGGCGCCATCGCCTACCTCGCCAGCCCCCTGTCCGGCGCCACCACGGGCACCTCACTCGCCGTCGACGGCGGCATGCAGGGCCTGCGACTGCGACCGGTGGGCCAGTGAGCACGCTCGGCCGCAGCGGCGTCCGGGTCAGCGAGCTCGCCTTCGGCGCCGCCGCGATCGGCAACCTCTTCACCGAGGTCGGCGAGGAGCAGGCGCACGAGGCCGTGACCGCCGCCTGGCAGCGCGGGATCCGCTACTTCGACACCGCCCCCCACTACGGCATCGGCCTGTCCGAACGCCGCCTCGGCGCGGCCCTGCGCGAGCATCCGCGGGCCCAGTACACGATCTCCACCAAGGTAGGGCGCCGCCTGGAACCCTCGCAGGCCGGCGGCGACGACCTGGCGAACGGCTTCGCCGTCCCCGCCACCCACCGCCGCGTGTGGGACTTCACCGCCGACGGCGTACGACGCACCCTGGAGGCAAGCCTCGAACGCCTCGGCCTCGACCGCGTCGACGCCGTCTACCTCCACGACCCCGACGACCACGCCGAACAGGCCTTCCGGGAGGGCTATCCGGCCCTGGAGAAGCTCCGCTCGGAGGGCGTGGTCGGCGCGATCGGCGCGGGCATGAACCAGTCCGAGATGCTCACCCGCTTCGTCCGCGACACGGACGTCGACGTGGTGCTGTGCGCGGGCCGCTACACCCTGCTCGACCAGGGCGCGCTCACCGAACTGCTCCCGGCGGCGGTGGAACGCGGCACGTCGGTGGTGGTGGGCGGCGCCTTCAACTCCGGTCTCCTGGCGGACCCGAAGCCGGGGGCGACGTACAACTACGCCCAGGCACCGGCCGAGATGCTGGACCGGGCCCTGCGGCTCAAGTCCGTCGCCGACCGCCACGGCACCACCCTGCGGGCCGCCGCCCTGGCTTTCTGCGCGGCCCATCCGGCGGTCGCGAGCGTTCTCGTCGGCGTCCGTTCGGCGGCCGAGGTCCACGACTGCGCCGACCAGTTCGCGGCCACCGTCCCCGCCGCCTTCTGGCAGGAGGCCAGGGACACCGGCCTCCTGCCCGCCGACGCCCCCGTCCCCGCCGAGGAGTCGTCATGAGAGTCGCCCTGCACACCAAGGTCCGCGCCGACCGGATCGACGCGTACGAAGCCGCCCACCGCGAGGTCCCGGCCGAGCTCACCGACGCGATCCGCGCCGCCGGCGCCACCTCCTGGACGATCTGGCGCAGCGGCACCGACCTCTTCCACGTCCTGGAGTGCGAGGACTACGCCCGCCTCCTCGCGGAGCTGGAGAAGCTGCCGGTCAACCTCGCCTGGCAGGCCCGCATGGCCGAGCTGCTGGAGGTGGTGCACGACTACTCCGGCGAGGGCGCGGACGCCGGCCTGCCCGTGGTGTGGGAGCTGCCGTGACCGTGGACGCGCACCACCACGTGTGGGACCTGTCCGTCCGGGACCAGGACTGGATCGATCGGGGCAGCCCGCTCCGGCGCGACTTCACGGTCGAGGATCTCGCGCCCGAGGCCCGCGCGGCAGGAGTCGACCGCACCGTCCTCGTCCAGACCGTCACCGTGCCCGAGGAGACGCCGGAGTTCCTCGCCCTCGCGGCCCGCCACGACCTGATCGCGGGTGTCGTCGGCTGGACCGACCTCACCCGCCCCGACGTCGCCGACGAACTGGCCCGGCTGCGGGAACTCCCCGGCGGGCGGTACCTCAAGGGCATCCGCCACCAGGTCCAGGGCGAGCCGGACCCCCAGTGGCTGCTGCGGGCGGACGTACGACGCGGCCTGACCGCCGTGGCCGAAGCGGGCCTGGTCTACGACCTGGTCGTCCTGCCCCACCAACTGCCGGCCTGCGCCAAGGCGGCGGCCGCCCTGCCCGAACTCACCTTCGTCCTCGACCACTTGGGCAAGCCGCCCGTCGCCTCCGGCGCGCTGGAACCCTGGGCGTCCGACGTCCGCTCTCTCGCCGCGTCCCCCAACTCGGTCTGCAAGCTGTCCGGCATGGTCACCGAGGCGGCCCCCGGCTCCTGGACCGCCGAGGACCTGCGGCCGTACGCCGACACGGTGCTGGACGCCTTCGGCCCCGGCCGGCTGATGTTCGGCTCGGACTGGCCGGTGTGCACCACGGAGGCGAGGTACGGCGAAGTGCTGGACCTGGCACGGCAGTTGATCGGCGCGGCGGACCACACCCAGGTCTTCGAGTCCACCGCCACCCGCGTCTATGACCTCTGAGCCACCCCGGCCAACCGCGTGGGCGGCAGATACTCCCGCACGTACGTCCGCTCCCAGCACGCGCCCGTCTCCCGCAGCTCCTGCCACGTCGTGTACCGGTAGCGGAAGAGGCGGGCGCGGACGTAGCGGGGCGGGGCGTCGGGCGGGAACGGGGAGCGGCGCAGCAGCTTCAGCGTGTCGCGGTCGTTCTCCAGGAGCCGTTCCACCAGGGTGCCGAACCACGAGCCGGCGTACGCGGGCGACAGCGCGGCGAACCACATCATCCAGTCGAGCCGCAGATGGTACGGGGCGAACTGGCGCGGCCAGCGCCGGGGATCGCCCGGCTTGCCCTTGAACTCGTACTCCCGCCAGTCGGAGTCCTCGCGCGGTACGTCGTCGGACGTGCCCTCGACGACCACCTCGTGGCGGACCCGGCTGACGCTGCCGAAGGCGCCGTAGGTGTTGACCAGGTGCAGCGGGTCGAAGGAGCGGTTCATGACCTGGCGCCGGGAGAGCATGTTGCGGACCGGCTGGTAGCTGAGCCCCACGAGCAGCGCGGCGACCGCGAGGACCACGACCTCGTACCAGAGCGGCGCGTCGGGCACCGACGGCGGATCGCTCGGGAGCTCCACCGCCGACAGTGCCAGCACGATGGTGATCCAGTTCAGCCAGGAGAAGTTGCCCGAGAGCACCAGCCACAGCTGGGTGAGGATCATCAGCGAGGCCGCCGCCGTGGCGACCGGCTGCGGGGTGAAGAGCAGGAAGGGCACCACGAGTTGGGTGACGTGGTTGGCGGCCACCTCCACGCGGTGCAGGGGCCTGGGCAGGTGGTGGAAGAACCAGCTCAGGGGGCCGGGCATCGGCTGCGTCTCGTGATGGTGGTCCAGGCACGTCAGCTTCCGCCAGCACTCGTCGCCACGCATCTTGATCAGACCCGCCCCGAACTCGACGCGGAACAGGATCCAGCGCAGCAGGAACAGCACGAGGATCGGCGGGGCCACCTCGTCGTTGCCGAGGAACACGGCGAGGAAGCCGACCTCCAGCAGCAGGGACTCCCAGCCGAAGCCGTACCAGGTCTGGCCGACGTTCACGATCGACAGGTACAGCACCCACGGCACCAGCCACAGCACCATCCCGGCCCACAGGGGGAGATACGAGTCGAGCCCCGCGACCAGTGCCGCGGACACCGCACAGCCCGTCCACGCACAGGCCGCGAAGAACCGGTCCGAGTAGTGGAGCTGGAAGAGGCTCGGGGCGTGCTTGAAGGGCATCCGCGCCACGAACCGGGGCACGGGCAGCATGCCGCGCTCGCCGATCAGCGCACGGAACTGCAGGGCCGCCGTCAGGAACGCCACGAGGTACAGGACGGCCAGAGCCCGCTGGAAGACCAGCCGGCTCAGCCAGTACTCGGATGCGGTGAACCAGTCCACGGCCGTGCGCTCCTCCTCTCCCATTCTCGCGCCGGAACGTTCTCGCGCCGGAACCTCAGGTGACTCTCCGTGTACCACGGTCTCCGCTTGCGTAACCCAAGTGAGTGAAGCAGACAATAGTGACGAACTGCCGCGCCCCGACAGCGGCGCTGCACGGGATGGACGGGATCGACGGGATCGACGGGAGAGTGTGGTGCGTGTACCCACCGGAACCCTCGTCACGGCCTGCGCGCTCTCGGCGGCGCTCCTCGTCGCCGGCTGCGGCGGCGACGGGGACGAGAACACGAAGGCGAGCGGGGAACTCTTCCTCCAGCCGGTCGCGGCCCAGGGGCCCGATCCCTTCACGGACTCCACGGCGACCTCGACAGCCACGCCGTCCCCGGTCACCCGAACGCCGCTACCGGACGACGGGTCGGGACCGACCGCCGTACGGTCCGTGTCCGGCGAGACGCCCGGGCTCTACGGCGGCGCCGCACGGATCGGCAGCTGCGACGTCGACCGGCAGATCGACCACCTGACCCGCGACCCGGCCAAGGCCCGCGCCTTCGCCCGGGTCGAGGGCATCTCCCAGGCGTCGATCCCCGCCTACCTGCGTGGACTGGCGCCGGTCGCGCTGCGCGCCGACACGCGGGTCACCAACCACGGCTTCAGCGGCGGACGGGCGACGAGCTACCAGTCCGTCCTCCAGGCCGGCACCGCCGTCCTCGTCGACGACCGGGGTGTGCCACGGGTCCGGTGCGCCTGCGGCAACCCACTGAAGCCGCCGGTCGCGACGCAGGGCAGCCCGGGCACCAGCGGGCACCCCTGGGCCGGATACCGGCCCGCCCAGGTGATCATGGTGGCCCCGACCACCCAGGTCATGACCAACATCACGATCATCGACGTCGTCACCAACACCTGGATCGAGCGGAGCATCGGCCACGACGTCCGCCACGACCGCGTGGTGCCCGCCCCGGACCCGGTGACGCCGACCCCGATCCCCGACAACAGTGCGTCCGTCTCCCCGACGGACGAGCGTACGGAGAGCTCCTCCCCGGAGGCGACCGACTGCGTGACGCCGACCGCGACCGTCACACCGGACGCCACCGACGACGTACCGACGGATGGGCCGACCGACGTACCGACGGATGTACTGACCGATGTGCCGGCGGACGAACCCATGGACCCGGCGGACGAACTCATGGGCCCGTCTGACGAATCCACGGACCCGTCCACGGAGACGTCGACGAGCGAGCCCACGGACTGCCCCACGGCCGCCCCCGTCACGGCCACGCCCCCGACGAGCGACCCGGAGAGCCCGCTCGTCCCGTCGGACGACACGAGCGTGCCCGACCTCGGGACGGCGATCCCGGACGGGCCGACCGCCGAGGACCCCACCGGGGAGGCCCCCGGCACCCTCCACGACTCCCCGGACGAGGTCGGCCCCGAGGCCGTGCCGGACACCCCCGACCTGCCCGACGGCGGCGGCCTGATCCCCGACGACCCGGCCGGCACGGACAGCGTCTTCGGCAGCCCCACGGACGTCTTCGGCAGCTGACCGCAGGCGCCCGACGGCCCGCGTCCCCGTCCGCCTCCCCGGTCGAAGTATCGGACAAATCCTGGCAAGGTGGCCCCATGGTTGATCGGGGAGCGAGCGCCCTGTCACTCCCGGACGACTGGCCCGCCCACCCGGATCCGATCCTGGCGCTCAACCGTATGGGCAGTTTCGACTGGGACCTGGACAACGGTGTGTTCCACATGGACGCCCAGGCCCACGAGGTCTTCGACCTGCGCCCCGACGAGTACGACGGGAACCCGACGTCCCTCGGCATCCGGGTCCCGCGGGCCGAGGCCCACCGGCTGGACACCCTGGTCGCCCAGGCCATGAAGGACGGCAGCGAGAACTACGGCGCCTACTTCCGTCTCCGCCGCCGCGACGGCACCCTGCGCTGGACCCACACCCAGGGCTGCATCCGGCGCGACGAGTCGGGCCGCCCGCGTCGGATCATCGGCATCGTCCGGGACGCCACCCGGGAGCTGAGGGAGAGCGAGGTCCGCCGGGAGCAGGCCGCCCTGGACGCAGCCCTGCGCGAGCAGACCAACGTCGTGCAGCTCACCACGGCCGCGCTCGCCCACGCCCGCACCGTCCAGGACGTCATCGACGTCCTCAAGGACACCCATGGCCTCACCCACCTCGGTGCCACCAGCCTGGTCTTCGGCCTGGTCGAGGCCGGCCGCATCCGGCTGGTCGCCGAGGGCCCCGCGGGCAGTTTCGTCCCCGGTACCGACATCACCCGGATCGACGAGCCCTACCCGATGAGCGAGGCCGTCCGGACCCTCACGCCCCGCTTCATCGAGTCGCCGGAGGAGTTCGCGGACCGGTACCCGGTCCTCTGGCCGCACATCACCGACCTGAACATCACCTCGGCGGCCTATCTCCCGCTCATCGCCGAGGCCCGCCCGATCGGCGCCATGGGTCTGCTCTACAGCGACCGGCACGGCTTCTCGCCCGAGGACCGCAACGTCCTGATCGCCCTCGGCAGCAGCATCGCCCAGAGCCTCATGCGGGCCATGCTCCACGAGCAGGACATGGACCTCGCCACCGGCCTCCAGCAGGCCATGCTGCCGCGCACCATCCCCAGCGTCCCCGGCGCCGACGTCGCCGTCCGCTACCGCGCCGGCGACGCCACGGGTTCCCTCGGCCGGGACGTCGGCGGCGACTGGTACGACGTCATCCCGCTGCCAGGCGGCCGGGTCGGCGCCGTCATCGGTGACGTCCAGGGCCACGACACGCACGCCGCCGCCGTCATGGGCCAGCTGCGCATCGTGCTGCGGGCGTACGCCGCCGAGGGCCACACCCCGGCCGCGGTGATGGCCCGCGCCTCCGTCTTCCTGCACGAACTCGACACCGACCGCTTCGCGACCTGCCTGTACGCGGAGGCAGACCTGTCCACCGGCGTGGTCCAGGTGGTCCGGGCCGGCCACATCGACCCCCTCGTCCGCAGGCCCGACGGCAGCTGCCGCCGGATCTCCGTGGAGGGCGGACTGCCGCTCGGCCTGTCCGCCGAGTTCGGGCGCCTCGAATACCCCGTCGCCACTCTCGAACTGGATCCCGACCACACCCTGCTGCTGTGCACCGACGGCCTGGTCGAACAGCCCGGCGCCGACCTCGACGACGGCATGCGGCTCCTCACCACCCTCATCGCCACCGGCCCGGACGACGTCCGCGACCTCGCGGACCGCCTGATCGACGTGGCCGAGGAACGCGGCGGTGACGACGACGTCGCCCTGCTCCTGCTGCGCCGCCGCGGCCTGGGCGTCCCCCGGTCCGGGGGCCGGCTCCAGCAGCACGTGGCACCCGGCGACGCCGAGGCCCTCGCCGAGGCCCGGCACATGATCCGCACCGCGGTCGGCGCCTGGGGCGCCCGCGGCCTCTCCGACGAGATCGAACTCGTCGCCGACGAGCTGATCACCAACGCCCTGATGCACACCGAGGGCTCCGCGATCGTCACCCTGCGGGTCCTCACCGGCCGCGACCGCCGGCTGCGCGTCGAGGTCGAGGACTCCTCCAGCGCCCTGCCACGCCGCCGCGAGGCGGGCGAGTCGGGCGTGTCCGGCCGGGGCCTGCTCCTCGTCGACCTGCTCACCGACGTGTGGGGCGTGGAGGCGCGGGGCGGCGGCAAGGTCGTGTGGTGCGAGTTCGTGGTGCCGGAGCGGACCTGAGCACTTCGGCGACCGGTGGCACTCTGGACGTATGCCGGAACTCCCCGAGGTGGAAGCGCTCAAGGACTTCCTCACCGACAACCTGGTCGGCCACGAGATCGTCCGGGTGCTGCCCGTCGCGATCAGTGTCCTGAAGACGTACGACCCTCCGCTCACCGCCGTCGAGGGCCGCGAGGTCACCGCCGTGCACCGGCACGGCAAGTTCCTCGACCTCAAGACGGACGGCGGCCCGCACTTCGTGACCCACCTGGCCCGGGCCGGCTGGCTGCACTGGAAGGACAAGCTCCCCGACGGCCCGCCCCGCCCCGGCAAGGGCCCCCTCGCCCTGCGGGTTGCCCTGGAGACCGGCGCGGGCTTCGACCTGACGGAGGCGGGCACCCAAAAACGCCTCGCGGTGTACGTCGTCCACGACCCCCAGCAGGTCCCGGGCGTGGCCCGGCTGGGCCCGGACCCGCTGGCCGACGACTTCGACGAGGCCCGCCTCGCCGCCCTGCTCGAGGGCGAACGCCGGCAGATCAAGGGCGCCCTGCGCGACCAGAGCCTCATCGCGGGCGTGGGCAACGCCTACAGCGACGAGATCCTGCACGCCGCGAAGATGTCCCCCTTCAAGCCGACGTCGTCCCTCAGCCCGGAGGAGACGAGCAGACTCTACGGAGCCCTCCGCACCACCCTCACCGAGGCGATCGAGCGCTCCCGAGGCGTGGCGGCCGGCCGCCTCAAGGCCGAGAAGAAGTCCGGCCTGCGCGTCCACGGCCGCACCGGCGAACCCTGCCCGGTCTGCGCCGACACCATCCGCGAGGTCTCCTTCAGCGACTCCTCGCTCCAGTACTGCCCCACCTGCCAGACAGGCGGCAAGCCACTCGCGGACCGCAGACTGTCACGGCTGCTCAAGTGACCGAGCCCGGCCCGCGCCCGGGGGAGAGGCCCTAGTCCTGGCGGGGCTCGAGCGTCACCAGCTGCTCCCCGGTCGCCGTGCGGACCACGAAGCGGGCGATCTGGTCGGGGTGCATCGTCGAGCCGCCGCGCATGGTGTTGGGGCGGGCGTCGTGGCCGGGGGCGCCCCAGGTGGCGATGGTCTGTTCGGAGCCGTCGTGGCCGATGGCGACGAGGTGACAGGTGCGGGGACCGGCGCCGTCCTTGACCTTGACCTCGATGTCGCTGCCCCAGGCCTCGTCCTCGGTGGTGACCTCGGCCCAGACGCCGGTCCGTTCGTCGCTCGCGGTGACCCGCACGGCCCCGTCGGCGCCGTTCGTCATCAGCACGGCTCCGGGGCCCGCCACAGCGAGCACCACCGACGCGGCCACGACATACCACAGCCGCCTGCGCCGCGCCCGGTGCCGTACCGCGACCTCGCCGAGGAGCCGCTCCAGCATCCGGGGACCGGGCTGCGCCGTGGGGTGCACCACGCGCGGTGTCGCCCGCCGGTACAACATCAACTGCCGGGTCGGGGGCCCGAATTCGGTCACGGATGCCGCACAGCGGGGGCACTCCATGAGGTGGTCCTCGAAGCGGAACGCGTCCGCCTCGTCCAGCACGCCGAGCGCGTACGCGCCGACGTCGCGATGCCTCTCCAGGGACCTCATGACGAATCCTCGTGCCGTTGGGTGCGGGTGGGGTCACTCCTTGCTCCCACCGGTACGCACCAACCCGCCGAATCACTCAAGGCACTCACAGAATCGCAACCAAGGGATTCGGAGCGGCCACACCCGCGGATTGGTCCGAGTCGAGACGAATCTAAAAAAGGTGGATGGCGAGGTGTCCCAGAGGCAACCCGAGCTGCCAGGCAGGCGTCCACACCTTGGGCCCCTCGTCCTCACCGATCACCGGACCGCCTCCCGGCACCGCGTTCAGATCGGGCGCGAGCAGCTCCGTCTCCTCCAGCCAGCGCCAGGCCGCCCGGGCCAGGTCCAGGTCGGGTGAGGGCCCGTCGGCGGCCGCCGCGTCGGCGGTGAGCTGGACCATCCGCTCGTCCACCCAGACCTGCCACGGCTGGTCGTACGCCGTCAGCGACAGCCAGTTCTCCAGCTGGGAGACGACCTGGATGCCGGACAGTTCCCCGTCGGTGTCGGACAGGAAGACGGTCAGTGCCAGAGCGTCCCGCCCGGCGCGGAACTCGAACGACGTCGGGGGCATCAGATCCCCGGATCGCAGCAGTTCGTCGGCGATGTACTCGGCGTACAACCACGCCATGGGGACGGTGAGTTCGCCGCCGCCGGCGCCGTCCGTGCTCTCTTGACCTCTGTGCAGCATTCCTTCCTGCCTTCCTCCGGTGCGTGCGCATCGCCCGTTGCGGGGCCCCAGTGCGGAACACGGATGAGGACAGCCGATTACTCAACCGGGGTCAGGGGCAAGGCGCTTTACGGAGGTTTGACTCGGCCATGGGTTTCACCGCAGGTCGGCCGCATATCCGGGAAGCACCCGGCGCAGGGCGCGCAGCGCGTAGTACGCGCGGGACTTCACCGTACCGGGCGGGATACCGAGGATTTCCGCGGCCTCCGCCACACTCGCCCCCTGGAAATACACCAGCACCAGGACTTCACGGTGCTCCGGAGTGAGTGTCTTCACAGCCTCGCGCACATCGAGGGTGGCGGCGGCCCGCTCGGCGTGGTCGGCGCACACCCGGGCGTTCTCCAGGATCGCGTCGCCGACCTCCGCGGGCCGCGCCTGCCGGGCCCGCCGCGCGTCTATCGCGAGCCGCCTGCCCACGGTCAGCAGCCACGGGCGTACGGACTCGAAGTCGTCGGCGCGCAGGGCCTCGGGATGCTGCCAGGCGCGGACGAGGGTCTCCTGCACCAGGTCCTCGGCGCGCTGCCGGTCACCGTCACAGAGCCGGAGCAAGAGCGCGAAAAGGGGCCGGCCGTGCTCGCGCTGCAGTGCGGCGAGCTCGTGCTCGGCGGTCGTCCCGTTCGTGAGAGTGGTTCCGGCCGTCATGGCCGTATGGCACATCAGGGGGCCGGTCCTGGACAGGGCGGGCGCAGATGTCTGCGGCGGACGGTCGATCGCGTCGACGAACGGTTCGACGAACGGTCCGCATCCGGCCGTGCGCGCGCTCCGGACGGGCTAAAGAGGGCGGGCAGGTTGTTTGCGGGCGCCTTCAGCACCGTACCTATTTATGCGTAAATATGATCACAGTGGGGTGAGCTGATGATTGCACGCAGACGGCAGGTGGCCCTGGCCCTCACGGCACTCCTCGCCGCGGGCGCCGCCTGTCAGGCCCAGGACCAGGTCGCACCCGCCCGGCCGGGACATCCCGCGCCGACCGACGCCGACGGCTTCACGCTCGTCGCCTCCGGCGACGTCCTCCCGCACAGCTCCATCATCGACCGCGCCCGCTTCGACGCGGGCGGCACCGGCTACGACTTCCGCCCGATACTGGCCGGCGTCGAGCCGGTCGTCTCCCGCGCCGATCTGGCCCTGTGCCACATGGAGACGGTCTACGGCGCGAACGGCGACTACACCGGCTATCCCGCCTTCAAGTCCCCGCCCGAAGTGGCCACGGGCCTCGCCGCCACCGGCTACGACGGCTGCTCCACCGCCTCCAACCACAGCCTCGACGACGGCGCCGACGGCATCCGCCGCACCCTGGACGCCCTCGACCGCGCGGGCGTACGGCACGCCGGCTCGGCACGCAGCGAGGCCGAGGCGCGCACGGCCACGGTGCTGCGCGCGGGCCCCGCGAAGGTCGCCCACCTCGCCTACACCTACGACACGAACGGCTTCCCGCTCCCGCCCGGTCAGCCCTGGGCCGTCAATCTGATCGACGAGAACAAGATCGTCGCGGATGCCCGGGCGGCCCGGGCGGCGGGCGCCGACGTGGTCGTCGTGTCCCTGCACTGGGGCACCGAGTGGCAGGACGCGCCCGACGAGCGCCAACTCGCGCTGGCCCGCACACTCACCGCCTCCCGCACCGGCGCCCGCCCCGACATCGACCTGATCCTCGGCACCCACGCGCACGTCCCGCAGGCGTACCAGAAGGTCAACGGCACCTGGGTGATCTACGGCATGGGCGACCAGGTCGCCGGCGAGATGTTCAACCACCAGGGCGGTCGGGACCCGCGCGGCAACCAGTCCACCCTCGGCCGCTTCACCTTCGTCCCGCCCGCCCGGCCGGGGGAGCGCTGGCAGGTGACGAAGGCGGAGTTCGTGCCGCAGCACTTCGACGTCGATGCCGGCCGGGTGGTCAACCTCAACCGGGCACTCGCCCAGGGCGCCGACGTGCGGGGCGTGCGCGACCGGATCCGGGACGTGGTCCTCAGCCGGGGTGCGGCGCAGGACGGGCTGACGATGGGGCGGTAGCCCGGGTCACTCTACGTCCACGTGGTCGAAGGTGCGCACCATCTCGGTCAGCACCCGCACACACGCCCGCACCTCGGCGTCGGTCAGATCGCCGCCCACCTGCCGGTTGAGGGTGTGTTCCCGGGCCAGCACGGCAGTGATGGTGGCCTGCCCGTCCTCGGTGAGCCGGATCAGCGAGGACCGCTGGTGGGCGGGGTTGGGTGTGACCTCCACCCAGCCGCGGGTCGCCGCGTCGTTGACCATGCGCTGCACGAACTGCCGGCTCAGCGCCTGTGCGCGGCCCATCTGAGGAACCGTCATGGGGCCGTTCTGCCGCAGCAGGTTCAGCACCGCGCGTACGCCCGCGGACGCGCCCTCGACCGGTTCGGCCTGCTCGACCTTGCGCGCGGCGCGCCGGTAGAGCGGGCCGACCAGGTCGAAGACCTCGGTGAGGCGCCGGCCGAGTTCGTCGGGGGTGAGGGGCTCTTGGCTGTCGTTCACCGGGCCATCATGACACCGTGGTTGTCAAATTCCCTCGAAGATGACACCTTGGTTGTCATGAATGCTGCTTCGAGCCTTCGCTTCTTCCCGTCTGCCGACGGCGATCTCGCCTACCTCGACACCGGCTCCGGGGACCTGGTGGTCCTGCTCCATGCCGGGTTCGCCGACCACCGGTTCTGGAACGACCAGATCCCGGCCCTCGCCGCCGAACACCGCGTGATCGCCCCGGACATACGCGGCCACGGCTCCTCCGCCAACGCGACCGCGCCGTTCCGCTGGGCCGACGACCTCGCCGGTCTGCTGCGCCACCTCGACGCGGGGCCCGCGGTCCTCGTCGGACTGTCGATGGGCGGGCTGATCGCCACCGACACGGTGCTGGAACACCCCGAGCTCGTCCGTGCGGTGGTCACCTGCGGCGCCGCGACCGGCGATTTCCAGTACACGGATCCCTGGCACCGGGAGATCCAGGCCGAGTACGCGCGCACGCTGGGCGCCGGCGACATCGAGGGCTGGCTCAGGGCGTACGTGCGCGGTATCCACGGTCAGCACCGGACCGCCGACGACATCGACCAGGACATCCTGCGCCGCTTGCGGGAGATGGCCCTCAGTACGATCTCGAAGCACGAGCCGGGCGAGAAGGACTGGCACGTCCGCGTGACCGACTCCTGGACCCGCCTGCCGAAGATCGACGTCCCGGTCCTCGCCCTCAACGGCAGCCTCGAACCCGCCGACATGACCGACGCGGCCGAGCGCCTCGCCGGCGCTGTCCGTGACGGCCGCTCCCGGATCATCGACGGCGTCGGCCACTACCCGAACCTGGAGCAGCCGGAGGTATTCAACGAGATCCTTCTCGGCTTCCTCCGCGGCCTCTAGCGGCGCACGCGTCGCGTCCGTCTCTTCGGCGGGGAACGCCCCGCACATACGTGGCGGACTCACGTAACTGAACGGCTGTTCAGGAGGACGGGCCCGCAGTAGCTTGGCGCTGAACCGAAAGCGCACCCCATCGCACGGCTCTCGGAGCACGCTCATGAGCAGCGACCAACGAATCCCGACGCCGTTGAGGACATTCCGCTTGCCGCCCGCTGTCGACGGCAGCGAGGCGGACCGCACCCTCGGCAGGGCCCTCGTCTCGGCCTGGCAGTCGGACGGCATCTTCCAGATCAGCGCCACCGCGACCCAACAGGCCGCCACCGCACGGGCGTTGGCGGCCTCCCGGGCCTTCTGCGGCAGACCCCTCAAGGAGAAGGCCGCCCACGTCTCGGACCTGACCTACAGCGGCTATGTGGCATCCGGCGAGGAGGAGACGGCGGGGGAGCGGGACGGCTCGGAGATCTTCACCGTCTGCCCCGACATCCCCGCCGACGACCCGCGCGTCATCGAGCGGTGGCCCTGTCACGGCCCCGCCCCCTGGCCCTCACCCGCCTACGCCCGGGCCATGAAGGACTACCTGGCCGCCGTCGGGGAGATCGGCCACCGCCTGCTGCGGCTGACGGCCCTGGGCCTGGGCCGGCGGGACACCGACCGCTTCACCCGCCTCACCGAGGACGGCTGGCACCACATGCGCGTACTGCGCTTCCCGCCCGCCGCGGCCACCTCCGAGCGCGGCATCGGTGCCCACACCGACTACGGCCTGCTGGTCATCGCCGCCCAGGACGACGTCGGCGGCCTCTACGTCCGCCCGCCCGTACCCGGCGAGGAGCGCGGCCGGAACTGGCTGCCCGGCGAGTCCATGGCGGGCCGGTACGAACACGCCGAGCCCTGGACCTACGTCGCCCCGGTCCCGGCCGTCTTCACGGTCTTCCCCGGCGACATCATGCAGTTCATGACCGGCGGCGCCCTGCTGTCCACCCCGCACAAGGTCCGCCTGGCCGAGCGCGAGCGCTACACCCTCGCCTACTTCCACGAGCCGGCCTTCAACGCGGTGGCCCGCCCTCTCACCGACGCCGGCACCGACGAGTTCATCCACTACGGCACCCACTTCACGAACATGTTCATGCGGTGCTACCCGAACCGAGTAACGACGGCTCGTATCGAGGCCGAGGGGCGGCTGAAGATCCTGGACCGGCTCCGTGAAGACGCGCCGGCCTGAGCCCCCGCGTCCGCCTACGGCACCACCGTCACCGGCCACCGCCCCGCCTTCACCAGCCGCACCGCGACCGAGCCGATGATCCGGTGGCCGGCCTGCTCGGAGGCGCCCACCACCACCGCGTCCGCCTTGAGGTCGTCCGCCGCCTTCACCAGACCGTTGTAGGGGTCGCCGCGGAAGGTGTGGAACTCCCAGCGCACGTCGAATATCCCGCGGGTCTGCTCGGTCGCGTGCCGGATCTGCGCCACCAGGTCCTCGGCGATCGCGTCGGTCGTGTCGGCGACCGGCGCCCCGAGCGCCGCGCCTCCCGCGAGCATCGGCTGCACGTACACGACCGCCAGCAACGCGTGCTGGCGCCGGGCCAGGCCGCCGGCATATGCCGCGGCGCGGAGCGATGAGTCGGAGCCGTCCACGCCGACCACGATGACCTTGGGGCCGTCCGTTCCCCGCTCGAACCCCTGCGAGTGCTGCTGTTCCGTCACGGCTGTGAGGCTATCGGAAACCGCAGGTCCCACCCCCGCCGGGACGTCTCGACGGTCGAGCGGGCCGGACTGTTCCCGCAGTCGGGCCACGCCTGTCACCGTGCCGGCCGCCCCGCGACCGCCGAAGCCTTCGTCCCCGTACCGTCGTTGCGCAAAGTCCGAGGAAAGGGGCACCCGAAGGGCGGGCATCGGCCGGCCGCCGGCGAAGGCCTGCCGTCGCCCTCGGCGCTCGGCCCCGACGGAGGGGACGGGGCCGGGCCCGGAGAACCGGATGCGGACCTGCCCGAGCAGGTCCGCATCCGTTCGGATCCGGGCCTTCTGACGACCCATGAGACGTTGTCCTTCTCACGGGTACGCCGCCGCTGCCGAGGTGTCACGACTCCGCCGAGTGGGTGAGGCCGCGCCCCGCGCTGGTGGGCCGGGCGGGTGGAATCGTGCCGCCGCCCCGGTGTTGCTGTGGTGCGTCGGGTCCGCCTTGGGCGACTGATGAGTCATGACGAAGGATCAGTTGCTCACCCGGCTGCTCACCCGGCGCCGGGCGTTGCTCGCCGGCGCCGCGGCCTGCGCGGCGGCAGGCACGGCCGGAGTGCTGGCGGCGGTCACCGGCGAGGAGCCGGTCCGGCCCGCGGCCCCCGCCGCCGGCCTCCCGGCCCGCCGCGCGCTCACGCCCTCCGCCTACCGCCTCCAGCCCCTGACCGGCTACGGCCCGCCACGGACCGCCTCCCACCGGAGCCTGGTACGGCACGAGCCGCTCCTGCGCGTGTCCGGGCGCGGCCGCTCCATGGTGCTGACCTTCGACGACGGGCCCGACCCCCGCTACACCCCGGACATCCTGGACACCCTGGCGGAGTACGAGGTCCGCGCGATGTTCTTCGTGTGCGGGGAGATGGCGGCCGACAATCCGGACCTGCTGGCCCGCATGGCCGACGAGGGACACGCCGTCGGCAACCACACCTGGTCCCACCCGCTGCTCACCCGCCTGAGCCGCGGGCGGATCCGCTCGGAGATGGAACGCACCTGCGACGTCATCGAGAAGGCGTACGGCGAGCGGCCCGTGTGGTTCCGCGCACCCTACGGAGCCTGGAACCGCGCCGCTTTCCAACTCGGCGCCGAACTCGGCATGGAACCGCTGGCCTGGACCGTCGACACCCTCGACTGGACCACCCCCGGCACCCGGAGGATCGTCAAACGCGTGGAGCACGGCGCCGCCCCCGGGGTCGTGGTGCTCTCGCACGACGCCGGGGGCGACCGCACCCAGAGTGTCAGAGCGCTGCGCGACTATCTGCCGAATCTGCTGGATTCCGGCTACCACATCACCGTCCCGCGGCGGCAGCACACCTGACCGGGCCGCACCGCCCGCCGGGTCGGGGAACGCTCAGCGGACCTCGACCAGGCGGGCGAAGGCGACGACATTACCGTTGTAACCGCTCTGCTTGGAGAAACCGCCGCCGCAGGTGATGACCCGCAATTCGGGGCTGCCCTTGGAACCGTAGACACGGTCGCCGGGGAAGTTGTTCTTCTCGAACACCTCGATGCCGTAGATCTCGAACACGGCCGTCTTTCCGTCCGTGCGCGCGATCTCGACGGCATTTCCCTTTTTCAGGGCTCCGAGTCCGTAGAACACGGCGGGGCCCTGCTGGTTGTCGACGTGGCCGACGACGACCGCGGTGCCCTTCTCGCCGGGGGAGACGCCGCCGGTGAACCAGCCGGCCAGGTTCGGGTCCTCCGGCGGTGGCGCGGCCACCCAGCCGTCCGCGTCCAGACCCACCGGGATGACCGGCGCGTCGACCTGGATAGCGGGGAGCCTGACCCGGTCGGGGATGGAGTACGGCAGCGGCTCGGGTGCCGCGGCGAAGGTGCCGCCGGGCAGCCGGCTGTCCGCCGCGGCCGCCGACGCGGGCTGCGGCGGCCCGACGTCGAACTCCCCCGAACCATTGCGAATGAGCGCGAGGCCGGTCAGCAGAACAAGCGCTATCACGCCCCAGGGAGCACGCTTCTTGCGCCGCTCCTCCTCTTCGGCCAATTCGGCCAGCTCGGACGCAGACATTCGACTTCCCCTCTCGACGCGGCCGTCGCCACGTCTGTTCGCGCATACGAGAACGCTAAGTGCCGCGCGCGAAACCGGCGACGGGACGGACGCGAACGGGTGGCCCGCGCAGCCCTTGGTGCGCCATCCGAGTTGCCGCGGAAAGGAATTTTCTGACGGTCCGTGACCTGCGGTGATATCCGATTGTGTGCTTGTCGCTCGGCGTGTCCGCTCACCAGGACGGACCATTCCCGAAATGCGGGTCCGCGCACGGCATCTGAGGGTCTGTCTGGGAGGCGTTTTCTCGCCGATCGACCGGGGACGGTTCCCGGGGCGCCTCCCGCGGAGGATCACATGCGTACTACTCGTGCCCTGGCGGCCGCAGGCGCCGCCGTCGCCGCTCTCGGGCTCGCCGCCCCCGCGGCCGTCGCCCGGGACGGCATGGGCGTCGGCCCCAGCAACATCGTCGCCCTGCCCAGCGTCATCGCCCGCGGCGGGCAGCTGACCGTCACCGTCGACAACTGCCCCACCGGCGGCACCATGACCTCGGACGCGTTCCCGAGCACAACGCTCAAGCCGATCCACGGCGCCAACCAGACGGCGAAGGGAACCGCGACGATCAACAACAACGCCCGCCCCGGCTCGCACAGCATCACGGTCAACTGCAACGGCCAGACGCTGACGAACCCGGTCGCCTTCACCGTCATCGGTGGTGTCCAGGGCGGTATCGGCGGCAGCAGCTCCACCGGGGCGACCCCGACCGACATCGCCATCGGCGGCGGGCTCGTGGCCGCGGCCGTCGTCGGCGGCGGGGTGTTCTGGATGCGCCGCCGGTCCGAGAAGCGGATCTGACGCTCCGCGAGCCCGGCACCTGATCCGGCCTCCCCCCTTCGGAGACAACGGATAGCACGTGCGCAGGCCTTCGCCCCGGTCCCTTCTTCAGGGATCCGGGGCGAAGGCCTGCGCGGATGACGCGGACGGGCGGTGCGGTCAGGCGCCGTCCTCGTCGGTGCGGCGACGGGAGAAGTGGTACGCCGCCCCGACCGACCCCGCGATGAGCGCGGCTCCCAGGCCGATCTCCTTGAGGTCGAACCCGGCGAAGCTGCCGCCCTCACCGGCGTGCACACCCCGGCTCGGGTGCACCGGCACCGGAGTCGGCGGGACCGGGCGGTCGCCGGCGATGGTCAGCGTGGCGTTCTGCCAGAAGGTGCCGCAGTGGAACGTCACCTCGTACAGGGCGCCCGGTTTGGCGTCCCAGTCGACCATGGCCGTGGCCGACGTCTGGCCCCTGCGGATGGTGACGTCGTCGAAGACGCCGGAGGTGACGAGCACGTCCTGGTCGCAGCCGGTCGCCCGCAGGGCCACCTGTCCGCCGGCCGCGATGGTCGAGGGCAGGACGGCGACCCGGAAGCCGGAGCTCTCGGCGCTCGCCTGGGCGACGCAGCCGGTGACGGTCAGGGCGCTCACGCCCAGCAGTGCGGCCGAAGCGACGCGTATCGCGCGCATGATGAATCCTCCGGGTCCCCGAGGAGCAGGCGCGGACCTTTTCCGCTTGCGCCGGAAATGCACCTCGATGACCGAAACGCTAGGAACAGGTGTGCGTCTTGGCGATCGCAGTCGCGCGAATGGGGCAAGCGTGTGGGCCGCTCGGGCTACCGCGTTCCTGCGGCCGGGGGACGGCGGCGGCGTGCCGGGCGCTCCCCCGGCCGACTCTGTGGTGAGGACCTGTCGGCGGGCGTGACGGTGCCGTCAGCCCTTGATGCCCGGGAAGAGGCTCAGGAACGGGTCGGCCGACGCGGTGATGCCCCGGCTGTAGGGCGCGTCGAAGTCCCAGATCAGGAAGAGCAGGAAGGCGATCAGCGCGGAGAACAGCCCGGCGAGGACCAGCTCGCGTGCCGTACGCCGGATCTGCAGCGCGAAGATCATCCCGATCGTGACGACACCGCCGCCGATCAGTCCGAACCACACCACGCCCGGCATGGTGGGCGCGGCCGAGTCCGCCCGGGCGTTGCGCGCCTGGTCCGCGGCGGCCATCTGGTCGAGGACCGGCTGGTAGGCCTGGGCCTCGAAGTCGGTCTTCGGCTGGTAGTCGGTGACGTCCGCGCGGACCTGCTGCAGGAGCTGGGTGCCCCGCTCGGTGACCTGACCCTTGTCGGCCATCCACTCCCACTCGGTGGTGACGACGTGTCCGACATAGGCGTTGACATCGCCCCGAATACGGTCACGGGCGTCGGCCGGATAGACCCGGACCCGCTCCGAGATCTCGTGCAGCGCCTGCGCCTCCGCCTGGACGTGGTCCTGCGCCGCGCTGCGCGCCTCCCAGACTCCCGCGATGGCCAGACCCAGGACGATGGCGTACACCACGCCGATCCACATCGTCATGTACTCGATGACGTCCGGCGTCTCGCTGGGGTCCTCGTCCTCGGGCGCCCTGCGGTCCCGTACGACGGTGATGACGACCACCACGACGCAGGCGGCCAGCATCGCGAGGGTGAGAACAAGCCATTCCGGCAACGGGTGCCTCCATGATCAGTACTAGCGCGGCCGCAGGGCGGCGACGGCGATCACCGCGGGGACGGTGATGAGCAGGACGTAGGTGACCGGCGACGTGGCGCCGTGGGCCGTTCGTTCGCGGGGGTGGCGCGCCGTGTACCGCGGATAGGTGACCGGAGCGGCGGAGGGGCGCTCAGTGGGCTTCGCCGACGGAGTGGGAGTGGGGGACGGGGGCGGCGGAGGCGGGGGCGGGGGCGGAGTCGGTGTGGGGGTCGGTTGCGGACGGGGTGGCGCCGGCTGCGGTGCCGGTGGTGGCGCCGGCGGCGGCTCGGGCGTCGGGGTCGGCTTCGGCGGCGTGGGTGCCGGAGTGGGCGTGGGCTTCGGTGGAGTCGGGGTGGGCGTAGGAGTGGGGGTGGGCGTGGGTGTGAGGGTCGGGCACGGCGGAGGGGGAGGCGGTGGGCAGGCCGGGGGAGTCGGCCAGGTGAGGCCGCCGGCGACCGCCACCGCCTGCGTGCCGCCCGGCCCCGTCGAGGCGGAGGCGCAGGCGTCGGCCACGGCCACCTCGGCCGGGGCGCCCACGAGCAGCCACGTCAGTGCCAACAGGGCAAACGCCCGTATGGCAGGGGCGGGTTGGGTCGGTTCGGGTCGATGCACGACGGAGATCATGAGGCCTGGCGGGCCCTGGCACGCCCGGCCACGAGGGGATTGCCCCGAAAGAGGGAACCCCGGAGTCACAGGTTTCGAAAAGAAATGTTCGAGGCGTTTGAACACAACCGTGGGCCCCGTGCGTACCCATGGTCGTGCAGCGGCGCAGCAGGGCGTTGCAACACCTTTGAAAGTATGGGGAGTTGACGATGAAGACCTCCTGGCGGAGCGCCTCACTCGTGGCGAGCGCTGCGGCCGTGCTGGCGCTGACGACCGCGTGCGGCCAGGAAGGCGGCACACCGTCGACCGGCAGCCAGAACGTCGGCGCGACGGCCGCGGCGGGCGACTACACCGTGGGCGGCATCGGTACCGGTACCGCTTCCGGCACGAGCGCTCCGGAGGCCGGGCAGGGCGCAGCGGCCCAGGCGTCCACCGCGGGCGAACTGAACGTGTCCACCAACGCGGAACTCGGCAGCGTGCTGACCGACAGCGCGGGCCTGACCCTCTATCGCTTCGACGAGGACACGGCCGAACCGCCGAAGTCCAACTGCAACGGCGACTGTGCCACCGCCTGGCCGCCGGTTCCCGCGGACGACGCGGAGGCCGGCTCCGGTGTCGACGCGGCGCAGCTCGGCGAGGTCACCCGCGCCGACGGCACCAAGCAGCTGACCATCGGCGGCTGGCCGGCGTACCGCTACGCGAAGGACACCAAGGCCGGCGACGTCGCCGGGCAGGGCGTGGGCGGCAAGTGGTACGCGCTGGCCCCCGACGGCAAGAAGGCGAAGAACGTCGCCGCCGACCTGCCTGGGCTGTCGACGCGCAAGGACGCCAAGCTCGGTGAGATCGTCATCGACAAGAACGGCCACACGGTCTACCGCTTCATGAAGGACACGCAGTGGCCGATGTCCACCAAGTGCACCGGCGACTGCCTGGACAAGTGGCCCGTCGTCGCACCGGTTGACGCGAACGACACCAAGGGCATCGATCTGCAGGGATCCACGCCCAACCGGGGCTATGTGGTCTTCGACCGCCCCGACGGCATCAAGCAGCAGTCCATCGACTGCGTGCCGATCTACACCTTCGCCGGTGACAAGAAGCCCGGTGACACCAACGGCCAGGGCGTCGGCGGCACCTGGTACGCCGTGGCACCCGACGGCAAGCCGGTCGGAGCGCCCGAGCAGTAGAAACGGCGTATCCGATCAACCGGTCCGCCCCCTCCGCGCCGCACGGAGGGGGCGGACCGGTTTGCCGTCGTTCACCGCACTTTTCGTGACGGATGCGGCGGGGCATCAATTCGGCACGTGCCGCAGGCAGTGACCGGGAACGGACGGTCAATTTCCGTTTCTGCTCGCTCCATTGGCGGGCGATCAGTAGCCTCTGCTCGAACACCGGATCGCCTACGCCTTGGAGAGATAGATGGAGCGTCCCGCCTGGGCCCCACGAAGCATCGACATCTCGGTGCCGAGCGTTTCGCGCATCTACGACTACTACCTGGGCGGTTCGCACAACTTCGAGGTCGACCGGGAAGCGGCCCGCAAGGCCATGGAGTTCATGCCGGGTCTGCCCAAGATCATGCAGGCGAACCGGGCGTTCATGCGCCGCGCGGTGAGCTTCGCCGTCGACGAGGGCATCACCCAGTTCCTGGACATCGGCTCGGGCATCCCGACCTTCGGAAGCGTCCACGAGGTGGCCCAGGCGGCGTGTGGCGACGCGCACGTGGTGTACGTCGACCACGACCCGGTGGCGGTGGCGCACAGCGAGGCGGTCCTCGCGGGCAACGAGGGCGCGGGCGTGGTCGCGGCCGACTTCCGCAAGCCCCAGGAGATCCTCGCGAGCCCCGAAGTACAGCGGCTGATCGACCTGAACCGGCCAGTGGCGCTGCTTCTCGTTGCCATACTGCACTTCGTGGAAGACGCGGACGACCCGTACACAGCGGTGGCCGAACTGCGCGACGCGCTCGCGCCCGGCAGCCTGCTGCTCCTGACGCATGCCTCGTACGAGGGAATCCCGTTGCCGGCGGAACGGGCGGAGGGCGCGGTGGACGTGTACAAGGACATTCGCAATCCGCTGATCATGCGCTCGCGCGAGGAGATCGCGCGGTTCTTCGAGGGGTACGACATGGTGGAGCCCGGACTCGTGGCGATGCCGCACTGGCGGCCGGACACCGCACCGGAGGACGAGGATCCGTACGCGTTCTCCGGGTTCGCGGGCGTGGGGCGTACAGCGTGAGCGCGGAACCGGACGGGCCCGAGGACAGACTGCGGCGGTTCGCGACGATCTGGAGCCGGGCCGTGTTCCCGGTGACCTCGACGTCCGCGACCCGGCCCGAGTTCGAACAGCAACTGCTGCCGCTGGCCCGGCGGTTGAGCGAGGCGCTCAAGGCCAGGACCTACGACGCGGACGAGGCGAAGGCGGTGGGCGCCGCCCTGGTCTCCGTGCACTGCACCGACCCGGAGGCGCTGAGCCGCACCCTGGACTGCGTGGACGCCTACCTGGTCCTCTACTGCGGCGAGGACGGCGTCCAGGAGGATCTGCGGGCGCGCGCCGCGCGGCTGCAGCACGCCATGGCCGCCGGGTTCGCCCAGGCGCTGCGCGAGCGGACGCTGGCCGAGCAGGAGGCCATCGCGCAGGCGGCGTTGCAGGCGCAGGGCGTGGTCGCCCAGGCGCTGCACGCGACCGAGGCCCGTTTCCGCGCGGTGTTCGAGGGTGCGGCCATAGGCATCGGCATGGCCGACCTCGAAGGCAACGTCCTCCAGGTCAACGGAGCGCTGCTGCGCATGTTCGGCGTCTCCGAACAGACCATGCGTGACCGCAACGTCATGGAGTGGACGCACGCCGAGGACGCCCCCCAGACCTGGAAGCTCTACGAGGAACTCGTCCGCGGCGACCGCGAGCACTACCACACGGAGAAGGCCTTCCACCGCCCCGACGGAACGGTCCTGTGGACCAACCTGACGGTCTCCCTGCTGCGCGACGCCGACGGCAACCCGCAGTACCAGCTGGCCCTCATGGAGGACACCACCGAGCGCCGCCTGCTCAACCTGCGGCTGCGCTACGAGGCCACCCACGACGCGCTCACCGGCCTGCCCAACCGCACCTTCTTCTTCGAGCGCCTGGAGAAGGCACTGGGCGCCGGGAAGGGCCAGCGGTTCGGGCTGTGCTACCTCGATCTCGACGGCTTCAAGACCATCAACGACAGCCTCGGGCACGCGGCCGGCGACCGGCTGCTCGTCGAGGTCGCCGACCGGCTGCAGTCCTGCGCGACCGCGCCCGGCGAGATGGTCGCCCGGCTCGGCGGCGACGAGTTCGTGGCGCTGACCACCGGGCCCGACACCGAGCGCGAGGTCGACGAGCTCGCCGCGCGCATCATGAACGCGATGGTCGCCCCGATCAGCGTCGACGGCCGTGAGCTGACCGTGCGCGGCAGCATCGGCATCGTCGAGGGCCCGGCGGGGGAGCGCAGCCCGGCGGAGGTGCTGCGCAGTGCCGACATCACCATGTACCGGGCCAAGTCGGCGGGCGGCAACCGCTTCGAGCTCGCCGACCCGGAGGCCGACGCCCGCGCCATCACCCGGCACGGGCTGACCACGGCGCTGCCGACGGCCCTGGACCGGGGCGAGTTCTTCATCGAGTACCAGCCGCTGGTCCACCTCGGCGACGGCAGCGTGCGCGGGGCCGAGGCGCTGGTGCGCTGGCTGCATCCGCAGCACGGAGTGCTGGGGCCCGACCGGTTCATCCCGCTCGCCGAGCACACCGGGCTGATCGTTCCGCTCGGCCGCTGGGTCCTGGAGCAGTCGGTGCGCCAGGCCCGGGAGTGGCGGGAACGGCACGACGCGGCGGTTCCGATGCGGATCAACGTCAACCTCTCGCCGTGCCAGCTCACTCATCCCGGCCTGGTGCAGGACACCGTCGACATCCTGGAGCGGATGGGCGTCGAACCCGACGCGCTCTGCCTGGAGGTCACCGAGTCGGCGCTGATCGGCGCCGACGACGATCTGCTGAAGCCGCTGCGGCGGCTCGCCGAGATGGGCGTCGACATCGCCCTGGACGACTTCGGCACCGGCTACTCGAACCTGGCCAACCTGCGCCGTCTGCCGGTGAGCATCCTCAAGCTGGACCGCTCCTTCACCCAGAGCATGCAGCAGTTCCCGGCCGACCCCGTCGACCTCAAGATCGTCGAGGGGATCGTCTCCCTCGCCCACAGCCTGAACCTCGCGGTGACGGTGGAGGGCGTGGAGACCGGCGCCCAGGCCGAACAACTGCGGATACTGGGCTGCGACACCGCCCAGGGCTGGTACTACGCCCGCCCGGGCCCGCCCGAGCGGCTGCACGAGCTGGCGCTGGTGGACGCGACGGGCTGACCTGAACATGTGACCCGCGCATCGGGCCGTCCACTCGAACGAAAGGCCCCGGTGTGAATGTCGCACAGACGGCTGTGCGAATGGTCTGACCTGCTGCTTTGCGCCGCTGTGTGTCACCGGGACATCATGCGCACCTGACCGGTGGAGGGGCGGATGGCGGAGCGGTTGCTGGACGGGCGTTACCTACTGGCCGACCGGATCGGTGCCGGGGGGATGGGGGAGGTGTGGCGCGCCCACGACGAGCGACTGCGCCGCGAGGTCGCCGTCAAGCGGATCACCCAGCTCGGTCAGGTCCAGGACCCGAAGGCCGTGGCGCGGTTCGTCCAGGAGGCCCAGGTCGTGGCGAGGCTGTCGAGCCGGCACATCGTCACGGTGCACGACATCGGGACGGCCGCCCTCGACGGCGGACCGGAACTGCCGTACCTCGTGATGGAGTTGCTGCACGGTCGGCCGCTGGACCGGCTGATCCAGGGGGCCGGCCGGCTGCCGCGGCTGGACGACGCGTGCCGCTGGGGGAGCCAGATGTCCAAGGCGCTGGTGGCGGCTCATGCGGCCGGGGTGGTGCACCGGGACATGAAACCGGCGAACGTACTGGTGACCAGGGGCGAGGCGGGCGAGGACGACAGTCAGGTCAAGGTGCTGGACTTCGGTATCGCCCGTTTCCTCGACGGCACCGGGGCTCCGACGGCACTGACCGCCACGGGAACGTCGCTGGGCACGCCCGCCTACATGTCGCCGGAGCAGATCCGGGCGGACCCGGACCGGCCGGTCGACGAGCGCAGCGATCTCTACTCGCTGGGCTGCATACTCTACGAGCTGGTCACCGGGCGGCTGCCGTTCGAAGCGCCCTCCGTGTACCCGCTGTTGCGCAAGCACATCGACGAACCGCCCACCCCGCCGCGCCGGTTGCGCGCGGAGCTGCCGACGGGCTGGGACGCGCTGATTCTCGCCCTGCTCGCCAAGAGCCCGGACGACCGTCCGCAGACCGCGCGAGACGTGCGGGAGCGGTTGGAAGAACTGGGCGGCGAAGGCTCCGCCACACCGCCGCCTGCGCCACCTCCGCGCAGGAGCCCGCGCGCGGACGCGCCGCACGAGGCCGACGCCCGGACCCGGGTCACACCCCCCTCACCCAGGCCGGCGGCCTCACATCCCCCGACCCGGCTGGACCGCGGCACCGCGGCCTCGCGTCCGCCGATCCCCTCGGATCCCGGGAGTGCGGCCCCGCACCGCCCCGCCTGGCGGGGTTGGGCCGATGCCCGGCCTCCGCAGCCGAACCGCCGCGAGCGCGCCGTCTCACGGACGCCGGCGCCGGCGCCGCCGCCCCGGCCCAGGTCCCGTAGGGACGAGCCCCTCACGGTCGGGGCGATCATGATGGTGGTGACCGTCCTGCTGCTGCCCTGGTGGGCGGCCCTCATCCTGACGGTCGGCAGCGCAACGTTCGTACATGTGCGGAACAGGCGTCGGTCGAACAGGCACCTCTATCGCGACCGATAGCGACGGCCGGGCGACGGCTCAGCGCTCCAGCAGCATCCGCTGCAGCTCCCGTGCCGCCCGCGGCGGAGCCACGTCGCTGCGGTGTGCGAGGGCGATGATCCGATGCAGTCCGGGCCGGGCCAGCGGAGTGACCCGCAGCCCGCGCCCGGACCGCGTCGCCACCATCCGCGGCACGACGGCCACGCCGAGCCCCGCCCGTACGAAGCCCAGCACCGCGTCCATCTCCCCGCCCTCCACCGCGAAGTCCGGCTCGAAGCCCTCGGCGCGGCACGCCGCCACGGTCAGCTCGCGCAGGTCGTAGCCGTGCCGGAACATCACCAGGCGTTCGCCCTCCAGGTCGGCGATCCGGACCGTGCGCCGGCCCGGGCCGCCCGGCGCCGGTGCCTCCGGAGACGAGACGACCACCAGGTCCTCGCGCAGCAGCTCCACCGTCGTCAGCGCGGGGGAGGGCGTCGGCAGCGGGAGGACGACCAGGGCCAGGTCGAGGGCGCCGCGCGCCAGTTCCCGTACGAGATCGTGCGAGCCGCCCTCCTCGATCAGCAGCCGGATGCCCGGGTAGCGGTCGTGGAAGGCGCGCAGCACGTCCGGCAGCAGACCCGTGCACAGGCTCGGGGTCGCGCCCAGCCGGACCCGGCCGCTGCGCAGCTGCACCAGCTCCAGCACCTCGTGCCGGGCGGTGTCCGCGTCGGCGAGGATGCGCCGGGCCAGCGGCAGCAGGGCCTCGCCCGCGTCGGTGAGCGTGATGTTGCCGCGCGCCCGCAGGAACAGATCCGCGCCCAACTCCCGCTCCAGCGCCTTGATCTGCTGCGACAGGGACGGCTGGGCGACATGGACGAGTTCGGCGGCGCGGGTGAAGTGCCGGGTCTCGGCGACGGCCACGAAGTACTGGAGCTGCTGGAACTGCATGGGCCTACGATAGCCGTAGGCTATGGAATCAAGCCGGACCATGTCTTGGACCGATCGGCAGCACGCCCGTAGCGTGCTGTGACATGGCTCTGGCAACGCGGACGGACCGACGACCGTCCATGGCACGCACCGTGTGGGACTCCTCCGTCGGCAAGAAGACCGTGATGGCCGTCAGCGGCCTGATCATGCTGCTGTACCTGGTCGCCCACATGATCGGAAACCTGAAGATCTTCTTCGGCGCGGGGGAGTTCAACCACTACGCGCACTGGCTGCGCACCGTCGGCGAGCCGTTCATGCACTACGAGTGGACGCTCTGGCTCATCCGCGTGGTGCTGGTGGTCGCGGTGGTCGCCCACGCCACGTCCGCGTACCAGCTCAGCCGCCGCGACATCAAGGCGCGCCCCAGCAAGTACGTCCACAAGAAGCCGCGGGCCAGTTACGCGACGCGCACCATGCGCTGGGGCGGGATCATCCTCGGCCTGTTCATCGTCTGGCACATCCTGGACCTGACCACCGGCACCGTGCACCCCGGCTTCCAGGCGGGCCGCCCGTACCAGAACGTCGTGGACACCTTCTCCACCTGGTACGGCAACGTGATCTACATCGTCGCGATGCTCGCCCTCGGCCTGCACATCCGGCACGGCTTCTGGAGCGCCGCCCAGACCATGGGCGTCGGCAGCCAGGCCCGTGACCGCGCCCTGAAGACCGTCGCCAACGTCCTCGCGCTGCTGCTCACGGCCGGCTTCATCGCCGTACCCGTGGGCGTCATGACCGGAGTGGTGAGCTGAAGATGACTGCTGAGTACGTGGATTACACGACCGGAGAACCGGTCGTCGACACGAAGGCCCCCGCCGGACCCGTCAACGAGCGCTGGGACAAGCGCCGTTTCGAGGCCAAGCTGGTCAACCCGGCCAACCGGCGCAAGCACACCGTGATCGTCGTCGGCACGGGTCTCGCGGGCGGCTCCGCCGGTGCCACCCTCGCCGAGCAGGGCTACCACGTCGTCCAGTTCTGCTACCAGGACTCCCCGCGCCGCGCGCACTCCATCGCCGCGCAGGGCGGCATCAACGCGGCGAAGAACTACCGCAACGACGGGGACTCGATCCACCGCCTGTTCTACGACACGGTGAAGGGCGGCGACTTCAGGGCGCGCGAGTCGAACGTCCACCGGCTCGCGCAGATCTCCGTCGAGATCATCGACCAGTGCGTGGCACAGGGCGTGCCGTTCGCGCGGGAGTACGGCGGTCTGCTCGACACCCGCTCCTTCGGCGGCGTCCAGGTGTCACGGACCTTCTACGCCCGCGGCCAGACGGGCCAGCAGCTGTTGCTCGGTGCCTACCAGGCCCTCAGCAGGCAGATCGCGGCCGGGAACATCGAGATGCACCCGCGGACCGAGATGCTCGACCTGATCGTCATCGACGGGAAGGCGCGCGGGATCGTGGCCCGGGATCTCATCACCGGGCGCATCGACACCTACTTCGCGGACGCCGTCGTCCTGGCGAGCGGCGGCTACGGCAACGTCTTCTACCTGTCGACTAACGCCATGAACTCCAACGCCACCGCCGTCTGGCGGGCGCACCGGCGCGGCGCCTACTTCGCCAACCCCTGCTTCACACAGATCCACCCCACCTGCATCCCGCGCACCGGAGAGCACCAGTCCAAGCTGACGCTGATGAGCGAGTCGCTGCGCAACGACGGCCGGATCTGGGTGCCGAAGGCCAAGGGCGACGACCGGCCGCCGAACAAGATCCCCGAGGACGAGCGCGACTACTACCTGGAGCGCATCTACCCGTCCTTCGGCAACCTGGTCCCGCGTGACATCGCCTCCCGCGCCGCGAAGAACGTCTGCGACGAGGGCAGGGGCGTCGGACCCGGCGGGCAGGGCGTGTACCTCGACTTCGCCGACGCGATCAAGAGGATGGGACGCAAGGCGGTCGAGGCGAAGTACGGCAACCTCTTCGACATGTACCAGCGGATCACCGACGAGGATCCGTACGAGGTGCCGATGCGGATCTATCCCGCCGTGCACTACACCATGGGAGGGCTGTGGGTGGACTACGACCTCCAGACCACCATCCCCGGCCTGTTCGCCGTCGGTGAGGCCAACTTCTCCGACCACGGGGCGAACCGGCTGGGCGCCTCCGCCCTCATGCAGGGCCTCGCCGACGGCTACTTCGTGCTGCCGGCGACCATCAACGACTACCTCGCCCGCAGCCCGCACCACGAGGCCGTCACCGCCGAACACCCCGTCGTACAGGAGGTGCTGGCGGAGACCGAGGACCGGCTGAACCTGCTGCTGACCGTCGACGGCGACCGCACCCCCGACTCCTTCCACCGCGAGGTCGGCGAACTCATGTGGGAGTTCTGCGGCATGGCCCGCACCGACAGCGGACTGCGCAAGGCGCTGGAGCGGATCCCGCAGATCCGCGAGGAGTTCTGGCGGCGCATCAAGGTCCCCGGCACCGGCGAGGAGTTCAACCAGTCGCTGGAGAAGGCCAACCGCGTCGTCGACTACCTGGAGCTCGCCGAGCTCATGTGCCTCGACGCGCTGCACCGCGCCGAGTCCTGCGGCGGCCATTTCCGGGAGGAGTCCCAGACTCCCGACGGCGAGGCGGCCCGCAGGGACGAGGAGTTCGCGTACGCGGCCGCCTGGGAGTTCACCGGCACCGGTGACGCCCCCGTCCTGCACAAGGAAGACCTGGTCTTCGAGTACGTCCACCCCACTCAGCGGAGCTACGCATGAAGCTCACCCTGCGCGTATGGCGGCAGAAGAACGCCGACGCCGAAGGCACCATGTCCACCTACGAGGTGGACAAGATCTCCTCCGACATGTCCTTCCTGGAGATGCTCGACACCCTCAACGAGGAACTCATCCTCAAGGGGGAGGACCCGGTCGCCTTCGACCACGACTGCCGGGAGGGCATCTGCGGGGCGTGCAGCCTGGTGATCAACGGGGACGCGCACGGCCCGGAGCGCACCACCACCTGCCAGCTGCACATGCGGTCTTTCAAGGACGGCGACACGATCGATATCGAGCCGTGGCGGGCGTCGGCGTTCCCGGTGATCAAGGACCTGGTCGTCGACCGGTCCGCCTTCGACCGGATCATCCAGGCCGGCGGGTACATCAGCGTGCCCACGGGCGCCGCGCCGGAGGCCCATGCCACGCCGGTGCCCAAGCCGGACGCGGACTTCGCCTTCGAGCACGCGGAGTGCATCGGGTGCGGGGCGTGCGTGGCCGCGTGTCCCAACGGGGCGGCGATGCTGTTCACCTCCGCCAAGGTCAATCACCTCAACGTCCTGCCCCAGGGCGCGCCCGAGCGCGAGACCCGCGTGCTGGACATGGTCGCGCAGATGGACGAGGAGGGCTTCGGCGGGTGCACCCTCGCCGGTGAATGCGCGACGGCGTGCCCGAAGGGCATCCCGCTGGTGTCCATCACCGGCATGAACAAGGAGTGGCTGCGCGCGACCCGCAAGGTGGCGAAGCGCTAGACGCCGCTGCTCAAGAACGTTCGCCGACAAGGTGCGGACGGGCGGGGCCGCCGTGGTGCTCAACCCCGGCCCCGCCAGGCACCCCTGGCATTCAACAAGCCCACATCATGTCTCTCTGCGCGGGTCACGCGCCGGACAGCCGGCGTCGGCACAACAGGAGCGGCGGCACCGCTCGCCGCCCCAGGCCTGTGACCAGGAGAGTGCCATGACCGGCGTTTCCACGCTCGACCGTCCCCCGCAGTCCACCGCCCCCACCCGCTACACCGTCACCCTGGCCCGCGACGAGGCCGACGTGCGGGCCGCGCAGCGGCTGCGGCACGAGGTGTTCGCCGGGGAGCTGGGCGCCCTCCTGACCTCCGCGCAGCCCGGACTCGACGTCGACGCCTTCGACGCGTACTGCGACCACCTGCTCGTGCGCGACACGACGACCGGGCAGGTCGTCGGGACGTACCGGCTGCTGCCGCCGGAGCGGGCCGCGGTCGCCGGACGGCTGTACTCGGAGGGCGAGTTCGACCTCACCCCGCTCCACCCGATCCGCCCGGGGCTCGTCGAGGTCGGCCGCTCCTGCGTCCACCCCGACCACCGGGACGGTGCGGTCATCGGCCTCATCTGGGCCGGCATCGCCCGCTACATGGTGGACCGGGGCCACGAGTGGCTCGCCGGCTGCTGCTCCATCCCGCTGGCCGACGGCGGCACCGTCGCGGCCGGTACCTGGGACCGGGTGCGGGAGAAGCACCTGGCCCCGGAGGAGTTCCGGGTACGTCCGCTGCTGCCGTGGGTCCCGAAGGACGTGAGCGTCCCGGCGCGTACCGAACTCCCCGCACTCCTGCGCGGCTACCTCCGCCTCGGCGCCTGGGTCTGCGCGGAGCCCGCCCACGACCCGGACTTCGGGGTCGCCGACCTGTACGTGCTGCTGTCGATGCGCCGGGTCAACCCGCGCTACCTGCGGCACTTCCTCTCCCTCGTCCCCGCCTGATGAGCGTCTGGCTGCCGGGCGCGCCCTGCACCCCGAGGGCGTGCGTGGAGCCGGCCGGCGCCGCCGTCGCCGTACCGCTGGCCGTGCTGCGGCTGGCCGCGGTGACGGCCTTGGTGGTCACCGGGGTCCTGCTGTCGCCGATCGGCGGGCTCGTCCCCACCGCCGTGGTGCGGTGGTGGTGCCGGACGGTCGTGCGGGCCGCGGGGGTGCGGATCCGGATGACCGGCGCCGCCGCGCCCACCGGCGGACTGCTTCTGGTCGCCAACCACATCTCGTGGCTGGACATCCCGCTGCTGGGTGCCGTACGCCCGGCCAAGATGCTCGCCAAGGCCGAGATCCGGCGGTGGCCCGTGGCGGGGCCGCTGACCGCGCGGGGCGCGCTGTTCATCGAGCGGGACCGGCTGCGCGCGCTGCCCGCCACGGTCGCCGGTGTCGCCCGGGCGCTGCGCGACGGCTCCGCGGTCGTCGCCTTCCCGGAGGGGAGCACCTGGTGCGGCCGCGCCCAGGGGCCCTTCCGCCGGGCCGTCTTCCAGGCCGCGCTCGACGCGGGGGTGCCCATCCAGCCGGTCCGCATCCACTACCGCACGGCTCGGGGAGCTGCCAGCACGGCGCCCGCCTTCGTCGGCGAGGACACGCTGCTCGCCTCGCTGTGGCGGGTGGCGTCGGCACGCGGGCTGGTGGCCGAGGTCGAGGTACGGGCCGTGATCCCGGCGGGCAGCCACCCCGACCGCCGCGCGCTGGCCCGGGCGGCGCAGTGGGAAGCGCTGCCCGAGCCGGAGCATGCCCACGCGGCCTAAGGTCTGTCGCCGGCGTCCTTGAGGAGTTCGCCCGCCCGGTCGCGCGCGTGCCCGATCGGGTCGGGGAAGATCCGCAGACCGTGGGCGACCAGTGCCCCCTCGTGGATCAGCATGAGCGTGCGGGCCAGTTCGTCGGCCCGGGTCGGGGCGATGTCCCGGACCAGGTCGGCGAAGAGCGCGAGCATCCACTGCTTCTGGCCGGTGATGATCGCGTAGGCCGGGTGGGCGGGATCGCTGATCTCGGCGTGCGCGTTGACCATGCTGCATCCCTTCGGGCTGCTCTCGGCCATCCATGCCTTCGAAGCGTCGAAGACCGCCACCACCCGGTCGGCGGATCCCGGCTCGGTCCGCTCCAGCCACTGGGTGACGAACGCCCGCCAGCGTTCGTCACGGTCGGCGAGGTACTCGACGACGATCTGCTCCTTGGACCCGAACCGGTCGTAGAGCGTCTTCTTCGTGACCCCGGCCTCGGCGGCGATCAGGTCCACTCCGACCGCGTGGATGCCCTGCTCGTAGAAGAGCCGCGAGGCGGCCGCGAGGGCGCGGCGCGCGCCGGGGGTCATCGTGATCCGCGTGGTGCCCATGACTCAAGACTATACCGATCTGTATAGTGGCTCACGTAAGCAGGTATACCGATCTGTATAGTCGCTGTCGGTGGGGTGATGAGTCGTGAACCTCCTGCTCTCCGTCGCCTTCGTGCTGTGCTGGAGCTCGGGGTTCGTGGGCGCCAAGCTGGGCACCGAGGACGCCGGTGCCGTGACGATCCTGATGTGGCGGTTCCTGCCACTGGCGGCCGTGCTCGCGGTGGCGGCCCTCGTTCGGAGCAGGACCTCCTGGCGAGGACTGACCGCGCGGGATCTCGGCCGGCAGGCCCTGATCGGGCTGCTCTCCCAGAGCGGCTATCTGCTCACCGTCTACTGGGCGATCCAGCTCGGCGTCTCCAGCGGCACCACCGCCCTGATCGACGGCACCCAGCCCCTCGTCGCGGGCGCGCTCGCCGGCCCACTGCTGCGCCAGTACGTCTCCGGCCGGCAGTGGCTCGGCCTCTGCCTGGGGCTCGCCGGTGTCGGCCTGGTCACCACGGCCGACGCCGGGGCCAACAGCGGCGTGGCCTGGTGGACCTATCTCGTGCCGTTCGCGGGGATGCTCTCGCTGGTGGCGGCCACGTTCCTCGAACAGCGCTCCCGTACGCACGTCACGCCCGCGGTGTCGATGACCGTCCACTGCGTCACCAGCGCGCTCGTCTTCACCGGCGCCGCCCTCGCGACCGGGTCGGCCACGCCGCCCTCCACGTCGTCGTTCTGGATCGCGATCGGGTGGCTCGTGACGCTGTCGACGTTCGGCGGATACGGGCTGTACTGGCTCGTGCTGCGCCGCTCCGGCGTCACCAAGGTCAACACGCTCATGTTCCTGATGGCTCCCGTCACGGCCGTCTGGGGCGCCGCCATGTTCGACGAACCGTTCACCCCGCAGACCGCTGCCGGACTGGCGGTCTCCCTCGGGGCGGTCGCCGTCGTGCACTCCGCGAGTCCTCATGCGCCGCAGGTGCACGGCCACCACCCCGACGAAGATCAGGGCGAGCCCGGTGACGGCCGCAAGCCTCCTACGCGGGCGACATGCCGGTCGTGATCCGGGCCAGCCGCCGATAGGAGTCCAGCAGGGCCTCGCGGTCGTAGGTGCTGGTCGTGACCAGGACCTCCTGGGCTCCCGTCTCCTTCAGCAGGGTCTCCAACTGGTGGGTCACCTGCTCCTCGGTGCCGGCGAGTTGCCCGGCGAGCCCGGACTCGTAGAAGCCGCGCTCCTTGGCGCTCATCGTCAGCGTCTCCACACGCTCGGCGGGCGGAAGCGGCGGGAAGGTGCCGTGGGTGCGCGAGTACGCCATGGACCAGGCCTCGGGAATCAGCAGCCGCCGGGCCTCCTCGGGTGTGGCAGCCACCGCGATCGAGCCCGAGATGACGACGTACGGCTCCCGCGCCCAGGGCGAGGGGCGGAAGTGCGAGCGGTAGTGGTCGATGCCGCGCTGCATCGTGTCGGTGTTGCGCAGGTCACCGATGACCATCGGCAGGCCCGCGCGGGCCGCGATGGCGGCGCCCTCGCCCATCGCGAGGACGAAGGGCGGCACGTGCAGACCCTCGGCGGGGCGTGCGTGCACGCGGGTCGGGGACGTGCCCCGGAACCAGCCGAGCAGCTCGTCCAGCTGCCCCGCGAAGTCGTCGGCGACGTCCTTGTCCCGCCCGAGCGCCTTGCGCACCCCGTCCGTGAAGCCCACCGAACGGCCGAGCCCCATGTCGATCCGACCGGGGAAGAGGGACTCCAGCACCCCGAACTGCTCGGCGACCACCAGGGGTTGGTGGTTGGGCAGCATCACGCCGCCGGTGCCGACCCGGATCGTCCGCGTGGCGGCGGCCACGGCGGCGGCCAGCACGGTCGGCGCGGAACCGGCGACCCCGGGCACACCGTGGTGCTCCGACACCCAGAAGCGGTGATAGCCGAGCCCCTCCAGCTCCCGCGCGAGCCGCACGGTGTCGCGCAGTGCCTCGGCGTCCGTGCGGCCCTCGCGGGTGCGGGAGCGGTCGAGGACGGAGAAGCGGGTGGTGGCGATCGAGGAACTCACACCGGGTTCAACGCGTGACGGGTCGTGGCATTCCCGCCGGTTTCCCGCCGGTGGCGCCTCGCCGAAAACCCGGTGACCGCGTCCCCGCACGTCAGGACAATGGGGCGGCACGGCCCGGCACCGCCGGGTGCAGCGCGTGAAGAGGGGGGACCGGCCATGGCCGTCGCGAACATCCTGCTGTCCGGCGTCGTCGGCTCGACCGCCTACGGCCTCGCCCACGAGGGCTCGGACATCGACCGGCTCGGCATGTTCGCCGCGCCCACGGAGGCCCTGCACGGACTCCGCACGCCGAAGGAGTCCCACGTCACCACCGCACCGGACCGCACCCTGCACGAGGCCGCCAAGTGGTGCCGCCTCGCCCTCGGCGGCAATCCGACCGCCATGGAGCTGGTGTGGCTCCCGGACGACCTGTACGAGGTGCGCACACCCCTCGGCGAGGAACTGATCGGCATCCGCACGTCGTTCCTGAGCGCGGGGCGGGTCCGGGACGCCTATCTCGGCTACGCCACCCAGCAGTTCCGGCGGCTGGAGGGCCGCGGTGACGGTTCGTTCTCCGCGGACACCCGCAAGCGCACCGCGAAGCACGCCCGGCACCTGAAGCGGCTGTGCCACCAGGGCCTGGTGCTGTACACCACCGGCCGGCTGGAGATCCGCGTCGAGGACCCCGAGGAGTACCACGCCTTCGGGGAGCGCGTCGCCGCCGACCCGTCGGCCGCGCTGCCCCTGCTCAGGCACTACGGGGCCGCCTTCGACGAGACGCCCACCGTGCTGCCCGAGCGGCCCGACGAGGCGGCCGTCGAGGCGTGGCTGCACAGGGTCCGCGGCGCGTTCTACACCGCGGAGACCTCCGCCTCGTGCTCGTACTCGCAGGCCTCGTCGATGCCGTAGGTGTCCCAGGCGGGGAACGGGTCGGCCGGCGGGCCGGGTTCGGCCGGGCGCAGAAGACAGGCGGTGAGGGCGGCCCGAAGCCCGTCGGCGTCCAACTGGGTGCCGATGAAGACCAGTTCCTGCGCATACGAGGCTTGGTGATCCCGGGCGGCCCACAGGCCCGTTACGCGCGGACGGCTGGACAGGGTGAAGAACCGTTCCTGAAGACCGAGCAGGAGTGAGCCCATTCAGCCGCACGCCCCGAACGGTCTTGGGCGCACTGGTCCCCGGCGTACTCGACCCCGGGGCGGCGACACGCATCCTGTGCGTGGTCCGGTCCCGGGAGGCCAGCTCCCTGTGCGACCTGGTCAGGTGGGTACGGCCAGAGGCGACGGGGAGGCCCCGGACCATCTCTCTGGTGGAGCGGGGGCCCCGCACGCTGGCGCCGTACCCGGCGTCCCAGATCGCACGATCGCGTTAACCCGATCGGCCCAGGGCCCCGCAAGCTTGCGAGCCGACCATCACACGATCGAGCTAACTCGACCTCATGCACACTCTCCGGCGAGCACCCCGCGCTCGGCGAGTTCGTCGCCGTTCGCCAGCTCGGGCAGGAAGTTCGCGGCGTCCACGACCGTGACCATCGTGTCCAGCCGGGCGACTTCCCCCAGGGTGGCGCCGTCGTCGCGGGCGAAGGCGAAGGTGGCCGCCACCGGCATCGGTTCCGAGATCCCGCTGGACTCGATCAGCAGGTGGTCGAAGCGGCCCTCGCGGGCCAGCCGGTCGACCTCCTCCAGCAGGTCGTCGCACAGGGTGCAGCAGATACAGCCGTTGGTCATCTCGACCAGGCGTTCCTCGGTCCGCGAGAGCGCCGCCTGACCGCCGCGCACCAGCGCCGCGTCGATGTTGACCTCGCTCATGTCGTTCACGATGACCGCGACGCGCAGGCCCTCCCGATTGGCGAGGACGTGGTTGAGGAGCGTGGTCTTGCCCGCCCCGAGGAACCCGGACAGCACGGTCACGGGCAACAGGTCGTACGACACCGGCGCTCAGCCCTCGGGGCGCAGCAGCCCGCGCTCGTACGCCTTGACGAGGTTCTGCGGTACGAGGTGACGCACGCCGTCGATCGTGACGGGCACCAGCGTCGGCGTGGCGGCCTTCCACTGCGCGCGGCGGTGGCGGGTGTTGCTGCGGGACATCTTCCGCTTGGGTACGGCCATGACAGTCCTCCTCGGTGGGGTGGGCATCGAGGACGCTACATGAAAATGGATCCCATTAACAATTGGGCGATGTTATCGCCGGGACCGCACGCGGGCGTCCCGCGGCGGCCGGATGAACTGCATCTCCAGCGTGAGCGGCGGCTCGGCGACCCCGGGGCCGCCGGCGGCCGCCCACCGCACGACCTCCTCCGTGCTGTCGTCGTCCGTCACGAACCCGATCCACGTGGCCCGCCCGCCGGCCCGGCGTCCGGCGGCCGAGGGGCGGACCACGATGACGTTGGCCTGGTCGCAGGGGCCCAGACAGTCGGTCGTACGCACCTGGAAGCCGTGCTCGGCCGCGCCGGCGCGCAGCAGTTCCAGCTGCCACGCGGGGTCGGTGCCGGGCTGCTTGCGGGCGTTGCCGCAGCAGCAGCCCCGGCAGACGACGAGGGTGCAGGAACCGGAACCGGAGCCGGTCAGGCGCGTACGGGGCGTCGAAGGCATGGGAGAAGCATGCGGCCTCCCCCGATCACCCGTTGCCGCCGGGGTGCCCTTCGCGTCAGAACCGCGCCCCGATGCTCGCCCCGTTCCGCGGGACGAGGAACGACGGCGCCGACGGCAGGGAACCGTCCGCCGCCCGGGCGCCCGTGAGGGGCGCGGGGTCCGTGCACAGGACCGAGGCGGCGTTCCAAGTGCCGCCGAGGTTCCAGGAGTTGCCGGTGGAGACGGTCGCCGACCCGAGCGCCACGGCACGGGCGTCGGCCACGGACAGGTTGGCGGTCAGGACGGCCTTGCCGCCCGAGACGTCCACGTCGAAGCCCGTACCCGCGTTGCCATAGGTGGAGTTGCGGGTCAGAGCGAGGGCACCGGCGTTGCTGTTGTCCGTGATGCCGTGCGCCGCGTTCTGGAACGAGACACTGTTGCGGAGGGTGTGGGCCACCGCGGGCGCCGGGCTGCCGCCGCCGAGCTTGAAGCCGTTGCCGTCGCCCGCGAAGTCCGGGAAGCCCCAGCGGTTGAAGCCGTTGCCGTACGCGACCGTGTTCTCGACGACGACCGGCGAGGTGAACTTCCAGTTGTCGAAGCCGTCGTCGACGTTGTTCCACAGCCGGGCGCCGCGCACCACGTTGCCCGTTCCGGTGCCCTCCTTGATGGCGAGGCCGTCCGCGCTCTCGCCGTTCTTGCGCGGGTCGCGGTTGGCGTAACTGTCCAGGTTCAGGATCTGGTTGTTGCTGGAGGCGCCCTGGAGCTGGAAGCCGGACTCGTAGTTGTCGTGGGTCTTCAGCCGCGCGAAGACATTGCCGTTGCAGCCGTCGCAGTACACGCCGTACGGGCCGTTCACGATCTCCAGGTCCGAGATCCGCCAGTACGACGCCTCCTGGTGGATCGCCCCGCGATCGGGCCGCGCGATGCTCCCGCCGACGGGGGTGTGGCTCGCGGGCAGCTGCTCGCCGTCGATGACGACCCGCTCGCCCTGGTAGGCGCCGAGGGTGATGGGCGCGGAGGCGGTGCCCGAGGTGGTGATGGTGATGTTGTCGGTGAGGGGGTACGTGCCGCCGCGCACGGCGATGGTGTCGCCGGGGGCGGCCAGGTCGACGGCCCGCTGAACGGTCCGCAGGGGCTGTGCGAGGGTCCCCGGTGCGGAGTCGTTGCCGCTCGTGGCGACGATCAGGGTCCTCGGGGCGGCCGATGCCGTGCCGGCCGGACCTAATGTCCCCAGCAGTGCCGCGCTCACCAGTGCCGCCGTCCAGATCGCTGTGCTGCGCCTGTCGCGCATGAGGTCTCCTGCCCTTGCCGTGCGTGCCATGTCGCACAGCAGTGGCCGCCCGGGGCGCGAAGGTTGCCGGGTGTTGCCGGGTGTCTAGGGTGGAGTGCGTGACCGACAGCAACAGCCTCCCGCTCGCCGTGTTCGACCTGGACAACACCCTCGCCGACACCGCCCACCGGCAGCGGTTCCTGGAGACCAAGCCCCGTGACTGGGACGGGTTCTTCGCGGCCGCGCCGCAGGATCCGCCGATCGCCCAGGGCATCGCACTGGTCCTGGACAGCGCGCGGGAGTGCGAGGTCGTCTACCTCACCGGGCGGCCCGAGCGCTGCCGGCGCGACACGCTCGCCTGGCTCGCCGCGCAGGGGCTGCCCGAGGGGCGCGTGTACATGCGGCGCAACGACGACCGCAGGCCCGCCCGGCGCACCAAGCTGGAGATCCTCCGCCGGCTCGCCCGCACCCGTGAGATCCGGGTGCTGGTGGACGACGACGAGCTGGTGTGCGAGGACGCCGAACGGGCCGGGTTCAGGGTCGTACGGGCGCGCTGGGCCGCCCAGTCCGCGGAGCTGAAGGTGGCGCAGGAGCGGGAGGGCCGGACCTGAGGCTCCGGCGAGGGAACGCCGGGGCCGTCGGTCCGACCGCCGGCCCGGCCTCTACTCCGACTCCTCCAGGCGGAAGCCGACCTTCAGGCCGACCTGCCAGTGCGCGACCTCCCCGTCCTCGATCTGGCCCCGCACCTGGGTGATCTCGAACCAGTCGAGGTTGCGGAGGGTCTGCGAGGCACGGGAGATGCCGTTGCGTACGGCCTGGTCGACGCCCTCGGGCGAGGTGCCGACGATCTCGGTCACCCGGTACGTGTGGTTCGACATGCGGGGCTCCTCTCCGCGGTGACGGCGGTGTCACCGGTGTCGGGCGCGTCGGGGCGCGTCTGGGCGCGCCCTGGCGCGTCACTCCACCGTGCCCCAAGCCGCGGCGGAGCGCGAG
The DNA here is from genome assembly GCF_030817655.1 of Streptomyces sp. V4I2. GTDB lineage: Bacteria > Actinomycetota > Actinomycetes > Streptomycetales > Streptomycetaceae > Streptomyces > Streptomyces plumbiresistens. The sequence continues at coordinate 9,250,426 of NZ_JAUSZM010000003.1, forward strand.
ACGGCTTGGGGCACACACGTCACCGCGCCACGCTGAGCGACAGCGCGAACCGGCCCTCCTCGTCCGTCCACCAGTGGGCCAGGTCGAGACCCGCCGCGGACAGTTCGGCGCGCACGCCCTCCTTGCGGAACTTGGCCGACACCTCGGTGCGCAGTTCCTCGCCCGCCGCGAAGTCGACCGCCAGGTCGAGCGCCGGAATCTTCGCGGTCTGTGCCGTACGGGAGCGCAGCCGCATCTCTATCCACTCGTGCTCGGCGTCCCACAGGGCCACGTGGTCGAAGGCCGCGGGGTCGAAGTCGGCACCCAGCTCGCGGTTGACGACGGTCAGGACGTTCTTGTTGAACGCGGCCGTCACCCCGGCCGCGTCGTCGTACGCCCTGACCAGCACCTTCTCGTCCTTGACCAGGTCCGTGCCGAGGAGCAGGGCGTCGCCCGGGGAGAGCAGGGCACGTACGGAGGCCAGGAACGCGGCCCGCTCGACCGGCAGGAGGTTGCCGATCGTGCCGCCGAGGAACGCCAGCAGCCGCGGGCCGGGCGTGTCCGGCAGGGTCAGCCGCGCGGTGAAGTCGGCGATGAGGGCGTGCACCTGGAGACCGGGGTGCTCGTCGATGAGCGCGTGCCCGGCCTGGGTGAGGGCGCTCTCGCTGACGTCGACCGGGACGTACGCGCGCAGGTCGGTGCAGGCGTCGATGAGGTGGCGCGTCTTCTCCGAGGAGCCGGAGCCCAGCTCGATCAGGGTGTGGGCGCGCGTCGCCGCCGCGATCTCCCCGGAGCGGGCGACGAGGATCTCCCGCTCGGCGCGGGTCGGGTAGTACTCGGGCAGTTCGGTGATCTGCTCGAACAGCTCGCTGCCGTGGGCGTCGTAGAACCACTTCGGCGGCAGTGTCTTGGGGGTGTGGGTCAGGCCCTGGAGGACGTCGGCGCGCAGGGCGGCGTCCGTGGCGTCCTCGGGCAGGGTGCGGGTGAGAAGGAACGGACTCACGTGCGGGGCTCCTTCGGAAGTGCGGGGGCCAGTGCGTCGCTCGGCTCCTTGAGCGGGGTGAGCAGCACGTCGGTGCGGCTCGCGGCGAGCAGGGTGCGGTCGGGGACCTCCTGCCAGTGCGGGTCGTCGTCGTAGGGCTCGGAGGCCACGACCGTGCGGCGGCCGGGCTCCGAGAGGTACCAGAGGGTGTCGCCCCAGGCCGTCGCCGTGATGCTCTCGCCGTTGGTCAGCAGCAGGTTGAGCCGGGAGCCGGGGGCCGCCGCGGCGACCTCCAGGACGGTTTCGGCGAGCGCCTGGCCCGCCTCGTCGCCCTCGCGCAGCCGGGCCAGGACCAGCGCCCACACGAGCGCCGAGTCGTTGCGCGCCTCCAGCGACAGCACGTCCGTGGCCGGCAGGCCCGCCACGAGGGGTGCCAGCGAACCCGGCCAGCCCGTGACCGCACCGTTGTGGCTGAACAGCCATGGGCCGGTGGCGAACGGTGCCGCCGCGGCCTCCGCGTCCGCGCCCGCCAGGGTGGCGTCCCGTACGGCGGCGAGCACGGCCCCCGAGCGGACCACCCTCGCCAGGTCGGCGAGGGACTGGTCCGCCCAGATGGGCCCGGCCCGGCGGTAGCGGGCCGGTACGGCGTCACCGTCGGCGTACCAACCGACGCCGAAACCGTCGGCGTTGACCGTCCCGTACCGTTGCCGCCTCGGCGCCCACGACTGCCGGTACAGGCTGTGCGGCGGCTCGACGAGGATCCGGCCGAGCGGCTCCGGCGGGCCCAGATACGCCAGATGACGGCACATCAGACGGCTCCCGAACGGGCCGTGCGGAACCCGGAGAAGATCTGCCGGCGGATCGGGTAGTCCCAGTTGCGGAACGTGCCCCGGCAGGCCACCGCGTCCACGGCGAACGAGCCGCCGCGCAGCACCTTGTGGTCGGGGCCGAAGAAGACCTCCGAGTACTCCTTGTACGGGAACGCCTGGAACCCCGGGTACGGCAGGAAGTCGCTCGCCGTCCACTCCCACACGTCACCGATCAACTGCCGTACGCCGAGCGGGGATTCGCCCTCCGGGTAGCTGCCGGCCGGCGCCGGGCGCAGATGCCGCTGGCCCAGGTTGGCGTGCTCGGGCCCCGGGTCGGCGTCGCCCCACGGGTAGCGCGTCGAGCGGTCGCCGGCCGGGTCGTGCCGGGCCGCCTTCTCCCACTCGGCCTCGGTGGGCAGCCGGCGCCCGGCCCAGCGGGCGTACGCGTCGGCCTCGTACCAGCACACGTGCAGGACCGGCTCCTCGGGCGGGACGACCTCGGTCACGCCGAAGCGGCGCCGCAGCCACTGCCTGCCGTCACGGCGCCAGTACAGCGGCGCGTGGATGGAGTGCTGCCGGATGTGGGCCCAGCCCGCCGCCGTCCACCAGCGCTCGTCGTCGTAGCCGCCGTCCTCGATGAACGCCTGGTAGGCGCCGTTCGTCACCGGAGTCGTGTCGATGTGGAACGGCGCCACCTCGCGCGGGTGCGCCGGGCGTTCGTTGTCCAGTGCCCACGGCTCGGAGGACGTGCCCATCATGAACGGGCCGCCGGGGACCAGGACTTCGGCCGGGCCGGTGTACAGCGGCACCGGGTCCGGGTCCGGGGCGGTCAGGGCCTGCGGGCCTCTGCGGAGCTGATGGGTGATCAGCATCGTCTCGTCGTGCTGCTGTTCGTGCTGCGCGATCATCCCGAAGGCGAAGCCCGCCTCCGTCAGCCGCGTCCCGTGGAACGCGGTGCGCTCCAGTACGTCCAGCACCCGGCCGCGTACGTCCGCCGCGTACGAGCGGGCCTCGGCGGGCGCCAGCAGGGGCAGCGAGGGGCGCTCGGAACGCGGGTGCTCGAAGGCGTCGTAGATGCTGTCGATCTCGGGCCGTATCGCCTCCTGCCCGGCGACGGTCCGCAGCAGCCACTGTTCCTCCTGGTTGCCTATGTGGGCGAGGTCCCACACGAGCGGCGACATCAGCGGCGAGTGCTGCGCGGTCAGGTCCGGCTCCTCCACGCAGCTGGTGAGCAGGGTGGTGCGCTCCCGGGCGGTGACGAGGGTGCTCAGCGCCCGGTCGCGGAAGGCCTCGGCGTCGTGGGAGGCGTCGGCGTCGAGGGAGGGGGCGGGGTCGGTCATGTGCGGATGTCCTTCCCGTGGGCGGTGGGCGTCTCCCCGGTGGCGTGCTGCCGGGACCGGGGGTGGTCCGTACCGCGCAGGTGTCGGTCCGTGTCGCGCGGGTGTCGGCCCGTGTCGCGCGGGCTCTGGTCCGTGTCGCGCATGTGGTCGAGCAGGTCGTCGGCGGGGCAGCGGCCGGGAACCACAAACCGGTCCCGGTACTCCCGCACGGCGTCGACGACCTCGGTGGTGGCGCCGAGCCGGGGCAGGGCCTCCAGGGCGACCGCGAAACAGGCGACGGCCGCCTCGTGCAACTCGGGGTCGTTCAGGCCGCGGTGGGCGGCTTCGGTCCACAGCGGATTGTGCGGCGCGGGCAGCGACAGGGACCGCTCGGCCAGCGGCTTCACGATCCGGTAGGCGGTCTCGGCGGCCTCCGGGTCGTCGAAGAGCGCCGTCGTCACCGCCAGCGGCACGATCCAGCCGTCGTCGCCGGGCTGGGCGTCGATCATGCGCAGTTCGAGATGCCCGCGGGGTCTGACCGGCGGGAACAGCGTGCTGATGTGGTAGTCGAGATCCTCCCGGGTCGGCGGCTCGGGCGCCCCCGACCTGGTCCACTCCCGGAACGTCAGCCCCTCGGGCACGTCCCACGGGCCGCCGTCGCGGCGTACGCACATCACCGGGGCGTCCAGCACATGCCGGGCCCAGGCGGTGCGCGGATCCACGTCGAGCGGGGGAGCGCCCGCCCGGCCGGCGCCTATCTCCATCCACAGCAGCTGCCGGCTGGACAGCCAGCCGGTGGGCTCGTGTCCGGCCGCGGGGGAGTTCGCGAACGCGGCCACCAGGACCGCGCCCAGCTGGTGCGCCAGCCACCAGCGCCGCCCGAGACCGAGCGGACCGGGCTCCTCGTGACCGGCGTCCAGGCAGACCTGGACGGAGGCGGAGGTGCACATCATGGCGCGGCCGGCCGGGCCGGTGCGGTCGAGGCAGGCCTCCATGGCGTCGTAGCGCGGCTCGCGCAGGAACCTGCGGGGCGTGTGCCAGGGATCCTGGCCGATGCCGACGAGACCGAGGCCGTCCTCGGCCAGTACCGCACGGACGGCGGTGAGGTCGGCGGAGACGATACCGATGCACTCCATCAGGGAGGCGGCGGGCGGCGAGCTCAGTTCCAGCTGGCCGCCGGGCTCTGTGGTGAGCGCCGACCTCAGGGGCACGGTACGCAGTGCGGCGTAGGCCGCCGCGAGTCGTTCGGGTGTCACGGGGAGCTGCGGAGTGCGCAGCTCGTGGACGAGCCATTCCACTTCGACCCCGAGTTTTCGGGGTGGACCGGTCTTGAAGCAGATGCCCCGGACCAGGGCCTCCACCTCGGCTTCGGTGACCGCGGTACGGGGCTCCGTACAGTCACTCGGCGTATCGGACATGTCGGGATCCTCCTGAGATTCCACCATGCCGTCGGCCCGGGATCTGGTGAGGCGGGCCGACGTCACTCGTTCCACCCAAGACCCTCGCGTCCGTTCGCACAAGGGTGCACATCATCGCAATCGGGGCCGGAAATTTCCGTTTCCTGGGTGTTCTCCAGGAGTTTTCCGGGGGCGGACAGACCCCGGAAACTCCGTTGCACCGCAGGACCAGAATCACTCAGGATGCGTCTATGAGCACGACGGGGGAGATGACGGGGAGATGACGGGGGAGATCGCGCGGCGCGCGGTCGTGGCGCGTACGGGGGTCGCGCCATGAGCGCGCGCCTGCGTGCCGTCGCGCAGCACACGGAACAGATCGTGGCGGCGGGGATCTACCGCGCCCCGGACGGCCGCGAGGTGTCCGTCGCCGCCGAGATCGAGGCGGCCCGGGACGGCACGCGGATGTACGGGCCGGAGCCGGTGCGGGTGCCGGAGATCTCCACGGCTGACACGTTGTTCCAGGTCACGGGCGAAAGCAGCCTGGAGGCGGCCCGTCGGCTGGGCGGGCGGGTGGCCGTCCTGAACTTCTCCTCGGCCCGCAATCCGGGCGGCGGCTATCTCAACGGCGCCCAGGCCCAGGAAGAGGCCCTGTGCCGGGCCTCCGCGCTGTACACCTGCCTGGTCGAGGTCCGCGAGTTCTACGACCATCACCGCACCCACCGCGACCCGTTCTACACGGATCGTGTCATCCACTCCCCGGCCGTGCCCGTCTTCCGCGACGACCGCGGCCGTCTTCTGGACGCGCCGTACACCGCCGGCTTCCTGACGGCGGCCGCACCCAACGCCGGAGTCATCGTCCGTACGGCACCGGAGCGCGTGGCCGAGCTGCCGCGAGCCCTGGCGGTACGGGCCGAGCGGGTGCTGGAGGTCGCGGCCGCCCACGGCTACCGGCGGCTGGTCCTCGGTGCGTGGGGGTGCGGGGTGTTCCAGAACGATCCGGCGCAGGTGGCGGGCGCGTTCCGGGCGCTGCTCGGCCCCGGCGGCCGGTTCGCCGGGGCCTTCGAGCACGTGGCGTTCGGAATCCTGGACCGGACGACCGGCAACGTGGTCCGAGAGGCGTTCGTACGAGCGTTTCCGGAGCGTCAGCTCCAGCCGTAGCGTTCCCCCAAGCGGTGCCGGACCAGGTTGAACCGCATGCGGTCCAGGGCGCACGCCTCCCGGCGCATGCCGCCCTCGTGCAGGCGCAGTACGCGGTCCACGTCGACCCACGAGTCCCGCCCCGACCGGTCCCAGGGCCCGCTGCCGATCGGCACCCACTCCCGGTGGCCGTCGTGCCGCTTGCTCGACAGCTGGACGGCGAGGAAGGTGCCGCCGGCCTCGCGGGCGACGACGAGCACGGGGCGGTCCTTGCCCCGGCCGTCGTTCTCCTCGAAGGGGACCCAGGTCCAGACGATCTCGCCGGGATCCGGGTCCCCGTCGTGCGCGGGCGAGTACTCCGTGCGCACCGGGCCCACCTCACGGGGGTCCGCCTGGGTGGTGGCGGAGGGGCCGAACCGGCCGGGGACGTTCTCATCGATAGACGCAGTCACGGGCGTAACGTTAGAGCCCGCGCCGCCGAACGTTGGAGCCCGCGTCCCCGAGCCGGTTCTCTCACCCCTCGCGCGTCATCCAGCGTCCTTCTCCACCGGCACCTTCTGTACCGGCGGCGGCGCGACCCCGTTGAGGGGCGAAGTCCCGCTCGGCGCCTGCCCGTTCTGGTTCATCGAGGCGAGCAGCTGCCGGGCCAGACCGAGGCCCGTGCCGCCCATGGTGAGCGCCTTGGTGAGCATGTCGGCCATGCCGTCGGCGCCGTTGAGGACCACCATGTTGTCGACGCTGTCGAAGGCGGACGCTCCGGCCCGCACGATCTCCGGCCAGTTCTCGGCGAGTTGCTGGGCGACGACGGCTTCCTGGTTCTCGGCGAGGGCGGCGGCGCGGGCCTTGATGGCGTCCGCCTCCGCGAGTCCCTTGGCCTTGGCCGCCTGGGCCTCGGCAAGACCCCTGGCCTGCGCCGCGGCCGCCTCTGCCTCACCGGTGGCCCGCGTGGCCGCCGCCATGGCGGTGCCCCGGGCCTTGGTGGCCTCGGCCTCCGCGCCCGCGGCCGTCTTGACCCGGGTCGCCTCGGCCGCTGCCGCCAGCTCCGTCTCCTGCGCCTTGGCCTGGGCCGCGGAGATGCGTGCGTCGCGCTCCGCCTCGGCCATCGTCCGCTTCTCGTAGGCCTGCGCGTCCGCCGGCTTGCGGACGTCCGCCTGGAGCTGCTGCTCACGCCGCTGTGCCTCCAGCTCGGCGACCCGCGTCTCCTGGACGACGACTTCCTGCCGGGCGGCGGCGTCGGCGAGCGGTCCGGCCTGGCGGGCCTTCGCACCCGCCTTGTCCCGCTCGGCCTGGTAGCCGGCCTGGAGGATCTCGCTGTCCCGGGTCGCCTCGGCCATCCGCGCGTACGACTGCTGCTCGGCCTCCGTGGCCAGCCGGTTCGCCTCCGCCTGCGCGATCCGCGCGTCCCGCTGGACGGCCGCCGCGTGCGGCATCGCCAGGTTCTGGATGTACCCGGTCGGGTCCTCGATCTCGTGGATCTGCAGCGAGTCCACGATCAGACCCAGCTTCTCCATCTCCGTGCCGCAGGCCGCCCGGGTCTGGCCGGTGAGCTTCTCCCGGTCACGGATCATGTCCTCGACCGTCAACCCGCCCACGATGGACCGCAGATGACCGGCGAACACGTTGTGCACCCGCTCCGACATCAGCTTCTGCTGGTCGAGGAAACGGCGGCCCGCGTTCGCGATCGACACGAAGTCGTCGCCCACCTTGAAGATGACCACGCCCCGCACCTTGAGCGGAATGCCCTGGTGGGTCACGCAGTCCACATGCAGTTCCGTCTCGTTCAGGTCGAGCGAGAGCTTGCGCACCGCCTGCACGCCGGGCAGCACGAGCGTGCCGCGTCCGGTGACGATACGGAAGCCCATGCCCGCCTCGAGGCCCTCCGTCTTGTGCTTGGAGCCGGAGATGATCAGTGCCTCGTTCGGTTCCGCGACACGCCACATCATCTTGAACAGACCGATCAGAACGAGGACGGCGGCAACCGCCACCCCCGCAACGACGCCGACAACCATCGGCATACGCCCCCTTGTGATGGTGCCCTTTCGGCACCGAACGAAAGGGAGTGTGCGCCTGTGCGACGCCGGGGTACAGACGCTGACGCATCCTTGTCGAAACCTTGATACAAACCAGCCTCACCTGCGGGGAAACGGCCGCCGTGCCTCAACTGTCGTACGCCGCCTGGACGTAGACGGTCCTCGGCGGCAGGTACTCCACGACCATGACCACCGTGCCCCGCTCGATGCGGTCCGTGCCGGTGGCGGGGTAGGCGAGGAAGTGCTCGGCACCGCCGCGCACCCGGACGATCACCTCGCCGACGAGCCCGGGCCCGATCGCCCCCGTGACCCGCCCCATCAGCCCGACCATCGACGCGTCGTCCATGGTCACAGGGTACGGGCCGAACGCCGTTACGCGGCCGGGGAATCCGTGACCGCGTGCTCCGGCGGCCAGGCCGTGTGCCAGCGCAGTCGCGCCTCCAACTGCGCGGCGAGGGAGACCAGAAGCGGCTCGCTGTTCGCCGGACCGAGCAACTGGGCGCCGACCGGCAGACCGCCGCCGACGAACCCGGCCGGGACGTTCACCCCGGGCCAGCCCAGCACGTTCCACGGCCAGGCGTACGGACAGGCGGCGATCATCGCGCGGTCGGTCGCCAGTCCGCCGAGGCCCAGCAGCGCGCCGATGCGCGGCGGGGGAGCGGCCGTCGTCGGCGCGAGGATCACGTCGTACGTCGTGAAGAACGTGCCGATACGCCGGTGCAGGACCGCCTCGGCCCGCCGCGCCGCCCGCAGTGGCACCCCGCCGAGCAGCCCGCCCAGCCGGGCGGCGTCGCGGGTGCGGCGGTCGAGGAGGGCGGGGAAGGGCGCCTCGCGGACGCGCTCGGCGAGTCCGGCCGTGGCGCGGGGCACGAAGGTCAGCCCGATCTGCCCGTACGGCGGATCGGCCTCCTCGACGATGTGCCCCAAGTCGCTGAGCTGCTCGGCGAGTTGGACGACCCTGGCCCGCACCTCCGGCTGGAGCCGCGCGGGCAGCGCGGTGAACGGCGGTTTCAGGGAGAGCGCGATGCGCAGCCGGCCGGGGTCGCGCCGGGTGGCCTGCAGGGCGTCGACGGCCGGCGGCCGGTGCGGGTCGAGGTCGTGGTTGCCGGCCGCCGCATCCAGGAGCAGGGCGGCGTCGGCGACCGTACGGGCGAGCGTGCCGTTGACCGTGATGCCCTGGAAGGACTCGCCTCGCGGCCAGGTGGAGATCCGGCCGCGCTGCGGTTTGATGCCGATCAGGTGGGTCCAGGAGGCCGGGATCCGCACCGAGCCGGCGCCGTCCGAACCGAGCGCGGCCGGCACCAGACCGGCGGCGACGGCGGCGGCCGAACCGCCGGAGGAGCCGCCCGGCGTGTGCTCCGTGTTCCACGGATTGCGGGTCGCACCGAACGCGGGCCCTTCGGTGAACGGCCACTGTCCGAACTCGCAGGTGTTGGTCTTGCCGACGATCACGGCTCCGGCCGCGCGCAGCCGCCGTACCGCCTCGCCGTCCTTGGCGACCGGCGGGAACTCGCCCCGGCAGCCGAACGCGGTCGGCTCGCCCGCCACGTCCATGTCGTCCTTGACCGCCACCGGCACCCCGAGCAGCGGCTTGCGCACCCCCGCGGCCAGTTCCCTGTCCGCGGCCTCGGCCTCGGCGAGCGCCGCCTCGGTCCGTACGATCCGGAAGGCGTTCAGCGAGGTCTGCGTGGCCTCGATCCGGGCCAGCGCCGCCTTGACGAGCGACCGGGACGTCACCTCCCCGTCGGCGAGCGCACGGGCGGACTCCGCGAGGCCTGAGGAACGGTCGAACGTCATGCGGGGCACCTCCGGGACGGCGCTGTCTACTGAACGGTAACGTCCGGCGGGGCGCGACGGAACGCCCCGCGCGGGAGAGCCGGCGCACGGTCGGCATCGGTGCACGCCACAGCTTTCCCACAGGGCCCACGGACTCGTGCGCAAACCATTGACGCCCCCGACCCTCACCCCTACCTTCTGATCGACTTTCCGAACCGAGTTCGGAATATCGAACGCAAGAGCCGCATGTGTTTGTGTCCGAGGGAGAGCCGCCCGTGACCACTCGACCCCCCACGCCGTCGCGCCGCACACTGCTGCGGGCGATGGCCGTCCTGCCTGCCTCGGCGCTCGTCCTGGGCGAGGCGCCCGGACTGCTCGGCACCGCCTCCGCCGCCGCCCCGCCGAACGGCTCCGCGACCCGCTACACCATCGTGCCGTTCCTCAACAGCAACGACGGCACCGTGAACGTCTACCAGTCCGACGACGCCACCGACTTCCGCCTGGCCAAGTCGTCGGCCTACACGCCGCCGAGCAACCGCATCCGCGACGCGAGCGTCTTCAAGCACACCAACGGCTACTACTACATCACTTACACGACCCACACCTGGCAGGACCCGAGCACCACCATCGGCTTCGCGCGCAGCTCCGACCGGGTCAACTGGACCTTCCTGTACGACTACACGGTCCCGATCGCCAACCTGTCCCGGGCGTGGGCGCCGGAGTGGTTCGTCGACAGCGACGGCAGCGTGAACGTCATCGTGTCCTGCTCGACGGCCAACGACGAGTGGATCTTCACCCCGTATCTGCTGAAGGCCACGAACTCCGGCCTCACCGCGTGGAGTTCACCGGTCGCCCTGTCGGGCATCGGCGCCAACCACATCGACACGTACCTCGTGAAGATCGGCTCGACGTACCACGCCTTCACGAAGAACGAGACGGCGAAATACATCGAGTACGCGACGGCCTCCAACCTAACCGGCCCCTACACGATCAGGAGGACCGGCGACTGGGCGGGCTGGGGCAGCTACCGCGAGGGCCCGGCGCTGGTACAGCTCGACAACGGCGGCTGGCGGATCTTCTTCGACGGCTACGGCGACGGCACCTACTACTACAGCGACAGCTACGACACCTTCGCCACCTGGTCCGCCCCGGCCGCGCTGCCCGTCGTCTCCGGTACGGCCCGGCACTTCACGGTGGTCAAGGAGACGGTGTCGGGCGGGCCGAGCCTGGCGAAGGGGGTGACGCGCTCGTTCCAGTCGGCCAACTTCTCCACCCGCTACTGGCAGTCCCAGTCGTCCCTGCTCAACCTCCCTGTGGTGAGCAGCTCCAGCTCCACCGCCGAGAAGCAGGCCTCCACCTTCACGGTCGTCGCCGGCCTCGCCGACGCGAGCGGTTACTCCTTCCGGGACGCCGCCGGCAACTACCTGCGCCACTGGGACTTCCGCGCCCGCTTCGACGCGAACAACGGAACGTCGACCTTCGCGAAGGACGCCACGTTCATCGCCCGCACCGGCACGACGAGCGGCTCCCTGCGCTTCGAGTCGTACAACTACCCGGGCTACTACCTGCGCCACTACAACTACCAACTCCGGGTGGAACGGACCGACGGGACGGATCTGTTCCGGGGGGACAGTTCGTTCGTGCCGGTGGCTGCCTGGGCCTGAGCTGCGGCTTTGCCGGCCTGGGCAGTTGTGCCGGCGGCTGCGGAACACCTCTCGGCGAGGTCGGCCGGGGGGTGCAGGCCGGTGGTGGCTACGATCGGGCGGCAGGGTGAGTCGGGGCTGCCCGCTGAGGCGGTACACCGGCCGCCGGGACACCCACCCTCACATCGCCGTTGGCGTCCAATCCGGCAGCATTACCGGCGGAACCCCGACGTGGCCACGCTGCGCACCGCTGGGCATCACGCCTTCACCCGTCCGCTGGACTTGATCGGACTGCCCTGACCAGCACCGCCACATGAACCGTCCGGGCGAGCGAGACGCACTGCTGCTTGACGCATCAGACGCATCGGATGTCTACCGCCTCGCTTCCCCCGGGCCCCGGCCGAGGAATGTGCCAAGGCCGGACCGCGCGCTGCGGGCGAGCTCAGGCGGGCAGCCTCGTGTCGACGACGAAGCTGATCTCGATGACCTGGCCGGGCAAGGTCAGTTCGGTGACGCCCAAGACCGTGCCGACCGGGCGGTGGTCGCCGAAGTACGCCAGGTTGCCCTCCGCCGTCGCCGCGGCGTTCTGCCGCAGGTTCACCACGTACAGGGTCTGCGAGACGACCTGGTTCCGGGTGACGCCGTAGTGCTCCAGGACCTTGTCCGTATTGGCGTAGGTCTGCTTGAGCTGGGCGGCGAAGTCGCCCGCGTGGAGGAACTCGCCCGCCTCGTCGAACGCGAGCTGTCCGGAGATGTGGATCAGCTCGCCGGACCTGATCGCCTGGGAGTAGCCGAAGTCGCTCTCGGCCGGCACGTTGTGGTTGAAGACATCAATGGTGGCCATGGTGCTCGCCCTTCCGGTTTGCTCTCTTGTGGTTACTCGGAAACTGTAGGAGAGTGAACGCTGACCTAGAAGAACGCACTTTTCGGTGACTGAGGAACCTGATGGTGACCAAGCAACTGCTCAAGGGCCTGCCCGAGGACGCGGATCTGAGGCGCGCGGACTCCCTGGCGCGGGAGATCTTCTCGGACGTCGCGAACAAGTGGGCGCTCCTGATCATCGAGGCGCTCGGCGAGCGCACCCTGCGCTTCAGCGAGCTGCGGAACGAGGTCGAGGGCGTCAGCCACAAGATGCTCACCCAGAACCTGCGCATGCTGGAGCGCAACGGCCTGGTCGACCGGAAGGTGTACCCCACCGTGCCGCCGCGGGTCGAGTACACCCTCACCGAGCCGGGCCAGGCCCTGCGCGCCACGGTCGATGCCATATGTGGGTGGACCCACCAGTACCTCGGTCACATCGAGGGCGCGCGCGGCCGTTTCGACGCCTGACAGGCACTGGCCTGTGCTTCGCCTGTGCAACCAGCCCCCGGGCGAGACCGGCGACGCGCTCAGCGCCGTACCGGACCGGATGACTCACGCCATACGCTCAGTCGACGCAGAACTCGTTGCCCTCGATGTCCAGCATTGGGATGCACGAGTCATTGCCGTCATACAGCGTTCGCACGTGTACTGCGCCGAGCGGGACCAGTCGTGCGCATTCGGCCTCAAGTGCGGCGAGGCGTTCTTCACCCACGAGTCCGGTGCCGACCCGCACATCAAGATGCACCCGGTTCTTGACGGTCTTCCCTTCGGGGACGCGCTGGAAGTACAGCCGCGGGCCCACACCTGAGGGATCTATGCAGGCGAACCATGAATCCCGCTCCTCAGGTGGCTGCGAACGCTGGAAATCATCCCAAGTGGCAAACCCCTCTGGTGGCGGTGGTACGACGTACCCCAACACCTCGCACCAGAAACGAGCGAGACGCTCAGGTTCTGCGCAGTCAAAGGTGACTTGGAACTGCTTGATCGCTGACATCGGTGCACCGTACCAAGGGGACTGGGGACTCTGCCGCTCACTTCCCCAGGGGGCGCCCGCAACCCCGTCAGGCCCCGGGCCATCTTGGATATCAAAGGACGACATGACCCTGGTGGCGGAGCGGCGCCCTCTCACTGTTCTCAGGGACGAATGCCCCGGTAAACGGCCGGCCTGACGACCCAGCAGTCCTGGTCCGCTGCTCGGCGCCATCACCGGAACCCTGTTCGCGTCCTCGCCAACGTCGGCTGTGCGGCCTACCAGAGCTGGCCAACCGTGATCCCCCTGCTGTCGGTCAGGTGAGCGGCCGACCGCGACCGCGCGCCGCGAGCGGGCCACCGCGCGAGGGCCGACGCCGGGGGCGTGCGGAACGGACGGCTCCGAGTCAGGGGCCGACCAGTGCGGTTGCGGCGCTGTCGGCCTGGTCTCGGATCAGCCCGGCGGCCATGACGTGTTCGATCACGCGGTCCAACTTCGCCTTGGCCCGCGCCAGCTCGTCCATGCGGACGCCAATGCTGTCGCGCTCGGTCAGGAGGCGGTCGAGCATGCTCTCCGTCGCCTTGCCGGTGTCCACGCACGGCAGAAGTTCCACGATCGTCTTACTGGACAGCCCGGCCGCGTAGAGCTGCTGAATGAGCCGGACGCGGTCCACGGCCCCGTCCGCGTAATCGCGCTGTCCTCCGGAGGTCCGGTCCGCGTCCAGGAGCCTCTGTTCCTCGTAGTAGCGCAGAGCGCGGACGCTCACCCCGGAGCGCTTGGCGAGTTCCCCGATTCGCATGGCCTGAATTTTCCTTCCGCCAAGACTTGCATCTGACGTCAACGTGAGGTTTTAGCGTAGTCGTGTCCGAGCGGCAAGGCGAACAACTGCGCCACACCCCCGCCTCGGCCGTATGAAGGAAGCAGACCATGCAGATCGCAGGATCAACCGCCCTGGTGACCGGAGCGAACCGTGGCATCGGCCGCCACTTCGCGGAGCAGCTGCTGGCTCGGGGGGCGAAGAAGGTCTACGCCACGGCGAGGCGCCCCGAGGCCGTGACCCTTGCGGGTGTGGAGGTGCTGCGTCTCGACATCACCGACCCCGCCTCGGTGACCGCCGCCGCACGTGCCGCGCAGGACGTGGACCTCGTGGTCAACAACGCGGGCATCAGTACGTACACCAATCTGGTCGAGGGTGAACTCGACTCCATCCGCCGGGAGATGGACACCCATTTCTACGGCACGCTCAACGTGGTGCGGTCCTTCGCGCCGGTCCTGGCCGCCAACGGCGGCGGCGCGATCCTCAACGTCCTCTCCGCGCTGTCCTGGTTCTCACACGACGGGGCGAACGCCTACGCCGCGGCCAAAGCAGCCGAGTGGAGCCTCACCAACGGGGTGCGGCTGGAACTGGCCGGCCAGAAGACACTGGTGACCGGGCTGCACCTGGGCGCCGCGGACACCGACCTCACCGCCTCCTACACGGGCGAGAAGGCCGACCCGGCCGACATCGCGCGCGCCGGACTGGACGGGGTGGAGGCCGGTGACCTGGAGGTGGTCGCGGACGAGTGGAGCGCCCACGTCAAGGCGTCCCTGGCCGCCGCTCCGCAGCACTTCTACGCGGACGCCCTGACCGCCGGCTGACCGGCCTCCCCGTACCGGGATGGCTCCGTCCCCCTGCGCCGGATCGAATGTGTCTGGTCCTGCGCTCGCCGAGCGTGGTCTCGAACATCAGATGCACCATCCCCGGGGCGAGCAGCACACCCGAGATGTCTGAGGGTTCGAAGCGGGGAGTGTCCGGCGGACTGCCCGGATGGTCGGGCAGTTCGGCGAGCATCGCTTCGTACGTCCACCGCCGTCCAGACCGGCCGACCTCCACAGATCCCGGGTCGAGGAGTTGCCCGGCGCGTCGGAGCCCGTCCGGACCACACACCGATGCGGGTCCTGCCGAGGCGCGCACGTCGCCGGCTCTCGCTCAGCCCTTGACGGCGGAGCTGGCGACGCCCTGGACGAACCACCGCTGGAAGAAGGCGAAGACGATCAGGACGGGCAGGACCAGGAGGACGCCGAAGGCCAGGATCTGGCCCCAGTCCGGGGGCTGCTGGCCCTGGAAGACGCTCATCTCCAGGGGGAGCGGGCGGACCGACGGGTCGGAGATCATCAGCACCGGCCACAGGAACGATCCCCACTGGATGAGGAAGGTGAGGATCGCGACCGAGGCGAAGGCCGGCTTCGACATCGGGACGATGATCGCGAAGAAGGTGCGCCACGGTCCCGCGCCGTCGATCCGGGCCGCTTCCTCGATGCTCGGCGGGATCGAGCGGAAGAACGTGTGGAACTGGTAGACCGAGAAGGCGTTGGCGATGAACGGGAGCGCCAGGATGTAGAGGGTGTTGCGCTGGTCGTTGAACATGTAGAAGAGCGGTACGGCCACCGACTCGAACGGGACCAGCATCAGCAGCAGGACGAGCGTGAAGACGGCGTTCCGGCCGCGCCACTTCAGCCGTGAAAGCCCGTACGCCGCCATGGAGTTGACGAACAGGCCGCCTGTCACCACCACGAACGCCAGCAGCAGCGAGACGCCCATGAAGCGCCAGAAGTAGCCGGTGCTGTCGGAGTTGAGGCTGTCGAGGACGGCCGTGTAGTTGTCGAAGGAGAGGTTGGTCGGGAGGAAGCCGGACAGGCCGTTCAGGACCTCGTCGGACGGCTTGAGGCTGCCCAGGAACAGGTAGATCACCGGCAGCACGAAGACGAAGGCCAGCACGCTGAGTACGGCGTAGTCCAGGAAGCGGCGCAGGGGCGTAGAGGTGGTGCCCATGGGTCAGTCCTCGTTTCCGGGCCGGACGACGCGGCGCTGGATGAGCGTCAGGACGACGACGATCAGGAAGAAGACGACGGTGATCGCGGACGCCTGGCCGATGTTGTTCTGGTCGAAGGCGGTGGTGACGGCCTGGTACATCACGGTGCGGGTGGCGTCCTCGTCCAGGCCGCCGCCGCGGACGAGGACGTACACCTGGTCGAAGACCCGGAAGGAGAGCACCGAGGTGAGCATCGCGACGAAGACCAGGGTGCCGCGGATACCGGGCAGGGTGACATGGCGGAACTGCTGCCAGCGGGAGGCGCGGTCCAGTTCGGCGGCCTCGTAGAGCTCGCCCGGGATCTGCTGGAGGCCGGCGAGCAGGATGACCATCTGGAAGCCGACGCCCTGCCAGATGGACAGCACGATGATCGAGCCCATCGCGGTGGCACCGTCGCCGAGCCAGTCGAAGGCGCCCCAGTTGCCGAAACTCACCGCGTCCAGCGCGGAGTTGAGCATGCCCTGGTCGCTGCGGGCGAGGATGAGGCGCCAGATCACGGCGACCAGCGCCATCGGGAAGACCACCGGCATGAAGAAGAGGGACCGGAAGAATCCGATGGCCTTGAGCTTGCGGTTGAGCAGGATCGCCAGGGCCAGCGCCAGGGCCGTCTGCACGGGTACGACGACCGCGGCGAAGGTCAGGTTGTTCAGCAGCGCCCGCAGGAACGGGCCGGACAGGTTGGGGTCGGTGAACAGCCGCCGGTACTGCTCGATCCCGAACCAGGTCGGTTCCAGCGGGGAGCCGAGGCGGACGTTGTAGAAGGAGAGGACGACGGCGTAGCCGAACGGGACGCCGACGAAGGCGATGAGTCCGACGACGGCCGGGGCGGACATGAGCAGTCCGTGCAGCCAGTCGCGGTTCTTGCGGCCCGGCCGTGTTGATCGCGTCGACGGCGCGGGTTTCACGGATGTGGATGGGGCCTGCTCCGGGCCGGGCAGCGCGGTGTGCGCGGGTTCCACGGATGTCACGGGAGGGTCCTGTTCCCGGCGGGGCGGGCGCGGCGTGTGCGCTCCCGCCCCGGCCGATGGGTCCTACGGGATCTGGTAGCCGGCGTTGTCGGAGAAGTCCTGGTCGATGGCGCGGGCGGCCTTCTCCAGGGCGCTCTTCGGGTCGGCGCCGCCGTAGATGGAGTTCAGGGCCTCGCTGAACTTCGACGTGATCACGGGGTAGCCGGCGGTCACCGGGCGGGTGACGGCGACGCAGGACTTGGTGATGTCCTTGTCGCCGCACGGCTTGGCGAGCTGGTCGGCGTAGAGCTGGAGCGGGCCGCCCTGCTTGTAGAGGCTGCTCTTGGCGAGCGCGGTCTTGGTGGCGGGCACCGCCCCGTTGGCCGTCGTCATGGCGCTGACGTTGGTGTCGTCCAGGAGGGTGTCCAGGAACGTGCCGGCGGCCTTGGCGTTCTTGGTGTCGGCGCCGATGCCCCAGGCCCAGGAGCCCTGGCCGGTCTTGGGGCCGTTGCCGAAGTCGGGCAGCGGCAGCACGACGAGGTCGTCGCCGAGGGCCTCGCTGTAGGCGGGGTACATCCAGTGGCCGACCCAGCTCAGGGCGACGCGGCCCTTGGCGAAGGCGTTGCCGTCGGTGTTGGGGTCGACGTACGTCTTCCAGGACTGGAAGGTCTTCATGGCCGAGACCACGGCCGGGGTGTCCAGGGCGCCCTCCGCCTTGCCGTCCTTGAGGAGGGAGCCTCCGGCGGACCAGACGATCGGGGCGAAGCCGTAGGTGCCCCACTCGTTGGCGTAGCCGCCGCTCTCCTGGAGGTCGAGGGTCTTGCCGTCGGAGTCCTTGGCCTTCAGCGCCTTGAGCGCGGCGGTGAACTGAGCGGCCGTCCAGTCGTCGGACAGACCGGTCGGGTATTTCACCCCGGCCGCGTCCAGCAGCTTCTTGTTGCCGTAGATCCCGAGCCCGGAGTCGAACATGCCGAGGCCGTAGTGCTTGCCGTCGACCTCGCCCTGCGCCTTGCTCGCGTCGGTGGCGTTGGCCATGGTCTTGGCGGAGACGTACGTGTCTATGGGAGCGAGCTTCTTGTTGTAGACGAAGTTCGCCATGGTCGGGCCGTCGAACTCCATCACGTCCGGCAGCTCGGAGGCGCTGGTGGCCGTGATGACCTTGGTGTAGTCGGCATCGGGGATCAGCTTCAGGTCGACCTTGATCGCGCTCTGCGAGGAGTTGAAGGACTTCACCGCGTTCTGCAGCGCGCTGGTCTCGTTCTTCTGGCCCTGGTGGGCCCAGACGCTGATGGTGCCCTTGCCGCTTCCGGCCTCGGCGGAGGCATCGGTACCGCCACCCCCGCCGCAGGCGGCCAGCGCCACCAGGGGGAGGAGGGCCAGGCCCGTACAGGCGGTGCGGCGGTACTTTCTGCTGGTCGAGCTCATGGCTGTGCCTCCGTGCTGTGGCGAGGGTTCGGCGTGCTGACGTGCTGTCCGGACATGCGGATGTGGGGCTCGGGGAGTTACTGCGGGCCGCGCGGGCGCGGCGGGGCGGTGGTCTCGCGCAGGACGAGTCGGATGGGCATCTGCACCTGCGCGGCGGGTGGTTCGGCGTCGGGCTCGTCCAGCTGACGCAGCAGCAGCCGGGCGGCCTCGGCACCCTGCTCGGCGACCGGCTGGGCGACCGTGGTCAGGCCGACCACGTCGGCGAGTTCGTGGTCGTCGAAGCCGACGACGGACACGTCCTGCGGCACCCTCAGCCGATGGCGCCGCAGGGCCCGCAAGGCGCCCATCGCCATCTCGTCGGACTGCGCGAACACGGCGGTCGGCGGACGGGAGACGGCCAGCAGTTCGGTCATGGCCCGCTCGCCGCCCTCGACGGTGTAGTCGCCGTCCGCCTCCAGGGCCGCGTCGTGCTCGATACCGGCGTCGCTCAGCACGTCCAGGTAGGCGTTGCGCCGCTCGATGGGGGTGGTCCAGTGCAGCGGCCCGCTGGTTCCGCTGATCATGCCGATCCGGCGGTGGCCGAGATTGACCAGATGCCGTACGGCGCTCTCGGTGCCGGCCCGGTCGTCGATGCCGACGACGGTGAAGCCGGGCCGGGTGCCGCCGACCGTGGTGGCCAGCGGCACCCCCAGGGAGCGCAGTGCGGCCGACTCCTCCTCGTCAGGGATGAGCAGCGACAGCACCGCGTCCACCCGCTTGCGGACCGGCAACTTGGTGAAGAAGCGCTTGCGTGTCTCCGGCGAGCCCAGGTTGTACAGCAGTACGTCGTACCCGGCGGCGCTGAACTCGCGCTCGGCGGCGTCCAGCACGGTGCCGAAGAACCAGCGGCCCACGTACGGGACAAGAACCCCGATGGTGAAGGTACGGCCGCTGGCCAGACTGGACGCGGAACGCGAGGCGGTGTACCCGAGCCGGGCGGCGACGGCCGTGATCTGCGCCCGCACTTCCTCGGAGACCCCCGGTCGGCCGCGCAGCGCGCGGGACACGGTGGACGCCGAGACTCCGGCGGCGCGGGCGACATCGGTGATGCTGGCCGTCACGGCGCATTCCTCCCGTTGATTTCACGTCGGTGTGATCTGTGGGTGACGTGACCGTAAACCCGGCCACCTTGTTGCGCAAGCGTTTGCGTTCATATTTACTGGGGCCGATCTGCAAGAGACCTCTTTGTTATCAAGCGTCAGCGCACACGTTTGGGCGCTGTGGAGCCGACAGGACCTGTGCATGCGATACGCCCCGCCCGGCCTCTGCGTGAACGACTTCGCCCTCCTGCGCGACGAGGACGGCACGTACGCGGTGCTGCACCTGCAGGGCCCCTGGACACCGGAGTTCGACCATCTGCGGATGGAGACTTCCTACGGCCGTGCCACCTCCACCGACCTGGTCCACTGGCAGCCCCAGGGCACCGCCTTCGGCAACGGACTGCCCGGTCGCTTCGACCAGCAGGCGGTGTGGACGATGCACCCTCTGCGGCACGGCGACGGAATGGCGATGTTCTACACGGGCGTCTCCGGTCTCACACCGGGCGGCTGGCCGCTCCAGTCGGTAGGACTGGCGTACTCCGACCGCACCGACGGCACGGGCTGGCGGCGCCATGGCACCGCGCCGGTCGTCGAGGCGGACCCGCGCTGGTACCGCACCGGTGAACGCATGGGCTGGCGCGACCCGTTCGTCGTACGCGACGACGCGTCGGACGGCTGGGTCATGGTCGTCTGCGCCAGCGACGCCTCCCTGCCGGTGGAGGTCAGCGGCTGCGTCGGGCTGGCCACCTCCGACGACCTGGAGCACTGGACCGTGCATCCGCCGCTCATCTCACCCGGCGACGTGGACGAGTTGGAGTGCCCGGTCCTGGAACGCCTCGACGACGGCAGCTGGCTGCTCCTCGGCTCCATCGGCGCCACCCGCGGCTTCGAGGCGTGGACGGCCCCGAGCCTGCGCGGCCCCTGGACCCGGCGCGGCCCTCTCGGCCCGACCGGCGCCTACGCCCCCCGCGTGATCGCCGCGCCCGACGGCTCCCGCGTCGTGCTGCACACCACGCCCCGCCAGGTCGGCCTCAGCGACACCGGGGAGCGCTGCCGCGGCATGCTCACCCAGCCGAAGTCACTTGTGGTGGAGGGCGATTCGGCCCCCCGCCTCGAATGGTGGCCCGGTCTGAACGCCTGGCTCGGCGAGGAGACGGACCGCCCCGCCCTGCACGCGGTCGGCGACATCGGTATCACCGGGCGGGTCGAGATCACCCTGCGCACCGACGCCCCGGACGGCGACCGTCCCGCCCTCGCCGTGGGCTGCGACGGCAAGAACCTCTGGGTCACGGGCCCCGACGGGACCCGGCTCGGCGAGACCGTCCTCACGGACCCCGCCGCCACGCTGCGCATCCTCACCGTCGGCGAGTACGTCGAGGTCTACGCCGACAACGTCTTCGCCCTCACGACCCTGTGCTACTCCGGGCACCCCGGCCCGTGGACGGCCGTCAGCGAAGGACGCGAACACACCATCCCCGTCCGCCCGATCCGGCTGCCCGACCCGCACCGCGACGACGCCTCCGCCATCTGGCCCGGCCCGTCCCCGCGCTGACCCAACTCCCTCCGGAAAGGCCCGCAATGCCCGCCGTGAACGTCACCGCCGACGGTCTCCGCTTCCCCGACGGCTTCCTGTGGGGAGCCTCCACCGCCGCCCACCAGATCGAGGGCAACAACGTCAACAGCGACTGGTGGCAGACGGAACACAGCGGCGGCTCCATCGCCGAGCCCAGCGGTGACGCCGCCGACAGCTACCACCGGTGGCGCGAGGACATGGACCTGCTCGCCGAACTCGGCTTCACCGACTACCGCTTCAGCATCGAATGGGCCCGCATCGAGCCCGCCCCCGGCCACTTCTCCAAGGCCGAGATCGCCCACTACCGGCGCATGGTCGACGGGGCGATCGAACGCGGCCTGCGCCCGATGGTCACCCTCCACCACTTCACCGTCCCGCGCTGGTTCGCCGAGCGCGGCGGCTGGACCGCGGACGGGGCGGTGGACCTGTTCGAGCGGTACGTGCGCGCCACCGCGCCGGTCATCGGCACCGGCGTACGGCACGTGTGCACCATCAATGAACCCAACATGATCGCGGTCGCCGGCGCCGTCCGTGAACTGGGCACCGAAGCACCCCCCGCGGCCGGCCTCCCGCTGCCCGACAAGGCCACCACCGGCGCCCTGATCCAGGCCCACCACCGCGCCACGGCCGCCGTCAAGGCGATCTCCGCCGACATCCAGGTCGGTTGGTCGATCGCCAACCAGGTGTACCAGGCACTCCCCGGTGCCGAAGCCGCCACCGCCGCCTACAGCCACCCCCGCGAAGACGTCTTCATCGAAGCCGCCCGCGACGACGACTGGATCGGCGTCCAGTCCTACACCCGCACCAGGATCACCACCGACGGCCCCATCCCGGCGCCCGACGACGCCGAACGCACCCTCACAGGCTGGGAGTACTACCCGCAAGCCATCGGATACGCCCTGCGCCACACCGCCGGGATCGTCGGCGACGTCCCCCTGATCGTCACCGAGAACGGCATCGCCACCGACGACGACACACGCCGCATCCACTACACGACCGGCGCGCTCCAGGCAGTATCCGCCGCTCTGGAGGACGGCCTCGACGTACGCGGCTACCTCCACTGGAGCGCACTCGACAACTACGAATGGGGCTCCTACAAACCCACCTTCGGCCTCATCTCCGTCGACCCCGACACCTTCGAACGCACCCCCAAGCCCTCCGCGGCCTGGCTCGGCGGACTCGCCCATGTCGGCGTACTGCCCCGAGCCGCCTCCTGATCGACCTGCGTTCGGCTCTCGACCGGTGCCGGGCCGGGCAGTTCAGCGATCGAGTGCGGGACGGCCGGCCAGGCCGGTGTCGAGCATGATGCGGTCGACGGTCTCGGGCAGGGTGCTGTCGGTGCCGATGACGGTCTCGACGTCGCCGGGCAGCAGATCGAGTTCCCGGTACCAGTCGCGCAGGTCCCTCTCGCCGACCTCTTCGGCAATCGGCTTGGTGGCGTGGCGTACGAGGGTTTCGCCGAACGGCACGTGCAGGTAGTAGCCGTGGGTCGGGCCGCGGTGGTCGGCGCGCAGCCGCGCGAGCATCTCGCCGTAGCGGTCGGCGTACAGGATGCCCTCCAGGACGACGTGATACCCGGCGTCCAGGGCGTATCGGGCGACGGTGTCGATGAGGCCGATGTTCGCCGCGCCCGGCACGTCCCGCTCTCTCAGCACGATCCGGCGGAGGTTGTCCTGGCCGACGATGGCCAGGCCGCGGCCGAAACGGTCCCGGATGCCGGCCGCCACGCTCGACTTGCCCGAAGCGCTGTTGCCCCGCAGGACGATCAGCCGGGTCTCTTCCGTGCCCACCACCACAGTGGCCAACCTACTCCGTGCTCGCAGCTCATGGCTTTGAGGTCGTTCTTCGACAGGTTGCGCAACAGCCAGTACGTCAGGCATGCGCGGTGAGCAGTTTCTGCACCGCGCACACCACGTCCTGGCCGGTGACCTCGTCGAGGCCCGGACGACCGGGGACGGAGCTGTGCCGGGCCCGGCTGTCCGCTCCGGGCACGGCCCGATCACCGAGAGGCATGCTCGGGACGCCGTACGGCCCCCACCGCTCCGCCGGAACGACGGGCGTGCACAGGGACACGACCGGTGTTCTGACGGCCGCGGCCAGGTGGGCGGGGCCGGTGGTGCCGCTCGTCACGACGTCGGCCGAGCGCAGGACGCCCGCCAGGGTGCGCAGCGCGGTCCTGCCGCCGAGGTCCACCGCCATGTCCCCGCTGACCCGCCGGGTGAGCTCCGCCTCGCCGGGGCCGCCGGTGACGACGACACGATGACCCGCCTCGACGAGGAGGGCCACGGCCTCGGCTCAGCGATCGGGACTCCAGGCAGGGTCGGGAGCGTCGGCTCCGGGGTGGACGACGACGTACGGGCCGCTGCCGGTCAGGGCGATCGTGTCGGGAGGCGGCAGAACGCGCAGGCGGCCGTCGTCCCCGGGGCGCGGGCGGAAACCCATCGCGGCGGCGGTGTCGAGCGCGGCCTCGGCCTCGTGGCGGCCGGGGAGCCGCTGATGACGTACGTCGAGGAGACGGCCGAATGGTCGATGCTGTCGGCGTCGGCGTCGGCGTCGGCGTCGGCGCCGATCCGTCGGACGCCGGCCAGCCGCAACAACAGGGCCATGGGCACGGGACTGTGGCGGAACGACGTGAGGACGAGCGCGACGTCGAACGCGCCCGCACTCAGACGTCGCACCAGGCCATCGACGTCCGCCTCGGGCACGGTGGGCGCGTCCGCGCCCTCCCACGGCGCCGCCCACACGATCACGTCGTCGACACCGGGCAGCAGCCGGGCGGCGGGCTCGCCGCGTGGGCCGCAGAGCATCGTCACCCGGGAGCAGCGGGCGGCGACCGCGCGGACGGCGGGCCCGGCGAGCAGCACGTCGCCGAAGCTGTCGAGCCGTACGACCAGTGCCTTCACCAGGGGCGTCCCCGTGTTTGAGCAAGGACTCGTCGGCACTGGCACGGGGTTCCCGCGCCGGCAGGTTGCACACCTTGATCCCTAGTCCCCGTGTCCTCGGCCGAACCGGGCAGGAGGAGGTCTGTGAGCAACCACACTCACCACGGCAAACACCCGCAGGTGGAGGGAACTTGGCGTCCTGGCGGCGGTGCCGCGGGGTGCACCGTCATCGACTCGCCGGTCCCGTCTGTCACGATGGTCCGCGCCGTAACCGACTCGGTGGAGTGACCGCGCAGCGCAGCCGGCGTCCCTCGGTTTCGCCGACCTGTCTGACCTCCCACCTCGCCTCTCGGGTACCGCACTGTGTCTTCCTCATCTGCCCCTGCCCCTGCCCCCGCCTCGCCTGCGTCCGGGCAGGCGTCACGCTCGCCGTGGCGGTCCCTGAGATACCGCAGCATGCGCTGGTGGTCCGTCGCGAACTTCGTGTCGAACGCCGGTACCTGGATGCAGCTCACGGTGCAGAACCTGCTCGTGCTCCAGATCACCGGCTCCGCTGCCGCGACCGGGCTGTCCATGTCGGTCCAGGCCGCCCCCGCCCTGTTCATGAGCCTGCTCGGCGGGGCGGCCGTCGACCGCTGGCCGCGCAAGCTGACGGCCGGTGTCAGCCAGGCACTCCTCGGCGCGGTCGCCTTCACGACCGCCGTGCTCGTGGCGCTGGACCGGCTCGACATGACGACCTTGCTGGTGCTGGCCGCCGTGACCGGCGCGATCGCCACCGTCGACGGACCTGCCTGCGCCCTGCTGGGCAACGACCTCGTTCCCGAGGAGGACGTCCCCTCCGCCATCGGCGTGGGCGCGCTGGTGCACAACGCGGGTCGGCTGGCCGGCGCCGCACTGGCCGGCGTGACGGTGGGCCTGCTGGGCACATCCGCCGCGTACGCGGTCAACGGACTGTCGTTCCTCTTCGTCACCTCGGTCATTCCGTTCCTGCGGCCGGCGTACGGTGCGGCCGGGCGCGCCGGGAAGGAGCACCCCGCTGCTCCGGAGCCGCGCGACAAGCGTGACGACATGACCGTACGAGAGGGGCTGGCCTTCTTCGCGCGTCGGCCCCGCCTGGTCGCACTCGCCTGCGTCACCGGCATCAGCGCGGTCTTCGGACGCAACTACGGACTCACCCTCGCCGTGCTGGTCACCGGGCCGCTCGCGGGCGGCGCCGGCGCGTTCGGCACGGTCTCCACCGTCCTCGCCGTCGGCGGCATCCTCGGGGCGGTCCTCGGTGCCCGGCTGCGCAGGCCCTCGGTGCGGCTCGTGGGCACACTGGCCGCCGCGGGTGGGCTGCTGCAGGTGGCGGCGGGCTTGTCGCCGTCACTGGCCGTGCTGCTGGTGCTCGTCCTGCCCATGGCCGTGGTGGAGTCCGTCTCCGACACCGCCGGAACCGCCGTACTGCAGACCGATCCGCCCGCTCACCTGCGGGGACGGGTGCTCGGGGTGTGGAGCAGCATCGGCACCGTGTGGGGTCTCGGCGGGCCTCCGGCGCTGGGTCTGCTCATGGAAACGGCCGGAGCGCGCGGCGCTCTGGTGACCGGCGGCCTGCTCATCGCCGGCACGATCGGCGCGGGCCTCGTCCTGCGTACACGCCGGACCCCGGAGCCGGTGGCCCTGCCGTCGAAGCCCGGCGACGTGGTGGGGCAGGAAGCGCTGAGGGCCGCTGCCTGACGGCCGGCCCGGGGTGCTGCTCACTCCTCCTTGTCGCCGGGGGCCGCTGGTGACGTACGCAGTCTGGTCACCGTCGCGGCCACCTGCTGCCGAACCGGTTCCGGCGCTCCCTCTCCGTTGACAGCGTCGACCAGGTTGTGGGCCACGTCACGCAGCTTGGTGTTGGTGTTCTGGGATGCCTCGACCAGAACCGTCCAGGCCTCCTCGGCGCTCAGTCCGAAGGAGGCCATCAGCACTCCGCGGGCCAGGTCGATGACCGGCCGGGTGTGCATGGCCCGCTCCAGGTGCATGATCTCGGCACGCAGCTCCGGCTCGGTCTCCGGGCGTGCTGCCCTGGCACCGGACACAGCGAAAAGTGACAGAGTCCCGGTGCCCGCGAGGAGTCTGCGCACCGCGGCACTGGTGGCCCGAACGGCCAGGTCCTTGCCACTCTCCCGGGCGTGCCGACGCACCCGCACCAGGACATTGAGGCCGGAGCAGTCACAGAAATCGACGCCGCTCAGGTCGAGATCAATTCCGCGGACCGATCGGCGGAGGGCCCCGGAGAGTGCATCGCCGAGCGCCTGCACGCCGGCGATGTCGATCTCGCCGGTCACCACCACGGCCGTCCGGTCGCCCTCGGGCCGCGTTTCGATACCCAGCATGGACTGCTGGTGACCGCTCACCGGGCAGGTGTCCGCGGAGGCGGTCTCGTCCTCGCCTGTGAGCTGCGTAGGAAGCGTACGTTCAGACATCGTGGCCACTCCCCGAGGCGACGTGCGTCCTGCGATCCAGCGTGAGCCCGGCGAATCTCGTACGTCAAGAGATTCAGGAAATCTCATTCAGGCTTTTGAACGCGCGAATCGCGGCTCCTACCCTGTAGGCATGGGTGATGTACCTGAACGGCACATGGGGTGGACCTTCCTGACCAATCACGCCCGCGTGCTGGCCGCGATCGCTGACGATCCCACCACGCGCATCCGCGATATCGCCGCGCGATGCCGGCTCACCGAACGTGCCGTCCAGAAGATCGTTTCCGACTTGGAGGCGGACGGCTATCTCAGCCGCACGCGTCAGGGGCGGTCCAACACGTATCGCATCGAAGAGGGGACGATACTGCGTCATCCCGCCGACTCGGGGCTGACGGTATCGGGGCTTCTCTATCTCCTTGCCCAGCACGATGCCGATCGCGGCGGTGAGCTCCCCAGCAGGAAGTGACGACTCGGGGAACAGGCCGTCATGTGGGTCATGTGCCGCGTGACCGTCTGCTGATCTTGTTGCGGGCGATCAACTCCAGTACGACGGCGACCGCGACGGCCTCCACCGCCAGCAGGGCGATCAGCACGAACAGCTGGACCGCTCCGGCCAGCAGGGGTGACGCGCCGCCGAGCAGCATGCCGATGAACGCGCCGGGGAGGGTGACCAGTCCGACCGTTCTGGTCTGGTCGAGGGCCGGGATCAGCGCTCCGGCGGCCGAGGTCCGGGCGATCTCCAGCCGGGCCTCCCGGTCCAGGAGCCCGATGGACAGCGCGGCCTCGACCTCGCCGTGGCGCGTCTCCAGCTCCTCCAGCGCTCGCCGGCCGGCGAGCACCGTCGCGGTCAGCGCACCGCCGATGAGGATGCCGGTGACGGGGATGAGAGCGATGCCCTTGACCGGGAGCACGCCGATGGCCACGAGCAGGACGACGACCGGGAACGCGGCGCCGCCGATCGGAACGGCGGCCCACCACCAGGTGCCGTTGTCGGTGATGCGGCGGCCGGCCGTCCACGTAGCCACACCGAACATCACCGCGATGAAGGCGAACAGCAGCAGACGCGAGTCGAGCGCCCACCGGATGACGACGGCCACCGCGGCCAGCTGCACCGTCGCCCGAAGCCCGGCGGTGACGATCGCGCGGGTGTGTCCCAGCCGGGCCAGTGCCGCCACCGCGGCGGCCGCGACGAGCAGTACCGCGAGCGCGATGCCCAGAGCCGGGTTCACCGGGAGCAGGGTGGAGGCCGACGCGATCACGGCTTCACCTTAGGCGGGGTGCGCCGCCGCGCGGACTGGGATCCGCGCGGCGGCGGTCTGCCGGCCCCCGGGACCGTGGTGGGGCCGACGCCTGTGAACACCGAACGGTCCGCGCAGGACCGTTCCGGTGGTCAGGGACGACTGGTCAGGTATCCGCCCATGGAGGTGAAGTACTCGGTCGCACCCAACTCCCGTCCGTCTTCGGTCCGTACGCGGGTGATGGCCAGGCCGCGGTTGCGGCCGGTACGGGCGTCCGCTCCGGCGACGATGACCACGCCGTCGCCCTCGCGATAGAAGATGCGGCCGGGTGTGCCGCCGTAACGGCCCTGGGACACCACGGCGGCGAGGACCTCGAGGCGCTTGCCCTTGTGGAAGGTGAAGGCGCTGGGGTACGGCTCGGACTGGGCGCGGACGAGGCGTTCGAGGTCCTCGGCGGGCCAGTCCCAGTTGAGGCGGATGTCCTCGGTGGACCGCTTGTGGAAGAAGCTGGCCTGGGACCGGTCCTGCTTGGTGAACTCCGTCTGCCCGGCGGCGATGAGGTCGAGCGCACCGATGGTGACCGGGGCGATGAGGTCAACGGTCTTGTGGAAGAGGTCGGTGGTGGTGTCCGTCGGTCCGACCGGAACCGCCTCCTGGCGGACGATGTCACCGGCGTCGAGTTCGTCGTTCATCATGTGCGCGGTGACGCCCACTTCGGGCTCGCCGTTGATCAGGGCCCAGATCAGCGGGGAGAAGCCGGCGTACTTCGGCAGCAGCGAGTCGTGCACGTTCAGCGTGCCGCGGGGCGGCAGGTCGAAGATGCGCGGGGGGATCCACGTCCGCCAGTTGTTCGCCACGATGATGTCCGGGGCGGCCTCCTTGAGGCGCTCGAACAGCTCGTCGTCGTCGGGGCGGTTGCGGATCAGCACCGGGACGCCGTGCTCCTCGGCGAGATCGGCGACGGAGTCGCTCCAGATCTTCTCGTACGCGTGCTCGCTCTTGGGATGCGTCACGACCAGAACCACGTCGTGGTCGGAGTCGAGAAGGGCTTGCAGGGTGCGGTGCCCCCAGGTCTGGTAACCGAACATGGCGACCCGCATGGGGTTCCTCCTCAAGGCAGGGAATGACCAGAGGATAGTAAAGCAAGGCTTACCTTAGTTTACAACGGGTGCAAATGGGGCCCCAGTTGGCAGGTATCGCCGACGGGTTGTCCGTTTCGCCCTATCGACAGCTTCACAGGATTAGCTTAGGCTCACCTAAGTTCCCCGGCGGGCCGCTCCGTCGGTGTGCCCACCTGTCGTACTTTCCCCACGCCTGACAGGCAACTGCCCCGCACGATGGGAGTGACATGTCACAGGTTCTTCCTGATGACGCATCACCGGTCCACGACCTCATTGGCATCGGCTTCGGACCGTCCAATGTGGCCATGGCGATCGCACTCAGTGAGCACAACGCACGCGTCGGCGGGCAGGAGGCGATCACCGCTCACTTCTTCGAGCAGCAGCCGTGCTTCGGATGGCACCGCGGCATGCTGATCGACGACGCGACCATGCAGGTGTCCTTTCTCAAGGACCTGGTGACGCTCCGGAACCCGACCAGCGAGTTCAGCTTCCTCTGCTACCTGAAGAGCAAGGACCGGCTGATCGACTTCATCAACCACAAGAACCTCTTCCCCCTGCGGGTGGAGTTCCACGACTACTTCGAGTGGGCCGCGGCCAAGGTCGACGGCATGGTCTCCTACGGCCATGAGGTCGTCGGCGTCGCGCCCGTCGTCCGGGACGGAGCCGTGGAGCACCTGGAAGTGACGGTCCGGTCGGGGGAGGGGCTCGCGGTGCACCGGGCCCGCAACCTCGTCATCGGTACCGGGCTGCGTCCTCTCATGCCGGAGGGCGTGGAGCGCGGCGACCGCGTCTGGCACAACTCCGAACTGCTGGCGAAAGTCGACGAGTTGGAGGACGCCTCGCCCTCCCGGTTCATCGTCGTGGGCGCCGGACAGAGCGCCGCCGAGAACGTCGCCTACCTGCACCGCCGCTTCCCCCGGGCCGAGGTCTGCGCGGTCTTCTCGCGCTACGGCTACAGCCCCGCCGACGACAGCAGCTTCGCCAACCGGATCTTCGACCCCGCGGCGGTCGACGAGTACTACGCGGCACCGGACGACGTCAAACGCCGGCTGATGGACTACCACGGCAACACCAACTACTCCGTGGTGGACATCGACCTCATCGACGACCTGTACCGGCAGATGTACCAGGAGAAGGTCCTCGGCACCGAGCGGCTGCGCTTCGTCAACGTCTCCCGGCTCACCGGCGTCAAGGAGACACCGGACAAGGTCAGCGCCACCGTGAAGTCCCTCGTCACCGGCGAGGAAAGCTCCCTGGACGCGGACGTCGTGGTCTTCGCCACCGGGTACAGCCCCGCCGACCCCATCGGTCTCCTCGGTGAGGTCGCGGACCGCTGCCTCCGTGACGAGGAGGGCCGCGTCCACGTCGAGCGGGACTACCGCATCGCCACGGACCCGGGCCTGCGCTGCGGCATCTACCTGCAGGGCGGCACGGAGCACACGCACGGCATCACGTCGTCCCTGTTGTCCAACACCGCGATCAGGGTCGGCGAGATCCTGGACTCGCTGCTCGACCGGGGCGTCAAGTCAGCCTCGGACGAGGCCCGTCCGGTCGCCGACGGCATCGCCAGCACCGCCCGCTAGTCCGCCCACCCGTCCAGCCCCCACACCGCCGCGCCCCGCCTGGTGGAACCGCACCCGGCAGGCGCGGCACCTGTGTGCGACCCCGGGAAAGGAACCCCCCGGCACACCGCTTCCTGAGCGTGCCGTGCCCGACCGGCCATGCGTACCGAGCTGATCAAAGGGATAACGTACGTCGACATGGGCACGACTGCAGTTGAGCGCCCCGCGCCCAGGGGCACAACAGAGGCCCGCCGACGGCGGGTTGTGGGTTTGGGCACGCTTGTGGTGATCCTCGTGGTCACGGGCGCGGTGTCGTTGGCCGTCGGTGCGCGCGCGTTGAGTCCCGCCGAGGTGTGGCACGGGCTGTTCGCGGCGCCGGACTCCGACCAGCGGCTCACCGAGATCAGGCTCATCGTGCAGACCGTACGGGTCCCGCGGACGGTGCTCGGGATCGTGGCGGGGGTCGCCCTGGGGGTCGCCGGGGCGCTGATCCAGGGGTACACCCGCAACCCGATCGCCGACACGGGCCTGCTGGGGGTGAACACCGGCGCCTCGTTCGCCGTGGTGTCGGTGATCGCCGTGTTCGGGTTCTCCAACCCGTTCCAGTACGTCTGGTTCGCCTTCCTGGGGGCGGCACTCGCCGGTGTCGTCGTGTTCGGTCTCGCGAGCATCGGCCGGGGAGCCGGCAACCCGTTGACGCTCGCACTGGCCGGGCAGGGGATCACGGTCTTCCTCATGGCGATGACCACGGCGGTCGCGCTGTCGAACCAGGCGTCGCTGAACGCGCTGCGGTTCTGGAACGCGGGCTCCGTGGCCGGTGTCGGGTTCGACGTCATCTGGCCGGTGACCGCGTTCATCGCGGTCGGGCTGGTGCTGGCCCTGGCCACGCTGCCCGCCATCAACCTGCTCAACCTGGGCGACGACGTGGCGCGGGGGCTGGGACTGAACATCGCGCGGAGCCGGATCACCGGCATCCTCGCCATCACCCTGCTCGCAGGCGCGGCGACGGCGGCCTGCGGCCCCATCGCGTTTCTCGGGCTCATGGTGGCCCACGTGGCCCGGTATCTGACCGGGCCGGACTATCGCTGGCTGGTGCCGTACGCGGGTCTGCTCGGCGCCGTCGTCCTGCTGGTCTGCGACATCGTGGGGCGACTGGTGGTGCGGCCGGGCGAGTTGGACGCGGGTGTCGTCGTCGCTCTGCTCGGCGCCCCGTTCTTCGCGGGTCTGGTGTGGCGCGGAAAGTTCAGGAGCGCATGAACGGGACAGGCGTGAAGCCGACAGACGCGAAGCCATCGGTGGCGCCGGGCGTGCGGTTCGGCCGGGTGTCGTTCGTATGGCGGCCCTGGATGGCGTTCGTGACGCTGCTGCTGGCGACGGCCACCTTCCTGGTCTTCTGCCTGTCCATCGGCGTCGGGGACTTCCCCATCGGCCTGTCCCGGGTGATCGCCACGATCCTCGGCCGGGGTGAGCAGGTCGACGAGTTCGTGATCATGGACCTGCGGATGCCGCGTGCCCTGGCCGGGCTCGTCGTCGGCATCGCGCTGGGGGTGTCCGGGGCGATCACGCAGTCCATCGCGCGCAATCCGCTGGCCAGCCCGGACATCCTGGGGATCACCGGGGGTGCCAGCGCGGTCTCGGTGTTCCTGGTGACGGTGTCCGGCGGAGCCTCCGCGGCGATCATCAACTCCGTGGGCCTGTCCGCGGCGGCGCTCGCCGGCGGTCTCGGCACGGGTCTGCTGGTGTACTTCCTGGCCTGGCGGCGCGGGATCGACGGCTTCCGGCTCATCCTCATCGGCATCTCGGTGAGCGCCGTGATGGAGGCGATCACCACCTGGCTGCTGGTCACGGCCGACATCAGGGACGTGGCCCGGGCCCAGGCGTGGCTGGTCGGCTCGCTGGACAACCGGTCCTGGAGCGAGGTCTGGATCGCGCTCTGGGGCACGCTCGCCCTCCTGGTCGTCGTGGCCTGTGTCGCGTTCCAGTTCAAGCCGATGCACTTCGGCGACGAGGTCGCAGCGGGCCTGGGCGTCCGGTACTCGATGGTGCGGGCGGTCCTGCTGCTGTGCGCGGTCCTGCTGGCCGGTGTGGCGGTGAGCGCGGCGGGCCCGGTCCCGTTCGTCGCGCTGGTGGCACCGCAGGTGGCGATGCGGCTGGCCAGGTACCCGACGCCGCCGATGGTGGCCTCCGGCCTGGTGGGAGCGCTGCTGCTGATCGGCGCGGACCTGGTCGCGCGCACCGCGCTGCCGATCGGTCTTCCGGTCGGCGTGGTCACCGCCGCGATCGGCGGCCCCTTCCTCGTCTATCTGCTGGTGCGGGCGAACCGCCGATAGATGGTACAAAAGTTAGGCATACCTAAACAGGGGGGCCTCGTGGGCGCTCAGTACATCACCGAGATCGAGTCCGGGGTCGTCGACGCCGCACGGCTGGCAGCCAGGGGCGTGACGGTCGGGTACGGCACCCGGATCGTCATCGACGATCTGGACGTGGAGATCCCGCCAGGGGTGATCACCACGATCATCGGCCCCAACGGCTGCGGGAAGTCGACCCTGTTGCGGACCCTGTCGCGGCTGCTCAAGCCGACCAAGGGGACGGTCGTGCTGGACGGCGACGACATCGTCAAGCTCAAGACCAGGGACGTGGCCAAGAAGCTGGGCCTGCTGCCGCAGGCGCCGGTCGCGCCGGAGGGGCTGACGGTGTCGGACCTGGTCGCCAGGGGCCGGCATCCGCACCAGAGCTGGCTGCGGCAGTGGTCGTCCGACGATGTCGCCGTCGTGGAGCGCGCGTTGGCGATGACCGGGGTGTCCGACCTCGCCGACCGTCCGGTCGACTCCCTGTCCGGCGGACAGCGCCAGCGCGTCTGGATATCCATGACCCTGGCTCAGGGAACCGACCTGCTGCTCCTCGACGAGCCGACCACCTACCTGGACCTGGCGCACGCGGTCGACGTGCTCGATCTGGTGGACGACCTGCACGAGTCGGGGTGCACGGTGGTCATGGTGCTGCACGACCTCAACCTGGCCACGCGCTACAGCGACAACCTCATCGTGATGCGGGAGGGGTCGGTCCTGGCGCAGGGGCACCCGCGTGACGTGATCACCGCCGAACTGCTGCACGAGGCGTTCGGACTGCGCGCCAAAGTGATCGACGACCCGGTGGGCGACCGGCCGCTCATCGTCCCGATCGGTCGCACACACGTCCAACTCGACTAGTTCCCCATAAAGTTACCCAGTTAGGCTAGGCTAACCTCACCTGCCCAAGGTAAGGTTTGCCTGCCCTTTAGACGGGGGCGCACGGGACAGCGCGAAAGCAAGGGACTTGGGATGCTCCTCCATCGATCGACGTTCAAGAGATCCCGACGGCGACTGGCGGCGGTTCTGTCCGCCGCGGCACTCGGCGTCGGCCTCCTCGCGGGATGCGGTTCCGACTCGTCGGACTCGGAGGACAAGGCGAGCGAGACCACCCCGGCTGCCGCCGCCGGCGCGTTCCCGGTCACCGTGGAGCACGCGTTCGGATCCACGGAGGTCACCAAGGCCCCCCAGCGGGTCGTCTCCGTCGGCTACACGGACGACCAGACCATCCTGGCCTTCGGCATCAAGCCGGTCGGCATGGTCGACCAGTACCCGAACCCGCCGGGCAAGACCCCCGACATCAACACCCAGTGGCCCTGGGTGAAGGACAAGTGGGGCAGTACCCAGCCCGAGGTCATCATGAAGAACGGTGACTCCGGCCCCAATTACGAGAAGATCGCCGCCCTGCGGCCGGACCTGATCATCGCGGTCTACTCCGAGATCGACCAGGCCGCCTACGACAAGCTCTCCAAGATCGCCCCGACGGTGGGCCGTACCAAGGCCGAGAAGGAGCCGTTCAGCGCGCCCTGGCAGGACAACGCGCTGCACATCGCCAAGGCGCTCGGCAAGGCCGAGGAGGGCGAGAAGATGGTCGAGGGCATCCAGGGCCGGCTCGACGCCGCCAAGAAGGCGCACCCCGCCTTCGCGAACCAGACCGCCGTCGCGTTGTCCTGGTACGAGGACTCCGTGGCGCCGTTCACCTCCACCGACGTGCGCGGACGGCTGGTGACGGGCATCGGCTTCAAGTACCAGACCGAGATCGACAAGATCGCGGACGGCAGCTTCTACACCCAGCTCTCCCCCGAGCGCATCGACCTGATCGACGTCGACCACATCTTCGTCATCAACGACAAGGCGGACACGGAGGCGCTGAAGAAGTTCAAGCTCTTCGCCAACCTGGACGCCGTGAAGAAGGGCAACGTGTCGTACCTGCTGGACAGCGAGGGTCCGGCGGTCGGCGCGGCCATCTCCCAGGGCACCCTGCTGTCGATGCCGTACGCGATCGACGAGCTCGTCAAGTCGGCCGAGTAGGTAGTGAGCACCACCGACACGCGCGTCGCCCCGGCGACCCTGCGCACGGCGACCGGACGCGAGGCCACCCGATGGGTCGCGGTGCACTGCCGCGAGGTGCCGTGGCTGACGGTCGCCACCGTGCTCACCACGGTGGCCGGGGCGGCGCTCCAGGTACTCCCGGTGCTCCTCCTCGGCCGGGTGGTCGACGGGGTGGTCGAGGGTGAATCGCGCTCGATCCTGGTCAGGATCGGGGTGTTGATGGTGGCCGCCGCCCTGCTCGGCGCGGCGGCCACCGCGGTGTCGACCTACCTCATCGGACGGCTGGGCGCGGATCTGCTCGCGCGGTTGCGCGAAGGCGCCGTCCGGGCGGTGCTGGGGATGCCGAGCGCACGGATAGAGCAGGTCGGCCGCGGGGACGTGCTGTCCAGGGTCGGTGACGACGTGGCCGTGATCTCCAAGGGCATCCGAACGGCCGTCCCCACGGTGTTCTCGGCGGGCGTGCTGGTCGTCATCGCCACGGCCGGCATGTTCGGCCTCGACTGGCGGCTCGGCCTGGCGGGCGCCGGCGCGCTGCCCGCGTACGCACTGGCCCTGCGCTGGTATCTGCCCCGGTCCGCCCCGCTCTACCGGAAGCAGCGGGTGGCCCAGGCCGACCGTGCGCAGGCGCTGATGAGCGGTCTGAACGGGATCGACACGGTCCGGGCGTACCGCCTCGAAGGCGCCTTCCGCGAGAAGGTCACCAGCGAGTCGTGGCGGGTGCGCGATCTCGGCATCGAGGTGTTCCGGTTCTTCGGCCGGTTCGTCGGCCGGGAGAACCGCGCCGAGTTCATCGGCCTTGTCCTGATTCTTGTGGTGGGCTACGCCCTGTTGGAGGCCGACGCCGCCAGCCTGGGCGAGGTGTCGGCGGCCCCGCTGCTGTTCCACCGGCTGTTCACGCCGCTGGGCGCCATCATGTTCACCTTCGACGAGGCGCAGAAGTCGGGCGCGAGCCTGACCCGGCTGGTCGGGGTGCTCGGGGAGTCCGCGGAGGAACGGCTGGTGGGCGACACCTCCGTCGCGCCGGCCGACGCCGGGGCGTACCCCGTGACGGTGGAGGGACTGACGTTCAGTTATCCCGACGCCGAGGAGCCGGTCCTCAGGGATGTCAACCTGACCATTCCGGCCGGGGGTTCGCTCGCGCTGGTGGGGGCCACGGGCGCGGGCAAGACGACCCTGGCCGCGCTGATCGCGGGCATCGGAACCCCTCAGGCCGGGTCGGTGCGCGTCGGGCCGACCAATCTCGCCGGTCTGGACGAGGCCGGGGCGCGGGCCCTGGTGAGCATCCTGACGCAGGAGACGCACGTGTTCTCCGGCTCGCTCGCCGACGACCTGCGGCTGGCCGCGCCGGAGGCGACCGACGCCGAGCTGATGGACGCGCTGCGCACGGTCGGCGCCGACGGCTGGGTCGACGCGCTGCCCGACGGACTGGACACCCTGGTCGGCGAGGGCGGCGAGCGCCTGGACGTCACCAAGGTCGCCAAGATCGCCCTGGCCCGGCTGGTGCTGAGCCGGGCGCCGGTGGTGGTGCTCGACGAGTCGACCGCGGAGGCGGGCAGCGAGGGCGCCGCCGAGCTGGAGCGGGCCGTGCTGGCCGCGTGCGCGGGCCGGACCACGCTGTTCGTGGCGCACCGGCTGACCCAGGCGATGGCGGCGGACCGCATCGCCGTGCTGGACGCGGGACGCGTCGTGGAGCAGGGGACGCACGAGGAGTTGGTCGCTCTGGGCGGCCGGTACGCGCGACTGTGGCGGGCTTGGCGAGAAGGTAGTTAGGCAATCCTAAGTTAGGCTAGGCTAACTTTCGCACCTGGAAAGGGCGTTGAGTCTTCGATGATGGAACCGAGCGCTCGTCACGTACTGCTTTCTCCCGCACGCCTGGCCGACGTGCGCCGGCGGACCGGCGACCACTCCGACCGGACCATCGCCGAAGCGTGTGCCATCGGGCTGTCGTACTGGGCGACGGGCCGGAGTCCCGACGGCATCGACCTCACCCCGGGCACCCTGTTCGCCGATGTCCTCGGGTGGGTCGACAACGGCGGGACCGGACCCGGCGGTTGGGAGGTCGACGCGGACGGCCGGAGCATCGCCGTCCCGGAAGGGGTTGCGGCGGGTGACGCGCAGCTCGCCCTTGACGACCTGACCGACTTCCCCGACCGGCCCATCGGCACCATCAGCCCGTCCGGAGTGGCGGCGAGGCTCGACGCGCTGGCCGAGTGGAACGACACCGAGGCCGACCGGGTCCGCCTCACCATCGTGGAAATGTTCCGCGAACAGGCGCGGACCAGGCCGGACGCCGTCGCCATCATCGACGAGCACCGCTCGCTGACCTATCGTCAGGCAGCCGAGCTGTCCAGCCAGTTGGCCCACCACCTGATCGAACGCGGGCTCACCGCCGAACAGGTCGTCGGCATCTCCCTGGGCCGCTCCGCCGACATGGTGATCGGGCTGCTCGGCGTGCTCCAGGCCGGATGCGCGTTCGTGCCGCTCGACCCCCAGTGGCCCGCCGCGCGCCGAGCCGTCGTCATCGACGACGCCCGGGTCGTCGTACAGCTCAACGACTCGGGCGAGCACGACCCGAGTGAACCGGAAGCCGTGGCCGTCGACCTCGGCGACTGGCGGTTCGGTTCCTGCTCCACCGAGGGGACCGGGATCACCGTCCCCGGCGCGGGCCTAGCCTACGTGATCTTCACGTCCGGTTCGACCGGGCGGCCCAAGGGCGCGATGATCCGCCACGAAGCGATCAGCGAGCGCCTGCTCTGGCAGGTCGACGAGATCCTGGGCTTCGGCCACGACGACGCCTCGCTCTTCAAGGCACCGCTGTCCTTCGACATCTCCATCAACGAGATCTTCCTGCCGCTGGTGTCCGGCGGCAGACTGGTGGTCCTGCGGCCCGGCGGCGAACGCGACCCGCACCACCTGCTGAGCATCATCGCCGAACACCGAGTCACCTTCACCTACTTGGTGTCGTCCATGCTGGACGTGCTCCTTGAGATCGCGGGCGACTCCGGGCAGTTGGACAGCCTGCGGCACGTGTGGTGCGGCGGCGAGGTACTGACCCCGGAGCTGTACGAGCGGTTCCGCACCCGGCTCGACATCCCCATGTACCACGGCTACGGCCCCGCCGAGACGACGATCGGTGTCTCGCACGTCATCTACCGGGGCGCGGCCGAACGCCTGTCGACGTCGATCGGCAAGGCCAACCCCAACACCCAGCTGTACGTGCTGGACGACGAGTTGCGCCCGGTCCCGGTCGGCGTCGGCGGCGAGCTGTACGTGGGCGGATTCCTCCTCGGGCGCGGGTACGTCAACGCGCCCGGCCTGACGGCCTCCCGGTTCGTGGCGAACCCCTTCGCGAACGACGGGTCCCGGCTGTACCGGACCGGCGACCTCGCACGGTTCGCCCCGGACGGGTCACTGGACTTCCTCGGCCGCGCCGACAACCAGATCAAGATCCGCGGTATGCGGCTGGAGATCGAGGACGTCGAGGTCGGTCTCGCCGAGCACCCGGGCGTACGGCACACCTGTGTCGTCGCGAAGAAGAACGCGGCCGGCGGCACCTATCTGGTGGGATACGTGATCCCGGCCGCCGGGAACGAGGACCTGCGGGCGGACGAGGTCAAGGCCTGGGCCACCCTGCACATGGTCGAGTACATGGTGCCCGCCCACATCGTCGTGATGCGGGAGTTCCCGCTCACCGCGAACGGCAAGCTCGACCGGAACGCGCTGCCGGAACCCACGATCGGGACGGGCTCCCTCATACCGCCCACCACCGACGACGAGCGCGCGGTGTGCGCGGCGGTCGCCGCGGTGCTGCGGCTGGACGAGGTCGGTGTCGACCAGGACTTCTTCCAGCTCGGCGGAGACAGCATCCTGGCGATCTCCCTGCTGAGCGCGCTGCGCGACGCGGGTCTCCATGTCACGGCACGGCAGATCTTCGCCCACAGCACGGCGGGGGCGCTGGCGGCGGTGGCGAGCCGTGAGGACGTCTCCATCGTGGACCACGGCGATGTCGCGACCGGCTCCGTCGTGGGATCGCCCATCGTTCAGTGGCTCGGCAAGACCACGGACGCCATCGACGGGTTCGTGCAGTCGGTGGTGCTGAACACCCCGGCGGACCTGACCGCCGAGGCCCTCGACGAGATCCTCGCCGCCGTGGTCGGGCGGCACGACATGCTGCGCGCCAAGCTGGTGCGCGGTGACCGCTGGAGCTTCGACATCCCGGAGGCGGACCAGGCCGCAGGGGCATGGAGTGAGAGCGACCGGCCGCTCGACGAGTGCGTCGCGCTCGCCACCGACGCACTGGACCCGGCGGGCGGCGTGATGCTGCGTGCCGTCTGGCGCCGCGAGGCACGACAGCTGGTCCTGGTCGCCCATCACGTGGTGATCGACGGCGTGTCCTGGCGGGTCCTGATGGAGGACCTGGCCACCGCGTGGCGGCAGTTCGCCTCGGGCGCGCCGATCGAGCTGCCCCCGGTCGGCACGTCGTTCCGGCGCTGGACGCAGCTGCTGGAGCGGGCCGCGTTCGACGCGGACAGTTCCTACTTCTGGTGCCCCCTGCCGGGAGCGGACCAACCGGTGGGCAGGCGCCCGCTGTCCGAAGCCGACACCGTCGCGCTGGAGCGGGTGCGGACCGTCTCGGTCGGTCCCGAGGTCACGGCCGCCCTGCTGGGCGAGATTCCCGCGAAGTTCCACGCGGGCGTCAACGACGTCCTGCTGACCGCGCTCGCCGTCACCCTCGCCCGGTGGCGCCGCGACCTCGGGCAGGAGCAGACGTTCGCGCACATCGAACTCGAAGGCCACGGCCGCGAAGGACAGTTCGTGGCGGGCAGTGCCGGCTTCGAGCCGGAGCTGTCGCGGACCGTGGGCTGGTTCACCACCCTGTTCCCGGTGACCGTCGACCCCGGCGCGACGACGGACTTCACCGCGCCCGAGTACCTGGCCGCCGCGCTCAAGGCGGTCAAGGAAGACCTCGCCCGAGTGCCGGACAACGGCGTTTCCTACGGCGCTCTGCGCTACCTGACCCACACCGAGTTCGACGCCCCCGCACCGCAGGTGCTGTTCAACTACCTCGGCCGCTTCGACGCGGGCGCCTCCGGTGACTGGCAACTCGCGGGCACTACAGGCCAGTTGGGCGAGAAGCGCGACCCGGGGATGCGCCTGCCGCGCGCCCTGGAGTTCAACGCGATCGCCGAACCCGCCTCGACCAGCGGTGAGTTCGAGCTGGTGACCGCCATCTCCTGGCCCGACGGGATGTTCACCGACGAGGACATCGCGACGCTCGGCGAGTACTTCCGAGTGGCTCTGGCCGGGCTGGCCGCGCTCGACCAGGGCGGCCACTCTCCCAGCGACTTCGGGCTGGTGCCGCTCACGCAGGCCGACGTCGACGCCCTGGACGGCCCGGCGCTGCGCGACATCCTGCCGTTGACGCCGTTGCAGGAGGGCCTGTACTTCCACTCGGTCTTCGACGACGACTCGGCGGGCGCCTACGTCGAGCAGCAACTGCTCACGCTGGACGGCGAAGTGGACGCCGGCCGGCTCGCGGCGGCGGCCACCCGGTTGCTCACCCTGTACCCGAACCTGGCCGCGCGGTTCGTGGCCCTCGCCGACGGCCGTGTGGTCTCCGTCCTGGAGAGCGGCGTGCAAGCGCCCTTCACCACGCTGGACCGCCCCGGCATCACCGACGACGAGATACGCGACCTGGCCGAGCGGGACCGCCGCGCCGGGTTCGACCTGGCCACCGGCCCGCTGATGCGGTACACGCTCATCCGCGCGCGCTCCGGCCGGAACGTCCTGGTGCAGACCGTGCACCACATCATCGCCGACGGCTGGTCGGTGCCGCCGATGCTCCGCGCGCTGCTGGCCGAGTACCACGCGCCGGGCACCCTGTACCCGCTCGGCGGCTTCCCCGACTACGTGCACTGGCTCGCCGGGCGCGACGAGGGCGAGAGCGACCGCGTATGGCGCGAGGAGCTCGCCGAGCTGCCGGGCCCGTCGCTGGTCGCCGAGGG
Organism: Streptomyces sp. V4I2; assembly: GCF_030817655.1. Taxonomy (GTDB): domain Bacteria; phylum Actinomycetota; class Actinomycetes; order Streptomycetales; family Streptomycetaceae; genus Streptomyces; species Streptomyces plumbiresistens. The sequence goes on from NZ_JAUSZM010000003.1 coordinate 9,290,860, forward strand.
ACACACCCCGTCCGACCGGTTCGACGACACCGCCGTGGAGCCGGAGGACGACATCGACGCGGCCGTCCGGACGGCCGGCGTGCCGCTGAGCGTGGCCGTGCACAGCGCCTGGGCGGTGACGCTGGGCGGCCTCCTGCACGGCACGGACGTGGTGTTCGGCTCCACCGTGTCCGGGCGCGACGCCGACGTCCCCGGCATCGAGAACATGGTGGGTCTGTTCATCAACACGATCCCCGTGCGCGCTCGGTGGGCCGGCACCACCACGTTCCGTGACCTCCTCGCCTCCGTGCGGGAACACCAGAGCGCGGTGCTGCCGCACCAGCACGTCTCCCTGGCGAGGATCGGCCGCCAGGCCGGCGCCGGCTCCCTCTTCGACACCCTGGTGGTGTTCGACGTGGCGACCGATGTGGAGGGTCTGCGGGGGCCCGACCATGAGCTGGTCATCACCGACATCGTGAACGAGGGCGCTCCGCACTACCCGTTGACGCTGGTGGTGGAGCGCGCGCTCGACGGACGTCCGCGCTTCAACCTGATCTACGACGGCGAGCTGCTGCGGGAGGCGAGTGCCGAGGCGATCCTGCGTACGTTCACCCGGACCCTCACCGGCCTGCTCACCCGGCCGGACGCCCTGGTCGACGACCTGGCGCGGGAGGGCGAGCGGCGTCCCGCGCGGATCACACCGACGACCTTGGGCGGCCTGTTCGACGCCGCCGCGCACCGCGACCCGGCCGCCACCGCCGTCACCCAGTGCGCTCTCGACGGCGGTACCCGGTCCCTGACGTACGGCGAACTGGCCGACGCGAAGAACGAGTTGGCGTCGGCCCTGCGCGCGGCCGGGGTCGGGCCGGGCAAGCGGGTCGCCGTCGCCGTCCCTCGCTCCATCGAGCAGGTCGTCGCCCTGGTCGCGATCGTCGCCGCGGGCGGCGCGTACGTGCCGCTGGACCTGGCGTACCCGGACGAACGGCTGGAGTACATCCTCGCCGACGCCGCCCCGCAGGTCGTCCTCGTGGACCGTGAGCAGCGGGACCGCTTCACGGCACTGCTGGACCGGGCGGGCGTGTCGGCGCGGGTGCTCGTGCAGGGAGACGAGCTGCCGCCGGCCGCCACCGGTGCCCCGGAGCCCGAGGTCAGTTGGCACGACCCCGCGTACGTGATCTACACCTCCGGATCGACCGGCCGGCCCAAGGGCGTCGTCGTCCCGCACTCCAGCGTGGTGACCCTGCTCGCGAACACCCGGCCCGACATGGACTTCGGCCCGCACGACGTGTGGGTCCAGTTCCACTCCTTCTCCTTCGACTTCGCCGTCTGGGAGCTGTGGGGCGCCCTGGTGCACGGCGGTGAGCTGCTGGTGCCGGAGTACGGGCTGACCCGCTCCCCGGTCGAGTTCCACCGGCTGGTCCGCGTACGCGGAGTCACCGTGCTCAACCAGACACCGTCGGCGTTCTACCAGTTCATCGAGGCCGACCGGCATGCCGACGAGCCGGTCACGTCACTGCGCCGGATCATCTTCGGCGGCGAAGCGCTGGATCTCGGGCGGCTGCGCGGCTGGGTCGAGCGGCACGGCACCGGCTCGCCCGAGCTGGTCAACATGTACGGCATCACCGAGACCACCGTCCACGTCACCCACCGGGTGCTGACGGACGAGGACTTCGGCCTCGGCGACGACGTCAGTCCGATCGGCGGTCCCCTACCCGGCCTGGCCACCTACCTGCTCGACGACCGGCTCCGCCCGGTGCCACCGGGCCGGGTGGGCGCCATCTACGTCGCCGGCGACCAGGTGTCGCTCGGCTACCTGGGCAGGCCGGGGCTCACCGCGGGACGGTTCGTGGCGAACCCGTTCGCGGGCGACGGCTCCCGGATGTACCACACGGGCGACCTCGCCCGCCGCACCCTCGACGGCGAGCTGGAGTTCGCGGGGCGTGCCGACGACCAGGTCCAACTCAAGGGGTTCCGGATCGAGTTGGGCGAGGTGGAGGCCGCGGTCAGGGAACTCGACGGTGTGGTCGACGTGGCCGTCACCGTCGCGGACAGCGGCGACCACCTCGTCGCGCACGTCGTGGGCCGGGTGCCTGGTGACCTCGTCGAGTCGCTGTCCACGAAGTTGCCCGTACACATGGTGCCGGGCCGGGTGCTGCGGGTCGACGCCCTGCCGCTGACGGTCAACGGCAAGCTGGACCGGAAGGCTTTGATCGAGCGCGCGGCCGCGCCCCTCGAGGGCGCGGGGCTGAATCCATATGCGGCTCCGCCGCGGGGCGCGACCAGCCCCCACCGGCCCGTGGATTCGTCACCGGACTCCGCACTCGCTGCCCTGGTCGACGTCTTCGCCGACACGCTGCCCGGCATCACCGTGGACGCCGACACCGACTTCTTCCGCGCCGGAGGCGACAGCATCGTCGCCATCACCGTGATCAACCGGGCCAGGGCGCTCGGCCTGCCGATCGCGCCACGGGACGTGTTCCTGCTCAGGACACCGCGCGCGCTCGCCGAGCACCTCGGAACGAGCACCCCGCAGGCCTCCGCGTCCGCCCCCACCCGCTCCGAGAACGGCCCGCTGCCCCCGACGCCGATCATCCTGCGCCAGCGCGAACTGGGCGGTTCGCTCGCCCGGTTCGCCCAGGCCAGGACGCTGGTGGCCCCCGAGGGCACCGGGGTCGCCGACGTGGAACGCGCCGCGAACGCCGTCGTGGCCGCGCACCCGGCCCTCCGGTTGCGGCTGCGCGTCGAGCACGGGGTGTGGGCACTGCGCACCGGACCCGCCCGCGAGGTCACCGTCGTACGGCCGGACACGACCGATGCGGCAACGGCGGCGAACGAGGCCGCCGGGCGCCTCGACCCCGAGTCCGGGGACGTCATCGCGTTCTCGTGGCTGGAGACGAGCCGGACCCTGGTGGTCACGGTGCACCACCTCGCCGTCGACTCGGTGTCCTGGCTGGTCCTGCTGGACGACCTGGCCGCCGTACTGCGCGGGGAGACCCTGGCGCCGCCGACCACGTCGTACGCCGAGTACGCCGAAGCCCTGACGCTCCAGTCCGCCCAGGTGATCGACGACCTGGGACACTGGGTCACCACCCTCCAGGCACCCCCGCTGCTCCCCTCGGTCGAGGGGCTGCGCGAGACCACCGTCGTACTCGCCCCCGAAGCGAGTGACCGCCTGACGCGTACCGCGCCCGCCGCACTCGGCGTCGGTCTCACCGAGTTGCTGTGCGGCGCGCTGCGCACCGCGCTGACCCACATCCAGCCCTCGCCCGGCGATCTCGCCATCGAGCTGGAGCGGCACGGCCGGGTCCCGGTCCTTGAAGACCACGACTACACCCGTACGGTCGGCTGGTTCACCTCCATCGCGCCCGTGCGGCTCACCGCGCACACCGACCCCGTCGCGGCGGCACGCGAGGTCGCCGAACGCCAGCCGGACGAGTGCGGGCACGTTGCCTACGGCCGGCTCAGGTATCTCAACCCGCAGACGGCCCCGCTGCTGAACGCCCGCCCGCAGGTGCTGTTCAACTACCTCGGCCGGGGCAGCGAGTCCCAGGCGCTGCACATCACGGGCGGCGATCAGGGCAGCCCGTACGCCGTCGAGGTCAACGCGTGGACCGACGCGGCCACCGGCAGCCTGCACGCGGCCTTCACGCTCGCCGAGGGCATCCCCGACGAGATCACCGAGCACTGGCGCAGCGCACTGGAGCACATCGCGGAGGCCTCCGCGACGGCCGAGCGCACGGCACCGGTCACCCCGCTCCAGCGGGGCCTGTTCTTCCAGGCCCAGATGGCGGGCTCGGCCGGACACTACGTCGCGCAGAGCTGGTTCACCTTCGACCGGCGCCTGGACACCGACGCGCTGGCCGAGGCGATGGCGTACGTGATCGCGCGGCACCCGGTCGTCGGCGCCGGCTTCACCACCGACGACGACGGAAACCCGGTCCAGGTCCTCAGCGCGGGACGGCGGGTCGCCGTCCGTACGGTCGAGTCGGCGACGGAGGCGGAGGTCGAAGCCCTGCGCGCCCGGGACCGCGACACCGGGTTCGACCCCGGTGAGCCGCCGCTGATCCGGCTGACCGTGGTGCGGCTGCCCGACGACCGTGACGGTCTGCTGCTGAGCTACCACCTGCTGCTGTGGGACGGCTGGTCCCGTGAGATCGTGCTGCGGGACCTGTTCGACGCCTATCAGGCCGTCCTCGCGGGTGAGGCGCCGGCAGCGGCGCCGGCGACGCCGAGCTTCGAGGACTACGCCCGGGCGCTCGACGCCAAGAACGCCAAGAACGCGGCCGTCTCGGAACGCTTCTGGGCGGAGCACCTGGCCGGCCTCCCCGGCCCGACGCTGCTCGCCGGACCGGCGCCGTCCCTTCCGGACGACCTGCCGCGCGCGCTCGTACACACCCTGTCCGCCGAACAGTCGGACCTGTTGCGGGAAGCGGCCAGGGCGCACGGCGTCACCCTGAACTCCGTGCTGACCGGCGCGTTCGGCCTCCTGCTCGGCGCGCACACGGGCCGCAGCGACGCCGTGTTCGGCGTGACCGTCTCCGGCCGGGAGGGCGAGGGCCTGGGCGACATCGTCGGCGTGCTGCTCAACACCGTGCCCATGTGGACGCGGGCACGGCCGGACGACACGGTCCGCGCCTACCTGACGGCCGTACAGGCGGCCAGGGTCGAGGCGATGGAGCACGAGCACCTGGGGCTCGGCGAGATCCAGCGGGCCAGCGGTCACGACGCCCTGTTCGACAACCTGTTCGTGCTCCAGAACTTCCTGGACATGGACGCCTTCGCCGAGATGAACGCCCGGCACGGCATCACCTCGGTGAAGGCCGATGACTCCACCCACTATCCGTTCACCTGGGTCGTCACGCCCGGCGACCGGCTCACGGTGAAGCTGGAGTACCGCGACGACGACACCGCGGGTGCCCGTCGTCTCCTCGACGACTATCTGCGCGTACTCGACGACCTCGCCAGGTCGACCGGGCCGGTCGGTGCGTTGCGGGGGGTGGGGCCGCGGCCCTCGCAGGAGGCGCGGACGGACGTCGGCACGGACACCGTCGTCGACCGGTTCGACCAGGCGGCGGACCGTGACCCGGAGCGGGTGGCGCTCGTCGCCCAGGGCTCGACCATGACCTTCGCGGGGCTCCGGGACCGCAGCCGTGCGGTGGCGGGTGTGCTCGCCCGGCGCGGCATCGGACCCGAGACGACCGTGGGTCTCGCGATCCCGCGCTCCCTCGACTCGATCGTGGCGCTGTTCGCCGTACTGCGCGTCGGTGCCGCGTACGTGCCGCTGGAGCTGGACCACCCGGACGAGCGGATCGCCGCGATCGTCGCGGACGCCCGCCCGGACGTGATCCTCACCGTGAGCGCCGTGTCGCCCCGATTGACCGGCGACCTCATCGAGCTGGACCGCCCCCTGCCGGAGGCTGACCCGTTCGTGACGTTCGCGCCGGACGACCCGGACCGCCTGCGGCACCCCGCGTACACGATCTACACCTCCGGATCGACCGGCAAGCCCAAGGGAGTCGTGACCGAGTACGCCGGGCTCACGAACATGCTGATCAACCATCAACGGCGGATCTTCGAGCCGGTGCTGGCGGAGCACGAGCACCGGGTCTTCCGGATCGCGCACACCGTGTCGTTCGCGTTCGACATGTCGTGGGAGGAGCTGCTGTGGCTCGCCGACGGCCACGAGGTGCACATCTGCGACGAGGAACTGCGGCGTGACGCGCCCCGGTTGGTCGAGTACTGCCTGGAGCACGGCATCGACGTCATCAACGTGACCCCGACCTACGCGCAACAGCTGGTCGCCGAGGGGCTGTTGGACAACCCGGCACGGCGCCCTGCGTTGGTGCTGCTGGGTGGCGAGGCCGTCACCCCGACGTTGTGGCAGCGGCTCGCCGAGACCGAGGGGACGGTCGGCTACAACCTGTACGGACCCACCGAGTACACCATCAACACCCTCGGCGTCGGCACCTTCGAGTGCCAGGACCCGGTGGTGGGGGTGGCGATCGACAACACGGATGTGTATGTACTGGATCCGTGGTTGCGGCCCCTGCCGGACGGGGTTCCGGGCGAGCTGTACGTGTCGGGCATCGGCATCGCACGCGGCTACCTCGGGCAGCCCGCCCAGACCGCGCACCGCTTCGTCGCCTGCCCGTTCGGCGCACCCGGCGAGCGCATGTACCGCACCGGGGACCTCGTGATCCGGCGGCCCGACGGCAACCTGATGTACCTGGGCCGCACCGACCAGCAGGTCAAGATCCGCGGCCACCGGGTCGAACTCGGCGAGGTGGAGGCCTCGTTCGCGGCGCATCCGGCGGTGCGGTTCGTCGCCGCGGTCGCCCAGCCCGACCCGCAGGTCGACGGGGCGTACCGGCTGGCCGCCTACCTCGTGCTCGACGGCTCCGCCGACCTGGCGGCGGTCGCCGCCGAAGTGGGCACTGGGCTACCGGACTTCCTGCGCCCGACGCACTACGCCCAGGTCGACAGCATCCCGCTGACGGTGAACGGGAAGGCTGACACGAAGGCGTTGCCGGAGGCCAAGCCGCTGGGCGCGCTGACCACGGCCGAGGAGCGCGGGCCCGAGACCGAGACCGAGACCACGGTGTGCGAGTTCTTCGCCGAGGCACTGGACCTGGACGACGACGAGGTGAGCGCGGTGAGCGACTTCGTGTCCCTCGGAGGGCACTCCATGCTGGCGGTGCGGCTGATCGGGCTGCTCCGCCGGGAGTACGGTCCAGTGATCACCATCCGTGACCTGTTCACCCTGCGAACCCCGGAAGCGATTGCCCGCCACCTCGATGACCACCTCGATGACAACTCCTGACACGCAGCGGCCCCGCCCGGGGGCCGACATCATCCGGACCGCACTCCGTCGCAACGTCGGCGCCATGGTCTGGGGCACCGTCCTCATGGGCCTGTACCAGGCGGGGGAGACCGCCTTCCCCATCGCGCTCGGCCTGATCGTCGAACACACGATGAAGGGGGACCGGAACCTCGGCTCGCTCGGCCTGTCGATCGGCGCCCTGGCCGTGATCATCACGACCGTGTCGCTGTCGTGGCGGTTCGGGATGCGCGTCCTGCAGAAGGCCAACACGACCGAGGCGCACCGCTGGCGGGTGCGCGTCGCGGCCTGCGGACTCCAGCCGGTGGCCCGGGACGTCGACCTCAAGTCCGGCGAGGTGCTGACCATCGCCACCGAGGACGCCGACCAGACCGCCGACATCATCGAGGTGGTGCCGCTGCTGATCAGTTCGCTGGTCGCGGTGCTTGTCGCGGCCGTCGCGCTGGGCCTGGCCGACATCCGGCTCGGCCTGCTGGTGATCGTGGGAACCGTCGCGATCCTGTCGATCCTGAGCGTGATGTCCAAGCGGATCGGCGCCAGTACCCAGGAACAGCAGGCCCGGGTGGCGCGGGCCGGCGCGAAGGTCGCCGACCTGATCATCGGCCTGCGTCCGCTGCACGGCTTCGGCGGCAACCACGCGGCGTTCCGGTCCTACCGGAAGGTCAGCACGGAGGCGAAGCACCAGGCGATCACCGTCGCCCGGGTGAACGGCGTGTACGCGGGCACCGCGCTGGCCCTCAACGCGGTCCTCGCCGCCGCCGTGACCCTGACGGCGGGCTGGCTGGCGTTCGAGGGCCGGATCACCATCGGAGAGCTCGTCATGGCCGTGGGGCTGGCGCAGTTCATCATGGAGCCGCTCAAGCTGTTCTCGGACATGCCCAAGTACGTGATGATGGCGCGCGCGTCGGCCGAGCGGATGGCGCTGGTGCTGGCCGCGCCGCCGGTGACGACCCCGGGCCCGGAGCGTCCGGCCGCGGGCGGAGACCTCGAGATCGACGGCATCCGGTACGGGTCCCTGCGCGAACTGAAGTTCCACGTGTCCGCCGGCGAGTTCGTGGCGATCGCCGTCTACCAGCCGCGTGCGGCGGCCGACCTGGCGTCCATCCTGGCCGTGAACGTCCCGCCCGACGCGTACGAGGGAGTGGTGCGGGTCAGCGGGCAGGAACTCGCGGACCTGTCGGTCGAGGCGGTCCGCGAGCACATGCTGGTGAACCCGTACGACGGGGAGATCTTCGCCGGCACCCTGCGCACGAACATCGACCCGTCGGGCACCAGCCGGACGGTCCCGGAGGCCGTCGAGGCCTCCATGCTGACGGACGTCGTCGCCCTCCACCGCGAAGGCCTCGACTACGCCGTCCGCGACCGCGGCGCGAACCTTTCCGGCGGGCAGCGCCAACGCCTGTCACTGGCCCGCGCCCTCGCCGCCGACACCGACGTCCTTGTCCTGCACGACCCGACGACGGCCGTCGACGCGGTCACCGAACAGCTCATCGCGCGCAACCTCGCCGAGCTGCGCCGGGGCCGCACCACCATCGTGATCGCCAGCAGCCCGGCCCTCCTGGACGCCGCCGACCGTGTCCTTGTCCTGGACGACGGGGTCATCACGGCCGAGGACACCCATCGCAACCTCCTGGCCACCGACGAGGACTACTGCCTGGCGGTGGCCCGGTGACGCGCCGCAGCGGAGGGTCGTCGCGGCCAACCAGGTCTCGATGACCGCTCCTTGGACACTTTTCGGCCATGCTCGGGGTGTACGGAGCGCTGCCGTCCTGGACGTTTTTCTGCCCGGATCTGCGGCCGCTCCTGTGGCCTGTGGCGCGGGCGAGCCGTGTCGGCGGCGAACGTACAGGCCCCGTAAGGGGTATGTGAAGCACCTGCGTGCAAACGGGTCCGTAACCCACACCGCAGTACTTTAACCCTCACCGACCTCCGGCAAGCAGTGGCGCGATCTCGTTCCTCCGAGTCTCTGTTACCGGCGGTACTTACGTGCGCGCTGAGCTCTCCGCCCGGCGGGCGAGAGGGGTTTCCTCGTGGGACACATGGACCACTTCAGCGCCGGATGGGTGACACCCGTTCTCTCCTACGTCATGGCCTGTGTCGGCTCGGCGCTCGGCCTGCGGTGCACCGTCAGGGCCCTCGAGGCCGACGGCGCCTCGAAACGGAACTGGCTGACGCTGGCCTCGTTCGCGATCGGCTCCGGCATCTGGACCATGCACTTCGTCGCGATGATGGGCTTCGGTGTCGAGGGCACGCCCATCCGCTACGACGTCCCGCTCACCGTACTCAGCCTCGTCATCGCCATCGCCGTGGTGAGCGCGGGCGTCTTCACCGCCGGGTACGGGCGCTCGCGCGTCGTGTCGGTGGCGCTCGGCGGGCTCGGCACCGGACTGGGCGTCGCCGCCATGCACTACACCGGCATGGCCGCGCTCAACCTGCACGGCACCGTCGACTACGACCCGCTCCTCGTCGTCGCCTCCGTCGCGATCGCGGTCGTCGCCGCGACCGCCGCGCTCACCCTCACCCTCATCGTGCGCGGTCCCGTCCTCGCCGCCGTCGCCGCGCTCGTCATGGGGCTGGCGGTCAGCAGCATGCACTACACCGCCATGTACGCCGTCGACGTCAGCCTCGCGCCCAGCAGCGCGGAACTGTCCGGGGCCACGGCCACCGAGTTCCTCTTCCCGCTCGCCGTCGTGCTCGGCTCGTTCCTCTTCCTCACGTCCGCGTACGTCGCGCTCTCTCCGACCGGCAAGCGTGCCGAGTCCGTCGCCGCCGAACTGTTGCGCGAGGTGGAGCTCTCCACCGCGACCGTCACCGCGCCCGCCACCACGGCGACCGTCTGAGCCGTACGTCCGCAGCGCCGCACCACACCTCTCGAGGTATCCCATGCGTGTCACCCGAACAACGGAACGGCTGCGTCCCAGGTCGGTCCGGGCCAAGATCGTCGCCCTGCTCATGCTGCCCATCGTGTCCCTCATGGCGCTGTGGGGCTTCGCCGCGGTGACCACGGCCTCCAGCATCGGCGACACCCAGCGGGTCAAGGACGTCAACGCCGAACTCCTCGCCCCCCTCGACGAGTTCGTCGCCGCGCTGCAGACCGAACGGACCGCCGTCGCGCGCCGCGCCGCCGCGCCGGACACAGCCGGTCTCGACGCGATCGAGGAAGAACGCAGGGCCACCGACCGGGCCGCCACCGCCTTCCGCAACGGCGCCAACGCCGCCACCGCGGACGCCGAGCTCCTCGACGCCGGGCTGCCCGCCCGCATCGACCGTCTGGAGGCCGACGCGCGCGGACTCACAGCGCTGCGCGAGCGGACCGATGGGAAGGGCACCGCCCAGGCGGCGTTCACCGCGTACTCGACGGTCATCGAGCACGCCTTCGCCGTCACCGGCGCGCTCACCGGCGAGAACGGCACCGACGCCGCATCCGAGGCACGGGTCGTCCTCGAACTCGCCCGCGCCCGCGAGGCCGTGGCCCAGGAACAGGCCGTTCTCGCCGCGGCAGGCGCAGCCGGGAACCTCACCATGGAGCAGTACACGCAGTTCGTCGGCGCCGTCGCCACCCAGCGGGAGCTCCTGAGGCCGGCGGTCGCCGACCTGAAGCCGGCGCACCGGGCGGCGTACGACGCGGTGCTGGACAGCGGTGGTTACGACGGGCTCGCGGCCGGCGAGGACCGGGTGCGCGGCGCCGGGCCCGGCGCTCCAGTCATCTCCGCGGGCTTCCTGAGGGACTGGGACTTGGCCGCCGACGCCGTGCTGAAGGGGCTCGCCGAGGCCGAGTCGGACGCCGGCACGGGGGCCACGGCCAAGGCGAACCCGTTCGGCTGGGACACGCTGGGCGCCTCCGGCATCGCCGTCATCCTCGGGCTGGTGGGTGTGCTGCTGTCGCTGCTCGTGTCCGTGGGCGTCGGCCGCGGGCTCATCGTCGAACTGCTCGACCTGCGCAACTCCGCCCTGGAGGTCGCCGGGCGCCGGCTGCCCAAGGCCATGCGCCGACTGCACGCCGGGCAGGGCGTGGACATCGACGCCGAGGCCCCGATGCGCCGCCTCGTCGGCGACGAACTCGCCCAGGTGGGCTCCGCGCTCACCGCCGTGCAGCGGGCCGCGCTCAAGGCCGCGTCCGAGCGCGCCGAACTGCTCAGCGGCATCTCGGGGGTGTACGTGAGTCTCGCCCGCCGCAGCCAGGTGCTGCTGCACCGCCAGCTCGACCTGCTCCACCTACTGGAGCAGCGCCCGCGCGACCCGGCCGAGATGCAGGAGCTGTACCAGGTCGACCACCTCGCCACCCGGATGCGCCGCCACTCCGAGAGCCTGCTCATCCTGTCCGGCATCGCGCCCGGACGCGGCTGGCGCGACCCCATCCCGCTGGTGGACGTCCTGCGGGCCGCCGTCGCGGAGATCGAGCAGCCGGGCCGGGTCCAGATCTGGGCCGTACCGCGCGTCTCCGTCCACGGCGGCTCCGTCGCCGACGTCATCCACCTGCTCGCCGAACTCGTCGAGAACGCGGCCTCCTTCTCACCGCCGAGCGCCCATGTCCGGCTGCGGGCCGCCCGGATGCGCGAGGGTCTCCTCATAGAGATCGAGGACAGCGGCTTCGGCATGGACGAGGAGGCGATGGCCGAGGCCAACCGCAAGATCCAGTCCGAGAACGTCGATCTGCTCGACGCCAAGCAGATCGGGCTCTTCGTGGTCAACCGCATCGCCGCCCGGCAGGGCCTGAGCGTCGAACTGCGTTCCTCGGCGAGCGGCGGGGCCACGGCGGCCGTCCTCATCCCCGAGAACCTGATACGGGACGACATGCCGGTGCACGACGCGGCGCTCCCCGGCGACCAGGACGGCGGCCGGGCACTGGCCCCCGCGTCGGCGTTGATCCCGCAGCAGCGGGGATGACGAACGCTGCGGGACAGCGGTCGTACTGATGACAACGCTCAACCACTCATCACCCGGACACGGCCCTCAGCACCGATCCACCTCCTGGCGCCGGCCGTTGTGATCGAGTGCCCAGGCCACATCCCTGAGCAGGGCATGCCGCCAGCCCGCTCGGTCGTGGCCCGACGCCGACCGCGCAACCCGTACCGTCGCACCGGCCTGTTCGGTCAGGGTCTCGGTCAGCTCGCAGTGGGGCAGCATCCGGGTCTCGTGTTCCCCCACGTCGAACGCGACCCGCAGACCGGACAGGTCGGGCCCAAGGGTCCGCAGGCGCGCGGCGATGGCGCCGCCGACCGGGCCGCCCAAGGGGTCCGCCAGGTCCAGGGCGTCGGGCGTCCACCAGAACGACCCGGACTGGCAGGCGACGCGGGACACCAGGTCCGGGAACTCCAGTGCCGCGTACAGCGCGCTCAGCCCGCCGAGGCTCTGCCCGGCGACCACCAGCCGGTCCCGGTCGGCGGGTACGCCGGATTCCGCCACCAGGGGCAGCAGTTCGTCCCGGACCGCCTCCCACAGTTCGGGTCTGCACCCGAACTCGGCCTTCCTGTCCTTGGCCGGCAGGAAGACGAGGGTGACCGGGGGCATGTCGCCACTGGCGACGGCGGAGTCGAACGCGGTCATGGCCGGGTGCAGGTACAGCCAGTCGTCCCCGTCGAGCAACAGGACCACCGGTCCGCCGCCGCCCACCGGGTGGACGCGTACGGTACGCCGCCCGCCGAGCCGTTCACTGGTCCAGCGGATCCGGGTGCGCGGGAGGGGCAGGACGACATCGGCGCCGATGACGGGCCAGTGCGGCTGGGCCGGCGCGTCCGGGGTCGCGGCGATGGACCGGTCACCGCCCGCACCGACCGGGTTGAGCGGGTCGGCGTACGCCGCGTCGCCCGTCAGGAACTGGTAGGTCACCCGCAGCCGCGCGGGCATGCGCACCTCGGCGTACCAGCAGTCCGTGTCGCCCCACCGGCGCAGGGGTACCGGATCCGACCAGCTCTCGAAGGCGATGCTCGCCGCTTCGGACCCGCGCCGCAGGAACAGGGTCACCCAGCCGTCGCCGTCGGGTATCGACGCGGGTGTCCTCGCGGCTGCCCAGAACTCGTCGGTGCCGGGTGCGCCGGGCAGTCCGAACGCGGCGAAGGTGTCGTCCCCCACCAACCTCATGAACGTCTCCTTGTGGAGCGGAAAGTGAGAAGGCTAAGCTCATGCCGATTAGGCGAGCCTAACCTTATTCCCCAGGAGGCACCGCGCATGAGCACCAACCCCTTCGACGACGCCGACGGCCGTTTCCTCGTCCTCGTGAACGACGAGGGCCAGCACTCGCTCTGGCCGTCCTTCGCGGAGGTGCCCGGTGGGTGGACGATCGCCTTCGCGGAGAACACGCGGGACGCCTGCCTCGAGTTCGTCGAGGCCAACTGGACCGATCTGCGCCCCCGTTCCCTTGCCGAGTCCATGGACGCCTGACGGCCGATGCTCTCCACCAGACTGACGAACGCCCGCTTCCTCACCATGGACCCCGACCATCCCGTCGCCCACGACCTGGGTATCTGGCAGGGCCGGATCGTCGGTCTGGACGAGGCCGTCACCTCCCTGCCCGCGCGCGAGGTGATCGACCTGCAGGGCGCCACCGTGCTGCCCGGCTTCATCGACGCCCATGTGCACCTGGCCTGGACCGGGTTCAAGCAGCACACCCCGAGCATCGCGGGCCGCACGCGGATCGACGACGTGCTCGCCGTCGTGGAGGAGGCCGTCATCCGGAAGGGCTCGCCCGGCGCCTGGGTGAGCATCGCCGGCTACGACCAGCGCGCCCTGGGCCGCCACTTGACCGCCGCCGAACTGGACCAGGTCAGCCACGGGCACAAGCTGTTCGTGCTGCACGACTCCGGGCACGGCTGCGTCGTCAACTCCGCCGTGCTCGACCTGCTCCCCGCCGACATCCCGCACGACAACGGCTTCCTCGCCGAGGGCGCCATGGGAGCCGCCCGCGCACTGCGTCTGCCCCACTCCCAGGAGGAACTGGCCGAGGCGATCGGGCGCGCCGCCCGGGCCTGCCTGGCCGAGGGAGTCACCGCCTGCGCCGAGGCGGGCATCGGCGGCACCCTCCTGGGCCACAGCCCGGTCGAGCTGGGCGCCTACCAACTCGCCGGTGAGAAGGGCCTGTTGCCGCTGCGGGTGCAGCTCATGGTGTCCGCCGACCGGCTGCACCCGGTCGCCGCGCACACGGACGACGGCATTCCCCTCGCCCTCGATCTCGGCCTGCGTACGGGGTTCGGCGACGACCGGCTCTCCGTGGGCGCGCTGAAGGTCTTCACCGACGGCGGCATGATGGCCCGGACCGCCGCGCTCAGCAGCCCGTACGAAGGGCTGGACGGCGCGGGCCAGTTGCAGGACGACCCGGACGTGCTCGCGGACACGATCGTGGCCGGTCACCTCGCCGGCTGGCAGCTCGCCGTCCACGCGATCGGCGACCGCGCGGCCGACGTCGCCCTCGACGCTCTGGAACGGGCCCAACGGCTCCGCCCGCGCCCCGGCGCCCGGCACCGCATCGAGCACGCCGGACTGATCCGCCCCGACCAGCTCCCGCGCTGTGCCCGACTCGGCGTCAGCGCCGTCGTCCAGCCCAACTTCCTGCGCTACTTCGGCGACGACTACGCGGCGATCATGGGGGAGGAGCGTGCCCCGTGGCTCTACCGCGGCAGGGCGTTCCTGGACCACGGCATCACCCTCGTCGGCAGTTCCGACCGCCCCGTCACCGACGGATCCCCGCTGCGGGCCGTCCAGTTCATGGTCGAGCGCGCCTCCGAGTCCGGCCGGGTGATCGGACCGGACGAGGGCATCACCGTCGACGAGGCCCTGCACGCCTACACGGTCGCCGGCGCCTTCGCCTGCCACTGGGAGGACCGCGTGGGAAGCCTCACCGCGGGCAAGCTCGCCGACCTGGTCGTGCTCGGCGACGACCCCCGGCGCGTCGACACATCGCGGATCGGAGACATCGAGGTCGTGGCGACATACGTCGACGGCCGTGACACCGGGAAGGCGGCATCATGAGCGGGAAGACGGCACCAGTCGAGAGCTACGCCCACCTCTGGGAGGACGACGGGCACCTGCACCGCTGGGTGATCTGGAACACGGCCGGGGAGACCCTGGTCTTCGACAGGGACATCAACTGTCCTGTCGACGGGGGTGACGAGACGGTCCAGCCCGAGGTTCTGCGCAGGATGCGGGGGGCGGGCGTACCGGAGACCGACGAGTATCCGGGCGGCCCGTGCGCGTAGGCACGACCCGGCGGTCCCCAAGGCCGAGCGGCTGGCGGGCACTTGGGTGTGCGTGACGTCCAGCCCCGGTCAGGTGTTCCGGCGCCCGCGGTGCAGGAGCAGATCGCGCAGCAGGGCGGCAGTCGAGCAGACCACGCCACTGCGCGCCGCCCACCGGAGCGCCATGGAGTGTTCCTCGGCGGAGACGTCGGCCACGGCGTCGGCGACGATGAAGGGCTGGATGTCGTTCATGAAGGCGTCCGCCGCCGTCAGGAGGACGCCGCGATGCGCGTACACCCCGCACACGATCAGCTGGTCGCGGCCCTCCGAGCGCAGCAGCCGGCCGAGATGGCTGCGCAGGAAGGCGTTGTGGCGCACGTTGCTCAACAGATGCTCGCCGGGGCGCGGTACGAGTGGCTCTATGATCGCGGCGGCATCCGGCTCCTGGCCGATACCCGGACCCCAGACCTCGGCCATGAGACCACGTCGGCCCGGCCGTTGTCCGGTCGACTCCGCGCTGAAGACGACCGGCAGGCCCAGGGCTCCGGCGAGCTCGCGGAGCGCGACGATGTTGTCGACGAGTTCCACCACGGGAGAACGCCCCGCCTCAAACGCGCCGACGAAATGGTTCTGCATGCCGTGGACCAGGAGCGCGCAACGCGCCGGATCGATCCTCCAGGAAACGTGCGGCCGAGGGAGAACGGAGCTGTCCGGCATGGGATACGAGTCGATGGCCGGCAAGCCCATGGGCGATTCCCTTCTGCATGACGCGCCCGCGAACAGAGCCTCCACGGTGTATTAGCTTAGCCTAACCTAAGTTACCGGTGGGGACTCTGTCGACGTCTCATCGCCCCGCTTTACCCGATCAGGTGCTCTCGGTCGGCATCAACGGGGCGTCAAGGAGCCATACTTGACCAGGCAGGATCGTCCAGTGGTGGCACCATGCGGGAGAGGCATCGTTCGGTGAGCAGCGTCGGCAAAGGGCTCGAGAAGGTCGAAGTAAGGCTCCGCTGGGATCCCAGTTCCTGGGACCAGCCACCTCACCATCTCGACATCATGGCCGCGACCTACTCCGTCGACGACCCTTACGGGCGGCCCGCATACGTGGTGCACACCGAAAGCCGATCGCCGGACGGCACCATCAACATGAGCCGGCACAGCGAGACCGGCCAGGGTTTCGGATTCGTCGAGGTGATGGTGCTGGAACTCGACCGGCTGGCACCCTCGTTCGCGCGCGTGGTCGTAGGGGTGGCCATCCATCAGACCGGCGGTCACAAGACCTTCGGCGACCTGACGAACACAGGGGTCGTCGTCGTCCAGGCGTACCGGGAGCTGCTGAACGACGACTTCACGCGGGTCGCCGGATCCACCGCTGCGACGGTTGCGGAATTCGCCAGGGATTCCTCCGGCGTATGGGAGTTCCACGAGAGGATCCGGGGCTTCGACTGCGACCCCGTGGCTTTCAGCGCCGAAATGGGGAGCGTTCGGCACCCCTGACCGACGGGCCGGATCCCGGAGCGCGCTGCCTGCCGCGGCCCGGTGGAGAGCACGGCATAAAAGTCGCGTAAAGATTGCCGGAAGCAGGCAATGTCATGGGGGACTCCCGCATGTGAGCATGCCTTCATCAGCGGGTGGTGGTGAAGGAAGGCGGTGAGTGCGGATGACCTGGTTTCTGGGTCTCGGCATCGCGGGGGTCGTGCTCCTCGTCCTGTCCCTCGTCTTCGACGGAGTTCTGGACGGCCTCTTCGACGGGCTGCTGTCGCTCCCGGTCGTCGCCGGATTCGTCTCCATGCTCGGCTTCTCGGGTGCGATCGTCATGGGCACCACGGGGCTGGGCGCGGTCGGCGCCACCGCGGTCGGCGTGCCTGCCGGGGCCGTCACGGGCCGGCTCGCGTATCGCCTGAGCCGCGCGCTGATGAACGATGCGTCCGGTGCCGCCCCGCGCGGCGACGACATGATCGGTGTGGCGGGCTCCGTGGTGACCGCCATCCCGGCCGACGGCTACGGCGAGGTGCTGGTGCACCTGGCCGGGCAGCCGGTGAAGCTCGCGGCCAGGAGCGCGGTCCCCGTGGCGCGCGGCGCCGAGATCTGGGTGGAAGCCGCACTGTCACAGTCGGCGGTCGCCGTACGCCGCGTCGAACGCTGACCGGCCGAGCCGGCTCGGCCGGAGTGCCGTTCAGAGGCACTCCTTCTCTTTCCTGTTTCGCAGGACTGTTCCGCAGCACTCGTATCGATCTGCCGTCCCCTGGGAGGGCTGAGGGGGAACCACCATGAGTTCAGTCGTCATCGCAGTGGTAGGAGTCGTCGTACTCCTCGTCCTGTTGGCGCTCGTCGTCATCACCCGCTACAAGGTCGCCGGCCCCAGTGAGGCGTTCATCGTCACCGGGCGGCGCGGCAAGAAGGCGACCGACCCGGAGACCGGCCGGGTCTTCACCGACAACAGCGGACAGAAGGTCGTGGTCGGCGGCGGTGTCTTCGTCGTGCCGTTCGTGCAGCAGAAGTTCACCCTCGACCTCTCCTCGCGGCACATCCCGGTCGCCGTGCGCGGCGCCGTCACGTTGCGCGGGGTCAAGGCCCACCTCGAAGGCGTCGCCATCGTCAAGGTCGGCGGCAGCGAGGACTCCATCCGCGCCGCGGCCCAGCGGTTCCTGATGCAGCAGGACGGCATCGTCGGCTTCACCCAGGAAGTGCTCTCGGGTGCGCTGCGTGCCATCGTCGGCCGGATGTCGGTGGAGGACATCATCCGCGACCGGGCCGCGTTCGCGGGCCAGGTCGCCGAGGAGGCCGAGGCCAGCCTGTCCGGACAGGGCCTGGTGCTGGACGCCTTCCAGATCCAGGACATCTCCACCGAGGGCTCCTACCTGGAAGACCTCGGCCGGCCGGAGGCCGCTCGCGCCAAGCAGGAGGCCGACATCGCCGAGGCGGTGGCCCGGCGCGCCGCCGAGCAGGCACGGCTGAAGGCCGAGGAGGAAATCGCCGTCGCACAGCGGACGTTCGCACTGAAGCAGGCCGAGATCAAGGCCGAGACCGACGAGGCCGCCGCGCGCGCCGCCGCCGCGGGTCCGCTGGCCGAGGCCGCGCGCAGCCAGGAGGTTCTGAGCGAGCAGGAGAAGGTCGCCGAGCGGCAGGCCGCGCTGACCGACCGTGAGTTGGACACCCAGGTCCGCAAGCCCGCCGACGCCGCCCGCTACCAGGCCGAGCAGGAGGCCGAGGCCCGCCGGATCGCCCTGGTCAAGCAGGCCGAGGCGGACGCCCAGAGGTCCCGGCTGACCGGTGAGGGCGAGAAGGCACACCGCGCCGCGCTCGCCGACGCGGTACGCATAGAGGGCGAGGCGGAGGCGGCGGCGATCGGCGCGAAGGGCGCCGCCGAGGCCGAGGCGATGCACAAGAAGGCGGACGCGTTCGCGCGGTACGGCGACGCGGCCGTGCTGCAGATGCTCGTCGAGGTGCTGCCGCAGGTCGTCGCCAAGGCGTCCGAGCCGCTCAGCGCCATCGACAAGATGACGGTGATCTCGACGGACGGGGCGAGCCGGCTGTCGCGGACCGTCGCCGACAATGTCGCCCAAGGGGTCGAACTCCTCGGCTCCACCACCGGAGTCGACCTCGCCGAACTGCTGAAGAACCTCACCCAGGGGCGAGGCAGCGGCTCGCAGCCCGTGACCATGTCCCCGACCACGGCTCCCGCCGAAGCCAACGGGAAGATCGACGTCACCGGCTGACGACGGCAGTGCAGGCACAGCGAGCCCGGGCAGCCCTTGAGCCGCCCGGGCTCGTACGATCAGCCCGTCTTCCAGCCCCGCCGTGTGTCGATCCGCTCCCACTCCGCGGCCCACTGCGCCATACGCCCTCGCTCGAGCCCCCGGCGCACCACCCAGACCGTGCCCAGGACCGCCCCGCCCGCGCTCAGCGCCGCGAGGACGCCTCCCGAGACCGCGTGCAGCCGGATCTCCCCGTGGCCCAGGGGCTTGTCCGTGATCTTGCCGTTCCGGTCCGTCCACACGGCAACCGTCGTTCCGGCCCGGGTCTTGGCAGGCACCCGCGCCTCGTCCGTGTGTGTCGAGCCGTCCGGCGCGGTCCAGCGCACCGTGGCCCGCACCCGGTAGTCGCTCCCCACCCGCGCGGGCGCCTGATCGTCCGCGTCCTCGACGAGGACGGCCGCGACCTCGCGGCTCTCGGCCCGCTGCCGCTCGGCGGACCGCTCCACCGCGTCCGCCGTCACCTGGCCGACGAGCAGCCCACCCACCAGGGCGAACAGCCACCCCGCGAGCACCATCCAGGCCTCGATGACGTCACTGCGCCGCCGAAGCGGGCTGCGCCGCCACCGCCACAACCGCACACGCGCACACCGTGACGCAGCCATCGGCCGACACCCCCTTGTGAGCACCGACAGCACACCACCAGTGTGCTCCCCGGGGAACGCGCCGCGTAAGTTTCACGTCAATGTCCTGGCCGAAGGCGTAACGAGCGGCCCGCCAGGCGCCGTGCGTCACGTGTCCGTCTGGTGGCGGCTCGTTCGATCCGACAGGGTGGCGACGTTGCCTTGCATGCGTCGCCGGTCCCGACGGATCAGTACGGCCGTACCGGCCACGATGATCAGGAGAGCGGCGGTGGTCGGCATCAGGAAGAAGATCATGGCAGCTCCTTTCGCCCGGCCGCGTCCGGGCGGCCGGATGTGCGATCAGTGGTCCGCGTGCCCGCAGCTGTTGCCGACGTCCGGCACCGCGTATTCGCCGTCACCATCTTGAAGTGGCGCTGGTCTGCACCGCATTGCCTTGTTCCGGCAGTGTTTATGTCTCCTTGATGCCGGACAGCGACGCCCGAGGCCCGCGTCACTCACCGACCTGGCATCTGCCACTCTTGTCCCTCGTGCGTGAGGACGCGCCGGCAGTACGTCGAGGACACAGCCGAGGACACAGGAGGACGGGTGGCAGGGCGGGAGATCCCCGACGAGTACCTGGAGGGGTATGCCCAGATGCTGGCCGAGGTGTGTGCGACCGGCCGCCGTCTCACCCGGGACGAACTGGAGGCCCTGAGGACCAGGGGAGAGCGTGCCGCCGAGGCCGGGCTCGGTCTGCGGGCCCTGGTCCGTCGGCATCTGTCCGTGACGCGCGAGAGCCGGCCCACCTTGTCGTCGGCCGAAGGCGATCGCCTGCTCGCCGCCGTGGAGCAGGCGATCGACGCCTTCGCCGAAGGGCACGAACGCGCGCAGAAGCTCGCCGTGCGGCAGGAGGAAGCAGTACGGCGCGAGTTCATCGACGACTTGCTCTACGGCCGCAGTGACCTGGGCCGCCTGGCCGAACGAGCCGTACGCTTCGGGCTGCTCCTGTCTCGCGCCCATGCGGTGGCCGTCGCTCAGGGCAGCCAGCCGGTCGAGGACATCCACCCGGCCACCCGGCAGGTGGAGAGTGCCGTGATCGGCCGGTTCGGCGAGCGAAGCATCCTGCTCACCACGAAGGACGGGCGGCTGGTCTGTATCGCGCCCGGGGACCAGGACGACGTGCTGGTGTTCTTCGCCGAGCAGGCGCACGCGGCCACCGACGGTGGTCAGGTCGCCATCGGGCGCCCCCACCCGGGCGCCGGGGGAGTCGTCCACTCCTACGAAGAGGCCCTCAACGCCCTGGACCTGGCCGACCGGCTGCACCTCGACGAGCCGGTGCTGCGCGCCGCGGACCTCCTTGTCTACCCCGTCCTGACCCGCGACCGGCAGGCCATGGCCGACCTCGTCGTCAACACCCTCGGCCCGCTCTGGACCGCGCGCGGCGGAGCCCGCCCGCTCGTCGAGACGCTGACCGCCTACTTCGACTCGGGCTGCGTCGCCGCGGAGGCGGCACGCCGCCTGAACCTGAGCGTGCGCGCCTTCACCTACCGGCTGGAGCGCATCCACAAACTGACCGGCGCCGATCCGGCCGACCCGGTTCACCGCTACACGCTTCAGACCGCGGTGATCGGCGCCAGACTGCTGGGCTGGCCCGACAACGACGTGTGAGGGAGCCGCCGAGTTCGGCCGACGTCGTCGCCGCCGGCCCGACCCACCGGCAGGCCCGCCCGGGCCCACCCCGTACGAGGAGCTGCGCCCATGAGAGCCCTCGTACGGGATGCCGCCGACACGGGCGAGCGGCCTACTGGACGAGCTCCCAGTCCTGCGAGCCGTCCGTGGTCGCGGTCTGCAGGGTGAGTGCCGCCCCGTCGGACGCACCGGTCAGGTACAGGCTGGTGTTCTTGACGGCCTGCAGTTTGTAGAACCCGTCGCTCGTCCTGATCAGGTTCCAGCTGCCGGTGGCGCTGTTGTCGACCCACTGGCCGATCCGCTGACCGGCCGTCGCGTTCCCCGTCCAGATGGCCGCGGCGCGGCCGCCCGACTTGTTCAGCAGGGTCGTGCCGCCGTTCGGCTCGGTCACCACGTGCCAGTACTGGGTGGCCGGGTTCGCCGCCGCACCGGGCTCTTCCAGGACGACATCGGGCACGTCAGCGTTGCCGATGTTCGCGTCAGTGGTGTTGTTCCCGGTGCCGATGACCTGATCCGTCTTCCGGTTCACCACCTGGTAGTAGGCGCCGTCCGAGTTGCCGAGGTCCACCTCGGCGAAGGCGAGCGTCGAGGTGCCCTGGTTGTTGAGGATCGCGATGCGGCCGGTGCCCTCGACGTACTGCAGGTTGCGGCTGTATCCGGCCGGTGAGGTCGTCTGGTACTCCGTCCACGTGCCGTCGCTGCGCCCGCTCTCGTTGACCCAGACGTTGCCGCTGCCGGCCGCGTTGTAGACCAGGCGCCCGCCGGGAAGCCGGATGATGACCGGACTGCCGCCCCCCGAGAGGGGACGGGAGCCGGTGGCGACCGGCAGAGAGCCGACGTCCGTTCCGGTGGCGGAGCCCCGGTAGAACTCCAACGGGCTGTCGGCGAGCACGTACCTGGTGTTGGCTCCGCCGGCCCAGTACTCGAAGGGGAGCATCCACTTGCCGTCCGTCGTGCGCACGACGTTCGTCATGCCCGGCCGGCCGCCGCCGATCTCCGTCTTGCCGCCTCCCATGTTCTGGGTCAGTCCGGCGATGTCGAGGACGGGGGAGCTCCACTGGGCGCTGCGGCCGTCCCAGGTCCTGTGGGCGAGGATCTGGCCGTGCGAGTCGGGCGCAGTGTCGTTCGCCGGGTCCAGCGTGGGCACGCCGGTGGTGGAGTTGAAGCCGATGTAGTCGTTCTCATCGGAGTAGTAGCAGACGAGTTTGCCCTTGTAGACCATCAGGTACGGCTCCCACAGGGGATCCACCTGCTTGTTCGTGTTGGCGTTCGCGATGTTCTGGCCGACCGCGCCCGCACTGCCGCCCTGCCAGCCGCCCGTCGCGACGATGTTGAGGACGTTCCACGTCGCACCTTGGTCGGTGCTGGAGTACAGGGCGATCGCCAGGTCCTTGCGGTCCCCGTCGTTGGACGGCGTCCAGTTCGGGTCGGCCGCCTTGTGCTCCTTGTAGTAGTAGTCGTCGCCCGACACGACGCTCGCGAGGAGCAGCGTGCCCTGCTTCAGGTTCCCGACGTCCTGCGGAAGCGTGTAGAGGTACGGGTTCGTCCAGTTGCTCGTGTACTTCGCGTACTTGGGGTCGCTCGAGAGGTACGCCGGCGCCTTGACCTCGGACAGCGGCTGCCACGAGGTTCCGTGGTCGTCGCTCTTGTACACGGGGAGCGTCTGTCTGTCGGCGCTGCCCGTCGCCGTCACGACCGTGGACTTCTCGAACGACGCGACCAGACGTCCGCTCGGCAGCTGCGCCGACTTCGGGTAGACCGCGCAGTTGCCGCGCCCCTTCAGACACGGTTCGCTTCCGAGCTGGTAGAGGATCCCGCCGGTCGGGTTGTACGCCTGCGCACTTGAGGCGGGTATCGCCAGCATCGCTGATGCCGCCACGAACGTTCCCAGCGCCTTGCCCACTCTTCTTCTCTGCATAGCCCCTCCTCGGGGGACGACCATGGTCACAGGGGTTCGATCAGGAGACGAGGACACGGACGTCCCAGGCGCCGAGCTCCAGCGCCGTGCCCCCGGGCAGGGACGTGCCGTCCAGGGCGTCGGAGAGGTCCACCGGGACCGGGACGCTCGCCGGCTCCCAGCTCCAGTTGTGGACGACGTGGACGCGGCGCCCGTCGGGTGAGGTGCCGGTCGTCGCGGTGACGGAGGCCGGGAGGTCCCGCCACGCGCTGCGGGCCGCCGGTGCCATCCAGGCGGCCAGTGCCCGGGCGAGGTCGCGGCCAGGAACGGTGCCCACGCAGGTGACGCGGCCCGCGCCGTGACGGCGGGTGGTGACCGCGGGCCAGCGGCCGAAGTGCGGGTGGTCGTACGTGACGAGGACGTCGGCGTCGGTGACGGTGAGGCCGTCCGCCCAGCGGGTCGCCGTCGCCCCCTCGGGCAGGTCGAGCGGCCCGCCGGCCTCCGACCGCACGGGGACCTCCCGTACGAGGTTGCTGAACTCGTCGTAGTGGACACCCGCGGCCTCCACCAGCCGTCCGGGAGCCGGTTCCTGCCGGGCGCGGGCCTCGTGGTCGGCGTAGCCGGTGCGCGGGCCGAGGACCAGGTGGCCGCCCGCTTCCGCGTAGGCCGCGAGCCAGTCGAGCGTCGAGTCGGCGGCGATGTACAAGGCCGGGACGACGAGGACGGGGTGGCGGCCGACGGCCTCCTCGGGTGTCAGGCCCTCCCGTTCCCCGCGCGGGTCGTGCAGCTGGCGGGCGTGCACGATGCGCACCTGGCGGCCGGCGTCGAACGCGCCGCGGTAGAGGGGGTCGAAGATGCGGTGGTAGGCCTCCGGGTCCGGCTCGCCGTCGGGTGTCGCGAGCGGCGGGTACTTCTGCATGAGCCACTTGCTCGGCGTCGAGTACACCATCGTGATGTCCGCGTCCGGTTCGAGCCCGGCGACGAGCGGACCGGCCGCCTCGAACTCGGCGCCCAGACGGGCGAGTTCGGCGTAGGTGCGGCCCGGCCGGCCGGTGTGGGGCAGGATGCCGCCCCAGTAGGTCTCCGCGCCGAAGTGCAGCGTGTGCCAGTGCCAGTACTCGATCATGCGGGCCCCGCGCGCGACCAGCGCCCAGGCCGCCTGCCGCCACTGGCCGTCGTAGGCGGGCCGGTTCTCCCAGGGGAAGCCGATCGAGCCGGCGTTGGTCTCGGTGACCAGGAACGGCTCCTGGCGCGAGGAGAACATCCAGTCGGCGGTCTGGTACAGCGACCACACCCCGGTCGTCTTCCAGGTCTGCCGGTGGTCGTCGGGCGTGGGGTCGGGGAGCAGGAGGCCGTCCTGCATGTCGTAGTACGGGTTGCCGGAGGCGATGTCGAGGCGGTCGGTCAGCTCGTCGTCCTCCACTCCGGGGCGCTTGTAGGAGATGCAGGTGGTGACGAACTGCTCGGGGCCCGCGTACTCGCGGACGATGTCGGCCTGCCAGCCGATGAACTCGGTGACCTGGCGGGCCTGGAACTCCCGCCAGGCGACGTCGTACTGCGGCTGGGCGTTGCCGTCCGGTGTCCACAGGTCGGCCCAGGTGGAGAGGCGGTGGGACCAGTAGACCAGGCCCCACTCGCGGTTGAGGGTCTCCACGTCGCCGTACTTGGCGCGCAGGTGGTCGGTGAAGCGCTGGAACACGCCGTGGTTGTGGAACAGTTCCAGGCCCGGTTCGTTGTCGACCTGGAAGCCGATGACCGCCGGGTGGTCGACGTAACGGGCGACGATCTTGCGGATGACCCGCTCGGCGTGGAACCGGAACGCGGGGTGGGTGAAGTCGACTTCCTGGCGGGCGCCCCAGCCGATGCGCTCGCCGGTGCGCCGCTCGCCCGTGATCTCCGGGTACTGGCGGGCCAGCCACGGCGGGACGGCGTAGGTCGGGGTGCCGAGGACGACGGAGATACCGCGCTCGTGGGCGCCGTCGAGGACCGGCCGGAGCCAGTCGAGGTCGAACCGTCCGCTCGTAGGTTCCCAGGTCGACCACACCGACTCGCCGACCCGGATGACGGTGACATGCGCGTCGGCCATCAGGTCCAGGTCGGTCTTGAGACGCTCGTCGGGGCGGTCGGTGCCGTAAGGGGGCTGGTACTCGTGGTAGTACGCGGCGCCGAAGAGGACGCGGGCAGGCAGAACTGCCATGAAGTGAACCTCCGGAGAGAGTGGGGAGTGGGGTGAGGACCGCGTGCCCTACTGCTTGACGCCGCCCGCGGCCAGGCCGCTCTGCCAGTACCGCTGGAGCAGCAGGAAGGCCGCGACGAGGGGAAGGATCGAGATCAGGGAACCGGTCACGACCAGCGCGAGCATGTCGCTGCTGGCGCCGGCCCCGCCGTTCTGGGCCTGGGCGGCCCAGGAGGAGAGCCCGACCGTGATGGGGTACAGGTCCGGGTCGTTGAGCATGATCAGCGGCAGGAAGTAGTTGTTCCAGGTCGCCACGAGCGTGAACAACAGGACCGTCACCAGGCCCGGCGCGAGCAGCCGCAGGGCGATGGTGAAGAAGATCCGGGCTTCCCCGGCGCCGTCGATGCGGGCGGCCTCCAGGATGCTGTCGGGGACGGCGTCCTGGGCGTAGACGCGCATGAGGTAGAGGCCGAACGGATTGACCAGCGAGGGCAGGATGATCGCCCAGGGGGTGTTGACCAGGCCCGCCTCGGCGAAGAGCAGATAGGTCGGGATCGCCAGCGCGGTGGTCGGGACCATGACGGCACCGAGGACCAGGTTGAAGGCGGCCCGGTCGCCGCGGAAGCGGAACTTGGCGAAGCCGTATCCGGCCCCGGCCGCGAGCAGGGCGGCACCGAGGGCGCTCACGACGGCGTACAGCAGCGTGTTGAGCAGCCACTGCACGAAGACCCCGTCGTCCTGGGTGAAGGTCTCCTTGATGTTGGCCAGCAGCTGCGGGGCGTCCGAGAACCACAGGCCGAAGCTGTTGAAGAGGTCCTGGGTGCTCTTGGTCGAGGCGATCAGCAGCCAGAACAGCGGGAGCAGGAAGTAGGCCAGGACGGCCAGCATGGCGATCGTCAGGGGGGTACTGCGACGCCGGGAGGACGACGGCCCGCGCCTGGCGGGGGGCTTGGTGGGTGAGCGGTCCGTGGTGATCGGGGCCGCGGGGGCGGTCGTCGTCACGGGGTCCTCCTGCGGTTCGCGGTGAGCAGGACGGCGTAGGAGGCGATCACGATGACGAGGCCGAGGAGGAAGGACACCGTGGCCGCGTAGTTGACCTGCTGGCCGGTGAAGGCGAGTGAGTAGGCGTAGAGGTTGGCGGTGTAGGAGCTGCTGATGACGTCCGGGGCGATCTTCATCAGCAGGTTCGGTTCGTTGAACAGCTGGAAGCTGCCGATGATGGAGAACAGCAGGGTGAGCATGAGCGCGGGTCGCAGCGCGGGCAGCTTGACGGACCAGGCGGTCCGCCAGGCGCCGGCCCCGTCCACCGCGGCCGCCTCGTACAGCTCCGGGGGGATCGTGCGCAGCGCGGCGTACAGAATGATCATGTTGTAGCCGACGAACTCCCAGGTCACGATGTTCGCCAGACTGCTGAGCATCCAGCCCTCGCTGAGGAAGTCGGGGACCGGCAGGTCCAGGTTCCGGCTCAGCTGGGCGAACGGGCCGAAGTCCGGACCGTACAGATAGCCCCACATGAGCGCGGCGACCACGCTCGGCACGGCGTACGGCACGAAGATGCCCAGCCGGATCACCCGGGCGAGCCGCAGCAGCCCGCTGTCGAGCGCGAGGGCGAACAGCAGCGCCAGCAGCAGCATCACCGGGACCTGGATCACGAAGAACAGCGCGACGCGTCCGACGCCGTGGATGAGCAGCGGGTCCTGGACGGCCTTGACGTAGTTGTCCAGCCCGACGAACGCCGTTCCGCCGATGAGGCGTTCCTGGAACAGGCTGAGGTAGGCGGCATAGCCGAGCGGGGCCAGGAAGAGCAGGAGGAAGAGCACCATGAACGGCGCGACGAACAACGGCCCTGCCGCACGGCGCTTCCCCTTGGCGGAGGTCGCGGTGGTGACGGCCATCTCAGCCCCCCTTGACGGTGAAGCCCTGGCCCTTGGCGTACGTGGTCAGCCGCGACTGCCAGCTGCCGAGCGCACGGACCGTGTCGGTCTTGTCGGCGAGGGACTTGCCGACCGTCTCGGTCCAGTCGGTGGCCGCCTGGTCGAGGAACGGCGGCCACTGGAAGGAGGCGTTGACCGTGGAACTGATGCCGGCGAACAGTTCGTTGACCTTCTGGCCGCCGTAGAACGACGACGCCTCACCGACGAACTCGGCGCTCGTGAGAAGGGACTTGGTCGCCGGGAAGAAGAACTGCTCGGTGGCGAACATCCTCGCGCTGGCGGGGTCGGTGTTGAGGAACTGCGCGAACATCGCCGCCGCGATCGGGTTCTTGGTCGAGCGGATGACCGCGGTGGTCGAGCCGCCCCAGTTGCCCGAGCTGGGCTTGGCCGCGTCCCACTGGGGCAGCGGGGCCGCCCGCCACTTGCCCGCGGTGTCCTTGGCGGAGCCGGAGAGGAAGACGGGGCCCCAGGCGGCGGTGATCCAGGTGGCGTACTTGCCCTTGTTGAGCGCGGCGTACCAGGCGTCGGTGAAGTCCGGCTCGACGCCGATGACGCCTTCCTTCGCGAGCCCGCCCCAGTACTCGCCGAGCTTCCGGGAAACCGCGTCGTCGACGCTGATGGCGATGTCGCTCTTGCCGGAGGTGACGTACGGCTTGGCACCCGCCTGCCACTGCAGTCCGTGCCAGGCGGCCGGCTGGTTGGCCGCGAGGTTGGTGAGAAACACGTCGGGGTCGGCCTTGTGGAGCTTGCGCGCCGCAGCGGCGAACTCGTCCCAGGTGCCCGGGACTTCGATGCCGTGCTTGTCGAAGATGTCCTTGCGGTACAGCATGCCCATCGGGCCGGTGTCCTGGGGGATCGCCCAGACCTCGCCGTCGCTGCCGCTGACCTGGCCCCATGTCCAGTCGACGAACTGCTCCTTGAGCGCGGAGGCACCGTAGGGGCGCAGGTCCAGCAGGCTGTTGGTGATCGTGAAGGTCGGGATGGCCTGGTACTCGATCTGCACCATGTCCGGAGCGCCGCTGCCGGCCTTCAATGCCGTACGCAGCTTGGTGTACTGCGGGGTGCCCTGGCCGGCGTTGACGACCTTGACCTTGATGGCCGGGTACTTCTTCTCGAAGAGCGCGACCTCCTTGGCGATGTTCGGGACCCAGGTCCAGAACGTCAGCTCGGTCGGTGTCTTCATCGCCTTGTCGATGTCGGCCTGGCCGACCGGGTCGGTGGCGGCGGAGGAGTCGTCGGAACCGCCGCCACCGCAGGCGGACAGCGCGGCACTCAGCGACAGCGCTCCCGTCGCGGTGAGGAAGAGCCGACGGTTCATGGAGGAGGGGCTGACGAAGGATCCGGATATGGGCATGGTGAACTCCCGCCGATGGCGAAGGGGGCAGCACGCCGGGCGAGGGCGTGCGGACAAGGGATGACGAAGGGGAGACAACGCGCGGACGTGACGACTGGGCGTCGAGGCCGACGGGTTGGTGAGCCCGGCTGCGCGGGCTGCGACCGAGGTGCGGCACACAGGTGCGGGAAGAGGAGGGCCGCGGAGCGCTGCGGCATGCGGCCCGAGGGCCGCGGGCGAAGGGGAACGCGCGCGTCGTCCGTGGTGCGGGGTCGTCCGCAGCGGCGGGGACGCGGTCGGGATGAGCAGGGCTGAACGATGGCCGGTTCGGCGGCTCGCCCTGAGGTCACAGGCCCGGTCCGAGCTCCGTGGCCCGGACTGGTCGGCCCTGTTCAGTGGTGGGTGGACGAACCTCCGTTCGGGAGCGGGGGCTCGTAGGGCCCGCCACGGGGGCGGGAGGCGGTATGTCGTCGATGTCCC
Organism: Streptomyces sp. V4I2; assembly: GCF_030817655.1. Taxonomy (GTDB): domain Bacteria; phylum Actinomycetota; class Actinomycetes; order Streptomycetales; family Streptomycetaceae; genus Streptomyces; species Streptomyces plumbiresistens. The sequence continues at coordinate 9,319,675 of NZ_JAUSZM010000003.1, forward strand.
GGGGGGCGCCGGGGCGGCGGGGGCTGGGTCGAGGCACGGACGACGAGGTGGACCGGTGGGTCGCTCGCCGGCAGAGCCTGTGCCTGCGGGTTCTCGATGGCGTGCACGAGGCGCTTGAGCCCCTCCTGCGCCGCGATGTCGAACTGCTGCCGCACCGTGGTCAGCGGAGGAGTCACATAGGCGGCGACCGGGATGTCGTCGAAGCCGACCACGCTGACGTCCTCCGGCACGCGCCGGCCGGCTTCCGCCAGCGCGCGGATCAGGCCGATGGCCATGTCGTCGTTCGCGGCGAACACCGCCGTCACCTCGGGGTCGGCGGCCAGTTCCCGGCCCGCCGCGTAGCCGGAGGCGGCCGACCAGTCGCCCTCGATCACCGGCGGTTCGTCCCTGCCGTGGGCGGCCAGCGCCGCCCGCCAGCCCGCGAGACGGTCCTTGGCGGCGTACCACCGCTGGGGACCGGCGAGATGATGAACGGTCGGGTGTCCCAGGTCCAGCAGATGCTCGACGGCCGCCTGGGCCATCAGGTCGGCGCCGCCCGCCCCGTACAGCACGGTGGAGGCCGTGAACGGCGGGGGCGCGCCGAGGACCAGCACCGGGACGTTGACGGGGACCGAGAGGTCTCCTTCGGCGCCTTCCTCCTCGATCGGCTCGGAGATGACGATGCCGTCCACGCCCTGGTCGAGGAGCGAGTCGACGGCGCCGGCGAGGCCCGCCGGGTCGCCTTCCATGGTGTTGACCACGCGGAGCGCGTAGCCCGTGTCCCGGACGACCCGCTCGACCCCTATGAGCAGCGAGGCGGGTCCGTACAGGGCCGTGCCCAGCGTGACCACGCCGATCGAGCGGGTCCGTCCGGAAGCCAGCGCGCGGGCGGCGTTGTTGCGGCGGTAGCCGAGCTGTTCGGCGGCTTCGAGGACGCGCCGGCGCACCTCGGTGGAGACGTACGGCTCGTCGTTGAAGACCCGCGACACCGTCTTCTGCGAGACCCCGGCCAGCCGGGCCACGTCCACGCTGCGCGGCGCCACGGGGCTTTGGTCCCGCCCTGTCCCTCGCGTCATCACGCCTCCCGACGGCCGCACGATCGAGCCCAATGATGTCAGACGCCGTCTGTCTGACTGCGCTGTCATGTCTACGCAGTCATACGACGGCCGTCAAGAGTTCGGAACACATCCGTAACCGAGTCCCCCCGGAGTGAGGGGCCTCGACGAGGCGGCCCCGCTGCTGTGCGCCGGCGTGACCACCTGCTCGCCGCTCGACTCGCAGATCGGCGGTGTCCGCACCACCCGGGAGCTGCTCGACCTCTGCGCCGAGTACGGTGTGGGCGCCGAAGCGGAGGTCATCCCGCCGAGAGGATCAACGAGGCGTACGAGCGCGCCCTCGCCTCCGACATGCGCCACCGCTTCGTCATCGACACCCTCACCCTCAAGGACGCCTCATGACCACCATGGCCATCATCGGAGCGGGACCGGGCCTCGGCGCCGCGGTCGCCCGTCGGTTCGGCCGCGAGGGCCACGACATTGCGCTGATCGCCCGTGACCAGGGGCGGTTGGACACCCTGGCCGGCGACCTCCTGCGCGACGGCGTCACGGCGCGCGGCTTCGTCGCCGACGTACGCGACCCGGATGCCCTTCAGGCCGCCCTGGACGCGGCGCACGCCACCCTGGGCCCGATCGAGATCCTCCAGTACAGCCCGGTCCCGCACCGGGACTTCATGCGGCCCGTGCTGGAGACCACCCCGGCGGACCTCGTCGGTCCCCTCGCGTTCTCCGTCCACGGCCCGGTCGCCGCCGTACGGCAGGTGCTGCCGGACCTGCGGGCGCTCGGCCGCGGCACCGTCCTGTTCGTCAACGGCGGCACCGCCGTCGTCCCGCACCCCGACCGTGCGGGCACCTCGATCGCCTTCGCCGCCGAGAGCGCCTACGGCCGGCTGCTGCACGACACGCTCGCCCCCGAGGGCATCCACGTCGCACAGCTGATCATCCCCGGCGCGATCGTCCCCGGCCACCACCGCAAGGACCCGGCCGTACTGGCGGACACCTTGTGGGGCATCCACCGCGACAGGCAGGGGTTCCGGCACTTCGCCGACGACCTCGACTCCTGACGGGGCCGGGAGACGTACCTGATCGGCCTCGAACTCGGCGCGCCGCGCGAGGCCGAACTGCCGCACGACATGGCCGCCGTCGACGCGACCGACACCGGGGTGCGCGGCGGTCCCGCCCCCGACGCGGTGAGACTCGACGTCATGGGCCGGCACCGGGACCGTACCGATCTCGGCCGTTGCTTCGGCGCCACCGACGTCATCCCCGAGCGCGGTCAGCAGGGCCGGGGGGAGTGATCAGCCGGGTCGGTGTCCCGCGGTGCGAGGACGCGCCCGTCGGCTTCGGCCGTCTCTTCGGCCCGAACGTCACCCTGACCGGTGGTCCCGCGCCGGTGCGCGCCTGCATCGACGAGCCGCTGCCCGCGGTCCTGGACGGCACCGTCGAGCCGGGTAGCGTCTTCGACCGCACCGTTGCCTTGGAGCAAGCACCCGAGGGGTACCGGGCCATGGACGAGCAGGAGGCGCTGAGGGTCCTCGTCGCTCCGTGACGGCAAGGATCCCGGGCGGTGGCCGTCACCCGTCCGTGGCGCCCTCGGTCTCCCAGCGCAGCAGGTCTCCCGGCTGGCACTCGAGTACCTCGCAGAGCGCGGCGAGTGTCGTGAAGCGCACCGCCTTGGCGCGGCCGTTCTTGAGCACAGCGAGGTTGGCGGGGGTGATTCCGACGCGGTCCGCGAGTTCGCCCACGGACATCTTGCGCTTGGCCAGCATCACGTCGATGTCGACGGTGATCGGCATCAGATCACCTCGGACAGCTCGGCCTGCATCTGCGTCGCCTCGACGTCGCGCGCGACGGCCTGGGCGAGCAGCATCCGCAGGACGAGCACGATGAGCGCGACCCCCAGGATCGCCAGGGCGACGCCGCCCAGCAGGAGCACCACGCCCGGGGCCACGGCCTCGCCCGGCGCCAGGACCACTCCGAGCGCGAAGGCCAGGAGCGCGGCCGCCACCATCGCGCCGGTCACGATGTGCACGTACCGGAAGGCGGCGTGGGAGAACACCGTCCCTCGTCGCACCATCGTCACCAGCCGCCACACGCAGACCAGGACCACCTGGACCGTCACGATCCCCAGGACCGTGATCACGAGGAACGGGGTCCGCAGGTAGGCGTAGTCCGCGTTGAGCCCGTCCAGGTCCTGGGCCAGCAGCGGCACCATCACTGTCTGTACGAACAACGAACCGGCGAGCAGCGCCACGAGCACGGCTCGCAGCGCCAGCACGGGCAGCTTTCCCATCGTCTCTCCTTCGATCGAGGCACGATGGGAATCTATCGATATTCGATAGGCGCGGCAAGGGGCCGGTCAGTACTCCAGCTCCGGGCGGCGGAGCGGGCCGCCGACCGTGTGGAGGTGCCGCAGCACCTGGGCGTAGGAGCCGAGGAGCCCGGTCTCGTGGTAGGCGACGCCGTGCCGGGCGCAGAACGTGCGCACGATCTCCTGGGCATGGCGCAGGCTGGGGCGCGGCATGGACGGGAACAGGTGGTGTTCGACCTGGTAGTTCAGCCCGCCGAGCGCGAAGTCGGTGAACCGGCCGCCACGGATGTTGCGTGAGGTCAGTACCTGCCGACGCAGGAAGTCGATCTTGTCGTCCTTGGCGAAGATGGGCATGCCCTTGTGGTTGGGGGCGAAGGAGCACCCCATGTACAGCCCGAACAGTCCCTGGTGCACCAGCAGGAAGCACACGGCCTGGACGGGAGGCAGGACCCAGAACACGGCGGTGAGATAGCCGACGAGATGCGCCGTCAGCAGGCTCGCCTGGGCCACCTTGGTCATCCGGGAGGCGCGGGCACCGGTGCCGTCGAACAGCGCCTTCACACCGGCGACGTGCAGGGCGAGCCCTTCCAGGAGCAGCATCGGGAAGAACAGCCAGGCCTGGTGACGGGCCAGCCAGGCATACGCTCCGCTGCGGACGCGGGCGTGGTCCTGGGTGAAGGCGATCGCGCCGTCGGCGATGTCCGGGTCGCGGTCGACGTGGTTGGGGTGGGAGTGGTGCCGGTTGTGCTTGGCGATCCACCAGCCGTAGCTGAGGCCGATCAGCAGGTCGGCGTGCACGCGGCCGAGCAGGTTGTTGACCCGCTTGGAGGCGGCGATCTGCTGGTGCCCGGCGTCATGGCCGATGAACCCGGTCTGGGTGAACATCACCGCGAGGAAGGCGGCGGTCAGCAGCTGCCACCAGGACTCCCCGATCAGGGCGAACGCGGTCCACCCGGCGGCCAGCAGGAGCAGGTTCCCCCCGACCTTCACGGAGTAGTAGCCCGGGCGCCGTTTCAACAGCCCGCTCTGTCGCACCTCGCGGGACAGCACGGCGTAGTCGCTGCCCCGGCTGCCGGGCGCGGGTTCGGGGGTCCCGGTGGGATCCGCCGGTTCGATGCCCCGGTTGATGATTTCAGTGGTCACAGTTTTCCTTTCGGGGAGAACGCGGGCCGGTGTCGACGGCGCGGGGGCAGGGCGCCGGCTGCGGGTGGCCCGTAGGGAGGCAGCGCAAGGCAGGCCCGCGGCGCGGGCCTGCCTCGGAACGTGACCTCAGAGCGCGCGGACCCGGTCCGCGTGCAGGCCCCTGGGGCCCTGGGTTCCCTGGGTGCCTCGAGTCATGCGATGTCTCCTTCGAGATGGCGAAAGGTCGCAGAACGCGCGCTCGCGCGATTGCGGGCTGCTGGTCGCCAGCCGTCGAAGAAAACCCCAGAAACGACGAAACGCCCGCTGTCAGAACTCCGCGGGCGCTTCCACGTTCGCAAACTTCAACTACAACCACTGCTCTCAACGTCCGGGACGCCGGCAAGGTTCCCGGTCGCGGCGGGGCGGGGTCCGGCGACGCCCTGACGGTCGGCTTCGGGGGCCGGACGGGAGTACGGTTGAGGCACCGAGCGCACTTCGTATGCCGTCATCCGTCACGGCGTCGCCCTCGGGATGATGAGGAAGCGCATGAGCCTTTTGAGCCTCGGAGTACTCGCCTCCTCCCGCAAGGAAAACGAGTTCCGGCTGCCGTTGCACCCCGCCCACCTCGACCGGATCGACCCGGACGTACGCGAGAAAATCTTCCTCGAGCAGGGCTACGGCGACCGGTTCGGCGTCGCCGACGACGCGCTGCGGCCGCTGGTGGCGGGTCTGCGTTCCCGTGAGCAACTCCTCGCCGAGTGCGACGTACTGCTGCTGCCCAAGCCCATGCACGAGGACGCCGCCGCACTGCGCGAGGGCCAGGTGCTGTGGGGCTGGCCGCACTGCGTGCAGGACGAGAGGATGACCCAGATCGGCATCGACCGACGGCTCACCCTCATCGCCTGGGAGGCCATGAACCACTGGACCTCCACGGGCGCCTTCAGCGTCCATGTGTTCCACAAGAACAACGAGCTCGCCGGCTACTGCTCGGTGCTGCACGCCCTGCAGCTCGGCGGACTGACCGGCAGCTACGGTCGCCGCCTGCGCGCGGTGGTCATCAGCTTCGGTGCCACGGCGCGCGGAGCGGTCACGGGACTGGGCGCCATGGGCGTGTCCGACGTCACGGTGCTCACCCAGCGCGCCGCGGCGGCGGTGGCCTCGCCGATGCCGTCGGTCGTGATGGGCCACTTCGAGGAGCAGGAGGACGATCCGTCGCGCCTGCGGGCCGTCACCGCGGCCGGTTCCGTGCCGATGGCGGAGTATCTGGCCGGGTTCGACATCATCGTCAACTGTGTCCTGCAGGACACCGACGCGCCGCTGATGTTCGTCACCGAAGAGGACCTCGCCCTGTTCCGGCCGGGGACCTTCTTCGTCGACGTCTCGTGCGACGAGGGCATGGGCTTCGAATGGGCCGAGCCGAGCACCTTCGGCGAGCCGATGTCCAGGGTCGGGCCGGGCTGTCACTACTACGCGGTGGACCACAGCCCGTCCCACCTGTGGAACTCGGCCACCTGGGAGATCAGCGAGGCGCTCCTTCCCTACCTGCGCAAGGTCATGAGCGGCCCCGCGGCCTGGGAGGCCGACGCCACGGTGAGCAAGGCCATCGAGATCCGCGACGGCGTCGTACGGAACCCGAAGATCCTGTCCTTCCAGCACCGGGCGGCCGCCTACCCCCACCTCCCCGAGGCTCTCGCCCTGGCAGGGCACTCCGCCGCACAGCCGGCCTGACGCATCCGCGACCGGTCGATGTCAGCTCCCCTGCGGGAGAGTCACCGGCCGGTCGTCGCGCAGTTCCGCGAAGAGTTTCCGTGCCCGGCTGTCGTCCCACTTCACGGCGCTGCCCTTGGAGGTGGCGAGAGCGGGGTCGGAGACGGGCACGTTGAGCTGCCTGCCGCCGCCCGCCGTGACACCCTGCATCGCCCGGAACAGCGACATGAGATCCGGTAGGTCCGTGTCCTTGTCCACCACGAGCGTGTCGAGGCCCGCGCCGAGGGTGGGGAAGGACTTGGCCGGGTTGAGGAGTGTCTTCGGCGTGACGGCCTTCTTGGCCAGCGCGGTCAGGAACTTCTGCTGGTTGCGGGTACGGCCCAGGTCGCCCTGGGCTTCCTGTTTGCGCTGCCGGACGAACGCCAGCGCCTCGGCGCCGTCGAGGGTCTGGCAGCCCTTCGGCAGGTCCGCGCCCGACTTCTCGTCCTTGACGGCCCGGTCCAGACACAGGTCCACACCGCCGACCGCGTCCACCACACCGACGAAGCCCGCGAAGCCGATCTCCGCGTAGTGGTCGATGCGCAGCCCGGTGTTGCGCTCCACGGCCCGGACGAGCAGGTCGGGGCCGCCGAGGGAGAACGCGGCGTTCAACTTGTCCGGCTCGGCGCGATAACTCCGGCCGGTCTCGGGGCGGACGTACGGCGGGACGGTCACCCACGAGTCGCGCGGCAGGCTCAGCATCGTGGTGCCGTTCGCGCCGGTGTGCAGCAGGATCATCGAGTCGGTGCGGCGGCCCTCGGCCGTGCCGGTGCGCAGATCCTTCCGCGCCTGCTCGGACAGCCCGGCGCGGCTGTCGGAGCCCACGATCAGGTAGTTGGTCCCCCGCCCGTCCGCCGGGCGGTCCGGGAGCGCGCCGAGGTCGACCTCCTGGTCCAGCTCGGTGTCGGCCCACACGTACGTACCGACGGACGAAGCGAGCAGCGCACCGACCACGAGGACCGTCAGCCGCACGATCCTACGGCGCCGGGTAGGCCGCGGCTTGGGATGACGGCGGCCGCCCGCCTCGCCGGGGGGCCGCCGTCCGTGGCCCGTGCGGCCCGGCGTGGCGGGGGAGGGCATGCCCGGCAGCGGTGCCGTACGGGTCGTGGGCAGGGCCCCGTTCCCGCGCGCCGCCCGGCCCGCGGCGACGCGCGGCGGCTCGGCCACCCCACTGCTTCGGTCGTAGTGGCCCGCCGGGCGGTCGGTCCCGTCACTCATCAGCCTGCTCAGTCCCTCACCACATCGGGATCACCTCGTCGGCACGCTCTTATACGGGGCGGGGCCACCGATCTGTTCAGCGGCCGTACCGGAACGCTTCATGCGCTGCCAGGTCAACCTGCTGCCCAGCAGGGCGGCGACCACGGACTGGATGACGACGAGATACATCAGCTGCCGGTAGACGAAGAGCTGGAAGGGCATCGACCACAGGGCCCGCTTCCGCTCCCCGTCGAGCTTCAACGCGTAACCGGCACAGACCAGTTGCACGCCCAGGAAGGCGAACCACACCGCGGCCGCGCTCAGTGGGTCGAGGAACAGCACGCCGTACAGGGCGAACACGTCGATGACCGGCGCGAGCAGCGGCAGGACCACCTGGAAGAGCGCGAGATACGTCAGTCCGCGCCGGCCGAAGCGCCCGGCCACGCCCACCTCCACCACGGCACGGCGGTGCTTCCACATGGCCTGGATGGTGCCGTAGCACCAGCGGTAGCGCTGCCTCCACAACTGGCGCAGCGAGGTGGGCACTTCGGTCCAGGCGACGGCGGACTCCTCGTAGAGCACCCGCCAGCCCGCCCGCCACAGCGCCATGGTGAGGTCGGTGTCCTCGGCGAGGGTGTCGTCGCTGACCCCGCCGACGCCCACCAGCGCGTTCCGGCGGAAGGCGCCGATGGCACCGGGGACGGTGGTCATGCACTCCAGCACCTCGAACATGCGGCGGTCGAGATTGAAGCCGAAGCAGTACTCGAGATGCTGCCACTTGGCCAGCAGGCCCCGCCGGTTGCCGACCTTGGTGTTGCCGCTGACCGCGCCGACGGCCGGGTGCGCGAGCGGCTGGACGAGATGGTGGATGGCATCCGGTTCGAAGACGGTGTCGGCGTCCACCATGACCACGATGTCGTAACTCGCCTGGGCCAGGCCGGTGTTGAGGGCGGCCGCCTTGCCCCCGTTGGGTTTGCGGATCACCAGCACGCGCGGATCGCCGATCCCCTCGGCGAGCTCGGCCGTACGGTCCGTCGAGCCGTCGTCGACCACGATGATCTGCAGCTCGGGGTAGTCACAGGCCAGCAGGGAGAGGACGGTGGACTCGATCCCGGCCTCCTCGTTGTAGGCGGGCACGAGCACCGTCACCGGTTCCGTCACCTCCCGCAGCCAGGGCGCGCCCGGCCGGGAGCGCTCCAGACGCCGGACGTGGGCACGCGCGAAGACGGCGAGCAGCAGCAGGCGCAGCACCCCGAGAGCGCCCGCGATGCCCAGCGTCCAGGTCATGGCGTTCGAGAACGCCCGCCCGACGGCGGTGGCCCGGACCAGGGCGGTGCCACCCCACCGGTCGAGGGCCGACACCGGCGCGTACGGGGTGAGCCGGAGACCCGCCGAGACGGTGGTGAAGCGGTCGACGCCACGGTTCTCGAGCAGCTTCTTCGCCTCCCGGTAGGCGGTCGCCGTCTGGCTGAGCTGCCGGACCAGGCCCTGCGCCGGCTTCCGGGACGCCTTGTCGGCGGCGACGAGCACATAGCCCTCGGCGGTGGCACGCCGTGCCGCCTGCCACTCGCGGCCGCACAGGGTGTCCGGCGAGGTGGTACGCGGCATCCGCAGCAGATTGGTGCGCAGACCCGCGGTCCCCGCCAACGCACTCTGCGTCAGGTCCAGTTCGGCCGAGAAACGGACGGGCGACGCCTCGCCCAGGGCGCCACCGGTGTAGGTGTTCGAGCCGATCTCGTGCCCCTCGTCCCGGATGCGCCGTACCAGGTCCGGATGGCGGGCCGCCTGGGAGCCGAAGAGGAAGAAGGTGGCGCGCGCCTGGTGCCGACGCAGCAGGTCGAGCAGGCGCGGGGTCCACACGGGGTCGGGGCCGCCGTCGAAGGTGAGCGCGACGGTGCGGGCGGGCATCGAGCCGGTCTGTATGCCGTTGCGGTTGATGCCCACCACCGGGCCGCCGCCCGCCACGGCATCGGGGGCGGGCGAGGTGCAGGCGGACCGGGTCGTCGCCGCGTCGACCTCGTGGTTGGTCCAGCCCTCGAAGAGCAGGGCCGCGAACATCCCGGGGAGGACGAGGATCAGTAACAGCCAGTGTCCGCGCGGGTCGCGGGACTGCTTGTGCCGAGCCTTCACGGGACCTCGTCCCCCCTTTCGGCCGACGCGCCGAGCGGGTCGCAAGTGGCGTCTGCCTCAGGCGAGTTGAGGCACGCCCGGTCGCCCCGACAGGCCGCGTTCCGGGCCTTTCTTCTCCAGTCGTGCGCGTCGGGGCGCGCGGTGCGAGGGGACGTCTTCTTCGACTGCCTGACGGGACAGGAGGTACGCATGGGGCGCGAGTCTAGCCACAGCTTTTCGATTGCATGGCCATAACACCGAGCCTCACAGGAACGCGGCCCCGGGTCACTTGTAGGTGATGCCCGATGCGCTGTAGCGGCAGTACGTGCCGTCCGGACCGCTGCCGATCTTGTCGGGCTCCGCGCCGCTGGTGTTGCCCTGGAAGCGCTCGCAGACGGTGATGTCCCTGCCGCTGTCACCGACGATCGTCACACCGGAGAGGGTGGCGGTGTCCCCGTAGTTGGCGTTGACGCCGGCCAGTACCTTCCCGGGGCCGGTCACCCTGACGTTGTCGATGACGACGTGGCGCTCGTACTGCGTGTCGCAGTTGCCGCACGAGCGGTACAGCTTGCCGAACTCGGCGACCTGGAAGGTCCTGATCGTCAGCGTGCCGGCACCGTTGTGCTGGAAGACCTTGTCGTCCGCCTTCCGCGCGCCGCCGCCGACCACGAGGTACCTGGCCGAGGGAGACGTGCCCTTGAAGGTGGCCGCGTCCTCGCCGACGTCCTGCCACCACACGTTCTGCAGGGTGCAGCTGCCCAGACAGTGCACGCCGTCGGCGGCCGGCGCGCCGAGGACGACGTTCTTCAGGACGGCTCCGTCGGCGAGCTCGAAGACCGGGTCCTGGTCCTCGTCCTGGCCGTCGCCGCCCAGTGCGCCCGAGCCGTAGTAGCGTCGCAGGCCGCCGTCGTAGCTGCCGGAGACCTGGATGGTGGAGGTCACCGGCCTGCCCCCGGTGGTGGTGGGCCAGGAGCCGAGGGCGGAGACGGGGGACGGGGGCGCGGAGGCGGAAGCGGATGTGGACTTGCTCGGTGAAGCCGAGGCCGATACCGATACCGATACCGACGGTGACGCGGACGGGGAAGGGGACGGGGACGCTGTCGAGCGCGACGGTGAGGGCGAGGCCGAAGCGGTCGGCGAGGACCAGCCCTTGACCGCCTTCAGCGTCCAGCTCTTGCTGCTCGCCTCGTCGCAGGAGTCCTGCCGCGCCCGGCGGGCCTTGATGGCCAGGCACTTGCCGCTCTCGGCGTTGACCAAGTGGTACGCGCTCCCCGCCTGCTTCGGCTCCCACACCTGCGAGGCGGTGTCGTCGCAGGTCTGCTGCTGTACCGCCCGGCCCGCCGACTTCGACGCGTTCTCCACCCCGGCGCACAGTCCGCTGTGCGCGGCCTTGACGGTGAACCCGCCGTCGGAGGAGGCCAGTTGCCAGGTCCGGTCGGCGGCGCTGTCGCAGGGCGCCTCGTTCAGCTGGACGTCGCTCGCCGTGGCGGCGGACGGTACGGCCAGGCACTGGTCGTCGGCGACGTTCACCAGCCGGTAGGTGCCGGCCTCCGGCCCCGAGTCCGATGACCCCATCAGGATGCCGCCGGTGATCGCGCCGCCGACCAAAGCGGTGGCCACCACGCTGATCAGAACAGTACGGCGGTTCGTTCTCCCGCGCCGTGACCGGCGGTGCAGGGCTGCTCTTTGACTCACGTGGTGACCTTCGTTCGGCAGTTCGTGGAGCGCGTCACCTACCAGTCGTCACCGCTCCGGGAAAGGTTGCCGCGATTCCTGGTCCGGGTGCACGCCGCGGCGGTCAACTACCCCGACGTGCTCATCGCGGCGGACCGCTACCAGGTCTCGGCGCCCCTGCCCTTCACGCCCAGCAGTGAGTTCGCGGGTGTCGTCACCGGGCTGGGGCCCGGGGTGTCCGGGCCCGCGGTGGGTTCACCGGTGGCCGGGGCGGTGCTCAGCGGCGCGTTCGCCGAGCAGGTCGTGGCGCCCCTCGCGGCACTGCGCCCGATTCCCGACGGCCTTCTGCTCACCGACTGGATCGGCGACGACGGGTGGCTGTGGAAACTGCGCTGCGAGCACCGCAAGTTCAACTACCTGGGCACACCACCTGGGTGCGCGGCGAGGCCGTGGACAAGAAGCAGGTCGACGGCCGGGCCGAGGTGCATCTGGCGGTGCGCTGCGAGAACCAGCGGGGCGAGGTGACCACGCCCGGCACGGCGGTCGTACTCCTGCCGACCCGGGAGCACGCCGTGGAACTGCCGGCGCCTCCCGCCCCGGACCTGCCCGGCATGGTGGCGCACGAACTGGCCCGGTTCAGCGTCACCGACTGAGCGGGCACGGCCACCGGTCGGTCAGAGCCACCGAACTGTTCCGCAGGCACGCGGTCGGTCAGTGCCACCAGGGAACGAGCGCGTCCAGATGACGTCGCATCCGGTGCCGGGCGACCCCGGAGTCCGACGCGAGGATCGCGTCGAGGATGCGCTGGTGCACGTGCCGGACCTCTTCGGCCGCCGCGTCGCCCGGCAACTGCCGGTCCTGTCCGTCCGCGTGCCTGCGGAACAGCTCGGTGATGATGCCGAGGAACAGCGACAGCACGGGATTGCCGGACAGCTCGGCCAGCTCGGAGTGGAACAGGTCGGCCTTGCGCGGATCGTCGGCCCGGCCCTCGGTGGTCCACCGGACGGCCGCGGCCAGGCGCTCGGCCACCTCCTGGTCGCCCTCGGCGTGCCGGGCGGTCACCCGGGCGACGGTGCCGAGTTCGAGGGCGTCGCGCACGGTCCGCAGATCGTCGGCCGTGACGCCCTGGTACTCGAGGAAGAGCGCCATGGTGTCGATGCTGGCCTGCGGCTCCGGTTCGGTGACGATGAGCCCGCCGCCGGGGCCGCGGCGCATCCGGGCCACCGCGTGGTACTCCAGCAGCCGCACGGCCTCACGCAGCACCGCCCGGCTGATGCCGTAGCGGGCGAGCAGATCGGCCTCCGAGCCGAGCACCGAGCCGACCTGCCAGCCGCGCGCGGCGATGTCGTCGTGGATCCAGGAGGCGACGACCTCGGCCAGCTTGGCCCGCGGGCCCTCGGCCACCTCGGGCTCGATCACGTTGCCCGTGATCCGCGTGCGGCGTACCCGGTGCTTCTCGATCCAGGCGGCCACCCATTCCAGGTGTGCGGTGAGCGCCGTCTGGGCACGGGCACCGTCGCCGGCCACCACGGCGTCGACGATCGCCTGATGCGCCTCGTACGACTCCTCCGCGGAGGCCACCACCTCCGCCCGGGCGATCCGGCGGGAGGTGTGCGCGTACCGCGCGGTGAGGCGGGTGAGCACGTCGATGAAGAGGTGCAGCACCGGATTCCCCGAGAGTCTGCCGAGCACCGGGTGCAGCGGGTCGTGCGACTCGACGCCCAGGTCCTCCCGGTGCGCGCGCTCGTCGTCGAGGGTGGCGCGCAGCGTCTCGATGCCCTCCTCGGTGATCCGGTCGGCGGCCAGTCCCGCGGCGATCGGTTCGAGCAGGAGGCGGGCGTGGAGCAGGTCGGTGACGCTCGTGCCGACGTATTCGAGGTAGATCACGATGGACCGGGTGGCCGGGCCCGCGTCGGGAGCGCAGACGATCAGACCGCCGCCCGGTCCCCGGCGCATCCGGGCGACCTGGTGGTGCTCGACCAGCCGCACCGCCTCGCGCAGCACCGAACGGCTCACCGAGAAGCGCCCGCGCAGTTCCAGCTCGGACCCGAGCGACTCGTCGACGGGCCAGCCCCGGCGCATCACGTCCGCCTCGATACGGTGCGCGATCTGCGCGGCGAGCTTGCCGACCGGGGCGTCGCTCCCGCTCGCGGCGAGGTCCGACTCCCGCTCGCCGTCGGCGGGTTCGAGGTCGGCGGCAGTCGCCATGCGGCCAACTCCTCAGAAGGCATTGCGTATCCTCAGCATATGTGGCCGTCCTGACGCCGCCGCGCACGTCAGACACGTCGGCCGGGCTGAAATGTCGTGTTGGGGGTACTGTTTTCCGGCCCTTTTCGCGAAGGGCGGCTCATCGGGGCGCGAAGCGCTGCCACGCGTCCAGGCGCAGACACTGCCCGTTGAGCATGGGGTTGTCGACCACGGCGAGCACCAGTTTGGCGTACTCCTCCGGGCGGCCCATGTGCTTGGGGAACGCGGCGTCCTTCACCAGCGCGGACCTGGCCTCGGCCGGGACGGGCCGTCCCCCGCCCGTCGAGCCAGGCCGCGAACTCGGTCCCGCCGAGCAGCATCGAGTACGCCGCGGCCTCGGCCGCCAGGCCCTGCAGCGTGCCGAGCGACGGCGTCTGACGCAGCAACTGCCCCAGGGCGATGCTTGCTTGGGGGTGATGCTCGACGATGTCGGCCAGCTCGTCGAACGCTTTCCGCGGATCCTCCACGGACACCAGCTGCCGGGCGTCGGCGGCGGCGTCGGCTTCGACGTCCGGTGCGGCCAACGTCAGGGTCAGGGCGTCCAACAGCGGACGCAGCCGGTCCGGCGGCCGCCGGGTCGCCATGCCCACGGTCGGCGACAGGGAGTCGGCCACCCGGGCTGCGGCGGCCGCGACACTGCTCGGATCGGCGCGGTGCCAGTCGTCGAGAACCAGGTACCGCACGGGATTCCCCGGCCGCCCGTCCGGACGGAGCATCAGCCCCTCGTCGATGTCCACGGCACATCCCTACCCCGTGAGCGCTCTACGGCGCACCTTGACGGGCGAACGTGCCGCTCCTGCCGAAACCGGCCGCGCGGCCGAGGAAAGACGCTGGTCAGCGCTGCCCCGCCGAGGTTCAGGACGGGGCACCTTCCGGAGCGGTTGCGGCGGGTCGGGCGGCTTTCCACGGTGGGCGCAGGAACAGCGTTGTGGAAAGGAACGTTGTCACGGGAAGAGAACCGCATTCTCGGCGCGTGGGGTCGAAGGTCACTGCCACATCTGGGAGTTGGGCACGCCGAGCGCGTCGCCGTGCCCGGTCTGCTGAACGTCGAACACCGATTGGACCGCGGCGAAGCCTGCACGTCCTGGGGTCTGGTTGACGGCCCGCTTGGCCGGCGCAGCGCGGGAATCTTCACTCCTCGCCGGTGAGGGTGCGTCCGGAGTAGGCCCAGTAGGCCCTACTGCTCGACCAGTCTCTGGGTGCCCACCACGGACAGCAGCCCCAGCTTCTCGGCGGCCTCGCTGCCCGGCTCGGCCGAGTAGACGAGGATGTGCAGGTCGTTGCCCTCCACCCGGAGCAGGTCGCAGTCCAGCGTCAGCAGGCCCACCTGCGGATGCTCGATCGTCTTGCGCGAGGCCTCGAGGCGGCCGACGACGCCCGCGTCCCACAGCTCGGCGAACCGCTCACTCCCGGCGTGCAACTCCGCGATCAGACGGCGTAGTTGACGGTCCGCGGGATACCGTGCGGAGGTCGCGCGCAGTTCGCAGACCATGCCCACCTCGAAGGCGCGCCGCTCCTCCGGTGTGTGCCGGACCCGGGTGGGCGCGCCGAGGAAGTTGCGCCACACGCCGTTGCGTTCGAAGCCGCGCAAGACCGACTGATCGCCCATCAGCGCCGCGTACATCGGGTTGGCCAGCAGCAGCGTCATGGCGGCGTCGGAGACACCGACGGGAGTGTCCACCAGTCTGTCCAGCAACCGCTGGACGCCGGGCGTGATGTACCCGGGCATCTCGGGCCCCGGGGGCACCAGCCCGGCCAGCCGGAACAAGTACGCCCGCTCGTCCCCCGACAGGCGCAGCGCCCGGGCCAGGGCCTCGACGACCTGCCCGGACGGGTTGGATGCCCGGCCCTGTTCGAGGCGCGTGACGTAGTCGACCGAGATCCCGGCCAGCAGGGCCAGCTCCTCGCGCCGCAACCCCGCCGCGCGCCGCTGTCCGCCGGACGGCAGCCCGGCCGTGTCGGGGGAGACCCGGTCGCGCCAGCGCCGTAGCGCCTGCCCGAGTTCCGTCGCCGTCATGCCCCCAGTGAACACCACGACGACCACTGTCGGCCGGGTACCTGCCTGGTACTGGGAGTCCCAGGAAGAAGGGTCTCCTGGCTGTCCGCGGCGTCGCGCCGGAACCTGGACGCATGACAACAACCCTGATCACCGGAGCGAACAAGGGGCTGGGCTTCGAGACCGCCCGCCGGCTCATCGCCGCAGGCCACACCGTCTACATCGGCGCCCGGGACGCCGAACGCGGACGCCGCGCCGCCGAACAGCTCGGCGCCCGCTTCGTCCAGCTCGACGTCACCGACGAGGCCTCCGTGCAGGCCGCGGCCAAGACCGTCGAGGCAGACGGCGGGCTCGACGTACTGGTCAACAACGCCGGCATCGAGGCGAGGCGCGAGGACAACAGCGTGCCCGGCGCCGCGGACGTCACCGCCGACGACATGCGGACGGCGTTCGAGACGAACGTCTTCGGCGTCATCCGCGTCACGCACGCCTTCCTGCCCCTGCTGGGGCGTTCGGCCACGCCGGTCGTGGTCAACGTCAGCAGCGGCCTCGGCTCGGTCACCAACGTCTGTGACCCGGCCACTCCCGCGTACCACTACCCGGGCGTCGCCTATCCGGCGTCGAAGGCCACCGTCAACATGATCACCGTGCAGTTCGCGAAGGCGTTCCCGGCCATGCGGATCAACGCCGTGGAGCCCGGCTTCACCGCGACCGATCTCAACGGGAGGACGGGCACGCAGACCGTCGAGGAGGGCGCCGAGATCATCGTGCGCATGGCGCAGACGGGCCCCGACGGCCCGACCGGCGGCTATTTCGACGCCGAGGGCCCCCTTCCCTGGTGAGGTCACAAGTGGATGAGCCGACGGCCTCCGGGTCCTGGCGAGCGCCCGGATCGGCGAGGAGGACAAGGGCTGTCGCTACCTGCTCGACGGCCTGAACCCCGAGCGCGTCCTCCTCGCCCACGAAGCCGTGGGCCCCGGCCGGGCCGCCCTCGACGCGGGTTTCCAGGCGTGAGTGCCCCGTACAGCCCGGACCCAACACGGTCAGCCCTTGCGGGTGTTGATCTCCTCGGTGAGCTGGGGGACGACGTCGAAGAGGTCGCCGACGATGCCGTAGTCGACGAGGTCGAAGATCGGGGCCTCGGCGTCCTTGTTGACCGCCACGATCGTCTTCGAGGTCTGCATGCCGGCCCGGTGCTGGATCGCGCCGGAGATGCCGGAGGCGATGTACAGCTGCGGGGAGACACTCTTGCCGGTCTGGCCGACCTGGTTGGTGTGCGGGTACCAGCCCGCATCCACCGCGGCACGGGAGGCGCCGACGGCCGCGCCCAGGGAGTCGGCCAGGGCCTCGATGATCGCGAAGTTCTCGGCGCCGTTGACGCCGCGGCCGCCGGAGACCACGATCGCGGCCTCGGTCAGCTCCGGGCGGCCGCTGGACTCGCGCGGGGTGCGGGCGGTGACCTTGGTGCCGGTGGCCTGCGCGGAGAAGGTGACGGCCAGGGCCTCGACCGTACCGTCGGCCGGGGCGGCCTCCACGGCGGCGCTGTTGGGCTTGACGGTGATGACCGGGGTGCCCTTGGCGATGCGGGACTTGGTGGTGAAGGACGCGGCGAACACCGACTGGGTGGCCACCGGGCCCGCCTCGCCGGCCTCCAGGTCGATCGCGTCGGTGATGATGCCGGAGTTGATGCGCAGCGCGAGGCGGGCGGCGATCTCCTTGCCCTCGGCGGAGGACGGCACCAGCACGGCGGTGGGGGAGACCGCCTCGTAGGCGGCCTGCAGGGCGTCCACCTTCGGGACGACCAGGTAGTCGGCGTACTCGGCGGCCTCGTGCGTGAGCACGCGGGTCGCGCCGTGCTCGCCGAGAACGGCGGCGGTGTCGGCGGCACCCGCGCCCAGCGCGACGGCGACCGGCTCGCCGATGCGGCGGGCCAGGGTCAGCAGCTCCAGGGTGGGCTTGCGGACGGCGCCGTCCACGTGGTCGACGTAGACGAGAACTTCAGCCATGGATCCGTGACCTCTCTCAGATGAACTTCTGGCCCGCGAGGAACTCGGCGAGCTGCTTGCCGCCCTCGCCCTCGTCCTTGACGATCGTGCCTGCGGTACGCGCCGGGCGCTCGGCCGCGGAGTCGACGACCGTGTAGGCGCCGTCGAGTCCGACCTCCTCGGCCTCAAGGTCCAGGTCGGACAGGTCCCAGGCCGCAACCGGCTTCTTCTTCGCCGCCATGATGCCCTTGAACGACGGGTAGCGCGCCTCACCCGACTGGTCGGTCACCGACACCACGGCCGGCAGCGAGGCCTCCAGCTGCTCGGTGGCCGAGTCGCCGTCCCGGCGGCCCTTGACGACCCCGTCCTGGACGGACACCTCGGACAGCAGCGTCACCTGCGGCACCCCCAGCCGCTCCGCCAGCAGCGCCGGCACCACACCCATGGTGCCGTCGGTGGACGCCATACCGGAGATCACCAGGTCGTAACCGGCCTTCTCGACCGCCTTGGCCAGCACCAGCGAGGTGCCGATCGCATCCGTACCGTGCAGGTCCTCGTCCTCGACGTGGACCGCCTTGTCCGCACCCATCGACAGCGCCTTGCGCAGCGCGTCCTTGGCGTCCTCGGGACCCACCGTCAGGACGGTGACCTCGACATCGTCATCGGAGTTCTCGGAGATCTGCAGCGCCTGCTCGACCGCGTACTCGTCCAGCTCGGAGAGCAGACCGTCCACGTCGTCCCGGTCGACGGTCAGGTCATCGGCGAAGTGCCGGTCGCCAGTGGCGTCGGGCACGTACTTCACAGTGACAACGATCCTCAAGCTCACAACCCTCTCCTGTTTCCATGTCAGTGACCGCTGCGTCGAAGCCGCACGCGGTACGAGTAGTGCTCGGGCAGAAAGTGACTGATCGCCAGCTCCACGAGCTGTCCGGCGACCGACTGGTAGACGCGGTCGATGCGCAGCAGCGCCCGGCCCGGTTCGCAGCCCAGATGCGCCGCGAGTTCGGGTGTGGCGTCCGCGACGGTGATGCTCTGCTCGGCCTCGGCGATCGGCTCGGGAAGCCGTCCGTCGAGCAGTCCGATGACGGTGAAGGCGCTGGGGACACTGGGCTCCGCCAGCTCCGGAACCGGCTCGAGGAGCCGGCCGACGTCGGGCGGCAGGAAGACGGAGGTGTGACAGAACGCGGTGTCCTCGTGCAGCCGGAGGAAGGCGAGCTTGTACACCTGGTCGGTGTGCAGACCGAGGCGGCCCGCCGCGTCGACGTCGACCCGCCGGTGCAGGGGCGTGACGACGTTCATGCGGGTGTCGATGGACAGCCCCATCAGGTCGTCCACCGAGCCGAACTGGCGCAGGTACTGCTCGTCGCGGGGCGCGGCGAAGGTGCCGCGGCCCGGCACCCGGTGGACCAGCCCATCGGCGACCAGGTCCTGGAACGCCCGCCGCACGGTCTGCCTGCTGACCCGGTGCAGTTGTGCCAGCTCGGCCTCCGTGGGCAGCCGTACGCCCTCGGGGTAGTCGTGCCGCAGGATCGCCGCCCGCAGCTCACGGGCGAGCCGCAGGTAGGTGCTTTCGCGCTGTGCGGGTTCAGCCATGCGGCCCACCCCGCTCCGCCGACCGCGCCACGACCGCCACGCTCCTCATCGCTCGGGTCTGATCCACGGCAGCCACTCGTGTCTCCTCCATGGCAGTCCTCAGACCACCGCGTCGGCGCGCAGCGCCTCGATGTCGTCGAGGTCGCGGCCGAGTTCGGCGAGGATCGCCCGGGTGTGTTCACCCACCGCCGGAACGGGGTCCATCCGCGCGGACATGCCCGCGAGGTCGGCCGGCGGGAGCAGTGCCCGCACCGTGGCACCGCCCGGCACGCCCACCTCGCGCCAGCGGTCGCGGGCGGCCAGGACCGGGTGGTCGAGGAACGCGGCGACGTCGTTGACCCCGGCGCAGGCGATGCCGATGTCCTCCAGGTCCTTGAGGATCTGTGCGGCGTCGGACCGGGCGCAGCGTTCGGCCACCACGGTGTTGAGCTCTTCGCGGTGGGCGACCCGGTCGGAGCCGGTGGCGAAACGCGGGTCGTCGGCGAGTTCGGGCCGGCCGAGGAAGCCGGCGCACAGGGCGACCCACTCGCGTTCGTTCTGGATGGAGAACAGCACGTCCTTGCCGTCGGCGGCCGTGAAGGCGCCGTAGGGCGCGATGGTGGCGTGCTGGGTGCCCAGGCGCGCGGGCTGCGTGCCGCCGTATTGGGTGTAGTAGGCGGGCTGGCCCATCCACTCCGCCAGCGCTTCGAACAGGGAGATCTCCACCGGGTGCGCGGTGCCGGTGGTGGCGCGGGTGTAGAGGGCGGTGAGGATGCCGCTGTAGGCGTACATCCCGGCGGCGATGTCGGCGACGGAGATCCCGACGCGGGCGGTCTCCTCGGCGGTTCCGGTCAGGGAGACCAGCCCGGTCTGGCACTGCACCAGCAGGTCGTACGACTTGCGGTCGGCCCACGGGCCGGAGGTGCCGTAGCCGGAGATCGTGCACGGGATCAGCCGGGGGAAGCGCTCGGCGAGGGCGGCCGTGCCGAGGCCGAGGCGGTCGGCGGCGCCCGGTGCGAGGTTCTGGACGAACACGTCGGCGCCGTCAAGGAGTTGGTGCAGGATCTCCAGGCCCCGCGGGTCCTTGAGGTCCAGCGTGAGGGACTCCTTGGAGCGGTTGAGCCAGACGAAGTAGCTGGACTGGCCGTGCACGGTCGTGTCGTACCGGCGGGCGAAGTCGCCGTCGCCCGGCCGCTCCACCTTGATGACCCGGGCGCCGAGGTCGGCGAGCTGCCGGGTGGCGTAGGGAGCGGCCACGGCCTGTTCCAGGCTGACCACGGTGATCCCGGCCAGGGGCCGCTGCGGGACGCTCATACGGCCCATTTGTACGGCCAAATTCCAGAGCCTGTCAACGACGGCCACCCGCCTGTCACCTGTGCTCTTCGACACCCTCCCGACGTCTTGGCGAAACCATCGGCGTCATGTCGGCGCTTTGTACGCACCAATGCGGCACGCGGCCGCACCGAAGACCGTTTCAGGACGGCCGGTCCGGAAGGCAGAGCACGATGACGGCCCGGGCGACGAGCTCGCCGGCGCCGGCCAGTTCCTGGCGGTAGCGGGTCGTGGTCCCCGGACGGTCTCCGCGAAGTCGGGATCGACGGCGCGGGCATGCGCGGGATGCGGGAGTTCCCGCGCCATTCCCCGGCGACGGGCCACGAGCGCGATGATCTCCTCGTCGCCGGCTCGCGCAACTCCCGCCGTCACCCACGGCAGCGGTACGAGCTGCGGCCACGAGGCCCCGGCCTTGATGAACCGACGTCGGTGAAACCGCCCGCACCTGGCCTCAGGCGGGCGTGCGGAGGGTCTCGACCGCTCGTACGAGTGGGGCGAGTTCGGGGTTGTGGGCGGCAGTGTCGAGGGCTTCGCGCAGGGCGGTCTCGTTGGTGGGGCGGGCCTCTTCGAGGAGTTGGAGGCCGGCCGGGGTGACGTCGGTGTAGATGCCGCGGCGGTCGGTGGGGCAGAGGTAGCGGGAGAGCAGGCCGCGGTCTTCGAGGCGGGTGACCAGGCGGGTGGTGGCGCTCTGGCTGAGGACGACTGCGTCGGCGACCTGTTTCATCTGGAGGTGGCCGCCCTCGCCGTCGTGCTGGCGGCTGAGGACGTCGAGCAGGGAGTACTCGCGCACGCTCAGGTCGTGTCCCGCCTGCAGGGCCCGCTCGATGTGGGCCTCGATCCTGCCGTGCAGCAGGGACAGGGCGCACCAGCCCTGCGCGAGGGCGGTGAGTGCGGGGTCTGTGGCGGTCATGGGGCGTGCTCCTCCGTCCCGAGGTACTGACCGTCCAGGATAGGGCATCCGTGAAAGTTCCAGCGAACGCGTTTATCACGCGTATGCAAGTACTGTCAGGTAATCCGTAGCTCTCCCGCACGCGCCCCGATAGGGTCCAGACCTCAACTGCCGCACCCAGCACGGAGAGCGATACCCATGACCGGCCGCCGAGCCACGACCACCCTCTGGCGCCCCACCGGACCCGAGGAGCTGGCCCTGGTCCGCGAGCTGGACTGGCGTGCCTGGCCGCCGCGGCTGCCCGAGCAGCCGATCTTCTACCCCGTCCTCAACGAGGATTACGCGGTCCGGATCGCCCGGGACTGGAACGTCAAGCACGACGGAGCCGGCTACGTCACCCGCTTCGAGGTCGACACGGAGTTCCTGGGCCGCTACCCCGTCCAGCAGGCGGGCGGCCGGACGATCCTCGAACTGTGGGTGCCCGCCGAGGAGTTGGACGAGTTCAACGCCCACATCGTCGGCAGGATCCAGGTCGTCCACGAGTTCCGCTGACGGTCGGGACAGCGCCGGCGTGACCGCTGCGGACGGGACCGCTATGGACGGGACCGTTACGACCGTGCCAAGTGCCGCATGGTCAGGGCCAGATGGAGTCTGAGTCGGCCCTGCGGGGTGCGCAACGGCCAGCCGAGGAGGTGCTCGGCGTGGGTCAGCCGGTCCTGGAGCGTGGAGTGGTGCACGTTGATCTCGGCGGCCGCCGCGCGCAGGCTCGTCGTCGCGGCCACCGCGTGCAGGGTGGCCAGCAGCCAGGGTGTGGTCGCGGCCGCCGCCTCCAACGTCCGGACATCGGGCGGGGGTTCGGCGCCGGGGGCGACGAGGTCGGCCAGCAGGGCGACGCCGCCGAGCTCGTCGGCGTGCACGACACGCGGTCCCGGGTCCTGTGCGGTGCCGTCCGCGGTGAACCTCAGGGCGGTACGGGCGGCGGCCCAGGAGTGCGGCAGGTCCAGCACCGGGACGGCGGGGCCGACGCCCAGCCGGCCGACGGGCAACTCGGCCTCCCCGGCGACGATCCGGGGCCGTCCGTCACGCGGGGCCAGCGCACGCGCCGACGCCGCGGGGTCCAGGCCCAGCCCGCGGGCCGCGTGCAGCCGGGCCGGTTCCGGGGCGGTGGCGTCCAGCACCGTCTCGACCAGCGCGGGATCGTCGACGGGCACCCGGCCCCGGGTGCGGTCGAGGACGATGCGGATGGCACCGGCGGCCCGCTCCAGGATCACCGCGTCGACCACACTGGGCACCGCCTCCGCCCGCTCCAGCCACAGGGCGGCGGCCCCGCCAGGAGTCAGCGCCGCCGACGGCCAGACGGGGTCCGGGGGCAGGTTTTCCGTGTCCCGGCGGGTGCCGTCGGCCTCCACCCGGACGAAGACCCGCCGGCCGGCGTCGACCAGCCGCGCGGGCACCCCGGCCAGCACCGCGGCCCCACGCACCAGCGCCTCCAGACCGGCCCGGGACTCGGCCAGCCGGTCGAAGTAGGCGATGACCTGGACGGCGGCACCGGCGTCCGGGTCGAGCGCGGTCAGACGCCCGGCCAGCTCTTTCATGCGTCCATGGTGCGCTATGCGGCCACGTTCCGTGGAGCTGTGGGGCAGGATGACTTTCGGGTTACGGCCCAGCAGACGCGCCGACGCCCCGGCCCACCTCCCCCGGGTCACCCACCCAGCAGCCTCCGCAGCCAAGCCAACTGCGCCGCCCGGGCCGCCTGCGACAGGGCCGCCTGCGGGGCGAAGCCGTCGAAGCCGTGGAAGCCGCCGGGCCACACGTGCAGCTCGGCCGCTCCTCCCGCCTGCCAGAGCCGGGTGGCGTAGGCGACGACCTCGTCCCGGAAGGTCTCCGCGGAACCCACGTCGAGGAAGGCCGGCGGCAGCCCGGACAGGTCCTCGGCGCGGGCCGGTGCCGCGTACGCGGGCACGTCCGGGCCGCCACACGCCTCGCCGAGCAGGGCACCCCAGCCGGTCTCGTTCGCCGTCCGGTCCCACACGCCGAGGCCCGCCATCTGGTGGCTGGAGACGGTGTCGTTGCGGTCGTCCAGCATCGGGCACATCAGCAGCTGGCCGATCGGCCGCGGGCCCTTGCGGTCCCGGGTGAGCAGGGCCAGCGCCGCGGACAGACCGCCGCCCGCGCTCGCGCCCGCTATGACGATGCGCTCGGGGTCACCGCCGATCTCCGCCGCGTGCTCGGCCGTCCAGACGAGACCGGCGTAGACGTCCTCGATCGGCGCCGGATGCGGATGCTCGGGCGCCAGCCGGTACTCGACCGACACCACGACCGCGCCCAGCTCCTTCGCCCAGGCCAGCGGGCCGTCCACGCCCACCCGGTTGTTGCCGAGGACCATGCCGCCGCCGTGCACGTGGTACACGACGGGCTGCGGCACGCCCGCCAAGTCCGGAGCGGTGGGCCGGCAGATCAGCAGCGAGATCTCGGGAGCTCCCTCGGGTCCTGGCACCGTACGGTCCTCGACCTTGAAATGGCCGTCCATGGTCAGGTCCAGCTCGGCGAGCAGCTGGATGCCCGGGCCCTGGCGTATGGCGTCGATCTCGTCCGGGGTGAATCCGGGCGACAGGAAGTCCTTGATCAGGTCCAGGGCGGCGGCGAGTTCCGGGTCGAACGGGGGCGGGACGTGGCTCATGTGATCTCCTCACGCGGGGCGCGGCGGCTCGTTGCGCCATGATTCGCGCACCGTCCGACGCGCGGGGCGCCGCCGTGCGGCGGAACCTGCCCGCCGTTCGGCGGGTGGGCCCCCGCGCTTTCCGGCCATGTGCCAGTGTGACCTGCCGATCTTTGCCAGGACATGGCCTGATCTTCACCTATCGGCGGTGGAAGGAATCCAAAGGCCTGGCAACGCTGTCGATGCCCCCCACGCACCAGGAGTATCAGTGAACGTCTCCCTCACCGTCTGGCTGCTGACCGTCGCAGGTCTGTGCGCGCTGGTCGCCGCGGACTTCTTCATCGGACGAAAACCCCATGACGTGTCGATCAGAGAGGCGGGGACCTGGACGGTCGTCTGGGTCGTCCTCGCCTGTCTGTTCGGCGTCGGACTGTTCGTCTTCGGCGGTTCGGGGCCCACCGGTGAGTTCTTCGCCGGATACGTCACCGAGAAGTCGCTGAGCGTGGACAACCTCTTCGTCTTCGTCCTGATCATGGGCAAGTTCGCGGTGCCGTCCCAGTACCAGCAACGCGTGCTGATGGTCGGCGTGATCATGGCCCTGGTGCTGCGCGCGGGCTTCATCGCGGCCGGCGCGGCGATCATCTCCGCGTTCTCGTGGGTGTTCTACCTCTTCGGTGCCTTCCTGATCTGGACGGCGTGGAAGCTGGTCCAGGACGCCCGCAAAGAGGGGCATGACGAGGAGTACGAGGAGAACAAGCTGCTGAAGGCGGTGGAGAAGCGCTTCGGCGTGGCCGACCGCTACCACGGCACCAAGCTGTGGATCGAGGAGAACGGCAAGCGGGTGATGACCCCGATGCTGGTCGTGATGCTCGCGATCGGCTCCACCGACGTCCTGTTCGCCCTGGACTCGATCCCGGCCATCTACGGGCTGACGCAGGACCCGTACATCGTGTTCACGGCCAACGCGTTCGCCCTGATGGGCCTGAGGCAGCTGTACTTCCTGATCGGCGGCCTGCTCAGGAAGCTGGTCCACCTCAGTTACGGTCTGTCGATCATCCTGGGCTTCATCGGCGTCAAGCTGGTCCTGCACGCGCTGCACGAGTCCGGCGTGCACGTCCCGGAGATCGGCATCCCCTTCTCGCTGGGCTTCATCGTGCTCGTCCTGGCGGTCACGACGCTGACGAGTCTGCGGGCCGCGAAGAAGCAGGAGGCGGCCGAGGCCGAGCGCGTGGCCTGAGGCGGCCGCGGTCACGCTTGACTTCGAGAGCGCTTCAAGGCCTAGCGTCACCAGGGTCGGTGAAGGACCGGGTGATCCCGGGGAGCGGAGGCGGACATGCGGGTGGGCGTGCACATCAACCGGTTCGACCACGGCGGGGGCGGACCCGCACTCGGCGCCGAACTCGCCGCCACCGGCGCCGCGGCCGAGGAAGCCGGCGTGAGCTGGCTGTCGGTGATGGACCACTACTTCCAGATGGAGTTCAACGGCGGCGCCGAGGCCCCGATGCTGGAGGCGTACACGACGCTGGGCTACCTCGCCGCCCACACCTCCACGGTCCGACTCGGCGCCCTGGTCACCGGAGTGACCTACCGCCACCCCGGTCTGCTCGCCAAGATCGTCACCTCACTGGACGTCCTGTCCGAGGGCCGGGCCACCCTCGGCATCGGGGCGGCCTGGTACGACCGTGAGCACGAGGGGCTGGGCGTGCCGTTCCCGCCGCTCGCGGAGCGCTTCGAGCGGCTGGAGGAGACCCTGCGGATCTGCCGGCAGATGTGGGACCCGCGGGCGAACGGCCCCTTCGAGGGGGAGCACTACCGGCTCGCCGAAACCCTGTGCGTCCCGGCGCCGGTGAGCAGCCCGCGCCCCGAGATCATGATCGGCGGCGGTGGCGAGCGCAAGACGCTCCGCCTGGTCGCCCGCTACGGCGACGCCTGCAACCTGTTCGCCACCTCGCCGGAAGAGGTCCGGCACAAGCTCGACGTCCTGCGCGGCCACTGCGAGGCCGAGAACCGCGACCCCGACGAGATCCGCAAGACCGTCGCCTACACGGGCGAACCGGCCACCGACGGCGACCTCGCCGCCTTCACCCGGGACATCGCGGGCTACACCAAGCTCGGCATCGACACGGTGATCCTGGCGCCGCGCATCGGGGAGCCGGCCGAGTGGATCGAGCGCTTCGTGGCCCCGGCCGTTCAGCGGCTGGCCGAGCTGGACTGAGCCGCGGCCGGGCGGCTGCGGGAGACGATCCGCGTGCCCCGGCCGTCGACGACCCGGACCTGGAGCGAACCGCAGCCGCACCGGGTCCACACCGTGGTACCTGCTGCCGTGCAGTGCCGGGACACCACCTGGAAGGGCTCGGCGCCGTCGGGCCAGCCGCAGTGCGGGCAGACGGCTCCGGTCGTGCTGGTCATGGGAACTCCTTCGTACCAAGGGCTGGTGGGCCGTCGCGACACAGCCAGGGTGCGTCGGAGTCTTCGTGCATGTCCAGGTTGACTTTCCGGACTCCACCTTGAAGCGTGGACTTCATGATTGATCTGCGCCGGCTCCATGTCCTGCGGGCGGTGGCGCACTACGGCACGGTCACCGCCGCTGCCGGTGCGCTGCACTTCACCCCCTCCGCCGCCTCCCAGCAGATCCGCCAGCTCGCCCGCGAGCTGGGCGTCGACCTCCTCGAACCACAGGGGCGCGGAGTACGGCTCACCCCGGCCGCCGAGAGCCTGCTCGCGCACGCCGACGCCATCCAGGCCCGCTGGGAACAGGCCGAACTCGATCTCCGCGCCGACCGCGGCGAACCAGCCGGGCCGCTGCGGGTGAGCGGTTTCCCGGTGGCCATCTCGGTGCTGCTGGCCCCGATGGCGGTCCGGCTGCGCGAGCGGCATCCGCGGCTGGTCGTCCGCATCCAGGAGGCGCCGGTGCCGGAGAGCTTCGACCTGCTCTTCGAGGGGGAGACCGACCTGGCGGTCGTGGAGGCGACCCCGCACAACCCGCCGCTCGGCGACGCGCGCTTCGACCAGCAGCCGTTGCTGGACGACCCCTTCGACCTGGTCGTCCCCGAGGACCATCCGCTCGCCGGGCGCGCCCGCGTCGAGCTCGCCGAGGCGGCGCACGAGGACTGGATCGCCCCGGTGCCGGAGAGCCCCTGTCGTCCGCATGTGCTGTCGGCGTGCGGTGAGGCCGGGTTCACGCCGGACGTGGTCCATCACGCCCTGGACTGGAACGTCACCGCCCACCTGGTCGCGAACCGGCTCGGCGTCGCGCTGATCCCACGGCTGGCCCACCTCACCCCGCACCTGCCGATCGCGCGGGTGCACTGCACGGGCAACCCGCACCGCAAGCTGCTCACCTGCACCCGCCGGGGCGGCCGGAGCCGGCCCGCGGTGGTGGCCGCGCTGGCGGAGCTGCGGGAGCTGGCGCCGACGGCGGTGGCGTGACGTACAACCACACGCGGAAGAGGGCCGGAGCCCTGTACGGGCTCCGGCCCTCTTCCGCGTAACAGCCCCCGTGCGAGGTCAAGGACGCGTCAGGCGGCGGCCACTTCGCCCGCGTGGCCGTGCAGACGGGCGACCACCTCGGTGAGCTGCGCGGCGACCTCGGCGTCGTCGGACGGGTGGGTCTCGGCGAAGCGGGTCAGGGAGCCGGGGATGGAGAGCTTGAGGTCCTCGATCACCTTGCCGCCGGCGATGCCCACGGCCTTGCGGGCCTCGTCCTGCGCCCAGACGCCGCCGTACTGGCCGAAGGCGGTGCCGACCACCGCGACGGGCTTGCCGCCGAAGGCGCCGGCACCGTACGGGCGCGACAGCCAGTCGATGGCGTTCTTCAGGACGGCCGGGATGGTGCCGTTGTACTCGGGGGAGAAGAGCAGGAAGGCGTCGGCGGCGGCAGCGGCCTCGCGCAGCTTGGCGGCGGCGGCCGGGACGCTGCCCTCGACGTCGACGTCCTCGTTGTAGAAGGGGATGTCCGCCAGGCCCTCGAACAGCACCACGTCGGCGCCCTCGGGAGCGTGCTTGACGGCCGCCTCGGCGAGCTGGCGGTTGGTCGAACCGGCGCGGAGGCTGCCGACGAGAGCGAGAATGCGAACAGACATACGAAACTCCAGGGTGCTGAAACACTGCCGTTACGATCCGGACCGGGGTCCGTTTAACTTTCTAGCATCCTAACCGGACCGCGGTCCAGTTTTGTTCCCGATGCTTTACGCTGTTTTCATGTCCGCCGTTCTGCCGCCCTTCCCGCAGTCCCAGGAGCCCGTCCCGCAGCCCGAGTTGCTCCAGGTCGGCCCTCTTGAGGAGGAGCCCTGCCTGCGTGCCGACGCCGCGCGCAACCGGGCCCGGCTGCTGGAAGCGGCCGCCCGGCTGGTGGCGGAGCACGGCGCGGCCGGTGTGACGATGGAGGCGGTGGCCGCCGCGGCGAACGTCGGCAAGGGCACAGTCTTCAGACGCTTCGGCGACCGCACCGGCCTGCTGACCGCGCTGCTCGACCACTCCGAGAAGAAGTTCCAGGCGGCCTTCCTCGGCGGTCCCGCGCCGCTGGGGCCCGGCGCACCCCCCGCCGAGCGGCTGCGGGCGTTCGGCTGCGCCCTGCTGCGCCGCTCGGCCGCCGAACTCGACCTGCAACTGGCGGCCGAGCCGAGCCCGGAACGCCGGTTCTCCGTCCCGGCCCGCCGCGTCCAGCGCGGCCATGTCGCCATGCTGCTGCGGCAGGCGGTTCCGGACTCGGACACCGAGCTCCTCGCCCACACCCTGATGGGCTATCTCGCCCCCGTCCTGGTCCATCACCTGACCGTGCAGTGTGGGATGCCGATGGAGCGCCTGGAGGCCGGCTGGTGCGACCTGGTCGACCGGGTGACGGCCCCCGCGGCCTCGCAGCCGCGCTGACCATCGCTTCGGTCGCGAAGTTCCCCCACCCGAAAGCATCGCGCACAGGTTCTGCAAAGATGCGGTACGTCATGGTGCAGATACCGAAAACGCCCGCGCCCGCGTCGCCCGTACCGCGCTCTGTGCCCACGAGCGCCGATGTGGCTCGCCTGGCCGGCGTGTCGCGCGCGACCGTCTCCTACGTCCTCAACAACACCAGCGCCGTCCGGATCAGCGAGCCCACCCGCCGCCGCGTCCACGAGGCCGCGAAGGAACTCGGGTACGTGCCGCACGCGGCAGCCCGCAGCCTGCGCGCCGGCCACAGCCGGATGGTCCTGATGCCCGCGCCCACCTTCCCGGTCGGCCCGCTCTACAGCCAGTTCATCAGCGAACTCCAGTGGGCCCTGGGCCGTCTCGAGTACACGGTCGTGCAGTTCGGCACCGTCGGCCTGCACGGCGCCGAGGCCGCCCGCGCCTGGGCCGAGCTGCGCCCGGTCGCCGTCCTGGTGCCCGGCTCCGGCCTCGGCCCCAAGGACGTCGCGGTGCTCAAGCGCTCCGGCGCCCGGGCCGTGGTCACCCTCGGCTCCGAGGCCGTCGAGGGCGCCCACGCCCTGCTCATGGACCACGAGGCCGTCGGCCTCTGCGCCGGCACCCACCTGTACGCCCGCGGCCGGCGCCGCATCGGCGTCGTCGTCCCCGAGGAACCCGGCCTGGACGCCTTCTCCATGCCCCGCCTGGAAGGCGTACGACGGGCCCTGCACGGCACCGACGCCACCGTCGCCGACCTGCCCCTCGCCTACGAGGAGGCCGCCGCCGCACGGCTCGCGGCCCGCTGGCGCGAGCTCGGCCTGGACGCCGTGTTCGCCTACAACGACGAGTACGCGATGCTGCTGATGCGCGCCCTGCAGGACGAGGGCGTCGGCATCCCGCAGGAGACGGCGGTGATCGGCGCCGACGACCTGATGCTCGGACGGCTGCTGCGGCCCAGACTGAGTACCGTGCACATCGAGCTGCCGTCCGGCCGCGATCTGGCCGACCTGGTCGACCGCGCGGTGCGCAACCCCGGCGCCGCGCCCGAGACGCACACGGTGCTGGGAGCCTCGGTGGTGCACCGCGACTCCAGCTGACCCCCAGGGAGGCGGCCCATGCGCACGACGGTCGGCATCATCGGCGGCGGCCCCGCCGGACTGCTCCTGGCCCGTCTGCTGCACCGGGCGGGCATCGACTGCGCGGTCCTGGAGAGCAGGACGCGGGAGTACGTCGAACAGCGCCAGCGCGCCGGAATGCTGGAGCAGGGCACGGTCGACGCGCTGCGCGAGGCGGGCGCCGCCGGCCGTCTCGACGCCGAGGGGCTGGTGCACCACGGCATCGAGCTGCGGTTCGCGGGCGAGCGCCACCGCATCGACTTCCCGGCCCTCACCGGCGGCCGTACCGTCACGATCTACGCCCAGACCGAGATCGTGAAGGACCTCATCGAGCTCCAACTGGCCGACGGGCCACCGCTGTTCTTCGAGGCGGAGGCGCTGGCGGTCGAGAAGCCGGAGAGCGAGCGGCCCGTCGTCCGCTTCCGGCACGAGGGCCGCGAACGGACGCTCACCTGCGACTGGGTGGTCGGCTGCGACGGCTCCCACGGCATCGCCCGCGACGCCTTCCCCACGGAGACGAGCCGGACGTACGCCCATGACTACCCGTACTCCTGGCTGGGGATCCTCGCCGACGTCCCGCCGTCCTGCGACGAGCTGATCTACGCCCGCGGTGAACGCGGCTTCGCCCTGCACAGCATGCGTTCCGCGTCGGTCTCCCGCCTCTATCTCCAGGTCCCGAACGGAACCGATCCGGGCGACTGGCCCGACGAGCGCGTCTGGGACGAACTCGCCGCCCGCTTCGCGATCGACGCCGACTGGACTCTGGACCGCGGTCCGATCACCGCCAAGTCCGTGACCCCGATGCGCAGTTACGTCCACGAGCCGATGCGCCACGGCCGGCTGCTGCTCGCGGGGGACGCCGCCCACATCGTCCCGCCCACCGGCGCCAAGGGTCTCAACCTCGCCGTGTCCGACGTCCGCGTCCTGGCCCGTGCCCTCACGGAGCTGCACCGCACGGGATCCGCGCGGCTCGTCGACAGCTATTCGGAGTCGTGCCTGGCCCGCGTGTGGCAGGCGACCCGGTTCTCGTACGACATGACTAGGATGTTGCACGCTCAACCAAACGGGGATGCGTTCGACCAGCGGATGCAGCTCGCGCGGCTGCGCCGGATCACCGCATCCCGCCACGCGGCGGCCGAACTGGCCGCGAACTACTCGGGACTCCCGCTCGCCCTGTGAGTCCCGCCGGTGACCGAAACGGAGAGCCGTCATGCCGTTGCTCGACCCCAAGACCTGGCAGTCCCGCACCCTGTCGGGACCTGAACACGCCGTCACCGAACCCGCCACCGGCGACACACTCGGCACCGTCACCCTCGCCACCGCCGAGGACGTCGGGACCGCCGCCGAGGCCGCCCGCACCGCTCAGGCGGAGTGGGCCCGCGCACCCCACTTCGTCCGTGCGGGCGTCCTGCGCAAGGCCGGCGACCTGTTCGCCGCGCACGCCGACGAACTGCGCGAATGGCTGGTCCGCGAGTCCGGGTCCATCCCCGGCAAGGCCGACTTCGAACTGCACGTCGCCGCCCAGGAGTGCTACGAGGCCGCGGCCCTCGCCTCCCGCCCGGCCGGCCAGGTGCTGCCCAGCGAGGCGGCCCGGCTGTCCTACACGCGGCGCGTCCCGGTCGGCGTCGTGGGCGTGATCTCGCCCTTCAACGCCCCGCTGATCCTCTCCATCCGCTCGGTCGCCCCGGCGCTCGCGCTGGGCAACGCGGTCGTCCTGAAGCCGGACCCGCGTACCGCGGTCTGCGGCGGGCTGTCACTCGCCGCGGTCTTCGCCGAGGCGGGCCTGCCGGAAGGACTGTTCCACGTCCTGCCGGGCGGCCCGGACGCAGGCCAGGCCCTGGTCGCCGACCCGCGGGTACCGGTCATCTCCTTCACCGGCTCCACCGCGGCCGGCCGGGCCGTCGGCGAGGCCGCCGGACGCCACCTCAAGCGCGCGCACCTGGAACTCGGCGGCAACTCCGCCCTGATCGTCCTGGAGGACGCCGACCTCGACGCCGTGATCTCCACCGCCGCCTGGGGCTCCTTCTTCCACCAGGGCCAGATCTGCATGACCACCGGCCGCCACCTGGTGCACGAGTCGCTGTACGGCGAGTACGTCGAGCGGCTGGCCGCGAAGGCCGACTCGCTCGCCGTCGGCGACCCGCACCGCGGTCAGGTCCATCTCGGCCCGATCATCGACTCCGGCCAGCTCACCAAGATCCACGGCCTGGTCGAGGCGAGCACCGCCCAGGGCGCCAAGCTGGCCGCGGGCGGCACGCATGAGGGGCTCTTCTACCGGCCGACGGTCCTCGCCGACGTCGACGACCGCACGCCCGCCTACGCGGAGGAGGTGTTCGGCCCGGTCGCGCCGGTACGGTCCTTCGGCACGCCCGAGGAGGCGGCAGCCCTGGCCGCGACCGGCCCCTACGGCCTCTCGCTCGGCATCGTCACGCGGGACGCCGCCCGCGGACTCGACCTCGCCGAGCGGATCCCGACCGGCATCGTCCACATCAACGACCAGACCGTGAACGACGAGGCCGTCGCCCCGTTCGGTGGCGTCGCCGCGTCCGGCACCGGCGCCCGCTTCGGCGGCGAGGCCAACCTGGAGGCCTTCACCGACGTGCGCTGGACGACGGTGCGCGCGGACGTGGCGCCGTACCCCTTCTAAGGCATTCAGTACGTCCAAGTGCCTTGGTACGGCGGGTTACTGGCCGTTCTGCTCGGCCTGTGCCTGCTGATCCGCGACGGCCTTGCGGACCTCGTCCATGTCCAGCTTGCGGGCCTGCCCGATGACGTCCGTCAGGGCGGCCTCGGGCAGGGCGCCCGGCTGGGCGAACACGGCGACCTGGTCACGCACGATCATCAGCGTCGGGATCGACTGGATGCCGAAGGCCGAGGCCAGCTCCGGCTGCGCCTCGGTGTCCACCTTGCCGAACACCAGGTCCGGGTTCTCCTCGGCCGCCTTCTCGTAGACCGGCGCGAACTGACGGCACGGACCGCACCAGG
The DNA here is from genome assembly GCF_030817655.1 of Streptomyces sp. V4I2. GTDB lineage: Bacteria > Actinomycetota > Actinomycetes > Streptomycetales > Streptomycetaceae > Streptomyces > Streptomyces plumbiresistens. The sequence continues at coordinate 9,352,526 of NZ_JAUSZM010000003.1, forward strand.
CCGCCCAGAAGTCGATCAGGACGAACTCGTTGTCCGTGACCGTCTGGTCGAAGTTCTCCTTGGTGAGCTCCACGGTGCTGCTCATGGCGTGATCCCTCTTCCTGGTGTGGGGGCGAAGCCGCTGGCACAACACGGCGGCCCTGGTACATATTCCGCGCGCTTACCCATGTGGCCTCCACGCACACCACCCACCAGACTGACCCCATGACGGAAACGGAATCCATCGCGTACGACGTCGTGGTGCTCGGTGCCGGGCCCGTGGGGGAGAACGTCGCCGACCGCACCCGTGCGGCCGGCCTCTCCACCGCGGTCGTGGAAAGCGAGCTGGTCGGCGGCGAATGCTCGTACTGGGCGTGCATGCCCAGCAAGGCCCTGCTGCGCCCGGTCATCGCCCGCGCCGACGCCCGCCGCACACCCGGACTGAGCCAGGCGGTGCAGGGCCCCCTCGACACGGCGGCGGTCCTCGCGCACCGCGACTATTACACCTCCCACTGGCAGGACGACGGCCAGGTCGGATGGCTCGACAGCATCGGCGCCGACCTCTACCGAGGACACGGCCGCCTCACCGGACCGCGCACGGTCACGGTCACCGGCCCCGAAGGCGAGCGGCACGTGCTGACCGCCCGGCACGCCGTGGCCGTCTCCACCGGCACCCGCGCCGTCCTGCCCGACCTGCCCGGTCTCGCGCAGGTCAAGCCCTGGACGAGCCGCGAGGCCACCAGCGCCAAGGCGGCGCCCGGCCGGCTGGTCGTCGTCGGCGGGGGAGTGGTCGCCACCGAGATGGCCACCGTCTGGCAGGCCCTCGGCTCGCAGGTCACCGTCCTCGTCCGCGGCAAGGGCCTGCTCAACCGCATGGAGCCCTTCGCCGGCGAACTGGTTGCCGAAGCCCTCGTCGAGGCCGGCGCCGACGTGCGCACCGGCACCTCCGTCGAGTCGGTCACCCGCGAGAACGGCACGGTCGTGGTCGTCACCAACACCGGTGACCGCATCGAGGCCGACGAGATCCTCTTCGCCACCGGACGCGCCCCGCGCACCGACGACATCGGCCTGGACACCATCGGCCTGGAGCCCGGCTCGTGGCTGGAGGTCGACGACAGCCTGCGCGTCACCGGCAGCAAGTGGCTGTACGCCGTCGGCGACGTGAACCACCGCGCCCTCCTCACCCACCAGGGCAAGTACCAGGCCCGCATCGCGGGCGCCGCCATCGCCGCCCGCGCCTCCGGCACCCCGATCCTGGAGTCCGACCCCTGGGGCGCCCACGCGGCGACCGCCGACCACGCGGCCGTCCCGCAGGTCGTGTTCACCGACCCCGAGGCGGCTGCCGTAGGGCTCTCACTGGCGGAGGCCGAACAGGCCGGCCACCGTGTCCGCGCGGTCGACTACGACCTCGCCTCCGTCGCCGGAGCGGGCCTGTACGCCGACGGCTACAAGGGACGCGCCCGCATGGTCGTCGACCTCGAACGCGAGATCCTGCTTGGCGTCACGTTCGTAGGTCCCGGCGTCGGCGAACTGATCCATTCGGCGACGATCGCGGTCGCGGGACAGGTGCCGATCAGCAGGCTGTGGCACGCGGTGCCGTCCTACCCGACGATCAGCGAGGTGTGGCTGCGACTGCTGGAGGCGTACCGGGACAACTAGGGCAGCGGGAAGCCCAGGGACGCGGCCGCCTCCTGAGGTGACGGCTGCGTCCAGCGCTCCGCCATCGCCTGGCCGGAGGACAGCGAGCGCAGTTCCGCACGGTCCAGGTACAGGGTGCCGTCGAGGTGGTCCGTCTCGTGCTGGATGATCCGTGCGGGCCAGCCGGTGAACACCTCGTCCACCGGGCGGCCCGCCTCGTCCTGGCCGGTCAGCCGCACCTGAGCGGGCCGGGCCACCACCGCCTGCCAGCCCGGCACGCTCAGACAGCCCTCGAAGAACGCGGCACGGGCGGTGCCGACGGGCTCGTACGAGGGATTGACCAGGACCCGGAACGGCAGCGGCACCCGGCCGCGGACCAGCCGTACCTCCTCCGGCACCGGCGCGGGATCCTCGATGACGGCGAGCCGAAGCGGCACGCCCACCTGAGGCGCGGCGAGGCCCACGCCCGGCGCCGCGTGCATCGTGACCCGCAGGGCCTCGACGAAACGGGCCAGCAGCGCGGGCTCCAGCTGTCCCTCGAAGCGCTCGGTGCCGCGCCGCAGCACCGGATCACCGGCGGCGACGATGGGCAAGGGGCCGTCCGTGGCCAGGAGTTCCTCGACCAGTTCCGCCAGGGGTGCGCGATCACGGGGAGAAGCCATCGCGCCAGGATGCCACGAGGCCTGCGAGCACCTCTCACCGTCCGGCATGACGCACGCCACACGTGCCCCCGGGAACTCGGCGCCCCTTCTCCCCGACTTCTGGACCGCTACAGCCGAGAAACATCCCCCTGCCCCGGGAGAAGCCCGCCGATGTCCACCGCTCCCTCGACCTCCCCCACTTCCGGCTCCGCTCCAGCGGGGGGACCCCCATCGGACGAGGCCCCGCAACCCGCCGCCGCCCCGGCGCCGTCCCCCAGCAGATGGACCCCCCTGCGTCCGCTGATCCTCCGTCTGCACTTCTACGCCGGCGTGTTCGTCGCACCGTTCCTGTTCGTCGCCGCCGTCACCGGCTTCCTGTACGCCGGTGCGTTCCAGGCCGAGAAGATCGTCTACGCCGACGAGATGACCGTCTCGGCCGTCGGCGACGCCAAGCTGCCGATCGCCGAGCAGGTGGCCGCCGCCCGCGAGGCCCACCCCGAGGGCACGGTCTCGGCCGTACGCCCCTCGCCCGAGGACGACGCGACTACCAGGGTGCTGCTGTCCGGCGTCCAGGGTGTCGGCCCGGACCACACCCTCGCGGTGTTCGTCGACCCGTACACCGCGAAGGTGCGGGGCGCGCTGGAGCAGTACGGCTCGACCGGTGCGCTGCCGCTGCGCACCTGGATCGACGAGTTCCACCGCGACCTGCACCTCGGCGAGAACGGCCGCCTCTACAGCGAGTTCGCCGCGAGCTGGCTGGGGGTGATCGCGGCCGGCGGCCTGGTGCTGTGGCTGTCCCGCCGCCGCGCCCTGCGCAAGGTGCGTGGTACCAGCGGGCGCCGCCGCACGCTCGGCCTGCACGGCACCGTCGGGGTGTGGGCCGCGGCCGGCTTCCTCTTCCTGTCGGCGACCGGCCTGACCTGGTCGACCTACGCCGGCGCGAACATCGACGAACTGCGCACCTCGCTCGGCCACTCCACCCCGTCGGTCACGGCGACCGGGGGCGGCGAGCACTCGGGCCACGGCGCGTCCGCCTCGTCCGGGGGCGCGGATCACGGCGTCGGCCTCGACAGGATCCTGGCCGCCGCCCGCGCGGAAGGGCTCGGGGACCCCGTCGAGATCGTGCCGCCCGCGGACGCCTCGTCGACGTACGTGGTCAGGCAGGTCCAGCGCAGCTGGCCCGAGAAGCAGGACTCGGTCGCGATCGACCCGACCACCGGCGAGGTCACCGACGTCCTGCGCTTCGCCGACTACCCGGTGCTGGCCAAGCTGACCCGCTGGGGCATCGACCTGCACACCGGCGTGCTCTTCGGTCTGGTCAACCAGATCGCGCTGATGCTCCTCGCGCTCTCGCTGATCCTGCTGATCGTGCTGGGGTACCGCATGTGGTGGCAGCGCGGCCGAGGCTCCTCCTTCGGGCGGCCGATCCCGCGCGGCGCCTGGCAGCGGGTGCCCCCGCAGATCCTGCTCCCGTGCGTGGCCGTGATCGCCGTGCTCGGCTACTTCGTCCCCCTGCTCGGCATTCCGCTGGCCGCGTTCATCGCCGTGGACGTGGTGCTCGGCGAGATCGCCCATCGGCGGAAGCCGTCCACACCGGCGAGCGGCGCCGACGCGACGTAGCGGACCTGCGCGACCGAGGGCGGCGTGACACATGGCTCGGGCCCGGTTCCCTGTGGGGAACCGGGCCCGAGCCACAGTCCGTTCGGATCAGTGCTGCTCGAAGTCGCCCGCGAGCGCCGAGGCGAGGCGCAGGTGCGGCTCCGCCTCCTCGTGCCGGCCCTGCCGCTGCAGGGTGCGCCCCAGCATCAGCCGCGCGTAGTGCTCCACCGGGTCCCGCTCGACGATCACCCGCAACTCGCTCTCCGCGCGCCGCAGTTGGGCCGAGTGGTAGTAGGCGCGAGCCAGCAGCAGCCGCGGTCCGGTCTGCTCCGGCACCTCCTCGACCAGCCCGCCCAGGACCCGCGCCGCGGCGGCGTAGTCCTTCGCGTCGAAGAACAGCCCCGCCCGCTCCCAGCGCTCGGCCGGCGTTCCGTGGTCGTAGTACGTCGTTTCCACTGCTGACCTCCTTCGCCGCCTTCAACCGCGCGAGATGGTCAAACATTCCACTACTTCTGCCGCTACTTCTGCCGCTACTCGGCGAGCGCGGCCAGTTCCGCGTTCGCCCGCTCGGTGACCAGCGCGAGCACCCGCCCCGCGGTCGCCAGATCCTGCGTGGAGATGCCGTCGTAGATCCGGGCGGAGATCTTCCCGGTCTCGGCGCTCACCTCGGTGTACAGCTCCCGTCCCGCGTCGGTGACCAGCACCTTCGGACCCTCGGTGGTGATCAGCTGCTTGGTGGCCAGCTCCTCGACGACGCGCTGCACGTCCGCCGCCTCGATCTTGAGCGCGTCGACGACCTGCGCCACGACTCCGTCGCGTTCGACGGCGGCGCCGGCGTCCGCGATGGGCCTGAGGGTCACCGACTGCTGGAACGTCATGCCGTGGCGGACCAGGACGCTCTCCAGGACCGCGCGTCCGGCGTAGTGGGCCAGCGCGATGACGCGGCCGTTGACGGTGGGTGTGGTGGTGGTCATGACTGCTCCTCTTCTCCCCTTGGTTCAAGCCCTCGGCTCGAGAAATACAGTACATGGATACTATATCCATGGCTACTAATAAACGAGGGCTCGTTGGCCTGACGCGTCAGCCCGCGCAGAGCTAGGTTGAGCGCCATGAGCAATCTTGATCGCGAGGCGGTTCCCGCCCTGTGCGGCGGCCGTGGCTTCGTGGTGGCCGAGCCCGTCCGGGAACTCCTCAGCCCTCGTCACGTCAAGCTCGGCGAGTCCACCGAGGTCCGCCGCCTGTTGCCCAACCTGGGCCGCCGCATGGTCGGTGCCTGGTGCTTCGTCGATCACTACGGCCCCGACGACATCGCCGACGACCCCGGCATGCAGGTGCCGCCGCACCCCCACATGGGCCTGCAGACCGTCAGCTGGCTGCACCAGGGCGAGGTACTGCACCGCGACTCCACCGGCAGCCTCCAGACGATCCGCCCGCGCGAACTGGGCCTGATGACCTCCGGCCGGGCGATCAGCCACTCCGAGGAGAGCCCCAAGTCCCACGCCCGGTTCCTGCATGGTGCCCAGCTGTGGGTCGCCCTCCCGGACGGCCACCGCCACACCGACCCGCACTTCGAACACCACGCCGAGCTGCCCCACGTCACCGCACCCGGGCCTGACGGCCACGCTCATCCTCGGCACGCTCGACGGCGCGACCTCGCCCGGCACGACGTACACCCCGATCGTCGGCGCCGACCTCGCCCTCGCCCGCGGCACGGACGTACGCCTGCCGCTGGAACCCGACTTCGAGTACGCCGTGCTGTCCATGTCCGGCGAGGCACACGTGGACGGTGTGCCGATGCTGCCCGGCTCGATGCTCTACCTCGGCTGCGGCCGTACCGAACTCCCGCTGCGCGCCGAGTCCGACGCGGACCTGATGCTCCTGGGCGGTGAGCCGTTCGACGAGGAGCTGATCATGTTCTGGAACTGGATCGGGCGCACCCAGGAGGAGATCGAACAGGCCCGTGCCGACTGGATGACCGGATCGCGCTTCGGTGAGGTGAAGGGGTACGACGGGGATCCGCTGCCCGCTCCCGAACTGCCGCCGTTGGCGTTGAAGCCGCGGGGCAGGGTGCGCTGACCCGGCGGCCGATACCTCAGCGCGGCACCGGCCCGCTGCTGCGGCGGACGACGAGGTCGACCGGGACGAGCGACTCGGGCTGCGCGGGTTCGGCGGGGCCGTCGATGCGGTTGAGCAGGAGGCGCAGGGAGCGGGTGCCGATCTCCGCGAAGTCGGTGCGGACGGTGGTCAGCGGCGGCAGCAGGTGCGCGGCCTCCGGGATGTCGTCGTAGCCGACGACGCTGACGTCGCCGGGCACCGAGCGGCCGGCGTCGTGCAGGGCGTGCAGGACGCCGAGCGCCATCTGGTCGTTGGAGGCGAACACGGCCGTGACGTCGGGGCGCGCGGCGAGTCGGCGGCCCAGTTCGTACCCGGAGTCGGCGCTCCAGTCGCCGACGAGCGGCTCGGGGATCTCGGCACCGGCCGCGGCGAGGGTCGACCGCCAGCTGCCCAGGCGGTGGTCGGCGGAGGTCCAGCCGGTCGGGCCGGCGATGTGCCACACGGTCGCGTGGCCGAGCCCGAGAAGGTGCTCGATGGCCTTGCGGGCCCCGGTCCGCGAGTCGCCGGTGACCAGTTCGGTGCTGTCGTCGAGGCCGTTCTCCAGCACCACCAGCGGTGTGTCGAGATGGGTGTCGGCCAGGGCGCGGCCCACCCACAGCTGCGGGGCGATGGCGATCACGCCGTCCGCGCCCTCGGCCGACAGCCGGTTCACGGCCTCGACGACGGTGTCGTGGTCGGCCGTGTCGAGGGCGATGGAGCTGATCAGGTAACCGGCCTCCTGGGCGGCGGTGTTGATCGCGGTGAGGATGGCGGCGGGCCCGTAGCGGGCGGCGTCGAAGGAGATGACCCCGAGCATCCGGGTCCGGCCGCTGGCGAGGGATCTGGCGCTGCGGCTGGGCCGGTAGCCGAGCGTCCGCATGGCCACCAGGACCCCCTCGCGCGTCTCCGGGCGGACGGAGGGGTGGTCGTTCAGCACGCGGGAGACGGTCTGCTTGGAGACACCGGCCAGCCGGGCCACGTCGTCCATCACGGGACGCGAGCCCGCGAAGTTCCGTCTGCTGCGCCCCTTCGGAACGGCCCTGTCGGCGGCGCTTCGGGTCATGGTGGCGGTTTCCTCGACGTCGTTGCGGCGGTGTGATCCTGCCCGGCAGGACCACAGCATAGGCGGGGGAGTCCCGGGGGCCCGGCGGCGCCGGACCCTCGGGCGGTACGGCCGGGCGGTCAGCCGGCCCGGACGGTCCGGGTGCGGGCGGTGACCCACTCGGCGCGCACCACGGCCGCCGTCTTCCCGGCGCCGTCCGCCTCCCCCGGTAGGTACACCGGGGCGTCCGCGTGCAGGGGCAGCAGCCTCAGCCGCAGACCGTCCGCGCGCAGGGCGTCGGCGGGCAGCCGGTCGAGGCCGATGTCCCAGACCCGCCCCGAGAAGAACTGGTCGGCGACGAGCACGTCCCCCACGTACGCCCGCCCCACGTCACCGGTCCAGTGCAGGCGCAGCAGGGTCCCCGGCGGCAGATCGTCCGGCACCTCGACGCGGTACTCGGCGGCGACGGTGTCGAAGTACTTGTCCGCGGGCGCGCTCGCCCGGCCCTGCACACCGGTCGTGGTCTCGGGCGCCGGACCGGCGGGCCGGACCAGGGTGACCTGAGGGACGTCCCCTGCGCTTCCGCGCGACGGCGCCCGGTAACGGGTGAACACCCCGTCCGCCTCCGGGCTCACCGTCACCCCGTCCACCACCGGCGCCCGCTCCGGCGCGGGCAGCACCGCGAACGACACGGGCGCCTGTGAGCCGTGCAGCCGTACCTCCTCGTGGTCGAAGACGACCCCGTCCCCGCACAGCACCAGCCGCTCGGCACCCCACGCCTCGCCCCGGTAGGCGGTACGAGCCGTCGCCGCGTCCAGGACCAGCAGGCCGACCCGTCGGCCGTCCGTCGTCTCCACCTCGACCAGGGCGTCGGTGCCGGGCCGCAGCCCGGTGACCAGCAACCGGCCGCCGACGGGCGTGACCTCCCCGGTCGGGGAGCCGACCGACGCCACCGTCGACGCGTCCAGGGCGAGTTCGGGAGCGATGCCCTCGGTCGCGGCCAGCACCAGGACCGTACGGCCGTCCGCCTGGACCGTGCACACCGGCTGGGCGGTGGCCCACTCCAGCCGCAGCCCCGCCACGTCGAGCCGCAGCGGCCAGCAGAAGTAGGCGCCGCGAGGGACGGTGACGGGGACACTGGGCAGGGTCAACTCGTCGGAGCCATCCGGGAATTCGATGGTGAACGACGTGTCCGGGTGGTCCGGCAGCGGCTCGTGCGGCTGGTGGTTGTTGACGAACAGGAACCCCGAGGTGCCGTCGCTGCGCACGGCCCAGCGCAGGGTCTCCCGGTCGTTCTGAGCCGGAGGCTGCCACTCGGGCAGCACGGACTCCATCGGCGCGACGGCAGGCCCGAAGTCCGCCAGCATGAGGTGCTGCAGCCGCAGTTCGTGGTACGTCCGCCGGTACTGACCGTACTCGCCGAGCGGGGCCTGGAAGTCGTACGTCAGCACGGGCAGGTCGTTGGGGTAGCCGGTGGCGTGGGACTCCTGGAGCGTGGTGAGTTCACCGGCGGGGTTGGTGCCGCCGTGGAACATGTAGAAGCCCTGCCAGACCGAACCGCAGCCGATCTTGGTGAGGCCGAGCGCGCCGATGTCGTCGGGGTCCACGCGCGGCCTGCGGTGGTACGACACCGCCATGCCGCCGCCCAACTCGCAGGTGGCCCAGGGAAACCGGTCTGCGAAGGCGTCCGGCTCGCCGCCGCGCACGGTGGTGGGCCTGAGGTCGGCGCCGATGCCCTCGTCGTCGCGCTGGTGGGTGAAGAAGAAGTGCTTGCGGCAGGTGTCGGGCCAGCCGCCGTCCGCCTCGGTCCAGAAGGTCTCGGTGTAGCCGCCGTACAGCGGAAGCAGCTCGTCGGGCGGGAGCTGGACCCCGCCCCAGGCGGTCGACGTCCACAGCGGGGCGCTCATTCCGGCCTCTTGGGCCATGCGCTTCAGGGTGAGGAGATGGCCGGGCTGGTCGTAGAGCTCGTTCTCGACCTGGATCGCCACGATCGGGCCGCCGTGCGCGCGGTCGAGGCCGCGCAGCTGCTCGGCGATCACCGCGAACCAGGTGCGTACGGGCTCCAGATAGGCGGGGTCGTCGGTGCGCGGGGTGCAGTCGCGGGCCAGCAACCAGTCGGGCAGGCCGCCGCCCCGGACCTCCGCGTGCGACCAGGGGCCGATGCGCGGGATGAAGTCCAGGCCGTGACGGGCGCACAGCTCGGCGAAGCGGCGGAGGTCGCGGTCGCCGTCGAAGCGGACGCGGCCCTCGCTCTCCTCGTGGTGGATCCAGATGATGTAGCTCGCCACGGCGGTCACGCCGCCCGCCTTCATCTTCAGCAGCTCCTCCTCCCACTCGCTCGCCGGGTAGCGGGAGTAGTGGAATTCGCCGGAGACCGGGAACCAGGGACGCCCGCCGCGGATGAGCCAACGACTGTTGACCTCGATCGGATCGGGCACGCCCGGGGCGTCGGAGAAGGGCAGATGTCCGGCCGCCGGTGGCCCGGCGGGGGAGGGGACGCGCAGCCGGTGCGGTTGGGCCATCAGTCGTTCTCCGGTCCGAGGTCGGGAGTGTCGGTGAGCTGGGCGCGGGTGCCGGTGGTGGCGTGCAGCTCCAGCAGGACCAGTTCGTTGGCGCCCGGACGCAGGACCGGGCCGGGGACGTACAGCGTGCGCTGCGGACCGCGGTTCCAGTAGCGGCCGAGGTGGAAGCCGTTGATCCAGGCCTGGCCCTTGGTCCAGCCGGGCAGGGCGAGGAAGGTGTCCGCGGGGGTGTCCACCTCGAACGTCCCCCGGTGGAAGGCGGGTACCGCGTCCGTGGCCGCGTCGGACGGCACGAACGGCACCGCGCCCAGGTCGCCCAGCGGGACGACCCGGCACTCCCAGCCGTGCAGGGCCTCGCCCTGGAAGGACACCGGGCCGAGCAGCCCCTTGGGCGCGCCGATCCGCGGCCCGTAGTTGACCCCGCCCTGGTTCTCCACCAGCACCTCGAGGACGGCACCGGGCTCCGGCACCCGCACGGCCAGCGTCTCGTCGTGGCGTTCGCGCTCCAGTACGCCGACGGAGGCCCCGTCCACGAAGACCTGGGCGCGGTCGCCGACACCGCCCGAGAAGCGCAGCAGACCGTCGCCCGAACCGGGAACGGTGGTGCGGTACAGGACGTAACCGGTGTCCACCCCGAGGTCGTTCGCCGTCACCGGGTCCTCGCTGCGCTCTACGCCGTCCAGTGTGCGCAGATACGGCAGCAGCGGGGCCCGGCGGTCCAACTCGACGGTCGTCGCCGGGAGTTTGGGGCCCGGCGCCGGGGCCGGCTCGTCGGGGACCGGCGCGTGCCGGGCGATCACCTCGCGGAAGGCGTGGTACTTGGGTCCCGGGTCGCCGCTCTCGGTGAGCGGGGCGTCGTAGTCGTACGACGTGACGGTGGGCTCGTAGGCGTGCTTGTGGTTGGCGCCGTTGGTGAAGCCGAAGTTGGTGCCGCCGTGGAACATGTAGATGTTGACGGAGGCGCCGGCGGACAGCAGCCGGTCCAGGTCGGCCGCGGCGTCGGCCGCCGACCGGGTGTGGTGCGGCCCGCCCCAGTAGTCGAACCAGCCGATCCAGAACTCGGCGCACATCAGGGGGCCTTCGGGCTGGTGGGTGCGCAGTGCGCCCAGATTCTCCTCGACCCGGCTGCCGAAGGTCGCCGTGGCGAGCAGGCCGGGCAGGCTCCCCGCGGCCAGGTGATCGGCGCCCGCCTGGTCGCAGGTGAACAGCAGCTCGCCGACACCCCGGGAACGCAGCGCCTGTTCGACGTGCTTGAGGTACGCGGTGTCGTCGCCGTACGCCCCGTACTCGTTCTCCACCTGTACGGCGATCACCGGCCCGCCGTTCGCGGCGAGGTGCGGCAGCAGCGGCGGCAGGAGCTGGTCGAGGTAGCGGTCGAAGGCGTCGGTGAAGCGCGGGTCGCTGGTGCGCAGCCGGATGTCGGGGTCCGAGACCAGCCACGCGGGCAGTCCGCCGTCGTCCCACTCGGCGCAGATGTACGGCCCGGGGCGCAGCAGCACCTGCAGGCCCTCCGCCTGCGCCAGCCGCAGGAAGCGGGGCAGGTCGAGCGGGCCGTCGAGGACGAGGGTGCCGGGCACGGGCTCGTGCAGGTTCCAGGGCAGGTACGTCTCGACCGTGTTGAGGCCCATGAGGCGTGCCTTGCGCAGCCGGTCGGTCCACTGGTCGGGATGGACGCGGAAGTAGTGCAGGGCCCCGGAGATGATCCGGAACGGCTCGCCGCGCAGGAGGAAACCGTCGGACGAGGTCGTCAGAGCGGGCATGCGGGTGCTTCCCTTCGGGTCGCTTCGGTTCGGGTACGACAGCCGGTGCCGGTCCCGGTTCACCGGGTGCGTGTGCTGCGGATGAGCCAGAGTGTGGCGGCCAGGCACAGCGCCGAGACACCGCCGAGCAGCAGCGGTACCGACCGGACGCCGGCCTCCTCGATCGCCTTGCCGAGCGCCGGTCCCGCCGCGACCCCGCCGACCATGGACGCGGCGATGACCAGGGCTCCGGCCCGCCGGGCGCTCGGGGCCGCCCGGTGCAGCCAGGGCAGGCCGGTGGGGAAGATCGGGGCGATGAACAGACCGACACCGGCGTACGCGTACGGTGCGAGCGCCGGGACCGACGCCAGCAGCAGACAGAGCGTCATGCCTGCGCAGGAGACCGTGATGATGGCCTGGGCGGAGAAGCGCAGGGCGATCGGCGCGACCAGGAACCGGCCGACGGTCATCATCAGCCAGTACACGGAGGTCGCGGTCGCGGCGACCCCGGCGCCGTATCCCACGGTCTCCAGATGGGTCGGCTCCCAGCCGCCGACGCCCGCCTCGATGCCCACGTGCAGCACGTACAGCGCGACGAACACGGCGAGCACCGAGCCAAGACTGCGGCCCAGGACCCGCCGGTCACCGGTCTCGGGTCCGTCCGTTGGCCCGGGCGCACGGTCGCGTACGCCCTTCAGGCACAGCAGCAACGGCAGGTTGGCGAGCGCGAAAGCGAGGAAGACCGCCGGGTAGCGCTCGGCGCCGATCATGCCGATCAGCGCCGGGCCGAGGATCGCGCCGATGCCGAAGTGCGCGTTCAGGATGTTCAGCATCGCGGTCGAACGGCGGCCGAAACCGACCGCGAACAGCTGGTTGAGGCCGTAGTCGATGCCGCCGAAACCGAGCCCCGCCAGCAGTGCCATGACCAGTGCGGCCGGCCAGTTCGGAGCGAGCGCGAAGCCCGCCGCGCCGACCGCCATGAGCAGGTACGAGGCGCCGAGGATCTGCCGGTTGCCGAGGCGGCCGTAGAGCCGGTCGAAGAGCAGCACACCGGCCACCCCGCCGACGAAGTGGGCGCTCAGCCCCAGCCCCGCGGCCGAGGGGGACAGCCCGAACTCGTCACGGAACGCCGGGATGGCCGGCCCGTACAGCGCCTGGAGCACGCCGATGAGGACGAAGCCCACACAGGAGGCCACCACGGCGGCGGGGCTGAAGACCGGGGTGTCCGGCCGTACTTCGATGGACGGCATCGGTCTGCTGCTGTCGACAACTCGTTCTTCTCCCGGCACAGCACACCTCTCGTTGGCTTCGACCGTTGTGATGTTACCGGTAACATCACGCCCGTCAAGATCCCGGACGGGGATCGGTGCGAGGGGTGTATTGGACTGTCAGTCCAGAGATTGGACGTGTAGTCTAGAAGACCTGGTTGCGGCAGGAAGGGCGGGTGTCGGTGGGCGAGACGAGTGGGGAGGCGGAGCGGGACGCGGTCATCGCCGCCCTGGTCCCGGTGATCGACGGGATCGCGGCGACGTTCGGCCCGGTGTGCGAGGTGGTGCTCCATGACTACCGGCGCCCGGAGCAGTCGGTGGTCGCCATCGCCGGCTCCGTGACGGGGCGCGTGGTGGGCGGCGCGATGAGCGAGATCGGCATGCGGATCGTCGCCCGGGGCGAGGAGGCGGCCGACGAGCTGAACTACGTCACCCGGACCCGGACCGGCCAGACCCTCAAGTCGTCCACGATGGTGCTGCGGGACTCCACGGGCGCGGTGTTCGGCGCGCTGTGCGTGAACCTGGACGTCACCGCGCTCACCGAGGCCCACACCGTGCTCGGAGCGCTGACCGGCATCGACCGGCCGCCCGCCGAACTGCCGGTCACCACCTTCGGCAACGACATCGACTCCGTCGTCGACGTCATCCTCGACGACCACCACCTGAGACAGGACCGGGCGTGGGCGGGCCTCGACCGCGCGGCCCGCCTGGAGCTCTTCCGCAGCCTCGACGAACGCGGGGTGTTCGCGGTGCGCCGCTCGGTCGAACAGGTCGCCGGCCGGCTCGGCATCTCCCGCGCCTCCGCGTACAGCTACCTCTCCCAGGCCCGGGCCGCGACGGAGGCGACCCCCGACTCCACCGACTCCACCGACTCCACCGACTCTTCCGGAGGACACGCGTGACGACCACCACCCCGCCGGTCACCCTCGACGACATCCGTGACGCGGCCGCCCGCCTCAAGGGCGTCGCGCACCGCACCCCCGTGCTGCGCTCCCGCACCCTCGACGCGCTCGTCGGTGCCGAGGTCTTCCTGAAGTGCGAGAACTTCCAGCGCGTCGGGGCCTTCAAGTTCCGCGGCGCCTACAACGCGGCCTCGCGGCTGACCCCGGACCAGCTTGCCCGGGGCATCGCCACCTACTCCTCCGGCAACCACGCCCAGGCCGTCGCCCTCGCCGCCCGCGAGCTCGGCACCACCGCGGTGATCGTGATGCCGCACGACGCCCCGGCCTCGAAGCGGGACGCCACCGCGGGATACGGCGCCGAGATCGTGACGTACGACCGCTACACCGGCGACCGCGTCGCCATCGCCGAGGCCCTGGCGGCCGAACGGGGCCTCGCGGTCATCCCGCCGTACGAACACCCCCATGTCATCGCCGGGCAGGGCACGGCGGCGCTCGAACTCCTCGAAGAAGTAGGCGAGTTGGACGCGCTGATGACTCCGGTCGGCGGTGGTGGACTGATCGCGGGGAGTGCCACGGCGGCCAAGGGCCAGTACGCGGACCTCCGGATGATCGGCGTGGAGCCGGAGGCCGGGGACGACACCAAGCGGTCCCTGGAGGCGGGCCGGCGCATCGAGATCCCCGTGCCGCACACCATCGCCGACGGCCAGGCGCTGCACACACCCGGCGAACTCACCTTCGCCGTCAACCGGCTGCTCGTCGACGCGATCGAGCTGGTCTCGGACGACGAGATCCGGGAGGCGATGCGATTCGCCTTCGAGCGCCTGAAGATCGTCGTTGAACCGAGCGGCGCCACACCGCTGGCCGCCCTGCTCGCGGGCCGGATGGGCAGCCTGCCCCGCCGGGTCGGGGTGATCATCTCCGGGGGGAACGTCGACGCCGAGCGCTTCGCCCGCCTGTGCGGGGGCACGGACTGACACGGAAGGGCCGTCACCCGAATGGCGGTTCCCGGTCGGCGGGCGGACCATGGAGTGGTGGGGCGCGGCCCCGTCGTTGCCGCTCGCGGTGGGCGGGAGGCGGAGACCGGCCCCGGCCGTATAGAGCCCGGCCGGAAGGGAGAGCCGTCATGATCGAGGTGAAGACGCTCGACAAGCCGGACGAGCGCCGCGATTTCCCCCGGGGCCATCTCGAAGCCGTCCACCTCAGTGGACTCGACTTCGCTGTGGCCACCTTCGAACCGGGCTGGCGCTGGTCGGAGTCCGTGGCCCCGATCGCGGGCACGGACAGCTGTCAGATCCACCACAACGGCTATGTCGTGCAGGGGCGTATGCGCATCCGCATGGACGACGGCGGCGAGGTCGAAGTGGGTCCGCACGACACCTTCGTGTGCCCGCCCGGACACGACGCCTGGGTCGTGGGTGACGAACAGGTCGTGGTGTACGACTTCGCCGGAGGCATGGCGAAGGAGTACGCGAAGGCCGACTGACACCCGTCGAGGGCGCGCGCCTCACACGGTGACGACCACCTTGGCGCGCGCGTGCTCGACCTCCAGATACCGCATCGCCTCGGGCACCTCGCCCAGCGGATACGTGCGGTCGACGACCACGGCTGCTGGCTGCGCTGGGGCAACGACTTCCAGAACCCGGCCATGGCACAGGAAGACCCCATGTGCTGGCAGGCCTGGCTGGACAACCCCAACGCCATGTGGAACTGGAACGGCCTGTACCGCAACGGCTCCGTCGGCAACCTCCAGGCCATCATTCCCGACGGGCAACTGTGCAGCGGCGGCCACACCGAGGGCGGCCGCTACAACTCCCTGGACACTCTGGGCCCGTGGAAGACGACGGACATCGCCGGCGACTTCACCGTGAAGCTCTACGACCAGGCCAGCCACGGCGCCGACTACTTCCTGGTCTACGTCACGCGCCAGGGTTACGACCCCACCACCCAGCCGCTCAAGTGGAGCGACCTCCAACTGGTGGCCCGCACCGGCAAGTACGCGCCCAGCCAGAACTACTCGATCCCCGTGAGCACCTTGGGCTCAGCGGCCGCCACGTCGTCTACACGATCTGGCAGGCCTTGCACATGGACCAGACCTACTTCCTGTGCAGTGACGTGAACTTCCGCTGACGCGCGTAGCCGAATCCCCGCCGGACCCACCGAGTCCGGCGGGGATTCGGCGAGGGGTTCTCGCCGTTCGGGGCCGTCGGCCTCGCCAAGCTGTGCGAAGCCGTCTTCATCGCGGCCTCCGCCGACGAGCTGCAGGCGCTGCGCGAACTCGGCCCCCGGAGCAGACCGAGCCCCGCGAGGGCGACGAAAGCCGCCCGCGACGAACTCACCCGCCGCGCGGGCGGGTACGTCCAGGCCGACGTCGGCGCCTGGCTCGCGCACGCACGGGCCGCGCGCCCCGGGCACTGTCCGACCCGGCCGACTGCCAAGCCGCCGCCGGCCTCCTGCCCCGCCCCGGTCGCTCGCGCATGCCGCGCCGTCACCGAACTCGCCCCGCGCGGGTGTCGGCCGGCCGGCGTTCGCGGCCCGGATCGCCGTCGCCGAACCCGAGGCCGTCGGAGAAGCGGTCGTCGATGCGGCCGCGCGGCACGCGGTCCTTGGCGTCGGCCTGATGTATGGCCCAGAGCACGTGCGACTCGTGGTCCGGTTGGGGTCGCTCGCTGGTCCGGTCGTCGCCTGTACGGTGCATTCTTCTCATCTCGCCCTCAGGGGCGCTCACCTGCCTAAATGATCAAAGGAGGCGGCCGCTGGGCCTGGTCGGGTGACCCATCCGTCCGTATCTCGTGTTGCAGACCTGACGGTCTGTCGGTTCCCTCAGGAGCAGAGCACAACAAACGTGCCGCGCATTCCGGCCGGCCACTGCTTCCTCGGAGGAACTTCATGCGTATCAAGTGTGTAGGCGCCGGCATCGGTCTGGTTCTCGGTGCCGTCGGCCTGTCGAGCCCGGCCGCCGTAGCCGCGAGCGGCCCCACCGGTGATTCAAATATCCACATCAGCACGAGATACGCCGCCCCGGGCTCCACCGTCACCGTCAGCACCACAGCCTGCGGCTCGGAGACCTATGGGAAGGGTGAGGCTGAGGCAGGAGGCTCGTTTCACCTTTTCTCGGGCGACCGCGAGGGCGTACTGACCGGCGAATTCAGGGTGCCGGATGGAACCGAGGCCGGTGGTTACACCGTCACCCTGAAGTGCCCGCCCCGAGTCAAGGTCACGGGCACGTACCAGGTCGGCACAGGCGACCCCAGCGGCGCGATCGACGCTGGTTTCGGGGCGGCGAACGACAAGGGCGCGCAGCTTGCCCTCGGGGCAATGCTGCTCGCCGGAGCCGCCGCGGGAGGCGCGATCAAGATGCGCCGGCGCCCGGCCGGCGCCCGCCCTTGACGCTCTGCTCTGCCGTCCCAGCCCCCGGCCCGTGTCGGTCCGGGGGCTCGAGGACCACCCCGCCTTCACTCCTTTCGGCCGCGAAGCGGAGGCTCCACAGCGATGGAACCCGGGTACGAGCCCGTTGATCCTTCTCCCTCGGTCGCCCCCTCCACCAAGTTTCTCGCCTGCGCTCTGGTGGCGGGCATGGCGCTGGTGATGACGGCGCTCCGGGGCGAAGAGCCTCCGCAACCTTCGGCCGCGCAGTCCTTCTCCTCCTCCGTACGACCCGGTCCCAGCAGCACCGCCTCGGCCCACCCCTCTGTGCCGGCGCTGCCCCCGTCGGATCCGGTCCGTCTGCGGGTCCCCGCCATCGGCGTGAATGCCCCGATGACGGAACTGACCCTCGACGAGACGGGGGCACTGCGCCCGCCGTCGGCCGATATGCCAGGCTTTGCCGGGTGGTACGGCGACGGCACGCCTCCCGGCTCAGTGGGGACAGCCGTCACGACGGGACATGTCGACACGCCGGAAGGCCCCGGGGTCTTCTACCGCCTCGGGGCACTGGCCAAGGGCGACACCATCGAGATCACCCGGGCAGACTGGCGAACAGCCGTCTTCACCGTCGACGCTGTGGAGCTCTACGACAGGGAGGCGTTTCCGGACGAGAAGGTCTACGGCAGATCCCACCGGCCCGAACTGCGCGTGATCACCTGTGGGGGTGAATACACGGAAGAGACCGGCTACCAGGGCAATGTCGTGGTCTATGCGAGGCTGACCGCGGTGACGTGACAACACCGCCACTCACGTTCTGGACCGGCCCGCCTCCGCGCCGTAGACGACGAGGAGCGAATAAGCAGCGAACCAAGGGTCTCGGATCCCTCGTACGAGGTCGGCCAGGAGGACGTCGACGCGGCAGCGGTCCCTTCTCAGAAGCGCTGCGGCGGCACGGCGGGAAGCACTCGGCCGCAGTGATCCAGATGATCATCGCGGCGTGGCGCTACGTCCCCCGGGCTGTGCGAACCCCCTGGCGGTACGTGGGCCTCGCGGCTGTGTGTCCTTCTGGCCGGCCATGTCCGGGTAGGGCCTGTTTGGGTCGAGCCGTCTGGGCCGGCGGCCGGCGCCGTCCTCACGAGGGTCGACCGCGGCCGGCCCCGTGCGTCAGACCGGCAGCAGCCGCCCCACGAGGGCGCTGAGCTGCCGGGCGTTGCGGCACTCGTGCATCTCGACGACCTCGGCATAGTCGGGGGCGGCGGAGTCGCCCGTGCCCCACTGGGAGCGCGCCTCCGGGTTCAACCAGTAGACGCGGCGGGCTTGTCGGGCGATCCGGCGTACGGCGGGCAGGTTGGGGTCGCTCATGTTCGTACGGGCGTCACCGAGGACGAACACCGTGGTGCGCGGGCCGACCGCGTCGCCGTAACGCTCCGCGAACTCGCCCAGCGCGACGCCGTAGTCGCTGCTGCCGTGCCAGCCGGTGAGCACCGCCTCGGCGCGGATGCGGGCGCCGAGGCCTTCCGCGTCGGCCGCGCCGTGCACGAGAAGCCGGGTCACCTCGTCGATCCGGTTGACGAAGGCGAACACCCGCACCTTGCTGAACTGGTCGTGCAGCGCCTGCACCAGCAGCATCGTGAAGTCCGAGAACCCGGACACCGACCCCGACACATCGCACAGCAGCACCAGTTCGGGCCGGGCCGGACGGCGCCGGCGCAGCACGGGCCGCATCGGCACCCCGCCCGTCGACAGCGACCCGCGCAGGGTGCGCCGCAGATCGATGCTGCCGCGCGCGGCCCGGCGCCGACGCGCGGCCAGCCGGGTGGCGAGCTTGCGGGCCAGCGGCTGCACCGTCCTGCGCAGTTCGGCCAGCCGGTCCTTCCCGGCGAACAGGAAGTCCACCCGGTCGGCGGTCGGGGCCACCGCCCGCCGCGCGATCTCGTCCCGGCCCCGCCGCTCGGCGACCCGCCGCCGCGCCTCCGCGCCCACCATCCGGCGGAACGCCTCGATGCGTCGCCGGATCTCGTCCTCCAGCAGCCGGTCCGTGAACCCCGGACCGCCGCCCTGCGCCCGCATGTCGTCGCGCACACGGGCGAGCAAAGTCTGCGGGCGGATCCGGTCGAGTGCCTGGTACGACGACCAGCCGTCCGAGGCCGGCGAGGAACCGTATCCGCCGAAGCCGTCGACCGCCTCGGCCGCCAGCCCGGCCATCAGCGCCCGGTCGTTGGCGGCCAGTGCGGCCGCGAGCCGTTCGCGCAGGTCGTCGCGGTCCGTGGCCTGCGTCTCCGGCGCTCCCACGCCTCGCGGGAAGTACAGGTCGAAGACCGGGTCGAACACGGGTCGTTGGGCCGTGCCGTGCAGGAGCGTCGCCGCCAGCCCCTCCCGCAGCAGCTCGCGGTCCGCGAACCCCAGGGCCGCCACCGCCTGTGCCGCGTCCACGGTCTCGCCGGTGCCGACGCGGATGCCGTGCGCACGCAGCGCGCCGACCAGGGACGTCAGCCGCTCCGCGACACCGGCCGGGGTACTCACAGAGATCCCAGGTCCAGCTTGGCACCGGCCTTGAGGACGTCGTCCTGGTGCTTGAGCAGCACGCCGAGGGTGTCGCGTACGACGGTCTCGTCGAGCGTGCCGGCGCCCAGCGCGAGGAGCGTGCGCGCCCAGTCGATGGTCTCGGCGACCGAGGGCACCTTCCGCAGGTCCATGGCCCGCAGTGCGCCGACCACCCGGACCACCGACTCGGCCAGCGCCTCGTCGAGGCCCGGCACCTTCAGCCGTACGATCCGACGTTCCAACTCCTCCTCCGGGAACCCGATGTGGAGGAACAGGCAGCGCCGGCGCAGTGCCTCGGACAGCTCACGGCTCGCGTTCGAGGTGAGGACGACGAAGGGGCGCCGGGTCGCGGTGATCGTGCCCAGTTCGGGGACGGTGACCTGGAAGTCGCTGAGCACTTCCAGGAGCAGACCCTCGACCTCCACGTCCGCCTTGTCGGTCTCGTCGATCAGCAGGACCTTAGGATCGTCGCCGCGGATCGCGGTCAGCAGCGGACGGGGGAGCAGGAACTCCTCGCTGAAGATGTCCGTGCGGGCCTCGTCCCACGTCTCGTCCCGGCCGGCGCTGATGCGCAGCAACTGCTTGGCGTGGTTCCACTCGTACAGCGCCCGGGACTCGTCGACGCCCTCGTAGCACTGCAAGCGCACCAGCCGTGCCCCCGCGACCTGCGCCACGGCCTTGGCGAGCTCCGTCTTGCCGACCCCGGCGGGGCCCTCCACGAGGAGTGGCTTGCCGAGACGGTCGGCGAGGAAGACCGTCGTGGCGACGGCGGGCGAGGCGAGGTAGCCGGTTTCGGCCAGACGTGCGGAGACGTCGTCGACGGAAGTGAACAACGGGAGCCTCCAGCTCGGCGGCGGGTACCTGGACCAGCACACTATCTAAGCGCTTGTTCAGCGCTTGTGTCACCAGGAATCCGGTGATCCGAAAACAGCGGGCGGCCGTCGGGGCGGCCGCCCGCTGTCGAACGTGCTCACGCAGCCACCGCGACCGCCCCCACGGCCGGAGTGCGCAGCACCCGCCGGGCCGTCGCCAGGCTCGTGCCCAGCGTGGCCGCCGCCGCGACCGACACGACCGCCAGCCAGATGCCGAGGCCCTGATGCGGCAGGACCGAGTCGGTGCGGACCACGGTGAACGGGATGATCCCGGCCAGCGCGGCCACCGTGCCGAAGAACAGACCCGTGACCGTCAGGATCAGCCCCTCCGTGCCCACCGTGCCCAGCACCTGCCCCGGAGTCGCCCCCGCGAGGCGCTGCTGCCCGAACTCCCGGCGGCGGTAAGTGGTCGCCGCGTACAGCGAGTTGACCAGCATCACGCAGACGAACACCACGATGATGCCGACGACCGTGAAGTTCAGCGTTTCCAGGTTCTTGGCGTCGACCGACTTGGTCAGCCCCGAGGCCTCGACCGCGTCGCTCTCCACCGCCTGCATGTACAGCGTGGCCGTGGCGACCGCCGTGAACAGGATCAGCGACATCAGGATCCCGGCGAGGTGGTCCGCCCGGCGGCGCAGGTTGCGCACCGCCAGCCAGCCGCTCGCACCGGTCAGCGGCAGCCGGTCCAGCACGCCCTTCAGCAGCCGCGGCGACAGCAGCGCGAAGCCCACCGACAGCAGGATCGCCCCGTACGCGGGCGCCGCCATCAGCGCCGCGTCCGTCGCCGAGATCGCGAAGGTGGAGCACACCGCCGCGGCGCCGGTGACGAGGGCGGCGTACGCGAAGAACGTCCTCCCCCTGCCCCGCCGTTCGTGCCCGCGCGTCGCCCGCCGTACGGCGAGGAACGCGGCGCCCGCCGCCGCGAGCAGCGTGATGTCGACACCCGACAGCAGCGCGATCGCACCGAAGGAGTGGTCGACGGACCGATCGACCTGCCCGCTGTCCTGGAACACCTCCAGCAGCGCCTGCCCGCCGAGCATCGCCGGGCCGATCGCCAGCACCGCCCCCACCAGGGCCACGGCCACCGCCTCACCCACCACCATCCGCTTGAGCTGCGCCGGAGTCGCCCCCGAGCAGCGCAGCAGCTCCAACTCGGCCGCACGCTGACGGACGTTGACCGTGAGCGTCGAGGCGACGGCGAAGAACACCAGGAGGGTGCCGTAGCCGCCGACCACGCTCGCCGCGGTGGTCAGCGTCTCGGCGCTCACCGAGTCGACGCCGCTCTGCGCCGCCGTGTCGTGCATCGAGTTGAACGTCATGATGATCGCCGCGCCCAGGAAGGCGGACAGCAGCGTCGCGAGGAACCGCCCGGGCCGCTGCCGGATCGACCGCATCGCCAGCATGAACATCGCTCACACCCCCGCCGTCATGTCGTCGCCCAGGTGCGCCAGCCGCTCGGCGACCGCGTCCGCCGTAGGGGCGTCCATCCGCCCGGCCAGCCGGCCGTCGGCGAGGAACAGCACGGAGTCGGCGTAGGAGGCGGCGACCGGGTCGTGCGTCACCATCACCACGGTCCGGCCGTGCACGCCCACCGCCTGCTGGAGCAGCCGCAGCACGTCCCGCGCGCTGCGGGTGTCCAGGGCGCCGGTGGGTTCGTCCGCGAAGATCACCCTGGGTTCGGTGACCAGCGCGCGGGCGATCGCCACGCGCTGGCGCTGGCCGCCGGACAACTGGTCGGGACGGTGCCCGAGCCGGTCGCCCAGGCCGACGGACGTCAGCACCTCGCGGGCCCGCGCGCGATCCACGCGCCGCCCGGCGAGCCTGAGCGGCAGCACCGTGTTCTGGGCGACGGTCAGCGTGTCCAGCAGGTTGTACTGCTGGAACACGAACCCGATCCGGCCCCGCCGGAACTTCGTGAGCTCGGCCTCGCCGCCTCCGGTCAACTCCGTGCCGTCCACCCGCACGATGCCGCTGTCCGGCCGGTCGAGGCCGGCCGCGCACTGCAACAGAGTCGACTTGCCGGAGCCCGACGGTCCCATCACCGCGGTGAAGGTGCCGCGTCCGAGAGTGAGGGTGACGCCGTCAAGGGCGGTCACGGCACTCTCGTCCGTCCCATACGTCTTGGTGACCTTGACCAGCCGCAGTGCTTCGGCGGCGGGTCCCGTGTCGTGCGTACGTCGCGAGCCTGCGCGAAACATCGTCATCACTCTCCGTCCGGCACGCCGTGTGCCTCGCTCAAGAAGCTACGGAGACGGCGGGCGGAGCACATTGGGCGCAGGACCCGTATGGAGAGGTGTACTCAGTGACACCCACCGCCCGATATGGCCGATATGGAAAGGCGAATTGTCAGTGGCGCCTTGTACGTTGCGGACATGGGGATGTATCTGGTCAGTGTCGGTCGGCAGGAATGGTTCAGTGACGACGAGGGTCTCGGCGGGAAGGGCGCGATCGCCTCGGCGTTCAACGAGGAACTGAGACTGCGCGGGCTGCCGCCGTACGAATCCGTCCCGGAGCTGGGCCCGGCCCTGTGGTTCGAGGAGAAGCTGAGCCTTCCCATGACCGGGTTCAGCGCGTTGTGTCGTGCGCATCTGACGCCCGAGGAGGAAGAAACCCTCTGTGGCTGGTCGGAGATGGTGCCGATCTCTCTCGACGAGGAGATCACGCTGCCCGTCGGCGGTGCCTACACGGTCATGACGGTGGTGGCGGGGGCGCCTCAGGTACTCGCCGCCGCCGAGCGGCTGGCGTCGGCGATCGGGCTGCCGCCCGAGGTGCCTCAGGTGTTCCCGAACCTCGGCCTGACGATGTGGTTCCTTGACGGACAGGCCAAGGACCTGGCCGCCACCCGGCCGGGACCGTGGAGCGAGGACCTCAACTCGGCCTTCTATGCGGCGCTGTATCTCCGTGCCGCCCAGCACTCACTGCGCTGCGGGGTGCCCCTGTCGTACTCCTGATCCCGTGTCCGCCACCGAGTCGGACTCCACCTGGGCGCCCATCGGTGCAGGTCACCCGACGTGCTGAGGACCACAGCCCGGCGCGCGCCCTCCGTCCGCAGCCGCTCGGCAGCCGGCTCGGCGGGCCCGGCCGGCTCGTCCAGCCGGGCCACCGGCGGCGGGCTGCTCCTGACATACCGGATCCGCCGTCGCAGCTGCACCGGATCGACTCCGGTGATGTCGTCGCCGTTCACGATGATCCGCCTCGAGTCCGGTTCGATCAGGCG
Source organism: Streptomyces sp. V4I2 (assembly GCF_030817655.1). GTDB lineage: Bacteria > Actinomycetota > Actinomycetes > Streptomycetales > Streptomycetaceae > Streptomyces > Streptomyces plumbiresistens. The sequence goes on from NZ_JAUSZM010000003.1 coordinate 9,375,946, forward strand.
GTCACCAGGACGACCTCCAGGGTGCGCGGGCCGTGCACTCCCTCCACCCGGTCCAGCTCGATGTCACTGGTGGCCGACGGCCCGGAGATCCAGGTCAACGGGCGCGTCGGATCGAGCCGTTCGAGGGACTGCGGCACGGAGGCCACGACCTGCTCGGGCACCCGTACGACACAGATGTGGTGGTCGGGGACGAGTGTGATGCGACGGCGGCCCTGGTCGGGGCTGCCGTCCAGGACGATCGTGCCGGTCTCGGCGACGGCCACCGCGCACGCGGTCACCACGCTGTCGACCCGGTCCAGTTCGTACGGGGTGCTCTCCGCCCGGTCGAGGACCAGTTCGGCCTCCGCCGCCGACAGCCACTCGGGGTCCAGCCCCGGCGGTACGACCACGGTCCGCGAGCCCCGCGCGGCCAGCATTCCGGCGAGCGTCGCCGCCAGGTCCGCGGTCGTACAGCGGTGCACGATCGCCCGGTAGTCCGCCAGGTTCTCGGCCAGCAGCTCTACCGTCTGCTCGACACCCCGGTCACCGTGTACGCGCAGATAGTCCCGGGAAACCGCCTGCTCGTACGGCATGTCGTCCTGTTCCACGTCCGCCAGCGCGCGCCGCACCCGGCCCAGGATCCGCTCCCTGCTGCTCACTTCGCGGCCCCCTTGTCGCCTTTTCCGCCCTGCGTACGCTGCCACCAGTCGCGGAACGGTTCCGCCGGAACCGGCGGCAGATCCCGCGTCGCGCTCCACGCGCTGCCGGGGCCCGGCAGCGTACGCGGATGGAAGCGACGGGTCCGCGAGGCGAGCCGCTGGCCGGCGCGCAGCGCCCGGGGGCTCGCGAACGCCCAGCGTGCGGCGCGCATCGCCGCCCGCTCGGCGGCATGCCCCTTCGCCGGCTTCAGGATCACCTTGTTGCCCTCCCGCGTCACCGGGCCGCCCTCCACGACCCGCTCCCGCAGATGCACCAGCACCTCGGGGATGTCGATGGCGACCGGGCAGACCTCGTAGCAGGCCCCGCACAGCGACGAGGCGTAGGGCAGGGAGGCGTCGATCTCGCTCGCCGTGCCCCGCAGTTGGGGGCTGAGGATGGCCCCGATCGGGCCGGGGTAGACCGAGCCGTAGGCGTGGCCGCCGGCCCGCTCGTACACCGGGCAGACGTTCAGGCAGGCGGAGCAGCGGATGCAGCGCAGGGCCTGGCGGCCGACCTCGTCGGCGAGGGTGTCGGTGCGGCCGTTGTCGAGCAGGACCAGATGGAAGGTCTGCGGCCCGTCCTGATCCGTCGTACCGGTCCACATCGACGTGTACGGGTTCATGCGCTCGGCCGTCGAGGAGCGGGGGAGGGTCTGCAGGAACACCTCCAGGTCCCGCCAGGTCGGCACGATCTTCTCGATGCCGACGACCGAGATGAGGGTCTCGGGCAGGGTCAGGCACATCCGCCCGTTGCCCTCGGACTCCACGACCACCAGCGTGCCGGTCTCGGCGACCATGAAGTTGGCGCCGGAGATGCCTACCTTGGCGCGCAGGAACTTCTCCCGCAGGTGCAGCCGGGCCGCCTCGGCGAGTTCGGCGGGCGTGTCGGTGAGGCCCTCGGGGGCCGGGCGGCCCCACTCGCTCATCTCGCGCGCGAAGATGTCGCGGATCTCGCCCCGGTTGCGGTGGATCGCCGGGACGAGGATGTGCGAGGGCCGGTCCTTGCCCAACTGCACGATCAGCTCGGCGAGATCGGTCTCGTAGGCGTGGATCCCCTCGGCTTCGAGGGCCTCGTTGAGCCCGATCTCCTGCGTGGCCATCGACTTGACCTTGACGACCTCCGGCTCGCCCGTCTCCTTGACCAGTCGGGCGACGATCCGGTTGGCCTCGTCGGCGTCGGCGGCCCAGTGGACGATGCCGCCCGCGGCCGTGACCGACTCCTCCACCTGGACGAGATAGCGGTCCAGGTGACGGAGTGTGTGGTCCTTGATCTGCTTGCCGGCCTCCCGCAGTTCCGCCCAGTCGGACATCTCCGCGACGGCTTTCTCCCGCTTGCCGCGAATGGTGTGCGTGGCGTGCCGCAGATTGCCGCGCAGGGTCTGGTTGTGCACCGCCTCGTGCGCGGCCTTCGGGAAGGCCGGGTGGGCGGGCGGGGGAAACACAGGCATTCCTACGAACGTGCCGCTCATGCCGCCGGTTCCTCCTCCGTGCTTGCCAGGATCTCCGCGATGTGCACGGGCCGCATACCCGTCCTGAGCCGGGTCATCGTCCCGCCGATGTGCATCAGACAGGAGTTGTCGGCCGCGCACAGCACCTCGGCGCCGGTCGACTCGGCGTTGCGCACCTTGTCCGTGCCCATCGCCGCCGAGACATCGGCGTTCTTCAGGGCGAAGGTGCCGCCGAAGCCGCAGCACTCGTCGGCGCCCGGCAGCTCGACCAGCTCCAGCCCCTTCACGGCCTGGAGCAGCCGCCGGGGCCGGTCGCCCAGCCCGAGGCTGCGCAGCCCGTGACAGGTCGGGTGGTAGGTCACCGTGTGCGGGTAGTACGCGCCGACGTCCGTCACCCCGAGCACGTCCACCAGGAACTCGGTCAGCTCGTATGTCTTCGGCACCACCGGCGCCAGGGTGGCCGCGAGGGTGTCCCCGCGCCCCTCGGCCCGGGCCCGCTCACCCATCCTCGGATACAGCTCCCGCACCATCGCCCCGCACGAACCGGAGGGCGTGACGATCGCCTCGTAATCCCGGAAGACATCGGAGAAATGCCGGGCCAGTGGTTCCGCCTCATGCCGGTACCCGGTGTTGTAGTGCGCCTGCCCGCAGCAGGTCTGCGCCATCGGGAAGTCGACCTCGACGCCCAGCCTGGTCAGCAGTTTCACCACGGCGCGCCCGGTGTCCGGATAGAGCGTGTCGTTGACACAGGTCAGGAACAGGGCGACACGCATCGCGGCTCCTTGTGATCGATCATCGGATGAGTGAAGCGTAGTCCGGGCCCGGGGGCCCGGGGGAGTCCCCGTCACCTCATGGCGAGCCGGTCCTGCGCCTCGCGCCACCGCCCCGGATCGCCCTGAGGTTCGTACCGGGTGAGCGGCTGGGTACGGGTGAGCAGTCGCCGCATGCCCGCCAGGTCACCGACGAGTCCGTGGGCCCGGGCCTGGACCAGCACGTTCCCGAAGGCCGCCGCCTCTGTCGGACCCGCCACCACCGGCAGCCCGCAGGCGTCGGCGGTCAGCTGGCACAGCAGGGCGTTGCGGGTGCCGCCGCCGACGACGTACACGACGTCGACCGGGTGGTCGGCCAGCCGCTGCGCGTCCTCGACGGCCCGGCGATGGGCGAGGGCGAGGGAGTCGAGGATGCAGCGCGTGATCTCGGCGGGGGACTCGGGCACCGGCTGCCCCGAGACCCGGCACGCCTCGGCGATCCGCTCCGGCATCCGGCCCGGCGCCAGGAACACGGCGTCCCCCGCGTCCACGACCGACCGCAGTGCCGGCACCTTGGCCGCGTCGAGGAGCAGCGCTCCCAGATCAGGGTCGCCCCAGGCCCGTACGCACTCCTGGAGCAGCCACAGCCCCATGATGTTGCGCAGATAGCGGACCGTGCCGTCCAGCCCCAGCTCGTTGGTGAAGTTGGCGAGGCGGCTCTCCTCCGTGAGTACCGGCGCGTCCAGCTCCAGGCCCGCCAGGGACCAGGTGCCGGTGCAGATGTACGCGAACCGCTCGCTGCCCGCCGGGACGGCCGCCACCGCGGACGCGGTGTCGTGCGACCCGACCGCCGTCACCGGCACCGGACCGCTCAGCCCGGTCTCCTCCAGCACCTGCGGCCGCAGCACGCCCGCCGTATCGCCGGGCTGCCGCAGCGGCGCGAACAGTCCGAGGTCGATGCCGAGCCGGGAGGCGACGTCGTACGACCACTCGCGCGTCCGTGGATCGATCAGCTGGGTGGTCGACGCGTTGGTCAGTTCGGTGCCCTGCTCGTCGGTGAGCCAGTAGGTGAGCAGGTCGGGGATGAGCAACAGCCGCCGGGCGTGGGCCAGTTGGGTGGAGGAACGCGCCGCGGTCAACTGGTAGAGGGTGTTGAAAGGGGCGTACTGCAAGCCGGTCGCCGCGTACAGCTCCTCGGCGGGCACGGTCGCCCACACCTTCTCCGCGACGCCCTCGGTCCGCGCGTCCCGGTAGTGCACCGGGTTGCCGAGCAGCGCCCCGTCGGCGTCGAGCAGGCCGTAGTCCACGGCCCAGCTGTCGATGCCGACGGAGTCGACCGGGCCGGCCGCCCGCAGCCCGTCGAGGACACCCCGGTACAGCCCGAGGATGTCCCAGCGCAGCCCTTCCGGTACCCGGACCGGCCGGTTGGGGAAGCGGTGCGCCTCCGTCAGCTCCAGGCTGTCGGGCCCGACGCGGCCGACCATGACACGTCCGCTGGACGCGCCGAGGTCGACCGCGGCGTACGACTTCACGTGCGCGCTCATCGCAGGAAGGCGGCCGCGACGCCGGCGTCGACCGGGACATGCAGCCCCGTGGTGTGGGTCAGCTCCCCGCCGGTCAGCGCGAACACCGCGTTCGCGACATGCTCGGGCAGCACCTCGCGCTTGAGGATGGTCCGCTGCGCGTAGAACTCGCCCAGCTTCTCCTCCGGCACGCCGTACACGGCCGCCCGCTTCGCGCCCCAGCCGCCCGCGAAGATCCCGGAGCCGCGCACGACCCCGTCCGGGTTGACGCCGTTGACGCGGATGCCGTGCTCGCCCAGCTCGGCGGCCAGCAGCCGCACCTGGTGGGCCTGGTCGGCCTTGGTCGCGGAGTAGGCGATGTTGTTGGGTCCGGCGAACACGGCGTTCTTCGAGGCGATGTAGACGATGTCGCCGCCCAGCTCCTGCGCGATCATCATCCGGGCCGCCTCGCGCGAGACGAGGAAGGAGCCGCGGGCCATGATGTCGTGCTGGAGGTCCCAGTCCTTCGCCGAGGTCTCCAGCAGCGGCTTGGAGATGGAGATCCCGGCGTTGTTGACCACCAGGTCCACGCCGCCGAAGGCGAGCACCGCCGCCTTGAAGGCCTCGGCGATCTGCTCCTCGGACGTGACGTCGACGGTCACGGCGACGGCCTTGTCAGGCCCGCCCAGCTCCTCGGCGACCTGAGAGGCGTTCTGGGCGTCGAGGTCCGCGATCACCACACAGGCGCCCTCGGCGACCAGCCGCTCGGCGATCGCCTTCCCGATCCCGCTGCCCGCACCCGTGACGAGCGCGACCCGCGTCGCCAGCGGCTTGGGCTTCGGCATCCGCTGGAGCTTGGCCTCCTCAAGGGACCAGTACTCGATACGGAACTTCTCCGACTCCTCGATCGGCGCGTACGTCGAGACCGCCTCGGCCCCGCGCATCACGTTGATCGCGTTGACGTAGAACTCGCCGGCCACCCGCGCGGTCTGCTTGTCCTTGCCGAAGGAGAACATGCCCACGCCCGGGACCAGCACGATCGCCGGGTCGGCGCCCCGCATCGCGGGGGAGTCGGGCTCGGCGTGCCGCTGGTAGTAGGCGGCGTACTCCTCGCGGTACTCCGCGTGCAGCTCCTTCAGCCGGGCGATCGCCTCGTCGAGCGGAGCCGTCGGCGGCAGGTCCAGGACCAGCGGCCGGACCTTGGTCCGCAGGAAGTGGTCGGGGCAGGAAGTGCCGAGCGCGGCGAGCCGCGGGTGCTCGGCCGCGCCGAGGAAGTCGAGGACGACCCCGGTGTCGGTGAAGTGTCCGACCTGCGGCCTGTCCTGGGACGCGACGGCACGGACGTACGGCGCCAGGGCCGCGGCCCGCTCCCGCCGCTCGCCCTCGGGCAGCGCCTCGTACCCCTCTATCACCGGGCCGAACGGTTCGGGCCTGCCACGCTCGACGAGGAACGCCTCCGCGGTCCGGATGATGTGCAGCGAGTTGCGCTCGCACTCCTCGGACGTGTCACCCCACGCCGTGATCCCGTGCCCGCCGAGGACGCAGCCGATCGCCTGCGGGTTGGCCTCCTTCACCGCCGCGATGTCCAGCCCGAGCTGGAAACCGGGCCGCCGCCACGGCACCCACACCACCGTGTCGCCGAAACACTCGGCCGTCAGCTTCTCCCCGTCCGCCGCACAGGCCAGCGCGATCCCGGAGTCCGGGTGCAGATGGTCCACGTGCGCGGCCCCGACCAGCCCGTGCATGGCGGTGTCGATGGAGGGAGCGGCACCACCCTTCCCATGCAGGCAGTAGTCGAACGCGGCGACCATCTCGTCCTCGCGCTCGACACCGGGGTAGACATCGACGAGCGCCCGCATCCGGTCCAGCCGCAACACGGCCAGCCCACCCTCGGTGAGCGTCCCGAGGTCACCACCGGACCCCTTCACCCACATCAGCTCGACATCGCCACCGGTGACGGGGTCGGTATCGGTGCCCTTGGCGGACGTGTTGCCGCCGGCGTAGTTGGTGTTACGGGGATCGGCGCCGAGCCGATGGGAACGAGCGATGAGGGCGGCGGCTTGGGGGTGGGGTGCCATGTCTCTTCAGTCCTTCTTGAAAACGAGGGTTCGGACAGCGCCCCTCCAGGGGCGCGGGGAACTGCGCGACCAGCACATACGGCCCGCAGCCTGCAACCGGTGTTACCCGGCAGACGCAATGCAGCCGTTCACGCCCCCCAACCCGCCTGTTGGCCACCGACCCGCTCTTCCACGATCTTCTCGGCCCACCCGGACCGCCGATACGCGCCCATCGGGTCGGGCTCGAGCCCCATCTCCTCGCGAAGCGAACGGAGCAGCGGCCGCACATCCGTGTTGTACGCGTCCATGATCACCGCGTTCGCCTCCAGCACGTCCCCCGACCGCTGCGCCGCATCCAACGCCTCCCGGTCCACGAGCAGCGCCTTCGCCGTAGCCTCCTGGACGTTCATCACGGACCGGATGATCGCCGGAATCTTGGCCTCGATGTTGTGACACTGGTCGAGCATGAACGCCACGTCGGGGGAGAACCCGCCACCCCGGATCACCTCGTACATGATCCGGAACAACTGGAACGGATCCGCGGCTCCCACCATCAGGTCGTCATCCGCGTAGAACCGCGAGTTGAAGTCGAACGCCCCGAGCTTCCCCTCCCGCAGCAGCGTGGCGACGATGAACTCGATGTTGGTCCCGGGGGCATGGTGCCCGGTGTCGACCACGACCTGGGCCTTCTCACCGAGCTTGAGGCAGTGGGCGTACGCCGTGCCCCAGTCCGGCACATCGGTGTGGTAGAAGGCGGGCTCGAAGAACTTGTACTCGAGCAGCATCCGCTGGTCGTCGCCGAGCCGCCCGTACACCTCGGCCAGCCCTTCGGCCAGCCGGTCCTGCCGCTCCCGGATGTCGTCCTGCCCGGGGTAGTTCGTGCCGTCCGCGAACCACAGCTTCAGATCACGCGAACCCGTCGCGTCCATGATGTCGACGCACTCCAGCAGGTGATCGACCGCCTTGCGCCGCACCGCCGCATCCGGGTGACAGATGCTGCCCAGCTTGTAGGCGTCGTCCTGGAACGTGTTCGAGTTGATCGCGCCCAGCTTCACGCCCCGCTCCTCGGCGTACTTCGCCAGCTCTGCGTATGCGTCGGAGCCGTCGACCTTGTCCCACGGGATGTGCAGCGCGACGGTCGGCGCCACGCCCGTGAACTCGTGGACCTTCGCCGCGTCCGCGAGCTTCTCCCACGGATCGCGGGGAACACCGGGCTGCGCGAACACCTTGAAACGCGTCCCCGAGTTCCCGTACGCCCACGACGGCGTCTCGACTGCCTGGGTCTTGAGAGCGGCCTTCACCGCAGCGAGATCGGTCACTTGGGGCTCCTCTGTCAGCCGTGTCGTATGAATCGATTCAAAGCGCGAAGCTATGGCTCCCCCGTAGGGGTGTCAAGAGTTCCGGCAAAGCCTGCTGCCCGTGCTCTGACCGTGACCTTTGGCTATCGAAAGTTTTTCGAGGCGGACCATTGACGTGACATGGCTGGCGCGCCTAACGTCCCGGCAACCAAGTTGAAACCTTTCATGACGCTGTGACGGCTTCCGCCGGCGTTGTCGAGGAGCCCCTCATGACCCACCCGTCCGAAGCGGGTCCGGCCCCGGTGCTGTCGCTCAAGGACGTCTCCAAGTCCTTCGGAGCGGTGCGCGCCCTGCGGGACGTGTCCCTGGAACTGTTCCCCGGTGAGGTGCACGCGCTCGCCGGTGAGAACGGCGCGGGCAAGTCGACCCTCATCAAGACCCTTGCGGGGGTGCACCGACCGGACACCGGCCAGGTGCTCCTCGACGGCGAGCCCGTCCTCTTCCACGGACCCGGCGACGCCCGCGACGCCGGTATCGCCGTGATCTACCAGGAGCCCACGCTCTTCCCCGACCTGTCGATCGCCGAGAACATCTTCATGGGCCGCCGGCCGCGACGCGCTCTCGGCCGTATCGACCACAAGGCCACGCACGACGCGACCCTGGCCCTGATGCAGCGCCTCGGCGTCGAACTCGACCCCGACCGTCCCGCCCGCGGCCTGTCGATCGCCGACCAGCAGATCGTCGAGATCGCCAAGGCCCTCTCCTTCGACGCCCGCGTCCTGATCATGGACGAGCCGACCGCGGCCCTCACCGGCAGCGAGGTGGCCCGTCTCTTCGGAGTCGTCCGCACGCTGCGCGAGCAGGGCGCCGCCGTTCTCTTCATCTCGCACCGCCTCGAGGAGATCTTCCGGATCTGCCGGCGGGTGACCACCCTGCGCGACGGCGCCTGGATCGCCAGCGAGCCGATCGAGGGCATGACCGAGGACGACCTCGTACGCCGCATGGTCGGGCGCGACCTCGACGAGCTCTACCCGAAGCAGGACGTAAAGCCGGGTGAGGTCGCCCTGAGCGTGCGGCGACTGACCCGGGAGGGCGTCTTCACCGACGTGTCCTTCGACGTACGGCGCGGCGAGATCGTCGGCCTTGCCGGACTCGTCGGCGCCGGCCGCACGGAGGTGGCCCGGGCCGTCTTCGGTATCGACCGCTGGGACGCGGGCGAGGTCACCGTGGACGGCCGCACGCTGACCAACGGCGCCCCGTCCACCGCGATGGCCGCGGGCCTCGCCCTGGTCCCGGAGGACCGGCGCGCCCAGGGCCTGGTGATGGACATGTCCATCGAGCGCAACATCGGGCTCACCGGACTCCGTACGACCGTCAAGGCCGGTCTCGTCGACCGCGGCGCCGAACGCAGCCGCTCCCTCGACTGGGCCGTCAAGCTCCAGGTGAAGTACGCCAGGATCGCCGACACCGTCAACACCCTGTCCGGCGGCAACCAGCAGAAGGTCGTCCTGGCCAAGTGGCTCGCCACCGGCCCCAGGGTGCTGATCGTCGACGAGCCGACCCGTGGCATCGACGTCGGCACCAAGGCCGAGGTGCACCGGCTGCTCAGCCAGCTGGCCGCCGACGGCGTCGCCGTTCTGATGATCTCCTCCGACCTGCCCGAGATCCTCGGCATGGCCGACCGCGTGCTCGTGATGCACGAAGGACGCCTCGCCGCCGAGATCCCGCGCTCCGAAGCCACCGAGGAAACCGTGATGGCCGCGGCCACCGGGAGGGCCGCCGCATGATGCCGACAACTTTCTGGAGGGCCGCCGCATGACGGTCACCGCCCCCGACCACGCCCCCGTCACCGAGGTGCCCAAGTCCAGCGGCACCCGGCTGGTCGACCGCGTCTTCAAGATGCGCGAACTCGCCATCCTGGCCGTCTTCCTGGTGATGATCGCCATCACCCAGGCGGGCAACAGCGAGTTCCTGTCCGAGCAGGGCATCAAGGACCTCCTGCTGAACGCGACCATCCTGGTGCTGGTCGCCACCGGCCAGGCCATGGTCGTCATCACCCGCAACGTCGACCTGTCCGTCGGCTCCACCCTGGGCATCAGTGCCTTCGCCACCGGCCTCTACCTCCAGGGCGGCGGCAACCCGGTCGTCGCCGTCGCCTTGGCGGTGCTGCTCGGCATCGGCTTCGGCCTGCTGAACGGCCTGCTCGTCAGTCTCGGCCAGGTGCCCGCCCTCGTCGTCACCCTCGGCACCCTCTACATCATCCGCGGCATCGACTCCATCTGGGTCGGCTCCCGCCAGATCACCGCGGCCGACCTGCCCGGCGGGTTCGTGGACTTCGGCTCCGGCGGCCTCTCGGCCGTGCCGTGGCTGGCGATGATCGCCCTCGTCGTGCTGGTGGCGACCGCGTACTACCTCAAGCACTACGGCAGCGGCCGCGAGATGTACGCCCTCGGCTCCAACCCCGAGGCCGCCCGCCTCGCCGGCATCCCCGTCCGCAAGCGGATCCTGATCGCGTACACCTTCTGCGGGGGCCTCGCCGGCCTCGCGGGCGCCATGTACCTGGCCCGGTTCGGCAACGTCGACTCCGGGACCGGCAACGGCTACGAACTCACCGTCGTCAGCGCGGTCGTGGTCGGCGGAGTGGTCTTCACCGGCGGCTCCGGCAGCGTCTACGGGGCCGCGCTCGGCGCCCTGCTCCTCACCTCCATCAACAGCGTGCTGCCCGCCCTCGGCGTCAGCTCCGTGTGGGTGCTCGCCATCAACGGCATCCTGCTCATCCTCGCCATCGCGGTCGACCGGATCGTCGCCCTGCGCGTGGCCTCGGCCCTGAAGAAGAAGTCGGCCGCGGCCAGGACCACCGCTGCCCCCGTGAAGAAGGGAGACGCCGGCCATGCCTGAGTCGCTCACCCGCGCCGTCCGCTGGTCCGCCTCCTTGAGGTGGGACGGGGCCGTCGGTGCCCTGCTGATCGTCCTGTTGCTGCTGTCCTTCTCCACCGTCGACGGCTTCGGCAACGCCCTCAACCTGTCGTTCCTGATCGGCAACACCCTGCCCATCGCGCTCATCGCCCTGCCGATGACACTTCTCGTGGTCTCCGGCGAGATCGACCTCTCGGTGGCCTCCACGGCCGGACTGTCCGGCGCGGTGATGGGTGCCCTGTGGAACCAGGGCATGACGATCGAGGCGATCATCCCGATCTGTCTGCTGCTCGGTGTCGTCTGCGGGCTGATCAACGGCCTGCTGGTCACCCGGCTCGGACTGCCGTCCCTCGCCGTCACCATCGGCACCCTCGCCGCCTACCGGGGCATCGCACAGATCGTCCTCGGCTCCGACGCGGTGACCGACTTCCCCACCCAGTACCTGGACTTCGCGGCCGGGCGCGTCGGGGACACCTTCGTCCCGCAGGCCTTCCTGCCCTTCCTGGTGCTGCTCGCGATCGCCGTGGTCGCCCTGCACGCCACGCCGTTCGGGCGGTCGCTGTTCGCGATCGGCGCGAACGAGGAGGCGGCCCGGTTCGCCGGGATCCGCGTCAAGCGGCAGAAGCTGATCCTCTTCACGGTGACCGGCCTGATGGCCTCCCTCACCGGCATCTTCTGGGCGCTGCACTACGCCAGCGCCCGCTACGACAACGCCACCGGACTCGAACTGTCCGTCGTGGCGGCCGTGTTGCTCGGCGGCATCGACTTCGACGGCGGCAAGGGCACTCTCGGCGGCGCGATCGCGGGAGTCTTCCTGCTCGGCGCGCTGCAGAACGTGATGAGCCTCCAGGATGTCTCCGCTCAGTCGCAGATCGTCGTCACCGGCGTTCTGCTCGTCCTCTCCGTGCTCGGCCCTCGGGTCGCACGGCAGATCGCTGTCGCGAGGGCGGGGCGCCGAGCCGCCTCGGCCCCGACCTCGTCCCTCAGTTCACCCTCGTAAAGGAACCCTCGCCATGCGCAAGTCGACCCTCCGCCGCACCTGTGTGGCCTTCGCCGCCGTCACCTCCCTCGCCCTGGCCGCCACCGCCTGCGGTGGCACCACCAAGGAGGACGTGAAGAGCGACAGCACCGGCTCCGCCGCCTCCGCCGGCAAGGCCGATCCCAACGCCGAACTGAAGAAGGGCCTGACCGTCGGCTTCCTGCCGAAGCAGGTCAACAACCCGTACTTCACCTCCGCCGACAAGGGCGGCGAGGCGGCCCTGAAGGAGCTGGGCTCCAGCTACAAGGAGGTCGGCCCCTCCAGCGCCACCGACACCTCCGGCCAGGTCTCCTACGTCAACACGCTCACCCAGCAGCAGGTCGACGCGATGGCCGTGTCCGCGCAGGACCCGGGCGCCCTGTGCACCGCGCTCAAGCAGGCCATGAGCAACGACATCAAGGTCGTCACCTACGACTCGGACACCAACCCCGAGTGCCGCAACGCCTTCGTCTCGCAGGCCAGCGCCGAGGACCTCGGCCGCACCGAGGTGCAGCTGCTCGCCGAACAGATCGGCTACAAGGGCGAGATCGCGATCCTGTCCGCCGCGCAGACCGCGACCAACCAGAACACCTGGATCGAGTTCATGAAGGACGAACTCAAGGACCCGAAGTACAAGGACATCAAGCTCGTCAAGACCGCGTACGGCAACGACGACGCCCAGCAGTCCTTCCAGCAGACCCAGGGCCTGCTCCAGGAGTACCCGAACCTGAAGGGGATCATCTCCCCGACCACCGTCGGCATCAAGGCGGCCGCCCAGTACCTGTCGGGCTCCAAGTACAAGGGCAAGGTCAAGCTGACCGGCCTCGGCACCCCCAACGACATGCGCAAGTACGTCAAGAACGGCACCGTCGAGGGCTTCGAGCTGTGGGACCCGTCGAAGCTCGGCGAGCTGGCCGCCCGTACCGCCGTCGCGCTGGTGTCGGGTCAGATCACCGGCAAGGAGGGCGAGACCTTCAAGGCCGGCGACATGGGCGAGTACACCATAGGCAAGGACGGCGTGATCAGCCTCGGCAAGCCGACCGTGTTCGACGCGAAGAACATCGACCAGTTCAACTTCTAGTCACTGGAGTGGCGTTGACGCAGCGTGTGTGCTTCCTGCTGAAGGTCCGGGCGGACCGTCTCGACGAGTACCGAGAGCGGCACGCCGCCGTGTGGCCGGAGATGCTTCAGGCACTCTCGGCCACCGGCTGGCACAACTACTCGCTCTTCCTGCGGGACGACGGCCTGCTCGTCGGCTACCTGGAGACCGAGGACTTCGCCGCCGCCCAGGCCGGCATGGAAGCCACCGAGGTCAACGCTCGCTGGCAGGCGGAGATGGCGCCGTTCTTCGAGTTGTTGGACGGCGCCCGGCCCGACGAGGCCATGAAACCGCTCACCGAGGTGTTCCACCTCGCCTGATCCCCCCGCTCCACCTCGCCGACAATGGAGTCCCCGAGATGAACAGACGTACGCTGCTGGGTGCCGCCCTCGCCGGAGCCGTGATGACCCCCGTATTCGCCGCCGGAACCGCCCGGGCCGCCGACCCCGGTCCCTCGGTCACCCGGACCGGAACCACCACCCTCGACAGCCAGGCCCTCTTCTTCGTGTCCTACGACGGCCTGGTCAACAACAACTCCTTCCAGAAGAACGGCCTGCTGACCTACAAGGGCTACCAGTACGCCGTCTGGTACACCGCCGACCGCAACGCCGTCGTCGGCCGCCGCGTCCTCGGCGGCAGCACCTGGTCCACCGTCCAGGTCGGCCACACCCTCAAGGTCAACGACTCCCACAACGTCATCTCCATGGGCGTCTCCAAGGTCGACGGCCGTCTCCACCTCAACATGGACTCCCACAGCGACGGCTTCACCTACGTCAAGTCGGTGGCCGGCCTCATGGACAACCCGGCCGGCCTGAGCTGGACCGCGAGCCGCTTCGGCGCACCCCAGTCCACCCTGGACGGACTGGCGCTCACCTCTCAGTTCACGTATCCCCAGTTCGTCTCCACCCCCGACGGCAAGCTCCAGCTCAGCTACCGGGTCGCCATCTCCGGCAACGGCCGCAACGCCCTCGCCGAGTACGACGGTTCGACGTGGACGAACCTCGGTGAGTGGTCCAGCTCCACCGGCACCTACACCAGCGAGCACGGCTCCAGCACGGCCCGCAACATGTACCTGCACGGCATCGACTACGACCGCAACGGCCGGCTGCACTCCTTCTTCACCTGGCGCGAGCAGAACGGCGCCGTGATGTGCAACAGCGGCGGCATCACCAACCACGACACCGGCTACGTCTACTCCGACGACCGCGGCCGCACCTGGCGCAACAACGCGGGCGCCGTGGTCGGCACCACCGGCGGCTCCGACAAGGTGGCGGTCACCGACGCCGGGCTCGTCGTGGACCCGCTGAACCCGGACCACTCCCTGATGAACCAGGAGAGCCAGTTCACCGACTCGGCGGGCCGGCCGCACGCCATCATCAGCTACGTACCGGGCCGCTTCGGGCAGTGCACTACGGACTACGTGGCCAACCGCACCGCCAACGGCCGCGCGTTCCATGTCCGCAAGAACGCCTCCGGCACCTGGCAGAAGACCGAGATACCGGTCCCGCTGAACTCCAGCCAGCGCACCAAGCTGGCCCTGGACAAGTACGACAACGCGTACGCGATCTTCCCGTTCGGCCGGATCGCCGGAGCCTCGGCGGCCTCCGGATACACCGACTGGACGGTGCTCTTCGACGGCAGCGGGCTCAACGCCTTCGGCGAGGTCGTCATCGACGAGACGCGCATCGCGCAGGACAACGTCCTGTCCGTCCTTTACCAGGAGAAGTCGAGCGGTACGACCCCCTCGGCGCTCCACGTCGTCGACTTCCGACTGCCCGCCTGACCCGGTCTGGAGTGCGGCGGGATGACGTAATGTGAAGCCCTTCCCGCCGCGCTCGTTCCTCATCGTTCTCCAGGAGGTCCCCGCCAGATGGCCCAGTCGGTGGGTATCAAGGACGTCGCCCGTGCCGCCGGAGTCTCCGTCGGTACCGTCTCGAACGTCATCAACCGTCCGGACACGGTCGCGACCGAGACCCGTGCGCGGGTGCTGTCCGCGATAGACCGGCTCGGCTACGTCCGCAGCGAGTCCGCGCGCCAGCTCCGCGCGGGCCGCAGCCGCATCATGGGCCTGCTCGTCCTCGACATGGGCAACCCCTTCTTCGTCGACGTGGCGCGCGGCGCGGAACGGGCCGCGCGCGAGGCCGGCCTCGGCGTGATGGTCTGCAACAGCGCCCAGAACCCCGGCGAGGAGGCCGACTACCTCTCGCTCTTCGCCGAGCAGCGGGTCCGGGGCGTCCTGCTGACGCCCGCGGATGCGACGGGCCGCAACATCGAGTCCTTCCGGCGCCACGGCATCCCCTTCGTCCTCGTCGACCGGGTCGCCGAGGGCACCACCGAGTGCTCGGTCTCCGTCGACGACGTGGCGGGCGGCGCGCTCGCCGTACGACACCTCGTCGACGCCGGACACCGCTCCCTCGCGTACGTCAGCGGCCCGCCCGGCCTCAACCAGGTCCGCGACCGCCGTACGGGCGCCCTGAACGCCCTCGCCGAGGCCGGCCTCGGCCCCGAAGCCCTCCGCGAACTGCCCACCGAACGGCTCGACGTGGCCGCCGGCCGGGACGCCGGCGCCCGCCTGCTCGGCCTCGGCGACCGCCCGACCGCCGTCTTCTGCGCCAACGACCTGCTCGCCCTGGGCGTCCTGCAGGCCATGTACGCGGCCGGCGTCGGCGTCCCCGACGAGCTGGCGATCGTCGGTTACGACGACATCGAGTTCGCCGCCGCGGCGGCCGTCCCGCTCACCTCGGTCCGCCAGCCCGCCGTCACCATGGGCGCCCTGGCCGCCGAGCTCCTCCTGGAGGAGACGGAGGAGGAGACCTCGCCGCGCGGTCACACGCACCGAAGCGTCGTCCTCCAGCCGGAACTCGTGGTGCGCCGCTCCAGCCTCTCGGCACGCTGACTCAGCTGACTCCAGGGTCAGTAGGATTTCATGATCCCGGGGGTCGGTGGCCGCAGGAACATGTGCTGAACTGGGACGCGGTCCGCAATCCGTCCGTCCCGGGAGCCCTGTTGTCCCTCACCTACCGCCAGCCCGGCGTCGTCCTCACCGACCGCCGCTTCACCGTGCCCCTCGACCACGACGACCCGGCGGGGGAGAGCATCGAGCTCTACGCCCGCGAGGTCGTCGCGAGCGACAAGGCGGGCCAGGACCTGCCGTGGCTGGTCTACCTCCAGGGCGGCCCCGGCTTCGGGGCGAACCGCTTCGTCGGCAAGCCGGCCTGGCTCGGCCGCGCCCTGAAGGAGTACCGCGTCCTGCTCCTGGACCAGCGCGGCACCGGCCACTCCACCCCCGCCAACCGCCAGACGCTCCCGCTGCGCGGCGGCCCCGTCGAACAGGCCGACTACCTGGCCCGCTTCCGCGCCGACTCCATCGTCCGTGACTGCGAGGCCATCCGCCCGGCCGTCACGGGCGGCGCCCCCTGGACCGTCCTCGGCCAGAGCTTCGGCGGCTTCTGCACGGTGACCTACCTGTCGATCGCCCCGGAGGGCCTGCGCGCCGCCGTCGTCACCGGCGGCCTGCCCTCGCTCGACGCCCACGCCGACGACGTCTACCGGGCCGCCTACCCGCGCATCGAGCGCAAGGTCACCGCGCACTACGAGCGCTACCCGCAGGACGTCGACCGCGCCCGGCAGATCGCCGAGTACGTCCTGCAGCACGAGCCGGTCCTGCCGAACGGCTACCGGCTCACCGCCGAGGCCTTCCAGTCCCTCGGTCGCATCCTCGGCGGCAGCGAGGGCAGCCATCGCCTGCACTTCCTCCTGGAACACGCCTTCGTGCGCACCCCGCAGGGCCCCGCCCTGTCCGACGCGTTCCAGGAAGAGGCCCAGGCCCTCCTGTCGTACGCGAGTCACCCCCTGTACGCCCTGGTCCACGAGGCGATCTACGGCCAGGACCGGCGTCCCACCGTCTGGTCGGCCGAACGCGTCCGCACCGAGTTCCCCCGGTTCGACGCCGCCAAGACCCTCGCCGGCGACGGACCGCTTTTGTTCACCGGCGAGTCGGTCCACCCCTGGATGTTCGACTGCGACCCGGCACTGCGCCCCCTGCGCGAGACCGCCGAACTCCTCGCCGCCCGCACCGACTGGACCCCCCTGTACGACCCGGCCCGCCTCGCCGCCAACGAGGTTCCGGCCGCGGCGGCCGTCTACCACGACGACATGTACGTCGACACCTCCCACGCCCTTCAGACGGCCCGCGCCGTCCGCGGCCTGCGCACCTGGGTGACCGACGAGTTCGAACACGACGGCGTACGGGCAGGCGGCCCGCGCGTCCTGGACCGGCTGCTGGCACTCACCCGCGACGAGGCCTGAGGCCACGCCGAGCCGACATGCCGGGCCGGAAATTCCGGCATAAGGTGCGTTTCGTTGGCTCGGCGGCTCAGGAGGCTCGGATGCCCGAACCCATCGTCCCTCTCGTCCGGTCCCGGCCGGCCGCCGTCGCGCTGGTGGTGGCCGCCGGGCTCGTGCTGGTGTCGTGCGGCACGGACGACGACACCGGTACGCCGAACACCGCGCGGCCGACCGCCCCCGACACGGCCTCCTTCTCCGGCACACCGCCCACCGCGCTGGAGTCCAAGGCCTCCTCCGCCGTCGAGTCGGCGCGCGCGGCGGCCTCCGCGGCGGCCTCCTCCGCATCGGCCGCGGCGGCCTCCTTCGAGGCCTCGGTGTCGGCCGAGGTGGAGCGGGCGAACCAGGCCGCCGCGGCCGAGCTCAAGGACGTCGACGGACAGGGCAATGCGATGTCCGACGTCGCCATGACCGGCAAACCGCGCTCCGAGACCGGCGGCCTGCTCGCCGTCGTCGTCACCATCACCAACAAGACCGACCGGACCGCGTCGTACGCCGTCCAGGTCGACTTCCTCGACGACTCCGGCAAGGCCGTCGAGACCCGGTACGTCGGCGCGGAGGACCTCGAACCCGGCGAGAAGGCCCAGCCCTTCGCCGTCAGCCGCAAGCCCGCCGAACCGGTCCTCACGCCGAAACTGGCCAAGGCACAGCGCTATTGAGGCGAGACGTTCACAGCCCGGCACAGGCGTGGTTGGATCAACACGCCTTCACACGGCGCCGGGATCGTCTTGGGGGACGGCATGAACGAGACGGAACTGCTCGCGGACCGCTTCGAAGAACACCGCGGGCACCTGCGGGCGGTGGCCTACCGCATGCTCGGCTCGCTGGCCGAGGCGGAGGACGCCGTCCAGGAGACCTGGCTGAAGCTGAGCCGCACCGACGCGGGCGACATCCACAACCTCGGCGGCTGGCTGACCACCGTCGTCGGCCGGGTCTGCCTCGACCTGCTGCGCTCGCGCACCGTGCGCCGCGAGGACCCCCTCGACGACACGTTCGTCCCCGACCCGGTGATCCGGCCGCTCACGCGGACCGACCCGGAGCAGGAGGTCCTCCAGGCCGACTCGGTCGGTCTCGCCCTCCTGGTGGTCCTGGAGACCCTGGAACCCGCCGAGCGGCTCGCGTTCGTGCTGCACGACATGTTCGCGGTGCCGTTCGACGACATCGCCTCGATCCTGGAGCGCAGTCCGGCCGCGACCCGCCAACTGGCCAGCCGGGCCCGGCGCCGGGTCCAGGGGGCCACGCCCTCGGCCGAACCCGACCTCGGCAGGCAACGCCAGGTCGTCGACGCCTTCCTGGCCGCCAGCCGCGCCGGGGACTTCGAGGCGCTGCTCGCCGTCCTGCATCCCGACATCGTGCTGCGGGTCGACTCCGGGGCGCTCGTCGCCGGTGCGGCCGCCTCGAAACTGGTGCGCGGCGCGAAGGCGGTGGCCGAACAGGCGCTCATGTTCCGGCAGTTCGCGCCGCTCGCCCAAGTCGCTCTCGTCAACGGCGAGATCGGCCTGCTCAACGCCCCCGACGGACAGCTGCAGTCGGTCATGGGCGTCACCGTCGTCGACGGCCGGATCACCGAGATGTACATCCTGGCCGATCCCGACCGCCTCGCAGGTCTCGAACTGCCCGGCGCGTTGGGCTGAGTCAGGCGGCGAGAGCCGGCGCGCCGAGGCTGCGGTGCGGGCTCACGACCCGTCCGTCGGGCAGGAGTTCACCCGTGTCGTCGAAGACGATGGTGCCGTTGCACAGCAGGCTCCAGCCCTGTTCGGGGTGGGCCGACACGATGACGGCGCAGGGGTGGTCCGGGCTGTCGGCGGTGGGACACGGGGGCTGGTGGCTGCACATGGCGTCTCCTCGATCCGGGTACGGCTCCTGCCTGGTTCGGCTCGTACCTCAGTGGTAGCGGAGGTTGTTTTCGGTTGGATGAGGGGACCCCCACAAGGCCGGAAACCCATCGGTGAGTTTCCGGCCCACGGCCGCGTCCGCTCCACGCCGGAGGGACGCGGATCGGGGGCATGACCTGCGGGAAAGTAGGCTGGAGGTCATGCCAGACCATATGACCGACCGGGCCGAGCTGCGCGGCGACTGCGAGCGCTGCTTCGGCCTGTGCTGCGTCGCTCTGCCCTTCGCCGCCTCGGCGGACTTCGCCATCGACAAGCCGGCCGGCACGCCCTGCCCGAACCTCCGCGGCGACCACCGCTGCGGCATCCACGCCGAGCTGCGGACGAAGGGCTTCAACGGCTGCACGGTGTACGACTGCTTCGGCGCCGGGCAGAAGGTCTCGCAGATCACCTTCGGCGGCCGGGACCGGCGCACGGGCCCACCCGAGGACGCCCGGCGCATGGTCGAGGTCTTCCCGGTCGTCCGCCAGCTCCACGAACTGCTCTGGTACCTCACCGAGGCACTCACCCTGCCGGCCGCCCGCCCGATCCACGCCGACCTCGGCCGGGCGCTGGAGCGGACCGAGGCGCTCACCCGTCAAACCCCGGAGGAACTCGGCGCGTTGGACGTCGGCGCACACCGACAGGAGGTCAACGTGCTCCTCCTGAAGACCAGCGAGCTGGCCCGGGCGGGCATCCGCGGCAAGAAGAAGAACCGCCGCGGCGCGGACCTGATGGGCGCCCGTCTCAAGGGCGCCGACCTGCGGGGCGCCAATCTGCGCGGCGCCTACTTCATAGCCGCCGACCTCACCGGCGCCGACCTGCGCGGCGCGGATCTGGTCGGCGCCGACCTGCGCGACGCCGACCTCACGGACGCGGACCTGACCGACGCCTTCTTCCTCACCCAGCCGCAGCTGAACACGGCCCGGGGCAGCGCGGGCACCCGGCTGCCGAGGTCAGTCACCCGCCCCGTGCACTGGACAGCGCGGCTCTGACGGAGCCTCGTCGACGGCGGCCGGGGCAGCCGGGCCCGCGGTGGTGCCCGCCCGCCGCTCCAGGTACAGCCGCAACCCCTCAGGCATCAGCGTGAGCCGCTCGGTCACCCGCAGCCGGTAGTCCGGGTCGGGCCGCAGCTCGTAGCGGCGCAGCAGCAGGCCGAGGACCAGCGTGGCCTCGTGCAGCGCGAACTGCCGCCCGATGCAGGCCCGCGCCCCGGTCCCGAACGGCTTGAAGGCGTGCGGGGGACGGGACCGTACGGCCTTCGCCTCGAAGCGGTCCGGGTCGAACTCCTCGGCGTCGGCACCCCAGACCGCCCGCTCGCGGTGCAGCATCGGCGTGATCACCAGCGTCCACGCGCCCCGCCGCATCGGATGCGTGCCCGCGAGCACCGTGTCCTGCCGGGCCTCCCGGGCGTAGGCGGGCGCCGTCGGCCACAGCCGCAGTGTCTCGTCCAGCACCCGGCGCACGTACCGCAGCTTGGCCACCTGGTCGTAGCCGGGCAGCGCCGTGCCGCCCCAGACCTCGTCCACCTCGGCGCGGGCCCGGGCGGCGACGCCCGGATGCCGGGCGAGGTAGTGGAGGGCGAAGGACAGCGCGCCCGATGTGGTCTCGTGGCCCGCGACCAGGAAGGTGATGACCTGGCGCCGGACGTTCTCCGCCGACAGCCGCTCCCCGGTCTCGGGGTGGGCCGTCTGCAGCATCCGGTCCAGCAGGTCTCCGCCCCCGTCCCAGCCCGCCGTACGCCGGGCACGGACCAGGTCGTCGACCGTGCGGTTGAGGTAGGCGATGTCGGCCTCGTTGCGACGCGCGGCGCGGCGCAGAAGCTGGGGGAACGGCACCGTGTTCAGCCGCTGCGCATAGGTGAGCGTGCCGATCATCGCCGTCACGAAGGGGTGCGGCCGGTCGCGTTCGAAGGAGCCGAAGTCGTGCCCGAAGCCGGTCCGCGCGATCGTCTCCAGGGTCAGCTTGGTCATGTCGCCGGGCACGTCCACCGCCCGGCCCGCCACCAGCTCGCGGTCCCAGTGGTCGGTGAGCCGCCCGGCCACCGCCAGCATGTTCGCGTGGTAGCCCGCCATGGCCTCCCGGCTGAAGCCCGGGGCCAGGACGTCGTGGGCCAGCTGCCAGTTCGGCTCGTGGTTGTACGCCGTGAACAGCCCGTCCCCGGCGACCGGCCGCAGGTTCGCGACCCCCAGCCCCACGTGCTTGGCGAACCGCGACTCGTCCGCCAGGTCGGCCACGAGCTCGGCGCCCCACGTGAACACGAACTCCCTGCCGAAGGCCCTGCGCCGGAAGATCGGCCCCAGCTGCCGGGCGTTCCGGACGGTGTCCTGCAGAGGGGTGTGCCGGTCGACGCCGATCACGTCACCGAGCAGGGGCAGCCGGTGCGGCGGATGCGGGATGCGGCGCAGCTCCGGCCAGCCCTGCTCGGCACCGCGGAATCCGGTGGGGAGCGTTGCCCCTTCCGTCGTGTCCGCCATGGACCGTCTCCCTTGGTGCGGCGGCAGGGTGAGCGTGTTGTACGTCGGTTCAACAACGCGCTCCAGTCTGGTCCCGCTGTTGAATCGACGTCAAGTAAAGTGCGGCCCATGGCCGCGAACCAGGGCGAACGCGCACGCCGTCGGCTCAGCACCGAGGAGCGCCGGGAGCAGCTGCTGTCGGTGGGGGCGCGGCTGTTCTCCGAGAGCCCGTACGACGAGGTGTGGATCGAGCAGGTCGCCGAGATCGCCGGTGTCTCGCGCGGGTTGCTCTATCACTACTTCCCGACCAAGCGGGACTTCTTCGCGGCGGTCGTCGAGCGGGAGAGCGAGCGGATGCTGCGGATGACGGCGGCCGTGCCCGGTGTGCCGGTGCGCGAGCAGCTCGCCGCCGGCCTCGACACGTATCTCGAGTACGTCCGGGCGCACGCGCACGGCTACCGCGCCTTCCACCGTGCCGACGCGGCGGGCGACCAGTCGGTCCGCAAGGTCTATCGGACGGCGCTGGCCGCGCAGGAGCGGCAGATCCTCGCGGCACTGGCCGCCGACCCCGAGTTCGGCCCGCTCGCACAGGAGCGGCCCGACCTCCGGCTGGCCGTCCGGGGCTGGCTGGCGTTCACCACCGCCGTCTGCCTGGAGTGGCTGCGCGGCTCGGAGCTGTCCCGGGAGCAGGTGCGGGACCTGTGCGCCAAGGCGCTGCTGGGCGTCATCTGACCGGGACCGCCCGGCCGTTCGAACCGTCCCCGGGACATTCATGTCCGCTCGCGGTTGGCTTCGGCCCCGATCTTCGATAGGTTAGGCAAGGCTTACCTAAGGGGGTTTTGGGATGGGTGACAGCCAAACCTGGACGGCGGCTCCTTCCACGGCGGAGTGGGCCCGTTCGGTGCTCGCCGCCGCATGGTCCTGCGCGGTGACCGCGGAGGGCGGACGCGAGGAGTTCGTCGGCGCGCACACCGTCGCCGAGGACGGGCGGGTGCTGCTGCACGTGCCCGAGGACAGCACCCTGCTCGCGGCCGCGATCTGCGCGCCCCGCGGGGAGCCGTCCGCCGTCCTGGAGTTCGCCGACGTAGCGCCCGTCCCCGTGCGCAACCGGATCCGCGCCCGGCTGTGGATGGCCGGCTGGTTCGTCCCCGAGGACGGCCACCTGGCGTTCCGGCCCACGCGTGTGGTGCTGCGCCGGCCGTCCGGCGCGGTGGTCGTCGACCTCGACGAGTTCGCGGCCGCCGCACCCGACCCGCTGGCCACCGCCGAGGCCCGGCTGCTCACGCACCTCGCCGACTGCCACGCCGACGCGGTCGAGCGGCTCACCCGCCTCGTCGACTCCGACAGCCTGCACGGCGCGGTCCGCGTCCAGCCCCTCGCGGTGGACCGGCACGGGCTGACGCTGCGCATCGAGCGCGCCCGCGGCAACGGCGACGTACGGCTGGCCTTCCACCGGCCCGCCGACGACGTCTCCCAGCTCACGGAGCGCATGCACGTCCTGCTCACCCAGGCCAGCGCCGCCACCTGCCCCCGGGCGCTACAGCGGCAGCGCACAGACGGCGACGGGTGACGCGAACGGCTCGCCCGCGAGCCGCAGTTCACCGCTGTCCTCGTCCACGTGGAAGACGCTCACCGTGCCGGACTTCTGGTTCGCCGCGAACAGCAGCGTCCCGTCCGGCGAGAAGGCGATCTGCCGCGGGAAGTCGCCGGAGACCGGAACCGTGTCGAGCAGCCTGAGCCGGGCGCCGTCCGCCTCCACGGCGTAACGCGTGAGGCTGTTGTGGCCCCGGTTGGCGAGATAGGCGTACGCGCCGTTCGACGTCACCAGGATCTGTGCCGGGTAGTTGGTCCCCGAGCCGGTCCCCGTCGACTGGGCGTCACCTACGGTCAGTCGGCCGCCGTCCGGATCGTAGGCGCAGACCGCCACCGTGTTGTCGACCTCGTTGGCCAGATACGCGTACCGGCCCCCGGGGTGGAAGGTCAGGTGCCGCGGCCCGGCGCCCGGCCGGGTGTGCGCCTGCGCGACCTCGCCGAGCCGGCCGGTCCGCTCGTCCAGGCGGTAGGTGTACACGGTGTCCGTGCCCAGGTCGACGGCGAGCACATGGCCGCCGTCCGGACTCGTCACGAACTGGTGGGCGTGCGGCCCCTCCTGGCCCGGCCCGGGCGCCGGACTGGAGTGCGTGACCAGATCGGCGCGTTCACCGAGCGCGCCCGAAGCATCGATCGGGTGCACGGCCACACTGCCGGACGTGTAGTTGGCGCTGAGCAGCCAGCGCCCGCCCGGATGCACGGACAGATGACAGGGCCCCCCGCCGCCGGTGCTGCGGCTCCCCAGAACCTTGCGGTCGGACAGCCGCACGGCGGTCACGGCACCCGCCTCGCGCTCGTTCACCGCGTACAGCGTGCGCCCGTTCGGATGCACCGCGAGGTACGACGGGTCGCCGACGCCGGTGAGCGTGCCGGTCTTGGTGATACGGCCGCTCGTGGCGTCATAGGTGGCCAGACCGATGCCGGTGCCGCCGCCCTCCACGGAGGTGTAGGTGCCGACATAGAGCGGACGGGGGCCGGAGGGCGCGCGGCTCCGCGCCGGAGCGCTCGTACTCGCCTCAGGAGTGCTCGTACCAGCCTCGGCGGCCGTCGGGTCGGTGGGCGGCGGCGCGTCGTTGCACGCGGGCAGTACGGCCGCGGCACCCGCCCCTGTCAGGGCGCCGACGAATCGGCGCCTGCTCCAGCCCTCACTGCCCATGTGCACACCTCAGGTCGTCGCTCGTCCCGTCACGACTGCCACCTTGACGTGCATCCGCGGTCAGGTGCAACAACGGCATCCCGCGTTGCGCAAGGCGCAACAGGCCCGTCGGCTTGTCGGCTACCAGTCGCCTACCAGTCGCCGTCCTCGACCGGCTTCCCCGGCGCGTCCTTCAGCGGCTGCACCTGCTGCGGCGAGGGCTCCTGCCAGGGTTCGTGGTCGTCCCCGAGCCAGTCGCCGACCGGCTTGACGTCCTGGAGGGTGTCCGTGGCGGTGAGGTCCGCGGCGTCCTGGTCGTAGTAGTCGAACCAGGGCAGCCCGGCGCGGGTGTACGCGGCGCGGTCCACGGGCGACGGCGGAGGAGCCTCGCCGGTGATGCGGCGCCACTCGGGAGGCGTCACCAGGTGCACGAACACCCGGCCCGCGGGCTGCTCGGCCCAGTCCGCCGGCGGCCGGTCGTCCCGGTAGACCTCCTGGCGCATCGAGCCGCCCACACCGAGACCCATGGCGGCCGCGGCCCGCGGCCGGCCTCCCGCCGGAGCCGCGGCAGGGGCTGCCGGTGCCGCCATGGGCATCGCCGCTCCGTAGCTCTTGCCCGGGGAAGGCATCGCCCTGGCCCGCTCGGCCCGAAGCCGCTCCTTCTCGCGCCACCGGGCCAGCGGCCCCTCGTTCAACGGGAAGGACTGCAGTTGTACGCCGCCCCAGACCTCCTCGCCCGTGACCTGCCCCTCGACGGTCGCGCCCAGCCCCAGCGGCACCGCCACGAACTGGCGGACCGTGCCCTTCCCGGAGTTGATGCCGTCCAGCCACGGCTGACGCGGCAGGACGACGTAGTTCTGCGGATCGCGGGAGAGCCTCCCGCTCCAGGGCCGGCCCGAGACCGCGCACACCTTGCCCACCCCGACCTGCAACGCGGCCGGCTCCCTGGTGCCCGAGAAGCTCAGCCACATCGCCTCGCGCAGGTACACCGGCAGCATCACCCCGCCGCGCGCCCGCCATCCCTCCGGGACGGTGTCCGGGTAGTCGCTGACCCGGCGGACGGGGAACTCGCCTAGCCCCGGCGGCAGCGGATGCGTGCCTGTCTCGGGCAGCCGCAGCGTGCGGACGAACCGCACCGCCGCACCGCCCGGCAGCCGCAGTGTGTTCCCGTCGATCCGCACGGTGGTGTCGGTCATCGGCCCGCCCCCTTCGTCCCGGCCCCCCAAGGCGTGCCGCCTCAAGGTGACCTCGTCACCTTGAACGTCTCTCGGCGGTCGCGCGGTTCCGGCGCAGCTGCGCGGGCACGCGCAGGTTCTCCCGCAGCCGGGTGAGCCGGGGCATGCGTTCGCGCTGCTCGCGGGAGACGCGGTCCAGTTCCTCCAGGAGGCGGCGCGAGCGGTGCTCGGTGTCGAGCTCGTCCAGGATCCGGTTCACCTCGGTGAGGACGGCACCGAGCAGTTGCCACTGACGGGCGTCGCGCTGGACCTCTTCCAGCAGCAGCTGGGCCAGCTTGTCGCGGGTGGCCGCGGCCTGTCGCAACTCGGCGGTCAGCCGGGACTCCGCCGCATCGGCGTTCAGGCTCACCGGGGTGGTGACCAGGACCGCGAAGCTGACCACGGCATCCGCGATCTCCGACAGCAGCCGCTCCACGGTGGCGCCCGTCTCCGACGCGAAGGAGCGTGGCAGAGGCTCGGACTCGCGCTCCTTGGCGAGATCGGTGAAGGTGCGCGCGAGCACGCGCAGCACGACCGTGCAGATCTCCAGCGTGTCCAGGCCGGTGCGCAGTACCACCCGGTACAGCAGGCCCTCCTTCACGCGGGGATTGAACCGCAGGCTGTCCTCGGCCTGCCTGAGGGCCGCGTCCACCTCGACGATGTCGTGGTCGAGCCGCCGTGCCTCGTGCAGCCGGGCCGTCGCATGCTCGACGGGCGTCCGGCCCGCCGCTTCCTCACCCATGCTCAGCATCAACTGCCGCAGCCGGCGGGCCAGCCCCTCGATCGACTCCCCGGCCTCGCCCACCCACACCGGAGGGGCGAACAGCAGATTGCAGCCGAGGCCGACGACCGCGCCGATCAGCGTCTCCAGCACCCGCGCCCAGGCGGTGTCCCCGACGGTTGTGACCCCGAGCACCAGCATTGCGCTGATCGCCACCTCGGGCACGAACTCGTCGACCCGGACCAGGTGCCCGACGGCCAGCGCGGCCATGATCAGCAGCCCGAGGCTCCACCAGGTCAGACCCACCAGCAGACTGAAGGCGATGGCGACGAGGACCCCCGCCACCACGGAGTTCACCCGGCGGATTCCGGTGGTGAGCGTGGAGTAGAGGGTGACCTGGACGACCAGCAGCGCGGTCAGCGGCGCGGTGAGCGGAGCCGCCTCGGGGCTGAAGCGCAGCGCGATGACATACGCGATCGTCGCCGCGGCCGACGACCGCAGCGCCTGTACGACGACCGGGTCCCGGTGCCGCTTCACAAAGCGCACCAGGGACGCCGTCCACTCACGTACGTCTCGCATCCTTGGGCAGTCCCCTTCCACAGATGTACCGAAGGTACTCATCGAGGACCGTAACTGTCCGCAAGGAAACGTACTCCCTGATTCCGCTACACGTCAGACGTACAGCTTGTCGAGGAACGCCGTCAGGTTCCCCGTCGTCCTGGCGATCTGCTGCTCCAGGCTGAGGCTTTCCTCGAAGCGGAACCCGGATTTCACGGCCTTCTTGCCGCGCAGGTAGAGGGAACAGGCCAGGTCGGTGCACATGTAGATACCCACCGAGTTGCCTTCGCGGCCCGCCGTGCCCGCCTTTCGGGCGGTCATCAGGGAGACGCCGCCGCCCGGGTGGGTGGTCAGGCACAGCGAACACATGCTGCGGTGCAGGAAGCCGCGCTGAGAGGACGGGAAACGCAGGGTGACGCCCGCCGTCCGGCCCTCCCGCTCGGTGACGAGATAGCTGCGGTCGGGCGCTCCGGGATCGCGCCAGCCCAGGAAGTCCAGGTCGTCCCACGGGCGTTGGTCGAGGTCACGGGGGACGGCCAGGCGTTTGGCCTCGCCCTTCGAGCAGTTGACGAACGAGCTGCGGATGTCGTGCTCGGAGAGTGCTTTCATGGGGGCCTCCTGGGGGCTCGCACACTGAAACCTAGGGGTATTAGGTTGCGGTCAGGGTAGGCAGGCGGTTGCGGGAGGGGCCAGCGGATTTCCGGGTCGTCGGGTCAGTGCGCGGGGAGGGCCGCGCTGCTCCATGGGTACCGTGTGCGCCGGACGCGTTCCGTACGCTGTACCGGGAGCACACGGCGAACGGTGGCTCAACGGACTGGTGGAGGCCGGGCGTTACGTCGAGGACGGACGTGTACGCGATCGGCCGACCGGAGGGAAAGGGGCGGGTGCGGGTGGGGGATCCGACGCAGAGCTGGGAGCGGGCCCGGCAGGTCCTGGAAGAGGCGGGCCTGCCCGCCGACCTTCTCACCCACGTCCGCCCGCTGACCGGGGGCACCTACAACACCGTCGAGGAAGTCCTCCTCGCCGACGGCAGCCGTTACGTGCTGAAGGTCGCCCCCGCGCCGACCGAGCCGGGGCTGCGGTACGAGAGCCGCCTTCTGGTCTCCGAGGTGGAGTTCTACCGGGCGGCCGCCGAGGCCGGCGTAACGGCGCCGCACGTCGTGGCGTTCGGCGCCGACGCCGCCGCACCGCGGCTGCTGATGACGGCCTGCCCCGGCGACCCCTGGAACGGATCCCTCACCGAGCTCGAACGGGCGCCCCTGCGCACGGAGTTGGGCCGCCAGGTGGCTCGTCTGCACCGCGTGACCGGGCCGGGCTTCGGCTATCCGTCGGGCGCCCTCGGACCGCTCGTCCCCGACTGGCGGACCGCCTTCGGCGCCATGATCGAGGCGGTCCTGGACGACGCCCGCCGCTACCGGGCCCGACTGCCCCGCCCCGCCGACGAGGTGGCCCGGACCATACAGGCCGCCCTCCCCGCGCTCGACGAGGTCACCACCCCCTGCCTGGTCCACTTCGACCTCTGGGACGGGAACATCCTCCTGGAACGCCCGGTGGGGGAACAGCCGCGCATCGGCGGGCTCATCGACGGCGAGCGCATGTTCTGGGGCGACCCTCTCGCCGACTTCGTCTCCCTGGCGCTGCTGGGCGACATCAAGAAGGACGAGGCGTTCCTCGCGGGCTACCGGGAAGCCGGCGGGCGGCTTGAGTTCGACGCCCCGGCGCGACTCCGCCTCGCCCTGTACCGCGCCTACCTCTACCTGATCATGCTGGCCGAGACGGTTCCGCGAGCGGTCGACGCCGACAAGGAGCGATGGGTTCAGGAGGTGGTCGCTCCGGAGCTCGTCGGGGCGCTGGAGGAGATCGAGGAGCTGGCCCGCGTTTAGCGTAGTCCTCCCACTCCTGCAGCTTGGTGTTGAAGAGGTTGACGTCGTCGATGACCTGGCCTTCCAGCCGTCAGTCCAGGAAATTGGCCAGTGCGTCACGAGACGCCGACGAAAGCCGGCCCGGGTCCAATTCGCTCAATGTGAGGCGAAGGGTTTCTTCCCGCATCAGGGGAATCGCCGCGACCAATAGTTCTTCGCTCCCGAAGAGTGGTTCCACGACTTGGAAGTAAGCCGCGCCACTCACGGATTCGTTCGAGCTCCGGAGGAGCGTTTCAGTGAAATCGAAGCTCCTGCGCAACAGGTCTTCGTTCGGCTCTTCTTCCGTGAGAGCCGGCCGCAGTACACGGCGGAAGAAAACATCGGAAAGAAATTCGTAGAGGTCGAACCACTCCATTTCGCCGACCACGGCCTGCCCCGCGGGCGCTGATGCGGCAGCCTCCAGCAGAACCCGGGTCTCCGGCACCATGCGCAGCAGCAGACCAGGAATCTGCCGTCTTCTGATTTCCGACACGCCATACCTCACATCACCGACCGGACGAAGGGTTACTTCTTCCCTGTCTCCATCGAAACACTGGCTTTCCGGTCGAGTTCCAGGAGATTGGTGATTGCTGGATCAGTCCGGTAGCGGTCCGTCCATCACCCGCACCGCCCGTCTCCGCCAGTGCGGTGGCAGAGGCCGGTTCCGAAGGCCGCCCCCAGCGCGGAGGTGACGAACTCCGAGAAGGCCGCCACCGCCACCGGGGTCCGGCTGCCCTGGGAGAAGTCGGTCAAGGTGACGCTCGGCAAGGAACCGTTCGTCAGCATCACCCTGAACGAGAAGGGCGGGCAGGCCCGCTGTGCGCCGGCCATCCGGGGCAGGCACGTCCAAAGCACCTTGGCCATGGGCGAGCACTGAGCCGCACACCTCCCGCAGACCGGCAGTGCCCGCGTCACCATCGGGCCCTGGAAGCCGCACACGCCGTGAGGCCGCCGCGTGTTGCAGAGCGGCGGGGGTGCCGGAATCCGGTCGTGGCCCGGGACTGTTGACCGCACGCATCGCGCGTGCTCGGCTGGTGACCCGTTGTGTCCCACGGGGGATGGCCGACCCTGCCCTGCCCGGGGCGCCGCCGAACCGGGCGCACTGTGCCGTCACCACCCGGCCACCCACCCCGCGACAACAAGAGGGAGGCGGACAGCGTGGTCGAGCACGTGGTTGTCATCGGCGCGGGCGTCTACGGCGCGGCGGTGACTGCCTCGCTGACGCGGCGGGGTGCCCGCGTCACCGTCGTGGACGCCGGTGCGCCCGCGAGTGGCACCTCTGGTGCGACGTTCTCGTGGACCAACTCCTGCGGCAAGCAGCCACGGATCTACCACGATCTCAGTGTCGCGAGCATGCGAGCGCACCGGCGACTGGCGGCTGAAGTGCCCTTCAGCGACTGGTACCACGAGGGCGGCAACCTGGAGTGGGCCGACGACGACGAGCGCGAGGAACTGCGCAAGAAGGTCGCCGGCGTCCTGGACTACGGATACGAGGCGCGTTGGCTCAGCCGGGCGGAGGCGCTGAGCCTCGAACCGGACCTCGACCCCGCCGCACTGCCGGCGGACGGGATCGCCTACTTCCCGCGCGAGGGCTGGATCGATCCGACCCGCCTCATCGGCCACCTGCTCTCCAGCGCCGTCTCCCGCGGTGCCGAGCTGGTACGCGACGACCCCGTCACCGGCCTGGAGTCGGCCGCCGGTCTGGTGCGCGCCGTCCGGCTCGCCTCGGGGCGGCAGCTCGCGGCGGACGCGGTCGTCAACTGTGCGGGGCCGCAGGCTGCCGGCAT
The DNA here is from genome assembly GCF_030817655.1 of Streptomyces sp. V4I2. Taxonomy (GTDB): domain Bacteria; phylum Actinomycetota; class Actinomycetes; order Streptomycetales; family Streptomycetaceae; genus Streptomyces; species Streptomyces plumbiresistens. The sequence goes on from NZ_JAUSZM010000003.1 coordinate 9,406,287, forward strand.
CGCCGAGTTCGCCGGCCTGGTTCTGCCGATGCGCAACACCCGCGGTGTGCTGATCCACACCTCGCCGGTCGCGGTCTCGGTGTCCCGTGTCATCCACGCCCCGCACGTCCACCTGCGCCCGGACGGCGCCGGACGGCTGCTGCTGCACTCTCCTGAGACCGATGGTGCGGCGTACGTGACCGCCACCGGTGAGGTCGGCGTCGAGCGATCAGCGGTGACCGGCGTGCTCGAAGCGGCCAGTGCGCTGTACCCAGGGATCCGAGCCGCGGCCGTGGAAGGCGTGCGGGTAGGTGAACGGCCCATCCCCGGTGACGGCCTGCCGGTCCTGGGGCGCGCGGTCGAGCTGCCCAACTTCCATTTCGCCGTCTCGCACAGCGGTGCCACCCTGAGCGTGCACGCCGGCGACCTGGTCGCGGCCGAGGTGCTCGGCGAGGACCTGGGCGAAGCCCTGGCCGCGTTCCGGTTCGAACGGTTCTGACGGGCGGCGGCCGGGCCGGGCTCCGGCCGGGCGCGGTTCCTGCCCGCCGTACGCCGGTCTGGCGCACGGCCCTGGAGGAACGGGCGCCGCACTGACGTTTCGCTGGTCACGGCGGAGGTACTCGCGTGGCGCCCGAACCAGGCGAAGGGAGTACGCCGTGGCCGCGCACCGCGACGAAGGACCCGGTGAGAACGGGGTGCCCGTACCCCGGGACCTGCCGGACCAGCAGGCCCACGACGGCGAGGACCCCTGGGAGGTCGGCGCCGGTGGCGGGCAGGGGGACACCGTCGACACCAACGAGGCCGCGGAGTCCGCCGGGAGGCCTGACGAAGCCGATGAGGCCAAGGAGACCGACGAGACCGAGGAGACCGACGAGCCCGCCGCCGACGTCCCCGACACGGACGAGTCGGGCACCGGCAGGCGGGGCGCGCCGCAATCGGGCGCGGTGCACCCGGAGCACCCGGTACCGGACGAATCCTCCGCCTGACCGAACCGCCTGACCGAACCGATCGGCCTGACCCGGGGGTGGGCCCCTCAGCTCAGCTCAGCCGACCTTCCGGCCCTGCAAGGGTTCTGTCTTTGCCCCCGCCCCCTGCTGCAGGCCCAGCAGGAACTCCTCCAGCACCTCCGGGGCCGTGTGCTCCGGGTGCCAGCCGAGTTCAGTGTGAGCGCGCGTGCAGTCCATCAGGGGGAGCCTGAGGACCGCGTCGAAGAGGTGCGGGGAGGCAGGCAGCAGGTGCAGGCCCCAGGCGGCGGCGATCGCCGAGCGGGCCGCGGTGCGCGGCAGCCGTACGGGGCGGGCGCCGAGCATCTCGCCCAGCAGCTCGGCGTCGACGGGCGGTTCGCCCGCCAGGTTGAAGGCGCCGTTGACATTGGTGCGCAGGGCGAGGTGGTACGCCTGGGCCGCGTCATCGGTGTGCAGCGCCTGGACGCGCAGGCCCGGGATGTCCGGGAGGAAGGGCAGCACGTCGGGCCGCGCCAGCGGGCCCGGCAGGAAGCGGCCGCCGAAGATGCGGCGCTGCTCGCTCGCCGACTCCCGCTTGAACAGGAAGGCGGGCCGCATCCGCACCACCCGCACGTCGGGGTGGTCCCGCTCGAACGTGTCCAGGGCACGCTCCAGATACGCCTTCTCCCGGCAGTACGCGGCGTCCGGCCAGCCGTGCGTCGGCCAGCTCTCGTCCACCGTGTGATCCTTCGGCCCCGGCGAGTACGCGCCGACGGACGACGCGTGCACCAGGGTCGGCACGGCCGCCGTGGCCACCGCGTCGAACACCCTCATGGAGCCGAGCACGTTGGTGCGCCAGGTCGCCGCCGGGTCGTGCGTCGGCTGGAACGCCCACGCGAGATGGACCACCGCGTGGGCGCCCTCGAATTCCCTGACCAGATCGGACTGGTCGGACGCCAGGTCGACCGCCGACCACTCCGTCTTCGAGAGCTCCCAGTCGGGGAGCCGGCGGGCCAGCCCCCGCACCGACCCGACCTTCGAGTCCTCGGAGAGAAGGCGCACCAGGCTGGTGCCCACGTTCCCGGTGGCTCCTGTGACCACGATCCTGCTGCCCGTTGCACTGCTCACCTTCGGCTCCTCTCGACCGCGGGTCCGACGGGGCTGCCCGAGTACCCGGCCACCGGTGATGCACGCGGCGCACGGCCCGGATTCCGGACGGGAGAGGATCACGTCATGAGCGAGATCATCCTGATGTCCGACCTCAGGGTCGCCGCCGTTCCGGTCGACGAGTGCGGTGACGCTCTCGTGGACGTGAGGGGGTCCCTGCTCGTCGACGACCGCAAGCACCAGGACTCCCGGGGCGCCGAGGTCCACCTGCGGCGCGGCGTCCTCGACCGGCTCCTGCGGGCGCAGACCCTGCTGCCCGAGGACCTGCGCCTGCTCTTCGTCGAGGGATACCGGCCACCGGCCCTCCAGCGGTCCTACTTCGAGCAGTACGCGGACGAACTGCGAGCCGACCACCCGGACTGGCCCGCCGACCGAATCCTCCCCCACTCTCGGCTCCGCTCGAGCGGGGGGACCCCCATGGCGGCCAGCCGCTACGTTTCTCCGCCGGAGATCGCCCCGCACACCGCGGGCGCGGCCGTCGACCTGACGCTCGCCGACACCCGCGGCCGTGAACTCGACCTCGGCACCCCCATGAACGCCAGCCCCGAAGAGAGCGCGGGCGCCTGCTACACCGCGGCCGACGGCATCACCGACGAGGCCAGGGCCAACCGCGCCGTGCTCGGCGGGGCCCTGAGCGCGGCCGGGCTCGTCAACTACCCGACCGAGTGGTGGCACTGGTCGTACGGGGACCGCTACTGGGCCCTGGCGACCGGCGCTCCGGCCGCGCTCTACGGGCCCCGGGAACTCGGCGCGTCACACTAGCTAGCCCTGGTCGGCGAAGGCGTCGACGCCCGTGCGCCGCGCCGACAGCTCCCACAGGCGGGCCGCCTGGTTCGGGTCGACGGCGTAGTCCTTGACGCCGGTGCGTTCGCCGTCGGCGGGGGCCGGTTCGGCGATGTCGCAGTCTTCCAGGTAGACGCCGCCCAGGCCGGACAGCTGGGGCGAGGTCGCGGCCCAGACCTGGGTGGCGGCGCCCTGCTGCGGGGTCTTCATGCCCTGCTGCGGGACGGGGTGGCCGGCCTCGTCGATCCAGCCGTTCGCGACCATCTCCGCCCTCGGCAGATGCCGCTGGAGGGGAGTGAGGATGCCGCCGGGGTGCAGGGAGAAGGCGCGGACACCGCGGTCCCGGGCGAGCCGGTCGAGGTGGACGGCGAACAGGACGTTCGCCGTCTTCGCCTGGCCGTACGCCTGCCACTTGTCGTAGCCGCGCCGCCAGTCGATGTCCTCCCAGCGGACGCCGGAGAAGTGATGGCCCCGCGAGGACACGGAGACCACCCGGGCGCCGCCCGGCTCGATGGCCGGCCACAGGCGGTTGACGAGGGCGAAGTGGCCCAGGTGGTTCGTGGCGAACTGCGCCTCCCAGCCCGGCCCGGTCCGGGTCTCGGGGCAGGCCATGATCCCGGCGTTGCCGATGACGAAGTCGAGGGTGCGGCCCGAGGCGAGGAACCGTTCCGCGAAGGCGCGCACGCTCTCCAGGTCGCCCAGGTCCAGTTCGTCCACCTCGACGCCGTCGAGGCCGGCCAGGGCCTCCCGGGCGGCGGCGGGGCGCCGGGCGGGGACCACGACCCGGGCGCCGGCCTTCGTGAGTGCCCGCGTGGTCTCCAGGCCGAGGCCGGAGTAGCCGCCGGTGACGAGGGCGAGCTGTCCGGTGAGATCGATACCGGCCAGGACGTCGTCGGCGGTGCTGTGGGCGCCGAAGCCCGAGCCGATCTTGTGCTGTGCGGTGCTGGCAGTGCTCATGCCCGGAACGCTACGAATTGGAGTGCTCTCGAAGTCAAGCCCGGTCGGCGGACCCGCTGAGGAAATGGGGAAGCCCCGACCGGACGGGGGAATCACGGTCGGGGCTGGCTCAGGTGTGGGTGCGGATGGCGGTCGCCTCTCGGCGAAAGGCTCCACAGGGCTTCAGCCGAACGATCGTCCCTGTGGGCAAAAGGTGAGGCCCGGGGACACTGTCCCATCCACACCCACGGTCTGTTCAACGGGCAACCACCCGTGGATGTTCCGTCGTTCCCCGCGTGGCGGGGTGATCCGTGTCACGAGCGCCCGGCGCCCGGAACGGCCTCGTTCCAGAGGTTCTCCGCCTGCAGCAGCAGGGTGCCCAGGACGACCGTACGAGTGAGGTCCTGCTCGGCGTGCTCGTGCAGCCCTTTGCGCAGCCGCTCGTGCAGCTCCCACATCGCCTCCTCGTTCTCGTCGGCCGAACGTGCTTGCTCGCCGGTGCCCACCAGACGGTCCCGCTCCGCGTGGCACGCGTCCCCGATGAGCTCCAGGAGACGGGCGTACGAGCGCAGGACGGAGCCGTCGGGCGGGGCGGGCGTCCGGTCGCCGTCGGCCGCCACCGCCAGCGCCCGGGTCAGTGCTCCGATGTGCCCGGTGATACGGCTCCAGCGCTCGTCCTCCTCGGGGGGCGGGACACTCGGCGGGACCCGGTGGAGGGCCCGGACCGGGCCGTAGGTGAAGCGCAGGCTCTCCTGGCTCCAGCCGCGGGCCGACCGCAGCGCGTCCAGCCGCCGCTCCAGTCGTGCGGCGCCACTCGACCAGTCGGCGGCGGACTGCGTGTCCCACTCGGTCTCCCGCAGATCGGCGGCGACGGTGTGCAGCAGGTCGCCGGTCTCCTCGGCGAGCGCCGCCAGGTTCTCCCGTACGTCCCGCAGATGGATCGGCGGCAGCACGAGCGCGTTGACGGCGACCCCGATGACCGCGCCCAGGGCCGCCTGCCCCACCCGGTGACCGACCGCCGACGCGGTGACCGTGCCGGTGGCGAGGGTGAACACCGCGGTGGTCGCCCCGTAGATGCCCTGGTCGCCGAAGCGGGACCAGTTCGAGAGCAGCATCAGCACGGGTACGGACAGTGCCAGCGCGCCCAGTGTGTCGCCGGTGAGCCACTGTGCCGCCGATGCCAGCAGCGTCCCGGCACAGATCGCCGTGAACTGCTGCGCGGCCTGCCTGAGCGAGCTGTAGACCGTGGCCTGCACCAGCACCAGGGCCACCCACGGCGCCATCAATGCCATCGGGTCGCTCAGCCAGTCGCTCGCCACGTACCAGGCGAGCAGCGCCGCAGCGGCGGCCTTCAGCGACTGCACGACCAGGTCGCGTTCCCGTCCGGGGCCGCGCCAGGCCGCCAGGACGGCCCCGCTCACGACGTGCGCCTCCCGCCGCAGGGCGTCGGCCGGGCGGGCGGAGCGCACGCGTACCCCATCTCTCACACGGATCATGCCGGGTGGGTATCCCCGCGGCGCGGCCCCTCACATCCGGGCAGCTCAGCCCAGGGGACTCTCGGCCAACGACGCCAGCAGGTCGGCCGGATCGGCGTAGATCGCCGCGGCGCCCGCCTCCTCCAGGTCCGCGCGTGGAATGCCGCCGCACAGGACGCCGACGCAGCGCACCCCGGCCCGGGAGCCCGCGCGCATGTCCCAGACCGTGTCACCGACGAACACGGCCCGCTCGGCGGGTACGTCGGCCAGGTCCAGGGCGTGCTGGACGGGTTCGGGGGCGGGCTTGCCCTCCTCGACGTCGTCGGCGCTCGCGGTGGCGGCGATCGCGTCGTCCGCGTCGATCGCCCGCCGCAGGGCGTCGAGTTCCGCGCCGCTCGCGGACGTCGCCAGCACCACCCGCCAGCCGCGCTGATCCAGGCGCCGCAGCAGGCGCCCGGCGTCCTGGAGGGCGGGCAGCCGGTCGAAGTACTGGCCGTACAGGGCCTTGTGGGCGGCGCTCAGCTGCGCGTCCTGGTCCTTGTCCCGGTCGTCGCCGAGCAGATGGGCGACGAGGTCGGTGGAGCCGAGGCCCACGGCCCGGTGGACGGCGTGCATCGGCACCCGGTGGCCCGCCTGCCGGAAGGCCTCCCACCAGGTCGTCACATGGAGGTGATTGGTGTCGACGAGGGTCCCGTCGACGTCGAACACGGCCGCCCGTTCCATCCGCCTGTCCTTCCTTCTTGTGTTCGCGCGCACGAGGAGCGCACGAGTACCACCTCAGGTGCTCGCCACTCGGTCCGGCACCCGTCCCTGCCGGCTCCACGCCAGCAGCTCCGCCACGGACCAGGTGGTGACGACCCGTTCAGGGGGCACGCCGCACTCCTCGGCGCGCGCACATCCGTGGATCTGCCAGTCCAGCTGGCCGGGCGCGTGCGCGTCGGTGTCGACCGAGAACAGCACCCCCGCCTCCAAGGCCCGGCCGAGCAGCCGCCGCGGCGGGTCGAGGCGTTCGGGCCGGCTGTTGATCTCCACGGCCGTACCGGCCTCGGCACACGCGGCGAACACCTCGTCCGCGTCGAACTCCGACTCGGGCCGCCCCCGCCCCGTCACCAGCCGTCCCGTGCAGTGCCCGAGGATGTCGGCGTGCGGATCGCGTACGGCGGCCACCATGCGGCGGGTCATCGAGCGGGCGTCCATCCGCAGCTTGGAGTGCACGGACACCACCACGACGTCGAGCCGCTCCAGCAGCTCCGGTTCCTGGTCGAGCGAGCCGTCGTCGAGGATGTCGCACTCGATGCCGGTGAGGAGGCGGAACGGCGCCCAGGTCTCGTTGAGTTCCGCGACCACCTCCAACTGCTCGCGCAGTCGCTCGGGCGACAGTCCGCGCGCCACGGTCAGCCGCGGCGAGTGGTCGGTGAGCACCGCCCACTCGTGGCCCAGTTCGGCCGCCGCCCGGCCCATCTCCTCGATCGGGCTGCCGCCGTCCGACCAGTCGGAATGCAGATGACAGTCCCCGCGCAGCAGCGCCCGCAGTCGTTCGCCGCCCATGGCCAGCGGCGCCGCGGCCTCGCTCTCCAGCTGCTCCAGGTAGCCGGGCAGCCGGCCGTCCAGCGCCTCGCGCACCACCTGTGCCGTCCTGGGGCCGACGCCCTTGACGGTCTCCAGCGTCCCCGCGTCCGCCCGCTCGCGCATCTCGCCCTCGGGCAGCGCGGCCAGTACCCGGGCCGCGGTGCGGAAGGCGCGCACCCGGTACGTCGGGGCCCGGCCCCGCTCCAGCAGGAAGCCGATCCGCTCCAGGGCCGCCACGGGATCCATCGCCACCTCCTGCATCAGATCCGCCATCGGCTCCTCCAGAGTTCCCCAGGGCGAGGCGGGCCGCACACCGAAGGCCGCGGCCGTCCGACCTGCGGGCGGTTTGCCCGGTACGTGTCCGGGTACTGCGATGCCGCATCGCCCTCGCCCGCGTCCACGAGGAGGCCTGTCATGTCCGCCCCCACCGCACCCCGCAGCAAGGTGGCCGTGATCACCGGTGCCGACTCCGGCATCGGCAAGGCCACCGCCGTCCGCCTGGCCCGGGCGGGGATGGACATCGGCATCACCTGGCACAGCGACCTCAAGGGCGCCGAGGAGACCGCCGAGGAGGTCCGCGCCCACGGGCAGCGGGCTGCCGTGACCCAGATGGACCTCACCCGGCTGCCCACCGCCGCCGGCACCGTCGACGAGCTGTGCGACCGGCTCGGCCGCCTCGACGTCCTGGTCAACAACGCCGGTACGGGCACCATGACGCCGTTCCTCGACCTGGAGCTCGACGACGTCCGCGAGGTCATCGACGTCGACCTGGTCGGCCCGTTGCTGTGCGGTCAGAAGGCGGCCCGGCACATGATCCAGCAGGGCGGCGGAGGCCGGATCGTCAACGTGACCTCCGTCCACGAACACCAGCCGCGGGTCGGCGCCGCCCCCTACTGCGCGGCCAAGGGCGGCCTGGGCCTGCTCACCCAGGTGATGGCCCTGGAACTCGCCGAGTACGGCATCACCGTCAACGCGGTGGCACCCGGCGAGATCGCCACCCCCATGACCGGCCAGGAGGACACCGACCCGCATACCGAGGAACGCCCCGGCGTCCCGCTCGGCCGACCAGGCGACGCTCGTGAAGTCGCGGCGGTGATCGCCTTCCTCGCCGGCCCCGACGCCTCGTACGTCACCGGCGCCTCCTGGAGCGTCGACGGCGGCATGCTCCGCATGGGCCCCCAGGCCGGCTCGCACCTGGGCAGCGACGACTGGCGGCGTCCTTGAGGCCGCGCCCGTGAGGCTGCGCACCAGCTCCTGCGACCGACCCGGCTTCACCCTCCCCCACTCGCGGCTTCGCTCGAGCGGGGGGACCCCCATCGCTGCGGCCGCGGCTTCCGCTACCGGGACACGACCGGCGAGCCGCTCACCGACCCCGAGCAGCTCGCCCGGATCCGCGCCCTGACCATCCCGCCCGCCTGGTGAGACGTGTGGATCTGCCCCTGGCCCAACGGGCATCTCCAGGCGGTCGGCACCGACGCCGCCGGACGCCGCCAGTACCTGTACCACGAGCGGTTCCGCGCCCAGCAGGATCAGGCCAAGCACGAACACGTCCGCGAGGTCGCCCGCGCCTTGCCACAGCTGCGGGAGCGGGTCGCCGCCGACCTCGGCGGGCGCGGGCTGAGCCGTGAGCGGGTCACGGCCTGCGCGGTGCGCCTGCTCGACCTCGGCTTCTTCCGGATCGGCAGCGACCGGCACACCCGCTACAGCGAGACCTACGGCCTGACCACGATGCTGCGCGAGCACGTCACCTGCCGCCGCGACGAGATCACCTTCAGCTATCCGGCCAAAGGCGGCACCGACATCGTCCGGGCGCTCGTGGACGACCAGGCCCTGGCCGTCGTACGAGCGCCGTTGCGGCGGCCGCGCGGCGGGGACCGGCTGCTCGTGTACTGGGAGCGTGGCGCCTGGCGCGAGCTGCACGGCGGGGACCTGAACGAGGCGCTGCGCCGGCTGGCCGGCACCGACATCACGGCCAAGGACTTCCGCACCTGGCACGCCACCGTCCTGGCCGCCGTCGCGCTCTCCGTCACCGCCGAGGCCGCCCGCGCCACCCCGGCGGCCCGGCGGCGGCAGACGAGCCGGGCGGTGCGCGAGGTCAGCCACTACCTGGGCAACACCCCCGCGGTGTGCCGGGCCTCCTACATCGACCCGCGGGTCTTCGAGCTGTTCGAGGAGGGGAGGACGATCGCGCCCGTGCTCACCCGGCTGGGCGAACACAGGAACTTCGGTCGGCCGGCCACCCAAGGAGCGGTCGAGGCGGCAGTGCTCGACCTGCTGGGCGGGTGACACGAACGCAGCCCTTCCGCGGGTTGCGTTCTACGCTCGATACATGACCGAAAGCGCGACACCTCACATCGCTCATCCGCGGATCCTGGTGCTCGGGGTCCAGCCGACCACGCCGCCCTTCCGGATTGTGGAGATCGACGGCCAGGTGGTCGGTGAGGCGAGGGCCGTCACCGACGTCCTGGAGGCCGCCGCCGCGTTCGGCATCACCGTCCACGACCTGGACGACCCGGAGGTGGTCCGCTGGGTGGGCGGCGACAAGTTCACCTGGACCCGGCACTGACGGGTGGCGCGGCGTCCGGGGCGCCGCGTCAATACCTGGTGCGTACCAGGAGTTGGGAGAGCGGGTGACGGGGCCAGGCCTCCGCCACCCACCCCCTCTCGGCCTCAGCTGTGCACGGCCCGGCTCAGCCGCCGACCCAGCAGGAGGTAGCCCACCAGGGCACCGGTCGTGTTGAGGATGACGTCGTCGATGTCGAAGGCCCGGCCGTTGACCAGCGCGCCCTGGGCGCACTCCACCAGGAGCATCACGGTCGCCGTCAGCAGGAGCACCCGCAGCATCCCGCGGGTCCGCGGGGCGACGACGGGGACCAGGACGCCGAACGGGACGCCCAGCAGCAGGTTCCCCCCGATCTGCTTGACGGCGTCCCGCAGCGCGGGCTGGTCCAGATAGGCGCGCAGGGAGCGCCCCGGCCGCATGTTGGTGTGTGTCAGTGCCTCCGAGGCGGGGGAGGGTTCCAGGGTCAGCCGGGCCAGCACGACGGCGAACGCCACCATCACCGCGAAGGCGCACAGCATCGCCAGCAGGCGGAGGGGAAAGGGCACGGAATGCCGCTCGCGCCGGGCCGACGCGCGCTCGGCCTTGGCGCCCTTGCCGGTCTTGGCGGTCTTGGCCTTGGCCGCCTTGACGGACTTGGCGGGCTTGGCTGCCTTCTCCGGCTTCGTGTCCTTGCTGTCCTTGCCGGACTTGGTGGTACGCAGGCGTAAAGCGATACGTGGACGTGAGGCTGTACGGGCCATGCGGTCCTCCAGTCTTCAACTTCCCTGCGTCGTAAGGCGATTACCCGCGAACCGGCCGAGAATGCCGCCGAGCAGCCTCGGGCCGGTCCGCCCGCCGTTTTCCTTCGAGCGGCCGGGGCACTCCGGCTGAGACCCCGGCCACCGCCGCCGCCCGCCCTTCGGCCGGTGTTTGTATCCCGGCGTGCGACGGCGCGGTCGACCCGCTGGAGCTCGGCGGGCGGCGACCGGCCGGTGAACGGCTGGACGCGCACGGCGGCCGTCACGCTCGGCGCGGGCCTGGGAGCCGCACCGCGGGGCGTACCGACCGGTCCGCTGCAACGCCGGGTCGTGGCACAGATCCTTCCGGCATCCTGCTGGGCCTGGCCACGGCCGTCACCCGGCCGTGGCCGTTCGGCGCACCGGACTGGGCGCTGCCGCTCAGGCGCCCGCAGTCCGGGCACGTCGGCGACTACGTGGCCCGGGTGCTGGTCGGCGCCACCGCGCTCGGCGCTCTCGCCCTGCCGGGGATCCTCGGCGCCTGATCAGGTGCCGTAGCTGACCTCCACCTTCTTGAAGCCGAGGGAACCCAGCAGGCCCTTCAGCATGGTCGTGGTGTTCGTTTCGGCGCGCTTGGTCAGCTCGCTGTCCTTCGCCGCCTGGCTGATGTGCCGTACGGCGAGTTTCTGCACGGCCTGTTCGCTGTTGGGGTTGTCGGAGAAGAGGTCGCCGAGTCGGTCGAGGAGACCGCGCTGCTTGGAGACGGCGTAGGAGCGGTCGGCGTCGAGGGCCGCCTTGCCGAGTTGTGCGTGCGGCAGCTGGAGGGTGGCGGACGTACGGTCGTCGTTGACCGTCACGTCGTTCTTGCCGACCTTGCCGAGGTCGACATAGGCGTCGACGGTGCCCGCCCCGACGTACAGGGTGCGGGAGCCGCGGATCGCGTCGGGCAGGTACTTGGTGTCCTTCTCCAGGTCGACGACGATCTGGAAGTTGCCGGAGGCGGCGTCGTAACGGCTGATGTCCTGGATGGACTCGAGGAGTGCGGGGCCCGAACGGTCGTGCGTCTCCGTGCCGAACAGGTCCTTGAGACCTGGCAGCACGCTCAGCCGGATCCCTGCGAAGAACACGACGAGCACCAGCACTACGGCGCTCACCACCTTCGCCCAGCCCGGCATGCGTGTGGACACGCGCCTGATGGGAGCAGTCATGGCGACGGCCCTCCTTCCTACTGTGCGAATGCCCCTCAAAACCCTTGGCAGACCGTCTTGTTGGCCGATTGAGACCGCTGACGGAGGCACGGAGGGCGCACTGGTGCCTAATGCGGCTTCAGTTCACGGTCGCCCCACCGCCGTGACCACCACACCCCCTCGCCGTGTGTCAGCCCGGGCAGCCGCAGCTCGATTTCGCGCACTCGCCGGGCCGGCAGCTCCCCGGTGATCAGCCAGGCCGTGGACCCGCCCGTGGTCCCCGTGAACTCCGTTCCGACAGATGCCAGTTGCGCCGCGACCGGCGCCAGCGCGTCCAGGGGGACCTCCGCCTCGAAGGCGTGGTACGGCTCGTACAGCCGGGTCCCCGCCTGCTCGAGCGCCCGGCGCAGCACGATCGGTGTGAGTCCGCGGAAGTCGGCGGCGGTGCTGACCGGCGCGCAGAAACCGGACCGGGTCAGCGTGACCCGGTAGTCCGTGACGGGTGCCCCGGACAGGCCGGTGGCCATGGCCGCGTGGACCGTCTCCTCGACGGCCTGGTGGAAGGCGCGGGGGAGCGCGCCGAGTTCCGTCTCGTAGGTGAACACCCCGCCCGAGCCGCGCGGCCCCGGCGCCACGCGCAGCCCGATCGTCGCCCAGTAGCGGGTGCGGTCGTGCCACGGCAGTTCCTCCGTGGCCTCGCCGACGCCGGCCGGCCGCTCCAGGAACCGGACCCGGCCCGGCTCGAAGTCGGCCTCGATACCGAAGTCCTCGGCGAGCGTCGCCGCGAGGACCTCCATCTGGACCTCGCCGTAGAGGAGCAGTGCCGTGGCGCCCAAGGCCGCGGGGCGGGCGTGGATCAGGGGGTCCTGGTCGGCGAGGGCGAGCAGGGCCTTGCGGAGGGGGGCCGCGTGTTCGGGGCGGCGGGACCTGACGAGGGTCTCCAGTGTCGGCGGCGCGAACTGCGGGGCGCGGTCGCCTCGGGGATCGCCGAGGCGGTCGCCCACCCGGATGCCGGCGACACCGGTGAGGGCCGCGATGTTCCCGGCGGTGAGCCGCTCCGACCCGCCGACGACATCCAGGCGCGTCACCCGGCCGGGGACCTCGGTGGTGCGGCCGTCCGCCTCGCGCCGCAGGAACGTGAGGCGCTGGTGCCGGGTCACCTCACCGTCGTGGAGACGCAGGTACGCCGTCCGCTCGCCGCCGGGACCGGGCCGTACGGCGAAGACCGTGCCGCGCGGTGCGCGGTCCCGTGGCGTGGGGGCCGGCGGGATCAGCCGGGTCATGCCCTCGACCAGTTCGGCGACGCCCTGGCCGCCGAGGGCCGAGCCGAAGAACACGGGGTGGAAGGAGCCGTCGGCGGTGCGCGCGGCCAGGGCCTCGCGCAGGTCGTCCGGCGTCGGTTCCGGGCCGTCCACCACCGCGGCCAGGACGCCCGGGTCGACCTCGGCGAGGGCCTCGGCCAGCCGCCGGTCGGCCGGGAGGGGTACCGCACGGGCCTGGGCCGTGCCGAGGCCCGTCACGTCGGTGAGCGGCGCGATGTACGGGGTCAGCCGGCGCCGGATGTCGGCGAGCAGGGCGTCGGAGCGGGCGCCCGCCCGGTCGATCTTGTTGACGAAGACCAGCGTGGGCAGCCGCAGCCGCCGCAGGGTCCGCATCAGCACCCGGGTCTGCGCCTGCACGCCCTCCACGGCGGACAGCAGCAGCACCGCGCCGTCGAGGACCTCCAGGGCCCGCTCCACCTCGGCGATGAAGTCCGAGTGCCCGGGGGTGTCGATGAGGTTCACCTGCGTGTCGCTGACGGTGAAGGCGGCGACGGCGGAGCGGATGGTGATGCCGCGCTGCCGCTCGATCGTCCCGTCGTCCGTGCGGGTGTCGCCGGCGTCCACGCTGCCGAGCCGCTCGATCACGCCGTGGTCGAACAGCAGCCGCTCGGTCAGGCTGGTCTTACCGGCGTCGACGTGGGCCAGAATTCCGATGTTCAGGGTGTGCATGCGGGGTCGTGTCCTCGAGAACCGTCGTCCAGTAGGGGCGCTGGGGGTTGTCGAGGAGTCGGCGCATGCGAGGGGGTCCTGACGTGAGGGAACACGGACGTGCCCATCATGGCCCGCCCCCGTGGACGGTCCGCAACCGGTTTTCGCTTCGTGCGTAGCATGAGCCCCGGCAGCCGGAATGATCATGCGAGGAGCGGGATCGTGCGAGACATCGCCGTGTTCAGCGGGAGTGCCCATCCCGAGCTGGCCCAGGAGGTCTGTGCGCATCTCGGAGTGCCGCTCAGCCCGACCCGGGTCAGCCGGTTCGCGAACGACTGTCTGGAGGTACAGCTCCAGGCCAACTGCCGGGAACGGGATGTCTTCCTCATCCAGCCGCTGGTCAAGCCGGTCCAGGAGCACCTGGTCGAGCTGTTGCTGATGTGCGACGCGGCGCGCGGGGCGTCGGCCGGCCGGATCACCGTCGTCATGCCGCACTACTCCTACGCCCGCTCCGACAAGAAGGACGCGCCCCGCATCTCGCTGGGCGGGCGGCTGGTCGCCGACCTGATGGTGGCGGCCGGTGCCAGCCGTGTCCTGGCGGTGACGCTGCACTCGCCGCAGGTCCACGGGTTCTTCTCGGTCCCGGTCGACCACCTGCACGCGCTGCGGGAGCTCGCCGCGCACTTCCGGCGCTACGACCTGTCCCGCACCACCGTCGTCTCGCCGGACCTCGGCAACGCCAAGGAGGCCGCCGCCTTCGCCCGGATGCTCGGCGCTCAGGTGGCCGCCGGCGCCAAGCAGCGGTTCGCGGACGACCGGGTCAGCATCAACTCGGTCATCGGTGACGTCGCCGACCGGGACGTCATCGTGCTGGACGACGAGATCGCCAAGGGCAGTACGGTCCTCGAACTCCTCGACCGGCTGCGGGAGTTGGGACCGCGCTCGATCCGGGTCGCCTGCACGCACGGACTGTTCGCGGACGGTGCGCTGAAGCGGATCGGCGAGCAGAGCGACGTACTGGAGATCGTGTGCACCAACACGGTGCCGGTCGCCGCGCAGGAGCGCACGGACAAGCTGCGGATCCTGACCGTCGCCCCGGCGCTCGCCGAGGCCGTGCGCCGCATTCACAACGGTGAGTCCGTCAGCGCCCTGTTCGACGCGCCGCGAACCGAATAGACAGGAAGGAGCACGGCACGGCTCGCAGCACGGCGCGGCAAGGCTCGGCATACCGCACGTGAACATCGGCACCATCGGTCACATCGACCACGGCAAGACCACCCTGACGGCGGCCATCACGAAGGTGCTGCACGACCGGTTCCCCGACCTGAACCCGTACACGCCGTTCGACCAGATCGACAAGGCGCCCGAGGAACGGCAGCGCGGGATCACGATCTCGATCGCCCACGTCGAGTACCAGACGGAACGCCGGCACTACGCGCACGTCGACTGTCCCGGGCACGCGGACTACATCAAGAACATGATCACCGGCACCGCCCAGATGGACGGCGCGATCCTGGTCGTCTGCGGCCACCGACGGGCCGATGCCGCAGACCAAGGAACATGTGCTGCTGACCGAGTACGAGTTCCCGGGCGACGAGGTCCCGGTGGTGAAGGTCTCCGCCCTCAGGGCCCTTGAAGGCGACCCCGAGTGGAGTGCCTCGGTGCTCGAACTCCTCGCCCCGTGGACGAGTTCGTGCCGGAGCCGGTGCGGGACATCGACCGGCCCTTCCTGATGCCGATCGAGGACGTCTTCACCATCACCGGCCGCGGCACCGTCGTCACCGGCCGGATCGAGCGCGGCGTTCTGCACGTCAACAAGGAGGTCGAGATCATCGGCATCCACGAGCAGAAGACGAGGACGACGGTCACCGGCATCGAGATGTTCCGCAAGCTCCTAGACGAGGGCCGGGCGGGCGAGAACGTCGGTCTGCTGTTGCGCGGTGTGAAGCGGGAGGACGTCGAGCTGTCGAAGCACGAGGGCGGCCGGCACACGCCGTTCTTCGAGAACTACCGCCCGCAGTTCTACTTCCGCACGACCGACGTGACCGGGGTGGTCACCCTGCCCAGGGGCACCGAGATGGTCATGCCGGGCGACAACACCACCATGCACGTCGAGCTGATCCAGCCCATCGCCATGGAGGAGGGGCTGAAGTTCGCCATCCGCGAGGGCGGTCGCACGGTCGGCGCGGGGCAGGTCACGAAGATCATCATCTAGCCGCGGTCACCTAGCCGCGGTCACCCAGCCGCGGTCGCCCAGCCGCAGTCACTCAGTCGCGGTCACACCGAGCCGGACGTGGCCTCGGGCTGGTCCAGGGCCGCGTCCAGCGTCGGCATCGGCGGCAGCAGCCGCGCCAGGCCGGTGACCCGCAGGACGCGCAGCGTGAGCGGATGCGTGCAGACCAGGAGCAGCCGGCCGTCGTTGTCCAACATCCGGCTGCGGGCGCGGTACAGCAGCCGCAGCCCTGAGCAGTCGAAGAACTCGACCCGGCTGAGGTCGATCACCACGCGGGCGTCGGACCGCCCGGTCACCCGGTCCAGATAGGGGATGATCTCCATCGCCGAGGCGATGTCGATCTCCCCGCGGAACTCCAGCACCGTGTGTCCCCGGTCCTGGTGAACGCGCAGATGCCGGGTGAGCGGTGTGGGTACCTGCTCCACGACGACATCGCCTCCAACCGGCTCCCGAAGCGGCAGGGGTGCGCCCAAATCCGTTCCTCGCACTGCAAGTTACCCTCGATGGAGTGAATTTGAGCATGTTCGATTGACATATGTCTTCGAAATGCGACGGAGCCTTACGACAAGGCGTGCCAGGCCTTGGAGAGCGCCTGGCGGAACTGCTCGCTCTGGTGGGCCGTGAGCTCCCGGACCATCCGCTCCTCCAGCTCCCGCACGGGCCCCGCGTGCTGCGCGAGCAGCTCCCGGCCCGCGTCGGTCAGCAGGATCAGCAGCTCGCGGCGGTTGCGGGGGTTGCGCTCCCGGCGCACCAGTCCGCGGTTCTCCAGGGACCGTACGAGATCGGCGATGGACTGGGCGGTGACGAACGAGTCCCGTGCCAGCTGAGCCGCCGACAGCCCGTCGTGTCGCTCCAGCACGGTGAGCGCGGTGTACTGCAGTGCGGTGATCCCGGAGGGTTTGACCAGGTCATCCAGGTGCGATCGCACGACCAGCTCCAGCTGCTTCACCATGTAGAGGAGAGACGGAGGTGCCTTGACTGCCTGGGTGTCGAGCATGACTTCAGGTTAGACCATTGACAGGAAACCTGGCCGTAATGAGACTGCGAACCAACAGGAATCCTGTTGATTGAAATCTTGGCGATGAGGCTGAGGAGTGGCGATGACCACCATCGAGATCGAACCCGGACGGCTCTTCATAGGCGGGCAGTGGCGGGAAGCCGCCGACGGCGCCCGCACCGAGGTGGTCGACCCGTCCCGGGGCACGGTCGTCACCACCGTCGCGGAGGCCGGCGCGGTCGACGTGGACGCGGCCGTACGCGCCGCCCGCGAGGCCTTCGACGACGGCCGGTGGTCGGGGCTGAGCGGCCGTGAGCGGGGCCGGATCCTGTACCGGGTCGCCCAGCTGATCCGGGAGAACGCCGACGAGCTCGCCGCGCTGGAGAGCCTGGACGTGGGCAAGCCGATCACGCTGTGCCAGGCCGTCGACGTGACGAACGCGGCCAACGACTACGAGCACTTCGCCGCCCTCGCCCATTCCCTGGACGGCGCGACCCGCGACACACCTCTGAACGCCCTCGCGTACACCAAGCGGGAGCCCCTCGGTGTGGTCGCCGCGATCACGCCCTTCAACTTCCCGCTCATCCTGGCCGGCTCCAAGATCGCCCCGGCGCTCGCGGCCGGGAACACCGTGGTCCACAAGCCCGCCGACGAGACCCCGCTCAGCGCCCTCTACATGGCCGGGCTGCTGCGGGACGCGGGCGTCCCGGACGGCGTGGTCAACGTCGTCACCGGCTCCGGCCCGGTGGCGGGCGAGGCCCTGCTCAGGCACAGCGGCGTCGACAAGATCGCCTTCACCGGCTCCACCGCCGTCGGCCGGCACGCCGCGAGCGTCGCCGGCGAGAACCTCAAGCCGGTCACCATGGAGCTCGGCGGCAACGCGGCCCACATCGTCTTCGAGGACGCCGACCTGGAGAAGGCGGTCGGCGCCGTCATCAAGGGCTTCGTCTTCAACACCGGACAGTTCTGCATGGGCGGCCCGCGGCTGCTGGTCTCCCGCCCGGTGTACAGCACCATGCTCGGCATCCTCGCCGAGGCCGTCCCCGGCGTACCGCTCGGCGACCCCCGGCAGCCCGAGACCGTCATCGGCCCGATGGCGGGGGAGCGGCACCTCAAGAAGGTCGAGGAGTACGTCGAGCTCGCCCGCAAGGAGGGCGGCCGCATCGTCTGCGGCGGCGAACGCCTCGACCTCGACGGCGGCTACTACTACAAGCCCACCGTGATCGCGGACCTGCCGAACGACTCCCGGGTCGTCCAGGAGGAGGTCTTCGGTCCCGTCCTGACCGTGCAGCCCTTCGACTCCGAGGAGGAGGCGGTCCAGCTCGCCAACTCCACACCGTACGGCCTGGCTTCGGGGGTCCAGACCTCGAACCTCGCCCGCGCCCACCGCATCGCCGACCGGCTCCAGGCGGGCATCGTCTGGGTCAACGACTGGGCGATGCTCGACCCGGCCGTCCCGTTCGGCGGGGTCAAGGACTCCGGCTTCGGCCGCGAGTACGGGACCGAGGCGCTCGCCTCGTACACCAGGGTCAAGTCCGTCGTCGTCTCGCTCGACTGAGCGCGCACTCCAGGGAGTTCCCACGATGTCCATCACCACCCGCGCCGCCGTCGTCGAGTCCGGCGGAGAGCCCTTCACCCTCAGTGACGTCCAGCTCGACGAGCCCGGCCCGCACGAGGCGGTCGTCCGCATGGTGGCGGCCGGTCTGTGTCACACCGACCTCGGCGTGGCGAGCGGCGGTCTGCCCTTCCCGCTGCCCGGCGTACTGGGCCACGAGGGCGCCGGGGTCGTCGAGGCCGTCGGCTCCGACGTCACCGGGGTCGCGCCCGGCGACCACGTCGTGCTGTCCTTCACCTCCTGCGGCGACTGCCGCAACTGCCGGGACGGCCACCCCGCGTACTGCGCCACCTGGCTGCCGATGAACCTCATCGGGGGCCGCCGGGCCGACGGCAGCAGCACCATCAGCCGTGCCGGGGAGCCGCTCGGCGGGCACTTCTTCGGTCAGTCCTCGTTCGCCGACCGGGCCCTGGTGGACGAGCGCAGCCTGGTCAAGGTCGACGCGGACGTACCGCTGGAGTCGATCGCCCCGCTGGGCTGCGGCGTACAGACCGGCGTCGGCGCCGTGTGGAACGTACTGAAGCCGACCCTCGGCTCCACCGTGGTCGTGCTCGGCGCCGGTGCCGTCGGCCTCTCGGCGGTCATGGCCGCCGCCCTCACCCCCGCCACCACGATCGTCGCCGTCGACCGCGTCGCCGAACGCCTGTCGCTGGCCAAGGAGTTGGGGGCCACCCACACCGTCAACGCGGCCGAGGCCGACCTCGCCGAGGCGCTCGCCGGGATCACCGGCGGCCAGGGCGCCGACGGCGTCGTCGAGACCACCGGCAACGTCGGCGTCCTGCGCCAGGGCGTGGACGCGCTCGCCGCCCGCGGCACCCTCGTCATCGTCGGCGCCCCGCCGTTCGGCAGCGAGGTCGCCCTGGACGTGAACGGGATGCTCGGCGGCAAGCGCGTCGTCGGCCTCACCCTCGGCGACGCCGAGACGCAGACCTTCATCCCCGCCCTGGTCAAGCTGGTGAAGGAAGGGCGGCTCCCGCTGCACCGCCTGATCAGCACCTATCCGTTCGCGGACATCGACCAGGCGGTACGGGACATGGGCGCGGGCAAGGCGATCAAGCCCGTGCTCACGTTCTGACCCTGACCCCTGGGTCAGTCGACCGTGAGGACCAGCTTTCCCGTGGTCCGGCCGGTGTCGCCGAGCGCATGCGCCTCGGCGGCGTCGGCCAGCGGGAAGGCGCGTGCGATCGTGGGCCTCAGCTTCCCCTGCCCCACGAGGTCCGCGATCGCGCGCATCCCGGCCCGGTCGGCGTCCACGAGCATCCTCAGGGCCCGTACGCCGAGCCGCTCGGCCTCCGTGTAGAGGTCCTCCGACCCGACCGGCAGGATCGACACCACGAGCCCGCCCGGCCGCAGCACGCGCAGCGACTTCAGGGAGGTCTCGCCGCCGAGCGTGTCGAGTACGACGTCGACGTCCTTCACGGCCTCGGCGAAGTCCGTCTCCCGGTAGTCGATCGTCTCGTCCACGCCGATCCCGCGCAGGAAGTCGTGCTTGCCCGCGCTGGCCGTGCCGATCACGTACGCGCCGCGCGCCTTGGCGATCTGCGCGGCCACGTGGCCGACTCCGCCGGCCGCCGCGTGGATCAGCACCCGCTGCCCCGGCTGGAGATCCGCGTTCTCGACCAGGGCCTGCCACGCCGTCAGGGACACCAGCGGTAGCGCGCCCGCCTGGGTGTGGTCGATGACGGACGGCTTGTGGGTGAGGGCGCGGACCGGGGCGACGGCGTACTCGGCGTGCGCGCCGTGGCCGAAGGGATACGGCAGCATGCCGAACACCTCGTCGCCGGGCTTGAAGGTGGCGACCCCGATACCGACCGCCTCCACCACACCGGAGACGTCCCAGCCGAGCACGAAGGGCGGCTCGCCGAGGAAGCCGCCGGTCGCCCGGTGCTTCCAGTCGGTGGGGTTGAGGCCGGCGGCGCGGACCCTGACCAGTACCTGGTTCGGGCGCGGTCGCGGTCGCTCGACCTCCACCTGCTTCAGAACCTCGGGGCCGCCGAGGACGTCCTGGCTGATCGCTCGCATCGTGTTCACAGTGCTCATGGTGAAACAGCCTGCCGGGAGCCGCCCGTCCGGGAAATGGCGCGATTGCCAACCTTCGATAAGATCGTGCCATGACGCATGCGGAGCGGGTCGAACGGGGTGAACAGGTCGAGCGGGTCGTGGTGCTGGCCCTGGACGGTGTGTACCCCTTCGAACTGGGCATCCCGAGCCGGATCTTCGGCGCGGCCGACGGCCGGTACGAGGTGCTGACCTGCAGCGTCGACGGCCGCCCGGTGCGCAGCAACGCGGACTTCACCATCGGCGTCGGGCACGGTCCCGAGATCCTCGCCACGGCCGACACCGTGGTGATCGCCCCCGTCGCGCCCTCCCACATGACCACCGACCTCCCGGACGAGGTGGCAGCCGCCCTCGCCCTCATCCGCCCCGACGCGCGGATCGTCTCCATCTGCACGGCCGCGTTCGTCCTCGCCGCGGCCGGGCTGCTCGACGGCCGCAGGGCCACGACCCACTGGCAGCTGGCCGACCGCTTCCGGTGCAGGTACCCGCACATCGCCCTCGACCCCGACGTGCTCTTCGTCGACGACGGCCGGATCCTCACCTCGGCCGGAGCCGCCTCCGGGGTGGACGTCTGCCTGCACCTGGTCCGACAGGACCACGGCAGCGAACTGGCCAACACGGTCGCCCGCCGCTGCGTGGTCCCGCCGTTCCGGGACGGCGGCCAGGCCCAGTACATCGACCATCCGGTCCCGGAACAGGGCGCCGCGAGCACCGCCGCGACCCGCGCCTGGGCCCTGGAGCGTCTCGGCGACCCCTTGACCCTGGCCGACCTCGCCGGCCACGCCCGGATGAGCCTGCGCACCTTCGCCCGCCACTTCAACGAGGAGGTCGGCCTCAGCCCCGGCCGCTGGCTCATCCAGCAGCGACTTTCCCGGGCCCGCCACCTGCTGGAGGCCACCGACCTGTCCGTGGACCAGATCGCCGGACAGGTCGGCTTCGCCACGGGCGCCTCCCTGCGCCAGCACCTGCACGCCTCCATCGGTGTCTCGCCCCAGGCGTACCGGCGGACGTTCCAGACGGCGGCGCGCTGAACGTTCCGTACCGCTGCCGCGTCGGAGATCAGGAACAACGGCGGACGGACAGGGGTGGGGATGCGCGCAAGGCTGGTGGCAGTGGCGGTACTGGCGGCGACGGCGGCCATGGGGTGCGGTGCCGAGCAGGACGTGGTCGTCGAGGGGACAGCCCCGGCCACGCCCTACGGCGGACCGCTGTACGTGCCCACAAGGGACCTGGACGAGGACGGCGAGGAAGCCGCCCTCGACGAGTCGGGCGCGGCAGGACGGGCGCTGGAGTGCGACGGGGAGGTCTACTCGGGCGGCCAGGGTGAGACCTGGGGCAAGGGGGACGGGGGTTCGACACCCGAGGAGGGGCTGAAGCTGTACTTCGACATCGAGCAGCCGGAGGTCCCCCGGTCCGGCTACCGCCTGGAGCGCGCGGAAGGCGACCGCGCGCTCTTCTCCTTCGACGTGAAGGGCAGGACCAAGGTCGCGGTCGTCGTCGCCAAGGACCAGAAGCACCGGCCGGGTTGGGGCCCGGAGACGACCGCCTCCTGCGACCCGGCCGAACTCCCGGCGAGTTTCACCGACTCCGAGGAATTCGAGATCTGGACCGACCGGCAGGGGCGCCGGCTCCCGACCACCACCATCAGCAGCCACGCAGGCCCGGAACACTGCGACTGGCAGAGCGCCCACTTCCTGTACCTGGGCCGGGGCGAGGACCGGCGGCAGTACGTCCGCGATCCCGAGTCGGTGTTCGAGAGCGATGCGCTGACCGCCCCGTACGACGGGGACGTCCGTATGCCCGACGGCGCCCGCGACACCGGATACCGCCTGGGTGAACAGGAGTTGTGGCTCACGGACGATCGGTCCGTCGCCTACGTCCGCACACCCGACGGCGTGGAGGCCTGGCCCGTCACGAAACGGATGGTGGGCTGTATGTGACCGCTCACCTGCTGGCGTGCAGGGCGACCAGCAACTGCCAGACCTGGTCGGCGATATCGCGGGTGTCGGCTTCGAGGAGCCCGTGCAGCCAGTCGGCCAGGACACCGGCGAAGGTGGCGGCGACGGCCGAGGCGACCAGCGGGGCGTCGGCCGCGCCCGCGAGTTCGCGCTCGCGCAGGCTGTAGGCGCGCAGATCCCGGTGCAGCACCCGGCCCAGAGGGCCACCGCCACCCGGGGTCAGCAGCGTGCGGTACAGCGCGGCGCGCGGAGCGAGCGAGTCGAAGAACTCGGCCAGCGCGGGCGGCGCGTGCACCGGGTCGGGCCGGCCGCGCCAGGCGTGCAGCGCGTCCACGGCCTCCCGTACGACGTCCGCGCAGGCATCGACGGCCAGCGCCTCCAGGCCGTCGTAGTGGACGTAGAACGTGGCCCGACCGACCCCGGCCCGGCGCACCAGCGCGGCCACGCCGACCTCCTCCAAGGGGCGGTCGGCGCACTCGTCGAGCAGGGCCTGCCGCAGCCGCGCCCGGGTGCGCGCGGCCCGCGGGTCCTGCGGGGTGTCCCGGCTCACCGGGCCAGCAGGACGGCGCCCAGGGCGAGGGCGCCCGGCAGGGCCTGCGCGAACAGGATGCGCCGGTTCGCGGTGACCGCGCCGAAGACACCGGCGACCACCACACACACCAGGAAGAACACCTGCGCACGGAACCCGGTGGGATCCGAGGCGACCAGCCCCCACACCAGCCCCGCCGCGAGAAACCCGTTGTAGAGCCCCTGGTTGGCAGCCATCGGCGCGGTCGCCGCGGCCATCTCCCGGTCGAACCCGTGCAGTGCCCTACCGGGCTTCTTCTGCCACAGGAACACCTCCAGCACGAGGATGTACGCATGCAACGCGGCCACCAGGCCGACCAGCACGTTCGCCAGGATCTCCATGAGCTGCCTCTATTTCTTGGACGGGTGTCCACTATAGCTGGACAGCTGTCCAGGAAATTGCGCGGCCCCGGAGGTGCGTAAAGGGATTTGTCGATGTGTGGGTTCCTGTTTCGGAGAGTGACGGAACCCTCACCTCCGCCGGGCGGCCGAGGTTGATCCTTTCGGGTTCAAACCCGATAAGCTCCCGTTCGACGCTGCGAGTTGACGCGACCTGACCGGTCGTCACGCGGTGCGTACTCATGAGCGCGGTCCCCTTTGACCACCCCCTGAACACTCCCTCAACCCCCCTCTGTTCGATCGTGTTGCTTCGAAGGATGCAGATGGAACTCGCCACTCCGCCGTCGGCGGCGCGGGCCCCTGTCGCCTGGTACAGCTGGTGGCTCATGCCGCTGGCCTTAGGAGGCGGGACGGTTGCCGCCACGTTCATGAGCGCGGACCGAATAACCGCCGTCGTCGCGGGCGCCGCCGCGACGGCAGCCGGCGTCGTGTGCGTTCGCCTCCTGCTAAGCACCCGCGGCCAACTGCGCCGTGCAGAGGGCTCCTTCCGTACCTCGCAGGCCGAGCACTCCCAGCAGTGGCAGCAGCACGTCGCGGGCCTGGAGCGGAAGTTCTCCGCCGAACGCGCCTCGCAGGAGGCCCAGTTCGCCGACCAGGCAGTCGCCTACGACGTACAACTGGCCGAGCTGTCCCGGACGTACGAGGAACGGATCGCCGAGCAGACCACCGCGTACGAGGCACGGCTCGCCGACCAGGCCATGTCCTACGAGGCGCAGCTCGCCGACCAGGCCGAGGTCTGGAAGGAGCAGCTGACGCACCAGCAGGACGCGGTCGCCCGCCTCGCCAGCGAGCAGCTGCCCAACGCGCTGAAGCGGCTGCGTGCCGGCGAGGCCGTCGACGACCTGCTGCCCACCGCCAACCAGTGCGCGAAGGTCGACGCCGACCTCCAGGCCGAACTCCGCAAGATCCTCAGGACCGCCCTGATCGGCGTCGAGGAGGAGTTCAACCGCTCGACCTCCGCCGAGCAGGCCGTCATCAGCATCGGCAACCGCATCCACGTGCTGACCAGCAAGCTCCGCGGCCGGCTGCACGAGATGCAGGGCGAGCACGGCCGGCTGCCGGCCGTAGCCCGCGGCCTCATGGAGCTCGACCAGGAGATCGGCCCCGCCGACTGCCTCGCCGCCAGTATCGGCGTGCTCGGCGGCTCGGACCGGCCCGGCCGGCAGTGGCAGGAGCCGCAGCGTCTGCTGAGCGTGGTGCGCGGCGGCATCGGCCGGATCAAGGACTTCCACCGCGTCGAGGTGCGCCATCTGCCCGAACTCGGCGTCGACGGCGGTCTGGTCGACCACCTCACGCTGATCTTCGCCCACCTGCTGGACAACGCGGCCCGCTACTCGCCGCCCACCGAGCCGGTGCTCGTCTCCGGCAAAGAGGTCCCCAACGGCGTCGGCATCGAGATCCAGGACTCCGGCAAGGGCCTGAGCGAGGAGAAGAAGCGCGACGCCGAGAACGCCCTCGCGGGCAGCGCTGCCGGACCGGGCCTCGGTGGCATCTCCGAGGACGCCAACCTCGGCCTGCGGGTCGTCGGCGCCCTCGCCCGCCGCTACGGCATCCGCGTCACCTTCGCGGACTCGCCCTGGCTCGGCACCTCGGTCGTGGTCGTGGTCCCGCACACGTACTTCAGCCCGCTGCCCGCGGCCGTCCCCGCGCCCCCGGCCCCGACCCCGGTCGCCCAGTCCGCCACGGCGGCCACGGCCCATGCCCCGGCCACCGCCGAGACCGCGGCGCAGGAGACCGACGCCGCGGACACCACGCCCGGCGGACTGCCCAAGCGCAGGAGCAAGCGGAGCGAAGCGGCGCGACCCCAGCCGGCCGAGCGACCCCAGCCGGCCGAGCGACCCCAGCCGGCCGAGCGACCCCAGCCGGCCGAGCGACCCCAGCCGGCCGAGCGGGCCGAGCGGGCCGAGGAGACCGGCGTCCCGGCCGTCCCGCCCGACGCGTCCTTCACCGGCCTGGCCGCCTTCGCCACCGCCGGGCGCGAGTCCATCGAGGCGGACGACGGGGCGGCCGACGGCCCCGCGTCCGCAGAGCACCGCACTGAAGAGAGCGACTGGTCCACATGACGCAACAGGGAACCGACGTGAGCTGGGCGCTGCGCGATCTGGTGGAATCCATCCCGGAGATCCGCTTCGCCCTCGTGGCCTCCAGCGACGGCAAGGCAATCACCTCGTTCGGCGCCGAAGACCCCGACGACGTGGACCGTTTCGCGGCCGTGGTGGCCGGCCTGCAGGCGCTGGCCCATCCGGTCGCCGAGCAGTTCCCCACCTACGCGGGGCAACTGCGGCTGGCGATGATCGAGGTCGACGGTGGCCATCTCTTCGTCGTACGCGCGGGTGTGGAGACGTACCTCGGCGTCCTCGCCAGAGAAGGCCTCGACCAGGGGCTGCTCGGACACCAGATGAGGGATCTGGCCCGCCGGATGGGTGAGCTCCTCGGCACCACTGTGCGCCTGGAGGAGCACTCTGGATGAGTGCTCCCCGCCGGCCCACGGACCCTCCCCCAAGCTCTCGCCCTCGCCCGAGCAGGGGGGATCCCCAAGGTCTCGAGCGCTACTACGTCCTGACCGGAGGACGTAGTGGACCGGGCGGTTCGGCGTCGAGTCTCGACGTGGCGACCCTGATCGTCTCCCGTACCGCCCCCGTACCGGGTATGCAGCACGAGCACGAGGAGATCCTGCGGCGCTGCCGCGATCCGCTGTCGGTGGCCGAACTCGGCGCCCATCTCGGACTGCCCTTCAACATTCTCGCGGTGCTGCTGGCGGATCTGCTCGAGGCAGGCCGCGTCGAGGCCCGTGACCCCATCCCGGCGCACGACGCCGGTCGCGGGCCGGACCTCGCGCTCCTTGAGGAGGTACTCAGTGGACTTCAACGGCTTTGACCATCCCGGCGGACCGGACGGCGGGGGCACCCGCTCGGTGAAGGTGATGATCGCCGGCGGGTTCGGCACCGGGAAGACCACGATGGTCCACTCGGTCAGCGACATCAAGCCGCTGACCACCGAGGAGACCCTCACCCGGGCCGGCGTCGGCGTCGACCGCCTCATCGGCGTGACCGACAAGACCGCGAGCACGGTCAGTCTGGACTTCGGCAAGATCGGCATCAACGAGCAGCTGGTGCTCTACCTGTTCGGCACGCCCGGCCAGGAGCGCTTCTGGTTCCTGTGGAACGGCCTGTGCAAGGGCGCGCTCGACGCGGTCGTCCTGGTGGACACCCGCCGGCTCGCCTCCAGCTTCCGGGCGATCGAGGAGATGGAGCGGCAGAACGTCCCCGTCGTGGTCGCCCTGAACGTCTTCCCCGACTCCAGGGACCACCCGGTCGACGAGATCCGCGACGCCCTGGACATCTCCCCGTACATCCCGGTCGTGGCCTGCGACGCCCGCGACCGGGCCTCCAGCCGTGACGTACTCATCGCCCTGACAGGTCACCTGATGGAACGGTCCGCCGTGGCACTGGAGCTCCGATGACTGACCAGACCCCGAACGGTCCCGACGCCCCGGGCGGCTGCCCAGTCGCCCACGGCGGGGCCGATCCCGCCCGGCTGTACGGTCCGGAGGCGGCGACCGACCCGCACGGCATCTACGATCGGCTGCGCGAGGAACACGGTTCCGTGGCCCCGGTTCTGCTGGAGGGCGACGTGCCCGCCTGGCTGGTCCTGGGCTACCGGGACAACCGGCGGGTGCTGGACAACCCCCGTCAGTACAGCCGGGACGCCCGGATCTGGCGGGACTGGCAGGCCGGCCGCGTCGAGGAGACCTCGCCGCTGGTGCCGATGCTCGCCTGGCGCCCCGACTGCGTCTCCCAGGACGGCGAACCGCACCGCAGGCTGCGCGGAGCCGTCACGGACGGGCTGCTGGCCGCGTCCGCTCGCGGGGTGCGCCGCCATGCCACGCACTTCGCGAACCAGCAGATCGACGCGTTCGCGGACGCCGGTCAGGCCGACCTGGTGGCGGACTACGCCGAGTACCTGCCGATGCTCGTCCTCACCCGCATCCTCGGGCTGCCCGCGGCGGAGGGCCGCAGCCTGGTCGAGTCCTGCGCCCAGGTCCTCAAGGGCGGCGAAGGGGCACTCGCCCACAACGACCGCATCGTCCACATCCTCGGCGAACTCGCCGAACGCAGGCGGGCCGAGCCGGGCTCGGACTTCACGACCGCCCTGCTCGAGCACCCCGCCGGCCTCGACCCGGACGAAGTCGTCAGCCATCTGCGGCTGGTGCTGATCGCCGCGCACACCACGACCAGCAACCTGCTGGCCCGCGTGCTGCAACTCGTCCTCACCGACGACTCCCGGCTCGTCGGCCTGGTCGGCGGTCAGCTGAACGTCTCCGCCGTGGTGGAGGAGGTCATGTGGAACGCACCGCCGCTGGCGGTCCTGCCGGGGCGCTTCGCCGCCACCGACCTCGAACTCGGCGGACACCTCATCAAGGAGGGCGATCTGCTCGTCCTCGGGCTCGCGCCGGGCAACGCCGACCCGGAGGTCCGGCCCGACCCGGAGGTCTCCGTCCAGGGCAACCAGTCGCATCTCGCGTTCAGCGCGGGCCCGCACGAGTGCCCCGGGCAGAACATCGGCCAGTCCATCATCGAGATCGGCGTGGACATCCTGCTGCACCGGCTGCCGGGTCTGCGGCTGGCCGTATCGCCTGAGGAGCTCAGCTCGACCGCCTCCACCTGGGAGTCCCGGCTGGACAGCCTGCCGGTCGAGTTCCCCGTGTAGTGCCCGCGTTCCCGCTGCCCGGTCGGAGCACCGACCGGGCAGCGCCGGCCCGTCACACGGCCAGCAGGTCGTCCACCGAGCCCCGTCCGGCCAGTTCGGCGGCGGCCGCCGGGCCCTCCTTGGCGGCCGCGTAGCGGCCCGACACGAGCGCCCACTCGTAGTTGCCGTTGATCCAGTGCTGGACGGCCTCCACGCCGCTGTGCACCCGGGCCCGCTCGTCCTCGTCGAGAGCGAGCTCGTCGCACATCCGCGGGACGCGGGCCTCCAGTTCCAGGTACTCGTCGAGGCAGGCGGTCGTCATGCGGTACGCCTCGGCGGCCGCCTCCTCCCAGGAGCACCCCCGCTCCCGGTGCAGCACGGCGATCAGGTTGTGGCCGTCGCCCCGGCGCTTCTCGCGTTCGAAGGAGTGGATGTCGTTCATGAACCCGATGGTGTCCGCGGCCAGATCGCGCATCCGCTCCATCAGCGGATGGGCCATCGCCTGCGACGGCACCTCGAAGCCACGGCTGCGCTCGCCCGCGTCGATGCTGTGGTGGATGCCGACTGTACGGCGGCGGAACTCGGCGTACTCGGCCAGGCCCAGCGTTCCGGCGAGGCCACGGGCCGCCAGGTCGACCTCCTCGCAGTGCGCCACCAGGAAGCGCCCCCAGGAGGCGGCGAACCGGGTCCGCCAGGTCAGGGACATGCCATCAGAGAGACGGTTCCAGACCTCCGCCCAGGCCAGGGTGATGGGGCAGATCACCCGGGGGCGGATTCCGGCCGGCCGCAGCGGGGTGACGATGAGCTCGCGCGCGACCTCCGCTATGCGGTCCGCGCGGTCCGGCCGGTTCGCGTCGAACTGGTCGTCGAAGAGGAAGGCCAGCGAGAACCAGTTCATCAGGACGACCATGTCGTCCGCCGTGGCGTGCGGATAGGTGCGCGCGGCGGCCTGGGGGAGGTCCCAGGACTTGTACTCCTCGAACCCGGCCAGGCTGCGTATCAGCCCCATGTCCCAGATCCAGCGAAGATGGCGTGCCCGGGCGTACTCCAGGTGCTCGCTGACAGGGGTGTCGAAGGGGAGATCGAACCGGACGTCCTGAGGCATGTGCTTCCTTTCGGGCGACGTGACGCAGAGCCCCCCGCCCCTGCGAGCGGGCGGTCGCCGCGACCGCCCTCGCACTCGAACTGGGCTTCTACGGCCGTAAGTTGAACCGAGAAGCAGTACGAGGCTGCCAGCGTAAATGATCTACGCCGGGTCCTGGCCCGTGATCTCCGTTACTGCTCGCGCCAGTTGAGCTCCGACGGCCGACTGAATCGGCCCGGCCGGGATATCCGGTAGGTACAGGGCGGCGGAACACCTCCGTTCCGCGCCCCGGACGCTCGGAGGAGACATGGCACTGGTCAAAACGGGTGTGGTCGTACTCGACTGCGCCGAGCCCGAGAAGCTCGCCGTCTTCTACAAGGAACTGCTGGGCGCCGAGCAGACGCACGAGAGTGCGAACCGGGTCGAGATCAGGGGCGCCGACGGGATCCGCATGGCCTTCCGCCGCGATGTGAACGCCACGCCGCCGAGCTGGCCGCGGCCCGAGAACGCCCTCCAGGCCCACCTCGACTTCGTGGTCGAGGACATGGACGAGGCGGAACGCAGGGTGGTCGGCCTCGGCGGGCGACCCCTGGAGACGAAGGACGCGGGCGGACCGTACGAGGAACGCGGTTACGCCGACCCGGCCGGCCACTCCTTCACGCTGCGCCTCGTGCCGTCGACTGCACCGAAGCAGGGTTGAGGGCTGCGGGGTGTGTTCGTGCCGGGGTGGGGGTGAGGCTCGGCGGGCGTTTCCGTGCCGGAGTAGGGCTGAACGCCGCGGGCGTGACCGCACCGGAGTAGGGCTGAGCCCCGCCGGGCGCGTTCGCGCCCGAGCGGGGCCGGGGGCCCGCCGTCAGTCCCGGCCGCCCTTCTCGCCGGCCGGCCAGACACCGGTCGAGCGTTCGATGGCCTTGGCGCCCGTGCGGTCCACCGCGCTGCGTACCACGGCGAAGATCGCGCCCTGGATCGCGGCGGCCAGCAGGATCTCTCCCCAGCCGCGGTCCCGGTCCAGGGCGTCGGGCGCGTCGTCCTCGTGCCGGATGGCCTTCCAGGTCTTCTGGAAGGCCAGTCCCGCCAGCGTTCCGCTCGTCCAGCCCAGCACGAAGCCGACCGGCTTGTAGGCGAAGGGCAGTTTCTTCTTCTTGGCCACGT
The DNA here is from genome assembly GCF_030817655.1 of Streptomyces sp. V4I2. Lineage (GTDB taxonomy): Bacteria > Actinomycetota > Actinomycetes > Streptomycetales > Streptomycetaceae > Streptomyces > Streptomyces plumbiresistens. Next base: position 9,436,328 of record NZ_JAUSZM010000003.1, read on the forward strand.
GAATCTCCTTGGTCAGCGGGTGGGTCGGTGGTCTTGGGGGACCTGCTCGTGCACGGGTACCGGACCCGGCGGCGTCCCGTCGCCGAACGGCCGGCCGCCCAGCTCCTGACGGTGATGGGGTGTCAGCCAGCCGGACAGGTCCGGCCCGAGGGGCACGATGCCGGTCGGGTTGATGCCGGTGTGCACCTGGTAGTAGTGCCGCTTGATGTGGTCGAAGTCGACGGTGTCGCCGAAGCCCGGCGTCTGGTAGAGGTCGCGGACGTACGCCCACAGGACCTCGTTCTCGGCCAGCTTCCAGCGGTTGCACTTGAAGTGGCCGTGATAGACGGCGTCGAAGCGGACCAGGGTGGTGAACAGCCGGATGTCCGCCTCGGTGATCGTGTCGCCCACCAGATAACGCTGCCGGGCCAGCCGGGGCGTCAGCAGCTCCAGGCGCCGGAAGACGCCCGCGCACGCGGCCTCGTACTCCTCCTGGTCCGTCGCGAAGCCCGCCCGGTACACACCGTTGTTGACGTCCTCGTAGACCTCCGCCATCACCGTGTCGATCTCGTCGCGCAGCGCCCGCGGATACAGGTCGGGCGCGCCCTCCCGGTGCAGGGCCGTCCACTCGGTGGCGAGGTCCAGGGTGATCCGCTGGTAGTCGTTGGTGACCAGCTTGCCGCTGGGCACGTCCACGATCGCGGGCACGCTCACGCCGCCCGGGTAGTCGGTCTCCCGCCGGTCGTAGGCCTCGCTGAGGTAGCGGATGCCGAGGACGGGATCACGGCCGTCGGGGTCGAGGGTGAAGCGCCAGCTGCGGTCGTCCTGGATCGGGTCGGCGACGGCGAGGGACAGGGCGTCCTCCAGGCCGAGGAGACGCCGGGAGACCACCGCGCGGCTCGCCCATGGGCAGGCGCGGCTGGCCACCAGCCGGTAGCGGCCGGCTTCCACCGGCCAGCCGTCTTGGCCGTCCGCGGTGATCCGGTCCGTGAAGTGGCTCTTGGACCGCTTGAACGCCTTCTGGCCGTACTCGCGGTTGCCGTCGTCTCCGGCACCCATGGTTCCTCCCTGCCTGTCCGGCTGGCTTTCGTGTGCCTTCCCTGGTGAACGCGTTCCCCGTTTTCCGCCGACGGCACGGTGTGAGCCTCATCGACCGGGGCAGTCGGCGGAGGTGACAGGGACATCCTCAAAGCACAAGGCAGACGAGAAGGCAGACGAGAACGCGGACCTGAAGGCAGAGCGGAAGCCCGACCGGAGTACGCGCGTCACCGTGCTCGTGGCGCTCGCGGCCAACCTCGTGATCGCGGTCGCCAAGGCCGTCGGCGGGCTCCTCGCGGCATCGCCGGCGCTGCTCTCGGAGGCCGCGCACTCCGTGGCCGACAGCATGAACGAGGTCTTCCTGCTCGCCGCGCTGCGCCGCAGCCGCCGCCCCGCCGACCGGCGCCACCCCTTCGGCTACGGCAAGGAGCGGTTCTTCTGGTCGCTCCTCGCGGCCGTCGGGATCTTCGTGATGGGCGGCTGCTTCTCCTTCTTCCAGGGCTTCGAGGCCCTCAGGAACGGTGCCGAGGAGAAGTTCAGCGGGTATGTGGCGGGCCTGGTGGTGCTCGGCGTCGCTTTCGTGGCCGAGGGACTCTCGCTGCTCAGGGCCCTGTATCAGGTGCGCCTGCAGGGCCGGGGCATGGACGGTCTGCGCGACCCCGCCCTGCGTACGGTCGTCGCCGAGGACGGTACGGCCGTACTCGGCGTCGCCCTCGCGATCACCGGCATGGCCCTGCACATGGTCACCGGGCAGGTGGTGTGGGAGGCGTCCGCGTCCCTGGCGATCGGCGCCCTGCTCGTGTACGTGGCCTACCGCCTCGGCCGCGAGGCACGGGACCAGCTGATCGGGGAGGCCGCCGACCCGGAGTCCAGCGGCAGGATCCGGGCGCTGCTTCAGGCGCAGCCCGAGATCGACAGCGTGGAGGCGCTGTTCACGATGAAGATGGGGCTGGACTCGCTCCTGGTGGCGGCCCGCATCGACCTGGTGCCCGGACTGGACAGCGAGCGGGTCGAGGAGGTCGCGGTGCGGATCAAGCGGTCCATCGCAAGTACCGTTCCCGAGACCGGCGAGATCTTCCTCGACGTGACCGACCGGCCCGCCGCCGAAGCAGGGGAAAGCCCCGCCGCGACGGGGGAACGCGGCGGGGCCTGACGCTCGGGTGCCCGGCCGATGCCGGTCTATGCCACCCCGGGCGAGATTTTTTTCCGGGAGGTTCAGTTCCCGTCCGAGGGCTCCAGCACGAAGACCGGAATCTCCCGGTCTGTCTTCGTCTGGTAGTCGGCGTACGGCGGGTACGCGGCGACGGCGCGCTCCCACCACTCGGCCTTTTCCGCTCCGGTGATCTCACGGGCCGTCATGTCCCGCTTGGTCGGCCCGTCCTGGAGTTCCACGTGGGGATCGGCCTTGACGTTGTGGTACCAGACGGGGTGCTTGGGCGCCCCGCCCAGTGATGCCACGGCCGCGTACCTTCCCTCGTGCTCGACGCGCATCAGCGGCGTCTTGCGGAGCTTGCCGCTCTTCGCGCCCCGGGTCGTCAGCAGGATGACGGGCATTCCCGTGTCCATCAGCGTTGTTCCCTTGGTGCCGCCGGAGCTCTCGTACAGCTCCACCTGGTCGCGCACCCACTGCTCCGGGCTGGGTTCGTAGTCGCCCTCAAGAGGCATGGCATCCGTCCCATCGTCGTTGATCAGGCCTTGCTCGTACCGGAGTTTGACATCGGTACGAACGGCTTTCATCCGTACCACGTTCCCCGGCGGCCCCCAAATTCCGTCGCCTGCCATTACTCCACGGGTAATCGCCCCGGTCCAGCGCATACGGCACAGTCGGGACCGCACCGCACGACAACCGTCCGTCCGAGGGAGAGGACCCCATGACCACGACGACCCCCGCCACCACGACCCGCGCCGTGGTCGAGGAACTGCTGCTCAGGATCGGCCGGGGCGACCCGGAGCGGATCGCCGAGCTGTACGCCGAGCCCGCCGACTGGAGGCTCGACTGGCCCGAGGACGAGCACGGCCGCGGCGCGACCCCCTGGATCCGGCACCGCGCCACCCGGGCCGACGCCGCCGCGCACTACCGGGAGCTGGCCGCGTACCACGTCCCGGGAGAGGCGGCGACGGAGATCGAGCGCATCCTGGTGGACGGCGCCGATGCCGTGGTGCTCGGTGAGATCCGGCAGACCGCGGCCACCACCGGGCGCGCCTATCGTGCCAGGTTCGCCCTGCATCTCACCGTCGAGGACGGACTGGTCGTCCGCCACCACGTCTACGAGGACAGCCTCGCGGTGGCCCGCGCCTTCGCACCGTGACCGCCGGCCCGCTCACGACCCGGCCACCAGCATCCGCACGGCCAGCGCCGTCATCACGCCACTCGACAGCAGCGCCGTCGCCAGCCGCCCGCGCCGCCCGGTCAGGGCCCGGCCCAGCAGGGCGCCGCCCCCCGCCAGCAGCAACTGCCAGCTCGCGGACGCGACGAAGGCCGCCAGGACGAACACCCCTTGTTCCAGGGGCCGTACGGACTCCTCGGCACGGCTGCCGAGCACCAGGGCGGCGAAGTAGATCACGGTGGTGGGGTTGAGCAGGGTGATCCCGAGCAGCGTCAGAAAGGCCCGCGCGGGGCTCGGCGGAGGCGGGTCGACACGGGTGGCGAGCCGGTGGCCGCGGTACTGCCGTACGGCGGTGACCGTGCCGAGGACCGCGAGCGCCACCAGCACCAGGGCGGAGGCCCAGCGCAGCGGCCCGAGCACCGGTCGCAGCGCACCCGCGAGGGCGGAGCCGCCGACCGTGGCCAGGAGGGCGTAGAGCCCGTCGGCGGCAGCGACACCGAGCGCGGCGCAGACACCGGTCCGCAGGGACGTACGGGCGGAGAGGGAGACGAGATAGGCGCCGACCGCACCGACGGGGACGGCGATGCCGTACCCCGCGAGCAGTCCCGCGACGAGCGCGGCGCTCATGAGCGCGCGGGCGCGGGCCTCCATGGACGGCTGGGCTGCTGCTGGGCACGCACCGGACGAACGGCGGTGGCGGTCAGCGGCAGCGGGGCAGAGGGTTTCGGCATGGCCAGATCCTGGGGGTGGCGGCCGTGCGGGGACAAGCGAATTTCCGAGGTGCGACGACCGGCCCCGGCCGGGCGGTGAATCCGGTCCTCCGATTCGTGTCCGGGCAGCGGCGATCCCCGGCCATATCGCCCTCGCCACCGATCTGGCCGAACTTCTCGTCCCCTCATAGATGCCTGGGGCATCTAATGAGGATCTGTACGACGCACCCTTCGTCTGCGAGGTCTGCCATGACGGAAACGGAACCGGTCGCCTTCCCCCGGAGCCGGACCTGTCCCTACCACCCGCCGACCGCCTACGACCCGCTGCGCACCGCCCGGCCGCTCACCCGGATCACCCTCTTCGACGGCCGCCCGGCCTGGCTGGTCAGCGGTCATGCCGCCGCCCGCGCCCTGCTGGCCGACCCGCGCCTGTCCAGCGACCGGACCCGGCCCGACTTCCCCGCGCCCACGGAGCGCTTCGCGGGCGTACGGAACCGGAAGACCGCGCTGCTGGGCGTCGACGACCCCGAGCACCGCACCCAGCGGCGGATGGTGATCCCCGGCTTCACGCTCAAACGCGCCACCGAACTGCGCCCGCGCATCGAGCAGGTCGTGGACGAACGGATCGACGCGATGATCGCCCAGGGGCCGCCCGCCGAACTGGTGAGCGCCTTCGCGCTGCCCGTGCCGTCGACGGTGATCTGCGCCCTGCTCGGCGTGCCGTACGCCGACCACGACTTCTTCGAAGGGCAGTCCCGACGCCTCCTGCGCGGTCCGACGGCCGCCGACACCATGGACGCGCGCGACCAACTCGAGGTGTACCTCGGCGAGTTGATCGACCACAAACAGAAGCAGCACGAGCCCGGCGACGGCGTGCTGGACGAACTCGTCCACCAGCAGCTGCGCGACGGCGCGATCGACCGCCAGGAAGCGATCGCCCTGGCGATCATCCTGCTGGTCGCCGGCCACGAGACGACCGCCAACATGATCTCGCTCGGCACCTTCACGCTCCTCCAACACCCCGAGCAGCTGGCCGAGTTGCGCGACGATCCGGCGCTCCTGCCCACCGCGGTCGAGGAACTCATGCGGATGCTGTCGATCGCCGACGGTCTGCTGCGGTCGGCGACCGAGGACATCGAGGTGGCGGGGACGACGATCCGGGCGGGCGACGGCGTGGTCTTCGCGACCTCGGTCATCAACCGCGACGAGACCGTGTACGCCGACCCCGACACCCTGGACTGGCACCGGTCCGCCCGCCACCACGTGGCCTTCGGCTTCGGGATCCACCAGTGCCTCGGCCAGAACCTGGCCCGCGCCGAGCTGGAGATCGCCCTGCACACGCTCTTCGACCGGCTGCCCACACTCCGCCTCGCCGCCCCCGCGGACGAGATCCCCTTCAAACCCGGCGACACCATCCAGGGGATGCTGGAACTCCCCGTGACCTGGTAAGAGGCTCCGGTCATGCACATCGACATCGACAAGGACGTCTGCATCGGCGCGGGCCAGTGCGCGCTGGCCGCTCCGGGCGTCTTCACCCAGGACGACGACGGCTACAGCACCCTCCGCCCCGGCCGGGAGGACGGCGGCGGCGACCACATGGTCCGGGAGGCCGCCCGGGCCTGCCCCGTCTCCGCCATCACGGTGTCGGAGACGGTGGGCTGACGCACGGCGTACTGAGCTCGCCGGCCCTGCCCGACCTCAGCGGGACTCCAGCAGCAGTCGCGCCGCGTCGCGCGCCTCGGCGGCCGGCCGGGTGCTCCCGGTGATGCCCGCCGTGACCATGGCGCCCTCGGCCAGCAGGAACAGCGGGGCGGCCAGTGCGGCGGGCCGCCCCGCGTCGGCCACCAGCGAGGCGAGGTAGTCGCCGAACGCCCGCTTGTGCGCCCGCACTTGGGCCACCACCCGGTCCGAGGTGGCACCCAGTTCGCCGTACGAGTTGATCCACGCGCACCCGCGGAAGCCCTCCTCGCCGAACCACTCCGCCAGCCAGTCGAAGACCGCCAGGATGCGACGCTCCGGATCCGCCTCGCGCTCCACATGTGCGGCCAGCCGGCCGCGCCAGCGCTCGTCCCGCCGCTCCAGATAGGCCTCGACCAGCTGTTCCTTCGCCGGGAAGAGCTGGTAGAGCCGCTTCAGGGAGACCCCGGACGCGCCCCGGACGGCGTCCATCCCGACGGACTGGATGCCCCGCCCGTAGAACAGCTCCTCCGCTGCGTCCAGCACCCGCTCCCGGGCGACCGCGCTGTCCATGGACGACCACTCCTTGACGTGAGAACGGGCGTTCTCCTACGGTGACGATCGTACCGGAGAACGCGCTCGTTCTCCCTTGTCGGCCACGGAGGAAGACATGACCGACCGCCCGCCCCTGCCGCCCTTCACCCGCGAGAGCGCCGCCCAGAAGGTCCAGGCGGCCGAGGACGCCTGGAACACCCGCGACCCGCACCGGGTGGCGCTCGCCTACTCGCCGGACTCGGTGTGGCGCAACCGCGACACCTTCCTCACCGGCCGCGCGCAGATCGTCGAGTTCCTGACCGCGAAGTGGGCACGCGAGCACGAGTACGCGCTGCGCAAGGAGTTGTGGGCCTTCGACGGCGACCGCATCGCGGTGCGGTTCCAGTACGAGTGCCGGGACGCGGACGGCCGGTGGTGGCGGTCGTACGGCAACGAACTGTGGGAGTTCGACGAGCACGGGCTGATGACCCGGCGCGAGGCGAGCATCAACGACGTGCCCATCGAGGAGAAGCAGCGGCGCATCCTCGGCCCGCGGCCGGAAGCCGAACGGGGGCGGCCCTTCCCGCTTGAGTAGGGTGCGCGGAATGACCGAACCGGACGGGAAACCCTTCCTCTACGTCGTCGTCTGCGCCGCCGGGATCGCGGCGGACGTCGGCAGGCTGATCACCGCGGCCCAGGAGCGCGACTGGGAGGTCGGCGTGATCGCCACCCCCGTCGCGATGAACGGCTTCTTCGACACCGCCGCCGTCGAGGCGCGGACCGGGCGGCGGATCCGCTCTGCCTGGCGCAGCCCGGGCGACCCGCGCCCCTTCCCGCCGCCGGACGCCGTCGTGGTCGCTCCCGCCACCTTCAACACCGTCAACAAGTGGGCGGCCGGGCTCGCCGACACCCTCGCCGTGGCGACCCTGTGCGAGACGTACGGCCTGGGCGTCCCGGTCGCCGCACTGCCGTGCGTGGCCGACGCGCTCGCCGCCCACCCCGCCTACCAGGACAGCCTCATACGGCTGCGCGCCATGGGTGTGCGGTTCAGCGAGCCGTACTCCGGCGAGCCGGGGGAGGACGGCGCGCGCCCGGAGTTCGGGTGGGAGCGGGCGCTGGACCTGCTGGGGTGAGCCGGAGGGTGGCGGCCGGCCGGTCGGGCAGGAGAGTCACTGTGGGACTTGGAGCGGGGGCGAAGTCGTACGCTCCCTTTCGTACCCATCCCGAAGGCAGGAGCAGCAACGATGCAGTACGTGAAGCTCGGTTCGACGGGCCTGGACGTCTCGCGGATCTGTCTGGGCTGCATGACGTACGGCCTGCCGGACCGCGGCGTGCACGAGTGGACCCTCGACGAGGAGGCGTCACGTCCGCTGATCCGGCAGGCGTTGGAGGCCGGGATCAACTTCTTCGACACCGCCAACGTGTATTCCGACGGCACCAGCGAGGAGATCGTCGGCAAGGCGCTCGCCGACTTCGCCCGCCGTGACGAGTTCGTGCTCGCGACCAAGGTGCACGGCCGGATGCGGCCCGGAGCCAACGGTGCCGGACTGTCCCGCAAAGTGATCATGACCGAGATCGACCACAGCCTCAGCCGCCTCGGCACGGACTATGTGGACCTCTACCAGATCCATCGCTACGACCCGCACACCCCGGTCGAGGAGACGATGGAGGCCCTGCACGACCTGGTGAAGGCGGGCAAGGTGCGCTACATCGGGGCGAGTTCGATGTACGCCTGGCAGTTCTCGAAGATGCAGTACACGGCCGAGCGGCACGGCTGGACCAAGTTCGTCTCGATGCAGAACCACTACAACCTCCTCTACCGCGAGGAGGAGCGCGAGATGCTGCCGCTGTGCGCGGACCAGGGCGTCGGTGCCCTGCCGTGGAGCCCGCTGGCCCGCGGTCGTCTGACCCGCGACTGGGGCACGGTCACCGAGCGCAGCGCGAACGACAACTTCGGCAGCAACCTCTACCCGGAGGGCGACCGCACCATCGTCGAGACCGTCACCCGCATCGCGGACGACCGGGGCGTCCCGCGCGCCCAGGTGGCCCTCGCCTGGCTGCTGCATCAGAAGACGGTGGCGGCGCCCATCGTCGGCGCGGCCAAGCCGCAGCACATCGAGGACGCCGTGGCCGCCGTCGAACTCGAGCTCAGCGACAAGGAGATCGAGGAACTGGAGCGGCCCTACACCCCGCACCCGATTCTCGGTCACTCCTGAGGGACCGGACCAGGGCGGGGATCCGCGCGGCGCGAACCACGTGCCGCACGGATCTCCGCCCTCCGGTTTTGTCGGCCCAATGGTTGGCGGCTGAGTGGCGAAGAACGGTCTCAGGTGCGGTGGAGTGGCCGTTCAATGGTTGGCGCGAAGTCGACGCCCGAAGCAAGTGAATACCATTCCCGTTTGCGACCCCCGATACCGCGGCGCGGTAAAGCTGCCGCAAAGGACCGCTATTGACCCGTTGTCGAATATCGGCGACCCGAACACAATGCACAAAACCGCGGGACGACTTGTTACGCCTCGTTGACCTGTGCAAAGGTGGCCTGGTCGGCGCACGGACAATCTCCCTTTGCCGTGTGCACGAGGCCTCTCCCGTGCGCTCCTCATGCTCCAAAAGAGCTTCCCCTGGCGGGCGTTCGAGATGCCGAACCCTGTGCGGACGGACCCCGGCGCCTCGTCGGCGGCACCGCATACCCATTGGTATGGACTTTGTGCAGAACGCCCTCGGAGGAATGCCGCTGTGAAAGACGCAGGCCTGTCGAATTCCCCGACTCCCGCTCGTCCCTCCGACGCCACGGACGAGCAACTGAGCGCCGAGCTCAAGAAGTGGAGCGGGGCGACACCGGCGCTCCAACCGGTCGGTGAACTCCTGGACCGGCACTGGGAAGCGGCCTTCGCCTACGCACGGTTGTGCACCGACGGCGCCCGCCCCGCGGGAATGCTCACCACCGCCGCATTCACCCGGCTCTTCGGGGAAACGCTGCGCCAGAACGGGCCGACCTCCGCCTGGCGGCCCCAACTGCTCGTCACCGTGCGCCGGATAGCGGCGGAATGGGACGCCGACGGCAGACGCGAGCTGCTGCACCCGCAGTTGAGAACCGAGGGCGGCGGGGACCGCATCGCCGCCCGCCTGCTGCCGCCGGCCAACCGCCGCCTGCTGTCCGGGGCGTTCCAGCGGCTGCCCCAGTCGGCCCGCTGTCTGCTGTGGCACACCGAGGTCGAGTCCGAACCGCTCGGCATGCCCGCCGCACTGCTGGGCCTGGGCGAGGAGGACGCGGGCATCGAAATGCAGCGGGGCCGCGAGCGGTTGCGGGACGAGTGCCTCCAGGTCCACCGCGAACTCGCTCCCGAGCAGGAGTGCCGTCACTACCTCCGGCTGCTGGACGTGACCTATCGGCGCGGCGGTGCCGGCCTCGACGCCGACCTGAGCGAACACCTGGAACGGTGCAAGCACTGCCGGCACACCGCCGACCAGCTGCACCAGTTCAACCACGGCCTCGGCGGCGCGCTCGCCGAGGCGGTGCTCGGCTGGGGCGCGCACGCCTATCGGGAGGCGCGCGCACACGTGGACCACGCTCCCGAGGAAGCGCAGGCCCAGCGCCCGGCCGTCGTGGGCGAGTCCTTCATGAGCGCGACGCCGGCCCAGCCCCCGGCCGCCCCGGGCGAGGCCTTCGTCCCGGCGCCGGACGCCCGGCCACCCGCCGTCGCGGGTGTGGCCTTCGAGGCGCCCGCGCGTCCGACCTCCGCACCCCGGGTCGGCCCGCGCCCCGCCTCCCGCCGTTCCGCCCACAAGGCCGCCCGCCGCTCGTCCCGCCGCAACCTCACCGCGGCCGTCCTGACCGTGAGCGGGCTGATCGTCCTCCCGCTGGCGTTGTGGTCCTCCCTCGGCTCCTCCGACGACAACTCCCAGGCCGACGACGGCCGCACGTCCGACGCCCCCGACACGGGCACCGCGACCTCCGACCCGTCCTGGGCCGGCTCCGGAGAGGGCGAGCAGGGCACCATGCGCGGCCGGCTGCACAACGTGGCGTCCGGGCTGTGCGTCGGCGTGGTCGGTGCGAAGGCCGTCAAGGACGCGGAGACCGAGCTCACCGACTGTTCCGCGGAGCCTTCGCAGCAGTGGTCGTACGACGCCGACGGGCTGCTGCGCAACGCGGACGCCCCCGATCTCTGCCTGGACTCCCACCTCGGCTACTCGGTGCGGCTCGCCCTGTGCACGGGCGCGGAAAAGGCAGCCGACAAGAGCATCCGCTACGACTTCACCCTCCAGGGCATGCTGGTGCCGCGCTGGGACCAGGATCTGGCCCTGAGCCCCTCCGCCACCGACGGAGCGGGCTCGCTGGTCGTGAAGACCCGCGACGACAGCCCCGCGCAGCGCTGGGTGATCGACACCTCGAAGACCGACCTCCAGATGGAGGTGGTCAACTGGGGCGCGGACAGCACCCTGTCGAGGGTGCCCGGGCCGGCGCCCGAGCCGACCGGAACACCGAGCCCGAAGCCCACACCCACGCCGTCCGCGACTCCGTCGACGCCCCAGGCCACGCCCACGCCCGCCCCCACGCCGACGTATCCGTATCCCACCAACGGGAACTGCTACTACAACCCGTACTACTGCTCCGGGAACGGCCAGGACGGCGGCCAGTACGGCGGCTGGCCCGGGTACGGCTACGGCGGCTACGGCGGCTACGGCGGCTACGGCAACTGACCCGCCCCGCGACGGCGACCGGACGCTTCAGGCCCCGACGACCTGGAGCGAGGCCCACAGCGCCACCACGGCGGGCACCAGCGCGGCCGGCGTGGCGAGCAGACCGAGCCGGGTGAACTCCCTGAGCCCGACCTCGTACCCCTGCCCGTGCGCGATGCGCCGCCACAGCAGCGTGGCCAGCGACCCGGCGTAGGTCAGGTTCGGCCCGATGTTCACCCCGAGCAGCACCGCGAGGAGCGCGCCCGGGCCGGCCGAGGCGGTCAGCGGCAGCAGGACCAGGACCGCGGGCAGGTTGTTGATCAGGTTCGCCAGTACGGCGGCCAGGGCGGCGATGCCGAGCAGTGCGGCCAGTCCCGTCCCCTCCGGCAGCGCGTGCCGCAGCGCGTCGGCGAGGCCGTTGTCGACCACCGCGCGCACGACGACGCCGAGCGCGAGCACGAACGCCAGGAAGGCCGGCGCCGCCGCCCGCACCACGGTGAGCGGGGTGGCCCGCCGCCGGACGAGGGCACGTCCCGCCAGCACCAGTGCCCCCGCCAGCGCGGCCCAGGCCGGCTCGACGTGGAGGGCGGAGGTCACCGCGAAGGCCGCCAGCGTGCAGGCGACCGTGACGAGCGCGAACAGCGGCAGTTCCGGCGTCTCGGCGGTCACGGGGGAGTGGGTGACCTCGTCCAGGTCGCGCTCGAAGAAGCGCCGGAAGACCGCGTACTCGACGCCGATCGCGACCAGCCAGGGCAGCGCCATCAGTGCCGCGAACCGCGTGAAGCTCAGCCCGCTCGCCGCGAACGCCAGCAGATTGGTGAGGTTGGAGACCGGCAGCAGCAGCGAGGCCGTGTTCGACAGGTGCGCGCACGCGTAGGCGTGCGGCCCGGCCCGGACTCCCATGCGGGCGGCGGTGGCGAACACCACCGGCGTCAGCAGCACCACGGTGGCGTCCAGACTCAGCACCGCCGTGATCGTCGACGCCAGCACGAACACCCCGGCCAGCAGCCGCCCGGGCGAGCCCGCCGACCGACGGGCCAGCCACGCCCCGCACGCCTGGAAGAGCCCCTCGACGTCGCAGAAGTGGGCCAGCACCAGCACCGCGGCGAGGAACCCGATCACCGGCCCGAGCTGCTCGGCCTCCGCCCGCGCGTGAGCCGGCGAGATCACCCCGGTCACGATCACCGCTCCCGCCGCCGGGACGGCCAGCACCGCCTCCGGCCATCCGTTGGGGCGAAGGACGGCCCAGGCGAGGACGGCGACGAGCAGAGCGACGGACAGGGCTTCGGCGAGCGGGGTGTTCAGGGCGGATCCTTCGGAACGTGATCAGATGCTGCCCGGCCATCGAAGCAGGCGACGGTAAGAGTCGGGCGAGGATCCCGACAGGCGGCCGCTCAGGGGGCCGTCCCGGCGGCGAACACCGTCAGGAACACCGAGGACGCGTTGCCGGACACCGGCACCCGCCCCGCCGTCCATGCCACCTTCAGCGGGTCCCGCTCGTCCGGCGGGGTCACCAGCAGCGACGCGGGAGTGGCGGCCCGCGCCCCGCTGACCTCGGGACTGGAGAACGACAGCCCGGCCCAGGCGCTCTTCCCCGGCGCCAGCGTGACCGTCACGGGCGTGTCCGCGGAGCGCTTCGGGTCCGGGCCCAGCTGCTTGCCGGTCGCGTCCAGGAAGGCGGCGCCCGGATAGCCGCGCACGGTGCACGTCCGGTCGGAGGCGTTGGTCAGGACGACCGGGAAGTTCCACTGCCCGGCCCCCGGGTCGTTGCGCCCGACGGACGCGTGCAGCTCGGAGGTGTGGCAGCGGGTGCTCACGGCGGTGGGGGAGTCCTCGGCCGTGGGCGAGGCAGGGGGCGAAGTGGTGGGCGGGGCGGCGGACCCGCTGGGAACGCGACTCGGCGTGGGATCGGCGGGGGCGGCCGAAGCAGTCGTACGGCCCTCAGTCGCGGGCGCGGCCGTGCCGGCCACCTTCTGCGGCGGGCTCGCCGTGCCGTCACCGCCGCCGCAGGCGGTCAGCAGGCCGAGCACCGCGACCGCGCCGGCGAGCCGGGCCGCCCGCGGCACGCCCTGGGACGTCTTCGCCATGTCTGTCCACACTCCCGGAAACTCCTCGCACGCGTGGCACACGTGCGTACGGCGCCCTGTGCCCCGTCACTGAGGTCCGATGCGGCCGGGGACGGAAAAGTTCGCCCGTCATCCCAGGGAATCACGGCGGTTTCCCAGCCGTACGGAATCCAGGACGCGGTCGGTCGCGGTCGCACCGCCGCTCTGCCGGATCTGCACATACACCTGTGGCTGTCCGCCGCCGTCCGCCGACGTGAGGCCGGCCTCCGTGACGGACCCGCCGCCCGGGCAGTCGCTCCAGCCGCGGACCCTGCCGTGCCAGACGCGGCCGGTGTAGGCGCGGGCGCCGTCGTAGTGGCAGCCGGGGTGGGCGAGGCCGGCGACCGGGGCGGTGACGTCGCCCCGCTCGCTCAGGCCGACGAACACGCCGTTCACGTCCGCGCCGAGGTCCTGCCACCTGTCCAGGCGGTCCGCGACGACGAGCCCAGGCTCCTGCCCCGCGGGCAGACCGAGCACCCGCGGATCCCACCCCGAGTCGCGCAGCTGCCGCCCCCACGCGCCGGGTACCTCGGCGACGATCCGGCCGGTCGCGTCCTCGACCCGTACGTCGGTGTCCCCGGAGGACCGGCTCACCAGCGCGGCGGTCACCCCGGCGGCCACCACCGCGAGTACGACCGAGGCCGGCGCGACGGCCTTCGCGGACACGCGGCGAGGCCGGCCGCCCACCTGGGACGCCAGCCGCTCCAACTCCCCGGCGAAGACCCGGGCATCGGGCCAGCGCCGCTCCCGGTCCGGGTGCAGCGCCCGCATCAGGGCGCGCCGGACACCCGGATCCAGGCCCGGACGCAGCCGGTCCGGACGCACCACCTTGCCGGGCGGGCCCGGAACCGTGCCGGTGACCAGGTGGTAGCCGACCGCGCCGAGGCCGTACACGTCGGCGCGCTCGTCGATGCCCGCGCCGGGCTCGGCCTGCTCGGGCGGCCGGTATCCCTCCGACCCCGCCGCCTGGGTGAGGCCGGAGGCCTGCGCGAGGCTCTTGGCCAGCCCGAGGTCGGCGAGCAGCACCCGGGAGCTGCCGTCCGGGGCGCCGGCCAGCAGCACGTTGGTCGGCTTGATGTCCCGGTGCACGATCCCCGCCTCGTGCAGCGCGGCGGCGCCCAGGGCGGCCAGCGCCGTCAGCCGCAGCGCCCGGGGCACGGGCAGCGGACCGGCGGCGAGCAGGTCGGCGAGGGTGCCGCCGTCGGCGTACTCCATGACGAAGTACGGCCTGCCGTCCGGAAGTTCACCGAGGTCGTGGACCTGCACCACCCGCTCGGACCCGGCCCGGCGCAGCATCCGCGCCTCGGACAGGAACCGTTCGCGCACGTCCAGCCGCTGCGACCAGTTGTCGGCGAGGACCTTCACGGCCACCGGCGCGTCGAGTTCGTCGTCGTGGGCGAGCCAGACCGTGCCGAACGCGCCGGTTCCCAGGCGCCGTTCGAGGCGGTAGCGCCCGATCCGCTCGACGGAGTGCATACGACTATCATGCCTGGGCCGAGATCCGCCCGGGATACGCCGGGACCGCCGGGGATCCGCCCCGAACCCGTCCCGAGGGGAGCAGCCCGTGCCGGACGCGGCACCGACCGAGGACCTCGCGCGGCGTGCGGCCGCGGGCGACCGGGGCGCGCTGGACGAGCTGCTGGAGGCGATCCGGCCCGAAGTCCTGCGTCGCTGCGGGCGGTTCCTGCCCTGCCGGGAGGACGCGGAGGAGGCGGCGCAGGACGTGCTCCTCCAAGTCGCCCGGAAGATCGGGACGTTCGAGGGCCGCAGCCGCTTCAGCACCTGGCTCTACACCGTCGTCGCCAACTGCGCCCGCCAGAAGTACCGCGAGCTCAGGCGGCGGGCCGCCGAACAGCCGGCGCCGATCGACGCCGCCCAGTACGTCGACCCGCGCACCACCAGCGTGATCGCCGGATCCCGCGTCGACCTGCTGGAGGCGCTGGAGCGGCTGGAGCGCGAACACCCGCAGCTGGTCGCGCCGTTGGTGTACCGGGACATCTGCCAGCTGGAGTACGCGGAGGCCGCCGAACGGGCGGGCGTCCCGCTCGGCACGTTCAAGTCGCGGCTGCACGAGGCCCGCAGGCAGGTCCGGCCCTGGCTGTCGGCCTCCTCCTGAAGCGTGCGCCGCTCACTCCTCGTCGGTGAGGCTGATCTCCGACCAGATCGTCTTGCCGTCGGTGGTGTGCCGGCTGCCCCAGCGCTGGGTGAGCTGGGCCACCAGGAGCAGACCCCGGCCCCCCTCGTCCCACGTCTTGGCGCGGCGCAGGTGCGGGGCCGTGTGGCTGGTGTCGGACACCTCGCAGATCAGCGTGGTGTCGTCGTGGATCAGGCGCAGCCGGATGGGGTGGGAGCCGTACCGGATCGCGTTGGTGACGAGTTCGCTGACCACCAGTTCGGCGGTGAACGCCGCCTCGCTCAGCTCCCATCGGCCGAGCTGGCCGACGACCTGCTTGCGGATCGGGGCGACGAGCGCCGGGTCGGCCGGGATGTCCCAGGTGGCGACCTGGGACGCGGGCAGCCCCCGGGTGCGGGCCAGCAGCAGCGCCACGTCGTCCAGCGCGCCGCCCGCCGGCAGCAGACCGTGCAGGACGCGGTCGCAGGTCTCCTCCAGCGAGGAGGACGGGACCGCGAGGGCCTCGCAGAGCAGGGCGTGGCTGGCGTCCACGTCCCGCTCCCGGGTCTCGATCAGCCCGTCCGTGTACAGGGAGAGCACGGTGCCCTCGGTCAGCTCCAGCTCCGCGGACTCGAAGGGCAGGCCGCCCAGGCCGAGCGGCGGCCCCGGCGGCACGTCGACCTCCTGGGGCGCGCCGCCCGGCGGGAGCATGACGGGCGCCGGATGCCCGGCCCGGGCCATCGTGCAGCGCCGGGACACCGGGTCGTACACCGCGTACAGACAGGTGGCGCCGACCTCACCCGGGCGGCCCTCGCTGCCGGCCTCCGTGGACAGCCGTACGACGAGGTCGTCGAGGTGGGTCAGCAGCTCGTCCGGGGCCAGGTCGATGTCGGCGAGGGTGCGTACGGCGGTGCGCAGCCGGCCCATCGTCGCCGAGGCCTGGATGCCGTGGCCGACGACGTCCCCGACGACCATCGCGACCCGCATCCCGGACAGCGGGATCACGTCGAACCAGTCGCCGCCCACCCCCGCGCGGGCCGCCGGCAGATAGCGCGAGGCCGCCTCCACGGCCGCCGTGCGCGCCAGTGAACGGGGCAGCAGGCTGCGTTGCAGGGCGAGGGCGGTCTCGCGTTCGCGGGAGTAGCGGCGGGCGTTGTCGATGCAGACGGCGGCCCGGGCCGTGACCTCCTCGGCGAGGAGCACGTCGTCCGGGGTGAACGGGTCCGGCCGCCGGAACCGGGTGAGGACGGCCACGCCGAGGGTCTGGCCGCGGGCCTGGATCGGCACGGACATCGTGGAGTGGATGCCGTACTCCTTGATGCGGTCCTTGCGCGCGGGGTCCCAGGCGAGCCACTCGGCGATGTCGCGGGTCTGGGTCGACGCCACGATGGTGTGGCCCACCACGAGGGAGTCGGCCTGGGGCGAGGGCGCGGGGTAGAGGTCGACCTGGCCGGGCTTGGCCACTGCCTCGGGGGTGCCCGGGTTCACGGACTGGTGGGCCGCCCGGCGCAGCCTGACCGGGGCGGTCAGCCGGGCGGTGAAGGGCTCGCCCCCTGCCTCCGGCGGGTCCAGCAGGTCGACGCTGACGAAGTCGGCGAGGGCGGGGACGATCACGTCCGCCAGTTCCTGAGCCGTTCGGGTGACGTCGAGGGTGGTGCCGATGCGGACGCTGGCCTCGTTGACCAGCTGGAGCCGTTCCCGGGCCAGGTACTGGTCGGTGAAGTCGTGGGCGGCGACGCACACCCCCCGCACCCGCCCCTTGGTGTCGGTGATCGGCGCCATCCGGGCCAGCCAGGCGTACATCCGGCCGTCGCCGCCGATCGGCACGTAGCTGCGCACGTCGTGCCCCCGGCCGGTGGCGAGCACGCGGTGCAGATGCTGCTCGATGTCCTCGCTCTGCGGTCTGCCGCTCATCTCGGGCACCCGCAGCCCCCGTACCCGCTCCTCGGGCAGTCCGAGCACCTCGGCCATGGCGGAGTTCATCCGGCGCAGCCGCAGCCGCTCGTCGTAGATCGCGACGGCGCAGGGGGACTGCACGAGCTCGGCCCGGTCCAGCGGGTCGTCGGGCGCGTGCGGGCCGTCGCCCGCCAGCGGAGTGACCACGAGCCAGTGGCCGGGGCCGGCCTCGGGCTGTCTGTGGTGTGCGAGCAGCCACACCGACACCGTCGAACCGTTGCCGTGCCGCAGCAGGAGGGTCCCGTCCCAGCGGGTCTTGTCCGGCTTGGGGAACTCGCCCGGGTCGGCGAGCAGCTCGACGGCGGAGCGGCCCACGACCTCGGCGGCCGGCCGGCCCAGGAGCAGGCGGGCGCCCTCGTTCCACTCGACCACCGTGCCCGCGTCGTCGACGACAGCCCGCGCCGTCGCGGCATCGTCGATCGGATACACCGGGCTCATCGTCGCCACTCCATCGCGGACACTCACAGTGAACAGGCGCGCCACTTCGGTCCCAGCCTAGTGCGTCACGCTCGCGCGCGGACGGGGAACCGCAGTGCGGGCGGTGGCCGCCTTCGAGCCGTGGTCAAGGGGGAAATCCGGCCGTTGTGACGCCCGGGGCAGAAGCAGCTCACCGCACCCTTGACGGGCGCGCGTGGCGCCCCGTCAGAATCTGTTTGTTCACGATCAGTTGTGAGTACTTCTGGGCCCTAATGAGGGAGAGCCGCCATGACGGTCACTCGCAGATCGCTTCTTCTCGCCTCCGCGGCAGCGCCGGCGGCCGGCGCGCTCCTGGGCACCCCGGCGGCCTGGGCCGCCGAGGCCGCTCAGGGCGTGTCCGGTCGCCGGACGGTCGTGCTGCGCGACGGCTGGCGCTTCGCGCTGGTCGATCCGGGCGGGATCACCGACCCGACCGGTGAATACGCCGACGCCGCCGCGCCGGGTTACGACGACTCGGCGTGGCGCGAGGTCGCGGTGCCGCACGACTGGAGCATCGAGCTGGCCCCGACCACGCAGCACGGCACCACCAGCGGCACCGGGTTCTTCCCCGGCGGCCTCGGCTGGTACCGCCTCGCCTTCACGCTGCCGCCCGCCCTGGCCGGCAAGCGGATATCGGTGGAGTTCGACGGCGTCTACATGGACTCGTACGTCCACTGCAACGGCACGGAGGTGGGCCGCCACCCCTACGGCTACACCGGCTTCGCCTTCGACGTGACCGACCTGGTGCACACCGACGGCACCACCGAGAACGTGATCGCGGTCAAGGTGCAGAACCGGCTCCCCAGCAGCCGCTGGTACTCCGGCAGCGGCATCTACCGCGAGGCCCGCCTGGTGGTCACCGACCCGGTGCACGTGGCGCGCTGGGGCACTTACGTCACCACGCCGGACATCACCGGAGAGCGGGCGCTCGTCCGGGTGCGGACCTCCGTGCTGAACGAGACCGGCACCGCGAGCCAGGTCGAGATCCGCTCGCTGATCAAGGACCCGGCCGGCCGCACGGTGGCCCGCACGGTCACCACGGTCACCGTAGGCACCGAGGCGACCGAGACCCACGAACTGACCGTCACTCGACCCAGACTCTGGGACTTCGCCTCACCCCACCGCTACACCCTGGAGACCGAAATCCGCGTCGGCGGCAGGACGGTCGACACCTACCGCACCCCCTTCGGCATCCGCACCTTCCGCATCGACCCCGACGAGGGCTTCCACCTCAACGGCCGCTACGCCAAGATCAAGGGCGTTGACCTGCACCACGACCTGGGCGCCCTCGGTGCCGCCGTCAGCATCGACGCGATCCGCAGACAGATGACCATCATGAAGTCGATGGGCGTCAACGCCTTCCGCACCTCCCACAATCCGCCCTCCCCGGAGATGATCGAGGTCTGCGAGGAGCTGGGCATCGTGATGATGGTGGAGGCGTTCGACTGCTGGAAGAGCCCCAAGACGCGCTACGACTACGGCCGGTTCTTCGACGAGTGGGCCGACAAGGACATCACCGAGATGGTGCTGGCGGCCCGCAACTCGCCCGCCGTCATCATGTGGTCGATCGGCAACGAGATCTCCGAGTTCACCTCCACCTCGGGCCTGGCCATGGCGGACCGGCTGATCGCCGCGGTCAAGGCGTCCGACGACACGCGCCCGGTCGTGATCGGCTCCCACCGGCACCGCACCGTGCCCGCAGTGGGCTCCCCGGGCGACCTGATCCTCTCCAAGCTCGACGGTCTCGGGCTCAACTACAACACCGCCAAGTCGGTGGACGCCCTGCACGCCCGGTACCCGAACCTGTTCCTCTTCGAGTCGGAGTCGTCCTCCGAGACCTCCACCCGCGGCACCTACCAGGAGCCCGAACGCCTCAACACCGGCGAGAACCACACCCCGGGCAAGCGGGCGACCTCCTCGTACGACAACAACCTCGCCTCCTGGACCATGAGCGGCGAGTACGGGCACAAGAAGGACCGGGACCGGAAGTGGTTCACCGGGGAGTTCCTGTGGTCGGGCATCGACTACATCGGCGAGCCCACGCCCTACGACGTCTTCCCGGTGAAGGCGTCCTTCTTCGGCGCGGTCGACACGGCCGGCTTCCCGAAGGACATGTACTACCTGTTCCAGAGCCAGTGGGTCAGCGAGCCCATGGTCCATCTGCTGCCGATGACCTGGAACCACCGGCCCGGGGACACGGTCGAGGTGTGGGCGTACTCCAACGTCGACACCGTCGAGCTGTTCCTCAACGGCAGGTCGCTGGGCATGCGGCGGTTCGACACCAAGAAGACCACCGACGGCCGGGCGTATCTGGAGACCACCGAGGCGACCGGTGACGACAAGACCTTCACCGACGGCCCCTACCCCGGCAGTTACACCAGCCCGAACGGCAGCGCGGGCAAGCTTCACCTGACCTGGAAAGTGCCGTACAGGCCCGGCGAGTTGAAGGCGGTCGCCCGCCGCGGGGGCAAGGTGGTCGCCACCGACGTCCTGCGCACCGCCGGGAAGCCGCACGCCGTACGCCTCACCGCGGACCGCGGGTCCCTCGCCGCCGACGGCCGTTCACTGGCCTTCGTGACCGCGGACATCGTGGACGCCCGCGGGGTGATCGTGCCCGACGCCGAGCATCTGATCTCCTTCGAGGTCAGGGGCGGTTCCCTCGCCGGTCTCGACAACGGCCGCGAGGAGAGCGCCGAGCGCTACCAGGCGAGCACCCGGACCGCCTTCCACGGCAAGGCACTCGCGATCGTGCGGTCCGGCACCGAGCCGGGGCCCGTGAAGGTGACCGCACGGGTGGAGGGCCTGCGGTCGCACACCGTGAGCGTGCGGGCCACGCCCGCCCGGTCGGCCGCCACCACCCCGGCGGCCCCCTTCGGGCCCGACCATCCGGCGCCCGTGAACCACCCCCACGCGGACGCCAGTTACTCCGGCCGCCCCGACACCCTCCCCGCCGCGATGCTCGACGGCGACCCGGCCACCGGCTGGTCCAACGCCTTCACCAAGGCGGCCACCGCCCTGCTGCCCGCGGTCAACGGTGCCAGGGCCGAGGACTGGGTCTGCGTGGACTTCGGGCGGACCCGCACCTTCGACCGCGTGGAGGTCTCCTTCACCCTGAGTACGACCCACAGCCTGCCCGCCTCCGTGGTGGCCGAGGTGTGGGACGGCAAGGCGTATGTGCCGGTCGAGGGAGCGGCCGTGGACTGGGCCGCCGTCTCGGGCGAACCGACGGTCGTCACCTTCGACGCCGTACGCGGCTCGCGTCTGCGGCTCACCCTGACCAGCAGCCATCCGGGCGAGGCCCGGGGCGCGGTGCGCATCAGCAGGCTGGAGGTTCCGGCCGGCTGAGCGGCTCCCGGAGCGGTCCGGACGGGTGCCAGTCCCGTCCGGACCGTTGACGCGGTGTCATGTATCGCACAAACATGGCCTGCGTCCGCATCTGGGAGCGCTCCCACGACGAGCGTCACCCGCACCTCCCCCGAGGAGCCCAGACGTGAAACGACGCAGAACCGCCTTGCTCTCCCTGACGGCCCTGATAGGGGCGGCACTGGTGGGCCTCCCCGCCTCCGGGGCCGCCGCCGACGAGGTCGAACAGGTCAAGAACGGCACCTTCGACACCACCACCGCCCCCTGGTGGACCACCAGCAACGTCACCGCGGCCCTGTCCGACGGACAGCTCTGCGCGGACGTGCCGGGCGGCACCGCCAACCGCTGGGACGCCGCCGTCGGCCAGAACGACCTCACCCTGGTCAAGGGGGAGTCGTACAGGTTCGCCTTCACGGCGAACGGTTCGCCCGACGGACATGCCGTGCGCGCGATCGTGGGCCTGTCGGCGGCGCCGTACGACACCTACTTCGAGGTGACCCCGCAACTGAGCGTGTCGGGGAACTCGTACTCCTACACCTTCACCTCGCCCGTCGACACCGCCCAGGGGCAGGTCGGCTTCCAACTCGGCGGCGGCGCCGACCCGTTCCGCTTCTGCATGGACGACGTGTCCCTGCTGGGCGGGGTGCCGCCCGAGGTCTACGAGCCCGACACCGGCCCCCGGGTGCGCGTCAACCAGGTCGCCTATCTGCCGGCAGGCCCGAAGAACGCCACACTGGTCACCGACGCGACCACGAAACTGCCCTGGCAGCTCAAGAACTCCACCGGCGCGGTCGTCGCCCGGGGCTGGACCGTGCCGCGCGGCACCGACGCCTCCTCCGGGCAGAACGTCCACTCGATCGACTTCGGCGCCTACAAGAAGCAGGGCACGGGCTTCACCCTGGTCGCCGACGGCGAGACCGGCCGGCCCTTCGACATCGGCACGGGCGCCTACGAGAAGCTGCGCCTGGACGCCGCGAAGTACTACTACACGCAGCGCAGCGGTATCGCGATCCGCGACGACCTGCGCCCGGGTTACGCCCGCCCCGCCGGCCACGTCGACGTGCCGCCCAACCAGGGCGACTCCGCCGTCCCCTGCCAGCCCGGCGTCTGCGACTACACGCTCGACGTCACCGGCGGCTGGTACGACGCCGGCGACCACGGCAAGTACGTCGTCAACGGCGGCATCTCCACCTGGGAGCTGCTGAGCACCCACGAGCGCGCCCTGACGGCCCGCACCGGACAGCCGGCGAAGCTCGGCGACGGCTCGCTCGCCATCCCCGAGAGCGGCAACAAGGTGCCGGACATCCTCGACGAGGTCCGCTGGGAACTGGACTTCCTGTTGAAGATGCAGGTGCCGGACGGACAGCCGCTGGCCGGCATGGCCCACCACAAGATGCACGACGAACAGTGGACCGGCCTGCCGCTGCTGCCCAGTGACGACCCGCAGAAGCGCGAACTGCACCCGCCGAGCACCCAGGCGACGCTCAACCTGGCGGCGACGGCGGCACAGGCGGCCCGCCTCTACCGGCCCTACGACAAGACCTTCGCGGCGAAGGCCCTCGCCGCCGCCCGCAAGGCCTGGACGGCCGCCCTCGCCCACCCCGAGAGGTACGCCGACCCGGACGACGGCATCGGCGGCGGCGCCTACGCCGACACCGACGCCACCGACGAGTTCTACTGGGCGGCGGCCGAGCTGTATCTCACCACGGGAGAGAAGGCCTTCGCGGACCACGTCCTCGCCTCGCCCGTCCACACGGCCGACATCTTCGGCCCCCTCGGCTACGACTGGGCCAGGACGGCGGCAGCGGCCCGCCTCGACCTCGCGACGGTCCCGAGCAAGCTGCCCGGCCGGGACAAGGTGCGCCAGTCCGTGATCAAGGGCGCGGACCGCTACCTGACCACCCTGACGTCACATCCCTACGGCATGCCCTACGCCCCCGCTGACAACCTCTACGACTGGGGCTCCAACCACCAGATCCTGCACAACGCCGTCGTCATCGCCACCGCCTACGACATCAGCGGCGCCTCGAAGTACCGTGACGGGGCCGTCCAGAGCATGGACTACGTCCTCGGCCGCAACGCGCTGAACATGTCGTACGTGACCGGCTACGGCGAGGTCAACGCCCACAACCAGCACAGCCGTTGGTACGCCCGCCAGCTCGACCCGAGCCACCCGGCCCCGCCCGACGGAACCCTCGCGGGCGGACCGAACTCGAGCATCCAGGACCCCTACGCACAGAGCAAACTCCAGGGTTGCGTCGGCCAGTTCTGCTACATCGACGACATCCAGTCCTGGTCGACCAACGAGCACACCATCAACTGGAACTCGGCCCTGACCCGGATGGCGTCCTTCGCGGCGGATCAAGGCTGACGCGCTCACGCTCCACCAGTTCCCCCGGCCGCTCATGGGCGGTCAGGGTGTGAAGCCGGGCCTGGTCGAGCGGCTGGTGCACCTCGACGTACTCGCCGTGCGGCAGCCGCTTGATCACGCCCGTCTCACGACCGTGCAACACCAGCTCCCGGTCCCGGAGTTGGAGCCCGAGACAGATGCGCCGGGTGACGACGAAGACGACCGCGGGAACGACGAACACCGCGATGCGGACCGCCCATGTCACCGTGTTGATCGACAGATGGAGACGGGTCGCCACGATGTCGTTGCCCCCGCCCGCCAGCAGGATCAGGTAGGCGCTGATCCAGGCCGCGCCGATCGCCGTACGGACGGGCCGGTTGCGCGGGCGGTCGAGGAGGTGGTGCTCCCGCCTGTCGCCCGTGATCCGGGCCTCCAGGAACGGGTACACGCCGATGAACAACAGGAGCAGCGGGAACACGACGATCGGTATCAGCACACCGAGGACGAGGGTGTGGCCCCACAGGGTGATCTCCCACCCCGGCATGACCCGCACCAGTCCCTCCGCGAAACCCAGATACCAGTCGGGCTGGGCGCCCGTGGAGACCTGGTCGGCGCGGAAGGGGCCGTACGCCCAGACAGGATTGATCGACGCCACGGCCGCGATCAGCGCCAGCACCCCGAAGACCAGGAAGAAGAAGCCGCCCGCCTTCGCCATGTACACCGGGAAGAACGGGGCACCGACGACATTGCGTTCGCTGCGCCCGGGACCCGCGAACTGGGTGTGCTTGTGGTAGACGACCAGCAGCACATGAGCCACCACGAGCGCCGCCATGATGCCCGGGATCACCAGCACGTGCAGCGAGTAGAAGCGGGCCACGATGTCGTCGCCGGGGAACTCGCCGCCGAACAGGAACATCGAGAGATACGTCCCCACGACCGGGACCGCCAGCAGGGCGCCGTCGACGAACCTCAGGCCCGTCCCGGACAGCAGGTCGTCCGGCAGCGAGTAGCCGAACAGGCCCTCGAACAGGCCGAGGAAGAGCAGGGACCAGCCGAACAGCCAGTTGATCTCCCGCGGTTTGCGGAACGAGCCGGTGAAGAAGTGCCGCATCATGTGCGTGAACATCCCGGCCACGAAGACCAGCGCCGCCCAGTGGTGCAGCTGCCGGATCAGCAGCCCGCCGCGCACGTCGAAGCTGATGTCCAGCGTGGAGGCGTACGCCTCGGACATGCGGACGCCGTTGAGCGGGGTGTAACTGCCGTGGTACGTCACCTCGTTCATCGACGGATGGAAGAAGAGCGTGAGCCACACGCCGGTCAGGATCAGGACGACGAAGCTGTACAGACAGATCTCGCCGAGCAGGAAGGACCAGTGGTCCGGGAAGACCTTGCGCAGGTACCGCCTGCCGAGGGTGTGGATGCCGAGACGGCCGTCGAACCAGTCGGCCACCCGCTCGCCCTTGCTTGTCACGTCTCCTCCCGGTGTACGTGCGTGAGCTTCTCGGGGTTGGTCACGATGTAGACCCCCGACACCTGGTCGCCCTCGGGGGTGAGGTCCATGACCATCACCGCGTACGGCGAGTCGCCCTCGAACAGCACGGCCGCGTCGTCGCCGTTGACGCGCCGGTAGCGCAGGTCCAGGTTCTGCGGGGTGCGCCGGCCGGCGTAGCCGGTGATGAGGCGGACGGCCTTGTCCCGGCCGTGCACCGGGCGCAGTCCCGCCGGTTTGCGCAGGCCCCCGCCGTCCGTCCACACCGTGACGTCCGGCGCCAGGATCTCCATCAGCGCCGCGATGTCCCCGCCGAGCGCGGCCCGCACGAACCGCTCCGTCGCCTCTCGCCGCACTCTCGGATGCGCCCGGTGCAGCGGCCGCCGCGCGTGCACATGGCCCCGCGCGCGATGCGCCAGCTGCCGTACGGCCGCCGGGGTGCGGTCGATGATCTCCGCGATCTCGGTGTGGGCGTACCCGAACACCTCGTTCAGGACGAACACCGCCCGCTCCAGCGGCGTCAGGGACTCCAGCACCACCAGCATCGCCAGCGACACCGACTCGGTGCGCAGCGCCGGATCCTCGGCCCCGCCGTCCTCGCCCGCGACCAACGGCTCGGGCAGCCACGGACCGACGTACGTCTCCCGGCGGCGGCTGACCGCGGCGCGGCGGGCCAGCGCGTGGTTGACGGCGATACGGACCAGATACGCCCGGGGATTGTCGATGCCGTCGAGCGAGGCGCCGCCGCGCCGCCCCGTCCACGACAGCCAGGTCTCCTGGAGCACGTCCTCGGTGTCGGCGACACTGCCCAGCATGTTGTAGACCACGCCGAACAACAGCTCCCGATGCCCGAGGAACACACCGGTCGCATCGCCCGGCGGCCCGCCGGTCTCGGAACGGTCGGAAACGGTGTGCTCGGACATGTGTGGGCCTCCCCGGTGGCGCGCTCACCACTGCGACGGCGGGCGGGTGCCGGAATGTGACATGAGGCCGGTGGAATGTGACCCACGCCTCACCCCCGGGCCGCCGCCAGGTACCCCTCCGGTACCGCTGAACTACTTGCTTGACCTGGGGATATTTACGAGTAAGTACCCGCGCGGTACCGTGAAGACATGCCAGCTCTCAACGTGGAGTTCAGCGACCGCGAGCTAGAGGACCTGCGGCAGATCGCCAAGGAGCGGGGTACGTCCATGAAGGCCCTCGTGCGAGAGGCGGCCGCCGCCGACATCGCCCGGCACCGAGCACTGCAGGAGGGCGCGGAGGCCTTCCGCCGGTTCTTCGCGGCCCACGCCGACGAGTTCGCGGAGGCCTTCCCGGACGACGAACCGGCCGCCAAGGGCGAGGGGCGGGTCGCCTGACCCATGGCTCCCGTCGTTCACATCGACGTGCCCTGGCTGCTCCAGCGGCACGAAGAGGTCCTGCCCGACCAGCCCACGATCAACGACTTCTCCGCCTTAGTCGCCGCCGTCGCCCGGCACCGCGTCGACCCGCCCCGCCTCGGCGTGGACTCCGACCCGGCCTGGCGGGCCGCCGCCCTGCTGCACACCCTCGCCCTGCTCAAGCCGCTGCCGTCGGCCAACGCCCGCTTCGCCTGCGCGACGGCGGTGGCGTACATGTTCGTCAGCGGCGTCGGCATCGACCCGCCCTACGGCGCCCTTGTCGACCTCGCCCGCGACCTGATCTCCGGCAAGGCGGACGTGTACGGCGCGGCGGACCGGCTGCGGTCCTGGCAGATCTGAGGCTCCCGGGCGCGGATCCGCCGTCCGCCCCGGGGCCGCCGGCCGAGGGCGGGAGGAACGGGGCCGGCGGCCGACTGCGCGCAGAAGAGCCGCCGTTCTGCGCGGGGCCTCCGAGGAAAAGGCCGGTTCCAGTGCACTGCGCGGCCGGGTGTGCCGGGAGCGTGCGTACCGCTCCGGTATGTGCGCGTGAATCACACGGGGCGCATGCGAGGGCGAAAGCCGGTACCGGCTCGGTGAGTTGCCGCCGTCCCGTCGCCGTATCTGACTTTCTTTCAATGGTGTGGATGTTTCCCAAGTGCCTTGTTGGTCATGAGTGACTGTGCAAGGGTGAAGAACCGGTGTGGGGGGTAAGGGCCGGCTCGCATTCGTCCCGTGGGGAACCGGGACGGACGGAAGCCGGAGAATTCACGCTCCTCACGCTCGCGCCCGAAAGGCGAGCGCCGGTCCGGGCTTCTTTCCGGCGACCAGAACTTCTGTGTCCCCATGCGCGTGGGAAGGAATCCGCTCAGTGCCCACCCCCCACCCCCCTCGCCCTCCCTATCCTCCGGCAGGCGGGGTCCCCGAAGAATCCGACGAGAGCCTCGGCGCCGCGCTCAGAGGCCGCCCGGACGTCGAGGTTGGCAAGTCCGTCGCCCTGCTCATGGCGCGGCACTGGCAGCCGGTCCACGAGTACGCGGCGATCTGCCTGGCCTCGCCCGAGGACACCGCCTCGATGGTCACCGCCGCCGCCTTCCACCAGGTCTTCGACCGGCTCACCCTCGGCGAGCCGGCCGTGGCGTTGCGCCCGCGGTTACTCGTGACAGTGCGGGACACCGTCAGACAGTGGTCGGCCGAGGAGTACATATCGGCGGTATTGCCGGAATTGGGGAAACCCTCCGGAGGTCGTGGTATGCGCGCGGCCAAGTCACTGACGCCGGAAAATCGCAAGTTGGCGGAGCGTTCATTCCATACGCTCCCCGGACTCGCCCGGTGTTTGCTGTGGCACGTCGAGGTCGAGGCGGAGGGTATTGCCGTCCCCGCCGCTCTCCTCGGCATGGATACCGACACCGCGTCGGCGGCTCTCGAACAAGCGCGTGAAAAACTCCGCGAAGGATGTGTACATGCCCATCGGGAACTCGCGCCGACCAAGGATTGCCGCTTCTACAACCGTCTCCTCGACGTTCCCATTCGCCGCGGCGGGGCCCTGCTGCCGGATGTCCGGCAACACCTGGGGGAGTGCCGCCACTGCCGAAACGCCGCCGAACAACTGAGCCATTTCGAGGGCGGTTTGGGGATGCTGCTCGCCGAGGCGGTGCTCGGCTGGGGCGGCCGACGCTATCTGGAGACCCGTCCGGCCCGCACGCAGCAGCAGCCCCGCCCACGCGGTTCCTCCCGGCACGGCGGCGGACGCCGTCGACTGCTGCCGGGGATCCCGACGCCCGGCCGCCGGCTCCCGGGCGTGGGGCTGCGCTCCTCCAGGACGCTCCTGACCGGTGTGGGCCTGGCCTCCGCGGGGCTGCTCGCGACCACGCTCGTCGCCGGCCTGTGGTCGGACGAGGACGGCGTCGACCCGGCCGCCTCCACCAGCGCGACCGGCGGCGTCGGGGCGGCCCCGGGCGCCGACACCCCGGCCCCGCCGACGGCGTCCTCCGGCACCGCCCAGCTCCCCACCGTGCCGGGACGCACCAGACTGCGCAACGTCGCCGCCGACCTGTGCCTCGACATCACGGGCGAACCGAAACCCGGGGCCGGTACCGAGCTGGCGGCCTGCTCGTCCGCCCCGACACAGCAGTGGACGTACGAGAGCGACGGGCTGCTGCGCAGCGTGGCGGAGCCCGACCTGTGTCTCGACTCGCACGCCGACGCCGGCGTGGTCATCCTCGGCACCTGCGCCGGGGAGAGGACGAGGCGGGCCGACGACGTGCGCTACGACCTCACCGTGCAGGGCGAGTTGCTGCCCCGCTGGGACGAACAGCTCGCCCTCACCTCCACCACCGACGACCCGGGCGCCGACATCGTCGTCAAGGTCCGCGACGGCTCCCCCGGGCAACGCTGGCTGACCGACCCGGCGTCGACGGCCACCCCCGGCTCGCTGTCGGACACCGGGACGCAGAATCCCGGCGCGCGGGTGGTGGGGCTGTCGGACCGTATCTAGTGCCGGAGTCTGTCCGGCCTTATGCCGGCCCCTCCACCAGGTCGGCGGGGCCGACGGTCGCCGGGGTGGCGTGTCCGGACAGGGCCAGGGTGAGGTCCAGCTCCGCGAGCAGACAGCGGATCACGTGCTCGACGCCCGGCTGGCCGTCGAGTCCGAGCCCGTAGACGTACGGCCGTCCGACCAGGACCGCCCGGGCGCCCAGGGCGAGGGCCTTGAAGACGTCGTCGCCCGTGCGGATGCCGCTGTCGAACAGGACGGTCAGGCGGTCGCCGACCGCTGCCGCGACCCGCGGCAGCGCGTCGGCCGCCGCGACCGACCCGGCCACCTGACGGCCGCCGTGGTTGGACACCACCACCCCGTCCATCCCGGCATCGGCGGCGAGCCGGGCGTCGTCCGGATGCAGAACGCCCTTGAGGACGATCGGTCCGTCCCAGTTCTCCCGCAGGAACGCCAGGTCCGGCCAGGTCTTGGCGGGATCCGCGAACATGCCGACGAAGTGCATCACCGCCGCGTTCGGATCCTCGTGCACCGGCTTGGCCAGGCCCGCCCGGAAGGCCGGGTCGGAGAAGTAGTTGGCGGTGCCCACACCGTGCAGGAACGGCAGATACGCCTGGTCGAGGTCGCGGGGCCGCCAGGACAGCAGTGGCGTGTCGAGCGTGACGACCAGCGCGGTGAACCCGGCCGCCTTCGCCCGGTTCAGGAAACTCCGGGCCACCTCGGGGTCCTTCGGCCAGTACAGCTGGAACCAGCGCTCGGCGTCCCCCATCGCCTCGGCGACCTGCTCCATCGGCGTGCTGGAAGCCGAGGACAGGATGTACGGCACGCCCTGCGCGGCGGCGGCCCGGGCGGCGGCCGGCTCGGCGTCCGGGTGCATGATCGACAGCACGCCGACCGGTGCCAGGGCCAGCGGCGCGGGCAGGGAACGGCCCAACACCTCGACGGACAGGTCCCGTTCGTGGACGTCCCGCAGCATGCGCGGCACGATCCGGCGGCGCTCCAGAGCGGCCCGGTTGGCGCGGGCCGTACTGCCGTCGCCCGCGCTGCCCGCCACATAGCCGACCGGGCCGGGGCCGAGCCGCTGCTCGGTCAGCTCCTCCAGCCGGGTCAGATCGGTGGGCAGGCGCGGTACCGCGCCCGACATCCCGTTCAGATAGATCTCGTACTGGAAGTCCGCCCAGTGCTTGCCCATCAGTACCGCCCCGCCTCTCCTCGTCGAGCAGCGTCGCCCCGACGATACCGGCGAGTAGGCGCAGGTCCGCCCGCCGGAGCGGACGAGGGCGTCAGGATCCGGCGGCAGACTGTGCGGGACGCGGGCATCGGTTCGGCGCCGCCGAGCAGGCACCTGACGTAGGGGGCGGGGAATTCGCCGAGGAGGCGGCCTCCGTCCGGGACGGCCTCGCGCAGATCGAGGGGCGCGGCCTCGTCGACGACGTCCGCCGCCGTCTCGAACCGCGCCCACGCGGAGCCAGGCGCCCGCCTCCGGTCACGAAGTCGGTCATGCCCGTGACGTGGTGGAGGGGTCCGGCAGAGCCGTCTCCCCGGCCGGCGCACCGGGACCGGTGATCGGCGGCACCGGGGTGTCGACGGTCCGGGCCAGCCGGGCGCCCTCGGGGCCGTAGACGGCCCGCGGTTCGGGGAACAGCCGCAGCATCGCCAGGTACAGCACCGCGAGGGGACGGCGGTGGAGCGCGTGGTGGCGCGGGGGCGAGGACGGCCGCTCGCTGTCGCCGGGGTGAGGGATGCGAACGGATGCCGTCCTCTTGGGGATCTGCCGACCGTAAGGCCGTGCGAAAGATCCGCACCAGAGGACGGTTCATCCATCCTTCGGGGCGTGACTGGACGATTCATCCGCCTTCCGGTCACTCACCGTCCGCCGCGGGCTCCTCCGGCTCGGCGTCCGGTCCCTGGGCCCGCACCCGCTGGACGTGTTCGAGGGAGTCCCGCAGTTCGGCGAGCCAGTCGTCGGTGTGGCGCTGCACCAGGCGGACGCACCAGGCGAGGGCGTCGCTGCGGCTGCGGGCGACACCGGCGGCCACCAGGGTGTCGAGGACCTGGCGCTCGGGCTGGCGCAGCCGGGTCATCACGGGCGCCGCCACATGGGTGAACAGGACCCGCTCCCCGCCGCACTCCACGCCCCAGGACACCTTCCGGCGGAACTTGTGCTGGGCCTCCTGTGCCACCTCCATGCGCGTCTCCCGGGTGCGCTCCCGGAACTCCTGGACCCGGCCCTGCACGGCCGCCTCCCGCTCGGCGGCCGAGACGTCCTCGGCGAGCCGGGGTTCGGGGATGCGGCCGATCACGGTGATCTCCTCGCGGTCGGCCGTCACCTCGACCAGCGCCTCGAAGAGGTCGTCCGGCACGCGGCCGGCGAACCAGCCGCGCAGCTTCTCCTGCTGCTCAGTCGTAATCATGTAATCACCATTACTCCCTTGCGCCTCCAGTGCAAGGGGCGGACCGGAAGTGCGCTCACGGCTGAAGCGGAATGTTTCAGGACTATTAAATGGCGGGGGGATCGGGCCATCCGGCCGGAAAGGGCGATCAAGAACCGCGCGATTCCCGGGTTGAAACGTTCGAATTCCGTTACTTCACGCCACTGATTCAATACACAAGGTTACTGAAACCCGTGGGGTCGATGTGAGTTCCGGTGCCGGACTCGGCAGACTCGCGCTCGCCGCACCGGCACCGACCGAGTCGGATCGCGGCGTACCGACATCTCGTCGAACCGAAGCGGAAGGATGCACACAATGCGGAACACCGCGCGCTGGGCAGCGACCCTGGGCCTCACGGCCACCGCAGTCTGCGGACCCCTGACAGGCGCCGCCCTCGCCGAACACTCCACCACCCCGTCCGCGTTCTACGCCCCCTCGGCCCTGGTGCTCACCCTGGGCCACGGCGACACCGCCGCCACCGTCACCCCGGAACGTGCGGTCACCCTCACCTGTGCCCCGACCGCCTCCGGCACCCACCCGGCCGCCTCCGCCGCCTGCGCGGAACTGCGCGCCGCCGACGGGGACTTCGACGCCCTGACGGTCAGAGGCGACGTCCTGTGCACCAAGGAGTACGACCCGGTGGTCGTCACCGTCGACGGTGTCTGGCGCGGCCAGCGCGTCTCCTATGAGCGCACCTTCGCCAACGAGTGCGTGAAGAGCTTCCACGGGAACAGCGTCTTCACGTTCTGAGGGACCGGGATCGCATGGTCCCCGTGAACGTCCCGGGGGGCCCGCAGTAGGGGAGTGCGTACCCCTGTGACGGGGACCTGTGATCCCGCACCGGGGGTCGGTGGGCGGAGTGGGGCCGCCCGCCGATTCCTCCGGTCATTCGTCTTCTTTCTCCACCGGCCCCTTCTTCACCGGCCCCTTCTCCACGGGAACGTCCGGAAGCGGAGGGAAGCGGTCCAACAGGCCGGATGCCCGCAGGAGTTGGTGGATGCGCGGCCGGTCGCTGACGAGGCGGAGCCGGCCGCCGCGCAGGCGGGCCCGGGTCTCGGCCCGGCACAGCACGCGCAGCCCGGAGCAGTCGAAGAAGTCGACGCGCCTCAGGTCCACCAGCACGTCCGGTTCGGGGCCCGCGGTCGCCGCGTCCAGGTGCTCCACCAGGAAGCCGGCCGACGCCAGGTCGATCTCGCCCGCGACCTCGACCACCGTGAAGCGTCCGCCCGCCCGGGTGCGGGCATGGGGGTTCGCCGCAGGTGCTTCGAAGGCGCGGTCGTCCGCGTCCGGCATGTCCGCTCCACCTCGGCAGGGGCGCATTCGATCTCGGTAGCTACCCGGCCGCGGCGCGAACCATCCCCGCTACGGCGCCCGCACGAGCTGGTTCACTCAACTGGATGAATTTCCGCCGGTTCGATTGACGATCGCCGCTTTCTAGCCGCGGTCGCGGTGGCTGGTGTCGCACCAGGGATACCGCCGACTGCGGCGGCAGGTGCACAGGGCCACACGGAAGCGGTCGGAGGCGACCGTGGTGCCGTCCTCCAGTTCCACTTCCACCGGGCCCTCCACCAGCAGGGGGCCGCGGCGCTGCACGGTGATCCGGCGGGGCTTGTCAGACGGGGAGTTCGGCACGGACGACCACCAGCTCTTCCTTCTCCTCGGCGGGCGACAGCAGCCCCCGCTCCCGCAGCCAGCCCTCCCGCCCCCGCAGCACCGGACCGAAGTCGATCCGCTGTCGCCGGGTCACGGACGCCTTCAGCCCGGCCGAGCGCAGATGCTCCAGCGTGCGGCCGGGGTCGCTCAGCGCGGAGTGCACGATCAGCAGGACACCGCCGGGGCGCAACAGCGGCGGCGCCTCCCGGCAGATCCGGTCCAGCACGAACCGCCCGTCACGGCCCGCGTCCCAGGCCCGGGCGGGCCCGTGCGGCAGCCGCGCGCCCAGGGGTGCCGGCACGTACGGCGGGTTGGTCAGAACGAGATCGAACGACCGGTCCCGTACGGGACCGAAGAGGTTCCCGCGCAGGATGCGCACCGGCACTCCCGCCAGCCAGGCGTTCAGCCGTGCCGTGCACACCGCCCGCCAGGACACGTCCACCGCGGTCACCCGGGTGCCGCGGCGCGCGGCTTTCAGCGCGAGCGCACCGGATCCGGTGCCGACGTCGAGCACGTCCGCGTCCGGTGGCAGCGGCTCTTCCGACAGGGCTTCGGCGAGCAGGGCGGTGTCCTCCTGAGGGGCGTAGACGCCCGGTAGGACCAGCGGCAGTACCAGTGGATTCACCTCGACCGGGTACCCCGGCAATCAGGAGCTATAGGGTATTTCGGAAGCGAGGGGTGTGCGCAGTGACGACCGTCCGGCCCGCCAGTCGGTGAGCAGACGGGCGGCCAGGCGGTCCTCGACGTGCCCGGTGGCGTCGATACCGAAGGCGACATCGGCCTCCAGTTGCGGCTCCTCGGCCAGCAGCCCGCCGATGACCTCATGGCGTACGACCTGTTCGTGCACCGCGTCGGCCTCGACGTGTTCGTCGTAGAAGAACTCGGCGGCCGGCCCGGCGCCGGTACGCCGCATCGCCTCGGCCAGCCGCCGGGAGCCAGGCGACGAGGTGATCTCGACCGCTGCGAAGTGGCCCACCAGCGCACCCCGGAGGGATCGGTGCAGGCCGAAGAGGGACATGAGGTTCACCGTGGCCAGCACCTGAGCGGACGCCGCGTCGAGGTAGCGGCCGTACGTCGTGTCGAGGCCGAGGTCCGTCATCAGGTCGGCGAACAGCCGCGCGTGCACGCGGTCGGGGCGGCCGCCGCCGTACTCGTCGAACTCCACCGCCGCCATCCCCGCCTTGGCCCGGCCCCACAGCCGCGGCAGCACCCAGGCGTGCGGATCGGCCTCCTTGAGGTGGTACAGCGAGCGCTGCGCCGCGTACTCGCGCACCTGCCACAGCTCGCCCTCCTTGTGCAGGTAGTGGGTGACGCCCGTTCCGTCGACCGGTTCGACCAGGATCTCGGCCAGCGCGTCCGCCGCGCTCTCGTGCACGACGGTGTCCGCGCGCAGGGCGGACAGGAAGCGCTGCTCCAGCGCGGCGCGGGTGCGCAGCAGGTCCGGGTCCCACTCGCGGTCCGGGGCGACGCCCTCGAAACCGCGGTAGTGCAGTTCGTAGCAGAGATACAGGGCCAGCTGGAGGTCGTCGCCGTACACGGTCGCGCCCGCGACCTCCTCGGGGCGCGGCAGCGGCCCGGCACCCCGGAGGTACTGCGTCACGGCTGCCGAGACCGGCCCCCGGGCGGAGGGCAGGCGTGGTTCCTGACTCTCGTGTGGCATGCGCCCCGGGTACCCAGGCCGTGCGGCCTGCCACCCCTGACTGGAGTCGGCGCGCGGGGGTACTCCGAGCCGACATGAAGGCACTCGTGATCAACTGCACCCTCAAGAGGTCGCCGGACCCCTCCAACACCGAGGCACTGGCGGGCGTCGTCGCCGAACGGCTCGAGAAGGACGGTGTGGAGGTCGAGGTCCTGCGGGCCGTGGACCTGACCATCGAGCCCGGCGTGACCAGCGAGCCCGTACGCGAGGGCGACGCCTGGCCGGGTGTCCACGACAAACTGCTGGACGCCGAGATCCTCGTGATGGCCTCGCCGACCTGGCTCGGCCGCCCGTCCTCCGTCGCCTGGGGGCACCCCCTCTGGGGGAGGGTCCTGGAGCGGATGGACGCGCTGATGTCCGAGACCGACGACGAGTGCAGGCCCGTCGCCTACAACCGGGTCGCGGGCGTGGTCGTCACCGGCAACGAGGACGGCGCCCACCACGTCATCAGCGAGATCTCGGGCGCGCTCGCCGACCTCGGCTACACGATCCCCGGCCAGGCGTGGACCTACTGGCACCTCGGGCCCGGGCCCGACTACCTCGACGACGAGCAGGGCCGGGACTGGTCGCACCGGACGGGCCGGGCCATGGCGGCCAACCTGTACGGCGTGGCGAGCGCTCTGGCGGCACGCCCCGTGGGCGCGCCGCCGGGCTAGTCAGTCGCCCTCGGACTCCTCCTGCGCGCGGGTGTTCGGGGTGATGGCCTCCGAGGCCTCACCCCGGTGCCGGCGCTGCTCGGCGGAGTCCCGGGTACGCGTCTCGGCGTCCTCGACCTCGCGGAGGACCTCTTCGAGCGCGGTTTCGGGCCGCGCCTCGGTTCGGCCGCTGTTCCTGTCGTTCTTCTCGGGGTTCCTGGCGTCGGACACGGCGCTCTCCTTTCTCCGGTTCCCCCGGTTTCCTCGGTTCAGTTGCTCGCCGTCGCGAGGTGCAGCGGCACCGGATCCGGCGGAGCCGCCTCCTCGTTGCGGCGGATGATCTCCGCCCACCAGGGCGCCCCGTCCTCGATGTGACGCAGCAGCACCCCTTCGCGGATCGCCCACGGGCACAGCGTGAGCGTCCTGATCCCGGTCAGCTTCATGGCCGTGTGCCCGACCACCGCGCCGGCCAGGCTCTGCACCGCGCGGGGCGCGGAGATGCCGGGGAGCGCGGCGCGTTGGGCGGCGGGCAGGACGGCCAGGCGGGCGACCGCCTCCCGCAGGTCCTCGCGGTGCAACAGCCGTTCCGTGAACGGGCCGTGCCGCCCGGGCGGGGCCCCGCACAGCCGGCCCAGCTGCTGGAAGGTGCGCGAGGTGGCCACCGCGGTGTGCGGTCCTTCCCAGCGGATCCGGGCCGCCACGTCCCGCAGTTGGTGGCGTACCTTGCGGCGCAGCGCCCGCACCAGCTCCGGCGGCGGCGGGTCCTGGCCCTCGAAGAACTCGTGGGTCAGCCGGCCCGCGCCGAGCGGCAGCGAGGCCACGAAGTCCGGTAACCGGCCGCGGCCGAAGGCCACTTCGAGCGAGCCGCCGCCGATGTCCAGCAGGGCCAGCGGCCCCGACCGCCAGCCCATCCAGCGCCGCGCCCCGAGGAACGTGAGCTCGGCCTCCACCTCGCCCGGCAGCGTGCACAGCCCGACTCCCGTCCGGGTCCGTACGGTACGCAGCACTTCGTGGCGGTTCGGGGCGCTGCGCACCACCGCGGTCGCGAAGGCCAGAGGGCTCGCCGCACCCCAGCGGGCCGCGGTCCTGCTCGCCTCGGCGACCGCATCGACGAGCCGTTCGACCGCCTCCTCCGGTACCGGGCCGCCGGGCTTCACGTGATCGGACAGCCTCAGGCGCCACTTGGCGGTGTGGACGGGCAGCGGCACGCCGCCCTCCGCGTCCGCGACGACGAGTCTGACCGTGTTCGATCCCACGTCAACCACGCTGATTCGCATGCACCGTGGGTACCCCGTTGCGGGATCGCCCAACGTCAGCCGTGCCCCCAGGGTCCCGACACCTCGACACCCCAGCCCTTCCCGGGCAGCGAGGAGGGGCCGCCGTCTCCCTGCGGACGGCGGCCCCTCGGCCTTACGGCGGCTCGGTTGGAGCCGGATCACATATGGACGACCGGTGCGGCCTCCGGGTCCTGCTCCGGCACCCCGCGCCGGTAGAGCAGGAAGGCGATCAGCGCGCCGGCGGCGAAGAAGCCGGCCGACCACCAGAAGGCGGTGGTATAGCTCTCCATCGTCGTCTGTGCCTGGACCAGCTTGTCGCTGGGGTCCTTGCCCGCCAGGTAGTCGGTCGCGGCGCTCGCGGCCAGCGTGTTCAGCAGGGCGGTACCGATCGAACCGCCCACCTGCTGCATGGCGTTGACGGTGGCCGAGGCGACACCCGCGTCCTCGGCGGCGACCCCGCCGGTGGCCAGTTGCATGGCCGGCGGCATGACCAGACCCAGACCGAAGCCGGTCACGATCAGCTGCGGCAGCACCGCGGTCGCGTAGTCGGAGCCGACGCCGATCCCGGTCAGCCAGGCCATGCCGACCGCGGCGACCACGAAGCCCAGCGGGATGACCGCCTTCGGCCCGATCCGCGGGACCAGGACCGTGGTGCTGATCTGCGCCGCCACCATCAGCGCGGCGACCATCGGCAGGAAGGCGACGCCGGTCTTGGTCGGGCTGAAGCCCAGGACCAGCTGCAGGTAGTAGGTGAGGAAGAGGAACACACCGAACATGCCCGCGCCGGAGATCAGTACGGCCATGAAGGAGGCCGCGCGGTTGCGGTCCAGCAGGATGCGCAGCGGCAGCAGCGGCAGCAGCGGGTGCGCGGCGCGGGTCTGCCACCAGGCGAACGCGGTCAGCAGGACACCGCCGGCGATCAGGAAGCCCCAGGTCGCGGGGGAGTCCCAGTCGTGCGTCTCCGCGTTGGAGAAGCCGTAGACCAGGGAGAACAGACCGGCGGCGACCAGAACGGTGCCCGGCACGTCCAGCTTGGAGTTCGCGGCGTCGCGCTTGTTGGACAGGAGTATCCAGCCGTCGACGAAGGCGACGACGGCGATGAGGACGTTGACGTACAGCGCCAGTCGAACGCGTCGGTGGAGGCTAGACCACTTTCTGCGAAACGGCAACGTTTCGCTGGAGCGCCCGGGAGGCGTGCTACGCCAGCTGCCGCCGCACCAGCTCGTGCAGCCGCCCGCCGGTGTCCGCCAGGAGCTGCGCGGGCGGGCCCTGCTGGGCGACCTTGCCGTCCTCCATGACGATCACGCGGTCCGCGTCCAGTACCGTCGACAGGCGGTGCGCGATCACGATCCGGGTGGCGTTGAGGGCCTTGGTGCTCTCGATGACCGTGCGCTGCGTCTCGTTGTCGAGGGCGCTGGTCGCCTCGTCGAAGAAGAGGATGC
The DNA here is from genome assembly GCF_030817655.1 of Streptomyces sp. V4I2. Taxonomy (GTDB): domain Bacteria; phylum Actinomycetota; class Actinomycetes; order Streptomycetales; family Streptomycetaceae; genus Streptomyces; species Streptomyces plumbiresistens. The sequence goes on from NZ_JAUSZM010000003.1 coordinate 9,474,113, forward strand.
GCGGACGGCGGATCAACGCCTGGGCGATCATGAGCCGTTGGCGCTGGCCGCCGGAGATGGCGCCGCTGCCCGAGACGATCGTGTGCAGGCCCATCGGCATCCGCTTGATGTCCTCGGCGAGCCCCGCCATCTCGGCCGCCGCGAGGGCCTCCTCCGGCGTGTAGGGCTCGGTGCCGCAGATGACGTCGAGGATGGACCCGGTGAACGGCTGCGCGTGCTGGAGCACCACCCCGCACTGCCGCCGTACGGCGGACTGGTCGAGGGCGGCCAGGTCCTGGCCGTCGTACAGCACACTCCCCGAGACCGGTCGGTCGAAGCCGATCAGCAGCCTGAGCAGGGTCGACTTGCCGCAGCCGCTCGGGCCGACGATCGCCACGAACTCGCCCGGCCGTACGTCGAACGACACGTCGTCGAGGACCAGCGGACCGTCGTCCGAGTAACGGAAGGAGAGCCTGCGGGCCTCGATCCCGCCGGACAGCGGGCCGGGGCGGGTGCTGGCCGTCCGCACCTCGGGCGCGGCCTCCAGCACCGGCTTGATCTCCTCGAACAGCGGCAGCGCGGAGACCGCCGAGACGAAGGAGCCGGTCAGCTGGGTGACCGCCGTCAGCAGCATCGTCACCGAGGTGTTGAAGGTGAGGAACGCGGCCGCCGACATCGCCCCGCGCGCCGGACCCGCCAGCAGCATGAACATCAGCAGGGTGCACAGCGGCAGGTACACCGCGCCCATCACCGCGGTGAGGTTCTTGATGCGGCCGACCTTCTGCTGGAGCTCGCGGCTGCGCGCGAACTCCGAGGCCCAGGCGGCGTAGGCGTAGTTCTCGGCCGCTGCGACCCTGAGCTTCGGCAGGCCGCGCAGGGTCTGGAACGCCTGGTTGTTCAGCTTGTTGCCGAGCACCACGAGGCGCCGCTGCCAGCGCACCTGCCACAGCCCGAGCCCGAGGAAGATCGCGGCGATGACGACGAGCATCCCGATCGCCGCCAACGCCATCGAGGCGCTGTACCAGAACAGCAGTCCCAGGTTCATCGCGCCGACGGTCACCGACTGGGCGATCACCGGACCGAGGCCCGCCATCGTCCGGCGGATCGCGCTGATGCCCATGGCCGCGCTGGCCAGCTCGCCGGTCGAGCGCTCGGTGAAGAACTTGGTCGGCAGCCTCAGCAGGCGGTCCCAGACCGCCGGCTGGAGCGTCGACTCGATCCGGCCCTCCAGACGGAGCATGGTCAGGTTCTGCATCAGCATGAAGGCCGCCGCCACCACGCTGCTGATCATCACCGCCAGACAGACCTGCACGATCAGGTGGGTCTGCGCCTTCGGCACGAACTCGCCGAGCACCTTGCCGGTCGCGATGGGCACCAGCGCCCCGATCGCCACCGTCACCAGACCGCTGATGACGAGGTTCGTCAGGTCGCCGCCCGTGCCGCGCATGCTGAAGCGGAGCAGCCCGAGCGGGGTGAGCGGCCGGTCGGGCAGCGGACGGTAGAACATCACCGCGCGCGGCTCGAACTCCTCCGCGTTCGCCTTCTCGATCGGTGTCTCGCGACCGGTCGCCGGGTGCACGGACACATAGCCGCTCCGCCGCCACAGCAGTGCCACCGGCGCACCGGACAGGGCCCGGTGGCCCACCAGCGGGCCTACGTTGTCCCGCCACCAGCGGCCGTCGAGGCGTACCGACCTGGTGCGCACCCGGGAGGCCAGCGCGATCCGCTCGACCGGGTCGAGCCGGTCGCTCTCGGTGCCGGACTGCGCGGGGTCGGCAAGGGGGATCCCGGCCGCCCGGGCGACCAGCTTGCAGGCCGCGTGGCTGGCGTCCGCGTCGGCGGCCGTCGCACGCTTCGACGACTTCCCGATGGACGCGAGCAGGGTCCGGTCGGCCTGGGCGCGGACCGCCTCACCGGCCTTGATACCGGCGGCCGTACGCGTCTCGTGGGTGTGCTCCAGCTGTTCGATCCACCGGTCCAGCGTGGTCAGCAGCCGGTACTGCTGGTCGACCATGCTCTGCCACACGGCCGGGTCCATCAACAGGTCGGCCGCCGCCTCCGCCCCGTACAGCGAGCCGTACTGCACGCTGCCCGGCGGGACCTGCATCCAGAAGACGTCGTCGTCGGTGGGCGCGGCCGCCCGGTCCGTGGCCATCGGCGCCTGGAAGAGGATGGACAGACTGCGGCCGACGCCCAGGGCGAGGGCGTACTCCAGCGGGCTCGTCGTCGGCGGCACGTACTGGGGATTGCCGTACTCGTCGTAGGACCACGTCTGGGTGTTCGCGGGCTGGTACAGCTCGCGCAGGGTGATGCGGCGCACCACGCAGTCCCGGAGCGGGCGGGCCACCAGGGTGTGCTGGGGCCCGGGGACCGGGCCGAGGAGCAGCGAGCCCGCCTCCAGCCGGCCGAGGTGGTGCCAGTGGCCCTGCCCCTCGGCGTCCACCGCGAACAGGTCCACGGCACCCGCCGCGACCAGCCACAGCACCTGCGGCCCCTCCAGGTCGATCCGGCTCAGGCCGACGCAGTCGACGGGTGTGCCCATGGACCCGAGCGCGCCCAGCACCAGGTCCGGCTCGTGTGCGGTCGTCATCTCACCGCTCCCTGACCAGCTCGGCGTACGCGCCACCGCGCGCCACCAGCTCCTCGTGCCGTCCGCGTTCCACGATCGTGCCGTGCTCGAGTACGACGATCTCGTCGCTGTCGCGCACGGTGCTGAGCCGGTGTGCGATCACCACACAGGCACAGCCGCGCTTGCGCAGGTTGTCCATGACGGTCAGCTCGGTCTCCGCGTCCAGCGCGCTGGTGACCTCGTCCAGGACCAGGATGCTGGGCCTGCGCACCAAGGCCCGGGCGATCTCCAGGCGTTGGCGCTGTCCGCCGGAGAAGTTGCGGCCGTCCTGCTCGACCCTGCTGTGGATGCCGCCGGGGCGGCGCATCACGACGTCGTACAGGGCGGCGTCCCGCAGCGCGTCCACCACGGCGTCGTCGGGGATCGAGGGGTCCCACAGCGCGATGTTGTCGCGGACCGAGCCCTCGAAGAGGAAGACGTCCTGGTCGACGAAGGAGACGGACGCGGCCAGGGCCCCGCGCGGAATGTCGTCGATGCGCTGGTCATCGATACGGATCACGCCCTCCCAGGGCGCGTACAGGCCCGATATCAGCCGGGACACCGTGGACTTGCCGCTGCCGGAACCGCCGACCAGCGCGACCTGCCGGCCCGGGCCGACGGTCAGGTCGAAGCCGGAGAGCAGGGGCTTGTCGAGCGGGTTGTAGCCGAAGGTGATGTTCTGCAGCTCGACATGGCCCTGCAGGCGGCGCGTCGACTCGCCGGCGCCGGGACGGCCGTAGAGCGGGTCGGCCTGGAAGTTCTCCACGTCCTTCAGGCGGGCCACGTCGGCCGCGAAGTCCTGGATGCGGCCCGCGACGCCGTTCAGCCGGGTGATCGGAGCGGTGAAGCGGGTGACGAGCGACTGGAAGGCGACCAGCAGGCCGACCGAGATCCCGCCCTCGATCGCCCGCATCCCGCCGATCCACAGGATCAGCGCGCTGTTCAGCGCCGCCAGCGTCGGTGCGACCACGCCCAGCCAGGCGCTCGGCACACCGAGCCGCTGCTGCTCCTCCAGCGTGGTGGCGTGCTGCCCGGCCCACTTGCGGAAGTAGCCGTCCTCGCCGCCGGTCGCCTTCATCGTCTCGATCAACTGCAGGCCGGTGTACGCCGTGTTGGTGAGCCGGGCGCTGTCGGCGCGCAGCTTCGCCGTACGTGTGGCGCGCAGTTTGATGACGACCCGCATGGCCACGACGTTCAGCAGGGCCACGCCGATGCCGACATAGGTGAGCTGCGGGTCGTACGTGTAGAGCAGCACCGCGTAGAGGACGACGACCACGGCGTCCACGCCCGCCGCCGCCAGGTCGCGGGCCAGCGTCTCGGCCACCTGGTCGTTGGACTGGAGGCGCTGCACCAGGTCGGCCGGGCTGCGCTGGGAGAAGAAGGTGACCGGCAGCCGCAGCAGATGGCGCAGGAAGCGGGCGCTGGAAAGCGTGGAGGAGATGATGCGGCCGTGCAGCAGGTTCGCCTGCTGCAACCAGGTCAGCACCAGGGTGAGCAGCACGGACGCGCCCATCGACGCGAACAGCACGCCGAGCAGGGAGGTCTGGCCCCCGATCAGGAACATGTCGATGTACTGGCGGCTCAGCGCGGGCACCGTCGCGCCGACCACGACCAGCAGCAGGCTCGCCAGCACCGCCGCCGGCATGGTGCCCGCGGTGCCGCGCAGCCGGGCCGGCATCGCGCCCAGCACACCCGGCTTGCGCCCGCCCTTGGTGAAGCCCTCGCCGGGCTCCATGACCAGGACGACACCGGTGAAGCTGCCGTCGAAGTCCTCCATCGGCACGAAACGGCGGCCCTTGCCAGGGTCGTTGATGTACACCCCGCGGCGCCCGAAGCGGCGCCCCATGCCGTCGTAGACGACGTAGTGGTTGAACTCCCAGAACAGGACGGCCGGCGTGCGCACCTCGGCGAGGGCGGCCGTGTCCATCTGCATGCCCTTGGCGGTCAGACCGTAACTGCGGGCCGCCTTGAGCAGGTTGCTGGCCCGTGAGCCGTCCCGGGAGACACCGCAGGCGATGCGCAGCTCCTCCAGCGGGACGTGCTTGCCGTAGTGGCCGAGCACCATCGCCAGGGAGGCGGCGCCGCACTCCACGGCCTCCATCTGGAGCACGGTGGGTGTGCGGACCGTCTTGACCTTGCCGGTGGGGACAGGGCGTCGCTTGGGCGGGGCGGCCCTGCGCCTGCTTCTGGTGTCCTGGGCGGCACTCACGGCAGCAGCCAATCGACGGGACGCTGATCAGCCAGCCGGATCGAGGCATTGGCCGTCGTCATGGAGGTGAGGGAGAACGGCGGCCCGTCCGCGGAGGACCACTGGTAGCCGCTCTTCGTGCCGGACGACTTGTCCAGCCTGACCAGCACGGCCACCGGCCGGCCGTCCTTGGTGAACTGCTCGCCGAGCTGGCTGTCCCCGAGGAACGCGCCGATCTGCTGGGCCGACTGGGCGGAGCGGTCCACCGTCTTCACATGGCCGCGCAGCACGCCGTACTCCTGGGTGGGCACCGAGGAGACGGTCAGGTCCACGGCGGCGTTCGACGGGATGGAGGCCGCGTTCTCGGCGGGGACGTACACGGTGGCGTACAGCGGATCGGTGGCGCGGGCGACCTTCTCGACGGCGGCGACGTTCGCGCCGGTCTGGATGATCTGGCCGATGGTGGCGGCGAGCGCGGTGACCCGGCCCGCGGCGACCGTCCGGACGACGGTGTCGCCCTCGGCCGTACGCACCTTCAGGACGGGGGCGTTGGCGGGCAGCCGCTCGCCCTGTTCGGCGACGACCGCCGTGACCTGGCCGGCCACCGGGCTCTGCAGGATGTAACTGCCCTCGCCATGGGTGAGGATCGCGGGCGCGCCGACCGTGGAGGCCACCGAGCCGGTCACCGCCCACACGGACGCGGCGGCCATGACGACGACCGTCACGGACAACACGAGCCAGCCCTGCGGGCGGGCGAAACGCACCGGAAGGTCGAGCTCCTCCGGCGACTGGAGCTTGGCGAGGGCCTGTTGGCGGAACTGCACGGAACTTCCCTCACCTGCGAACGAGACCTGCGAACGAGTAAGGACCGGCTCGCGCGAGCCGGCTGGTTCACGACAACCGAGAGCCCCGGAGCCGTGTACGGCTCCGGGACTCAACGATCACAGAAGGTGCGATCAGAGACCGGCGACCAGGCTGGTGACCGGGGCGGTGTTCAGGCCGGTGGCACCCTCAACCGTGCCGACAACCGTGTTGACCAGGCCGGAAACCGGGGCGATGCCGTCCACCAGGCCGGTGACGGTGCCCAGGGCGTTCACGGACAGGCCGCCGGAGACGTTGTCGAGGTCGGCGTCGGAGATCTCGACGGTCTCAACCTGGGGGGTGGAGTTCATGATGGAACTTCCCTTCATATGGATATTCACAAGGGGGGAGCGGCACCCCTCTGGGGACAGACGGACGGCCGCGACCGCAGGCACCGGGCACCCGTTTCCGGAAAGCCCTTGGCGGCCCCTGCGGTGCGATGGATCAAAGCACGCTGCGGGTCCGGGCATCCAATCAACCAACCGCCTCACCAGGGCACTTGTGCCCCAGGAGTACCCATCCGTGCAGGAGTGGGCACGGCTTGACGGCGACTTCTTCACACCTGACACGGCCGTGTGCCGGCAGAGGCTCTTGCGCTCCCCGGCGCGAATCCGACACTCCGCGCCAATGACGTGCGGGACACCCCGGCTTGTGCAGATCCTTCGCGAGCGGTGACCTCGTTGGGCATTCGATGTGCAGATTCCCTGGAGCAAGGATTCGACCCGGTGTTCGCGACGGACCGTTGCTGACGGATAGCTGAACGTGTCAGCCCAGGAGTGCGTAGACCGTGCTCGCCCGTGCCGCGATCTGTCCGGACCGCTCGTCGGTCAGCGTGATGTCGGCGAACGCCATCCGGCGGCCCAGCTTGGTGAGGACCGCTTCGATCAGGACATCCGAACCGGTCACCGCCCGCTGGAAGGACGTGGACTGCTGCACCGTCGTCATCGGCCCGTAGGCACCCCGGGCGGCCGACACCGCGATCACGGTGGCCGTGTCGGCGGCGGCCATCAGGGCCTGCCCCGACAGCCCTCCGCCCTCCCGGGACAGGCGGTCCGACCAGGGAAGTCGCAGTGTGGCGCGGTCCTCGCCCAACGCCTCGATCCGCAGCCCCAGTTCGAGGACCCAAGGGGCGAAGTTGTCGGCGAGGATCTTGTCGGCTTCGGCGGTGGTCATCGTCATATGGGGGATTGTTCCCCGCGCCGGGCCGTCGGGTGCGGTCGTGGCCGATTCGGTGTTTCACGCGGGGCGCACGGAAACGGAATTGAACGCGCCGTGAGCCCCGTGCGTACCCACTGCCATCCAGGCGCCCATAACAACTGCCGCACACCGGCAGCAGACTCCGGTCCCTCAGGAGGTCGAGAAGTTTGAGTCACAAGCGAATTCCGAAGCGCAAGGCCGCGTTGGCGGCGGGCAGTGTGGTGGCGCTCGGAGCGGCCGCGATCCTCTTGCCGAACGCCAACGCCTCCCAGGACGGCTCCTCGGACGACACCGCCGCCGCGCCCAGAACCCTCAAGTCGGCGGACGCCTCGGATCTCGCCTCGCAACTCGCCGGACTGCTCGGTGACGCCTTCGCCGGTTCCTACTACGACGCCGACCAGCAGCAGCTCGTCGTCAACGTCATATCCGGCGACAACAACAACGTGATCGTCCAGGCGAAGAAGGCGGGCGCCGCCGTCCGCGAGGTCGACAACAGCATCCGCGAACTCGAGGCCGGCGCCCAGACCCTCAAGTCCGAGGCGACCATTCCGGGCACCGCGTGGGCCGTGGACCCCAGGACCAACAAGATCCTGGTCACCGCCGACAGCACGGTCACCGGCGCCAACTGGGACACCCTGGAGTCGACCGTCGAGAGCCTCGGCTCCGGCATGGCCACCATCAAGAAGTCGGCCGGCACGTTCAAGACGTTCCTCTCCGGCGGTGACGCCATCTTCGGCGGCGGCGCACGCTGCTCGGCGGGCTTCAACGTCACCGCGGGCGACGGCAGCCCCGCCTTCCTGACCGCCGGTCACTGCGGGGTCGCGGAGGCCGCCTGGTCCGACACCCAGGACGGTGAGCCGATCGCCACCGTCGACCAGGCCACGTTCCCCGGTGACGGCGACTTCGCGCTCGTCAAGTACGACGACCCCGCGACGGTGGCGCCCAGCGAGGTCAACCTCGGCGACCAGACCGTGCAGATCTCCCAGGCCGCGGACGCCGAGGTCGGCCTCGAGGTGTTCCGGATGGGTAGCACCACCGGGCTGAGCGACGGCCAGGTCCTCGGACTCGACGCCACCGTCAACTACCCGGAGGGCACCGTCACCGGGCTCATCCAGACCGACGTCTGTGCCGAACCCGGCGACAGCGGCGGTTCCCTGTTCACCCAGGACGGTCTCGCGATCGGCCTGACCTCGGGTGGCAGCGGCGACTGCACGGTCGGCGGCGAGACCTTCTTCCAGCCGGTCACCACCGCACTGACGGCGGTCGGCGCGACGCTCGGCGCGGGTGACGCGGCGGGCGGCGAGGAAGCCGGAGCGGGCGAAGAAGCCGGCGCCGGTGAAGAAGCCGGAGCAGGCGAAGAGGCCGGGGCCGGTGAAGAAGCCGGAGCGGGCGAAGAGGCCGGCGCCGGTCAGGAAGTCGGCGGCGAAGAGGCCGGCGGCGAAGCGGTCGGCGGTGAGGAAGCCGGTACCGGTGACGACACCGGCACGGGCGTCGAGGACGGCTCCGGCCTGACCGAGACCAACTGACCACGTGTCGGGAGCGGTTCGCCCCCACTGAGCCGCTCCCGGCGCGCGACGACACGGACCGGTCCGGCCCTCCGGCGGGAGGGCCGGACCGGTCCGTCCCGCGTCAGCCCTCCGCCCGCGCCCTCAGCAGCAGCAGCGCCACGTCGTCGCTCCGCTCCTGCGTGGCCGCGCTGTGGCGGACGAGTTCGTCGGCCAACTCGTCCAGGGGCCGGTCCCCGGCCTCGGCCAGCCGTCGGCCCAGCGCGGCGAGCGCGTCCTCGATGTCGACGCCGGGCGACTCGATCAGCCCGTCGGTGTAGAGGACGAGCACACTGCCGGGAGCCAGGTCCACCTCCGTGGTCGGATACACCGCGGAGCCGTCGATGCCCAGCAGCGGCCCGCCGGCCAGGTCCAGCACCCGCACCCGCCCGTCGGGACGGCGCAGCAACGGCGGCGGATGTCCCGCCCGGGCCATCACGGCCCGCCCGCGCTCCGGATCGAGCCGCAGATACAGACAGCTGGCGAAGAGATCCGAACCGAGGTCGATCAGCAGCCGGTTGGTGCTGCGCATGACCTCCTCGGGAGCCTGTCCCACGGTCGTGTACGCGCGTACGGCGGTACGGATCTGTCCCATCAGCCCGGCAGCGGTGACGTTGTGGCCCTGCACGTCCCCGATCACCGCCGCCGCCGGCCCCTGCCCCCGCACCAGGTCGTAGAAGTCGCCGCCGATCTCCATGCCGCGGGTGGCCGGAAGGTAGCGCGCCGCCGCGTCGATACCGGGCAGCCGCGGCAGCGAATGCGGCAGCAGGGCCTGCTGCAGGCCGTGCGCCAACTGGTGCTTGACGTCGTAGAGCACGGCCCGCTCCAGCGCCTGGGCGATCAGCCCGCCCAGGCTCGTCAGCACCGCCCGCTCGTCCGCGGGGAAGGGGTGCGGCTCGGCGTAGGCGAGCACACACGTGCCCACCGGGCGGCCGGAGGCGATCAGCGGCAGATACGCCCAGGACGCGAAGCCGTCCGGCGTCGCGTGCCGCGCCGGATACAGCCGCTCCAGCTCCTGCCGGGAGTCGAAGAATGCGGGCACCCCGCTGGTCAGGACATGCGTGCCGGGCGTCTGTTCGGTCAGCGGCAGCCCGTCGAAGCGTTCCACGAGGTGCGGGTCCTCATATCCGCGGTGCCCCAGCACATGCAGGCGGCCGGCCCGGGAACCGAGGACGACCAGCGCCTGGCTGCCCACGGCCGGAGCGATCTCGTCCGCGACCAGCTGCACCACGTCCTGCACGCTCACCGCCTCGGTGAGCGCCCCGGCCAGGCTCAGCACCTGGGAGATGGTCACGAGCCGGGACGGGGCGTCACCGGGCCGCGGCCCCACCCGTCTCATCTCCGCCACCGCCCGCGCCCGGCTGATGCGCACGCTCAGACCGGTCGTGCTCGGATACAGGCGGAACGACAGCCAGTCGTCCGGCGGGCGCAGCGCCACGAACGACGTGGTGTGCTGGCTCAGCAGCGCGGCCCGGTAGCGGTCCTCGTACGCCGGGTCGTTGAGCCAGGGAACCGACGCCCACAGCGTGGATCCCAGCAACTGGTTCACCGGCACGCCCATCAGCTCGGCGGCGGCCGTGTTGGCGAAGGAGACCAGCCCGTGCAGATCGAGCGAGCACAGCCCGTACGGCAGCCGCGCCACCATCCGCGCCGCCTCCACCGTGCCGAGGGTGCCGGCCGCGCCGCCCACCGTCGGCGCGGCCAGCAGATCGGGTTCGGAGTGCAGCGGGACGCTGTCCTCGACGGCCCGCTCCAGCCGTACCGCCAACCGGTCGCAGGCCGCGGTCAGATGGTCCCGCTCCCGCTCGGACAGCTCCGGCGGATGCGAGCCGGGCCAGGTCACGAAGACCGCGCCGTACTGGGTGGTCCTGGTGGCGACGGGCACCGCGGCCAGCGCGAAGGGGTAGGGCAGCACGACCGCGATCCGCGGATAGAGGCGCGCCATGTCCTCCTCGCCGCCCACCCAGACCAGCCGCCGCTCGCGCACCGCCTCGGCCACCGGGATCGGCGCACTCACCCCCACCCGCTCCCACGGCGCCGCGAACGCCCGGGGCAGCCCCGCCATCACCGCCATCTCCAGCACCGAGGCGTCGTCCGCCAGCAGATACACAGCCCCGGAGTGTGCGTGGACCTCGTCCATCATCGCCGCCAGCGCCAGCGACAGGAGGGGCCGGCCGACGCGGGTCCTCGCGGTCACCGACGCCTGCCCGGACGTCTGCCCGTCGGACACGCCGACCACCTCCTCGCCCGGCCGAGCGACGGTTCCCAGGGCTCAAATCTGCCCCCTGGAGGCCCGTCCCGCACGGCGAGCGGCGTCCGGGCACATCGGCGCCGGCTCGCGTACGGCACAGGAATGCCCGCGGCACGGTGAAGCCGCCCGAGTACCCCGTCCGTCCCCGCCCATACCTCCACAGGCGATGCACGAGGCGGCGTACGAGCGCTGCCCGTGCGCCCCCCGCTCCTCGTGGTGGAGCGCGGAACAGCGGCCCGTGGCTGCACCGAATGGTCACAGGGGCTGCGCAGGTGCCCCATAAGCGTTGTAATGGCGGACGTGGTCAGTGAGGGCGCGGCGGGACGCGGAACAAGAACGCTGCGCGCCGAAATCGCCCTCGCCTCGCTCATGGACGACCAGGACTCACCCGAACGGCTCCGTCGCGTCCTCGAACAGGCGCTCGTCTTCGCGCGGGCGACGTTCGCCGCCGTGTACACCCCGGGCGAGGACGGCGATCAGCTCTGCCTGGTCGAGTCGGCCGGCGTGCCCAGGAGGCTGTACGGGCTGCGCGACACCTACGCCCGCTCCGGCCGTTCCCCGGTGGCCGTCGCCCTGCGCGACGCACGGCCCGTGTGGCTCGGCCCCGAAGAGCTCGCGGCCTGCGCCGAGTCCCGGCGGGCACCCGCGCGGGAGTTCCATCTGGCGGCCCTGCCCAGGCACGGCGACGCCCGCGGGGCCTGCCTGCTCGCGGTCAGCGAGGACCCGGCCGGCTTCGACACCGACGGCCGCAAGTGCCTCGAACTGATCGCCGACGCCGGAGCCGTCGACGTACCCGCCCCGGGCGAGCGAACCGAGGGCGGCGAGCTGTCCGCGGGCGCCTTCAGCCTCGCCATGGACACCGGTCGCGTCGAGGTCGGCGGCGAGATCCTGGAGCTGTTCGGAATCGGCCCCGACGAGTTCGACGGCAAGGTCGAGACCCTGCTCGGCCTGACCGTGCCGGAGGACCTCCCCTCGCTGATGTCCGTGGTGGAGGCCGACCACATGTCCATCGGCGAGCGCGAACTCGAGTTCCGGGTCCTGCAGCCCACCGGACCACCCAGATGGCTCAGGCTGCGCGGCCATCTCCTGCCCGGCGGCGACGGCCGCCCGGCACGGCTCGTGGGCACCCTCGCCGACGCCTCCACACTGCGCTCCGACGTCACCGACGTGGCCCGCGTCCAGCGCCTGGCCGCCGCCCTCGCCATCGCGGGCACCGTCCGTGACGTCAGCCAGGCCGTCGTCTCCGCCCTGCGCGGGCCGCTGCGGGCCGACCGGATCGCCCTCGCCGAGCTGGAGGGCGACCGGCTCGTCGTCACCGTCCTCGACCCGCCCGAACCGGAGTTCTGGCCCGAGCTGTGGCGCACCGAGTGGCGCTCCGAATGGCCCGACGCGCCCGTCCGCTCCATGCCCACCCTCGCCGCCGCCCTGCGCGAGGGCCGCGCCCAGATCTGGCCCGCCGGCACCGCCCTGGAACCCGCCCTCGCCGAGGTCGGCCCCGGCGGCCTCGCCGTGCTGCCGCTGCCCGGAGTCGGCCGCATGGCCGGCGCCTGTCTCATCGGCTGGGACACCCCGCACGACTTCGGCCCCGACGAACGCGCCCTGCTCACCGCCTCCGCGGGCCTCGCCGGGCAGGCCCTGATGCGCGCCCACGCCTTCGACGCCGAGCACGAACTCGTCGGCATGCTCCAGCGCCAGCTGCTGCCACGCCGCCTGCCCAAACTGCCCGGCGCGGTCGCCGTCGCCCGCTACCTGCCGAGCACGGCGGGCCTCGAACTCGGCGGCGACTGGTACGACGTGATCCCGCTGCCCGACAACCACGTCGCCCTCGTCATCGGCGACGTCCAGGGCCACAGCGCGGGCGCCGCCACCCTCATGGGCCAGATGCGCACCGCCCTGCGCGCCTACGCCGTCGAGGGCCACCCCCCGGACGTGGTCGTCTCCCACGCCAACCGCCTCCTCATGGACATGGAGACCGACCTCTTCGCCACCTGCGCCTACGTCGACGTCGACCTGGAGGAGGGCTCCGCCTGGTACGTGCGCGCCGGACATCTCCCGCCGGTGCTGCGCCACCCGGACGGCGGCACCGAGATCCCCGAGGCGGACAGCGGCCCGCCGCTCGGCGTGGTGCGGCAGGCCGACTTCCCGATGAGCCCGCTGCGGCTGCCACCCGGCACGGTCCTCGCCCTGACCACGGACGGCCTGGTCGAGTCCCACGACGCCGACATCGACGAGGGCATGGACCGCTTCGCCCACGAACTGGCCGTCTCCGACCCCGCCCACCTCGGACTCGTCGCCGACGCCCTGCTCGGCAACGCCCGCCGCAGCGACGACGTCGCCCTGCTCCTGCTGCGCTACGACGGCATGGCCGTGCGCCCGCAGCGCGAGGGCTGGACCGTGTGGCGCGTCCCCCAGGCCGTCGGGCAGGCCCGCCGCTTCACCCGCCGCACCCTGCGCAGCTGGGGTGTCCCGGCCGACGCCATGGACGCCGTCCTGCTCGTCGTCTCCGAGCTCGTCACCAACGCCCTCGTCCACACCGACGGCAGGGTCCGCCTGGACCTCATGCGCATCAACCACCGGCTGCGCGTCGCCGTCGCCGACTCCTCCGCGCGCACCCCCGTCAAGCCGACCAGCATCGGCTGGGAGGCCACCGGCGGCCGCGGCATCCTCCTCGTCGAGGCCATGTCGACGGCATGGGGGACCGTGCCCGTCAGCGGCGGCAAGCAGGTGTGGAGCGAGATCCCGCTGGAGGGGTGACGACGGCCCGCTCACCGGGGTACCCGGGGCAGGGAACCCCGAGCAGAGAGGCATGCCATGACCCAGCACGTCAGCGACATCATGACCAGCGCTCCGGTCACCGTGGAACCGCGGACCTCCGTGACGGCGGTTGCCCGGATCATGCGCGACCAGGACCTGGGAGCCGTCATCGTCACGGACGGCGACGAACTGCGCGGCCTGGTCACCGACCGCGACCTGGTGGTCCGCTCGCTCGCCGAGGGCGGCGACCCCGAGCAGACCACCGTGGCCGGCGCCTGCAGCGACGACCTGGTCACCCTGACCCCCGAGGACGACGTGGCCCACGCCGTCGAGCTCATGCGTGAGCACGCCGTACGCCGCCTCCCGGTCGTCGAGGGCGGCCGCCCCGTCGGCATCGTCGCCCTGGCCGACCTGGCGATGGAACGCGACCCCGATTCGGCCCTGGGCGACATCAGTGCGGCCCGCCCCAACACCTGAGGACGACAACACGCACGCAAGTGCGAACCGGTGCCCCGCAAGGGGGGGCACCGGTTTGCCCGTGCGGCCGCAGGGGACTCGGTGGCACAGCACGGAAGGACGGAGCGCCCCGGCCCCGCGGGAGGGTGAGGGCAGTACCGGACGCAGAAAGAAGATGAAACGCCGTGAGTGCGCAGACCAGTGAGAAACCCGTTGCCCGTAGGCCCGAGACCGGCTGGTCGAGGGCCCGTCGCCTGCGCGGCGAGCGCATCCTGCGAACCTGCCTGCCCGCGTTGGCGGACGAAAGCACCCAGCGCGTGGCGCAGCCGGGAGCCGAGGGGAACATCTTCAGGGGCGAGGACTGACCGCTGTGCGGTGGCTGTGACACGGGCGCCACGCGGTCGCCATGGTCCGTTCGACCGGGCTATGGTGACGCAGATGAAGGCTCTCGTGTTGTCCGGCGGCGCCGGTACACGGTTGAGGCCGATCACACATACGTCGGCCAAACAGCTGGTGCCCGTTGCTAACAAAGCTGTCCTCTTCTACGGCCTGGGGGAAGCGGTCGGCGACGGCTCGAAGTTCGGGCTGGACATCACCTACCTCCCCCAGGAAAGACCCCCCGGCCTCGTCGACGAGTTCCGCGCGCACCGGCCCGACGCCCAGATCCTGCTCAGGAGAAGCCGGAACACCCCAGGAGCGATCTCGCCCTGGTCGGGGTGTACTGGTTCACTCCCGCCACCCACGCCATCCAGCACCTCATCGACGTCCGCGCCGACGTACGTTCCACCGTCATCCAGGGCTACTGGAAGGACACCGGGAACGTCGAGGACATGCTGGAGGTCAACCGCAGGACCCTGGAGACCAGCGACTCCTGCGTCGGACCCTTCACCTCCATCGCGGAGAACTGCCGTGTCACCGGGGTGACCTCGGCACCCAGCGTGCCCAGCGCCCACCGTCTCGTCCTCGGAGACCACAGCAAGGTGCAGATCCACTCATGAACCTCCTCGTCACCGGTGCCGCCGGGTTCATCGGCTCCACCTACGTGCGCACGCTGCTCGCGGGCGACGCGCCCGATGCGGCCGACGCACCCCGTGTCACCGTGCTCGACAAGCTCACCTACGCCGGCACCCTCGACAACCTCGAACTCGACCATCCCCGCCTGGAGTTCGTCCAGGGAGACATCCGCGACGCGGAACTCGTCGACAAGCCGCTGGCCGACGCCGACCAGGTCGTCCACTTCGCCGCCGAGTCGCACGTCGACCGCTCGATCACCGGCGCGGACGACTTCGTGCTCACCAACGTGGTCGGCACCCAGACCCTGTTGGACGCGGCCCTGCGGCACGACGCGGCACCCTTCGTACATATTTCCACCGACGAGGTCTACGGCTCCGTCGAGACCGGCGCGGCAACGGAGGAGGACCTGCTGCGGCCCAGCTCCCCGTACTCCGCCTCCAAGGCGTCGTCCGACCTGCTCGCCCTCGCCTACCACCACACCCACGGCCTGGACGTCCGCGTCACCCGCTGCTCCAACAACTACGGCCCGCACCAGTTCCCCGAGAAGGTCGTCCCGCTCTTCATCACCAACCTCCTCGACGGGAAGAACGTCCCGCTGTACGGCGAGGGCCTCAACGTCCGTGACTGGCTGCACGTCGAGGACCACTGCCAGGGCGTCGACCTCGTGCGCACCAAGGGCCGCGCGGGCGAGGTCTACAACATCGGCGGCGGCACCGAACTGAGCAACACGGAGCTGACCGGCCTGCTGCTGGAGGCCTGCGGGGCCGACCGGGACCGCGTCGACCGGGTCGCCGACCGCAAGGGCCACGACCTGCGCTACGCCGTCGACTGGTCCAAGGCCCGCACCGAACTCGGCTACCACCCCCGGCACGACTTCACCGCCGGCCTCGCCGCCACCGTCGCCTGGTACCGGGACAACCGCGCCTGGTGGGAGCCGCTCAAACGGCGAGCCGCACTCCAGGGCGCGTCATGAGCCGGCCGCTCACCGGCGCGGGCGGCATACCCCACCCCACCGACTCCGGCGAGGCCACCTGGTACGACCCGGCCCGTGAGGCGTTCCGCCTCCTCGGCGCCGACCCCGACCGGGTGCGCCCCGTCGGCAGCGAGGCCCCCGGGCCCGCACCCCGCATCACCCTGAACAACGCCCTTCCCCGGATCCGCAAGGAGTCCCCTGCGTGAAACGCCATGAGTTCCTGCGGGAGCTGCACAAGGTCAGCGCCAACCGCAACTACCTCGAAATCGGGGTCAACGACGGCCGCAGTCTGACCCTGTCCCGCGTCCCCAGCATCGCGATCGACCCCGCGTTCAAGGTGGTCACCGAGATCCGGTGCGACGTCCACCTGGTGAAGGCCACCAGCGACGACTTCTTCGCCCGGGACAACCCGCTCGGCCACCTCAAGGGCGGCCGTCACCCGGTGCGCAACCTGCGCCGCGGCCGCAGTCCGATCGGCTACTGGCGGCGCACCACCCTCGACCTGTCGTTCATCGACGGCATGCACCTGTTCGAGTTCGCGCTGCGCGACTTCATGAACGTGGAGAAGCACTCCGACTGGTCGAGCGTGATCGTCCTCGACGACATGCTGCCCCGCAACATCGACGAGGCCGCCCGCGACCGGCACACCGGCGCCTGGACGGGCGACGTCTACAAGGTCGCCGAGATCCTCGGCCGCTACCGCCCCGACCTGGTCACCGTCTTCGTCGACACCCAGCCCACCGGTCAGCTCGTCGTGTTCGGCGCCGACCCGGACAACACGGTGCTGCACGACAAGTATGACGAGATCATGGCCGAGTTCGACGTGCCGGACCCGCAGAAGGTCCCCGAGGCGATCCTGGAACGAGTCCGGGCGGTGCCGCCGAAGGACCTGCTGCAGGCGCCCTTCTGGGGCCCGCTGGCCAAGGCCCGCAACCTCGGCGTCGGCCGCTCCCGCGGCTGGGAGCCGCTGCGCACGGCCCTGGAGAAGGTCGCCGTCAGCCGCTGACGCCCGGACCGCACGGGCCCTCGTAGAAAGCGGAGCAGGTCCGGTACGACAGTCAACGGCCCGGACCGCTCCGCCTCCGCGAGCGACCCCCTCCCGGCGATGCCCGTGCGGGCAGGCGAAGACCGAGGGTCCCGACTCCTGGGAACCTCGGTCTTCAGTGATCGTGCGTTCTCGGGCCCTCCAGGGACCCGCCCCGGCACGCGCCGTGCCCCGCGTGGCGGTCGCTGTACGGCGATGGGACCGTGCGGGCGCAGGACCGGATCGCTCCGCCTCGGCGATGTTGTGCGGGAAGACGAAGACCGAGGGCCCCGACTTCCGGGAGCCCTCGGTCTTCGGTGTTCGTGCGCTGTCAGGTCCTCCAGGCCCTGACCTGGGAGGCGGCTTTCCTGCGGACCCGCCCCAGCACGCGCCGTGCCCCGCGTGACAGCCGCTGGACGGCACTGGGACCGGCCGGGCGAACCACTTGTACTCCGCCTCCGCCCACGCGCAGAGCCGGCGGGAGTGCCAGGAAGCGCGGCTCGGCGTTGGCGGGCGGGGCCGGGCTCAGCGCGATCCGCCAGAGCCCGCGCTGGAGGTCGGCGACGGGCAGTACGGCCTCCAGCAGCGCCCCGGAGCCGTCCCGGGACGGCGACAGCGTGCCGGGGATTTCGTGGCGGGCCGGGCCGGTGAGCCGCAGCAGCACATCGGTGTTGCCGGGCAGGTGCAGCGGCAGGGGCGCGCGCAGCCGGTCGCGGGTGACGGTGACGTCTTCGGCGGACACGCCCCCGAGACCCACCCGCTTGTCCGCGTTGTCGACGGCCAGGGCCAGGTTGGCGTGCGGGTCGGTCCAGTACGGCAGCACGACCCGGCCGGCCACCACACCGGCGGACGCGGCCGTCCGGTCCCTGCGGAGGACCGGACGGACCGGACCCAGACGGCAGTCCTTGGTCCAGCCGCCCAGCTTCACCCGGAGGAAGAAGTCCCACAGCCCGGCGCCCGCCGGGACGCCGTCGGCGGCGGTCGCCGGGTCGACGACGGCCGAGTTGCGCAGCACCAGGCGGACGCGCTCGCCGTTGTCCCCGACCGGGACGATCTCCCGGGTGACCTCGCCCGGCTGGAAGTACTGTGCGGAGGTGGCACGTTCCCGCAGCAGCAGGTCCGCCGTGGCCGTGTGGAAACGGGCGACGCTGTCGGCCGCCACCCGTGAGATGGCGTCGGCGACGTCCCGGGGCGGACCGGCCGACGGGGTACCGGCCGGGTCGGACGGAAACGTCATCGGCTCACCGCCGACCGTGTATTCGACGGCGAAGTCGACACGCAGCGTCCCGTCCTCCCACCGCACGCCCGCGGGCTCGGCCCTGAGGGCGACGGAGGCCTCCCACTCGGCGAACGCCACCACGTCGTCGTACCGGTCGGCGGCGATCAGCGCGGCGACGATCCGCTGCGTCGGCGGGAGCCCCGCCACGACGCCGGGCCCGAAGCGCTCGACGACGACTTTGTGGATCTCGTCGAACAGCTCCCTGCGGTAGTCCACGGGCAGCTTGAGCAGTCGTCGGCCGCGCATGCGCTCGACCATCTCGTTGCGCAGCCAGCGCCGCAGGAGCCGGTCGCGCAGCGGTCCCGGCTCGGTGTACTCCTCGACGACGTCGAGGGCCTCGCGGAGGTTCTTGAAGTACCCGCCGGGATCGAAGCGCTGGAACCCGGCGTTGGACGCGTCGTCCCGTCTGACGTGGTAGTAGCAGACGTAGTCGCTGAGCACGGAAACGTTACTCGCGCGCAAATACGCTTCTGTGACGAACACATGGTCCTCGAGGCGCCGCCTGCCTTCCGGGAACCTCAGTCCGATGTCGTCGAGGAACTTCCGGCGGAACATCTTGTGCGGGGTGAGGCTGTCGATCAGGGGGGCGTTCTCGACGGTGGCGCGCGGATGGTTGCGGCGGAACAACTCCACCGGAACCCCCCGGCCCTTGCCGGCCATCTTGCCGACGACGACGTCGGCGTCGTTGGCCACCCCGTAGTCGTACATCCGTTCAAGGGCCTCGTCGCCGAGGTAGTCGTCGTTGTCGACGAACATCACATATTCGCCCTCGGCTGCGGCGATGCCCACATTGCGGGGCTTGCCGGACCAGCCGGAGTTCTCCTGGTGGACGACCGTCACCCGGGGGTGCTCGGCGGCCACCGCGTCGAGCCGGGCGGGCGTGCCGTCGGTGGAACCGTCGTCGACGAAGAGCACCTCGTACTCGTCGGGAGGCAGTGACTGTCTCAGCAACGAGGCGATGCAGTCCTCGATGTAGGCCCCGGGGTTGTAGACGGGAACGATGACGCTGACCTTCACCGGCATCGGGCTCCAGGCCCCCTCAGTTCGCTTGCCGTGGGTGTCGCTGGTACGCGTTGGCAGATGCTAACGCCACCGAGCCCTTTGTCCATCTCCGGCCCCCGTCGAGGACGCGTGGCGTGTCCCGGCGGCGGGGTCGCGGCGGGCCTGCGGATCCCGTCGTCGTCGCGCGGGTAACCTGGCGCGGTGCGCCTGCTGTTGATGTCCGACACCCACCTCCCACGGCGGGCCAAGGAGCTTCCCGCGCCGCTGCTCGCCGAACTCCCGCGCGCCGACGTCGTGTTCCACGCCGGGGACTGGGTCGATACGGCCACCCTCGACCTGCTGGAGGCCCGCAGCGCCCGGCTCGTCGCCGTGTACGGCAACAACGACGGACCTCAGCTGCGCGCCCGGCTCCCCGAGGTGGCGTACGCCGAACTCGGCGGCCTGCGCTTCGCCGTCGTCCACGAGACGGGCGCCGCCCAGGGCCGTGAGGCACGCTGCGCCGCCCGCTTCCCCGACACCGACGTCCTGGTCTTCGGGCACAGCCACATCCCCTGGGACACCACCGCCCCCACGGGGCTGCGCCTGCTCAACCCCGGCTCGCCGACCGACCGCCGCCGCCAGCCGCACTGCACCTACATGACCGCCACGGTGGCCGACGGCCGCCTCATGGACGTACATCTGCACCGCCTGCCCCCGCGGTAAGGAACCGGGCAACCGTTCCGTCATCCGTCATCCGTCGGGCCGCGCCTACCCCTGGGCAGCGGCTCCACACCGCCAATTCGTTGGACATCCGCGCCCTCGCCCCGCTGGACTGGACGGTGTGCTGATCGACGCCACCCTCGTACGCCGTCTGCTCGCCGCCCAGTTCCCGCGGTGGGCGAGTCTTCCCGTGTCCCCGGTTCGGCAGTCCGGCATGGACAACGCCACCTTCCGGCTCGGCACCGACCTGTCCGTGCGGCTGCCGCGCTACGCCCACTGGGCGGGCCAGGTGGAGCGCGAACACCGCTGGCTGCCGCGCCTCGCCCCGCACCTGCCCCTGCCCGTCTCCGAGCCGGTGGCGGTGGGCGAACCGGGCGAGGACTACCCGTACCCGTGGTCGGTGTACCGGTGGATCGAGGGGGACACGGCGACGACCGAGGGACTGGTCGATCCCGTCGGGACCGCACGTGACCTCGCCGGGTTCATCAAGGCTCTGCGGTCCATCGATGCCACCGGCGGTCCCGGGCCCGAGCCGAGCAACGCCTTCCGCGGCGTACCGATGGGCGACGCGTCGGACTCTCTGGCCGCGGATTCACTCGTACGGGGCAGGATCGACGCCCTGGAGAGAACACGCCTGGTTGACACGGACGCGGTGACGGAGGTCTGGGAGGCCGCCCTCGCGGCCCCTGCCTGGGACCGGCCGCCGGTGTGGATCCACGGCGACCTCGACGCGGGCAACCTGCTGACCTTGGAGGGCAGGCTCAGCGCGGTCATCGACTTCGGGACGCTGGCCGTGGCCGACCCGGCGGTGGACCTGCTGCCCGCCTGGAAGGTCTTGCCGGGCCCGGCGCGGAACGCCTTCCGGGAGGCGGTCGACCTTGACGACGCCACCTGGGCACGGGGCCGCGGCTGGGCCGTCGCGGGCTCGCTGCCGGTGCCGGACGACCCGTTCTTCCAGGCGGACCCCGCCCGGGTGACGGCCGCCCTGCGTCACCTCGACGCGGTCGTCGAGGACCACCGCCGCCACGGCTCCTGACGGCTCAGGCCCCTCCCACCGCCATATCCGCACGACGGCGAGCACCACGACGGCTGCGCCGCCACCACGCCGGCCGCCCGCTCGGTGACCGGTGCGCCGGCCGTGCGGACCGGGTCAAGAGGCTTTCGAGCGTGCCGGTCACGGTCTTGCCGTCGTAGGGCCATGCTCATGACTCGTTCGGATGGATCGCCCCCGCCGTCGCCGTCAGCGGGGCGCCGCTGCCGCCCCAGCGCAGCGCGACGATCTCCGCGGCGACGGACACGGCCACCTCCTCGGGCGTACGGGCGCCCAGGTCGAGGCCCACGGGGGAGCGCAGCCGGGACAGCTCGCCCGGGGTGAGGCCGGCCTCCGTCAGCCGTCGCATCCGGTCGTCGTGGGTGCGGCGGCTGCCCATCGCCCCGATGTACGCGGCCGGCCGGCGCAGCGCCTCCTCCAGCAGCGGCACGTCGAACTTCGGGTCGTGGGTGAGGACGCAGATCACTGTGCGGTCGTCGGTGTCGGTGGCTCGGAGGTAGCGATGCGGCCAGTCGACGACGACTTCGACGCCCTCGGGGAAGCGCTTCGGCGTGGCGAAGAGGGGGCGGGCGTCGCACACCGTGACCCGGTAGCCGAGGAAGTCGCCGATGCGGGCGACCGACGCGGCGTAGTCGATGGCGCCGAAGACCAGCATGCGTGGCGGGGGCGCGAAGGAGTGCAGGAAGACGGTGACCGCGTCCTCACGGCGTTCGCCGTGCGGGCCGTAGTGTCTGAGTCCCGTGGCGCCCAGCGCGAGTTCGCCGCGCGCGTCGGCCGTGACCGCCACGTCCAGGCCCGGCGTGCCGAGCGTGCCGGCGACCCGGTCGGGCCACACCGCGAGGGTGGCTCCGCGTGGCGCCGGCCCGTCGGTCACCGTGGCCACGGTCACCGGACGGCCGGCGGCGACCGATTCGGCGACCGCGCCGAAGGACGGATCCGACTCCGGGGTGACGGGCCGGACCAGCAGCGTGATCTCGCCGCCGCAGGTGAGCCCGACCGCGAAGGCGTCCGCGTCGCTGTACCCGAAGGTCTCCAGGCGGGCCTCCCCGCTTGCCACCACCTCCTGGGCGAGTTCGAAGACGGCCCCTTCCACACAGCCGCCGGACACACTGCCCACGACCTCGTCGCCGGGACCCACGGCCATGGCCGCACCGGGATCGCGGGGCGCGCTGCGGCTGACCGCCACCACCGTGGCCAGGCCGAACGGAGCGCGGGCCGCGTACCAGCCGCTCAGCGCCGGGAGAATGTCACGCACGATCCGCTCCTTCCACGCAAGCCGCGTCGGCTCCTCTCACCCTGTCACCCGGGTGAGCCGGGCGCTGATCGAGAACCTCCCGGACGCCACTGGTTGAGCGTTAATCCGTTGCGGCCGCGGCCCCGGACCTGCTGCACTTCAGGTGACCTTGTCACGCGTCACCGCACGAGCCAGGAGCACCCATGCGCGCACCGTTCATGTCCGCCCCGGAAGGAATGACCTCCTCTTCAAAGGACATGACGCTTCGTGCACCTGCTCAACCTCGGAATCCTCGCGCACGTCGACGCTGGTAAGACCAGCCTGACCGAGCGGCTGCTGCACTCGGTAGGGGTGATCGACGAGATCGGCCGTGTCGACGACGGGAACACCCAGACCGACACCCTCGCGCTGGAGCGCCGGCGCGGCATCACCATCAAGTCCGCCGTCGTCTCCTTCGCGATCGACGACGTGACCGTCAACCTCATCGACACCCCCGGCCACCCCGACTTCATCGCCGAGGTGGAGCGGGTCCTCGGTGTCCTCGACGGCGCCGTGCTCCTCGTCTCGGCCGTCGAGGGCGTCCAGGCGCAGACCCGGGTGCTGATGCGGACCCTGCAGCGCCTGCGCATTCCCACCCTCGTCTTCGTCAACAAGATCGACCGGCGGGGCGCCGATCAGGAGGGCGTGCTGCGGGCGATCTCGGAACGGCTCACGCCCTCAGCCGTACCGATGGGCACCGCCGGCGGACTCGGCACCCCCGGCGCCCACTTCGTCCCTGGTCTCCGCCCGGCCGCGCTCGACGTCCTCGCCGACCATGACGACGGCCTGCTCGCCGCTTATGTCGAGGGCACCGTCTGTGACGCCCGGCTGCGGGCCGCTCTCGTCGACGGGACCCGGCAGGCCCTGGTCCACCCGGTGTACTTCGGCTCCGCCGTCACGGGCACGGGAGTGGACGAACTGATCGAGGGCATCAAGGAGTTGCTGCCCGCCGCCGACGGCGACCCGGACGGCCCGCTCTCCGGCACCGTCTTCAAGGTCGAACGGGGCCCGGCGGGGGAGAAGGTCGCCTACGCGCGGATGTTCTCCGGAACCCTGCGCACCCGCGACCGGATCCCCTTCGGCGACGCCCGCGAGGACGCCAGGATCACCGCGATCAGCGTCTTCGAGCACGGTACCGACGTCCGCCGGGACACCGTTCCCGCGGGCCGGATCGCCAAGCTCCGGGGACTCGCCGACATCAGGATCGGCGACTCCCTCGGCGAACCCCGCAAGGCCCACGGCCACGTCTTCGCCCCGCCGACCCTCGAAACCGTCGTCGTCCCCGGGCCGGGCACCGACGGCAGAGCCCTCCACCTCGCGCTCACCCGACTCGCCGAACAGGACCCGCTGATCGGCCTGCGGCACGACGAGGTACGGCGGGAGACCTCCGTGTCCCTGTACGGCGAGGTGCAGAAGGAGGTCATCCAGGCCACCCTCGCCGACGAGTTCGGACTCGACGTCACCTTCCGCGAGACCACGCCCCTGTGCGTCGAGCGGCCGGCCGGCACCGGGGCGGCGGCCGAGTTCATCAACAAGGACGCCAACCCCTTCCTCGCGACCGTCGGACTGCGCGTCGACCCGGCGTCGCCGGGCACGGGGGTCGGATTTCGCCTCGAGGTGGAGCTCGGCTCCATGCCGTACGCCTTCTTCAAGGCCGTCGAGGACACCGTGCGCGACACCCTCGGCCAGGGTCTGCACGGCTGGCAGGTCACCGACTGCACGGTCACGATGACCCACTGCGGCTACTGGCCCCGGCAGAGCCACTCCCACCAGGGCTTCGACAAGAGCATGTCGAGCACCGGCGCCGACTTCCGCGGGCTGACCCCACTGGTCCTCGTCGAGGCGCTCAGGCGGGCGGGCAGCCAGGTGCACGAGCCGATGCACCGCTTCCGCGTCGAGGCCCCGGCAGACACGCTCGGCGCCCTGCTGCCGGTGCTGGCGGCCCTGCGGGCCGTACCGCAGACCACCGAGACACGCGGCGACACCTGCGTACTGGAGGGTGTCGTTCCGGCTGACCGGGTACATGAACTGGAGCAGCGGCTTCCGGGTCTCACCCGGGGCGAGGGAGAACTGGAGAGCGCCTTCGAGCACTACGCGCCCGTCACCCAGGGCACGTTGCCGTGCAGGCCACGCACGGACGGCAACCCGCTGAACCGCAAGGAGTACCTGCTGAACGTGACGCGCCGGGTCGGCGGGTGAGGGGCCGGTCGCCAAGTCGGCCGCCAAAGTAGAAACTTACTCAACAGTCAGAACTGTTGACGTTGTCACGAAATCACCGGACTGTAATGGACATGCCGAATATACGCGCGCGTCTGCTCGTTGTTCTGGTGGTCCTCTCCGGATTCCTGACGGCGACGGGCGTGAGACCCGCCACCGCCGAAGCCCTCCCCGAATCCCTCTGGTTCGACGACACCCCCGTCACCGTGCAGGACGGCCGCTTCGCCGACGGCCTCGGCCGCGAGGTCGTCCTGCGCGGCTACAACGTCTCCGGCGAGACGAAACTGGCCGAGAACAACGGCCTGCCCTTCGCCTCCGTCGCCGACGCGAAGAAGTCCGCGACCGCACTGCGCGCCCTCGGCGGCGGCAACACGGTCCGCTTCCTGCTCTCCTGGGCCTATGCCGAACCCGTGCGCGGCCAGGTCGACGAGGCCTACCTGGCCGCCGCCACCGCCCAGATGCGGGCCTTCCTCGACGCCGGTATCCGCGTCTACCCCGACTTCCACCAGGACCTCTACTCCCGCCACCTCTTCGACCCCGACAGCTGGTACACGGGCGACGGCGCCCCCAAGTGGGCCGTGGACGCCGGGAACTACCCGGACGAGAACTGTGGGATCTGTCTGTTCTGGGGCCAGAACATCACCCAGAACGAGGCCGTGAAGCAGGCGTCGTACGACTTCTGGCACAACGCGTACGGCCTCCAGGACGCGTTCCTCACCACCGCCCAGAAGACGATGGCGTACGTCAAACAGCACGTCGGCGCCGCCCAGTTCGCCGGTGTCGTCGGCTTCGACCCCTACAACGAGCCGCACGCCGGCGTGTACGACTCCGGGCAGACCAGCCGCGCCTGGGAACGCGACGTGCTGTGGCCGTTCTACGAGAAGTTCCGCGCCCGTATGGACACGGCGGGCTGGCAGTACAAGCCCGCCTTCGTCGAGCCGAACCTGTTCTGGAACGCCAACATCAGCTTCCAGAAGCAGGAGGGCGGACTGCTGGACGCCGGCACCCTCGGCCCGGACTACGTGTTCAACACCCACTTCTACGACCAGAAGGCCATCTCCGGCATCTTCATGCCCGGCAAGGCCGGGGACGGTCAGTATTCGACCGACTTCGGCACGGTCCGCGACCGCGCCGCGGCCACCAACGCGGCCGGAATCATCAGCGAGTTCGGCCACCCCTTGGCGGGCAACGTCTCCGACAAGGCACCCACCGTCCTCAAGGCGATGTACCAGGCCCTCGACTCCCGCCTGCCGGGGTCGAGTTGGTGGTCGAACCCGACGGCGTCCGGCCCGGTGCTCTCCGGTTCGCAGTGGCAGTGGGACATCTACAACGGACGTCACCACGAGTTGATGAACGGCAACCCCGACAAGGTG
Organism: Streptomyces sp. V4I2; assembly: GCF_030817655.1. Lineage (GTDB taxonomy): Bacteria > Actinomycetota > Actinomycetes > Streptomycetales > Streptomycetaceae > Streptomyces > Streptomyces plumbiresistens. The sequence continues at coordinate 9,499,856 of NZ_JAUSZM010000003.1, forward strand.
CTCACCGCCGGCGACGCCTGGAACGACGAGGACCTGTCTGCCGTACGCCTGAACGACTCGGGGACGGCCGTGCTGCGCCAGGACGCCCGGCTGCTCGACCGCCTCTACCCGAGCGCCACCGCGGGTACGACCGTCGCCTTCACCTACGAGGACCGCTCCCGCGACGGCTCCACGACCCTGACGTGGAACCCGGTACCGAGCTCGCTCCCGAACGTCTCCCGGCTGGTGGGATCGGGACAGTACGGACTGCTGCTGTGGCGCTCCGACGGCACGTCCGCGCCCACCGAACTGCACCTGCCGGCGACCTTCCCGACCGCGACCACCACGGTCGTCTCCGACCTGGGCACGTCCTACGCCCCGCCGGCGTACACCCGGACGACCCCGATCGCGGCGGCCCCCGAACCGGGCGGCACGGGCAGCCGCCGCCTCCTGCTCACCGCACCCGACAACGGCGTTCTGCACTACGCGCTGGTGACCAACGGGACGACCTCGCCCCCGGCGGACCTGCTCGCGGCGGCCCGGTCCGAGCTGTCGGCGTGGGCGGCACAGCGTGTCCGCTGACCGCGCTTGACCCTCCCCTTACGTCAGGGTTCAGGCTGGACCCTGACGAAAGGGCAGGTGAATGAGCTACTCCGTGAGGCAGGTCGCGTCCTTCGCCGGAGTGACGGTGCGCACGCTGCACCACTACGACAAGGCCGGCCTGCTCATGCCGAGCGCACGCAGCCGGGCCGGATACCGCCTCTACGACGAGGCCGATCTGGCCCGGCTGCAGCAGATCCTCTTCTACCGTGAACTCGGCTTCTCCCTCGACGAGATCGCCGACATCCTCAAGGATCCGCAGGCCAACGCCCTGAACCAGCTGCGGGCCAGGCAACGGCAGCTGAGCGAGGAGATCGCCCGGCTCCAGCGGCTCGCCGAAGTCGCCGAGCGGGCCATCGAGGTCCAGCAGACCGGAGTGTCCCTGACCCCGCAGGAACGCTTCGAGGTGTTCGGCGAGATCAGCTTCGACCTCAGCTACGCCACCGAGGCCCAGCTCAAGTGGGCCGACTCGGAGGGGCAGCGCGAGTCGATGGCCCGCGCGGCCGCGCACAGCAAGGAGGACTGGCGGCAGCTCATGGGCGAGGCTGCCGCCTGGCGCGTACGGCTGCTCGCGGCCTTCGACGCGGGGGAGCCGGCCGACGGCGAGCGGGCCATGGACCTGGCCGAGGAGCACCGGCAGCACATCACCCGCTGGTTCACCACCTGCCCACCGGACATGCACCGGCGCATCGCGGACGACTTCGTCGCCGACCCGCGCGCCTTCGCCCTGGTCGTCCCGCCGTCGCAGCAACAGCCGGGCCTCGCCGCGTACGTGGGCAAGGCCGTCCATGCCAACGCGTCCCGTCGTGACAGCGACCGTACCGACTCCCCGGAGACGAGATGAGAATCCTGATCGCCGCCGCCGGCTCGCGCGGCGACATCGCGCCCTACACGGGGCTCGGCGCCGAACTGCGCCGGGCCGGGCACGAGGTCACCCTCGCCACGACGGACGCCTTCGCACCGTCGGCGCGGGAGGCCGGACTGGAGTTCCGTGGTCTGCCCGCCCGCGCGGAGACCGGGGGCGGCGGGGCGCCGGACAAGCGGGAACTCATGCGGACCGCGGCCGCGTTCGTCACCGAGCTGGGGCAGGGATTCGTGGACGCGGTGGACCGGGGCACGGATCTGCTGCTCCTGTCGACCACCACGGCTCCGCTCGGCTGGCACCTGGCCGAGGCCACCGGCACCCCGGCCGTCGGCGCCTACCTCCAGCCCACCGCGCCGACCGGCGACTTCCCGCCCGTGGTCATGGGTTCCCGCTCGCTGGGCCGCCTGGGCAACCGTATGGCCGGCCGCTTCGCCCTGCGGATGGCCGACCGTGTCTACGACCGGGCGGTCACCGAGCTGCGTCGCCGTCTGGACCTCCCGCCGCTCGCGCCGCACGTGATGCGCCGACGCCAGGAGCGCGCCGGCTGGCCCGTGCTGCACGGTTTCAGTACGGCGCTCGTGCCGCGTCCGTCCGACTGGCGGCCGGGTCTCGACGTCGTCGGCACGTGGTGGCCGTACGTCGACGCGGACCGTCGGCTTACCGTGGACCTGGAGGACTTCCTCGCCGCCGGACCCAGGCCGGTGTTCATCGGGTTCGGCAGCATGGCGGGCGGTCAGGGTGAGCGGCTGAGCGAGGTCGCCGTACGGGCGCTGCGGGCGGCCGGACTGCGCGGGATCCTCCAGACGGGCAGCGCCGGGCTCGAGGCCGACGGGGATGACGTCCTGACGATCGGGGACGTACCGCACGCCCTGCTGTTCCCGCGGGTCGCAGCCGTCGTGCACCACGCCGGTGCGGGCACCGCGGCGGCCGGGCTGCGGGCCGGGGTGCCCGCGGTGCCCGTGCCGGTGGCGGCGGACCAGCCGTTCTGGGCGGCCAGGCTGGCCGCGATCGGCGCCGCCACCGCGCCGATCCCCTTCACGTCCCTCAGCGCCGAACGGCTCGCCGACGCCCTCGGCCAGGTCGTGAGGCGGCAGGCCTACGCGCGCGCCGCCTCGGTCGCCGCGCGGCACATGGCGACCGAGGACGGGGCGGGCATGGCGGTCAAGGCACTTGAGCGGCTGACGGGTTGAGCCTCAGGAGGCCGTGCCCGTCCAGCCCGCGGTCACGTGGCCGAGGCGTACGCGCTGCGGGTGGTCGCCCACCGGGACCGACACCGTCTTCTTGCCGGTGGCGAAGTCGATGGCCGTGATCTGGTCGGCGCCGCTCTCCGAGACGACGCAGCTCTTGCCGTCGCCGCTGACGGTCGCCCAGTAGGGCTTGGCGACGGGCACGAGCGGGCCCTCCTGGAGCGTGGCCCGGTCCACGACGGTCGCGTAGTCGTCCATCGTGCCCGCCACGCACAGCTTGGAGCCGTCCGGCTTCATCGAAATGCCGTGGTGGCGCGAGTCGTTGACGAACGTGGTGCGGTCGTCGCTGGTGGCCGGGTTCTTCGGCAGGGTCTTCGTCCGGGTGATCTTGTCGGTGGCGATGTCGTACTCGAAGAACCCGTGGAAGAACGACACCTGGAAGTACAGCTTGGACTCGTCCGGCGAGAAGACGGTGGGCCGCACCGCGTCGGAGTAGTCCTTGAGGCCGATGGCGTCCAGCCGCTGCCGCATGTCGATGACCTTGACCTGCTTGTACGTGGTCGCGTCGACGACGGTGATGAGCCGGTTGCCCTTCGTCCAGTCCAGCCACGGCGCGTCGGTCGCGGTGTTCACGTCGCCGATGGACATGTTCCAGATGTACTTGCCGTCGTTGCTGAAGATGTTCTCGTGCGGCTTGTCGCCCGTGGCGAAGGAGCCGAGCTGCTTGCCGGTGACGATGTCCAGCACGTGCACGGTGTTCCCGGTCGACGCCGACACCGCGACCCGCTTGCCGTCGGGGGAGACCGCCATGTGGTCCGAACGGTAACCCGACACGGGGAAACGCCAGTTGATGCTCCCGGTGGCCAGGTCGATCGAGACGACGTCGGCGAAGCTGGGCCGCGAGACCACCACCGACCTGCCGTCCGGCGTGGAGTACATGTCGTCGACGAACTGGTCGTGGCCCTCGCCGACGCTGTTGCGGATGGTCATGAAGGCGATCCAGCGGATCGGATCGGCGTTGATCTCCGCCATCCGCTGGTCCTTGTCGGGAATCACGTTGATCCGGCCGACCTTCGCGAAGTCCCCGGACGACGTGATGACGTCGGCGGTGCCCTCCCAGTTGTTGCCCACGAACATCACCTCGCGCAGGGCCGCGGCCGAGGAGTCCGGGGCGGCACCTGCGACGGTCGCGGGGGCCGTGACGGCAAGGACCAGGGCGGCGGCCATGGAGCAAAGGTGCCTGGGTCTGAAAGCAGGCATGAGTGCTCTCTCCTCTGGGGTGGGCGGGTGCCGGGAGCGGCGACGAATCTGAACACGGGTGCATTCAGAGTTGACTTACTCGAAAGTAAGGAGGGGGCGGCCTTCTCGGCAAGACCGCGTACACGACAAACTTGGTGTCCACGACGGGCGAGGCAGTGAGGAGGGCACGGTGGCGGGCAGGCTCAAGGCGCCGAGCGGCCGTTATGGCGGCAAATCGGCCGAGGAACGGCAGGCCGAGCGGCGCCGCCGTTTCCTGGACGCCGCACTCCAGCTCTTCGGTGACATCCCCGGATACCGCGGCACCACCGTCGCCGCGCTCAGCGAGGCCGCCGGGCTCTCCACGCGCCAGTTCTACGAGGAGTTCCGCACCCTCGAGGACGTCCTGGCCGCGCTGCACCTCCAGGTCAACGACTGGGCCGAGGAGGCCGTCCTCGCCGCGGTGCCCGGCGCGCAGCACCTGCCCCTCGCCGAACGAGCCGCCGCCGTCTTCCGCGCGTACGCCGCGAACGTCACCGCCGACCCGCGCCGCGTACGCATCACCTTCGTCGAGATCATCGGCGTCAGTCCCCGCATGGAGGAGCAGCGCCTGGCCCGCCGCGCCCGCTGGGTCGACCTCGTGTGTGCCGAGGCGGAGGCGTTCGTCGCGCGGGGGGAGGCGGCGCCCCGTGACTACCGGCTCGCCGCGACGGCGTTCATCGGCAGCGTCAACGGCCTGCTGCACGACTGGAACGCGGGATGGGTGGAGGCCACCCTGGACGAGGTGGTCGACGAACTGGTCCGGCAACTGCTGGGGATTCTGCAGCCGCCGGGGTGGGTGCCGGGCGGCTCCTTGCAGCAGCCCGCCTAGCCGGCCAGCCGGTTCACAGCGTCGAGCACCGGCGTCACCCCGTCCTCGCTCCGGATGCGCACCCCCAGCGCCCGCGCCCGCTCCCCGTACCCGGGTTCACGCGTGGCCCGTACGAGCGCAGAGGCCAGCGCGTCGGCCGTGAGGCGGCGCAGCGGCAGCGTGCGCGGGGCCACGCCCAGGCCGACCAGCCGCGCCGCCCAGAACCCTTCGTCGAACTGGATCGGCACCGGAACGGCCGGCACTCCCGCCCGCAGCCCGGCCGCGGTGGTGCCGGCCCCCGCGTGGTGGACGACCGCCGCCATCCGCGGGAAGAGCAGGGAGTGCGGGACCTCGTCGATGGTCAGCATGTCGTCGCCGGACGCCTCCAGCCCGGCCCAGCCCCGCTGGATCACCCCGCGCAGTCCGGCCGCCCGCAGGGCGCGTACGATCTCGGCGCCGAGCCGCCGCGGATCGGGCACGGTCGCGCTGCCCGGCCCGACGAAGACCGGCGGCGGTCCGGCGTCGACGAACTCCTCCAGCCGGGACGGGAGCCGGGTCTGGCCGTCGTACGGCCACCAGTAGCCCGTCACGTCGAGCCCGGCCCGCCAGTCGCGCGGCCGGGCGACCACCAGCGGACTGAAACCGTGCAGCACCCGCCAGCCCTGCCGCTCCCGGGTCCGCAGCCCCGCGGTGGTACCTGCGCGAGGCAGCCCCAGCCGGGCCCGCACGGGCGGTACGGCCGCGGCGAAGACCTGCTCGACGGCCAGGCTCACACCCACCCCGGCGACCCGGTTACCGAGAGGCCCCCAGGAGCCGACGCCCAGCATCGGCGGCGCGAACTCCCGGGTGGGAGAGAGCGGTTGGAGGTGGACGCCCATGCTCGGCAGGGACAGCCCCTCGGCGATGGTGTGCCCCAGCGGGCCGAGGGAGGAGGCGAGGAGCAACGCGTCGCTCGTGCGGGCCGCCGCCACCAGATCGTCGGCCATCCGCCCGGCCAGCGCCCGCGCCATCGCCACCACCCGCACCAGCTTGCCCACGCCGGTCGCGCTGCGGTGCAGTCCCCGCCCGCGAGCCGACTCCAGCTCCGCCCGTGGGTCCACCGGCAGCGGGTGGAACCGCAGCCCCGCCCGCGCCGCCAGCGGCTCGAACCGGGCATGGGTGACCAGGGTGACCTCGTGTCCGGCACGGGCCAGGCCGTGCCCCAGGCCGGTGTAGGGGGCCACGTCGCCCCGGGATCCCGCCGTCGTGATCGCTACGCGCACGACGGCCAGTATGGCGGCGGGACACGCCATCCCGGGCGAACGGCCCGTGCCCGACGGCGAGTTCACCCTTGTCACATCCGTTGACTTGCCCCTCCGGTGGCTCTACGTTCGGCGCGCACACCGTTCGAAGAACCGATCTGCGTTCGAAATCCCGACTGTCTCGGGTGTTCTTCCCGCACGAAGGAGCCGCATGTACCCCCCACCGCGTTCCCCCCGATCGGCCGTCAGAGGCCTGATGCAGCGCTGCAGAGCCACGGCCGTACGCGCCCTTGTCCTCGCCCTGACCGCGACGGCCGCCCTGCTGTTCGTCCAGCCGGCTCCGGCGCTCGCGGCGACGGCCCGTCAGATACCGGTGCCCACCGCCCCGATGGGCTGGGCCTCCTGGAACAGCTTCGCCGCGAAGATCGACTACAACGTGATCAAGCAGCAGGTCGACGCGTTCGTCGCCGCGGGCCTGCCCGCAGCCGGGTACAAGTACATCAACATCGACGAGGGCTGGTGGCAGGGCACCCGGGACAGCGCCGGCAACATCACGATCGACGAGACGGAGTGGCCCGGCGGGATGAAGGCCATCGCCGACTACATCCACAGCAAGGGCCTGAAGGCGGGCATCTACACCGACGCCGGCAAGGACGGCTGCGGCTACTACTACCCGACGGGCCGGCCCGCCGCGCCGGGCTCGGGCAGTGAGGGCCACTACGACCAGGACATGCTCCAGTTCTCGAAGTGGGGCTTCGACTTCGTGAAGGTGGACTGGTGCGGCGGCGACGCCGAGGGCCTCGACGCGAAGACCACGTACCAGGCCATCAGCGACGCGATCACGAAGGCCACCGCCACCACGGGCCGCCCGCTCACCCTCTCGCTCTGCAACTGGGGCTACCAGAACCCGTGGAACTGGGCCCCCGGCCAGGGCGCGATGTGGCGGACCAACACCGACATCATCTACTGGGGCAACCAGCCCTCCATGTCGAGCCTGCTGACCAACTACGACACCAACCTGCACCCCACGGCCCAGCACACCGGCTACTACAACGACCCCGACATGCTGATGGTCGGCATGGACGGCTTCACCGCCGCCCAGAACCGCACCCACATGAACCTGTGGGCGATCTCCGGCGCCCCGCTCCTGGCCGGCAACAACCTGACCACCATGACCGCGGAGACCGCCGCGATCCTGAAGAACCCCGAGGTCATCGCGGTCGACCAGGACCCGCGCGGCCTCCAGGGTGTCGAGGTCGCCGAGGACGCCACCGGGGCGCAGGTCTACGGCAAGGTCCTGTCCGGCGCCGGCAACCGCGCGGTCGTCCTGCTCAACCGCACCTCCGCCGCCAAGAACATCACCGTGCGCTGGTCGGACCTCGGCCTGACCAACGCCAACGCCACCGTCCGTGACCTGTGGACGCGGTCCAACATCGGTACGTACGGCACGAGTTACACGGCGAGCGTCCCGGCCGGCGGCTCGGTGATGCTCAAGATCAGCGGCGGCACCGAGGCGGCGAGCAGCACGTACACCGGCACGTCGAGCTTCACCGGTGTGGTCGCCGGGAGCACCGGCCTGAAGACGGTCGACGTCTCCTACACCAACAACACCTCCACCGCCCAGACGGCCACCCTCCAGGTCAACGGCCAGACGCCCACCAAGGTCTCCTTCCCGCCGACCGGATCCAGCCCGGGCACGATCTCCGTCGCGGCCTCCCTGTCCAAGGGCTCCGCCAACACACTCGCCTTCTCGGGGGCGTCCGGCATCGACTCGATCACCGTCAGACCCCTGCCCGGCACGAACGGCACACTGGCCGTCGGCCAGGAGTCCGGGCGCTGCCTCGACATCTACGACAACACCATCACCAACGGCACCCAGGCCGAGCTGTGGGACTGCAACGGCGGCCAGAACCAGTCCTGGACGTACACCTCCCGCAAGGAACTCGTGGTGTACGGCAACAAGTGCCTCGACGCCTACAACCTCGGCACCACCAACGGCACCAAGGTCGTCATCTGGGACTGCAACGGCCAGGCCAACCAGCAGTGGAACGTGGGCAGCGACGGCACCCTCGTCAACGTCAACGCCGGTCTCTGCCTCGACGCGAACAACAACGGCACGGCCAACGGCTCCCTGCTCGTGCTGTGGACGTGCAACGGCGGCGCCAACCAGAAGTGGACGCTGACGTAACGTCCGCCCCGGACGAGACACACCAGCTCGGCCACCGCGGCGCCGCCCAACAGGCGGCGCCGCCTGCTCAGATCACGCGGAAGAGATCGGCGGCCGCGTGGACGTCGGTGAGGTCCTCGACGCAGCGCAGGTTGTCGCACAGGGCGTCCAGGACCGAATCGGCCTCGGCGACCCGCGGGGCGCCGACGGCCACGCCGAAGACACGGAAGCCCAGCCGGTGCTTGGCGTCGTTCCAGCCGCGCATCCACTGCTCGGTGACGCCGCAGTCGTCGTCGGTGAGCATCACGATGTCGCCGCGCATGCGGGCGGCGTCGTTGAACTCCTCCTCCAGCAGTTCACAGGCCGCAGACAGCGGCCGCTGGTAGCTGGTGCCGCCGCCGAGGAAGGTCTCCGCGAATTCGAGGGCCCGGGCGATGCCGGCCGGCTGGCCGGCCGGGAAACGGAAGACCTGGAGCTTGTCGGCGGCGGAGAACAGGATGCCGACGAAGTCACGCCCCGCGTGGCGGGCCTGATCCAGCAGCGCCAGGGCGCACGCCTTGGCCCACGCCTCCCGGGTGACTCCGCCGGGCCCCGCCTCGTACATGGAGTGCGAGGTGTCGACGCACGCGATGATGGCACCCCGGCCGGTGGTCTGCTCTCCCTGGCTGTCGTAGAGCATCAGCTCCCCGGCGGCGTAGCGCGCCGCGAACACCGCACGCAGCTCGGGCAGGCCGAGGTTGGCCAGCTCGGAGGGGATCACGCGGGAGAGGTCATCGCCGAGGGTGACGCCGACCAGCTCCCCGGTGGCGTTCTCCATCCTGCGGGCGCGCTCACCGCCGGCCATCTGCCGGAAACGGCCGATCAGTTCGGCCCACTGGGCGAGACGGCCGGTGCGCAGCCGCTCGGCGAGGCGGGCGCGCTGGTCGAACGGCAGCCGCTCCAGCTCGCCGGGACCCACGCCCCAGGCCCGCATCAGCGCGGCCTCCTCCCGCACGGCCTCGGCGGCCTTCGCCGCCGCGTTCCGCGCGGCGACACGGATGCCGGGGGCCGCCACCGCGAGGGCCTGCGCGGCGTCCTGGGCGGCTCCCGCGCAGCGGCCTCGGCGGCTTCCGCGGCCTCGATCGCCTGCTGCACGGCGTCGGCGGCCGGGGCCGGCACGGCGCCCTCCCCGTCGGACCGGTCCGCCCCGTCAGCGGCCTGCTGGAGCGCCTCGCCCACGGCGGTCGCCGCGCCTTCGGTGTCCTGCTGGGCCTTCTTCGCCCGCTCGGCCTGTTCCTGGGCATGCCGGGAGCGCTCCAGCATCCGGCGCAGGGCGGCGGCCTGGGCGAGCACGGCCATGGCGGCGGCGTAGGGGTCGCCGGCCGTCTCGCGGTGCAGCTCGGCGAACTCCGGTGACTCCACCAGCGCGGTGATGACCTGGTGGTTGACCAGCCGGGAGGGATCCATCTCCGCGCGCTCGCGCAACCGCGGGCTGACCTTGTAGGCGGCCAGGAACGCATCGGTCAGTAGGTCGGTGGTGTGGTCGTGGCGCTCGTTCAGCTCCTCGGCCAGCTCGCGCAGTGCGGCCGACTGCTCGGAGGTGTCGCGCCAGGCGATCTGTTCGAACCGGTCCGCGACCACGGCCCCGGTGTGCCGCTCGGGAGCGGCGGCGGACAGGCTCAGCCATGTCCCGGCCCGGCTCGCCGGCCCGTCGAGCGTGCTCGGTGTGCTGCCCGTCCCGCCCATCGCCCTGATCCCCCGTGTTCAGATCTGTGCCTGCACCATGCTCGCGTCCAGGCCGAGGGCCTCGGTGAGAACGCGGGCGCGGACGGCGCGCTGGCGGCCGGTGACCCGGTCGATGGCGGCGGTGGAGCGGCCGGCGCCCGCCGCCTCCTCGCGCAGCTTTTCCAGCCGCTTGCCCGCCATGGCGAGCTGGTTGTGGGCCTTCTTGATGACCCAGTCGCTCAGCGCCTCGCGGGACTGCCCGGCCATGGCGTCGAGCTGGGCCTCCAGCTCCTCGATGGCGTCGGCCAGGTCGAGCGCCTCCTTGGCGTCGGGGTTGACCAGGTGCAGCACCTCGCGCTCGACGGTCGGGCGCTCGGCGGGGGAGTCCCACAACACGTGGGTCAGCACCGACAGGTCGGTCTCGGCGACCGCCGGGCGGCCGTCGAGGAACGCGGACGCCTGGAGCAGGCCCACCGCCTGCCGCCAGCGGCGGTCGGAGGCGACGAGTTCCTTGCGGCGCAGGGCGGCCCGCAGCGTACACACCGCGTCCACGATCACCTCGGGGACGTCCACGGCCGGGACGGCTTCGGTCACGGCGTGCTGCAACGCGGCCAGCTCGACGGTGGTCCGGGTCGGTGCCACGGGGCGGCTGACGGCGGAGCGGACCAGCGCGGCGAAGTTCGAGGGGTCTGCCAGGTACCCGACCTCGATCCGCACCAGCAGCCGGTCGTAGATCGCGGCCGTGTCCTCTCCGCTCGGCAGCTCGTTGCTCGCCGTGATGGCCCCGATCAGAGGGCAGCGGATCGGCTCGCCGCCGCTCTCCGGGTGATAGATCCGCTCGTTGAGGAAGCCCAGCGTCTCGTTCAGCGCCGCCGTGGAGCACTTGAAGATCTCGTCGATGAACGCGACATGCGCGGTCGTGGCGCGGCCCTCGTAGACCTGGCGGTACTCGCCCCGGGCCAGCGCGGCGACATCGACGGGACCGAACATCCTGGTCGGCGCGGTGAACTTGGACAGCAGGATCTCCCAGTACGACGCCCCCTCGACCCGGCCCGTGAGCTCCCGGGCCAACTCGGACTTCGCCGTTCCGGGCGGGCCGAGCACCAGCGAGTGCTGTCCGGCCAGCAGCGTCACCACCAGCGTCCGCACCACGTCGGCCCGCTCGTAGAAACGGTCCGACAACTCGTCGCAGATCGCCCGCAGTCTCTTGGCCGTGTCCTGCGCGTCCATGGTCAACTCCTTGCCTGCGGCGCCCCGGTCGGGCCGAAGAGACGGGCCTGTGTCCGAGCAAGATAACTTGACGACCGCGCTCGCCCCCGGGACGGGAGCGACGAGCGTCACCCAGGACGGGTGTGACGATCACGAAGGTGCCGGACACGAACGGAACATGAGCAACGACGAGGACTTCGCCGCTGCCTATCGCGAGCACTACTGGGCGGTCAGCCGCTACGTCGCGCGGCGGTTGGACGGGCGTACCAGCGAGGTGGAGGAAGTGGTGGCGGAGGTGTTCACGGTCGCCTGGCGCCGCCGGGCCGACCTTCCGGCGTCCCCCCTGCCCTGGCTGTACGGCGTGGCACGCAACTGCCTGGCCAACGCGGTACGCGGCCACGGACGCCGCCGCCGGCTCGTCGACCGGCTCGGCAACGACGACACCGTGCACGGGCGGCACATCGCGGCAGGCCCCGACCAGGAGACACCGGGCGGCTGGGTGCACGACGCGCTCGCCCGGCTCTCCGCGGCCGACCAGGAGGTACTGCGCCTGACGGCCTGGGAGGAACTCGGCATCGACGAGGTGGCCGTCGCCCTCGGCTGCGGCCGACGGGCCGCGTCGATGCGGCTGCACCGGGCCCGCCGCCGGCTGAGAGCCGAGATCGACCGTGTCCACCCCGCGCTCGCCGCCGGCGCACACCCGTCCAACCCGTCGAAGGAGCACGGCCATGGCTGACGAACTGGAACTCCTGCGCCGCGCCAACCCGGTCCCGGTCGACGCCCCCCACTTCGGCGACGGGCCCCTGGACCATCACGCCGAGCGGCAGCTGAACCGGCTGCTGCACGGGCAGACCCCCGGCTCCCGCAGCCGCGCCCGGCTGGCCTGGGGCCTGGTCGCCACCGCCGTCGTGGCCGCCCTCGCGCTGGCCCTCGTACTCGGCGGCCCGAACACGCCCCCCGCGGTCGCGGCCCCCCGCCCGCTGGTCGTGCGGGCCGACTCCACCCCCGTACCCCTCCAGTTGCTGGCCGAGCGTGCCGGGCAGGACGCGGCAGACGGTTCGCCCCGGCTGCGCAAGGGCACGCACGTCCTGACGTGGAGCATGGGAATGGCGGAGGACAAGCCCCCGGTCACGTTCGCCGAGGAGCGGATCGTGCGCTGGAAGGCCGACGACACGCACACGGAACTGGTCGTGGCGACCGACCCGAGGCATCCCGGCCGGCCAGTCCTGTCCGACGAGGACGGCGAGCCCCGCCTGGTGGCGGACGGGCACGTCATCAGCAGGCAGACCTTCGGGCCGAGCCGGAGCGACGCGCCACCCGAGTCGGCGCCGCCGCACGACCCGACGCGGCTGCGCGCCTATCTGCAGGAGGCGGGGTACAGCGATACGCCGCTCAGCACGCCCCAACTGCTCGACTCCGTCGACGTGTTGCTCGATCACTGGACCCTCGGCGCCCGCGAGAACGCGGCACTCGTCCGGCTCCTCGCGGACGCCGAGGGGCTGCGGCCGGTCGGTCAGGTGACCGACCGCCTCGGCCGGCGTGGTCAGGCGTATGTCTACGACGGTTCCGGCGCCGGCCGGATGCTGATCATGGACCCGGCCACGGGGGCCGTCCTCGGGCTGGAGAGCACCGCCACCGTCGCCGAACCCGAGTGGGGCCTCAGGGCCGGCGACGTCATGCAGTACAGCGCCTGGATGCGCTGATCACACCCCGAGTTGCCGGGTGGCCGCGTCCACGGTCTGCTCCAGCAGCGTGGCGATCGTCATCGGACCGACGCCGCCCGGCACCGGCGTGATCAGAGAGGCCCGTTCCACGGCGGAGTCGAAGTCGACGTCGCCGACGTTCCCGGCGTTGTACCCGGCGTCGATCACCACGGCGCCGGGCTTGACGTCCTGGCCCCGGATCAGCCGCGGCCGGCCCACGGCGGCGACCACGATGTCCGCCTCGCGGACGGCCGCGGACAGGTCCCGGGTGCGGGAGTGGCAGTAGGTGACGGTCGCGTCCCGGGCGAGCAGCAGCATGCCGACCGGCTTGCCGAGGATCGCGCTGCGGCCCACGACCACGGCCCGCTTGCCGGCCGGGTCGACGTCGTACTCGTCGAGGAGCCGCATGATCCCGCCCGGAGTGCAGGACACGAAGCCCGGCAGGCCGAAGCTCATCGTGGCGAAGGAGGCGAAGGTGACGCCGTCGACGTCCTTCTCGGGAGCGACGGCCTCGAACGCGGCCCGCTCGTCGATGTGGGCGCCCACCGGATGCTGGAGCAGGATGCCGTGCACACCGGCGTCCTCGGACAGGGTCCGCAGGGTGCCGACCAGTTCCTCGGTGGTGGTGGCGGCGGGCAGCGCCACGTGCCGCGACTCGATGCCGGCCGTGCGGCAGCGATTCCGCTTCATCCGGACGTAGGTGACGGACGCGGGGTCCTCACCCACAAGGACGGTCGCCAGGCAAGGAGCCTCTCCCGTGCGCTCCGTAAGGTCGGCCGCCCGCTTGGCGGTGTCCTCCAGGGTGCGCCGGGCGAGCGCGGTGCCGTCCATGAGCCGGGCCTGAGACATGATCCACTCCTGAGCTGAGTCCACGGGATCGCCCAGGCGCACGGCATTCGTTCACGGCGGGCCGCTCCCCGGTGGTGCTCCACCTCAGCGCCAGTCACGGCCCACCGACAGCCTAACCTCCTGCTTCCGACTACTCGTCCCAGGCCTGGACCATGGTCTGGTCGGCGATCTTCCCGTCCCGCAGCGACATCATCGACTCGGAGAACACGCGCACTCCGTCGGAGTACTCGCAGCTCTCGGTGAAGGCGACGCGGTCTTCCTGGACGACACACTGCTCAAGCTTGTGCGTCTTGATGTCGCGGCTGTACACGTCCTCGAGCATCGCGCCGATCTCGTTCCGGCCGTGCAGGACCTTGGGGTGGCTGGGCTGGGTGTTGCGGTCCACGACGCGTATCTCCGCGTCGTCCGCGTAGAGCGACAGAAGATTCGCCGCGGTGTGTCCTTCGATGGCCTGACGCAGGGTTTCGGCGTCGAAGCCGGAGCGTGCCGCACTGCCCATGGTGTGACCTCCTTCAAAAGGCCGCGGCCCGGCGAGGTGCGGGCCGCGAGGGGCCTCTCCCTTCGAGGCTCCTCCGCCTCGGCGGGCTCGGCAAGCGCAGTCCGCGCGCTGCGCCTCACGGGTGAGCGGCAGCGGCCGCTCGTGTCCGGCAGGGCTCCTCCCGCGTTGCTGAGGGCATGGTCTCAACACGACGTATCGTCGCCGCCGTGGGTCTCGCCGTCGGGGTCACCGGCCTCGCCGCTCCCCTCGCGAACGCGGCCGACGCGGCTGCCCCGGGTGCCGGTCAGCTGAACCCCATCGCCACGCTCGACTCGCTCGTCGTGAGCGACCTGCCCGCGGAGCACAAGGGCGAGGTCCCGCGGATCTCGGAGCAGCTGGCCGCGCTCAACCGGGTCAACGAGCTGAACAAGCTGAACGAGCTGCACCAGGTCACCGACCTCGTCGCCCCCGTCACCGGGCTGCTGCCCGCTGTCCAGGCCTGACCGTTCCCGCCTGCTCCCCGAGGGCCGCCCGGATCTCTCCGGGCGGCCCTCGACGCGTGCCTGCGTCTCATCGCGCGGGAGCGGCGTCCAGGAAGTGGAAGCCGGGCCGGGGGTGCATCAGGAAGTCGTGGTGGGAGATGTTCCACGCGTAGGCACCTGTCAGCGAGAACGCCACCCGGTCACCGGCCTTCAGCCCGGGCGCGGGTACGCGTCGGGCCAGCACGTCCTTCGGTGTGCACAGCTGTCCGGCCAGGGTGATCCGGTCGCCCACGGACTCGGATCGCGGCCACGGATGCGGCCAGGTGTCCACCGGAAGTACGGAACACGGCTGGTCGTGCCCCTTCGTCGCCGGGGTGCGCAGATGGTGGGTGCCGCCCCGGACGACGGCGAACTCCTCGCCGTGGCTGCGCTTCACGTCCAGTACCTCCGTGGCGTACCAGCCGCAGTACGCCGTCAGGGCCCGCCCCGGCTCGACGCGCAGGGTGAGTTCGGGGTGCGCCTCGGTCAGGCGGGCGAGGCCCTTGCCGTACGCGGCCCAGTCGAAGCGGTGCCCGGGACGGGGTGTAGTCGACGGTCATGCCGCCGCCGACGTTCACCTCGGCGAGCGGCACACCGAGGTCCGTCGCCCACGAGACGACGGACTCGGCCACCGCCAGCTGCTCGGCCGCCTCCAGGCCGCTCGCCAAGTGGGCGTGGACGCCCCGCAGTTCGAGGTGCGGGTAGGTGCCGCCGGTGAGCGCGCGGACGGCCTCGAGAGCCTGGGCGGGGTCCATCCCGAAGGGTGTGGGCCTGCCGCCCATCGCCAGCGAGCTGCCCGCCAACGAGCCGTCGGCGACCGGCAGGTTGACGCGGGGCAGCACCGGCACCCGTCGTCCCGGAGCGACGCGCCGCGCCAACTCGGCCAGCATGCGCAGCTCGTAGGCGCTCTCCACGTGGAAGCGTTCGACTCCCTGCTCCAGCGCGGCCGTCACCTCGTCCGGCGTCTTGCCGGGACCCCCGAAGGCGAGCGGCCGACCCGGTACCGCCCCGGCCACGTGGGCGAGTTCGCCGCCCGAGGAGACCTCGTAGCCGTCGACGTACGGACCGAGCGCGCCGAGGATCTCCGGCTCGGGGTTGGCCTTCGCGGCGTAGTACAGCTCGACCCGCTCCGGGAGCGCGGCCCGCACGGCGGCGACGTGGGGGCGCAGTGCGGCCAGATCGTAGACGTACGCGGGAAGTTCACTGGAAGGCAGGGACAGGACGCGGTCGCGGACCGCGGGCGTCGGATCGGTCATCGGATGCTCCCGGTCGTGTCGCGCAGGATGCCCTCGGCGAGAGGGGACGGCAGCCGGACGTATCCGGCCGCGCGGTCGGCCTTGCGCTCCCAGCGGGTGAGCAGGTTGGCCTTGGCGGGCAGCGGCACCCCGGCGAGCAGGGCGGCCAGGCGCGGCGGACAGCCGCTCCGGTCGGCGTACGCCCGCAGGGTGTCCCGCATCCGGCCCCACAGCGCGGCCTCCGCCCGCGGGTGCAGGTCGGCGAGGGCGGCGAGCAGCTCGGCGGCATGGTTGACCAACAGGCAGTACACCACCCGGTCCCAGCCGCGCTGTGCGTCGTACGTCATCGGACCCGCGACCTCGGGCGGCAACGCGGCGAGCGTGTCCGCGTGATGCTCGGGGACCAGCTTGGCGCCCTCCAGGTCGCGGAAGAGGACCTGGACGGGCATGCCGTCGCCGTCGACGCCGATGAGGACGTTCTGCAGGTGCGGTTCCAGGACCAGCCCGTGGTCGAAGTAGGCGGCCAGCACCGGCGGGACGAGGAGGCCGAGGTACGCCGACCACCAGTCCAGGGCCCGCCGCTCGTCCGCGCCGGCCAGGAGGCGGGAGATGTGGGCGGCGCCGGTCGGGTACTCGTCGGCGACCGCGGCGGCGAGCAGGGGAGTGGTGCCGGGCGCGAGCCGGCGCGGCAGGCCTTCGCGGACGATGACGCCGAAGCCCTCCAACAGGGCGCGGTCCGGTGTCCCGTCGGGACCCGGGAGGGCGAGCGAGCGGTACGCGGGCTCGCGGAGCACGGCGCTGCCGGGGAAACGCTCGGCGAGGTCGGCGAGTGCCGGGGCCAGGGCGCGGGTGAGGGCGACCGCGCCGGACAGCTCGTAACTGCTGTTCTTGCGCAGGCAGTTGGTGATCCGCACGTTGAGGCTGAACTTCAGGAACGTCTCGCCGTCGTACAGGGTGCGCACGGAGGCGGTGGCGGCGAAGGGCTGTCCGCCGGGTCCGAGGTCGAGGATGTCACCGGCCGCGAGGGCGGCGCGCAGCGCGGGGTGCTCGCCGAGTGTCTCGTACTGCCAGGGGTGGGCGGGCAGCAGCCGGTAGCCGTCCGGGACGTCCTCGCGCTGCCGGTCCAAGGGGGCGACGGCCGCGGGGTCGGCGTACTCCTCGGCGATCAGGTGGCTGCGGACCGCGAGGTGGCGCAGCGGGAAGGCGGCGCCCGTCTCCGGGGCGTACGCGGACCAGGCGCGCGGGTCGCCGGTGCGGGCCTTGGGCGTGGGGTGGAAGCGGTGCCCGAACAGCAGCGACTGCTCGGAGGCGAGGTAGGCCGACAGCCGGTCCCCCGGGGCTCGGTCGGCCCGTACGGCGGTGTCGGCCCGTACGGCGGTCAGGGCGGCCGCGATCGCCGAGTGGCTGAAGGCGATCTGCTCCAGGAACTCCTCGTTGCGCACGCCGGTGCGCAGCCACAGCTCGTCGTGGGTGTACTCGGCCAGGCGTCGCCAGTCCATCTCCGCCCAGCCGCCCTCGCTCTGCTCGCTCACCGGGCCGGTGAACCGGTGTGCGCCCAGCAGTGAGGTGCGGCGCAGGGCGACGCGCAGCAGGACCCCGCGGCGCGGCAGCCGCAGCAGCAGCCGGCCGTCGGTCACGACGGACTGGCGTTCGGGGCCGGACACCTCGCGCAGCAGACAGTTGAGGAGCGTGTGGGCCACCGCCTCGTCGGCGGTGGGCAGTGCGGCGGGAGCGACGGGCGTCCCCCCGGGCTCGAACGAGGTCGAGAGCTTCGGGGAGCTCGCGGGCGAGTGGGTCAGCGAGGGCATCAACGGCTCCAGCGGGTGCGGAACTTCAGCGGGGGGAAGGTGACGGCGAGGACGGTGACGGCGGCAGCGGCACCGCCGGTCAGTACGGGTGCGGCCGGACCGAAGCGGGCACTGCCCACCGCCGCGGCCACGCCGGCCGGCGGCCCCAGCGCCGCGAAGGACGCCACGAAGCAGCAGCCCGCCACCTCGTGCGCCTGGCCCCGGCCGAACGAGGGCCGTGGCAGGTGCAGGGCCTCGGCGGTCATGCCGGATCCCCGGCTGTCAGCAGGTAGTTGGGGCCGGTGGTGTAGTGCTTGTTGATGTCGGCGGCGCCCGACCGCTCCTTGGACAGCAGGGTCCCGGCCGTGACCATCGCCTTCACCGGCAGCGTCGGCGCGTCCAGCACGCGGGCGCGCAGCACCGCCCCGGCCTCCCCTGCCTCTGCCGTGAGCCTGTCGACCGCCTCCGTCAGCCGCTCCCGCACCAGCCCCAGCAGCGTGGTCAGTGGGGCGCGACCCCGCCGGGCGAGCCCGAACGCGTAGGCGCCCGCGCACAGATGGACGGTGACGGTGGCGAAGAGGTCGGCGACCGGCCCGTCGCCCCGGCCGAGGGTCCGTACGTCGTCGAAGCCCCACGGCCCGGGGAGTACGGCGTCCAGCCGCTCGGTGTTGACCCGGGGACCGTCGTTGTCCTTGAACAGCATCCGCACACTGCCCGGTCGCAGCACCAGCGAGACGTTCTGCTGATGCGACTCCAGCGCGATCCCGTACCCGAACAGGGTCGTCTGCCAGTCGAACAGCAGCGTGAGACAGGCGTCGAGGAGAGCGAGGGGGTCCCCGTCGTGGAAGCGGTCGGCGAGGTGGTCGACGACCGGCCGTCCGTCGGGGGCCTCGGCGAGGAGTGCCGCCATCGGTACGACCACCGAGTCGTCGAGCCCGGCCGGGTACCGGCGGCACAGGACGGCGAGCAGCTCGTGCCCGGCGTGTGCGTACGTCGTCTCGTCGGCGTGCAGGATGGTGTCCCGGAAACGGGGTTCACGGGCGATCACCGCCTCCAGCAGCCGCTGCCCCACCGCACCGTCCACGAGCGTCCCGGGTTTCACGGACCGCTTGTTGCGCAGGCCCAACGTGGCGGTGGCCAGGGGCAGTTTGAGATGCAGGGCCGGATCCGCGACCGTAGCCACGGTACGCATCGACAGCGTCGGGACGACGTCGAGGTGGGGCCGGCCGACGAGCACGGCGCTGTCCGCGAGGCCGGTGGTCCGCAGCGCCTCGTCGAGCGGGGCGCCGAGCGTCAACGGGTGGACCGGTAACGTCACATGGGTGCTCTGCAGTTCGGGCAGGCCGAGCACCGCCGGCGACGGCCAGACCTCCGGAAGCGCCCCCGTCAGGGTGACCGCGGCCCGGGGCACGGCGAGCCAGCGCAACGCGAACCGGGGATGGAACTCGGGTGCGTACGCGCGCAGTTGGGCATCGGTGAGCCCCGCACGTCCGCGTGCCGTCGGGTAGACGGGGTGGTCGAGCCGGGCGGCGAGCGTGTCGTACGCCAGGCCGGCGGTCAGGCCGGTCCAGCGTGCCGGGTCGGCGCCGTGCCGGGCGGTCAGCAGCCCGGCCACCCGCGTCCGCGTCGCCGCGTGCAGCCGCAGTGTGGCCAGCGTCTGCCGGCACTCCTCGACGAACGCGTCGAAGCCGCCCCGGTCCTCGGGCTCGGCGAGGGCACGCAGCGCGCCGAGCACGCTGTCGTACGAGGTCAGCTCGCCGCCGTCCGACTCGCGCACGAGGAGCGGCAGCCGGGCGGCGTACACGCACTGGTAGCCGTCCTCGGCGACCGGCAGCAGCAGGGCGTCGCCCTCCGGAGTCGCCAGGCGCAGCCAGTCGCCGTCCGGCCGGTGCGCGAGCGTGCTCCGGGTGCGCAGCCCGACCACGTCCTCGCGCAGAAGGGCGCTCAGTACGCGGACGAGCAGCTCCGCAGCGCAGGGGTCTGTGGCGGCCGGCGCAGCTACGGGCGGATCGGCGGTCGCAGAAGCCGCAGCGGTCGTAGGGGGCGTAGCGGTCGCGGCCGGACCGGCCGTCGGCGCGGTCACGGCTGGATCTCCCAGTGCCGGGCGGCCATAAACTCGGCCGAGACGCGGTCCACCGTCGACTGGTCGGTGCCGGTGGCCCGCAGGACACCGAGATAGTCTCGGTTGGTGCGGTACAGCTCGTGCCGCTCGCCCACCGCACGCAGCGGACGATACGTCAGATGCACGCCACCGACGGTGAGTTCGGTGGCGGCGGGGGCCCCGACGAGGGTTCCGGCGCGGTCGGCGCACGGGTACTCCACGCGCGCGGCCCCGTCACGGCGGGCGCCCAGGTCAGTGGGGAGCGGCTCGCCCAGGTGGGTGCGCAGGATGTGCTCGAAGAGCGGTACCTCCAGCAGCCGGGCCAGCAGCAGATCGCACTGGTCGCCGATGGCACGGTAGTTGACCTCGATGATCCGCGCCCGGCCCGCGTGCCTCACGAACTCGGTGTGACAGGCCCCGAACCCGACGCCGAGCGCGTCCAGTTGTGCCAGGACCTGCGTGACGACCGGCTCGGGGTGTGCCGGGAGGAAGGTCATGCTCTCCTCGACGAAGTACGGCGGCGCCGACAGCTGGGTGTGGAAGCCGCCCAGGACATGGCGGACGGCGCCGTCGCCGAGGGTCTCCAGGGTGTACAGCTCGCCGGGGAGGTACTCCTCCACGACCAGGACGGCACCCGGGCGCCGGTCCAGGATCTCCTTGGAGCAGGCGACCAGTTCCTCGGCGTTCTCGACGAGGACGACGTCCTCGCTGGCCACGCCCTCGCGCGGCTTGAGCACACAGGGGTACGGCGCGTCGAGCGCGGCGGGTTCGGTGAGCTCGGCCGACCACATGCGGTCCACGCCGGCCGCGGCGAGCCGGCGGCGCATCTCGGCCTTGTCCTTGGTGCGCAGCGTGGCCCGCCAGTCCTTGCCGGGGAGGCCGAAGTAGGCGGCGGCCAGGGCGGCCTGGGTCTGGAGGTGGTCGCTGTTGGTGAAGACGGCGTCGGGCCGGTGGTGCGGGGAGATCCGGGTGGTCACGGCCCGGAAGTCACGGACCTCGCACTCCAGGATCTCGACGTCCGGATACGCGGCACGGTGCGCCGCGGGCTGGTCGGTGAGGACGGTGACGTCCAGGCCCAGCCGGGCGGCGGCGGGCAGAAAGCCCTCGGTGACGGAGTCGGTCGGGTTGAGGGCGAGGAGGTACAGACGCATGACTGAGGAACAACTTCCGCTAGCGGGCGGGGGCCGGGGCGAGCCGCGTCCGCGAGCATCTGATCCGCACCCCGCGCAAGGGCTCCGAAACCGGCCGGGAAGAGAGGCATGTGCCTGAGGGCACGAAAGGGCACACCTGTGTCGGGTGCGCCCGGGTGGGTCGCAGTCACGAGGCGTGAGCTTAGGTGAGGCTTGCTTTAGTTCTCAAATGGCCATGGCGCCCTTGTGACGTGCGGGTTCTGCTGTCGCGGCAGGAGAACCCCCTTGATCGGCCCACCATGATCTTATGGGTAAGGTAAGGCTTCCCTACCTTGATCCGCCTATTTCCTGCTCTGGAGCGCCGATGTCCGTGGCCCTGAAGACCCCGCCGGACCGTGCCGTCTCCCACGCCCTCGCCGACGCGTACCGGCGACTGTCCGACGTCTGCGAGGCG
This sequence comes from Streptomyces sp. V4I2, assembly GCF_030817655.1. GTDB lineage: Bacteria > Actinomycetota > Actinomycetes > Streptomycetales > Streptomycetaceae > Streptomyces > Streptomyces plumbiresistens. Next base: position 9,521,152 of record NZ_JAUSZM010000003.1, read on the forward strand.
CTCGCCGTACGGATCGGGGAACCGGGCGACGAGACCGCTCGAGTAGGCGTGTCCGCAGCGGAACTGACGTCGGATCCCAGCGCGCTGGACGCCTTCGTCGACGCCGAGGCCGCCCGGATCGAGGACCGCTACGGGATCGTCCCGCGCCGCCATGTCGCCGCCTCCCGCGCCCTGCACGACTACGCCTGGTCCGTCGGGCTGCTGATGGGCGGGGTCTGGTATCTCGACCGGCGGGTGCCCCGGATCCGCCCCGAGGATCTCCGCCTGGACCTCGCCTCCGGCAGCTTCGTGATCACCCCCGGCGGCGAGCTCGCCTGTCTCGCCGGCGACCCCGTGGCCGCTCTGCCCGGCGTGCTGACGCTCCCTCAGGAGGAGCAGCTGCGGGCCGCGTTGAGGATGGCGGTCGCCGATCACATGCGCCCGCTGCTGGCCGCGATCGGCCCGACCGTACGACGCGGCGCGCGCACCCTGTGGGGCATGGTCTCCGACGACCTCGTCTCCGGCATCTGGTACCTCGGCCGGATGCTCGGCCAGGAGGACGACGCCCTGCGGGCCGCCACCGATGTCCTGCCGGCCCCCGTGCCGCCGTACCCCTCCGGCGCCGACTTCCGCCAGCTGGTCGGCGACGCCGGCCGACGGCACGTCACCCGCACCCGCGCCGGCTGCTGCATGTTCTACGCGATCCGCCCGGCCGAGGCCTGCGTGACCTGCCCCCGCACCGGCGACGCGGAACGGCTGCGCCGACTCGAGAGCTGAGCGACCGGACCTCTCACCCGGCCGTCGCCAGGAACTGCGTGGCGGCCAGCTCCGCGTACAGCGGGTCGGCGGCGACCAGCTCACGATGGGTCCCCACGGCCCGCACCCGCCCCGCGTCCATCACGACGATCCGGTCCGCCATCGTCACTGTCGACAGCCGGTGCGCGACCACCAGCACCGTCGTCGTACGGGCGACGTCCGCGACGGTGTCGCGCAGCGCCGCCTCGTTCACCGCGTCCAGCTGCGAGGTGGCCTCGTCCAGGAGGAGCAGCCGCGGGCGCCGCAGCAGGGCGCGGGCGATGGCGACCCGCTGGCGTTCGCCGCCCGACAGCCTGGTCCCGCGATGTCCGACCAGCGTGTCGAGACCGGCGGGCAGCCTGGCGACCATCGCGTCGAGCCGGGTCGTCTTCACCACCCGGGCGACCGCGTCCGCGTCGGCTTCCGGGTTGCCCAGCAGCAGATTGTCCCGCAGCGAACCCGACAGGACGGGGGCGTCCTGCTCCACATAGCCGATGGCGGAACGGAGTCGGGGCAGATCCCAGTCCGCGAGGTCCCGGCCGTCCAGCGTCACGGTCCCGGACTCCGGGTCGTAGAACCGCTCGATGAGCGAGAAGACGGTGGTCTTGCCCGCCCCGGACGGCCCGACGAACGCCGTCATGCCCTGCGCGGGCACGTCGAAGGTCACCCCGTGATGGACGTACGGCAGGTCATCGGCGTACCGGAACCGGACGTCCTCGAAGGCGACGGACGCGGGTTCCGCGCCCGTGGACGGCAGCGGCGCGGGCTCGGCCGCCGGTTCGGCGGGCAGCCGCATCGCCTCCTGGATGCGCGTGAGGGCGGCGGCGCCCGTCTGGTACTGCGTGATGGCGCCGACGACCTGCTGGATCGGCGACATGAGATAGAACACGAACAGCAGGAACGCCACCAGCGTGCCCACGTCGATCGCCCCGGTCGCCACCCGCGCCCCGCCGGCCGCGAGCACCGTGATGAACGCGATCTGCATGGCCAGCCCCGCCGTGTTGCCCGCCGCCGCCGACCACTTGGCGGCCCGCACGCTCTGCCGCCACGACTCCTCGGCCGCCTCGTGCAGCGTCCGCTCCTCCCGGTGCTCGGCGCCGGACGCCTTCACCGTGCGCAGCGCGCCGAGTATCCGCTCCAGCGATGCCCCCATCACGCCGACCGCGTCCTGCGCCTGCCGGCTCGCCCGGTTGATGTGCGGCACGATCACCCCGAGAACCGTGCCCGCGCCCGCGATCACCGCCATCGTCACGCCGAGCAGTACCGGATCCACCAGGCCCATCATGACCACCGTCGCGACCAGCGTGAGCCCGCCGGTGCCCAGGCCCACCAGCGAGTCCGTGGTGACCTCGCGCAGCAGCGTGGTGTCCGAGGTGATCCTGGCCATCAGGTCGCCCGGTTCGCTGCGGTCCACGGCCGTGATCCGCAGCCGCAGCAGATACGACGACAGGCTGCGCCGCGCGCCGAGCACCACCGACTCGGCGGTACGGCGCAGCACGAACGAACCCAGCGCTCCCAGCGCCGCGTTGGCGATCACCAACCCCGACATGAGGACCAGCCAGCCGGTGATGGCCCGGTCGTGCGACAGGTCGTCGATCAACTCCCGTGCCACCAGCGGCAGCATCAGCCCCGTGGCCCCCGTGACGAGCGAGAGCGCGGCGCCCGCCAGCAGCGCCCACCGGTGCGGCCGTACGTATCCGAGGATCAGCCGCCACGCGGGCGGTCCGGTCTCGGTCTCTGCAATGCTCACGGCACTCCTTCTGGCCTGCGGCGGGCGGGGCATTCAGGCTACGTCGGCGCCCCGGACGGATTCCCGGCACGAGACCGGCAGCTGCTTTGTAAGGATGTCGTGCCGTTACTGATCAGTTGTGCGTAGGGTCGGAGCAGGGACGGACACGAGTCGATGGAAGGGGCCGGCACCATGGCGCAGGAAGTACGCGGCGTGATCGCACCGGGCAAGGACGAGCCGGTGCGAGTGGAGACGATCGTGGTGCCGGACCCGGGCCCCGGTGAGGCCGTGGTGCAGGTCCAGGCCTGTGGGGTCTGTCACACCGACCTGCACTACAAGCAGGGCGGCATCAGCGACGACTATCCCTTCCTGCTCGGGCACGAGGCGGCGGGTGTCGTCGAGTCGGTCGGCGAGGGGGTGACCGATGTCGCTCCCGGCGACTTCGTGATCCTCAACTGGCGTGCGGTGTGCGGGCAGTGCCGGGCCTGTCTGCGCGGCCGGCCGTGGTACTGCTTCGACACCCACAACGCCGACCAGAAGATGACCCTCGCCTCGACCGGCCAGGAACTGTCCCCGGCGCTCGGGATCGGCGCGTTCGCCGAGAAGACCCTGGTGGCTGCCGGCCAGTGCACGAAGGTGGACCCGTCGGTCTCGGCACAGGTGGCGGGCCTGCTCGGCTGTGGCGTGATGGCCGGAATCGGTGCCGCGATCAACACCGGCCAGGTCGGCCGCGGGGACACGGTCGCCGTCATCGGCTGCGGCGGCGTCGGCGACGCGGCGATCGCCGGGGCGAACCTGGCGGGCGCGGCGAAGATCATCGCCGTCGACATCGACGACCGCAAGCTGGAGACCGCGCGCTCGATGGGCGCCACCCACACGGTCAACTCCCGCGAGACCGATCCGGTGGAGGCGATCCGTGAGCTGACCGGCGGGTTCGGCGCGGACGTGGTCATCGAGGCGGTCGGCCGCCCGGAAACCTACAAGCAGGCGTTCTACGCCCGCGACCTGGCCGGGACGGTCGTCCTGGTGGGCGTGCCCACCCCGGAGATGAAGCTCGAACTGCCGTTGCTGGACGTGTTCGGGCGCGGTGGTGCGCTGAAGTCGTCCTGGTACGGCGACTGCCTGCCCTCCCGCGACTTCCCCATGCTGATCGACCTGCACCTCCAAGGCCGCCTGGACCTGGGCGCGTTCGTCACCGAGACGATCGGACTCACCGACGTGGAGAAGGCCTTCGAGCGGATGCACGGCGGCGACGTCCTGCGCTCGGTGGTGGTGCTGTGATGGCCGCCCGCATCGAACGCCTCGTCACCTCCGGGCAGTTCACGCTCGACGGCGGCACCTGGGACGTCGACAACAACGTGTGGATCGTCGGCGACGACCACGAAGTGATCGTCATCGACGCCGCCCACGACGCCGACGCCATCGCCGAGGCCGTCGGCGACCGCCGGCTGACCGCCATCGTGTGCACCCACGCCCACAACGACCACATCGACGCCGCGCCCGCCCTCGCCGAGCGCACCGGAGCCACCATCTGGCTCCACCACGACGACCTGCCGCTGTGGAAGCAGACCCACCCGGACCGGGACCCCGATGCCTGGCTCCAGGACGGCCAGGTCATCGAGGCCGCCGGCGCCGACCTGCGCGTCCTGCACACCCCCGGGCACGCGCCCGGCGCGGTCTGCCTCCACGACCCGGGCCTCGCCACCGTCTTCACCGGCGACACCCTCTTCCAGGGCGGCCCCGGCGCCACCGGCCGCTCCTACTCCCACTTCCCGACGATCATCGACTCGATCCGCGACCGCCTGCTGGCGCTCCCGCCCGAGACGAAGGTCCTCACCGGCCACGGCGACCCGACGACCATCGGGGCGGAGGCCCCGCACCTTCAGGAGTGGATCGCCCGTGGCCACTGACGAAGCGCGCTGCGCCCCCGCCGGCCCGTCCCTCGACGGCGAACGGGCGGCGCTCGACCTCGTCGGCGACGCGTTCGGACGTACGTCTCCGGCAGCACGGCTCTGCGGGACTTCGTCCACGCTCCGCGCGGCTGGGTGACGTCGCCCTGAAAGCCGGGTGACCTCGCCCGGAAAGACGACAGAAGATGTCCGGCTTACCCGACACCCTCGTACCGAGAGCGATCGCAGGGACAGGGAAACGGGAGGCCGGACATGCCGGAACAGCTGAAGGACAGGGTCGCACTGGTCGCCGGGGCGACCCGGGGAGCCGGGCGGGGGATCGCCGTGGAACTCGGGGCGGCCGGCGCCACGGTGTACGTCACCGGCCGCAGCACCCGCACCCACCGCTCCGAGTACGACCGCCCCGAGACCATCGAGGACACCGCCGACCTCGTCACCGAGGCCGGCGGCCACGGCATCGCCGTACCCACCGACCACCTCGACCCGGCACAGGTCCGCACCCTCGTCGACCGCATCGCGGGCGAACAGGGCCGCCTCGACGTCCTCGTCAACGACATCTGGGGCGGCGAGACCCTCTTCGCCTGGGACACCCCCGTCTGGGAGCACGACCTCGACAAGGGCCTGAGACTGCTCCGGCTCGCCGTCGAGACGCACGCGATCACCAGCCACCGCGCCCTGCCGCTGCTCCTGCGCCACCCCGGCGGGCTGGTGGTCGAGATGACCGACGGCACCGCCGACTACAACCGCGACACCTACCGCGTCAACTTCTTCTACGACCTCGCCAAGGCGTCCGTCCTGCGGATGGCCTTCGCCCTCGCCCACGAACTCGGACCTCGCGGCGCCACCGCCGTCGCCCTCACCCCCGGCTGGCTGCGGTCCGAGATGATGCTCGACAACTTCGGCGTACGGGAGGACAACTGGCGCGAGGCCACCACCCGCGTCCCGCACTTCGCCATCTCCGAGACACCCCGCTACGTGGGCCGGGCCGTGGCCGCCCTCGCCGCAGACCCCGACGTGGCGCGATGGAACGGCCAGTCCCTCTCCAGCGGCGGGCTCGCCCAGGTGTACGGCTTCACCGACCTCGACGGCAGCCGCCCGGACGCCTGGCGCTACCTCGTCGAGGTGCAGGACGCGGACAAGCCGGCGGACACGACCGGTTACCGCTGAAGTGTTGCGTCACCCGAGGGCAGCGGCCGGCGCGCCGCATGCCCCGGCGGCAGCGCCAGATCCTCCCGCACGGCCGCGTAACAGCCCTCGCGTCCGATGCGCTGCCGTTCCATCAGCACCTCCCCGGACGGATCCCGGGCCTGCGTCGCCTCGGCCATCAGCGGAGCCGCCTGCTGCGGGGACATCGGATGCAGGTGCGGGTCGTTGCCGAGGTGGGCGGCGACCCGGTGGTTGCCGCAGGAACGCGGACATGGCGGCACGGTACCTGCCCGGTTGATCGTTCCGGCACTACCTTCGGCACCATGACGCACACACAGCGCTTCGAGGGATACGGCGTTCTCGTCACCGGCGCGGCCCGCGGCATCGGCGCGGCCATCGCCCGGCGGTTCGCCGAGGAAGGGGCACAGGTCCTGGTCACCGACGTGGACGCGCCCGCGGCGGAGCAGACCGCCGCCGCCCTGCGCCGACAAGGGCTCACCGTCGAGGCCCACCCGTGTGACGTGGCCGACCGGGACGCGGTCGAGGCGGCCGTCGCGTACGCCGTCCGGACCTTCGGCGCACTCGACGTCCTCGTCAACAGCGCCGCCTGCTGCACGCCCGACGTCCCGCTCTTCGAGGACGAGCCGGACGAGGAGTGGGCGCGCGACCTCGACATCACGCTGACCGGCGCCTACCGCTGCTGCCGTGCGGCGCTCCCGCATCTGGTCGCCTCCGGCCGCGGCGCCATCGTCAGCGTCGGCTCCGTCAACGGCCTCCAGGACTTCGGCAACCACGCCTACAGCGCCGCCAAGGCAGGACTGGTGTCCCTGACCCGCACCCTCGCCGGACACGCGGCCGCGCGGGGCGTCCGCGTCAACCTGGTGGCACCCGGCACCGTACGCACCTCGGCCTGGGAGGGCCGCGACGACGACCTGGAAGCGGTGCGCGGCCTCTACCCCCTGGGCCGGGTCGGCGAGCCCGAGGACATCGCGGCGGCCGTCGCCTTCCTCGCCTCGCGCGACGCGTCCTGGATCACCGGCACCACCCTCACGGTCGACGGCGGACTCATGGCGGTCAACACGGGATTCCGTCGCGCTGTTCAAGGAGGTGAGAACATTTAGGTAGAGATGCTTAAGTGTCCATGTAGATCTTTTCACTTGTCCTTACGCCTCGTGCGGGGCAGCGTTCTCGTGTGCAGCCCGAATCCCCTTGGCGTACCGCCGACTTCCGCGCCTTGTTCGCCGCGACCGCGCTCAGCCAGCTCGGCACGAACATCGGCTACGTCGCCCTGCCCCTGTCGGCCGTCGCCGCACTGGACGCGGGCCCGGGACAGGTCGGTGCCCTGGCGACGCTCGGCACCCTGGCGTTCCTGCTCATCGGGCTGCCGGCCGGGGCGTGGGTGGACCGGATGCGGCATCGCCGGGTGCTGATCGCGGCGGATCTCGCGCGTACCGTGCTGTTCGCCTCGATACCGCTCGCCTGGTGGCTGGACGCGCTCACGCTCGGCCAGCTGTACGCGGTCGCCCATCTCGCCTCGGCCGTCCAACTCGTCTTCGTCCGGGGCAAGGAGGCCCCGTCCGGCCCGGCACGGGACACGGGGCTGGCCGCGCAGATCGCCGAGGGCCTGCGGCACGTCCTCGGTGACCGGGAACTGTGCGCGCTCGCTCTCACCGGGGCCCTCACCAACCACGGTTCCCAGCTGGTCAACACCATGCTGCCGATCCTGTTCGTGCAGGAACTCGGCCTCTCCGCAGGCGCGTTGGGCCTGTACTGGGCGGCAGGCGGCGTCGGCCTCCTGCTCGGCGCCCGGTGTGCCCGCCCCCTCGCCGCCCGCCTCGGCCACGGCCGAACGCTGGGCCTCGGAGGCCTCGTCCTGGCGCCCGCCGGACTCCTGGTCCCGCTGATCGGCCCCGGCCCCTGGCTGTGGATCGCCGGGGCGGGCTGGACGCTGGCCATGTTCAAGACCGGCGTGGACAACGTCCTCGGCGTGAGCCTGCGCCAGAGGATGACGCCCGACAACCTCCTCGGCCGTATGAACGCCACGTTCCGCTTCCTGCTGACCGGCGCGCTGGCCATCGGTGCCGCCGTGTCGGGCCTGCTCGGTGAACTGGCCGGTGTACGGGCGACGCTCTGGGTGGGCGGAGCCTTCCTGGCGGTGGCCTTCCTGCCGGTCTTCCTCTCGCCGGTCCGCACCCGCCGGGAACTCCCGCGTCAGCACACGGAGCCGGAGCCGAGGGCCGGCGAACCAGAGCCGAAGCTGAGAGAACCGGAGCCGAAATGAGGGCGTCGGGCAAGGGACGCGAAACTTCACCGTTTTGTCACAGCCTGACCAGCCCTACAACCGACACCCCCGCACACCGGTCTAGCAGTCGAAGAAACGTCACACGCAGGGAGAGGCCAGGCCATGGGGGACATACGCAGACGGGGCGCCGTCGCACTCGGGATCACCGGACTGGTGGTACCGCTCACGCTCGCGCTGGGCGCCACGCCCGCGCAGGCGGCGAGCTGCACCACACAGACCGGCCCTTACCAGAAGCAGGTGGAGAAGTTCCTCGGCCGGCCGGTCGACGGCAAGCAGTCCGCCGCCGACTGCAAGGCCATCCAGGGCTTCCAGAACAAGCACGGCATCACACCGAACGCCGGCTACGCGGGCCCCGTCACCTGGGGCGTGATGGACCTGATGCTGAAGCAGAAGGCCGTCGGGACCAACCCCAACAAGGCCGGCAAGTGCCCGGTCAACAAGGGCCGCATTGCCTGCGTGAACCTGACCCTCCAGCTGAGCTGGATCCAGGACGGCAAGAAGCTCGTCTACGGCCCCGTCCCGGTCCGCACCGGCCGCAACGGCTACGAGACCCGCACCGGCCTGAAGAAGATCTACTGGCGGAACATCGACCACGTCTCCAGCATCTACGACGTGCCGATGCCCTACAGCCAGTTCTTCGACGGCGGCCAGGCCTTCCACTCGGTCGGCGTCAGCATGTGGAACCCGCCCGGCTCGCACGGCTGCGTCAACATGACGAAGACCTCCGCCAAGAAGTACTGGTCGCTGCTGAAGAAGGGCGACGACGTCTTCGTGTACGGCCGCAAGCCGGGCACCTGACGCAGCACAGGTACCCGGCCGGCACGGGACGCTCAGGCCCCCGGCGCGTCCCCGAAGTCCGGGATCTCCAGCCTCGCCCCGCCCTGCCGCGCGGAGTCGTGCGCGACGATGCCCGGCAGGGTGTAGCGGGCGGCCACCCACGCGTTCACCGACGGCAGCGTCCGCGTGTTCACGGCGGTCACGAAGTCGTCCACCAGGAAGTGGTGGCTGCCCTCGTGACCGTTGTGCAGGTTGTCGAACTCGCGCGGCAGCCGCGCCCGGTCGTGCACCGGCGCCGATCCCGAGGTGAACGCGGCCCGCAGGTCCGGCGCGATGTGCTGAAGTGACGGATCGTCAGGAGACATGGTCGGCTTGGGCTCGAGCAGCTCACTGATGTCCTTCACCCCGTTCTTGTCCTGCCACAGGGCGACCGTGGCGAGCTGCTCCATGCTCCCCTCCGTCCCGAAGAACCGGAAACGCGACTCCCTTATGTGGGAGGGATAGCCGACCCGCCGGAACTCGTTGGTACGGAACGACCCGCCGCCCGCCACCTCGAACAGCGCGGTCGCGTTGGAGACGTCGTTGCCGAACTGGCTGACGTCCTTGTCGAACACCCCGTCACCGCGGTCGTCGACCACCCCGATCGCCGACACGCTCACCGCGTGCGTCTGCCAGGCGCCCAGCACGCCGCCGATCGAGTGCGTCGGGTACAGCAGCGGGGGGTAGCTGGCGGTCGCCTTCCAGCCCTCCCCGCCGCTGTACTGGTATGCCTCGTAGAACCCGAGATCCATGTCGTGGACGTAGTCGCCCTCGGCGTAGAAGATCCGCCCGAAGGCGCCCTCGGCGATCTGGTTGCGGGCGTGCACGGTCGCCGGGTTGTACTGGCTGGTCTCACCCATCATGTACGTCAGCCCGGTCGCCTTGACCGCGTCGATGATCGCCGCGATCTCCGCGGCAGTGATCGCCATCGGGACCGCGGAGTACACGTGCTTGCCGGCGTTCAGACCCTGGACGACCAGCGGTCCGTGCGTCCAGCGCTGGGTGAAGATCGCGACCGCGTCGACGGCCTGCGACTCCAGCATGGCCTCGTACGAGGGGAAGGTGCCGGTGAGGCCTTCGGCGGCGGCGAGTTGCTCGGCCCGTTCGGGGAGCAGGTCGGTGACGTAGACGTCGCGGACGCCGGGGTGGGCCAGGAACAGCTTGGCGAACTGGCCCGAGAACTGTCCGGCGCCGACGATGCCGAGGGAGAACGTCATGGATGGCGTGCCCTTCACTGGTCGATTGACTGGTCGATTCACTGGTCGAGAATCAGATTGATCTGGTCGTTGGTCTCGTCGAGGCTGCTCACGGGCTTGCCGTTGCCGTAGACGTCCTGCATGGCCGGGTGCATCAACGCGTACACGTCGGCCGCGTAGTTGGTGATCGGATAGGAGAAGGTCGTGAAGTTCTTCTTGTCGGCGACCGGCTCGGTGAACGCCGAGACGTCGATGCCCTTCTTCTTGTACGCCGCCACCGCCGCCTTCGTGCCGTCGGGCGTGGCCGGGAAGACGATGCCGTAACTCCCCACCGTCTTCTGGCACTCGTTCGACGCCAGGTACGTCACCCACTTCTTCGCGCCCTGCTTGTTATGGGCGTTCTTGGTGACGGAGTCCGCGAGGCCGTTCATCATGGTGGCCCGCTTGCCGGTCGGGCCGACGGGGGTGACGGCGGTGGCGATGTCCAGCCCCTTGAAGCCGTCGTACGACGAGACCATCCAGGCCCCGTCGAAGGCGGCGGCCGCCTTGCCCGCGGCGACCTGCGTGTTGGCCTGGTTGGACTGGGAGTTGTAGTCGGTGAAGGGGGCCAGGTAGCCCTTCTTCGCCAGGCCGAAGTACCACTTGATGACCGACTGGAAGGTGTCGCTGTCGTACTGGTAGTCGGTGCCCCAGCGCTTCTTGTCGGTGTAGGACCAGCCGGCGGAGGCGGTGAAGGTGCTCCACTGGGTCTGGCCGTCGCCGTCCCCGCCGCCGTTGGTGGCCAGGCCGTACACCTTGACGTTGTTCTTGTCGAAGCCGGGCTCGTCGCCCCGCCTGCCCTTGTTGTCGATCGTCAGGTGGGCGATGGCCTTCTCGAAGGTGCCGCCGTCCTTCGGGTTCCAGGCCAGGTCGTTGAGCTGGCCGGCGGTGAGGCCCGCGTCGTTCGCCATCTTCCGGTTGTAGAAGAGGGCGACGGTGTCCCAGTCCTTTGGGGCGCCGTAGCGGTGGCCGTCCTGGCCCATCCAGTTGGCGGCGAGGCCCGGCTGGTAGTCGGCGTCCTTGATACCGAGATCGTCGAGCGGCTCCAGGACCTTGAGGTCGGCGAACTGGCCGAACTTCTGGATGTGGTCGGTGAACACGTCCGGCTGGGTGCCGGCGATGAAGCCCGCGGTCAGCTTCGTCCAGTAGTCGTCCCAGCCCAGCTGGGTGAGCTTCACCTTCAGCCCGGGATTCTGCTTCTCGAAACCCTTGGCGCACGCCTGGTAGGCGGGCAGCTGGTTGGCGTCCCACAGCCAGTACGTCACCGTGTTCGCCGACGCCCCCGTGCCGGCGCCCTGGGCGCATCCGCTCACCAGGGAGAGCGCCAGTGCTCCGGTCAGTGCCGCGACCGTACGAATTCGCATGCCGGTCCCCTTACTTGATTCCGGTGAAGCTGATGGACCCGACGATGCGGCGCGCGAAGAACCCGAACAGCACGAGCATCGGCAGGGCGGCGATGAGCGTGGCCGCCATCAGGCCCGACCAGTCGATGCCGGTCTGCGGGGTCTGCGCCCGGAAGATGGCCAGGGCCACGGTCAGCACGCGAGAGCTGTCGCTGTAGGACACCATCAGTGGCCAGAAGTAGTCGTTCCAAGAGGTGATGTACGTCAGTACGGCCAGGGTCAGGACCGGTGTGGACGCCATCGGCAGCAGCACCCGGAAGAAGATCCGCACCTTCCCGGCGCCGTCGAGGAGGGCGGCCTCCTCGACCTCCCTCGGAATGTTCATGAAGAACTGCCTCAGGAAGAACACCGCGAACGGCGTCATGAACATCGTCGGCAGGGAGATCCCGAGCAGCGTGTCCACCAGGCCGAGTTCCTTGATGAGTACGAAGTTCGGCAGCAGCGTGAAGATGGTCGGCACCATCAGCCCGGCGAGGAACAGCGCGAACACCTTGTCCCGGCCGCGCCAGCGCAACCGCGCGAAGGCGTAGGCGGCCATGGCGGAGAAGAAGATCTGGCAGACGGTGACAAGGGTCGAGACGATCAGCGAGTTGAGCAGATAGCGCCAGAACTTCAGCCCGCCGCCCGCACCGCCTTGGGCGATCGCCTCCTGGGTCGACTGCAGGCCGAGCGCTCGCTCGAAACCGCCGGTGGTCACGTCGACCGGCAGCGGGTCGGTCGGGTTGGCGGCGAGCCCGGGGTTCGAGGACAGCGCGGTGCGCAGGATCCAGTAGAACGGCAGCAGGGTGATGAGCACGATCGCGGCCATCACCGCCCAGGCCGCGATCCGCCCGGGGGAGGGCCGGCGCCTGAGGGGTCGTTCCAGTGTCTGTGTCGTCGGGGCGGTCACTGTGGCCATGTCGGACTCCTTCCGCTCAGCCGAGGTCGGACTGGCCGGCCCGGGTGAGCCGGTACTGGATGACGGTGATCGCGCTCAGGACCACGAGCAGGGCCACGGACATCGCGGACGCGTAGCCGAACTGGAAGCGGCCGAAGGCGGCGCCGTAGATGTAGAACTGGAGCACGTTGGTGGCGTTCGCCGGTCCGCCGCCGGTCGTCACGGCGACCGTGTCGAACACCTGGAACGATCCGATCACCGTCATGATCAGCACGACCGCCAGGACCGGCCGCAGCAGCGGCATCGTGATCCGCCAGAACATCCGCCACTCGCTCGCGCCGTCCACCCGCGCGGCCTCGTACATGTCGCCGGGGATGGCCTGCAGCCCCGCGAACAGCAGCAGCGCGGTGTAGCCGACGTGCCGCCACACATTGATCAGGGCGATCGTCGGGATCGCCCACGTCTCGTCCGCCAGGAACGGGATCCGGTCAGCACCGACCGCCGCGATGATCTCGTTGCCGATGCCGAGCTGGGTGTCCAGGATCCAGAGCCAGACGATGCCCGCGACCACGTTCGACATCAGATACGGCGTGAGCACGATGCCGCGCAGCAGTGCCGACTGCGTCAGCCGCTGGAGCAGTACGGCGATGGCGAGGGCCGAGACCGTCTGCACACCGATGTTGATGATCACGTACTCGACGGTGACCGTCAGGGAGTCCCAGAAGATCGGGTCCTGGACCATCCGCGTGTAGTTGTCCAGGCCCACCCACTCCGCCGGCGTGAGCAGGTTGTAGCGCGTGAAGCTCAGGTAGATGCCCCGCAGCGTCGGCCAGAGCAGGAAGACCACGAAACCCAGGAGCGCCGGCGCGATGAACACCGCGGCCAGACGCCCGTCGCCCCGGTTCTCACCGGCCCCCGCTCGTTTTGTCCTCGGCTTGGTCCGTGCCCCCTCGACGCTGCCCACTGGCAGGCGCGACGGAGGGCTGCTGGAGGCGATAGTCATCGGGAGACTCCCTCGTCTGCGGCGGCTCGTCCTCGGGCCACTTACTTTTGTTGCGGAAGAATCCAGCCGTCAAGAGCCGTGCAAACATCTTTTCCAAGACGCCCGGAACGCCGTAGAGTGGCCCCATTGCTTTTACGGCGAAAGAAATCTCTGTGGGAGTCTTACCTACATGACCGCAGGTGCCGCCAGCTGGCTTCCTCTGAGCTCCGGCGAACGCTCGGTGGCGATCGAGGTGCTCGTTCACGGCCCCTTGTCGCGCACCGAGCTCGCCCGGCGCCTCGACCTCTCGGCGGGCAGCCTCACCCGGCTGACCAAGCCGCTCATCGAGTCCGGCCTGCTGGTCGAGGTCCCCGAGGCGGGCACCTCGGTGGAGGTCCGCCAGGGGCGCCCCTCGCAACCCCTCGGCATCGTCGCCGAGTCCCGCTCCTTCCTCGGCTTCAAGATCACCGAGGACATGGTCTACGGCGTCGTCACCACCCTCCGCAGCGACATCGTCGCCCGCCACGACCGGCCGCTCACCACCCACGACCCCGCCCGGGTCGCCGACCTGCTGGCCGAGATGACCGGCGAGCTCGCCCGGGTCCACCCCCGGATCGCGGGCGTCGGCATCGGAGTCGGTGGCCTGGTCCAGGACCGGGTCGTGGTGGGGGAGTCCCCGTACCTGCACTGGCGCGAGGTACCGCTGGCCGAGCTCGTCGAGGAGCGCACCGGTCTGCCGGTGGTCGTCGAGAACGACGTCGCCGCCTTCGTCGAGGCCGAGACCTGGTTCGGCGCCGGACGCGGCCTCGACCGGTTCGTCGTCCTCACCATCGGCGCCGGCATCGGCTACGGCCTCGTCCTGGGCGGCAGGCGCGTGCCGAACGCCGAGGAGGACCGCGGCTTCGGCCGGCACTGGATCGTGAACCCCTACGGCCCTCTCACCCTCGACGGCGAACGCGGCAGCGCCGTCTCCCTGCTGACCATCCCCAACATCCGCTACCAGGTCCAGGCCGCCACCGGCCGCGACCACACCTACGAGGAGATCCTCGCCCTCGCCGCCGCCGGGGAGTCCATGCCCGCCCGCGTCATCGACGAGGCTGCGCGTGCCCTGGGCACCCTGGTCGCCCAGATCGCCAACTTCGCCATGCCCCAGAAGATCCTGCTCGCCGGCGAGGGCGTCGGACTGATGGACGTGGCCGGCAAGACGGTCGACGACACGATCCGCGCCCACCGCCACCCGCTCGCCGCCCCGATCGGCCTGGAGACCAAGGTGTCCGACTTTCACGACTGGGCACGAGGCGCCGCCGTACTGGCGATCCAGGTGCTGGTGCTGGGAGCGGGCGAAGTGTGAACTGGGACACGGGTTTTGACGGATGGACGTGATCAGCAACACGGTCCGGAATGTCCACTTAGCTCACGATTACTCACGTGGCCTTCACGTCCGGAGCCGTATGCTTCACATCATGTCCACCAGTGTTGAACCCGCTACCGAACGATCGGCTGACGAGGTCAACGAGGAGATCAGGGCCCTGTGGCTCCGGTCGGGCGGGACACTGAACGGCGAGCAGCGCGAGGAGTACCGGCGGCTCGTCATGGAGTGGGCCGCCGCGGCCCCGCAGTCGGCGGAAGCAGCCTGAGCGCTCCTCGAAGACCCCGCCGTCACCTCCTGAATCCCACCGCCGTTTCCCGAGTACCACCGCTGCCTTCCGAAATCCTGCCGCTACGTTCCGAGCCGGGCCGCTGGGCCCGGCATCCCGACGCAGCCCGCCATGACTCATGGCGCCGTCCGGGGGCACCCCCGACAGGATGGGCCCTCTTCTGGCACTGGCCTCGGCCGTCTGCTACGGCATCGTCGACTTCGCCGGCGGGCTGCTGTCCCGGCGTACCCACTTCGCCGCGGTCACCTTCCTCGGCCAGATCGGCGGCCTGCTGCTGGCCCTCGCGGCAGCCCTCCTGCTTCCCGCCGACGGCGTCCGGTCGGCGGATCTCCTGTGGGGTGCGCTGTCCGGCGTGGGCAGCGGCACCGCCATGCACTGCCTCAACAGGGGGCTCAGCCGCGGCGCGATGAGCGTCGTGGTGCCGGTGAGCGCGGTCACGGGGGTCGCGCTGTCCGTGCTGTGCGGGGTGCTGCTTCTCGGCGACCGGCCGACGCCGCTTGCCTGGGTGGGCATCGCCGTGACGGTGCCCGCGCTCTGGTTGGTGGCCGGGGGTGACGGGGACGGCGGCGGGGGAGTGGCGGACGGCCTGCTCGCCAGTGCGGGCGTCGCCGTGCAGTACATCGCCCTCGCCCAGGCGGACGCGACGAGCGGGCTGTGGCCGGTGGCCGCGGGCCGGGTCGCCGCCGTCCTCGTCCTGCTGCCCGGCGCGGTACGGCATGCCGGGCGCCTGCGGATACCGCCGGGGCGATGCGCCGAGGCGCTGTTGGTCGGGGCGGGGGCGGCCCTTGGACTCGTGCTGTATCTGCTCGCCGCCCAACGGCAGTTGCTGGCCGTCGCCGTGGTGCTCGCCTCCCTCTATCCGGCCCTCCCGGTCGTCCTCGGCCTCGCCCTGCTGCACGAGAAGGTCACCCGGAGACAGACGGCCGGTCTGCTGGGGGCAGCCGTGGCCACGGTGCTGCTGACCCTCGGATGAGCCCCCTCGGGAGTCCCGGCCGGTCAGCCCCACGTCGCCGAGTAGTACCGCCGATACGCCTTGCGGTCCTGCTCCGCCCGGATGTACCGGGTGGCCACCAACGCGACCAGGCTGCCCGCGATGACCAGCAGCCCGGGACCGACATTCCTGGGGTCGGTGAGCCGGGACAGCAGCGGCTCGCCCGCCGTACCGCCCGCCACCGGAGCCGACGCCCCGGGGGTGGCCGCACCGGGCGCGATCGCGCTCTGCGTGGCCGAGGCCGACGGTGTCGGCGAGGGTGCCGCGCTGCCGCCCGCGGCAGGGGCCGCCACGAGCAACTGGACGTCGAGGTCGGTCAGGGCCTTGGTGATCGGCTGGAAGAACGTCGTACCGCCCGACTGGCAGTCCCCGCTGCCGCCCGAGGTCACGCCGAGCGCGACGCCCTCGGAGAACAACGGCCCCCCGCTGTCGCCGGGTTCGGCGCACACGTTCGTCTCGATCAGGCCGGTGACCGTTCCCTCGGGATAGTTCACCGTCGCGTTCAGCGCCGTCACCTGGCCGTCGCGCAGCCCGCTCGTACTGCCGCTGCGGAACACCCGCTGGCCGACGGACGGATCGGCCGCGCCCGTGATCTGCACGCCCTTGCCGTCACCGATGGCCACCACGGCGGCACCGTCGCCGGCCTTGCCGTTCGCGTACTGCACCAGGGAGAAGTCATTGCCCGGGAAGCTCTGCGTGACCGTCTTGCCCACCTGCTCCCTGCCGCCGGTGTCCGAGAACCAGACGGAACCGGTGGGTCCGCAGTGCCCGGCGGTGAGGATGAAGTCGCGTTGCCCGTCGGTCACGTTGAAGCCGGCCGAACAGCGTCCGGCGGTCGACAGGAGCGGCAGCGCGCCGTTGAGCCGTGGGGTGAACGTGCCCTCGGTGCGTTCCATGCGGACGAACGTGCCGATGCCGTCCGCGACCTGCGTCATCCGGGACCAGTCGTCGGCCGAGACGGTGCTGTCCCCTCGTACCACGATCTGGTTGGTCCGGTAGTCCATCGCCCAGGCCGTGCCGGTCACCCGGGGTGCCGAACGCAGCGTCGTCGTCGCCGACTTGAGCTCGTTCATGCTGTGCGAGACGACCTTGGCCTCGGCGCCCGCCCGCCGGACCTCGGCGGCGGCCTCCTTGTCGGTGACCGCGACGACCGGCCGGCCGTCGTCACCGATCCAGGTGCCCGCCGTACGGGAACTGCCGAGCCGCGAGACGAGCCCGGCCCCGGTGTCCGTGGACTCCTGGGCGTACGTCCGCGGGACGGCCGAGGCGGCGGGCGGCTCGCTCGCCATGGCCCGCGTCACCATCGTGCCTCCCAGGAGGAGTCCGCCGACGGCCGCCAGCCGTGTCACTCGCCGGACGACCCGTCGTCGTGCGTGCCTCATGCATGGCTCCCGAACCCGAACTCGCGGTGTGAACACCGCGGGGCCCTCCGGTCGTTGAGCGCCCACCATCCATACGTGGCCGGGGACCGGCATGTTCACGGCACGGGCGATCTCTCCGAATCCGCCGAGGCCGGGTCCCTGCCCGACCGGCGTCGACAGGCGCGCCGACCGACGCGTCGACAGGCGCGTGGACAGGCGTCATCCGGCGGACCGGACGCCGGAGTCGACCGGTGCGCCACCCGGCGCCGGCCCGAGCCGCGCCCAGCTGGGCGCGTCGCCCCACACGGACGCCGTGTCGACGTAGGGGCGCAGCAGCGCGGTGAGCACGGGATCGCCGCGTCCGTTCAACTCGTCCGAGGCGATCCTGCGGGCGACACCGGCGAGGAAGTCGGCGAACTGCACCCGCGGATCCTCCCGCGCGACCACGAGCCGAAACCCGTCGAGGCCGGCCCCGGCCCGCCGGGCCGTCTCCTCGATCCACGCGATGCGCTCCGGCGTCAGCATGTTCTGGCGGTCGTGCACCAGCCGGACGGGCCGGCCGTCCGCGCTCCAGTGCGCGGCCGTGGCGACGATGGCCGGCAGCAGGGGATTGAGGACCGGGATCAGCGTGGGGCCGCCGGTGACGACCGCCCGGTAGGCGTCGGCGCGGGAGCGGGTCGCGGCGAGACGGTCGAGGATGCCCGCCACGGGCGGACGGGGTTCCGCGCGCCGCAGGCCGTCCACGCTCCGGAAGAAGGTGTCCACGGGCTCCTGGGGCGCGCCGTCGTTCCTGACCCGCAGCAATTGGTTGGCCGCCGCGAGGAACTCGCGCCACCGCTCGGCCCCGAAGGTCCGCCGCCCCTCCCGGAACAGCGTGACGGCCTCGCCTGACGCGTCGCCGTCGCCGTCGCCTTCGCCTTCGCCTTCGCCGAGCAGCAGGTCGACGGCCCGGTCCACGACGAAGAACGTCTTCTCGGTGAGATGCACGTGCGCGTGGCCGTGGATCGGGCCGACGGGCGCGAGCAGCCACTCCAGTACGGCCCGGTGCTTCTCCCGCAGCAGATGGTTCGCCTTGTACTCCTCGGCGGGCGAGCGGATCCGGTCCCGTATCTCCTCCACATACCCGGCGGCCGACTCCACGGACAGCCGCACACTCGCGTGCGCGAACACGTCGGTGTTCCCGCCGGTGAGGTTCTCGCCGTCCGACCCCGACTCGTCGCAGGCCACCTCACGATTCCAGGTCACACCAAAGCCCCCTATCTTGTGCCCCATGACCAGGATCCCGCACGAAACGTCCGGTGAACCGAATCCCCTGCGCGCGCTCACCCTCGACCGCCTCCGACGCCGTACGAGCATGAAATGGCGCACCTACCCCGAGGACGTCCTTCCCCTGTGGGTCGCCGAGATGGACGTCCCGCTCGCCCGGCCCGTGGTCCGCGCGGTCACCGACGCCCTCGAACTCGGGGACACCGGCTACCCCGCGGGTACCGCGTACGCCGAGGCGCTCGCCGCCTTCGCCGGCAAACGGTGGGGCTGGGACGGGCTCGCGGTGGAACGCACCGCGATCGTTCCGGACGTGATGCTCGGCGTGGTCGAAATGATCAAGCTGGTCACCGGACCCGGCGACCCGGTCGTCGTGAACCCGCCCGTCTATCCGCCGTTCTTCCAGTTCGTCGACCACATGGACCGACAGGTCGTCGAAGCCCCGCTCGGCCCGGACGGGCGCCTCGACCTCGGCATCCTGGAGGACAGCTTCCGGCAGGCGGTCGAGGGCGGCCGCCGGGCCGCCCACCTCCTGTGCAGCCCGCACAACCCGACCGGCGCCGTGCACACCGCCGGCGAACTGACCGCAGTGGCGGCCCTCGCCGACCGGTACGGCGTGCGGGTCGTCGCCGACGAGATCCACGCGCCGCTCGTCACGCAGGGCGTGGACTTCGTGCCGTACCTGAGCGTGCCGGGCGGCGAGAGCGGCCTGTCCCTGATGTCGGCGTCCAAGGCGTGGAACCTCGCCGGTCTCAAGGCCGCGCTCGCCGTCGCGGGCCCCGCGGCCGCCGCCGACCTCGCCCGGCTGCCCGAGGAGGTCGGGCACGGCCCCAGCCACGTCGGCGTCATCGCCCACACCGCCGCCCTCAGCGACGGGACCGCCTGGCTGGACGCCCTGCTCACCGGCCTCGACGACAACCGACGCCTGCTCGCCGGCCTGCTGGCCGAGCACCTGCCCGCGATCGGGTACCGCCCCGGCGAGGCCACGTACCTGGCCTGGCTCGACTGCCGTGCACTGGATCTCGGCGACGACCCGGCGGACGTCTTCCTGCGGCGCGGCCGGGTCGCGCTCAACTCCGGTCTCCCGTTCGGCGCCGGCGGCGCCGGACACGTACGCCTGAATCTGGCGACTTCGTCGGAGATCATCGAGGAGGGCGTACGGCGGATGGCGGCGGCGCTGCGCTGATGCGTGCACGCTCGGCGGCGGGGCGGCGCGGTATTTCGGGCTGTGCCCCGCCCTCCCCGGAGTGCTGTGGGCTGCCTAGACTGCCCGCCATGGACGACACGCCGCTGGAGCGGCTCGGCGCGGGCAAGTACCTGCTGCTCACCAGCTACCGCAAGAACGGCACACCGGTCGCCACCCCGGTGTGGGTGGTACGGGACGGGGACACGCTCGGCGCCTGGTCGGCAGCCGACGCCTGGAAGGTGAAGCGGATCCGGGCGCGCGGTGACGTCCTGGTCGGCCCCTGCGACCTGCGCGGCAACCCGACCGGCGACCAGGTGCCCGCCACCGCCGAGATCACCGACGCGGAGACCACCGCCCGCTACCGCAGGCTCCTCGCACGCAAGTACGGCATCGTCGGCCGCCTCAGCCTGCTCGGCAGCCGACTGCGCCGGGGACTGGACGGGACCGTCGGGATCCGCGTGACGCTGTGACGTATGGGGGCACGGGCCGGGCGGCCCGTGCCCCCGCACGTGAGCGGGTTACGACGCGTCCAGCACCGTGCCCGTCAGCACCGGACGGTCCGGCAGCGGCTCGGCGTCCCAGTCGGTCAGCGCCAGGCGCATCGACTCGGTCGGCTCGGCCACCTGGTCCCGCACCGTCGGCACGGTGAATTCGACGCTGGTGGTCCCGGCCGGGATCTCCATCCACACCCACAGGTTCGCCTCGGACAGCGGGCGCTCCGGGTCGGGCGAGTCACCGGAGTAGTCCAGGAGCCACTGCGGATCCACGTCCTTGGTGGACAACTCGGCGCCCTCCAGGACACCGAGCACCCGCACCGGCTGCCAGATCTCCACGTCCGCCGCCTCGGCCACGGACATCCGCCAGGTCAGCGTCTCCCCTTCGGCCACCCGGTCCGTCACCGGCGTCAGGGTGACCACGGGCTCGGGGTCGTCGTTCTGCGCGGTGACCCCGCCCCGGTGGGAGCCGACCACCGCGTTGCGCACCGCCTTGACGACGATGTCGTGCTGCACGTCGTAGGAGAAGCGCGTGTCGCCCTTCACCTCGACCGGTACGTCGATGGCGTTGCTGCCCGGCCGGACCGTCACCAGCTTGTCCGTGCCGAGACCGGTGTCCGGGTCCAGGACGTACACGCGGACCTGGCCGCTGCCGCGCCCGGAGATCTCGACCGGGACCCGGTAGGTGCGGGTGCCGGAGTCGCCCTCCTGGACGATCGTGCGGCCGATGTCGACGCGTGGCAGCGCCGCCGGCTTCACCGCCGGAGTGCCGGGGGCCCAGCCCCAGGCGTCCATGAGCCAGGCCTGCCCCGACTGCGAACGCGGGTTCAGCTCAAGGGACTTGACGTGCTTCAGGTCGAGACCGGCCCGGGCGGCGGCGGTCAGCGGGACGCGGACCTCGCGCGCCCAGTACGAGGAGGTGCGGTCGCTGCCGGGCAGCCCGTCCACCTGTACCTGCCCGAGTGCGGCCCGGCGTCCCGAGGCGTCGGTGACGGCGACGTCGAGCTTCGTGCCGGTCGTGTTCGGCGGCACGAAGACCCGCAGCGCCAGGTCCTTGGAAGCGGCGAGGGAGAGCGGCTCGGCGGGGCTGACGCGCGCCGCCGTACCCGGCGTCGACCACTTCAGCGCGACCGCGCGGCGGCCGGTCTCCCGTTGCGTCTCCCACCATGCGAAGTGCGGCGAGGACCCGGCGGCCTCGGGGTCCAGACAGGCGACGGCCGGGTCGGGGTCGATCGCCGAACACAGCTCGGCGCCGGTCACCGTCACCGGGCCGTCCGGCAGGAGTCCGGCACCGCGGCGCGCACCGACCGCGTGGGTCAGGACACGGGCGGGGTCCGCCGAGGGCGCCCGCCTGCCCGAGCCGTCGAGCAACGGGAGCACCCGGTCGTCGCCGCCGACGAACAGCCGGGCCGCGGCGGCGATGTAGGTGGCCCCCGCCTGATGCTGCTGGTCGGCGGTCAGCCGGGTCGCGGCGCTCGGTGAGCACACCGGGTCGGGCGCCTCCTCGTCGTCCGAGAAGTCGTCCCAGGCGGGCGCCTCGGCCTGGCCCGGGGTCCACTCGCTGTTGAAGTAGTTGTGGTTGGCGCCGACCATGTAGACGGCGCTGTGCAGCGCGGTGCCCTTGCTGACGCCGCGTGTTCCGTCGACGTAGACCTCGCCCTGGAGGTCGGACACGTCGCCGTCGCAGCCCGGCAGGATCGTCACCGACGGCACGTCCGCGACCGGATTCTGGCCGAAGATGGTCGGTCCGATGAGCACGGTGCCGCGCACCTTCCAGCGCACCGGGCCCCGATAGCCGTCCTGGGCGGCGGGCGGCGGGTAGAGGCTGTCCATGGCTGCCCGGTTCACGCCCTCCCCGCCACGCGAGTGGCCGACGAGCAGGACGCGCGAGAGGTCCGCCTTCGGCGCCTCGCGTACGACGGCCGGGGCGGTGGACGGGCGGGCCGACCAGTCGGCCCAGCGGGCGAGATGCTGCCGTACCAGCGACGAGCGCGCCTGCGCACCGGCGTCCTCGGCGTCCGAGTCCTGGGCGTTGATGCCGTTCGCCGAGATCGACACCGTGACATAGCCCTGGGAGGCCAGGAGCTGCTGGTCGCGCAGGTATCCCTTGTGACTGGGGATCGGCTTCGTACCGGCCGGGCAGGGCCAGTCGCCGGTCACGTCGTCCTCGGCGCCCGGCTTGTAGCAGGTGGAGTGCCGGCCGTGCAGGAACAGTGCGAGCGGGCGGCTGCCGGTGGCGCCCTGCGGGGCCACCACTTCGGCACGCATCTCGACCGGGGCGGGGAACCCGGGCAGTTTCACCGGGTCGAGGTCGTACTCGCCGGTGACCGTGCGGTACGAGCCGGGCTTGCCGGGGTCGACACCGCCGGCCGGCAGCGGGGCTGGCGGCTCTTCGGCGGCACGGGAGTCCCGCTCCCGCGGCCGAGCGGCCCCGTCGGTCTCCTTCGCGTCCAACCGTCTTCCTCCGGCCAGGACTTGAAGGTCGGTCAGTTCCTCCGAGCGGGCCTCGCCGAGGTCCAGCCGGAACGTCCGGCCGTCCTTCCCGGCCTGCGGCACCCCGAGCAGCCGGCCCTCGGCATGGAACTCGACGCGCGCGTCCCCCATGGGCACGGTCTTCGGCGCACGCCAGACCAGCTCACGCGCCTCGCCCTGACCGGTGAGCCGCCAGCCCGGCGGCAGCCCGTTCTCGGCTTGCGCGGTCGGCCGCCCCGCCTCGGGCGGCTGTTGGGCCTGTACCAGTCCTGGCGAGCTCGCCAGGGCCGCCAGCACCGCCACGGCGGTCACACATATTCGCCGGGCACGGATCAATGGTTCCCCTCCTCAAAACCCAAGCGCAGGCGTCTCGTTGGTCCCGGGCGCCTCTCGCGTCACAAAGGACGGGAGGGAGGGGGCTGTGGGTTGTCTGTGAAGGGGAAATGACCGGAGCCGAGCGATGCGATCAAGCCAGCAGGGCGCGCAGGACTAGTCGGGACCGTGGTGGGGGAAGCGCTTTCCATGAGCCGAACCGCCCACCACCGCGCGGCCGTCGTCGGGACCGGCCACCGCGCCCAGATGTTCACCCGCGCCCTCGCCGAACGCCCCGGCCACCGCGTAGCCGCCCTCTGCGACCCCAGCCCGACCCGGATGGCCTTCCACAACCGGCTGCTCACCGAGGCCGGTGAACCCGCCGCCACCCAGTGGGAACCCGGCCGCT
Organism: Streptomyces sp. V4I2; assembly: GCF_030817655.1. Classification (GTDB taxonomy): domain Bacteria; phylum Actinomycetota; class Actinomycetes; order Streptomycetales; family Streptomycetaceae; genus Streptomyces; species Streptomyces plumbiresistens. Next base: position 9,544,472 of record NZ_JAUSZM010000003.1, read on the forward strand.
TCGCCGACCTGCTCGCCGAGGAGGACATCGACGAGGTCGTCGTCACCACCATCGACGCCGCACACGACCGCTACGTCGTCCCGGCCCTGAAAGCCGGCTGCCGGGTGGTCACCGAGAAGCCGATGACCGTCGACGCCGAGCGCTGCGCCCGCATCCTCGACACGGTCCGGGAGACCGGCAACACCCTGACCGTCGCCTTCAACTACCGCTTCAACCCGGTGCACGAGAAGGTCCGGGCCCTGCTCGCCGAGGGCGCGATCGGCGAGGTGCTGTCCGTGCACTTCGAGTGGCTGCTCGACGTAGGGCACGGGGCGGACTACTTCCGCCGCTGGCACCGGGAGAAACAGCACAGCGGCGGCCTCATGGTGCACAAGTCGAGCCACCACTTCGACCTGGTCAACTGGTGGCTCGCCGACCGGCCGCAGGAGGTCTTCGGCTACGGACGGCTCGGCTTCTACGGCCGTGAGGCGGGCGAACGCCACGGACTGCGCCGCGCCTACGACCGCGCCCACGGCGCCGCCCCCGCCGCCGACGACCCCTTCGCCCTGGACCTCGCGGCCGACGACACCCTGCGCGCTCTCTACCTGGACGCCGAGCAGGACGACGGCTACCTCCGCGACCGCAACGTCTTCGACGGCCCCGTCACCATCGAGGACGACATGGCGGTCCTCGTCCGCTACACCCGCGGCGCGACCATGACGTACCACCTGACCGCCTACTCCCCGTGGGAGGGCTACCGGGTCATGTTCAACGGCAGCGCCGGCCGCCTGGAACTCGAGGTGGAGGAGAGCCGCTGGCAGCCGCCCCGGATCCGGATCACCTCCGGCAGTGGTGCGCTGCACGGCGACACCGCCGCCGAACACGCGGGCGGGGCCCGCCTCACCCTGCGCCCACTGTGGCGGCCCCCGGTCGACGTCCCGCTCGAGACCGCCCACGAGGCCCACGGCGGGGGTGACCCGCGCATGCTCGACGCGCTGTTCGGGAGCGTGGACGGGGGTGCGCCTGCCGACCTCGGCGCCGAGGGGCATCCGACGGCCACCGAGCGCGACGGGGCGCTCGCGCTGGCGGTCGGGTTGGCCGCCAACCGGTGCTTCGAGACGGGGCGGCCGGTGGCGGTGCGGGAGCTGGTGCCCGGGGTGGGGGAGGAGTGAGGCGGGGAGGTGCGGTCCTCGTCAGCTCCAGGCCCGGTAGGGCTCGTCGACCAGCTGGAAGACCGGCTCGCCCCGGACCGGGTCCTTCGCGGTGGACAGCCGGACCCGGTCCCCGCTGTGGATGCCGATCGGCGGGCCCATGACGCGGCCGCGCACGACGAAGCCCTCGGCCATCTCGATCAGGGACACGTTCCGCGCAGCAGGGGTGTTGCGGTGCACCACCGAGGAGTGCCGGACCGTTCCGGCGCCCTCACTGCGCTCCGTGCGCAGGTCGCTGCCCTGGCAGACCGGACACAGCAGCCGGTGGTACATGGCGGTGCCGCACCAGGTGCAGCGCTGGAAGAGGATGGCGTCCGTGTCCTCGCTCCTGCGATCCGGAACTCCGGGATCCAGGAGGCCCGTCGCGGAGCCGGCTGTCTGACGAACAACGCTTCCTGAGGGGTGGTACACGCTGGTCAACTCCCTGCACTCGGCCGGAATCCGCGTGCGCGGGTTACCGTGCACGCACGTGCCCGGTTGGCCGTGCCACCGTGCACGCCCTCAGGGTATGGCACTCAGTGCCACTCGTAAAGGCACTCCGTACCCCTCATCTCGGAACATCGAGTGGGTGTGCGCGTCCGGGTGCCGGGTTCAGTCGCGACCGAGCGTGGTCTCTATCTCCTGGACGACCCGCCACAGCGGCGCCCCGCGCCGGGAGACCACGACCACCACGTCTTCGGGCCGCTCGCCGCCGGGGCCGGGGCACGCGGGCGGGTCGCCGAAGGCGGACCGGACGTATCCGAGGGCGTGGTCGACCGTGGTGTCGGCGTCGCCCTGTCCGTCCGAACGCAGCCAGGAGCGCAGCGCGTTGTTGTGCGCCGCGACCACGGCGGCGGCGATCACGTCGGCCCGCAGGGTCCCGTCGCGCCGGCCGGCGAACCGGCCCCGCAGATACTCGGCGAGGGCCCGCTCGTAGCGCCACACCACGGACAGTTCGTACGCGCGCAGGCCGGGCACCTTCTTGGTGAGTCGGTAGCGCTGCACGGAGAACGTCGGGTTCTCGGCGTACATCCGGAGCACCAGCCGGGCCGCGTCGCAGACCCGGCCCACCGGTTCGTCCCCGTCGTCGCCGGCCGCGAGGAACTCCGTCATGTCGGCCAGGCACCGCTCGTGGTCGGGAAAGACCACGTCCTCCTTCGAGGGGAAGTAGCGGAAGAAGGACCGCCGTCCGACCCCGGCCAGCGCCACGATGTCGTCGACCGTGGTCTGCTCGTATCCCCGCTCCAGGAACAGCTGGAAGGCCGCCGCGACCAGCGCGTCCCGCATGGGCGGCTTAGCGGCCGCCGCCTGCGCCTTGTCACCGCGACGGGGCGTGGGCGCTGCGCTGCTGGAGCTCATGGACGGGAAAGTAGCATCTGACCGGGGCTGATGGCACTCAGTGCATCATTTGGGGGGAACTCAGTGCTCTCTGCGCTTACGGTGTCCTCCGTACATTCGTCGAACGCGCGTCGCATACGATCGGCATTCCGCACTGCCGAGGAGCCCGCGTGTCACTCGCCCGTCCCCGCCTTCTGTACGTCACCGACCTGGCCTACCAGGCGCGCGGGCGGCGCTACTGCGACGAGGACATCTTCCTCACCTCCCGCCTGCGCGAGGACTTCGACCTCGCCCTGTGCCATCCGCGGGACGCGGCCGCGCTGATGGGCGCCTTCGACGGCGTCGTCGTCCGCAACAGCGGTCCGGTCCTGGGCCACCAGGAGGCGTACGAGGCGTTCCGCGAGCGGGCGGTCGCCGACGGCACCCGCGTCTACAACCCGCTCTCCGGCAAGGCCGACATGGCCGGCAAGCAGTACCTGCTCGACCTGAGCGCCGCCGGGTACCCGGTCATCCCCACCGTCGACCGCCCGGAGGATCTGCACCGGCTGCCCGAAACGGACCGGTACGTCGTCAAGCCGAAGCTCGGTGCCGACTCCGTGGGTCTGCGGATCGTGTCCGCGGACGGTGTGCGCGACCTGGTCGACGGGGAGGTCCTGGTGCAGCCGTGCGTCGACTTCGCCTACGAGGTGTCCTTCTACTTCGTCGACGACGCCGTCCAGTACGCCCTCTACGCTCCGCACCCCGACCGGCGCTGGCAGCTGGAACCGTACGAACCCACCGCCGAGGACCTGGCCTTCGCCCGGCGGTTCATCGACTGGAACAGCATCGACCACGGCATCCAGCGGGTCGACGCCTGCCGTGCCCCGGACGGGCAGCTCCTGCTCGTCGAGCTGGAGGATCTCAACCCCTACCTGTCCCTGGACGCCCTGAGCGACAAGGAAAGGGACACCTTCGTCACGGCGATGAAGGCATCCCTGCACCGGTTCCTCGCCGCGGAACCGCGCACGGACTGAACTCCTCGTGCGGCAGGTGCGTATCACTCCCCGGGGGATGCCGGAGGTCCCTGCGGAGGGGACGGGAGGAGACGCTGTATGCCGAAGCCGACCGATCGCGGGCAGCCGCCCGAGCGACCCGACGGCCCGCCCCTCGAACCGGTCCGGGTGCTGCGCCCGCGCAACACCGACGCCCTCGCGGAGCTGATCAGGGAGTTCCGGGAGCAGACCGGGGCGTATCAGGAACGCCGGGACCCTACCGGGGACTATGAAGTGGTGCCGCTGCCTCGTGTCGAGGCGGAGACGCAGGAACTGCCTCCTGTCGCGGACAACGGGAAGGTGACCTCCGTCGGCCACCCGACTGCGAGCGACCACCACCCCGCACGGGGCGCCGTTCCCGTCGGCCGTGTGCCCGGCCTGCGTCGCACCGCCGTCGTGGGCGCCGTCGCAGCGGCGGCCCTGTTCGGCTTTGGCTGCGCCTTCCTGCTGCCCGACCGCAGCGACGCCAGTGCGGCGGGCCAACCGGCCCTCCCGTCCGCGCCCACCTCCGCCACGCCCACGCCCACCTCCTCGGCCGCCACCGACCCCGACGGCCCGGGCACCCTCCGCGAAGGAGCCGCCGGCGCCGAGGTGACCGACCTCCAGCAACGCCTGCTGCGCATCCCGAACGTGTATGACCACGGCTCGACCAACGGCAGCTACGACGCCACCCTGACCGAGGCGGTGGCCCGCTTCCAGGTCTGGTACGGCATCCGCGGCGACGAGACCGGCGTCTACGGCGACGACACCCGGCTCGCACTGGAATCCCGTACGGGCGGCTGACGGGAGGCCGTCCGAAACCGGGGTACCCGTCGCGGGACATCCGGCGAACGGGAGCGAGGTGAGCATGGCGGGCGTCGACGCGTTCATCGACCGGTTGGACCCGGACATGTGCGTGGTCACCGCCACGGCGAACGGGGAGCGGGCGGGCTGTCTGGTCGGCTTCGCCTCGCAGTGCTCCATCCGGCCGGTGCGCTTCGTCGTATGGCTGTCCAAGGTGAACCACACCTACCGCGTCGCACAGGACGCTCCGTTTCTCGCCGTGCATCTGCTCACCCCCGGACAGCGGGAGCTGGCCGAGCTGTTCGGCGGGCGCACCGGCGACACGACGGACAAGTTCCAGCATGTCGGCGTGCGGGAGGAGCACGGCGGGGCGCTCGTACTGGAGGACGCGGCGGCCTGGTTCGTGGGCGCGGTCGTGCTGCGCGCCGACGGGGGCGACCACGTCGGCTTCGTCCTCGAACCGGTGGCCGGCGGCGAGCGTGAGCAGGCCGCCGACGGACCGCTGCTGCGGCTCGACGACGCCCGCACCATCGCACCAGGTCACCCGGTGGACTGAGGTTCCGCCCCGCTGCTCGAACACCCGGCAACGCATCGGGAAAGTGGCAGCGCCCATGGCCTGGCTGCCGTCAGCATGGGCAGCTCCCTGAGCGAGGGACCCCGCACTCCCCGAGCCGAAGGCCACGCCGATGAGCGCCTCCCGTATCCCGGGCCTGGTACTGCCCGCGGTGTTCCTGCTGGCCCTCGTCGTGGGCGCGTTCTGGTACTGGCGCCATCGCGGCGACGACTGAGGACCGGCACCGCGGCACGGCTGAAAGACGACGGGGCCGCTACCCCCTCCCCGCTCCCTCGCCGCGTGTCACTCCGGCTCGGTGGGCACCCGGACGTCGACCACGCAGACGTCGTCCCGCCGCTCGCCCTCCAGCAGCGCCGCGAGCAACGGGTTCAAAGAGCCGGGCTCGTCCGTGTGGTGGGCGACGACCGCCTCGGCGAGCCGCGCAAGACCCAGGTCGATGCCCTCGGTGGGCCGCTCGACCAGCCCGTCCGTGTACAGCATGAGCCGGTCTCCGGGCTCCAGGCGGCACTCCGCCTCCTGGTACACCGGCGAGGAGCTCGCCCCGAGCAGCATCCCGCCCGGGCGGCCCAGATAGCGCACCTCGCCGTCGCGCAGCAGCAACGGCGGCGGATGGCCCGCCTGCGCCCAGACCAGCCGGCGCGCGCCGGGGGTGTAGCGGGCCAGGACCATGGTCGCGGTGCCGTGGGAGTCGCGGGAGTGCAGCAGCAGCGCGTTGAGACGGGCGAGCGCACCGGTCAGTGACGAGCCGGTGATGACCATGCCCTTCGCGGTGAAGCGCAGCTGCGCCATCGTGGCGACGGCGTCGATGCCGTGCCCGGCGACGTCGCCGACCACGAACAGGGCGTCGCCGTCGGGGAGTTCGATGGCGCTGAACCAGTCGCCGCCGACATGGATCCCCGACTGGGCGGGCAGGTAGGCCACTTCGACGCGCAGGCCGGCCAGCCGCACCGGCCGGGTGGGCAGCGGCAGCAGCGCGTGCTGGAGCCGGGCGACGAGCGTCCGCTCGGCGCGCAGCACGACGTGCTGGGTCAGGATCTCCTGCTCGCTCTTGACGAGGGCGAGTTCCGCGCTGCGCTGTGCGGTGAGGTCCTGGACGAAGCCGTGCACCTCGACGGGCGTGCCGTCGGCGGCCGGCACCGCCTCGGCCACGGCCCGCAGATGCCGGACCCCGTCCGCCGTCCTGATCCGGAACGGGACGTCGAACGGACGCCCGTCGCGCACGAGTTCCGGGACGGCGCGGGCCAGCGCCGGCACGTCCTCGGGCAGCGCGAGACCCGGGAGGCCGGCGAGCTGGACCGGGCCGTGTGCGGGGTCCCGGTCCAGGATGTCGAAGACCTGGGACGACCAGTTGACCTCGTGGGTGACCAGGTTCCAGGTCGCCCAGCCCAGGTTGCCCAGCCGCTGCACGTCCGCCAGCCGCTGCTCCTGCCGGTCCGAGGAGTCCTGCCGGACCCAGGCGAGCACCAGCCCGCCTCCCAGCCGCGCCACCCGCACCGAGTACGTCGAGAGCTCCGCGGAACCGGCCACGACCTCCTGGTGGGCGAACGGCGGACCCTCGAACGGCTCCCCGGTCCGCAGCGTGCGCAGGCACCCGTGCCACAGCTCCTCGCCCGCCATGCCGGGGAAGCACTCCAGGATCCGGTGCCCGACCAGCTCGCGGCCGGTACGGCCGACGATGTCGACCGCGTCCGCCGTCGCCGCGTCGATGCGGTAGTCCTCGACCTGCCCCGAGGGCGCCGTCAGCGGGGAGAGCAGCATCGCCGCGCCCGGCAGCGCGTCGAACACCGCCTGGGCGGCACCGTCCGCGGCGTACTCCTGCCGGGCGCCGAACGCCCGGAGCCGGCCCGCGCACAGCCGGGCGACGGCGCACAGGAGCTGCCGGACCGGCGGGGTGAACGGCCCGCCGTGGCCGCGCAGGACGCCGATGGACCACTCGGCGGTGTCCCCGGCCGGCACCGGCAGCCAGGCGCGCGAGCGCCAGCGCCCGGGCGGGTCCCCGATGAGCAGGTACCGCTCCCGGTCCGAGTCGATGTCCTCCAGCCAGCGCGGTTCCCGCGCCAGCAGCGCTTCCAGGGCGGCGATCCCGGTCAGCGGCGGCACCTGACGCCACTGGGCGGCCAGGGTGTCCTCGATGCCGGCGTGCCCGACGAGTTCCAGCCCGCCTGCGCGCAGGCGCCGGAAGATCATGACCGCTTCGGCGCCCGCCTCGGGCGCCAGGTGGTCCAGCAGGCACCGGGCGAGGTCCTGCGGGGTGCCGACGCGGACCAGGGCCTCGCCGAGCCGGCCGAGTGCGGCGAAGGCGTCGCCCGGTCCGTCGGTGCCGTCCGCCTCGAGGGCGTCCCGGGTGGCGGGCACGCCGGGCCCGGGAACATCGCCGGACTCGGAGAGGGCGGGCTCGGGCCGTGGTGGGGACTGGTGCAGCGGGGGCACCAGACAGCCGAGGGTGATCCAGCACTCCTCCAGCAGCGTGCGGTTCCCGGCCTTGGCGCGCTGTCGCAGTTCCTCGCCCGCGGCGTCCGGCGTGCAGCCGGTCAACGCCATCAGGGCACCCTTGGCCCGCTCCAGGACGGCCGATGTCGCCGCCTGGTCACGCAGCCGGTCCATCTCGGCACGCTGCCGGGCGACGACCTTGGCCAGCGCTGCCATGTCGGGCGCGGCGCCGGACTCGGCGGGGCTGGCGGGCTCGCTCGTCACGCGTTGAGCATCGCACATCAGGCGTGCTTCGATCGTGGCCTTGTGGAGGGAGATCGCACGCACCGGTGAGGCCGGGCGTCGGCGGGCTCGTTGACCCCCGCTGCCGCACCGTCCTCCCGTGCACCCGTCAGTGGTCCGGCGGCGGGTACAGCCACAGCCGCAGCAGGCGGCTCAGCCGAGGCATGACGAGGTAGGTCAGGGTCGGCAGCAGCACGACCGGGAACACCGCGGCGCGCAGCGGCAGGGCCCAGGTCATCGTGTGGGGTGCCGCCAGCCACTGGATCAGGAACGTGAGCGGATAGGCGCCGAGGAAGGTGGTGAGCACCATCTTCCACCGGGGCGGGGCCTGCGCGGTGGTGCCGGGCAGGGCGAACCAGGTCTCCAGTCCCGTCGTCGACTGCCGTTCACTGCTGATCTCGGTCGCGATGCCCTCGATCCGTGCGTGCCACGTGGCCCGCTCCTCGGACTCCAGCCAGGCGGCCAGCCGGTGCGGATCGGACCAGCGCAGCACCGCGTGGAAGAGGTGACCGTCCTCCGGCCGCAGCCAGGAGACGCCCTCGTTGCCGGGGAAGGCTCTGGCGCAGCGGGTGATCCCGTGCGTCCAGTGCTCGAACTCGTGCTCGTGGCCGGGGCGCACCCGCCAGGTGAGGACCGTGGTGACCGGATCGCCATGCCGTACATCGGTGGTGCTCATGCTCACCACGTGTGCCACGGCGGACGCGCCTCATGCCCCTGGAGGGGTCAGCGTCCGTGCCCGTGCTCGATGAGGGCCTGAGTGACCGCCCGCACGCTGCGGGCGATGTGCTGCAGTTGCAGGACCTCCGCCGCGTACAGCTTGATCGTGTGTTCGATGACCGACTCGGGCATGCCGAGACCGGGTAGGTCGGCCCGGGCGGTCTGCAGGGCGGTGCGGGCGACCCGGACCTCCTGCTGGACCTGGATCTGCGCGTGCCGGGCGAGCAGCACGGGGTGGCGGATCAGGGCCGGGTAGCTGCCGTAGCGGGCCGGCACCAGCTCGCGCAGCCACTTGGCCGCCGAGCGCTCCCAGTCGTAGCTGCCGGGGTTCTTGACCTGGCACGGCCAGTCCGGGCTGATCCGCGTGGTGGTTCGCGTGGTCGTCAGGGGCATGGTCATCGCTCCCGGGTGTGCGGCGTCGTGGGGGGGGGGCCGACGGTTTGGTGCGGCCCCGGTCTAGGGGATGACCGGGGCCGCCACGGGCGCTCGCGCAGGCGATGCCCGACCGAACACCCTGGGCGCCGACGCGGGTAGGAGACGGCGGCTTCAGGTGTCCGTGCAGGAGCCCGTGGCGTCAGACGGTGCCCGCGCGAGGTGTGATGCAGCGTGCGCATGGGCGGACCGTCGTCTCTGTGCGGGCGGATGCGGGGTAGTGGAACGTGTGTCCCGGAATGGCCGGGGTGTGATCCCTGAGCAGTATTTATATATGCCGTCCGGTTTGCAAGACGCATGAAAACATTCATGCGGGATATGTGACGGATGACCCCCTTGTGCCCTCACGTGAGGGAAGTGGGTTTCAGTCCCGCAGGAAGAACTGGTGCTGGTCGGAGATGTGCTCGTAGTCCTCGAGCCGGGCCTGGGTGCGTTCCGGGTCGGCGTCGGTCATGGCCTGGAGCAGCGCGGCGGCCATCACGCCGGGCGCGGCGTAGGAGTCGAAGACCAGACGGGACCCGGTGCCGGTGGCGAAGACGACATCCGCCTCGTCGGCCACCGGCCCGAGTGCCAGGTCGGTGATCAGGGCGACCTGGAGTCCGGCGCTGCGCGCGACCCGTACGGCGGTCAGGGTCTCCTGGGCGTGCCGGGGCATCGAGAACGCCAGGACCCAGGTGCCGCCCGCCTCGCGGGACTGGAGCAGGGCGTCGTAGGCGACGCTGCCGCCCCGGGTCACCAGCCGCACGTCCGGGTGGACCCGGCGCGCGGCGTACGCGAAGTACTCGGCCAGGGACGCCGAGATGCGCAGGCCCAGGATGGTCAGCGGGGTCGACCGGGACAGCTTGTGGCCGATGTCGATCACCTGGTCGGGGTCGGCGAAGTCGCGTCGCAGGTTCTCCAGGTTGTCGATCTCGGCGTCGACCGCCGCCTGGAGTTCGTTGCTGCCGTTCTCCTCCGCCGCGGGGGGACCGCCCGCGAGGGTGCCGAGGGCGATCGTCTGGAGCTTCTCCCGTAGCGCGGGGTAACCGCTGAAGCCCACCGCCGCGGCGAAACGCGTCACCGACGGCTGGCTCACACCGACGCGTTCCGCGAGATCGGTGATCGAAAGGAAGGCCGCCTCGGTGATGTGCTCGATCAGGTACTGGGCGATGCGACGCTGCCCGGGGGACAGCCGTGGCCGGTCGAACAGGCCCCTGAGCTGGGAAGTCGGGGAGGCCTCCGCTTCCGGTGCGGTCTTCCCCGAGGTGATCGCGGACGCCTGGGCGCGTGCCTGCTGCGGCGATGGCACGTCTGCGCCTCCTTTGTCTCCCACAGTGCCTCAACATAGCTCACGCACCGTGGCGACCAGGGCTTGCGCGCAAGGGCCCGACGACCGGCCCGGGCGACGGACCGACCCGCCGAAAGGACGGATACGCGCGTTCCGTACGGGAACCCGCCCCCCGCGAAAGCCATTCGGTGACGACCGGCGACGAGCTTCGAAACCGGCGGCACCCCGCAACCAGACCCTTCGGCAGGTGAGAGGCGAATGAGTGCACTCAGCGCGGTGGAACAGGCCCTGGAGAACCGGTGGGAGGCGCTGTGGGCGCGGGTCTTCGACAAGGAACCCGTCGAACTCGTCGACGCGCTGCGACGCGAGTGCGACAGCAACGTGGTCGTGTGCAGCGAGAGCAGGGTCGTGGTCCCCAACGCCTACGACATCGAACTCGCCGACTCCGTCCACGACGAACTCACGCGCCGGGGCACCAACGTGGGCCAGGCGCTCACCGACAGCCTGATGCGGCACGCCGAACACAAGGGCTACGAGTGGGCGGGCCCGCTCGCCGTGCACATCACGAGGTCGGCGTACGTGCCCAACGGCCGTTACCGCGTGGCCAGCAGCGTGATGTCGCATGTCAGCGCCGACGGTTTCCAGTACGCGGCCCACTAGGAGCGCAGGTCAGCGGCGATAGATGGTGATCGAATGGCCGACCTGGTCGATCGGACGGCTGCTCTCGATCAACTCGGCCAGCCGGCCCTTCGCTTTGGCAACCGAGGAGTCCGACACGACCAGCAGTCCGCGCACCGCACCGCGGGGTACCGCAAGCGGATCGGACGCGTCGATACCGTAGTACGACGGCACCCCGCTGCCCTTGTACACCAGCCAGACCCGTTCGCCCCGGTACCGCTCGTGCAGCCGGTCGGCGAGCCGGCCGAGGTCCTGGCCCCAGTCGACGTTGGAGTCGTGCAGCCTGAGCCGGGTCTTCGACGGCCCGCCGAACGCCTCGTTGCAGTACGGCAGATAGGAGGGGAACGTCCGCACGGAGCTGACCGCGACGAACAGCACCAGCGCCGCCGTCAGCACCGGCGCCCACCGCCACCGCAGGACCAGGACACAGCCCGCCGCCACCGCCAGGAACATCGGCAGGAACAGGGCGTACCGGGTGCCGAAGTCCCGCGCCCCTTCCATGGAGGCCGCCAGCAGCACCGCGGACGGCAGCAGCAGGTACGGCGCCACGGGCCGCAGCCGCCGTACCGCCACCACCACGACGGCACCGGCCGCCCACAGCGCGAGCATCCCGAGCGGCGTCTTCACCAGCAACGCGACTGGCAGGTAGTACCAGAGGGACCCGGTGTACACCCGGCCGAACAGGAAGCCCTCCCACGGCCGGTTCTCCAGAGCGAACTGGATCCGCATCCCGTCCCGGAACGCCTCCGGGAACGGCAGCAGCTCCACCAGCAGCCCCCGCCGCCCGCGCACGACGGGCACATACTGCTGCGGCGACCAGCGCAGCAGCGGATCGACGGCCAGATACGACGCCCATACGACGGCCACGGCGACCAGCGCCACGACGGCGGCGCCCCCGGCCGCCCGCAGCAGCCGTATCCGCCGATCCGCCGAGCCCGAACCCGCACTCGCGCACCACATCGACACGGCGGCCAGCACCAGCAGCACCGGAAACGCCGCCAGCGCGCTCATCTTCGTGGCCAGAGCCGCCCCGAGCGCCACTGAGGCGAGCGGCAGATACAGCCGAGGCCGGCGGCGCGCACGCCACAGCAGCCACACCGACGTCAGCAGGAACCCGGCCATCGGCACGTCGAGCGTGGCCAGCGAGCCGTGGGCGATGACGTCGGGGGAGAAGGCGTACAGGGCGAGCGCCGCCAACGCGCCCACCGGACCGGCGAGTTCACGAGCGAAGGCGAAGACGACCAGACCGAACAGCAACGTCAGCGCGATCACCGGAAGGCGGGCCCAGAGCATCAGCTGCCAGGGGTCGTTGCCGGACTCGTACAGGAGGTGCTGCCCGAAGCGGCCCTGGCCGCCGGTGAAGGACGGATCGACGTGCGGGTCGGCCAGTGCCACGCCGACGGCGATGACCAGTTTGCCCAGCGGCGGGTGCTCGGGGTTCAAGCGCAGGCGGTGCTCGTGCAGATAGTCGGCGGCCGTCCCCACGTACACCGGCTCGTCGATGGTCGGGGTCTGCTGGACGGCGGTGGTCACCATCGCGGCGGCCATCTGGGCGAGCAGCACGACCACGAGGAGCGGCACCAGCCACCGGGTGCGGGACCGTGAACGCCACGCCGGCCGGACGTCGGGCGCCCCAGGGGCCGGCGTCAGGACCGGGTGCCGTTCGCGCGTCATCATCCGCCCCGCGGTGACACCGGGCGGGCGATGGCGGGAGCGAAACAGGGGCGTCTCATGCGCCTACTCTGCATCAGCTCCCGCCACCGGGGGCGTTACCGCTTCAGGAGTCGTACCGACAGACCTTCCGCCGTGTGGACGGGTACGGCCCGCAGCGTGTCGGAGTTCAGCTCGACGCGGTCGAACTGGCCGCGCAGCACCGGGGCGCCGAGCACCCGGACCGTGCTGCCCGCGACCGGCGGACGCTTCGCGTCGAGGCTCAGCGACAGCGTGCTGCCCCGGCCGAGCACCGCCCGGCGCGTCACCTCCAGGACCGGCTCCTGACCCGAACGCAGCGTCACCTCCAGCGTGCCGGACTCCTGCGCGTACGTGCCGTGCACCTGCAGCGACTTGCCCAGCCTCAGCGTCCCGCCGGTCACCCGCACATCACCGTGACCCAGCGCGTGCGCCGAACCGGCGACCAGCACGCCGTCCTCGAGCACGGTGCCGCCCGTGTACCGGTTGTGGCCCGTCAGGGTCAGCGTGCCGGTGCCGTCCTTGGTCAGACCGCCGTCGCCGTCGATGTCGTTGCGCCAGCTGTCGGCCGCCCGGAAACCGCCGGCCGCCGCGTCGAGCGTGACACTCACGTCGGCGTCGAAGGAGCCGTAACCGTCGGCCGCGGCGAACAGGTTCAGGCGCCCCCACTGCTCGAAGCCGTCCAGCAGGACGTACCCGGAGGGCAGCGCGGTGGTCCGCAGCACCTCGCGGCGCTGGGCCACGTCCAGGTACGGCAGCCGCGTCTCCAGCAGCACCTCGGCGCCCTTCGGCACGGTCAGCGGTTCGTTGCGGCCGCGCCGGGTGAGCACGTAGGTCAACCGGGGCCCCACGGCACGCTCGTTGTCGTCCCGGTCGGCGTACGGGTCGGAGCCGTCCGAGTGGGCGTACGCGTACAGCGTGGCCGGCGTCGTACCGGTCTTCTCCTGGAAGTACGCCAGGGCCTGGGCGCGGGCCGCGGCCTTCAGGCCGGCGTTCGCCGGGTCGGCCAGCGCCGCGGCGGCCAGGGCGGTGGCCATGATCCGGCCGCCGAGGACGTCGACGGTGGAGTGCATGCCCGACATGATCCGGGTGTGGCTCAGCTCGAAGGCGCGGGTCACCAGCTCCTGGAACCGCTCGGGCACCGCGTACGCGAAGGCCAGGGCCGCCAGGTGGAAGGCGTTGGTGTGACCGCTGGGGAAACCGCCGTCATCCGCCGCGTTGGTGCTGCGCTGCCGCAGCAGCTGCGTGACGACGACGACCTCGGAGTCGTACACCGGGTAGCCGAGTGCGTCCTTCGCGCCGGTGTCGACGACCTCGCTGTCCTCGTTCATGCGCCACGGGCGCGGGTACTGGAACGTGAACTTGGCGGGGTTGCCCGAGGCGAACGGTCCGCGCACGGTGTCGACCAGCTTGGCGACCTGGCCGAGCGCCGAGTCGTAGGAGCCCGCGCCGACCGCGGAGCCCGCGGGGGCGCCGGCCGGGACGGCGTCGCTGATCGTGGTGGCCGGCGTGCCCTCGGGGGCGCTGGTGATCGAGGTGACCGCCTTGGCGCCCGCCCGGTACAGGTCGGCCAGCGGGCCGAGGGCCCCGATCATCGCGTAGCTCTGGTGCTGGCGGTCGTAGACGAACGCCTCCTTCGCCTGCTCCTCCGTGCGCGCGGCCGTGACGCGGGCGCAGTAGCGCATGTTGGCGCGCAGCACCTCGGGCATCAGCGGCGTGCCGGTGTTCCAGGCGTCGCCCGTCTTCCACACCTTGGCGAAGCCGCCGAGGGCGCGGACCACGGCGTTGGTCTCGGGCGTCGTGTTCGCGACGATGTTGGTCTTGTAGTCGTCGACGAACGCGGCGAAGGCGGTGGCCGCTTTCGCGTCCGTGGCGGCCAGCCAGGTGGCGAGCGTGGGCGCGGCCAGCACACCGGCCGAGGCACCGAGGGACGTCTTGAGGAACCCCCTTCGGTTCACGGCGCGGTCACGGACCGACGAGGGGGAGGGGTGCCCGGCTGGTGACGGCATGCGTCTGCCTCTCTTGAGTTCATCGGCCCTGCGGCCGCGGGAAGAAGGTGGTGCGATCGACGGCGGCTCGCGGTGCGACGCGTGACATGAGGGCCGAATGCGCTTTCCCGAGCCGTACGAGCGAAGATCTACGGGCGAGTTGTGTCGGATCGGGGATGATCCGGCGTCCGTCACCTGTCATACGAGTGAACGGGCCATCGCCACCGCCCCCTCGACCGGCGCCACCGTCAGCGGCCTCGGCCGGGCCCCCGGCACCCCCGCGGCCAGGGACGACACGAAGGCGTCGTACAGGGCGGGTTGGGCCAGGACGGTACTGCCCGCGACCACCACGTCGTCGACGGCGACCCCGCGTGCCGCGAGTCGTCCGACGAGCGAGGCCAGCGCGCGGCCGCCCTCGGCGATGACCCTACGGGCGAGCGATGAGCCCGCCTCGGCGGCGGCGAACAGCACGGGTGCGTGGCGGCCCCACTCGGCGGAGACGTCCGTGGCGCTCTCCAGCGCCGCCCCGAGCGCCGGTACCTCGGCGACGCCGAACGCGGCGATGAGGCCCTTGGCCAGTGCATCGGGATCCTCGCCGCGGTCGTGCGCCGCCCACACGGCCCGCGCGGCCTCACGGACCAGACCGGCCGAGCCGCCCTCGTCGCCGAGCAACGCACCCCAGCCGCCGACCTGGACGGGGCTGCCGTCGTCGAGCCGGCCGACCGCGACCGAACCGGTGCCGGCGACCAGGCCGACACCACGGTCCAGCCCGGCGGCGGGTACGAGGAGTTCGGCGTCGCCCAGAACCTTCGCGGGCGCGTCGAAGTGGAGTTGCAGCGCGGTGCGGATCTGAGCGCACTGCCGGGGCGTCTCGCAGGCGTGCCCGCCCACGGCGACGGCCGACGGGCGTGCGCCCGCCGGCAGCGCCTCGGCGACCAGCGCGGCCAGCCAGCCGGCCGCGGCCACGGGGTCGTGCGGCCGCCAGCCGCTGCTCGGCCGGACGTGATCGGCGACGGCCCGCTCGCCCGCGAAGGCGCGCAGGTGCGTCTTGGTGCCGCCCACGTCGATGCCGACCACGAGAGGGCACGAGGGGGAGTCCTGCACGGATCCTCTTTCGTCGTTGCGCTTGGCTGCGACGGTGGGCGAACCGTGCCTGGGGCAGGGGGAGTTGGGGAAATCGAAAAGCTAGGGAAGCCCCGGGACGGGCCTCTGACGGACCACGGCAGGCGAGTACCGTGACATTCGTTAGGAAGTTAACTAACGAAGTACAGTGCGTGTCAATAGGCATCGCACACTCGACCACCCAAGGGCCCGCCCGGCCGGCGCGGTGGGGAAATCCGCGACGCCAGGGCGTCCCATCGCCGCTTCCCGCGAAGACGATCGACCCGGGAGCGCGGCCTTGACCTGTGTGGGAGAACTGTGGAACACGACGTGGCGAAAGCGCCCCGCCTGACCGAGAGCGCGAGCGCGGTGTTCGCCGTGCTCGCCGGGGCGGGCAGCGCGACCCGGCCGCAGCTCGCGAGCCTGGCGGGACTGTCCAAGCCGACGGTGTCCTCCGCCGTGGCGGAACTGGAGGGCGCCCGGCTCGCGGCCTGCTCGGGCACCTCCTCCAGCGGCGCGGGCCGCTCCGCCGCCGTATACGGTCTCGGCCCGGCGGCCGGCGCCGTGCTCGCCGTCGACCTCGGACCCGCCCTCACCCGGGTGCGCGGCTGTGCCCTGGACGGCAGCCTGCTCACCCAGGCCACCGGCTCCCGCGCGGAGGCCGCCGACGTCGTGCGTGAGGCCCTCTTCGCGCTGCCCGCCGACGCCCCGCTGCGCACGGTCGTCGTCGCCGTCGGCGATGTCACCGCGCGGGAGAAGGAAGGCGCCGGTATGCGCCCGGCGACCGCCAAGGCCGGCCCCGTCTTCGACGCCATGGCCGTCGCACTGCCGTCCGGTGTTCCCCTCCACCTCGAGAACAACGTCAACTGCGCCGCCCTCGCCGAGCTGCACGAAGGCGCCGCGCGCGGTCACCACACCTTCGGCTACCTGCGCATCGGCGTGGGCATCGGCCTCGGCATCGTGATCGGCGGCCAGGTGCTGCGGGGAGCCAACGGCGCCGCCGGAGAGCTGGCCCGGCTGCCCTACCCCTGGGACGACGGCAGCGAGCCGCGCCAGGAGGCCCTGGAGGAGTACATCGGCGCCCGCTCGCTGCTGCGCCGGGCCGCGGAAGCCTGGCAGGGCACCGACGGACCGTGCCCCCGCACCGCCGAGCAGCTTTTCGCCCTCGCCGCCGAGGGCCGGGCCCCGGCCCGCGCCGTCGTCGGCCGGCACGCCACGGACGTGGGCCGCCTCACCGCCGCGGTGACCGCCGTGCTGGACCCGGGACTGATCGTGCTGGGCGGCAGCACCGGCGCGTACCCGCAGCTCCTGCCCGGTGTACGGGCCGAACTGGACCGGCTGAGCTGGCCCACCGAAGTGGTCAGCAGCACGGTCGGGGAACTCGGCACGGTCGTCGGCGCCTCCAGGCTCGCCGTCGCCCGGGGAGTCCAAACCGTGACCGAGCCCGCGCGGGCGAAGGATTGACGGCTTCCGACTCGGTCTGCCAATGTCCGGACAAGCGCTTTCTAAGTCGGCCGGGACGCCGACTCGGGGTGAGCCTCCCGCCCGTACGCGAAGTACGGCAGCCGCACGAGGGCGTGCTTGTGCGACGTCGGCCGTCATGGCCGGGGACCCCACCCGTCAAGGCGACGCGGCCGGGCGAGGCCGTGCCCCCGGGAAGCGAAATCCCCTGCACAATGCACCCGTGCCGCCTCGGCTGGCGCCGTGCTTCTTCTGCTACGACGAAAAGGGATCGAACATGACCAGTGTGGGTGTGCGGCGCTCCCGCCGACTCGGCCGCGGCGGTATACGCCGCCTGGTTCCCCTCGCTGCCGTGGCCACGGCAGGTGCCCTTCTGCTCTCCGCCTGCGGTGGGTCGGGATCCGACTCGGGCGGGAACTCCAAGTCGCTGACGTTCTGGATCTCCACGGTTCCGGGACAGGACGCGGGCTGGAAGAAGATGGTGGCGCAGTACAAGAAGGAAACCGGCGTCGACGTCAAGCTGGTCAACATCCCCTACGACGGCTACGACGCGAAACTGCGCAACGCCGCGCAGGCGAACTCCCTGCCCGACGTGGCGGCCGTGCCGAAGCTGGACCCGATCTGGTCGAACAAGCTGCTCGACCTCAGCTCCATCGCCAACAACAAGACCAACAAGATCAACGCCAACTTCCTCGCCAAGGACTCGTCCGGGAAGGTGCTGTCCATCCCCTCGGACGTCACCGCGTCCGGCATGTTCATCAACAAGTCACTCTTCGAGAAGGCCGGCGTCTCCTTCCCGACCTCGCCCCAGACGACCTGGACCTGGACCGACTTCATCAAGGCGGCGAACGAGGTCCGGGAGAAGACCAAGGCCAAGTACTCCCTGACGTTCGACCAGTCGCCGTCCCGGCTCCGCGCCATGGTGTACGAGATGGGCGGGAAGTACGTCCACGCGGACTCCTCCGGCAAGTTCTCGGTGGACGCGGCGACCAAGAAGGCCGTGGACTACTTCGTCGGACTGAACGACGACAAGACCATGCCGAAGTCGGTGTGGACCAGCGGCGCCGACCCGTCGGCCATGTTCCAGAGCGGTGACGTCGTCGCCTACTGGTCCGGCGTGTGGCAGGTGCCTGCCTTCGCGGAGAGCATCAAGAAGTTCGAGTGGGCGAGCGTCCCGACTCCCGCCCAGCCGGTGCAGGCCAGCGACGTCAACAGCGGCGGCATGACGGTGGGCTTCAACAACAACGCCGACGCGGCCACCGCCGCGACGAAGTTCCTGACCTGGCTGTACGAGCCGGCCCACTACCAGGCGCTGTGTGAGGCGTCCGGGTTCCTGCCGGTCGAGAGCGGTCTGAACCCGCAGTACCCCTTCAAGTCCGAGGCGGCGCAGGCGGCGTTCAAGCTGTACAACGAGTCGATCCCGCTCTACGCCCCGATCTCCGGCTACTTCAACAGCGCGCAGACGAACTGGGTGCTGAAGGGCAAGAGCCTCACCGAGGACCCGACCAAGACGGAGCTCGGCAAGGCGATCAACGGCCAGCAGTCGGCCGACAAGGCCCTGCAGAACATCGTGGACGGCTACAACCAGCAGGTCGGCGGCTGAGCGCAGGCCGGCGGGCCGGGCGGCGGGTCGAGACTCCGCCGCCCGGACCTGGGAGCCCACGTCATGCCGGGCTCATGGCGTGAGCCCACCGCAATCCATCCCCCCAGCACGGAGTCAGGAAGATGACAAAACGCGCCTCGGACGTGTCCGCCGTGTCCGTGAGCCCGCCCAGGAGACGCAGTAAGTACACCCTTGCGCCGCTCGTTCTCATCGCGGCCAATGTTGTGCTCTTCGCACTGTTCTTCGTCTGGCCGGCGGTGATCGGGCTCGTCTACTCGTTCACGAACTACACGGGCGTGGGGGCGTTCCAGTACATCGGACTGGACAACTACAGCAAGCTGCTCGGGGACTCCACGTTCTACGACGCGGGGACCCGGACGCTGCTGTACACCGTGCTCTTCGTTCCGCTGAACTTCGTGTTCTCGCTGCTCATCGCCAACGTGCTGGTGAGCAAGCACGCCAAGGGCGTGTCGGTCGCCCGCGTCTTCTTCTTCATCCCGTGGCTTCTGTCGCCCATCGTCGTGGGTGTCCTGTGGCGGTGGCTGTTCGGCGAGAACTTCGGACTGGTCAACTACCTCATCGAGAAGCTCGGCGGAAGCGCCGTGCCGTGGCAGTCGAACGCGGACCTGTCGCTGATGGTGGTCGTGGTGGCGGCATCCTGGGCCTGGACGGGCTTCTCCATGCTGCTGTTCATCGCGGCGATCAAGAACGTACCGACGTCGTACTACGAGGCGGCCGCGCTCGACGGCGCCGGTCCGTGGCGCCAGTTCATCAGCATCACACTGCCGAGCATCGCGCCCACTTCCTTCATCGTCATCCTGCTCAACACGATCCACGGGATGAAGGAATACCCGCTGTTCGCCTCCCTCAACAACGGCGGACCCGGAACATCGAACAACCTGCTCGTCCAGTACATCTACCAAACCGGCTTCAAATCAGGCCAGATCGGCTACGCGAGCGCCGCGTCGTTCGTGCTCATGCTCTTCCTGATGGGCGTCGCGCTCATCCAGCTGATGGTCAACCGGCGGGTGGAGAACCGATGACAACCACAGACATGCCACGCCCGGTCGACGCCGAGCCCGGACGGGCTGTTCCCAAGAAGCGGCCCCGCAGCGCGGTCGGCGGTGGGTTTCGGCGCGCGGTGCCCGCGACGACTCTGCTGTGGGTCCTGGCGGCCCTCTACGCGGTGCCGGTGCTGTGGTTCGTCCTCAGCTCCTTCAAACCGGCGGGAGACCTGTTCTCCCTTCCGCTGACGCTGTTTCCGCAGAACCCCACGCTGTCGGGTTATACGGAAGCGTGGCGCAGCGCCAACTTCGCCCAGTACTTCATCAACACCACCATCGTGTGTGTGATCGCGACGATCCTCACGGTGGGAGTCAGCTGCTGCACGGGGTACGCGCTGGCCAAGTACGACAACAAGTGGCTCAAGGTCTTCTTCGTCGGCATCCTGGCCACCACGATGCTGCCGTCCGAGGTCATGCTCGCCCCGCAGTTCCTGGTGGTCCGCGACCTCGGCCTCTACAACTCGCTCGCCGGCATCATCCTCCCGGCCGTGCTCACCGCGACCGGCTGCTTCATGTTCCGCCAGTTCTTCCTGACGGTCCCCGACGAGCTCATCGAGGCCGCCCGGATCGACGGAGCGCCCGAGCTGTCGATCTTCCTGAGGATCATGGTGCCGATCTCCCGGCCCATCATGCTGACGCTCGCCATCCTGTCGTTCCAGTGGCGGTGGAACGACTACATCTGGCCGCTGCTGATGCTCAACGACCCCGAGAAGTTCACCGTGCAGATCGGCATCCAGAGCCTCGTCGGGGCGCAGAACATCAACTGGTCGGTGCTGCTCGGAGGATCGGTCATCTCCATGGTTCCGCTGATCGTCGTCTTCCTGGTGTTCCAGCGTTACGTCATGAACGCCGACATCAATGCCGGACTGAAGGACTGACCTTGCCCATCCCGCTCGACCACGAGTTCGTCCGCGCGGCGGCCCGCGCCGCCGACCGGCTGGCCGCCCCGCTTGCGGCCCGCCCCGACGAGGAACCCACCGGAGTGCCGCACCGCGGTCTGGCCCGCCGGGTGAAGACCCTGGTCGCGGCATACCGTTCCCCGGACTCGGCACTGCACGGCAGCGGGCAGGCCGTCGCCGCCGCGATGACCCACCTCCGTGCCCTGCGGGCAGTACAGACACCCACCGGCCTCTTCGCCGGCGGCGACAACGTGCAGTCACCGCCGGACTCCGCGTTCACCGTCAACGACGTGTGCGACGCGCACGTCCTCGCCGCCGGCGCGGGGCCGGAACTGGGGGACGTCACGGCCGCGCTCGCCGAGATCGCCGGCGCCGTCTGTGGCAGTCTCCTGACCGGTGGGGTGCACACCCCGAACCACCGCTGGGAGCTGTGCGCGGCGCTGGCCCGGCTGCACCGGTCGTTCCCGGACGACCGGCTGCGCGACCGCGTCGAGGAGTGGCTCGCCGAGGGCGTCGACATCGACGCGGAGGGCCAGTACTCGGAACGGAGCGCCAACTACGCGGCCCACGTGTCCAACCCGTCTCTGCTGCTGCTGGCCGAAGTGCTCGGCCGCGCCGACCTGCTGTACGCCGTCGAACGCAATCTCGCCACGACCCTGGACCTGATCAGGCCGGACGGCACGGTGGAGACCGTCCACTCGCGACGGCAGGACCAGAACCACCCGTTCCCGCTGGCGCCCTACCTGCCGCACTACCGGCTGCTCGCGATCCGCACCGGCCGGGGCGACTTCGCCCGGGTGGCGCGGCTGGCGGCCGCCGGCGGTATCGACGACCCCGACCTGCTCGCCGAGACCCTCCTCACCCCGGACCTGTGCCGCGCCCTGCCGGCCCCGACTGCTCAGACCCTTC
Source organism: Streptomyces sp. V4I2 (assembly GCF_030817655.1). Taxonomy (GTDB): domain Bacteria; phylum Actinomycetota; class Actinomycetes; order Streptomycetales; family Streptomycetaceae; genus Streptomyces; species Streptomyces plumbiresistens. The sequence goes on from NZ_JAUSZM010000003.1 coordinate 9,565,887, forward strand.
GACGCGACCGGTACCTCACCACCGCACGCCTCGCCGTACGCGCCTCGGCCACCGCGCACACGGTGGTGTACGGCGGTTCCGACGTGCCCGGGCACCGGCGCATCCGCTCGGGCCTCGCCTGCAACCCCACCTTCCTGCGCCTGTTCGCCGGCGACGCCGTCCTCGACGCGGTCCGCCTCTCCCGGGGGTTCTTCGACCTGGGCCCGTTCCGCGCCGCCGGCATGCAACAGCTCGCCGACAACCGGTACCGGCTCACCGAAACCCTCACGGCCGCGTACTACCAGCCGCTCCCGCCGGACCGGCGACGGGACGACGGCGCCTACCGGATGGCGGACGAGGGACGCTTCTCGGCCGCGATGGCCTTCCCGGACCGGCCTCGGGACGAGGTCTCCCAGACGACCCGCGTCGAAGTGGACCTGCGGGAAGACGGTGCCGACCTGCGGATCGACATCAGCGGACCACCGGTCCCCTGGGCCCTCGAACTGACCTTCCGGCCGGGCGGCGTGACAGAGGGCGCCGTACCGATCGGCGACGGACGCTGGTGCCTGACGAACGGGCCGATGACCTACCGGGTCGGTGACGACGAGATCCGGGTCGAGGCCGACGTCGAGGCAGGCGAACCGCTCGCCGGGCCGGACCGGAGCGACGTACTGCGCTACGACCCGGGTCAGGACTACACCGTGGTGGGCGGCACCGACGCGACGACCGGGAACCGCGTCTACATCGGTGGACACGGCCCGCACACACTGACCGTCGCACTGCACGCCCGCCGGACCGTACCTGTCGGGTGACCCTGACGACCCACACCATGGCCACCTCCGGCATGAAGGGCTGATCCCCGTGCACACGCCCCCTCCCGTGCACCTTGCGCACCAGCGCGGCCCGCTGCACGACCTGCCGGACACTCCGGAGGCGTACGACGCCGTCCTCGCGGACGTCGTGGACCAGGCCCTGCGGCGGATCACTCCGGAGGGCAACCTCGAACACCCCGACTGCGTCGACGACATCGGCGACACCTCACTCGGCATCACCTCCCTGCTGGCCCTCGCCTGGCAGCGCACCAAGGACCCGCGGCTGCCGGAGGCGGTACGCCGCAGCCTCGCCGCGGTCAACGTGCTGGACGCGGCGGACGGCCTGGTCGACGATGAACAGCGCACCCAGCTCCTGGAGTTGGCGCACGGCTACTGGCGCCGGCTGACCGAGGCGACGGTGTCGGTCGAGCGCGGCGGGGAAGGGCTGACCGTGCGGACGGACGCCTTCACCGCCGTTATCGGGGACCTGGCCGGGGACGCCCACGCGGAGCCGGAACTGACGCTGCGGCGCTGACCACGGGGTTGGACGTCAGGCGGTCAGACCGAGCAGGCCCCATTCGCGCCGGGCGGTCTCGGCGACCACCTCGGCCCACTGGCGCACCAGGGCGTCGAACGCGTCGAAGTCCGGGATCCACCCCGCTGGGTGCGAGGCGTGGGCGTCGTAGGTCTCGCGGAGCGCGGCCACCAGCGGTTCGGCCCGGGTCCAGTGGGCGGCGAGCGCCCGTACCGAGGCCGGCGGGCGGACGAGCAGTCGGCGTGGCCCAGAGGGCTCGGGATCCGAGGGGAAGAGGCGGCCGTCGTCCTCGTCGTCCTCGTCGTCCGGGTCCGGTCCCCACCAGATCAGGCCGCGGAGGAAGCCGTCCAGGGGCTCGCGCAGGGCGGGGTCCGCGAACTCCCGGGCTTTGTCCCAGCCGTCCGCCGCCCAGAAATGCGGCTTGTACGAGCCAAGAGTGAGGCGGAACTCGTACCGTCCGCTCCACGGCACCTTCGGCGAGGCGGGAAACACCCAGCCCGCCTCGGGCTCGGGCCGCGGGCCGGGCTCGTCGTCGGGGTCCATGGCCTCGTACAACAGGCCCTCCCGCTCACCCGCCGGCGTCCGCTCCAACAGCCCCCAGTCCACCGCCAGCACGGTGATGTCCAGCCCCATCCGGCCACCCTACGACGCCCCGCACCACCAGATCCGCCCGCTCCCGTGTCGCGGCGACCAGCTCGGCGTTGCGCTGATCGCTGCCGAGCACCCACGCCACCGCCTCGTCGTGCCCCTTGCCGAACTCCTCGTGCCGGGCGACCAGTCGGCGCACGCGCTCGTCCTCGTCGAGGTCGCAGAACCACACCTCGTCCAGCTCGGCCCGGACGCGCGCCCACACGCCCGTGTCCAGGAGCAGATAGTTCCCCTCCGTCACGACCAGCCGGGCGGCCGGCGGCACCGGGATCGCCCCCGCGATCGGCTGCTCCAGCACCCGTTCGAAGCCGGGCGCGTACACGACCTCGCCGTCCGACTCCGGCGAGCGCAGCCGCCGCAGCAGCGCCGCGTACCCCGCCGCGTCGAAGGTGTCGGGGGCACCCTTGCGGTCACGTCGACCGAGCCGGTCGAGTTCGGCGTCGGCGAGGTGGAAGCCGTCCATCGGAACGTGCGCCACCCAGGGGTCACCGTCCGCGTTGAGCGCCCGTACGAGGCGCTCGGCGAGCGTGGTCTTGCCCGCGCCCGGACTGCCCGCGATGCCGAGGAGCGCACGGCGGCCGCGGCGGGTGAGGGCCCGGGCACGGATGAGGAGGTCGTCGAAGGGCAGCGGCACGTGTCCGAGTGTGTCACCCGGCGTCGAGTCGATGACTCCGGAGGTGCGGGGCAGTCTGGACCCAGGGGGAGTAAGGAGCCGACTCCATGTCCGACGACCAGGCGCAGATCCGCACGCTGATCACCAAGTGGGCCGAAGCCGTCCACCGGGGCGACCTCGAGGGCGTCCTCGCGGACCATGCCGAGGACCTCGTGATGTTCGACGTACCGCCGCCCCACGAGGGCATCCATGGTCTGGCCGCCTACCGTGCGACCTGGCCGCCGTTCTTCGCGTGGCAGGCCCAGGGAGCCTGCTTCGACATCGAGACCCTCGACATCACGGCCGGCACCGACGTCGCCTACGCCCACGCGCTGCTGCGCTGCGCCTCACCGGAGGAACTCGCGGCACAGCCCACCCTGCGCCTGAGACTGACCTTCGGCCTGCGCAAGGAGCGGGGCCGCTGGCTGGTCGCCCACGAGCACCACTCGTTCCCGCACGACTGACCGCCCGCGTGCAGCCCCGCGGCGGGGACAGCACGTGATTGACGGGAGTCCGCGGACGTCTGTAGCCTCACAGATGAGTTTGCTTTGAAAACAAACTTTTCTCGGAGGTCTCCATGCCCGTTCCTCAGGACATCGACAGCCGTGCCGCCGGCCGGCAGCTGCTCATCGGACACCGGGAACTGCGCGCGCAGCTCGCGGCGCTGCGGGCCGCGCTCGACGAGGAGGACGGGCTCACGGCGGCCGTGAGCGGCACCGGCGAGGGCGCCTCCCTCGTCCAGCAGTTACGGGCCCGCTGCCTGGAATACTGCGTGGGACTGCACCACCACCACACCATGGAGGACGGCGCCTTCCCCGTCTTCGAGCAGCGCTATCCCGAGATCGCCCCCGTCATCGAGCGGCTGCGCGAGGAGCACCGGCAGGTGGCCGCGGGCCTCGACCGGCTCAGCAAGCTCGTGGAGAACGACGACGGCCAGGACCTGACGTGGCTGCGCGCGGAGTTGGAGCGAACGGTGGCCGGCCTCGAGGAGCACTTCGTCTACGAGGAGACGTACCTGCTGCCCGCCCTGGGGGTGACCGCGCCCGGCCCCACCTCGTAGGACGGCGCCGCACCAGGGTCCGGTACCGTGGCTGACCTGGAGGTCGAAGCGATGTCAGAGGAGCCGGACGCGGGGAACCGCCTCACCACCGAAGAGGCGGTACGGGCGATGCTGGTCAGCCTGCCCCGGCTGGTGTCCCGCGCCAAACGGGCCCCCGTGCCCGAACAGCTCCGCTCCCTGCGGCTGGCGCCCAGGCACCTGTCGTTGCTGTCCTGTCTGCTCTTCGACGGACCCACGTCCGTCAAGGACCTCGCCGCCCGGCTAGAGGTCGCGCCGACCACGGTCAGCCTGATGGTCAGCGACCTCCAGCGCCAGGGCGTCGTGGAGCGGCACTCCGATCCCGGCGACCGCAGGCGCAGCATCGTCTCGCTCTCCGAGGACCCCGGCACCCGCGCGGCCGTCGACGCCTGGCTGGCCAGCGGGGCCAGGGCCTGGCACAAGGTCTTCGACGATCTCAGCCCGCAGGATCGCGCGACCTTCGTACGCGCCATCCAGAGCTACGAGGAAGCGGTCGAGGAAGCACCCTGAACGGGATCGGCCACCGGGTACCGCGCCTTCCGCAGACGGAACAGCGCCGCCGTGTACGGCCCCACCCCTCGCAGCGCCACGCGTGCCAGGTCCTCCGGGGTGTCCACATCGAGCCGGATACCGCAGTCGCTCGGCATCTCGACGGGGAACGCCCCGCTCAGGGCGTGCCGGTGTCCGGAGCCGGAACCGAAGGCGGGCGCGAGACCGGCGGTGGTGAGCGCCGTCAGGACGGTGGTTCCCTCACCGGTGTGGTCGGCGACGAAGGCCCGCCGATGGTGGCGTGCCTCCCGCAGGACCTGGTCCAGCTCCTGCGGACGCAGGCCCGGCAGGTCGGCGGTGAGCACCGCCACCGGGCCTTCCGGGCCCACCGCACGGCACTTGGCGGCCCCGAGGCGCACGGCGGCGTTCAGGCCGACACCGGGTGCGTCCGGGCAGACCACCGCTCCCAGGGTGCGGGTCTGCGCGGCGGCCAGCGGATCGGCCGTCACCACCACGACCGTACGGACCCCTTCGGTGTTGCGTACCGCCCACAGTGTGTCCAGGAAGAAGGCGTGGGCCAGTTCGTGGCGCCACGGGCCCAGCCCCGCCGCGAGCCGGGACTTGGCCCTGCTGAACGGCTTGACCGGGATCACCACCGACCACACGTGCTCAGCCCTGCGCCCGGGCGCGCAGCACGAGGTCGTCCCGCTCGATGACCCGGGAGCGGTTGCGCAGCACCCCGCCCACCCGGACCAGGGTGTCCCGGACGAAGCAGGTCGGCTCCACCAGCACGGAACCCTGCACGGAAGTGACCGTCACCGTCGCGTAGTAGCTGGTCGACACCGTGCCGTCGTCGGCTTCCTCGACCGTCATCATGTCGAACCAGTGCCGGGGCTGCGCGCCGTCGAACCGGCCCGCCGCCGCCCGCGCGCCTGCCTCGATCGCCTCCGGGCCGACCAGCTCGGTGCCGCCCGCGAGAGCGAACACCGCGTCCGCGACGAACGTGGCGGCGAAACCGCCGAAGTCGTCTGTGTCCATCCGGTGCATCTGCCGGGCGTAGAACTGTGTCACCTCCACGTACAGCTCGGCGGAGGGAAGCTTGGGACCGTTCACCAACTCGTCAGTGGTCATGGCCCGATGCTGCGGTCGCCGACTGGAGGCAGGATCGAGCGGTGCCGGAGCCGACGGCGTCCGGCTGCCGTCGAGCCGGTCTCCAGCCCCCGTCGAGTGCGACCGCACAGTGTGTGCCGCATGGCCACCTTCACCATCACCGAGTTCCAGGGCATCGTGAACGCCTGCTTCGACGGAACCACAGCTGAGGAGATCAAGGATTCCACGCTGCACACCGAGTTCACCGACCTGGGTTTCGACTCGCTCACCGTCTACGAGATCGTGACCCGCATTCAGGACGACTACGCGGTCACCGTGCCCGACGAACAGCTCGACGAACTCACCACCCCCGCCGCCCTCATCCAGTACGTCCAAGGTCAGCTCACCGCCGTGTGATCGCGCTGGTCCCCCAACCGGTGCACCGCCTCGGCGAAGACCGTCGCGTCGGCCGGGCCACCGGCGTCCCGGCCGGCGGCCAGCAGGGGGACGACCTCGCTGGCGCCATCCCGCACCGCGGGGTGGTGCCGCGCCGGGGCGCTCAGGCTCCGGTCCGCGGAGCCGTCGAGCAGCACCAGCCCCGGCCGCCTTCCCCAGGCGTCCAGCAGTGCGCGCAGAGCCGGCCAATACCGCACCGGGGCGGCCAGTTGCCCGCCCCAGAAGTGCGGATCCCGCGCCTGCTCCGAGGTCACCGCGACCCCCGTACGGGTGGACACCACGGTGCTGCCCGGCCGCGGAGCACGCGGCCCGAATTCCGCCAGCGCCGCACCGAAACGCAGCGCGGCCCCTGCCATGACAGGGCTGTGGAAGGCGTGCCCCGAACGCAGCGCGCGCACCAGGAACCCGCCGTCCCGCAGCCGTCGCTCCAAGGCGGCCAGCGCCTTTGCGGGTCCCGCCAGCACCGTCTGACGCGGTCCGTTGAGCGCGGCGACGGCCACATCAGGGCCCAGATCCCCGGGCAGTTCCCCCTCCGGCGCCGCCACCGCGAGCATCCCGCCGTGCCCGCTGTCCTCCAGCGCCCGGGAGCGGGCGGCGGCCAGCGCGCCGACGTCCGCCGGATCGAAGACGCCCACCAGGCAGGCCGCCGCCAACTCGCCCACACTGTGGCCGAGCAGCAGCCCGGGAGGTCCCGCCGCCGCCCCCACCGCACGTCCCAGTGCGTGTCCCACGGCGAGCAGCAGCGGCTGCGCCACCGCGGACTCGTCCAGCTCCGGATTGGGCGCCGGGCGCAGCCACGCCGACCGCAGCCGGGCCCCCGCCGCGCCGAGCCGGCCGAAGAACTCCTCCATGGGCGCGGTGAATTCCTCCTCCACCCCGTACAGTCCGGCGGCCATGCGTTCCCGCTGCGCGCCCTGTCCGGGCAGCAGCAGCACACTTCGACGGTGCTCCACGGAACCCTCCTCGCCTCGGCCGCCGGCACCTCCGGCGGGCGGGCCGAGCCTGTCCGTCCCGTCTCGACCTGGAGTGGACCGCCGCTGGACCGGCGCCATGGGGCCGCCAGCCGAATTCGAGCGGTGGTCGAGGAGCTGCGCCGACAGTCGGAGGCAGCCGAACGAGGGGCAGGACAGTGAACCGAAGTGTCGCAATCACCGGGATAGGCGTCGTCGCGCCGGGCGGGGTGGGCAAGAAGGCCTTCTGGGACCTCCTGGTCTCGGGCCGTACCGCCACCCGCACCATCTCCTTCTTCGACCCCTCCCGTTTCCGCTCCCAGGTCGCCGCCGAAGTCGACTTCGATCCCCGGCGGAGCGGACTCAGCCCGCGGGAGATCAGGCGGCTGGACCGGGCCGCACAGTTCGCCGTGGCCAGCGCCCGGGAGTGCATGGCGGACAGCGGCCTCGAATTCGTCCAACTCGATCCGCACCGCACCGGGGTGAGCGTCGGCAGCGCGGTCGGCGGCACCACGGGACTCGAACGCGAGTACCTCGTCCTCAGCGACAGCGGCCGGCTGTGGGAGGTGGACAGCGACTACGTGTCGCCGCACCTCTTCGACGCCTTCGTGCCCAGTTCCCTGGCGGCCGAGGTGGCCTGGACCGTGGGCGCCGAAGGCCCCGCCACGGTGGTCTCCACCGGCTGCACCTCCGGGCTGGACTCCGTGGGCTACGCGCGGGACCTCATCGCCGAGGGCACCGTCGACGTCATGATCGCCGGGGCGGCCGACACCCCGATCTCCCCGATCGCCGTCGCCTGCTTCGACGCGATCAAGGCCACCACCCCCCGCAACGACGACCCCGAGCACGCCTCCCGGCCCTTCGACCGCACCCGCAACGGCTTCGTACTCGCCGAGGGCGCCGCCATGTTCGTCCTGGAGGAGCTGGAGCACGCACGGGCCCGAGGCGCCCATGTCTACGGGGTGATCGGCGGCTACGCCACCCGCTGCAACGCCTACCACATGACGGGCCTGCGGCCGGACGGCCACGAGATGGCCGAGGCCATCCGGCACTCACTCGACCAGGCGCGGCTCGACCCCTCTCTCGTCGACTACGTCAACGCGCACGGCTCGGGCACCAAGCAGAACGACCGGCACGAGACGGCCGCCTTCAAGGAGACCCTCGGGCAGCACGCCTACGAGGTGCCGATCAGCTCCATCAAGTCCATGGTCGGGCACTCGCTGGGCGCCATCGGCTCCATAGAGATCGCCGCCTGCGCGCTCGCCATGGAGAACGGCGTCGTCCCGCCCACCGCCAACCTCCACGAAGCCGACCCCGAATGCGACCTGGACTACGTGCCGAACGAGGCCCGGGAGCACGGCGTGGACGCCGTCCTCAGCGTGGGCAGCGGTTTCGGCGGCTTCCAGTCCGCCATGGTCCTCACCCGAGAGGAGACCGCGCGATGACACTCGCCACCTCCGCGGCCCAGGAGACCCCCGAGCGCACCGAACGGCCGACCGCCGTCATCACCGGCATCGGCGTCGCCGCCCCCAACGGCCTGGGCACCGAACAGTGGTGGCAGGCCACGCTGAGCGGCGCGAGCGGTATCGGACCGGTCGTCGACTACGACGCCTCGCGCTACCCGTCCCGGCTGGTCGGGCGGATCGCGGGCTTCGACGCGGCCGAACACATCCCGGGCCGGCTGCTGCCGCAGACCGACCGGGTGACCCGGCTGGCCCTCGTCGCGGGGGCCGAGGCGCTGTCCGACGCCGACGCGGACCCCGCCGAACTGGCCGGACAGGACGGATACGGCGAGTACGGCTGCGGGGTGGTCACCTCCAACGCCACCGGTGGATTCGAGTTCACCCACCGGGAGATCCGCAAACTGTGGACCCAGGGCCCGCAACAGGTCAGCGTCTACGAGTCGTTCGCCTGGTTCTACGCGGTCAACACCGGCCAGCTGTCCATCCGCCACAAACTGCGCGGACCCAGTGGCGTCCTCGTCTCCGAACAGGCGGGCGGCCTCGATGCCATCGGCCAGTCCCGCCGTACCCTGCGCCAGGGCGTCAAGCTGTCCCTGACCGGCGGCATGGACTCCTCCCTCGACCCCTGGGGCCTGGTCTCCCACCTCGCGAGCGGCCGGCTCTCCCGCTCCGACGACCCCGCCACCGCCTACCTGCCCTTCGACACCCGCGCCGCGGGCCAGGTGCCCGGCGAAGGCGGCGCGATGCTCGTCCTCGAAGAGGAGACGGCGGCCCGCGCGCGCGGCGCCCGGGTGTACGGCGAGATCGCCGGGTACGCCGCCACCTTCTCCCCCCGGCCGGGTTCGGGACGCCCTCCCGGTCTCGAACGCGCCGCACGGCTCGCCCTCGCCGACAGCGGGCTGCCCGTCGAGGCCGTGGACGTGGTCTTCGCCGACGCCGCGGGGCTGCCCGTCGCCGACGACGAAGAGGCCGCGGCACTGCGCTCCCTGTTCGGCCCCTACGGCGTGCCGGTCACCGCCCCGAAGACCCTCACCGGCCGGCTCTACGGCGGTGGGGCCCCGCTCGACGTGGCCGCGGCCCTGCTCGCCCTGCGCGACGGCGTCATCCCGCCCACCGCGGGAATCGACCGGCCGGTGCCCGAGCACCGTCTCGACCTGGTGCGCGGCGCACCCCGCGACGCACCGCTGCGCACCGCCCTGGTGCTGGCGCGGGGGCACGGCGGTTTCAACGCCGCAGTGGTGGTCCGCTCGGCCCGGGCCGCCTGACGTCCGATCCCCGCCCCACTCCCGACCCACTCCCGCCCACTCCCGACCTGACCCCAACTCATTTTCACAAGCGAGGAGTTCACCTCATGACCATCACCCTCAACGACCTGGTCCGTGTGCTCACCGAGTGCGCCGGCGCCGACGAGGACGTCGCGCTCACCGCCCAGAAGCTGGACGTCCCCTTCACCGACCTCGGCTACGACTCGCTGGCGCTGCTGGAGACGGCGGCCCTGATGAAGCAGCGGTTCGGGGCCACGCTCACCGACGAGGACGTCACCGAGATCGAGACGCCCCGGGAGTTCCTCGACCGGGTCAACCACGCCGCGGCCCAGGCCGCCTGAGAGAGCGGGCCGACACCATGGAGCAGATACAGGCCCCCCGGGGCACCGCCGTCGTCACCGGAGCGACCCGGGGCATCGGACGATCCGTCGCGGCCTCCCTGGGCGCGCTCGGGCATCCCGTCTATCTCTGCGCCCGGGACGGGGAGGCCCTCGCCCAGACCGTCAAGGAGCTCCGGGAAAGCGGGGTGACGGCCGACGGAACCGTGTGCGACGTGACCTCGGCCGACAGCGTGCGGCAGTTCGTCCAGTCCGCCGTCGACCGCTTCGGTCCGGTGGAGGTTCTGGTGAACAACGCCGGGCGCAGCGGCGGCGGCGTCACCGCCGAGGTCTCCGACGAACTCTGGTTCGACGTCATCAACACCAACCTCAACAGCGTCTTCCTGGTCACCAAGCAGGTGCTGACCACGGGCCGGATGCGTGAGCTCAAGAAGGCCAGGATCGTCAGCATCGCCTCCACGGGCGGCAAGCAGGGCGTCGTGTTCGGGGCGCCCTACTCGGCCTCCAAGCACGGCGTGGTCGGGTTCACCAAGGCCCTGGGCCTCGAGCTGGCCAAGAGCGGCATCACCGTCAACGCGGTCTGCCCCGGCTATGTGGAGACGCCCATGGCGGGCAACGTGCGCGAGCACTACGCCCACATCTGGAACACCACCGAGGCCGAGGTCCTCGAGCGGTTCAACGCCAAGATCCCCCTCGGCCGCTACACCGACCCCGACGAGGTCGCCGCGATGGTGGCGTATCTGGTCTCGGACGCTGCGGCGGCCGTCACCGCACAGGCGATCAACGTCTGCGGCGGCCTCGGGAACTACTGATTCGCCCAGGCCATCACCGAGACGCCTCGGCCATCACCGACATGGAGGAGAACCACCGCGTGGACACGCAGACGCACGTAAGGACCGCGGAGGGCCCCACCCGGTCCGCCGAGCACGTGACCGAGCTGGCCGCGTCGGCCCGCCGCGCCTACGGGCTCATCGAGGACGTCGGCCGCTGGCCGCTGCTCTTCGCGCCCTGCATCTGGTCCCAGCAGCTGGACCGCACCGGGAATGTCCAACGCATCCGGCTGTGGGCGGTGGTCGGCAACGAGGTACGCAGCTGGACCTCGCGGCGGGTGCTCGACCCGGCGAGCAACCGCATCGACTTCGCACAGGAGAACCCGGCCGCGCCGCTCACGGAGATGACCGGTCACTGGCGGTTCGAGGACCCCTCGCCCGACAACCCCGGCCGACTGGAACTCGGGCACCGCTGGACCACCGCCGGCGATCCGCACGCGGCCGACCGCATCGCCGCCGCGCTGGACTCCAACAGCACCGCGGAGATCGGCGCCCTCCGCACCTGGGCGGAGCGCCCCGAGGGGCCGGACGAGCTGATCCTCAGCTTCAGCGACCACGAGCTCGTGGCCGCACCGGTCGCGGAGGTCTACGACTTCCTGTACCGCGCCGACCTGTGGCCGAAGCGGCTGCCGCATGTCGCCGGGCTCGACGTGGAGACCACCCCGGCCGACGCCGCCACCGCGGGCGCGGAGGTGCAGACCATGGACATGGAGACCTCCGCCGCGGACGGCAGTACGCACCTGACCCAGTCGGTACGGCTGTGCTTCACGGACGAGCGGATCGTCTACAAGCAGACCACCCCGCCGCGCGGACTGCTGGCGCACTCCGGCGAGTGGCTCTTCAGTAGCCGGCCGGAGGGCACCCGGGTCACCGCCTGGCACACGGTGGCCCTCGACCCCACCGCGGTGGAGAGCGTGTTCGGACCGGGCACCACCCTGGCCGAGGCGCTCCGCAAGGCCCGGGACATCATCGGCGCCAACAGCCGGGGCACCCTTCGGGCGGCCCGCAGCCATCTCGAGCAGGGGGCCGCCGAGTGAGCGGTCACACCGTGACCGGGGCAACCCGGCCCTTTGCCCCGGCAAGGCTGGAAGAGCTGGCCGACGGCGTGTTCGCGTACATACAGCCCGACGGCGGCTGGTGCGTCAGCAACGCGGGCATCCTGCTGGAACCGGGGCGGGGAGGTGGGCCCGTGCTGGTGGACACGGCCGCCACCCAGGCTCGGGCGAGTGCCATGCGGGCCGCCCTCGGCGGGCTCACGCCCGAGTCTCCCCGGCTGATCGTCAACACCCACTTCCACGGCGACCACACCTTCGGCAACGCCGCACTGGCGGGCCCGGGGACCGTCGTCGTCGCCCACGAGGACACCCGTACCGAGATGGAGGCCGCCGGACTCGGACTGACCGGACTGTGGCCCGACGTCGAGTGGGGTGGCATCCAGTTGCGGCTCCCCGACCTGACGTACCGTCAGTCGTTGACCCTCCATCAGGGCGAGCGCCGGATCGAGCTGATCCATCCGGGCCCCGCGCACACCACCAACGACACGCTGGTGTGGCTGCCCGAGGAACGCGTGCTGTTCGCCGGCGACGTCGTGCTTCCCGGCTGTACGCCCTTCGTGCTGATGGGCTCCGTCGCCGGGTCCCTCGCCACCCTGGAGCTCATACGGAAGCTGGAGCCACGGACCGTCGTCGGCGGCCACGGACCCGTCAGCGGCCCCGAGTCGCTGACGCAGACCGAGGAGTACTTCCGCTGGCTGACGGAGCGGGCCACCGAGGGCAGGGCGGCGGGGCTGACGCCGCTCCAGCTCGCCCGCGAGACGGGGCCCGGCCCCTTCGGCGACCTGCGCGATCCGGAGCGGCTCGTGGCCAACCTGCACCGCGCCTACGCGGAACTGGCCGGCGAAGCGCTCGGCAGCGCCCTCGACGTGGTGTCGGTCTTCGGCGAGATGGTCGCGTACAACGGCGGTGTACTTCCCCTCTCGCACGCCTGAGCGCCGCTTCGTCCAAGAGCCCTCCGACGGAAGAGCCGGCCGAGCCCTCCAGGGCCCGGCCGGCTCTTCCGCGGTGCGTGGTCGCTACCGCGCCGCCACCGCCGAACTGCCGGTCTCCGTGGTCCACAGCCGGCCCTCGGCGTAGGCCAGTGCCGCCGATTCGAACTGGAGCGCGACGTGGGTGGCCGAGGTGTTGACATCCCGCCAGTAGCGCTGCAACGGGGCGCCTTCCCCGTAACCCGTGGTCCCGCCGTTCGCCGCGAGCCGGTTGACCGCGGAGGCCAGCATCCGCACCGACAGGGCGGTGTCGCGCAGATTGCGCCGGGTCTGCTCGGGCGTCACCTCGGCACCCAGGTCGGCGACGCGCGCGCACCGTTCGAGCAGCAGCCGCGCGGCGTCCGTCTCCCCGGCCGAGTGGGCCAGCACGCCCGCGAGCGCCTCACGGCTGGGGCCGGGCGCCTGGGGCCGCGCGAGCGCGGCGCGTGCCTTGGCCTCCGCGTAGGTGGACCACTGGGCGAGTGCGCCCTCGGCGGCGCCCAGCAGCGGCCCGGCGAAGGAGAGGCCGTTGGCCGCTTCCAGCGGCACGGTGTGACAGGGTGCCGCGGACGCCGTGGGGCGGCCCGTCAGCAGGTCGGCGCGGGCGAAGCCGCGCCGCTCGGGAACGAACACGTCGGACGCGACCACCGTGTGGCTGCCGGTGGCCCGCATGCCGACGCTCTCCCAGCTCTCCACGACCTCCACCGCGTCCCGGGGCACCGCGAAGACCCGGGGCCCAGCTCCGTCCGGCAGCGTGCCGCACAGCAGCAGCCAGTCCGCGTACGCCACAGCGCTGATGTAGGGCCAGCGCCCGGACAGCGTCCAGCCGCCGGCGGCGGGGGTGGCCTTCCCGAAGGGGGAGAGGGACCCGGCGACCAGCGCGTCGGGTCCCTGCGCCCACACCTCCCGGTAGCCGTCGGCGGGCAGATAGGCCGCCATCCGGCCCAGGTTGGCGGCCAGCGAGGCGCACCAGGCGGTCGCGGGACAGGCCGCGCCGACCCGTGCCACCGCCTCGGTGAGCTCCGCGAAGGTGCCCTCGGCGCCGCCGCATTCCCGGGGTACGAAGTGCCGGGCGAAGCCGACCTCGACCAGCAGTTTGACCACGTCCGGTTCGAGCCCGCGGGCTACCTCGGCCCGTCGCGCGGATTCGGCGGCTTGTTGGGCCAGTTCCTCGGTGTCCAGCATCCTTGCGCCTCCCATGGACCGCCTCGTGCGGGGAAGCAGCCGTGGGCATGGACGTCGCGCTCCAGGCGGCCATGCCGTCAGCGGCGTGCGTTCGCGCACCCGTCGTCCGCCACGCTCCCGTCGTCCGCTGGAAGGCGCCTGGAGGCCTGCTCGACAGGGGGCACCGCCGCTTCCGGCTGCAGCGTGCCGCGCAGCAACTGGTCGAAGCCGGTCTTGATCCGCTCCGGGGAGAAGCCCCTGGCCCGGCACTGGTGGTCGATCAGGCTGGGCGCGAAGGGGGCCAGCAGCGCGTCGGCCAGAAAGGCCGCGTCGGCGTCCGGGCACAGTTCGGCGATCAGGCGGGTGGCATGCGCGTGCTGAAAGGCGTAGGAGTCGCTGACGAAGCGCGCGGGCGGCGAGCTGGACTCGGCGAGCAGCAGCAGTTCGCGCTGCCCGACCGAGAGGTCGACGAGCGCGTGCAGGAAGGCGCGCAGCCGGTCCCCGGCGTCGGCTCCCGGCCCCAAGGGGGGCGGGCCCTCCAGCACCCGGGTCCGGAACAGCTGATGCTGTTCGTCCAGCAGCGCGAAGACCAGTCCGGCGCGGTCGCCGAAGCGGCGATAGACCGTGCCCACGCCCACGTCGGCCGCCCGGGCCACCTCGTCGAGGGAGAGTCGCTCCGCCGCCCCGGCGGCCACCAGACGGGCGGCCGCGGCCAGGATCTTCTGTCGGTTGCGCGCCGCGTCGGCGCGTTCGGCGGGGGCTGCGGACATGGCCGTGAGCATAGTTCGCCGCTGCTCCAGCGGCGTGCGAGGACGTTGCTTGCGAGACGGAAGTCTCTCCGCTTAGTCTCGACGCGCACCGATATGGAGAAGTTTCCGTTTGTCTCGCCGAGAGGAAGCCCCCGTGGTTCTGGACCAGTTCGACCCCGCGCCCACCACGCCCGCCGAGGATGACCCGGGCAGCTACAACCTCCCGGTCATGCAGCAGTTCCGGGAGAACGGCGGCAAGGTCGGCGGCCCCTTCGAGGGCGGCTCGCTCATCCTGCTCACCACCAAGGGAGCGAAATCCGGTGTGGCGCGCACGGTGCCCACGCTCTACTTCGCCCAGCCCGACGGCAGCCTGCTGATCTTCGGCAGCAACGGCGGTGCGGACACCCACCCCGCCTGGTACCACAACATCAAGGTGAATCCCCGGGTGACCGTCGAGACCGGCCAGGAGACCTACTCGGCCCTCGCGACGGAGGTGCCGCCCGGGAGCGAGGAGCGCGACCGCCTCTTCGCCGAGGCCTCCGCCGAGGTACAGGCCTTCGCCGACTACCAGGCCCAGACCGAACGGAAGATCCCCCTGGTCCTGCTGAGCCGGAAGGACTGATCGCCGTGCGCTACACGCTCCTCGGCAGGACCGGCGTCCGGATCTCCCGGCTGGCGCTGGGCACCATGACCTTCGGCGACGACTGGAAACTCCCCGAGGCGACGCGCGCGCAGCTCTTCGACCAGTACGCCGAGGCCGGCGGCAACTACCTCGACACCGCCAACGAGTACGGCGACGGCTCGGCGGAGACGACGCTCGGCAAGCTGCTCGCGGGGCGCCGCGACGAGTTCGTCCTCAGTACCAAGTACACGATGCAGATGCTGCCCGGCGACCTCAACTCCGCGGGCAACCACCGCAAGAACCTGGTGCGTTCGCTGGAGGCGAGCCTGCGTCGGCTCGGCACGGACCATGTGGACATGCTGTGGGTGCACGCCCGCGACACCCTCACCCCGGTGCCCGAGGTGATGCGCGCGCTGGACGACCAGGTGCGCGCGGGCAAGGTGCTCTACGTCGGTGTGTCCGACTGGCCCGCGTGGGAGGTGGCCCAGGCCAACACCCTGGCCGAGCTGCGCGACTGGTCGCCCTTCGCGGGACTCCAGATCAGGTACAACCTGCTGGAGCGCACCGTCGAGCGTGAACTCCTCCCGATGGCGCACGCCTTCGACCTGCCGGTGTTCGCCTGGGGCCCGCTGGCCGACGGGCGGCTCACCGGCAAGTACCTGCGGTCCGAGGAGGGGCGGCTGGACCACGTGGCCTGGGGGCAGGGCGGTACCGGTCCCGGCGACGACGTCGTCGAGGAGACCGTCCGCGTCGCCGAGGCCGCCGGCCGCAGCCCCGCCCAGGTGGCGCTGGCCTGGCTGCTGTCCCGGCCCGGGAACGTGGTGCCGATCCTCGGCGCCACGAAGCCCGAGCAGCTCGCCGACAACCTGGGGGCCACCGAGGCGCTGCTGGAGGACGAGTGGCTGGCGGGCCTGGACCGGGTCAGCCGGGTGGAGCCGGGCTTCCCGCACGACTTCCTGCGCTTCCCGGCGATGCGGGACGCCATCTACAGCGACGGCTGGCAGCAGGTCGAGGACCGGCGGACGACCGTACGGCGGGTGCCGGCCGACGACCAGTACGGGGCCGCCCGATAAGCCGGACCCGAAGGGAACACGCGGAATCACGCGGGATCACACGCCAGTGCGGCGGAGGGGGCAACCGGCCCCCTCCGCCGCACTGGCGCGTCACCGCGTCGGCCCCCGAGGGAGCTACGACTCCTTCACGTTCACGGTCTCCGACAGATTCACCTTGGCGACGATCTGTTCCACCTTCACCCGGACCACCACGCCGTTGGGAATGGTGAACCGCTCGGAGAACTCCTCCTCGCGCCGCTTGCCGTGGTACCGGCCACCGATCCGGGCGGTCCAGGTGCGCAGCTCGTCGATGTCCTCGCTGAGCGTCGCCCGCCCGCGCACCAGCACGAACGAGAACGGCGGACGCTCGTCGTCCCACAACATCGCGATCCTGCCGTCCCGTTGCAGGGAGCGGCCCTTCACGCTGTCCTTCTGGCAGGTGTAGATGATGTCGTCGCCGTCCATGATCACTCCGACCGGGACGACATGGGGGCTGCCGTCCTTGCGGACCACCGAGGCCTTCGCGGTCCTGGGCGGATCGGCCATGATGAACTCCCGCCACCAGCCGTCGGGCGCGTCCACGTAACTGGGCATCAGTCCGTCTCCTTCTCCTGCTGTGCCGCCGTGTCGTCGGAGGCTGTGTGATCGGACGCCGTGCTGCCTGAGGCCGTGTCGTCGGGCTTCGCGCGGCGCCAGGTGAGCAGGCGTTCCGGCGCGCGGCCGCCCACCGGTGTCACGGCCGTGCCGCGCAGCGTCAGCGTGTCGCCGTCGAGCGCGACGCGGCGTAGCTGTTCGGTCCCCGCCATCCGCGGGTGGGCGCTGACCAGGACCCGGTGCGTCATCCGGTCCCCGGCCAGCCGCCAGTGCCCGGAGTAGCCCATGTAGGTCTCCAGGGCCGGGGTGTCACCGGTCTTCATCATGCTCACCGCGACATGGCCGTCCGCGGTGTAGATCAGCAGCCCGGCCGGTGCCTCGCCCAGTGGCCCCGCCGCCGTGGTCCCGTCCTCGTCCACCTCCGTGTACGAGGCCAGCCGCCACACTCCGACGACCTCTTCCGGGGTCACCGCGAGCGCCTGCTGGTGACGCGGTAGGAACCGAGCCGGACGGCCGCGCCCTGTCCGAAGAGCCGCCCGGCGTCGGTGCTGTCCTCGTCGGCGAAGGTCTGCTCCTGCGGCGCGCCGACCGAGGGCCGGTAGTACGTGGTGTGCTTGCGCCCGGACAGCCGTACCAGGCCCTTGTCCGTGGGCCAGGACGCGTCCAGCAGGGTCAGCAGCCCCAGCCCGGCGTTGAGCTGCCTCGGCCTGACCAGCGTCTCCTCGCCGCCCTCGTCCAGGGTGGCGGTGGACCGGTCGAGACGGTGGCCGATGCGGTCCACCCGGAACTGCTCCCGGCCGTCGACGATCCAGCGCACCACCCCGGCGGCGCGGTCGTAGGCGATGCCGAAGTCGTGGCTGTCGCCGGGCTGCCGGGTGGCCAGCGGCACGGTGTGCGCGAACGAGGCGTAGTTGCCCAGCTGGCCGCGGAGGAAGGTGGGGCGCCCGTACCAGGCGTAGATCCGCTTGTTGGTGACCACGAAGTCGAAGGAGACGGAGGTCTCCGGGTCGGTGGTCAGCATCATCGCGGAGGCCAGCCGCAGATCGTCGTCCGGATCCTGCACCGCGTCCCCGAAGGGGTGGCCCGCGGTGCCGTACGTCCGGCCGGAGAGCCGTGTCTCGAAGAGGAGTTCGTAGCCGTCGTGGGCGTCGAAACCGGGGTGGCCGCTTGTCGCGGTGTGACTGGTGTACGCGATGAACTTGGCGTGGTCCCCTGAGCCCGGCATGCCGACCGGGTTCTCGGCGGGGATGGTCTGCGTGAACGCCGGCTCGCCGGTCACGGGGTGGCTGCCGCGGGCCCGCACGGACAGCTCGCCCCGGCGGGTGGTGACGATGCCGTCGTCGGCCCGGTAGGGGCCGCCGGCCACGTGGAACCACCGGGCGTCCTCGCCCTCGGTGCGGAAACCGTCGGCGAAGTCGTCCCAGACCAGCCGGTAGCCGCGGCTGCCCGGTTTGGCGGTGGAGGTCCCCGCCGTCGTCATGACGGTGCCGAGTGCGGCGACGGCGAGCAGCAGGCCGTGCCGGGAGACGAACGTTCTGCGCGGCATCGGAGCCGCTCCTTTCCTCGGGGTGTCCAGCGCTGCGCGAGGGCGCGCGGTGCGGGGTGTGCGTGGCGTGTTCACCGGTGTCCCTCCAGTACGGCGGTGACCGCCGCCGGGAAGGAGTCCACGACGGCGTCCGCCCCCGCCTGCTTCAGTTCGTCCGGCCCGGACACGCCGTACGAGACGCCGATCACCGTCATTCCGCCGCCCCGCCCCATCTCGGCGTCGGGCACCCCGTCACCGATCACCAGGCACTGTTCGGGAGGGAGCCCGAGCTCCCGGGCGACATACAGGGCCATGTCGGGATGCGGCTTGCCGCGCTCCACGCTGTCGTCGCCCGCGATGACCGTCAGCCGGTCGTCCAGCCCGGTGAGTTCCGCGATGGCGCGCGCGGCCTTCTCGACCTTCGAGGTCGCCATGGCCAGCCGGAAACCGGCCGCGGACAGCCGGTCGAGCCCTTCGAGGACGCCGGGAAAGAGCAGCTCGGGACCGGCCGCACGGACGTGGGCCCCGAACCGCCGCCCGTACTCCTCGGTCGCCTCGGCGACCCGGGGGTCCTCCGCATGAAGGCCCATCAGCCCGGCGAGAGAGGCCGGCAGCGGCCGCCCGACCGTGGCGAGGATCGCCTCCCGGGACACCGCCGTGCCCATCGTCGCCAGGACCTCGGCGGTGATGGTGGCGATGGCCGCGGGGGTGTCGGCGAGCGTGCCGTCGAGGTCGAGGATCACGCCACGGACCGCCGCGGTGGGGGCGCCGGTCACCGCTCGGCCTGCACGGCGCTCAGGGCGGCGGAGAACTCTCCCGCGACCCGGGCGGTGCTGAGCAGCAGCGAGCGACCGGCCTTGGGCAGCATGCCGCCGGAGGCCCGGGCGAGCGCCTTCATCAGATACGGGCTGACCGCGTTGCCCACGATGCCGTCCTCGTCGCACTGCGCGAGGGCCTCGGTGATGGCCGCCTCGACGATCGCCTCGTCCACGGCGTCCTGCTCGTCGATGGGACTGGTGAGCAGCACCGTGCCGGCTCCGTTGACCTGCCAGTGCGCCTCGGCGGCGCGCGCGGCGACGTGCAGATCGTCCATGCGGGTCACGGGCACATCGGCCTCGCGCACCACGAAGGCCGGGAGCTTGTCCGTGCGGTACCCGAACACGGGGATGCCGGCCGTCTCCAGGTACTCGGCGGTCAGCCGATGGTCCAGGATGCTCTTCGCGCCGCCGCAGACCACGGTCATCCTGGTCCGGCGGAACTGGAGCAGGTCGGGGGAGATGTCGAGGGTGTCCTGGCCCCGGCGGTGCACACCGCCGATGCCCGCCGTGGTGAAGACCTCGATGCCGGCCCGCTCGGCGATCACGATGGTGCCGGCCACCGTCGTCGCCCCGAGGCCGCCGCCCGCCAGCGCGCCGCCGATGTCCCGCGCGCTGATCTTGGGAATGCCCTTGGTGGTGGCGAAGCGTTCGATGAGGGAGTCCGTCAGACCGACGACGAGTTTCCCGCCGGCGATCGCGATGGTGGCGGGTACCGCCCCGGCGCCCCGTACTGCCTTCTCGATCAGCGAGGCGGTCTCGGACGAGGGATCGGTGGTGATGAGCGAGGACTCCAGCGCCACCACCGGACGTCGTTCCGCGAGCGCGGTGGCGATCTCCTCGCTGACCTCTAGCAGCGGATCGGGCTGTCGTTCCATGTCCGGGGTGTCCTTCCTGAGGTGCGGGAACTGACTCGCGGTCACCATCCCCGCCCCCGCTGGAGCCCCGGTCGAGCAGTTGTCGAAGCTCGTGCCGCAGTGGTCCTCAAGAGAAACTCCGGTGCCTTCCGGCACGGTCGGGGAACCGGAAACCGCCGAAACAGGGGGTAGTTGTGGCAAGGGGAACGATGAGGCACAAGGTCGCGTACGCAGTGGTGGCCGCAGCGGCCGTGGTGGCGCTTCTGCCGGCCACCGCGCAGTCCGCTCAGACGGAACCGCAGGCAGGGTCCGGCGGCGGCACGGTCCTGTTCCAGGACGGGTACGACACCGGGTTCAGAACCGGCGAGGACGGCAACTGGCTGCTCCAGGGCGATGCGGAGTGGCCGACCGGGGACGCCGTCGTGACCACGCCGGGCGGCGTGCTCAACGTGGTGCCCACCGGCGTCAACCCGAAGACGGGGGATCCGGCCTACGCCCGCAGCACCGGACCGGAGGGCGGTGCGGACTCCGACGACCACATCAAGTGGATCGCTTTCCCCAACCGGTTCACCGCCGAGAACGTCCCGGGTTTCGAGGTGCCGGACACCGGCTCCATCAGCTGTATGCACAAGGTGGCGGCCCGGACCTTCGGTACCGAGAACCCGTTCGGCGCCACGGTCAAGGACCCGGCGTCCGACATCCGGCTCGCCTCGATCGCGCTGATCACCGCCGACTTCGAGTCGCGGGCGATCGCCGACTTCTCGGTGACCAACGACACCGTCTACGCCATCTACGAGCGCCTGCCGAGCGACACCGAGGACTACGCCTCGTACGGTTACGCGATCCCGATCGCCAGGACCGACCGGGGGGCGATGCACGAACTGGAGGTCCGCATAGACCAGGGCGGCAAGCGGGTGACCTGGTTCGTGGACGGCCGGCAGAAGCTCCAGACCGACAAGATCGGCACGCGTGCCTTCGACCGCAAGTACATGACGCTCGACCACGGCGGCGTCGAGGAGCCGGTGACGCTGAACCAGATCACCTGCGGCATGGGGCTGGGCAGTCTGCTGGACGGCGCCAAGCCGGGTGCCGCCGACGGCGGGGCGCTGGTGCGGCTCAAGAACAAGGACGGCTTCTACTTCGATCCGCGGCGCGGTGAGCCGGTGGAACAGCGGTTCCTCGACGACGAGAGCCGGATCGAGAACCGGCTCTTCGGTCAGGGCTCCGAGATGAAGATCGACTGGACCAAGGTGGTCCGCAGGCCCTGACCGGGCCAGGGGCACACCGGGCACGACGGAGCGGGGCCGTCCAGGACGAGGACGGCCCCGCTGCTGTGTGCGCTAGCGCAGTTCGAGGGAGAGGTCGCGCTCCACGTAGGTGCTGCGCGGCCGGCCCATGTTTCCGCCCAGGACCTGCTGGTGCAGCCGCTGTATTTTGGCGGACGGTTCGACGCCCAGTTCGCCGACGAGAGTGGAGCGCAGCTGCTGGTAGACCTCAAGGGCCCGCCAGGTGTGCCCGGAACGGCACAGGGCGATCATCAGTTGCGCGTGAAAGCTCTCGTGCAGCGGATGCTGGGCGACCAGCATCCGTAGCTCGCCGATGAGTTCGGCGTGTCTGCCGAGGCGCAGGTCGGCCTCGATCCGCAGTTCGAGCGCCCGTGCCCTGCCCTCCTCGATGCCGAGGATCTCGGTGTTCAGCACATGTCCCGTCGGCACGTCGATGAGGGCCGAGCCGTGCCACAGGGCAAGGGCCCGGCCGAGCACCTCGGCGGCCCGGCCGGCCTCGCCTGACTCCAGTGCGGCGCTGCCCTCCGCCGTGAGTCGCTGGAAGGTGCTGACATCGCTGCTGTGCACCGGTTCGGACAACTGGTATCCGCCGAACCGGGTGGACAGTACGTCCTTCGCCGTCGGGCGTCGGACGTCGGGCCGGGCGGCGCTGATCCTGCGGCGGAGTTGCAGGATGTAGGTCTGCAAGGTGGTCTGCGCACTGCGGGGTATTCGGTCACCCCAGATCTCCTCCATGAGAACCGGGACGGGCACGATCCGTCCGGCTCGCAGCGCGAGGAGTGCCAGTATCTGTCGAGGTTTGCCCGCGCTCGGCACGATCGATGTGCCGTCCAGACGGATGTCGAGCGGTCCTAATACTTCGATATCCATACCCAGCCCCCCTGTTGGGAATTCCAGTCGGGAGCCTCGCAGAGGATTTCGGATCGCCATAGTGAATCCACCATGGGTGTGCCTATGAATTCCTCATACCCGGGCAGGGGTGATGGGCGCGCGGACTGTGGGGAGGGTGAAATCAAGCCAATATCCCGTGGCGCTGCCCTGCCGGCCGCCGGACCGGAGAATGTGAATTCTGGCACAGTTTAGTCGGCGTGAACAAGCGTATGTAACGTAAATTTGTCGTGCTGTAGGCCGGGATGTAAAAGCCCCGGCCCGAGGGCGGGCGCGGGGCTGTGTGCGGCGCTCTGAGCGGCTCCGGGGCGGCGGGGCGCCGCCTTCGGTTCAGGACCGGCGGCAGTCCACATGGCTGATCTGCTTCCACGGCTGTCCCTCGAACCTGATGTAGGCGTCGTCGGTGTACCGGTCGCCGTTGATCACCCGGAACTCGTCCTTGCTGTCCGCGTGCCCGCCGGGCGTGATGTACGGCCCCTGGAAGCGCAGCATGCCGCGCTTCCAGCCGGGGGAGGTCGCGGTGCCGGTGTTGCCCCAGGTGTCCCAGTAGAAGGAGGTGTACTGGTTGTCGACCGTGTTCTCGCCGAAGACCCAGCGTCCCTCGAAGTCGGGGCTGCTGAGGTGCATCTCGTAGAACTTGTCCTTGAGTGTCTTCTCGGTGTCCCAGTGAAGGGTGACCGTGGTGGGCTCCTCGAGGGTGAGGTCGGTGTACGCGCAGGTGTATTCGCCGAGCAGGAAGTCGAGTTCGGCCATGGAGACCGCCGGAGCCGTCCCGCTCGCGGCCTGCTGGGCGCCCGCGGGGGCCGAGCCGAGCAGCGGGAGCACGAGCACGCCGACGAGGGTCGCCAGGGTGCCTCGGGTGAGCCGTCTCGAAGAGGTGGAGAGCATGGGCACGTCCCTTTCTTGGAGATTCCTAAAGGACCTGTGAAGGTCCTGTGCCGCACACTGTGGTCCGTGATGATCGAGGATCGGTCGAGGGCGCCCGGGGCGGACATGCCGGTGCCCCGCCGCGATCGCTCGCGACGGGGCACCCCTGGCGAGGGCGGGTGTCCCTCTCAGGGCGCGACGCGCGCCTTCGGCTCGGCCTCCGGGGGCAGGGCCGGGCCGGCGGTCGCCGCCGCGTGGTCGTGGTCGGTCTCGTCATCGGTGTCGTCGGCGTCGCTCACGTCGACGCGTCCCGGCGGCAGCACGAAGGCGAGCAGTCCGGCCAGTACGTAGAGTCCGACGACGGTCAGCAGGCCGACGACCGCCGAGTCGGTGGGCGAGTGCCGGTCCTCCAGGAACGTGAAGTAGACGGTGCCCACGATCGCGACGCCGGTGGCCACTCCGACCTGGATGGACGTGTTGATCAGCGAGGACGCGGCCCCCGAGGCGGACTTGGGCATCTGGGCCAGCACGATGGTGAGCAGCGTCCCCGCGACCATGGCGAGGCCGATACCGGAGACGATCATGCCGGGTGCCAGGTGCCACCACTCCAGCGAGCCGGAGTAGTGGTCGACGGTCCAGGCGATGACCCCCATGCCCACGGCCATGACCGCGCAGCCCAGGAGCACCACCCGGCGGCCGAGCGGCATCAGTTGCGGGGCCACGGACGAGCCGATGCCCACGCCCACGGTGAACGTGACCAGCGCGACCGCGGTGCGCAGCGGGGAGTACCCCTCGCCCGTCTGGAGGTGGACGGTGAGGACCAGCTGATAGGCCATTCCGCAGAAGAACAGGATGGCGACCAGCAGACCGCCGAGCGAGCTGCGGTGGTGCAGCAGTGCCGGGTTGATGATCGGTGACTCGCCGCGGGCGATCACCCGGTGTTCGTAGCGGACGAACAGCCAGAGGATCACCGGGCAGGCGATCATCAGGGCGAAGGTCCACCAGGGCCAGTCCAGTTCCCGCCCCTGCACGAGCGGGAAGAGCAGACTGATCAGGCCGACCGTCGCGATCAGGGTGCCGCGGATGTCGAAGCTCTCCCGGGTCTCCACGCGCGACTCGCGGGTGAGGACGGCGGCGGCGATCAGCGCGGCCAGTCCGACGGGGACGTTGATGAAGAAGACCGGCCGCCATCCCAGGTCGAAGAGGTCGGCCTCCAGCAGGACGCCGCCCAGCAGCGGGCCGCCGATGCCGCCCACGGCCAGTGACATGCCGTAGAGGGACATCGCCTTCGGGCGCTCGGACTTCGGGAAGTCCACCTGGAGCATCGCCAGGACCTGCGGCACCATCAGCGCGGCTGCGACGCCCTGGAAGACGCGGGAGATGATGAGCATCTCGGGATTGACCGCCGCACCCGCCAGTGCCGAGGTGGCGACGAAGCAGCCGAGGCCGATGAGGTAGATCCGTCGGCGTCCGAGCTGGTCGCCGAGGCGGGACCCGGTGATCATGGCGGCGGCGAAGGCCAGCGTGTACCCCGCCACCGACCACTCCAGCTGGGCGGACGAGGCGTCCAGGTCCTCCTGGACGGCGGGCAGGGCCACGTTGAGGACGGTGTTGTCCACCATGTCCATGAACACCGCGAACAGGGTGACGGCCAGCGTCGCCCAGCGCTTGGGGCTGTACTCCGCCGTGGGCGTCGTATCAGCTTGTTGTTCCACCGTCATGGGACGGCCCTTCCGGTAGGCTCGGGACCAGCACGGGAAGCAAGACAAATCTATTTTGCTTTCAAAGCAAAGCTATTGCGGGGGCTGTGTCATGTCAAGCGATGGTCATGAGGGGACAGAGCTGAGCGTCGACGACGGAGTCCGTACGCTCCTGCTCCTCATGCCACGTGTCGTCGCACGAACCAAGCGCACACCGGTGCCCCGGCAGTTGGAGGAGTACAACCTCGCTCCGCGCCACCTGTCCCTGCTGGCCTATCTGTTCTTCGACGGACCGCTCGCCGTGAACGAGCTGGCCACCCGGCTGGAGCTGGTCCCGGCCACCGTCAGCCTGCTCGTGGGGGAGCTGAACCGGTACGGCGTGGTGGAACGCAAGGAGGACGAAGCCGACCGGCGCCGCAAGATCGTCAGCATCGCCGAGCCCTATCGGGACGCGGTGCGCTCCTGGCTGGAGAACGGGGTCCGCGCCTGGCGGGTCGCACTCGAACCGCTGAGCCCGGCCGAACGGCGGACCTTCATCGACACCCTGCGCGCGTACGAGCGGGAGCTCATGGGCGCGCAGGAGCGACAGACGGTCGCCACCACCGCAGACTGATCGACGTCCGCAGGCGCGCGCCGTGGCGCGCCTCTCGCGGGAACGGCTCACCCTTGGGCGGGCCGGCCATTCCTGTGACGCGACGATTGTTCGCACGCCCCCGTGAACGGCTGCGGGGGTCGGTCCATGTATGCGCAGGGGGAAAAGCTACGTGGTCTACGCAGAGAATCGACTCCACGACGACGCCGACTTCGATGACCGTGAACCGGGAATCGGTGTGGAATTGGACCGAACGGGGCCGCGCCTGGCCCTGTTTCTCACCGCCGCGGTCCAGCTGGGCTACGCGCTGATGGCCATACTGAATCTGCTGAAGTGGCACCACGGATCCTTGGGTCTCGTGAGCGCCGTACTGATACTGATCGCGTTTTTCGGGCTGCAGCTGTTCCACTGCAATCCCTATACCGCTCACCTCAGGGCCAGGATCGGCCCCTGGACGCTGGCCCTCCAGGCCGCACTGGCCTATGCCCCGCTCCCCATGTTCGGCGTGCTGTGGGGCGGCTTCGGCGGATTCCTCTCGGGTTCCGTACTGGTCGTGCTCCGGGGATCAGCGCTCGCCTGGATCCTGTTCGTCCTCAACGCCTGTGCCGTGTTCGGGCTCGCCGTCGCCCGGTTCACCCTCGTCGAGTCGCTCTATCTGACGCTCGCCACCGTGGTCATCGGGCTGATGGTCCATGGGCTGACCCGGCTGAGCGACATCGTCGTCGAGCAGTACAGGCTGCGCCATCGGGCGGCCTGGGCCGCCGTCTCCGGAGAGCGCCTGCGCTTCGCCCGCGATCTGCACGACCTGCTCGGCTACAGCCTCTCCGCCATCACGTTGAAGAGCGAACTGACGCTGCGGAAGGTGGGAGTCGACGACGATCACGCCCGGAAGGAGCTGGTCGAGACCCTGAACATCGCCCGGCAGGCCCTGGCCGACGTCCGGGCCGTCGCCCACGGCTACCGGGAGATGTCCGTCGTGGCGGAACTGCGTTCGGTGACCGGAGTGCTGAACGCGGCGGGTGTGGAGACCGCGATCGAGGGCGAGCCCGGTGAGCTCGACCCGAGAACCGGCACGATCCTGGCCATCGTGCTGCGGGAGGCCGTCACCAATCTGCTGCGCCACAGCGCGGCGAGGCGCTGCCGTATCGAGTTCGGCGAGACCGACGGACGGTTGTGGATGGCGATCTCCAACGACGGCGTCGAGGCCGAGGTGTCACCCGTCGAGGCCGACCTCTGCAGCGGCGGCCTCGGCAATCTCGCCTACCGGCTGGGTGCCGTCGGCGGCGGGCTGATCAGCACCACCGAGTGGGGCTGGTTCCACCTGCGCGTCGTCGTGCCGGCCCGGCTCGCCGGACCGTGGCCCACTGCTGGGCGACGGCCCACTCCGCACCATGCGAGCTGACGGGCAGGGTGGTCAGATGACCCCGTTGTCCCGGGCGATCCGGACCGCGTCGACCCGGTTGCGGGCACCGAGCTTGTGGACGATCGTCGTGAGGTAGTTGCGCACCGTACCGAGGCTCAGGTGCAGTTCCTTCGCGATGACGCGAACGTCCTCGCCCGCGGCGGCCAGGCGCAGTACGGACACCTCACGCGGGGTCAGTTGCTGCGCCGGGCCCTCCCAGGCCATCAGGGCGAGTTGCGGATCGATGACCCGCTGCCCGGCCGCCACCTTGCGTATCGCCTGGGTGAGCTCGCTCGGCAGCGCGTCCTTGAGGATGTATCCGTCCACCTGGGCGGCGAGTGCCCGCCGCAGGGCCGCCGGATTGCCGAGGCTCGTGATGATGAGCACCCGGCAGGAGGGGAGACAGGAACGGAGCTTCGCGGCGGCCGTCAGTCCGTCGGTGCCGGGCAGATCGATGTCGATCACGGCGATGTCGGGCCGGAATTCCAGGGCGGCGGGCAGGATGTCGTTCCCATTGCCCACCTCCGCCACGACGCTGAGGTCCTGCTCCAGCTGTAAGAGCGCCACCAGCGCCCCGCGAAGCATGGGCACATCCTCGGCGATGATCAGCCGTATCACGAGCCTTTCCCCCCACATGGTTGATCTGCTTCTCTTCGCCGGCCGGCGGCTCGAGGCGGCCCGCAGCCGGCCCCTCCGGCCGTACCGGAGCGTTTCGCCCGCCGACGCGAGGCGTCGCGGCGGACCGGAGCGACCGGAGTCGGGGCGGGGTGCGGCCGGAGCCGCTCGTCGTCGAACCGCGGCGGGAGTCGGGCCGGTGCCGGGCGCGCCGGCTCCCCGTCGTCGGTCATCTGCAAGGGATGACCAGGTCCCGAACAGGGTCTGCGCGAGGGCAAGATGCCGTCGTCCGGTTCGACGGACAGCGCGATGAGGAGAGTGTCCGGTTCGGTGTGCACGGCGATCCCCCGGGGCCGAACGAGCTTCAACACCACCAATTCCGGATACTCTTCGCCTGTCCGGGCGAGCCGGAAGGCAGGTCAGTCATCGAGCCGCCGTCATCGTAGTCCGAACTTTCTTGCGATCGGCGGATATCGCTCCACCTTCGACATGGGCGAGTCACGGCGAAACCGGGTCATAACGCAGCCGCTTGTGCAGAGGTCGTGCGCCCGGTGTGCGGATCACGGCCGCCGCCCATGCCCTGAGCTGAGCTCAAGGGCTTCTCCACCGCACCCCTCGACGCTGGGCGCGATGGACGTATCCGTTCAGGATGCCGCAGCCGATACGGAGGATACGGTGATGACACGGACCGTCATGACAGCCGAGGCCCGCCACAGCGCGCTTCTCGGGATCGGCGGCTACCGGCCGCGCCGGGTGGTCGGCAATGCCGAGATCTGCCGGCTCATCGACTCCACCGAGGAGTGGATCGAGACCCGCAGCGGCATCGTCGAACGCCGTTTCGCGGACCACGACGAAACGCTGCCGATGATGGCCACCGCGGCGGCCGAGAAGGCCCTGGCGCAGGCCGGGACCACGCCCGACGAGGTCGACCTCGTGCTGGTGGCCAGCATGTCCAACCTGGTGCAGACCCCTCCGCTGGCGGTGCGGGTGGCGCACGAGCTGGGCGCGGGCTCCGCCGCGGGCGTCGATCTGTCCGCCGCCTGCGCCGGCTTCTGCCACGCGCTGGCCATGGCCTCCGACGCGGTCCGTGCGGGCAGTGCCCGCCGGGTGCTGGTCATCGGTGCCGAACGCATGACGGACCTCGTGGAACCCACCGACCGCACGATTTCCTTCCTCTTCGCGGACGGCGCGGGCGCGGTCGTCGTCGGCGACTCCGTCACGCCCGGGATCGGCCCGGTCGTACGGCGCGCGTACGGCGCCCACGGCGACGCGCTGAGGATGACCGCCCCCTGGGCCTCGGCCGGCGACGCCGCCCCCGAACGGCCCTGGATGCGCATGGACGGCCGCCGGGTCTTCCGCTGGGCCATGGACGAGGTGGCCCCCGCCTCCGCCCGTGCGCTCGGCGAGGCCGGGGTGACGCCGACCGGGCTCGGTGCCTTCGTTCCCCACCAGGCCAATCTCCGCATGATCGAGCTGATGTCCGAACGGCTCGGGCTCACCGCTGCCACTGCCGTCGCCCGCGACGTGGTCCGCTCCGGAAACACCTCGGCCGCGTCCATACCGCTCGCCCTGGAGGCGCTGCTCGCCTCCCAGCAGGCGTCCGCCGGGGACACCGCACTCCTCGTGGGTTTCGGAGCCGGCCTCAACTTCGCCGCCCAGGTGGTGGTTCTGCCGTGAACCGCACCGATCGGCGGGCCGTCGCCGACGTCGAGCCCTCCCAGGTCCGTGAGGGGTTCCGGGCCGCCATGGCCCAGCTCGCCGGCGGAGTCGTCGTCGTCACCACCGACGACGCCGATGGCCGTCCGCACGGCTTCACCGCCACCTCGTTCTGCTCCGTCTCCATGGACCCGGCACTGGTCCTGGTCTGCCTCGCCGAGACCTCCAGCTCCTATGCGGCGTTCATGGACTGCGGGGGTTTCGCGGTCAGCCTGCTGAGCCAGGAGCAGAGCGTCCTCGCCACCCGTTTCGCCACCACCGGCGCGGACAAGTTCCGCGCCGAGGACACCGTGACCACCCCGCGCCTGCTCCCGGCCGTGGCGGGCGCGCTGGCGGTCCTGGACTGCGCCGTGCACGCCCGTCACCCCGCCGGCGATCACATCATCCTGGTGGGCGCCGTACGGCATGTCCTCTCCGGCCGGGCTGAATCGGGCCGGGGCGAGCCGCTGGTCTACCACGACCGGGCCTTCCGGCAACTGCGCCGCCCCGACCACGCCCGCCTGCCACGTCCCTGACCGCGGGTCTCGCAGCGGCCCCCGGCGGACAAGAGGGCGTGCGAAGGCGTGAGAGGGGGTGAGAATCTGTCGTGAAGTGCGCCCTGTGTGGCGTGCGCCACCCGCTGGAAGCGGCCTTCTGGGGAACCGTGTCCTGTATGACGGAGCTCGGTCTTCCCGAAGACATCCTGGCCTGCCTCTTCGACCTCGACGGTGTGGTCACCAAGACGGCCGTCGTGCACGCGGCCGCCTGGAAGGAGATGTTCGACGCGTTCCTGCGCGAACGTGAGGGCGAGCATTTCCGGCCGTTCAGCGATGGCGACTACGACCAGTACGTCGACGGCCGCCCGCGCGCCGACGGCGTCCGCACCTTTCTCGCCTCCCGCGGCATCGAACTGCCCGAAGGCGCCCCGGACGACCCACCGGCGGCCCCGACGGTCCACGGCCTGGGCAACCGCAAGAACGTCCTGGTGCTGGAGAAGATCCGCACCGACGGCGTCGAGGCCTACGACGGCACGCTGCGCTACCTCGAGGCGGTCCGCGCCCACGGCCTGCGCACCGCGATCGTCTCCTCCAGCGCCAACTGCCGTGACGTCCTGCGCGCCATCGACGCCGAGGACCGCTTCGACGTCCGCATCGACGGCGTGGTCGCCGCCGAGCGAAAGTTGCCGGGCAAGCCGAACCCGGACACGTTCCTGGCCGCCGCCCACGACCTGGGCGTCGATCCCTCGCGCTCCGCCGTCTTCGAGGACGCCCTGGCCGGCATGGACGCGGGCCGCTCCGGCCACTTCGGATACGTCGTCGGCGTCGACCGCGTCGGACAGACCGACGCCCTGTACGCGCACGGCGCGGACGTCGTCGTGAAGGACCTCGCCGAACTGGGAGGCAAGGCGTGATCACCCACAGGGCGTACACCGTCGAACCCTGGGCCGTGCGGGAGACCGACCTCAATCTCGATGTCCTCGCCCAGAGCGAGTCCGTGTTCGCGCTGTCCAACGGCCACGTCGGCTGGCGCGGCAACCTCGACGAGGGCGAACCGCACGGCCTGCCCGGCTCCTACCTCAACGGCGTGTACGAACTGCACCCGCTGCCCTATGCCGAGGCCGGCTACGGCTACCCGGAGTCCGGCCAGACCGTCATCAACGTCACCAACGGCAAGGTCCTGCGGCTGCTGGTCGACGACGAGCCCTTCGACCTGCGCTACGGCCGGCTCGTCGCCCACGAACGAACGCTGGACCTGCGCAGGGGAGTGCTGGAGCGGACGTGCGAGTGGGTCTCGCCGGCCGGCTCCCGGGTACGGGTGCGCTCGACGCGGCTGGTGTCCCTCGCCCAGCGGGCGATCGCGGCCGTGGCGTACGAGGTGGAACCCGTCGACAGCCGGATCCGGGTGGTGATCCAGTCGGAACTGGTCGCCAACGAGAGCCTGCCCGAGCCGAACGGCGACCCGCGCGCCGCGCGGGCCCTGAAGTCACCCCTGGAACCGGAGGAGGACTTCGCCTCCGGGTCCCGGCTGCGCCTGGTGCACCGCACCCGCCGCAGCGGCTTCCGGGTCGCCGTGGCCGCCGACCACGTCATCGACGGACCCGAGCGGACCACGACCAGCAGCGAGAGCAACGTGGACGTGTCCCGCCTGACGGTCACCTCCGTCCTGGAACCGGGGCAGCTTCTGCGCGTCGAGAAGCTCGTCGCCCACGGTTGGTCCGGCGCCCGCTCCCGCCCCGCGATGAGCGACCAGGTCGAAGCGGCATTGGCGGCGGCCGGGCACAGCGGCTGGCAGGGCCTCCTCGACGAACAGCGGGCCTACCTCGACGACTTCTGGGCCCGCGCCGACGTCGAGGTGGACGGCGACGAGGAGATCCAGCAGGCCGTCCGCTTCGCCCTCTTCCACGTCCTGCAGGCCGGCGCCCGCGCCGAGCAACGCGCCATCCCCGCCAAGGGGTTGACCGGTTCCGGCTACGACGGGCACGCCTTCTGGGACACCGAGACCTTCGTCCTGCCCCTGCTCACCTACACCGCGCCCGACTCCGTCGCCGAGGCGCTGCGCTGGCGGCAGAACACCCTGCCCGCCGCCCGGGAACGCGCGACCCAACTCGGCCTGCGCGGAGCGGCGTTCCCCTGGCGGACCATCGAGGGGCAGGAAGGATCCGCGTACTGGCCCGCCGGCACCGCCGCCTTCCATGTGAACGCCGCCATAGCCGACGCCGTCGTGCGCTACACGGCGGCCACCGGCGACACCCACTTCGAGCGCCACACCGCCGTCGAACTCCTGGTGGAGACCGCCCGCCTGTGGCGCTCGCTCGGCCACCACGACCACCACGGCGTCTTCCACATCGACGGCGTCACCGGCCCCGACGAGTACAGCGCGGTCGCCGACGACAACCTGTACACCAACCTCATGGCCCGGGCGAACCTCCTGTCCGCCGCCGACGCCTGCGAACGCCACCCCGAGGAGGCGGCCCGGCTCGGCGTCGACGAGGAGGAGAGCGCCGCCTGGCGCGACGCCGCCGAGGCCGTGCACATCCCCTACAACGAAGACCTCGGCGTCCACGAACAGCACGCCGGCTTCACCCGCTACCAGCGCTGGGACTTCGCGGGCACGAAGGCGGACCAGTACCCGCTGCTCCTGCACTTCCCCTATTTCGACCTCTACCGCAAACAGGTCGTCAAGCAGGCCGACCTGGTCCTGGCGATGTACATGTGCAGCGGCTGGTTCGAGGAGTTCCACGACGAGGAGCAGATCGCCCGCAACTTCGCCTACTACGAGCCCCTGACCGTACGGGACTCCTCGCTCTCGGCATGCTGCCAGGCCGTCGTCGCCGCCCAGGCAGGCCATCTCGGCCTCGCCTACCAGTACACCGCCGAGGCGGCGCTCATGGACCTCGCCGACCTGGAGCAGAACACCCGCGACGGGCTGCACATCGCCTCCCTGGCCGGCACCTGGACAGCGCTGGTCGCCGGATTCGGCGGGCTGCGCCGCGACGGCGACTCACTCCGCTTCTCGCCCCGGCTGCCCGACCGGTTCAGCCGCCTCGCCTTCACCGTCCAGCTTCTGGGCCGCCGCCTGCGCGTGGAGATCGGCCCGGACAAGGCCACGTACACCCTGGTCTCGGGCGATCCCCTGACCATCCGCCACCACGGCAACCCCCTGACCGTCAACGGCGACGGCCCCGTGGTCCGCCCCGTCCCGGCGCAAAAACCCCGCCCCGCCCCCGAACAGCCCCCGCACCGCAGCCCCAACGCCCGCTGACTACGCGGGAGTCCAGTCGGCGATCAGCTCCTGCAGGCCCGGGAACCGGGCCTGCAGGTCCTCGACACGTAGGTGGCTGCGCCGCTCCAGGCCGTTTGAGCTCAGCGCCTCCATGACCGTCTCCAACCGCAGCTCCCCTCGGGCCGGTTCGGGCAGCGGGTCGGGCAGGTCGGCGGGCGCCGGGAACGGTCCGGCGAAACGGTGGGCCCTGGTGGTCGGCGCCATCTCCATCACCTCCCGTCGCGGCGCGCGGTGTGGCCGGCCGCCTGGCCGGCGACCGCGGTGTTCGTGCTGTCCAACACGGCCACCCCGCTGTACGTGGTGTGGCGGGACCGGCTCGGCTTCTCGCCCGGGATGCTGACCGTCGTCTTCGCCGGTTACATCGTCGGTCTGCTCGCGGCGCTGCTGGTGGCGGGCGTGGTCTCGGACCGGGTCGGGCGCAAGCCGGTGCTGCTGCCCGCCCTGGTGCTGGGGGTCGTGGCGAGCGTGCTGTTCGCCGCCGCCGGGTCCGTGCTCACGCTGGTGGCGGCGCGGCTGCTGAGATGGATCGCGGTGGGGGCCGTGGTGTCGGCGGTGGGCATGGCGGCGGTCGCCGATGTCGCGGGACCGCGGCGCAGGCGCTTCGCCGCACTGCTCGCGTCGACCGCGATGGTCCTGGGCGCGGGCACCGGCCCGCTGCTCGCGGGCGTCCTCTCCGAGACCCTGCCCGGGGCGACGGTCACCGTGTTCCTGCTGGAGATCGTCCTGCTCGCGCTCGCCGTCCGGTCGTGTGGCGGCTGCCGCTCGACCCTCCGGCCGGGCCTCGGGCGGGGGCGTGGATCCGGGTGCCGTCCGTGCCACGCGTGCATGGCACCCGACTCCTCATGGGCGTCGCCGTGTTCGCGCCCGGCATCACCTCCACGTCGTTCGTGCTGTCCCTGGGGCCGTCCCTGCTCGCCGACGTGCTCGACACGACGAGCCGGATCGTGGCCGGCGCGACCGCGTTCGTCATGTTCACCGCCGCCACGGCCGTCCAGTTCGCCGTCCGGCGGCTGCCGGTGCGCACGATCCTGCTCACCGGCGCGCCCTCGGTGGTCGCGGCGATGGTGCAGCTGGCCGCGGCCGTCCATCTCTCCTCGGCGCCCCTGCTGGCCGCCGCCGCGATGCCGGCCGGCGGCGGCCAAGGGCTCGGGCAGCTCGGCGGCCTGACCTCATCGGCGCGCACGTCCCCGCCGGAGTGCTGCCCGTCGCGGTCGGCTACCTCAGCGACGCCGTGGGGCTGTCCGCGGCGACGACCGCGTTCGCCGCCGCGGGGCTCGCGGGTGCCGTGTTCGTGGCCCGCGGGGCGGCCGACTGACCCGCGAGGGCGTCAGGCACCTGGCCGAACTCGACCCTGCACATCAGTCCGAAGCAAGCTAGTTTGTCCATGTTTTCAGCGGAGTCTTAGAAGCCCTACGACACGTAGAGGTGAGGGGTGGACGATGGCCCACGGCACGAAGGCCATGCTCGTCGGTATGCGGCGAGGCGAACCGGCGCCCGTGCCCGGCACGTCCTGGCGCACGCGCGGCGAGTGGCTGCTCGCGGCCGTGGCCGGCGCCTTCACGCTCGCCCAACTGGTTCTCGTACGCCCGGGCATGGGCCTCGGCTGGGACGAGACGGTGTATGTCAGCCAGGTCGGCACCCAGGCCCCGGCGGCCTTCTTCAGCGCACCGCGCGCCCGGGGCGTCTCCCTGCTGGTCGCGCCGATCGCGTCCTGGTCGACGTCCACCGAACTGCTCCGCGTCTACCTCGCCCTGCTCTCCGGCCTCGGCCTCTACCTGGCCCTGCGCGTATGGCGCGGCCTCTTCCCGACCCGGGTCCTGGCCGTGGGCGGCGCGCTCTTCGCCTCCCTGTGGATCACCCTCTTCTACGGCCCGCAGGCCATGCCCAACTACTGGGTCGCGGTCGGCGCCCTGGTCGGCGTCGGCTGCTTCCTGCGCGCCCGCGCCGACCGCACCGACCGGGCGGCCCTGTGGGGCATCGCGGCGGGCGCCGCGCTCATGGCGTGGATGCGGCCCACCGACGCCGTGTGGGTCACCCTGCCGCTGCTCGTCCTGGTGGTGGCGGCCCGCCGGTGGCGGCTCGGGGTCGCGCTCCTCGGCGGGCTCGTCGCGGGCGCGGCGGAGTGGGTGATCGAGGCATACGTCGGCTACGGCGGACTGGGCCGGCGGCTCTCCGACGCCTCCGACATCCAGGGCGGACTCGGCTGGAACTTCGCCGTCGACGACCAACTGCGCAGCCTGGCCGGACGGGCCCTGTGCCGCCCGTGCACCGGAGCGCTGCCCAACCCGGCGGTCACGGCCTGGTGGTTCGTGCTGCCGCTGCTCGCCGCCGTCGGGCTGGTGGTCGCGGTACGCGCCCGGCGCACCGCGCCCACGCTGCTGCCGCTGGCCTGCGCCACGACGGCCGCCGTGCCCTACCTGTTCATGATCGGATACGCGGCTCCCCGCTTCCTGCAGCCCGCCTACGCCCTGCTCGCGATCCCGGTCGCCGACGCCCTGTTCCACCTGGTCGCCACGCCGGCCGGCCGGTGGCGTCCGGTGGTGGCGAGCCTGCTGGCGGTGGGGCTGGCCGGGCATCTGGCGGTGCAGTACGCCGTCCTGGACCGCACCGTGGACCGCAGCACCGCCGACCGCCGCGACTGGGCCCGCAACGCAGCCGAACTGCACCGCCTGGGCGTCCGCCCGCCCTGCCTGCTCACCGGCCGCGAGTCCATCCCCGTCGGCTACTACACCGGCTGCTCCTCGGCGGCGACCGGCGGCCCCAACGCCAACAGCACCCCCGCGGACATCCTGCGCACCGCCCGCCGCCAGCCGACCGCCACCCTGACCCGGCCCGGCGCCGCACCGCCCGCGTACGCCCGCGACTGGGAGACGCACCGCTCCGCAGGACTGGACCTGCACATCGCACCGGCGCCGGATCGCCGGGACGGGCCCGGATGACGTCGGAGCGGGTCGCCGACGTCGGCCCGCCAGGGCAGGTCCGTACGACGTCCGAGCAGGTCGCCGCCACGCCCACCCGAAGACGCGCCTGCCGGCACACCGTCCTCGCCCTCGCCGTCCTGGCGGCCGCCGCCTGTCTGGCCGTGCGCCACTGGCCCGTGCTGGAGACCGGCGCCCGCCGGCTCGCCGTGGCCGACCAGGGCTGGCTGTTGGTCGGGGCCACGGCGGCGGGCCTGACCTGGCTGTGCGCGGCGCTCGCCCAACAGGGCGCCGTGACCTCGCGGTTGCCCCCCGGGCGGCTCGTCGCCATCCAGTTCGCCGCCTCCGCCGCCAACCACGTCCTGCCTGCCGGGCTCGGGGCGGGTGCGGTGAACCTGCGCTTCCTCATGCGCTGCGGGATGCCCTCCGGCCGCTCGGCGACCGCGGTCGCGGTCAAGGCCGCGGCCGGCGGGATCGCGCGCGGCGCCCTGATCGCCGTATTCGCTGCCGCCTGCCCCGGCGTCCTGCGGATCCCGTCCGGCTGGGGCGGCTGGGCGGCCCTCGTCGGCGCGGCTCTCGGCGGCACCGTTCTGCTCGGCGTGAGGCGGTGGCCCCGATGCCGCCGCGCCCTCGGCGTGGTGCTGGCCGACATCCGGGCCGTCCACGCGCGACCGCGGCGGGTGGTGGCCCTGTGGGGCGGCTCGCTGGCGTTCGCCCTGCTGCACGCCCTCGTGCTGATCGCCGTCACCCGGGCCGTCGGGCTGCCCCTGGCCCCGGCCCTGGTGGCCCTGCTCTACCTCGCCGCGAGTTGTGCCGCCGCCCTGCTGCCCACCCCGGGCGGCCTCGGCTCACTCGACGCCGCGCTCGGCCTTGCCCTCGCGGCCGCCGGAGCGCCCCCGGCCGCGGCCGCCTCCGCCGTGCTCGGCTACCGCCTGCTGACGGTGTGGCTCCCACTGGTCCCGGGCCTGCTGGTGCTCGGCATCCTGATCCGGCGCAAGGCGCTGTGACCCGGGCGGCGTTTCCCCGCCGCCAGGTTCTGGTAGGAGTCCGGTTGTCGGGCCGGAGGCGAGGGGGAACGCGATGACGTGGAACGAGAACGGCGGACGGCTGGAGGAGGAGTTCTTCACCCCGGGATCGTCGTCCTTCACCGAGTTCCTGGCCGCGCACCGCCCGGAACTCCTCAGCACCCGCCGCGTCCTGCCGGACGGCGTGATCGCCGCACCCGACCAGGTCCCGCACGGCACCACGGTGCTCGCCCTCACCTTCCGCGACGGCGTGCTGCTCGCCGGCGACCGCAGGGCCACCATGGGCAACCTCATCGCCCAGCGCGACCTGGAGAAGGTGCACCCCGCCGACGACTACTCGGCGGTCGCCTTCGCCGGCACCGTCGGACTCGCGGTGGACATGGTGAAGCTCTACCAGGTCGAGCTGACGCACTTCGAGAAGATCGAGGGCACGGCGATGACCCTCAACGCGAAGGCACGCCGGCTGGCCGGCATGATCCGGCAGAACCTCGGCCAGGCCATGCAGGGCCTCGCCGTCGTCCCGCTCCTCACCGGCTACGACCCCTTGGCCCCCGAGGGCGAGCGGGGCCGCATCTTCAGCTTCGACCTGGCCGGGGGACTGTACGAGAAGACCGACTTCCACGCCGAGGGATCCGGGTCGCCGTACGCCCGGGGCGCGTTGAAGAAGATGTTCCACCGGGGCATGGACCGGCGCGAGGCCGCCCTGGCCGCGCTGCAGGCGCTGTGGGACGCGGCCGACGACGACTCCGCGACCGGTGGTCCCGACATCAACCGCCGGATCTTCCCGATCGTGTCGGTCATCACCGAGGACGGCTTCGAGCGGCTGACCGAACCGGAGACCGAGGAACTGAGCCGCGAGATGGTCGAACAACGCCGCGGCCGGCCGGACGGACCCAACGCGACTGCGTGACCGCGGCCCTCTGACAGGGGGCTTTCCCCACTCGTGGGGAAGACCTGTCACGGGCTTTACTGCACATGACTTGCAGTTGCCGGAGGATGGCACGAGGCTGCTCGACGCGGCCGTACGACGGAAAGAAAGATCCTCCCCCCGATGACGGCCGCCCCTGACTCCACTCCGCCCCTCCTCCCCGCCACCGCCCCCGCGAGGGGCCCGGCCCGGCACCGCGTCCGCGGCTCCATGACGCGGCAGGAGTGGATCAGGGTGGGCGGGATGGCCGCCGTGGTCGTGGCCCTGCATGTGATCGGCTGGTTCACGCTGGTCGTGATCGTCGCGCCGCACCACTACGGCATCGGCGAGAAGTCCTTCGGCATCGGCATCGGCGTGACGGCGTACACGCTCGGCATGCGGCACGCCTTCGACGCCGACCACATCGCGGCGATCGACAACACCACCCGCAAGCTGATGGGCGAGGGACAGCGGCCGCTGTCGGTCGGCTTCTGGTTCTCGCTCGGCCACTCCAGCGTCGTCTTCGTCCTCGCGTTGCTGCTCTCGCTCGGTGTGAAGACCCTCGCCGGACCGGTCCGCGACGACGACTCCCGGCTCCACGACGTCACCGGCCTGATCGGTACGACCGTCTCCGGGACCTTCCTCTACGTCATCGCGACGATCAACCTGGTCATCCTCGCCGGCATCTGGAAGGTGTTCCGCCGGATGCGCTCGGGCCACTACGACGAGGCCGCCCTCGAGGAGCAGCTGAACAACCGGGGCCTCATGAACCGCCTCCTCGGCCGCGTCATGAAGTCGATCACCAAGCCTGGCCAGATGTACCCGCTCGGCCTGCTCTTCGGCCTCGGCTTCGACACCGCCACCGAGATCGCCCTGCTCGTCCTGGCCGGCTCCGGCGCCGCCTCCGGCCTGCCCTGGTACGCGATCCTGTGCCTGCCCGTGCTGTTCGCCGCCGGCATGTCCCTCCTCGACACGATCGACGGCACCTTCATGAACTTCGCCTACGGCTGGGCCTTCTCCCAACCGGTCCGCAAGGTCTACTACAACCTCACCATCACCGGCCTGTCCGTCGCCGTGGCCCTCCTCATCGGCACCGTCGAACTCCTCGGCCTCCTCGCGGAGCAGCTCCACCTGCACGGCGCCTTCTGGAACTGGATCGCCGGCCTCGACCTGAACGTCCTCGGCTTCGTCGTCGTCGGCCTGTTCGCCGCCACGTGGATCGTCGCCCTGGTGGTGTGGAAGGTGGGCCGCATCGAGGAGAAGTGGACGGCGGGCCTGGCCGGGGCGGAGGAACCCTCCGTGTTCACTCCAGTGGAGTAGCGACAGAACGATTCGCCGGGTGAACGACCACGGCAAACGATCAACCGCTGGGGCGTACCGGTAATCCTGGAGCGGCAGTCCAACCCTCCACCGACCTGGGAGATTCCCTTGCGTGTTCGTCGTATGGTGACCAGCGCCCTTGGTTCCGCCGCCCTCGTCCTCACCTCCATGGGCGCGGTGACCACCACCGCGACCCCCGCGGCGGCCGACCCCTGCGGGTTCTACGAGACCGGCTCGGACGCCTTCTACAACCACTGCACGTCCGACGGTTCACAGGTCGTCATCAAGGTGGAGGTCGCCCTGGCACCCGACTACGAGCGCTGTGTCGGCCCCGGCAAGTCCTGGCTGGGTTCCGCGAGCAAGATCACCGGTGCCCACTACGTCGGCCGCACCTGCTGACGAGCGACCTCCTTCTCGGCAGTGCTCCGTACCGCCCGGCCGGGCGGTACGGAGCACTCCGTGTTTTCCCCGCCCACTCACGAACCCGGCCTGAACTCCTTGTGCCACTTGACGAGTTGCTTCTCCGGATCCCCGGTGTACGACCACGGCGTACGCGTGGCACGCTGCCCCAGCATCCGCAGCAGCGACGCGGCGACATCCTGGAGTCCCGCGGAACAGGCCCCGTGGGCCAGGTAGTTGACGTCACGCAGCTCTCCCGGCTCCACCGCGCTCTCGGTCCGGCCCATGATCCAGCGCTGCCAGGTGCGCCGTACGTCGCTGGCCGCGCCGTCGTTGTTCCAGTGCTGGCCGAGGCCCATGGACGCCCGGCTGTCCTGTGCTGCGTCCAGGTGTTGCCGGTACTCCTCGACTCGCGCGTACTGCACCAGCACCGGCAGTGCGCAGCCGGGCGGCGCCACGCCCGCCGCGTCGCGGGCGAAGTCGTACATCAGGCCGTGGGAGCCGTGCCAGCGGGCCGAGTAGTAGTGCAGCACCTGGAGGTGGCCCTCCACGCTGTACTGGTCCCGCCCGTGCAACTCGTCCCACCAGCGCCCCAGTTCCTGCCGGCGCACCCCCGACGGGTACAGCCGCGCCACGGAGATCAGCGAGGTCCACGGCGTGGGATCGTCGGGATACGCCTCCGCCGCCCGCAGACACGCCATGACCGCGCTGTCGACGCGGCGCCGGTCGATCGGCACGCCCCGGCCCGCGGCGATGGCCAGGTTGAACGCCCGGGCCGTCTCGGTCGCCGCGTACAGCACCAGCGCGTCGGCGCCGTGCGGCTCGGCCGCGAGCCAGGTCTCGGCGGTGGAACTGCTCGTGCAGGCCTGGGCGAGCAGCCGGACGCGATGGCCGCGGGCGAGCCAGTGGGGGCCGGTGGCGCGCAGGAGTTCGCGCAGTCCCTGCCAGCGGCCGATGACGATGTCGTGCCGGGTCGAGCTGAGGGCCGTGTCCCCGCAGTCGGGGTCGAAACGCGGAGCGAAGCGGTGTCGCGTCATCGGGGTCTCCCTCAGAAGTCGGTGGGCAGACCCTCGTGGACAGGGGAGTGTGCGCCGACGCGGTCGTCGGGGACGTAGTCCGACTCGACGGTCCGGGTGGCGTCGAGCTTCGCGGGCCGGTAGTAGTCGCTGCCCTGCCGCCAGTACCAGAGCATCGGGATCAGGCCGACGGCCAGTCCGCCGATGCCGATCGCGACCGCCGCGGTGCTCAGTCCGCTCAGCGACTCGACGAACACCCAGAACATGAACAGGGCGCCCAGCAGCGGCCACAGGCCGCCGAAGACGAAGTGCGCCGCCGACTTCAGCAGCGTCTTGCGGTAGGCGACGACCACCGCGAGCCCGGCCAGCCCGTAGTACACGGCGATCTGCAGTCCGATCGCCGAGATGGCGTCGGAGAGGATGTCGCCGACCGTGCCCAGGGCGTTGGAGGCGATCAGCATGACCAGCGCCACCGTGCCGACGACCAGGATGGCCACCCAGGGCGTGTTCCAACGGGGGTGGACCCGGCCGAGCGCGGACGGCATCGTACGGTCGCGGCCCATCGCGAACAGCGAGCGCGTGACCTGGATCAGCGTGGTCTCCAGGGTGGCGATGGTGGACAGCATCACCGCCACGATCAGCAGCTTGCCGCCCCAGCCCGGCCAGACCTCCTCACCGAGCACGGCCAGCACGTTGGCGTCGTTCTCCTCGATCTGCCGCGAGGAGAGGATCACGTTCACCGCGATGGTGAACGCCTCGAACAGCAGGAAGACGATGCCGATGCCGACGAGGCCGGCGAGTCCCGTCGTATGACGGCTGTTGCGGGTCTCCTCACTCAGGTTGCTGGTGACGTCCCAGCCCCAGTAGTAGAACGCGGCGATGAGCGCGCCGGACGCGAAGCCCGTCATGCCGTCGAAGTGACCGAAGCCGAGCCACGACCAGTCGAAGGCACGGGCGCCGTCGGTGTGGAAGAGGGCGAGGACCGCGAACACGGCCAGAATGGCCAGCTCCACCCCGGACATGACGAGTTGTGCCCGGACGGTGAGCCGGGCCCCGCCGAGGACGACGCACAGCATGGCCAGGAACCAGGCCGCGCCGACCACCGTGGACAGCGCGGTGTCGTCCGCGAGGTTCTCGTCGAAGAGGGCGAGCGTCATCGACCCGGCGGGCAGCGAACCCGCAACCATGAAGATGGTCGCCGAGACGACCAGCGCCCAGCCGCTGACGAACCCGAGAAAGGGATGGAGCGTACGTGCCACCCACGAGTAACTGGCGCCCGCGTTCACGTCGATCCGGCCGAGATAGCTGAACGCCAGCGCGATGCCGAGCATGGGGATCGCGCAGTACAGCAGGGCCGCGGGGCTCGCCAGGCCCACCGCGGAGACCAGGACCGCGGTCGTCGCGGCCAGCGAGTACGCCGGGGCGCTGCCCGCGACGGCCATCACCACCGTGTCGAACGTACCGAGGGCATCGGCCTGCAGCCCTCTGCCCCTGACATTGCTCATGGTTGCGCTGCTTTCCGTCGTGCACGACGCGAGGGCAGGCCCAGGCGGCGTAAAGAGGGGTGGGGGGTTGCTGCGCCCCGGACGACGGAGGGATGGCCTCGGGTCAAGGGCGGTGACGAGAAGGAGGGGTGGCGGATGCCGCGCAATCGCTGCGTAGACAGACGGTCACACCGTGTGTGCGTGTGATGATAGCGGCACTCGTTGACCTTTCAAGATTGACCCGGAAGTAACCTCCCCGGGCACTCGAAGGCCCCACTCCCACAGCTGTTTTGAGGTTGGAGATCCCGTACCGGGAAACGCGGTTCAGGACACCCGAGACAGACGAGTGCGACGCGCGAGGAGGCGACGATGGACACGGAGCGGTCGAACCCCGAATCGATGGCGGACGACGCGTACCAGCCCACCGGAACCAACGAGGAGCAGGAGGACGCGGCCCCGCTCGACCTGCAGGACGCCGTCGACGAGCGGACGTACGACGAGACCCTCGCCGAGGGCTACTCGCCGCCCGAGAAGCCGCTCGGCGTCACCAAGCACGGCACCACCGCCGCCGAACAGCACGACGGGGAGACCCTCGACCAGCGTCTGGCCCAGGAGGTCCCCGACGCCCCCGGGACCGTCGGTGACGGCATCGGCGACGCCCCCGACGGGGACGGCGAACCGGTCGACCCCGAGGCGGGCACCGAGCGCGCCGGCCGCCTCGTCGCCCCCGACGAGGGCGCCCACACCGACACCACGAAGGAGGCCGTCGCCTCCGACGTGGGCATCGACGCGGGAGCCGCCGGCGCGGAGGAGGCCGCCGTCCATGTCATCGAGGACGACACGATCCTTCCCGACGGACCACAGGACGAACTCCCGGACGAACTCCCGGACGAACTTCCGTACGACGAGGAGAGCTGAGCGGGACGCTCAGTCCCCGATCCGGTCGATGAGGCGGAGCTTGTTGGTGGCGTCCAGGGCGGCGACCTTGTAGGACTCCGCGAGGGTCGGGTAGTTGAACACGGCGTCGACCAGGTAGTCGACGGTGCCGCCGCAGCCCATCACGGACTGTCCGATGTGAATGAGCTCGGTGGCGCCGGTGCCGAAGCAGTGCACCCCGAGCAGGGTGCGGTCCTCGGGGGAGACCAGCAGCTTCAGCATGCCGTGCGAGTCGCCCATGATCTGACCGCGGGCCAGTTCCCGGTAGCGGGAGATGCCGACCTCGAACGGCACCCGGTCCTCGGTGAGTTGGTCCTCCGTCCGGCCCACGAAACTGATCTCGGGGATGGTGTAGATGCCGATCGGCTGGAGGTTGTGCAT
The DNA here is from genome assembly GCF_030817655.1 of Streptomyces sp. V4I2. GTDB lineage: Bacteria > Actinomycetota > Actinomycetes > Streptomycetales > Streptomycetaceae > Streptomyces > Streptomyces plumbiresistens. The sequence goes on from NZ_JAUSZM010000003.1 coordinate 9,609,086, forward strand.
CCGGGCGACGGGCTCCCCGCACGCGTGGTAAGCGGCGGCCCGGCCCTGCTCCATCGAGGTCGCCGCCAGCGCGGGGAAACCGATGACGTCACCGACGGCATAGATGTGCGGCACCTCGGTGCGGTAGTGCTCGTCCACCGTGATCCGGCCCCGCGGGTCCGCCGACAGCCCCGCCTTGTCGAGGTCCAGCTCGTCGGTGAGGCCCTGCCGGCCCGCCGAGTACATCACCGCGTCGGCCGGGATCTTCTTGCCGCTCTCCAGGATGGTGAGCGTGCCCCTCGGGTGGCGCTCGACGGCGGCCACCGTCTCCCCGAAACGGAACGTCACCGCCAGGTCCCGCAGGTGGTACTTGAGCGACTCGATCACCTCGACGTCGCACATGTCGAGCATCCCGGCACGCTTCTCGACGACGGTGATCTTGCTGCCGAGCGCCGCGAACATGGACGCGTACTCCATGCCGATGACACCGGCACCGACGATGACCATGGAACGCGGCACCCGTTCCAGGGCGAACACGTTGTCCGAATCCATGATCGTCCGTCCGTCGAACTCGACGCTGTCCGGCCGCGCGGGACGGGTGCCGGTGGCGATCACGAAGTGCTCGGCGCTGATCAGCCGTTCATGGCCGGTGGTCTCGCGCAGGGCGACGGTGTGGGCGTCGACGAAACGGGCGGTGCCGGCATGGAGCGCGATGTGGTTGCGTGACAGCTGACTGCGGATGACGTCCACCTCGCGGCTGACCACGTGCTGGGTGCGGGCGGTCAGGTCACCGACGGTGATGTCCTCCTTCAGCCGGTAGCTCTGGCCGTACAGATCGCGCTGGGTGAGACCGGTGAGGTACAGCACCGCCTCGCGCAGGGTCTTGGAGGGGATGGTGCCGGTGTGGATGGAGACCCCGCCGACCATGTCGGGGCGGTCGACGACGGCGACCCGGCGGCCCAGCTTGGCCGCGGCGATGGCGGCCTTCTGGCCGCCGGGACCTGATCCGATGACAAGCATGTCGAAGTCGGGCACCTCCGGAGTGTGTCAGTCCCGGTGCCCGCTTCGTAAGGGCGAACGGTCAACTGCCCTGCCACGCGGGGGACCACGGAGGCGCGGGGGAACTCCTGGCAGAACGGCGGCGGTTGTGATCACCGCGGTTGTGATCACTGCGGTGGTGATCACCGCGGGGCGGCCGACCGTACGACGACTCGCCCCCACGGGCGTCCGGTGCCGCGTGCCCGCTAGGGCAGCAGCTTGTCCAGCGCGGCCGGGCCCTCCGCCTCCAGCTTGCGCCGGGCCCATTCCAGGTTGCGCGGGGTGAGGTCCTTGCCCGAGGCGAGGACCACGTCCTCGGGTGACACGTCCGTGCCGGTGCGGGCGTGGAGCAGGGCGTCCGGGGTGGCACGGTCCTCGGACGGCCCGGTCGCGTCGGGTTGTGACGTCGGCATGATGTCTGCTCCTCGGATCCGGATCGTTCCTCGGTCCCGGTTTCCCTCAACCGGTCCCGATATCACCATTCATCGCCTGGACGCACCCTGCATCCCGAGGGACCGCGGAGCCGTCCCGGAAGACCGGGCTGCCACCCCGCCCGGCCCGGGATGCCCGAACGATCACCAGGGCTTCCAATGGGGGTATCGGGCGACTCGACCGACCGGGAAGAACAGGGCCATGTCACCTCCGCATACCGGTGAAGAGGGAGGGGAAACCGCCACTCCGGGGGTACTGAGGCGGCTGGGGGAGGGGTGCGCACGCCACTTCGTGATCGTCATCGTGGCCTGGATCGTGGCCCTGGTGGCCCTGCAGGCTTTGAACCGTTCCCACGGCGGCACCTACTCCGACGACTTCTCCCTCCCCGGCGTGCAGTCCGAGCAGGGCCTCGACGTGCTGAAGCAGCACGACCCGACGACGGGCGGCTACGGCAGCCAGATCGTCCTGCACGACGGGCAGAAAACCCTGACCTCGCTGAGCTCGCAGATGTCGACGACCGTCGGCGACCTGCAGAAGCTGCCGCACGTCCTCGCCGTCCAGAACCCGCTGTCCGGTTCGTCGTCGAGCGTCGGCCCGCTCTCCTCGGACGGGAAGACGGCGTACATCACCGTCCGGTTCGACGTCCAGCCCTCGACGTACCGATGATGATGTTCGCGATCATCTTCGGGCTCAGCATGGACCACGAGATCTTCCTGCTCTCCCGCGTCCACGAGGCATGGCTGCGCACTGGTGACGCCAGGGCCTCGGCCGCCCACGCGCTGGAGATCACCGCGCGGGTCATCTCCTGCGCCGCGCTGATCATGGTGAGTGTCTTCGCGGCCTTCATCGTCAGCGACAACATCCTGGTGAAGATGCTGGGGCTGGGCCTGGCGGTGAGCGTGCTCATCGACGCCACCGTCGTACGCCTGCTGATGGTCCCCGCGGTGCTGACCCTGCTGGGACGGCACGCCTGGGGGACACCCCGCCCGCTCGACCGGATCCTCCCGCGCATCGACACCGAGGGGGAGCATCAGGGGCCCCGGGTGTCAGGGACGCTCCTGCGGACCGGGCGCCAGGACGAGCATTGTGACGTCGTCGTGGAGGGCGCTGCTGTAGCGGGTGAGGTCCGCCCACACGTGCCCCGCCAGGGCGTCCGGGGCGTCCTCGGTGAAGCCCGTGAGCCGCTCGGTGAGCGGGTAGAAGACACCGGCCGCGTCCCTGGCCTCACTGACCCCGTCGGAGGCGAGGAAGAGCCGGTCCCCGGGTCGCAGGGGCACCGTGCGGCCGACGGGGGGCACGGCGTCGGACAGCCCCAGACCGAGCGGGCTGCCGGCCGGGACCTCCAGCTCGACGACCCGTCCGCCCCGCAGCAGCAAGGGGGCGGGATGCCCGCACGCCACGATCCGCACCGCCCGCCCGTCCGCCGCGAACTCCAGCAGCACGGCCGTGGCGAACAGCTCCGAGTTCGGCACACCGGCCGAGTCCAGCACCAGCCTGCGGTCCAGCCGGGCCGCCACCGACTCCGGGTCCGGCTGGTCGAGGACCGCTTCCCGGAACGCGCCCAGCAGCGAGGCGACCGTCGCGACGGCCGACAGTCCGTGCCCCTGCACGTCGCCCATGACCGCCCGGACCCCGAAAGGCCCGTCGCGTACGTCGAAGAAGTCACCGCCGACCAGCGTCCCGCGCTGCGCCGCCCGGTACAGCCCCGCACACCGCACGGGCCCCACGTTCGGCGGCAGCGGCGACATCACGGCATGCTGCGCGGCCTGCGCCACGGCCCGCTCGGTGACCAGCTGGGCGTCCCGGCGGCTGCGCACGAACGACACGAACACGCTCAGTACCGCCACGAAGCAGACGGTGAGCAGATCGGTGCTGCCGGGATCGTTCAGGTGGAAGGCCGGGACGAACAGCACCGCCACCACCAGACCGCCGAGCACCGCCGTCGCCGCAGGCCCGTACGACAGGACGGCCAGCGGCGGGATGGCCCCCAGCACGAACCCGATGTCGAGCGGTTCGGAGCTGACCAGCGTCGCCCCGCACACCGCCGCCAGCAGAGCGGCCGGCAGCACCCGCACCCAGCGCGGCGGAGGCGCGCCCCGCAGCCAGCCACGCCGGTCCCGGTCGGGGCGCGACCACCGGCCGCGCACTGTGCTCACACCCCCTACGCTGCTCCCTCGGCCCCCGCACCGCATGCGGGGGCCGAGGGACCCTGCTGGAACGGGGTGAGGGTCGGCCGTTCTAATTCGGCCTTGAGGACCGCTCAATCGGTGTAGCGTGAGGCGCCACGCCCCGAGACCGACGGAAGGAGGCGAGTGCCGTGCAGTCCACAACCATCCAGCGCTCCCTCTCTGTTGCCCCGGCGTGCTTCGCCTGATCGGGAGCGCTTCACACAGCACGCATCCCGGAGGACACACCCATGACCGACATGGTCATCCGCGCGCTCGACGAGCGTGACACCCACCTCTTCGACGCCCTGCCCGACCCGCTCGGCGCACGCGAAGGACACCGGCTCACCCGGCACCGCCCCGACTGGAAGCGGATCGCCCTGCGCGACGGCCAAGTCGTGGCTCGCGGCGCCTGGTGGGGCGGCCCCGACGACACCGAACCCGTCAACGTCAACTGGTTCGACGTGGCCGAGGGCGAGGAGGAGGCCGGCGCCGAACTCCTGCGCACCGCTCCCTGGCAGGTCGAACTCGAACTGAACCTGCCCGGCGGCTGGCGCGAGGACCCCGCCCTGCGCGCCGCCGCCGAAACCCGCTTCACCGCCGCCCGCAAGGCCGGCTACGAGCTCCTGGTGGAACGCTTCCTGTACCGCTGGACACCGGAGCGCGGTCTGCCCGAACGGCCCGGCCGTCTGGTCTTCGGCCCCGAACCGGACGACGAGGTCTTCCTCGACGCCCTGCGCCGCATCCACTCCGTCACCCTGGACGCGCACGCCCTGCGGGCCATCGAGGAGGGCGGAGTCGAGCAGGCGGCCCGGGAGGAACTCGACTTCTTCCACTGGTGCCCGTCGCCGAGGGAGTGGTGGCAGGTCGCCCACACCCCGCAGGGAGACCCGGTCGGCATCCACATCCCGGTGCACAACCCGTCGGGCCCCTGCATCGGCTTCATCGGGGTCCTCCCGGAGCAGCGAGGACGGGGCTACGCCTACGACCTGTTGGCGGAGTGCACCCACTTGCTGGTCGAGCAGGGCGCGGAGTCCGTCTCGGCCGCCACGGACCAGGGCAACTTCCCGATGGCCGCCAACTTCACCAAGGCGGGCTTCCCCGTGGTGCGGGAGCGCATCAACTTCCAGGCTCCGCGCAGCGTCTGAGGTGATCGAGGCCTCCCGGCACCGGCAGGCGGCTTCGGCCGGGTGTCAGTGCCGGGTGGCATGCTGATCGTCGGGTGGATCGGCGGCGGGCGACGGAGGCGCGGTGGGGTTCGACGGTGAGGTCTGGCGGGTGCGCAGCGGCGGCGAGGCGGTCGGGGAGATCCTCATCGACGACGTCGACTTTCCCTGGCTCGGGGGCCGGTTCACGGCCGGTCCGGCCTACGGCGCGGTCCAGGAGCTGTTCGGCCGCGAACTCGCCCTGGCCGAACGGGACGACGAGGACCACTGGAAGGAATGGGAGACGGTCCACGACGAGATCCGGGGCCGTGTGTCGCTGTCCTCACCGGACGGCCCCGTGCCCGAGTTCCTGCTGCACATCGAGGGCGACCGGGCATGGTTCCGGTGGAGCGACGAGCCGTTCGCCGACGAGGAGTGAGCGCAGGCACCTTGCGGCTGTGGGTCAACCGGCGTCCAGCATGCCTTCGGCCGCCGCGAGGATCTCGGTGACCCGCAGTCCGAAAACGGCGTCGCAGGGGTGCGGGCGGCCCGTGCGGGCGGCGTCGAGCAGGGCGTCCGCGGCCCGGGAGAAGGCGGTGAGGACCTCCTCGGAGCTCTCCGGAAGGAGCGTCACCCCCGTCTCGCCCCTCAGCTCCACGGTGACTCCCGCCGCCGCGGACGGGGCCGTGAGGCTCAGCGTCAGCGTGCTCGACGCGCCGCCCGCGTGGTCGAGGACCAGGTGCACGGTGTCGCGCGGCCCGTGCGCGGCCGCCGCCACTCGCCGCACGTCGCCGAGTACCGGCAGCAGTACGGACAGTGCATGCGGGCCCACGTCCCACAGGGCGCCCTTCTCCTGCCGCCACGGCGAGTCGGCGAAGGGGCTGTCATCGGTGAACACCGAGCCCAGCCACTCGGCGCGCCCGGTGAACCAGCCCTGTGCGCCCGCCTGTTCGGCGATCCACGTCTCGGTCTCGGACTGGAAGCGCGCGGTGAAGAAGACGACCGAGGCGACACCGGCCGCCTCGACGGCCTCGACGACGGCCCGCCCGTCCTCCACGGTCGCGGCAAGGGGCTTGTCCAGCAGCAGATGGCACCCCGCCCGCGCCGCCCGCACCGCGAGCGGCGCCTGCACGGCCGGGGGCAGGGCCACGGCCACCGCGTCCACGTCGGCGAACAGCGCGTCGACATCGTCGTAGGCACGCGTGCCGTACAGGTCGGCCAACTCCTTGGCCGCCTCCGGACGACGGCCCCACACCCCGGCGAAGTCCAGTCCTTCGTGTCCGCCGAGGGCGGGGGCGTGGGCCATCCGGGCCCAGGGACCGGTGCCGAGCAGTCCGATGCGCATGCCGTCGCCTCTCCATGCCGTACGACCTGTTCACGACCGTGCCGGAGGTCCGACCGGTCGGGGTGAGCGTGTCACACGGGCCCGTCGGACGCACAAGCCCCCCAAGCCCCTTGCCCCGCCGGTGGGATGCGGCGGGTCACGACACCGGTGACATATCGTCCGTCGCTGTGCCGCTACGCGGCACAGGTTTCGGGCGGGAATCCATGGAGCAGTTCCTGTGCCCCCCCCCGCGCGGCAACTGCCCGCACGGCCCCTGACGGCGCCGACGGCATTGTGTCGGTGCACAGGACCCAGCCGGGAACGCTGGGCACCGGCACAAGCCGTCCATCCGTTCGGACCTGCGGCTTCGCCTCTCATTACGGCTGAGTGCCGTCGCGAGGGAGTGCGGCCCCGAGCCGGTCGCGCGCCTCGCGCGGCCGGCGCCGTGTGCGTCGGAGTCGAGCAGGGCCGCGGCGAGTAGGAGGGATGCGTGGGTGTCACCGACCGCGCAGTGCCCGCGGAGCTGCGGGCGAACGGGACCGCCTCCTGCCCGACCGGGACGGACGCCCTGTCCCGCCTGACACCGCAGCAGCGCGCATCGCACGCCACGTGGCCGAGGGTGCCACCAACCGGGAGGTGGCGCAGCGCCTCGCGGTGAGCACCCGCACGGTCGACTACCACCTGCGCAACGTCTTCGCCGTCCTCGGCCTGCGCTCCCGGGTCGAACTGGCGCGCATGGTCGAACAGACGGAACCGACCGGTGCACGACCCTAGGGACCGACCGGACGGTATGCCATCCTTCGGGGCAGGACGCCTCGGGTGGCAGGCGCCGCGAGAAGGGCCGTGGACCGGCGAGTGGTCCGCCGCGGGCGCGCTGCCGCGCCGCCGAACGTGGGGGAGGACCGTGATGCACCACGCCGTACGGCCACGACCAGCGCACCGCCCCGGACCGGTGCCCGCCCCGCAGCCGCGCACCCGGCGCGTGCGGTCGTTGATCGACGCCGACGCGCTGCACGTCCTTCATCGCGCCGCCCGCGTGCTGCTGGACGACCTGCCTGAGCTGACCGACCGGCTGCTGGCCGTCCTGCAGGAGCAGGAACCGGCCTACCGGGCCGCGGTGGAGAGCGACCCCGTCGGAACCTGGCAGGAGGTGCAGCGGTCGCTGCGGCACAGCGTGACCTCGCTGCTGGACCCCCGCAGCGCCCGGGACGCGGCCCGCCGCTGCTCGTGGAAGATCGGCGCCACCCGCGCCGAACAGGGGCTGCCGCTGGACGCCCTGCTGCACGCGTTCCGCCTCGGCGGGTCGCTGGTGTGGCAGGGGCTGGTCGAGGAGACCTCCAGGACCGCTCCCGAGGACGTACGCCTCCTCGTCCACGTGGCGTCCGACGTCTGGAACTTCGTCGACGAGCACTGCACCCTCGTCGCGGACGCCTACCGGCAGGTCGAGCGGCAGCTGACCTGGCGCCGCGAGAACCGGGTACGGCTGCTGGCCACCGCCCTGCTCGAGGGCACCAGCCGGATCGCCGACCTGCCCGAGACCGCCCAGGTGCTGGACCTGCCCGAACACGGGCGGTACGCCGTCGTCGCGGTCGCCGGCGAGGACCCCGCCGGATGTGCCGCCGCCCGGGCCGCGGCGGTGCCCGACGGCCTGCGCGTCCACTGGCACACCGGCGTGGAGGTGGACTACGGAATCGTCCTGGTCGGCACCACCGAACCGCCGGAGCCGGCGCCCCGGCCGGACGGCCCCGGCGCGGGGATCAGGATCGGCGTCGGCGGCGTCGTCGAGGGGCTGGCCGGCATCGGCGACGCCCGCAGGCAGGCCGACACCGCGCTCCGCATCTGTCCCGCGGGCGGCGGCGCGGTCCGGCTGACCGACCACCTCCCCGCCGCCCTCGTCGTCTCCAGCCCGGAACTCGGCAGGGCGCTGGCCGACCGGGTGCTCGGCCCGCTGCTGCGCCTGGAGCCGGGGGACCGGGACGTGCTCCTGGAGACCCTGGCCACCTGGCTGGCCTGCGACGGCTCCGCGCAGCGGGCCGGCGAGCGGCTCTACTGCCACCGCAACACCGTGCTGAACCGACTGCGTCGCTGCGAGCACCTGACCGGACGCTCGCTTGCCCGCCCGACGGACGTGGTGGAGATCAGCCTGGCCCTCACCGCGCGCAGGCTGCTGCGCGACTGAGGACACCCGCCGTCCCCGTACCTCCTGGGCATCCGCACAGGCTCACCGGGCGGGCACTGGGACGGCGCCCCGACCGGGCTCCAGGACCTGTACCGGCGGCCGACGCGCGTGCTGTCGTGAGCTCCCCTTACCCCGCAGCCCGTGCCGCCCGGCACGGATCCGAGGAGCCGCGATGCCCGCAAGCCCACCGGACGAGGAACGCGCCGCCCTGCACGTCGAGGATCTCGACGTCGCCTACGGCCGGGCCCTGTCCGCACTCCGCTCCGTGTCACTGACCGTCCCGCACGGCGGCGTCGTCACCCTGCTCGGTGCCAACGGCGCCGGCAAGACGACCCTGCTGCGCGCGGTGTCGGGCACCCTGCGGCTGCATCGCGGGGCGATCACGGGCGGCCGGATCCGCTACGGCGACACCGCCCTCGACGGCCGGGACCCCGTCGCCGCAGTCCGCGCCGGAGTCGTCCAGGTGCCCGAGGGCCGACGCGTGTTCGCCGGGCTCACCGTCGACGAGAACCTGCGCAGCGGCGGCCTCGGCCTCGGCCGGCGCAGCCCGGCACTGGTGCGCGAGGGCCGGGAGAGGGTGTTTACGCTCTTTCCCCGGCTCGCCGAACGCCCCCACCAGGCCGCCGGTCTGCTGTCCGGGGGAGAACAGCAGATGCTCGCCATCGGCCGCGCCCTGATGGCGGCCCCCCGACTGCTCCTGCTCGACGAACCCTCGCTGGGCCTCGCTCCCCGGATGGTGGCCCGGATCGCCGAGGTCGTCCGCGAGATCAACGCCCAGGGCACGGCCGTCCTGCTGGTCGAACAGAACGCCGGCATGGCGCTCTCGCTCGCCGACCACGCGTACGTCCTGGAGGTGGGGGAGATCCGGCTGTCCGGACCCGCCGACGAACTCGCCCGCACCGACGCGGTGCGGCGCCTCTACCTCGGCGAGGAGACCGGCACCGACCACCCGTCCGACGCCGGCCAGGGGGTCGCGTGAGCACCTCCGCACCACGTCCGCAGGCCACCGAACCCCCCGAACTGCGGGTGCAGGAGGTCACCGTGCGCTTCGCCGGGCTCACCGCGCTCGACGACGTGTCCTTCACCGTCTCCCCGGGGTCGGTGCACGCGCTCATCGGACCCAACGGCGCCGGCAAGTCCACCTGCTTCAACGTCCTGTCCGGCCTGTGCCGGCCCGCCTCCGGCACCGTCCGGCTCGGCGACGCGGAACTGACCCGGCTCGCCCCGCACCGGATCGCCGCCCTGGGCGTGGCCCGCACGTTCCAGAACATCGTCACCACGGAGGGAACCGTCGCCGACAACCTCATGCTCGGCCGCCACGTGCACTCCCGCGCCGGCTTCGCGGCCAGCGCCCTGCGCCTGCCGCGGGCCGTGCGCGAACAGCGCGAGCACCTCGCCAAGGCCCGCGAGATCGCCGAACTCACCGGCCTGGAACGGCACTTCGACACACCGGTCGCACTGCTGTCGTACGGCGACCGCAAGCGGGTGGAGTTCGCCCGCGCCCTGTGCCTGGAACCGAGCGTGCTGCTGCTCGACGAACCCGTGGCCGGCATGAACGCCGCCGAACGCGCCCGCACCGCCGAGACCGTCCGGGACGTCCGCGCCGAACTCGGCCTGTCCGTCGTCCTCGTGGAGCACGACATGGGCCTGGTCATGCGCCTCGCCGACGAGGTCACCGTCCTCGACTTCGGCCGCCGCATCGCCCACGGAACACCCGACGAGGTCCGCGGCGACCCCGAGGTGCTGCGCGCCTACCTCGGCACCGAGACCCCGCAGGAGGACGTGGCATGACCGGCCTCCTCGACAACCTCCTCAGCGGCCTCGCCCTCGGCTCGGTCTACGCGCTCGTGGCCCTCGGCTTCGTCGTCATCTTCAAGGCGTCGGGCGTGCTGAACTTCGCCCACGGCTCCCTGCTCCTGCTCGGCGGCTACCTGATCGCCGTCCTGCACGACGACCTCGGCTTCGCCGGCGCCCTGGCCCTGGCCGTGGTGGTGACGGCGGCCGTGGCCGGAGCGCTCGACCGCTTCCTGCTGCAGCGCGGCGAGCCGGATCCGCACGCCGCCCACGTGCAGACCATCGTGACCATCGGCCTCGACATCGTCCTGGTCACCGACCTGTCCCGGCGCATCGGCGGCGACCTGCTGTCCCTGGGCGACCCCTGGGGCGACTCGGTGCACGACCTCGGGCCGGTGACCGTCGCCGACAGCAGGCTGGCCGCGATCGTCGTGTCCGCCGTGGTCATCGGCGCGGTCTTCGCCCTCTTCCGGTACACCGCCTGGGGGCTGTCCCTGCGGGCGGCGGCCGAGGACCTGGAGGCGGCCTCCCTCATGGGCGTACGGCTGGTGCGGGTGCGCACCCTCGCCTGGTGCCTGGCGGGCGCCCTGGCCGCCCTGGCCGCCGTCTTCCTCGTCGCCTTCCCGGCGCCCGGGCTGGAACGCACCACCGGCCAGATCGCCCTCAAGGCCTTCCCGGCCGCGATCCTCGGCGGGATGACCTCACCCGGCGGTGCCCTCGCCGGCAGTGTGCTGATCGGTCTGACCGAGGCCTTCGTCGTGGGATACCAGACCGAACTGCACGTCCTCGGCGAGGGGTTCGGCGACGTCGCCCCGTACGCCGTGATGGTGCTGGTGCTCCTCGTACGGCCCACCGGACTGTTCGGCGCGAGGGGAGCGGCACGTGTCTGAGCCCACGGCCCGCACCCGGGCGCTGCACTGGGGACGGCGAGTCCTTCCCCTACTCCTCCTGTGCGTCCTGCCCTTCTACCTGGACGCCTTCTGGCTGCGCATCGGCCTGTTCTCCCTGGCGGCCGCCATCGGCGCCGTCGGCCTCGGCCTGCTGACCGGCACCGCGGGACAGCTCTCCCTCGGCCACGCCTTCTTCCTCGCCGTGGGGGCGTACGGATACGTCTGGCTGGCCGGCGAGCCCGGACCGGGACTGCCGCCCGTGCTGGCCCTCGTCCTGGCGGTGCTCCTCGCCGGAGCGGCGGGCGGACTGTTCAGTCCCGTCGCCGGCCGGGTGCGCGGCATCTACCTGGGCGTCGCCACGCTCGCGCTCGTCTTCCTCGGCCACCACGTCCTGCTCACTGCGGACTCCGTCACCGGCGGATTCAACGGCCGCTCGGTCCCCCCGCTGCCGGGCTTCACCGACAGTGATCCCCAACTGGTGCTGCTGGGTGTGCCGTTCGGGGCCGCGGAACGGCTGTGGTACCTGGGCCTGGCACTGTTCGCCCTCACCTGGTTCACGGCATGCGGCCTGCTGCGCGGACGCCCCGGCCGTGCCCTGACGGCGCTGCGCGACAGCGAGACCGCGGCCTCGGTGATGGGCGTGCACGTGGCCCGGTACCGCTCGACGGCCTTCGTCGTGTCCTCGATGTACGCGGGCCTGGCCGGGGTGCTGCTGGCCCTCGCCTTCCGCCGGGTCGTGCCCGACTACTTCGCCCTCGCGCTCTCGGTCGACTACCTCGCGATGATCGTCATCGGCGGTCTCGGCTCCGTGGCCGGAGCCACCGCGGGAGCCGTCTTCGTCACCGCGTTGCCGCTGCTCATGACCCGCTACGCCGACCAGCTGCCGCTGGTCGCCGCACCGGGGGCGGCGGACGGCGTGGTCGGCCCGACCGAGGCGGCCCGCTATCTCTACGGCGCGGCGATCGTCCTGGTCCTGCTGTACACACCCGACGGACTGCGCGGCCTGACCCGGCGCCTGCGCACCCGACGCCGCCTCGAACGTCCACCGGCCACCGCGACTTCGTCCCGGGAACCCACCCCAGCCGTACGACCCAAGGAGCACACCCCGTGAACGTCAAGCACCACAGGAACCGCCTCACCGGGATCGCCACCGCCGCAGCCGTGGCCCTGCTCATGGCGGGCTGCAGCACCAAGGCCGGCGACCAGAGCACCGGCGACGGCGCCGACGGCGTGAAGACGGGCCCCGGCGTCACCGACAGCACCCTCAGGCTGGGCGCGCTGACCGACCTGACCGGCCCCTACGCCACCCTCGGCAAGAGCATCGTGCAGGCCCAGAAGATGTGGGCCGACGAGACCAACGCCAAGGACGGCATCTGCGGCCGGAAGGTCGAGATCGTCGTCAAGGACCACGGCTACGACGTGCAGAAGGCCGTCGCCGCGTACGCCGACATCGCGGCGGACGTGGTGGCGCTGCCGCAGGTCATCGGGTCGCCCGTGGTGGCCGCGCTCCTCGACGACATCGAGCGCGACCAGCTGCTGACCTTCCCGCAGGCCTGGGCGGCCTCCCTGCTCGGCAAGGACTCCGTGCAGGTCCTGGGCACCACGTACGACGTCGACATGATCGCCGCCGTCGACTTCCTCACCCGCACCAAGAAACTGGGCAAGGGCGACACGATCGGCCATGTGTACTTCGAGGGCGACTACGGGACCAACGCGCTCGAAGGCTCCCGCTGGGCCGCGGGGCGCGCGGGGATGAAGGTCGTCGACCAGAAGATCAAGGCGACCGACACGGACCTGTCCGCGCAGGTGTCCGCGCTGCGCAAGGCGGGCGTAAAGGCGGTGCTGATCAGTGCGGGGCCGGCCCAGACGGCCTCCCTGACCGGGGTGGCGGCCTCCCGAGGGCTGCGCGTGCCGATCGTCAGCAGCGCCCCGGGCTTCGCACCCCAGCTCATGAAGACGCCCGCGGCGGCCGCGCTGGAAGGCATGCTGCACGTCGTGAGTGCGGCCCCGGCCGTCAGCTCCGACCTGCCCGCGGTACGCAGCATGGTCGCCGCCTACCAGAAGAAGTACCCCGGCTCCCCGGTCGACTCCGGCGTGCTGTCCGGGTACAACGCCGCCCAACTCCTGGGCGCCGACCTGAAGAAGGCCTGTGAGGGGGGCAGCCTGGCCCGGGAGGACGTGGTCAAGGCGCACCGTGCACAGAAGAACGCCGACACCGGCCTCGGCTCACCGCAGGACTTCTCGGACGTGGCCCGGCCCGCGAGCCTGGCCACCTACGTGCTGCGGCCCGACCCGAAGGCGGTCGGCGGGCTGGTGGGCGTGGAGGACGCGCACCGCGCCCCGGGAGTCGAGGAGTACCTGAAGTCGAGCGGCTCCTGACCCTGCGACAGCTGCGGAACCCCGCGTAGCTCCTGACCTACCGACAGCTACCGCACCCCGCGTAGCTCCTGACCGAGAACGGATTCAGCGCCCCGGCTGCTGAATCCGTTCTCGTTCTCCTATTGGACCTTCGGGGCTCGGTCCGGCGACGCTGGAGGGCGTCCGGCGCCGCCGCGCACCCCGGTCCACAGGCGCGTCGGACGGCTCAGTACCGCGCGACAGCCGAAAGAGGTCACGAACCCATGGACACTCGCCGCATCGGTGACGTCGACGTCAGCGCCATCGGCCTGGGCGCCATGCCCATGTCGATCGAGGGACGCCCGGACGAGGCCCGTTCCCTCGCCACGATCCACGCCGCCCTCGACGCCGGCATCACCCTGATCGACACCGCGGACGCCTACCACCTGCACGCCGACGACGTCGGACACAACGAGACCCTGATCGCCAAGGCCCTCGCCTCCCACGACCGGGGCAGGGACGTCCTGGTCGCCACGAAGGGCGGCCATCTGCGCCCCGGGGACGGGAGTTGGACGCTGGACGGCAGCCCCCGGCACCTCAAGGACGCCTGCGAGGCCTCCCTGCGCCGGCTCGGCGTGGAGGCCATCGGGCTCTACCAGTTCCACCGCCCCGACCCGAGGGTGCCGTACGCGGAGTCCGTCGGCGCGATCCGGGACCTCCTCGACGAGGGGAAGATCCGCATGGCGGGGATCTCCAACGCCGACCCCGCACAGATCGGGCTGGCCAACGAGATCCTCGGCGGCCGGCTGGTCGCCGTGCAGAACCAGTTCTCCCCGGCCTTCCGCTCCAGCGAGCCGGAACTGCGTCTGTGCGACGAACTCGGCATCGCCTTCCTGCCCTGGAGCCCGCTCGGCGGCATCTCCCGCGCGGGTGAGCTGGGCTCCGCCCACGCCGCCTTCGCCACGATCGCCGAGGCGCGCGGGGTGAGCCCGCAGCGGGTGTGCCTGGCCTGGATGCTCGCCAAGTCGCCGGTCGTCGTACCGATCCCGGGCGCGAGCCGCCCCGAGACGATCCGCGACTCGGCGGCCGCCGTGGACCTCGTCCTCACCACGGACGAACTCGCGGAACTCGACGCCGCCTGAGACCGGGTGCGGGCGCGGACTGGCATCCGCGAACGTCCGGTCTCTAGGATGGACTCCCTGCCCTGCCAGGCCAGTTGGCGTGGCACGAAGCTGGGGGAACGATGGAGACCGGTAACAAGCTGTCCACGTCGATCGACGCGACGGTACCCACGGCCGCGCGCATGTACGACCACTACCTGGGTGGCAAGGACAACTACGCGGCCGACCGGGCGGCGTGCGAGGAACTCGACAAGGTCGTGCCCAGCACGCGCCGGCTGGCCGTGAACAACAGGCGTTTCCTCCAGCGCGTGGTCAAGACGCTGGCGGCGGAGCACGGCATCCGGCAGTACCTGGACCACGGCTCAGGCCTGCCCACCCAGGACAACGTCCACCAGGTCGCCCAGCGCATCGACCCGGACACACACGTGGTCTACGTCGACAACGACCCCATGGTGCTGGTCCACGGCCGCGCCCTGCTGGAGCAGGACGAGCGCACCGCCGTCATCCACGCCGACATGCGGGAGACGGACGCGATCTTCGCGCACGCCGAGACGCAGCGGCTGATCGACTTCGACCAGCCGGTCGCCGTGCTCTTCAACTCGGTGATGCACTGCATCCCCGACAGCGAGACGGACGGTCCCCTGGCCGTGGCCCGCCGCGTGGCCGAACGGCTGGTGCCCGGCAGCTACATGGTGATGTGCCAGCTGGTCAGCGAGGACCCCGAGGTCCGTAAGTTCGTCACCGACTTCATGGACCAGGCGACCCAGGGCCACTGGGGCCGGGTGCGTGAGGAGAAGGACGTCGCCGAGTGGTTCGAGGGCCTGGACATCCTCGACCCCGGCCTGGTCGAGGTCTCCACCTGGCGCCCGGACTCCGAGGTCGCACCCCGTCAGCTCACCCACGAGTGGATCGAGTTCGGCGGCGTGGGCCGCATTCGCTGATCCCGGCAGACCGCGAAGACGCCCCTCACGAGACATCCCCGTGAGGGGCGTTGCCATGCGGTGCCCGGTCTCAGACGCCGTAGCGTCGCTCCATCGTCTCGCGCAGCAGCTCCAGCGAGGCCCGCGGTTCGAGCGCCTCGTCGGCCAGCCGGTCCAGCGCCAGCCGGTACTCCTCGGTCTCGTCCTGGTCCTCGAGGAAGTTGGCGCTCTTGATGTGCTCGAGGTAGACGACGTCGGGCAGATCCAGGCCGCCGAAGCGGAGATAGGTGATCGGGATGGACGGCGCCGAGGCGTTCGTGACGTCCAACGGCACGATCTGCACGGTCACATTGGGGCGCTGGGCCATCTCGACGAGGTGCTCCAGCTGCGCCCGCATCACGTCCTTGCTGCCCATGACCCGAAGCAGAGCCGACTCGTCGATGATCGCCCACAGCTGCGGGGCGTCCGCGCGCAGCAGCAACTCCGCCCGCCGGGTCCGCAGTTCCACGCGCCGCCTGACCTCGGCGGAGGCCGCGGCGGGCAGACCGCGCTCGACCACCGCCCGCGTGTAGTCCGGGGTCTGCAACAGGCCGGGAACGTACTGGATCTCGAACGTACGGATCGCGGCCGCCGCCTCCTGGAGGCCGACCAGCCGGTCGAACCACTCGGGCATCAACCGCTTGTCGTAACGCTGCCACCAGCCGGGCTCACCGGCACGCTGCAGCAACTTGAGCAACACCGAGGCCTCGTACTCCTCGGTGCCGTACAACTCCAGCAGTGCGCGGACGTCGCCCTCGGCCGGAGGCCGGCGGCCCTTGCCCGACTCGATGCGGGACAGCTTCGCGGCGCTGAACCCAAGGGCCCGCGCCGCCTGCTCCTGAGCGAGCCCGGCGTCCTCGCGGAAACCGGCCAACTGCACGCCGACCAGCATCTTCAGCAGGGTCGGAGCCGGCTCGGACCGGTCCAGATACGGCTGCAGTCGGGAGATGCGCTGCGAATCGGCGGACATCCAGACTCCCAGTGAACCGGCATAGAGACGACTTACATTATCGCACTCCATCGTCTCGCAGCGCATCCGTCCGTACACGCAAGGGAGTTGGACCCTCTCCGCCCCGGACCTCACAGCAGATGGTCGAACTCACCCTCCTTGGCACCCGCGACGAACGCCGCCACCTCGGCCGGTGTGTAGACAAGCGCCGGTCCGTCGGGAAAACGGGAGTTGCGCACCGCGATGCCCCCGTCGACCAGAGTGGCCACTTCGACACAGTTGCCTTCGGCATTGCTGTGACGGCTCTTGATCCAGCGGGCGTCCAACGAGCTGGCCCGCACTCCGTTCTGCACTGGTGGCACCGCATTCTCCTTGCTGTTCACGTTCCTTGCGCCGGGCGCTGTGCCCGGCTGCCCGGGTGGGCCGGGCCGGATGTCACCGGCCCCTCCCGCCCCACCCGACTTTCGTGCAATTTCTCGTGCAATTGCACGCGGGCGCTTTCAGTGTGGATAATAGCTGTGGCGTCAACCCCCGGGGAGACGCCCCGTCTTGACGTCGCATCAGGGAGATGCCGTGTCGTCACCTGCGAACCACGTACTCAGGGAGCCGAGTCGGGCTGCGCCGGGAGCAGGTGGAGCGGACATGACCGGTCTTCCGCCGCGGCTCCGGCCGGTGGACCTCGGTGAACATCCGGCCTTGAGGCCCACGCCTCCGGGTGAGGCCACGGACTCCGCCGCGCTGCGCATCAGATGCAGCGGGGACGGGTTCGCCCTGGCCCGCACCTTCACCCGGGACACCTTGCGCTGCTGGTCCCTCGACCACCACAGCGACGACGCCGTCCTCGTGATCACCGAACTCGCCGCCAACGCCGTCGCCCACGCGGCGCCCCGGGCGCCCGCGGGCGAGACGGAGGTGTGGCTGGGGCTCCTGCTCGACCCCGCGCACGTGGTGCTCACCGTCTCCGACCCGGGTGACAACGTGCCCGAGTTCACCGGCGCCGACGCCACCGACCTGCGGGAGTACGGCCGAGGGCTGTGCATCGTCGACGCCCTGGCCGAGGAATGGGGCTGGACCCCCAAGCCCCCGGCCGGCAAGACCGTCTGGGCCAGGCTGTCGACCTGCCCTCCCCCCTGAGACCACCGTCCGACATGACCGCCGCGGAAAGGCCCCACGCCATGCGCACCGCTCCGACGCACCGACCGAGCACCGAGCGCACCGACGACCACCTGCCGCCGACCGGAGTGGCCAGGACCACGCCCCTCATGGCGCTGGACCGGGTGCCGTGGCGGGACATCAAGGACTCCACCGGCTGCGCGGCCGCCATCCCCCTGCTCCTGAGCAGCGTCGCCTGGGGCGACCCCGAAACCGCCCGGGCCGCCCTCGCCGACCTGCGGATGCGCATCTGCCAGTACGGCTTCGTGGTGGAGCAGGCGACCGCCGCCACGGTCCCCTTCCTGTGGGAACTCGCCCAGCTTCCCCATGTGACCTGCCGCGCGGAGATCATCCACTTGCTCAGGAGCATCGCGGACGCCCGGCAGTGGGAGTCCACGGCCGCCGTCTACCCCAAGCTGCTCAACCACCGCGAGAACCCCGTGGTGTGGGAGCGCGAGGCGCGGCAGGCCGTCCGCGACCGGCGCGGCGCCCTGCGGCGGCTCATGGCCGAGGAGGACACCGAGATCGCCCGGGCGACCACGGAACTGGCCCGCGCGCTCGGCGAGTGACGACCGGTCCGCGAACTCGCGACCGTCCGCTGGCCGCAAGCGCCTTCCCCTGCCCGGTGTAGTCCGGGTCGGCAAGGGAAGAAAGCGCTTGCCCCAAGGACGGAAACCGGGAAGGACCACCGCCGATGGCGTCGTCGCTCGAGAGACCCCTCGACCATCGCTACCGAGGCGAACACCCGATACGCACCCTCGCCTACCTGTTCCACGCCGACCGCCGCCGCCTGGCGGCGGCGGTCGGCATCTTCACGGTCAAGCACAGCCCCGTGTGGCTGCTGCCGCTGATCACCGCGTCCATCATCGACACCGTCGTCGAGCACCGGCCGATCTCCGAACTCTGGACGAGCACCGGGATCATCCTGTTCATCCTGCTGGTCAACTACCCGCTGCACATCCTCTACGTCCGCCTCCTGTACGGCAGCGTGCGCCGCATGGGCACCGGGCTGCGGTCCGCGCTGTGCACGCGCATGCAGCAGCTCTCCATCGGCTACCACTCCCGCGTCAGCGCCGGTGTGCTGCAGGCGAAGGTGGTGCGCGACGTCGAAACCGTCGAACAGATGGTGCAGCAGACCGCGGAGACCGGGCTCGGCGCCACCACCGTGCTCGTCGGCGGCCTGGTCATCATCGCCGTCCGCACACCGGAGTTCGTCCCCGTCTTCCTCGTCGTCGTGCCCGCCGCTGCCCTCGTCGTCGCCCGCCTCAGGTCCCGGCTGCGCACCCACAACGAGCACTTCCGCCACGAGGTGGAAACCCTCTCCTCACAGGTCACGGAGATGACCCGGCTCATCCCGGTCACCCGCGCCCACGGCCTGGAGGGCAAGGCGCTGCGCCGCATGGACGGCACCCTGCACCGGGTCCTGACCTCCGGCATGCGCCTGGACCTCGTCAACGGCCGCTTCGGCTCGCTGTCCTGGGTCGTCCTCAACGTGGTCGGCGTGCTCGTCCTCGCGGGCGCCGCGCTGGTCTCGTACTACCGCGTCTGGGGCGTCACCGCCGGCGACGTCGTCATGCTCAGCGCCTTCCTGACCACCCTCACCAACTCCACGACAACGTTGGCAGGCCTCGCCCCGGTCATCACCAAGGGCCTTGAGTCCGTCCGCTCGGTCGGCGAGGTCCTCCAGGCACCCGAACTGGAGGACAACGCGGGCAAGGCCGAACTCATCGCGCTGCGCGGCGCCGTCACCTTCGAGGGCGTCGGCCACGCGTACGACAGCGGTCGGCCCGCCGTAAGGGACTTCACCCTGTCGGTCGCGGCCGGCGAGACCATCGCCCTGGTCGGCGCGTCCGGCGCGGGCAAGTCCACCGTCCTCAACCTCGTCATCGGCTTCATCCGGCCCACCTCGGGACGACTGCTGCTCGACGGCACCGACATGGACACCCTCGACCTGCGCACATATCGCCGCTTCGTGTCGGTCGTGCCGCAGGAGTCGATCCTCTTCGACGGCACGATCCGCGAGAACGTCGCGTACGGCATGGACGACGCCGACGAGAAGACGGTGCGGGCCGCTCTGCGCGACGCCAACGCGCTGGAGTTCGTCGACCGGCTGCCGCAAGGACTCGACACCCTGGTCGGCGAGCGCGGGGCCCGCCTCTCCGGCGGGCAGCGGCAGCGCCTGGCCATCGCCCGCGCCCTGATCCGCGACCCCAGGGTCCTGATCCTCGACGAGGCCACCTCGGCGCTGGACACCACGTCGGAGGCGCTGGTCCAGGAGGCGCTGGCTCGGCTGCTGACCGGCCGCACCACGTTCGTGGTCGCGCACCGCCTGTCCACCGTGCGCGGCGCGGACCGCATCGTGGTGATGGGCGACGGTCGCATCCAGGAGATCGGCACGCACCAGGAACTCCTGCGCAGGGGAGGGGCGTACACGGCACTGCACAGCGGCCAGGTCGCCTGACGGCGCACGAGCCGCGGACTGCCGCGCACACGGGTCGTGCGCCGGAACGTAACAAAATCCCGCCAAATGCGCCCCCAATGGCCCCGAACACGAATGGTCTTGCGCTGTTCGGGCATACGCAGCGAAAAATCGAGAGAGGGGCGCTACGTGCTCGTTCCGGACCCGAAGGTCGTCAGGAAGCTGCTGACTCGCTACGCATCGCTGCGTATCGCTCAGGCGGAGAGGGAAAGGGAGGCCACGGCACGGGAACTGGAGGACGTCAGCTACACGCTGTGCGTGATGATGGGCACCACCGACATCCATGACGCGGTCGGCAAGGCGGACGCCCTGCTCGCCGAGGCCGGGCGCACGCCGGCCACCACCGACCCGGACGGGGAGAACGGTCTGCGGCTCGCGGTGTGAGGCCGTACCGTCCCGGCGGCCGGCCGGCTAGGAGCGTGCCGCCGGGACGGCGTCCGTCTTTCCGTGGAAGGCGGCGCGGTAGGCCTGCGGGGTGGTGCCGACCACCCGGCGGAACCGTTCGCGGAACGCGGTGGGCGAACCGAACCCCGCCTGCCGCGCGATCCGTTCCACCGGGTGGTCGCTGTTCTCCAGCAGGTACTGGGCACGCCGGACCCGCGCCCGCAGCAGCCACTGCAAGGGCGTGGTGCCCGTCTGTTCGCGGAACCGACGGCTGAAGGTGCGCTCGCTCATTCCCGTGCGGGCCGCCAGCACCGCCAGGGTGATCTTGTCGGCGAGGTGGTCCTCGATCCATTCCAGGAGCGGTTCGAGGGTCGAGCCCCGCGGCACCGGCGGGAACTCGTGCACGATGAACTGGGCCTGCCCGCCCTCCCGTTCCAGCGGCATGACCGACATCCGGGCGGAGTGCGCGGCGACGGCCGAGCCCAGGTCCCGGCGGATCATGTGCAGGCACATGTCCATGGCCGCGGCGGCCCCGGCCGACGTCAGGATCTGCCCGTTGTCGACGTACAGCACGTCCGGCCGCACGTCGACGCGCGGAAAACGGCGGGCCAGCGCGTCGGCGGCCACCCAGTGCGTGGTGGCGCCGAGCCCGTCCAGCAGCCCGGCCTCCGCCAGCACGAAGGCCCCCACGCACACGGACGCGATCCGCGTCCCGGCCTCGGCGGCCCTCCGCAGCGCCGCCAGTACGGCGGCGGAGGGCGGCCCGGCCTCCTCGGAGCAGCCCGGCACGATGATCGTGTCGGCGTCCGCCAGCGCCTGAAGCCCCCACTCGACCCGCAGGCCGAAACCACCGTCGGAACGCACCTCTGGTGACTCCGCGCACAGGCGCACCCGGTACGGACGGCGCCCGTCTGGCAGCCGGGTCCAGTCGAACACCGTCATGGGCGCCGCCATGTCGAACGGCACCACATGGTCGAGAGCCAGAATCGCCACAGTGTGCATGACCGCCACGATAGGCGGATTCCCGCCAGGGCCATAAACTCCTGCTGAGCGAGGAAGCCGCCCGGGTGGGCCCCTGAACAGGGCGTTGGCGGGAATCCGTTGGAACCTGTCGTTTCCGCCCCTGTGTGATCACTCGCAGGTTTCCTAGGTTGGGCGGGCACCGTCGACCGCAGCACCGAAGGGCACCCCACCCGATGACCAAGTTCCTGCTGACCCTGCACGTCCTGGCCGCCATCGTCGCCGTCGGCCCCGTCACCGTCGCGGCCAGCATGTTCCCGCCCGCCGCGAGACGCGTCCGGGTGGACGCGGACCGACCCGACGCGGCGGGGATCGGCACCGTACGGCTGCTGCACCGCATCTGCCGCGTCTACTCCGGCATCGGCCTGGCGGTCCCCCTCCTCGGATTCGCCACCGCGGCCGCGATGGGCGTCCTGGGCGACGGCTGGCTCACCACGTCCATGGCCCTGACCGCCGCGGCCGCCGGCGTCCTGGTCGCCTTCGTGCTGCCCCGCCAGGAGGAACTCCTCGGCGAGCTCACCGAGCACAGGGCCGTCGAGCGCAGCGGCACGGTCCAACTCGCCATGTTCACCGGCGTCTTCAACCTGCTGTGGGCGACCGTCACCGTCCTCATGATCGTCCGGCCCGGCTCCACGACCGGGGCCTGAGCCGCTAACGGCAACCGGCGTTGACGTCAAGCCCTCCAACGGAATGTGCGTGTCGGTGTGTGGGGGCGCCTACACTCGACAGTCGTGCCCAAGTGCATGGGCCATGACACGAAAGGCGCGTTGACGGGTGTTCCAGGATTCCCCCATCTACGACCGGCTCGTCGCGGAGCGCGGCGACGTTCCCGCCCAGGTACGCAGGGAGGCCGAGCGGGTGACCAGGGAGCTGGAGTACGTCATGCGCCCGCTGCAGTCCTCCCTCGGCCCTTCCCTCGGTTCCTCCCTCCCCACCGACCGTCAGGCCGCCCCGGGCGCGGGCTGGCAGCGAGCGGCCCTGCCCGGCCCGCGGTCCTACTGACCCGGACTCAGCGCACCGCCGAGTCGACGCCGTTGACGCGGGCCCGCGGCTGTGGGCCGGGTCGGGCGAGCCACTCGGCGACGCTGAGGGCTATCGGCTGGCCCGTGTCCACCTCGACGAAGCCGAACTGCCCCGACTGGTTGCACTCCAGGAACCACCACATCCCGTCCGCGTCCTCCGCGAAGTCGAAAGCGCCGTAGGCCAGTTCGGCGTCACTGAGGTACGCCCGGACCGCCGCGGCGACGCGCGGCGGGACCTCGACGGGACGCCAGGGCGCGGTGCTCTGCGCGAAGCGGACGTCCACCGCGTCGGGGTCCGCGTCCTCGGCGACGGCCTTGCGCGCGGCCAGCATCCGCTCGCCCACGACGGTCAGGCGGATGTCGGCCCGCTTGGCGACCCGCCGTTGCAACAGCGTCGGACCGAACGCGACGGCCGAGAAGTCGGTGTCCGGGGCGACCCGGCTGGTCGGCACCGCCCGGGGCGGGTCCTGCGGATGCGCACCGGACACCGGCTTGACCACCAGGTCCGGGTAGCGATCCGCGAACTCACGGGCGGCCTGCGGAAACGTGGTGATCAGCGTGGCGGGCACAGGCAGCCCGCAGCGCTGCGCGAGCCGGAGCTGCCAGGGCTTGTGGCGGGCCCGGCGCGCGGCGTCGGGATGGTTCATCCAGCGCGCGCCGCAGCCACGAAGCATGCCGTAGAGGGCCTGCGAGGCCTCCTCGGTCAGCCAGGCGGAGGGCGCGGCCGCCCGCGCGGCCGGGACGCCCGGCCTGCGCACCCAGATGGACCGCAGCCCGTCGATGCTCACGAGGCGCCCCCCGGACGACAGATGGCCCCGGAACGCGCCGTGCACGAACTCGCCGGACAGCGCCACCCTGCCGGTCAGGTCGGCAGGGTCGAGCCGCACCACCGGAACCCCCGTCGCGTTGAGGTGCACGACCACCATGTCGGCGGTCACGTCCTCTTCGCTGGTCAGAATCAACACGGTCATATCGGACGGACCGCGTTCAGTCGTCGAAGTGCGTCTTGGAGCCCGCGGTGGAGGTCGTGGTCCCCAGTTCCCTCATCAGGCCGTGGTCGCGGGCGGCGATCCGCCCGTCGAAAAGCACGTTCAACTGCAGTCCGGAGTCATAGACGTACGGAGTGGTGGCTTCCAACTCCGCTGCCGGACGTGCGTAGTTGAGCGCGAACGGTTCCATCGTCTCTCCCTCGCCGGTACTGCTCGATCAAACGACGGTCGCCCCGCGGCCTCGCTCGGTCCGCCGACTTCCTCGGGCTTCCAGAGACTTATACGAATCGAACGGGTGATTGGTTTCCTTACGGTGCGTAGTCATGGCCCGGGCGGACTTCTTGCTCGCGTCCGCCGGGGGAGGCGCGCAGGGTGCGCAGCGCCAGGAGCAGTACGCCGATGTCGTCCAGGTACACCGGGTCGGGCAACAGGTCGGTCGGCAGCACGAAGTACAGCAGCGCGCCCCAGAAGACCCAGCGCGGCCCGGTCGGCAGTCCCGCCCGCCGCAGACTGCGCCGGGCCCGCACCAGCCGCACCAATAGCGTCACCGCGACGGCCAGTAGCAGAGCCGCCAGTACCGCGGCGACGACGATCACCGTTGTGGTCGAGTCCACGGCCCGCCCCCTCCTCCAGCGGGCGGCAGTGCGCGCCCGTCCCTTGTCGGATTCCCGGTTACGGCCCCGGTATGGCCTGCCGAACGCGGCGCTCATACCTGTGGGTCACCCGAGTGGCACGCGGCGCCGGAGGCGCCTAGTAATTGGTCACCGTAACGTCGCCCATCGCACATCGGTGGCGCAGGAGCGACCGCATCCTTCCCCTGGAGCCGAGGATGACGATCCGTCCATCAGACCACTTGGCCGGTCCGCGGGCCGCCCGCGCCCCGGGCCAGACCCTGCGGCCGACGTCCTGGCCGGCCCGGCTCGCCGCGCTCGCCCTGGTCGTCTGCGGACTGCTCGGCTTCCCGCCGCACCGGGACGGCGAGTCCCTGCGCGTCTACGGCTTCGCCCTCGGCGTGTCGGTTCTCTGCCTGGCCCTGGGGCTGCTGCTGACGATGCGGCCCGCCGTGCCGGTGCTCGTCGCGGCGGTGCTGGTGCCGGCGGGGGTGGCCGCGGCCCAGTTGTTCGAGAACCGGTTCCACTCGGCGGGGCTCTCCCGGGCCATGGACCTCTCCCTCGCCCCGGACTGGCTCGTCGGTACGGCCGCCGTGTGCGCGTCCCTGGCCGCCCTCACCGCCCTGCTCGCCCGCCTGGCGGTGCCGCAGTCCCACCGGAGCGTCCCGGCGGAACGGCAGATGGCCGGGGCGAGCCGCGTCGCCGACTGACCCCGAACCCACCCGCCGCGCACCCCTCACGGACGCGGAACGCCTCGCCCCGGAGCCCGACGCCGACCGTCTCCCGTTCGTCAGCCGACCTCGCGCCCGGGCGTGTCCGGCGGGTCCTGGCCGTCGCCTTCGGCGCGGGTGGGGCGCAGCGTCTTGGTGGAGCCCTTGAGGCGTTCGAAGGTCCGGGTCAGCTGCTGGAACGGCGATCCGGCGGGCGCACCGACCGGCCCCTCGGATGCCGGGCCCGGCACGGCCTCGCGGTAGGCGGCCAGCGCCTCGTTGGCCCGCTCGGCGGCCTCCCGGTACAGGTCCCGGGACCTGGTCATGGCCTCCAGCGCCTCGGCGTACATGGCCACCAGAGCGCGCTCCCGGGCGAGTTCCTCCTCCGGGGTCAGCAACTGCCACTGCTCCCGCAGTGCGGTGAGCGCCTCGTCGGCGCCGTCCGGCAGGGGCTTGGGCAGCACGGCGTAACGGGTCACGGTCTCGATCAGCTCGGTCGGTTCCGAGCCGTCGAGGAAGACGCTGCGGACGGCGAAGTCGCCGCGGTCGTAGCCGGGCGGCACCGGATGCCCGGGCAGGACCACGGCCCCGCCGCGCGGCACCTCGACCCCGAGGCTCCGCAGGGCCCAGTTCACGACCCGCAGCTGGTCCGGGGCCGCCCGGTGTTCGACCACCCGGTGCCGCAGGCCCGGCGGCAGCCACCGGGTCAGCGGGCGGCGGCCACGGGCGTCGGTGGTCATGGCCTCGTGGACGACCACGTGGACGGCCCAGCCGCGCACGGCCTCCTTGAACAGGCGCCGTATGGCCTTGTCGTCCGAGGGCAGCGGAGTGAGGTCCCGGAAGGGCAGGCCGGTGAAGGCCTCGTGGTCCCAGACCGCGTCCGGCGTGTCGGGCCAGAACAGGGTGGCGGGAGAGGGCCACGACTGGTCCCACGGCTGTTCCGCCTCCGCCACCAGCGTCCACTCGGAGTTGTCGTCCTCTGCGGGTACGAGCGTCAGCCGGGCGCGCACGGTCACCTCGCCCGGCACCCGCCATCGGGCCTCGACGATCCGCTCAGGGGAGTCCTCGGCCGCGGGCAGTTCCTGGAAGGCGTCGAGGGCGTCCTCGTCCTTCAGGCGCCGCAGATGGTGCCGGAGGACGTCGTCAGCGTCCGGTCCGGCATGGCGGCCGCGGGCCGCCCAGACGGTGGAGGGGGTGGTGGGACGGTCGGTGGGGGAGCTTGGCATGGATCCATCTGTGAGTGGGGGCGGGTGCGAGTTTCAGTATCGTCGCGGCGGGTGGGTGGAGATCAACCGGGGGTCCGGCCCGTGGACACGCGCGGTGTCCGGCGGTGAGGTTCCCGCCTGCGGTCACGTGGATCGTCGGCGATCGTGGGCAGGAGCACAGCGGCCGACCGTATCGCGTGAGAAGGAGTGACCTCATGCACCTCGACCTGACCGGGCGCGCCGCACTGGTGACGGGCTCCTCCCAGGGCATCGGCGCGGCGATCGCCGCAGGTCTCGCCCGCGCCGGGGCGCGCGTGGGTGTCAACGGACGCCGTGCGGACCGCCTGGACAAGAGCGTCGACGAGCTGCGGTCGCAGGTCCCGGACGGGGAGTTCGTGCCGGTCGCGGCGGACCTGGGCACCGAGGAGGGCGCGGCCGGCGCCGTCGACGCGCTGCCCGACGTCGACATCCTGGTCAACAACCTCGGCATCTTCGGACCCAGGCCCGCGCTGGAGATCAGCGATGACGAATGGCGCCGCTATCGGGATTCACTCGCAGTGCATCAGGCTTCAGCGCGGTGGTGAGGCGAATCTGATGACTGCGGCGTGGAGCGTCGCGGGTTCTTGCCCGGCGGAGCCGGATGGTGTGTTCCCCCACCCGTGACGCGGAGCGTCGCGAGGGCTGTTCCCAGCGGAGCCGGGCGACGCTCACACGGGCCGGTTCTGCTGTTCGATGTACTGCTTGCCACGGCGAGTGGGGCGCCGCCCACGGTTCCGGCGAAGTAGGAGCCGGACCAGATCTTGTCGGCGCGCCAGTAGTGCCGTACCAGGTCGGGGAATTCCTGGCGCAGACGGCGGAGAGGGACGCCCTTGAGGGAGTCCTCCATGCGCTGGGGTGAGCATCGGTGAACACTTCGTGCCGGAATTTGGTCACGAAGACCGAGTGGACATGCATCACGAAAACACAGTGCCGAGCAGTCCTGATCTTCTGCGTCTCACCCATAACCCGCGTAGGTAGCGTGGCCGTCATGCAGCTTCGGTACAGCTTCCGCCTGTACCCGGATTCCGGCCAACGCACCGCGCCGGCCAAGGCGTTCGGGCGCGCACCGCGTCGTCTTCAACGACGCGGTGCGCGCCCGCGAGGACGCCCGGAAGGCGGGCGAGGCATTCCCGACGGCCGGCGAGCTGTCCAAGAAGCTGATCACTGCCGCGAAGCAGACCCCTGCACGAGCCTGGCTGGGCGAGGTCTCCGCCGTCGTGCTCCAGCAGTCCCTGCGGGACGCGGAGGCCGCCTACAAGAACTTCTTCGCCTCCCGCAGGGGCGAGCGCAGGGGCGCGAAGACCGGTGCGCCCCGGTTCAAGTCCCGCAAGGACAAACGGCAGTCGATCCGCTTCACGGCCAATGCCCGCTGGTCGATCACCGATTCCGCAAGGCAGATCGGCCGGTTCGAGCCGACCTCCCAGACCTGCTCGGCCTGCGGCACGCAGGACGGTCCCAAGCCGCTGCACATCCGGACCTGGACCTGTGCCGCCTGCGGTGCGGTCCATGACCGGGACCACAACGCCGCGATCAACGTCAAGACGGCCGCCGGACTGGCGGTGACAGCCTGCGGAGCGCCGGTAAGACCGGGACTTGTCCCGGCGCAGCGCGATGAAACAGGAAGCCATGGATTCCCGCCCGAAACCTGTGCCGCGTAGCGGCACAGCAACGGACGAGGAGGCCAGAATCCTTGAGCTTCAGCCCGAGGAGCAAGTCAAGTCGACTCGATCCTCCCAAGCCCGCGCGCACTCGGGGCGCGAACGTTCCGCACCCATCAGCAGCCATTCACTCCTGTCCCGCTTGCGGCCTCCCCACCACACTGACTCCTCGAACGGGGCCCGCCCACCATCCGCATTGGGGCGGGCCCCGTTCACCACGCCGCTAGGTGTGCTGTCCCGGGACGTTGGTGACAGGCGACACGCCCTTGAGTGGTCCTTGAAAGGGGTGAGGGCCTCTGGGTTCGGTGTGGATTGCGACATCTACAACCGACAGCCAGGAGGCCCTCGTTGTCTCACCGTAACGCCCCGCTGACTCCGACCGGCAGGCTGCGTCTGGCCGGTGCGTCGTCGACGACGGCTGGCCAGTGCGGCGGGCCCGGAACGCTTCCAGGTCAGCCACACCACCGCCGCCCGGTGGGCCAGCCGCTACCGCCGCCACGGCGTCGACGGCATGCACGACCGCTCCAGCCGCACCCACCACAGCCCGCGCAAGACCCGCATCGACGTTGAAGCCCAGGTCGTGCGGCTGCGACAGGAACACCGCATCGGCCCTGTGCGGCTGGCAGCCCGCACCGGCATCGCCGCCTCCACAGCCCACCGCATCCTGACCCGCCATGGTCTGCCCGCGCTGGCCGCCTGCGACCGGGCCACCGGCGAGCCCGTGCGCCGCTACGAACGCGCCCGGCCCGGTGAACTGGTCCACATCGATGTCAAGAAGCTCGGCCGCATCCCCGACGGCGGCGGCCACAAGGCCCTGGGCCGGGCGGCCGGCCGCAAGAACCAGGCGCGCACCGGCCGCGGCTACCTCTACCTGCACACGGCCCTGGACGATCACTCCCGCCTGGCCTACACCGAAGACCTGCCCGACGAGAAAGCGGCCACCTGCGCCGCCTTCCTGGCCCGCGCCACCGCATGGTTCGCGGCACGCGGCGTCACCGTCGAACGAGTGCTGACCGACAACGCCTGGGCCTACACCAAGAACACCTGGCGCGACACCTGCCGTGACCTGGGCATCAGTCCTCGCTGGACCCGTCCCTGGCGGCCCCAGACCAACGGGAAGGTCGAACGCTTCCACCGCACTCTGCTGGAGGAGCGGGCTTACCAGCGGCCCTACAGCTCAGAAGCCGAGCGGCAGGCAGCGTTTCCCGACTGGCTGGACTGGTACAACTACCACCGACCCCACACCGGCATCCGTGGCCAAACCCCAGCCAGCCGCGTCACCAACCTGTCCGGACAACACAGCTAGGGCCTGTCCGGCGGATCAGGGCCCAGGAAAACGGGGGTGCCTGATTGACGCAGGTGCGCGGGGCATGGTGCGTGCGGGGCGACGGCAGAACGGCCCCGACGGGTCCGGAGGAGATCCGGCACCGTCGAGGCCGTCGTCGGCGTACTACGCGCCGCTCGCCTTGAGCATGTCCTCACGCTCGACCAGCTTCACGCGCTCGCGGCCCTGCGGCTCGCCCAGCGCCTTCTCCGCGGCGTCCAGCTTGTACCAGCCCTCCCAGGTGGTGAAGCGGACGCCCCGCTCGGCGAGGTACGCGTCCACCGCCTCGGGCTCGGGCGAACCCGGCGTCTGCAGACGGCCGTTGCCGTAGTCGTCCAACAGGTTGGACACCGTCTCGTTGGCGTCGCCCTTGGTGTGGCCGATCAGGCCGACGGGGCCGCGCCGGATCCAGCCGGTGACGTACGTGGACTGCAGGTGCTCGCCGCTCTCCTGGAGGACCCGGCCGCCCGCGTCCGGAACCGTGCCCGAGTCGAGGTCCCAGGGCAGCTTGGGCAGCTTGTCGGAGAGGTAGCCGACCGCGCGGTAGACCGCGGTGACGTCCCAGTTCTTGAACTCGCCGGTGCCCTTGACGTTGCCGGTGCCGTCCAGCGCGGTGCGCTCGGTGCGCAGACCGACGACCTTGCCGTCCTCGCCGATGATCTCCGAGGGCGACTCGAAGAAGTGCAGGAACAGCTTGTGCGGGCGGTCGCCGACGTCGCGGATCGCCCAGTTCTCCAGGGTCTTGGCGACCATGTCGGCCTGCTTGTTGCCGCGCCGGGTCTCGATCGAGCCCGCGTCGTAGTCGATGTCCTCGGGGTCGACTATGACCTCGATGGTGGGGGAGTGGTCCAGCTCCCTGAGCTCCATGGGGCTGAACTTCGCCTGTGCCGGGCCACGGCGGCCGAACACGTGGACCTCCAGCGCCTTGTTGGCCTTGAGTCCGTCGTGGACGTTCGGCGGGATCTCCGTCGGCAGCAGCTCGTCCGCGGTCTTGGCGAGGATGCGCGCCACGTCGAGCGCGACGTTTCCGACGCCGAGCACGGCGACCTTCTCGGCCTCCAGCGGCCAGGTGCGCGGCACGTCCGGGTGACCGTCGTACCAGGAGACGAAGTCCGCGGCGCCGTACGAGCCGTCGAGCTCGATGCCGGGGAGGGACAGCTCGCGGTCGGCCGTCGCGCCGGTGGAGAAGATCACGGCGTCGTAGAAGGCCCGCAGGTCGTCCAGGCTGATGTCGGTCGGGTAGTCGACGTTGCCGAACAGGCGGATCTGCGGCTTGTCGAGCACCTGGTGGAGGGCGGTGATGATGCCCTTGATGCGGGGGTGGTCGGGGGCCACGCCGTAACGGATCAGGCCGAACGGGGCCGGCATCCGCTCGAAGAGGTCGATGGACACACCGGGTTCGGCGGCCACCTCGGACTTGAGCAGGGCGTCGGCGGCGTAGATTCCGGCGGGGCCGGCTCCGACGATTGCTACCCGCAGGGGGCGGGGCATGATCAGGTTCCCTTCGAGCGGCGATAGATCGACTCAACGGGAAGCCTAAACTAAGGCAAGCCTTAGTCGGTACGCGGGTCCGGTCTATGAGCCCATAAGGTCACTTTATGAGTGAAGCGGCTCGTGGATCGACGCGGGGCCGGATGGAACTCGAACACCCGGATCGGCCAACAGCAGTCGACCATGCCCGCGACTTCGAGGACATCCATGAACGAGAGAGGCGACCGGTGACCGCCTCGCCGAGCGTCGGAACCGCCCACGTCCCGCCCGACCAGGGCGCTTCGGACGCCTCGGTCATCGAGCGGTCCTGGGCCGAACCGGAGGCGTTCGCCGAGCTGTTCAACCGCTACGCCGACGACATCCACCGGTACGCGGCCCGTCGGCTCGGCACCGAGGCGGCCGACGACCTGATGGCCGAGACCTTCGTGATCGCGTTCCAGTGCCGTCGACGGTACGACGTGTCGAAGCCCCAGGCACGGCCCTGGCTCTACGGGATCGTCACGAACCTGGTGGGCGGGCACCGGCGGGCCGAAGCGCGTCGCCTCAGGGCGATGTCCCGCGCGGCCGGCACCGCGGCCGGCCAGGACGAGCTGCTCGCGGACCGCGTGGCCGCCCGGGTCAGCGCCCAGGGCTCCCGTGCCGCCCTGGCCGGGGCGCTGGGGGTGCCGGTGGGCACGGTGCGTTCCCGTCTGCACCGGGCCGGGAAGAAACTGCGCGAGGCACTGGGCGGGTCGGATCCCACAGCCCTTCACGAGGAGACGGAGGAGCACCGTCGTGGAGCGCATGACCACGCTCAACGCGGCGCAGGTGCTGCAGCGGGCCGCGGGCCGGTCATGCACCGACGGCGCCGCCCTGCCGGTCCCTCGCAACGACCAGTACCTCTACACGAAGGAGGTCACCACCCGCACGTACAAGGACGGGACCGTCAAGAAGTACACGGACGAGCGCTGGCTCTCGGTGGACGGCTCGAAGCCCTCCCGGTTCAGCTACTACGGCCGGATCCTCGACGAACAGCCCCTCGCGAAGAACGAAGTGAAGTGGCCGCCGACCGAGTACGCCAGGCTGAAGAAGTGGCCGACCGACCCGGACAGGCTGCTGGAGCGGTCAAGGGGCTGGAGCAGGCGGGGGTGGTGGACCGGATCGGCCAACGCCCCTGAACACCGCACGACTCACGGCAGCGACTGTTCGGCCCAGATCACCTTGCCGTCGGGCGTGTAGCGCGTGCCCCAGCGTTCGGAGAGCTGCGCGACGAGGAACAGGCCGCGCCCGCCCTCGTCGGTCATGGCCGCATAGCGCAGATGCGGCGAGGTGCTGCTGCTGTCGAAGACCTCGCAGATCAGGGTGCGATCATGCAGCACCCGGACGTGGATGGGGTCGCCGCCGTAGCGGATCGCGTTGGTGACGAGCTCGCTGAGGATCAGCTCGGTCGTGAACGTCAGCTCGTCCAGGCCCCACCGGGCGAGCTGCCTGCTGACCGAGGCGCGTACCTCCCCGACGGCCGCCGGGTCGCCCGGCACCTGCCACTCGGCGATCCGGTCGGGGGTCAGCGACCGGGTGCGCGCCACGATGAGGGCGATGTCGTCGCCGGCGCGGGCCGTGAGCCGGGAGTCGTCGAGGACGACCCGGCAGGTCTCCTCGGGTGAGCGGCCGGCCCGTTCCAGCGCGCCGCGCAGGAGTTCCAGACCCTCGTCGATGTCCCGCTCCCGGTCCTCGACGAGCCCGTCCGTGTAGAGCACGAGGCGGCTGCCCTCGGCCAGTTCGAGCTCGGCCGTCTCGAAGGGCAGGCCCCCGAGGCCGAGCGGCGGGCCGATCGGCACCTCGGGGAACTCGACGCTGCCGTCCGGGTGGATCAGCGCGGGCGGCGGGTGTCCCGCCCGGGCGATCGTGCACAGCCGGGACACCGGGTCGTAGATCGCGTACAGGCAGGTCGCCCCGGTGACCGGGGCGTTGGCGCCCTCCGCCGCCTCGTCCTGGTCGATGCGCCCGACCAGCTCGTCGAGCAGCGCGAGGAGTTCGTCCGGCGGGAGGTCCAGGGCGGAGAAGTTGTGCACCGCCGTACGCAGCCGTCCCATGGTGGCCGCGGCGTGCAGCCCGTGCCCGACGACGTCACCCACCACGAGCGCGACGCGGGCACCGGACAGCGGCAGTACGTCGAACCAGTCGCCACCGACGCCCTCCTGCGCGGGCAGATAGCGGTAGGCGATCTCCAGGGCGTCCTGCGCGGGCAGGTTGCGGGGCAGCAGACTGCGCTGCAGCGTCACCGCCATGTTGTGCTCGCGCGTGTAGCGGCGCGCGTTGTCGATGGACACCGCGGCCCGCGCGACCAGTTCCTCGGCGAGGGCCACCTCGTCCACGTCGAACGGCTCGGGCTTCTCGGACCGCCAGAAACTGACCACCCCCAGCACCAGGCTGCCCGCCCGCAGCGGCACGGCGATCAGTGAATGGATGCCGTACGCCACCACCTGCGCGGAGCGCTCCAGGTCCTGTGCCTGCCAGCCCGCGGCCTCGCTCAGCCGCGGCTCGACCACGGCCTGTTCCGCGGCGAGGCAGCGTGCCTGCGGCGAGGTGTCGACGAGCCGGATCCGCTCGCCCACCGGGTACAGCGGGGCGTCCTTGCGGATCCCGTTCACGGCCGTGCGGCGCAGGGTGGTCGCCGCCTGCGGCTGTCCGCCGCTCAGTACGGCGTCGAACAGGTCCACCGTGACGAAGTCCGCGAACCGGGGCACGGCCAGCTCCGCCAGCTCCTCGGCGGTACGGGTCACGTCCAGGCTCGTGCCGATGGCCACCCCGGCGTCGTACAGCATGTTCAGGCGCTCCCGCGCCGTCTCCGCCCGCCCGGACAGGGCGCGCAGTTCCGTGGAGTCGCGCAGGGTGGCGACGCTGCCGGGCGGGCCGCCCTTGCTGTCGGTGGTCCGCTGGTTGATCGCCAGCAGCCGGTCCTTGACCAGGTGCACCTCGTCCGTGGCGACCCGTCCGGAGGCCAGCAG
Organism: Streptomyces sp. V4I2; assembly: GCF_030817655.1. Lineage (GTDB taxonomy): Bacteria > Actinomycetota > Actinomycetes > Streptomycetales > Streptomycetaceae > Streptomyces > Streptomyces plumbiresistens. The sequence goes on from NZ_JAUSZM010000003.1 coordinate 9,642,469, forward strand.
GCCGGACGTGTCGGGCGCGAGGCCGAGGTCGAAGACATGCCGTCCCTCGGCGTCGTCGGGCAGGTCGAGCAACCGGTGCGCCTCGTCGTTGGCGAGCAGCAGGGTGCCCTCGCCGCCCACGATGAGCACGCCTTCCCGCACGGCGTGCAGCACCGCGTCGTGGTGTTCGTACATCCGGGTCATCTCGTGCGGGCCCAGGCCGTGTGTCTGCCGCAGCAGTCGTCGGCTCACCAGCGCGGTGCCGGCCGTGGCGAGGGCGAGGCCCGCCGCCGCGGCGACCAGCACCAGCGGGAGCTGCTGGTCTGCGGTGCCGCCGACGCTCTCGGTGGTGATGCCCGCCGACACCAGACCCACGACTGTGCCGTCGTCCGCCTTGACGGGTACGACGGCCTGCACCAGCGGGCCGATCGTGCCCGTGATCTCCTCGGTGACGGTGCGTCCGGCCAGCGCCGGGGCGATCGTGCCGACGAACTTCTTGCCGATGCGGTCCGTCTTGGGATGGCTGTAGCGAATGCCGTCGGTGTTCATGACGACGATGAAGTCCACGTTCGTGGCCTTGCGGGCCGCCTCGGCTCGCGGCTGGAGCACCGCCGACGGATCGGGGGCGCGCAGGGCCTCGACGGTCCCCGGCGCGTTGGCGAACGTCTCGGCGACGGCGACCGAACGGTTGCGGGCCTCCTGCGTGCTGTCGTGCCGCACCTGGAGGACCAGGGCCACCACCGCGGCCACGACCAGCAGCAGCACGATCACCACTTGCAGGACGAACACCTGTCCGGCGACGCTGCGTCCGCCGAGTGCCGACCGCAGCCCCGACCGGCCGGTGCCGCGCCGGTTTCGGGTGAGCGGATGGCCCGGCTGCTTCCCGGGCCGCCGCGGATGCCCGTCGGGCGCTCCGAGGGGGCGGTCGGGCGCATGCGAAGGGCGCGGACCGCTGGGACGACGGGTCGACCGGGCCCCGGATCGACCCAAGAGCCGGACCATGTGCCCATGTCTACACTGCTGCGCCTCAGGAGGCGAGGGGGCACCGGGTGTGACAGCCGTAGCTCCCGATGCCTGCCGTCGCGGGGATGCGCGATGACCGCCGGCTTCGGGCCTCATCACGCGGTGCGGCGGGTGGCGAGCAGGAGGGCGATGTCGTCCGGGCGGTCGACGGCGTGGCGGGCCGTCGCGGTGAGGCGGTCGGCCACGTCCGCCAGCGCGCGTCCGCCCGGGCGGACGGCGGGGGCACCGGCCTTGGCGAGGGCCACGCGCAGCGCGCTGATGCCGTCGTCGATGTCGTCGCCGGGCTTCTCGACCAGCCCGTCGGTGTAGAGCGCGAGGATGGCTCCGGGCTCCATGCGCAGCTCCGTCACCGGGTAGCGGGCCCGCCCGTCCACGCCGAGCACCACCCCGCCGGCCAGATCGAGGACGTGGGTACGGCCGTCCGCCTGGCGCAGCAGCGGCGGCAGGTGCCCGGCGCGGGCCGCCAGGGCCACCCCGGTGGCGGGGTCCAGCCGGATGTAGCAGCAGCTCGCGAACAGCCCGGGATCGAGGTCCATGAGGAGGTGGTTGGTGCCGCTCATGACCTCGTCGGGGGGCCGATCGTCGAGCGCGAACGCCCTTACAGCGGTGCGCAGTTGGCCCATAGTTGCCGCCGCCTGCACGCCGTGGCCCTGGACGTCCCCGATGACCAGGGCGATGCCGTCGCCGGACTCCACGACGTCGTACCAGTCGCCGCCCACGTCCATGCCCTGCGTGCCGGGCAGGTAACGCCCCGCGGTCTCCACCTGTGGGTGCGACGACAGCCGTCGGGGGAGCAGGGCCTGCTGCAGCCCGCGGGCGAGGGCGGCCTCGTTCTCGTAGCGCTGCGCCTTCTCCATGGCGTGGGCGATGAGTCCGGCGAGCGCGGTGAGCACCGTACGTTCCTCGCTGCTGAAGCTGCGCGGCCGGTCGAAGCCCAGGATGCAGGAGCCGACCGAGCGGCCGGAGGCGATCAGCGGCAGGAAGGCGCGGGCTCCCTCGGTGGCGTCCAACTGGATTCCGGGGTAGGCGGCGGCCAGTTGCTGCATGTCGTCGAAGAAGAGCGGCCGGCCGGTGGTGAGCGTCTCGACGCCGGGCAGCCGCGTGTCGAGTCCCACCCCTTCGAACGGGGCGAGGAATCCCGGAGGGAAGCCGCTCTCCCAGGCCAGGTACAGGTGCCGGTCCTGGAGCAGGTAGATGGCGAGCCGGCGGCCGCCGAACGCGGGCAGCAGTTCACGCATCACGACGGCGGACACCTGGCGCGCGGTGACCGCCTCCGTCAGCGCGATCGCGAGGACGATGGGGCGGTACACGGGCGCCGGCGTGGCGAGGCCGTCCGTGGGGGTCTCGGCGGGGGCGGTGTCCGCGACCCGGCTCGCCGGACGGACCGTGCAGGTCAGCCGGTCCGGGCCGGGATGCACGGCGAGCGCGAGCCAGTCGCCCTCGGACGGTGGCGACACGGGCTCGGTAGCGTCCGCGGCGGGTCGCTCGACGTGGAAGTGCACCGGATTCGGCGACAGCAGGGCCCCGCGCAGATGGTCCTCGACGTCGGGCCGGCCGAGCCACGGCACGGCGTCCCACAGGGCCCGGCCCAGGAGCTCGGTCCGCGGCCGGCGCAGCAACTGCGCGGCGCGCGGATTGGCGTAGACGATCAGGCCCTCCCGGTCGAGGCAGAACACCCCGTCCGGCAGCAGGTCGGCCGCCGCGTCCGCGGTGGCGCGGAGACCCGGATCGAGGACGATGCCGCGCACCGGGCCCGGCCCGGGCGGCGCGGTCGGCGGGGCGGCCGGGTCGTACGGGTTCCACCCGGTGGCCTCGTAGGGACTCCACAGGTCCATCAGCCGCAGTTCGCCGTCGGTGGTCCGCAGGTACAGCGGCAGGGTCGGAGGTCTGCCGACGGCCGTGTCCCGCAGGGCGAGCAGGATCCGGTTCGCCTCGGACGGGGCCACGGCGTCCGCGAACGCCTCCACCGCTCCGGTGAACTCCGTCGGCGGCACGCCCAGCAGGGTGTGCAGACCCTCGTCCCCGGTCACCAGACCGGTCTCCGGCGTCCACACGAATCGCCCGATGCGCGCGAGCGGCGGACGCGGGGCCGGTGGCCGGACGCACAGCGGCTCGTCGTCCCAGACGACTGGGGCCGCCTCGTCGTCCAGGTTCCGCAGGGCCGCACCCAGGTCCTGGCCCAGCCGGGCCAGCCGGTCGCGCTCGGGCAGTACCTCGGCGGCGTCCTGGACGGAGGGGCGCAGCACGGTGAGGACGCCGTACATGTCGGAACCGGCCACCACCGGCACGTACAGGGAGCCGAACTGGAAGGGCAGGCCGGCCGCGAACTGGGGGTAGCGGCGCATCGTCTCCGTGGCGTTCGGCAGCACCACCTGGACGCCCAGCCGATGGGCGTCGGCGACGGGGAAGGGACGGTCCGCGTGCAGCCGCCACCAGGGGCGGAACAAGGGGCCGGGCAGTCCGGCGAGCACGGCGAGGCGCAGCAGTCCCGGGGTGGAGGAGCGCAGGTAGACGCCTCCCGCGTGGCCGCCGGCCGTGCTGACCGCCGCCATCGAGGCGTCGATCAGCAGCGCCGCCAGCCGTGCGGGCTTCGGCTGTGCGTCCTGGGAGCTCCCAGTCATCGGCCCTACCTCGTCCGTGCGCCGTCACGCGGGCGACACAGCAAGAATGCGCCACGACGGGCCCGGACCGCACCTGGGAGGCGACAGCAATCCAGTGGGGAACCCGTGCCGGGCTGCGGCCTGAGGGTCCCCACCGGCGATCCGCTCGTGGCTGTCCGCCGAGCTCCCGATGGCCTTGGCCGTGGTCGTCGGCGCCCTGGCCTCCCGCACCGGCCAAGGGCGGGCGGCGCGCACCGCGGATTGGGCGCGCACCAGGTCGGCGGCCGCGGTGGCCAGGGATCCCTCCGTGATCGGCGGCGTCAGCGGCTGCGGGTCCAGTTGTGGGCCACGTCCACCACGACCCGGTCCGAGATGTGCTGCACCCGGAACGGCAGCCGGGCGCGGACTCCCAGTCCGACCTGCGTCTCGCCCTCGAAGCTGCCCGCGAACCGGGTGTCCTTGAAGGTGCGGTACTGGGACAGGTCCACGCCGGGCAGCGGGCGTGCCACCCGCCCGGGATAGGTGGGTGCCCCGGTCGCCGGGTCGTAGGCGGGTGCGGCGACCCGCACCTCGAGGACGGCTCCGCCCCCGACGGATATCGGACGGCCCGATCCGTCCTGACGGAGGCGGTCGACGTAGCGGACCCAGTAGCCGAGGCGGGTGCCGCCGCCGGGGACGTCGACGACCAGCCGGTCGTAGCAGGCGTGGCTGCCGGTCCTGATGTTCTTCACCGGCGCCGCCGTGCCGGAGGCGCGGGACTTGTCCAGGCTGCCCCAGCCGGTGGGGCACGCCGTGGCCGCGTCGGCCGGGATCGCGGTGAGGGTCCAGGCGGCGCTCATGAGGACCGCCGCGGCCCATGCTGTTCTGCTTCGTCTCATGATGTCCCCCGAGACGTTGATGTGTCTGTTATCGGGTGAGACATCCGACTTGGCCGAAAGGTTGCACTATTCGGCATGAAATGCGCCCCGCTCTCGAAACATTCGAGAAGTTTGGCGAATGTTGAGTTGCCCTTGCTCTCGCAGAGCTTTCTGAGCCAATTGCGATGACTCGGTGTTCGACCGGTTGACGCCCTCAGGGGCCGCTCATATGGTCTGCGACGCCATTCCGAAATCTGCTCGAAACTTTCGGTATCAGAAAGGGGACAAGATGGTCACCCGCACGTCCATCCGCCTCGGCATGGCGAGCCTGCTCGCCATAGCCGGGGTCACCGCCCTGTCGGCACCGGCCGACGCCGCGAGCACCCTCGGTGCCGCGGCGGCCGAGAAGGGCCGCTACTTCGGCACCGCCGTCGCCGCGAACCACCTGGGCGAATCCGCGTACGTCTCCACCCTCGACACCGAGTTCAACTCGGTGACCCCCGAGAACGAGATGAAGTGGGACGCCGTCGAGAGCACCCGGAACTCCTTCAACTTCGCCGCCGCGGACCAGATCGTGAGCCACGCCCAGAGCAAGGGTATGAAGGTCCGCGGACACACCCTGGTCTGGCACTCGCAACTGCCGAGCTGGGTCGGCACGCTCGCCGCCGCCGACCTCAGAACGGCGATGAACAACCACATCAACCAGGTCATGGGCCACTACAAGGGCAAGATCCACTCCTGGGACGTGGTCAACGAGGCCTTCCAGGACGGCAGCAGCGGAGCCCGGCGCAGCTCGCCGTTCCAGGACAAGCTCGGCAACGGCTTCATCGAAGAGGCGTTCCGCACCGCGCGCGCGGCGGACCCGGCCGCCAAGCTCTGCTACAACGACTACAACACCGACGGCGTCAACGCGAAGAGCAATGCCGTCTACAACCTGGTCAAGGACTTCAAGGCCCGCGGCGTGCCCATCGACTGCGTCGGCTTCCAGTCCCACTTCAACAGCGCCTCCCCGGTCCCGGCCGACTACCAGGCCAACCTCCAGCGCTTCGCCGACCTCGGCGTCGACGTCCAGATCACCGAGCTGGACATCGAGGGCTCCGGCACCTCCCAGGCCACCAGCTACAGCAACGCGGTGAAGGCCTGTCTCGCCGTCTCCCGCTGCACCGGCATCACGGTCTGGGGCGTCACCGACAAGTACTCCTGGCGCGCCAGTGGCACACCGTTGCTGTTCGACGGCAACTACAACAAGAAGGCCGCCTACACCGCCGTACTCACCGCGCTGGGCGGCACCGGCTCGGGCGGCGGCGGTACGGCCGCCTGCTCCGTGACGTACAGCAAGCAGGAGGAGTGGGGCGACCGCTTCAACGGCAGGGTCACCGTCACCGCGGGCAGTTCCGCGATCAGCACCTGGACGACGACGGTGACCGTCACCGCCCCGCAGAAGATCTCCACCACCTGGAACGGCACACCCACCTGGGACAGCAGCGGCAACGTCATGACGATGAAGCCGAACGGCAACGGCAGCCTGGCCGCCGGAGCGTCGACGAGCTTCGGCTTCACGGTCATGAAGAACGGCAGCACCGCGGCCCCGGTGCTGGGTTCCTGCGCCGCGTCCTGAGCGCCCCCGACCGGTTCCGACAGAGCCCGGGCCCCCGGCCGATGTGGCCGAAGCCACGTCACCGAGGAGGCCCGGGTCATGTCGTACGGCAGGACCCGCGGGCTACCGTTTCGCGCAGTCCCCTGTCTCACCACACACATCGGGCGGCCCGGCAGTGCAAGCAGATCTCTCCCCGGTCATCGCGGCGACCGCCCAGTGGCTGACCTGCGCCTACCCGTCGGGCGGCGGCGCGCTCTCCTCCGCCCTGTGCGAGGTACAGGCACGGCAGGCCGTGACCGTGGCGGCCTGGCTCCGGTATCCCACTCCGATGGACGCCGCGCTCGTCGGCATGGCCGGGCCCGGCGGCTCGGCCCGGCTCGACTGGATCACCGGCGCGGACGGGACCGGCGCCCGGGACACGGACGAGCACGCCTGGCGTACCTGGGTCGACGAGGTCGTGGCGAGCTGGGCGGCCTGTCTGCTCACCGACCCGGAACTGGCCGGCCTGGCGGTGGCCGCACTCGCCGGAGGCAGCCACACGACCGCCGTGCCCGCCGAGTTCCGCCGCCTGCTCGCACCCGACGAGGCGGACCGCCGCGCGGCGGCCCTCCTGCGCCACCCCGACCTGCTGGCTCCCGTGGCCGAACTCCACCACTCCCAGCTGGTGGCCCACCTGAAGCCGGGCCAGGCCCTGATCGCCTGAGGCGGCCGACGGTCAGTCGTGCTTGCCGCGGCCCGTCAGCACGTCCCGCAACCGGTCGACGAGGCCGGCCCCCGGTGCCAGCAGCTTGTTGGCCGGAGGCGTGTCCGGGGCGGACGGGTGCGGCCGGGTCGGCGCCATCTTCTTGGCCATCCGCACCTTGTCACCCAGGCCGTCGAGGGCCTCCGGCGGGCACGCAGCCCGCAGCTGCGGGAAGAGGTTCTGCTCCTCGTCGGCGATGTGGGAGCGGATCTCGGTCATCAGCATCCCGACGAGCCGGTCGAACTCGGGGTCCTCCGCCGCGCAGCCCTCCAGATCCTTCATGATCTGCTCGGCCCTGGAGTGGTCCTCGATCTCCTTGTCCGCCATCGTGTTCCCGTTCACCAAGTGCTCGCGCACCGCCGGGTAGAGGTACTCCTCCTCGGCCACCGAGTGCCGTACCAGCTCCATCGTGGCCTGCTCGGCGTACACCTTGCGGTCCTTGTCACCGGACGGCAGGGCCTCGATCCGACCGAAGATGTCCTCGACCTCCCGGTGATCGGTCACCAGCTCGTCGATGACGTTTCCGCCGTGTCCCATGCCTTCCACCTCCAGCCAGGCGCAGCGGCTCCGGGGCGGACCCGCCATGGCCCCCCGAGTGCCCACGGGCGCCCGCACTACGCGCGGCCAAAGCGCCTGCCGAATGGGTGTGGGCGGGGCACATCGAAGGAACTCGCACCGGAACACAGGCGTACGACGCCCCGGGAGGCCCACGTGACCGACGCTCTGGACGAAGTGCTCGCGCGAGTACGCGGGGAAGTGGCCGCCAGGGCCGAGCGGCTGTGGGACGTCGCGCTGACCCTGCACACCGAGCCCGAGTACGCCTTCGAGGAGCACCGGGCGGCGGCACTGCTCTGCGGCGAACTCGCCTGGGAGGGGTTCGTCGTCGAGCGGGGCGTCGCCGGACTGCCCACCGCCTTCTCCGCACGCTCGGGCGCGCGGCCCAGGCCCGCGGTGGCCCTGCTGCTGGAGTACGACGCCCTGCCCGGCCTCGGGCATGCGTGCGGCCACAACCTGATCGCCGCCGCCGGTCTCGGCGCCGCGCTGGCCGTGCGGGCCGCCCTGCCCGCCGACGCCGGAAGCGTGTGGGCCGTGGGCACGCCCGCCGAGGAAGGGGGTGGCGGCAAGGTCACCGAGGTCGAGGCCGGGCTGTTCGACGACGTCGACGCCGCGCTGATGTTCCATCCCGGCGTGTACAGCTGGCGGTGGGCGCCGCTGACCGCGCAGGCCCAGTACCGGGTCGCCTTCCACGGACGAGCCGCGCACCCCACCGGCAACCCCACCGAGGGCATCGACGCCCTCGCGGCGCTGATCCAGCTGTTCAACACCCTCGCCGTGGTCGGGCGACGGCTGCCCGGAGGCTCCCACGTCCAGGGCATCGTCACCGACGGCGGCCGGGCGACGAACATCGTCCCCGAGTACGCCGAGGGCCTGTTCGGGCTGCGCGCCGCGACGACCGCCGCCCTGGACGACCTGGCCGGGGAGCTCCTGACCTGCGCGCAGGGCGTGGCCCGGGCGACGGGCACGACGGCCACCGCCGAACGCGCCACACCGCGCTACGAACACTTCCGCGACAGCGCGGTGCTGTCCGAACGGTTCGCCCGTCACCTCGTCCGCACGGGCCACGGCATCACGCCCCCCGAACCGGGCGTGTACCTGGGCTCCTCCGACATCGGCAACGTCAGCGGACGCGTCCCGGCCATCCACCCCTTCGTGGCGATCATGGATCCGGACGGCTCCGACCACACCCCCGAGTTCGCCGCCGCGGCGGCGTCCGACCGAGGCCGGGAGGCGATGCTCGCGGCGGCGGAGGCGCTGGCCTGCACGGCGGCCGAGGTGCTCCTGCGCCCGGAGGTGCGGGAACGGGCGTGGCAGGACCTCACGGCCGCGGCACCGTGAGGTAGACCGTGAGGTAGGGGGTCACTCGGCAAGGAGTTCAGCGGTGTGCAGCTGGTACACGTTGAACGCCCGCCGGATGACCGGCTGGGCCACGTTACGCACCCGTACGCCACCGGCAGTCATCCCGTGCTCGGTGCCCGCGTGGGCGTGGCCGTGGACGGAGAGGTCGGCACCGGCCGTGTCGATCGCCTCCGCCAGCAGGTAGCTGCCGAGGAACGGGTAGATCTCCGGCGGCTCGCCGGCCAGGGTGTCGGCGACGGGGGAGAAGTGGGTGAGCGCGATCCGCAGTTCGCAGCCCTTGTCCGCCAGCTCCTCCAGCGCGGTGTGCAGCGCGTCCGCGCTGCGCCGGGTGTAGCGGACGAACTCCTTCATCAGTGGCTCGCCGAACTCGCCGGCGCTGCGTCCGACGAACCCGCCGCCGAAACCCTTGGCTCCGGCGACGCCGAGGCGCGTACCGTCGCACTCGACGACCGTGCCCTCGCCCTCCAGCACCCTCACGCCCGCGTCCTGGAGGATGGCGGTGACCTTCTCGGGCTGCTCGTCGTGATGGTCGTGGTTTCCGAGCACCGCGACGACCGGCACCGGAAGCCCCCGTAGCTCCTGGGCCACCACCCGGGCCTCCTCCGGCGTGCCGTGCCGGGTGAGGTCACCCGCCAGAAGCAGCAGGTCGGCGCAGTCGGGCAGGGTGTCGAAGGCGGGCCGCAGCAGGCCCCGACTGTCGGGCCCCATGTGGATGTCACCCACGGCGGCGACGCGGATCATGGCAGGTCCTCCGCATGGTCGGGGGAGGTGGTCTCCGCCACCACGACGTCCGTGTGCACGGAGATCCCGGTCAGCTCCTCGCGGACGGTCCGCAGTACCGTCTCGCGGCACTGTGTGGAGGGCACCGTGCCGGTCACCACGACCGATCCGGCCCGCACCTCCGCCCGTACGCCCAGTTCACCGAGTTCCTCCGTGGCGAGCCGGTCGCGCAGGTGAGCGACCCGGTACTCGACGTTCTCCGCGGCTGGGGCATGGCCCACTCCGTGGGCCCGCCCCGCGCCGGTCTCGCTCATCGCCGTTCCTCCTTCGGCCTCGGCGGAATGACCTCGAGCCGCTCCAGGAAGTAGAAGAACGCGTCGGGCATCGGGTCGTCGCCGCACGCCCGCCGCACCCGCTCCCAGTCGACCTTCTCCCGCAGCGTCCGGGCGATCGGGAGCACCGCCCCGAAGTCGCAGTGGTGCTCGGAGAAGGCGGCCACCAGACTGTGCACCAGATCGGTCGGCGACAGCACCGGCATGAACACCGAGTCGACCGACAACTCCTCTGCGCGCTCCAGCAGTTCCGTGGTGACCGGCTGGTGCGCCAGCTCGAAGATCAGGTCGACCTGCTGTCCCAGACAGCTGGACTTGAGCAGCCAGTCCTCGGGCGGCGTGTACACCGGCAGTCCGGCCTCGCGCAGGGTCTGGGCAACGGAGTCCGCGTCCTCGGGCCGGAAGCAGAAGTCGACGTCGTGCTGGAGGTTCTGGGTGCTTCCGTGCGCGTACACGGCGACGCTGCCCGCCAGCGCAAAGGCGTGTCCCCTGCGTTTGAGGATCGAGCCGACCTGCTTGGTGGCCTGCAGGATCGCCTGGTTGCGGTCCAGGGGCAGGTCGTCGGCGAGCACGTCGTTCTGCGGGACGAGTTCGGGGTCTCCCGTTGCCAGACGCAGTTCCGCGACGCCCGCGCGCTGGTCCAGAGCGTCGTCGTCCGCGTGCCGCGTCATCGCTGCCCCCTTTCCTGATCGACGGCGAGCCCCGAGTACCCGGCGCGCCGCCATCGACACGAACGCCGCACGCGGGGACGCGAGGACGTCACTCGGCCGCCCGTTTCGGGGCACCCGGTCCCCATGAACGGCAACGACACTCAGCAGCAGACCTCCCCGGAGGAACGCCGGATCGTCGAGCGACTGGTGCCGGTCTGGCTGGAGGAGACGGAGCGGCACGACAGCGCCGCGGCCCGTGAGGCCCGTACGGGCTGGGAGCGGGGCTCGCTGTCGGACCGGTCCGCCCAGGACCTGGCCCACTGGGTCACCGCCCGGGTCACCGACACGGGCTTCAACGAGGAGGAGGGCCCGCAGGTGGAGGGCCCCGCCCGGATCACCCCCGCGGACAAGGAGACCGTCCACCGCTGGCTGACGGCACACGGCCACCGGATCTGACCCACGCAGGCGCCGCGGCCGTCCGCACCCGCTCCGTCGAGAGCGCGGACGCCGCCCTCAGCCCTCGGTCTTCTGCTCGGTCCACGTCCACGCGTACTGCAGCCAGTCCGCCACCGTCAGAGCACTCAACCCGACAGACACCAGGCGGGCGCTCCGCGGTGCGGCGGCGTAGCAGGCGACCAGGCTTCCGGCCACCCAGGCGGCGGTGCAGAAGGGGCAGGAGACGAGTTCTCCGACGGCCCGGCGGACACCGCTGCCGCGCGGCGCGTCGTTGACCTCGCCGCCTGCCCCCTCCTCCGCACGGCGGGTGAACGGCGCCCGTACGAAGCTGGTGATCCGGTCCTTGGACAGCAGCCTGGACGCCTTGAACGTCGCGGTGCCGAGCAGTGCCACGTCCCAGGGCGGTACACGGTCGGGCAGCCGCACACCACGACGCCGTGCCGCGACGGAGAACAGCACCGCACCCGCGGCGAACGCCGTGGCGAGCGTGGCATAGCCCGCGAGAGGCGCCTCGTCCTGGTCGTCGTAACGTCCGTCGTCAGTGGTCATGCCGCCCCGGGTGCCCGGTCGTCCCGTCGGCACACGTGACGGGCCGGCGGCCGCAACGGGATCACCGGCCGGGGTGACGGACTCGACGGGCCGGGTACCCGAGCGGCCGCACGGACGTGACCGACCGGCGGCGGCCGCCCCGCAGCCCGGTCCACGTGTCGCAGCAGCCACGAGTCGAAGGAGCGCAACGAACATGACGGACGTGTCGAGCAAGGGGCCCGCTCCGGACGACGACCGGAAGGTGCTCACCAACCGACAGGGCCACCCCGTTCACGACAACCAGAACCAGCGCACGGTCGGCGCCCGCGGCCCGGCGACCCTGGAGAACTACCAGTTCCTGGAGAAGATCAGCCACTTCGACCGGGAGCGGATCCCGGAGCGGGTCGTCCACGCCCGGGGCGTGACCGCGTACGGCTACTTCGAGGCCTACGGCGCCTGGGGCGACGAGCCGATCAGCCGCTTCACCCGGGCCACACTCTTCCAGGAGCGCGGCAGGCGGACCGACCTGGCCGTCCGCTTCTCCACCGTGATCGGGGGCCGTGACTCCTCCGAGGCCGCCCGTGATCCGCGCGGTTTCGCGGTGAAGTTCTACACGGAGGACGGCAACTGGGACCTGGTCGGCAACAACCTGGGCGTCTTCTTCATCCGGGACGCGATCAAGTTCCCGGACGTCATCCACGCCCTCAAGCCCGACCCGGTGACCTTCGAGCAGCAGCCGCGGCGCATCTTCGACTTCATGTCGCAGACACCCGAGTCCATGCACATGCTGGTCAACCTGTTCAGCCCGCGCGGCATCCCGGCGGACTACCGCCACATGCAGGGCTTCGGCGTCAACACCTACAAGTGGGTCAACGACGAGGGGCGGACCGTCCTGGTCAAGTACCACTGGATGCCCAAGCAGGGCGTGCGCAGCATGACCGAGGAGGACGCCGCGAACGTTCAGGCGGAGGGCCTCGGGCACGCCACCAAGGACCTGTACGAAGCCGTGGAGCGCGGCGAGTACCCGGAGTGGGAGCTCCTCGTCCAGATGATGGACGACCACGACCACCCGGAGCTCGACTTCGACCCGCTGGACGACACGAAGACCTGGCCCGAGCAGGAGTTCCCGCCGAAGCCGGTCGGCAAGATGGTGCTGAACCGTATGCCGGAGAACTTCTTCGCCGAGAACGAGCAGATCTCCTTCGGCACCGGCGTCCTCGTCGACGGTCTGGACTTCTCCGACGACAAGATGCTCGTCGGCCGCACCTTCTCCTACAGCGACACCCAGCGCCACCGCGTCGGCCCCAACTACCTCCAGCTGCCGGTGAACCACGCGAAGAACGCCGACGTACGCACCAACCAGCGTGACGGCCAGATGACCTACCACGTGGACGGCGCGGGGGAGCGGGCCGACGTCAACTACGAGCCCTCGGTCAGGGGCGGACTGCGCGAGGCCGAGTACCCCACGCAGGATGAACAGGGACCGGAGATCCACGGGCGGCTCACCCGCAAGCGCATCCCCCGCACCAACGACTATCTGCAGGCGGGCCAGCGCTACCTGCTGCTGGAGGAGTGGGAACGCGAGGACCTCGTCAAGAACTTCACCGACCTGCTCGCCCAGTGCGACCGGCCGGTGCAGGAACGCATGGTCTGGCACTTCCTGCTGGTGGAGAACGACCTCGGTCTGCGGGTCGGCGACGCCCTGGGCATCAGCCCCGACGACGTCTCGGGCCTGGAGCCACTGGCCTCCCAGGACCTGACCGACGAGGACCGGGAGCGCCTGGCCAGGCTCGGCAAGAACCCGCCGCGCGACGTCGAGGGCCTCACCATGACCCACTGTGTCCCGGACGAGCGGCATGTGGTGACCAGGTGAACGCGTGACCAGGTGACCAGGTGACCAGTCGGGTGCCGGGCGCGGTCTGGACGACCCGCCCGGCACGGGCGTCCGCGCGGGTCAGGCGGGCAGTTTGGCCCGCAGGCGGCCGGCCGTGGCGGCGGGCCCGGCGGTGGCTCGGACGGAACGGCGCACCAGATGTGCGTCCCGCCGCAGGTCATGGGCGGTGTGGCGACCTCGCCACCACAACGAGGGGTGCCCGGCGGTGTCGTCCGCCGCGATGAGCAGCCCACCGAGCATCGACAGGTTCTTCAGGAAGTGGATGAGCTGCTGCTCGCGCTCGGCGGAATCCTCGGCCTCCCAGAACCGGTGCCCGGCGAGTGTCGTGGGCACGAGGGTGCCCGCGATGGCCAGCGCCGCGACCCGCGGGACACGGCCGATGCCGAGCAGCACACCCGCCGCCACCTGCACGGCGCCGCTGAGACGTACGACCTGTTCGGTGCGGTCCGGCAGCGCCTCGACGCGCTCGGTGACCGGCTGGACGACGGGCTCGGCCACGGGGGCCACCGCCTCGGGATCGCGCAGTGAGTTCAGGCCGCCGGCGACGAACATCGAGGCGAGCATCGGGCGGCCGACCAGACGCAGAAGACTCATGAGGCCTCTCCAGGGGTGTGGGGGCAAGCTGCGCTCCCCGGGTTCCCGACCGGTGGCGGCTCATTCGACGCCGGCCGCTCCACCCGCGTCGTCCTGGTTCAGTTCTCACAGGCCGGGAACGCGGTCCGTCGTACGCCAGGACCCGAGGCGAGGAAGAAACGGTGCGCCGATGACCGAGTACGAACGTTCCCGCACGATGCCGGCCCAGCCGGAGCATGTCTTCGACCAGGCCAGCCAGGTGGAGCAGCTGGACGCCTGGCTGCCCGGCGCCCTGCACGTGCGCGTCGACGACCCGCCTGCCGTCACCGTGCACGAGGACCACACCGACCAGGACACCCCGGCGCTGCTCCAGTCCCGTCGCGATCAGCTGCGGCTCGAGTGGGGAACGCGCGAGCAGGGCAGCTACGCCGGCTGGCTCCAGGTCGCCGGGCTCGACAGCGGGGCCAGCGAGGTGACCGTGCACCTGTCATTCTTCGACGAGAGCCACGACCCCGGCCGCCAGACCGTCCAGGATGCCCTGGACAGCAGCCTGCGCCGCCTGGAGGAGCAGGTCCGCCTGCGCGTCGACAACGCGGCGGGCTGACGCCGGACCCGACCGGCCGGGGCCGGGCCGACCGTCAGCGCTGTGAGTACTTCCCTGTCCGGTAGCTCGGCCGGATCCCGGTCCGGCGCCGGATCGCGACGACCCGCAGGGCCAGCGCCACGGCCAGCAGCACCCAGGCCACGGCGCAGTACGCCCACGCGGTCACGCCCCGCGCCACGCCGACGGCGCTCCAGACCGCCCAGAGGGCCAGCACCGTGCACAGCGCGGTCCACGCGATGTCCGAGATACGGCTGCGCAGTTGCCCCCGCTGGTTCGTACCCGGTTCGAGATCGCCGAGCCCGGAACTGTCCGCTGCGCCTCGCAGTGTCACGGGTCGCTCCCTTCGCTCACAGGCGTGTGGGCTTCCCGGGTACCCGTCGTACGGACCGCGTAGCGCGGAAGGGGGCGTGGCCCGACACGGGCACGGACCCCCGGCTCGTAAGAGATTTCTGTGAATTTCCGAGACGGTTGAACACCCGCGGTCCCGGCTCCGTATAGGGGCGGGGGATTTCCATGCCCGTACGGACGACACGCGCAGGAGTACTTCCGTGGGACACAACAGGCGCAGACGCCCAACAGGCGCACGACGTGCGACCTTTGCCGCAGTGGCACTGATGCTGGGCGGCGGTGGGCTGATGGCGGTCAACGTGTACGCCTCGGCGACCGACGGCGGTGGGCCGGGCGACGAGGGGGACGGCCGCGCGCGGGTGCTGGGGGCCGCGACGATCGACTGCCCGGACGTCGGCACCCAGTTGACCACCGTGCCCGACGAGGCGGGGACGGAGGTCGACAAGGAACTCGCCGCCCTGGACCAGCAGGTGGCCGAGGCCTACCGGAAACTCCAGGACCCGGCACAGAACGCGGAGCCCGAGAGCGGGATCATGGACCCCCTCAAGGAGGACCGCGCCGCGACGATCGAGCGCATCAACGCCGCCATCGAGCGGGTGGGGGACCGCCCCGAGGGACTCGACGCCCTGGCGGCCTGCACACTGCGTGAGCCCCAGAACCAGACCGGCGAGCAGGACGGCGGCGAGGAGCAGCAGGGCGACGGCCAGGACCAGGGCGACGGCCAGGACCAGGGCGACGGCCAGGACCAGGGCGACGGCCAGGACCAGGACGGCGGTGCCCAGCAGCCGGGCAACGGCGGCCAGGCCGGCAACGGCCCCGTGGCCGCCGACTACGCGGACATCACCACCGTCCAGCCCAGCGCGGCGAACGCCCAGGCGGACGCCTCCGGTGGGACCTTCGTCACCAGTTGCGGCGTCAACGAGGGCGGCCTGTTCAACTCGGACAACGTGATCGTCGCCCCGGGTGTCTCCAACGGAGCCCACCACTTCCACGACTACGTCGGCAACCAGGCCAACGACGCCTTCGCCGGCGACGAGGACCTCGCCAACGGCGGGACGAGCTGCGTGGACCAGGGCGACAAGTCGTCGTACTACTGGCCCGTGCTGCGGCTGCAGAACGGCACGCAGGAGCAGGACGCGGCCGCCCCGGGCGGCGGCATCGAGGGCAACGCCGGTGAGATCGTCACGCCCCGGCAGGTCACCCTCACGTTCGTGGGCAGCCCGCGCGGCGAGGTCACGGCCATGCCGAGGCTCCTGCGCATCATCACCGGCGATGCCAAGGCCTTCGTCAACGGAACCGCGAACGCCAACGCCTCCTGGAGCTGCACCGGGTTCGAGGACCGGCAGCTGAAGGACAAGTACCCGCTGTGTCCGCAGGGCAGCGACGTGGTGCGCACGTTCAAGTTCCAGAGCTGCTGGGACGGCCGGAACATCGACAGCGCCAACCACCGCACCCATGTGGCGTTCGCCCAGGCCGACGGCGCCTGCCCGGCCGGATTCAAGGCCATCCCGCAGCTCGTGCAGCGCATCGTCTACGACGTCGACGCGCCGAGCCTTCAGGACGGCGGCCGTACCACCCCGCTCTTCGCCGTGGACTCCTTCCCGGAGCAGCTGCACAAGCCCGTCACCGACCACGGCGACTTCATCAACGTCTTCGACGAAGACCTGATGGCGGAGATGGTCGCCTGCATCAACGAGGGCCGACAGTGCGGCGCCGGCGCGGACCAGGACCCCGGCAACGGTGAGGACCCGCAGGACCCGCCGGCCGACGACCCGGCGGACCAGCCGTCCGAGCAGCCCACCGAGCAGCCGTCCGACGAGCCGACCGAGCAGCCGACGGCGGCTCCCGCCCCCTCGAACGGCGACGACAACGGCAACGGCAACGGCGGTGACAACAACAACGGCGGCAACGGCGAGCAGGGCGACAACGGCCAGGCGAAGCCGGACGACTCACCCACGGCACCGGCCGGCGACGAACCCAAGGACGAGCCCAAGAGCGACACCAAGCCCACGCCGGCACCGAGCGCCTCCGCCACCCTCCCCGAGGCCTGGTCGAACGACCTGGTCGAGACCGGCGAGGACGACAGCACCGCCTCCGGCACCCCGACGACCGGAGCCGTGGCACAGCCGCCCGCCGGCGCCGGGACCGAGCCCCAGACGGCCGGTGACTCACTGGCCGAGACCGGCAGCCAGCTGTGGCCCGCCGCGGCCGGAGCGGTTCTTCTCATCTGCGGCTTCGTACTGCTGCGGCGCACCCGGCGCGGCTCCGTGTAGGCCCGCCCGGCTCGACGCGCGGAAAGGCGCACCCCTGCCTACGATCACTTGACGTGGGACATGCATTCGAAGAGCTCGTGGAGAAACAGCGCGCGGCGGACCAGGCGCACCATCGGGTCGAGGACCTGAGCCACGCCTACGGTCCGCCCGCCGAGCACAAGTGGTCCATGAAACAGACCACCACGTACGAGACCGCGTTCCGTGCCTGGCGCGATCTCGATCGCGACATCCGGACCGCGGTGGCGGAGTACGCGAAGGAGCAGGGCCGGGCGCGCCAGGAGGTGGAGACGGACGTCCGGGCGGCCCTACGCCGCACGCAGCCGCACTAGGGATCCGGTACGGCGGGACCGAAATCTTGCCGTACCGGCAACTCTCCTTGGCCGCCGACCGGGCGCGACGCAAGCTTGGGCCTCATGACCCACATCCACGCGACGACGCAGGCCTCCGAGTTCTGGGAAGCCCGTTACAAGGACAGCGAACGAGTCTGGAGCGGCCGCCCCAATCCGCTCCTCGTGCGGGAGGCGAGCCACCTCCCACCGGCTACCGCCCTGGACCTCGGCTGCGGTGAGGGGGCCGACGCGGTGTGGCTGGCCTCACGCGGCTGGCAGGTCACCGGCGTCGACATCTCGTACACCGCCCTCGAACGTGCCGCCGCACACGCCGCCGAGGCCGGGGTGGGCGACCGTACGGCATGGGAACGGCACGAGCTGGGCACGACGTTTCCGCAGGGCTCCTTCGACCTGGTCAACGCCCAGTTCCTGCAGTCCCCGGTGCACCTGGACCAGCAGGGCGTCCTGCGACAGGCCGCCGCCGCGGTCGCCGAGGGCGGCACGCTCCTGATCGTCATGCACGCCGGGTGGCCGTCGTGGCAGAGCGAACCGCCCTTCGAGGCGGAGTTCCCCACGCTGGAGGGCACCCTCGCGGAACTCGCGCTGCCCGAGGGGAGCTGGAGCGTGGAAACCATGGGCGCTGTACGCAGGGAAAGCGTTTCGCCCGAGGGGGTCGAGGGCTACCGCGAGGACAACGTCTGGCGGATCCGACGTACATAAGGGCCGGAATTTGGTGTCCGCGTTTGGAAATCACAGCGACGGCTACCCGACCCGTGGATACACCCGCAGTCAAACGCGGCTTGGAGTGATGGAACGTGGCCGGAGACCAGAAGGCCAAGGCGAAGAAGGAACAGGCCAAGGGAAAGGCCAAGGAGGCGATCGGCCGCACGACGGGCAACGAGCAGATGGAGGCCGAGGGCCGGGGCGGCCAGGCGAAGGGTGACGCACGTCAGGCCAAGGAGAAGGGGAAGGACACCTTCAAGCACTGACGGTGCCTGAACCGACCGAAACTCGACCACACTCTCAGCGGGATCCCCATTCCACACCCGGGGATCCCGCTGACTGCTCTGTCACCGGATGACAAAGGCCCGAAAAGCCACTGCGTTCCCGTGAGCACCGCCTGAATACCCAGCGTTCACGGCCCTACCGTCCGGCTATGAACCTGAGTCGCAGCAAGAAAAGTCGCAGCGGGAAAAGAACGTGGCGCAGCGCCGCCCTTGCGGTGCTGCTGATTGCGGGGGCGCTCACAGCCGCCTCCCCGGGTGCCGCGCAGGCGCGCGTCGAGCGGACCGAGACGCCCGTGACCTCGGCGTCCCCGGTCCCCGGGGTGACCGAGTCGCTGGTGCGGGTGAGGGTGCCGCTGCCCGCGTCCGCCGGGGCCCGTCCGGCGGCGTGCGACTGGCTGTCGTACCTGCGCTACCGCTCCTCCGACGGGCCGGCCGCCTCCGCCGACGCCGACCGGATCCTTGTGGCCCAGCCGGGCATCCTGGAAGGGGCCGGTGCCTTCGACAGCGTCGCCCGCAACACCGTCGCACGGGCCGCCGAGCAGGGCGGCCACATCGAGTTCTGGGCGCTGGACCGCCGCTCCAACTGCCTGGAGGACCGCACCGGAATCGCCTCCGGCGACCAGCACACGGCCGTCGACTACTACTACCGGGGCAAGCAGGTCGAAGGCCGGACCTTCGCCGGATACGTCACCAACGACCGCCTCGGCTGGATGGCGAAGCTCGGCATCGAGCAGACCGTCCGCGACCAGTACGACCTGCTCACCGCCGAGCTGCCCGACCAGGGGCTGCGCAAGAGCAAGGTGCTGTGCGGCGGCCACTCGCTGGGCGGCGTGATCACCGGCTACTTCGCGGCCGCCGACTTCGACGGTGACCGCACCACCACCTCGGACGCCGGCTACAACCAGTGCGCCGGCTACTTCGCCCTCGACACCACCGTCTCCACCTCACTGGCCGACCTCAGCGGCAGCATCCCGGACGACACCAACCTGCCCGACATCGGCCTCGGGCACGGCGCGGTGCAGGCCGGGCTCGACAGCGGGGTGCTGCCCCGCTCCCTGTCCGCTCCGGTGCTGCTCAACCCCGAGACCATGACCGTGCTCGCCATCGCCGGCCTGGGTGCGCTCCGGGACCCCGGCGGCGAGTCCGACCTGCCCCGCTACCTGCCGTCGAACGTCAACATCGAGGCCACCAACCGCTTCCTGTTCTCCAAGGACACCGCCACCTTCCTCAAGGGCTCACCCACGGTGAAGGACTTCCGGCTCACCAACGAGGCGATGCTGGGGGCCCTGATGGACGACAACTCGGTACCGCTCGCGTTCCTGCAGAGCAGCGTGGGCTTCTTCGACGGCGGGCCGGTCGTCGACAAGAACTTCCCCGTCGCCAACGGCAGCGACCAGCAGGCGGGCCTGTTCGGCACCGACTACAAGGCCATCCCCGGCCGGCCGAACGGTCCGCTGTACACATGGCGTAATTACGACCGTGTCGGCGACCCCGACGACCCCGGACACCGGTCAGCCGACGGCACGCCGTTCACCTCGGCCGCCAAGGAGGTCACCGACATCCAGGAGCTCGCCCGCAGCATGGCCGGACAGCCGCTGGACTTCACCGAGCAGTACTTCCCGACCAAGCTGGTCACCGACATCCAGCTGGCGACCTCGCCGCAGGTGAAGCGGCTCGTCGTCCATCCCGAGGGGCTCACCGCCAACCCGACGCTCACCGTGCTCGCGGGCGACGGACTGCTGGCGGGCCGCGCACCGGCCGACCTGGACCCGGTGATCGCCGAGGGCTACCAGCACCTCGACGTGCTGACCGCGGCGCCCGTACAGAACAACGGACGGACCGAGCCCGTTTCCACCAGCCTCGCCGGATTCGCCGAGAACCCCGCATAGCGGTCCTCGCACGGCTGTGGGCCCGGGAGGATTCCTCCCGGGCCCACAGTCACGTGTACGGCTCAGACCTTGCCGGCGGCGAACGTGGCCGCCTCTTCCGCGTTGTCCCGGTAGCTGAGGTGGGCCCCCGTGTCACCCCCTCCGGACTCGCAGACGGGGTCGCCCCCCGCGCAGATGTCGAGCGTGCGGCTCTGGTAGGTGCCGGTGACGCTCTTGCCGATGGCCCGGATCGGGTTGCCGAACAGCAGCACGGCGGAGACCTTCGGTTCGAGGGCGGCGGAGATCGAGGCGACGATGGGGCTGCCGACCACCGCACCCGCGCTGCTGATACCGATCGAATTGTCGACGACGTTCGCGCCCTGCGAATATCCCACCAGAATGAAACGCTGGTTCGGACACGCGGCCGCTTGGCTCGTCACGTGGTCGACGAGATCCCTGTTGCCCTGCGCGGCCGAGGTCAGGGAAAGGTTCGCTGGATAGTCCACGCCGTAGCTGGACAGGGTTTTGCCGGTGATTTTCTTCTGGAGCGCGGAATACACCGGGTCTCCGACGATGAAGCCGAGCGTGCCCGGCTCGAAGGTGCCGCGGGCCGATACGACCTCGACGTCGGTGCAGGGCGCGGCTGTTGCGGTGGGTGCCGAGACAGTCGCCAGTCCGGCCCCGCCGACCAATGAGAGCGCGGCGAGGCACAAGCGGATACGCATGGGGAATCCTCCGCGTGCGGGGCGCGTGATGCGCCTGCGAAATGGAACGGCCCCGAACGTATTCGCTTTTCCAGCGGAGTGTTATGCAGAGGATTATGGAATTGTCTCGGCTTTTTGTGCTCTCGTGAGCACCCTTCCCGAAGGGAATTTCATTGGCTGTCCGGGGCCTGCTCGCGCAATGCCTCGGCGCGCAATGCCAGCACGAGGTCCAGACGGGTGTCCGGCTCGTGCAGGGCCTCGCCGAAGAGCTTCTCCAGCTGCCGGAGCCGGTAGCGGACCGTCTGCGGGTGGATGTGGAGCCGGGCGGCGACGTCGGGGACGTTGCTGCCACTGAGCAGCCAGGCCAGCAGGGTCTCGGCGAGGCGGGGACGCTGCCCCGCGGAGACGGCGTCCAGCGGGGCCAGAACCCGTGCCTGCAACCGGGCGAGCAGCTG
The DNA here is from genome assembly GCF_030817655.1 of Streptomyces sp. V4I2. GTDB lineage: Bacteria > Actinomycetota > Actinomycetes > Streptomycetales > Streptomycetaceae > Streptomyces > Streptomyces plumbiresistens. Next base: position 9,663,925 of record NZ_JAUSZM010000003.1, read on the forward strand.
TTCGTCGCAGTGCAGCAGCAGCGTCGACAGATGATCGGCGCAGTGCACCACGCCCTGCCGGGGCAGGATCCCGCGGCCCATCAGGCCCAGGGCCCGGGTGGCCCAGCGCAGGGACTGCGCCGCCTCGGTCACGCCGACCGTCGGGCCGATCGCGGCCGGCCGTCCGCGCAGCGCGAGGGCGAACGCCCGGCCGCCGAAACGGCCGGACACGTCCGGGTCGGGCACCAGCATGCGCGGCGGCCGCGACGCCATGTCCACCAGCGCGCCCGCGGCGGCCAGCGGCCGCTCCTCCTCGCGCTGCTCCGGCCCGGCCGCCAGCGCTACGACGGCGACCCGCCGCGGCACCGGCCACCGCGCACCGTGCGCGAGATCCTGCACGGCCTCCAAGGCGACCGGCCCCTCACCCAGCAGCAGGTCGAGCAGGCGTTTGCGACGCCGTTCCACCTCGTCCGTGCTGTGCGACCGGGCCTCCGCGTAGCCGGCCGCGGCCGACTCCGCGACCTCGTGCACGGTCCGGAACGCGAGTTCGCCCAGTGCCGTCACGACCGCCGAGTCCAGCCCGAGCTGTTCCGCGGTACGGCCCATCAGCCGCCAGGCGTGCAGCCCTCCGACCCGCAGCGCCGACTGCAGCGCGTCCAGGCTGCGGCCCTCCAGGGCCTCGCCGCGACCGAGTTCGTAGTACGTCGCGGCGATCGCGTCGCCCTGGCCGCGCGGGTCGGCGATGTGGTCGACGAACAGCGTCAGCGCCTGCACCACCCCGGCTCTGAGGTTGCGCCGGTCGTCACCGTCGGCCAGGCGGAGGTACTCGGGAACCTGTCTGCGCACCTCCTCCTCCACCTCGTCGGCGACGGATTCGAGCTGCGCGCGCAGTAACTCGGCCAGGTCGGGCGGCACCGGCGGGGCTGCGGGGCCGGCCGGTGTGCCGTGCGGGACGGGGACCGCCATCGCGGACACTCCTTTCACCCGGAAGCGGCTCACCCGCGGGTTGATTCCCGTGGGGCGAGTGGGACGTCCCGTGTTGGACGGACGATCCCTGCGCTCCGTTCCGTGCCCCGCCGGCTCCGACATCACTCGGGCAGCCCCAGCGCACGGGCGAGCATCGGCCACGACGCCGCGAACTCCCCCTTCCAGTAGGCCCAGCTGTGCCCCCCTCCCGCGTAGAAGTGCGTGGTGGCCGGGACGCCGAGCCGCGCGAGCGTGTCCGTGAAGCTGTGCGCGGAGGGCCACAGGGCGCTCTCCAGCGCCCCGGGCAGCGGATCACCGCTCCCGCCGACCAGCCCGCTGCCGTTGGACACGTACAGGGAGGTGCCGCGCAGCCCCTGCGCGCGGGCGCGCGGGTTGAAGTCGCGCCAGGTGAGCAGGTTCAGGATCGGGCTGCCCCACAGGGAGTGCCGCGACAGGTTCTCGCGGGCCACGATGGCGTCCATGATGGCCGGCACGCCGGGCGCGGTGGTGTCGAGGATGCCGCTGTAGGAGGCTGCGGCGGTGAAGGCGCCCGGGTGCCGGGCGGCGTGCGCCATGGCCCCGTACCCGCCGGTGGACACCCCGGCGACGGCCCGCACGCCGGAGGCGCGGTAGTCGCGGCGCAGCAGCGCGGGCACCTCCTCGACCTGGAATCTCTCGTAGTCGGGTCCGTCGCGCCAGGCGGTGGGGATGCCGGTGGGGCCCGCGTCCGGCATCGCCACGATCAGGTCCCGGCCCTCGGTGAAGGCCTCGATGTCGGTCTCCCGGGTCCAGGACGTGTAGTCGTCGTGGGCGCCGTGCAGCAGGTACAGCACGGGGTACGTCCGGTCCGGCCGCGTGTCGAATCCCGACGGCAGGATCAGCCGCACCGCCGCGCTGCGGCCCAGCGCGGCGGAGTTCACGGACACGTCCAGGGTGCGCGGCCCGAGCCGGGTCGCGGCCCGGGCCCGGCCGGTGGCGGCTCCGGTTCCGAACAGGACGGCGAGGCCGGCGACGGCGGCCGCCTTGGCGACGGTACGCCGGGGCACTTCGGTGGGGCGGTGGGGCATGGCGGCTCCTCGGCTCTCGGTTCAGTGGTTCTGCTGGGCTCCTCCGCCGGCGTGCGCACGCTCGCCGAGCAGCCGCCGCAGATGGACGGCGATCTCGTCGACGTGCGGCGGATCGAGCAGCGACAGATGGTGCCCGCGCACGGGGACGACCTCCAGGCGCGGACACACCTCGTCCCAGCCCAGCGCCTCGTCGTCCCGGTCGTACGCCGGGTCGCGCACGGTGTGCGGCGCGGGCTCGGTGGCCCGGTAGAGCATCACCGGGCCGTCGTAGGTGCCCGGCCGGTGCGCCTCGCCGACCCGCAGGTCCAGGTAGGAGGCCCGCTGGTGCTCAAGTGCCGCCGCGGGCACGGCGACGGCCTCGCGCAGCGCCCGCAGCACGGCGTCGATACGGTCGCCGTCGTCGGCCGTCGCCACGAGCTCGTCGTAGGGCAACTCCAGCCGGGCACCGTAGGTCTCCTCGACGTGCCGGGCGAAGCCCTCGAGGTGGGCGCGGATCCGGTCGGCCGGTGTGCGTCCCGGCTGGGGGAGGGGCCGTACGGAGTCGATGAGCACCACCAGCTGCACGTCCCGCCCGGCTGCGGCCAGGTGCCGGGCGGTCTCCTGCGCGACGAACCCGCCGAAGGACCAACCACCCAGCAGACACGGCCCGTCGGGACGGGTGGTGGCGATGACCTCCGCATACCGGTGGGCCTTCTCCGCCACCGTCCGCGCTGCTTCCACCCGCTCCAGCCCGTACACCGGCCGGTCGTCCCCGAGCCGTTCGGCCAGTGCCCGGTAGACGTCGGTCGGCCCGCCGGCGGCGTGCACGAGGAAGAGCGGGGGCCCGGAACCGGCGTCCCGCAGCACCGTCACGGGCGAGCCCTCGCCCACCACGCGACTGATTCGCCCAGCCGCTTCCTCGACGGTGGTGGTGCCGAGCAGGTCGCGCAGCGGCAGCTCGATCCCGAACTCGCGCTGCACGGCCGCACGGATGCGGACGGCCATCAGCGAGTCCAGCCCGAGGTCGGCCCACGCGGCGTCCGGTGTGATCCGGGCCGCGGGGTGCCCGGTGACGGCGGCGACGTGGTGGCTGAGCCGGGCGACGACGGACGTGGGTTCGGTCCGAACGGAGGCTGACCTGGCCCGAGGGGGCGCGACGGGTGCGTCCGCAGACGCCTTCCCGCGGTCCCGAGCCCCGTCCGTCCACCAGTGCCGCTCGTGCCGCCAGCGCGGTGCGGGCAGGTCGATGACCCGGCCGGGCGGCAGGGGCAGGGCGAGCCCCGCGGCGTACAGGGCGCCGAGCTGCCGCACGAACCCGGTCGAGCCGTCCGCGTCGCGGCGCAGGGTGCCGACGGCGAGGGCCTCGGGCACGGTGTCGGCGACGGCCCGCGTCAGGACCGGGTGCGGCGAGATCTCCACGAAGGCGGTGTGGCCGTCGGCGGCCGCCGACGCGAGCGCCCGGTCCAGGCGCACGGGCCGCCGCAGGTTGGCCGCCCAGTGCGCCGCGTCGAACTCGCAGTCCCCGCGCGGGTCGTCCAGCACGGTGGAGTACACGGGCACGCGCGGCCGCCGCCCCTGGATCCCGGCCAACGCCTCGGTCAGCTCCGGCAACAGCGCGTCCACCTGCGGCGAATGCCCGGCGCCCACCACCCGCATGGCCCGCGCCGCCCGGCCCTCCTGCTCCAGTCGGCGTACGAGCCGAGCCACCTCAGACTCGTCCCCGGTGACGACCTTCTGACGCGGCGAGGAGTGCACGGCGACATGGATGCCGGGCAACTCGCGCAGGAGAGCGTCCAGTTCGTCGTCGTCCAGGTCCACGACCGCCATGGCGCCTCCGCTCAGCCGGCTCAGCAGCCGGGCCCGTACGGCGATCACGCGGGCCGCGTCCGACACGTCCAGGGCGCCCGCGCAGACGGCGGCGGCCACTTCGCCCATGGAGTGGCCGATCACGGCGGCGGGTTCGACACCGTAGGAGCGCCACAACTCGGCGAGCGCCACCTGAAGCCCGAACAGGACGGGCTGTGCGACCTCCAGGCGGTCCAGGCCGTCGCCGGACGCCAGCCGGTCGTACAGGGACAGACCGCACTCCGCGGCCAGCTGCGGATCGAGCTTCTCCACGGCGGCCGCGAACGCGGGCTCCTCGTCCAGCAGCCGCCGGCCCATGCCGGCCCACTGGCTGCCGTACCCGGAGAACACCCACACCGGCCCAGGTCCGAGGAGACCGCGCTCGCCCGTGACGACCCGCGCGTCGGGGCGCCGGGCCGCCAACGCACTGAGCGCGTCCGCGAGTTCGCCCCGGTCGTGAGCGGTGACGGCGGCCCGTACGGGCCCGCGACCGGTGCGCCCGGCGAGGGTGCGTGCCACGTCGGCGAGGCGCGCGGTGCTGCCCTCGCCCGTGCGGAGCCAGTCGGCGAGCCGGGCCGCGGTGTCGCGGACGCGTTCGGTGTCGACGTCGGCGAGCGGGTACAGGCGGGCGGCGGGTTCCGCCCCCGCGTCGGCCACCAGGCCTCCCGGCCGCCATTCCTCCAGTACGGCATGGGCGTTGGTGCCGCTGAACCCGAAGCCGGAGACCCCGGCGGTGGCGGTGCCGCCGTAGCGGGGCCACGGTTCGGGCTCGGTCACCACCCGCAGGCGGGCGTCGCCCAGGGCGCCGCCGTCCGCGCAGTGCAGGGAGGACGGGATGCGGTCGTGGTGGAGGGCGAGGACCGTCTTGACCAGGCCGGCGATGCCCGCGGCGGACTCCAGGTGGCCGAGGTTGCCCTTGACGGAGCCCAGCAGCAGCGGCTGGTCGGGGTCGCGGCCGGCGCCGAGCACGGCATCGAGGGCGCCCGCCTCGATCGGGTCGCCGAGCGGAGTGCCGGTCCCGTGCGCCTCGACGTAGTCGACACCCGCCGGATCGAGCCCGGCCCGGGCGTACGCGCTCCTGAGCACGGCCTGCTGCGCGGCGGGGTTGGGCGCCATCAGGCCGCCGGACCGGCCGTCGGAGTTGACGGCGGTGGCACGGACGACCGCCAGCACCCGGTCGCCGTCCCGCTCGGCGTCGGACAGCCGCTTCAACAGCACGGCCGCGCACCCCTCGCCCCGGCCGATCCCGTCGGCCGCCGCCGAGAACGGCTTGCACCGCCCGTCCGGCGCCAGCGCCCCCGCCCGCCCGAAGGCGACACCGACGGTGGGGGAGAGCAGCAGGTTGACCCCGGCGGCGATCGCCGTGTCGCTCTCGCCGGTCCGCAGGCTGACGCAGGCCTGGTGCACGGCGACCAGCGAGGACGAACAGGCCGTGTCCACGGCCACGCTCGGCCCATGGGTGTCCAGGACGTACGCCAGCCGCCCCGCGGCGACACTCAAGGCAGCACCGGCCGGTGCCCACGGATCGACGGCGTCCGGGTCGGCCCCGGTGAGCTGCCCGTACTCCGGCGCGGAGATGCCGACGAAGACACCGGTCGCGGTACCCGCCAGGGACGCGGCCGGGACGGCGGCATGGTCGAGCGCCTCGTGGACGACCTCCAGCAGGATCCGCTGCTGCGGGTCCATCACCGCCGCCTCGCGCGGGGTGACATGGAAGAAGTCCGCGTCGAACCCGGCGACGTCGTCGAGATAGCCGCCGTACGAGGGTGCGTCGGCGGGCGGAAACGCCGTGAAGTCGCGCCACCGGTCCTCGGGCACCCGCCGGATCGCGTCGACGTCCTCGCACAGCAGCCGCCAGTAGTCGGCCGGCCCGTGCACCCCGCCGGGCAGCCGGCAGCCGACCCCGATGACGGCGACCGGCTCACCGGGCGCCGTGGCGACAGGCACCGGAAGGGAGACGACCTCCTCCGCGCCGCGGCACAGCCGGGCCACCAGCGCCTCACCCGTCGGCGTCTCCCACAGCAGCGTGGAGGGCAGTTCGCGACCGAGCAGGTGCGAGAGTTCCCCGGCCAGGACGACCGCGTCCCGCGAGGACATGCCGAGGTCCGCGAGCGGCCGGTCCATCGGGACGTTCTCGGCAGCCATGTCGTTCCAGGCGGCCGCCCGCTCGGCGATCAGCCGACGCAGCGCCGCCGCGTCGACGCCCGTCATCCCACGCCTCCGGACACCCCGACGGGCCGCCCGTAGGCGCCCTCCAGATAGCGCGCCCGGGTGAGCGCCCGCGACACCTTGCCGCTCGACGTGCGCGGCACGGTCCCCGGAGCCACCAGCACCACGTCCGCCGGCCGCAGCCCGTGCCGTGAGGACACCGCCGCGCGCACCGCACGGACCAACTCGGGTACGTCGATCGCGTCGAGGCGCGTGCTGCGCGCGTGCTCGGCCACGACCACGACCCGCTCACCCCCCGAACCGGGCACCGAGAACGCGGCGAGCCGGTCGCGGCGCACCGCGGGGTGCGCCTCCTGGGCGGTGGCCTCGACGTCCTGCGGGTAGTGGTTGCGCCCGTCGACGACGATGAGGTCCTTGAGCCGCCCGGTGACCACCAACTGCCCGTCCAGCACGGTCCCCAGATCGCCGGTCCGCAACCAGCGGCCACCGGCGTCCGGATCGGCCACCTCACCGCCGAAGACGTCCCGGCTCTCCGCGTCCCGGTTCCGGTAACCGCGCCCGACGTTGGGCCCCTGCACCCGGATCTCGCCCACCTCGCCCTCGGACAGGACGACAGCCGTCGCGGGGTCGGTGATCCGCACCCGCTGCCCGGCCGGCGTACCGCAGCCGGCCAGCAGCACGGCCCGGGGATCGTCGGGCCGGGCGGGCAGGGCCTTGCCGGCGGCGAGGGCGTCCCGGTCGAGAGCGAACCGGCGCAAGGGCTCACCGGGCCGGGCGGCACTGACGAAGACCGTCGCCTCGGCCAGCCCGTAAGAGGGACAGTGACAGTCCGGCGGCAGCCCACGCTCCGCGAAGGCGGCGTGGAAACGGTCGACGGTACCGGGGCGTACCGGCTCGCTGCCGTTGATCAGCGCGGCGACACCGTCCAGCCGCAGATCCGCCTTCTGCTCGGCCGTGACGGCGGAGGCGCAGTAGTCGTAGGCGAAGTTGGGCGCGGCGGTGAGCGCCCGCGGATGCGCGGCCAGCAGCCGCAGCCAGCGCACCGGCTGGTGCAGGAACGCCGTCGGATCCATGAGCACCGACAGCAGCCCCCGCACGACGGGAGCGGCCACACTCAGCACCAGCCCCATGTCGTGGTACAGCGGCAGCCAGCCGACGCAGGTCACCGGATGCGCGTCGGCGCCGTAGGCGGTCAGCGCCTGCCGCGCGTTGGCGACGACATTGCCGTGGGTGATCTCCACGCCCGCGGGCGCCCGCGTCGACCCGGAGGTGTACTGCAGATAGGCGACCTCCCCCTCGTCCACGGCGACCGGCCGCCAGTGCTGGGCGGCGGCGTCGGCGACCTGGTCGGCGGTGACGACGCGCACGGAGTCGCCCGCGCAGAACTCCCGTACGGACTCCAGCTCGCGACCGGTGGTCACCACGACCGCGCAAGACGCGTCGGCCAGAACCCCCGCGAGCCGGTCGGCATGTCCCGGCAGACCGGGCGGGTACAGGGGTACGGCCACCATCCCGGCCGTCAGCGCTGCCAGGAAGGCGGTGACGTACTCGACGCCCTGCGGGCACAGCAGCGCGACCCGGGCTCCCGGTTCGGCCTCCTCGGAGAGCCGGGCGGCGAGCGCCCGTACCCGCAGGTCCAGGCGCCGCCAGGTCAGGGTGCGGTGTACGCCGCGCGAGTGCGGGGCGGGGTGGTCGACGAAAGTGAACGCCCGGCGGTCGGGGGCGACTTCGGCCCAGTGCCGGACGTATTCCGGCAGGGTCCGGCACGCGGGCGTGAGCGGGGGGCGGCTGTCCTTCAAGGGGGTGGCTCCTCACGTCGCGGAAACGTCTTGCGGGGCGGAGGCGTTGCACGGTCGAACGGAACGGGGAGGCTGATGAGGGCTCAGAGCGGGATGTTGCCGTGCCTCCGCTGCGGCATCGGCGCCCGCTTGTCCTTCAGCGCGCGCAGGGCGCGGCAGACGTGGGCGCGGGTCTCGCGCGGGGCGATGACGGCGTCGACGTATCCGCGTTCGGCGGCGAGATAAGGGGTGCCGTACGTGCTCTCGTACGCGGCCACGAGACGGGCGCGCAGCGCCTCGGGATCGGCGGCGGCGGCGAGTTCACGCCGGTGCAGGACCCCGACCGCGCCCTCGGCGCCCATGACGGCGATCCGGGCGGTGGGCCAGGCGAGGTTGACGTCGGCGCCCAGATGCTTGGAGCCCATCACCGCGTACCCGCCGCCGTAGGCCTTGCGCACCACCACGGTCACCTTGGGGACGGTCGCCTCGGCGTAGGCGTACAACAGTTTGGCGCCCCGCCGGATGATCCCGCCCCGCTCCTGCCGCACGCCGGACAGATAGCCCGGCACGTCGGCGAAGGTGAGCAGCGGGATGCCGAAGGCGTCGCAGAACCGCACGAACCGCGCGGCCTTCTCGGAGGCGTCGATGTCGAGCACCCCGGCCGAATGCAGCGGCTGGTTGGCGACGATGCCGACCGAACGGCCCTCGACCCGGGCCAGGGCACAGATGATGTTCGGCGCGAACAGCTCCTGCACGTCGAGGAGTTCACCGTCGTCGACGACCGCCCGCAGGATGTCGCGCATGTCGTAGACCTGCGCGAGCCGGTCGGGGACGATCTCGTCGAGCCAGTCCGCGGCGGGCGCGCAGCCCGGGGCGTAGTCCGGCGGCCGTTCGAGATTGTTCGCGGGCAGATACGACAGCAGTTCCCGTACGGTCTCCAGGGCGTCGCCCTCGTCGGCGGCGAGGAAGTGCGCGTTTCCGTTGACGGCGTTGCTGGCCCGTGCGCCGCCCAGGTCCTCGGCGGTGGTGCGCTCGCCGGTCACGGCCTCGATGACGTCGGGCCCGGTGACGAACATGTGCGAGGCGCCGTCCACCATCACCGTGAAGTCGGTGATGGCCGGTGAGTACGCCGCCCCGCCCGCGCACGGCCCGAGCACGACGGAGATCTGCGGGATCACCCCGGACGCCTGCACGTTGCGGCGCACCAGCTCGGCGTAGAGAGCGAGGGAGGCGACGCCCTCCTGGATGCGGGCGCCGCCGGAGTCGTTGAGCCCGACGACCGGACAGCCGGTCTTGAGGGCGAGGTCCATCAGGGCGACGGTCTTCTCCCCGAAGGCCTCGCCCATGCTGCCGCCGAAGACGGTGGAGTCCTGGGCGAACACACACACCGGACGGCCGTCGACCGTGCCGTGCCCGGTGACGACCCCGTCACCGTACGGCCGGCGTCCCCCGCCCTCGGCGCACCGGGCCCGGACGAACTGCCCCGTCTCGGTGAAGGACCCCGGGTCCAGCAGCCGCTCGATCCGTTCCCGGGCCCCGAACTCCCCGCGTCTTCTCGGCCCGCCCGGCGCCAGCGCCGCCGCTCGGCGGCGTTCCAGTTCGGCGACACGGTCGACGGTGCGGTCGGGTGAACACGGCGTTTCGGCCGTCTCGGCCGCCTCGGGTGTTGTCGTCACCTCTGTCGTCACAGCCACCTCCGAAGTCGCCTTCGAATATGGCAGCGACCAGGAGGCGGCCCGGGCGGATCGGCGGTGCGTTTGCCTGAGGTGAGTGCGCAGGGACGCCGGTTAGTCCGGCTGTGACAACCGGCCCGTGTCCGGCGTCAGTACCAGCCCGTCTGGGCCAGGACGTGGCCGTCGCAGGCGAGCAGGGCGCGCGAGACCCGGCCGTTGAGGTTGTTGCCGATCTTCGTGCAGGCGTAGGTGATGCCCGAGTCGACGGTCTCCGAGACCCACCCGTCGGCCCGTCCGGCACCGGAGTCGGACCGTTCGAGAACGGCGGCGCAGTTGGCCCGGGAGTTCTCGATCCGCGCGAAGGACCCGCACTTGCTCGAGTAGAAGTACTTCAGCGCCATCCCCTCGGCGTACCGGGTGGCCCCGACCTGCCCGAAGGTGCCCGAGCAGCTGGAGATGGTGGGGTACTGACCCTCCATCCCGTAGGCCCCGTAGTTCCCGCCCTGGAAGGGCGCGGCCTGGGCGGAGACCGGAGTGAGCGCCAGCACCGCGGCGGCCCCTCCGGTGGCCAGCAGAGTGGTGAACGATCGACGGCTCATGAGCCCTCTTCCCTGGGTCGGCGATGTCCTGACGTGCGGTCGCCGACCGGCTTCCCCCGTCCGCGACTCGTCTCGGACCCTAGGAGGCGGGAACGCCGCGGGGTACCTGACACATGTCGGGGTGGCGAGGCGCCGTGCCGGCGGTCAGGCCAGGTGGGCGAAGACGACCAGGTTCTCCATGTAGTCCTTGACCTTGCGGTCGTAGTCGCCCGCACAGGTGATGAGCCGGACCTGGGCCCGTGGGGTGTCGGCGTACACCCGCCGGTCGGGGAAGTTCTTCTTGTGGAAGGTCTCCACACTGTCGACCACGAAGGTCGCCGTACGCCGGTCCGCCCGCGTGACCCGGAAGGTGTCCCCCTCGTCCAGTTCACGGAGGTCGGCGAAGACTGCGGGAGACGTCGCCGTGTCGACGTGCCCGGCGATGATCGCCGTACCCGGCTCGCCGGGAGAGGCCCCCTTGGCGTGCCAGCCGACCAGGTTGACGTCGTCGGCGGGCGGCGGTTCGAGCTGCCCGTTGGGACCGATGGCGAGGGTGGTGAAGGGGGCGTCGACGGAGATCTCCGGGATGATCAGGCGCAGCGGTGTCGCCCGCGGCAGCCGCTTTCCCGCCGGCTCTTCGGCCGGCTCTTCGGCCGGCTGGGCCGACGCTCCCGGCTGCGCGGCACGCGGCTGCGCGACACGGGGCGGGGGTGCTGAGTCGTCCGGCGTGTCACGGTTGCCGATCATGGTCAGGGCCAGGGCCAGAAGGGCCACGGCACACAGCACCAGCCAGCTCGACCGGGACTGCTGCCCGGCCGGTGCCGGGTCGGCGCCGGGTGCCGGGTCGGTGTTGTCGGGGGAGGAAGAAGGAGCTGCCATCGGACACCACCTCACTCGGGCACGGCAGCGCGGGGTACGGGGGACAGGGAACGCCGGCCGGGCCGCCACCCGGCGCACGAGTGGCGGCCTCGGCCGCTATCGCGTCCGGCATGGATCAGGCCACGTTTCCGGCCGACCTGTTGCGGCGCGCCGCGTACAGACCGGTGCCGGCGACCGCCAGGGCGGCCAGCCCGCCGGCGGTCACACCCGGCGAGGCAAGCGCGCCGCCTCCGGTGTGCATCCCGCCACGGGGCTTGTCGTGGTCACCCTTGCCGTAGTCACCCTTGCCGTGGTCCCCCTTCGAGTAACCGCTGTCGGACGAGTCCTTGTAGGTCTCCGGGTCGTGCTTGGGGTCCTTCGCGGTGCCCCACTCCTCGTCGTCCGCGACGGTCAGCGCGCCGCCTCCGGTGTGCATCCCGCCGTGCGGCTTGTCGTGCTTGCCGTCCTTGTCGTGCTCCTTGCTGTAGGACGAGCTCTCGTGGCTGTCCGAGGAGGACTTCTCGTGGCCCCAGTCACCGTCGGCCGCCTGGGCGCCCGGTGCGGCGATCCCGACGACGGCCGCGGCCGCCGCCGCGGCGAGGAGCATACGTGTAGAGCGCATCTGCATTCCTTCCGCCTCGGCCGGGACAGCTGCCACTTCGTCAGCTGACGTAACCCGGCCTCGACGTGATCCACCGTCAGTCAGCCTTCGGGATCCCACCACTCCAGAGGCTCACTCGGGCGAACGGTGGTGGCGCAGACGTGGGCTCGGCCTCACTTCAGGACCGCTTCCCAGGTGTCGACGGCGTAGTGGACGCTCATCCCGTTGCGCGCGTACAACTCGGGCGCCCCGGTGGCGTTGGCGGTGTCCACGCCGAGCCCCACCGCGTCCCGTCCCCGCGCGGCGAACGCGGCGAACGCGTGCCGCAGCAGGAACCCGCCCAGCCCCCGCCCCCGCGCCTCGCGCAACACGCCGATACTGCGGATCCACCCCATGGCCTCGCGGTCGTCACGGGCGATCAGGAACCCCACGTCCCCGAGGTCCTCGGCGCTGACGATCCACACCAGGGACCAGTCGAGCCGGTCGGCGTCGATGTCGTGCAGCCACTGGCCGTACGCGCGCGGCTGGAAGTCGAAGTGCTCGGCGAACCCGGCCTGGTAGAGCTGGTGGACCCGCACCCGGTCCGCCTCGGGCTCGCAGGAGCGCACCAGCACCCCGGCGGGCGGCGTGGGCGGCAGGTCCTCGGCAGGCCGCAGGGCCCGCCGCAGCACGTGATACCGCCGTACGACCGTCCAGCCCCGTGCGCGGAGCAGTTCCGTGTCCAGCGTGGGCGCCACGTTGAGATGCAGATGCACCACGGCCCGCTCGGCACCGTTCGCACGCGCCTTGTCCAGCGCCCTGGCCTCCATCGCGTCCAGGATCCGCTCCCCGGCGGGCTGGTGATCGGGCAGCACATAGTGGTCGGCGTCGATGCGTTCGCCCTTCGACTCGTCCCACAGCAGTCCGTACGCGACCAGCCGCTCCCCTTCGAAGGCCAGCCAGGAGTCACGCTGGAGATCGGTTTCCGGATGCTTGAGATCCGCCTCGACCGTGTGCAGATCGGTCTCGCCCCGGCCGATCTCGATCAGGTCGACCGCGTTGAGCAGGTCGGTGATGACCGGGGCGTCGGCGAGCGAGGCGGGGCGCAGCAGAGAGGACATGGGGTCAGGGTCCGGGGGCGGCGTGGGCGCCGCAACGGGTTTTCGCCGGGCGACGCGTCGCCCGGACCTGGTGGCCGGATCCTCGGCCGGGCGTGCGGGCCGGTCGGTGGCGGCGTGGACCTTCGTACGGCGTCGGCGGGAAGTCCGGGCATGCGCGAACTCCATGGTCCGGCACGCGGGCCGCGGGCCCGCGCGCCGGCGTGCGACGGTCAGGCGAGGCGGTGGACGTGCTGGTCGGACAGCTCGTAGCGGGCGCCGACGACGGCCAGTTGACCGGCGCTCACCTTCGCGGCGAGATCCGGCTCGGCGGCGAGCCGCGCGCGGACGGCGCGGATGTTGGCGTCGATGGTCGAGTCGACGCGGGCGTCGCCTTCCTTGGTGCGGTCGATGTTCGGTGCTATCTGGTCGGCCAGATACTGGATGTGGGCAGGCAGCCCCTCGCCGGAGGTGTCCGCCTCGACGGCGGCGCGCACGGCACCGCACGACTGGTGGCCGAGCACCAGGACCAGCGGGATCTTGAGTTCGAGGACGCCGTACGCGACGCTGCCGAGCACGGCTTCGTCCAGGACTTCCCCGGCGGTGCGCACGGTGAGCAGGTCACCGAGACCCTGGTCGAAGACGAGCTCCGGCGGTACCCGGGAGTCGACGCACCCGAGAACGACGGCGAAGGGGTGCTGGCCCGACGTCAGGCTCTGCCGGACGCTGGGTGTTTCGTCCGGGTGCTTCTCCCGGTACGTGCGCCAGCGCACGTTTCCCGCGGTCAGCTCCCGAAGGGCCTCTTCGGGGGTGCTGGGCCGGCGGCTCGTGCCACGGCTCGCGGCGGAGGCGGGGACCGCGCCCAGGGTGACGCCGGTGCCGAGGACCGCGGCGCCGGTCAGACCGGCGCGCAGGAAGCCACGGCGGGCGGGACGGGCCGCGCCGAAGCGGGTGCGGGTGGCGGCGGCCGGCTGGAGACCCGAGGGTCTGAGGGGGGTGTCTTCAGAGTTCACGGACAGGAACGTATGTCCGAGTCCGGGGTTGATCCTTCTCGTTACCCAACCATGGCCGGATACGGGAAAGTCATCAGCGGATCATGGCCTCCCCTTGGGATTGGCCAGCGCTTTCCTTGACCTTGACGGTGTGTCCGTGTGCCACGCGCGAAGTCGGGCAGCAGCTGTGACGTGTGCCGGACGATCGGCGCGATGCAGACGATGTCGGGAGAAAGGCGGCAGCGTGGTCAAGGCAGGGCCCGAGGGGCAGTCCAATCCGCCGAGCAGGGGAAACAGCCCGAAATCCGTCACGAGCCTGCCACGGCAGGTCAGGGAGGAACTGACCCGAAGGCTCCGCCGGAACAGGCGTGCCTTCCGCGAGGAGGACGTCCAGGTCGTCGAACGTCCGCTGCTGAGGCGCGCGGTCGGTGCCTCGGCGCTCGGCAACTGCATGGAGTGGTTCGACTTCGGCGTCTACAGCTACCTCGCCGCCACCCTCGGGAAGGTGTTCTTCCCGGGCGCCTCGCCGGGCGCCCAGCTGATCTCGTCCTTCGCGACCTTCGCCGCGGCGTTCGTCGTCCGGCCCCTCGGCGGCCTGGTCTTCGGCCCGCTGGGTGACCGTATCGGCAGGCAGAAGGTGCTCGCGACCACCATGATCATGATGGCGGCCGGCACCTTCGCCATCGGCCTGATCCCCGATTACGGCACCATCGGCATCGCGGCCCCGGCCCTCCTGCTGCTCGCCCGCATGGTCCAGGGCTTCTCCACGGGCGGTGAGTACGGCGGCGCCACGACCTTCGTCGCCGAGTACTCCCCGGACCGCCGGCGCGGCTTCCTGTCCAGCTGGCTCGACTTCGGCACCTTCACCGGCTACGCCCTCGGCTCCGCCCTGGTCACCGTGCTGAACCTGCTGCTCACCGATGCCGAGATGCTCTCGTGGGGCTGGCGCGTGCCGTTCCTGATCGCCGGGCCGCTCGGCGTCATCGGCCTCTACATGCGGCTCAAGCTGGAGGAGTCCCCGGCGTTCCAGCAGCAGTTGGACGAACACGAGAAGGGCCTCGCCCAGGAGTCGGCGGGCAGCGAGCTGCGCGTCATCGTGAAGACCCACTGGCGGCCGCTGCTGGTCTGCATGGGCCTCGTGCTGCTCTACAACGTGACCAACTACATGGTCACCGGCTTCCTGCCCACCTATCAGACTCAGACGCTGAACCGCTCCAGCGGCTCCGCGGACGCCCTGGTGCTGATCGGCATGGTGTGGATCATGCTGCTGATCACCTTCATCGGCCGGCTCAGCGACCGCGTCGGCCGGCGGCCCGTCTACGCTGTCGCCGCCGCCGCGATGACCGTCCTCGCCGTGCCGTCCTTCCTCCTCATCAAGGCGGACGGAACCTGGCCACCGATCCTCGGCGTACTGGTCCTCTCCACCCTGCTGGCCTGCTTCGCCGCTCCGAGCGCCGCCACCCTGCCCGCCCTGTTCCCGACCGCCGTCCGCTACGCGGCCATGGGCATCGGCTTCAACTTCGCCGTCGCAGCCTTCGGCGGCACCACCCCGCTGGTCACCGAGGCGCTGGTCGGCCTCACCGGCAACGACATGATGCCCGCGTACTACCTGATGCTGGCCGGCGTCATCGGCCTGGTCACGGTGAGGTTCCTGCCGGAGAGCGCGCAGGTCCCGCTCAACGGCTCGCGGCCCATGGTGGGTTCGCGGGAGGAGCAGCGGGAACTGATCAGTACCTCCACGGACCTGTACCGGGTGGCACGAGAACACAGCGGCGTCCGCTGACGAGGGGATGGGCGCAGGTGCCGGTCAGTGCGCGACGCGGTGGAGGCGCGCGTCGGCCCGGGCGGACGAGTACAGGAACTCGACCACCATCGCCCCGGCCCCGATCACACCGGCGTGCTCTCCGAGCCGTGAGGTGACGACCTGGAGGTTGGCGGTCGTACGGGGAATCGCGCGCTGGTAGAGCAGTTCGCGGACACCGGTCATGAAAGGGGCGCCGGACAGGTCCCCGGCGAGCATCAGGACCCCCGGATTGAGGAGGGTGACCACGGTGACCAGGACCTCGCCCGCGCGGCGCCCGGCCTCCCGGGCCAGCCGGATGGCGTCGGGGTGGCCTTCCGCGAGCAGCCGGCGTACGTCGGAGCCCGACGCGGTGGCCACGCCCAGGTCGGACAGCTGTCTGGCCAGGGCCCGGCCGCTGGCCACGGCGGCCAGACAGCCGTGCGAACCGCACATGCACAACGCGTCGGGCCGGTCGTGCAGCCGGATGTGGCCGATGTCGCCGGAGCCGCCGTCGATACCGCGGTAGAGCTTGCCGCCCACGACGACACCGGCGCCGATGCCGGTGGACACCTTCACCAGGACGAACGCCGAGCAGTCGCGGTGGCCTGCCTGGTGCTCGGCCAGCGCCATGAGGTTCGCGTCGTTGTCCACGAAGACGGGGACGGGGCCGCCCTGCGCACCGGCCCCCACATGATCGGCGTACGCCTTCTGCAGGCGTTCCCGGACGGGGTACCGGTCCCAGCCGGGCATGATCGGCGGTTCGACGACCCGTCCCGTCTCCCAGTCGACGGGGCCCGGCACGGACAGCCCGATGCCGCAGACGTGGGCGGCGTCGATGCCGGCCGCGGCGATCAGGTCGGGGAACCAGCGGGCGAGCCGGTCCAGCACCTCGTCCGGGCCGTCGGTGATGGGCAGCGGGCCGGTGTGCTCGGCGAGGAGGGTGCCCGCGAGATCGAGGACCGCGGCGCGCGCGTGCCGGGTTTCGAGGTCGACGGCGATGACCGAGGCGTGCGAGGGGTCGAAGACGATCCGGTGGGAGGGCCGGCCGCCGGTCGAGGCGCCGCTGGTGTGGCGCAGCCAGCCGGCCCGGTTGAGGAGGTCCAGGCGCTGTCCGATGGTCGACCGGGACAGCCCCGTGGCGCGTTGCAGGTCGGCGCGGGTGTTGGCGCGACCGTCGCGGATCAGCTGGAGCACGTCCCCCGCGCTGACCTGGCTCGGCGTCGTCATGAGTGCCCCCATCGCTCAGCTCTTGTCCGCGCCGCTGGTCAGGCCCTCGGTGAGCAGGCGTTCGGCGGCGAAGAACAGGAGTACCACGGGGATCGTCAGCACCACGGAGCCCGCCATCAGGACGGTCTTGGGCACTTCGATGCCGCCGGACAGCTGCGCCAGGCCCAGGGAGACGGTCCACTTGTCGGGGTCGGCGGCCAGGAAGAGCAGCGCGAAGAGAAACTCGTTCCAGGCGATCATGAACACGTACAGGCCGGTCGCCATCAAGGACGGCAGCGCGAGCGGCAGGATCACCTTGCGGACGGTCTGCAGCCGGCTGCAGCCGTCGAGCGCCGCCGCCTCCTCGACGGAGCGGGGGATGGTGACGAGGTAGTTCTTCAGCATGTACACCGACACCGGTACGGTCTGCGCGACGTAGACCACGGCCAGCCCGATCAGGCTGGAGGACAGCCCGAGCCTGGCGAAGATGACGAACAGCGGGACGGCGAGCAGGGTCGCCGGGAACAGGTACACGGCCAGGAACAGCGCACTGACCTGGCGGTGGCCGAAGAACGTCAGCCGGCTGACGGCGTAGGCGCCCGGCACGGCCGCCAGCAGGGTCAGGGCGACCGTGCCGAGGGACACCAGCGCGGAGTTGAGCAGGAACCGCAGGAAGCCCTGGCCGCCGTCGTCGGTGGACCGCAGGACGTCGCGGTAGGTGGACAGGGTGAAGTCCCCGGCCGACACCCACAACGAGCCCGGGTCGAGCAGGAGCGCGTCGATGGGCTTCACGGACAGCAGCAACATGGAGAAGAAGGGCAGCAGGGTGATTACGGCGAGGAACGCGATGACCAGCCGGCGGAGCACGCCGAAGAGTTGTTCCTCGAAGCGGGCCCTGGTCAGGGCGGCCTTTCTGGTCACGACTCCTCCTGGACCCTGGCGCCGAAGAACCTGAAGTAGAGGCCCAGCAGGATGACCAGCGAGACGGCCAGGACGAGTGACTGGGCGGCGGCCGCGCCGACGTCGTAGCGGGCGGTGAGGAAGTCGTAGACGCGGACGGCGGCCACGTCGGTGCCCGCCCCGCCTCCCGTGAGCAGGTAGACGTCGTCGAACTTGTTGAACGTCATGATGAACCGCAGCACGCACAACAGGGCGATGACCGGCATCAGTTGGGGCAGCAGGATGTGACGGAACCGCTGCGAGACGGTCGCCCCGTCGACCAGGGCGGCCTCCTCCAGTCCGTCCGGCACGGCCTGGAGCCGGGCCAGGAGGAACAGGAAGGCGAACGGGAAGTAGCGCCAGCACTCGAAGGCGATGACGGTCAGCAGGGCCAGCGGGATGTCGAAGTGCACGCCGACCAGGTGGACTTCGTAGCTGCGCGCGGACAGGAAGGCGATCGGGTCGTCCCAGCCGAACAGGCGCCGCCCCCAGTCGTTGACCACGCCGTACTGCGGGCTCAGGGCGACCTGCCAGGTGAAGGCCACGGCGACGACGGGGGCGACGTACGGCAGCAGCATCGCCGCGCGCAGCAGCCCGCGGCCGCGGAAGGGCCTGCGCAGGGCGAGCGCGGCGACCAGACCGAGGGCGACGGAGCCCAGCGTGGCACCGGCGGTGTACAGCAGCGTGGTGGTCAGGCTGGACCAGAAGCCGGCGGAGTCGAAGACCTGGGCGAAGTTGTCGAGGGACCAGTTGCCGAACAGTCCCATGCCCTGGATGTCGACGAGTCTGGCGTCCTGGAACGCCAGCAGCACCGTCCACAGGATGGGCAGGACGACCACCACGAAGACCACGAGGAAGGTGGGGGAGACGAAGGCGAGGCCCGCCCGGTTGGCGCGACGTTCGGCGGTCATCGGGCGGCGGGCCCGGGACGGGGGCGGACCGGTGGGCTGGGGGCCGGCTTCCCGGCGCTGCGGTGCGCCGGCGGGGGCTGTGGTCATGAGGAGCCCTTCGTGACGTCCGGGCGGGCGGCTACTGCAGGGACTTCTTCAGGGCGGCGACCTCGTCGTCGGCTTCGCGTGCCGCCTCGGAGGGCGAGGTCTGTCCGCCGGTCATGGCGCTGATGGCCTTGGGCACGGGCAGTTCGCCGTTGGTGGCGCCGACGAGGGCCCCTTCGCCCTGAGTGATGCCCCAGCGCCGCATCCTGCCGACGCCGGCGGCGAGTTGGTCGAGCAGACTCGCCGGGAAGACCTCGTCGAACGGCTCGCGGGTGTCGACCCCGATGTCGCTGTGCCGCCAGGCGTCGAGATAACGGTCGGGCTGCGCGGCCGTCCCCTCGCGGACGGGGATCTTGCCCTCGGGCGCCATGCCGAACCAGGGCTCGTAGCCGGTGCCCATCATGTACTCGACGAACTCGCGGGAGGCGGCCGTCTCGGCCGTCCTGGTGGTCACCCACGAGGTGATCTCGCCGAACTGCGCCGCCTCGGTGGCGTCGGGGCCCTTCATCGCGGTGACGATGCCGCTGTTGCGGGACAGGAACCGCGGGTCCGCCTTGCACGCGGAGCAGCTGGGCAGGGCGTCCTTCCGCAGACCGGCGAGTTCGTCCAGCAGGAACGACGACCAGACGACCATGGAGGAGCGGCCCGCGAAGTAGGTGGCGCGGGTGGAGTCGACGGTCTGGGTGCCCGGGGCGCCGTGGACGCGGGCGAGTTGGTCGTACGTACGGAACGCGGTTTCGCACTGGGGGGACTCGAGGGCCACCTCGTGGCGGTCGTCGACGAGTTGGCAGTCGTTGGCCAGGGCCAGGCTCTCGAAGCTCTGCGAGGTGAACACGTCACCCGGGTCGGTGGCCGCCGAGACACCGTCGTGGCCGTCGGTGGTCAGCGCCTCGGCGGCGGCCACGGCCCTCGCGTAGGTGTCGGGGGCCGCCAGCTGTTTCCGGTCGAACTGGTCCTTGCGGTACACGAGCAGCTGCAGCCAGGCGTCGGAGGGGACGCCGAGGCTGGTGCTCCCGTCGGAGGTCAGGGCGAGCGCGTTGGCGTTGAAGGTGTCGCGCCCGAGTTCGTCGACGATCCGCTTCGGGATGTCGGTGTTGAGTAACTCGTTCGAGTACATCTGCCAGATCTGGCTCAACGTGGTGGCCCCGATGACGTCGGGGAGCGTGCCGGAGGCCGCCGCCGACATGATGAGCTGGGGCAACTGGGCCTCGGCGACACCGACCAGACGCACGGTGATACCGGTCTTCCGCTCGAACGCGTCGACGATCTTCTGGGTCGCCGCGACCCGATCCGGAAGGCTCTCCTGGGACCAGACGGTGATCTCCCGGTCGGGTCTTCCCGGCCCGGTACCGCTGGAGCAGCCCGTCAGCAGCCCGAACCCCAGAACTGCCGTGATGCCCACGGCGATCAGCTTCGACCGCCGGCTCTTGGCGCGCATGGCGTGTCCTCAAATCGACTTACGTCTGGTCAGCACGCATCTCAGCACCAGTTTTGCGTGTTGACAAGACATAAGTGCGGGTTATTGTCGACTCAACCGACACCCGCACCCCCTTCGGAGCCATCCGTGGAATGCGCTGTCCAGCCCGCCGACCTACGCCCGATTCCGAGGGGCACCCTCAGGACCGCCGTCCAGGAGCAACTCCTTCCGGGGGACACCCTGCAGGCCAAGTGGGACATCGCCCAGGAGTCCGGCTACGACGCCATCGAACTGCGCGCCAGAGGCGACTTCCACTTCACGGCCCGCCTCGACGAACTGCGGCAGGCCCGCGAGGACGGCGTGGTCATGCCGACGGTGTGCGTCGACATGCCGCACTTCTTCGGCGCCTTCGACGAGGACCAACGCCGCGACGCCATCGCCCAGTTGAAGGCACAGCTCACCGTGATCGCGGAACTCGGCGGCCTCGGCGTGCAGACCCCGGCCGCCTTCGGCATGTTCTCGCGCCGTCTGCCGCCCTTCGAACCCCCGCGCACCGAGCAGGAGGACCGCGAGATCCTGCTGACCGGCCTGACCGAACTCGGCGAGCACGCGCGGGCGGAGGGCGTCACCCTCTTCCTGGAGCCCCTCAACCGGTACGAGGACCACATGGTCAACCGGCTCGACCAGGCCGCCGACCTGATCCGCGCGACCGGCATGGACTGCATCAGGATCGGCATCGACAGCTACCACATGAACATCGAGGAGAGCGACCCCGTCGCCGCGATCCTCGCCCACGCCGACCTGATCGGCCACGCCCAGGTCTCCGACTCCAACCGGCTCCAGCCCGGCGCCGGCCACCTCGACTGGCCCGCCTGGCTCAGCGCCCTGCACACCATCGGCTACGACGGCCACCTCGTCGCCGAATGCCGCCTCACCGGTGACCCGATCGAGGCCGTCCGCTCCATCCCCGCCTTCCTGCAGAGGTCCGGCGCGTGAGGGGCCTCCTGGACCGGCCCGCGCCCACCGCGTCCGCAGCCCTGACACTGCGGCGCGGTGCGGCGCGGGTCCTTCTCGACAACTGGACCGGCACCTCCACCGTCCCCTCCCGCACCCTCTACCCCCACCAGTGGAGCTGGGACTCCGCCTTCATCGCCATCGGCCTGCGCCACCTGTCCGCCCGCCGTGCCCAGCGGGAGCTGGAATCGCTGCTCGCCGGGCAGTGGGCCGACGGACGCCTGCCGCACATCGTCTTCAACCCGGCCCTGCCGCCCGACGCGTACTTCCCCAGCCCGGACTTCTGGCAGTCCTCACGCGCCGGCCGGACCGCGGGCGCCCCGTCGACGCCGGAGACGTCGGGCATCGTCCAACCGCCCGTGCACGCCCTCGCGGCCTGGCTGGTCCACCGCGCGGATCCCGCGGAATCGCGCCGCCGGGGCTTCCTGGCCCGCGCCTACCCACGGCTCGTCGCCTGGCACGACTACCTGCTCACCCGCCGCGACCTCGGCGGCGGGGGACTGGCGGCCGTCGTCCACCCGTGGGAGCCCGGAATGGACAACAGCCCCTGCTGGGACGGACCTCTGCAGCGCGTCGACCCCGCGGCACCCGACGCCTACCACCGCGCCGACCTGAACCACGGCAACCCCGCCGACCGGCCCACCGACCTGGACTACGGCCGTTACGTCCGGCTGGCGGCCGACTACCGCGACGCCGAGTACGACGACCACGCGGCACGGCACCGCTTCGCGGTGGAGGACCCCTGCTTCAACGCCCTGCTGATCGTCAGCGAGTCGGCGCTCGCCAACATGGCCGGCGAGCTGGGCAGGTCGGGTGCACCGCACACGGCACGGGCCGCCGAGCTCACCCGACGGCTCGTCAGCCGCCTGTGGGACGACACGTCCGGCCTCTTCCGCGTCCGCGATCTCGCCACCGACGCCCTCGTCGACGAACGCAGCGTCACCGGCCTCGTCCCGCTCGCCGTCCCGCACCTCTCGCGGGACGTCGTCAAGCGCCTGCACGAGACGCTCGACGGCCCCCACTTCAGGGCACCGGCCACGCACCTGATCCCCAGCTACGACGTCACCGGCCACGCCTTCGACCCCCACCGCTACTGGCGCGGCCCGGCCTGGTTCAACACGGCCTGGCTGATCCACCGGGGCCTGCGCACCCACGGCCTGACCGCGCAGGCCGAGCGCCTGCGGCAGGGTTTCCTCGCGGAGGCGGGCCGCTCCGACTTCGCCGAGTACGTCGACCCCGTCACCGGCGGGGGCCGCGGTGCCCGCCGCTTCTCCTGGACCGCGGCCCTCACCCTCGATCTGCTGTGCATCTAAGTTGTGCACTGCATTTGAGACAACCTGACCGGAGAAAAGGTGCAGACCTATTCCGGGCGGCCCGCTTCTCCCAGGCCGCCCGGCGTCGAGGGCATATGCCGAAGGTGTGAATGAGTCAGCCCCGGAAATCGAATAGCCCTGCCGGTTGATTGTTCAACGGGCGCGCTGCGACAATCCCCTCCCGGCAGCGTCGTCACCCACCGACGTAAGAGCCGGTCGCCGAACAGGGCCCGCAGTCCAGCGGAAATTCGAATCACGCGAATTTCGGATTCACGAACCCCCCACAAAGTCCGCGCAGAGCATGAAGGTGCCATTTTGTCGACTCCCGAACGTGCCGGGCAACGATCGGTGTCCCACGATCCCGCGTACCAGTCCCTCCGCCGCGCCCACCGCAGATTCGGAAGCCGCTCGACGGCCGTCGCCGTCGGTGGATTTCTTCTCTACGTACTGCTGTCCAGCTTCGCGCCCGGGCTGATGAACAGCTCCCTGAGCGGTCACCTCACCCTCGGACTGGCCCTGGGTCTCGGACAGTTCGTGATGATGGCGGTCATCGTGTGGCGCTACCTCGTCCACATGCGTACCCGCGTCACACCGGTGACCCGCGGCCTGCGCGGACTCGCGCGCCACCACGACGAGGTCGCGGCACGAGGACGAGCGGCGGCCGAACCGCCGGTGGCCCCCGGGGCGGGGGAGTTCCGCCCGTGGTGACGACCGGCGCCGCGGTCGTGGACCGCTTCGGCCTGCAACTGACGCTCGTGCTCTTCCTGTCCGTGGTCGTGGTCACCCTGTTCACCGCGTTGCTGACCGCACCGCAACGCGACGAGATCAGCGAGTTCTACCTCGGCAACCGCACCATGACCCCGCTGCGCAACGGGCTGGCGATGTGCGGGGACTACCTGTCGGCCGCGACCCTGCTGGGCAGCACCGGCCTGGTCGCCCTGACCGGATACGACGGACTGCTGTACCTGTGCGGCACCGCGGTCGCCTGGATGATGGTCCTGCTGCTGGTCGCCGAACCCCTGCGCAACGCGGGCAAGTACACGCTGGGCGACACCCTGGCGCTGCGCCTGAAGCACATGCAGCGGCCGGTACGACTCGCCCTGGCCCTGTGCACGCTCGCCATCACCACCCTCTACCTGGTGGCCCAACTCGTCGGCAGCGTCGCCCTGCTGACCCAGTTCACCGGCGAACCCAGCGCCACCACCCGCACCCTGTGCGTCGTCGTCATCGGCACCATCGTCATCGTGTACGCGGCCATCGGCGGCATGCCCGGCGCCACGTTCATCCAGGTCGTCAAAGCCGTGATGCTGATCTCGGGCGTCACCGTGACCGCGGTGATGGTGCTGAACCGCTTCGACTGGAACTTCGACGCCCTGCTCGCCGCCGCGGCGGACAACAGCGGCTCGGGTACGCGCTTCCTGGAACCCGGGCTCCGCTACGGCGCCAGCACCACCAGCAAACTCGACTTCTTCAGCCTGCAGTTGGCCATCGTCCTCGGCCTGGCCGCGCTCCCGCACGTGATGATGCGGCTGCTCGCCCCGAAGTCGAGCAGCGTCCTGCGCTCCTCCGTGGTGTGGGCTATGGGCCTGGTCAGCCTCGTCTGCCTGGCAGCGGGCATTCTCGGCCTGGGCGCCACCGCCATCGTCGGCCGGGACACCATCGCGCAGACCGACCGCAAGGGCGATGCGGCCGTCCTGCTGCTGGCGCACGACCTGGGCGGCGCCGTCCTCACCGCCCTCCTGTCCTGCCTGGCCTTCGTCACCCTCCTGGCGGTCGCCGCGGGCCTCACTCTGGCCGCGGCCTCCTCCCTCGCCCACGACCTCTACGGCGAGGTGATCCGCAAGGGCAGGGCGAAGGAGACGGAGGAACTCGCCGTGGCCCGGCTCGCGGCGGTCGTCATCGGCGTCCTCGGCATGCTGCTCGCCCTCATCTCCTGGGGCGCCAACACCGCCACCCTGGCCTTCCTCGCCTTCGCCATCGCCGCCTCCGCCATCCTGCCGACACTCATCTACACCCTCTTCTGGCGGCGCTTCACCGCACAGGGCGCCCTGCTCAGCCTCTGCGGCGGCCTCCTGTGCTCCGTCCTGCTTGTCGTCTTCTCACCCGTCGTCTCCTCCACCCCCAGCTCGCTCTACCCCTCCGCCGACTTCGCCTGGTTCCCGCTGCAGAACCCCGGTCTCGTCTCCATCCCGGCCGGCTTCCTGCTGGGCTGGCTCGGATCGGTACTGAGCCGGCCCGAAACCCCGGAAACCTACGAGGACTTCGAGGTCCGCACCCTCGTCGGAGTCGACTAGAGGTGTTCGAGGTGTTTGGACCGACAAGTCGTAGCAGCGTGGGTCAACAGACGGTCGGTCCATTCCTCAGTCCCTTTGAGGTTGAATGGTGAATGTGTGGAGTTTTCGTTCCTCGTCCATGCGCAGGAGGTGCGCAGGTTGTGCGGTGCGGCTCCGGAAAGCTCAGTCACTCGATGCGGGCTTGCGGCAACAACTTCAGTGCAGTACTTAGGTGAATCATGAATTTGTTCAGCCGGGGCACCCCGTTCCGCCGCACGGAACCGGCCACCGCTCCCAAGCCCCCCACAGCGTCACCGGCTGCCGCCACCACAACCCTTCTGGATCCCGCACTGGCAACGCTGACCGGGGAATGGGTCATCGACCCCGCCCACAGCAGGATCGGTTTCTCCGTGCGCCACGCCATGGTCACCACGGTGCGCGGAGCCTTCTCGGAATACCAGAGTCGCCTGTACTTCGACGGCCGCGACCCGGCCCGCTCACAGGCGGAAATCATCATCAACACCGCCAGCGTCGACACCGGCGTGGAACAACGGGACGCCCACCTGGTGGGCCGTGACTTCCTTGACGCCAGGGCCTACCCGCGCATGCATTTCGCCAGCACCTCGGTCGAACTCGCGGACACCGACGTCTACCGCATGACCGGCGACCTCACCATCAAGAACTCCACCCGCCCCGTCGTCCTGGAACTCACCTACATCGGCCACGTCACCGACCCCTTCGGATACGACCGTGTCGGCTTCGACGGCACCACCACCATCGACCGCTCCGAATGGGGCCTGACGTACAGCACCAGACTGGCCGAAGGCGGCGCCATGGTGAGTGAAAAGGTGCGTCTCCAATTCGACATCGCCGCAATTCGCAGGCCGCCCGTCGACTGACGGAATTCGGACGTCGCTGTCCGTCCGGCTACCAGTGCAGCGGAAGGCCGGCGAGGCAGTCGTCGAGCAGGCCGGAGATGATCCGGTGGTCGTTGAGAGAGGGGTGCCAGTCGCAGCCGAGGTGGTCCAGGCCGGGGTCGTCGTAGTACCAGTGGCGGACCCGGTCGTCGCCCTGCCGGTTGCGCTCCTGGACGATGCGCAGGGTGGCCCGGGCGAACGCCGTGGTGTTGGAGAGGTGGGCGGCGCTGACCACGAGGAAAGTCTTCGGGCCGTACCGGGCGCGCAGCTTGTCGAGAAAGCCCTGATACGCGGTCTCGTAGGCGGCGACCAGCTCGTCCTCCGTGCTCCAGCGCTCGCCGGGATTGAGCGGGGTGGAGAAGTCGTTGATGCCCAGACCGACCACGACCACCTGGGGCCGCCAGGTGCCGGGATTCCGCCAGACATCGCCCTCGACGTTCAGCAGCGCCCGATCGTAGTAAGTGCGGAAGTCGGTATCGGGGCTGCTGCCGTTGTAGTTGCGGACCATGCCCCGGCCGGAGAAGGCGTTGATCTGGTGGTCGGCATTGAGCTTCCGGGCGGTGAGGGCACCGAAGGCGAGATCGGCGTTGCTGTTCCGGTTCACTCCTCCGTTGGTCGAACAGTCGCGTGTGCCGGAGACGTTGCCGTATCCGGCGGTGAAGGAGTCACCGATGAACTCGATCTGCCGGCTCCGCGCCCGCGGCCCGGGGAGGACGGCGCCGCCGGGACGGGCGACGAACCCGCCGAACCGGCCTGCCGCCCACGGGCTTTCGGTGCGCTTGACGAGCCGCACGCCGTGCTCGGCGTCGGAGAGGCCGTCGACCCAGGAGAGGGTCCGGCCCGGAGTGACCAGCGTGACGAGGGTCGTTCCGTCGATCTGGACGTCGTAGTCGTTGTCGGCGTCGTCGAGGGCGATGCCGACGCCGGTACCCCGGAACCGGCCCTCGAAGCAGATGCCGGGCCAGGTGTATCGCACCCACCCGTCGGCGGCGCGCTTGACGCGGCCCACCGTGTGGTACCGGGCCCGCGCGCCGGATGCCTGCGCGGGAGGGGCGATCGCGGCGGCGGCGCCCGCGGCGGCGGCGGTCATCAACGTTCTTCTGGATAAGCGGCCAGGCGCGTGCATGTGGCCCTCCTTGATGATGGCGGCGTGGGGCATGGAGTCATGGGAGCGCTCCCATGGCTGCTCTATAGAAAGTGACCGCCACTCAGGTCTCCGTCAACCCCTGGCGAAAATCTGGTCCCGGAGGTCGGCGGCCCTCATGAGATCGTTGGGCCTGCGACCACCGAGACACCGGCGCGCCCGTTCGCGCGGCACCGGTGCCAGGGACGTCGGGATGCCGAGCCTGTCGGCCGTTATGGCCATGGAAGGAGAGCCAGGGCAGGGACTCGAGGTACGCAGGGAGACCGATGACACCGTGTACAGCGACGACACCGTGTACGCGGAACGCGGGAACCCCGAGGGCCCCCCGACGCACCATGAACGCGAACCGACGAACCACGAGCGAGGCCGAGCCGGACGGCTCCGACAGACACGAGGGGTCCGCGCGAGCGCTGGCCCGGCTCGCCCTGCTGTGCGTGGCCTGCGCCGTCGCGTCAGTGGTCGCCGGCGCCGGTCAGTGGTTCATCCTGCTGCTCGGCCTGGCCGGGCTCGCCCTGGCCGGCGCGGGCATCTGGTGGGCCCTCGCGCACCGGGGAGTGGCGCGCCTGCTCGGTGCCCTGCTGGCGCTGGCCGCACCCGTCGGTGTCCTGATCCTGTACGCCGTATCGGGCCTGTGGCCGGTGGCGGTGACCGCGCTCGCCTTGTGGGCGGCGGCGCTGGCCTGCGCCCGGAGCGCGCTGCGGCGCCTGCGCAAGCCGCACGGCGTACGCTCCCGTTCGGCCCGGCCGCCCCGGCGCCCGGTTCTGATCATGAACCCGCGGTCCGGGGGCGGAAAAGTCTCCCGGCACGGACTGGCCGAGCGGGCCGAGGCGCTGGGCGCCCGCGTGATGATGCTCGACCTCGACGCCGGACCGGACGCGGTGACGCTGGCCCGGCGGGCCGTGGCCGAGGGCGCGGATCTGCTCGGCGTGGCGGGCGGTGACGGCACGCAGGCCCTGGTGGCGGGAGTGGCGGCCGAGCACGGTGTGCCGTTCGTCGTCCTGGCGGCCGGGACCCGCAACCACCTGGCCATGGACCTGGGCCTGGACCGCGACCATCCGGTGAGCGGCCTGGACGCCCTCTCGGACGGCGTGGAACTCCGTATCGACCTGGGTGACGTGGCCGGGCGGCCGTTCGTCAACA
The DNA here is from genome assembly GCF_030817655.1 of Streptomyces sp. V4I2. GTDB lineage: Bacteria > Actinomycetota > Actinomycetes > Streptomycetales > Streptomycetaceae > Streptomyces > Streptomyces plumbiresistens. The sequence continues at coordinate 9,691,627 of NZ_JAUSZM010000003.1, forward strand.
CAGTCTCCTTCGGGGCATACGCGGAGATCGTCCAGAGCCCCGACTACCGGGACGCCAAGGCCGCCACCGCGCTCGACCACCTGCCGGGCCTGCTGGTCGGCGAGACCGGCACGGTCCTGGATGTGCAGACCGACGACGCCCGCGTGCACGCCCCGCAGACCTTGCTGGTGAGCAACAACCCCTACGGACGGGCCGACCCCCTCGGCGGCGGGCGCAGACCGCGGCTCGACGGGGGCACGCTCGGCGTGATCGCGATCCGAGTGGAGGGCGCGGCGCAGGCCGCCGAACTGGCGCTGCGCGGCGAACGGGCCAGCAGCATCACCTCCCTGACCTCGCGTCGGGTGGTCGTGAACGCCGACGAGGAGCTCATCCCGGTGGCCGTCGACGGTGAAGCGCTCACCCTGCCCCCTCCCGTGGTGTGCACGGTGCGTCCCGGCGCACTGCGCGTGCGCGTGCCCCGACATCGTCCCGGCGCCTCCTACGTCGCCCCGTCCGTCGACTGGCGGCGGGTGGTCCGCCTCGCGCTCGGCCACGATCCCCTTCCGATCCGCACGAACCAGGAGCAGAGCGATGCTTGACCGCCCGCTGCCGCACGACCGGTCACAGCGAGGTCTGATGCGTGATCTCGCCGCCCTCGACCAGGCGCTCTACGAGGCCGTGACGGTCACCAGGACGCCCGCGTTGGACGCCGCCCTGCGGCGGCTGTCCGCGGCGGCGGACCACTCGAAGATCTCCTTCGTGGTCGCCGGGTTCCTGGCGCTGCGCCCCGGGCGGCCGCGCCGCGCCGCCGTTCTGGGCCTCGCCGCCGTCGGCGTCGCCTCGACGACCGCCAACCTGCTCGGCAAGCGCCTGGTCCGCCGGCCTCGGCCCCACCGCGCCGAGGACTCGCCGTTTCCGTGGCGGCACGTGCCCATGCCGGCCTCCGCGTCCTTCCCCTCGGGCCACACGGCCTCGGCCGTCGCCTTCGCCGCGGCCGTGGGACCCGCGTTCCCGGCCGCCACGGTTCCCCTCGGCCTGCTGGCCTGCGCGGTGGGCTATTCACGGATCCACACCGGCGTGCACTACCCGGGAGACGTCGTCGCCGGCGCCGTACTGGGCACAGGTGCGGCGGCCGCGGTCCTCGCGGCGGCCCGCTGGGACGACTGAGCAGGGGCGCGTTCCGCCCGCCCAGGGATGCCCACGGGCAGGGACATGGTGAGGTGCCGAACACGCCACGGTCGGCTGCGGTGCTGTGGTTCGGGGGCGTGTGACGGCGTGGTGGCCGAGCCGTGGGCACGGGAACGGGTGGATCGAGGCGCTGGACCCGCCCGCTGTTCGCGGGGTGTGAGCGGGGGTGGCGAGGCCGGGGGTGCCGCAGGGTCTTTCTGGCGGTGCTCGCCAACCACCTGTTCGTCCGCCTGCTCCGGGACCGCTTCGCCGCTCCCGCCCGGATCGTGATCACCGTCAGCGACACCCACTTCGGCGACTTCCGGCACAACCTGGGCATGGTGCCCGGCCCGGCCTGGAGGTCCCCGGACGTCCTGGTCCGCGCGGGTGCCTTCCCCGAGCCGGACACCACCGCCGCCGGGCGCACGGCGTACTCGACGAGCAAGCTGGCCGCCCTCCACCTCGTGCACGAGTACGCGCGCCGCCTGCGGGCCGGGATCGACGCCGTTGCCTACAACTCCGGCTTCGTCCCCGGCACCGGCCTCGCCCGCAACGCGGACCCCGTCTCCCGGTTCGCGATGCGCCGCGTCCTGTCGGCGCTGACCCTCACCCCGCTCGCCACCAGCCGCAGCGCCGCGGGCCGCTGCCTGGCCGATGTCGTCCTCGGCACGACCCGGGCGCCGACCGGCTCCTACGTCGACCGCGCCCGGGTGGACCGCTCGTCGCGGGAGTCCTACGACCCACAGCGCGCAGCCGAACTCTGGTCTGCCGCCGAACGGTTCACCGCGGGACACGCTCCCAGGACGGATGCGCGCTGAGGCGAGAATCGGCGTCCTGCGGTGCCACCGCCTCATCAGGTCACTTGTCCCGGACCCTTGACTCGGAACCCCTCCTGTCGCGATCCTCGTCGCATATCTTGCGCCGGTCATGACAATCCCGCCTTCGGGTCCCGGGATCGTCGGGCTCCTCGACCGCGCCACCCCGCCGACCGAGGGACGTGGGCAGTGACCATGACCGGACGCCCGTACCGCAGGCGCAAAGACGTCACCGTTGTCTCGCTGCTCCTCCTCGTGCTGGCCATGGCCCTCGGCCCCACGCCGAGTTCGGCGGCCGGCACCGACTGGTGGGTGCCGACCGCACGGCCGGCGCCGGACTCCCAGATCAACGTCAGCGGCGAGCCGTTCACCGGCACCAACGCCGAGGGCGAGGTGCGCGGGTTCGTCGACGCGCACAACCACCTGATGTCCAACGAGGCCTTCGGCGGCCGGCTCATCTGCGGCAAGACGTTCTCCGAGGCCGGCGTGGCCGACGCGCTCAAGGACTGTCCCGAGCACTACCCGGACGGCACGCTCGCGATCTTCGACTACATCACCCACGGCGGTGACGGCAGGCACGACCCGGTCGGCTGGCCCACGTTCAAGGACTGGCCGGCGTACGACTCGATGACCCATCAGGCGAACTACTACGCCTGGGTGGAGCGGGCCTGGCGCGGCGGACAGCGCGTCCTCGTCAACGACCTCGTCACCAACGGCATGATCTGCTCGGTGTACCCCTTCAAGGACCGCGGCTGCGACGAGATGACCTCGATCCGGCTCCAGGCGAAGCTGACCTACGACCTCCAGGCCTACATCGACAAGATGTACGGCGGCCCCGGCAAGGGCTGGTTCCGGATCGTCCTCGACAGCGCGCAGGCCCGACAGGTCATCGAGCAGGGCAAGTTGGCGGTCATCCTGGGCGTCGAGACCTCCGAGCCGTTCGGCTGCAAGCAGATCCTGGACATCGCGCAGTGCAGCAAGGCCGACATCGACGCCGGGCTGGACGAGCTGTACGGGCTGGGTGTGCGCAGCATGTTCCTGTGCCACAAGTTCGACAACGCGCTGTGCGGGGTCCGCTTCGACGAGCACGGGCTCGGTACGGCGATCAACGTCGGCCAGTTCCTGTCGACGGGTACCTTCTGGCGGACGGAGAAGTGCACCGGACCGCAGAAGGACAACCCCATCGGCGGCGCGGCGACTGAGGCCGAGGCGGACCTCCCGGACGGCGTCGAGGTCCCGGAGTACGAGGCGGACGCCCAGTGCAACGTCCGCGGCCTCACGGACCTCGGTGAGTACGCCGTGCGCGGCATGATGAAACGCAAGATGATGCTGGAGATCGACCACATGAGCGTGAAGGCCACCGGCCGGGTGCTCGACATCTTCGAGGCCGCCTCGTATCCCGGCGTGCTCTCCTCGCACAGCTGGATGGACCTCAACTGGACCGAGCGGGTCTACGCGCTCGGCGGCTTCGTCGCCCAGTACATGCACGGCTCGAAGGAGTTCAGCGCGGAGGCCGAGCGCACGGCCGCGCTGCGTGAGAAGTATGGCGTGGGATACGGCTACGGCACCGACTTCAACGGTATCGGCGACCATCCCGCCCCGCGCGGCGCGGACGCCGCCGACAAGGTCACGTACCCGTTCAAGAGCGTCGACGGCGGCTCCGTCATCGACAGGCAGACCACCGGTCAGCGCACCTGGGACCTGAACACCGACGGAGCCGCGCACTACGGCCTCGTCCCGGACTGGATCGAGGACATCCGCCGCGTCGGCGGTCAGAAGGTGGTCGACGACCTCTTCGGCGGGGCGGAGTCCTACCTCGACACCTGGGGAGGGTCCGAGCGGCACCAGGCCGGGGTCAACCTCGCCAAGGGCGCCGCGGCCACGGCCAGTTCGGCGGAGTCGAACCCGGTCACCAGCTACGCGCCCGGCCGCGCCGTGGACGGCGACGGCGGCACCCGCTGGGCCAGCGACTGGAGCGACGACCAGTGGCTGCGGATCGACCTGGGCGCCACCCACCGCGTCGGACGCGTCACGCTCGACTGGGAACGCGCGTACGGGAAGTCGTACCGCATCGAACTCTCCACCGACGGTGTGAGCTGGCGGACCGCCTGGTCCACGACCGCCGGTGACGGCGGCCTGGACACGGCCCGGTTCGCGGGCACACCCGCCCGCTACGTCCGCGTGCTGGGCCTCGACCGCGGCACCGACTGGGGATACTCGCTCCACGAGGTGGGCGTCCACAGCAGCTGACGGCCGACCTCGCCCGGCAAGAGCCCGGCAAGAGCACGAGAGCACGAGGACAGGACGCGCATATGGCTCGGATGCCGTTGGTGGAACGGCGCCGGCAGCTCACGGAAGCGGCGATCAGGGCGATGGCCCGGGACGGCGTCGCCAAGACGACGACCCGGTCCATCGCCGCCGAGGCGGACGTGTCCCTGAGCGTCTTCCACTACTGCTTCGACTCCAAGCAGGCGCTGATCGAGTCCGTGATCACCACTATCACCGACCACTACGTGACCCTGGTGAAGGAGGCCCTGCGCCCCAGAGCCACGCTCGAAGAGACCGTCCGGGCAGGCTTCCAGGCCTACTGGGACCACGTCCGCGCCCATCCCGACGAACACATGCTCACCTACGAACTCACCCAGCACGCGCTGCGCCAGCCCGGCTTCGAGCACCTGGCGCGCCGCCAGTACGAGCTGTACGCCGACGCCTACACCGAGCTCATCGACCAGCTCCGCCAGGACATGCGCCTCCGACTGCGTGTCCCCGTGCCGGTACTGGCCCGCTACCTGGCCGCCATGACCGACGGCCTGACCCTCAACTACCTGGTGCTCGGCGACGCCACCACCTGGACCGACATCCTCGACACGGTCACCGCCCACATCGCCGGCCTGGTCGACGCCGACAGCACCTCGACGCCCCGGCCGGACGTCCTTCACTGAGGGGCGCCATGCCCGTTTCCGGCGCAGGATGGGATGAGGAAACGACCATCTCGGGGGACTCTCCGACGGGAGGCCACCATGTCGGCGTCGCAGAGCGAGGAAACCACCCGGGCGGGAGAAAGCAGGCCCCTGTGGGCCGGGATCGCCGGGATCCTGGCCGGCGCACTGATGATCGCCGGCCATGTCCTGACCTGGCGGACGCCGGACACCGAGGACGACGACGCGATCCGGGAGATCGTCACCTTCTACTCCAAGGACAGCAATCAGGCGCTGTCCGTGACCTCCGCCCTGCTGCTGCTCGCGGGCGGGCTGGCGTTCCTGTGCTTCCTGCCGGTACTGGTACGCGCCGCCGGCAGGCGCTCCACCTTCGCGCTCGCCGGCGGGACCGTTTTCGTCGTGCTCCTCATGATCTCGGCGATCGCCGGGAACGCCTACGGAATCACCGCGAACAACGTCGACGTCTTCCGGGTCGTACCCGAGACGGCCCTGATCGCGATCCTGCTGCTGGAGGTGGCGTACGGGGGCCTCATCGCGGCGATGGTGGGCGCGGCCGTGCTGCTTCTCGCCATCTGGCGCACCACCCGCGGCACGGAAGACATCAAGATGCTGCCCTCGTGGCTGACCTGGGCCGCACTCGTCGTGGGTGTGCTGTGCCTGGCCGGGCCCTTCAGTGCCTGGCTGACTTCCATGCTGCTGGGACTGTGGCTGGTGGCGGCCGGCCTCGTGGTGATGCTGAAGCGAGCGTGAGGCCGGGCGAGGGCCGGTTCAGCGCAGGTCGAGCCGCATCAGGATGCGGGGGTGTCCGGCCAGCACCGACGTGGTGTCGGCGGCGTGGGTGAACCCGGCGCGTTCGAAATTCTTCCGCAGTCCGGTGTACGCCATCGTCAGGTCGACCTTGGCGTCGCCGTTGTCGAGGGGGTACGCCTCGATCGCCGGTGCGCCGTGGGCGCGGGCGAATCCGACCGCGCCGGCGATCAGGGCGTGGGAGATCCCCTTCTTCCGATGACCGGGGCGCACGCGGATGCACCACAGCGACCAGACCGGCAGGTCGTCGATGTACGGGATCTTGCGGTTGCGCGCGAAGGAGGTGTCCGAGCGCGGTGCCACCGCGGCCCAGCCGACCGGCTCGTCGCCGTCGTGGGCGAGCACTCCCGGAGGGGGGCCCGTACGGCACAGCTCGGCGACGTACTCACCGCGGGCCGGTCCGCGAAGCTCGTTGTTGAGCCTGGAGGGGATCCGGTAGCTCAGGCACCAACAGACGTTGGCTCCGGGTGACTTCGGACCGAGCAGGGTGCGGACGTCTTCGAAGACCGAAGCCGGGCGAACGTCGATGGTCATACCACCACGATCTCAGGCCGGTGCGAAGGAGCGCAGTTCGTCCGCGCCGGCTCGCACCACGCCGTAGCTGTGCTCCGGCACCTCGTTCCAGGCTCCTGGCAGATCACCCAGGGGCTCGGACACGACGAGGCGCGTTTCCTCCGACAGGTCCTTCAGGAACGATATGTCGGGGTGCAGGGCCCGCAGTGAGTCCACGCGGCTGCTGTAGTACAGCGAGCGGGCGTCGCCGTCGCTGGCGTAGCGGAACGCCCAGACGCTCTCGCCGTCGGTGGTCGCGATGGTCATCTGCAGCGGGGCGGCTATGCCGTGTGCGTGACCCGTGCGCTCGACCAGCCCGGCCATCCGGGCGACCGCCCCCGGAGGGTCGTCCTCGAGTCCCATGGTGAGCGCCAGGAAGAACATCACCTCGGAATCCGTGGATCCCTCGATGGCGGCGAACAGCGAGGGGTCCACGGCCAGGCAGAGGTCCCTGCGCATGGCGGGGAAGCCGGCGATGGCTCCGTTGTGCATCCACATCCAGCGGCCGTGCCGGAAGGGGTGGCTGTTGGTCTGCTGCACTGCCGTGCCCGTCGACGCGCGGATGTGGGCGAAGAAGAGCGAGGACCTGACGTGCCCGGCGATCTCCCGCAGATTGCGGTTGTTCCACGCCGGTCCGGTCTCGCGGACGACGGCCGGGCTGCCGAGGTCCGCGTCCTGCGCGTACCAGCCGATACCGAAGCCGTCCCCGTTGGTCGTCTCCACGCCCATCCGGGAGTGCAGGCTCTGGTCGATGAGTGAGTGCGCGGGCTTGTACAGGATGGTTTCGAGGAGTTGCGGAGTCCCTGAGTAGACGAGCCACCGGCACATGGCGATCACCTCCGAGGCAGGTCGAGACGCGAGAGGACCGGGGCGGACACAGGGACCCGGCGCCACGACAGCTCCGGCCGCCGCGCTGCCGACGCCCTCCCGGCCGACGTCGCGCCGGGACGGGCCCATGGGTACCACGGTCGCTCGTGAACGCGTTGATCGCATACGGACGCGTGCGAGCACCGTCTCCACCTGTGGGTGTGGGGGAACGGCCGTGCGCGGCGGCTCAGGACGAGCGCAGGGGAATGGTGTCGAGCAGTTCGGCGGCCATCCGGCGGGCGGGCGCCGCGGTCTGGTCGGCGATGCGGTGGAAGGTGTCGTGCGCGGGCTGCGCCGGCCAGTCGGCGGGGAGGTGCCGGGCGGGCAGGCGTGGGTCGGTGCGGATGATGTCGAGCCACTCGCTGATCAGGCGCAGCCGGTTGCCGACCGGGTCGCCGGAGCCGGTGTCGAGCCAGGCGGTCCAGTGCTTGTCGAAGTCGGCGTACCGGGCGGCGACGCTGTCCAGGTCCCAGGTGTCGCGGATCATCAGGCCGACGTCGGTCGCGTCGTCGGCCGTGGCGTGGAAGATCTTGACGTGGGCGGCGAGGCCGAGTTCGGCGACGATGCCGGAGACGTCGACGTCACCGGGTGCGATCCACAGGCCGCTGTACAGGGCGCCGAAGCCCGACCAGGTGAGCCGGGAGCGCAGGTCGTGGCGCTGGCGCTGCCAGGACTCGGGGAGGGAGAAGCCGAGGAGGGTCCAGGTGCCGTCCCAGTCGTCGTTGACGGCGCCGGTGTGCCAGAGGCGTTTGCTTCCGTCCCGGAGGATCTCGGCGGCCTGCGGGGTGAGGCCGAAGTACATGCGGCGTCCCTCGCGCTGGCGTTGCAGCAGACCGCGGTTGACCATGCGGGAGAGGGTGGAACGCACGGCCTGCTCGCCGACTCCGGCCCGGGCGAGGACGTCGATGATGCTGCCCGAGTACACGCACAGCGGCCCCTCGTCCAGAACGTGGTTGCCGAAGAAGGCGAGCATGAGCGACTGGGGGCGCAGCTGCGGTCCGCTGGGGGCGTCGACGGCGGTCTGCCGGGGTTCTTCGTGCACGTCGACAAGGGTACGGTCGCCCGCCGGAGCCCCCGCGGGCGACCGGGCGTCAGCCGCGGACGCGGTCGGCGGGGTGGGCGAGGTCATAAGGACGCGGGTAGGACGCCGGGCGGTAGTGCACGTAGCGGGCGGGCGTGGTGGGGTCGGCCTCGGTGGCGCGGGCGTTGAGGGCGTCGGGGTCGGCGGCCTTCCAACGGCCGGTGGCGATGCGGTCCTCCAGGGTGTGCAGGGCGGCGACCTGCTCGCCGGGGCTGAAGGTGCAGTGGCCCGCGTTCTCGACGTAGGACTGCCGGAGCAGGGGAGCGGCGCCCGCGGCGGCGACCGCCCGGCGCAGGGCGCTTTCGGCCTGGACGGGGATGAGTCCGTCGCCGGTGGTGTGGATGTCCAGCTGGGGCTTGGTCAGTCCGCTGGTGAAGGAGCTCGTACGGGCCATCTTCTCGACCGCTCCCCGGTCGGCCTTGATGCGGGGCGCCTTGTTCAGCGTGGCGAGGTCGTCGCGCAGGGACAGGCCGGCCTTGGCGTAGAGCTCCGTGACCTCGTTGTGGAGCGGGGAGCGGTGGAGCATCGCCGTGTAGTCGACGCCGGTGTTCCAGGACATGTTGCCGCCCGCGCGGCCTTCCGCCTCCTGCCGCCAGGAGAACGCGGGGTAGAGGATCAGGCCCATGACCCCTTGGTACTGGTTGGCCTCCTGGGTGTCCCAGTCGGTGGGTGCCGGGCGGGGCTGGGCGGGGTTGTTCCAGCCGGGGATGTTGTGGAGCGCGGCGGCCAGTGCGATACGGGCCCGGCCGGTGCTGGTGGACTGGGCGCCGGCCACGGCCGCGGACAGGGTGTTCGCCGCCGCGGCGGCCTCGCCCTGGCTGCCGAGTCCCGTCAGCGGGATGCCGGAGTCCGGCGCGAGCAGGGTCCTCAGGGCGAATACCGGGTCGAGGGTGCTGTTCCAGTTCGCGACGCCGCCCTGCACCAGGCCGCACATCGAGAGCGATCCGTTGATGCGCCGCTGGTGGCGTTCGGCGATGGCGGTGGTGACGAGCCCGCCGTAGGAGGTGCCCCAGGCGATGGTCTCGCGGGCCGGGCCGAACCGGCCGGTGAAGGCGTCGAGGGTGGCGAGCTGGTCGGGCACCGCGTCCGTGACCGCCCAGCCGGTGGTGGCGTACGAGGAGCCGACGAGTGCGTAACCGGCGTTCAGCAGCAGGGACTTGGTGGCGTCGTCGGGAGCGTTCTGGGCGGGGTTGGGCGACCCGGCCGGGCGGTAGCCGTGGCTGTACAGCAGGACGGTGCCGTTCCAGCGCGCGGGCATGTCCATCAGGTAGGCGGCGCCGGACGGCAGCGTGCCCTCGACATGGGTGGTGGAGTCGGCGGCGCGGGCGGCCGGGGAGACCGGGCCGCACAGGAGCAGAGCGGCCAGGACGACCAGGGTGCGGGTTCTGGTGCGGGTTTTCACGGGCGTAGCTCCCTTTCGGGCGGGCGGGCCGTGGGCGCCAACGGGTGCCCGCTCGGCGGGTTTCCCGGTGGGGGTAGGGGTGGGGCGAAGCTGTCGCAACCTCGCTTGTCCGGAGTGCTGACAGCGCGAAGGTAGGTGTGTAGATTGCCGCCGTCAAGAAAGTGCACAACATTCAGTGCTGAGTCGTGGTCGAGCAGCCGTGGCCCGTTCGCCGCTTCGCTGCCTCACCCATCGTCCGCGCACCTCGTGACCAGGGCAGTTCATGCCACTCACACCATCCACCCGTTTGCCTTCCGTCAGGAGGAGCCCATGCAAAGGCGCATTATCGGGCTTGCCGCAGTACTGTTCACCATCGTCGGCGCAGCCGGCTGCGGGTCCTCGGACTCGGGATCGAGCGGGCCGTCGGCCTCGAGCGGGGACAAGACCGCCACGGTGAAGGTCGGCATCATCCCCATCGTCGACGTGGCGCCGCTCTACCTGGGGCAGAAGAAGGGCTTCTTCGACAGCCGCGGCATCAAGCTGGAGATGGTGAGCGCCCAGGGCGGCGCGGCCATCATCCCCGGCGTGGTGAGCGGTCAGTTCCAGTTCGGGTTCAGCAACACCACGTCGCTGATGATCGCCCAGGTCAAGGGAGTTCCGGTCAAGTCCGTGGCCAACGGCGCCGCCTCCAACGGCAAGGTCGGTGCCGACGTCACCGGAGTGGCCGTGAAGCAGGACAGCTCGATCAAGTCGGCCAAGGACCTCGCCGGGCGCACGGTCGCGGTGAACACCCTGCAGAACATCGGGGACACGACGGTGCGCGAGTCGGTCCGTCAGGCAGGCGGAGACCCGTCGAAGGTCAAGTTCGTCGAGATCCCGTTCGACCAGATGCCGGCCGCGCTGGACGGCGGGCGGGTGGACGCCGCCTGGATGGGCGAGCCCGCGATGACGATCGCCAAGGGACAGGGTGCCCGCGTGGTGGCCTCGCCGTTCGCCGAGACGGACCCCAAGCTCACCGTGGCGACGTACTTCACCTCGACCCAGGTGCAGCAGCAGAACCCCGACCTGGTGAAGAAGTTCACCGAGGCCATGGCCGAGTCCCTGCAGTACGCCTCCGACCATCCGGACGAGGCGCGTCAGATCCTCGCCACCTACACCAAGATCAGCGGCGATGTGCAGCAGAAGCTCACGCTGCCCAGCTGGCCGGCGAGCGTCGACATGGCCTCCCTACAGAAGCTGGCCTCCCTGAGTGAGAAGGACGGCCTCTTCGGCGACAAGAAGCCCGATCTGGACTCCCTGTTCTCGTGAGCCACCACGACCTCACCCCTGTGATGGCGCCCGCTGCCGGGCCGGCCATCGGTTCCGGCAGCGCCTCCGGCCGGCGCCGCCCGGTTCCCACCGCTGCCCTGCGCGGCCTGGCCGGACTGGCCGGACTGGTCGCCGTACTCGAGGTACTGCCGCACGTCGGCCTGGTGTCCGCCGACTACCTGCCCCCGGCCTCGGAAACCGGTCGTGCCCTGTGGCAGTTGCTCGCCGAGGACCCGTTCTGGACCGCCCTCGGCGACACCCTGACCGGCTGGGCGCTGGGCCTGGCCATCGCGGTCGGGGCGGGCGTGGTGGCCGGGGTGGTCATCGGCTCCGTGCCCCTGCTGCGTGCCGCGACCGCCTCCACCATCGAGTTCCTGCGGCCGATCCCGTCCGTGGCCCTGATCCCCGTCGCGGTGCTCATGTACGGAACGGACCTGCGGTCGAAGCTGCTTCTGGTGGTCTACGCCTCCTTCTGGCAGGTGCTCGTCCAGGTGCTGGCAGGCATGCAGGACGTCGACCCGGTGGCCGACGACACGGCCCGGAGCTACCGGCTGGGCAGGTGGGGGCGGGTACGGCACGTCATGTGGCCGACCGCGCTGCCTTACGTGATGACGGGCGTACGGCTGGCCGCCACGGTGGCTCTCGTCCTCGCCGTCACCGCCGAACTGGTCATCGGCTCCCCGGGGTTGGGGCGCGAGCTCGCCGTCGCGCAGTCCTCCGGCGCCGTACCGCAGGTCTACGCCCTGGTGCTGGTCACGGGGCTGCTCGGGGTGGCCATCAACCTCGTGGCACGGGCGGTCGAGCGCAGGGCGCTGCACTGGCACCAGTCGAACCGCAGGAGAGGGGCCGAGGGATGACCGTCCACACCGTGTTCCGGCGCGCCCTGCTCGCCGGCGGCCTGCCCGGAGCCCTGTTCGCCCTGTGGTGGTTCACCAGCGCCGGCAGCACCGACTTCTATCTCCCGCCGCTCTCCACCACCCTCGGAAAGTTCGGCGAGGTCTGGACACCCGAGCGGCTCCGGTCGGACGTCCTGCCCAGCCTGCTCCGGCTCACCGCCGGCTACCTCCTCGCCGTGGTCGCCGGAGTGGGACTCGGGCTGGTGGTGGGCACGGGCCGGGTCGTACGGGACGTACTGGAGCCGGTCCTGGAACTCTTCCGTGCCATCCCGCCACCCGTACTCGTACCGGTGATCATGCTGTTCGCCGGAATCGGCGACACCATGAAGGTGATCGTCATCGTCAGCGGCTGCATGTGGCCGATCCTGCTCAACACCGTCGAGGGCGTCCGCGCCGTCGACGAGGTGCTCAGCGACACCTGCCGGTCCTACGGCATCACGGGACCGACGCGCCTGTGGCACCTGGTGCTCAGATCGGCGAGCCCGCAGATCGTCACGGGCATGCGGCAGGCACTGTCGATCGGGATCATCCTGATGGTCATCAGCGAGATGTTCGCCTCCAGCAACGGACTGGGTTTCACCATCGTCCAGTTCCAACGCTCCTTCGCCATCCCCGAGATGTGGAGCGGCGTCCTGCTGCTCGGCCTGCTCGGCTTCCTCCTCTCCCTGCTCTTCCGATTCGCCGAGAACCGCGCCCTGGCCTGGTACCACGGCCTGCGCCGCGCACAGCGCAACCCCTGACAAGGAGACGTCGATGCTCGACGTACAGGACCTGCAGAAGATCTACACCGGCCGCCACCGCAACGTCGAGGCGCTGCGCAACCTCACCTTTCACATAGCCGCGGGCGAACTGGTGTGTCTGGTCGGTCCGTCGGGCTGCGGCAAGACCACCCTGCTCAAGTGCATGGCGGGACTGCTCACTCCCACCAGTGGCGAAGTGCGCCTGGACGGCCGCCCGGTCGACGGGCCGCCGCCCGGCATGGCGGTCGTCTTCCAGGAGTACGGCCGCTCCCTGTTCGCCTGGATGAACGTACGGGACAACGTCGCCCTGCCGCTGCGCCGCAAGAAGCTCGGAAAGGCACGTGAGCGCGAACTGGTCGACCACGCCTTGGAAGTGGTCGGTCTCGCCGACGCCCACCAGGCGTACCCGTGGCAGCTGTCCGGAGGGATGCAGCAGCGCGTCGCCATCGCCCGCGCCGTCGCGTACGAGCCCAAGGTGCTGCTCATGGACGAGCCCTTCGCGGCGGTCGACGCGCAGACCCGCGCCGACCTGGAGGACCTCATCCGGCGCCTGTGGCGCGAACTGGGTGTCACCGTCCTGTTCGTCACCCACGACATCGACGAGGCGGTCTACCTCGGACAGCGCACCCTCATCCTGTCCACGTCCCCGACCGTCGTGCAGGAGGACCTCACCATCGACCTCCCCGACGAACGCGACCAGTTGCACACCCGCTCCAGCACCCGCTTCGCCGAACTCCGCGCCCACGTCTACGAACAGATCCAGCGAGCCAAGAGGCACAGCGGCGACGTGAACGGGACGCAGGTCGCGGACCGGATGCCGCAGGCGGCTCCGACGAAGGCGCAGACCGAAGTGGTCGGTTCCGAGTAGGCCGTCGGCGGCTGCCGCTCACACGGCCGGGATCCGCCGGCCGAGTGTCCTGCGCGGACGTCGGCACGACGCCGGCCGCGCCCGCGCGGTGCTCGGAGCACCGCGCGGGCGCGGCCGGACTGCGTGGGCTGCCTGGAATCCGCCGAGCGTGGTGCGGCTGCCGGTCAGCGGCGCAGCTTCACCTTGTTGATCGCGGCGACACCGAAGGCCGCGAGTGCGATCTGGATGATCCACTCGACCCAGTCGACGCCCTCGGTGTCGGCGACGTCGAGGCCGGATGCGATGCCCGTTCCGATGAACGCCGCGATGATGCCGATCCCGATCGTCCAGAGGATGCCTATCCGCTGACGGCCGGGGACGACGAGTCGGCCGAGAACACCGATCACGATACCGATGACAATTGCGCTGATGACGCCTGAGATCTCCATGAGCGGTCTGTCACCCCTCACTCGTTGGTATCGAACGAGTGCCCCGTCGAGAAGGCATCAGTCCGTCTCTCATCACGACTCCCTTCGTCCGCCGGTGCGCCGGGCATGGCATTCCGGGTGTCCCCCGGTCAGGCAGGGGGTTCTTTCCAGTACCGAGTCGGGGGACCGCCGGAGCGAGATACGCCGGCGACGTCTATAGCGTTCCGGTGCATGAGGACGTGCCGCGTCGGCCATCCAATGAAGGAGCCGCACCCAATGGACCGGACCAACGCCACGCGCCGGAGCGTGCTCGCGCTCGGCACCGCCGCGGCAGCCACACCCTTGCTCGGCGCAGTTCCGGCCCAGGCCCATGCCGCGGCGGGGGAACTGGACGAGCTGGGCATCACCGAGCTCCGTCGGCGGATGGACGACGGGCGGCTCGACGCCGAACGGCTCACCCGCTACTACCTGGAGCGGATCGAACGCATCGATCCGCTCCTGCACGCGGTGATCGAGGTCAACCCCGACGCGCTGCGGGAGGCCCGTCGCCTGGACGCCGAAGGCAACCGCCGCGGGCCGCTGCACGGCATCCCCATCCTGCTCAAGGACCTGGTGGAGACCGCGGACCGGATGCACACCACGGCCGGATCACTCGCCCTGGAAGGCCTACGGCCGACAGCGGACGCCACAGTCGCCGCCAGATTACGTGCGGCCGGTGCCGTCATCCTCGGCAAGACCAACCTGAGCGAGTGGGCAGGCGGGATGTCACTCACCCACCACGCGGGGTGGAGCGCCCGTGGCGGGCAGACCCGGAACCCGTACAAGCTGGACCGGTCGCCGAACGAGTCCAGCTCCGGTGCGGCGGTCGCCGCCGCGGCCAACCTGTGCGTCGCCGGGATCGGAACCGAGACGAACGGCTCGATCATCGACCCCGCTTCGGCGAACTCCGTGGTCGGGGTGAAGCCGACCGTCGGACTGGTCGGGCGCGGGGGAGTGATCCCCGGGGTGCCCAGCCAGGACAGCGTCGGCCCGATCGCGCGCACGGTCCGCGACGCCGCGATCCTGCTCGGCGCCCTCGTCGGCGTCGACGGCCGCGATCCGGCGACCGAGGCGAGCCGCGGGCACTTCCATCGTGACTACACCCGGTTCCTGGATGCCGGGGGACTCCGGGGTGCGCGGATCGGCGTACCCCGCGCGGTGTACTTCGGTTACAGCCACCACGCCGACGAGATCGCGGAGCGCGCGATCGCCACGTTGCGGGAGGCCGGCGCAACCGTGGTCGACCCGGCCGACATTCCCACGGCCGAGCAACTCGAGGACCTGCCCAGCTCGCCGGCCGTCCAGGTGTACGAGTTCAAGCGCGGGCTGAACTCCTACCTGGCCGGCGCCCGCGGCGACCATCCGCGCAGCCTGGCGGAGCTCATCGCGTTCAACCGTGCGCACGCCGACCGCGAACTGCGCTATGTGCGCCAGGACGGACTGGAGACGGTGCACGAACTGCACGTCACCGAGCGCGAGTACCGCGAGGCACTGGCCACCAACCACCGGCTGTCGCGCGCGGAGGGCATCGACGCGGTCCTGCGCCGATTCCGCCTGGACGCGCTGGTGATGCCGACCACCGGACCGCCGGCCAAGATCGACCTGATCCGCGGGGACAGCCACGGCGGCGGCGCCTCGACGCCCGCCGCGCTCGCCGGATACCCGGCGATCAGCGTCCCGGCAGGCTTCGCGTTCGGCCTGCCGGTCGGTCTGACGTTCATGGGTACGGCGTGGAGCGAGCCGACCCTGCTCCGCCTGGCCTACGCCTACGAGCAGGCCGGCCGAGTGCGCCGCCCGCCGACATACCGTCCCGCGGACGTGGGTTTCTGACCAACCGTGGTCTGTGGCCTGCGTGTTGAGGCGCACCACGTCGGTACGACGGGGCCGTCGCCGAAGCCTTCCGAGGCGATTCCCGCGCTGTCGGACTCGGAGCGGGAGTCGGACCGGGGTTTGGAGTCGGACTCGGAGCGGGATTCGGAGTTGCACCCGGAGCAGGAGTCGGACCCCGGAGCCGGCCAAGCTCCGCGGCTTGTTTCGTCGGCGGACCTCCGCCTTGGGACATCGCCGTGCATTGGGGCTCTGACCTGGGCAGCCGCCAGGCTGCGCTGTAGCCGGGCGGGCGAAACCGGTCGCCGCGGGGGTCGGGCGCTGCTAGCTTGCGGCCGTGGATCTCTTCTCACACTCTTGGCCAGCGTTGCGCACAGCGGTCGCCGAGCTCCAGGACGAGGACTTCGCGCGGCCGTCCGGCTGCACCGGCTGGCTCGTGCGGGACCTGGTGTGCCACCTGATCATCGACGCTCAGGACGTCCTGATCACCCTCGTCACCCCCGCCGAGACGGAACCGACCCGGGACGCGGTGACGTACTGGGACCTCGTCGACACCCCGACCGGCGACGACCCGCTCGACGCGCTGATCGTCCGCCTGGCCGCCGCGTACGAAGAGCCGTGGCTGCTCAAGTTCCACCTCGACGACGTCGGTTCCGCCGCCGGTCGCGCCGCCGAACTCGCCGATTCCGCGCTCCGGGTCCGCACCCGCGACCAGGTGCTCACCGCGGGCGACTACCTCCATGCGTACGTCCTGGAGTGGACGCTGCACCACCTCGACCTGATCGCGCACCTCCCGGACGCGACGGAACCGCCCGCCGAGGGGCTCGCCCGGTCACGTGAACTGCTGGAGAGGATCGCCGGTACGGCGTTTCCCCCGTCCTTCTCCGACAAGGACGCGCTGCTGATCGGCACCGGACGGCGTGCCCCGGCCGAAGCCGAGAAGGCCGAACTGGGTGAACTGGCCGCGAAACTTCCGCTCGTCCTCGGCTGATCGTCCGCCACCGGGCGGGTGTCGCCCCGGGTTCGGCTTTCACAGGGCAGGGCAGCGTGGCCACAGTGGTAGCGGAGGCGTCAAGGATGCCACCGCGATCACCGAGGTCTTCGGCGACGGCCAGAAGTTGACCGCCGTCGCACTCGAATACCCCAAGGCGATCGACACCGCGAAGCTTTCCAAGAAGACCTTCACCGGGGACGGCAGGACCATTACCAAGGTCTACGCGAACACCGCCCACGACCGCCCAGAACGGCGCGAACGGCAAGTACGTCATCGTCGAGATGTCGCCCGACGACGACGGCGCCTCCTTGAAGGCCGAGGCATCGGTGACGCAGGCAGGAACCGTCACGGCCACCGACGGTTCCACGTACGACGCGAGCAGCACGGCGGTCAGCACAACCAAGGTGTCGAACCTCGTCGTCGACGACTTCAAGCAGCTCTCGGCAACGGCGCCATCTGCTGGGCGAGTCCGGAGGACCAGGCCCAGCGGCCGGCCTTCGTGCTCGCGCCCAGTACTCCACTTCCGTCGTGGACGACCGCGACGGATACGTCGTCACGGACCTGCTCGACACCACCGTCCGGCTGGTCGACGAGGTGACGAGGTGACGAGGTGACGAGCCAGTACAGCATCGACACCGACCGGCTCTACGCCACCGGGCAGTCCATGGGCGCCATCATGTCGATCGTCATGGGCATCGAGTATCCCGACCTGTTCGCCGCCTCATACATCGTCGCCGGCCAGTGGGATCCCACGAAGGTCGAGCCGTTGGCCGACGACAGGCTGTGGATCGTCGTGGCCCAGGGCGGCGACAACGCCTATCCCGGCGAGAACAAGATCACGGCCGCACTGGAGAAGGAGGGCGCCGAAGCCAGCCGCGCCGTCTGGGACGGAAGGTCCACCGCCGCACAGTTCGCCACCGACGTGGCGGCCATGGCCGCCAAGGGCACATCCATCAACTACGCGGCATTGAAGAAGGGCACCGTCGTGCCTGCCGGCGAGACCGACAACTCCATCAACAATCACCTGAGCACCCGGACGATCGCCTACGACATCGACGGCATCCGCGAGTGGATCTTCCAGCAGCGCAAGTGAGCCGCGGTCAAGGCATCTCCACGCATGATCTCGATGCGTGTGTGATCACCGCGCGTCATTGAAATACTCCGGCCGTGGATACGAGTGCGAGGGCAGACGGGCTCCGGCCGGTTCGACCGGTTCAGGCGGCGCCTGCGATCGGAGCGGACCATCCCGTCAAATGGGTGCTGCGGCCCGCAGAACCGGCGGACGTCGAGGCGATCGCGGAGCTCCGGGCGACGGTGATGCGCCCGGACCTGGAGCGACTGGGACGGTTCGACGAGCATCGAGTCCGGCAGCGGCTGCGGGATTCCTTCTCCCCGCAGCACACGTCGGTCATCGTGGCCGACGGTGCCTTCGCGGGCTGTGTCGCGGTGCGTCCGGCCGAGGACGGGCGGTGGCTGGAGCACTTCTATCTCGCTCCGGACCTGCAGGGCCGCGGGGTCGGTTCGGCCGTCCTGCGGTACGTGCTGGACCGGACCGATGCCGACGGCGCGCTCGTCCGCTTGAACGTCCTGCAGGGCAGCGCCGCCCGGCGACTGTACGAGCGCCACGGGTTCACCGTGGAGGTTCAGGACCCGATCGACGTGTACATGGTGCGACGGCCGGATGAGGGCGCCCTCGGAACGTGAGGCGGGGTGCGGATGTTCAGCCGGTACGTCGCTCGTGTCGTCGTCTGGGTCCCGGATCATGCCGATCCGGCGCATCACTGCCCGGGAACGTAGGTTCGAGCGCCCACCACCCAAACCTCGGCGTTCATCGCCGCCCACGGTCCGAGGTCGGACTCCCGCCACCGGCGGAGCAGAAGACGATCGGTACGCAGTTCTGGCATGCCGGTCAGCCAACGCCATCACGATCGGGGCGTCGATCGGTTATGTCGAACCTTGCGGTGCTCGCCCGGGACGGCCTGCGGCTCTGTCGTGGTCAAGGTGGCGCGCAGCAGGTCCCGCAGGGTGAGTGCCGCCTGTAGCGGGGCAGCGGGCAGCGCCACATGTACGGTCCGGCGCAGGGCCGGGTCGGTGAGGCGGCGCAGGACGAGTTCGTCGGGGACCGCCCAGGCGGCCAGCGAGGGCACCAGGGCAACCCCGAGTCCGGCGGCCGCGTAGCCGAACTTCCCGGACCACTCCGCGATCCGGATGATCTTCCTGGGGGTGAAACCCGCCCGCGAGCAGGCGTCGGCGAGCATCGTGGGACGGTCGCCGTACGCGTTCTGGAGCCAGGCCTCGTCGCGCAGTTCCCACAGGTCGACCGTCCTGGCGCCGGCGAGGCGGTGCTCGCGGGGGAGAGCGACGAGGAGCTCGTCCTCGCACAGCATCGTCGTCGTGACACCGTCGGCCGGCGGCAGACCGGACGGGTAGTCGCTGACGACGGCGAGATCCAGCGCTCCGTCCGTGAGGCGCTCCACCAGCGTGTGGGTCGGGCCCTCGACCGCGACGACCTCGACATCCGGCCTGGCGTCCCGGAGGGCCCGCAGGGCGGTGGGCACCAGGGAGATGTTGGCGGTGGCGAACGCGCCCATGTGCAGCAGCCCGCCGTGCCCCGCGTGCAGCACGGCCAGTTCCCGTTCCGCCCGCGACAGTCGGTCGAGCACCTCCGTGGCGTGCCGGTGCAGCGTACGGCCGGCGGGGTTCAGCCGTACGCCCCGAGGAAGCCGTTCCAACAGCGGTCCGCCCGCCTGCTGTTCAAGGGTGGCGATCCGTCGGGACACCGCGGACTGCGTGTAGTTGAGCCGGACCGCTGCTTTCGTGAACGATCCGGTCTCGGCAACGGCCACGAGCAGCCGCAGTGCGTCGATCTCGAACACGTTCCTCCCTCGCCAAGGTCCTCATCCAGCCACCACCATCGTTCCCGACACATTCCTCAGGCGCATAGGTCCCATGCAATCCAGTCGCTGGTGGAATGCCTTGCCTCACCCTAACGTCGTTCACGCGGCGGAGCGTCGGAGGGGGAGCGAGCTCCGCCGCACCCCATGGCCGATGAGATCCGAAGGGGTGAAGTGTGTTGTCACGAGGGGGAGTTGGGATGGGGCGGGACCGGTGACCCGGGGGCCTGCGCTCACGTTGCCGGCGATGCTGGCCGATCTGGAGGACCTCGTGCTGTGCGAGTCCTTCTCGGCGGACCACGCGGCGCTGGCGCGGAGCGCCGAGGTGGTCGGCGCCCTCGGGGCGAGGCTGTTGGGGGCCGCGCCGGAGACGATCGTGATCGACGGTGTGACCCATCTGCGGTGGAGCTTCGGCGCTCCGCGGGTCCTGCTGATGGGACATCACGACACGGTGTGGCCCATGGGCTCGCTCCGGAAGCACCCCTGGTCGGTTGCCGACGGGATCGCCCGTGGCCCTGGGGTCCTGGACATGAAGGCGGGCCTTGTGCAGTTGTTCCACGCGCTGGCCTCCCTGCCCTCCCCGGACGGAGTGTGCGTACTGGTCAACGGGGACGAGGAAGTCGGCTCCGCGACCTCCCGGCGGCTGATCGAGGAATCCGTGCGGGGATGCGCGGCCGCCTTCGTGCTGGAGGCGTCCGCGGACGAGGGGGGTGCCCTCAAGACCGCCCGCAAGGGCACTTCGCGATACGAGGTCGTGGTGCACGGCCGAGCCGCGCACGCGGGTCTGGAACCGCACAAGGGAGTCAACGCCGCGGTCGAGGCCGCTCACCAGGTGCTGGCCGTCGTCGGCCTCGGGGACTCGATGGGCGCCGTCGGTGCCGCCCCTTCAGTCCTGGGCTTCGCGACCGTCACGCCCACCCTGCTGTCGGCCGGCAGCGCGCGCAACACGGTGCCCGCGCTGGCGCGGGTGTCGGTGGACGTGCGAGCACCGAGCACGACGGCACAGAACCGTATCGACGAGCTCATGCGAGGGCTCACCGCCCGGACGCCCGGAACCCGGTTGGAAGTGCTGGGTGGCAGGCAACGGCCGCCCATGGAACCGGAGTCCTCCGCCGGACTGTTCGCCCTCGCCTCCCGGCTCGCCGCGGAACTGGGCCAGGAACCGCTGCGGGGGAGCGCCGTCGGTGGTGCTTCGGACGGCAACTACACCGCGGCGGCGGGCTGTCCGACGCTGGACGGCCTGGGCGCCGTGGGCGGTGGCGCGCATGCGGACACCGAGTACGTCGAGGTCGCGCAGATGATCCCCCGCACCCGGCTGCTCGCTCACCTCATTGATCACACGACCGGCTGAAGCGGCCTTGCCGAGTGCCGCTCCGAAACGAAACCGAGGCCCCTGTATGAGCGTGCCGGGTTCCCCGTCCCCTGAAGCCGCCCAGCTGGCTTCCCGTAGAGGCTTCGGCCGACTCGAACACACCTTCCTGCCGAGGAAGGAGGTCAACATGCAGGAGAAGTACCGGGGACTGTTCATCGCCGCTTCCCTGACTGGCATCGCCGTCCTGGCGACCGGAGGCACCCTGTTGTGGGTCTACACGAGCTGGTGGGTCGCGTGGTATCCCCTGTTCTTCTCCGCGCTGAGCATCGGTGCCCTGCTCAACAGCCCCAACTTCCGGAAGAAGCTCGGCAGTCAACGCCTGCACCTCTTCGAGAGGGGGCTGCTCGTGGACAGGGGCGCCGGTCAGTTGTTCGCGGTCCGCTGGGACCAAGCGGTCCATTACCAGGAAACCGTCCAGGAAGTGATCATCTACAAGGGCACGAAGACCCCTTACAACACCACGCACACCTCCACCCTGGTAGCGCCCAACGGCACCAAGGTGCAGATCTCGTCCCGCTTCGCCGACTTCGGGACCTGGCTGCCCCTGATCTCCGAGGCCATCGCCCGCGCCCAGGCCCAGAAGGTGTGGGAGGCGGTCCGTGAGGGTCAGAAGGTGAGTCACGGCCCGTTCAGCGTGGACGCCACCGGTATCTCCACCGAACGCGAAGGGGTCCTGCCCTGGTCGGCCGTCGCGACGATCGATGTCGGCGGGGGCTTCGTGGCCGTCCGGCAGCACGGACAGCCCAGAGCCTGGGCGCTCGCCAAGGTCGAGACCGTGCCGAACCTTCTCGTCTTCCTGACCATCGCCGCGAACCTCTACGGCTGAGGAGCAGGTGTCACGGTGTACCTGGCGGCGGGCGCCTGCACAGCCGCATGTGCCCCGCACGCGGCCGTGACCGCGTGCGGGGCACCGGGTCAGCTGACCGGATCCAGTGTGAGGTAGGCCTGCCGGGGGTTGCCGTCGTGGACGAGGGACTCGTGATGGCCGACGTCGTCGAAGGCGAAGGCGTATGCCTTTCCGTCCGCCATCTGCGCATGGATGAGCCGCGCGTAGTGATTGGTGACGGCGTCCTGGTAGAAGGCGGCCGCCGAGGCGTCGGGCTGGTTGGGGTTGGCCAGCAGGGTGGAGCGGTTGAAGCCTGCGCACAGGGTGCGCGAGATCGGCCCGCGCACCGCGTCGTTGGGCGCGTCGAGGAGCCTGTGGCAGCCGAAGATGCTGTTCGCGTCCGGCTTCTGGAAGCTGGTGACGACGGCGCCGGAACTGTTCGTGAAGTTCATGACGTTGCCCGAGACCCGGCCGTGGTACTTGGTGTTCGGCTGGTCGGCGAACGGCGTGACCGTCAATGTCGTCGACGCGTACTTCTGCCAGACGCGGTTGACGTAGTCGTCCATCACGGAGGCGGACAGGGCCCCGGTCTCCAGCCCGTACCCGGGTGCAAGCGCACGTAGTGGCGTCCCGTCGGACCGGGTCTGGATCAGGTTCCCCCAGCCGCCCGACTGCCCGCGCAGGCCGTTGAGGACCGCGTTGTATCCGCCCGCCTTGAGATGGCCGGTGTTGACGGTGCTGCCGTCGGCGCGCTGGACACCCACGGCGTACGGCGCGGAGAACATGTCCACCTGGGTGCTGTTGAGCCACAGCCCGGCGTCGTTGAGCGTGTACTCCGACCAGTTGAACAGGATGTTCCGGTTGGGGTCGCTCGGATTCTGCACGGCGGGCTGCACCAGGCCGCCGGTGGTCAGTTTGAAGACGAGCTTCTGCCCGTAGGAGAAGTAGATCCGACCGGAGAACTTGGGTATCCGGATCGTGGTCGACTGCCCTGCGGCCGGTCCGGGGATGGCTGCGTCCGGTGCCGGTGTGGGCGGGTTGCCGCCGGCGGGCCAGGGGTGGAACGTGCCGCCTGCGTCGGCCCAGCCCTGCCGGCCGGTCGAGAGCAGGGTGCCGAGGTTGTAGATGTAGACCGGTTCGCCGCGGCCGGAGCTGTTGGTGATCTTCAGGGGGATCGTGGCGGGCACCGCCTGCGCGGGCGACGGCGCCGCGAAGGCAAGCAGCGCGCCCAGCAGGGCGGCTACCGCGGCCAGGGCTGCGAGTGGGTGTCTGTTGTGTGGGGGGAGCACTCTCGACCTCCGTGCGAGTGGGGGGAATCGAGCAGGAGCGGAGCTTGGTCCGTACCTATTGAGAGCGCTCTCAGCGTCGCGCTGGGACGAGGACATGTCAATGCATAGGGCGTGGATGTGTGTTGCCCGGTCAGTCACGCTCGGTGTCGTCCGGTCGGCGGATCCGCGGCGGGGCATCAGCAGGCGGTGCACGGCACAGTGGAGGTATGAACGCAGACGACAGGAACATCCTGGCCCGGGGACGCGTGGCGACCAGGCTTCCGGCCCAGGACCTGGACCGTGCGCGGCGCTTCTACGCCGAGCAGCTCGGACTGGAGCCCGTCGACGAACGGCCCGGTGGGCTGCTGTATCGGTGCGGCGGCACGGACTTCGCCCTGTTCGAGTCGGCGGGAACCTCGCCCGGCACCTTCACCCAGATGGGATGGGAGGTGGACGACATCGAGACCGTCGTGTCCGAACTCAGGCAGCTCTACCGTCTTGATCGGGTTGATCGAGCCATTCGTAGGGTTGGGTCGCCCAGGGGTGCTGGGTGTGGCTATCAGGCGGCTGCCGTCTCGTGGCTTGCCTCGCTTCGCCGCCCGGCACCCCACGACGACTCGGCCGCCGATTAGGAAGTGCGAACAAGTCGCTGCGTAGAGCAATGCCGGCGAGGTCGTCCGTGGCACGAACAGCACGAACACACACGTCAGGAGCGCGATGAGCCGGATATGGGCGGGGATCGACAGCGGCAAGGGCCATCATCACGGCCTCGCGGTGGATGCCGACGGCAAGCCGCTGCTGTCGCGGCGGGTCGCCAACGACGAACCCGAGCTGCTGAAACTGATCGGTGACGTCCTCGACCTGGCCGACGGCCGCCCGGTCACCTGGGCCATCGACATGACCGGCGGGGAACCCGCGCTGCTGCTGGCCCTGCTGATCAACCACGGTCAGGAAGTCCTCTACATGCCCGGCCGGCTGGTGAACCGGGCCTCCGACGGCTACCGCGGCGAGGGCAAGACCGACGCCCGCGACGCCTACGTCATCGCCGACCAGGCCAGAATGCGCCGCGACCTGCGGCCCATCCACCCCGGCGACGAAGCCGCCATCGAGCTCAAGCTGCTGACCGGACGCCGGGCCGACCTGGTCGAGGACCGCACCCGCGCAGTGAACCGCCTGCGCGGCACCCTGCTGAGCATGTTCCCCGCCCTGGAGCGGGCCCTGGAGGTCACCAACACCGGGCCTCTCAGGCTGCTGACGGGCTACCAGACCCCGGCCGCGATCCGCCGCGCCGGGATCTCGCGGCTGACCACCTGGCTGGCCAACCGCAAGGTCCGCAACGCGAGATCCCTGGCCGAGGCCGCGGTCGAGGCCGCCGAGCGCCAGCACACCGCCGTCCCCGGGGAGAAGACCATCGCGAAGCTGGTCCACACCCTGGCAGAGGAGGTGATGGCCCTCAATCAGCAGATCTCTGAGATGGACAAGCTCATCGAGGGCCGGTTTCGAGAGCACGAACTCGCCGACATCCTCCTGAGCGTCCCGGGCATCGGAGCCGTGCTCGGCGCGGAGTTCCTCGCCGCTGTCGGCGGCGGCCTGGAGGAATTCGACTCGCCAGATGCTCTGGCAGCCTTCGCCGGAGTCGCCCCCGCACCTCGCGATTCGGGCAAGGTCAGCGGCAACCTCCACCGGCCAATCACCTACCACCGCAGGCTCCAGCGGGTGTTCTACACCTCCGCGCTGGTCAGCGTCCGCTGCGACCCGAACTCGCGGAAGTTCTACGACCGCAAACGCGCGGAGGGGAAGAAGCACGTCCAGGCCGTGCTCGCCCTCGCCCGCCGACGCGTCAACGTTCTGTGGGCCCTGATCCGTGACCGACGGTGCTATCAAGTCGCACCTCCAGTGACTACGGCTGCTTGACAACAGCATTAGGAAGCGGGGCGTGGTGTTCGAAGAGGTCGACCTGCCCGGGTTCCGAACGAAGGACGGAATCGCCGACATCGACGGGAACTACCCGAGCAAGGGAGCCCGGGGTGAACGGGCCGCCTGGTTCCGTGACAGCGAGGGAAACATGCTGGGCATCGGTGAGCCGGTCGTCTGAGCAGAGCCCTGCGGACGGCGTTCAACTCCCCGCGAAGGTCGAGCCGGTCAGGGCCACGCTGATCGCCTCGCTCGCGCCGCCGGGACCAGGGCCGGGCGGCCCGTCGTTCGTGGCGGCGTCGGGACTGTAGGTGGCGGAGGCGATCGCCCCGATGGCGATCAGCAGGAGCAGGGCGACGCCCAGGGTGATCCAACTGGAGCGCAGCGACCAGAACTTGGCCCACTCCGAGCGCAGCACCCGGCGGCCGGTCACTGTGCGGACCGACACCGTGGGAAGGGTCGTGACGGTCATCAGGCGGCCTCTCGGGCGGTGGTGGCGGGGGCGCTGTGGTACTCCACGGCGTCGCTGGTGAGTTCTATGAACGCCTCCTCCAAGGAGACGGACTGCGGGGTGAGTTCGTACAGCGGCACCCCGTGCTGAGCGGCGATCGCCCCGATCTCACGGGCGTCACGCCCGGAGACCAGCAGTTCCTCGGCCGAGGAGGAGCTGATCGTGACATCCGGGCCGGCCAGCAGCGAGCGCAGCTTCTGGGCCTCGGCGGTGGCGACCTTCACACCGCCGCCGCCCGCCTCCCGTACGAAGTCGTCGACCGTCGTGTCCGCGAGCAGCCGCCCCCGCCCGATGATCACCAGATGGTCGGCGATCAGCGCGGTCTCGCTCATCAGGTGCGAGGAGAGCATCACCGCGCGGCCCTCGTCGGCCAGCCCGGACAGCAGATGGCGCACCCACAGCACGCCCTCCGGGTCGAGGCCGTTGACCGGTTCGTCGAGCATGACGACCGCGGGGTCGCCGAGCAGGGCCGCCGCGATGCCGAGCCGCTGGCCCATGCCGAGCGAGAAGGCGCCCACCCGCTTGCCGGCCACACTGCCGAGACCGGCCAGCTCGATGACCTCGTCCACCCGGCGGCGGGAGATGCCGTGGGTGTGCGCGAGCGCCATCAGGTGACCGACCGCGGTGCGCCCGGGGTGGACGGACTTGGCCTCCAACAGGGCGCCGATCTCGTGCAACGGCGCGGCGTGCTGGGCGTAACGACGCCCGTTGACGGTCACCGAGCCTCCGGTGGGGGAGTCCAGGCCGATGATCATGCGCATGGTCGTGGACTTGCCCGCGCCGTTGGGGCCCAGGAAGCCGGTCACCTCACCGGGCTTGACGGTGAAGCTCAGGTGGTCGACCACCGTCTTGTCCCCGTACCGCTTCGTCAGCTCACGCGCTTCGATCATGGGAGTGGGCCTTCCTCGCCTCGAACTCGGCCACGGGCACACCGCGGCACCTGTGTTCGACGCTATGAGGGCATCCCCTCCCCACTCTGGGACCACGGGAGACTCTTCGGCGGTCCACTGGTACCGCGGTACCAGTCCAAGGCGCCTAGAGCAGGTCGCGTGGCACCGTCTCGTTCCAGGTGCGGGAGAACACCCGGCGGTCGCCCTCGTAGCCGTCCAGGGTGGCGTCCACGAAGAAGTCGCGCTCGTCGCAGCTGAGCCGGGTGTGCGTGACGACGCGAATGTCCCAGTCCTCGCGGCGGAACCGCATGGTCCAGGTGGACTCGCCGCTGACGGACGTGAAGTCGTCGGCGACGGTCGCGTAGCGCTCGTAGGCGCGACGGCCGGCATCGAGCCCGATGCCGTCGAAGCGGATCAGTCCCTGGTCCTTCACGATCTCCAGTGCGGCGTGGTAGCCGATCAGGTCCCGCTTCACGTCCCACCGCTGCTCGAGGGGTGTCAGCCGGGTCACAGCCAGGGGCGCCGTTCCCTCGGGCTCGTCGAACGGGTTCGGCGGCACCTCGTCGGGTTCGTCGGTCGGGCGGACCGGGAGCGTGAGGGTGCTGGAGTTCTCGTGGACGCTGAGCAGGGCCCTTTTGGGGGGCGGCCAGGCGAGCGGCCAGTACGACGTGGATAGGGAGAGGCGGATGCGGTGTCCGGGCGGGAAGGCCTGCGCCACTCCGTTGAGGTGGACGGTCGCGCGGTAGCGCCGGCCCGGCTCCAGCGGCTCGGGGGCCTCGGTGCTGTCCCGCCGGGTGAGGTTGAGCAGACCGTACGTGACACGGGTGGCGGCGCCGTCGGGGCTCACATCGGACAGGCGCGCGGCCACCATCGCGACCGGCTCGTCGGCCGAGAGGTCGAGTTCCACGGTCGGCGAGCCCAGGATCTCGAGCCGTTCCGTCAAGGGCTCCGTCTCGAAGACGAGCGAGCCGCCGTCCTCCTCGCGCTGGTCGTAGGGCAGGTCCGGGGGCGCGTTGTAGGAGGCCCACTTGCCCGCGAACTGGCCGACGGACAGCGGCGAGCGCACCGTCATGGCGGCGCCGTCGCCCTCGCCGGCCGCCGCCTCCTCGCTCGGCGGGTCCGGGGAGCCGATCCGGTGCCGCGTCAGCGGATACGTGACGGGGTGGATGTGCGGAGACGGCCAGGCGGGTTCCGCGACCCAGCGGCCCGGCCGCTCCTCGTACGAGGTGGACGGAGGCACACTGTCCTGCATCCAGGTGTGCAGCATGGGGCCGTCCATGACACCGTTGTCGACGCCCTTGAGCCAGTGGTCCCACCACCGCACCACTTCCTGCAGGTAGCCGATGGCCGGGCCGGGTTCTCCGAGGTGGGGGAACTTGTGCGACCAGGGACCGATCAGCCCCTTGCGGGGCACGTCCAGGTTGCCGAGCAGACGGGTCACGGCGTTGGAGTAGCCGTCCGCCCAGCCGCTGGAGGCGAGGACGGGGCAGCGTACGTCCTGGTGGTTCTCGGAGACCGAGGCGTGGCGCCAGTAGTCGTCGCGGCGCTGGTGGCGCAGCCACGGAAGCACCCAGGGACCGGTGTTCTCCAGGCGTTCGTGCCACATGTCGCGCCAGCGGTCGCCGACCACGGCGGGGTCGGGCGGGCAGGTGGCGTAGGCGAACATGGTGCCCGCCTCGGCGAGGTTGTCCGAGAGCATGGCCCCGCCCATGTAGTGCATGTCGTCGGCGTGCCGGTCGTCGGTGAAGGACGCGATGACGATGGCGCGCAGGCTCGGTGGCTGCCGGGCGGCCACCTGGAGCGCGGCGAAGGCACCCCAGGAGATGCCCATCATGCCGGTGCGGCCGTCGCACCAGGGCTGCTCGGCCAGCCAGGCGAGGACCTCTTCGGCGTCGGCCTGTTCCTGTTCCAGGTACTCGTCCTTCAGTACCCCCTCCGAGTCACCGGTGCCGCGCACGTCGACGCGGACGCAGGCGTAGCCGTGCCCGGCGATGTACGGGTGGTGGATGGAGTCACGTACTGAGGTGAGGTCGCGCTTGCGGTAGGGGATGTACTCCAGCACCGCGGGCACGGGCTCGTCGTCCGAGGACGTGGGACGCCAGATGCGTGCCGACAGCTGTACGCCGTCGGACATCGGGATGCGGACGTGCTCCTCTTCTTTGGTGGCGTACGGCAGGTTGGTCACGTAACGCATAGGGCCGACGCGCTCCTTACTCTCGCGGGCTGTCGTCGAACTCTCGCGGGCTCTCGTCGAAGGTGAATCCCAGTGCGGCCACGCAGTGGTCGTACTTCTCCCGCAGGTCCTCCTCGTCGCTGCCGCCGGTGAAGATGTGGGCCAACTCGAAGCTGTAGCTGTCCTGTTGGGGGAGTCCCGACAGTCGCTGCCCCGCTTCGGGCGTGACGTCCACGCGCACGCCGTCGGTCTCGCGCTCGATGCGGGCGAGGTCCTCGGTCGAGGGCACATGGCCCACCACCCCGTCGGTGAACCAGCGGTAGTACCACTTCGCGGCCATCGCGTACGGCCCCTGCCGATGCGGCATGTGCGGGTCGTCGCCGAGGGCGAGGCTGAGCATGCAGTGGTGGTTGGGTACGCCGTCGACGTACTGGAACAGCTCGGCGTGGGACTGGGAGTGCCGGGGGTTGATCTCCAGCAGACGGATCTCCTGGCTCTGCGGGTCGTAGAAGTACTCCACGCTGAAGGTGGCCGAGTCGAAGCCGATCTGACGCATCACCCGCTGGGTGACGTCGTGGAGCTGCCCGATCACCTGCGGCGGCAGGGTGGAGGGGTACTGGTGGCGCAGGAAGCAGGGCGTGTCGGGGTAGTTGATGGAGTCCAAGGCGCCGTAGACGGTCACTTCGCCCTGATGGACGTAGCCTTCGACGGCGACCTGGATCCCCGACATCTCCTCCTCCGCGAGGCAGACCTGCCCGCCGACGCCGTGCATCTCGGGCGGCAGCTCGATTCGGTCGAGGATGTACTCGAAGGGCCGGCCGACCCGGGCGATTCCCTCACGGATCTCGGCGACGGCGGCCCGGAACTCGTCCAAGTCCTTGACGCCGAAGGCGAGTTCGGAGGAGTAGGAGAGCGCCGGCTTGAGCCACATGGGGAAGCGCACGCCCTCCGGGGGGCGGGGGTCGTCGGCCTCCAGATCCACCTTGCCGAACCGCGGGATCCTGTCGGTGACCTTCTGCTGCTCGAGCCGGCTCCAGTACTTGTGCTCGCACTTGACCACCGACTCCAGGCTGGTGCTGCGGGTTCCGTAGCGCTCGCCGAGGACGGGGACCATGGTGCTGACCGGGAAGTCCCAGTAGCCGACGATCGCGTCGATGCTTCCGTCGAAGGCATCCAGTATCCCCTGGGCCTTGTCGATGAGCTCCGGCACCGACACCTCGCCGCCCTGCAGTTCGTCGGTCGACAGCAAGGGGTGAAAGCGCAGTGCTCTCGCACCCGGCACCGCGTGGAGCGTCGGCAGGTTGGCCTCGTCGAGGCCGAGCACAAAGATGTTCTTCGCATCGTTCACGTTCCTGTCAGGCACGGCACCTTCCCGATTTCCCGCGGCTCACATCGGAAGATCGTCGGAGTACCCGTGAGGTGCGCGGCCAACCTCCTGCCCGCTGACGCCCTCGTCACTGACGGGCGACACCGCTGGTCAACTGGTCACCGAGGGCAGCACATCGACGTGGGCACGCGTTGCTCGTCGCGCGGGCCGTCCCCCGAGTCCCCGAGTCCCCGGCAGCGGAGTCGGCGCGCTGTCCCCGTCCAGTACGGCCTCGATATTCCGTGCCGCCAGCCCCACCATCGCCGCGCGTGTCTCCTCCGTCGCCGAGCCCACGTGCGGCAGCACCACCAGGTGCGGCTCGGCGAACAGCGGGTCGGCCGGGTCCGTGCGCGGCTCGTTCATCATCACGTCCAGCCCAGCCGAGTGCAGTTGCCCGTCGCGCAGCGCGGTGAGCAGGGCCCGTGCTGTCCACGACCGACATCCCGATCGCCGACGCCAGCAGCCGCACCCCGCAGGGGGTCTCCGCGCTGCTGTCCCGCTTCGGCACCAAGTGGACGAACTCCGTGGCCATCAACGACCTGTACTTCGCCGACGCGGCACCCGCGCTGCGGGCGGGCGGCAAGCAGGGCGACGCTGCCCCCTTCAGCATCGGGGCGGGCGACGGCGACCCGTCCGCCTTCCAGCGCATCAACAGCAAGCAGTTCCAGGCGGCCACGGTGCCCGAGCCGCTGTCCGAGCAGGGCTGGCAGATCGTCGACGAGTTCAACCGCGCCTTCGCCCACCAGCCCGCCGGCGGCTACATCGCCCCGGCGCGCACATCACCACGGCGGCCAACAGCGGCGGCGGATCCTCCTGGGACCCGAAGGGATACCGCGAGGCGTACCGCAAGCTGTGGGGCAAGTAGACGACAGCGCAGGCCCTGCCAGGTACCCTCCCGCTCCTTCTCAGCGGGAGGGAGCATGCCGTTCGGTGGCATCGATGTAGTCGTGGAGGACCTGGCGGGAGCGGATGAGCAGGTCGATCTGTTCGTCCAGCCCCTGGAGGCGAGCTCGCAAGGCGGTCAGGAGCTCGGGGCAGGGTTCGAGGTCGGGAGCCGTGCCGGTGACGCAGGGCTGAAGAAACCCGATCTCCTGGGTCGACAGTCCGGCTTCGCCGGGTGCTGCTGGCGATGACGGTCGACCACGTGTACGGCGCCAGGATCCGCTGACCTCCGACAGGTGTTGAGGCAGACGCGGACCGTGATCTCATCGTCGGTGAGGCCGGGGCCGCCGTCGCGCGCCAAGTGGCCGGTACAGGTCTTAGTGTCGACGGCATGACCGAAGATTCCCTGCGCTCCGTCACCGTCGAGCGAACCAGCACCGGCCACTTCACCGCGACGAACGCCCGCGGCGGCACGATCAGCTTCGGCACCGGCTCCGATCCGCACGGGGGCACCGAGTTCACCCCGGTCGAGTTGTTGCTCGCCGCACTCGGAGGCTGCACGGCGGTGGACGTCGACGTCGCCACCAGCCGCCACGCGGAGCCCACCAAGTTCTCCGTCGCGGTGACCGGCAACAAGATCAGTGACGAGCTCGGCAACCGGATGACCGACCTCGCGGTCACCTTCTCCGTCGCGTTCGCGGACGGAGAAGGTGCGGATCGCGCCCGAGCGATCCTCCCGAGGGCGGTCAAGTCCTCCCACGACCGGCTCTGCACGGTCAGCCGCACCGTCGAGACCGGCACGCCCGTCACCGCGACGGTCGACGACGCCTGACGTCACGCGAGGTCCCGTGCGACCCGCTCGCTGTACTGCACGGCGGCCGGGCCCTCGCACACCCGACCCGTGACGAGGAAAGATGGGACGTCGAGCGACGGAGCAAGCCATGCGGAGGAACGCACATGCAGCATGAACGAGCGGGTCGGCCGGCCGGTCCCGAGGACCTTGTCGACGTCGCCCGGTTGGTGACCGCGTACTACGCGCTGCACCCCGACCCGGCGGACCCGGGGCAACGGGTGGCGTTCGGTACGTCAGGACACCGCGGATCTTCCCTGAACACGGCGTTCAACGAGGACCACATCGCCGCGACCAGCCAGGCCATCTGCGAGTACCGCAGCGCGCAGGGCACCGACGGGCCCCTCTTCCTCGGCGCCGACACGCACGCCCTGTCCGAGCCCGCCCGGGTCACCGCACTGGAGGTGTTCGCCGCCAACGACGTGACCGTGCTCATCGATGTCGCCGACGGCTACACCCCCACACCGGCCGTCTCGCACGCCATCCTCGCCCACAACCGCGGTCGTGCCACCGGCCTCGCGGACGGCGTGGTCGTCACCCCCTCGCACAACCCGCCCGCGGACGGCGGCTTCAAGTACAACCCGCCCAGCGGCGGCCCGGCCGGATCCGAGGCGACGTCCTGGATCCAGGACCGCGCCAACGAGATCATCACGGCCGGGCTGAAGGACGTACGCCGCATCCCGTACGTCCGGGCCCTCACGGCCCCCGGTACCGGGCGCCACGACTTCCTCGGCACCTACGTCGCCGACCTGCCCGCCGTCCTTGACCTGGACGCGATCCGCGCCGCCGGCGTCCGGATCGGCGCCGATCCGCTCGGCGGGGCCTCCGTCGCCTACTGGGGCCGGATCGCCGAGGAGCACCGGCTCGACCTCACCGTGGTCAACCCGCTCGCGGACCCGACCTGGCGCTTCATGACGCTGGACTGGGACGGCAAGATCCGCATGGACTGCTCGTCGCCGTACGCGATGGCCTCGCTGATCGAGCAGCGGGACCGCTTCCAGATCGCCACGGGCAACGACGCCGACGCCGACCGGCACGGCATCGTCACCCCGGACGCGGGTCTGATGAACCCCAACCACTACCTGGCCGCCGCCATCGCCTACCTGTACGCCCACCGCGAACAGTGGCCCGACCACACCGGCATCGGCAAGACCCTGGTGTCGTCCTCCATGATCGACCGCGTCGCCGCCGACCTCGGCCGGCGCCTCGTCGAGGTGCCGGTCGGCTTCAAGTGGTTCGTGGACGGCCTGGTCGACGGCTCGCTCGGGTTCGGCGGCGAGGAGTCGGCCGGCGCGTCGTTCCTGCGCCGCGACGGCTCGGTCTGGACCACCGACAAGGACGGCATCATCCTGGCGCTGCTCGCCTCCGAGATCACCGCCGTCACCGGGAAGACCCCGTCGGAGCACTACGCCGCCCTGACGGCCCGCTTCGGCGATCCCGCCTACGCCCGCATCGACGCCCCGGCGACCCGCGAGGAGAAGGCGCTGCTGGCCAAGCTCTCGCCCGCGCAGGTCACCGCGGACACCCTGGCCGGCGAGGCGGTCACCGGCGTCCTCACCGAGGCCCCCGGCAACGGGGCGGCCATCGGCGGCATCAAGGTGACCACCGAGAACGCCTGGTTCGCCGCCCGCCCCTCGGGCACCGAGGACGTCTACAAGATCTATGCCGAGTCGTTCCAGGGACCCGACCACCTGCGCCGGGTCCAGGAGGAGGCCAAGGACGTGGTGATGGCGGCCCTCGGCAGCTGACCGCCGGGACCGGGTGGCGCGGGCGGCCCGGGCGGGGGCTCAGGCGACGGCGAAACGGAACGCGCCGGCGCCCCCGCCCAGCGTCAGCCACACATACCGCTCCTCACGCACCAGCCGCAGCGCCACGTGCGCGCAGCCGGGGCAGCGGGCGGTGAGACCGGGCTCGGGGCCGTAGACGTGCAACTCGGCGAGCGGCCCCGAGCGGGCGCACTCCGGGCAGCGCCACCAGGCGTCGGTCGCTTCCACGGAGAGGATCTCCGAGAGCGGTCCGGCAAGGCAGTTGCCATCGAGATGAGCGGCGGTGTCTGGCACGAGGTCCTCCAACGTCGGGGTCAGCCGAAGCGTTCGGTGCGAATGGTCGCCGGATCCCGTCCCAGGCCGGTCAGCAGATCGCCGACCGCCTCGACGAACCCGGTGGGGCCGCAGACGTAGACGGGGCTCGCCGGCAGCAGTCCGGCCGTCGCCTCCGCCAGGTCGGCTGCCGTGACCCGGCCCGGGGCGCGGGCGGTGCCCGGCGGCGCCTTGCGGGTGTACACGAGGCGGACGTCAAGATCGGGGTGCCCGTCGGCGAGGTCCTCGCGGTACCAGGCGTCGTCCGCACTGCGCACGGAGTACAGCAGGTGGAAGGCGCCCCGCGAGAGCGACTGGCGGTGGGCGCGCACCATGGCCGTCAGCGGGACCACCCCCGAGCCGCCCCCCACCAGGAGCACCGGCTCGGTCCGCCCCGGCCGCCACACGAACCAGTTCCCGAGCGGTCCCCGCACCTCCACCTCCGAGCCCACGGGCAGCGCGTCGGCCAGATACGGCGAGACCTCCCCGTCGGGCACCGCCTGCACCCCCAGTTCGACGCGGTTGCCGTCGGCGGGCGCGGCCAGCGAATAGCTGCGCACGGCCTGGTAGCCGTCGTCGGCGGTCAGGCGCACGTCGACATGCTGACCGGGGAGGTGGCCGGGCCAGCCGGGGACGGTGAAGACCAGGGTGCGGGCTGTGGCGTTCTGCGGGACACGCTCCACCAGCCGCGCCCGGCGCCATACGACGGCCACGCTCAGTCGCCCCAGTTGCGCTGCTCGCGCCACGGGTCGCCGTAGTTGTGGTAGCCGACGCTCTCCCAGAACCCGGGTTCGTCCTCGTCGGTGAGCTGGATGCCCTGCACCCACTTGGCCGACTTCCAGAAGTACAGGTGGGGCACGAGGAGCCGGGCGGGGCCGCCGTGCTCCGGCGACAGCGGAAAGTCGTCGAAGGTGTGGACGAGCCATGCCTGGCCGTCCAGGAGATCCTCCAGCGGCAGGTTCGTGGTGTAACCGCCGTAGCTGCTGACCACGACGTAGTCGGCGGCCGTCTCGACGTCCTCGAAGAAGGTGTCCAGCGACACGCCCCGCCACCGTGTGTCGAACTTCGACCAGCGCGTGACGCAGTGGATGTCCTGCACGGTCTCCTGCTGGGGCAGGGCCATCATCTGGTCCCAGGTCCACGCGTGCGTCCGGCCGGTCTCGGTGGTCACGGTGAACTGCCACGACTCGACGGGGACCTTGGGCGTGGGGCCCGCCGACAGGACGGGGAACGACTCGGTCGGGTACTGCCCGGGCGGCAGCTTGTCGGCCACCTGTCGGGCTCGGCCCTGGAAGCCGGGGGAGAAGGAGTTCACGGGTCATCTCCTGGGTGCGTCCGCCGGGGGCGTGCGAGGCTCTGTAGTCAGTGTCGGGGGGAGCGGCCCCGTTCACCACCGGCCGCACAGGGCGGGTCCCCGAACGCCGGCGTCGCACAGGCTAGGACGCCCACGCCGAGTCGGACAGCCCACGCGTGCACCGAGACTGGTCCACGAGCGCACGGAGCGAACGGCACGAGTCGATTGATCACCACGTCATGCCTGACTTCCTCATTGACAGTCACATCGTCGTACGGCTAACTTCGATTGACGAAGTCAGCTGGGAGGCAGTGGGGTATGGGACGGTCACGCACATACGAGTGGAGCGACCCCGCGATCACGGCGGCCGCCGTCGGGCGCGCTTCCGGCCTGCACCTCCTGCAGGAGCTGCAGGCGGGCCGGCTGCCGGGCCCGCCCGTCGCCGCCACCCTGGACTTCACCCTCGACGAGGTGGCAGAGGGCAGGGCGGTGTTCTCCCTGTTGCCGGGGGAGGAGCACTACAACCCCATCGGCAGCGTGCACGGCGGCGTCTACGCCACCCTCCTCGACTCCGCGGCGGGCTGCGCCGTCCAGTCCACACTCCCGCCCGGCATGGGGTACACCTCGCTCGACCTGACCGTGAAGTTCCTGAAGCGGATCACGGTGGACACGGGCAGGGTGCGTGCCATCGGCACGATCGTGAACCGGGGCCGTCAGACGGCCCTCGCCGAGGCCACGCTGGTCGATGCCCAGGACCGCCTCCTCGCCCACGCCACCAGCAGCTGCCTGCTGTTCCCGGTGCCCGTCTCCGAGGACTGACCGGACGGGCGCCGCCGGGTCGTCCGGCAGGCGCCTTCCCGGAACCGGTCGCGGTCATCCCCGCCCGGGGAGCCGCGCCGCCTCCAGCACCGGACCAGCGACCGCGACCTCCGTGCCTGCCCGGACGAACGCGGCCACCGCACGCGACCGCGTCCGCTCGGGCCACGCCAACAGGACCGAGCTCCGCGGCACGTCGAGCACCGGCACACACACCACGTCCGCCCGCGCGTGGCGCCGCACCGACTCCGGGACCACGGCGACCACCTGGCCCAGTGCGACCAGTTGCATCAACTGCCCGCAGTCGCGCACCTCCGGGCCGCTCGCCTCTTCCGGACTCAGGCCGGGCCAGCGGGGGGCCGGTTCGCCGTCGAGGTCGGCCCGCACCAGGGCGGAGCGGTCGGCCAGCCGGTGGTGACGGGGGAGCACCGCCACATGGTCCTGGGTCAGCAGCAGTTCGGTGTCGAACCCACTGAGGTCGTCGTGCGGGGCGTGCAGGAACGCGAGGTCGACGCGCCCGTCGCGCAGCATCCGCGCCTGCTCGCCGATCCCGCACACCACCACCTCCACCTCGACGGCATCAGGGCCCCGCCGGTACACCGGCATGATCCGCTCCAACAGGCCCGCGTCCCCGTCGGGTTTCATCGCCACCATCAGCCGCGGCGCGACCTGCCCCGCCCGCTGCGCCCGCCGCACCGCGGCAAAGACCGCGTCGAGTGCCTTGCGGCTCTCCGCGAGAAAGACCAGGCCCGCGGGCGTCAGAGTCACCCCGCGGCTCGTGCGCTCCAGCAGCACCACGCCCATCCGCCGCTCCAACTGCTGGATGGCGCGAGACAGGGGCGGCTGCGCCATGCCGAGCCGCCGGGCCGCGCGGCCGAAGTGCAACTCCTCGGCGACGGCAACGAAATACGTGAGCTCCCGCGTCTCCACTGCGTCCATACCCGCAGAGTATCGACCGAGACCACATCGGTGTTGGCCTGCGCGGACCGCACCATGGCGTCATGGAGTCATGAACGACACCATGATCACTCTGGTCACCGGCGCCAACAAGGGCATCGGCCGCGAGATCGCCGCGCAGCTCGCCGCCCTCGGGCACATCGTCGTGATCGGCGCCCGCAGCGCCGAGCTCGGTGAGAAGGCCGCCGCGGAACTGCGCGCCACCGGCGCCGACGCCACCTCCGTCGTGCTCGACGTGACCGACCCCGCCTCTGCCGCCGCGGCCGCCGACGCGGTCGAGGCCCGGCACGGCCGGCTCGACGCGCTGGTCAACAACGCGGGCGTGGCCCGTCCCCCGGGGAGCGACCTGGCCGCCCAGCGGCCCCGCTCCGCCGACCTCGACGTCATCCGCCGCATCTTCGACACCAACTTCTTCGGCGTCATCACCGTCACCAACGCCCTGCTGCCGCTGCTGCGCCGGTCGAGCGCCCCGCGCGTTGTCAACGTCTCCAGCAGCGCCGGTTCACTGGCCGCCGGGACGGATCCGGAGATCGCCGCCGTGGTCTACGCCGGACTCAGCGCCGCCGACCTCCCCCTCGCCGTCGGCTATGTCCCGTCGAAGACCGCCCTCAACGCCCTGACCGTCCAGTACGCCAGGGATCTGCACCCCGACGGCATCCTCGTCAACGCCGTCTGCCCCGGCTACTGCGCCACCGACCTGAACAACCACTCCGGCCACCGCACCGCCGCCCAGGGCGCCGTGGCCGCCGTCCGGATGGCCACCGTCCCCGCCGACGGACCCACCGGCACCTTCACCGACGACCAGGGCTCGGTGCCCTGGTAGGGCGGTCGCCGTCGGAACGCCGACGAGAACCTCCTGCCTCTGCCGTGGCTTCTGCGCGGTCACCGGCGTTGTTCACTGCGGCGGACCGGGTGACTGAACAATCCGTGCCGCGCTGAACTGGACCCACGGTGCCGGCGTCCGGCCCGCGAAGACGGGGTCACAGCACGGAGAGAGGTAGTTGGATGGTCAAGAGAGGGAGCGTCGTCGTGGTGGCCGCCGGGCTGGTCCTGACTCTCGGCGGCTGCGGGGGCGGGGCGGACGAGAAGGCCGACGCGTCCGGCAACGACAAGGGATCAGCCGCGCCGACGCCGACCCGGCCGCCGTCCGAGGAACTGGTGGAGTGGGTCGGCGGCATGTGCGAGTCGACGACCGCAATCAAGGAGCTGCGGACGGACAGCGCCACGGATCTGAAGGAGATCCGGCAGGCGGCCGAGGACGATCTGTCCCCGGAAGTCCTCTCAGTCAGCTACCTTTCCGGCACACCGTCGGCGGTGGAGGACGTGGAAAGCGACCTGGAGGCCCTCGACCGGTCGGGGGTTCCCGCGGCCGACCGGCTGCTCGACGCCTGGCTGAAGAAGGTGAACGGCGTCGTGACCGAACTGGACGGTGTGTCCCCGAGCGCGGCCTTTGACGACGCGGAAGGCAGTGCCGCGGGCGTCGACAAGCTCGTCCAGTCCCTCACCTCGCCCCGACCGGACCTGCTCGCGCTGACCAAGAAGGACCCGCAGCTCGCGGCCGCGTACAAGAGCGCCGAGCAGTGCGCTCCGGGCTGGAAGCCCACCGAGGAGACCGCCCCGGCCACGCCCGACCCCACCGGCCCGCTGCCCAAGGCGGCGGACGGGAAGAACACCGACGCGTGCTCGGACGGCGCGTGCGAGGTCCTGGTGACCTCGCCGGAGTGGATCACGGCGAACGGGGTGGAGGTGCATGTCACCCCGGGGGACGACTCCGTCACCTTCGAGACGCCCAGCTCCGTGATGCGGCTCGGCGGCCAGGGCGGTGTGGCCAAGTGGGGCGACGATCTGAAGGTCACCATCGTCGCGCAGAACAAGGAAGGTGCCGTGCTGGAGTTCACCGTTCCCTGAGCGCCCCTAACGCCCCTCGCACACAGCCCGGTAGCCGAGTTGCGGCAGGTGTTCCTCCCATTCGGCGCGGGTGAGGACGCCGCCGGTGCGGTCGCAGACGTGGTCCGCCGCGCGGTCCGTGTCCAGGGTCCACACCCGGGCCGT
Organism: Streptomyces sp. V4I2; assembly: GCF_030817655.1. Classification (GTDB taxonomy): domain Bacteria; phylum Actinomycetota; class Actinomycetes; order Streptomycetales; family Streptomycetaceae; genus Streptomyces; species Streptomyces plumbiresistens. The sequence goes on from NZ_JAUSZM010000003.1 coordinate 9,730,437, forward strand.
CAGGTCGTAGCCGGCGGAGGCGAGGGCGTCGCCGTCCGGGCTGAACGAGACGGAGGTGACGGTGTCGAGATGCCCGGTGAGTTCCTGGCCGTAGGGCTCGGCACGGGCCGGGTCGCGCACGTCCCACAGCCGTACAGTCCCGTCGTCGCCGGCGGTGGCCAGCGTCCGGCCGTCAGGGGCGAACGCGACGGAGACGACGTTCTCCTCGTCGTGGCTCACCAGCGGCCGGCCGACGGCACGGGGCCGCAACCGGTCTCGTACGTCCCACAGTTGGAGGCCGCCGCCTTTCCCGGTGGCGACCAGCAGGTCGACATCAGGCGGGGAGAAGGCGACCGCGCCGACCGGTCCCGTGCTCAGTCGCAGCGGTTCGTCCAGGGGCCTCCCCGTGCCGGTGTCCCACAGCCGGACCGTGCCGTCATGGCCGCCGCCGGCGAGCGTGCGGCCGTCGGGCGCGTACGCCACGGAGCTGCCGATGCCGTCGTGGCCCGGCAGCCGGGTGGCCAGCACCCGGCCCGCGTCCGAGGTCAACCGGGGCCGCAGGTCCGGCGTGGAGCGCATGCGGTACGCGGCGACGTCGAGCCGGGCGGCCAGCCCGGCGTGGGTGTCGCGGACCCGGTCGGCCTCCGCGGTGAGCCGGCCGAAGACGGCGTCGTCCCGTTCGGCCTGCGCGGTGGCGCGCGCCTGGAGGGCGGCGACGGCGGTGCCGGTGGCGATCAGGGTGAGCGCGGCGAGTACGGCCACGACCGTGCGGCGCACTCGAGCGGTGCGGTACCGGCGCCGGAGCGAGGCGGTGAGGAACTGCCTTTCCAGTGGCGTCAGTTCGTTGCCGGGGCGGTCCTGCGGTGCGAGGTCGCGCGGGAAGGCGTCGCGGGCGGCGTCCAGGCGCGAGCCGGCGTAGAGGGCGGCGTTCTCCTGGCCGAGTGCCTGCCAGGTGCGGGCCGCCTCGGAGAGCGAGCGGTGGACGCGCAGCCGGTCGCGTTCGGCGTCGATCCATGCGCGCAGGCGGGGCCAGGCGGTGATGAGGGCTTCGTGGGCGAGGTCGACCGTGCCGTCGTCGAAGGTGATGAGACGGGCACGGACCAGGCGTTCCAGTACCACTCGGGTGTCGGCGGGGCTGCCGAAGCCGAGTTCCGCGTGCTCGGTGGGGCGACGGGACGGGGGTCCCCCCGCTTGAGCGAAGCCGAGAGTGGGGGAGGGTGTGCCGTCGCCCGGGGCGACCAGGCGGAGCAGGATACGGCGAGCCAACTCCGCCTGCGGCGCGGTGAGTTCGCCGTACACCTGCTCGGCCGTACGGACGACGGCTCCGTGCAGCCCGCCGGCCGCCTCGTACGCGGTCTCGGTCAGGACGCGGCCGCTGCGGTGGCGCCAGGTCTCCAGCAGGACGTGCGACATCATCGGCAGGCCGCCCGGGGCGCCCTCCACCTCGTCCAGGAGCCGGTCGGTCAGGGAGCGCTCGACGATCAGGCCGGCCGCGGCGGCCGGGCGGACGATGGCCTCCCGCAGCTCCGCGCGGCTCATCGGCCCGGCGAGCAGCGTGGCGTTCTGCAACGCGGCGGTGAGACCGGGGTGTTCGGCGCAGCGGCCGAGGAAGTCGGCCCGCACCGCGATGACGACGCGCAGCCGGCTGTCGGCGTCGGTGGCGGCGACGAGGCGGTCGATGAAGGTGTCCCGGTCGGCCGGGCCGGCGCCGAGGGTGTACAGCTCCTCGAACTGGTCGACGATCAGCCAGGTGTCGGCGTCGCTGCCGGGTACGGGCACGATCCGGTCGGCGTGTGTGCGCAGCGGGTCCGCACCGGGGGTGAGGATCCGTACGGCCGCGGGAGGCACCTCCGCTTCCCCCTCGACCGGCGTGCGCAGCCGGGGAATCAGGCCGGCGCGCAACAGCGAGGACTTGCCGCTGCCGGAGGGCCGAAGACGGCGGTGAAGCGATGCTTGCGGTTCAGCTCGCTCAGCCGCTCCACGAGCTGGTCGCGGCCGAAGAACAGCTCGGCGTCGCCCGGTTCGAACCGGGTCAGACCGCGGTACGGCGGTCGGGAGCCCTCGTCGTCGGCGGACTCGGCGGCCACCTCGGCCGACGCCTCGCGCCCGCGCCGCTCCCACTCGATCACGTCGCCGCCGCACGCCTTCACATAGGCGAGCGTCACCACCCGGGTCGTCGGCGACGTACTGCGCATGACCGGTGAGGCGAACGGCGACAGCGGCTGGCTCGCCTCGCCGTACGGGCCTGGAGAACGGCGCCCCGGGCGAGCCGTGCGCCGAGGCGTTCCTGCACTACCCGCACCCGGAAGGCGTGCCCGTGCAGCAGGAGTGCGCGCGACAGTGCGGCGTGGACCTGTCGCAGTGGCACGACGTCGCCGTCGAGTGGACCTCGGACCACGTGCGCGGCTTCATCAAAGCGTGAGGTGATCGGCCATGCAGAACTCCCCGTATCAGCCCGGTCCGGCCGGTCCGTCCGATCCGCCGACGGCACAGCGCATGCCCGGGGCCCTCATCTTCGTTCTTGTGATCGTCACCGCGCACGCGCTCGGCACGGTCTTCGGCGGCTGGGCAGTCGTCGAGGAGAACCAGAGCAAGCAGGAGCACGGGCAGGACCTGCTCATGCCGATGGCCACGGCCTGGTTCGTGGCCCTGTTCTGTTGGGGGCTGGCGGCGCTCCAGGCCGTCTGCGTCGTCCTGGCACGGAAGCGCCGGGCCTGGGTCCGTGTGGTGCTCATCGTGTGCCTGGCCTTCGTGTCGCTGGGGACGGTCCTCGGTTCCCTCGGCTCGCTGGTCGCCGGGGCGCCCAGCCTCGCGGTGTTCGTGATCGCCGGTATCGATGTGGCGGCCCTGTGGATGATGGCCGGCGAGAGGGGACGCCACTACTTCTCCGTAGGCAGCCCGGCGCCCGCTTCCTCGCAGGGGTGGTGAATGCCGCAGCACGGACGCCTTCCGGCGCCAAACGGGAGCCGGTCCGTGGAGGTCAGAGGTCGAGCACCAGCCGGGGGCCGCAGGAACGCGAGACGCAGATCAGCATGGTGTCGCCCGCGGCCCGTTCGTCCTCGTCGAGCAGTGAGTCCCGGTGGTCCGGCGTACCTTCCAGTACCTCCGTCTCACAGGTGCCGCAGGTGCCTTCCCGGCAGGAGAACAGCACCGGTACACCCGCCTCCTCCGCCACTTCGAGCACCGATCGGTCGGGCGGCACGGTGAGCGTGCGCCCCGACCGTGCGAGCACCACCTCGAAGGCGTCGGCCGGTGCGGCCTCGACCGCTGGCTGGACGGGGGCGAACCGCTCGACGCCCAGCGTGCCGGAGGGCCAGCCGGCGCACTGCTCCTGCGCGGCCCGGAGCAGCGGCTCGGGACCGCAGGCGTGCACCAGCGTGCCCGCGCGGGGCGAGCCGATGAAGGCGGCGAGGTCCAGCAGGCCGTACTCGTCCTGCGGCCGGATCAGCACCCGGTCCCCGTAGGGCGCGAGGCGGTCGAGGAACACCATGGACTCGCGGGTACGGCCGCCGTACAACAGGCGCCAGTCGGCTCCCGCGGCCTCGGCGGCCTCCACCATCGCCAGGATCGGAGTGATACCGACCCCGCCCGCGATGAAGAGGTGGTGCTCGGCCGGGCGCAGCGGGAAGTTGTTCCGCGGTCCGCGCACCCGCACGGCCGAGCCCTGCGCGAGACGGTCGTGGACGTACGAGGAGCCGCCGCGGCCGTCCGGTGCGCGCAGCACCGCGATCTGCCAGGCCGCTCGGTCGGCCGGCTGCCCGCACAGCGAGTACTGACGGATGAGGCCGTTGTCCAGCAGCACGTCGATGTGGGCACCCGGCGTCCAGGCCGGGAGCGGATCGCCGTCCGGGTGGCGCAGGACGAGGGAGACGACGCCGTCGGCGGCATCGATGCGGGCGTCCACGACGAGAGTCGCCTCGCCGGGGTCCGCCTGGGACTGCGGCGCCTCGGGGCTCCGGAGGACCTGGAGCGGTTGGTTGGTCATGTGCGTCAACCTGAGTCTCGTACGGGTGGGGGACGAAGGCGGGAGGCCGGAGCCTCAGACGCCCGGTACATGCAGCAGCAGCGCGTCGCCCTGGCCGCCGCCTCCGCAGAGGGCCGCGGCCCCGGTGCCGCCGCCGCGCCGCCGCAGTTCCTGGGCGAGGGTCAGGACGAGCCGGGCGCCGGTCATGCCGACCGGGTGGCCGAGAGCGATCGCGCCGCCGTTGACGTTCACCCTGTCCAGGGGGATGTCCAGTTCCCGGACGGAGGCCAGGGCCACCCCGGCGAACGCCTCGTTTATCTCGAACAGGTCGAGGTCGGCGGCTTTCAGCCGGCCGTCCCGGGACAGGGCGTCGCGGATGGCGCCGGCCGGCTGCACGAGCAGCGAGGGGTCGGGGCCCGCGACGGTGCCGTAGGCGCCGATCTCGGCGAGCGGGGTCAGGCCTTCCCGGCGGGCGCGGTCCGCGCTCATCACGACGACGGCCGCTGCTCCGTCGGACAGCTGGGACGCGTTGCCCGCGGTGATCGTGCCCTCGGAGGAGAAGGCCGGCTTCAGACGCCCGAGGCTCTGAGCGGTGCTCTGCGGCCGGATGCCCTCGTCGGCCTCCACCACCGTCTCGCCCCGGCGCCCGGCCACCGTGACCGGGGCGATCTCCGCGGCGAACGCGCCGGACTCCTGGGCGCGGTGGGCGCGCTCGTGCGACAGCGCGCTGTACTCGTCCTGCTCCTCGCGGGTGAACGCGAAGGGCCGCTGGTAGCGCTCGGTGGCCGCGCCCATGGAGACCCCGTCGAAGGCGCAGGTCAGCGCGTCGCGGTCGAGGGCGTCCTCGACGGTCGTCGCCCCGTACTTCCAGCCGGTGCGGGACCCGCGCAGCAGATGCGGGGCGCCGGACATGGACTCCATGCCGCCCGCCACGACCACCTCGTGGCGCCCCGAGGCGATCATGAGATCGGCCAGGGCGATGGCGTGCAGCCCGGACAGGCACAGCTTGTTGACGGTGCTCGCCGGTACGGCGAACGGGATGCCGGCGGCCACCGCGGCCTGCCGGGCCGTGTTGGGACCGGCCCCGGCCTGGACGACATGGCCCATCACGACGGCCTCCACGGCGGCCGGGTCCAGCAGCGCCGCGGACAGCGCGGCGCGGATGGCGTGGGCGCCGAGGTCGGCGGCGGACAGGCTGCTCAGCCCACCCATGAGCTTGCCGACGGGCGTTCTCGCTCCGGCGACGATGACGGATCCGGGCATGTCCGGGACCTCCTGTGGATGTGGGCGGATCAGCGGATCAGAGGACGGCGTCTACGGAACGTTCCGCGACCAGGTGGGCGGTCTCGTTCACCGAGTGCAGGACGATCCGGCCCCCGGGCATCCGCCGCACCCTGCTGACGGAGGTGTAGCCGGGGTGGAACCAGAACATCCGGGGGATCTCGAGCACGGTCGCGAGGTACGTGTTGGTGATTCCGCCGTGGCACACGGCCGCGATCCGCTCGCCGGGGTGGGCGTCCAGCATGGTGTTCATGGCGCCCACCGCCCGGGCCCGGAAGGCGTCCCAGTCCAGGTCCGGTACGAAGTCCTCGTACCGTCCCTCGGACAGCGCCACCGACCGGGGGTCGTCCGGGAGGATCTGCTCCGGCGGGGTGTAGGGGTGCGAGACGTCGGTGTCCCACTCGCGCAGGTCGTCCAGCACGGTGGCGGTCATGCCCGTCAGCCGTTCGAGCGGCGCCGCCGTCTCACGGGCGCGCTGGTACGGACTGGTGTAGAGGGCGTCGATGCCTTCGTCCGCCAGCCATGGGGCGAGGCGCTCGGCCTGGGCGACGCCCTCCGGCGACAGCTTCGGGTCGAACACGCCCGAGACGGGCAGGCCGTGCCGGACGAGCAGAAGTTCCGTCATGAAGCGTCCTTGGTACGAGGAGTGAGGGGGAATGGCGGTGCTCAGCCGGCGATCGTCCGGTCGGAGTCCCAGTACGGGCGGCGCATCGCCCGCTTGTCGAGCTTGCCCATGGCGTTGCGGAGGAGCTCGGGGACGACCTCGTACGACTTCGGGCACTTGTACGCGGCCAGCCGCTCGCGGCAGAACGTGTCCAGTTCGCCGTCCTCCGGCCCGCTGCCTTCGGTCACGACGACCAGGGCGCGCAGCGACTCGCCGAAGTCCGGGTCGGGCACGCCGATGACCGCCACCTCGGCGACCCCCGGGTGCTCGCGCAGCACCGCCTCGCTCTCCGCCGGGTACAGGTTCACCCCGCCGGACACCACGACGTCCGCGGCCCGGTCGGTGATGAAGATGTAGCCGTCCGGATCGACGTAGCCGATGTCGCCGAGGGTGAAGACGCCGGGGGCGACGTAGGCGGCCTTGGTCTTCTCCTCGTCCGCGTGGTAGCGCACGCCGCGGCCCTCCGGCGCCCGGAAGGCCAGCAGCCCGAGCTCCCCGGCGGGCAGGGGGCTGCCGTCGTCGCCGGTCACGAGGACGTCGAAGGGGGACTGGACGCGCCCGACCGAACCGGGGTGTTCCAGCCACTCGGTGCTGTTGATGCGCGCGACCGTGCCGGCCTCGCTGGCCCCGTACGACTCGGTCAGCACCGGACCGAACCAGTCGATCATGGACCGCTTCACCTCCGGGGGGCATGCGGAGCCGGTGTGAGCGACCTGCATCAGGCTGGAGACGTCGTAGCGTTCGCGCACCTCCGCCGGCAGGGTGAGCAGGCGGGTGAAGTGGGTCGGAACCATCACCGAGGAGGTGACCCGCCAGCGCTCCACGCGGTGCAGGAACGACTCGGCGTCGAACCTGCCGAGGATCACCACCGGGCGGCCGGCCGCGAGATGGCGCAGCGAGGTGAGCGGCCCGTTGTGCTGGAGCGGACCGCACACCAGGTGCGGTCCCGGCGGGAAGCCGGGGCGGGCGGCCACCGCCTCCAGGTACGCGGCGCTGTCCGTCACCGGTCCCTGCACCCAGCGCACCTCGGTGCCGCGGGCACGTCCCGTGGTGCCCGATGTGTAGACCAACGGCGGGCGGGCGGGGCGGCCGACGGGCACCGGTACCGGTTCCGCGTCGGCCAGCCACTGCGTCCAGTCGATGGCGTCGTCCTTGGCCGGCGTTCCGTGCACGACGACCGGGAGGCCGAGTTCCGCGCCCGCCTGCCGGGCGGCCGACTCGCCCGCCGGGCCGCTGATCACCGCCTTGGCGCCCGCGTCGGTGAGCAGGTCGACCAGTTCCCGGGCGGTCAGCTGCCGGGAGGCGGCCACCGTGCCGACGCCGGCCCGCAGACCGGCGAGATGGGCCACCAGCGTGGCCACGGCGTTGTCGCCCAGGACGGCGACCCGGTCCTCCGGCTCGGGCGCGACCTCCAGGAAGCGACCGGTCACGCGTGCCACCTGGTCGGCCAGCCGGGACCAGGACAGGCTCTCGGTGTCGTCGGCCAGGGCGGTCGCGTTCGGCAGTTCGCGGGCACGCAGGTCGAGTGGCTGTAGGGACATGGATCCTCCGGCGCTCCTCGGTCCGTCGTCTCTCTCGCTCCACCGGGTGCACCCCGTCTGCCCAGCGGCCGGGCAGGTGGGAGAGGCGACGCCAAGACTGTAGCGTTTATCAAGAAAGTACGGAACACTCTGACCCGAGCCGGAGGCACTCACCCTCGTTGGGCAGGTGTGCTGCTCCGCTCCGAGCCGCTGTTACTGAAGCAGCCGTCTGGTAAGTGCAGTCCGGCAAGTGCCGTCCGACCCGTGTGCCGAGGAGGTCACCATGCCCCAACCGAACGTGAACGAGTGGCGGGGTGAGGTCCGGCAGTGGCTTGCCACGACGCTCGAACCCCGGCGGGCAGCCGAGACCACCGCTCACACCGCCGCCGAGCTCGCCGTCTTCCACAACCTCACGGACGAAGAGGAGCGGCGGCTGCTCGACCGCCGCCGCGCCTACGAGCGAGCCCGGCACGACGCCGGCTACCAGGCCCTCACCCTGCCCACGGAGAACGGCGGCCAGGGCCTGACCGCCGCCCACGCGGCCCTCTTCGCGCAGGAGGAGGCGGAGTTCGACGTACCGCCGTCCACCGAGCTGATCAGCGTCACGGTGCGGCTGGTCGCGATGTCCGTCTCCCTGTTCGGGACGCCCGAGCAGCGCGAGACGTACGCCCGCGCCTTCCTCCGTACGGATCTGCTGGCCTGCCAGCTCTTCAGCGAACCCGGCGCCGGCTCCGACCTGGCCGCCCTGCGCACCCGCGCCCGGCGCGAGGGCGAGGAGTGGGTGATCGACGGCCAGAAGGTGTGGACCTCGGGCGCCCAGTTCGCCGAGTACGGCCTGCTGCTCGCGCGTACCGACCCCAATGTCGTCAAACAGGCCGGCATCACCGCCTTCCTGGTCCCCATGGACAGCCCGGGCGTGGAGATCCGCCCCATCCGCCAGATGAGCGGCGGCGCCTCCTTCAACGAGGTGTTCCTGAGCGGCGTACGCGTCCCCGACGGGCTGCGGATCGGCCGCCCCGGCCAGGGCTGGGAGGTCGCCAACGCCACCCTCGCCTTCGAGCGCACCGCCTCCGGCTCCGGGAACCGGCGCAAGGGTGGCACCTTCGACGACGTACTCGCCCTTGCCCGCTCCCTGAACCGGACCGGGGACCCGCTGGTACGCCAGCGCCTCGCCGACCTGTACGTGCGCAGCGCGCTGCGCGCCGCCACTGTGGACCGCGTCGCCCGGGCGAGCGCGGCCGGCGGACGGCCGGGCCCCGAAGCCTCGCTGACCAAGCTCATGGCATCCGACCTGCTCACCCGCACCGGCCAGGCAGCCGCCGAACTGATGGGCGCCCGGATCACCGCCGACACCGGCGAGCCGGGCACTTTCGCCTGGACCGAACACCTCCTCGGCGCCCCCGGCTACCGGCTGGCCGGCGGCACCGACCAGATCCAGCGCAACCTGATCGGCGAGCGGGTGCTGAAGCTGCCGGGCGAGCCGCGGGTCGACAAGGTGCCGTTCTCCGAACTGTCCGGCAACTGAGCCATGGGTGGCATGACACCCGCAACAGCGACACCCGCAACAGCGACACCCGCAACGACTGAGGAGTGACATCGATGGATCTGGGACTGACAGGTGCGAACGCGCTGGTGACCGGAGCGAGCCGGGGCATCGGCCGGGCGATCGCCGGGACGCTGGCCGCCGAGGGCTGTGCCCTCGCACTGTGCGCCCGTGGCGAGGAGGCCCTCGCCAAGGCCGCCGCCGAACTGCGCGGCGAGGGAGCGACCGTGTTCGCCGAGCCGGTCGACGTCACCGACCCGGCCGCGCTCGCGGGCTTCGTGGAGCGGGCGGCCGCTGAACTCGGCGGCCTGGACCTGCTGGTGTCCAACGTCTCGGCGGGCAACGTCAAGGGCCCCGAGTCGTGGGAGGCCAGCCTGCGCGGCGACCTGATCCCGTTCGCGGGACTCGTCGAGGCGGCCCTGCCGTATCTGGAGGCCTCCGACCGGGCCGCCGTCGTGGCGATCGGCACCACCAACGCCTCCGACACCGCCCGTCCGGCCGGAGCCAACTCGTACTCCGCCCTGAAGGCGGCCGTCGTCCAGCACGCCTCCGCCCTCGCCCACGCCCTCGCCCCGAAGGGCATCCGGGTCAACACCGTCTCGCCCGGCCCCATCGACTTCCCCGGCGGCGCCTGGGAGACCATCCGCACCAGCCGCCCGGAGGTGTACGAAGAGGTCCTCGCCAAGCTGCCGATCGGCCGCTACGGCACCGCGGAGGACGTGGCCGCGGCCGTGGCCTTCCTGCTCGGCCGGACCGGCTCCTTCTGCGTCGGTGTCAACCTCGTGGTGGACGGCGGGCTGCTCACCCGCGTCCAGTACTGAGCTGTGGCGGGCCCGGCCGGCCGCCTGGACGCCGTACTGGTCTGCGGCGGGAGGTGGCACGACTTCGACTACGCGCGGCTGCGGCTGCTGGACCTGCTGGGCGATCACTCACGGGTCCGCACGCGGGTGTACGAGGACTACGACTGCGTACCCGCCCTGGAACAGGCCGACCTGTTGGTGACCTACACCTGCGACGTGCGGCCCCGTCCCTCCGAAAGGGCCGCGCTGGCACGCTTCGTCGAGCGGGGCGGGCGCTGGCTCGCCCTGCACGGCACCAATCTCGGTGATCGAGGCGCCGGCCGACGGCGGGCCGCGGGTGTTCACCACACCGCGGCTCCTCGGGGAGCTGGCCGGGGTGCTCGGCAGCCAGTTCCTGGCCCATCCGCCGATCGCGCCGTACGAGGTACGCGTGACCCGGCCGGAGCATCCGCTGGTCGCCGGGATCGAGCCGTTCACGGTGACGGATGAGCTGTACGTGTGCGAGCTGCACGGCGAGCTGGAGGTGCTGCTGCACGCCGAGTACACCGGGCCGTGCCGGGGTTTCGCCGAGAGGGATGCGGCGCTCGACGAAGCGCCCCGTCCGGTTCTCTACCTGAAGCGGCACGGCCTCGGCGAGGTCTGCTACTTCACCCTCGGCCATTGCCGGGGACGGTACGACGTGCAGGACCTGGGCGTGGACGACACGGGGCGAGTGGACCTGGGGCCCTGGGAGACGCCGGAGTTCCTGACGGTGCTGGGGCGGTGCGTGGAGCGGATGGTGGGTGCGGGGGTGCCGGTTCGGTGAGTTCTCGCCCCCGCCGCCCCCACCCATTCCCGTCCCCTGGGGGCTGCCGCCCCCAGACCCCCGCTGTCGGCCCTGAACGGTCCTCGTCCTCAAACGCCGGACGGGCTGGAAGTCAGCCTCTCCGGCGTTTGCGCTGCGGTCCTGAACGGGCCTCGTCCTCAAACGCTGGACGGGCTGGAAGTCAGCCCCTCCGGCGTTTGAGGAGCGGGGTCTGGGGCGGAGCCCCAGAAGGATGGGACGGGTAGGGGCGGCGGGGGCGAAAAACCACGACCGCGCCCCCCACTCACCCGTGCGGCAGCACCACCGCACGCCCGTTGATCTCCCCGGCATGCAGGCGCTCGTACGCCAGCGGCGCGTCCTCGATCGAGAAGGTTTCGACGTGGGAGGAGACGAGCCCCTGCCGCGCGAGCTCGACCACGTCGATGAGCTCACTCCGGCTGCCCCAGTAGGGCGCCGACGCGGACACCTCGAACGGCAGACCACCGCCGAACCCGACCGCGAGCGTGCCTCCGCCGATGCCGACGACGGTCACATCGCCCGCCACCGCCACCGACGCGGCGGCGACCGCCAGGGTCGCCTCGGCCCCGACGAAGTCCAGCACCACCTCGGCCCCGATGCCGCCGGTCAGCTCCCGCACCCGAGCCGCCGCCCCGCCGTCGGAGACCAGCGCCTCGTGGGCCCCGACGGTGAGCGCCAGTTCCAGCTTCTCCTTGCTCACATCGAGGGCGACCACCCGGGCCGGGGTGAGGGCACGCAACAGCTGTACGGCGATATGGCCCAGGCCACCGACGCCGATCACCACCGCCGTACTGCCCGGCACGAGCTTGGGCAGGGAGGCGCGGATCGCGTGGTACGGCGTCAGTCCGGCGTCGGTGAGCGGCGCGGCCTGTACCGGGTCCAGTCCGTTCAGCGGCACCAGATGGCGCGGTGAGTCCACCACCATGTACTCCGCGAGCGCGCCCGGGGAGCCGAGCCCGGGCGGCATGATGCCGAGCCCGGCGGCGTGCGGGCAGCAGTTCTCCCTGCCCTCGGCGCACGTGCGGCAGCGGCCGCAGCCCCACGGGCCGTACACCGCCACCTCGTCGCCCTCCGCCACCCCGGTGGCCCCGCTGCCCAGGGCCGCGACGGTGCCGACACCCTCGTGACCGAGCGTCATCGGCAACGGATAGGGAAACTGCTCCTGCGGCCAGCTCATGACCGCGAGGTCGGAGTGGCACAGGCCGGCGGCCGTCACCTTCAGCAGCACCTGGCCCGGGCCCGGCTCGGGCACCGGAACCTCGACGACCTCCGGCGGGCTGCCGATCGTCCGGTATTGAATTGCCTTCACTGCCATACCTCCTGGTCCGGGGTGCGCCCCTGGTCAGCTTCGGCGGTGACCGAGGGATCGGCAACCGACGGCGACCTACGGCGGCGCAGCACAGGGGGAAGGGCGACCCATCCCCCCGGGTCGTGCCGCGAGCCGGTGACCTGGCCCAGGTCGAAAGGCTCGCCGTCGAGTTCGGCGACCACTCCGGGCTCGGCGTGATGGTAACCGGCGAGGATCTTGATGAGCGTGGACTTGCCGGAGCCGTTGGGCCCGATCAGCGCGTGGATCTCGCCGTGCGCGATGTCGAGGCCGACGTCCTTGAGCGCCTGGGTTCCGCCGAATCGCTTCGACAGCCCGGACACCCGCAGCACGGCCCGGTCGCTCTCATCGGTCCCGGGCGGCCTTCGTGTTGCCTGCGGTGGCTTCGTGGTCTCCGTTGGCATGTCAGCGTGCACCGCTGCTCCCTCCTTCGAACGGCCCCGCCGCCGGCCCGTTGCCGGCGGCGGGGCCGGGTCGGTCAGCTCAGGCCCCAGAGCGCCTTGAACTGCGCCTGGTAGTCCTCGACGAGCGGGAACTCCTCAAGAGTGGCGACCAGGTTGTCCTTGGTGATCAGCATGTTGGGCAGCACCGCCTTCTGGTCCACCTCCATCGACTGGCCGGTGAAGTGGCGGGCCAGCGCGTCGACCTGGAGCCAGGCGGTCTCGTGCGAGTTCAGTGCCATCGCGCCGTTGCTCAGGCCGCTGTCGATGTACTGGTAGTTCTGCGCGTCGCCGACATTCACGGCGATCTTCTTGTCGGTGACGCCGGCGGTCTTCAGCGCGGTCGGGACGCCCACGTTGAGCAGGCCCAGCGAGAAGACGATGTGGGTCACCTTCGGGTGCGAGCGGACGTACGACACCACGCGGTCGGGCATGTCCTTGCCGATCGAGGTGATCGGCACGTCGACGGTGTCCAGCGCGCAGCCCTCGCACCACTCCTTGTACTTGGCGGCGAAGCTGTCCTTGACCGGCTTGAGGATGGTGTAGGCGGGCAGGTCGAAGTAGACGGTGTTGGCTTCGGCACCGCTGTCGGACACCACCCACGAGGCGAGCATCTCGCCCTGGACGGCGACGTCCTTCGGCCCGTTCTTCAGCAGCTCGATGCCGTCGCCCACCACGTCGTCGGCGTTCGACTGGATGACCGGGATACCGGCCTCCTTCAGCTGCGCGAGCTGCTTGGCGTACACCGCGCGCGGGAATCCGGAGGCGACGACGGCGTCCGGCTTGTTGCGCAGCACCTTCTCGTAGGCGGACTGGACGGACTCCGGCGTGCCCTGCGTGTGGATCCTCTCGACCTTCCAGCCGAGCTGGTTTGCCCCGGCGGTGAAGAAGTCGGCCAGGTCCTCGCAGGACTGCACGCCGCAGAGAATGAAGTCGATCTTCTTGCCCGCGGGGATCTTCTTGCCCACCGGTTCGGTGACGGGGATCGTGGTGGGACGCTCCGAGTACTTCGCCAGCGCCTTCCGGGCCGCGGTGAGGCCGGGGGAGTCCGCAGCCGTCGCCTTGGCGGAATCGGCGGCCGGAGTCGTGTCGGCGCCGCACGCCGCCAGGGCGAGCAGAGCGGTGACAGGGACGATCGCGGTGAGCGCGCGACGGACCGCGCGTCCGGGTCTGGAACTCATCGTTGAGTACTCCCGTGGTGTGGGCCTGCGCTGCCGTGGCCCGCGTCGCTCCCGCGTCCGCGGCGGCCGGCTCAGTACAGGCGGATCCTGTGCCGCCCACGCCGGAGCGGCACGCTCAGGTGATCGAGCGGGGTGTGTGGATCGCCGTCGTGGGGTACGGCGCGGGCCGCCGAGGAGGCGGGCGGCGCTATGGCCGAGACGGGGCACACGCTGCCCCAGGCCGACAAGAAACCTGTTGTGAGGCCCTACGGCTGAGAAGGTCCCGACGTGGGAGGAGACGAGCCCCTGCCGCGCGAGCTCGACCACATCGAGGAGCTCACCACGGCTGCCCCAGTAGGGCGCCGAGGCGGACCCTCGAACGGCAGGCCGCCGCCGAAGCCGACCGCGAGGGTGCAGCCAGCCGCCGATGCCGCCGCTGCCGGCGACGCGGCGGCCACCGCCAGGGTCGCCTCAGCGCCTACGGAGTCCAGCCACACGCGCTTCCCACCGTGCGGTACTGAACCGCCTTCATGTCAGACTTCCTTGTCCGAGGTGGGTACTCCATCAGCCACGGCGGGGACCGATGGGTCGGCGACCGACGGCGACCTCCGGCGGCGCAGCACAGCCGGCAGCGAGATTCGCCCGCCCGTGAGGACCAGCGCGATGATCAGCACCGAGCCGGTGAACAGGCTCGTGGCCCACTGCGCGCTGGTGGCGAGCCCGAGCCCGGTGATGCCCGTGCCGAGCAGCAGGACCGCGATCACCGTGCCCCAGGCGTTGAAGCGGCCCGCACGCAGCTGGGTCGCTCCGACGAAGGCCGCCGCGTAGGCCGACAGCAGATACGGCGTACCGGCGGTCGGTGACCCGGACCCGACGGAGGACGCGAAGACGACTCCGGCGAAACCGGACAGCAGCGCGGACGTGACCAGGGTCATGAAGCGCAGCCGGTCGGTACGCACACCCTGCAGACGTGCCGCGTTCTCGTTGAACCCGGTCGCGTACAGACGGCGCCCGGTGGCGGTGTGCTCCAGCAGGAACCAGATGGCCACCGCTGCGAGGAGCAGATACAGCACCGGCAGCGTGACGCCGCCCATGTCCAGCTGGGCGATGCTCGAAAACGGCTTGGCCAGCAGCTGGACCCCGGTGATGGAGCTGTCGTTGGTCACCATGGTGATGAGGGACTGGATCAGCGCGCCGGTGGCCAGCGTGGCGATGAACGAGTCGACCCGCAGCATCACCACCACGACCCCGTTGATCACCCCGACGAGCAGGGCCGCCGTCATCGCCAACGCGATCGAGGTCGTGGGGCCGAAGCCCGAGGAGACCAGGAAGTGGGCGGTCAGCACGCTGGTGAGCGACATGGTGAAGGCGACCGACAGGTCGAAGACCCGCGCGGCCAGCGGAGGCACCACGCTGAGCGCCACCAGCCCGGCCACGGAGTTGCCGTTCAGGACCTGCTTGACCGTGGTGACGGTCGGGAAGGTGTCCGGCACCCATACGGAGAAGAGCACGACGATCAGCAGCCACACATAGACGGCGCCGACGTTGCGGAACGAGAGGGCGGCCGTCGCGCGTCGGCCGAGCGTGCCCCCTGCGCTGACGGCGGACACCGCGGGCAGGTCCGGTGAAGTGGTCTGCGGCTCGGCGGCTCGGGTCGGGGTGGATGTCATTTCACTCGGTTCCTTCCAGGGACCACTCGGTCCCTTCCATGGCATGCACCAGCGCGGACTCGGTGATGTCCCGGCCACTGATCTCCTTCACGATCCGGCCGTCCCGCACCACCAGGACGCGAGTGCACAGCGCGAGCAGGTCCTCCGTGTCGGAGGAGGACACGATCACGCCCATGCCGTCAGCGGCCTGACGCTCGATCAGGTCATAGAGCTGGAGGCGGGTCGCGATGTCGACGCCCGCCGTGGGCTCGCACAGCACCAGTACCGGCGGCTGCTGGGCCAGGCAGCGGGCCATGACGACCTTCTGCTGGTTGCCGCCGCTCAGTGTGGTGATCCGTGCGCCGCGTCCCGCCGTGCGCACGCCCACCCGTTGGATCCATTCCTCGGCGAGCGAGGATTCGCGGCGCCGGTGCAGCCGTCCGGCCCGGGCGCGGAGCCGGTCCAGCAGGGGCAGGGTGAGGTTCTCCGCGACCGAGAAGTCGCCGATCACTCCCTCGCCGGCCCGGTCCGCGGGGACCAGCGGGATGGCCAGCGCGGCGGCGTCCTTCACGTCGGTCCAGCGCTCGGAGCGCTCCGGGAGCCGCACCGTTCCGCGCACCGGGCCCCGATACGCTCCGCACACCGCGTACGGCACGATCTCGTGGCCGGAGCCGACCAGGCCGGTGATGCCCAGCCGCTCGCCCCGCGCCAGGTCGAAACCGACCCCGCGCAGGGGTCCGGCGCACAGGTCGCGGACCTCCATTACGGCCTCGGCCGGACCGGAGGGTTCCTGCGGCCGGTGCTCGGTCTCCATCTCCTCGCCCGCCATCAGCTCCGCCAGCGACCGGGGAGTGAGCTCGGAGACGGCGCGCGTGGCGATCCGGCGTCCGCCGCGGATCACGGTGACCCGGTCGGCGAGCGCGAAGATCTCGTCCATGCGGTGCGAGACGTACAGGACGCTGGCACCGGCGTCGCGGATCTCGCGCACGATGTCGAAGAGGCGGGCCACCTCCCCGGGCGGCAGTACGGCCGTCGGCTCGTCGAGCACCAGGACGCCGCGGCGCCCCTCCCAGCCCTGCAGGGCGGCGGCGATGGCCACCACCGCGCGCTGGACGGGGGTGGCCATCGCCAGCGGCCGGCGCACGTCGATGCCGAGGCCGAACCGCTCGACGAGTTCGGTGGTCCGGCGCTCCATCTCCGACCAGCGGATGTTGCCGAACGCCGTACGGGCGAAGCCCCGGCTGAGCGCGAGATTGTCCGTCGCGCTCAGCTCGTTCACGAGCCCCAGCTCCTGGTGGACGAAGCGCAGCCGGTCGTGCCGTGAGCCGGTGACCTGACCCAGGTCGAAAGGTTCGCCGTCGAGTTCGGCGACCGCTCCCGGCTCGGCGTGGTGGTATCCGGCGAGGATCTTGATGAGGGTGGATTTGCCGGAACCGTTGGGCCCGATCAGCGCGTGGATCTCGCCGTGCGCGAGGTCGAGATCCACATCCGTCAGCGCCTGAGTCCCACCGAATCGTTTCGACAGCCCGGATACCCGCAGCACCGGCCGGTCCGCCTCGTCCGACGTCCCGTCCGCCCCGTGCCACGTCTCCGTTGACGTATCAGCGTGCACCGCTACTCCATCCATCCATCGAAAGGTGCCGCCGCCGGCATGCTGCCGGCGGCGGCCCGGTTCGGTCAGCTCTTGCCCCAGAGCGCCTTGAACTGCTTCTGGTAGTCGACGATGAGCGGGAAGTCCTCGTCGGCCGACGGGAGGTTCTCCTTGGTGACCAGCATGTTCGTCACCACCGCCTTCTGGGCGGTGTCCATGGACTGGCCGGTGAAGTGGTGAGCCAGCGCGTCGACCATGATCCACGCCATTTCGTGGGAGTTCAGGGCCAGCGCTGCGTCGGTGAGGCCGCTGTCGATGTACTGGTAGTTCTGCGCGTCACCGACGTTGACGATGGTGCGTGTGGTGGTGATTCCGGCGGTTTTCAGCGCGGCGGGGACGCCCACGTTGAGCAGGCCGAGCGAGTAGACGACGTGGGTCACCTTTGGGTGCGAGCGGAGGTACGAGACCACCCGGTCCGGCATGTCCTTGCCGACCGCGGTGATGGGCACGTCGACGACGTCCAGCGCGCAGCCGTCACACCATTCCTTGTACTTGCCTTCGAAGCCGTCCTGAACGGGCTTGAGGATGGTGTACGCGGGGAGGTTGAAATAGACGGTGTTCGCCTTGGCTTTGCTGTCCGACACCACCCACGACGCGAGGATCTCGCCGTTGGTCTTGACCTCCTCGGGGCCGTTCTTCAGCAGGGAGAGGCCGTCGCCCAGCACGTCGTCCGCGTTGGACTGGATGACGGGGATGTCGGCCTTCTTCAGCTTCGCGAGCTGCTTGGCGTAGACGGCGCGCGGGAATCCGGAGGAGATGACGGCGTCCGGCTTGTTGCGCAGGGACTGCTCGTAGGCGGCCTGGACGGACTCCGGGGTGCCCTGGGTGGCGATCTGGTTCACCTTCCAGCCGAGCTCCTCGGCGCCGGAGGTGAAGAAGTCGGCGAGGTCCTTGCAGGACTGGACGCCGCAGAGGATGTAGTCGATCGTCTTGCCCTTGGGGATCTTCTTGCCCACCGGATCGGTGAGGGGGATCTGTGTCGGGCGCTGGGAGTATTCCTCCGCCGCCTTGTTGGCCGCAGTCAGGCCGGGGGAGTCGGCACCCGTGGCCTTCGCGGAATCAGCGGCCGGAGTCGCGTCGGTGCCGCACGCCGCGAGGGTGAGCAGAGTGGTGATGGGGACGATCGCGGTGAGCGCGCGACGGACCGCGCGTCCGGGTGTGGAACTCATCGTTGAGTACTCCCGTGGTGTGGGCCTGACTGCCGTGGTCCGCGTCGCTCGCGCTTCCGCGGCGGTCGGCTCTGTGCAGGCTGATCCTGTGTCGCCCCAGGGTCGGGACGGCACGTGCAGTGATCGAGTGGGCTGTATGGACCGCCGTCGTGGGGGACGGCGCGGGCTGCCGGGAGAGCCCGGCGACGCTGTGGCCGACACGGGGCAGACATTGCCCCAGGCCATGGAGAAACTTGTGAGGCTCTACAGCCTCGGGTGCGACGGAGTGTGACACGCTCCGACGGACTTGGGGAGGGGGCCGTTCGTAACGAATTCAAGGTGGGCAATGCCGACACCCTCGTAACCGGGTTCTCTGATGGCTTGGACGGCGTCGTGAGTGTTGCTCCCGGCCGGGACTAATAACTACACTCACTCTAAAGTTTCTGCCGGAGGAGAGAACATGGACGAAACGTCGGAGTTGGGCACGGCGCGGTGTCCCGGGCCCAGCGTCCAGGACTACCTCGACCGGGACAGCCGGCCGGTTCCCCCCGCGTTGAGGTACGTCAACAACGACTACATCGGCAGCGAGGACATCGACACCACCCGCTTCACCTCCCGCGAATGGGCCGAGCGCGAGATGAGCCAGGTGTGGCGCCGCGTCTGGCAGTTCGCCTGCCTGGAGAGCGAGATCCCCGAGGTCGGCGACCACGAGATCTACGAGATCGGCGACGACTCACTGATCATCGTGCGCACTGCACCGGACGAGATCCGGGCGTACGTCAACGCGTGCCTGCACCGCGGCCGCAAACTGCGCACCTCGAGCGGCAACGTCAGCGAGCTGCGCTGCCCCTTCCACGGCTTCGCCTGGAACCTCGACGGCACCATGCAGACCCCGCCCTGCGTGTGGGACTTCCCCCATGTCACCCCCGAGAAGTTCGCGCTTCCCGAGGCCAAGGTGGCCACCTGGCGCGGCTTCGTGTTCATCAACATGGACCCGTACGCGGAGTCCTTCGAGAGCTACCGCGGCACCTTCGACGAGTACTACATCTGGCCGCTGCAGGACCGCTACAAGTCGCTGCACATCGCCAAGGTGCTGCCCTGCAACTGGAAGATCGCCCAGGACGCGTTCATCGAGTCCTTCCACGTGATCGCCACGCACCCGCAAATGCTGCCCTGGCTCGCCGACGCCAACTCCCAGTACGACGTCATGGCGGACCAGCCCAACTGGAACCGCATGATCAACATCCAGGGCGCCCCCAGCCCGCACGTGGCCGACTCGGTCACGGAGGAGGACGTACTGGAGACGTTCTACGACTCGCGGGCCTTCTACGCGGCGGCCCAGGGCCGTGACCTGGTGATCGAGGAGGGCGACGAGATGCCGGCGATCCCGCCCGGCGGCAGCGCCCGTCAGGTCCTCGCCGAACGGATGCGCGCACAGCTGGCGGCCACCTCGCAGCAGGACTTCACCCAGACCGCCGACACCGAGCTGCTGGACGCCATCAACTACCTGCTGTTCCCCAACTTCAACCCCTGGGGCGGCGCCAAGTCCAACATCATCTACCGGTTCAAGCCGAACGGCCTCGACCCCGACTCCTGTACCGCCGAGATCATCTTTATGTCGGCCCCGAAGGAGCCCGGCGAGATGCCGCCCCCGGTCAAGATCCGCTGGGTGCCGGAGGACATGCTCTTCGCCGACATTCCCGAACTCGGTGTGCTCGGGCCGGTCTTCGACCAGGACTGCGAGAACCTCCCGTACGTCCAGCAGGGCCTGAAGACGATGCGCAAGCCGGGCATCACCCTGGCCAACTACCAGGAGAGCCGCATCCGCCACTTCAACCAGACGCTCGACCAGTGGATGAACAAGTGACCGTGACCCACCGGGTGGCGGTCCGGCCCTCAGGCGTCGAGCTGGAGGTGCGGGACGGCGAGGACCTGTTCAGCGCCGCCCAGCGGCTCGGCTACCGCTGGCCCACCGTCTGTGGCGGCAAGGCCACCTGCCGCACCTGTTTCGTGGCGGTCGAGGAAGGCGCCGAGAACTGTTCGCCCGTGGGCCCGCTGGAGCGCGAGGGCATCGAGGCCCTGCGCAAGCCGGTGGACGGCCTGACCCGGCTCGCCTGCCGGCTCCGGGTCGAGGGCCCGGTGACCGTGACCAAACGCGGCGTACGCCGCAGAGCGCAGGAGTGAGCCGTGAGTGCCAAGCAAGTGACCCATCCGCTGACCGGGCAGGTGTACCGGCTCACCGAGGACGGGCTGGTGGAGGTGACCGACCCCAGGACCGGGGCGCAGGGCATCTTCGACTTCCAAGCCCGCTGGCAGTCCGGCGAACTGCGCCATGCCGACCTCCAGATGGCCGGCTGGGTTGGCCGCCTCGCCCAGCGGCGCGGCGCACAGCCGCCGGCGGAGTGAGCCGGTGTCTCCCCGTACCACCCGGGTGGTCTGCCTGGTGCGCCGACCCGAGGGCGAGCCGGCCCTCGGGGACTTCGCCGTGGAAGAGCGACCCCTTCCGCCCCTCGGCGAGGGACAGCTGCTCGTCCGCAACCTCTACATGAGCGTCGACCCGTCGATGCGCGGACGGCTGGAGAGCACCGAGAAGCACTACACGCACAACTTCACGCCCGGATCGCCGCTGGACGGCCGGGCCCTCGGCGTCGTGGAGGAGAGCCGCTGCTCCTCGGTGCCGCCGGGCACCTTCGTACGCCACCAGCTCGGCTGGCGGGAGTGGGCCGTGCTCGCCCCCGAGGACACTGATGCGGCGGGCCGTATCGACCCGGAACTGGCCCCGCTGCCCACGTGGTTGGGTCTACTGGGACAGACCGGCTTCACCGCCTACGTCGGGCTCGCGCGGATCGCCGAGGTACGGCCCGGCGACACCGTCTTCGTGTCGGCGGCGGCCGGCGCCGTGGGCACCGCCGCCGGACAGTTCGCCCGGCTGCTGGGTGCGGAGCGCGTCGTCGGAACCGCCGGAGGGCCCGACAAGTGTGCCCTGCTGGTCAAGGAGTTCGGCTACGACGCCGCCGCGGACTACCGCGCCGAGCCGGTGCGCGACGCCCTGTCCCGGCTGGCGCCCGACGGCATCGACGTCTACTTCGACAATGTCGGCGGAGAGCAACTCGCCGCCGCCCTGCACGCCTTGCGGACGGGCGGTCGTATCGCCCTGTGCGGCATGATGTCGCAGTTCGGCGGCGAACGGCGCTCCACCGACATCAACCAGCTGATCCAGGCGGTCCTCAAACGGCTCACCCTGCGCGGCTTCATCGTCCGCGACCACGAGGACCTGCGGCCGGAGTTCGAGACCCGCGTCGCCGACTGGCTCCGCTCGGGCCGCATCACCGCCCACGAGACGGTGACGGACGGCCTCGACAGCGCGGCCGGCACCCTGCTGTCCCTGCTGGACGGCGGCAACATCGGCAAGATGCTGGTCCGGCTGGCCGAGGATCCGTACAGCCGCACGTAGTTCAGAGGGCCGTCGGCCACGACAGGCGCGCACACTCCAAGGGGTGCGGTGCGCCGAGGCGCCCCTCTCCCGTGCCGTCCGCCCTGGTGTGCGGGCGGATCGGCTGCGGGATCCGCGCACGTTTTACGGGGCTGTGCCGTGGCCGTCGCGCGTGCTGTGCGGGGCGCCGGTTGTGGCACGCACACCGCTTCATGGGGGCGTGTGGTGCGATCATCGTGCGTGCGGTGTGGGGGTGCCGGCTGGGTTATTGGTGCATGTTCCACGGGCGCGTCGGCTGCGGTATCCGTGCATGTGCCGTGGTCCGTCGCGCGCGTTGCGCGGCCGTGGCACGCGCACGTTTCACCGGGCCCGTGTGGCGCGGCCATCGCGCATGCGGTGCGGTGGTGTCGGCCGCTGCATCCGCCCATGCTCCACGGGGACGTCAGCAGCGACGCCCGCGCACGCACGCACCAAAGGGGCGTCAGCCGTGGCTGACGCCCCTTCCGCATGCGCGTACGCCTATCGCATGGCGCGACTCGCCCCGATGCTGAAGATCTTCATGGAGACCCCCACCCGGGTCAGCCCCGTCGTGGCCGCGCGGAAGTCCTTGATGTGTGCCGTGGTGAAGTGCTCGTCCAGGGCCTGCTGGGACACCCATCGCTCGTAGACCCGGATGCGGCGTTCGTCGGAGGGGTCCGCGGTCATGGCGTAGTCCAGGCAGCCGGGCTCCGCCTCACGGGTACGCTTCCCGACCTCGACGAGGTGACCCAGCATCGTGTCGCGGTCCGCCGGCTCGTAGTCCATCCAGCCGGCGACGATGATTTCCGTCGCGCTTTCCTCTGCCACGGTGGTCCTTTCCGGTCGTGCCCGTGGGCCCGCCGCCCCTCGGTCAGGAAGGAGCGACGGGCCCGCGGGCCGTTCAGATGACGAGTGCCGCCGGGACGCTGTCCACGGTGACCGTGCCCTTTTCGCCGTCGACCGTGATCACCATGCCGTCCCGCAGCCGCCGCGTAGCGCCCTCGACGGAGATGACGGCCGGAATGCCGAGCTCGCGGCAGACCACGACGGCGTGGCTGTTGAGCGCGCCCACGTCCACGACGGCCGCTCCGGCGACCAGGAACAGCGGGGTCCAGGCGGCGTCCGTGATCGGCGCCACCAGCACCTCGCCCGGCTCCAGTGCCTCGCACGAGGCCGGGTCGGTGACCACCCGCACCCTGCCGGTGTACGTGCCGTGGCTGCCGCCGTCGCCCTTGAGCACGTCACCCTCGACGGCCGGTTCGGACCGCTCCTCGCTGCGTCGCGGCCAGCTGTCGATCTCGGTCCGGGAGTCCTCCGCGATGAAGAACGGCGGTTCCAGCTCGGTCAGTTGGGCGTACTCGTCCAGCCGCTGAGCGATGTCTGAGCCGAACCGGTCCGGGTCGGCGACATAGTCGTCCAGCTCGGTGTCCAGCAGCATCATCACGTCCTCGGGCTTTGCGAAGCGCCCCGCCTCGACACCGCGGCGGCCGAGTTCGCGTACGGCCATCCGGATCTCGTTGATGACGGTCACGCAGTTCGCCTTGGTCCGCTCGCGGGCGGGGATCCACACGTTGGAGGCGTGCATACCGGCGTCGAACATCGGCTGCGCGTCCTCGGGAAGCGCGGCCCGGATCTCCGCCGCCGTCGCCTTCCGGTGATCCGCCAGCCGCTGGTGGCGGGCGGCCGGGGAGTCCCCGTCGGAGCTGTTGCGGATCCGGTCGACCAGGGCCAGTGCCTGGATCGGCGCGGCCTCCCAGGACAGCGCGTGAATGTCCCACTCGTTGGGTCCGCGGTCGCCGGACTCGGCCAGGAACTCCTCGAACGAGTCCCGGAACGCCTTGACGTCCCCGGCGGCTCCTTCGAGGGCCTGCTCCACCGCGGCCGTTCCCTGGTCGAACAGTGCCATGAGCTCGGGTGAGGCCGCCACCTGGCGGGACAGCGTCCACAGACCCGCCGCGGGGCCGGCCGAGTCGACGGCGCCGAGCCCGCCGATGAGGTCGAGCATCGCGCCGGGACGGTCCACGCTCGCACACAGCGGGGCGAGGATCGCGGGTCCGACGGACGCGGGCAGCGACGACTCGACGTGCCGGTGGAAGGTCGTCTCCACGTCGTCCAGCAGGGAGCGCGCACGCTCCACCAGCTCGACGTCGGACAGTCGCGTCAGGTCGGGCCGCTCGCGGCGGGTCCGGCGCAGCCGCTCGCGGTCGGCGTCGGCCTCCGGATAACCGCTCTGGCCGAGCATCCGCTGGAGTGTCGCTGTGGCCTTGGCCGTCAGCTCCGCGTCCTGGTCGTCGGGGTGCGCCACGTACACGGGGGTGTCGGAACGCTGGCCGACGAAGGCCGCGTCGATCTGGTCCGCGGTCTGCCCCATGCGGATGCCGAACAGCCGCAGGTGGGACAGGTTGAGGTAGAAGTAACCGCCGAAGACTCCGACGAACGGAGGTCTGGGGCCGGTCACCTCGTCCCCTCGATAGATGCCGAACTGGACGAAGCTGTGGCGCCAGCCCTGCAGACCGCGCCGCCAGACCAGGGTCCAGCCCAGCGGGCTGGCCGGTTCGGGCAGGGTCTCGCCCGCGTTGGCCCGGGTGTAGTGGGGCAGTCGCTCGTCGCGCTGCCAGTCGGTGATCCAGTGCTTCATGGCGAGGGGGCTCCCGCTGTCCGTTCCGCCGCTCACCACTGTGCCGTTCCGCCGTCGACGCTGATCAGGGTGCCGGTGATGCCCGCGCCGGCGTCGCTCGCGAGCAGCGAGGCGAGGCCCGCGATCTGCTCGACGGTGGTGATCTTCTTGGTGGCGGCATGCTCGGCGAACCGGCCCAGCCACTCCTCGTACGAGATGCCCTCGGCCTCGGCCGCGGCCGGCCCGGCTTCCCGCATCAGGTCGGTGTCGACCGCGCCGGGGCAGATCGCGTTGCAGGTGATGCCCTGGGTGCCGTACTCGAAGGCGGTCGCCTTGGTGAGGCCGTGGATGGCGTGCTTGTTGGTGATGTAGTGGCTGATCGCCGGCTTGTTGGCCTGCTTGCCCTCGACCGAGGAGATGTTGATGATGCGGCCCCAGCCGCCCTCCAGCATCTTCGGCAGCGCCCGGCGGGTGCCGTAGAAGTAGGCGTTGAGGTTCAGGTTGAGGGCGTTGTGCCAGGCCTCGTCGCTGAGCTGGTGGACGGGGGCGAAGCCCGAGGTGCCGCCGACGTTGTTGACCCAGATGTCGAGCCGGCCGAAGCGCTCCGCGGCGAAGTCCGCGAGGCCCTCGATGTCCTCCTGGCTGTTGGCGTCGCAGGGGTGGAAGACCGCCCGGTCCCCGGCGCCGAGCTCCTCCAGGGCCTGCTTGCCCTTGAGCTCGGAGCGGCCGCTGATGACGACCGTGGCGCCCTGGGCCAGGAAGGCCTCGGCGATGGCCCGTCCGATACTGCGTGTGCTGCCCGTGATCACCGCGACACGTCCGTCGAGGCTGCCCGTAGCCACCATGTTGTTCTCCTGCGAGTGCTGTGGGTTGGTCACTTGGACGCCTCGTCCAAGAGACTGTGGATGGTCCGGTGGAAGTGCTGGAGTCCGGGTTCGTTGCGTCCGAAGACGAAGTCCGTCCCGTCCAGGGCCTTCAGGCTCCGCTGGACGCCGTAGGTGGTCGCGTAGTCCTCGTCGCGGACCACCTCGTAGAACCACTCGCCGAACTGGTCGGCGGCCTGGCGCTCCTCCTCGGTGACGGCCGGCTCGCGCAACAGGATGATCTGCTGGGTCACCGACTCGGTGGCCGTACGGGGGATCACGATGGAGACGGCGATCTTATTGCGCCAGGTGCCGGCGATGGCCAGGCCGGGGAAGAGCCAGTAGATGGCTCCGACGAGGTCACCGGGGTCACGCTGGTCGGCCGGCAGGTCCACCACGTCGGCGATGGGCCGCAGCGCCGCCGCGAGGCGCTGGTGGGGGCCCCAGGTGTCGTGGGCCATCATGTTGGAGAAGTTCGTCTCGAAGACCGTCTTCGGGTGCAGCGAGGCGAAGTGGTACGTCTCCAGGTAGCCGTCGAGGGTGACCTTCCAGTTGGGACTGAGCAGCTCACGGCTCGCGTAGTGGTGGCAGTCCGCGAAGCGGAGCCCTTCGAGCAGCGGCTGAAGGTCTCCCAGCCAGGCGTCCAGGTCGTGCTCGGCGGCCGGGTCGAGCGACACGAAGACGATCCCGGCGCGTTCACCGGCGGGAAGCCGCACCAGGCTGCGTCCCTCGCGCGGCACCTCACCGAAGGTCTTCTCGGCGTACACGCCGCGCAGCTCTCCGGCCAGGTCGTAGGACCAGGAGTGATACGGGCAGGTGATCCGCTTGGACACACCGCATCCCGGTTCGACGAGCTGGGCGCCGCGGTGGCGACAGGCGTTGATCATCGCGTGGACGACGCCCTGCCGGTCCCGGGTGATCAGAACGGGGATGCCGAGCACGTCCAGGGCCTTGTAGGTGCCCGGTCCGGGAAGCTCGCAGGACATGGCGAGCGGCATCGGAACGCTCCGGTGGACGGCGTCCGTCTCACGCTGCCAGCGGTCGGCGTCGAGGTAGTTGGCGACGGGTTCCGTCCACTGGTCCTCGGCCTCGTGCGTCGTGTTGTCACGGTAGTGCTTCATGACACGCTCGACGAGTTCGGCCGCCTCCCGCCGCATGGCGATGCCCGCGGCGTCGGTGGAGCGGTCCTGGCCGATCCACGAGTTGTATTCCGGCGCCGGAGGCGGCTGACGCTCGGCGTCGTCCGCCCGGATCTCCGGGGAACTGGTCTGGACCACGATGTCCTCACAATCCTTCCAGCCGCGAGCTTGGGAAGGGCTTCTGATACGGCAGTTGGGCTGTGAGCGACACGACAACAGGGGTAAGTGTTGTCTGTCAATAGAAAGTGCGGAAGTGGCAGCCCGGCGACCCGCAGGTCACATCGTCTTCGCCCGGGACAAAAAGGTCCAAGCGTGAGGCGATCTTTCTATTGACCGGCTCCAGTTGCGGGAGTGTGATGGACGGACGCTCGACGGAGAGGCGGTGTCATGGCCGACGACAGGGCCGATCAGGTGCCTGAGGCGCGGGCGCGCATGACCGAGCCGTTCGAGGTCGGCGTCGTCGTACGTGACCTGGAGCTGATGGAGCGCTTCTACCGCGAGGTGCTCGGCTGCTTCGAGGTGCACCGCTCCCGCATCCCGGCTTCCGTCAGCGTTCCGGCGGGTCTGGGTGATGAGCTGCTCGTCGTCTGGCTCCAGGTGCCCTCCGGCGGGCGCGTCAAGCTCATCCGGCCCCAGTCCGCCCCGGCCCCCGCCCCGTCCGCCCTGCCGCTGACCGCGCGCCGGGGGCTGGCGTATCTCACCTTCCACCTGGACGACATGGACCCGGTCGTGACGGCTCTGGCGACCGGGGGAGCCCAGCCGCTGTCGGACCCGGTCGTCGTGTGGGCGCGCGGTCGCCGGATCAGCTTCTGGGCGGATCCGGAGGGCAATGCGCTGGAGCTCGTCGACGGGCGCGGAGACGTTCGGGAGCCGGGTCGGTCCGAGCCGTAGTAATTAGAGAACCTCTTCAGTAAGGTGCCCCTGCTGGTTACTGTAGACCGGCACAACAAAGTCCGATTGCGTGAACACACCTCGCTCGGGGCGAAGGGGCGGACGATGGCTCAAAGGGCATCGAAGAAGTCGGCCGATCCGGTCGCGAACCAGGCATCCGCGCAGGTCATCAGGGATCTGCACGAGCGCATGGTGCGCATCCGCCTGTTCGAGACCGAGGCGGGAAAACTCATGGAGGCCGGCAAGCTGCCCGGCTTCCTGCACCTCTACGTCGGTCAGGAAGCCGTCGCCGCGGGCGTGATGGCGGCCCTCCGTGACGACGACCAGATCACCTCCACGCACCGCGGACACGGGCACGCCGTGGCCAAGGGCGTCAGCTTCAAGCACATGTACTCCGAGCTGTACGGCCGCGTCACCGGCGCCTGCCTCGGCCGCGGCGGAAGCATGCACATCAACGACGTCACCCTCGGCATGCTCGGCGCCAACGGCATCGTCGGTGCCGGCATCCCGATCGCCGTCGGCGCCGCCTTCGCCGCCCAGTACCGCGGCGAGGACAACATCGCCGTCACCTTCTTCGGCGACGGCGCCACCAACATCGGCAGCTTCCACGAGGCCGCCAACATGGCCGCGATCCTGCGCCTGCCGGTCCTGTTCATCTGCGAGAACAACGGCTACGCCGAGTTCACCCCGCAGTCGAAGCACATGCTGATCACCGACGTCGCCGACCGGGCCGCCTCCTACGGCATGCCCAGTGTGATCGTCGACGGCATGGACGCGGCCGCCGTCCACCAGGCCACCGTCGAGGCCGTCGCCCGCGCCCGGGCCGGTGAGGGCCCCATGTTCATCGAGGCCAAGACCTACCGCTACTACGACCACCAGGGCGTCAAGGGACTGCGTCACCCCTACCGCTCGGACGCGGAGGTCGACGAGTGGAAGGCCCGTGACGCGATCGACCTGCTCGAAGCCCGGGCGATCGCCGACGGCACCGCCACCCGCGCCGAGCTGGACGACACCTGGCAGCGCACCCGCGACGAGATCGCCGAGGCCATCGCGTACGCCGAGGCCAGCCCGCTGCCCGACACCGCAGACCTCCTCCTCAACGTCTACTCGGGATGACCGCCATGACCACCATCACCGAAGCTCCGGCCCCCGCCCCGGACGGCACGGGCCGCAAGCTCAGCTACGTCAAGGCCTTCAACGAGGGCCTGGCGCAGGTCATGCGGGAGGACGAGGACGTCTTCGTCGCCGGCGAGGACGTCGCCGGGTACGGCGGCGTCTTCCGCATGTTCGACAACCTGCTCGACGAGTTCGGGCCCCGCCGCATGATCGACACCCCGATCTCCGAGGCCGCGCTCGTCGGCCTGGGCGTGGGCGCCGCCGCCCGGGGACTGCGCCCGGTCGTCGACCTGATGTTCATGGACTTCATCGGCGTCTGCCTGGACCAGATCGTCAACCAGGCCGCCAAGATGAAGTACATGTTCGGCGGCTCCGTGTCGGTGCCGCTCACCATCACCACCGCGTCGGGCGCGGGCCTCGGCGCCGCCGCCCAGCACAGCCAGAGCCTGGAGGCCTGGCTCGCGCACGTACCCGGCCTCAAGGTCGTGATGCCGTCCGACGCGTACACCGCCAAGGGCCTGACCGTCTCCGCGATCCGGGACAACAACCCGGTCGTCGTGATGCTCAACAAGGTCCTGCTCGGCAGCAAGAGCGAAGTACCCGAGCAGATCTACGGCATCCCGCTCGGCCAGGCCCACACCGCGCGCCACGGCTCCGACGTCACCGTCATCGCCCTGGGCCGCATGGTGGGCGAGGCCCTCGCGGCGGCCGAGGAACTGGCCGCCGAGGGCATCGAGGTCGAGGTCATCGACCCGCGCACCGTGCAGCCCCTGGACACGGAGACGATGATCGCCTCCGTCCGCCGCACCAACCGGGCCCTCGTGGTGCACGAGGCCGTCACCTTCGGTGGGCTCGGCGCGGAGATCGCCGCCCAGATCCAGGACGCCGCCTTCGACTATCTGGACGCGCCGGTCCTGCGTGTCGGCGCCCCCTTCTCCCCGGTGCCCTTCTCCCCGGTGCTGGAGAAGGCCTATGTGCCCGACCAGGCCCGCATCGTGCAGGGCTGCCGTCGTCTCCTCGAAAGGTCGTGACCGAATGGCGGTCGAGGTTCTGCTGCCGAAGATCGGCCTGACCATGCAGGAAGGCACGATCGACGAGTGGCTCGTGCCGACCGGCGGCGCCGTCGCGGAGGGCGACGCCCTGCTGCGGCTGGCGACCGACAAGGTCGACGTGGATGTCGAGGCGGAGGCCGCGGGACTGTTCCATCCCGCGGTCCAGGCCGGGGCGACCCTTCCGGCAGGGGCGCTCATCGGCTGGCTGCTGGCCGAAGGCGAGCAGCCGCCCGGGGCTGCGCCCACTGGGCCTGCTGTGGCCACCGGCACGGAAGCGGTGCCGACTGCCGGGGACGCTGCCTCCACGGCCCCGGCGCTCAACGGCACTCCTGCGCTCAACGGCACTCCTGCGCTCAACGGCTCGGCGGGTCGGCTCCTGGCTTCCCCCAACGCCCGCCGGGTGGCGGCCGAGACCGACGTCGACCTCACCGCCGTACGCGGCACCGGGCCCGGCGGCCGAATCGTCTCGGAGGACGTGGAGGAGCACCTGCTGGCCCAGGAGACACAGCCGCCCGTCGTTCTCGGGACAGACCCGGTGACCCCCACCTCCCCCCTGGTCCGTCGCCTGGCGAAGGAACGGGGCATCGACCTCGCGGACGTACACCCCACGGGTGCGGGCGGACGGATCAGACGGTCCGACCTCGACGCCGCCACCCCGGCGGCCGCACCGGTACCGCCCCCGGCGACGGTCCGCAAGGCCACCGCCTCACCCCAGCCCGGGGACGTCATCCCCCTCACCGGAATGCGCGGCACCATCGCCCGCCGGATGCACGCCAGCCTCCAGGAGATGGCGCAGCTGACGCACGGCTACGAGGTGCGGATGGACGCCGTCGTGGCCCTGCGGGCCCAGTTGAAGCAGGAATGGGCCGACAGCGACCTGCCGGTGCCCAGCCTGGGCGACTTCCTGATGAAGGCCGCCGCACTGGCCCTGCGTGAACACCCGCTGCTCAACGCGGGGGTGCTCGAGGACGGCGTTCACCTGTACGAGGGCATCCACCTCGGGTTCGCCGTAGCGGTGCCGAACGGCCTGCTCGTCCCGGTGATCGGGGACGCGGCGGAGCTTTCGCTGCCCGAAATGGCCCGCAGATCAAGGGAGTTGGCGGAGAGCGCCCGATCCGGCCGGATCTCCCCGGCGCTGCTGGAAGGCGCCACGTTCACCGTCACCTCGCTGGGCGGGTACGGCGTCGACTTCTTCACGCCCGTGATCAACCCCGGCAACGTCGCCATCCTGGGCGTCGGCCGGCTCAGGGACGGCGTGGAGTGGGTGGACGACCAGCCGCGACGGACCCAGGTGCTCACCCTGAGCCTCACCTTCGACCACCGTGCCGTGGACGGGGCGCCGGCGGCCGAGTATCTGCGTACGGTCGGTGAGCTGTTGCGGAAACCGTTGCGGCTCCTGGTCTGACGACCTCCCCCGACCCCGCGCCCGTCGACCGTTTCCCACCCATCCGGTCGGCGGGCGCGGCCCACTGTGTCCGGGACGGCTACTCGACCGCCGGATCGGCGATCCGCTCGGCGAGCCGGCCGACCTCGCTGAGGAAGGAACGGTGCCCGAGGGAGCGGTAGACGTCGTCTCCCCGGACCTGCGAGACCGCCGCGGTCTCGAGCAGCGCCAGCACCCCCAGACCGATCACCGCCGCCTCCGCGTCCGTGACCGGGTCACGGCCCTTGCGGATCAGCCGTACCAGTTCCTCCAGCAACTGCGTCCGGATCTCGTGCCGCAGCGCCTCCGCCTCCTGGCTCATCCCTGCCGAGGACACGAAGAACACGGTCGCGGCGGACCGGTGCTCGCCCAGCCAGACCACCAGCGCCGTGACGGTCGGGCCGATGTCCGCGCCGGGCTCGTGCGCCTCCGTGAGCGTCTCCAACTGCTCGCGCAGCGCGGCGGCGAACACCCGCATACCTTCCACCAGGACCTGGTCCTTGGAGGAGAAGTGGTAGTACACCGCGGCCGACGTCATCTCCGCCCGAGCCGCGATGTCCGCCACGGTCACCTCGTCCGGAGGCTGGGTGGCGAAGAGCTCCGTGGCTGCCTCGATCACCCACTGCCTGCGCGAAGGGCGGTGAGCTGCGCGGGTTCCGGATGTAGTCATGGTGTCAAGTATGCCGTGACCTTGCTGCCCGGGAGCCACGCGGGTACCAGGGTTTACGGGCTCGACCTGCGGGAGTAACTGGATAACATGGTCAGTACGCCGGGGCTCACAGGCACCGGTCGCGGCAACCGGCAGGGAGCATGATGGCCACCACGAACGGCAAGCAGCCCGCCCACCGTCCTTCGCGACGTCAGCACATCATCAGCGCCGCCGTCCGGGTGTTCGGCCGCAACGGCTTCGCGGAGACCAGTGTGCAGGACATCGCGGACGAGGCACAGGTGGTGCCCACGGCCGTCTACTACCACTTCGCGGGCAAGGAAGAACTGCTCGAACTAGCCATGCGGCGGGTCTTCGACCAGCTGAACACCGTCGTGGAGACGGCCCGCCCGGACACCGAGCCGGGCGACGCCGAGGGCCTGATCCGCACCATCGACGCTGTGTGGGACTGGGTGGAGAAGAACCCGGACGAGGCCCGGCTCTACCAGGTCCAGATCGCCTCCGCCAACGGCACCATCAAGCTGCTGCGTGACGAGTTCGAGCAGCGGCACATCCAGCGTGCGTACGACTATCTGCCCGAGAGCACCGCCCGGAGTCCGCGGGCGGCCAAGGCGCGGCACGCCTCGCAGGCGCTCGCGGTCCGCACTTTCATCACTACGACCATCCTCGTGACCGCGCTGCGCGCCGAGGGCGGGCCGCTGTCCCGGATGCCGTCCCAGTCCGTGCAGGAGGCGGTCAGGTCCCTGGCGCTGCGCATCGTCGCCGCCGACCAGAAGGCCGAGTCCGCGACCGCACCGGCCTAGGGGACCCCTAGGACGCCCCTAGGACCCGTCCGGGAAGAGCCGGTTCACCAGGGCAGCGGTCTGCGCTCGGCGAACAGCCCGCCCGTCGTCCCGTCGCCCTCCGGAAGAGTCGCCAGCCAGACGGGCGTGTCCGCGCCCTCCTCCGGCCCGCGCGGGGCGGCCGCGCCGCCCATGCCGCTGCGGGTCCAGCCGGGGTCGGCCGCGTTGACCAGGACGCCCGTGCCGGCCAACTCGCCCGCGAGCATCCGGGTCAGCGCGTTGAGTGCGGTCTTGGAGACGCGGTAGGCGGGGTGCCGGCCGGAGTCCATCAGGGCCAGCGAGCCGTACGAGCTGGTGAGGTTGACGACGCGTCCGTAGCCGGCCCGCACCATGCCCGGGACGACCGCCTCGGCCACGCGCCAGGCACCCAGGAGATTGACGTCCAGGGTCGAGAGCAGGACCTCCTCGTCGAGGTAAGGCGGCCGCATTTCGCCGTCCAGGGACACCCCGGCGTTGTTCACCAGTACGTCGATTCCGCCCCCGCCGAGCAGTTCCCCGGCCTCGCGCACCGCCTCGGTGACGCTCAGCGGAGAACCCACGTCCAGGGCGAGCGGCAGCGCCGCCGGACCGATGGCACGGCACACCTCCTCGGCGGCTTCCCGCTTCCGCGCCCCGACCAGAACCCGCAGCCCCCGGTCCGCGAGCTGCCGGCAGATCTCCGCGCCGATCCCGCGCGCGCCGCCGGTGACCAGGGCGGTTCTGGGCTCGCTCATGACAGCTCTCCTCGGTTCTCCGCCTGTCGGCGGTGGCGTGCGCCGCTCAGACCGTCAGCACCGCGCACGCGCTGATCCCGGGCGCCCCGTACACGTGGGTGAAGCCCACCTGGGGACCGCCCGGCACCTGCACTCCTGGTGCGCGGCCCTGCAACTGCCGTACGACTTCGTGGAATTGACGCAGTCCCGAGGCGCCGACGGGCTCGCCGCCCGCCAGGCACCCGCCGTCGGTGTTGACGGGGATCCGGCCGGTGGGGTCGGTGTCTCCCGCGGCCAGGAGCTCCTCCTGCTCGCCGTGCCCGCACAGCCCGGTCTCGGCCAGGTGAATCAACTCCGAGCCGCTGTCGGTGTCCTGCAGCTGGGCCACCTGCACATCGGCGGGCCGCAGCCCTGCCCCCCGGAAGACGGCCTCCGCGGCGTCGACGCTCGGGCTGCGGTGCGGTCCCGGCGGCAGCCAGGGCGAGAACACCTCGAACGAGCCGAACCGCCTGGTCCGGAAGGCCAACGAGGCCAGCTTGACGGGCCGTTCGCAGAAGTCGAAGGCGCGGTCGCCGCGCGCGAGCACCAGCGCGGCCGCGCCCTGCCCCGGGGAGCAGAACATGTACTGGGTGAGCGGCGGGCTCACCTCGGCGGAGAGGAGGATCTCCTCCTCCGTGAGCTCCTTGCGCCGCCAGGCCAGGGGGTGACGGGAGCCGTTGCGGAAGGCCCGCGCGGCCACCATGGCCAGCGCCCGCTCCGGGATTCCGTACTCGTGCAGATAGCGCTGCGTCTTCAGAGCGAAGAACTGGGTCGTCAGCATCATCCCGGTCTCCGCGTACCAGTCAGGGAGACCGTAACGGGCCGCCGACACATGGAACGCGCCCCGCTCGTGCTTGTCGAACCCCACGGCCAGCCCCAGCGACGCCTCACCGGCCCGCAGCGCGTTGGCCACCGCGAGCACCGTCGAGGCGCCGGTCGCGCAGCCGTTCTGAACATTGACGAACGGCACACCGGTCAGTCCCAGTCGGCCCACCAGGGTGTCGGGCTTGCCGGACACGTCGGAGCCGCCCGCCGCGTACCCGATGTCCTCCCAGGCGACACCGGCGTCGGCCAGCGCCTCCCGCACCGCCCGTACCGCCATGTCCATCCCGGTGACGGACTCGTCGCGGCCGAAGGGATGCATCCCGCATCCGACCACGTAGATGTCGTCGTCCCGGCTCATCGCTGCTCTCCCTGATCCGGACGGAACGCGAAGGTCAGCACGTCGGTCCCGTCCTCGTCCTGGTAGGCGGGCACCGTGGTGAGCCGGACCGGAAGCCCGATCCGTACCTCCGGGCGGGACATCTCCAGCCGCGCCTCGACCAGCACGTCACCGAGGTCCACATAGCCCACGTGGTACGGCCGGTAGCCATCGGCCGGCGGCCGGTACGGCGGCTTGGGCGGGAACGCCTGCAGCGTCCACGACCACACCCGGCCCCTCACCGGCAGGGGATGCGCGGACATGGTCCCGTCCGAGCACTTGGGGCAGGAGTCCTGCCGGGGAAAGACGACGGTGCCGCAGCCGGAGCAGCGCGCACCCACGAGGCGCGGGGGGTCCGCGCCGTCGAACAGGCCGTCGTCGATGAGTCTGGTGGTCATGCTCTCGTCCTGTCCTCCAGCCGTCTGACGGGCTACCAGCCCAGCAGTCCGGCGAGCCGTTCCCGGTGGTGCGCGGTACCGCCCAGCAGCACGGCGTCGGACTGCGCGCGCCGGAAGTACAGGTGCGCGTCGTGCTCCCAGGTGAAGCCCATGCCGCCGTGCAGCTGGACGCACTCCGCCGCGACGAACGTGAACGCCTCGCCGCACCAGGACTGAGCCACCGCGGCGGCCTCGGCGAGCGCGTCCGCGGACCCGGCCGCGCGGACCGCCCGCAGCACCGCGGACCGCGCGGACTCCACCTGGAGCAGCATGTCCGCGCAGGTGTGCTTGACCGCCTGGAAGCTGCCGAGCGCCCTGCCGAACTGCGTACGGTCCCGCACATGCGCCACGGTCATGTCCAACGCCGCCTGCGCCCCGCCGAGTTGCTCGGCGGCCAGCGCCACCAGGGCGGTGTCCAGGGCGCGGGTGACGACCTCCGTCCCCTCGCCCCCGGCGGTCAGCGCACGAGCCCGGGCACCGGAGAACGTGATCACCGCCTGCCCCCGGCTCAGGTCCAGGGTGGGCACCCGGCGGACGGTCACGCCCGGCTCGCGCGGGTCGGCGAGGAAGAGGTCCACGCCGTCGGGACCGGTCGCCGCGACCACGAGAGTCTCGGCGTCGGCGCCGTCCAGGACGAAGGGCGCGGTGCCGTCAAGGATCGCGACGCCACCTCGCCATGTAACGCCCACCGGCACGGCGTCCGGCCGCCACACGCCGTCGGGTGCGGCCACCGCCAGCGCGTGCACCCGGCCTTCGGCCAGCTCCGCCAGCGGCTTCGCGGCGGTACCGCAGCCGGCCAGCACCTGCCCGGCCAGCACGGTGGAGGACAGCAGCGGCACCGGCGTCAGCGTCCTGCCGAGTTCCTCGCAGACCACGGCGATCTCCGCGAGGCCGCCGATGCCTCCCACGTCCTCCGGCAGGCCGAGGGCCGCGAGGCCCACCTGGCGGCCGAGGGTGTCCCACAGTTCGGCGTGGATGCCGGGGGAGTGCTCGTCGAGCGAGCGCACCGCCGCGATGCCGCCCGCGTCCGCGCACACCGACCGCACGGTCTCGCGCAGATCCTCGAGTTCGGACTCGGACAGTCCGGACTCGGAGGCCTCGGTCACTCCGCCGGCGGGATCGGTCACAGTGGTCATGTCGCTGTCCTGTTCCGCTCGCTCCCACGCCCGCGCAGCACGCTGTGGGCCGCCGCCATGCGGGCGACCGGCACGCGGTGCGCCGAGCAGGAGACGTAGTCCAGTCCCAGGTCGTCGCAGAACGCGATCGACTCGGGGTCCCCGCCGTGCTCACCGCACACGCCGAGCTTGATGTCCGGCCGTACGCTCCTCGCCCGCTCCACGGCCAGGGCGATCAGCGCCCCGACGCCGTGCGGGTCGAGCCGGGCGAACGGGCTGGCGGTGAGGAACCCGCGCTCCTGGTAGGAGGCGAGCACCTGGCGTTCCACGTCGTCCCGGGAGAAGCCGTAGGTGAGCTGGGTGAGGTCGTTCGTGCCGAAGGAGAAGAACTCGGCGTGCTCGGCGAGTTCGGCGGCCATCAGGGCGGCCCGCGGCGTCTCGATCATCGTGCCCAGCCGGTACGGCACCTCGATGCCGGTGCGGGCGGCCACCGTCGCGGCGGCGTCGCGCACGAACCAGGCCGCCGCCTCCAGCTCCTCCGGCATGCTGACGAGCGGGATCATCACCTCCAGCTGGGGCCGGACGCCGGTCGCGGCGACATCGGCCCAGGCGGAGAAGAGCGCTTCGGCCTGCGCCGGGTACAGCCGCTCGTGCAGCAGCGCCAGACGTACGCCGCGCAGCCCGAGCATGGGGTTGGCCTCGCGCAGTGACGCGGCCCGCTGCTCCGCCGCCTCGTCACCGGCTTCGCCGGGAGCGGGCAGGAACTCGTGCAGCGGGGCGTCCAGCAGGCGCACGGTGACCGGGCGGTCGCCGACCGCGGCAAGGAGCGCCTTGAAGTCCTCGTGCTGGGCGTGCTCCAGGGCGACCAGGGCCTCGTCGCGGGCCGCGGGGTCGGCGGCCAGGATGACGCTGCGGATCAGCGGCAGCCGCTCGCCGAGGAACTGGTGCTCCGTACGGCACAGGCCCACACCCTCGGCGCCGAGGGCGACGGCGGTGTTCACCTCCGCCGCGGTGTCGGCGTTGACCCGTACTCCGAGCCGGCGCGTGTCGTCGGCCCACTCCAGCAGGGTGGACAGCTCGGGCGGCGGTCCGGCGACGCTGATGGTCAGCGTTCCGGCGTAGACGGCGCCGGTGCGGCCGTCGAGCGACACCGGGTCGCCCTCGTGCAGCAGCCGGTCCCCGATCCGTACCGTGCCCGCCGTCCGGTCCACCCGCAGACCCTCGGCACCGCACACCGCCGGCTTGCCGGCCCCGCGTGCCACCACGGCCGCGTGCGAGGCGATGCCTCCGCTGCCGGTCAGTACCGCGGCGGCGGACAGCATGCCGGGGACGTCGGCCGGTGTGGTCTCGTGCATGACCAGGACGGCGTGCTTGTCCTCGGCGGCCAGCTCCAGGGCGCGTTCGCTGGACAGCGCGATGACGCCGGTCGCGGCCCCGGGGGACGCGGGCAGCCCGCGGACCAGGAGGTCTTCGTCGCCGGTCAGCTTCAGCTGCGGGTGCAACAGTTCCTGCACCTGCGCGGGACTGATCCGGCGTACCGCGTCTTCCTTCTCCAGTGCCCCGTCCTGGGCCAGGTCCGCCGCCAGGCACACCGAGGCGCGCAGCGGCGGACGGCTCTGTACGGAGGCGGCGAGCAGGGAGATCTCGCCGTCACGCACCTCGAAGTCGACGGACACCGGCGCGTGCAGATGGCGTTCGAGGGTGAGCAGCGAATGCTCGAGGAGGGTCGTGCCCGCCGTCAGCTTCTTCAGCGGTTCGCCGGTGTGCGGGGGCGGTGCGCTGCGGCGTACGCCCCGGAAGAAGGAGCCCTCGGCCGAGAAGCGGCCGGTCTCGGGGTGGCGGCTGACCGCCGTGCCGTAGCCGGAGCGGTCCGAGGGGCCGATGCGCAGCGCCTGTACGTGCAGGGCGATGCCCAGGTCGGCGGGAAGCTTCTGAGCCTTGCGCGACCTTCTGGCGCGCGGCGAGTTCCAGCGGCCCAGGACCGCCCGGGCGGCCAGGGCGAGCTGCTCGGCCGGGGCGACCGGGAAGGGCCGCTCGGTGTGCTGGGCGACCAGGGACAGCAGGGCCTCGACCCGGTCGCGGGGCTCGGGGGCGTCGAGGAGCGCGTCGTCCAGCACGGCGGCCGGGATGTCGAGGGCGTACTCCGCGATCATCCGGACCGTGGCGGCCCACGCCTCGTACAGTCCCTCCGCGCGGCCGATGACGGTGCACAGGTCCTCGGCGTTGTCCGGGGTGGCGCCGAGACAGGCGAGGTCGGGCGGGAGCCCGGCGACCTCGCCGGGCGCGCTGGCGGACAGCCGCAGCAGCAGCGGCCGGGCGGGGTCGCCGACCCGGCGTCCCGACAGCTGCTCGACGAGTGCGACGGCCGCCTGCGCGGTGCCGGGCTCGCCCAGCGCCCGCGCGGAGCCCGTGGGCACAGTGAGTCCCGGGACCACCGGCAGCCCGAGGGCCACCAGCCGGTCCATCGCGATGCCGTGCGCGCCCAGCTCATCGGCGTCGAGTCCGCGACTTCTTCCCTGGCCGTACGGCACCAGGGCGAGGCCTGTGGCCTCAAGGTGGGCGACGGTGCCCGCCGGTCGGTCGGTGATGCTCACCCCCGGCTCCTTCGGACCAACTGCTCCTCGAGCGCCTCGTCGTCGGCCCGGCTGATCCCCAGGACCAGTAGCAGTTCCTGGTGCAGCCGCATCCACACGGTGTGGTACGAGTCGCAGAGCGGCGAGGCCAGCCACTGGGCGCCGCCGTCGTCGAACTGGTCGAGCGCCTCCTCCAGGCCGGTGAGATACCGGCCGCTGCCCGCGACCAGCCGTTCCAGCCTGCGCAGCACGGGCTGGATGGCCTCGTGCACGTCCTCCAGCATCTCGCGCACCTCGGCGTCGTAGACGCTGTCGGTGTGGTCGTTGACGCTGCCGTCCGGGCGGCACTGCCAGGCCGTGCAGACCTCGCGCACCTTACGGTTGACCGGCAGGAACGCCTCGTAGACCGCGTTGATCTGGTCCTGGAGCTCCGAGTCCGCCGGAAGCCGCAGCATCTTCGCCGCGGCGGTCTTGGCGTACTCGGTGGGCAGCACCATCGGGCCCTTCACCATGGCGAGCCCGGCGTCGACCAGGGGGCGGTACCGGTCCTCCGGCACGCCGCGCCACATGCCGCGCAGGACAAGGTCGATGACGGCGTCGGTCAGGGACTTGTCGAGTGTGTCTGTCCGCTCCGCGGCAGCAGAATGCATCTCCACACCTTTTCCTGTGGGGCGCGGGCTGAGGCCGCGCGGCGACGGTTGCCGGGTCGCAGGGACCGCGACGGGTCGTGCGTCGCAGGGGACTGCGATCAGTGTTGCCCGGAGGTTACGCCCGAGCGACCCTGTTAGTGAAGAGGAACTCAAGAAACACTTTGCGGCTTCTCCTGCGTCGACCGAGCGGAAGGCGCCCGGCCGCGGGACCGTGCGGCGAGGAACGAGTCCATCGCGGCCTGGGCCTCCGTGCCGCCCGCCAGAGCGGCGATCGAGCGCGCCTCCTCGGTGAGCTGCTTCTCCAGCGGCGCCTCGGCGCCCGCCCGCAGCAGCTCCTTCGCGGCCCGCAGCGCGGCACCGGAGCCGGCCGCCAGCTCGGCGGCGGTCCGGTACGCCGTGTCGTCCAGGTCGTCGTCCTCCACGAGCCGGGACACCAGCCCCCACCGCTCGGCGTCCTCGCCGGTCAGGACCCGGTTGGTGAGGATCAGGTCCGCCGCGCGCCGGGGACCCAGCAGCCGCTGGAGGATCCATGAGGCGCCGCAGTCCGGGGTGAGCCCGATCGCCGTGTACGCCAGCCGGAAGCGCGCCGACCGGGCCGCCACGACGAGGTCGCCCGCCAGGGCCAGCCCGATTCCGCCGCCCGCCGCCGCGCCGCGCACGGCGGCCACCACGGGCACGGGCAGCTCGTGCAGGGCTTGTACGGCCTCGTGCGCGGCGGAGGCGACCGCGTGCACATAGGGGGCGGTGTCCGCCCCGCGTCCGGCGAAGGCGCGCAGGTCACCGCCCACACAGAAGTTCCCGCCCGCCGCCCGCAGCAGGACCGCGCCGCCCGGATCCGCGGTGACGTCGGCGGCCGCGTCGCGCAGGGCCTCGGCGGTCGGGAGATCCAGGGCGTTTCCCCGTCCGGGGTCGTCCAGCAAGAGCTCGACGACTCCGTCGGAGTGGCGGACGACCCGGACCGGCTGGGTGCTCATCGGAGGAGTTCTCCCGTCATCGGGACCTGCTTGAGAAGGGCGCTCACATACTGGTCCCGCTCTACAGTTTCGGCAATGGGCTGTCCTCTGTTCTCGTCGAGTGATCCATGCCGCACAGCATTCTTCGCTCACCTGGTGGGCGAGATACTTGACCCGTTGTACAGTTTCGGCGATGCGACGGGCACTGGCGCCCGTACGCCTGTCGGCCGGAGGAACCATGCCGATCCAGTTCGATGTCGATCCGTCAGTCGCCCGGCTTGCCGAGGCCACGGCCGAGTTCGTCCGCGAGGTGGTGATCCCGGCCGAGCGTGAGTGCGGCGGGTCCGTCCATGACGCGCCACAGGCCCTGCGGGAGACCCTGCAGAAGGGGGCCCGTGAGGCGGGAGTGTTCGCGCCGCACGTCCCGAAGCGGTGGGGCGGGCACGGGCTCGACCTGCGCGGGCAGGCGGTGGTGTTCGAAGCCGCCGGGTACTCCGTGCTCGGCCCGCTGGCGCTGAACTGCGCGTCCCCGGACGAGGGCAACATGCACCTGCTCGAGAAGGTGGCCACCGAGGAACAGCAGG
Source organism: Streptomyces sp. V4I2 (assembly GCF_030817655.1). Lineage (GTDB taxonomy): Bacteria > Actinomycetota > Actinomycetes > Streptomycetales > Streptomycetaceae > Streptomyces > Streptomyces plumbiresistens. Next base: position 9,770,691 of record NZ_JAUSZM010000003.1, read on the forward strand.
CCCGCTATCTGCGCCCGCTGGCCGCCGGTGAGTACCGCTCGTGCTTCGCGATGACCGAACCGGCGCCGGGGGCCGGCAGTGACCCCCGTGCGCTGCGCACCACGGCGGTACGCGTCCCCGGCGGCTGGCGCATCGACGGGCGCAAGTGGTTCATCACCGGGGCCAGCGGTGCCGACTTCGCCATCGTGATGGCCCGCACCGACGGCAGCCCCGGCAGCTCGGGCGGCGCCACCATGTTCCTCGTCGACGCCGGCAACCCGGGCATGCGCATCGTCCGGAACATCGACACGCTGGACGAGAGCCTCTTCGCCGGGCACAGCGAGCTCGTGTTCGAGGAATGCGTGGTGGGCGAGGACCAGGTGCTCGGCCAGGTGCACCGGGGCTTCGAGAACGCCCAGGTCCGGCTCGGTCCCGCCCGGCTGACGCACTGCATGCGCTGGCTCGGCGCCGCGACCCGCGCCCGGGACGTCGCCCTGGAGCGCGCCGGGACCCGCGAGGCGTTCGGTTCGCTGCTGGGGGATCTCGGCATGGTGCAGCAGATGCTGGCCGACTCCGAGATCGACATCGAGGCGAGCCGCGCGCTGATCTGGCGTACCGCCTGGGAGTTGGACAACGGCTCCGCGAGTGCCGCGCAGTTCTCCTCGGTGTCCAAGGTCTTCGTGGCCGAGGCGGTGGGCCGGATCGTCGACCGGGCGGTGCAGATCTGTGGCGCGCTGGGCATCTCGGCCGAGGATGCCCCGCTGGCGCGACTGATCAGGGAGGTACGGCCGTTCCGGATCTATGACGGTCCGTCCGAGACCCATCGCTTCGCCATCGCGCGCCGCGCGGTGAAGCCGTACCGGCAGCCGCGTCAGGCGGGAGCCGCGGGCTCCTGACGGAGCGTCGGCAGTGCGTCCCGCCCTGGTTTCTTGTCATTGACTACAGTCAGCCGATGAAGGAAGCTTCCGAATACTAGGACGTCCTAGTATTTTACTAGGACGTCCTAGTAATCTGAGCCCCCACCCGTCGCCCGTCCCCACGGGCAGGCCGTCCGGAGTACACCGTGAGCGATGGCACCAGCACACCGCAGCTTCACCAAGCGCAGCACCCGGTGCGCCTCGTCACCGCGTCCAGCCTCTTCGACGGCCATGACGCCTCGATCAACATCATGCGGCGCATCCTCCAGGCGCAGGGGGCCGAGGTCGTCCACCTCGGCCACAACCGCTCGGTGGGCGAGGTCGTGGACGCCGCGCTGGAGGAGGACGTCCAGGGCGTGGCCGTCAGCTCCTACCAGGGCGGCCATGTCGAGTACTTCGAATACCTCGCCGAACTGCTCCGCGAACGCGGCGCCGGTCATGTGAAGGTCTTCGGCGGCGGGGGAGGGGTGATCGTCCCCGAGGAGATCCAGCGGCTCTCCGACGCCGGGGTGCGGATCTTCTCCCCGGAGGACGGGCAGCGCCTCGGCCTCACCGGCATGATCAACACCATCATCAGGGACTGCGACACGGCTCCCTGGGAGGACACCCCCGCCCAGCTCGCCGCTGTACTCGCCGGCGAACGCCCTGCCCTCGCCCGGCTGCTCAGCGCCTTGCAGGCAGCCACCGTGCCGGAGGAGGACCTCGGCGCACTCCGCCGCGCCGCGGCTGCACGTTCCGTCCCCGTCCTCGGCATCACCGGCACCGGCGGCGCGGGCAAGTCCTCCCTCACCGACGAACTCGTACGGCGGCTGCGCCTCGACCAGCAGGACAAGCTGCGGGTGGCCGTGCTCGCCGTCGACCCGACCCGGCGGCGCGGCGGCGGCGCCCTGCTCGGCGACCGCATCCGGATGAACAGCCTGGACGGCGACCGGGTCTTCTTCCGCTCCCTGGCCACCCGCGGCCACCACGAACTCCCCGAAGGCCTCACCGACTCCATCGCCGCCTGCAAGGCCGCCGGATACGACCTGGTGATCGTGGAGACCCCCGGCATCGGACAGGGCGACGCCGCCATCGCCCCGTACTCCGACGTCTCGCTGTACGTCATGACGCCCGAGTTCGGTGCCGCCTCCCAGCTCGAGAAGATCGACATGCTGGACTTCGCCGACGTCGTCGCCATCAACAAGTTCGAACGGCGCGGCGCGGCGGACGCGATGCGCGACGTCGGCCGCCAACTGGTGCGCAACCGCGAGGCGTTCGGCTCGCGTCCCGAGGACATGCCGGTCTACGGCACCAGCGCCGCCACCTTCAACGACGACGGCGTCACCGCCCTGTACCAGCACCTGCTCGGCCTGCTCACCGAACGCGGCCTGGCGGCCGGCCCCGGCATCCTCCCGGCGACAGACGTACGCCACTCCAGCGGCGCCGCGCAGATCGTGCCCACCACCCGGGTGCGCTACCTCGCAGAGATCGCCGAGACCGTACGCGGCTACCACGCCGACACCGCCACACAGGCCGACGCCGCCCGGCGCGTCCAGCGCCTGACCGCCGTACGGGACGAACTGGCCGCCGTCGAAGCACCTACCGCCGACGTCGAGAAACTGCTCGCCGACGCCGAGGAAGGTCTCGACGCGTCCGCGCGACGCCTGCTGGAGGACTGGCCGGAGACCGTACAGGCGTACTCCGGCAAGGAACTGATCACCGTCACCCGAGGACGTGAGCAGCGCACCGCCCTGGTCCGCGAGTCCCTCTCCGGCAACCTCGTCCCTCGCGTCGCCCTCCCCCGCTACACCGACCACGGCGAACTGCTCCGCTTCCTGCGCGCGGAGAACCTGCCCGGCCGCTTCCCCTTCACCGCGGGCGTGTTCCCGTTCAAGCGCGAGGGAGAGGACCCGGCCCGGATGTTCGCCGGTGAGGGCGACCCCCAGCGCACCAACCGCCGCTTCCGCTATCTGTCCAAGGACAGCGAGGCCACCCGGCTGTCGACCGCCTTCGACTCGGTCACCCTCTACGGCCACGACCCGGCCCTGCGCCCCGACATCTACGGCAAGGTCGGCACCTCGGGCGTCTCCGTGGCCACCCTCGACGACATGAAGGCGCTCTACGCGGGCTTCGACCTTACGTCCCCCACCACCTCGGTCTCCATGACCATCAACGGCCCGGCCCCCACCGTCCTGGCCTTCTTCCTCAACACGGCCATCGACCAGCGGCTCGACGCCTTCACCGCCGAACACGGCCGCGAACCGACCGCCGAGGAGAACCGGGAGATCCGGTCCTACGTCCTGCAGAACACCCGGGGTACCGTCCAGGCCGACATCCTCAAGGAGGACCAGGGCCAGAACACCTGCCTGTTCTCCACCGAGTTCAGCCTGCGGATGATGGCCGACATCCAGGAGTGGTTCATCGAGCAGGGAGTGCGCAACTTCTACTCGGTGTCCATCTCCGGCTACCACATCGCCGAGGCCGGCGCGAACCCCATCAGCCAGCTCGCCTTCACCCTCACCAACGGCTTCACCTACGTCGAGGCGTACCTCGCCCGCGGCATGTCCGTCGACGACTTCGCGCCCAACCTGTCCTTCTTCTTCTCCAACGGCATGGACCCCGAGTACACCGTCCTCGGCCGGGTCGCCCGCCGCATCTGGGCGGTCGCCATGCGCGAGAAGTACGGGGCGGGGGAGCGCAGCCAGAAGCTCAAGTACCACGTCCAGACCTCGGGCCGCTCCCTGCACGCCCAGGAAATGGACTTCAACGACATCCGCACCACCCTGCAGGCGCTCATCGCGATCTACGACAACTGCAACAGCCTGCACACCAACGCCTACGACGAGGCCGTCACCACTCCCACCGAGGACTCCGTCCGCCGCGCCCTCGCCATCCAGCTGATCATCAACCGCGAGTGGGGCCTGGCGATGAACGAGAACCCGCTCCAGGGCTCGTACATCATCGACGAACTCACCGACCTCGTCGAAGAGGCCGTCCTCACCGAGTTCGAGCGCATCAGCGAGCGCGGCGGAGTCCTTGGCGCCATGGAGACCGGCTACCAGCGCGGCCGCATCCAGGACGAGTCGATGCTCTACGAACAGCGCAAGCACGACGGCACGCTGCCGATCATCGGCGTCAACACCTTCCGCAAGCCCGGCGGTGACAGCGAGCACGGGACGGTGGAACTGGCTCGCGCCACCGAGGGGGAGAAGCAGTCCCAGCTCGCCCGCGTCGAGGACTTCCGCGGCCGCCATCGCGCCGAGGCGGAGGCCGCCCTCACCGAACTCAAGCGTGCCGCCACCAGCGGCGAGAACGCCTTCGCCGTCCTGATGGACGCCGCCCGGGTCTGCTCACTCCAGCAGATCACCGAGGCGTTCTTCGAAGTCGGCGGCGAGTACCGCCGCAACGTCTGAACACGGCCTGAGCACAGGCCTGTCCACTCTCCGCTTCACGCAAAGGGCCACCCGCATGGAAACTGTCTCGCGTCTCGGTGTCGTCGGCTGCGGCCTCATGGGCTCCGGCATCGCCGAAGTCGCCGCTCTCAGCGGCAGCGGCATCGACGTACTCGTCGCCGAGTCGTCCTCCGACGCAGCCGAGGCCGGCCGCCGACGCGTCGAGGCCTCCCTCGACCGGGGTCTGCGCCGCGGCAAGATCACCGAGGAGGAACGGGACGGCGCGCGCGCCCGCCTGACCTTCACCGACGACCTCAAGGACCTGGCCGACCGCCAGTTCGTGATCGAGGCCGTCGCCGAGAACCGCGAGCTGAAGACCGGCGTCCTGAAGACCCTCGACCAGGTCGTCACCGACCCCGAGGCCATTCTGGCCACCAACACCTCGTCGATCCCCATCGTCGACCTCGCCGTGGCCACCCAGCGCCCCACCCATGTCCTGGGCATCCACTTCTTCAACCCCGTACCCGTACAGACCCTCGTAGAGATCATCCCGGCCCTCACCACAAGTCCCGACACCCTCGTACGGGCCAGGGCCTTCGCCTCCGAAGCCCTGGGCAAGGAGGTCGTCGAGGCGACCGACCGCTCCGGCTTCGTGGTCAACGCACTGCTCGTGCCCTATCTGCTCGCCGCGGTCCGCATGGTGGAGACCGGCTCCGCGACCCCCGAGGACATCGACCGCGGCATGGAACTGGGCTGCGCCCACCCCATGGGCCCCCTGCGCCTGCTCGACCTCATCGGCCTCGACACCGCACAGGCGGTCGCGGAGTCGATGTACGAGGAGTTCAAGGAGCCGCTGTACGCGCCTCCCGCGCTGCTGCGCCGCATGGTCGCCGCCGGCCGCCTGGGCCGCAAGAGCGGGCACGGGTTCTACGACCACACCGCGCGACAGTGAGGGTGAGTCGTGCAGGCGGCACAGCTGACTTCGCGTACAAGGTGCTGCGCGGCTCGGCGGTCTCCGTGATGGCAAGTTCGGCGCACACTGGGCCCTGATGGACACGGCGGGCGCGCAGTACCAGCTCGGCCGGCTGTGACCTGCTCGGCCAAGCCGGCGGTACATGTAATGCGCTCGCCGCCCCCCCCATGCCAGGGCCGTGCCTGCGTGCGCATCGGAGGACCGGCCGCGTGCGCCGACCGGCCTTGAGACGGACCACGTCCGGCGGGGAGATGCGTCCCGAGCCAGCTGCCCTGCCCCCGACAGGGGGCAGGTGAGCGCGCCGTGTCAGGGGCAGGGGGTGCCCGGGACGCGGGGACGGCTGCCTGCCGGAGCGGACGGGCCGAACACCGTCGGCTTCCGCCCCGCCCCTCCCGCTCGGAGGGTTTGCCCTCCCGGTCCACGGCAACCCAGCCGGTAGAGCAGATGCGTCCGCCGCGGCGGCGACGTGCCCGACCCCGTATTCCGTCAGGGACCGGCAGCCTGTCCCTGACCTTCCGGACCGACGTCCCTACCTGCGACCGACTCCGACGCGACGGGAGCCCACAGATGACCACTCCGCACGAGCATCTGCACCCGATCAGCGGCATACCGGGCCCGCGCATCGGCGTGCTCGGTTCCTACGGCGGCTTCAACATCGGCGACGAATCGATCCTGACCTGCGTCCTGGGCTGTCTGCGTACCCATCGCCCGGACGCCCGACTGGTCGTCTTCAGCCGCGACGCCGAGCACACCCGTCTCCACCACCGCGGTGTCGACGAGGTCGTGAACTGGGAGGGTGTCGCGCAGAGCCAGGTGATGGACGCACTGTCCGGCCTGGACCTGCTGGTGATGGGCGGCGGTGGCGTCCTCTACGACGGCGAGGCGCGCCGGTACCTGCGGGTGGTCCGCGCGGCGCAGTCCCGGGGCGTACGGACCTTCGCCTACGCCGTCGGCGCGGGTCCGCTGCGGGAGGCCGAGGACCGCGAGGCGGTGCGTGACGTGCTGCCGAAGATGGACGACGTCGTGGTGCGCGACGAGGAGTCGCGGCTGGTCCTGGAGGAGGTCGGCGTCGAGCGGGAGGTCACCGTCACCGCCGATCCGGCGCTGCTGCTGACTCCGGAGCCGTTCACGGACCGCATGATGAGGAACGAGGGCATTCCGACCGCCCGCCGGCTGGTGGGCATGTCGGTACGGGAACCGGGCCGGGCGGCCGAGAAGCTCGACGAGGGCGACTATCACGCGCTGCTCGCCGACGTGGCGGACTTCCTGGTCCGGCGCCTGGACGCCCACGTGGTGTTCCTCCCGATGGAACGCCACGACGTACGGCACGCGCACGCGGTGCTGTCCCACATGACCGCACCGGAGCACGGGCGCATCCTCAACGGCACCTACAGCCCCGGTCAGGTCCTCGGTTTCATGCGCCATCTGGATCTGGCCGTCGGCATGCGCCTGCACTTCCTGATCTTCGCCGCCCTGTCCGGGCTGCCGTTCCTGCCGCTGCCCTACTCGGGCAAGGTCTTCGACTTCGCCCGCCGGATGGGCGCGCCTGCGCTGGTCGGGGTGGCACGCGAGCAGGCCGGACTGCTGCTGGCGGAAGTGGACCGGCTGTGGGACGAGTACCCCCAGCGGCACCACGAGCTGCGTTCCCGCGTCGGCGAGCTGTGCGGGCTGGCCAGGAAGACCTGCGCCCGCTGCGGCGTCCTGCTTGACACCATCGAGGGCATGGGCGGCGCCGCCGAGGGCATCGACCGCCCGGACGGCCTCAGGACCGTCGAGAGCGCGGGGGCCTGACCGGCCGAGGCCGCCGGACCCGGCCGGCCCGTGCCTCGATGTCCGTACCCGGAAGGCCGTCGACGGGAGCACCCGATGCCGATCCTGGAAGAACCCCGAGAACACCGCACGGTCACGCTGCCGCCGCGCTCCGCCCGGTACGCGGGCCGGACCGACGTCCTCGTGGTCGGCGGCGGCCCCGCCGGCTGCGGCGCCGCGCTCGCGGCGTCCGAGGCCGGCGCCGAGGTGGTGCTCGTCGAGCGCTACGGGTTCCTCGGCGGCAACGCGACCGCGGCGCTGGTCATGCCGCTGATGTCGTTCCACAACGAGCACAAACAGGCCGTCTTCGGGGACGGGGACGCCACCCGCCTGCTGCCCACCGACCACGGCGAGGGCGAACCGGTCGTCGCCGGCGTGCTGTGGCGGCTGCTCGACCGGCTCTCCGAGCGGGGCGGCTGTGTCCCGCCCTCCGTCGAGACCGGCTACACGGTGCCGTTCGATCCGGAGATCTTCAAACTGGTGCTGCTGGATCTCCTCGACGAGGCCGGGGTGCGGATGCTGTTCCACTCCTTCGCCTCCTCGGCGCTGCCGCTCGAGGACGGCTGGCGGGTGGTGTTCGAGACCAAGTCGGGACCGGTGGCGATCGACGCCGGCGTGGTCGTGGACGGCACCGGCGACGGCGATGTCGCTGCCGCCTGCGGAGCCCCGTACGAGATCGGCCGTGACGAGGACGGGCTCGTGCAGCCGATGACGCTCATGTTCCGGGTGGCGGACTTCGTCCGCCCGCGGTTCGCCGAGTACGTCCGGACCCACCCCGACCAGTGGCGCGGCGTGCACGGCCTGTGGGACCTCGTCCAGGAGGCCACCGCGGACGGCGAGCTCACCCTGCCCCGTGAGGACGTGCTGTTCTTCGCCACCCCGCATCCCGGCGAGGTCAGCGTCAACAGCACCCGCGTCACCAAGGCGCTGGGGGTCAATGTCTGGGACCTGACCCGCGCCGAGTATCTGGCCCGCCGCCAGCTCGCGCAGATCGACCACTTCCTGCGCCACCACGTCCCCGGCTTCGAGGAGTCGTACGTCGTGCAGAGCGGTTCCCACATCGGCGTCCGGGAGACCCGCCGCATCCTGGGCGACTACAAGCTCACCGGCCACGACATCCTGGCCGCACGCCCCTTCCCGGACGCCGTCGCGCACGGCGCCTACCCGATCGACATCCACAACCCCGAGGGCACCGGCACCCTCCTCAAGCGCGTACCCGCCGGCCGCTTCTACGACATCCCGCTGCGCTGTCTGCTGCCGCGGGAGACGGACCGGCTCCTGGTCGCGGGGCGCTGCATCTCGGGCACGCACGTGGCGCACTCCTCCTACCGTGTGATGCCCATCGCCATGGCCACCGGGCAGGCGGCCGGCGTGTGCGCGGCCCTGGCCGTGCGCCAGGGGTGCGCCCCGCGCGAGGTGGCCCACCCGCTTGTCCAGGACGAGCTGCTGCGTCAGGGCGCCCGCCTGCGCACCGGGACCGCACCCGCTCCGCGCTGGTAGAGCCCGACGGGCCGTGACCGCCGACCGTGTCGGCGCCGTCCTGCCGACTGGCGCACGCTCCGTCTGACCACGGTCGATACCTCTCGGCCGGTGCGGCGATCTCCGAATGTGCACGCGGAGGCCGGGTACTCGCACAAGCCGAACAGCAAGTGCTCTTGGAAGGATGCAGACATGGCCGGCATCAGCCCCATCGATCTGCAGAAGGCACTCAAGGGAGCCGACTACCCGGCCGACCAGAAGGACATGGCGCGGCGCGCACGGGACAACGGCGCCGACAGCTCACTCGTGGAGCGCATCGAGTCCCTGCCCAAGAAGAAGTTCGACGGGCCCAACGACGTCAGCCAGGCGGTGTTCGGGTCCGAGTGACCGCAGAACCATCACGCGACCGCTGCCGCTGCGCACCGTGCGTCACAGGGCGCGGGCGGCGGCGGGGGCGCCGCGAGGATCAAGGGAGTTGTTCCGACGGCGCGTGTACGTGACAGTGAGGACATGACTGCGCGACGCGTACGGCCGGGTGAAGCCGAGGCGGTGGAGAGGTTTCGGCGACGGATCGGGGTCCCCGGGCTCGTCGACGTACACACGCACTTCATGCCGGAGCGCGTCCTGCGCAAGGTGTGGGAGTACTTCGATGCGGTCGGCCCGGCGACCGGCATCGAGTGGGGCATCACCTATCGGCAGGAGGAGGACGAACGGGTCGCGCTGCTGCGGCAGTTCGGAGTCCGCGCCTTCACCGCGATGCTCTATCCGCACAAGGCCGGCATGGCGCCCTGGCTGAACGAATGGGCCGCCGACTTCGCGGGACGTACGCCCGACTGTCTGCACACGGCCACCCACTATCCCGAGGAGGGCGTGGAGGAGTATGTGCGCACGGCGGTCGAGGCGGGGGCCCGGGTCTTCAAGTCCCATGTGCAGGTGGGGGCGTACGACCCGACTCACGAGCTGCTCGATCCGGTGTGGGGCATGTTGGCCGAGGTAGGAGTCCCTGTGGTCATGCACTGCGGCTCGGGTCCCGCACCCGGCAAACACACCGGGCCGGAGCCGGTGGGGCGGATCCTCGCCCGGCATCCGCGTCTGCCCCTGATCGTGGCGCACATGGGAATGCCGGAGTACACCGACTTCCTGGACCTGGCCGAGCGGTACGCAGAGGTACGCCTGGACACGACCATGGTGTTCACGGATTTCAGCGAGCGCTTCAGCCCTTTTCCGGCGACCGAACTCGGCCGGCTCGCCGACCTCGGCGATCGGATTCTGCTCGGGTCCGACTTCCCCAACATCCCTTACGAGTACGTCCATCAGCTCGAGGTCCTCGAACGGCTCGGACTGGGTGATGCGTGGTTGCGCGGAGTCTGCTACGAGAACGGGGCGCGGCTCTTCGGGCTGTAGGCAACTGCCGCCACGACGCCCTGAATTGCCGCGCCCGGTTCGTCAGGGCGACGATTCGTCAAGGCGACCTCCTCGCCCGGGAGATGCCCGGGAGACGCCCATGACGTCGAGCTGGGCTCGCACGCCCTCCGGACGCAGCCAGCCGTAGCCTGCGTGCTGGAGGTCGAGGAGGAGTTCCTCGACGTCCGTGTCGGTGAGCACCGGGGTGCCGCGGCGGGACGGCAGCCGGCCGGGGCCGTCCGAGGGTCTGGTGTCCGCCAACGGGGTGTGCAGCGCCGCGTAGATCTCGAGCCATGGTCTGGCTCCCTCGTCCCAGTCCGCCGGGTCGCGCGCCTGGAGTTGCCAGTCCAGCTCCCACAGGCGCAGGGTGCGGTCGTGGCTGGCGGACAGCACGAAGCGGGCGTCCGCGCCGACGCTGACCGCCGACAGCACGTCGGAATGTCCCCGGAGGACCTGGACGCGGCGTCCGGTCAGAACGTCCCACACGCAGATCGTGGCGTCAGCGCTCGCGGTCAGGCCGAACCGGCCGTCGAGGGTGAGCGCGACGTCCATGACCACGTGGGTGTGCCCGTCCAGCACCTGCATGCGCTCACCGGTGTCGACGTCCCACACGAGTCCCAGGCCGTCCTGGCCACCCGAGAGGGCCGTACGGCCGTCAGCGCTCAGGGAGATCGCGAGAACGCTGCCGTTGTGGTCGCTCATCGTCCGCACCTGTTGGCCGGTGGTCAGGTCCCACACCCGCACGGCGCCGTCGTAGCCCCCGGTCACGGCTCTTCGGCCGTCCGCGCTCATGGCCACCCGTGTGGTGCCGCCCGGCGCCGCCACGGTCGCGACGCAGTCGCCGTCGGCGAGGTCCCACAGGCGCAACGGGCCGGCTCCGTCGGCGGACAGGGCGAACCGGCCGTCGCGTGTGACGTCGATGGCCGTGACGCTCCTGCCGTGGCCGACGAGAACGTGCCGGCAGTTGCCGGTGTCGACGTCCCAGACCCGGACGGTGGCGTCCATGCTGCCCGAGAGAGCCACGGTGCCGTCGGGTGTGAGGCAGACCGCGCTCGCACCCGAGGTATGTCCCTCCAGCACGTGCCGGCACGTGCCGGTGCCGACGTCCCAGATCCGGACCGCCTCCTCGAACCCGCCGTACGACACGGCCAGGCGCCCGTCCCCGCTCAGGGCGGCGCCCATGGCCCAGGAGCTGTGGCCGCGCAGTGTCCGCGCCGCCCTGGCCGCCCGGACGCCGGTGCGGACGCTCAACCGGGTCAGCGTGGCCCAGGCTGCCGTCAGGCGCGGCGCGCGCTCGTGCCCCGGCAGCGCTCGTGCCTGCGTCAGCAGCCTGTGAGCGTCGACCAGGCGGCCCTCACCGACGGCCTGCTCGGCGTCGGCGAGCAGCCGCTGTGCCCGCGCCGCGACGGCGTCCAGTTCGGCGGTGGACCGGGGCCGGCACAGCCTCGGGGCGCACGTGTCGGAATAGCTCGGCGGCAGCTCCCACAGGCGCATGGTCTCGTCCTGGCTGCCGCTGAGCGCCCACCGGTCGTCGGTGCTCAGCCACACCGACTGCACCGTCTTGGCGTGCCCGGTGAGCGTCCGCAGACACCGGCCGTTCTCGGGATCCCAGATCCGCACCGACCCGTCGTCATGGCCGGTCAGCGCCCATCGGCTGAACAGGCTGATCCGCACCGACTGGACGGTCCCCCCGTCGGTGTGGCGCTCGTGCAGGCACCGGCCGTCCGCCGGGTCCCAGATCCGCAGGGTGCCGTCCTGGCCTCCGGTGAGGAGGAACCGGCCGTCGACGCTCAGGCAAACCTCGACGACCACGTCCGTGTGCCCGCGCAGGGTGTGCACACGGCGGCCGTCCCGCAGGTCCCAGACCCGGACGTTGCCGTCGGAGTGGCCGGAGACGGCGACGCGCCCGTCCGCACTGATGCCGAGTGACAGCACCGGGCTGTCGTCGCCCTCGAACACGTGGAGACAGCGGGCCTCCTCCAGGTCCCAGTACCGGACGGTGCCCTTCATGTCCCCGGACAGTGCGGTCATGCCGTCAGGGCTCAGACGGACGGCGGTCACCTCGGCGGGGTGCCCAGGGAACCGCCGCAGTGGCTGGTCGAGGAACGCGTCGTAGAGCTGGAGGGTCCCGTCGCGCTCGCCGATGAGCGCGTAGCGTTCGTTGCCCAGGTCGATGCTGCGCACCATGCAGTGCAGATTGCGGACCGCCATGCGCTCGCCCGTCCGCAGGTCCCACAGCGCCAGCCTGCTGAAGATCTTCTCGGCCGACAGCGCGACGCTGCGGTCCGGTGCGGCGCAGACATCGGTCACCAAGGTCTTGGGGCCGAGATTCACGCTGGTGTCGCCGGCGCCGACGGCCGGTGCGGCCATCGCGGTCCGCAGTGCCTCGGCGACCTCGGCGTCGCCGCCCGACTGGCGGACCGCGTCGGTCAGCAGGGCTCGCGCGGTCGCGACGTCACCCCGTTCGAGGTGGACGAGTGCCAACAGGTGCCCGGCGACCCAGGGTTCGACAGCCGTGGCCCGCGCGTTCTCCAGGTGGTGGACGAGCACGTCGTCGGTGAGCTCGCCCGCGCGCCACAGCAGCACGCCCCGGTTGTATGTGGCCTCCAGGTGCTGGGGGTCCATCGACAACGCCTCGTCGAAGGCGGCGCGTGCCTCGGTCGGTCGGCCGAGGTCGAGCAGGGACAGCGCCCGGTTGTTCAACTCGTCGGCTCGTAGCTCGGCGGCGCTGGGCACCGGGCGCGGGTGGGGCTGCCCGGTGTGGCGCCGGTAGACGTCGCGCAGGTGCGCCGCGATGTCCGCGAGGTCCGCGGGCCGGCGGGCCGGGTCGTCGTCCAGGCACCGGCCGAGCAGGTCGGCCAAGTCCGCTGGGAGCGGGGGAAGATCGGACCTGGCCGGGCCGTGCCGGAGCAGCTCGCGGAGCGCCGCTCGGGCCGCGAAGCCGACACGCCAGGTGACACCGCCGGTGAACAGCTCCAGCAGCGAAACGGCGAAGCTGAAGACATCGCTGCGGCGGCCGACCCGCTGGCCGGTGGCCTGCTCCGGCGAGGCGTAGGCCGGTGTCATGCCCCCGGCGGAGACCAGGATGCTCGCCGCGCCGGGCACCTCCGACGACTGAGACAGGGTCGCTGCGCGCGCCCGGGCCAGGCCGAAGTCGGACACTTTGGCGGTCCAGTCGGGCTCAAGGAGGATGTTGCCGGGCTTCATGTCCTGGTGCACGACGCCGTGGGTGTGCGCGTGGTTGAGGCCCCAGGCGACCTGGATGGCGATGTCGAGGATGCGAGCCAGTGCCGGACCGTGGCCGCCGCGGTAGAGCGACCGGTCGTCGATCCGGTCACGGAGGCTGCCCCCCGCCACGTACTCGGCGAACACCCGCGGGACCCCGCCCAAGGTGCGCACGTAGTGACAGGCGCACACATGCGGGTGCAGGCCGAGCGACACCCAGACCTCGGCCTCCTCGACGAACCGCCGCTTGGACGCCTCGGTGACGAACATCTCCGGGCGGGGACTCTTCACCGCCAGGTCGGTCCTCCACCCTTGGTGCCGGACCCGGTACACCAGCCCCATCCCGCCCTGCGCGTGCACCTCGACGACCTCGTACAGGCCGGCGACGACCTCACCCACGGCCCACACAGCGCTCGCGTCGGACATCCAGGGTCTCCATCGGGTCGCGACGAACGAACTGTCAAACGAACGAATTGCCAAGAGTCGCCACAAGATTCGAATTCGTCAACGATCCGCTGGTTACGGACATGTGAGGTTCGTTGACCGGTTTCGGCTTCCCGGCCATGGGGCGGCGGCCAGGAGCATCTGGCCCGGGAAAGCGCCTGAGCGCCCTCGTGCGAGCGCTTCGCCGCGTCCGCGGCCGGCCTACGGCGACGCCCTCTGTGGCACAACAGGTGACAAGACCGGTCAGGAATCAAGAAGCGCCGGCCGCCGAGCGGTAGCTAGCGTTCTGGTCATGGCATCCATCGAATTCGTCACCCTCGACGTGGCCGACACTACGGCCGCCAACCGCTTCTACACCGCCGCCTTCGGCCTGGGCAGCCAGATACGCCTTCGGGCCTCGGAGGCACCGACGACCGGCTTCCGCGGGTTCACCCTGTCGCTCGTGGTCTCCCAGCCGGCCAACGTCAACGCCCTCATCGACGCCGCCGTGGAGGCCGGTGCCGCGACGCTCAAGCCCGCCGCCAAGTCGCTGTGGGGCTACGGGGGCGTCGTACAGGCCCCGGACGGGACGATCTGGCAGGTCGCGTCTTCGTCGAAGAAGGACACCGGCCCGGCCACCCGGCAGATCGAGGAGATCGTGCTCCTGCTGGGAGTCACGGACATGGCCGAGAGCAAGCGGTTCTACGTCGACCGTGGCCTCGCCGTGGCGAAGAGCTACGGCAGCAAGTACGTCGAGTTCGCCACCGGGACGGGTCCCGTCAAGCTGGCGCTGTACAAGCGCCGCGGCCTGGCCAAGGTCGTCGGCGTCTCTCCCGACGGCAGCGGATCGCACCGGATCATGATCGGCGGCGATGTCGGGGCTTTCACCGACCCTGACGGGTTCGCATGGGAGGCCGCAGCACTGACGCCCACGTCTTGATGTGCCACTGTTGCCCTGACTGGCCGTCGGAAAGGATCTTTACGAAGTGGCTGAAGGAAGCATGACGAGCGCGTCGCCGCGTGAACTTGAGGAGAGGCTGAGGGACACTCGCGCGAGACTGGAGGGCGACGTCGATCTCTGGGTCGCGACGTCGGGCTCCCCGGGCGGCGTCCACCTCATCCCGCTGTCCTACCTCTGGGACGGGACCGCGTTCATCATCTCGACCCCGCGCGCCTCGGTCACCGGCCGCAACCTGCTGGCGGACAGCCGGGTGCGGCTCAGCCTCGGGCCCACGCGCGACGTCGTTGTCGTCGAGGGCACTGCCGAGCCGGTGGACATCGCCGACCTCGGCCCGAAAGCGGGCGACGCGTTCGCGACCAGGACCGGGTTCGACCCGCGCGAGCTCGACGAGCCCTACCAGTATTTCCTGATCCGGCCGCGGCGCATCCAGGCCTGGCGAGAGGCGAACGAACTGCAGGGACGTGACCTCATGCGCGACGGCCACTGGCTCGGCTGACCGCTGCACGGCAATACGGCGGCTGCGGCGGCAGCGGCAAGGAAGTGCTCGGCATCGCCCTCGGAGCGGCGGTGAAGGCGGCGGTATCCGGCCGGCCGGGAAAGCGTTCCGCGTGTGTGCCGGCGTGCCCATCCGTCGAGTGGATCCGATTCCGACGGATCCCGACGGATCCCGACGCATCCCGACGGATCCCGGCCGATCGCGGTCGCCCCGCTCGAAGTCTGGCACTGCCGTTCAGGTCTTCACGCAGGTCACCGGATGCCTTCGTG
The DNA here is from genome assembly GCF_030817655.1 of Streptomyces sp. V4I2. Classification (GTDB taxonomy): domain Bacteria; phylum Actinomycetota; class Actinomycetes; order Streptomycetales; family Streptomycetaceae; genus Streptomyces; species Streptomyces plumbiresistens. The sequence goes on from NZ_JAUSZM010000003.1 coordinate 9,785,997, forward strand.
GCGATCAGTACTCAGGGGCGGTGTAGTCCTCGCCCGCTTCCAGCAGTGTGGCTGCCGCGCCGACGATCCGGTGGTCGGGCTCGGCGACGACTTCCTTTACGGGGCTCGCGGCATCAAGGGCCACGAAGCCGTCGCTCGCCAGCTCGACGCACTCGCCAAATCATCGCCACCCCGGTCACTGCTCGGCGTGGCCTGCTGGCCCGGCTGCCGTACCTCACGCGTTCCGACCATGCCCGCCGGGCGGCCCGCGAGGCCGGACTGACCGTCACCGACCGCACCCTCAAGGCCTGGCTCGACGGCAGGCGCAGTCCCTCGCGGCGGAACCTGGAGAGGATCGAGACCGCGTATCGCACGGTGCGCCGGCAGAACGTGGTCCGCTACTTGCCGGCCCGTCTCAATCGCAAAGGCCGCGGCATCCGGGTGGAGTTACATCCGCTCAACCAGTCCCAGGTGCTGGGATCGCATCGTCGAGGCGTGGGCCAATGACGACGCGGAGGCTCTGGACGACGCCTGGGTCAGTGACGTGGTGGTGGACCTCGGTTCCGAGTGGGGTCAGTACGAGTATGTGACCAACGTGGGGTTCGCGGCCTGACGGTTCCGCGTTGCATGCTGTTCCGCATGCCGTCTCGTCAGCCGTTTTGAGTCGCGGGCACCGCCCGGAAGGGCCGGTGCCGTTGTCGACGAGACCTGTGCATCGGGTGGCCTCGGGTCGGCCACGCCCCTATCCGTGGTGGCCCCCGGGTGCGGCCAGGCGTTCCACCTCCTGGGCGGCCTCGCGAGCCGCCTGCTCAGCGCGTGCCAGGGCGTCGGCGGCAGCTTGTCGCCGTTCCTCGGCCTCCCGCTGTGCTTGGTCGGCTTGCTGGAGTTCCTCGCGTGCCTGCCGCAGTTGCTGCTCGGCAGCGGCTACTCGTCGGCTGGCCTGGTCGTGCCGGTCGCGTGCCCGCTGCCACAACGCGTCAGCATCCGTGTGTGCCGCACGCTCGTCGCGGAGGCGCTGCTCGGCCGCCCTGGCTGCCTTTCTGGCTCGGGTGAGTTCCTCCTGCCGTCGGCGGCGCCGGTCGGCGAGTTCGTCCTTCGCGCGGGCCCGCGCCGGCGGCGGCGCGGCCGTGCGCGTGGGCGGCTTGCGCGGTGGCTTGGCTGTTGGCGCGGTGCCGGAGGGCAACGTCGACGGTGGGGTGAGGGCGGATGTGAGGTGGCCGGTGGCCCACTGGTCGGCTGCGTCCTGGTCGGCGAGCACGGCGAGCAGAGTGGATTCGACGTCCTGCTGGGCGCTGTCCGACAGCCCGTGCCCTGCGTCACGGGCCAGCTGGGCGGCCTGCCGGGACAGGGCGGCGACGACGCGGCGGCGCTGCGCGGAGAGCTCTTTGACGCCGTCGGCGTCCAGGGTCTGGTAGGCCTCCCGCAGAGCACGCCCCAGCTCCAGGAAGCGCCGGCTCTCCTCGGGCTGGGAGCGAAGCAGCAGGTTGGCTGCCCATGCGGCGAGGGTGGGACGGCGGGCCGCGTGAATCAGGCGGGCATCCTCGGCACGTCCGACTGTCCGGGCCGCGGCGGCCAGTTCCTCCCGGCGAGCCACGAAGCCGGGCGGCGGCGTGGCGTAGAGCTCGTCAAGAACGGCTTCCACGTCGTGACCTGCGTCGCCCCGGCCGCTCTTACGCTGCATGATCCTCAGGTTCCACCGAGCCCGGCCACCGTGCACCTCGGCCCGCCGTCCCGCCCCGCGGAGTGGCCGGTTCGGCGTACGTAGCGGTGCCACTACCGTCTGGGCGACTCGGCCATGGGCGAGACTCCGAGCGCCGTGAGCGGGCGTCCTTGTACGGGGTTCCTGGCTGAGCACACATGGCTTGTCGTCGGCGTTTCCTCCGGCCTGTGCGTGGCGTAGCGTGGCCGCGTGCCAGAGCCGCCGCTGTCGCCCGCCGCGCCCCGCATTCCGCCGCAGCCCGCGGAGGAATGGGCTGAGTCCGTGCGGGAGACGCTGTCCGCCGACATCAGCTCACTCGGGCTCGGTGTGTCTTCGCTCGGCGAGGCACATGTCTTCGCCACGCTGGCCCGTCATCCGGAGTTGTTCGCCGCCTGGCTTCCGTTCAGCAGCCGACTGCTGCTCGCGGGCGAGCTTCCCTTCGCCGACCGTGAGCTGGTGATCCTCAGGGTGGCGCGCAACTGCGATTCGCCCTATGAGTGGGGCCAGCACGTGGGGATCGCCGCGAAGGCCGGGTTGTCACCGGACGACATGAACCGGGTGGCGGAGGGTCCCGACGCGCCGGGTTGGACGGAACGCCAGTCCCTGCTGCTGCGGGCGACGGACGAGCTGCGCTCAGCCGCACGGATCAGCGGGCCGACGTGGGAAGGGCTGACCAGGCACCTGACGGAGCGTCAGCTGATAGAGCTGCCGATGCTGGTGGGCCACTACCACCTACTGGCCTTCACTCTGAACTCCCTCCAGGTGCCGCCGGAGCCCGGCCTGCCCCCGATGCGCTGACGGCGTCCTCGGGCCTCAACGTTCACCGGGTTCTCGCAGCAGTGCAGTGTCGGCAGAAATCGTTTTGTGTCCTGGGGGAGGCTGTGGCGCGGTGACGACTCAGATGATCATCCTCAACGGTGGTTCCAGCTCGGGGAAGTCCGGGATCGTGAGGTGCCTGCAGGCCGTACTGCCGGATCCCTGGCTGGCGTTCGGGGTCGATTCGCTCGTCGACGCGATGCCCGCGCGGATGCAGGTCTCGGACGAGGGAATCACGTTCTCCGCGGATGGCCGAGTGATCGTCGGGCCGGGCTTCCGGGCGCTGGACGCAGCCTGGATCGAGGGCGTCGTGGCCATGGCCAGGGCCGGCGCCGGGGTCATCGTCGATGATGTCTTCCTCGGCGGAGCGGCGTCCCAGCAGCGGTGGCAGAAGGCTCTCGGCGGACTGGATGTGCTGTGGGTCGGCGTCAGATGTGAGCGTGCGGTGGCCGCGGGCCGTGAGATCGCACGAGGTGACCGGGTCCAGGGAATGGCCGCGTTGCAGGCAGACGTGGTTCACCAAGGGGTGATCTACGACCTGGAGGTCGACACGACGCACACCGAGTCACTGGTGTGTGCGCGGACCATCGCCGCCTACGTGAGCTGATCGACGGACCGTTGCGGACGTGTCCGCGGCCGTCGGCCGCGCGGTACCGGCACCGTGTACTCCCTGGAACAGGTCACCTCCCCGCCCCGGGTGCCGGAGCCGGGCAAGGGCTTGCGGGCGACCGGGAGACCGGGAGACGGGGACCAGGGATCAGGTCATGCAGAGTCCGGCAAGAACCTCTGGATTCGCGCAGTGCGCGAGTGGTCGGCCTTGCAGGAATCCGGCTACTTCCGAGGCGACGATGGAGGCGGCGTTGAAGGCGGTCTGGTTGCTGGCGCCGGCCAGATGGGGCGTCATGGCGATGTTGGGTGTCGTCAGCAGGCGTGAGTCCGCGGGGATCGGCTCACGGGGAAAGACGTCGAAGGCCGCGCCGAAGAGCTTTCTGGCGTCCAGGGCGTCGCACACGGCGTCATAGTCGACGAGGGACCCGCGGGCACAGTTGACCAGCACGCCGCCCGCCGGGCATCAGGTCGATCAGCTGCCGGGAGATCAAGCCCTCGGTCTGCGGAGTCGCGCGGGCATGGACGGTGACGAACGTGGAGCGCCGCATGAGGTCCGCCAGGTCGGTGACCTCGGCCGGTGACACATCGTCCGCACGGACATAGGGGTTGGCGACGAGCACCTGGGCGCCGAAGCCGCGGAGGATCCGGGCGACGCGGGAGCCGATGGCGCCGTATCCGATGATCCCGACGGTGCTGCCCTCGAGCTCCGGCCCGATCTTTTCGAACATGTAGTAGTCACCTCGCCAGGTGCCTGCGGCGAGGTCCGCATGAGTGGCGGGCACGCGTCGCGCCGCAGCCATCATGAGGGCGACGGTGTGGTCGGCGGTGGCGGTGGCGTTGCGCCCGGGGCGAAGGAGACCGCGACGCCGTGCCGGCATCCGTCACCGCGTTCGACCTCGTCATCGTCGACGCCGGCCTCTCGGCGCCAGAGCTCGACGCGCTGCAGGCCAGCGGCGTGGAAGTGCTCGTTGCCGACCCGGAGTGAAGCCGGTTCGGATTCCTTTGATCCACATCGAGGCCAAAGCGGCCGACGGTGGGACTGTGGGAAGCGCCACAACAGACAAATGCGGCCGATGCTGCTGGTACAACTAAGAGACTTAGTTAACTGGGGGATACGTGCCGAGGGGCCGAGTAGCACTGGTCCGGCGGGGAGTGCCCGTGCTGTGTCCACGCCCGGCGGATCCGGTGATCGAGCCGGTGGAGTCACCACGAACATCCCGACAGCACCACCGGTCACAGACGAGGAGAACCAGTGCTCCGCTCATCCCTTCTCGGCCCACCCGCCGACACCGCCGACGCCACGCCGGCCGGCCGTCGCCGAATAGGCCGCGTCGCTCTGGTGGCGGCCGGCGCGGCGGGTCTCGCCTTCGGCGGGCTGTACGTGGTGGGCCTGCTGGTCTCCAGCGGCGAGGTTCCCGGGGGCACCCGGGTGAGCGGTGTGGACATCGGCGGGATGAGCCGCTCGCAGGCGCGGGAGAAGCTGCAGAGCACCCTCGGCGGAGCCTGGTCGGAGCCGGTGAAGGTGCGCATCGGCGACCGCACCGCCGCCATCGAAGTGGCGGGCTTCTCTCTGGACGGCGAAGAGACCGTCGCCCGCGCCGCGCGCGCGGGGAGCGACCCGTTCACCGTGATCGGCCGCCTGTTCACCAGCGATGATCGTGAAGTGGAGCCGGTCGTCCGTGTGGACGAGGCGAAGGCCCGTGCCGCGCTGGCCAGGACCGCGAAGGCACACGGCCGGAAGGCCCGCGAGGGCGGCGTCACGTTCCACGCGGGCGAGCCGGTGTCCGCGAAGCCGGTGTCCGGGCAGTCCCTGGACGTGGACGGCGCGCTCGAGGCTCTGGCGGCCTCCTCTGTCCCCGGCCAGGGGACGGCTGCGGTCCGTCTGCCGATCCGTACCACCGAGCCACGGGTCGGCGAGGCGGAGGTGAACCGGGCGATCAAGGAGTTCGCCGGGCCCGCGATGTCGGCCCCGGTCACCCTCACCGCGGGTGGGCGGAAGATCGAGATCAGTCCGGCGACGCTCGGCGAGCACCTGGCGATGAAACCGGACAAGGCGAACCGGCTCACACCGGCACTGGACGGCAGGGGGCTGCTGGCGGATGCGGCACTGGCCGGTCCGCTCGCGCGGGCCACCGGCGAGGCGGTCGACGCCAAGCTGAGCCTGGACGGCGGGCGCGTGGTGGTGGCCTCGAACGGCAAGGCCGGGCAGGAGATCACGGCCAAGGCGGTCGAAACGGCCGTACTGCCCCTCCTGACACGGACGGGGGCGGCCCGCACCGGGGCGGTGGCCACCGAGAAGGTGGAGCCGAAGCTGACCGGCGACAACGTCGGCCGGCTGGGCATCAAGGAGAAGCTGTCCACCTTCACGGTCAACTTCGAGCCCGAGCCGTACCGCGTCACCAACATCGGCCGTGCCGCGGAGCTGATCGACGGGTCGGTCGTGCGCCCCGGCGAGGACTGGAGCCTGAACCGCACCGTGGGCGAGCGGACCAAGGCCAACGGGTTCGTCGAGGGCATCATCATCAACAACGACCAGTTCGAGAAGGCAGCCGGTGGGGGCGTGTCCACGGTCGCCACCACGGTCTTCAACGCCATGTTCTTCGCGGGGGTGAAACCGCTGGAGTACCGGGCGCACTCGTTCTACATCGAGCGCTACCCGGAGGGCCGGGAGGCGACGGTGGCCTGGGGCAGCATCGACCTGAGGTTCAGGAACGACTCGGGCAACGCCCTCTACATCCAGGCGAGCGCCACCGACACCTCCGTCACGGTCACCTTCCTCGGCACCAAGAAGTACGACGCGGTGGAGGCCGTCAAGGGCCCGCGTACCAACGTGGAGCAGCCGGGAACCCGCGAGGGTGCCGAGGAGAAGTGCGTGCCGCAGACCCCGCTCGAAGGCTTCGACGTGGCGGTCGACCGGGTCTTCAAGGACGGCGGCGAGGAAGTCAGGCGCGAGACCTTCAAGACCCGCTACGTGCCGCGCGACAGCGTCACCTGCGACTGAGTGCCGGTCGGTCCGCGAGGGAGCGGACGGCGACGGGTCCCCCGCCCGAGGCCCTGTCACACAACACCACCGAACGCCGGCGCAGCCGACCGGCCCGTGAACCCGCCCGCCGCTCAGAGCGCCACGGGATAGCGGCCGGGCCGGTGGTTCATGACGAGGACCAGACTGAGGACGACGACGCCTGCCGCGGACAGTACGACGGTGTGAAACGGTGCCGTCAGGGCTGACAGCGCGACGACCGTGGCGTCGAGCGCGAGGAGCACGTACCCGGCTCGCCATCCCAGGCTGTCCTGGCACATGAGGGCGACGACGTTGAAACCACCGAGGCTGGAATGGTGGCGGAGCACGATGAGGAGGCCGATGCCCGCGGCGAGATTGCCCATGAGCACGGCGTACAGCGGATTGACCTGTGCCGCTTCGATGTACATGGGATGGAGCAGGGAGAACACCGAGAGCAACGACACCGCCAGCACCGAACTCGCGACGAAGCGCCATCCCCTTCGTGTCCAGGCCAGGACGGCGAAGGGCAGGTTCACGAGGGCGAAGACGGCGGCGAACGGCCAGTGCACGGTCTGCGCGAGCCACAGAACGAGGCCCGCGGTACCGCCGGTGACCGCACCTGTGGTGTTGATCAGGAAGAGCCCGAACGAGGTGACCAGTGTGCCGACGGCGATACCGAGGACGTCCTCGGCAGGGCTGTGCGGTATCACGCGGTCGGTGGACGGGGCTTCGGCTGTCGCGGTGTTCACAGTTCTGCTCCGCGACGCACGTCGGACAGGACCCGCAGGACGCGGTCGTTGGTGGCGCGGTCGGCGAGGGTGATGCGGATTCCTTCGTCGGCGAAGGGCCGTACCAGGATCTCCGCGTCGTCGAACGCGGTGAGCAGTCTGCTCAGCGGGCGGCCGTTCGCGCGCAGCCAGAAGAAGTTGGCCTGGCTGTCGGGCACGGACCATCCCTGGTCCCGAACCGCTTCGACGACTCGTCTCCGTTCCCGGACCAGGGCCGTGACGCGTGCGCGCAACTCCTCGGCTGCGGCGAGCGAGGCGATCGCGGCCTCCTGGGCCGGAGCGCTGACTCCGAAGGGAAGCGCTGCCCGCCGGAGGCCGTCCGCGACATGGGCGGGCCCCACGGCGTATCCGACGCGCAGACCGGCGAGTCCGTACGCCTTGGAAAAGGTGCGCAGGACACAGACGTTGGAGCGGTCGTCGAGCAGGCTCAGGGCGGCGGCGTGGCCCGGCGAGTCGACGTACTCGGCGTATGCCTCGTCGACCACCACGAGCACGGTCGGCGGGACCCGGTCGAGGAATGCCACCAGGTCAGCCTGGGTCATGCCCACACCGGTCGGGTTGTTGGGCACGCACAGGAGCACCATCCGCGTTCGATCGGTGATCGCGGCCGCCATGGCGTCGAGGTCGTGCTCCTCGTCCGCGGTGAGCGGAACGGGGACAGGCCGGGCGCCGGCAAGCTGGACGAGGATCGGGTAGGCCTCGAACGAGCGCCAGGCGAAGACGACTTCGTCGCCCTCGTCGCAGAACGAGGTCATGAGCTGCTGCAGTGCTCCGACACTTCCCGGGCTGACGGCGATGTGGCCGGGATCGGTCTGAAGGAACGCGCCGATTTCCTCGCGCAGGCGGGTGCTCGTCATGTCCGGGTAGCGGTTGACCGTCCGAGCGGCGTTCTGTACGACCTGCTGCACGGACGGCAGGGGTGCGAAGTGGCTTTCGTTGGACGCGAGTGCCGCGGTGAGGTCGGATGACGCGCGGCGGCCGGGGGCGTAGGGCGGTATGGCGGAGAGCGCGGTGCGCAGGGCGGGAGATCGCCGGACGGACCGCGTCGAACTGGACTCGGGCATGCAGCCAGCCTGCAAAGGAAGCGCCGAATGTGCAACACCTCTCTTTTCAGCTGAGCAGGATGAAACCAGAGTCATGGCATCAGTGACAGAATGTTCAGGTGGACAGCCTTGATGCAAAGATCCTCCTGGCCATCGACGACGAGCCGGACGCCACCGCCCTGGCGCTCGCGGCACGGCTGGGCATCGCACGCAACACCCTCAGTTCCCGCTTGCAGCGCATGCAGCAAGTGGGAGCGCTCCGAGAGTTCACCCGCCGTGTCGACCCGGCGTTTCTCGGCCGTGGGCTGGTCGCCTTCGTGTCGATCGCGCTGAGTCAGACCAGCTCTCCGCGCGCGATGGAGACCCTGCGCGGCATTCCGGAGGTGGTCGAGATGCACTCGACCACGGGAGAGGCGGACCTGCTGGTGAAGGTGGTCGCCCGGGACACCGCCGACCTGCATCGGATCACCGGACGGATCGTCGCCGCGCCGGGTGTGACACGGACCAGTACGGCCATCTCGCTGTGCGAGGAGATGCCGCTGCGGATCCGCGCGCTCATCGAAGAGGCCGCCCAGGGCTGAGGGGTGCGGGGCCCGTGTCTCACGCGGGCTGCCGGGTGAGCGCGCTCAGGGCTTCGTCAAATCGGCGTGCCGCCTCTTCGGCCACGGGGCGCAGGGCTTCGAGTCCCGTGAGGGCGGTCATCGTGCCGGGATCGAGGGCCTGTACGACGGTGTGGTCCCCCTCGGCGCGTACAACGACGTTGCAGGGCAGCAGCAGCCCGATCGTGCGGTCGATCTCCAGGGCCCGGTGGGCGAGGGGCGGGTTGCAGGCGCCCAGGATCAGGTAGTCCTCCATGTCGTGGTCGAGCTTGGTCTTGAGAGTGGCGGTGACGTCTATCTCGGTGAGGATGCCGAATCCCTGCTCGGCCAGCGCCTCGCGCACCGCCGTGACGGTGGTGGCGAAGTCGCTCTTTACCTGCACGGTGCGGTCGTAGCGCATTGCGTGGATCCCTTCGAGTGGGTGGCGTGAGCCGGACCGAATACCCCCTGGGGTATTGTCTGTCTTGCAGGATACCCCACGGGGTATTACGCCCCAAGGAGGAAGCATGTCCACAACCACCACCGGCGCGCCCGGCAGGAAAGCCGAAGACCCCTCGCCGCCGGGTTCGGCCGGCCCGCTGGGGCGGCTCGGCGCCTGGACCGCCGGGCACTTCAAGCAGGTGCTCATCGGCTGGCTGGTCGTCGTCGCCGTGCTGGGGGCCTTCGCTCCGCAGGTGACCTCGGCGCTCTCCGGCGCGGGGTGGCAGAGCAACGGCTCGGAGTCGGTGAAGGTGCGCGAAGTGGCCGAGAAGCACTTCGGCGGCACCGGTTCCTCCGCGATACAGGTCGTCGTGTCCTCGCACAGCCACCAGGTCGGCGAGCCGGCGGTGCAGCGGGTCATCGCCGAGGTCACCAAGGAACTGATGGCCGACGACCGGATCAGCGAGGTCGTGGCGCCTCAGCCCGGTGCGAGTATCAGTCGCGACGGCCGGACCGCCGTCGTCCTGGGCGGTGCCGCGGCCGACCCCGACGACATGGTGCGCGCCGCGGAGGACCTCAAGGAGCCGCTGCGCGAGCTGTCCACCGACGACGTGACCGTGCGGGCCACCGGCTCCTCGGTGATGTGGAGCGACTTCAACACGGCCAACCTCGAGGCGATGATCCACGCCGAGATCCTGTCCTGGCCGGTGACCCTGGCGGTCCTCGTCGTGGCGTTCGGCTCGCTGGTCGCCGCGGGACTGCCGCTGTTGCTCACGATGGCGGGGCTGGCCGCCTCGGTCGGCTCCCTCGTCCTCATCAGCCACGTCACGCCGATCTCCATCTGGGCCATGGACTTCGCCCTGATGTTCGCGCTCGCCCTGGGCATCGACTACGCGCTGTTCCTGGTGATCCGGTTCCGCGCCGCCCTGGCGCACAGCGGTGACCGGCGGCGTGCCGTGGAGGAGACCATGGACACCGCGGGAAAGGCGGTCCTGCTGTCGGGGCTGACCGTGCTCGTCAGTCTGTCCGCGGTGATGCTGGTGCCCGCGCCCGCCGTACGGACCATGGCGGTCGGCATCATGCTCTCCGTCGTCTTCGTCCTCGCCGCCACCCTGACGCTGCTGCCCGCGGTCCTCGCCAAGCTCGGTTCGAACGTCAACAAGTGGGCGCTGCCCCGTACGCGGACCGACCGGACCGAGTCACCGCGCTTCGGTGCCTGGGGCGAGCGCCTGTGGCGGCAGCCACTGCGCTTCGGTGCCCTCGCACTGGCTGTTCTCATCGCCCTGGCCGTGCCGGTGTTCGGGCTGAAGACGGCGATGCCGTCCATCAAGGTCGTGCCCGAGAACGACAGTTCGCGCCAGGGGTACGCCCTCGTCCAGGAGACCTTCGGCAAGGGTGCGCCGGGCATGCTGCAGATCGTCGTACCGGACGCCCGGTCCGCGGCCACGGTCGAGGCGCTCGCGTCGACGGACGGCATCGCAGGTGTGCTGCCGGCTCAGCAGGCGGCCGACGGATCGGGCTGGAGCCTCGTCCAGGCCATGCCGTCCGTCGACCCGTCCGATCCCTCGCTGACGAAGACCGTGCACACGCTGCGCGCAGAGCTCCCCGACGACGCGCTGGTGGGCGGCGCGGCCCTGGAGAACCTCGACCTCAAGCAGGCCCTGGACGACAAGGCACCGCTCGTCATCGGGGTCATCCTGGTCCTCGGCTTCCTCCTCCTGCTGGTCGCCCTGCAGGCCCCGCTGGTCGCCGCCATCGGCGTGCTGACGAACCTCCTCGCCACCGCTGCCGCCTTCGGCGTCGCCAGGCTGATCTTCCAGGACGGGCACCTCTCGGACCTGCTCGGTTTCGAACCGCAGGGCTTCCTCGACGGATGGGGGCCGGTCTTCTTCTTCGCGATGATCTTCGCCATCGCCATGGACTACACCGTCTTCCTGCTCTCCTCCGCCAAGGAGAACTACGAGCGGACGGGCGACCCCGGGCAGGCGGTCGTCGGCGCCCTCGCGCAGTCCGGCCGGGTCGTCTTCGCCGCGGCCGCGGTCATGGTCGCCGTGTTCTTCACCTTCGCACTGGCCGACCCGCTGCCGCCCAAGGAAATGGGCATCGTCCTCGGCGTCGCCGTCCTGCTCGACGCCTTCCTCATCCGGCTCGTACTGCTCCCGGTCCTGCTCCGCCTGACCGGCCGGGCCGCCTGGTGGTCACCGGCCTGGCTGCGCCGGGTGCTGCCGAAGATCCGCTTCTCGCACGGCTGAGCTGACAGTGATCACACGCGTCCGTGCCCATCGACGCAGCGGTCCGCATCGCCGCCTCAGGCCAGCGAAAGGAACAGTTTCTCCAGGCGGGCGCGCATCTGCTCGCGACTCTCATCGGTCCTGCCGTCGCCGTCGGTGTCCGTCAAACACTGCTGCAGACCAGTGGCGATGATGGCGAACCCCGCCCGGTCGAGAGCACGGGAGGCCGCGGACAACTGCATCACCACGTCCTCGCAGTCCCGGCCTTCCTCGATCATCCGAATCACTCCGGCGATCTGGCCCTGCGCCCTGCGCAGCCGGTTCAGCACGGACTTCAGCTCCGCACCCGCGAGTTCCAGATCCACCATCACTCCTCACTCATACCCCTAGGGGTAATGTACTCCCGCGGTCGGGGGAACGAGGAGCAGGTCCAATGTGGGGACTCACAAACCGGCCTCGGCGAGGATTCGATACATCCGGGCGGGCCGCAGCGCGGGGTTCGCACCGGCATCGTCGGCGACCTCGGGGGACGGATCCGCAAGCAGTCGCTCCAGCAGCGCATCCGTGATGTTGGGGTGACGGGCGACCCCGCGGCGCAGGAAGGCGTCCTCAGCGGCGGCGAGTTGCTGAAGGGCTGTCACGGGCAGCTCGGGGTCCTGCAGCGCGACGTAGCGCACGTTCGGGCTCGGTTCGTCGACGAGCGTGCGCAGCGTGTGGCGGGGAAAGTTGGGGTGCTCGACGAGCAGCGGTCGGATGTGGAAGACGTCGCCGTGGGCGCGTACCAGCTGTTCCAGGACGTCCGGCGGTGCGTCCGGCCGGCGGGCGGCGGCGCGGCGGACCATGAGGTCCGGGTCGTTGTCCAGTCGCCGCCATGCCTCCTCGGGCAGGTCGCGGCAGGAGGCCAGTACGCGCCGGAAAATGGTCTGTTGGCAGTCCAGGTAGGTCATCCGCTCATCGAGGGGCGCTTCGCGCAGCCAGTCCGGTTCGGTGAAGTTCCAGTTCAGCGCCACCCAGGCCTCGATGCTTCCGTCCGCGCGTTCGGCCTCGACGAGCGCATACAGCCGGTTCCGGGTTTCGGTGTCGACGTGGCGGCTCTGCGCCACCGCGACGCGCACGGCCGGGTCGTCGATGTCCAGGAGCCGGGCAACCATGTCGGCGGACAGGTGCGGGTTTGTGGCGACAGCCTGATAGACCTCTTCGTCCTCGGTCCGCATGAGCTGGGTGAACTGGTCCGACGTGAGCGGGACATAGCGCGCCACGTTGACGCGCATGGCCGGGTCGGCAAGGCAGCGGTCCCGCCATTCCGGCGGGACACCTGGTTCCTTGCCCACGGTGGCGGCTGCACGGACCAGTGGGTCCGGGTCGGCGAGCAGGGCCGCTTGCACCGCTGCCGGCCGGTCGTACCAGTCTCGCGCGACCGCGGCGCGCAGCTTCGGACTCGGCGCGCCGACAAGTGCAGTCCGAGGCCGGCCGTGGGCCTCCTCAAGGGCTTCGATGCCGATCGTCACCTGGCGGTCCACGGTGTAGCGGACAAAGTCCGCGTACGCGTCCCGGATCGCGGGGTCGGGATGCTCGGCGATTCTGCGGCGCATCGCCGGGGAGAGCCGGTCACCGTGCAGGCTCACCGCGGTGTCGTCGTCGCCGTGCGTCAACAATGCCTCGACAACGGCGTCCGCCAGCCGTCCGCGACGCATCGACATTCCGTGTCGGCCGGCCGCGTGTGCGGCCAGGCGCACCAGGACATCCACGGGAGCTGCTGGGTTCCGGCCCAGCCCGGACAGTCGCGGATGATCGAGGCTCGTCATGCGGCCAACATAGTGACCGCTCCAGGCACCCGTGGGCGTCAGGCGCTGATTCCAGGGTCCAGCAATGTAAAGAAATCTTGACTCCATGTCTGCTGTGCTTTACATTCGCGGCATGCCATTCGAAGAGAAGAGCGCGTGGATCATGGCGGTCCTCGCGATCGCCACATATGCGGCCTACGGCGCCGTCATTCTTGGGCGGGCGGGCGACACCGCATTCGCCGATGTGGCGTACGTGTCCGCGATGCTGTGGGCCGTCGGCGCCTCGATCGCCGCGTCGATCGTGTTGCACATCCTCGTCGCGACTTTCTCGCCGAAGGACGCCCGCAAGAAGGACCAGCGCGACAAGGAGATCATTCGGTTCGGCGAATACGTCGGCCAGTCGTTCCTTGTCGTGGGCGGAGTGTCGGCCCTCGGCATGTCGATGGCCGAGCTGGACCACTTCTGGATCTCCAACGCGATCTACCTGGCGTTCGTCCTGTCCGCGATCCTCGGGTCCGCCGCCAGGATCGTCGCGTACCGCCGAGGCTTCCAGCCGTGGTGAAGCCCAAGCCGAAACCCAAGCCCACCAGAGTCACGAATTCGATCCGGTCCCTCCGATTCACGCACGGAGAAATGACCCAGGCCCAACTGGCGGACCGGATCGGCGTATCCCGCCAGACCGTCATCGCCATCGAACAGGGCCGTTACTCGCCCTCCCTGGAGATGGCATTCCAGATCGCCAAGGTGTTCCAAGTCCCACTGGACGACGTGTTCCAGTACTCGGACCATGAAGAGGAGACACCGTGAAGGCAGTTGTTCAGGACATGTACGGCCCGGCGGAAGTCCTGGAACTCAGGGACATCGCCACCCCGGAACCCGGGCCCGACGACGTGCTCGTGCAGGTGCGCGCGGCAGGGGTGAACCCGGCCGACTGGCACTGCATGACGGGCATGCCCTATCTGATGCGCCTGATGGGATACGGGCTTCGCGCCCCCGCATCCCGCATCCGTGGCCTGGATGTCGCGGGGCGGGTCGAGGCGGTCGGCACCAACGTGACGCGCTTCCGCCCGGGCGACGAGGTGTACGGCACCTGCGACGGCTCCTTCGCCGAGTACGCGCGTGGTCGGCAGGACAAGCTGGCACCGAAGCCGCCCAACCTCACCTTCGAGCAGGCGGCAGCCGTTCCCACCGCCGCCTTCGCCGCCCTTCAGGGCCTGCGCGACAGAGGGCAGGTGCAGGCAGGACACAAGGTCCTGGTCATCGGCGCGGCGGGAGGCATAGGAACGTACGCCGTGCAGTTGGCCAAGGCCTTCGGGGCGGAGGTCACGGGCCTGTGCAGCACGACGAAGACGGAACTGGTCCGGTCGATCGGTGCGGACCACGTCATCGACTACAACCGCGAGAACTTCGCGGACGTCGCGGACGGGGCCCGCCGCTACGACCTCATCCTCGACACCGCGGGCAACCGCCCCTTGTCACTCCTGCGGCGCGCCCTCGCCCCTGGCGGAACCCTCGTCCTGGTGGGCGGCGAAGGGGACGGACGGTGGCTGCAAGGCGTGGACCGCACGCTCCAGGCGATGCTCCTGTCCCCGTTCACCAAGCAGAAGCTGCGCGGCCTGATGTCCGCGGAACGCAACGCGGACCTCGAGCTCCTGACGCAACTCATCGAGGCCGGCAAAGTCACGCCGGTCATCGAGAGGACGTACTCGCTGGGCGAGGTTCCGGAAGCCATCCGGCATCTGGAGCAGGGCCGTGCGCGGGGCAAGATCGTCATCGCCATGTGAGGTCAGACATCGTGGTCAAGCCCCGCCGACGAAGATCGCGTCGTCGAAGAGCCGATGACGATGACCTCGCGTATGCCGGAGTCGGCCACGCCGCTCAGGCCTCCTGCTCGGCGTCGATCTCGGCGATCAGAGCCTCGATGCGGGTCTTGATCTCGTCGCGGATGGGGCGGACGGACTCGACGCCCTTGCCGGCCGGGTCTTCGAGAGCCCAGTCGAGGTACTTCTTGCCGGGGAAAATGGGGCAGGCATCGCCGCAGCCCATCGTGATGACGTAGTCGGACGCCTGGACGGCCTCGGTGGTGAGGATCTTCGGCTTGGCGTCGGCGATGTCGACACCGACCTCCTTCATGGCCTCGACCGCGGCCGGGTTGACCTGGTCGCCGGGAACGGAGCCGGCGGAACGAACCTCGATCCGGTCGCCCGCGAGGTGGTTGAGGAATCCGGCGGCCATCTGCGAGCGCCCGGCATTGTGGACGCAGACGAACAGCACGGAGGCGAGCGGGCTGGCGGAGGACATGGGTTCTTCCTTCGTGAACGGATCAAGAGAGGTCTGCGTAAGGGGTACGGGAGGCTGAGGCCCCAGCGCGTCGGCCACCGTGCGAGCGTCTCCCCGAGCACGCCCGCGTGCGCGGGGACGTGGTCATGAGAACCCCCTTCGGCGGGTTCCAACGATCCACCCCAGGCTGGTATCAGCTCCGAGTGATGTGACAGTATCAGCCCATGATGACGTCGGTCGACACTGATCTGATGCGGGTTCTCGCAGACCCCATGCGGCTGCGGATCGTCACCCTGCTGGCCCGGGAGACGCTCTGCAGCACGCACCTGATCGAGGAAACGGGGGCCAAGCAGACCAACGTCTCCAATCATCTGAAGGTGCTGCGCGAGGCGGGGATCGTGGAGACGGAGCCGTGTGGCCGGTTCACCTACTACCGGCTGAGGCCCGATGTCATCGCCTCGTTGGCCGGTCAGTTCGCCGACCTCGCGGAGACCGCGCGCGCCACCGCCGAGAACAACATCAAGCGGTCCTGTCCCTGACTGGCGCCCGTCGCCGTCCGTCCCCACCGAGGAGTCCTGTTGACCGCCACCGAGGCCACCGAACACGACAGAGCCGGGGAGCCCGCCGTAACCTCCGCCACGCCGGGGCACGAGCCCCGGCCCGCGCCGGGCGCCACCCCGCCCCGTACGCCGCTGACCGCCCGGGCCGCGGCGGAACTCCTCGGCACCGCACTCCTCGTCGCGATCGTGATCGGCTCCGGCATCCAGGCCACCGAACTGACGAAGGACGTCGGCGTCCAGCTCCTGGCCAACTCGATCGCCACCGTCTTCGGCCTCGGCATCCTGATCCTGCTGCTCGGCCCGGTCTCCGGCGCGCACTTCAACCCGGCCGTCACGTTGGCCGAGTGGTGGACCGCCCGGCGCGGCGGCGACGGCGTCACCGCCCGTGAGGTCGCCGTCTACGTCCCGGCCCAGGTCGTCGGCGCCATCGCGGGTGCTGTGCTGGCGGACGCCATGTTCGGCAAGCCGCTGGTGGAGTGGTCCACCCACGACCGCTCGGCGGGCCATCTGCTGCTCGGCGAGGTCGTCGCGACGGCCGGGCTGATCCTGCTGATCTTCGGCCTGGCCCGCACCGACCGCCTCCGCTTCGCCCCCGTCGCGGTCGCCTCCTACATCGGCGCCGCGTACTGGTTCACCTCGTCCACGTCCTTCGCCAACCCGGCGGTGACGGTCGGCCGCGCGTTCAGCGACACGTTCGCGGGCATCGCACCGGGTTCGGTCCTGGGGTTCATCGGCGCCCAACTCGTGGGCGCGGTGGTCGGTCTGGCCCTGGTCGCGGTCGTCTTCATGCCCGGTCGCTCCGCCGAATGACCCGTCGGACGGGCGTGGTGGTGATCGGCGGCGGCCAGTCCGGGCTCGCCACCGGCTACCACCTGCGCCGCCTCGGCCTGGACTTCGTCATCCTCGACGCCCAGCCCGCACCCGGCGGTGCCTGGCAACACGCTTGGGACTCCCTGCACTTGTTCTCACCGGCCGCGTACTCGTCCCTGCCCGGGCGGCCGATGCCCGTCCAGGCGGGGGAGACGTATCCGGACGCGGGCCATGTGGTCGGGTATCTCACGGAGTACGAGCACCGGTACGGCCTCCCGGTGCACCGTCCCGTACGGGTCGTCGGCGTGCACCGGGCCGGCGACGGGTCGCTGCGCGTCGAGACCGACTCCGGCACATGGCAGGCCCAGGCTGTCATCAGTGCCACCGGCACGTGGTGGCGCCCGTTCCTGCCCGCGGTCCCCGGTCGGTCGGACTTCCGGGGCCGGCAACTGCACACCGTCGAGTACCGCGACCCGCGTCACTTCGGCGGGCTGGGGGTCCTCCCGGCCGAAGGTGGGGGGAGGGTCGTGGTCGTCGGCGGCGGCAACTCTGGTGCGCAGATCGCGGCCGACCTCGCGTACGACACCGAACTGACCTGGGTCACGCAGCGCCCGCCCCGCTTTCTCGCCGACGACATCGACGGCCGGGCCCTGTTCGACGTGGCCACCGCTCGTCGGCGTGCCTTGGACGAGGGGCGCACCGACACCGAGGGCGTGGCGTCGTTGGGTGACATCGTCGCGGTACCACCGGTGCGGGAGGCCCGGGACGCCGGTCTGTTGAAGGCGTCGCCGATGTTCGTACGCCTCGACCGTGACGGGATCGTCTGGGCCGACGGCACTCGGGCGCCGGCGGACGCGGTGATCTGGTGCACCGGTTTCCGCCCGGCCCTCTCCCACCTGGCGCCGCTCGGTCTGCGCGGCCGGCGGGGTCGTATCGCCACCGCCGGTACGCGGGCGGTGGATGAGCCGCGTCTGCACCTTCTCGGTTACGGCGACTGGACCGGGCCGGCCTCCGCCACCCTCATCGGGGTGGGACGCCCGGCCCGCGACGCGACCCGCGAGATCGCTGAACTCATCGCCGCCGAAGCCTGACGAGGCCCAGTGCGAGGGGCGCCCGTCCACGCATCTCAACGATGCGGAGCCGCGGCCAGGTGACGGAAAACGAAGTCGCGCCAGAGGGTTATGGCAGCGGGCTTTGTTTCTGCGTGGGGCCCGGTGTAGCCGATCAGTTGCTTGTCCGGTGAGCCCAGTGCGTCGAAGAGGGCCAACTGGCCGTCCCTGGGGAAGATCTCGTCGTGCCATTGGACGTGAAACAGGGCTGGGGCGGTGATCTGTCGGGCGTCGGTCGCCATGCGTTCTGGCGTTTCCAGGCCTTGGTGCAGGGCCGGTCCTTGCCGAAGGCCGAACTTGCCGAGGACGGCACAGCGGAGTCGGTCGCCCAGGGCGGCCGCCAAAGGGATGCCGAACCGGGTTCCCATGGACATTCCCAGATAGGCGAGATGGTCGGTGTCCACCATGCCCAAGGCCCCGAGGGCGCCCACAGCCGCCTGCCAGTCGTCCGCCATGCGATCCAGGACGACGTCGATCCCCTCATCGGCGATGCGGCCCTGGTACTCCGCGGCCGACAGCGGGCTGGGGACGCGTTCGCCATGGTAGGGCCCGTCGACAGCGAGTGCGGCAAGGCCGGCATGGGACGCGAACCAGCGAGCCGGACTGGCGGTCCGCTCGCTCCTCTTGTGCCCACTGCCCCCGTGCCCCAGCAGGACCGGAGGAGCCGGCGACGCGATGGGCGACGGCGGGAGCCACAGCACGCCCGGAACGACACCGGCCTCTCGGGCCAAACGAAAGCCCTGCTCAACGGCACCGCCGTCGACGATGCGGCGGTCGGTCCACTCGATTGCCTCGTCCACGCAGTCATCCAACCAACCCTCCGGCCGGCGCGCGGAACGCGGCCAGGGGCCAGTGGTGTTGGCACACGTACGTACAGGGCTGGTCACCAGCCGGTGACGCGCTCCCAGAAGGTCTGAATCGCCGGTGCGGTGTTCGTGGTGCGGGCGCCGTCGATGACGTGGTAGCCGCGGTGCTGGGCGGCGGTGGCGCACGCGTGGTTGGGGAGGATGCGCAGGCGGGTGCCGATGGGGAGGTCGGGCAGGTGGGCGCCGTCGCGGGCGGTGAGGGTGCCGTGTTCCTGGCTCGCGGCCGTCATGACCAGGTCCGGGACGAGGGTGCCGTCCAGGTCGGTGACCAGGCCGTAGCCCTGGTCCTGCGCCTGGACGGCGGTGCCGCGGTCGCGGGACATGGCCATCCAGCCGCCGTCGGTGACGACCCACCCGTGCTCGGGGCGGTGGCCGATGACGGTGACGACGACCGACAGGGCGAGGTCCTCGATGCGGCAGACGCCGAGGCCGGCCATCACCAGGTCGAAGAACACGTAGTTTCCCGCGCGCAGTTCGGTGACTCCGGTGAGGTCCTCGGCCGCGTGGGCGGTGGGGGTGGAGCCGACGCTGACGGTGGCCACGGGCAGGCCGGCCGCGCGCAGCCGCTCGGCCGCGGCGACGGCGGTGTCGCGTTCGTTCTGCGCCGCCAGGCGCTGTTCCTCGGCGGTGCAGGCGAAGTAGGACTCGCCCGCGTGGGTCAGTACGCCGTCCAGACAGCCCGCGTCGTGCAGGATCTG
Source organism: Streptomyces sp. V4I2 (assembly GCF_030817655.1). Taxonomy (GTDB): domain Bacteria; phylum Actinomycetota; class Actinomycetes; order Streptomycetales; family Streptomycetaceae; genus Streptomyces; species Streptomyces plumbiresistens. The sequence continues at coordinate 9,805,289 of NZ_JAUSZM010000003.1, forward strand.
CCCGATCTCGGTGAGCGCGGGGGCGTCGGGCCTGAGGCCCCCGCGGTGGCCGTCGCAGTCGATCTCGATCTGGGCGGGGACGGGAAGGCCGGCCCGGCGGGAGGCTTCGGCGACGAACGCCGCCTGCTCGGTGCTGTCCAGCAGGACGCGCAGGGTGACACCGCGGCGCAGCAGCGCGAGGACGCGCGGGAGTTTGTGGGGGTCGATGCCGACGGCGTAGGTGATGTCCGTGTAGCCGCCGTCGGCGAACGCCTCGGCCTCGGCGAGGGTGGAGACGGTGACCGGGCAGGGCGTTCCGTCGTGCAGCAGGCGGGCGACGTCGAGGCTCTTGGCCGTCTTCACGTGGGGGCGCAGGGCGACCCCGAGCCGGTCGGCCCTGGCTGCCAGACGCTCGACGTTGCGCCGGGTCTTGCGGACGTCGACGACGGCGAACGGGGTGTCGGGATCGGCCAGAGTCCGGGCGGAGTCGGCGTTGGTGGCGCTGGTGGCGTTGGCGGGGACGGTCACAGGCAGAGGTCCATTTTCTTCAGGAGGGCCAGGCCCAGATACAGGTCCTGCACTCCGATCCCGGAGCTGTCGAAGACCGTGAGGTCGCTGTCGTCGGTGCGTCCCGCGGCGCGGCGGGTGAGGACCTCGCCGAGCGGGGTGAGGATCGTCTGCGCAGGGGCGTGCTGGCTTTCGCCCATACGGCGGGCCTGTTCGGGCAGGTCGCAGAAGACGCGGGCGCGGCCGAACAGTTCGGGCGGGAGTTCCCGCTTGCCGGGGGCGGCGGCGCCCATGCAGGAGACGTGCGTACCGGGGCGGATCCACGCGGCCTCGAACAGTGGCGGGGTGTCGGTCGTGGCGGTGGTGGCGGTGACGATCACGTCGGCCCGGGCGCAGGCTTCCTCGGCGCCGACGCTCCGGGCGTCGTGTCCTTGTGCGGCCAGTGCCGCGGTCATCCGCTCGGCACGCTCGGCGGTGCGTCCCACCACAAGGACCTCGGCGATGGGGCGGACGCGGCTGACGGCCCGTACCTCGTGGGCCGCCTGGTGTCCGGTGCCGAAGACGGCCAGGGTGGCGGAGTCGGCACGGGCCAGCAGGTCGACGGCGAGGGCGTCGGCCGCGGCGGTCCGGTAGGCGTTCGCGGTGCCGACCTCCAGGACGGCCGCGATCCTGCCGATCGTCTGGTCGAAGAGCAGCAGGGTGGAGTGGTGGCGCGGCAGCCCGTGCTCACCGTTGCCCGGCCAGTAGGTACCGATCTTCACCCCGGCGTGCGTCGGGGACGCGGACGGCTTGAGGGTGAACCGGTTGCGCGGGTCGGAGCCGTGCACGGCGAGGCTGGGAAAGACCGTGCCGTCCACCGTCGCGGCGAAGGCGGCGCGGGCCGCTTCCAGGGCCAGCTCGTCGTCCACCAGCGTGGCGGACTGCTCCTCGGTGATGTGCAGCAGGCGGCGCGCGGCCGGTGGCCGGCCCGAGCCGGACGAGGGAGACGGCACGGGGTCGGTGGTCGGTCCGGCGGCGGTCACGAGTCGGTCCTTCACTTGCTGTAGTTGTAGACGGTCGCCCGGGACACGCCGAGCAGGTCCGCGATGGTCTGCGCGGCATCGCGCGAGTCGAAGTAGCCGTCCTGGTGCAGCTGCCGTACGAGTGCCTTCTTGTCCTCCCTGCTCAGCGACCGGGGGGTCGCGGCGCGCTCCGCGGCCAGTTCCTCCACCGCCTGGCGCAGCTCGCGCGCGTTGCGGTCCCGCAGGGTTTCCAGGGGCTGTTCGCGGTGCTCGGTGTCCGTGGCCACGAGGTTCGACAATGCCAGCGTCACCGGTGACAGCACCGACACGTCCAGATTCAGGCAAAGGGCCGCGATGTACTCGCCGGAGGTGTTCTTGATCCCGATGGACGTGCTCTTGGCCGGGCGGCCGTCGGGAAACTGATTGGGGTAGTTCTGGATGACGCTGGGGTAGCCGGGATCCTCGATACGGGCCAGGCCCAGCTCCGTGACGGAGTCCCCGACCTGGCGGCCGGAGAGGTTGTTCTCGATCGCCCGGATCGCATGCTGCGGGTCCCGCAGGTCATGCACCACCACCTCGCACAGGCCCGGGAACATGCGGCCCAGGGCGACAGCGATCTTTTCGGTCTCACGGATGAGGTGCTCGTCCGCCTCGGCTGAGGATCCGTCCACGAAGCGTTCCACGAGGCCCCTTCCGGGCACTGGGTTAGACCGAAGTTCCATCTTTGGATAATAAGACTACACGCCGCCGACGGCGAGGTGGGCGCGCTGTCGGCAGGGCGCGGGACGCGGTGTCCCGCTGCCCGGCCTTCGCGCGCCTCACCTCGCCGCCGGCGGTGTTTACCTCATCGCGCCTCTCGTGCGTACGGTGCGACGGTGATCCGGTCGATCAGCGGTGCGTAGCGGGAGCGGAGCGGTACGCCGGGGAAGGTGTCCGAGGCGTAGGTGGTGCCGTCGAAGTTCGGCAGTTCCTCGGAGCGGAAGGCGATCGTGTTCTGTCCCTTCTTCAGGAGGACGGGGACGGTCAGCTCCCAGAAGTTGTTCTGGTGGAAGCTGTGCGGGAAGCCGCCGCGCCGCGTCTCGCCGCCGTTGACACTGATGTCGGCGTGGCGGGCGAGCGGGTCCGGGTTGTAGTGGGTGGCCTCCGCCTGCTCGGGGTTGGAGTAGCGGATGCGCAGCGCGTACAGGCCCGTCCGGCCGGCGGCGACACTGAACGTCGCGGTGTTGCCGTTGCCGGGCTCGCCGCCGATACCGGTGATGGCCGTGCCGTCGGTGGCCAGGGAGAGCGGGGTGAGCGTGGCCGAGCCCGCGAGTTCGGCGTGGCCCGCCTCGTACGTACGCGCGTCGAGGGCCCCCTCGGTGGGGGTGACAGTGAGGCGGTCGACAAGGGTGGTGGACGAACCTCCGGTCACCGTGACCTTGTTGACGCCGCCCGAGAGGGAGACCGCCACGCTGCTCGTGCCCTTGGACAGGCGCAGGACGTCGTGCTCGTTCACAGAGAGCCGGGCGCCCGAGCCGGCGAGGGTGTCGACCTCGAGGGTGGCCTCGCGGTCGGTGGGGGAGTAGACCCAGAACGTCGCGGTCTGGGCCTTCTTGAGCTGCACCGCACCCGAGCCGCCGGCCGGGGTTCCGGCCCGCTTCGGCAGCTCGTAGACGGGCTGCGCCCCGCCGCCCGGCCAGGCCAGCTCGCCTTCGTACACCTGGGTGCCGGCGCCCGCCTCCGGGAGGGAGAGGGTGAGGCGGTCGACGATGGCGTCGCCCTTCGTGGCGCGCCTGCCGTCGGCGCTCTTCGCGGCGAGCGTGAGGGAGTGCTTGCCCTTGGTGAGCTCGACCTTGGTGTCGGTGTGATCCCAGACCACCCACTTGTAGCCCAGCGGCAGGTACAGCTCCTGCTCGCTGTCCGCCTTGCCGTCAACGCCCAGGAAGACGTTGGTGGGGCCCTGTTCCTTCACCTTGTCGAAGGTGTTGAGGGAGTTGGCGAAGACGCTGAGGTCGTACGTGCCGTCCTGTGGCACGTCCACCGTGAAGTCGAGCGTGAGGTCCGAGCCGGTACGCAGACCGCCCACGTCGTAGCCGCCGGAGGTGTAGAACTTCGACACGTCGCGGGGCGAGCCCTCCGGGCCGTTCCTGGAGTAGCCGGACCCGGTGTGGGCGGCGTCCTCCGCCTCGTACGAAGCCTGCCAGCGCACGGGCGGGGACTGCGCGGCCTTCGCCTTGCCGGCCGGGCTGAGGACGATCTCGTACGCCGAGGACTCTGCCAGCTTCGGCAGCGCGCCGTCGCCGAAGTCGACGACGACCGTGCCGTCGTCAGCGACCTTCAGGTTCTGCTCGCTGAGCAGCTTCGGGCCGGGCGAGTCGCCCAGCTGCCCGCTCCAGTCGATCTCCCGCACCCAGGCGTGCACCCGGTCGCCGAAGAGCTTCTTCGGGACGTTGTCGAAGGTGATGTGCCCCTTGCCGGTGGAGCCGCCGAAGATCAGCCGGGCCTGCTTCTTCTTCTCGTCGAGCGTGCCGACGCCCTGCATGGTGTAGTTCTCGCCGGGGAACGGCGGGGTCACCTTGACCGTGTGCCCGCTCATCGAGGCGTACGAGTTCAGCAGCCACCACTGGCCGTTGCCGCGGTTCGACTGCACCGCGGAGTCGGAGAGGTTGCCGTCGATGTTCCAGTACGCGATGTCGGCGTCGACCTTGGACTCCTCGATCGCGGACACCCATTGGATCATCTGGCCGGGGACCGAGGTGTGGTAGTTGAAGGCGTACTCGTTGATGTTGACGGGGAGTTGGGTGCCTTCGCGGTCGGTGCCCTTGAACAGGTCCTTCTCCCACGCCCGGTACTTGGCGACGCTCTCGCGCACCGCCTCCGGGTGGCTCAGCTCGTGCCAGGTGATGACCTCCGGGAGGGTGCCGGCGGCCAGGGCGTGGGTGAGGAAGCCCTTCACCTGGTCGTAGAGGACGCTGGTGTTGGGGCCGGCGATGCGGGCGTCGGGCATCTTGCTCTTGATGAGCTTGTAGAAGTCGTCCCAGGCTGCGAAGTAGTCGTCGGGGTCGTTGAGCCAGCTGACTTTGTTGTAGCTCCACTCGCCGGTGCCGAACATGTTGCCTTCGGGCTCGTTGAACGGCACGAAGACGATGTTGTCCTGGTATTCCTTCGGCAGCTTCAGGACCTGGTCGACCTGTCCCGCGATCTTCTCCTTGTAGAGCTTGAGCTTCTCCTCGGGAGTGTCGCCCGGCCACTGGTACGGGAAGCCGCGGTGGATGTCGGTCATGTAGATGTACACGTCGCCGTCGGTGGAGTCGGCCAGCGGCTTGACCACCTCCAGCGCGTCGGCACCGGGGTGCTGCGGGCCGTCCTGCGCCTTGGTGGAGACCGTGCGCAGGCCCATGCCCTCGATGAGGTTGTTGGTGGGGACGTCCGGCCCGTACACGCCGTAGAGGGTGCCGGAGGCGCCGCCGTGGAAGGCACCGGTGTCCGAGCCCAGGTCGACGGTGAGCTGCCCCTCGCGGACCACGGTGACGGTCGCCTTCACCGCGCGTCCGGCCGCGGTACCGGCGACCGTGAACGTCCCGGGTCGGGCGTACTCGTCGGAGGGTACGGCGTCCCAGGTGACCGGCGTGTCACGGTCGTAGCCGTCGGAGAAGGAGGAGCGGACGGCGGCGGGGAGGGACGGGGCGGTTCCGGTCGTCGTACGGGCCTCGAAGGACGTGTTCGAGAGCTCCTGGAGGGTGGGGACGCTCCCGACCAGGCCGGCCACCTGCTCGGAGTTGAGCGCCGCGTGCCACACGGTGAAGTCGTCGACCGCACCCTTGAGCAGTGGATCCGGCCAGAAGGATTTGCCGATGTAACCGGCTGCCGTGGCCGAACTGTCCAGCACCTCCCGGGCCTTGATGCTGGTCTCGGTGGAGGAGACCGCCACGCCGTCGAGGTAGGTGGTGATCCGGCCGGCGGAGGTGTCCAGGGTGACGGTGACGGTCCGCCACTGGTCGGCGGGGAGCGGTGCATAGCCGCGGACCTGTGCCTCCGCGCCGCCTCCGCCGGTGGTCACGGAGGTCTGCAGCAGCCCGTTGCCGTTGTACGGGGTGGCGAAGAGGTACTTGGTGGTGTTGGTGCCCAGATCGAAGATCCGCTGCCAGGACGACGTGTCGCCGCTCCACTTCACGCGGGCGGAGACCGTCAAGTCCGTTGCGTCGCCGAGTACTTCGCGGGGAAGGCGGACGTACGCGCCGTTCGAGGTGGGCGCCCCGCCGGGCAGGGCGAGTGCCTTGCCTCCCTCCGTGCCCGCGACGGACTGGGCGGTGGAGCCGTTCACCAGGCTCGCCGTCAGGCCGTTGCCCGAACTGTCGGTGATCCGGCCCGAGGCGAGGTCGTCCTGGTCGAAGGTGTAGCGGGCCGTGGGCAGGGGTGTGTCGGCCGCCTGCGCGGGCACGGCCGGTGCGGCCAGCAGGCCCGCGCCGAGAGTCATCGCCACGGCGGCCGCGGCTCGGCGCCGGGTGGATCTGTCAGCGGATGGCATGGATTGCGTCCTAATCCTTGAGTGAGCGGTTCCGGTGGGCCACCTCGGTCGGCTGCTCGTCGTCGCACAGTGTCTCCGTGGGTTCCGTGCGGCTCGGAGGATGGCGAGAGGGGGCGAGTCGAACCGGTTCGACTAGGGCGCGTCGCAGAGGCAAGGCTCTTCTTGAGGTGGCAGGTACGGGCGGCTCCGCGCTTCAGTGGCCGCAGATCGGACCCGCGGCTGCCGGAAGGATCGCCTCCTCGAACCGGTTCGGCGAAGCTAGCACCGGGAAACTTCCCCAGCAATCCCTCCGACACCAGGTGCTCCCGCCATTTCCGCCAGGTTGCGGATGTGTGGCCCGAGGTGTTGACAGCCGTCCGGGATGTTCCTACCTTCACTTCACGCGAACCGGTTCGACGACCGGCAGTCGCCCTGCTTTCGTTCCTCCAGTCCCACCCGACCGGCGAGCCCTTCTCTCGGGGAATCGAACCGGTTCGATCTAGGAGTTGCCGTGAACATCGGTGAGATCGCCCGGCGGGCCGGTGTCTCGCGCAGCACCGTCTCCTACGCGCTGAGCGGCAAGCGCCCGGTCTCGGACGACACGCGCCGGAAGATCCAGCAGGTCGTCGACGAGCTGGGCTACCGGCCCAGCGCCAGCGCGCGTGCCCTGGCCAACGGACGGACCAGCACCATCGGCCTGGTCTTCCCGCCGGCCGGGAACCACTACACCGGGATGCAGCTGGACTTCATCGGCAGCGTGGTGGAGGCCGCCGCGACCTACGACTACGACGTGCTGCTGTCCCCCAGCGGAGTCGACAGCGACCGTTCCTTCCAGCGCCTGCTGGGGGAGCGGCGGGTGGACGGGGCGATTCTGATGGAGATCAGGCTGGAGGACGACCGTGCGGAGCACTTGGCCACGCTGGACTTCCCCTCCGTCGCCATCGGCCGTACCGCACGTCCCGAGGGCAGTTGGTGGGTGGGGCTGGACCACACGGCGCTGGTGCAGCGGTGCGTCCATCACCTCGCGGACCTGGGCCACCGCCGGGTCGCCTTCGTCAACCGTCCTGAGCAGCTGCTGCGGGCGGGATACGAGTCCGCGCACCGGGGCCTGGACGGTTTCACGAAGGCCGCGGCCGAGCGTGGCCTGACGGTCCGGACGTACTGCTGCGGCGACGACGCCGCCTCGGGCCAGACCTGTCTGGAGCGGATCCTGCACGACGACCCCGCCACCACGGCGCTGGTCACACTGAACGAGGCCGCGCTGGGCGGGCTCTACCGAGGGCTGGCCGAGGCCGGCCGCCATGTGCCGCGCGACTTCTCCGTCACCGGGGTCGTGGCCGGCCGCTGGGCGGAGACGGTGACCCCGCAGCTCACCGCGGCGGACGTACCGGCGGCGGAGATGGGACGTCTCGCCGTCGACCTGCTGGTGGAACGGCTCGACCATCCCGACGCACCGCCCCGGCACCACCTCCTCGTGCCGCCGATCTCCCTGCGGGCCAGCACCGGGCCCGCGGGAACCACGCCCATCGCGGACGCCGGGCCCGATACGACGCCCTGACCACACCCCTCCTCACTGCCTTCGCCCCACCGGACGCTCGAACCGTTCATCAACCACTCATCACTGCCGTTCGGCGTGCCCGCCCCACCCGGAACCCCCGCCCTCGGCACCCGCATGCCAAAAACAAAGGAAACCGCCATGAACAGCTTCTCCAGAAGGCGCCGCCTGACCGCCGCAGCCCTGACCGCCCTGGCAGTCGCCACCAGCGCCACCGCCTGCGGTTCCGGCTCGGGGGGCACCGGGACACAGGCGGCGGACAACGACACGTACACCATCTGGGACCCCTACCCGCAGTTCGCCAAGGGCTCGGCGTGGGTGAAGCTGCTCGACGCCTGCGGCACCGAGGCCGGCGTGAAGATCAAGCGGACCGGGTTCGACACCAGCGACCTGGCGAACAAGACACTTCTGGCGGCGCAGCAGGGCAACTCCCCGGACGTCCTCATCGTCGACAACCCCGTGGTGTCGACCCTGGCCGAGGCGGGCGTGCTCACCACGACCGACGACAACAAGCTCGACACGTCGAAGGTCGACCCCAACCTGCTCGCCGCCGGCCAGTCGGGCGGCAAGACCTACGGCACCCCGATCGGCGCCAACACCCTCGCCCTCTACTACAACAAGGCGGTGCTCAAGCAGGCCGGCGTGGACATCTCCTCCGTCAAGGACTGGGAGACGCTGACCGCGGCCCTGGCGAAGGTCAAGCAGGCCGGCAAGAAGGGCATCACCTTCTCCGCGATCGGCACCGAGGAGGGGAGCTTCCAGTTCCTGCCGTGGCTCTGGGGCTCCGGCGCGAAGCTGACCGAACTCGACTCGCCCGCGGCCGTCTCCGCGCTGTCCCTGTGGAAGGACTGGCTGGACAAGGGCTACGCCCCCAACTCCGTGCTGAACAACACCCAGACCACCAGCTGGCAGGAGTTCGCGACCGGCGACTACGCGTTCAGCGAGAACGGCACCTGGCAGCTCGCGAACGCCGAGAAGGCAGGCTTCGACTACGGGGTCATACCCGTCCCCGGCGCCGACGGAGGCAGCGCCGCGGCCCCGACGGGCGGCGAGTTCGTCACCCTCCCGGTCCAGGACTCGACCGACCGCTACGCCACCACGCAGAAGATCGCGACCTGCCTGACCAGCACCCAGAACCTGTACGACACCGACACCACCCTCTCCTACGTCGCCCCCACCACCGAGGTCCAGGACAAGCAGGTGGCGGGCAACCCCGGGCTGCAGCCCTGGGTGGACGCGGTCAAGGCGGCCAAGGGCCGCACCAGCGACGACCTGGGCACCAAGTACCCCAAGATCTCCGAGCAGATGTGGAAGGCCGTCCAGTCCGCCCTCAGCGGCTCGAAGTCACCGAAGGACGCGCTGACCGCCGCCCAGTCCGCCGCCAAGTAACAGCTCTCAGGGGCCCGTTGATGACTCACACGACACAAGTGCCGCACCGCCGGCCCGTGCCCGGCCACAGCGGTGCGGCCCCCACCGCACCGTCCGGGACACGGCGCCGCCCCAGCTCCCAGCAGTGGGCCGCCTGGGCCTTCCTCGCCCCGGTGACCCTCTACCTCGTCCTCTTCTACGCCTATCCCCTCTACCGCAACCTCGACCTGAGCCTGCGCAACTACACCGTCCGCTCCTTCGTCCAGGGCGACGCGCCGTTCACGGGCCTCGCGAACTACCGGACCGTCTTCGACGACCCGACCTTCGCCCCCGCCCTGCTCCACACCGTGGTGTTCACCGCCGTCTGCCTGGCCTTCCAGTACGTCATAGGCCTGGCGCTCGCGGTCTTCTTCAACCAGCACTTCCGGCTCTCGGCCACCCTGCGCGCCCTGTTCCTGGTGCCCTGGCTGCTGCCGCTGATCGTGTCGGCCTCCACCTGGTCATGGATGCTCAACAGCGAATCGGGCATCGTCAACGCCGCCCTGCACGCCGTCGGCATCGGCCCGGTGAACTGGCTGACCTCGCCCTCCTGGTCGCTGACCTCGGTGATCATCGCGAACATCTGGATCGGCGTCCCGTTCAACCTGGTCGTGCTCTACAGCGGCCTGCAGTCCATTCCCGCCGGCCTGTACGAGGCCGCCGCCCTCGACGGGGCCGGTCCCTGGCGGCGGTTCTGGAGCATCACCTTCCCGCTCCTGCGACCGGTGTCCGCGATCACCCTGCTCCTGGGGCTGGTCTACACGCTCAAGGTCTTCGACATCATCTGGATCATGACCAAGGGCGGCCCGGCGGACTCGTCCACCACCTTCGCCACCTGGTCCTACCAGCTCGGCTTCGGGAACCTGTTGCCCGCCTTCGGCCCGGGAGCGGCCGTCGGCAACCTGCTGGTGATCGCCGCCCTGGTCTTCGGCCTGGTGTACGTCCGAGTCCAGCGCAAGCAGGAGTCGTCATGAGCCGAAACGGCAAGCGTACGTGGGGAAAGACGGCCATCGGCCTCCTGCTGACCGGCATCATGCTCTTCCCGGTCTACTGGATGCTCAACGTGTCCTTCACCCCCGCCCAGGACATGCGCAAGACCCCGCCGGACCTGTTCCCCGCCGACGCCACCCTGGAGGGCTACCGGGCCGTCCTGGACCAGCAGTTGCCCTACCTCGGCACCAGCCTCGTCATCGGCCTGGGCACCGTCGCCCTGACCGTGGCGCTGGCCGCCCCGGCCGGTTACGCGCTGGCCAAGCTGCGCCCGCGCGGTGGCGGCATCCTCGGCTTCGTCCTCCTGGCCGCCCAGATGATCCCCGGCATCATCATGGCGATGGGCTTCTACGCCATCTACCTCAGCCTCGGCCTGCTCCAGTCCGTCCCCGGCCTGATCGTCGCCGACTCCACCCTGGCCGTCCCCTTCGCCGTACTCATCTTCACCGCCTTCATGTCCGGCATCCCCGGCGAACTGCTCCAGGCGGCCAGGACGGACGGCGCCGGACCCCTGCGCACCTTCTGGTCGATCGTCCTGCCGATGAGCCGCAACGCCGTCGTCACGGTGTCGCTGTTCGCGTTCCTGTGGTCCTGGTCCGACTTCATCTTCGCCAGCACCCTGGTCAACGGCGGCGCCCACGAACCGATCACCCTCGGCATCTACCACTACATCGGCAACAACAACCAGGAGTGGAACGCCATCATGGCCACCGCCGTCGTGGCCTCGCTGCCGGCCGCGGTCATCCTCGTCCTCGCCCAGCGCTACGTCGCCGCCGGCGTGACCGCCGGTGCGGTCAAGGACTGACCCGCCCCTCGCCACGGCCCCACCGTCCGTCCGCCGGACGGTCCGCCACCCCTGCCCGAGAAACGAGTGACGCTTCATGACCGCCGACCGATCCGGCCCGGCCTTCTCCGTCCACGACATCCCCTTCAGCACCCACGGATCCTGGTTCGACATCTCTCCCGTGGTGGCGGAGAAGACGTATGCCGAGGACCTCCACCTCGTCTCGCACCAGAACGGCATGCACGCCGTCCTGCGCCTGATGCCGCTCGATGGCGCGACGGGCGAGCGCGCCGAGACCCATGTGGAGGCGACACCGGGTCTGCTGAGCTGGATCGGCGCGACCGGCCGCGCCGACCTCGCCTACGAGTCGCCGGACACCGTACGCCTGCGCGGTACGGGACTGCCGCTGCGCGTCGCGGCGGCGGCCCCGACGCTGACCCCGTTCAGCGGCACCTACTTCTTCCACGACGCGGCCGCCGGCGCGCACGTTTTCACCTCGTACGAGACCGGACGCCGCTACCGCGTCACCGTGCTCTCCGGCACGGTGACCGACACGTTCGGCAGCCAGGCCCTGGGCAGCGCCGACCGCGGCCTCACGGTCGCCGCCGACGCGGACGGTCCCTGGGAGATCGCGATCGAGGAACTCGACACGGCCCGCCCGCCGTACGTGTCGGCGGCAGCCTTCGGCAAGATCGTCGAGGCCGCGCGGAACTCCTTCGCGGACTTCGTCGACACGGTGGCCCCCTGGCGCTCGTCCGCCACCCCGGCCGCCGAACTCGCCGCCTACGTCATCTGGTCCGCGACCGTACGCCCGGCAGGGCTGGTCACCCGGCCCGCCGTACTGATGTCCAAGCACTGGATGGACAAGGTCTGGAGCTGGGACCACTGCTTCAACGCCCTTGCCCTGGCCCCCGGCTGCCCCGAACTGGCCTGGGACCAGTACCACCTGCCCTTCGACCACCAGGACGAGAGCGGGGCGCTGCCCGACTCGGTCACCCACTCCGAGGTCCTCCACAACTTCGTCAAACCACCCATCCACGGCTGGGCGTTCGGTCACCTGCGCCGTCGGCTGAGCACGCCCCTCGGGCAGGCCGAACTGGCCGAGACGTACGACCGGCTGGAACGCTGGACGGACTTCTGGCTCACCACCCGGCGCGCCCCCGGCGCCGCACTGCCCCACTACCAGCACGGCAACGACAGCGGCTGGGACAACGCCACCACCTTCGACCCCGAACGCGTGGTCGTCACCGCCGACCTCGCCGCCTTCCTCGTCCTCCAGCTGCACCAACTTGCGCAACTCGCGAGTGAGTTGGGGTGGCCGGAGAAAGCTCGCCGGTGGACGCGAACGGCTGCGGCAACCCAGGCGGCGATGCTCGACCAGCTCTGGACCGGCGAACGGTTCGTCGCCCGGGGTGTCGGCAGCGGGGACACCTGGAGCAGTGCCAGCCTGCTCGACCTGATGCCCATCGTGCTGGGCGAGCATCTGCCGGACGAGGTCAGCGGCGTGCTGGCCGGCCGGCTCGAGGCTCACCTGACCGCGTACGGACTGGCCACCGAGCTGCCCACCTCGCCGCACTACCGCTCCGACGGCTACTGGCGCGGCCCGATCTGGGCCCCTGCCACGGTCCTCGTCGAGGACGGCCTGCGCCGGGCCGGCCACCACCGGCTGGCGGACGAAGTCAGTGCCCGCTTCCGCGCCCTGTGCGAAACGTACGGGTTCGCGGAGAACTTCGACGCCCTGACCGGCACGGGTCTGCGGGACCGCGCCTACACCTGGACCGCCGGCAGCTACCTCCTCCTCGCCGAGGCACACGCAACCCGAACCAGCCACTGACCGGCCGCCTGCATACGGCATGCGCTGACGTCGGTCCGACCACGGCACCCGTATAGGCACTGCCTATACGGGGCATCGGTTTTTGGTCGTGGACCTCCTCATCTGTGACCGGCTTCACTGTGCCGGTAGGTGGTGCGACGACCGGTCGGGACCCGGTGTCGTACCCGGGCCTTCGAAGCCGGCACCGGACGCGCTGCATCCCGCCAGGGGTGCGTGTTTCTCGTCCGGGAGTGCGCCGGCAGGCCCTACCCGTGCCCGGATGGAGGTTGCAATGACGCATGCCCCGAAGGAAGCCGCAGGCGACGCCGTGGTGAGGAAGAAGCCGTGGTACCGGCAGTTGTACGTGCAGGTGCTGGTGGCGATCGTCATCGGGATCGTGCTCGGCTGGCGGTGGCCGGATCTGGCCACGTCGATGGAGCCGATCGGCACCACGTTCATCACGGCGATGAAGATGCTCATCGGGCCGATCGTGTTCCTCACCATCATCGGCGGCGTCGCCGGAGTCGCGGACCTGAAGAAGGTGGGCCGCACCGGGATCGAGGCGCTGACCTACTTCCAGCTGGGCACGATCGTGGCCATGGCGACGGGGCTGGTCGCGATCAACATCTTCCGGCTCGGCGACGGCGTGCACGCCGACGCCTCCCAGCTGGACGTCTCGGGTGACGCGGGCCAGTACATCGAGACGGGGGAGCACCAGCACTGGTGGGAGTTCCTGACGGGCATCGTGCCGAACAGCTTCTTCGGTGCGTTCGTCGAGGGAGACATCCTGCAGGTGATCTTCCTCGCGGTGCTCTTCGGGATCGCGCTGAAGTCCGTCGGCAAGGTCGGCGAGCCGATCATCGCCGGGGTCGACCGCCTGACCGAAGTCGTGTTCAAGGTGCTGTCGTTCGTCATGAAGGTGGCCCCGCTGGGCGCCTTCGGGGCGATGGCCTACGCCATCGGGAAGTTCGGTCTGTCGACCCTGACCAGCCTCGGTTCGCTGATCCTGCTCTTCTACGTCACCTCCGTCCTGTTCGTCGTGGTCGTGCTGGGCGGCGTGCTCGCCGCGTACGTGCGGCTGAACATCTTCCAGCTCTTCCGCTACCTGAAGGAGGAGTTCTTCCTGATCCTGGGCACCTCCACCGCCGAACCCGCGCTGCCGGGCCTGATGCGCAAGCTGGAGTTCATGGGCGCCGAGAAGCCCACGGTCCGCCTGGTGGTGCCGACCGGCTACAGCTTCAACCTCGACGGGGCCGCGATCTACCTGTCCCTGGCCACCCTCTACATCGCGCAGGCCACGGACACCCCCCTCTCCGTCGGACAGCAACTCGGCCTGCTCGCCGTCATGTTGCTGACGTCCAAGGGAGCGGCGGGCGTCGCGGGCGGCGGCTTCATCGCGCTCACCGCGACCTTGTCGACGGTCGGCTCCGTCCCCGCCGCGGGCATCATGCTCGTCTTCGGCATCGACAAGTTCATGTCGGAGTGCCGGGCCCTGGTCAACTTCTACGGCAACGCGGTCGCCACCCTCTTCGTCGCCCGCTGGGAGAACGGCCTCGACCTGACGCGGGCGCCCGCCGGGTACTGTCCGGCGAGATACGGGAAGACGCCCTCGCGCCGGTCGAAGAGGCACCCGCACCGGACGCGGACGCCACCGCGCGGCGTAAGCAGGCAGCGCCGCCTGACGGAGCCGCCGAACCCACCGTCGTCGTCGACGAACCGCCGGCCGCAGCCGAAGTGCCCGCAGCGCGGCCGGCCGAGGACGACGAGGCGGTCCCGGCCAACCACCGATAGCGTCCGCCCATTGCCCGAGGCCGGTGGCAGCAGGAGGAACGGTGGACGCCCGGCAGCTCGAATACTTCCTCGCCATCGTGGAGCACGGCGGATTCAGCAAGGCGGCCGCCGCGCTCCACGTGGCGCAGCCCTCGCTCTCGCAGGCGATGGCGAACCTGGAAGCCGATCTGGGCGTCTCGCTGTTCCACCGGATGGGCCGCGGGGTCGTACTCAGCGAGGCGGGGGCGGAACTCCTCGAACCGAGCCGCCGCGTGCTGCGCGACCTGGCGGCCGTACGGGACAGGGCCGCGGCCCTGTCCGGTCTGCACGGCGGCACCGTCGAGGTGGCCGCCATGCCCTCACCCGGCATCGAGCCGCTGACCGGCCTGATCCACCGCTTCGCCGCACTGCACCCGTCCGTCACCGTCAGCAGCCGGGCCGCCTTCACACCCGAGGAAACCGTGGACCTCGTCCGCGGCGGCGTCTGCGAACTGGGGCTTCTCGGAGCGGCCAAGCCGGTGGCGGTGTCCGGTCTCGACGTCCTGCCCGTGGAGGAGCAGCCGTTCGTCGTGGTGGCCGGTGCGGGCGGAGACGTGGAGGACGGGGCGACCCTGCGTCCGGAGGACCTCGGAGGGCGCAAGCTGATCGCTTCCCGGGGCGGGAGTCTGATGCGCACCATCGTCGACGACATCACCGCGCACACCGAGGGCACCGACATCGTCGCGGTCGTCGACCACCGCACCTCCATCCTCCCGCTCGTGCTGACCGGGGTCGGCATCGCGGTGCTGCCCGCGTCCTGGACCCGGCTGGCCCGCCGCTGCGGTGCCGTCGTGGCGTCCATCGAGCCCACGGCACATCTCCACGTCGCCATGATCAGCCTGCCGGCCCATCTCACGCCGGGCGCCCGCGCCTTCCTGGAGCTGACCCGTTCGTACGCTCAGCGGAAGGGCCTGCGCGTGCCGTAGCCGCGGTACGACAGCCGCGGTACGACCCTGGCTGCCAGACCGATCGGTTGCACCTATGGGCCGTATCGGAAGCTGGTCTTGGACGGGGCGGGCACCGACTGGGTTGACTCGGAGACGTCGAAGAAGGCGTCGGAGAAGACGCCGAATCACCCGGCTCCCGGCTCCCGCTCGAGCAGGGGAACCCCATCACCGGAGGCACCTTGTGACCGCAACCCGCACCTTCCGCATCGCCGCCATCCCCGCCGACGGCGTTGGCGTCGAAGTCGTCGCCGCGGGCCGCGCCGTCCTGGACGCGCTGGCCGCCGACTCCCAGGGAGCCTTCGCCTTCGAGTGGGAGGAGTTCCCCTGGGGCTGCGGCTACTACGAGCTGACCGGCAAGATGATGGACGACGACGGCCTGGAGCGCCTGAAGGACTTCGACGCCATCTACTTCGGCGCCGTCGGCTGGCCCAGCGTCCCCGACCACGTCAGTCTGTGGGGCCTGCGGCTGAAGATCTGCCAGAGCTTCGACCAGTGGGCCAACATCCGCCCCGTGCACTTCCTGCCCGGCGTCCAGAGCCCCCTGCGCAAGGCGGACCACACCGAACTGGACTGGGTCGTCGTCCGGGAGAACAGCGAGGGCGAGTACGCCGGCCTCGGCGGCCGCAACCTCTCCGGCCGCGGGCAGGGCGGTGAAGTCGCCGTCCAGTCGGCCCTGTTCACCGAGGTGGGCTGCGAACGCATCATGCGCTTCGCCTTCGACCTGGCCCGCACTCGTACGCATCGCAAGGTCTCGTCCGTCACCAAGAGCAACGCCCAGCAGTACGGCATGGTCCTGTGGGACGACGTCTTCAAGCGCGTCGCCGCCGACTACCCCGACGTGGTGACCGAGAGCGTCCTCGTCGACGCCATGTCCGCGAAGTTCGTGCTGAAGCCGGAGGACCTCTCCGTCGTCGTCGCCTCCAACCTCAACGCCGACATCCTCTCCGACCTCGGCAGCGCCCTCGCCGGTAGCCTCGGCCTGGCCGCCAGCGCCAACCTCAACCCCGAGCGCCGTTTCCCCAGCATGTTCGAGCCGGTCCACGGTTCCGCCCCGGACATCGCCGGCCAGGGCCTCGCCAACCCGGTCGGCGCGGTCGGCAGCGCCGCCCTGATGCTGGAGCACTTCGGCCTGCCCGACCACGCGGCCCGCCTGCACAAGGCGATCGAAGCGACCACGGGCGCCGGTATCCTCACCCGCGACGTCGGCGGCACCGCCTCGACGGAGGACGTCACCAAGGCCCTCATCGACGCCCTCGGCGCCTGACCGCCAACTCCTCCGGTCGCCGCCCACCCACTCGCGCCGCGCGCAGGCGCGCACCGAAACGTCCCGGCCTGTCTCTGACGTCGCGCCGACAGACCGGGACAGGCCGCCCCGACGGGACCGGCGGCCGCCCCGTGCCGGGTCCACGAGTTACTCCTGCTCGGGGCCCGGCACTGTGTGTTCCGCGCCCGTACGGCACATGACGGGCAGCGGTGACGCTGCCCGGGCAGAAGGGCCTGGGCGATGGCGAACTCGTCACGGGGTCAAGCAACGGGAGAACGCGGTCTCTGATGAACGTTCGCTGTTGCCTTTGTGAAGACTGGTGGGTGACCCGTGGCCATGCTGCGAGGGGCTCGAAGGTCGACCGTGACGGTGACTGAGGTCAGGCCCAACGACCTTTCATAACAGTTGCGTTGGGAGCACGTAACGTCACAGGGGGTGCCTCTTGGGGCTCGCTGTGCGGTGGTAGCATTCCCGCGTCTGCGACCTTGATCCACTCGGCTTCGGTGCTGATTCGAGGTCGGCCTGCTCTTCGTGCAACAGCGGTCATGCAGTTCCTCGTGGATGTGCCAGCGATCCTCGCGAGGTGTATCCGTCGATGTCTGCATGCCACGCGCCGGGAAGGTTTCCATGAATCGAGACGCGCTCATGTGGTGCTTGGTTGCGGTAGCGGCGATAGCCGTCGTCGCAGTCTCGGTACTCGTCGTCCGCAACAGAGCCCTGGGGGTGAGGAAGAGGCAGACCGAGGCCGCGCTGACGCAGAAGCTGGAGGCGGTCGAACGCCAACTGGCGCTCTCGCGAGCCGAGTTGAAGAAGTTCACCGACGAGCAGGACGCTGCCATCCAGGCAGCCGAGCAGGCGGCGGAGGAGAGCACCAAGGCCGTCCTCAAGGGGGCCGCCCGTTTCCTGCAGAGCCTCGCGGCCGAGCAGACGACACTCCTCGACAACATCCAGCGGAAGTACGGAGGACACCCCGTCCTCGCCGATCTCCTGGACGTGAACCACGCCAACGCGCAGATGGCACGCAAGGCCCAGGGCATCGCGGTCATGTGCGGTGCGCCTCTGGGCCGCCGCAAGCAGGCCGCCAGCGTCTACGACGTCGTACGCAGCGCCATGGGGCAGATCCGCAACTTCCACCGGGTCGAGATCATGCAGCAGAGCGGCATCGCGCTGAAACCGTCCGCGGTCGCGCCTGTTGCCCTCGCCGTCGCTGAAATCCTCGACAACGCCGCCAGCTTCTCCCAGCACGACGCGCCGATCGAAGTGACGTTCCAGCGGATCCAGAAGAACGTGTGCATCGTGATCGACGACGCCGGCGTCGGCATGAGTGACGAGGACCGGCAGAAGGCGTCCGCGCTGCTGTCCGGCGACGACATCGCGCGCCTGTCGCAGCTCGGGACGCAGCCGAAGTTCGGCTTCCCCGTCGTCGGTCTGATCGCCCGCCAGTACGGATTCAAGGTGGACGTCACCGGTTTCTCCCGGTACGGCGGTGTCCGGGCCGTCGTCCTGCTGCCCGAGGAGCTGTGGACCATGGAGGAGACCCCGCCACCGGTCACGGAGGCTCCCGTCAGCAGCATCCGACGCGTCGAGAGCGTGGAGCAGACCGCGGCGCGCACGGTGCACGGCCTGCCGAAGCGAGGAGGCCGCAAGCCCCCGGTCGCAAGCGTCGCCGGCACGGGCGGCGCCACGAGCGGGACCGCGATACCCAAGGAGGGCCCTCGCCGCTCCGGCGGCGGCCTGGGCGCTCTCCAGCGCGGCACGCTCGAAGGCCGCGGCCTTGACGCTTCTGAGCCCGAAGGGTCCGAAGAGGCATGACCACAGACATGTCGTGGATGGTCAGGGACATCGTGGACAACGTGCCTCGGGCCCTGCACGCCGTTGTGCTGTCTGCGGACGGTCTTCCCCGCGGCGCCACGGACGGACTGACCGAGAAGGACGTGCGGACCATCTCCGCCGCGATGGCCGGGATGCAGTCGCTCAGCCGGGCCACCGCTCACTTCGCCGGGCCGGCGCAGGAGCGGCGGTGGAACCAGACGGTCATCGAGTTCTCGCACGGCTGGATCTTTCTGATCGGAGCGGGGCAGGGTGCCTACCTCGCCGCCGCCGCGGAGCCCGATGTCGACCTGCAGCAGATTTCCTTCCGCATGCACCGGCTCGTCGCCCGCCTGGGAGACAACCTCACCTCGCCGCCGAGGGTGAGAGGCGCGGACGAGGCCGGTGAGGACGGCGAGGGGGTCCGGCGTGAGGGCGTGAGCGGTTCCGGATTCGTGCTGCCCGAGCTGGACAAGGCGGTCGCGGATGTCCCCGGTGCTCTGCACGCCGTGTTGCTCGGCTCCGACGGGCTCCCCCGCGGAGCAACCTCCGGGATGAGCAAGGACCTTGCGGACACGATCGCGGCGGCCATGACGGGCATCCACTCCTACAGTCGTGTCACGTCGCAGTTCGCGGGCGGTCTGGAGGACGCCGAGTGGCGGCAGACGGTCATCGAGTTCCAGCACGGATGGATCTTCCTGATCGCGGCCGGTGACGGTGCCTTCCTGGCTGCGGCCGCCGAACACGACTGTGATATCGAGGAGTTCACCACGCGGCTGCACGACGTGGTGCCTACGTTGAGCGCGGGCGGGGCGCCTCGGGGAGAGAGGGGCGGCGATGCATGACGATCCGGATCAGCAGGAGCTGGAGCTGACCTCCGCCTTAGTCCCTCTCTTCGTGATCTCGATGGGGCGTGCGCTTCCCGCGGACCACGAGTACGAGCACACCACGCTGGTGACCGCGCAACCGGATGCGTCGGCCGCGGCGCGCACGCTTCCCCCGGAAGCGCGCGAGGTCATGGACCTGGTGACCGATGGTTTCTTGTCCGTGGCCGAGGTGTCGGGCCACACACACCTGCCGTTGGGCATCGTGCGCATTCTGTTGGCGCAGATGGAGGAGGACGGCCTCATCCTCGTGCGGAAGCCCATACCGCACGCCGAACGTCCCGACCGCGAACTGCTCAGCGCCGTGCTCGATGGCTTGCACACCCGATTCGGAGCGTAACTCGTGTACCTGGATCCAGACGTCTCCCACGCGGTGAAGATCCTCATAGTGGGCCACTTCGGAGTCGGGAAGACCACCTGCATCGGAAGCATCTCCGAAATCGAACCGCTGCAGACCGAAGAAGAGATCACCGAGGCCAGCGAGGGCTTCGACGACCTGACGGGGACGCCGGACAAGACGAAGACGACCGTGGCGATGGACTTCGGCCGGCTGACCCTCAGCGACACGCTGGTCCTGTATCTCTTCGGAACGCCGGGACAGGAACGATTCAAGGAAGTGTGGGAGGGGTTGTCCCGGGGAGCGCTGGGTGCCCTGGTCCTCGTCGACCCCGAGCGTCTGCACGAGAGTTTCCCTGTCCTGGACCGGGTCGAGAGCTTCGGCCTGACGTATGCCATCGGTGTCAACCGCTTCGACGGCACCACCGACTACCCGCTCGACGAAGTGCGCGAGGCGCTGAACCTCTCCGACGAGACACCCATCGTGAATTGCGACGTCCGCAGTCAGCAGTCTTCGGCAAAGGCGCTCGTCACCTTGGTGAAGCACCTTATGTCCATACTCGGCTAGGAGCCATGGCATGCAGCAGTTCAACACATCCGGCATACCGGCCGGTTGCCCCGCGCACCAGAACGTCCAGCTGTTCGGGCCCGAGTTCGGCGCAGACCCCGAGCGTCACTACGCTCACCTGCGCTCCACCGGTCCCAGTGCCCCCGTCGACATCGCACCGGGCGTCCAGGTCGAGCTGGTCACCAGCTACGACGCGGCCCTGTACATCCTGCAGAACCCCGCCTGGTTCGTCCGGGACTCACGCCGCTGGAAGGCGCTGAACGAAGGACGCGTCCCCGAGGACAGCCCGGCCCTGCCCATGATGGGCTACCGCCCCAACGCACTGTTCAGCGACGGCGCGGCACACGCCCGGCTGCGGCAGGCGGTCACCGACAGCCTGGCCACCGTCGACGAACTCCAACTCGTCAGGCAGACCCAGCAGTCCGCCGACTACCTGATCAGCCAGTTCAGCGCCGAGCCCCGCGGTCAGGCGGAGCTGATGGCCGACTACGCCCAGCCGCTTCCGCTGTTGGTGTTCAGCGACCTGTTCGGCTGTCCGCCCGAGATCGGCGACCGCGTCATCGTCGGGATCAGCGGCATCTTCGAAGGCACCGCCGGAGCGGACCAGGTGCTGGGCGGGGCACTTGCCGAACTGATCGCTCTCAAACGGCGCCAGCCCGGTGAGGACCTGACCACGCGACTGATGCAGCACTCCGCGGAGCTGACCGACGAGGAGGTGCTGCACCAGCTCGTGACCCTGCTCTCCGGCGGCACCGCACCCCTGTCGGCCACCATCGGCACCAGCAGTGCGCTGTATCTCAGCGAGGACTGGCAGGTCGGCCTGCCGGTCGAGGACGCCGTGTCCCAGACGCTGTGGAAATACGCACCGATCGCCAACTACGCGGCGCATTACCCGACCCAGGATGTCGAACTGGGCGGCAGGACGCTCGCGGCCGACGAGCCGGTCCTGATCTCCTTCGCGGCGGCCAACAACGATCCCAAGCTGACCAAGCACCGTGAACAGCTCAGTGCCAAGGCGCACTTGGCCTTCGGCGCCGGCCCCCACGGATGCCCCGCCAAGGACCCGGCGTTCATGATCGCGGTCACCGCGGTCGAGACTCTGCTCAACCGGCTTCCCGACGTCGAGATGCGCGTCGCCTTCAAGGAACTCGCCTGGGTACCGGCGCCGTGGAGCCGGTCTCTGGTGACCATTCCGGTCCGCTTCTCCCCGCGCACGGTGACGTCGGCCGCCGCCGCGCCCGTGAAGCCCGTGGACGCCCGGACAGGACAGCTGTCCGCCCCTGCCGCGCAGCCTTCCGCCGCGTCCGCGTCCCGGAAGGCGGCCCATGCCGCGCCGCAGCCCAAGGGAGGGCTGTTCAGCCGCTTCCTGGCGTGGACAAGGGGCGAGTGATGTAAGTAACCCTACGAGAACACTGTGTTATTGGATGCTTCAAGCACCCCACGGGTACGTATGGCGGCTGATGCTCAGAAAGGAGCCGTCATCGTGGGAAGTGCCACGACTCCGTCATCCGACCGCCGGGCCACCGTCGCCCTTTTCTCCCGTCTGCGGACGGCCGAAGGGCAAGCCAATCCCTTTCCGATCTACGCGGAACTCCGGTCGAGGGGCGGAGTCAGCCCAGCCCCCTGGGGCGGCTCCCTCGTGACCAGCTTCAGCATGTGCGACCAGATACTCCGCAGCAGCGACTGGCTGGAGCCGGACCAGAGCTGGCGGGAGCGCCAGGGCCCGCGCACCCGCTGGAGCGCCCCCTCCTCACGCGAGATAGGCAGCACCATGCCTGCCCTCAACCCCCCGCAGCACACCAGGGTGCGCCGGGCGGCCGGCACCTTCGACCGCGGCACCATCGAGCGGATCGGCCGGACGGTGCGCCGGGTGACCGACGGCCTGCTGGACTCCCTGGCCGACCACCTGCACGCCGGGGAGGCCGACTTCGCCGCCCTGGTGAGCGAGGAGCTGCCGGTCGCCACCATCGGCGACTGGCTCGGCCTGCCGAGCGCCGACTGGCCGCGCCTGCGCGAACTGACCCACGACCAGGTCTTCACCCAGGAACTGCTGCCCTCGGCCAGCCAGTTGGCCACGTCCGACGTGGCCATGGCCGAACTCCGCGACTACTTCGTCGACTTAGTACGCGACCGGCGTACCCACCTCGGCGAGGACCCCGTGTCCCGATGGATAGAGGCCTGGGACGCCATCGAACCGGACCAGGACAAGGCGGACCAAGAGGTCTACTTCTTGGCCCTGTTCGTCCTCCTCGCAGCCCTGGAGACCACCTCCACCCTGCTGTCGACCATGACGCTCCTGCTCGTCGAGGACCCGGAGCGGTGGGACCTGGTCGCCACCAGTCCGGACCTGGTGCCCGCCTTCGTGGAGGAGACGCTGCGCTACGACTCTCCCACGCACGTCATCAGCCGGGTCGCCGCCAAGGACTGCACCCTGGGGGGCTTCGAGGTCCGCAGGGACGAAATGGTCCACCTCATGGTGGGGGCGGCCCACCGGGACCCGGCCAGACACAGCGATCCCGAGCGATTCGACCTCCACCGCAAACCCGCCCACCTCGCCTTCAGCGGTGGCATCCACTACTGCCTCGGCGCGCCGCTGGCCCGCCTTGAGGCCCAGACCCTGCTCCGTCAACTGGTCACACGCCTGCCCCGCCTCACCCTCGT
Organism: Streptomyces sp. V4I2; assembly: GCF_030817655.1. GTDB lineage: Bacteria > Actinomycetota > Actinomycetes > Streptomycetales > Streptomycetaceae > Streptomyces > Streptomyces plumbiresistens. The sequence continues at coordinate 9,828,089 of NZ_JAUSZM010000003.1, forward strand.
GCGCCGCCCGCCGAGGGCGCCCCGGGTGGCCTTCCGTCGCCTGCTGAAGCTGGACGTCGCCCTCGCATGAACGAAACCTCCACCGTCACCGTCACTGCCCCCACCGCCAAGGCCGTACTCGCCGAGCAGGACGGCCCCGTCCTCCATGTCCGCCTCAACCCCTTCGAACAGGACGACACGCTGAGCGTGGCCGTTCTCGACGACCTCATCGCCCTGTTCGACGGCCTCCACGAACGGCCCGACATCCGCATCGTGTTGCTGTCGTCCATGGGTGAGGACTTCTGTCTGGGGGCCGACCGCCACGAATACGTGGATGCCCTCGCCCTGGATCCGACGGGTGCCACCCTGCGGCGCATCGCGGACAAGGCCCACCGCCTGTGCCAGGCCCTGGAGAGCACGCACGCCGTCACCATCGCCCGGCTCCACGGCAAGGTCATCGGCGCGGGCCTCGCGCTCGCCGCCTACTGCGACCTGCGCGCCGGCGCGGACACCTGTCAGTTCCGGATGCCGGAGGTCGGGGTAGGACTCCCGCCCGCCTGGGGAGGAGCCATGGGGCGCCTCATCTCCGAAGCCGGCGTCGCCAGGATCCGCGAACTCATGCTCACCTGCAACGTGTTCGACGCAGCCACCGCCCACCGGCTCGGTATCCTCCACAAGGTCGCGCCCCTGGACCAGTTGGACCATGCCGTCGACGCATGGACGAGACCGCTCGTCCGACGCTCGCCCGAGGCCCTCGTCCTGACCAAACGCATGCTCGCCGGCTACGCACGAGCCGACCGCACGGCCGACGTCGCCCTGCTCGACGCCCACCTCCTGACGGCACATCTCAACCAGCGCCCAGCCGTGACCTGACGGCCCCGCAGCGAAGCGCTCCCAGCGGGTTGTCGCCGTCAGCGCGGACGGCGTCATCCGCAGGGCGACCAGACGGCTGAAGTGCCGCCCGGGTCCTTCTCGGGGGCCTGAGCGTCAGCGCCCACCAGCGTGCATCCGCCGGTCAGGCCGGTCGGCGGACCTCGTGGAAGTCGGACTTGCGGATCTTCGCGTGGACGCCCTTCACGTCGTCGACGACCTGGGAGACCGCGAAGTCGCCTGCCGCGCTGAGATACGCCATCGCCAACTGGCGGTCGATGCCGTAGTCGGTCGTGAGCAGGTCCAGCGCGCAGCGCACACAGTCGCGCATCGCCTCGTTGAGGTCCTTGTCACCGGCACGGTCAACCTCATCGCCGACGGGGCGCTCGTCCTCGGCCTGTTTCGCCCGCACCTTGCCCGCCGCACCAGGTCGCTGAGCGCACCGAGGGTCTCCTCGACGTCGGTGTGGGGATCAGGACGGTGGACGAGATACACGTCCAGGTGGTCCGTCCCCAGCCGGCGCAGGCTGTCCTCCACGGCACGTGTGATCCACAGCCGGGAGGCGCCGCCCCTGTTGCGGTCGAGCGTGCCCGCGGACATCCGGCTCGCGACCTTAGACACCAGCACGGCGTCGTCGCGCCGTCCCTTCAGCGCCCGGCCGATGATCTCCTGCGACTCGCCCAAGGCGTACACGTCGGCGGTGTCGACGACGTTGACCCCGGCGTCCCGCGCCGTCGTCACCATGCGGTGGCACTCCGCCTCGTCGGTGTTGCCCCAGGCGCCGAACATCATCGACCCCAGACAGAGCTGACTCACCTCAATGCCTGTCCCACCCAGAATCCGGTAGTGCATGCCTGCCCTCGTCTTCCCAGCCGACGCCCTGTCGCTGTCCTCTCGCAGGCTCGCACAGCGGCAGGCCGCAAACCGATGTCGCGCGGGGCCAGCATCCCTGGCCTGCGTGTTGTGTCCGCAGCACATCGACCCGCGGGTGCTTGCGGACCTAGGCTCGAAGAAATCCGAACCACTCACCATGGAGGTACCGTGGCCACCGGCCTCACCTCGGCACGCTGGACTCACGTCGCGCTGCCGACCGGCGATCTCGACAAGGCGATCGCGTTCTACACCGCACTGACTCCGCTGGTCGTGGTCGAGCGGTTCAAGGACGCCGACGGCGAGAGCGTCTGGCTCTCCAACGACCAGCAGGCCGAGACACCGTTCGTGCTCGTCCTGGTGTCGTTCAACAAGGACAAGGGCAACCAGCTGGGCCTGCTGCACCCGTTCGCGCACCTCGGCATCGAGGTGCCGACGCGGGAGGACGTCGACGCGCTCGCGGACCGGGCCCGCGAGCTCGGCTGCCTGCACTGGGAGCCCCGCCAGATGCCCGAGCCCGTCGGCTACATCTGTGCCCTGAAGGACCCCGACGGCAACGTCGTCGAGATCTCCCACGACCAGCGCGTCTTCGACTCGGTCCGCAAGAAGTGGGGTTCGTCCTGAAGGACACCCGCGCCGCCGTCGAGGCGTACCTCGCGGCACTGAACGCGCACGACGCCGACGCCGTGGCCGCCTGCGTGGCCGAGGACTTCGTCAACGAGCACACATCGTCGATGGGACAGAGCCGCAAGGGCCGCGCCGAGTACCGCGCCGCGCTGACCGGGTTCCTCGAGAACTTCGGCGACCTGCACTACGCGCCCGAGAGCTTCCTCGTCGACGGCGAGTCGGCCGCGGTGCCGTACGTCATGACGTTCCGGATGCGTTCGGCGGGCGACCGCCCCGTACGCGTGCGCGGAGTCTTCGTGTTCACCGTCGCCGGCGGCCTCATCACGCGCCGCACGGACTACTGGGACAGCGGCGAGGTGCAGCGGCAGCTCGCCTGACGCCCCCGGCCGCAGCCCGGAACCAGCTTCCTGACACCCCGTCCGCCTCTCGTGCGGCGAGGTGCCGGTAGGCCCGTCGCCCCACCTGCGTATCGCTCTGCTTGACGCCGTCTTGCAGAGAAAGATGCCGTACAGCTTCGAGGTGGCGCGCCGGGCGATCGCCGACGGATTCCTGCCCGACATCCTCAGCTCCGACACCAGCGCCCGCAACTGGCGCGGCCCGGTGTTCGACCTGCCCACCAGCATCTCCAAGCTGGTCGCGCTCGGCGCGCCGCTGGAGGAGTGCATCCGGCGGGCCACCGTCGCCCCCACACAGCTGCTCGGGCTCGACACCGAGGGCTACGGGCGCCTGGCGGTCGGCGGACGGGCCGACGTCACGGTCGTCAATTGGACCGACGAGGTCACCCTGCCCGACGCCGCGGGCAACACGATCCTCGCGCCGCGCCTGGAGCCGACCGTCGTGCTGCACGCCGGCGCCGAGGTCGACATCGTGCCGTGGCGCGGTCTGCCGTCGGCGTGAGGCGCTCGCCCGTCCCGGGAGGATGCGATGACCGTGGGTGACGTCCATCTGCTGCTGCGGCGGCTGCGCGCGCCCCTGACGACGGAGGAACCCGCCGTCGGTACGTTCGTCAAGCTGGCCTCGCCCGACGTGGTGGAGTTCGCCGAGGCGGCCGGGTTCGCGTTCGTGGTCATCGACCTCGAACACTCGCCGCTCACCGAGCAGAACGCCGTCGACCTGGTGCGCCACGCGCATGCGTGCGGCTTGCCGGCCCTGGTCCGCGTGCCCGAGGTGGACGCCGCCGCCGTCAACCGGCTGCTGGAGGCCGGAGCGGCGGGCATCCAGCTGTCCATGCTCACCCGTGTCGCAGGCCGAGGCACTCGTGGCGGCGACCCGCTTTGCGCCCGCCGACCGCCGGTCGGTCAGCGTGGCCAACAGGGCCGCCCGGGTCGGTGCGGTCCCGTTGGCCTCCGTCCTGCGCGCCGAGCAGGACGACCCGCCGGTGCTGGGCGGCCAGATCGAGACGGCCGGCACCGATTCTCTGCCGGATCTGCTCGCCCCTCTCGACGTGTGCTTCGTCGGCAGCACCGACCTCGCGGCCGACCTGGGCCTGCTGGCGGATCCCGCAGTGCTGCGCAGTGCGTAGACCGGGTGCGCGAGGCCGCCCGCCTCGCGGCGGTGGCGTTCGGCGGCTGGGTGCAAGGCGCCCTGCGTGAACATCGACTTCTTCGTCCCGCCGTGGGCCGACCTGCTTCCCTGAACGAAAGGGAGTACGGGGCACCGGCGCTCGGACAGTCAAGGGCCTCCGGGCGGAGCGAATGCCACACGCATTCACTCGGGCCGGAGGCCTCCCGCGATCTGTCACACCGTCAGTACCGTGCAGATCACGACAGCCGGCCCGCCGCACTCCGCGGTGGGCCAGTCGATCCCATGAGTGCGTCAGCCCCCGTTGGGTGTGCCGTCCGAGGTGCCCAGCCGCTGTGACAGCGCGCGGGTGGTCTCCAGCAGCGCCTGGGCCATCGGCGACTTGACGTCGTCGGGGACGGTCGCCGTCGTGCCGACGACCGCGAGCGTGCCGCTGATCGTGTCGCCCTCGAAGATCGGCGCCGCGATGGTGCGGACCCCGTTGATGGCGGGGGAGTTGACCGACAGCCCATGCTGCCGGATGGCGGTGAGTTCCTCGGTGAGCTCGGACGACTTGCGGACCGAACGCGGCAGCGTCGGTACTTGGTCCGGGGGCAGGAACGTGAGGAAGATCCGTCCCTGCGCCGAGGAGGTCAGGTCGAGGCGCGAGCCGACCCGGACGCTGATGCGGACCATGTGGGCGGTGTTGTCCACCGAGCGCACCACGGTCGGCGACTCGCCGTCCCAGACCGACAGCACGATCGTCTCGTCGATGCGCCGGACCAGTTCCTCCATGTACGGCTCGGCGGCGGCGACGATCGGCAGGCCGGCCCGCGCGGCCGCAGCGAGCGTGAGCACCTGGGGGCCGAGGGAGTAGAGCGAGGTGCGCTCGTCGTAGCGCAGCAGGTTCGCCGCCCGCAGCGCCTTCGTGTAGCGGTGTGCGGTCGCCTTGCTCGCCCCGAGACGCGCGGTGATCTCGTTGAGACTCATGTGCGGCTTGCCGACCGTGAACGAGCCGAGGATCAGCGCCGCACGCTGCACCGTCTGGATGGTCGGCGCGGTCGTGTCGGGACCGCCTTGCTCGCCGGTGCCGGGCTGGGCCTTGGTGGCCATGGATTCTTGCTCCCGTCCCGTACTGAGGAAGGTGGTAAGACGTTGAATGGAACGTCGTATTGGACAGCGTAACGATGAGGGCTGTGCAAATGCGCGGGAAGTGCTGAGGTGCTCCTCCGTAGCGGGCCGCGGCGGTGAACGGGAGCCAGGCAATCACGCATCGGAGGAGTGCCCCGGCGTGAGCGAGCGTGCCGGGTCGAGCAGAGAGGCGATGTGGTTGACGGCGAGGGCCGCCTCGCCGAAGCCGATCGAGATGAGGCTGACCTTGCCATCGTGGTCGGCGATGTCGCCGGCCGCGAAGACGCGCTGCCGGTTCGTACGCATCGTGCGGTCGACGAGGATGCGCCGGCGGCGCAGCTCCAGTCCCCACTGCTCCATCGGGCCGAGATCGGCGATGAGCCGAGCGCGGCGACGACGGACTGGGCGGGCAGGCTGATGCGGTCGCCGTCCGAACCCGTGACCACCACCTCCGACAGCGACGCGTCGACCGACCCGTCGCCGGAGACCTTCTCGACCGCGTAGGGCGTCAGGACCCGCACGGACGATGCGTGCACCTGCTCGACGGTGCGTTCGTGGGCCCGGAACCGCGTACGTCGGTGCACGAGCGTCCACCGACGAGGCGATCGGCTCCAGCGACAACGCCCAGTCCAGCGCGGAGTCCCCGCCGCCGACCACCACCACGACGTACTGTCCTGCGAGTTCGTCCACCCGCGGCACGAAGTACCGCAGCCCCCGGCCCAGATGCTCGGAGTCCACCGGCAGCTCGCGGGGGACGAAGTTGCCGATTCCGCCGCAGACGAGCACCGCCCCCGCGGTGATCCGCGCGCCGGCGTCGGTGGTGGCGACGACGCCCTCGCCCGCGTCGTCGAGGTAGGTGCCCCCGTGCCCGAGCAGGTAGGTCGGGTTCCACCGCACCGGCCTGCTCGGCCAGCCGGTCCACCAGGTCCTGGCCGCGGACGGCGGGGAAGCCGGCCACGTCGTGGACGAGCTTCTCGGGGTACAGCCGCAAGCCCCGGCGGGACCTTGCGCAAGCCGGATCATCCCCGCGCCCGGTGACGCGCGTGAGTGCGTCGGGCCATCGGGCCGGCTGGCCGTCGGGCCGCCGCTCAGCGGCCGGCGGCCAGTGCCGCGAGGACGGCGCGGGTGAGGCGGGCGACGTAGGCGTCGTCGGTGGGTCCGCCGACCGCGAGCATCCTGAAGTACAGCGGGGCGCCGAACAGGTCGACGGCCAGGCCCATGTCGATGTCGGGCGGCAGCTCGCCGCGGTCGATCGCCTGGTGCAGCAGCGTCGCCACCGCGGCGCGCCGGGGAGCGAGCACCGCCGTGTGCAGCGCCGCGCTGAGCGAGGGGTTGCGGGCCGACTCGGCCACCAGGTCGGGGATGATCCGGCCGACGAGCGGATGGCTGAGGTCGGCCATGGTGTCCCGGACGAACCGTTCGACGTCGTCGTGCAGGGAGCCGGAGTCGGCTGTCGTGGGGAGGTGTTCGGCAGCGGCCTCGGAGACCAGCTCCACCACCATCGCCTCCTTGGAGGGCCAGCGGCGGTAGAGGGCCGCCTTGCCGACGCGGGCCCGGCGGGTCACGGCCTCCATCGACATCCGGGCGAACCCGGTCTCGGCCAGCTCCTCGAACACCGCCCGTCTGATCGTCTCGGTCACGGACTCCCGCAGGACCGCGGAGCCCGTGGCTCTGCGCTCGACGTCGTCGCGGCTGGTCGATTCCACTGCGCGAGATTAGCACCGGACGGAACGGTTGCGTTCCGTCCGGGCCGGGTGTACGTTCCGCGCAGAACGGAACGGCCCTGTTCCGTTCCGTCTTGGGAATGGGGGTCCCGGTGACGTTTCTCTTCGACGACGCGGCGTTCGCCTTCCAGGCGCTGCGCACGGCCGGGCACGCCGCCTACGCGGGCGCCGATCTCGGCGAGGTGCTGGCCGTCTGCCGCACCATCCCCGACGGCGACGTGGCGGCCTGGTGCCGGGAGTGGACAGCCGTCGGCGAACGCCTCCACCAGGTGGGTGCCGAGGCGCTCGCGGCCGGCCACCGGGTCAGCGCCCGCGAGGCCCTCCTGCGGGCCTCGAACTACTACCGGACCGCGGACTTCTTCCGTGTCGAGGACCGGGACTCCGACCCCGAGTCGGCCCGCCTCGCCCGGTACTCACGGCAGGCTTTCGCCCAGGCGGCGCACCTGTTCGACACCCCGGTCGTGCCCCTGCGGATCCCCTACGAGGACACCACCCTCCCGGGATACCTGTTCCTCGCGGACGACACAGGCCGTCGCCGTCCCACAGTGATCCACCACGGCGGCTACGACTCCACCCTGGAGGAGCTGTACTTCATGGTGGCCGGCGGGGCGCTGCGCCGCGGCTACCACGTCCTCGCCTTCGAAGGACCAGGCCAGCAGTCCGTCCGTCGGGAGCAGGGCCTGGTCTTCCGGCCGGACTGGGAACACGTGGTCACCCCCGTGGTGGACCACGCCCTGAGCCGTCGGGAGGTGGACCCTGAGAAGCTCGTGCTGTTCGGCACCAGCTTCGGCGGATTGCTGGCCGCTCGGGCCGCCGCCTTCGAAGGCCGCTTCGCGGCGTGCGTGCTGCACAACGGCGTGTACGACTTCTGCCAAGTGCCGCTCCGCGGCCTGCCGCCCCACCTGGCCGAGTGGGTGACGGACGGCCGGGACGACCTGGCCGGGCCCGCGCTGGCCGTCCGCATGGCCGAGAGCATCCAGGCGCGCTGGTTCGTCCGGCACGGTATGTGGGTCTTCGGCGCCAAGACACCCGCCGAGGCGCTGCGCGCCTGCGCGCCGTACCACCTCGACACCGCGGTCGAGCGCGTCACGTGTCCCACGCTCGTCCTCGACGCGGAGAACGACGAGGCCTTCCGCGGCGAGCCCCAACGCGTGCACGACGCCCTGCGCTGCGAGAAGGAACTGATGGTGTTCACCGCCGCCGAAGGGGCCGGCGAACACTGCCAGGAGGGCGCGGCGCTCCGCTTCCACCAGCGGGTCTTCGACTGGCTCGACGAACGTCTGGCCCGCGCATGACCGTCGGAACGAACACCAGGTCGGCCATGGCGGACGGCACCCGCCGCCGGGCCCGCACCGTCCTGGCCATGCTGGCGCTCTTCATCGTCGTCAACGCCGCCGACAAGGCGGTACTCGGCCTGACCGCGGGCCCCATCAAGGACGACCTCGGGCTCTCCGCCACCGAGTTCGGCACCATCGCCAGCAGCTTCTACCTCCTGTTCAGCCTCTCGGCCGTGTCGGTCGGCTTCCTCGGCGACCGCATCCGCCCCCGGCCCCTGCTCGCCGTGCTCGCCCTGGTCTGGGCGGTGGCGCAACTGCCGATCCTCCTCCCCGCCACCGGGTTCGGGGCGCTCGTCGCCACCCGGGTGGTGCTCGGTGCGGGCGAGGGGCCGGGCTTCCCGCTGGCCAACTACACGGCGTTCACCTGGTATCCCAAGAAGCGGCGCGCCCTGCCCTCGGCCGTCGTGGTCGCGGGCGGCGCGGGCGGCACCGTCCTGGCCGCCCCGCTGGTCGTCCTGGTCAGCAACACCCTCGGCTGGCGGGCCGCGTTCGGCCTGCTCGGGGCGGCCGGGCTGGTGTGGATGCTGGTCTGGCTGCGGATCGGTGGCGGCGGTCCGTACGCCGCACACCTGGGCCCCGGACCGGCAGGTGACGAACCGTCGGCACAGGACGTCCCGACGGACACCGCCGACGGAGAACGCCCCGCCGTCCCCTTCCGGCGCATCGTCACCACGGGCACCTGGCTCGGGGCGACCTTCGCCACCTTCACCGTCATGTGGACGCTCTCCTTGGGCTTCGCCTGGCTGCCGCTCTTCCTGGAGGACCAGGCGGGCTTCAGCGACGCGCAGATCAGCGGGATCGTCGGGCTGCCCGCCCTGTCCATGGCCGTCCTCGTCCTCACCGCGGGAGTCGTCGCGCACCGGCTGCTGCGGAAAGGGGTGTCCGCCCGGGTCGCGCAGGGACTGGTCGGCGCGCTGCTGCCACTCGTAGCCGGCGTGTGTCTGCTGCTCGTGACCCGGGCGGGTCCCGCCGCTCTGCTGCCGCTGCTGATCGTGGCGTTCTCCGCGGCCAACGGACAGACCCCGCTGACCAACGCGGCGATCGCGGACATCTGCCCGGTCGGCCGGCGCAGCGCCGCCCTGGGACTGTCGTACGCCCTCGCCGCCCTGTCCAGCCTGCTCGCCCCCTATGTCACGGGGCGGATCATCGACGCGGCACCCACCGAGGCCGTCGGCTACGGCCGGGCCTTCGACCTGGCCGCCTGCCTGCTGATCGCCGGTGCCGTGCTCTCGGCGCTCCTGATCCGGCCCGACCGGGACGCCCTCACCGTGCTCACCGCACACCCGGCGACGTCCAGCGCGTCCGCCACGCCCAGCGTGTCCCGTGGTGCATCCAGCGCGTCCGGCCCGGACGCGGAACCCTCAGCGAAGGAGTGACACCCGATGCCCGTAGACATCGCCGTCGTCCACGGGGCGCGTACCCCGATCGGCCGGTACAAGGGCGCGCTGAGCTCGGCTCCCGCGCACCGGCTGGGCGCCCTGGTGATCCGTGAGGCGGTCGTCCGCGGCGGGCTGGACCTCGGCGCCGTGAACGAGGTCGTCCTCGGCTGCGTGGGCCAGGTGGGCCCCGACGCGTTCAACGCCCGGCGTGCCGCCCTGGCCGCCGGACTGCCGGTGACGACCACCGCGTACAACGTCAACCGGCTGTGCGGGTCCGGCCTGCAGGCCGTCTGGTCGGCCGCGCAGAGCCTCGCCCTCGGCGAGGCCGACGTCGTCGTGGCGGGCGGCAACGAGTCGATGACCCGTCAGCCGCTGCTCGACTACAGCGAGCGGGCCCCCGACGAACTCCCGGGGAAGCCGACCATCGACGGCACTGTCTCCCTGGTCACCGATCCCTTCGGGCGCTACCCGATGGGGATGACCGGCGAGGTGGTGGCGGACCGGTACACCGTCTCGCGGCAGCGCCAGGACCGGTGGGCCGCCGAGAGCCAGCGCCGGGCCGCCGTCGCCATGGGCGAGGGACGCTTCGAGGAGCAGATCGTGCCTGTGGCGACCCCGGGCGGTGTCGTCGAGCGGGACGAGCATCCCCGGCCCGGCACCACGGCGGAGAAGCTGGCCGGGCTGGCTCCCGTGTTCTCGCAGAACGGCACCATCACCGCGGGGAACTCCGCCGGCATCAACGACGGTGCCGCCGCCGTGCTGCTCATGCGCTCGGCCGATCTCAGCCCCGGCTTGGCACCGCTGTGCCGGCTGCGCGACGCGGTCGTCACCGCGCTGGAGCCGGAGATCATGGGCGTCGCACCGGCCGACGCGATCCACCGCCTGCTGCGTCGCAACGGCCTCACGCTCGACGAGATCGACGTCATCGAACTCAACGAGGCGTTCGCGGCCCAGGTCCTGGCCGTCATGGACGGCCTCAAGCTCGATCCGGACCGCGTCAATCCGAACGGCGGGGCGATCGCCCTGGGCCATCCCATCGGCGCCACGGGCACCGTCCTGTTGCTCAAGGCGGCCCACGAACTGCGGCGGACCGGCGGCCGGTTGGCCGTGATCGCCCTGTGCATCGGCGGCGGCCAGGGCATCGCCGCACTGATCGAGAACCCGGGCGGGACCCCATGAACGCGGACGTCTGGGACCCCACGCCGGAGTTCACCGAACACGGCAACATCGCGGCCTTCTGCCGCAGGCACGGCATCGACGGCGGCTACCGCGCACTGCAGGCCAGGTCCGCCGCCGACCCCCCGTGGTTCTGGGAGCGCGCCCTGCCGGACATCGGCATCGTCTGGCACACACCGCCGACGCGCGTGTGCGACGACACCGGAGGCATCGCCTTCACCCGCTGGTTCCCGGGCGGACGCACCAACCTCGTGGACTCCTGTCTCCACCGCCATCTGCGGCAGGGGCGCGGGCAGGCTCCCGCACTGCGCTGGGAACGGGAGGACGGCAGCAGGGGAGTCCTCTCCTACGACGAGGTCGCCGCCCGCAGCGCCCGGGTGGCGGGCGGACTGCGCGCCCTCGGGGTCGTGGCGGGCGACCGGGTGGCCGGGTACCTGCCGCCCGGTCCCGAGGCCTTCGTCCTCCTCTTCGCCTGCGCGCACATCGGCGCCGTGCTGGTGCCGCTGTTCTCCGGCTTCGGCGCCGAGGCGATCGCCGTACGGCTCGTCGACGCCGGGGCGAAAATCCTGGTCACCGCGGCGGCCGTCACCCGGAACGGACGCCGGCACGACATGCAGACGGTGGCCCGTACGGCCCTGGAGAAGGCCACGTGCGTCCGTCGACTCGTCGTCGTTCCCGAGGAGCCGGGCACGCCACGGGACGCCTTGGAGTCATGTTCCTCCCAAGAAGCCGACGTGTCGCAGTGCGAGCCGGCCGCCCCGTCGGGTCGCACGACGACGACCTGGCACCGGCTCGCCGACGCCGAGCCCGCCGAGACCGTCTCCCTCCCCGCCGACGCCCCCTTCCTCCTGCTGCACACCTCGGGCACCACCGGCCGCCCCAAGGGCGCGATCCACACCCACGGCGGCTTCCCGGCCCAGGTCGGCAGCGAGACCCGGTACAACCTCGACCTGCGGCCGCACGACGTGGCGTTCTGGGTCACCGACCCCGGCTGGATCATGTTCCCGCTCGTCGCCGTGGGCGCCACCCTCGCCGGCGCGAGCGTCCTGGCGTACGAGGGTGCGATCGACCACCCGGACGTCACCCGCCTGTGGCGGCTGCTCGACGACCATCGGGTCACCGTCTTCGGCAGCTCGCCCAGCCTGTCCCGCATGCTGATGGGCCGCGACCCGCAACACCCGGCCGCGCCGTCCCGGCTTCGTGTCCTCGCTTCCACCGGCGAACCGTGGACGGAGGAGGCATGGCGCTGGTACTTCGCCGACTTCGGCGGCAAACGCTGCCCGGTGATCAATATCTGCGGCGGCACCGAGGTCGGCGGATCCCTGCTCGCCTCTGCGCCCACCCTGCCCCAGTCGCCGTGCGGCTTCTCGGGCCCCTGCCTGGGCATCGACGCGGCGATCGAGGACGACCAGGGCGCCGAGCCGCCCGAAGGACAGGTCGGCGAGCTGGTCGTACGGCGTTCCTGGCCGGGCATGACCCGGGGGCTGTGGCGGGCGCGTGAACGCTTCGCCCACACCTACTTCGGCCGCAGGCCGGGCCGCTGGTCCCACGGCGACCTCGTCTCGCGGACCGGCGAGGAGTGGTTCGTCCACGGCCGCCTCGACGACGTCATCAAGCTGGCCGGCAAACGCCTCGGACCCGCCGAGGCCGAGGACGCCGTCGCCGGCGACCCTGCCGTCGCCGAGGCGGCCGCGGTCGGGATACCGCACCCCGTCAAGGGCGAGGCACTGTGGTGCTTCGCGGTCCCGGCCGCCGGACGCACCCTCGGCGCACCGGAGGCCGAGCGGATCCGCGCACGGGTCGCCGACGCTCTCGGCGCCGCGTTCCGGCCCGGCCGGGTGGTCGCCGTTCCGGAGCTGCCCAGGACCCGCAACGGCAAGGTGATGCGGCGGCTCATCCGCAGCCTCGTCACCGGCGAGGCGCCCGGCGACCTGTCCACGCTCGTCAACCCGGCGTGCCTCGACGCGATCCGTACCGCCCTGCAGGACCAGTGACAGCGGGCAACCCGCCCACGGACCAAGGGAGTTCCATGCCGACGATCGACATCCTCCTGCCCGGCTTCGCCATCGACACCGACCAGGGCTATCCCGCCTTCTGCGGGGTGTTCCTGGTGCGCGGCCCGGACGCCGCCGGACGGGACCGGAACATCCTGGTCGACGCCGCCCACGTCGGCCGCCGCCCCTTCCTGTGGAACGCGCTCGCCGTACACGGCCTCGACGCCGAGGACATCGACACCGTCGTCCTCACCCACGCCCACTGGGACCACGTCCAGAACATCGACCTGTTCCCGCAGGCCACCCTGGTCCTCCACCCCGACGAGCGCCGGTACGCGCACACCCCGCACGCCAACGACTGGGCCACGCCCGCCTGGACGGGGCTGCTCCTCGAACAACTCCCCGTCCGCGAGGTCACGGACGGGGAGGAGATCATCCCGGGAGTGGACGTCATCGCACTTCCCGGCCACTCGCCCGGCAGCATCGGCGTGACCGTGCAGACCGAGCGGGGACGGGCCACCATCACCGGCGACGCCCTGCACTTCGCGTACGTCGCCCGCACCAAACGCAACCCCCTGGTCTTCTGGGACGCCGACCAGGCCGCCCGCAGTATCGAGCGGGTCCTGACCGTGTCCGACGTCATCTACCCGGGCCACGACCGGCCGTTCCGGCTCACCTCGGACGACGACATCGACTACCTGGAACCCTTCGCGCTCACCCTGACCGGACTGCGGCCCCAGACCCGAGGACTCCGCTTCGCCGACGCCTCGTCACGGCCGCTGTGGGTCATGCCGGGAGTCCAGGAGCAGCGCCCGCGCTACGAGAAGAACGCCGACGAGATCCAACGTCGCATCAGCCGGGTGCCGAAGGTGGTGCGCCCGGTTCCGCGACAAGCCGGGCCAGCGAAGGACTGAGCCGGTCGAAGAACGGGTCGGGCGCCTGGCGTGGGAAGAAGTGACCGCCGGGGACGGTCGTCAAGCGGAAGCTGTTTGCGTACCGCCCCCAGGCCCGCATCGCGTCCGGGGCCACGAGCGGGTCGTCGGCGCCCGCGAAGGCCTCGACATGGAGCGGCAGCCGGGCCTCCTCGTCGTCCGGGTCCGGGAGCCCGGCGCGCCGGTGGGTCGCGCAGATGCGCAGGTCGTCGCGGAGGATGGGCAGCAACACCCGCAGCCAGTCGTCCCGTCCGAGGAACTGCGGACTCAGACCGCCGAAGTCCACCAGCAGACGGGCCAGTTCACGGTCGTCGTACCGGTCGGCCGACGGCAGTGTCGACGACACGTGCGGCGCCGCGTACGCCCCGAGGAACAAGGCCTCGGGAGGGCGGCCCCCCTCCCGCAGCCGGGCCGCCGTCAGCGCGAAGGCCACCATCGCGCCCATGCTGTGGCCGTAGGCGGCCCAGGGCCCCTCGTCGAGCCGGGGCCCGAGCTCGCGCCCGAGAGCCTCGACGGCCTCGCCCGCGTCCTGGAAGCGGGGCTCGCGGTAGCGTGCCTCGCGGCCCGGCAACTGCACCGGCAGGACGTCGACGTCTGACGGCAGGCGCCCGGGCCACGCGTTGTAGAACGAGGCGCCGCCGCCCGCGTGATGGAAGCAGAACAGCCTGAGCCGGGCGTCCTCGCGGGGCGCCCGGCCGAGGCAGGACACCGCGGCCGTGGTGGTCATGCAGGGGCTCCGGCCGACGTACCGGCGAGGCGGCGGCGGGCGCGCAGGACCCGTACCCGGGCCGAGGCGGCCCGGCGTACGCCGTTCGCCGTGCCGGCCATGCGCAGCGCCTGCGACAGCAGCCAGAGCCGGGTCTCGGCCGCCTGCTCGGGCCGGGTGCCGAGGGCGTCGTTCTCCACCAGGCGCAGGTGCGGAACGGTCCGCTCCAGCAACCGGACGTCGGACGGCGGCGCGACCTCGTCGTCGCGGCTCGCGGCGTACGCGACCGAGGTACGCAGCCGGGCGAGCTCCGCCTCGTCCACGCCCCAGTCGGCGAGGGCGGCCGGGAGCCGGTCCACCGGCGTCCGCATCACATGCGACAGGGTCTGCGTCATCAGGCAAGGCAGCAGCGGGTGGTGGGCGGCGCGGAGGAAGACGTCGCGCACCGGGGCCCCGGCGATGGCCAGTCCCCGGATGCGGTCGTCCTCCAGCGCGTGCCGCAGGGCGAGGTGCCCGCCGAAGCTCAGGCCCACGACACAGGTGCGGGAGGCGTCGGCGGCACGGCCGAGCAGGTCGACGAGATGGATGAGCATGCGCGTGCTGTCCGTCCCGTAGGTGAGGGTGTTCTCGCCGACGCCGGGCAGTTCCGTGACCACGACGGCCGCGCCGAGCCGGTCGGCTCCGGCGAGCACCGGGGCCCACTGCTCCTTCGTACTGGTGACGCCGCCCAGGACGAGGATGAGCGGGAGCCTGTTGCGCTGGGACAGCCCGGCGGCCCAGCAGGCGAAGCCCGCCCCGTCGAAGGGCAGATCGAGCCGGGAGATGCCGCGGACTCGTTTGCGCCAGCGGTCGAAGGCCTCCACCCCGCCGTTCTGTGCCGCCTGCCGGGCGGGCCCGTCGACGTACGGGAAGCGGGCCATCGTGTAGGAGCGGACCGCGTCCAGATCGCGGCCGCGTGCCTCGGCCGCCTTGGCGAGCGACGACCACTCGCGGGTCCAGCCGCCGGGATCCTCGTCCTCGGCGCTCTCACTGACGTTCCGCAGCACCCGGTGGACGACATCCGCGGGGATGCCCTGGGCGTACGCGTGGGGGAGGGCGAACCTCCGCAACTCGGTCATGGGGATCATCGGGCCGTTCCCTTCTCTTCGAAGACGCGGGCCTCTTCCGGGACAACGGACGCGCCGTCGGCCTTCGGCCCGTCCCCACCGCCGGTGACGAGGCGGGCGAGGCCGGCCCGCATCCGCCTGCCGAGGCCGGGGGAGAGGACGATGTCCAGCCGGGTGTCGAGGAACAGGGCGTGGAAGTGCAGGCAGGCCTCGGGTTCGGCGGATACGGATACGGACGCGGGATCGGCCTGGGGCGTGGTCACCGGCCCATCACCACCTCGTACATCTGGCGGAACGTCCGGGTCTCCAGCAGGTCGACCACCGGGATGGGCCGGCCGACGAGGTTCTCCACGACGGTCACCAGCCGCAGCAGGAGCACCGAGTCCCAGTCGGGGAAGTCGTCCAGGGGCCGGTCGAGGTCCTCGGGCCGGATGGGCAGGCCGAGTTCCTCCTCCAGGAGGGTGCGGAACTCTTCGGCGTCGGCGAGGGCGGTGGTCATGTGGGGTCTCCGTCGAACGGCCCGAATGCGGCCTGCAGCCGCAGATGGGCGGGGGCGGGGGCGATGTCGACGAGGTCGTGCCGGAAGGCGACGGCGTCGGGATGGTCCGGGTCGGTGCCGGTGACGGCGAAGCCGTGTTCGGCGTAGAACGGGGCGAAGGCGGAGTTGCGGGGCGAGGGCACGAAGCGGCCCGTCACGGCGCTCGCGCCGGTGTCCCGGGCGAACTCCAGCACCGCCGCCACGCAGGCGCTTTCGATGCCCCGGGAGAACACCCGGCAGCTGAGGACGAAGTTGTCGATGCGCAGCACTTCTTTGTCGCGCCGCAGGAACAGGGCGCCAACCAGGCCGTGATCGCCGAACCGGTCACGCGCCCGCACCGCCAGCACGTACCCTCCGGGACGCTCCATCCGCTCTGCCACCTGGGGGACCTGAAGGCGTTCGGTGGCCAGGTGGAACTGGTTGGTGCGCAGCGTCAGCTGGGAGACCCGGGCGAGCTCCGACTCCTCGGGCGGGCGCAGGGCGACCTCGAGTCCGAGTCCTTCGAGATAGTCCTGGTAGGAGCCGAAGTCCTCGCGGAACTCCTGCCGCAGGGCCTCGGTGCGGTAGCGGCCGGCCCGCTCCAGGTCGGCCTCGGTGAGCTCGAACAGGTCGAACCAGCCGTCGGCGAGCAGCGCCGAGGGGTGCAGGGCGGGCTCGTCGTCCACCCTCACCACGGCGACCTCGGGCACCTGCTCGGCGACCAGCCCGCACTCGAAGAGGCTGTCGTCGACGAAGACGAAGCTGTCCAGGCCGAGCCCGAGCCGGTCGGCGATGTCGCGGAGATTGTCGTGCTTGGCCTTCCAGTTGGCGTTGACGCGGACGAAGTCGCCCTCGCGCAGCACCATGGCCGGATGGGTGCGCAGCGTCTCGCGCACCGTGTCCGTGTCGTTCTTGCTGCTGACCGCCAGCAGCACGCCCTGCGCGCCGAGTTGCCCGATCACCCGCTGGAACTCCTGGAAGGCCTCGCCTCTGAGACCGGCGCCGAGTTCGACGCCGCCGGCTCCGTCCTCGCCGAGGACCCCGCCCCACAGCGTCCCGTCCAGATCCAGCACCAGGCACTTGCGGGTGCGGCCCAGGCGGGCGCGGACGACGTGGGCGGCTTCCCGGGCGTAGGCGGCGAGCAGCGCGTCGGACAGCCGGGCCCGGGCGTACTGCGCGGTGCGGGGATCCCACGCGGGAACTCCTTCGGCCAGCAGCGGATCGAGGTCCACGGTGACCACGGAGGGGTGCTGCTCGGCGAGGGACAGCAGCCCGCGGTTGAAGTCCCGCCACACGGCGCCGAGCCGGGCGCGGGAACGCAGGTCGACCAGCTGGTGGGTGTGACGGCGGTGCAGGGGAACGGTGTTGAGGACGAGCAGGCCCCGCCCGGCCTCCTGGTGGGTGCGCACGGCACCGGCGACGAGCGAGAGCCGGGCCCGTGCCGCGGCCTCGACGTCCTCGACCCGCCAGGGCACGGTGACGTCGTCGAACACCATGTGCGCGTCGAGCAGGCAGAGCGTGAGCTGGGGCTGGTCGTCGCCGGCCGCCGCGGGCCGCATCAGATCCTGCAGATACGAGCCGTACGGCGCGACCTTCGCCTCCAACAGCATTCCGTGGCGGGCCAGTTCCGCGGTCAGGGGGGCGACCACCGGGGCCACCGTGGAGTGGCCGGTGACGGCGACGGTGACCACCGGCACGTCGGCGTGGCGGCACACCTCCTTGGGGTCGAGCCGGGCCAGCAGCTGGCCGGCGGCCGGCAGGTCGGTTGCGGGCATGCGCGCCAGCAGGGCCGGTA
Organism: Streptomyces sp. V4I2; assembly: GCF_030817655.1. GTDB lineage: Bacteria > Actinomycetota > Actinomycetes > Streptomycetales > Streptomycetaceae > Streptomyces > Streptomyces plumbiresistens. The sequence continues at coordinate 9,845,732 of NZ_JAUSZM010000003.1, forward strand.
CGCGGGTGTACTCGGCGGCGAGCGTGCCCGCCCGACGCAGGGCGCGCAGGGCGCCGAGAGCCTGCGCGTCGTGCCAGGCGCCGGACGCACCGAGCGTGTGGTTCTCGGTCTTGGTCATGACCGCTCCAGCGCGATACCGGACTTGATCCACTTGCTGGACTCGATGGCGACCGCGATCGCGCGCCCGGGACCGTCCCACTGCCGCAGCAGCTCGGCGAGCTGGAGGAACGGCAGGGCGTTGCCGTTGTTGCCGACGGTGCGCACCACGTTGACGCGGCGGGCGTCCGGGGCGGGCATGCCCGCGGAGATACGGTCGCTCATCCGGCCGGAGAGCTGCGGGGGCAGCAGGAAGTCCACCGCGCCGGCGCCCCAGCCGAGGTCGTCCAGCAGCTCCCAGAACATCTGCCCGGCCATGACCGGCACCGCCTCCTCGATCGCCTTGTAGTCCTCGAAGACCGCCGTGCGGTCGCTGTGCCGGTCGCCGAGCCCGAACCAGTCGATGACCTGGCCGGGTGCCCGGCCCAGGCCCACCAGCCGGTTGAGCACCTGCCGGATCTCGATGCCCTCGCCCATGGCCTCGGTGCTGAGCACGGCCGCCCCGGCCCCGTCGCCGAACAGCACGTAGTTGACGAGTTCGGCGGAGGTACGGCTGCCCGGGTCGAAGTCCGTCTCCAGATGCTTGGCGCACACGTCGCCGCCGATCACCAGCACGGTGGCGCAGCGCCCGGCCAGCAGCAGGGTGCGGGCCACGTCCAGGGCCTGTACGGCACCGGCGCAGCCGGACTGGAGCTGGTAGGTGGGCACGTTGTCGATGCCGAGCCGGTCCGCGACCAGGTTCACCGTGGCGGGCATCAGATGGTCCGGGGTGGCGGTGCCCATGACGATGCCGTCAACGTCGCCAGGCTCCAGGCCGGCCTCCGCCAGCGCCCGGTCGGCGGCGGTCGTCGCGATGTCGGCCAGGCTGTGCCGGACCTGGCCGGTCGCCAGGTCGACGGCGAAGTACCGGCTGGTGTTGCCGATGAACATCTCGGCCCAGGTCTCGTCGACGCCGACGAGCTTGGCCAGGGTCGCGTTGTCCACCGGGTCGCCGGGCAGGCAGGTGCCGACCGAGGCCAGGTACGCGGTGGGAGGCGCCATCAGCGTGTTCCTTCCGGAGTCACGGGTACGGGGGTGACGGAGCTGTCGTCGAGTTGGCCGCGCAGGTAGCCGACGAGGTCGGCCACGGTGCGCAGGCTGGCGAGCAGGTCCTCGATCGGGAGCGGTCCGAGCCGCGGCAGCGCGTCCTCGATCCGGGTCTTCAGCTCCATGACCCGGATCGAGTCGAAGCCCAGGTCTTCGTGGAGCCGGTCGTGGTCGTGCACCTGCGCCGGGTCGTGCCCGCCGACCCGGCACACCAGACGCCGGGTCAGGGCGGCGAGGGAGTCGGGCAGTTCCCCCGCCGACGCCGACGGGGACGATTCCCCGCGGTCCGCGCCACTCGGTACCGCCGTGGTGTCCGCGCCAGGGGGGACGGACGACGCGGACGGTTCCACAAGCCTCGGGGCGCTGCCCGAACGCCAGGAGCGGAACGACTCGTCGAACAGGTACGGCGGCAGCCGACGGGGCACCCGGTCCGCATCGGCGTACAGCAGGTCCCAGTCCGGGGTGAGACCGGCGCACCACAGCTCCCCGAACAACTCCTGGGGGCGGTGTCCGGGGGCGTGCTCGCCCGGGTGCGCGCTGTGCAGGCTCACGGCATGGTCACCGTCCGCCCGCAGCCGCGACAGCAGCGGGGTCAGCACCGCGCGCGGACCGATCTCCACCACATGGGTGACACCGCCGGCGAGGAGCGCGTCCGCGGCCTCGGCGAACCGGACCGGCTCGGTGATCTGCCGCGCCCAGTAGTCGGCGTCCATGGTCTCCTCGCCGCTCAGCTCACGGCCGTGGACCGTCGAGAACACCGGAAGGGCCGGCCGCCGGTCGGACACGTCCGCGCACTCCCGGCGGAACTCCTCGACCACGGGCCGCATCAGCGGCGAGTGGAAGGCATGAGAGACGGTGAGCCGCCGCACGGGCACCTTGCGCCCGGCCAACTCCGCTTCCACTGCGGCCAGTTCGCCCAGGTCCCCGGAGATCACTGTGCTGCGCGGACCGTTGACCGCGGCCACGCCCAGTCGTGCCCGCCCCGCCAGCAGCGGTTCCACCTCGGCCGCGGCGAGGCCCACCGCGAGCATCCCGCCGTCCTCGGGGAGCTTCTCCATCAGTGCCCCGCGCCGGGCGACCAGTCGCGCCGCGTCCGCCACGTCCAGCGCCCCGGCCGCGCACGCGGCGGCGAACTCGCCGATGCTGTGCCCGATCACGTACGACGGCCTGATCCCGGCCTCGGTCAGGGTGGCGGCCATCGCATACCCGACGGCGAACAGCGCCGGCTGCGCCAGCCGCGCGCGCTGGATCTCCGCGTCGCCGTCGAGTATGAGGTCGCGCACGGACACTCCGGTGTGCGGGGCGATCAACTGGTCGATCTCGTCGAGGTGGCGCGCGTAGGCCGGGCACGACCGGTACCAGGACGCGGTCATACGGGGGTGCTGGGCGCCCTGGCCCGTGAAGGCGAACGCCACCGACGGCACGCCACGCCGCCCGCCGTCCTCCCGCGCGGTCTCGTCGGCGTGCTCCGCGGCCTTGCGCAACCCTGCGACCAGCGTGGGCAGATCGCCCGCGGCCACGGACGCCCGGTGCGGCAGCCGGGACTTGACGCGGTTGCTGGTCCAGCACAGTTGCGCCAGCTGGTTCCCGGGACGGCGGGCCAGGGCATCGGCCTGCGCCAGCAGATTCGCCCGCAGCCGCTGCGGGGTGCGGGCCGAGACCGTGAACACGCCCGGCGCCGCGGACCTGCCGCGGTGGACCGCGCGGGGCGCGGAGGCCAGCACCGCGTGCGCGTTGCTGCCGCCCATGCCGAAACTGCTCACCGCGGCGTGCACGGTGCCGGACGGCAGCTTGAGCGGCGACCTCAGCAGGGACAGCCGCCGCCCGGACAGGTCCAGCCTCGGGTTCTCGTCGTCCGCGAACCGGCTCGGCGGCACCGTGCGGTGGTGCAGCGCGAGGACGGCCTTGATGAGCCCGGCGATCCCGGCCGCGCCCTCCGCGTGCCCGAAGTTGCTCTTGACCGAGCCCAGCGCGACGCTGCCGCCGCTGCGGCCACTGGTCAGCTCACCGAGCGCCTGAGCCTCGATGAAGTCGCCGAGCAAGGTCCCGGTGCCGTGCGCCTCCACGAAGCGGACGTCGTCGGCGGTGACGCCGGCCCGCTGCCACACGGACTCGATCAGCTGCTGCTGCGCCCAGCGGTTGGGCGCCGTGATGCCGTTGCTGCGCCCGTCCTGGTTGATCCCGGTCTCCTTCAGCACCGCGTACACCGGCTGACGGTCCGCCAGGGCGTCGCTCAGCCTGCGCAGCACCAGCACCGCCACGCCCTCGGCCCGGCCGATCCCGTCGGCCGAGGCGCTGAACGGTTTGCAGCGGCCGTCCGGCGCCGACAGGCCGGCCTGGTTGTAGAAGATGTTGATGACCGGCGTCATGATCAGGTTCGTGCCGGCCGCGAGGGCGTGGTCGCACTCTCCGGCGCGCAGCGCGTTCACCGCGAGGTGGACGGCGACGAGCGAGGAGGAGCAGGCCGTGTCCACCGCGAGGCTGGGGCCTTTGAGGTCGAGGTGGTACGAGACGCGGTTGGCGCCCATGAAGTAGCCGTTGCCCAAGCCGTGGCGGGCGGTGATCCGGTCGTAGTCGGCGAGTTGCAGGAACGCCCACTCGTTGGCCATCACGCCGACGAACACGCCGGTGTCGGTGCCGGCCAGGTCCTGCGGGGCGAGCGCGGCGTCCTCGACGGCCCGCCACGCGCACTGCAGCAGCAGCCGTTGCTGCGGGTCCATGGCGGCGGCCTCGCGCGGCGCGATCCCGAAGAAGCCGGGGTCGAAGGCATCGGGGTCGGCGATGAAGCCGCCGCGCACCGTGTTGCTGCGGCCCGGCGGCCGGGCCTCCTGGGCGGTGTGCGGTGCAACGGCGTGGTAGCGGTCGGCGTCCCAGCGCTGTTCGGGCACGCGGTCCGTGCCGTCGCGTCCGTCCATGAGGAGCGACCAGTACTCCTGCGCGTCGCGGGCGCCGGGGAAGCGGCAGTCGATGCCGACGACCGCGACGGGTTCACGCTCGGTCATGAGGGGGCCTCGTCGTGCTTCGCCTTGTCGGCCAGGCGTTCGGCGAGGTGACCGGTGATCGCATGGACGGTCGGGAAGTCGTACGCGATGGTGGGCGCGACCGGGAGCCGGTAGCGCTCCTCGATCTCGCCGCAGATGCTGATGGCCGCGACCGAGTCGATGCCGTAGTCGGCGAGCGGGGTGTCGGGGTCGACCTCGTCGGGCGCCCGGTGCAGGTGGAAGGCCACCCGTTCGGTCAGCCACAGGTCGAGGTCGGGAGCGTTCCCGTGCGGCACGGAACGCTCCACGGGCCGGCGGGCCGGGGCGGTGTGCGTGGTGGGGGCGATGCTCATGGCCTACTTCTCTCTCGGGACTCGGACTCGGACGGCAGTTGTCAGTGGCGGGGTGCGGCGGCGGTGGTGGGCCGGGGCGCCGTGTCCGTGGCGGGCAGCAGGGCGGCGACCGCGGGTTCCAGGCGCTGGTGCAGCACGGGCAGGCCGCCGTCGAGGAAGAGCTGCCGCATGAGCGTGCGCTGCGTCTTGCCGCTGGTGGTCTTGCGGATCACCCCGGGCCGGACGAGCACCACGTTCACCGCGGGCAGCTGGAACTGGCGGCTGAGCAGCGCCTGCACGGAGGCGGCAAGGGGAGCGAGGGGCTCCTCGTCACCGGTCGCCTGCGGCCTGAGCTCCTGCACCACGACGACGTGGGTGCGGTCGGACGCCTCGTCGGTGACGCCGAACACCGCGCCGCCGCCGCGCCGGAACGCGTCCCCCGACTCCTGGACGGCCTGCTCGATGTCCTGCGGGTAGAGGTTGCGGCCGTGCTGGATGAGCATCTCCTTGATCCGCCCGGTGACATAGAGCTCTTCGTCGAGCAGGGCCCCGAGGTCGCCGGTGCGGAAGTATCCGGCCCGGCCGTCCGCCGTCGCCGCCTGGAAGGTGCGGGCGGTGAGTTCGCGCCGGTTCCAGTAGCCGACGGCCACCGACGGTCCGCGCAGCCAGATCTCGCCGACCTGCCCCTCGGGCAGTACCCGCAGGGTCATCGGGTCCACGATCAGGACCTCGGTGTCCTTCGGGCGGCCGCAGCCGACCAGGGTGCGGCTCGGGTGGTCGGTGCGGGCGGGCCGCAGCTCGTCCTGTTCCAGGGACTGGGCGTCGACGGTGAGTTCCACGGGCGGCGCGTCGGGGTCGTTGCCGGATACCAGCAGGGTGTTCTCGGCCAGGCCGTAGCAGGGCAGCAGGGCCTCGGGGCGCAGTCCGTTGCCGGCGAAGCGCCGGACGAAGGCGCGCAGGGTGTCGGCGCGCACCGGCTCGGCCCCGTTGAGAGCCACCCGCAGGCTGGACAGGTCCAGGCCGGACGACTGCTCCTCGGAGACTCGCCGGACGCACAGCTCGTAACCGAAGTTGGGCGAGGCGGTGCCCTCCACCCGGTAGTCGTGGATCATGCGCAGCCAGCGGGCCGGCTGTTTGACGAACGAGATCGGTGACATCTGCACACTGGTGCCGCCCACCCACAAGGGGTGCAGCGTCATGCCGATGAGCCCCATGTCGTGGTAGAGCGGCAGCCAGCTGCCCGCCACGACACCCCGCGGCGTCTTCATGGCGGAGCGGATGGCCTCCTGGTTGGCGGCCAGGTTGGCGTGCGTGATCATCACGCCCTTGGGCTCGCTGGTGGAGCCGGAGCTGTACTGGAGGAAGGCCACGTCGGTGCCGCCCACCCGGGGCGGGGTCCACAGGCCGGCGTCGGCCCCGTCGTCCTCGTCCGCGCCGGTCGCCAGGCACATCACGTCCTGCTCCCCGGAGGCGGCCAGCCAGGCGCCGATCGCCTGCCGGTATGCGGGCAGGGTCAGCACGGCGCCCACCTTGGCGTCCTGCAGGATGCTGCTGACCCGGGCCAGTCGTTCGCCGGGTTCGTCGGGCAGCGGGGCCGGAATGGCCGTACGGCCGGCGTAGAAGCAGCCCAGGAAGGCGGTGACGAAGTCCAGCGTCGGTGGGTACAGCAGCAGGACCGGGCGGGAAGGGTCGCCGCCCTTGGTCGCGTGGCGCAGCCGGGCGGCCACGACGCGGGCCCGCCGGTCCAGATCGGCGTAACTGAGCTCCTCGGGCCGCATCCCCAGGCCGTCCTCGTGCAGGTACACGAAGGCGGCACGGTCGGGATGGCGGTCCACGCCGGCTCGTACGGCGTCCGTCAACGTTCGGGGGTCAGGCTGGTGCGGCACAGGCTGTCCTTTCCGCGGTCGGTGACCGGTGCGGCATGGAACCTTTCGGGAGGCACCGAGTGCCACCCGGTGACCTCAGCCTTGGGGTGCCGTGAAAAGGAGACGTAAAGCGAAAATTGGTGCGCACGTCACGGGTTCGGGGTTCCCCGGACGGCCGTCGCCCGAGCGGATACAACGGTGGGTACACGGAGCGGCACATTCGGTGCTGGCACGCAGTGCCTGACGGCGACGTGAAGGAGGCCGATGGTGGATCCGGACGCCCGAGCCGAGCAGGAGTCGGCCCATGGGGGCTCCCTACCTGTGGGGCCCGGGCCCGCGGCGGGCCGGCGCGCGGTCCGTGAGGCCGTGCTGCGGCACGGTTACGCGGTCTGCCACGGCCGCCTGGACGAGTGGGGAGAAGGGGGAGGGGAGACGGTCTCGGCCGCGCGTGAAGTGCTCGGCCCGGACTGGCCGCGCTACCGCACCGCACGCGAACCCCTCGTACGAGCCCGGCTGTTGGGCTCCCGGCTGCTGCTGCGACACGTGGTGGCGGCCGTGGCCGGCACCGAGCCGGGCCGGGTCGTCGTGGGCCGTGACGGCAACGGGCGGCCGGTCCTGCACCGGCCCGCCGGACTGGACGTGGGCATCAGTCACACGGCCGGGATGCTGGTGGTCGGCGTGGCCCGCGGTCGCCGGATCGGAGTGGACGTGGAGGCGTCGGACCGCCCTTTGCTGGCACCCGGACTCGCCGAGAAGTTCTGTCATCCGGAGGAACTGGAGGAACTGAGCGGGCTGCCGCCGGCCGAGCGGAACCTGAGACTGGTCCGCCTGTGGACGCTGAAGGAGGCCTACACGAAGGCACTTGGCGTCGGCCTGACGCACGACTTCTCCCGCCTGCGCCTCCGGCCCGAGCCGCAGGACGGCGGCTGGCGGCTGGACCGAACAGCAGACGGCTGGCACTTGCGCTGCGAACAGGTCGGCCACTTTCTCGTCGCCGGCGCGCTGGGCCCGGAGGGCGGGTGGGGCGACGGGGTGCTGTGACCGTGGGGCGGCTCTTCGGTACGCGCCGGGATTGCAGGGGTGGTGGGTGGTTGGCAGGGTTCCTCGGCCGTGGAGCTGTGTGTGCGGGCGCGCTGGGTTCGGAGGGGGGTGGGGCGACGGGGTGCTGTGACCGTGGGGCGGGTGGGCCGACGGGCGCTGTGACCGTGGGACGGCTCCTCGGTAACGCGCCGGGATTGCAAGGGCGGTGGCAGGCCGTCAGGGGTCTCGGTCCACAGAGGCATTGGGTGCCGGGGCGCCGACGGCTACCGATGGGCCAGGTTTCAACGGCCGTTGCTCGGCAGTGTGCCGTGAGCCGGAGGGGCCGTAGCGACCAGTGAAGCGCGCCCGACCGGGGAGCGTGCAATCGAGTCAACGATGTTTCGATACACCGTTGACTCGATTGCCCGCCGGGTCTAGCGTCGGCAGGACACGGCACGCGAACAGCACTCGGCTCACGCACCCCCTCTTCCTTCCGAGGAGCGGAATCCGTGACATCCCAGCCCCGTTTCAAGCCCGCCGCGCAGACCCCGCAGCCCGCCCACCCGCACCGGTGGCGCGTCCTCGCGGTCCTGCTGGTGAGCCTCCTCCTCGTCGTCCTGGACACGTCGATCCTGAACGTGGCCCTGAAGACGCTCGCCGAGCCGGCACCCGTCGGCCTCGGGGCCACGCAGAGCCAGCTGCAGTGGTCGATCGACTCCTACACCCTCGTCTTCGCCGCTCTGCTCTTCACCACCGGCGTGCTCGCCGACCGCTGCGGACGCAAACGCACGCTGCTGGCCGGGCTCGTCGTCTTCGGCGGCTGTTCCCTGTGGTCCGCCTACGCCCACAGCGCCGACGAACTGGTCATCGCCCGGGCGGGGCTGGGCGTCGGCGGCGCCCTGGTGCTGCCCGCCACCCTCGCGATCATCATGGCCGTCTTCCCGCCCGCCGAACGCGCCAAGGCCATCGGTGTCTGGGCGGGCGCCGCCGGACTCGCCGTCGCGCTGGGCCCCATCGCCGGCGGCGCGCTGCTCGAGCGGTTCTGGTGGGGCTCGGTGTTCCTGATCAACCTGCCCATCGTGGTGATCGGCGCCGTCGCCGCCCTGTTCGTCGTACCCGAGTCCCGCGACCCCGAGCGCACGGGCTTCGACCCGCTCGGCGTCGTCCTCTCCGTCGCCGGTCTGACCATCCTGGTGTACGGCGTGATCCGGGGCGGCGAGTCGGACGACTGGGCGGTCGCCACGGTCTGGGGGCCGGTGCTCGGCGGCCTCGCGGTCCTGGCCTTGTTCACCCTCTGGGAGCGCCGCAGCGCCCGCCCCGCGCTGGACCTCGCTCTCTTCCGCGACCGTCGCTTCTCCGCCGCCGTGACCGTGATCGGCCTGGTCTTCTTCGCCCTGCTCGGCGCCACCTTCTTCCTGGTCTTCTACCTGCAGAGCGTGCGGGGTTGGAGCCCGCTGGAGGCCGGCTGCCTGCTGCTGCCCCTCGCCGTGGCCCAGCTGGCGTTCTCGCCACCGGCCACGCTCGCCGCCACGCGCGTGGGACTGCGGCCGGTGTGCGCCGCCGGCATGCTGCTCACCTCGCTCGCCTTCCTCGCCGTGGCCACCATCGACGAACACACCGAGGTCTGGGTCATCGAGTCCGTCCTGTTCGTCATGGGCGTCGGCATCGCCTGTGTGATGCCCCCCGCGACATCCGCCGCGATGTCCGCCGTGGCCCAGGACCGCGCGGGCACCGGAGCGGCGGTCAACACCACCTTCCGGCAGGTGGGCGGCGCCCTCGGGGTCGCGGTCCTCGGATCGGTGCTCTCCGTCACCTACCGTTCGCGGATCGAGGACCACCTGGCGCCGCTGCCCGCCCCGGTCCGTGACACGGCGCAGGAATCCGTCGCCGCCACCCTCACCGCCGCGGAGAAGCTGGGCGCGCCCGGCTCCGAGCTCGCGGCCCACGCCATCGACGCGTTCGTCTCGGCCATGCACCTCACGTCCCTCGTCGCCGCCGGCGTCACGTTCCTCGGCGCTCTCGTCTGCCTGCTGCTCCTGCCTTCCCGTACGGCCGCCGGTACGCCCGGCGCCGAAGAGACGACCGCGAACAAACAGGTCCACACCACGGAGGTCTGAACCGTATGCCGCCACACGTCGACCGTCCGGCGGCCGCCCCGGGACACACTCCCCGGGGTGGCCGCCGGCGCGACCCCGCCGCCGACCGGGCGATCCTGGACAGCACGCTCGGCCTGCTCAGCGAGGGATGCAGTTTCGGCGACCTGTCCATGGACCTGGTCGCCCAGCGCGCGGGCGTCGCCCGGGCCACCATCTACCGCCGCTGGCGCAACAAGGAGGAGCTGGTGCTGGCCGCGCTGAGCACCCTCGACCTCCCCGTGCCGCCGCTGGACGGACTCGGCCTGCGGGACCAGCTGGTGGCCCTCGTGGACCAGCTGCGCCACCGCGGCCAGGACACCAACCTGCACCGGCTGATCGGCAGCCTGCTCGGTGAGGCGGTGCGCCGCCCCCAGCTGGTGGAGCGGTTCGAGGACACCGTCGTCGCCGCACGGCGCGAGGCCATGCTGAGGGCGCTGGGGGACGGCGTCGCGAGCGGTGAGCTGCGTGCCGACCTCGACCTGGACGACGCGGTCGAACTGCTCGTCGGGCCGATGGCAGCCCGGCTGATTCTCCGTCAACGCCCCGTGGAATCTGCGGCGTTCGCCGAGTCGATCGTCGACACGTTCCTGAACGGCACCCGCACGACCCGCGCCGGGACAGGTTCCGGCACGGCACCGGAGCACCTCCCACCACCACAGGAGCCGCTGCCATGAAATTCCTCTTCGACGACCCCGCCTTCGACTACCAGGCACTGCGCACCGCCGGTTACGCCGACTACGGCGGAGCGCAGCTCGGCGAGGTCGTCGCGGTCGCCGCACACATCCCCGACGGCGACACCGCGGCCTGGCGGCACGCGTGGACCACTCTCGCCGAACGCGTCCACCGGCTGGGCACCGCCGCCCGCGCGGAGGGCCGCTCCGTCGACGCCCGCGCCGCCCTGCTGCGGGCGCACAACTACTACCGCACCGCCGAGTTCTTCCAGCGCGAACAACCACGGGACCCGGAGGCGCTGCGGCTGATGCGGCTGTCCCGGGAAACCTTCGCCGACGCGGCCGAACTCATGGACCGGCCCCCGGAGTTCGTCCGCATTCCCTACGAGGACACCTCACTGCCCGCCTACTTCTACCGGGCGGACGACTCGGGCGAACCCAGGCCGACCATCATCCATCACGGCGGCCTCGACTCCACCGTCGAGGAGGGCTACTTCTTCGTGGCGGCGGCGGCCCTCGCCCGGGGGTACCACTGTCTGTGCTTCGAGGGACCCGGACAGGGCTCGGTCCTGCGCGAGCAGGGGCTGGTCTTCCGCCCCGACTGGGAAAACGTGGTCACGCCGGTCGTGGACCACACGCTGTCCCTGCCCGGAGTGGACCCCGACCGTCTGACCCTCGTCGGCACCAGCCTCGGCGGTCTGCTCGCGGTGCGGGCCGCGGCCTTCGAGCACCGTCTGGCCGGCTGCGTCGCGCATGACGCGGTCTGGCAGCTGGGCGACGTCGTGGGCTTGCCGCCGTTCGTCCTGGAGTGGGTCGAGCAGGGATGCGACGACTTCGCCGACCCGGTGATCTGGGGGATCGCCGCTCAGCAGACCTTCACCCGCTGGCTGCTGCGGCAGACGCTGTGGACCTTCGGCGCGGACACTCCGTCCCAACTGTTGCGCCGGCTGCCCGCGTTCGGCCTGTCGGAGGTGATCGGCCGGGTGCGCTGCCCGGTGTTCGTCCTCGACGCGGAGGAGGACCTGTTCTTCGCCGGTCTGGAGCACGCGAAGAAGGTGTACACGGGGCTCAACTCGCCCAAGACCTTGTATGTCTTCACGACGGATGAGGGAGGTGGGGCGCACTGCCACTCGGGTGCGATGCGGCTGTTCCACGACCGGCTCTTCTCCTGGCTGCTGGAGACACTCGGGGCGGACCGGCAGACGGCGGCCTGACCGGCGGCCCGCCCTCCCGGGGGTGCCGCCGCGGCATGCTGCCGGCCCGGACGGCCCGGCCGCTCACCCGTGGCCCGGACAGCCCGGCCCGCTCACCCGTGGGCCGGGCTCCTGGCCGAATGTCATTCCGCGGTCCGGTTCACGGTGGCAGGTTTATCTCCGGGCGGCTCGGTTCCGGGCCGCCGGATTTTCATTCCCCTTAATGGCTGTGTAACGGAACGGACTGGCATCATGCAACGACCTCGCATAAGCTGCACGGCATAGCAGTAAACTGCTGTCCGTATGGCGCCCCAGACCTGGGGTCGGACGGGGGAACCGGAATTTAGTTGAATGCGTTTCGCGCATTCGGGGGGTTGTCGTGTCCCTGTCCTGTTTACAGGCTGACCACGCGCTTCGCTATGAGCTGCTGGGGCGGCTGCGGGTGTCCCGCGGCGGCGTCGACCTGACGCCTGAGCAGCCCAAGCTGGCAAAACTGCTCGCTCTGTTGCTGATCAGGGCGGGGGAGACCGTACCGGGGGACAAGCTGGTGGCGGAACTCTGGGAACAGGGTCCGCCGCGCTGCGCCTTCGCGAGTCTGCGCGTGTACGTCTCACAGCTGCGCAAAGTCCTCATTAATCCTCGAGGAACGTCTCCGATCGCCACGACATCACCGGGATACATCCTGGATGTGAGCGGCGACACAACAGACTTTCAAGTTTTCGAGACGCTCTACACCCGTGGCCGAGAACGGTACTGCGCGGCCGATTTCCTGCATTCCTCCGAACTTCTCCGCAGAGCGTTGTCCCTATGGCGGGGCCCCGTTCTGGAGGGAATTCAAGGGTCGTTGGAAATTGAATCTTTCGTGGCTGTGCAGGAGGAAAAACGGCTGAATTGCACCGAGCTCAGCATCGACTCCGCGCTGGCCCTGGGCCGCCATCACGAGGTGATCGAGGACCTGAAGGGCCTCCTCGTCCAACATCCGCTGCGGGAGCCGTTCTACCGCCAGCTGATGGTCGCCCTGTATCGGGCGGGCCGCCAGGGGGACGCGCTGGGGACGTACCGCAACGCCCGCCGGGTGATCAAAGAGGAGCTCGGAGTCGAGCCGGGTCCGACCCTGCGCGTCGCCCACGAGGCCATACTCAGAGCGGACCCGGCCCGCCTGGAGGCGGCCGGCGTCATCCCGGCCATGCACTGACTGCGGGGTGGCGCATTCGTGGACGCTTTATACGGCATTTACAGTCACTCAACTGCTCGTGGCTAGGCTGCAGTTGCCCCCGCACCGGGCGGGGAGAGCCGGGTGCCGTGCGCGGCCGTGTACCAGCGGGCAGCGGGCAGCGGGCAGCGGGCAGCGGGCAGCGGGCAGCGGGCAGCGGCCACGGTGCCGTGACCGTGGCCCTGGTGCGGGTCCGGGCAGACAGCCCAACCCATGCCGCACAGCCCGCCACTGTGCGTTCTCGCCCCTCGCACACCTCACCCGTGGCGTGTTCCACGCGCCGCAGAGAGGAGGCCTCATGACCGGTGTCTGAACAGTCCTGCGCTCGCTGTGCCTGATCGGATCCTCCGCCGTGTCGCGGAGGACCGGACGGACGCCCGGTCCAGGTCGACCCGTTCCACCGGCCCTGTGCTCCGGCAGCCTGGTGCCAGCTGTCCCGTTCGGGGCATTCGGGAACTGGCTGGATCTGTCGCGATCGAAAGCGATCAGGCATGGAGGCAGTGCAGAGACCCGGCATTCTGACGGCGGCGCCTCTCGTTTCGCCGGTCAATTCACACAACGAGTGGGACCCGCTGGAGGAGGTCATCGTCGGGCGCCTCGACGGAGCGACGATCCCCTCCGGTCATTCCGTCGTGACCTGCAACATCCCGCCGTGGGTGGCGCGGGTGCAGGGACGGGTCGCCGGACGGGTCGCCGGGTCAGATACCCGCGCCTGCTGATCGAGCGGGCGCAGCATGAGCTCGATCAGTTCATCGCCCTCCTGCAGTCCCTCGGTGTCACGGTCAGGCGCCCGGACGCGGTCGACCACAGGAGACGCTTCGGCACCCCCGACTGGTCGTCGCGCGGGTTCTGCACCACCTGTCCGCGTGACAGCATGCTCGTGATCGGCGACGAGATCATCGAGACCCCGATGGCATGGCCGTGCCGGTATTTCGAGACCCACTCCTACCGCACGGTCCTCAAGGACTACCTCCGGCGCGGTGCGCGCTGGACGGCCGCGCCGAAGCCGCAGCTGACCGACGAACTGTTCGAGGCGGACTTCCGTGTCCCCGAGGCCGGCGAGCCCGTGCGCTACATCCTCACCGAGTTCGAGCCGGTCTTCGACGCCGCGGACTTCGTACGCGCGGGACGCGACCTGTTCGTCACGCGGAGCAATGTCACCAACCGCATGGGCATCGACTGGTTGCGCCGCCATCTCGGGCCCGGCTATCGCATCCACGCGATCGAGGGCCGTTGCCGCACGCCGATGCACATCGACACGACGTTCGTCCCGCTCGCGCCCGGCAAGGCGCTGGTCAGTCCGGAATGCATCGACGTCGACCGCCTGCCCGAGGTGCTGAGCTCGTGGGACATCCTGATCGCCCCCGAACCCGATCCGATCGATGAGCGCCTGCTCAAGATCACCTCGATGTGCCGCAGGTGGGCTCAGCATGAACATGCTGGTGATCGACGAGAGGCAGGTGATCGCGGAGCGGCACCACACCGGCATGCTGCGCGCGCTCGAAGCGTGGGGGTTCGAGCCGATCCCGTGCGACCTGCTGCACTACGCGCCGTTCGGCGGATCGTTCCACTGCGCGACACTCGACATCCGTCGGCGCGGCACGCTCGAGTCGTACGGCCCCGATTGATGTCGAAGTGAGCCCCGTCCCAACCGTCCGCCCGTGCACATGTCACCAGTCGAGATCCTTGTACTCCTCCGCGGGCACGCCGACGTCCGAAAAGATGTCCCAAGCCTGCTGCCTGGCAGTCCCGGCGGCAGCGTCCTTGGTCCTGTGGAGGGCGCGGCTGAGGACCACCAGCGTGCGGGCTTCGCCGAGCCGGTGGCCGGTCTGACGGTGTATTGCGAGTGTCTCCTGGCCGAGGGCGAGGGCTGTCGCGTAGGACGCCTCGGACTCCGCTATCCCGCACAGGATGGTCAGGGCCTGGCCCTCCACCACGCGGAAACCGTGTTCGCGTGCCAGGCTCAGTGCCTGCTCGGCATGGCTGCGGGCCTCGTTGTGGCGGCCCAGTTGCTGGTGTGTCAGGGAGAGGCCCAGGACGCTGTCCGCCTCGGTGCGTCTGTATCTCGCCTCGCGGGCCAGGGTGAGAGCCAGCCTTCCGGTCCGCAGCGATCGGTCGAAATCCGCCAGCTTTTGATGAGCAGTGGCGACCGTGTTGAGGATGCTGGCCTGAATCCAGCGCCGCCCTCTCTCCTTGACCATGGCAAAGGCACGCTCGGCCTGTTCCAGCGCCTCGTGGTGGCGGCCGAGCTCGATGTTGATCTTGGCGACGGCGTCGAGCATCATGGCGCGGTCGTTGCGGTATCGGCCCCGCGCGTCAGTGGTCACCTCGGGACCGAGGACGTCAAGGCCGTCGGCCAGACGGCCGAGCTCCCAGTACACCCAGCCCAGGTTCTGCAGAGCCAGGCTGTTGTCGTTCCAGCCGATCTCCGCATTCCGGCTGATGGCCAGTTCGAGCTGATCGGCGGCCTCGCGTAGCCGGCCCAGATCCCGGCAGGTCACTCCTAGGACGACCAACCCCAACGCTTCAAGATGACGATTTCCGGTTTCCCGTGTGATCCGCAAGCCGGTGGTGACATGCGCGTGGGCACTGGCGAGTCGCGCCATACTCCATTCCGCTTGGCTTGTGCCCCCGAGGGCCGCTGCCTCGCCCGTCGCCCAACCCAGTTCCCGGCTGATGTCCCCTACGCGCGCGTGATGATCCAACGCCTGCTTGACGTGACCCCGGTCGGACCGGAGCAGTCCGAGACTGCTGTGCATGGCTGCCTGACCGAACAAGTCGCCTTCGGCGATGGCCGCGTCCAGTGCGGTCTGTGCGACGGCCTGCCACGTAGCCCGCGGCAGATGCAGCCAGAAGTAGCCGAACAGCGCGTTGGCCAGGTGCCAGGCGACGGGGCGGGGACCGTGGCGGCCGACATGGTTGATGAGTGCGAGCAGGTTCGCCCGCTCCGCCTCCAGCCATTGGTCAGCTCCAGCAGCGGATGGCATGTCCGGCCGGCCGGTGTGGCCGAGGTCGCGGGGGAGTTCAGGGAAGAGCCAGGTTCCGGCGGCGGCGCGAGCGGCGTGCACGTACCAGATCAGGACGCGTCGCAACGCGGCGTCACGATCCGCCGCCGCATCTTCCACCTGCGCACGTTCCTGCGCGTACTCGCGAAGGAGATCATGGAAGCGGTACCGGCCCACCGTCTCGGGTTCGATGAGGAGGGCGGCGGCCAGGGCGCCGAGCAGGCGGCGGCCCTGGTGCAGCGGTACGTCCATGAGGGCTGCCGCGACCTCGGCGGTGAGCTCTGGTCCGGGGAAGAGGCCGAGCAGGCGGAACAGCCGGCGCGCGGCAGGAGCCAGAGCTCGGTACGACGCCCCAAAGGCCGTGCGCAACGGGGAGTTCTCGTCCTCGTACGGCTCCAGGGCCTCCAGCCGTTTGCCTTCGGTCATCTCCGTGACCAGCTCGGCCAGGCGCAGGCCCGGATCGCCCGCCAGCCTCGCGGCGGCCACGCGCAGCGCCAGTGGCAGGCTGCCGCACAGCCGGATCAGTTCGTCGACCGCGAGTGGTTCGGCGGAGAGCCGGTCCGCGCCGAGTGCCTCGCTCAGCAGTGCGCGGGCCTCGGCCGGCTGGAGGAGGTCCAAGGGCAGGGCGTGTGCCCCGTCGCGGGCCACGAGATCACCGAGCCGGTTGCGGCTGGTGACGACGACGCAGCAGGAGGGGGTGCCCGGAAGCAGCGGGCGTACCTGCTCCGCCGAGGCGGCGTTGTCCAGCAGGACCAGCAATCGTCGGTCGGCCAGCAGGGTGCGGTACACGCGTGCCTGCGCCTCGTCGTCCGCGGGGATCTCGGACGCCGCGAGCCCCAGGCTCCGCAGCAGCAGTTCAAGGGCTTCGCCGGCCTTGAGTGGCTCTCGGTCGTGATCGAATCCGTGCAGGTTCACGTACAGCTGGCCGTCCGGGAAGCGGTCGCGGACCTGGTGTGCCCAGTGCACGGCCAGCGCGGTCTTGCCGATGCCGGCGGCTCCGCCGATGGCGGAGATGACCACCGTGTTCGCCGGCCCTGGGCCGGGCTCGGCCGGGAGCAGCGCGTGCAGTCTGGCGAGTTCCTCGGTGCGGCCGGCGAACCCCGCGGCATCGTGGGGCAGTTCGGCCGGGGCGGGCGGCGCGCTGTCGCGTGGCGGGTGAGCGGGTAGCTCCTGTGACCCTGGTCGCTTCGGCGCGGCTGCTGCCGGGTCGTCGCGGTGATCGAGCTGGGAGAGTGTGTGCGCGGGAGGCGCCGCCGGACCGAGGAGGCAGGTGTCGTCCTGGCGCAGCACCGCCTCGTACACCCGGCGGAGCTCCTCACCGGGATCGACTCCGAGTTCGTCGCGCAGGCGTACGCGCATGTCCTGGTAGGCGTTCAGTGCTTCGGCCTGGCGTTCGCAGCCGTACAGCGCCCGCATGCGCAAGGCCAACAGTGACTCGTCGTAGGGATCGGACGCGGACAGCGCGGCGAGGTCGTCCAGGGCATCGGTGAACCGGCCGAGCAGGACCAGAGACTCGAGCCTGGCCAGCCGGAGCGTTCGGCGGCGCTCCAGCAGCCGCTCCCGCTCGGCCTGCGCGTACGGTCCGGGCAGGTTGGCCAAGGGCTCGCCCTGGAACAGTGCGAGCGCTCCGGACAACTGGTTCGTCGCGGTGGCCAGGTCGCCGAGCGCTTTGGTGCGCAGTGCTTCGTCGCCCCGCTCGGTCAGGTCCGCCACATCGAGCCGGACGTCGTCGGCGACGAAGCGGTACCAGCCCTTGCCGCTGCGGATCAGCGACTCCGTGGGCCGGGTGCCGTCGGCGTCGAGTGCCCTGCGCAGCGGGTTGACGTGACTGGCCAGCACCTTGTGGCCGGACCCGGGCGGCTGCGACCCCCACACCGAGTCGAGCAGTTGGTCATGGCTCACCACAGCCCCCTGCCGGAGCAGCAACGCGGCCAGCACGGCCTGCCGCTTGACAGGCCCCAGATCCAGGCGTGTTCCGCCCTGCCAGGCCCGTAACGGCCCGAGCACCTCGATCCGAAGCCGCCGAGGAGTTCCCCCGTCCACCGCGAAGCCTCCGCTCCCGCACATCACCGGAATTTCATCAGCATTGCAGCACCCTCGCCCATCGTGACGGACACGACATCGCACAACCCGCACAACTGAAGGAGAGTCTCAGTGACCGAAGTGGAGCGGGTGGCCACTGCGTTGGCCGCAGGGTCGGCCCCCGGGCTCACGGACTCCGGGCGCGGAACCGTCCACGACCTGCACGTCGCGCTGAGGGATGCGGTCCGCCGACGATTGGCCGGGAGCGCCGGGAACAGCGTGGGCGGCGGCTACGGCGTACGGGTGCTGGACGCGTACGAGACGGACCCCGACGTGTGGTGGACCCGGCTGCTCCAGGTCCTGACGGCATCCGGGGTGGAGACGGACGAGGAGATCCTCGGAGCGGCCCGCGCGGTGCTGCGCGCGGAGCGCCGGACGGGGTCCATCACCGTGGACGCCGTCGGGGTCCGTGAGGTGTTGATCGGAGATGGCAGCACACAGCGCACGGCGTTTGGCCGATGATGCACTGGACGACTCGAGCCAGAACACCGAGATGGTTGCCGTTTCCTACGTCGTGACATGCGCCGGCTGATTGCTTGCCGCGAAGGCGGCTCGCCGGACCAGGGCGTACGAGCGGGTCGTCTGACGCATGACCAGGGTCTGCAGGGCGAGTTGGAGGCCTCGCCCGACGTCGGCTCCCACCATGAGCCAGAAGTCGGCGGCGTGGTCGGCGTACGCGTCCGGATGGCGCAGCACCAGTTCGTCGTAGCGCTCCGCCGCACGGTCCCGCCACTGCCGGGCCTCCTGGTGTCGGCCCGCGACGCGGAGGGCGAGCGCGAGACGGGAGGCGTACTCGGGGTCGTCGCTCGTCTCCACCAAGGCACGCAGGCGGGCGACGGCGCCCTCGGGGTCTTCCAGCAGGAGCACCTCGAAGCTCCGTCTTCCGGCGAGGTCGGTCGTCCGGCAGATCGTCGAGGGTCTCCTCCGTTCACCGGTCACCGTTCGACCCACGGACGGGGCTCGCCCGTGGCTCCATGCCCGGTCCGCCGGCCCGGACGGTCCCGGCCGGCCCGGTGACGGGGGCCGACCGGCCCAAGCGGACGCCGGCCGCTACGGGCACGCTGGACATGTGGGGTGTCTCCGGCCCCGCATCCCGCGGCCCCACCGGACCATGCGTCGGTGTCACGCGGCAGAACCGCCAGACCAAGGGAGAACGATCATGAAAGGCTTCGTCTTCCACGGCTCCGGACAATCCGCCTGGGAGGAGGTTCCCGATCCGGGCATCAAGGAGGCCACGGACGCGATCGTGCGCGTCGACGCCGTCACCATCTGCGGTACGGACCTGCACATCCTCAAGGGCGACGTGCCCGAGGTGCGCTCCGGCACGGTGCTGGGGCATGAGGCGGTCGGCGAGATCGTCGAAGTCGGCAGTGACGTGCGTACCGTGCGGCCCGGGGACCGGGTTCTGGTCTCCTGCATCACCGGCTGTGGCCGTTGCCGGTACTGCCGGGAAGGGATGTACGGCCAGTGCCGCGGTGGTGGTGGCTGGATCCTCGGGCACCTGATCGACGGCACGCAGGCCGAGTACGTGCGTGTGCCCCATGCCGACCTGTCCGTACACCCGCTGCCGGGCTCCCTGGACAGTGAGCAGGCCGTCCTGCTGGCCGACATCTTTCCGACCGCCTACGAGGTGGGCGTCCTCAACGGACGCGTGCGGCCGGGAGACACCGTCGCCGTCGTGGGGGCCGGCCCCGTAGGGCTGGCCGCCATCGCCACGGCCCGCCTGTTCGCCCCCGAGCGGGTCGTCGCCGTGGACCTGGCCGCCGGCCGGCTGGAGGCCGCCAAGGCGCTCGGCGCCGACACCGTGGCCGACGCCCGCGAAGCCCCCGAGGAGCTGATCGCCGACCTCACCGACGGGCTGGGAGCCGACGTGGTCATCGAGGCGGTCGGCCTGCCGGAGACCTTCGAGGTGTGCACGCGGATGGTCCGGCCCGGCGGGCACGTGGCCAACGTCGGCGTCCACGGCAAGCCCGCGACACTGCACCTCGAAGACCTGTGGATCAAGAACGTGACCATCACGACCGGCTTGGTCGACACCCACTCCACGCCCACACTGCTGCGGATGGCGGCCGCCGGCCGGCTGCCCACGTCGCAGCTGGTCACCCATACCTTCCCGATGGAGCAGATGGAGGAGGCGTACGACGTGTTCGCCCGCGCCGCCGACACGGGCGCGCTCAAGGTGGTGCTCGGTGGACAGCGGCACGACGCGCTGGCTGTCCCCGCGGCGTGAGACAACGGCGTGAGACAACGGCGTGAGAAGACGAGGAGGCGAGAGCTGTGTTCGACCAGGCCTCGGCAAAGACGAACGCACGGACCGGACGGGCGCGGGGCGACCTCGGGCGCCGTCTCGTCCGGCGCCGGGCGGAACTCGGCCTGTCGCTACGCGCGGCGGCCGACCGGGCGGGGATGGCTCCCAGCTACCTCCGGTACCTGGAGAGCACGCCGACCGCTGCGCCGGGGCAGGGCACCCTCCTCCGGCTTGCGGGTGCCTTGGAAACCAGTGTCACGGAGCTCACCGGTGGCAACTTGGATCTGCCGCCCGGTTTGGGACAGGCCGCCCGGCACCCGGAGCTCGTGGCGCTCAGCGCCGAGGAATGCCGCAGGCGGCTGGCGAGGCACGGGGTGGGCAGACTCGCGGTGATCACCGACGAAGGGCCGACGGTCCTGCCCGTCAACTACGGCGTCGTCGACGGCACGATCGCTTTCAGGACTGCCCCCGGCTCCGCGCACGCCCAAGTCCTCGGCAGCCGGGTCGCGTTCGAGGTCGACCACATCGACGAGGCGCTCAGCCGGGGCTGGAGCGTGCTGGTACGCGGCCGGGCCCGTGCCGTGACCGATCCGGACACCGTACGCCGACTGGCGGACCAGGTGCACAGCGCGCCCTGGGCAGGCGGTCGACGCGACCTGTGGGTGTGCATCGAACCTGTTGAGATCACCGGCCGTGAGATCAGCGAGGGCTCCTCGGGCGGCGGGTGAGCGATGCCGGGCCCCGTCGGCCGGGGCCTGTGGTGGACTTGGAGGCATGGAAGCGCGAGTGGTCGGAGTCGATGTCGGTTCGGTGGCTCTGGGCAGGTTCGCCTGGGCCGCACTCGACGTACCGGCGCTCTCCCTCGCCGGGCAGGGGTCCGACCCCGAGACGGCGGTGCAAGCGCTCAACACGCACCTGACGTCCGGCGGCCGGGCCGCGCTCGTGCTGGAGGCGCCCATGTCGGTACCGGTTCCTTCGACGGATCGGGCGGACGGGTGGCAGGCGCTGGGCCGGGCGCGGTCCGGCGAGGGGAACCGCCCCTGGTCCGCGGGTGCGGGCGCGGGTGTCCTGGCCACCGGTGTCGCGCAGGCCGCGTGGATGCTGGGGCGACTGGTAGAGGTGGCTCCCGGCACGACAGCGACCACCCAGCCGGACCGGTGGGCGGCCGCGCACGGCCCCCGGCTGCTGCTCGCCGAAGCGCTGGTGTCCGGCACCGGCAAGCCCGTGCCGACGACGAGTGGCCCCCACGCGGCCGACGCGGAGGCGGCCGCCCGCGCCCTGGCCGAGCGGCTTGAAAACCTTCCGGCGCTGGCCTCCGACGTACGCTGCGCCCCACACCGACCGTTCAACCTGCTCGCCGCCTGCGCGATGTGGGCGCGGCTGGACATCCGTCCGGACGAACTCCACATGGACGTGTCGGTCCTGCGCGCCCGTCCTCCGCGTCCCTCTGTGGGGCAGGACGACGCTGTGAGCGCCGCGTCCGCGGACGGGCACGTGCAACAGGAGTAGCCGGCGGCGCCGGGCCGTTCTCGGGCAGGGCCCTGCCGGGCGCACCGCGTGTGCGGCCCGAGGCGACCGTCCGCAGTTCCGGGGCCGTTCTCCGGCAGGGGCGGGACCGATGGCCTTTCCCCGGGTGGCGTCGACCGGCCGACGATGGGGTGCAACCGCTGTATCACGTGAAAGACGGTTGGCCATGTATCCCAATGACGGTTTCCGCGAACTCGACCGGCAGGAGTGCCTGCGCCTGCTGGCGAAGGTGCCTCTCGGTCGCATCGTCCACACGCGTCAGGCCCTGCCTGCCGTCCTCCCGGTCAACTTCTGCCTGGACGGAGACGGAGCGGTACTGCTGCGATCGTCGGCGGCCTCGGAACTGGTTCGCGCGGTCGACGGCGCGGTCGTCGCTTTCGAGGCCGACGAGGTGGACGCCGTCACGCACTCCGGCTGGAGCGTCGTCGTCACCGGCCGGGCCGCAGTGGTGGCCGACCCGGCCGAGTACGAGCGGTTGTCCCGGATCGGCCCGCGCTCCTGGGCACCCTCGCCCGAGGAGGTTTTCCTGCGCATCGAACCCGAGCTGGTCACCGGACGCGAGCTCGTCGGCGTCCGCACGCAGTACGGCGTGCAGCTGAATTCGTGAGGACGTGAGGACGTGAGGACCTGACGAGTACCGGCCGTGTCGGCGTCCCCACCGTCCGGCCCTGATCGAGGCCACCCGCGAGACCGACGCCGCGGTCGCGGTGCCGACACATCGCCGACCCTTCGCCGACGGATCGCCGACGGGTGAGGGGACACCTCGGGACCAGGGGTGGGCCGGTTGGCCCTGTCGGGTACCCGGTCGCCGGTCGAGGGTGGAAGGCATGGACCGGCTCGTACCTCCGATCGACACCCCGACCCGGAAGGGATCTCCCATGTCCGTCGACACGCAGCAGGCGTACGCCCGGCTCACCGAGGAGGAGCTGAGGGCGCTCGACGCCCACTGGCGCGCCGCGAACTATCTGGCCGTCGGCCAGATCTATCTGATGGCCAATCCGCTGCTGACCGAGCCGCTGCGCGCGGAACACGTCAAACCGCGGCTGCTCGGCCACTGGGGCACCTCTCCGGGCCTGAACCTGGTGCACACGCATCTCAACCGTGTCATCAAGGCCCGTGGACTGGATGCCCTGTGCATCTGGGGCCCCGGACACGGGGGACCCGCCGTGCTGGCCAACTCCTGGCTGGAGGGCTCGTACAGCGAGACCTACCCGGACATCACGCGGGATGCGGACGGCATGGCGCGGCTGTTCCGGCAGTTCTCGTTCCCCGGCGGGGTGCCCAGCCATGTAGCGCCCGAGACGCCCGGTTCCATCCATGAGGGCGGCGAACTCGGTTATGCCCTCTCTCACGCCTACGGTGCCGCCTTCGACAACCCGGACCTGCTGGTCGCCTGCGTGATCGGCGACGGCGAGGCGGAGACCGGCCCGCTGGCCGCCTCCTGGCACTCCGACAAGTTCCTCGACCCGGTCCACGACGGCGCCGTCCTGCCGATCCTGCACCTGAACGGCTACAAGATCGCCAACCCGACGGTGCTCGCCCGGCTCCCCGAGCCGGAACTCGACGAGCTCCTCAAGGGGTACGGCCACGACCCCATCCACGTCACCGGCGA
Source organism: Streptomyces sp. V4I2 (assembly GCF_030817655.1). Taxonomy (GTDB): domain Bacteria; phylum Actinomycetota; class Actinomycetes; order Streptomycetales; family Streptomycetaceae; genus Streptomyces; species Streptomyces plumbiresistens. The sequence continues at coordinate 9,868,798 of NZ_JAUSZM010000003.1, forward strand.
CGACCCGGCCGCCGTCCACCGCGGCATGGCCGAGGCCATGGACACTGCCCTCGACCGGATCGCCGCCCTGCAGCGGGCCGCCCGCGAGGAGGGTGCGACGGAGCGTCCCCACTGGCCGGTCATCGTGCTGCGCACCCCGAAGGGCTGGACCGGACCGGCGCAGGTCGACGGGCTGCCGGTGGAGGGCACCTGGCGCTCCCACCAGGTGCCGCTCTCCGCCGTCCGGGACAACCCCGAGCACCTGCGGCAGCTGGAGACGTGGCTGCGCTCCTACCGGCCCGAGGAGCTGTTCGACGAGGACGGCCGTCCCCGGCCCGAGGTGCTGGCCTGCGTCCCGGCGGGAGTACGGCGCCTCGGCGCGACCCCGCACGCCAACGGCGGCCTGCTGCTGCGCGAGCTGCCCCTGCCGCCGCTGGAGCGGTATGCCGTCCAGGTCGACAAACCGGGCGCCACCCTGCACGAACCGACCCGCGTCCTGGGCGAGTTGCTGCGGGACGTCATGCAGGCCACCGCCGGCCGGCGCGACTTCCGCCTGGTCGGCCCCGACGAGACCGCCTCCAACCGGCTCCAGGCCGTGTACGAGGCCAGCGGCAAGGCCTGGCAGGCACAGACGCTCCAGGTGGACGAAGACCTCGACCGGCACGGCCGGGTGATGGAGATCCTGTCCGAGCACACCTGCCAGGGCTGGCTGGAGGGCTATCTGCTGACCGGCCGGCACGGGCTGTTCTCCTGCTACGAGGCGTTCGTGCACATCGTCGACTCGATGGTCAACCAGCACATCAAGTGGCTGCGCACCACGCGCCGCCTGCCCTGGCGGGCCCCCATCGCCTCTCTCAACTACCTGTTGACCTCGCACGTGTGGCGCCAGGACCACAACGGTTTCTCCCACCAGGACCCGGGCTTCGTCGACCACATCCTCAACAAGAGTCCCGAAGCGGTACGGGTCTATCTGCCGCCGGACGCCAACACCCTGCTGTCCGTGGCCGACCACGCCCTGCGCAGCCGCGACTACGTCAACGTCATCGTCGCCGGCAAACAGCCCTGCTTCGACTGGCTGTCCATGGAACAGGCCAAGGCCCACTGCGCGCGCGGCGCCGGCATCTGGGACTGGGCGGGCAGCGAGGACGGCTCACGCGAACCCGACGTGGTGCTCGCCTGCGCGGGCGACGTCCCCACCCAGGAGATCCTGGCGGCCGCGCAACTGCTGCGCGCGCATCTGCCCGAGCTGTCCGTTCGCGTGGTGAACGTCGTCGACATCGCCCGCCTGCTGCCGAGCGAGGAACACCCGCACGGCATGAGCGACTTCGAGTACGACGGCCTGTTCACCGCCGACAAGCCCGTCATCTTCGCCTACCACGGTTACCCGTGGCTGATCCACCGCCTGGCCTACCGGCGCACCGGCCACGCCCACCTGCACGTACGCGGCTACAAGGAGATCGGCACCACGACCACGCCGTTCGACATGGTCGTCCGCAACGACCTGGACCGCTACCGGCTGGTGATGGACGTCATCGACCGCGTCCCGGGCCTCGCGGTACGCGCCGCCGCCGTACGCCAGCGGATGGAGGACACCCGGCTGCGCCACCACACCTGGATCCGCGAACACGGCACCGACCTGCCGGAGGTCGCCGACTGGACCTGGGACGGCTGAACGGCTCCAACAGGCCCCGGAAGCAGGGACGTTCGGCCCCGCCCCCGGGGCCTCGCAGTCCCTTCGATCCCGGTCGCCGCAGCGGGACATTGAAGACGCAACGAGAGTCATCGAGACCCCGCGTCACCCCTTGGAGGGATGAGCATCATGGCAGTCCACGACCACTCCCACCGGCACCCGGGATTCCACCTCCCGTCCCTGCGCAGGACGGGCACGGCTCCCGCGGACGCCGACGCGAGGACCGCGGCGGCGACAGCGACCCAGGCGCACGTCCTCGCCGGGCTGCGTCTGCTGACGGGGTTCGTCTTCCTTTGGGCGTTCCTGGACAAGACGTTCGGCTTCGGTTATGCGACCGGTTCCGGCAGGGGCTGGATCGACGGTGGGTCGCCGACCGAGGGCTTCCTCGGCGGTGTCGCGGTCGGGCCGATGGAGTCCACGTTCCACGACTGGGCCGGGGCCGGCTGGGCCGACTGGCTGTTCATGCTCGGTCTGCTCGGTGTCGGCGTCGCCCTGATCGCGGGCATCGGGCTGCGGCTCGCCGCGGTGGCCGGCACCGTGATGATGGCGCTGATGTGGATCGCTGAGTGGCCGCCGGCCAAGAACCTCTCCGACGGTTCGGCGAGCATGTCGACCAACCCGTTCGCCGACTACCACCTCGTCTACGCCGTGGTGCTCATCGCCCTCGCGGCGGCGGGTGCCGGAGCCACCTGGGGACTGGGCCGGGTGTGGGCGCGGCTGCCGTTCGTCAACCGCAACCGCTGGCTGCTGTGACCTGACCGGTCCCGGTCAGGGGCACCGCTGCGACCATGCGGCGGTGCCCCTGTGTGCGTGAGCGGCCGCTCAGGCCGTCACTCACCGTCGGCCGACAGGGACTCGTCCGTCGCGGTGAGCAGCACACCGGTGACCAGGTCGGGGCGGATGCGCACCGCGTAGTCCATGCTCCGATGCAGCCAGGGGCGCAGCATCGCCCGGTAGCGAGCCAGCTCGTCCGGATCGGTCACCAGCTGGGCGTACCCGGTGGCGACCACGCTCCAGCCGAGGTGCGTGACGGGGTCGATGTCATCGGCTTCGTAGGCGACGACGACCCCTCGCCCGTCGGCCGGGCGGGTGTGCGAGGTGAGAGCCGCGCCCTCGTGGGTGCGGATGACGATGTCGCCGTCGTCCAGCACGTGGTTGACGGGGCGAATGGTCGGCAACGCGTGGCGGGTGAAGACGATCCTGCCCAAGGACACGCTGCCGAGCAGCCGAAGAGCTTCCGAGCCGTCCAGCTCCATGCTGTGACGCGGTTCGGCAGAGGAGGGGTGGGCGTTCCTGTCGGTCATGGCAGTCTTCCGTGCGGATTCGTGGCCCACTGCGTGCTGCCCGCCGATGCCGCCGGTGCGGAAGGGCTGCTGCACGGCTCGTCGAGCCGGTGGCTGGTGGGCCGCAATGGCATCTTCGGCCTCGGCCTTCCTTGGCTTCGGCGGTGACCGGCGACTGTCGAGCAGCGAGAGGCGCCGGGCCGGGTCGACGGACCACGGACAGGGCCCGACACCTCGATGTAACGCCCGGTGATCGCGGAAGCCTAGGGCCGTTCGGCCCCCTGTCTCCGTCCGGTGGCCCCCATCGCCGCGAGGAGGCCGAGCCGCCGAGGAATCAGGGCCGACCGGCCCTGGTCTTTCGGCCCATGAGCGAGAAGGATCTAGTGACGAAGGCCGGTTCCCTCCACGAGCGGACACCGGGACGACAGGCCGGACGAGGAGCATCCGATGGCGGACAGTGAGCGGCCCGGCACCGACAACCCGATCCGGGTCTTCCTGCTGGACGACCACGAGGTGGTACGGCGAGGTGTCCACGACCTGCTCGACGACGAGCCCGACATCACCGTGGTCGGCGAGGCCGGCACGGTGGAACAGGCCCTCGTACGGATTCCCGCCCTGCGTCCCCAGGTGGCGGTTCTCGACGTCCGGCTGCCCGACGGCGACGGCGTGAGCGTGTGCCGGGAGCTGCGTTCCCGCATGCCGGAGCTGGCCTGTCTGATGCTGACCTCGTTCGACGACGAGGAGGCCCTGCTGGACTCGATCATGGCCGGGGCGTCCGGGTACGTGCTGAAGCAGATCCGGGGTTCCGACCTGGTCTCGGCGGTCCGTACGGTGGCCGCGGGCCAGTCCCTGCTCGACCCGAGCGCCACCGCCAAGGTGATGGCACGGCTGCGCGGGGAGGACGCCAAGGAGCCGGAGCCGGACGCGCTGCCCGGTCTGACCGAGCGCGAGCGGGAGATCCTCGCCCTGATCGGTGAGGGCCTGACCAACAGGCAGATCGGCCTGCGTCTCTACCTCGCCGAGAAGACCGTCAAGAACCACATCTCCCGTCTGCTGGCCAAACTCGGTGTGGAACGCCGCATCCAGGCCGCGGTGATCGCCACCCAGGCACAGGACCGGCTCGAGAACGAACGCCGCTGAAGCTCCGCGCCGACGAGCGCGCGCCGAGGTGGGCGCCCCGGTCGTCTTCCGCGACATCGTGGGTGACCCCGGTGGGGCTACACCAACCGGCTTGGCCTCACCGAGTACGTAACGGCTCCTGCGGAACCGGCCATCGGCGCCGACCGAGGCTCCGGGCTTCCGGCCCGTTCGGTGCCGTTCACTCCTGTGGACCATTAACGTGGCGGGTGGACGGAACACGGATGGGATCTGGAGGGCCAGGTGGAAAGCTCGGAGGAGTCTCACGCGGCTCGGACACGACTGCCGCAGCTGAGGCTGGACGAGCTGCTGGAGGAGCTGCAGGCCCGCCTTGACGCGGCCCGTGGTACCCGCGACCGCGTGCACAGCCTGCTGGAGGCGGTGCTCTCGGTCGGCCGCGAGCTGGATCTCGAGCAGGCGCTGTACAGCATCGTGCAGGCCGCTGCGGTACTGGTGGACGCCGAGTACGCCGCACTGGGGGTCATCGGGCCGGACGGCAAGCGCTTGTCGGAATTCCTCACGGTCGGGGTCACCGAAGAACAGATCACCCAGATCGGCAACTATCCGGAGGGACACGGCATCCTGGGGGAGCTGATCCGGAATCCGGAGCCCCTGCGGCTGACGAAGCTCTCGGAGCATTCTGCCTCGTACGGCTTCCCGCCCCATCACCCGCCGATGAACACCTTCCTGGGTGTCCCGATCCGGGTCCGGGACCAGGTCTTCGGCAACCTGTACCTGACCGAGAAGCGGGAAGGGCTGCAGTTCGACGAGGACGACGAGTCGGTGCTCTCCACGCTGGCCGTGGCGGCCGGCGTCGCGATCGACAACGCCCGCCTGTACGAGGAGTCCCGGCTCCGCGAGCGCTGGCTGCGGGCCAGCGCCGAGATCGCCCACAGCCTGATGTCCGGCAGCGCGCGTGGTGACGTACTGGCGCTGATCGCCGAACGCGCCACAGAGATCACCGGGGCGGCCCTGGCGGTGGTCGCCGTGCCCATGGAGAACACTGACGCGCTCACGGTGGAACTGGCCATCGGGCAGGAGGCGGAGGCACACCGCGGACTGGTTCTGCCCGTGGACGGCAGCCTGATCGGTGAGGCGTTCACGCATGGGGTGGCTGTCGCCAGCCCGGACGTCTCCGACGACGAACGGATCACGGCCGGTCCGCCGCGCTTCAGGGGGCTGGGCCCGGCCGTGGCCGTCCCGATCGGCTCAGGTGACGGTGTACGCGGTGTCGTCCTGCTGGTCCGAGAAGCGGGCGGCACGGTTTTCTCCGAGCAGGAGACCGAACCGCTGAAAGCCTTCGCCGCCCAGGCCGCGGTCGCGATGGAACTGGCGGAGCACCGCCGGGACGCCGAACAGATCGCCGTACTCCAGGATCGCGACCGGATCGCCCGAGACCTGCACGACCTGGCGATCCAGCGGCTGTTCGCCACCGGCATGACGCTGCAGAGTGCCGGCCGCTTCATCGAACACACGGAGGCCTCCGAGCGCGTACTGCGGGCGGTGGACGATCTCGACGAGACCATCAAGATCATCAGGTCGACGATCTTCGGACTGCGGGAGCGGGAGGGAGCATCCGGCCCCGGTCTGCGGGCCCGCGCGGTACGCGTGGCCGGTGAGGCGGCGCTCGTACTGGGTTTCGCGCCCAGCGTGCGCATCGAGGGGCTCCTGGACACTCACGTGTCGAAGGAGATCGCCGACCAAGTGGTGGCTGTCCTTTCCGAGGCCCTCACGAACATTGCCCGGCACGCCCGTGCGAGTCGCGCCGACGTGGTGCTGGAAACCGACGGACGTGAAGTGCGGGTCACGGTCTCCGACAACGGCGTGGGCATTCCGGCCGACGGCCGCCGCAGCGGCCTGCGCAACATGGCGGAGCGGGCCGAGCAGCTGAGCGGAGCGCTGGAGTTGAGCAGCCCGGCAGGCGGAGGCACCACACTGGTGTGGCGCGTACCGGTGCAGGAGTCGTAGGAGCGCGACGGAAGGGCAGCGGACGCGGTGCATCACCACGCAGGCGCTGCGCCGTACCGCCCGTTCTCCACAGGACAGGGCCACTCGGCCCATGTCTCCCGCGATCCCGTGATCGACGCTGAACGCAGGCGCCGTACCCATGGCCGCGCTCACGGGTCCGCGCCGCCGACCGGACCTCGAGCCCTTCTGGGCGGCGCGATCCCCTCAAGCGCCGCAGCGATGAGGCAGAGGCATGGATCGTCCTCGTCAGCTGGACGCTTGCCCTGCTCGGCGGTCTGCTCGCGGGTCAGGCGACGGCACGATGAAGCACGCTCTGGCCGCCGGATCGACGCGCACGGACCGGGCGGAGGCCGAACCCGGCGGCGCGTCGGGCACCGCCGTCACCGTGTGGACCGACCGTTCGGGGTCACTGGTCCCCGAGCCCGCCACCGCGCAAGAGGCGCGGATGTGGGAGGCCGGTCGGTCCGCGGTGGAGGACGAGGACGCCCGGCCGACAGGGCCGATCGGGTGGTGCGGTGGGCCGTTCGGCTCATGCGCCGCGCGTGGTATCGGAGTTGGATGACAGCGAGGGAAACGGTGTCGATCCGAAGGGGGCGAGGGCAGTGGGTACGAGACTCACAGCGGAGGTCGGGGGGCGGTTCGCGGTCCTGCTGATCGTGGCCACCGGCGTGACGTTCGTCCTCGCGGCGGCGTTCGACGCGATGGCCCTTCGGTTCCTGCGGCGACGCCTTCGCAGGACGCCGACGCCCATCCAACCTGCTCGGCGCGAGGTAGTCCGCCATGAGCGGAGAGACCGTGTGGTTCGGGGGCCGCGGGGCTCAGGCGCGCGGGCGCACCTTTGACGCGCGGGCGAGGGCCACGAGCGGAAGGCGTCCCAGCTGCTCGACACGATTTTCCTCATGACGCGATGGCCACCATCCCGGTGAACGGGTACGCCGCACCATGGTTGAAGGACCGGCCCGCGAGGTACTCCGGAACGGTGCCGCCGCCACGGACCTGCTGGCCGTCGAGGCCCCGGACCAGGCCGAGCACTACGGTCTGCGACCGGGCCACGTGCCCGCCATGGGACGCAGTGGCCGTGAACCGCCAGGACGCCCGCTGCCCGGCGCTCCGATGTGCTGTCGCACGCGCGCTGTGGGATGTCGGGGCCGCGGTGTTCGACACGGACGCCGTGATCACCGACTCGCTCGGTTTCAGGCGGCCGCGTGGAACACCTGGCCTCTTCCTGGAAGCGGCCCGTCGACGCGGGTGAGTCCGGGGGCGGGCCGTAGCGGTGGTTTCACCCTCGTCGTCGGCGTGGACCGCGCCGACGGCCCGGACACGGGGGAGACTGCTGCGGCACGGTGCCGACGTCGTAGTAGGAGACCTCGCAGAACTGCTCGTCTGAGGAGCGCCGAAGTGACGGACCGGATTTGGGAGTACGAGGGCTACGATCCCGCTCAGGAGCGTCTGCGCGAGTCCCTGTGCACGCTGGGCAACGGCTACTTCGCCACCCGCGGGGCGCTGCCCGAGTGCGTCGCGGACGACGTGCACTACCCGGGCACCTATGCGGCCGGCTGCTACAACAGGCTCACCTCCGAGGTGGCAGGCCGTGAGGTCGAGAACGAGGACATGGTCAACCTGCCGAACTGGCTGCCGCTGCGCTTCCGAGTCGAAGGGCAGCAGTGGCTCACCCCCGACACCGCAGAGGTGCTGGAGCACCGGCAGGTCCTGCACCTGGCCTCGGGGCTGCTGGAGCGCCGGACGCGTTACGGGCTCGGCGAGGGACGCGCCCTGTCCGTCCGCCAGGAGCGGCTCGTGCACATGGCGGAACCCCACCTGGCCGCCCTGCGCACCGAGTTCACCGCCGACGGATTCTCCGGTGACCTCGCGGTCGAGTCCGCCCTGGACGGGAGCGTCACCAACTCCGGCGTGCCGCGCTACCGCGAACTGGACGGGCGTCATCTGACTCATGTGGACACCGGTACCGCCGCTCCGGACGCGGTCTGGCTGCGCTGCCGTACCCGCACCTCCGACATCCGGGTCGGTATGGCGGCCCGGCTGACCGCCGACGTGCCGGCCACGGCACAGCACGAGCTGACGCGGGCCGTCCAGCGGGTGTGCCTGCGCCTGGCTCCCGGCCGGACCGCCACCGTCGACAAGACCGTCGCCCTGCACACTTCACGCGACCTGGCGATCAGCGATCCGCTGCACGCCGCGATCGAACGGGTGGGCCGCGCGCCCGGCTTCGACAAGCTGCTGGAGTCGCACCTGACGGCCTGGGACCAGCTGTGGCGGCGGGCCGAGCTGGACGTGCCGGGCGAGGCGGGCAGCATCCTGCGGCTGCACCTGTTCCATGTCCTGCAGACGCTCTCCCCGCACACCGCCGACCTCGACGTGGGCGTGCCTGCCCGGGGGCTGCACGGTGAGGCCTACCGCGGGCACGTGTTCTGGGACGAGCTGTTCGTTCTGCCCTACCTCAACCTGCACTTCCCCGAGGTCTCCCGCGCCCTGCTGCAATACCGCCACCGACGCCTGGAGCGCGCCCGCTCCGCCGCCCGCGACCGCGGCCGGCGCGGAGCCCTGTATCCCTGGCAGAGCGGCAGCGACGGCCGCGAGGAGACCCAGCGGCTGCACCTCAACCCGCGCTCCGGACGCTGGCTGCCCGATCACTCCCGGCTGCAGTACCACGTCGGATCGGCGATCGCGTACAACGTGTGGCAGTACTGCGAGGCCAGCGGCGACACCGAGTTCCTGCACACCAAGGGCGCCGAGATGCTGCTGCAGATCGCCCGCTTCTGGGCGGACTCGGCGGTGTACGACGAGACACTGGGCAGGCATCGCATCCGCGGGGTCGTCGGTCCCGACGAGTACCACGATGCCTACCCCTGGGCGGCGGAGCCGGGCCTCGACGACAACGCGTACACCAACGTCACGGCCGCCTGGGTGCTGGCCCGCGCCCTGGAACTCCTCGACACCCTGCCCGAACCGCGCCGTCGGGAACTCGTCGAGCGGACCGGACTCGACGTCGGCGAACTCGAACAGTGGGAGGACGTCTCGCGCACGCTCCACGTGCCCTTCCACGACGGGGTCATCAGCCAGTTCGAGGACTACGGCAAGCTGGAGGAACTGGACTGGGCCGGATACCGCCGGCGGTACGACGACATCCGGCGGCTCGACCGGATCCTGGAGGCGGAGGGCGACACCGCCAACCGCTACCAGGCGTCCAAACAGGCCGACGTACTGATGCTCGGCTACCTCTTCTCGCCTGACGAACTCCAAGGGCTGTTCCGTCGGCTGGGGTACCGGCTCGACGAGGACACCTGGCGCCGCACCGTCGACTACTACCTGCGCCGCACCAGCCACGGCTCCACCCTCAGCGGACTGGTGCACGGCTGGGTCCTCGCCCGGGCCCGCCGCGCCGATGCCTGGACGTTCTGCCAGGAGGCACTGAGGGGTGACATCGCCGACGTCCAGGACGGCACCACGGGCGAGGGCCTCCACCTCGGTGCCATGGCCGGCACCCTGGACCTGGTCCAGCGCGGCCTGACCGGCCTGGAGCCCAGGCGCGGCGCTCTGTGGCTGGACCCGGTGCCCCTCCCCGAGCTCTCCTCCTACGGCTTCGAGCTCCGCTACCAGGGCCACTGGGGCGTGCGCCTGCGTCTGGAGCGCGGGTGGCTGGAGATCGCCGTACCGTCGTCCGACCGCTCCCCGATCGACGTCCACCTTCCCGATCGCTCGGTCGGCGTGCAGCCGGGGGAGATCTGCCGGCTGGAGCTCCCCGACTGAGGTCGCGGTCGGTTCGGCGAGCGCGGCGAGTTCGGGGGGGTCCCTACGACGGTGGTTCCGCCTGCGTCTGGGCGGCCTGCAGATCGGCGAGCAGTTCGGCCTGCCCGGCGAGCACCCCGGACAGGATGGTGCGGGCGACCCCGAGCAGCTCGGCGATATGCGGGCTGGTCAGCGAGTAGTACACGGTGGAGCCCTCCTTGCGGGTCACCACCAGGTTCGCCCTGCGCAATACCGCGAGCTGCTGTGACAGGTGCGCCGGCTCGATCCCGACCTCGGGCAGCATCTCCGCCACCGCGTGCTCGCGCTCGCTCAGCAGCTCAAGGACCCGGATGCGCGCCGGGTGGCCGAGTGTCTTGAAGAACTCGGCCTTCAGTTGGTACAGCGGCGTGCTCATCGTGCCGTCCCCTCCCCGGCGGAGCAGCACGGCCCTATGGGCCGGTCCTCGGCGCCTCGCATACACCCACTCGTCACACACATGCGGCTCATCCTCGCGTGCGACAGCGGCCATGCCGAAATCTCGCACGAGAACCGCGCCGCCCGAATCCCACGGTGGTGACATGAAGGCCGCTGGGCGCGGTTCGGCACTGACCGCCCAGACGACTGCCGCGAAGGCGGATGTGCCGGACTTCGCCGAGGACGAGGCCGTCGTCACGAGGGACGGCATCTGCACCGTCGTACCCGTACGTGATCCCGACGGTGCCTTTGCACCCGGCCGGACCCACCGGGCGCACCGGCCCGCGGTGTCTCAAGCCGGCCACCCTGTCGTCCGCCACTCGTGGCGGCCCTCCGGTGGCTCGCCGTGCCGCGTGCTGTGTGCCGCGAGTGCGTCGGCCAGGTCGGCGTGCACGGGGATGGGCCGGCACTCCCCGTTGGGCACGAGGGAGCCGTCTGCGGGGATCGCGGCCAGTTCCAGGCCGCGGCCCGCCTCGGCGAGACGCCCCGCGGCCTCGATGATCGCCAACTGCCCCTCGGCCGACCAGCCGCGCAGCCCGCTCAGGTCGACGATGACCGGACCGGTGCCGCGTCCCACCACCCAGCCGACGGCACCGGTGAAGCGACGGACGGCCTCCGGGCCCAGGTGTCCGGAGACGGGCAGGATGCCGAGGTCCTGCTCGACGGTGTAGCGCCACTCGATGGTCATGATCGTCAACTTCCTTGCGCGTTCGGCGTGTTCGGTCGGAAGGGAAGGGTGATCCAGATGCTCTTCCCCCTGCCGTCGGCGTCCCCCCGGACCACCGCCGTGCCCCCCCCAGGCCGAGGGTGAGCTCCATGACGGTGGCAAGACCGCCCGCCTTCGTTCGGGTGGCCGGCGCGTACAACGAGGGCCGGTGGGGGTGACGGTCGTGGACGGCGAAGGCCAGGCAGTCCGGGCCGGCCGCGTAGATGACGGTCATCTGCGGGGAGAGCGCCGCGGCGTGCCGGACGCTGTTGGTGACCAGCTCGCTGAGGATCAGCAGGGCCGGGCCGACGGTGGGATGGCGCGGGTTCACGCCCCACTCGGCCAGCACCTGTTCGGCGGTCTCCCGGGCCATGCGGACCGCGGACGGCATCGCGGGCAGTGTGAGCACATGCCGGTGGGGCAGTGCTTCGAGCCGGGCGTTCATCACGCCTCCGCGGGGGTGAGAGGGAATGCGGTCACCGTCTTGGGACGCGGGCGCGGCAGGAGGCACTCGAAGTCCCCCATCTGCCGACCAGGCCGTACGACGGTCAGGACCCGCCGCGTGGACACCGGCCGCCCCGGTGCGCGGCCTTCCGACAGCAACTCCTCGGCGCCGGAGACCTCGACCTTGCGCAGGGGAATGGGCGGAGTGCTCATCCGGCGGCTTCCTCTGTTTCCCGGCTGACGGGCCGGGACGTCTGGGCGGGAACAGTCGGCATGACACCGACGCACTCCAGGTAGGTGTGTGCGCCCCGGATCGCCTCCGGCGTGGTGGCGTACTCACGCCCCTCCCGGCGCAGCAGCTCCAACGCGCCCACGGATTCCAGCGCCTGGCGCTGGCCAGGGCGGATCCCGGAGGCCATGACCACGGTGCCGCGCCGATTGAGCTTTTCCACCACGTCCTTGAGGACCAGGGCGCCGGTGGCGTCGATGGTCGTCACCCGGGACATGCGCAGGATGACGACCCGCACGTCGGCGACCTCGGTCAGCTCCAGGAGAAAGCGGTGGGCGGCGGCGAAGAACAGTGGCCCGTCGATGCGGTAGGCGACGATGTGCTCGGCCAGCAGCGCGTGCTCCTCGGCGCTGTGGTCACCACGGTCCAGCGGCACCTGGTCCAGGCGGGCCTGCTGGGCGACCGCGCGCAGCGCCAGGGTGCCGGCGACCACCAGGCCGATGATCACGGCGTAGACGAGGTCGAGGGCGAGCGTGGCCACGGCGGTCAGCACGAGGATCAACGCGTCGGAGCGGGTGGCCCTCGCCATCGCCCGGAGCGAGCTGACCTCGACCATGCGGATCGCGGTGGCCAGCAGCACGCCCGCCAGCGCCGCCAGCGGGATCTTGGAGACGAGGGGTGCGGCCGCGAAGACGATCACTGCGAGGACCGCCGCGTGGGTCAGGGCCGCCAGCCGGGACCCCGCCCCGGTACGAACGTTGACGGCGGTCCTGGCGATCGCGCCGGTCGCCGGTACGCCCCCGAACAGCGGCGCGGCGATATTGGCCAGACCCTGACCGAACAGCTCACGGTCCGGGTCGTGCTTCTGGCCGACCGTCATGCCGTCGGCGACCGAGGCCGACAGCAGCGACTCCAGGGCTGCCAGCGCCGCCACCGCGACTGCCGGGGCGAGCAGCGAGCCGAGCGCGCCCGGGTCGAGGAAGGCGAGCGAGGGGGCGGGCAGGCCGGACGGCAGGTCGCCGATCGGCTGCGCCGCGTCCAGGCCGCCTGCCTGTGCCATGAGGGTGGCCGCGATCACCGCGAGGATGGAGAAGGGGATCGTGGGCCGCCGCCGGGCGCCGATCAGCATGACGGCGGCGACCGCCAGGGCGAAGGCGACGGAGGTCCAGTTCGGGTGGGTCGCGAACTCCTCCAAGGCGCGCCAGGTCACCACGAGGACGCGGTCGCCCTCGGGCTTGGGCACCCCGAGGGCGTTGGGAATCTGCTGCAGCCCGATGACGCAGGCGATGCCGAGCGTGAAGCCCTCCACGACGGGCGCGGGCACGTACTGCATGTACTTCCCGGCCTTGAGCAGGGCGAGGGCGACGAGCATGACGCCCGCCATCAGCCCGACGGTCAGCACCCCGGACGCCCCGTGCTCGGTGACGATCGGTACCAGCACGACCGTCATGGCGCCGGTCGGCCCGGACACCTGCAGATTCGACCCGCCGAACACGGCGGCGAGCACGCCCGCGATCACCGCGGTCGCCAACCCCGCCGCCGCGCCGAGCCCGGAGGAGACACCGAAGCCGAGTGCGAGCGGCAGTGCGACGATCGCCACGGTGAGGCCGGCCAGCAGGTCCCGGCGTGGGTCGCGGCGCATCTCCGCCAGATCCGTGCGGCCGGGCAGCAGTGCGGTGAGCCGGGCCACGGCCCGGCAGAAGGGGATCCTCATCGCGCGGCGACCTCGGTATTCCGCAGCTCGGCCAGCAGCTCGTTCCGCCCGGCCAGCAGCTCGGTCAGAATCCTGCGCGCGGCCCCCATCAGGTCGGCGACGTCCCCGCCGGCGAGCGCGTACACCACGGTCGAGCCCTCGCGCTTGGATGTGACGATGTCCGAGCGGCGCAGGACCGCCAGCTGTTGCGACAGGCTGGAGGGTTCCACCTCGATCGCGGCCAGCAGCTCCCGTACCGGTCTCGGCCCGTCCTGCAGCAGCTCCAGCACCCGTATCCGTACGGGATGTCCCAGCATCCGGAAGAAATCGGCCGTGGCCTGGTACAGCGGAACGGACATGACCCTCGGCTTCCCGGACAACGCCCCACCCGGGGCCGGTGCAGGCTGCGCCCACGGCTACCTGCGGACACAGCCAACACAGCATCTAACCAATTGCGAAATTATGCAATTCAGCATCCTGTTACTACCGGGCCGCCCCGGCGGGCGGGATCAGGCCCTCTTGACCACGCTCGACTTGAGCTGCATGGCTCCGAAACCGTCGATCCTGCAGTCGATGTCGTGGCCGTCGACGCCGTCGACCAGCCGGATTCCGCGCACCTTGGTGCCTGCCTTGATCCCCGAGGGGCTCCCCTTGGCCTTGAGCGCCTTGACGACGACGGTGTCGCCGTCCCGCAGCACATTGCCCACAGCGTCCTTGACGACCCGCTCCCCGGCGGGTCCTCCACCCTCCGCACCGCTCTCCGCGGGTGCCCATTCGTGGCCGCACTCCGGGCACACCACAAGGGCGTTCATGGCGTAGGTGTACTCACAGGAGCACTTCGGACAAGAAGGGAGGTTATCGATCATCGCGCCAGAGTATCCGGCGCCGCACGCCGGCCGGCTGGTGGTCGGCCGCCGGCTGTGGAGGGGCGGTGGTGCATGGTCTCCAGCGCGCTCGCCAGCACATGGGGATCGTGGTGGCCCTTGTAGACCGGAGGTGGCTGCTTGGCGAGGTCGAGGAGTCCGGCCACCGCGGTCCAGGCGGTGCGTACGGAGTACTCGAAGGTGAAGGCGACGTCGTCGGGCACTTCGGCGAACTGTCCGATGAAGGCGAGGTTCACCGACCCTTCGGGCACGACCTTGGGCCGGTCGTCGCGGCGGCGGACCAGGAACTGGCTGGTGACGTACGGCATCAGGCAGGGCACGACGGTGGAGGTCTCCCGGACACGGGCCGCCACCGCCTCGTCGAACCGCAGATGGTGGAGTACTTCGTCGAGGATCTCCCGGCCGGAGCACATCGTCATCGGCTTGGGCGTGTGGTTGCCGGCGCGGCCGGGACCCCGGATGTGGTGTCGTTCCTGCTGCGCCCGGCAACGGCCCCTGTGTCGGCGCCGTTTCGAGGCGCTGGGCGAAGAGGGGCCGAACGGCCCCACGGATGCGGGCACATCGGCCCGACGGGCCCACTCGGGTGAGGGCCGAAGAGGCCCGCACTGTTCGGCCCTCGGCCCTGTACGCCTCCGTCGGACGGGTGACTACTGCTCGCGGCACCATGTCCGGTACGCGGCCACGGCCGTCGGCAGGGTGGGGAAGATCCGCCCGGTGCCGACGGTCTCCACCAGACCGTAGGCCTCCAGATCATCCCGCAGGTCCTGCTTGACCCGGGCGAGGGCGAAGACGACGCCGCGGTCGGTGAGTTCGCGGCGCAGTTCGTCGACCGCGTCCAGGGCGGTGATGTCGACCTCCACGTTCGCCTCGGTGTTGAGGACGAACCAGCGCACGGGAACTTCCTGTGTGCCGACCGCGGCCAGGGCCCGGCGTAGGAAGTTCTCCGCGTTGGCGAAGAACAGGGGGGAGTCGTAGCGGTAGACCAGCAGGCCGGGGATCGTACGGGCCTCGGGGTAGTCGTCGACGTCGTGCATGCCGGACACGCCGGGCACCAGCCCCTCGACGGCGTCGTGCGGGCGCGCGACCCGGGTCAACAGCTCCGCCACCGACAGACCGACGGCGACCAGCACCCCGTACAGGATGTCCAGGACGAGGACCCCGGCCAGGCAGCCGAATGCCAGCAGGAGTTCCCGGCGGCGGAAGGACGCCAGCTTGCGGAAACCCGTCAGGTCGATCATGCGGATGGCGGCGTAGACGACGAGCACGCCCAGCACCGCCGTGGGAGTGCGGGACAGCAGCGGGCTCAGGAACAGCAGGACCGACAGGACTGCCGCCCCGGCGACCAGCGAGTACGCCTGGCTGCGGCCGCCCGCCGAGGAGGCCAGCGCGGTACGGCTGGCGCTGCTGCTCACCGGGAAGCCGTGCAGTGCGCCCGCACCGAGGTTGGCGGCGCCCAGGGACAGGAACTCCTGATTGGCGTCCAGCGCGTTCGCGTCACGGGCGGCGAAGGCCCGTGCGGTGAGGATGAAGTCCGTGTAGCCGACGAGGAGGACGCCCAGGGCGGGTAGCAGGAGATGCGGCAGGTCGGTCAGGTCAGGCAGGGCGAGTCCGGGCAGGCCCGCCGGCACGTCGCCGATGACCTTGATGCCGTGCCCGTCGTCGAGTCCGAAGACCGCCACAGCCGTCGTACCGAGGACCACGGCCAGCAGAGGGCCGGGCACGGCGCGGACGTACCGGGCGGCGATGAGGAGGAAGGCCAGCACGACAGCGGAGAAGACGACGGTGGCCGGGTGGGCGTTCGGCAGGTCCCGGACGAAGGACCAGAGCTGAGGGAAGAACGCGGAGCCTGTGGTGTCGACGCCGGTGAGCTTGGGCAGCTGGTCGACCATCATGATCAGCGCCACGCCCGTCAGATAGCCGATGAGAACCGGCCGTGACAGCAGATCCGCGACGAAGCCGAGCCGCGCCGCCCACGCCACCACGCACAGCAGGCCGACCGCGATCGCCAGTGCGGCCGCCAGTGTCGCGTACCGGGCCGGATCCCCGGCCGCCAGCGGACCGACCACCGTGGCCGTCATCAGCGCGGTCGTCGACTCCGGGCCGACCGACAGCAGGCGGGAGGAGCCGAGCACGGCGTACAGGGCGAGCGCGGGCAGGATCGCCCACAGCCCGGCGACCGGCGGCAGACCGGCCACGCCCGCGTACGCCATCACCTGGGGCACGAGATAGGCGGCCACCGTCACTCCGGCCAGTACGTCACCCTTCAGCCACGAGCCCCGGTAGCCGAGGAGCGTGGCGAGCCCGGGTGTCAGACGGCGCCACACCGGAACACTGCCGTCCGAGCTCGGGGACATGGTCCTCCTTCTGACGAGGGATATCAGCATGCACTGGCGAACGGACGCCCGCGAGAGGCCGAACGGTCCGCCCACGCCCTGCAGGGCCGGCGGTCGGGAGCCCAACAGGCCGTGCGGAAGGGACGGTTCAGTTCCCGTCCTGTCCCTTCGCAGTGGTGCGCGGCCGGTCGGCGTCCGCGTCGGTCGGCGGGCCCATGGTGTCACCGCGCCTGCCGCCCGCAGGGCCGATCGGCCCCAGTCGGGGACCTGCGGCCCCTGCACCACAGGCCTCGGCAGCGTGACGCTGGAATCACATCCCCGTTCAGGAGGCAGAACGATGGTCCACAACGTTGTCGCAGGTCTCGATGGCTCGGCCGAGAGCCGGGCCGCAGCCGAATGGGCGGCCCGCGAGGCGAAGCTGCGCGGCCTGCCGCTGAAGCTCGTGCACGTCTGGGAGCCCGTCCCCGAGCCCATGGCCCAGGCACCGCTCCTCGGCGCGGAGACACAGCAGCACTGGAGCGAGCGGATCCCCCGCGAGGCGGCGGAAGGCCTCAGGCTGCGCCATGCCGGGCTGGACGTGACCGTGGAACAGCTCAGCGGCCGGCCCGGCGACGTGCTGACGGGCGCGGCACAGGACGCCGAACTGCTGGTCCTCGGCTCCCGTGGCCTCAGCGGGCTCGGAGGCTTCCTGGTGGGCTCCGTCGGGCAGGCCGTCGTCGCCCACGTCGAAGTGCCCGTGGTCCTGGTTCGCGCCGGGGAGCAGGCCGCGGACGAGCACGCGATGGACCCGGCCGGAATCCCGTCCGCCGCGGCCCCGTTCCGGCCTGTCGTCCTGGGCCTCGACACCGACAGTCCGCACGACACCGTGATCGAGTTCGCCTTCGACGCCGCGGCTCGGCGGGACACGGCCCTGCGGGTCGTCCACGGCTGGAACCTGCCGCCGTACTTCGCCTACGGCCTGCCCGCGGACCTCGAGCTCAACGCCGAGCTGGGCAGGCAGGACACCGCCGTACTGACCGAGATGCTGCGTCCCTGGCGGGAGAAGTTCCCGACGGTCGAGGTCGTCGAGCAGTCCCGTGCCGGCAGCCCGGCCAACCACCTGGTCGACGCTTCCCGTGAGGCTTCCCTGGTCGTCGTGGGCAGGAAGATCCGCCGTAGCCCGATCGGCGCCCACATCGGACCGGTCACGCACGCCGTCCTGCACCACTCCACCGCCCCCGTCGCCGTCGTCGCGCACGGCTGACGCACCATCCCCGAGGAGCAAGAACCATGAAGGCAGCGGTCGTACGAGTCCTCGGTGAACCCCTGGTCATCGAGGAGCGCCCCGATCCCGAGCCCGGCCCGGGCCAGGTCCGCGTCCGTGTCGAGGCGTCCGGGTTGTGCCACACCGACATCCATGCCGCCCGCGGCGACTGGCCGGTCAGGCCGAACCCGCCGTTCGTGCCCGGTCACGAGGGCGTGGGCCTGGTCGAGAAGCTCGGTGACGGCGTCACCCACCTGTCCGTCGGGCAGCGGGTCGCCGTGCCGTGGCTGGGCAAGGCCTGTGGGCGGTGCGAGCACTGCCTGTCCGGCTGGGAGACGTTGTGCGAGCAGCAGGTCAACACCGGCTACGGGTGCGACGGCGGGTACGCGGAGAAGATGCTGGCCTGGGCCGACTTCGCGCAGCCCGTGCCGCAGGGCATCACGGCGTTCGACGCCGCCCCGCTGACCTGCGCCGGCGTCACCACGTACAAGGCGCTGAAGGTGGCCGGTGTCGGGCCCACCCAGCTCGTCGCGATTTCGGGTGTCGGCGGTCTCGGTCATCTGGCGGTGCAGTACGCGAAGATCGCCGGAGCTCGGGTGGTGGCGATCGACATCACCGACGAGAAGCTCGACCTGGCCGCGGAACTCGGCGCCGACCTCGTCATCGACGCCCGCAAGGACAACGTGGGCGAGGTGCTCCAGAGGTATGGAGGTGCGCACGCGGCGATCGCTCTCGCGGTGAACGAGGCTGCCTTCGCGGCTGTCAACTCCGGGCTGCGGCGCGGGGGGAAGCTGGTCATGGTGGCGCTGCCCGCGCACGGCACGGTCCAGGTTCCGATCTTCGACACCGTTCTGAAGGGCACCAGCGTGATCGGTTCGATCGTCGGTACCCGGCAGGACCTCGCCGAGGTCTTCCAGCTGCACGCGGCGGGCCGCACCAGGGTGATCTACGAGACCCGCCCGCTCGCCTCCGTCAACGAGTCCATCAGCGAGGTGCTCAGCGGCCAGGTCAAGGCCCGGATCGTCTTCGACCTCGGTGCGGGAAGGTGAGAACGGTGGACCTTCCGGTCGTCGTGGGCGTCGACGGCTCCGAACCCGGTCTGCGCGCCGTGGACTGGGCGGCGGACGAGGCCGCACTGCGCGGGGTGCCGCTGCGGCTGGTGTACGCCTCGCTGTGGGAGCGTTACGAAGGCGCGGCGCTCGCCCAGGAACTCGGCAGGACGTCCGAGCAGATACTGGCCGACAAGATCGTCGATGCCGCCGTGCGGCGCGCCCACCGCCGTCGACCGGACCTGAAGGTCGAGGCCGAGGTGGTGCCCGACGGGCCGGTGCCCGCCCTGGTGACCGAGGCGCGGCGCGCCTCCCTGCTGGTCCTGGGGGCGCGGGGGCGCGGGGGCATCGCCGAGCTGCTGCTCGGCTCGGTCAGCCTCGCGGTCGCCGCCCACGCGCACTGCCCGGTGATCGTGCTGCGCGGCAGCCATGACCTCCGGGCGCAGCCCGGAGCGCAGGGGCGCGTCCTGCTCGGCGTCGGCGAGGAGGCGCGGAGTTCGGCTGCTGTGCGTTTCGCCTTCCAGGAAGCGGAGCGGCGGAGCGCCGTCCTGGAAGCCGTACGGGCCTGGAGATGCCCCGGGCACGAGACCACCGAACACCCCCTGCTGGCCGGCGGTCCGGCCCGGATGCACGAACAGCGAGCCGCCGAGACGCTGGAGGCCGCGCTGAACGAAGTGGCCGCGGAGCACCCGTCCGTGCAACTCCACCGGCGCACCGCCGAGGGCACCGCCCGCAGGGTACTGCTCGACGCGTCGGTCACCGCCGATCTGCTGGTGGTCGGAGCCCGGCGCCAGAGCGGTTTCTTCGGCCTTCAGCTGGGACGGGTCGCCCACACGGTGCTGCACCACTCCGCCTGCCCGGTCGCCGTCGTACCGCAGCCGGCCTGATGCGCGGGCCGGTTCAGAGTTTCGCCGTCTGATCGGGGACGTCCGTCTGATCCGGGACGTCCGTCTGATCCGGGACGTACGTCTGCGGATCGCGCGGCAGCGGGCCGGCCGGCCTCGAAGGCCTGGAGCAGCGGCAGCGGCGGCTCTCCCGGACGGCAGCCGGCCTGCCGCGGTTCGCCGAGATCGAGGTCGGCCTCCGTGGTCGCGACACCGGGAGGCCTGGTGGCCCCGGGCGGCGTCAGCGCGTTCGACGCGCGCGTGCGCCGCGTCTGACCGCGCGTCGAGCCCGCTGTCGTCGTACGGCGCGACCCACCCTCCCGGGGAGTCCGGCACAGTGCCGCCCGGCTTCGAAAGCGATGCAGCTGCACGCCGTGTCCATGCGTCTTGAGCCGCAGTGGGCATCGGGAGAGGCGGGACGGGCCGGGGGCCACGCGCGCCCGCGCCTTCGATGGTGGGCAGGCCGTAGCGTGGACCCGTACATCCGTTCCGCGCAGGCTGTAGGGGACTGTCCGCCCTGTGCAGGGCCCGCAACCGCGCCCTGCGGTGCGGCGGCCGCGTACGGCTCGTGATCGGCAGTCCGCGCGTTCTGCGCATGCTGCGCGCCGTCCGGCTGACCGACGTGTTCGAGGTGCTCCCCGTACTCCCCGACGTCACGTCTCCCGTCGGCACCGCCTGATCCGGCACGCCTCGGAATCGGGGCCGAACGGCCCTGCTCCGGTCCCCGGACAGGCCCTGTGGCGCTGCCCCGGGGTCCTGGACCGTGGAAGGAGAACCCAGGGACCCAGGGAGAGGAAGGCGTCATGACGCAGACCGCACGCCGCGCGCGGGAGACCCACGCGCTTCTGGCCGACGGCAGCACAGTCGCGATCCGGTCCGCGCGGCCGGAGGACCACGACCAGGTGCTGCGGCTGTACGACACCATGTCGGCGGAGAACCGGCGGCTGCGGTTCTTCGGGGCCAGCCGGCTCGCCGGCCGGCAGGCCGCCGACCGGATCTGCGCCGATCCGGAACCCGGATACCAGGGGCTCGTGGCGCTGCTCGAAGGGCAGGTCGTCGGAGCCGCCGAGTACCACGTCAACGCCGACCGGGTCGCCGCCGAGATCGCCGTGGCGGTGGCCGACGGTCTCCACCACCGCGGCGTGGGCACCCTGCTCCTCGAACACCTGGTGACCGCCGCCCGCATGGCGGGCCTCACCGCGTTCACCGCCGCCACACTCGCCGACAACCACGAGATGATGCGGGTCTTCACCGACCTCGGACTGCGGACCGAGCGCCGCCGGGACCGCGACGAGGTCTACAGCCTCGTACGGCTGGACCAGGACGAGACCTACCTGGCGGCCCTCGACGAACGGGGCCGCGTCGCCGACACCGCGAGTCTGCGGCCGCTGCTGCGCCCCCGCTCCATCGCGGTCGTCGGGGCGGGCACCAGGCCGGGCTCGGTGGGGCGGGCCGTGCTCAGGAACATTCGGCGGGCGGGATTCACCGGCCGCCTGATGGCGGTCAACCCGCACGCGGACACCGTCGAGCACACCCCCTGTCACCCGTCGGTCGCCTCGCTGCCCCAGCCTCCCGAACTCGCCGTTCTCGCGGTGCCCGCGGGCGCGGTTCCCGAGGTGGCCGAACAGTGCGGCAAGACCGGAGTGGGGGCCCTGGTGGTACTGACCGCCGGGCTCGACGTCGAACAGGCCGCGGCGCTGCTGGCGACCGTACGCCGCTACGGAATGCGGCTGGTCGGCCCGAACTGTCTGGGCATCGCCACCACCGAGGAGGCGGTACGCCTCGACGCGACCTTCGCCGCGCACCGGCCGTTGCCCGGCACCGCAGGTGTCGCCGTGCAGTCCGGCGGCGTCGGCATCGCGCTCCTCGGCGGGCTGACCCGGCTGGGCATCGGGGTGTCGAGCTTCGTCTCGCTGGGCGACAAGTACGACGTCAGCGGCAACGACCTGCTCCAGTGGTGGGAGAGCGACGGCACGACCGACCTGGCCGTGCTGCACCTGGAGTCCTTCGGCAGCCCGCGCGCCTTCTCCCGTACCGCCCGCCGGGTCGCCCGGCGGATGCCGGTGCTGACGGTGGACGCGGGCCGTTCCGACGCCGGGCGGCGAGCAGCGGCCTCCCACACCGCCGCGGCCGCGACGCCCACCGTGACCAGGCAGGCCCTGTTCACGCAGGCCGGCGTCATCGCCACCCGGAGTATCGGCGAACTCCTCGACACCGCAGCCCTGTTGAACTCCCAGCCGCTGCCGACCGGCTCGCGGGTGGCCGTGGTCTCGAACGCGGGCGGGGCCGGTGTACTGGCCGCGGACGCGTGCACCGAGGCCGGGCTGACCGTGCCCGAACTGCCCGCCGGCCTCCTCCGTGAACTCCTCGAACTGCTGCCGGCCGGGGCGAGCGCCGGCAATCCGATCGACACGACCGCCGCGGCCGGCGGCAAGGCGCTGCGCGCCTGTGTGGACCGCCTGGCCGCCCACGACGCCGTCGACGCGGTCCTGGTGGCGCTCGTGCCGACCGCCCTGATGGCGGCGACCGGGGACGATCCGGTCCGCGCGCTCGCCGGGCCGGTCCCCGCGCACTGGACGCGCCCGGTCGCCGTGGCCCTGCTCGACCAGGCCGAGTCCGTCCTGCTGCTGCACACCGGACAGGGCGCCCTGCCCGCGTATGCCGATCCGCAGGCCGCCGCACGCGCCCTGGCGCACGCCGCCGCCCGGTCCCGCTGGCTCGCCCGGCCGCCCGGCACGGTCCCGGAACTGCCCGGCGTCGACACCACGGGCGCCCGCGCCCAGGCGGACGCCTTCCTCGCCGAGAACCCCGAGGGCGGCTGGCTGGACCCGCGCGGCTGCGCCGAACTCCTCGACCGCTACGGCATCCCGCAGCTGCCCTGGGCCTGGGCCGAGGACGAACAGGCCGTCGTGGATGCCGCCGCCCGGCTCGCGGGGCCCGAGGGACGGGTCGTGCTCAAGGCGTACTGGCCGGGCCTGGTGCACAAGACCGACCAGGGCGCTGTGCTCCTCGACCTGGAAGGGGAGGAGCAGCTGCGGGCCGCGTACCGCGGTCTCGTCGCGCGCTTCGGCGAGGTGATGACCGGGGTGCTCGTGCAGCCGATGGCCGGACGCGGCACCGAACTGGTCGCGGGAATGGTGCAGGACGAGGTGTTCGGGCCGCTCGTGCTGTTCGGCCTCGGCGGTACGGCGACCGAGGTGCTCGCGGACCACGCGGCCCGGCTCGCCCCGCTCACCGACCGCGATGTGCACGACCTGATCACCGCGCCGCGCTGCGCCCCGCTGCTGCTCGGTCACCGGGGCAGCGGCCCCGTCGATCTGGCGGGCCTGGAGCAGTTGCTGCTCCGCCTGTCGCGGTTGGCGTGCGACCTGCCGCAGCTCGCCGAGGCCGACCTGAACCCGGTCGTGGCCCGCCCGGACGGGGTCACCGCCCTCGACGTACGGATCCGCCTGCTGCCGCGCAGCCCGCACGACCCGTATCTGCGCCGACTGCGCTGAGTCGCGGGTTCCGGAGAAGGAGACGACGATGAAGCACCGCAAGGTCAGCACAGTGATGACGAGCGAAGTCGTGCGGGTGGCCGCGACGACCCCGTTCAAGGAGGTCGCGGCACTGCTGGCGGAGCACCGCATCAGCGGACTGCCCGTGGTGGACGAGGACGAGAAGGTCGTCGGGGTGATCTCCGAGACCGATCTGATGCTCCGGCAGGCGCAGCAGGAGGAGCCCGGACACCAGCGCCCCAAGTGGCGCCCGCGCCTGACCCGCGCCGCCCGCAGGACCGACGCCAAGGCCCGGGCCCGCACGGCGGAACAGCTGATGAGCAGCCCGGCGATCACCGTACGCGCCGACGACTCCATCGCCGGAGCCGCCCGAACGATGGCCGGACACCGCGTCGAGCGGCTGCCGGTACTGGACGAGGAGGACCGGCTGGCAGGCATCGTCACCCGGCGCGATCTGCTCCAGGTCTTCCTGCGCCCGGACGAGGACATCCGCGCCGAGATCGTCGACGAGGTGCTGGTACGCGCCCTGTGGCTGGCGCCGCAGACGATCGGTGTGACGGTCACCGACGGGGTGGTCACGCTGGACGGCCAACTCGAGCGCGCCAGCGAGGTTCCGATCGTCGTGAATATGAGCGGCCAGGTGGACGGCGTGGTGGCCGTCGTCGACCACCTCACCCACCGGTACGACGACACGCACCTGCGGCCGGACGAGCCGGCCGTGCACGGGATCGGCGAGAGCCGGCTGCGCAGGCCGTGACAGGAAGGAGGTGAGGACATGAACTGGTACGACCACCATACGAGCGGCTGGGACTACACACTCATGACACTCATGATGCTCGCCCTCGGCGCGGTGCTGATCGCCGCCCTGGTGCTGCTGCTGCGCCACCCGCCGACAGGTACCCGCGGTGCGGAAGCGTCGCCCGAGCGGCTGCTCGGCGAACGGTTCGCGCGCGGCGAGATCGACGACGACGAGTACGTCCGGCGGCTGTCCGTGCTCGAGCACGGACACGGAAAGCCGCCGTCGAAGAAAGCGAGGTGACCCCCGATGACCACCACCGCACGCGTGCTGATCGCCTACGGCACGAAGAACGGCTCCACCGCCGAGATCGCCGAGTGGATCGCCGAGGCCCTGCGTGACCGGCAGGTCGACGTGGACGTCCGGTCCGCGGCCGAGGTGCAGGACCTCACCGCCTACGACGCCGTACTCATCGGCGGCGGGCTGTACGCCGGACGCTGGCAGCGCGACGCGACCCGCTTCGCCCGCCGGCACCGCAAGGCGCTCGGCCGGCTTCCGGTCTGGCTGTTCAGCAGCGGACCGCTCGACCCGTCGGCGAGCGAGCGGGACATCCCGCCGGCTCCCGGCGTGGCCCGTCTCGTCACCCGGCTGGATGCACGAGGCCACGCCACCTTCGGCGGCCGACTCACCGAGGGCGCCCGGGGCTTCATCGCCCGTCAGATCATCCAGCAGGGCAAGGGAGGTGACTTCCGCGACCGCGCACAGATCGAGGCGTGGGCCCACGGGATCGCCGCAGAACTCGCCGGTTCCACGATGGAACACCATTGACCGCGGCCGGCCCTGAAGTGGGCCGGAACAACGAATGTCGTCCGTGGCACTGATCCGGACGCCATGAGACCCGGTGAACATGGATACCGATGGGGGCGTGTCGCTGTGCCCGACGTGCCCACTGGTCACGGGTGGTAGCTGGGCCACGGGCCCGACGTGGCGGGAGGGACCGCCGTGGGCTGCCGGTCCGTGGCGCACTGGTCCGGATCCGAGGGCGGGAGCAGCTTGTACGCACCGATCCGGTCGGTGCCGAACTCCACGTCCGCCGTCGGTGCGGACGTCGGATGGGCGATGTCCGCGGGCAGTTCGGCCTCGGCCAGGCGCGCGCCCGGGTACGCCGCCATGAGAACGCCGGTGCAGGCGCCGCGCTCTGCGGCGGAAAGGCCCGGCGGGAAGCCGATGGCCCGGCTCTCCGTTCCGTCGGTGGCCAGCTGGTAGCGCTGTACGGACGTCATGTCCGTGCCCGTTGCCGTGGCGGTGAGCTCCCAGAACTCGACCTGTACGGTGACCGGTTCGCACAGCGGCCCCCCGTCCTCGCTGTCGCGCGGGCGGATCACGACGGCCGCGGCCTCGTCGGCCGTGGGCTCGGGGAACGACACACTGGGGCGCAGCCACTGCGCTCGCTCCTTCGCCGACCAGCGGTCGCTCTCGCGGCAGCCGGCGGCTTCCGCGCCGTCGGCCGTCCCCGAGCAGCCGGCCGTCAGCAGTGCGAGAGCCGCCAACAGTGACGTCAGCGACCCGTGTGCGAGTGGGGTCCTGGACATGGTCTCCCTCGATCGGAGCGGGCGAGGCGCGGACACCTCGCGAACTGTGCCGGTGCAGTCTTCGCGGGCCGTGCCGACAGCCGGTGTGCGGGAAAGGGCCATGTGGCCGACTTGTGATCAGCGAGGGCCGCCGTCGTCCGGTGACGGGCGAGCAGTCCGTCTCGTGGCGGGGGCCTGCGGATGCGGGCGATGAGACGGATTGCTGCGCCGGGGTCAGTGATTCCGGGATCAGTCGCCGAATTCTGCAAACAGTTGAGCATTTGTCATTCGCTGCTCACGATTTCCCTGTCAAGAGCCCGGAGACACGGCCTCGGGCCCAGCGCTTCAGAAGTGAGTCGAGCATGGTGCGTGTCCGTTCGTCTTTGACGCAGTTGCCCGCCTACGTCCCGGGCCGCAAGTTGCCCGGGGCGGCAGCTCTGGCCAGCAACGAATCCCCGTACGGGCTGCTGCCCGGGGTCGCCGGCAGGCTCACGGAGCTGGCCGGCGGCGTGTCGCGGTATCCCGACATGGGCGCCGCCTCGCTGGTCCGGGCCATAGCCGGGCACCACGGGGTCGAGCCGGGGCGGATCGCGGTGGGCGCCGGCTCCTCCGAGGTCTGCGGCCAGCTGCTGCACTCGGTCGTCGGTCCCGGCGACGAGGTCGTCTTCGGCCGGCGGTCCTTCGAGGCGTATCCGATCCTCACGGCGGTCGCGGGCGGTACGGCGGTACGCGTCCCGCTGCGTGACCACGCGCTGGACCTCGACGCCATGGCCGCGGCGATCACGGGCCGGACCCGCCTCGTCTTCGTCTGCAACCCCAACAACCCCACCTCCACCGCGGTCGGCGAGCGCGCACTCAGCGAGTTCGCGGACCGCGTTCCGGACGACGTGCTGATCGTCGTCGACGAGGCATACCGGGAGTACGCCGATCCGGCGCTGGTCCCCGACGCCCTCGACCTGCTGGGCGACCGGCCGAACGTGGCGGTGCTGCGGACCTTCTCCAAGGCGTACGGCCTGGCGGGGCTGCGGGTCGGCTACTGCGTGGCGCCACCCGAGCTCGCCGCCCAGGTGCGCAAGACCCAGGTGCCGTTCAGCGTCAGCGCTCTCGCCCAGGAGGCCGCCGTCGTCGCCCTCGGCGAGCGCGCGGAGGTCGTCCGACGCTCGGCGCTCACGGTCGCCGAACGGGAGCGCGTGACCCTGCGCTTGCGTGCGCTCGGCTTCGAAGTCCCCGACTCCCAGGCCAACTTCGTCTGGCTCCCGCTCGCCGAGGAGAGCGCGGACTTCGCCGTGCACTGCCTCGACGGGAAGGTGGTGGTCCGCCCGTTCCTCGGCGAGGGCGTCCGGGTGACGATCGGTCTGCCGGAGGAGAACGACGCCCTGCTCGCGCTCGCCGCTGCCTGGAGAGGCTGAAAGCCGTGCGCCCCAGTACCTATGAGCGGCATCGCGCGCTGCTCCAGGAGGCCGTCCGGGCCCTCGCGGCCGGTGAATGCCGCCGGCCCTTCACGGAGGCGACCGGACAGGATGCCGCCGACGCGGGCATGAGATCCACGCGAACGGCGGCGAAGGTCTTCGGCTCGCTGCTGGGACGGCCCTTCGACCTCGACCAGCCCGGAGAAACCGGCCGGGTGGCCACCGAGTCCTCCCCGTACGGCATCGGCATGCAAATCGGATACCCGAGCTGCGACCCGGCGGCGCTGGTCGCGGCGGCCGAACGGGCCACGGCAGGATGGCGCGCCGCCGGGCCGTACCAGCGTGCCGGGCTCGCCGTGGAGATACTGCGCCGGCTCAACACCCGCAGCCATGAGCTGGCCCTCGCGGTGCACCACACCACCGGCCAGCCTCTCGAGGCGGCGTTCCGGGCGGCCGGGCCGCCCGCCCAGGACCGCGCGCTGGAGGCAGTGGCCCAGGCCTTCGCCGAGTCGGAACGCGTTCCCGCGGACCTGCTCTGGGGAGGCACCCGAGGGAGCGGGGAGCCGGTGGAGATGCGCGGCACCTGCACCCTGGTGCCGCGCGGGGTGTCGCTGCTCATCGGCTGCCCCGACTTTCCGCTGTGGAACGGCTACCCGGGACTCTTCGCCAGCCTGGTGACCGGCAACCCCGTGATCGTCGCCCCGCACCCGAGGGCCGTGCTGCCGCTGGCGATCACCGTGCGCGTCGCCCGCCAGGTGCTCGCGGAGGCCGGTCACTCGCCGGACATCGTGGCCCTGGCGGTGGCGGAACCGGAGCAACGGCTGCACCGGCGGCTGGCCACGGACCCGGCCGTGCGCATCGTCGACTTCACCGGCTCGGCGCGGTTCGCCGACTGGCTGGAGCAGCACGCCCGTCAGGCCGCCGTGTTCGCCCACCGCACCGGCCTGAACGCGGTGATCGTCGACTCCACCGACGACTACCGGGGTCTCGTACGCGGCCTCGCGCACGCCCTGTGCCGGTGCAGCGGCATGGTCCGCACCACGCCGCAGAACATCCTGGTGCCGACCAGGGGCATCGCGACCGACGAAGGGCCAAGGAGCCTGAGGGACTTCGGAGCCGACCTCGGTGAGGCCATGGACCGGCTGCTCGGACACCCGGCACGGGTGGCGAGGCTGCTGGGCGCCATCGTCGGCGACGAGGTGCGGGCGGGTCTCGCCCAGGCCGCACGGCAGGGCACCGTGGTGCACGCCTCCGGGGCGCTGCGCCATCCGGACCATCCGGGCGTCGATGTGCGCAGCCCGCTGCTCGTCCGGCTGGGGGCGCAGGACGAGCGGATCTACGCCCGGGAGTGGCCGGGACCGGTTTCCTTCCTGGTGGGCACGGACTCGACCGCGCACAGTCTGGCGCTGTTCCGCGGCACGGTGGGCCGCCACGGCGCGCTGTACGCCGCGGTGCACTCGACCGACCCGCTGGTGCTGGCGGTCGCCGAGGCGGCCGCGTTGGACGCCGGAGTGCATCTCGTGCAGAACCTCGCGGAGGACTTCCCCGCCGACCCCTCCTCGGCCGGCGCGGATCTTCCCGCCGCGGGCGCCCACTTCGTCACGGGGCGGTTCCGGGTGGTGCGGTCCCGGCGGCACGTCGCGGCGGTCGCGACTCCGGCCGCGGGGTCGGAACAGGTGCTGGTGCCGGACGTGGGCTCCGCCGTCGCGCTGGTCGACGTCTGAGCCGGGCGGGCCACAACGCCGGTGCCCGGGGCCGAACCGCGCCCCCGGGCACCGGCCGGGCGGTCAGGCGGTCCAGTCGGCCCCACGTCCCCGCACCTCGTCGAAGACCAGCCAGGTGCGGGTCGAGCGCACCCCGGGCACGGCCTGGATGTTCTCCAGCACGACCCGGCGCAGCGCCAGGTTGTCCGGTGCGCGGACGAGCACCAGGACGTCGAAGTCGCCCGTGACGAGGACGACATGCTCGACGTACGGCATGTCGCGCAGTTCACGCGAGATGTCGCGCCAGGCGTTCTGCTCGATGGTCAGCGTCACATAGGCGCTCGTGCCGAGGCCGGCCCGCTGCGGATTGAGCTGCGCGGTGAAGCCGGTGATGACCTCCTCGGCCACCAGCCTGCCGATGCGCGTGTAGGCGTTGGCCCGCGAGATGTGCACGTCCTCAGCGAGCGCCCGGACCGACACCCTGCCGTCCTTGAGGAGCCGGCTCAGGATCTGCCGGTCGATGTCGTCGAGCGGAACGGCAGTTCGTCCGGGCACCGACCCCGGGGTGGAGGTTTCCTCGGACACATTGCCCTCCCAGGGCGCTCAGCTCGGCAGTTCATCGCCGGTTCAGCCGAAGTATTGAACACATATTCCGTAGTGGCGACCATTCTCCTGTCAAGTGTCCAGAGAAAGCGAGTGCCCTCCATGTCCGTGAAGAGCCTCCGACAGACGGTCCACGGCCTCCTGCCGTCCCTCACGCCGGTGCGGTTCGTGGCCGAGGACGGCACCCCCGTGGCCAAGCCGCCCACCGGATACGCCGAGCCCCCGGTCGAGGCCCTGCACGAGGCCTACCGGCGGATGGTCCTGGGGCGCCGGTTCGACACCCAGGCCACCGCGCTCACCAAGCAGGGGCGGCTCGCGGTCTACCCGTCCAGCCGGGGCCAGGAGGCCTGCCAGGTCGGTGCCGTGCTAGCGCTGCGCCCGGACGACTGGCTGTTTCCGACCTACCGGGACTCCGTGGCCCTGGTCACCCGAGGCATCGACCCCCTCGAGGTACTGACGCTGCTGCGCGGCGACTGGCACTGCGGCTACGACCCGGCCGCCACCCGCGTCGCACCCCAGTGCACGCCGCTGGCCACTCAGGTGCTGCACGCCACCGGCATGGCGGAGTCACTGCGCCGCACGGGCGGGGACGGGGTGGCGATGGCCCTCGCCGGGGACGGGGCCACCAGCGAGGGCGACTTCCACGAGGCACTGAACTTCGCGGCCGTCTTCCGCGCGCCGGTCGTCTTCTTCGTCCAGAACAACAAGTACGCGATCTCCGTGCCGCTGGCCCGGCAGACCGCGGCGCCCGCCCTCGCGTACAAGGGCATCGGCTACGGGGTGCGCTCCGAACAGGTCGACGGAAACGACCTCGTCGCCGTCCTGGCGGTGCTGACCGCGGCCGTCGGGCACGCCCGTGCCGGGCACGGGCCTTTCCTGGTCGAGGCGCACACCTACCGCATGGACGCGCACACCAACGCCGACGACGCCACCCGCTACCGGAACGACGAGGAGGTCGAGCAGTGGAGCGCCGCCGACCCGCTCAGCCGGCTGGAGACCTACCTGCGGGCCCGCGGCGTACTCACCGACGAGGACGTCGCGGCTGTGCGGGAGGAGGCGGAGGCCGCGGCCGCCGAGCTGCGCGCGGGCATGAACGCGGACACCGCCGCCGACCCGCTGGAACTGTTCGACCACGTCTACGCCGAGCCGACCCCGCAACTGCGCGAACAGCGCGCCCTGTTGGCCGCCGAGCTGGCCGAGACCGACGAACCCACCACGCTTCAGACTCAGGAGGACTGACGGCCATGGCCAAGGTCACGATGGCGCAGGCGCTGAACACCGCACTGCGCGACGCGCTGCGCGAGGACGAGCGTGTCCTCGTCTTCGGCGAGGACGTCGGCCCGCTCGGCGGCGTCTTCCGGATCACCGACGGACTGACCCGCGACTTCGGCGAGCAGCGGTGTTTCGACACCCCGCTGGCCGAGGCCGGCATCGTCGGACTGGCGGTCGGCATGGCGATGGGCGGTTTCCGGCCCGTGGTGGAGATGCAGTTCGACGCCTTCGCGTACCCGGCCTTCGAGCAGATCGCCTCGCATGTCGCCAAGCTCCGCAACCGCACCCGGGGGAGGCTCTCGCTGCCGATGGTGATCCGCATCCCGTACGCGGGCGGCATCGGCGGAGTCGAGCACCACTGCGACTCCAGCGAGGCGTACTACGCGCACACACCGGGATTGAAGGTCGTCACCCCGGCGACGGCCGAGGACGCGTACTGGCTGCTCCGGGACGCCGTGGCCGACCCCGACCCGGTCGTCTTCCTGGAGCCGAAGAAGCTGTACTGGTCGAGGGAGGACACCGACCTGGAGCGGCGCGACGCGCAGCCGTTCGGGCGGGCGGCGATCCGGCGGGAGGGCCGAGACGCCACGGTCGTCGCGTACGGGCCGTCGGTTCCGGTGGCCCTGGCGGCCGCGGAAGCCGCGGCGGCCGAGGGCATCGACCTGGAAGTCGTGGATCTGCGGACGCTGGTGCCCTTCGACGACGAGACGGTCACGGCATCGGTACGCCGGACCGGGCGCTGCCTGGTCGTCCAGGAGGCCCAGGGCTTCGCCGGCGTCGGGGCGGAGATCGCCGCACGCGTACAGGAGCGCTGCTTCCACTCGCTGGCTGCGCCCGTCCTGAGGGTCGCCGGCTTCGACATCCCCTATCCGCCGCCGAAGCTGGAGCACGCGCACCTGCCCGGCGTCGACCGGATCCTCGACGCGGTCGACCGCCTCCAGTTCGCCGACGAGCCGGACCCCCGGCACCTGCTGAGGGGAGCGGTCGCATGACCACCGCGACGCTTGAGGAGCAGCTGTTCCGGCTGCCCGACCTCGGCGAAGGCCTGGCCGAAGCCGAGATCATCGAATGGAAGGTCGCGGTCGGAGACACGGTGACGATCGACCAGATCGTGGTCGACGTCGAGACCGCCAAGGCCGCGGTCGAGGTACCGGTCCCGTACGCGGGCACAGTGCTGCGTCTGCATGCGGAGGCGGGCACGGCCCTGGCGGTGGGGGAGCCGCTGATCACGGTGGGCGCGGACGCCTCCGGCGGGGCCGCAACGGCCGATGGTCCCTGCGGTACGGCGCCGGGCGGGGCGGTGTCGGCCGACGCGGCCGTGGAGCGTTACCGGGAGGAGGAACAGGCCGGTTCCGGCAACGTCCTGATCGGCTACGGCACCGGCCATGGCCCGGCGACTTCGCGCCGCCGGCGTCGGCGCGCCGCAGTGGTGGCCCCGAGTGAGGCGTCCGGGGGCGCGAGCACCTCCGGTTCCGGCGCCGCACATGCCGAGGCCCCGATCGGCGTCGGCATACTGGCGCACGACGGCAACCCCGCCCCGGTCGCGGCAGGATCGCAGGACCCGGCCGTGGGCCTCGCGCCACACGCACCCCGGGTGATCTCCCCCCTCGTACGGAGGATGGCCCGGGACCACGGGATAGATCTTGCCGCTCTGGTGCCGTCCGGTCCCGCCGGCGTCGTGCTGAGACGGGACGTGGAGCAGGCCGTCGTCCGTGCCGCCACGCAGGCGCCGACGGAACCCGCCCCGGCACCGAACACCCCGGCGCAGTGGGCGTCGGCGCCCGCGCTCGCTTCGCGGGAACGCCCCGCCTCGGACGGTCCCGAGCGCATCCCGTTGCGCGGAGTCCGCCGTGCCGTCGCGGACAAGCTCTCCCGCAGCCGCACCGAGATTCCCGACGCCACCACCTGGGTCGACGTGGACGCGACCGGGCTGCTCGAGGTCAAGAAGGCCATGGAGGCCGCCGAACCTGGCCGCCGCGTCGGGCTGTTGGCCCTGCTGGCCCGCATCTGCGTCGCCGGCCTCGGCCGCTACCCGGAGCTGAACTCCACGGTGGACACCGAGCGGCGGGAGATCGTCCGCTACAGCGAGGTGCACCTCGGCTTCGCCGCCCAGACCGAGCGCGGGCTGGTCGTCCCGGTCGTCCGAGATGCCCAGCGCATGACGACCGTACAACTGGCCGCCGAACTCACCCGGTTGACCGAACTCGCCCGCGACGGGCACCTGCCGCCGGACCGACTGACCGGCGGGACCTTCACCCTCAACAACTACGGGGTGTTCGGCGTGGACGGATCCACGCCCATCATCAACCACCCGGAGGCCGCGCTGCTCGGCGCGGGACGCATCGTCGACAAACCGTGGGTCGTGGACGGCGCCCTCGCGGTCCGCAAGGTCATGCAGCTCTCCCTCAGCTTCGACCACCGCGTCTGCGACGGGGGAGTGGCCGGCGGCTTCCTGCGCTATGTGGCCGACTGCGTGGAGCGCCCGGCGATCCTGCTCGCCGACGTCTGATCCGACCCGTCCTTCTCGTGTCCTCCTGGGTGCCCCGCACCCACTCACCTACCGAACGTTCGGCCAGGAGCTCTCGTGTCCACCGACCAACACCCCGACTTCTTCGCACGTCATACGGATCTGCTCCACCAGGCGGTGGAGCGCGTCGCCGCCCGCGACCACTGGTCGCCGTACCCGGAAAACCCCAGCACCTCCGTGTACGGACCGGGGGAACCCGAGCTGGGCGAGGCCGCCTTCCGTGGCCTTCTCGGCCGGCCCTTCCCCCTCGAAGGGCACCCCACCACCGGCACCGTCCCCGCCGCCGAGGTCTCCCCCTACGGCTTCCCGCTCGGCGTCAGTTACCCCCACCTGGTGCCCGAGGTGGCCGTGGCGACGGCCAGGTCCGCCGCCGTGGCGTGGCGCATCGCGAGCCCGGACACCCGCGCCGGTGTCGCGGCCGAGATCCTGTCCCGGCTGAACGCGGCGAGCTTCGGGATCGCACACGCCGTGCAGCACACCACGGGCCAGCCCTTCCTGATGGCGTTCCAGGCCGGCGGCCCGCACGCCCAGGACCGCGGCCTCGAAGCGGTGGCGTACGCCTGGCACGAGCAGAAGCGCCACCCGGCCACCGCCCGCTGGAGCAAGTCGCAGCGCAGAGGCGGCCCGCTCGTCATGGACAAGACCTTCACCCCCGTCGGACACGGCGTGGCGGTGCTGATCGCCTGCAACACCTTCCCCACCTGGAACGGCTATCCCGGGCTCTTCGCGAGCCTGGTCACCGGCAACCCGGTGGTGGTCAAACCGCACCGGCGGGCCGTACTGCCGCTGGCGATCACCGTGCGCATCGCCCGCGAGGTCCTGGCCGAGGCCGGATTCGACCCGGACGTGGTGCTGCTCGCCGCCGAGCGCGACGACGAGCGCACCGCGCCCGCCCTCGCCACCCATCCCGACGTACGCATCGTGGACTTCATCGGCTCCAGCGAGTTCGGCGACTGGCTGGAGACCAACGCCCGCCAAGCCGTCGTCCACACCGAGAAGTCGGGACTCAACACCGTTGTCGTCGACTCCACGGACGACTACGCGGGACTCCTGCGCAACCTCGGGTTCTCGCTCTCCCTCTACAGCGGCCAGATGTGCACCACCCCGCAGAACATCCTCGTCCCCAGCGACGGCATCGACACCGACCAAGGGCCGCGCACAGCCGACGAGTTCGCCGCCGACCTGGGCACCGCCCTGGACAAGCTGCTCGACGACCCGGCCCGTGCCGCAGCCACCCTCGGCGCGATCGTGAACGCCGGGGTACTGGGGCGCCTGGTGGAGGCGGCGGCCCTGGACCGTACCGCCCACCCCTCCCGCGACCTGGCCCACCCCGACCACCCGGACGCGGTGATCCGCACGCCGCTGGTGGCCCGGCTCGACGCCGAGGCCGACGAAAAGACCTACACCAGCGAGTGGTTCGGACCGGTCTCCTTCGTCATCGGCACCGACTCCACCGCACACAGCCTGCGGCTTCTGCACGACACCGTACGGCGGCACGGCGCCCTGACCGCCTCCGTGTACGCGACCGACGAGGGCGTACTGGAGGCGGCTCGCGCGACCGCGCTGGAGGCGGGCGTGCACCTGTCGGAGAACCTGACCGGCGGCGTCTTCGTCAACCAGTCCGCCGCCTTCAGCGACTTCCACGGCACCGCGGCCAACCCCGCCGCCAATGCCGCCCTCACCGACCCGGCCTTCGTCACGGGCCGCTTCTCGGTCGTCCAGTCCCGTCGCCACGCGCCCGCTCCGACCGAGGAGAACACCGATGCCTGACGAGGTCTATCTGATCGACGGGGCCCGCACCCCGCAGGGCCGTCACGGCGGCGCCCTGGCGGCCGTACGCCCCGACGACCTGGCCGCCCTCGTCGTCGGCGAGGCGGTCCGGCGTTCCGGGATCCCGGCCGACGCCGTGGACGAGGTGATCCTCGGCGCCGCCAACCAGGCCGGCGAGGACAACCGGGACGTGGCCCGGATGGCGGTACTGCTGGCCGGACTGCCGCACACCGTGCCCGGATACACCGTCAACCGGCTGTGCGCCTCCGGGCTGACGGCCGTCGCCTCGGCCGCCCAGGCGATACGGGCGGGGGAGGCCGACCTGGTCGTGGCGGGCGGAGTGGAGTCGATGACCCGCGCCCCCTGGGTGATGGCCAAGCCCGGCACGCCCTGGGCCCGGCCCGGCGAGGTGCACGACACCTCCATCGGCTGGCGCTTCACCAACCCCCGCTTCCCCGCTACGACCACCCTGTCGATGGGCGAGACCGCGGAGGAGGTCGCTGCCCTGGACGGCATCACCCGCCTCGACGCCGACGCCTTCGCACTGCGCAGCCACCGGCGGGCGCTCGCCGCCCAGCAGGCGGGCCGCTTCGCGAAGGAGATCGTCCCGGTGCCGGTGAAGGACGGCGAGGTGACCCAGGACGAGGGGCCCCGGCCCTCCACGTCGCTGGAGAAGCTGGGCGCGCTGCGCACCGTCTTCCGCGCGGACGGGATCGTCACCGCCGGTAACTCCTCGCCGTTGTCCGACGGGGCCGCGGCCCTGGTGGTGGCGAGCGGGTCGGCGGTCGAGCGGTACGGGCTCACTCCCCGGGCCCGCGTCGTCACCGCCGCCTCGGCCGGGGTCGAGCCCCACCTGATGGGGCTCGGTCCCGTGCCGGCCACCGCCAAGGCGCTGGACCGGGCCGGCTGGCAGGCAGGTGACCTGGACGCGGTCGAGCTGAACGAGGCCTTCGCCGCACAGGCGTTGACGGTCGTCCGCCGGCTGAAACTCGACGAGGACCGGGTCAACGCCGACGGCGGCGCCATCGCCCTCGGCCACCCGCTCGGCTGCTCCGGCGCCCGCATCCTGCTCACCCTGCTCGGACGCATGGAACGCGAGGACGCCCGCCGGGGCCTGGCAACCCTGTGCGTCGGCGTCGGGCAGGGCGTGGCGATGCTGGTGGAGCGGCCATGAGCACGCCCATGAGTAGGTCGTACGACACCTTGCTGGTCGAGGAGCACGCGGACCGGGCCGTCGTCACCCTGCACCGGCCCGAGGCCCGCAACGCCATCAACGGCCGCATGATCGCCGAACTGCACCACGTCTGCGAGGACTTGGAACGCGACCCCAGGCTGCTGCTGCTCACCGGTCACGGTGAGGTCTTCGCCGGCGGCGCCGACATCGCCGAACTGCGGCGGCGCGGTCGGGACGAGGCGCTTCAGGGCATCAACAGCCGACTGTTCGAGCGGGTGCGCAGGCTGCCCATGCCCACTGTCGCCGCGGTGGACGGCTGGGCGCTCGGCGGCGGCGCCGAACTGGCGTACGCCTGCGACATCCGGATCGCCGGGCCGGACGCCGTCTTCGGCAACCCCGAGCCGGGCCTGGGCATCCTGGCCGCCGCCGGTGCGTGCTGGCGGCTCAGGGAGCTGGTCGGCGAGTCGGTGGCCAAACAGGTCCTGCTCGCCGGGCGGAACCTCGACGCGACGGCCGCGCACGCCTGCGGGCTGGTCATGGACGTCGTACCGGCCGACCGGCTGATCGCCGAAGCGCACGTCCTGCTCGACCGCATGGCCCGCTCCTCCGGACTCGCCCTGCGCCTGACCAAGCTCGTCACGGACGCTCCCGGTGCCCATCCGGTGGCCGACGACCTCGCCCAGGCCGTGCTGTTCGAGGGCCGCGACAAGAAGGAGCGCATGACGCGCTTCCTGGCCAAGAACGAGAAGAACGAAAAGAACGAGAAAGACGAGAAAGACGAGAAAGACGAGATGAACGGAGGCCCGGAATGACCTCGGCATCAGCACCACCCGCCGTCGTGGGGGTGATCGGCGGCGGCCGGATGGGCGCCGGTATCGCCCAGTCCTTCGCGGCCGCCGGGTCGTCCGTGGTCGTCGTGGAACACGACGGCGCGGCCGCGGCCGTCGCCCTGGACCGGATCGCCGCCGGGCTGCGGCGGGCCGCCGAGCGCGGGGGGCTCGGCGGCCCCGTGGCCGATGACGTACCGGACCGGGTCACCGCCGTGACCTCGATCGCCGGACTGCCGCACGACGCCGATCTGGTCGTGGAGGCGGTACCGGAGGACGCCGCACTCAAAGCCCGGCTGCTCGCCGCCGCCGAAGAGGCCGTGGGGGAGCGGTGCGTGCTCGCCACCAACACCAGCTCCCTGCCGGTCACCGAACTCGCGGCGGCCCTGAAGCGGCCCGGACTCTTCCTGGGCATGCACTTCTTCAACCCGGTGCCCGTCTCCGCGCTGGTCGAACTGGTGCTCGCGCCAGCAGCCGCCTCGGCCTCGCCCTCGGTCTGGAGGCGATCCGCATGGTCGAGGAGGGGGTCGCCGACCCGGAGGCCATCGACACGGCCATGTGCCTGGGCTACCGGCACCCGATGGGGCCGCTGCGCCTCACCGACGTGGTGGGTCTCGACGTACGGCTGGCCATCGCCGAACACCTGCAAAGGACACTCGGAGAACGGTTCGCCCCGCCGGCCTTGCTCCGGGAGAAGGTCGCCCGCGGCGAACTGGGCCGCAAGACCGGTCAGGGGTTTTACCCATGGCCGTGACCGAAGGGGCGACCGCCGAGTCCCGGGCGGACGGGTACCCCGCCCCGTACGGGGTGGCGTACGACGTCACCGATGCCGTGGCCGTCATCGAACTGCGCGGACCCGCGAGCGGCAACACCCTCGACACCCACCTGCGCAGCGGACTCCTCATGGCGGCACGGCGTCTGACCACGGACACCGCACGCGGTGTGCGAGCGGCCCTGATCACCGCCCGCGGCAAGCACTTCTGCGTGGGCCAGGACCTCAGGGAACACGCCCGGCTGCTGAAGACCGCGCCCGCCACGGCCTTCGCCACCATTCCCAACGACTACAACCCGTTGGTCAAGGAGCTGAACGCGCTGCCGGTCCCTCTCGTCGTGGCCGTCGAGGGAGCCTGCGTCGGAGCCGGACTCGGCATCGCCCTCTGCGCCGACGTGCGGGTCGCCGCCGAAGGCGCGCGTTTCGCGACCGCCTTCACCAGCATCGGACTGGCCTCCGACTCCGGCGTCGCCCGCGCTCTCGCCCGCCAGCTCGGCCCCTCGCGGGCGGCCGGACTCATGCTCCTGGGCGATCAGTTCTCCGCACGGGACGCCGAGCACTGGGGCCTGGTCCACCGCGTCGTCGGGGACGGCACGGCCGCGGCAGAAGGGCTGGCTCTCGCCCGCTCGCTGGCCGCTGGGCCCACCGCCGCCCACCGGGAGGCCAAGGCACTGCTGCGGTCCGCTGCCACCACGCCCCTGCCGGCGGCGCTGGAGCGCGAGGCCGTGATCCAGCGGCGGCTCGGCGCCACCGACGACC
Organism: Streptomyces sp. V4I2; assembly: GCF_030817655.1. Classification (GTDB taxonomy): domain Bacteria; phylum Actinomycetota; class Actinomycetes; order Streptomycetales; family Streptomycetaceae; genus Streptomyces; species Streptomyces plumbiresistens. The sequence goes on from NZ_JAUSZM010000003.1 coordinate 9,907,161, forward strand.
ACCACGAGGCCGTCGCGGCCTTCCTCGAACGCCGCAGCCCCGCCTTCCGCGGCCATTGACCCACCCACCGATCACGACGGGACACGGACACCATGAACACACCCGCCGCCACCGGCGCACCCCCGGAAACCCGGGGCCTCGAGTCGGCCTTCGAGGACACCATTGCCCGCGACCAGCGCGTCGAGCCCCGGGACTGGATGCCCGAGGGCTACCGCAAGACGCTGGTCCGGCAGATCGCCCAGCACGCGCACTCGGAGATCATCGGCATGCAGCCGGAGGGCGAGTGGATCACCCGTGCCCCGTCCCTGCGCCGCAAGGCGATCCTCTTCGCGAAGGTCCAGGACGAGGCTGGGCACGGGCTGTATCTGTACTCGGCGGCCGAGACCCTCGGCGCGGACCGCTCGGACATGACCGAGCGGCTGATCGAGGGCCGGCAGAAGTACTCCTCGATCTTCAACTACCCGACCCGCACCTTCGCCGACGTGGGCGTGATCGGCTGGTTCGTGGACGGCGCCGCGATCTGCAACCAGGTGCCACTGTGCAGGAGTTCGTACGGGCCCTACGGACGCGCCATGGTCCGCGTCTGCAAGGAGGAGTCGTTCCACCAGCGGCAGGGATACGAACTGCTGCTGACCATGATGCGCGGCACCGACGCACAGCGGGCCATGGTGCAGGACGCCGTGAACCGCTGGTGGTGGCCGTCGCTGATGATGTTCGGCCCGCCCGACGACAACTCGCCCAACTCGGCCCGGTCCATGGCCTGGAAGATCAAGCGGCACACCAACGACCAACTGCGGCAGCGGTTCGTCGACATGACCGTGCCGCAGGCCGAGAAGCTGGGCGTCACCCTGCCCGACCCCGAGCTGCGCCGGAACGAGGAGCGTGGACACCACGACTTCGGCAGCCCCGACTGGGCGGAGCTGCAACGGGTGATCTCCGGCGACGGGCCGTGCAACGCCGAGCGGATCGCGCGACGCCGGGCGGCGCATGAGGAAGGCGCCTGGGTGCGCGAGGCGGCCACCGCGCACGCGGCCAAGCAGGCAGCACGCACGCGTGAAGGAGCAGCGGCATGAGCGAGACCACCAAGGGCGACTGGCCGCTGTACGAGGTGTTCGTCCGCGGCAAGCGCGGCCTCAACCACGTCCACGTCGGCTCCCTCCGCGCGGCCGACGACCACATGGCCCTCACCCACGCCCGGGACCTGTACACCCGGCGCAACGAGGGCGTCAGCATCTGGGCCGTGCGCTCGGACACCATCGCCGCGTCCACCCCCGGCGAGAAGGACCCCTTCTTCGCGCCGAGCGGCGACAAGGACCCCTTCTTCGCGCCGAGCGGCGACAAGGTCTACCGGCACCCCACCTTCTACGACATCCCCGACGACGTCCCTCACATCTAGGAGCAGCGCATGAGCGACGAGGACCTGTACGTCGATCACGACAACTCGCGGTGGGCGTTCGGCACCGGCTTCACCGACCCGCTGCACGGCGTCGACCAGGCCGTCCCGGACGGCGTCGACGCCGGCGATCTGGCGGCCTGCTGTCTGGCACTGGGCGACGACGCCCTGGTGTCCGCCCAACGGCTGGCCGAATGGTGCACCCGCGCCCCCGAGCTGGAGGAGGAACTGGCGCTGGCCAACATCGGCCTGGACCTGCTCGGCCAGGCGCGTCTGCTGTACGCCAGGACCGGCCGGGCCGACGGCACGGGGCGCGGCGAGGACGCGTACGCCTACTTCCGCGACCCGGCCGGCTTCCGCAACGTGCGGCTCGCCGAACTGCCGGGCGGTGACTTCGCGTTCACCGTCGCCCGGCTGCTGGTGCTTTCCACCTGGCGACTGGCCCTGTTCGAGGAACTGACCGGCGCGCCCGACCCGGTACTGGCCGGCATCGCCGCGAAGAGCGTCAAGGAGCTTGCCTACCACCGCCACTACGCCGCCGGATGGACCGTACGGCTCGGCGACGGGACCGAGGAGTCCCGCGCCCGCCTGGAATCCGCGCTGCGCGACATCGCCCCATGGCTGGACGAGCTTCTCACCGACCGGACCACGGCCCGCCTCGGCCTGACCCCTGCCGCTGTCGCCGACCGGACTCTCGCGTCGCTCACCGAGGTGTTCGGCAGGGCCGGACTCGAGCCGGCCGAGGTCATGCCGCCCGGTCCCGCATCCATGCCCCGCGTCCCCGGCTCCGGCCGGAACGCGGACCACACCGAGCACCTGGCACCCCTCCTCGCCGAACTGCAGAGCGTCGCCCGCGCCCACCCGGACGCGGCATGGTGACCACGACGGAACGCACCGAACGCCGCGCGGAACGAGCAGAACGCGCCCGGCGCATCGCCGCCGAGGTGCCTGATCCCGAACTCCCCATGCTCACGCTCCTCGACCTCGGAGTCCTGCGCGGCACAGAGGTGGAGCCGGACGGAACCGTGGTCGCGCGGCTCACTCCGACCTATTCGGGCTGCCCCGCCATGGCGGAGATACGGGCCGAGGTCGTCACCCGGCTGCGGGCCGCCGGCTTTCCAGCCGTGCGGGTCGTCACGGTGCTCGACCCGCCGTGGTCCACGGACCGGATCACCGACGAAGGCCGCCGCAAACTCGCGGAGCACGGCATCGCACCGCCCGGACCGCGCCAGAACCCGGACTCCGCACCGGGACGGGTCTGGCTGACCCTGAGCCCTGCCCCGGCCGCCGTACCCTGCCCGCGCTGCACCTCGGCCGACACAGAGGAGATCTCCCGCTTCGCCGCGACCGCCTGCATGGCGCTTCGGCGCTGCCGCTCCTGTCTGGAGCCCTTCGAGCACGTCAAGGACCTCTCATGACCAACTCCGCATCCCCTGCCGCCGTCCGGGTCCGCCGCCGTCCGGCCTTCCACGCCCTGCGCGTCGCCGCCGTGGACCCGCTGTGCGCCGATGCCGCCGCCCTCACCTTCGACATCCCCGACCGCCTGGCCGAGGAGTTCGCCTTCCTCCCCGGCCAGTGCCTCACCCTGCGCCGCGCGATCGACGGCCGCGACGAGCGGCGCTCGTACTCCATCTGCTCACCGGCCGGCACACCGCCCCGTATCGGCGTCCGCGTCGTGGCGGGCGGGCTGTTCTCCTCCTGGCTCGTCCACGGCGTACGCCCCGGGGACATCCTGGAAGTCATGGGCCCGGCGGGCGTCTTCACTCCGGGACCCACCGAGGCCGGCCGCCTCGGCCACCATGTGCTGGTCGCCGCCGGATCCGGTATCACGCCGATGCTGTCCATCGCCGCGTCCGTCCTCGACGCGGACGAGGCCTCACGCATCACCCTCCTGTACGGCAACCGGCGCTCCGGCACCGTGATGTTCGCGGACGAACTGGCCGACCTGAAGGACCGGTACCCGGCCCGCTTCCAGCTCGCCCACGTCCTGTCCCGCGAGCCGCGCGAAGCCGAGGTGCTCTCCGGCCGGCTCGATGCCGACCGGCTCACCGAGCTGCTCGACGCCCTCGTCGATGTCGGCGGTGTCGACCACTGGTGGCTGTGCGGCCCGCACGGCATGGTCCGTGACGCCCGCGCGGTCCTCTCCGGGCTCGGTGTCCCGCCCGACCGCCTCCACCAGGAGCTGTTCCACGCGGACGACGAGCCACCCGCTCCGCCCGCGGCCGAACGCAACGACGTCACCTCCGCCGACCCGACGAGCGAGATCACCGTGGTCCTCGACGGCCGGGCCACCACGTTCTCCGTGCCGCGGCACCGCTCGGTTCTCGACGGCGCCCAACAGGCGCGCCCCGACCTGCCGTTCGCATGCAAGGGGGGAGTCTGTGGCACCTGCCGCGCCCTCGTCACCCATGGCCGGGCCGACATGCGCCGCAACTACGCGCTGGAACCCGCAGAAGTCTCCGCGGGCTACGTCCTCACCTGCCAGACCTTCGCCGCCGCCGACACGCTCACCGTCGACTTCGACAGTTGAACGAGGGCATCCGGGATCCGTTCGACCGGCCCGACATGGCACAGCACGGCGGGCGCGCCACCCGGCATCCGCTCGGTCCGGCCGTGCGGAGCCGGTGGCGTACGGCGGTCGAGGAACCGGGGTGGGCGGGTCGTGGAGGTGTCCCTGGACGGCGGCGGTGAGAAGCGCCGGGTGGAGCAGGCGTGCCGGTGAGCCGAACCGTGCAGGTGCTGCCCCGACCTCAGCGGCTGCACACCGACGGCCAGGCCTGGGCAAGGCGCACCTCGGCCGGTTCCGGGCCGCTGATCGAGTCGTGGCGGTCCAACGGGCCCCGTGGAGACGGCCGTTGGACCTCGCCGCGCCTGCCTGCACCCAGGGCCCATCGGCCCCGGTCCAGGACCTGCGGCCCCTGCACCACCAGGCTGGAGTCACATCCCCGTTGAGGAGGAAGAAGCCATGGTTCGCAGTGTTGTCGTAGGTTTCGACGGCTCGGCCGAGAGCCGTGCCGCGGCGGAGTGGGCGGACATCACCGAGGGCGCGGCGCGCCGTGCGCAGGCCCGTCACCCCGACCTGAAGGTGTCCGCCGACGTGCTGCCCGAGGAGCCGGAGTACGCACTGGTACGGGAGGGCCGGCACGCCGGCGCCCTGGTCCTGGGCACCCGCGGCCGCAGCGGAATCACCGAACTGCTGCTCGGCTCGGTGAGTCTGACCGTGGCCGCCCACGCCCCCTGCCCGGTGATCGTGCTGCGCGGCAGCCACGACACCCGCTTCGCCGAGGGCAGCCCGCTCACCAGCCCGCATCCCTACGCGGGAGCGGGCGAGATGCGCTAGCGGCCCGGGAGGAACCAGGGGAGAAGACCTTACGAGAGCCTGACGCGACAGCCGAACCCCTCCGCCTCGCCGGCCACATGACCAACTCTGGTGCTGCCCGTCACCGCCCGTGGTGGCGCGGAAGGTCCGAGGAGCAACGCATGAGCAGGCACACCAGGCGCAGGTCACCGCTACAGGTCCGGCTGACCGTCGCGGGAGCCGGGATCCTTGCCGCCGCGGCGGCTGTCACGACGGTGAACTTCGCCTCCGCCGGGGAGCCCCAGCGGTCCGGGCGTACGGCGAAGGCCGATCACGCGGTCTTCGTGCAGGGCAACGAGCTCGCCGGCAACACCATCCACGCCTTCGAGCGGGGCGACGACGGCGCGCTGACCGCCGCGGGCGACTACGCGACCGGGGGCAAGGGCGGTGACCAGGTCGACGCCCCCACCGACTCGCTCGCCTCCCAGGGCTCGCTCGTCTACGACGACAGGTCCGGGTTACTGCTGGCGGTCAACGCGGGCAGTGGCACCGTGACCTCGTTCCGGGTCGAGGACCAGAAACTGACAGTTCGTCAAGTGGTGTCCTCGGGCGGTGACTTCCCCGCCTCGATCGCCGTGTCCGGCGGGCTGGCGTACGTCATGAACGCGGGCGGAGCAGGTAGCGTCCAGGGTTTCCGGATCACCGCGAAGGGTTTGGTGCCGCTTTCCGGCTCACATCGCTCGCTGGGCCTGGACAACGCGAAGGTGCCGCTGTTCAGCAGCTCACCCGGCCAGGTCGCGTTCACCCCGGACGGCCGTGAGCTGGTGGTCACCACCAAGTCCGCCAACACGATCGAGGTCTTCCCGATACGGCGCGACGGACGTCCCGCGCACCGGGCGGTGGTCAACGACTCGGCCGGTGGCGTGCCGTTCGCGATCACCTTCGACCGGTCCGGCCGGATGCTGGTGGCCGAGGCCGAGAAATCGACGGTCAGCACCTACAAGGTGCGCGCCGACGGCCGCCTCAAGCTCGTCCAGAAGCCCCTGGCCAACGGCCAGGACACGCTGTGCTGGCTGGAACGCGCCGGCGACTTCTTCTACGGCGGCAACACCGGCAACTCCACCGTCACCGGCTACCGCACCGACCGGCAGGGCCGGCTCGCGCTCACCAACGACGTCGGCATCGCCACGCCCCCGTCAGCCCTGTCGCAGGGAGTCATCGACCTGGCCGTGACCGAGGACGAGAAGTTCCTGTACGTGCAGAACGCCGTCTCCGGTACCGTCGACGGCTTCCGCATCGGCCGGAACGGCTCCCTCACGAAGGTCACCACGGCCACCGGACTGCCCACCTTTGCCGCTTCCGGCATGGAGGGCATCGCCGCGGTGTAAGGAAAGCGGCCACCGCGGCCGGACGCCCCGGACGTACGCGTCCGGGGCGTCACGCGCGTCCGCGCTTCCAGGACCACCATGCGAAGCGCTACGGGTGCAGCGTGACCTCGCCCGTCACGCGGATGCCGGTCTCCTGGCCGGGGCCGACCGACAGCGGACCCGCGACACGGACGTCCACCGGGGAGTCGAGGCCCCGTACGGCGACGGTCACCTTGGCGTCGTGGCCGTAGAAACACACGTCGGTCACCGTGCCCCGCACCACCCCCGCGGCGTCCGCGTCGGTCAGTCGCAACTGCTCGGGGCGGAGTACCACCGTGCCGGTGCGCCGCCCGTTCGGTGGTGAGGCCAACGCCACGGTGCCGAGCGGTGTGGTCGCCGTGGAGCCGCCGCTGCCGACCGTCCCCCTCAGGAGTACCGCGTCGCCCACGAAACCGGCGACCCATGGATCCGCGGGGCGCCGGTAGAGCTCCTGCGGGGTGTCGCACTGGACGAACCGGCCCTCCCGTACGACGGCCACGAGGTCGGCGGTGGAGAGCGCCTCCTGCTGGTCGTGGGTGACCAACAGCGCCGTGGCCCCGGTCGCCCGCAGGGCGGCGCGTACGTCCGCCCGCACCCCGGTGCGCAGGGCGCTGTCGAGCGCGTTGAAGGGTTCGTCGAGCAGGACGAGTGCGGGCCGCGGGGCGAGTGCCCTGGCCAGGGCGATGCGCTGCTGCTGTCCTCCGGACAGCTCGTGCGGCATGCGGTCGCCGTACCCGGCGAGCCCGACCAGGTCGAGCATCTCCTCCGTACGGCGGCGCCGCTCCCCGCGGTCGAGCTCGGTCAGCCCGAAGGCCACATTGCGCGCCACGCTCAGATGCGGGAAGAGCGCGCCCTCCTGCGGGACGATCCCGACACGGCGCCGCTCCGGGGGCAGATGGACGCCGGGGCCGGCCAGGGTGCGCCCGCCGACGGTGACCGTGCCCGAGTCGGCGCGAAGGAACCCCGCGACGATGCGCAGCAAGGTGGTCTTGCCGCAGCCGGAGGGCCCGAGCACGGCGGCCAGCGAACCGCCCGGCACCGCGAGGTCCAACCCTTGGAGGACGGGGGCTTCGGGGTCGTAGGACTTGACCAGTTGCACGATGTGGACGTCGTTCATGAGCGGTGCCTGCCCAGGAGGTAGGAGGGGACGGCGGCGAGCAGGATCAGCGCGGCGGCATAGGGGGCGGCGGCCGCGAAGGATCCGGTTCCCGTCTCGGTCCACAGGCGGGTGGCGAGCGTGTCCATGCCCGTGGGGCGCAGCAGAAGAGTGGCGGGCAGTTCCTTCATGCAGACGACGAAGGTGAGGGCGGCACCGGCCGCTACCCCTGGTGCGGCCAGCGGCACGGTCACCTCGCGCAGGACCCGCAGCGGTGACCTGCCGAGCGAGCGGGCCACGTCCTCCAGCACGGGCGGTGCCTGCAGGACGGCGGCCCGGGTGGCGGCCACCGCGACCGGCAGGAAGAGGACGGCGTACGCGCAGACCAGCAGCGGGAGTTGCTGGTAGAGCGGATAGGCGTAGCGGACCGCGAAGAAGACCAGGGACAGCGCGACCGTGATGCCGGGAAGCGCGTGTCCCGCGTAGGCGGCCTGCTCCAGCAGTCGGGCACCGCGCCCCCGGTGGCGTGCGGCGATGACGCCGACGGGCAGCGCGAGCAGTGTGGTGAGGGCGGCTCCGGCGGCGGCGACGCCGAACGTGGCCCGGGCTGCCTGGCCGAGAGCGCCGAGGTCCCAGGTCGCGGAGGAGCCGACGGTCAGCCAGTAGCCGAGGGTGCCGAGCGGGAGGGCGACGGCGGCGGCCGCCACCGTCGCGCACCAGGCGAGGGCGGGGAGGCGCCACCGTCCCAGCGGGACCGGGGCGGCGGGGCGTGCCGTTCCGCCGCCGGTCCTCGCGTGTCCCGCACGGCCCCGGGTGCGGGCCTCGGCGGCGACCAGCGCCACCGTCATCACCACCAGCACGACGCTGAGGGCGGCGGCCGGGGTGCGGTCGAAGGAGGCGCGGTAGGAGGTGTGGATGGCCCGGGTGAACGTGTCGTAGCGCATCAGCGAGACGGCGCCGAAGTCGGAGAGCACGTACAGCGCGACGAGCAGCGCCCCGCCGGCGGCGGCCGGACGGAGTTGGGGGAGGGTGACCCGGAGGAACGTGCGCAGGTGGCCGTGGCCGAGGGAGTGGGCGGCCTCCTCCTGTGCCGGGTCGATGCCGCGCAGCGCGGCGGCGACCGGCAGATGGACGTACGGAAAGCTCACCAGGGTCAGCGCGAGCGCGGCCCCGACGAACCCGGCGGCCTGGGGTACGGCGGCGAGCCAGGTGAAGGCGGCGACATAGCTGGGCACGGCGAGCGGCAGGGTGGCCAGCACCGACCAGGCGCGGGCTCCCGGCAGGGCGGTGCGCACGGTCAGCCAGGCCAGCGAGATGCCCAGGACCAGACAGGCCGCCACGACGACCGCCGTCAGGCCGAGGCTGCGGCCGACGAGTTGGAGGGTGCGTTCGTCGGCGACGACATCCCAGGCGTAGCCCGGACCGCGTTCGAGGGCGCGGACGGCGAGGTAGCCGAGCGGCAGCAGGGCGAACAGGGCGGCGACGCAGGCGGGGACGAGCAGGACCAGCGGGGGCCGGCGGCCGGAGCCTGCGCCGTCCCCGCGGGTGGTGCGGAGGCGTCGGTGCCCGGCCGGAGCGGGTGCTCCGGCCGGACGTGCCGCGGGTCGAGCTGTGGTCACGTTGCGCTCACGGTTTCCGTCGGGATCGCGGTCCTCAGACCAGCCCGACGTCCTGGAGCATGGCCAGGGTCTCCTGGAGTGACTCCAGCTTGCCGAGGTCGATGTCGGGGGCGTTGAGGGAGCCGAACGACGGCAGGCCCTCGACGCTGCTGGTGACACCCGCGGCCAGCGGGTACTCCTTCGTCTTGTCGGCGAAGTAGGTCTGCGCCTCCTCGGACAGCAGGTAGTCGACGGCCTTCTGGGCGGTCGCGGTCTGGCCGCCGTCCTTCAGGATGCCGACGCCGGCCACGTTGATCAGCGCGCCGGGGTCCTTGCCAGGCAGGAAGTGGAGTTTGGCGTTGACCTTGTCCTCGCCCTTCTCGGCGACCCGCTCGTACCAGTAGTAGTGGTTGACCAGACCGAGGGAGACCTCGCCGGACTCGACGGCGTCCAGGGTGGCGAGGTTGTTGGCGTACGTCTTGCCGCTGGCCTTGAGGCTCTTGAGCCACTCGCGGGTGGCGTCGTCGCCGTCCAGGACGCGCATGCCGGTGACGAAGGCCTGGAAGGAGGCGTTGGTGGGCGCGAAGCCGACCTTGCCCTTCCACTCGGGCTTCACCACGTCGTGGACGCTGTCCGGGACCTCGTCCTCGGTGACCTGGTCCGGGTTGTACGCGATGACGCGCACACGCCCCGACAGCCCCACCCAGTCGCCGGCGCCGCCGCGGTAGGCCGGGTCCACCTCGTCGAGGCTCGACTGCGGCAGCTTCGCCAGCATGCCCTCCTTGGAGAGGGCGCCGAGCGCGCCCGCGTCCTGCGAGAAGAACAGCCCGGCCTTGGTGCGGTCGCCCTCCTCCAGGATCTGCGCGGCCAGTTCGGCGCTGTCGCCGTACCGCACCTCGACCTTGCTGCCGACGGCCTTCTCCAGCTTGTCCAGGATCGGCTTGACCAGCTTCTCGTTGCGCCCGGAGTAGATGACGAGGGTCGAGTCGCCGCCGTCCGCGGAGCCGCCCTTGTCGTTGTCGGAGCCGCAGGCGGCGAGGGCGGGAAGAAGCAGGCCGGCCGTGACGAGCGCGGTGATCCGGCGAGCCGAGGGGCGTCGCATGGGGTGTGCCTTCCTGCGTGGCCCGCCGATACGCCGCGGGTCGCGTCGTCGATCAGCGAGCGGCGGAACGAAGCTTTTCAGCCAACTGTGAGCATGCTATGAATAAGGTAAAGCTTGCCTAACCGTCAAGGGATCTGTGCTAATTGCGGACGTGCCGCAGAGAGGTCGCGCGCCCGTGATAGACCCTTTCATGGCTTTTTCGCCCCCGCCCACCGTCTCCAACAGGCGCACCACGGTGCCCTTCCCGCGACCATCCGTACGGCGGCATGGGGTGCCGTTCGCACGGGACCTCGCGTCGTACGGCGACCGCACCGCACTCATCACGCCACAGGGCGAGGTCAGCTACCGCGCACTCGCCGAACGGGTCGCCGCCACCGCCGAACGCCTCGGCCCCGCACGCCGCCTGGTCCTGCTGGCCGGGGCGAACCGCCTCGACGCCTTGGTCGTCCACCTCGCGGCCCTCTCGGCCGGCCACCCCGTTCTGCTCGTCCCCGGCGACAGCGCCGACACCATCGACGCCCTGAGCGCCGCGTACGACCCGGATGTGGTCGCGCGGCCGGACGGCCACGGCACCTGGCTGCTGGACGAACGGCGGCCCGAGAGCGCCCACACCCTGCACCCGGATCTGGCGTTGCTGCTCAGCACCTCCGGTTCGACCGGCTCGCCCAAGCTGGTCCGGCTCTCCGCCGAGAACCTCCAGGCCAACGCCGAGTCCATCGCCACCTACCTCGGCATCCGCGACACCGACCGCGCTGCCACGACCCTGCCTCCGCACTACTGCTACGGCCTGTCCGTCATCCACAGTCATCTGCTGCGCGGCGCCGGACTGATCCTCACCGAACGGTCGGTGGCCGACGCCGACTTCTGGGAGGAGTTCCGCGCCGCCCGCGGCACCTCGCTCGCCGGGGTGCCGTACACCTTCGACCTCCTCGACCGGGTCGGCTTCGAGCACATGCGCCTGCCCCACCTGCGGTACGTCACCCAGGCCGGGGGCCGCCTGGCGCCCGAACGGGTCACCCACTACGCCGAGTCGGGTCGCCGCGCGGGCTGGGAGCTGTTCGTGATGTACGGGCAGACCGAGGCGACGGCCCGCATGGCGTACCTGCCTCCGGCCCTCGCCGCCGAGCGCCCGCAGGCCGTCGGAGTGCCCATCCCTGGAGGCTCCTTCCGGATCGGACCGGTGGACGGCATCGACGAGCCGGACACCGGCGAACTGGTCTACTCGGGCCCGAACGTCATGCTCGGCTACGCCGAGAGCGCGGCGGACCTCGCACGGGGACGGACCGTCGAGGAACTGCACACCGGAGACATCGCCCGCCGGGCCCCCGACGGGTTGTACGAGATCGTGGGGCGCCGCAGCCGGTTCGCCAAGATCCTGGGCCTGCGGATCGACCCGCGGCGCGTCGAGGCGATCTTGGGGGAGCACGGCATACGCGCGTCCTGCGCGGGCGACGACGACGTGCTGGCCGTGCTCGCGCTCCGCGCCGAGGGCGTCGACGCGGCACGCGTCCGGCGTCTGGTCGCGGACAGCTGTGGTCTGCCGCCCCGCGCGATTCACGCACGGATGGTCCCCGAGCTCCCGCGGCTCGCCTCGGGCAAGCCCGACCATGAGGCCGTACGGCGACTGGCGCGCGAGTCGCAGGCGCCGCCCCGGTCCGGCACGTCCACCGACGACCTCCGCACCCTCTACGCCGAGATCCTCGACCGCACCGACGTCACCGAGGACAGCAGCTTCGTCAGCCTGGGCGGCGACTCACTCTCCTACGTCGAGATGTCCCTGCGGCTCGAGCAGGCGCTGGGCGTGCTCCCCACCGACTGGCACACCACACCGATCCGGGAGCTGCACGTCCTTGACGCGACGCGGCGACCGGCCGGGGGCCCCGGCCGAAAGCGAGGGCTGCGACGCACCCTGGACACCGGAATAGCCCTGCGCGCGATCGGCATCGTCCTGATCGTGGGCTCGCACATCCCCGTGTTCGCCGTCCAGGGCGGCGCCCACGTACTGCTCGGTGTCGCCGGCTTCAACTTCGCCCGCTTCCACCTCACCGCACACGAACGCCCGGAGCGCCTGCGCAGGCTGTCGCGCAGCATCGCGCGCATCGCCGTACCCAGCATCGTGTGGATCACCCTCGCGCTGCTGCTGACCCGCGAATACGACCTGGCCAACCTCGTGCTGGCCAACAGCCTGTTCCCACAGGACAACTCGGACCCGGAGTGGCGGTACTGGTTCGTCGAGGCGCTGGTCTACTTCCTGACCGGCCTCGCGGTGCTGCTGGCGGTCCCGCTGCTCGACCGTGCCGAGCGGCGCAGCCCGTTCGGCTTCGCCCTGGGGTTGGTCGCCGTGGGACTGGTCGGGCGCTACGACCCCTGGGGCCTGGCACACATCCGGTACCACCTGAGCCCTACCGTCGTCTTCTTCCTGTTCGCACTGGGCTGGGCGGCGGCGCGCGCCCGCACGACGGCGCACCGGCTGCTGTTGACCGCCGTCCTGCTGATCACCGTGCCGGGGCTGTTCCCCGACGGCCAGTCCCTACGGACCTCGATCGTCGTGGGCGGCCTGATGCTGGTGCTGTGGATCCCGGCCCTGCCCAGCACGGACCCGCTCAACCGGCTCGCGGGCATCCTGGCGGGCAGCTCGCTGTACATCTACCTGACGCACTTCCATGTCTATCCCTACCTGCGGGACGACTCCCCGGTTCTGGCTCTGCTGGTCTCCCTGGCGTTCGGCGTGACGTACGGGGCAGTGGCCACACGTCTGACGCGCAGACTGTTCTGACGGGTGCGTCGGCTGTGCTGTGCTTGAGGACTGAACGAGGAACCGATCTTTCCCCCGCGATGTCTGGGCAGGCATGGCCGGCTTTCTGTTCCTCACTCTGACCTTTGCGCCGTTCCTGGCGCCCTGTGTGTGCGTGGTCGCCGCCGCGGCGCTCGCCCGACGGGCCTGCACGCGGCTACCGGGCAGCGGGTGGCACCTGCCGAGCGCCACGACGTGCGCGCTGGTCGCGGTCATGGCGGGCGCGGCGGCGTTCGGCGCGTACGCGTGGGGTCTGATGTCGGGGTTCTACATTCTGGACCCGGACCAACTGTGTGCGGCGCGGGGCCTGCAGGGCGATCACATCGTGACGCGGGAGACGCTGCCGGTCAGTGCGCAGTGCGTCACGTCGGAGGGCGTGGGAAGCGAGCTGGTGCCGGGCTGGGTGAATCCCGTGATCTTCATCGGGCTCACGCTGTTCGTGCTCGCCCTCGCGACGGGAAGCCTGGTGGGAGTGCGTCGGCGCCGTTCCGTGGGGTGAGGCGCCCGGGGCGCGGCAGCAAGGTCCACATTGCGGGCGAGAAGTTGTCAACGCTCCGACATCAGCCCTTGACGTCTCCAGTGGATCCCTCAGCCCGCCTGTCGGCCGATGTCGATCACGAGTTGCCGGTGTGTGCGGGCCATGTCGGTCAGATCGTTGCGCAGCTCGGACAGCCATTCCGGTTCGCGCTGGGCGGGTTCGCCCAGCGCCCGGGTGATGCGTACGAGAGAAGCCGCGGCATGCAGGCCGGCGAACAGCGGCAGGCGGCCCACCTCCTCGTCGTCGATCGGGCGCACGCTGCGGTATCCGTCGAGAAAGGCGTCGAACCGCGCCCAGTGGCCGGTCGCGGGCCGGCCGGTGTGGTCGGTCAGGTCGCGTACCGCATAGGCGATATCGGCGGCGTACCAGGAGAGGGCGGCCTCGTCGAAGTCGTAGGCGGTCGGCCGGCCGTCTTCCCAGGCCATGTTGTCCAGTTCGAAGTCGCCGTGCACCACGCCCCAGTGGTCCTGGCAACGTGGCAAGTCGCTCATCATGGCGGTGAGCCTCGCCGTCGCCTCGACCAACGCGGTGTCGTCGGGGAACAGTTCGCCGATCTCCGGAAGTTCGCCGAAGGATTCGGGCAGCCCGGCATCAAGTCCGGCGGCATCGCAGTGAAGACGTGCCAGTGCCTGTCCCCAGTGCCAGGCTTGCGATGCGGTGAGTTCGCTGACGTCGATTTCCTCGCCGGGCGCCGGTTCGACCACCATGGCGTGCATGGCGCCGAGCGCGGTCGCCACGGTCATGGTCAGGGCCCCGCACTCGGCGGCGACCGGCCGCACCACCGCCGAGCCGCTGTCGCTGAGCCGCGCCATCAGCTCGGCCACCGCGGTCAGGGGCTTCGGTCCACGATACGAGCCGGGCACGAACCGCAGATAGCGCCGTCGGCCGTTGTCCGGGAGCACAAACACATGCGAGGCGCTGGAGCGCCACCACCTGGCAGTGCCGGCCGGGTAACCCCACCGGGCGGCGACCTGGTCGGCGACCGGGCTGTCCCATGCTTCGGACACGGTCCGCTTCAGTCGATCGATCTCAGTCAAGGGCATCATCGCGAGTCAGCCTTGATCATGCAGCCGACAGCCACAAGCCGATTTCCGCACCGGCCGGCCAGGGGCCACCTGTCCGCGCCGGCACAACCACGCCGCTGTGTGCTCCCGCATCGGGCCTCGTGGACGGTTACTTCGCATGTCGGGCCAGTTCCTTGGCCCTCGGTGAGGTGTTCCGCGGCGCGGACGGAGCCGTCGGCGCCGTCGGCCACATCCGGGCCGTCGGCGGCGGTGACGCCCTGTGCGGCTGCGGCAACGTCGGCTGTGTGAGCGCGCTCGCGCGTACACCGCCCGTACCTCGCCCACCCCTGTCTCGACCGATGGCGCGGCCGGGAGGCCGAGTTGGCCGGCGACTCCCCACGCACCGACCTTCCTTCCGCGGCCGACCTCGTCACCACCCCGGCTGCTCAAGCCGAGGACGCGCTGACCTGGGCCGGAAGGTGCCGACCGAACAACCGGCCAACAGCCCACGGCTGATGCCGTCGAGTCGAGAGCGGTCACCTTGGCTTCTTGTGCAACCAAGGCGTGGTCCCGGTCGTCATCAAGTCAACTCCGTGAAAGGGGGGAGCGGATGGGAGCTGTGCGGATCCTTCTGCCTGTGCCGCGGATGCTGGCGCGGGCAGGCGTCGGCGTGGGTGGGCCGGTGCTCGGTGCCGCGTTGCTGCGGTGCCTCACTCCGGGGCTGTTCCTGGCATGGCAACGGCCGCCGGCGCGGCGGCTCGCATGGAGTGAGGAGGCTGTCACGGTGTACCGCGCTCTCGTCCTTCGTGGAGGCACTCGCCGGCGCAACTGTGATGGCCTGGCGCGTGCCCTGGTGCAGCACGCCGACGCGCTGTATCTGAGCGACCGGAACGAGGACGCGCTCGCCGCGGCCGACGAGTCCCTGGCCTTCGTCGGCGCCCGGCTGACCCAGACGCAGACCGCCTACGCCCTGCGCGTGCGCACGTTGGTCCTGGCAGAGTTGGGCCGACTCGACGAGGCTCTGGAGACGGCCTGGCAGTGCGTGGAGGCCTACCGGGATGCAGTGCCCAGGGGCAGGGACAAGTCACTGGGAAGTTACGTCGGTGCGCTGCGTATTCAAGCGTCGGTACTGGGCAGCATGGGCCGCGTCGAGGAGTCCGTGGTCCTCTACATGGAATGCGCCATGCTGCTGCGCGCGATGCCCCTTTTGAAGGTGCTGCTGCGCACTCTGAAGGTGCAGGTCCGCGTGCTGATCGAGCTGACCGGTGGCCTGCGCTCTCTGGGCCGGTACGAGGAGGCCATCGAGGCCGGCATCGACGCCCACTGGTGGACCGACCAGGTCACCCCGTGGTTCTACCCCGACATCCTGCAGCTGCGCGCCCAGCTTCTGACCGACCTGGCGTGGTGCCACTGGAAGACCGGTGACCTGCCGCGTGCGCGGGAGAGCGCCGAGGGGGCCGTGACCGTGTGTCGCACGCTGGTCCGGCGGACCCCGGACACCGGCGAGCACCGGCTCGTCCTTGCCCTGGAAATCCGTGCCTTCGTTGCCGGGGGGAGGGGAGTGTCCCCCGCAGTCCCCCTCGACCGGAACGAACAGCTTGATCCGCAGAAACTGGCTGATCTGCAGGAACTGTCGGATCTGTGCGTCCGGCTCGCCGTCACCGATCCCGCTGTCTACGAGCCGCTGCTCGCCTGCGCTCTGGACGAGCTGGCCTACTGCCACGGGCAGAGGGGCGCCCACCGCCAGGCCGTCGAGGCCGCCGAGCGCAGCGTCGCCGTCTACCGCCGAGCCGCCCACCGCGATCCCCAGGAGTACGAACCGGAACTGGCCCGGACGCTGGCCAACCTCGTCATCGAGCGGCGCCATGTCGACGTCGTGGACGACACGGTGGACCACGCACGGGAGGCGGTGGCCATCACCCGCCGACTCGCCGAGACCGACTGGGACGCGTACCAGTCCCTGACTGCGCAGCGTCTGGCAATCCTCGCCCGGTCCCTTCGCCGTATCGGGGACGACGAGCAGGCATTGGCCTGTTACGACGAGGCCGAGAGTATCCTGCGGGATCTGATGGAGGCGGACCCCGAGCTCAGGAAGGGGCTGCTCGCCGCCATCCTCACAGACCTTGCCGACACCCTCTGTGCGACGGCCGAGTCCCACCTCACCGCAAGCCGCTTCGACGATGCCGTCTCCGCCCTGCGCCACCTGCTCGCCCTGACCCGGCGCACCGACCTGACCGCCGTCCACGCAGCCTGCCTCACCGCCTTCGCCCATGCCCGCACCATGGTGCCCGACGAGATCAGACGGGCCTGGCAGTCGGCGACGACGGACCCGTTCCCCTCGTTCGTCTACCGGGTGCCCTCCTGAACACTCCGCCGCACCGTCGAGCAACGTAGCCGGGCGCTGCGACACCATCATCGGGGGATCATCGGCGCATTCGGCGATCCGTTTGGACCCTCGTCTTGGCCCCGTGGAGTGTCTACGCTTTGGGAAACGGCTGTGCCGTTGCCAGCGCTCCTCGGACTCGCGGATGAGGTGACCGGTAGTGGAAAATCGATCAGGCGGCAGTGTGCCGAACCAGGTTCCCATCGCGGAGTTGCGGGCCCGGGCAGATGCCGGAGACCGGAACGCGGCAGGACGGTTGGGGCAGCTGCTGGCCAAGCACGGCGATGCGGAAGGCGCTCTGCGGCTGTGGGCCCGGACCTATGGCGACGACGCCCCTACGACGAGACGGTTGGCTGAGCTGCTGGCCGAGCGCGGTGATGTGGCAGGCGCGGTGAAGGTGTGGACGTTTTCGGACGCGGTGTGGCAGAACCCGGCCAGTCTCCACGCGGAGTACCTGGACGCGCTGGATGCCTGCGAGCGTTTGGAATGCGAGGACGATCCCGAGGACTGGGCCTTCATGGAGGCTGAGGAGTTGGCAAAGGTGCTGGCCGAGCGGGGTGATGCGGCTGCGATCGCGGAGTTGCAGGATCGCGCCGATGCGGGCGATCCGGCCGCGGCGAAACGGCTGGCTCAACTGAGCGGGTGAGCCCGCGGGCCGCCAGATCGGTCATCGCGAGCTGCGTGGGCCACCCGATGCTGCGCTCGATGGTCCAGCGTGTGTGGGGATCACCACGAGCCCTCGGTGCCCGGCGGGCGTTGGACGGGCTGGACGGGCTGGACGTTGCTGCGCGGGCCGGCGCCGTGGTCCATGGGGTGGTGCGATAGCCGACGTTCATCCAGGCTTGCGTGCGCGCGGGTTGGCGGCGGTGCCAGGACGGTCAGCAGCAGACCGAGCGTGTCGCAGCGTCGCGAAGCACGACGTAGCCGGAGGCTTTCAGCGTGGGTCGCGCCTTCGAGGGCATGCAACGGTCAGCGATTGTCAGTGGCGGGTGCGAGCCTGAAGGGCATGGATGAGCTGGAGTTCATGCGCGGCCGCGTCTATGGTGCCGACCACGACGATGCCGGGCCCCGGCCTGGCCACGTGTACGTGGAACTGGTGGGCGGGCCGCTGGACGGTCTGCTGCTGGACATCACGGGCAGGCCCGAGAGCGAGCTGCGCGGGGGCGTGGCTCTGGCGACGGAGATAGGTGCCTGCGGGCCGGGCGGTCGCGCTCTGTACGCCCCTCGTGCTGCGGACGGCCGACACTTCGACTGGCGCGGCGACATGCCTTGACCATGCCGGTTCAGTACATGTTCGGGGTCGGGCGGGGCGAGGGTCCGAAGCCGGGCAGCGGCTCAGGCCGGGTGCACGAGCAGGCTTCGCTTGCCGAGGACGAGGTAGAGCGGGGTGCGGATGGCGCGCAGTTCGTCTTCCGTCAGAGGCAGCGGCGCGGGGCGGCGTATCCGGAAGGCCCGACGGCTCGCCTGGATCCATGCGCGCAACTCGGGAACCACGAGCACCGGCTGTTCCAGCCAGGACGCGAGCCGCGGGCGCAGCGCCTTGGGGGCGAAGGTCGCGAAGAGGCTGGCAAAGATCCAGACGAAGAAGCGCAGGCCCACCTTCTCCAAGCCGCCGGGGTCGAGCAGGGTGACCGAGGCGAGCCTTTCGGGTTTGCGGTGTGACTGGTTGAGCGCCGGCCAGCCTCCGGGGGTGGCTGCTTGCAGGCCCTCGGGGACCAGCGGGGTTGAACCGCTCCGGGGTCGGTGGAGGCTCGGGCCTGTCCCGAGTTGGGTGGGCGGAATTCCATTGCCGAGAAGGCTGGCCTCCCACGATCCTGGGGCCCATGAGGTACTCCGTATGCGTCTGAGGCTGCGCCAGTTCAGGCCCCGGACCGGGTCGCGCGAGCACCGTGTCGTCCAGCCCCGGAAGCCTCTTCGCCACACCTCACTACGCGCCCCCACGCCCATCGGCCTGCTGCTCGGCGACCACGACGGGCTGAACCGGCTCGCGGGCCTGTTCTCCTTCGCCGCCTACTCCCGCCACACGATCGTCCACGTACCGCTGCGCGACGGCGTCCCGCCCGACGAGGGGGTCGGCGAGCCGGTCGACCTGGTCCCGGCCCACCACACGCTCGGCTTGCGCCCGAGCAAATGACCCGAGCTGCGGCGCAAGTTGGTGAACGGCAATCCGCTGACCGTACGCACCGACGAGGCACGCACCGCTCGTGATGCCGCCTCCTGGCGAGAACGCGGGGAGCGGACCGGCCTCCGGGCAAGACCGGGGGCCTGCGGCACGCCACCCACGCCCGAACGTTCTTCCTGTTCGGCAGCCGGGACCTGTTCGCCGAGACTGCCACGTACTTCGCCCACGCGGCAGGCTGGGGCCCGCGCCAGAAGGGCGTCGCCAAAGGCCACTCGGCGCTGATGGCGTCGCTTCCGGCACTGGTCCAGCAGCCCGGCGGCGGGCACCCCATCGAGGTTCTGATCTGCTTCAAGCCGTATCCGCCCTACGCCCACTTCGCGCGGCCGGGGCGCTGAGCCCCCGTCGATCCCTGCGAGCAGTACGGAACACCTGAGCAGCACGGCCGTCCCGGCCTGCCCTACAGTACGTTCGTGGAGATCAAGTGCACCCATTGCCAGGCCGCCGACCTGCAGCCCGGGTTCATAGAAGACGGCGGTGACCACGCGAGCGGGTTCTCCCGTTGGATACCCGGGCCACTGGAGCGGGGGATCTTCGGGGGAGCCAAGCGCTGGGGGCGTCCGCGGTACCAAATCGATGCCTATCGGTGCTCTTCCTGCGGCCACCTCGAACTCTTCGCCCCGCACGAGGTCTGACAGCACCCGCCTCGGAGCTGTTCCACCTCCACCTCTCCGAGTCCCACACCGACCAGCATGCCGGTGACCAGGCGAGATCGGCAGAGCCAACGAACACTACTGACGCGTCTTCACGAACCGGGCCCGCCGACCCGGCGCCAGGCGCTCGGTCGCGTACCGCACAGTGATCCGCGGCAGCTCGGCGAGGTTCCGGTCGAGGAAGTCCACCATCAGCTGCTCGTCCCGGCGGCCGATCTCCCTCAGCATCCACCCCAACGCCTTGTGGATCAGCGGCTCCGGATCCCGACACAGCCTGAGAACGAGTCGGAAGGTCGGCTCGAAGCGGCCGGCTCGGATGAGTGCCAACGTGGCCAGCACGGCGATCCTGCGGTCCCACAGCCACGCCGACCCGGCCAGCTCATCCAGTATGTCCAGCGCGTCCGACGGTCCGTCCAGGAGCCACGGCCCCAGCACGACGTGCGCGGAACCATCCACCAGATCCCAGTTGTCCACGCAGTCGGTGCGTGCCAGATAGAAATCGGCGAGGGCCTTCCGGTCGGCAGCCGGGGCGGTCCGCACCTGTTCGGCGAGGACCAGCAGACCGGCGAACCGCTCCTCGTGCACCCGGCTGTGCAGCAGAACGTCCACGTCTCCCAGTGGCAACTGCCGGTATTGCCGTGCCAGTTGGCGCATCACCGGAACGCGTACGCCGAGCAGCTCGTCGTCGTCCGCGGGGCTGAGCACCCGCACCAGCTGCGCCCGGACATTGGGTTCCGCATGATCCCTCAGCTCGGACCGCAGTTTCTTCAGGGTGCCAGTCGCCATGCTCACGGACGCTAGCGCCCGAGGTGCTCAGTCGCAGCCTGATTCCGGGCCGACGGGACGCAGGATCTGCTGTGGCCTGGGCGTCCCGGGTCTTGACAGACGGAACGAGGCGGGAGCGGTCGCCGGATCTGACGAGGGTGCCCTCGACCAGCAGGTTCTGCCGGCCGGCTCGCGACACGGCGCACCTCGACTTGATAGGCAAGTGAATAGTTGCCTATCATGTGGTTGTGGCCGACGACCTTTTCAAAGCCCTGGCCGACCCCACGCGCCGCACCATCCTCGACGAGCTCACGGAGAAGTCCGGACAGACACTGTTCGAGATCTGCGCCCGACTGAGCATGAAGCACCAGCTCGGCATCTCGCGCCAGGCGGTCTCCCAGCACCTCGCCGTGCTGGAGGCCGCCGGGCTCGTCGAGACCAGGCGGGAGGGCCGCTACAAGTTCCACGACCTGAACACGGCCCCGCTGCGGCAGATCGCCGAGCGGTGGCTCGTGCCCGACACGTCCGGATCGAAGGAGAACACCGCATGAAGATCCATCTGACCAGCGTCTTCGTTGACGACCAGGCCAAGGCCGAGCACTTCTACACCGAGATCCTCGGCTTCGTGAAGAAGTACGACGTCCCCGTCGGCGAGAAGGACCGGTGGCTGACCGTCGTCTCGCCCGACGAGCCCGACGGCACCGAACTCCTCCTCGAGCCCGCCGGCCACCCGGCCGTCAAGCCCTACCGCGACGCGCTCGTCAACGACGGCATCCCACTCGCCCAGTTCGCCGTCGACGACGTGAAGGCGGAGCACCAGCGCCTGCGCGGCCTCGGCGTCCGCTTCACGCAGGAGCCATTGGAGATGGGCCCCGTCACCACCGCCGTCTTCGACGACACCTGCGGCAACCTGATCCAGATCGCGACCAAGCCGCAGTAGGCGGTCGGTCGGGTACGGAGTTCGGGCGCGCCGGCGACCGGACCGCGCCCGGGACTCACGTCCGGTCCGAGATCCGTGTCACGGATGCCGACCCGAACCGACCGGGGTCTCCGCCGCCTTCGCGGGTTCGCCGGTCGCCGTCCGCCACAGCGCCGCCGACAGCCACATCAGGATGACGCCGACCAGGACGTGCAGCGCGATGGTCAGCAGGGAATCGGGCAGCGAGGTCAGGAACGCGAACAGCGGGAGGACGGTGGCGTATCCCCACGACGGGACCCTCGGCAGGATCCGGGCGCGGACCATGGCAGCCCCGAACAGGGCGCAGCCCACGGCGAAGACGGTCGCGGAGCAGATCAGTGCGGGGATCGTGGGTCCGGTGAGGGTCTCCTCGATCAGGGCGTCGTCGAAGTAGAAGAGCACCAGGTTCGAGGCGAACGCCGCCCCGCCGAACAGACCGAGCCCGACGAGGTTCACGGCGTGACCGATCTCCCCGAGGCGCCCGGCGGCCGGCCCCTGCCGCAGGTGCAGAGCGGCGAGCAGCGGCAGGGCGAGCGCGGGGGAGAGGGCGGACGGCACGCTGGTCGCGGAGGTCTCCCCGGTGAACGCCTCGACCAGCGCGGGCAGGGAGATCAGAAGACCGGACAGCAGGCCGCACAGGGCACCGGCACGGAAGGTGGACGAGGACATGAGCCGCTCCAGAGGGATGAGGCCGGCCACGGCAGTGGGCCAGGAGCGCCACCGTAGGGAGCGGCCGGCAAGCCACGGGAGATGAAGGACGACGGGTTTCGAAGGCCGTAAGTCACGGTCCTGCGTCGCGTGTTGTGCCGTTCGGCAGGTGCCGTCCGTCCCGAACCGTCCCGAGTTTCCCCGCCGGCGTCCCTCTGCCCTGATGCCCGGCCTACGCTGACGGCGACGGGTGAGAGGGGTGCGCATGGCGGCGTATGTGCCCGTGCGGTGGGTGGCGCCGTTGCTGTACGGCGCGGTGCTCATCGGCAGTCTGTACTACGCGGTGGCCGGTCTGGGCGACGGCCCAGGGCCCCAGGTCTGGCGGATGCCGGCCTTCGTCGCCGTGATCGGAGCGCTGTTCGCCCTGGAAGCGGTCGGGCACCGGCGGCCCGCGGCCCGGGCGCCGCTGCTGCTGGCGCGCTGCGGGCTGATCGGCGCGGTGGTGTTCCTCGACGTCTCGGGACTGTCCCAAGTGCTGTTCGTACTGCTGCCGTTCACCGCCTACTTCGCCTTCGGGCGCACGACCGCGCTCGCGCTCAGTGCGCTCTGCCTGGCCGGGCTGCTCGTCGCGTACCTGCTGACCGCGCCCGGCTGGTATCGCGATCCGGAGCACGTGTCCGACCTGCTGATGCTCTGCGTCGGCCTGGTGCTGGCGGTCTCGATGGCCGCGGTGGCCGTCGGTGAGCAGCGTGCCCGGAGCGAACTGGAGGCGTATGCCGCCCGAGTCGCCGAACTGTCCGCCGCCACCGAGCGCAACAGGCTGGCCCGGGACATCCACGACAGCCTCGGGCACCATCTCACGGCGATGTCCGTGCAGTTGGAGATGGCCGAGGACTTCCGGGCCCTCGACCCCGACGCCGCCCAGCGGGCCCTGGCCGAGGCGAGGCGTTCGGTGCGGCTCGCGCTGGGCGACGTACGACAGTCCGTCCGCACGCTGCGCGACGAGGCGGCGCGTCCCGACCTGTCGGACGCGCTGGCCGCGCTGGCCCAGGACGGCGGCCCCCGGCCGCGGGTCACGGTCCAGGTCAGCGGCGACGAGGACGGCTACGGCACGGCCGAACTGACCGCGCTGCACCGGGCGGCACAGGAGGGCGTGACCAACGCGCGCCGTCACGCGGGGGCCTCATGGGTGAGGGTGGTGGTCCACCTGGCCGAGGACGCGGCACAGCTGGAGGTCACCGACGACGGATGCGGCTTCGCACCGGACTCGGCGGCCACCGGGTTCGGGCTGCTCGGGATGCGGGAGCGGGTGCACCTGGTGGAAGGGAGCGTGGCCGTCGACAGCAGCCCGGGCACCGGAACCCGCCTTACAGTGACCGTGCCGCGCGGCAAGACGGGGCGGCCCGAGGAGAGGCGTGAGGCCTGACATGGACCAGCCGCCCGAATCGACCCCCGCCGTGCGCGTACTGGTCGTGGACGACCAGCGGCTCATCCGCGACGGCATCGCCTCCCTGCTTTCCATCCGCCCGGGCATCACGGTCGTCGGCACGGCCCCGGACGGCCGGGACGCCGTCGCGAAGACCCTGGAGCTGGGTCCGGACGTCGTCCTCATGGACGTACGGATGCCGGTGATGGACGGCGTCGAGGCGGTCGCCGTGCTGCGCGAGCGGGCGCCGGAGTGCCGGGTGGTGATGCTGACGACGTTCGACGACGAGGAGTACGTCGTCCAGGCGCTGCGGGCCGGTGCGCACGGGTACCTGCTCAAGGACCTGCCGGCCGAGGACCTCGCGCACGCGGTGCGTCTGGCGCACGCGGGTGTCACCCAGCTCGACTCGTCCGTCGCCCGGCGCCTCACCGATTCCCTGCCGCCCACCGGAACCGTCGCCGGACCTGCTGCCGGATCCGTTCCCGCGCAGGCTCCCGCCGTCGCGCTGAGTCCGCGAGAGATCGACATCCTGCGGCTCCTGGCGCATGGGCACTCCAACCGGGAGATCGCCGCGCGGCTGTATCTGAGCGAGGGCACGGTCAAGAATCACGTCTCCCGCATCCTCCAGCGCCTCGCCCTGCGCGACCGCACCCAGGCCGCCCTGCGCGCCCGGGACCTCGGCCTGCTGTGAGAGGGCACCCAAGGCCTGAACGCGTCCTAGCCGACGAGGGTCTCTTTCGGGCGGACCACGCAGAACTCGTTGCCCTCCGGATCGGCCAGCACGGTCCATGACTCGTCGCCGCTCTGCCCGACCTCCGCCCTGCGGGCGCCGAGTGCGAGGATGCGCTCGATCTCGGCCTCCCGGTCCTCCGCAGCGGACGTCAGATCGAGGTGCAGACGGTTCTTGACGACCTTACGGTCCGTCACCGGCATGAAGCAGATGCCTACGGGCGCGGTCTCGTCCGGCCCGATCACGACCTCCCGCTCCCGCTCGGACAGGATGCGCCAGCCCAGCACCTCGGCCCAGAACCGGGCCAGCGCGGGCAGGTCATGGGCGTCGATGACGATGTGATGCAACGAGACAGGCATGTCGGCCAGTGTGCCCGGTGACCACCCGGCCGGACCCTATGCGATCCGTGGACATCTCCGCCGGCGCGGCATACGGGCCGTCGTCCCGCTGCCGGCCGACCAGCTCGGCCACCGTCTGCGCGAGGCCGCGCGGGAGGCCGCCCGCCAGGCTTCGACGCCGACGCCGACGCATACCAGGCCTGGCCGCACTCCACCTCATCGCCCTCTTCATCTGAGCCCGCAGATGACGGGGCCGATGCGGTGTCTACCGGCCCAGGCTCGTGGCGAAGGCCGAGAAAGTGGGCGCTACGACCCGCCACTGGCAAAGCCTGGGGCAACGAGAACGGCCTGTTCCACGTCAAGCCAAGGCAGTGTGACCGGCGCGTCCGTCCTGCTGGCCGGTCCTTGAACCACGGGATGAGCTGGGTCATCGCGGCATCGCCCGGGTGACACCAGAGTCCGCGCGGTCGACGAGCGATGTCAGTCGAGCGGGCAGGACAAGTCCCCGGACTCTCGAGTGCTCCATGGCGCTCAGCCGCGCACGAGGCTCGCCGGCCTTGCCGCTCGCCGGACCGACTCCTACCGGGCGGAGTCCTGGATGGCTTGGATCAGCGCCTTGGTGGCGGGTGGGTCGGGTGGATCGCCGAAGGTGACGGTGTAGATCTGGCGGGGGAAGCCGGGTATCTCGGTGGTGTGGACGTCGGGCAGGCGGTGGGCTCGGAGCGCGAGTCCGGGCAGGGTGGTGACACCGATGCCGGCGGCGACGAGGGCCTGTACGACGACCATGTCGTCGCAGACGGACTCGATGCGTGGGGTGAAGCCATGGTGTCGGCAGACGGCGGTCAGCTCGCCCTGGCACCGTTCGCAACCGCCGATCCAGGCGGAGTGGCGATGGTTGGCGATGCTGTCGTCGGGGCGCCGGCTCACCAGGTAGATCGGGTCGTCGGCGACGTGGATCATGCGGAATCCGTCGTCCTCCAGCGGAGCGTGCGCGTACCGGAACACGAGTGCGACGTCGATCTCGCCGTGCCGCAGCATCTGCAGCGCTTCTACCGGATGGCTGTCGATCACGCTCAGCTTGAGGCCCGGATACGCCTCGGTCAGCGCGGCGGCTGCCTTCGGCACGATCGTGCTCAGTACGGACGCGTTGGCGGCGAGGCGAACCCGCCCCGTCCGCAGACCGACCTGCGCGGCCAGCTCGTTGGTTGCCGCGTCCACCCGTCCCATGATCTCGGTGGCCCGGTTGGCCAGCAGCTTGCCCTCCGGGGTCAGGCGGATCCCACGACCCACCCGCTGGACGAGCTTGACTCCGGTGGCGGCTTCCATGCGCGACAGATGATGACTCACCGACGGCTGCGAGTAGTGCAGCTCCTTCGCCGCTTCGGTCACGGACCCGTGTCGCGCCACCGCGGCCAGCACCTTGAGATGGACCAGGTTCAGCACAGATCAAGGATATCTATGTGTCCTTCGGGGGATTGGCATTAGACGTCATCTACAGATCGGTCCATGCTCATTTGGTGAGGGCGCCGGACGGGGTGCCGAGCCGACTGAGGAGGCACGATGAGCAAGCTCAGGTGTCACATCTCGATCTCGCTGGACGGTTACGTCGCAGGCCCGAACCAGAGCGAGGAGAACCCGCTCGGCGAGGGTGGCGAGCGGCTCCACGACTGGGTGGTTCCACTGGCCGCCTGGCGCCGATCCCACGGCGAGCAGGGAGGCGAGGTGAACCCGAGCACGCCGGTGTTCGAGGAGGCGCTCGCGAACATCGGCGCCGGGGTGATGGGCAGGAACATGTTCGGCCCCGTCGGCGGTGGTGCCTGGGGCGACGAGCAGTGGACGGGCTGGTGGGGTGACAACCCGCCCTACCACTACCCCGTGTTCATCCTCACCCATCACTCACGTGACCCGGTGGAGATGGCGGGAGGGACCACGTTCCACTTCGTCACCGACGGAATCGATTCCGCGCTCGAGCAGGCGAAGAAGGCCGCCGGTGGCAAGGAGGTCATGCTGTGGGGCGGCGGCCAGGTCGCTCAGCAGTACCTCGCAGCGGGACTGCTGGACGAGCTCGAACTGCACGTCGTTCCGGTGCTGCTCGGTGGCGGATCACGCCTCCTCGACAACCTCGGGAACGCGAACGTGCGACTCGAGCAGGTCCGGGCCGTCGAGGCGCCCGGCGTCACCCACCTCAAGTACCGGATCTTGCCGGGTTCTCCATCCTGACCAGGTCGCGGGCCTCGGATTCGAGGTCGATGGAGCCGTGGGCCTCGGGCCGGCGGCTACAGGGTCACGCCGTAGTGGATGAAGGCGGGGGAAGGCCGGGCCGCGCCGTTTGCCGTCGAAGACGCGCTGCGGTTCGCCGATCAGGACGAAGCCGTCGGACTTCTGCCCGGAGGAACTGCGGAACCTGCTGGAGATCACCGACCGAACCGCTGCCACCGGCGATCGGCCGGCCTGGCGGGGAGCCGGAGCGGCTGGGTGGGCGCCTTGACCCGCCAAACTCTGTGACGCCTGGACGGAGTGAGTGCTCACTCCGCAGTTGACCAGGTGCATCACGTACACGGTGGCCGTGTGGGCCAGGTGATCCAGGGCACTCGTAGGGGCGTGAGACCAGACGTCTAGACGAAGAGACCGCGCAGGCAATGGATCATCCTTTCTCACTCTCCGGTAACGTCACGGTATGAGCCATCCGCATCCAGAGCTGCAAGCCGCCCCGCCACTGCCCGACGGAGGTCTGCGGGTCGTCGCCCTCGGCGGCCTCGGTGAGATCGGCCGCAACATGACCGTCTTCGAGCACGCCGGCAAGCTGCTCATCGTCGACTGCGGCGTGCTGTTCCCCGAGGAGACCCAGCCCGGCGTGGATGTGATCCTGCCGGACTTCACCTCGATCCGGGATCGCCTCGACGACATCGTGGCCGTGGTGCTCACCCACGGCCACGAGGACCACATCGGGGGCGTGCCGTATCTGCTGCGCGAGCGTCGGGACATTCCCGTCGTCGGCTCGAAGCTGACGCTGGCGTTCCTGGAGGCCAAGCTCAAGGAGCACGGCATCCGGCCCCGCACGGTGCGGGTGCGTGAGGGAGACCGGCGCGCGTTCGGGCCCTTCGACTGCGAGTTCGTCGCGGTCAACCACTCCATCCCGGACGCTCTGGCGGTCGCGATCCGTACCCGCGCCGGGATGGTCCTGCACACCGGCGACTTCAAGATGGACCAGTTTCCGCTGGACGACCGCATCACCGACCTGCGCGCCTTCGCCCGCCTCGGCGAGGAGGGCGTCGACCTGTTCCTCACCGACTCCACCAACGCCGAAGTGCCCGGCTTCACCGTCTCCGAGCGCGAGTTGAACCCCGCGATCGAGCAGGTTCTGCGCACCGCGCCACGTCGGGTGATCGTCTCCAGCTTCGCCAGCCATGTTCACCGCATCCAGCAGGTCCTGGACGCCGCTCACCAGCACGGCCGAAAGGTCGCCTTCGTGGGCCGCTCCATGGTCCGCAACATGGGCATCGCCCGCGACCTGGGCTACCTGAAGGTTCCGCGCGGCCTCGTGGTCAGCATGAAGGAGCTGGAGAAGCTCCCCGACCACAAGATCACCCTGGTGTGCACGGGATCCCAGGGAGAGCCGATGGCCGCTCTGTCGCGGATGGCCAACCGCGACCACGTGATCCGGATCGGCAAGGGCGACACCGTCCTGCTCGCCAGCTCCCTGATCCCCGGCAACGAGAACGCCATCTACCGGGTGATCAACGGGCTGACCCGGTGGGGCGCCCATGTCGTCCACAAGGGCAATGCCAAGGTGCACGTCTCCGGGCACGCCAGTGCCGGTGAACTCGTCTACTGCTACAACATCGTCAAGCCCCGCAATGTCATGCCGGTACACGGCGAATGGCGCCACCTGCGGGCCAACGCCGATCTGGCCATCCGTACCGGCGTCGATCCCGAGAACGTGGTCATCGCCGAGGACGGCGTCGTCGTCGACCTCGTCGACGGGCGCGCGTCGATCACCGGCAAGGTGCCCGCGGGCAACGTCTACGTGGACGGAATGGAAGTCGGCGGCGCCACCGAAGCCTCCCTCAAGGACCGCCTCACCCTCGCGGAGGAAGGCGTGGTCACGGTGGTGGCGATCGTCGACGCCGACACCGGCGCCCTCGCCGAGACCCCCGACTTCCTGGCCCGCGGATTCGTCCACGACGACACCACCTTCGAACCGGTCATTCCGGTGATCGAGAAGACGCTGGCCACCGCGGCCGAGGAGGGCGTCGGCGACGCGCACCAGCTCGAACAGCTCCTCGCCCGCGCCGTGGCGAACTGGGCGTTCCGCACCTACCGCCGCAAGCCCCTCATCATCCCCGTCATCATCGACGCCTGACATTTCCCCGACTGGCACTTCCCTGTCCGGCCGACGGCAGGGAAGTGCACAGCGCTGAGCTCGCAGAGCAGGGCCCCGGCGTACGCATCGTCGGCATCAGAAAGGTGAACGGATGAGCGCGCGTTTCGAGGAGATCGACTGGCGCCCGACGGCGATGGGCGACATCAGTCTGAGGCGCCGACGGGACCCGGCATCGGGCGACGATGTGTACGAAGTGAAGCTCGGGGACGAGTTCTTGATGTCCAGCCTCTTCACGGCGGGCGAGATCGCCCTGACCCGGCTCGGCCTGGCGAAACTGCCGCACCCCGAACTCGACGTCGTGGTGGGCGGGCTCGGCCTCGGCTACACCGCCCAGGCCGCCCTGGACGACCCACGTGTCCGCTCCCTGGTCGTCATCGACGCACTCGGCGAGGTCATCGACTGGCATCAGCGGCGGCTGGTCCCGCTGGGCGCCTCCCTGGCGTCGGATCCCCGCTGCCGCCTGGTCCAGGGTGACTTCTTCGCGATGGTCGACGATGCCTGCGGTCTGGATCCCCGGGAGCCGGACCGCCGCTTCCACGCCATCCTGCTGGACGTGGACCATTCGCCACGCCATGTGCTGCACCCACGTCACGCGACGCTCTACCAGCCCGCCGGCATGCGCGCCCTCGCCGCCCGCCTCCAGCCCGATGGCGTCTTCGCCCTCTGGTCGAACGATCCGCCGGACGAACAGTTCAACTCCGTCCTCGCAGATGTCTTCTCGGAATCGGAAGCTCACGTCGTCGACTTCAACAACCCACTGCAAGGAGGAACCGCGGCCAACACCGTCTACGTGGCGCGGAAAGCCGCCGACGGGAACTGAGACAGGCCTGACGCCGATCGTCACACAGGCGCTTCGCCAGGGCGAGTCCGCTGACCACCTTTCGCGACCTGCACTGATCACGGACCGGCTCGGCGGAGCATCGGTGTCAGTGGCCCCGAGTACGGTCTGCCCATGGATGATCAGCGGTCGCCTCTCCTACCGACAAACGACTTCACAGCCCGGAAGCCCGGGCCAACGTCCCCGGGGACCAGCAGGGCGTGCGGGCGTACTCCGTATGCGCCCGCACCCGACCGAGCTGGAGATCGCACGTGAGTGGAACGCCGACGCACGAGGCAGGAGACGTACGACAGGCTTGGGGCCGCGTGACCGCGTGGCTCGAGCAGCACGAGCCTGGCGTCTTCGCTTCCCTCGGCGGACCGGGGAGCTCAACGGCCATCAGTGAAGCCGAAACGCGCATGGGCCTCAAACTGCCACCGGCGATGCGGCAGTGGCTTTTGGCGAACGACCTCGATGCCGGCAGGCAACCTGATGTCCGCTCGTGTCTGGTGGCGCTGGGGTGCCAAGGGGTCCTCCCCAGCGGTGGACTCCTTCTTGGTCTCACGGACATCGAGCGTGTCCACCTCCACCAGGTGGCCATGGAGGAGATGGCACCGTCGGGAGACCCTGACCACCCGTCCTGGCGCCGGGAGTGGGTGCCGATCTCCGCGGAAAGAGACGGCTTCTACGGGAAGTTCCTGAACACACGCACCGGGAGCGTCGGATCTTGGAGCGAAGGGTCCCTCCCCAAAGACCGCGAATACACCTCGCTGTTCGCCTTCTTCCACGATGTGGCGGACCAGTTGGAAGGGCTCCTCTCGGGCAACACAGGCATGGCCGCCGGGCGTCGTATGCCCGATCGCAGTCCGGAGGACGAGGCGATACGCCTCTGGGCCCGCGCGAACGGCTATCTCGTCAATGACCACGGGTGTATCCCGAAAAGTATCCGCGATGCGTACGAAGCATCACTGTGAGCGCCCTTGATGTCGCACTCGACCGCGTGCCGGGCCTTGTAGTCGTCACGGTCAAGGTTGGAGGCCGCCCGCCGGCCGTTCCCCGGCGTCTGCGGTGGCCGACCTGATCAGTGGAGGCCGTGTCGCCCCGGACCGAAGAACCTCACAGACCGTTTGCTGAGTTCCTGGCCTGACCACTCGCAACAGTGCCCCCGACGTCTGGTCCGAGAGCTTTGCAGACGACTCCGCCAGCATGCTCTCCTCCGACCAGTGCATCATCAAGGGTGAACACTTCTTCATCAAAGGCCTGATCGAGATACCCGTGGCCGACAGCGATGCGGTGTTCTCCTGGGGTGTCTGGGTCTCCCTCAGCCGGGACAGCTTCGCGCGCGCCCTGGAGATGTGGGAGACGCCCGGCCGGGAAGCCGAACCCCCCTATTTCGGTTGGCTGACCACCGAGTTGGGGCTCTACTCACCCAGCACCACCAACCTGAAGACCCACCCCCACACTCGTCCCGTCGGCCGACGTCCGCTCATCGAGCTGGAGCCCACCGATCACCCTCTAGCGGTCGAACAGCGGACCGGCATCACCATGGACCGGGTCCGGGAGATCACCGAGGCAGTCCTCCATCCCAAGCACAGCAACGCCTGACCCGGCGTCGGGCGTGCAGTCGGACGCCACTTCACGGCTTGTCATACTTTTCATATGGAGACGCAAGCCATGGAGGACGCGCGACGTTGGCTCGCCGAGCGGGGCGTTGTCGAGGTCGGTGACGGGTGGGTCGGCGTCGAGGAGCCGGAGCGGCCCCTTACCGCGAACGAGATCGCGCACTCCTGGGCCGGCGAGGTGTTCACCGACGAGCGCATGGACGTGGCCGAGCAGGTGCGGCTGGCCTTCGGGATGCTTGATCTTCTCGACGACTACTGGGTGACGTGCGAGATCGGGTTCGCGGACCGGGGTCCGCGGGGGCCGCTGCCCGCCGACGTTCTGTGGGACGGCTATCGCCGACGGCTGGAGGCGGACCGGGATGCCGAGGCTGTCACCTACTCGCTCTGGGTCGACTGGTTCGAGGATCGCAGCACCGCCGCGACGGCCTTCGCCGAGGTACTCGGCAACGACATCGACCACGTCGTCGCAGGAGGATCGGACGCCCTGCTTCGCCGTGCCGGCCGGGTTCTGGCCTGCTCAGGCCCCGTGCCCTGGCTCGTGAAGCAGAAGGCGTACGACACGGTCGTGCGGCTCCCCGCGCTGCAGGTGCCGCTGTTCAAGGGCTTGCTGGCCGGCTACCACGACGTCTACGGCGACCTGGAGCCGACGGCCGCACTGGCTCTCCTCGCGCGCCTGCAACTCCCCGCGGATACTCCGCATCTCCCGGAGCTCCGGTCCGTGCTCGCCGCAGGACACAGGAGCCACTACCGCAGTCCCCACGCCTGGGAGGAGGCGGTGCGGGCCTCAACGGACTGAACGGGGCCGCCGCCGGCTGGGAACGGACCGCGAAGGACTCCCGCTCGCACAAGGCATCAAGCCTCTTCCTCGCCCTGGAACCAGCCCTGGAACCAGCCCTGGAAACCGCCGATCGCAGGCCCTGACGGCCCCGGCCGGCTCAGATCCCCGCATCCGCGGTCGGGCCGAGCTGGACGTCGTGGACGGCATCCCGGACGAGTATCTCGAGGCGAACAGCACCTACGAGATGACGCCCGAGCAACGGGTCCGTTAGGGAGGCAGAAGTGTGTTCGCTCCACGACGGCCTGGTCCGGATCGTCGTGACCCCGACATGGGCGAAGCTGATCGACTTCGAGACGACTCTGCCGAGCGCGGTCGCGGCTCCCTCTGCCGCCTCCTGCCGCCACCGCGGAGTGCGCGGTGTCTTTTGAACTCCGCCGGAAAAATCTCGCGGCGGGATGTCGAGAACCCGAGTCCGGCTCCGTCCCCGCAGTGAACACGGCCACAATGGGCCGTACAACATCAAGGAGAACATGATGGCCAAGTACCTGCTGCTCAAGCACTACCGGGGCGCGCCGGCAGCGGTCAACGACGTGCCGATGGACCAGTGGACGCCGGAGGAGATCTCGGCCCACGTTCAGTACATGCAGGACTTCGCCGCTCGGCTGGAAGGCACTGGCGAGTACGTCGACGGTCAGGCGCTCTCCCAGGAGGGCACGTTCGTCCGCTACGACGGCGAGGGGCGTCCGCCGATCACGGACGGCCCGTTCGCGGAGACCAAGGACCTGATCGCCGGCTGGATGGTGATCGACGTCGACACCTACGAGCGGGCGCTCGAGCTGGCCGGCGAGCTGTCCGCGGCGCCGGGGGCGGGTGGCAAGCCGATCCACGAGTGGCTCGAGCTGCGCCCGTTCTACGCGGCGCCCCCGACCATCACGGAGTGACGCATGGTGGACGAGTCCCTGCTGCGGACCCTCACCCCCACGGTGATCGGGATCCTCGGCCGGCGCGGAGCAGACTTCGCGGCGGCCGAGGATGCCTTGCAGGACGCCCTGGTCGAGGCCGTGCGTGTGTGGCCGGACGACCCGCCTCGGGACCCCAAGGGGTGGCTGGTCACCGTGGCCTGGCGCAAGTTCCTCGACGCCGCCCGCGCCGATACCTCCCGGCGGCACCGTGAGGTGCGGGTCGAGGTCGAGCCCCTGCCCGGCCCGAGCGAGGTGGCGGACGACACGCTCCGGCTGTACTTCCTGTGCGCGCATCCGTCCCTGACACCGGCCTCGGCCGTCGCGCTCACGCTGCGCGCGGTCGGCGGCCTGACCACGCGGCAGATCGCGCAGGCCTACCTCGTGCCGGAGGCCACCATGGCCCAGCGCATCAGCCGGGCCAAGCGGACCGTCTCGGGCGTCCGGTTCAACCAGCCCGGTGACGTCGCCACGGTCCTGCGCGTGCTCTACCTGGTCTTCAACGAGGGCTACTCCGGCGACGTCGACCTCGCCGGCGAGGCGATCCGGCTCACTCGTCAGCTGGCGGCGAAGACCAACCATGAGGAGGTCGCGGGCCTGCTCGCGCTCATGCTGCTCCACCACGCACGGCACCCGGCACGGACCGGCCCCGACGGCAATCTCGTGCCCCTTGCCGAGCAGGACCGCAGCCTGTGGAACACCCGCATGATCGCCGAGGGCGTCGGCGTGCTCCAGGCAGCTCTCGCCCGCGACCGCCTGGGCGAGTTCCAGGCCCAGGCCGCCATCGCCGCGCTCCACGCCGACGCCCCGACGGCCGAGGAGACCGACTGGGTGCAGATCGTCGAGTGGTACGACGAACTGGTGCGCCTCACCGACAGCCCGGTGGCCCGCCTCAACCGGGCCGTCGCGGTCGGCGAGGCCGACGGCCCGCGGGCCGGACTGTCCGCCCTGGCGGAGCTCGACCCCGCCCTGCCCCGCCACACCGCCGTCGCGGCGTACCTGCACGAGCGCGACGGCGACCCAGCCACCGCAGCACGGCTCTACGCCGAAGCCGCCCGATCGGCGCCCAGCCTCCCCGAACACGTCCACCTCACGCGGCAGGCCGCACGGCTCAACGCGCAGCTGCGTGGTTGAGCGGCGGGTGGCAGTCGTTCCGGCGGGGCGGCGGGGCGGCGGGTGATGCGACATGTCACCGGCGAAGCCCGTGACCGCGCCCGTGACCGCGCCCGGTCGTCGGCTTCCGTGGCGTCCGGTGCGGTCACTGTCGTATCCCTTATGAGGCAGTCAGTCCGCCCGTGCAGGCGGCGCCCGGCTCCGGGGTCTGCGCGCCCTGGACGTACTTGGTGAGGAACTGCTCGATCCTCGGGTCGGATGCCTTGGTCACGCTGAGCTGCTTGCCCCAGGCCGACAGCACGATGGGGCCGGTCTGGTTCTTGTACGGGCTGATCAGCGTGTACGGGGTCGTGGAGACCTTGTCGCTCAGCGTCTTGATGTCCGCGTCGGTGGCCTTGTCGTTGTACGTGACCCAGACCGCCCCGTGTTCAAGGGAGTGGACCGCGTTCTCGTTCGCTATGGCCTCGGTGTAGACGGTGCCGTCGCAGGTCATCCAGGCCTGGTTGTGGTCGCCTCCGACCGGCGGGTCCATCGGGTACTTCACGGTGCCCTGGACGTGTTTCTGGGTGAGCTTCTTCGCGGCCCAGGTCTTCTCGCCGCTCACGGGCTTCTTCGCTTCGGCGGCCTGCTGCTCGTCCTTCTCGTTGACGTCGTTGATGTAGTACGCGCCCCAGCCGACGAGGCCGACGACGATGACCGTGCTGATGCTGATGGTGATGATCCGGTTGCGACGCTCCCGGGCTCTCTCGACGCGGCGCAGCTCCTCTATCCGGGCCTTACGGGACGCGGAGGCCGCCTTCTTGCTGGTCTTGCTCATGACTGTGTGGTCCTCGTCTTCGCCGCGCGCTGTCGTCGGGCGGCGGTAGGTACAGGGTGATGGACGGATGTCGTCGTCGGCGGCACGCGCGAGCGTACGGCGCCGTGAGATCCGTCAGGTCCGTTGCACCTGGAGGATGTGCAGGTCGGGAGCGCGTCCGGTCGGTACCGGCTCGGTGGAGCACGCCGAGGTGTCCGGCTGCCTGGGTACGTCCGGCGTGCGCGGCAGGATCGCGTGCAAGGGCTGGGCCGGAGCGACGAGCACGGCTCGCATGCCGTTGACTGCTGCGCGGCAGCACATATCGCCGACAGGGCAGTCCGCCGGGTGCGCGACCGCTGCCGTGTGGTGATCGGCCGGCGCGGCCGTCGGGATCGTCGAGGCCGAAAGCGTCGTCATCAAGGCGGCCTGTGAGCTGTCGGCGTGCGCCGCAAAGCCCAGACACGCCACCAGGGCAGCGAGCAGGACCACCAGAGCAGGGCAGAGCGTCGCGATCCGCGTGGCCCACCACGCTCCGCGGGTCGTGTCCTGTCTCCGGCTCCCCATCACGCGTGATTGTAGGCGTTGCCCGTGGTCAGGGTGCCCTGAGTGGGAACGAGGTGCGCCGTCTGTCGGCGGAGGTGGCGGGCGGCGCGTTCGAGACGTGCGGGAAGCAGTCGTCACACGATGGAGCGGGCGATGCGGAAGCCCACGTCGTCGACTTGGAACGTCGGGTGGCTGCGGCGCCGTGCAGAGGCCCGGCAACTCCAGTGCTCATCGAACCAACCACCGCCACGGAGCACCCGGTAGGTGCCGTAGACCTCGGCGTCGTAGACGTCCCAGCACCAGTCCCAGACGTTGCCGAGCATGTCGTAGAGACCCCACGGGTTGGGGTGTTTGCCGCCCACGGCATGGATGCGCTCGTGCGAGTTGCCGCGGTACCAGGCGATCTCGTCGAGCGGCGCGTACTGCGGCCCGGTCGTACCGGCACGGCAGGCGTGTTCCCACTCCGCTTCGGTCGGCAACCGGTACCCGTCGGCGGACGCTTCCCACTCGATGACTTCGCTGTCGGCACCGAGGTGGTAGGCGGGCGTGAACCCGTCGCGCAGGGACAGGGCGTTGCAGAACCGTGCCGCGTCCCACCAGGAAACGCACTCAACGGGCAACTGGTCCCCACGGGCGGTGCTCGGCCGCCGGCCGGTGATCTGTGCGTACAGCGCCTGGGTGACCGGGAATGCCGCGAGTTGGTAGGGCGCGAGCTCTACCGACCAACTGCGCTGGGTCCGCCGGTCCGAGAGCGTTACCCGCCCCGGTGGGATGGCGACCATCTCGTTTCCCGCGATCACGTCCATGATCAAGAGATCCTACCGAGATGCGTCGGTTCGCCAGGGCGGGCCACGCTCACGGCACTGCGGACGGCCACCGGCGTGTCCGAGGTCCTCGTCAAGAGACGCCTGGACGGGCTGTGTTCAACCCGCGTCCTTTACTTCTGCTTCGCCATGGAAGGTGTCCAGTGGAGGACCCTCGTGATCGCGGGTACCAGACGACCCGTCGACCGTGAATTCGTCATCCACCGGGGAAACCCGCGCGTCCCTCTGCCTCCCCCTGTGACCCGGCACCGTGCGGCCTGGCCCACGGCGTTGGCTCGGGCCGCTTGGCCGTGCGTCCGTCTCCCGACGAACGGCCCCGCAGTCGTCGCCAGGCCCAGGGGCCCAGGAATGCCACGGCCCAGCGAGCATCGCCGCTCGCGGTGCGCAGGGCGGAGACCGGAGCGAGCCGGGGCAGTGGTGCGGCCCAGTCGTCGTGACCCGGCAAACCGAGAGTGCAGGCCATGCCTGACGCGATCCGGGCGTGGCCCAGCGGCCCCGCGTGCATCCGGTCCGGGCTCCACAGCCGCGGGTCGGCCGTCACCGGATGAGGGAAGGTGTCGAGGACCGCTACGCCATGGCGATTCGCAGCGGCGCACAGGCGGGCGTTGAGGTCGAGGACGCGCGGCAGCGCACGGCGCGCGAGCGGGGAGACCTTCCCCAGGTCGGGAAACGTCACGGTGGCCACCCGGGCACCCGACTCGGTGAGCCGGGCGAACATCTCCTCGATGTCCCCTGCCACCCGCTCGGCGTCGAACCCGGGGCGCACCAGGTCGTTCATGCCCGCCATCACGGTCACCAGGTCCGGCTTCAGCGCGAGGGCCGGTCCGAGCTGCTCCGCCCTGATCTGCGCGGTCACCTTCCCGCGTACGGCGAGATTGGCGTAGGCGAAGTCCGGGTGCCCGTCCGCCAGGATCTCGGCGAGCCGGTCCGCCCAGCCCCGGTAACCGTGCAGGTCGTCGCCGTCGCCGATGCCTTCTGTCTGGCTGTCGCCGATGGCGACATACCGCGTGTACGGGTGCGTGGTCATGCGCCGAGCTTCGTGCCGGGCTGCGGCGGCGTCAATGAGGAAGGCGCGGCTCGCGGTGCCCTGCGCTGGATGCACCGCCGTCCGTTGTCGTCCTGCTCGTTGATGTTGGTTGATCCGCGCCTTGGCCAATAGCTGAAGGTGGTAGCTCCCCGCTGCTTGTCGAGCTTGCAGGCGTCGAAGCAGAGGGGACAGACGAGGTGGCGCCCGCCTGCTTTGGCGTACCGGGCCACGAGGTCGGCCAGCTCCGGCGCAGCGATGGTGGCTGGTCCTGTCCCGGTCCGCAGGCGCCGACGTGTGCGACACCGACCCGGGTTTCCCGGTCAGCGTCTGGCTGGAGACCGAGGTGCCGACCCTCACTCACATCTGGATGGGCGACATGAGCTGGTCGACGGCGCTGCGCGACGAAGTGCTGAGTCTGACCGGCGACCGCGCCGCCTTCGTGGTGTCGTTCGGGATGTCCATGAACGCCATGCTCCTCCGCAACGGGGTTTCGGACCTGTCCGACCCGGACCCGGGATGGTGGACGCTTGTGTGGATGGTGCCGTGGGCCGCCCTGTCCCTCCTCGCGGCGGCGTGGCCGCCCGAAGCGTCCCGTCCCTGGCCCCTGTTCACCCGCAGCTGCCGCGCCGCGGTCGCCCGGGTCCTGTCCGGCGAGACCCCCGAGACCCGCTTCAGTGTCTCAAGGGGGGGCGCTCCCCCCGCCCCGGCAGGCGTCTGCTGCCGTCTCTGACCGCCGGTCCCCTGACGGGCCCAGCGACCGTCCCGGACGTGGGGACCTCGTCGACCACACCGGCGACATGGCAGACGTGGAGGGGGACTACGGCGGCGGCTTCGGGGGAGGCGACTGACGCGGGTCCCCTCCGGGTCTCCGGGGCGCAACGGGACTGCTGCCTACCGCCGCCGCCCCCAACGCGTCCTCAGCGTCGAGTGCACGGGCCCTTCGCGGGCGGAGTGGTGTGGTGCCCCGGTGTTATGCCCGGGGGCGTTCGAAGGTGAGGAGCAGGCCCTCGACCGCACCGGGCCCTATGCGGCCCTTGACGCCGGCGGAGGTGATCGCCTTGAGTCCCCAGCCGTCCGCGGCGTGCTTGTTGAGGGCCTTCTCCAGCTTGTCGCTGTCCAGTGCGTCACCGATCAGTGATTCCCTGAAGGTGACGACCTTGTACTCGTAGGCGTAGGCGTGGCTCATGACTGCGGTGTCCTCCTGCGTTTCGACGGTGGTGGCCGGGGTCAGCCAATCACGTCTTCGATGCGCGGGTTGACCGGCGTGGA
Source organism: Streptomyces sp. V4I2 (assembly GCF_030817655.1). Taxonomy (GTDB): domain Bacteria; phylum Actinomycetota; class Actinomycetes; order Streptomycetales; family Streptomycetaceae; genus Streptomyces; species Streptomyces plumbiresistens. Next base: position 9,945,602 of record NZ_JAUSZM010000003.1, read on the forward strand.
CAGCCGGGCGTTGGCACCTTCCCTCCAGGTCCGGGCAGACCTGGTGCCGACCACCGCCAAGCAAAGAGGCGCGCGCCCTCCTCCTCCGCGTCAGAGGAACGGCGTTCCGGCGTCGAGTCCCGACAGCACCCGTCCGTAGAGCTCCAAGTTGGCGGCGGGGTTGACGAAGGAGTGGAGGCTCAGGGCATTGAGGTCACGTACGGCACGCTGGACGGGCACCTCGCGGTGCAGCGACGAGGCGCCGGAGGCGGAGCCGATCAGGTCGACGGCCTCCTTGCACAGGCGGGTCGCATAGCCGCACTGAGCCCTGATCCGGGCCCGTTCCTGTGTCGAGTACGGCCTGCCGTCGGCGACCCTCGACTCGATCAGCGTCACGAAGTCCGCGGTGAGCAGTTCGGCACTGGAGATCTTCATCGCGGCCTCGGCGATCTGGAGATGCGTCACCGGGGCCTCGTGCTGGCGTTCGTAGAAGGTGTACGTGATGCCACGCTGGTGGATGCGCTCGCTGAACTCCGCCAGGGCGGCCCGGGCCAGACCGAGGGCGCCCGCGGCCGTCCAGGCGCAGAACAGCAGCAGGACCGGCATCCCGTAGAAGGGGTCGGCGCTGTTGCGTCGCGAGGGAAAGCTGCCGGCCAGCAACGGCCCGAGGGGCAGGACACGGTGGGCGGGCACGTGTACGTCGTGGGCGACGACACTGTTGCTGCCGCTCCCGGCCAGACCGGTGACGTTCCAGTCGTCGAGGACTTCGAGGTCGGTCATGGGGATGGCCGTCCACAGCATGTCGGGTGGCCTTCCCTCCCCGGTGTCGGCCAGGGCGGTCAGGAGATGCCAGTCGGCGTCCTGGCAGCCGGTGGCGAAGGGGGAGGTTCCGTCGACCAGGTAACCGCCCTCCGTCGGGAGGGCTTTCGCGTTCGGGATGAGGGTGCCGCTGACCCGTACGTCGGGCCTGGTGAAGATCTCGTCCTGCGCCTCGTCCGGGAAGAGCGCCGCGATGAACGCACACCCGGCCTGGATCAGCGCCATGAACCCGGTCGACCCACAGGCGGCCGAGACCTCGCTCAGTACGTCGACCTGGGTGCGCAAGGGGGTCTGGTAACCGCCGTAGTGGCGGGGGACGTTCATACGGTGGAGCCCGGCGTCCGTGAGAGCCGCCACGACCTCGCCCGTCACCCGCCGTTCCTGCTCCGTGCGCAGGGCGTGTGCGCGGATCAGGGGCTGAAGTCCTCGTACGAGTTCGACCAGGTCGCTGTCCGAGTGAGGTGCGGAAGAACCAGCCAAGGGATGACCTCCAGGCCCGGTGCACGCGAGAACCCACACCGTGACGCCGATCCTCGAAACTGTCAACAGCCCTGCTCGACAAGTGAGTTGAATCGGCATGGGCTCGGGGCCTGGCGGCTGGGCGATGGACAGGCGTACGGCCGTCTCTTTCCCCCACACACATCCAGCCAGCCGGCCGCGCTTCTCGATTCACTCTGCCCGCTCTGCCGAATACATCGGAGGAGTAGAGGGCTTGGGTGAGGCTTGCCGATATGAGAAGACGGGCAGATTGGCTCATTTTTCGCCTGGCCGTAGCCAATCTCCCCGACCGTCCAAGTTATTGACAGGTACACGGGCGCTGCCTAGGTTCGCCGATACACCCGATGTATCAAGGATCCCTCAGGTCTGGAGGACGATGATGACCTCACAGCCGGAGCAACACTCGAAGGTGCCCCGCAGAGTCGTACTCGGCACCGCGCTGGGCGGAGCGGCGGCCGCGGCCCTGCCGGGTACCGCCCACGCCGAAGAGCATGAACAGCAGATGCCGTCCGACGGCGAGGGCAGACGCCCCTGGAGACTCCGAGACACGATGAGTTCCGACGGCGCCTGGGCCGGGTTCCTGCGCGGCCAGGACCTGTTGTGGGCCAGGCTGCCCACCCTCTGGTACGAAGGTCCGTTCCTCGGCGACGGACTGCTCGGCAGCATGATCTACCAGGAGCCGGACACCCACCGGATCCGCTTGACCGTCCAGCACGGCCGCGTCCAGGACCACCGGCCGCAGTTCGGCAGCGGCTGGGGCACCTGCCGGCTGCCGGTCGGCCACCTCACCCTCGAACCGACCGGCACCATCACCGCCGTCGACTGGCGGCTCAGCCTGTGGAACGCCGAACTCACCGGCACCCTCACCACCACCGCCGGCACGCTCACCCTGGCCGCCCTCATCCACGACGAGGTCCTGGCCGTCCGGGTGACGGCCGACGGCGGCGAACAGGTCACCTGGACCTTCCACCCCGAGGAGGCCGTCAGCCCGCGGAAGATCAGCGAAGCTCCACCCTCCGGCTACACCGCCAACCCGCCCTGGACCACCCGCACCAGCGCCGACGGCACCGAGCAGGTCCTTCAGCCCCTCACCGGCGGCGGCCAGACCGCCACCGCCTACCGCCGCACCGGCGACGACCTGCTGCTCAGCGTCGGACACAGCCACCCCTCCGACACCGCCGCCGAGGCCGACTCGCTGCGCAACCTCCGGCGCGCGGCGTCGTACGACGTGCTCAGACGGCGGCACACCCGCTGGTGGCACGCGTTCTACCGGAAGAGCTTCGTCTCCTTCCCCGACCAGCGGCTGCAGAGCTTCCACTGGATCCAGCTCTACAAGGTCGCCTCCGCCAGCCGCGCCGGCGGCCCCGTCATGGCCACCTCCGGTCCGTGGCTGGAGCCCACGCCCTGGCCCGCTGTGTGGTGGAACCTCAACGTCCAGCTGGAGTACTGGCTCATCCACGGTTTCAACCACCTGGAGCTCGACGCGCTCGCCACCACGGTGCGGCAGAACCAGGAACAGCTCATCGCCAACGTGCCCGCCGCCTACCGCGCCGACAGCTCCGGCGTCGGCCGCAGCTCCGACATGTTCGCCAACCGGTCGGTGGGTCAGCCGGGCACCGGCGCCGAGACGGGCGACCTCACCTGGGCGCTGCACAACGTGTGGCTGTCCTACCGGCACTCCATGGACCAGTCCCTGCTGCGTGACACGGTCTTCCCCGTGCTGCGCCGGGCGATCAACTACTACCTGCACTTCCTCAGCCCGGGCAGCGACGGCAAACTCCACCTGCCGAGCACACTCTCTCCCGAATACCCCGTCGTGCCGCCGCAGGACACCAACTACGACCTGGCCCTGATCCGCTGGGGCTGCCGGACACTCATCGAGGCCGCCGAACGCCTCGGCATCGACGACGAGTTGACCCCGCGCTGGCAGGAGGTGCTGGCCAGGCTCACGCCGTACCCGGTCGACGACAACGGCTTCATGATCGGCGCCGACACCCCGTACGCGCAGTCCCACCGGCACTACTCGCACCTGCTGATGGTGTACCCGCTGTACCTCGTCAACTGGGACCAGCCCGAAAGCCGCGACCTGATCATGAAGTCGATGGTCCGCTGGCACGCGCTGACCGGCGCCCACCGGGGATACAGCTACACCGGTGCCGCATCGATGTACGCGATGACCGGCGACGGCGACACCGCGATCACCTACCTGCGGAAGTTCTTCGACCCCGCCACCCGCTACCCCTGCCGGCCCAACACGCACTACACCGAGGCCGGTCCGGTCATCGAGACCCCGCTGTCCGCCTCGCAGTCCCTGCACGACATGTTCTGCCAGAGCTGGGGCGGCGTGATCCGCGTCTTCCCGGCCGTCCCGACCGCCTGGGCGGACCTCACCCTGCACAACTTCCGTGCCCAGGGTGCCTTCCTGGTCAGCGCCGTCCGCAAGGCGGGGGAGACCCGGTTCATCCGGATCAGGAGCCTGGCGGGCGAACCGCTCGCACTCCGGCACGGTCTCGACGGGCCCCTCACCGTGCTGCTGGACGACGGCACCCCGGCCCGCACCCAGGACCTGGGCGACGGCACCCTCGCCATCGACCTGGCCCGCGGCCGCGAGGTGCTCGTCCACTCCGGTTCCCGCCCCGACCTCGTCATCGCGCCCGTCACCGTCACCGAACCGGGCCCCGCCTGGGGACTGCCGTAGCGACCGCTCGCACGGACACACACCACCCCACCTCATCAACAAGGAGGTCTCTCATGGCGGTTCCGATCAGGACCGCGGTCGCCGCGCTCTGCGCCGGGCTGGCGGCCACACTCCTCACCACCGCTCCCGCACGGGCGGAGCAGGACGTCAACTCCTCCGACCGCGTCTGGTCCCTGTCCGCGGCAGCCCACGCACCGCGCGCGCGGATATCCCTGGACGACACCACCGGCACGCTGAGCCTCGCGGTGTCCCGCGGCGGCCGTACGGTCGTCGAACCGTCCCCCGTCGGCATCGTCACCGAACAGGCCGACCTCTCCCAGGGCCTGCGCTTCCTGCACCGCAAGGACCGGCTGATCGACGAGCGGTACCGGACGAAGTCCGGCAAGCGGCTGGACCGCCGGGTCCGCATGAACGAATCCCGTCTGTCGTTCGCCACCTCGGCCGGTGCCCGGCTCGACCTCGTCGTCCGCGCCTCCGCCGACGGCGTCGCCTACCGGTACGTCCTGCCCACCGGGTACGGCGACGTGCTCGGCGAGACCTCCGCGTTCAACCTGCCGCCGGACGCGAGCGCCTGGCTCGGCACCTACCGGGCCGACAACGAGGGCCAGTTCGTCCAGTACACCGCCGCGACCGCGCCGACCGGCGAGTACTCGGACCAGGCACTGTTCGCGACCGACGGCGGCTACACCCTGCTCGCCGAGTCCGACCTCACCGGCGCGTACTCCGGTGCCAGGCTCGCCCACGACCAGGGCACCGGCACCTACCGGGTCAAGCTCGCGGACGACCGGGTCCGCACCGACGGCCGCCTCGCCACCCCGTGGCGGGCCATGGTCACCGGTGACCTCGCCACCGTCACCCGGTCCACCTTCACCGACGACCTCGCCCCCGCCTCCAAGATCGCCGATCCTTCGTGGATCCGGCCCGGCACGGTGCTGTGGACCTGGCTCGCCGGTGGCCGCCCAGCCGGCCAGAGCCTCGCCGCCCAGAAGGCCTACGTCGACTACGCCGCCGAGCGGCACTGGCCCTACGAGGCCGTCGACGCCGGCTGGTACTTCAAGGCCGACGAGTGGGACACCACCGACCCCGACTGGCAGACCAACAGCTGGATGCCCGAGCTCGTCGACTACGCGCGCGCCAAAGGCGTCGGCATCATCGTCTGGATCCACCAGCGCGACCTCGACACAGCCGAGGAACGCGCCCAGTGGCTGCCCACCCTGGAACGCTGGGGCGTGAAGGGCGTCAAGATCGACTTCATGGACTCCGAGGCGCAGCCCATGCTGCAGTGGTATGACACCATCCTCAAGGAGACCGCCGCCCACCACCTCATGGTCAACTTCCACGGCTCGACGATCCCCAAGGGCATCCAGCGCACCTGGCCGCAGGTCATGACCCTGGAGGGCGTGGCCGGCGAGGAGAAGCGCACCAACACCGCCGCTCACCTCACCACCCTGCCCTTCACCCGCAACGTCATCGGCTCCATGGACTTCACCCCCGGCGCCTTCCAGCGCGTCGGCCTGCGCCCCAACTCCGACGCGGCCGAGACCGGACTCGCCGTCGCCTACGAGTCGGGCCTGCAGATGTTCGCGGGCAGCCCCGAGTCGTACGACGCCCGCCCGCTCGCCCGGGCCTTCTACGACCAGCTCCCCGCGGCCTGGGACGACACCCGGCTGCTGGCTGGGCAACCGGGCCAGGAGGCCGTACTCGCCCGTCGCAGCGGCGACCGCTGGTTCCTGGGCGGGGTGTACGCCGGCGCTGCCCGCTCGGCCGACGTACCGCTGACCATCGGCCCCGGACGGTGGCTGGTCGAGACGATCCGGGACGGCACCGACGGCCTCGTCCAGGACCGACAGGTCGTGAGCGGCGGTGACAGGCTGAGCGTCGATGTCGTCACCAACGGCGGTTTCGCCGGGATCGCGTGTCCCTGGTCCCCGGGCATCACCACCTGCTACCGCTGAGGCCCGGGAGGACTTGCCGCGCTGCGCGTTCATGTGCGTGAACATCACTCACATGGGTGTGCAGCGCCGGGTCTGCTGTGCAAAGCTCGGTCAACTCCTTTCTCCCGTCGCCCAGTTGGAGGGACGCGCATGAGTGTTTCCCGGCGTACTGTGCTGGCCACGGCGGCCGGTGCCGCAGCGGTATGTGCTTCCCCGACACCAGCTGCGGGCGCCGTCGACGCTCGGACACCGGCACCGACCCTGCGCACGCTCCGTGCGGCGGCCGACTATGCGGTCGAGAAGATCCGCGCCGTCGCGCCGGGCGTCAACGGTTTCCCCGTCGGGACGAGATTCGAGAAGTGGGTCTACTCGCAGGGCGGCGACTGGGTCGGCGGATTCTGGCCCGGAACACTGTGGATGGCCTGGCTCTACAGCAAGGATGAAGCCTTTCGCGCGTGGGCGCCGGCGTCGGCGCAGAAGCTGGCTCCGCGTCAGTACGACACCGGCACCCACGACCTCGGTTTCCTCTTCTACCCGTCGTGGGTCACCGCCTGGCGGCTGACGGGCGAGGACGCCTGGCGGACCGGCGCCCTGCAAGCCGCCGACTCCCTCATCCAGCGCTACAACCCGCGCGGACGCTTCATCCGGGCGTGGGGCCCACTGACCGATCAGAAGAACGCGGGCCGGGTCATCATCGACACGATGATGAATCTCGACCTGCTGGCGTTCGCGAGCCGGCAGACCGGCGACGCGAAGTACCTGGACATAGCCGTCGAGCACACGAAGACCACCCAGCGGGTGTTCCCGCGCACCGACGGATCGACCCCGCACGTGTTCGACTTCGACCCGGACAGCGGTGCGCCGATCGGCCCGAACACCGTGCAGGGCTACAGCCCCACATCCTGCTGGTCGCGCGGACAGGCCTGGGGAATCTACGGATTCACCACCATGTACCGCCGGACCGGAAACCCGGAGTTCCTGGCCACAGCGCGCAAGCTCGCCGACTTCGCGGTGCGAGCCCTGACTCCGGACCACGTTCCGGTGTGGGACTACCGTGCGCCGCAGCAGCCTCACGACATCAAGGATGCCTCGGCCGGAGCGATCATGGCATGCGGTCTGCTCGACCTGTCCACGGCCACCGGCAGCCGCTCCTATCGTGAGGTGGCGCTGCGGCTGCTCGCCGCGTTGTCGCAGACCTGCCTCACGAGGAACTCGGCCCGCGCGGAGGCGGTCGTGGCGCGCTGTACCCGGAACCGGCCGGCCGAGGACGGCATCGAGATCTCCCTTCCGTACGCCGACTACTACCTGCTCGAAGGAATCCTGCGCGTGCTGCAGCCGGAGGATGTGGACCGGGCGATCGACCTGTCCGCACTCTGACCGGCTGACCGGCTGACCGGCTGACCGTCGCCAACCGCCGGCCCGGGAGCGCTGGGGTCCATCAGCCCGCGATGGAGTCCAGTTGCTCCGCTGCCGGGCGCAGCGCCCACAGGTCGCCGCCGGGCGGCGCCTCCAGTACCGGAACGGCTCTTCGCGCTCGCGTGTCTCCGGCGTCGGCGGCCGCGTGTACGACGTCAGTCGCCGCGTAGCGGTGGAAGGCGAGCTCCGGATGCGGCCAGGCCGCGGCCGCCGTGGCGGCGGGCAGCAGATACTCCACCGCCTTGAACAGGCTTTGCCCGTCCGGGCCCCGGTACGCCCACAGATTCACGCCGACGTGCCGGCCGATGGCCGCGAGCCGGGTGTGGGCGACCAGCGTGAAGGTCGAGTAGTGCCAACTGCGGGTCCGGGACAGTTCCTGCGGCTGGCTGCCGTCGGACGCGATCTGCGGCGCGATGCGCTTGCTCGCGGCGTCCAGGACCGTTCGGCGGGCGAGGCTCCGGTCGCCGGTCGCGTGGGCGAGGGCGGCGAGCTGCATGTCGTAGAAGGTGCCGTGGTTGTTGGTGGCGGCGGCCTCCTGCTTGCCGAAGTCGCTGTTCTTGAGCCAGCTGAGGAAGTCGGTGTTCCACTTCGCCATGCCGGTGCGGTCCTTCTCGGTCCAGGACGGGGCACCGGTGTCCAGAAGGGCGAGCGCGTCCAGGACGCTGGTGTACGACTGTGAGAAGTCGATGATGCCGATGGCGCGACCGTCGTACTTGCACGGAATGAACTGGGCGTGGTTCAGGTTCGAGTTCATCCGCGTGGCCGGATCGAGGAACCAGGTGCGCAGTACCTGCCCGGCCTTCCTGGCGTACCGCTGCTCGCCGGTGTAGTACCAGGCGAGAGAGAGGTCGTAGGCGGAGTCGAAGGTCTTCTCCACGTCCTGGCGGTCGGTACCGGAGTCGACCTCTGGGTTCCGCTCGCCGTCGCGCTGCACGTACGGGCAGCCCCACGGGTTCTCCGGGGTCGGGCGCTGAGTGGGCCACCAGTACGGAGCCTGGCTGAGGTAGTCGTGGACGTCGCCGCCGGGTGCGGGTCTGGGTTTGTCGACGACCGTCCAGGGGCCCTGGCCGAGCCACCTGTCGGCGCGAGCCGTCAACGCCGTGACCGCTCGCCGCAGGTGCGGGTCGCCGAGATCGAGGCGCATCTTGGTCTGCTGCAGACGCTTGCCGTCCAGGACGGACGTGTGCGGGGCCTTGGGCGCGGGATGTGCCGTCACTCGCGCCGAGGCGGTGGGGACGGCGACGGCGGTGAACGCGGTCACGGCCGCCAAGAGGACGCCCAGGCATGGTCTTGCGCGCATCAATCCACTCCGTTCATGCAGGTGAACGCACGGCTTGGTGACCTCCGTGCTCAGGGGCGGGCCGAGGAGACGGGCAGCTGAACGGCGGGTTCTTCGTCCACCACCGCGCGCTACAGCTCGCGCTGCGCCTCGTACAGGTTCCGCGGCCGGACCGCATGAGGGCTGCCGTACAGTTCCAGGCGCGTGTGCAGGTCGCCCGTGAAATCGGGGACGTCGATCTGGTCGAACTCCCTGACCTCGTCGATGCCGACGGTGGCGGAGTACGGCGCCAGGCCGTCGATCTTGACCAGGCCGGCGCGGCTGTTGGTCACGCGGATGTTCCAGTGCGTGAAACGGGCGCCGAACAACGGGCCGGCGCTCGCGTCACCGCCGTGGCGGCCGTTGTTGTTCACGGTGATGTCGGTGCGGACATTGGCGAAGGGCAGGCCTCGGTGGCTGTCGAAGGTGCCCATCCGCATGTCGCCGCGCGACCACACGTTGTACGAGGACAGTCCCTCGACATTGATGCCGTGCAGTTGGGTGTTCGGCGGTACGGGGCTGGTGCGCTCCTCGATCGTGAAGTCCTCGATGAGGTTGTCGTGCGACCCTTCGCGGCAGTAGTAGGGGTGATGGGAGCCGCGGCCCGTCACGCGTGTGCGGCGCAAGGTGCACGCGGAGGCGGCCACGAGACCGAAGCCGTTGTCGGCGTGGCGGACTGTCACGTCGTCCACCCAGCAGTCGTACGCGCACTGCAGGACGATCCCGTTGTGGCCCTGGTCCAGCAGGTGTGGCTGCTGCGGGGTCTCCACCGCCTCCAGGGTGAGGCCCTCGACGCCCGAGCCCGTCAACGCGGGTACGTGGGTGGTCAGTTGCGGACTCCACTCGGGGCGTGCGTCGAGCGGGAGCGGGCGTTCCAGGGTGACCTTCCGGCCGTGGACCCGGGCGATACGGACGGGCCATTCGTACGGGACGTACGAGGTCAGTTTCGTCTTGTCGTCCCAGACGTAGGCCTCCGGTCCCGGGCCGCCGCCGCACATGTGCTGGAGGAGGGTGTGGTCCGTGTCGTCGGTGAGCCGAAGGAGGACCAGGGTGCCGGGGCGCAGCGAGGACGGATCCGTGACCGTGATCGTCCAGGTTCCCTGCCGGGCCGGGGCAACCGTGGTGAGGGTCCGCCACTCGTCGCGCCGGTTGCCCGTCCAGCCCTCGAAGGGCCACGCCTTTGCCCTGATCGCGGTGACGAGAGAGTGCCAACGGGCCCTGGGGGCCAGCCAGATCAGGCCGCCCGCCCACGACCAGGCCGACTTGTCGCCGCCGTAGCGGGAGCCGTACACGCCGATCAGCTCGGTGAGGTTTTTCGCCGCGTAGAGCGTCGTACGGCCGCTGCCGGCGCCCCGGAGGACCACGTTCGAGCGGTCCACACGGATCACGTCGTCGATCCGGAACGTGCCGGGCGGGATGGTGACCGTGCCACCGCCGGCCCGGCCGGCAGCGGCGACGGCACGGTTGATCGCGGGGGCGGAGTCGGTCGTGCCGTCTGCCACGGCGCCGAAGTCGCGTACGTCGGCGACGACGGGACGGCGGGGCAGGCGCACCGCGCCGCCGTGGCAACCGGCTCGTCCCACGTAGGGGATCTGCGGATGAGTGAAGGGTGTGTGCCTGAACTCCCGCCACAGGACCGGGGTGTCGGGCGACGCGGCACCTGCGTCCGCTGCCACCGCGGTGCCGGCGCCCCCGGCCGCCACGGCGACAGCGCTTCCCAACAGGGCTCGCCTAGTCATGCTCATGACATTCCGGTCGCCCATGGCGACCGCGTGCACGTGCCTCATGTCCGTACGCCCTTCCATGTGACTTCATGGATGTGAACGACGTTCAGGTGTGCGTTGAGCGGTGAGCATGCCACGACACCCTTGAGGGCGAAAGAGGTTGTGCAGGGTTTATTGGTGTGGACCTTGAGGGTCCGGTTGGCCCCGCCCAGGTCAGATGAGTGAACGCGTGCGGCCGCATCCCCGCCCGCGTCACGGCTGCACGGCGGTCGTCAGGGCCGGGAAGCCCGTACCGCGCCCGCGCGCAGATGTGTGCGCGGGCGCCGGTACGGGGGGTGTTGCCGGGGAGGCTACAGGCCGTCACGCACCATGGCCGAGACGATCTGGACGTGGCGGTCGGCCGCCGTGTTCGAGAACTCGTTGTCGTAGTTCAGGCCGTAGGGCCAGAAGTGCCCACCGCCGGTGGAGAGCGTGGCGCCCGATCCGTCGAACTGCTTGACGAGCGCGGTGGCCTGGGCGCCGCGCCAGGTGCCTCCGGCGGCGAGAGTGGACCAGCCCGCGCTCGTGCCGACCCCAATGGTGTGGGCGATCTCGTGCAGCGCGGTCCGCTCGGTCATGTAGCTCCGGTTGCCGAAGCGGATGGTTCCGTTGATGTTGCCGTCGGCGGTGGGCACGCCCGGGTCGTACCGGACGGTGATGCTCTTGCCCAGGTCGCTGAGGTTGTTGTAGCGGGCCACGGCGGCGTTCATGGCGGCTGTGATGAGGTCGTAGGCCGCTCGCTGGTCGGCGGTGGGGTTGGTGGCTCGTTCGAGGTTCCAGGTGATCGTGGCCGCGGCCACGCGTGACTGGGATGCGGATGCGGATGCGGATGCGGGTGCGGACGGCGGCGCGGCCTGGGCGATGCCAGGGCCGGCCAGTAGGGCGGCTGCCAGTGCGGCCACGATCGCCTTGCGGCGCCAGGTCGGAGTCGGTCCCTCAGTGGGGTGGGGAGATCGGCGTGGGCGCATGCGGGTCCTCCTGTGGGGGGTGGGTCGTCGAACGTGGGGTTGACGGTGAAGACGCACCGGCCGAGTTCCCGCAGGCAACTGCCCTCCGTAGAGGCCCTTTTCTGCTCGCGCCTTCCTCATCTGCCCATAGTGGTGCCGCTGTTGGACGCGGCGGTCTCCTCCAGTGGGAAGTGGCAGGCTGCCGTGTGAGAGGTCGTTGCGAGCGGAAACGCGGCACTGGGGGAGGTTTCGGCGCAGATGTCCTCCGCACGCCAGCACCGGGTCCGGAACCGGCATCCGGACGGCGGGTCGGCCGGTGAGGGGATCTCGCCGGTGAGGACGATGCGCTCCCGCTTCGCCTTGCCACCGCCGGCCGCCAAGGAGGGTGCCGCCGACAGGAGGGCGGCCGTGTACGGGTGGTACGGGCGCTCGAAGACCTCCTCCGCCGGGCCCGACTCGACGATCCTGCCCAGGTACATCACGGCGACGCGGTCGGCCACGTGCCGCACCACGGACAGGTCGTGCGAGATGAACAGGTACGACAGCCCCAACTCGTCCCGCAGGTCGCCGAGCAGGTTGAGAACCTGTGCCTGCACCGACAGGTCCAGCGCGGAGACCGGCTCGTCGCAGACGATGACCTCGGGCTCCAGCGCGAGCGCGCGGGCGATGCCGATCCGCTGCCGCTGACCACCCGAGAACTCCTGCGGGTAACGGCGGGCGTCGGACGCGCGCAGCCCGACCATCTCCAGCAACTCGCCCACGCGTGCCGCCCGTTGGGAAGCGGGCACGAGGTCCCGGTGGGTGAGCCACGGCTCGCCGATCAGATCCGCCGCACACAGCCGGGGGTTGAGCGAGCCGAACGGGTCCTGGAAGACCATCTGGACCTTGCGACGCCAGGCGAGCAGGCGCGCGCCGGACAAGGTGAAGGGATCGACCCCGTCGAAGCGAACGGTTCCTTCGTCGGGGCGCTCCAGCATCAGCAGGATCCTGGCCAGCGTGGACTTTCCGCAGCCGGACTCGCCGACCAGGCCGAGCGTCTCGCCGCGGCCCAGGCTCAGATCCACCCCGTCGACCGCGCGCATCCTCGTACTGCCCTTCGCGGTGCGCGGTACCGCGAAGCTCTTGACCAGGCCGGTGGCCTCCAGCAGCGTCCCCGGCTCAGGCATCGGCGAGTTCCTTCCCGAAATGACAGGCGGCGGCACGGTCGGCCCCGGTCGCGATCAGTGTCGGCCGGTGCGTGGCGCACACCTCGCGGGCCATCGGACAGCGCGTACGGAAGGCACAACCGGTGGGCACGGAACGGGGATCGGGCGGACTCCCGGGAATCGAGCTCAGCCGGGCGCCCTTGTGCTGCTCGGCCGGCACCGACTCCAACAGCCCTCGGGTGTACGGGTGGTTGGGCTTGCCGAACACCGTGGCCACGGGGCCCGTCTCGACGACCGTACCCGCGTACATGACCGCGACCCGGTCCGCATGATCGGAGACGAGCCCCAGGTCGTGGGTGATGAGCACGAGCGCCATCCGCTGCTCGCCGCGCAGTTCGCCGAGGAGATCCATGATCTGGGCCTGCACGGTGACATCGAGTGCCGTCGTGGGCTCGTCGGCCAGCAGAACCTTCGGGCGCAGCGCGACCGCCATGGCGATCAGCAGCCGTTGCCGCATACCTCCGGAGAACTGGTGCGGGTAGGCGCCTGCCCGCGAGTGGGCCTCCGGGATGCCGACCCGCTCCATCAGGTCCACCGCCTTGGCCCGCGCGGCGCGACGGGACAGCCTCTCGTGGATACGGAACGGTTCGGCGAGCTGCGCGCCCACCGTGTGAACGGGGTTGAGCGCGCTGAGGGCGTCCTGGAAGACGATGCCCAGGCCGGGGCCGGCGAGCCTGCGCCTGGACCTGCCCGAGAGGGCGAGCAGGTCGTCGCCGTCCAACCGGGCCTGTCCGCCCACGACTTCCGCGGCGGGATCGAGCAGACCGGCGACGGCGTGCGCGGTCATGCTCTTGCCGCATCCGGACTCGCCCAGCAGGGCCAGCGTTTCGCCGGAGCGCACGGAGAAGCTCACGCCGCGCACCACGGCGGCCGGGCCGGCCGGGGTGTGGATGTCGACGCAGAGGCCTTCCACGACCAGGGCGTCGGGCTCCGGCCGCGCGCTTGCGGGAACCGGCGCGGTGGTGCCGTGCCCGAGGGCCGGGCCGGGTCCGGTGGAGTCATGCCCGTCATGCCCGTCATGCCCGTCATGACCGACGATCCGGCCGGGCGCAGCGGTGTCGTGCTCGACGGCGCGCGTCGAGGCGGCTGCCTCGCGCTCGTCCACCGGGACCGACGCTTTCGCGCCGCGGTCGGCCGCCGCACGGCGGCGCAGCATGCGCCGACGGCCCGGCAGACCGTGCCGCCACCGCTGCCCCGGGTCCGTCGACAACCGGGCCCAGGCCGCGAGGACGGTCGCCGACACGGTGGTGACGACGATGGCGAGACCGGGAAAGACCGCGATCCACCAGGCGCTGCTCAACTCCTGCCGTCCTTGAGCCACCATCAGTCCCCAGCTCACGTCCGGCGGCTGGATGCCGATCCCCAGGAAGCTGAGCGACGACTCGGTCAGCATCACGAAGCAGAAGTCGAGGGCCGCGACGGTGAGCAGGGTGGGCAGGACCGTGGGAGCGACGTGGCGTCGGATGGACGCCCAGCTGCCGGTGCCGAAGGTGCGGGCCGCGTCCATGAACAGCCGGCTGCGTAGCTCGGCGGATTCCGCTCGCGCGGTGCGCAGATAGACGGGGATCCGGGCGACGGACAGGACCAGCACGATGGCGGCGGCGCTCGGCGCGAAGACGTAGAGCACCACGACGGCCAGCAGCAGGGACGGGAAGCTGAGGATGACGTCGGCGATCCGCAGCGACACGTTCTCGCGCCAACCGCCGTGAAAACCCGCCCACATGCCCCAGATCGAACCGACGACCAGTGAGCACAGCACCGCGGGCACGGCCACCGACATCGTCGTGCCGGCCGCCGCTATCAGCCGTGCGGCGACGGGCCGCCCCAGGGAATCGCTGCCCAGTACATAGGCCCAGCCGTGGTCGAGGCTGAAAGGCGGCCGGCCCGGATCACGCAGGTTCTGACGCGTCGCCAGATCCCCGACCAGGAGGGGGCCCAGTACGGCGCACACCGCGACCGCGACCAGCACCAGCGCCGCCGCGAAGGCGAACCGGTCCTGGAGCAGCAGAGCGGGCCATCTGGGACGTGACGCCTGCTTGTCCGGCTTCAGGTCCGAGGCCTGCTTGTCCGGCTTCAGGCCGGGCTCGTTGTCCTGGCCGCTGTTCGGCTCCGTCCGGAGCATGTCGCCTCCTTGACTCACGCCGCCGCCCGCAGTCGCACACGTGGGTCGAGGAGCGCGTGGCAGATGTCCACCAGGATGTTGAGCGCGAAGATCACCAGAGCGGTCACCAGCACAGCCGCCTGCAGGACCGCGAAGTCGCGCTGCAGCACCGAGTCGATCATGAGCTTGCCGATGCCCGGCCAGCCGAAGATCGTCTCGACGACGACCGCGCCGTTGACGAGACCTACGGCGAGGTCACCGGCAACCGTGAGCACCGGCGCCGCGGCGTTGCGCAGGGCGTGTCCGAAGACCACTCTTCCCTCGCTGGCGCCCTTGCTGCGCGCCACTTTGACGTAAGGGGCCGACAGCGCGGACACCATGGCGCCACGGACCACCTGGACCAGCACCCCGAACGGCCGGATGAGCAGCGTGGCCACGGGCAGGACCCAGGCCGTCGCGCCGTTCGTGCCGGAGGTGGGCAGCCAGCCCAGCGTCACCGCGAAGACGAGCACCCCCATGATGGCGAACCAGAAGTCGGGGACGCTGGCGGCCGTCGAGGACAGGAAGCTCGCGATCCGGTCGGTCGCCGAGTTGGGACGGTAGGCCGCCAGGCTGCCGATCACCACGGCACCCATGATGGCGAGCAGCATCGTCCACCCGGCCAGTTGGAGGGTGGCGGGGAAGGCCCGCAGCGCCGCCTCGCCGGCCGGCTGGGCGGTGCGCAGCGACTCACCGAAGTCGAGACGGGCGACCTGTGCCACGTAGTCGCCGAACTGGCTGACCAGCGGCTGGTCGAAGCCGTTGCGGGCGGCGAACTCGGCCCTCATCTCGGGTGTCGCACTGAGCGGGAGATACAGATTGGCGGGGTCTCCGGTGAGGCGGGCCAGGAAGAACACCCCGAGGACCACGACCAGCAGGGGGATGACGCTGGAGACCGCGCGGCGGCGCAGCATGATGAACATCGGTCCGCTCCTTCCTCAGTCCGCGCGGCGCATGTCGGCGAGCCGCATCTCGTCGTTGGTCGCCGAGTCCGGCCGGTAGCGGATGTCGGGGGAGAGGGCCAGGATGCCGGTCATGTTGGCCATCACGGCATCGCGTACGACCTCGTCGTTCTGCTGGGCGAAGGCCTCCGCGAACGCCTTCTGCCGCTGGTCGTCGGAGGCCAGTTGGGCCTTCTCGATCGCCGCGTCGAGCGCGGGGGTGCCGTAGCTGC
Source organism: Streptomyces sp. V4I2 (assembly GCF_030817655.1). Taxonomy (GTDB): domain Bacteria; phylum Actinomycetota; class Actinomycetes; order Streptomycetales; family Streptomycetaceae; genus Streptomyces; species Streptomyces plumbiresistens. The sequence continues at coordinate 9,961,493 of NZ_JAUSZM010000003.1, forward strand.
TCTGCGCGCCCTCACTGCCGTAGATCTGTCCCATCGTGAAGGCGGCGTCTCCCGCCTGGTTGCCGTGCTGGGCCTGGAGGAGGGTGGGGCCCTTGCCGTTGGGGAAGGGGCGCAGCAGGTACTCCAGCCAGGCGTTGACGTCGAGCATCTTGATCTCGACCTTCAGTCCGGCCTTGAGCAGGCCGTCCTGCACCACCTCCATGGCCTCGGCGGCCTTCGGGTAGATGCCGTTGCGGCCGATCAGGGTGATGGTGGTGCCGGTCGGTACGCCGTCGGCGCGGGCCTGGGCCACCAGTTCCTTGGCGCGCTCCGGGTCGTACGGCCACGGCCTGATCCGCGGGTTGTACCCGGTGACGCCCTTCGACACCAGCTGCCCGCTGGGGCGGCCCGAGAAGACGGCCGTGACCAGGCCTTCCCTGTCGATGGCGTAGTTGATGGCCCGGCGGATCCGGATGTCGTCGAGAGGTGCCTCGGTGGCGTCGATCCTGAGATACGAGACCTCGTTGGTGGTGAACTCCACCGCACGGTCGCCCGCTCCGTCCTCGGGGGCGAGCCCGATGGCGACATCCGCCTCGCCGTTGGTGACCATGGCCGCGCGCACACTGCCCTCCGCCCGCCACACGTACTTGGCCGCGGCGAATTCGGGGGTCTCGCCCCAGTAGTCGGCGTAGCGCTTGAGCCGCAGAAAGCGGCCCTGGCTCCACTCGTCGACCCGGTACGGCCCGGTCCCGATCGGCTCACGCACCCGGGACCCGGGGTCCGTACTCGTCGGCACCATCTCGACGAAGGACAGGCGTAAGGGGAGGATCGGGTCGGGCTCGGCCGTCCTGACCTCGAGCGTCGCGTCGTCGACGGCGGTGGCGGTGACCTCGCTGTCGCTGAAGATGTATCCGTCGACGTTGCAGTCGATGGCCGAATCGGTGGCGCGCTTGATCGAGAACGCGGCCGCGGCGGCCGTGAAGGGCGAACCGTCATGGAAGGTGACGCCCTCGCGGATCGTGAAGGTCCAGGAAGTGGCGGAGGCTCGTGCCCACTTGACGGCCAAGGCCGGCTCCAGCCGACCGGTGGAGGGATCGCGCTCCGTGAGGGCCTCCGTGATGTTGGCGCGGGTCACTCGTCCGGTCGCGGTGAGCGAGGCGTCACAGGGCTCCAGGGTCGGCGGCTCCTCGGGCAGGACGATGCGCAGGGTGCCGGGACCTTCGCCGATGGGGTCGGCACCGGCGACGGAACAAGCGGAGACGCCCACGAGCGTGAGGGCGGACAGCAACGCGCCCGCGGCGCGTTGTCGGGCGCGAGGGGCGCTCGCACGAGTGGTCACTGAGCCTGAACCGGTCACTGTGCCTCCATGGCCCATGTGCGCTCGCTCGACCGAACCGAGTCGATCACGGACCGTCCATAAGAGAAAACCAGGTTTAGATATGTGGACGACTGACGGCTTGCCATTATGCGGTTGGTGCCGGTGAGTGGGTCAAGGGGTGTGCAGCGGAACTCTGATCTTTGTTCCGGGTCGGTGAGTGTCAGGTCAGCGGGCGCGACCGCACGGCTGTCCATGTCCGTGAATGTGTCCGCCTCTTGCCGGGTCACGCGGCCGGCCGGGGCGCGTACTCCGGCGTGCCTGGCATCTTCCGTATGACTCAACACATCGGATCTCTTCTGGATGTATTGACGACCTGTCGCATCATCTCTACCTTGCGCTCTGGGATAGATCCGATGAATTTCCGTAAGTCGTACGAGCCTCCAGGAGGCGCGATGCCCAGCCCGTCCAGCCGACCGTTCAGCCGTCCGTCCAGACGTACCGTGCTTGCCACCGGCTCCGTGCTCGGCGGGACGCTGCTCGCGGGAGGCCTGCCCACCCCGGCCGGAGCGGCGGACACCGCGCCGGCCGGCTCCGATCCCTGGCGCACCGTCCTCGACGACGCCGACCTGGTCTGGCAGCGGATGCCGAAGACCTGGTACGAGGGCCCGTTCCTGGGCAACGGCTTCCTCGGCTCGGGGATCTACGCCGAACCGGCTGCCGAGGACGGCACCTTCCAAGCCGTCCGCTTCAACGTGCAGCACTCCGAAGTGCAGGACCACCGCCCGCAGTTCGGCTCGCTGTTCGGGCTCGCACGGCTGCCGATCGGCCACTTCACGCTGGAGCCGGTGGGCACGATCACCGGCCTGGACTGGCGGCTCGGCCTGCGCGACGCCGAGCTGACCGGCACGCTCACCACGGACCGGGGCACCCTCACGATCCGCGCCCTGGTGCACACCTCCCGCTCCACGCTGGCCGTCGAGGTGACGCCGAGCCAGGGCGAGCGGGACTTCGGATGGGCGTTCCACCCGGCCGAGGCGGTCAGCCCGCGCGCCGCGTTCCGCCCGCTGCCGCAGGGATACGAGCCCAACCCGCCCGCGGAGACGAGCGAGCACGACGGCATCTCCGCCGCCGTACAGCCGCTCCGGTCCGGCGGGCAGCATGTCACCGCGTGGCGGGAGCGGACGCGCGGTGGAGTGCGGACCCTGTACGCCCATGTCGCGCACTCGTATCCGAAGTCGACGGCACTCGGGCCGGCGCTGGCCGCGGTCCGCGACGCCTCGAAGCTCGCGTACGACGCGCTGGCGGTTTCACACCGTGCCTGGTGGCATGCCTTCTACCGGAAGAGCTTCCTCTCGCTGCCCGACGCGCGCATGCAGCGCTTCTACTGGATCCAGCTGTACAAGACGGCGTCCGCGGCCCGGCGCGACGCACCCGTGATGGCCACCTGCGGGCCCTGGCTGGAGTCGACGCCCTGGCCGGCGACCTGGTGGAACCTGAACGTGCAACTGGAGTACTGGCTCATCCACGCCTCCAACCACCTCGAACTCGACGCCGTCACACGGGCGTTGAGCGAGTTCAGGGACAACCTGACGGCGGAGATGGCGCCCGCGTACCGCGCCGACTCGCTGGGCATCCCGCGCACCACCGATGCCTCGCTGGTCAACGGCGGCGCGACGAGCCCCGTCCTGGGCTACGGCGTCGGCATCCCGGGCCAGGACCCGCCGACTCCCGAGGTCGGCAACCTCACCTGGGCCCTGCACAACGTCTGGCTCAGCTACCGCCACACCATGGACGAGTCGATCCTCCGCGACGTCCTCTTCCCCCTCCTCCGCAAAGCGATCAACTACTACCTGCACTTCCTGGAGCCGGGCGCCGACGGCAAACTGCACCTGCCCGCCACCTTCTCGCCCGAGTACGGGGGCAACTCGCGGGACTGCAACTACGACCTGATGCTGCTCACGTGGGGCTGCCGTACGCTCCTCGAATCCGCCGAACTCCTGCGGATCGACGACGAGTCGGCACCGCGCTGGCGCGAGGTCCTGGCCAGACGGGCCGACTATCCGGCCGACGGCAACGGCTTCATGATCGGCGCGGACATACCCTTCGCCAAGTCGCACCGCCACTACTCGCATCTCCTGGCCGTCTACCCGCTGTACGAACTGACCGGCCGCACGCCCGAGGAGAGGGCGCTGATCGAGAAGTCACTGGCCCACTGGGTGGGCTTCGAAGGCGCCCTCCAGGGCTACACGTTCACCGGCGCCGCCTCGATGTCGGCGCTGCTGGGCAAGGGCGAGGACGCGCTCAGCTACCTGGGCCAGCTGATGACCCGCTTCATCCAGCCCAACACCATGTACCAGGAAACGGGCCCGGTCATCGAGACCCCCCTCTCGGCCGCCCAGTCCCTGCACGACATGGTCTGCCAGTCCTGGGGCGGCATCATCCGTGTCTTCCCCGCGCTGCCGGCTGCCTGGGCGGATCTGACAGTGCACAACTTCCGTACCCAGGGAGCCTTCCTGCTCAGTGCCGTACGCAAGGACGGGGTGACCCGCTGGATCCGGCTGCACAGCGAGGCGGGCGCCCCCTGCGTCGTACGGCATGGCATCACCGGCCCGATCGAGGTACGGGACGGCACGGGACGCCGGTTGCGGTACGCGTCCGTGGGCGACGGTGCGATCCAAGTCGCCCTGCGCAAGGGGGAGTCGGCGCTCATCACCGCCAGGGGCGACCGTCCCGACCTGAGGATCACGCCTGTCGAGCCGAACGAAGAGGCACCGCGCTGGGGGCTGCCCGGCTGACCACCATGGCCGTCTGCTGTCGTCCTTGTCCGTGACCGCCACGATGTACTTGCCCGGCGCCAGACAGGTGACGGTGCCGGTCGTGAACGAGCCGCTGACGCCTTTGGAGTCCTTGGGATCCTTGGAGTCCTTGGAGTCCGCCGCGGTCTCCGCGACAGCGGCCGAGTCCTTCGCGGCTTCGTCGGAGGAACTGCCACCAGCGGTGTGGTCCGGACATCCATCCACGCGACATGCACCAGCGTGCTTGCGGGCTGAGGAGGCGGTGGCACAGTGGTCTGTATGTGCGGTCGCTACGCCTCCACTCGCAGCCCCGAGGACCTGGTCCAGCTCTTCCAGGTCACCGACTGGCGTGCCGAGGAGGCACTGGCGCCGAACTGGAACGTCGCCCCGACCGACAACGTGTGGGCTGTCCTCGAGCGCGTCCCACGCGAGAAGGACGATGCCGAAGCGGCGGAGCGTGAGCTGCGGCCGCTGCGCTGGGGCCTGGTGCCCTCCTGGGCGAAAGACCTGAAGATCGGCGCGCGGATGATCAACGCGCGAGTCGAGACCGTGCACGAGAAACCCGCCTTCCGCCGCGCATTCGCCCGCCGCCGTTGCCTGCTGCCGGCCGACGGTTTCTACGAGTGGGAGGAGGCCAAGGACCCCGCCACCGGCAAGACCCGCAAACAGCCGTACTTCATCCATCCAGAGGACGAGCAGGTCATGGCGCTCGCCGGCCTGTACGAGTACTGGCGCAACCCGGAGATCCAGCGGGACGACGACCCTGCCGCCTGGCTGGTGACCTGCACCATCCTCACCACCGAGGCCACCGACGCGGCCGGCCGAGTCCACCCCCGCATGCCGCTCGCCCTCCCACCGGACCACTACGACGCGTGGCTCGACCCCCACCACCAGGACCCGGACGACCTGCGCGCCCTGCTCACTCAGCCCGCCGACGGCCACCTGGACGCCCGGCCGGTCTCCCCATCCGTCAACAACGTCCGCAACAACGGCCCTCACCTCCTGGACGAGATCGCCGTGTAGGTGTGCAGCGGTCCGCCCGTCCAGGAATAGCCGCAGGCCCGCCCCGCGTTGCCGCGAGCATGACGACGAACGCGCCGCGACCCGAGGTACTGCGCTACACCGCCTTCTCCAGTGCCCCCGACGGCGGAAACCCCGCCGGCGTCGTTCTGGACGCCACCGCCCTGGACGACAGCGACATGCTGGCCATCGCCGCCGAGCTCGGATACTCGGAGTCCGCGTTCCTGACCGCGCCCCCGGAAGGCCTCGGCGGCCAGGAGGGGCGCGCGTACAGCATCCGCTACTTCAGTCCCAAGGCCGAGGTGCCGTTCTGCGGGCACGCCACCGTCGCGACCGCCGTCGCGCTCGCCGAGCGGATGGGCCCGGGCGAGCTGGTGTTCGCGACGCGGGCCGGCACCGTGCCGGTGGAGGTGACCGAGGAAGGCGGGACCGTCAGGGCCACGCTCACCAGCGTGGAGCCGCACATCGAGGAGATCGCCGACGCCGACCTCGCGGAGGCCCTCGCCGCGCTCGGCTGGCCGGCCACCGATCTCGACCCGGCCTTCCCGCCCCGTATCGCGTTCGCCGGCGCCCGCCATCTCGTTCTCGCGGCGGCGACACGTGCCCGCCTCGCAGATCTCGCGTACGACTTCCCGCGCCTCGAAGCTCTGATGCACCGCTTGGACCTGACCACGGTCCAGCTGGTGTGGCGGGAGTCGGCCACCGTCTTCCATGTCCGTGACCCGTTCCCCGTCGGCGGCGTCGTCGAGGACCCGGCGACCGGGGCCGCGGCCGCCGCGTTCGGCGCGTACGCCCGTGAGTTCGGCCTGGTCCCCGAGGATGCCGTCCTCACCCTGCACCAGGGCGAGGATCTGGGACGCCCTGGCGAACTCACGGTGACGCTCCGCGCGGGTGACCGGCGCGTCCGTGTCGGCGGCGCAGGAGCCCGCATCGGCTAAGGCGCCGGCCATGCCGGTCACTTCGCCGCTGCGCGCCCAGTCCCCCAACCGCTCAATCCACCCGGCACGGCGCAACTCGGCCACCCTCATCGAGACCGGCACCGAGTCCGATCGCCTGGCTCGCTCCATGTCGGCAGCGCGGAAGACGATGCCGTCTCGACACGCACACGAGGGTCCGAACCGCCTCCCGCTATTGCCGCGCGATGGCTTTGAGCCAGTCCTCGACTGTGAGGACATCTGCCCACTGCGGGAAGAGCTTTTCGATGAGCATCGTGTGCACCTCGGGGTCGGTGTCGAGGCAGGCATTGCCAGGACGGTGAGGCCGAAGTCCGGGTCGATGGCGTGCCACAGGGTGGACAGCACTACAGCGCTGGTGGCAATGCCGGTGAGAACAAGGCTGTCGATGTCGCGAGCCCTGAGTACCAGGTCGAGGTCGCTGCCCGAGAACGCGCTCCCACGCCTCTTGGTAACCACGACGTCACCCTGGCCGTAACCCGATCACCACGTAGATCACGGGGATGCCGGCAGCCCGGGCACCGTCGATCGCCCTGCGCAAGCGCGGCAGATATCTCCGTGTCCGTTCTCAGCCCTTGAGGCGTCGCGACTGCCGCAACACCGGTGGCGAGCCCGCCACACGCACTGGAAAACCAGGTGCGTACGACGGGCAGTCCACCTAGGCCCTGTCTGGAATTCGAATCACGAGTGTGGTGCGATGCTGCGGAGCCAGAGCATCGCACCACACAGGTGCAGTCCGGCCTCGTAGCTCTCCGGGGTCTTGTCGTACCGGGTAGCGATACCGCGCCAGTTCCGCAGCCGGTTGATGCACCGTTCCACGGTGTTGCGCTCTTTGTAGAGTGTCGCGTCGTGCGAGACTGGCCGCCCGCCGGCCCTGCCACGCTTCTTGCGGTTCGCAGCCTGGTCGGCCTTCTCCGGGATCACGGCTCGGATCCCGCGTTGTCGCAGGTAGCGGCGGTTGCGTCGGGACGAGTACGCCTTGTCCGCGGCCACTGCATCCGGCCGGGTCCGCGGGCGCCCGACCGGGCCGCGCACTTTCACCCGTTCCAGGACCGGGGCGAACTGCGGACTGTCGCCGGCCTGCCCGGGCGTGAGGACGAACGCAAGCGGGCGACAGCGTCGGTCGGCCGCCACTTGGATCTTGCTCGTCAGTCCGCCCCGGGAACGCCCCAGCTCGGCGGCTTTCAAGCGGGCCCGGTGTCGTCGGTGGACCCGTCGCCGCTCGACGCGCGCCTCGTCCTCGGCCTGTCCGTCCTGCGTTCTTTGCTCCTTGTCCTCGCCCCCTTTTCGGCCTCGACGGCCATTTCCAAGGCCGCCAACTGCTCGGGGTCCAGGGCCATCCCGGCGGCGTGGTGGTGGGCCCGGGCGGTCGCAGAGTCCACGCTGACCAGGCCCAGATCAGCCTGGCCGCGGGCAGCGGCCTCGGCGATCACTGTGTGCATCAGGTCCTGGAAGACGCCACGCGTCGCCCAGATCCGGAAGCGGTCGTACGCGCTCTGCCAGGGCCCGAACTCGGTCGGCAGGTCACGCCAGGGGCTACCGGTCCGGAACCGCCACATCACCGCGTTGAAATGTTTCCGCAGGTCGGGGATGGGCCCAACCGCGGCAATCGGGAGATGGGGCTCGATCAGGGCCCACTGCTCATCGGTGAGATCGCCTCGCGCCATGACTGACGGCCTATCAAGACCGAGCCCCCGCGCGCAGGCGATCTACCGAACTCCTGATCCGAGCTCCAGACAGGACCTAGCGTGCAGGGCATGCGCGTTGTTTTCACCAAGGGGCCCGGTACGAGTTACGACATCGCCGTGCACCGCGAGACCGGTGCCGCGCTCGCCCCGCGCAACGGGCCCGGGGGGCATCCGTATCTTCCTCATGACTTGGTGCACTTCCTCGTCGAGGCGGAGGCGGGCATCGAGCTCGGGGTCTACGGGCGGCTGGCCGCCGGTGACAACGGCCTGTTCTGGCCCGCCGACCCCGCGGAGCGCGCCAAGGCCGCCCGGCGTCGCAAGTCGAAGCGAGTGCAGTCGTCCCCTCAGGCGAAGGCCGACATGGCCAGGTCGGAGGAGCTGGCGGGCATCGCCGTACCCGTATGGGAGGTGCGGCACGGCCAGGCGCGGGAGCTGCCGGCGTATGTGACGGCGCGGGAGATCCCTTCGGTGGTCGACCGGATCGTGTTCCGGTTCGACGAGTACGCCGACCGCTGGCACACCCTGCCGGTCCGAGGTTCGCTGACCCTGACGTGGTGACGCCGGTTCGGTCCACGGTCGGTGCGCTGCACCGGGCGTAGCTTTCCAGCGGCTCCGCTGATGGCCACCAGGACCTGTAATCGGAACAGCGGCACCGTACGCGCCGGCTCGCGCGTCAACGCGGACTCCTCGTGGCCCGAACCCTGGCTTGGCCGGCGCCTACCCGAACGACCAGTGCTCAGCCCGCGGTCTTGGTTTTGATGAGCGGCGCGTCCCGCGTGAGCTCCCGGAATCCGACGCTGTAGTAAAGGCCGCGCGCCTGGGGATGCCCCGGCGCACCCAGGCAGGCGACCGTCATATGAGTGGCCCCGGCCGCCCGCGCCAGATGCATCCCGTGCAGCAGCATCGCCCTTGCCAGCCGCAGACGCCGGTAGTCCGGATGCGTCCCGACCGGCTCGAACTCAGCGGTCCTGTTCGCTTCGTCGAGCCACATGATCGTCGAGGATGCCATCGTTCCGTCCGGCGCCTCCACCAGGATGTGCAGGTCGCCGCGATACGTCGCCGTCTGCCGGACGCCCTGGTAGGCCTCGGCCGAGTACGTCGAGGGAGCCCAGGCGTCCAGATGGGCCTGGACCGCGGCCTTCGGCCCGGCCTCGTCGGCGGTACGGAACCGGAATCCGTCTGGCAGTACCGGCTGTTCGACGTCGGTGAGGTCCCGCTCGTTGAGCTGGGTCCAGGACCCGGCGTCACCGAGCGAGGCCGGGTCGGTCTCGTAGCCGTGCGCCGCCCATCGCTTCAGGGCGAACTCATCGGCGGCGCTCGGCATCACCGTACGCTCGATGCCCGCCGCCGTACCGTCGTACCAGTCGATCACCTCGTCAACCAGCCCGGCGTGGTCGGGATGGACCTGATACGCGAGATAGGCGCTGGTGACGTCCTTCACCGACCCGTCGCTCCGCCTGACCTGGTGCGGAAGATGGGCCCAGCTCCACGCCACCAGCTCACCGCCGGAGAACCACAGCCGACGCGGCCGGCTCGCGCCGTCGCCGGCGTGCCCCTTGCCCCAGTTCCAGGCCAGCTCGCCGAACGTCGCGTCGCTGTTCACCAGGTCCGGGCGGGTGGCGGTGACACGCTGCGCCAGACCCTGCATGAGCTGCACGTCTGCGGCGGTCAGGAGCTCGACGTTCGCCATGGTGCGCCACTGTGCCAGGACTCCGCGAAGCCGTCGAACCGTTTTCCGGGGGCGCCGATCGCGGCTGTCAGCAGCACAACACGCGAAGCGCTTCGTCGTGGCGGCGGAGCCGATGGCAGAACGGGCGGCCATGTCCCGCGGAGCCCTGGCCGGCCGGGAGTTGGGGGTCGTCGGCTGGGTTTCGTCAGTCGTCTGGAGCGTCTTGGCTGTCGGATCCCGAGAGCCGTCCGGTCCGGCCCGGCTCAGGTTGATACCGCTGGGCTGGGTCGGACCGGAGGTCGGGCTGGGGGTGGGACGGGTGTACAGGACGTGGGCGGGTGGTCGGGGCCGACCTAGGTGCCTACACGGTGCAGTTGCCGTTCGACACCTGGAGACCCTTGCCGGCTCCGGCCGTGCGGCTCACGACGTTCGGCAGGCACGCGGCGGGGTCGAGCGTGTAGCCGTAAGGAATGCTGACCGTGGTGTTGGACTGCGGGTTGGGTCCGGCGGGGTGGTTCTCGGTGCCGGGGCTCGACCAGGTCACGTTGTCGAAGACGTTTCCGCTGACCTGCCAGTAGCCGGCCGCGTCCGTGTAGAAGGTGCCCAGGACGTCCTTGGAGTCCTCGAAGTAGTTGTTGTCCACCTTGGCGCGCGCCCCGGCACGGGAGTTGATGCCGGACTCGTTGAGGTTCACGTAGTGGTTGTTGTAGATGTGGGCCGTTCCGCCGCGCAGCAGGGGCGCGCGGGAGTCGATGTTCTGGTAGAGGTTGTGGTGGTAGGTGATGTACCCGTTCGAGAGGTCGCTCTCGCTGGAGCCGACCAGACCGCCGCGTCCGGAGTTGCGCAGGATGCTGTACGACAGCGTCACGTACTGGGTGTTGTCCTTCATGTCGAAGAGGCCGTCGTACCCTTCCGACTCCCCGCCCGACGCTTCCAGAGTCGTGTGATCGACCCAGACGTTACGCACCCCCCTCTCCATGCCGATGGCGTCACCGCCGTTGGAAGTAGGCGATCCCGACTTCTTCACGTTCTTGACCGTCACGTTCTGGATGATGATGTTGCTGGCCTCACGGAGGTGAATGCCCAGCTGGTCGAAAACGGCTCCGCTGCCCACGCCGACGATCGTGACGTTGCTGATCTGCTTCAGCTCGAGCACTCCGGCGGCGGTGTTGCAGCTCTCGCCCGACACCTTGGCGGTGTTGGCGTGGTTGATGGTGCCCTCGACCTCGATGACGATCGGCGTGCTGCTGCTGGCTCGGCCGCACAGGGCCGCGTGGATCGCGGTTCCCGTGGTGGCCCGCACCGTCTTGCCGCCGGCTCCACCGGTGGTACCACCGTTCTGGGTGGCGTACCCGGTTGCGGAACCGGTCGCCGCGGATGCCTCCGGCATCGACAGCACGACGCCGACGCCGGCCGCGAGTGCCATCGCCGCTGATGCGGCGGAAAGTCGTAGGGCGGCTCTTCTTTGCATGGATGTCTCCTGATTCTTCGTTTGACCTGGCCTTAAGTTGCTGCCGCACATGGCGAAGAATTGTCGGTGAACCGTCAATTCGAACCGAGTGGGCACCCCGTTGCTCCTCGCGTGGCTCGGGGGCCTTTCGTTCGACGGCACGTCGATGTCGCAGGACAGCCCCGTGCCGGATCGCTGGCGGCTCGTGCACAAGTCGCGGCGCCCACCGCGACGGTCGACCTCCTCGGAACGGTCCCCGGCCCCGAGAAAGCGCTTTCTGCTCGGCGACGATAGGGGTCCCGTGGCGACGTGGCAAGGGTCCGGGAAGGCTGAACCGTGGAGAAGGCGAATTGCGTGCTGGTTCGCGTCGCGGTGAGCGCTATGGCGCCACGATCGCGATCCCGGCGCCCCGGTGCCCGGTCGGTACATTGCTTCTGTAAACGATTGTCTTCCGCGCCGGACCGTTTTCGCCGTAACGAAGCTCCCCAGGCGGCACCGGCCTCGGCTTTCCTCCGTGTTTCCATACGTGAACTCGGATGATGTACGTGACTACCGATGTGGCGCTCAGAGGCATCAGGCGGCGGGGGCGGCAGTGCTCCAGCGTGGCGGGGCCCCGGGGGCGGTGGACGGTCGTCACGACCCGGTGTCGCCACTCTCGCGACAGCGGGCACTGGGCACTGGACCCAACACCGCTGACATCCCCCTGCATCTCGCAGAACCTCACACCACTGCGGACGACACTTCGGCAAGAGAGACGGGAATCAGCTGCTCCGCCCAGATGACCTTGCCCTCGCGGTTGTGCCGCGTGCCCCAGTGTTCGGTGAGCTGGGCGACGAGGAGCAGGCCGCGGCCGCCCTCGTCGAAGACCCGGGCGCGGCGCAGGTGCTGCTGGCGTCTGACACTTCGCGCGTCAGGGCGGATTGAAGAATCATCCGCAGTTGGATGGGGCTCTTGCCGTAGCGGATGGCGTTCGTCACCAGTTCGCTGACCACGAGCTCGGTGGTGAAGGCCAGTTCTTCCAGACCCCAGGCGATCAGCTGATCGGATGCGTGGACGCGGGCCTCGGAGACGACGGTCGGGTCGCTGGGGAGGTCCCACGAGGCGACGTGATCGGCGTCAAGAGCTGCGGTTTGTGCCACAAGGAGGGCGACGTCGTCAGCGGGGCGGCTGGGCAGCAGTGTGGAGAGCAGTTCGTCGCAGGTCTCCTCGAGGGACGCCGGTGCTCGGGCGAGAACGTCGCGCAGCAGTGCGAGGGCGGTCTCGAGGTCACGAGAGGGGCTCTGGACGAGGCCGTCGGTGAACAGCACCAGCCGACTGCCCGGTGCCAGTTCGAACTGGGCGGTTTCGAAGGGGAGTCCACCCAGGCCCAGGGGTGGGCCGATCGGCAGTTCCGGGAGGTCGACCGCGCCGGATCCGGAGGCATCGTCGTCAGCCGTCGGGGGAGTCACCACGGCCGGCGGAAGGTGTCCGGCGCTGGCCAGGGAGCACGTGCGGGAAACAGGGTCGTAGACCGCGTACAGGCAGGTGGCGCTGATCTCGTCCGTACCCCGTTCCTCCTCGCGCTGCAGGCGGATGACCACGTCGTCGAGGTGGGTGAGCAGTTCGTCGGGTGTCAGGTCGATGTCCGCCAGGGTGCGGACGGCCGTCCGTAGTCGGCCCATGGTTGCCGCGGCATGCAGGCCGTGACCGATCACATCGCCCACGACGAGAGCGACGCGGGCTCCGGAGAGCGGTATCACGTCGAACCAGTCGCCCCCCACGCCCGCTCGCGATCCGCTGGGCAGGTAGCGCGATGCCGTCTCGACGGAGGACTCCTCCGGCACGTGGTGCTGCAGCAGGCTGCGTTGGAGGGTGAGAGCGGTGGAACGCTCCTGGGTGTAGCGACGGGCGTTGTCGATGTTCACCGCCGCTCTGGACGCGATCTCCTGGGCCAGCAGCAGCTCGTCGTCATCGAAGGGCTCCGCCGTTCGACGGCGGACGAACTGTGCGAGTCCCAGCGGGCTTCCACGGGCCCACAGCGGGACCAGGAGTATGGAGCGCAGGCCCATGGCCCGCAGGGCGAGCTCGTGGTCCGCCGACATCGCCAGCCATGGGGGGATGTCGTCGGCGGTGATGCGGAGCCGGAACGGTTGTCCGGTGGCCAGTACGCGAGCCGGCTCCGATTCTTCCGGGTAGGTGAACGTCTGCCCTGTGGCTACTGCCGGGTCAGGGCAGCTGTCCGAGACAGCGTGGGCGATGCGGCGGAGCGTCGCAGGATCGGCCACGGGGTACGTCCCCTCCTCCTGGAGGGCGGAGCAAAGGAGGTCGACGGTGACGAGGTCGGCGAGGTGGTCGGCACCGACGTCCGCCAGTTCCTGCGCGGTGCGGGTGGTGTCCAGGGTGGTCCCGATCCGTGTCCCGGCCTCGTTGATCACGATCAGCCGTCGTTGCAGCCAGCGGTCGCGTTCCCTCTGGTAGGCCGCTACAGCCTGTTCCGCCGTGCGATCGACGTACTCGAAGCCCATCGCGCTCAGGGTGACCGTCGTCGTTGGCCAGCTGTTGGGACCCGGCGACACGGGTTGTCTCTGCGTAGAGCTGATCAAGCAGACCCGCGTGGACGAGCCGATAGACGCGAAGGAGCTGGCTGATCGGCACCCCGTGATCAGCGAGTCGGCAGGCGAACTCGATGGCGGCGGGCGGCGTCGTGACCTCGGTCAGATCAAGGGGCCGCGCTCGAGGAAATCCAGAACGGTGGCGATGTGTTCGGACAACGCCACCGGCGCCACGGCGGCGATGTCCTCGTACTTCCACACCTCGGGAAGCTCGCTGAGCAGGTGTTGCAGCACCACGTCGCCCAATTGATCCGCTCGGGGTGCGAGGCCCCGAGCGAGATCGCTGAGGAAGGCATGGGCGTCGGTTCCCATAATCAAAAGGTACCGCCGCCCTGGCCGACGGGCTGTGCCGCGGAGTCCGGTGGACGCGGTCGCTCACCGTCGGCCAGGTCGCTGTCAGCCGTTCACGGGGTGTGACCGGCGCGGCGGAGGACCGGGCGCAGTGTCTCGATGACGCCCGGGTCGTCCACCGTGGAGGGGATGGGTTCGTCATGGCCATCGGCGATACCGCGCATGGTCTTGCGCAGGATCTTGCCCGAGCGGGTCTTGGGCAGGGCGGCGACGACCGTGACGTCCTTGAGTGAGGCGACGGCGCCGATGCGTTCGCGTACGAGTCGGACGAGTTCGGCCTCGACCTTGCTCGGTTCCCGGTTGCTGCCTGCTTTCAGGACGACGAAGCCGCGCGGGATCTGTCCCTTGAGTTCGTCGGCGACGCCGATGACGGCGCATTCGGCGACGTCGGGGTGGGCGGCCAGGGCCTCTTCCATGCTGCCGGTGGACAGCCGGTGACCGGCGACGTTGATGACGTCGTCGGTGCGGCCCATGACGAAGACGTAGCCGTCGTCGTCGATGTGGCCGCTGTCGCCGGTGAGGTAGTAGCCGTCATAGGCGGAGAGATAGGAGGCGACGTAGCGGTCGTCGTCGTTCCAGAGCGTGGGGAGCGCGCCGGGCGGCAGGGGCAGCTTCACGACGATCGCACCGTCGACACCCGCGGGCACCGGCTCGCCGGAGGGGTCAAGGACGCGGACGTCCCAGCCCGGCAAGGGGCGGGTGGGCGAGCCGGGCTTGAGGGGAGCGGTCTCGATGCCCACAGGGTTGGCGACGATGGGCCAGCCCGTCTCGGTCTGCCACCAGTGGTCGATCACCGGGACGCCCAGCAGGGCACTCGCCCAGTGATAGGTCTCGGGGTCGAGGCGCTCGCCGGCGAGGAAGAGATAGCGCAGGTGGGAGAGGTCGTAGTCCGCGGTGAGTGTCCCCGTGGGGTCCTCCTTGCGGATGGCCCGGAAGGCGGTGGGCGCCGTGAACATGGTCTTGGCCCGGTATTCGGCGGCGACGCGCCAGAACTGGCCCGCGTCCGGAGTGCCGACCGGCTTGCCCTCGTACAGGACCGTCGTCGCGCCGGCCAGCAGGGGCGCGTAGACGATGTACGAGTGCCCGACGACCCAGCCGACGTCGGAGCCGGTGAACATCGTCTCGCCCGGGCCCACGTCGTACACGGCGCCCATCGACCAGTTCAGTGCGACCGCGTAGCCGCCGCAGTCACGCACGACTCCCTTGGGTTTTCCGGTCGTTCCGGACGTGTAGAGGATGTAGAGGGGATCGGTGGCGGGGACGGGAACGCAGTCGGCCGGCGGCGCGGCGGCGACCAGCTCGGCCCAGTCGAGATCGTCCGGCCCCAGCGCGGCCGGCTCCTGCGGGCGTTGCAGGATCACGCTCTTCTCCGGCTTGTGGACGGCGAGCTCGATCGCCTGGTCCAGCAGCGGCTTGTACGCGATGACCCGCTTGCCCTCGATGCCGCAGGAGGCGGAGACGATCACCTTGGGGGCCGCGTCATCGATGCGGAGGGCGAGCTCGCGCGGGGCGAATCCGCCGAAGACGACCGAGTGGACGGCGCCGATCCGAGCGCAGGCCAGCATCGCGACGGCTGCCTCGGGGACCATCGGCATATAGATCACCACGCGGTCGCCGTGTCCCACGCCGAGCTGTGCGAGTGCTCCGGCGAAGGCCGCCACCTCGTCCGTCAGTTGCGCGTAGGTGTAGGTGCGGCGGGTGTCGGTCACGGGGGAGTCGTAGACGAGCGCGGGTTGTTCGCCGCGGCCGGCCTCGACGTGCCGGTCGAGCGCGTTGAAACAGACGTTGAGCCGCCCGTCGGGAAACCAGCGGTAGAAAGGGGCGCCCGAGGAGTCCAGGGCGCGTTGCGGAGTGACATCCCAGTCGATGCCCTCAGCCGCCTTCAGCCAGAAGCTCTCCGGGTCCTCGGTACTGGCACGGAAGACGTCCTCGTACGTTCCCATCGCGTCGCGCACTCCTTCGTGGCATCGAGGGACGGTGGTGGTGCTGCGTGCGGAAACAGTGTGGGACACAAGTACCGCATGCCGCCCGGCATGGTCGAGCAGGATGCCGGAGACCGGCGGACCGGTCACCGGCATCGCGGTGGTGGGGGCGGTCTGGCCGGCAGACGCCACCCGGCCGTCAGGTGCAGCTGCTGCTCACGCGCCGAGGTGCTTGCGGAGCCACTGGCCCATCTGCTGGATCGCCTGGTCCACCTCGGGTACGCGCCCGGCGCCCAGGACGAAGGAGTGCTGGCCTTCGGGCATCGGGTGGACCTCGGAGATGACCTTGAAGTCCGCGAGTCGGCGGCCGAGCTGGGCGCCGTCGTCGGCGAGGGTCTCGTACTCGCCGTAGTGGACGGTCGTGGGCGGCAGGCCGGTCAGATCGGCGTTCGCGATGCTGATCGCGGGGTCGGTGAAGTCCACGGTGGGGTCCTGCAGCCAGGCTCCTCGGAAGAGTTCGAGGGTGTTCCGGCTGAGCATCTTGTCGTTGTCCTCGTTCTCGTCCACCGACGGGTTCTGGATGGTGAGGTCGGTCCACGGCGAGACGCTGACGATCGCGCCCGGGGTGGCCTCGCCCTTGGCGAGCAGGCGCAGCGGGAGCAGGACCGCGAGGGTGCCGCCGATGGAGTGGCCGGTGCTGCCGATGTTGTGCGGCTGGTAGCCCTGGGAGAGCAGCCACCGGTAGGCCGTCTCGGCGTCGTCGAGCTGCGCCGGGTAGGGGTGTTCGGGCGCCAGGCGGAAGTCCACGACGAGCGAGCGGGCGCCGGCCGCCTTCGCGATATGGCCGGCGGCCTTGCGGTCCGAGTGCATGGAGGCGGTGACGGATCCGCCGAAGTGGAAGTGGAGCAGCGCCTTGTCGGGATCGGCACCCTCGGGGATCGCCCACAGAGCGGGGACGCCGCCCGCGTCGACCTCGGCGTAGGTGACGCCTTCCGGCTCTGTGGACGCCTTGTGGTTCGAGTCGACGATGTCGCGGACGACAGCCAGGTCGAGGCCCGGTGTCGACGACTTCGCGCTCACACTCGCGAGGAACTCCGCGAACTGCTGTGCCTCTGGGCTTACTCCCATGGTGGTGCTCCTTCTCAGGCGGGTGCCGTGCCGGTTCCCTCGCGGCAGCCGGCTTGATGTGCTGGCCATGACGCTATTGGCTGAGTGTAAGAAAGTAAACTCAGCTGAGGGTGAAATCACCCGGGAGGGCTGTGCTGCTGCGCACTTGGCACCGTCGTTGTGCCCGGTGAAATCGCCGCGTCGAGCGCATCCTGGGCCTCCGACGATGCGTGCATGGCTGCCGACGGCACATGTGGAAGGTTGTAGTCGTGCATCGGCCACGGAACCGGAGGGTGAGATCGGCGGACGCTCACTCCGGCATCAGTTCGGCCGTCCGGTCGGCGACCTCGTGCCGTAGAGCGGTCCACAGGGCCCGTACGGCGGGGTGCGTCACGGCCTCGCGGCGGACGGCCAGGGTGATGGGGAGCCGGATGTCGATCTCGTCGGCGAGCAGCCTGCGCAGGTTCGTCCGCTGGGTCAGGAAGGCCGGCAGGACGCCGATGCCGGCCCCCTGCTGGGTTGCTTCGAGCTGGGCGAAGACGTTCGTCGAGGAGAACGCCGGGGTCATTCCGGGAAGGTGGCGTTCGATGTCGAGGTCGCCGACCTGCAGCATCGACTCGATGTAGAAGATGAGCGGGTGCTCGCGCAGTTCGGCCACCGTCTCCGGCCGGCCGTACTGCGTGAGGTAGTCGTCACAGGCGTAGAGCCCCAGCGTGTAGTCGGTGAGGTGCTCGGTCACCAGGCGGCTGCTGGAGGGAACGCCGATGACGAGAGCGAGATCGAAACCGGACGGGCGGAGGGTGAGCTGCCGTGTCGCGGTGATGAGTTCCACCTGGAGCCGGGGGTGCCTGCGGCGCACCCGTACGAGGGCGGGTGTGGCGAAGGCGGTGCCGAAGCCGTCGGGCGCGCTGACGCGCACCGTACCGTGCAGGGACGGCGAGTCCTGGCCCGCCACGGTGTCGACGACGCGGTCGACGGCCTCCTCGATCGCGCGTGCGTTCTCCGAGACGGCTCGTCCGATGTCCGTCAGCGTCCATCCCTCCGTGCCCCGTTCGATGAGGCGCAGGCCGATGCTCTTCTCCAATGCGGCGATACGGCGTGACACGGTGGTGTGGTCCACGCCGAGGGCGTCGGCGGCTGTCACCAGGCGTCCGGTACGGGACAGCGCGAGCAGGTAGCGCAGGTCGTCCGCGCGGAGTTTGCGTGGATCGACGGATCGATGGGAGCCGGTCGGATGCGGGGCAGGGTTCTCGTCAGGGGAGTGGGAGTGCACGGCTCGACGCTATCTGCATTTCTGCACAGCGGATGTGCGCTATTGGTGGTTGATTGCACACGGCGCGGGACCGCACAGTCGGGGCAGCGGGCGCGACATGCCCCGCCGTTCTTGCTGAGAGGGCCGCCATGGTTGCCAGCATTTCCCTCCCGCGGATCCTGCGCGTCGGCGGCGGCGCCGTCGGCGAGCTGGGCGACGTCGTCCGGGGGCTGGGCCTGCACCGCCCCCTGCTGGTGACGGACGGATTCCTCGCCGGGACCGGTGCCGCGGAGCGACTGATGGCGACGCTGAGGGATGCCGGACTGCGGCCGCACCTGTTCGCCGGCACCGTCCCGGATCCGACGACCGACTCGCTCGACGCGGGCCTGACCGTGCTGCGCGAGCACAGGGCGGACTCGGTGATCGGATTCGGCGGCGGCAGCCCGATGGACACCGCCAAGGCCCTGGGCCTGTTGGGCGTCCAGGGCGGGCAGATGCGGGATTACAAGGCCCCGCACACCAACCTCGGCCCGGCGCTTCCGGTGATCGCGGTACCGACGACCGCGGGCAGTGGCTCGGAGGCGACCCAGTTCACCATCATCACCGACAGCGCCACGGACGAGAAGATGCTCTGTCCGGGGCCGGCGTTCCTGCCGGTCGCCGCCGTCGTCGACTTCGAACTGACCCTGTCGATGCCGCCCCGGCTGACCGCCGACACCGGCGTCGACGCGCTCACTCATGCCGTCGAGGCGTACGTGAGCCGTAAGGCCAATCCGTTCTCCGACGGCCTTGCCCTGAACGCGATCCGGACCATCGGCCAACACCTCCGCCGCGTCTACGCCGACGGGACAGACACCGAGGCTCGCGAGGCGATGATGCTCGCCGCGACCCAGGCCGGCATCGCCTTCTCCAACTCCAGCGTGGCGCTCGTGCACGGCATGAGCCGCCCGATCGGCGCTCACTTCCACGTCGCCCACGGTCTGTCGAACGCGATGCTCTTCCCCGCGGTGACAGCGTTCTCCGTGCCCGCCGCCGCGAGCCGGTACGCCGACTGCGCCCGCGCCCTCGGAGCCGCCACCGACGGTGACAGTGACGCCTGGGCCGCCGACATGCTCGTGGAGGCGCTCCGCACCCTGTGCCAGGATCTTGAGGTGCCCACCCCCCGAGCCCACGGCATCGACAAGGACGAGTGGTTCCGCTTGCTGCCCCTCATGGCCGAGCAGGCGCTCGCGTCCGGATCCCCCGCCAACAACCCCGTCCTACCCACCACGGACGAGATCCAGGATCTCTACGCGCAGATCTACGCCTGACACCCGGCGAGTGAGGAACGTCATGGCCACGACAGCCAGGTCCGCGGATGACGAGATGATGAGATGACGACCGATGACTGATACCGCAGCGGTCGAGATTCTCGCCGACGTCCACAGGGGCGTCGGCCGCATCCTGCTGAACCGCCCCAAGGCCCTCAACGCCCTGACGACAGGCATGGTCGTCGCCATCGACCGTGTGCTCGCCGAGTGGGAGCACACACCGCTGTCCGCTGTGATGCTTGCCAGTACCAGCACGAAGGCGTTCTGCGCCGGTGGAGACATCCGCACGATCCGCGAGCACAGCCTCGCCGGGGATGCCGAGGCCAGTGAGCTGTTCTTCGCCTCCGAGTACCGGCTCAACGCCCGGATCGCCGAATATCCGGTGCCGGTCGTGTCGCTCATCGACGGCCTGTGCATGGGCGGCGGCCTCGGTCTGTCCGTCCACGGCAGCTTCCGCGTCGTCACCGAGCGCGCGGTGCTGGCGATGCCCGAGACCGGGATCGGGTTCTTCCCGGATGTCGGGGCAAGCTGCTTTCTGCCGCGGTTGCCCGGCGCGCTCGGCATGTACCTGGGACTGACGGGGCACCGGCTCGACGCGGCCGACGCCCTGTACACGGGGCTGGCCACACACTTCGTTCCCGCGGACGCGCTGGAGGGGGTCGGGGATGCCCTGGCCGACAACCCCGGCGACACTGTGGACATCGTCCTCAACCGCCTCGCCGGCCGTTCCCCGGTGGCGGAGAGCGGACTGGCGGAGGTACGCGGGGACGTGGACTGGGCGTTCGGCGCGCCATCCCTCGGCGAGATCGAGAAACGCCTGCGCCACCTCGACACCCCCTGGGCGGCAGCCGCGCTGGCCGCCCTGGAGTCCGCCTCGCCGCAGAGCCTGGAGATCACTCACGCCCTGCTGGCCCGGGGCAGGCAGCGCACGCTGCGCGAGTGCCTCGGCGCCGAACTCGCCCTCACGCGCACGACCATCCGCACGCCGGACTTTCTGGAGGGGGTTCGTGCTGCCCTCGTCGACAAGGACCGCACGCCCAACTGGCAACGTGCGTCGCTCGGAGGACGGACGCTGCCGTCCTGAGCAGGTCCACCGTGAGGAGGGCATTGCCTCGCGCAAGGGGCTGGTCGTGGGGGAGGGGCGCGCTTCAAGGAGACGGGAGCGCGGGCCCGCCGACCAGGTTGTCACGGAAGCGGGAGCGGAAGGCGCTCTGACTGTAGTCAGTCATGCGTGAGTCATGAGAGTCGAGAGCTGCGCGCCGTAGGTGCGTCTCCCCGACCCGGGAAGTCCTCGTGTCTCTGCCTGGGCGGGCTCCCGCAGGCGGGGCGGCTCGTCCGCCGTGATCACACTCCCGAACACGCAACGGGTGCGGGAGCTTGACCACGGCTCGGGTTCGGGTCGGCGTAGAAGCGTATGGCGCGCTGCATGGCGAGCCATATGGCCCGCGAAATGGCACCGAGACGCCTACAGCGGCGGCTCTCCGCGGCCGGCACCGCCTCAGTCGTTGTCCGGCACCATCGAGACCACGACCTTGCCGGCCTTGGTACGGCTCTGCTCGACGTGCGACATCGCCTCGAGTGTCTGGTCGAACGGGAAGGTGCTGTCGATGACCGGGCGGAGCTTCCCGCTGTCGTAGAGGGCGCCGAGTTTGCGTAGCTGGGAGCCGTTGGCCTGCATGAAGAAGAACTCGTAGCGCACGCCCAGCGCCTTCGCCTGCTTGCGGATCTTGCGGCTGAGGGTGCTCATGACCAGGCCCATGAAGGAGGGGGCGCCGAGCTGCTTGGCGAAGCCGGCGTCCGGCGGGCCGACGACGCTGATGGCCAGGCCGCCGGGCTTCAGCACGGTCAGCGACTTCTCGAGGTTCGCTCCGCCCACGGAGTCCAACACCAGGTCGTAGCCGGACAGCACCTTCGAGAAGTCTTCCTTGGTGTAGTCGACGACGACGTCGGCGCCGAGGCTCCTGACCGACTTTTCGGTGTCGGTGTTCGTGGTCGTCGCCACCGTGGCGCCGAGGTGCTTGGCGAGTTGGATGACTGTCGAGCCGAGGCCGCCGGCACCGGCGTGGACGAGCACCTTGTGACCCGGCTTCACATGGGCACGGTCGACGAGGATCTGCCAGGCGGCCAGAGCCACCAGCGGCACGGCGGCTGCCTCCTGGAAAGTGAGGGAGGCCGGCTTGGGCGCGACATCGTCCATGTCGATCGCGATGAACTCCGCGAAGCCTCCGATCCGCAGGTCACGCGGACGGGCGTAGACCTCGTCGCCGGCCTTGAGGCCGTGTACGGCGGAGCCGACCCGCGTCACGACGCCGGCCACGTCGTGGCCGAGCACGAACGGAAGCTTGTACTTCAGGAGCTGCTTGAACTCCCCGTTGCGCACCATCTTGTCCAGCGGGTTGATACTGGCGGCCCTCACGCTGACCAGGACGTCGCGGTCTCCGACGGTGGGCTCGGGTACCTCCGCGGCGCGCACGCCGTCCTTGCCGTACTTCTCGACGACGAATGCCTTCATGTCGGCCGCCTTTCTGTGTGGGTGTTCCAGTGGTCGATGCGATTCTTCGCGCAGGTCTCCTGCGCGCCCGTTTGTCGCGTGCGGCCGGGTTGATGTGCTGGTCATGACGCTACCGACTGAGTATAGAAAAGTAAACTCAGATAGGTTGGGGGCCCATGGTTGCGGGGGCTGAAGCTCTTCGGGACGCCGGCATCGCTTCAGCGACTTCGAAACGCGTCCTCGGTTGTCCTCGTCACGCCCAAGAGAACGGCTCTGGTCCCGGCCGTGATGGGGCTGCGGGGGTGGGGTGACCGTTGCCGCGCCGACCCGGAGGGGTCGGCGGTACTGGCGCGACATCGCGGATGCGGCGCGCAGGTCGACGTCCAGATTCGCTGTGAGCGGGGCCACGCCGTGCAGGCGGAAGACATCGAGAGCGCCCCCGGCCCGGCATTTCGTAGGAGACCCGCCGGGTGAGCTGAGCGCGGTTGCGTCAGGGCTCGTCGTGGGCTCGGTCTGGCGGTGGGCTCAGCCTCCGGGCGGTGTGCCCACTCCGTCTGTCACGGGCCTGGTCAAGGCGGACCTTGGTGCGGTTGCCGCAGCGGGGCATGGAGCACCGGCGGCGGTTGTCGGCGGGGGAGCGGTCCAGGAGGCGCAGGGCTCACATGTCCGCGCTGCGGACGCGCACGCGGCGGATCTCGGCGGACAGGAGCGGATCGACGGCGTCCTGGGCGATCAGTGTCGGCGCTGCTGCGGCATCGGTGGCGATGCTCGTGGTGCCGGCAGGCTCCAGGGGCCCGTCCGTTGGCTATGTGCAGAGTGGGTGAGGGCCTCAGCTGCTGCTGGGTTCAGGGTTGTGACGTCGCTGGATGCGGGTAGCCGACCGCCGGCGGCCGCGAGTACGGCTGGGGCGACCGTCTCGTGCAGTCGCCGGCTCGACGCCAGGACGACGGCAGCGGCGGGGCTCCGCGAGATCGGTTACGGGAAGTACGTCCTTGTCGACGCATGGCAACCAATCCCCTTGACGGGCCAACAACCCCTTAATCACGTGGTGTTGGCCCCAGTCGGGTAGCTCGTGTTCAGGATTTCCGTCAAGGCCCCTGTGGTGCGGTCAGGGCTTTGTGGGTCGACTCGAGGATCTTCTCCGACAGTTCTGTGCCTGCTGTGGCCCGGGCAAGCAGGATCGCGCCGACCAGAGTGGCCACCATGGGAAGGCCGTCGTTGGTGTCGGTGGACATCCACGCGGCGAATTCCTCGACTCCGGCTGCGTACGTTTCGCGCACCTCCCCCGCTGTGGGCTCGCGAGCCACGTCCCCTGCGAATCCCGCGGTGGGGCAACCGGTGCCGGGCTGGTCACGGTGCTCGGCCGACAGGTAGAAGTCGACGAGGGCGCCGCGCGCGGTGTCGTGATCGCCGTGGGTCGTATCGAATGACGCCAGGAGTAGGTCAAGGTCCCCGAAAGCGGCTTGAGCCGCCTCGGTCACCAGGGCCTCCTTGGAGGGGAACTGCTTGTAGAAGCCGCCCGTGGTCAGCCCGATGGACTTCATCAGATCGGCGACGCTGATGCCGTTCACGCCGCGCTCCCGGAAGAGCTGGGCGGCCGCGGCGACCGCACGCCTGCGGTTCTCGAGCGCTTGTGCTTGCGAAACGCGACTCATCAGTCACCTGCCCACATTAGATAGTAGAGTGCATCTATCATATGCGAAGTGGGGCGGCCGAGGCGCCCGACCACAGCGGCCCTTTTCTGTACGGCCGGTGCAAAATCCCGTGGAGCGCGTGCGCAGCGGCGGACGGAGCCTGTTCAGCCTCTTTGGCGACAAGTGGGCCCGAAACCGTCCACGGCGACCATGTGCCCGAGGATCCTCCATCCGAACCTGATCGGCCGTCGACCCAGGTGTCCGGCGTTCACGTCTAGCGGCCTCCGACCGCGGGCGGTGACTGCGGGCGGTGACTGCGGGCGGCGGGGACGTTGACTGGACTGCGTTAGATACCTATCGTAATCTAAAGCGGGACCGACGCTCTGGCCCCTCTACTCATCCGCCAGCCCAGAAATGAGATCCACCCATGACCACGCAGAACAAGACCGCTGTCGTCACCGGTGCGTCCGCCGGCCTGGGTGCCGCCTATGCGCAGCGGCTTGCCGACCGGGGCTACGACCTGATCCTGGTGGCCCGGAACACCGCGCGGCTGGAGACGCTGGCGTCGGACATCCGCAGCCGCACGGGCCGCGCAGTGGACGTCGTCGCCGCCGACCTCACCGATGCGGCGCAGGTCTCCGTGGTCGAGGAGCGTCTGCGCACCGACGAGAGCATCGAGGTACTGATCAACAACGCCGGCGGGGGGCTGTTCACGCCGCTGGCGACCTCCGACGCCGCGGCCTCCGAGGCGCTGATCAACCTCAATGTGACCTCGCTGACCAGGCTGACCACCGCGGTCCTGCCGGGCCTGACGGCCCGCGGGCACGGCACCGTGGTGAACGTCTCCTCTGCCCTGGCTCTCAACATCCTGCCCGTCAGCGCTGTCTACAGCGGCACCAAGAGCTACGTGCTGACGTTCACCCAGGCTCTGCAGCAGGAGCTCGCCGAGAGCCCTGTGACCGTGCAGGCCGTGCTGCCGGGCGCTGTCCGTTCGGAGTTCTGGGACGGCTCCGGCGCCGACCTCGAGGCGTTCCCCGACGAGTGGATCATGAGTGTGGACGACGCCGTCGACGCGGCGTTCGCGGGCCTCGACGCCGGGGAGCCCGTCACCATCCCGTCACTGCCGGATATCAGCGACTGGGAGTCGTTCGAGAAGGCGCGTCAGACGCTCGTCCCGAACCTGTCGCAGCGCGTCCCGGCCGATCGCTACCGCGGCTGACCGCCGCCTCGACTCCCGTGCGGGAGTCCCTTTCCGACAACGGCACGCCCGCCGCTGCACTGCCATGGCGGCGGTCAGGTGCACGGCCAGCCCGTCCGCACCCTCGACGGCCCCTTCCAACACCTCCTCCGCGCAGCCTGCCTTCCACACTCGCGGCAGCCCGCCACCCATTCCCTGCTCTCTCTCACCCTTCATTGAGGAAACATCCATGTTGAACGCCCTGTGGAACCCGATCGTCGCCGGGGAGATCTCCCTGCCGCACCGGTTGGCGATGGCCCCCATGACGCGGGACCGGTCCACGCCGGAAGGCATACCCACCGAGCTGAACGCCGAGTACTACGCCCAGCGCGCCTCGCACGCCCTCATCATCACCGAGGGCACCCAGCCCAGCGCCGACGGACAGGGCTACCCGCTCACCCCCGGCATCTACACCGAGGAGCACATCGCCGGGTGGCGCAAGGTCACCGACGCCGTGCACGGCGTCGACGGACGCGTCGTCATCCAGCTCATGCACGCCGGACGGATGTCCCACCCCGACAACACCTTCCACCACCGGCAGCCTGTCGCCCCCTCCCCGGTCCGGCCGGCGGGCGAGATGTTCACCGCGTCCGGGCTCCAGGAGATGCCGGTACCGCGCGAGCTGACCACCGAGGAGGTCGCCGCGACGGTCGAGGACTTCCGGCGTGCCGCGGCGGCCGCCATCGCGGCCGGCGCCGACGGCGTCGAGATCCACGGCGCCAACGGCTACCTCGTGCACCAGTTCCTCGCCACCAACACCAACCGGCGCACCGACCAGTACGGCGGCTCCGTCGAGAACCGCATCCGCTTCGCGGTGGAGGTCGCCACCGCGGTGGCGGACGAGATCGGCGCCGGCCGCACCGGCATCCGTATCTCCCCCGGCAACCCGTTCAACGACATCGCCGAGAGCGACACCCACGAGCTGTACCCCGCACTCGTGCGCGCCCTCGCCCCCCTCGACCTCGCCTACCTGCACATCGGCCACGGCGGCGACGACGAACTCCTGCACACACTCCGGAAGTTGTGGCCGAACACCTTGCTTCTCAACCGGGCCGGCACCGACATCGCCACCCGCGCCAAGGACATCGAAGACGGCATCGCCGACATCGTCACCGTCGGCGTGATGGCCCTCGCCAACCCCGACCTGGTCGAGCGCGTACGTGCCGGCGCGCCGCTGAACACCCCCGACCCCGCCACCTTCTACGGCGGCGGCGAGGCCGGCTACACCGATTACCCCACCCTCACTGCCTGACAATCCCCGGCGATACCGGTCCTGGCGGGCTGGTATGCCCAGCTGGCCCCATGGAGGTGCCACGTGTCTGAGCACGCTGCAGTTGAACTGAGCCCGGAAGCGCTCGAATTCGCGGACTTTTTCGCCGCGATGGTGATTCCCGAGTCCGAACTGGACGCGAACCGGACCCGGGTGGAGAGCTCCCATCTCATGGCACGGGAGCCGGAAGGTGTCACCTATCGGGAGGTGGACGCGGGTGGCGTGCTGGGAATCTGGTGCGAACCCGTCGACGCCAACACCGACTACGTCCTCCTGCACAGTCACGCCGGGGGTTCCGTATTTTCGTCGGCGGTCGTCGACCGGAAGCTCGCCGGCCATATCGCCAAGGCCGTCGGGGCCCCCGTACTGGTCCTGGACTTTAGGCGGGCGCCGGAGCACAAGTACCCGGCTCAGGTGGACGACGCGGAGGCGGCCTTCAACTGGCTGCTCTCCGAAGGGTATGAGCCGGGGAACATCATCACGATCGGCCACTCGATCGGCGGGTTCATCGCCGTCGCCCTGGCGCTTCGTCTCCGCGACAAGAAGCAGCCGTTGCCCGGGGCCATCGTGTCGATTTCCCCCTGGTGCGACCTCGAGATCGCCAACGAGACCATGGTGACCAACGCCGGGACGGACAAGATTCTCAGCAAGCAGTTGCTGGAGTTCTTCAGGGATGCCTGGATCGGCGGCACGGGCATCGAGTTCACGGACACCAGGATCAATCTGAACCGGGCGGACCTGAGCGGTCTGCCCCCGACCCTCGTCTCCTGGGGAACGTACGAGGTCCTGGCCGGCGAGGACGAGGAGTTCGCCGCCCGCGTCAAGGACGCCGGAATCGACACGGCGACCGTGGTGGTCCCCGGAGGCCAGCACTCCTACGTCTACGGTGCCGGCCGCATTCCGGAGGTCGACGCCGCCATCGCACAGATCGGCGCGTGGGTCCGGGAGAAGACGAAGATCTGACCGAGCGGTACGGGCGCGGCAGTCGCAGGATCCGCGCACCTGCCGGACCGGGACGGTGGACGGACGCCGACATGGGCTGCTGCGGCGCTCAGGTCCGCGACGCACGCGACCTCGTCCCGGTCCGGCAGGCGGCGTAGTCCCGGTCCCGAAGGCGACGGTCGAGACGACCGACCACGACGGCGGCGTCGCCTCCGCGCGCACCGCCGTGCGCGACCAAGCTCGCCGACTCTCGGGTCGCCGACCGGGAACGAGGATCCGTCACGTCCGGTCGGCCGGCGCCAAGGTCGCGGTCCAGCCGGCGAGACTCCCCGTCGACAAAGCGACCAACTACCAGCCGGCCTTCCTACCCCCCTGGTCTACGGTGCATTCGGCTACGACCGCACCGGCCCTGCTCCTGCCTCCCACGCCGTACTGCCGGCCCGGCTCGTCCGGCACCCGCAGGGCCACGCACGTCCCGCCCTGTGGAGAACCTTCCACCCAGGTCAAGGGGAACGCCGTCGCCTATGTCTCTCCAGTCGTAGACCCGGTTCAAGGCCCGTACCGCTCGTGCACATCCCGCCACGGACCACCTGTCCCGGTCCGCACCGCCAGACTCCGCTCTTCACGGCCGGCATGGGACGCAAGGCACTCAGGGGAGGACGTCGGCGTGGGTGGCTGGTCGGACATCACGAGCACCGTGCGCCCCGTCACGCGGTCCAACTCCGCCGCCGTTGCCCCTCAGGCGCCGTCCCGCCCGCGACCGCGAGGTCGATGGCTCACGACCGGAGACGGGCGCCTGTTCCCAGCCGGGCGGTGACTTCACGGGGAGTGAGAGTTGAGTGCTCCGCGGAGCACTCGACGACGACGCGGACGGGGGCATCGCACTCGGTGTGGCGGACGTCCAGTAGAGGACCCTCGGAACCGAGGGTGTACGCCTCGCCCCACTGGGTCAGCGCCATCAGGACGGGCCATAGGTCCCAGCCCTTGCGGGTCAGGCGGTATTCGTTGCGGGAGCGGCTGCCGGGCTCCCGGTAGGGGACGGTCTTGAGGATGCCGGCCGAGGTCAGCTTGCGGAGGCGGTCGCTGAGGACGGCCTCCGACAGGCCGATGTGGCGGTGGAAGTCGTCGAAGCGGCGGACTCCGTTGACGGCGTCACGCAGGATCAGCAGCGTCCATTTCTCCCCGATCACATCGAGCGTGCGCTGGACGGGGCAGTTCTCCGTACTCGCCTCAAGCCACTCCATCCTGCCATCGTAAAGGTCTGGCTTCGTCATTGACAGTCAGGCGACCAAAAGTCTAGCTTCACTTGAAAAAGTCAGCTGAGAGTCAGAGAAGGGCGCTGGACCGTGGGGCGAACGCGTACGTATCACTGGGACGATCCCGCGATCTCAGCGGAGGCCGCCGGGTGTATGGCCGGCATCGACTTCCTGCGCGAAGTGCAGGCGGGGCGGCTGCCGAGGGCGCCGATCAGCCTCACCGTCGACTTCGCCCTGGACGAGGTGGAGCCCGGCAGGGCGGTCTTCTCGCTGACACCGGGGGAGGAGCACTACAACCCGATCGGCAGCGTGCACGGCGGCATCTTCGCCACCCTGCTCGACTCGGCGGCGGGCTGCGCAGTCCAGTCCCTCCTCCCGCAGGGCATGGCGTACACCTCGCTCGACCTGACCGTGAAGTTCCTGCGACGGGTCACCGTGGACACGGGCCCAGTGCGCGCCATTGGCACGGTCGTCAACAAGGGCCGCCAAACCGCCCTGGCCCAGGCCCAGTTGGTCGACGCGAAAGACCGTCTCCTCGCCCACGCCACCAGCAGCTGCATGCTCATCCCGGTACCCGTCCCTCGGGTGTGACTGGGCAGGCAGAGACGAGGCGGGTGGGGCAGTCGGGGCGGACAGGGAGTGCATCGATAATCCGCTCGACGGCGTCCCGCTGCCCCTGGGTGACTCGTCGACTGTGAGGCTGGTTGGTGCGTGTCACAGCCACGCTTGGGCGCCCGGGGAGACGTTTCCCTCGGGCGTCGGGCGCTCTGAACAAGCGGCGTGGACGGGGTGGTCGGTGTAGCCGGCTGCGCCGCCGCCGTAGAAGGTGTATTTGGGGTCGGGTGTGTATGGGGGCGTTGGCGCGTACGCGCTCGACGAGGTCGGGGTTGGCGAGTGCCATGGTGTCGACGGTGATGACGTCCGCGAGGCCGTCTTCGATGTCCTTGGCGCAGGTGGCGAGGTCGGCGCCGGGCCGGTTGAGGAGCAGCAGGGTCGGCCAGAGCTTGCGGAGGGTGTTGAGCAGTTCGTCGTCGCCGCCGTGGCCGATCTGCAGGTAGGCGGTAGGCGGTAGGCGATGCTCACGGTGACGGCCGACACCATGAGCCCCACCTACGAGGGCGAGTTCAGATGCCGGGACCGTGTCAGCCGTCACTGATGAAAGCCCGATGCTCAGCCGTCGCCGCTGTCGACTCTTTGGATTATGTTCGCAATGTAATAGACTGGCGAAGTCGGTGAAGGGCAACCGGTCCTTCCGGCCGGCGAAGGAGCGTGTGCTGTGGTGCGGTACGGAAAAGAGCACAAGTCGGAGACGAGGCGGCGGATCATCGAGGTGGCGGGCCGCCGGTTCAAGCAGGACGGTATCGACGGCTCCGGGGTCTCGACGCTCATGAAGGACGCGGGGCTGACCAATGGGGCCTTCTACGCTCACTTCGAATCCAAAGACGACCTCGTCACCACGGCAATCGCCGACCAGTTGAAGGTGCAGGCCGAGGAGGTCGTCGCGCGGGCCGCACCCGGCCGTGCCGGACTCGAGCAGATTGTGCGCGGGTACCTGTCGCCCCAGCACCGCGGCAGCCTTGGCGACGGCTGCCCCAACGCCGCTCTGCTCGACGAGATCGGGCGCTGCACTGACACGACGAGGCAGGCGTACACCGACGGCGTGCTGATCCTCATCGACGGCATTGCCGCCCGCATCGCGCCCGAGGCCCCGTCCTCCGCACACGTGAAGGCGCTCAGCCTCCTCGGGCTGATGGCCGGGACACTGCAGCTGTCCCGCGCCTTGACCGACACTCAGCTCGCCAAGGAGCTCCTCGATCAGGGGATAGACAACGCCCTCGCCCTGCTGGATGCCGGGCAACGCGTCTGACGCATCACCATCCTGGCCGCAGGCTGTGACTCTCGGGGGAACAGCCCACACAGGCAGCCAAAGCTTCTGAAAGACCCGCATGCGGTTCTTCGCCGGACCCAACCTTTTGACCATCGACGAGTTCGGCTGCCTCCGGCCGCTCAGGAAGGCGCCTTCGTCCCTTTCCAAGTGATCTGCCAGCGGTGTCGGAATTCTCCAGGCCCTGCCGCCGACGTCGGGATCGCCGCCTGTGCCCGGCGCCTTCGGGATGTCGTCGTCGCCGCGGCGATGCTCGACCGGCTCCTGCAACGCAACGGACCGCAGTCGTCGGCATCGACGGCCCTTCCTGCTCGCTCCGCAACCATCAGAACCAGGCCGAGTGTTCCGGAGTGGCGGGAGGCCCGTGGCGGATCCAATGGGGATGAAGAACGGATCTCGCCGATAGCGACGATTCTCATCAATGCGGCCAGGACTTCCTGGCTCAGCACGCCAGGTCCTTCCGAAGGGCGTGACCAGCTTCCTCGCGGACTGGCCGCTCCAGCCCACAGCCGAACAGGACGACTCAATCCGGGCGGGTCCGTGACACCGGATCGGGTGCCGCTGCCCGGCTGGAGCGAGGCGGCGTTTGGCCGGTGCGGCGGCAGAGTCCGCGGCCGGTGTCGCGCAGGATCGGCAGTGTCCACATCTCCCCGACGGCGTCGAGCGTGCGCTGGAGCGGACAGCCGTCCGTACTCATCTGAGGTCTTGCCGAAGACGACGCCGGGGGCGGCGGGCGAGGTGCGGAGCGCGGAACGGACGGACGCCTATACGGTCGCGGCGCGACGGAACCAGGGCACCCCCGGTCCACTCGAGGCATCTTCCAGTTCCACGAGCGGTTCGTGGCGGAAGCCCTCGACTTCCTCGAGCGGTAGTGGGTGACAGGGGCGGGCGGCATGTGCGCCGGGGAGGTTGGAGGCTTCTCCGGCCCTGCGTGGTCGACGCCCGTCAACCGGTCATGAGTTGAGGTCGGAGGGCCACTTCACGAGTCCGCGCGTGGCCATGCCCGGACGCGCGGAACGGCTGTCGCATCCGGGCTCGGCTCAATGCCCTCGCTCAGCGCCTGGCGGAGGTGGACCGCCGCACAGTTGCGGCTCGGTCGTTCCCCTTAGCGCATGAACGTCTGGGCGTTCGCGATTCCCTGCTCGAGGACCTCGTCGGCGAACTTGCGGTCGGCGAGCGCGCGGGACAGTTGCAGCGTCCCCACCAGCATGGTGAAGAGCCCGATGGCGTTGCCGCGAGCGGACTGCGGATCCCCAGGCGCCAGACGGGTGGCGATCTCTTCCACGATGGCCGTCGCGCCCTCGGTGTACGCCTGCTTGGTGGCGTCCGCGCAGCGGCCGATCTCGTCGAGCAGCGCGGCGGAGGGGCATCCGGTGCTGGGCTGGTCGCGGTGCTCGGGCGACAGATAGCCGCGAATGAACTCCTCGAGTCCCTGTCGGCCCGCCGGCAGTGTGTCGTCCCCCCGCCTGCGTGCGAAGTTGATCGGCGACAACGTGGGCGACGAGGTCGTCCTTGGAGGCGAAGTGGGCGTAGAACGCTCCGTTGGTGAGCCCGGCGTCCGCCATCAGTGTCGAGATGCCCGAGCCGTCGATGCCGTCCTGCTTGAATCGGTGGCGGCCGTCTCGATGATCCGTTGCCGCGTCACCTACTTGTGTTCCTTGGCGTAGCGCGCCACAGGCTTCCTCCCGTCGCGATGTAATGCCATTGCCTTGCGGCCCGAGCCGAGTCCATGGCCTCACATATATAATATTACGCTCGTGAGGCCATGTGGATGGCTCGCGCTTCGAGGTGGACACCCCGGGTGGGTCGTGACATCTGCGCTCGGGCCGGTCCGGCGGATCGGTGCGATGAAAGATCTTGTGAGGGCCTTGGTCCTTCTCGTGTGCAGCCAGGTCGAGCGGCCGGGTTGCGGCGCCGACGGCTGAGTATCTATAAGTAAACCCAAACTCGGTTAGGATCGCTCCCATGGATGCGTGGACCGAAGTTCTTCAAGACACCGGCATGGACCCTCGACTCGACCGGGACACGTCCAACTGCTCGATCGCGCGGACTCTTGAGATCGTGGGCGAGAAGTGGACGATCCTGATCCTGCGTGAGGTGTGGTACGGCTCGTCCCGGTTCGGGGACTTCGAACGTGTCCTGGGCTGTCCTCGTAACCTGCTGGCGACGCGGCTTCGGATGCTGGTGGAGGAAGGGATCCTGGCGACCGAGACGTACAAGGAGCCCGGTTCGCGGAGTCGGCCGAAGTATGTGATCACCGCTAAGGGCATGGATCTGGTGCCGGCCGTGATGGGGCTGCTGGAGTGGGGTGACCGTTACCGCGCCGACCCGGAGGGCCCGGCGGTACTGGCGCGACACCGCGAGTGCGGCGCGCACGTCGACGTCCAGATTCGCTGCGAACGGGGCCACGCCGTGCAGGCGGAAGAGATCGAAAGCGTTCCCGGCCCGGCATTTCGTATGAGGCCCGCCGGGTGAGCTGAGGACTCCTCCGTCAGCTTTCCGTGATCCCGCCGCTCTGCCGTGTACGCGCCTGATGGAGGCGGACCTTGGTGCGGTTTCCGCAGCGGGACATGGAGCACCAGCGGCGGTTGCGGGCCGGGGAGCGGTCCAGGAAGCGCAGTGCGCAGTGGTCCGCTCCGCAGACGCGTACGCGTCGGATCTCGGCGGACAGAAGCAAGTCGACGGCGTCCTGGGCGATGAGCGCCAGCGCGAGTGTGGGGTCGTCGGCGAGGGTCGTGGTGCCGGCGGGCTCCAGGCGGTCGTCGGTGATGACGAGTTGCAGGGCGGGTCGGGGGGCCGCCGCTGCCGATCGGTTGAGCAGTGTCACGTCGCCGGATGGGGGCAGTCGGCCGTCGGCGACCGCCAGTACGGCCCGGTCGACGGTCTCGCGCAGCCGGCGGGCGGACGTGAGAGCGGCTGCCGTGGCGGGATCGGTGGTCGCCGGTGCGAGGAGACGGGCCTCCCGGAGCCAGCCCATCAGGTCGTCCGGTCCCCGGAGTGTCTCCTCCGGGGTGGTTCTCCATCGGCTGCGAAGGGTGTTGGCGAAGTCCAGGCAGACCCGTCCGCCATCCCAGATCCACATGTTGTCCGTTGCCACTGCCACGCCTCCATTTTGCCCGCTAGCCGAACCGTCAAAGACGGTTAGCTCGTGACAGGAAGGCGCATCCATGGGACAGCCGACAGCGACGACCGGAGTGACGCAGGTGGACGGGGTCCGCCTGCACTTCGTCAAAGCCGGGTCCGGACCTCTGCTCGTCCTCCTCCACGGCTGGCCGCAGACCTCCGACTGCTGGCGGCCGGTACTGGCGGATCTCGCCACCGACCACACGGTTGTGGCGCCGGACCTGCGCGGATACGGCCTGAGCGACAAGCCCGCCTCTGGTTACGGCAAGCGGCGTATGGCCGCCGACATGGCAGGTCTCGTCGAGGCGCTCGGCTTCGAGCGGGCCATGGTCGTGGGCCACGACCGCGGCGCGCGCGTGGGGCACCGCTGGGCGCTGGACCGACCGGACCAGGTGGAGCGGCTGGCCGTGCTCGACATCGTTCCGACGCGGGAGATGTTCCGCCGCCTGGACGCCTCGCTCGCCTCCGGGTACTGGCACTGGCTGTTCCACATGCAGCCCGATCTGCCCGAGCGCTTGGTGGGGCACGACATCCGCGGGTATCTCGAGTACTTCTTCGAGCGGTGGACCTACAACCGCCACGGACTCACAGCCGACGCGGTCGACGGCTACGTCCGTGCGTTCTCCCGCCCGGGCGCCCTGCGCGCGAGCCTCGACGACTACCGCGCCATGGAGGAGGACACGGCGCTCGACGACATCGACGCCGCCGAAGGCCGCCGCCTTACCATGCCGCTGCTGGCGCTGTGGGGTTCCGCGGGACTGCCTGCCCGCCTGCCGACACTGGAGATCTGGCGTGGCTACGCGGACGACGTCACCGGTGCCGAGATCCCGGAGTGCGGCCACTTCGTTCCGGAGGAGCAACCGGAGGCGCTGTTGGCGCACCTGCGGCCTTTCCTGGCCGGCGGACGAGCCGGTGAGCCCCCACGGTGACGGAAGCGGTGCCCCTCAGCCGGTCGAGCGCCGAGCTGAAAGACGCGCTGTCCAGCGGGCCCTCGACCACGGTGTGATGACCCCGCACGGCGAAGGTGCCTGGAAGGCAGGACAGGCCGAGGGGCGGCCCAGCCGTGACCGGCTGGGCCGCCCCTCGGTCCAAGCCTCAGGTCGCGACCGGGACGCCGGCCGGAGCATCTCCCGCGGCAAGGCCGGCAGCCGGGCCATCGGCCTTGCGCTGCCGGGGCAGCAGCAAGGCCAGGGCCGCCGCCAGGCCGACCGCACCGGCCCCGACCCACAGCGCCGGGACCAGCCCGTCCACGAACAGTGACGCGGACCGGTAGCCGCCCTGGGCGGAGAACACCGCCGCCAGCGACGCGACACCGATGGCCCCGCCGACCTCACGGATCGCGTTGTTGGCACCGGAGGCGATGCCCTGCTCCTCGGAG
Source organism: Streptomyces sp. V4I2 (assembly GCF_030817655.1). Taxonomy (GTDB): domain Bacteria; phylum Actinomycetota; class Actinomycetes; order Streptomycetales; family Streptomycetaceae; genus Streptomyces; species Streptomyces plumbiresistens. The sequence goes on from NZ_JAUSZM010000003.1 coordinate 9,996,114, forward strand.
CGCGGCCGCGGCCGAGGCCGCGGTGAAGATCGCGAGGCCAATGGCGAACAGTCTTCGGCGGCCGAAGCGGTCACCGAGGGACGCGCCGAACATGACCAGGACCGCGAAGGTAAGGGTGTAGGCGCTCACCGCCACTCGAGGTCCTCGAGGCCGCCGCCGAGGTCCTCGCGGATGGAGGGGCGGGCGGTGGTGACGATCAGGTTGTCGAGCGCGGCGATGAATCCGGCCATGCTGGTGATGATCACGGCCCAGACGGCGCTGCCGCCCCGAACCGGTTGCTTGCGGTGCTGTTCCATCAGGATCTAGCCAGGGGACGCCCCGCTTTAGCGGGGTGGGGAATGGCTTCTCTGGGCTGCTCTGACCTCAACTCTGTGCACGGATCTGCACTGTTCACCTGTACCGCCCTTCTGCCGCGCTAGACCTGCGGCATGTGTATAATGATCGTGTGACTGTGACCAGGAATGTTCGCCGATTCTCCGGCGGCGTGTACGACCTCGGCCTCCACGTGGTGTGGTGCCCGAAGTACCGCCGCCCGGTCCTCGGCGGCCGGGTCGCGGAACGTCTGGACGAACTGATCCGGGACAAGGCAGACGAGCGCGGGTGGGAGATCATCGCCCTTGAGGTGATGCCGGACCACGTGCACCTGTTCGTCAAGCACGACCCGAAATCGTCCGCCTCGTACGTCGCGAACCAGTTCAAGGGCTTCACCTCCCGCGTACTGCGAGCGGAGTTCCCGCACCTGAAGTCGCGGATGCCCACTTTGTGGTCGTCGTCGTACTTCGCTGCCTCGGTTGGCGCGGTCAGCGCGGCCACCGTGGAGAAGTACATCAACACCCAGTGGGAACGCCCCTGGAAGAAGGAGGCCCGCTCTTGATGCGGGCCTACAAGTTCCTTCTCAGGCCGACAGTCGGGCAGGAAGCGGCCCTTCGGGACATGCTTCGTGATCACTGCTCGCTCTACAACGGTGCGTTGCAGGAACGCCGGGATGCCTACCGGCACAGTTCGAAGACGAGCGTCAAGTACGGCGACCAGTCCGCGCAGCTCAAGGAGATCCGGGCGTTCGATCCGGAGCGTCATGGATGCTGGTCCTTCTCCAGCCAGCAGGCAACCTTGCGGCGCCTGGACAAGGCGTTCCAAGCCTTCTTCCGGCGCGTGAAGGCCGGTCTGACACCCGGCTACCCCAGGTTCAAGGGCGTTGGCCACTTCGACACCGTCACGTTTGCGAAGGACGGCGACGGCTGCCGCTGGGACTCCACCCCGCACGATCCGCAGACCCGCGTGCGTCTCCAAGGAGTCGGTCACGTCCGCGTGCACCAGCACCGGCCCGTGCGCGGCCGGGTCAAGACGATCAGCATCAAGCGCGAAGGTAAACGCTGGTACGTCGTGCTGGTCTGCGACGAGGTTCCGCCCGAGCCTCTGCCCGCAACCGGCAGCATCGTCGGCATCGACATGGGCACCGTGCACTTCTTCACCGACTCGGGCGGAGTCCACCAGGAGAACCCGAAGTTCCTGGAGGCGATGGCCGAAGAACTGACGGCCGCGCAGCAGCACCTTTCGACGTTCCCCAAGCGCACCCGGCGCCGGACGAAGAAGCACCGCGCCGCAGCGCGGAAGGTCGCGAAGCTGCACGCGAAGATCCGGCGTCAACGACTCGACCACCACCACAAGACAGCCCTCGCCCTGGTCCGCGAACACGACGTGATCGGGCATGAGAGGCTGAACACAGCCGGGATGACCAAGGCCCCGGCGCCCAAGCCCGACCCCGAGCAGGAAGGCGCGTTCCTCCCGAACGGAGCCGCTGCGAAGGCCGGACTCAACCGCAGTATCCTGGACGCTGGTTGGGGCATCTTCCTGGGAATCCTGGCGCAGAAGGCTGAGAGTGCCGCTCGCCGCGTGATCCCGGTGAACGCCCGCAACACCTCCCGCACGTGCCCACCCGAGATCGGCGGATGCGGGCACGTGGCGAAGGAGAACCGCGTCACCCAAGCGAAGTTCGAGTGCGTCAAGTGCGGCCTGGTGGAGAACGCCGACCGCGTGGGCGCACTGAACGTGCTCTACAGGGCCGGGCTGGTCCTCTGCGACGGTGCTTAGCCACCGACGCAGGAAGCCCGCGACTTCAGTCGTGGGTGGAGTCACGACGTTCCGCTGGCAGACGTACGTGGCGACGGATCAACGGACGTGCATGCCGGCGGGCGACGGCACGGCGTTTGCGGCAGCGAGCACCGGCATCCACCGGCTCGGTGCGGGTTCCTGGGCGGCCGGCCCTCAGGGGAGCTGCGGGTAGAGCACGGAGACGCCTCCGGCCAGCGCGGCCTGGGCCTGGCGGGCGGCGTTGTCCGCGAGGATCTCGTACGCGCCGGAGGCGATGCCGTCCACGCCGATCCGCGCGATGTCGGCCGGGTCGGACTTGGCCGCGTCGACGGCCCGGACCATGTCGGTGTCCATGTAGCCGACGTGCAGGCCGGCCACGCGGATGCCCTGGTCGGCGAGTTGCAGGCGCAGGGCGTTGGTGAGTGACCATTCCGCGGACTTGGCGGCGCAGTAGGCGCCGAATTCCGGGAAGCTGACCCAGGACAGGCCGGACAGGACGTTCAGGACCGTCCCGCCGCCGTTGGCTGCGATCTGGGGTGCGAAGGCGCGGGTCACGGACAGGGTGCCGAAGTAGTGGGTGTCCATCTCCAGGCGGATGTCGTCCAGGTCCGCGGCGAGAAGGTCGGCGCCGGTGGAGGACCCCGCGTTGTTGACCAGGATGGTCACGTCGCCGGTGGCCTCGGCGGCGGCCGCGACGGAGGCGGGGTCGGTGATGTCGAGCGCGATCGGCTTGACACCGGGCAGGTCGACCTGGTCGGGGTTGCGGGCGCCGGCGTAGACGGTGGCGCCGCGGCTGAGCAGTTCGGCGGCGAGGGCCCGGCCGAAGCCCCGGTTGGCTCCGGTGACAAGGGCGGTGCTGGTGGAGAGGTCCATGGAGGTTCCTGGTGAAGTAGATTATTGAAGTATGACTGTAATACTAAACAGGGAGAGTCGGTGAGCGCAAGCGCTCTGCGCTGAGGCGATGCGTCCGCCCATGGCACGCCGACCGTGCCCAGGATCAACGTGAAAGGGCCTGCCGTACGTACGGCAGGCCCTTTCACGGTCCAGTGAAGGCGGACTCAGAGCTTGACGATCATCTTTCCGACGTTCTCGCCCCGCATCAGCGCGAGGAAGGCGTCCAAGGTGCCGTCGAGGCCCTCCCTCACGGTCTCGCGGTAGCGGAGCTTGCCCTCGGCGAGCCAGCCGCCGACCTCGCGGACGAAGTCCGGCTGGAGGTCGAGCTCTTCGCTGAACATGAACGCCAGGATGTCGGAACGCGTCACGGACAGGTTCCACAGGTTGCGCGGCCCGACGACCTTCTCGTCGTTGTACTGCGAGACCATCCCGCACAGGACGATCCGTGCGTGCAGCCTGAGTGCGCCGATCGCCGCCTCCAGGTGCTCGCCCCCGACGTTGTCGAAGAAGACGTCGATGCCGTCCGGCGCCGCCTTGGCCAGCTGCTCGGCGACCGGCCCGTTCTTGTAGTTGAACGCCGCGTCGTAGCCGTACTCCTCGATGAGCAGCTTGACCTTCTCGTCCGAGCCCGCGCTGCCGATCACCCGTCCGGCGCCCTTCGGCCTGGCGATCTGACCGACCTGGGTGCCGATGGCGCCCGCCGCGCCGGAGACGAAGACCGTGTCGCCCTCCTTTATCTTCGCGAACCGCTCCAGCCCGATGTAAGCGGTGAGGCCGGGGACGCCGAGCACACCGAGGTAGGCGGTGAGCGGTGCGAGATTCGGATCCACCTTCTGGGCGCCCGCCGCGTCGAGGACCGCGTGGTCGCGCCAGCCGAGGACATGCACCACGTAGTCGCCGGGCGCGAAGCCCTCGGCGTTGGACACCAGGACGCGGCCGATCGCGGGGCCGTCCATCATGGGCTCCGCGACCACGAACTTCTACAACAACGCCTACAGCCGGCAGGGATGGGCCGAGGTGGCGGCCGAGGTCCGGACCCGCTGGCAGGCCGGGGACCGGGACGGCGCGGCAGACCTGGTCACCGACGAGATGGTGCTGGCGACCACGCTGATCGGAACCGAGGACATGGTGCGGGAACGGCTGCGCGTGTGGCGCGACGCCGGCGTCGACACCGTTCGCTTCTACCCCGCCGGCGAGAGCCTCGACGCCCGACTCGCCACCCTGGGCCGGGCCATCGAGTTGGTCCGCGACATCGAGGACGAAGCGGCACGGTAGTTCCGGGCCGGCTGACCGAGGAGGACTGCTGAGCGTCGGCGCCTTCCACGAGACGCCGGTTCAGGTCGACCGGGCGCTGATGCCGTCAGCCGCCAGGCCGGACATCAGCAGGGTGATCGCGCGGAACGTCCTGGTGAGGGCGTCCTCCCGGTCCGCCGCGGCGGCGATGATCTGGTTGCCCTCGCACAGGGCGGCCAGCAGCAGGCGGGCGACAGTGGCGACGGGAACGTCCGGTTGCAGTTCACCGCGTTCGGCCAGAACGGTCAGCAGCCGTTCGATCGGAGGCTGGGCGACGGTGTCGTTGATGTGCCGGTACTGGCCTGCCAGGACCGAGGGCGCCTGGGCCATCAGCTCCCGGTGCAGGGGGTCGTCGATGGTTCGCCGCAGGAATGCGTGCGTGAGGTCGGCCACCGCGGCCATGGCGGGTTGGTGCGGTGTCGCACGGATCGCCTCGGACGTTGCGTCTGCCAGGACGCCGACCTGCTGAATCAGCTCCGTGTAGAGCTCGGCGAACATCGCCTTCTTGTCCGGGAAGTGGTGGTACAAGGTGCCCTTGCTCACCAGAGCCGCCCCGGTGATGGCCTCGACCGACGTGTCCGCGAACCCGTTGGCCACGAACAGCTTCCGTGCGGCCGCCACCAGGTCTGCCCGGGTCTGCTCCGCATACATCTGTCGTCGGTTTGGCGCTCGCATGCGACCATCGTATATTCAATGACCTGAGGTCAGTGAATGACTCATGGTCGGTCGGTGGCGTTGTGGCAAGGTCTCCGAAAGGCGGACGGAGCCGTGGGAAAGCGCAGGATCGCGGGCATAGATCACGGCGCCGGGGCGCTGAAGCGGATGTCCGGGGACCGCTGCCGAGATGGTGAACACATGGGCGCCTCCCTCGTCCTCCGCCGGCTCCCCTGCGGCGGGCGGTGGCGCGTGCCGCCGCTGTCGAGTTGATGAACAGGTTGTTCGATCGGGAGCGAGTCGGCCCCTCGCGGGAGCCGGCCGCCCCAGTGGAAAGGAAGCCGTCCATGGACGAGCAGGGTGAGCGCTTCGACGTCGTCGTACTCGGCGCCGGCCCCGGCGGATACGTAGCCGCCATCCGGGCCGCCCAACTGGGCAAGCGCGTCGCGGTCGTCGAGGAGAAGTACTGGGGCGGGGTCTGCCTGAACGTGGGCTGTATCCCCACCAAGGCCCTGCTGCGCAACGCCGAGCTCGCGCACATCTTCACGCGCGAGGCGAAGACCTTCGGCATCAAGGTCGAGGGCGAGGTCTCCTTCGACTACGGGGAGGCCTTCCGCCGCAGCCGGAAGGTCGCGGACGGCCGGGTCAAGGGCGTCCACTACCTGATGAAGAAGAACAAGATCACGGAAATCAGCGGTCGCGGCACGTTCCTCGACCCGCACACGCTCCAGGTGGCCGACTACGACGGCAACACCCGCACCATCGGCTTCGATCACTGCATCATCGCCGCCGGGGCGAGCCCCAAGCTGCTGCCCGGCACCCGCCGTACGTCGCGCGTGGTGACGTTCGAGGAGCAGATCCTCGCCGAGGACCTGCCGCAGTCGATCGTGATCGCCGGCGCCGGGGCCATCGGCGTCGAGTTCGCCTACGTGCTGCACAACTACGGCGTGAAGGTCACCGTCGTCGAGTTCCTGGACCGGATCGCCCCGCTGGAGGACGCCGAGGTCTCCGCCGAACTGGCCAAGCAGTACCGGAAGTTGGGCATCGACGTGCTCACCTCCACCCGCGTCGAGTCGATCGACGAGTCCGGCCCGCAGGTCCGCGTCACGGTCACCGGCAAGGACGGCGCCCAACAGGTCCTGGAGGCCGACAAGGTCCTGCAGGCGATCGGCTTCGCGCCGAACGTCACCGGCTACGGCCTGGAGAACACCGGCGTACGCGTCACCGAGCGCGGCGCGATCGACGTGGACGGACGCTGCCGCACCTCGGTCCCGCACATCTACGCCATCGGGGACGTCACCGCGAAGCTGATGCTCGCGCACGCCGCCGAGGCGATGGGCGTGGTCGCCGCCGAGACGATCGCGGACGCCGAGACCATGGAGCTGGACTATGTGATGATCCCGCGGGCCACTTTCTGCCAGCCGCAGATCGCCAGCTTCGGCTACACCGAGGCCCAGGCGAGGGAGAAGGGCTTCGACGTCCAGGTCGCCAAGTTCCCGTTCACCGCGAACGCCAAGGCTCACGGCCTGGGCGACGCGACCGGCTTCGTGAAGCTGATCAGCGACGGAAAGTACGGCGAGCTCCTCGGCGGCCACCTCATCGGCCCCGACGTCACCGAACTCCTCCCCGAGTTGACCCTGGCCCAGCAGTGGGACCTCACGGTCCACGAGGTCGCCCGCAACGTCCATGCCCACCCCACCCTGGGCGAGGCGGTCAAGGAAGCCGTCCACGGCCTCGCGGGCCACATGATCAACATGTAGCAGGGCGCTCGGCGCAGCGGCAACGGGGCCCGTTGGTGCTCGGATCGCATTCGCGACATCGAGCTGCCAAGGGGCCCTGATCCCTTGTTGGGGGGATCCGAGGCAGGGGTGGTTATGCAGGTGAGGACCTCGTAGCGGCCGTCTGCGCCTCGAAGACCCGGTCGGGAATGCCCAGTTCGAAGGCGCGTACCCCGTCTACGGCCAGGACGGCGATTCGGTGCACGTGCGCCATGGCGGGAGCCCGTCGGAAATCACTACCCTGCGGCTGGTGTCTCACTTGTGCTGCTCGGCATCCACCAGTGCGAGGGCGTTGCGGATGCCCTGTTCGAGGAGTTCGTCGGCGAGCTGCACCGGTCGGTCAGGGCGCGGGGGAGTAGCAGCTCTCGGCCAACATGCCTAGAAGGCTGAGGGACTTCACACGCGCCGACGGCGGATCGCGGGGTGCCAGGCGGGCGGCGAAGCCGTCGATGACAACCAGCGGCCGTCGGTGCAGGCCTGCCTGGTTGCGTCCGCGGAGCGCCCGATCTCGTAGAGCAAGGCGGCGTTGGGGCAGCCGTCGCCGGGGTTGTCCCGGTGGTGGGCCGACAGGTACCAGCGCACGATGAGGAAGCTCATCAGGAGGCCGATGAGAGGAGGCCGATGCCGCCTGGCGTCAGGCGCGGTGGCGCTTCGGCCTCGGGCTGCGTGGACCGGCTTTGAGGGGCTGCCGAGTGCAGGTCGGGTGAGGCCCCGTCCACTGCCATGGAACGACGTCCCCCGGTCCCCGATGGCCCGATCGGACGGCAGGATGCGGTGGTCAGCGCAACCAGGCTTCCGCCTTCGTGCCGGCCTGTCGGACCTGCTCAGCGCTCAGCCGCCGAAGCTCCGCGATGAGGACGGCCATATCGGGACCGGCCCTATGCTGCCGCGGGACACGGTCGCCCAACTGGGTATTGGTCTCGCCGACAGGGCCGGCCATCGCCACCAGGTCTCCTAGGTCCTGTCTGGAGCTCGGATCAGGAGTTCGGTAGATCGCCTGCGCGCGGGGGCTCGGTCTTGATAGGCCGTCAGTCATGGCGCGAGGCGATCTCACCGATGAGCAGTGGGCCCTGATCGAGCCCCATCTCCCGATTGCCGCGGTTGGGCCCATCCCCGACCTGCGGAAACATTTCAACGCGGTGATGTGGCGGTTCCGGACCGGTAGCCCCTGGCGTGACCTGCCGACCGAGTTCGGGCCCTGGCAGAGCGCGTACGACCGCTTCCGGATCTGGGCGACGCGTGGCGTCTTCCAGGACCTGATGCACACAGTGATCGCCGAGGCCGCTGCCCGCGGCCAGGCTGATCTGGGCCTGGTCAGCGTGGACTCTGCGACCGCCCGGGCCCACCACCACGCCGCCGGGATGGCCCTGGACCCCGAGCAGTTGGCGGCCTTGGAAATGGCCGTCGAGGCCGAAAAGGGGGCGAGGACAAGGAGCAAAGAACGCAGGACGGACAGGCCGAGGACGAGGCGCGCGTCGAGCGGCGACGGGTCCACCGACGACACCGGGCCCGCTTGAAAGCCGCCGAGCTGGGGCGTTCCCGGGGCGGACTGACGAGCAAGATCCATGTGGCGGCCGACCGACGCTGTCGCCCGCTTGCGTTCGTCCTCACGCCCGGGCAGGCCGGCGACAGTCCGCAGTTCGCCCCGGTCCTGGAACGGGTGAAAGTGCGCGGCCCGGTCGGGCGCCCGCGGACCCGGCCGGATGCAGTGGCCGCGGACAAGGCGTACTCGTCCCGACGCAACCGCCGCTACCTGCGACAACGCGGGATCCGAGCCGTGATCCCGGAGAAGGCCGACCAGGCTGCGAACCGCAAGAAGCGTGGCAGGGCCGGCGGGCGGCCAGTCTCGCACGACGCGACACTCTACAAAGAGCGCAACACCGTGGAACGGTGCATCAACCGGCTGCGGAACTGGCGCGGTATCGCTACCCGGTACGACAAGACCCCGGAGAGCTACGAGGCCGGACTGCACCTGTGTGGTGCGATGCTCTGGCTCCGCAGCATCGCACCACACTCGTGATTCGAATTCCAGACAGGGCCTAGGGGGATACCCAGCACGACAGCGAAATCGGCCAGCAGGTCACGCGTCAGCTCTACCTTGCCGCGCCCGACTCCACCGATCGTGGACGGACTCACGTACAGGCCCGACAGTTCGTACATGACTTGGACCGCCCCCGTCCAGTACAGGTTCCGGTTGGCGAGCATCTGCAGAAGTACTGCGCCGAAGCTCGGCTGGTACTGCTCATACGGCTGTAGGGCCCGACCTGGAACAGTGCGGTCCTCCTGCGGCAACGACCGCACGAAACGGATCAACTCGCGCCTGCCCTCCGGCGGCAACGACACGGCGCTTCTCACGAGTTGGGGCACCAAGGGCACCGCTGTGGCATCCAGCGGTGCGAGGTCCTCCGGCACCGGTGCTCCGGCAAGGACGAAAAGGTCCGCGGCATAGTATCCGAGCACGGACGCGAGCCTCCGCAGCAGTGCCGGTTCCGGAGGCGTGCCCCTCAGTACGGCCCGGAGTTCGGAATCCTCGACCTCGGCCCGCCGGGCGAGAAGGCTGAAGTCGAGTTTCCTGTGATCCGCCAGTCGCTGCAGAAGGACGCCGAAATCCGGATGTCTCGTCATCACGGCAGCGTACGCAGTTGCGGCCTGCTGCATCAGACTGCTCGGGCGTCTGTGTAGGGCGTCTGTGCGCAGGGCCTCCGAGATCGGCTTGGCGCCGGCGTGCGTGGTGAGGCCGCTGACGACCGGGATTTCCGCTCCGATGATGAAGAACGCGTCGTCGGACACCAGGAACACCACGAGCGGGGCGATGCGGCGAAGGTCCCGGTGCGGCCCAGCGGCGTCCCGCGGAGGTTCGCCTCGTCGGTGGCGATCACTCGGGCGCCCTCCCCGGTCAGTGCCTCGGCTTCCGCCGCGCCTTTGCCGCCGGCCGCACGGGTGACGACAACGACCTTGCCGAGCAGCCGCTGTGGTGGAGGGTCGGTCAGGCCGCTCCGGGTGCGGTGGCGGGCAACGGGGAGCGGGGCGGGATCGGCGCCGGGAAAACTTCTACCATCAACGCGTGGACGCGCGATCGCCGCCGCATACGGGAGGTCGTGGTCTCATCCGCCGAAGCATCGATCGTCGGAAGGGCGTGACGAACTGGGCGACGGTGAAGACGGGAGCGCCCTGTTGTCGTTGTCGACCTGGTGCCGCATGGGATGGGATCATCCCGTCAGGACGACGGACACCGTCGCAGCGACGATCGTGACCGCAGCCAGCGTGACCATCACCGTCCGCACCGCCGTCATTCGTCGGCCTGCGCAGGACGCGGGGGCAGTCCCGGCGGCACCAGCCAGGGCGCGGGCGAACGTTTCCCCTGCGCAGCCGGCACCGGCCGGGCCCGGGCGTCCGCCTCGCGCAGCTGTCCGCACCACACGCAGCTGTCTACTTCATGGACGGCAGGCCGGGCGTCGGGGTCGGGTTCGGGGCAGTTACCGAAGGCTTCCATACCTCTTCAACGACCCACTACAGCGAGGCGGTCGCCACATCACCCGTTTGCCGTGTCGGCCACGCTCAGCCGGACACCCCACGAGGGTCTGACGCTGCGAGACAGCCCAGTCCCTTTGAGTCGGGGAGCCTCACGCTCCATCGCACGGGACGAGGCCCGCCCGGCCCGCAGGTGTGCGGCCACCTCACCATCCGGTCGCTCCCTCGGCAGACAGTCCGAATCGGCCTCCAGGGCCCGGATGTTGTCGGCTCGGACCCCCCGCGGCGTTCTGGATGAGGTCGCAGTGCACCCGGTTGCCGCGACCAGCACGCCGCCGCGCCGCCGTGAACGTCTCCCAGCGCAGCGCGTCACGAGCCGTTACAGCCCGGTGCTTCGGCGGTTCCTGGCAGCCGCGCAGGGCAGTCGACATGCAGTAGGAGGGTCCGGCGCCATGGCCAGCTAAGTGGGAATCCGCGCGACAGTGGTGTTCGGCGGCAGAGCACGAAGCACTCCGTGTCCTGCGTCGGGCGGGGAGCCTACTCGCGAACCTCGACCCGGCGCGTTTCGAGGTCCTCCCGGTCGGCATCACGCCGCAGGGCTCGTGGGTGCTCAGTCGGCCGACTCGTAGACGCCGGCGATCGACGGCCGGAGCATGCCGATCATCGCCGCCGGCGCCGCGGCACTGAGCGCGACTACGACAGGGAGCTGCGCCACGGGTACCGCAGCTGCCGCTGCCAGCCGCGTTCGCCCCGGACGTGCTGCGGGTGAGAGCCCTGCGATCCGCCCCGGCGGCGAATAGCAGCCCCTGGCCTCGCCCCGCAGGGGTCCGTTTTTGCTTGCCCACGGCGTCATAGAGCAATCAGACCGGCTGCCGTCTCCTTGAAGCCGCAGACATCGAAATAGAACGACCGCAGGTGCTCCTCGAAGTCGACGTGGAGCCACTCGCACTGTGCGGCGCGGGCTTCGTGGGCTGCGGTTGCGACCAGCGCGGCGCCAACACCTCTTGCCCGGCGATGCTGTGCGACCATCGTGTCCAGGATGAAGGCATGGGCTCCACCGTCCCAGACGACGTTGACGAAGCCGATCAGAGAGCCGTCTTCCCAGGCGCAGACCCAGCCGAGACTGTGGCGCTCAAGTCGTTCTCGCCAGTCCGTCTGAGCGATCGGGTGGCCGAAGGCGTCAGCGTGGAGCGCGTTGAGGGCGGCATTGTCGAAGTCACCCCGCCACTCGTACTTGACCGTCACTCTTCCATCGTAATGTCGGTGCCGGGTTTGGTGACCGGATCAGGGAACGAGGAGTCGGTCGGCCTCTTGAGTTCGTTCATCTGGTTGCGGCTGAGCTATTCCAGTGCGCCGGTCATCGCGCCGGTGGCGGCGACCGTCATGCCTGTCGGCGGCCCGTCGGCAGGCTGCGGACAAACGCGAGCCTCGGGCTTGGCAAGCGGCAAGGTCCGCTATGATTGATCTTGAGCTGGCCGCTACAACTCATGGCGCCCGGTGGTGCGTTGGTGGTCCAAGGAAAGACGTCCCGCTTCCTGCGGGGAGATGCAGGTGCAAGGCCTGCCCGGCGCTCGAATACGAGCCCCGTCCCGCATGTTGCGGGGTGGGGCTCGCTGTTGTTGTGCAGGTCGGCGTCGCTCAGCGGTTGTCAGTGCCGGGAACATAACGCCGCTGGTGCCACCCCCGTAACGGCCGCTACGGCATGCTCACGTATCACCCGCTCCTCTCACCGAGAGCCACAGCATCACCGGCCGGGTACCCCGTCACTACCTCGCCCGGCCGCCTCCTCGTCGTCGTCGACGGGGAGGCCCAGTCGGCTGGCTACGGTGGTGAGGGCGGTGCCCAACGGGAGTGCGACCCGGGTGACGGCGTGCCGGTCGCCTCGGGTGGGGTCTCGGTTGACGATCAGTACGGGCTTCCCGGCCTCGGCTGCCTGGCGGACGAACCGGAGCCCGGACATCACCGTCAGAGAGGAGCCCAGGACCAGCAGCGAGGCCGCCTCACGGACCAGTGTGCGGCAGTGTTCGACGCGCTGCGGCGGAACGGATTCGCCGAAGAACACCACGTCCGGTTTGAGGATGCCGCCGCAGACCGTGCAGGGCAGCACGCGGAAGTCCCCGACCTGGTCGTCGGTGAGGTCGGCGTCACCGTCCGGGTTGATTGCGGCGGCCACCGGCTTGAAGCCCGCATTCGCCTCCTCCAGCCGCCGGGCGAGTTCGCGGCGCGGGCTGAAGGCGGCGCAGGAAAGGCAGACGACCCGCTCCAGACTTCCGTGGAGTTCCACGACGCCCTCGGCGCCGGCGGCCTGGTGCAGGCCGTCGACGTTCTGGGTGATCACACCCGAGAGCAGGCCGTGCCGCCCGAACGCGGCCACGGCCCGGTGGCCGGCGTTGGGGCGGGCGCGACCGAAGGTGCGCCAGCCGAGGTGGCTGCGCGCCCAGTACCGGCGCCGGGCCTGGGCGCTGGCGGTGAAGTCCTGGTAGGTCATCGGAGTGTGCCGGCTCAGGCTGCCGCCCTCGCCCCGGTAGTCGGGGATGCCCGACTCCGTTGAGATGCCCGCCCCGCTGAGTACCAGCACCCCACCAGTGCTCAGCGCACCGGCGACCGGCTCCAGATCCGTGGTGCCCGGCGGCAGGTCGTCGGCAGGGGTCCAGCTCACAGTGGGGCGCATGCGCATGTTGCCAGGGTACGGAACCGGTTGCCACCACACGGGGCACAGCCGGACGATGCATAGCCGTAGTCATCATGGAACCGCGGTCGCGACCCCCTGCATGATGGGCCTGCCGGTGTGGCACAGGGCACAGCCCGGCGCGTGTTGCCCTCGCCGAGTCGGCTTGTCGCGGTTACGGTCGGGACGTGGACGAAGGACCGTATTCGGACCCGCAGGCGCCAGGCGAAGATGCGGCAGACGCTCGATTGATCGGCCTGGTGACGGACTGGGCTGCTTCGATCGTCGCCAATGATCCCGTGCGTATCGCCGACTTCATGGCTGACGAGTGGGTGATCGTTTCCGAGTCGGGCGTCGCCTCGAAGGAGCAGTTCCTCTCCCTCGTCGAGTCCGGGGAGCTGGCCCACTCGGCGATGGAACTCGTGACGCAACCAAGGGTTCGCGTCTACAACGGTACGGCGGTTATCACCGGACGCGTGACGAACACAGCCCACTACCAAGGCACGCGTTACGACGCGGACGAGTGGACGACCGACGTGTTCGTGAAACGAGACGGTCGCTGGCTCTGCGTGTTGAGCCACATCACGCCTGTTGCCCCAAGCTGAGCCACAGGCCGAGCGGCATCAGGGCGGCGGCGCTCCTGCTCGCGCCGCCCAGATCCGGAGAGCGAACACGCCGCAGCCGCGGCCTGCTCCCGCTGCGCCGCCTGCACAGCCTCGCGGCCAACTCAGGGGTTGTGACCGTCCATCCGTGACCAGTACGGCCGATGCATCGCCGGCCCATGGTTCATGGGAGTCGATCTCTTACGGAGGTACGGAGGTACGGAAATAGTCCCCAACCGGGCGTAAGGCGCATTTCTGGCCTATGCCGTAGTGGGGGACCCCCCACCGGCCGGGACGAGTCCGGTCACCGTCAACTCGCGGTCGGCTGCGGACCAGTAGACCGGCAGCGGGTACGGATAGTTCAGCCGCCGCACCTCTGCCTCCGCCTCCCACTGGCGCCGTACCGCCACCGCCAGAGCGTCAGCGGCGTCTGCCAGTGACGCCTCACCGGGTGCACCCTGCTGGAACCGGAAGGCGGTTACGAGCAGCGGCGGCAGGCCGAGCAGTGCGGCGACCACGCCGATCACGCCGATCACCTTGCCCATATCGTCGACGCGATCCACGCCCGACGCGTAGAGGGTCCCTGCCACGGCCAGCAGTGCCGCGACGGCCACGGCGTAGACCCGCGCCGGCCACCGTCTCCCTCACCCATGCGCCAGTCCTCTGCTCTGCGTCCTTCGGGCTCAGCCGATCTTGCCCGCCAAGACGGCCAGAAGCCCGAAGGGCCAGTCAACAGAGGCAAAATCCCCACTGGCCGTCGAGTTGGCGTCCCGTTGCGTGGGCACACATCCGGCCCGGTTGACAACCTTGTCTCTGCATGTCGCAAAGATCCCCCCATGGTTCCGGTGGGACTGAGGTCAACATCTGTCCGCTCCTGATAAGAAAAGTACACACACATCTGGTTGAGGGGGGTTGCTTCTGCGTGCGCGCATGCTGGCGCAGGCTGGTCGGCCGCCAGGTGAGGCTTCGACCACCGGCCCTGCCTATCCACGCGTATGACGGTGTGTCAGTTCTCAAGGGAGATTCCGCATGACCAAGAGGGTCCACGCTGCGCTGGGACGTCCCAGACACACGGCGGACAAGACCGGCAGACGGGCTCGGGGGATCATGGCGGCAACCGTCGCCGCTGTCGCTCTCCTTGTCGCCGCCACTGCCGCCCATGGCGCGGTCACCGATGGGGGTGGGGCAGGATCGCACCCGCCCAAGCGAATAGGCGCGGCCCCCCACGTTCCGGTCGGCGCGACCGCGGCCGGCGCGACTCCATCGGGAACCACGCTGCACATCGGTGTGAACCTCGCCCCGCGTGACCCGAAGGCGTTGGCCGACTTCGTCACCGCGGTATCGACCCCGGGCAACTCCCTGTACCACCACTACCTGGCCAAGGGACATTTCGCCTCGGTCTTCGGCCCGACGCCGGCCACCATCGCCCAGGTGTCCCAGGCACTGAAGGCAGCCGGCCTCACTCCCGGCAAGGCCAGCCCGGACGGCCTGACCATCCCGGTCACCACCACCGTCGCAAAGGCGTCCGACGCCTTCGACACCGGCTTCCGGAACGTCCGGCTCAAAGACGGCACCACCGACTACATGAACACCGCGGCCCCCGCGCTGCCCGCCAACATCGCGGCGTCGGTGACCGGGATCGTGGGCCTGAGCGACATCAACAGCATCACCAGCCACCACTCATCCGTGCGTCAGGCGGGCAAGACCAGCTCTGCCGCCGGACGCGGCTCGCGCGCCGTGGCCCCGCACGCGTACAGCCCGGGACTCTGCACTGACTTCACCGGCTCGGGCTTCACCGACGGCACCGACTACTACAGCCCCGACAAGCTGGCCGGCACCTACGGTATGAGCAGCTCCGCCACTGTCGGCGCGGGGCAGACCGTGGCCGTGTTCGAGTTGGAGAACGTCGATGCCGCCAGCATCGCCGCGTACCAGTCCTGCGTGGGCACCAGCACCTCGGTCTCCACCGTGTACGTCGATACGGCGGCAGGAGCCGGCGCGCCGGCCACCGACGGATCGGTCGGCGTGGAGTCGGCGCTCGACATCGAGGACCTGATCGGTCTGGTGCCGGGCGCGAGCATCATCGACTACCAGGGCGTGGACGCCCAGTCCGCGACCGACCAGAACGTGCTCGACGTCTACCAGCGGATGGTCACCGACGACCAGGCGCAGGTCATCTCCTCCAGCTGGGGCGTGTGCGAGGCAGCCGAGAACAGCGCGACCGCGAGCGCCGAGAACGCCATCTTCGCGGAGGCCGCGGCGCAGGGCCAGAGCGTGGTCGCCGCCTCGGGCGACGACGGCTCCAGCGACTGCTACGTTTCGACCGGCTCCACCGCCAAGGCCGTCGACGACCCAGCGAGCCAGCCCTACGTCACCGGCGTCGGTGGCACCACGATGACCGGCTCGGGCAGCACCGCGACCCAGAAGGCGTGGAACAACGACACCGGCGGCAGCGGCGGCGGCATCTCCTCGCGCTGGGCTCCCGTCGTCTACCAGGGCGGTGTCGCCACCACCGCCAAGCGTGCCGTTCCGGATGTCTCCGCCCTGGCGGACCCGTACACCGGCTACCCGATCTACTACCAGGACGACAGCGCCTCCTCCAGCCCCGTCCCCGGCATCATCGGCGGCACCAGCGGCGCGGCCCCGACATGGGCCGCCGCCATCGTCCAGGCGAACGCCGGCGCGGCCTGCCAGACGAACGGGCGGGTCGGCTTCCTCAACAACGGCCTCTACAAGGCCGCGCGGAGCAGCTACCCGACGAACTTCTGGGACGTCACCAGCGGCAGCAACTCCGTATACGCCACCGGCTACGCGGCGGCGGCCGGCTACGACGAGGTCACCGGCCTGGGCTCGCCCAAGGAGGCCGGCCTGATCACTTCGCTGTGCGCGGCCAAGGGCACCGCGGCCACGGGTGCTTCCACCTTCCACCCGCTCAGCAGCCCCAAGCGCCTGCTGGACACCCGCAACGGCACCGGTTGGGGCCTCAGCTCCGTCCCGTCCACCAAACCTCTGGTCGCGGGCGGCACCGCCCCGGTCAAGATCGAGGGCGCCGGGGGGATCCCCAGCAGCGGCGTGACCGCCGTCGTGCTCAACCTCACGGTCACCGGCACCACCGGCTCGGGTTCGTTGATCGCCTGGGCCGACGGCACCGCCAAGCCGTCGACCAGCAACCTCAACTGGACCGGCGCGAGCCAGACCATTGCCGCCTCGTCGACCGTCACGGTGGCCGGTGACGGCGTGGTGGACCTCTACACCAGCAGCACCACCCACGTGATCGCCGACGTCCAGGGCTACTACACCAACAACACCACCGGGTCCGCGTACACGGCGCTGAAGCCGACCCGCTTGCTGGACACCCGCTCCAAGGTCGGCATCTCCACCACCACCAAGATCACCAACGCGGTGGTCAGCCTCAAGGTCCGCGGCCACGGGGGCGTGCCGACCGGCGCCTCCTCCGTGGTCCTCAACCTGACGGCCACCCAGACCGTAGGCTCCGGCTACCTGGAGGCCTACCCCGAGGGCGCCACCCGCCCGACCGCCTCCAACGTCAACTGGGCGGCCACCGGGACCACCATCCCCAACCTGGTCGTCGTGCCGATCGGCTCCGACGGCAACGTCAGCCTCTACGTCCACGGCACGAGTCACGTGATCGCCGACGTCTCCGGCTACTTCTCCACCAGCGGCTCGGCCTTCCACACCGTCACTCCGCTGCGCCTGCTGGACACCCGTACGACGACGGCGCTGGGCGCCGGCAAGACACTGGCCCTGCAGATCTCGGGCCGAGACGCCATTCCGTCCACCGGCGTCAAGGCCGTCGTGCTGACCGTCACCGTCACCGGCACCACCGGCACCGGCTACCTCACCGCCTGGGCCGACGGCGGCACCCGCCCGACGGCGTCCAACCTGAACTGGGTACAGGGCAAGACCATCGCCAACCAGGTGATCGTGCCGGTCGGCTCCGACGGCAAGATCGATTTCTACGCCAGCAGCACCACCCAGGTGCTCGCGGACGTGGCCGGCTACATCGGCTGACGCCTACCGACGACACAACGGTGATGCCCCGCCGACCCGCGTGGTCGGCGGGGCATCACCGCGACAGGCGGAGTTTGTGGCTGGCGTCATCCAGCGAGACGCCTTCGCAGCCCTTGGGCGACGCGCAACTGGACGCCGTCGGCGGCGACGGATGCCAGGGCGGGCAGGGCGCATACGCACGGCAGTTCCGATAGGTCGGCCAGGAGTACGGCGTCGTCTGCCCGGTCAGTGGGCCGCAGTTCATGGGCGAGCGGGGTGGTTCCACGCCGCGCGGCAGCCGCGTGAACAGTTCGCGGCCGGTCTGCTGCTCCAGGGCGCAGATCTGCGCGCTCACGGTGGGCTGTGACAGCCCCAGCCCTCGACCTCATTCAGGTTGGCGTGCGCCGGGGTCAGTCTTTTGCATCGGAGTTCCGATAGCTGTGATCGGCTCTTCTATTGGTACTTCGATGGGACGGCGGCCTGACGTCAAGAGCGTCGTCAAGATGCCTGCCAGCGGCGATCCGCGGCGCAGGCGGTGACGACGCAGGTCCAGAACCCCTTCAGGAGAGCACATGGTGAAGATCCTCTTCACCCCGGGCGGCGTCATCCCGCCGGTCGACCCGGCCGGCCTCAGCGCCGGAGCCAACGGCGGTGAGGAGAACGCCGCGGAGATCCGCGCCGCAGCGGAGGGCGCTGCGGAACTCCGCAGCCCGGTGGCCTTGGCCGACGTTCGAATGGAGGACTTCGACGCGGGTACGTCCCCGGCGGCACGGAACGATGGAGGACCTCGCGGTCGACGCCGACTCGGGCGGCTCCTCGCCAGCGGTGAATTCCGGTCTGTCGGTGGGCGTGGTGTGCCGAGGAGCCCCCGGCTGACCACGGATCCGACCCGCGGCGGGTCCGACACCCTGCGCATAACCCCGACGTGCCCGAGCCCGAGTCGACGCTGGACAGGTGCGGGTGAAGGTCGAGGCGTGCGGCCTCGACGTGGTCGGCACCGCCGACGCGGTGGGTGACGGGGGGACCGGCATCAGTCCGGGGCGGCGCGTCGCCCTCCACGGCGGCCTGCGCCGGGTGGCTTCGCCGAGTACACCCTGGCCGACGCCACCACCCTCGCCGGAACAACGTGGTCACAACGGCGTCCGATCGTAACGCCGACCACGAATGCGATCCGTTGCCCCGCCTCACGTAGGCAGCCACCCAGGCCACCAGGGTGGGACATTGTCCGGGGGGCAGTTGCCATTGGTGTCGTTTCCCACACCGAGCGGGGTTCCCAGCCAGGCGAAGTGCACCAATGTCAGCGCGATCAGTGCTGCCAGGAAGACCGCGGCTGGTAACAACAAGTTCCGATACCGGCGTTTTCGATGCCGCAGCATGACTGCCGGCAGCGCCCACGCAGCCAAGCCGGTGAATCCCGCCGCGAGGACCGTCAACGGTGCTTCCCATGTCCACAGATCGAACAGGCTCGGGTGTTCCCGAAGGACGACGGCGCAGGTCCGGCGCGCCGCGCGGGACAGCCGGTAGGCGCCGTAACCCGCGAGCGCCCCTGCGAGCAATGTCAAGCAGCCTGCCATCCAGGGCGGATTGGTCTCTCTTTCCATGTCAGGGCTTGACGCACCACAACGCTGCCAGGTTCCTACAACTGACACTGTGTCGTCCTACGTCGTCAACTTCGCCGCCCACGGTGACCTCAACGACCCGACACTCCGGCGCTGGGCTTCGTCCCGGCCCGGTGAGTTCACGACGATGGGACTCGGCGACGACGGGGGCCGTATCGTCGATGTCGATGTCGATGTCGATGTCGATGTCGGGGCGGGCGCTGCTGCTGCCCTCGTGGCGCAGGCTGTAGAGGGTGAAGTGCAGGTACTGGGTGGTTCACTCCTGCGCTTGACTGCCCTGTGCCTCATGGTCTTCGTCTCCTCATGCACGCGAGTCCACGCCGGCGGAACGCCTTCGTTTGCTCTGCATGGCGTACGGATGGCTTCGGCGCGGCCCGAACGGCTGCCCGCCTACCAGTCGCGGGCGGCGCGCTGGAGGGCGTCGCGCACCCGGATCGCGTCGGGGTTGGCTTCGGTGCCGGGTCGCTGGACGAGGAACAGGGTGTTCAGCGGCGGTTCCTCCGATTCGTGCAGGAGGGCGAGACGGCCGGAGTCGAGGTATTCCTGGCACAGCGAGCGGGGCAGCACGCTGATGCCGGCGCCGGCGTTGACCGCGGACAGGACCGCGTACAGGTTGGGCACGGTGACCGCAGCGCGGCTGGTGAGCTGTTTGCCGAAGACGGTCCGCCAGTAACGCCGCACGATGGGCAGGTCCTCGGCGTAGCTGACAAGCGGGACCTCGCGCAGGGCGACGCACAGATCGTCGGCCTGTGGGTGCGCGGTGATGCGCTCGGCCCAGGTGGGGGCGGCGACCAGCAGGTACTCCTCGTCGGCGAGCGGCACCGACTCCAGGGCGCGGCCGCGGGGGCGCCGGGTCGCGATGACCAGGTCGTGGCGGCCCGCCCGCAACTCCTCCAGCAGCGGTTCAGGCAGCCCTTGGGCGACGCGAAGCTGGACGCCGTCGGCGGCGAGGTGCGCCAGGGCGGGCAGGACGCGCACGCACAGCAGTTCCGACGGGCCGGCGAGGTGTACGGGTGTGGCGGGCCCGGCCAGGGGGCCGCCGCCTTCGAGGGCGGCGAGCGCGTCGAGCGGACCCGCGGTCTGGGCGGCGAGTGCGTGGGCGAGGGGGGTGGGTTCGACGCCGCGCGGCAGCCGGGTGAACAACTCGCGGCCGGTCTGCTGCTCCAGGGTGCGGATCTGTGCGGTCACCGTGGGCTGGGACAGCCCGAGCACGGGCGCGGCGGCGGTGAAGGTGCCGGCGCGATAGACGGCCAGGAAGGTGCGCAGCAGGTTGAGGTCGGCGTGCGCCGGGAGTTGCCCGCCGACGCCGGCCGCGGTCTCGGAGGTCTCGGGCGTCCGGTTCTTCATGGCGGCCATCGTATCCATTGTTCGCA
This sequence comes from Streptomyces sp. V4I2, assembly GCF_030817655.1. Taxonomy (GTDB): domain Bacteria; phylum Actinomycetota; class Actinomycetes; order Streptomycetales; family Streptomycetaceae; genus Streptomyces; species Streptomyces plumbiresistens. The sequence continues at coordinate 10,016,568 of NZ_JAUSZM010000003.1, forward strand.
TCGGAGGTCCGATAGCCGGCATCGGCTCTTCTATCGGTAGTCCGATGGAGCGGGGTTGACGTCGTGCCGTGTCGCCAAGACGCCGCCAGGGGGCTGCCCTGCTGCGGGCGGTGATGCCGGCCGGGCCGATGAGGCGGTCGTCCCCTGCGATGAGCGACCAAGGCCGCTGGCCACGCCGACCTGGCCAGGCAGGACAAGGAGTCCAGACAGACGCCTCGACCTGGATCTGACGGTCTGCGACCCCGCCATACCCGCGCCGGGCACTCCCGAGGGTGAACCGGCTGCCGCCCCGGCGTGATGGGCTGGCTCAGCCGGTGGCGTGGACGACGGTGCGGTTCCGCAGGGTCGTCATCTTGTGGCGGACCGGGCGCCCTCGCGACGGAAAACTCGGATGCGCGTACCACACGGCCACCCCTAGGCTGCGCCCGCGGGGAGGCGAGGCGCCGTATCGTCCGTCAGCGGATCGGAGATGCACGGGGTATGACCAGTCAACTGTTCGCGATCTGCTTCAACGCGACCCGGCCGTCGGGCCTGGCGCGGTTCTGGTCCGGCGTCCTGGGCTGGGAGTTGGCCGACGGCTCGGACGACGACGTCGCGATCCTGCCCCCTGATCCCGCCGGGTTCCGCATCCGTTTCCTGCCGAGCCAGGAGCCGAAGATCGGCCAGAACCGGGCGCACTTCGACCTGACGAGCACCTCCTCGGACGATCAGCAGCAGACGGTGGCCAGGGCGCTGGAACTCGGCGGGAAACACATCGACGTGGGCCAACTCCCGGAAGAAGGGCACGTGGTGCTCGCCGATCCAGACGGCAACGAGTTCTGCGTAATCGAGGCGGGCAACAACTTCCTCGCCGACACCGGCTTCATCGGAGCACTGGCCTGCGACGGCACGCAGGAGGTCGGTTACTTCTGGAGCGAGGCGCTACGGTGGCCGCTGGTCTGGGACCAGGACCAGGAGACCGCGATCCAATCGCCGAACGGCGGTACGAAGATCACGTGGGGCGGCCCACCGGTGGCGCCGAAGACGGGCACGAACAGGCTGTACTTCGAGCTTGCGCTCCCCGCCGACGCAGACTGGGAAGCGGAGGTCGACCGCCTGATCTCGCTCGGCGCGACGCACACCGACATCGGCGAGCGCGACGGCAGCCGGATGCTGATGCTCGACCCCGACGGCAACGAGTTCTCCGTACGGAGGCCCCGGTAGCGGGCTGTTGTCGGGTGGGCGGTGTTGGACGCGCAGGTCGGCGACGAGGTCACACTGCTTTCCCTGGCTCCTGACCCGTACGCAGGCACGGGAGTCAGTCCGCTCAAATGCCTTGAAGCCGTGACGAGTCCAAGATGTCGTCGCAATGCCATCGCCGCCGCCCGGCCTTCGGGACAGCCGTGAGAGGCGGCTTTCGCGGTGCTCCGTCCTAGACACCGATGAGGGCGCCGCAAAGGACTTCAGATTCTGTTTCCGTTTTCGTCGCAGGAGGTGTGCCTGCGGCAGTTGAGCAGCTGCTGCGCCGGTCGCCTCTACGACCACGACTACGACGACCCCTGGTTCCGAGCTGCTCAACCTCGGAGCCGCGAGGCCGCTCTTGGACGCGCAGCTGTTGGACGCTGTCGTGCTGCTCGGCCACTCGCTGGGCGCCATCATGAGTGGCGAGACGCGCGTGGGGAGTCCGCAGGACGCGGGGGAGGCGGGGCGCCCTCTTGCCTTGGTCACAGGGGCAGGACGTTCGGCGGGGATTGCGGCGTCCGTGGTGGCGAATTTGGCCCGGACCGGGTGGGACGTGGCCTTCACGTACTGGACGCCGTACGACGCACGCATGCGGTGGGGAATGGAGCCGGGTGCGCCCGAAGAGTGTCGGTCGACTCCGGCTTGTTGGACACCACGGTGGAGAGCTTCGACCTGCACTTCGCGGTCAATGCGCGCGCAACCTGGCTGCTGATCCGGGAGTGCGGGCTGCGGTTTCGCGGACAGCATGGCAGCGGGCGCATCGTCAGCCTGACCAGCGACCACACCACGGGCAACCTCCCGTATGGGGCAAGCAAGGGAGCGATGGACCGGATCACGTCGGCCGCCGCCCACGAGCTCGCCCACCTGGGAGTGACCTGCAACGCGATCAATCCTGGGCCGACCGACACCGGGTGGATGGCCGAGGAGCAGAAGGCGGACCTGATGCGCTTCACGCCCCCCGGATGGATCAACGCCCAGCTTCTCCAGAGCAACGGCGGCCTCAGGTAGCCAAGCGTGCGCGGTCGAGCGGGTCTGTGCGAGCCCGGCGCTCCCCTTGACGAGCCGCTTCAGTTGATCATCGTGAGGCGGCCCACGGGCATCTGCGAGTTACTGGTCTTCACTCCTACGAGTGGACGAGGGACAGCCCTTGTTGGCATGCCGGTCGACGTCCTGCACCTTGGCAACCGCTCCATGTCGACGGTTCCGCCGCCGTGCCGTGCCGTGCCGGACGGCCGTTGCTGCGCTGAGGCGACTCGCGTCGCATGTCTCCGGTCGGCTCTGTGTGGCGTCGTTCTTCATCGCTGTTCGGGGTTGATTTCTTCGGTGGTGAACGCGCGGAAATCTGTTTTTGCTGGAGTAGACATTGGGTGGTGGTGTGGTTATGGTTTCCCTCGTAGCGCAGAGAGACAGCAGGGCCTGGCAGACACGAACTGCCGGTCGGTAGTAGGCAGTTGTGGTTCGTTGTGCGGTGCGGTGGTGGAGTTCCGGAGCCAGGGTGGTTGCAGGACGGTGACGGGACTGACGGCCGGACCGGGTGGCTGCAGTGATCAGGGGCCGCCGTGAGGACTGCGGTTGACGCAGTGGCAGTACCCGCAGGTGCAGTTTGCGGTACCAGCAGTGGAGTGGGCAGTACCTCGGTGAAGGTGTCGGCTGCGGACGCGCGCGCCGGGAGGTTCGGCAGTGGGGTTCCAAGCCGGAGCAGGTGCAGGACGGGCGACGGGGCTGGCTGTCGAAGAGTGGCGCTGTCGTAGGCCGCTGAGCAGTTCGCATCACCAGCAGTACGTAGTGGAGCAGTACCAGCAGTACGAGAAGTGCCAGCAGTACGTAGTTCCCCGTTTGGCAAGCAGTTGATCATTGAGGGAAGAACGGAGGAGCTGAGCGCCATCAGGATCGCCCGGGTGGAAGTCTTGAGCCCGGGTACCGCAGGACATCGATAGTGAGGTGGTCTCCGGTCAAGCAACCGCGATCCCAGCATCCCCGACAGCATCTGGGTCGGGTCTGCGGAGACAGAAGGCCGGCGCAGTACCGGGGCCGGCAGATGGTGTAGCTGTTCCTTCGGGGCCCTGGTGTCATACGGCACCAGGGCCCCTCCACGCGTTCCACAGGGAACGGGCTGGGACCCGATACTCATGGCGAAGTCCGGGCACAGGAAGCCGGAGAACGTGTGGAGTACTTCCATCCCTCTCTGGCGGGGACCGAACGAGGCGTCTGCCCAACAGCGGGCCCGGTGGCTGCGGGCCCGGCGGTGCGGGTGGAAGGACTCTGGCGGGCTGTCGCCATGGCGGGGAGGTTCCGGGTGATGCGGCGGCTCATCGCTTGCAGTGGTTGACGTGCGTTCTGGAAGCTGAATGCCGGCGGGCGGAACGGGGGCGTGTTCGTCTCGGTCCAGTGGATCATTGGCACCAGGTACTCCTCGTGATCGAACGTGCTGAGGCACGAAGAGCACTTCGGCGAGGAGCAGCGCACACGGCCCGTGCTGCAGCACGGGCCGTTTGAGGGCGGTGTCAGTCGGCCATGCCCCCGGCGAACGGCATCGTCTGCCATTGGTCGACGGACGGCTTGAGATACTCCACCAGCTCGGGCAGTTGCGGCACGAGCGTGAGGGAGGCGATGACCCGCAGCATCCCCACGGCGTTCACGAAGCTCAGGACATCCTCGTTCAGCAGTCTCGTGCCGTTGTGCTGCGCGCCGCGGTTGTAGGCGGATTCGTGGACCGGCCCGAGAGCCGCCAGGTCCCACTCGACGGGGCCCAACGTGACCAGCTCGAAGTCGGAGTAGAGGTCCCCGTCCGTCCCGGAGAAGACGTTCGCGGTCGGAGAGTCGCCGTGGATGGGCTGGAGGTCGATCCCCGGGAACGCTTCCTCGAACGCCGTGCGTGAGCGCACAAGAGGTTCCAGGATCTGCCACTCGCGTCGTGCTCGGCCCAGCTCGGACGCGCCGATGAGGCTGGGGAGCCTTTCGAGCTGACCGAGGCTCTCTGCAATGAACTGCGGATCGGCCGCGGACAGGAAAGACAGACGGCCCGGGTATGCGCGCATCGCAGCGTGCAGGTCAGCAACGCTTTCGGAGTTCGCCACGTAGTCGGGTTCTTCGCCCCGGTCCTCCTCGACGAACTGCCAGAACGTCATCGAGAACCCGTCACGCTGAACGGGGTCCAGGGGCACGAGCGGGCTGGGAGGGATCACGGGGGTTCCCTGGTCGGCGAGCCATCGTGCCACGTCCAGTTCCGCCCGCTGGCGGCGGGCAAGGGAATCGAGGGCTTCAGATTGCGGCAGGACAGTGGGAATCCGGGCCACGACGGGTGAGGGCGCAAGGTGGACAACGACAGAGAAGACGTCATGGAGCACCGTGGCATCAGCCACGGCGAGTCCGAGATCACGCCCTGCTCCGACAGCCGCGTCGACTGCGGCGGAGGTGCGGTGAGCCCGGTGTTGTGGCGTCAGGAAATCGGTCCTGACTCAATCACTCCAGGTGGATTGCTGACTGTTGGGCAGGTCGAGGTGAGGCGTGCAGGCAGTTCGTGGAGGAGCCGGGGGGTCAGCACCCGCGGCCGCCGCGCAGTTCCAGCCGCTCCCCCGGGAAGTGCTCGCGGAAGCCGTGATCGTGCGAAACCGCGACGACTGCCCCCGGGTAGGCCGCGAGCGCCGCCTCCAGGTCCTCGACCAGGTCGAGCGCGATGTGGTTCGTCGGCTCGTCGAGTACGAGAAGGTCCACGGGCCTGGTCACCAGCCTCGCGATCTGCAACCGCCGTTGCTGCCCTGCGGACAGCGCCGTGACCGGGACGTGCAGGTCCTCTTCACGGAACAGCCCCAGAGCCAGCAGCTGTTCGGCGTACTCCTCCGGCAGCCCGGGCTGCCCGGCCGCGAAGGCGGCGAGCAGCGGGCGACGCGTGGAGCGCGCGGGCAGCTCCTGCGCCAAGTACCCGATCCGAGCCGGACGGCGTACCGTGCCCGCGTCCGGCTCCAGGTCGCCCGCCAGGACACGGAGCAGGGTCGTCTTGCCCGCCCCGTTCTCGCCCGTGACCAGCAGCCGCTGCCCGGGTGTGATCGCCAGCAGCCCGGCCAGACGCAGGTGCTCACCGACGCTCACGCCGTCGAGCTCGGCGAGCGGACGCTCGACGGAATGCGTACCGCCTGCCGCCGACAGCGCCGCCGTGAACCGCAGGGGTTCGGGTGGCGCCGCCACCGGGTTGCGCCGCAGGTGGGCCAACCGCTCCCGGACCGATCGCACTTGCCCGCCGAGCTTTGCCTCATGCGATCGGCGGTGCTTGCCGAAGCCCTGCCGCGGGTCCTTGCCGGTAGTGGCCAGCCTCTTCCCGGCGGCCTCAAGCAGCTCCTCGGCACGGGCCACCTCCTCGAGCCAGCCCGCGTGTTCCTGCTCCGCGCGGCGTCGGGCGGCGGCCTTCGCGGCGCGGTAGCCGGCCCAGCCATCGCCGTACCGGTGCACGATGCGCGCATCCCGGTCGACCTCGAGGATCGCGGTGGCGATGCGCTCCAGGAAGCCGCGGTCGTGGGTGACCGCGACGACGGTGCCGCGGTGCGCACGCAGATACTCCTCGAGCCAGCGCACGGCCGCCGCGTCGAGATGGTTCGTCGGCTCGTCGAGGAGCAGCAGGTCGGGGGAGGCGGCCAGCACGCAGGCGAGCGCGAGCCGTGACTGCTCGCCGCCGGAGAGCGAGCCGAGCATGCGGTCGCGGGTGATCCCGCCGAGCCCGAGCCCGTGCATGGCGGCTTCCACGCGGGTGTCCACCTCGTATCCGCCACGTTCCTCATACGCGATCTGCAGCTCGCCGTACGCGGCGAGTTCCTCTTCCGACGCCTCGCCGAGACGCTCCTCCGCCATCCGTAACCGGCGCTCCATACCGCGCAGTTCGGCCAGAGCGAAGTCGACAGCGTCCTGCACGGTGCAGCGCGGGTCGAGGTCGAGGGTCTGGGCGAGGTGGCCGGTGCCGCCGGGGAAGCTGACGGTGATCTCCCCGGCGTCCGGTACTTCGGCTGCGGCCAGCAGCCGCAGCAAGGTGGACTTGCCGGAGCCGTTCTCGCCGATGACGGCGGCCTTCTCGCCGGGGCGGACGGTGAAGCAAACCTGGTCGAGGACGGTTCGGGTGCCGTAGGACTTGGTCACGTCCTTGACGGACAGCTGCGCCACGGCAGCGGGCACAGCAGTATGGGCGCGTTCGCGCATATGACTTTCCCTGGGGATGTGAAGTGTCTACGGGTAGCAGAAACGGCGGCGTCGGCCGTGCCCGGACTCAGAGGAAGTAGAAGAAAGCCATGCCCCCACCATACAAGACGATCCGTATCGTCTCAACTCGTGCGTGTCACGAAGTCCCTGATCCGTACCACCCGCCCGAGCTCGCCGTCCCGCACCCAGCCCCGTTCCTACGGATTCCGCCCCCGGTGCCGCAAGCCGGGCCGGCAGAGGTCGGCAGAGGCCTGTCCAGTGTCCACGCCCCCGGCGCCCGAGCGCCTTTGTTCACTGGTTGGTTGATGCGTGTCTGGGGCCAGTTGCCTGCCACCGGGCGATTCGCGGGGCCGATGCCATCAGCCGGACCAGGGCCGTACGTTACTTTCGTCTGCCGCGTTCGGCCGGTGCTAGCGTGCCGCCGCATGCCAGCGATCGGAGGGCTCATTGATGGACGAGGTCAAGTTCGAGCAGGACCTGGTGCGGGCGTTGCTACGGGATCAGCATCCGGATCTCGCAGGCCTCGAGCTCCGAGACGTCAACGGAGGCTGGGACAACCAGCAATGGCGTCTCGGGGAGGAGCTGGCCGTGCGCCTGCCGCGTACCGAGCGTGCGCCGGCCCTACTGCACACTGAGCAGACGTGGCTGCCGGTGTTGGCGAAGCTTCTGCCGCTGCCGACGCCCACTCCGCTGCGTATCGGCAAGCCTTCGAGCCTGTTCCAGCACACCTGGACGATCGCGCGCTGGGTCGAGGGTGAGCCGGCTGATCACGCGCCGATCACCCGCATCGACGCGGCCGAAATCCTCGCGGAGTTCCTTGCCGTGCTGCATCACAAGGCACCCGCCGACGCCCCGGCCAACCCTACGCGCGGCATCCCTCTGGCCGGATTGCAGGTGGAGCCCGATGGCTGGTTCGAGGTCATCACCGACTACAAAACTGCTGACGCTGCACGGGAAGTCTGGGAGAAGGCCGTCGCAGCACCCCCCTGGCAGGGCGCGCCGCTCTGGCTGCATGGTGACTTGCACCCGGCAAACGTGGTCGTCCGGGACGGAACGCTCGCCGGGGTGATCGACTTCGGCGAGATGTGCGCAGGCGATCCCGCGACCGATCTCTCAGCCGCGTGGATCCTGTTGCCTGCCGGCGCGGCGAGTCGGTTCTTCGACGCCTATGAGCACGCCGATGACGCCACCATCACCCGGGCCCGCGGCTGGGCTGTCCTGCGCGCCCTGGGCCTGATCGGGATCGGACGAAACGGCAGGCTCGGTCTGCCCGGGGGCAAACCGACCTGGGAACCGGCAGGCTACGCCACGCTCGAACGGGTCCTGGCGGCGAACTGACCGCGTGGCTGCGCGTCGGGGACGGCGCGTGGCTCCGGCTGATGACCGGTGTGATGAGGATGTGGCGGCCTCCGTCCTCCACGTAGGGCAGGCGGGCTTCGCGGACCATCTCGCGCAGTTGGCGGATGAGAACTCCTCCGGTTCCAGCGGCATCGAGCTGGACATCGAAATGCCGCTGCCCCATGCATGAAAGAGAAACGGCACGGGGTGGACAGGGGGCTCCAACGCCTCGATGACCGGAGTGATGGCGCGGATGACGACGGCGGGGTCTTGGGCAGATCCGAGACGAGGACCGTCATTGCGGCGACGTGCAGACCGAGTGTCCCGGCCGGCTCGACGAGCGGACGCTGACGCTTCCGGCACAACTCGACGATCCTCACGCTCTCCTCGGGCATGCTGGGCGGTGACGGGCGTCCGGCGCCACGCCGCTGCCCACTGCCTGCTGCGACGAGCACGATCGCGTCCGGGGGCTGCGGCTCGGCGTCGAAGGACCCGACGGGCCGCGCACCGCGATGCGGTCGCCGGCGCGGAGACTCCGGTGTACGTGGGCGGAGAACCGGCCGCCCTCGATGTGCTTGACGGTGACCTCCAGCCGGGACGCCCCAGGCGCGGACGAGGCCGAGTAGGCCCGTCGCACCGGGCGTCCGTCGATGTCGGCGACGAGCACCGCCGGACGAGTCCCAGGTGGACAGTGCGAGGAACGGTGCCGCGGCCAGGAACTCGGCGACGCCGGGTCGGCACAATGGCCCGTCACCCGCGATCGCGGCGGCCGACTCAGCCGGGGCGGGGGGCTGCCACAGGCGGGACCGGAGGACGGCCTGTGCGCACTGCACGTACGCCTCCTCGATGTCGACGGTCGTCTCCGCGCCCTTGTGCGCGGCCACCGAACCGTTGACGCGCAGGATCTCCCCGAGGCCCGGCAGGAGGAAGAAGAACGAGACCGGACCGTGCGGGTCGCCGGACTCGGGCAGGGAGGACGAGAGCCGCGTGGGCGAGCGGACGCGTGCGAACCCCGGCGTACCGCCGATGAAGGTCGTCCCGCTGGTGCCGCCTGCGTCCCGATAACCGAAGGCCGCAATCGGACATCGGACGGGGACGGTCCGGCAGCCCGTGCCGTACTTGCCTGCAGGCCGACCCGGAAACCTAGGGCGGATCGAGGCGACCGTCCGCATCGTGAAGGCGGATTCGGTGTCCACGGACGCCAACTGCTTGAGCGGTACGGGCCGTTCGGACACCTGGAAGCGGCCTGCCGCCGTGACTCTGCGACAAGGTCGACAACCCGGTCCACCGGGCCAGTCGGCGCAAGCCCGCCGAGCTCCTGGCGGAGGAACGCGGGCGCCTGCATCCGTTGCCGAAGAAGCCGTTCGCGGTCGCGTTCAGCAGCATGAGACGAGGGGACTGGGACGCCACCATCTCCGTCCACGGGGTGCGGTATTCGGTCCCGCACCAGCTGGTCGACACCCGGGTCCGGGCCCGGTTCAACGGCGGGGAACTGATCGTCCCCGCCGCTGCGGAGGACGGGCCGGCCGAGGTCGTCCGGCACGGCCGCCCGGCTCCCGGCAGCCCGCAGTCGGTCCCAGCCGGGTCTGCCAGGAGAATGCGCTCGGACTGGAGTACCGGCAGCCAAGGCGACCTCTCTCGCTTCAGCCGAGGGACAGCAGCATGTTCGTCTCTCCAATGGCCAGCGTCGTGCCGACGATGAAGAACAGTCCTTGTACGACGCTGGTGATCGGCATGCGTAACCGCGCGTGGATGTAGGCCGACAGGGCGAGCGCACCGGGGATGACCCAGACCAGGGCCAGCTGAAGGAACGACGCGTGCTGCCCGCTCGTCGGCCGACCCACCGATGGCTCGGAGTGCGACATCCCCACCAGGAACATCAACAGTGCGACACCCGCAAGGGCAAAGGCATCGGCCACCGTCAGTAGCAACGCGACCGCGGCGTCTGTCAGCCGGGACGGCCGACGTCCCGCGGTTCCAGTTTCCTTGCCGGTGGGGTATTTCCTGTTCAGTCGCCGACGCTTGTGGATGCTGTTCCGGATTCTTCGCCACCAGGCCACTGCTCCACTGCACCACGGAGGCCACGGTTCCGCCCCAGCCCGGCCCGTAACGACTCCGGATCCGGAAGGCTCTTCTCCCGGCGGGGTATCGCCGTACCCGGCACGGCACCGTCCTGTGACCGTTGACGGACACCACAGGCCAACCGCACCCGGTCACCGACGGTGGGGCCGTGGAACAGGGCTCTGGCCCACTTCAGGCCCATAGCGGTCAGCACGAGCGGCAGCAGGATGTGGCCCCAGCGGCTGAACGCCTCGGCGATGATCGGACGCGTGGCGAAGAACCGGCCCGCGAAGCACCACACCGCGACCAGGATCAGGATCAGGATCAGGATCAGGAAAACCACGGCATACGCGCTCATCCCGCGCGGTGCACTCGGCGGGGGAAGTGACGCTGACGCTGCCGAGGCCGTCGGCTCACTGATCCGCGTTGCTCAGCCGACCGGTCCCGTCATCGCGTGCGGCCGTACTGCCGGTTCGAGCAGCGACAGTGTCCGCTGCTGCGCGTCGAGGGCGACGCGGATACCGACCGGCATCGGCAGATTCGGGCCGGCGTGTCCGAACTCGACGTTGCCCAGGACCGGGATGTCACGGTCGCCGAGAACGTCGAGGACGATCTCGGGGAGCGTCGGGGACGAGTCAGGCCCCTCGATCCCCTCGATCGCGTGCGGGACGCCCACGACCATGCCGGAGATCCGATCGAGGATGCCGCAGTGCCGCAGCACCTGTAGATAGTTCCAGAGGTACGACGCCTGGCCGCCCATCTCCTCCCAGAACAGCACCGCGCCGTCGAACCGTTCGAGCGGCAGTGCGAAAGGCGTCGCCTGCGCGAACACGATGCGGTTGATCACCCCTCCGATCAGCCGGCCTTCGGCGCGACCGGCACGCCAGCACTCCCACGACGGGGTGACCGGCAGCGCACCGATCGCCTCGTCGCTGGTCAGCAGCGTCGAGTAGAGCTTCTCAAGGACCGCTTGGGCCGCTGCGGGCGCAGTCTGCCAGTGTCCGCCGAGTCCAGGGGTGGCCACGTCGGTATGGAAGCCGACCAGGCCCGTGCGCGCATAGAGCACCAGATGCAGCAGCGAGATGTCGCTGTAGCCGAGGATCGGCTTGGGGTCGGCAGTGATCGCCTCGAAGTCGATCAGATCGAGGTAACCGAGCGCCGTCTGACCGCCGTCATGCGCGATGATCGCGCGCACCTCGGGATCACGCAGTAGTCCATTGAACTCCTCGGCGATCTCGCCGGACGAGCCGCGCTCCACCAACGGTGCCGCCCTGCTTCGAGGAGCGGTGCCCGACGCACGCGGAATCCCATCCGCTCGAGCACGACCACCGCCTGCTCGAGGTCCGGCTCGTGAGCGGCATGGAGCGGACCGGACAGCGATGCGATGACGACGAGATCTCCGGGCGCCAGGGCACGAGGTCGAAGCAGTTGAGGCAGTGCGGAACCGGTCACCGACGCAGTATCCCGACACGCGCAACACCACGCGACCCATATACCGATCCACCGCCCAGCAGAGCGCTCACAGCCGGCGCGCGGTTACGCAGTACCGCTGCGGCTCCGAGTTCCTCGCTGTACTGCTGGATGGCGAAGCCGATCCCGTAGTGGCTGATGGCGGTGAACGCGCGAGTGGTGAGGGGGGCCGAGAATCCGCGTCTCAGGAACAACCCGCCGAGCATTCCCTGGCGCGCAGGCCGTTGGCAGGTCTTCCAACTCCTTGGGTGCGACGCGAACTTCGCCCAGGATTCCCTCTGCTACGAAGGTGAGGAGTTCATGCGCCAAAGTGGTCCTCGGGAGATCACTTGAGCCTCCCCGGCGTCAATTGCGCACGAAATAGAGGACGGTCATCGTGACGGCGGTGGTCAGGACGATGCTCCGCAGCAGCCGGGCGGGGAGACGGCGGGCGAGATGGGCGCCGCCGAAGCCGCCGGCCACCGCGCCGGCCAGCATGGTCGTGAGGACCAGTGGAGCGCTCCGCGCGTCCGAGGCGATGAGAAACAGTGCGGTCGCGCTGAGATAGACGGCCGCGAGCTGGGTGACCCGCATCGGATTGCCGGCCGCGGCGTCGACACCGAGGCCGATGCCCCACAGGGCGAGCATCATGATGCCTACGGCACCACCGAAGTAACCGCCGTACAGGGCGAGGAGGAACTGGCCGGTCACAACGGCCCCGGAACTCATCGCGACCGGGCGACCCAGCGTCGTACTCAGCGCACCGGAGAGGCGGCGCCCGAAGGCGAGCAGCACCGTGGCGAACGCCAGCAGCCACGGCACCGCGGCGTCGAACGCCTCCGACGGAAGCAAAAGCAACAGACCCGCACCGAGGCCACCCCCCATCACACTGGCCGTGGTCAGCGCTGTCACGGAAGTGTCCCCGACCGGGGCCAGTTCGCGTCGGTAGACCCAGGCACCGGCCACCGCGCCGGGGACGAGAGCGATCGTCGACGAGGCGTTAGCGGTCACCGGGGACATGCCGACCGCGACCAGCGCGGGCAGCGCCACGAAGGTGCCGCCTCCGCCGACGGCGTTGAGCGCCCCGGCGGCGACACCGGCCAGCAGGACGAGCAGGGTCTCGGACACCTGTCGAGCATCGCCCGCTTCTCGGCGGGCTCACAATGCGCGATCCGCGCACCCAGCCTAAGGCTGCACCATAGGCTCGAGCATGTGCGCTATGACCTGGACGATCTGCGGCTGTTCCTCGCCATCGTGTCGGAGGGGTCGATCACGGCGGGCGCGCGTCGGATGCACCTGAGCCTGCCATCGGCCAGCGCGCGGGTGCGTGCGCTCGAACACCATGCCGGCGTGGAGCTGCTGGTGCGCGGCCGCCGGGGCGTGCGGCCCACTCCGGCGGGGACGACCCTGGCCCGGCACGCCCACGAGGTCCTCGACCGGACGGCCCGGCTCGACAGCGCCGTCGCGAGCTACACCCGGTCACCGACCGCCCGGCTGACCCTGCTGAGCGGTAGCTCGGCGATGCACCGACTCGTGCCGCAGGCCCTGGTGTCGTTCCTCCGGGCCCACCCGGACGTCGACGTCACGGTCCGGGAAAGCCGCACCCCGCACACCGTGCGCATGCTCGCCGACGGCGAGGCGGACCTGGGAGTCGTGGTCGACGACGATGCCCGCGACTGCGGCCTCGACCTGGAAGCCCTCGGTGACGATTCCCTCGTCGTGATCGGCCAGTCCGGCGGGATTCTTGCCGGACGGAGTGCGGTGTCCTACGGCGAGGTGGCCGAGCACCCGCTGGTCGGGCTCGACGCCGAATCCGCGCTGCACCGCTGGATCGACGAACACCTCGGTCCCCACGCCCCGGCGGCGCGGTACCGCACCACCGTCGCCGATCTCAACGTCCTGATCGCTCTCGCCACCGCCGGCGTAGGCCTCGCCGTCGTACCGCGCCGCGCCCTCGACACGGGTCGGCCCCTCGACGTGTGCGAACTGCGGGACCCCTGGGCCAGCCGTCACCTCCTGCTGGCCTGGGGCGTGAAGGACCGGCCCGCGTCCGCCACGGCGCTGGCCGAACACCTGCGACAGGCGGCACGGCCCGAGCCTGTTGCCCCGGGCCAGTGCTTTGCGGCAGTAGCTGATCGTCAGTAGTCGGTCATCAGTTGGTGCGTGGCTTCTGCTGCTGGTGCGTCAGTTCCCCTGGGCGGAGGAGCTCGAAGCACCCCAAGCCGTCGGACCCGTCGGACCCGTCGGGGCCGGGGAGGAGTAGGTAGAGCGTGATCGCGACGGTGGTGCAGGTGATCAGCGTGACGGCGACGGCGGGATGCCGTACCACCAGAGTGTCTTCTGATCGGTGCGCACGCGCCCTCCCTGGCTGGTGGGCGGGCAGCTTGCCTATCCGTGCGCGGTTGGTCTCATCGGGGCCGATTTGGCTTCGGCGTCCGGCCTGGTCGGTGTGTGCTGGGCGATGGCGCTCGTCGGCCCCTCACCGCTGAGGCGGATGAGGGGCCGCTGTGGCGTGCGCGGCGGTGACGCGCGACGCCGGTCGGTCAGCAGTCAGTCGGGTAGAAGAATCCCAGCAGAGGGATGCCCAGCAGGGTCAGTCCCAGACTGTCTTGGCCGGTGCACTCTTTGGAGTCCGAGTGGGCCGCGAGGGGGCGCTGGTTTGCTTCCTCGGCGGCAGCGGAGCCGCCGAGGACGGCGACACTGAGGGCGAGGCTGGAAAGCACCGTGACGGTGCGCTTTATGTGAGTCATGAGAACAAACGAGACATGTCTGGCATTCATGCATGCACTTCGGGTGCGTCAGTCGGGTGAATGGCGGCGCCGCGACGCAGTGGCCGGTGCCGTCCGCCGACGCGGGGGACAGGCGCTCGATGCGTTGCGGCATGGGATTTTGGCTTGCGCGCGCTGCCGGCCGAAGACCGTGCAAGGTGATCAACTCGCCGTCGGACGGCACCGAGCGGGCGGTGGGCGACGCGTTGCCGCTCACCCTCTGACGGTCGGGCGTCATTCAGGGTGTCAGGTCTCGTGTGACTGACGTTGTGAGCGAGCCGTCCTGAGTACCTGCCTTCGAGCGGCGGCCTGTTGCCGCCGCTGGGTTGAGCATTGGCCTTCCGAGGGAACGGGCGGTCGGTAGGAAGGGCGCGCGGACGAGGCGAGTGGCGCCCCGAGCGTCAGGGGCCGACCAGGGCGCTGATCAGCTTGCGTGCCGCCGCCTTCGTCGGCCGCTTCCCGGCGGTTGCGGTCCGCGCCCTGGAGCGCGTGGCTCGACGCCGGTGTCCTCGTTCGCCGGTCAGCGTGCGCGACGATTTCAGCTACGGGCGCGAGGGCGGCGTTCTGCCTCGGCATCGCTGCTCGCTGCACCGGTGAGGATCGCGCTCGCCACAACATCGAAGAGGTGATCGGCGCGTGGGGCGAGCGAGGGCTGATCGCCGAGCCACGCGAGCGCCGCTATCAGGGCGAACAGGTCGGTGCCGTCGATGTCGGTCCGCGCTGTGCCCGCGGCCTGGGCGCGGGCGAGGAGCCGCGCACCGGCTGCGCGCAGGGTGACGCACGAGGTGTGGAGTGCGGACTCGGTGTCCTCGATGGCGGCTGTCATCAGCACGGTCACGCCCCGGTACTCGGTTGTCCACGCGACGCAGTCGCGTAGCCACGAAACGAGAGCCTCTTCGGGCGAGCTCGATGTCTCGAGCTCGCCTGCCTTTGCCGTCAGCTCGTCGAAGCTCGTGTGGAGCAGGGCCTCGAGCAGTGCCTCGCGTGTCGGGAAGTGACGCAGCAGTGTCGCGAGCCCGACATCGGCCCTGCGGGCGATGTCGCGCATTGCTACGTCGACGCCTTGCTCGGTGAGGGCGGTGCCCGCGACGGCGAGCAAGTGGTCGCGGTTCTTCCTGGCGTCGGCCCGCATCTTTCCCTCTTGACTATCCGGATCAGTGGTCCATATATTCGGATCAGTGGTCCACTTATGTGGAGCGCTGATCCGGATAAGACTATCCCGCACCGCGGGCAGGAGAAAACGATGCCGAGACACACGATGAGGGCCATCCGGCTGCATGAGCACGGCGGCCCTGAGGTTCTGCGTTACGACGAGGCGCCGACTCCCGAGCCGGGGCCGGGTGAGGTGCTCGTTCGCGTGCACGCGGTCGGCATCAACCCTCCGGACTGGTACCTGCGCGGCGGGATGACCAGGATGCCCGGGGAAACGGAATCGACGGTCAGGCTGCCGGTGATTCCGGGGACGGACGTGTCGGGCGTCGTCGAGGCCGCCGCCGCGGATGTGGAGGACTTCTCGGTCGGTGATGAAGTCTTCGGTCTTCTGCGTTTTCCCAGCTTCCACGGCAGCGCATACGCCGAGTACGTTGCCGCGCCTGCGTCGGACCTCGCGCGCAAGCCGGTCGGCATCGACCACGTGCACGCCGCCGGGGCGCCCATGGCCGGGCTGACGGCGTGGCAGTTCCTGATCGACGTCGGACACGATCACCCCTCGCCCTTCCAGGAGGCACGGCATCGCCCGACGACCCTCGACGCCGACACGACGGTGCTCATCAACGGCGCCGCGGGCGGCGTGGGGCACTTCGCAGTACAGCTGGCGAAATGGAGGCGTGCACGTGTCATCGCGGTGGCATCGGGCGCGCATGAATGGTTTTTGAACGAGCTCGGCGCCGACGAGTTCATCGACTACACCAAGAGTCGCCCCGAGGAACTCGTGCACGACGTCGACCTCGTTCTCGACACCGTCGGTGGCCCCGACAGCAGCCGCTTCCTGCGCACGCTCAAGCGCGGCGGCGCCCAGTTCCCCGTGCTCCCAGGGGACTTCGACGAAGCGGAGACCGCGAAGCTGGGCGTCACGGTCTCGACCGCCCAGGTCCGCTCGAACGGTGCACAGCTCGCTGAACTGGGACGCCTGCTCGACGCGGGCACGGTCCGCGTCGCGATCGACAGCACGTTCGCGCTCGCGGATGCCCGAGCAGCGCACGAACGCGCCGCCCGAGGACACGTCCAGGGCAAGATCGTGCTCACGGTCCCTTAGGAGCGTGCCGTTTGTGGGCACGGCCCGCCGAGGCGGCGGCGGGTTTCTCGGGTTGGCCCGTGACGGCGGCCTGCTCGACGTCCACTCTGCGAGCACAGGCGAGGAGTGGCGGCAGGTCTGTCCGCTGGGCCTCGCGGCAGCGTCGTACGAACTCGCCGTTGTGACGGACGGCAGCGGCTTCATCGCCGCCTGGGTCGCCGGATTCGCCTACGGGTTGGCCCTGCGCCGCTACCGAAACGGCCAGGAAAACCAAGACCCGGACCGCGCACCCGAATTCGCCGAGAATCTCGGAGGCCTCGCGGCAATCAGCCTTCTCATCTTCGGACGGTGCTGCTCGGCCGGGTGCGCTCGCGGCCCCGCGCTCCGAGCTTCCGGTCCGCCAGCTTCCGCAGCGCGTCCATGTCGGCCCGGGCGTACCATACGGCGAGGTTGCCCAGGCCGGCGAAGTGGCGCATCGCTCATCCGCGTAGCCGTTCTCGCGTCCGGCGATGGCCATGCTGGCGGCCAGTCGCCGAGGGCTGGTACTCCGCGTGAGCGGAGCGCGGCGCATCCGCCCGGGCGGCCCGGCCCCGCGCCGCCCGCTCCTGCGGAAGCCTCTCGCTGACCTGGCCAGCCATAGCGCCACCTCCTGGGCGGAGCGGCCCTGTGGAGCACCTGCCTTGGTCCGGGCCTGTTCCCAGCCCTTTCCCACCGTTCCAGCACCTCGGCGCGACGGCACGGCCCCGAGCCTCGTAGTTTCCGTAGCTTCCGTAACTTCTGTAGGAACTGGACTGGAATGCGTGGGGTCGGGTTCCAACAGCCAGGAACCGCAGGGACCGGAGTGCGCGACGCCGAACCGTCGTCGGCCCCGACCGGAGTCGGCAAGGCCACCCGCTGTCCGCAGGGCTGCGGCGCCCGCTTCGCCCCTGCCGCGACCGACGCGGTCCAACCGTCTGAGGGCAGGGCAGGGCGGGTCTGTCAGGCGCAGCTGCCGCTGCTCGCCGTAGCCGGGGTGGTCGTAGGGCTGGTGGTGACGCGTCTGCCCAGGCGCTGGAGCGGGACTTGGGCAGCAGTCTGTTCCATCGGATCGGCCGAGGGACGGCGCTGCACGACTACGGCACCCCCTGCGGCGGCCTCCTGCCCTCTGTTCCGCCTGCCACACTGCGCCGGCGCCGCCAGGTGGCCCGGTGACGCTGGTTCGCCTACCAGTTGATGGATGCCGCCGGCCTGCAGCGCGGCCGCCTGACCGGGCTCGCCTTGAAGGGCGACGAGCTGGTCGACGCCGACAGGTGGCCCAGCAGATCAGCCTCGACGGTGCCCGCGAAGCCCGCCTGGTCGCGGCCTCGGGGCCTCGGGGCCACGATGGCGCTACGCTGCTGTGTCGTGCAGGAGACGCGCCTCGACACTGCTCGGATCCGGGCGGCTCGCCGGGTCATCGACCCGATGTTTCTCGACACTCCGCTGTACCGCTGCGAGGCGCTGGAGCCCGGCCTCGGGTGCACGGTGAGTATCAAGCTCGAAACGGCGAACCCGGTCCGCAGCTTCAAGGCCCGCGGCACCGAGGTGGTGGCGAGTCTGCTCGCCGACCATGACTCGCGAGCCGTCGTGTGCGCCAGCGCGGGCAACCTTGGCCAGGCCCTCGCCTGGTCCGGTCGCGGCAGGGGGCTCGACGTGACCGTCGTGGCATCCCGCTTCGCGACCGTGGCCAAGCTTGATCGCATCCGCGCGTTGGGGGCCAGGTTGGAGCTGGTGGACGGCGACCACGAGTTGGCTCGCGAGCGGGCGGCGGCCATCGCGCGGCACGACGGCATCCGGCTGGTCGAAGACAGCCTGGACATCGAGACCTGCGAGGGCGCGGCGACCATCGGCCTGGAACTGGTGGACACCGTGCCGTCGTTCGACGCCGTCCTGATCGCTCTCGGCGGCGGGGCGCTGGCCACCGGTGTCGGCCATGTGGTGAAGGCCTTGGCCCCCGAGGTCGAGGTGATCTGCGTCCAGCCGCTGGGCGCACCGGCGCTGACACACTCGTGGCGCAGGCGGCGGGTCGTCACCACCGACTCGACCAACACCATCGCTGACGGCGTCGCCGGCCGGCGTCCCATCCCGGCCGTCCTGGACGACCTCCTCCTGGTCGCCGACGACGCCGTCCTGGTCCAGGAGGTGTCGATCATCGCCGGTATGCGGATGCTTCTCGACCATGCCGGCCTCGTCGTCGAACCGTCGGCCGCGCTCGGCATCGCGGCCATCCTCGAAGACCGTGACCGCTTCGCCGGCCGGCACGTCGTCACCATTGTGTGCGGCAGCAACGTCGACGTAGATGCCTATCACCGCTGGATTGGCGCGGCTCCCACGCACAGGTCCTGAGAATCGCTCGGGAAGCCGA
Source organism: Streptomyces sp. V4I2 (assembly GCF_030817655.1). Classification (GTDB taxonomy): domain Bacteria; phylum Actinomycetota; class Actinomycetes; order Streptomycetales; family Streptomycetaceae; genus Streptomyces; species Streptomyces plumbiresistens. The sequence goes on from NZ_JAUSZM010000003.1 coordinate 10,035,205, forward strand.
GCGCTCTGAGACTGGTGGCCGTCTCCAGGGTGAACCAAGCCACCCGCAGGCCCTTCTCGACCGCGGCCGGGGCCAGGCCGCGGTGAAGTGGCTCTTGCCGGTGCCCGATGGCCCGCGATCACCAGGTTCTCGGCGCGGCCGATCCATCCCAGGGTGATCAGGGAGTCAAGGGTGGGTTCGGGGATGGTTGTTTCTCGGCCCGCCGGTGGGCCAGAGTCTTGCCGGTGGGGAAGTTCGCCGCGCGCAGTCCCAGACCGGGATCACCACCCGGAAGCGGGACAAGGACAGCCATGCGGCGAACAGTCAGGTCCGCCGGCCATCGACGCGCGGGCCCCCGCCCCGGTCGCACATGGCCTGGCCGCGCGGGGAGGAACTGTTCGAGCTGGTTGACGTGGTGCTGTGCGCGGAGGGGCCGGTGAGGGCGCCGGTGGATCTGACGCTGGTGGCCGAGCACCGGCGCGGGTACACGCTGCCATGGACGAGGCCCTGAACAGCGGGAACGTCGATCTGCTGCGGCTGCGGCAGGTACTGGTCGGCCTGCCCATGCCGCGGGCCCCCGACGGGCGCCTGGTCCTCGCGGTCGACGCGGTCGACATCAGCCACTGGCTCCGCCCGGACGCGCCGACCAGCACCGACCAGCACCGACGAGATTCCCGAACCTCTCGAGGCCCAGATCGCCCGGCTCAAGGAACAGATCACCAAGCTCCGGAAACGCTGGCCCAGTCGGGCAGACGGTCGAAGAACTCACCGACTTCCGCGGTCGGTCCCTGGCCCGGCTCGCCGCCCATCGGGCTTCGCGAAGCCGCCGTCGCACCCCTTGGGTCAGCCGCGTGCCGCCACCCAGAACCACCGTCGTCGGGACCTGCAGTGGCGCCGCATACCCGACGGGGTGCCGGCTCCCGCATGGTGCGAGTGGGACCTCACCAGGGATCAGATCGAGGCGTCGGCGGTCAGCGAAAGCGTGGCGCACGGACGGAGGACCATGAGCGCACCTTCCAGGGTCGCCACCATGGCAAAGGGGAACCGGTCGAGCTCAAGACAGAGTGCAACGTCATCTGGATGGACTCCTTGACGCACACCCTCCGCCAACTCGGCGGCGGCGCGCGACTCGGCAGCGCGGCGGATGAACTCAGCAGCATCCGTTCCCCCCTCCGTGACACTGTGGGCGATGTATTGAGCACACGCCAGATCTTCATCGGCCTGCCCATTGTCGCCAGTGACCACGAACGTGACAGTGTCACTCTTGCGCGTCCGCAGGAGCCGGGCCGTTGCCTCCGCCACCACGAAGCTGGCGCACAGCACCAGAGACGCCTCCTTGACCGCGAGGGCGCCGACCGTCCCTGCTGTGGTCTTCTGCACAACGGTCCGTCCGCCAAGGTCAACAGAGCGCAGCAGGCCCGGCGAGTTGACCATGTCGAACCCGGGCGCGGGCGGACCGTCTTTGAGCGCCGCCCAATCCGGGTGGCGAGCCTTGAGCGCCAGGGCTTCGTCCAGCGACTCAGCGAGAACGATCTTCTCCGCCCCCTGGGCAAAGGCCCAGGCGGCCACCGTGAAAGCACGCATCACGTCGACTACGACCGCCACAGACGGGGTCTCGACCAACTCGGAGATGCCAAGAAAACGAGCGTCCATTCCGGTCATGATCGCGCATGCCTGCCCGAAGCTACCCAGAGAGTGATCCGCGTCACATCGACGATCTCGGAATGCAACACTTCAGCTGCCTGCGCTGCGAAATGGTCCGCAACGACACGCCTGCTCAATCCCCACATGGGGTCACCCGCACACAGCCTCTGCGTGGACACAAGCCGGGATGTTCGCCACCGAGGCCGTCGCCGGCGGCCTGTCCGTCCACATCGCGTCGCGAATCCTCGGGCACAAGACGCTGACCGCCGCTCATGCGTACCTCGCCGTCTGCGAGGACGACCTACCGCGGCTTCCTGAACGGGCGCCGGGCCGACCGGCCGCAGGAGGCATTTCGCGAGTCCGCCCAGCGGGAGTGGCGCGGCTTCCAGCACTTCGATGGACGATGTGCCTGAGCGGGACCTGGCGACGTTGGGGACTTCAGCCGCTGCCTGTGGCCCACCGGCGAAGCGCTGTGACAGCCTCCGCGCGGTCGGCGGGGGACAGGCCCGCGATCGTGACGTGGTGGTTGCCGCCCGGCACCCACAGCACGCGCGCGTCGCGGGGACCGGGCCGGAAGGGCTCCGCGACGGACGGGTCCTGGGTGCCGTTGACGAAGAGCAGCCGACTGGCGCGCCGCCGCACCCAGCGGTCGATGTCGGGCATGGCCTCGGCGTCGAAGTGCATCGGGATGTCGCGCGGCACGAAACTGCGGGGCTCGATGCCGTCCCGGTACTGCAGGAGTCCGTCCAAATGGGCGGTGGGAACGTTCAGGTAGCCCATTTGTGTGCCGAGTTGGTACCAGTAGGGGATGTAGTTCCGGGCTGTGGAGTCGGCGTAGACGGGCAGGGCGGCCGTCTCTTCCAGCCACGCGTACAGCACGTCGGTGGAGGCGTCCGGGCCGGGGATGGCGGGGGCGTCCGCAGCGGTGTGGTTCTGCCAGAACATGAACGGCACTCGCAGGACGGCGAGCTCCAGTGCCTTGTCGGCGCTGCCGATGATGCGGAAGGTGTCATGGGTGGCGGCTGCCCAGGCCTCGTAGCGGGCGACCAGATATGTGCGGCGCAGCAGCATCTGTCGCTGTGCTGTCTTCAGGGCGTCGCGGGCGGCGGCGGTGCCCACGTGCTCCAGGAACCGTATGTACGCGGAGTCCTCGCGGTCGTCGACGTTGTTCGGGGCGGAGTAGGCCACGGTGCCGTCCACGTCGTGGGGGTGGAAACGGCGGTGGTACACGCTGGCCATGCCGCCCTTGCTGCCGCCGGTGGAGATCCATGCGCCGGGGTACAGCCGGCGGAAGAGGCGGACCACGCGGTGGTGGTCGTCGGCGGCCTGGCGGATCGTCAGATGGGTGAGGTCGAGGGCCGCCGGACGCGAGGTGCCGAAGAAGCGGTGTTCGACGCCGAGTTGGTTACCGCCCAGCAGGACGGCCGGTTCGGTCCGCCGCGGCATGAGCGGCACTTCGTATCCGGTGCTGAACAGGACGGTGGGCCGGTCGGCGGCAGTATGGAGCAGGGTAAGGCGCTGCTCGAAGGTCCCGGCCTCGGGGTCGTTGTGGTCGACCGGTTGGCGCAGGCCGAGCACGAAGAAGCGGTATCCAGGCTCGGCGCCCGGCCGTTCCTCGATGACCCGCAGGCCCGGAAGCGCCCACAGGGCGGCCACCACGTCATCGGCCCCTGCGTGGGTCCGGTCCGCGGCCCGCACAGGTACGGCGGCCAGGCCCGCCGCCGAGGCCGCGGAGGTGAGCAGACGTCGTCTGGTGAGGGTGCGCATGCGAGTCCTTTCAGTGCCGACTGCCTCAGTACACCGGGCGACGGCACCAGGAAGATCCCGCGCGCGAGGGAGCCCTCTCCCCCGGCCGGGGGAGGGACCACATCACGAGGACTCCTCAGCCGCCCCTCCGCTTGCTGTTCAGCCTGGCTCCGACTCACGCAATGATGGATGTCTCCGCACATTGGTCGGCGACCGTGTCGGCAAAGGCCCGAGCGAGCGGGGAGAGCGCGTCCCAGCGGCGTACCGCCCAGCCCACGGACAGTGGCGGCAGAGTGGGAATGGGGAGGAGGCGTAGGCCACCATCGGCAGGTGTGGCTAGACCCGGTACAGCGGGTACGACGGCGTGACCCAAGCCGAGTTCGGCCAGCAGCAGAGCCGTATCCCAGTCGGCGACGCTCGTGTCCGAGCCTGCCCGGATGCCCAGTTCAGCGAACACGGCGTCCAGGTGGGCGCCGGAGGTGGAGTTCGGCGGCAGTCGGACGAGGCGAATGCCCGTGAGGTCGGAGACGTCGATATGCCTGCGAGCCGCGAGTGGGTCGTCGGGTCGCACGGCCAGCACCCAGGGCAGATCGACGACGGGGCGCTGTTCGATGCCGCGCACGGGACCGCCGATCGTGATCCAGGCCAGGTCGAGGTTGCTGGCCAAAAGGGCGTCGAAGCAGCCGCGACTGGACGTTTCGGTCTGGAACTCCAGGCTCACCCTCGGGTAGCGCCGGCGGAAGGAGACGATCGCTTCGGCCATGAAATGCCGGACTGTCGTTCCACCCGTGGTGATCCGCACGGAGCCGCTGTCTCCGTTCACAAGATCGCCGAGGCGGCGTAGCGCAAGATCGAGCCCGCCGATCCCCTCGGCGGCGGCGTCGCACAGGATCCGCCCCGCCGTTGTCGGCACGACTCCGCGCGGCTGACGCTCCAGCAGGCTCACGCCGGTCTCTCGCTCCAGGCGCTTGACGTGCTGGCTCACCGCTGACTGTGTGCAGGACAGGTCCCGGGCCACAGCGCTGAGGCTTCCCGCTCGGCACACGGCAACGAACACGCGGAGATCGTCCAGAGTCATGGCATCCAAGTTATCCCTAAGGTCAAGCGAGCAATTCCCAGGATTGACTGGGGTGCTGGCCTGCCAGAGGATCGTTGCAGGGCCCAGGCGGCAACCCGCCCAGTGCTTTCACGCGGATCCGGACCGGGCGAAGGCGCTGTGCGGGTGCCGACCACCCTTTCGCCGAAAGGAGACGGACACAGTGCCTGCTGCCTCTGCCTCTGCCTCTGGCCCTGCCGCGACCGACCGGGCAGTTGCTCTCCTGCGCGAGTTCGGCGCCGAAGGTATCGCGCACCCCGGTGGCACTCTCCTTGCCCACCTCAAGCGCGTACAGGCTCAGCTCGCAACATGGAAAGCCCGCCCGGCCCTCCAACTCGCCGGACTCTGTCACGCGTTCTACGGCACGGACGGCTTCCCCACAGCCCTGCTGCCGCTGGACCGCCGTGAGGACCTTGCCGCGGTGATCGGCGTCGAGGCTGAGGCCATCGTGTACCTGTACGCCTCATGCGACCGGAAGGCCACCTACCCGTCTCTCAGCCAAGGCGACGCGGACTTCCATGACCGGTTCACCGGTTGCTCCTCCATTCCAGGACCACAGTCGCGCCGGGACTTCGCCGAACTGTCGGCAGCGAACGAAATCGACCTTGCCCGTGTCGATGCTGTCTTTCGCGACAAGTGGAGCTCTGAGCTGCTCGCCTTGTTCGCTCGACTTCAGGACTTGCTAAGTGCTGACGCCTGGCTCGACTGCCGTTCGGTGCTTGCTGCGTCCGCGCAGTTGCCTCCGGGTGAGCGCGCGCCGCGCACAACTTGAAACCGGCAGCGTGGAAGGCCTACACACACTGACTCAGGGCGGGGTCGGTCCCGCCGCATTCGATGACCCACGCAGGGACGCAGACAGGCAATTGGCCGTCGGACACCGCGGCGGGCCTCATCGCGTTGACGGCGATCGCGACACGGCTGCCACAGGTACGCCGTCCGGTTGGTCGGCGAGCAGGGCCGCAATGAGCAGTGTGCATCGTGAAGTCGCAGGTCACGGGTCTGGCGTGAGTCGTCTTCGGGATTCTCAGGCTGGTCGTGGGCGGATGCCTCTCGCGAAGATCATCGGTCAGCGGGCGATTTCGCGGTTGGTTAGCACCAGCAGGGCCCTGACCAGGGCGGTCGCCGACTTCGGGTCGGTGCGGAGCTTGGTGAGGACGCGCCAGTTCTTCAGATGGGCGAAGCCGTGCTCGACCGGGGCGCGGACTGCGGCCAGCACGGTGTTCGACAGTTTCTGGCCGGAGGTCAGGGGCCTGTTGCGGGCGGCCTTGTAGCCGGTGATCACGGCCGGGTCGGCCTCCGGGTCGTCGTTGTCATCGAGGCCGATGAAGCCCAGGTCGGCGATGGCGCCGAGGCCGGTCGCGCGCAGATGGGCGGTGAGGTGGTCGTGTCGGCAGGCGGTGATCTCCGAGGTGCGTCCGGGCCGGGCCGCGGAGACCCAGAGCAGCCGGCCACGATCGTCGGTGAGTGCGATCGCGAGTAGTCCGTGGCATTTGCTCTTACCGGCGTAGTTCTTCCGGTTCGCGTCTCCGGTGCGGCGTCGGGTGCGTATCAGCGAGCCGTCCATCAGTACAATGCCGCCCATTCGGGCGATCTCCTTGAGCGCGCGGTCCAGGCGCGGGGCGCGGGCGGCCAGCAGGCCGACGACCTCGCGCACCCACCGGCTTACGGTGGTGCGGTGGATGCCGTTGCCGCCGGCCAGGTCGCCGGGCCGCTGGTCACAGCGCAGCACTGCCAGCACGATCCCAGCGATCTTCCCGGCGGGCAGCGCCCGCCACGGCGAGCGGATCTTCTTGCAGTGGCCGCGGATCAGATCGGCGAGATAGTTCAAGGTGGCGCTCGACAGTGGCAGGCGGGCGGTGTAGACAAGGCCGTCAGGGCCCTCGACGGTTTCGTTGTTTTTCTTCACACCAAACTCAACTGCCGCCGGGGGGCCCGCCGGTTACGCCCGCCCGCTCTTCGAGTCCGGCGACTACAGGCGCACGGTGAACTTGCCGTCTCCCCGCTTGTACAGCCAGCCGCGATCGGCCAGCTTGGTCAACTTCCCGCGCAGCGGCTCCAGCTTGCCCCGCACCCCGGTGTCCAGACCCAACGCCTCACCGACGGCCCGCGTGACGACCGGCCCGCCGGCCTGCCGCACGGCGGCCAGGATGCGCTGGTAGTCCGCTGGCAGCGCGGACTCGGCCACCCCTGACGCACGGTCCGGGATCAGCCGCACCGCCCGACCCGCCACCTGCACCACCGGCGACCCGGCCGTTGCCCGCTCGTCAGCGAGCTGCTCGCTCATCCGCTGCCACACCCGCACCGCCACGGCCAGCTCGTCCCGCTCGGCCCGCACCTCGGACAGCTGCTTGACCAGCTGCTCTTCGAGTTCATCCAGCTCCGCGCGGCGCGCGGTGATCCGCTCATGCACCTCGGGGTCCACCATGCGCTGCCCCGCACCTCCGGCCGCACCTCGAACCCGGCCGCCTGTACGTGGCGACACCGCCGACGTTGGAACTCGGCGTGCGCACACGCACGCTCGACGAGCCCATCTCCCGCAGCGCGGCGGCCCCGGCCACGGTGATCGCCCGGCCGTAGCCGCGACCACGGTGGTCCTCGTGGACGCCCATCGGCTCGACTAGCCCCGGCTTCCCCGGGCCGGCCGACCACACCGTCACCACCGCCGCTACGCTGCCCAGGTCGCCATAGGCGCCCAGGCAGCGGGCGTCGGCGTAGAACGGTCCCGCCGACATCGCGTGCCGGTACTCGCGCGTAGGCTGCGAGGTGTTGAACGCCGACCGCAGAACGTCGGCGAAGTCCTGCGCCTGCTCTGGGCCGATCGACTTGATCCGCACGCCGGGGTCCTCCACCGGCTCGGTGAGGTCGCGGAAGTGCGGCGTCCACGGCTCGTCGACGCCCCAGCCCTCCTTGCTCAGCAGGTCGTGGAGCAGCAGGCCCAGCGGCGCCTCGATGGACACCGCTTCTTCCGGCAGCACGCCGCGCTCAGGCAGCGAGAAGTCCTCGAGGAGCCGCCGCGCCAAGTCCTCACCCTGGAAAGCGTCCGGAGCGAGCGTCATCCGCACCAGCGTCGGCGAATCGAGCATCCCGACCGCGAGAATCCGCCCGTCCCGACTCCAGGCCCGGACCACCGCGGCCGTCTCGGCCGTTCCGAACCGGTAGTTCCAGCCGATGTCCACGGAATGCAACTGCATCGGCGCTTCGTCGTAGTGCCACTCCCGCAGCGAGGCCATGGCCTCGCGTACCCCGTCGACAGCCGGCCTACCCAGCACAATCGTCATAGCCGGGATCAAGACGAACCGGCGACCGCTCACACCCGCATCCGGCCCGGACGAGCGGTCTCGTGATCAGCGCGGCCTCGCGACGGACGCCTAGTGTGACGCGCCGGAAATCCTGAGGGTTAGTTCTGCTCTGTTTTCTGGCCGGTGGTTCCGACCTTGGTGAGGTAGTCGGCGAGGGAGTTGAGGATCTCGTCGGCGGTCTTGGTCCAGGTGAAGGGCCGCGGGTTCTCGTTCCAGGTGTCGATCCATGCGGTGATGTCGTCCTCCAGCGCCTTCACGGAGGTGTGGACGCCGCGGCGGATGAGCTTGTCGGTGAGCAGGCCGAACCACCGCTCGACCTGGTTCATCCAGGAGGAGCCGGTGGGGGTGAAATGGACGTGGAAGCGTGGGTGCTTACCGAGCCACGTCCTGATCTCGGCGGTGTTGTGGGTGGCGTAGATGCCCCTATGTTTCGTCAAGTTGCGGGAGAGGGATTTGGGGTGACCGTCTTCGGCTGGATCTGGTGGTAGATCTCGCGGGCGACGTAGCGCTTGAGGCAGCGGATGATCTCACGCTTCGACATGCCCTGTTTGGTGCGTCGCTCCAGGTAGGAGCGGGTGCGCTCGTCCCAGCGGATGCGGGTCATGACAATGCGGTAGAGGGCGGCGTTGGCCTGCCGGTTGCCCCCGCGGTTTAGCCGTCGGCGCTGGGTCTTGCCGGAGGACTGTTCGACCGGGCTGACGCCGCACAGAGCGGCGAATGACGCCTCGGTGGCGATCCGGTCGGGGTTGTCGCCGGCGGCGACGAGGAGGGCTGCGGCGCTGTCCGGCCCGATGCCGACGATCTCCAGCAGCTGCGGGCGGTGTGCGCGGACGGCCCGGGTGACTCGGCGGGCGAGATCCTTAACCTCGCAGGTCAAGTGCTGGATGCGGCGGGCCAGGAGCCGGAGGGTGAAGGCGGCCGCGTCGTTGCTGTCGGCAAGGCCGTCCGCGCACCGCGCGATCAGCGCCGGGTTCCTGAGTCCGGACAAGGACTCGCGCAGTACGGGGTCGACGCCCAGGAGTACGGCTTTGAGCTGGTTCATCGCCTGGGTGCGGGCCTTGACGGCCGATTCCTTGGCCAGTCTGAGGACGCGCAGGTCCGCGGCCGGGCCTTCACCCGTCTTCGGCGTGGTGGTGGCGCGTCCGGACAAAACGGCACGGGCAGCGGCGTCCGCGTCGACGGCGTCGGTCTTGCCCCGCTTGCGCCGGGTGGCACGATCAGGCTGGTTGACCTCGATGACCTGGATGTTCTCCTGCCGCAGGAAGCGCGCCAGGGCGGCTCCGTAGGATCCGGTGCACTCCACTCCGGCACGGTGCAGGATGCCGAAGGAGCGGGCCCAGGCGAGGAGTTGGCGGTATCCGGCAGCGGTGGTCGGGAACTCCTGGTGAGCCAGCAGTGCGCCGAGCACGGTGATCACTGCGGCGACGTGCACGTCCTTGTGGGTGTCGACCCCGAGGATCACGTCCTCCGCGGGCTGTGCTGCCCGCTGTGCGGGCAGGGTCGGCTGGGGCATGCTGGTGACGGTCACGCGGCTCCTTCATCGGCTGGGGCTGATGGCCGACGCCGGGCCGGGTGGGCGGTCAGAACTGTGATGGTGCCTTGTAGGGCAAGGCCCCTATCGGGACACGCCCGCCGGTCCGGCGGCAGCAAGCATCGCCGGGGGGCCGGAACCGACAGATCTACTCCAAGGCAGCTGAGGCCAGTTGTCGCACGGGTCAGGCTCCGGCCCCCGGCGGCACCCCACGAGTCTCACAGTTGTCGCAGACGAGGTGGACGTCGAGGCCGGCGGGCACCGCCTTGTCGATCCGGATCAGGAACTTCTTGAACTCGATCGCCCGGTGGCGGCGGTGCAGTGCCGATATGACGGTGCCGTCGGCGATGTTGAAGGCGGCGAACAGGCTGGTGATGCCGTGCCTCAGGTAGTCGTGGGTACGGCGTTCGGGCATGCCCGGCATCATCGGCAGGACCGGCTGTGAGCGGTCCAGCGCCTGGATCTGGCTCTTCTCGTCCACGCAGAGCACAACCGCCTTCTCGGGCGGGTGGTGGTACAGGCCGACCACGTCGACGACCTTGGCGACGAACTGCGGATCCGTGGACAGCTTGAAGGAGTCCTGCAGGTGGGGCTTGAGGCCGAACCGCTTCCAGATCCGCCCGATCGTCGACTTCGACAGGCCGGTGCGCTGGGCCATCGAGGCCCGTGACCAGTGCGTGTCCTGGCCCGGGACCGACTCCAGGGTGGCCACGACGACCTCCTCGACCTGGTCGAGGAGGATCGACGGCGGCCGGCCCGAGCGTGGCTCGTCCTGCAGACCATCGAGGCGTTTCGCGATGAACCGGGCCCGCCAGCGGTCCACGGTCGACCTGTCGATGCCGAGGTCGGCCGCGGCCTGCTGGTTCGTCCCGCCCTCCGCGCAGCGCAGCACGATCTTGGCCCGCAACGCGAGGAACTGAGCGGTCTTCGCCTGCCGCGCCCACTGCTGCAGCTGCCTGCGCTCAGCATCGTCGAGGATCAGGTCGGCCTTCGGCCGGCCGATCCAGCCGGCGTCCTCAAGCCCAGCCATCCGCTCTGCGGCGAAAGCCCGACGCCACTTGCCGACCGTCTTGGCCTGGACACCGACGAGCCGTGCGACACCCGCGTTTGACATGCCGTCAGCGCACGCCAGGATGATGCGGGCCTTCTCGGCCGAGCGCCGGTGCGGCATCAGCGTCCGGCGCACCAACTCGGCACGCTCGGCCTCGGACAACGTGATCTCTGCAGCAGAAGGCCCCGAATGCGACATGACGACAGGGTACTTACTAACCCTCAGGATTTCCGGCGCAGCACACTAGCTTGGCCATATGCCGCCTCATCCGGATCAGCGAGCGCGAAGAACGGTCTGGCCCTCTCAACTCCGACTCGGACGCTGGGGGGGGCGTCATGTGATGGATCCGTACACGACCACCAGGACGATGGAAGAAGTGGCGGTCGCGGACCCCGCCCTGGGAGACGTCGAACTCGTCACCGCCGACGCCTGCCGTCGTGGTCGAGAGCCTGGCGAGCTGGCTGCTGTCTGGGCGCCGCCCCAGAAGCTGGAACCGTTCCCGTACAGCCGCTTCACCGGCGACCGGCCACTGCGGAGCCAGCGCGTCGCGGGCGGACCCGACGGTGTCAGGCTTGTGCCGTCGGGCGGACGACGATCTCGTTCACGTCCACCTCCGCGGGTTGGTCGACCGCGAAGACGATCGCGTCCGCGATGGCCTCGGGCTTGATGGCCATGGCGTCGCGGCGTTCTTCCAGCGTGGCGCGGACGGTCGGGTCCGAGACGGTGGCCACGAAGCCGGTGGCCACGAAACCGGGGCAGACCAGGGTCACCCGCACGTCCGGGCCTGCCTCGACGCGGAGGCCGTCACACAGGACGCGGACCGCGGTCTTGGTGGCGCCGTAGACGGCCATGGTGGGTGTTGGTGCCATGCCCGCCACCGAGCCCACGGTCACGAACTGGCCCGCGTTCTGCCGCCGGAACACCGGTAGCGCCGCGCCGATGCCGTGCAGCACCCCTTTGAGGTTCACGTCGACCATCTGGTCCCACTCGTCGACCTTGAGCTCGTCGAGCGCGGAGACCGGTCCGATCCCGGCGTTGTTCACCATGACGTCCAGTCGCCCGAACTCGGCCACCGCGGTCGCGACGAGCGCGGCGACGTCCGTCCGGCGGGTCACGTCGGTGGCGACGGCCACGGCTTGTCCTCCGGCGGACCGGATGTCCTCCACCAGGTCGTCGAGTGCCTTGGCAGTGCGGGCCGCGAGCACGACCTTCGCACCTCGTGCGGCCAGGCGGACGGCGGTGGCTCGCCCGATCCCGCCGCTGGCACCCGTGATGGCCACGACCTTGTTCTCAATCACGCGGATGTCCTCTCGGTGTCGGAATTCGCGATGAGCTCGGACCAGGGGGCCACGGTCGCGAACAGCGCCCGCATCGAGGCGAGCGAGGGCGCCAGGAATCCGTCGTAGGCGGCGGTAGCGTCGCTGGCCACCGCGACGTCGAAGCGGCGCTCCAGCCCGGAACGCACGGTGGACTCGACGCACACGTTGGTCAGCACCCCGGCGACCAGGAGGCGCGTAACACCCAGGCCGCGCAACGTGTCCTCGAGGTCGGTGTACAGGAAGGCGTCGTAGCGGTTCTTGTCGACGACCACTTCGCCCGCGACCGGAGCGAGCCGGTCGAGGATCTCGGCGTCCCAGCTGCCGTGGCTGAGCATGCGTGGTTCGACGGCGAGGGCCGGTGCCGCGGCCTCGCGCCACCCCGGGGACATCTCCGGTCCGCCCTCGGTGATGACCTGCCGGGTGTAGAGCACGGGCAGTCCGGACCTGCGGGCTGCGGCGAGCAGGCCCCGGGTCGCGCGGATGGCGGGCTCGGCGTCCGGCAGACCCATACCGGCCCTGGCGAGGGATCCTTTCGGGTGCAGGAACCCGTTCTGCATGTCGATGACGAGAACTGCCGTAGTGGGCATGGACAGAAGTCCTTTCTGAAGAACTGGGGGCGGGTTGCGGTGCGAAGATCAGAAGACCGTAACTGGATTGCTGGCGCTGGAGGTGATCCCGACCATTCGCCAGGGCAGCGCGGCGAAGAAGAACTCCCAGCGGGGCTCGCCGCGGCACACCGCGGTGAGCTCGGTGAGCTCGGTGAGCTCCATGTTGTCGATGAGCCAGAGACCGAGGGCGACCAGGCTCGCCGTGTGCACCGGCCTGGTCAGGTCCGGGCCGTAGCCGGACGGCTGCACGTCCTGCACGCCGTCGTTGCCCAGCACGGCGACGTCGCGCTCGTGCAGGAACGGCAGGCTGTCAATCACGTCACGGGGAGCGGTTGCCGGCCGAGCTCGTGAGCGTCCGGAAATACGGGCTCGCGCGCGACTGCGGCTAGTGGTCTTGCGGTCGGATGTCGCGCCCCGGTGCGGGAGCCGGGCCGAGTGCCGAAGGGGTCGTGGTTGACGTCCGGATGCCTCCTACACACCGACGAGGGCCGTGTTGTGGCACCCCGCAGGATGTTTTGCGATGAACGGTCAGATGCCGAATGAGTTCCTCAGCGCCCCGATTGTCAGCGGGCTTCGCTGAGCCGGGACGCACGCATGAGATCGAGTTGGTTGGCGCCGCGGGTTCCCGGGGCCGCTGTGTAGGTGACGATGCGCAGGTCGGCTCCCGGCAAGGTCAGCACGTCGCAGTCCAGGGTTACGTCGCCAAGCTCGGGATGGCTGATCGTCTTCAGATCCCCGGTCAGCTGCTCCATGCCCGCCACGGCCCACAGTTCACCGAAGAACGGCGAGGCCCTGCGCAACCCGTCCACGAGCGCGGTCAGCTCCGGGTCGGCCGGATAGCGGGCGACCGCTTCGCGCAGGTCCGCGACGATCGCCGTCTCGAACGCGTACTCTCCGGCCGCCGATGAAAGGGGGTACAGGTGCCAGCGCCCCTCTCCCGTGCCGAAGAGTGCGCGGGCGAGGTTGCGTTCGGCGGGCGCCAGGCCGGACGGGTCGCCGTGCAGAGCCGTCCACATGGCGTTCCACCACAGCAGGCTCCAGTCGGCGGCGAACACGCCGATCGGGAGGTCACCGAGGCGGGCAACAAGGCGGCGGATGCTCGGCGGCACGTGCGTGCCGACGGTATGGTCGCGCGGGGCGAGCAGACCGGCAGCGCGGAAGAACTGGTCGCGCTCGGCCGGGGCGAGCCGCAGCGCGCGGGCGATGGCCGAGACCACCTGCGCGGAGGGATTGGTGGCCCGGCCCTGCTCCAGGCGCAGCACGTACTCGACGGAGAGGCCGGCGAGCTCGGCGAGTTCCTCGCGGCGCAGGCCAGGGGCGCGGCGGCGGGCCGACCGGGTGTAGCCGGCATCGGCCGGGTCGAGGCGGTCGCGCCAGCCGCGCAGTAAGGCGCCGAAGCTCAGGTCGCTCACTCCTCCATGATGCCACCGGGCGTTTCCTGCACCACGGTCACCATCCTGGTGAGTGCAGCGCGCATGTAGCGGGCCCAGAGCGGCTTGAACGGCCCCGCGACGATCCAGCGGCGGCCTGGCAGCGGCCGGAAGTCGTACGTCCACCGGATCGACGTGCCGGTCCCATCGGGCAGGAACGACCACTCGCCGCGCACCCCGGAGATCAGCTTGGCCAGCACGTTGGTGAAGCCACTCAGCTCATAGGCGAACCCGTGACCCTCCGCGATCTCGGTAAGCCGCTCGTCGGCCTTGGAGCCGTCGGTGAACCAGGTCTGGCGCGACGTCCCCGGCCGGTTCCAGGTGCCGGTCTGGTCGCGCACTTCCGCGACGCCGGGGAACGGTCCCCACGGCTTGAACACCTGGGCGAGGTCGATCGGCACGATGACCTGGTAGGTGTGCGCGGGGCTGGACGTTGTACGGGCGAAGACAGTGATCGGGACACTCGTTTTGGTCATGCCACGAGCATCGCGGCCAGCGCCTGCCCGAGGCAGACACCTGTCAGTACATACCCTCGCGGTCTCGTCGTGTTCGCCGTGTCAACGGCGCAGTGTCCGTCGTGTCGTCGCCGGAGCGCTGCTGGCTGAGAAAGTTTGGTGTGAGACGCCATCCCGAAGGTCCGCAACCGATTAACCGGGCCGGCCGCTGCTCTGGCAGCGACCCGACCAAAACCTTCTGCTCCCGCAATAGCCCAGCAGCTTCGGTGCCCCCCGTTCCGCGCGGCGCGCGGTGGCTCGCTCATGCACCTCGGGGTCCACCATGCGCCGGAGCGTACGAGCGCAACCCGAGACGGCGGGCGAGAAATCGCCAAACCCGCACCCGCCAGACGATCTACACCTCAGACTGCCGCCCACGACCAGCACGAGTACGCCGAAGACAACTCACGCCAGACCCGTGACCAGCACCTTCACGATGCACACCGCTCAATGGGGTCGGCGCAGCAAAGGGCCGCTGTGGCCATGGAGTTCCTGGTGGACCAGCGCGGCGTGACCAGCCGCACCAGGGTGGCCGGCGGCATCCCGGAGGGCAGACTGGAGAGCCTGAACTGCACCGGCTCGCTCTCACCGGCCGGCCATTTCGCCAGCAGCCAGCGTTCGGGCAGTTCCACTTCGTCGGTGGCTCGGCCGATGCCGTGGCCGGCGGGGCGGAGGTGCAGGACGACGAACCGCGAGTACATGCGCTCGAAGCGGGAGGAAATCCCCACCGCGTGAGGCAACTTGCGCCCCTCCAGGCCGCGGCGGAAGGCGGCGGCATCGCCGTATCCGGCATCCGCCACGACCAGGGGAACATCGACGCCCCACGACCGGATCTCGTCGATCATGTCCGAGGCCAGCTGCCACTTTCCACCTGCCCCGCCTGGTCGGGGATGCCGCGGCGGGTGCGGCGGGTGCGGCGGGTGCGGCGGACGACCTTGGCCGCATCGGCCTCCGCAGAGGCGGGTTTCCACGAAGTGGGCAGGAACAGCCGCCAGTTCACCGCCACCGAGGCATGATCGTGCGCCAGGTGCGGCGACACGCCCGCCTGGCAGTTGGTGACCTTGCCCGCGGGGCCGGTGTACTGCCTGGACACACACGCCGAGGCAGCCCCGTCCTTGACGTAGCCGGTGTCGTCGACGACAAGCGCCTTCGGACCGATCGCCACGTGCATCCTCCAGGCCGGCCGGGCCCGCACATGCGCGGGTCCCACGGGCTGGAGGTGATGCAGTGCACCAGCGCCTCCCGGTTACCATCCCCGCCGAGGCGGGCGGCCATCGCCCTCCACCGAGGTGCGCTGCCCGTCCAGCGGCAGCCCGCGCACATCCACTTGCCCCACGGCCGCTGATCGCACGGAGAACCCGTCGACCATCTCCGTCGCAGACGCGCGCGATGGTCCCCCCCGGCCGAGGGGTCAGATCTGGTTCTCGCCGCCGTCGATGTACAGGTTGGCTCCAAGGACGAAGCTGCTCTGCTCGGAAGCGAGGAAGGCCACGACGTTGGCGACCTCGTCCGCGCGGCCGATCCGGCCGAGTGGGACACCTGCGGCGAAGTGTGACTTGGTGGCGGGCGTGTCCCCCGTACCCGCCACGGCGTCGAGCCCAGGAGTGTCGATCGTACCCGGGGAGATCGCGTTGACCCGAATGTTCCGGGCCTTGAGCTCGTTGGCCCACGTCCGGGCGAAGGATCGGATGGCCCTGGGCGGACTCGGCGAGATTGAAGATCACGGAGAGGGCGGCGGCCGCGATGCTGACGCCCGTCGATGTGACCGCAGGATGTCCGTGACGAAGAACCTGATCGCCTCGCCGGCCTCGCTGTTGTCCTCCTCGTGCCTACCGCCGGGCCGCGTCGTCAACGGTCTGAAGGGCTGACAGCGCTCCCGGTGCGGGCCCCGAGCCAGACGGCGATCCGCTCCTTGAACTCGCGGTTGACGTAGGGGCTGTCGTGAAGTGTGATCCACTCCAGGTGCCGCAGGATGTTCTCCGAGCGGTCCGGGTGGGGTACCGCGAGCACATCGACGCCGATCTCGCCCGTCGAGGCACAGACGTACACGCTGCTGTCGAGCGCCATCATGGCGAAGCCCGGGTGGCGCTCGTGCACGCCGAGGAACGCTGAAGCCGCACCCCGCCCCATGATGTCCCAGCGCTCCAGGAGCCGGACCCGGGTCCAGACGGCCGGCGCGGTGTGGCCGCCACCATGCATGTTCCGCAGGGCAGCCCGGTGCGTCCGGGTGCCCTGCGGCAGCTGGACGAGGAACTCGCGCCGATGGTCGAGAAGACCCGAGGAGACGGCGAGGTGGTACCAGTCCTCATTGAGCCGCTCGACGAGCCGTGGGGTGTCGTACCGGTGGGAGAACCCGCTGCCCACCTCCTCGGCACCGTATCCGTGAACGAACGGCATCGTGCCGTCCGGCACCGCGTTCGGGATTACCTCAAGGCCGGCCCGCCACAGCGGCCGGTGCACCTTACGGTCGCGCTCCTGGATGCCCACCAAAGACTGTTCTAGCAGGGCCAAGACACCCAAAGGCCACCGCCATGGCTTCTGCCTTCCCGGCCTTCCGGGGCAGGCGAGCAGAGGCGATCAGCCGGGCCATTGACACGCAGACTGATGCGTACGAGCAGACGATCGCAGGGGAGCGCCTCGTACTGACCTCACCCCGCCGTTTGACGCGGCTTCAGCCCGCCGTGTGGGTCTGCCCTGCTGAGCTCCGCTCTGCCGCTGGGGCGATCGGCAGCCGTGCCGTGCCGTGCCGGACGGCCGTTGCTGCGCTGAGGCGACTCGCGTCGCATGTCTCCGGTCGGCTCTGTGTGGCGTCGTTCTTCATCGCTGTTCGGGGTTGATTTCTTCGGTGGTGAACGCGCGGAAATCTGTTTTTGCTGGAGTAGACATTGGGTGGTGGTGTGGTTATGGTTTCCCTCGTAGCGCAGAGAGACAGCAGGGCCTGGCAGACACGAACTGCCGGTCGGTAGTAGGCAGTTGTGGTTCGTTGTGCGGTGCGGTGGTGGAGTTCCGGAGCCAGGGTGGTTGCAGGACGGTGACGGGACTGACGGCCGGACCGGGTGGCTGCAGTGATCAGGGGCCGCCGTGAGGACTGCGGTTGACGCAGTGGCAGTACCCGCAGGTGCAGTTCGCGGTACCAGCAGTGGAGTGGGCAGTACCTCGGTGAAGGCGTCGGCTGCGGACGCGCGCGCCGGGAGGTTCGGCAGTGGGGTTCCAAGCCGGAGCAGGTGCAGGACGGGCGACGGGGCTGGCTGTCGAAGAGTGGCGCTGTCGTAGGCCGCTGAGCAGTTCGCATCACCAGCAGTACGTAGTGGAGCAGTACCAGCAGTACGAGAAGTGCCAGCAGTACGTAGTTCCCCGTTTGGCAAGCAGTTGATCATTGAGGGAAGAACGGAGGAGCTGAGCGCCATCAGGATCGCCCGGGTGGAAGTCTTGAGCCCGGGTACCGCAGGACATCGATAGTGAGGTGGTCTCCGGTCAAGCAACCGCGATCCCAGCATCCCCGACAGCATCTGGGTCGGGTCTGCGGAGACAGAAGGCCGGCGCAGTACCGGGGCCGGCAGATGGTGTAGCTGTTCCTTCGGGGCCCTGGTGTCATACGGCACCAGGGCCCCTCCACGCGTTCCACAGAGAGGTGCAAGTGACAGCAGACGACACGTACGGCCGACTCGACGACGATGACTACCCCGCCTACACCATGGGCCGGGCCGCCGAAATGCTCGGCACCACCCAAGGCTTCCTCCGCGCCATCGGAGAAGCCCGCCTCATCACCCCGCTCCGCTCCGCAGGCGGACACCGCCGCTACTCCCGCTACCAGCTGCGCATCGCCGCCCGCGCCCGGGAACTCGTCGACCACGGCACCCCCATCGAGGCCGCCTGCCGCATCATCATTCTTGAAGACCAGCTCAAAGAAGCCCAGCGCATCAACGCCGAGTACCGCGACGCCGCCGCATCAGCAAACCCGACGGCCGCGGCCTGAGACGGCTGAAGCCTGCAAATCCCCAAAGAACATCGCGAAGCCACCCACTGCCCGGGACGCACGCACAGCGTTCCGGGCAACTTCGTCCACGGCCCTGGGGCTGAGACCTACGCACGGATGGTCACCGCCTGCTGGGAACGGGTCCTCTCCGCAGGCGATGGAGCAGGACCCGCCGGCGCCGGCTGTCCGCCCAACCGGTCGGACGGGCGGCTCACGCCGGGACGAAGGCGACCTGGAACATGCGAGGCCAGTGCTTGCCGGTGATCAGGAACTCGTTCGTTCCTGGTACGGCGGCGATGCCATTGAGTTGCTCGGCTCGGTCGGCTTCCGATGCCGTCAGGAGTCCGGCGGCGTCGATCTGCGCGGTGACGGCGCCGGTGTGCGGGTCGATGCGCACGATCGTGTCCGTGAGGTAGACGTTGGCGTAGATGGAGCCATCGGGCGCGCATTCCAATTCGTTGATGTATGTCACCGGTTGGCCGCCTTGGCGCACGCTGATGCCGCCCGTGCTTTTGAAGGTCTTGGGGTCACGGAAGGTGAGCCGGCTCGTGCCGTCGCTCATCACGAGCCGTTCCTGGTCGGCGACGCGTTGGTGGCACAGGCCCCAGCCTTCGCCCTCGTACGTGACCCGGCGGCGTTCCGCGAGAGTGGTGGGGTCGCGCTCGATGGCGATGCCGTTGCGCCAGGTGAGTTGCCACAACTTGTCGCCGGCCAGAGTGATGCCCTCGCCGAACAGTGGCGCCGGCAGCTCGGCATACACCGTGGGCGGCCTGCCTGGCGGCCCTGCGCGCAGAGAGGACTGACCGACCAGTCCCGTGCTCTCGTACAGGGTTCCGCCGCGGAACTCCAGGCCCTGGGTGAAGGCCAGAGGATCGTGGGGAAAGGTCTCCCGAACCTGAGCCCGCAGCAACT
Source organism: Streptomyces sp. V4I2 (assembly GCF_030817655.1). Lineage (GTDB taxonomy): Bacteria > Actinomycetota > Actinomycetes > Streptomycetales > Streptomycetaceae > Streptomyces > Streptomyces plumbiresistens. Next base: position 10,054,290 of record NZ_JAUSZM010000003.1, read on the forward strand.
GGACGCCGTGAGAGCTGGACCCAAGAGGCACTCCCGGCCCGGTCCCGGTCGTATCGTCGAGTGCGGACATCATCGGGCTGGAGGCCGGCACGCGGTCACGGTCGGCAAGGTCGACCGCTGAGTGCACAGCACTGTCATGGTCGGCGGCGCCGCACGCCCCGACAGCGCCGGTGAGCAGTGCCCCGACGGCTACCGCCACCATCCCTGCTGCCCATGCGCGGTTGCTCGATCCGGTCCTTCCCGTGTGACGTGAGGTGCCGAACTGGTGGCCCGCCCTACCGCATCCAGAACCCGCCGACAGGGCCGTCGGCCGTCGGCGGGCCCATGCGAATGCTGCTCGGCGTGCGGCTGGTGTTCCCTGGCGCACAGAGTCACTCCCTCCTGGTGCGTCACACGGATGCGCCGACGAGCTGAGGGCCGGACACCTTGGCATCTCGGGCCTTCGGCGCACTCTTCGCACGTGCGGTCCATCCGTCGACCGCAGGCGACCGGCGACCGTGATCGTGGGGCGTCCGCGGTGTGTGGTGCTGACGAAGGAAGAGATGCCCGCAGCAGCGTCGTCGCGCATCCGGGCCACCGCGCCGGACGGAACCCGCCGCGAACAGCAGCATGATGCTTACGAGCGCATCAAGCACTGGCCGGCGGCGGCGCGAGATCGGCCGCGACCTCGACGGCGATCTCGATGGCCCGGCGGGCAAGTGGTGAGTGGGTACGTCCGGCCCGCCAGTGCAGGTGGATCTCCCGCGACGGCAGGGACGGCTGTAGCTCGTGGACACGGAGCCTGTTGTCGGACGGGACATCGGCACCGCGGATGGCGAGCCAGGGCAGCACCGCCGATCCCAGGCCGGCTCGCACCATCGACAACAGGGTGTCGTTGACCGCGCTGCGGAACACGACCTGCGGACGGGCACCGCTGCGGGCGAGGGCCTGCTCCATCAGGGGCTGGTCGCAGGTCAGCGGCCAGGCCACCATCGGTGCCCCGTCGAGCCGCTCCAGCGGGACCGGACCGTCGGGGAAGGTGCCGGCGCCTGCCACCAGCAGGTACGGATCGTCGAGCAGCTTGCGGTGCTCGACGTCGCCGTCGATGCGGCCGTCGTAGAACAGCAGGTCGAGGTCACCGATCTGCGGCTGCTCCGGCTCTTCCTCGGACAACCTGATGTCGCAGCCGGGGTGCTCGTCTCGCAGCCGGCGTACGACCGACGGCAGGATCACGTTGGACACGCTCTGGAAGGTGCCGATGTCGATCCGGCCGTCTCCCGCCTTGAACCGGTCCACGGCGTCCGTCAATGCCTCCGCCTTCGCCAGCAGTTCGCGACCCTGGTTGAGGACCACGGAGCCCAGGGGGGTGAGCCGTACCGGTTTGGGGCCGCCCGGCCGGTCGAACACCGGACCGCCGACGGCCCTCTCCAACGCGGCGATCTGTTGGCTCACCGTCGACTGGGTGTACCCGAGACGGGTGGCCGCCCGACCGAACGAGCCCTCCTCGGCTATGGCGGCCATCGCCGCCAGATGGCGCAGCTCGACGTTGCTCACGTGTTCCAGCGTAGCGACGCCCATTGCCACAAGCGATCGAATCAATCGGAAATCATCGCTTTTCACAATCGATGCGCGGGCTCTAGCGTGCCAGACATGACCCCACATCAATCTCACGGCGAGCAACTCCTCAAAATCAACGGCACCGAGCTGTGTGTCGAGACCTTCGGCGACCGTGCGACCCCGCCGATCATGCTGGTCGCCGGGTCGGCCGCCTCGATGCTGTGGTGGGACGCCGAACTGTGCGAACAGATCGCCGCCCGTGGCCGGTTCGTGGTCCGCTACGACCATCGGGACACCGGCCGCTCGGCCTGCTACCCACCGGGACAGCCGGCGTACTCGTTCACCGACCTGACTCTGGACGTGCTTGGCATCCAGGACGTCTCGGGCATCGAGCGCGCCCATGTGGTCTGTCAATCGATGTTCGGCGGGATCGGACTCATGCTCGGGGTGGACCATCCCGATCGGGTGGCGTCGCTGACGTTCGTCTCGAGCTCGACCGGGGCCGACGATCTGCCGCCGCCGTCGAGCGACCTGGCCATGCCGGCCGAGCCGGATGCCTCCGACGCGGCCGCGGTCGTCGAGTACGTGGTCGCCGCCTCGAGGGCGTACGCCGGTGGCTCGCCGTACTTCGACGAGGCCGAGATCCGAGCCTTGGTCGAACGTGACGTGGCGCGCGCCAGGAGCTACGCGTCGACTCTGGTCAACCACTACGCCATCGAGTTCGACGGGCCGGCCCGAGGCGGCTTCGGCGACATCGCGGCGCCGACGCTCGTGGTCCACGGCGACCACGACCCACTCCTTCCGCCGGCACACGGAGAGGCGCTGCGCGACGCGATCCCCGGTGCGGAGCTGCTGGTCCTCGAGGGAGCCGGGCACGACCTGCCGAGGCCGGTGTGGGACGACTTCGTGTCGGCTCTGGCGCGGCACACAGAAGGAGGCCGCTCATGAACCGGCTACGGTCGGCCCTCTGGCTGCCGCTCTTCGACGACCTCGCCGACCCGCGGGTGGTCGCGCGCCTGGCCGCCGACGCGGAGGAAGCCGGGTGGGACGGCTGCTTCGTGTGGGATCACCTGTGCTGGCGGGCGCCGGTCCGACAGGTCGCCGACTCGTGGATCGCGCTGGCGGCGATCGCGACCGCGACCGAGCGGCTCCGCCTCGGCCCGATGGTGTCGGCGCTTGCCCGTCGACGGCCGGCCAAGGTCGCGCGGGAGACCGCGACGCTGGATCGACTCAGCGACGGCCGCCTCACCCTCGGCGTCGGCCTCGGCAGTGACCGGTTCGCCGGCGAGCTGTCCAAGACCGGCGAGGAGGTCGACGACCGGCGGCGCGGGCGGATGCTCGACGAGTCCTTGGCGATCCTGGCCGCCGCCTGGTCCGGCGAGCCGGTGCATCACCGCGGCGAGCACTACACCGTCGACGACATGACGTTCCTGCCGCGACCGGTTCAGCGGCCCGGCGTGCCGGTGTGGGCCGCCGGATTCCCGGGCAACGTCAAGCCGATCCGCAGGGCCGCCCGGCTCGACGGCTTCTTCCCGGTCAATCTCGAGCACCCGGATCAGCTCGCCGAGGCCGTCGGCGCCCTCACCGAACTGCGCCACGGCGAGATGTCCTCGTACGACATCGCCGTCAGTCTGCCGCCCGGTGTCGATCCCGAGCCGTACGCGCAGGCCGGCGCGACGTGGCGGCTGGCGGAGTTCGAACCGGGTGTACGGCTCGACGCCGTGCGCGGCGTGATCCAGGACGGCCCAGCGGCGTGAGGACGCGGTCGCGCCGTTCGACTACGAGGCGCCTCCTGCACACACTCCGCTGCAGCTACCCACATCACCGGTATACCCGCACCCTCATCGTGCGGAATGCGCTCACGGCAAGGACGGTCTCGGGGGAGCGTCCGGCTCGCCCCCATCCGGCGCATGCCGAGGATTCCCGGCCCGCCGTCGAATCACTGGCCGGTGTGCTGGACACCGCAGAGTCACCCGTGACGATCGCGGCGATCGGCCCCCTGCCCAATTTTGCGCTCCTCTTGGCCGTCTGCCCGCAGCTCAGCCGCCGCATAGGTCGCCTCGCTGGACAAGGCCCCCTGCGGTCTTACCGTTCAACTCACTTCAGCTGAAGGCTCCTGTACAGCCCTCAGCCGCCTCCGCTACGTTGACGAGCAGAATCGGGCTCGTCGACGCGTTGGTGGCTGGGAGGCGCGTCTCCTCGACGTGCCCGATGGAGACATCAGTGTCATACCGCTCTCTGCTGCGCGTTGCGGGCGCCGGCTTCTTCCCCTTGGGATTTTCCGCCCGCCTGCCATACGCGGCCTCGGCCCTCGCCAGTCTCATCCTGCTCCAGGCATCGACCGGCAGCTACGCCTTCGCCGGCCTCGCCAGCGCGGCCCAGAGCATCGCCATTGCCATCGGCGGCCCCCTGGTGGGGGCCCTGGCGGATCGCCACGGCCACCGAGCCGTCGGCGTTGCTGCCGCACTCGCCAACTTCGCTGCCTGGGCCGCCCTGTTGGTCGCGAGTCACGGCACCCGGGAGGGCATGTTCGCGGCGGCCACTCTGGTGGGCCTGACGCAACCTCAAGTCGGTCCTCTCGTACGAGTGCACTGGTCCCGTCTGGTGCGCTCGCACGACGCGCACCATTTGTTGCCCGTGGCGCTGTCCTATGAGGCATCCGCGGATGAGCTGAGCTTCGTCGCCGGCCCCGCGCTCGTCGGGCTGCTGGCCGCACTCAGCCCCCTTGCCCCCGCCGTGGCGACCATGTTCCTGATCGCGGGAAGCACCCTTCCCTTCGCACTGCTCTACGCCCACCGCTCCACGCACCGACCCTCTTCAGGCGAGCACGAGAAGGCGCACACCTGCCACGTCGTCCCCTGGCCGTCATGTTCCTGGCGATGGTTGCCATGGGGGCGGTCTTCGGAGCAGTCCAGACGGCCGTCACCGTGTACGCCGGCACGATCGACAAGCCCGGCGCCTCCGGGCTCTTGTACGCCGAGTTCGGCATCGGCAGTGCCCTGGCCGGCCTCGCCTGCGCCTGGCTCCCACAGCGGTTCTCCCTGCGCGCCCGCTACGTCTCGTTCGCCACGGCACTCTTCGGCGGCATGCTGATCCTCTTCATCGGCGCCCAGCTCGTGTCCCTTCCGGTCGCCGTCGCGCTGGCCGGCTTCACCGTCGCGCCGTACATGATCAGCATCTACGCCCTGACCGAGCGGCTGGCCCCACTGCCCGGGCTGCGATCGCCATGACCGTCCTGTGCGCCGGCGGCCCCCTCGGGACAGCCGCCGGACAGGCGGTCTCCGGCGGCTTCGCGGAAACTCACGGCGTCGAAGGAGCCCTCCTGGCTGCCCTCGTCGTGGCAGCAGGCGCGCTCGTGCTCGCCCTGTGGGCATTCCTGGTCGATAGGGGTCGCAACATCTGGATCATCGACCGCGTACCGGCCAAGGACCAGGTGTCCCGAGAGCCCGTCGAACAGTCGCAGAACGCCCTCTGAACAACAGCGGCCCGGCCGGCGCTCGCCCGAGCTCCCCGGCGAGGGCACTGTCTGCCGGGCCGGCTGGTGTGGGAGTGGGAAGCCGGTCCGACGTGTCGCCAGCCTCCGAGCAGAGAGACCGCTCGGTCCAGCAAAGCGATGATGGCGGCGGCTCCTACCGCCGTCCCGCCCTCGGTCAGGGCGGATCGCAGCCGTTGCAGGGCGCTGACACGCTGCTGGCTCCGGTCACCATGCGTTGATGACCGGCGCGTCGGGTTCCTGCTGCCGCCAGGCCTCGTTGAGGCGCACGAGCCGGTCTGCGGCGGCGATGCCGCGCAGGGACGCGACCTTGCCGTCGCTGACTTCGAACGCCACGGCGCCCACGACCCGGTCGTCGACCACGGCGAGGACGGCCGGGGAGCCGTTGACCCACGCGATATGCATCGCGGGCGAGCCGCCGGCCAGCCGCCGCTTCGCCGGCGTGGGCTTGAAGCCGGCCCGCACGTAGGAGGCGACCCGCTCACGCGTCTTGTACCGCAACAGCCGCTTGGCCAGTCCGGCGCCGTCCGAGACCGCCGTCACGTCGTCGGTGAGCAGCGCCACCAGCCGTTCCGTGCGCCCGGACATGGCGGCGGCGAGGAACTCCTCGACGACCCGGCGCGCGGACGCGGGGTCGGCCTGGCCGCCGCGGCGGCGCTCGGCGGCGACCCGGATCCGAGCGCGGTGGACATGCTGCTGGCTCGCGGACTCGGTGATGTCGAGGATCCCGGCGATCTCGGCGTGGCTGTACGAGAAGGCCTCACGCAGGACGTAGACGGCCCGCTCGACCGGCGAGAGGCGCTCCAAGAGGGTCAGTACGGCCAAGGACACCGATTCGCGCTGTTCGAAGGTGTCGGCAGGGTCGAGCATCGGGTCGCCCTCGAGGAGCGGCTCGGGCAACCAGGCGCCGGCTGCTCGCTCGTGGCGCGCCTGCGCCGAGCGGAGCCGGTCGAGGCAGATGTTGGTGACGACCTTGGTGAGCCAGGCTTCCGGCACCTCGACCCGTTCGCGGTCCGCGGCCTGCCAGCGCAGGAACGTGTCCTGCACGGCGTCCTCGGCGTCGGCGGCCGAGCCGAGCAGACGGTACGCCAGCGAGGCCAGCCGGCCCCGGCTGGCCTCGAACCGATCGATGGCTGCGCTGTCCATGCGGAGCAGCCTATGCGGCGACCCTTACACCGGCCCGGTCTGGGGCGGTGGCCAGGCGACGCTTGCGCTTCGGCATGCCGAAGGTCGGGTGGGCGATGCCCCACCCGGCCCCCTTGAGTACGCCCGACTTGAGCCGCGCGGCGGTCCGGCCGCCCAGGTACCAGGACTTCGACCGGACGTCCTCGTCCACCATCTGGAAGATCGCGTCCCGCCGCCCGAGGCTGATGTGGTTGCCGTAGTACTTCAGCCCGGTGGCTGGGACCTCGCTGCCCGTCAGGCGCGCGATGATCGCGGCGGTCGCCTGCATGTTGGTGAACCCGGCCGAGGCACAGGACATCGGCAGCGGCCGGCCGTTTTCGCCGATCGCGTAGGCGCAGTCACCGGCGGCGTAGACGTCCGGGTGCGAGACCGAGCGCATGGTGCGGTCGACGACGATCTGGCCGGTCTCGGCGACCTCCAGGCCGCTGGCGGCCGCGATGGGGTGTACGGCGAACCCGGCCGACCACACGGTCACATCGGCCGGGATGTACGGCCCGGCGACACCGCCGGCGATCGCCCGTGTCGGCTCGACGGCTTCGACAGCGGTGTGTTCGTGGACGGTGATGCCGAGCCGGTCGAAGGCCTGGCGCAGGTGACGGCGAGCCTTCGGGGAGAGCCAGGCGCCCAGTTCGCCGCGGGCGGCGAGCGCGACCGAGAGGTCGGGCCGGGACTCGGCGAACTCGGTGGCGGTCTCGATGCCGGTCAGCCCCTCACCGACGACCAGCACGGTGCCGCCCTCGCCCAGGCCGGCCAGGCGCTCGCGCAGACGCAGCGCCGAGGACCGGCCGGTCACATCGAAGGCGTACTCGGCCACGCCGGGGACGCCATGGTGGGCTACGGAGCTGCCGAGCGCGTAGAGAAGCGTGTCGTAGGTGAGCTCGCCGTCCTCGCCGTCCTCGCCGGTCACGGCGACGGTCCTGCGCTCGGGGTCGACGCCGGTGACGCGCGCCAGGCGGAGCCGCACCCCGGTGCCCGCGAACACGTCGGCGAGCTTGCGGAACGTGAGGTCCTGGCCGATCGCGAGCTGGTGGAGCCGCATCCGCTCAACGAAGTCGGGCACGGCGTTGACGACGGTGATCTCGGTGTCGGCGGGGGAGAGCCGACGGGCCAGGTTTCCGGCGGCGAAGGCCCCGGCGTATCCGGCGCCGAGTACGACGATGCGGTGCTTCATGGCGTTGCTCCTGTCTCGTTCGCGTGCCCCTTGAACGAGACGGCGCTCCGATTGCTGACAGGAGGCGGGTGTGACGCGGGTCACCGAACCAGCGCTCAGAGCTGCTCCTGTGTCTCGTTCTGAGGCCGGGGACCACCGTTGAAGAGGTCGATGAATGCGAACGGTGCGCGGTCGCCGAGACAGAGGTCCAGCATTTCGTGCGCGTCGGCATAGAAGGGTTCGGTGCGCGCGAACAGCGCCTCCTCGTAGGCGGTGAGTGCCGTCTCGAAGTCGTCGGCGAGAGCGGCGATTGCCTTACCGAGTTCGGCGCCGTCGAACATCGCCAGGTTCGCGCCGTCACCGGACGGCGGCATCAGGTGGGCGGCATCGCCGAGGAGCGTCACTCCGGGCACGCGCTCCCATCGGTGTCCGTCCGGGAGTGTGTGGATCATGCGCGCGACCGGAGCGGTCTCGCCGTCGGTGATCAGCGCGGTGAGCTCCGGAGCCCATCCGTCGAACTCGGCCGCGACCCGAGCGGTCGCGGCGGCGGCGTCGGTGAAGTCGATGGCGGCGATCCACTCGGCGGAGCGGTTCAGCTCGACGTACGTGTGCAGGATGTTCCCCGCCTCGCGGTGCGCGATGATCCCCTTACCCGGGGCCAGTGCGTACATCGCGCCCACACCGACCGTCTCGGCCGTCGCGCTGTGCCGCTCGTCGGCGTCGAACAGGTAGGTCTCGATGAACGTCGTGCCGACGTACTCGGGCTTGGCGTCGGAGAGCAGTGGGCGGATCTTCGACCAGGCGCCGTCGGCGCCGACGAGGAGACTGCTGGTCACGGTCGCGCCGTCGGCGAAGGTCAGCTCGTGTCGGCCATCGCCGAGGGGCCGGACACCGGTGACCCTGTGGCCCCACTGGACCGTCCGGTCGGGCAGAGAATCGAGCAGGATCCGGCGCAGGTCGCCGCGAAGCACTTCGGGACGCCGCGCAGTGCCGTCGTCGGGCGCGTCGAACAGCAGCTTGCCGTGTTGGTCGAGCACGCGCGCCGCCTCAGCGCCTTCGTGGATGATCGCGCGGAACTCGTCGGTGAGGTCGGCGTCGGCGAGCGCGCGCTGTCCGTCGTCCTCATGGATGTCGAGCTGGCCGCCCTGCGTGCGGAACTGTGCTGTGGGGTCGGCCTCGTAGACCGTTGCGGAGATGCCGTGGACGTGCAGGACCCGGGCGAGGGTCAGGCCGCCGTCGACGACGACGGCGTTTTCCGAGGCTTCTGAGTCACTGGCCGCCAGGCGGTGTCGGGCTGCGGGTGCGAGAGAGCGTCCGCTCCTTTCGCTGCGGATGCGGGCGCGTGCTCTGCGCTGGGAGGCGGGCACGTCGGGGTGGCGGGCGTCGCCGTGGCGCCGCCGCGGACAGCGGTGCAGCGCCCGGGTCTGTGCCGGCGGCCCCCGTCCCGGCCGGTCTCTCGCCATCAGGGCTCGCTGCGAGGCCGTTGCCGTCAAGCTCGTCACTCCAGCCGAGGCGTTGCCGGCGGAGGGAAGCGACCACGGACCTTGGCGCGTTCGCATCGTCGGCACGGCAGTACGGTGAAACGGTGCCCCCCTTACCGGAAGACTCGCCGTCGCTGATCGGCGAAGACGACCGCGACACGGCCGTGCGTCGCCTGCAGGAGGCGTACGCCGAAGGGCTCATCACGGACGAGGAGTTGGACGAACGCCTCCACCGTGTGCTTACCGCCAAGGCGCAGAGCGAGCTCGTGTCGGCTCTGGCCTCACTCCCGGAAGAGCAGCCGGGCGCCACGTCAACGATCGCCGTCGCTGGCGGACGGATCAAGCGGCGCGGCGTATGGCGGGTACCTCGGTTCCTCAAGGTCGAGTCCGCGTTCGGGAGGGTGCGCCTGGATCTGTCCCAGGCGGTCATCGAGCATCCGGTAGTCGACATCGAATTGCAGCTCGGCACCGGCAGGGTCAAGATCACGGTGCCTCGCGACGCGGTCGTTGACGTCGAGGGTTTGCGCACTGGGTGGAAGGACGTGCGCTACAAGGTCCGGCTGCATTCCCGCCCGGGCGGGCCGACGATCCGTATCTCTGGGGCCATGGAATTCGGACGATTGACGATCCGCCACGCCCGGCGTTGAGGTTCCATCCGGCACTGGGCCGTGTCCTCTTGACGTCGTCGGCGGCGCCCGGCACCTGCGTTGAAGCTCGTAGAATCGTGGCGTGGCATTCCTGAGCACCCCGCACTACTGCTTCCTGTGACCGGGAGGCATTGAGGGCGATGCCGGACGGCGTCGCCCTCCTTGGCGTGCCTGCTGCGTGAACCTCCTTCCCGGTGCTGCCCGTACGAGGCGGCCCGGGCGCCGGGTCCGTCCCCTCCGGGGGCTGCGACTTCCTGAGCGTGCGCAGGCACGGTCCCTTCCCGTCACCGTTGCCAGGAGTGCCGCGTGCCCGTGTTGCTTCCCCCTGCCCTCGAACCGTTCCTCGACCTGCTGCGCTGCCCGAGGTGCCGTACCCGTCTGCACTCCGACCGTGGCGCACTGCGTTGCGCGGCGGGCCACACCTTCGACATCTTCCGCCACGGCTACGTCAGCCTCCTCACGGGCACCCGCGCTACCAGCGGCGACGACGCGGCCACGGCCCGGGCGCGGGACCGTTTCCTGACACGGGGATCCATGACGGCGCGTGGACGAGAGGGCGAGCCGCGCCGGCCCACCACGCGCCTCGGTGAACGCCTTCCTCCACGGTTGCCGACGCTGCAACGCTCTGTCTCCACCACTGCCGAAGCCCACCGACAAGGCGGAGCATGGCAAGGTATGCGATGGCGTTGGCTCTGGGGACACGTATCCGCATCGGCACGATTCCGTACCCGGGGCAGGCACGGCTGCACCCCGGACACGAAGCCGTGACGGACGCCGACCACGCCTGGCTGCAGGCATCGGTGCCCTTCACGGACAAGCAGAGCAGGGACGCGTTCCTCAGGCAGAAGATTCCTCGCTGGTCGTGCTGGTGCTACCCCACCGCCGCAGCCGACCGGATCGGCGGCATCAGCCGGCTGTACACACTGCTGTTCGCCCTCGATGACATGGCTGTCCATGAATGGGGTGCTTACGGGGAGTTCATGCGGATGCTCGACGGCACAGGTCTCGATGCGAGCCCCTACTCCACCGCCTACAAAGACGTCTGGGCGGACCTGACCAGTGCGATGCCCGCGGGGATCCGGAACCGGCACGCGCGCACCCAGCGGCGCTGGGCCGAGGCGCTGGCCATGGAGAACGCCATACGTGCCACCGGATACCCCGCCCACCCCGATGTCTGTTTCCCGCTGCGCCGCATATCCACCGGCGGGGAGACGGTCATGGTGCCCATCGAACATGGCTTGGGCGTCGACCTGACCGGCGTGATGGCACAGGACCCCGACCTGGCCGGCGTGTGGCGCGTCGCGGGGGCACACGTGGTACTGGTCAATGACCTGTTCTCGCTGCGCAAGGAAATGATCTCCGGCGACGGTATGAACCTGCTGCTGTCGCTGATGCACCACCACGGCCTGACCGTGCAGGGTGCCGTGGACGTCCTGTTGGAACAGCTCAGGGACGCCGACGACGAGTACACCTGTCTGTCCCGAGTGCTGCGGGCCCGCTACCAGGACCATCCGCTGGGCGGCGCCGTGGACCGGTACCTGGAAGGCGTGGGCCACATGATGGCCGGAAACGTCGCCTGGCACTACGAGTCCCGCCGCTACCACGGCCTCAGAGGCCATCGTCCCGCCGGTGCTACCCGGCGCCATGCCGCTGGCCGGACACCTGTGGCAGATCCTGCGAGATCCGCTGCTCTTCTTCGAACGGCAGCACCGCCACGTCGGCGTGGCGGTGGTACGCGTGGGCACGAAGCCCCTTCATCTGGTCACCAGGCCGGACTTGGTACGGCAGTTGCTCAACGACCCGGTCACCTTCGACAAGGGCGGGATCTTCATCGAGGGGGTGCGGTCCCTGGCGGGCAATGGTGTGGCGACGTGTCCCACCGCGGACCACAAGGTGCAGCGTCCGATTCTGCAACCAGCCTTTCACCACCGCAGGATCGTGGAGTACTCCAAGGTGATGGAGGAGTGTGCCGACACGTTGGCGCGCTCCTGGAGCGATGCGCAGCAACTGGAAATGGTGCGGACCATGCACCGGTTGGCTGCCGAAGTCGTCACCAGGACACTGTTCTCCGGGCCCGGCGCCGCGCACGCGGCGCAGGAGATCCAACGGCTCTTCCCGCCGATGCTGGCAGGGCTGTACCGACGGATGTTCATCCCCGCTGCCTGGGTGCACAAGGTGCCGCTGCCGATCAACATCGCGTTCGACACCGCCCTGAGCGGCATCCATCGCATCATCCGCAGGGAGATCCGCACCTATCGCGCCGACGGGCGGGACCGCGGCGACCTGCTGTCCGCGATGATGCACGCGACCGACGAGAACACCGGTGCCACGCTGACCGACACCGAACTCAAGGAGCAGGTCATCAGCATGCTGATGACCGCCATCGAGACCACCGGCAGCGCGGCCGCGTGGCTGCTGCACAGCCTGGCCGAGAACCCCGACGCGGAAGGAGCCGTCCTCGAAGAACTGCGCCGTACGGTCGGAGATCGGCAACTCAACGCCCAGGACCTGGGGAACCTGCCGGTGTTCAGACGCGTCCTGACCGAAGTCCTGCGTCTGTACCCGCCGTTCTGGCTCCTCAGCCGTGTCACCACCCGCCCGGCAACGATCGGCGGGTATCGGATTCCCGCTCACGCGGATGTGGTGTTCAGCCTGTACTGCCTCCACCGTGATCCGAAGGCGTTCCCCTCTCCTCATCGTTTCGATCCCGACCGGTGGCTGCCCGACCGGGTGACGGCCGAGCAGAAGCAAGCGCAGATGCCCTTCGGGGTCGGAACCCGCAAGTGCATCGGTGATGTGTACGGCCTTACGGAGGTTCCGCTGATCGTGGCGACGGTGCTCCGGCACTGGCGGTTGCGACACGCCACCGATGTGACGGTCACGCCGCTGGTCAAGGGAACGATGAGGCCGAACTCTCTGCCTATGGTGGTGACCCGTCGGACCGCGGCTTTCGTCTACTGAGCTCGGCATGGCGCCTTCAGGTGCGTCGTGCGGCCCACACCATGCGTTCGGTTCGGACCGTCAGGTCGCCGCGGCGCAGGATGCTGTGGGGGCTGTCGGTGTCGAGCAACCGGTCGAGGGCGGTGAGGTCCTCGGCTGTCAGTGTCCGGGCGACCCTGCTGCGCATGCGGCGCAGGCTGTTGAGCGCGTAGCGGCCGACTGCGTCGGTGTGGGGTGGGCCGATGTGCACGGTGATGGTGCGTTCGGCCTCGACGGTGAAGCCGGTAGCGGTGAGCTTGTATCCCCAGTCGGCGCCGCGGTGCGGCACGTGTTCGGCGTGGTGCCGGTCGAGTGCGGCGTGGCAGCGTTCCTCGAGACCGGGGCGGTCTTCGGGGGCGTCTTCGGGCAGGAACCTCGGGAAGCCTGCCAGTTCGACGACGGCGAACAGCCCGCCCGGCGCGAGCGTGTCGTGGACCTGGCGCAGGGTGCGGTCGGGATCGGCCATGTGGTGCATGGAGGCTGATGCCCAGACGAGTTCGGGCGTGCCGAGGTCGGGCCAAGTAGTCGCGTCGAGGTCGGCCTGGACGGGGTGTACCCGGTCGGCCAGGCCCAGTTTCGTGGCCTTCTCGAACAGGCGATGCAGGTGGCTGGTCGAGGTGTCGACGGCGGTCACCTCGGCATGGGGGAAGCGCTCGAGCAGTGCGAAGGTGCCGGTCCCGGTTCCGCAGCCCAGATCCACGATGTGACGAGGGCCGGCTCCGACGGGCAGCCATGCGGTGATGGAGGCGATGTGCTCGGCGAGCACTTCAGCGTCCAGGTCGAGGATCTCCGCCTGGCCGTCGGCGTCGTGGTCCGCTCCGTGCTGGTGGGCCGCGTGCGGTTCGTGGTCGTGCGATGCGCGCGGGGGTGTGTGAGTCATGCCGACGACGCTAAGAGAATCACGGGCGTGCGGCGCTGCCGCTTCCCGAAACGGCAAGACGATGGCCGCTTGGCGTGCCGGCTGCGCAAGAAGCCCTCGACGCTGCGGCTTGATACGACCCCTTGCCGCCCGGAGACGCGGCTGAGGGGCGGTGTCCTCACGGAGACGGGCGGCTCGCGTCATCGGTGCCCTCGTCGCGCTGGTGGCCGCGGCGGGCGTCCCGGTCGAAGATCCCCAAGACCTCGCACGGCCCGCCCTCGGCGCCGATGGCGTGCGGGAGCATCGTCGGGAACTCCGCGGCCTGGTTGGTCTCCACGCGAAAGCGCCGGTTGCCCAACAGCAGGACGGCCGTACCGGAGAGGACGACGAGCCATTCACGGCCGGGGTGGGCACGCAGACGCGAGGGGCTGTCGGGCGGCGGGTCTGTCATGCGCTGACGTACAACGGTCATACCCGGGTCTGCACGGACGGGCCACTGCATCCGCCGGCGGGCCGCGTCGATCATCGGGCTGGAGATGACATCGTCGCTGGCCGTCTCGACCAGCTGGTCGAGTGAGGTGTCCAAGGCGCGGGCGAGGGTGACGAGTTGATCAAGCGCGAGGCGGCGCTGACCGTTCTCGATACGGCTGAGCGTGGACGGGCTGAGCCGGGCGCGGGTGGCCAGCTCGTCGAGGGACCAGCCCTGTGCCACGCGCAGTGCGCGGATCCGCTTGCGTACGAGGCTGTCGAGCTCACCATTGTCTTGCGTCATAGGCAACATCGTATGCTCCATACGCAAGGCGCGCGCCTGGCGTGATCACGTAAGGCTCCGCTCCGGCGCGCGAACCCCATCGGCCAGCCGTACACCAGCTCGTTGAGCGGAAGCATCTCGGACAGCACGGCAGCAGCACGATCCGCCGCATCCCTCCTGCCCGCCGGCGGCCGCTCCTCGTTCACCGACCCGGCGAACTCATCCGGTCGCGGCAGTAGTTGGTCCTCAGTATTCTCGGATCTCAGCAGTCTTCCGCGGATCGTCCGCCAGAATGCGGTCCGCGAGCCGCCGGACCTGCTCTTCCAGGGACTGGTCGCGGGTGACGAACAACTCGTACCCGTAGGAATTCGTACGCTCGCCCGGTCCCCGGACCTGGTGGAACTCGACGTCAACACCCTCGGGGCTGGTGAGCTCCGCGGGGACGCCGGGCTCCTCGCGTCGGGGCGAGACACTCGTGAGGACGCAGTGCCAGCGCTCGAACCAGCCACTGTCCGCAAGGGTCTGCTCGAGGAGCCGGGCGACGGTGTCCACCGGCTCTTCCCAGCTGCGATCCGCTGCGGCCCGGGCGAGTTCAGTCTCGTACTGGAGGGAATCGAAGCGGAAGTCCGTCGGCACGGCGGTGATGTCGCTGGTGTTTTCCCAGGCGTCCCAGATCACCCGATCGCCCTCGCTGCGCATGGTGACGTACAGAGCGCCGCAGCAGCCGGCCGTGCAGGTCGGCTCGGCGATCATGACTCTGCGAGGTTCCTCCGTGACCGCCAGCGGCCAGCTCTCGGCGGGCCCCCTCCAGTATCGGCGACTGGGTGCCAGCCCTTCCGGGTGGACCTCCTTCAGAACATCTACGCCGTCGATCAGAGGCCGCACCTCGGCCCAGGGATCCGCCGCCCAGTCATCCGGAATCCTATGCTGCAAAGTCAAGATACTGATCGCCAGTTGACCGGTCATACCCACATGATCGGTTGAGGCCGCGCAGTCGCATACTCATTTTCCGGCTGTGAGCACCTTCGGGGCTCGCCGCACCGAGCGCGGCCACCGCTCGTGTTCGATCGGAACTGCTCGGACATCGCCCGGGTCAGCCGACAGCGCTCAGGGAGTGGAGGTTGCCGGAGGGAGCCGGTCCTGTACCTCGATGGGCCCCGCTGCGCACTTGCTGGCTCATCCTTTGTCGTGAACGGCTTCTGCCGTCTGCCACCACGATGCCTCTCAGCCCTCGAAGAGAGGATCGTAGGGCTCGCCCTCCGGCGTGAAGATCAGGGCGAAGTCCTTTCCGATCCCGAGTGCCACCTCCCGCAAGCGGGCCAAGACGTCCCCTTCAGCGGCAAGGGCAAGGCCAAGGGCCGCGGCGGCACGGTCCCGTCGGGGCACGAGGTCTGGCATCTCCTCCAGGTACTCGGCCTCGAGCTTGCGGCTTTCCTCCGCGGTGAACGTTTGGCAGTCGCGCCACCAAGGGGCGACCAGCAGGAGCCGCAGAAGTTCGGGCAGGCCGATCGCAACCAGCGCCGCACCTCCCTCGGAGTCCGCATACAAGACGGGACGTTCCTCGTCACCTTCGCCGCAGAAGAAGAAGGTGCCCCCGGCGCCGTCGCCGGCGAATCCCTCCCAGCGCGGCGCCCGAGGCGAGGTGAACATCCTCGACATGGTCGCTTCGGGCCAGGTCGAAATCGCCCGGCCAAGCGAGGAAACTCGCAGCTTCGTCATGCTCGCGGACGGCAGTGATCAACGATTTCATGCGCGGAACCCTATGCCCGCCCGATGACAGGCATCATGGGGAATCAGTTCGTGGCGTCCCGGGACTGTTCGAGGGCCGAGGACCGCAGAGCGTAGAGGTGACCGTCGCGGGTGCCGACGTAGACCACGCCGTCCGCGACCGTCGGTGAGCCCACCCAGTCGCCGGCGGTGAACGTGGCGTGTGACGCGCCGGTGGCGGCGTCCACCGTGTACAGGGTGTTGTCCCAGCAACCGAAGTGGACCAGGCTGTCGGCCAGGACCGGCGAGGACGCCACCGCCCCCTCGGTGGGGAACTTCCAGTACAGCTCCCCGATGTCGGCGTCCACCGCGTACAAGTGGTGGTCCCAACTGCCGACGTACACTCTGTCGCCCCGGACCGCGGGAGTCGAGGTCAGGTAGTGGTCCGCGTCAAATGCCCACCGCTCCCGGCCGCTGAGCGCGTCAACCGCGTGCAGGCTGTTATGACTGGTGACATAGACGCTTCCGTCGGCGACCGCCGGTCTTGAGTCCTCGTTCCACTCGCGGCCGGTGGTGAATCTCCAGCGCTTCTCTCCGGTGGCGGCGTCCAGGGCATGGACACCCTTGTCCTCCTTCGACCCACCGATGTGCACGTACACCACACCGTCGGCCACCGTTGGACTCCCGAGCACCGGGTTGCCCGCCAGCACCCACCGCCGTTCGCCGGTGGCGGCGTCGAGAGCCGACAGGCCTTGTTCATTGCTGAGGTACACCACTCCGTCGACCACCGCCGGGCGCGAGGTCACGGGGGCACCGGTGGCGACCTGCCAGATCTGACGCCCGGTGAGCGCGTCCATCGCGTAGGCGAGACCGTCGGCGTGACCGGTTCCGAAGTGCACAACCCCATCGGCCACCGTCGGCGCCAAGACCTTGATCCGATCGCCACTGGTGACGAACCGCCACTGCTCCTGTCCGGTCGCCGCGTCCAGGGCGTACAGTCCCGATCCGCTGCTGACGTGCACGCCGCCGTCCGCCACGGCCGGCGTCGACATGCTCCATCGGCCCGGGGAGAAGGCCCACAGCTGTCTCTCCGGGCCGGCGCTCACGATGTCCGGGCCGCTGACCTGTGCGCCATCCGACGGCGGCTCGAGGGCCGTTGGAGCACCTGGCCCCAGCCCCAGCCCCCGTCTCAGTCTCCGCCCCAGCGCCTTCATTTGGTGCACCCCGTTCTCGCGCCCCAGCCCCGCGGTGACACCGGTCGCTGCCACTGGTGGGCATGATCCCGCACCGCGAGCGGCCGCGGAAGGACGCCTTGCGCAGACGGACAGCGCGGCGCCCTGGCGGGAATCTCCTCCCGCTCTCGGGGCCCGACGCCCACGCGAACTCGATCTGCCTCACGCCCACCGTCCACGCGCGTGTCGGCAACTCCCTCTCCCCGGACCGCTTTTGACGGCCACGAAAGTGCCGCCGCGAGGGACGATCACCTCCCCGGCGGTGAGCAGGGCGTGATGAGTACTGGCCTTGGACGGCGCCTGCATGCACTACCTGACATCTCGTGCCGATGCCGTCGACAAGGCGCGTCAGTGGTGGTGGCCGTGTCGGCCGAGGGTCTCCACGGGGGTCGCACCGGGGCGGGTCCATTGCGGTACGGGGCGGCTGGTCGGGCCCCAGGTGGCGTTCCCGTCCGCGTCCGAGCGCCAGGACCAGCAGGGGCTGCGCCCCTCGGGCCAGCCCTCGGGGTTGTCCTCCCACGCCTCGCCGCGGCCGTAGGGCGTCATGTCGAGCAGGCCGAGAGACCCGTTGACCCGCTCGTTGCCACGGCCCGTCGTGGAGTAGGTGAGGAACACGCGGTCGCCGTCGCGCAGGAAGCAGGTGAGGTAGCCCATGTCGCCGCCGACCGGCGCGGCCACGTCGCGCACCGAGTACCAGGGCTGGGTGTAGCCCATGAACTCGACGTAGGAGGCCACCTCGTCCCACGGGCCCGTGGTCAGGACGGCGAACGAGACGTCCCGGGCGTTGAGGTAGACCGCGTCCTTCACGTGCCAGGCCGTGGTGGTGCAGCCCTCGCACTGCCCCTGGTGCGGCGCGCCGTCGTACCACATGTGCTGGTAGACCACGAGCTCGTCGCGGCCCTGGAACAGATCCAGGAACGGGACCGGGCCGTCGGGTCCGACGACCTCGACCGTCCCGTCGAGCTCCACCATCGGCAGCCGCCGCCGGGCCGCGGCGATCGCGTCGCCCTCACGGGTGTGCGCCTTCTCGCGGACCAGAACCTCGTCACGGGCGGTCTGCCAGGTGGCCAGGTCAACGACGGGCGGGCGGCCGGGCAGGGCGGTGGTCGGGTCACTCGGCGTGGTCGTCATGGTGTCCTCCGTGGTGGCTCGTGCCGGGCAGCGTCGTACGACGCGCCACGACGCTCACCAGAACAGACTCGCGACCTGGCCGGAACTCATCGCGGCAGGGGACCCTTCGCCGAAACTGGGCGGACCACGTCGGGCTGACAGGTTCACAGACGCGCTCCGAGAGCGCGCGTGGGTGCTGATCCAGTCGCGCCGAGGGCAGACCTGACACCCGCCTCTGGTCAGTAGCAGTCCGCCGAGAGGGTCAGCTTTCCTGCAGCACCGGAGCAAGCCGTTCTCCCGATCCCCGGACGATCAGGCGGGTCGGGACGGTGAGGGTGCGGGCGCGAGAGCGGTCGCCGTCCAGGCGGGCCAGGGCTGTGGTCGCCGCCGCTCTGCCGATGTCTTCGGGGTCCTGGGCGACGACGGTCAGGGCCGGTTCGAGTGCCTCGGCGAGTTCCACGTCGTCGAAGGCGACGACGGCGACGTCCCTGCGCTTGCTGCGGGCGAGTTCGGTGATGATCCCCAGCGCGACGATGTTGTTGCCGGCGAACAGGGCGGTGGGAGGATCCGGCAGGTCCAGGAGCTGGTCGGTCGCGGCGCAGGCCCCGTGCCGGTCGTGGGCGTTGGTGACCAAGGAGCGGTCGTAGGGAAGGCCGGCTTCCTGCAGGGCCGTGCGGTATCCGGCCATGCGCTCGCGGCGGGTGTAGAGCTTGGTGGGAAGGTCGCCGATGAAGCCGATGCGCCGGTGGCCGTGGGCGATCAGGTGGGCGACGCCGTCGTGGGTGCCTGCGCGGTTGGAGCTGACGACGTTGTCCGTGGACAGGCCTACTCCCGGGCGGTCGAGGAACACGACGGGCAGTCCGGCGGCGCGGTGCGTCTTGAGATGGGAGTGGTCGGCGCCGACGGACGGCACGACCATCAGGATGCTGATGCGGCGGGCGAGGAACTTGTCCGTCAGCGCGCGTTCGCGGTCGGGATCGTCGGCGGAGGAACCCATGAGCAGGGTCAGGCCGCGATCGCGGACGGTGTCCTCGATGCTCCGGGCCACGGCTCCGAAGAAGGGGTTGCCGAGGTCGGGGATGACCAGTCCGACGGTGGTGTCGGGTCCGCCGACGCGGATGTTGCGGGCCATGAGGTTGGGCTGGAAGCCGAGCTTGGCCACGGCGGCGAGGACCTGTTCTCTGGTCCGCGTCGAGGCGGGCCCGTCCTCGTTGAGGACGCGGGAGACGGTTTTGGCGCTGACGCCGACTTCTCGGGCGACGTCTGCCAGGGTGGGGCGGCGGTTCGCTGCCATGGAGGAAACGGTCTCCTGTGCTCGTCGGTTCCGGCCGCGGCCTCGGCCGGAATCCGTGCGTGCTTCAGTGGTACGTCAGTTGGCCTGGACGCCCGCGGCCTTCGCCGCTTTGGAATCCGCTACGACAGTATCTCCGGCCTCGTCGACGGTGAGCGCGCCGGTCATGATGGCGACGACCTCCGCCATGGAGTAGTCGGAGGGCTTGATCACGGCGGCTCGTCGGCCCAGTCGGTGGACGTGGATCCGGTCGGCGATCTCGAAGACGTGCGGCATGTTGTGGCTGATCAGGACGACCGGCATGCCCTTGTCCCGGACGCGGCGGATGAGGTCCAGGACCTGCCCGGACTCCTTGACGCCGAGGGCGGCGGTGGGCTCGTCCATGACGACGACGCTGCGGGCCCAGGCGACGGAACGGGCGACCGCGACGGCCTGCCGCTGTCCGCCGGAGAGCGTCTCGACCGACTGCGTCAGCGAGCGCAGGCCGATCTTCAGATCGGACATGTGCTCGGCGGCCTCCTGGCGCATGCGCTTCTTGTCCAGCATGCGCAGGACACTGCCGAGGACCCCGGGGCGGCGCAGCTCGCGCCCGAGGAACACGTTCGAGGCGATGTCCATGGAGGCGGCCACGGCGAGGTCCTGATACACCGTCTCGATGCCGTGGGCGCGTGCGCTCTGCGGCCCGGAGAAGGTGATGGGTTCGCCGTGGAGGCGGATCTCGCCCGCGTCGGGGGTCAGCGCGCCGGTGAGGGCCTTGATCAGGCTGGTCTTGCCGGCTCCGTTGTCGCCGATGACGGCGAGGACCTCGCCGGGCAGCAGGTCGAAGTCGGCGCCGTCGATGGCGGTGACGTGGCCGTAGCGCTTGACCAGCCCGCGGGCCTGCAGGACGGGGGCGGGGGAGGAGGTGGCGGTCATCGGGCCTTCTTCCGGGAGAGCTGGTCGATGGTCACCGCGAGGATCACCAGGACTCCGGTGATCAGGGTCTGGTAGATGGAGGCGACACCCATCAGCTGCAGGCCGTTGCGGAAGACGCCGACGATGAGGACGCCGATGAAGGTGCCCAGGACCGATCCGCGTCCGCCGAAGAGGCTGGTGCCACCGAGGACCACGGCGGTGATGCTGTCGAGGTTGTCGGTCTGTCCCGCCTGGGGGTCGCCGACTCCGGTGCGGGAGATGAGCAGCAGGGCGGCGATGCCGTAGAGGAGGCCGGCCACGGTGTAGACGCCGATGGTCAGCCGGGAGGTGCGGATGCCGTTCAGGCGCGCCGCTTCCGGGCTGTCGCCCAGCGCGTGGACGTGCCGGCCCCAGCCGGTGCTGCTCAGCGCGTAGGCGAGGAGGAGGAACAGGGCGATGGTGACCAGGGAGCCGTACGTGATGTCGGTGCGGCCGAGCGGAAAGGTCTGCCCGAGGGCCGTCAGCGGGCCGGGCAGGTTGGTGACCGTCTGCTCCTCGGAGTAGATGTGGGTCAGCGCGAACGCGACGTTGAGCATGCCGAGGGTGACGATGAACGGCGGCAGCGGGATCTTCTGCACCAGCAGCCCGTTGAGCAGACCGAACCCGCCGCAGACGACCAGGCCCAGGGCGATGGCGACGAGCGGGGGCAGGGATCCTTCGGCGGCCATCTTGGCGTTCACGATGCTGCCGAACGCCATCACGGCACCGCACGACAGGTCGATGCCCGCGGTGAGGATGATCAGGGTCTGTCCGATGGCGAGAGTGCCGACGACCATGACCTGCTGCACGATGAGCGAGAAGTTGCCGCCAGTGAGGAACTGGTCGGTCGAGAGGGAGAAGAAGGCGCAGGCCAGGAGAAGGGCGACCAACGGGCCGGTGGTCGGTGCCGTGAGCAGTCTGCGGGCTGTCGTCGGTGCTTTGAGCTCGGCGTACGGCGTGGTCGTGGCTGTCATGCGAAATCCTTGTCGGAAGACGGAGGTCGTTGCCCGCCCTGGTCGGAGGACAAGAGGACAGGCGGCCGTCCCCCGGTCAGGGAGGAAGGGACGGCCGCCCCGCAAAAGGAAGAGGCGGAGGCGTACGGGCCTCGAAGGCGGCTCAGCCCCAGCAGTTCTCCAGGCCGTAGGCGGTGTCCTTGGACGTGACGCCGTCCTGCGGCTTGTCGGAGATCAGGGTGACACCCGTGTCGGTGTAACCGGACGCCTTCTTGCCGTCCTTGGCGTACGTCACGACGGCCTTGACGCCCTCGGCGGCCATCTTCAGCGGATACTGCTGGGAGGTGGCGGCGATCGTGCCGTCCTTGACCGCCTGGGTCCCGGTGCAGCCGCCGTCCACGGAGACGATCAGGACGTCCTTCTCCCGGCCCTTGGCCTTGATCGCGGTGTAAGCGCCGAGTGCGGCCGGTTCGTTGATGGTGTAGACGACGTTGATGCCGGGCTCCTTCTGGAGGCAGTTCTCCATCGCCGTCTGGCCCTTGGCCTGGTCGCCTCCGGTGTCCTGAGAGCAGACGACCGCCGGGTCCTTCTCGTCGATGCCGAAGCCCTTCAGGAAGCCGTCGTGCCGCTGGACGCCGACGGACACGCCCGGTGCGAGGTCGAGGGTGGCTATCTTGGCGGTCTTGCCCTTCATGGCTGCCTTGGCGTACTCGCCGATCAGCTCGCCGGCCTTGAGGTTGTCGGTGGCGAAGAGGGCGTCGACCGCGCTCTCCGGCTCGGGCGGGGTGTCCAGGGCGATGACCAGGACGCCCTTGGCGCGGGCCTTCGCGATCGCGGGCACGATGGCCTTGGAGTCGCTCGGGGTGATCAGGACGCCCTTCACGCCGGAGGCGACCATGTTCTCGAGGGCCGTGATCTGACCGGCGTTGTCGCCGTCGAACTTGCCGGCCGCGGTCATGAGCGTGACGCCCTCGGCCTTCGCGGTCTTCTCCGCGCCCTCCTTCATCTTCACGAAGAAGGGATTGGTGTCGGTCTTGGTGATGAGACCGACCTTGACGTCGCCTGAACCGGTGCCGGCGGACGTCGATCCGGAGCCGGATCCGCAGGCCGTCAGGGTGAGGGCCGCGATGCCCGTGCACGCAGCGGCTCTGAGGAGGGAAAGGGGCAGACGAGCGGTGCGAGGCATGAACGACTCCTGCGGGATTGCGAGCGGCGCGGCCGGCATCGGAGCATGCCGTCCCGAGGTGTCATCGTTGACTTATGTCATCGTTGACACCGCATGGCGAGGATGATGGCCCCCGTCTTCCGGAAACGTCAATGCCCTGTACGCGTCACAAATCGGCAACGTCCCGCGGCCGTTGTCCGCCCGT
Source organism: Streptomyces sp. V4I2 (assembly GCF_030817655.1). Lineage (GTDB taxonomy): Bacteria > Actinomycetota > Actinomycetes > Streptomycetales > Streptomycetaceae > Streptomyces > Streptomyces plumbiresistens. The sequence goes on from NZ_JAUSZM010000003.1 coordinate 10,076,967, forward strand.
GGGCCTCCGCCAGTTGGCGCGGCTCACCACGGCTGAGGCCGTATGGCAGGCGTCCGCGCCGTGTTGGAGCACATCAACCCCGAACCGGTTGACGCACCGGCCGAGTTGCCCCCATCATCGGGCCACTCGATGTCATCGATGACACAAGTCAACGATGACACTCCTTGCCGACGCCGCGGACGACGGCGTCGGCAAGGTGTCACTTTTCGGTCGGTCCCACGCCGAACAGCAGGCTCCGCTGCGTGGTCGGCCGCGGCACAGGAGACACCATGAGTTCTGGACGTGTATCCCGGCATGCCCGCACACGGATGATCGCGGCGGTGGCGACCGTCTGCGCCCTGTCCGCCGCCCCGCCGGCGCCCCAGGCCGTCGCTGCCGACACCCCGCCGTACTCCGAGACCTACCGGCCCCAGTTCCACTTCACGCCGGAGAAGAACTGGATGAACGACCCCAACGGCCTTGTGTACTTCAAGGGCGAATATCACCTCTTCTACCAGTACAACCCCAACGGCAACTCGTGGGGCGACATGTCCTGGGGACACGCGGTGAGCAAGGACCTCGTGCACTGGAAGGAGCTGCCGCTCGCCTTGGCGCACGACGACGAGGAGATGGTGTTCTCCGGCAGCGCGGTCGTCGACTGGAACAACACCACCGGGTTCGGCACGAAGAAGAACCCGCCCATGGTGGCGATATACACCAGCTTCGCCAAGGACACGGGCACCCAGGCGCAGGCGCTCGCCTACAGCACCGACCGCGGCCGCACCTGGACCAAGTACCAGGGCAATCCCGTCCTCGACATCGGCTCCAAAGAGTTCCGCGACCCCAAGGTCCAGTGGTACGCACCGACCAAGAGCTGGCTGATGACGGTGTCGCTGTCCACCGAGCACAAGGTGCAGTTCTACTCGTCGAAGAACCTCAAGGACTGGGACCTGCTCAGCGAGTTCGGGCCGGCCGGCGCGACGGGCGGCGTGTGGGAGTGTCCCGACCTGTACCCTCTCGCGGTCGACGGGGACGAGAACACCATCAAGTGGGTCCTGGTCGTCAACATCAACCCCGGTGGAATCGCCGGTGGTTCGGCCGCCCAGTACTTCATCGGCGACTTCGACGGCAAGAAGTTCACCGCCGACGACAAGGGCACCTACACCCCGCCCAGCGGCACGGTGGTCCAGGACTTCGAGGGCACCGGCTTCGGTACGTGGACGACCACCGGCACGGCGTACGGCGACGGACCGGCGGCCGGGGCACTGGCCGGGCAGGGAACCGTCGACGGGTTCGACGGCAAGGGCCTCGCCAACAGTTTTCACTCGGGTGACGGAACCACCGGCACCCTCACCTCACCCGAATTCACCGTCGACAGCTCCTACGTGAACTTCAAGGTCGGCGGCGGACGGCACCCGCACGAGCCCGGAACCGTCATGGAGCAGGGACCGCCGCCCGAGGGCACGGTCCTCGCCGACTTCGAGGGCGCCGGCTACGGCGACTGGACGACGACCGGAGACGCCTTCGGCCCGGCACCGGCCACCGGCACCCTCCCCAACCAGCAAGAGGTCTCCGGGTTCCTGGGCGAAGGCCTGGTCAACACCTACCTGAACGGCGACTCCACCACCGGCACCCTCACCTCACCCGAATTCACCATCGACAAGAAGCACCTGAACTTCCTCATCGGCGGCGGCAACCACCCCGTCGGCGCCGCCGGCCCGACCGCCGTCGAACTCCTCGTCGACGGCCAAGTGGTGCGCAGCGCCACCGGAAAGGACGCCGAGGCGCTCAACTGGGCGTCCTGGGACGTCGGCGACCTCGCCGGCAAGAAGGGGCAGATCAGGATCGTCGACGACAACACCGGCGGCTGGGGCCACCTCAACGTCGACCACATCATGCTGTCCGACACCGAGGCCCAGCCCGTCTCCCAGGAGACGTCCGTCAATCTGATCGTCGACGGCGAGATCGTCCGCAGCGCCACCGGCTCCAACAGCGAGACCCTGGACTGGGCCTCCTTCGACCTGCGTCCCTACGCCGGCAAGCAGGCACGTATCCAGATCGTCGACATGAACACCGCCGGCTGGGGCCACATCATGGCCGACCAGTTCACCACCGCCGACACGGCCGCCAAGTCCGTCGTGCAGCGCGCCGACTGGGCCGACTACGGCAAGGACTACTACGCGGCGGTGTCCTGGGAGAACGCACCGGGCGACAAGCGGTACATGATCGGCTGGATGAACAACTGGGACTACAGCGGCGCCGTTCCCACCTCCCCCTGGCGCGGTACGCAGAGCATCCCCCGCGAGATGGCCCTACGCACGATCAACGGTCAGATCCGGCTCACCAGCAAGCCGGTCGACAGCCTGGAGACTCTGCGGCGGAACAGCCCGGCGACGGCGACCGGCGTCACCGTCAACAACACCACCAAGCCCCTGATCGGCCCCGCGGCCAAGGGCAAGGCACTCGACATCGAAGCGACCTTCTCCCTCAAGGACGCCGAACGCTTCGGCCTCAAGGTGCGCACCGGCGCGGGCGGCGAGGAGACCGTCATCGGATACGACACCACGACACGGGAGCTGTACGTCGACCGGACCCGCTCCGGCGCCGTGGACTTCAACAGCACCTTCCCCGGCGTCCAGCGAGCCCCGCTGCAGCCCAAGAACGGCAAGGTGAAGCTGCGGATCCTCGTCGACTGGTCGTCCGTCGAGGTCTTCGGAGGCAGCGGTGAAGCGGTGATCACCGACCAGATCTTCCCCGACCCCGCCAGCCGGGGAGTCGAGGTCTTCGCCGAGAACGGCTCGGTCAAGCTGGACCGGGCCGGCGTCTGGCACCTCGACTCCTACCGCGACTGACCCCGAACCACGGAGAACCACGGCAAACCACAGAGAACGACGGAGACCCGTGGTGAACCACGGAGAATCATGGAGGACCCCACACCGTGAACAAAACCCTGCTCGCCGAGTTCACCGCCCGCGAGGGCGCGGAGGCCGACATCGCCGGCCTGCTGCGGGACTACGCCCAGAAAGTGCGTGAGGAAGACGGCAACCCTCGCCTTCGACGTCTACACGAAGGCGTCCAACCCGCGCGCCTTCTGGATCTTCGAGGTGTACCGGGACGAGGACGCCTTCCAGGCACACCTGAAGGCCCCCTACGGAGGCCCGTTCAACACCGAACTCGCCCCGCTGATCGAGGAGGACGCCTCGGTGCTGACCTTCCTCGAGCCGGTGACCTGACAACCGTTCCTAGGGACTGAGCGGGAGAAGCTCCTATAGACCGTCAAGCGGCTTGTTTGAGCTGTTCGGCGGTGATGTGAGGGCGGGGTAGATGCTGGTAGACCTCGCGGGCGACGAACCGTTTCAAGCAGCGCATGATGTCCTTCTTGGTCATGCCTTCGGCGGTGCGTCTGGCGACGTACTCGCGGGTGCGCTGGTCGTGGCGCATGCGGACCAGCACGATCGTGTGCAGGGCCCGGTTGGCTTGGCGGTCTCCGCCCCGGTTGAGGCGGTGCCGGTTGGTGCGGCCGGAGGAGGCCGGCAGCGGGGCGGCACCGCACAGGTGGGCGAAGGATGCTTCCGAGCGCAGGCGGTCCGGGTTGTCGCCGACGGTGGTCAGCAGCTGGCCCGCGCTCTCGGGGCCGACGCCGGGCAGAGCGATCAGCCGTGGTGCGGCCCGGGTGACCAGCGGGCCCAGGTCCGCGTCGGCTTCGGCGATTTCCTCCTCCAGCCGCTGGCAGCGGCGGGCGAGCCGTCGCAGCGTGATCCTGACCGCGCAGTCCGGATCCGCGAGGTCGCCCACGGGCCGGGACCGGGCCAGGGCGTCTATCAGCTCGCCGGTGGCCAGGCCGCGCAGCCTCTCGCGCACCGCGGCCGGTGCGGTGATGATGAGCGTGCGGATCTGGTTGATGGTCTGGGTGCGGGCCTTGACGGCCGAACTGCGGGCCACCCGCAGGGTGCGGATGGCCTCCACGATCCCGTTGCGGGTCTTCGGAATGCCCGAGGCCCGGCCGGACAGCACGGCGGTCGCGGCGGCGTAGGCGTCAACCGGGTCGGACTTGCCATTGTCCCGCCTGGCCTTGCGGTCGGGTCGGTCGACCTCGATGACGGTGACACCCTTTGTGGTCAGGAAACGGGCGATCTCGGCCCCGTAGGCGCCGGTGCCCTCGATGCCTACCGCCAGAACCTCGCCGTGCGAACGCAGCCAGTGGAGCAGCTGCTCATAGCCGGCGGGACCGGTCGGGAACGGCTCGGTGGCCAGGTGCCGGCCCACGGTGTCGATCGCGGCCGCCTGGTGCAGGTCGGTGTGGGTGTCGATCCCGCCAATGACCGCTATCTCATCTGCTGCCATGCTGGACGTGCTGTCCTTCCGTACGACGCATCAGGGAGGGCACGCGCCGGTCGGGCGGACGGACAAGACAGTGATGGGACCTTTGGCCGGGCTCCTATGAGGTCACGAACGCCTGACCGGCACGCGCGCGGTGGCACCGCCCGACAGGCCGACGGTTCTCCCGACAGACAGCCGAAGCGCCAGTGAGTCCTTGAGTCAGACCTCCGAGCGGTGCCACCGCAATCATCACTGTGAGTCCTGTTGCCAGGACTGCTGCTCAGCCGAACGCCCCGGACGGTGTTGGGCGTTCTGGTTGCCCGCGTTCGCTCCGCGTCCGGCGCCGACGGATCGTGTCCGTGGTCCGGGGATGCGGGGGCGGGGTTCCTCACGCCCAGGAACGCCTGGTCGGGCCTGGACGGTCCGATGCCCCACACGATCACTCTGGTCGTGTGGGGGCGGTGTCGTCCGTCGCCGGATCGGGTGTCCCTGGGCGCGCCTTCCGATCGCCACGGCGGCAGCCTCGTGGCGAGTGGTTGTGCGGGTTGTGGTGGTGAGGGGTTTCTGCCAGTGCTGGGCGCCCCAGCGGCTGGTGTAGGCCGGGTCGACGGCGATGACGGCGATACCTGTCTGGTCGGCCATCGAAGACAGCCGGGCGCGGAGTCTGCCGGTGGGCATGCCGGAGATCAGTTGCCGGAAGCGCTTCTTGCGGCCGTGCTTCTCCCGGGTCTTCTCGGCGGTGAAGTGCAGGTCCTCGACCGCGATCGCGCCCACGCCGCACGTTCGGGCCCAGTGGAGGAGGCGGGTGAGGGCGTGGCGGACCTGGGCGTCACAGTGCTCGGCGGTTCCGGTCAGGTCGTAGAAGAAGCGGCGCGGGGTGCCGGTCGGGTTGCCGTGGGTGTCGAGGCGCCAGGCGGCGAGGTGGTCGGCGTTCATGTCGACACCGATCACACCGTGGGCGAGCGCGGCCTCGATGGGGAGGGCGGGGGTGGGCGGGAGCTGCCAGGACGCGGTCACATACCAGCGGTCCCGGCCGGTATCGAGGTGGATGCGGTAGGCGATCGCCCGGTTGGCCGCGACGCGATCCGCCCACTCCTCGCCCCGGTGGGCGAACGCGACCTGGCAGCCGAGGACGTACCGTCCGTGCGGGGAGTTCGCCAGATGCGCGAGCGGCGCGGGCAGCTTGATGCTCACCTCGCCGTCCGGGCTGACCCGGATCGTCTCGTTGCCGTAGCGCTTGCCGGACTCCCCGTCCGCCTGGCAGAACCAGCGCTCCGCCTCCCAACGCCCGCGCCACGTAGACTCCGTGAGCTGTGCCGCCTCCAGGTGGTGCCGGGTGCGGGCCAGGCATGTGCCGCCGCGTACGACGTGCACGAGGCCGGCCTCACGGTCGGCCCGCGCTGCGGCCAGCCGGTCCTGAAGCACCCGCAGCCGCCGCGACTTGGCATGCCATTCCCGCCGCGACCGGTAACCCCCCGGCGCCTTCTTCGTCCCCTTCTGCCCGACCGGCAGCGACAGGCGGTCCTCGATGGTACGGACGCCCGCTTCCAGGTTCTGGATGTGTGCGAGCTGACCACGCCGGGCCAGCGCCCACTGGTCATGCGTGGCTTTGGTGATACTGCCCGCCCACCGCGACGACGACAGCGGCGTCAACTCCCGCTTACGCACCGCCCACGCCTCACCGGAATACTCCATGCCATCCCGGCAACGCGCCTTGAGATCCTTCGAAGCCAGCGACCTCAGATGCGCCCCCACCAGACGCAACACCTTCTCATCGTCCGGCGTCAGGTCCTTGAGGCGGGTCCGGACGGCCACACCACTGGGACCGGACGCGACGAACGGCGGCGCAATGCTCCTCAGCTCACCCACCCCGTCACCCCCGCCCGGCCCCACCCGAAGATCCCGTCACCATGAGAAACGAGCGCCACCCTGGGAAGGTCACGCATTCGATGCAAGAACGTCAGTTCCCCACCGAGAACCAGCCCCACGGCCGAGGCGCGCGACTCGACACAGACCCCGCGCGCTCACTCCTGCCCACCAGAACGCTCTTGAACGCACCCCAGCGGCAGCAGCTCCCAACCCCTTTCCCTCCTCGGCCTTGCCGTGTGGCGCGACACGGCCTGCCATGGTGTGTGACGCCTCTGTTCGGACCGCTGTCATGGCGGGCCGGCACATGTCCCGGGCGGTGATCGGCCCCTAGCCTGCGGCCTGTCAACCACTCGACCTGGAGGTCTCGGATGCAGCCACCTCGTGCCGTCACCGCACCGCCCCGTAGACGGATCGGGCGGCGTGCCGTGTCCGGTGCGCTGTCGCTCGCGGCCGCCTTCTCGCTTCTCGCCGTGGCGGTGCCGGCTGCCGGTGCGGAGGGGAGCACGGGCGGTCACTGCGCCGGCCGGGCCCGGGTGCACGTGCCGGGCGCTGCCTTCCAACGGGCCGACTGTCTGGAAGAGTTGACCACGGCCGGCACGGTGGCCTCCGGCCACACCGATCCGGCCGACTTCGCGGGCCTGACTCCCAAGAACCTCATCACGCCGAGCGGCGTTCCCGGAATCCAGATCGACGGCTACTTCCCCGACTCCTCGACCACCAACACCAACCACGGCTGGAACCACGACGCACAGTTCGTCATCCGGCTGCCCGACCACTGGAACGGCGCACTGGTGGTCTCCGGAACCCCGGGCAACCGCGAGCAGTATGCCAACGACCGCGCGATCTCCGACTGGGTGCTCGCGCGCGGCTACGCCTACGCCGCCACCGACAAGGGCAACACCGGCCTCGCCTTCCATCGCGACGGCCGCAGGCCCGGCGACGCCATCAGCGAGTGGAACACGCGCCTCACCCAGCTCACGCGGGCCGCCCGCGCCGTCGTCGCGCAGCGCTACCACCGGCCCCCTGCCCGCACCATCGCCACAGGCATGTCCAACGGCGGCTACCTGGTGCGCTGGCAGCTCGAGAACCACCCCGAGCTGTACGACGGGGGAGTGGACTGGGAAGGCACCCTCTGGCGCTCCGACGGCCCCAACCTGCTCACCTTCCTGCCGCCCGCGCTGCGCGCCTACCCTGCTTACGCGGCCGGTGGTCCCGGCGCCGAGGACGGCCTGAAGGCCATGCACAAGGCCGGCTATCCGGCGGGCTCCGAATTCCTGTGGCCCTATCACCACCAGGTCTACTGGGACCTGACCCAGCGCATCTACCGCGAGGAGCTGGACCCTGGCTTCGACGGGGCGATCGAGGCGGGCAACCCGTTCTGCGCCTCGGGGACCCCGGGCTGCGACGCCGACTACGACTTCGGCACCCGGCCGCCCGCGGTCCACCGTGCCGTCGACCGCATCGCCCTGACCGGGCGCATCAGCAAGCCGCTGATCACCCTGCACGGCACTCTCGACGTGCTGCTGCCCATCAGCCAGGACTCCGATGTCTACGCCCGCATGGTGCGCGAGGCCGGACGGGGCGCACTGCTGCGCTACTACCGCGTCGAGGACGGCACCCATACGGACTCACTCGTCGACGCCTTCCCCGCCAAGCTCCGACCGATGGTCCCCTGCCATCGCTCCGCCTTCACAGCGCTGGAACGGTGGCTGACCGGACACGGCCTCCCCCCAGCCGACCACACCGTCCAGCGACCGCCCGGAGCGGACCCCGCGACACTGCTCACCGGCTGTCAGCTGGACTAGGCGCACTGTCCAGGCGGTTGGTCGCGTTGGTGCTCTGGCTCCGGCGTCGCCTCCCGGGGGCGACGGGGTCTCCGGCGCGACGTCGGCGGGGTTCTCTGCCGTGCGGGATCTCTTCGGCCCTAGGATCGGCTCATGAGCAGGACCGACCGCGCCAGCCGGGTGATCGCGGCACCACCGGCGACCGTCTACGGCGCCCTCCTCGACCGGGAGTCGCTCGAGGCCTGGCTGCCGCCGGACGGTATGCGCGGGCGGGTCGAGCGGTGGGATCCCCGGCCTGGCGGAGGGTTTCGGATGGTCCTCACCTACCTCGACGCCTCCGACAGTCCCGGCAAGACCTCAGATGCGACGGATGTCGTCGACGTTGCGTTCGCCGACCTGGTGCCACCGGAGCGCGTGGTGCAGCGGGCGGTGTTCGAGGCCGACGACCCGTCGTTCGCGGGCACCATGACGATGACCTGGCACCTCGCTGCCGCGGGTGAGGGGACCGAGGTGACCGTCACCGCCACGGACGTGCCTCCCGGCATCGACCAAGAGGTCCACGAGGCCGGGATCGCCTCCTCGCTGGCCAACCTGGCGTCGTACGTCGAAACGGTCGGCTGACCCAAGTCGACCGCGCCCGGGCTCGGCGGAGCCGACACCGGAGGCGAGGCGGTGGCAGGTGATCGCCTGGTAGCCGTCCAGGCCGTTCAGGCGGTTGGCCGACGAACCGGACGCGCAGAGCCGGCCGCCCATGGACGCAGGGTCGGTCTTTCATCCGCGGACTACCGCCGTGTCGGTCATCGTCCCGGCCGTTCGGGGGATATGCGGGCCGCTGCCGGTGCGTTTTCCGCCCCGCGGTGGCATCCCTTGGCGGGACGAAAGGAAGACATGATGCCGCTCTACCTATCGAGGTTCAGCTACGCGCCGGAGACTTGGGCGCGGCTGATCGACCACCCGGAGGACCGCGCACAGGCCGCTCAGTCGTACATCGAGTCCGTCGGCGGGAAGCTCCATGGTTTCTGGTACGCCTTCGGCACGCACGACGGCTACAACCTGTGGGAGGCGCCGGACAACGTGTCCATGGCCGCGGTTGCGCTGGCGATCAGCGGAGGCGGCGCACTCAGCTCGTTCGAGACGACCGTTCTCCTGACCGTCGACGAAACATTGCAGGCCCTGCGCACAGCCGGGCAAGTCCAATACCGCGCTCCTGGCGCATAGCGCTACATGTAATGGATCAGAGCCGGTGTCGGGTCTGTGCCGGGTGTGTGACAGCCGAGGCACGGCTGTGCCACGTGATCGTCAACTGGTTGCCATATGAAGCCGGTTACCGATGAGCATCACGGCGGACGCATGGTGAACCGGTGATTCCAGGGGGCTTGTGGTCGTCGTGATCAGGGGAACGGTGCGCCTTGGCTGCGACGTCGCGGTGTGCGGTTCAGTGCTTGTCGGCTGTACCTCCATACGACGTGGCCCGCATGGTCATCACCCGCCTCACCGAAGCCGGCGGCCGGCCCTCCCGGGAGGGGCTGTACGACCTGCTGGCGAAGGGAACGTACAAGGGACTCGTCCGGCCGTACGCGTTCGACGAGGAGTACGGGTCGCTCAAGGGGTACGAGATCTTCCGTTACGAGGTGAAGGGCGGCCGGTACTCCTACGTGGGCCAGGTCGACTTCTGATGCGGCCCCTGACCTCCGACGACCCCGAGGAGATCGGCGGGCACCGGCTGCTGGCCCGGCTCGGCGCGGGCGGCATGGGCGTCGTCTACCTCGCCCGTACGGCGGGCGGGGCGCTCGTCGCCCTCAAGACGATCCGCGCCGAGCACGCGGCGGACCCGGTCTTCCGCACCCGGTTCCGGCGCGAGGTGACGGCGGTCCGCGGTCTGACCGGGCGCTGGCTGGTGCCGGTCGTGGCCGCCGACACGGAGGGCCGGGAGCCCTGGCTGGCCACGGAGTTCGTCCCCGGGCCGTCGCTGGCCGAGGCGGTCGACGCCTTCGGTGCGCTGCCCGTCGCCGCCGTACGCACCCTGGGATCGCGGCTGGCCGACGCGCTGACCGCCGTACACGACGCGGGAGTTGTGCACCGCGACGTGAAACCGGGCAACGTCCTGCTCGCTCTCGACGGCCCCCCGCCTGATCGACTTCGGCATCGCCCACGCCGCGGGCGCCACCGCGCTCACCGCACCCGACGCCGTCGTCGGCACGCCCGGCTTCCTCGCGCCGGAACAGGCACAGGCCCGCGCCGGTGAGGTCGGCCCGGCGAGCGACGTCTTCGCGCTGGGCTGCGTCCTGGCATACGCGGCCTCGGGCCGACGGCCGTTCGGCAGCGGGTCCGCGGCGGGTGTCCTGTTCCGTACGGTGCACGAGGAGCCGGACCTGACGGACGTCCCAGGCGAGCTACGGGCGTTGGCCGGGAGGTGCCTGGCCAAGGACCCGGCCGAGCGGCCGACGGCCAGGGAGGTCGCGACCGCGCTGCGTGACCCGCGGGTCTCGCTCGCGCGTCAGATCTCCGAAGGCCGGGAGGAGGGCTCGCTGCCGCCCGCGGTCCTGCGTATGGTCGCCGAGCGCTCCGCACGGGCACTGGACGTGCCCACCCCCCAACGCTCCCCGAGGCCGACGTCCGGCGACGCGGCCGACGACCCCGCGCCCTCGGCCTCCCAGGACGCCCATCCTCCGACCCGACGGCGCGTGTTGCTGATGGGGAGCGCGGCGGCGTCCGTGGTCGCCGTCGGCGGCGGGGTCACCGCCTATCTCGCAGGGCGGGGATCCAACGGCGGCTCGGACGGCGCCCTTCCCGTGCACACTCTGGGCTTCCAGGCCGACCTGAGCGGCACGAACAAGGCGGACGGCGTGGCACAGGAGCGCGGGGCGCGGCTCGCCGTGGAGCAGCACAACGCGCGCGCGGGCATCACGTTCCGCCTCGCCCTGGACACGGTCGACGACCGGGGCGAGGCGGCCCGAGCCAAGCAGGCGGCCCGGCGCTTCACCGAGGCCAAGGTGAGCGCGGTCCTCGGCCCCAGCACGGCCGTCGCGGCGCTCGCCGCCGGCCCGCTCTACCAGGACGCGCGCACGGCCATGGTGCTGATCTCCGTTGGCGACGACAGTCTCCTGTCGGCGAATCTGCGCACCCTGCGCGTCACCCGGGCGCCCGAGTCCTTCCTGGCGATTCCGCTGACCTCGTATCTGACCGATGTACGACCGGTGGACCGCACCGCCGTCATCGACGACCGGGCGGCGGGCCGGACGGGCTGGGAACTCACCAACCGGCTCAGGCTGCAGCCGCCCGATGAGGGCACGACCAGCGTCCACCCCGTTGCGGCTGGCAGCGACGACTTCGCTCCCGCCGTCCGCGCCGCCCTCGCCGCCAAGGCGCAGGCCGTCGTCTTCAGCGGCACATCACCCGAGCGCGCCGCACGCTGCGCCCGCGCACTCGCCGACGCGGGCTTCACCGGACCGCGCCTGGCCACTTGCCACATCATGCGCCCGACCTTCCTCCAGCAGGCCGGAACCGCGGGCCAGGACTGGCTGTTCGGCACCCCCTTCACCGACCCCGGCAGCGTGTCCCGCACCTTCAGGACCGCCTACCGCGCCAGATACGGCACGGCGCCCGGGCGCTGGGCGCCGGAGGCGTACGACGCCGTGGGGCTGGTCACGCGCGCCCTGGAGAAAGACAGGGCGGAACGGCCGACATCGAGGCGGGGGCCGTGGCCCAGCGCCTCTTCACGGGCACCTACCGGGGACTCGCCAAGACCCTCCGCTTCACCGACGGCTCCCACACTCTGGAGCCGCGCGGCGCGTTGTACTTCCTGTTCCAGGCGAAGGGGAATGTCTTCCGCTTCCTGGGACGCAACGACCAGGTCACGCCAGTTCAAGGGTGACCTGAACGCGGCACGTCCGGGGAGGAACGGCCTCTTGGGTCGCCCGGCTGTTCGGGGACCGGCTGCCACGCATGAGCATAGGTCCCGCCCCTGCTCTGACAGCGTGCTCGTGGCGTGGGCGGCCGTCGCCTGGAGGCGGGATCGGCGTGGTGCCGTACGAGAGGGAGGGGGATCCCGGAGTCCGACGAAGCCGGCTCCGGGATCCCCCTCCCTCGTGGCGTGTGGCTTAGGGGTGCTTTCAGAAAGCGGGGCTCTTGCGGGCGAGGGTCATGCAATGTGCGAGTTGGAGGAAGGCGTCGTGCATGTCGTCGCGTACTTCCCAGCGGATCCGTAGGCGGCGGGGGCCGTGGAGCCAGGCGATCGCGGACTCGGCGACCCACCTGACCTTGCCCAGGCCTGAGCCGTGCGGCTGGCCCCGTCGAGCGATCTTCGGTGTGATGCCGCGCTCGCGCAAGCGGCGGCGGTAGATGTCGTGGTCGTAGCCGCGGTCGGCGTATAACGCGCGGGGCTTGCGCCGTGGCCGGCCCCGCTTGCCCCGCACCGGCCCAAGACTGTCGATCAGGGGCAGGAGCTGGGTGACGTCGTTGCGGTGCCCGCCGGTCAGAGACACCCGCAGCGGAGTGCCGCGGGCGTCGGTCAGGACGTGATGCTTCGAGCCCGGTCGTGCGCGGTCAACCGGGCTCGGGCCGACTTTTGGGCTGCTTCGCCCCCGCTTGGCCTGCACGTGTGACGCATCGATCGTGGCGCGGGAGAAGTCGAGGCGGTCGGCCGCCCGCAACCCATCCAGCAGCACCCGCTGGAGTTCCTCCCACACCCCGGCCTCCTGCCATTCGGCCAGCCGCCGCCAGCACGTGGGACCCGAACCGAACCCCAACTCCTGCGGTAGGAACTCCCACTGGACACCGGTGTACAGGACGAACAACACACCTTGGAGCGTCTTGCGGTCATCGATCCGCTTGCGGCCCGGATACCTGTAACGACGCTCATGCTTCGGCAACAGCGGCTCGATCACCGCCCACAACTCGTCACTGACCTCCCACGGCTTCCGCCGCGCCATGGTCACACCCCACAAAAGACGGGATCACATACATCTCCACCGTGCCACAAAAGGATCATTCTGCAAGGACCCCTTAGAGGCCGCTGACGCCGATGGTGTAGATGCCGCGGCCGTGGGTGGCCGCGTAAAGGGTCTTTCCGTCCGGGCTGAGCTTCAGCTGGAGGACGGCGACTGCGGGAAGCGAGCCGACGCGCTGCCACTTCGTGCGGCCCGGGGCCCGGTAGACGACGCCGAGATCGGTGGCGACGGCCAGGCCGCCGCCCGCGGTGACGACCGCGGAGTCGGCGGGCACGTCGGGGAGGTTGCCGGAGATGTCGGTCCAGGTGGTGCCGCCGTCCTTCGATTCGAAGACGTGGCCGACGCCGGCGCCGGGCCCTTCGGTCCACTGCCGCGAGAATCCGCTGACGGTGAGGTAGGCGTGGTCCGCGTTCGTGGGATCGATGGCGAAGCCGCTGAGGTAGCGGTTGGGTACGGTGCCGGCCGCACCGGTGGTCGGAAGCGTGATGTCGTGCCAGCCGGTGCCGTCCGCGTTGCCCACGGCGATCCCGCGAGTGAAGCCCTGGTTGTTGCAGGGGCCGCACCATGCCGCGTACACCTTGCCGCCGCTGGCGGCGACCGCGGTGGCGGTGTGTCCCTCGCCGAGGTCGTACGCGCTGGTCCACTCGTCGCCGCTGCGAATGGCGTAGCCATGGGTCTGCACCCATACATGGCGGCCGCCCGCGATCCAGGTGGAGCTGTTCTTGGCGTCGGCCGCGAGCGGGGCGATGAAGCGGGCCTCGCCCGTCTCGTTGTCCGGCGGGGCGACGGAGTACGAGGTGATCTTGCTGGGGTCGTCGACCCAGGAGCCGTCGTTGACGGCGCAGTTCTGGGTCACCTGGACGGCGAGGTAGACGTACTCCTCGGCGATGTCGCAGCCGTTGGCCGGGTCGGTGAGGGTGTCGCCGCCGTCGCCGCCGAAGTTGGAGCCCATCACCGTGTCGTTGCTGCGCAGCAGGGACTGGCCGTTGTCCTGGAGGCCGCCGGTGACCGAGACGCCGCCGTGGTCGACGTCCTTGCCGATGCCCACCGAGTAGTACTGGAGGGTGTCGATGGTGCCGTCGTTGAGCGAAGTCCAGTCGGTGGCGTGGCCGGACGCGTCCTGACGGCCGTCGACCGGGCGCTTGTAGACACCGCCGTCGTTGCCCACGTAGACGTACGGCTTGCCGTGGTAGCTGCCGATCGCGACCCCGTGCTGGTCGGAGTGGGTGGTCTGGTGGCAGTCACCGGTCTGCTTGGCCGGGTCGATGCTCCAGCAGGAGAAGCCGAAGTTCCAGTACGGGCCGACCGTCGACCAGGTGCTGCCGCCGTCCTTGGTCTCGTAGACCTCTTCCAGCCCGGCGTACACGTGCTCGGCGTCGGCCGGGTCGACGGTCAGGAACTGGTTGTACCAGGCCTGGACGCCGGGCATGTAGCCGCTGGAGGTCAGCGCGGAGCCGTCGGCGGCGAGGCCCTTGTAGTCGGCGATCTTCGTCCAGGGACCGGTGGGGGAACCGGACTTGGAGACGTAGATGCCCTCCAGGCCGCTGTCCGGGTTGGTGTTCAGCTGCTCCGGCGACTGGTCGATCGCGTAGTAGCGCGATCCGTCGGCGGAGCGGGCGAAGGTGACGTTGCCGACGTCGTCCGCGTCGGCGGGGAGGTCGCCCAGTCCGCTGCTGATCCGCGTCCAGGTGCCGTGGGAATCCTTGGTGTAGAAGCCGTTGTAGTCGTCACCGCTGCGCCAGCCGACCGCCAGGACCACCTTCGAGTGGTCCTTCGGGTCGATCGCGATGTCGTTGGCGATGTTCTTGTACGCGGCGTCGGGGTCGCTCGCCAGCGAACCACCGGGCAGATAGCGGGGGTTGGGTGCGAACTCCAGCTTCCAGGAACCGCTGAGCTCCTTCGTGGAGTGGCTCCACACGCCCGCGCTGGTCGCCGCCCAGACTTTGCCGCCGCCGAAGCGCAGCTGGTGGATGGTGGTGCTCTCCAGCTCGTCGCCGCCGACCCGGCTGCGGGAGGAGAAGGTGCCGTGGTGCGGGTTCGACAGGACGTAGACGCCGCTGCCGAGATAGGCGTCCGCATTGGTGGTCGCCTCGCCGGTGCCCAGCCACAGCCGGTCGCCGCCGTCCAGCGCGAGTGCCCCGGTCGACTGCGAGGACAGCTTGTCGCTGATCGGCTGCCAGTGCCCGCCGCCGCTCCGGGAGCGCCACACTCCGCCTCCCGCGCTGCCCGCGTAGACATAACCGTCGTCGTCGGCAGCCATCGCCGCCATACGGCCGGTCACATATCCGGAACCACCACTGGAGTTGGAGTCGTAGTCGCGGTAGCGCGCGTCGTCGGAGTTGTACGGCAGATCGGTGACGTTGCGCCAACTGCCGCCAGTGTTGGGCAGCTTGTTCAGGCTGCTCCAGGCGGCGCCGTACGCGCCGGGAGCCACGATGCCCGGCGAGGTTCGGGCCTCGGCGTACTGGTCGGCTCCCTCGGCTATCTCGTCGGCCTCGTTGCCGTCATCGCCGTCACCGTCCTGCGTGACAGCCCTGGCGGTGATGCCGTCTGTCGACTGGGCGCGCTGGTGGGCGAGTTGGGCAAGGGTGCGGGCCCCGAACGGGCTGCTGTTCTGGCCGGGCGCGGCGCTTGCGGGTAGGGCGCCGAGCGCGGCGGATGCGGTGATGGCACAGATCGTGAACCATCGTCTCTTACGGGTCGGTGCTGACACCAGGTCCTCCCAAACGGGCATTGATACAGCCGTCGGGGCAGACCTGATCACGCGCGACGGGGCACACCCCAAGGGCTTGCCGAATCTTTGGCCGGCGCCTGCCAGGATTTGGGCCCGCGCGCACCAGAACGTGAGGTGCGTGCCCGTACCTGGTCGGGCGGTTGCGGCCCAACGGCTGTGCGGGAGGGGTCAGGGCGGGATCAGGGATCACTCGGGGGTGCCCCCGATGCCTGCCTGCTGACAGCGTGTAGGGCATGATCTCAACGCGCATGTCACGAAGGGGTTTTACGAGAGCCGCGCTGTCAGGGACCGCCGCGCTGGCCGCCGGCGTAGCACTGCCCACGCCTCGCGCCGCCGCCTCGCCCATGCCGCTCCCGCCGCTGGACCCCACCGCTCTGCAGGCCGCGATCGACTACCTCGAGAACCCGCCGTCGACCGCTGCCCAGCTGCGAATCGGCGGCGCAGCCGGCCAGTGGCGCGGTACCTCGGGCGTGGCCGACATCAGGACGCGGCGGCCGGTGAGGGCGGCTGACAAGGTTCGGGTCGGCAGCATCACCAAGGTCTTCGTCGCCACGGTGGTACTGCAGTTGGTGGCGGAGGGCCGGATCAAGCTGGACACGCCGGTGCGACGGGTCCTGCCCGGGCTGCTGCCGGAGCGGTACGCGGCTGTCACCGTGGCGCACCTGCTGAACCACACCAGCGGGCTGCCCGACCACGTCGGCATACCGGAACCGGAGACTGCGGAGGAGGTGTTCCAGCACCGCTTCGACCACTGGACGCCGCGGGAGTGGGTGGCGACGGCGACGCACGGGCCGCTGAAGTTCGCGCCGGGCACCCGGCAGGAGTACCGCGGCATCAACTACGTCCTCGCTGCGCTGATCATCGACACAGTGACCGGCCGCCCGTACGGGGAGGCCGTCGAAGCCCGCATCCTGCGCCCGCTGCGCCTGGCGAACACCGTCGTACCAGGCGACGACCCGCGCATCCATGGCCGGCACGTGCACGGCTACCTCAAGATGGCTGACGGCGGTTTGCGGGACATCACTGTGTACGACAATTCGTCGGTCCGGGGTGACGGCGACATGGTCTCCACGACGGGTGATGTCGACCGGATGCTCATTGCGCTGTTTTCCGGTGAGTTACTTCCGCCCGGGCTGCTTCGGCTGATGTTCACCCTGCCGCCGGACGACGTGCGGATGCTGGACGGCAGTCCGGCCCGCTACAGCACCGGGTTGCAGCAGGCCACCGTCAACGGCATCACCTGGTGGGGCAAGACCGGCGAGACGTACGGCTACAAGAACGCCGCGTTCTCCACCCGTGACCAGCGACGCCGGTTTGTGCTCGCGTACCACCCGACGACCGCCCGCAACGGCGAGGAGAGCCAGATGATCGCTCGGGTCGCCGACCTACTCACCCGCACGCCGAGCACCGAAGAGTCGGTCGCTTGACGGCGTGTATCGATATGCGGGTGGCTCAGCAGACGGTTGGGTCGATCAGCGGGTGGGCTGCGAAGCAACGGAGGTCTTCGGCGGCGCGGCGGACGGGGGCGCCCGGGTTGGCCGCGCCCGGCACTGGCGTTGGCGTCGGCTGGGGGAGAGGGGCATGCCTCCCAGGGCGTCGTACTCGCCGTGCTCGGTCCGCCGTTGGGTGACAGGCGTGTTCGTGGTTGCCGTCCGGTGGGCACCCGCTCCCCGGCTCCCGTTGGTCGCTCCCTACCGCCTCGTGCAACCCCCTGGTCAGCACCGCCCGCCGACTGCCCGCTCCGGTCGGCTCCAGGTGCGGATCGGCTCTTGGTGCTTCGGCCGCGTCGCTTCAGGCGCCTGTCGTCATGCGGGCACCCCGGCCTGGTCCATGACCGCGGCCATCTCACTCGGAGGTAGGGCCGGGTTGTCACCCGCGCTGGAGGCCAGCTCGGGCAGGGTGAGAGCCTCGATGAGGCGGGGGAGCGGCAGGCGGGGGTCGCGGGTTGCCGCCTGACGTGTCCAGACGTCCGGGTCGTGACTGAGCCGCTCGATCAGGTCGGGGCCGGCGGCGGGATCGCGGACTGCCAGCTGTCGGTAGATGCCGTCCGGGTGGTCCGCGTAGCGGGCGGCGAGGCCTTCGCGGGGGAAGCGGGGGTGGCCGGTCACCATCCAGGCCGAGAACGTCCCGCCGAGCCGTGCGTACACGCTCATCAGGACCTCCTCCGGGGTGTCGGGGTGGTACACGGCCAGATGGGTGCGCACGAGAACGTCCGTGTCCTCGGCCAGGAGCCGTAGGAGATCGGGTGGCAGGTGGGGGCTGCGGGCCGCGGCGCGGCGCAGCAGTGGATGGGCGGAGGTCGCGGCCCGGTGCAGCACGTCCTGATCGGCGATGCCGGCCGCCACCCAGTCCACGTCACCCCGTGTGTGCGGGGCCACGGTGAAGTCGATCGCGGCGCGTCGGTCTTCGGTCAGCTCGGGTCGGAGGGAGACGGCGAGCCGCACCTCGTCGTCGGGGTCGACGGCGAGACGGTCCACGAGTTCGGCCGGCAGGGACGGATTGCTGGCGAGTTCGACCAGGTGGACGCCTTCGGTGAGGAACCGGCCGGCGTCCGCGCGGTCGAGGAGCCCGCGGCGCAGCGCCTCGGTCAGAGCGGCGGGGTCGCGGAGCAGCGCTGCCGTGAGCTGTGCGTCGTGCGGACACGCGCACAGCGCGGCCGACCGCCGTACCTCAGGGTCGGGGTCGTCGAGCAGCGCGGCGCGCCCGTCCGCCGTCAGTTCGTCCCAGACGCGCAGGGCAGCACGTCGTGCGGCCGGATCGGGATGTTGGACCAGCGAGGCGAGGAAGGACGGCGCCAAGTGGCGCGAGCCCAGCAGCGCGCCCCGTACCGACGGTTCGGGGTCTTCGAGGAGACGTTCGCACACGGCGTCCGGCAGCGGACGGACCTTCCTCCGGTGATCGTGGGTCCACTCGGGTCCGCCGGCGACGGCGGCCCGCACCATTGGCGAGGAGTCGTCCGCGAGCAGGGCCCGCTGCTCGGCATCCGCCTGGCCGCTCATCGCGAACTGGACTCGCGTGTCCAGGACCGGGTGGGTGAGGACCGCCGCCACGGCCGACTCGGGCAACCCCGGCCGGTGGAGGGCCTGGAAGGGCGGGCCGTGGCCCCCGCCGTCGAAGGCGATCAGCCGCAGCAGCAGCGGTGTGGGAAGGGCCGGGTTGGCGGCGACGCCGTCCAGCGCGGAGGAGTAGAAGGCGACCATGTCTCAGCTCTCCGACCCGTCGCTTTGCACGCAGCTCCTTCGGACGCCTACGCGGCATCGGCCGTTCGGGTCAATGTCCCGTCATCCTGCCACGGGCCGGGCCACCTCCGCGTGTGATCACCGAGAGCCCGTGAAGGTCCGCTGCCGTACGGCCAAATCGTCAGGCGTCGTACTCGTCGGGGAGGCGCAAGGCCGGGCCGCCGAGGTGAAGGCCGAGGGGGACTGCTCGGCCCTTCGGCTCCTCCCACGCCTCTTGGCGGCCGAGCGCGGTGAGGTCGAGATAGGGGTAGCCGTTGTGGAACTCATCGATGCCACGGCCGAACGTGGAGTAGGTGTGGAACACCTCTTCCTCGACACGCAGGAACGCGCTGATGCCGGGCCAGTCGCCGCGCATGCTCTCCGACCACGGCATCCCGGCCTCGGCCAGCTCGGCCTCGGTGCGGTGGAAGACCTGCACCGGCGCGATCCGGTCGTCGACGGTCGCGTGGAAGTCGTAGTTGAAGTCGCTTCCGTACGAGGAGTACCAGGGGAAGGTCCAGCCCATCCGCTCGCGGAAGGCGGCGAGTTTCTCGTACGGCGCCCGGGTCACCGCGACCAGCGTGGTGTTGCGGACATGGAGCTGTCGCAGGTTGCCGATCTGGTCAGCTGCGGAGGAGCAGCTCGAGCAGCCGGTGTCGCGGGGGTGCTCGACGCCGTCGGCATCGATGTCGAAGATCCACATGAAGTGGTGCATGACCAGCTGGGGCCGCCCCTCGAACAGGTCGAGCAGGCCCACCGTCCCGTTGGGGCCTTCGAAGGTGTACGGCTTGTCGACGCGCACCATGGGCAGCCGCCGCCGCTCGGCGTTGACCCGGTCGCGCGCCCGGGTGAGCTCCTTCTCCTTGGCCAGCAGCTCCTTGCGGGCGGCGAGCCACTCCTCGCGCGACACCACCTCGGGCAGGTTCGGCATCGTCGGCATCTCGATCCTCCCAGCTGCGCTCGGCTGTGCTCGTCCGTCTCCGCCCAGTATCCGCCGAGGCCGGGTCTCCATCCTCTCGTCACCCGAGGTCGCTCGGCGGTGAGTATCAGCATCGAGACCTGCCCCGCTGCACCCCGAGCAGCGGCGGCCCCGGAGGACTCAGCGGCCGAGCAGGCCGTCCAGCTCGGCCGCGAACAGCTGGGCGGGGTCGAAGCCCATGCCTGTGAAGTGGCCGGCGAGTTCCAGGGAGAGGACGCCGTGCAGGCGGGTCCAGAAGGTGAGGGCGCGGCGTAGGACTGGAGCGGGGGCGGGGTGGCCGCCGGCCCACTGGCGGTGGTGGGCGAGGTGGGTGTCGAACGCCGTTTCACCGACGTCCGCCGTGTTGTCCGCGTCAGTCGCGTCAGTCGCCTCGGTCGCCTCGGCTGTGCAGGCATCGAGCAGGGTCGCCATGATGTCGCCGGCGATCGTGGTGACGGCGTCCGGCGCGTGGTATCCGGGGACGGGTGTGCCGTAGATGAGGAAGTACCGCTGAGGGTATTCGAGCGCCCAGCGGCGCATGGCGTGAGCGAGTCCCGCGAGGTCGGGGCCGTCCGAGGCGGTGGTACGGAAGGCGTCGGCCAGGCTGCGGTAGGCGTCCGTGACGAGTTCGGTGATCAGTTCGTCGCGGCTGCTGAAGTAGCGGTAGAGCGCAGGACCGCTCATCCCCATCTGCTTGGCGATGGCGTTGAGGGAGAGCGCGGAAGCTCCCGCGCCGGCGATCTGCCCCCACGCGTGCTCCTTGATCTCCGCTCGCACCTGGGCCCGGTAACGGTCCCGGGGGGATGCCGTGTTCGGCGCCATACTCACCACTTTCTCTCCGCGGGCCGGCACGGCCGACCTCCCGTTAGAGGCTATCACTAACGGCATCCCCTCTAAAAAACCCTCCGGCATCCCCTTGACGTGACCCATCTCGCCCGGGCAAGCTTGTTACAGCTTCTAACGAACGCGATTGAATGTAACGGAGAGCCGTGAACGCAGGAGAGACCAACGCAGAGGAGCGCCGCGAGGTGGTCCGGGTGGGGCCAGGTCGTCGTCGTCCGTATCGAGGCGAGCGGGGTGTCCTTCGCCGAACGTCTGCACCGTCCAGGCAGCGGGCACCGGGTCGACCGCGGCCCGGAGGGCGCCCGGGGGCCGGCCCTGACGAAGACCGGGGACAGGGCCGGCCACGTCCCGCTCGACGCGGCGGACGTGACCGAGGTCCCGACGGCGTCGGCGCGAAGCGGGGGGAGGTCACGGTGGTCAACGGCATCACGCCTGGCAGATACTGCACCGCAAGGCGCGCACGGGCCGGCCTGACGAGCCTCGTACACGGCGCCAACGGGGAGTGGGCTCGATGCTCGTCCAACTGGCGCCCGCCGCCCCGGCCCGGATCATCGGCACCGCCTCGGCCTGCCACCACGGCACGCTGCGCGTCCTGAGCTTCACCCGTTGACGACCACCGACAACATCCCCGCACGAGCGCGCCACCTGGCCCTCTGCGACGCGGACGCGGTCCTCGGCCACGCCGACGGCCGCAGCTTGACCGCTTCCTCGCCCTCCTCGCCGCCGGCGGGGCCAGTACTCAAGCTCCTGGGCCGCGCAATCCGCTTCCGCACCCGCCTGCCCGCTGACCTCAGCCAGGTCCTCACGACCCTGCAGCGGGGTGACATCAGTCCGGCCGTCGCCGCCGAACTCCCGCTGATCCAGGCGGCCAACGCCCTGCGCCTGGCATGGTCCGGCGCGGTCAGCGGCAAGGTCGTCCTCGTTCAGTAGCCCATGGCCCGAACCGTCTGTCCTCGCCCCGCCCTCTCCCGTCCCGTCCTGTTCTGTCCTGTCCTGTCCGAAGGAGAATCACGATGCTCACCACTCTGCTCGCGAAGGCCGCCGCCGTACCGGTCGCGCTCGTCACATGCCTCTCGGGAGGCACCCCCGCCGCCCACCAGCAGGCGGGCATCGACCTCGACGCTCCCGTGATCACCCGGGACGACATCGTCATCCAGGCGCCGCTGGACCGGATCTGGCAGATCCAGACCGACGTGGAAGCCTGGCCCGCCTGGCAGCCCGACGTCACCGAGGTGACCAAGGAGACTCCCGGCCCGCTGCGAGCGGGCTCCGTGTTCCGCTGGTCGGTGCACGGCCTGCGGGACATCACCTCAACGGTCAAGCAGGTCAGCCCCGAGCGCCGCATCGTCTGGGGCGGCCCGGCCCAGGGCATCACCGCCGTCCATGTGTGGACCTTCCACCAGAAGCGCGACGGCGTGCATGTCCACACCGAGGAGTCGTGGTCCGGCGATCCGGTCGAGGCCGACACTCCCGCGCTGCAGGCGGCACTCGACGCGTCGCTGGACGCCTGGCTCCACAACCTCAAGGAGGAGGCGGAAAGCCGTCCCGCCGGGCGACCCTGACAGGGGTGGGATGCGCGCTTCCGGAGCTGGCGCTCGACACCTCGGTCGAACTGTTCACGTAGCGGGCCCGGGCCGCCCGGCCCGGCGTGGAGCTGCCACCTTGGCGGGCTGCCGTTCGCCGTGGAGGTTGGCGCGGCGCGGGTGCGGGTGCGCCCGCCTCGCCGTCCGCGGCCACCAGGCGGGTGAGGCGGCGCTTGTCGGTGCCGGAGATCGCCCACCGCCTCGGCTACCGGGGTTCATTCGCAGTGCCCCCGGCGTTCACGCCGGGGGTGAAGCGAATCTGATGGTTGCGACGCGGAGCGTCGCGGTGTCCTTCCGGCGGAGCCGGACTGGGCTGCAGGAGCGGCGAGCGTTCGCACGAATGTTCCGTCGTGACGGTGGGTGTGCGGCATGTCTAATGTGATCGTCATGCAGCTCAGGTACGCCTTCAGGTTGTACCCGGACCCCGGCCAGCAGAGGGCGTTGGCCAGGGCGTTCGGGTGCGCGCGCGTCGTGTTCAACGACGCGGTGCGTGCCCGTGAAGACGCCCGCAAGGCCGAGCAACCGTTGCCCAAGGCCGCGGAGTTGTCCACCCGCCTGATCACCCAGGCCAAGCGGACAGCGGAACGGTCCTGGCTGGGCGAGGTCTCCGCGGTCGTCCTGCAGCAGTCCCTGCGCGATGTCGAGGGCGCCTATCGCAACTTCTTCGCCTCCCTGAAGGGCGCCCGCAAGGGCCCCAAGGTGGGCGCCCCGCGCTTCAAGTCCCGCAAGGATGCCCGGCAGTCGATCCGGTTCACCGCCAACGCCCGCTGGAACCTCACCGACAGCGGCCGCCTGAACCTGCCGAAGATCGGCCCGGTGAAGGTGAAGTGGTCGCGCACCCTGCCCACCACCCCCACCTCGGTCACCGTCATCAAGGACGCGGCCGGCAGGTTCTTCGCGTCCTTCGTCATCGACACCGACCCCGCCACCGACGCGGCACGGATGCCCGAAACCGACCGCACCATCGGCATCGACCTCGGCCTCACTCACTTCGCCGTCCTGTCCGACGGCACGAAAATCGACTCCCCGCGGTTCCTGCGCCGCGCGGAGAAGAAGCTGAAGAAGGCCCAGCGGGAGCTGTCCCGCACACAGAAGGGATCCAAGAACCGCGAAAAGGCCCGCCTGACGGTCGCTCGTGCCCACGCCCAGGTCACCGACGCCCGCCGCGAGTTCCACCACCAGCTCTCCACCAGGCTGATCTCCGAGAACCAAGGGATCGCCGTGGAGGACCTGTCTGGCGGGACTGGCCCGCACCAGGCTGGCCAAGTCCGTGCACGACGCCGGATGGTCCTCGTTCGTGAACATGCTGGAATACAAGGCGGCAAGATACGGGCGGACTCTGGTGGAGATCGGCCGGTTCGAGCCGACCTCCCAGACCTGCTCCACCTGCGGCGTCAAGGACGGACCCAAGCCCCTCGATGTCCGGGAGTGGACGTGTGCCGCCTGCGGCACGGTCCACGACCGGGACCACAATGCCGCGATCAATGTGAAGACGGCCGCCGGACTGGCGGCATCGGCCTGCGGAGCGCCGGTAAGACCGGGAGCAATCCCGGCACAGCGTGAAGAAACAGGAAGCCACGGATTCCCGACCGAAGCCCGTGCCGCGTAGCGGCACAGCAACAAGTCGAGAAGGCCAGAATCCTCGGGCTTCAGCCCGAGGTGCAAGTCAACGGTTCACGCACCCTGTATGCGGTTGTGGAGTGGAGCTGGAACCTGCTCGCGGATGACGCACGGGCGGCGCTGCACACCCTGTCCCGGCGTGCGGAGGCGGGCGAAGACGCGGAGGCCGTCGGCCGGTTCCCCGCCTGGGCGCGGGACTTCAGTGCGCATCGTGTGCACGCGCCGTGACGGGTGAGCGGTCCCCTCAAGTCTGAGGTGCAAGCCGCTCTCGCGCCCGGCCTCCCCCTCAGCGGATTATCCACCGGGGCCGGTGACATCAGCGATCGGACAGGGGGGAGGATCATGGGAGCACACCTACGCAATGGGAGGTTCGACGATGGAATACCGTCATCTCGGCAACAGCGGCATGATCATCAGTGAGATCGCCTACGGCAACTGGCTGACCCACGGCTCGCAGGTCGAGGAGGAAGCTGCCCTCGCCTGTGTGCGAGCTGCTCTTGACGCAGGTATCACGACGTTCGACACCGCTGACGTCTATGCCGAGACACGCGCCGAGTCGGTGCTCGGGCGCGCGCTGAAGGGCGAGCGTCGCGAGGGGATCGAGATCTTCACCAAGGTGTACTGGCCCACCGGGCCCGGGAAGAACGACCGTGGGCTGTCGCGCAAGCACATCATGGAGTCGATCGACAACTCCCTGCGCAGGCTTGAGACCTCGTACGTGGACCTCTACCAGGCTCACCGGTTCGACCGGTTCACGCCGCTGGAGGAGACCATGGAGGCGTTCGCCGACGTGGTCCATTCCGGTAAGGCCCTGTACATCGGTGTCTCCGAGTGGACGGCCGATCAGATTAGGCGGGCGCACGCTCTGGCACGGGAGTTGCGGATCCCGCTGGTGTCGAGTCAGCCCCAGTACTCGATGCTGTGGCGGGTGATCGAGGGGGAGGTCGTGCCGACCAGCCAGGAGTTGGGCATCGGGCAGATCGTGTGGTCACCGATCGCCCAGGGTGTGCTGACGGGCAAGTACCTTCCCGGGGAGCAGCCGCCGGCCGGATCGCGGGCGACGGACGACAAGGGCTCGGCGATGATCAGCCGCTTCCTGAGCAATGAGGTGCTCGAGGCGGTGCAGCAGCTGAAGCCGCTGGCCGACGAAGCCGGCCTGACCCTGGCTCAGCTGGCGGTCGCCTGGGTGTTGCAGAACAGCAACGTGTCTGCCGCGATCGTCGGCGCCTCCCGGCCGGAGCAGGTGGCGGAGAACGCGAAGGCGGCCGGTGTGAGGCTGGACGCGGATCTGATGGCGCGCATCGACGAGATCGTGCTTCCGGTGGCAGTGACGGATCCGTATCTCGTGCATGAGGGCGTACCGCCGCAGCGTCCCTGAACAGGCTGTGACACAGCGGGTTCTGGGAAACCGGAACTCGGTGTAGCCCCTGTTCGCGTTACTCGTTCACGGCGCGGGTCGGAGCCTTCGGAGGGAAGATCAGCGCTCCCGGAATTTTCGACCCGCGCTGGCCATGACCAGGGCCCGGCGCACACGTCGTGACGCTCGGCAGGTGCCGCCCGCCGGCCCGGTAGCCGCTGGTTCGTCGGCGAGTGCCGCGGGCCGCACCACGCATACGCGGGACTTCCGGGCCAACGAGGAGGTCGAGGCCATCCACTGGTGGAACTTCCGGGAAGCCCTCCCGGGACCCATCCAACCCCTGGACGCCTATCTCGCCGGGCTCACGCGCGAGTTGAGCCCCGGCCTCTCCCACTGTCCAGGGCAAGGCTGAGACTCAACTCGGACTCTGTCTCCTTGGTCATCCTCGGACACTGCGGCGCGCACCTCCGCCAGGACCACCGCTCACATTGGCCTGCTCTGAATCGCTCTGCGGTTCAGGCAGACGCCAGCTTTCGGATGCGCGGGTGGTTCTCCAGCGCCCACCGCACGGTCTTCGGCGGGCGTCCGAGCAGGGTTTCGAGCTGGTCGGTGGCGCCGCGGTATCCGCCGCCGCCCATCAGCCGGGTCAGGGTCTTCAGGTGCTCGGCGGTGTGCGGGAACGCGGCCAGGGCGGTGTCGACGTAGGTCTCGTTCCAGGTTTCGACGTCTTCGGGAACGTACGTGACTTCGCGTCCCAGCGCGGCCGCGTAGTCCTCCGCGAACCCGTGCATGTCCTTCAGCTCCGGGCCGTTGAGGTCGTAGGACTTCGAGATGTGCGGCTTCGGGTCGGCCAGGATCTTCACGCACAGCTCCGCCACGTCGTAACCGGCGATGGGCGCGAGCCGGTGGTGGCCGAAGGGCAGGCGCAGTTCACCTTTGCTCAGCGGCTCCAGCGCCAGCCAGGTCATCAGGGGGTTCTCGACGAACATGGCCGCCCGGATGTTGACGGTCGGGAGGCCGGACCAGTCCAGCACCTGCTCGGCGACCCAGTGGGCGCGTTGCTGCGGCGACCAGTTGGCGATGAGTCCGCCGAGCCACGCGCGCCGTTCTTCCTCCGGCGCGGTCATGTTGTCGAAGGTCATGAACGACTGCTCGTACTCGGAGATGTTGACGAACACCTCGATGTCACCCTGGGCCCGCGCCGCCGCGGCCATCAGGCTGACGGCGTCGGTGTAGTACGGCGACAGGCTCATGCTGAAGTAGATGCGCCGGACGCCCTTCAGTGCGGCGGTCACGTCGGCGATGGTGAGCAGGTCACCGACGAAGACCTCGGCCCCGGCCTGGCGGAGTGAGTGCGCGCGTTCGTCGTCCTGGCGCACGAACGCGCGTACCGGGTGCCCTTGGTCGAGCAGCATGTCGACCATCGTCCGGCTCACACCGCCGATTTCGCCGGCGGCACCGGCGATCAGGATGGGGTTGCGCTCTGACATCAGGGTGTCTGTCCTCTGTCTGGTGGTGGGGGGAGTCAGCTGTTGAGAAAGCCCAGGAGGTGGTCGGCGACGGTCTTGGGCTGCTCGGTGTGCACGGAGTGGCCTGCACGGGGTGCGACGGTCCGCTGGATGGCGCCCTGTGAGGCGAAGGGGCTGAGCTTGGTGGCCGCCGCCTCCGCGTGGGACTGCGCGTCAGCCGGCCAGCCGGTTCATCTTGCGGATCTGCTTGTCGAAGACTGCGGCGGGGGCGACGCGGCGCAGGACCCTCGCGCGTCCGGCCAGGGGGCCGGCGGTGTAGCGCACCCTCGGTGTGGCGTCGGTCGCTGCCGCGACGATCGCCTTGGCGACGACGGTGGGGGCGTCGCCGTCCCTGATCGCCTGCGCCATCACGCGGTCGACGGTCTGTCGCCCCTTCGCGTACACCTCCAGGGGCATGTCGGGCTTCGCGCTGTTGGCCTCGAATCCGGTCCTGGTGTAGGCGGGTTCGACGATGAGCGCCCGGACGCCGTGCTCACGGATCTCGTGGTCCAGGGACTCGGTGTAGCCCTCGACCGCGTGCTTGGAGCCTGCGCGATGGAGGTTTCCTCGGCCGCGCCCATCGATCCGATGCCGGCGTTGTTGACAAGGACGTCGATCCGCCCGAACCGCTCGATCACCTGCTGGACCGCGGCGGTGACCGAGGCGTCACTGGCCACGTCGAGGTCGAGGAAGGTCACACCGTGGAGCGGGGTGACGCGTGAGGTGTCGCGGCCTGTGCCGGCCACGTCGAAACCCGCTGCGACCAGCGCGAGCGCGGTTTCCTTGCCGATGCCGGATGACGCACCCGTCACGAGTGCCACCGGTCGATTTGTCGTCATGATTACTCCCGCATCCCTTGAGAAACCGACGACGAGGGTGAGTGCGTAGTAGAACGCCGTCAGGCCCAGGCCGCTGTGTGAGTCGAGCGGATGGCGGTCCTGGATCGTGACGGAGGCCGGGTCGGCCAGCAGGATGCGCGCCGCGGCGGGCAGCTTCGTCTGCCCGGTCCCGGTCTGGGCGGTCAGCTCCTTGCCCACCTGGAGCGAGGCGTTCTCGGCCGCCTGCGTCGTCGCCGTCCGGGCCAGGCTGGATCCCATGCTGCCGGCGGACTGGTTGGTCAGCACCGTCAGTGTCGGGCGGGCCGGGGTTCCGGTGGTCGTGGCGTCGGTCAGTGCGGTGGTGGCGGAGGTGAAGTCGGCGGGGACGACGAGCGCGCCGTACAGCTTGCCCTCGTCGAACTCCTCCTTCACCGCCTTCTCGTCCATCACCTTCCAGTCGATCTTGTCCCCGCTCGCGGTGGACTTCTCGATCGACTCGGTGATCTGCGCCCCCAGGTTGACCTGCTTGCCGCCGACAGCGGCTCCCTCGTCGGCGTTGACCAGACCGACGGGCAGTTTCTTCACGTGGTCGACCGGGTCGATGTTGGCACCGACGTAGAACACGGTGAACAGCAGCGCGAGTACGCCCGTGATGACGCCGTTGGCGATCCACAGAGGTTTGGCGCGCAGGACGCGGAAGGGGCAATGCCACTCATGACTTACTCCGGTCTCGACTACAAAGGCACAGCGGGAGGAGGCGGTACGAGCAGGCTCCCGTGTTCGGCCACGATGGCGAGAGTTTCGCGACCGAGTACGGGTGCGGGCGGTCGGCAGCAGACATGAGCGACAGCCTCTGCACAGGACGAGCGGGAGGTGGCCACAAGGGGCGCCGGCTAGTGGGATGCGGAGCGTTTCGCCGGGGGGTGCCAGCCGCCGGTTACTTCCTTGACGGGCTTGTGGGGGAAACGGCGCTGGGCGTACTCCTGCGCGTGTGAGCCCGGCAGGACGTACAGGGTTTCCTTCTTGTCCTGGAGCGGTCGCAGCACGGTGTCCATGAACGACTTGCGGTCGTCCAGGTACGGGCCCAGGACGTCCTCGCCGGCGGGGCAGACAGCAAGGCAGTAGCCGGACTTGTAACCGGGGGGCGAGGTCAGGCTCTGCCACATGGAGGCGCTCTCGGAATCGCTGACCCGGGAGCGGTAGTCGGCGGCGTCCTCGCTGTCGGCGACCGCCTGCGCCCAGTCGGTGAACCCGCTCATGAACTCGCGGTAGTTGTGCGTGGTGCAGGCCAGCGCGTCGAAGGCCCCGTCCTTGCTGATGGCGCCGACCGGGCAGGCGGCGACGCACAACTTGCAGTCGATACAGGGGTTGTAGTCCAGCGCCCGCCCGTACTCGCTCACCTCCGCGTCCACCAGCACGGTGACCAGCAGGACGAAGCTGCCGAACTTCGGGTGGATGACGTTGCGATGCAGACCCATCACGCCGAGCCCCGCGGCCACCGCGACCGTCTTGTGCGCCACCACCCAGATCCGCTCCCTGGGGAAGCGGTCCATCTCCTGGGGGAAACCGACCGACGGATTGAGCGCGCGGTACCCGGCGTCCTGCAGGGCCCGGGTGACGCTGCGGGCGGCGTGGTTGGCCTGTTCGTCGGTCTGGTGGAACTCCTGGTTGGCCACGCTGCGGGCGGGGGAGCGGCAGTTGTCGCGGTTCATCCGGACCGCCATCGCGATCAGGGTGCGGGTGCCGGGCAGTGCGGACTGCGCGTGCTCGCGCTCGCCGGCCAGGTCGGGGTGGTCCAGGCTGACCGCGGCCGCGTCGTCCGCACCGGCCGCCAGGCACAGCTCGCGCAGCCAGGCCGCGTCGATCACCGCCGGAGGGTTCACCGCGTCACCGGCCCTGCGCCGGGCGAGTACGGCCTGCACCGACGGGTGGGCAGCCAGCTTCGCCGGAAGCCTGGGATCCCTCGGTTGCCCCTCGACATCGCGCGCGGCAGTCATCCGATACTCCTAGGGATTCGGGTTTTGAGGCTCGTCTCTTGGACGAAAAACCGATCAGTTTCACCACCGTAAACCGATCAGTTTCCGCACGCAAGCTCAAACGGCAGGCCCTCCCCGATCCGCGCCCCTTCGTCCGGTACCGCAACAGGCCCGTAGCCGGTACTCACGTCGGCGGCAGGGTGTCCGGCCCTGATCCCCGCTCCCTCGGAGGGTGCTCCAGCGGCGTGCCGGTCCCCGTGTGGCAGGACGTGGTCGGGGGCGGCCGGGACCCCGAAGGGTGCGATGTCCTCGCGGGCGTGAACGCCGGGCCCCTCGCGAAAGCCCCGCTGAACGGTACGTCCAGGCGCGGAGTGAGAATCCGCTCCGGGGTCACGTCACATTCGCGAACCCCGCAACCGGCTCCTCCCCGGCTCGCCATCCCGTCACCAACGCCCGCAGTGCCCGCTCGTAGCAGTCGGCGACCGCGAGCCCCTGCGGCTCGTTGCCCGACAGCACCAGGGAGACCAGGCCGTGGGCCATTCCCCAGACCGACAGTGCGATGACCTCGGGGTCGGACGCGGAACTGAACTGCCCGGCCCGCTGCCCGCGGCTCACGGCGTCGACGAGGGGCCGGTACGTCTCGACGGTCTCGCGCGGCCTGTCCGAGTCGGACGGGCACTGGGCACTGCGGTCGGAGAAGAGGATCGCGTAGAGATGTGGGTTGGCGACGGCGTATTCGCGATAGGCGAGCCCGATGCGGATCACGTCGCCGGCCGGGTCGTCCGTCGGATGCAGGGTGGCCAGGCGCTCGACGAAGAGCCGCACGGCCTCCTGGTACAGGCTGCTGAGCAGGCCGGCCTTGCTGCCGAACAGCGAGTAGACCGCCGTGGTCGAGGTCTTCGCGTCCGCCGCGAGCTGTCGCAGGCTCAGCGCGGCCGTGCCGCGGTCGAAGACCGTGGCGGCCGCGCGGTGCAGGAGCCGGAGCCGGAGCGCTTCGTCATGTGTCTTGAGCCTGGCCATGGCGCCAGCATATTGCAACAGCGTTACGAATGCCCCCTCGGTGACGCATCGAGCTGCGGTCGGTTGGTGCTACCCACCCAGGGTCGCGCCAACCTTGAAACGGGTCTTCCTCGAATAATGCCAGGTCAGCACGAGGCGATCGATGCCCGTCCGGTCAGGTGGCACGCGAACGGGTTTGGAGTGAGCAATGAAAACGCTGTTATGGTTCCTCGCATGGACTACGAACGAACACCTGACGAGCGCTTCGTCGGCCTCCCCGACTGGCCGTACGAGCCTCGGTACGCCACGGTCGGTGAGGGCCTGCGCATGCACTACATCGACGAGGGGCCGGCCGACGGCCCGGTCGTGGTCCTCGCTCACGGCGAGCCGACTTGGGGCTACCTCTACCGCAAGATGATTCCCGGGTTGGTGGCAGCCGGCCGACGCGTCCTGGTTCCCGACCTGATCGGATTCGGCCGCTCCGACAAGCCGGTCGACCGGGCCGCGTACACCTACGAGTCTCACGTGGGCTGGACCGGCGCCTGGCTGGACCAGCTCGACCTGGCGGACATCACCCTGTTCGGTCAGGACTGGGGCGGGTTCGTCTTCCTCGTGCACGTCGGGGTCACACCCGACCGTTTCGCGGCCGTGGTCGCCGCCAACACCGGCCTGACCGACCCGGACGTCATGGCCGCGTTCACTCCGGAGGACTTCGCGCATGCGGCCGGCGCATTCCTGCGCTGGCGGGAGCAGTCCGAGTCGCCCGACCTGACCGCCTCGTGGGCGGTCGGCAGTCCCGACAGCGCCCTCAACCAGACCGTCCACGTCCTCACCGAGGAGGAAGCGGCCGCCTACGACGCCCCCTTCCCGTCCGAGCGGCACTTCGCCGGAGTGCGGCAGTTCCCGCACCTGGTGTCGCTCGACGCCACGGACCCGCCCGCCTCGATGTTGCGCCGCGCCTGGGCCGGGCTGGCAGCCTTCGAGAAGCCGTTCCTCACCGCCTTCGCCGATCACGAGGACATCACGCTCATTTACGAGCAGCTCTTCCGCGCCCGCGTGCCGGGTGCGAAGGGGCGGGACCATGTGACGGTTCCCGACGCCGGTCACTTCCTGCAGGAGCAGCAGCCGGACCTGCTGGTCGATGCCATCCTCGGCCTCGGCTGACAGCCGGTCCTCGCGAGCACCCACCACACCGGCGAGCAGCGCGTCGGCCGGCAGTCCTGCGGATACCTCGGGGCTGGGCCGAGTCCCGACAGACCCTCGTCTTCCGGCACTTGCCCTCGCGGCCGGCGAGAGCGTCCTTGCCCGGCAGCCAGCCGAACCGCCGACGAGCGTACGACCAGCGCAGAGGTGTCTCCTTTGCGCCCGATGAGCCCAGGCTCATCAACTTCCTGAGCCGCCACGCCCTGTCGAACTCGGCCGGCTTCAGCTTCCCGCCCACCACTTCGAGCGCGGTGTTGCGGCGGACCGGTGGCGACCTGAACGCACTCCGCCACGACCCCGCCACACAGTCCTGCCCGGCGCTCGCCAACGATCCAGGAGAAATCATGTTTGACAGCTTTGGGCGTCTGCTTCACCGGAGACGAAAGCCCCTGCTGGTACTGACCTTGCTGTTCGCCGTCCTGTCCGGGGCCTACGGTGCCGGTGTCTTCGGCTCCCTGACACCGCTCGGCTTCCAAGACCCCGGCTCCGACAGCCGGCACGCGGAAAAGATCGCTGAGAAGGCGTTCCCGCAGCGGACACCGGATGCCGTGATCGTCTACCGCGACGAGGACCGCACCGTCGATGACCCGTCGTTCCAGCAGGCGGTCGTCCAGCAGGTGGAGTCCCTGCCGAAGGCGGACGTGACCGGCTACCTGCACTTCTGGCAGACCAAGATGCCGGCGCAGGTCAGCCACGACCGGCACGCCACCTACGTCGCGCTGAACCTCCACGGCAACAGCGAGAAGGCCAAGGAGGACTCGTACAAGGCGATCAAGGACCAGATCCCGGCACCCGGCCTGGAGACCCTGCAGGGCGGAACCGTGCCCACCGGCTATCAGGCCGGTGAGAAGATCGAACACGACCTGAGGCACGCGGAAATCATCTCGGCCCCCGTGCTCTTCCTGTTCCTGTTGGTCGTGTTCGGCGGTCTGGTCGCGGCCGGACTTCCGCTGGTCGTCGGCGTGCTCTCCATCCTGGGCTCGATGGCCGTCCTGCGGGTCATCTCGAACATCACCGATGTGTCCGTGTTCGCCATGAGCCTGGTCACGATCCTGGGTCTCGCGGTCGCCATCGACTACGGCCTGCTGATCGTGAGCCGCTACCGCGAGGAACTGGAACGCGGCTACACCGGCGAAGCGGCGCTCGGGCGCACGATCGCCACGGCCGGGCGCACCGTGGTGATCTCCGGCACCACGGTCGCGGCGGCGCTGGCCGGCCTGACCCTCTTCCCGTCGACGTTCCTGAAGTCGATGTCGTACGGCGGTGTGGCCGCGGTCGTGCTGTCGGTGCTCTTCTCGCTGGTCGCGCTGCCCGCGGTGCTCGCCGTGCTGGGCCCGAAGGTCAATGCCTTCCCGCTGCGCCGCCGCAAGAAGGCCGTGCGCCCGACGGTGGCGGGCGAGGGTGCCTGGTACCGGTTCGGGCACGGAGTGATGCGGCGGCGGGGAGTCGTGTTGGTGGGCGCGGTGGGCCTGCTGCTGACGCTCGCCCTGCCGTTCTCCAAGATCGAATTCGGCTCCATCAACGCACAGCAGCTGCCGAGCAGTTCCGAGGGCCGCCAGGTCTTCAACACCATGGAGCGCGACTTCGACGGCGACGCGGTGAAGTCCATCGACTCGCTGCTCGTGCTGAAGTCCGACGCGACCTCGAAGGAGCAGGGCGCGGCGCTCCAGGCGTACGCTGAGCGGCTCGGCGCCACCGAGGGCGCGAAGACGGCCCGAATCACCGGCGCCGAGGGCACCACGGCCCGGGTGTCGGTCACCTTCGACGGCAACGCGATCTCGACCCATGCGCGCGACCTGGTGAACCGGCTCAAGGACGTCCCCGAACCGCCGGGCGCCCACGCGTACTTCGGCGGTGAGTCGGCGGTCTACGACGACACCCTGGACGCACTCGGCGAGACCCTGCCGTGGATGCTGCTCTACATCGCGGTGATGACGTACATCCTGCTGTTCCTCGCGTTCGGCTCGGTGCTGCTGCCGCTGAAGGCGATCGCGATGAACCTGCTGTCGCTGTCCGCGACCTTCGGCGTGCTCGTCTGGATCTTCCAGGACGGCCATCTGAACGGCCTGCTCGGCTTCGATCCGACGGGCAACATCGAGCCCAACATGCCGATCATGCTGTTCGCGCTGATCTTCGGACTCTCCATGGACTACGAGGTGTTCCTGGTGTCCCGGATGCGGGAGCAGTACGACCAGCTGAACGACAGCACGGAGGCCGTGGCGACCGGGCTGCAGTCCATCGGCCGCCTGGTCGTGAGCGCCGCGTTGCTGATGTGCGTGCCGCTCGCGGCGATCGGGATGAGCGATGTGCTGACCATGAAGCTCTTCGGCGTCGGCATGGTGTTCGCGGTCCTGGTGGACGTACTGGTGGTGCGCATCCTGCTGGGGTCGGCCGTCATGAAGCTGATGGGCAGGGCGGCTTGGTGGGCCCCGGGCCCGCTGGCCCGCTTCTACACGCGGTACGGCATCAAGGAGGGCGACGTGCCGGCCGACACCGACAAGCCGGTTCCCGTCGGGGTCTGAACCCGGCGAAGAGGGGCCGAAGTGCCTTCCCCCCGAGGCACTTCGGCCCCTGTCGCGTCTTCGCGGCGTGAGCGGGGCCGTGCGTGGCGAGTCCGGGCAGAGCGGCGTTCGGGCCGGTGCTCGTCAGGCTTCGACGGCTGCACAGGGGGAGGGTGGGCAGCCAAGTCGCGTCGTGGGCACCGTCAGCGAGGGTCTGTGTGAGCCAGACCACACGCCGGGGGTGCATAGCGGGGTAGGGGTCAGTGTCTTTATGAAGGTGTAGGGGCGTGTTGAGGTAAGGGACGACGCTGATGGGGCAGTTGCGGGCCGACGAGTTCGACCGGTTCGTGACGGCTCGGTGGTCGGCGTTGCTTCACCTGGCGCGGCTGCTCACCGGTGGAGACCGGCACCGGGCCGAGGATCTGCTGCAGGAGGCGCTGGTCAAGCTGTGGTTCGCCTGGCCGAAGGTGGGCGAGCAGGCGCCCGAGGCGTATGTGCGCAGGGTTCTGGCCCGTGCCGCGGCTCGATCGTCACGGCGTCGATGGTGGGGCGAGCACCCCGTGGACCAGCTGCCCGACCCGCCCGAGGTGGGAGACGAGACCGCCGCCGTGGACGAACGGACCCGGTTGGAGGCCATGTTGGCGCTGCTGCCGGCACGTCAGCGGGCCGCGGTGGTGCTGCGCTACTACCAGGATCTGCCCGAGCGGCACGTCGCGGAGGTGCTGGGGTGTCCGGTGGGCACCGCCCGTTCCCTCACAGCACGCGGCGTCGCACGGTTGCGGCAGCTTCTTGCCGAGGCAGTCGAGCCGGTGGAGTGAAGAAGGAGCCATGGATCACTTCGAGCAGGACCTGGCACGCATGATGCGTGACAGCCACAAGGACACGCCCTATGAGGACCGGCACCGATACCGGCTGCAAGCCGGTGTTCGCGCCCGACAGCGGGCCCGGACGGCCTGGATGGCCACCGGATCCGTGCTGACCGTTGCCGGACTCGGCGTCGGACTGATGGTCATGCCGAGCTCATTCGCCCAGGGCGGGTCTGCCGACCCTCAGCATCGCCCCGTCGCCTCTGCCGAGTCGGCCCCGATGCCGTCGACGGCCCGCTCCGCCTCCACTGCCAAGGGGGTGCCGATGCCGAGCTGCACGTCGACCACCGGGCCGGTGCCGATGCCGTCGACGGTCCGACCCGCCTCCACCGCCAAGGGGGTGCCGATGCCGAGCTGCACGTCGACCACCAGGCCGGTGCCGATGCCGTACCGCCCCTCAACGCCCGAGCCGGTCCCGATGCCCTCACGGACCTCAACCACCAGGTAGCGCCTTGGCCAGGTCAAGCGGTCCTCGATGGGTCGGGGCTGCTTGAGCCGGCGTGACTACCACCGACCACCGACCGCCGGGCAGCTGATCCCCACTAGTCCTGCTCTCGACGAGTTGAAAGCTGACCACGTGATCCGTGAGAACGCGTCGGCCATTGTCGACGTACCGCGGAAGGCGGCGAATCGCCGGCCGACCTCCTGGGAGCGGCGGCTGCGCCTGTTCGGGTATGTGGAGCGTCCGCGTACGTCCGTGCGTGACCGCCTGGTGGTGCCCTTTCCCGAAACCGGGTCACGTGTGTGGCGCACGCTGGGGCTGTCCCCGGTGGGGTCGGGTCGGCCGGCGCGCTGGTCGGGGTGGGGCGGGCCGCTGCTGGTGGCGCTCCTGGCCGGGCTGCTGCGCGTGTGGCGTCTGGGCCGGCCGCACGACCTCGTCTTCGACGAGACGTACTACGCCAAGGACGCCTGGTCCTTGCTGCGGCTCGGCTACGAGAGCACCTGGCCGGACCGTAAGATCGCCGACCCGCAGATCCTGGCCGACCCCCAGGTGATCCCGCTCTCCGACACCGGGGCATTCGTCGCGCACCCGCCGACGGGCAAGTGGGTGATCGCCCTCGGCGAGTGGATGTTCGGCCTCACCCCCTTCGGCTGGCGCTTCATGACAGCGGTGCTGGGCACGCTGTCGGTGCTGATGCTGTGCCGCATAGGACGGCGCCTGTTCCGCTCGACACTGCTGGGCTGCCTGGCCGGCGCCCTGATGGCGGTGGACGGCCTGCACTACGTGATGAGCCGCACCGCTCTGCTCGACCTCGTCGTCATGTTCTTCGTACTGGCGGCGTTCGGCTGCCTGCTCATCGACCGCGACCAGGCGCGGGCCCGGATCGCGGCAGCCCTCCCGGCTGACGCGGATGGTCGTCCGGACGCGCACACCGGTGACCATGCCGGGACTGGACTGCGTCCCTGGCGGCTAGCCGCCGGCCTCTTCCTGGGACTGGCGGCCTCCACCAAATGGAACGGCCTGTACTTCCTCGCCTTCTTCGTGATCCTCACCTTGCTGTGGGACGTCGGCGCCCGCCGCGTCGCCGGGGCGCGCCGCCCCTATCGGGCGGTGCTGCGCAAGGACCTCGGCTGGTCGGTGGTGTCCCTGCTCCCGGTCGCTGTCGTGACGTATCTGGCGACCTGGACCGGCTGGTTCCTGTCCGAGAACGGCTACGGACGACACTGGGCGGACGGCCGCGGCGGCACCTGGTCCTGGATCCCGGCCCCGCTCCGCAGCCTGTGGCACTACGAGTACGGCGTCTACCAGTTCAATGTGGGGCTGCACACTCCCCACAAGTACGAGTCCAACCCCTGGAGTTGGCTGGTCCTGGGCCGTCCTGTGCTGTTCCACTACGAATCGCCGAAACCCGGGACCGACGGCTGCCACACGACCGCCGACTGCTCGCAGACCGTCCTGGCCCTGGGCACACCGCTCCTGTGGTGGTCGGCCTGCTGCGCCCTCGTGTATCTGCTCTATCGGTGGGCGCTGCGCCGCGACTGGCGCGCCGGCGCCGTCCTGTGCGCCGCGGGCGCCGGTTACCTGCCCTGGTTCCTCTACCAGGACCGCACGATCTTCTCCTTCTACGCCGTCGTCTTCGTGCCGTACCTGTGGCTGGCCGTGGCGATGATGCTGGGCGCGCTGCTGGGCCCGCCGGGC
Source organism: Streptomyces sp. V4I2 (assembly GCF_030817655.1). Taxonomy (GTDB): domain Bacteria; phylum Actinomycetota; class Actinomycetes; order Streptomycetales; family Streptomycetaceae; genus Streptomyces; species Streptomyces plumbiresistens. The sequence goes on from NZ_JAUSZM010000003.1 coordinate 10,114,192, forward strand.
ACGCAGGAAAGACGCCGCAAACGCGGTGCGGTGGCCGCAGGCGCGCTGGTGCTGCTCAGCACCTGGAACTTCATCTACTTCTTCCCCGTCTACACGGGTCAGACGATTCCATATCCCAGTTGGCACACCAGAATGTGGCTCGAGACCTGGATGTGAGCTGGACTACCAGGCGGAGCGCCCACGAGCGGAGCTTGTTGGGATTGAGGACGGCCCAGATGCGATGGATCCGGTCGCCCATGACGTCGAACGCCATCACCGATACGGTGACGCCGCCCCGTCGAGCCACCAGCCCCGGCCGGCCGTTGACCGTACGTTCCACCAGCGTTACGCCGGGCGCCGCAACAGGCCGAGATCGACGGCCCACCCGGCGAAGTGGCTTTGCAGGCGGCCCGCTACCAGGCCCGCCGCGTCGTCGACACTGCGGCCGCCCTCAAGGCCGGTCGCGCCGCCTGATCCAGTACGGAACACCGCCGGGGCCGGCCGCGGCGCAAGCGGGGTTCAGCGGGTGGCGAAAGCAGAGAAAGCCAGAGAAAGCAGTTGTCCTCCCCGTGGTTTCCCTGAACGATCCGGGTGTGACCACGTTGTTCCTGACGGTCGGCCTACCAGGGGCCGGAAAGACCACCAGGGCTCGGCAACTGGCCAAGGAGCACAGTGCGCTGCGGCTGACGCCTGATGAGTGGATGATCCCGCTGTTCGGAGAGCCGGATGCGGACGGGAAGCGCGATGTACTGGAAGGACGGCTGCTCTGGCTTGGTCTGGAGGCGCTGAGGCTGGGAACCGACGTGGTCCTGGATTTCGGCTGCTGGTCTCGTGACGAGAGGTCCGCGATCCGCTGGTTGGCGGAGTCCGTGAGCGCGTCTTGTCACCTCGTGTACGTGCCGGTGGACCATGAGACCCAACTCGCCCGGATCGCCCATCGCCGATCGACCACTCCGGATCAGACCTTCCCGATGAGCGAGGCGGACCTCTTGCACTGGAGAACGCTGTTCGAGGAGCCCGACGCCACGGAACTCGACGGGGACGAGATTGGCGATCCGCCTCCTGGGTGGTCGGGTTGGCTCGAGTGGGCCGCCGATCGGTGGCCGTCTTTCGCATGACTGTCCGGCCCGCATCCGGTGCTGACGGTCCGCTGACGCTGGTCGATTCCCCTTGGGCGGTGCGGCTCCTGGGATAAGATCGCGCCGACTGTTGATTGTTGCGGTCGCCGTCTTACCGAAGAGGGAACCATGTGGCGAACGCTGGCCAGCGCGGTGGCCGGTTTGCTCGTACTGTTCGTCGGCAGTCTTGCCTTCAACGCGGCGTCTGGGCAGAGTCGTTGGCCGGGACCGCTCGACTATGTGCGTGTCCACCCGTGGGTGGTGCTCCTCATCCTGATACCCCTGTCCGTTGTCGGGGTGTGGCAGGCGCCACGCCGCGACCGTGCCCGGGACCAGCTCGCGCCCGCGCCGTACCGGCTGCCGCCGCGCAACACCAACTTCACCGGCCGCGACGCCACGTTGCGGGAGGTGCGGCAGCGCCTCACCTCGGGGAACGGCGTCGCGATGCTGGCTGTGCAGGGGCTCGGTGGCGTCGGCAAGACCCAACTCGCGATCGAGTACGCCTACCGCTACCTGTCGAAGTACCGGTTCGTCGCGTTCGTGGGCGCCGAGGACTCCGATCTGGTGGCGTCGCACTTCGTATCGCTGGCCGGGCAGCTGGGGTTGACGGAGGTCAGCTCCGACCAGGCCATCCCACGGGTGTACGGCAAGCTGCTGGACCACAGGCCATTTCTGATCATCTTCGACAACGGGGAGAAACCGGGCACGCTCACGCACGCGCTGCCGTCGGGTGGCCTGGCGAGCAACGGCCATGTCATCGTCACGACCAGGGTGAGCGGCTGGTCGGGCAGAGCCGGCGTCATCGAACTGGACGTGTTCACCAGGCAAGAGTCGGTGAAGCTGCTGGTCGGGCGGGTGCCCGGAATGACCGAGGCGGTGGCGGAACGGATCGCCGAGCAACTGGGGGACCTGCCACTGGCGTTGGAGCAGGCGGCCGGGTACATGGGCTACAACCACACGGCGCCCGAGGAGTACCTCACTCTGCTGACGTCGCGGCTGGAGGACATGATCGCGCGGGGCGAGCTGGCCGACCGGCCGGCGGCGGAGGTGGTCGCGAGCCTGTGGAGGCTCAGTGTGCAAAAGCTGAACACGGACCAGCCCCAGGCGGTGCGGCTGCTGGAGCTGTGTGCCCTGCTGGCCCCGGAGCCGATCCCGCTGGACCTGTTCACCGGCAGCCCCGAAACGCTGAACGGAGCCGCAGCCGACCCGCTGGTGTGGGACACGACGGTCGGCGCCCTGGCTGGTCTGGGTCTCGCGAGACGCGAGAACGCGTCCCTGGTGCTGCACCGGCTGGTTCAGGCCGCCATCCGGGCCCCGATGCCGGACGAGGTACGCACTGACGCTCGGGTCCAGCTGTGTCGTGCGCTGCTCGCGGCTGTGCCGCACGACATCCACGGCGACCCGGACGCGCGGCCGCGGTGGCAGGAGCTGCTCCCGCACGTCCTTGCGGTGACCAAGGACGATCCACCGGCCGAGTGCGCTGCGGAGACGGCGGTGCTGCTAAGGCTGGCGTCGGAGTTCCTCATCCAGATCGGGGATTGCTCGGTGGCGCTGCCCCTGTGTGAACGTGCCCTCGCGATCGACGAGTCGCTCGAGGGCCGGGCTGCGGAGGCCGGCTTCGACCTGATCACCCTGGCCCAGATCCACAAGGACCTCAACGCGCCGGAGACGGCACGCCCACTGGCGGAACGCGCGCTGCGCCTGCACGAGTCCTGTCTGCCGGCGGACAGTCCCGCCATCGCGACGGACCTGGCCACGCTCGCGCGGCTACTGTGCATCCTCGGCGAACACAGGGCGGCACAGCCACTGGCCGAGCGGGCGCTGCAGATCGACGAGACGGCGTACGGGCCGGACGACCCGTTCGTGAGCTTCGACCTGATTGCACTGGCGAACGTCCACGTCGACCTCGGAGACTACGCCACGGCCGTGCCGCTGATCTCGCGGGCGCTGCAGATCCGCGAGGCCAGATATGCGCCGGATCACCTGTACATCGGGTACGTCCTGCTGTTCAAGGCCCGAGTCCTGCACAGCTTGAACGACCCGACCGCAGCGGACCTCGCTCGCCGGGGCGCACAGATCCTGCACACCCGACTGGGCAGGACGCACCCCAAAACCGTGGATGCATTCGCTCTGGTCAACGGTCTGCGTTGACGACGTCGGCTCAGTAGCCGACGGGCTGGTCAGCAACGCTCATCGGGCGCGGCTGGGTCTTGTCCCGTTGGTGCGAGGAGGGATGCCGCCCTGACCGGGGGAGCGGTCAGTCGCGGTCACCGGCACGCTCCTTCGTCGGCAGCAGCGCCAGCACGGCGACGACCGCGCGGTGATCCGTGCCCGGCACGGTCCGTTCGCCGACGGAGACGCCCGCCAGGCCGGAGCCGTGCAGCACGTGGTCGAGCTGGACCAGTGGCGGTATGAGCGTCATGCCGACAGGCCAGGTGCGGGCCCATCCGCGGCCGAGTTCGGCGTGGGTGTCGATGAGGCCCGACGCGAGCAGCTTACGCATGGGCGCGTGGTCGAGGGAGGCGTTGAAGTCGCCCAGGAAGACGGTGTCCGGGCCGCTGCGCCGGGCCACGGAGGTGAGGGCGGTCATGTCCCGTGTCCAGCGCTTCGGGTCCCCGAGCGGGTAGTAGGTGTGGACGGCCACCAGCCGTACGGTGCGTCCGCCGACTCTCACGTCGGCGGTGGTCTGCGGCCAGGCGGTGTCGGCGTGCAGCGTGCCGCCGTCGGTCAGCGGGATCCGCGAGTAGATCGAGGAGTCGTACTCCGGGTGGAGTTCGTTGTACGGCAGCAACGTACTCAGACCGGCCTTGGCGAGCGCGGCAACGCCGGCGGACGGCAGCTGTTGCACGGCCAGGACGTCGATCCGCTCGGCCCGGACGAGCCGCACCAGCGCCCGCGGATCCACTCCGCCGAGGTCGGCGTTGAGGCTGGCCACGCGCAACTCCGCTGACCGGGCCGGGACATGCTGCTGGTCCGGTATGAAGCGCGGCACCAGCAGGGCGACTTGAGGTGCCGTGAGTAGTACGGCGACAGTCACCGCCCATCGCGAGCGGAGAGCGGGAACGGCGAGCATGGCGCTCAGCACGAGCACGCTGAGTGCGGCCGCGTAGGGGAAGAGCACCATGGGCACGGCGAGCGGTGTTCCCGCGTCCAGCCCCGTCAGCCGTACGACGAGCAGAGCGAACGGTCCGGCGAGCACGACGCCACAGCCCAGCAGCCCGAACGTCCGGCCGCGTCGGCCGCCACGGTCGTTCGGCCGATGCCGGTCGGCGGCACGTGGGGTGCCGACGGCACTGTCCGTCATCTGTCCTCCACTCGGAAGTGCGCGCCCGGCGATCATCCGGGCTCCCGACATGGGACGGCAGGTGACGTACGTACGGTTGCGGGTCTGGCGTACTCGGTCGACGCGATGTCGGCGAACGTCTGGCCAATGCGTGGTTGAGCGCCCACCGGCGGCACCGAGACGGTCTGGTCTGCGCCTTCGACAGCTCGGAGTGCCGACGGAGAGCCGTCGCGCCACGCTGAGAGGGATCACGTTGCTCGGGAGTTCGGCTGTTCATCGCGACGCGCAATTACGTGGTCGAGTTCAGTCTGGCGGGCTGGGGCTGGGTGCACCTCGTTCTGGGCGTCGTCATCGTCCTTGCGGGGCGGGGGGTGCCTCTATGTCCTTCGTCAAGGCACCCCTGTCGGGTTTGGGATGATTCGGTCTTGCTGGGGTTATGCGGCGAGCTCAACGTCCGCGGGCGGGCGGGATTCGTAGAAGGTGCCGTCTCGGAGCATGGCGAACAGGACGCTGATGCGTTGGCGGGCGAGGCGGAGGAGTGCCTGGGTGTGGGTCTTGCCGCGGGCGCGTTGCTTGTCGTAGTAGGCGCGGGAGGCCGGGTCGGCGTTCATGCAGGCGAAGGCGGACAGGAACATCGCCCGTTTGAGCTGGCGGTTTCCGCCCCGTGGCGCGTGTTCACCGTGGATCGAGGTCCCGGACGACTTCGTGGTCGGGGCGAGGCCGGCGTAGGAGGCCAGGTGGGCGGCGGTGGGGAAGCTGGTGCCGTCGCCGACGGTGACCAGCAGGACGGCGGCGGTCCTGACGCCGACGCCGGGCATCGACGTCAGGACCGGGGAAAGAGGGTGCGCCTCCAGCAGGGCGTTGATCTGGGCTTCCATCGCCCGGCGTTGGGTGTGGACGGCGGCCAGGGAGGCGGCCAGGGAGGGGATGACGATGTCGAGGGTGCCGGTGCCGGGGACGACGACGGTCTGTTCGTCGAGCGCGTCGAAGACGTCGTCGATCAGCCGGGTGGCCATGCGGGGGGCTTTCGGGCGGATCAGCTCCACGAGTCTGCGGCGACCGGCCCTGCGCAGGGCGGCCGGGGAGCCGTAGCGTTCCAGCAGCCAGGTGACGGCCTGGTGGTCGAGGCGGGGGCCCAGGACGCGTTCCAGCGAGGGGTGGAACTGGGTGAGCAGGCCGCGTATCCGGTTGGAGGTGCGGGTGGCCTCGGCCGCGAGGTCCTGGTCGAAGCCGACGAGGACCGTGAGTTCGGCGGTGATCTCGTCGGTCAGCTCCAGGGACCGCAGGGTGTGCGGCATGGTGCGGGCCGCGTCCGCGATCACCGCGGCGTCCTTCGCGTCGGTCTTGGCCTCGCCGGGATAGAGGTCGGCGATCCGGCGCATGGCCAGTCCGGGCAGGTAGGCGACACGGCAGCCCGCATCGCGGGCGACAGTCAGCGGCAGGGCGCCAATCGAGGCGGGCTGGTCGACGATCACCAAGACGGTGCCGGACTTGGCCGTAAGTTTGTCGAAGACGGCCCGCAGCTTCGGCTCGCTGTTGGGCAGCGGCTTGTCGAAGACCTTCTTCCCGGCCGGGGTGAGCCCGTGGCCGTGATGAGCGGTCTTGCCGACGTCCAGGCCCAGGAACACGCCCACGTCTTCGATCTCGAACATCGCGCCCCTTCCCCAGGGGTGTTGACGGTGCCGGCCTCGGCTCGGGTGTCGTGCTCGCGCATCCACGTTATGCAGACCTGCCGCCCGCGAACTGTCCGGCATTGCGCCGGACCGGACGGTGGCCGGACCTCTGATCAGCGTCTCCGACGGACACCTCCCGGGCCCGGTGACACCACCCCAGGTCATCCGATCGACAGGGGGCAAAAGTCATGCCGGGCCCGGAGGCCAGCGGCCCCATTGCAGGACCGCGAAGAAGATAACGGGGCGCCGTGCTCATCGGAGCGCTGTGGGCACGCTTCTTCGGTGTAGCGGTGGCAGGGCTCGGCGCGATCGCCAACTTCCTGTGGGTGCCGCATTACCGTTGCTCAGAACCTCAGCGGTTCTCAGCGTTCCGGGCATTTCTGCCCGGAAGGTCCGTATCGTCACCAAAGCGTGAGGGCTTCGGCTTGAGGACGGTCTCTCGCTTCCGTCTGCCGCTGCTGCGGCAGGGTTGCGCCACCTGCCCGCCCCGCCTCCGCCTTGCGGCGGGGGCGGGTGGCGCGGGTCTTACGGTCGGCTCCACGAGGCTTCGACACCACGGGGGTGTCCTGGTCTCCGGCCACTCCGGTACCAGTGGTGCAGGCCGCCGCGAGGGCGGCGAGGTTGAGCGCGGCGTTGTCGTCCCGGTCGATGGCCAGGCCGCAGGCGTCGCATTCGTAGGTCCGGACGTGCAGCGGCAGCTTGGCTTTCACCGCGCCGCACCCGGAACAGGTCTTGGAGGAGGGGTACCAGCGGCTCGCCACGATCATGCGGGTGGCGTGGCGCTGGGTCTTGCAGGTGAGCTGGCGGCGGATCTCACCGAATCCGGCGTCGGCGGTCCTGCGTGCCAGACGCCGGTTGCGGAGCATCCCGGCAACGTTGAGGTCCTCGACCACGATCGTGCCGTACTCGGCGGTCACGGCGGTGGTGAGCTTGTGCAGGGCGTCTTCGCGGAGGTTCGCCACGCGGTGGTGGACCTTGTTGCGGGCGGCGTTGGCCTTCTCCCACCGCTTCGACGCCTTGCGTCCGGTGCGCCGGTCGGGGCCCTGGCGTCGGGAGACGACGCGGGAGGCTCGGCGCAGGTGCTTGCGTGCCCGGTCGTAGTGCCCGGGGTTGGCGACGGTGCGGATCTCGCCCGTGCTGTCGGCCATCACCGCGAGGGTCTTCACCCCGAGGTCGATGCCGACCGCTGTGTCCGGGCGGGCGACGCGTTCGAGGTCTCGCTTGACCTCGGCCTGGAAGGAGACGAACCAGCGTCCGCGTTCGTGCCGGACCGTCGCGGACAGGATCCGCGCCGTTGCGGCCTGGACGCGGGTCAGGAGCTTGACGGTGGGTTCGTGGACGCGGATTATTCCGAGCCGGGGCAGCGTGACGTGCCGGCCGCCTGCCTCGACGCGGATCGTGCCGGTGGTGAACCAGCAGGCCAGACGCGCCTTCCGCTTGGCCTTGAACCGCGGCGCACCCATCCGGGCGCCCTTGCGCTTGCCGTTCTTGGACTTCGCGTAGTTGTCGAACGCGGCGGCGGCGCCTGCCAGGCCAGTGTTGTACGCCTCCTTGGAGTTTTCCTCCCACCAGCTCGCGAACCTGGGATCGGTGTGTTTGGCGGCGTTGAACGCCTTCCGCAGCGACGGTAGCGACCACGGCCGCCAATCCGTCAGCGACTCCTCGGGGATGCCGTAGGTCTCCTCGGCCTTGCGCTGCCACCACGACGCCGTGACCCAGCCGACGGCCCAGTTGTACGCGGCCCTGGCCGCGCCACAGTGCGAACGGAGCGCGTCCTCCTGGGCGGCGTTCGGGTCCAGAGCGAACCGGAACGCCTGCACGACAAACCCGGGCCGCGGCTGGAACTTCTTCACTCGGCGGCCTCTCCGGTCGCCACGGCCACCGCACGGGCGGCCCGGTTCTTCGCCGCCCGCCGCCCGTACAGACGCGCACACATCGACGTGAGCACCTCGGTGATGTCCCGCACCAGGTCATCGGCGGTCTCGGCGGGGTCGAGGACGACCAGGCGCCGCCCGGACGCCGACAGCACTGCCTCCAGGTGCTCGACGCCGAACCGGGCCAGCCGGTCACGGTGCTCCACCACGATCACCGCCGCCTGCGGGTCGGACAGCACCCGGTGCAGCTTGCGCCGACGTCCGTTCAGCCCCGAGCCGACCTCGGTCACAACCTCCGCGACCGGCAGGCCGAGACCAGTCGCCCCCTGGACCACGCGGGCCACCTGCCGGTCAAGGTCCGGCTTCTGGTCCGCCGACGAGACCCGGCAGTACGCCACGACCCGGCCGGACGTCTCTGCGGCGGGCTCGTCGACCAGCCATGTCCCGGATGGCGTCTGGCGCACCGGGACCGGCATACGGCCCTCTTTCGCCCACGCCCACGCGGTCTGGTAGTGCACACCGTTGCGTGCCGCCCACTCGGAAAGCTTCACCCGATCAAGATAACAGATAAGAAACGCTGAGATTCACTGATGAATCGCGCAACAGTTGGCATTATGGGCCCTGACGTTGGTCGCAGTGAACGTCTTCGTCGTCCGGGCTCTGTGCATGGGCATGCACAGCGAGGCCGGCGACGGACGAGAAGCCTGAGCAGGCGGGCCGAGCAACCTCAACCGCGACTTCAGTGGCCGCGTGGAACCGGTCCGGCCGGGTTTGACCAGTGGCTCCGTGCCTACCCTGGAGGTGTGGCTCGGTCCAATGACGAGGTCGCCGCACTGTTCCAGGAGTATGCGGACCTGATCTCGATCACCGGCGGGGACGCGTTCAAGGCGCGTGTCCACGAGAAGGCTGCCCGCGCGATCGGCGGTCACCACGCCGATGTCGGGACGCTCGACGTGAAGGGCCTGCAGCAGATCCCGGGTGTCGGCAGGTCGATCGCCGAGAAGGTCGTCGAGTACTTCCGCGACGGCAGTGTGTCCGCCGTGGAGGAGCTGCGGGCGAAGATCCCCGCCGGGGTCCGGCAGCTGACGGCCATCCCCGCGCTCGGTCCGAAGAAGGCCTTGGCGCTCCACGAGGAGCTGGGGATCTCCTCCGTCGAGGAACTGGCCGACGCGATCCATGCGGAGCGGCTGCGCGACCTGAAAGGCTTCGGCCCCAGGACGGAGGAGAAGATCCTCCACGGCATCGAGCTCCTGCAGTCCTCCGGGGACCGTGTCCTGCTCGACGTGGCCCTCGACCTCGCCGAGGAGACCGTCGCCGGGCTGTCCCGGGTGACCGGTTGCCTGCGGTGCGCATACGCCGGGTCGCTGCGCCGCTTCCGGGAGACGATCGGTGACATCGACGTCCTCGTCGCGGCGACGAAGCCAATGCCCGTCATGCGGGCGTTCACCGAGCTGCCGGACGTCACGGAAGTCATCGCCCACGGCGAGAAGAAGACGTCGATTCGCACCGGCAAGGGGCTGGCGATCGACTTGCGGGTCGTGCCGCCCGACTCCTGGGGTGCCGCCCTGCTGTACTTCACCGGCTCCAAGGCCCACAACATCCGGATCCGTGAAATCGCCGTGCATCAGGGACTGAAGCTCTCCGAATACGGGCTGTTCGACGCCGAGAGCGGCGAGAAGATCGTTTCCGCGACGGAGGAGGACGTGTACGCCCGGCTCGGCCTGCCGTGGATCGAGCCCACGCTGCGCGAGGACCGCGGCGAGATCGAGGCCGGGCAGCGCGGTGAACTGCCCGACCTGGTCACGGAGTCCGACATCCGGGGCGACCTGCACACCCACACCGACCTCACCGACGGCCTCGCCCCGCTGGAGGAGATGATCCGCTCTGCGGCGGAACGCGGCTACGGCTACTACGCGATCACCGACCACGGGCCGGACCTGTACATGCAACGCATGACCGACGAGCGGATGGTGGCCCAGCGCGATCAGGTACGGCAGCTCGACCGCGCGTACGGCAAGGGGGGCGGCATGCGGTTGCTGCACGGTGTGGAGCTGAACATCGCTCCCGACGGCGGCGTGGACTGGCCGGACGGCTTCCTGGCGGGCTTCGACCTGTGCGTGGCTTCGGTGCACTCGCACTTCAACCAGGACCGCGGCACGCTGACCCGGCGGATCGTCCGGGCCTGCGAGAACCCGTATGTCAACATCATCGGTCACCCCACCACCCGCATCCTCGGCAAGCGGCCCGGTATCGACGCCGACCTCGACGAGATCTTCGCCGCCTGCGCCCGCACCGGCACGGCCCTGGAAGTCAACGCCCATCCGGACCGGCTCGATCTGCGTGACGAGGACATCCTGCGGGCCCGGCGGCACGGCGTGAAGTTCGCGATCGACAGCGACGCCCACTCCACCCTCCACCTGGCCCATATGCGATACGGCGTGGGCACGGCCCAGCGCGGCTGGCTCACCAAGGAGGACGTGATCAACGTCTGGCCGCACACCCGGCTGCGACGGTTCCTGGACAAGGGCGGCCGACCCAAGCGGCACTCTGTTTCGTGATCCCGGAGCCGCGCGACACACCACCGATCACGCGGTCGAGCCCTACCAAGTGCCCCTGCTCGTGATCCGGGGCGCGGCGCAGGAGAAGGCCCGCCGGTGTGAAGCGCGGCGGGTTCCTCGCGCACACGCCGAGCAGGGTCAGCCGAAGCCCTCGGGTCATGGTCCGGTTTCCGCCGCCAGGGTGCCGTCGGTCTCCAGGGTGATGCGCACGCCACGGCTGATGCGGGCGAGGGTGGTGCGGAGCCAGGTGCGGTCCTCGGTGGGCGCGGACTCCAGCTGCATGCGGCGGGCGCGCAGGGGGACCATGCGCAGGCCGGTGAGCCGTCCCGTGCCCGCCGCCACCGTGGCGAGGTAGGCGATCCGGAGGTCGTCGCGGAACTCCTCGTAGCCACAGATGCCCTCGTAGTCGTCGATGAAGTCGCCGCAGCCGTGCAGGATCAGCCGCTCCCGGTACACCTCGACGGGGCGCGGGTGGTGCGAGGAGTGTCCATGGACGATGTCGACACCACCGTCCACCAGGGCGTGCGCGAAACGGATCTGGTCGCGGGGGACGAGGTAACCCCAGTTGGAACCCCAGTGCACGGAGACCACCACGAGGTCGCCCGCACGCTTGGTCGCGGCCACGTGCCGGACCACCGCGTCGGCGGCGGCGGCCGACAGGTCGGGGACGTAGGCGACGCCGGAGCGGTCCGCGGTCGCCGCCCAGTCGGACGGGATGCCGCTGGAGCGTGCCCCGAGGGCGAAGACGAGGACGCGGCCACCCGAGGAGAGCGGGAGCACCGCGGGCGCGTACGCCTCGTTGGCGTCCCGTCCCGCGCCCGCCGTCCGCAGACCCGCACGGGCCAGCGAGCCGAGCGTTTCGTCCAGGCCCGCGCGGCCGAAGTCCAGCACGTGGTTGTTGGCCAGGACGCAGACGTCCGGCCGGGCAACCGTGAGGGCGGGCAGGTTGTCGGGGTGCATGCGGTAGTGGACCTCCTTGCCCGGCGCGAACGCGTCCGCGCAGGTGACGGACGTCTCCAGATTCACGATCCGGACGTCCGGGTCGGCCTCCTCCAGCAACCGCAGCGCCTCACCCCACGGCCAGGACGGATCGACCGGAGCCGGAATCGGGCCGTCGGCCGCCTCCGCCATCCGGACGTAGGATCGGGCGTCCACGAGGTAGCCTTCCCGCAACACCGGATCACCGGGGTTCGGAAGAATCTGATCGACGCCGCGACCGAGCATCACGTCCCCGCACAGGAACAGCGTCACCATGCCGTCGCCCACAACTCCACCCTAGGCGGCGCCTACCGCATCGGCGTCGCCCCGCTACACCAGGTCCGAGACGGTTCCTCGTCAGCCGGAGGCGCGTGCCTTCGCGGCGGAGATGACCTCCTGGCGCTGGCGATGGCGTTGTTCGTGCTCCAGTACCTGACGGGCCTGGTCGGTGGGAGCGTCCTGAAGGCTCGCGACGACATCGCCCGTGTTCATGGCGTCATAGCCGGTCCACGGCTCGGCTCCGCGCAGCTGTTCGATGGCGTCCAGGACTCTCCTGCGGCGCGCATGGGCGCGCTCGTAGCCCTCGATCACCGTCAGATCCAACTGGGACAGCGAGCGCAGCCGGCGTTGGATCTGCTCGGTGCTGAGCTGGCTGAACCCGGGAATCGGCAGGTCCTCCTCCCGCCTGACCGCCCCCAGGACCTCCTCGGCCATGGGGCCGGGCTCGGGCACACCCCGTACCGTCCCCCTGGAGTCGCCACCTCTGGCGTATCGGACGCCGCTGCGAGCGGCATGACGTGCCCGATTGACAGCGGTCCGCATGGTCCGGCCGGCCGCGTCGGCCACACCGCCCTGCTGATTCTCGGGTGGGCCGGAACCGTTGGCGGATGCCACGACGGCGCGTGCCTGTTCGGCGAGGCTGTCCTCCAGCGCCTGCAGCAGTTCCTCGTCCTGGCGGCGCAGCGAGCCGAGCAACTCGGCGGTGCCCTCGTCGTCCACCTGCTCGGCGAGGACCTCTCCGGCCCGGCAGGCGGCCAGTGCCCGTGCCGCAGCGGCGTACTCGTCCTCCGCGTTCCTCAGCAGCTGCCGCGCATCGGCCGGGCCGCCGCCGGGCAGCACGCGCCGCACGATCCCCGTCCCGATCGTCAGCGGCAGCATGACCGTGCGCATCGCACCATGCGAGACGAACCGCGTCACGTCGGCTGCGTTGCCGAGAATCCCTCGGGGCCGCAGATCGTGTACCCGATGCTGGATGCGCTGGAGACCGACCTGCACCTGCGCCGCCTGGCCTTCGAGCATCTGCCGGTACGGACCCGGCGGCGTGACCGCCGCATCCGCCCGGAGCCGGTCGAGGACCGCGGTGTGAGCCTGGCGTGCGTCCTCCAGGACCGGTTCCAGTTCCTCCGCCACAACTGCCATGCGGGCTCCTGAGTGAACGATGGGGCGGCGGTCCGCCGCGCAGGGGAAGCGGCTGCCCTCAGCAGCCTCCGTGGCCGGGCAACCGGGACCATCCTGCAAGACCCACGCCAAGATCGCCCGGCGAGACCTGCCAGGTGGGTCTGCCGCCGGCGATCCGAGGGCGAGCGACCGGCCCGGCTGTCCCCGGTCGACATCGCATCGCGTCGGGGGTAACAGGCCGTGCTCGTGTCCGCCGGCACCGCAGGACCAAGCAGCACCGGCATCCGGCCCCCCTGTCCGCTCATGCACCAAAGCATCCTCGGCGGCGGCTGCCCTGATGCCGGCCGGGCCGGCCACTGCGGGCACGCCCGGCTACTCGGCAGCCCGCCGCGGGAGCGGCCGCTTGGGTGGGCGTCCGGTTCGCCGGCCGGAGCCCCTTCTTTTCGGGCCCCGGCCGCGGGTTGGTGGGCACGCGCGCTCGTGGAATCCACCGACCCGAAGCGGTACGGCAACTGACGGGGCGTTGACAACCGGCTGCGGAGGTGGACGATCGGCGGCACCTGGGAACGGGTAGGCAGCGTGCTGATGCCCCGGGCCGATGACGACAGGTCAGGGGTTCCAGTAAACCGAGGTGAACGCACGGTCGAAGCGCCGCGCGGCCACGTCCTCGCGTTGGATCACCCAGTGGACGGTGGCGCTCTCCCAGCCCTGCACGTCCATGCCGGCATGCCAGTCGGCCAGGAGCACCCAGTCCGAGACGTCGTCCGAAACCGGTCCGTCCCACCGGCCCGTTTCCGCCGCTCTCGCGGCCGTGGACACGGCAACGGCGACCGGGTCGTAGTAGACGGCCTCCTCATCGGCGTATCCCCCGATCTGCAGCGGCCCCTCGGGGGCGATGTCGTCATGGGTGCTCTCCCAGACCTCGACGAGTTCCTCGGAGCGGGGATGCCCGGGAAGCGGCCCGCTCCCCGCTCTCCCGGGCAGTTCGACCGCCTCGTGGCAGGGCAGCGACACAGTGGTCGTGGCCCGCAGCGGACCCTGCGGGAACGCCTTGAACATCGCTTCGTAGTCGTGGAATTCGGAGGAGTTCCAAGCGTGCCTGTCCCGTTCCGTCACGGCAGTGCCGACGGGGACGTACACCACACTGCCCATGGGTTCGTCATAGTCGGCGGTCTCGGGGAAGGCGAAGAGCAGCAGGTGACCGTCGGGGGGCAGGGGCAGGTCCGTCGCGTCGGCGGGCAGGGCCGCCAGGTCGATGGAGGCGACGAAGGGGTGGGCGGGGTCCGGGGTATCGGCCGGAAGCAGGAGCGGACCGCCGAATTGGCCCACCACCGGCCCGTCCCCGTCCTGTGTCAGCGTCGCGCAGGGGCGGGCGGTGGCCAACCACCGCTCCACGTCCTCGGCTGGTATGCCCCGCGCGATCGCCTCGTCACGGAAGGGACCTAACCGGTTCCACATCTCAGGAGTCATGGGCAAACCGTAGAGGCAGGGACTGACACAGCGGCGTCGAAGCGGTCGGCGGGCCACGGAGGAGCTGTCCGGCCCCTTGTCCCGGTGGAACCGGCACGGCAACGGGACCGCCACCCACAGCTGCCGCATCCGGCGCCACTGCCCTCGGCGCTACATCCGCGCCGTTGCGATCACCGTACTCACCGCTCCCTGACGAAACGCCGCTCGTGCGACAGGGGCGGGGTCGTGCCCGGCTGGTGTACTGCTCCAGCCACTCGGCCGAACACGGCTTGCATGCAAGGATGTTGCCCGTGACCAGATCGACTTCGTCGCCCGCCGCCGACGGCACGCCTCACCACCACGGCCTGGGTCCCCGGACCGCTGCCGCGCTTGTGTTCGGGTCCTCGGCCGCAGTCCTGGTGGTCGAGATCGTCGCTCTGCGGCTGCTGGCTCCCTACCTCGGCCTCACCCTCGAGACCAGCACCATGGTGATCGGCATCGCCCTCACCGCGATCGCCGTCGGCTCCTGGCTGGGTGGGCGCCTCGCCGACCAGGTCAATCCACGCAGGCTCATAGGCCCCTCGCTCGGCGTGTCAGGAGCGGTCGTGGCGCTCACCCCTGCCGTGCTGCGCACCACTGGGGAGTGGGCACCACCGATTCTCTTGTTCATCGCGTCGCTGACCATCCTCGTGCCGGGCGCGCTGCTCTCCGCGGTGACGCCGATCGTGACCAAGCTGCGTCTGACCAGCCTCGCCGAGACCGGAACGGTTGTCGGCCGACTGTCCGGTGTCGGCACGGTCGGCGCCATCGTCGGCACCGTCCTCACCGGCTTCGTCCTCGTATCGCGGTTGCCGGTCAGCGGCATCCTGATCGGCCTCGGAACACTGCTGGTGGTCGGCGCGGCGCTGGTCGAGTGGCGAACGCGTGGATGGAGCGGCACCCCTGCCCTGACACTCGTGGTCGTGGCCGGCAGCCTCGCCACCACCGTCGCGCCCGGCGGCTGCGACGCGGAGACCAGGTACCACTGCGCACGGGTCGTCGCAGACCCCGACCGGGACAGCGGCCGGACACTCGTGCTGGACGGCGTGCGGCACTCCTACGTCGACATCGACGACCCGACCTTCCTGAAGTTCGAGTACGTGCGCGCCATCGCGTCGGTGGTCGATGCCGCCTTTCCCGAAGGTGAGCCACTTGCCGCCCACCACCTGGGCGGCGGCGGGCTCACCTTTCCCCGTTACCTCGCCGCTACGCGGCCCGGGACGCGCAGCCTGGTATCCGAGATCGACAGCGGGGTCGTGCGCATCGACCGCGACCAGCTCGGTCTGAGATCACAAGCCGGTATCGACGTACGCGCCGAGGACGGCAGGCTCGGCCTGCGTCGACTGGACGCCGGCAGCCGTGACCTCGTCGTCGGTGACGCCTTCGGGGGCGTCAGCGTGCCGTGGCACCTCACTACGGTGGAGGCGCTGACAGACGTACGGCGGGTGCTCAACGAGGGCGGCCTGTACGTTGCCAACCTCATCGATCACGGTGGTCTGGCCTTCGCACGTGCCGAAGTAGCCACCCTCAGCGAGACCTTCGAGCACGTCGCCCTCGTCGGCGCTCCGGCCGACATCGGCCTCGACCCGACCGCCAGTTCCGACGGCGGCAATCTGGTGGTCGTCGCCTCCGACCGACCAGTCGACCTGCGCGCGACCCAGGAGGCGCTGGACGCCCGGCAGATCGGCTGGAAGATCAGTAGCGGCGAGGACCTCACCTCCTGGATCGGCGATGCCCAACTGCTCACCGACGACTACGCACCCGTCGACCAGCTCATCCAGCCCTACCGTCCACGGAGCAGCCAGTGACGTGCGCTGTTCGCCGGATTCCAGGTCGCGGCCGAGCAGTCGCTCGATGGTCTGCAGGCGTGGGTAGAGGGCCCACCTCGCTGCGCCGTGCGTCGGCTGTCTGTTCACCGAGAGCCTCGACCGGTCCCTGCGGGTCGGCGAGCGGCTGAAGGTCGGCATGGCCGGCCGGCCTTGTTTCCGATCCGGCGGCCCTGTTCGGCGGGGTCAAGCAGTGTGAAGGCGACGTTGTCCGGCACCTCGGCGAGTGCCCGATGAAGGCCGCTTTCACCGACCCCTCCGGCAGCACCTCGGGCCGGTCAGGGCGTGCTGCTGGGAATCACACAGTTCTTCGGCTGTTCCCGGCCGGTGGGCCAGCCCAGGCCGACGAACCTCAGCGTGCCGGCGCCCGCCAGACCCGGGTCCAGGTCGACGACTGCGACCGGCTTGTCGTATGCGTTTCCACCGCTGGTCAGGCAGATCAGGCCGCTCGTGCCCTGCACGCGGTGCCGGGACTGGAGCAGCGACCACTGTCCCCGGACGTCCTCAAGGCCGGGCACCGCCTCGGGACCGCCGCTCTGCGTCTGGTGCAGTGCCTTGCCGATGGTGACGAGGCCGTCGTACACGAGCATCGTCCGGGAGTCCTCCAGGTCCGGGGCCGAGCCGAGGCTCGTTCCCTCGCTGCGCGTGGTCTCGATCCGCTTCTTCAGGGTGTCCAGGGCGGTCTTGGGCTCGGTGAGGTACTGGGGGAGTTCCTCGGCGGTGGGCTTGCGGTCGTGGTCCGCGTCCCACTGCTTGTTCCAGCGGGCCAGTTCGGTGTTCCAGGCCTCCGGGTGCGCGGGGGCGGCGTACTGCACCGTCACCTTCGCCGTGCCGTCCTCGCCGCGCAGCTGCGCCCAGTCCTTCTCCGTCATGTCCTGCCGCAGCGAGGCGGCGTCGGAACCGCTGACGATGGTGTAGTGCCGGTCCTTGCAGCCCACCTGGGCGAGCTTGAGCGCGAAGATCCGCAGGTGCAGCGTGCGTCCCGCGAAGTAGACGATGTCGGCCCGGGAGTCGCAGATGTTGTTGGCCAGCTGGGTGAACTGGTTGCCGGTCGAGCCGGCCTCGTCGATCGCGGGGGACTCGAACGGCATCGGGGCGGGCCCGGCCGGGCCCTTCTCCTCGATCCCGCTGAACGCTTTCGCCAGCGACTCGTTGTAGCTGTCGGGGCGCTTGTCGTAGACCAGCACCGTCTTGAGGTTCTCCCGGCCCCGTTCGCCGTTGAAGTTGGCCAGGGCCTGGGCCGCGTCGTGGTTGGTGGGGATGATCCGGGCCAGGCCGGGGAACTGCTGGTGTGCCATCCCGTCCGCTGTGTCCTCGTTGGCGATCCGGTCCCCGCTGATGCGGGAGGCGAGCACCGGGACCTTGTGCTCCGTCAGTCGCTTGACGGCTGCTTCTGTCGTGTCGAGGCTGAGGTTGAACCCTGTGACGGCGCGCAGCCGGTCGTTTGGCGAGTCGGCCATCCGCAGCAGGGTGTCCACGACCTTTTCCTGTTGCTCGTAGTTCCGCCCGGGGTTGGCCAGCACCAGACGGATCTTCGGCGGTTCTCCCTCGCCCTCGTTGGCCTGCCGCTGCCCCAGGTACGCACCCTGGAGGTCGCTGCGCATCTGCCGGCGCAGCGCCGCCTTGTCCGACTGGAGCGGCAGCATCATCGCCACCGTGACGTGGGGCTGGCCGTCGATCCGCTTGTTCTCACGTGCGATGGCCCG
The DNA here is from genome assembly GCF_030817655.1 of Streptomyces sp. V4I2. Taxonomy (GTDB): domain Bacteria; phylum Actinomycetota; class Actinomycetes; order Streptomycetales; family Streptomycetaceae; genus Streptomyces; species Streptomyces plumbiresistens. The sequence continues at coordinate 10,132,073 of NZ_JAUSZM010000003.1, forward strand.
GGCCACGTCGGCGATCTCGGGGGTGCCGAAGTCGTAGCTCTTACCGTTGAGGCCGATGCACTCGCCGCCGGTCCGCTCGACGCCGTCGGCGCAGGTGTCCTCCTGCTGGGAGATTCTGCAACCGGTGAAGACGGCCGCCCCGATCAGTCCCAGACCCAGCAGCGTGATGAGGAACTTCTTCCATCTGGGCATCCCCGTTACCTCCGTCGCCCGAGCCGTCGGGTGCAGGTGCAGTGCAGCAACGGCTGCTCGTTCGCCGCCAGGGCTTTCCACTCCGTGGCGGTCCTGTCGAGTTGTCCGGCGCCGTCGAAGTCCATGGCCACGAGACGCTCCAGCAACGTGGACAGGGTCTCGGCCGTCTTGCCGGTCGATCTGGTCCGCTCCTCGCACAGCCACACCGCGTGCAGCAGCTGGTCGACGGTGCGGCGCAGCGCAGGTCCGTCCACGGGCACCAGGCCCTGGGCGCGTGCCCGCCGGGTGTCCGCTCCGCCCGGATACGGCGCCTGGGCGATCTCCAGCAGCTCCGCGCACCACTCCTGGGGGCGGCCGGGCAGCGTGGCGGTCAGATGGCGGACCACGTCGTCCACGCCGCCGGAGACCAGATGGTGGTTCATCCGGTGCGCCGTGACCGAGCGGAACGCCGCGCCGTGCGGCGCCTCCTCGTCGGCCGCGCGGCTCGTGTAGTGGTCCCGCAGCAGGTGGTGGTCGGCGTACCAGGCGGCGCCGTCGGGGCGCAGGCCGTACAGCCGGTGCACCAGCAGCTGGCGCAGCCCGAAGTCCCCGATGAAGTGCCGTTCGCAGCCGGGCCACCCGGTGTCGGTGAGCAGCTGGGAGACCTGATGTGCCGTCAAGTGGTGGACGCGGCCCGCCTGATGGTGGCGGAGCAGGACGCCGGCGCACTCCTCGTCGTGCGCCACCGACAGATGCGTGAGCAGATCGAGCCACTGGTCGTGGTGCACATCCGGCAGCCGCACCGGCAACTGATCCAGGACCAGATCCTGAAGCAGTACGTCCGCCACCGGCCGCTCGGGGTCGCCGCCGGGCAGACGCAACGGGGCGTCCAGGAGGTCCCGGTCGTTGGCGTCCGCCGGCATGCGGAAGGCGGCGGCAGCAGCGGCCAGCCGGATCACCATGTGCGGCCGTCCGCCGCTCAGCCGGGCCACGGCGGCATCGATACGGCGGCGGTTCGCGCCGCCCTCCGGCTCCCCGCGCTGCTGTCTTCGCTGGGTCTCCTCGCGGAGCTGGTCGCCGGTGAGAAGAGGCATGCGCAGCAGCAGCACCCCGTCCGCCGGCGGTGCCCCGTCCGCTCCTGAGCCCGTGCGCCGGGACCAGGCGGGAGGGCCGCCGTCGGCGGGCCGGAACTCCGCCGGGGGAGCCTGGGCCGGCAGCCCACCGTGCAGGAAGGCGCCGCCGTCCGCCCGGCGCGCCGTGCCCACGATCACCAAGCGGTCGCGCTGCCCGCCCTTGCGGTCGTCGAGTACGGCGCTCAGCAGCCGCTCGCCCAGGGGCGACTCGGCGTGGTCCAGCAGCAGCCCCGGGCGGCCGACCCGGAACAGCCAGCCCGCCGTCCCGGCGTATGCCGCTTCGAGGTCCTCGCGCAGCGCCCGGAAGAGGAAGCTCTCCGCCAGCTCCCGGCCCTCGCCGCCGGCCAGGAAGTCGGCGGCGAGATTGCGCAGTCCGTGCCTGGGCTGATCGGCCGCGCCGGGATACGCGCCGTACAGCCGCTCCAGTTCCGCCTTGCCCCGGGGCGCCAGGCGTGCGAAGAGGGCGTCCAGAAGTGCGTTGCTCACGGCCGCGGAGTACGGGTCGAGCGTCTGCCCGAAGAGGGTCGACAGCAGGTTGCGGACGGCTCCATGGAGGACGCCCCGCCAGAAGTCACCCGCGCCCAGGCCGCGGAGGCGCGGTTTCTGGGACAGATGCTCGTACCGTTCGACCTCCGTCGCGACCGCTTCGGGGGCGCCCTCCCCGGCCCCCGTGGCGATCATCGCGAGGCCCGTGAAGAAACGCGGGAAGGCGAACGAGCCGCCCGTCCCCTGCCAGGTGTACAGCCGCTGGGCGATCTCGAACAGGGCCTCGGTCGTATCCGAGCGGGCGTCCGGCTCCGGCCCGGCCCTGTCCGCGTACACCGGGGAGGCGCAGTCCAGGTGGATCACCGGCACCTTGGCGGCGAAACCGTCCCGCACCGCACGCAGCAGCCGTCCCTTGCCCATGCCCGGGCCGCCGGTGAGCAGCACCACGGGCAGGTCGGGGCCGTACAGCGGCTTCCGGTCGGCACCTGACGGCGACCGCGCGAACAGGTGCGCGAAGAAGCCGTCCTCGTCGAGGAGTTTCTCGAACCCCAGGTCTTCACCCACGGACCCCCCATGGAAGAACTCTCCCGCCCGTGAGCGGATGACCGGTGACCAATGCGCCAGAAAACAATCAGTGGAACACGAGTCCGTCTACCGGACAACGGTGCTTACGTGGAAAGGGAGTTGAGGAGTGGTGAATGCCGGGCCGCTGTCGTCCGTGGGTGTGTCGCGGTGGCAGGCGGGGATTTCACGTCTCGGCCCCGCCGCTGCGATCGCCTGTCATGGACTTCACCTCCGTGGCCTCTGGCTGCCCCTTCTGCACCGCAGCTTCGCCGTCGCGCACGTTCAGCCCGGACGGCACCGCTGCTCGTGCGAGGAACACGACGGATCGTCGCCGTCGTCCGTGATCGCTCCCCTGAGGCCGCCCGGGGACGATCCGCTCATTCGCCGGCGCGCTGGTCGAAGAGCAGGCCTACGAAGTTGGTGACGGGTCCGACGATGTCGAGGTCCTGGTCGAGTACCCACTGCAGTTGGAGCCCGTTGAGCACGGCGTGGAAGAGGACCGCCGCGCTCTCGGGACTGATGCCTTCGCGCAGCCTGCTGCGCTCTGCCTTGTCGTGGAGCCCTCGGCGAACTGGGTGTGCCCGCGTTCCTAGCGTTCGACGAAGTAGGCGTGGGCCTGATGATCCGGCCGTGAGGCCGCGGCGGCGAGCTCGATCCACAGGCACATCAGCTCTGGTGCCAGCGGATCGACCGTGACGTCCGCCAGCGCCGACTGCTGCCGGCCATCTTCGCGCTGGGTACAAACATGGCATCCGCGCGATCGTGGCGACCGGCGTGCACGGCGAGAGCGAGGCCGCGCTGCGGCACGTACGTCGGCACTGCATCACCGTCGACAACTTCCGCGCCGCCGTGACGAGACTGGTGAACGCCACCTTCGCCGCCCGGGACACCGCGCGGTGCCGACGGGACACCGCGTGCGCGTCGGACTCCCGAACCCAGGTCGCTGATGTCCAGGGACAGGTCGGGCTCCCGATCCGTCGGAACGCATTCCGCCTTGCCGTCCCGGACGGTCAGCAGGTAACGGCCGTGTTCGCCGAGGAACGGGTCGTCGACGGCGAGGACGAGCTCGCCGTCCGTGAACCAGCCGCGCGCCGTCAGAGCACCCGGGATGTCCAGGAGCCGCACCCAGAGCCAGTCCATGGCGCCGCTCACCTCGCCGGCGCGGAAGTCCGCGAGCTGCCAGCGCAGCGGATGCTCGGGCGGGACGTGCTGGAACACGATCTGAGAGACCAGGTCGTGTCCGAGTGCGAACTGGACCAGGGCCGTGAAGACGGCGTCGTCGGTGGTGATGGTCTCGTCGACCGTCAGGGTGCCGGACTCGATCGAGTAGCTGGCGTACCCGTCCGGGACGCCGTCGGCGTCCCGGTGAACAGCGACATAGCGTGGCGCCGGCGAGATCGGGGGCTGCCCCGCGCGCAAGGCCCACCAGCGGTGCGGCCGGGACAGCGCGCCGGGCTGGGCGCGGCGATACCGGTCGTAGACCTCTTCCAGGATCTCGCCGCACTCGGCACGACGCAGCACCTCAACCGAGCCGGTGTCCGAGCCGGTCGTCGGCGTGTCGGCCCCTCCGCGTGCCCGGGGAACGGCGAGGGCGGCCTTGTGGCGCGGCACCGTCAGCCGCGCCGTGTAGGTCGCCGGTCCGTAGCCGAACCTGCCGTAGATCGTGGCCTCGGAGGACAGCAGCACGGAGAGGAACTCCCCGCGGGCCCGCACCTCGGCGAGCTGATGGCGCATCATCGCGCTGAGCACGCCCTGGCGCCGGTGCGAGGGCAGGACGCCGACGGCGGTCACCCCGGCGGCCGGGACGAGGGTCTCACCGGGCAGGGTGAGCTCGAAGGAGTGCGCGGCGGCGGTGCCGACGGGCCGCCCGTCCTCCGTCAGGGCGAGCGGGCAGCGGTCCGTTTCGAGCGCCGACCACCAAAGACCGCCGCCCTCGACCGGGGTTTCCGGGAAGTGCCCGAACGCGGCATGGACCGTGTCGACGAAGACGTCAAGGTCCTCATCGGTCGTGGAACGGATCTCCATTGCGCCGCTGCCTCCTCGAAATACCGCTACCACGACTCGTGGCGCCTGGTCACAGTGCATGCGTTGACCCGTGGCCAGGGCACGCGAATTACGGCCCTCCCGCGGCGCCGGTCGCAGCACAGCAGTCTTCGAGGGAGGATCAGCGGCAAGCTCCCTGTAGCCGACCGGCCCGGCCCGGCCCGGCCTGGTCTGGCCGCCGCCCTCGACCATCTCCGCGACGGTGACATGCTCTGCGTCCAGGAAGTCGACCGCCTCGGCCGCAACCTTCTGGAAGGACTGATCGTCCTGAACGACCTCTTCCAGCGCTGTATCGCCCTGATGGTCCGGGAGGGCATCGCCTCCGGCGAGCACACCGAACGCTCCCTGGTGCTGGACCTGGCGCTTGCGCTCGCCGAGGACCGGCGCCGCGACATCGTCCGCAAGACCAAGAACGGCCTGGAGTCTGCCCGAACCCGAACCCGAACCCGAACCCGAACTCGAGCCCGAGCCCGCGTCGGCGGCCGGCGCCCCGTCGTGGACGCGGACAAGCGGCGTGTGATCAGAACATTGCCTGGATGATCCCCACGGTGCGCTCCAGGTGTGGCTCGGAGCGGTCGGGGCGGTGGGCCACGGCCAGCTCCACGCGGGCGTCGGCCCCGGCCAGCGGTAGGTAGACGACGCCGTCGAGCGCCAACGCGGTCACGGGCTCCGGCACGACTGCGACGCCGAGGCCGCCGGCCACGAGCGTGACCAGCGTCGAGGTCTCGCCGACCTCGTGGCGGATGTGCGGCTCGACGCCGGCGTCGCGCAGAAGGCCCAGCACGACGTCGTACATCACCGACCGGCGGTCGGCGGAGTGCACGATCAGGTCGGCGCCGGCGAGGTCCGCGATGCGTAGCCGTTTCCGGCGGGCGAGGGGGTGGTCGACCGGTACGGCGACGACGAGCCGGTCCCGGCGCAGGGTGTGCATGGTGAGGGAGAGGTCGGCGGCCGGAGGGCGCAGCAGCGCGATGTCGATCCCGCCGGTGCGCAGCGCCTCGACCTGGTCGGGCGCGAGCATCTCGCCGCGGAAGGAGAAGTCGACGCCGGGAAGCTCCTCCGTGAGCCGCCGCGAGAGCGTGGGCAGGAGGCTGTACGTCGCCGAGCCCACGCACCCGATGGAGAGGTGGCCCACCGAGCCGGCGGCGACGAGCCGTGCGTGCTGGGCGGCCTCGTCGACGTCGGCGAGGATCGCGCGCGCCCGCTCGAGGTAGGCCCGGCCGGCCTCGGTGAGGTCGACGCGGCGTGTGGTGCGGTGGAGCAGTTCGACGCCGAGTTCGGCCTCGAGCTGGCGGATCTGCGTGGAGAGCGGTGGCTGGGCCATGTTGAGCCGCTCGGCGGCGCGACCGAAGTGGCGCTCCTCGGCCACGGCCACGAAGTACCGCAGGTGACGCAGATCCATAGGTCGTCCGTATCAATCGTGTGCCATATGTGTACTTCAGAATATCGCGGCCCGGTACTAGCGTCGCTGCCATGAGTGCTTTCATCTATGCCGCGACGCGGACTCCGTTCGGCCGCTTCAACGGCGCGCTGGCCGGCGTCCGCCCCGACGACCTCGCCGCCGCCGCGATCACCTCGACGCTCGCCAAGGTGCCGGGCCTCGACCACGCCGCGGTCGACGACGTGGTGTGGGGCAACGCCAACGGCGCCGGCGAGGAGAACCGCAACGTCGGCCGCATGGCGGCGCTGCTCGCCGGGCTCCCGGTGAGCGTGCCCGGCACCACCATCAACCGGCTGTGCGGGTCCAGCCTCGACGCGGCGATGACGGCCAGCCGCACGATCGAGTCCGGCGACGCCGAGGTGGTGCTGACCGGCGGCGTGGAGTCCATGACACGTGCGCCGTGGGTGCTGCCCAAGTCGGCGAAGCCGTTCCCGGCCGGCGATGTCACCGCGGTCTCGACCACGCTCGGCTGGCGACTGGTCAACCCGCGGATGCCCAAGGAGTGGACGGTCAGCCTCGGTGAGGCCAACGAACAGCTCCAGGAGCGCTTCGGGATCTCCCGGGAGCGCCAGGACGAGTTCGCCGCCCGCTCCCACCAACTCGCCCACGCAGCGTGGGAGTCGGGCTTCTACGACGACCTGGTGGTGCCGGTCGAAGGCGTCGGCCTGACCCGCGACGAGGGCATCCGAGCCGGGTCCACGCCGGAGGCGCTGGCCGGCCTCAAGCCGGTCTTCCGCACGCCGGAGCAGGGCGGCACCATCACCGCGGGCAACGCCAGCCCGCTCAACGACGGTGCCTCCGCGGTGCTGCTGGGCAGCGAGCAGGCCGCGGCCATGACCGGGGCCGACCCGATCGCCCGTATCGCCGGCCGCGGTGTGATGGCGCTGGAGCCGCAGGCCTTCGGCTACGCCCCGGTCGAGGCCGCGAACCGTGCGCTGGCCCGGGCCGGGATCGGCTGGGACCAGGTGGGCGCGGTCGAGCTCAACGAGGCCTTCGCCGTGCAGTCGCTCGCCTGCGTCGACGCGTGGAAGATCGACCCCGGCATCGTCAACCAGAAGGGCGGCGCCATCGCGATCGGGCACCCGCTGGGCGCCTCGGGCGGTCGCGTCCTCGCCACGCTGGCCAAGGTGCTGCGCGTGACGAAGCAGCGCTACGGCGTCGCCGCGATCTGCATCGGAGTCGGTCAGGGGCTGGCCGTCGTACTCGAGAACTGCGACGCCACGGGGTCGGCCCAGTGAGCCGGGCGGAGGTCGTCGAGAGCGCGGATGCGGCGGTCGCCGGTATCGAGGACGGGTCCACGATCCTCGTCGGCGGCTTCGGCCTGGCCGGCATGCCGTTCGATCTGATCGACGCGCTCATCCGGCAGGGTGCGAAGGACCTCACGATCGTGTCCAACAACGCCGGCAACGGTGACGTCGGACTGGCCGCGCTGCTGGCCGCCGGCCGGGTGCGCAAGGTGCTCTGCTCCTTTCCGCGCCAGGCCGACTCCTGGGTCTTCGACGGCCTCTACCGCGCGGGGAAGATCGAGCTCGAAGTCGTGCCGCAGGGCAACCTCGCCGAGCGGATGCGCGCGGCCGGTGCCGGCATCGGCGCGTTCTACTGCCCGACCGCGGTCGGCACGCCGCTGGCCGAGGGCAAGGAGGAGCGTGAGATCGACGGTCGCAAGTACCTGCTGGAGTACCCCATCAAGGGCGACTACGCACTGATCGGCGCGCACGTCGCGGACGCGATGGGCAACCTCGTCTATCGCAAGACGGCCCGCAACTTCGGGCCGGTCATGGCCACGGCCGCGACGACGACCATCGTCCAGGTCGACGAGGTCGTCGAGCCCGGCAAGCTCGACCCCGAGGCCGTCGTCACCCCGTCCATCTATGTCGACCGGGTCGTCCAGGTGAAGGCCCGCCACTACACCGTGCAGGGGGCCCGATGACCACCACGTCAAGCGATCAGGTGCGCGCCGACCGCCGCCTCTCGATGGACGAACTGGCCGCCGTCATCGCACGCGACATCCCGGCCGGTGCTTTCGTCAACCTCGGTATCGGGCAGCCCACCAAGATCGCCGACCATCTGCCGGCCGACTCCGGAGTGGTGCTGCACACCGAGAACGGCATGCTCAACATGGGTCCGAAGGCCGAGGGCGACGCGGTCGACCCCGACCTGACCAACGCCGGCAAGGTCCCGGTGACCGAGCTGCCGGGCGCGGCGTACTTCCACCACGCCGACTCCTTCGCGATGATGCGCGGCGGGCACCTCGATGTCTGCGTCCTCGGGGCCTACCAGGTCGCCTTCGAGGGTGACCTCGCCAATTGGACCACCGGCAAGCCCGACGACATCCCTGCCGTCGGCGGTGCCATGGACCTCGCGATCGGCGCCAAGGACGTCTACGTGATGATGACGCTCTTCACTCGCTCCGGTGAGCCGAAGCTCGTGCCGCAGTGCACCTACCCCCTCACCGGCGTCGGCTGTGTCAGCCGCGTCTACACGGACCACGGCGTCTTCGACGTCGGTCCCGACGGGGTACGGATCCGGGAGACGTACGGCATCGGCGCCCACGAGCTGGCGGAGCGACTCGGCATCACGCTGTCTTAAGACCGTGCCCTTGCTGACGTGGGCCGACCCGCCTACGGGGGCCGTGAACGTGGAGCTGGATCGTGCCGGACGGTTTGTGGGATATCGCATCGCGGGCATCTACCCCGAGGCCGAACGGCTCGGTTACGACGTACTGCTCTCCGCAGCCACGCAGAGCCGGGGCGAGGCCAAGGCGATCGAGGCGCTCCTCGGCCATCGTTGCGAGGCGGTGATCCTGCTCGGCTCCGACGCGGAGGCCGCCTACCTCGACGAGCTCGGGCGTCGGACGGTCATCGTGTCGGTCAGTCGCCGGGTGCCCCACGCTCACGTCGACTTCGTGCACTCGACCGAGGGCAAGGGGGTGCGACAGGCCATGGATCACCTTGTCGAGCTGGGGCACCGTCGGATCCTGCACCTCGACGGCGGTCGTGGTCCCGGGTCGGCCGGTCGGCGACGTGCCTACCGGGCCGCGATGCGCCGTCACGGGCTGGAGTCGGAGTGCGGGTCGTTCCCGGTGACCACACCGAGCTGTCGGGCATCGAGACGGGGCAGTCGCTCCTGGCGGAGCGCGACCGCGGGCAGCCCCTGCCGACCGCGGTCCTGGCGGGCAACGACCGGTGCGCGTGGGGGCTGTTGATGTCGCTGACGAGGGCGGGGTCGACGTCCCCCGTGACATGTCGGTCGTCGGTTACGACGACAGTCATCTGTCCCACCTGATGCCCATCGGCCTCACCACGGTGCGTCAGGACGCGGCACCGCGGGAGGCCGTGCTGGACCCGAAACTGGTGGTCAGGGGGACCAGCGGACCGGCTCCGGAGTCCGAGGCCTGAGTCGCGTGATTCCACCTGGGGGTGCCCGATCCCGGTGAGTCGTGCGGGACCTTACGCCGTGCGGTCATGTCGCTGCTCGACCGGGCCTGGACCGCTCCGAACGTGCCGGGCGGCGATGACTTCGCCGTCCGGCAAGGACACATCCTCGAGAACGGCCGCTTCGGGCACGGCGGGCTTGCGGAGCAGGAGCAGCGCCGCGTCGTCGTGCAGCCGGCCTCCCACATGGGCCAGCAGTTCGTTGTGGAGCGCTGTGAGGGTATGTGCCGGCTCGTCGGACAGGTGCTGCGCCAGCCTCTCGGTGAGCGGGTAGAACTCACGGCCGTGGTCGCGAGCCTCCGTGACCCCGTCGGTGTAGAGCAGCAGCTGATCCCCGTCGGCGAAGGGCAGTATCTGGAGGCTGGGGGTCTCACCTGAGAGGGCGCGCAGGCCGAGCGGCGGGGCCGGATGGGCGGGTTCCACCGGTACCACTCCGGAGCCGTGTACCAGGAGCGGGGGAGCGTGTCCGCAGTTGACCAGCTCCAGATGGCCTGGTCGGGGGTGTCCGGCGACCACGGCGGTGACGAAGTCGTCGCAGCTGAGATTGCGCGCCAGACTCCGCTCGATCCTGTCGACGACGGCGAGGAGATCGGGCTCCTCGTAGGCCGCCTCGCGGAAGACCCCGACCACCAGGGCCGCGATCCCCACAGCCGGCAGCCCCTTGCCGCGCACATCGCCGACGATCAGCCGAACCCCGTACGGGGTGGGCACGAGGGCGTAGAGATCCCCGCCGATACGGGCCTCCGCGGCCGCGGCGCTGTAGCGCACGGCCACCTGGAAGGGGCCGACGGTCGCCGGTACGGGCTGGAGCAGCGCGTGCTGGGCGGCTTCGGCGACCGAGCGGACGGCCGCGAGCACCCGCTCGCGACGCCCGCGCAACGCGCTGGCCAGGGCACTCGCCAGAGTGACGGCCACCAGGGCGGACAGCACGGCTGCCAGTTCGCGGCCCGGTGCACCGTCATGGATGCCGAGCACCGCGCTCAGCACCCCGGCGAGGAGACCGACACAGAGGACTCCGCGCGGTCCGCTGGTGGTGGCGGCCAGCGCGGGCCCGGCCGCGAGCAGTGACAGCCAGGTCAGCCCGACTCCGGTGAGGAGGTCGACGACCACGATGGCGGAAACGATCAACACGGGCACTACGGGCGTACCGGAGGCCAGCTGTGCGGCGACACGATTCCAGGACACCGTCCCCGAGGCGGCCGCTTGGTTTCTGGGCCGCCGTATCGGTCCGTAGTCGCCACCATGCACTCGGGTGTGGCTCATGTTTTGCCCGCAGTCCTCACCTTTGTACGGAGCGTGTGCTCCGGAAATGTCCGTTTGGTTCAGGAAAGAGGATTAGTCAGAGTGCCACAAGGAGACGGTTTTCAGATAGTGAGTGACAGGCCGGTGGTCACGCGGCTCGCGGTCGGAAGCAGTCGCGCCCGGATCTCCTCGAGTCGGGACAGTCGGTCCGCCCGCAGCGATACGCCGAGCGAGCCGAGCACGTTCCCGCTGTACACGGGCACCGCGATACAGACCGTGCCGAGGGCGTACTCCTCCATGTCCGTGACGGCCGGCGCCACGGGGGAGGAGTCGAGTCGCCGGAGCAGTTCCGGGGCGTGGGTGATGGTCCGTGGCGTGAGATCGGCGAGGTGGTGCCGGGAAAGGTAGTCCTTGCGGGAGTCCTCGTCCAGCTCGCGCAGCACCGACTTGCCCAGTGCGGTGGCGTGGCCGGCGTCCTCGAATCCCACCCAGAGGTCGACTCGGGGTGCCCGGGGGCTGTCCACGATCTCGGCGACCCGGATCTCGCCGTCCTCGTAGAAGGTGAGGTAGGCGGCGGTCGCGAGCTCGTCCCGCAGCGCGGCGAGCGCCGGACGGACCCGGCTGAGCAGCGCCTGCCCGCGGCCCGTGGTGTGGAGCGTCTGCAGCTTGTCGCCCAGGATGAACCCGCCGTCGTCCAGCTTCCGCAGGTATCCGTCGTGGACCAAGGTTCGCAGCAGGTGGTACGCGGTGGCCAGAGGCAGCCCCGTCTCCCGTGCCAGCTGCTTCGCCGGCGCGCCGTTCTCGTGCGCGCTCACCGCCTCCAGCAGGCGGAAGGCCCGCTGCACGGAGGTGATGAGCGTAGGGCCGGGGCCGTCGTGAGCAGCCATACGAACAGCGTGCGCCGGGTATGCGGCGCAGGCAAGGTTCGCGTGGTTCCTTGCCACTCCGCGCGGCCTCACGATCAGGGCCTGGAAGATCACTTTGCCCCGTACACGTAAGCGGCGACCCAGGTGATGCCGAGCTCGGCACTGCTGCCCGGAGCCGCGCCGCCCGGCCCATGCAGGGCGCCTTTGTTCTGCGGTACCCAGGACATGGGCCGGTCCGGCACATCGCGATGTCGTGCCTCCTCTGCCGAGCGTCCACGAGGAACCGCACGTGCCGGGCGTTCACCGGCTCGCCTCGCCTGCCTCGTGGGCGACTCCACAGACCAGTGCGCGGGCGTCTGCGGCCGTATCGACTGGTGGTGGACACCCGCTGTGCTGTGCGCCGCGCTTCACCGCTCATACGCCGCGTCGGCCGCCCCACCGGGCGGCTGCCTTGCGATGATGGGCCAGGAGTCCGAAAAATCCGGCGAGGAAACCGCTGACGAGCCCGGACAGGGCTTTCGAGGTCACTCGACGTCCCCTGAAGGGCGGCTGCCGGATTCGTGAACCTCGGAGCGGCCAGCCGTCAGCGGTGCATTCTGCGCGGCCGGAAGCGTCCGTCCCAGGCGTGCGAGTGGGGACAGAGCCATCACTGCCGGGGACAGCAACATGCCCCCAGCCGTCGCCAGGAGACTGGTGCGCAACCCCCACTCCTGTGCGAGGAATCCGCCGAACAGGGAGCCGAGTGGGGACAGCCCCATGCCGACAAACGTGATCGTCGCGGCTGCGCGGCCTTGCATCCCGTCTGGAGTGACGGTCTGTCGGACGGCCATGACCGCCACATTCACCAACTGGCCGCCGACCCCGAAGACGAAGTTGACCGCGACGAGCGCGGGGACGGTCACCGCAGGGGGGCCGTGCAGCGCGGGTACACACAAGAACGCGCCGTCGCCGAGTGCGGCCGCGGCCACGAGCACCGGGCCGTATCCGAACCGGTTCGGCAGGCGGGCGGCCAGGACGGAGCCCAGGAGTGCGCCCGGCCCTGTCGCCGCGAGTGCCAGCCCGACGGCGGTTCCGGACAGGTGAAGTTCTCGCGGCAGGAAGAGCAGATAGACGGTCATCACGGCCGCGAAGGAGAACTGGAAGGCGGCTGAGGCCAGGCACACGGTCCGCAGCGCGGTGTCGCGGACGACGAAACGGAGACCCTCGTGGATCCGCCGCCAGACCCAAGAGGGACGCTCCAGGCGCTCCGGGTTCGATTCAACTCGACGGATTCGTCGGATGGACAGGAACGACAGCGCGAAGAACAGTGCACTGGAGGCGGCAGCGATCGGCGCCGACAGCAGGGACGCCAACGCACCGCCGAGGGCCGGACCGCCGATCTGCGCCGCGGACCGGCTGCCTTCGAGCGCGCTGTTGCCCTGCACCAGCTGATCGCGTTGCACCAGCCGTACAAGAGATGCTTGGTATGCCACGTCGAAGAAGACGGACAGGGCCCCGACGGCGAAGGCGGTCACGAAGAGGGTGGGCAGGCCGAGCCAGCCGAAGAGGCCGGCCACCGCGGCGGCACCCAGGGCAAGGGTCCGGCCGACGTCAGTCAGCACCATCACTGTGCGAGTGCGCCACCTGTCCACCCATGCGCCGACGAAGAGCGCGAGCAACAGGATCGGCGCCTGGCCCACGGCACGCAGGACGCCCAGCTGGGTGGCACTGGCATTGAGCGTCAGAACGGCGAAGAGCGGAAGAACGACCAGACCTGTGTGTTCCCCGAGTTGGGAGGCGGTCTGCCCCACCCAGAGTCTGCGGAAGTCGCTGTCCCGCCACAGGCTCGACGGAACGGGGCGACCGGAATCGGATATGGCGGAGGAAGCGGACGGCACAGGGATCCCTCGGGTTGCCGACAACGAGGCCCGCTACCGGGCACACGACAGGTGCGCCGACGGTTCAGGCAGGAGAAGGCTCGCTGTGCCGCGACATCAAGGGCAGCACGCGATGACAGGCCGATCGGCCTACAACGTCAGCGCGCGCTCGGGCGACCGACCATGTCTGCAACTCCTCGTGGATCAACTCGATGCACCTGGACACTAGCGCTGGGTGGCTCGGTGCGACAGGCAATTAAAAAGGTTCACTCCTTGCTGAGGACGATGTCGAACGTCGCCGAGGTCCACGGTCCCTCCAGCTGTCGGCTGTCCGGCGTCGGAGTTCCGGCCTCGTGACGGTCGAAGGGGCGGATGAGTGACTCCTTCACACCGAAGACGGAGTCGGCGTTCAGACAGGGGGCGCCCGCCACGAAGACATGCGTGATGAGACGCCGGAAGCCGGGTGCCGTCACCATGAAATGCAGATGCGGTGCGCGCATCGGCGAGCGGCCGGCGTGGTCGAGGAGTTGGCCGACGGGGCCGTCGTCCGGGATCGGGTACGGCGTCGGAGTGAGGCCCCAGAACCGGTAGCGGCCCTCGGCGTCGGTGAAGAAGTGTGCGCGCCCCGCGAGGCCGCCGTCGTCGTACTGGACGTCGTACATGCCGTCGTCGTCGGCCTCCCACACTTCGACGCGGGCCCCTGCGACGGGGTTGCCGTCGGTGTCCGTGACCCGGCCGTCGACCCACGCGGGCTCACCGGTCGCGCCGCCCGCGATGTCCCCGCCGAGCTCGATCTCCGGCGAGTCCTGGACGAAGAACGGGCCGAGGACCGTGGCCTGCGTCGACTCGTCGAGGCCCGGTTCGTTCACCGCGACGGTGAGCATGGAGATGCCGAGGACGTCCGAGAGGAGGACGAACTCCTGGCGGGTGTCGGTCGTGATGTGACCGGCCGCGGTGAGGAACTCGATCGCCGCGCCCCACTCGTCCTCGGTGAGACGGGTCTCGCGCACGAACGCGTGGGCGTGCCGAACGAGGGCCTGCATGACCTCGCGAAACCGTTCGTCCTTCGCGGTGTCGAAGCTCGCGACGACCGTGTCGGTCAGTTCCTGTTCAGTCGTGTCAGTCATCGGGGGTGCTCTTCCGTGCGAGGGGAGGTGAGCGGGATCTGCACCGGGGTGTCCCCGCGGCACGCGTGCCCCAGCAGCTCGCGCATCTCGTCGCGGGTCACGCGCCGCGGGTTGGTGTCGGGGATCTGTGCCATGACGAGGTCGCTGGCCCGGTCGAGTTCCTCCTCGGCCAGTCCCAACTCGCTGAGCGAGCGCGGAGGTTCGAGCCGGGTGTAGAGGGCGAGCAGCGCACCGAAGGGGTCGGTGCGTTCGTCGAGCGCCGTTGCGAGGTGCCGCGCCGCCTCGGGTGCCGCGGGCAGGTTGAGGCCGACCACGTGCGGCAGGACCACCGAGTGCAGGGCGGCGTGTTCGAGGTCGTACGCGCCGCCGAGGACATGGCACACCTTGTGGTGCAGTCCGGAACCGGCCCCCGCGAAGGCGACCGCCCCGAGGTAGGTGCCGAAGAGGATCTCCCGGCGGGCCGCGACGTCCTGGCTGTCGGCGACGATGCGTGGCAGCGCCGATGCCAGCGAGCGGACGCCCTCGACGGCCAGGGCGGAGCTGATCGGGTTGTGCCGGGGGGCCCACCACGCGTCGACGCAGTGGGCGAGCGCGTTGAGCCCCGACGTCACCGACAGGCGGGTCGGCAGCGACAGCATGAGGGTCGCGTCGTAGACGACGATGCGGGGGAGCACCTTCGGGTCGACGCCGGTGCGCTTGTGGCCCTCCTCGGTGAGGCCCCAGACGGGGGTGGCCTCGGAGCCGGCGTATGTCGTGGGGACGGCGAGGATCGGCAGGCCGGTGGTGAGCGCGGCTGCCTTGGCGGTGCCCGTGGTGGAGCCGCCGCCGACGCTCAGCAGCAGGTCGGCCGTGTGTTCGCGGGCTGCCGCCCGCACGGCCTGCGCCACCTCGGCCGGCACATGCGGCCTGACGGCGCTGAACGTCGCCACGACGGGAATGTCCTTGCAGATGTCCTCGGACAGGGCGCGTTCGCCCTCGGCCGCGATCACCAGGACCCGGCGCGCGCCGAGTCCCGCGACCTCGGCCGCCACGTCCTCCCGTGCGGTGCCCGACCCGAAGACGACCCGCTGGCCCCAGGACTCGTAGACGACCCGCGTCATGCCGTCACCGCCCGCACCCGGGGTACCGCGCCCGCCGCGAACGCGCCGATCAGCGCCGGTACGGCGAAGGCGTAGAAGGCCCACTCGATGTCGGCGCCCGAGTTGAGGACGAACGCGCCCAGGGATGGGCCGGCGATCGCGCCGAAGCGGCCGATCGACAGGGCCCAGGCGAGGCCGTTGCCGCGCAGGGCGTCCGGGTAGCGCGTGACGATGAACGCGTTGCCGAGGATCTGCGAACCGATGAACCCGAACCCGCTGATGAACATGAGCACGAACATAACGGGTGTCGGCGGGCGGGTGCTCATCGCGACGAGGCTCAATGTGCCGACCAGGAACGCGACGACCACCACACGTTTGGCACCCAGCGCGTCTGCGACCCGGCCGCCGACGCCGACGCCGACGCCGACGCCGACGCCGACGCCCAGCCACATGGCCGCCGTCTGCAGCAGCGCCGAGCCGAGGGAGAAGCCCGCGGCCTGCATGATGCTGGGCAGCCAGGTGCTGATGCCGAAGACCAGCAGCAGTCCGCAGAAGGACATGGACCAGAACAGCACGGTCGAGACCGCGAGCCCGCCCGTCAGCAGCGGTCCGATACCGAGGCGGCGACCCGGGTCCGACGTCGGGGAGGAGTCCGACGGGGCGAGACCGAGCTGCTCCTCCACCGCCCTCGCCTCGGCCGTCCAGCCCGTACGGCTGAGGTGGAACGGGCTCTCCGGGAGCCGCATCACCAGAGGTATGGCCAGGAACACCGGGATCACGCCGATCACGTACAGCCGGCGGTACGAGACGTCGGGCAGCAGAGCCGTGCCGAGCAGGGGGGAGCACAGGGCGCCGACCGCGTAGCCGCTCATGATCAGGGCGATGTTGCGGCTGCGGCGGCCGGGCTCGCTGAGGTCGGCGACGTATGCGTTGATCGTCGGCAGTACGACGCCCAGTCCGAGGCCGACGACCAGACGTCCGGCCCCGAAGGACGGGACGCCACCGGCGAACGTGCAGACCGCCATGCCGAGCGAGAACACGGTGGTGCCGACGAGCAGGAGGCGGCGCGGGCCGGTGCGGTGCACGAGGGCCCCGGCGAGGGCCGCGCCGATCAGCATCCCGATGCCGACGAGCGAGCCGATGGTGCCTGCCTCGGCCTTGTCGATGCCGAGCGAGGGGTCGCCCAGGATCGCGGGCACGCTGACGCCGTACACGGCGAGGTCGTAGCCCTCGAGGGACGCGACGACCCAGGCCGCGATCAGCATGAACGTGCTCGCGGACACTCTGCGGGCCTGCGGGCGGGTGACGGACGGTGCGGTCATGGCCGGATCCCTTCCCCAGCTGTGGCAGGAGCCTGTACCGGCTCGACTGCTGAGGCAAGTGTGGTGACCAGCGTCCGTAGACGCCGCCGACATCGGTGATCCCCTCGGTGGTGAGGCGGCGGTCGGTGAGGTGGTGGACGGGCCACGCCGAGCCCGGCGGCCGGCCCGATGGCCGAGGCGTCGAGCGATGCGCCCTCGCGGCCGTCGACGAGAAGGATGAATCCGCGGCCGAGGACCTCGTCGAAGAGTCCCTCGGTGCCGTGCGCTTCCACTCGGCCGTGTGGCATCAGGTGTCCGGCCTGCGGGGACGCGTCGCGCAGGCCCGGGCCGAGCCCTGGGAAGCGCATCTTCTCGGGGCGCCCGTCAGCTTCGCGCTGCGCGATCAGGCGGGCATCGCGCTCGGCAGCTGCCACCGGGTCGCGCATGGTCTGGACGCGGCCGAGCTCGATGCCCTTGGCGATGATGGCCCGCACATGCGGCTCGCGTTCGCTCTGGTAAGTGTCGAGGAGCGCGTCGTCGGCGCCCCGCAGTACGGCGTCGAGCTTGAAGGCGAGGTTCTGGGCGTCGCGGATGCCCGAGCACATGCCCTGCCCGAGGAAGGGCGGCATTCGGTGGGCCGCGTCTCCGGCGAGCAGGATCCGGCCGTTGCGCCAGCGCTCCGCGACGAGCGAGCGGAACGTGTACGTGGCGACGCGGACGAGGTCGGCCTGCGAGCGGTCGAGGTAAGCGGCGACCCTGGCCCACACCCGGTCGGGCTCCCGCTCGACGGGAAAGGAGTCAGCCGAGTCGAGCATGAAGCTGAACCGGTGGTGCTCAGGGCCCAGCGAGATGATCGAGATCGGCTGCTCGGGGTCGCAGACGTGACGGGCCTTGGGGATGTCCGCGGCACTGGGCAGGCGGAAGGCACAGAATTCGACCTGCCGGAGGGCAACGTGCTCGCCCTGTGCACCGACGGCCTCGTCGAGGCCGGAGGACGTGACCCCGATGCCGGGTACGCCCTGCTCCGGGACGCCCTCGCCGACCCCGGCCGCCCCCTGGAGGAGACGTGCGAGACGGCGGTGCGGGAGTCTGCTGTCCGACTCCCGCACCGACGACGCCGCACTCCTGCTGGCCCGCACCCGGACGCTGGGCGCCGACCGGGTCGCCACGTGGGACCTGCCCGCCGACCTCGCGGTCGTCGCCCGCGCCCGCGAACTGGCCTGTGCCCAGTTGTCCGCGTGGAACCTGCCCGAGGACGCGGTCTTCACGACCGAGCTTGTCGTCAGTGAACTGGTCACCAACGCCCTGCGCTACGGCGGGCCGTTGAGCGGGTGTCGGCTCCCCGCGCCCGGAGACGGACGAGTCAAGCCCGGCCGTGTGCCTCATGCGAGCGTCGTGACAGGGAGTCGATGACCACGGCGGCGAAGAGCACGCCGCCCGTGATGATGAACTGGACGGCGGTGGGGGTGTCCGTGATCGACATGCCTGAGGCGATCGACTGGATGATCAGGATGCCGAGCACCGCGTTCCAGGGCGAGCCGCGTCCCCCGAACAGACTGGCGCCGCCGATGACCGCTGCGGCGATGGCGTTGAGCAGCAGGATGCCGGAGCCGGAGTTCTGGCTCACGGAGGTGATCCGTGAGGCCAGGAACAGGCCGCCGACCGCGGCCATGGTGCCCGAGACCGCGAGGACCGCGGTCCGCACCCGAGTCACGCTGAGGCTGGCGCGACGGGCCGCCTCGACGCCCCCGCCCAGGGCGTAGACCTGCCGCCCGTAGTGCGTGCGGCGGAGAACGACGTCGAGGCCGGCCACGAGCACGAGGAAGAGCAGGAGGGCGAGAGGCAGGCCCTGGAACCGGTTGAGCACATACGCGGCCGCCAACGCGATCACCGCGAGTGCTCCGCTGCGCGCCGCGATTCCCCGCAGCGAGCGATGCGGCATGCCGACGGCCTTGCGCCGCCGTCTGTCCTGGTGGGACACGAGGAAGACCACGCCCGCCGCGCCCGCGGCCACGCCGTAGGCGACGCCGTCATGGGTGAAGTAGTAGCTGGTCAGCTTGGCCACCAGCCCGTTCTCGTCGAGATTGATGGTGCCGCTGGTCCCGAGGATGGAGAGCATGAAGCCGTTCCACGTGAGCAGCCCCGCGAGCGTGACGACGAAGGCCGGTACCCGGGTCCTGGCGAAGGAGTAGCCCTGAACGGTTCCCGCCGCGGTGCCCGCGAGCACCGCGACGATGAGGGCGAGCCATTCCGGCACGCCGTTGTTCACGTTCAGGACGGCGAAGACAGCCGCCGCGAGGCCGCTGATCGAGCCGACCGACAGGTCGAGTTCACCGAGCAGCAGCACGAAGACGATACCGACCGCGATCAGTCCGGTGCCCACGATGTCCACGCTGAGATTGGACAGGTTCCGGGGCGAGAGGAAGTTCTCGTTGAGTGCCTGGAAGATGATCCAGACCGTGACGAGGACGAGGACGACAGGGAGCGAGCCCAGTTCGCCGGCCCTCACCTTGCGCCGGACGACGGCACCCCAGCCCTGCACCGCGCGGGTGACGGCCTGCCCGCGGTGCGGCTGGCGGGTCTTGGCGGTGGGCGCGGCGGGTTCGGGCTGCGTGTCGTCCGCCATGTTGCGCATCCCTTTCACCATCCAGCCTCCCGGTGGGCCATCCGGCGCGGCACGTTTTCCGTGGCGCCGGTGACGGAGGAGATGATCTGTTCCTGAGAAGCGGTGCTCACGTTGAAGAAGCCGTTGTTGCGGCCGAGCCGCAGGACGGCGGCCCGGTCCGCGAGAGCTTTGACGTCCCCCATGTTGTGGCTGATGAGCAGTACTCCCAGACCGCGGTCACGGAACTGGTCGACGAGGTCCAGGACCTCGGTCGTCTGGTCGAAGCCGAGCGCCGCGGTCGGTTCGTCCAGGAGGAGGAGCCGCGGGTCACCGAGGAGCGAGCGGGCGATGGCGACCGTCTGCCGCTGACCGCTGGACAGTGACACGACGGGGGCACGCAGATCAGGAATGCTCCTGGTCAGGCCCTCCAAAAGGTGTCTGGTGCGGCGCTCCATCTCCACCTCGTCGAGGAAGCCGAACCGGCGGATCTCCCGCCCGAGGTAGACATTGCCCACGACGTCGAGGTTTCCGCACAGGGCGAGGTCCTGGTAGACGGTGGCGATACCGAGGTCACGGGCGTCGTGGGGGCGCTTGATGTGGACCGTCCGGCCCTCCCACCTGATGACGCCCCGGTCCGCGGGCGTCACTCCGGAGATCGCTTTGACCAGGGTGGATTTGCCGGCCCCGTTGTCGCCCAGCAGGGCCACGACCTCACCGGCGCGAATCTCCAGCTCGATGTCCGTGAGGACCTCGACGACGCCGAAGCGCTTGCACACGCCGTGCAGCGCCAGCAAGGGGGGAGTCGGCACGGAGAACATCTCCTTCCCGGACCGGACCTCGTGAGGAACCGACCAGTCAGGTCAGCCCGGCCTCATTGCAGGCGGTGGCGAGTCGGGGCGTACAGATCTGCCGGATCGTGTACACGCCGTCTTTCACCAAGGTGTCCTTGATGTTGTCGACCGTCACGGACACGGGGGCGAGCATGACGGCCGGAACCTCCTCGCCCGTGCTGGTCCGCACCTTGTCCGGGGCAACCGGGGTGAGGGTTTCACCGCGGGCCGCCGCCACGGCCAAGGCGGCTCCGGCGGACGCCTCGGGGCCGAAGGGCTTGTAGACGGTCATGTACTGATCGCCGTCCACGATGCGCCGTACGGCTGCCAGTTCGGCGTCCTGCCCGGTGACCGGGGGCAGCGGATCGACCTTGTTCGCCTTGAGGGCGGTGATGCTGCCGGCGGCGAGGCCGTCGTTGGCGGCGTAGACCCCGTTGATGTTGCCGACGCCGAGGGCCGAGATGGCGCCGGACATGTTCATGTTCGCAGTCTCCGTCCGCCACTGGAGGGTGTCGTACTCCTTGCCGATCCTCACCCTCCCCTCAAGCACGGACAGCGCGCCCTTCTTGAACGACACGGCGTTGGGGTCACTGGGATCGCCGTTCATCATGACGATCTGGCCGTCGCTCACCGTGTCACCCATGGCCTTCAGGAGCGACCTGCCCTGGAGCTTGCCGACTTCCTCGCCGTCGAACGAGACGTAGCCTGCGATCGGGCCCTCCGCGAGGCGGTCGTAGGCGATGACCGGGATGTCCGCCTCGTCGGCCTTCCTGACCGCGGCGCCGAGTGATCTGGCGTCGACGGCCACGAGCACGATGGCATCGACTCCCTTGGCGATCATCGAGTTCATCTGTTCCTGCTGGACGGCCACATCGCCCTTGGCGTTGGTGTGCTCGACCACGCAGTCGGCGCACAGCTCGTCGATCTTCCTTTCGAGCAGGGGCCGGTCCTGCCCCTCCCAACGAGCCGTGGTGGCGTCCGGCAGGAGCAGGCCGATCCTCGGTGCCTCGTCCCCGCCGCTGTCTTTCCCGGCCTCGGGCCCGCAGGCCGCGAGGGCGACGGCCGTGGAGACGGCGGACATGGCGAGGGCCGCCTCCCGTGTGCAGGCCTTCATGCGCGGGACCTCCTTCGTCGGCTACCCGTGACCGGCCGTCGACGGGCGTGAGATCCAACGGCCGCGCCCCGCCGGCGTTCGCCAGGCGGCGCACGACCGGTGCACGCAGAACCGGCGGCGGGCGCGTGTGGGACACGGCGTGCGGGGCCCGCACGAGGTCGAGGCCCTGTCAGCAGGGCGTGACGGCGTGCGACGCCAATCGCTGTGGTGAGTCTGCTCGCGTGCTGAGGCCTCCGCCCGACCGCCCCGGCATCGGCAGTCGGCCGGCCGCCGCGATGCCGAAGCCCGACGTCAGGCTCCAACGCACCGCGTGGAAGGAGCAACACGACCACGTCGTCAGTGTGGCACCGGGGGCGGTGATCTGCGAATGCACCGGCCCTCCGCGGCCCGTGACCACAACCATGAATCTGTCCGTTTCCTTCGTATATGAGACTCTGGTAGGTGGGTGCCTGGCTCTCCCAGCGCATCGGCACCTGCGCCATGGGCGGGAGGTACGTTGCGGACATGCCTCATGACGGCCGGGCCCGGGCCGGAGTCAGCGAGTTGCGGGCAGCCGAGGCCGGCACGGCAGGCAGTGGATCTCCTCAGCCTGCGATGCCGGAGGCCGCCGTGAGCGATCGGGCCCTGACATTCGCCGGCGTGGAGCTGGCAGCGGTCTATGTGCCCGACGCCGACAACGAAGAGCTTCGGCTGGTGGAGACGGCCGGACGCGCCACTTCCCCGTACGGCGTGCCGGAGGGAGTGCTGGAGCGTCTGCCGCTGTCCGGTGGCTCACCCGCGGCGCACGCCTTCCACACCGACCGGCCCGTGTGGCTCACGCCGGCCGTACTCGCCTCCTACTTCGAGAACGCGCCGGCGCCACCGCGAGCGGAGATGGCCCTCGGCGCGCTGCCTCTCGCGTCCGGGAGCAGACGGCTGGGCTGCCTGGTCGTCATGGGCGGGTCCGTGGACGGCTTCGCGGCCGAGCAACGGCGCTTCCTGGAGCGCTATGCCGACGCGATCGCCAACCTGTTGCAGGCCGGGACCGGCCGCCCCGACCCTTCGGCCGTGCTGTATCCCGCGCTGCGGAGTCTGTGCGTGGGCACCTTCGTCCTGGTGCCGGACACCGGCCTGATCGAGGCGGACGAGGCGCTGCTCGAACTGGTCGGCATCACGCCGGACGACTTCGACGGCAAGGCCGACACCCTGCTCGCGCACGCCCTCCCGGAGGACATGCACGCACTCATGTCGCTCCTGGAACCCAAAGGCCAGGCATACGACCGGCGGGAGTTGGAGTTCCGTGTCCGGCGCCCTACCGGTGAAATGCGCTGGCTGAGTCTGAGCTGCCGAACGGCGGCGGGCACCGACGCTCGGCCGGAGCAGGTGCTGGGCGTGGTGACGGCGACCTCGGTTCTGAGCCGGAGCGCCGATGACGTCTCCAGGATCCAGTGGCTGACCGCCGCACTCGATGCCGCGGCCACGGTCAGTGACGTCGGCCGAGTGGCCGTCACCGCGCTGCGCGAGCCGCTGGGCGCCGACCGCGTAGCACTCGCCGAACTGCACGAAGACCGGCTCGTGGTCACCGTGCTGGACCCGCCGCAGCCCGCCGCCTGGCCGGAGATGTGGCGCTCCCAGTGGCGTTCGGAATGGCCCGACGCGCCGGTCAGCGCTCTTCCCACCCTGCAGATGGCTCTGCAGGACGGACGTATGGACCTGTGGCCCGCCGGGTCGGCCCTCGAATCCGGACTGGCAGGCATCGGCAGCGGCGGTCTGGCCGTGCTGCCGCTCCCCGCCAAGGGACGGGTCGCCGGCGTGTGCCTGGTCGGCTGGGACCAGCCGCACGAGTTCGTCCCCGAGGAACGAACCCTGCTGACCGCCACCGCCGCGCTGGTCGGACAGGCCCTCCAGCGTGCGCACGCGCACGACGCGGAGCAGGAACTCGCGACGATGCTCCAGCGCAGCCTGCTGCCCCGACGCCTTCCGGAACTGCCCGGGTGCACGGCCGTCGCACGTTATCTGCCCGCCATGAGGGGTTTGCAGGTGGGCGGTGACTGGTACGACGTCATCGCCCTGTCCGAGGAGCGGGTCGCACTGGTCATCGGTGACGTGCAGGGACACAGCGCCGGAGCCGCGACGATCATGGGCCAGATGCGTACCGCGGTCAGGGCGTATGCGGTGGAGGGCCATCCGCCCGACGTGGTCGTGTCCCACGCCAACCGCCTCCTCGTCGGCATGGAGACCGATCTGTTCGCCACGTGTTGTTATGTCGAACTGGACCTGGAGGAGGGCAACACCCTGTTCGTACGGGCCGGCCACCTCTCACCGCTGGTGCGCCATCCTGACGGACGTACCGAGGAGGTGGAGGTCGAAGGCGGGCTTCCGCTCGGCATCCTCGCCGAGGCGGAGTTCCCCATGACCGCGCTCGCGCTGGAGCCCGGCACGGTGCTCGCCCTGGTCACCGACGGTCTGGTCGAGGCCTCCGACCTGCCCTTGGACGAGGGCATGCACCGCACGCGCACCGCACTCGCCGCGGCCGATCCGGCCGACCCGGGGCGCATGGCCGACGAACTGCTCGGCGACGTCGGCCGACGTGAGGACGACGTGGCGCTGTTGCTGCTGCGCTACGACGGCCTGAAGACGCGGCCGATCCGGGCCGACTGGGTGGTGTGGCGGCTGCCCGACGCCGTCATGCACGCCCGCCGCTTCACCGCGCGCACTCTGCGCCGGTGGAAAACCGAGGAAGCAGCCGACACGGTGCTCCTGGTCGTGTCCGAGCTGGTCACCAATGCGCTGGTGCACACCCAGGGGCCCGTACGCGTGGATCTGACGCTGCGTGGTGACCGGGTACGCGTCAGTGTGAGCGACTCCTCGCCCCGGGCGCCCGCAAAACCGGTGATCGTGGACTGGGAGTCGACCGGCGGCCGGGGCCTGCTTCTGGTCGAGGCGATGTCGGACTCCTTCGGTTCGATGCCCGTGGCCGGCGGAAAGCAGGTGTGGAGCGAGATCGCTGTGCCGCGTTCCGAGTCCGCATCCGCGGACTCGGAACCCCGGCCAGAACGAGGGGTCCTGCCATGAGGACACGTATCCGGCATGTCGTCGCGGCGCTGGTCGCCGGCCTCATGACGATCCCCTTGGCCGCCTGCGGAGGAGACGACGAGGCGAGCACGGACAGCTTCACCGTCGGCCTGCTGCTGCCCAGCCGAGCGCTCCCGCGCTGGGAACACTCCGACAAGCCTTTCATCGAGCAGCACCTGAAGAAACTCTGTCCCCGCTGCACGATGGAGTACGCCAACGCCGAGAACGACGCGACGAGGCAGCTGCAGCAGGTCACCTCCATGATCACCAAGGGGGTCGGAGTTCTGATCCTCGACGCCGCCGACACCAGGGCGCTGCGCTCCTCCATCCGGCAGGCACAGCAGGAGGGAATCCCCGTCGTCGCCTACGACCGGCTCGCCGAAGGGCCGATCTCCGGCTACGTCAGCTTCGACGGTGCTCAGGTCGGCAAGCTCCAGGGCGAGGCGCTCCTGAAGGCCATGGGTGAAACAGCAGACGACGAGAACGTCGTCATGATGAACGGCGATCCCACCAGCCCCAACGCGGCGTCGTACCGCGAGGGCGCCCTGTCCGTCCTCAAGGGCAAGACGAAGATCGCCAGGTCGTACGACACCCTGGGCTGGACCACGGCGAACGCCCACGCCAACATGTCCGCTGCCGTGTCGGCTCTGGGCCCGAACCGAATCGGCGGGGTCCTGGCAGCCAACGACGCCATCGCGGCAGGCGTCATCGCCGCCCTCAAAGCCGCCCGGGTGCGAGAACTTCCACCGATCACCGGCCAGGACGCCGAACTCGCGGCTGTGCAGCGCGTCATCAGAGGCGAGCAGTACATGACGGTGTACAAACCATTCAAAGCGGAAGCCGCCGCAGTCGCAGCCATGGCTGTCGCCCTGGGACGCGGCGAGGACGCCCGCGACATCGCCACGACGGCAACCGACAGCCCCACCACCCAGAACATCCCGTCCGTCCTGCTCACTTCGACCGCGGTGACGGCCGACACCATCAAGCAGACACTCGTCAAGGACGGCGTGTACAGCGTCGACCAGATCTGCACCCGGGAGCTCCGGCCCGCCTGTGACGAGGCCGGACTCACCCGGTGAGGGCACTGTCCGGTGCTCGGCGTTGCTCTGGGGCGGACGGGTCCAAGAACTTCAGGAGTCCAAGAGCGATGAGTCTCGCCGTGGTTGCCGGTCTCCCTATTGCAGGGCGTCGCGGGTCCGGTCGCCCGAAGGGAGCATCAGCCCCAACACGCGATCAACCGCACTCGTGGAGAACACCATGACCGCTACCTACACCTTCGACGTCTTTTCCAGCCTCGACGGCTTCGGCGCCGCCGGCGGCAACTGGACCGGCTACTGGGGCAAACAAGGCCCCGAGCTCCTCGACCACCGCCTCGCCCTCTACGGCGAGGAGCAGCGGATGGTCTTCGGGGCCAACACGTATCGGGCGTTCGCGCAGATGCTGGCCTCGAGTACCGAGGAGTCCGAGGTGCGTGACCCATGGGTCACCCGGATGAGGAACCTGCTGACAACGGTGGTGTCGACCACACTGGCGGAACCCCTCGACTGGCCGGACGCCAACGTCGTGAGCGGCGATGCCGTCGACGTCGTCGCCCGGCTCAAGAAGGAGTCCGAGGTGCCGTTGCGCTCGCACGGCAGCCTGTCGATGAACCGGGCACTGATGGCCGCGGGCCTGGTCGACCGCGTCCAGGTGACACTCTTCCCCGTGATCACCGGTCAGACCGGACTGGACCCGATCTTCCAGGGTGCGGCCGACTTCGACCTCGAGCTGATCGAGCACCGGACGCTCGACGGCCACATCCAAGAACTCATCTACCGGCCCGCCCTCCATGTCTGAGTCTTGCAGGACGAACCGGCGGTAGGTGTGCCCGCGTGCGGCGGAACGCCGGGGGAAAACCCGTGGTGGCCGCCCGGCCGGGCGTGTCACGCTGGGACGCCACCGAAGGGGTGTAGCTCAGCTGGCCAGAGCGCCGGTCTCCAAAACCGGATGCCGCAGGTTCGACTCCTGCCACCCCTGCTGTTGATCACGGTTCGAGCATCGAACAGGAGCCATCGCCCTGAGCCCCGTCGGGCGACCAGCTCCGGCGAGGGGCGCCAGGCGCCCGCCTGCTCGGAGTCCTCGGTGCTCAGGTCGGGCGACCGTTTCAGGGCACCGGCAGCAGGGTGGCGATCCGCTCCGAGACGCGGTTGCGGGAGGTGACGATGACCTTGCCGGGTCCGTCGGTGGGGAAGTAGTTGCGCACCGTCTCAACGCCCGCGGCGTTGTCGAAGACGAGCAGCCAGTTGTCGTACGGCGCTCCGGTGCGCAGTGCCTCCAGTACGGCGGGCACGGCGGGGGCGCCCAGACTGGCCTGTCCGGTCGGGACGACGCGGTGCGGACGACGCGCCAGCCGTTCGGGGACGTCTGCTCGTGCGTGCTCACGCTCATGCCTCCTCGCCGGCGAGATCGGGCAAAGTGCCCGGCCGGGCGACCAGCGCCACGGCTGTACGTATGCCTGTTCTCCCCAGCGGGCACGGCGTGCCGTGCCGTCATCCGCGGACCCCTGGATTCACTCCAGCCGTGCGCCGACGCCGTCGGTGCGTGTCCGATCCGGACTGCGCAGGTGCAGCGCCGCATCCGGAGCGGGGGTGCGTGATGGAGGGTCTGCCCGGCGCGCGGACTCGATCCAGGCAGAGGCTTCCCGAAGTGCGGCGCGGCTCGTAGGTGTTGTTCTCTGGTGGGGGCCGGTTTTGCCGTGTAGCGTCACTGCCAGCTGTCGTGGTTCGCAGGACCTGCCCGCGCTTTGGCGCGGGCGCTTTGCTGTGCGGTGCCGAACCAGGGCGATCACCTCCAGGACCGCGCGGTGCGGCTCCTGAACATTGACTGAGAGGCACGAGCATGGCCAGCGGAACCGTGAAGTGGTTCAACGCCGAAAAGGGCTTCGGCTTCATCGCCCAGGATGGCGGCGGACCGGACGTCTTCGCGCACTACTCCAACATCAACGCCTCCGGCTTCCGCGAGCTGCAGGAGGGCCAGGCAGTCACCTTCGACATCACCCAGGGCCAGAAGGGCCCGCAGGCGGAGAACATCACCCCCGCCTGACCCGTGGCCTCCCCCAGGGCCTGAACAGGCCCTGGGGGACCGGCATGGCTCCTGCAGGTCGCCGCGGCGTCGAGCACGGCGCGGCGACGGCAGACCCATCTCGCAGCGGACGGAGCACGTCACCCACTACGAGTCCCTGGTCGACCCGGGCGAAACGTGGTGGGAGCAGCTCGTCAGCCACGAGTACAACGAGTGCTACCTCTACCACTCCTTCATGGAGCAGGAGCCCGACCCCAAGGTGAAGGCCACTTGGGAGCTGCACCTGAACATGGAGCTCGAACACCTGCGTATCGCCTGCGACCTGATGCGCCGTCACGACAGCCGTGATCCGCAGGAGATCCTCGCGCCCGAGCGGATTCGAGCGGTTGCAGGAGCAGATCCACGGTGGTGAGGAGCCGCCCAGCGAGCGGGTGATGACGCAGCACCGGGAGCTGTTCGGCCGCGAGTACCGCTCGCAGACCGAGGGCGAGCACCCTGACGCGGCGTCCAGGGAGAGGAGCTGACATGGCCGGGATCGCCGCGAGCGAAGCCGACGTGGTGGCTCTGCTGATGCGCCGGCACGGCGACATCCGCAACCTGTTCGACGAGGTCGAGCAGACCACGGGCGACGAACGCCGGGACGCCTTCCTGCGTCTGGTACGGCTGCTGGCCGTGCACAAGACCGCCGAGGAAGAGGTCGTGCACACCTTCACGCGGAAGTCGGTCACCGGCGGCGAGGAGGTGGTCAAGGACCGCCTGGCGGAGGAGAAGGAAGCCAAGGAGACCCTCGCCCGGCTGGACGGGGCGGGCACCGGCGACCCCAAGTTCCTGTCCGAACTCGCCGCTCTGCGCACCGAGGTGATGGCACACGCGCGGGCGGAGGAACGATACGAGTTCATCCACATCCGCCGCACCGCCGACCCCGAACGCCTCGCCTCCTTCGCCGGTGGCATCAGGGCGGCCGGGCCATGGCACCCACTCACCTCAACCCGGGCACCGAGTCCGCAGCGAAGAACATCAGGCTCGGGCCCTGCGCCGCGCTGATCGACCGCACCCGGGACGCCGTACGCAACGCCATGGGCAAGGACAGGTGAGGCGGCGTTCGTCGACGAGACCGTCTTCCACCTGCTGCTGCACCGGCACCACTTCTACGACTAGTCCACCCCCGATGTGGGCCTGGTGTCCGACGGACTGATCCACGCCGGAGGCCGGCTGGCCATGCGGCGGGCCTGTTCCTGTACGCCGACCTGCGGCGCCGGGACGTGCCTGCTGCGCCCGGCCTGGTGGTCCGGGATCTGCCTGGGCATCGGCGGGTTCCAGCTGTACGAGGGCACGATCCAACACAAGCTGCTCCGCTTCCACCAGTTCCGCTACAGGTCGTGCAGGTTTGCTCGGTCGCCGTCCCATGGGAGGCATGGCTGCCGCCGTTCACCGGACACATGGCCGCGCATCAGGCGGCCGGTTTGGTGGCGCCCTTGCTCGTCGTGCTCGCCACCGGTGGCCGCGGCCCTCGACATCGGAGACCTGTGGGCGCTGTACCGGGCTCCGCTGCCCGCCGAGGCGCTCCAAAGGTGAGTGTTGGGCTGGTGGGGCGGGGGCTTTTACGCCGCCAGCTGTGGCCGCGGTCCGTTGGGCCGGCTCGTGTACGACGGTTGCCGCATTCCTGTCGGGAGGGGCATGGCTGGGGTCTCTTGCTGCGTCAGTGGTTGTGTGGTGCGGCCGTGGCGGCCGGCGAAGACGTAGAGGCGCAGGATGATGAAGCGGCCTGTGCCGGCGAGGCCGGAGGCGGTGAGGTAGACGGTCTGCTCCGTCAGCGTGCCGGGGGAGGGCTGCACCGCATGTAGGACGTAGATGGCGACGCTGGTGGTCAGGTACGCGGCGGTTGCCGAGCCCGCGGACTGCCAGTGCTCTCGCCATCCGGCGCTGCGCCCTTTGGCGAAGGTGAAGCGGGCGTGGAGTTCGGTGCACAGCAGGGTGGAGGCGATGGTGATGGCCGCGTTCGACACCGCCCAGGGCATGGTCATGGCTAACAGCGGTACCGCGAAGCTGGAGAGGATCCCGACGCCACCTCCGAAGATCACAAACCGTAGGAAGGAGGCGATGTGGCCGGGAGAGGCCGAAGTCGCCGTCTCGGACTTCGGTGCGAGGGGCGACTTCATGGCTGCGTCCTTCCGGAGAGAGGGTGCTTTTAGAGGCTGCGGGCGGTGGTGGCGTGGATGGTGAGGGCGGCGTCGGCGCCGTCGGTGTTCTTGAGGGCGTTGTGGATCCGGCCGTGGCCGGTGCCGGCGTCCAGGGAGGCGGAGACGCCGCGGGCGGCGCCGACTGTGATCTGGCCGGCCTCGATCCGCAGGACGCCGTCGCCGTCGTCGTAGGTGACCGTGATCTGGTCCGCCGCCTTGGCGTCGCTCCGGTCGGCGGCGATGAAGCGGATGCGTCCGGCGGGGATGTCGAGGAGGGCGGAGACCGGGGTGGGGGTGGCGAACTTCTGCATCGTGCTCTCCTTCGGCTCATTGTTTCCGATGGAAGAAAAGCTACGTTGCATTCATAGATCCGGCAACATACTCGTTGCGTATTATCGCTATTAATGCAGGTGACGGCGGAGAATTCATTGCAATGGTCTGGAGTCTAACGCAACAAGTCCCGCTCGCGTCGTTGCAATGAATCAGAAGTGAACGCTATAGTGGGGTCACCACGGCCCACGAAGGAGACCGCCATGCCGACCTCGCCTACGTGGAGATCGCGGAGTCGAGCGCCCCGTCCTGCTGCGCCACTACGTCGCCGCGAGGCCACCGGCTACGCACACGGCGCACCCCCTGTGCGAGCCCCTGCGCGGTCGAGATCCCGCTTCCGGGCCGGGCCGCGATGGCTACCCACGCATGGTCGTGGAGATACGGCGATGCCGGCGGTTTCGAGGCTGGATCAGAACGGTGCGAGGTGGTGGCGGAGACCGGCTGTGAGCTGAGCGACTGCATGGGTATAGAGACCGGTCTGCAGGTCCTCGGGGCTGTTGCGGCGGGTGCGGAAGTGCAGGGAGGAGAAGAACCGCTCGTACACCTCCCAGGCGTCGCGGCGCGTCTGCAGGCTGTCCAGCGTCTCGTCGCAGGTGTCGGAGGCGTGCCGCAGATAGGTCTCCAGTAACCGGCGGATCCTCGTGCGATCCAGCGGCAGGTACCACGGCGGAGCCGGTATGCAGCCACCGATGTAGGCCAGGTCCTTGGCCCGGTCGCCGATCTCGGCCCATTCCCAGTCCACGTAGCGTGGCGTGCCGGCGTCGTCGACCAGGATGTTGGGAACCACGAGGTCGCCGTGGACGAGGGTGAACCGCTCCAAGCGCCCGAAGGCGGGTTCCGCCGCCGCCATGAAGTCCTCCACGCGGGGGAGCAGCCGGCTGACCTCCGGGTCGTCGACCACGTGCGGGAATGTCTCGCTCCACCAGGTGAGGCTGGTGGTGAACAGGTGGGTCAGTGACAGATTCGTGCCCTGCTTCTCCGCCGGTGCGTCGACGTCACCGCACCGATCGAAGGTCCGGGCGTGAAGTCTGCTCAGTTGGCGGGCGTGAGCGGCCAGAAGGCCGTCGTTCCACTCTGCGGGGTGGAGCACCCGGCCGGAAACGTACCCGCACACCATGTAGGGAGATCCCAGAGGGTTGTCGCGTGCCTGTTCCAGCAGCACGGCCGAGGGGCCGATGCCGTCCGGAATGAGGGGGAGGGCGGCGAACTCCTTGCTCATCGGCCGGGGCAGGTCCTCGGGAGCCCTGCGTGGGACCCGGATGACCAAGGGAGGACTTCCGTCGGCGTCGAGGCGCCAGGCCGTGTAGCTCTCTCCCTGTCCCAGTAACCGGACTCGGTTATTCCGTGGTGATGGCGCTGGTGTCTGCTCGGGCAGACCCAAACACCCGGGCTCAGTCTGTGCCAGGTGTTCGATTCGAGTGGCCGTGTCGTGCGCGAACGGCTCGCGGCTCACTGCGTCGGCTTCCTCGTCGACCTCAGTTTCTCTCCCCAGCCCGTCCGGTGCGCTCGGACACCACACCAGCGTAGGACCCAAGGCTACTTAAGGACCGGGGACCATAAACAGACATTTCACGGAGCCGGACGTCAAGCTGCCTGCTGCTGGACGCCGAGCCCGGGCGAACTGAGGATCGTCCGCATCTGCGCAGGCGGCCTCCAACTGCCCCAGCAGGGCGAGCATCTGTTTGCCGAGCGAGTCCTCGGCCGGCGGTGGCCGGTGGGACAGTCGGCGCGGAAGACCTCCCGCATTTATTGGCTGGGTACGACGCGACGACATCCCCGAAGCTGTCCTCGGCCTCGCCGCCTGCCTGATCAACCACCGACAGGTCCCACGGCTTTGTTGGGGCCTCTTTGAACAAGCAGCAGGGAAGCGGCGTCGACCTCCCCAGGCGCTACGCCGCTTCCCTGCCAGCAGGTGCCGACTACCCAGGGTCGTCTGTTCTAGGCCCGCCAACATCGTGAGTGTGCAGCCTCCGGAGGACGCGGTCAGGTACAGGCTGTGCCGCGGGGCGGGAGCGGAGCTCAGGAATGCCGCAGCGGGATGGCCGTGGAGTCCGCCTTCGCCTCCGGCGCCGGGATCGGGACCGTGATGGTCAGAACACCGTCCCTGTACTCCGCCGCCGCTGCGTCGTACTGCGCCCCGGCCGGCAGCCGTTCGAAGTGGCTGTAGCGGAAGTGGGCGGGGTGCCTCTCCGTGGTCTCGCGATGCTCGGCGCGCAGCGTCAGGATGCCGTTCGTGACGGTGATCTCAATGTCCTTGTCGGGGTCCATGCCTGGCAGCTCCGCGCGCAGCTCGTATGTGCCTTGCGTCAGGCGTTCTTCGACGTGGATGCCGTGCGTTGCCGATGCTGTGTTCAGTGCGGGGAATCCTGCCTCGTCCCAGTCGGGCAGGTCGGGCAGGTCGGGCAGGTCGGGCACCGTGGGCGAGCCGGGGATCCGCTTGATCATGCTGCTCATCTCTCGCTCCTCGTTCATCCCCCTTCCAGCATCATCCACCTGAACCTGTTCGGAGTCGCCGGTGTTGGCGGCGACGTCACGCGGGGGACGGCGCTGTGGAAGACAGCCGCTCGCCCATGAGCCGCGCAGCCCTGCTCCTCCTGGCCGATGGCCCGCCGCTTCCCTGCCGGTGGGCACGCCCACTCCGGCGGCGTCGAGGCCGCGGTCGCCCGCGGAGCCGTACACGACACCGACAGCCTGGAGGCGTTCTGCCGCGGGCGTCTGCACACCACCGGTCTGACGATGGCCGGGCCGGCAGCGGGGGCCGCCGGCGGACATGACCCGCTGCTGCTGCTCGACGACGCCGCCGTGCGTACCCCCGTCCCCCGCATCACGTGCCGCCGCCCCCAGGCTCGGCAGGCAGATGATGCGCGCGGCTCGTGCCACCTTTCCGTAGGCCGAACTCGAGGACACCCCACCGACCGAATTCCCGGACGCCGTACGCCGGGCCGCCAAGGGAGAGGCCCCCTTCAGCCGGGACACGCTCGACCGCCTCGTTGCGCAGGCTCTCCGATCCCATTGCGCCTCCGACACCCCTACGGATACCCCGGTGCCGGCCATCACCCCGTGCGAGCGGGAAGTACTCGGCCTGCTGGGCGCGGGAACGCCGAGGTGCTGCGGCACCTCCACGGGGTCGGCGGTCCGCTGCGCCGAGAGACGGAGTACTGATCACCCGCCTGGCCCGTTCATCGGGGACCGCGGGGCATCACGAGCCCGCTGTCGTATGCCAGGATCACGGCCTGCACCCTGTCCCGGAGCTGGTACTTCTCCAGAATGTGCGCAATGTGCGTCTTGACCGTGGTTTCTCCCACGCCCAGTTCGCGGGCGATCTCCGCGTTGGACAGCCCGCGGGTGAGGGCGCGCAGGACGTCGAGTTCGCGGCCGGTGAGGGCGTCGAGGCGGGACGGTACGACCGGAATCGTGGGCGCGGCGAGATGGGCGAAGCGGTCCAACAGGCGGTGGGTGACGCGGGGAGAGAGGACGGCGTCGCCGGCGGCGACGGTGCGGATGGCGTCCACTAGGGAGTCGGCGGGACCGTCCTTGACCAGGAAGCCGCTGGCTCCGGCACGCAGAGCGTCCACGACGTGTGCGTCCAGGTCGAAGGTGGTCAGGATGACGACGCGGCTCGGTGATCCCGTCTGCACGATGAGCCGGGTGGCCTCCACACCGTCCATGTGCGGCATGCGGATGTCCATGAGGACGATGTCGGGCCGCAGGGCTTGGGCGCTCGCGACGGCGGAAACGCCGTCCGGTGCCTCGCCGACGACCATGATGTCCGGTTCGGCTTCGAGGATGAGCCGGAATCCAGTCCGGATCATGGGCTGGTCATCGACCAGCAGGACGCGGATGGCCTGCATGCGGGCAGTGCCCTTCGTGGTGTGAGTCGGGCGTGGGGAGGGGGATGACGGCGTGGACGCAGTAACCGCCGCCGGGGCGGGGGCCGGTGTGCAGGGAGCCGCCCACGGCGCCGATGCGCTCCCGCATGCCGACCAGTCCATGGCCCGAGCCGTTGGACAGGGCGGGCGGACGCGGAGTCCCGTCGCCGGGCCGTGGACCGTCGTCGCAGAGCCGGACGGTGAGGCGGTGACGCTCCGGTTCCCAGGCGACGCTGAGGTCGGTGCGGGTGCGGCCGGCGTGCTTGAGCGTGTTGGTGAGGGCCTCCTGTACGACGCGGTAGACGGTGAGGTGTGAACCGGCCGGCAGCTCGGCGGGGGTACCCGTGGTCTCGAAGTCGACGGCGAGGCCTGCGGCGCGCACCGAGTCCACCAGCTCCGGTATGGCCTCGACGGTGGGCTGCGGCGGCTCCTTGTTGGGATCGGTCTCGGCCTCCTCGTCCGTACGCAGGAGGTCGAGGAGCCGGCGCAGTTCGGTGACGGCTGCCCGTCCGGTCTCCTCGATGGTGCCGTGCAGTTCGTGCGCCTTCTGGCGGTCGCGGTCCTGGACCCGGTCGGCGGCGATGGTCTGTACGACCATCAGGCTGACGTTGTGCGCGACGATGTCGTGGAGTTCGCGGGCGATCCGGGCGCGCTCCTCCATGACGGCGGCGCGCGCGTTGGCGACCTGCTCGCGTTCGAGCGCGGCGGCCCGTTCCACGGCCTGGTTCCGGATGGCGGCGCGCGCTCGGTGGAGCCGGCCGAGGGCCCACGCGGCGACCAGAATCATCGCCTCGGTCAGGAGTGTGGCGATCCGGTAGCCGGGCGAGGCGAGCGCCGCTTCGGTGACGGCCGCCGCCGGGATGAGCACGGTCACCACCAGGGTGGCGGTCCTCGGCGTGCCCCGCACGGCGGTGAGGAACACGGCCGTGGCCACGCCCAGGTAGCTCGGCCCGATGGAGGTGCCGTCGGGACTGGAGAGTTGCGGGACGTAGTGGAGCCCCTGGAGGACGCTCGCGGCCGCCGCCATCACGAGCAGGGCGGGCAGCGGAAAGAGGCGGTGGGCGGCCAGGGGCAGCATCGACAGCAGGGCGAGCACGAAGAACCGCGCGTCGTGGGTGCGCAGTTCGGGTCCGCCGGGCGGCATCGCCTCGGCCACGGCCAGCAGTCCGGCGGCGAGCAGCAGGGCCAGACCCGCGTCGGTGAGGGCCGGGGGTATGCGGCGCCCCGCGAACGAATCCAGCGTCATGGACCCCACGTTAGACGGATCGCCAGGTGCGTCGATCTGTCCTGGGGCTGAAAGAGGGACGGCCGTCTCCTTCGTGAAGGCATCCTCCGCAGGGAGGAGGAACTCGCAGCGCGCGGCAGGTCAGGGGCGCCCTCTGCTCCTTCGTACGGCGGAGACCACGAGGGGTCTCGCCCGGCCGAGGGACGCACGAGTTCGACTGTGCGGCCGAGGCTACGACCCGCTGTCGCCGATGCACTTGAGGGAGCACGGAATCCGAATCCGATAACGGAATGCCGTACGAAGCGTCGAGGAGTCGAGGAGTCATGGTGCGGTCGTGGGGCCAACAAGGGGACGTGTTCGCCGCCAAAGGCCGGTACGCGGTGCAACTGACGGACCTGACCAAGCAGTTCGGCGAGGGTCCGACGGCCGTCCTGGCGCTGGACAGGGTCAGCCTGGGCATCGAGCCCGGTACGTTCACGGCGGTGATGGGCCCCTCGGGCTCGGGCAAGAGCACGTTCCTGCACTGTGCGGCCGGCCTCGACAGGCCCACCTCGGGGGAGGTCCGCCTCGGCGGCCAGGACCTGGCGGCACTCAGAGAGCGACGGCTGACGGAGTTGCGGCGCACCCGCATCGGTTTCGTCTTCCAGGCCTTCAACCTCCTCCCCTCTCTCACTGTGGAGCAGAACATCACGCTGCCCCTGCGGCTGGCCGGCAAGGAGGTGGACGCGGCCTGGTTCCACCACATCATGACCACCGTCGGCCTCGGCGACTGCCTCGCGCGCTTTCCCGCGCAGCTCTCCGGCGGTCAGCAGCAACGGGTGGCGATCGCGCGCGCCCTCGTCACCCGCCCCCAGGTGATTTTCGCCGACGAGCCCACCGGAGCACTCGACCCGCAGACCGCCCGGGACATCCTGGGCCTGCTGCGGCAGGCGGTCACCGATCTGCACCAGACGGTGATCATGGTCACGCACGACCCGGTGGCCGCCGCACACACCGACCACGCTGTCTTCCTGAGCACCGGTCGCATCGTCGATGAAATGGGCGCACCGAGCGCGGACCGTGTCGCGGAAGTCCTCTCCGGCCTGCGGAGGACCGCCTGATGCTGAGCCTCGCCCTGCTGACGCTGAAGGCCCGCAAGGGCGGTTTCGCCGGTACGTTCGTCGCGTTGCTGCTGGGTGCCGCCGTCCTCAGCGCCTGCGGCATGCTCCTGGAGTCGGGCATACGGGCCGGGTCGTCCCCCGAGCGATACGCGGCGGCCGACGCGGTCGTCGCGGGCCGGCAGGAAGTGGAACTGACCCTGAAGGACCTGGACGGATCGTCCCTCAAGGAGTCGCAGCCGCTGCCGGAACGCGTACCGCTGGCAGCCTCGGTGGCCGACCGGATCACTGGCGTCGACGGCGTCAGGTCGGTGATCGCGGACATAGGCGCAGCGGTGCGCCTGGTGACCGGGGACGGGCAGCCGGTGGCCGGGCGGCACGGCTCGGCACCGGAGGCGCACAACTGGTCGGGCCTGTCCCTCGGCGACTTCCGACTGACCGCCGGCCACGCACCGCGCACGGCCGGGGAGATCGCCCTGGACACCGAGATCGCCGGACGGGCGGGCATCCGCCCTGGGGACGAGGTCCGCCTCATGACCACGTCCGTGCCCCGTACCTTCGAGGTCGCCGGACTCGTCACGCTGAAGGACGGCCGGGCGCCCCGCCGGTCGGTCGCGTTCATGTCCGAACCGGCCCTGCGCCAACTGGCGCCCGCGCCCTCCGCGTACGCCTTCGGTGTCCTCGCCGCCCCCGGTACGTCACCCGAGCGACTGGCCGACGACATCAAGGCGGCGCTCGACGACGACACGCTCGCCGTGCACACGGGGGAGGGGCGCGGACGGGTGGAGTTCCTCGACATCACCGCCAGCGGGTCGAATCTCGTGGTGCTGGCGGCCGCGGTCGGCGGCAACGTCCTGCTCATCGCCGTCTTCGTGCTGTTCGCCACGACATCGCTGTCCATCCGGCACCGCCGCCGGGAGATCGCGCTGCTGCGCGCGATCGGCACCACACCCGGTCAGATCCGGCGCCTGGTCGCCGCGGAGGCCGCCGTCACAGGCCTGGTCGCCGGGGCGCTGGGCTGTCCGGTCGGGCTGGTCCTGGTGTACTGGCTGCGCGACCGGTTCGCCGGACACGGCATCGTGCCGCCCGACTTCGGGCTCGCCATCAGCCCGTTGCCCTTCCTCGCGGCGGTGCTCGTGACCGTGCTGACCGCGCTGGTCGCGGTACTGTCCGCCTCTGGGCGCGCGACCCGGATACGGCCGACGGAGGCGCTCGGAGAAGCCGCGCTGGAGGCCCCCGGTCTCGGCCGCGGACGCAAGGTCGCCGGCAGTGTGCTCCTTGTCCTGGCGGCGGGCATCTTCGCCGCCGGCCTCGCGCAGAACGCCGACTTCTTCACCCTTGTCGGGCTCGCCAACTCCCTCGTACTCCTCCTCGTGATCGCCGTCGCAGTGCTCGGCCCGCTGGTCTCCCGCGCCGCCGTACGCCTGCTCGGCCCGCTGGTGAACAGGACCGGCGTCACGGGCTTCCTGGCGGCGGCCAACACGCGGGCCAACGTGGGCAGACTGGCCGGTGCGATCACACCGCTCGTGCTCGCCGTCGCCTTCGCGTCGACCGTGGTCTTCACCCAGACCACCGGCCTGAGGGAGTCGGCCGACCAACTGCGGTCCGGCCTTGTCGCTGACCACGTCCTCACGGCGCCGTCCGGGGTGTCACCCGAACTGGCCCACAAGGTGAGGGACATGAAGCAGGTGCGGTCCGCCACCGGAATCGTGAAATCCAAGGTCGTGGCGGTGGGCAGGCTGCTGGGCGCAGAGGCGTCCGTCTCGCTCAGCGCGCAGGGCGTGGACCCCCGCGCCCTCGGCACCGCACTCGATCTGCGGTCGCGCGCAGGGGACTTGACCACGTTGTCGGACACCAGCGTGGCGATCAGCACCACCACCGCGTCCTGGCTCGGCCTCGGCGTCGGTGACACGGCCAGGCTGTACCTGGGCGACGGCACCCCGTTCCGGGGACAGGTCGTCGCCGTCTACGAACGCGGCTTCGGGTTCGCCGAGGTCACCCTGGAGCACGACCTGCTGCTCGCCCACACCACGCGAAAGGTCGACGCGTCCGTACTCGTACGCTCCGACCCCACGGCATCCGGCGTCCCCGAGGCTCTCTCCGACGTGGCGGCGGACTACCCGGGCACCGTGCTCCGGGACGGGCTCGCCGTCGACGACCAGCTGACAGAGCAGCAGGCGAACGCCTGGGTCAACTACCTCGTCGTGGGGTTGATCATCGCGTACACGGCGATCACCGTCGTCAACACGCTGGCGATGAGTACGGGCGCACGACGGCGGGAGTTCGCGCTCCTGCGGCTGTCCGGGACCGCCCGTCGTCAGGTCGTGGGCATGATGCGCCGGGAGACCGTCATCGTCATCGTGGCCGGGGTGGGAATCGGGACGCTGCTGTCCGCGTTCCCGCTGATCCTCGTGTCCCTGGCACTGAGCGACTCGCCGTGGCCGGCCGTGTCCGGTCTCGGCTGTCTGGCGATCGCGGGGGCGACGGCGGTGCTGGCGGCCGCGGGCACGATGGTGCCGACGCGGGTGCTGCTGAGGATTCGGCCGGTCGAGGCG
This sequence comes from Streptomyces sp. V4I2, assembly GCF_030817655.1. Classification (GTDB taxonomy): domain Bacteria; phylum Actinomycetota; class Actinomycetes; order Streptomycetales; family Streptomycetaceae; genus Streptomyces; species Streptomyces plumbiresistens. The sequence goes on from NZ_JAUSZM010000003.1 coordinate 10,170,735, forward strand.
ATCGGAGGGAAGGAGTAGAAGGGGTGCGCTGCTTTCGCGTCTGGTCCTAGGTTGGCGACGACCGCCAGTGAGGCGTCACACCGCCGCAAGAACGGTGCCGCGAAGGCCGGTTGTACGTCACCCAGGTGTGTCGGCACCCGGCGGCGGCACAGCGCCGTCGGTCCGGGCGAAGGCCGCCCACCACTCCAGCAGCTCGGCCTCGAAGTCCCGAGCCTCGCCAGTCGCGATCCGCTTGAACCACGAGCTGCGCCTCGACCTCGCGTCGTGTGGCCGTGCCTTTGGCTCCGTCTGTCCGGTCAGGTAGGGACCGAGGTCACCGCCGCACGTACGGCCCTCACAGTGGGCGGCTGGGCGGTCCTGTACGCCCCGCTCACGCTCTGGTGGCCTGCCGCCGCCCTGCTCACTGCGGCCGTTGCAAAAGGCAAGGAGAACTCTCTCCTTGCCACTCTCAACATATAGCGCGCTGGGGGGCTTGCCGCAAGACCCGGGTCACGGCGGAGAATCGTCGGCCGATGCCCCAACCTGCGGAGATGGGAGCACGACGTGCGTGTGTTGTTGGCGACGCATGGGGACGCGGTGACGTCGAAGCACTGGCGGGACCGGCAGGTGCGGTTGCTGGCGCTGGCGCGGAGGCACGGAGGTGCGCGCCGCCCGCCTGGGCGGAGCGGTCGGCCGACTCGTCAGAGGGAAGGCAACCAGGGATGAGGACGTGCTCGACAAGAGGTTCGACAGAGTTGGAGGAGCCGGTGATTCGATCGGCCACCGCAGTGCAACGGAGCACGGCTGCCTCGGAGGTGTCGCAGTGATCGAGCCGTACGTGTTGGGTCTTCAAGAGGTTGACGAGACGAAGGTCGCCGTCGTTGGCGGAAAGGGCGCACACCTGGGCAGGCTGTCGCGGATCGAAGGCATCCGTGTGCCGGGTGGCTTTTGCGTGACGACGGACGCCTTCCGGCGGATCATGGAGGAAGGGCCGTCGATCGACGATCGGCTCGATCAGCTGTCGCGCCTGGACCCGGACGACCGGGAGGCGATCCGCACGCTCAGCGCGCAGATTCGCCGGACCATCGAAGGGATTGCCATCCCGGGCGATGTCGCGGCGGCGATCGCCCGCGCGCTCGCCCAGGGCGGCGAGCAAGCTGCCTACGCCGTCCGATCCAGCGCGACGGCAGAGGACCTGCCGACGGCCTCCTTCGCCGGCCAGCACGACTCGTATCTGAACGTCGTGGGGCCGACGGCGATCCTGCAGCAGGTCAGCCGGTGCTGGGCCTCGCTGTTCACCGAGCGGGCCGTGACCTACCGCCGGCGAAACGGCATCGACCACCGTACGGTCCACATGGCCGTGGTCGTGCAGCAGATGGTGTTCCCGCAGGCTGCCGGCATCCTGTTCACCGCCGACCCCGTCACGGGCAACCGGAAGGTCGCCACCGTGGACGCCGGGTTCGGGCTCGGCGAGGCTCTGGTCTCCGGCCTGGTGAATCCGGACGTCTTCAAGGTGCGAGACGGCGAAGTCGTCGCCAAGGCGATCGCCGCCAAACAGCGTGCCGTTCACGCCCTGCCGGCCGGCGGTACGCGGGAAGTGGCGGTCGACTCGCACCGGCAGGAGCAGCCGGCGCTGACGGATGCGCAGGTCGTGCGGCTCGCGCAGCTCGGGCGGCGGATCGAAGCGCACTTCGGTCGCCCGCAGGACATCGAATGGTGCCTGGTCGACGATGGCTTCCAGATCGTTCAGAGCCGGCCGATCACGACGCTGTTCCCCGTCCCCAAGACAGGTGACCAGGAGAATCACGTCTACGTCTCCGTTGGTCACGGGCAGATGATGACCGACCCCATGAAGCCTCTGGGGCTCTCCGTGTGGCAGCTGACGGCCATGGTGCCGATGCACGAGGCCGGCGGGAGGCTGTTCGTCGACGTCACCCGGCGCCTGGCCTCGCCCGCGAGCCGCGCCGGCCTCCTGGACGCCATGGGAAGAGGCGATCCCCTGATCAGGGACGCTCTGGAGACCGTCCTCGACCGCGACGATTTCGTCCCGTCGCTCCCGGACACGGGTCCCGGCGCGCCGTCGGCCGGCGATGCGTCCGCCCCGATCGAGACCGATCCGGCCATCGTCACCGAGCTGATGGAGCGCAGCCAGGCGTCCATCGCCGCCTTGGAGCGCGACATCCGGACGAAGACCGGACCGGCGCTGTTCGACTTCCTGCTGGAAGCATTCGAGGAGCACAAGCGGGTCCTCGGTGATCCGCTGAACCTTCAGGCGATCATGGCGGGGATGGAGGCCACGTGGTGGCTCAACGACAAGCTGCTGGAGTGGCTGGGCGAGAAGAACGCGGCTGACACGCTCACCCTGTCCGCCCCCGGCAACGTCACCTCCGAGATGGGACTGGCGCTGCTCGACGTCGCGGATGTGATCCGCCCGCATGCGGAGGTGGTGGCATTCCTGCAGGGCGTCGAGGGGGAGGGCTTCCTGGACGAGCTGGCGAAGCTCGCGGGCGGGACCGAAGCGCGCGACGCCATCGAGAGCTACCTCGACCGGTATGGCATGCGCTGCGTCGGCGAGATCGACATCACGAGGCCACGTTGGCGCGAGCGCCCCACCACGCTCGTGCCCGTGATCCTCGACAACGTCAGGAACTTCGAGCCGGGTGCCGCCCAGCGGCGTTTCGAGCAAGGGCGGCAGAAGGCGCGGAAGAAGGAACAGGACGTGCTGTCACGCTTGCGGGCTCTGCCGGACGGGGAGCAGAAGGCCGACGAGACCAAGCGGATGATCGACCGGGTCCGAACCTTCATCGGGTACCGGGAGTACCCGAAGTACGCCATCGTCAGCCGCTACTTCGTCTACAAGCAGGCCCTGCTGGAGGAGGCCGAGCGTCTCGTGCAGGCCAACGTGCTTCCTGAGAAGGAGGACATCTTCCACCTCACCTTCCAGGAACTCCACGACGTCGTGCGCTCGAACCAGGTGGATGACCAGCTCGTCCAGCAGCGCAAGGAGGCGTTCCGGGCCTATCACGCGCTCACACCGCCCCGGGTGCTCACCTCGGACGGTGAGGCCGTCACCGGGGCGTACCGGCGCGACGACGTGCCGGCCGGGGCCCTGATCGGCCTGCCGGTTTCCGCCGGGACCATCGAGGGACGGGCCCGCGTCATCCTTGACATGGCGGAGGCCGATCTCGAAGCGGGCGACATCCTGGTCACGACGTCCACGGACCCCAGCTGGTCGCCGCTGTTCGTCGGAATCGCGGGCCTGGTGACGGAGGTTGGCGGTCTGATGACCCATGGCGCAGTGATCGCCCGGGAGTACGGCTTGCCGGCCGTCGTGGGCGTGGAGCACGCCTCGCGGCTGATCCGGGACGGGCAGCGGATCCGCGTGCACGGAACCGACGGGTACGTCGAGATCCTGCCTTGACCGACCACACCGAGCAGCCTGATCCGTAGCTTCCCGACCAAACTGGCTCCTCGTCAGCGGGCGCCGTCGGCTGGGTCGCCCTGGCGAGCAGCAGGCGTCCGCGCGCCCCGGGCCGGATCGGGCTGCGCCGCCTCATCCTGAGGTCGCCGTGGCGCATCGTTCCCACACCGCACTCTTCACCAAGTGCCTTCACTGCCGCGTTTTCCGGCAGGGGCACGCGCGTTAGGGGAGATACAGGAATCACAAAGATTGGACAGAGTGATTGACGCGCTCATGGCGTGACTCTACCTTCTGACCGACTCCCCGAACTCCGTTCGGTATATCGACCAAAACTGTCAGTTTCTCCGACTGATCGTCACCTTGAGGGCACCGCACACCCCTTGGAGCGCGCATGACTCCCCGCCCCGCCCCCTCCCGCCGTCACTTCCTCGGCATGGCCACCGCCACGCCTCTGGCCGTGACCGGCGCCCTGACCCTCGGTGCCGGCACCGCGTACGCCGCCGACTCGGCGTACGTGATGTGCTACTTCACCGAGTCGACCAGCCTTGGCGAGGGGACCGACTACGGCCTCCATCTCGCCGTCAGCAAGGACTCGCTGAACTGGACGCCGCTCAACCAGAACAACCCGGTGGTCACCCCCACCGCCGGCGCGCTGGGCCTGCGCGACCCGTTCATCCTGCGCAAGCAGGACGGCACCTTCGTGGTCCTCGCCACCGACCTCAAGGGCACCGACTGGAACTACGTCAGCCAGTACATCCATGTGTGGGACTCGGCCGACCTGCGCACCTTCACCGGCTACCGGCGGCTGAAGCTGCACGACATGAACACGCACAGCTGGGCGCCCGAGGCGTTCTGGGACGCGGGCCGCGGCCAGTACGCGATCATCTACTCCGCCGTCAACAGCAGTGGCCACAACGTCATCATGGTCAACTACACGACCGACTTCCTCACCGCCTCCGCTCCCCAGGTCTTCTTCGACCCCGGCTACGACGTGATCGACGGCGACATGGCCGTCGGCGTCAACGGCGTCAACTACCTGTACTTCAAGAAGAACCAGACGCTCGTCGGGGCACGATCCACCTCCCTCGACCCGGGCAGCTTCAAGGAGTTCACCACGGGCGTCGCCCACGGCGGCACCGAGGCCCCGACCCTCGTCAAGTCTCTGACGTCCAGCACCTGGTACCTGTGGGGCGACACCTACACCCCCAACGGCGTCTTCTACGCCTGGCAGTCCACCGACCTCGCCTCGGGCACCTGGACCGCCCTCGACCAGAAGACCTACACCCAGCCCCTGAACTCCAAGCACTGCGGCATCGCGACCATCACCACGGCCCAGTACGACAACCTCATCACCAAGTGGGGCGCGCCGGCCTGGAACCGCCTGAAGTCCTACAACCTTCCGGCCCGTTACATCCGCCACTCCAACTACATCGGCCGCATCGACGAGTACCCCATCGACCCGCCCTCCGACTCCCAGTGGAAGCTCGTCCCCGGTCTCGCCGACCCCGCCGGCGTCTCGTTCCAGTCGGTCAAGTTCCCGACGCGGTACCTGCGCCACTACAACTACCAGCTCCAACTCGACGTCAACGACGGCACGTCGACGTTCTCGGCGGACGCGACCTTCTACCGCACGGCGGGCCTGGCGGACGCGAGTTGGGCGTCGTTCCGGTCGTACAACTACTCGACCCGGTACATCCGCCACTCGAACTACGTGCTGCGCATCGACCCGATCTCCACGACCACGGAGCGGCAGGACGCCACTTTCCGCGTCGGATACTGACGAGGGAGGACACCCGTATGGCGCACGGTTCCGTACGAGGGTGAGCCAGACGTGTCACCCTGCGGGTCGTCGCCTTGGCCCTCGGCCTGGCAGGCCTGACGGCGGTAGCCGGCCACGAGTCGTCGGCACCGCTGTCCGCCGAGCCGGCCGCGGTCAGCACCACGCAGGCAGCCGTCAGCCCGCCGCCGATGGCCTGGACGTCCTGGAACAGCTTCGCCCGCAGCATCGACTACGAGGCCATCAAGCAGCAGACGGACGCCCTGGTCTCCTCCGGCATGGCGGCAGCGGGCTACCAGTACGTCGATCTCGACGACGGCTGGTGGCAGGGCGTCCGCAACGCCGACGGCAGCCTCGGTGAGTTCACCGTGACTCCGGCGCGGCGCACTGCTGTATTGAGAGTCCGCCGGCAACGAAGGCCGCGCCGCGCCGGCGCTGCTCTCTGGCGCGCGCCGGGAGACCGAGGACCTGGCACGAGGTCTGCGCCTGGTGGTGATGCGGCGGGGCCTCGACACGTCAGGCGGACCCGAAGCGGTCCGCGGGCCCCTGGCCCACTGACGACGTGTTCCGGCACCGACGCAGGCCGAGACAACAGAGCTTTCCGCTCAGGCTTGCGTCTACGAGCCATGGCGGGTGGCACCCATGGGAGACCACCCGCCGGAGGCGTTCACAGTGCGCCGTACCTGTTCAGTGCTGCCGCTTGCCGTGGTAGCGCTCGGCGAGGCGCGCGAGTGCGACGGCGCCGAGGAGCAGGCCGAAGTCGCGCAGTGCGATGTCGTAGTAGTCGGGGATGGTCAGCAGGTTGACGATGATGCCCGCCAGCCACCCGGCCACCAGCCAGGCTCCGAAGCGGGGCGCGAGGGCTACGGCGATGCCTGCCGCGATCTCGATCGCGCCCACCGCGTACATGGCCGCCTGGGCGCTGCCGGGGACGAAGTCGTTGATCCACGGCGCGAGGTACATGGGCCAGTCCACGAGCAGGTTGGCGAACTTGTCCAGCCCGAAGAGGATCGGCGCCACCGTGAAGGCGGTGCGCAGGACCAGGAACGCCTGGTAGCCGGGGTCGGCGAGCAGCGCACGCCGCGGGGCGGCGGACGTCGTGCTGGTGTTTGCGGAGGACAACATGGCGGCCTCTCCTTCTATTGACAGCTTTCATTAACTATAGAAGCGCGGAAGTTTTCTTTAGTCAATGGCCGTGGGTTTTACACTGGTGTTCGTGGACATCCCGAACGAAGTACGCGACGCCGACCTCTCCGCCATCGCTGCTCTGGATGAGCCGACGCGCAGGCGCCTGTACGACCACGTGGTGCGCCAGTCGGGGCCCGTCGGCCGAGACGAGGCAGCCGCCGCCCTGGGCCTGGCGCGGCAGACTGCGGCGTTCCACCTCGACCGGCTCGCCGATGAGTCCCTGCTGGACGTGGTCTACGAACGACGCAGCGGCCGTACCGGGCCGGGGGCGGGCAGGCCGGCAAAGCTGTATCGGCGCTCGTCGAAGCAGATCGCGGTCAGTCTGCCCGACCGCCGGTACGAACTGGCCGGGCGGCTCCTCGCACAGGCCGTGGAGGAATCCGGCGCAACCGGTGAACCGGTGACGGAGGTTCTGCACCGCAAGGCAGAAGAACTCGGCACACACCTGGGTGGGCAGAACAGCGCACGCCTCTTCGACCTGCTGGAGCGGTACGGGTTCGAGCCACGGCACGAGGAAGGCACCGTTGTGCTGGCCAACTGCCCCTTCCACGCCCTGGCCCGTGAGCACACGCAGACCGTGTGCGGTATGAACCTGCACCTGCTGCGCGGGGTTCTTCACGGGCTGGGCGAGTCCGGATACACGGCCTGCCTGGTGCCGAGCCCAGGCCGGTGCTGTGTCCGGCTGGAGCCCGTCACCTGATCACCTCGGGCGCCCTCACTGCATCCCGTGCGCACTGGCGCCGGCCCGGCCAGTCCGTCCGCCGTCCGCTGGCCGCTGTCCGCGCGGAGCACGGTCCGGCCTGGCAAGACCGTGTGCCTCGCGGGCGATCCCGGTCAGGGACTGTCCGATCTTGGCGTGGAATTTCCTGGGCCAATGAGGCGGCGTTCGGACTCTGCGCGGTCAGGCACGGGCGGCGCTGGTGGCGCGTTCGGCTTCCATCCTGGTCCTGGTCTTCTCACACCGCCACCGCTGACATGTCCGGCCCCGCGCCCCCTTGTGGGCAACCTGCTCTACCAGCTCGCGGTCGGCGGCATGCTCGGCGTATGGTCCCTGGCGCGCGCCGGGAGACCGAGACGGTCGGCGCCGTGGCAGTGCTGGCGATCCCCGGCTCACGTACGTCAGGCGGTAGACGCCGGTGCCCTCGGCGAACGCGGCAATCGCCTGCAAGTTGGCCGCCTCGACCGACCCCAGTCTCGCTGATCGCGTCCTGAGTGCCGATGTAACTGCCGTGTTCGTCGCGGTCTGTCGGGTCGTACTTGGTGAGCGGTGAGCCGGTGAACGAAGGCGGCGCATTGCTCCCGTGGTCGTTGACTACCTGTCGGTATGAGCGGATACCGCGGGGAGTTCCACGGTGATGCGGATCCCACCGGCAGGGCGCGGGGTGAGGGTGAGTGTTCCGTCGTGTGCGTGCGTGATGGTTCTGACGATGGTCAGGCCGAGGCCGACGCCTGCCTGGTCGGTGTGGATGCGTTCGGTGCCGCGCTGGAACGGTTCGGTGAGGGGCGAGACCTGCTGTGGGGTGAGCTGCCCGCCGGTGTTTTCGACAGTGAGCACCGCGGTCTTGGACTGGACGCCGGTGTGGACCCACACGGTGCCCTGTTCAGGCAGGTTGTGGACGATCGCGTTGTGTACGAGGTTCGTGGTCAGCTGCAGCAGGAGCGCCGGCGATCCGATCGTGGGGGTGATGTCGCCGCTGGTCTCGATGGTGACGCCATGTTTTTCCGCGAGGGGGAGGAGTGTTTCGGTGGCTTCTTCCGCCAGGAGGGACAGGTCGACGTGGTCGCGGGTGAAGGACCGTTGGTCGGCGCGGCTGAGCAGGAGCAGCGTCTCGGTGAGGGCGATCGCCCGGGTGTTGACGGCGTGCAGGCGGTCGATGAGTTCGCCGGTGTCGCGGTTCGGATCGGTGCGGGCCACATCGAGAAGGGCCTTCGAGATCGCCAACGGGGTGCGCAGCTCATGAGAGGCGTTGGCCGCGAATCGCTGCTGTTCGGCGACATGTGCTTCAAGCCGTACCAGCATCGTGTCGAAGGCGTCAGCGAGTTCCCGGAACTCGTCCTTGCGGCCCGGCAGCCGGATCCGGTGGGAGAGCGATCCGTTCGTGGCCAGACGGGTGGCCTCGGTGATGCGGGTCAGCGGGGCGAGCATGCGGCCGGCGAGGACCCACCCTCCCACGAGGCCGAACACCAGCAGGAACGCCAGTACTGCGGCTGCCCTCGGAGCGAAAACGTCCAGGAGGGCGGAGCGGACGGGAAAAACACCATTCCCGGGCAGGTCATCGGGGTTGATGAGCATCGCACGGTCGGGGACATAACGCAGGAGGAACAACCACACCGCGGCGAGCAGCAAGGCACCGGCAACCATGAGGAACCCGGCGTAGCTGAGGGTGAGTTTGAGGCGGACACTCAAACCAGGGGCTCTATCCACGGTCTTCTCCCTCACGTCCGGTGCCGGGCGCTGTGTCGATGCGGTAGCCGACACCGGCCACGGTGGCGATGATCCAGGGTTCGCCGAGACGCTTGCGCAGTGCCGAGACGGTGATGCGCACGGCGTTGGTGAACGGGTCGGCGTTCTCGTCCCACGCGCGTTCCAGGAGTTCTTCGGCGCTGACGACACCGCCTTCGGCGGCGACGAGGACTTCGAGCACGGCGAACTGTTTCCGGGTGAGCGCGACGTAGCGGTCGTCGCGGTAGACCTCTCTGCGGAACGGATCCAGCCGCAGGCCTGCGATCTCTCGCACGGGTGGTCTGTTGTGGGCGCGCCTGCGGTCGAGCGCCCTGAGCCGCATGACGAGCTCTCGAAGCTCGAACGGTTTGGTGAGGTAGTCGTCGGCACCGAGTTCGAACCCGGTGGCCTTGTCGTCGAGACGGTCGGCGGCGGTGAGCATGAGGATCGGCATGCCGCTGCCGGAGGCGACGATGCGTTGGGCGACCTCGTCACCTGAGGGCCCGGGAACGTCGCGGTCGAGGACGGCGATGTCGTAGGCGTTGATGCTCAGCAGTTCCAGAGCGGTGCCGCCGTCACCTGCGATGTCGGCGGCGATCGCTTCCAGGCGTAGACCATCGCGGATGGCTTCTGCCAGATAGAGCTCGTCCTCGACGATCAACACACGCATGTCATCAAGGCTACGAGTCGGCGCATATCGTCGACATATCGAAAACCGCATACGTGCCGGCAACACCGCGCTGCCTTGACTGGCGGTATGAGTCGAACCCCACCCTCAGCACGAACAACGACCCGCCGGGTTCGCCGGCTGATGGTCGTCGGTCTGCTGGTCGTCTCAGCAGTGATCGCCGCAGTCCTCGGCTACCGGGCGCCGCAGTCCTCGTCTCCTTCTTCGTCTTCCCTGCCTTCTTTGTCCTTATTGCCTTCCTTGCCCTTCTTGCCCTTCTTGCCTTCCTTGCCGTCTTCGTCGCCTTCGAGTCCCTCGGCCGCAGCACCCTCGCATGCACCTCGGAGTGAACACCGTGGTGCGCTCGGTGCGTTCGGTGCGGCCGACGGTGTCGTTCCCGATGGCGTGACGGTCTTCGACGACGCGATTCCGGCTGTGGCCAACCTCGATCCAGGTCTGCTCAAGGCCCTCCGCCAGGCTGCGACGGCTGCCGCGGACGACGGAGTCGAGTTCTACGTCAACAGCGGCTGGCGTTCCCCGGAGTACCAGGAGGAGCTTCTTCGTGAGGCGGTCTTCAGGTACGGGTCGGACGAGGAGGCCGCCCGATGGGTGGCCACCGCGACGACGTCTCCTCACGTGTCGGGGGACGCGGTCGACATAGGGAAATCCGATGCGACGGAGTGGCTGTCCGAGCACGGTGCCGAGTACGGGCTGTGCCAGATCTACGAGAACGAACCCTGGCACTACGAATTGCGCGCCGATGCGATCGACCGTCGTTGCCCGCGCATGTATGCCGACCCCACCCAGGACCCGAGAATGCAGCAGTGACCGGCAGTGAGCGAGGACAGACGATGACGCAGGTGGACGCGGCGGACTCGGCGGGCACGACGGAGACCGGACGGGACGGCTCCGGCCGCTGGGGAGCCGGCTCCGGTGCCTGGCGCGCGGGCATCCGCCGGGCGATCCGCACCGGCTTCCGGTCGGGGCCCTGGAAGCGGGGCCCGGTGCTCGCGGCGCTGGCCCTACTGCTGGGCCTGCTCATGCTGCTGCACGCGAAGATCCCGAACCGGGTCGGGAACCTCGGCAGCCTCGTGGAGACCTTCCTGCCGTGGTTCGGCCTGTTCGTCCCGGTGCTCCTTGCCGGGGCACTGTTGCGCCGCTCCGCCTCCGCGGTGGCCGCGCTGCTGCTGCCGGTCATGGTGTGGCTGAACCTCTTCGGCGGGCTGCTCAGCGACAAGTCCCACCCGGGCAGCGACCTCACGGTGGCCAGCCACAACGTCGGTGCCGACAACCCCGACCCGGCCGGCACCGCCCGCGACCTGGCCGCCTCCGGCGCGGACGTGCTGGCCCTGCAGGAGATGACCGAGCAGGCCCGGGGCACGTACGAGAAGGGCCTGGCGAAGGCGTACCCGTACCACACGGTGCAGGGCACGGTCGGGCTGTGGAGCAAGCTGCCGCTGTCGGACACCCAGCCGGTCGACATCAAACAGGACGTCGGGCCGCTGGCGGACACCAAGCCGGCCGACGTCAAGATGGCAGACAACCGGGCGCTGCGCACCACGGTGGCCACGGACCAGGGTCCGCTGGCGGTGTATGTGGCCCACCTGGGGTCCGCACGGGTGACTCCCAGGACGGGCTTCTGGACGGACTCGCGGGACAGAAACGCGCAGGCGCTCGGCAAGGCAATCGCCGCCGAACAGAATGAGCGCGTGGTGCTGCTCGGCGACCTGAACGGCACCATGGACGACCGCGCGTTCGCCGACATCGCCTCGCAGCTGCGCTCTGCCCAGGACGCGGCCGGGGACGGCTTCGGCTTCAGCTGGCCGGCCAAGTTCCCGGTGGTGCGGATCGACCAGATCCTGGTCCGCGGCGTGAAGCCGGAGAGCGCGTGGTCGCTGCCGGCCACGGGGAGTGACCACCTGCCGGTGGCGGCCGGAATCAGCTGGTGAACCCCGTCAGTCGGGCCTCGGGCATGGCGGGTATGTGTGGGGGACCGGCGGCCGGTTGATGTGGTGGTGGGTGACCTGGACGCGGGCACCGGCCTGGCGCATGCGGTAGCCGACGGCGGGTGCGCGGTGCCTCCTCAGTGATCGCGCAGGACCGCGGCGGAGTGGGCGGGTCATCGATGCGGGTGTGCGACGGTGCGCTCCCCTGTCGCCTCTCGCGACGGCGGTGAGGGCGCCGTCGCGGAAAATGCGGTGGCGACGCCGGGGCGCAGGTTGCGATCATGGGCACAAGCAGTCTGCGACGTGTGAGGAAGCCGACCGTGATGCCAGCTGTTCCTGCCGATCCGACCGTGGTGCACCCGATGCCCGACCAACCTCGGGTCGTCCTGCTCAAACCACTGGTCACATCGCCGCTGATCGAGGTGGGAGACTTCTCCTACTACGACGATCCGGACGACCCGACCGCGTTCGAGACCCGCAACGTGCTGTACCACTACGGGCCGGAGAAGCTGGTCATCGGCAAATTCTGCGCGCTGGGCGAGGGCGTGCGCTTCATCATGAACGGTGCCAACCACCGTATGGATGGTCCCTCGACGTTCCCCTTCCCGATCATGGGCGGCTCCTGGGCTGACCATTTCGACCTGATCACAGCCCTGCCCGGCCGCGGTGACACCGTGGTCGGCAACGACGTCTGGTTCGGATACCGGGCCATGGTGATGCCCGGCGTCCGCATCGGCCACGGAGCGGTCATCGCCTCCGGCTCCGTCGTTGTCGACGACGTCCCCGACTACGGCATCGTCGGCGGCAACCCCGCCAGACTCATCCGCAGTCGCTTCGGCGACGAAGACATCGCCCGCCTTCTGGCGGTCGCCTGGTGGGACTGGCCGGCCCCATACATCACCGAGCACATCCGCACGATCATGTCCGGCAGTATCGAGGATCTGGAAGCCGCGGCCCCGGAGTCGCAGTAGACCGGCCCCGCCTCAGCGCCGTCGAGCCTCGTGAACATCGCCTGACAGAGAGGATCATGGCGCCGTTGAGGACGGTAGTCGTGCGTGCGCCGCTCGGGCATGCCCGGCATTGCGGATCTCGGGTGGGCGCAGGCTGCGCAGGCAGCGGCAGTATCCGAGAAAACCCCGTCTGCTTCTTCTTCGACTTGATGTGGCTGTAGAGCTTGTCCTTGGCCAGGTCGTGGTGGCGAACAGGCGCCGGACCCCGTGCGGCCGGGTGTAGGTCGCTCGGTGGCGGGGCCGGGGCTCGCGGTCGGAGGCCATGCGCTTCCTACCGAGCGCGCCCCACTGTCGGCTGGGGCGGGGCGGGGCAGGGATGGAGATGCGCCAGGTCGAACGTTGGTTGATGCGGACGCCCGGCCTGTCTCCCTGGCCGCCAACGACATCCGCAACAACGGTCCCCAGCTCTGGACGAGACCGCGGTGTGGTTCTGTCCGAAGGGCTGACGAGCTACGCATGCGCTCGCCTCCCAGAACGGTGAAGCCACCCGTCACGCCTGCTGCTACGTCAGCTTGTTTCCATGGCACGGCGGCCAAGGCCGTGGACAAGCCCGTCTCTCCACAGGCCACCCCGTCTCTAGGGCCCTCGGACCAGGATTCGGTGTGGTGCGCCGAGTACCGCTTCTTCAGCATCAGCGGCTCCTCCAAGCCGCATTCTCACGCGGCCGACGCCTGGGCCGGCCTCGGGTCCTCGTCGACGCATCCCTGCGCCACGCGATAGATCGCTTCTTCGGATGCCTCCACCACTTTCACTGGCGCAGACCGGGCAGAAGTTCGATCCCGGCAAGGCATTTCCCGCCGCGTCGACGGCGCCAGTGACCCTCGCGGCTTGATTGGTGGTGGCCGAGTTTCCGTGGCGGCTACGCCCTGCGTGTCGTCGGCCCTTACCTCGTTGAGTGAATTTCAGCCCTCCATGACCAGCGCTGCTGAGCGCCTGTGCGCTTGATCGGCGGAACGGCTCGGGTGGGTCGGGGACCGGACGTCGCTGACCGACGAGCCGGAAAACCTGAACTAGTGGGCATACGCCGGGTGTTCGGACGTAGGTTGTGCCGTGAATGATCCACGCCTCGGTTGAAGGACGGACGCGAGCTATGACCGACCCTGTGACGACGCCCGAACCAGCGAAGCATCAGAAGATCGACACGTCGGTTCCGCACTCCGCCCGTATCTGGAACTACTGGCTCGGCGGTAAGGACAACTATCCCGTCGACGAGGAGGCCGGTGACGCGTACACGGCAGTCTTCCCCGGCATCGTCACCATCGCCCGCTGCAGCCGTGCCTTCCTGCGCCGCAACATCACGTATCTCGTGTCCGAGGCGGGCATCCGGCAATTCCTGGACATCGGCACCGGCCTTCCGACCGCTCAGAACACCCACGAGGTCGCTCAGGGGCTCGCCCCCGAGACGCGGATCGTCTACGTCGACAACGATCCGATGGTCCTCGCCCACGCCCGCACCCTGCTGTACTCCAGCCACGAGGGCGCGACCGCCTACATCGACGCCAACGTGACGGACCCGGACCGCATCATCGCGGCCGCCGCCGAGGCACTGGACTTCGGCCGCCCCACCGCGCTGATCCTCAGCAACATCCTGGGCCACGTCGCCGACTACGATCAGGCCCGCTCCATTGTCACCCGGCTGATGGACGCCCTGCCCTCGGGCAGTTACCTCTCCATCAACGACGGGTCACGCGGCATCGACCCCGTCTTCGAGCAGGCCCAGGACGCCTACAACAACAGCGGCGCCGTCCCGTACATCCTGCGCACCGTCGACGAGATCACCACGTACTTCGACGGCTTGGAACTCCTCGAACCCGGCGTCGTCTCGGTAACGCAGTGGCGCCCGGAGCCCGGTTCGCCCACCCCGGAGGTCATCGCCGAGCACGGCGGACTCGCCCGGAAGGCGTAATGGACACCGGGAGTGGAGCCGTTGCCGTACGGCAGCCACTCAGGTCGATGGAGACCACGGCCGCGGCCTTGTAGATCCGCTGATCAGGGACGTCGGTGGACTGTTCCGTGGAGCCGGTCATCCGCGGGCGCCGATCGCGGGCGCACGGCCGGGTCGTGCCTCCGACGCCCGCTGCCGCGCGGATGCCATACCCGCGCGGCATGCGCCGCCCTCTACCCGAGCGCGAGCATCGCATCGGCGACCTCGTCGACCGCCGCATCGGGGATCGCGGTGGCGGCCTCCTTGAGGACGAGCAGCCGCGCCCCGGGGATCTCGCGCGCGATCGCCTCGCCGTTGCCGACGGGGAAGAACCGATCGCGGCGGCCGTGGACGACGAGCGTGGGGGTCTCGATCTCGGGCAGGCGCTCGCGCCAGCGGGGTTTGCAGTCGAGCCTGGAAAACACCATGCCCAGCTGGTTGGCCATCTGGACTGGGGGCGCGGTGCCGGGCGTGCGGTCCCAGATGCGCGCGGCGATCGCGCGTGCGGCGACGGGGTCGTCGCCGAGGATCTCCGCGCCGGCGGCGGCGAACTCCGCCACCGCCTCGCGGTCGGTCCAGTCGGGCATCGGATGCGCGAACAGCCGGCTCATCGTCGCCTGGTCATGGTCGGGGAGGTCGTCGTCGGGCGGGCCGGGCGCAACCGCGCGGGTGCCGGCCAGGGTGAGCGCCGAGAACGAGCCCGGATGGTCGAGCACGGCCACCTGGGCGACCATCCCACCGACGCCGATCCCCGCGAGGTGCGCGGGCCCGCCGCCGAGCGCGTCAGCAAGGGCCGCCGCGTCGGCGGCGAGGTCGCGCAGGGTGTAGGCGGGCGCCTGCGGGTCCGCCGTCGTCGACTCTCCGCTGTCGCGCAAGTCGTAGCGCACCACGCGGCGCCCACCGGCGGCGAGGCGCTCGCACAGCGCGTCGGGCCAGGAGAGCATCGTCGTCCCGCCCGCGAGCAGGACGAGTGGCGCGTCGTCGTCACCGAACGACTCGATGCCCAAGGCGATCTCATTGACGTTGACGGTGGTCATCGGATCACCGGGAGGACGTCGTAGGTCAGGTGCGTCGCGGTCGATGTCGAGGTCACGCTCTGCTGCACCAGTGTGCGTGGCGCTCCGCCGGTGAACAGTGGCGTCCCGGCACCCAGCACGACGGGCGCGAGGTGCAGCGTCAGCGCGTCGACCAGCCCGGCGTCGATCGCCGAGCCGATCGTGGCGCCGCCGCCCATGAGGACGACGTCGAGATCCTTGCCGCTGTCCGACGACGCCGTCTCGGCGCGCTCGCGCGCTGCGGTGACGGCGTCGGGCAGACCGGTGGTGACGAACGTCCAGTCGAGGTCGGTGAGCCGCACCGACTCCGGTGGCGAGCTCGTCACGACGACGAACGCGGGCTTGCCGACCTCGCCGGCGCCGTAGCCGGTCTTGTCGTCCCATCCCTTCGGCCCGTCGACCACGTCGAAGAGGTGGCGGCCGAGGACGACGGCGCCCGAACGGGCGGTCGCCTCGCGCAGGACCCGGCGGTCGTCGGGGTCGTCGGAAAACGCCCAGGTGTGCAGGGCCTCGCCGCCGGTGCCCAGACCGTTGTCCGGGCCGGGGTCGGGCCCGGTGACGAAGCCGTCGAGGGAGACCGAGATGTCAGCGATGATTCGAGTCATGCCAGGGCAGACCCGTTCCGCCGCCCGAACTCATCGCTCACGCATGCAGCATGTGCCGACAGTGAACCCGATAGCACGACGCCCGAAGCGGGACGCTGGACGTACAGCGGACGGTCGCCCCTCCCGGAGTACCTCAGAGGCGCATACGCACAGGTCAGAGGGTCCTCTGCCGCAACGATCCTGCATTCCCCTCCGCGAGCCGCTCCGCGAGCCGCGAGGTTACGAATCCGAGAGGGATCGGAAGCAGGCCACCGCGACCTCGAGTGCCGCGCCGCGTTCAGCGCGCGCGAGGTCGCCGATGGCGCGCCAGTCCTTCGATCTCGCCGAGCCAGCCCTCTGCCTGGGCCCGCTGCTGCGGGCTACGAGGCTGTCGCGGATCTCGACCAAGCGGAGCTGTTGGGCTGGTTCGCGGCGAAG
The DNA here is from genome assembly GCF_030817655.1 of Streptomyces sp. V4I2. GTDB lineage: Bacteria > Actinomycetota > Actinomycetes > Streptomycetales > Streptomycetaceae > Streptomyces > Streptomyces plumbiresistens. The sequence goes on from NZ_JAUSZM010000003.1 coordinate 10,187,167, forward strand.
CAGGGAGCAGGTGCACGTACTTCTCCGCTGTGCTCCTGGTCGGCTTGGTCCTCAACGCCACGCTCGACTGGTCCTGGGCCGATCCCGTCGCTGCCCTGTTCATCGCGGCCATCGCGGTCAAGGAAGGCCGCGACGCCTGGCAGGGCACGGGCTGCTGCACCCCGGCCGCCGCAACGGGTTCGGCTGCCGACGCCGGGGCGCCCGGGGCGGGGGTCCCGCCCCGGGCGCCGGCCCGACCGCCGACACTGGGTCATCGCGTGGCGCAGTGTCGGCCGGTCCGAGGCCCGCACACCACGCTGTCCCCAGCTTCTCTGCGGTCGGGCCTCTGACGTACGCCCCCGAGTGGTCGATGCCGACCGAGGTCGCCTCGCGTCAGATCAGCCGTGTGACGAGCACAGCAGGCAAGGCCGGAAGCCGGCGACCGTACGCTGGCCGAGCAGCGGACCGCACGTGAAGTGGCGGAGCTGCGCCGCGTTGTCGCCGGCTGCCTTCCTCCCGGGTTGTGCGTGGGCGCGGATCCGGCCGACGTCGCCCAGCGGGCAGGGAACAGCGTGGATGTTCTCCTGTCTCCGCTCAGGTGTCGCTAGACCGGCGCAGCGCAGTGTTCAGTATTGCTCGGTCTCCACGAAGCCCGCGTCCACGTCGTCGTCCGCACCGAGTGCGGCGGCGGTCGGATCGAATCCGGGCGGGCTGTCCTTGAGGCCCAGGCCCATACCGGCGAGCTTCGCCTTGACCTCGTCGATCGACTTCGCACCGAAGTTGCGGATGTCGAGCAGGTCGGCCTCGGAACGCGCCACGAGCTCACCCACGGAGTGGACGCCCTCGCGCTTGAGGCAGTTGTACGAACGGACGGTGAGGTCGAGGTCCTCGATCGGCAGAACCAGGTCGGCGGCAAGGGCGGCGTCCGTGGGGGACGGGCCCATGTCGATGCCCTCGGCGTCGATGTTGAGCTCACGGGCCAGACCGAACAGCTCGACCAGGGTCTTGCCGGCCGACGCCATGGCGTCACGCGGACGCATGGCCTGCTTGGTCTCGACGTCGACGATCAGCTTGTCGAAGTCGGTGCGCTGCTCGACACGGGTCGCCTCGACCTTGTAGGTGACCTTGAGAACCGGCGAGTAGATCGAGTCGACCGGGATACGGCCGATCTCCTGACCGACCTGCTTGTTCTGCACGGCGGAGACGTAACCGCGGCCACGCTCGACCGTCAGTTCCATCTCCAGCTTGCCCTTGCCGTTGAGCGTGGCGAGGACGAGGTCGGGGTTGTGCACCTCGACACCGGCCGGGGGCGCGATGTCGGCGGCGGTGACCAGACCCGGACCCTGCTTGCGCAGGTACATCACGACCGGCTCGTCGTGCTCCGAGGAGACGACCAGCTGCTTGATGTTGAGGATCAGGTCGGTGACGTCCTCCTTGACGCCCGGCACGGTGGTGAACTCGTGCAGAACGCCGTCGACGCGGATGGACGTGACCGCCGCACCCGGGATCGAGGAGAGGAGCGTACGACGCAGGGAGTTGCCGAGGGTGTAGCCGAAGCCCGGCTCCAGCGGCTCGATCACGAACCGGGAGCGGAACTCGTCGACGACCTCTTCGGTCAAGGACGGACGCTGAGCAATCAGCACGGGGTGTTGCCTCCAGTGGTTTGGCGCCCGCTATGTGACGCCGTTGACACCATGAAGGGTAACGGCGATACGGTCTCCGGTGGTCGCGCTGCACTACGACGAGCCGTGGGCGGTGTTTGAGCCGCTGCTGGCGAAGGTGGAGCGCCGGGTCCGGCATCCGGGGCGCAAGCGGCATCCCGACCGGCTGGTGTTCCGGATCACCAGGTCCCGGTAGCCGCCTCGTAGGGCCCCTGTACTGCGTGTTTCGTCCCTGCCTGTGCCCGATGATCGGGCTCGGACCTCATCGGCACAGGCTGCGCTCGGCGGTCGTGATCAGTGCCGTCGCGGTCTCCTCCACGGACAGGCCACGGCCGGTGTACAGCAGGTCGAAGCCGTCGAAGCTCGTCAGCAGCCACAACAGGTCGGGGGCCTGGTCGGCGGTGGCGTCCGGACGCAGCGCCTCTTGGGCGGCCAGGCCCCTGGCAGGGCCGGGCCGGCCCGTCGGCCCGGCCCTGTTCCATCCGCTGGATCGCGCCACCGACCGCGGAGGCGTCGAGCGGGGCCATCGAGAACAGGACGCGCAACACGTCCCGGTAGGCGGCGTACAACCGGCAAGCCGTATGTGGTGCCGTCGGATACCAGTTCGACGCCGAACGCGGCGCCGTCAGGATCGGCGCGAACATGCTGGACGATCGCGGTCAGGAGCGCCTGTACGTGCGGCATCTGCGAACCAATCCGCAGGCCGCGTTCGTGGTCGACGACCTGCAGGTGGAGCCGTCCTGGGCGCCGAGCGGGATTCTGGTCAAGGGCACGGCCCGTCTGCACACCGAGGGCGGTGAAGTGCTCGGCCCGGGCTTCGTCCCGAACTGGGTGGAGATGTGCCCAGTTGGGTGTCGTCATGGGGAGTGGACACCGACACTACGGATCTCCCCGTGGCCCCGCGAGAAATGAGCGCGATTCAGCAGCAGGGTGAAGATCAGGACTGGAAGCGCATCTGGCCTGGCAGACCGGCGCAGAGGAGGCAGAGGGGGAGGCGGCGATCGTGGTCGTCTTCTGAGGGGTGCCGCCCAGGTCGTCCACGCCGAGCTGGCGGCGCCGATGGGCTTCTCCATCCGCAGCGGTGCCACGTCCGACACGTTGCCGATCAACGTCGTCTCGCCCACCAGGAAGGCCCGACTCGTGATGGAGTCCCTCTCGCGCTTCGGCGCGGTGCGGTCGATTACACCTTGGTGAAGCCAGCGAGGCGTCGTACATGTCAGCCTCGAAGACGACCAGGAAGAAGCTCGTTACGACGTAGTGGACCATTACGTGGTCTTCCCGGCCGTGCGCGGCACAGCGTCGTTCGTGTAGGCAAGGTGACTGTCGGCGCCTTCAGGCTCGGCTGCGATCCTGTCGACGGGACGCAGGAACGGCGGTGCTTGGCGGTCATGGGGCCGCACTCGGCCTGGCCTGGCCGGCCCGGGCCCTGGCCTGGCCGGGCCGGGCCGGCGAGGCTGGTCGAGTCGGCTCCGCCCTGGACCTCCCCAGGGAACTCGCCGCCGAGCGCACTATGTGGTCCCTGGTCGGCGGCAAGTCCCCAGAGGACGCAGCCGACACTGACACCGCCGTGTGCCTGACCCGCACCCATGGGCAGCCACGACCTGCACGAGAACCAGCACGGTCACGCGGCGCGAACCGGTGCCTCGCCCCGCAGGAGCTTCTGCAGATCGCCCGGACCCTCCCGGGCGACCCGGCCTGTCTCGTCCTGGGCGTCCTGGGCGCCGTCTGCGCTCGACCGGCGCCGCCCGGGTACAGGCGCACGTGAGTTCCAGCGATCGTCGTCCGTGCTGACGCGCACGAGCCCGATGAGGGCCAAGTCGCCCACCTCCCGTCCGTAAAACGTCCTGTCAGAGCAAAGCGAACCGCTGGCAGAGAGTGAACGGGATAAGGAACAGCCGAAACAGATGGGCAGTCGCCACTGGCCGTTCGATATTCCTCAAAGCCCTTTCGGTTGCTCAGGCAAAGTCAGCTGGCCGGCTTGCCGAACCAGCGGGAGAGGTGGTCGTCCAGCTCCTGCTGATCGTCGCCGATCCAGGCGACGTGGCCGTCGGGGCGTAGCAGGACGCACGGAAGATCCAGTACCGCAGTGGGATCCCCGAGGTAATCGACCCGGTCTGACCAGCCGCCGACGGTCAGGCGTTCGGTGCGGTCCAGCAGCAGGCCGCGGCCGCGATGCAGCAGAGCGTAGAGGTGGCCGCGTCTCACCTCGATGTCGGGCAGGCGGCGGCCGAGCAGGTCGGGGCCTTCGCCGAAGTCGTAGCGGATGCCGATCGCGGTGATCTTCTCGATCAGATAGCGGTTCACCTCGTCGAAGTCCATCAGTTCGGTGAGTAGCCTGCGCACGGCCTGCGGGCCCGGTTCGGTGGAGTGCAGTTCCATCTGGGCGCGGGTGTTGTCCAGCACGTCCTCGGCGACCGGATGGCGTTCGGCTTGGTAGGTGTCCAGCAGGGGTTTCGGCGCCCAGCCGCGGATTTGTGCGGCCAGTTTCCAGCCGAGGTTGAATGCGTCCTGAATGCCCAGGTTGAGGCCCTGTCCGCCGGTGGGTGGATGGATGTGTGCCGCATCGCCGGCCAGAAACACTCGCCCGACCCGATAGCGTTCGGCCAGCCGGGTGGCATCCCCGAAGCGGGACAACCAGCGCGGGGAGTGCACGCCGAAGTCGGTTCCGGCGATGGTGCGCAGCTGTTGTTTGAAATCCTCGAGGGTGAGCGGTTCCGCGCGATCGCTGACTCCCGCGGCGGGGACTACGACGCTATATGCCCCTCCGCCGAACGGCCTGAGCCAGAATCGCTTATTGGTCTCGCCGATTTCGCTCACCTTGGCCGCAATCTCCTCCTGCGGTACACCCACTTCCATCTCGCCCATCAGCGTCTCGGTCCGCGAGGGCTCACCGGGGAAGCCGACGCCGAGCAGTTTGCGCACCGTACTGCGCCCGCCGTCACAGCCGACGAGATAGCGCGAACGCAGCTGTTCGCCGTCGGCGAGCTCGACGGTCACCCCCTCGTCGTCCTGCTCGAAGGCGGCCACCGCGCAACCGCGCCGGACCTGCGCACCCAGTTGGGTGGCATGTTCTTCGAGCAGGTGAACGATGACCGGCTGCGGGATGCCCAGCAGGTAGGCGTGCGCGGAATCCAGGCCCTGGGGCGCGGGTTTGTTGATGGCGGCGAAGAATCCGCCGGCCGGACGCTGCCTTCCGTGTTCGCGAAGGCGATCCAGCAGTCCGCGCATGGCCATCAGCTCGAGACTGCGAATATGCAGACCGACGATGCGGACGAATGACACGGGCTCGGTTTCCTTCTCCAGAACGAGTACCCGCACACCGTGCAGCCGCAGTTCGGCGGCCAGCATCGCGCCAGTCGGCCCGCACCCGGCAATGATCACGTCGAACAGGAGGGGCGCGCGATCGGGGCCGGAGGCCGACGACCGGAGTCCGGGGACGTCGCCCGCAGTGAAGTCGCGCTCGACCGTGTCGTCCGACGACGGCTCGGCGGTGAACTGCGGAGAGGGCATAGGTGTTGCCTTTCGGGAGTGCCTTGTTGGCGAGGCACTCCCGGCGACAACTACGTCAATCGCCCGACCGTGACGGGAAGGGGGAGCACCCACATCGATACAGCGTTCATGGGTCTCACCTCCTCGGGCGGTGTCACTGTCACAGTCAAACTGCAAGCTACAAGCCCGACAGCACCCCGTCCAATCCTTTCCCAGCCAGGTGATCACGACTCCAAACGGGCCCGTGCGGTTGGAGGGCGAATCCGGCATGGCGGCCCGGCTGTTCCCGGTCACCGTCACCGTCACCGTCCCGGTCACGGTCGACGGCTGATCCTGGCCGCCCCGAGGCGGACCGGATCTCGGAAGCCGCTGCGCGCTGGAATCGGAGGCGCTCGACGAGCGCGAGCGGCTGCGCGAGGCCCACGAGCAGGGTGAGCGGCCGCCTCGCGCGGCTACTTTGCACCGTGGGTGAGAGACAGGAGCCCTGGGCCGAGACACCCCGCGTCCGAGCCACCCGTACAGGTCACATAACTCCGACCAGCGCCGTCGCGTCCGGCAACTGCGCGGCCCCGGCCACCACCTCCGGGAACGCCGGCGTTCCGTATCGAGTGACTTGTTGTCGTTTTACCGTTGAGTAAGCGCGTCCCGTAATCGGTCGAGTCCGCGGCCGACCGCATCATTTGACCACCTCGGCCCCCGGCTCGTGCTCCAGCCTCGTCGGCGGTTCCGCAAGGACACCGTGCTCATCGTGGACGGCACCCTGGTGCCCACTCGCGATCATTCGATCGCCGAACAGTCCAATTCGTCCCAGCGCCCCATCTCAACCGGACGCGCACCGGTCGAACACGGCTTCGCTCACCTCAAGAACTGACGGATCCTCACCAATCTCCGCATCGACCCTGCCTGCACCCCCCGCCTCCTGCGCGCCCTGCTCGTTCTGACCAACCTCGAAGTCAACCGCTGACAGACGATCTACTCCGTAGACTGCCGCCCGCCACCAGCCAGAGCACGCCGAGAACCGGTCACACCAGCCCTTTGACCTGCGGCTTCAAGTTGGCGGATGCAGAACTGCGCAGGCCGAAGCAGGCGAGCAATCGAAGCTGGACGAGCTCGGTCGGGCTGCGGGCGTCGCGCTCGATTCTCTGGGGAGCGACTGTGGTGCGAGGCTTGCCGAGAGGGCTTCATCCAGCTCAGCGCCGGTTCGGGTGGCCTGGCTGCAGTCGGCCCGGCAGGTCCCATTCCGGGTGCGGTAGGAACGTATGGCGATCTGTCACAGCGGTCCCTGCACTCATCGGTTGGCCCCCGCCCGGGCGGCGGGATCGGGATGCGGGCCGGTCACCGGTGCCGTGTCTTGGTCAGCTCGTCGGTGTACCGGGCGAGGGCCTCTTCGGCCGTGGGGACGGGACCGAACAGCTGTTCCTGGCGACGGGGGTCGGCGACGTAGCGGCCGGTGTCGAACCAGCTGAACATCGCGGCCATGTCCTTGACCAGGGGCATGAAGCGGCCGGCGACGGCTCCTGCGGCGCGGGTGACCATCGAAGGGACGGCCCACACCTTGATCTTCTTTCCGGCCCGGCTGCCCATCAGGTCGGCCATCTCGCGCATGCTGACGGGACGGTCCCAGCCGATGTCGATGCGCTCACCGTTGTCGGCCTCGGCGTCGACGGCGGCCGCCAGGTAGGCCGCGAGGTCGGAGGTGTGGACGAAGGTCAGCGGGACGGTGGCCTTGCTCATCCAGATCAGGCGGCCCTTGTCGATCGGGTCGCCCGCCATGGTCGCGATCTGGTCGAGAAACGCCCCGGGGCGCAGTGCGACGAAGGGGACGCCGAGCTGTTCGAGTTTGTCCTCGGCGATCTTCTTGTGCCAGAAGTGCGGGACGTGGGGTGTCTGGTCGCTGGTGAGGATGCTGGTCAGGACGAAGCGTCGGATGCCGGTGCGGTGGGCGGCCTCGGCGAGGTTGGCGTTGCCGACGGTGTCGATGTCGTGGGCGTTCTTGCCGCCGCGGGTGTAGCCGGCGGCGGTGGTGATGACGGCGTCGGCGCCGTTCATGGCGGCGACAAGGGAGTCGAGGTCGAGCATGTCGCCGCGGGCGATCTCGACACCCCGGCTTTCCAGCTTGCTCGCGTCGGTGGTCGGCCGGACCAGGGCGCGGACGTTCTTGCCGCGCTTGAGCAGTTCGTCGACGACCTTGCCCCCGAGGGAGCCGGTCGCGCCGACGACGAGGACGGGGAGGGTGGTGGTCATGGGGGGGTCTCACTTTCCATCAGGTCAGGAGTGGGGGGATTGGGTGGGCGGGGAAGCGGTGGCCGGACGTGGGCGCCGTCGACCCGGGTCGCTCAGGGGGCGGGTCTGTGGTGGGCGGATCCGCGGCGCGGGGCGCGAGTCACCGCCGGCCTTCGGGGCCTGCCGAGGTCGGAGGTGATCCGGAGCGGAGGCGGGTGGTGCGGCGGTCCGCGATGTACAGCCGACCGGCGACGGTGGAAGGGCTCGCTGTCCCGCGGGGCCGTTGCCCTTCCCCGGACGAGTTCCGTCCTGCTTCCACCGGGACAGCTCGCCCTTGGCCTGACGCTGAGGCCGCTCACCCCCGTTCTGCCTCACGTACGGGGGTGAGCGGGGCCCCGCCACATCCGCCGGCTCGGCTCACCGGGCTTCTTCCGACAGTCGGGGAGTCGGGCTCCGTTCAGCACGGGCCTTCGTGAGCCGAGTGCGCTGCAACACTGTCCACTTCGCAGGAACGCCGGAAACGATTCGCACTCCAGGCCGGAACCGGGGTGCAAGGCGAGGGGAGTTACTCGGACTCTTCCCGCGGAAGGCCGCGGCTGTTGATCGCGTCGGCGACGGCGTAGGCGGTGCGGATGAAGGACTCTGTCTGCTGTGCCGACAGGTTCCGCGTGGAGGTCTCCTCCAGGGCCTGCCACATGGCTGCGATGGGCTCGCGCATGGCACGGCCTTTGTCGGTGAGGTGGACGACCATGACGCGCCGGTCGTGTGCGGCCGGCTCGCGGACGAGCAGGCCGGCGTCCTGCATGCGGCGTAGCGCCTTGGAGATGGTGGAGTGGTCCAGGCCGACGCTTTCGAGCAGCTCGGACTGGGTCTGGCCGTCCCGGTCGAAGAGGTGCATCAGCAGCAGTTCCTGGCCGAGATGCAGATCCATCTCGCGGAGTATGGCGGCGGCGCGGGCGCGGTGAGCGCGGGCGAGCTGGTAGATCGCGTAGCTCATCGGTCCCTCGCCGGCCGTAGAGGGGATGCTAGGTGTGGGGGCAGGCATGGTCGGTTCCTCAGACGGTGTAGGTGGGGTAGTCGGTGTAGCCGGCCACTCCGCCGCCGTAGAAGGTCGCCGGGTCGGGGGTGTTCAGCGGCGCGTCAGAGCGTAGCCGCTCGACCAGGTCCGGGTTGGCGAGCGCGAGGGCGCCGACGGAAACAAGGTCGGCCGTGCCGTGGTCGATGTCCTTGGCGCGGGTGGGCAGGTCGGTGCCGGCCCGGTTGAGGATCAGCGCGGTCGGCCACAGCGCGCGCAGGGTGCCCAGCAGAGCGTCGTCGCCCGCGTGCATCACGTGCAGGTAGGCGAGACCGAGCGGACTGAGGGCGCGCACAAGCGCCGGATACAGCTCGGCGGTGTCGGACTCGGCGATGTCGTTGAAGGGGTTGCCGGGGGAGATACGCAGGCCGGTGCGGTCGGCGCCGATCTCGCCGGCCACGGCAGCGGCGACCTCGACGGCGAAGCGGATGCGGTTGTCGAGGGAGCCGCCGTAGTGGTCGGTGCGCTGGTTGGTGTTGTCGGACAGGAACTGGTGCACCAGGTAGCCGTTGGCGCCGTGGATCTCCACGCCGTCGGCGCCCGCCACGACGGCAGCCGCCGCGGCGCGGCGGAAGTCGTCGACGGTCGCCGCGATCTCCTGCGTCGACAGAGCCCGGGGTGTCGGCATCTCCTGGGGCCCGGACGCGGTGAACATCGCGCCTTCCGGCCGGATCGCCGAAGGGGCGACCGGCTGGCGCCCGTGTGGAGTGTTGTCGGGGTGGGCGATGCGTCCGGTGTGCATCAGCTGGATGACGATCCGGCCGTCGGCCGCGTGCACGGCGTCGGTGACCTTGCGCCACCCGGCGATCTGCTCGTCATTGTGGATGCCGGGGGTGAGGAGGTAGCCCTGGCCGTCGGTGGAGGGCTGGGTTCCCTCGGTGATGATGAGTGCGTGCGAGGCCCGCTGGGCGTAGTACTCGGCGTTCAGCTCGGTCGGTACGCCTTCGGGTGTGGAGCGGTCACGGGTCATGGGGGCCATGACCAGGCGGTGCTGGAGGGACATGTCACCGACGGTGGTCGATGTCCACAGGGAGTTCAGCATGAATGATCCTTCGGGCGGTGATGAACATGTGGTGGCTTGGGAAGGCAGGGGCGTGGCGGAAGGAGTGGCGGGCGTGATCAGTCGACGGTGAGGACGAGCTTGCCCCGGACATGCCCGGCGTCGCTGACCTGCTGGGCCGTGGCGGCCTGGGCGAGCGGGTAGGCGGTGACGGTGGTGACGACCTTGCCGGTCGCGGCGTCCTGGGCCAGCGCGGCCAGGTCGGCGGCGGAGCGTTCCCGGGGACTGCTGGAGAAGGTGATGCCGAGCTGGTACGCGCTGAAGTCGGCGATGGTGACGATGCGTTCGGTGCCGCCGCGCAGGGTGATGGAGTCCTCAAGGGCTCCCTTCCCGGCCAGGTCGAACACCGCGTCCACACCGTCGGGGGCGAGCGTCTGGACGCGCTCCACCAGGCCCTCGCCATAGAGGGTCGCGGTGGCGCCGAGTGCGGTGAGGTATTCCTGGTTGGCGGGGCCGGCGGTGCCGATGACACGTGCTCCGCGGGCCGTGGCGAGCTGGACCGCCAGGGTGCCGACCGCTCCGGCCGCGCCGTGCATCAGTACGGTCTCCCCGGCGACGACGCCGAGCAGGTCAAGAACCCGCTCGGCCGTCGCGCCCGCCGTGGGCAGCGCGGCCGCGTGCTGCCAGTCGAGGCCGGCGGGCTTGGGGGCCACGGTGGTGGCCAGCGCGTACTGGGCGTACGAGCCGGTGTCCGACCAGCCCAGCACCTCATCGCCCACCTGCACGTCCTGCACGCCCTCACCCAGGGCGTCCACCACGCCGGCGAGCTCGCCACCGGGGATGGCGGGCAGCGGCGTGGGGAACACGGCCTCCATGGCCCCGGAGCGGATCTTGCCGTCCAGCGCATTCAGCCCGGCCGCCTTGACGCGGACGCGGACCTGCCCGGGGCCGGGCTGCGGGACCTCGATGTCGGCCTCACGCAGCACTTCCGTGCCTCCGAAACGGTCGAACAGGATGGCTTTCATGACGACTCCTTTCGTGTCACCACCCAGTTAGGTGGCTGGACACATAATCAAGGTACCAGTAAACATGTGGCTGGCCAAGTATTCGCGTGGCTGGCCAAGTATTTGCTGCCGCTCGGGTCGCACAAGATCGGTCGCGGTCGCGTCGGTCTCCTCGGGGCAGCGGTCGAAGCGGGAGGCGCCGGCCGGGGCGCGCCTTGCGCGGCCAAGGGCTACCTCGACTGGAAGCTGGACGACCGGGCCGGCCAGACCGAGCGGCGCGCGGCTCCGTTCTGGTTCAGGGCCCGGACCGGCTCGCACTGGCTGCCCTCGTCCAGGAAACGGCGCCGCTGAAGGGCGGCCTGGCGGGAGGGGGCGATGGTCGGTATGAAGCCGGCGAGCATCTTCACCTCGTCCGGATCGCGTCCGGCGCGCTTGGCGGCGTCCCGCAGGGCCTGGCGCTGGGCCCGGGCGTCCTCGATGGTGTACGGGTTGGCGTAGACGCCGCCGGCGTAACGGCCCGCGAGTTCCAGGCCGTAACTGCCGCCGCCCGCCTGGAAGATGACTGGCTGGCCCTGCTCGGACGGGGGGATGGGCAGCGGGCCGCAGGAGGCGGCGTGCTTGCCCTGCAGGTTGACCGGCTGGATCTTGTCCATGTCGGCGAACCGCTTGCCGTCGACATCAAGAAGCCAGGCGTCCTTCTCTCAGCTGCCCCACAGCCCCTGCACGATCTGGATGACCTCGTGGGCACGCTCGTACTTCTCCGCGCGCGGCGGGATCGTCGCGCCGAAGTTCGCCGTGGCGGCGGGGTCGGAGGTGGTCACCGCGTTCCAGCCGGCCCGGCCATGGCTGATCACGTCCAGGGCCTTGAACTGGCGGGCGAGTCGATCCAGGCGTTGCGGATCGAGGAGCTGATCGGAACGACGCCTTCGTAGAGTTGGTGATCTTCACTGCGGAGAAAGGAACGGTCAGGGGGCTATGGCAGGACAGAACCTGTTCTTCAGCAAGAGCGACCTCGCCTACGCAGAACTCCGCGATCGGATCCTCTTTGGCACTCTTCCATCACGCCCCTGCGCGAGGCCATCCGCCGCCTCAGCAGCGAGGGACTTGTCACCGTCGACACTCACCGCGACGTCGACACCCACCGCGACGTCCGGGTCTCCGTCATGAACTCGAAAGAGGCCCGCCAGCTGTTCGAGGTCCGCCTGTCCCTGGACCCGACCGCCGCGGAACTTGCCGCCCAGCGACGGACTGACGACGACATCGCCACGATGCAGGCCGCGCCGTCGACAAGCTCCTCCCCGTCACCTGCCAATGGGGGGAGAGGCACTCACGGCCCACCGCGCCTTCCACCAGGCGGTGTACCGGGCCTCGCACAACGATGTCCTCATCCGTCTCCTGGACGACCTGTGGGACAAGTCCGACCGCTACCGGCGCCTCGGCCTCGAACTCCCGCCCGGTGACGAACCCCGCACCCGGGACCTTCAGGAGCACCACCAACTTGTCTCCCTGATCGTGGACGGCCGCGCCGCGGAAGCCGCCCAGCTGATGCGAGGCCACATCACCCACAGCCTCACCGCCAGGCCATCAGCGCCCTCGAAGACCGCGAGGGCATTCGCGTGACGTGACGCGCGGCGACCGGCGCTGTCGTGATGCATTGGGGGAGGACTGATGGAAATGCGTGAGCTGGAGTATCTCCTGGCAGTCGTCGACTCCGGCGGCTTCAACCGTGCCTTGGCCCTTGCACGTCTTGCAGCCGCCCTGAGCCCTGAGCCCTGAGCCCTGACATAGTGTTTGGCAGTCTGCCTGCAGCATCGTTGACGGACACCATGTGGAGTCACAAACGAGCGGGGCGGTGGCTCGGCGACCGGGGCATCTCACGATTGGCCGCACGAGCCGCCTCGAGCTCTTCGGTGCGTTCGTCGAGTTCGCCCTGCTTGTTCGACAACTGCTGTTCCAGCGTGGTGATCCGCCGCTGGAGGTGATCAACATCGGCCGACGCTCCGAGCCCGGAATCCGCACCTCTGCCTTCAGTCAACGGGGCATGCCGAGGGTGACGACCTGGCGGCTGCGGCAGATCACTGTGACGGCTTGCTGGATCTGTGTTCGGTCCTCGTCGGAGAGGTCGTCAAGGTCAGTGCGGACGCGCCGGATCAGCCGCCGTACACGAGTGATCTCCTCATCGGGCGGCATTGCCTCGTCCCTGGCCCAGGTGTCGGCGCTGAAAGCGGCGAGCCGTTCAGGTGCGATCCGGCTGTCCCGGTCCCGGTCCTCAGGTGACGGGCAGTCCGTAGGTCCGGTCGAAGTGCTGGGCCACGAGGTGTCCGGCCCCGTCGCAGGAGAGCTGCCAGTCGTTGACGCCGGTCTCGCGGCCGTCGGTGAAGTTCCACAGCAGACGGCCGGAGGCGGTGTCGATCGCGTAGAAGCCGTTTTTGTTCTCGAAGGCCGGCACGTGGACGGCGTGCGCCCCCACGGCGATCGGGTGGTTGACGTTGAGGAGGGGGGTCTCGCAGAACCAGCGCCGGGCGCCGGTCGCCGCGTTGAAGGCGTGAACGCCGTAGGGATCGGTGCCCGTGGCGTAGACCGTGTTGCCGCCCGTCCCGAGGGAGGCGAACATGCCGCGTTCCGCCTTCGCCTTCCAGCGGAGCTTTCCGGTGGCGAGGTCCAGGGCGATGAACTCGGAGCCGATGGCGAAGACGGTTCCGCCGAGCACCGCGAGACCCGGCCGCAGGTCGTAGCCCACCGGGTACCGCCAGCGCAGGCCACCGCCATCGCGGGTGCTGCGGGCCGTGACATTGCGCAGCCCGTCGGCGTAGACGAAGTAGTCGGAAGTGATGACGGGCTTGAGGGGAACTCCGACGTCCTCGGGGTCGATCGGTATGACGACGGCCCGGCGGGCCCTGAGGTCGACGCCGAAGACCGCGCTGGTGGACGTCGCCACGCCCTGCTCCTCGGACCGGCGTTCCAGCCTGGCGCCGAGGACAGAGACGACATGGCCGTCGTATCCACCCAGGAGTTGGTCGAACTGGAAGTCCTGGCCGAAGTTGAGGGTGAACTTCTCGGCGCCGTCGGCCAGGTCGACGCCGATCAGAGTCGCGCCGGTGCCGAGGGCGACCGCGGCGTCGTTGGCCAGCAGGACGGGACTGGGGGAGAGGCTGATGCCCTGGTAGACCCATTTGGGCTGGGATCCGTTCCTCATGTCGAGGCAGATCATGTTGCCCGGGCGGCTCTTCAGCAGGGCCGTGCCGTCGTTGAAGACGGCTGGGGTCTGGAGCAGCGGGCCGCCGCGGTAGACCCAGGTCGGCTCGGGGGCGGGGCCGGGCCGACGCGCCCGCTGCCCGCCGGTTCTTCCTCTGACGACGAGGGCGGTGCCGCCGACGAGGGCCGCGCCGGCGGCTACGGCGAGGAGGGTGCGCCGGCCGACATGGGAGCGTTCGGGAGCACGGCGGTGTGCGGCCGCGGCGGAACGTTCCGTCGCCGGTTCCGCCGGTTCCGCCAGTTCCGCCGAGTCGGCTGCGGCCGCCGGGGGTCTCCGCTCCGGCGGCTCGGCGGTGGGCGGCGCTCCACCGGTGGCTCCGGTTCCATCGGCGGCGCGGTTGTCGGCGTCTCCGGCCGGGAGGACGCGGTCCGGGTCCGCCACGCCGACTCCGCCGTCGGTCCCGTGCGACGACGGCCCCACCGGCGTCCGGCCCGACCCGTATCGGGCGGACGCGGTGGGAGCCCCGGCGTCGGCTGCGTCGGCTGCGGGCCGTGCGGGTGCCAGGGTCCGCGCGAGGCGGTCGAGATCCGTCGCGGCCGCCCGGCGGTCGTCGACCATCGCGGCCACCCGCGCGGGCAGCCAGCCCTCCGTCAGCACCTGTTCGGCACCGCCGGGCGCGCAGGCCGCAGAGAGCCGGTCGGGGTCGATACGAAGGGACGGGTCCTTGGCGTGACAGAGGCTGATGATTTTGTCCAGTGGCTCGGGCACCAGGGTCAGATCGGCCGAACCGTGGACCACCTGGTAGAGCAGGGTGGCCGCGGCGGACCCGTTGAACGGCGCGTGTCCCGACGCCGCGAACGCCAGCACCGAGCCGAGACAGAAGACGTCTCCCTCCGGTCCCACCGGATGGCCGGTGGCCTGTTCGGGACAGACGTAGTCGAGCGAGCCGAACAGTCCGCTGGAGCCGGTGAGTTGGTAGCCGTCCCGGGCCCGGACGATGCCGAAGTCGATGACGCGCGGACCGTCCGCGGCGAGCAGCACGTTGGACGGCTTGAGGTCGCGGTGCACCAGCCCCTCGGCGTGCACCGCGATCAGCGCCTCGGCGATGCCCGCGCCCAGCGCGAGGACCGTCTCCACCGGCAGCGGCCCGTGTGCGGCGACCGCCTCGGCCAGGGTGGGGCCGGGTACGTAGGCGGTGGCAAGCCATGGCGTCTCGTCGTCCGGCGCAGCGTCCACCACGGACGCCGTGTACGCGCCGCCGACCGCCGCCGCGGCCGCCACCTCACGCCGGAAGCGGATCCGGAAGTTCTTGTCCTCGGCCATCTCGGGACGGATGACCTTGACCGCGACGGTGCGGCCGGCCGGCGAGGTGGCCAGATAGACCCGGCCCATCCCGCCTGCTCCAAGGCGGGCCACGGGACGGTAGGGCCCTAGCTGCTCGGGATCTTCTGGGTGCAGTGGTTGCATGCCCTCGGCCGCCTGTTCTCGGTGGTACGGGCGGGAGTCCCGCCCACGCCGCGGGGGAAGGCCCTGTGGGGGGTCTGGCAGCAGACTAGAGGCTGAAACGGCCCATGAGAGTTCTTGTCGGCAACTGTCGCCGATCTCTCGGACGAAGACGTTCCGGCCTACTCCTGCTCCGGAGCGCTGATTTGACGTCGTGTCAGAGATCGGGTGACACGTGCCCGTCGTGCGGGAACGGTGCGCCAGGAGCAACAGGCGGGGAACAAGTGCAGGATGAAACCACTTGCCCGCGGGAAGACCTCCGATGTGGCGAAGGTCACCCCGCGCTCTCGCTGTTCCCGCTCACGCTCCCGCCCGCGGGCACTCGCCCGTTTCGGCGACATCATCGTGGAGGACATCGTGGAGGACATCGGCGATTGATCAAGCCGGCGCTTCTCACGGACCGGTTCGCCGGAGGCATCGCAGCCCCGTACTCGAACAGCCTGCTTGGAGCGGCAACCGCTCTGCGCGGACTGCTGAGTCCGCCCACAAGGGCGGCGGCATCTGCCGCTGGCGAAGACGCACAAGGGCGAGTTGTGCCTCACCTCGGCCTACGCCTCGTGGGCGAACCCGATCGAGATGCACTTCGGACTGCTGAGGCAGTTGCCCCCCGCCAACTCTGACCATCCCAATCACACCGTGCAGACTCGGGCCCTGCACGCCTGCCTGCGCTGGCGCAGCGCCAACGCGACCTCCTGGCCGCCGAACGCAAGGAACGCGCTCGCATCCGAACGCGGCCGCCCTTTGGGCACGCCGTGCCTGAGGGGTGACGAGCCGTGTTCAGGAGGCGGACGGCCCCAATGCGGCATCTGTGCGCGGGGCGCCGGGCCGGGGTTCCTTGAGCTCGATGAACATGGAATGGGTGACCGTCTGGCCCACATTGCGGCCCTGGTGCTCTTGTGCGTCCAGCCAGCGGACCTGTCCCGCCTCAAGGGCGACCGGGACGTCTTGGCCTCCGGCCGAGATCACCCGCTGGAACGAGGAGAGGGTCACCATGACGGTGTCCGGATGGGCATGCCGGTGCGTCGCATCGCCCGGCGTATCGCGGTACTCCAACACCCGCACACGTTCGTTCTCCCACACGACCCGGTACAGCTGCGGGTCGGTGACCACAGGATCATTCATGGGACTAATGTACCATGACGGTATGGCAGTACCATATGAGTCGACGGGACGGATCCGGCAGAAGCAGCGCACTCGCGACGCTCTCGTCGAGGCCGCCCGGTCTCTGCTGGAGAGCGGACACACCCCGACCGTTGAACAGTCGGCTGACGCCGCCGGCATCTCCCGTACCACGGCCTACCGTTACTTCCCGAACCAGAGACACCTGCTCCTGGCCGCGATACCGACCATCGACCGGCCCAGCCTGCTCGACCAGGACGCACCCGATGACGTCCACGCACGCCTCGACCTGGTCATGGCCGAGCAGACGGAGATCTTGCGCAGGTGGGAGCCGCAGCTGCGAGCCGCACTGCGGCTGTCCCTGGATCAGGAACCACAGACGCCGCGCGAGGCCCGCCCAGTGCTGCGACAAGGCAGGGCCATCGCATGGATCGAGGACGCCCTGGCACCGCTGGCCGAGTCGCACCCGCACATCGACCGCAGACGGCTCGCTGTCGCTATTCGCGCCGGCTGCGGAATCGAGGCGTGGGTCTGGATGGTGGACATCGCCGGTGTGTCACAGGTGGAGGCCGCAACCCTCATGCGTGAGTCAGCGCAAGCCCTGCTGGCCGCAGCCCTGGCCCAAACCGGCGAAGCTTCCCGGTCGCAGCACACTAGCGAGTAGGACTCCGTTTGGTCTGTCTCGATCTTGAGGGCCGGCACTGGCAGCAGCGCCATGCCATCCGCGCGGGCTGCGAGGCCACTGTCTCCGAACCGGTCCACGCTCATGGCCTGCGCCATCGGGGCTACTGTGGCGCCTGGCCAAGACGTACGTCCGCACGTGCTTACAGCCGCCGGAACCAACATCATCCGCCTCAGCTGAAGGGAACGAAGGCACACGGTGTCCGCCTCGCGGGTCGGCCTGAAGGACTCGCTACCTCGGCCGAGGCCCCTGTGGGTCGGCCCGGTCAGCCGGGTGGAGTCGTAGGCGCTCGGGCTGCCGTCCGGCTGGCTGACCTCGAACTCCCCACCGTCGACCGACATCCGCTACGGCTCGTCCGCCGACATCGTGACCTGTTTTCCTCTGCCCCGGAGATGGGAGCGCATGGGCCCCAACTGGACCCATGTCACGATCACCTGCGTGTCAGGCTCACTCAACGGTGAAGTCGGCTGCCTTGGTGTCCAGGGTCGTGTCGCCGTCCTTGGCGGTGGCCAGGACGGCGACGTGCCACAGACCGCGCGGCGACGCGTCGGCTTCGGCGCGGGTGACCGTGACGGTATAGGTGCAGTGAACGGTGTCCTCACCGGACGGCTTGCAGACGGCCGACTCCACGGCGGCCATATCCTTCGCGGTCAGCTGCTGCTTGGCGAACGACGAGTTCGCCGGCCAGGCCAGGACCTTCACGTCCTTGATGCCCGAGGACGCCGTGACGTCAGTGGTGAAGGTGAACGAGCCGCCGCGGTCGCCGTCGGGGGCGGCGTAGCGGGTGGTGCTGTGCGCCACAGATAGCGGCTGGTCCCCGGCGTAAGCGACGGCGAATGCTCCGGCACCTGCGAGCACGGCGACACCGGCGGTCACGGACAAAACGATACGTCGCGACATGAGAAATTCCCCCAACAGGCTTAGCTGGATCGGACCGGCGCTCTCGGCTGCGCCGTTGCACCAATACTGGCCGCGCAGGGGGCACCGGGTATGAGCACACGTACTCAACCCCGGCCTGAGTAGCGCCAGTTCGGCTCGCGGAGTGCCACTGAAGCAAGATCATTTGTGGAGTAGTTCGCATCCGGCTCACCCGTGGAGTTGCCCTTTGATCCTTTTGGTGCGGTTCGCGGCGCCTTCGGTACCGCCGGAGCTCCAGTGCAGGGTGAGTTCGGCGGTCACGGTGCCGAGGTCGCAGAGCAGGTGGAGGGCGACGTTGGTGAGGCCAGGCAGTTGGCTGGCGTCGACGGCGTTGATCCAGGTAGGGAGCGTGGCGCCGAGTCGGTCGCTCAGGAATTCGCCGAAGGCTCGGACGTGTTCGGAGGCGGTGTCCAGCTCGGGGCGGCGGGCCGGGACGTCCTTCAGTGCGGCACGGTCTTCCTCGCTCAGGGCCGTGGGACGGCGGGTGAGCCGGCCGGTCACCTGCCGCACCGTCGGCGGCGATGCGGCGGGTGAGTCAGCCGGTCACCTGATTACGCCAGACCCTCGCGGCCGGCGGCCGCGTAGCAGTCCAGCCCTGCACGACCGGCGTGGGATCGGCGAGACCCGGCTCGCCGGCGGGTACGCGCACCTCTTCGCCGGCGAGTATGACCTCGCCTGGTGGTTGCTGCCGAGGATCCCGCCCTCATCCCTGACCAGCTTGCCCAGCTCGCCGCCCGCATCGGTGCCGTACCCACCGGCGCGCCCTCGCGAGGGTGCCGTGGATGCACTGCTGGGGGAGCTGCGTACCCGCTCGCGGTCCTCGAGCCGCCGCCGCGCCGGCAGTTCGCGCAGACTCTCGGCCTGGCGCATCAACTCCGGCATCTGGACCAAGGTCACCGAGGGAGCAGGCAGTGCGGCCGCCGCTCGCGCGATGGTCTTGAAACTCGTCGAGTCCGCCCAGGCGTGCTGGCGATCCGTGAACGCACCCCACCTCGTCGCCCTCGTCGGCGGCGGGGTCCGCATCGAACGCGGCCACCTCGTCGAGCCCTCCGAGACCCTGGCGGCATGAGCAACCCCAACCGCTCCGTCTCGTCTCTCATTCGCTCTGTCGTAAAGCTCCCCAATAGAACTGAATTCACTTAAGGTTCGGTTAAAGTCGTTGACGAGGAGGTCAACCATGGCGTTTGTTCTCATCCACGGTGCAAGCTTCGGTGCGAACTGCTGGGACGAGCTGATCCCCCATCTCGGTGCGGAAGCGTTGGCAGTCGATCTTCCGGGGCGCGGGAGCAGGGCCGAAGTCGACCTGGGCACGGTCACTCTCGCGGACTGCGCCGATGCGGTCCGGGAGGATGTCGAAGCAAAGGACCTGCGGGACGTTGTACTGGTCGGTCACTCCTTCGCGGGGGTCACGATCCCGCGCGTCCTGGATCTCATACCCGACCGGATCCGCTACGTCGTCCTCGTGTCGGCCGTGGTGCCGACGGACAGATCCCGGGTGCTTGACCAGATCGATCCCGAAGTCCGGGATCTGGTGGAGCAGTCCATCGTCGACGGCGTCTACCATCAGACCCGCGAGGGCGCCGCCGCAATGCTGTGCAACGACATGGACGAGGCGACTGCCACGTCCACCCTGGACCGGCTTTCCGACGATTCGGCCGCACTGCTGAGCGAGACCGTGGACCTGAGCGGCTACAGACGCGAGATCCCTCGGACGTACGTGCACCTCACGCGGGACCAGTGCTACGTCGAGGAACTCCAGCAGCGATCCATCGCGCTGCTTCGGCCCGACGTCATCGATCTCGACACCGGTCACATGGCAATGATCAGTGCGCCCGAAAAGCTTGCCTCTGTCCTCAACACCATTCACGGCTGATCGCCGTGTCGGCCTGCGGTCGGCGGACCGTGAACAGGATTCACCTTGTGGCTCTTGTCCGCGCCGGAGCCCGCTGCGAGCGCGGCCACTTCGCCGAGCGCCCCTGAGACCCTGGGGTGTGAGCAACCCCGACTGATCCACAGAGGAAGACGGGGACGCCCGTGATCACCAGCTTTCTGGCATAGCTGCCCAATCCAGGGATGTGCCGTGTTCGGCATCGCCGTTACCGAAACACTGTCGTGGAACGGCGAATCCTGCCGCCCTCAAGCAACACAGCTGTCATGACTTGCAGCCCGCCGTGTGAGCGGCCCGGCGGCCGTGCGGCCGCAACTGCCTGTCGCGCAGGGCAGTTCTGCCGACCGAGACTGCACTCGAAGAGGAGAGGCAGTGATGTCGCCTGCGGCAAACGCCGACCACGTCACAGGCGATCGTTGCCAATGCTGAGCCGCTGAGCCGCCTGATGGCGAAGTCGAGTTGCTCGGCCAGGTCTCGGTCGGCGTGTCGCATGCGGTTGTTATCGGCCTTGCGCTTGGCGCAGGCTTCGGTGGGGTGGCTGCTCGTGATGGCTGTCGTCATCGCATCGCGGAACGGGCTGACGTGCGGGTCGTCGTGACAGACACGGCAGCAGACGCCGCCCTTCACCGCCTGACCGACGCCTGCGGTGAGATCAGCTACCTCGCTGGAGGCGGTCGGCAGGGGCTGCGCCGTCCTAGGCAGGGGCCGTCTGGCGGGCAGCAGACGGTAGGCGGTGTCGGCCATGATGCGCTCGGCCAACGAGCGATTCGTGGCCGCGGCTCAGGCGGGCGACGTGGACGCCGCTCTGCGCGCCGGCGACTTACGGGTGGGCGGACGCGCGGTCGACCGGTTCTTCAGGCAGCCGTGTGTCGATGACTTCGCTGGTGCGGTGCTGGCAGGCCGGGCACAGCTCGTGGTGGCCCGCGGGCGTGACGACGGTGCCCCACTCATGGCAGTGCCTGCAGTTCTGAGCCAGGGCAAGGTCGGGGCGAGGAGTTGGGGCCGAAGGGGTGGGCGGGGCTTCGTGAGCCATGCGGTGGGGTCCTCAGCGTGGTGAGTGACGGTCTCACAGCCTGCCAGTTTTCGGATGATATGTCTGCATCCGTCTCAGAGGGTGGCACGGCTGCCTCCCGCCTGGCAGGTCCGTTCGGGAGTCACCTGAGAGAGCGGGTTCCGGGATGATGCAGACCTCCGGGCAGTCGGAGGTGGTCCTGCGTGCCGAGCCGCCGGAGACCGTGATGGTGCATCCACCCCAGGAAGACCGCGAGCCTGTCGACCATGGCAGCGGACGGGACCGCTCTGGGCGCGGCGCTTCGCGCCCGCGGTGCAGGAAGCGGCCAGAGCACACCGAGCTGTGGTGGGTGACGGCCACAGCGATGGCCGCCTTCGGTGGGTGGCGCGGCCGTACGGCTGCAGCCGCGGGGGTGGCTGCCATGACGGTGGCCCAGGTGCTGTCGAATGCGGTCGCCAAGAAGCTGTACCGGCGGCGCCGTCCGCCACGGGAATGGGTCCCGGCGGAGGAACTCCAGGAGTGCCCGGACAGCTCTTCCTTCCCTTCCGGGCGCACCGGCGCGGCCTTCGCTTTCTTGGGTGCCGTCGCGCCGGTGTGGCCGGCAGCCGGTGCCGCCTGTGGGGTGCCGGCGCTGACGGTGGCCGCCGAGCGGGTGCACAGCGGTGCCCGCTACCTCTCCGACGTGGCGGCGGGGGCGCGATCGGGCTGTTCTGACGGGCGGTGATGTGCTGACGTGGGGGTACTCGGACAGCCGGTCCAACCACCGGGCAGGCCATGACCGCGCGAGGGCGAACGAACGGCCGCCGGGCCTGCCGCACACGCCGCCGAAGGGCAGGTGAGCACCCATGACAGCAGACAGCTCCCACCGCACCGATGCCGGAGCACAGGAACCGGTGGGCGACCTGGTCCAGCGTGCCTCGCAGTAGATGCCCCTATGTTTCGTCAAGTTGCGGGAGAGGGATTTGGGGTGACCGTCTTCGGCTGGATCTGGTGGTAGATCTCGCGGGCGACGTAGCGCTTGAGGCAGCGGATGATCTCACGCTTCGACATGCCCTGTTTGGTGCGTCGCTCCAGGTAGGAGCGGGTGCGCTCGTCCCAGCGGATGCGGGTCATGACAATGCGGTAGAGGGCGGCGTTGGCCTGCCGGTTGCCCCCGCGGTTTAGCCGTCGGCGCTGGGTCTTGCCGGAGGACTGTTCGACCGGGCTGACGCCGCACAGAGCGGCGAATGACGCCTCGGTGGCGATCCGGTCGGGGTTGTCGCCGGCGGCGACGAGGAGGGCTGCGGCGCTGTCCGGCCCGATGCCGACGATCTCCAGCAGCTGCGGGCGGTGTGCGCGGACGGCCCGGGTGACTCGGCGGGCGAGATCCTTAACCTCGCAGGTCAAGTGCTGGATGCGGCGGGCCAGGAGCCGGAGGGTGAAGGCGGCCGCGTCGTTGCTGTCGGCAAGGCCGTCCGCGCACCGCGCGATCAGCGCCGGGTTCCTGAGTCCGGACAAGGACTCGCGCAGTACGGGGTCGACGCCCAGGAGTACGGCTTTGAGCTGGTTCATCGCCTGGGTGCGGGCCTTGACGGCCGGTTCCTTGGCCAGTCTGAGGACGCGCAGGTCCGCGGCCGGGCCTTCACCCGTCTTCGGCGTGGTGGTGGCGCGTCCGGACAAAACGGCACGGGCAGCGGCGTCCGCGTCGACGGCGTCGGTCTTGCCCCGCTTGCGCCGGGTGGCACGATCAGGCTGGTTGACCTCGATGACCTGGATGTTCTCCTGCCGCAGGAAGCGCGCCAGGGCGGCTCCGTAGGATCCGGTGCACTCCACTCCGGCACGGTGCAGGATGCCGAAGGAGCGGGCCCAGGCGAGGAGTTGGCGGTATCCGGCAGCGGTGGTCGGGAACTCCTGGTGAGCCAGCAGTGCGCCGAGCACGGTGATCACTGCGGCGACGTGCACGTCCTTGTGGGTGTCGACCCCGAGGATCACGTCCTCCGCGGGCTGTGCTGCCCGCTGTGCGGGCAGGGTCGGCTGGGGCATGCTGGTGACGGTCACGCGGCTCCTTCATCGGCTGGGGCTGATGGCCGACGCCGGGCCGGGTGGGCGGTCAGAACTGTGATGGTGCCTTGTAGGGCAAGGCCCCTATCGGGACACGCCCGCCGGTCCGGCGGCAGCAAGCATCGCCGGGGGGCCGGAACCGACAGATCTACTCCAAGGCAGCTGAGGCCAGTTGTCGCACGGGTCAGGCTCCGGCCCCCGGCGGCACCCCACGAGTCTCACAGTTGTCGCAGCTGGTCCGTGACGAGATGCGGCTGGCGCAGGCGGAGATGACCGAGAAGGGCAAGCGGTTCGGCAAGGGCCGTGGCCTGTTCGGCGGCGCCGGCCTGATGGGTGTGCTCACCCTGCAGGCCCTGGTGGCCACCGTGATCGCCGCGCTGTCGCTGGCCATGGATGTGTGGATGGCGGCGCTGATCGTCACCGGCGTCCTGGCCGCCGTCACCGCGCTGATGGCGGCGCTCGGCAAGCAGCAAGTCAGCAAGGCATCCCCACCGACGCCCCAGCGGACCGTGGACAGCGTCAAGGCCGATGCGGCCGAGATCAAGGAGAGGGCACAGCGATGACCAAGGACAAGCCGCACCCGGGCGATGAGGCAACCCCTTCCCCTGAGGAACTGCGGGAGCGGGTGGAGGCGACCCGCGAGGAACTCGGCGAGACCGTCGAGGCGCTCGCGGCGAAGAGCGACATCAAGACCCGCGCCCAGGAGAAGACGACGGCCGTCAAACAGCAGGTCACCGAGAAGACCACCCAGGTCAGGACCCAGCTGAGGGACAAGGCCGCGCACGCGGCCCACGCGGTACAGGAAAGGACCCCCGAGCCGGTGCGTACCAAGGCCGCCGCGGCCACCGAGCAGGTCCGCGGCCAGGCCGTGCACGTCGCGGACCTGGCCCGGGACAAGGCCCCGGAACCGGTACGCGAGAAGGCCGGCCAGGGCATGCAAGCGGCGCGAGACAAGCGCACCCCGCTGCTCGCCGCCGGCGCACTCATCGCGGTACTGCTCATCCGCCGTTCCAGGAGGCACCGATGAAAGCCTCGAAGATCGCCTACAAGCCGGTCGGAGAAGAAGCTCGGGCACGATGAGGACGCCCCCGACGCCCCCGACGCCCCCGACGAGCACCGCACCTGGCGCGAGGTGGTGTCGGCAGCCGTCCTGCAGGGCGCGATCTTCGCCGGCGTCAAAGCGGCCGTCGACCGCGGCGGCGCCACCGCCACCCGCCGCCTCACAGGCACCTGGCCCGGCTGACCCTCCCGTCCACGACCGCTGGAAGAGGGCCACCCCCGCCGCTGACGGCTAGTGTGCGAGGTCCTTGGCCCGCGGCGGCAGCAACACCAGGGACGATGCTCAACGTTCATCGCTCCAGCTCCTCCTCCAGCCGACGCAGTCAGCGGCTTTCCGATGCCACCGAAGGCCAACGTGCCGCCGATCGAGCCGATGGCGATCCGGAAGGTGTCTCTGAGTTGATGGTGGTGATTCTGGCCGCACCCCGCACGGCAGGCGGATCTACCCATCCGTTTTCGGCAAGCAGCAGGGAAGCGGTGTGTGACCTCCCCAGCGCTACGCCGCTTCCCTGCCGGCAAGTCGCCGACTACCCAGACCGCCTGTTCTAGCCCGGCCGGCCGCGTGCGTGCGCGGCGCCGACTGGTCGCATGATCCTGAGCCGGAGCTCAGAGTTGTCACCGGCAGGGCCGGATGAGCTGGCGTATGGGACCGGTCGAAGCAGCCTAGTTGTCACCAGCACCGAAGATCAGGGGTCCCTGGCCCTAACATGCTGGGCGCCTGGTGCATTGGGTGGGCGTGAAGTCCGTCGACAGTTGCCCGGGCGGGTCGCGCCTGTGACTCGCGATGACGCCGGCCGTGGCGTAGGGCGCCAGCCGGTGGGGTGCTGGTCGCCCATCGCGCTCCCTGGCGCCGTCGCCCGTGCAATCTGCGGGATACGCGTTTCCCGCAGCCGCTGACAAGGGTTGCAATCGTCATCCGGCAGGACCCGCTTGATTCCTCTCGGCTTGACGCATGCCGATATGGGAATATGATGGCTGCCATGGCACGAGCAGCGACGACGTCGGACGTCTTCAACGCGATCGCGGAGCCGCAGCGCCGGGAGATCCTGTTGCTGCTGCGGGCGGGTGAGCGGCCGGTGACCGAGTTGGCCCAGGAGCTGGGGATGACCCAGCCGGGGGCGTCCAAACACCTGCGGGTGCTTCGGGAGGTCGGGCTGGTGCGGGACCGCAAGGCAGGCAAGCAGCGTCTGTACGGCCTTGACGCCCGCGGGCTGCGACCGGTTCACGAGTGGACCGGCGGGTTCGAGCGGTTCTGGAACGAGAGCTTCGACCGGCTGGACGCGTATGTGCAGGACCTCAAGCAGGCAAGGCAGGAGGAGTAGCTGATGAGCGCGACGGAACGAGGAGTGCCGGCGCAGTCCCCGACGGCCGACCGCGAGATCGTGATCTCCCGGGTCATCGACGCCCCACGGGAGCTGGTGTTCGAGGCGTTCACCGAGGTGCGGCACCTGTCGCGGTGGTGGGGTCCGGAGGGGTTCAGCACCACCACGCGGTCCTTCGAGTTCCGCGTCGGCGGGGTGTGGGACTTCGTGATGCACGGGCCGGACGGGACGGACTACCAGGAGTGGATCTCCTGGACCGAGATCGTCCCGCCGGAGGGGATCGCGCTGCTGCACGGTGAGTCCCGCGGCGACCCGAACGCCTTCGAGTCGGTCCTCACGTTCGCGCCCGACGGCGCGGCGACCCGGATCGAGATGCGCACGGTGTTCCCCACCAAGGAACTGCGCGACGAGGCGGTCGAGAAGTACCACGCGATCGAGGGCGGCCAGCAGACCCTGAGCAACCTGGCTGCCTATGTCACCGAGACCGTTCGGAAGGGCGTTGAGGGCTGATGGCCGGGAAGGTGTTCTTCAGCGTGTCGATGTCGCTGGACGGGTTCATCGCGCCGGAGTCGCTGGAGGGGGTCGTCTCGCCTGAGCGGCAGGACGACCCGCAGCTCCAGCGCTGGGCGGCGCAGTGGATGGAACTGCAGCAGTGGATATTCCCGCAGCGGTTCTTCCGGGAGAACCTGAAGCTCGGCGAGGGCGGCGAGGAAGGGCGCGACAATGACGTCGCGCGGGAGACGTTCGAGCGCACCGGCGCGAGTGTCATGGGCAAGCGCATGTTCGACCTCGGCGAGCAGGCGTGGCCGGAGGAGGCGCCGTTCCACACGCCGGTCTTCGTCATGACGCACGAGAAGCGTGACCCGTGGGAGCGGCCGGGTGGGACCACCTTCCACTTCGTCAACGACGGCATCGGGACCGCGCTCGACCAGGCCCGCGAGGCCGCCGGCGACCGAGACGTCCGCATCGCGGGCGGCGGCGCAACGATCCTGGAGTACGTGAACGCCGGCCTGGTCGACGAGTTCTCGATCGCGCTCTCACCCGTGCTCTTCGGCTCCGGAATCCGCCTGTTCGAGGGCGTGGACGCGGGCCGCGTGGCCCTGGAGCCGGTCCGCGCGCAGCCGACGCAGCGGGTGACCCACCTGACCTACGCAGTCCGGGAGCGGTAACCGTCTCGACCGTTACGGCGTGGGCAGCCGGTCCACCACGGTTACCGTGGCCGTGCTGGTGTCCGCGGTGCTGCCACCGCTCACATCCTTCGCCACCGGCACGATTCGCTCCTCGACACTCACCCCGGGCAGCACGGTCGTGGTGACGGTGCTGGAGGTGCCGATCTGCTTGCCATCCTTGTCGGCGAGCGAGACCTTCACGATGTAGTGAGCGCCCGCACACCGCTCTCGGCGGGAAGCCGCCGATCAGCCGACCTTCCGGCAGCGACTACCGCATCACCTACCTTCGACCATCCGCCGGAACACCTCGGCACCGTCCCGCAGCAGCTCACGTTCGAGGACCTCGTGGAACCAACGTCCTGCTGCATCACATTTAGTCGAGCTGCAGCAGGAGGCGTCGCCCGGCGGACATCCTGGGCCGCGATGTCCAAACGGCGTGGCGGAGCGCGGGGGCGGCCGGTCACGGACGAACGACGACCGCCCCGGGGTGATGACCTGCTCAGCCGCCGTTTGGACGTCGCTTGAAGCCCTCCCAGATCGGCGATCGACACCGAAGCGACCACCGGCTTGCCATGGCGGCTGAGCACGATCCACTCGCCTCGGTGAAGGGGACTGCGGTGGCATCGATGTCTGCACAGGACGGCAGTTCCTCACCACTCTTAGTTGTACCTTCTTTAAAGATTGTACATAATCGCGATCATGGCTGAGCCACTGCGCCGCAACCGCGACTTCGTCCTCCTCTGGAGTGCCGCCTTGGCCTCGACGCTGGGCTCCCAGGTCGCCTCCGTTGCCTACCCTCTGCTGGCGCTGGAGCTGACCGGTTCAGCCGTCCACGCCGGGCTGATCGGATCCGCCGCAATGACCGCCGGCATCGCGCTGCGCCTGCCGGCGGGCGCCCTGGTCGACCGGTGGGATCGGCGGCGCACGATGCTCAGCTGCGATCTCATGCGAGCTGCTCTTCTCGCCGCCACCGTCGCCGGTTCGCTGCTCAGATTGCTCGACTGGCGGATGCTGCTCGCCGCGGCTGTGATCAGCGGCGCCTGCGGCGTGTTCTTCCAACCGGCGGAGACGGCGATGCTACGGCGGGTGGTTCCCGCCGAACACCTGCCTCAGGCCCTCGCGCACAACGAAGCCCGCCAGTACGGAGCCTCGATCGCCGGCCCTCCGCTGGGCGGCCTGCTGTTCAACCTGGGGAGAACAGTCCCTCTTGCCGGAGAGCTCCTGGCCTACCTGCTGTCCTTCGCCGCGGTCCTCGCCATCAAATCCCCGACGCCCGCCGCCCCGGTCGCGGACAGGTCGCGCACTCTCCTGCGCGACATCACCGAGGGCCTGCGCTGGACCTGGCGGCAGCGGTTCCTGCGCGTTTTGCTGGTGACGGCCGCGGGCTTCAGCCTGGTGTTCTCCGCGCTGACCTTCACCGTGATCGTCGCCGCCCGGCAGAGCGGCGCCGCACCGGCCGATGTCGGCCTGATGATGGCGATCTCCGGCGCCGGGGGACTACTGGGCGCGCTGGCCGCCCCCCGGCTGCAGCGGCGCAACCCGGCGTCGGTCGTCCTGGCGATGTTCTGGGTGGCGGCCGCGGCTATCCCCGCCATGGCAGTCCATCCCACCGCCTGGGCCATCGGGCCGCTGCTGGCCGTGGCGTTCTTCCTGGCCCCGGCGGCCAACGCGATCTTGTACACCTACCAGATAACCATCACGCCCGACCACTTGCAGGGCCGAGTGATCAGTAGCCTCGCCCTCATCGGCAGCGCGGTGACCCCGGTCGGGCCGCTCGCCTCGGGACTGATCCTGGACCGCTGGGGTGTGACGGCCGCTCTGCTGTCGATCGCGTCCGTCATGGCGGTCGTGGCTTTGGGCGCCACGTTGAGCCGCACCATCCGGCATCTGCCCCCGCTGGCCGAGGCCGAGGCCGTGGCTGCACCTTGAACGATGCCCGACGAACCATCCTGGATCACGGGGCGGTGCCCGATGAGGACGTGCCTTCGCCAACAGGGCCCATCGGCTGGCGAAGCGCCCAGTGGCTGTCTCAAGGGGGCCGTACACCGTGGATTTCGGCACTCCGAACAGGCCGGCGATCTGCTGAGCAGACTTCTCGCAGCGTCGTACAAGTGCTGGACGAAGCCCCGGATGCGCGCGGCCAGTTGAGTCGTTACAGGGCAGGCGTTGGTGAGCCGGGCTGAGACTGTCCCGTGATTGATCTCCGGCATGCCTGCTGGCCTGCGGTGTCGAGACGCCGAAGAGCGGAGCAAGCTGCCGCATGCCAGGGTCGTGCGCCAGTAGGCGGCCACCGGCAGCACGCGGTCCTGCAACGGCAGGCTCCAGGGGCTGCCCGGCCGCACTGCACCAACGTCCTCACGGCGCAGTGCGGTCATCAGCTTGCGGAACAACTGCGGGCTCAACCTGGTGAACGGGGCTGTCCAGGAAGGCTTCGACACCGTAATCACACCGGTCACATGGTGACCGTCGTACGTCAAATGACCCTCATCGACATGACCGTAGAGTGATACACCATGCGAAGCCTGGCCGGTCTGCCGAAGGCCCATCTCCATGTGCATCTCGAGGGCGCGATGCGCCCTGCCACCCTCGCGGAACTCGCCGACGAGCATGGCGACCAACCGCCGGTTCTGCCCGGCGACTTCGCGTCGTTCGAGGACTTCATGCCCTTGTACCGTGTCGCCGCGCGGCTGGTCCGCGAGGGCCCGCGGGAGAACCTGCTGCGGTCGGTGCGGGAAGTAGTTGAGGACGCCGCCGCGGACGGAGCGGTTTGGATCGAGCCACACGTGAACCGTTCCTAAAGACTGAGTGGGAGAAGCTCCTATAGACCGTCAAGCGGCTTGTTTGAGCTGTTCGGCGGTGATGTGAGGGCGGGGTAGATGCTGGTAGACCTCGCGGGCGACGAACCGTTTCAAGCAGCGCATGATGTCCTTCTTGGTCATGCCTTCGGCGGTGCGTCTGGCGACGTACTCGCGGGTGCGCTGGTCGTGGCGCATGCGGACCAGCACGATCGTGTGCAGGGCCCGGTTGGCTTGGCGGTCTCCGCCCCGGTTGAGGCGGTGCCGGTTGGTGCGGCCGGAGGAGGCCGGCAGCGGGGCGGCACCGCACAGGTGGGCGAAGGATGCTTCCGAGCGCAGGCGGTCCGGGTTGTCGCCGACGGTGGTCAGCAGCTGGCCCGCGCTCTCGGGGCCGACGCCGGGCAGAGCGATCAGCCGTGGTGCGGCCCGGGTGACCAGCGGGCCCAGGTCCGCGTCGGCTTCGGCGATTTCCTCCTCCAGCCGCTGGCAGCGGCGGGCGAGCCGTCGCAGCGTGATCCTGACCGCGCAGTCCGGATCCGCGAGGTCGCCCACGGGCCGGGACCGGGCCAGGGCGTCTATCAGCTCGCCGGTGGCCAGGCCGCGCAGCCTCTCGCGCACCGCGGCCGGTGCGGTGATGATGAGCGTGCGGATCTGGTTGATGGTCTGGGTGCGGGCCTTGACGGCCGAACTGCGGGCCACCCGCAGGGTGCGGATGGCCTCCACGATCCCGTTGCGGGTCTTCGGAATGCCCGAGGCCCGGCCGGACAGCACGGCGGTCGCGGCGGCGTAGGCGTCAACCGGGTCGGACTTGCCATTGTCCCGCCTGGCCTTGCGGTCGGGTCGGTCGACCTCGATGACGGTGACACCCTTTGTGGTCAGGAAACGGGCGATCTCGGCCCCGTAGGCGCCGGTGCCCTCGATGCCTACCGCCAGAACCTCGCCGTGCGAACGCAGCCAGTGGAGCAGCTGCTCATAGCCGGCGGGACCGGTCGGGAACGGCTCGGTGGCCAGGTGCCGGCCCACGGTGTCGATCGCGGCCGCCTGGTGCAGGTCGGTGTGGGTGTCGATCCCGCCAATGACCGCTATCTCATCTGCTGCCATGCTGGACGTGCTGTCCTTCCGTACGACGCATCAGGGAGGGCACGCGCCGGTCGGGCGGACGGACAAGACAGTGATGGGACCTTTGGCCGGGCTCCTATGAGGTCACGAACGCCTGACCGGCACGCGCGCGCGGTGGCACCGCCCGACAGGCCGACGGTTCTCCCGACAGACAGCCGAAGCGCCAGTGAGTCCTTGAGTCAGACCTCCGAGCGGTGCCACCGCAATCATCACTGTGAGTCCTGTTGCCAGGACTGCTGCTCAACCGGGTGTCCCGAACGGTGTTGGGCACCCTGGTCGCCCGCTTTCGCTCCACCACCGGGCGGCGCGCATCCGGTGCGCGGTCCGGGAAGGTGGGGGCGGGTTTCCTCACGCCGTCGGGTTTCCGGTCGGGCCTGGGCGGTCCGATGCCCCGCACCATCACTCTGGTGATGCGGGGGCGGTGCCGTCCGTCGCCGGATCGGGTGTCCGAGGGCGCGTCGCCCGACCGCGATGCTCGCCGCATCGTGCCGGGACGTCTTGCGTCGTGGGGTGCTCATCGGCTTCTGCCAGTGCTGGGCACCCCAGCGGGAGGTATAGGCAGGATCGACCGCAACGATCGCCACTGCCTGTTCGGCGGCCATCGACACCAGCCGGGCCTTGAGCTTGGCGGTGGGGAAACGGGACAGCAGGCGGCGGAAGCGTTTGTTGCGGCCGTGCTTCTCGCGGCTGGTGCCGTCGGTGAAGTCGAGGTCCTCAATGGCGATCGCGGCGGCCCCGCACCGGCGTGCGTGGTGCAGCAGCCGGGTCAGCGCGTGCCGGATCTGCGCGTCCCGGTGCTCCGCACCGCCCGAGAGGTCGTAGAAGTAGCGCTGCGGTTCGCCGACCGGGTTGCCGTGCACATCCAACTGCCAGGCGGCGAGGTGGTCGTCGTTCATGTCCACCCCCACCACCCCCCGCGCCAGCGCCGCCTCCAGCGGCAGCATGGGGGCGGCGGTGCGCTGCCAGGACGCGGTGACATACCAGCGCCCGCGCGCGGTGTCGTGGTGGATGCGGTAAGCCACCGCCCGGTTCGCGGTGACCCGGTCACGCCACTCCTGCCCGCGATGCTGGAACCGTACGGCCGCGTCCAGGACGTAGCGGCCGTGCGGGGCGTTGGCCAGATGGGCCAGCGGGGCCGGGAGCTTGACCGAGACCTGTCCGGTGTCAGCGACGCGGATCGTCTCGTTGCCGAACCGCTTGCCCGACTCGCCGTCGGCGGCCAGGAACATCCGCTCCGCCCGCCACCGCTCCCGCCACGCCGCTGCGTCCAGCCCGGCCGCCTCAAGGTGGTGGCGGGTGTTCGCGAGGCGCTTGCCGCCGCGCACCACGTGTACGCGGCCCGCCTTCCAGTCCGCCTCCACCACCACGAGCCGGTCCTTCAAGCCCTGCAGGCGGCGGGACTTGGCATGCCACTCACCACGCGAGGCATATCCGCGCGGCAGGCATTCCCGCTTGTCGGCCTTGGCGCCCAGCGGCCGGGCCAGCCGCGCCTCGATGCACGCGATCTGCCCGCGCAGCCAGCCCAGATACGCGGCCTGTCCGCGCCTCGCCAGCGCCCACTGGTCGTGCGTGGCCTTGGTGATACTGCCCGCCCAGCGCGCCGACGACCTCCCCGTCAGCCCTCGTTTGCGCACCGCCCACCCGGCCGCATCATGCGCCAGCCCCTGCCGGGAACGCTCCGCCAGATCACCCGCGGCCAGCGACCCTAAGTACACGCCGACCTCGGCGAGCACCGCCGCATCCGAGGCGCTCACCCGCAGCCGGTCCCGAACAGCCACCCCAACCGGACCGGGCACCACGAACGACGCCGCCACCTCCCGCAACCCGCCCAGCCGAAGATCCCCGTCACCACAGTCAACGAGCAACCGCCACAAAGGTCACCCATTGGACCCAAGAACTCCCGTTCCCCTCCCGAGGGCGAAGGCCTACAGCACACCCCAGGCCACAGGAGCCCCTGACGCACAGCGGAACAACCGCATCCAGCCCCGGCACTCACTCCCGCTCACCAGAAGTCACTCATACTCAGTAAACCGGCAGCAGCTCCCGACCCCCTGACCTACGAGGCCGATCCGCATGCCGCGCTCGACGTGCTGGACGCGGTGATCGACGAAGGACGCCGAACGGCTGCCCGGTTGGGCATCGGCTTCGGCGTAGTGGTGTTCGCCCGGCGTAACGCCGATCCCTCCGAGGCCATCAAGACCGCCCGGCTCGCGGCCCGCCGGGCAGACAACGGGGTGGTCGCCTTCGGCCTTGCCGGGGACGAAGCCCGGTATTCTCCGGAGCCGTTCGCCGGGGCCTTTGCCATCGCCCGTGACGTCGGGCTGATCTCCGCCCCGCACGCAGGTGAACTCGCCGGCCCGGCGAGCGTACGCGCCGCCCTCGACGTCCTCGGCGCGCGGCGCATCGCCCACGGCGTACGAGTGGTGGAGGACCCGGCACTCCTCACCCGCCTGGCTGCGGAAGGCGTAGTCCTCGACGTCTGCCCCACCTCGAACGTCGCCCTCGGCGTCGTGAAGTCCCTGTCCGCCCACCCCCTCCCGCTGCTGCTGCACGCCGGCATCCGCTGCACCCTCAACGCCGACGATCCCCTCCTGTTTGGCCCCGTCTTGCTGGAGGAGTACGAAACGGCCCGCTCAGCCTTCGCCCTCAGCGACCACCAACTCGCCGCAATAGCCCGCACATCGATCGAGTCCTCCGGCGCCCCACCCACCCTCGTGGACGAAGCCATCACACTCATCCGTGCCTGGCTGGACACCTCTGACCATGCCAGGACGTCTGCAGGCCAAGAGGCACCGCGACTGCACCCCTGAGCAGCCATCGGGAACAAGCAGCTGGACATTGCGGGGCAACCTTCAGCCAGGCTGCCTCCATCTGGTGCTGTTCGCGGCGCACTTGGTCTGGCGGTCACCCCCTGGCGGGACCGGCTTGCGCCCCGGGGGACCTGCCGCGTAGCCCCGGGATCAGCACCGCCGCCACCGCCAGGTGCATCAGAGCGAGGGAGACCCGGGTGCCGCCGTCCATGCCGTCGCCGAGGAACGGCAGGAAGGACACGGCCAGTACGGTGCCGGCCAGCCCGGTCCAGAGGGCGCGGGCGCACCGCGCCCCGAACCGCTCCAGGGCGGCAAGCAGTCCCCAGCCGGAGAGCGACGCGAGCAGTGCGAGTACCGCCACGGCCACGGCGCCGATGTCGAGCGTCTGCTCGCCGTCGGCGATCCGCAGCCGGTGCCCCAGGAGTGGGTCCGCGACCAGCCACACCAGGACGGGGGCCAGGACGGCCAGGGCGGTAACCCTCAGGCGCCTTCTCCGCGCGCTCACTTGGCGCCTCCCGAGAACGCCCCGTGCAGGAAGACCTCCACCAGCTCCTGCGAGGTCAGGTCGGGCTCGTCCTCCGTACGCGGCTGGGTGAAGAGCAGCCCGAAGAAGAGGGCCGCGATCTGCTCCGGCGGCCGGCGCAGCATGGCCTTGTCGGGCTCCAGCAGATCCGCGAGGGCCGCGCGGATACGGGTCGTCGACTCGGTGCGGCCCGCGCCGCGCACCGTGCCGGGGTGCTTGCCGCCGCCATGCCCGAGCGAGCCGGCGATCGCGCCCATCCTGGACAGGTGCGCCTGCAGCGCCTCGGCCGCCTCCGCGAGCCGGTCGGGCAGCGGCTGGGATACGTCGATCGCGTCGAGCTCGCGGACCGCGTGCTCGGGAGAGAGTGCCTCGGCCACGCAGGCCTGCAGCAGCTCGTCCTTGTCGGCGAAGACCCGGAAGATCGTTCCCTCGCCGATGCCCGCGGCGCGGGCGATCTTCGCGGTTGTCACCGCGGCTCCGTACTCGGTGATCAGCGGGATCGCGGTCTGGATGATCATTTCGCGGCGCTGCTCCGGCGACATGGCGGGGGCGCGGCGGCGGGTGGTCTGGTTCTCCTTCGGCGCTGTCATGACCGCAAGAGTACGGAGTGAGGACTCACTCCGTCAATGAGTGAGTCCTCACTCCGTACCATTCATGGGCTCGAGCGCCCCTTGGGCGCGCGGGCCGGTGTCCGGGTCGTAGGCGGTGTCCAGGGCCGTGGCGGCGAGCAGCTGGTTGATGCGCTCCCACTCCGTGAGCTTCGCCCGGACGCGTTCGTCGCCGGCCAGAGGCTCGTGGCGGGAGTCCTGGCGCGCGTCGAAGCGGGCGTCCTTGAGGGCCGCCGCGACGGCGGCCGCAGTCATCCCTTCGCGCGGCGCCGGACCGCGCGTCGGCCGAGGCGGTCGTGGTCGACCGGCTTGCGGGGGCGCGGCCGCGCGGGGAATGGGACGGCTACGGACGTACCGGCCGGGAAGTCGCGTCGAGGAGAACGGCGAAAGGGCGCGGTCGACGTCACAACAGTGGTGGGCCCCGGATCAACACTGGGATGGGGACCGGGTGTCGCCCCGCGCGGTGCACCGAATCCCGCCGGCGTGCGACCGGCGGGCCGTACGTGAGGTCGCCAGGGCCTGGCAGATCATGATCATCCAGCCGGAGCGGGGCGCAACACAGTGCTGTGGTCCGTCCTCAGCCGGTCCCACGCATCCGGCGCACGGATGCTCCAACTCGGCGCGCGAATCGGCCAGTGGTCCCTGGGACTCTATCGATATCGCTCCAAAGAGTCGCCGGGTACGCTCATCACCACTCCCTACAACTCCGGTGTCACGACGGCCACATCACCGACGTCAAGCTCCGAAACGCACCATGGCGGGACGCGCCGGGATTCCCCTGCTCCACCACCGCGTCGTGCTCATCGCCCACCTACGCCGCCGTTACGCGGCTCCGGCAACCGCCGCACTCAGATGATCTCCGCCCTACAGAAATCTTCCAGAGCCAAAGAAGCCCGTACGCCGACAGGTGTGGCGTAAAAGAGCTTCCTGGCCGTGACGAATGTGGTGCACAGTGAGCCGCGGCAAGCCGGGGGACAGCCGTGTTGCGGGGGATGCAATGCTGCGCGTGCATATCACCAATGAGGATCTCAGCCGGGTCAGGTTCGCGAGCGGACCGGACCCCCTATGGGAAACCGTGATGAGCATCAGGCTGCTCCGCGGCACTTGGGGCGGTGCTGTCTTCGACCCGTGGCGGGCGCAGGTCCGCGACCGGCTCTGTCAACTGCCGCAGCGGTATGTGCGACTGCTGCGCCATCTGGTGTCTCCGGCGGGCGACCTCCCTGGTTTCCTGACTCCGCAGCGAGCGGGGCAGGGGCTGGAGGCGGGGATCGAAGCGGTGCTCGGCACTCCGCGCGTCCGGCTGAGACGGGAGCTGTCGGCGCTGCCGGGGGCCCCGTCGTGGCTGCGGCCGTTGACGGAGGGCGAGCCGGCAGCGTTGGCGCGGCTCGGCGCGGCACTTCGTGCGTACCACCACGTGGCGATCGCCCCCTTCTGGCCGCGGGTGCGGTCACTCGTCGACGCGGAACGCGCCGCACGGGCCCGCACCGTGCTCGACCACGGGACCGAAGGGCTGCTGGCCGCGATGCGGCCGGCGATGCTGTGGCAGGCACCGGTGCTTGAGGTGGGCCACCCGGTCGAGCGCGAGATCCGGCTGGCCGGGCGGGGGCTGGTGCTGGCGCCCTCCGCGTTCTGCTGGCGCTGGCCCGTGACCGTCGTCCACCCGGGGCTGCCGCCGGTGCTGATGTATCCGGTCGAGCGGGGACCGGAGCGGTGGTCAGGCCCCGACCACGCCCCCGGGGCCCGGGCGCTGGCGAATCTGCTGGGACCGACGAGGGCCGCGTGCCTCACGGCCATCGGAAACAGTTGCACCACAGGTGAACTGGCCCGCCGCACGGGGGTCACCGCGCCCACGGCGAGTCTTCACGCCACGACGCTGCGGGCGGCGGGCCTGACCACTTCGACGCGTCGGGGCAACACCGTGGTGCACACCCCGACCCCGCTGGGATCGGCGCTGCTCAGGGCGTCCGGCTCCTGATGCCTAGGCCACGCCTAGGCCACGCCTAGGCCACGCCTAGGTGTTCTGTCCCGGGAGGTTGTGGACGGTGAGGCAGGTCTCAGCTGAGGGATCTTGAACAGGTGAGG
Source organism: Streptomyces sp. V4I2 (assembly GCF_030817655.1). GTDB lineage: Bacteria > Actinomycetota > Actinomycetes > Streptomycetales > Streptomycetaceae > Streptomyces > Streptomyces plumbiresistens. Next base: position 10,223,443 of record NZ_JAUSZM010000003.1, read on the forward strand.
GCCTTTCGAGTTCGGTGTGGATTGCGACGTCGACACCGACCGAAAGGCCCTCGTGTCCCACCGTAATGCACCCCTGACCGAGACCGGACGACTGCGCCTGGCCCGTTGCGTGGTCGAGGACGGCTGGCCCCTGCGCCGGGCTGCCGAACGCTTCCAGGTCTCGCCGACCACCGCCCAGCGCTGGGCCGACCGCTACCGGACGTTCGGCGAAGCAGGCATGAGCGACCTCTCCAGCCGCCCGCGTACCAGCCCGCGCAGGACGCCGACCCGCACCGAGCGGCGCATCATCAAGGTCCGTGTCCTGCGCCGCTGGGGACCGGCCCGCATCGCGCACCTGCTGCACCTGGTGCCCTCGACCGTTCACCGTGTGCTGACCCGCTACGGCCTGGCCCGCCTCACCCACCTGGACCGGGCCACCGGCCGCGTCATACGCCGCTACGAACGTGAACGTCCCGGCGAGCTGGTGCACGTCGACATCAAGAAGCTCGGCAACATCCCCGACGGCGGCGGACACAAAGTGCTGGGCCGCCAAGCAGGACGCAAGAACCGCCCGAACGCCGGCTACAGCTACCTCCACACCGCCGTCGACGACCACTCCCGACTGGCCTACAGCGAGATCCACGCGGATGAGAAGAAGGAGACCGCCACCGGCTTCTGGACCCGTGCCCAGGCGTTCTTCACCCAGGCCGGCATCACGGTCGAACGGGTCCTGACCGACAACGGCTCCTGCTACCGCTCACGAGACTGGCGCGACCTGCTCACCGCAGCCGGGATCGCCCACAAGCGCACCCGGCCCTACCGGCCGCAGACCAACGGGAAGGTCGAACGCTTCAACCGCACCCTGCTCGACGAGTGGGCCTACGCCCGCCCCTACCACTCAGAGACCGAACGACGCCAAGCGTTCCCCGACTGGCTGCACACCTACAATCACCACCGCGGACACACCGCGCTGAAAGGCCAACCACCCGCCAGCCGCGTCCCCAACCTCTCAGGGCAATACACCTAGGCCACGTCGCAGGTGCGCAGCGCGGTCCAGGTCTGGGGGCCGACGGCACCGTCATAGGGGATGCCGTGGTCGTTCTGGAAGGCGCGGAGGGCGGCCGCTGTCGCCCTGTCGAAGACGCCGTTGACGGGACCCGTGTAGTAGGCGCACTGGGTCAGCAGGCACTGCAGTTCCCGGACTGTGTTGCCGGTGCTGCCGGGGCTTACGGAGGGTGGCGTGGGACGGTTGTCGTAGCCGCAGTACCAGGCGGCCGGCCGGACGTCGGCGGGCGCGGCGTTGGGGGCGGCGGTGAGGGCGGCGGCCGGCGTGCCGAGACCGGCGGTCAGGGCGGCGGCTGCCGCGGCCACCGCAATCGAGCGTAGGGATGGCATGAGCGCTTCCTTCCTCGGTGTGGCGGAACGGGGGAAGCCGCCCCGGGGGACCGGGGCGGCTCGCCGCGCGGCGATCAGCAGTTGCGCAGGCAGTTCCAGGTCTGGGGGCCGACGATGCCGTCGTACGAGAGCCCGTAGTCGGCCTGCAGGGCGTAGACGGCGGACCGGGTGGCGGGACCGAACTGGCCGTCGATCCCGGACGAGCCGACGGAGTAGCCGAGCGAAATGAGCAAACACTGGGCCTCGCGGACCGTGTTGCCGGAGCTGCCGTAGCGGATGGTGGGCGGTGTCACACGGTTGTCGTAGCCGCAGTAAAAGGCGGACGCATTGACAGGGCCGGAGGCGGCCACGTCGCGGGCCGGCGCGGCGGAGGCCGGGCTGGCCGCCAGTACGGTGCCACCGGCTATGACGATCGCGGTCAAGGCGGTCGACACGGCGGCATTGCGGATGCGCTTCATGGAGTCTCCTCATCAGCGGGCTTCGGAGGAGCGGTGTGCCCCCCACCCTCACTTCCGCACAGCATGGTCTGACAGGCGCATGCCCAGCCAGGTCCTTGTCTTCTGACCTAAAAACGCAGGTCGGCGCGGTGTGGATGTCCGTTTGCTGCACAACCGGAAGCTGACCCGGCAGTCAATGAGAAGCCCCCGGCGACCGCTGGTGCAGAGCGGGCCGCCGAGGGCTTCGTGGTGGTCGCCCGGAGCCGACGGGGGGTGCGGCGCCGGGCGACGATCAGGGGGAGATGCTGGTGGTCGCCTCCATGCGGGCGCGCTGTCCTGGAGCCGGTCCGGGAGCGGCAGGCGCGGAGCCAAGACAGGCAGCCACCGGCACTCCTTGCGCTGCAGGTCCGGGGCACTCTCTGTGCGCGGCATGCGCACGGCCAACTCGTCCCCAAGGCGCCACATTTGGTTGCCCCACCCGCCCGCTACCTCGCGGATGGTCAGCCCTGCAAGGTCCGGATGCTGCTCCTGAAGCAGGTCGTAGATCAGGCCTGAGGTGATCTCGATCTCGGAGTGGGTCATGCGAAGGCACAGTGATGGGGCAGGCGGAGCGGCTCTCACTCTCCGGAAGATCCAGCCACTCAACCTTCCCTACCTTGATGACCGGGAGGGGGCGAGCCCTTCGTATGGTTCTCCCACCCAGGCGGTACCGGTCTTGCGTCACGGGACGCGCACCGGGTGTACTCCGAGAACCCCCACCGGGGAGAGTAGCGCGGGGAAACCCGCTCTGACCTCACCGAATGGCGCGTATTCCGCGCACAAAGATGCGTCAGTACGTCGTTGACCGGCGGTCCGCCACAGGGTCAGGGTGAGGGAGCCACATCGGATCCCGACCAGCCGTTTTCCGGTCACCGAACTGCGTGCAGGAGGCCGTGATGCTCCGGACGGACACCCGTGAACACACCGAACTCGCGGACGACGACGAGGCCGCTGCTGCGGTCACGGCCGAGGCCGCCACGCCGAACGCGCCGGCGGTCTTCCGCGATCTCCTCTTCCAGCGCTGTCTGTGGTGCGGCACCTCGGCCTACCGTCGTTCGTTCTGCCGTGCCTGCGGGTCCACAGCCTTCGAACGGGAGCGCAGCGAGGGCTCCGGGGTCGTCGTGCGCCGGTACGGCCATGTCCCGCACAACACGTGGTTCGTCGCGATGGACGAGGGGTTCAACCTGCTCTGCCAGGTCACCGGGTCGGCGCCGGCCGCGGTCGCGGTGGGGGCACGCGTGAGCGTCGTACGGTCCGCCGCCCCTCTCGGCCAAGGCCTGCTACTCGTCGAGCTCAGCCGGCCGGCACCGCCTCTGGAGCGCTGGTGATAGCGGGAAACGGCCGAGACACAGGCACCTCGCACCCACACGACGATCAGAGAGGAGGGTGCGTGGGCACCCAGCACAACGCACCGGACGGACGGGCCGGTGTTCCCGGCGGAGCGGGGCGCGGCGCACTGGACGGTCTGCGCATCGCCGACTTCTCCCGGGTCCTCGCGGGACCCTACGCCACGATGCTCCTCGCCGACCTCGGCGCCGACGTGGTGAAGGTGGAACGGCCGGGCATCGGAGACGACACCCGGGCCTGGCACCCTCCTGCGGACCCCGACGGCACGTCGACCTATTTCCTCGGCGTCAACCGGAACAAGAGGTCCGTCGTCCTGGACCTCACGACCGACGCCGGCGTCGAACAGGCCCGAGCCCTGGTCGCCGAGTCCGACGTGCTGGTGGAGAACTTCCGTCCCGGCACGATGGAGCGGCTGGGGCTCGGCCCTCGCGAACTCCGTGCGCTGCACCCGGGGTTGATCTACTGCTCGATCAGCGGTTTCGGCAGCGGCGAGGGTGCGGAGATCCCCGGATACGACCTGCTGGTGCAGGCCGTCGGCGGGCTGATGAGCGTGACCGGCGACGCGGCCGGAGAGCCGGTGAAGGCGGGCGTGGCCCTGGTCGATGTGGTCACCGGGCTGCACGCCTCGCTCGGCATCCTCGCGGCACTGTGGCACCGGGACGCCACCGGGGAGGGGCAGCGGGTGGAGGTGAACCTGCTCGGCTCGCTGTTGTCGGCCATGGTCAACCAGGCATCCGCGTTCGCCGTCGCCGGTGTGGTTCCGGGCCGCATGGGCAACGCGCACCCGAGCATCGCGCCGTACGAGACCTTCCCGGCGGCCGATCGCCCGATCGCGCTCGCCGTGGGCAACGACCGGCAGTTCGCGGCGCTCGCCGAGGTTGTCGGGGATCCCGGTCTCGCCGCCGACCACCGCTTCCGCACCAATGCCGACCGGGTCGCACACCGCGCCGCCCTACGGGACATCCTGACCGAACGGCTGAGGAGCGCCGGCGCAGACCACTGGTCGGCCGTCCTGCTGGCTGCCGGGGTGCCCGCCGGACCGGTCAACACCCTCGACGAGGCATTCGCCTTCGCCCAGAAGCTCGGCCTGCCCGGCATCGTCGACATCCCCGCCGCACCCGCCGACACCGCAGCCGGAGCTCAGTGCTCGGCCTCCCGGCAGGTCGCGAGCCCCATCGCGCTGAGCGGTACCCCGGCGCAGTACCTCCTGCCGCCGCCGCGCCTGGGCCAGCACACCGCGGAGATTCTTCACCGCCTTTCCGACCACGTCTCCGCGCCGAACGAAGCGGACACCTGACCTGTCCCGGCACGGACATCACGACCGAACCGATCACTGCTACCTCCAGGAGCTCACCATGAGCGGCGCCAAGCCGATGAAGGACCCTCTCGACCTGCTTGACTTCTCCTCCACCCTCAGCGACGAGGAGCGCGAGATCCAGGCCACCGTCGCCAAGTTCCTCGCCGACCGGGTGCGCCCGCACATCGGCGAGTGGTTCGAGAACGCCCACTTCGCTCGCGAACTCGTCCCGGAGCTCGGCAAGTTGGGTGTTCTCGGCATGCACCTCGAAGGGTACGGCTGTGCCGGCACCAGCGCCGTCAGCTATGGGTTGGCCTGTCTGGAGCTGGAGGCGGCGGACTCCGGTTTCCGCAGCTTCGTCTCCGTGCAGGGCTCGCTGTCGATGTTCTCCATCTGGAAGTGGGGCTCGGAGGAGCAGAAGCAGGAGTGGCTGCCCCGGCTCGCCGCCGGTGAGGCCATCGGCTGCTTCGGCCTGACGGAGCCCGACTTCGGCAGCAACCCCTCCGGGATGCGCACCAAGGCCGTCCGCGACGGCGACGACTGGATCCTCAACGGCTCCAAAATGTGGATCACCAACGGCGGCATCGCCGATGTGGCCACCGTCTGGGCACAGACCGAGGACGGCATCCGCGGCTTCCTCGTGCCCCGCGGGGTGCCCGGCTTCACCACGCAGGACATCAAGCAGAAGATGTCCCTGCGCGCCTCCGTCACCTCGGAGCTCTACTTCGACAACGTACGGCTGCCCGACTCGGCGCGGCTGCCCCTCGCGGAAGGCCTGCGCGGACCGCTGTCCTGTCTGAACGAGGCCCGCTTCGGCATCCTGTTCGGCGCGGTCGGCGCGGCCCGCGACTCGATCCAGGCAGCCATTCAGTACGCCGACTCCCGAGTCCAGTTCGACAAGCCGATCAGTGGCTTCCAGCTCACCCAGAAGAAGCTCGCCGACATGAGCGTGTCCCTGGGCAACGCCGCGCTCCTCGCCCTGCACCTGGGCCGGCTCAAGGACCAGCACCGCATCAGGCCCGAGCAGATCAGCGTCGGCAAGCTCAACAACGTACGGGAAGCGATCGCCATCGCACGGGAGTGCCGCACCATCCTGGGGGCCAACGGCATCTCCCTGGAGTACTCGCCGCTGCGCCACGCCAACAACCTGGAGTCCGTGCTGACGTACGAAGGAACCAGCGAGATGCACACCCTGGTGGTCGGGCAGGCGATCACCGGCCAGGCGGCGTTCCGCTGACCAGGACGCCGGCCGCGACGCTGACCGTGACGGCTGAGAGAAGGCACCCGTGAACATCGTCGTGCTGGTCAAGCAGGTCCCGGACTCCGGTGCCGAACGCACCCTGTCCCAGGCCGACCACACCCTGGACCGCGAGGACGCCGAACTCGTCCTGGACGAGATCAACGAGCGTGCCACCGAAGAGGGGTGACGCTGAAGGAGACGACGGACGCTCACGTCACCGTCGTCTCCATGGGACCCGACTCCGCGCTCCACGCCATCCGCAAGGTACTGGCGATGGGCGGCGACCGGGGGATCCACATCTGCGACGACAGGCTGCGCGGCGCCGACGTGCTGACCACCGCGAAGGTTCTGGCGGCGGCCGTGCGGACCGTGGCGGACGTCGACCTGATGCTCGCCGGCGACGCGAGCACGGACGGTGGCGCGAGCGCGGTGCCCGCCGTCGTCGCGGACCTGCTCGGCCTGCCGCAGGTGACCCATGTGCGCAAGCTCGACGTGGACGCGGGACGGGTGCGCGCCGAGCGCGAGACCGAGGACGGCGAGACGACACTGGACGCTCCGCTGCCCGCGCTGGTCAGCGTCACCGAGAAGATCAACGAGCCGCACTACCCCTCCTTCAAGGGGATCATGGCCGCCAAGAAGAAGCCGGTGGACACAATTACGGACGACGGTTCGGCCGGCCGCCGCTCGCCGCGTACCTGATCGCCCAGAAGCTCGTCTGAATCGCCCGACCAGGTAACAGGCCCTCATGCCGAAGTCCTCGGACTCGTCGACCACGATGGGGAACAAGTCAACAAATCAATATACGAACTCCTGGCCGCCGCACGGCGGTTGGGGGACCCGGCCGCCGTCGTCGTGGGAACTCCCGGTACAGCGACGCGTCTGAGGGAATCTCTCGCCCGCCACGGCGCCACGAGCGTCCATGCGGCGGAGTCAACCGACGCCGCCGAGTTTCTCGTCACGCCCGCCGTGGACGCCCTGGAGTTGGCGGTCCGGGAAACCGCTGCCGCCGCCGTTCTGGTCTCCGCCACGACGGACGGCAGGGAGGTGGCCGGGCGTCTCGCCGTCCGGCTGGTCGCAGGGCTGCTGGTCGACGCGGTCGACCTGGACTCGTCCGGGGTGGTCACCCAGATCGTCTTCGGCGGGTCCTGCACCGTGCGCTCACAAGTCACCCACGGCATACCGGTGATCGCCGTGCGGCCGGGCGCCTTCGAGCCGGAGGAGCACCCTGTGGAGGCGGGGGAGCGGAAGCTGGAACTGCCACCGATCGCCCCCGCGGCGTCCGCGCGCAGCACCGCACGCCGCGCCGCCCCTGCGGGCGACCGACCCGGACTCACCGAGGCGACCGTCGTGGTCTCCGGAGGCCGCGGTGTCGCAGGAGCGGGCGGTTTCAAGGTCGTGGAGGAGTTGGCAGACGCTCTGGGGGTGCCGTGGCGCCTCGCGCGCCGCGGTCGACACCGGGCACTACCCGCACCAATACCAGGTCGGTTCAACAAGGACCCGGAGGCACCGATCCTCGGCCTTGCCGACTACGGCGTGGTGGGCGACCTCTTCTCGGTGGCTCCCCAGCTCACGCAGGAAATTGCCGCCCGCCGCGCAGTCGGCTGAGACGGGCGACCCGAGACGGACGCTTCTGGGGGTGCCCCCGCGCAAAGTACCCTCCCGCGAGGAGGAGGGACGTCCCAGTCCATCTCCTTGGGGGCGAAGACGCCAGAAGAAAGCTCCATACCGCGGATCATCACGCCGAGCGGTGGCACGGACGCCGAAAGGCCGGACCGCTGACGGGATGCCCTCAGCCGCAACCTCGTGCCGCTGAGGGTCCGCCGTGCGGGTGCGCCGACTTCCGTGCCTGACTGCGCGCCGCTCCATTCGGCCCGATGCAGATGCCGCTCATGACGGCCGAACCGCACAGCCTCGCGGACGCCAACGTGATCGACCTGATCGGCACCCCGCTCGTGAACTGAGCCGGGGCGGACCCGGCAGCCGAGGACGAAGGCCCGGACCTGCTCGCCCGGCGCGTCTTCGGTCCCATTGAGCGGCGGCCAACCCACCCCGGGCTGAGCCCAGTGGGCGGTGCGGCCGCCATCGCATTTGCCGCCGCTACCGGAACGAGCCGCAGGCGGAACAGGGCTGTACCGTCTCGGGCCGGATCCGGGGACCCACGTCTCGCGCGATGCCCGCCCGACCTCGCCGGTCCTGCCCTGGACCGCGGTGACGACGGTGGACGTACAGCAGCCGGGGCACGTGGAACACCGCGTCACCGCAGGCCCTCAGGCCGCCTGGTAGCTGAAGAATCCCTGCCCTGACTTACGGCCCAGCAGCCCCGACTCGACCATGCGGCGCAGCAACGGAGGAGGGGCGTACAGCGGTTCCCGGTACTCCTCGTACAGCGCCTCGCCTATCGCCGCCACGGTGTCCAGGCCGATGAGGTCGGCGAGGTGCAGCGGGCCCATGGGGTGAGCGCAGCCGGCGGTCATTCCCGTGTCGATGTCCTCCGCCGTCGCGGTGCCGGAGCCGACCATCCGCACCGCTGCCAACAGGTAGGGCACCAGTAGGGAGTTCACCACGAACCCCGCACGGTCCTCCGTGACGATCGTCTGCTTGCCCAGGGTCTCGCCCGCGAAGGCACGGACGCGCAGTTCCGTGGCCTTCGAGGTCTGCAACGAGGGGATGACCTCGACCAGTGGCATGAGGGGGACAGGGTTGAAGAAGTGCAGGCCGACCACCGCCTGCGGTCGTCCCGTCGCCGCCGCGAGCCGGGCGATGGGGAGCGAGGAGGTGTTGCTGGCCAGGATGGCGTCCGGGTCGGTGACGATCTCGTCCAGCTGCCGGAACAGCGCCGTCTTGGCCTGTTCGTCCTCGACGGCGGCCTCGATGACCAGGTCGGCTTCAGCCAGGCGGGAGAGATCGGCGGAGACCGAGATCCGGGCCAGGGCATGCGCGCGGTCTCCGGGGACGATGGTGCCGCGCTTCTCCGCCTTGAGCAGGGAATCCGCCACACCTGCGAGTCCGGCACGAGCCCTGTCCTCGGTCACGTCGCACAAGGTGACGTGCAGTCCGGCCCGGGCGCAGATCTCGGTGATGCCCCGGCCCATCTGCCCCGCGCCGACGACCCCCACGCGCTTGATCGATGTCATGTGTTCCTCCGCCTGTCTTTCCGCCCGGCGGCAGTCGATGGACGCCGCCACAGTCTGTGGTGCCGTGTTGAGCGTAGGCCTGGAACACCCCCTCTGACCTGCTCCGACAGTGCGTCATCCGCGCACAAACATGCGCCGTTTCGTCGTCGGCCGGCCGTGTCGCGCAGAAGCACGCCGACGCCGAACAGGGCGAGCCGGACGGCCGGAGAGGCGGGCACGAGGAGACGGTCGCAGGCGTCGAGGACGGCACTCCTGGACGGACCTGGCGGCGCTGTCGGTGAGAGGGGGGAGACACCCTGGACAGACTGCGGATCACGGAGTGCGGTCCGCGTCGGCCGCACGCAGGAGCGGCTTCAGCCGGCGGTGACCGTGGCGGCGGCCTCTTGCAGGCGGCGGATCAGGCCGCGCACCGCGGGCGACGTCTCGCCCCTGCGGTAGGCACCCACCAGCCGCGTGGTCAGCGACACGTCCGCCAGCGGACGGTAGGCCACCCCGGGGATGTGCACGCGGCGCAGGGAATCAGGGACCAGAGCCACCGCGAGACCACCGCCCACCAGCGTCAGAGCCGCGATGAAGTCCCGCACCGGGGGAGCGCACCGCGGGCTGAACCCGCCTTGCCGCGCCACCTCGAGGATCTGGTCGCGGCAGCCGTACTCCTCGTCGAAGTGCGGGGCCACGAACCGCTCGTCGCGCAGCTGCGCCGCCGGTATCGCCTCGTACGCCGCCAGCGGCGCGCCCGCCGGCAGCGCCAGGACGACGTCCTCGGTGAGCAGGCGGGTGGCCGTGACTTCGGGCGGGTACTCCGGCCTCCAGCGCAGGAAGCCGACGTCGATGTCCCCGCAGGCCAGCGCTTCCAGTTGGGCCGGTGTCTCCAGCTCGCGCACCTGCACGGTCAGCTCGGTGCCGGGAGCCGCGCAGCGGGTGAGGACGTCGGTCAGCACTCCGGAGAACGTGGCCGAGGCGACGTACCCGATCTGGGCGTGCCCCAACTCCCCGCGACCGGCACGCCGGCCCACCGTCTCGGCCCGGGAGACCTGGGCGAGGGTCAGCCGCGTCTCTTCGAGAAACAGCCGCCCGGCACTGGTCAGCGCCGGACGGCTGCGCCGTCCGCGGTCGATCAGCCGCACGCCCAAGTGCGACTCCAGCGCCCGGACCTGGGCGCTGAGCGCCGACGGAGCAAGATGCAGACGGTCCGCCGCCCGCGCGAAGTGCAGTTCCTCCGCGACGGTGACGAACGATTCCAGCCAGCGCAGTTCCACCGGCTCCTCCATCCTGCCGGGCCTGCGCTGACGAGAGCACCGACCGTGTGCACGGCTTGTGTGAAGCACCCCGCGGCGGCGTCAGGGCAGAACAGTCCGCCGCGGGGTGAATACGGGGCGTCAGGGGCATGCCCGGCCAAGGGGCGTCGCACGCCCGCTGGGGCCTGCCTGTCAGGGAATGACGACGTAGTTGCTGAACCCGCCGTCGCGATCCTTAAGACCCGAGATCGCCTCGTTGACCCTGGCCAGTGGGAACGGCTTGGCCTGCAGGTAGGACAGGTCCAGGACGCCCGCGCCCACCATGTCGGCGAGTTCCTGCCCCTGTGCGGTGCTGAACCAGTTGGAGCCGATCAGCTGGACCTGTTCGTCCATGAGCCACTTCACGTCCAGGGGCAGCCGGTCGGCCACGCCGCCGACGTTGACGACCCGACCGCCCCTGCGCACGCCCTGCATGGAGTCGAGCATCGTCTCCACCGGTGCCTTGGCGCCCAGGGCGCTGATCACGTAGTCCGCGCCCTCGCCGCCGGTGCGGGACTTCGCCCACTCGCCGGTGGAACCGTCACCCAGCCGGAAGACCTCGACCCGGTCCGGGGCCAGTTCCTTGACGCGTTTGAGGAGCTCCTCGTTGCGGCCGGTACCGAGGACCCGGGAGGCGCCGGAGGCCAGCGCGAGCAGGGTCGCCGCGACCCCGAGGGTTCCCGTGACCCCGTCGATCAGCGCGACCTGGCCGGGGCCGGCCGCGGCGTTCTTGAGGGCTCCGTAGGACGTCCCGATGTAGCCGAGCTTGCCGGCCTGCTCGAACGTCATGGTGTCCGGGATGTTGACGATCGAGGACTGCGGGGCGGTCATGTACTGCGCGAAACCGCCGTACGGATACAGGTCGAAGATCCGCTGGCCGTCACGGGAGGTGCTGAAGTAGCCGTTCAGCGTGAAGTAGCGGCACCGGCTCTGTTCACCACCCCGGCACACCTGGCAACTTCCGCAGCCACGCAGGGGATTGACGTAGACCCGGTCGCCGGGCCTGGTGTTCAGCACCGCCTCGCCGACGGCTTCCACCACACCGGAGGCGTCCAGGCCGAAGACGGCGGGGAACTTGGGCAACGGCTGGTGCGGGAACCATGTGGGCCAGTTGTTGATCACATTGGCCATGTTCGGCACGATCCCGCACGCCTTGACCCGCACCAGCACGTCGGTCGGCCGCGGGGTGGGCACGTCGATGGTGTCCATCGACATCGGCTCACCGAGCGCGTGCAGTCGTGCAGCGAGCATTTTCGCCATTGAAATACTCCTTGGAACTGCTCCGTCCAGGCGGCCGGAGGCGGAGACCCTGAAAAGAGAATTACCTAGGAATTCGCGAAAGGATTCGGGTAGTTGGCTTCGAGGTCGATGTCCAGCAGCCCCATGATGCGGACGCCGGAGTTGTACCAGGCGATGGACAACGACAGTTCGACCATCTGCTTGTCCGTCAGGTGCTCGGCCGCGGCACTCCAGGTCTCCTTCGAGACCTCGACCTGGAGCGTGGACTCCTTGGCGAGGCGCATCACCGCCTTCTCCACCCCGTCGAACAGGTCCGACGACTCGAAGTCGGCCGCCGCCGCGAGCTGTTCCCCGGTGAGCCCGGCCCCCAGCCCGTGCGACTGGTGGTGCGCGACCTCGTACACGGACCGGGTCGCGTGGCCCACGGTCAGGATCGCCAGCTCACGCAGCTTGGGGCTGAGGTCGGCGGCGCGCAGCGAGTTGGCGTAGGTCAGGAAGGCGTCCAGTTGGGTCGGCGCATGGGTGAGGGCGAGGAAGATGTTCGCCGTCGGTACCTTGCGTTCGGCCTCCAGCCGGTCGTACAGGGGCTTCTGTGCCTCGTCCGCGTCTTCGCGACGCAGGTAGGGGACTCGTGCCATGGTGTCTCCTCGGGGGGACGTGATCGTACGAAGGGTCAGTGGGCGGACTGTTCGAGCAGGTACCGCTCCATCGACATCGGCTTGGGCAGCTCGGCCGGCGGGATCTGTTTCACGCCGACGAAGGGCGACGCCTCGAAGTACCACTTCTCCAGGGCCGGCAGGCCCCAGCGGGCGTTGGTGCTCAGTGCCGCCGCGTCCCAGCGCACGGGCTCGATCTCGGTGTCGATCGTCTGGTAGTGGCTGTTGAAGACCTCCACCCGGTGGCCGTCGGGGTCGCGGAGGTAGGCGAAGAGCATCCCGCCCGGTCCGTGCCGTCCCGGGCCCCGCTCCACGCCGTCGCCGTAGCCTTGGATGCCCGCCCAGTCGCACGCGGTGAAGATGTCGTGGCTCTCGGAGACGGTGTAGGCGAAGTGGTGCAGGGCGGGCCCGGTGTTCTCGATGATCGCCAGGTCCAGGCAGGTGCCCTTGCGGTACATGAAGGCACCCAGCAGCTTGTTCCCGTGCTCCAGGTACTCCGAGTTGCGGAAGCCGAGCTCGCTGTAGAACGCGCACAGCTCGTAGGTGTCGGGCGCGAAGATCTGGTAGTGGTCCAGCCGCTGGGCGTGCGCACCCTTGTAGAGCTCGAAGTTGATGTGCAGCCGGGGCCGGGTCTCCATGTGCGCGCACAGCTCGAGGGGCGTGCCGATGGGGTCGCTGACGTGCAGGGTGCGGCCCTGGTAGGGGACGTCGACCCACTCTGCGGGCAGCCCCCGCTCACGGAACCAGGCGTACGCGAGGTCGAGGTCCTCGTCGAAGAAGACCCGGTAGCCGACCCTCCTGCAGGTGCCGCCGCCCTCTTCGTCCAGCTCCAGCACGAGACTGTGGTGGCAGGCTTCGGCGAGGCCGCGGAGGTAGCAGGTGCGCTCGTCCTCGTCGCTGACGACCAGCCCCAGCACGTTCACGTAGAAGTTCCGGCTCTCGGCCAGATCCGCGACCGTGAGGCGAACGTGACTGGAGCGGGTGATGTTGAAACTCGGGCGCAGATTGACGGGTGGCAGCATGCTGGTCTCCGTACTCGGATCGAATCTGGATTTCGGTGCCGTGAGACGTAGTATCCCGACGCCGTTTTACGGCCTGGTCGTCGAGGGCCCGGCCCCGGCGAATGTGAATGCGGACCATCCACTGAATTCCGCGGATTCGCCGAGGGACTCCTCGATCCGCAGAACCTCGTTCCACTTGGCCATTCGCTCGGAGCGGGTGAACGAGCCCACCTTCAGCTGACCGGCGTCCCAGCCGACGCTCAGATGGGCGATGGTGACGTCCTCGGATTCGCCGGAACGCGCCGAGACGATGGTGCCGAATCCGGCGTCCTTTCCGGCGCGCAGGGCCTGGAAGGACTCGGTGACGGTACCGGCCTGGTTCGGCTTGACGAGTACGGCGTTCGCCGCCCCGCTGGTGGCCGCCGCCTCCACCCGCTTGGCGTTCGTGACCAGGTAGTCGTCGCCGATCACCTGGCAGCGTCGGCCGTAGCGCCGGGTGAACTCCATCATGCCCTCGTGGTCGTCCTCGCCCACCGGGTCCTCGACGGAGAGAATCGGATACTGCTCGATCCAGCCGCCCAGCATGTCGATGAGGGCTTCGGTGCCCAGCGTGCGGTCGTCCAGGGCCAGCGTGTACTGACCGCCGCTGCCGAACTGCGAGGCCGCGACGTCCAGCGAGATGCCCACCTGGGAGGAGGGCTCGAAGCCCGCGCTCTCGATGGCCAGGGTCAGCATCTCCAGCGCCTCCTCGTTGGAGTCGAACGCGGGCCAGAACCCACCCTCGTCGGCCACGCCCTGCGCCTTGCCGGCCTTCCGCATCAGGGTTCCGGCCGCCCGGTAGATCTCCGCCGTCCAGTCCAGGGCCTCGGAGAAGCTCCGTGCCGCCGGGCAGACAACCATGAAGTCCTGGACGTCGACGCGGCGGTCCGCGTGGGCTCCGCCGCCGAAGATCTGGATCTCCGGCAGTGGGATGCGGACCGGCCGTCCGCCCGCCAGGTGCTGCCACAGGGGCACGCCCGCCGACGCGGCGGTGGCGTGCAGGACCGCCATGGACGTGGCCACGATCGCGTTGCCGCCCAGACGGCTGCGGTCGGGGGTGCCGTCGAGGTCCACCAGGAGACGGTCGACGGCCTCCTGGTCACCCGCGTCACGACCGGCGAGGGCGGGCGCGATCTCGCGGTTCACCGAGCCCACCGCGCGCTGGACGTCGAGCCCGCCGAAGCGGCTGCCGCCGTCGCGCAGGTCGAGTGCCTCGCCCTGGCCCGTCGAGGCCCCTGCCGGTGCGATGGCCCGGCCGGTCGCGCCGTTAGCGAGGTGTACCTCGACCTCGACGGTCGGCCGACCGCGGGAGTCCCACACCCTGCGGCCGTGGAGCTTGGCGATCCGCGCGTCTGTCATTGCGGTGGAACCTTTCGGAGTTCGGTTCGGAGGGCGGAGTTCGGACGATCGGGTCGATGAGAGATGCCCGTGCCTGTGCTCGGGGGTGTCCCCGCGGCCGGAGGCGACGGACGGCGCACGGGGAAGTCCTCGTCGGCCGTCGGGCGCGAGCGAGAAGGTGACGGCGAGGGTTGCTCGTTCACTGCGGCTCTTCTCGTGCTAACGATAGCGCAATCGTGCAAAGCGGCGACTGCTCTGTCAAGAGGGGGGTCCTAGTCGATCCGGTGATCGTGGCGCTTTGCACCCTCTTGACTCGCCGAGACCTCAATGCTATCGTTCGCACAGCCCTTGGTGCTCCGGCGAGAACTCCGGCGGACCCGCGCTCTCCTGGACGGACGGACAGCACAGGCGGCGTGGGTCCGTCGGGCCGGATCCCGGCCGACAGGAAAGCGAGCCCGACATGACACTCCAGCCCTCCGTGGCGCCCATGACCCTCACCACCGTTGTGGCCAGCACTCGCCCCGGGCGTGTGGGCAGATCCGTCGCGGACTGGTTCACTCTCCGGCCCTGCGGCAGTACATGAAGAGCCACACCCGCGAATGGAGCCGGATCGTCGACGCGTCGGAGGCGTCCGTCTTCGTCACCCCGGAGTACAACGGCGGCTTCCCCGCCCCGTTGAAGAACGCGTGGGACTACCTCGTGGTGGAGTGGCAGCACAAGCCGGCCGCGTTCGTCAGCTACGGAGGCGTCTCGGCGGGGACCCGGGCGGTGCAGATGGGCAAGCAGGTCGTGGCGAACCTCAGGATGCTGCCGATCGGTCCGACCGTGAGCATCCCGTTCGTCAGCCAACTCGTCGGCGAGGGCGATTTCAGCGTGATCTAGCGCGGAACCCCGGGCGTTCACGCCCGGGAGGAAGCGCTTCTTAACGCTGCTCTGACCCGCGCGGGTGTACTTGGCTGCGCTGTTGACCTCAGCCGGGACGTTTCTGGTTCTCGATGTACTCCTTGATGACAGCGAGCGGGGCGCCCCCGCACGAGGCGGCGAAGTAGGACGGCGACCAGAAGTGCTCACCCCACAGGTACTTGCGGATGTGGCCGGGGAACTCCTGCCTCAGGCGCCGGGCGGAGACACCCTTGAGGGAGCCTACGAGTCGGGAGATGGCGACCTTGGGCGGGTAGTGCACGAGGAGGTGGACGTGATCGCGTTCGCCGTTGAACTCCCGCAGCTCCGCGCCGAAGTCGGTGCACACGTCGCGCATGACCTCTTCGCAGCGCCGAAGGATCTCGTCGGAGAATGGTCCGCGCCGGTATTTGGGGGTGAAGACCAAGTGCGCGTGGAGGGTGTAGACGACGCTACGGCCCCTGCGGATATCGGGGTTTGGCTCCCAGCGTGGTGACATAGATCAATGCTACGATCACGCCCGTGAAGATCGTGACGCAGGTCAAACTCACACCGGATGCCGTGCAGGCATCCGTGCTTGAGCGCACCCTGCGCACGGTCAATGACGCCGCGAACTGGGTATCGGAGGTGACGTTCGAGCACGGCGTGCCGCGTGAGTACGAGCTGCGCAAGCACACCTACGCCGAACTCAAAGCGCGGGGGCTGGGAGCGCAGGCCGCGCAACACGTCATCAAGAAGGTGCGCGACTCGTACACCACGCTCAAGGCCAACATCCGAGCCGGGAACCTCGGCACGGAAGGCTCTAAGCGTCGCCGCAAGGCCGAGTCCAAGCCGATCACCTTTCGCCCCGTGGCCGCCCAGCCGTATGACGACCGGTGCCTGAGCTGGCAGTACGACCAGCGGACCGTGTCCATCTGGACCGTGGACGGCCGGGTCAAGAACGTGCCGTTCGTGTGCTCCGCCGACGCGCTCAAGATGCTCCAGGCGCACCGGCAGGGCGAATCCGACCTGATCGAGCGCGACGGCGTGTTCTACCTCGTCGCCACCTGTGACGTGCCCGAGGCCGAGCAGTACGAGCCGGACGGCTTCATCGGCGTGGACCTCGGCATCGAGAACATCGCCACCGCCTCCACCGGCTACCTCGCCGCCGGGCGGGGGCTCAACCGGTACCGCAAGCGACAGCTTGCCCTGCGTGCCAAGCTCCAGAAGAAGCGCACCAAGAGCGCCAAGCGGCGGCTCAAGGCACGTGCCCGCAAGGAAGCGCGGCACGCCGCGAACACCAACCACATCATCTCCAAGACGATCGTGACCGAGGCTGAACGCACCGGGCGCGGCCTGTCCCTCGAAGAACTGGGGGGCATCCGCAACCGGGTACGGCTCCGCAAGCCCCAACGGGTCGCACTCCATTCCTGGGCGTTCGCCCAGCTCGGAGACTTCATCGTCTACAAGGCCAAGCGGGCCGGTGTACCCCTGGTCTTCGTTGATCCCGCGTACACGTCGCAGACGTGTGCCGAGTGCGGCCACGTCGACAAACGCAACCGTGTCGACCAGGGGCTTTTCATCTGCCGGGGGTGCGGGGTCGTTGCCCACGCCGACCGGAATGCTTCCCACAACATCGCCACCCGTGGCGAGAGCGTGTGGAATGCGGGGCGTGAGTCACGCGTCCCTGCCACCCCATAACGGGGTGTCTGGACGGAGGAGTCCACCCCAGCAGCCAGCTGGGCACTACCTCCAAGCCCGGCCCTTCAGGGCCGGGTCAAGTTGACGCCCGGCGAGATCCACGAGGCCGCTGCCGAGCAGGTGCTCGACGAACTCGCGCGCACCGCCCGCGTCATGCGGCGGCTGCGCAGCGGAACGTACTGACCCACCCGCGCCGCGCATGCGAAGGCGCCCGGAGCACATCGCTCCGGGCGCCTTCGGTGTTCCCGGGTGACGCGGCCCCGGCTCAGGCGGAGCCGGACGGAGCCTTTCCGTCAGGGGGCGCCGTGCTGCCGCGCAGGACCAACGATCCGGGGGAGACCGACGTGTACGGGCCGTCGTTCTCCGGCTTGGTCTTGAGCCGGCGCATCAGCCACAGCGCGCAGCCGGTGGCCAACTCCTGGATCGGCAGCCCGATCGTGGTCAGTCCCGGACCCCACCAGGAGAACCCCGGCTCGTCCCCGAACCCGACCACGGACAGCTCCCCGGGCACCTGCACGCCCTGCTCGGACAACTCCTCCAGGACCCCCAGGGTGAGCTGGATCGATCCCAGGACGAGAGCGGTGGGCGCGTCCGGGCCCTCCAGTAGCCGGCGCACCGCCTCGCGGCCGTACTCCACGGACGATGGCGGCCCCAGCTCCGTGCGCCCGGCGTCGTCCGGCAGGCCGGCTTCGCTCAGGGCGCTGTGAAAGCCGCGCAGACGCTCCGCGCCCGTGGGCAACTCCGTGGGACCACCCAGGTACGCGATGCGGGTGTGGCCCTGGGTCACCAGGTGGGCCGTGGCCTCGCGCAGTGACTCGTGGTCGTCCACACCGAACCACTGGGAACCGAGCGACGGGTGGCGGCGCAGCAACTGAAGGTGCGGCAGGCCGCGCAGGAGCTTGACGGAGTCGCCGTGCGGGCGTGCGGTGGGGACGATGATGACGCCGGCCACGCGGTTGGCGGACAGCTCGCGCAGATGGCGCAGCTCCACCATCCGGTCGTCGTCGGTCTCCGAGAGCATCAGCTGGAAGCCCTCGGCTTCCATGTTCTTGGACAACTCGTGCGCGATCGTCGAGTAGAAGCTGTTGCGGATGTCCGGGATCACCAGTGCGACCACGTTGCTGGACGCTCCGCGCATCATCCGTGCCGCCCGGTTGCCGACGTATCCCATCTCGGAAGCGGCCTGGCGGACCCGGAACTTGGTCTCCTCGCTGATGCGGGCATCGTCGGAAAGTGCCCGGCCGACCGTCGAGACGGAGATACCGAGGCGTTCGGCGATGTCCTTGGTCGTGATCACGTAAGGGCCCCCTCGAGCTGACTGATCCCGCTGTCGTCACTTTCCGTATGCCAACGATAGCATTCTCGTCGCGCTCCGTGGTCGGAAAGGTGGGGGCGACAGGCTGGTCACCACCTTTGTGCTAACGTTAGCATTGCTGTGTGGGCCGTGCAGCCGCCTGCGGCTGCCTAGTTGCGGAGGTTTCCGTGCGGATCGTCAGGTATGCCGTCGGCGGCGTGTGTCACTACGGAGAGCTGGAATCCGGCGGCGAAAGAATCGCGCGATGCGAAGGTGATCCCTTCACAGGACTGTCCGCTGCGGGGCATGTCGACGAAGTGGACGACGTGGTCGTTCTCCCGCCGCTGGAGCGACCCCGGATTTTCGGGTTCGCCTACAACTACGCCTCGCATGTCGACGAGACCGACCGCGAGGTTCCGGAAGTTCCCGTGTGCTTCATGAAGCCGAGCACTGCCGTGATTGGACCGGATGACGCGATCGTCTATCCGGCGGATGGTGAACTGATCCATTTCGAAGGCGAGTTGGTCGTCGTCATCGGAAAGGAAGCCCGCCATGTGAAGCCCTCCGAGGCCCATGAGTACATCCTCGGCTACACGTGCGGAAATGACGTCAGCGACCGCATCATCCAGCGTAGGGAAAGCGCATTCGGAACGCTGCTGATCGGCAAGGGGCAGGACACGTTCGCTCCCCTCGGGCCGGTCATCGCGACCGGACTCGACCCCTCGGCACTGTCGCTGACGACCCGTGTGAACGGCGTCGTCGCGCAGTCGGCGAGCACCGCCGACCTACTGCTCGCCGTTCCCGACATCATCAGCTACCTCAGCCGCTATCTGACACTGCTTCCGGGAGACGCGATCATGACCGGTACGCCGTCCGGCGTCGGACCGATCCGCCCCGGAGACGAGATCGAGGTGGAGATCGAGGGCATCGGCGTCCTGCGCAATCCGGTCGTGGCCGAGAGCCTCTGACCTCGGACGTCTGCCGGGCGATGTCGCCACGGGGCCTGCTCACCGCTCGGCGGTGGGCAGGCCCCGTGGCGTGTCGGCGCCGGCCTGCGTGTCCTGTCGGAGGAATGCCGCCGTGTCGCACCGGGCGGGCTCCCGGTGCGACACGGCGGCAGAGATCCTGCGGACCGACTCGCTAGCGGACGACCGCGTTGTTGAACTTCGAGGGGCGGACGAAGGTCAGCGCCAGGGCGCCCACCAGCGGCAGCACGGTCACCTGCAGCAGCCCGGCCCTGTCCCAGCCGAAGGAGTCCACCAGGGCGGCGAAGAGCAGGCCCGAGAAGGCCGCCGGTCCGTAGTAGCTGGTGACGAAGAGTCCGGAGGCGCGTCCGATCTGCGCGGGACGGACGGCCCGCTGTATCGCGCTGTTGGTGTTGGGGTAGATGAAGCCCAGGCCGAACGCGCCCATGAGGAAGGCGAACACGCACTGCATGCCGACGCCGGCATGCGTCTCGTAGATGCACACGCTGATGACGGAGACGGCCAGCATGCTCAGGATCAGCAGGTTGCGCTGGTTGAAGCGGTCGCCGAGCCAGCCGCCGAACACGGCCGTCATGCCGCCGAAACCGAGCAGGCTCATGGCCAGTGCGGCCTGCCCGGAGGTGTAGTGCAGCGAGGTGATGAGGAACGTCGGGTAGAGACCGAGGAACCCGTAGATCGCCACACCGCTGAGAACCGAGTGGACGGCCAGTGCGATGGTGTTGCGGTTGTAGGCGGAGGCCGGCATGTACTCGCAGGTCCTGGTCGAGACGACCTTCTCGGCGGAGCGCTCGGTCAGACCCGTTTTCACGAGGAAGACGGCGGCGGCCGCGATCAGCAGCCCGGCCGCGCCGAACAGGTAGAAGGGCGAGTGCCAGGTGCCGTGCATGCTCACGAGCTGGACGCCGATGAGCGGTGCGATGAACACGCCGATCGAGTAGCCCATGCCGATGACGCCGAAAGCGAGGCCCCGCCGGTGTGCGAAGAAGGCGCCGATCGCCGCGAAGATGGCGGCGGACTGCATGCCTTCTCCGAAGCCGGAGACGACCCGGTAGACGGTCATGTCGGCGAAACCGGTGGCCAGTGGCGTGGCCATGGTGCCCAGGGAGTAGATCACCATGCTGACCAGCAGCACGGTCTTGCGGCGGAAGCGGTCCAGGAGATAGCCCGCGGGCAGGCCGGCCAGCGCCATACCGAGGGTGAAGTTCGTCGCCAGCAACCCTCCCTGCTCCAGGGAGAACCCGTACTCCGCGCGGATGTTGGGCAGCAGGGGAGGAAAGACCTGACGGTCCATCGCGTTGACCATGTAGGAGAGGACCACGACCAGGAACCCCACCCCGATCATGGGGCGGGAAATGGGGGCCGGGCTCTTTTCCTGCGTTTCGCTTGCGGGGACCGCACTGGTGTCGACTTGCGCTGCGTGAGTCATAGCGGCTCCTGAGGAGGAATGGGCCACGGCAGGCCGCGGCGGATCCATCGCCGGTACGGGGCCGTACGGGCGATGGCGAGAAGCGGTGAGCTGAACACGGACTCGAGTCGACGACGGCGAGGCGGTCGTCGGCTGGTGAAATGAGGGCGACGGGCTGCCGCGCGGTCGGACACCGCATGCGGAATTCAGCCGTGTATCGCCCGTCGGGGACGTCCGTGGCTATGGCGTCTTCGACAGCCGGACCCCGTGCGGACACTTATCGGTCACACGGTCGGCGCTGGCAGAAACCATGAGGGCGAAGTCTCCTGCGCGTCAAGATGTGAACACCGGAATTCTTCGGCGTTTCTCGATTTCCCGTGGTGACGGGCCTTTCGGCGCTGATCGGGCCCTGCGGCAGGGGTGCCGGCGATCGGGTGCGCGTCGCACTATTGACGTGCCGAAGGCCCGGAATGCTATCGTTAGCACGACGTGGCTGTGACACAGTGATTCGACGTGCCCCGACATACTCGTGAACCGTTCCAGGGGCATCCTGCGGCGCCCGCCCGACCACAAGTCGGCGCGTGCCGGCGACACCGACCGAGCCCAGTGAACCCCTCCACCCCACCCCTGGCGGCCGACGGCCCAACCGGACAAGCCGACGGCCGCCCTTCCGGGTGGCGATCAGACCCGCTCATCGGATGCGACCGGGCATGACGCCCGGCCGTCCGCTGCGGCCGCACGATTCTGCGAGGACGACCTGCCATGAAACCATCGAGCCGCCCAGGCGCCGTGCTGCTCACCGACTACGCCTGGCCCGACGACTCCGTCGAGCGATCGGTCATCGAGGAGGCGGGCCACACCCTGGTGACCGGCCCTGCCGATCCCGCCTCCGCCGAGGTGATCGAGGAACTGGTGGCCGAGCACCGGCCCGCCGGGATCCTGACCTGCTGGGCCCCCGTCTCCGCCACCGCGATCGGCACGTCGCCGGACCTGCGGATCGTGGCCAGACTCGGCGTCGGACTCGACAACATCGCCGTGGCCGCCGCCACCGAGCGGGGTGTGTGGGTCACCAACGTGCCGGACTACTGCGTCGAGGAAGTCTCCGATCACGCCGTCGGCATGGTGCTGGCCTGGACGCGGGGCCTGGCCGTGTCCGACCGACAGGTCCGGGCGGGCCGCTGGGACCCCGCCGGCGCCCGGCTGCGCAGGCTGTCGACGCTGACCTGCGGCGTCGTCGGATTCGGCCGCATCGGACGCGCCACCGTGCGCAAGCTGGGCGCGTTCGGCTGCCGGGTTCTGGCCCACGACCCGCATCCGCCGAAGGACGCTCCCGGAGTGGAGATGGTGGGCCTGGAGGAGCTGCTGCGCCGCAGCGACGTGGTGATCCTCCACGTGCCGCTCACACCGGACACGCACCACATCATCGGTGCCGAGCAGCTGGAGCTGATGCCACCGGGCGGCCTGCTGGTCAACGTCAGCCGGGGTGGCCTGGTGGATACCGACGCGGTCGTCAAGGCGCTGGACGGCGGGCACCTGGACGGAGCCGCCTTCGACGTACTGGAGACCGAACCGCACGTCCCCGCCGCCCTGTTGGACCAGCCGGGTGCGCTCCTCACCCCGCACATCGCCTTCTCCTCCGATGCCTCGGTCACGGAACTGCGCCGACGCGCAGCCGAGGAGGTCGTCCGGATCCTGGCGGGTGAGGCACCGGCCCACGCCCGCAACAGTCCCCTCGGCCCAACCACCGGGTCGGGTGACCGGTGATGAGCCCGACCTCCACACAGATGAGCCCGGGCCCCGTGCCCGACAGCGCGCTGGCCGACTTCCTGACCGCCCACGGGCTCGCCGGACCCGGCGAAGCCGCCCGGTGGACGCCGCTGACCGGCGGTGTCTCGTCCGATCTGTGGCGAGTGGACCTGCCGGGACGTTCCCTCTGCGTCAAACGCGCCCTGGCCCAGTTGAAGGTCGCCGCCGACTGGCAGGCACCGGTGTCGCGCAACGCCTACGAGTGGGCGTGGATGCGGTTCGCGTCCCGGCACCGCCCGGACAGCGTGCCCGAACTGCTGACCCACGACCCCGAAGCCGGCCTCTTCGCGATGGCGTTCCTGCCCCCCGAGCACTACCCCCTGTGGAAGGCGCAGCTGCTTCGTGGCGAGGTGCGGCCGGCGACCGCGGCTGCCGTCGGAGAGCTGCTCGGCAACCTGCACGCGGCAAGCGCCGACGACGCCGCCCTCGCCGCGGAGTTCGCGACCGACGACAACTTCCACGCGTTGCGCATCGAGCCGTACCTGCTGGCCACCGCTGCCGCGCACCCCGGTCTGAGCGACGTCCTGCAGGGCCTCGCCGACCGCACGGCCACGACGCACCTGGCCCTGGTGCACGGTGACGTCAGTCCCAAGAACATCCTCGTCGGACCGTCCGGGCCGGTGCTGCTGGACGCCGAGTGCGCCTGGTACGGAGACCCGGCGTTCGACCTCGCCTTCTGCGTCAACCATCTGCTCCTCAAGTGCCTGGTGGTGCCCGAGCACCGCGGCGATCTCCTGAGGTCCGCCCGGGTGCTGGCCGGAGAGTACGTCCGGTGCGTCGACTGGGAGCCCCGGGCGGCCCTTGAGGCGCGGGCCGCGTCACTGCTGCCGGCGCTGCTGCTGGCACGGGTGGACGGCAAGTCCCCGGTGGAGTACCTCACGGACGACCGGCACCGGCTGTTCGTGCGCACGGTGGCATCGGCTCTGCTCAGGGCACCCGCCCCGACCATGGCGGACGTCCTGGACGCCTGGGCGACCGAGCTCGGGCCCTCGACCGCGCCCGGCAGCGGTCGACCCGACCGACCCGACCGACCCGACTGACCCGACCGATCCGGGGGATCCGGCGGATCCGGCGGATCCGGCGCCCCTGGCCGATCCCACGGACCGACCCCACTGACGCGAACGAGGAGAGATACATGCGCAGAGTCGTCACCGGCCATGACGAGAACGGCAGGTCGGTCGTCGTCAGCGACGGTCCCGTCCCGCGCAGCCGGGAGTCCGCGAGCCTGCCGGGCTCGGTGTCCCGCCTGCCGTGGGCCACCGAACCCGGTGAACCGGTCGGCCGGACCGGGGAGGACCCCACGCCGAAAGTCACCAGCCTGCTCCCGGCACGCGGCGGCACGCGGTTCCTCGTGCTGACCTTCCCGCCGGACACCGCGATGGCCGACCCGGCGTTCGACCCCATCGCCTTCGACCGGGAGCAGCGGGCCGACTCGCCCGGCATCGCCGACCTCATGGAGCCCGATGGCATGCACACCACGCCGACCGTGGACTACGGCATCGTGCTGCAGGGCGAGATCGTCCTTGAGCTCGACGACGGCCACTGCACCCACCTCTGCGCCGGGGACATCGTGATCCAGAACGGCACCCGCCACGGGTGGCGCAACCGCAGCGACCGACCGGTCACGATGGCCTTCGTCCTCGTCGGCGCGGAACGCGACGGCTGACGCGGCAGTCGGTTCACGGTCCTCGGGCTCCGCGGTTCCGGCGTCGAGGGGAACAGGCTTGCCGTCATGCCGCTGCGGACGGCAGGTGACCGATGCACGTTGTGTACGAGCCACCCCAGGCTCAACGTCCGACGGTGGTCAGTCTGTTGTCCGCAGGATGTCCGGACCGGCGAGCGTGTCCCTGGCGTACTGGAGGAAGGCACGCGCCCGATGGGTGGGGGTGATGTGTGCCGCGTGGGCGATCACGAGCTCGACTTCGTCCAGCGGGTCGCTCAGGGGCACGGATGCCAGGGGAAGGCCCTCGACACTGGTGTCGGTCGGCCAGGACTGGATCAACGTGGCGAAGCCCAGGCCGCGGGCGACCATGCTGCGGACCGCCTCGATGCTTGAGGTCCGGTACCGGATGTTCGGGCGTGCTCCCGCGAGGGAGAACCAGTGGTCCGCGTTCTGCCGGGCCGGCGGCTCCGAGTAAATGATCAAAGGTGCGTCCGCGAGTTCGGCGAGTGAGACGGCCTTGCGCTCTGTCATCGGATGACCGGCGGACACGATGACATACGGACGGCTGGAGCGCAGCGTCGTGCAGGACAGACCGGGCTGGGCGCCGAACTCGTGCAACAGGGCCAGGTCGCATGCGCCTTGGAGCAGAGCCTGTCGCATCTCGTCCAGCTGACTCTCGATCAGTTCGAGGTCGACCGCCGGGTGGACCTGCCTGAACCCGTCCACCAGGGGCGGGATGAGAAAGGGCGTCAGGGCCGCGTAGCACCCGATAGTCAGGCGGCCGGCCAGCCGGCCTTCCTCCGCTCACTGGCGGGCAAGGCCGGCGACCGGTTCGTGGGCGTGGACTGGGATGCCGACGAGGAGGGCGGTGTCTACATCCACGGCGCAAGTCTCTGGCTGAACTGCTCACTGCACGCCGAACTTCCGGGAGGCGACCACACGATCGTGCTTCTGGAAATCCACGGTCTGAAGGCCGAGCCCGAGCGAGAACCCCTGGTGTTCCACAACAGTCGCTTCCGACGCCTGGCCATCTCGTAGAGGGGTGTTGTCGCTCGGACCCAGGGCGGTTTCAAGTTCCGTGACTGGTCTGGGTGTTGGCGATGCTGAGGATGTGAGGGCTCGTGTGGGTTCGTTGCGGATGGCTCGGGTGGTCTTGGCGATGTTGTCGGCTCCCAGGATCTTCAGGGCGCCGGTGGCGAGGTTGCGCAAGGTGGCCAGGGCGCGGGGTGCGGTGCCGGTGTGCACGCGGGAGGCGTCCTCGGCGAAGGTGATATCTCGGATGTTGTGGTAGGAGTTTTCGATTCCCCAGTGTCCGCGGATCGCGTTCGCTGGGCCGGCGGGGCTCGTGGGCGTCGACGCTGGTCACGGCGTAGACGGTCGTACGAGTCTCCCGCTGGCCGGCGGATCGTCGGCGCCGGTGCAGGCGCAGGGCGAGGCGGGCGTGGGGGAAGTTGATGCCGCCGAGGTTGTCGGCGATGGCGCAGGTCTTGATCGAGCGGACTCGTGTCGGCCTTGGGCGGCGGTGGAGGCGGTGTGCTGCACCGGGATCGCGTCCAGGGCAGGGCGGCGAGCTGCCGGTAGGTCGTGGGCTGGTTCGTCTTGATCACGGCGATGTAGTGGGCCTTCTTGGCCGTCACGAGCCAGGTGATGGTGGCCTTGACCGAGTACAGGGCGTCGAAGGTGACGATGGTGCCCGCGAGTTCCAGGGGCGCCAGCAACGGGCGGAAGTGCCGGGTTTCGTTCCTCTTCGACCCGAACTCGACCTGAGCGATCGGCGCGACGGGGCCCCGGCCCTCGGCCAGCGGACCCAGGGTCTCCAGCATGGCAGGGATAGGGGAAGATCCAACAGCAGGTACAGGACACTCTCATGATCATCAGGCTTGGACACCGCCCAATATCCTGCGCGAAGTATGCACTGGAGGTTCCGGTCGGCGGCGGAGACCCCACACTAATGATCACCGGAGTCACCAGGGGGAGCCCGCAGCATGACCGGCACCACGGAGGCCCTTGGCAGGTCGGCTGCAGTCGACGATGCAGCACGAAGTGTCACGCGCCCGTTCTACGTATACGCCGTGCTCGCCAACTCGCTGTTCCAGCGTGGCGTATTCGTCCTCTTCCTTTATCAGCGGGGTTTCTCCGCCGGGCAGGTGGCCCTACTGCAGACACTGCTCTACCTGGTCAGCGGACTTGCGGAGTTGCCGACGGGAGTCATCGCCGACCGAATCGGCAGGCGTGCCAGCATCGTGATCGGCCAGGTGCTGATAGCTGGATGCCTGCTCGGTCAGGTGACGTCCTCCAACTACTGGGTGTTCCTGGCGCTGTTCATCGGGCAGGGCGTGGGCATGGCATGTGTGTCCGGTTCGGACACCGCCCTGCTGTACGACCTGCTCGTGCGTCGTGGTGCAACCGCCAGCTATTGCCGCGTCAGGCAACGTTCGCCCTGTCGACGACGGCGCGTAGGCGCTGGTCGTCGGCGTGGTGGTTTCGCCAGATGATGTAGCGGCGGATCATGCTGCCCTGTTCCTTGTGGGTGGCGTGGTCGGTGCCGTCGAGGGTGAAGTAGCGCAGGGCGGTGAACTGGGCTTCGATGCGGTTGAGCCAGGAGCTGTTGGTCGGGGTGTAGGCGATTTCGACGTTGTTCGCGGCCGCCCAGGTGCCGACCCGCTGGCATTTCTTCGTGGTCAGGTGCGGGGAGAAGTTGTCACAGACGATCGCGATGCGGACGTCGACCGGGTAGAGGGTGCGCAGGTAGCGGCAGAACTCCAGGAACTGCGTCCGCCTCTTGATCGGCTTGATGTGGCCGTAGAGCTTGTCTTTGGCCAGGTCCAGGGCGGCGAACAGGTGCCGTACTCCGCCGTAGCGGTTGTAGGTGGCCCGGCGTCTGCGGCGGGGGTCGCGGTCGGGGTCCTTGTGCCTGCCGCCGCGCTCGGCCCACTGCCGGCCGGGGTGGGGCATCAGGTTGAGCGGACCGAACTCGTCCATGCAGAAGACCACTTCGGGCTCGTCGTCCTCGGGTATCACCTCGCCGTCGGCGATCGCGTAGAGGTGCTCGACGCGGGCCTTCTTGGCGGCGTAGTCCGGGTCTCGGGAGGTCTTCCAGGTCTTCAGGCGTTGAAAGGAGACGCCTTCCTCGCGGAGCAGGATGCGCAGGCCCTCGTGGCTGATGTCGTCGACCACCCCCTCGGCGACCAGGAAGTCCGCCAGCTTGGTCAGGCTCCAGGTGGAAAACGGCAGGTCGTGCTCGGTGGGCTTGGACTTGGCGATCTTCTTGATCTCGCGGCGCTCGGGCAGCGTGAAGGTCTTCGGCCGGCCGCCCTTGTACTTGGGGTAGAGGGAGTCGAAGCCATCGGTGTTGAAGTTGTGGATCACATCGCGGACCCGGTCGTCGCTGGTGAACGACACTTCGGCGATCCTCGCCACGGGCATGCCCTGCGCGGACAGCAGGATCATCTGGGCCCGCCGCCAGGTCACCACCGACCCGGTGCCTCTGCGGATGATCCGCAGCAGCCGCCGGCCCTCGTCGTCATCGATCTCCCGAACCTGTACTCGTTCTGCCACGAGGACAGCATGGCGTGTCCGCGCCGCCCGGACCGACACCCGGACGGCGCGTCACAACAGGGCGAACGATGCCTGATGCGGCACTATGTCAAGATCAAATCCCGGTTCACCATGCTCGGGACGGTCACCTCGGGAGCTGCCATCGTCCTCGGCGGCCAACTGCAGCAGATTTCCTGGGGAGTCGTCTACGTCGGCTCGGCGGCGTGCCTCGTCCTGGCCGTGGTGGTGCTGATGTCACGAGTGCCCGAGATCCGCGGCGCGGACGCGGTGGACGAGCAGGACGGAGCCGAGGAGGAGCACGGCGACGCCACAGCATGGCGGGCGATGCTTCGGGTCGCCACGCCGGCGCTCGTGACGCTTGTCGTGGTGTCCGGATTGATGCATGCGACTTTGACGCCGTACATCATTTTTACGCAGAAGACCCTCTCCGATCAGGGAGCGGGCACCGCATTGGTCAGCGTGGTCATATCGGCGGGATTCTTCGCCGGCGGGCTCACTCCGCTGCTGTCGGACCGCGCGAACCGGCGCATCGGGTATCGGGTCATAGTCCCGGTGTCTCTCCTGACGCTCGCCGCGGCGCTCGGCCTGAGCGGCCTCGGCCTTGTCTGGGTCACCATCGCCGCGTTCCTGGCCCTGGTCGGGATTCCCGAGATCACCGCCGTGATCGTGGACAACGTGTTCAACGAGGCCGTGCCGTCGCGCCATCGGGCGAGCCTGCTGTCGATGATCGCATTCGTGGAGTCGGTGCTCATCGGCATCGGCTATCTCGTCCTCGGCGCGCTCATGGACGGGCTGGGCTCCAGTGTGGGCATGGCCACCTACGCCGCGGTCCCCCTGCTGGCATGTCTCCTGTGGCTCCCGGTGCTCTTCCGAGGGGCACGGGTGACCACCGAGATCGAGAAGCCCGCCGACCAAAAGGCATCCTGAAACAGACCATCTCGAGCAACGCCCTGCGATGGCAGGGGTGTTGCTCGTTGACATGTCGGGTCGGCCTGTGGACGGCGAAATGAGAAGAGGTAACCGCTGACCTGCGAGAATGGGAGTTCCTACGCTTCCATCCGCCGCTCACAGCAAGGCACCTCGCATGTGAAAGTCCTTCACAGGCCCCTTAGACACCACAATGATCACGAACCCCGCACCTGCACTGCTCCCCACCCCCACCCCCCACCACCACGAACCGCCAACCAGCCCCCAACCATGGAACTCGAAGCCGCCCTGGCTCGGACCAAGGCGAATTTCCATTGGCCGTACTGCGAAGATCGCACTTGCCTATGAGTGAGCTCTCAGCGCGGCCGCTGATCGGGTGATGGCGTCGGTGTCCGCAACGGACAAGGCTCCCGTGCCGTTGAGGGAGGTGTTCGAGGTCTCAACCAGCTGGCACAGGAGCCCAGTTGGTTCTCAATCCTGCCGCACTCGACCTGCCCCATGCCCTGGTCGAGTGGGTCACCATGCTCATCGTCACCGGCGAGGGTGACCGACCCTGCAAACTCCCGCCGCACCAGCGTGCGCTCGTCGGCCTGACGTACCTGCGTAAGCACGACACGCTCGCCCAGATCGCCGTCGGCTTCGGCATGTCGGTGGGCACCGCTCACGTCTACACCACCGCGATGATCAGCCTGCTCGCCGACCCGTCCTTCAAGTCAGCGCGGTCCTCCTCGCTCAGGGCCGTGGGGTGGTGGGTGAGCCAGCTGGTCACCTGCCGCACCGACGGCGGCGTGCCCGGCGGGGCGGTGCGCAGGGTGGTGATGTGAGCGCGGACCATGGCGTAGGTGACCGCGGCGTACTCGGTAAGCAGCTCGCTGTGCAGCTGGGTGACGCTCGTGCATCCCGCGGTGAACCGTCGCTCCAAGTAGGGCTCGTAGGGGTCCAGCCTGCTGGACCGGGCCGGTCCTCGCGAACGGGGCCGGTTCTCGCGGAACGTGTCCTGGCAACGTGCGGCGCGCGCATACCGGAGCACGGTGTTGAGGCCCCAGCCCAGGCGCCGGGCGATCGCCCGGCGGGAGTGGCCTTGGACGAGCAACTCGTGGACCAGTGCGTGTGCGGCCTTCTTGAGCTCAGCCCGTCGGCCGACAGATCCGGGCCGGGCGGCCCGCGTCGCCTTGCAGCGTGTCAACTTTCGACGGCTCGGGCGACGTCGGAGCACGCAGACACTCACGGTGGGAGGCGACACAGGTCTCCACTGCACGGCCGAGGCCCTGCCACAACTGAACAGATCAGCAACCTGGAGAGCTTCGGAGGCGCCGCGTCGGGCACCCTCGGCGTAGGCACCTGCCGGGTCCCGACAGATGATTTCACCGCCCGGGTGGCTGGTCACCCGCCGGCCAGTGGCCCCGCTTCGCCTCTGGGGAGCACGTCGACCACGCGATGGGATTCTCCGCAGGTCAAAACGGTGGAGTTCGTCTGACCCCGGCGGGTTGTGAAGGCGTCCACGCCCAGCAGGCGCGGCGGGCTGAACTGCGGATCGGGCAGGGTCAGGACCCCGCGCGACAAGGACATCCGCCCTGCGCCGACGCCCAGTTGGGCGGCCAGCCGGGCGCCGGCCTGTCCGGCCAGCGCGAGCCCGGCTCGCTCCAGGACGTGGTTGAGGCGAGTGGTGAACCGTGCGCACGGGGCGGTCAACTGGGTGAACGGCTCGGCGAACGTGCGGCGCCGGCAGTCAGCCGTGCCAGAGATGAAACGCCGGACCGTCAAGAGGATCACGACGCTCTGCTCACCGAGCGGGAGATCCTTCAACCTGCGCTGATAGCAGTCGTGCACCCGGCCCGAGAAGCGACCGCAGTCCGGACTGCCGCCTCGGCCGCCCGGCCTCTCGCCACCATCGACGGAGCGAAGGCAGCGGTCACCGTATCGACGTCCACGTCGTCGATCCCGGCGAACACGAGGGAATCTCAGAACGGTGCATCGGCCTTCACAACAGCACCGTCACCGCGCACAGCCAAGAACGGCGTGGAACAGCCAAGGACCTGATGGAGCGTCACGCTCACCGGCGGGGCGGCGGGGCGGCGGGACGACGGGACGACGGGACGACGGGACGACGGGACGGCAGCGCGGCGGGGTGGTTGGCGAGCAGCGGGAGCGGGTCGTCGCGGAGGACGTCGTGGGGTATGCGGCCCGACGCGGGAACCGGCAAGTAGGGCTGGGGGACAGACCAGCCACAGCCACGCCCCCAGCGGCAGGGGTACCGGTACCAGGTATGCCGGCGCAGTCGAGCTGCCGGGGGTCCAGGTCTGGCCCGTCTGGGGTGGACCGGTACGAGCAGGATGTCGACGCCCGCGGCGGCCGTGCTCGGCGTCGACGTGCTGCAGCTGCTGGCGCCCGGAATGCCGGTCACGCTGGTCACGATGCGCGCGCGACTGGGGCTGACCCAGGACGACGTCGCTGCCGCGCTGGGCATCAGCCGCAGCCTCTACGCCGCCCTCGAGCAGGGTAAGCGGGCGGTGAGCGTGTCCGAGACGGCCGCGCTCGCCGCGGCTCTGCACGCCTCGGTCGACCGGTCCGCCGGGCGCTGCCGCCGTCGTCGGCGTGACGGCTCAGCCGCCGCCGGGCCCGAGGAAGAGCGTTGACGCGGAGTCCGATGTGGTCAGAGCCGGCGGCCCGAGCTTGGGCCCCCGGCCCCTCCTCCGTCCGAGCGCGAGAAATACAGAGGTTTTGGCCTGTCCAGTGCCACGCCGGTCAGCGGCGGGGTAGCACGCCCAGCAGGGTCGCGGTCAGGGCCAGCTTCAAGGAGTCCTTCAGCTCCAGGTGGAAGCGGGCCAGATCGGGCTCGGCCTGGTAGGCCGCCTGCAGGCTGGGTGGGGGTGTGCTGTACGCCGACAGCGCGCCGGCCATGACCATGGTTTGCAGGCTGAACAGTGTGGCGTTCTCGCCCAGCTCCGGCAGGTACTTCTGGATCAGGGCGGTCATGGTTGTCAGGCGGTCCAGGGAGGCGCGCTTGTAGCGTGTGACGACCTCGACGGAGACGTTGTGTTCCAGGACGCCGCCCTGTGCGCCGAAGAGGTCGCACAGCACCACTCGGCCGGAGAGTGAACGGCTGAGGATCTCGGCCACCGCTGCCGCCCGCTCGGCCATGGGTAGATCTTCGTCGATGCCGGCGGCCAACTCGCCTGCCAGTTCCGTCAGCCACTCCCGCAGGAAGTGGTCCAGCAGTTCCAGCAGCACCGCCTCGCGGGACTCGAAGTAGCGCAGCACGTTCGGCTTCGCCAGGCCGACCCGGCGGCTGAGCTCGTTCAGGGTGACCGCGGCCACAGGCATCTCGTCGAGCATCGCCGACGCCGTGTCGAGGATCGCCCGTCGGCGGATCTCCCGCTGCTCTTCGGTTCGCGCCCGCTGGAAAGTCACGATCACCAGCCTAACTTACGTACCTGCGGTACGTTGACAACGTACCGAAAGTACTTTAACGTCGTCGGCGCAAGATACCTTCGGTACGTTAGTTAGTGGGGAGCCTGACATGAGCGAGAAGTGGACGACGGCGAACATTCCCGACCAGCGCGGGCGGGTGGCCGTGGTGACCGGGGCCAACACCGGGCTGGGGTACGAGACCGCCAAGGCGCTCGCCGAGCGTGGGGCGTCCGTGGTGCTCGCCGTGCGCAACGTCGAGAAGGGCGAGCAGGCCGCGGCCCGCATGACCGGCGACGTGACCGTGCAGGCGCTGGACCTGACCTCGCTCGACTCCGTCCGGGCCGCGGCGGCGGCGCTGCGGTCCCGGCTCGACCGGATCGACCTGCTGATCAACAACGCCGGCGTGATGTACACCCCGAAGCAGACCACCCGGGACGGCTTCGAGATGCAGTTCGGCACCAACCACCTCGGCCACTTCGCGCTCACCGGGCTGCTGCTGGACCTGATGCTGCCGGTACCCGGCTCGCGCGTGGTGACGGTCAGCAGCACCGGCCACCGCATCCGGGCCGCGATCCACTTCGACGACCTGCAGTGGGAGCGGTCGTACAGCCGGGCCGCCGCCTATGGTCAGTCCAAGCTGGCCAACCTGATGTTCACGTACGAGCTGCAGCGCCGGCTCGCCACGCACGGCACCACCGTCGCGGTGGCCGCGCACCCCGGCATGTCCAGCACCGAGCTCGCCCGCAACATCCCCGCGGCCTTCCGGCTTCCGCTCACCTGGCTCGCGCCGCTGATCACCCAGACGCCGGCGATGGGCGCGCTGCCGACCCTGCGCGCCGCCACCGACCCCGCCGCGTTCGGCGGCCAGTACTACGGTCCCGGCGGACGCAACGAGGTCAAGGGCCACCCCCGGCTGGTCACCTCCAGCCCGGAGTCGTACGAGGTAGCCGTCCAGCAGCGGCTGTGGGCCGTCTCCGAAGACCTCACCGGGGTGAAGTTCCCCGTCATTCAGTCCAGGCAGAACTCGTTTCCCTCCGGATCGGCCATCACGATGTAGCCCGCGCTGGTAGGAGGCGCCGGCTCGTCGCGGAGCAAGCGGGTGAAGCCGTGACCGACGAGGCGCTCGCACTCCGCTTCCAGGGCGGCCATCCGCTCGTCGCCGTGCAGGCAGGGTGCGGCGCGTCGGGGCCAGCCAGACTCTGGTCGCGTCCACCAACCGCTCCGGCGTGGGAGAGCAGTGGATCGAGGACGCCCTGCCAACGGCGTGGCGCATCTGGCTCCACTACTCGGGAGCCCAGGACGAAGACCCGCTGGCAGTGCTGAGCCGTAATGGGGAGCTGCCCGAACTCCCAGACGCCTGAGGCGGCCACGACAGGGCAGAGCGCCGATTCGGGCAGGAAAGCCTTGCCTTTCGGCTCGCCCCGGTGACGGCCGGGGGCCCGGTTACTGGTGATGATCAGGGGCCTGTTCTGTCGCTCGGAGACGAGCTCGTAGAGGTCGTCAGCCTGAGACGCTCCGAGTTGGCGCCTGGCGCAGTCGTCGTGGAGGATGAGCACGTCGGGCCGTACCAGTTCGCGGATCCGGTTGTCCCAGGTGCGGTCCGCGTGGCCGCCGGCCAGGTCCGCGAGGATCCGGCCGGTCTTCGCGAAGCGGACAGGGGCGCCCTGGCGAACGGCGAGGTGGCCGAGGGCCTGGGCGACGTGATCTCCTTGACCGGCCTCTATCGGGCATACCTGCGTATCGCCCCTCAGTCCCGTTCCAGGAGCGATGAGTCGGACTGATCGCATCGCCACCTTGACGGGGCTGTGCCTCGGGAAAACGCCTGGAAGGCGATGGCACCGTCCTCGTCCTGTCTACCGGAAGGCACGCAAACCATGAGCAGCCAACGCGACCGCTGGGCGAAACTGACAGGCGGACAAGCCGGAGAGGACTACGCCCGGCGGTTTGCGCGGCTCGCTGCATCAGGCCACGACATCCACGGCGAGGCCGCCTTCTGCGACGCACTACTGAAACCTGCGGCCCGGGTACTCGATGCCGGCTGCGGCACTGGGCGGATCGCGATCCGTCTCGCCGAGCTGGGTCACCTCTGCACGGGCGTGGACGTCGACCCCTCCATGCTCGCCGTCGCCCGCCGCGACGCCCCCACGCAAGAGTGGCTCCACGGTGACTTGGCACATCTGGACACCCTCAATCTGGACCCCGGCTTCGACCTAGCGCTCGCTGCGGGAAACGTCATCCCTTTGCTGGCTCCCGGTACCGAACCAGCAGTTGTGCGGCAACTTGCCGCCGTATTGCGCGCCGACGGACTGCTGATCACCGGCATGGGACTGGACGCGGAACACCTGCCCTTGCCGGAACCGACAGTGACGCTGACCGAGTTCGACCACTGGTGCGCGGAGGCCGGACTGACGCTGCGGCAGCGCTTCTCTACCTGGACCGGCGACCCTTACCGTCCAGGCGGCGGCTACGCCGTCAGCGTGCATTCCCGTCCCACCGTCTGAGTGCCGCACCGCCGCCTCGAACCACGGCTCGGGGCTACAGGGCGCGCGGGGCTCCGGCCCGCGGCCGCGGGAGGCATACCTCATCCAGGAGGGCCGTGCCCTGCTGTGGTGGTACATCGAAGAGATCCGGGGTGAGTTCGGGGACGACGCCGAACATCCGCGGGCGCCGCTGTGGCCTTCGGAGCGGAAGTCGAAGGCGGTCGCCGACCTGAACGTGCCGATCGCACCGGCGATCGTGCCTTCGACGTTTCGGAAGGCGTTGCACACCGCGGCCGCGCACTACCTGACGGGTCCGGTCGCCGACCTGTTTCCGCATCTGCTGCGGCATGCCTGCGCGACCCACAACTACGAGCGTGGGATGACACTTTGGGAGGTCCAAAAGATCCTCGGACACGACTGGGCAACTACGACTCTTCGGTACATGGCGACCGCGCATGCTGACCCGGAGCTGGCGAATCTGGCGGCCAGCTCCGGGGCGGCCCAGCGACTGGTGATGGACAAGGGAGACCTTCGATGAAGGGGAATCTGCGGATGGTGGCCGCCCAGCGGACCTATGGCGGCCTACCGAGGTCCTCGCCGCCTTCCAGCAGGTCGGGTTCAACCCGTCGCTGAGCAAGGTGGCCGC
This sequence comes from Streptomyces sp. V4I2, assembly GCF_030817655.1. Classification (GTDB taxonomy): domain Bacteria; phylum Actinomycetota; class Actinomycetes; order Streptomycetales; family Streptomycetaceae; genus Streptomyces; species Streptomyces plumbiresistens. Next base: position 10,258,617 of record NZ_JAUSZM010000003.1, read on the forward strand.
GCTGTGGAGTGGCACGCCGGTCACGGTGCGGCTCGATGACCCTGGACAAGATGTGTGCCGCGCTGAATTGCACGGTCGCCGATCTGCTCCAGGCGGAGCCGCTCGCGGCGGGCAGGCCGCGCCGGAATCCGGTCAGCGTGCGGTCGGTGCCGAACAAGGGCCTGGATCGGGCCCGGTGCGGCCGGTGCCGCGCGGCCGTCGTGGTGCCGGCCCGCGCTCGCTCCCGCCGAGCTGAGGAGCGGGCCGGTGGCGGTGGATCGTGGGACGGGGCTGGCGCGGAGCTGCCCGGTGTGCCTGGGGTGGCTGGTGGTGCACTGGTACCGGGTGTGCGACGGATGCCGCCCCTGCGCGAGGAAGTACCCCGAGGGTGGGGCGTGTCCGCGGTGTCGGCACGAGGCCCACGTCAACACGGACGGGCTGTGCAAGCCGTGTCTCATGGCGATCCGGGCCGAGGACGACGCCGAGTGGGCTCTGGGCCTCGAGGAGGCGCGGCCGCGGCCGGTTCAGCTCATAGCCGGCGGCACCCACGGCGACCGGTCGTTGTCGGCCCGGCCGCTGCGCCGACCTACCAAGAACGGACTGAGTGTGGGGGGAGTGGTGGACCAAGCTCCGGCAGCAGCGCGCCGCTCCCGCTGGCTTGTCGGTGCTGGAAGCGCAGGTACACGGCCAGCTCCCGCTCTTCACCGTGCCCCGGGTGCTGGGCGACGCCACGGTCAGCGCGATCGTCGGCCGGCCGGTCACCGGGTGGGAGCAGGCCCGGCAGGTGATCGAGGCGATGGAGGCCGAGCACGGGTTGACTGCGGGCTGGCGCCGTAAGGTCGCTGAGAGCAACCCCCACCTGCTGGTCAGCCAGAAGACCGCGGTCGACCCCGACCACCCGGCCGTCAGCACCGGCCTCCTGAGCGGAGCCCTGCCCCGCGGGCTGACGCTCAGCGGCCTGCGTCAGGACCGCATCCTCAATGAAGCAGCCGAGAGCGCCGATCCCCTCAGGCTGATGCGTCTGTTCGGCATCACCGAGCAGACCGCCATGCGCTACGTCGGCGCCGCCCACCCGGAGCGCACCTCGAAGCTGCCTCGGTAGGGGTCGGCCCGGGAGGGTCCTGGGGTCAGGAATCCGCCTTGGTGTTTCGCCTGCGTGGCGAACATGGCGGCGGCCTGGGTGGTCAGGGCGGCAAGCGAGGCTACGGCGAAGGTGACCCGCCGAGCGGAGGCTGCACCGGACATCCCCCCTTTGCGAACACGTTCGTTACGATCAATGTCATGAGTGCGAGAAGAGAGCCGATCAGCCGCCGGGAGCGTCCGGCGAAGCCCGCCCTGTCCCGGCGCTGGATTGTGGACACGGCCGTGCGGATCATGCGGGCCGAAGGGCTGGAGAAGGTCACGATGCGCCGCCTGGCGCAGGAACTGGACACCGGCCCGGCTTCGCTGTACGTCTACGTCGCCAACACCGCCGAGCTGCACGCGGCCGTCCTGGATGCCCTTCTCGGCGAGGTCGACCTGGCCGGCCGGGACGGCGGCGACGACTGGCGCGGCCAGCTGCGCGCCGTCATGACGTCGTACACCCTCGTGTTGTTCGAGCACCCGCAGCTCGCCCGGTCCGCGCTCGTGGCCCGGCCGAGCGGTGAGAATTACCTGCGGCTGGTGGAGCGCATCCTCGACCTCCTCTCACGCAGCGGTGCCGGCCGCGAGCAGGTCGCCTGGGGGGTGGACAAGCTTCTCCAGGACGCGACGGCCACCGCCGCCGAGCAGGCGACGCATGAGCACGACCCCACCTCCGAGGACGACTGGAACGCCGCCGTCCGCGCGCTGCACGCCGTGGACGAGACCACGCATCCGGCGATCACCGCGCACATGCCGGACCTGATCAGTGGCACGGTCCGGGACCGGATGCGCTGGAGTTTCGACGTCCTCGTCAACGGCATCACGCGCACTCCCGTACCCGTCCCGGCCGACTGAGCCCCGCGGGCCGACCGCCACGCCGGTGGGCGTCGCCCGCCGGGCCCGGGACTGTCCCGGCACGTCGTGTCGACACATGCGACACCTCGCGAACTTGTTCGCAACGAACATGTTCGCTACGGTAGGAGCGGCCGGTGGGATCGCTTCTCGAACAGCGTGCAGTGCCGTCCCGCCCATGGGCGGCGCCGGTGTCGGTAGCCGTTTCCCCGGTGCGCACACGCATCCCTCACTTCTTCGAAGAGGTTCGCCATGAGCACCGACCACTTCCCCCTCGCGATCATCGGCGCCGGTCTCGGCGGTCTGACCGCCGCCCGCGTCCTGCACGTCCACGGCATCGAGTCGGCGATCTTCGACCTGGAGGCGTCGGCGGCGGCCCGTACGCAGGGCGGGATGCTCGACATCCACGAGGAGAACGGGCAGAAGTCCCTGCACGCCGCCGGCCTGCACGACGACTTCCTCAAGCTCGTCCACGAGGGCGGCCAGGCCATGCGCCTGCTGAGCCCCGACGGCACGGTGCACGTGTCCGAGGAGGACGACGGCACTGGCGGCCGGCCGGAGGTGGACCGCGGCGACCTGCGCGATCTGCTCCTTAACTCCCTGCCCGCCGGCACGATCCACTGGGGCCGGAAGGTCATCGGTGCCCGGCCGCTGGCCGACGGGCGCCACGAGGTGACGTTCACCGACGGCTCGGTCATCACCACCGACCTCCTCATCGGCGCCGACGGCGCCTGGTCGCGCGTACGGCCGCTGGTCTCCGACGCCAAGCCCGTCTACACCGGCATCTCCCTCGTCGAGACCGACCTGTTCGAGGCCGCCACCCGCCACCCGCACAGCGCCGCGCTCGTCGGCGGCGGGTTCTTCATCGCCCTGGGACACGAGCGCGGCTTCCTCGCGCACCGCGAGACCGACAGCTCGCTCCACGTTTACACCGCGCTCAAGGCCGACGAGGACTGGCTGGACACGATCGACTTCACCCACCACGCCGCCGCCAAGGCCGCGGTCCTCGCCCACTTCGAGGGCTGGGACGAGGGCCTGCGCGACCTGGTCGCCGACGCGGAGACCATCAGCCCGCGCCGCATCCACGCCCTGCCGGTCGGGCACCGCTGGGACCGTGTCCCGGGCGTGACGCTGCTTGGTGACGCGGCCCATGTGATGTCCCCGTTCGCGGGGGAGGGAGCCAACCTGGCCATGTTCGACGGCGCGGAACTCGCCCTGGCCATAGCCGCTCACCCCGGCGACACCGAGGCCGCCCTGTCCGCCTACGAGGCGGTGCTCTTCCCGCGCAGCGAGGCGTCCGCCGCCGAGTCCGCCGCCAGCCTGGACACGATGTTCGGCAAGCGGGGCCTGGAGCAGATGGTTGAGTTCTTCAGCACCGGCCCGGCAGCCCAGTGAGACAGACCGGAGCTGACAGCCGGACTCTCATCGGCGACAAGAACTACTTCGGCCGTGGTTTCGATCTGTCCTACGCTCACTGATCGCCTACGGTCACTGACCTCTTCGAATAGATCATCTAGGCCAGTCGGCCACGCACCGGGGCGAGGCTACCGATCCAGATGCCCAAGCAACGCATGTCTCGAACCCTGGGGGACGATGGGGCCACATGGGTCCTCACTGGCCAACTACTCCTGCGCAAAGTGGCCAACCGTGTTTGAGAGGAACGTCCGCGATCCGCAGAGTCGCCGGGCGGGCATGGCCAGATAGTGCTGCGAGTAATAGCCGATGTGACGCTCGGCTGTGACTGAGCACGCTGCTTGGCCACTCAGCGCCGTAGCTGGCCCCTTCGGTACTCAGTGAGCCTTTTCAGCGCTGCCGCTCCAGGGTGAGGACGGCGGCGGAGATTGACGACATTCGATTTGGGCTGCATCGTGCCCTGCGGAAGATCCGCCACGACTTGAGCCGTGCGACGCCGCGCTCGACCGGTGCCCGTGCCGCGGACAGCGCTCGGTTGACGGTTTGCTGGGTTGGCGTGAGGTCACGGCCCGGCGGGCGTCTGAGGGGCGTTGTCACCCACGGGCCAGCTCCCATGTAGGCGCGGTCGGCGAGGACCGGGACGCCCTGGCGTTCGCAGATCCGGATGATCCGGTGGGTGCGGGCCGCGGTCAGGTCGTGCGCGCGGCCGGGCAATGCGGGCGAGATCCACAGCAGCCGGCCATCCGGATCGGTCACCAACTGCACGTTCACACCATGTCGGCGGTGCTTGGCAGAGTAGTCGGCCCGGCCGTCGCCCAGGCGGTCGCACTCCGCGAGAGTGCCGTCGAGCAGGACGTAGTCGGGATCGGTCTCGCGCACCACCTTGAGCAGGCCCGGTGCACGGTCAGCGAGCAGGCTGATCACCGAGGTGGTGTAAGCGTGAGCGGTGCCCACCGAGATACCGAAGCCGACGGCGATCTGGGCAAGCGTGTCGTGCTTACGCAAGTACGTCAGGGCGACGAGCGCACGCTGGTGCGGCGGGAGTTTGCATCGTCGGTCACCCTCGCGGGTGACGATGAGCATGGTGACCCACTCGACCAGGGCGTGGGGCAGGTCGAGTGCGGCAGAATAGGGAACCAACGCGGCTCCTGTGCCTGTGGGTTGGGACTTCGAACACCTCCCCCAACGGCACGGGAGCCTCGTGCGTTGCGCATCCCGGCGGCGCCACCCGATCGGTGGCCGTGCTGAAAGGGTCACTGACACCAAGTCGCTCCGAAAATCGGCAGCGTCACGCTGGCGCGGGCATGACGATCACCACGCGAGTGGTGAAGACTGGATAGATGCCTCACGACCCCGGCGGACTCCTGTTCGTAGCGCTCGGTCTCGTACTTGTCGCCGCCGGCTTCGTCTGGCGGGGACGTGTCCTGCGCCCCCTCTCGGTGAAACGGGCCCAGGCGGCCGTGATCCGGGACCGTTCCAGAAGCCTGCTGCGTTCTGCGGACATGGCGATCGCCGAAGCACGCCGCCGGGCCGCACGCGGCGAACCGGCCATCGTCACGGTCGGGGACGTGACCAGGGTGGCGTGCCAGCACTACGGGCACTTCGTGGAGCGCGAAGAGGCAGCTGCCGCCCTCCGCCAGCGCTTTGATGCCGCCGACTGCCGGGTGGACTGCATGACTGACGCTTTCAACTGACTGTCTCCTCGGCGAGTGCTTATTGCCAGGGGCGCCGAAGCCGTCACCTGATCGGTGGTCACGCTGAAAAGGCTCAGTGAGCGGAGGGCATCTTTCAGTCGAGGATCGCGGTGGCTTCGATCTCGACCAGGTGGTCGGGGACGTCCAGTGCCGCAACGCCTATGAGCGTGGTGGGCGGGGCCGGGGTGACCCCCAGCTTCGCGGCTGCGCGGGAGATGCCTTCCAGGAGCGGCGGCATCTTGTCGGGGGTCCAGTCGACGACGTAGAAGGTCAGCTTCGCCACGTCGTCGAAGGAGCCGCCGATCTCGGCCAGGGCGGTGCCGACGTTGAGGTAGCTCTGCTCGACCTGGGCGGCGAGGTCGCCTTCGCCGATCGTGACACCATTGGCGTCCCATGCCACCTGCCCGGCGATGAAGACCAGCCTCGATCCGGATGCGATCGACACCTGCCGATAGACATCGATCTTGGGCAATCCGCTGGGGTTTACGAAAGTGATGGCCATGTTGCCTGTCTCCTTGTCCTGAGCGCCTGCGAGCCTCGCGTTCGCGCCGACCTACGACACTCTCGGTATCTTATGGTTACTAAGGCACTGTAGGAGACTTGCGGCTGACGTGGAAGAACGCACTTTTCAGAACATCCTCTCCCTCGCCTACCGCCAGCGGGGGCTGTGTCCCAGGTGCGGACTGGATCTGATCGACGGAGCCGGATTCGACCCGGACGACGTTCAGGACTGGGTCAAGTGGTTCACGGGGAGCCTCCGGGCGATCCACGTGCATCACCTGACCTACCGCAGCAAGGGCGGTAGCGACCACCCGAGCAACCTGGAGCTGATCCACACGACCTGTCATCATCAGGTACATGCTGGTGACCGAAGGCGTGACACCCAACTGGCAGCCACAGGCTAGCTTGAGCCGGATGCGGGGATGACTCGCACGTCCGGTTCTGAGGGGGCCGGGACGCAGCAATGCGTCCCGGCTACCCGACTGCTCAGCGTAATCAACGACGACGGTTCCACGCCGAACGGCTCCCTCATTGACGAGATCGTCAGGGAGGGCGCCCGGCGGATGCTCGCGGCGGCCCTGGAAGCGGAAGTCAACGCGTATATAGCCGAGTTGGCCGACCAGCGGGATGAGACAGGCCGACGGCTCGTGGTCCGCAACGGCTACCACCAGCCCAGGAAGGTCACCACCGCGGCGGGGGTGGTCGAGGTGAAGGCCCCGCGCGTGAACGACAAGCGAGTCGATGCCGAGACGGGCGAGCGTAAGCGGTTCTCCTCCGCGATCCTGCCGCCGTGGTGCCGCAAGTCACCGAAGATCAGCGAGGTGCTGCCGCTGCTCTACCTGCACGGCCTGTCCTCGGGGGACTTCGTTCCGGCGCTGGAGCAGTTCCTGGGCAGCTCGGCCGGCCTCTCGCCCGCGACGGTCACCCGGCTCACGCAGCAGTGGCAGGCCGACCACGCCGCGTTCATGGACCGCGACCTCGCGGAGGTCGACTACGTGTACGTGTGGGCTGATGGCATCCATCTCAACGTCCGCCTGGAGGAGGCCAGGGCCTGCGTACTCGTCCTGGTCGGCGTGCGCGCCGACGGCTCGAAGGAGCTGGTCGCGCTCAAGGACGGCTACCGCGAGTCCGCCGAGCCCTGGGCTGACCTGATGCGCGACTGCGCCCGCCGGGGCATGCGCGCCCCCGTCCTCGCGGTCGGCGATGGGGCCCTGGGCTTCTGGAAGGCCCTGGCCGAGGTGTTCCCCGAAACCCGCGAGCAAAGGTGCTGGGTTCACAAAATCGCAAATGTGCTCGACGTCATGCCGAAGTCCGCGCAGCCGGGCGCAAAGAAGGCCATCCAGGACATCTACAACGCCGAGGACAAACAGCACGCTCAAGCGGCGATCAAGACGTACGCCCAGCTCTACGGCACGAAGTTCCCCAAGGCCGTCAAGAAGATCACCGACGACGAAGCTGAGCTGCTGGCGTTCTTCGACTTCCCTGCCGAGCACTGGATCCACCTGCGGACGACAAACCCCATCGAGTCCACGTTCTCCACCGTGAGGCTGCGGACCAAGGTCACGCGTGGGGCCGGCTCCCGCACCGCCGCCCTGGCCATGGTCTTCAAGCTCGTCGAGTCCGCCCAGGCCCGCTGGCGGGCAGTGAACGCGCCCCACCTCGTCGGCCTCGTCCGTGCCGGAGCCCGCTTCGAACGCGGTCAGCTCGTCGAGCGTCCCGAACTCAGCGCCGCCTGAGCCACCTCAACCGATCTGCAACCCTTGATAAGGATTGAACTATAGGCGCGTGTGCCAGCGTTGCCGCGCTGCGGGGAGGGAAGCAATGACGGTTCGCGTTGCGACGCAGGAGGATTCGGCGGTCATCTACCGCCTGCTCTGCGACTTTGCCACCAGTTATCAGCCCGAACGCGCGATCTTCGACCACCGCACGTTCCCACGTGTCCTCAAGGCCGCCGCGGACGGCGCGGCCGAGCTTCTGGTCGCTGAGCTGAACGGCACCGTGGTCGGCTACGTTCTGGCTGCTCGACTGCCGACCCTGTTCGCAGGCGGAACCGTTCTGGACATTCTGGAGCTGACCGTCGATGCAGCCCACCGAGGCCACGGCATGGGATCGCTCCTGGTCCACGCTGTTATCACCAGGGCCGAGCAGGCCGACGACGTTGAGGTGACGGTGCCTACCCGCCGAGCGGCTGGGTTCTACAGCCGCCTGGGGTTCACCGAAACTGCCACCTACCTGAAATACGCACCAGGCCGTGCGGCTGTCCACCGATAGGCAATCGGAGTGAGTCTGAGATCCTTGCCCTCATGGGCACGCCACCAGGCGGATTGCCCACCTATCGAGTCTTGACCGGTCCAGATGATGAAACGTTCTGCCGACGCGTGAGCGAGGCGATTGGCCTTGGCTACGAACTGCACGAAGGCCCCGCCGTCACTTTCAATCGTGAAAACGTCATCGTCGCTCAGGCACTGGTCTGGCCGACAAGGCAGTAACGGCCTTGGGGTAGCGGTGGTCATGGTCGGCCCGCCATCCACAACTCTTGACAATGGCTCGATCTGGGACAATCTGAATGTTCATCGCTGCAGTCGATTACGTGAGTACGCGGCGGAGCATGACTGGCTCACCATCGTCCAGCTGCCCAGCTATGCACCCGACCTCAATCCGGTCGAGGGCATCTGGTCATTGCTCCGGCGCAGCACCACTGCCAACGTCGTCTTCCGCGACCGCGACCACCTCGTCCAAGCGGTCCGCGGCGGCCTGCGCCGCATCCAACAACGCACCGACCTCATCGAGGGTTGCCTCGCCGAAACCGGCCTCTTGCTCAACACGACAACTGAACGGAAAGGTCAGTAGGTGCGGCCGGGATCGCCTCATGGCCGTGCTCGTTCAGCTTGGTGACCACCTGCGAACCGATGAGCCCGGTTCCGCCGACTACTACAACCTTCATCTGCATTCCTTCCGAAGACTTTCACTCGCAACTCGGACGACACACCGAGTTGCTCTCTACAAGCGGCGACGGCACCGTCAACCGCACGGTGGGCCCGATCAGGGTGAGGCAGCTACGCGGACCAGGCTAACCGATAACGCCCATGCCGGACTAATGTACCCAAGTCCCTTTATCCTCGTATCTCTTGCCATATCTAGGACCTGTGTACGGGCCAGTATGAGAATCATGTTTCGAATTACTCTTCCGGCCCAGCTTGTCTACTCGGGCAGTCCGGGCTGACCGGTTGACCCCTGCCGCACGGTGGAGAGGGTCACCACCGAGACACTATTTGTCAGCAGTCGATGCACCGGACAGCGGCCAGCCACTGCCAGGAGCCGTTCTGACTGGGAAGGTTCAAGTTCGCCGGAGAGGTGGATCTCTTTGATGATCTCTGCATCCGAACCGAACGTGAGGTCTACGTCGACTTGACGCAACGGCCAGCTGTGCCGGTCGGCATAGGCGCGTACCGCCATTGAGGTACAAGACCCAAGCGCCGCCAGCAGCAGCTCTCCTGGGGTAGGACCGGTGTCGGAACTGACGGGCTCCGGTTCATCGGATCTCAGAAGGTGGCTGCCGATCACAACGGTGCGGGCAAGGCGTCTTCCCTCGCTGACAGAAACGGTGCGCGTGGACATCAGTCAACCTCTCCGTGGGAGGACAAGCGATTTGCAACCTTCGCGCCGCTGGGCACGGGCACGAACCTCGGCGCTACCAGTAAGACAACGCTCACCGTGCGGGTGTGACACAGATCCCCGGCAGCGGGGGATCTCCCTCGCAAGCGGCCGCGTCCTGTCGGTGAAAGACGGAACCGGTGGGACGTGTGGGTGCGGTCGACATCCGCGCCGGCCGGCCGTCACCCGCCGGGACCGGGATGAGTGTGGGCGGTAAGCCTGGCTCAGTAGTGCCTGCCCCGAGCGGGCCGGGCACTCGGGACAGGCATTTGTTCCGCTCACGACTCACAGCACCGGGAGACCGTCTCGCTTGTCATGTTTCGTTCAGGAGTTGGGCGGTGGCACTTTGAATGTCCAGATAACGCGTCTCTTCTCCCAGAGGTACAACCGCCAAGGTGCGTTCAAGGAAGGCCTTGATCACTATCGCCGGTGCGGCGACCAGGTCTGTTGAGTCCCCCGAGTGCAGAGAGATGAATACAAGCTCCGCACCTCGGATCCTGGAGGGCCAGATCTGCACGTCGCCGAAACCACTGAGCCGCTGCAGACCGGACACCAGGAGTTCGCGGCCGAATGTCCACTCGACGGACCTATCGGTGCCCACATTGAACTCCAGGCCCACTGAGAAAGGTTCGGCGCTGTCATACCGAAGGTCTGTTGTCGCCTGCGGGTATTTTTGATCTTGAACTAGTCGCACGAGCGTGCGGCAGGTCACCGTGTCGCATCCGATTCCCTTACGCTCCGCGTGGACACCTTCGTGGCGGTGGTTTTCCGCGTCAGCACACCCGCGATCGTCGTCGGTGTCGAAGGTGTTCCCGCTCATCAGTGTCATCCCTTCCTGTTTTTCCCGGACCGCCGGGTGCTCAGCACACCCGCGCAGCGCGGTGAAGTGTGCGCCGAGTGGATCGGAGACTTCGCACCTCTGCACCGGGGCGATCGGGCTACTGCAAGTCTCGGGTCGGTCAAGCTCTGAGACATCAGTCATCTGACTATCGGAAGAGGGCGGGACGGTCGGACGTTGAAGCCTCTTGATGTTCGTGCTGGCCCAGAGAGATACCCGCCTCTCCTGACGCGGCATGCTGATCGGGCGGCAGCTCCGTCCGCCTTCCGACTGCTGTCGCCGTTCCGTGAACCGTGACCCCCTATCGGTCGATGAAAAGTGACCCCTTCCGTGATCAAGTGATCAGTCTGGCTCCATGGGAGTCAGGTGGAAGAGGTGATCGGTGTGGAGGACTGGGCTGAGATCCGGCGGCTCCACCGTGCGGAGGGCATGTCGATCAAGGGGATCGCGCGGCATCTGGGGATCGCCCGGAACACCGTGCGGCGGGCTGTGGCCAGCGACGATCCGCCGAAGTGCCGGCGGGCGCCGAGGGGCTCGATCGTGGACGCGGTAGAGCCGGCGATCCGTGAGTTGCTGGCCCAGTATCCGCGGATGCCCGCCACTGTGATTGCCGAGCGGATCGGGTGGGAACGGTCGTTGTCGGTGCTGAAGCGGCGGGTGCGGGAACTGCGGCCGGTGTATTTGCCGGCGGATCCGGTCTCCCGGACGGCGTATCAGCCCGGCGAGCTGGCCCAGTGTGACCTGTGGTTCCCGCCAGCGGACATCCCTCTGGGCTTCGGGCAGACCGGGCGCCCGCCGGTGCTGGTGATGGTGGCTGGGTACTCGCGGGTGATGACCGCGCGGATGCTGCCGTCGAGGCAGGCCGCCGATCTGGTGAGCGGGCACTGGGACCTGCTGTCCGGCTGGAATGCGGTGCCCCGGGCGTTGGTCTGGGACAACGAGGCGGCCATCGGTCGCCGCCGCGAGGGGCGGGTCGTGCTCGGTCATGAGTTCGCAGCCCTAGCCGGGCTGCTGGCCTGCAAGGTGATCTTGTGCCGGCCCCGCGACCCGGAGGCCAAGGGGCTGGTCGAGCGGGCCAACGGCTACCTGGAAACGTCATTCCTGCCCGGCAGGGTGTTCACTTCCCCGGCCGACTTCAACACGCAGCTGGCCGCATGGCTCGAGGTCGCCAACCGACGAGTGCACCGCACCCTGGATGCCCGCCCGGCCGAGCGGTGGGAGGCCGACCGGGCCGCGATGCTGCCGCTGCCGCCGACCGCACCGCCGCGCTGGTGGCAGACCTCGGTGCGGATCGGCCGGGACCACTACATCCGCCTGGACACCTGCGACTACTCCGTCCACCCGGCCGCGATCGGACGGATCGTGCGCATCGAGGCGGACACCGAAACGGTGCGGGCCCACCTGGACGGCCGCCTGGTCGCCGAACATACGCGCTGCTGGGCCCGCCACCAGACACTGACCGACCCCGACCACGCCGATGCCGCCACGGCGATGCGGCACCAGTACCGCCAGACCGGTGGGGTCGGCGCCGCGGCGGTGGAGGTCGCACAGCCGGATCTGCCGGCCTACGACCGCGTCTTCCAGCTGATCGAGGGCGGCGGAGGACAGGAGTAAATGCCATGGCCACCCGCACCACCACATCCCGGGACGTCGCCGCCGAACTTGCCTTCCTCAGCCGTGCATTGAAGGCACCAGCCCTGCTGGACGCTGCCGACCGGCTCGCCGAACGCGCCACCGCCGAGTCCTGGACACATCAGGAATACCTGGCCGCCTGCCTGCAGCGCGAGGTCGCCGCCCGCGAGGCCCACGGCGGCGAAGGCCGCATCCGCGCGGCCCGTTTCCCCGCCCGCAAGACCCTGGAGGAGTTCGACTTCACCCACCTGCGCGGGCTGAAACGGGAGGCGGTGGCCCACCTGGGCACCCTGGACTTCATCACCGGCAAGGAGAACGTGGTCTTCCTCGGCCCGCCCGGCACCGGCAAGACCCACCTGGCCATCGCCCTGGGCATCCGTGCCTGTCAGGCCGGACACCGCGTCGCGTTCGCCACCGCCTCCCAGTGGGTCGACCGCCTGGCCGCCGCCCACGCCACCGGCAAGCTGCAGGACGAACTCCTGCGGCTGGCACGCGTCCCCGTTCTGGTGATCGATGAGGTCGGCTACATCCCGTTCGAACCGCAAGCGGCGAACCTGTTCTTCCAGCTGATCTCCGGCCGCTACGAACGCGCGTCCGTGATCGTGACCAGCAACAAACCGTTCGGACGCTGGGGAGAGGTCTTCAGCGACGACACCGTCGCCGCCGCCATGATCGACCGTCTCGTCCATCACGCCGATGTGCTCTCCTTGAAGGGAGACTCCTACCGGCTCAAAGACCGCGACATCGGCCGAACACCGAGCGCGGCAACCGGGTGAACAACTGCACACGGGGTCAAAAGTCACCGACCCCAAAGGGGTCCAGGTTCAGAGACCGCCGACAACTGCTGTGGTCCACTGCGCGGCGCGGTCGGACAAGGGCGATGCGCGCAGGGCGCGGCAGCGACTGGTCCAGTTCAGGATGCGCTCGTGGCAGGAAGCCGGCCCCTCCAGACAAGCGGCCGCCCATGCAGCAGCCGCCGGTGGGGAGAGGCATCTGTGGTACCGACCTCCGAGCCCGCAGTAGGGGCCCGCACGCCACCGGACCAACCGATGACGTGTCACAACGAGCAGTTTCGGCTTGTCTTCATAGGTGAATGCACCGCGGCTATCACGTGCTCGCCGTACCGTCATGGGAGCGCAAGGTCCGCGTGCTGGCTGTCTGGATGACCGCCGCGCTCTACGGACGTGACATCGTCTCCCTGGCCTCGGTCCAGCATCCCCGGGAGGCCTTCGTGGCTCGGGGCAATCCACGCCGGAGTGAGCAGCCCGAGGCCGCCGCCCCGTGAGTCAGCCGTTGTGGGCTCCCTGGTGCGGTGACCGACGCGAGGGGGACGCGATCTGAGCCTGCGGGGGAGGCCGACAGCGTAAATCGACGATGCCCTCATCCTGTCGACCAACCCAGGCAAACAACATCTCAGTGTTTTCGCCACACCGGCGTGCGCAGCCGGAGTGACCTGGCGGGCGGGGCACACTCTCCTCCGGCAGTGCCGACCACGCTTGTTAGTGGGTATACTGATCACAACGTTCGCGACGTCTGTTCGACACGGTCATCGTGAAGATGTCGCACGTTGGCACCGAGGTCTCAGAGCCGACCTGGTGCCGTGCTCCGGGTGCCGTCCTCCCCCCGTGGACGGTGCCCGGAGTCACGCTGACCAGGTGAACGCAAGGCTTGGTCCCCGGCGGTCTCAGGCCAGCTTGGCGTAGAGGCCGCGCCCCGTCCGCCGGATACGAGAAGTGCCTACCAGCCGGTCCAGGGTGCTGCGGACCGCGTTGATGCTGCCGCTGTCCTTGTCGCGGCCGAGAGCCGCCGCGACATCCCGGGCCCGCACGTCGGCGTCGCCGGCCCCCTCGAAATACTCCAAAATCTGTTCGGTGAGTTTGCCGTACTTCTTGTCATCGTCACCGTCATCGTTGGTGTGAGGCCTGGGCGTACGGCTGACCGCGTTGGCTCCGGCCGGGGAGGCGGAGTCCCGCGGACCCCGCCGGCTCACCGCCGGCTGCTGTTTCTGGACACCACGTGTGATGGTGGCGTCGTCCGCAGATTCCGAGGAGGGGGCGCCCTCCTGCGGGGGCACGGGTGCTGAGGGGCGACGCCGTTTCGGGGACACCGCAGCCGCCGCGTCGGCTGCCTGCGGCTGGGCACCTCCGTGCATAAGGGCTTCGAGGGCTTCGAGGGCCCGCTGTACGGAGCCGAGATGAGCGACGACCGCAGCGAGCTCCCTCTCCAGCGCCTGCTTCTGAATCTCCAGGCGGGCCAGATCCTCTTGAAGGCTCTCGGCGGTGATCTCGATATTGTGCGCCGTGTGGCTTACGGAGACCATGTGTCCTCTTGTCCTCAATACTTTTGCGTGCTCGTTAGGCACACCTCTGGTGCCGCTCGCTCGCCCCATACAATGAGACGGGTGCCCCTGAACATCATAGGCGGATCACGTACACAGCGTCACCACCATGTACGGGACAGCTCGCAGTGGTCACTCAAACGAAAGACGGGAACGAGGCCGACAGCACGGTCAGTCCGGGTGGCGCCCGTCCCCATGCCGGAGGGGACATACAAGCGGGCGGTCCACATCGGACGGTCGGCACATCAGGCCCCCTCCGCGTGAAGACAGTGGTGTCGGCCGGGCTACCACGGCTTCCGGTCCGTGCGAGAAGATAGTGGCAGTCGGTGACTGTCGGACCCCCAAGACCATGCCTGCTCCCAGGACCGTGCGGCACTACCGAGCGGCGCTGGACCGGTTCCATGAACGGAGCTTGTCGGGGTTCAGGATGACCCAGATCTGAACGACGTGGGGCCCGGCGACGTCCAGGCTTATGACCCCGGCGACCTGGCGGTCGTAACGAACGACAAGACCGGTACGCCCATTGACTGGATGGGTGTCCAGGGTGGTGCGAGGGTGCCGGGCAAGCAGTGTCAGCAGGCTGCGGGCGACCTGCTGTCTGCCGTGGACGGGCCGGACCAGGGCTCGTATCTTGCCACCGCCGTCGAAGTAGACGGTCACGTCCGGTACCAGCAAGGACGCCAATAGCCCGGCTTCCTCCGCCACGCAGGCGTCATGAACCGCGCCGGTCACCGCGTCGTGCTGCTGCGGCGTCGTGGGCCGTGTGCGCCGGTCCTGCAGACTACGGCGTGCACGGTCGGTTAGCTGCATGCACTCCGGCTGTGGCTGACCGCCGATGTCGGCGACCGTACTCCGCGCCGTCCCGAAAGCGTCGTTCAGTACGAGCGCCGCCTGCTCGATCGGGGACAGGGATTCCAGCGTGTTCAGCATCACCTGATGAATTTCCTGTGACAGCATCTCGTACCGCTCCGACGCCGGCTCGCCGACCCTACGTGAATGCTCCCGGTCCGGTTGGGCAAGCCGGTCCACGCATATACCGCCGACGGTCTTCACGAGCCATGCGCGCGGCTGCACGATCCGCGCCAGCTCATGATCGGACAACCCGTACCACAGCCGATAGGCCTCATCGACGACGTTCTCAGGCCCTGGACCGTTGCCGAGCATCCAGTACGCGACATCCAACAGGTGTTGCCGTTCCTCCGTCAGCTCCGCGATCGGCACCACCTGACCGACGGGCTTCATGCGCATCCTTCCTCTCGGATACCACTTCAGCGGCTCCGCCGTCCCGTCGGCGGATACCTACTGTGACGAGTCCGCACCAGAGGAAGTTGAACGGCAGACGATGAGGCCCTGGTACGCGACAGAGACAGGACAGCCACAGACATTGTGACATCGGCATAACAGGCAGTGGAAGTATCGTCCGCGGTAAAAGTGACTACAGTGTGTCACCGAGTGCGACCCCCTGGGCCCTCGCAATCGGTGGCCGACAGGCCCCCGGTGTCACATATACGCCGACCGCCCGGTCTCATCTGTCAGAGACCTCACGGGTGTCTACAGCCGCAGAGGGACACGTCTTCCAAGTGCTCGCAGTGCCTCGGAACACTGCGGTCCGGTGACTGGACAAGGCATTCGGCTCCCTTGTCCGAGAGGCTCCCGCCGTACGACGAGTTGAGCCGTTGAACCCTACGCATCTCGCACCGCAGGAGGTTCTTCGTGGACTGGCATGAATCGGCGATCTGCCAAGGCACTGATCCTGATCTGTTTTTCCCTGTCGGCAATGCGAGCAGTGGCCCCACGCTCATCCAGATCGCTGAGGCGAACGCAGTGTGCCACCGATGCCCCGTGATCGACCAGTGCCTGAGCTGGGCCCTCGACGCCGATCCGGTGGAGGGAATCTGGGGCGGCACCACAGAAGCGGAACGGCGGGCCATGAGGCGGCGCAGTGCGGCACGTGCCGACCGGCCCAACGCGAAGCCCGCGGCGTAATCGCGCGCGAACCGAGACGCCGTACGAGCCGGCAGACAGTGCGATCGGCTGTCGCTCCTGGCCGCAACGTCGGTTCGGCACGGATGTGTCACACCATCACTGGCCAACCGGTCGTAATGAGGGCAGAGCATCAAAATCCGGCCAGGAACAGCCGTGGGCGAGACCCGTGACCCGTTACCTGTGGACGAGAGTCGCTGCGGGTGATCAGGAATGAGTGATGAACGATGAGCAACGAGAGCCGGCAGGCCGCACCACAGCAACGGCGAAAAGGTGAGAGCATCGCCCGTTGGGTCGACACCCGGCTGGGCACCCGTGGCGTGACCAGGGCCGCCGCGCGAAGGGTTTTCCCTGACCACTGGTCCTTCATGTTGGGGGAGATCTGTCTCTACAGCTTCCTCGTCCTCATCGTCACAGGCGTCTACCTCTCCTTCTACTTCCATCCCTCATCAGCACCGGTGCGGTACCAGGGAAGCTACGTCCCCCTCCAGGGTCAACTGGTGTCGGAAGCGTTCAACTCGACCATGCACATCTCCTTCGATGTCCGTGGCGGGCTGCTGATCCGGCAGGCCCACCACTGGGCGGCGCTGGTGTTCGTCGCCAGCATGCTCGCGCACATGATGCGGGTCTTCTTCACCGGGGCGTTTCGCAAGCCGCGCGAGCTCAACTGGGTGTTCGGCTTTCTGCTCCTGATCCTGGGCATGTTCGGTGGTCTGACAGGCTACGACCTACCAGACGACCTCCTCTCGGGCACCGGGCTGGCAGTCGTGAACGGCACCCTCCTCTCCGTACCGATCATCGGTACCTACCTGTCGTGGTTCCTCTTCGGCGGTGAGTTCCCCGGCGATGACCTGGTGGCTCGCTTCAACACGATCCACGTCCTGGTGATCCCGGCCGCCATGCTGCTGCTGATCGTCGCCCACGCGGTCCTGGCGCTGCGCCACAAGCACACCCAGTACCCCGGGCCGGGGCGTACGGACAAGAACGTCGTCGGCCTGCCGTTCAAGGTGCACGCCGTGAAGACGGCGGCGTTCGGTCTCATGGTGTGTGGATTCATCTTCGTCATCGCGGCGATCGCGCAGATCAACCCCATCTGGCAGTACGGCCCCTACCGGGCTGACCAGGTGTCGGCAGGATCCCAGCCTGACTGGTACATGGGCGTGGCCGACGGGTTGCTGCGCGTTATGCCTGGCTGGGAGATCGACGCCTGGGGCCACACCCTTGCCCTCGACAACCTCATACCGCTGGGCGTGGGTGTCGGCCTCTTCCTCGCGCTGGGCGCCTATCCCTTCATCGAGTCGTGGGTTACCGGCGACGATCGAGAGCATCACCTCCTCGACCGCCCGCGGAACCGGCCTGTGCGTACGGCACTTGGTGCCGCGTGGCTGAGTGTCTATGCCGTGGCCCTTCTCGGCGCCGCGAACGATCTGATTGCCACGCGCTTCCACGTCTCTGTCAACGCGGTGACATGGGCCGTCCGTATCGGTCTCTTCGCCGTGCCCCTCGTCGTCTTCGCCGTGACGAAACGCTGGGCCCTCGCCCTCCAGTTGCGCGATCGGGAGAAGGTGCTGCACGGTCGCGAGACCGGCGTCATCAAACGCCTTGCGCACGGCGAGTTCGTCGAGGTGCATGAACCGCTCAGCCAGGAACAGCTGCACATCCTCACGGCGCATGAGCAGGACAAACCGCTTACGGCGGCTCAGGCGGGAAGCGTGAACGGCAGCCCCACCCGGGCGCAACGGCTGCGGGTCAGGCTCAGCCGGAGCTTCTACGGGGACGGAGCCCAGATACCCAAACCCACGGTGCAGGAATACAAGGAGATCACCAGCGGTCACCGGAGCTGACATGCGGAGTGCCGGCTCACGTGCAGGGAACCGATCCCCAGCCAGGAACTCACGGCATAGCACGGTCAGCTCCCGATCAACGCGTCTCCATCGACAGCCGCGGCCGCCAATGCGAAGACGCCGTATGCCGCCAACGGTGACCTACGGCGTCGACATGGACATCCCCGGCGCAGCGTGGTGCCCAGTCCGCGCTGGTCCGCTACGGGGCCAGTGTGATGGTGGTCGGGGTTCCCTGCCACGCCATCCTTGCGTAGGGGCACAACGAGTCGGCTGTCTCGAGCAGGGGAGCCGCAATCTCGCGGTCGATGCCAGGCCACTTCACCACCAGATCAACCTGGAGCAGGTAGCCACCGTCTGCCGGATCCCGCCCGAAGGCGACGGTTGCTTCCACGGAGATCGAGGAGGGGTCGAGTTCCTCCTGCCGGGCCACCAGGCTCAGGGCTCCGTGGTAACAGGCCGCGAAGCCGGCTGCGAACAACTGCTCAGGGTTCGTGCCCTGACCGTCCCCTCCGAGTTCGGCCGGCATGCGCAGATCGAGGTCCAAGGCTCCGTCCGACGAACGTGCCTTGCCCGAGGCCCGACCGTGTGAGACCACACCGCCGTGGACAGTCACCGTCGTGGTGTAAATGGGAGAGAAGGACGCCCCGTCGTAGTCCTTCTCGATGGACAGGTCGGGCAACTGGATCCGCTCGGTCACGGCATGACTCCGGCATCGTCGCGGTACGCGCCTACCGGTGGAATGTGCTTGCGGCGGGCCGGGCTATGCGCCCAGCCGCGGGGAGGGGCCGCCGTGCCGCTCATGATCATCGTCACGTTGACTTTTCCTCACGCTTCGTAGGATCCGGGGTCCCGGACGACCTGTAGACCGATGAGTGACGACCCTTGTGACACGCGCCCAGTGTGACGATCGCCCGACTACGCGGAAGCGGTCACTCGTTCAGCGACGCCACGTAGGGAGACAGCTTGGCGGGGTTCATCACCCACATGATCCGGTCGATGCCTTCCACCGACACATCTACGGACAGCAGGGCCACAGCTGCTCCGCCGGAAGAGATGAGGACGGCCGGCCGACTGTTGGCCTCGACCCACCGGATCTCCGACTGGGGCCAGAACCGTGGCGCGAACGCGGCGAGGTACTTGGAAACGTGCACGCGTCCGAACACTGGGATCTTCGAGGCGCCGCGAGTGCCTCCACCATCGGAGTAGCTGACGACGTCTGCGGTGAGCACATCCTCGAGCACCGCGAGATCACCTGTCTGCGCAGCGGTGAGAAACACTCGCAGCAGGCGGCGGTGCTCGCTCGGGCTCACGCGTTCCCGGCGCTCAGCGGCCAGGTGCTTGCGGGCACGGCTTACCAGCTGACGGGCGTTGGCCTCACTGATCTCCAAGATGCCCGCGATCTGCGGATAGGGGTAGCCGAAGGCCTCCCGCAGGACATACGCGCCCCGCTCCACCGGGTTCAGCTTCTCCAGGAGCAACAGCACCGCCAGTTCGAGCGCCTCAGCGCGTTCCGCGCCCAGCTGAGGGTCCTCAACGGTATCGACCGGCTCGGGAAGCCACGGTCCGACATACGATTCCCGCCGTACCCTCGCGGACTGAGCGAGGTTGATGGCCAGACGTGTGGTGATCGTGGTGAGGAAGGCCGTCGGCTCCACCACCTTCGTGCGGTCCGTGTTCTGCCACCGCAACCACGTCTCTTGAAGAATGTCCTCCGCCTCCACTGTGCTGCCAAGCAGGCGGTAGGCGATACCGAAGAGCTGCGGACGTGCCGCGAGGAAGTTTTGTGTCGCCTGTTCGAGGGAGTTGGCGTCGGCCTCGGCGTGCATAGGTGTCCCTTCGGCTGCAACGCCACCATGTTACAAGTCGCAGAAGCCGAGTGTGTCCGCGGCCCGGGCGCACGCTTCCCGTCTCGCCGAGCGTAACGGAGTCATTTCGGGTGGGGACCGAGAGTCATCGCCAGCACGGTCGGATCTTCCCACGCCGGCTGCGGCACGAATCCGTGATCTTCCAGATCCTTGATCATCGCCGTGCGAGACGACGGCCACATCCAGAAGGTTTCCGTGTGCTCACGCAGCAGGAGCCCACTCTCCCGCACCCAGTAATCGAAGCGTGTGCGGATCCGTTCCCCCTCTGCCGACAGCACCATACGGCCTCCGTACTCGTGTCGCCCGACTTGTTGCTCCGGGAAGCGACGCTCAGTCACCTCGCCGGGAAACAGGCCCGACGGCGGAAGCTGAAGGAGCAGTGAGCCACCCGGTACCAGGGCCTCGGCGAGTGCCGGCCACAGAACATGTCGGGCGGAGGGTGACAAACAGGCGATCATGTTGTGACAGATTGCGAGGTCCGCCACTTCTCGGAGCCGCGCCTCGCCGAGAGTCGTGGGATGGACGGTGACCCGAGCCCTCAGCTCGGCGGACAGGGAGGCCAGGCGCGTCATCAGCGGTGTCCGCATGGCGTGTGCGGGTTCGATGGCGTGTACGTCCACCTGAGAGGCGAGAAGGCTCATCAAGGTCACCCGTCCGGTTCCGGCTCCGACATCCAGTACGCCGAGCCGGGAGCTTTCCACAGCGCGGCCGTAGAGACGACGTACCCGCACCGCGTCCTGCTCGGCCTGAAGGACGTCGTAGAACTCGGCACTGACCGCGTAGTCGTCCTGGCGAACCTGGACCGGCCGTGAACTGTGTATAAAGGTGCGCATATCCAGCAAGACCAATCGTGTGCGGTACCTGTGACACTCTGCGTGATCCCAGGGACACCAGGCGGGCGTCAGTCCTGCAGGAGCCACTGCGCGAGGGTGACGTGGCCTCGCGGTGCAGTCGTCGCAGGAAGCAGCGTCCGCTCCTCGAACACCGCACTGAAGAAGGGGGAGTGGACGTCGGAGATCACGTCGCGCTGGTCGCCGCTGGCGGCCAGCAGTGTTGCGGTGAGGTCGTCGAGTCGGTACTCCTCGGGGCCGGCGATTTCAAGGCTCCGGAACACGGGGCGGATCAGCACCGGCGCGACATGTGCGCCGTCCGCATGTTGCTCGAGTGTGACACGGTGTCCACGGACTCGAAGAACGGCCCGGCACGCACGATCGAGTGGGGGATCGGTGAGCGCCGTGCCAACTCCTCCTGAGCCGCCTTCGCACGGGAGTAGCCCGCCTGTGCGAGGGTTGGCGGTCGCGGTGGTGAAGAACTCCGTGCTCGACTTTTCCGCACGGGAAGGCGCATCGGTGAGGTCGACGACCACCTCGGCGCTGCGCAGGGTCTCGGCGAGTCCCTGCCCGGTGATGACATCGACTCCCGTACGGCGTGATACGGGCACGACGTCTACGCCGCGGTCCCGGAGTCGGGCGACAGTTCTGGAACCGACCAGGCCGGTGACCCCGGCAACAACGACTCTCATCCAGGTCTCTTTCGTCGGGGGATATCCGCTGGTGTCTCGATGGCGACGGCGACGTCCACCACCCAATGCACATAGGACAGGCGTCGCATCGTTGGTGTGACACCGACTGCCGCAGCCCCCATGGAACACGGTGGAAGGAGAACGCGGCCGTTCATGTCACAGATCCACGTCCTGCACGGTCATCACTTGCACAGCGTTCATGAGCCGGGCAATGCCGCTCTGCGACACCAGCACGACGACGCGTTGGCCTGGGCGCCCATCCGCTCGGTGCGGACGATGACGCGCGCGCCGCGCGCGGCCCCGCCGCCTGTGCGGTTCGCGGCCCACCGGCTGGAGCGCCATCGCTCGCACACGCCGGTTCATGAAGAACCGGTCGGTTCCCTAGAATCTAGGAGAGTACGCCAAGGCATGAGTCCGTCCGACGTCGTGTACTGCATGCTGACAGCGCTCTTCGTGGCCGCGGCTGTCCACGGACTGCGCCGCGGCCTGCTGTCCGGCAGACCGGGACGGCGCGCCCGTGTCGATCACCTGCTGCATGCCGCGATGGCCCTTGTCATGGCGGCGATGCCGTGGGGCTTGGTCCAAGCGGTGTCGGCGGCGGCACAGATGGGTTTCTTCGCCGCCGCCGCGCTGTGGTTTCCGCTGACCGCTGTCCGCCGCCAGGAATCCGTACTCGCCGCGCAGGTCAGGAGGCTGCCCCAGGCGGCGGGGATGGCGGCAATGGGCTGGATGGCATGGACGTCCCGCTCCATGGCGGGTCCGTCGCACGAGAACCTGGCCGACGGTCCTGCCCCGGCACGGCATCTCGCCCATTCCGCAGGGGATTCAGCCATCGGTGACGTGGTCGTCACGATGCTGGTGCTGTACCTCCTGGGCTGTGCGCTGCAGTCGCTGACCCGCGAGATGCCCGCGCTGCGCTCCACCGCCGACAGGAGAGACGCCGGAACTGAGAGGGATCCCTACGGCCGCTTCTGGGACGGGTCGATGGCGCTGGGGACGGTCATCATGCTGCTCATGCACCACTGAACGGACACGACGGCCGACCCCGCCTCACCGCGCGTCGAAGACGGCTTTACTCCGCATCAGGAAATCCGAGAGGTAGCTGTCGTGAGGCACCCCCGGAGCCATCCAGTAGGTCGGCTGATCGCCGATGTACAGGTTGGCGATGGTGGGTTCCGAGAGCAGGGCGTCCAGCAGTTCCCCGTCGCACGTCAGAGCCGACAGCACGAGCGTGTCCCTCAGCGGAGCGATGCCGTCCGACCGGCTCCAGGGTGCGACCCACACGCAGGGGAAGGGCAGTTCGCTGCGCAGCTGGACGGCGTCGGCGCTATCGGTCTGGTGGACGGCGGGGCGCAGTACGGCACTCCCGTCGCCGAGATCGTCGGCGATCCCGTCTCCGCCGAGCCAGGCGCGCGTACCCGCGGCCACGGTTCCCAGGTAGGCGCTGAGAGCGTGCGCCCGCTCCCGCGCACAGACCGGCAGAACCGCCCTCTCGTCCTGCGGAGGGAGGCTGGGCAGTGCTGACAGGCGCGCGGCGATGGCCTCGGCGAGAGGTGCTGGATCGCCTTCGAGGAGGACTGCGGTGGCGTTGACACACGCGGTTCCGCCTTCGTCGGCGACAGACGCCACGATCGTGTCCAAGTGGTCACGCCAGTCCGTGTCCGCGGTGATGAGGATCTTCGACCGGCCGGGTCCCTGCGACAGGACTCCGGGATCGTTCGCGTACTTGGCGACCACGTCGTCACCGCCGTACACCAGGGCCCGGTCGGCGTCGCGGACCACCGTGTCGGCGGTCCGGTGGTCGGTGGGCAGCAACACGAGCTGGTCGTCTCGTACCCCGGCCTGACGCAGCGCCCCGACCAGCCGGTACGGGGTGAAGGGCTCACGTCTCGACGGGCGGACGGCGACGCGGTAACCCAGCGCCAGCGCCTCCAGCCACAGACGGTGAACGCCGGGGTGGTTGCCGGAGGCGTTGACGGCGAACACGTCGCCCTGACGCACCCAGACCGCGTGTCCTTCGCGGATGGCGGAGTCACGCAGGCCGCCGGCCGCGCCCACCGGCCTGCCCCGCCAGGCGGACGAGCGGGCCTGCCGTACGAAGCGAGCCGTGCCATCGGTCGCGGCGTGCACCACCGACAGGGGAGTGCCCGACGTACGGCTCACGAGTTGCTCGTACTCCCGCACGCCCAGACCGCCTATCGTGCCGGAGGCGAACGCGTCGGCCGCCGCCGCGAGCAGGCCGTCGAGGTCGGCCGCGGGTATCGGCCCGGCCTGCCGCAAGGCGGCCATCGCCCGCGTCACGAAGAGCGGCGGTACCAGGCTCAGCCGCGCGACCTCGGTGCCGGTCACGTCCGTCACCGAGGTCGGAACACGCGTCCGGTAAGCACCCCGAGGGCCCAAGGCGTCCAGGTACAGGGGGTCGGCCAACTTCACGGTCGTCATCAGTAGACGCCTTCGATCACGGTCTCGCCCTTGACCGTGGGTACGGGCGCGACGTCCGCTACGGCGTCGCCCACGTGGCCCTCGTCCGGACGGACCCGCAGCGCGGTGTCCCGCTCCATGTTGTTCGGGATCAGCATGGACTTGCTGACGTGGCTGACCACCACCTGACCGCGTTCGCCGACCTCCACCCGTTCCCCGGTGCCGGGATCAACGACCGACAGGAAGACGTACGGCGACACCGGGTCGAACACGCACGGCTCCGAGGCCGTGAGACCGACCCTCTCCATGAGCGCGGTGAGCATCAGGGTGTTGCCGTACATGCCGATGACCGGCACATCGGGGAAGACCTCGGTGCTCAACAGCTCCCGTGTGTCGGGGTCCATGTGCGTACCGCCCCAGATGATCGCCTTGGCACTGCCGTTGATCATCTCGACGAGACCGTCCTCACGGGCGAACCGCTCCAGGAGGGGGGTGGTGGCCGCGATGACGCCGATGTCCTGGCTGAGCAGGATGCGTCGGCACTGGTCGACGAGGTGGTCGGTGTAGGCGTCGACGTCGTCGGCCCGGCCCGCGGCGACCAACTTCCTCACCCACCGGGGGTCCATGTCGACGCTCAGGCCCACGCTGCCGAGGCCCGCCGCCGCCCGCTGCAGCACGTCTCCCACGAGGTGCGGCCCCGTCGGCGCCACAGTCAGCCACAGACCGCCGTCGGGCAGCCCATGGGCCCTGAGACGTCGATTCACCTGCTCAGTACTGTGCCCCATCCAGTCGTCCAGCTGGATGACGCGCTTGGGCGCTCCGGTCGTCCCGCCGCTGTCGAACACGTTCAGCAGCCTGGCCCCGGATCCGTAGCCCCTGGGGATGAGATCCGCCACCCGCACCCCCCGCAGTTCGTCAGCCAGATCGGGAAACAGGACCAGGTCCGCCACGCCCTTGACGTCGTGCCGGGGGTCGAAGTCGAGCCGTTCCGCCCGGTCGAGCCAGTAGCGGGAACCGGTCGCGGGGTCGAAGTGCCACTGCATGGCCGCCCGGACGAATTCGTCCGGGTCCACGCGGTCGAAGGGACCGGCATCCACAATGGTCAATGACTCGTGCAGCATCGCAATGTCCTTTCTCGAAGCCTGTGGCGCCGGTGCCGGAGTGCGGGACAGGACCGGCGCGTCCAGCACCCACGGGAAAGACTCGTGTCTGTGCCACCCCGCGGCGGTGACGCGTCGGCGCACCACCCCGATCACCAAGTCCGTAGACCCGTGCCGGGTGCGGCATGTTCTGCTACTTCCTTGGTGCACCAGGCCTGACGGCCATGCGTCCATAGACAAGACCGAGGTCCTCCGGTTTTTGTGACACCGGCCGAACGGGCGAGAAAGGCGCGAACTCAGCCCGAACCGGGCTGCCTTACGGACCGTCAGGCATGCTTCCGTGTCCTGGGCCGGTCGGTGTGGACGCCGAAGCAGTCACGCTGCCCTGGTCCGTCGGGGATGCCATCAGACCGCCGCGAAGGTGACGCCGGTGAGACGCTCGGACAGCTGCCAGAGCCGGGATGCGTCCGCCTCGCTCCGGGCCGATTTGTAGAGCGCCAGTTCCGTGGGACTGCCCGTGAACTGGCCCCAGCCGTCGGGGCCGTACAGACGCCCGCCCTCGGCTTCCGGGCTCGTCGCCGCGTACAGCAGCGGACGCAGGCCGGCGTCGACGGACTGCACGAAGACACCCCAGCGTGCGAGCCGCTTCATGATCGCCGCGTGGGGTGCGGGACGGGCGCGGCCGAGGTTGGGCCCGGCTGCGTAGAGATTGGTCAGAGTCGTACCGGGATGGGCCGCGTTGCTGACGAGGCCCCAGCCGCCCGATGCGCTGCGCCGCTCCAGTTCTAGAGCGAACAGCAGGTTGGCCAGCTTGGACTGTCCGTACGCACGCACCGGGGAGTACCGCTTCACACCCTGCGGGTCGTCCCAGTCGATCCGGCTGTTACGCGCGGCGCTACTGGTCACCGTGGTCACACGAGCCCGGCCGGCCCGCAGGGACGGCATCAGCCGCCCGGTGAGGGCCACATGACCCAGATAGTTGGTTCCGAACTGCAGCTCGTATCCGTCCTCGGTCGTGTGCCGCATGGGCGGCGCCATCACGCCTGCGTTGTTGACGAGCAGGTGGATCGGCCTGCCTTCCCCATTGAGTGTGTCGGCGAGGTCCTCCACCGACGCCAAGGAAGCCAGGTCGAGGACGCGAAGGGAGATCCGCGCATCGGGCACGCTCGTCCGGATCTGTTCTAGGGCGGTGGTTCCTTTGGCCATGTTGCGCACCGGCAGGATCAGCTCGGCGCCGGCATGAGCGAGTCGAGTGGCCAGCCCAAGGCCGACGCCGTCGCTCGCCCCGGTGACCACGGCCAGCTTTCCTCGCAGGTCGGGCTCCGTCATTTCGTTCATCACACACTCCTGGTCGGGCGGTACTTCCGGGTCACCAGCGTCCACGCGGCGCGCGGCCCGATCCATGTGCTGATTGACCATGGATCAATCGGACACGACGTGAACCAGCGGCCACCACCTGAAGAAGCGACCCGCAGGTGGACGGAGACGACAACACCGTGTGACACGATGTTGTTCCTGGCAATATGGTTACCGGACACCTCACGCGAGGTACGGCTGCTCATCGCACGGCAGTCGACCCATCTCCGATCGACGAAGGGCACCCCCATGCCTGCCATCCTGATCCACGGCGTCCCCGACACCCACCACGTGTGGGACGACGTACGTCGGCACCTCTCCCGGACCGACGTGGAAGCCTGGGACCTGCCCGGGTTCGCCGCCGCCAGGCCGGACGACTTCAAATCCACCAAGGAGGAGTACGTCAGTTGGCTCATCGACCGACTGGCGCGGATCGGTGAGCCGGTCGACCTGGTCGGTCACGACTGGGGCTGCATATTCACGGCCCGTGTCGCATCACTCCGGCCCGATCTCGTGCGTACCTGGGCCGGGGGCAACGGTCCGATCAGCTCCGACTACGTCTGGCATCCGCTTGCCATGACATGGCAGGACCCGGTCGAAGGCGACCGCTTCATGAACGAGCTGGAAGCTGAGTCCTTCGCCGACGACTTGGTAAAGGGCTTCGACCTCCCCGTCGAACCGGCCAAGGAGATGGTCAGCCGCGTGGACGGGGTGATGAAGGACAGCATCCTCAAGATCTACCGCTCCGCGGTGACCATGGGGGCGGAATGGGAACCGGCACTGGCGAACGTGTCCGCGCCGTCTCTCGTGTTCTGGGGAGCGCTCGACCCCGCCTGTCAGATCGAGTTCGGTGAGAGGCTCGGCGCGTCCCTGCGCGCCTCCAAGGTCGCCAAGCTCGATTGCAACCACTGGACGGTGCTCGAGCGGCCGACAGAGGTCGCCGCACTCCTGGAGGCTCATTGGGCGGCCTTCCCCAACGGCTGACGCGTACGGCGACGGGGTTGCCCGTGCGCGCCTGGAGCGGGGGACCAGGCTCATCCCCTCGATGCCGCACGGGGATCTTGTACTGGACCCGACCCGCGCCCGAGCGCAGGTTTCAGCGTGACTGTCGTGGCCGGCGAGGACGCCCTGTCTGACGTGTTCGGCCAGTCGGGCGCGGGCCGCTTCTCAGCCACTTCGCGAGCAGAGCGCCAGGATCGTCAAGGGCGACATGTCGTAGAGCCGTCGAGCCACGTGAGACACACGTCGGCGGAGTCGGCGACGGTGAGCCTGCGGCCGTCGCCCGGGTCCGCCCGCTTCTGGGCCTCGGCGGAGGCCGCCGAACGGCGTAGGTGCCGTAAGGCCGCGGAGACAGCCTCGATGCGCGCGTCGACCGTGTCGAGGGCCTCTCGGAGCAGACGCTCGTGGGCTTCTAGTAGGGCGGCTTCTGCCGCCAGTGTGGCGCCGATCGCGTCTCCCCACGACGCCGGCTCCCGGGCACTCCTCGCCGAGATCCAGAACGGCACGTTCGCCAAGAACTGGATGGACGAATACCACGGTGGTCTGAAGAGGTACAACGAGTACAAGACCGCAGACTCCGAGCACCTGCTGGAGACCACCGGCAAGGAACTGCGCAAGCTGATGTCATGGGTGAACGACGAGGCGTGAGCATCCTGCGGCTCGGGCGAAGCGGTCGGCACGCTTCGGAACAAGGGAACGAACCATGATCGAGTCGAGGCCCGGTCAGCTGCAGCCGATGCCGACCGACTGGCAGCGTGCCCTCGCGGTGGTGGCCCATCTCGACGACCTCGAATACGGCTGCGCGGCCGCCGTCGCCGCCTGGACCGATGCCGGCCGCGAGGTGTCCTATCTCCTGGCCACTCGTGGCGAGGCCGGCATCGACACGATCGCGCCGACCGAGTGCGGACCGCTGCGGGAACGGGAGCAGCGGGCCAGTGCGGCGGTGGTCGGCGTGTCAGCCGTGTAGTTTCTCGACCATCGCGACGGCATGATCGAATACGGCCTCCCGCTGCGCCGCGACATCGCTACGGCCATGCGCCGCTACCGGCCCGAACTGGTCATCATGCTCAACCATCACACGACCTGGAGTACCGGCGCCTGGAACACCCCGGACCACGTGGCCGTAGCGCACGCTGCTCTCGATGCGGCAGCGGATGCCGGTAATCGCTGGATCTTCTGTCGCTTCGCGAGCACCGCGCAGACCTCGAGGCATTGACCGACGAGGACCCCGAATCGCAGGCACGACGGTTCCTGACCCAGAGCACCAGCGCCCTGAGCCCACGTTTCGGTGGGGCGCCGGCTGTTGTCTTCGAACTGTTCAGCCGATGAGGCGTGGGCTGCGGGGTCACTGATCTCTGCCGCGTGCTTGGGACCGGTTGACACATGCCATGCAGTGATAGTGTGGAAACCACTGTTGTGTTTCGAGCGGATCGTGTGACTTCGGCCGTCCGAGACGTCGGGAAGAGACCCTTGAGACCGGCATGGAAGAGAATCGGCAATGACGATACTGCACCTCACTCTGCTCGGCGCGGTCCGCGAACTCACGGCCGCAGAGCTGCCTGCCGTCGTTTCCGTCCACAATGGCCGTTCCCTGCGCCGCTTCGCGCTGGAGCTCCATGTGCCGGACGAACGGCACGAGGAACTGGACGCCGAGCTCCAGGCGGCCTCCACGGCCGATGGAACGCACATTCAGGGGACTGACGCGACCTGGCGCGTGTCGGAGGGCTGGACCGCCGTCTCCCAAGGACGCAGACCCGAGATCTACATCTACAGGGCGGAGATCCAGGAGGTGGAGGAGCTCCACGTCTTGGCTCTCGAGATCGAAGGAGTCACTCTCGTTCCGACCAGGTACAGAGAGGACGTCAGCGAGGAGACGATCACGGCGACGTTCGTCACCGAGGTGTCCGATGAGGACGATGAGCGGCTGGATGAGCTTCTCAGGAAGCCGCATGAGTTCTTCGACGTCATCCGCCGAGGCATCAGTGACGAACCTCTGCGTATGCGCTTCGGGCGCCGCGTGTGGCAGCGGGCCGGGGAAGGAGCCCGTCGTCACAACCTGGTGCTGATCGCCGATGAGGACAAGTCACAAGCGGCGCCTGATCCTCTTGCTCTGGTCAACCAGCCGCAACTCGACCGGACGATGGAGAAGGCGTGCGCGAACACCAACGCGCTGGCCCTCCTACTGGAAGAGCTGCAATCCAAAGGTGTCCTGGACAAGGACGCCTTCTACGCGATCAAGCAAGCCGCTACCGCGCTTCCGTTGACACACCAGGAGAAACGCGAGTTGTCCCGAACTGATCGTCTGGACGACTACTGGCGTCGGTGACACATCTGCCGCTGCCGGCGGCTGGAAGGGAAACGCTCATGACCGCAGACGTCGCGGAACCGGTGCCTCAGATGGTTCTGTCCCCGCTGACCAGTGCGGCGATCTTTCTCGTCGTGACGATCGACAGCGGCGGCGAGACCATCGCCCGTGAGCTGCTGTCGGACATCGGCTCGCTGGAACGGGCCGTGGGATTCCGTGCCCAGCCCGACGGCAGATTGAGTTGCGTCACCGGCATCGGTTCGCACGCCTGGGACCGCCTGTTCTCCGGGACGCGTCCGGCCCGGCTCCATCCCTTCCGGGAAGTGAACGGTCCGGTGCACCGAGCCGTCGCCACCCCGGGCGACCTGCTCTTCCACATCCGCGCCTCCCGACTGGACCTGTGCTTCGCGCTTGCCGCGGAGATCATGAGCCGACTGCGCCAGGCAGTGTCAGTCCAGGACGAGGTGCACGGCTTCAAGTACTTCGACGAACGCGACCTGCTCGGCTTCGTCGACGGAACGGAGAATCCGACGGGTGCCGCGGCGCACGCCGCGGTAGTCGTCGGCGACGAGGATCCGTCCTTCTCGGGCGGGAGTTACGTCGTCGTGCAGAAGTACCTGCACGACCTCGACGCGTGGGAGGAACTGTCCGTCGAGGCGCAGGAGAGAGCAATTGGCCGGCGAAAGCTGTCCGACGTGGAGCTCGCCGACAACGTCAAACCTGCGGATTCACACGTCGCCCTCACCAGCCTCACCGACGCGGACGGCAAAGAACTCGAGATCCTGCGCGACAACATGCCCTTCGGCGCCGTGGGCCGTGCGGAGTTCGGCACGTATTTCATCGGCTACGCCCGCACCCCCGAGGTGACGGAGACGATGCTGGAGCGGATGTTCCTGGGCACGGAGTCGGCGCCGTACGACCGCATACTGGACTTCTCCGTCCCGGTGACAGGCTCCATGTTCTTCGCGCCGGCTGCGGACTTCCTGGAGGACCTTCCCGAGCCGCCGACTGCTGGGACTTCCTCCGTCATTTCTACGGAGAGCCGACACCCATCATCCCGATCCCCTTCAGGGTCGGCTGTCTCGTGATCGGAATGAGCCGTCCGTATCCCGTGGCCCTTGTACGTCATCCGAGATGACGACACCGTTTCTGACCGTAATACCCGGTGGTGCCAAGCCTCCGTCTGTGAAAGTGATGACGACAGTGGATTTCAAGCTGGAAGTTGTAGTTCTGCCCGTCTCCGACGTCGACCGGGCCAGAGCGTTCTACGAGGCGGTGGGGTTCCGCCTGGATGCCGATCACGTCACCGATGACACCTACCGGGTGGTGCACATGACACCCCCCGGCTCGCCGTGCTCGATCCTCTTCGGCGTCGGGGTCACCACTGCCACTCCCGGTTCGGCGCAGGGGCTCCACCTCGTCGTTTCCGACATCGTGAAGGCCCACGAAGAGCTCCTCGGCAGGGGTGTGGAGATGGGCGGGATCTTCCACGACACGAGCGAGATATTCCACCGCTGCACGGATGAGATGCGGGTCAGCGGCCCTGATCCGCAACGTCGCAGCTATTGCTCGTATGCGGCATTCAGCGACCCGGACGGCAACGGATGGGTGCTTCAGGAGGCAACGAGCTGAATCCAGCCGTTCTGTTCCTGGTCTCGGCTGTCCGAGACCGAGCCGGCGCGGTTTCGGACAGCGCCTGCTCAGGTGCTCGGCGATCCAGCTCGGCTCGGGAACGTCCGGGTGCGCATCCCCTCATGGGCGCCGGTCGGGGACGCAAGCGGGCGGACCCGTCAGCTCGTCTGTTCGGGTCCGTCAGTGGTGGCGCGTCGCCGAGTGACCGGGGCCGGCGTCGTCTGTGTCGCCCGAGCGAGGCCCGCCGTCATCGGACCCGGACGGCGTGTGGCGCAGCCGCCGAAGAGTCTCGGAGATCGACTCGATGCGTGCGTCCACCGTGTGGATGGCCTCTCGGAGCTGGCTCAGCCGTCCCTCGAGCAGGGCGGCCTCTGCCGCCAGCGACGCGGTGGCGGCGGCGGGATCGGCTTGTAGGTCGGTCCCTCGGAGCATCATCCCGTCCTCCCTCGGTTCGTGCCGGAGTTCTGTCGACGGGCTTACAGCGATCGCCCGACTGCGTCGACTGACCTGGGTCCCTGCCATGCTGCCTCCTCCTCGCTGCGGGGCTCGGGTGGATGCCACCGCAAGCTGCTGACACCCGATTGACCGGGCAGCGGGAGGAGCTGTGACAGCTGTCGGCGATCGGCCGCGTCCTTACGCGAAGGACGCGGCCGTGGCGCGGCGCGCCGGACTACTGGAACGTGCAGCCGGGGTTGGGGGCGTCCTCGGCGAACGGGGCGCCGTGCGGCAGCACGTAGAGGACTTCCAGGACGACGTCCGTCGTGCCGCGGTTCTGGCCCAGGTGCACGTGGTCCGCGCCCGACGGTTCCTTCAGGGAGCTGCCCTTGTCGTAGACGCCGTCGGATGCGCACGTGGCATCGAAGTGGCTCAGCGTTCCCTGCTTGACGTACGCGTACAGGGTGCCGTCGTGGTAGTGCCAGCCCGTTCCCTGGCCGGGCGGAATGGTGACCTCTCGGAGGATGTAGTCCCGGTCTCCGATGGTCTTCTGGGCAAGGACCTTGCCGGTTACGCCGGGACCTCCGGGAGTCGCCTGGGCGACCGCGGAGGTGAGTGAGAGCGCGGTGCACGCTGCACCGACAGCTGCTGCACGCAGCATATTGCGCATGATGATGCCTTTCGGGGCGCGAGGATGTGGCGACCCCCCAGGGGTGGGAGGTCACTTGAGAGTGTGTTTGACAGGACACACTGTAATGCCACTAAGTGTGAAGTCGTGCGGCGGCACAGTTCAGGACGCGTGGGCTTCGCGACGGGCTACGACGAGGGAGGCACCGATCAGAAGCGATGCGATGACGCCGGTGCACAACACGGCGACCGTCGTGAAGGTGGTGGCGAGGACGGCGAGTGCCGCGACCGGGGGAAGGACGTTGGCCTTGGTGGGCAGTTGCACGGTCCGCCGGTGCAGCAGCCACACGCAGGCGATGAAGACGGCGACGGGCACCGTGTACGTGGCCGCGGCCTGAACGTCGGTGAGAGTGCCGTGGTCGGTGAGATGGGCGACGTTGACGGCAAGTCCGGCCCCTATGGCCGCCGCTGCGGCGAACACCGCGTAGTGCCCGTAGCCCCACAGCATGGCCGTGGTCTGGGTTTTGAGGCGACGCGGCGCGTCCTGGGCGAAGTACAGCCACCACAGGGCGAAGACGGTCAGGATGCCACCCAGTGCGATGAGCAGGACGGAGCCGACTTCCGCATGGGTGTCCAGGGCGGTGCGGACGGCAAGGGCAGCGGCGGTGATGGACTCGCCGAGCACAATCAGAGTGAACAGCCCGTAGCGCTCGGCAATGTGGTGCGGGTGCCACGTGGTGCCCACGGCACGTTCGGCCCAGACCGGCACCGCGAGTTCACCGACCGCGAGGACGGCGAACGAGGCGATACCGCCGTCGTGGGGCAGGGCCAGGCGGACCAGCCAGCCGATCTCCAGGACTGAGATTCCCAGGGCATACCGCAGTGCCGACCGCCGGCGTTCCTGGTCCGTGTACGCGGCGCGCAGCCACTGGCTGACCACGGCGAGCCGCATGACGACATAACCCCACGTGATGATCTGGAAGTCCCCGTGCTCCAGGGCCTTGGTGGCCCCTGCGGCCATGACCAGAGCTCCGGTGATCTGGACCAGAGTGAGGAGGCGATACGGCACGTCGTCCGTGTCGTAGGCGGAGGCGAACCAGGTGAAGTTCATCCAGGCCCACCAGATCGCGAAGAACACGAGTGTGTAACCGAGCAGGCCGTGACCAGGACGGCCCGCTGTGATTTCGTGCTCGAACGCCGAGGCCGCCTGGGCGACGGCGGCGACGAAACACAGGTCGAAGAACAACTCCAGCGCAGTGGCGGTGCGGTGTTCCTCACCGGCATGGCGGGCGAGCATCGGCCGATGCCAGGCACTGGAGGGCGGCGAGGACACCAGAACTGTCACCCTCGACGACCTCACCGCCTTCACGCCGCCGCGTCCTGATCGATCCGTACCGCCGAGATGTCCAGGGCCAGAGTCACCTTGTCACTGACGAGCACGCCTCCTGCCTCCAGAGTCGTGTTCCAGGTGAGCCCCCAGTCCGAACGGCGCAGGGTGGCCGTGCCCTCGAAGCCGACCCGGCGCTGTCCGCCGACGTCGTCGCCGGCTCCGCCGAAGACGAGATCGATGTCCAGCGGCAGCTCGACGTCCTTGATGCGCAAGCTGCCGATGAGACGGAACTCGTCGTCGCCGCGCTGGACGATTCCCGTGGAGCGGAAGGCCATCAGGGGAAACGTCGCGGAGTCGAAGAACTCGGGTCCTCTCAGGTGCGCGTCGCGTTCCTGGATTCCCGTGTCAATGCTGTCGGTCTGGACACTCACGTACGCCGTTGACCGGGAGGGGTCGGAGCCGTCCAGCAGGAGGAGGCCCTCGAAACGGTCGAACCTGCCGCGAATGTTGGAGATCATGGCGTGCCGGACGGAGAATCCGACCGTCGTGTGGGCCGGATCGATGGTGTAGGCACCGGTGACTGCCGCGTAGGTGCCGGATCCGGGAGAAGTGCTTCGGTCGCGTCCTGTGAGCATGGTGAATGGCTTTCTCTACGGTTACTGCGGTGACAAGGCGCGTTGGCGGCTCAGGTCCCGCTTCGTCCACTGTGGACAGGGGCCTGCCGTACCGCGGTGCGGACGGTACCCACGACCTTCCGCGGGTCGTTCTTGACGGCCAGGCCCCTGGTGCGCTACTCGACGAGCTTTCCGTCGGTGGAGACGTCCTCCATGAGTGAGGTGATCTCCTTCGGGATGGACGGAATGCTTTCGTGGGTGATTCCTGTGGTCGGGGACCACACGAGGTTGACGCGGAGGGCGGGATCCATGCCGGGGTAGTCGCTGCGGTTGTGGCAGCCGCGGGTTTCCCTGCGTTCGAGCGCCGCTTCGAGGGTGGCGCGGGCCGCCAGCGCGGCCGATTTGAGGTCGAAAGCATGCGCGAGGTCCTGGAACCCGGCGATGTCGGGGTGGACTCCGACGTTCTCCATACGCTTCTCGATGGTGTCCAGTTCCGCCAGACCGGTGCGCAGGCCCTCTTCATCGCGGACGACTCCCGCGTGTTCGGTCATGGTGTTGCGGATGGCGCGCTGCAGGGCGCGGACGTTCTCGGGTCCGTCGGCGGCGAGGAGTTCGTCGACCTCGCCACGGGCCTGGGCGACGGCTGCCGCGGACCGGGGCTGGGCGGTGAGTGACTCGGAGTAGGCGGCAGCGGCCTGGCCGGTGATGCGGCCGTAGACGAGAAGCTCGATGAGACTGTTGCCACCGAGACGGTTGGCGCCGTGCAGGCCGCTCGACGCCTCGCCGATGGCGTACAGACCGCGGACGTCCGTGCTGTGGTCCTCGGGACGGACCCAGACGCCGCCCATCGAGTAGTGCGCCGTGGGGGCGACCTCGATGGGCTCGCGCGTGATGTCGAGCATCTGGAGGTCCAGAAGCGTCTGGTAGACCCGGGGCAGTCGATTCATGATCGTCTGCCGGGGCAGGTGGGAGACGTCGAGCCACACGCCGCCGTTGGGGGTGCCGCGCCCCTCCTTGATCTCGGTGTAGGAGGCGAGGGCCACGCGGTCGCGGGTGGACAGTTCCATGCGCTGCGGGTCGTAGCGGGTCATGAATCGCTCGCCGAGGGCGTTGCGCAGGATGCCGCCCTCACCGCGGGCGGCCTCGCTGACGAGGGTGCCCGCGGCGTTCTCCGGCTCGATGATCCCGGACGGGTGGAACTGGACCAGCTCGGCGTCGCGCAGCCGGGCCCCGGCCTCGACGGCCAGGCGGAAGGAGTCGCCGGTGTTCTCGTCACGGCGCGAAGAGGTGCGTCGCCAGATGCGGGTGTGGCCGCCGGCCGCGAGGATCACGGCGTCGGCGTGGATGAGGTAACGCTGTCCGTTGGTGAGGTCGAAGCCGTACGCACCGAAGACGGCACCGTCGTGCACGAGGAGGCGGGTGATGTAGACGCTGTCGAGCATGGGTATGTTCAACTGGCTCGCGCGCCGGATGAGGGTGCGCTGGATCTCCAGGCCCGTGTAGTCGCCGGCGAAGGCGGTCCTGCGGAACTTGTGCGCGCCGAAGAAGCGCTGCGAGATACGGCCGTCCTCCTCGCGGGCGAAGGCCATGCCGTAGCGCTCCAGGTCGTCGATGCCCAGGGCGGCGCCCTGGGTGACGATCTCGGCGGTGCGGGGATCGGCGAGCAGGTAGCTCTCCTTGAGCGTGTCGGCGGCGTGCTGCTGCCAGCTGTCCTCGGGGTCCATCGTCGCCAGCGCCGCGTTGATCCCACCGGCCGCCAGGGATGTGTGGGTGTCCTCTTTGGGGCGCTTGCCGACGGCCATGACATCGACACCGGCCTCGGCCAGCTCGATCGACGCCCTGAGGCCGGCCCCGCCGGTACCGATCACCAGCACCATGGTGGAAAGACGTTGTTCGGTGATAGCCACGATTGCTCCCATCGCTCCGGGTGGTCACTGACTAGGACCAGGTCCGGCGGTGGTTTGTGACACCGCGAGCGCAGCCTCAGCGCTCGACACGCGGTTACTCATGCGTGTGAGGACGGTGAGCGCGCGTTGGGGAAGCAGGGGGCTGAGCGACGCCTCGTTGGTCATCGTCAGCAGGGCAGAGAGACGGCGTCCGGTGTCAGAAGAGCCTCCAGGGACGCGATGTCCCCGGTACGCGCCGCCGAGACGAAGGTGTCGAGAAGCTGCCGGTGCTCGGCCGCGTCCACGGTCTCCTGGTGGTCGGCCGACAGATGCTTACGGGCCCGGCTCACGATTTTGCGCACGTTGACGACGGTGAACCCGAGTATCTCCGCGATATCGGCGTAGGCGTAGTCGAATGCCTCACGCAGCACGTAGGCGGCCCGCTCGGTCGGATTCAGCTTGCCCAGCACGAGGAGCAGGGCCAGTTCGAGGGCCTCTGCCCGCTGCGCGCCCACCTCCGGGTCGTTGCTCGTGTCTATGGGCTCGGGTAGCCATGGGCCGATGTAGGTCTCACGCCGCACGCGGGCGGACTGGGCCACGTTGATGGCCAGCCGGGTGGTTGCCTTGGACAGGAACGCCACGGGATTCTCCACCGCCGAACGGTCTGTCCTCTGCCAGCGCAGCCACACCTCCTGGACCACGTCCTCGGACTCCACCGCGCTTCCCAGCAAGCGGTAGGCGATACCGAAAAGACGTGGACGGAGCCCCACGAAGACAGAAACGGCCTCGTCCATCGTGCTCGTAGTGGAGGGCCTGTCAAGATGCATGATCCTCTGTCTCCGTTCCTCTCAGGACCCGTGCTGTCGATGGCGCACTCGTTGGTTCACCGTGTGACGGTCCGGCCCGTAGGCGCCTGGACACGGTTGCTTTGGCTGCACGCACAGGGGATGGGCCGGCCGCCACAGAGTCCGGTGTCACCACAAGGCGGGCACCAGGTCGATCGCGTCTTCTCTTCGACCGGGCACACCCTCATTCCGTTACAGGTCTGCCATGGTCGTTGTCTCCGGCGAGCATCACACTGTCACCTTCGTCAGAGTGGTCACACTGTGGCGATGCTCTTAGGCCCTGTTGCGAAAGTGCTGGTCGCGGCTCGAAGGCGTGATGAGCCAACCGGGACAAGTGTCTGAGCCGATCAGCCATGATTAGGGCTGGAAGCGTCGGCTGGGGGGAGGAGTTCGGTTGAGCAGGACTGTGCCAGTGATCTCCGGTGAAGCGGTGTTCTGGGCCTATGACGTGGCGCTCGGGGTTCTCTTTATCGAGGCGGCGCGCGTTGGTGCGGAGATGCCGGCGGATCTGCGGCCCTCGGGTTGGCCGGAGTTGGAGCAGGGGCTCCGCACCCAGGCGTTGGGGGGCAGCAGTTCCGCTGTCCTGCTTGACGACTTCGCTGTCGAGCAGCGGGAGGTACTCCTGAGTTGCATTCCGGAGGCGGCACGCCGGATCGAGGCCCGCGGCGGCGTGAGCCGGGAGGAAGTTTCGACCTGGCCCGATTTGGAGGAGAGTGCGACCAGCTTCCTGCGCGGTGCAGAACACATCGCTGCTGCTCCGCTTGTTGAGCTGGCGCAGGCTCTGGTCGATCTGGCAGCCGGCACGCTCTCCCCAGCTCCAGCTAAGCGCTATTGGTACTACGGAACCCCAAAGGGGCGGATCGTGCAGGGCGGATAGGGCTGCTGAGACGTTGCGTCATAGCCACTCGTTGATCGCTGCGACGAGCACGGTCGCTTCGTAGCGGACCGCCAGCTTGTCGTACCTCGTGGCTACGGACCTGTGACGTTTCAGCCGGTTGATCCCGCACTCCACCGCGTGACGCTCCTTGTAGTCATCCTTGTCGAACTTCGGTGGACGCCCTCCGCGGGAACTGAGTTTCCTGCGGTTGCGGACTTGGTCGGTCTTCTCTGGGATGGTGCATCGGATCCCGCGTCTGCGCAGGTAGGCGCGGTTCGCGCGGGACCCGTAGGCCTTGTCAGCCCTTACCTTGTCCGGCCGGGTACGCGGTCGGCCCCGCCCCTGTCGAGGCACCCGAATGGCTTCTAAGACCGGCTGGAATTGCGGGCTGTCATGCCAGTGGCGGACCCGGGCGGGCGCCCCATGGCGGGACGTGCCCGAGCGGTACGGCCCCTGGGACCGGATCTACGACCTGTTCCGGCGCTGGCAGCGCGACGGCACTGGAAGCGGATCTTGGAAGATCTGCAGGCTGAGGCTGACGCGAAGGGCCTGATCACTTGGGATGTGAGTGTGGATTCCACCATTGCCCGAGCTCACCAGCACGCCGCCGGGGCGCGTAAAAAGGGGCGGAGCAAAAAGAGCCTCCCGGCGGCATCGGCGTCGAGCCCGACGATCACGGCCTGGGACGCTCGCGCGGTGGGCTGACGACCAAGCTGCACCTGGCGGTCGAGCAGGGCCAAAAGCCGCTTTCCCTGATCGTTACCGCTGCGAGCGTGCCTCCATGCCCGAGGACGCGGGGGCGGGCATCTCACTGGCCGCCAACGGCCTGCGGGCACTGGACGAACTCGGCGTCGGCGACGCGGTACGGGATGCCTCCCGAGGCCAGTACAACGGCGGCACTCGCACACCACAGGGCGGTTGGCTGGCCCGGATGGACGGCTCGGCACTGGAGAAGGCGGTGGGCACACCGATCATGGGCATCCCCCGCTCCACCTTGCACCGGCTGCTTCGCGACTGCCTGCCCGCCGAGGCACTGCTGATCGGTTCCGAGGCGGACTCGGTCGAGCAGCCCGGCCCCGGGACGGTTCGAGTGAGCTGCGGCGAGACGGTCCTGGACGCCGATCTTGTAGTGGCGGCCGACGGCATCTGGAGCAAAGTGCGCAGCCATCTCTTCCCAGCCCACCCCGGTCCGGTCTACAGCGGCTCGACGGTGCTGCGTGCCATCACCGAGCAGGCGGTCGACCTGCGCACCGACTTCGAGCTGACCTGGGGGCACGGCGCCGAGTTCGGGCACATCGCCTTCCACGACGGGCGGGCCGAGTGGCACGCCGTCCTCAACCTCCCCGCCGGGACGCGGTTCGCCGACCCACTGGACGAACTGCGCAGACGATTTCATACCTGGCACGACCCGGTCCCCGCCCTGCTCGACGCGACTCGGCCCGCCGCCGTGCTGCACCACGACGTCAACGAACTCCGCACACCGCTCCCCTCGTACACGGTCGGTCGGACCGCGCTGCTCGGCGACGCGGCACACGCGATGACCCCCAATCTCGGACAGGGGGCCTGCCAGGCGCTGGAGGACGCGGTCACCCTGGCCGCCGCGCTGGCCACCGAGCCCACCGTGAAGGCCGCGCTCGCTCGCTACGACGCCGAGCGCCGACCTCGCAGCCAGGCCGTCGCGCGGGCCGCCCGGCAGGCCGGGCGGATGGGCCAGCAGCTCTCCCACCCGCTGGCCGTCGCCCTGCGGAACACGGCGATGCGGCTGACACCCTCCCGCGCCGCAACGCACATGATCCTTCGGCACCACGCCTGGGTCCCACCACAACTGAGCTGATCCGATTCGCACCCCGCCAACTCACCACCAGGTGCCTTCCGAGACGAAGTCGAGCTGCGGGTCTTGCCGTTGGCGGTCACGGTGGGCAGGGTGGCCGCGCGCGTGCTGATCTTGTTCCAGACGACCTGTGGGAGCGCGTGGCTCCGCTGTTGCCGCGTGCTCCCGAGCGCAGTTACCGCTATCCCGGGCGACTGCGTGTTCCCGACCGGGTGGCCCTCGCTGGCGTCTTGTACGTGCTGCAGACTGGTGTCGCATGGCGCGACGTCCCGACGGAGACTGTGGGCTGCTCCGGGGTGACGGCGTGGCGCCGACTGCGGGACTGGACCGAGGCCGGCGTCTGGCCGCGTCTGCACGCGGCTCTACTGGCCGAGTTGCGGAGCACCGACCTGCTGGACCTGGACGACTGTGCCGTGGAAGGGTCGCACGTCCGGGCCCTAAAAGGGGGGACCACGTCGGCCCGTCACCCGTCGACCGCGCTCGTGCTGGCTCCAAGCACCATCTCGCGTGCGTGACGCTGCCGTGCCGCGCCGGCATCCATGCAATGGCGACCATGCCGACCGCGTGGGGCGACCTGTGTACGAGGCCGGTCAATCTGGGGCCCCGGAGACTGAGGACCGCGGTCAACGAGGCCGCGCGCGTCACAAGAGCCGGTACTTGTCGGTCTTCCAGTCATTGGTCGTCCGGTATCCAGGACGCCACGACGCAAAGGTGCGCTCACGATGACTTGCAGCCCAGTTGGTCCGGCACGTCGCAGCACCACGGGTGTGACGCGGTGACCGAGCCGATCCAGCCGCACGACCTGTCCACCGAGAAGGACCTTGACGGGAACTCCTTCGCTCCCCTCTACACCACGGCGGTGACCGTGACCGGCGGGACGGCGGCCCATGGGAGAGCCTCGGGGAGGGCACGCTCGGACGACGGAATTCTCGACCTCGACCTGCGCCTGCCCGCCGAACTGGGCGGAGACGGCCGGGGAACCAATCCCGAGCAGCTGTTCGCCGCCGGGTTCGCGGCTTGCTTCCACGGCGCGCTGAGCGTCGTCGCACGACAGGCCGCTCTCGACCCCGCCGCGATATCCGTCGAGGCGACCGTGGCGTTCGGCCGCAGTCCGCAGGACGGCGGATACGTCCTGCACATCGACCTGGTCGTCAGCTGGCCGGGCGTCACCCCCGAGCTTGCCACCCCGCTCCTGCAGAGGGCCGACGCCCTGTGCCCCTACGCGAGGATGGCCTGGCACGGCACGCCGACCACCATCACGCTGGCCTCCTGACGCCACGGCCGTGGTGTCACAGATCGCGGGACTGCCCGGTCGTACTTGATGAAGGCCCAGCGAACGGAGTGGACCGTGGCTGTCACCGAACAACGTCTTGCCGCCATGGTGCTGGTGATCGGCACCGGAGGGGCCGGCCTGCGCGCGGCGATCGAACTGGCGGAGGCCGGCATCGACGTCCTCGCCGTCGGCAAGCGTCCCAAGGAGGACGCCCATACGGCACTGGCGGCCGGTGGGATCAACGCGGCGCTGGCGACGATGGACCCCGAGGACAGCTGGCAGCAGCACGCCGCGGACACGCTCAAGGAGAGCTACCTGCTCGGCGATCCCCGCACCGCCGAGATCGTCACCCAGGGCGCCGCCCTGGGCATCGACGACCTGGAGCGCTACGGCATGGCCTTCGCCCGCGAGGAGGACGGCCGTATCTCGCAGCGCTTCTTCGGCGCGCACAAGTTCCGCAGGACCGCCTTCGCCGGCGACTACACGGGCCTGGAGATCCAGCGCACCCTCATCCGGCGCGCGAGCCAGTTGAACATACCCATGCTCGACAGCGTCTACATCACCCGCCTGCTCGTGCACGACGGTGCCGTCTTCGGTGCGTACGGCTTCGACCTCACCAACGGACAGCGTTATCTCATCCACGCCGACGCCGTGATCCTCGCGGCCGGCGGCCACACCCGCATCTGGCGACGCACCTCTTCGCGCCGTGACGAGAACACCGGCGACTCCTTCCGCCTGGCCGTCGAGGCCGGGGCCCGGCTGCGCGACGCCGAGCTGGTCCAGTTCCACCCGTCCGGCATCATCGAGCCGGAGAACGCCGCGGGCACCCTCGTCAGCGAGGCCGCCCGCGGTGAGGGCGGCATCCTGCGCAACGCCCTCGGCGAGCGATTCATGACCCGCTACGACCCGCAGCGCATGGAACTGTCCACCCGCGACCGCGTGGCCCTCGCCTCCTACACCGAGATCAAGGAGGGGCGCGGCACCCCCAACGGCGGCGTGTGGCTCGACGTCTCCCACCTGCCCCGGCAGACGATCATGAATCGACTGCCCCGGGTCTACCAGACGCTTCTGGACCTCCAGATGCTCGACATCACGCGCGAGCCCATCGAGGTCGCCCCCACGGCGCACTACTCGATGGGCGGCGTCTGGGTCCGTCCCGAGGACCACAGCACGGACGTCCGCGGTCTGTACGCCATCGGCGAGGCGTCGAGCGGCCTGCACGGCGCCAACCGTCTCGGTGGCAACAGTCTCATCGAACTGCTTGTCTTCGGCCGCCTCACCGGCCGGGCGGCGGCCGCCTATTCAGAGTCCCTGACCGCGCAGCCGCGGTCGGCGTCGGCCATCGCGGAGGCCCGGGAGGAGATCGACGAACTCCTCGCCGCCGACGGGCCGGAGAACGTTCGTGCTCTGCAACGCGCCATCCGCAACACCATGACCGAGCACGCGGGCGTCGTCCGCGATGAAGACGGCCTGCGCGCGGGACTGGCGGAAC
Source organism: Streptomyces sp. V4I2 (assembly GCF_030817655.1). GTDB lineage: Bacteria > Actinomycetota > Actinomycetes > Streptomycetales > Streptomycetaceae > Streptomyces > Streptomyces plumbiresistens. Next base: position 10,300,877 of record NZ_JAUSZM010000003.1, read on the forward strand.
TCGCGGCGATCGAGAAGAGGATGCAGGATGTAGGCATCCACCCCGACATCGCCGGCTATCAGGACCTCGCGCACGCTTTCGACCTCAAGTCCGCCGCGCTGGCGGCCCGGGCCACCCTCGAAGCGGCACTGGAGCGCCGGGAGACCCGCGGCTGCCACAACCGCAGCGACTATCCCGACATGGATCCTGCTCTGCAGGTCAACCTCGTGTGGTCCCCGACGACGGGCGTCACCCGCGAGAGCGTTCCGGCCGTCCCCGAAGAGATTTCCGCCCTGATGGAGGAAGTCTCGACCACGGGCAAACTCGTCGAATAAGAGGTGTCACAAACAGAACCGGTGGCCGGTCTCTACTGGTAGAGGCATCAGGGAAACTCGAAAGGAATTCCGTCATGAAGGTCGTAGTGATCGGTGGGACCGGGCTCATCGGCTCGAAGGTGGTCGCCGGGCTTGGCGAGCACGGGCACGAGGCGGTCGCGGCGTCCCCCAACACCGGCGTCAACACGCTGACGGGTGAGGGCCTTGCCGAGGTCCTGCAGGGTGCGTCGGTGGTGGTCGACGTGTCGAACTCGCCCTCGTTCGAGGACGAGGCCGTCATGGAGTTCTTCCGCACCTCGACGACCAATCTGCTGAAGGCGGAGACCCAGGCCGGCGTGGCGCATCACGTGGCGCTGTCCGTGGTCGGCACCGACCGTCTCCAAGGGAGCGGGTACTTCCGCGCCAAGCAGGTCCAGGAAGACCTGATCAAGGCGTCCGGCAACCCCTACTCCATCGTCCACGCCACCCAGTTCTTCGAGTTCGCGAAGGGACTCGCCGACGGGGTCACCGAGGGTGGCACCGTGCATCTCCCCGACACCAAGATCCAGCCCATCGTCTCCGACGACGTGGCCGTGGCCGTCGCCCGCACCGCGGTCGGCGCACCGGTGGGAGGCGTGGTGGAGGTCGCCGGTCCTGAGGCGTTCCAGCTGGAGGAGTTCATCCGCATGGGACTGACCGCCCAGAACGACCCCCGCAAGATCGTCACGGATCCGCAGGCGACGTACTGGGGCGCCCCGCTGCAGGAGAACACACTCCTGCCCGGCCCGGACGCGCACATCGCGGAGACCCGCTTCGCCGACTGGCTGTCACGGCAGAAGTAATTTCTCGAGGTGGCCCTCACCGAAAGGAAGAGGGCCACCGATGTCCTTTGCCGACGGGCCGACTTCATTCCTCCGGGAGGGCGGCTCGCGCTGCTCGAACGCAAACTCATGGAGCCACGATGTCCCTGATCCATGAGGACCGCATCGACCTCGCTGCCACATTCGAGTCGCTGACCGCCGAAGCCGCCGAGCTTCGTGACCGGGTCACGGAACTGCGCCAGGAACTCGCGGCCCTCGGCGAGCGCATGATCGTCATTTCAACCGCTCTGAACCGGCATACGCCCTGCCCCTGACCTCCTCGTCCGGGCCAGGGTCGCCGCCCTGCCTGAAGGCCAATGCAGGAGGCTGCGAAGGCGACCGTCGGGCAGTTTGGTGGCGCTGGACATCCTGGTGAACGACGCGCGTCATGCCGAGCGGACCGGTCCCCCTGCCGACGCGGGGGAGTGGACGCGCATGTCCGCCACCGAACGGCTCCGATCCATGTGCGCCGACCTGCTCACCTGCCGCGCTGCAAGGGTGCCGCGGTGGAGATCTCCTTGACCTGGGGGCGTAGGGGCACGGCCGTCGTCGTCGTGCAGCGGCCACCAGGTTCCAGGATCGGGATCACTGCCTTCTCAGAGGCGTTGCGGCAGGAGGCGACGGCGCGTGGGTACACGTCGTCCCCGTCGAGCCTGGATTAGCCGCGAGAGGCTGAGCCCGAGGAAAATCGCCGACGACGTCCGGTACGCCGTCACCCGGCCCGGGCACGTCTACGTCGACGACATTCCGCCCGCCCGCCCGCCCGGAGGCCCGCTGACACCTGCCGCAGCGGTCACCGCCGACCGCCCGCATCACTCGACAGCACCCTCTCCAGGTGCCCGAGGTCACCCGTCTAGGTGTATTGCCCTGAGAGGTTGGGGACGCGGCTGGCGGGTGGTTGGCCTTTCAGCGCGGTGTGTCCGCGGTGGTGATTGTAGGTGTGCAGCCAGTCGGGGAACGCTTGGCGTCGTTCGGTCTCTGAGTGGTAGGGGCGGGCGTAGGCCCACTCGTCGAGCAGGGTGCGGTTGAAGCGTTCGACCTTCCCGTTGGTCTGCGGCCGGTAGGGCCGGGTGCGCTTGTGGGCGATCCCGGCTGCGGTGAGCAGGTCGCGCCAGTCTCGTGAGCGGTAGCAGGAGCCGTTGTCGGTCAGGACCCGTTCGACCGTGATGCCGGCCTGGGTGAAGAACGCCTGGGCACGGGTCCAGAAGCCGGTGGCGGTCTCCTTCTTCTCATCCGCGTGGATCTCGCTGTAGGCCAGTCGGGAGTGGTCGTCGACGGCGGTGTGGAGGTAGCTGTAGCCGGCGTTCGGGCGGTTCTTGCGTCCTGCTTGGCGGCCCAGCACTTTGTGTCCGCCGCCGTCGGGGATGTTGCCGAGCTTCTTGATGTCGACGTGCACCAGCTCGCCGGGACGTTCACGTTCGTAGCGGCGTATGACGCGGCCGGTGGCCCGGTCCAGGTGGGTGAGGCGGGCCAGGCCGTAGCGGGTCAGCACACGGTGAACGGTCGAGGGCACCAGGTGCAGCAGGTGCGCGATGCGGGCCGGTCCCCAGCGGCGCAGGACACGGACCTTGATGATGCGCCGCTCGGTGCGGGTCGGCGTCCTGCGCGGGCTGGTACGCGGGCGGCTGGAGAGGTCGCTCATGCCTGCTTCGCCGAACGTCCGGTAGCGGTCGGCCCAGCGCTGGGCGGTGGTCGGCGAGACCTGGAAGCGTTCGGCAGCCCGGCGCAGGGGCCAGCCGTCCTCGACCACGCAACGGGCCAGGCGCAGTCGTCCGGTCTCGGTCAGGGGTGCATTACGGTGGGACACGAGGGCCTTTCGGTCGGTGTCGACGTCGCAATCCACACCGAACTCGAAAGGCCCTCACCTGTTCAAGATCCCTCAGCTGAGACCTGCCTCACCGTCCACAACCTCCCGGGACAGAACATCTAGGCCGCCGAGAGGAACGCCTGAACAAGACGCCGGTGCGCGACGGAGTCGACCTGCTGCCTGCGGCGGTCCCCGTTGAGACGCCGCTGGGCGCGTGCAACCTGCTGCCTCGTGTTGACGACGCTGAGATGCAGGATCTCGGCGATCCGGTCGTACGGGCAGCCGAAGCCCTCCCGCAGGACGTACGCGGCGCGTTGCCTCGGAGTCAGGGTTTCCATCAGCAGGAGGACCGCTCGCTCGACGGCGTCCTGCCGCTCGGCCACCTCTTCAGGGCCCGCGTGGTGGTCCACCCGCTCCGGGAGCGAGGGGCTGTCACAGGACTCCCGGCGCTTCCAGGCGGACTGGACGACGTTGATGGCCAGCCGGACGGCGGTCGTCCTGAGCAGTGCCGGCGGATTGGAGACGGCCGTGCGGTCGGCATCCTGCCACCGCAGCCACGTCTCCTGGATGACGTCCTCGGCTTCGTTCGCGTTTCCGACGATGTGCCTGGCGAGGGTGAGCAGCCCGGGCCTGGCCTGCACGAACACCCAGGTCGCGTCGTCCAGCGCGATGACGGATGTGCCCGCCGTCTCCCGGCTCTGCCCGGTCTCGGTCAGCTGTGTGTCCATGTCCGGCTCCTCTGCTCCGTGGGTCAGCAGCTCGAAGAGCAGCCGGCACCAATGTCGCGCCCGAGGGCAGCCCGGCGCGCCCTTGGAAGGCCGTAGGGGATTGCGTGGTCGTGCCGTGGGAGATCCGTGGCCGACCCGTCGGACCGTCGTTCCGGACGCTCGACCACCACGTTCGCTCAAAGTCGGAAGTTCTCCACTTTCGCAGCCGTTTACGATGCAACCGGCTCGCCTCGGTTGCGCCACGGCCGCAGTCATCCGGCTACGCACCAGCCGACGCGCCGCCATGAGGATCTGACGTGGGAGGCTGCCATGACGAGCCGCGGTTCCGGAGCCGGAACTCCTCGGCAGGCGGAGCGAGCGTCGGGCCCTCGATGACCTGCTGGCGGGCGCCAGGGACGGGCGCAGCGGAGTCCTGGTCCTTCGAGGTGAGGCGGGGATCGGGAAAACCGAGCTGCTGAAATACCTGCTGGGTCGTGCCACCGGATGCCGTACCGTCGGCGTGGCCGGCGTCCAGTCCGAGATGGAGCTCTCCTACGCCGGCCTGCACCAGCTCTGCGCACCGCTGCTGTCGGGAGTCGACAACCTTCCGGAGCCGCAGCGCGACGCACTGCGCACGGCGTTCGGGCTGCACGGCGGAGCCGCGCCCGTCCGGTTCCTGGTGGGGCTCGCCACGCTGAGCCTCCTCGCCAACGCCGCCGGGAGCGAGCCGCTGGTCTGCGTCATCGACGACGCGCAATGGCTGGACCGCGTCTCTTCACAGACTCTGGCGTTCGTCGCCCGCAGGCTGCTCGCGGAATCGGTGGTGCTCGCCGTCGCCGTGCGCGAGCCGACCACCGGTGAGGTGTTCACCGGCCTCCCCGAGCTGCCCGTGACCGGGTTGTTCGCGGAGGACTCCCGAAAGCTTCTCGCCTCGGTCGTCACCGGCCCGCTCGACCGTAGGGTGCGTGATCGCATCGTCGCGGAGACCCGCGGCAACCCACTCGCCCTGCTCGAACTGCCCCACGCGCTCACGGCGTTGGACCTGACCGGCGACTTCGGGCGCACCGGGGCGGGGCCTATGTCGAACCGGCTGGAGCAGGACTTCCTCCGCCGCGTCCAGGCGCTGCCGGCCGAGACGCAGCGCCTGCTGTTCCTCGCCGCTGCCGAGCCGGTCGGCGACGTGACGCTGCTCAGGCGTGCAGCCGAGCGGCTGGGAATCGCCGTGGACGCGGCCGCGGCGGACGCCGAGGCGTCGGGATTGATCACCCTCGGCGCCAGGGCGCGCTTCCGTCACCCGCTGGTGCGTTCGGCGGCCTATCGTGCGGCAGGCCCGGACGACCTGCGCGAGGTGCACAGGGCCCTGGCGGACGTGACCGACGTGGGCTTTCCGACGCAGCGCAGCCATACCTCCTGGACCACGTCCTCGGCCTCGACCGTGCTGCCGAGTATGCGGTAGTCGATCCCGAAGAGCTGCCCGCCTCCGTTGCTACGGTCCATCCGCTGCAGGGACCGCCACCGACGGGAACGTGTGACAGAAACGGACGATGCTTTTTCACGGGCCTGCAAAATCCCACTGTTCGAGACACTGAGATGACCTGCCTGACACTCGAACCACTGCATATGATGTCGACAAGGGTTGAGGAGGGGAGAACTCATGGTCTCCGCGAGCCGTACGGCACACAGCATCGAGGTCACCGCCGAGGGGCTCCAGGAGGAACTGGCCCGGCTGCATTTCCAGAAGCAGGCGCTGGAAAGGGAGTTGGCGGCGATCGTGGCACATCTCGGCTCCGTACAGCGGGCCCTCGGCGCTCTCGAGAGCGCGCTGGTCACTCCGCGCGCCGCTGACCAGGTGGACGCGCACGGCAAGCAGTACGGCAAGCTCACCGAGCAGATCGTGGCGTACTTCGCCAAGGTCGGTGACGCGGAGGTGCGAGCCCGTGAGGTCGCGGCGGCGCTCGGCCGTGACGCCGACAGCGGAAGCATCAACGCGGTCCGCAGCACACTCGATCGCCTCGTCGCCTCCTCCCGCATTGAGCGCGCCGGCCGGGGCTTGTATCGCACCGGGCGTTCCTAGCGCTCGGCGGTCACCGCGACGAGCCAAGGATCACCACGACGCAGGCGATGATCGTCAGGGTGATCAGCACCATTCCGGTGAGTGTTCCCCGCAGCCATTGCCGGATCCTGACGTGGTGCTGCGCCTCCATCGCGCCGACGCGTTCGGCGATGTGATCGGTCACCATGCGGGCTACGTGTTTCTGCTCGTCGACGTACCACTGCTCGATGTCCCGCTTCTGCTCGGGGGTGAGCCCCTCCACGCGCGCGGTGAATGCCGCCACGCGGCGGTACGTCGCTCCCCTGTGAGCCTCCCGGTACAAGAAGCCCTCGATATCGGGCAGGCCGCGGGCGGCCTCCTCGCGTGCGGACACGGCGTACCCCCAATGAAAACGAGAACCCCACATGGTCATGGTGCGCTGCCTTCCTTCGCACGGCCGGCGCTCGGGTCCTGCGGCTGCCCACCCGTGACGAAGGCGTCCCGCGGACGCTGGACGGAGGCGAGAGACACGAGATCCCGGCCTGTCAGGGCCGCGGTGAGCCAGACCGCCAGAACGCGGATCTTGCGTTCCCAGCTGGGCACCGCGAGCACGTGATAACCCCGGTGCATCAGCCACGCCGGGAATCCCCTGATGACGATGCCCCTGTACTGGAAGATGCCCCGCCCCAGCCCCAGCGTCGCCACCACGCCCAGGCTGCCGTGCCGGTAGTTCCGGACTCGCCGCCCGCGCAGGTCGGCCACGAGGTTCCTGGCGAGACGTCTGCCCTGTCGCACGGCGTGCTGGGCGTTCGGCACCGTGCGCGCGCCCGGCACCGGCGAGGCCAGGTCGGGGATTGACGCGTCGTCGCCGGCGGCCCACACGTTCGGCACGGGCTCGGCGCCCGTGCCCACGCGTAGATCGGCGCGGGCCAGCAGCAGACCGCGCTCGTCGAGGGGCAGGTCCGTGTGGTTGTGCACGACCGGGTTCGCGGCGTTGCCGGCGGCCCAGACGATCAGCTCGGAGTCGTACTCCGCTCCGTCGGAGAGGACGACGTGGCCGTCCTCGGCGGACAGCAGTTGCGTGTTGAGATGGACATGTGCGCCGCGGCGTTCCAGGTGGCGTACCACCCAGGCACCCGGCCGGTCGCTCACCTCGGGCAGGATGCGGCCCCGGGCCTCGACCAGGTGGAAGGACAGGTCGTCGATGCTCAGTTCCGGATAGGACCTGAGCATCGCGGTCGCCAGTGACAGCAGTTCACCGAAGCCCTCGACGCCGGAGAACCCGCCTCCCACGAACGTGACGGTGAGCAGCTTTTGCCGCTCGGGGCCGGCCGGCAGCGACGCGGCCTGGTCGAACGCGGTCACCAGCCGGTCACGGATCGCCACGGCCTCCTCCACGTGCTTGAGGCCGATGGCCTGCTGCGCGAGTCCGGGAATGGGGAAGGTGCGGGTCACCGCGCCGGCGGTGACCACGAGGATGTCATACCGAAGCTCGTAGGCGTCGCCGCGCACCGGGCGGACGGTCACCGTACGGTCCGCGTTGCTGATCCCGGTCACGGTGCCAGAGATCAGCCGGGTGCCCCGCAGGTGCCGCCGCAGTGACACGACGGCGTGACGTGCCTCCACCGAACCGGCCGCCACCTCGGGCAGGAAGGGCTGATAGGTCATGTACGGGCGCGGGTCGACGACCGTGACCCGCGCCTCGCCCGAACGCAGCTTCTTCTGCAGACCCCAGGCGGTGTAGAAGCCCGCGTATCCGCCGCCGACAATCAGAATCTCTCGCATGACTCCCTCTGCTTCTTGTCCGTCACCATGTAGACCGCTCAGGCCGGGCCGGTGTGACATGCGACGGCGGCTCAGGCCGTGGCGGTGTGTACCTGCTCGGCGTTCTCGCCTGTGTCCGTTTCACCCGGGGCCTCGGCGTTCACCGCTTTGTGGATCTCGACGGTGAGCCTGTGGACGAGTTCCGTGAGTGGCGTGTTGTGCCGCCACGTGGATGTAGACGAACCACATCGATCCGGCGAACCGGGTGATCCAGTCGGCGATCCGCAACTGGATGTCCTCGGCGCGCTCCTTCCGCACCTCGAGATGGGCGGGGTGCCTGTGCGCCGGGGACGCTCGTCCCCGTACGGCGTCGGTCCGTCCGGCTCGGATGGCCCTTATCGAAGTGACTCACCGGGGCCGCTCAGGAGTTGGTGGACGGCTCCGTCCATGTCCAGGTGGCACTCCTCGGTACCGGGGGGCACCACCGCGAGGGTTCGCTGCAGAAAGCTCCCGAGGGCTCGCGCCGAGGCGGTCACCACGACCGCCTCCTGCTTCGGACACGGGCATAGTGCGATGTGTACATGGTCCGCCCCCGGGTCCCGGCAGGGCCAGACCTGGACGTCACCGACGCCGGTGAGCTTCACCAGCCCGTCCAGGAGGAGATCGCGACCGACCACCCAGCGCACGGTCGTGTCTGCGCGCATGTGGAACGTCAGGGACACCGCGTAGGGATCGGCTCTGTCGTAGGACAGATCAAGCATCACCGGCCGGTCCACTCCTTCGGCGACGACCAGACGGACAAGCATCCGGCACACCACCGGCGTACAACTGTCGGGTTCTCTCATCACATCACCGCTCGGTAGATCTTGGGATCACGGGAGATTCGGAGGGGCACACGGTGTGATGCGTCCAGCGCCGCTCGTGTGATTCAGGGACATCACGATTCTGCGAGGCCCTCGTGTGCTCGCACCATCAGTCAAATGACCGCAAGTCGCCACGCAGTCACGTGACTGATGTTTGTCCTCGCCGACCGGTGCACGGTGGGCCCAAGCCTTCCCGCCGTACAGCGGGAGGGACGGCGCAAACGTACGGAGTACCCATGTCACTCGGCTCGCGCGTCGAACGGTTGCCCAAGACCCCTGCCGCGGACGCCAGTCAGTCCCCTGAGGTGGTGGGGCGTGCGCGGCAACTCCGGGAGATCACGGCGCTGATCGGGCAGGGCTCGGCCGCGGGCCGTGCCCTGCTGCTCTCCGGGGAGCCGGGCGTGGGCAAGAGCGCCCTGCTCGGGGAGGTCGCCAGGGTCATGTCCGGGTCGGGTGCCCGGGTGCTGTCGGCCGTCGGCGTCCGGTTCGAGTCCGAGCTCGCCTACTCCGGCCTTCACCAGTTGCTGTTGCCGCTGAACGACCGGATCGAGCGCTTGGAGGACACCCACCGGAGGGTTCTGCGCAGTGCGCTGGGCTACGGGGGCGATCCGGTGCCCGACAGTCTTCACGTCTCCGACTCGGTGATCTTCCTGCTGCGCCGAGTGGCAACCGAACGCCCTGTGTTCATCGTCGTGGACGACCTCGGCTGTTTCGACCGGGCCAGTTCGGAGGTGCTGGGCTTCGTCGCCCGTCGGTCGGCGGGCAGCCGTATCGGATTCCTCGCCGCCTGCAGATCGGGAGACGAGACTTTCTTCGACCGAACCGGGCTCACCGAGTACGAGCTGCCGCCGCTGGATCGCGACGCGGCCGTGGAACTGCTCGGAGTCCGCTTTCCGGGGCTGGCCGGACCGGCGCGGGACCGCGTCCTGGCGCAGGCGCAGGGCAACCCGCTGGCGCTCGTGGAGCTGCCCGCCGCGCTGAGCGGCCCGCAACGCGGCGCGCCGGCCGATCTGCACGACGTACTGCCCCTCTCCTCACGTCTTCGGATCCGCCTCGCTTCGCGCGTGGCCCGCCTTCCGGCCGAGTCGCGCCGGCTTCTGCTGCTGCTCGCCCTCGACGACACCGGAGATCCGGGAGTCCTCCGTGCCGGATCGGACGACTCGAAGGCTCTTACGGCGCTGTCAGCGGTGGAGTCGGACCGTCTGATCACCTTCGACGACACGAACCGACGGTTCGTCTTCCGGCATCCGCTGACGAGGGCCGCGGTCGTCGAGACCAGCACCCTGACCGAGCGATGCCAGGCCCACAAGACCCTGGCCGAGATCCGCGCGGAGACGCCTGAGCGGCGGGCCTGGCACCTGGGACGGGCAACGCTCGTTCCCGACGAGCGTGTCGCCGCCCTGCTGGAGGAGGCCGGGCATCGTGCCGCCACGCGAGGTGACGCTGCAGAGGCGGTCGCCACGTTCACCAGGGCCGCCGAGCTGAGCCCCCGTGCCGTGGACCGAGGACGCCGACTGACCCGGGCCGCATACCTCGGTGTCGACGCGACCGGTGAGCTGCGCGCGGCGTCGGAACTCCTCGACCGCGCCCGGCGCGCGGACCCGGGCCTCACCGGGTCTCCGCTGACCGCCGCCACGGCGGCTCTCCTCCTGCTCAACGGCGGTGACGGCGACATCGACATGGCCCACCGTCTCCTGGTGGAGGCCATCGAGACCGGCAGCCATGGATACGACGCCGAGGACGACCTTCTCATCGAGGCACTGCACATCCTGCAGCTGGTGTGCTGGGCCGGTGGTCGCGATGCCCTGTGGGAACCCTTCCACGCGGCCCTCGACCGTCTGAAGCCGACTGCACCGCCTCCGCTCTCCGCCTGCGGCAGGACGTGGAGGGAACCTGCCGGCACCGGTTCGGTCGGCCGTCACGGCATGGCCCCTGTCCGCCTCGACCGGCTGACGGAACTGCGGGGCGTCTCTTGGGACGCGGTCCGTCGGGGACGCCGGGGCGGCCACGTGCGCCGGCACATCGACGCGCTCATGCACCTGTGCCTGCAGGATTTCCCGACCGGCCGGTGGGAGGAGGCCGAAACGCTGGCCGCCGAGGGCCTGAGGCTCTGCGAGGAGCGCCAATACCCGTTCTTCTCCTGGTATTTCGAGTACCACCAGGCCCTGCTCGCCGCCGTCCACGGGCACTTCGAAGAGAGCAGGAGTACGGCCGACCGAATCACGCAGTGGGCCGTGCCTCGTGGAGTTCTGGCGGCGGCGGCCTTCGCCGACCATGCGCGAGTCCTGGCCGAACTCGGTGCCGGCGACTACGAATGCGCGTACCGGCACGCCGTGGCGATCAGCCCTGCGGGCCGACTCGCGCCCCACGCTCCGTACGCGCTGTGGGTCTGCATGGACCTGGTGGAAGCGGCGGTGCACACCCGGCGCACCGCTGAGGCGGAGGCACACGTGCGTGCGATGCGGGAAGCCGGTGTCGCGGCTCTCTCCCCGCGGCTGGCGCTGTTGGTGGCGGGCTCGGTCGCGCTGGCAGCACCCGATGACGGCGCGGTCGGGTGCTTCGAGCAGGCGCTGGACGTCCCGGGAGCGCAGGACTGGCCCTTCGATCTGGCGCGGATCCGGCTGGCCTACGGGGAGCGTCTGAGGCGCATGCGCTTCGTCACGGAGGCCCGAGCCCAGCTGGACTCGGCGGCCGAGGTGTTCGAGCACCTGGGCGCCCGGCCGTGGGCCGACCGGGCCACGGGCGAACTCCGCGCCACCCGCCGGTCCCGCACCGGAGCGAAGCACGGTTCCGTGACCCTCACCGCGCAGGAGCAGGAGATCGCCGTACTCGCCGCTTCCGGGTTGACCAACAAGCAGATCGGCGAACGTCTCCACCTCTCGCCCCGAACCGTTGGTTCGCACCTCTACCAGTTGTTCCCGAAACTTGGAATCGCCTCACGTGCGGCACTGAGGGACGCGCTCGCGTCCCTTGCAGGAAGCAACGCCTTCTAGGCCTGCGAAGAGGTGGCAGACCGCTCCGCCTGGGACTGCTGAGGCGGCAGCGCGGCCAGGGCCTCGCCGAGGGTGACACGCGAGGTGATGCCGAGCTTCCGGAAGATCCGGTGCAGGTGGGCCGCCACGGTTCGGTGGGAGAAGAAGAGACGTTCGCCGATCTGTTTGTTGCTCAGCCCGGTCGCGGCGAGTGCGGCGATCTGGTGTTCCTGCTCCGTGAGCGGCTCGGCCCCCAGGTGCTGATGGGCCCCCCAGGTGGCGGTACGGCCGGTGGCCCGCAGCTCTTCGGCCGCCCGCGCGACCCAGGGGGCGGCCCCGAGACGGCGGAAGGTCTGGAGGGCGGCGGCGAGGTGCGTCCGGGCGTCCTGGGCGGCCCGTGCGCTACGCAGGTGCTGCCCGTAGGCCAGGCGGACGCGGGCGAGGTCGAAGGGCCAGCGCTCGGCACCGGGAACGGCGAGCGCTTCCTCGAAGGCGTCGGCGGCCCGGTCCTCGGGGGCGGCGAGCGCGGCCGAACCGGCGGTGACCAGTGCCAGGCGGCCGGAGATTCCGGGCAGGCCCGTCTCCCGCATCGCGGCGACATGGGCGAGTGCCTCGGCTCGGCGTCCGCTGCGCACCGCGGCTTCCACGAGGTCCATGGCAACCCACAGAGCCAGCGGGGCATGCGGGGCCAGCACGCCTGAAGGGCTGATCGCCGAGGCGTCGAGGAAGGCGTCCTCGTGGTCACCACGTCCCAGGGCGGCCAGTGCCGTCATGTGCCGCGCGAAGTGCTCGACGGTCCACGCACCGCGGGGTACCGCCCACTCCGTGATCCTCTGTGCCAGCCCCCGCACCGTGCCGTCGTCGCCCCGCGCCGCGGCCAGCAGGCCCTGGGCCCGATGGAACTGCTGGGCCAGCATCTGATAGCCGTGGGCCTCGCTCAGCGCCAGCCCCTCCGCGGCGAGACGGCCGCACTCGTCCCACCGACCCGTCGTGAAGTCGTCCAGGCACAGCACCACCAGCGCGATGAGCGCCGACGTGACCGCGCCGCCTTCGCGCCCGTTCTCGACGACGGGCCAGAGCGCCGCACGGCACCCTGTCGCCCGGTCCACGAACAGTGCCGCCATCGCGATCCGTTCGATCCGGCTCGGGTCGGTCTGCCGGTGCAGGTCGTGGATGACCGCATCGAGAAGGCCGAGGGCTGTCGGGGAGGAGCGTGCCGGGTCGGCGTAGACGTCGCCGAGCAGTTCCTGGAGGGGAGGCATCGGCACGGTCAGCTGCGACATGGCGGCCTGGTACGCGTTCCAGAGCTCGGGTCTGCCCGCGCACAGACACACCCTGCGCAGGGTGCACAGCGCCTCGAAGAGCGCCTCGTCGTCGCCGTCGGCCCTGCCGTCGCGGGTCATGATCGCGCCGACCAGCAGCCGGTGCGCGGTGTTGACATCACCGTCGCGGTTGAGCAGCACCTGGGCGGCCGCGGCCGCCGCCCGCAACGATCCCCGGAGTTCCGGGTCGGCACGTCGGGCCTCCACGAGCAGTTCGGCCGCGGTACGCAGCTCTCCGGCCACGTCCGCGCCCACGAAGGCGGCTTCGGCCAGCCGTCTGGCGCGGTTCGCGGGGCCGGGAGTGAGGTCGGCGGACCGCACCAGCGCGTTGAAGGCGCCGACGGCGTCCCCGCGCCGGCGGACCCGGTGTGCGGTGTCCTCCAGGAGCGCGGCGACCTGCTCGTCAGGATCGGGTGTGGCCTCGGCCAGGTGCCAGGCCCGGCGATCGGGCTTACTGGTGAGCGCTTCGGCCAGAGCCAGGTGGGCGTCCAGGCGCTGACCGCTGGTCGAGCCCGATACGACGGTCGCGCGGATCAGCGGATGGTGGAAGGACAGCCGCCCCAGACCTCGGTGTTCGATTCGCAGCAACTGCGCCCGCTCCGCGGGAGCGAGAAGGGCCAGTACGTCCTCGCCGGGGGCGGCGGCCCGCAGGACCGACAGGTCCCCGCCGCCCTCCAGCGCGGCCAGGAGCAGCAGGCGGCGGGTGGGGGCCGACATCTCCGCGACCCGGGAGCCATACAGGTCCCGCAGCCGACGGCTGAGCGGGAGTACCTCGGACAGCAGCACTCCCGCGCTGCCTCGCGAGTCGTCGAGCGCGGCCGGCAGTTCCAACAGTGCCAGTGGGTTGCCCCGCGCCTGCGCGAGGACCCGACGCAGCTCCTGCCCGGTGAGCAGCGGGAAGTGGGTGCCGACCAGGGTGGCTGCCGCCCTGTCGTCCAGGGGGGACACGGTGAGTTCGGGAAGCCCCGCGCGTTCGAAGGTACTCTCGAACCCCGGCCGTGAGGCTGCGAGGAGGCCCACTCGGCTCCCGGTCAGCCGCCGGGCGACGAACGCGAGCGCCGCGGCGCTCGCCCGGTCGATCCATTGCAGGTCGTCGATGGCCAGCAGAACGGGACGGCTGCTCGCTGCCCGGCGGAGCAGTGCCAGTACGGCCCCGTACAGGATCAGCCGATCCACTGGGGCGCCGTCACTCGCGCCCAGCGCCACGGTCAGGGCTTCCCGGTGCACCGGGTCGAGCCCGTCGTACTCGTGCAGCAGGGGTTCGAGTACGTGGTTCAGTCCGGCGAAGCTCAGATCCGCGAGGAACTCGACCCCGTCGGAGCGCAGGACCAGCGCACCGGCCGCCGTCGCCGCCCTTACCGCGGCATCAAGTAGCACGGACTTGCCGACACCCGGTTCACCGGACAGCACCAGCACCCCACCGCGCCCGAGCACCTGGTCGACGTACGACCGAAGCAGCTCCAGTTCCCGGTCGCGTCCTACCAGCCCCTCGGTCGTGCTGCGCGGCGCCGATCCATGACCAGCCACAGCGTCCCCCTTCGAGATCTGACGTGGCGGACTCTCGTCCCCCGGGCCGTGGTTCAGTCCTCGGAAGGCCGCGGGGCTCGCAGGTGGGCCCGTTTCGACAGCTCTTCCTCTTCGACCAGGGTGAGCATCGGCTGGCCGGGCGCGCACAGCATGATGACGACGTACTTGGCCGGCGTATCCGACAGGGCGTTGCCGTTCTGGTAGTGGATCACGTCACCGCCCGGCTCCCAGAAAGTCTCACCGGCCTTGATCACCCGCTCGGGCTCGCCCTCGAGTTCCCACCGGACGGCGCCTTCGGTGACGTAGCCGAAGCACGGCCCCGAGTGTCGGTGCGGCGGCGTCCCGGGGTGTCCCGGAGGCCACTCGACCACCACGGTCATCGCCGAAGCACCCTCCGGCACGAAGGGCGGCTTGACGTCCGCCAGCATCCTGGGCCCGGTCCCGTCCTGGCTCCCGTGCTCGTCGAGTCCGCTCATGGATGTCTTGTCCAACACCGTGTCATACCTCCGCTAGATCCGACTTGGTTCGCTTAGAAGACAACGCAGGGCACCGATGTGTGACACAGCGAGCGACTACGGCTGGACACAGTCGAATGACTCATGCAACTCGCCACCCGATTACGGAAGCTGAGCTTGTAGACGGACCGGCGGCGAACCGCCGCCTCCAGGGTGCCGAAGCCGCCATGCCCGTTGTTCCGGCTGGTGACGAGCCGACTCCCCCCTCCTTCACACGAAATCACAACGTCAGGAGCCACACCATGTCTCACGGACCCGTCAGCCGGTCAGGCGGACACAAGCGTCGGTACGCGCACCGTCGGTTCGACGGCGTGGGCGGTGCCGCATGAACGACCAGAACGGCGGTCTGACCGTCGGCGTAGATCTCGGCGGCACGAAGATCGCCGCCGGGACGGTCGACCCCGGCGGGGAGGTCGTCTCCCGGGTGCGCGTCCCCACCCCGCACGACCCGGACCGGATCGCGGGGGCGATCGCCGAGGCGGTCCAGCGGGTCCGCAAGGGCTGGGACGACGTCCGAGCGATCGGTGTCGGAGCAGCCGGATACGTGGACGCGGACCGCTCGACGGTGCGCTTCGCACCCAACCTGGGCTGGCACGACAAGGAGATCCGGGACATCGTCCAGGAGGCCACCGGGCTTCCGGTCGTCGTCGAGAACGACGCGAACGCCGCCGCTTGGGGCGAGTTCATCCATGGAGCCGGTGCCGGGCATGACGACATGTTGATGGTCATGGCGGGCACCGGCCTGGGCGGCGGCATCATCAGCAGGGGCCGGCTCTTCCGCGGCCGCTTCGGCATGGCCGGCGAGATCGGCCACTACCGGGCGGTCCCCGACGGGCTCCCCTGCCCCTGCGGCCAGCACGGCTGCATGGAGCAGTACGCCAGCGGGGCGGCCCACACCCGCCGCGCCCGTGAGATGGCGGCCGCTGATCCGACACGGGCCGCGGTGGTGCTCGCGCTGGGCGACGGCACCCCCGACGGCCTCGATGGGCACCATGTGACCGAGGCCGCCCTCAGTGGCGACCCCTTCTCCCTCGAGGTGTTCGCGCAGTCGGGCCGCTGGTTGGGCCAGGCCCTCGCCGACCTCGCCTCCATCCTCGACCCGTCCGTCCTCGTCATCGGCGGCGGCCTCGGCGACACTGGCGAGCTGATCAGGCGTCCGGCCGAGATGTCCTACCGTCGGGCCCTCGGCGGCGGCGAGCACCGCGTCTACGCCGAGGTCCGCACCGCCACCGTGGGATCGGACGCCGGCCTCATCGGCGCGGCGAACCTCGCCCGCCTGCACGAACTGCTCTCAGCCCCGACGGCCGGCGTCTGAGCGGCGGCATGCTCGCCCCCCGGCACGACGACCGGTGCCCGGTCATCAGCACGGTCGTCCATCCGATCCACGTCCCCTACGACTGGTACGCCCGCCTGGCCGGGAGCTCCCGCCTGCGCCGGTGCGTACCCGGTCCTGTGAAGGAGTCCTTGTCCATGACCGCGAACGCCTCTTCAGCGGGGCGGGCCCACTCAGGGGCCGCGCTCCGCCCGACCAACCTCCGGCGCGTCACCTATATCTCGGCGGCCGCGTCGATCGGCGGCTTCCTGTTCGGCTACGACAGTGCCGTCATCAACGGCGCCGTCACCGGAATCCAGCACCGATTCGATGTCACCTCCAGCGAGACGGGCACCATTGTCGCCTCCGCGCTGCTCGGTTCCGCCTTCGGAGCGGCCGTCGCCGGACGTCTCGCCGACCGCATAGGCCGTCGGCGCGTGATGCACTTCGCCGCGGTTCTCTTCGCGATCAGCGCGCTCGGCTCGTCCATGCCCTTCTCCGTCTGGGACCTGGGCGCCTGGCGCATCGTCGGCGGTATGGCGATCGGCCTCGCCTCGCTGATCGGGCCCACCTACATCGCCGAGGTCGCGCCGCCCGACCATCGCGGGCGGCTGGCCTCGTTCCAGCAGGCGGCCATCGTGCTCGGCATCACCGCCTCCCAGCTCGTCAACTGGGGCATCGCCCAAGGGGCCGACGGCAAGAGCGAGAACCTGCTGGGTGCCCTGCATGCCTGGCAGTGGATGCTGATGGCCGCGGTCGTACCGGCCCTCGCCTACCTGTTCCTCACCCTGCGCATCCCGGAGTCGCCGCACTTCCTCGTCGCCACGGGCCGCGAGGTCCAGGCCCTCGCCGTGCTGCGCGACCTGCAAGGCACGTACGCGGGCTCCGAGGAGCGGATCGCCGAGATCCAGCATGCTCTCAAGACCGATCACAAGCCGCGGGTGCGCGATCTGCTCGACGGCCGCTTCGGGCTGCTGCCGATCGTGTGGGTCGGCATCGGGCTGGCCGTCTTCCAGCAGCTCGTCGGCATCAACGTCATCTTCTACTACTCGTCGCTGCTGTGGCAGTCGGTGGGCATCGACCAGGCCAACTCCCTTCTGATCAGCCTGTCCACGTCGATCATCAACATCATCGGCACCGTCGTGGCGATGCTGCTGATCGACCGGGTCGGCCGGAAACCGCTCGCGCTGACCGGTTCGGCCGGCATGGCCGTGTCGCTGGCCTTCGCCTCCTGGGCCTTCTCGTACAAGACAGGCAGCGGCGGCAGTCTGTCCATCCCGGACGCCCAGGGCACCGTGGCGCTGGTCGCCGCCCACTCCTTCGTGTTCTTCTTCGCGGTCTCATGGGGTGTGGTGCTCTGGGTGATGGTCGGCGAGATGTTCCCGCTGAGGATCCGCGCCGCCGCGATGTCGGTGGCGACCGCCGCGAACTGGATCGCCAACTGGGCCGTCACAGAGAGCTTCCCCCGCATGTCGGACTGGAACCTGTCGTCCACCTACGCGATCTACGCGGCCTTCGCCGTGCTCTCGTTCGTCTTCGTCGCCGTCAGGGTGCGCGAGACCAACGGCAAGAAGCTGGAGGAGATGGGATGACAGCGTCTCGTACCCCCCTGATGAACAACGGTGTCCTGCCCGTCCGCCCGGCGGCGGGCTGGTCGCCGGCCGCGGCCTGCCGAGGTGCCGACATCGAGACCTTCTTCCCCCCTCCGGGCGACCTGGCGACCGTCCGACGGGCGCTGATGATCTGCGATCGGTGCCCGGTGCGGATGCCGTGCCGCCGGTATGCGCTCGACCACCGGGAGCGGCACGGGATCTGGGGAGGTCTGACCGAGGAGACACGGGAGACGCTCATCCGCATCGGGCCGCCGCCGGCCGTGCCCTCTCTGCCACAGGAACTCGTCGCCGAACCCATCGTGGAACGGGGGTTCGCCCTGCTGGAGTCGTCCCGGGGCGCGCGGTGAACGCGGAACCGGCCGGGCCCACCGGCTCGGCCGGTTCTGTCGGGTGACCGCCTTCGGATCCGGGCCTCGGCGCCGCGGCGCAGCGGGAGTTGAGTCGTTCTACCGATGGTGCGATCGCGCCGAGGGTGTAGAGGGCCACGGTTAGGATGTGGTGCGACGTGACTCCCTGCACTGAGGAAGCCGCACATGTTCAGCACAGCAGCCGGGGCCCTCCAGCGGCCGAACCGAGCCCCCGCGCGATGATCGGCCGGGACGCGGAGCTGCGAATCCTGCGCGGGCTGCTGGCGGACGCGGCGAACGGACGCGGCAGTGCGCTGTTGATCCACGGCACCGCCGGTGTCGGTAAGTCGGCTCTGCTGCGCTCGGTCGGTGCCGAGGGCACTGAGGGCGGTTTCAAGGTGCTGAGCGCAGCCGGTGTGGAGACCGAGCTGTGGCTGCCGTTCGCGGCTCTGCAACTGCTGCTGCAACCGGCCGCCGACGGCATCGGGAAGCTGCCGTCTCCGCACCGCACCGCGCTGGTCGACGCCTTCAGCGCCACCCAGACGGAACCCCATATCTTCCGGGTCGCGCTCGCCGTGCTCGAACTGCTCACCGACGAGGCCGACCGGCAACCGCTCCTGTTGCTCGTCGATGACCTGCAGTGGATCGATTCGCCGAGCCGGGACGTCCTCAGATTCGTCGTCCGGCGCACCCGCGATCTTCCCGTACTGGTCGTGGCGGCGTCCCGGGTTCACTCTCCCGACTCCTACGCCCCGAGCGCGCAGCCGGACCTCCATCTGCAACCGCTCGACCCGTCCGCCGCCGCCGATCTGCTCGACGCGGGTGCACCGGACCTGTCGGCGCCGCTGCGGGCCCTCATCCTGGAGCGCGCCGCGGGCAACCCGCTGGCCCTGGTCGAGCTGCCCAAGACGGTGCAGGACCTCGCACCGCAGCTGGACGATCTGCCGCTGACCCGGCGGCTGGAGGACGCGTTCGCCGCGCGTACGGACTCGGCGAGCCCGGAGTGCCGAACGCTCCTGTTGGCCCTGGCCACCGAGCCCAGCGCACCACTGAACCGGCTGCTGGACGTGTCGAGTCGTCTGACGGGCACGACGGTTTCCGTGGACGCCGTACAGGAGGCGGTCGACGCGGGCCTGGTCATTCTGGTGGGCCGTAGCCTCGAGTTCCGGCATCCGCTGATGCGCTCGGCGATCTACACCCGTGCCACGGTCGCCGACCGGCTGGCCACCCACCGCGCCATCGCCGTGGCCATGGCCGACACCCCCGAGCGCCAGCTCCTCCACCTGGCGGCCGCGACGCTCGGCCCGGACGAGGAACTCGCCGCCAGGCTGGAACGTTTCGCCGACACCGCGCTGGCCCGGGGCAAGGTGGCCTCCGCCGTGCCGGCCCTGCGCCAGGCGGCCGAGCTCGTCCAGGACCCGCGCCGCAGGACCGAAATTCTGGTCCGGGCGGTCGAGTCGGCCAGCGAGATCAATGACCGGGTTCACACCCAGCTGTTGCTGGACCGGGCCGACATGAGCGAACTCGGCCCGCTGGAGCGGGCCCGCCTCATGGTCGTCTCCGACAAGGCGGCGTTCGAACCCGACGAGCCGCACCGCCGGATCGAGGACATGGTGACCACAGCGGCCGGCGCGTTCGACGCAGGCGGCGTGCAGGTCGCCGAGAACCTGCTGTGGCGGGCGGCCGCCCGGTGCTTCTTCCAGGACGGCGACGCACGGGTGCGCACGCTGGCCGCGGCCGAGCTGGACCGATGGAGCCCCGACCCGGACGCTCCCGTCGTGCTGACGGTACGGGCATACACCGAACCGTTCCGGTACGGCGCCGAGGTGATCGCACGGCTCGGCAGCCTCCGGCCGGACCGCCTGGACGGCCGGATCATGCATTTCCTCGGCAGCGGCGCGATGGTCATGGGCGACGCCACCCTCGCCGCCCGGTACCTGTCACTGGCGGCCGCGGCGTGGCGGTTGCAGGGCAGGCTCGGGCTGCTCGCCCGGTCACTTGCGGGCAGTTGGCCGCGGGTGTACCTCGGTCAGCTCGATCGGGCTCGCGAGGAGTCCGGCGAGGGACTCGCGCTGGCCGAGGAGACCGGGGAGTGGATCGTCTGGCTGGGGGTGAAGGCGACAGGGAGTCTGGTGGCGGCGCTGCGCGGGGAGACCGAGGCCGCGGAGCGGATGCTCGGCGAGCTGCGGGCCCACCGGTTGTTCCCCGGCATGCCTTTCGCCGCCGTCATGGCGCAGCAGGTGGAGGGCCTGCTCGCGCTCTTCGACGGCCGCGCGGCCGAGGCGTACGACGCACTCGCGCGCGCGTTCGATCCGACGGACCCGCACTACCACTCGGTCAGCCGCTGGCTGCTCGCACCGGACCTGGCGGACGCCGCAGTGGCCGCGGGCACCGTGCAGCGGGCCCGGGAACTACTGGACGGACTCCCCGAGCTGGCCACCCGACTGCCCTCGGAAATGATGGTGGTGGCCCACGTCTACACCGAGGCGGTGCTGGCGCCGGACGACACGGCGGAGGAGCACTACACCGCGGCACTGGCCGCGTTGCCCGCCGGCTGGGCCCTGGCGCGGGCCCGGCTGCACCTGCACCACGGCCGTCGGCTGCGTCGCCAACGGCACAACGTCGAAGCCCGCAACCCGCTGCGCAGCGCCCGCGACGAGTTCGACCGGGTCGGCGCGCGGCCCTGGGCCGAGATGGCTCGCGAGCAGTTGCGTGCCGCCGGCGAGTCGAGCGGCCGGCGGCAGGCGAACACCAGCGACCGGCTGTCGGCCCAGGAGATGCAGATCGCCGTGCTCGCGTCGCGGGGACTGAGCAACCGGGAGATCGGCCAGCGCCTGTTCATCTCGCACCGCACCGTCGGAGCCCACCTGTACCGCATCTATCCCCGCCTCGGCATCACCAGCCGGGGCAAGCTCGCTGCGGCGCTCGCCGCACTCCAGGACGGACACCCTGCGAGCGACTCGTCAGGCGCCGACGCCGGTTGACAACACGTAGTCCACCCGCCTGTTCGACTCTTGGCTGCCCGGGCGGGGAGAAACGCGTCTGCCTGAAATCGACGAGGACCAGCGGGCGTCCCGTTTCGCCCTCGCCTTGCGCGCTCAAAGTCCGTGGGGGAACCGCCCTGACCAGCACCGTCACAGGGCGGGCGAGCCTGCTCAGTCGTTCTGCGGGCCCGCAGGCGAGCCGACTCGTCACGGTCGACCACGGGCACGGCGATCAGCGGACGGATTACCATACTCAGCGAACATTCCTGACAAGGGAGCTGCCATGGCGAGCCGCGGTGCACGGGCCGGGCTTCTCGGCAGGGAGAGCGAATGCAAGGCCCTCGACGATCTCGTGGCAGGTGCCAGAACCGGGCGCAGCGGTGTCCTGGTCCTGCGCGGTGAGCCCGGGATCGGCAAGACCGAGCTGCTGAGACATCTCCTCGGTCGTACCACCGGATGTCGCACCATCAGAGCGGCCGGCGTCCAGTCCGAGATGGAACTCTCCTACGCCGGCCTGCACCAGCTCTGCGCTCCCCTGCTCAGCGGGCTCGACCAGCTGCCCGAGCCTCAGCGTGATGCGCTCGGCACGGCTTTCGGTGTGCGCGCCGGCGCCGCGCCCGACCGGTTCCTCGTCGGTCTGGCCACACTGAGTCTCATCGCGGACGCCGGCGGTGACCAGCCGCTGGTCTGCATTGTCGACGACGCGCAGTGGCTGGACAAGGCGTCCGCGCTGACCTTGGAGTTCGTGGCCCGCCGACTGCTCGCAGAATCGGTTGTGCTCGTCTTCGCCGTCCGTGAACCCAGTGCCGGCCATACGCTCGGCAGCCTTCCCGAGCTGTCCCTCACGGGACTGACCGAGCGTGACTCCCGGACACTGCTCGACTCGGTCGTCACCGGTCCGCTGGATGAACGGGTGCGCGACCGCATAGTCGCCGAGTCACGCGGCAACCCGCTGGCCCTGCTCGAGCTGCCGCGCGGGTTGACCACGGCGGAGATGGCCGGAGGGTTCGGGCGTCCGGACGCGTTGCCGTTGTCGAGCCAGATCGAGCAGGGGTTCCTCCGCCGCATTCAGGAGCTTCCGTCCGAGACCCGACGCCTGTTGTTCATCGCCGCCGCGGAACCGCTGGGCGACGTGACACTGCTGAGGCGTGCGGCCGGCCGCCTCGGGATCGACGCCGACACCGCCGTGTCGCACGAAGGCGCGGCAGACCTGATCACACTCGGCACCCGGGTGCGGTTCCGGCACCCGCTGGTGCGCTCGGCGGCCTATCGAGCGGCGGGCCCGAGCGAACGTCGAGAGGGGCACAGGGCGCTGGCCGACGTCACCGATGCCCGGCTCGACCCCGACCGCCGGGCCTGGCACCTGGCCGACGCGGCCTCGGGGCCCGACGAGACAGTGGCCACCGCACTGGAGCGCTCCGCGGGCCGGGCCCACGCACGCGGCGGCATCGCCGCGGCCGCCGCCTTCCTCCACCGTGCGACCGCGCTGACACAGGACCCCGCGCGACGCGCACAGCGCGCCATGGACGCAGCACAGGCGAAACTCCACGCCGGGGCGTTCGAGCCGGCCGCCACCCTCCTCGCCACGGCGGCGGCCGGACCCCTCGACGAACTGGGCCGAGCGCGGATCGAGGTGCTGCGCGCCGGGATGGCGTTCGCCCAGAACCGCGGCGGCGAAGCCCCGCAGCTGCTGCTCGCCGCCGCTCGCCGGTTCGGCCGGCTGGACGATGTCGCACTCTCTCGTGAGACCTACCTGGACGCCATGGCGGCGGCAATATTCGCCGGCCGCCTGGCGCGCGGCCCAGGGCTGCTGGAGGTGGCCGAGGCCGCCCGTGAGGCCCCGCCGGCACGGCAGCCACAGGTGTCCGACCTGGTGCTGGACGCCCTCGCCGTGCGAGTCGCCGACGGTTACCCAGCCTCGGCGTCGATGATGGAGCACGCACTCGAAGCACTCTGCGACGAGCGACTCCCCGTACAGGAGCAGCTGCGCCGGCTTTGGCTCGCGTCCGTCATCGCCTCGGAGCTGTGGGACGACGAGCGCTGGCACGCGGCCGCGACCCGTCATGTGACGGTCACCCGCGAGGCCGGAGCCCTCAGCGCTCTCCCCGACGCGCTCGACTCCCGCGCGTTCGTGCACCTCATCGCCGGGGAACTGGCGGCGGCCGAGTCGCTGATCGAGGAGATCGAGGCGGTGTGCGCGGCAACCGGCAACAGCAACCCGGGACGTGTGGGCCCCCTCGGTCTGGCCGTCTGGCGTGGTCGTGAGGGAGAGGCCCGTACGTTGATCGACGCGGCCCTGGCCGAGGCGGTGCCGCGGGGCCAGGGGGCCAGTGTCACCGTCACACGCTGGTACGAGGCGGTGCTCTGCAACGGGCTCGGCCAGTACGCGCAGGCGCTGGCCGCGGCCCGGGAGGCAGCGGCCGAGCAGCGGGAGTTCGCCTCGCCCCGATGGGGCCTGGTCGAGCTGATCGAGGCGGCCGTACGGAGCGGCTCACCTGAGTCGGCCACCGGCGCGCTGGAGCGGCTCTCGGAGGCGACGCGAGCCAGCGGCACCGACTGGGCGCTGGGTGTGGAAGCGCGCTCGCGGGCGCTGCTCAGCGAGGGCGACTCCGCGGAGCGGCTCTACCGTGAGGCGATCGAGCGGCTCGCACGGACCCGGGTCCGCATGGAACTCGCCCGTGCGCATCTGCTGTACGGGGAGTGGTTGCGCCGCGAGAACCGCCGCTCTGATGCCCGTGCCCAACTGGACGTCGCACATGAGATGTTCAGCCAGTTCGGGGCGGAGGCGTTCGCCGAACGCGCGCGAGGCGAGTTGCAGGCGACGGGGGCGAAGGTCCGCACCCACGCGGTCGCGACGCCCACGGCTCTCACCTCGCAGGAGGCGCAGATCGCCCGACTCGCCGGCCAAGGGCTCACGAACCCCGAGATCGGCGCCCAGTTGTTCCTCAGCCGGCACACAGTCGAGTGGCACCTCCGCAAGGTGTTCTCGAAGCTCAGCATCTCTTCCCGCCGGGAGATCCGTGCCATCCAGTTCGAAGACGAGGCGACATCGGCCTGATCCGCGACTGGAGTGCCCCCGAAATCCGAGACCTGGACGTTGGACGCCTCGTATTCGGGGGCCTCACGGACATGGGCCGGAGCCTGGGATCCATCCCTTTTTCTTCGCGGGGAGCCCCGGCTTTCGGGCCGGGCCCCGACCCCGGTCAGCCGGGCGCGTTCCTGTCCAACGGGGCCGGGGCGAAGGCCGGGCTCAACACGTCGTTCATGGACGCCGGTTGGGTGTTCCCGACGATCCTGCACGCCAAGGCTGAAAGCGCCGGACGGGAAGTGATCGCCGTTACCCCCGTTAAGTCCTGACGTCGATGCCAGGCGTCGGTGTCAGGACCGGAGCCCGCATCCTGACCGAGGTCGGCGACGGCAGCACCTTCCCGACCGCCGGCCACCTCGCCGCCTACGCCGGTCTCGCACCCGCGACCCGGAGCTCGTGCTCCTCGATCCGCGGCGAACAACCCTCCAGGAGAGGAAACAAACAGCTCAAACGGGCCTTCTTCCTCTCCGCGTTCGCCGCCCTGAGCGACCCGGCATCCCGGGCCTACTACGACAAGAAGATCGCCAAGGGTAAGCACCACACCCAGGCCCTGCTCTGCCTCGCCAGACGCCGGACCGACGTCCTCTTCGCCATGCTCCGCGACGGCACCTTCTACGAACCCCAAACAGCTGCGGCCAGCTGAGGAGTCCAGACCGCTCGGTCAGTCCTCCGGCCGAAGCCGCTGACGAGCGGCCTCAAGCCGCTGGTCATAGTCAGGCGCGAACAACTCAGGAAGCACCTTGTCCAGCGTTCCGGCGATCCGATGGATCGGCGCCCAGATCGCCGGATCGTCGACAACGCGGCTGAGGTCCGTCATCTGGAGCCTCTCCAGCCAGTGCGACAGCACCAGTGCCTCGTCACTCGTGAGCTTGATCGTGACCTGGCTATCACTCATGCACACCCCTCCGGCTCAGCCCGCCCTCGACCACACGAACCTACTGGCCTTGGACCTTGACCAAACACATAGGGGCCCCCGCAACGCCTCCCTGCCCCGAATGCGGGCATGCAGCCAAGGAGAACCGCCCCACTCAGGAAAAGTTCCACTGCGCTGCCTGCGGCCACACCCCGCCAGGACAGCAAGGTGTCACCAAGAGACGCACGTGCGTCAGCGGGTCCGCGACGACAAGCGGCAGAGCGGCCAATCGGCCTCCGAGCCCTCATGAAGGCCACGTGCCCGAACCGGGCTCTACGACGAAGGTGACGGGCAGCGTCGATCCTTCTTGTTCGCCGACATAAAGTGACCAGCCGTGTCACACAAGCTTGGGGTGCCTGGTCATCTCTTCAACGGTTGTGTGAGCCGAGAAATGTGTGACGGCCGCCGTTCGCGCGTTCCGTTCGGACCTGCGGGTGCAGCACGAGGACACACTGGCCCAGCGGCCCACCTGCGTGCCGCACCCCACGAACTGACATGGAGGCGACAATGTTCGAGCACCGGACAGAGGCTGAGATGAGGCTGCACTCCGAGAAGATGGCCAGGGAACTCGCCCTGAAGAGGCGGCAGAAGGAGAGGGACGTCACGAACGACCCCACCGAGAAGTCAGACGCAGTGAGCGGCGGCAGCACCGAGAACGATGACGTCGTCGAGACGCAGTGTGGGGCTGGCGAGACGCCCGCGACCACGGGAACGACGGTCACCACTGACCCGAAGTGAGGAGACCGAACTCCGGAGCGGGCAGTGAGGGCGACTGTCGGCCACACTCCGCCGTGTCGGGAAGGAGAGTGGTCGGGCGAACTTGCCGGGCCGGCGGACCGGTGGGCTGCTGAGGGGCGGCGCCGAAGCGGTTGTAGGCGTTGATGGCGGCAATGAACGAACGGAAGCCGCCATGGGAAGATCCCATCGTCTTGCCCGTTCGGATGGGGGCCGGCTTGACGCTGTTCGCCGAAGAACAGAGCAGGTCGCGCGCGGTCGTTCCCGACCGGGCGATGTGCACAGCAGCTCCGCGACCCCTATGTGTGGCCGTGCAACAGGTCCTGTTGTGAAAGTCGATCAGGAGTCGCAGTCGGCTCGGGTGACGGTCCGATCCGACCAGGCCCGCGAGAGGGTGAGACGGTCGGATCGGAGCACGTCGCGCTGTTCGGTCACCCAATGCTCAACCTGATCCACGGATTCCGCGACGGACTGATCCGTGGTGTCGAGCAGGTGGATGCACCATCGCCGATCGTCGGCAGTCCACCCGGTCCAACGGTGCCAGGCCATACGAGGCCAGCTGCCGTCGATGATGACGTCGGGTCGGTGTCGGGGATTCTTGGCGTGCTCGCGGTGCCAGACGGCCCAGCCGAGGAAGGCGTCAACCGCCGGAGCGTCCCACCGGCCCGCGTCGCGCAGGGTGAGCCTGCTGCGCCGGACTCGTCGGACACGTCGACCAGACACACCGCGATTCCATCCAGCAACGGGGCGGAGGGGGTGGCCAGGACCTCTCCAAGCGGGGACTGCCCGGTCAGCTCGTGGCGGTTGGACGTGGGGGGCGTCCGATGCCTTGCCATCGCGGTCGAGGAAACCTTCGTACGCGACGTGCCAGCCGAAGAGCTGAGCGGTCGTAGCGGCGTGAAGCGCGGTCCAAACCTGGGATTGCCGACCCTCATCGTCCGGTCGGTGTAGACGATTGATGAGGGCGGGTGGGCGGATCCCGGCCGCCCGTGCCGGAGGAAGGCTCAGTGTGGGAAAGCCCGCGGCGGACGCTGACGGGGCAGCGTGATGCGGAATTCCTCGATCACGGAATTCACCTGCCGCATCAGCGAAGTCCGTTCCAGCAGACCAAGGTAGAGATTGCGGCGGGCCAGTCCAGGTAGGTCCACACAGAAGTACATTGCCATCAGCGGGTTGACGAACAACTGGCCGTTCTTGGTCCTTTCCGTGAACCGGACATCGCCGAAGTCACCGCGCACGGCGGCGGCGACGGATCCGTTCACGATGCTCGGGTGGCTCGGGGTGTGGCGCTGGGCGTGCGCCACCGCGTCGAGATAGAGCGCGCCCTCCCGCGCCCTCCCGCGCCGCCCCGAGCAGCGAGAACGCCCCGAGATAGGCGCCGTCCCGGTCCAGGGCGGCCAGGTTCTCCAGTACGAGCGAGTGGTTCACACCGTGATACGCGTCCACGCCGAAGCCGAGGCAGGCCACCAGCCGGTGCGGGATTTCGTCGAGCCTGCTCACGGCGGCCAGGCTCGCCATGTCCTCCTCCGGGGTGCCCAGACCGTGTTCGTCGCCGCGCATCAGGATGTCTGTCCCGCCGTCCACCAGCACCACCGCGTCGACACCGCCGAGATGGGTGATCAGCGTCCGGTAGGCCGCCCGCAGCGGACCGACCCCGATGCTCGGGAACGCGTACACGGTCGACGGCAGATCCTGCGTCGCGAGCCACTGGGCGAGCGTCCGTTCGGGAAAGTAGTCGCCGCGCAGGGCGGTTTCGGGCCCGACGGCCGCGACGTCCTGGTCCACCCACACATCGAGGTCCAAGCCGTACAGATCGGCGAAGGACAGGTTGGCGAGGTACACCTCCTTGCCCGCGGACCGCAGCGCGAGTGCGAGCGGCAGCCCGGCATACACGTCGAAGCCGCCGCCCGCCCCGGCGATGAGTACCCGTCACGCGTCGCGCAGGCGGGTGAAGAACGCAGGTTCCCCCAGAGAGATCACCGCAGGACGCTACTGCACTTGATTGGGTGATGTGAGGTCATCGCCTGACAAGTGGGGGATGGTTCCGGTAGATCTGTGCGCGTGAACGACTCCACGCCCGAGAACGACGAGCCCACCACCTTCGTCGAGACCTCGAAGAACCTGTTCAGGAAGCACAAGCCGAAGGTCCTCGCCGTCGGCGGTGCGGTCGGCAGCGTGGCCCTGGCCGTCATCGCCGCCAGTCTCGCCGGAGGGCGGGGTTCCGAGAACACGGAGGATCAGGAGTCGCTCTCCGCCCCTGAAACTTCGGACCAGTCTCGTCGGTCCTCCAGCGACCATGACCGCGACCCATTCCTACGAAGGCTCCCTGCCGGTCAGCACGCCAGCGATGAGGCCAGGGCGAGGTACAAGGAATTGACGGGCAACGACCTCACCTCCTGGTTACACCTTGGTTCGCCGGTGGTTTTTTCCGAAGGAGTCCTCAGAGGATGAGACCCCCGGCGAAGCCGCAGCCTGAGCATCTGGGCGAAGGCACCGCCACCTCTCGTTCCGCTGCAGTGCTGGCTGATGCTGCAGAACGTCTTTACCGCCGCTGACCTTGGTGACGGGGCTGTCCAGCGGGAGAAGATCCTCTCGTGAGCCAGCCCCCTGCCGCAGTTGCCGAAGCCTGAGTTCGCTCTCTGATGCCCGTCGAGGCCCTATCCGAGGTGCCCGCACAGATCGTTGCTGATCTCGGAGAGGCTGGCATCCCTGGCGGGTTGACCGGTGACGGGTACCGGCCGCTGAGCGAACCGGTGTACTTCGGGGGGATCGGTGAGCGGGGGCTGGTCGCCATTGCGACGAGTGGCCTGTTCGGCCGTATCGGAGTCGATGTAGCCAGTGGTCACGTGTACCACGGGTTTCGGGCCGCGACGCAGCGGATCAAGTCCAGGTCGACCATGGTGACCTGCCCGGTCCACCAGGCATCGCGGGGAAAGAGCATGACCCGCGGCTCCTGCGCCACCCAGCCGCACGCCGTGCTCGTCCTCGCCAAGACGGGCCATCGGGCGGTGCCGATGCGGGCGGCCGTCGAACTTGCGCACGGAGACGAGAACCTCGCCAACGGTCATGATCTGGAGACTGCTTGGCAGTCTTCCCCGGTGAACCGTCCCGGTCGGGCGCCAGTCGGCCTGTAGGACGAAGAACAGGAAGCACAGGAAGCGCGGCTTGGCGGCGATGGCTTCGGGGAACAGCTCGCGGGCGGCTGGATCCGGCTCCGGCTCGCTGATGACCGTGATCCGGAAACCGGCACCGGTGAAGGCCTCGATCATCGCGTGCAACGGCCTGTGCCAGATACTCATCAGGGCGGTATGGCCGCCCATGGTCCACTTTTCGGTCCAGTTGGTGATGTCGAAGTACTGGTACTCCGCCTCGCGGCCGGCCTGGCGGTGCATGAGGTTGATGGCAAAGGCGACGTCGCGCCGCTGAGCACGGCCACCGCGCGCAGGGTGAGCGGAGCGCCGAGGAGGTAGCGGCAGCCTCGCACTCGTCTCGGGTCACTCACCCGGTCCGACACCTCGGCCAGGGTAAGCAGGACGGGCGGTAGGACGAGCGGTTCCGCGGGCAAGCGCGGCAGCTCGACGTCCCCGCGGTGTCGCTGGAGGACCCGCTCCTGGCAGACACGAGCAACCGGTCAACTCATCTCGCCCACTGAGAAGCTATCCGCTTTCCGAACTGGGGGCGAGGCTCGGGAGGCGTGGGTAGATGGGCTACTGCGCGTCGCGCGGGCGGGGGTGCGGGGGGTGGTGGTGCTCGGTCAGGACGGTGAGCAGGCGGGTTAGTTCGTCCTGCTGGACGGGGGTGAGGGGGGCGAGGATTTCGCGCTGGGCGTCGGCGATGAGCGTATCGAGGCGCTCTAGGCGGCGGCGGCCGGTGGGGGTAAGGGTGATGACGTTGCGGCGGCGGTCGGTGGGATCGGGTTCGCGGCGGATGCATTCGGTGTCGGCGAGCTCGTTGAGGACAGAGACCATGTCGGTGCGGTAGATGCCGGTGCGGCGGCTGAGTTCGGCCTGACTGGCGGCGCCGGCATCAAGCTCGCTGTCCGCTACGAGGCAACCGTGCTGGTCGCAGTCCTCAACGAGTGGCTGTGACCAGCACTTTCACAACAGGCCGTAGTCCCGGTCTGCCGCGGACACGTCGTTCGAGCCGCCAGGCCCACCGGGTACACCAGGCACCCGAGGTACACCGCGAGAGGCATCCGGCCGGTTCCAGAGGCGCAGTTTGTCGGGGTTCAGAACGGCCCAGACCTGGACGACGTGGTGGCCGGCGATGTCGAAGCTGATCACGGCGGCGACCTGGCCGTCGTAGCGCACGACGATCCCCGTCCGGCCGTTGACGGAGTGGAGGTCCAGTGCGGTACGGGGGCGGTGGGAGAGCAGAGTGAGCAGGCTGCGGGCGACGTTCAGGGCACCGTGGACCGGCCGGTCCAGAGCCCGCACCTTGCCGCCGCCGTCGAAGAAGGCCGTGGCGTCGGGGGCCAGCAGAGATGACAGGAGGGCCGAGTCCTCCGCGGCGCAGGCCTCACGGACCGCCCGGACCATCCGGTCGTGCTGATGCGGCATGGTGGGACTCGAACGCCTGGTCCGCAAGGTGCGACGGGCCCGTTCGGCGAGTTCGGTACATTCCTGTTCCGTCTGGCCTACGATCTCGGCGACCACTTGTGGCGCCATCCCGAAAACATCATTGAGGACGAATGCCGCCCGCTCGGCCGGGGACAGGGAGTCCAACGCGTTCAGCAGAACCTCGCTGACCTCGTCCGTCAAAGACGGACAAGCCCTCACTGTCGTATCACCGGCTGTGCCTGCCGCGCCCGGCCCTCGACGCTCTGGCAGGGCCAGGCACGTCAGGCAGATGGCGCCTGCCGTCTTCACCAGCCAGGAGAGCGGCTCCGCGATCCGCGCCCTCTCCGGACCGGACAGGCCGTACCACCGACGGTAGGTCTCGGTGACGACTTCGTCGGCATCAGGACCTGTGCCCAACATCCAATAGGCGACGGCCAGCAGATGCTGCCGCTCGTCGAGCATCTCAGCGATCGGCACCGCGTCATCGGCCTGGTCCATACGGCATCTTCCCTCTCACACGGCAGTCCATCGCCTACACCGCGACGTCTCGGCCGACGTCCGGAACGGCCTCGGTGGACCGAGCGCGCTGTCCCGACCTGTCGTGTCCAACGTTCTGGTCACGCTGTTCTCGACAGTGCAGACCGGACAGGCATGGACCATGTGACACGGGCAGTGACGCGGGGGAAAGTGCCTGCGAACGCGCTGGGTGACCCTGAGATGCGGGCGGGTGCATGCCCCCAGTGGGCCGACACGCGATTGGCTGAGTGGCGACCCGTATGGGACAGGGACCGGCCGGGCCCGCACGTCTCGAGCCCGCGGCGACGATGGGCACATGTCACACATTCGATGAGCGTCCTGTCATAAGGGCGAAAGGCGGTAAGTGGGACTGTCGAGTCAACCGGCCGTTCCCGCCCGGCGGTTGGCACCCGGCTCGTCCACGTTGGCAGCCCGCCTCCTACCTGGTTTCCGCGTCGCAGCAACGATGCTGACCGCGCCGCCGTACACGGCTCCAGCCCCGCCTCAGCAGTGGGCTGTCGTGGGCCGCCGACCATCAGCGCCGCGCTCCTTCCACCAGGAGTCGGCGCGTCTGCGCAACCTCGAAAGGTGTCTGCCTATGTTCCGCTCATCCCTCGCCCGCCGGTCCCGTACCCCGCTCACCGTTGTCGCCGGGGCCAGCATCGCTGCGGGCCTGCTGGTCACCGCGGTCGCCCCCGCCTCCGCCGACAAGGGTGTCCACGTACGGAGTCCCAAGCCCACCGTCGTCCTGGTCCACGGTGCTTTCGCCGACTCCACAAGCTGGAACGACGTCATCAAGAAGCTTCGCCACGACGGTTATCCGGTCATCGCGGTCGCCAACCCGCTGCGGTCCCTGAGCGGTGACTCCGCCTATCTCAAGGACATCCTGGAGGGCATAGACGGTCCCATCGTTCTGGCCGGCCACTCCTACGGCGGCTCCGTCATCAGCAACGCGGCCACCGGCAACAAGAACGTCAAGGCGCTGGTCTACCTCGCCGCCTTCCTCCCGGAGAAGGGCGAGAGCGCGGCCGACCTGTCGGGCAAGTTCCCCGGCAGCACCCTCGGCGAAGCCCTCCGCTCCGTACCGCTGACCGAGGCGGACGGCTCCCAGGGCGCCGACCTCTACATCCAGAACGACAAGTTCCGTCACCAGTTCGCCGCCGACGTGCCCCGTAACAAGACCGACCTGATGGCCGTCACCCAGCGACCTGTCACCAACGCCGCCCTGGCGGAGGGTGCGGCCGAGCCGGCCTGGAAGACCATTCCCTCCTGGGTCCTGGTTGCCACGCAGGACCTCAACATCCCGGCCGAGGCTCAGGAGTTCATGGCCGAGCGGGCAGGCGCCCACACCACGGAGGTCCGCTCCTCGCACGCGGTGAGCGTCTCGCAGCCCGGAAGGGTCACCGACGTCATCGAGGACGCTGCGCACTCGGTGCGCTGACGCCTCTTACGTATGTCGGTCAGGGGATCGGGACGGACCGGACGGTCCGTCCCGATCCCCTGTGTGCCCAGTGCCGGCCCTTCGCGAGCGGGCCCCGTCACAGGTCGGGGACGGCGAGGACCCTTCCGACCTGGATGGGCACACCACAACGGCCGGTACCGGACAAGGGTCTCGGTACCGGCCGTCGTGCGGTCCAGTCGCGCGGGAGCGGATCCCGATCGCTGGCCGTTCCCCGGTTCTACTTCCCCTGCCGCGCGATCCAGTCGCTGAATCGCGTCTCGCCGAGGCGCGCGTCCGGACCGGGCAGCAGCGTCTTCTCCTCCAACTGGGCCCCGAAGTAGGGTGCCTTGGGATCGGAGACGACCGTGCGCGGGTCGTTCTTGGCGGCCAGGCCCTTACGGATCAGCTCGTCCAGCTGGAACGTGTCAGGTCCGGCGACCTCAACGACACCGCCCACCGGCTCACCGACGGCAGTGCGGCCGACCGCGGCGGCGACGTCGTCGGAGTAGATGGGCTGGATCGCGATGGGGGCAAGGTGCACCGTGTTGTCGTCCTGAGTGGCGGAGTCCGCGATGCCCTTCATGAACTCGAAGAACTGGGTGGCGTGCACGATGGAGAACGGAACTCCGGACTCCCTGATCAGCTCCTCCTGCGCCTGCTTGGCGCGGAAGTAACCACTTTCCTGGAGCCGCTCAGTGCCCACCACGGACAGTGCGACGTGGTGCGTGACACCGGCCTCCTTCTCCGCCTTGAGCAGATCCGTGGTGGAGGTGCGGAAGAACTCCATGACCGCGTCGTCCTCGAACGAGGGGGAGTTGGACACGTCCACCACTACCTGAGCGCCCTGCAGAACCTCAGTCAGGCCCTCACCCGTCAGAGTGTTGACCCCGGTGTTGGGCGCGGCCGGAACCGCCTCGTGGCCGTGCTCGGTGAGCTTGCCGACCACCTTGGAGCCGATGAGACCGGTTCCGCCGACAACTACGACCTTCATGATGGTTCCTCCTCGATTATTGGGGTTTCCGTACCAGTAGTGACAGGACAGGGGAGGTTTGTGTGACATGGCACCGGGCGCATCATGTGCGGCGCGTCGTGTCGCGCAGGCCCGGGTTGCGGCACCTCGCCGCTCACTGGTCGAGGCCGTAGCGCGCGCGGGCCTGCGCGACGGTCTCCGGGGCGACCTGCCCGGTCCTGGCCAGCCGGTACAGCGCCGTCACCACGATGGACTCGGCGTCCACCTGGAAGTGGCGGCGCACGTCCGCACGGGTGTCGGAGAGACCGAAACCGTCGGTGCCCAGGGAGTAGTAGTCCTGCTCGACCCACTGGCTGATCTGGTCGGGCACCTGCCGCATCCAGTCGCTGACGGCCAGCACCGGGCCCGGCGCACCGGCCAGCGCCCGGGTGACGTACGGGGTGCGCTCCTCGCCGCGCATGCGGGCGGCGTCGGTGTTCATCGCGTCGCGCCGCAGCTCGGTCCAGGACGTCACCGACCACACGTCGGCGTGTACGTTCCAGTCGGAGGCGAGGAGTTCCTGCGCTCGGAGTGCCCAGTGGATGGCCGTACCGGAGGACAGCAGCTGGAGCCGGGGGCCGGTCGCGGTGGGCTCGGCGGGCCGGAACCGGTAGATGCCCCGGACGATGCCCTCCTCGATACCCGGCAGCGCCGGCATGGTCGGCTGGTGCTTGGGCTCGTTGTACACGGTCAGGTAGTAGAAGACGTTCTCCGGCTGCTCGCCGTACATCCGGCGCAGACCGTCCCGGACGATCACCGCGATCTCGAAGGCGAACGCCGGGTCGTAACTGATCACCGCCGGGTTGGTGGAGGCCAGCAAGTGCGAGTGCCCGTCGCCGTGTTGCAGCCCCTCGCCGGTCATGGTGGTGCGTCCGGCGGTGCCGCCGACGACGAAGCCGCGGCCCATCTGGTCGCCGAGCGCCCAGAACTGGTCGCCGGTGCGCTGGAATCCGAACATGGCGTAGAAGATGTAGAGCGGGATCATCGGCTCACCGTGCGTGGCGTACGAGGTGGCAGCGGCGGCGAACTCGGCCACGGAACCCGCTTCGGTGATGCCCTCGATGATCAGCTGCCCGGTCTTGCTCTCCTTGTAGTAGAGCAGTTGGTCGGCGTCGACCGGGTCGTAGTTCTGGCCCAGCGGTGAGTAGATCCCGGCCGTCGGGAACATCGACTCCATCCCGAACGTACGAGCCTCGTCGGGGATGATCGGCACCCAGCGCGCCCCGGTCCGCTCGTCCCGCATCAGGTCCTTGACCAGGCGGACCAGCGCCATCGTGGTGGCGACCTCCTGATGGCCGAAGCCCTTCTCCAGAGCCTCGAAGGGCTTGGCGGACGGTTCCGGCAGCGGTTTGGCGATCACCCGGCGAACGGGGAGGGGGCCGCCCAGCGCCGCCCGCCGCTCATGTAGGTACCGCACCTCCGGCGAGTTCTCCCCCGGGTGCCAGAACGGCACCTGCTCACCGGCGAGCGCGCTGTCGGGGATGGGGAGCTCCAGCAGGTCGCGCATCTCGCGGAACTGCTCCATCGTGAGCTTCTTCATTTGGTGGTTGGCGTTGCGGGACTCGATCGCCGAGCCGAGGGTGTGACCCTTGACCGTCTGGGCGAGGACCACCGTCGGCGCGCCCCGGTGCTCCACGGCGGCCCGGTAGGCGGCGTACACCTTCAACGGCTCGTGGCCGCCGCGGGAGTTCTCGAACAGCTCGACGACCTGGGCGTCGCTCAGGGAGGCGGAGACGGCGGAGAGAGCATCGCCGGTGAAGAAGTCTTTGCGTATGTAGGCGGCGTCCCGCGCTGCGAGTGTCTGCATCTGCGCGTCGGGCACCTCGCCCAGGCGCTGCACCAGGTCGCCGGTGGTGTCTTGTTTCAACAGCGGGTCCCAGGCTTCGCCCCACAGGGTCTTGACCACGTTCCAGCCGCTGCCGCGGAACCGGGCCTCCAACTCCTGAACGATCTTGGAGTTGGACCGGACCGGCCCGTCCAGGCGCTGCAGGTTGCAGTTGACCACGAAGGTGAGATTGTCCAGGCTCTCGCGGGACGCCAGCGTGAGAGCGGCGATCGACTCCGGCTCGTCCATCTCCCCGTCGCCCAGGAACGCCCACACCCGTGAGGCGGAGGTGTCCTTGATGCCGCGAGCCTGGAGGTAACGGTTGAACCGAGCCTGGTAGATCGCGCCGAGCGGACCCAGCCCCATGGACACCGTCGGGAACTCCCACAGCCATGGCAGCCGGCGCGGGTGCGGGTAGGACGGCAGGCCGTGGCCGCCGGCCTCCCTGCGGAAGGCGTTCAGTTGCTCCGTGCTCAGGCGCCCCTCGAGAAAGACCCGGGCGTAGATGCCCGGCGAAGCATGCCCCTGCAGGAACAGCTGATCGCCCGAGCCGTCACCGTCCTTGCCCCGGAAGAAGTGGTTGAACCCGATCTCGTAGAGCCAGGCCGCAGACGCGTAGGTGGAGATGTGGCCGCCCAGTCCCAGACGCGAACCGCGGGTGACCATCGCCGCCGCGTTCCACCGGTTGAGCGCGGTGATCCTGGATTCCATCTCCACGTCCCCGTCGAACTCCGGCTGCGCGGAGGCCGGGACGGTGTTGATGTAGTCCGAGGACAGTAGCCCCGGCAGGGACATCGCGGACCGCGCCGCGAACTCGTGCACCCGTCGCATCAGGTACACCGCCCGCTCCGGCCCGGCGTTCCGCACCACAGCGTCGAGGGAGGCCTGCCATTCGGCAGTCTCCTCGCGGTCACGGTCGGGTATCTGGTCGAGCTCACTGATCGCAGAGGACTCAGTGGGCCGGGACGGATCACTCATGGCAGCCTTCCTGTCGCGGCGTGGAGAAGAGGGGAATGCCGGCTGCGGAAAGGGTCGGTGTCACACAGACGGCCGGCCGGCAGGCACGGGCGGCGACAGATGCCGCCGCCCTGGTGGGGGCAACGCACGTTGAGCTACTGGGGCAACCTGTGGTGGTCCAAGTCGTGCTCGGGCTCGGGAGGAGCGTTCGCTCAGCGAGCACGGCACTGACGAACGGGGTCTGCGAGTCGGTGATCACTGGACTGGGCCGGACCGGGACGGTCGG
This sequence comes from Streptomyces sp. V4I2, assembly GCF_030817655.1. Lineage (GTDB taxonomy): Bacteria > Actinomycetota > Actinomycetes > Streptomycetales > Streptomycetaceae > Streptomyces > Streptomyces plumbiresistens. The sequence goes on from NZ_JAUSZM010000003.1 coordinate 10,337,124, forward strand.
CAGCTCAATGGGGTGAGGTCATCGAGCGGCGGTTCCTCGGGGCTGACAGCCTAAAGAACCCCGAACAGCGGCATACGGCGGCACGGCGACCGCACGATCTCCCCCCCGTGGTCGTGGAACCCGGCGAAGGTCCTCGCGGTGAGGAGGCCGGCGGTACCTGCCACGACGACTCTCATCTGGACCTCTTCCGGTACCGGGGCAGTGACCCGCTGCGCATCCTCGAAGACCCCGAGCCTGCCACCGTCCTCAACACACCTGGACAGGGCGAGGCCGCCTGGTGTGACACCGTTGCAGGCGCCCGGCTGCGATTGGCGGATCGGGGTCGCCGCTTGTGACCGACTCGGGATCGAGGCCGCTGCACGCTGCTACTCGACGAAGTACGAGTCGTGCCTGTCGAAGAACGCGGCACGCGCCTCCTCCGAGGCGTGCGCCAGTTGCGACACCTGCTCGAAGTACTCCTCACGTGGTGCGCCCGGCGTGAACAGCAGCAGCATGTCGGCCGGGGCGTCGGAGTCGTTGCGGAAGGCGTGCAGACCGCCCTGGGGCACATGCAGGAAATCACCCTTGCGCGTGTCGACCCACTGCACACCGTCGAACACACGCACCGTGCCGTCCAGGATGTAGAACGACTCCGAGATCCGCTTGTGGAAGTGCTTCTTGGGCCCGCCCGCCCTCGGACTCATCTCCACCCGGTACAGGCCGAACTCTCCCCGCGTGGTGTCAGTGGTCGCGAGATAGTGGATGGCGTCCTTGCCGGTTCCGCTCTCGCCGATGGCCGGCGGTGTGGTGGCAGGCCGGTAGACGGCGCTGACCTCGCCGTCCTCTCCCCAGTACTTCTGTTCCGGATACGGGTACGACATGTCGCGATTCCTTTCCTGCGACGGGCACGCGTGACGCGCCGGCGCGGGCCGCTGAACAGCGGTCCTCTCAACAATGAGACCGATGAGCACCCACCGATGTGACACTGGCGCTCCTGGACGAGACGTCAGTCAACGACGTGGTGGTGGGCGAACCGGGACACCAGCGGGGGCTCCATCAGCCAGCCGTGCGCCCGCCCGCGCAGTGGATAACGGGCCGTGTCGGCTTCCCGCAGCGTGCCGAAGGCCACCAACGCGCCGATGGCCAACAGGCCCGCACACAGCGGCATGGCCCGGCTGAATGACGCGTCGAAGGCGGCACCTGATCGGTAGGCGTCCGGCCCCATCCCCACCAGCAGCGGCAGCGCTGCCACGGAGACCAGGCCGGAGGCGCGGGCCGCGGCGTTGTTGATGCCACTTGCCAGCCCGGCGTTCGCGGCCTCCACCGACGACAGCAGGGTGACGGTCAGCGGGGCGACCATGATGACCATGCCGGTGCCCATCACCATCAGGGCGGGCAGGACGTCATGGAGGTAGGACGTGCCGGGGCCGACCCGCAGCATCATCAGCATGCCGGCCCCGCACACCAGCGGGCCGACGGTGAGGGGGATCCGCGGCCCCAGCCGTTGGGCGAGCATGCCGGAGTGGGACGAGAACAGCACCATCAGCAGCGTGTTGGGCAGCATGGCCGCGCCGGCTGCCAGCGCCGAGTACCCGACGACGATCTGCAACTGCAGAGCGGTCAGGAAGAAGAAACCGCCCGTGCCCGCGTACACGCACAGTGTGATCAGGTTGACGCTGCGGAACTGGCGGGACGAGAAGATCGACAACGGCATCATCGGGTCGTTGCTGCGTCCCTCCACCACAAGGAACGCGAAGGCCGCCACGGCGCTGCCCACGGCCGCGGCCAGGACCACCGGTCCGCCGTCCCGGGCCTCGGTCAGTGCGTAGGTGGCCAGGGCGAGCGTCACAGCGCCCAGCACGGCGCCGGGGATGTCGAAGCCGAGCCGCTTTCTGCCACCGGCGCCGACTGCGGGACTGTCCCGCCGGGGCGTGCCCACGGACTCCGGGACATGACGTAGCGCCACGGGCAGGCACAGAAGCGCCGGCACAGCGCTGAGCAGGAAGGTCCAGCGCCAGCCGGGGCCGTCCACCAGCCAACCGCCCACAAACGGCCCGAGGGCCGCGCCGATTCCGCCGAATCCCGACCACAGGCCGATCGCCCGGGGCCGGTCGTCCGGGTGGAACGAGGCCTCGATGATCGCCAGTGAGCCGGGGGTGATCAGGGCGCCGCCGACGCCCTGCAGTGCTCGGGCGGTGATCAGCGTGGTGGTGTCGGGAGCCAGACCGCACAGCAGGGAAGCCACCGCGAACCACACATTGCCCATGACGAAGAGGCGACGCCGTCCGAAACGGTCGCCCAGCGAGCCGCCCAGCAGGATCAGGGCCGCCAGAGTCAGCATGTAGGCGTTCGCGGTCCACTGCAGAACGCCGAGGTCGGCGTCGAAGTCCGCGCCGATGTGCGGCAGCGCGACGTTGGTGACGGTCGAGCCGAGCATGACCACGCTGGATCCCAGAACGGTGGCCAGCAGGGTCCACCGGCCGCGCGCACTGGCGATACGGAGGGGACCCCGATCGTCCGGAGACGGAGATGAAGGCATGTCGCGTCCCGGCGTCAGTTGGCGAAGCCGTCGCGTCCGGCGTGTTCCTGCCGCAGGGCGCGCACGTCACGCACGGCGGCCGCGAACGACTCCGGGCGTTCCTGCGGGAGATTGTGACCGGCGTCCGGCACCTGCCGGTGCAACCGGGGACCGGTGAAGTGGTGAGCGCTGGACGAACCGTCCGTCGCCGGGAAGTTACCGTCGGCCAGGCCGTCGAGGGTGACGGTGGGAACCGTGATCGCGGGCAGCTCGGCGAGACGCCTCTCGAGGTCCACGTACGCCTCGGCGCTCGGCGCGAAGCCGAGCCGGTGCCGGTACGAATGGATGACGACGTCGGTGTAGTCGGGATTCCGGAAGGCCTCCGCGGCCCGCGCCAGATCTTCTTCCACGAACGGCCACCGGGGGGAGTTCCGCTTCCAGATGACCCGGGCGACACCCGTGGGGTCGGCGGCCAGACCGGCCTCGCCCCGCTCGGTGAGGAAGTAGTAGAAGTACCAGAAACCGGCTTCCAGTTCGGCGGCCACGGGGGTCATCGCCGCGCCGATGTCCTGGATGAGATAGCTGTTGACCGAGACCAGTCCCAGGATCCGCTCGGGCCACAGTGCCGCGGCGATGTTGGCGGCCCGTCCGCCCCAGTCGTATCCGGCCACGTAAGCCCGCTCGACGCCCAGAGCGTCCATGAGCGCGATGACGTCGGCTCCCAGGGCGGCCTGCTGCCCCGACCGCGGGGACGCTTCGGACAGGAACGCGGTAGGACCGTGTCCCCGCAAGTAGGGGACGATGACCCGGAAACCGTCCTGGGCGAGTAGCGGGGCCACCTCGACGTAGCTGTGGATGTCGTAGGGGAAACCGTGCAGGAGCAGCACAGTGTCGCCGTCCGCGGGTCCCGTCTCGTGGTAGGCGACCTCCAGCCCGTCGGTTCTGACTCGTCGCAGAGGGGTGAGTGCGGGGCGATCTGGCATGAGAGTCCTCTGGATTCCGGTACGAGTGAGGGCGGCCCTGGCTCCCCGCAGGCATGCGGGGAGCCAGGGCGACATCGGTGGGTGCCCGGTGTGCCCCGAGCGGACGTCTCAGCCGAACATGCCGGGCTTGTAACCGCCCGCGGGCTGCTGGTTGATGATGTTGATGCGGTTGTAGGCGTTGATGACGGCGATCAGAGAGATCAGCGCGGCGAGCTGGTCCTCGTCGTAGTGCTTCGCGGCGTTCGCCCATGCCTCGTCCGACACACCGTTCGCGGCGTCCGCGGTGCGGGTGCCCTGCTCGGCCAGCTCCAGCGCCGCACGCTCGGCGTCGGTGAAGACGGTGGCCTCACGCCACGCGGCCACGAGGTTCAGACGCTGCTGGTCCTCGCCCGCGGCGATGGCGTCCTTGGTGTGCATGTCGGTGCAGAAACCGCAGCCGTTGATCTGGCTGGCACGGATGTTTACCAGCTCCACGGTGGCTGCCGGAAGTGCCGAGTGCACCACACTGGCGGCCGAGTTCAGGTGCTTCATGACCTTGCCCGCAAGGGCGTTGCCGAAGTAGTTGATACGTGCGTCCACGACGGGATCTCCTCGGATGTGGGACCGTTACAACGCACTGACCGGGACCGCCCTCGATCTGTGACAGCGTTCGCCGACGACGCCCGGTTCAGTGAGGGCCGGCCACCGGCCGGACTTCAGTGCAGTGGACGGAGGTAGGCCCGTGAACGGAACAGCCGCGCCGTAATTCGCCCGCCTTGGTCCCTTTTCCTTGGTGTGTCACACATCGGCTCCTGGCCCGGTCTGATGGTGTGGAAGTCCTGTGAAACTCCACCATCTCTGAAGGAGCACACCGTGAGTGACATCATTCTCGAGCCCGCCGCGCAGGAGTTCGCCGACGCGACCGCCAAACCGCCGCTGCTGTACGAGCTCGGCGTCGACGGTGCCCGCAAGCTGCTCGATGACGTGCAGGCCCAGCCCATCGAGAAGCTCGACGTGGACGAGAAGTGGATCACCGTCCCCGCCCACGTGGGTGACGTGAAGGTGCGCATCGTCAAGCCTGTCGGCAGCAGCGGCGTGCTGCCCGTGATCCTCTACGTGCACGGCGGCGGCTGGATTCTGGGCAACGCCGGTACACACGACCGTCTGGTGCGCGAGCTGGCAGTGGGGGCGAAGGCGGCCCTGGTGTTCGTCGAATACGATCGTTCACCTGAGGCGAAGTACCCCGTCGCCATCGAGCAGGCCTACGCCACCGCCCAGTGGATCACCACCAAGGGGAGCGAGGAATCCATCGACGGGTCCCGCCTCGTCGTCGCCGGTGACTCCGTCGGCGGCAACATGACCGCGGCCCTCACCCACATGGCCAAGCAGCGCGGCGACGTGACCTTCCTGCACCAGTCGCTGTACTACCCCGTCACCGACGCGGCCCAGGACACCGAGAGCTACCAGACCTTCGCCCATGGCCCGCACCTGACGGCGAAGGCCATGGAATGGTTCTGGGACGCCTACACCACCGACCCGGCCGAGCGCGCCCAGATCACCGCATCACCCCTGCGCGCCACACTGGAAGACCTCCAGGGCCTACCGCCGGCGCTCGTCATCGTCGACGAGAACGACGTACTGCGTGACGAGGGCGAAGCGTACGCCCGCAAGCTCATCCAGGCCGGCGTGCCGACCACAAGCATCCGCTACAACGCCAGCCTGCACGACTTCATGATGCTGAACACGGTCCGCGGAACCCAGGCCTCGAGCGCGGCGATCGAGCAGGCCATCCACGTTCTGCGAAAGGCCCTGGGAACCAACTGACACCCATCGGGCGGTGACGCCCATGCGCCAGCCCAGATGTGCCGCGCATGCTGCACCGGCAAACGAAAGGCCACTCTCGTGAGTGCACTGAAACCAACCATTGTCCTCGTCCACGGCGCCTTCGCGGACTCGTCCAGCTGGAACGGCGTCGTCGAAAGGCTCCAGTCCCACGACTACCCGGTGGTGGCCGCCAGCAACCCGCTGCGCGGACTGGCCGGAGACGCCGATCACGTCAGGCAACTCGTGGCCTCCATCGACGGCCCGGTCGTCCTCGTCGGCCACTCCTACGGCGGGTCGGTCATCAGCAACGCCGCGACGGGACTGAACAACGTCAAGGCGCTCGTCTACGTCGCGGCCTTCCTGCCCGACGAGGGGGAGAGCGCGGTCACCCTGTCGGGCAAGTTCCCCGGCAGCACTCTCGGAGAGACGCTGCGCCCGGTGCCGGTCAGGCTTCCCGACGGCAGGCAGGTCGCGGATCTCTATATCGAGCAGAGCAAGTTCCATGACCAGTTCGCCGCCGACGTCCCCGACGAGACCGCGGCGGTCATGGCCGCCACCCAACGTCCCGTGACCGATGCCGCGCTGGCAGAGGGCGCCTCAGCCCCTGCGTGGAAGGACCTTCCGGCATGGGTTCTCGTGGCCACCGAGGACCGGAACATTCCGCCGCAGGCGCAGACCTTCATGGCTGAGCGTGCGAAGGCCACCTTTGTGAGCCTCAACGCCTCCCACGCGGTCAGTGTCTCGCACCCCGGTGATGTCGCCCGCCTGATCAACGAGGCGGCGCAGGCGACCGCCTGAGCGGACGGCTCCCTGAGTACGGCGCTGTCGGGTGGCCGGTCGCGCATGCGATCGGCCACCTGGTCGTACCGGCCGGGTATACCTCGGCCTCGAGTCATGCCCTGTCACAGGGCCAGCGTCTGCCTTGTCTATAGGGCGTCTGTAGGAACGGAGTCGGAACCACCGACGGGTACGAGGAGGAAGCGCATGCAGGTCGCTGTCGCCGGAGGAACCGGCCTGGTCGGGAAGTTCGTCGTAGCCGAGCTGCGAGCGGCGGGACATCAGCCAGTGACCCTCGCCCGCTCGCAGGGCGTGGATCTGTCCACCGGCATCGGATTGCAGGACCGACTGTCCGGCTGTGACGTGGTGATCAACGTTGCGAATGTCGTCACGACGAGAGCGAAGGTCGCAGTCGACTTCTTCTCCCGGACCACCGGCAATCTGCTCTCCGTCGCCCGGCGAACGGGGATCAAGCATGTGATCACCCTGTCGATCGTCGGCAGTGACGAGGTGGACTTCGGGTACTACATGGGCAAACGCGCGCAGGAGGAACTGGTCCGCGACGGAGATCTGCCATGGACCGTGCTCCGCGCCACCCAGTTCTTCGAGTTCCCCGAGCCGCTGCTGGACAACCGGTCACCGGTGGTCCTGATGCCGAACATGCTGACTCGACCCGTCGCCGCCCAAGATGTAGCAGAAAGGCTCGTCGACCACGTGACCCAGGCCCCTGCGGGAATGGCACGGGAAATCGCCGGACCCCAGCAACTGGGCATGGTGGACATGGCGCGCCGTATCGTGCGCGCCCAGGGCCGGCACCGGATCGTCGTTCCTGTGTCGCTCCCGGGCAAGGTCGGCAAAGCCATGTCGGGAGGGGGCCTGCTGCCTCACGGGGACTACGACGAGGGCCCGTTGACGTTCGACGACTATCTCGCGAGCTTGGAGCGGCCCCTGGCGACCGGTCGGTGAACGAGCATCCGGCGCGCAGGGTGGCCGAGATGTCCAGGAACAGATCGGCATCGTGAAGCGGCCGAGTGATGTCCGAGACGCCCGGCGAGCCCTGCGGCCGTTACGGAGTCCGGGAGCAGGCGCTCAGTCGGATGCGGTTCGCCTACTCCCGGAACGCGGCAGCAGTCAGATCTCTCAGTCTCAGGACTGGGTTTCGACGTACTCGAATGTCGGGCCGGCCGTCGTGTCGTCTCCGTCGGGCATCGTCATCAGATTCTGCGCCTCCGCCTTGAGTGCGTACATCGTGCCCGTTGCGGCTCCGAGCAGCTGCGGACTGCCATTGAAAGCCTGTTCGAGCTGCTGGAGCAGTTGGCAGTACGTCCGGTTGAACTTCTCCTGAGCTTTCCGGATGGGGCTGCCCAGGGGATGGTCTGCCAGCAGGGGGTTGGGGCGCATCGGCAGGACGCCGTCCGAGTCGATCACGACGGCCTCACCCGTGGGTCCGGACTGCGGTGTGTCACCGCGCAGGTAGCGGCGTCCGAGCTTCAGTTCCTGGAACCGGTAGTAATGAGAGACCTCATCGCGGTCGGGATGGAAGATGTCCCGGTCGCCGTCCCAGACCTCGCCACGCGCCGTCCCCTCACCTTGTTCGACGATTTCCTCCAGAGCCGCGAGCGCGGAAGCGAGGTCCGTGACCGCGGTCAAGGTGCCACCGGTATGGGCGAAGGGACCAGCTGTCACCTGGCGCGCCCCGTCACCGCAGAAGACTTCTGTCTCCCCGAGTTCAGCGCACAGGTGACGCAGCCCTTCTTCGATCGCGTCATAGAACTGACCGATCGTCTCGTAGTCGTCACCTTCCGGCGGAGCGCTGGGCGCCGCCGGCTGTTCCAGACGGAGGAACATCTCGAGGGCCTCCGTCCCGAACGGAACGAGCGACAACCGCAGGGAACGGTCGCCATGGGGGAGAGGGCGAGGATGACGCTGCAGCAGCGTCGCCGGATCCAGCCGAGGCTCCCCGCCGACCGCGTTGAGCAGGTTCGCCGCCAGTGCCAGGTGGATCATCTCCTCGACGAAGACGCTGCCGACTGCTTGGGCGGCGTCCGGGTTGCGCTGCGGGTCGAGGGAGTAGAGAGCGCAGAGATAGGGCGGCAGGGTGGCGTGTTCCAGTTCGATCGCCCATTGAAGGTGCTCGCGAAGGCTGTCGAGCGTTTCGATCCGTGCTGCTGTTGCCTGGCTGACGTGTGACACTTCTTCGTTGTTCACGGGTTTCCCATTTCGGGTGCAGGGGTGATGGGCGTGATGCCGATGCTGCCCACTCGCGTCACCGGCTGGTCAGAACCGTCGAATGCCACTGCCGGCGGGAAAGCGCATCGCCGACCGACCGTTGGTTAAGACAGGGAAGACGTCCGTTCTGTGACATCACCGGGTCCCGGGAAGCCGTGACGTCGGCCCCCTTCCCGGCTGTCACAGATCTGCCGCGTCCCCGGTCATATGGAACAACGGGATGAGCAACCAACTTTCACAACCATGTCTTCGGCTACTTCACAGCCTCACGACATGGTGGACATCACGGAAGGTGCGACACAATGTCGGATAACGGACATCACGGGCATGGGCACGGTCATGGGGATGGCGGCGAGGACGGGCCGAGTTGGACCAGGGCGGCGAAGCTGCTTCAGGATGCCGCGCCGATCACCGTTCCCGAGGGTGCCTCGGCCATGACCATTCATGTGCACTGGGAGCCTGGGGACCCGGGCACTCCGCCGCATCGTCACTCCGGTCCGGCGTTCGGGTACGTCACCAAGGGTGCAGTCCGTTTCGAGCTGGAGGGGGAGCCGGAGCGTGTCGTCGAGGCGGGCGGCACGTTCTGGGAGCCGGGCGGTGACGCCATCCATTACCAGGACGGCAACGCCCTGGCCGACGAGGCGACCGAGTTCGTGGTCACCATGATGTGCGCGCCGGGCAAGCCCATGCTCGAACTCGTCGACGAAGAGGAACTCAAGCAGCGCGCCCACCTCCGCGCCCCGCGACCCACCGCCTGACCCAGCGCGGCAGATCCTCTGGACGTCGAGTGCAGACGCGCCAAACCCCTACGGCAGCACCGCCGTCGCCGAACCTGGCGACGGCGGTGCTGCCGTAGGTACGGCGAGATTGTGGTGCGGTGAGGACCGGCCTGCATGCCGCACGTGCCGCGCCTGGTGCCCTCCACCCTGCGCGCCCTGCCCGTCACGTCCCGATCCGCCCGACACTTCTGGACCGCGCCGCCGGCCCGGTCGTATGCCGCCACGCACGTGACCGGCCCGGGACCTGGTGCACGGCGGCACCAGTGAACTCGACGAGGACCCGATGGCAGCGGCCCTCATGACCGGCTCTTATCCGAGCAACTCGGCATCGGCCGAGACGTCGTACATCAGCTCAGCGATGTGGGTGGGGATGGGCGGGACGGGTTCGCGGCGCACCCCGGTCGTCGGGGACCACACCATGTTGACCTTCAGGTCCGGGTCGACATCGGGGTAGTCGGACCGGTGGTGACAGCCCCGCGTTTCCCGCCGTTCCAGGGCGCACTCAAGTGTCGCGCGAGCGGCGAGAACGGTGGACCTGAGGTCATAGGCGTACGCGAGGTCCTGGAAGCCGCCGACGTCGATGTGCACACCCACGTCCGCCATGCGGGCCTCGATCTCGTCGAGTCCGGCGAGTCCGGCGGTGAGCCCGGCCCCGTCCCGCACGACACCGGCGCGCTCCGTCATCAGGTGGCGCACCGACCGTTGCAACGCGCGGACGCTCTGGTCGCCGTCGGCGGCCAGAAGCCGGCTCACGTCCGCCTCCGCGGCGCGAATCGCTGCCGGCGACCGCTGCTGGCTGGTAAGCCCGGCCGAGTACTCCGCGGCGGCCCGGCCGGTGATCCGGCCGTAGACGAGTAGTTCGATCAGCGAGTTCTCCTCCAACCGGTTCGCGCCATGCAGACCACTGGCCGCCTCTCCGATCACAAAGAGCCCGTTGACATCCGTGCTGTGGTCCTCGGGCCGGACCCAGACGCCGCCCAAGGAGTACTGGGCGGTCGGCGCGACCTCGATCGGGTCGCGGGTGATGTCGAGCATCTGCACGTCCAACAGGGTCTGGTGCACCCGCGGCAGCCGCGTCAGGACCGTCTCGCGCGGCAGGTGGGACAGGTCGAGCCAGACACCGCCGGCCTGAGTGCCGCGTCCCTCCCTGATCTCGGTGTAGGACGCCAGCGCGACCCTGTCCCGGCTGGAGAGCTCCATGCGCTCGGCGTCGTAGCGCTTCATGAACCGCTCACCGAGGTTGTTGAGCAGGACCCCTCCCTCGCCGCGTGCCGCCTCGCTGACGAGCATGCCGGCTGCGTTCTCCGGCGCGATCAGCCCGGCGGGGTGAAACTGCACCAGCTCGGGGTCGCGCAACCGGGCACCGGCTTCGACGGCGAGGCGGAAGGAGTCGCCGGTGTTTTCGTTGCGACGCGAGGACGTACACCGCCAGACGCGCGTGTGCCCTCCGGTCGCCAGGATCACCGCATCGGCGTGCACGAGGTAGCGCGAGCCATCGACGACGTCGAATCCGTAGGCACCGAACACCGCCCCGTCGTCGACCAGCAGCCGGGTGACATACACGCCCGGCAGAACGGGAATGGCGAGCTGCTTGGCGCGGTCGCGGAGCGCTCGCTGCACCTCGAGGCCGGTGTACTCGCCGGTGAACGCGGCGCGGTGGTACCTGCCGTCGCCAAGCTGCCGCCGGGCGGGCCCGCCGTCGCCTTGTCGGTCGAAACGCATGCCGTAGCGCCCCATGTCATGGAATCCCTGAGCGGCGTAGTGGGCCACGACCTGGGCGGTGCGCGGGTCGGCCAGCAAGTGGCCCTCACGCAACGTGTCGGCCGCATGCCGCTCCCACGCGTCACTGCGCCCGGGGCCGGCACCAGGGATCGCGGGTACTCCCTCAGAACCACTGAATCCAGTAACAGTGTGGATATCGTCAGCCGGGCGCTTGAGTACCGCGATGACCGCGACACCGGCCTCGGCGACCTCGATGGCCGCTCGGAGGCCTGACTTGCCCGCCCCCACCACGAGGACGGACGTGGCGAGCTGGTGACCGAGCGAAGACATGGGACCTCCTGCGACAGCGGTTGGACGACATCATGGGCAGTGGTCGACCGGATAGTGGCACCATGTGTGACAGCATCAGGAAATTTCTTGGCGTGGAGTCAATCACAGCAATCCGGCACACGCGGCGGGGACCCCCCTAGGTATCGTTGCAAGGATCGTTCCGAACAAACGTTGTGTATGTCTCCCCCGGATTCCTCGAAGGAGCCGCGTCGCATGATCGCCAGCCCCCTTCCCGACCTGGTCGGGCGGCATCGGGAGTGTGCGGCGCTCGACGACCTGCTGGTCGGCTTGCGCGAAGGTGACTCCCGAGTAATGGTGGTCCGCGGCGAAGCCGGCATCGGAAAGTCGGTGCTCCTCGAGTACGTGGCCGCGCAGGCGTCACGGGTGAAGGTGACCTGGGCGCGCGGCATCGAGGCCGACATGGAACTGCCGTACGCGAGCCTGCACCAGCTGTGTGCGCCGTTCCTGGACGAACTCGAAGAGCTACCGGGGCCCCAGCGCGACGCCCTCCGGGTAGCGTTCGGGATGGCGGCCGGCGACCCGCCCGACCGCTTCCTGGTCGGCCTCGCCGTGCTTACGCTGCTCACCCGGGCCTCGGAGACCCGACCGGTGCTCGTCCTGGTCGACGACGCTCAGTGGCTGGACCAAGTGTCCCTGCAGACCCTGGAGTTCGTGGCCCGGCGACTGCTCGCCGAGGCGGTCGCGATGGCCTTCGCGGTACGCGACCCCGAAGGGCAGGCCGCACTCAGCGGTCTGCCGGCGCTACGGCTCGCCGGTCTCGACACCGCCGCGGCCGGAGAGCTCCTGGAAGCCGCCGTCGGTGGACGGCTGGAGAAGCGGATCCGGGACCGGTTCGTGGCCGAGATGCACGGCAACCCGCTCGCGCTGCTCGAGTTCTCCCGCGGCCGCAGTGCTGCGGAGCTGGCCTACGGCCTGGACTCGTCGAGTTCCCCGATTGTCCAGGGGCCGGTCGTGAGCCGCGTCGAACGCGACTTCGCCAGCCGCCTCGCTTCGCTGCCCCCGGAGACCCGGACACTGCTCCTGATCGCCGCGGCGGAACCGGTCGGTGACGCGCGCCTGCTGGTCCGCGCAGCCGCCTCTCTGAAGATCACTCCCGATGCCGCACCGGCCAAGGCGGCCGGCCTGATCGAGTTCGGTGAGTCCGTTCGGTTTCGACACCCGCTGGTGCGTTCGGCGGTCTACCACCGAGCCGACGCCGAAGAACGCCGAGCGGTGCACCGGGCGTTGGCCGCGGCCACGGACCCGGTCCTGGATCCCGACCGGCGCGCCTGGCATGCCGCGCAGGCCGCCGACGGGCCGGACGAGGAGGTCGCCGCGGGGCTGGAGCAGGCCGCCGGCCGAGCGCGGCAGCGCGGCGGCATGGCCGCCGAGGCGGTACTTCTGGAGCGCGCGGCCGAGGTGACGCCAGACCTCTGGCAGCGGGGCCGCCGAGCCCTCGCGGCCGCCGAGGCGTACTTCTCGGCCGCCGCACCCGACCGCGCCACGGAACTGGCGACGCTGGCCGAAATGTGTCCCCTCAGCCCCTTGGACCGCGCCCGCCTGGCGCGCCTGCGTGCCAGGATCCTCTTCGCCCGCCACCGCAGCGACGAGGCGGCACCTCTGCTCCTTGACGCCGCCGCACAGTTTGCTGCCGCCGACTCGCCACTGGCACGGGAGACCTACCTCGAGGCGATCAGCGCGACCATCTTCGCAGGCAGGGTCCACGGTCCGACGGGCGCCCGCGCCGCGGCGATCGCGGCCCGCGGGTCCGGGGCACCCTCCTCGGGCTCCGAGGCCGCCGACCTGCTCCTGGACGGTGTAGCCACGCTCCTCACAGGCGATTACGAGACCGGTGGAGCGGCGCTGCGCCGCGCGCTGGAACCTCTTGTACACGAGGACGTCGGCACCCGGGAGGCGACGATGCGTTGGCTTCTCCTGGCCCCGGTCGCACTGGAGGCGTTCATTCACCACGCCTGGGACCTGACCGCGTGGGACATGCTCGCGACTCGAGCGGTGCGCCTGGCTCGTGACATCGGAGCGCTCGGCGCGCTGCCACCGGCACTGGTCTACGCAGGCGGGGTGCACATCCACACCGGCGACTTCGCCGAGGCGGCCCGGATGATGGACGAAGCCGACGTGCTCGCCGCCGCGACGGGCCACGCCCCGCACAAATACGCGACGCTTGTTCTGTCTGGGTGGCGAGGCGACGAGGACGCTGCCATCAGCCTCATCGAAGACGCCAAGGCGACCGCCTCACTGCACGGCGAGGTGGGCCTCCTGGGCGTCTCGGGCTACGTCCAAGGCGTGCTGTTCAACGGCCTGGCGCGCTACGACCAGGCTCTGGTGGCCGCTCGCTCGGGCATCGACCACGACGGGTTCAACTTCACCGGCCTGTCGCTGGTCGAACACGTCGAGGCCGCGACCCGGTGCGGCGAGCTCGGCCAGGCCCGTGCCTCGCTTGCCCGGCTGGTCGAACTCACCCGCGCCGCCGATACCGGCTGGGCCCGTGGCGTCACCGCACGCAGCCATGCTCTCCTCACCGACGGGGACGAGGCCGATGGTCTGTACCGGATCGCGATCGAGGAGCTCGGCCGCGACCGCGTGGCCGTGAAGGTGGAGTTGGCACGCACCCACCTGCTGTACGGCGAGTGGCTGCGCCGGACCCGCCGCCGTTCGCTGGCCCGAGAGCACCTTCGCACGGCGCACGAGATGTTCGACGGAATGCGGGCGAACGCGTTCGCCGAGCGGGCCCGCCGCGAGCTGATCGCCACCGGCGAGCACGTCCGGGCGCGGGAAACCAAGCCGGCGAGCGCCCTGACCCCACAGGAGTCGCAGATCGCGACTCTCGCCGCCCGCGGCATGACGAACGCGAAGATCGGCGCGGAGCTGTTCATCAGCCCACACACCGTGGAGTGGCACCTGCGGAAGGTGTACACGAAGCTCGGGATCAACTCACGTCGCGCGCTGTCGGCTGCCCTCGCGAGCGCCCCGGCCAGGGACACGACAGACGTGAGCGCGGCGCAAACCGGCTGAGGTCGCGGGCCCCGGGGTTGTCCCGAGTCCTCCGGTTTCCCCAGGGGACCCCATGGGGTCCCTACGGACTCGACCACGGGCACCAAGGGCGCGGTGAGCAGTGCTGCGGACCGAGGGTGGAACCAATGCCCTCGATGGGCGCCGCCCACGAAGAGGAGTCCTCGATGTCCGCGCCCAGCACGGAGGCGACGACGCTCGCCGAACCGCCTGTCGCCCAGTCAGCCGAGGACGACGACCTGGACCTTGCCCTCGACGACTTTCTCGCCCAGCGGACTCGGCTGTTCCGCATCGCCTACCAAATCCTCGGCGACGTCTCGGGAGCCGAGGACGTGGTCCAGGAGGTGTGGCTGCGCTGGCAGCTCACCCACCGCCCGTCGATCGAGAATCCGGCCGCGTTCCTGACCACGGCAACGACTCGTCTGGCGATCAACGTGATTCAGTCCGCGTGGCACCGCCACGAAATCCCGGCCGAGTCGCAGCTGGTCGACCTCGGCGACCGGACCGCCCAGGATCCCGTGCTGCGCGCTGAGCAAGCCGCGACCGTCGAGGCGGCATTGGCCCTGCTCATGGCGAGGCTGACGCCGGACGGTCTGGCCGCCTACCTACTGCGGAAGAGCTTCGACTACGCCTATGCCGATCTTGCGAGGTTGCTTCGGATCAGCGCCCCGAACGCACGGGTAATGGTCCACCGCGCGCAAGTCCGCCTGGAATCCGGCCGCGAGCGACCGGTCCCTGCTGAGTCGCACCGTCGCCTCGTCGCCGCTTTCCGGACCGCGGCCGACACCGGTGACCTGGGAGGCCTCATACAACTGCTGGCCCCCGACGGCCACGTGCACCGCCTGCCGCCGGCTCCTCGATCGCTTCGTCCGGGTCACCCATCGGCCAGACAAGCGGCATAGGGAACATGGCTGTCACAACGATGGCCGCTGGCCTGTCTACTCGGTATAGGCAAGCGGCGGCGGCTCAACGTCGCTTCCTCCTGCTGGGACGTCGTTCCGGCAGAAGCGGTCGGGCGCTGCGGACAGCATGGAGGCCATCCCCGATGAGTGACGATGCCACGTTGATCACGCAGTGGAACACACTGACCCTTGTCCATCGCCGGATCGAAACCCGGATCGAGCGACACCTTCATCAACATCTGGGCCTGGGGGTCAGCGAGTTCTACGCCCTTCGCGCCTTGTGGGAGGGCACGCGGGCGGGGACGGGCTTGCTGTACCTCAACGACCTGGCCAACGGGATAGGGCTGAGCCAGTCCGCCACCAGCCGTCTCGTGGCGCGTCTGCGGGACCGCGGCCTGATCACCACGCACACCTCGCTGCACGACCGTCGGAGCGTCGAAACCGAACTCACCGCCGTCGCACACGACGTACTGAGGGTGGGTTCGCCGCTCCTCCACCAGGCGGTCGAGGAGGCCGTGCGGGAACTCGACGCGGGGGACACCGACGAAGACCTGCTCCGCTATCTCCGGGGGAGCACGTACGGCGCGGCCCCTCAACCGGACGAGGAACAAGTCCCCGCACTGGGATGAGCGGCGGCCCGGTCTCGAGACACCATCGTGTGCGTGACGACGCCGTGGAAGGGCGCCGGCTGGCGGTGGCCGAGCCCCGTCGACCCTTGAATGGTTACGACTGGCTCAACTCACCGCCCTGCGGCCGAAGTCAGGAGGGTTGAAGTTCGACCACGACGCGATAGCCGACGGGTTCTGAGGTGATGTGAAGACCGGGATCGTCGAACATACGCCGTAGCGAGGCGAGCCACTCGGGGTTGGCGGTGGCTCTGTCGAGCGCGGTGCCCGAACTCCATTCGGCGATGTGCACGAACCGCACCTCCGGCGCGTCGACGAGCGCCCTGTGCAGGCGGGAGCGAAGAAAACCAGGTTGGGTCGACATGATCCGGGCGTTCTCCCGGTACACGTCGATGAAGTACTCGGCTTCCCCCGCTGGCACTGTGTAGTTCTTGATCAAGGTGACGGGCTCATCAATGTCGGTCTTCGACTGCAAGGCTTGACTCATACTTGTGAAGACCAATCACGTCCCGCAGTTGTGACATTGAACTGGCCGTCGGACGCCTTCCACCTCCGAAGAGCCAAGCGGTGCTCTGCAACGCCGATGCGCGTTCTGACGTCGAGCCCGCGATCGGCTGGAGCCCGTCGGCTCCGCTGTCACAGATCTGGGCATCGCTCGGTCTGGATATACGAGCCGTTGTCGCGAGGACTATGCGGTCACGCTTGGGGCGGACGGCATGGCGTCCGCTCGTGGACATACTGGAGGGTGTTTCTCAGTGTCGGATAACGGACATCACGGGCATGGGCACGGTCATGGGGATGGCGGCGAGGACGGGCCGAGTTGGACCAGGGCGGCGAAGCTGCTTCAGGATGCCGCGCCGATCACCGTTCCCGAGGGTGCCTCGGCCATGACCATTCATGTGCACTGGGAGCCCGGGGACCCGGGCACTCCGCCGCATCGTCACTCCGGTCCGGCGTTCGGGTACGTCACCAAGGGTGCGGTCCGTTTCGAGCTGGAGGGGGAGCCGGAGCGTGTCGTCGAGGCGGGCGGCACGTTCTGGGAGCCGGGCGGTGACGCGATCCATTACCAGGACGGCAACGCCCTGGCCGACGAGACGACCGAGTTCGTGGTCACCATGATGTGCGCGCCGGGCAAGCCCATGCTCGAACTCGTCGACGACGAGGAACTCAAGCAGCGCGCCCACCTCCGCGCCCCGCGACCCACCGCCTGACCTCGACTCCGCAAACGTGACCCAGCAGATTGCATCGAGCTGGGGACACCATGTGACAACAACCTGGTGACGCACCACCAGGCCCACCCCAGAGCATCAACTGAGTGGATGTGTGGCCCTTTCTCCGGAGGGCGCACAGCCAACGAATCAATCAAGGTGATCACCATGGCAACCGAGAGTGTTCTGCATCCAAGCCTGATCGTTCCGATCGGGCACGTCGAGCCCGTGCCCCGCCGTATCCGCGGCACGATCGGTGGCCGCGTCGCCTTCGATACCCGCCGCGCCCTGTACGTGTGGGAATGGCAGGCCTACCCTCAGTTCAGCATCCCGATCGAGGACCTTGTGGACGGTGTTCTCCAAGACGACGACCACACGGAACAGCTCGGTGCCGGACCGGCGCACCGACACACTCTGCGGGTAGGCCCTCACGTCCGCGCAGGCGCGGCCTGGCTCTGGGGCGAGGGCGCCCCGGGACCCTTGCATGACACCGTACGCTTCGAGTGGGAGGCCCTGGACGCGTGGTTCGAGGAAGACGAGCCCGTCTTCGTTCATCCCAGGAGCCCCTACTCCCGTGTGGACGCCCTGCGTTCCACCAGCAGCGTTCGGGTGGAGCTGGATGGTGTGGTGCTGGCGGAGGCCCCCAATTGTGTGAAACTGTTCGAAACGGGCCTCCCCACCCGTTACTACCTTGATCGCAACTGCGTCGACTGGACCCGACTGCGGCATTCAGACAGCGTGACCCGATGTCCCTACAAGGGGACGACGAGCAGTTACTGGTCCTTCGACAGCGACAGAGCCTCCCATGAGGACATCGCCTGGGGCTACGACTTTCCGACCATTCACGCCAACCGCATCGCGGGGCTGACTGCGTTCTACAACGAGCATGTCGACCTGTACGTCGATGGTGTCCCACTGCCGAGGTCCACTCACGGCTGACCAGTAGTGTTCTGGTTTCGGCTCTTGTGGCGGAGGGCGGCCGCAGGGCCGCGGATGCTGTTCTGCGGCCTTGCCGAGTTCTCGGGAGACGCAGGGGTCGGTAGTCGACCGCCGGCCTCCCGCCGGCCGCGGCTCGGAAGCACCCTGATCGTGCCCTCGCTCGCTGCGCGCCCTGCGCTCCGGCGAGCACTGCTGACAGCGGAGGCGAGCCGATCGAAGCAGGGGGCTACAGGCCAGGGCTGATGGATACGGCTCGCGAACACTCGTGGTCCTGTCGTGTGAGTAGGGATAGATTTTGAGACAGCGTGTACACGAGGCCGAGGGTATGGTGACAGCCGGGAGGCTGCCATGGGGAGAGACGGAGCGCGGGCCGGGGTCGTCGGGCGCCGGAACGAGTGCCGATATCTCGACCACCTCTTGGCAGAAGCCAGGGCCGGGCAGAGCGGGGTCCTGGTGGTGCGTGGTGAGGCAGGCATCGGGAAGACCGAACTGCTGAACTACCTGATCGAGCGTGCCATCCGTTGCCGCGTCGTCCGGGCGGCCGGCGTCCAGTCCGAAATGGAGCTCTCCTACGCTGGACTGCACCAACTCTGCGCTCCGCTGTTGTCCCACCTCGATGATCTTCCTGAACCGCAGCAGAACGCGCTGCGCACGGCTTTCGGGATGCAGGCCGGTGATGCGCCTGATCGTTTTCTGGTGGGGCTGGCGACTCTCAGTCTGCTTGCCGGCGCCGTCGGTGACGAGCCGCTCGTCTGTCTCGTGGATG
The DNA here is from genome assembly GCF_030817655.1 of Streptomyces sp. V4I2. Taxonomy (GTDB): domain Bacteria; phylum Actinomycetota; class Actinomycetes; order Streptomycetales; family Streptomycetaceae; genus Streptomyces; species Streptomyces plumbiresistens. Next base: position 10,355,715 of record NZ_JAUSZM010000003.1, read on the forward strand.
ACGCGCAATGGCTGGACCGCGTGTCGGCCCAGACGCTGGAGTTCGTCGCTCGTCGGCTGCTTGCCGAATCGGTTCTGCTCGTTCTCGCCGTCCGTGAGTCCGGCCCTCGCGAGGCTTTCACCGACCTGCGAGAGCTTCACGTGCGCGGGTTGAGCGACAGTGATTCCCGCAGGCTCCTCGAAACGGTGATCACCGGCCCCCTCGACCGGCGCGTGCGGGACCGCATCGTGGCCGAAACGCGCGGCAATCCGCTGGCACTTCTGGAACTGCCGAGGGGCCTGACCGCAGTCGAATTGGCAGGAGGGCTCGCAGGGCTCGAGCGCCGCCCACTGTCCAGCCAGATCGAGAACGGTTTCCTCCGTCGCGTCCAGTCGCTCCCGGCGGAAACGCGACAACTGCTGCTCATCGCCGCTGCAGAGCCGGTCGGTGATGTGGCCTTGCTGCGGCGGGCTGCTGAACGTCTCGGAATCGCTGTGAGCACTGCCGAGGCCAGCGCCGAAACGTCCGGACTCATCTCATTCGGTACGTGGGTTCGCTTCCGCCACCCGTTGGTTCGGTCTGCGGCGTATCGCGCCGCCGACTTCGAACAACGGCGACGGGTCCACAAGGCCCTGGCGGACTCGATCGACGCGCAATTCGATCCGGAACGCCGTGTCTGGCACCTGGCGAGCGCGACGACGGGGCCGGACGAAGCCGTGGCCGCCGAATTGGAGAGATCGGCCGGGCGCGCGCAACTGCGCGGCGGAATCGCCACGGCGGCAGCTTTCCTCCAGCGAGCCACCGAACTGACCTCGGACCCCGCACGCTGGGGGCCCCGGGCGTTGGCTGCGGCGCAGGCCAAGTATCGAGCAGGCGCTTTCGACGTTGCGCGGGAACTGGTCGACGCGGCGGAACTGAGCCGCCTCGACGACGTCAGGTCCGCGCAAGCCATGCTGCTCCGCGGGCAGATCATCTCCGTCTCCCAAAGTGCCAGTGCCGGACTACCGCTGCTGCTCAAAGCTGCCGAGCGGCTCCAGTCATTCGACGCCAAGCTCGCCCGTGAGACCTACCGGGACGCCCTCTACGCGGCATTGACCGCAGGCCGACTGGCCGCGGGGGGCGTCCGCGACGTTGCAGAAGCGGTGCTGAGCGCACCGTCCTTGACTCACCCCGCGACCCGTGAGGATCTCCTCTTGCAGGGTGTCGCACGGGTGATCACCGAAGGTTACGCCGCTGGTGCGCCGGTTCTCATGGAGGCTGTGGCCGCCTTCCGCACGGAGGAGGTCGCGCCGGAGGACGGTCTTGGGTGGCTCCCGCTCGTGTGCCGTATGGCACACACGACGTGGGACTTCGACGCCTGGTCAGAGCTCTCCGCCCGGCTGGTCGACATGGGCCGCGACACAGGAGCCCTCGCTTTTCTGCCGTCATCCCTCCTGCTCCGTCTGTCGAATCGGGCATTCGCCGGCGACCTGCGGGGCGCCGATTCCCTTGTCGCGGAGGCGAACGCGATCGGTGAGGCGACGGGCAGCACTTTCTTCGCGCACTACGGCGCACTGGTTCTGGAACCTTTCAAGGGGCGGGAGTCCACGACCCATCAGGCGATCGAAGCGCTCACGCAAGACCGTCTCCTGCAGGACGAGGGGAAGGTGACGACAGCCACGCAATGGGCCTTGGCGGTGCTCTACAACGGCCTTGGGCGATACGAAGAGGCCTACGCGTGCGCAGAACGTGGATGCGAGAACCCGCAGGAACTCGGCTTGTCCCTCCAGTCCAGGGTGGAATTCGTCGAAGCCGCCGTACGGTCGGGGCGAACAACCAGGGCGGCCGAAGCCGCGCGGATGATCGAAGAGATGGCCCAGGCCAGCAAAACCACCTGGGCACTCGGTATTTCGGCCGCTACCCGTGCCCTGGTGAGCGACGGAGGGGCAGCCGAGGATCTGCACCGAGAAGCCATCGAGCTGCTCGACAGGACGCAGACCCGGATGGACAGCGCCCGCGCCCGACTCAGGTACGGTGAATGGCTGCGAAGTGAAGGCCGACCGGCGGACGCTCGTGAACGGCTGAGCGAAGCGCACGAGATGCTCAGCGAGGCGGGCGCCGAGGCATTCGCGGAGCGCGCACGACGTGAGCTCCAGGCGGCGGGAGCGAAGGTGCGCAAACGAGCCTCAGTCGCGGCGGCGATCCTCACGCCAAAAGAAGTCGAGATCGCGCGGCTTGCCAAGGAGGGTTTCACCAACCCGGAGATCGGCGCCCGACTGTTCCTCAGTCCTCATACGGTCGATTGGCATTTGCGCAAGGTGTTCGCGAAATTGGGTATCTCCTCCCGCAAAGAGATCTCTTCGGTGCGGCCGGAAGGTCTGACGGCCACACGTTGACCGTGTTCGACACGTCGCCCGCGCTCGGCGTAGGGCCTGTCCAAGCCCAGGCCGAGCGGGGTGGCCACGGACCCACCACGGCATCACCACGCAGTCCCCCACGGGGTCCCACGGAGTCTTGAAGGCGCGGGCTACGCCGTGTCGGCGCGAGGTTGGTCGCAGCTCGAATTTCCAGGTTGCTGACCCACCCAGCGGAGGATCCGACCATGGACAGGTACCTGCTCGAAGCCAGACGCTTGCCGATGGACGGGGGCCACGCATCGCCCTCGACCATTGACGATCTGGAGGATGCGGCGTCCATATACCTGCGGAATCGGCCGGCACTCCTCAAGATCGCCCATCGCATCCTCGACAACGAGAACGAGGCCGAAGAGGTGGTCCAGGAGGTATGGCTGCGACTGCAGCGCACCGATCGAACGTCCGTACGATCCCCTCAGGCGCTGTTGCGGACGATCACCGTCAGGTTGGCGATCAACTCGGTTCAATCGGCTTACAGACGCCGGGAACGCAGTGCCACCCCTTGGCTTCCGGAGGCGTTGGACCCGGGCCCCAGCCCGGAATCAGCAGCCGAGCAGCAAGACACCGTGGAGCGAGCGGTCTCGCTGCTTCTGGAGACGTTGACACCTCCGCAGCGCACAGCGTTCGTCCTCCGGGAGGGGTTCGGTTATCCGTACGAGCGGATTGCCGGCCTTCTGCATCTCAGCGTCGCCAACGCCAGGCAGCAGGTCACTCGCGCACAACGGCGACTGGGTGCGAAGCGTCACCGGCAACCGGTGGACTCCATCAGCCATCGCTGTCTTGTGCAGGCCTTCCTCGCGGCGGCACAGGGAGGCGACCTGGACCGCCTGGAGCGGGTCCTCCTGTCGGAGACCGGCCCGACAGTTCGAGCCGCGAGGCCGGCCGGGGCGCGGGCGGCGTAAGAACGTGGTCGGACTCATCGGCGCCGTTTCTGGTCTACCCCATGGATTGATTACCGTCCCTTTTCTTAGAGACCCGGGGCGTTTGCAGTGTCGACCGGACTGAGTCAGCGATTTCCCCCTTGAAGGGCGGCTGACATCAGGTTCACGCAGAGAGGTACCTGGTCGCGCCCTTGACAGGCCGTAGGTGTCTCCGTGGTCACCTCGTGGAGAGCCCCTGGGGCGGTCCGTCAATCGGTCAGAGCGCCCTGGGCAGGAGCCGGCGAGAAGTGATGTTGAGTTTGGCGTACACCTTGCGCAGGTGCCATTCCACGGTGTGCGGGCTGAGGAACAGCTGTGCGCCGATCTCGGTGTTGGTGAGCCCCGCACGGGCCAGCTGCGCGATCTGCGCTTCCTGGGGGGTCAGCGTCGCCGGGGCGGCACCGGTCCGCCGGGTCACGGTCTCGCCGGCGGCCCGTAGTTCACGGACGGAGCGCTCGGCGAACGCGCCGGCGCCGAACTGACTGAAGAGGGTGTGCGCCACGCGAAGTTGTTCGCGGGCGTCGACGCGGCGGTTCTGCCGGCGCAGCCATTCGCCGTACACCAGGTGTGCCCGTGCCAGATCCGTCCTGACCCGAGTACGTCCGAGTCGCTCGATAGCCTCGCGGTAGAGCTCTTCGGCAGAGTCCTCCTGGCCGAGCAGAGCCTGCGAGCGTGCCTGAACCCCCAAGGCCCAGGCCGTGCCCGCGGCTTCGGTGGCCCGGGTCAGTTCGGCCAGTGCGGCCTCGGCCGCCTCACGGTGACCGCTGCGAACTGCGGCCTCCACCAGTTCAGTCAATCCCCAGTTGTATACGGCGACATCCTGCGGGTGCGCGCTCGCCTGACGGGCGGAGTCGAATGCCTCCTCGTATCGGCCCAAACCGTTGTAGAGCACTGCTGCGGCCCGATGGCCGACGGACAGGCCGGCGCCTTCACCGCGATTGATGGCCTCGTCCTGGCTGGCCCTGATAAGCGTTACGGCCTCGCGTTCCCTTCCTTGCCAGGCGGCGAGGGTAATCGTTCCGTAGGGCGTGAAGCTGTTGCTGCCGGCGGCCTCCTGGACACTGAGGCTCTCCGCGATGAGTAGTTCCGCCGCGTCCAGTTCACCGGCGAACGTGTGGACGACTGACCGTGAGTGGAGCGCGAGGGGCAACTCTGTCAGCGCGCCGACGGTGCGGGTGGTCTGCACGTGGCGTGTCGCCAGCTCAGTCCAACCTTCGTCGTCCCACATATCGGCAGCGAGGGCGCCGCCCAACCATGACCAGCGCAGGACCTGCTCGGGGTCGGTCTCCTGACGGAGCCCGGTCACCGCGTCACGCGCGCCGGCGACGGCGGCACGGTACCCACTGGTGAACCGGGGGGCCAAGGCGTCCATGAGAAGGTCGGCATTGCGTGACAGCCGTGTGCCGGACGGTGACGTCCTGTGCGCTGCTTCCGCCACCTCTCGCACCGTAGCCCCAACAGCGAGGCGACCTGCGAACATGGCTGCTGACACGGTGTCCAGAAACGTCTCGCGAGCCAGGCCGACGTCGAGCGGGACCAAGCGCTGCGCGGCGGCCAGCAGGAGGGGGAGCGCTTCGGCGCCGCGGCTGCCGACGAAGGCGATCTGAGCGTGGGTGAGGTGCACGCGAGCGTGACCGATCTCGTCCAGGACCCCGCTCTCGGCGAGGGACAGCAGATCACGCGCCGCGGCTGGTGCACCGGCCCGAAGCTTCGCTTGCGCTGCCGCGAGGGCACGCGTCGCTTTCCGTTGTGGCTGCGGAGTCAATACAGCCGCGTGTGCGAGAAACGCCGCGGCCGCGGCGGTGCCGCCGCGCGCCTGCGCCCGCACGGCGGATGACTCCAGTTCGGCGGCGATCTCCTCGTCGGGCCGCACCGTTGATCGTGCCAGGTGCCATGCACGACGGTCGGGATCGTGGCCGGGGTCGGTCACCGCTGCCAGGACGCGGTGGATCTCTCGCAGCTCCGCGAGATCGGCCGACCGGTAGATTGCCGAGCGCAGAAGCGGATGCTTGAAACGCACCAGAGCGCCGATGTCGAACAGCCCCGCTGCCACTGCCGGGCCTGCCGCTTCAGGATCGATGTCCAGGAGCGCCGCTGCGCGTCTGAGGAGTGTCACGTCCCCGATCGGTTCGGCGGCGGCTGCCAGCAGCAGTCGCTGCGTCGCGGGCGGGAGCGAGCGGACCCGCTCGAGGTAGCTCCGCTCGATGCGGCCGGTCACCGGTCCGGGGTCCGGCAGGCCGAAACCGTCAAGGGGTTCCGTCTCTTCCCGGCTGTGCGGAAGTTCCAGAAGCGCGAGGGGGTTGCCGCGGGCTTCTGCGAGGATTCGGTCGCGGACTCGTTCGTCCAGGAGACCGCCGGCCTCCGAAGCCAGAAGCACGAGGGCGTCGCTGTTGTCGAGGCCGTCGATCGTCAGTTCAGGCAGTCCGGCGAACTCGTCGCGTGCCTTCAGTTCACGCGTGGCGAACACCAGTGCGAGGGGTTCGGCGAGCATCCGCCGTGTCACGAAGGCCAGAGTCTGTGCGGATACCCGGTCGAGCCACTGCGCGTCGTCCACCAGGCAGAACAGCGGCTTTTCGGCGGCCACCTCGGTCAGCAGTCCGAGCACGGCGAGACCGACCAGGAACCGGTCCGGTGGTGGGCCGGTGCTGACCCCGAACGCCGTGGTCAGCGCTTCTCGCTGCGGGAGCGGAAGGGAGTCGGCGTGACCGAGGAACGGCGCGCACAACTGGTGCAGGCCTGCGAACGGCAGTTCCATCTCCGACTCGGCACCCGCACTGCGGGCGACGCGGTATCCGGCGACGTGCCCGGCCAGATGATCGAGCAGAGCGGACTTTCCTATGCCGGCCTCACCGCGTAGGACAAGAGCTGAGCTCTGTCCGGCCTCGACTTTCGACGCCAGCTCTTCAAGCGCATTGCACTCGCGGTGCCGACCGCGCAGTTGCATACGACCCTGTCCGCTCACCTTGACCCCCGTACGGGAGCATAACAACACCGTAGTCGATCAAGGCCGAAACGATGATGTCACGGTGAGCTGCGGTTCTGTGCAGCCGGTCACTGCACAGGCGCAGTCGTACCCTTCAGAGGCCAACGGCGGCTGACACCCACATGCAAAAGCACGCCCGCGCCCAGGGCGTTCACGCAGACATGCGACACCCATCCCTCGGCGCTCGAGGTTGTTCAGGTGAGCGTGCCCGCAAGGTGATCAGCCCGCCGAAGAGCCCGGCACCCACAATCACCGAGACAAAGAGAGTCGTCGCACGCTCCCACGCCGCGGACATCCGGGAGCGGAAGGCTCCCTCGAAGAGCATGGCCACCAGCAGCGCGGCTGCGCTGAAAATGGTAACGGTGGCAAGGATGGTACGTGCCGCCACGCCGAACAAACCGTCGAGCAGTGCGAAGCTGAACGCCGTTCCGGCGAAAACGAGCAGATTCCTCAGAGTGATCCGAAGCCATCGCCGGTCGAATTTGTTCAACGGCCAGCCACGCCAAACGATGAAGAACAAACCTGCCACGCCCCGCACAGTGCGAACACGGCACTGAGGTCCTCGTGCGAGAAGGGACCATCCTGACTGATCAGGCCGGAGCCCGTCGGCGCGTGAAATTTGTACGCCGTGTATTGCACGAGGAGAGCCAGTCCCCAGGAGAGTGCCAGCGCTGCGAAACCCGCGACCAGCCTGGGCAGTCGTTTGAACGGCCAGCCCTCGCCCACGAGGGTGAGTTGCAGCATCGCGGTGAAGACCGTGAGTCCCAGCGGTATTGCGGCGGGGTACAACGGTGCGCTGCCGAGTTCCGGGGTGGAGTCGAAGAGACCGGACACGTCGAAATGGCCCACGATCATCTGGCCGACGGCCGCCAGGGCCACACCCGCCGCTGCAATGAGAAGCGTGTCCACAAGGGCCGACCAACCAGGGCGCAGGGTCGAACCCGGCCAGTCCTCCCACCAGAACGCGACCATGGAGAGAACCGGCAGTGCGAACGTCATCAGTGGCGAGAGGATGACCACTGCGCTCTCGGCGCCGTCCGGTCCGAAGGCGAGCAGTGCGGCCAGTGGAACGACTACCAGTAGCCCGGCAAATCCAAGACCCGGCTGGGCGGCAAGGCGTGCACGTTCGGCGTTGAGGAAGGCCTCGGAGTGCCGGAGGTGGGGGGTCGTTATCGTCGGCTGGTCGGGCAGCCTCTGGAACCAGATGCGTCTCGCGAAAGTCCCGCGCCTGGATTGGACCTTTGATTTATCCATGAAACGCACCATGAGATGTTGTCCCGTGTGTCTCTGCCGTCGAGTATCGGTCGTGCCACAGTAAATCCGTGGCCAGGAAGGGACTTTGAGCTCCGGCCGGTGCAGCCCGACCATAGAGACCGAGTGCCTGTCCCAGGTGTGACACTGTGTTGGCGAGCGGTCAGCGCGTGAAAGTTCGTTCCTCCCGCCGTGGTGTCACAAACAGGTGCTCTGGGTGGTCCTTGTGTGAGGGCGGCCAAGTGAGCCGCCGTCTCGCCGAATCAGTGCGTGTGAAGGCAGGCTCCATTTTTGCGCCCTCTGTTGGGGAGTTGGCGTGCGGTTGGCCAACATGCCGGAGGAATAAGGGTGCCTGAAGGATTGTGCTGCAAGAGGGAGAGGGAACCGCAGTGATCGTTCCTGTGGAGAAGGAAGTGCGTATTGCGCTTGCCCGGTTCGCGCAAGCGCGGATCGAGTACGACGTCTGTCCCACGGGCCGGACCAGCCGGGCTCTGGAGGACGCGAAGTACACGCTGTGTGTCATGACCGGAGTGCGCACCGCCGAGCAGGCGCTGGTTGCGGCGGACACACTGCTGCAGCAGTACAGCATCCGCCGGAGGGGAAGTGATCGCCCCGACTGGCCCGATCGCTGAGGGGTGGCCGGCCATCTGTGCTGCTGGGTCGGCGGGTCGAAGTCCCGGCACCGCAAGGCGTTCCGATCCGTAGCATCGGTGTCACAACTCGCCTGGCTGGCCTGTCATGTTGGCATCGGCGCCTCCGGACCGTTCCAGCGATTGGGCTGCTCGACCGCCCGGCGGTGACTTCTTCGACAGGTTTTCAACCGCATAAGGATCAGCATCTTGCACAAGAGAAGAGTGCGGCTCCGTCCCTCGGTCGCCCTTGCGATCGGCGCGCTGGTAGCAGGGAGCCTTGCTACGCTGCCGTTCACTGCGCTGGCCGAGGGTGCCGGCGACTCCCACGGCGACTCCCGGCAGCAGGACTTCATGGCGGCAGCCGCTGAGTACCACGTTCCCGTCAGCGTCCTGCTCGGCGTGGCCTACCAGGAGTCAGGGTGGCAGTCACACGGCGCACAGCCCAGCACCGACGGCGGCTTTGGGCCCATGCACCTCACCGACGTCACCCCGGCCATGCTCGCCGGAGGTGACGCGGGTGCCGCGGGACGCAGTGACCTTGCCTCCCTCGCCTCGAATCCGGCCCTGCACACGCTGCAGGCTGCCGCGAAACTCACCGGACAGAGCCCGGAGACACTGCGGAAGGACCCCGCAGAGAACATTCGAGGCGGTGCGGCGCTACTTGCCTCCTATGCGAAGCAGGTAACTGACGGCACGCCGGCAGACCCGTCGCAGTGGTACGGCGCCGTGGCCCGCTACAGCCAGTCGCCCCAGAGGCAGGGGGCCGTTCGCTTCGCGAACCGCGTCTACGGCACCATCCGCAACGGAGCTGCCCGTGTCACCGACGACGGTCAGCAGGTCCGGCTGAAAGCCAGCCCTTCGGTGCGGACTGCAGATGCGCAGATCGACCAGTTGCGGCTCAAGGCCACGACAGACGCCGACACCGAATGTCCGTCGACGGTGGCCTGCACCTTTGTCGCCGGCTCTCCGGCCGGCGGCCAGGTCTCGAACCGGCCCGCCAACGGCATACGGATCGACACCATCGTCATTCACGACCTGGAGGGCTCCTACGACTCCGGGGTCGCGGGACTCGCAGACCCGAAGAACGTCGCCTCGACGCACTATGTGATGCGGTCCTCGGACGGTGCGGTGACGCAGATGGTGCCCACGAAGAACATCGCCTTCCACGCGGGCAACTACTCCACGAACCTGCACTCCATCGGTATCGAGCATGAGGGATACGCCGTGCAGGGCGCGACCTGGTACACCGAGGCGCAGTACCAGGCCACGGCTGACCTCGTGACGTACCTTGCGGACCGTTTCGACATCCCCCTGGACCGTCAGCACATCGTGGGCCACGACAACGTTGCCGGGCCGAACTCCTCGCTGGTGTCCGGCATGCACTGGGATCCGGGCAACGGCTGGGACTGGGACCACTTCATGCGTCTGCTCGGCCGTCCCATCAGTGGACTGCACAGCGTCCCGTCCGAGGGCTCGGTCGTATCCATCGACCCGCCCTTCGACGACAATGTGCAGACGGTCCAGGTCTGCCCGTCCGACGATCCGACGGGCGCCACGACATCCTGCACAGACAAGCAGCAGGCGTCGAACTTCGTGTACCTGCGCACCGCTCCCGACGCGGAGGCACCTCTCTTCGGTGACCAGGCGATCCACGGGACCGCTGCCGGCACGAATCGAATCAACGACTGGGGCAGCACCGCACAGGCCGGCCAGCAGTTCGTCGTCGCCGAGGTTCAGGGCGACTGGACTGCCGTCTGGTACAGCGGCGCCAAGGTCTGGTTCCACAACCCCGCAGGCAAAAACACCCGGCCCGTCTACGGCGTGAAGATCATCGAGCCCGCAGGCACCACACCCGTGGCCGTCTACGGATCCAGCTACCCGGACAAGTCCGAGTACCCCGCCGGCCTGGGCGCGTCGACGCAAGCACCGTTGAGCATGTACTCGGTTCCGGCGGGCCAGGCCTACGTCGCCACCCAGCCGGCGACAGCCACCGACGACTACTTCGCCTCATCCGGAACGGTCGTCATCGGCAGCAAGAAGATGTACACCATCCAGTACAACCACCGCGTGGCACTCGTCTACGCCAATGACGTCACCGCGACCACCGCCACACGGCACTGGGAAGACAACTAGTGCCGCGTCAGGCAACGTTCGCCCTGTCGACGACGGCGCGTAGGCGCTGGTCGTCGGCGTGGTGGTTTCGCCAGATGATGTAGCGGCGGATCATGCTGCCCTGTTCCTTGTGGGTGGCGTGGTCGGTGCCGTCGAGGGTGAAGTAGCGCAGGGCGGTGAACTGGGCTTCGATGCGGTTGAGCCAGGAGCTGTTGGTCGGGGTGTAGGCGATTTCGACGTTGTTCGCGGCCGCCCAGGTGCCGACCCGCTGGCATTTCTTCGTGGTCAGGTGCGGGGAGAAGTTGTCACAGACGATCGCGATGCGGACGTCGACCGGGTAGAGGGTGCGCAGGTAGCGGCAGAACTCCAGGAACTGCGTCCGCCTCTTGATCGGCTTGATGTGGCCGTAGAGCTTGTCTTTGGCCAGGTCCAGGGCGGCGAACAGGTGCCGTACTCCGCCGTAGCGGTTGTAGGTGGCCCGGCGTCTGCGGCGGGGGTCGCGGTCGGGGTCCTTGTGCCTGCCGCCGCGCTCGGCCCACTGCCGGCCGGGGTGGGGCATCAGGTTGAGCGGACCGAACTCGTCCATGCAGAAGACCACTTCGGGCTCGTCGTCCTCGGGTATCACCTCGCCGTCGGCGATCGCGTAGAGGTGCTCGACGCGGGCCTTCTTGGCGGCGTAGTCCGGGTCTCGGGAGGTCTTCCAGGTCTTCAGGCGTTGAAAGGAGACGCCTTCCTCGCGGAGCAGGATGCGCAGGCCCTCGTGGCTGATGTCGTCGACCACCCCCTCGGCGACCAGGAAGTCCGCCAGCTTGGTCAGGCTCCAGGTGGAAAACGGCAGGTCGTGCTCGGTGGGCTTGGACTTGGCGATCTTCTTGATCTCGCGGCGCTCGGGCAGCGTGAAGGTCTTCGGCCGGCCGCCCTTGTACTTGGGGTAGAGGGAGTCGAAGCCATCGGTGTTGAAGTTGTGGATCACATCGCGGACCCGGTCGTCGCTGGTGAACGACACTTCGGCGATCCTCGCCACGGGCATGCCCTGCGCGGACAGCAGGATCATCTGGGCCCGCCGCCAGGTCACCACCGACCCGGTGCCTCTGCGGATGATCCGCAGCAGCCGCCGGCCCTCGTCGTCATCGATCTCCCGAACCTGTACTCGTTCTGCCACGAGGACAGCATGGCGTGTCCGCGCCGCCCGGACCGACACCCGGACGGCGCGTCACAACAGGGCGAACGATGCCTGATGCGGCACTAGTCTGTGTTTGCGGAAATTTTGACCGCGTGACACAACGATGTCCGACTGCCGCCAGCAAGGTCGTCCTTCGGTGATCATGCTGGCGGCGGCTTCGTTCGCTTCCAGCAGCAGTACCGGTCTGCGAGTTCGGGAGGCATCTGGCGTGTGGATGCGTCAGGAATGTTGACGTGCACTGACGTCACCGGGCAGAGGTGGGCAGGCGTACGACGTCGGCCTCGCCGGCAAGCATGCAGTCGTGGTGGGTCGCAGCGCGATTCCCGGCAAACCGGCCGGGATGCTCCTTCACTCCGGATCCCGGCGGTGTCGGGCCGATGACCATTGCCGTCCTGCTAGCGCAGACCGTGGAAGCCGCCGCGAACCGGCTCGGCACGCGGCACCCCACCCGCCGGCCGCAGCCGCCTTCCACGCACCGGATCCATTCAGGCCGGCTCGCCCCCGGCCCCCGGCCCCCCAGCCCCCCGGCGCCGACACACTCGTCGAAGTCGGCATGGCACCGTGTGAATGAGAAGGGGAAGCTATGGCAGACCGAGCAGCACTGGCGGCGTTCCTGCGGGCGCGCCGAGAGGCACTGCAGCCTGAGGACGTGGGTCTGCCCCGTGGACGTCGCAGGCGCACGGGTGGACTGCGCCGCGAGGAAGTCGCGGCCCTGGGCGACATATCAGTCGACTACTACAGCCGGCTCGAACAACCGCGGGGTCCTCACCCGTCTGAACAGGTGCTTGCCGCAATAGCCCGAGGTCTGCATCTGTCGTTGGAAGAGCGAGACCATCTGTTTTGGATCGCCGGCCACACCGCACCTCGCCGGGTGCGGCGCGGTGACCACATCAGTCCAGGAATCATGCGCATCCTGGACCGTCTGGAAGACACCCCCGCCCAGGTGATGAACCACCTTGGCGAAACCCTGAAGCAAACACGGCCCGCGGTTGCGCTCCTGGGCAACGAGACCGCCTACACGGGCTTGGCGCGCAGCGCCCACTACCGCTGGTTCACCGACCCGGCCTCCCGGCTCGTACATCCCGAGAGCGATCACGCCGCACAGAGCCGTCTGATGGCAGCGGACCTCCACGTCGCTTATACACACGACGGCGAAGACTCCCGTGCCGCGAAGCTGGTTGACGCACTCAACCAGGAGAGCCCCGAATTCGTCGGCCTGTGGCACGAGCACCTTGTCCTGGGGCCCCACTGCGCCTCCAAACGCTTTCTGCACTCACAGGTCGGGGCGCTTGAACTGCACTGCCAGACGCTCGTGGACCCGGAGCAGTCGCAGCGGCTCGTCGTCTACACAGCGGTACCGGGCACGGAGAGCCACACCAACCTGCAACTCCTGTCTCTGCTGCCCATCGCGGAGGGGACGGCGAGTTCGGTCAACCCGGCCCGCCCCTGGTGACGACGAGTACCTGCGCCTTCACAGCACGCCGACCGGACAGCTCGTCCGCATGTGACGAGGGCCTTCGCGGGGACCGCTGTCACAGATGCGGCGGCGATGCTGTCAATACGTACAGCAGGTATGTCCTCGTCGACAGGAAGCTCAACCCAGCGTGCGCAGCACAGGATCCAGTGACCAGGAAGTGCCAAGACAGGCAGGCGATGAAGCGTGATCAGCAAGCAGAACAACGTCCAGGTCTTCCGGATCACCGCGGCGCGGAAGGGGCTGAACGAGGACGTCCGCGGTCGGCAGCGACGCTACGTCATTGCCATGTCGGTGCGTACGGTGTCGGTGATCCTGGCTGCCACTCTGTGGAACGTCGAACGGCCCGTTGCGCTTGTCGCGCTGGTCCTTGGTATCGGCCTGCCCTACATCGCCGTCGTCATCGCCAACGGGGGCCGCGAGAAAGCCCCGGCATCCCAGGCGTCGTTCGTCCCCGCACCGTCCCGTCTCGTGATCGCTCCGCCGCGGCACGAGGGTTCTGCGGCGTCGGCCCCCGAGGACATGGCCCCCGGGGCGGCCACGACCTTGCGACCCGAACCGAATGATGGGAACTGAGTGGTCGGCCCCGGATGACCATCACTTGGTCGCGGTGACGTCTTCGCCGATACGGTCGGCGGCCGCCACGGAGAGCAGTGCTGCCATCAGGTGTGGGAACCGGGTGTCAAGGTCGGTACGGCGCAGTTGGACGAAGCAGCGGGTGCCTTCCTGACGGGTGCGGGTGATGCCCGCGTCCCGCAGGACTTTCAGATGGTGACTCAAGGTGGATTTACCAACGCGTGTCCGCAGTTCCCCCAGCCACGTTCTGGCCATCGGCCAGTAGCCGCAGGAGACCGAGCCGGATCGGGTCGCTGAGCGCGGCGAGCACGCGGATGAGTGTGATGTCGCCGGGGTCGGGGTGTTGGGGGTCTCTCGTACCCACATGCAACGTCAATCGATATTCGACGAACATCGAACACTGGGGTGTGCTGTGTCCGTACCAGAGCCGATGAACAGTCACTTCGCCGATCAAGTCGTGATCGTGACCGGAGCCGGATCGGGGATCGGACGCGCGACCGCAGCCATGTTCGCCGGCGCGGGCGCTCACGTTCTGGGGGTCGGCCGCCGGCCAGACGTCCTCGCGGAGAGCGCCGCGCAGCATCCGTCCTACATTCCTGAACGCCGGGTAGCTCTCACTCGCCGGGACTGTGCGGATGCCCGCTCTCTCCCGGGGCCCCGAGCAAGCCGAGCGCGGTCAGCACGGTGACGCACAACGTCATCCAGGCGGTGAACGCGCTGCCGCTGTAAAGCACCGCACCGGCCGCCTGGACCCCTGCCGCGTGTGAAAGCACGCCCGCTACCACCGCGACCAGCAGCGCCGATACTAAAGACAAGATCACAAGAAGCACCTGAACAGGAAACGTCGGCCTCAACAGTCGATCACCTTCCACGAAGGTGGTCGACCAGTCGGCGGGCACCTCAGCTCGACCACCATATGCGATGGCCTGCTGAGGCTCCGCGACGATTAGAGACTCATCCAAGAGGGAGTTTGGCGGGGGTTGTTCAAGGTCACCACCACTCAGGATGGCCGTGCGGGCAGTGCCGCCCAACAGCGCGGTCAGGCAACCCATCGGACGTCCCCTAGGTCCTGTCTGGAGCTCGGATCAGGAGTTCGGTAGATCGCCTGCGCGCGGGGGCTCGGTCTTGATAGGCCGTCAGTCATGGCGCGAGGCGATCTCACCGATGAGCAGTGGGCCCTGATCGAGCCCCATCTCCCGATTGCCGCGGTTGGGCCCATCCCCGACCTGCGGAAACATTTCAACGCGGTGATGTGGCGGTTCCGGACCGGTAGCCCCTGGCGTGACCTGCCGACCGAGTTCGGGCCCTGGCAGAGCGCGTACGACCGCTTCCGGATCTGGGCGACGCGTGGCGTCTTCCAGGACCTGATGCACACAGTGATCGCCGAGGCCGCTGCCCGCGGCCAGGCTGATCTGGGCCTGGTCAGCGTGGACTCTGCGACCGCCCGGGCCCACCACCACGCCGCCGGGATGGCCCTGGACCCCGAGCAGTTGGCGGCCTTGGAAATGGCCGTCGAGGCCGAAAAGGGGGCGAGGACAAGGAGCAAAGAACGCAGGACGGACAGGCCGAGGACGAGGCGCGCGTCGAGCGGCGACGGGTCCACCGACGACACCGGGCCCGCTTGAAAGCCGCCGAGCTGGGGCGTTCCCGGGGCGGACTGACGAGCAAGATCCATGTGGCGGACGACCGACGCTGTCGCCCGCTTGCGTTCGTCCTCACGCCCGGGCAGGCCGGCGACAGTCCGCAGTTCGCCCCGGTCCTGGAACGGGTGAAAGTGCGCGGCCCGGTCGGGCGCCCGCGGACCCGGCCGGATGCAGTGGCCGCGGACAAGGCGTACTCGTCCCGACGCAACCGCCGCTACCTGCGACAACGCGGGATCCGAGCCGTGATCCCGGAGAAGGCCGACCAGGCTGCGAACCGCAAGAAGCGTGGCAGGGCCGGCGGGCGGCCAGTCTCGCACGACGCGACACTCTACAAAGAGCGCAACACCGTGGAACGGTGCATCAACCGGCTGCGGAACTGGCGCGGTATCGCTACCCGGTACGACAAGACCCCGGAGAGCTACGAGGCCGGACTGCACCTGTGTGGTGCGATGCTCTGGCTCCGCAGCATCGCACCACACTCGTGATTCGAATTCCAGACAGGGCCTAGTTCGCGAGCCTGGTCTTCCACCGACGGCCGCGCAGCGCAGCGCATCGCAAGACATCGGCATGACCTCGGGGCCAGGGTCTGGCGATGTCGAAGAGGACCGGTTTGAGCAGTACTCGGGCCGGCGTCCACCGGCGGGCGCCGGCCCGGCCCTCAGGGGCTCACGTGACCGGGCCGGCGATCGCGGTGAGGAGTTCCGCGCGTGAGGGGCCCGGGTCGGAGTAGTGCGGCGCCTTGCGGCCGAGTTCGGCGACCTTTTCCGCCAGGCCGGGGTCGGTGAACGTCTCCTCGGCGGTCGCCAGCAGCGAGCCGGTGTCCGCGAAGGCCCGCAGCAGCTCGGGATCCCGCAGCTTGGCGGTGTCCAGCGCCCTCCTGAAGTGCCAGTCGCGGTCGTCGGTCTCGTACGGGATCGGGACGTCGCGTATGGCGGCGTCGATCTCGGCGAGCCGGTGCCGGTCCCAGTCGGCCAGGGCCTGCTGGACCGGGGCCAGGGAGGTCCGGGTGAACTCGTCGAACCGCAGGGCGAGTTTCGCCGGCTCGTCGGGGCCCGACGTGCGCAGGAGGTCACGCAGGGCGGTGGCGTGCAGGGCGCCCATCGACATGCCCAGGCCGAAGAGTGGGTTGGTGGTCGCCCAGGCGTCGCCGACGCTCAGCACTCCGGTCGCCACCGGCCGGCCGCCGATCACGAACCGCCGGTGTCTGCTCTCCATGCCGGACATGGCCATGATCCCGCTGATCGGCTCGCCTACCTCGGCCAGATATGCGACGTCGGGGAACAGCGCCACCGCGCGTTGAACCGCCCCGGGTTCGATAGAGATCTCAGATTATGGTTGTGACCTGGGGTTTCGTGGATTCCATGTAGTGGTTGGCTTCGTACTCGACGGGCGGAACGTGCCCTATCTCACCGTGGAGTCGGCGGTGGTTGTACCAGTCGACCCACTCTGCGGTGGCCAACTCGACCCGACCTGGGAGAGCGACTTCCAGGGCCGTCGGGGCTTGATGAGCTCGGTCTTGTACAGGCCGATCGTGCTCTCCATCAGGGCATTGTCGTAGGCGTCGCCGACCGATCCGATCGAGGCGGCGATGCCGGGGGCGTCCAGGTGCTCGGCGAGCCGGAAACTCGTGTATTGCGACCCGGCATCCGAGTGGTGGATCAACTCGCCTGGCTGAACTGGGTGTTGGTCGCGGTCGCGCTGCCAGATCGCCATCTCCACAGCGTCCAGGACGAAGACCGTTTCCTTCACGGTGGCCGCGGACCAGCCGACGATCCGGCGGGAGAACGTGTCCACGAGGAAGGCGACATAGACAACACCGGCCCAGGTCTTCACGTGGGTGAAGTCCGCGACCCAGCAGTGGTTCGGGGCGGCAGCGACGAAGTCGCGGTCCAGCAGGTCCGGCGCCCGTTCGGCCTGCCCGCCGGGCAGCGTAGTGATCACGCGTTTACCACGGACCGCCCCAGTGATGCCGAGTTCACGCATCAGGCGTTCGACGGTGCAGCGGGCCACGCGGCGTCCCTGCCGGTTCAGCTCACGCCAGATCTTCCTCGCCCCGTAGACGTGGTAGTTGGCCTCGAAGACCTCGCTGATCTGTTCCTTCAGTTCGGCGTCCCGCACGGTCCTGGCCGACGGCGTGCTCCGCCGTCTGTGGTGGGCGTAGTAGGTGGAAGGGGCGATCTTGCAGTCGTGCTCGGTGAGCGTCCTGCAGATCGGCTCGACGCCGCCGAAACGGTCCCGGTGCTCGTCGATGAACGCTACGAGCGTGTGTGTGGCCGGTCGAGCTCGGCCGCGAAGAAACTCGCCGCGGCCTTCAGGATCTCGTTGGCCCGCTTCAGTTCGGCGTTCTCCTTCTTCAACGCCTTGAGCTGGGCGGACTCCTCCGTCGTCGTCCCCGGACGTGTCCCCGCGTCGATCTCGTGCTGCTTCACCCAGTTCCGCAGCGTCTCGCGGGAGCCGATGCCGAGCTTCTCGGCCACCGCCTGCAGGGTGGCCGTCTCGTTCGGGTAGTCGTCGCCTACTTCGGCGACCATGCGCACCGCGCGACGGCGGAGCTCGAGCGGGTAACGGGAAGGTCGTGCCACGACTCGATCCCTTCATGAAATCGAGTCTCCATTCGAACCGGGGCGGTTCAATACCCGCGTTCCAGCTCGGCCAGGCATTGACGTCGGTGTGCAGGGCCCAGAGGGTTGCGGGGGCGGCCTCGATGGTGGTGGTCAGCTCGACGACGGGGGCCGAGCGGTCGATGTCCTTCACGGTTTCCTTCTCTTCAGGTGGTGTCGGCTGGGTTCTACGAGGCGTCAGTCCTGGTCCGGGATCCAGGAACCGTGGATTCCGGCGGCGACCCGGCGCGGCAGGTGCACGGTGGCGACGGGCGCGGCCCTGATGTCGGTGGCGTCCAGGACGAGGAGCTGGGCGGTGTCCGCGTGCAGGTCGCTCACGACGGTCAGCAGATAGCCGTCGTCCTCCGAGGTGCCGTGCTCGGCGGGTACGAAGACCGCCTCGCTGGGCAGCCGCCCGTCGCCGACGTTCAGAAGGGAGCGGGTTCCGGTGGTCCGGTCGTACTTGACGACGCCGAAGTTCCCGGCACCTCGGTCGTCCGGGAAGGAGATCGCGTACTGGTAGCGGTGCCTGCGGCCGGTGAGTTCCTCGTTGATGGTGGGAAACTCCACGACCAGGTCGTCGACGATCCGTTCGCCCATTGCCGGTTGAAGGAACGGGAGTTGGGGGTGGCTCCGCGCCCCGGTGCGCCCACCCACCAGTTCCAGGACCGCCGGAAGCCCTCCCGGTCCACGGTGGGCCCCTCCAGCACGACGCGACAGCACACCGATCCGGGCGGGCTGTTCGTCCTTCCAGGCGTAGGGGATGCCCGAGGTCTCGGTGGGGTCGAAGGTCACCGTTCCCTCGACGAAGACCACGTACCGCTCGGTGAGGGCGAAGTCGTGCTTGAGCGACGCACAGGCGTCCGGCACGTCCTCGCTGTGGATCAGTTCCCCCTTCTCCGAGGCGACGTGGTGGGTCAGGGCGAGTTGGCCGTCCGCACCGGCGATCTCTCGCGCCTCATCGGCCGTCCGACCCATTGGCGTCCTGAACGCACCGCTCGCCGATTCCTTCGCGGCGGCGCTCACGCCGCTCGACAGCTGGGATTCCGCCGGATCCGCGACGGCGGCGGAGTGGGGGAGCGGGGGAGTGGTGCGGTGGCCCGCTGACGTGCGGTGTCCGGCTCCCGCCGCCCAGCGAGGCACTCCCGGCGGCCGGGCGCCCCGCGCTGAGGGCGTCAGTGCGGCGGAATCAGCCGTCGCTGGCGTTCGGTGAGCGGCTGGGGCTGATGCCGGGAGACCTTGGCGAGCAGACGCGCGAGGGTGAGCTCCTCCTCGGGGGGCAGGTGCTCCAGCCAGCTCTTCTGGCGATGCGCGGTCCACCAGTGCAAGAACTCGTCGATGACGGTCTCGCCTTGCTCGGTGAGGGCGACGACGAGCATGCGTCCGTCGTCGGGCTGGGGCGTCCTAGTGAGGAGGCCGGCCCGTTCCAGGGTGTGCAGTGCCGATGTGACGCTCGCGGTGGAGATACTCAGCAGGTCGGCGAGCAACGGCGACGGCATGCTGCGCATGTTCACCTTCGCCGACGGCCACGTCGACCACCGCAGCCGCTATGTGCGGACCGAGAAGCTGAAGCTGGAACGCGCCGCCCCCCGTTCGCTGTTCGGCGCCTACCGCAACCCCTACACCGACCACGTCACCGTGGCGGGCAAGAGCCGGGGGGCGGTGAACACCAGCGTCGCCTTGCACGCCGGGAAGCTCCTGGTCCTGAAGGAGGACGCCCGCCCCACGCGGATCGACACCGACTCCCTGGAGACCTACGGAGAATGAGACTTCGACGGTGGGGTCAGCAGCCCGACCTTCACCGCCCA
This sequence comes from Streptomyces sp. V4I2, assembly GCF_030817655.1. Taxonomy (GTDB): domain Bacteria; phylum Actinomycetota; class Actinomycetes; order Streptomycetales; family Streptomycetaceae; genus Streptomyces; species Streptomyces plumbiresistens. Next base: position 10,375,269 of record NZ_JAUSZM010000003.1, read on the forward strand.
TCCCAACCCCGAGCACCTGGTCCAGGCCGGCTGACGTCCGACAGGAGGCATCGAGACGAGCTTGGCGACGGGCGGGCGGCGTGGGCCCGCCGGATCCCCCTCGGAGTCCGGACAGCGGTTACCGGCGACGGCCGAGCAGCAGCCCGCCGGCGACCAGGGCCGAGGCGAGACCGAGGAGACCGACGGCGTGGGCCATGCTGCCGGTGGCCGATTCCAGGCCGATCAGGACGAGCGGGCTGATGAACTCGCCCGCGAAGAAGGCGGCCGTCCACAGTCCGGTGCCGCGGCCCCGGTCGGCGTAGCTGAGCCTGGACATCGCGATGGTCAGCAGCGAGGGCAACAGCATGCCGGTGCCGAGGCAGTTGAGCACCGCGCCGACGACCACGACCACCGGGCTGTTCGCCAGGGCGATCACCACGAAACCGGCGGCGCAGAGGGCGAAGACGAGGGGCAGCCTGCCGACCGGGCCGCCGGACAGTCTGGTGAAGGCGATGGAACCGACCACGGTGGCGGCGCTGGCGACCGCGGTGGCCAGGCCGATGACGCCGGTGGACTTCACGCCCAGGTCGTCGAGCAGGTAGGACATCTCGACGGGCACGGTGTAGAAGACCATCGCGCCGAACACGGTCAATGCGCAGATGCCCGCCATCCGGCGAATGGGGAACGGCCGCTTCTCGCCCGCGGGTTCTTCGGCTTCCTCGACGCCGGCCGGCCTGGGCTTGGACAGGATGACCGCCATGGCGGGGGCCAGCAGCAGGCCCACGGCATAGATCCAGAAGGGCGCGCGCCAGCCCGCCGAGCCGAGGGCGCCGCCGATGACGAAGAACGCGGTGGCGGAGACGGAGGCGCACATGGTCTGCAGGGCCAGGTAGCGGTCGCGCGTCCGACCGCTGTAGTAGTCGCCGATCAACGTGGTGCAGCAGGTCATGATGGCCGCCTCGACGATGCCGACCAGCACCCGGCTGATCACGATGGCGCCGAGTGAATCCAGCCACAGCGGGGCGGTACCGAGCAGCGAGTACAGAATCGTCGCCCCGACCAGCAGCCGTACCCGGCCGAGGCGGTCCACGATCACGCCCGCGAAGGGGGCAAGCAGCGCGAGCGCGAGCGCGGGGATGGTCAGGACTACCGGGACGAGGGTCTTCACTCCCGGCACGGCCGCGAAGTGCTCCTGCATCTTGGGCAGGACCGGCGCGAGGAGGACGGCGCCCAGCACCGGCAGACAGCTGCCCGCCATCAGGAGCACGGCGCGCAGCGGCCCTGCGCTCTCGGTACTCGGGCGCAGTCTGTCGGCGGGCGTGGGCGGGGAAATGGGTCTGGACATGCCGAACTCCACGGGTGGTGGCAGGGGTGCGGCGCAGGACCGCTGCGGTGTGGCCACGCAGCGGGGCACCGGCACACCAGGGGACACGCCCGGGACAGCGGGCGTCGGGGACTGCCCCGACTATGAGCCAGGCCGTTCCCGGCGACTACCCCTCACGTGATCGCACTGCCGGATCCTCGCCATCCGTGCTGTGGATGGCGACTGTCCGCACGGCCGACGCCACGCGGGCGGCCGTGTCCCGCAGCCAGATGTGCCCGGCGTCGTGGGTGTGGACGGGGTGCCACCACAGCGCCTGCCGCAGGGGGACGGTCGCGTAGGGCGGCGTCATGATCCGTACCGGTGCGGTGCCGTGCAGGCGTTCGGCGAGGAGTGCCGGGACGAGGGCGATCCGGTGGGTGCCGGCGACCAGGAAGGGCAGCACCGTGAAGCTGTCGACGGAGACGCTCACCCGCGGTTCGATGCCGAGCATGCCGAGCTGGTGGACCGCCGGGCTGTCGTAGGCGCGCTGGTACGTCACCCACGGCAGCCGCGCCAGGTCGTCACGGGAGAGACGGTCGCCCACCTCGGGGTTGTCCTCGGCGACGAGGAAGACCCAGCCGTCCTCGTACAGCTCGGTGACCGGGAAGTCGCTGATGATGCCGTGCGGCATGACCACGCCGTCCAGGGTGCTCAGCACGGCACCGGCCATCTCGGTGATGCCGGCCGGGATCTGGACGAAGCGCACGCGGATGAGGGGCGCCTCACGGTCGAGGATCCGGGTGAGTTCGGCGCCGAAGACGGCCACCGAGTAGTCGCTGACGGCGAGGGTGAATTCGCGGGACTCCGTCGCCGGATCGAAGTCGGCCTGGCTGGTGAAGAGGCGTTCCAGCTGGTCGCAGACGGTGGAGGTGCGGTCGAGCAGGACTTGGCCGAGGGCCGTCAGTTCGTAGTGCCCGCCGACGCGGGCGAGCAGGTCGTCGTCGAAGTGCCGGCGCAGCCGGGCGAGCGCGCCGCTCATCGCGGGCTGGCTCAGACCGACGCGCCGGCCGGCCCTGGTGACGTTGCGCTCCTCCAGCAGGGCGCGCAGAGCGACGACCAGATTGAGATCAAGGCTTGCGAGGTTCACGGCGGCACTCCAGCGTGCGAAAGCGGCGACACGATAACTCTGACGGATGGTCGTCATCCAAATAATCGATTTCCGTTATCCCAAAGGCTGCGGCCAGATTAGTCCCATCGCAATCAGGAGGACACGTTCGTGAAACCCGCAGCCAGGTCCGCCTCTTTCGCCGGACCTTTTGCCCTCGGCACCCTTTCCGCCCCTGACGGCGTCCCGTTTCCCGCTCTCGTCACGCCGGACGGCAGCGTCCTCGACCTGCGCGCCGCGCTCGGCGAGCACGAACTGACGATCCGCACGCTCCTGGAACGCTGGGACGAGGCCGGGCCCCGCCTGCACGTCCTCGCGAGGGACGACAAGGCCGCCTGGCAGCCCCTCCTGGGCCTGCGGGTGCACGCTCCGGTGGAGCCCCGGCAGGTCTTCCAGTCGGGTGCGAATTACCGGCAGCACGTGATCGACCTTGAGGTCGCCCACCGCGCACCCGACGACCCCCGCACGGCCGAGGAGGCTCGCGAGGAGATCGCCGCTCTCATGGACCGGCGGGCGGCCGAGGACCTGCCGTACGTCTTCATCGGCCTGCCCAGCGCGATCACCGGGCCGTACGACGACGTACAGCTTCCCGACTGGGCCGAAAAGCCGGACTGGGAACTGGAGTTGGCGGCCGTCATCGGTAAACCCGCCTACCGGGTGTCCACGGACGAGGCGCTGGAGTACGTCGCCGGCTACACCATCGCCAACGACCTCACCGACCGTGCCACCGTCTTCCGCCGGGACATGCCCGCCATCGGCACCGATTGGCTGCGCAGCAAGAACGCCCCCGGTTTCACCCCGCTCGGTCCGTGGATCGTGCCCGCCGAGTCGATCGCCGATCCCGGCGATCTGCGGGTCACGCTCAGGCTCAACGGCGAGACCATGCAGGACGAGTCCACCAAGGACATGCTCTTCGGAGTCGCCAGGCTGGTGTCGTACATCTCGCGGACTTCCCGACTCCTGCCCGGTGACCTCGTGTTGACCGGCAGCCCGGCCGGCAACGGCATCCATTGGGGGCGGCTGCTGCGCGACGGCGACGTCATGGAGGGGTCCATCACCGGTCTCAGCGTGCAGCGCACCCGATGCGTGTCCGAGGAGACGGGTTCATGAACCGGAACGACCCCGAGGGCGCGATCGCGGAGGCCGCCAGGAAGTACTCCAACTGGGGCCGCTGGGGCGAGGACGATGTCCTGGGCACCCTCAACTTCCTCGATGAGGGCAAGCGGCGGGAGGGCGCCGCCCTCGTCCGGCGGGGCGCGAGTTTCTCGCTGTCGCAGCGGTTCGACATGGACGGCCCGCAGAAGGGCTGGCGGCGCCGCACCAATCCGGTGCACACCATGCTCGACACCGGCACCGATGCCGCCCTGGGCAACCAGGGCTTCCCGCACGGCATCGGCGGCGCCGACGACGTGATCGCGATGCCGCTCCAGTGCTCCACCCAGTGGGACGGCCTGGGGCACATCTTCGACCACGGCAAGGCGTGGAACGGCCGGGCGGCCGAGAAGGTCGTCACCTCCGACGGCGACCTGGTCACCGGCATCGAGCACATGGCGCCGCACGTCGCCGGGCGCGGTGTGCTGCTGGACGTCGGCCGAGTCCACGGGCAGGACGGCGAGTTGCCCGACGGGTTCGCCGTCACCGAGGAGCACCTCACCCAGGCCGCCGCCGCCCACGGGGTGCGGGTCGGCCGCGGGGACATCGTCGTCGTACGCACCGGACAGCTCAGCCGGGTCCGCCGCGAGGGCTGGGGCGACTACGCGGGTGGCGCGGCGCCCGGCCTGTCGTTCACCACGGCCGGCTGGCTGCATCGCACGGAGATCGCCGCGATCGCCACCGATACCTGGGGTTTCGAGGTCCGGCCCAACGAGTTCGAGCGCGCCTTCCAGCCGCTGCACCAGGTCGTCATCCCCAACATGGGCCTGCTGATCGGCGAGATGTGGGACCTCGACACGCTCGCCGCGGACTGCGCGGCCGACGGCGTGTACGAGTTCTGGCTGACCGCCGCTCCCCTCCCGATCACCGGCGCCGTCGGCTCCCCGGTCAACCCGATCGCCGTCAAGTAGCGCCTCGCATCGAGCGCCAAGAGGCACGAAGGAGTTCCCCGCATGAAAAACCCCCGCACCGTCCTGGTCGTCGGCGGCGGATCGGCCGGCAACGCCGTCACCATCCTGCTCCGCCGGGCCGGACTGACCGTCGACCTCATCGAGGCCAGCGAGGACTGGAACGCCACCGCGGGTTCCGGCATCACCGTCCAGGGCAACGCCCTGCGGGTCCTGCGCGAACTGGGCGTGTGGGAGCAGGTGCGGGCCTCCGGGTTCGGCTTCGGATCGCTCGGCATCACCGGCCCCGACGGCACCGTCCTGCACGTCGTCGAGGACATCCGCACCGGCGGTGACGACCTGCCCGCCACCGTCGGCATGCAGCGCCCGCAGTTGCAGTGCATCCTCATCGACGCCGTCCGGGCGAGCGGCGCCTCGGTGCGCCTCGGCACCCGCGCCGAGAGCTTCGACCAGGACGCCGACGGCGTGCGGGTGCGTTTCACCGACGGCAGCGAAGGCCGCTACGACCTGGTGATCGCCGCGGACGGCATGGGATCGAGCACACGAGCCGCGATCGGCATCGCCGACCGTCCCGTGCCGACGGGTATGGCCATCTGGCGCATCGCCGCTCCCCGTCCCGAGGGCCTGGAGCGCACCGACCTCGCCTACGGCGGCCCCGCCTACATCGCCGGCTACTGCCCCACCAGCCGGGACACGATCTACGCCTACGCGGTCGAGGCCAACCGCGATCGCGCGTCCATACCCCCCGAGAGCTACGCCGACGAGATGCGTAGCCTCGTGCAGGCGTACGGCGGCCACTGGACCGAGATCGTCAAGCACATCGACGATCCGGCGAAGGTCAACTACACGTGGTACCACCGCCTGCTGGTGGAGGGCTCCTGGCACCGTGGACGGATCGTGCTGATCGGTGACGCGGCCCACAGCTGCCCGCCCACCCTGGCCCAGGGCGCCGCGATGTCCCTGGAGGACGCGCTGGTCCTCGCCGAGCTGCTCACCGGCACCGCCGACTGGGACGACCAGCTGTTCCAGACGTACTACGAGCGCCGTATCGCGCGGGTGCGCCCGGTGGTGGACGCCTCCATGCAGATCGGGCAGTGGCAGCTCGACGGGGTGCACGACGCCGATGTGCCCGGCCTGGTCAACCGCATGTCGACCATGCTCAGGGACCTGCCGTGACCTCCCACCCGCCAACCGGCCACCAGCCGACGACGAGCACTGACCCGTACCCCTGGCCAACGGTCGATGTGCACGCCCACGTCCTGCTGCCCGCGATCGAGGCGCTGGTGGACGGCTCGCCGGGCCTGGCCGAGGCGCGGGCGCTCGACGCCCGCCGCAACGGACCGGCCGCGCTCGCCGTCAACGGGCCCATGGTGCGCGAGCGGATCCCCCGGCTCACCGACGCCGGTGTGCGGCTGGCCGCGATGGATGCCCAGGGCGTGGGTGTGCAGCTGGTCAGCCCGTCCCCGTCGCACTACCACCACTGGACGGACGAGGCGACCGCCGACAAGGTGTGCCGACTGGCCAACGAGGGCACGGCGGCGCACTGCTCGGCCGCGCCGGACCGGTTGAAAGGGCTGGGCCTGGTCCCGCTGCACCATCCCGAGCTGGCCGTCCCGGCACTGGAACACGCCCTGGAACTTGGTCTGTTGGGCGTGGAGATCTCCAGCCACGCCCCGGGCCGCGAGCTGTCCGACCCGGCCTACGAGCCCTTCTGGCGGCGGGCCGAGGAAACCGGCGCGGTGCTCTTCCTGCACCCGTTCGGCTGCACCCTCGACGAGCGGCTCGACCGGTGGTACCTGTCCAACACCGTCGGCCAGCCCACCGAGAACGCCGTCGCGCTGTCCCACCTCATCTTCTCCGGGGTCCTGGACCGCCATCCGGGACTGAAACTGATCGCGGCGCACGGCGGCGGCTACCTCCCCACCCACATCGGCCGCGCCGACCACGCCTGGTCCGTCCGCGCCGACGCGGGCGCGGACTGCGCCCACCTGCCCAGCAGCTACCTCAAGCGGCTCCACTTCGACTCCCTCGTCCACGACCCCCACGTCCTGCGCGCGCTCATCGCCGCCGCGGGCGCGGACCGGGTCCTGCTCGGCTCCGACTTCCCCTTCGACATGGGCACCGAGGACCCCGTCGGGGCACTGCGCGCCGCCCACCTGCCCGAAGCCGACTTCCACGCCGTACGCGGGGGCAACGCGGCAGCGCTGCTGCGGCTCACCTGACCCCACGCTCACCTGCCCCCACAGGAGGAAACCCATCATGAGCGCACGCCTGCTGACCCACCTCCGTCATGTCGACCTCGCCGTACCCGACTACGACAAGCAGCTCGACTTCTATGCCGGTGTCTGGGGCCTGACCAAGGTCGCCGAGGACTCCGGCATCTCCTTCCTGGCCGCCGAGGGCAGCCCGGAGCAGTACGTCGTCCGGCTGCGCAAGGCCGAGGAGAAGCGCCTCGACCTCGTCTCCTACGGCGCCGCGAACCCGGCCGACGTGGACACCCTCGCCGAGCAACTCCTCGCGGGCGGTGTGCAGTTGATCTCCCAGCCGGGCAAGGTCGACACCCCCGGAGGCGGCTACGGCTTCCGCTTCTTCGACGTCGACGGCCGCACCATCGAGGTCTCGGCGGATGTCGAGGCCCGGCAGCACCGCAGGATCGAGGAGAAGGAGTCGATCCCGGTCAGGCTGTCCCACGTCGTCCTCAACTCCCCGGATCTGAACCGCACCCGGGAGTGGTACGAGCGCCACCTCGGCTTCCGCCTGACCGACACGCTCAGCTCGCCGCATATGGGCGAGGTCATGCACTTCATGCGGATCTCCAACCAGCACCACTCGATGGCCGTCGCGCAGGGCCCGCACGCCTCCGTGCACCACGTCTCCTTCGAGATGCGAGGCGTCGACGAGTACCTGCGCGGCACCGGACGCCTGCTGCGGGCCGGAGTCCACAAGGTCTGGGGCCCCGGCCGGCACACGGCGGGCGACAACACCTTCACCTACTTCCTCGACCCGCACGGCAACACCGTCGAGTACACGACCGAGCTGGAGGTCGTCGACGAGGACACCTGGCACCCGCACGTCTACGACTTCTCCCAGCCCGAGATCGCCGACCAGTGGGGCACGGCCAACCCGATGAACGAACTCGTCGCCAAAGAGTCGTTCAACGACGTCGACCCCGGCGTGTTCGTCGCGCCGCCGGTCTGACCCCCTTCGGTTCCGGGGGCGCGGCACGTCCTGTCCTGCCCTGACTGCCCGCCGCGCCCCCGGAACTTCCCGCCCCCGAGAACCCCGTAGCAACAGAGCCTGGAGCCGCACATGCGTTTCGCCGCGTACGAGCACCGACACCAGCGCCAGCTCGCCGTCGTCGGCGAGGACGGCCGCCTCCACCCGGTCCCCGGCGAGCGCACACTCACCGAACTGATCACAGCGGGCGCTCTGCCCGAGGCAGGGGTCACGGCCCTCGACGCTCCGGCCGGACCGCACGTCTCCCAGGTGCGACTGCTGCCGCCGCTGCGACCGGCCTCCGTACGGGACTTCGTCACCTTCGAGGAGCACGTCGAGGGCGTACGACGCTCGGTCGACGGGGCCAGTGGCGTGCCGGACGCCTGGTACGCGACGCCGACCTTCTACTTCACCAACCCCCACGCCGTGTTCGGGCCGCACGACGACATTCCCATGCCCCCGGGGTCCCAGGTCCTGGACTTCGAACTCGAAGTCGCCGCCGTCATCGGCCGCGAGGGCCGCGACCTCACTCCCGAGCAGGCACGTGAGCACATCGTCGGCTACACGATCTTCAACGACTGGTCCGCGCGCGACCTCCAGTCCGCCGAGATGAAGGTCGGCCTCGGCCCCTGCAAGGGCAAGGACACCGCCACCACCCTCGGCCCCTACCTGGTCACCGCCGACGAACTGGAGCCGCACCGGGACGCCGAGGGCTTTCTGCGGCTGGCCCTGACCGCCGAGGTCAACGGGCAGGTGGTCGGCGAGGACCTGCTGTCCAACATGAGCTGGACCTTCGAGGAGATGGTCGCCTACGCCTCCCGTGGCACCCGGGTCGTGCCGGGTGACGTCCTGGGCTCCGGCACCTGCGGGAACGGCGGCTGCCTCGCCGAGCTGTGGGGGCTGCGGGGCGAGCGGACTCCGCCGCCGCTGGGGCCCGGCGACACCGTCTCGCTCACCGTCGAGGGCATCGGCACGCTCACCAACACCGTCGTCCCCGGCGTCGATCCCGTGCCCCTGCCTACCGGCCGACGCCGCAGCCGGGAGCGGCCATGACGGACCTGTACCCCAAGAGGCTGCTCGGCAAGGTGGTCGTGGTCACCGGCGCGGCTCGCGGCCAGGGTGCCGCCGAGGCCGCAGCACTCACCCGCGAGGGCGCCCGCGTGATCGCCACCGATGTGACCGAGACACCCGGCTGCCGCCGTCTCGACGTGACCGACGAGCAGGACTGGGCCGATCTCGCCGCCGAGTTGGAAGCGGCGTACGGGCAGGTGCACGGCCTGGTCAACAACGCGGGCATCACCTGGCGGGCCCGGCTCGGCGACGTACGCCCCGAGGACTTCGACCGCGTCCACGCCGTCAACGTCACCGGCCCGCTGCTCGGCATCCAGCACCTCGCCCCGCTGATGCCGTCCGGCGCCTCGATCGTCAACGTCGGCTCCTCCGCCGCGCTCACCGCCCACTACCCGGTGGCGTACACCGTCAGCAAGTGGGGCCTGCGCGGGCTCTCCAAGACGGCCGCACTGGAACTCGGACCGCGCGGAATCCGCGTCAACACGATCCACCCCGGCTACATCGAGACCGAGATGACCGCCTCCGCCGCCCCCGCCTTCCGCGAGGCCAACATCCGCGAGACCCCGCTCGGCCGCACCGGCACCGTCGACGAGGTCGCCCCGCTGATCGTCTTCCTGCTGTCGGACGAGTCGTCGTTCATCACCGGCGCGGAGATCCCCGTCGACGGCGGCCTCACCGCGCACGGCGGAGCCAAGTCCGTCTCGGACGCCCTGCGACCTCAGACGCCATGACCGACACCCAGGGCCATGCCGCCACCAGAAAGGACCGTCGCAAGTGAACAAGGTCAGCACCGGCGCCGCGGAGGCGGTTGCCGACATTCCGGACGGCGCCTCGCTGGCCGTCGGGGGCTTCGGCCTCAGCGGCGTACCCGAAGTCCTCCTCCGGGCCCTGTACGCACACGGTGCGGACGGTCTGAAGGTCGTCTCCAACAACTGCGGAGTCGACGGCCGCGGTCTCGGCGTTCTCCTGGCCGCGGGCCGCATCGCCCGGGTGACCGGCTCCTACGTCGGCGAGAACAAGGAGTTCGCCCGCCAGTACCTGGCCGGCGAGCTGGAGGTGGAACTGGTCCCGCAGGGCACGCTCGCCGAGCGACTGCGCGCGGGCGGCGCGGGCATCCCCGCCTTCTACACCCCGGCCGGCGTCGGCACGCAGGTGGAACGGGGCGGACTGCCCTGGCGGTACACGGCCGAGGGCGCGGTCGAACTCGCCTCCCCACCGAAGGAGACCCGGGAGTTCGCGGGCCGCAGGCATGTCCTGGAGCACGGCATCACCACCGACTTCGCCCTCGTACGAGCCTGGCGCGGCGACCGGCAAGGCAACCTCGTCTTCCGTAAGTCCGCCGCCAACTTCAACCCGCTCGCCGCGATGGCCGGCCGCATCACCGTCGCCGAGGTGGAGGAGCTCGTGGAGCCGGGTGAGCTGCGTCCCGACGAGGTGCACCTGCCCGGCATCTTCGTCCAACGGGTCGTGGCCCTCACCGCTGAAGAGGCAGCCGACAAGCAGCTTGAGAAAAGGACGGTACGTACCTGATGGCCTGGACCCGCGACCAGATGGCCGCCCGAGCCGCCGCAGAACTCACCGACGGCTCCTACGTCAACCTCGGCATCGGCCTGCCGACCCTGATCCCCGGGCATCTGCCGGCCGCCGTTCATGTCGTGCTGCACTCCGAGAACGGCATCCTCGGCACCGGGCCCTATCCCACCGAGGACGAGGTCGACCCCGACCTGATCAATGCCGGCAAGGAGACCGTCACGGGGCTGCCCGGCGCCTGCTTCTTCGACTCCGCGCTGTCCTTCGGGATGATCCGCGGCGGCCACATCGACACCGCCGTCCTGGGCGCCATGCAGGTGTCGGCCGCGGGCGACCTGGCCAACTGGATGATTCCCGGAAAGATGGTCAAGGGCATGGGCGGCGCCATGGACCTCGTCCACGGTGCCCGGCGCGTCATCGTCCTGATGGACCACACCGCCAAGGACGGCACCCCCAAGATCGTCGCGGAGTGCAGCCTGCCGCTGACCGGCGAGCGGTGCGTCCACCGCATCATCACCGACCTCGGCGTCCTGGACGTCACGCCGACCGGCCTCGCACTCGTCGAGACCGCACCCGGGGTCACCGTCGAGGACATCCACGCCCGCACCGGCGCGCCGCTGCACACCGACGCCATCACGGCCGCCTGCTGATCCCCCCGTCCCTCCATCCCGCACGGAGCCCCGAGATGACCGTCTTTCTCACCGACGCCGACGTCCGAGCCGCCTTCGACTGGACCGACGCCATCGCGGCCCTGCGCAGCGCCTACACCCCACCGCCCGACGAATCCCGCTTCCCGGCCCGCACGATGGCTCGCGGAGACGGCCTGTGGCTGCGCACCCTCAGCGGTGTGCCCGGCGACGGCGGACCTATGGGGGCCAAACTGATCGCCGCCTCACCCGGCACCGGCGCGCCTCGTATCCGAGCAGTGACACGGCCCCCGCCAGGCGTTCGATCGAGGTGTCACCCACCGTCCGCCCGCGCGCCCGGCGAGGTTGTGGTCACGGTGCGCCCACCCACCGTGCCTGTGCCCACCTCGTTGCGGAGGCTTCCACGCCGCCTGTCTACACGGGCTCCAACTCGCTTCTCGCAGTCTCACTTCGATTCGATCCGCCCCATGGGGTCGGCGCTGTCCGACAGAGCCTTTTGCGCTGACGCCCAGCTGGTGTCCTCCATGCCGAGTGCGTGGCGAAGGTAGGCCCACGTGACCCGCTGGATCAGGGCGACGCGCTCGGGGCTTTCGTCCGTCGTCTCCTGGACTTCGTAGCCGACGATCCCGCCAAGGGAGTGTTCCGCCCCGAAGACAGTGAGCAGGCTCTTGTCACCCGGGCTCAGGAAGTACGGGTCGGCCATCCACTCCGGTCCCCTCACGGACAGCGGGGAGTCGTCCTTGTCCCCCACGATCACCAGGGCCGGCGTGGTCATGGCGGCGAAGCTCGGGTTCATGAACGGGAAGTGCTCGGCTGCGAACGGTGTCAGGTCAGCTCCGCCCCTTCCGGCCGTGGCGAGCAGCACACCTGCCTTGATCCGTGAGTCGGACAGGTCCTCTTCCTTCTGGCTCACGGGATCGAGGACGCGCAACCCCAGCAGATTGCCCGCCGTCTGACCGCCGAAGGAGTGTCCGGCGGCGGCGATGCGGCGCCGGTCGAGGCGACCGCTGAGACCGGGGACGGCGGCTTCCAGCAGATCAAGCTGGTCGAGGATGCGCTTCATGTCCTCGACGCGGAAACGCCAGATCCGCGGTGTGCGGGGATCGTCCTGGGGAAGGCCCACCGTCCTGGAGTCGAGATGCGTGGGCTGAATCACCACGAAGCCGTGAGCAGCCCAGTAGTCGGCCAGAGGGCCGTATCCGTTGAGCGACGAGCCGAAGCCGTGCGAGAGGACGACGACCGGCAGGTCGCGTCCGGTCGTCGGCGCGGAGACCCTCACCTCCAGGTCCTCGCCACGGCCCGGAGCTTCCAGCACTACCGGCTTCACCGAGACGACAGGGGTGGGAGCGATGATGGCCACGTCCGTGGCCGCCGTGTCTGATGCGGTCATGGGAAGATCTTCTTTCGCATGTGTGAGGGGGAAGCTGTCGAACAAGCTGGTCACGGCCTCTCCCCGCTGTGGCGGAGAGGGTGAGGCCTGCGCGGGATACGCTAAGAGCTGACGCTGACGTCAGAGGCAAGAAGTGTGGTCGGGGACACATCGGGAGACGCGATGCGTATCGGCGAGCTCGCCACCAGGGCAGGCGTCAGCGTTCGGGCGCTGCGGTACTACGAGGAACAGAACCTGCTCGCCTCGGAACGCAGCCCCAGCGGCCAGCGGCACTACCCGGACAGCGCGGTCGACCGTGTCCAGCTGATCCAGCAGTTGTACGCCGCTGGGCTGTCGAGCAAGTCGATCGCGGAATTGCTGCCGTGCGTCGTGAACGGTGAAGCCACGCCAGAGTTGCTCGACCGGCTTTCGGCCGAACGGGACCGTATCAACAGGCAGATCGGCGGTCTGGTGAGCGCCCGGGACAGGCTTGACAGCGTCATCACCACCGCCACCGCGAACTGGCACACAGGCCGACGCTGCCGACCCCAGTAGCCGGCAAGCCGGGCCCGCGGGCTCACGCACGGCCGGCTTCAACTACCGCATCGCCTGGACGGTCCTCGCCTTGGCCGGGTGCTGATCACCTCCCGCGCCGAGGGCACCGGCGAAACGAGCCGCCCCTTTTCGAGCGCCTGACGCCAAGCTCAGTTCCACGCGCCGACCTTGGCGGAAGACCAGCCGGTGACGTCCAAGGTCGGGATCGGGGCCGTAGACACGGCCGCTCCGCAGCTGCCCGTCGACGTTGATGGCGTCCAGGTTCCCGGCCGCCACCGACATTGGTACTCGTAGTTGCCGGCCTTCGCCGTCTCAGGCCGCGGCTGACGGGTTCGCTGATTCGGCGGCGCGGCGGTATTGGGCGTTGATGCGCTGGGCTTCTTCGAGCTGGTCCTCCATCTCGCGGCCTTTGGCGTCGTCACCGAAGGTGTCGGTCAAAAGCAGTCCCAGCCCGGGGTGCTGACGTGCTGGGGGCCCACGGAGGTCGAGCGGGAGTGGAGGTCCTTGTTCGGGTCCGGGGGCCTCACCAGGCCGGTGCGCAGGTCGACGATGCGGGGGTGCACAGGGCGTACGGATCGGCGTCCAGGAGGGAGGCGTCGAGCACGATGCCGGGTGCGGATCTGGCCTGCGCGAGCATGGCGTTGATGCCGGACGTCGAGAGGGAGCGGCGGCTGTGGCGTCGAAGGGCATGTGTCGGGAACCCCCCGCGGGGGTCGTGGTCGGCGATGCTCTCGGCGAGGTCACCCGCGGCCCACAGCGCGCTGTCGTCCTCGGCGAACTGCCAGCGGGTGTTGTCCCACCGATACCAGCCGATACCCGGCACGTGCCGGTAGACATCGGCGTACAGGCGGGCGAGGGGTTTCGCGTTGCCGCGGTCGGTGAGGGTGTCGGGCAGCCACCCGGCCGCGGTCGCCTCCCCGGCAGCCGAGCGCGGCTCTCGCGTGGGGCCGGCACCCGGGTGGTGCCCACCGCGCGCAGGTGTGCGGCGACGGCCTCGGGATCGACGTCATGGACAGTCTCGTCGCCCGGCGTGGTCACGGGCGGCCCCTCCGTGCAGAGAAATGGATTCATGTGTTCCGAACTCGCGTCGCCTCGGTCGCCGCAGGAGACAGGCGCCCGTCGAGTCGGCGTCCGGCGTTCCAGGACGCGGCGACTGCCGTGCGCGAGCCACTCACCTTCACGTCGGTGTTTCGCGTTGTCCGACGGGGGACCGGGTGTCGAGGCGGTGAGCAGTGCGACGTTGTCAACTTGTGTGGTCGCCGCTGGGTAGGGGTGTGTCGGTGCGTGGTGGCGGCCGCACTCTGCTCTGCGTTCAGGCTGTGGTGAGAGGTCCCGAGACGCCCGTGACCGTGACGTGGCTCCGGGCCGCGAAGCGGGTGGTCACCTCCGGTGCTCTCTCACCCTCACCGTAGGGAGATCAACACGCGCCATGCTTGTGGGGCAGCGCCATCCCAATGGAACATGCGGGCCATTGACGTGCGCCGGACGGTCACGGGGAAGGCCGGACTGCGGAGGAGGCCTGCCGTCCGGTGGGCAGGGCGGTGCCCATGACGGTGACTCACTCGGGCTTCGCCTACCGGGTGGACAGGCCGGTGCGGACGTCAGCGGTGGCCGGTTCGGCTGCGGGCACGGCTGGTCGTCCTGGATGGGGGTGTGGTCCTGGGTGGGGGTGTGCCGGCGACGTTTGTCCTGCTGCCGGTGGGGGCTTGTCAGGTGAGGTGACGGACGGTTCGCTCGGCGGCGTGGTGGATCGTGCGCGGGGCGCGGGCAGGCAGGCCGCGGCCAGTCCGGCCAGCATCAGCAGGCTGCCCAGGGCGGCGGTCGTGGTGAGGTGCTCGTGCAGGACGAAGACGCCGAGGAAGGACGCCGCGAGGGGTTCGGCGAGGCTGAGGGTGCCCACGGCCGCCGCGCTGGTGGAGGGGATGCCGGCGGAGAACAGCCAGTACGCCAGGGCGGTGGTGGCCAGTCCCAGCCAGGCGATGAGGCCCAGCGTGGCGGGTTGCCCGAGCGCGGCGGTGTCCGCGGCAATCCATCCCTTGATCTTCGCAGGGAATCCCGGCCTTCAGGACTCTGCTGGGAAAGGCGTGATTCGAGCTGTCAGGCCGCGAGCATGAGGGCTTCGAGGCGGGAGGTGCGGGTGCCGCCGAGTGGGGTGCCGGTCAGCCAGCGGTCGATGCGGATGATGTTGAGTGCGGTGGCAGCGAAGACGTGGCCGAGCCGGGCTGCGGGCAGGTTGCGGTAGCGGGTGCGGCGCAGGCCGGTGACACGCACGGCCTGGGAGATTGTGCCCTCGACGCCGGCCCGGACCTTGTAGCGGTCCTTCCACTCGTCGGTCTCCTGGGCCTGGCGGACGGCTTCGAGGGCCTCGTACCGCTCACGCGGCAGGAAGGTGATGCCCCTGCCCCGGCGGCCGGACGGGGGCTTGGTGCACGACGTCTGCTTCGGGCAGGGGCGGCAGTGCTCGGCGGAGAAGAACACCTTGAGGACCGTAGTGCCGTTGCGGTGGTGTTTCTGTTCCCACCACTCGAAACTTCGGTGCCCGCCTGGACAGATGGCGCTCTCGTTGTCCCAGTCGATGGTGAAGTCGGCGCGGGAGAAGCCCTGGTCCTCTCGGGACTGGCGGCTGCTGTCGTGCGGGGCCGGGCCGAGCAGTTCCATACCCTGCTCGGTCGCGGACAGGAACAGGGCAGCAGTCGTGTAACCGGCATCCACGACATGCACGTCCGGCAGCAACTCCCTTTCCGCAAGCGCCTGGTGGACCGGTTCGGTCATCTCCGTGTCGGCCACCACGGCATCGGTGGTGGCCACCTGCCTGATCACGTGCGGCGCATCCGGCTCACAGGTCTCCGTCAGATGCGCCTTGTAACCGGTCCAGCCCGAGCCACGCTTGATCCCGTAACGGGCACCGGTCTCATAGGGCGAGCACAACCGGTGATGAACCGGCGGGAGATTCTTGCCCTCCCGCCAGCGCACCCCCCTCTCGTCACGGTGGTACTGCTGGACCCAGGAGACCCGCAGGACCTGCACCGCCTCGATCTCGCGCAGCCAGCCCGGAGCCGCGGGGGCGTAGACCGCTTCCAGCAGCAAGAACCCGTCTCGTCCGACCTGCCCCAACCACTGTTCACGGACCCCTTCGCCCTTGGGGAAGCGGTAGTCGTCCACGCGCGGCCCGTAACGCTCGGCCCACTCGGCCGTGACCAGGCCGGACAGCCATGCCGGGGCCGCGACCGCCAGCGCCTCCAGTGCGGCCCGCAGCGTCTCGCCGACGAACTCCATCCTGTTCAGTGTCCGCACCGCCGCCAGCACATGCGTGGAATCGGTCCGCTGCCTACCACCGGCCTTCAGCAGACCCAGCCCGCGCAGACGTTCCAGCACCAGCTCCAGCGTCGTCTGTTCCAGCCCGTGCTCAATGAGACGGGAACGGAACAGGCTCAGCACGCAGGCATCGAACCCGGGATCATCCAGCTCCAGGCCGAGCAGAAACTTCCAGTCCATCCGGGCCCGCACCTGGTCAGCGGCCTGCCGATCAGTCAGCCCCTCCGCGTACTGCAACACCGATACCAAAGCCAACGCCCCCGGCGAGACAGCCGGACGTCCCCGGACGGCAAACGCCCCGGCGAACGCCTCGTCCTCAAACAACGGGCCCAACGCCTCCCGGATCCGCACCGCCATCGTCCCCTTCGGGAACGCTGCCCGCACCACCCGGGCCGTAAGCTCCGGCACCCCATGATCAGCCCGTGGTTCCAGCGACATCTCTCTCGGCCCTCCCGCCCCCGACCACAACAATCGTGGAGGACCAACGACCCAGCCCTGCTCGAATCACGCATTCCTCAGCAGAGTCCTTCAGGCCGGGCGGGAATGCGATCCTCGGCCCGGAGGCGCGAAGCGGCGGAGATCTCTGCGCCTGGGTGGTGACGGTCAGGCTGGGCGCTTCTGGTTCTCGATGTAGTCCTTGACGATGCTCAGGGGTGCGCCGCCGCAGGACGCGGCGAAGTAGGACGGGGACCAGAACACCGAGCCTGTCCCGATCCGGTTGATCCGGCCGGTGTACTCCGCCCGCAGGTATCGCGAACTGACGCCCTTGAGGGAGTTGACGAGCTTGGACAGGGCGATTTTCGGCGGGTAGTGCACGAGCAGGTGGACGTGATCGCCTTCGCCGTTGAACTCCCGCAGCTGGGCGCCGAAGCTCTCGCACACGTCGCGCATGATCTCCTCGCAGCGTGTCAGCATCTCGCCGTTGAAGACCTCACTCCGGTACTTCGTGACGAACACCAAATGTGCGTGGAGGTTGTAGACGACGTGGTTTCCCCGTCTGATATCGGGATCTGGTTCCCAGCGTGGTGACATGCGCCAAGTGTAGTAGGATCAAGCGGACTCGACCGGAGGGGGGTGGGCTGAGTTGATCCGTGCGTACAAGTTCCTCCTGCGGCCCACCGTCCGCCAGGAGCAGGCGCTCGGCGAGATGCTGCGGGACCACTGTTCCCTCTACAACGGTGCGTTGCAGGAACGCCGCGACGCCTGGCGCCACAGCTCGAAGACCACCGTCAAATACGGGATGCAGTCCGCGCAGCTCAAGGAGATCCGGACGTGCGACCCGGAGTGCCAGGGCCGCTGGTCTTTCTCCTCGCAGCAGGCCACCCTGCGCCGTCTCGACAAGGCGTTCGCCGCGTTCTTCCGCCGGGTCACGTCCGGTGAGGCGCCCGGCTACCCGCGCTTTCGCGGGGTGAACTGGTTCGACACGGTGGACTTCCCCAAGGACGGGGACGGCTGCCGGTGGGACTCCACCCCGCACGACCCCCTCACCCGCGTCCGCTTCCAGGGCGTCGGCCACGTCAGGGTCAACCAGCACCGCCCGGTGGCCGGCCGGGTCAAGACCGTGTCGGTCAAGCGCGAGGGCCGTAAGTGGTTCGTCGTGCTCACCGCCGGACAGGACCAGCCCGAACCGCTGCCCGCGACCGGCAGCGTGGTCGGGATCGACCTGGGCATCGCGAACTTCCTCGCCGACTCGGGCGGCGAGTTCGTGCCCAGCCCACGCCACGGCCGCCGTGCGGCCGAGAAGCTCCAGGCAGCGCAGCAGGCGCTGTCCCGGTTCCCGCGCCGCAAGGCCAAGGACCGCACCGCCAACCACCAGCGGGCCGTGGACAAGGTCGCCCAGCTCCACGGCAAGGTACGGCGTCAGCGCCTCGACCACGCCCACAAGATTGCCCTCGGCCTGGTCCGCGCGCACGATTTCATCGCGCACGAAGACCTCAAGATCCGCAACATGAGCAAGGCCCCCACGCCGAAACCCGACCCGGACCAGCCGGGCGCCTTCCTGCCCAACGGGGCAGCGGCGAAGGCCGGGCTCAACAAGTCGATCAACGATGCCGGTTGGGGGGTGTTCCTGACGATCCTGCACGCCAAGGCTGAAAGCGCCGGACGGGAAGTGATCGCCGTGGACCCCCGCAACACCTCCCGCACCTGCCCCGAATGCGGGCACACCGCCAAGGAGAACCGGCCCACACAGGAAAAGTTCCACTGCGTCGCATGCGGCCACACCGCCCACGCCGACACAGTGGCAGCCACCAACGTTCTACGGGCCGGGCTGGTCCGTCGCGACGCCAACCCAGCGTAACGAGAAGCCCCCGGCTTCAGCCGGGGGAGGAGTCACGGCACCAGCAAAACGGCGCCGAGCAGCAGCGAGAGGGCGGACACCGTCGGCAGGTGGACGCCTGGGTGGTCGGTGGCCAACTGCTTGGCGTACACGGTGTACAGGCCGTAGCAGACGCCCGAGGCCGTGGCGGCCGGCAGCCCGAGGGCGTCGACGCCGGTTCCGGTGGGCGCCATCAGCAGGGCGCAGCCGGTCACGGCGGCGGCGGTGCAGATCAGCCAGGTCCGCGTGAGGTGCTCGCCGCAGGCGAGCCGGGCGATCAGGCCGGTGGCGACGGGGGCGGTGCCCAGGGCGACGACGGTGGCCAGTGCGGCGCCGGTGCGGGCGGTCGAGTAGAGGAACGCCGCCTGGTAGACGCCGGTGGCGGCGGCGCAGATCAGCAGCGGGCGGGCCAGGCCGTGCCGCAGCGCGCGGAGGAGGCCGGGAACGTGGCGGCGAGCGGGGGCGGCCAGGATCACGCCGCCGAGAGCGGCCGGGCCCATGGAGGTGCCCGCCAGGGCCTGGGGTTATGTCTGGTTTCAGCGCATACGTGGTGGGCTCTACCTGTTCTCGGAGGGTTTCGTCGACGCCGCTGGCAGGCACGTGGTCGTCGTGGCGTGGTCGGAAATCCGGTCGGTCGAGGGCCAGAAGACGCAGTTCGCCATTGGCTCGCTTCCGGCGGGCAGCGCCTTCGCCTACGAGGTGGCGTTCCACGGCGCGGGTGACCGGCCGCGAAGCTGTGTGGAGGTTCAACACCACGTACAGCGGCGTACGTGAGCTCGCCGGACTGATCTCCCGGCGTTCCGGTGTCCCGGTGACCGGCCTCACCGACCCGTACCAGCTGTGAGTGGCATCGGGGAGGCCGTACTTGGCGATGACCTCGGTGGCCAGCTGGTTCTCGACCAGCACCGTGCACAACCGCTGCGCGGCGGCCCGTGGGGCGGCACTGAGCTTCCCGACCCGCCCACACCACTGAGTGTGCACGCTACGGGCCCGGCCGGGTCAAGTCCCGAAGCGGGCGACGCCGCTGGGAGAGAGGTCGGGACGGGCGCGGTACCCGCGCGCAGGGTGGCGCCAGCGCCCGGCACTGTCCCGGGCGACGTCGGCGCAGACTTCCACCACCAGGGCGCCTCCGCTCTGCCAAGCGTCAGATGGCGAGGCGGCGTACGGCCTCAAGGAGAGTGTCGACGTCGTGTTCGGTGGTGGAGAAGGAGGTGACGAAGCGGCAAACGCCCGGCTCCCAGCGGTCGTGGTAGAAGGTGAATCCCTCGGCCAGGAGCTGGTCGATGACCGTCTGGGGGAGGCGGCAGAAGAGAATGTTGGCCTCGACGGCGTGCAGGAGATCGGTGCCGGGAATGGCCTTGAGCCCGGTGCCCAGGCGTTCGGCCATCGTGTTGGCGTGGACGGCGTTGCGCAGCCACAGGCCGTCGGTGAGGTAGGCGTCCAGCTGGGCGGACTGGAAGCGCATCTTGGAGGTGAGCTGGCCGGCGCGCTTGGCCCTGAAGGACAGTTCCGGGGTCAGGGCACGGTCGAAGACGACGATGGCGTCGGCGGTCATGGCGCCGTTTTTGGTCGCTCCGAAGGAGAGGACGTCGATGCCGGCCTGCCAGGTCAGCTCGGCCGGGGTGCAGCCCAGGGCGGCGACCGCGTTGGCGAAGCGGGCTCCGTCCATGTGGACGCGCAGACCCGAGTCCTTGGCGATGCGGGCCAGATCGCGGATCTCGTCAGGGGTGTAGAGGGCGCCGGTCTCGGTGGCCTGGGTGATGCTGAGCACGGAGGGCTGCACGCTGTGCACGTCGCCGACTTTCCGCGTCGCGGCCGCGTGCAGCTGGGCGGGGTCGATCCGTGCGTCGTCGCCGGACAGGGAAACGAGCTTGGCCCCGCCTGTGGAGAACTCCGGTGCGCCGCATTCGTCGGTGTTGATGTGGCTGTCGCGGTGGCACAGCACGCTGCCCCAGGGCGGGGTGAGGGCGGCCAGGCTCAGGGCGTTGGCCGCGGACCCGGTGGAGACGGGCAGGACGTCGACGTCGCGTTCGAAGATCTCGGCGAAGCGGGCGCGAGCGCTGGCGGTGAACCGGTCGGCGCCGTAGGGCAGATCCTGGCCGGCGGCCGCGGCGGTGACGGCTTGGACGATCTCGGGCGAGGCGCCGGCGGTGTTGTCGCTGGTGAATATCCGCTGGGGCGCGGTGGGGGCGGCGATGCTCATGTTCGGGGATGTCTTTCAGCTGATGATGGGGGAGGCGATGACGACAGTGACATCGGCCGGCTCGGGGCCTGTGTGGTAGACGTGCGGGGCATCTCCCGCGAAGGCGAGCAGGTCTCCGGGGCGCAGGTCGGTGGGGGCGTCGGCAGGCCCGGCAGTGAGGTGACCGGAGGAGACGAGCAGGTGCTCGATGGTGCCGGTCGCGTGCGGCACGCCGTCCAGGTGTGTTCCGGGGGGCATGCGCAGCCGCCAGATCTCCAGGCTGTTGCCGCTGCTGATACGGCGCAGCAGTTCGCGTCCCACCTCGCCGTCGGCCAGATCGGTGCCGGGTACGAACACCGGCCCCGGGTCGGTGTCTCGGGCCAGGAGGTCGGTCAATGGGATGCGCAGGGCGATCGCGAGCGCGTCGAGGGTCTCGATCGTCGGGTTTCCCCGCCCGGCCTCCAGCTTCGACAGCGTCGCCTTGCCCAGGCCCGCCCTGCGGGCCAGCTCGGCGCTGCTCATGCCACGCTGCTCGCGGCGCTGGCGGATCTGAGCTCCGACCGCGATCGCAGTGCTGCTGGCGGGCCGGCGCTCTTCTGGCGGCGGCGTCATGAGCGCTCCCGGTGGCTGGCGCTGTAGGAAACGCGGATGCGGCCCTTCTTGACCTTCAGCGTCGGCAGCACGACGTCGGCGAGGTCGCCGAGGCTGCGCACGTGGGTTCCCCCGCACGGAGCCGAGTGCAGATGAGCAAGGTGAACGATGCGACGACCGTCGGCGTCGTTCTCCCAGGTCACGGGCAGGTCTTCGGCAATGGCCTTGGCGACCTCCGTCCGCAGGGCCTCAGTGGTCTCCTCCCGGCCCTCCGGGGTGTCCAGGCGAGCGTCGGGCGTCGGCGCGGTGAACTCGATCCGAGCCTGGCCGGGGAAGTGGTTGTTGGCGGCCAGCACCCAGCCCTGTGCCCGTCCGGCCGCCTCGATCAGGTGACCGGCGGTGTGCAGGGCGGCATGCGCGAGGCGCACTGAGAGGTCGATGCGGACCTCGACCGACTGCCCGACCGAAAAGACCGGCAGCGCCGTCTCGCCGCAGGCCACGGCCACGACCAGGCCGGAGTCGGGATCCCGCACGGGGGCGATCTCGTGACCGTCCACCCAACCGCGGTCGGCCGGCTGACCGCCGCCCTGGGGGTGGAACAGACAGTGCTCGACCGCCACCCACGGTGTGCCGTCGCGCTCCCCCATGGCAGCGACTCGGCTCTGGGCCTGCTCCTCGTGTGTATCCGCGTAGTAGGCGGGGACCTGCATGACACCCTCGCTCAAATTGACGAACTCTACGTTCACTATAACGAACGATGCATGCTGTATCCAGCCCGAGCCGAGGCTGGACCTCAAGGCCCGAGGACGGGTGGCGGGAGTGTGTGAGTGGCCGCTTATGCCGCGGGCGGACCAGGAACAGGCGCCTACGTGGGCTGATGGTGTGTGCTGGCTCAGCGGATGGGAGGCAGGGCCTTGTCAGGGTGGGCGGCGTGGACGTAACGCACGGCGGTTCCGGGGTGAATGCCGAACAGGTGCACCAGGTGGACCGGATCGGCGGTGTGCCGGGCTTCATCCAGCACCCGGTCCCTCCACATCTCGCGTGGTGTGATCCCCGTCTGGTCGAACGCGCGTCGCAGCGCACAGGGGCTGACGGGCGGGAGCGGGGAGTGGTTTCTGAGCGGGGAGAAGGCGCCCAGGCCTCGGCTTCGGGATGGTGGACGGATTCGACGTCAACGAGGTGATCGAAGCGGGATGAGCTGCACCCCGTTTCGTGGAGTCCCCGGGCTGCCCCGGATCCCGTGTCGTACGGTCTGACGTCGCGGTCGCCCACCGTCCGCAGCGGATCTCACCGAACCCGGCGGTGCCGCCGGTACCCGAAAGGTCTGAACCAATACCGGGAATCAGGCCGCGACGAGTTCCTGCTCGCGGTCCGGCGTCTTGACCTTGGGCATCTTGTTCGGCAGTGCGAGCCGGAAGACCTTGTGCCACGCGGAGAACACCTGCTTGGGCAGCGGCCCGGTGACGTACTCCAGCTCGTACTTCTCGAACAGGGCGCGCACCTTCACCGCGACCTCGGCGTACCGGTTGCTCGGCAGGTCCGGGAACAGGTGGTGCTCGATCTGGTGCGACAGGTTGCCGGTCATGAAGTGCATGGCCTTGCTGCCGCTGATGTTCGCCGAGCCCATCATCTGGCGCAGGTACCACTGGCCGCGCGTCTCGCCCTTGATCGACCGGCGCTCGAAGACCTGCACGCCCTCGGGGAAGTGCCCGCACATGATCACCGAGTGGGTCCAGAGGTTGCGGACCAGGTTCGCGGTGAACGTGGCGGCGAGCGTGGGGAGGAACGACGGGCCCGACAACAGCGGGTGGATCACGTAGTCCTTGAGCACCTGCTTGCGGATCTTGCGGCCCACGGCCTTGGCCCGCTCGCGGAACTCCGGGTTCTTGCGGCGGCGCTTGTTCAGGTTCTTGCCGAGCTCCAGGTCGTACGCTGCGATGCCGTACTCGAAGAAGCAGGCGTTGAGGAAGTTCCACAGCGGCTGGCCGAGGTGGAACGGGTGCCACCTCTGGTCCTCGTCGACGCGCATGATGCCGTAGCCGAGGTCGTTGTCCTTGCCGATCACGTTGGTGTACGTGTGGTGCAGCTCGTTGTGCGAGTGCTTCCACTGCTCGGACGGCGAGACGTGATCCCACTCCCAGGTGGTGGAGTGGATCTTCGGGTCGCGCATCCAGTCCCACTGGCCGTGCAGGATGTTGTGGCCGATCTCCATGTTGTCCATGATCTTCGCCACGGACAGACCGGCGGTGCCGATCAGCCACGCGGGCGGGAAGATCGAGAACAGCAGCACGCCCCTGCTGACCAGCTCGAGCTTGCGCTGCGCCGAGATGACCTTACGGATGTAGGCGGCGTCTTTCTCGCCGCGGCCGGCGATCACCTCGTCGCGGATCGCGTCCAGCTCGCGGCCCAGCTCCTCGATCTGCTCCGCGGTCAGGTGGGCGGTGGGGTCGATGGCGGTCAAGGTGCTCCTACCGTTCGATGTCGCAGGGGCCCGCCGCGGCGGACACGCAGGTCTGGATGAGGACGCCCGGCTCGGCCTCGGTGATCTCGCCGGTGCGCAGGTCGCGTACGGCGCCCGCCTTGAGCGGCGTGACGCAGCCGAAGCAGATGCCCATGCGGCACCCGGAGGGCATGAGCACGCCGGCCTCCTCGCCGATGTCCAGCAACGGCGTGGCGCCGTCCGCGTCGACGGTCTTGCCGGTGGTGCTGAACGTGACCTCGCCGCCGTCGCCGGCGACGACGATGCTGGGGCGGAAGCGTTCGGTGTGCAGGCGCTCCTGGACGCCGTGCTCGGTCCAGTGCTCTTCGGCGGCGTCGAGCAGGCCCGCGGGCCCGCAGGCCCAGGTCTCGCGCTCGGCCCAGTCGGGCACGAGTTCGCCGAGACGGGCGATGTCGAGCATGCCGTCTGTGTCGGTGAGCACCTCGGTGAGCCGCAGCTTCTTGTCCGCGACCAGGTCGCGCAGCTCGTTGCGGAAGATCACGTCGTGCGGCTGTGGCGCGCAGTGGACCATGACGACGTCGTCGAACTCGGTGTCGCGCAGCATGCCCATCACGGGCGTGATGCCGCTGCCGGCCGTCAGGTAGAGCACCTTGGCGGGCTTGGCCTGCGGCAGCACGAAGTCACCGGTCGGCTGGTCGAGCTGGATCAGCGTGCCCGGTTTCGCCCTGCGGACCAGGTGGTTGCTGACCTTGCCGTCCGGGATCGCCTTCACGGTGATCGTGACGCGGCCGTCCTGGCGGTTGGTCGGCGAGGTGAGGGAGTAGGCACGCCACAGGCGCACCCCGTCGACGTCGACCCCGATCCGCACGTACTGACCGGCTGTGTGGCCGCGCCAGCCCCGTCCCGGCCTGATCACGATGGTCGCGGCGTCACCCGTCTCGGGGTGCACGGCCTCGATGCGCCCACGCAGGTCAGCGCCCGCACGCAGTGGGCTGACCAGGTCGAGGTAGTCCGACGGCAGCAGCGGCGTCGTGACCATCTCCAGCAGTTTCCACGCCCTGCTGCGGAGGGCTGTACTCGTCATGACTCCAGCTTGCTGCGCCTCAAGGCGTAAAGTCCTGACCGCAGGACGTGAATCTGGCTGGCTGAATTGTTCGCAGGGAATAGAAACGTGAGCCATGCAATCCGGAGGGCCAGCGAACTGGCCCTGGACGAGACGACGGTCACCGCACTTCGGGCCGCGCTGAAGAGCACCGCCGACGAGGTCGTCCAGGCGATCATCGACGAGGTCCCTTCCTACGCCAACGCCCTTTCGGGCCGCATGGGCGGCACCATCCGCCGAGCCGTCCGCACCGCCCTGGGGCACTACCTGGACCTCGCGAGCGGGAACGCCTCAGGCGGCGACGCCGGTGACGCAGCCTACGAGCTGGGCCGCGGCGAGGTGCGCGACGGCCGTCCGATGGACGCCCTGCTCAGCGCTTACCGCGTCGGCGCCCGCGTGGCCTGGCGATGCCTGGCAGCGGGTGCCGTACCCGCAGGACTGCCCGCCGCCGAGGTCGCCAAGTTCGCCGAGCTGACCTTCGCCTACATCGACGAGCTCTCCGCCGCGAGCGCCGCGGGCCACGCCGACGAACTGGCCGCCCGGGGCAGGGACCAGGAGCGCCACCTGGAACACCTGGCCCGCGACCTCCTCGCCGGCGCGAGCCCGGACGTGCTGCTGGCCTCTGTTCAACGGGCCGGGTGGCAGCCTCCGGTTTCACTGACCGCGGTCCTGCTGCCCGCCGCCCAGGCCCGGCCTGCCTACCGCACGCTCGACCCGAGCACCCTCGTCCTCGACGATCTGCCGGATACCACCGGTGTGCTGCTCGTCCCCGATGCCGACCGATCACATCTCTTGCGGCAGCTAAGCGACCGCACCGCCGTGGTCGGCCCGGCCCGGCCATGGACTCGTGCGTCCGCCTCGTACGCACGAGCCGTACGCGCGCGCTCCCTCTCCTCTGATATTCGCGACACCGAGGACCACCTGCCCGAGCTGGTGCTGAGCGCCGACGTGGACGCGTTCGCAGACCTGCGTGCCCGAGCCCTCGCACCGTTGCGGACCTTGCCTGTCGCGACCGCACGGCGGCTGGAGGAGACGTTGCGGGCGTGGTTGCTGCACCAGGGCAGGCGGGACGAGGTGGCGGCGGCGTTGTTCGTCCATCCCCAGACAGTCCGGTACCGGATGTCGCAGCTTCGGGAGCTGTTTCCGGATCTCGCATCGCCACACCGGGTCCTCGAACTGACGCTGGCGGTCGGTCTTCGGGTCAGCTGACGCGTACTTCGACCGTCCACGACCGCGTCCGCGAGCGGTCCAGGAATCGTGGCTCGTTCTCGGTGCCATCAGCTGGCTCATGCGGCCCGGGGAAGAGCGGTACGAGCCAGCTGAGACCGGGGTTGATGTGAGACCAGACAAGGCCTCGGGAAGCCCGTCGGGGGCGCTGTCTCTGAGAAGCGCGGTGGCGGATACGGCTCGACTGGATCCGGTGGACGATGCGCACCGGCCCGCTCGTTGACGCGCTCATCGAGCATCTGGTCGGTGAGCTGGGCCGCTGTGCCCTGGAAAACAGCTTTCATGGCGTCGTGGAGGGCGCTGTCTGGCACGAGCTGACCCACGGGCGCGCGCGGCGGGCTGCAGCTGGGTGACCGGCGGGGAGGCCAGGCCGGGTAACCAGGGGCGGAGGGCCGAGCCGCTCGCGCCGGGGACCACCGTGGTTCTGCGACGGCCCCGTGCCTCCCATCCGACAGAACAGCCGGACGACCGACCGGGCCGGCCTGGCACACCGCGCGAGGGATGATAGGGATGGAATGACGGAACGTGAGATCAGGAGCTTCCATGGCGAAGCGGGTTCACCGACCCCGTGAGGACGCGGAGTTCAATTTCATCCTCAGGATGAGCGGAGTTCCGGTCCTCGCATACTTCACCGGGACATGGCCCAAAGCAATCGAGTCCTGCCGGGTGATGGACCTCGTCGTGGGTGGCATCGCCGACGACTACACGGGCCGCCTGACGGCCGTCCGCACCGACATCACGCGTTGTCCGGCCGCAACCGAGCGATACGGGATCACCGGAGCCCCGTCCTACGTCCTGCTGAAGGAGGGAGAGGCGGTGGCGCACGGCACGGGGCCTATGACCATCGCCGAGGTACGGAAGTTCCTGGACGGCCACCTCTGAGCGGCCGCTGCGGCACGGGGCCACGACGCCCGTCACGCCTCGTCCATGGGAGCTGCGCCGCCTGAGACACCTTGGGGCTGAGACACCCGTACAGGTCACATAACCCCGTCCAACGCCGTCGCATCCGGCAGCCGCCCATTCTCTGGGGTTCTGGGCTGTGGCGTTAGTGAGTGGTTCACGTTGGTCAGCTCAGCGCCATTGATCGGGAGTCTGGCCACTGCGACAGGTGTGGTGCTGGCGCCTGAAGGGGCTGTTGGGCGGCCATCTCGTTGACGAGGCTGTGGAGCCCGGGTGGCACTGCGGGGCCGTGCGCCGAGTACTGTCGCCGGGCGGTCCGCATCATGGCGAGGGTGACCAGTTCGGCCGCGAGGGTGTTCACGCCATAAGACGATCTTGGACACGCTCATTCTCGTCTCCGCAGGCACCCCTTGGACCACCCCACCCAGGAGGAACCAGTGTCATACCCGCAACCGCTCACACCCGAGGAGAAACTCGCCGACGCGAAGAAGCAGCTGAGCCTCCCGCGTATCGTCGTGATCTGCGGCTCCACCCGTTTCATGGCCGAGATGACCGAGGCTGATCTGCGGGAGACCAAAGCCGGAAAGATTGTCGTCAAGCCGGGTTGCGACATGAAGTCGCCGCACGAATTTTGGTCCGATCCTGTCGAGGCCGAGGCGCTGAAGGTTCGACTCGACGATCTACACCGAGCGAAGATCCGGCTCGCTGATGAGGTGCTCGTAGTCGGCGACTACATCGGAGACAGCACCCGAGCCGAAATCGCCTACGCCCGGTCGCTGGGCAAGCCCGTGCGGTTCACGCACCCCGAAGTCGACCCCGACGCCTGACCACCCACCCCCACACCCTCCGCAGGCACCCGTTGGAATCGATCATCTGGTGTTGCGGGTCAGGACGTTGGTGACGGCGCATAGTGGTGGGCAAGGTTGGTGGCGAGGTAGCTGAGGTGAGCCCTGGCTTCGGTGGGGCCGTGCACAGTGATGGCGCTCCCGAACGGCAGTAGTGCTCGCACGTCCTCCAGATGCAGGAAGCGGATCGTTACCTTGTGGCCGGTGGCGGATGCCTCATGGTCGTCCCAGACGAGTCGTTGGCCGAAGATCCGTCGGGCTCGCTCGATCTGGGTTTGGTCGATGGTGGCGCTGATCTCTATCGCGTGGTTGTGTTCCCACTGATCAATGAGCGCTGCAGCGACGGTGGCCAGGGTCTGGTTCTCGCGGATCCGTCGTGGCTGGTCGACTTCTTGCCACGTCGTGATCCGTTCGAGTCGGTACATCCGTGGCACTTGGGCACGGTCGGCGACGAGGTACCAGATGCCGGCCTTGGCCAACAGCCCGTAGGGATCCACGACCAGGTCGCGCGGGCATGACTCGCGTGGGCTGTCGTACTCGATCCGCATCCGGCGACCTCGCCGCACTGAGCCGATCAGCGAAGCCGGAGTCGTGCCGAAGGCTCGTGTCTGGAGCCAGGGGCGGCTGTCCACGTGCACCACGTCGGTGAGCGGCAGGAGTTCGTGAACTCGACGTGGCTGTGCGGCGGCGATCTTGGCGAGCGCGCGCCGGCTCTCGACGGATCCGTCGAGTTCCGCACGTTGCTTCTCGTCCAGCCCGGTGAGCGACAGCTGATCACGCTCGCCCGGTGTGAGTCGCGTGAGGTCGAGTCCGGATCCGGGCGGCATGGTCACGCCTCCGAGGCGGCCCCGCTGTGCGGTCACCGGCAGACCGGCGTCGCGGAGCCAGTTCAGATCCCGGGTGATGGTGCGAAGGGACACCCCGAGCGCCGAGGCAAGTTCCTGCGTGGTCACGGCGTCCCTCGATGTGAGGAGCAGCATCAGGGTGAAGAAGCGATCTGGGGTCACACACCCGATCTTTACAGGAATTGCGACACGATGCGGCGCATATTCCGGTCAGGCTGGTGGCTGCGCACCTACGACCTGCCTGTTCGCCGAGTGGGTGCGCGCACCCACCCGCCGATCCAGAAAGGTGCTCGCGATGAGTGCCAACACGACCGACGCCGAATCACCGGTGGCGTACCACCCAGGGTCTGCCGAATACGACGAGCACCGTGCCGGCTTCCAGTTGCGGGAGCAACATCAGCCAGCTCTCGTGGTGGCGGCACGGGACGCCGACGACGTCGTGGCGGCCGTCCGGCACGCCGCGGAGGCAAGTATGCCGATCGCGGTCCAGGCCACAGGACATGGACTCGCCAACCCGCTCGCCGGTGAAGGTGTATTGGTGTCGACGCGAAGGATGGACAACGTCGATGTCGACCCCGGCGCCGGCACCGCACGGGTGGGCGCTGGAGCGCGGTGGCGCGACGTGATCGAGGCCGCCGCACGCTACGATCTGGCACCGCTGTCTGGGAGCATGCCCGGTGTCGGCGCTGTCTCCTACACGCTCGGCGGCGGCATCGGGCTCATGGCTCGTCGCTACGGCTTCGCCGCGGACCATGTCACGCGCTTGGAACTGGTCACCGCCGACGGCTCCCTGCTGACAGTTTCGGAACACGAGGAGCCGGACCTGTTCTGGGCGCTCCGCGGCGGTGGCGGGAGCTTCGGCATTGTGACCGCGCTGGAGATGGCCTTGATGCCGGTCGCCAGGCTGGTCGGGGGCGGTTTGATGTTCGACCTGGGCGAGACGCCGGAGGTGGTCTCAACCTGGTTGCATTGGACGGCGACAATGCCCCCGGAGATGACCTCGGCGACGACCACGCTTGAGGTTTCCAAGCGGCACATGGCCCATGTCCAGATCGCCTACCTGGGTTCGGCTGCGGAGGCAGACGAGTTGGTGGCCCCGTTGCGGGCGTTGAAGCCTGCATACGACGGTTTGCGGGAGATCCCGTACCGGCGGTCCGACACCGTCTTCAGTGAACCGGATCAGCCGCATGCGTATGTCGCCGACAATGTCTTGTTGCGGGCGATCGACCAGGAACGCCTCCGCGACGCCATCGCCGCGTCGGCGCCAGGCCGGTCGGTTCCCTCCATCATTTCGGTTCGTCATCTCGGTGGGGCGCTGTCCACTCCGCCGAGGGTGCCGAACGCAGTCAGCCACCGCGAGGCGATGTACCTGCTGTGTGTCGTAGGTGTGGTAGCCCCGACAACCAAGTCGAACGCGGCAAGTGCGCGGGCGCTGCAGGATGAACTGTTGGCCGGCTGGTCCGGGACCGCCGTAGGCAGCTCGCCGAACTTCACTCTCGGACGACCCGACCAACGCGCCGCCGCAGAACTGTTCGACGCCGAGCGTCGTGACCGATTGCTGCAGCTTGCCCGTAAGTACGACCCCGCCGGACTGTTGCACCCCAGCTTCGTCATCGCCTGAGCACCTCCCACGAAAGGTTGACCGATGCGGCTGGTCCTTGCTCAGTTCGCCAAGCACCGATGGTGGTTCGCTGGCCTGACCGTCTTCCAGTTGGTCAGCGTCACCGCCACCTTGTATCTGCCGACGATCAATGCGGATCTGATCGACAACGGCCTACTGCGCACGGACGTCGGGCACATCTGGACGGCCGGCGGGTGGATGGTGGTCGTCAGTATCGTCCAGTTGCTGGCAGCGGCGATCTCGTCCTATGCCGGAACGCGCGCGGCCACAAACGCTGCGCACGACCTGCGGTCAGACGTCTACGACAAGATCGCGACTTTCTCCAGCCGGGAACATCAGGACTTCGGCACGCCGACGCTGATCACTCGCAGCACCGACGACGTTCAGCAAGTACAAGCGTTTCTGCTCACCCTCGGCACAGTGGCGGCCGCCGCACCGATCACGATGCTGGGTGGGGCCTATATGGCGTTGCGTGCGGATGCTGGCCTGTCCCTTCTCATCGTCGTGGCAGTCGTCGTACTGGGTGTGGCGTTGGCGGTGATCCTTCGCTGGATGACGCGGGTGTCGCGCCGGATGCAGGACCGGCTGGATGCGATCAACCGGGTCTTGCGCGAGCAGTTGATGGGTCTCACGGTGATTCGCGCGTTCACCCGCGAGCGCTTCGAGGCCGAGCGGTTCGGGCAGGTGAACAACGAGCTGGCGGTGGCAACCCGGTCAATGGGGCTGCTGAACGGGACGTTCGTTCCGGCCGTCATGCTGATCACCGATCTGTCGATCTTGGCCGTGGTGTGGTTCGGTGGCCACCGGGTCGAGTCGGGACATCTGCTGATCGGCGGTCTGACAGCCTACGTCACCTACTTGGGCCTGATCCTCGGGGCAGCCATGATGGCCGCCTCGGCGGTGATGATGTTGCCAAGAGTGATGGTCGCGGCGGAACGTATTCAGGCGGTGCTCAACTCCACCCCTATGCTCCGGCCATCGGGCGTACCCGCCAGGTCGGTCCCGATTCGCGGTGAGTTGGAGCTGCGCGGCGTTGCGCTGCGGTACCCGGGCGCCGATGCTGACGTCCTGTCCGGCATCGACCTACGGGTTGAGCCCGGCGGCACGGTGGCGATCGTCGGATCGATGGGTGCCGGCAAGACCACCCTGCTGTCGATCGTCGCGAGACTTCAGGACGCGACATCCGGATCCGTCCGGCTGGACGGCGTTGATCTGCGCACCATCGATCTCACTGTGCTGCGCGGTCAGCTCGCGATCGTTCCGCAGCGGTCGCTGCTTTTCAGAGGTACGGTCGCAAGCAATCTGCGGCTGGCCAGGCCGGACGCCACTGACGCCGAACTCTGGGAGGCGCTGGAGGTCGCGCAGGCTCGCGAGTTCGTCGCCGCGTTGGACGACGGACTCGAGTCACCGATCGTCCAGGGTGGAACGAACGTCTCCGGCGGCCAGCGGCAACGGTTGTGCATTGCCCGCGCACTCGTTGCCGCCCCGCGGGTCTTCCTCCTTGACGATCCGGTCTCGGCGCTCGATTCCGAAACATCCGCACGGCTACTGGCAGCGCTGCGCACAGCCACGGCCGACGCGACAGTCCTGCTGGTGACGCAGCGGACTGCCGGTATCCGCAGTGCCGAACGGATCGTGGTGCTCCACGAGGGCAGCATCGTCGGCGACGGGACACATCAATCACTGATGGACAGCTGTCAGACGTACCAGGAGCTCGTGGCTTCGCAGGACGCGATCGGGGCATCGACATGAGCCGCCGGGAGCGTGGTCAGCTCGAAGACGGCGCGAGCTTCGCCGCAACGTCGCGCCGACTGGCAGGCCTGTTCCGGCAAGTCCGGATGTCGGTGATCGGTTCGCTCGCTCTGGCTGTGTTCGGCGTACTGGCCTACCTGGTCGGCCCGCGGATCTGGGGCCGTGCGATCGATGCGGTGTTGGCCGGCACCCTGGGCGCCGGTTTGCCCACAGGACAAACCAAAGAGGCTGCCGCGCAGGCGCTGCGCGACAGCGGCCGAAACAGCTTCGCGGACATTATCGAGAGGCTGAACGTCACGCCCGGGTCCGGCATCGACTTCGGTTATGTAGGACATCTACTGCTGATAGCCGCCAGCCTATATAGCCTCGGCACCCTGGCGGGATTCGGCCAGCAGTATATCCAGAACAGCGCGATCGCTCGCATCATGCAAACTCTGCGTAACGACGTTGAGGCGAAGCTCAATCGGCTTCCGGTCCGCTACCTCAACGGCTCTTCACGCGGCGAGTTGCTGTCACGGATGACCAACGACATCGATAACATCGCGACCTCGCTCAGCCAGACGCTGACCCAGTTGCTCTTCGGTCTGCTCACGGTCGTCGGCGCACTGGCCATGATGCTGAGCATCTCACCCCTGCTGACACTGCTTGCGTTGATCTCGATACCGCTGACCTTCGCTATCGGGGCCGTGATGGCGAAGCGAAGCCAACGGCTGTTCGGCGACCAGTGGCGACTGACCGGAGAACTCAACGCGCATATCGAGGAGTCCTACTCCGGCCACGAACTCGTCACCGTGTTTGACCGCGGAGGCGCGTTCCGCGAGACGTTCGCGAACAGGAACGACGAGGTGAAGAAGGCGAGCCATCTCGCGCAGTTCGTGTCCGGCCTGATCGCCCCGCTGGTGCTGTTCATCGGAAACTTGAGTTACGTCCTGCTCTGCGTCGTCGGTGCCTTCAGGGTGATCAGCGGGCAGCTGACCCTGGGCGGAGTCGTTGCGTTCGTCCAGTACTCGAGACAGTACTCACAGCCACTCGGAATGCTCGCCTCGATGTCCAACCTGTTCCAGTCGGGTATCGCGTCGGCTGCCCGCGTGTTCGCCCTTCTCGACGAGCCGGAGGAGGACCCTGGTAGCCAGGGACGGCTGTCGGCCGTTCGGCCGCGCCGGATCACGTTCGAGCACGTATCGTTCGGCTACGACCGCGAGCTGACCATCAAGGACCTCGACCTGGTCGTCGAGCCGGGGCGGACCGCGGCGATCGTCGGCGCGTCGGGCGCCGGGAAGACGACCCTGATGGACCTGCTGATGCGGTTCTACGACGTTGGCAGTGGACACATCCTCGTCGACGGCACAGACATCACCTCGGTGTCACGGGACGCGTTGCGCTCCGAGATCGGGCTCGTTCCTCAAGAGCCGTGGCTGTTCGGCGGAACCATTCGCGACAACATCGCCTACGGGCGGCCGGATGCCACACTTGAGCAGGTCGAGCAGGCCGCTCAGGTCTGTGGTGTCAGCCACATCGTGAACGCTCTTCCACAAGGCTACGACACGGTGGTCGACAGTGCGGACGGACGCCTGAGCGAGGGCGAGCGACAGCTGATTTGCATCGCGCGCGCGTTCATCGCTGACCCAGCCGTGCTGATCCTCGATGAGGCCACCAGTGCGGTTGATGCCCGCACCGAGCTCCTCCTGCAACGGGCGACCTCGCGGCTGCGTCATGGCCGCACATGCCTGGTGATCGCTCATCGGCTCTCCACCATCCGCGACGCCGACGTCATCGTCGTACTGCAGGACGGTCGGATCGTGGAGAAGGGAACGCACACGCAGCTACTGCGAGCCGGCGGTGCGTATCACCGGCTCAGTCAGTACCAGTTTCACGAGCCGAGCACCTTGCCAGCTCTGGACCCCGACCAGCATTCGTCGCTATGAGGAGTTCGCAGTGAGACTCAACCTGCCGATGACGCCGCACCGGGCGCGCCTTGTCAATTTCGGAGGAGACAAAGCGATCGCGTCGCGTCTCCCAATTGGCAAGCCGGATGACTGTCGGCGTCGCCCCGAGGATCCTGCTGGCCAAATATGGGGTTATGCGGCGAGGGTGAGGTCGAGGCGGGCGAGGTGGCTGGTGCGGGTGTGGTCGAGGGGCTGGCCGTTCCACCAGGCATCGAGGCGGATCAGGTTGAGCGCGACGGCGGAGTAGACGTGCTCAAGACGGGTCTTTCCAAGTCCGCGATAACGGGCCCGGCGGGTGCCGGTGACCGCCATGGCCTGGCGGATGGTGCCCTCGACGCCGGCCCGCAGGGCGTACTTCGCCCGCCAATCCTGGTCTTCCTGGGCTCTGTGGTTCGCGTGGATGAGTTCGTGCAGCGGCCGTGGCCGCAGGGTGAGTTGACGGCCCCAGCGGGTGGCGTTGGTGCATTCTGCTCTGACAGGGCAGGGCCCGCAGGCGGCCTGGTCGAAGCGGACCACGATCACGTCGCGGCCTTTCTGTTTGGCCGGGCTCCAGAACCGGCTGGTGGCGCCCTGGGGGCAGGTGGCCCGGCGGGCGTCCCAGTCGATGGCGAAGGCTTCGCGCTGGTAGCCGGCGTTCTCCCGGTACTGGCGGGACGTGCCCGTCAGCAGCGGCGTGACCAGCGTGATGCCGAGGGCGGCCTGGGCACCGACGATGAGTTCGGCGCTCGCATAGCCGGAGTCCAGATAGTGCTCGGCGGGCAGCAGGCCGCGGTCGGCGCGAGCCTGATGGACGGGCTCGACCAGCTTCACGTCGGGCACGGGCGCATCCGTCGTCGCGACATGCGTGATCATGTTCGGGACGGTGGGACGTGCCCGCCGGCCTGGCCGCGGAACCTCGTCATCGGGCCCGGGCAGTTGGCAGACCTCGCTGATGTGGAGCTTGTATCCGGTCCAGTGCAGATCCTCTTTGGTGCCGTAGCGGGCATCGAGGTCGTAGGGCGAGGTGAGGCGGATTCTGCCGGGCGGGAGACCGTCCTTGTCCGCCTCCCGCCGCTTGACCACCTCCCGCCCGCCCACGGTGGTGATCAGGTAGTTCTGCACGGTGATCCGCCGCAACGTCTGGACCGCGGGCAGTTCGCGCAGCCAGACCAGCGTGGCCGGATGGTAGACCGCCCGCAGCAAGGCCACTGCGTCGCGCCCGTAGTCCAGGGCAAGTTGGTCCCGCTGAGTCTGGGAGCCGGGCGGGCGCCAGTACGCGTCGATCCGTCGCCCGTAACGCCGGTTCCATTCGCCGACCTCCAGCACCTGCGCCACCCAGTTGGGGGCCGCGGCGGACAGGGCCTCCAACGCGGCCCGCACCGTCTCCCCGGCCAGCTCCAGCCGGTTCAACTCCCGCACCGCCGCCAGCACATGCGTGGAATCGGTACGCTGCTTGCCTCCGGCCTTGACCAGACCCTTCTCCTTCAGCGCCGACAGCAGCAGATCCAGCACCCGCTCCTCCAGACCGTGGTCGACCACCCGGGTGCGGAACTCGGAGAGCACCGAGGCGTCGAAGCCGACATCCTCCAGGTCCAGACCCAGGCAGTACTTCCACGACAGATCAAAGCGGACCCGCTGAACGGCGGCGCGGTCGGTCAGGTTCTCCGCCATCTGCAGTACGGTCACCATCGCCAGCCGTCCCGGCGACCATCCACGCCGGCCCCGGCGGCCGAACGCCTCGGCGAACTCCGCATCCGCGAACAGCCCGCCCAGCTCGTCCCGCACCCGCATCGATAACGGCGGTGCCCCGCGTCCTGCCGCTGCCCGTGCAACCCGCGCCGTCGCGTCAGGGATCTCGGGCCACTCCTCCGGCCGCAACGACATGACTCCCACCCCAGCGGCCGGGAACGACAAGACCGGCCACCACGCTGCCAACAGCATCCCCACACCCCAGGACACGATATTGGCCAGCAGGATCCCCGAGGGCGGGAAATCGGGTACGGCTGTCCGGCTGACGTCGTGGCCACTTGGCGTGTCCGAGCCCGTCAATCAGCAGGATGCCGGGGACCCGCTCGTCAGGCGCTCGGAAGTGTTGCTTCGAGCACGCGTATCAGACTCTTTCGCCTCCTGGGCCCCCGCCGGGCGGCCGTGCCCAACAGGAATGAGAGGGAGGGAGCCGGCGGTGGACGTGGTCTATGAACGCTGCGCCGGGATCGACATCAGCAAGGCGGACGTGAAGGTGTGTATCCGGGTCCCGGGACGCGGGAAGGGGACCCGGCGCCGCGGGGAGGTGAGGACATTCCCGGCGATGACGTCGGGGCTGCTGGCGATGCGGGACTGGCTGCTGACCGAGGGCGTCACGGTGGTGGGGATGGAAGCCACGGGCTCGTACTGGAAGCCCGTGTTCTACCTGCTGGAGAACGACATGGAGTGCTGGCTGCTCAACGCCCGCCACATGAAGGCGGTCCCGGGCCGCAAGACCGATGTGAAGGACTCGGAGTGGATCGCCAAGCTGGTCGAACACGGACTGGTCCGCCCCTCGTTCGTGCCGCCCCAGCCGATCCGGCAGCTGCGTGACCTGACCCGGTACCGCACCGATGTGGTGCGCGAGCGTGCCCGGGAGGCCCAGCGTCTGCAGAACCTGCTGGAAGACTGCGGGATCAAACTGACCTCGGTGGTCTCCGACTTCCTCGGCGTCTCCGGGCGCCGGATGCTCAAGGCGCTGATCGCAGGGGAGCGTGATCCGAAGGCGCTCCTGATGCTCATGACGGTTCTGTGCGTCAAGGTCGGCGACAGGACCTCATGGAAGGTGGGCTGGCTCATGTCCGCGGCCGTCGTGTTCCTGCCGATCGGCCTTGTGATCGCCGCGATCGTCCCCTGAACTCGGCCAGGGCCAGCGTCCACGGCCTGTTCCCAGGCCAGCTCCACCTCAGCCTCGGGCACCACACCGGGGCGCCGGCAGCCCGCGGAGCGTTTCATCCGGAGAGCAGAGCGATGACAGCTGGGGCACGAGATTCATCATCACGGCGAGCGGCAGCGACGGGTTGGCGGCTGCGGCTTTTGCCACCTGCCAGTCGGTGTTGGTGAGCAGCTCCGCGATGACGTGCGGCGGAAGGGCCGGATGGCTGGCGGCCAGGGGCCGCGCCTGTCTGTCTGCCAAGCAGTTGTGCAGCGCCGGGCCCGTCGCGTTGCGGTGCCGGGCGATCTCGCGGAACGCTTTCTGTGCCGGGGGTTCGTGCCGGGTCAAGTCCTCCAGCAGTGCCGGAGTCGCGTCCGGGTTGGCCGCCACCTTGGCGATGACACGGACTCCGTGCCGGTCGACCATGGCGCGCACCTGCGGTTCGGAAAGGCCTGGGTGTGAAGCGATGGACTTGACCACTTTCGCGTCGGGGTCGGTGGCCAGCGCGTCTCGGATGCCGGTCGGTAGATCGCGTCGTTGAGCCACGAGCATCCGTGCGTGGCCGGCTCCGGCGACTGGGCCAGCTCCTCAATCTCGGCGGGAGAAGCGGCGGCAATCCGCGGCAGCAGGGTTGCGCCGATCTTGGTGGTGCCGGCCAGGCGGATGAGCACGTCGAGCGGCACGCGCGGATTGTGGGCGAGCCTGCGCCGCACATCGTGGCCACGGTCGCCGGCCAGCGCTCGGATGAGAGCGTCCTCGATCGAGGGATTTCCGGCGAGGTCGGCTCGGACACCGGCGTGGGGGTCCATGGCGAGCTGTCCGTACACCTCCGACAGCAGGTCGCAGCGAGCGGCGAGTGCCCAGCGAAGCAGCGGCGAAGGGTGATTGACGAAGCGGACGACGGCATGGGTGGGTGTGGCCGGGTTCTGCAGTGCCATTCTCTGTGTCTCGTGCACGGTGGACTCGTGGGTGCCGTCACAGGAGTCGCCCGGCAGCAGATCGCAGTCGTTTCGCGGGCATTGCGGGTCGTGCACGAACGGCGTCTCTTCGCGGTCGCAGACCAGGCATCGCAGCGCCGGGGGCAGGCCCTCGCTGGTGAGCAGTGCCGCCAGCAGGGGTGGGGGCGTCGCCTGGTTGGCTGCTGCTGCGCGGCGCACCTCGGCGTGCGGAGCGCTCAGTCACAGCTACGCCAGGCAACCGTGCCCTCCTGCTGCGCGTGGCGCAGACGGCCAGGCTGCGCCCGCCCACGCCGCCCGCGGCCAAGGCCTGCGTGACAGCTGCGAGCGACGGCCGCTGGCTGATGCCGGCCGCCGATGTCTCATGCGGTGCCTGGCATGACAAGCTGTGCTTGGCACTGCCCGAACCCAGGAGGTCACCATGACCGCAGAGTCTCCGTCGCAAGAAGGTTCGGAGTCAGCTGACGTCGAGAGCCCTGTCCTCTCGCCCGACGATGACGGCCAGGACGACCTGAAGCGCAAGTTCCGGGAGGCCTTGGCGCGCAAGCGCGGTATGCAGGCGGCCGCCGCCGACATCGCCGCGAACACCGACGCGTCAAAGATCCGCGGCGCGCACGGCCCGGCTGCGAACCAGCGGTCGTTCCGACGCAAGAGCGGCGGCTGAGTCCCAAACGGCGGCTGGATGGGATTCGGCAGGCCCCGGCCAGGCAGTTATGCCGATGAGCTGGGGCTGGGTCCTGCCGGGTGACGAGGGACGGTCCGCCGTGCGCAGCGGCTGGACACACCACGGGTGCCCCTTGCGCAGCCGGTGCGAGCTGCTTGGGCTCGTCAACGACGCATGCCCACGGACGCTGCCTGCTCTGTGACGGAGGAGAGATCCTGCCTCCGTTGAGTCGCAGTCCGTGCGCCTATGTCCAGCGCATGCCGATGTTGGAGAGCTGTTCAACGCGTTCGGGGGAGAGGGTCGCGGCCCTGCTGCGCTGGTTGCCGATCCAGGCCCCCAGCTTGATATTCAGCGCCTCTTCCCTCGCGTTCGTAGAACTGCTGGGCGGCGGCGTAGTTGAGTGCCCAATTGTCGGCCTGCGAGGTTCGCGGCTTGGGTTTCTCGTCCTCGGTGGCGGGCTCGATGCCGAGGGATGTGCTCACACATCCATTGCTCGACGGTGGTGAGTTTGTCCCAGCCCAGGCGCTGGGCGCGCACCCACCGTCCGAGGGGTTCGCCCTGGTGCACGCTGTGGCCCGGCTCGGTCGGCAGCTCACCGCCCTGACGGCGCCATGGTCTCCGGCGTGGAGGTCGTTCATGTCCGGCACGTGCTTCGTCGTCTCGCCAACCGACTGCCGGGCGTGCCCTTCGAGTTCCTGCATGAGCGCCGTCAACTCGTCACGTTGAGGCGGCGGCATTTCCCGCAACACACGCTGACACGCTCGCCGGATTCTCGGCGCGTCGACCTTCAAGGCGGCGTCACTGCCCACGGTGCTCCGCCCAGGTCTGTGCCGCGACGTGCAGCTTGTGCGTCCACTCGTCGGGCTGGTCAGCGCGTGCGATCGACTCCCACAACCGTTGCTGGGCGCGCGCGAATGCGTCGAGGTGCCTTACCGGTGTGACGTCCCAGGCGGGATGCAGTGCACCCAGACTCTCGGCTTGGGCAGCACTGTGGCCTGAAGCGATGAGCCAGATCACCCACAGGGCAGCGTCAGCCCAGGCTGCGCCCCTGGAAGCCCACGCCCAGTCGACGAGGCGTGTCCGTCCACGATGAGGACGTTGTCGGGTTTCCAGTCGGTATGCAGCAGCGCGGTGCCCTCGAAGAACCGCAGATCTGCCGGGTCCGTCAGGTGAGCGCTCAAGCGTTGAGGCATCGTCTTCAACTCGACTCCGGAGGGCGGCGTAGCAGAGGCGAGGCACCACATGGCCTGAAGGACGAGTTCGACGTCAGGAGAGCCGGGAGAGTAGTCGGCGTGCCGTCCACCGAGGTCTTCGAAGCCCAGGAGGTCCCATCGCCCCTTTCTGATCTGCCAGCGGAGGGCAGGGGCAAGACCTCTCGTGTACGGGTTGATGTCGGCCTCGCGTTGCTGTGTCCACACCCGCGGGTGGTCCTGGCGCAGCCCTTTGACGAAGACCGTGCCGTTGTCGAGGTGCAGGCGAGCGGAAATCTCGCTGTTGTAGCCGGCCGACATCATCTCAACGTCGCGCACGGCCCGGCGACCGTGTCGATCGCCTTCAGCGCGTCGGCGGGCATCTCGGTCAGGCGGTGTGTTGCCACGGATGTGCTCCAGGAGAAGAAGGGTCGTCGTGCGATACCGCGGGGCCGGGACTTGCGGCCCCACCCCACGGTTGCGGACCGGCGCGGGAGGAGACAGCCGGCCGGGCTGTTTCCGGCTCAAGGGTCCACCGGTCCGGGGGAGAGCACGGCGCGTACGGTCTTGCCGGGTCCTTCGTGGTGCAGGAACCAGACGACTTTGCAGCCCTGCCTTGCGAGCAGCTAGAGGCCGCGGCCCTTCTCTCCTCGTATGGCGGCACCGGCGTCTGGGAATGACGGATTGAGGTCGGTCACGTCGACGAGGAGCTCATCGGCCTCGGTGATGGCAGCGCGGACGGAGAGCCGCGGTTTGGGCTGGGCCAGTCTTCGGGCAAGCCATGCCGGATACCGTTGTCCACGAGGCGGCTGATGGCTTCGGTGGCTCGGAGAATAGAGCAGTTCCAGCACAGTGCGGTGACGACAGTTCGCGTCCACACCCGCGCCATGTAGACGGCGCTCTGATCGCCTGGAAGCTCAGTGGAGAAACTGCGCACGATGGGCGCGTTACTGATGGTCTCGGCATCATGTCGCCGGACGCTCGATGAGACTCCCAGCTCAGGGCACCGTCGCCACGCGACATCACGCCCGGAATCTCAGTAGTTGCCCCCTGGTGCCTGAGCTGGGACATCGGGGCCTACCAGGCGGGCATCATCGGCCCGGGGTAGCGGTCCCCGGCCGCGCCGTTCGGCAGGAGCGAGCCGATCAGATCCAGCCCTTCGGGGGTGAAGCTGAGTTGCGCGGCGGCGACGTTCTCGGCCACGCGCCGTGCGCTGCGGGTGCCAGGGATCGGCACGATGTCCTGGCCTTGGGCCAGCAGCCAGCCGAGCGCCACCTGCGCCACTGTGCAGCCCTTCCACTCGGCGATCGCGCCCAGGTCACGGACCAGTGTCTGGTTGGTTTCGTAGTTGCCGGGCTGCCAGCGCGCGTCGTGGGCGCGCAGGTCGTTCGGCGGGCAGCCGGCGGCAGGCGTGGCTGTCCCCGTCAGGAAGCCGCGGCCGAGTGGGGAGCAGGCGACGAAGCCGATGCCCAGCTCGCGGACTGTCGGCAGCACCTCGGCCTCGACGGAACGTTCGAACAGCGAGTACTCGCTCTGCAAGACCGAGACCGGGTGGACAGCGTGGGCGCGGCGGATGGCGTCCGGGCCGGCTTCGGACAGGCCGAAGAAGCGCACCTTGCCTTCGGCCACGAGCTCGCCGACGGTGCCGGCGACGTCCTCGACCGGCACGTTCGGGTCGACGCGGTGTTGGTAGAGGACATCGATGTGGTCGGTGCCCAGGTGGCGCAGGCTTGCCTCTACGACCGCGCGGATGTGCTCAGGCCGGCTGTCGAAGGCGCGGCCGAAGCGGCTCATATCGGTCAGGTCGTAGCCGAACTTGGTGGCCAGGACCACCTCGTCGCGGAAGTCCTTGACCGCCCGCCCGAGCAGTTGCTCGCTCATGCCGCTGCCCAGCCCGTACAGTTCGGCGGTGTCGAAGTGGGTGACGCCGAGCTCGAAAGCGCGGCGGATGGCGGCGATCCCGCCTTCGACATCGGCCGGGCCGTATCCCATGGTCATACCCATCGTGCCCAGGCCCAGCGCTGAAGAGGTCAAGCCCTGCGAGCCGAGCAAGCGGAGCGGCATGGCGTGCTCTGTATCGTGCTGTGCGTTCATTCTCCTGACGCTAGGGGTCCACGTATCCGCAGGTCATTGGGCAACACTCGCGTATGATTGCCTGATCGTCTCACCCTGACCGGCGTGTGGAGCGCGGGCTGAGCAGTCGAGGGAACCGTATGCTGGACCGTCTCGCTCAGGCGATCACCGACCACCGCGACGGCCCGTGGGCCACCACCGCAGTGCCCCGGCTGTCGCTGGTCGCGACCGACAAGTTGCTGCCGCCCAGCCGTCTGCTCTACGAGCCGATGGTGAGCTTCATCGCCGCCGGCGCCAAGCACACCGTCGCCGGCTCGCAGAGCTGGAGCGTGCCCGGCGGCCAGATGCTGCTGAATACCGTGCAACTGCCGGTCACCGCCATCTTTGAACAGGTGCCCTACCGCTCGGCGGTACTGGCCCTGGACAAGCAGATCATTACCGAACTGCTGCTGGAACTCGGCCCCGCCGCACCGCCCCCGGCTGCCGAGCCCGCCTGGCGGGCCACGGCCGGTATGCCCGCTGAACTGATCGACGCCGTGACCCGCCTGGTGCGCCTGCTGGATGCCCCCAACGACATCCCGGCCTGGCACCACGCGTCGAAAGCGAGATCATCTACCGGCTGCTGACCGGCCCGCTCGGTCCGGCGCTACGCCAGGCCGCGGCAGCCCCGAGCACTCGGATCCGCAGCGTCATCACCTGGCTCGTCGACCGCTTTGCCGAACCGGTGAGCATCGACCAGATCGCCGCCGAGGCCGGCATGAGCCCGGCGACCCTGCACCGCCATTTCAAGGCTGCGACCGGTATGAGCCCGCTGCGCTATCAGAAACACTTGCGGCTGCTGTCGGCCAGGCGCCAACTGCTGGCCGGCGACGCCACCGCCGCCCAGATCGCCCACACCGTGGGATACACCAGCACGACCCAGTTCAGCCGCGAATGCCGGGCCTTCTACGGACTGCCACCCGTCCGGGATATCACCCGCCTGCGCGCCGGGCTCACGCCACGCCACGCGGCGTAGGCTTCCGGTCTCTGCGGGGGGCTCTTGACCCGTCGCAGCGAAAGCTGAGCGATTCTCACCGATTCCTAATGTCGTTTGTCAAGCGGCCAGGGGCGCCGACGGCGTGAGCTCGTAGCACCGTCCGTCCCGCAGGAGGGCCCAGAGAACGTTGACGCGGCGGCGTGCACAGCCGTGTCGCCGGGTTCTCCGCGACGTCCAGGGCGCGGTCCAGGTCGAGCAGCGGCGCGTGGTTCGGCGCTTCCTTACAGTCCCGGGCGTGCAGGACCGCCCGGGCGGGACCGCGCCCGCCGCTCACCTCCTGCAGCACCCACCCTGAAGGCCGGCGCTCCCCGAGGACCTCGCGGACCACCGACCGCGGCGACCGCTCCAGCTTCTCGGTGACGACCTGGTCGTAGTCGACGCCGTCGACCGGCCGTACGTGGTCGGGGCGCGCACCCACACCCGGTACTCCGCCGCTTCCACTCCGCCATCTAAC
The DNA here is from genome assembly GCF_030817655.1 of Streptomyces sp. V4I2. Classification (GTDB taxonomy): domain Bacteria; phylum Actinomycetota; class Actinomycetes; order Streptomycetales; family Streptomycetaceae; genus Streptomyces; species Streptomyces plumbiresistens. Next base: position 10,418,498 of record NZ_JAUSZM010000003.1, read on the forward strand.
TGGTGGATAGGCAGTATTCGCAGCGTGCGCTATTCGCACCGTGGTCTGTCAGCGGATCAGTTGGCCTCGCAGCCGATGCCGTCACCGTCCCGGTCAAGGCGGTGCGGGTCGTCGGGGCCGACCCAGACGGGGCCTGACAGGTCCGAGCAGTCCACATCGGGGGCACCAGCGGGAGGCCCGTCCGGGAGATCCGGGCGTGCCGGGGTGTCCGGGGCCGACGAGTCCGGGGGAGTGATGGAGGTCTCCGGCTGCTGGTGGCAGGCGGTCCACAGGCCGGCTCCGGCCTGCTGGGCGGCGTCCTCGGCGTCAGAGATCCTGGGCCAGTACTTGTCGTTGGGTGGGTAGAGGACCGCCTCGGCGTGACCGCTGCGGACGAGGGACTCGTTGACGAAGGTGCCCTGTTCGTTCCACACGTACAGCAGGTACCGGTCATAGCGGTCGGTGAGTTCGACATCGCGTTCGGCGCGGACGCGGCTGCCCGGCGGCAGGAGTGTGGCGGTGCGGGCGGTGGCGTTGTCAGCGAAACAGGCACCGCGCTCCGGAGTATCGATCTCCAGGAGCCGCACCCGGGCCACGGTATTTTTCGGCAGGACCCGGCCGTCGCCCCGCATCTCGAGGGTGTCGCCGTCGATGACGCGGAGCACGACCACGCTCGGTGGGGACGTCGAGTTGGGCATCGTCGAGCCAGGATCCTGCACGGCGCCCTCGTCCTTGGCCGGGCAGTCCTCTTCGAGCTTGACCGCACCGAAGTCGACCTTGACGTCCGTCGGTTGCTCACCCGCCTTCGGTGTCTGACTGCACACCTTCCAGTTGCGGTCGAGGACCTGCATACGGCTGCGGCCGAGGTCGTCGTGCGAAGTCAGGTTGTAGAACCCGGCGGCCTGGGCTTGGTCTTGGGCGGACTGGAGCCCTTTGCCTACCATGTGGGGCAGGGTAGCCGTCTCGGCCTTTGCGGGGTTACTGCTGGTGGGCGCCTTGTCGTCGGCGCTTTGGCTGGTGCTGGGCTTCGTGGCGCTGCTGGCTGTATCGGCGCTCTCACAGCCTGTGAGCGTAAGCAGAGTGGCGGCGGCGAGGACCGCAGCGGTTGAACGGGCGCGCATGGTGTTCCCTGGGATGTTGTGCCTCAAAACGTCATCTGTCAGATGGGGGATATGTGCACCTCCTATGTACTTTGTCGCGTTTTCACCGGGGGACATCTGAAGGCGCGCGTCCTCGTCATGGTCGACCAGTCGGCCTCCTCGGATTCCTGCCGCTCGCAGTGGCCCGCGCCATGGGGGCTGCCCGGCCGCCTACCTGCCCGGACTGAGATGCGACGGATCGCCGACACCCGGGCACTCGGGGCGAGCCGGAACGCCTATTGCATCGGGTTGGACGACTGCACCCCGCACGAGCAGGCCCGCCTCGCCGCCGGCGCCCTGTCCACCCGCGTCCACGCGGTACGCGGCTCGCGCGGCCTGGTGTCGCTGCGGCCGGAGGTAGTTGGTGTGCGGGGTGGTGTGTGAGCTGCCGTGTGGTGGTTGTCAGGTGCCGGTCAGGACAGCCGTAGCGGGGGGAGGGTGCCCCTGTCGCCGAAAATCTGCGGGCTGTCCTGGCCCCGGTCCAGCTGGTCTGGGCGCGCCTGGGCCGACAGGGCGCCCGCAAGCTGGTGGAGGCCACGACCCGCACCGAACTCGCCCGGGTGGAGGGGTATGCGGGCCGGGCCGACGCACCGAAGATCCTCGCCGCCCGTCTCGTCCGGCGTCTGGAGGACCAGGTGCGGCTGCACGGGCCGATCACGGACCCGGTGGGCTGGCTGATCGCCCGGGGCCTGCCGCAGCGCCAGGAGTGCGCTCCCCCGGAGGCCTGCACGGTGGCGATCGCCTGTGTCAGGTGGTGTGGTGCAGCCAGCGTTGCAGGGTGGTGTTGATGCTGTTGGGAAGGGCGCTGAGTTGGTCGATGGCGTCGCGGTCTTCGGGCCGTGGGGGGATGCCGGCCGTGGTGAGGGCGGCGTGCAGGGCGAGGCGTCGCTGGTCACGGGGGTTGAGGGTGTAGCCGAGGCGGTGGGCGGGGTTGGGCGGCGGCAGCAGGTAGTCCGCGTTCTGCTCAAGTGTGGCCGGGGCGGGCTGCCAGGCGGCTTCGGTGGTGTCGACGGCGTAGGGGTCGACGAAGCCGTGCGGTGAGTGGTGTGTGAAGGCGCTGGTGGTCACGTTGATCTCCTTAACAGCGGCATGCGGATCTGGTGGAACAGAGCATCACCGGGCTGGGCGCGGTTGCGGCCGCGGCCGGATATCACGCCGGTGGCGTCATCGGCGGATGATCCTCTGGTCCGACCAACGGGAAGCCGGGATCGCCGGCGTGAAGGGCCACTCGTGCGGCGCGGTATGCGGCTGCCGCGGCGGGGAAGCCGGACACCGCTGCTGGGGCGCGGTGTGCTCCCCGAGTTCCGACAGCGCGGCGGCCGCGGTCCAGTCCTCGAGTCGGCTGCGGCCCGCCCGTGTCCGGGCCGCTGGCAGCGGCTGGCTGTCGTGGCCGCCGCGACCGAGAGCGGCCTGCTTCCTCAAGGTGACCTCCGGCGGCGGCGCTGTATCCAGCAGCTGGCCCCGCTGCCGGCCGGTGAGGCCGACTCAGCGGCCGGGCCAGAGACGGGCGGACGCCAGGCAGGTACAGCCCTGACCGGTATGACGTTCGCGCCGCCCACCGCACGGCGAATCTAAGCGTTCCTGTTACGCACTTTTGGGTGACGGTCTCGCACGCAGCGGGTCGGCGCGGCCTGACGATCAGAGATGACGGATCAGTGCCCATAAGGGGTGCCAGCCTGCACAGGCGTCAACTTGATGCATTAGACGCATAAATGGACGTAACAGGCGAGAGTCACAGCAATGTGGGCGAACAGTAACGGAGCGCGCCTCTCGCGGTCACAACCTGCACAGCACGGCCATGGTCTGGAGGCGCGGCCGACCGGCCGCCACCCGCACACCGCACCAGCCTGTCCCACCCGGCCCGCTACCAGGCCCACAGGACAGGCGGGTGCGCTTACAGCCAGGAGATTTTGTGTCTTCTTCCACGGTGACCGCCCGTCGTATCTCCGCCGCCGCTCTCACGGCCGCCGCCATCGTCGGCGCGGCGGCGCTGCCAGCGACGGCGGCCGACCACGCCCGGCCGGACCACCCCAAGGTGGAGATCAGCGCGGTGCAGTACGACTCGCCCGGCCGTGACGACCGCTCCCGCCGTTCGCTGAACAAGGAGTGGGTGGAGCTCACCAACACCACGCGCCGGGCGGTCAACCTCGACGGCTGGACCCTGGAGGACGAGGACGGCCACACCTACACCTTCGACGCCTACCGCCTGGACGGCCGCGCGACCGTCCGTATTCACACCGGCGAAGGCCGCGACACCAGCACCGATCTGTTCCAGGACCGCCGCAACTACCTGTGGGACAACAACTCCGACACCGCCACCCTGCGCAACGACCGCGACCGTTTCGTCGACTAGGTTTCCTGGGGCGACGACCAGGACGACCGCGGTGACCGGGGCGACCGGGGCGACCGTGGTGAGCGCCACCAGCGCTGACGCTCAGGCCCGCGTGCCGGTGACGATGGAACACGGCACCCGCAGCACGCTCGTGTGAGGCGGCGGCGCACCCGGCCCTGAAGACTCGGGTGCGCCGTCGGCCTGCGTCCGCAGGCCGACGGCGGTGATCGCCTCCGAACACATCGCCTTCCCCTCCGAACTGGCCGCAGCAGCTTGACGACTTGGCATCGTGAGATGTCTACCTGGACGACCGCTGGAACGAGGGCTGGACCAACGCGTGGAAGCTGTGGGAGGAGATCGTGCCGCTCGGCTACAAGGGCAGCTACCAGCGCGTCCGCGCCTACCTGTACGACAAACGCACCTCGCCACGGCCGGTGACCGCCCGTCCGCCCTCGCCGTGGGCCGTCGCCGGATGGATCCTCCGGCACCCGGACACCCTCACCGAATCGGAGGAGATACAGCTAGGCCGTTCGGACACGCTCCCCGAACTCGACGCCCTCACCCGCCACGTCCGGTCCTTCGCGAGCATGCTCACCGGCCGCCAGCGCGAGCGTCTGCCGGGCTGGCTCGACGCCGTCCGGCAGGGGGGCCTGCCCAGACTCCGTACTCTCGCCGCTTGCCGTGGGGCGGGCTGAACAGTTCGCTCGACCCTGGGTGAACAAGCACGCGAAGCTCCTGGCGGCGACGGGTGACCTCGGTCAAGAACCCGTTGCCGCCAGGAGCTTTACCTTTCCATACAGCCTGAATCCGCGAACAGCCCAACCGCTCCGTCAGGTTGGACAGGCTCACCGACCGGCATTCAGGCTGCCGTTCAGAGGGAGGCGCTGACGCTGGCGTGGTTGTACTGGTCGGCGGTGCCCAGGACCTCGTTCTTGACGGCGTCGATCTGGGCCAGGGCATCCGCGTCGCTGACTGCCGTGGGGCCGACGACGAGGCTGGCGTGCGGGTTCAGGCCGCCGGAGACGTTGTCGAGTTCGGCGTCGGAGATCTCAACGGTCTCAACCTGGGGAGCGGAGTTCATGAGGAAACTTCCCTTCGTATGGATGATCCACAAGGGGGGTGGCCCCGCCGGGGACATGGCGGGCCTCGGCCGCAGGCGTGCGACACCCGTTTCCGGAGACTTTCGCGCGGGCCCCGCAGCGCAGAGATCAAAGCACGGAGCGCACCGGCTATCCAATCAACCGGAATGCAAACTCAGGAAGTTGAACGAAACGGCTGCACATCCGTGCAGGCGCGCGCACGACGTGAGGGCAGTTTCTCCACATGCCGCGCGGCACTGGGACCCGACTTGTATTGCGTCCACGCTTTCGCACGGGACACTCCGCACCAACAGAGCGTTATGTGGCAGGCCCGTATGTAGATACATCGCGCACCGTGCCGCAGTTGCACATTCGATGTGCAGATTCACTGGAGCCGGAAATACCACTCCACCTCGGACACTGACCGTTGTCGATCGGTGGCATACGTATGCCCGCTCAGGACGGCGTACGCCGAGCGCAATGAGGTGGCCCGCGGCGACGGTGTGGACGACAGCCGATTCGCCTTGCGATCAGCCGTCTTGCTGCTGTGGGACCGCCGTGCCGCCGCACTGGGGGTGCTCGGTAGGGTGATCACCGGTTGTGGCGTGCTGCAGCGCTTGCGTCTGGCTCTGGCCGTTGTATTGGTTACCCATGGCCGATCCGGCGGCAGGCACGCAGGGGCGCGCCGCTGATCGGTCCTGACGGTCGCCCTGATGGGCCGGCGGCGGGTCTTGCGCAGCCGGTTCCTCTGACGCCTGGAGAGGAATGGCCGCGTGGTGGGCCTCGGGTGACGGACTGTGGTCGTTTTGGCGGGGTTGGGGGATGTGCATGCGGATGCGTGCTTTGCCTGCTCTTTTGGCCTCGTACATGGCTTTGTCGGCTTGGTGGAGGAGTTCGTCCGGTGTGACGCCGGGGAGGGCTACTGTCATGCCGATGGAGGCCGAGATGAGCGCCTCGTTGCCGGCGATCTGGTAGGGCTGTGTCAGGGCGGACAGGATTCGCTCGGCGACGTCTCTGGCACGGGAGGGGTGTGTCCCGGCCTCTCCCTCCAAAAGGGCGGCGAACTCGTCACCGCCGAGGCGGGCTACGGTGTCTTCGGCCCGTACGGATGCCTGGAGCCGACGGGCGGCGTGGACCAGGAGAGCGTCGCCGACCGCGTGTCCGGCCGAGTCGTTGACGGCCTTGAAGCCGTCCAGGTCCACGAAGAGCACTGTGGGTGGGGCTGTGCGAGTGGTCCGTTTCTGCAGGGCGTGCGCGACTCGGTCGGCGAAGAGGGCCCGGTTGGGCAGTCCGGTGAGCGCGTCGTGGAAGGCCAGGTGCTCGAGTTGTTCCTGCAGGGCGAGCCGTTCGGTCACATCGCGACTGCTGAAGATCATTCCTTCGGTGTGGTGGCTGACTGTCGATTCGACGTGGCGCCAGCGTCCGTCGGCGTGGCGGACCCGGCAGGACACGCGGCGGCCCGGGCCGCGGATGCCTGATGCGGCTTCCTGCCCCAGCGCCTCGACTGCTTGCATCAGCGGCGTCACGTCGTCGGGGTGGCAGTGCAGGGGCAGGCGGGTACCCAGCAGGTCTTCGGGCTGGTAGCCGAAGACGTGGTGGGCGGCAGGACTGACGTAGCGGACGCGGCCGTCCGGGCTGACGATGGTGATCACGTCGCGAGTGCCGTCGACCAGGGTGCGGTAAAGCGCCTCCCGGGTGGTGGCTTCGCGGGTGATATGAAGGTGATCGGCGTGGATGATGCCTTGCCGGATACCAAGCGCGACAAGCAGCGAGCCTGCCAGGACCATGAGGGTCATGTCAGTGTGGCCGCCGACCATGGTGTGGGCTGCCAGGGCCAGGGCGCAGACGGCCACGGGCACGAAAGCGGCCACGACTGCGACGACGGGCATGAGGTGTTGGCCGACGTCCACGACGCTGGTGCCTCCGGGCAGCCATGGAGTCACGGCGATGAGGAGCAGGCCGGTGATCGAGCAGGCCGCCGCGCAAGGAATGCCGTACCAGGTGCCGGGGCCCGGCATGAGGATGCGCAGCATGTCGCCTGCGGACAAAGCGACGAGGGCCAGGGCACCCACCGTTGTCGATGTGCGCTCAGGACGCTTCAGTGCGAAGCGCAGTGCCACCAGAAGTCCGAAGACCACGATGTCCGTCACCACGCGTGCCAGATCCTGCAAAGAACCGAACGCATCGCCGCTTCGGTCGGCGCGATGCAGCAGCAGCACCCAGCCCAGAGTGAGCAGGGAGCCGGCGATCATCCATCCGTCCAGGACTCGCCGCAGCCAGACCAGCGTCGTGCCGCGGTCCACAACCGCGATCACCAGTCCGGCGACCGCCACCACCAGAGACAAGACGATTCCGGTAACCGCCAGCAGCCGGAGGACGAAGTGCACGGCCCCAACGGGCTCCCCTCGAGAGGAAGAAAGCTGACCGACCACGAGATGGTGAAGGCCACCCGCTGCCGCAGAACCCGCAAAGAGTACGAGGCGAAGACGCACCCGTCCGGCGGCGGCCCTGGCACGCCCAAGCAGGGACAGGACGGCCAGACCATACGCAGCCGGCACTCCCGCAACGGCCGGGACGAACAGCGCCGCTGCCGCGCCCGCACTCACAGCGGCGGCAAGCACACATCCCAGCCACAATGTCCTGCCCCGCCCACAGACCGCCGATCGCCAGCCGATACGAACGGCGCGCAACCAGCCCCACCAGCCGGCCTTGCCCAGCCTCACGCAACCCCCGACAGTCATCAAGCCCAAAGAGGGCAGGCACACCGTGTCCGGTCTGCTCTAGTCGAGAAGAGGATAAGAGGATGTCTAGCGGATATCCCAGTGAAAAGTGGTAAGTTCACCTGAAGAACCGATTTGCCCCTATGGGCTGACACCCTTCTGACCAGCTGACCAGCTGATCCGCGCCTCCCGCCCGCTGGGGAAACCTCAGTCGTGCACCGCGCCCACGCCGATTCGAGCGACAGCGCGGCGGTGGCCACGCGCAGCGGAAGGTGCACCGGGTGTGAGTAGTTGAGGTACAGAAAGTGCCGCTGAGATTGATCTTGGTCTGATCTGCCTACTGTGTGGGGGCTTCGAGCTGGCGGGGCACTGCGCTGGCGCGCAGCTCGCGCAGGTCCGGGATGTGGTTGTAGAGCGTGCCCGGCGAGACGCCGAGCAGCTTGGCGATCGAGGTGATCGAGCGGCCCGGGTTGGGCAGCAGGTCACGGGCGGCCCGGATGATCTCCTCGGTGGCGACGCTGGGGCGTCCGCCGACCCGGCCGCGGGCGCGGGCGGCGGCGAGGCCCTCCTTGGTGCCGATGACGATGAGTTCGCGAATGAACTCCGCGAGCGCGGCGAAGACGTGGAAGACGAGCCGGCCGCCGGGGGTGGTGGTGTCCAGGTTCTCGTGCAGCGAGGTGAAGCCGATGCCGCGCTCGCGCAGCTCGGCGACCATGTTGATGAGGTCTTGGAGGCTGCGGCCGTAGCGGTCGAGCGAGGGGACGACAAGCGTGTCGCCCGCGTCGAGGAACGCGTGGCACGCCTTCAACTCGGGACGGAGCGCGTCCTTCCCAGACTTCTTGTCCGCGAAGATCTTCCGGCACCCGGCGGCGGTGAGCGCGTCGAGCTGCCGCTCCAGTTTCTGCCCGCCGGTCGACACCCGGGCGTACCCGATTTTGATCTCGGTGCGCACGAGCGGCTCGGCGACGAGCGCGTCCGCGTCGTGCGCTGGCTCCTGAGTGGTCGTCATGGCCCCGGATCATGTCAGAAAACGGCGGTCCGGAGTTCTTGAACGCCCGAGGTTTTTGAAGGGCTTTTTGAAGGCTCCGAGGGGGCTGGGCGACCCATCGGGAGAGATCTTCAGAAAACGAAGGTTTTTTGACAACTCCCCGGATCGACAGTGGGGTGGGGGGCTTTGACAGAAGGTCTCGCGCGCCGGGCTGCAGATTCTGGAGGTCCGCGCGAAATCCCCTTGCTCAATGGTCAAGAATCGTTGACCATTGCCCGCATGCCTACCGATGATCTTCCCGAGGCGTTTCACGTCACCACGGACGAGCAGCTGCGCGCCGTCTCCAATCTCACGCGTCACCGGATCATGGCCGTGCTCCGCTTCGAGCCCGCGACGATCACGCAGATCGCCGAGCGGGTTGGCCTTGCGAAGGGGAGTTCCAGCTATCACGTGCGGCTGCTGGAGCGGGCCGGCCTGGTGAAGGTGGTACGGACGCGGAAGGTGCGGGGTGTCACCGAGCGGTACTACGCGATGGCCGCGCGGGCGATCGCGCTGCCGGATCCGGGCGAGGGAGGGCCGGATGTGCTGATGCGCCATGCGGTGGCGGACCTGGAGGCGTCGCCGGTGGATGAGCGGCACGTAAGGATGGCGCATCTACGGCTCACCGAGGAGCAGTTCGCGCAGCTGGGGGCGCGGCTGCAGGCACTGGCGGACGAGTACCGGGAGCTGTCCGATCCGTCGCTGCCGGACGCGTCACTCGTCTTCGCACTGTTCCGCCCGGCACCGCGCGAGCAGGCCGAGGGGGGCGCCAAGTGACCTCAGACGTTCGGAAGTTGCCGACCGGGTTCGGACGGCTGTGGACCGCGCAGACGGTGTCCTCGCTTGGTGACGGGGTGTCGCATGCCGCACTGCCGCTGCTCGCGTTGACGTTGACGCGGGATCCTATGGCGCTCGCCGTCGTCACGGCCGCCGGGACGCTGCCGTGGCTGCTCTTCGGGGTGCTCGGCGGTGCGCTGGTGGATCGCTGGGACCGTCGGCGCACGATGTGGGTCGCGGACGCGGCGCGTGCGGTGTTGCTCGCGATACCGGCGGCAGCGGCCGCGCTCGACGTGCTGAGCATTCCGCTGCTCGCGGCCGTCGCCTTCCTGCTCGGCCTCGGCGGGCTGTTCTTCGACACGGCCGCCACGGCCTATCTGCCGGATCTGCTCGGCCGCGACCCCGCACTCCTGGAGCGCGCCAACTCCCGCTTGCGCGGAGCCCAGACCGCCATGTCCGGCTTCGCGGGGCCGCCTGCGGGCAGTGCGCTGCTCGCGCTCGGGCGGGCGGTTCCGCTGCTCGCCGACGCGGTGTCGTTCATGCTCTCCGCACTGCTCGTACGTACGCTGCCCGCCACGCCCCGGCCCGTGACGGAGGTTCGCGAGTCGCTGCTTCGGCAGGCGCGGGCCGGGGCCTCGTACGCCTTCCGGGACCGGGTGCTGCTCGGGCTGGCGCTCCGCCCGGCGGTCGGGAACGTCGCCTTCCTCGCTGCGGAGACCGTCCTCGCCCTCTTCGCGCACGACCGCCTGGCATCGACACCTACGGCTTCGGCCTGCTCCTCACCGCGGAGGCCACCGGCGGCCTGCTCGGTGCAGGCATTGCCTCCTACCTTGGTCGACGACTCGGCATCGGCACCGCACTGACCTGCACAGCCGCCGTCGAAGGGCTTGCCATCCTGGGCCTGGCCGCTGCCCCGAACCCGTACGTCGCCGGGCTGGCGCTCGCCATCTGCGGGGCCGGCATGGGCGCCACGATGGTGCTCGCGCCCTCCCTCCGACAGGCGATCGTCCCCGCCCACCTGATGGGCCGGGTCGCCTCCACCTCCCGCATGCTGGCCATGTGCGCCGCCCCCATTGGGGCCTTCCTCGGCGGCTGGCTGGCCACCACCTACAACATCCGCACCCCGCTCTACGCCGCCGCCGGCCTCCTCCTGGCGATGACGGCCGTCACGGCATCCATGACCAGCAACCGCCGGGTCGAAGCGGCGCTGCGTGCCGCCGCCCCGGCCGGCGGTCCGGATCACCCGGCATCCAAGGACCCCGCCCTGGAGAGTGCACCCGACTTGTTGTGACGCCTGCCGCGAAGGCGTCACAACAAGTCGGGTTTCAGGCCCCCCGCGGGGCGCAACGAGTGGCTGGGGCGGTCGGTGGTGCTGGCCGTCAATCCTCGTCGTCCTCAACGGCGTCCGGGTCCCGGAAGGGGCGCAGGCCCTGGCCGGGACCGCTGGCTTTGATGTTGAACAGGTAGCGGCCCAGGCAGTTGATGTGCCGGTCCTTGAGTGGGGAGAGGCGGGCGACGTCTTCGTCCTTGATGTCGTGACCCTCGGCACGGAGCCGGGCAACGGCGGCGTCCAGGTAGCGGGTGTTCCACAGGACCACGGCGTTGAGGACCAGGCCGAGAGCGGCAAGCTGGTCCTCCTGGCCCTCCCGGTACGCCTGGCGGATCTGGCCGCGGCCGCCGTGGCAGATCGCGCGGGCGAGGCGATGGCGGGATTCCTGCACGGTGAGCTGCCGGTTCATCAGGCGCCGGTAGGTGTTATCGACCAGGGCGAGCAGGTGCATGGTCTTGTCGATGCGCCCGTACTCGGCGAACGCGGCCCCCAGCGGGGTCGGGTGCCCTTCGCGGCCGCACATCCGCAGCAGATCGTAGGCTGGGACCTGGTTGGTGATGAGCGACCCGGCCACCCGGAGCATGTCCGGCCAGTGCGTGGCGATCTTCTTCAGGTTGACCTTGTTGCAGGACACGGCCTCCAGCGGCCCATACCCGTCGGCCGGCCCCTCGCCGTTGGGCAAGTCGGCCCGCCAGAACCGCTGGTCGGCCAGGTCGCGGAAGCGGGGGGGCGAAGCGGAAGCCGAGCATCTTGTACAAGCCGAAGGCCATGTCGGAGTAAGAGGCGTTGTCGGTCGCCACCATCTCCGGGCGCACGCCGCCGTCGAGGTTCAGCAGGGTGTCCAGGGTGTAGAGGCTGTCGCGCGGGGTGCCGCGCACGACCATCGCGCCGATCCCGGCGACCTGGTCGTTGACGGCGTTGAGCCAGGTCACGCCGCGTTTCTAGCCGTAGTACTTGGGCGAGGGCCCGGTGTTGATGCTCTTGACGGGGACGACGAAGCGCAGGCCGTCGACGGAGGCGAGCAGGCCGCCGCCCCACATCTGGGCCAGCTCGATGCGGGACTGGGCGCCGATCAGCGCGGTGTTCGCCCCGGCGATGGTGTCGGCGCGCACGTAGGTCTGGTCGACGTGCGAGAGGCGCGAGCGCGTCAGCGCCTTGTTGTTCGGGTCGATCACCGGGGTCAGGCCGATGTTGCAGCTCTGGGAGACCAGCAGGGCGACCAGGGAGACGAGCAGGCCCTCCATGCGGGTGCGGCGGTCGGAGACGTGGCCGAAGGAGTCGAGGAACCCGGTCCAGGAGTGGACCTCGAACAGCAGGTCCGGCAGGTCGATCCTCGGGAGCATGGCCTCCGTGGTGGTCTTCAGCCAGGTCAGGGACTCCGGCTCGCCCACCGCACCGAGCTTGTCCACCAACAGGCGGGCACGTCCCCCGCCCTCAGGGACGACGACCTCCACCTTCGCATCGTCACCGGCCTCCTCCAGCCGGTCGGCCATCTGCCGCCACGCCGCATCCAGGCCCCGCGTGAGCTGGGCCAGGTGCTGGTCGGCGTCCTCGGTCAGGGACAGGCCCGCCAGGACGTCCGCGCGCATCGCTTCCCACCGTGCCCCGTCCAGCAACCGGGCGCGCGGGTCGGTCCACCGGTTCGAGGGGGCGGCGAACACGTCGCGTCGGTTCAGCGCGCGGTGCAGCTGCTCCAGCACGCACACCACGTACGCGTCCCGGTCGACCGCCCCCTGGGGCAGCTTGGGGTTGGAGAACACCGCCCGCTTCCACATGGCGGGCACCAGTTCGGCGTCGGCCTCGCGGGGCAGCAGCGGCCGGTCCTTGACCCTCCGGCGGGAGAGCGCGGGCAGGCGGCGCACCGCCTTCAGCAGGCGCCGCCCGGCCGGGGCGGCGTCCAGCGCGTCCGACTCGCCCAGCAGGGACAGGAAGGGACGCACCGTGTTGTAGCGCAGGGCCAGCTTCTCCCGCATCGCCGCCTCGGCCGACCCGTCGTCCTCGGGCACCAGGGCCTCGACGGTCGCGACCGCCCCGGCCACCGCCGTACGTGGCACGGCCTCCTCCACCGCCGCCCACAGCGCGGCGACGTCCAGGTCCGCGTCGTGCTCGGCGACCAGGTCCAGTTCCTCGGTGAGGATCTTCGACGCCTTCGCCAGGATGCGGGCGGCCTTCTCCAGTTGCGGAAGCATCCCCAACCGCTCCCGCTCCGATGCCCTGCGCGCGGGGCTGATCAGCCGGTTCGCCATCAGCACCGCGAAGAGGTCGAGAGCGTCGTCGACCGCCTGTGCCTCCAGCTGGCGCACCACCGCCGTCAGCAGCGCGGTCCGCCCCGGCTCCGGTGCCCGCAGAATCGTCTGCGCCTTGCTCAACTGTCCGTACCGGGCGAGCGTGGACAGCCTGTTCACCGGCACCCGCGAGAGGTTCACCCGGCCCAGCGCGAACGCGGAGATCTCCTCCACCCGCTCCATGGCCCGCACCATCGCGGTGCCTGTCGACTTCGTCGGCGGCGTCCGCAGCCGCTCCAGCTCCGAGACCCGCTTGCCCTCCGGCACCACCAGCAGCTCAGCCAGCGTCGGCGCGAGCGCGGGATCGGCCCGGTGCGCGGCGCGGGCCACTGCCTCGTACAGGCGCCGCTCGGCCACGGTGCGGGCCTCCGACACCTGCCGGGCCAGCACCGACGCGCCCGGCAGCAGCACCCGGTTCTTGCACAGCCACGTCACCGCGTGGTTGAAGAGGGCCACCGGCCCCTCGGCGTGCGTCCACGCCCGCCCGTACAGGAACCCGCGGAACTCCCGTCCCCATCGCCGGTCAGTGAAGTCCCGGTACGCGAACCGCTCCTGGATCTCCGCCGCGTGCTCGTACACCGTCGACCGGCGCTCCGGATACCGCTTCACACACGAGGCGTCCGCGATGCCGAGCTGCCCGGCCAGGTACTCCACGGCCTCCCACGGCACCGCGAGCGGGTCCTCACCGAGGAAGCGGCCGATATATCGAACGGTGCAGATCTGTACCGCCACACCAAGGCGGTGCGTGTCCGTACGGCGCAGCGCGATCAGATCGCGGTCGTCATCGTCGAGGAAGAAGAACCGCTCCAGCTCCGGGCGCGTGGGCACCTCGGTGAACGTCCCGTACGCCTCGGCCTGCTCATCAGTCAGAAATTCCACCGGCACGAAGCGGACCGTAGCCAGCGCCGACGCCCGTCCAGCGAGCTTTGCGCGAACCCCAGCAGAGGCTCCGACCGGTGTGCTAGCCGACCATGATCTTTCTCACCGGGATTTCCTGCACGCCAACTACTCACACCCGGTAACGCTCGGCCTTCAAAAGGTCGATGATCTCCCGAATTCGTCCCAGGCTCATCCCGTCGGGTGTCGCCCCGTCGACCCCCGGGCGTCATCGCTCCGCCGTTGGCGTAGATGCGTCCGTAGGCCATCAGGAACAGCTGTTCGCTGAACAGCTGCCGATACAACCGTTCCAGAGACAGACCGCGTCTGCCCCTGTCGCTCAGGACACCGAGTACTGTGTCAGCGCTCTGCATTTCGCATACCTCCCCGGTGTCGCCGGTGTCTGTACCACCTGTGCCCCTTCGCCCTGCGAGCGGCTTTCCCGCTCTCCTCGGCCGGGCGTGACTCCGGCGACTACTACGGGCACTCCGTCACCGCCAGCCGTACTGGGACGGTGATCCCACGTTCGTCTCTGACACACGATCAGCGCGGCCCAGGCGCCCCATTCATCTCCTTCAATGCCCTCGTTGGGCATCGCTCCCGCCGCGAAGGTTGACCAGGGCGAACCAGTACGTCCCCGGTCACGACGGGCACCGGTTTCAGGTGCCGTTCCGGTCGCAGTAAATTGCTGCCGCTGGAGATTGGGGTTCAGGCAGTCAAGCTTTCGCCATACCGCGCGGGTCCCCCGGCGCACCGCCCCAGGCACCTGGGCCCGGCCGCCGGTTTCCTGGCATGCTGTGGTCCCCTTCACCTTTCGGATCCGGTCAGCCATCGGACCCAGCAGACCTCCCTTCGAGTCTGTCCCGCCTTCAGCGGGGATGTGTCAAAGCGCCTCGTGGCGCACTGGTTGGTCTTGATCACGGCGATGTAGTGGGCCTTCTTGGTCTCGACCAGCCAGGAGATGTTCGCTTTGACCGAGTGCAGGGCGTCGAAGGTGACGATGGTTCCGGTCAGGTCCAGTGATGCCAGCAGCGGACGGAAGTGTGTGGTCTCGTTCGTCTTCGCGCCGACTTCCACTTGGGCGAGGGGCACGACGGTGCCGTGAGTGACCGCGGAGAGCAGATGCCGGCGTGGCGCGGTGGGACGGGCTGATCCCTTGAGTGCTTTGCCGTCGACAGCGATCGCGCGGGGCCCGGACGCGGAGGGTGACGGCGCCTGGGCGGGTTCGGTGGCGGCGCGGTGCCGGTCGGCCAGGTAGGCGCCCACCGCACGGTCCAGGGCGTCACCGTCAACAGCCCCCAGCACACGGCCGATCGTGGCCGGTGACGGAGTGCGCCGCCATGAGCAGGTGGCGGCAGATCCCGATCACTGCCAGGAGCGCGTTCGAGGCACGCTGGCCCCACTCGGCGAGTTCATCGATGCCCTTCGCTCCCGAGACGACCGCGCAGGCACACACCAGCAGGACCGCTGTCAGCGAGTACCACCGGCCCTGGTGTGCGCGCGGGTCGGGCACCGAGTCGAAGTAGGGGCGCAGGTCGGCGATCCGGCCGGTGTCCAGCGGACCCAGTTTCACCAGCACGGCAGGGATGGGAGAGGATGCAGCAGCAGGCACGGGCCACCTCATGATCATCTGGCTTAGACACCACAATGATCACGAAGCCCGTGCCTGCTCTGCTATGCGCCCCAACCGGTCACAACCCGACCAGCCGCGCTACCCCGGAACTTGCAACCACCCTGTCGGTGGCCCCGGCGCGGCGGCCCCGCCCGGCGTTACAGCGTCCTGGAGTCCGG
The DNA here is from genome assembly GCF_030817655.1 of Streptomyces sp. V4I2. Lineage (GTDB taxonomy): Bacteria > Actinomycetota > Actinomycetes > Streptomycetales > Streptomycetaceae > Streptomyces > Streptomyces plumbiresistens. The sequence continues at coordinate 10,433,833 of NZ_JAUSZM010000003.1, forward strand.
CCAGGTCACCACGGGTGTGCGGCGTGGTCGGGCCGCTGACATCGCCGTTGCTCCGTCGGATCCGAACCGCAGTGGCAACGTTGTTTTTCAAGGGCGCCTACGACCTCACCAAGAAGCAGTCCGAAGGTTTGATCTTCTGAAATCCGATCAGACTCGGCGACCGTTCACGCGGGATAACCATATGCAGTCGTTACTGATGTTATTGATGTCACCTCCCATGCACGGACAGATTTTAGTCGCACATTAAATCAAAGATGGCCGAATTCATTCGCCATCATTTTAGTTGGTTCAGATCAGGGATCCGGAGCGATCCCATCCAACTCTGGGCAGGGTGTTTACAGTCCACCAAGGTGCTGATATTAAAGATAACAACACCACAGGAGCCCGTCGGCTGATCATTCTCCACTGTCAGCGGTCGACCAGTTTTCAAACCGCTCCTACATTTTTTCGCGGCCCAACTGGCCCCCATCTAGCTGAAGCCTGTTTCCTTCACTTCGGCTACATCTGCTGAATCTTTTCTTCCGGAATTCGAGCGAGGTGGTGACGCCGATTTTCTCCCGGGCGACACGGTGCTGCTGCCCTCGCCCATGAAAGAACCACACGGCTCGGCGGCCGACACTCCGCCCGCGAAGAGCGGGTGTTCTCGCCGGGATGCTCCAAGAGGGGAATAGCATGAACATGCCGCAGAAGCGCTTGGATGTAGAGGAGCCCTTCGCTCTCATCGCGCCCGACGCCGACGTTGCCACGTACGCGAAGAATTTCGACTTCCTGGCCGTCGAACCAGACTCCAAGGTCACCGCATTTCACGGGTTCAGCACATTCAAGGGCCTCAAGATCGAATCCAAGGGCTTCGATGTCGAGGGCACCATCACTGGTCGGGTGCGGAGCTACAGCTACACAGCGCTCTACGAGGTGTACAACCTGCCGTCCTCGAGCAGCTGGAGCCTCTGGGCACTCAAGTACAAGGCGGATCAGTCACAGAGTGTGCTGAAGCAGACCTTCTCTGGGACGGAAGAGACGGACCTCACCGTCAACATGAAGTTCCGAGCGAGGGCGAGCGACCTCGGGGGCGTGACGTTCCTGCGTGTCGGCTTCGAAACCATCAAGCTGCGGTTGGCCGGCGTGGAGAAGAACTTCACCGTCGTCAACCCTGCCTCCGGTGGCGGCCGCGACGAGGACGGCAACGACATCCCGGTCGACTTCGAGCCCATCTGATCCAGAACTAGCGCTCGACATCGCCACGGAGGTATCAGGTTCGGCTATGGCAGAACGAACGGCGCCGAACCTGACACCGTGGCTTCGCGAGTGGGGAGATGCCATGGATAGACATCCCGGAGGGGAACACCGGTCGGCCATAAAGCCCATGCAGGGATTCCTGCCACTCCATAACGTCGTCGAGACCAGCGGCATGGACGTCGACATGGACGTACACCTCGAGAAGACAGTCGAATCCTATGACTGGCATTTCATTTTCGCCCTCTATGACGCGCCGCTCGATACCTCACTCGCGGAGTGGGTCGACATTTACCGACGCCATTCCGATCCAATACTACTCGACCGAATGTTTCCATTCCTCGAAAAGCAGCCATTCAGGATTTCCTGCCGGGTGACTGTGCAAATCTCCAGTGGCGACCACGTGAATTTGCGCCTGGGGGTAAGAATGTTGCGGCTGGAACGGGGGGAGGAGCAAAAGGATGTCGCACTGCTCAACGCGGCGAACATAGTCGCTCTCACTCCGGACGGCGCACAATACCACCGGATAGTTGCGCATTGGTCCGAACGCTGATGAGTGAAGCGCATCCTATGAACGTGGAGGCACACACCGCCGTCCACAGTGCCGTCGCTCATTTGCGAGGCTAAGCGTTGTCCCGTAAATGATCTTTGACGTGCTGAATGACCTGCCTGTTTCTCCGTCTGAGGTTCCCCCGAGATGCGGAGTGTGTTGACAGAGGGTCAGATGGGACTCATGAGAGGAACATCGACCATGGCTGCTCCCAGGAAGTACTCGCTGGAGTTGCGTGAGCGTGCGGTGCGGATGTACCGCGTCTCGGACCCGAAGCCGCAGATCAAGAAGCTCGCCGTCGATCTCGGCGTGCATCCGGAGGCCCTGCGCGGCTGGATCCGCCAGGCCGAGGCGGACGCCGGCGAGCGGGATGACCGGCTGACCACCGACGAGCGAGCGGAGCTCGCCGCGCTGCGCAAGGAGAACGTCCAGCTCAAGCGGGCGAACGAGGTCCTGCGGACGGCCTCGGCGTTTTTCGCGGCGCAGCTCGACCCGACCCGGCCCAGGTGACGGCGCTCGTTGACGAGCACCCGCACCTGGGGGTCGAGTGCGTACTCCGGGAACTTTCCATCGCCTCCTCGACGTACTACCGCTGGCGTCGTGCCGAGCGCGAGCCGTGCGAACGCCGACGCCGGGACGTGGAACTCACCGAGCAGATCAAGGAGATCCACGCCGACTCGGGCGGGATCTACGGCTCGCCGCGCGTGCACGCCGTGCTCAAGCGCGAGGGCGTCCACGTGGGCCGCAAACGGGTCGAGCGGTTGATGCGCGAGGCCGAGATCGCGGGCATCAGCCCACGCCGGGGCGGCTTCACACGCCGCGACCCCGGGGCCGCACTCGCCCCGGACCTGGTCGAGCGGGACTTCACCGCACCCGCGCCGAACCGGCTGTGGGTCACCGACCTCACCATGATCACCACCGGTGAGGGGCCCTTGTGGCTCTCGGCGATCCGGGACGCGTTCTCCCGCCGGGTGGTCGCCTGGGAGACCTCCGCCCGCGCGGACGCCGACCTGGTCCTGACCACCCTCGAATACGCGCTCGCGAGCCGGGAAGTCGAACCGGGCAAGCTGATCCACCACGCGGACCACGGCTGTCAATACACATCCGTGAAGCTCACAACGCGACTTCTGCGAGCCGGAGTTGAAGCATCCATGGGTTCGGTCGGGGACAGTTACGACAACGCCCTCGCGGAGAACCTGTGGATGATCATCAAGACGGAGTGCATTCGCGGCCGCGTCTTCGCCACCCGGGCCGAGGCGAATCTCGCGCTGTTCGAGTACATCGACGGCTTCTATAACTCCCGGCGCATCCAGAAACGGCTCGGCTACCTCAGCCCGGTCGAGTTCGAGGAAAAGCACTACGCCGACCAGGCAACGGCCGAACGAACGAACCTGAAACCCCGTCAACCCGCCCTGACCCGCTGATCAGCACCTCTCACACGCCGGGGGAACCTCAGTCACCCGGCAAGGGTGAGGTTGTGCGGTCGGGCGATGCCGAGCATGGCGTGATGGACGCCGTCGCCCTTGAGGCGGCAGTCACGCAGGATCTTCCAGGTCTTCATGCGAGCGAAGGCGTGCTCGACACGGGCGCGGACTTTGCGGTGGGAGGGGCGCTGTCACGTTGGCTGAGCGGGTGGGATGATCTCCGGGTTGATACTGACTTCGGCTCGTTAGGGTGATCCGTCTCGAAGTCCCTGATGATGCGGCGCGGTTGGTTGGGCACTGTCACGTTGGCTGACCGGTGGGATGATCTTCGGGTTGATCAACCTGGGAAGGGTCGTCCGTGGGGAGCGCGTCGCTGTCGTACAAGGGCCACCGGTACCCGGTCGAGGTCATCTCCCACTGTGTGTGGCTGTACCACCGCTTCCCGCTGTCGTTCCGCGAGGTCGAGGAGCTCGTGCTCGAGCGAGGGATCGTCGTCTCGTACGAGACGATCCGCCGCTGGTGCGGCAAGTTCGGGCAGACCTACGCCAACGCGCTGCGCCGTCGGCAACCCCAGTTGGGGGACAAGTGGCTCTACCTTCTTGAACAGGTTGGTCCTCCCGTTCGTAGGGTGGGGACACCCAGGGGAGTTGGGTGTGGCTGACAAGTGGCTGCCGTTCGTGGCTTCAGGTGCTTGGCCGCCCGGCTCCCCACGACGACTCGGCCGCCGATTGGGAAGTGCGAACAAGTCGCTGTGTAGAGCAATGCCGGCGAGGTCGTCCGTGGTACGCAAGGCAAGTACGACGACTGGAGCACAATGAGCCGGATATGGGCGGGGACCGACTGCGGCAAGACCCACCACCATTGCCTGGTCCTGGACAGCGAGGGCGACACGCTGCTGCACAAGCTGCGCCGCGGAAGTTCCGCCGATGAGTTTCCGGCGGTTGTGCCGTCTACCCGTCGACGAAGGGAGCGCACCATGCGCAAGATCATTGTTTGCACGTTCCTGACACTGGACGGCGTCATGCAGGCGCCGGGCGGTCCGGACGAGGACGCTGAGAGCGGCTTCGAGCACGGCGGCTGGCAGAAACCGGTGTCCGACGACGAGGTCGGCGCGGCCATCGCCGGTTGGTACGAGCACTCCGACGCGATGCTGCTCGGCCGCAAGACGTACGAGATCTTCGCGTCGTACTGGCCGACCGCCGATCCCGACAACCCGTTCACTGAACGGATGAACAGCATGCACAAGTACGTGGCGTCTTCGACCCTGACGTCCGTCGAGTGGCAGAACTCCACGCTGCTGGAGGGCGACATCGCCGATGCCGTACGCCAGCTGAAGGCGTCCGACGGCGGCAACATCAACGTCGTCGGCAGCGGCGACCTCGCCCAGATCCTCATGCGGCACGGCCTCGTCGACGAGTACCGGCTGACCATCCACCCGGTGATCATCGGGACCGGCAAGCGGCTGTTCGCCGACGGAGCGATCCCCACTGCACTGGAGCCGGTCAGCGTCTCGACGACGAAGGGCGGCACCATCGTCGGCGTCTACCGGCCGAACGGCAAGCCCAGCTACGACAGCTACTAGTGCTGAATTCCGCTTTCAGTGGGTATAGCTGCTGGTAGCGGGGTGGTAGCGGGGTGGTAGCGGGGTGGTTGCGGGTACTCGGGGGCGGGTGCTGGACGATGGTGTTACGGGTACGGCCGGGCCGTGACGAGGGCGAGCAAGCGGTGGTCCACCGTCTGGCGGCTGCCAGGAAGGCGCCGAAGGTTCTGGTGGAGCGGTGCCGGATGGTGGAGCTGAGCTGGGACGGCTGGCTGGTCCCGCAGATCGCCGACGAGCTGAGGTGCAGTCAGAAGACGGTGCGCCGCTGGCTGCACCGGTTCAACCGCTTGGGGCTTGAGGGCCTGGAAGATCTGGGCGGGCAGGGCCGCAAGCGAAGGATCACCGAGGCCGAACGCTCCCGGATCATCGCGATGGTCAAGCAGACCCCGCCCGGTCGGCTTGAGGTGCAGCCGTCGAACGAGATGTGGGCCGCGGACGAGTCGGGACCCTCGGAATGGACCTTGGACGCACTGGCTGCCGCGGCCCGGGACCTGGGAATCGAGGTAAGCCGCTCCCAGGTGCGCCGCATCCTGCTGGCCGAGGGCGTGCGCTGGCGGCGCACACGCTCGTGGACGCGCCCGAGAGATGCAGACTTCGAGGGAAAAGGACGCGGATCGTCGAGCTCTACACCAGCCCGCCCGCCGGTGCGACGGTCGTCTGCGCCGACGAGCTCGGCCCGGTGATCCCACGCGCCTTCCCGCCGGCACCGGGCTGGTCACCGGACGGACACCGCATCAAGAACGAGATCGACTACTCCCGCGGACCGGAGAAAACCTGGGTCTACGGCGCCTTACGCGTCCGCGACGGCCAGGAGCTCACGATGACCGCCACCTCCCGCAACAGCGCCTTCTACCAGCAGTTCCTTCAGCTGGTCGAGGACGCCAACCCCGTCGGGGACATCTATGTGATCACCGACAATCTGTCCTCGCACAACAGCGTGTCCACCCGAACCTGGCTCGAGGACCACCCCCGCATCAGGCACGTGTTCATCCCGGTCGGCGCCTGCTGGCTGAACCTCCAAGAGGGCTGGTGGCGCATCTTCCGCAAGACCGCCCTGGCCGGACGCTCCTTCGGCGACCGCGACCACATCACCCACGCCACCGAAGTGGCCACAGCCCAGCTCAACGCCCGCGCCCGACCCTGGATCTGGGGCAGACCCGCACCGCCCACACGGCGCTTACGCCGCCGATATGTGTACGTCCTTTGAGGAACGAAGCACTAGGCCGGTGGCTGCGCAACGTCCGCCGCCGCCATAACTGACCTCGGCGGACTATGCCCTGCGCCGGAAGTTCCTAGGTAGTTCGTACTGGGCCACAGGCGGTCAACACGCCTGGTCGCCGACCGGAACCCAAACGCCGGGACGGGACGGATCTACCAACGGATTACTGGCGCAGGACACCAGCAGCACACGAGCCGGGCGCTGCCTGACCGACCGCTGAGAACTCCGGGCCGCCAACCGACCGGGGGTTGTCTCATCCCTGCCGCACCACGGTTCGTGCGCGTAACCTGTGGCCATGCCGAAGGAGACGCCGCAAGCGAAGCGGGCCCGGAAGGCTGCGGCCCGCGAGCGTGCAGCCCGCATCATGGCGAGCTTGGTGCAGCCGCCCCGGCCGCAGCCGAGGCGCTCGCCGTCGGTCAAGGTGGTGCAGGCGCAGCCTGAGAAGCCTGCGCGGGCGTTGATCCCGCCGAGGGACACACCGCTGCCCGAACGCGACCGCGAGCAGTACGCCGACAATGCCTTCGCGGCATGGGTCAAGCCAGGCGCGTAGGTCATCCCTGACGCGCGCGAGGTGACGCGCGCGAGGGACTCATCCCAGCTGGCGACGACACCCGATACCGTCGCCGCAGGACCGAACACAAGGGGGGAACGGATGCGTGGCAAGTTGGTGTGGGCCGTGGGATTGGCCGCAGTAGGCGCCGTCGGGAAGCTGGCCGTAAACGCACGGCCACGAGTCGCCGCAGTCGAGGCCGAGGCCGAGGAGGAGGCTGCCCAGTACCCGGCGCAGAAGACGATCTACCGGGTGACGTGGAGGCAAGAAGGTGTGGAGCACGTCAAGGACTTCGTCGACGTCGACAACGGTTACGAGTTCTACCAATGGATGCTGCGGCGCGCCTCCAAGGTGACGTGGGAGCACAGCGCCGTGTAATTCCAGCCGTTGCTCGCCGTATCCTCGCCAAGTCTTCGGCTGAGGACTGACCCGCTCCGACGCGTCCAGCAGCGTCATGCACACGCCTGGCCCTCACCGCGCGGAGCCGGGCGCGCCATGCTAGGGCGCGTATCGAGTCGTGATCATCGGGTGGTCCTGGTGAGGTTTTTGATCCAGATCATCGAGGCGTGCAGGTGGAGACTGGCGAGGTAGCTGTCGGGAGTCTTGTCGTATCGGGTGTCTCACCGTCCCAGTTCCGGCCTCCTGGTACGTCACGCTCTGGGGCGGGTGAGGCACGTGGAGCCGACGTGAGCCGACCGGTGCACTGATGTCCGGGCGGGGACTCATCGGACATGGCCCGGCACGCGGCTCAGGTTCCGGGGAGGATACGGCGCGTTTCGTAGGCCCACATCGCGATCTCGACCCGGTTGCGGGCGCCGAGTTTGGCCATCAGGCTGGCCAGATGCGTCTTCACCGTGCTGAGGCTGATGTGCAGTGCATCGGCGATCTCGGTGTTGGTCAGCCCGCGAGCGACGGCTAGGAGCACCTGCTCCTCGCGGGCGGTGACGGGGGAGACCGGCTGGGCCACGGGCCGGCCGGCGGGCAGGTCCGCGAATGCCTGGAGCAGACGGACGGTGACGCTGGGCGCAATGAGCGCCTCACCGCCGGACGCCGACCGTACGGCCTGGGCCAGAAGGTCTGGTCCCGTGTCCTTGAGGAGGAATCCGCGGGCGCCGGCACGCAGCGCGCCGTAGACGTACTCGTCGAGGTCGAAAGTGGTGATGACGACCACGGCCAGCGGGTCGGCGACGCCCGGGCCGGCGATCAACCGGGTGGCCTCGAGCCCGTCGAGTACGGGCATGCGGATGTCGAACAGGCAGACGTCGGGGCGCAGTTCGCGGGCCAGACGTACCGCTTCCTGTCCGTCGGCGGCCTCGCCGACCACCTCGATGCCGGGCTGGGCGTTCAGCATGATCCGCAGCCCGGTGCGGATGATGGTCTGGTCGTCAGCGACGAGGACGCGGATGGGCACCGCTCTCGGTCCTCCCTCTCGGCAGCTCGGCTTCGACATGCCAGCCCTGGTCGGCGCCGGGGCCGGCTTGTAGTTTGCCGCCGAGCAGGGCAGCGCGCTCGCGCAGTCCGGCAAGTCCGTATCCGTCGCGACCCCGGCCGGTGCGCCGGCCGTTGTCGCGCACGCTCACCCGTACCGTGTGCCGTTCCGCGGCGACCCGAACGACGAGCTCGGTCGCGTCGACCGCATGGCGCAGCGCGTTGGTCACCGACTCCTGCACGATCCGGTAGACGGCCGCGTCCACGGCCGGGGGCAGCGCGTCCAGTTCGCCGTCGAGCCCCAGGTCGGCCCTGAGGCGACCACCCGGGGTGCGCACCAGGCGCTCCAGATCCGCGACTCCGGCAGGGGGCGCCAGCTCGGCGCCGACCCCGCGGTCGCGCAGCGCGGCGACCATGGCGCGCATTTCCTCCAGCGTGCGCGCCCCTTCCTCCTCGACCCCCTCCAGCGCCTCGACGGCGGCGGACGGGTCGGTGCCCGCGAGGACCCGGCCCGCCTGGGCGATGATCACCATGGCCGACACGTGGTGGGCCACCGTGTCGTGCAGTTCCCGGGCGAGCTGCTCGCGCTCGCGGGAGCGCACCTGCTCCAACTGCCGCTCGCGAGCGGTGACCCGGAACCGCACGGCAGCCCCGACCACGCCGGGCAGCAGCAGGAAGACGAAGCCCACGACATTTTCGACGACCGGGGTCTCGTCCGTGACGGAACACAGCGCGCTGGCCGCGAGGATCACCGTGCCGCCCAGCACGATCTCGCGTCCCGATCCCCACCGGGGCAGCGCGTACACCAGCACGAGCACGACCGCGCCGGTGTCAAGGCCGACGGGCTCGCGCGGTGCGGCGACGAGCGAGGCCACCTGAAGCAGGATCACCGAGCCGAACGCCAGCGTCACCATCGCCAGCGGGCGGGTCCGGCGCCACAGGGGCAGCAGGCACAGCCATACGGCGAACACCACCGCCACCGGCCGCCACACGACGTTCTCGCGCAGGGTGGCCTCCAGCACCACACCGCCCAGGCCCGCGGCGAGCAGCGCCCAGTCCCGCCACACCCGGGCGGGCGCGTCGGGCGGCCGGGGTTCGGTCCACAGGGTTCGCAGGTCGTCTCGCAGCACGGTTCTCAGCCTAGGGACCGCGCCGTGCCGCGCATCGGCCGAAAGGACGGGGCGTCACTCCGCCCTGGGGCCGACGGATCCGCGGCCCGCGAGCCGATGCCGCAGAGCGCCGTGGCGACGAACCTCGGCATCGGCGGCCGTACAAGGACGGCCGACGAGGTGGTTGGAGGAACCGATGCTCTCGAAAGCCCTGTTGCGCCTGGGCGCAAGCGCCGCCCGCCATCCCTGGCGGGTGATCGCGGCATGGCTGATCGCCGCCACGCTTGCCGTCCTCGCCGCGATCGCCATCGGCGGGCGGACCGCGGACTCGATGACCGCTCCGGGACTGGACTCCCAACGGGCCGCGCAACTGATCGAGCGGGCCGGCACCGGCCAGGAGGGGATGACCGCCCAAGTGGTCGTCACCCCCCTCGACGGCGGTGCGACGTTCTTCGACCACGGCAGCGCGCGCACCGCTCTCACGCGGTTGCAGACCGAGGTGCAGCGGCTGCCGCACGTGCTCGGCACGAGCGACCCGGCGGGGGCACTCGACGCAGGCGGGGACACCACCGTGCGCGGCGGCCTTGTCTCGGCCGACGGGCGGATCGCGGTCGTCCGGGTGCAGTACCCCGACCAGAGCCGGCTGTCGGCCAAAGACCTCGACGCCCTCGTCGATCTCGGCGACCGGCTGCGCGCCGAGCTGCCCCTGCGCATCGAGATGGGCGGGAACCTCTTCTACGTCTTCTCCGACCCCGACGGCGGCGCAAGCGAGCTGATCGGCATCCTCGCCGCGGCCGCGATCCTGTTCCTGGCGTTCGGTTCGCTCGTCGCCGCCGCGCTGCCGATCGGTATGGCGGTCTTCGGGCTGACCGTCGGGGTTGCCACGATGACGGTACTGGCGGGGGTGACGGACGTCCCGACCTTCGCCCCTGTCCTGGGCAGCATGGTCGGGCTCGGAGTGGGCATCGACTACGCACTGTTCGTGCTCGCCAGGCACCGGGAGTACCTCGCGCGCGGGCTCGATCCCCGCGAGGCGGCGGGGCGAGCGGTGGCCACGGCGGGGAGGCCCGTGGTCTTCGCCGGCGGCACCGTCGTCGTATCGATCCTCGGCCTGGCGGTCGCGAACGTACCGTTCATGACGGTGGGCGGGCTCGCCGTCTCGATCGTCGTTCTGACCATGGTGGTCGCGTCGGTGACGCTGCTGCCGGCCTTCCTCGGCGCCGCCGGCCCACGCCTGGCCCGGGCCGGCCGGATCGGCCGGGCTCTGCAGACCAGGAAGCTGGGCCGACTCGCACGGCGGCGGGACCCGGCGGCAGGCGCCGCCCACGCCGCCGGGTGGCGTCGCTGGATCGGGCACGTCAGCCAGCACCCGGTGCCGTACGCGGTCGGCGCGGCGGGGCTGCTGCTGACCGCGACGCTGCCCGTGCTCGGCCTGCGCGTCGGCCTGCCCGACGACGGCTCACTGCCCCACAGCCGTACCGAGCGCCGGGCCTACGACCTCGTCGCCGAGGGGTTCGGCCCGGGCACCAACGGTCCCCTCGTCATCGCCGCGAACCCCACCGGTGATCCGGGAGTGCTGGACCGACTCGTCGCAACGGTCGCGGCGGATCCGGGCATCGCATCCGTCGCGCCGACGCACATCGATCGGGCCACCGGCATCGCGACCCTCGTGGTGTTCCCGACCACCAGCCCTCAGGACAAGGCCACTGCCGACACCATCGCCCGGCTGCGCACCGACGTGCTGCCCACGGCGATCGGGCACGGCCCGGCCAAGGCCCACGTCGGCGGCGCCGCCGCGAGCCTGTCCGATGTGGGCCAACGCACCAGCCAACGCCTGCCGGTGTTCGTCGCCGCCGTGCTGGCGATGTCGTTCCTGCTGCTGATGCTGGTCTTCCGCTCGATACTCGTACCGCTCAAGGCGGTACTGCTGAATCTGCTGAGCATCGGCGCGGCCTACGGCATCATGGTCGCGGTCTTCCAGTGGGGCTGGGGAGGCGCACTCATCGGGCTGGAAGCGACGGTTCCGATCGTGTCGTTCATCCCGATGTTCCTCTTCGCCATCCTGTTCGGCCTGTCGATGGACTACGAGGTGTTCCTCCTCTCCCGCGTGCGCGAGGAGTACCTGCGCACCGGCGACAACGGCACGGCGATCGTTGAGGGCGTCTCGCGCACCGCCCGGATCATCACCTCGGCCGCCCTCATCATGGTGGCGGTCTTCCTGTCCTTCGCCGTCGCCGAGGACCCCTCCACCAAAATGTTCGGGCTCGGCCTGGCCACCGCGATCTTCATCGACGCCACGGTCGTACGCATGGTGCTGGTACCGGCGACCATGACACTCCTCGGCCGGACCAACTGGTGGTTGCCGAAGTGGCTAGACTGGATGCTTCCCCGCGGCCCGGTCGGCACCGACGACACCGACGCGGAATCCACGGGTGAGGCCCGCGTCCACGGCTGGTTGACCGTTGACTAACTCCTGCCCGCCCTTGGCGTCCGGCACCTCAGCGCGTCACCTAGGGGCATATCGAGTCGTGATCATCGGGTGGTCCTGGGGAGGTCCTTGATCCAGATCATCGAGGCGCGCAGGTGGAGACCGGCGAGGTAGCTGTCGGGAGTCTTGTCGTATCGGGTGGCGATGCCTCGCCATGCTTTGAGCTTGTTGACCAGGCGTTCGACGGTGTTCCGCTCCTTGCAGAGATCGGCGTCGTGGCTGACGGGTCGGCCACCTCTGGAGCCCTTCTTCTTCCGGTTGGCGGCCTGGTCCTTCTTCTCCGGGATGACCGCCTTGATACGGCGTTTGTGCAGGTGGGCGGGGTTTCCGCAGGACGAGTACGCCTTGTCCCCGGCGACCGCGTCCGGCCGGATGCGGGGTCGGCCGACGGGCCCGCGTACGCGTACCTTCTTCAGGACGGGGATGAACTGCGGGCTGTCCGCTGCCTGGCCTGTGGTCAGGATGAACGCCAGCGGGCGGCACTTGCGGTCGGCGGCGAGGTGGACCTTGCTGGTCTGCCCGCCTCTGGAACGTCCGAGGAGGGCGGCCTTCAGCCGGAGTTTCCGCCGACGCCGGATGCGTCGTCGTTCTTCCAGCGCGGGATCACTTTCGGTCTCTTGCCCGTTTTGCTCTTCGAGGTCGCCCCCTTTGACCTGGCCTTCTCCTCCTCGGCCGCGGCTTTCTCCAAGGCGGTGACGACGTCCTCGTCGAGGTGCATCCCGGCCGCGTCGTGGTGGGCTCGGGCGGTGGTGGAGTCGATGCTGACCAGGGACAGGTCCACCTCACCCCGCTTCGCGGCTTCCGTGATCAGGCCCTCCAGCAGGGCCTCGAAGACGCCGGCGTCACGCCACTGCCGGAAGCGGTTGTGGACGGTCGACCAGGCGCCGAACTCCGTCGGCATCTCCCGCCACTGCCCGCCCGTCTTGAACCGCCAGATCACGCCCTCGAACTGCTGCCGCAGTCGCTCGGGGTACGGGCCGTACTCGCCGATCGGCAGGTACGACTCGATGAACTCCCAATCCGGATCGGTCAGTTGCACTCGCGTCACGTAAGACCGTCTATCGGACCGGACCGTGTCACGAAGGCACATCCCGCAAATTGATCACGACTCGATACGCGCCCTAGCTGGCGCTGGTTCGATTCCAGAAGTGGTGTGTGAGGCCGCTTGCCGAGGTCGCCGACTCGACGGTGTAGCGGTCCTGGACTTCGGCAAGCCCGTCCCACATCGATACCCCGGTGCCGAGGGTGATGGGCACGGTGACCAGGTGCATGAAGTCGATGAGGTCGGCCGTCAGAAACTGCCGGACGGTGGAGGGGCCACCACCGATGCGAACGTCCCGGCCGTTGGCAAGGTCCTGGGCGTATGCGAGGGCGTCCTCGGGTGTGGCGTTGAGAAAGTGGAAGCTCGTCCCGTTGTCGAAGGAGATGGGGGCACGTCGATGGTGGGTGAGCACCACCACGGGCGTGCGGAAGGGGGGTGCGTCGCCCCACCAGCCCCGCCAGTCGTCGTCGGTCCACTCGCCGGTCTGCGGACCAAACTTGCCCCGGCCCATGATCTCGGCCCCGATGCCCTGACCCCAGGTGCTCGTGAGAGCGCGATCGAGGGTGATCGGGTCATCCACTGCGTCCACGCCGTGGATGACCCGCCCATCGAAGCGCGCGAACAGCCTCTCCGCGCCCCCAATGGGCGTGTCGAGTGTGATCGTCTCGCCTGCGCTGTAGCCGTCGAGGGAGACAAAGAAGTTGTGCACGCGGACTTTGGCCATGCGATCCACCTCCGAAAAGTGCTTGCGAACTGCAACTGGATGATGAAAGCCTACGATGTAGGAGTTGCATATCGCAATCAGTCAGGAGGTTCGCGTTGCGTAAGGAGCCGCGCTCGGGTTGCGCGATCAACGCCGCGGTGGAGGTACTGGGAGACTCCTGGACTCTGATCGTGCTTCGTGACGTGATATTCGGTGGACGTCGTCACTTCCGGGATCTGCTGACCCAGAACGACGAGGGCATCGCGTCCAACATCCTCGCCAGCCGCCTACGCAAGCTCGTCGAGGCAGGCCTGCTCAGCCGCGACGATGCCACGCGTGGCCAGAAAGCGACCTACACTCTCACCGAAGCTGGCATCCAGACTCTGCCAGTAATGGTTGCCCTCGGTGCGTGGGGGTTGCAGCATCGACCCACAACCCCGGAGCTTGCGGTGCGTGCCCGCATCCTTGCGGAGGGATCCCCGGACCTCGTGGGTGAGCTCATGGACGAACTGCGCGAGAGTCACCTCGGCGTCACTCGCGAAAACCCGAAGAGCCTCAGTGCTTCCGAGCGGTTGCAACAAGCGTACGAAGCCGTTCAGTCACAGGCTCACTGACGACGGAGCCGTTGTTGCCCCGGGGCAAGAAGCCGGGCCGTCCGCCGATATGGACCAGGCGGCAGCTGATCGACGGCATACGGTTTCGCACCCGCACCGGTGTCCCGTGGCGAGACGTGCCGGAGCGGTACGGGCCCTGGTCCCGGGTGTACGACTTGTTCCGACGCTGGCAGCGGACGGCTGCGACACCGCCGACCGGGCGGCGTACGAGACGGCTGGATGGATCGGTGGAACCTGGCCCCCTTCCTGGCGCATGCTGCCGGCAGCGACGTGCTGTCCGTCGTCGTGGCAGGCGCCGAGTCAGCCGTTCTGCGTCTGCGCATGGACCCCTCTGCTCTCCGCCTTCGCTTCGCGCCGACCGCGCCCAGAGGCGCCCGGACTTCCTGCCCGTGCCCTCCGTCCCGGCGACCGACCTCGCCACCACGGCCGACCGGCCCGCCCGGAGGGCGCTCCGGCCGAGTGCTCCCGGCCGGGGCCCGCGCATTCGTCGCCGAGGTGACGGACATCCGGGTGTGAACCCCGTCGGATTGTCGATAATTGTCGGTGTAACGACAAAACTGACCCCCGCCGATAGGCTCGGACAATCTGTCACCGACAAGCCCATGGGGGGTCTCGTGACACAACGCCCGCTCGCCGGATCATTCAGAGGGTTACGCCGTATCGCGGTCCTCACCGTACTCGCCCTGACCGTCCCACTGACGGCCACCACCGCCGAGGCACACAGCGGCGTGGAGGCCGCCCCGGGCAATCCCGTCATCGCCTGGAACATTCACGCCCAGACCGCCATCTACGACACCGCCAAGCAGTCGCCCACCACCAGCACCCGCAGCTACGCCATCGTGCAGGGCGCTGTGTACGACGCGGTCAACGCCGTCGCCGGCCGTCCGTACGAGCCCCTGGTCAGCGCGCCCCGCAGCCGCCCCGGGGACTCCACCGCCGCGGCGGTCGCCGCGGCCGCCCACGACACGCTGCTGTGGCTCTTCCCCGGGCAGGCCGAGTCGCTGAACGCCCGGTACGACGAGGCGCTGGCCGCGATCCCCGACGGCCGCGCCGAGGACGGCGGGGTGGCCGTCGGCAGGGCCGCCGCCGCGGCGATGACCGAGAGCCGCCGTGACGACGGCTTCGACCCCACCGCGCCGTGGACCGTCGGCACCGAGCCGGGCGAATACCGGCTCACCCCGCCCGGCTACGTCGGCGTCGGCGCCTGGGTGCCGAACCTGAAGCCGTTCGTCGTCCCCGACGCCGGCGCCTACCGGGTCAAGCCCCCGCCGGCCCTGACCGGCGCCGCCTGGGCCCGCGACCTGAACGAGGTCAAGAGCCTCGGCGCGGCCACCAGCACCGTCCGCACCGAGGACCAGACCGAGGCGGCGATCTGGTGGGACGACCCCCGGATGGTCGAATGGTCGATCACCCGGCAACTCGCCGGCGCGCACCGCCTCAGCAGCCTCAGGACGGCCCGGCTGCTCGCCATGGTGTACGTGGCCTCCGCCGACACCCTGATCGCCTGCTACAAGGCCAAGGCGCACTGGAACTTCTGGCGCCCAGTGACGGCCATTCCGCTCGCCGGCACCGACGGCAACGCGGCCACCGATCCCGACCCGGACTGGACGCCGCTGCGGGTCACCGCCCCGTCGCCGGAGTACCCGTCGGGCCACGCCTGTTTCACCACGGCGGTCATGACGGCCCTGGGGTCGTTCTTCGGCCGTGACGACCTCACGTTCGCCGCGTACAGCCCCGCCTCCGGCACGACCCGCCACTACGACAGTCTTCAGGCGGCGACAGCCGAACTCCTGGAGGCGCGAATCTGGGCCGGCGTGCATTACCGCTTCGCCTCCGAGCACGGGCACCGGCTCGGGCTGGCGGTCACCCTCGACGTCCTGAACCGCGCCTTCCAGCGGCGCTGACGCGGCCGTCCCTTCCACCACCGCCGGGAGGACAGCACCGACACCGGCGCCCTGGCCCGTCGCCTCGAAGCCGACAGATACCGCTTACGGCCGGTCCGTCGCCGTATCCGGTCATGCTGCCTGGTTGTTGCGGGCAGGGTGCGACACTGAGCATCCAACGGAGTTCCTCGTGCGACAGAAGGATCTTGGTCGATCTCCTGTGTATGGGGAACTCCGTTGCCGCGTGGGACTTTCGCCGGACAACCACCCAAATCGGGGCAGAGTTCACAGAGCTAGAGCCCTTACAGACTCGCTCCCCAACCCCCGCCACCTGCGGTAACACGCTAAGTAACCGGCATTGGTGGTCAGAGGCACTTTCTGTTTGCGCGATCACCCACCGGACAGCACTCCACGTGAAAAGCGCGAGGCTAAAGACCCAATGAGCATTGTGCATCGTGATGTTGCTGGTCATGGGTCTGGTGTGCGCGGGGTTCGGGATGCTCATGCTGGTCGTGGGTGGATGACTTCGGTGAAGATCGTCGGTCACCGGGAAACTTCACGGTTCGTGAGGACGAGCAGGGACCTGACCAGGGTGGTCGCCCACGTCGGGTCGGTGCGGACCTTGCCGAGCACGCGCCAGTTCTTGAGGTGGGCGAAGCTGTGCTCCACCGGTGCCCGGACCGCTGCCAGTGCGGTGTTCGACAGCTTCTGGCCGCGGGTCAGGGGCCGGTTCCGGGTGGCCTTGTAGCCGGTGATCACCGCCGGGTCGGCGTCGGGACCGCTGTCGTCGAGCCCGACGAAGCCCAGGTCGGCGATGGCGCCGAGACCGGCCGCCCGCAGCTTGGCGGTGAGCTGGTCGTGTCGGCAGGCGGTGATCTCCGAGGTCCGTCCGGGCCGGGCCGCCGAGACCCAGAGCAGTCGGCCGCGGTCGTCGGTGAGCGCGATGACGAGCAGGCCATGGCATTTGCTCTTGCCGGAGTAGTTCTTCCGGTTCTCGGTTCCGGTGCGCCGCCGGGTGCGGATCAGCGTGCCGTCCAGCAACACCACCCCGCCACCCTTGTGGGCGATCTTTTTGAGGGCGCGGTCCAGGCGCGGGGCGCGGGCAGCCAACAGACCGACGACCTCCCGCACCCACCGGGTCACGGTGGTGCGGTGTATCCCGTTGCCGCCGGCCAGGTCGCCCGGCCGCTGGTCACAGCGCAGTACCGCCAGCACGATGCCCGCGATCTTCCCCGCGGGCAGGGACCGCCACCTGGAGTCAATCTTTTTCAGATGGCCGCGGATCAGGTCAGCGAGCCAATTCAGGGTGGCGCTCGACAGCGGCAGGCGGGCGGTGTAGACAAGGCCGTCAGGGTCCCCGACGGTGCTGTTGGCTTTCTTCACACCAAACTCAACTGCCGCCGGGGGCCCGCCAGTTACGCCCTGCCGCGCGCAATCACAACCGCGCGGTGAATCGCCCGTCGCCCCGTTTGTGCAGCCAGCCTCGGTCGGCGAGCTTGGTCATCTTCGCCCGCAGCGGCTCCAACTTGCCGCGCGCCGAGGTGTCCAGGCTCAGCCGCTCACCGACCGCCCTGACCTGCACCGGGCCGTCTGCGTCCCGCACGATCGCCAGGATCGTGCGGTAGTCGTCGGGCAGCGCGACCTCGTCCTCAGCCTCACTGCGGTGCGGAATCAACAGGACTGCCCGGCCAGCCACCCGGGCGGGAGTTGGGGCGACGGCAGCGGTGTCCTGTTCCGCGGCCCGGTCCTGCTCGGCCAGCCGGTTCAAAACCCGCTCGGCGACGATCAATTCCTCCCGCTCGGCCTGGACCTCCTGCAGCTGCTTGGCCAACTCCTCGGCGAGTGTGTCCAGTTCACCCCGGCGAGCCGTGATCCGCTCCAGCTCCCGCATCCCCACGCCCTCCCACAGTCTCCCGACGTACCGGTCCGGTGACGGATCGTAAAAGCGGCAGCACGGTCACCGCAGCCGAACCCGACAACGCCCCCGGCCGACATGCCAGACGATCTTCACCGTGGACACCGACCGACGATCAGCGCGAGTATCCCGCCCGCACCTCACACCAGTCCCGCGACCTGCGAACTTCACGATGCACGGGTTTCAATCTCCCGCTACTGCGCATCCGTCAGTTCGCGTCGCCGCACCATACGGCCCCCATCCCAGCCCCGACCCTGATCCAACCACCCAGCAAGAGCCATCAGAAACGACCTAACGGGCTGAGTCAGGAGTGCGCTGCGGAGCAGCCAGGACCCAGGCGGCGAAGGCTTCGACGCCGTCCACGACTGCCTCGAAGCGCGGGGAGTGGAACAGGTCGAACGCGTGCTGTCCGCCGGGCAGTTCGGCATAGACCACGGTGCTGTCCGAGACACGGCGCAGCCGGTCGACGAAGTTCCGAGCGCCCTCGACGGTCGCCAGCGCGTCCTTGGTGCCGTGGGCGATGAGGAACGGTGGCGCACCGGGGTTGAGGTACGCATACGGTTGGTTCGGGGACGGCGTTGCGTCGGGCTCCTCGCCGAAGAAGTGGCCGTAGTAGCCATAGAGGCAGATCGCCGCGGTGACCGACGTGTCGGCCGACTCGAATCCGGGCTGGAACACCGGGGCGTTCGGCGTGAGCGCGCACACGGCCGCCAGGTTGGAGCCGGCGGAGCTGCCCGCCACGAACAGCCTCGACGGATCGGCGCCGTACTCGGGCGCATGCTCGCGGACCCAGGCGATGACCTTCTTGGCGTCGATCTGGTGGCCGGGGAAAGTCGTCTGGGGCCGCAGCCGGTAGTTGGCGCTGATGCATACCCACCCCTGACCGGCAAGCCGGTAGAGCAGGGGCCGTGCCTCGCGGTTCTTCGCTCCGCTGGTGTAGCCGCCGCCGTGGAAGTAGACCAGGACCGGCGCGTTCCGCGGTGTGTCGCGGCGGCGGTAGATGTCGAGGAGATTCCGGCGCCCGGCGTCCCCGTAGCGGATGTTGGGGATCCGCTCCACGTCACGCCGCCGCATCAGGCCCGGCAGCAGCAGGATGCGGGCCCAGGGCCGGTGGCGGCGCAGCGGTGCGTGCACACGATCCCGCCAGCCGATCCCGAGGCCCTGCTCAAGAGCCCGCCCGACCACCTGATCCGTCCGCAGGCCCCGCCAGGCGGAGACAGCAAGGCCGACGGTGGCGACGGCGGCCACCGCGGCCGCCACCCTGGCGCCCGCCGAATCCAGATCGCCCTGGGCGGCGGCCAGTGCCGTGGAGGCCACCAGGACATAGATGCCCACGAACGGCACCTCGTTGAGGCCCAGGCCGAACCAGAAACTCAGGGTCCCCAGTGGCCGAGGCCGACGTGGCGCGACAACGGCGAAGAAGGTGCACCAGGTTAAGAGCGCGGTCGTCGCCACGTATCCCATCGGCATGTCCATGAACGTAACACTGTCAACTCTGGGAAATGTCCCGGGACTTCCCCGCCCAGCTCCGCCGTCGCGGGTCACTCGTTCGTGAAGATCCAACGAACCCGGTTCAACATCAGCGCACACACGCGTTCTCGGCGAGGTCCGCACCGACCCGAAGTGGGCGACTGCTCTGGTGAGGGCCCTGCTGGTCCTGACGAACCGCGAAGTCTCCCGGTGACCGACGATCTTCACCGAAGTCGTCCGCCCACGACCAGCACGAGCACCATGAACCCCGCGCACACCAGACCCATGACCTGCAACTTCACGATGCACACCACTCACTGCGCATCGTGCCTTCGACAGAGAAGCCGGCCTTGGTCGCTACCCGGCACGATGCCGGGTTGGCCATCGAGTGGCACAGCCGGAGTCGGTGCAGGCCAAGGTCGTCAAACGCCCACTGGCTGAGGCGCTTCGTGGCCTCGACCATGACGCCGCGACCACGTCCTGCGGGCAGGACCCAGTACAGGACTTCGGCGCTGCCACCAGCGAGATCGATATCACCCAAGCCGATCAGGCCCACGGCCTGGCCGCCGTCGGGATGGGCGATGGCCCATATCGCGCTCTGCTCGTTCTGCCAGCGCTCGTGCATTGGCTCGATACGCTTGCCTGCTTCCGCAGGCGAGGCCACGACCAGTAGGTTCCACTGGCGAATTGCCGGATCCTGCCCAGCAGCTATCAAGGTGCCGGCGTCGCTGGCGCGCCAGGGGCGCAGCTTCAGACCGCTGGACAGGGTGAGCACGGGTTGTTCCTGCTTGGCCATGTGGCCTGCAGGAACGACGGGCGGTATGGCTGAGGCGATCACCGCGGCATCGTGCCACAGCCCGACATCGGACAGAACTCGATATCCGGTACACGATCACCAACCCGGCGAACCTGTGCGGTCACAGCACTAGTGTGCTGCGCCGGAAATCCTGAGGGTTAGTAAGTACCCTGTCGTCATGTCGCATTCGGGGCCTTCTGCTGCAGAGATCACGTTGTCCGAGGCCGAGCGTGCCGAGTTGGTGCGCCGGACGCTGATGCCGCACCGGCGCTCGGCCGAGAAGGCCCGCATCATCCTGGCGTGCGCTGACGGCATGTCAAACGCGGGTGTCGCACGGCTCGTCGGTGTCCAGGCCAAGACGGTCGGCAAGTGGCGTCGGGCTTTCGCCGCAGAGCGGATGGCTGGGCTTGAGGACGCCGGCTGGATCGGCCGGCCGAAGGCCGACCTGATCCTCGACGATGCTGAGCGCAGGCAGCTGCAGCAGTGGGCGCGGCAGGCGAAGACCGCTCAGTTCCTCGCGTTGCGGGCCAAGATCGTGCTGCGCTGCGCGGAGGGCGGGACGAACCAGCAGGCCGCGGCCGACCTCGGCATCGACAGGTCGACCGTGGACCGCTGGCGGGCCCGGTTCATCGCGAAACGCCTCGATGGTCTGCAGGACGAGCCACGCTCGGGCCGGCCGCCGTCGATCCTCCTCGACCAGGTCGAGGAGGTCGTCGTGGCCACCCTGGAGTCGGTCCCGGGCCAGGACACGCACTGGTCACGGGCCTC
Organism: Streptomyces sp. V4I2; assembly: GCF_030817655.1. Taxonomy (GTDB): domain Bacteria; phylum Actinomycetota; class Actinomycetes; order Streptomycetales; family Streptomycetaceae; genus Streptomyces; species Streptomyces plumbiresistens. Next base: position 10,454,625 of record NZ_JAUSZM010000003.1, read on the forward strand.
GATGGCCCAGCGCACCGGCCTGTCGAAGTCGACGATCGGGCGGATCTGGAAGCGGTTCGGCCTCAAGCCCCACCTGCAGGACTCCTTCAAGCTGTCCACGGATCCGCAGTTCGTCGCCAAGGTCGTCGACGTGGTCGGCCTGTACCACCACCCGCCCGAGAAGGCGGTTGTGCTCTGCGTGGACGAGAAGAGCCAGATCCAGGCGCTGGACCGCTCACAGCCGGTCCTGCCGATGATGCCGGGCATGCCCGAACGCCGTACCCACGACTACCTGAGGCACGGCATCACCAGCCTGTTCGCCGCCTTCAACATCGCCGACGGCACCGTCATATCGGCACTGCACCGCCGCCACCGGGCGATCGAGTTCAAGAAGTTCCTGATCCGGATCGACAAGGCGGTGCCCGCCGGCCTCGACGTCCACCTCGTCTGCGACAACTGTGAGACTCGTGGGGTGCCGCCGGGGGCCGGAGCCTGACCCGTGCGACAACTGGCCTCAGCTGCCTTGGAGTAGATCTGTCGGTTCCGGCCCCCCGGCGATGCTTGCTGCCGCCGGACCGGCGGGCGTGTCCCGATAGGGGCCTTGCCCTACAAGGCACCATCACAGTTCTGACCGCCCACCCGGCCCGGCGTCGGCCATCAGCCCCAGCCGATGAAGGAGCCGCGTGACCGTCACCAGCATGCCCCAGCCGACCCTGCCCGCACAGCGGGCAGCACAGCCCGCGGAGGACGTGATCCTCGGGGTCGACACCCACAAGGACGTGCACGTCGCCGCAGTGATCACCGTGCTCGGCGCACTGCTGGCTCACCAGGAGTTCCCGACCACCGCTGCCGGATACCGCCAACTCCTCGCCTGGGCCCGCTCCTTCGGCATCCTGCACCGTGCCGGAGTGGAGTGCACCGGATCCTACGGAGCCGCCCTGGCGCGCTTCCTGCGGCAGGAGAACATCCAGGTCATCGAGGTCAACCAGCCTGATCGTGCCACCCGGCGCAAGCGGGGCAAGACCGACGCCGTCGACGCGGACGCCGCTGCCCGTGCCGTTTTGTCCGGACGCGCCACCACCACGCCGAAGACGGGTGAAGGCCCGGCCGCGGACCTGCGCGTCCTCAGACTGGCCAAGGAACCGGCCGTCAAGGCCCGCACCCAGGCGATGAACCAGCTCAAAGCCGTACTCCTGGGCGTCGACCCCGTACTGCGCGAGTCCTTGTCCGGACTCAGGAACCCGGCGCTGATCGCGCGGTGCGCGGACGGCCTTGCCGACAGCAACGACGCGGCCGCCTTCACCCTCCGGCTCCTGGCCCGCCGCATCCAGCACTTGACCTGCGAGGTTAAGGATCTCGCCCGCCGAGTCACCCGGGCCGTCCGCGCACACCGCCCGCAGCTGCTGGAGATCGTCGGCATCGGGCCGGACAGCGCCGCAGCCCTCCTCGTCGCCGCCGGCGACAACCCCGACCGGATCGCCACCGAGGCGTCATTCGCCGCTCTGTGCGGCGTCAGCCCGGTCGAACAGTCCTCCGGCAAGACCCAGCGCCGACGGCTAAACCGCGGGGGCAACCGGCAGGCCAACGCCGCCCTCTACCGCATTGTCATGACCCGCATCCGCTGGGACGAGCGCACCCGCTCCTACCTGGAGCGACGCACCAAACAGGGCATGTCGAAGCGTGAGATCATCCGCTGCCTCAAGCGCTACGTCGCCCGCGAGATCTACCACCAGATCCAGCCGAAGACGGTCACCCCAAATCCCTCTCCCGCAACTTGACGAAACATAGGGGCATCTACGCCACCCACAACACCGCCGAGATCAGGACGTGGCTCGGTAAGCACCCACGCTTCCACGTCCATTTCACCCCCACCGGCTCCTCCTGGATGAACCAGGTCGAGCGGTGGTTCGGCCTGCTCACCGACAAGCTCATCCGCCGCGGCGTCCACACCTCCGTGAAGGCGCTGGAGGACGACATCACCGCATGGATCGACACCTGGAACGAGAACCCGCGGCCCTTCACCTGGACCAAGACCGCCGACGAGATCCTCAACTCCCTCGCCGACTACCTCACCAAGGTCGGAACCACCGGCCAGAAAACAGAGCAGAACTAACCCTCAGGATTTCCGGCGCGTCACACTAGTGCTGTGACCGCACAGGTTCGCCGGGTTGGTGGTCGTGGCGGTGGTATGTGCGGCGACGTCCGATCCGACAGCCGAAGACGCGGTGGCCGAGCCTATCGGTGTGCGCAGGCTGACTGACGAGGAGGGGCAGCGGCTGCAACAGATCGTGCGCCGGGGTAGCACCAACTCGGTGGCTGGTGCAGGCCGACGAGGACATTGGAGATAGATCACTGCGGGTGGCGCAGCCATCCCGTTAGATCGGTGCGCGCCAACCGGGTCGGCGATGAGGCGTCGTGGGTTGCCGCTGTCGGCGGTTTGTCAGCCATGCGGGGTTCGGGCGTGGCTGGTCGCCCATTCGAGCGCGTAATCGGCCACCTGTTCCCAGCCGGGCTCGACACCGGTGAAGTGTGAGCGGTCCGGGAACTCGTAGGTCTCGGTCAGTGCCTCGGAGTTGCGGTACTTCTTCGCGTTCGAGCGGATCACCGAGGGCGGCATCAGGTGGTCCTTGCCGCCCATGATGAACAGCAGCGGCGCCCGGTCGTCCAGGTCGTAGTCGACCCAGGTCTCCTGGTGGCCCGGCTTCCAGTTGGCTATCAGGCCGTAGGCCCACACCCAACTGCCGGGCGCCGGGATGTGGAGGAGGTCGTACGCCGCGTCGGACTCCTCCCGGCTGCACGTGTTGGCGAACGCATAGTGGAACTGCTCCCTGGTGAAGCCCACCGCGCGGTGCCGGTTGGCCGGGTTGGCGAGGATCGGGAACAGGGATTTGATCTGGGACGGCGGGTTCACCCGCACACCCTCGGGTGGCGCCGAGTCGATCGTCACGGCGGCGGCGCCCAACCCTCGGTTGACCAGGAGTTGGGTGAAGGTCCCGCCGAAGGAGTGGCCCATGATGATCGGCGGACGGTCCAGGCCCCCGACCACGTCGCTGAGATGGTCGAGGGTTTCGGGGACGGATGCAGCGGCGATGATCTCGGGCTTTTCGCGCAGCGCTTCCACTTCGATCTCGAACCCTGGGTACGTCGGCACGACCACCTCGTAGCCCTTCGCCCGGTAGTACTGCGCCCAGCGATCCCAGCTCCTGGCGGTCATCCAAAGCCCGTGGATCAGCACGATCGGCGGGGCATCGGTCGTCGGCTCGCTCATGATGCTCCTTTGTCGATTGCGAGATATAACAATCGTCGACCTCGAACAGGGGTCGCACAAACGCAGCAATGAAGTGGTGGCCCACCGGCGCATGCTCTGCACCGCCGCCCCCTCCGGGAGGCACCGATCGCTTCCGTGACTTTCTGGCCGTCCGCACATCGGCACGACGGGACGCCCAGCGTCGCGAAGGTCGGTTACGCTGCGTGTCGCTCGGTCCGCGGCAGACGAGGGCGAAACGGAACCGCTCCTGGGCCGCACGACGTGGACCTGGACCGTTGTCGCAAACCAGTCACTTCGACCACGGGGCGTACCCAGGCTGAGCCCGTGACGGAGGCAGATCCGCTGGAAGGGCCCCTGGCGAATGGTGGTCGGAAGACTCACATCCGATGATCTGACCGAGACCGCGACCGAGGCACCTGACCGATCTGGGCCGCAGCCAGCCCTCCACCTGCTTCGGCCCCGGCTCGGGCTGCAACGCTGCGGTGGCGGTACGGGCCGGGGTGTGCGACTACACAGATGCGATCATGAGTCGGAGGGGCAACGCTGTTGCTTGTGGCAATGCTGCGCTGCCTGCCCAGTGGCGGGGCGCATCGACGCTCCGCAGTCAGGCCGTGCAGGAGTCCTCAGCATCTCTCTCAGCAGCCCCAGACCTCACGGAGCTCGTCATGACCGCTCCCTCTGGCTCCATCGTTCTGGAGCCCGCAGCCCAGCAGTTCGCAGATGCCACCTCCCAGCCGCCGTTCTTGTACGAAATGGGGCCCGAGAAGGCCCGCAGGGTGCTGGACGACCTTCAAGCGGAACCGATCGCGAAGCTCGAGGTCGACTCAGAGTGGATCACCGTTCCTGCCGATGTCGGCGATGTACGTGTCCGCATCATCCGGCCGCGAAGCGCCGCTCCGCCCCTCCCCGTGATTCTCTACATGCACGGCGGTGGATGGATTCTGGGCACCGCCGACACCCATGATCGACTGGTGCGCGAGCTCGCGGACGGGGCGCAGGCTGCGGTCGTGTTCGTCGAGTACACCCGCTCTCCCGAAGCGCACTACCCGGTGGCGATCGAGCAGGGCTACGCCACCGCTCAGTGGATCGTCCGGGAAGGCGCTGCCCATGGCCTCGATCCGGACCGCATGGCGGTAGCGGGCGACTCGGTCGGCGGAAACATGACGGCTGCTCTCGCCCTGATGGCCAAGGAACGCAGCGACGTCCGCTTCGTGCATCAGTCCATGTACTACCCAGTCACTGACGCCGAAATGAACACCAAGTCCTACGCCGATCTCGCCACCGGCTACTTCCTCACCGCCAAGGCCATGGAATGGTTCTGGAACGCCTACGTGCCCGACCGCGCGCAGCGCAGCGAGATCACCGCCTCTCCCCTGAAGGCCGACCTCGATCAGCTCGCCGATCTCCCACCGGCCTTCCTCCTTGTCGACGAGGCAGACGTCCTACGCGACGAGGGCGAGGCATACGCGGCCAAGCTCCGCGCCGCGGGCGTCGACATCACCACGGTCCGTTACGACGGCATCACCCACGACTTCATGATGCTCAACCCCCTCAGCGACACCCATGCCACCCGTGCGGCCGTTGCCCAGGCTGTCGCAGTGCTGCGCGACGCGCTGAGAAGTGGTGTCGCTTCGCCTTGAACTGTGACGTTCTGTGACTCGGTCGGTGCTTCGTAGGCCGACGGTCTTTCTCCAGTGGCCAACTGCCCACTTTGGGAGGCTCGGCATGGCATCCGATTCCATCTGGCGATCCGCAGCGCGGCAGTTGCCGCTCAGGCTCCCCGTCGGCACGTTCTTCCTCAACTCCGCGCTGTCGAAACGCGGCGCGGACCAGGCCACCGCTGAGGGACTGCAGCAGTTCACCACCACCGCCTACCCCTTCTTGGGCAAGCTCGATGCTCAGCAGTTCGTCCGGTTGCTCTCTGCGGGGGAGATTGCCGTTGCCGCCGCGTTGCTTCTGCCGGTGGTCCCTGCCGCTGTTGCCGGAGCCGCGTTGACCGCGTTCTCTGCCGGCACGCTCGGGCTGTACCTGCGCGCGCCGGGCATGCGCAAGGAGGGCAGCCTGCAACCCACTGAGCAGGGAACCGCGCTGGCCAAGGACGTCTGGACGCTGGGCATCGGCATCTCCCTCATCGTCGAGGGCGTCAGAGATCACCGTTGGTAACGAGGCGGATACGGTGTCGGCCAGTGCTGTAACCGCACAGGTTCGCGGATGCTTCGTCGTGCCGCTCGCGGCACTGGCGGCGGATGCGGCGTACGCGGGTGCGGACCGAGGCGGTGAAGAACGGCGTCGTCGCGAGCTGCCCGCCGTGCGGGGCGAGTTGGACGGTGGGTGTCGACCGGGTAACGCCTTGCCTCGGCGGTGTACTGCTCTCCGGCCGCAAACGGGCCTGGCACAGACGGCGCATGTTGCCCGGGACCGTGTGAGGCCGCGCGCACGGTGCCAACGCCGAGGCGTCCAAGAGATCCATCAGCGCCTCGAAGGGAGCACCTGCCTCAATCTGTTGATTGTGCAACCGGTGTCCCTTGCCCTGACTCAGGTCTCGGCCCAGGGCTGATTCAAAGTCGGGTTGATCATGTGGCGTCGCTGGTCACGGCGGGCTGGTGATCTCCTGGAGGGGCGTCACGTACGCAACGAAGCTCCGGTTTACGGGGTGACCTCGCAAGTCGCCTTGAACAACCGGAGAAGCTCCTATCTCCTGTCAAGCCGCCTGCGTGAGGTCGGCCTTTGCGGTGTTGGTGCAGGTCAACGCCCTGAAGACCTCGCGGGCTATGTAGCGTTTGAGGCAGCGGATGATGTCCTTCTTCTGCAGTCCTTGCGCGGTGCGTCGGGCTACGTACTCACGCGTGCGGTGGTCGTGCTGCATGCGGACGACCGCGATCCGGTAGAGGGCCGCGTTGGCTGACCGGTTGCCCCCCGGTTCAACCGGTGGCGGTCCCGGCGGCCGGAGTAGGCAGGTAGAGGCGCGACGCCGCACAGATGGGCGAAGGCCGCCTCGGAGCGCAGCCGTTCGGAGTTGTCGCCGACCGCGGCCAGAAGGCGCGCTGCGGTCTCGGGGCCGACGCCGTTCACGGCCAGCAGCATCGGCGCGGCCTGAGCCGCGAGCGCGGTCAACTCCACGTTGTAGTCATCGATTTCACCTGTCAGGGCCTGGTAGCGGCGGGCAAGGCGGCGCAGGGCGAACTTGGCCGCAGCGGTGGGGTCGGCCAGGTCCGGTGTCGGCCGGAGTCTGGCGCACACGCTGATCAGTTCTGCTGCTGCCAGGCCGCGCAGTTGGCTGCGCACGGCGTCGGGCGCGGTGACCAGGAGGCTGCGGATCTGGTTGATGGCCTGGGTGCGGGCCTTCATGGCCGAGGTGCGGGCGTTGTGCAGGATGCGCAGTCCCTCGGCGGCGCCGGCATGGGTCTTGGGGACGACGCCGGCGCGTCCGGAGGCGACTGCCTCGGCGGCGGCATAGGCGTCGATGGGATCGGACTTGCCCAGCTGGCGGCGCATGCGCCGGTCGGGCCGGTTGATGTCGAAGACGTGCAGTCCGGCGGCGGCGAGGACACGTGCGAGCTGGGTGCCGTACGATCCGGTGCCTTCGACACCGACGGCGAGTACGGTCCCGAAGGAGAGCAGCCAGGCCAGCAGGGCCCGGTAGCCGTCGCTCGTGGTCGGGAACTGAGCGTCGCCCAGGTGCCGGCCGATGGGGTCGACGACGGCGGCGTGGTGGGTCATGGCGTCCCACTCAAGCGTGGTGCGTCCTTGGCCTACTGAGTGCCGCCAAGATTACGACGCCCGTGCCAGGCGCACGATCGCCGCAATCGACTGGTCGACGTCGGCCTCCGTCGTGGCGTGGCCGGACACTGAGATGCGCATCAGGCGCCGGCCGCGCCAGGTGGTGGCGCCCACCCAGCAGGTGCCGTCATTCTGCGCTGCCTGCACGACCTGGTCGGTGCGGGCGTCGTCGCCGAAACTGACGAGGACTTGGTTGAGCGTCACGTCGTTGACCACCTCGAAGCCCGCATCGGACAGGCCGCTGGCGAAGCGGCGGGCGAGAGAGCAGCAGCGGTCAACGAGTTCGGCGACGCCGTCACGGCCGAGTTCGCGCAGCGCTGCCCAGGTGGCGAATCCGCGTGCGCGGCGGGAGGACTCGGCGGTGTAGTCGGCGCCGCCGGCCGGGGTGCCGTCGGCGCTGGTGAGGTAGGAGGCGGTGTACGACAGGGCGCCAGCGTGGACGGCGGGTCGGGAGCAGAAGGCGTAGCCGCAGTCGTAGGGCACGTTCAGCCACTTGTGGCCGTCGCAGGCCCAGGAGTCGGCCAACTCGACGCCGTCGACGAGGGGGCGGGTCGCCGGGCTCGCGGCGGCCCACAGGCCGAAGGCGCCGTCGACGTGCAGCCAGCCGCCGTGGGCGTGGGTGAGGTCGCAGGCGGTACGGAGGTCGTCGCAGGCGCCGGTGTTCACGTTGCCCGCCTGGGTGCAGACGATCGTCGGCGTGTCCGGGTCGGACGCCAGCACACGGCGCAAGTCGTCGGTGTCGAGGGCGCCGCGTCCATCGGTTCGGACCGACTCCAGACAGTCGGTGCCGAGGCCGAGCAGCCGCAGCGAGCGGTCGATAGTGGCGTGGCGCTCCGCGCCCGCGACCACCCGCAGGCGTGGGGCGCCGCCCAGCCCTTTGTGTCCGACGTCCCAGCCGGCCTCGGTGAGTAGGTGCTGCCGGGCTGCCGCAAGGCCTGCTGTGTTGGCTGCCTGTCCGCCGGTGACGAACCCGGTGGACGCCGTGGCGGGGATGCCGAGCAGGTCCTTGAGCCAGCCGCCCGCCGCCTCCTCCGCGGCGAGGGCGGCGGGCGAGAGCGCGGCGTTGAAGGCGTTCTGGTCCCACCCGGCGACGAGGATCTCCGCGGCGGTGGCCGCGGGCAGCGCCCCGCCGACGACGAACCCGAAGAACCTCGGCCCCGCGGTGGCGACGAGTCCGGTCTCGGCAGCGGCCACCAACTCGTTGACCACCGTAAGCGAGTCGGCAGGCGAGCGGTTCAAGGGGCGGGAGAACGCGGCGCGCAGGGCTGTGTAGTCGACGGGGCGTGCCACCGGCCGCTCGGGCAGCGAGCGGCGGTAGGCCGCGGCGTGCTCGGCGGCGTGATGGAAGATCTTGGTCAGCTCGTCCATGGCCGAACCGTAGTCGCCCGTCCGAGCGGTGGGGAACGGCCAATGGGGGGAAGTCCCGGGGCCGCGACCAGGGCCTGGGCGCGGTCGACCCGCTCAAGTCGGCGCTCACGCGTTCCCCGCCCCGGCGACGCCGCCTTCCAGCAAGGCACCATCTCCCAGGGCGTCCAGGCCTTCGGCCTACGGAGATCCCGTTACCGCGGACTCGCCAGGACCGACTGCAGCACCACCTCACCGGTGCAGCCGTCAACCTCGCCCGCCTCGACGCCTGGCTCACCGGCAGACCGCTCGCCCGCACCCGCGTCTCGCCCTTCGCGGCACTCCGCCCCGCCGGATCAGATCCTGGGGGGCGGAAATGACCAACAGCGTCCAGGTGGGGCGGGCCACCGAGCCGTTTCAGGTGGTGGTGGGCCAGGCCCGCAACAGGGCGGCGATCTTCCCGGCGGTGCAGGCCGGGTCCAGGAGCAGGTCCTTGAGGTCGATGGCGTCCTCGCGGGCGGGTTTGACCGTGATTCCGGCGGCCTCGAGGTACATCACGCCGGTGGCCGCGGCGACGGCGAGGTTGGAGCGCTCCAGCCAGCGGCACCGGCCCAGCGTGTGCACCAGGGCGGCGGCCTTGGCGTAGGGGCCGTCGTAGACGGCCTGCTCGAACAGCTCGGCCCGGTGGCGGGCCACCGCCGAAATGGGAACGCCGTAGTCGTCAGGTGCCGGATCGTTCGCTCCGGCCGCCTCGGCGACCTGCAGGATCCAGGGCACATCGATGTTCAGATCCATCAGGCCGCGCGTCCTCCCCGCGGTGCCTGCTGGGCGTCCTCGGCTTCGTCGAAGACGCTCTGGTGTTCGGCCAGGAAGCGGGCGGCTGCGTCGACCGCGCGGGCGTGCAGGCCGCTGGCGTCATCCTGCACGAGCCGGGCGAGGTAGTCGCCGATGCTCAGTCCAAGGTCGGCTGCGCGTTTCTTCGCGAGTTCTGCGACGTCTTCATCCACGCGCGCGCCCAACTGTGTCTTCGCCATACCAGGATGGTAACAGCCGTTACCACTCTGGACCGGCGCCAGCGGCGACAGGCGTGCTCTCGTCCGTCGAGTCGCCGTCGAAGAGGGCGGCGACCAGGCGCTCGCGGTCAGCGGTCAGCACCGATTTTGTCGCGGAGGCGCGCGCCTTGGCCAAGGGGCACGCTTGCCGGTGGAGATGGTCAGGTCGGCTGGATCTGCTCGACCGATTCGCCGTTCGCCCGGCAGAGCACGGTGGGCAGCATGTCGTCAATGCTCCGCAGTCGAACGCCGCTGGGCGCAGGCTTCCTGGGGCCTTGAGAGGGCATTTGATCTAGGCGCATTGCCCTGTATGCCCTAGTAGGTTCCTCGCCAGGTTGGTGTGGTCTCGTCCGTTATGCGTTTGGCGAGGTTGTCGATCGAGGCGATGTGGATCATGGCTTCGGAACTGGCAGTGAGGGTCTCGTAGTCGCGGGCGAGACGGCGGTGCATCATGATCCAACCCATACTTCGCTCTACTAAGGGCTGTCCCGTAAATGATCTTTGGTGTGCTGGGTGACCTGCTTGTTCCTGTGTCACCCGGCAAGTGCGAGGTTGTGCATCCGTGCGATGCCGAGCATGGCGTGGTGGACGCCGTCGCCTTTGAGACGGCAGTCGCGGAGGATCTTCCAGGTCTTCATGCGGGCGAAGACGTGCTCGACGCGGGCGCGGACCTTTCGGTGGGAGGCGTTGTGCTCCTCTTTCCAGGCCGCAATTCGCCCTGGCCGGGTTCGCGGCGGTGCGGAATGACCAGTCCGGTGCCGCGGTAGCCACCGTCCGCGATGACCGTGGTGCGGCCGACTGCGTCCTTGGCGCCGGACAGCTCCCACGCCTTGCAGTCGTTGCGGTTGCCGGGCAGCGGGCGGCCGACCGTGACGATCAGCCGGGTGTCGGCGTCGATGACGACCTGGTGGTTGGTGGAGTATCGGTAGTTCTTCGACTGCTCGGCGACCTGATGGTCGCGGGTGGGGACCAGGGTGCCGTCCACGATCAGCACGGTGTCCTTGCGGAACCGCTTGCGTTGCTGGAGGGCGAGCGCGGGTCCGAGGTGGTCGATGATCCGGTCGGCTGCGGACTTGGACACCCCGAACAGCGGCGCCAGTTGGCGCAGGGTCAGGTTCGTCCGCCAGTACGCGGCGACCAGCAGCACTCGGTCCTCCAGCGGCAGGCTCCACGGCCGGCCCCTGCGTATCGGATCTGCCCCCTCGCGCCGGAGCGCGGTGATCAGCTTGCCGAACTGACGCGGGCTCAGGCCGGTGAACGGGGCTATCCAGGACGGCTTTGACGCCGTGATGACACCAGACACCGCAAGATCGTCCCATCCGCCCGGAGCCCCGACGTACTGGAGATCGCTGCCTGCCGGAATCTCGCTGGGCGGTCTCCTCATCGGCCGGTACCGTGCGGGTCAGGATCAGGAGGTGGGCTGGTGCGTCCAGTGCTGTTGGTGGATGTGGACGGACCGCTGAATCCGTATGCCGCGAAGCCGCATCGACGTCCCGAGGGATACGAGACGCACCGGCTGCTGACGCCGCGCTGGGAGACCGCCGAGCGGCGTCGGCTGACAGAGTGGGGGCTGCCGAACAAGCCGGTGAAACCGCTGCGTGTGTGGCTCAACCCGAATCACGGCCCGGCGTTGGACGCGCTTCCCTTCGACCTGGTGTGGGCGACGACGTGGGAGGAAGAAGCCAACGCCTTCGTCGCACCGGTACTGGGATTGCCCGAGCTGCCCTTCATCGCCTGGTCCTCGCCGCGCGCCGAGCCCGGCGGCGGTGTGTTCTGGAAGACGCCGGAGATCGTCGCGTGGGCCAAAGGCCGGGCGTTCGCTTGGATCGACGACGAGATCACAGAGGCGGATCGTGCCTGGGTGAACGAGCACCACGACGGTCCCGCGCTACTGCACCGGGTCGACCCCCGATCCGGCCTTGCCAACAACGACTTCGCCGCGCTGACGGCATGGGCGACCGGCCTGGACTGATTCCAGGACCAATCGACAGAGTCTGCAGTGCGGTTCCGCACGATCATTACGGGACAGCTCTTACCCAGCGTCTCTTCACGACGTGAAATCCGCGCTTATCCGGGTTTCTGTTGACTACTTCGACGTCGATTCCGAGGCGGGCGCCGTGTTCGATGACGGCATTTTTGAAGCCGGTGCCGACCCAACTCTTGGAGATGGTTGGGTACTTCTCCTTCGCCTGGTCGAGGAGGCGTATTCCCAGGGCGTTTTCCGAGAGGCTGGCGGCGGTGACGGTCACGGCGAGGATGAGGCCGATGGTGTCGGTGAGGATGCCGCGTTTCCTGCTGACGATCTTCTTGGCGGCGTCGGTTCCCTGGCTGGTCAGGGGTACGTTGGTGGAGGTCTTCACGCTCTGGGTGTCGATCACGGAGGCGGTCGGTTCGGGCTTGCGGCCGTCCTTGACGCGGGCCAGGCCGGTCAGGTCGTAGTTGAGCTGGGCGAGGATTCCCTCGTCGCGCCAGGCGGCGTAGTAGAAGTAGACGGTGCCGTGGCCCGGGAAGTCGTGCGGGAGGTACTTCCAGGGGATTCCGGTGCGGTTGATGTAGAGGAGTGCGTCGAATACGTCGCGCAGTTCGACTTTGGCCGGCTGTCCCGTCGGCGTTCGAGGCGGGCCTTTCTCCAGGCCGTCAACGTCGGCTCAATCAGGGCCCATCGGGCGTCGGACAGGTCGCTGGGTACGGCTTGCGCTCGCTCACGGCGTAGCGTGATCATGAGTACGGCGGAGGGGTGGGTTCCGCTGGAACTCGGGCGATTCTGTGGTGTTTTCAAATCAGACGGGTTTTCGGGTATGAAGCCGCAGGAGACGGACAGTCGCGTGCTCGGCCCTGCAGAGTGCGAATAGCTCCTACCTGGTGAATACACCCAAAGCAGGACATGGGCAAAACTCGCATACCGAAAAAACGCTATGTGAACGCCCACTCAGGACTTCGAGATCAACTCATTGTCCCTTTGACGTATCCAGTTTAAGCGGCCGCAATTTCATCTGATGCAGCACTGCAGTCGGGCAGCACATCGGAGGTTCTGCCGACCATCGACGCAGGCCAGGGCCTCAGTTTATGCGGTCCCTTCAATCGGGCAGATCGCTCCCGTAGCCCTTGACGCCGCCACGGACAGGCTTCCTACCTGCACGTTTGCGATCGACTTACATCTGATGAAAGACCCCTTCGTCTGATGTAAGTGACGGAGAGTGCTTTTGATGAGCAGGAACAGCCTCGCACCGGGGGCAGCGGGGCTGCATCTGGTCAGCGATCTGCCGCTGCTGCGGCCCGACGAGCAGGTCTTCACCGCGATGCTGGATGGCTGGCGCAACCAGCAGTTGGCGCGCAACTTGGCTTTCTCCACGATCGAGGGCCGGGAGAAGACGGTGCAGGCCTTCGCTCGGCACGCCGACGCCTTCCCATGGACTTGGTCGCCGCAGATGCTCGACGAGTGGATGGGCGATCTTCGGGCGGTCCGCGGGTTGAAGCGCTCCACGCTGCGCAACAATCAAGGCGCCGTGCGCTCGTTCTGCGAGTTCGCCGTCGACCCCGCCTACAGCTGGGCTGCGACCTGCGAAGACCGTTTCGGTACCCATCCCATACAGGTCGTGCACGAGTGGAACGCCGCGGTGCACGTGGAGGACGCCGAAGCCGACGCGGCGAAGAGGCCCTTCACCCAGGACGAGTTGCAGGCGTTCTTCGACTACGCCGACGACCAGGTCACCAAGGTTCGCGGCCGGGGCCGCAAGGGCTGGCTGCCCGCGTTCCGTGACGCAGTGCTCTTCAAGACCGCGTACGCCTTCGGCCTGCGCCGCAACGAGACCCGGATGCTGGATACGGTCGACTTCGGCCGCAACCCCGAGGGCTCGGAGTTCGGCGACTACGGCGTCTGCTACATCCGCCACGGCAAGGCGAAGAAGGGATCGCCCCCGAAGCGCCGCAGCGTGCTGACAGTCTGGGACTGGTCGGCGGAGATCCTCCAGCAGTGGAACGAGGAGGTCCGGCCACTGTTCGCCACTTCCGACGCCGGGGCTCTGTGGCCCTCGGAACGCTCGGCCCGCATCGGCTTCTCCCAGATGAACACCCGCTTCGCCGCCTACCGGGACGCGCTCGGCCTGGACAAGGGACTGGACTTCCACTCCTTTCGAAGGTCGTACGTGACCCACCTGATCGAGGACGGCTGGGACGCCCGGTTCGTCCAGGAGCAAGTCGGTCACGACTACGCGTCCACGACCGCGATCTACACCTGCGTATCCTCCGACTTCCGCACCCGCACCCTACGCAGAGCGTTGGACGCGACGATGGAGGCCGCGCTGCGGCCGGCAAGGAGAGCCTGATGAAGCGCCAGGTCAGCTACCAGTGGCGGCTGCGCGAGGTAATGGCCACGCGTGGCATCTTTGTCGCCTCCGACCTGTCGCCGCTACTGGCCGACCGCGGCATCGAGCTGTCCTCGGTCCAGGTCTGGCGGCTGGTCACCCAGACACCCGAGCGGCTGTCCCTGCCCGTCCTCGCCGCTCTCTGCGACATCCTCGACGTCACTCCCGCCGAGTTGATCGCCACCAAGGCGGAGAACGCGGCCCCGCGCCGCACCGCCGCCTCCGGCGGCGCCGACGTGGTCGACCTCGCGGCCACGGTCCGGCCCAAGCGGGCCCGCGTCCGCCCGGAGAAATGAGCCGCACTCGGGTCCGGCCCGAAGACCTGTTCTGCGCGCGCTGTCACCGGACCGTCCGTCTCGGAGCCGCCCACTGGCCCGAGGGCTACCTGTGCTCCGCCTGCTACGACCACGCGCTGGAGACCTATGGGCAGTGCGTCGGCTGCGGTGTCGACCGGCTCACCCCGGGCATCGCACCGCACGGCGGCCGGTGGTGCACCGATTGCGCGGGCGGCCTGGGCGAATTCCACTGCGAATGCTGCGGCCGAGAGGCCCGCCGCTACCTGCTCGGAGTATGCGGAAACTGCGTCCTGGCCGAGCGGCTGGAAGAACTCCTGGACGACGGCGCCGGCCGCGTCCGGCCCGAACTCGTACCGTTCTTCGACGAGGTCAGGTCCGCGCCCCGTCCCAAGGGATGTCTGACCTGGGTTGGCAAGCCACACGTCCAGAAGATCCTGCGCGCCCTCGCCCACGGCGAAGTCCCCCTAACCCACGAGGGATTGAGCACGCTCTCGCCCTGGCGGTCGGTCGCCCACGTCCGTGACCTGCTCATGCACACCGGCGTCCTGCCGCACCGCGACCGGCACCTCCTGCTGTTCGAACGCCGACTGCCCGAATGGCTCAATACCATCGAGGACGCCGAACACCGCCAGCTCCTGAACCGCTTCGCCACCTGGCACCTCCTGCGCAAGCTCCGGGCCACCGCCGCCAAGCGGCTCCTCGGACCCGGAGCCGTCAAAACCGCCCGCACCCAGCTCATCCAGGCAGCCGCCTTCCTCGTCTGGCTCGCCGAACGGGACCGCGTCGTCGGCGAGTGCACCCAGACCGACCTCGACGCCTGGTTCGCCAAGGACGCCACCGCCCGCCGCGTCGTCCAAGCGTTCCTGCGCTGGAGCATGGACCACCAGGTCATGCCCCGGTTGAAGGCCCCCACGATCCGCACGGAGAACCCGGCCCCGATCAGCCAGCACCATCGCATCGCCCTGATCCGCAAGATCATGACCAGCGACGATCTCCCGCTCATGGAACGGATCGCGGCTGCCCTGATCCTCCTCTATGCCCAGCCCGTCCGTCGGCTCGTCCGGCTCACCGTCCACGACGTCCAGCGCGACGGTGACCAGGTCGCACTCCTCCTGGGTGATCCACCCACACCGGTTCCCGAACCCTTCGCCGACCTACTGTTCGGCTACATACGTGACGGACGCCCGAACCGGCCAGGCGGCACGCTTCCCGCCAGCGACTGGCTCTTCCCCGGACGCCGGGCTGGACAGCCCGTGGACCCCGCCACCCTCGGCAAGCGACTCACCGCCGCAGGCGTCCCCACCCTCAACGGCCGGACCGCCACCCTGCGGCAACTCGTCCTTCAGGCACCGCCGTCGGTCGTCGCGGGGATGCTCGGTTACCACACCGTTCACGCCGAGGCCGTCGCAGCCCAAGCCGGAGGCACTTGGAAAAAGTACGCCCCCGGTGACCACACTCGATAGCCACCGATGCCGTCACCGGCCTCAACCCGTCAACGCCCGGAGACAGCAGCAACCGATTCGATAACACCGCGCCAGGTCCTGCGATAGCCCTCGCGAAGAGGCCCGCCGACCAGGTCGAGGATCCCGGAAGCCGCGTCGATCATGAGTCCTGGGTCTCCCGACTTACACAGGTGCAGGTGCCCTTTGAGCAGGGCGGTCCCACGCTCTGCGTCCGCCTCCAAAAGACGCCGCGGCAGCCACTTCCCGCCGCCGATCCATGCGTGGTGGTAGTCGCAGAGTAGATCGGCCGCGGTGTTGAGAACGAACCCGGCCACCGCAAGGCGCTCGATCTGGTCGCCAGCGTCGGCGAGATCATCCAGCGCATCCGTCAGTCCATACCTCTTCGTCTCGACCGTCTCCGCTTCCAGCGCCGGCGGACCATCACGGAGGTCCGCATCGGCCAGGGCACGGGCACGCCCGGCCTCACCATTCGCATCTACCAGGACGAGACCGGTGGCATACATGCTCTGCAGGACAGCACGACGTGAGGCAAAGTCCGCTGCGAAGAGGTCCACGAGACCGGCACGGGTGTGGATAAAGAGCTCCACGACACGTCCCTCGAACCGGATCGTCTCCCGGCAGGTCTCGCCACCGTCCCCGACGAGCACCGCGATGTCCAGGTCACTGCTCGCAGTGGCCCGCCCCGCAGCCGTCGACCCGGCGAGGATCACGACGAGGGCATCGGGAAAACGGTCACACGCAAGACGTCGAGCCTGGTCGACGGGGTCCGGAGTCATGCCAGTCAGGGTTTCAGGAACCTTGTGTCAACAGCGACTGGGTTTTCCATTCCCACCGGCTTGACCGCTACGGACCGTGACGGATCCGAGAGTGCGTGGCACGGATACAGACCAATCGAACAACGGCTCCTACCAGTACATACCCCTGGTTTCGAGTCTTGCCGGGTGCCGTTCCACGCAACGCCGCCAGTCCGGCCAGCCTCGCAAGCGCGGCGGCCGCCTCCACATCCACGCAAGCGCTGGCCCATCAGGCGCCGAGCGCCCGGTACTCCACCTGCTGTCGGGTGGCCTCATCGACCTCATCGGCCGTCAAAAGCACCACCGTGCTCGTGCGGACCCCGCCCGCCGCCGTTGTGGCCATCCCAATGGCAGCGGCGGCGGTGTTGCCCGGCAGGTCCGCCGTGACGTAGACATCGTCCTCGCCGAAAGCCCAGTAGACCGACTCCAGCCGGCCGCCCACGCTTTGCACCATCCGCTCGATGACCTCGCGGCGAGCGATGGCACCCTCCGCGCGCAGGCCTTTCAGTCCGTCCACGGTCAGCTTGGCCCTGAAGAGGTACTTCGGCATGGGTTCCGCCTTTCCGTAAGTGTCACAGCGAGGCTCCCCCTGCCAACCGATCCTCCTCCTGCCCCACGACCGCCGCCGCACGACCGCCGCCATACGGATTACTCGACGGCTGGCGAAATCCGCGCCGAAGGAGTCGACGCCACGGCGAGGGCAACCACGGGCACCGTAACAACGAGCATTGGGCCAGGCGTCCAGAGGCGGCGGGTTGCTGTCCATGACGTGGCCGGACTTCAGTTGGACACGCCTACGGCATCCCACGCAGTGAGGACGGCCTCGTGTTCTTCGCTGTCCTCGCCGTAGCGGGCGACGGCGGTCTGGACGGTGAGGTGGGCCCAGTCAGTGAAGAGGGGGGTCTGCCCGACCTCGCCGGAGATGAGCGCGTCCCACCAGATGCGGCCGGCACGCTCCCATGCCTTGCCACCCAGGGCTGCGGCAACGAGGTAGAAGGCTCGGTTGGGATGCCGCCATCAGGATCTAGCCAGGGGACGCCCCGCTTTAGCGGGGTGGGGAATGGCTTCTCTGGGCTGCTCTGACCTCAACTCTGTGCACGGATCTGCACTGTTCACCTGTACCGCCCTTCTGCCGCGCTAGACCTGCGGCATGTGTATAGTGATCGTGTGACTGTGACCAGGAATGTTCGCCGATTCTCCGGCGGCGTGTACGACCTCGGCCTCCACGTGGTGTGGTGCCCGAAGTACCGCCGCCCGGTCCTCGGCGGCCGGGTCGCGGAACGTCTGGACGAACTGATCCGGGACAAGGCAGACGAGCGCGGGTGGGAGATCATCGCCCTTGAGGTGATGCCGGACCACGTGCACCTGTTCGTCAAGCACGACCCGAAATCGTCCGCCTCGTACGTTGCGAACCAGTTCAAGGGCTTCACTTCCCGCGTACTGCGAGCGGAGTTCCCGCACCTGAAGTCGCGGATGCCCACTTTGTGGTCGTCGTCGTACTTCGCCGCCTCGGTTGGCGCGGTCAGCGCGGCCACCGTGGAGAAGTACATCAACACCCAGTGGGAACGCCCCTGGAAGAAGGAGGCCCGCTCTTGATGCGGGCCTACAAGTTCCTTCTCAGGCCGACAGTCGGGCAGGAAGCGGCCCTTCGGGACATGCTTCGTGATCACTGCTCGCTCTACAACGGTGCGTTGCAGGAACGCCGGGATGCCTACCGGCACAGTTCGAAGACGAGCGTCAAGTACGGCGACCAGTCCGCGCAGCTCAAGGAGATCCGGGCGTTCGATCCGGAGCGTCATGGATGCTGGTCCTTCTCCAGCCAGCAGGCAACCTTGCGGCGCCTGGACAAGGCGTTCCAAGCCTTCTTCCGGCGCGTGAAGGCCGGTCTGACACCCGGCTACCCCAGGTTCAAGGGCGTTGGCCACTTCGACACCGTCACGTTTGCGAAGGACGGCGACGGCTGCCGCTGGGACTCCACCCCGCACGATCCGCAGACCCGCGTGCGTCTCCAAGGAGTCGGTCACGTCCGCGTGCACCAGCACCGGCCCGTGCGCGGCCGGGTCAAGACGATCAGCATCAAGCGCGAAGGTAAACGCTGGTACGTCGTGCTGGTCTGCGACGAGGTTCCGCCCGAGCCTCTGCCCGCAACCGGCAGCATCGTCGGCATCGACATGGGCACCGTGCACTTCTTCACCGACTCGGGCGGAGTCCACCAGGAGAACCCGAAGTTCCTGGAGGCGATGGCCGAAGAACTGACGGCCGCGCAGCAGCACCTTTCGACGTTCCCCAAGCGCACCCGGCGCCGGACGAAGAAGCACCGCGCCGCAGCGCGAAAGGTCGCGAAGCTGCACGCGAAGATCCGGCGTCAACGACTCGACCACCACCACAAGACAGCCCTCGCCCTGGTCCGCGAACACGACGTGATCGGGCATGAGAGGCTGAACACAGCCGGGATGACCAAGGCCCCGGCGCCCAAGCCCGACCCCGAGCAGGAAGGCGCGTTCCTCCCGAACGGAGCCGCTGCGAAGGCCGGACTCAACCGCAGTATCCTGGACGCTGGTTGGGGCATCTTCCTGGGAATCCTGGCGCAGAAGGCTGAGAGTGCCGCTCGCCGCGTGATCCCGGTGAACGCCCGCAACACCTCCCGCACGTGCCCACCCGAGATCGGCGGATGCGGGCACGTGGCGAAGGAGAACCGCGTCACCCAAGCGAAGTTCGAGTGCGTCAAGTGCGGCCTGGTGGAGAACGCCGACCGCGTGGGCGCACTGAACGTGCTCTACAGGGCCGGGCTGGTCCTCTGCGACGGTGCTTAGCCACCGACGCAGGAAGCCCGCGACTTCAGTCGTGGGTGGAGTCACTGATGTGGACGCCGCCGTTGTCGCGCTCGGTGTGGACGTAGTCCCGCATGTGGTCCGGTTGCGGATCCTTGCCGAGTACTTCATCGTCGTACGCCGTGCCTGGCGCCTTGAGTGAACGCAGGCCGACGCCGTTGATCGAGGGCATGAGCAGCCCCGCGCCGAGCACACCCTTTTGAGCTGCTGCCGCCGCCCGTGGAGCTGACGGAGGACGAGATCGAGGGCGCGCTCGCTCTGATGGAGAGCATGAGCCGTGAGGATCTCGACGGGCCGGAGTTCCAGGACGAATACACCGACGCCATGGCGAAGATCATCGAAGCGAAGCGGGAGGACCGTGAGCTGCCCGAGGCGCCGGAGCCCGGGGAGCCGGGCAAGGTATTGGACCTCATGGCCGCCCTGACCCAGTCCGTGCAGCAGGTCAAGGCCTCCCGCGGCGAAGGCGCGGAAGCCGCAGTGCACGACCTGCCGGCGAAGGAGACCACGAAGAAGCAGCCGGCCAAGAAGGCCGCCGCGAAGAAGACCACCAGGAAGACGGTGGCGAAGAAGACGTCGGGACGCCGATCGCGCAGTGCCTGACCACGGCGGCCGTCTTGTGGCCCGGATCGAGGAACGTTCACCTGGTCCACGGCCGCTGGGCAGCTGCTTCTCCGATCCTACGAATCGGGCTCCTGGCGCAGGTCCAGGAAGCAGCGACGTCGCACGCCGGGCTCGCCGGCCTCCCGGGTCGTACGGTCCGCCGGCGCGGTGGCCCACCGTGCGGCGAGCAGCTCCTGGACCGCGAACGTGGATGCGTCATCGGCGGCTGCGACGTCCACCACGGCCAGCTCTGGTACTGCCACCTGTGCTTCGTTGATCGCCGGTGCACAGCGTGGACGGGCCCTCGCGCTGTTGGATGCCTCATGTCGTGTGGTGCAGCCAGCGCTGCAGGGTGGTGTTGATGCTTGCGGGCAGGGCGCTGAGCTGGTCGATGGCTTCGCGGTCTCCGGGACGGGGCGGGATGCCGGCCGCGGTCAGAACGGCGTGCAGATCGAGGCGGCGCTGGTCGCGCGGGTCGATAAGGACGCTGAGACGTTCCGCGGGGTTGGGCGGCGGCAGCAGGTAGTCCATGTCCTGCCCGTGTGCGGCCGGGGCGGGCCAGGCGGTCTCGGCCGGATCGGCGGCGTAGGGGTCTGCGAAGGTCTGCGGCGTGTGATGTCCAAGGGTGACGGTCATGTCGGTCTCCTCACCGGCAGCGGATGGGTATGCGGGAGGAGAGCCGCGCATGGCCCGGCTTGGTTGCGGCTGCGAGGAGACGTCACGCCGACGGCGTCATCGGCGGCTCATCCGTTTTCCCGACCAACGCGGCCGAAAGACGGCGCCGCGCGGGGACAGTCACTCGTACGGCGTAGTAGGGGACCCGAGCGGAGGGGAAACCGGACGCTGCGCCGGAACGGGGTGTGGTCCGTAAACAGCGGGATGGCAGGTACCAGCCAGCCGGTGCGAACCACACGAAGGTCAGGCGTTGCCGGCGGAGGCATGCCGCTACGGGTAGGGCGGCAGGGCGCTTTACGTACCCAGAGTGGTGACTTCCCTTGGCGGTTTGGCCGGCCCGGCCACTTCCCGATGTTCGGCAACCCGCCGAGCGGCGAGGCCGTGACCGTTCCGACCGTTTCCAGGATTCGCTTTCTCCCGGAATGAGGTGGTTGTTACTCACTTTCGGGTGATGGCGTGGGTGGTGCCGGGTGGCGCATCGTGGCGGACGCAGGCTACGGGCCGGTCGCCGCAACGGCGCCCGGCCCGACGAAGCGTCAATTGGGCGCTTGTGGGGCATAGATGGATGTTGCAGGTGAGAGTCACAGGAATATGGACGATCTGTAACACGGTTCACGTCGCGTTCACTTGGCCCGGCCTGGTGGTCAAGGTGTGGGTGTGCGGCCAGCCGGCCGCCGCCCGCACCCGCACTACCCCCGCGCACAGCCCTTTCGTCTGTGTGCGGGACGTGCCCGCACATGAGGGGGACTCTGTGTCCGTTTCCGTGAAGGTAACCACCCGCCGTCTGGCCTCCGCCGCGCTCGTGGCCGCCGCTGTCGTCGGGGCGGTGGCGCTGCCGGCGTCCGCTGCCGACGCACGCATGTACCAGCCGCGTGTCCAGATCAGCGACGTGCAGTACGACTCCCCGGGCCGTGACGACCGCTCCAACCGCTCCTTGAACAGGGAGTGGGTGGAGGTCACCAACACCGCCCGCCGCAGCGTGAACCTGGACGGATGGACGCTGTCGGACGAGGACGGCCACACCTACACCTTCGACTCCTACCGCCTGGCCGGCCGCGCGACCGTCCGTATCCACACCGGCGAAGGCCGCGACACCCGCACCGACCTCTTCCAGGACCGCCGCAACTACGTGTGGGACAACCGCTCCGACACCGCCACCCTGCGCAACGACCGCGACCGTTTCGTCGACGAGGCCTCCTGGGGCAACGACCGCAACGACCGCAGTGACCGCGGCGACCGCAGTGACCGCGGTGACCGCGGTGACCGCGGTGACCGCGGGACCGCGGTGACTGGGGTGACCGCGGTGAGCGCCGCCAGCACTGACGCTCAAGCCCACGTGCCGGCGACTGCTGAGGACGGCGCCCGCACACTGTGACGCGGCGGCGCGCCCGGCCCTTTCACGGGCCGGGCGCGCCGTCCGGCGTACGCGGGTGCGCGATGGCGGGGGAGTGGCGGTGTCCGGGGCCGGCGGACTGCAGGACACGTCGGGCGGTTCCGGCCGGCCGGTGCACGCCTGGTGTCTGCGGCGGCGGCCACTGTCCGCCCGGCCCGCGCCCTTGCGGCGAAGAGTGTGACGAGGAAACGGTCACCGCCGCGCGCACGACCATCACCATCTGGGCTCTACCCGCCTTCCCGCATGGCGACGTCTGGGTCCTCCCGGCCCTGCTCGAGCCAGTAAGCCCCGAGCAGGGCCGCGTACGGTACAGCGTCATCACCACGCGGCGGCGCCGCGGGACACCGCCGTAAATGCGCGTACAGCCGCGCCTTCACCCCCAGTCCACCGGGTACCCGCCGCACCACCCCGATGCCGGAGGTCGCCCACAGCCGGTCCAGCTCGGCAACCGCGGCGAGCGCGGTTGCTTCGTCGGCGGCGGTGATATCGAGGATTACCAGGCCGGGTTGCACCATGTGCTGTTCGTCGATGGGTTCCATGCCCAGCCCGACGACCGGCCCGCAGGCCGCAGTTCGCCGACGCCCGCTAATCCACCCCGGAGAGGGAAGTTCAGCCGGTGGGACAGCTTCTGGACCTCGCGCAGCTTCTCATCTGCAGTCAGCAACGAGTAGTCGCCGCTCACCAACCCGTTCAAGGGCGACGAGGACGGCCTGTGCCGAGCCCTTACCGCACTCCTCGCTCCGCGGCCCGCTCACCGGGACATTCCTGGAGTGCGGGTGGTCCTCGCCGAGGTGGTTGTGGAACGGGCCCAGCTGCTCATCACCGAGGAGGCGTGAACACCCCTGCCTCCGCGGCCGTTTCGCTCCTCGGCGGATCACCCATCAGTCGATCGCGGTGGTCAGGCCCGGCGGGTGGGCGCTGCCGCGATGGTCGTCATCGGGGTGTGGGCGGCTTGGGTGCGCCAGGCGTCGGCGAGTTCGGCGGGGAAGCGTCGGCCGCTGCGCGTGAGGACGACGCCGGGTGCGAGTTCGACCTCGTCGCCGGGGCGGAAGGGACGGTCGGTCTGCGGGGGCAGCGCCTCCCAGGGGCCGAACCCGCCGCGCTTGCCGGTGCGGCGCATCCGGGTGCCGTAGGTGCTGATGTCGCGGATCAGGACCGTTCCGTTCCGGGCGGAGACTGCCAGATGCCTGCGGCTGACCTGCTGGGCGACCTGTGGGGACAGCAGGCTGTGCAGGGCGATGCCCGCCGGACCCGGCAGTCGGCCGACGTATGCTTCGGAGCCCTCGTCGAGGGTGTAGCGGGCCACGCAGGTGCCGTCGATGACGGCTTTGAGCTGGGTGGTGCCCAGGCGCGGGCCATCGTTCTCCAAGGGCGTGCCGTGGAGCTCGCAGGTGGGGACGCCGCGCCGCATGCGGGGCAGCAGGATCCGGTTGCCGCGGCGGATGTCGTAGAGGGAGCAGCGGGGCTCCGGGCAGCGCCAGCTCTGCATGATCACGTCGGTCAGCGGGGTCCTGGAGGGCCCGAGGAGGCCCTGTTTCTTCAGCGCGGACAGTTCCATTTTGCGGGAGATCTCGGCCGCCGAGCGCACGCCCATGTCCATTGCGACGAGGGTGACGGATCCGTCGGGGCGGGCTTCGGGTCTGAGGAACTGCCAGGTGTTGCCCTGGATCCACGGGTGTCCGGCGCGGTGGTCGACGTACTGGTCGCCGGTGATGACCGGGGTCGCGGTCATGCGGGCCAGTTCGAGGACGCGTTCGTCGGCGTCGTCGACCTCCTCGACCAGCCCGTCGGCCACCCAGCCCCGCAGCCGCCGGACCTCGGCCTGGTCGCCGAACTCCCGGTGCCCGCCCAGAAGGCTGTTGTCGGCGACCAAGTAGACGGAGACGTCGGGATCCCTGGTGAGCTCCATAAGGGCCCGCAGGACCAGCCCGAGGCGGCGCAGGGAGCGCGGCCCGCGTGGGCCGATGGAGGTATCGCGGGCGACGTTGGAGAGCTCCACCAGATAGTCGGCTCGCTCCGCCGACGTGGCCAGGTGATGTTCCATGAACGCCTCGCTGTCCGATGGCAGAGGGTGTCACTGTACGGCCGCCCGTCGGCACCCCGCCATCAGGATGAATCCCGCCAACCTCACTGATTCCCTTTGATCTTGTCTGTTTTTCCTTGATCTCCACAGATGTGTACCGCTGGCGGCGTCGCGCCACTATGATCACGCCTGCGACGGGAAGGTTGAATCCTTGAACAGTGCTGAAATCGGTGGTCGGTTGAGCCCGCTGGGCCCCGACGACCCGCGCGAGGTGGCCGGTTACCGCCTGCTCGCCCGGATCGGCGAGGGCGGCATGGGATCCGTCTACCTCTCTCGTACGCGCGGCAAACAGCCGGTCGCCCTGAAGGTGATCCGCCGGGAATACGCCCAGGACGAGGAGTTCCGCCGCCGCTTCGAGCAGGAGGCGACCTCCGCCCGCCGGGTGCAGGGCTACCACATCGTCCCCGTCGTCGACCACGACACCACTGGCCCTCAGCCCTGGCTGGCCACCACCTATGTCCCCGGCCTCGCCCTGGACCAGATCCTCACCGGGCACGGAACGCTCCCGCTGCCCGCGGTGCTGCAGCTGACCGGCTGCGCGGCGGAGGCGCTGCACGCCGTGCACAAGGCGGGCGTGATCCACCGCGACATGAAGCCGAGCAACATCCTCATCGGCTCCGAAGGCCCCTGGATCATCGACTTCGGCATCGCCCGGGCCGCCGACGCCACCCAGCTCACCCGCAGCGGCGGGCTCATCGGCACGCCCCAGTTCATGTCACCGGAACACGCCAACGGCGATGATCTCACCCCGGCGACCGACGTCTTCTCGCTCGGCCTGATCGCCGCCGTCGCCGCGACCGGCCGCCACCCCTACGGCGACTCCGGGGCCATCACCCTGGCCACCAAGATCGCCAACACCGAGTTCCGCCCGCCGGATCTGACGGCGTATCCCGAGCCGCTGCGTACCGTCCTGGAACGCGCGCTGGCCGCCGACCCGGCCGCCCGGCCCACGCCCGCCGAACTGGCCGAACTCTGCCAGAAGTTGAGTGGACGGCCACTGCGGGACTTCACCGGCTGGCTGCCCGCGCCCGTCGCGGCGGACATCGCCCACCGGGAGAGACTCGCCCGGCAGCAGACCGAGACGGAGCCCGGACCGGACTCCGAGGACGCGGCGGGGGCCGCGACCATGGCTCCCGGTTCCGTGGCGGCGGCCGCGACCGCGCCTCCCGGTTTCGTGGCGGCGGCCGATACTGCACCGCCGGGTGTTGCGGCGTCCGGCGGGTACACACCCACAGCTGCTTCCCGGCCCGGCGAGCAGCCGCACCATGCCCCGGCGCCCCCGGTGCCGCCCACCAGATCCGCCGCCCCGCCCCCGCAGGGAGCACCGCACCCCTCCGGCCCGCCAACGGTGCCGGCACCAGCCCGCAGCCGGACCCCGCTGAGCGTCGGCGCGGTCGCGCTGGCCGTGGTGGTGGTCGCGGCGGGCGCCTGGATCTTCACCCAGGACAACGACACCGACAAGGACGCCAAGGGCAGCGGCGGCGGGGCGGCCTCGTCGGCGTCCGACGGATCCCAGGCCACCGCCACCGCCACGCCGAGCACCGACGCGTCGCCCACAGCGAACGCGGCGTCGAACGACTACACGGAGATCTTCAAGAACAAGCCGCTCACCCTGCGCGCCCAGTTCACCGACACCCGCTTCTCGTACACCACCGTCGACCTGGACGCGCCGAAGATCGACACGAACGCCCTCAGCGAGGGGAAGGGAAACGAGCTGCAGTACGAGGAGTTCGGCGGCAGCTACACCCTGCGCTTTCTGACGACCATGGGAAAGAGCGCGGGCACCACCCCCGAGGAGTGTGCCGAGGGCGCGGCGGCCAACGCGCTGCCCTCCGAGCTCGACGGCGACGCCCAGGGCGAACTGCTGACCCCGGGCACGGTGCTGTGCACCGTCACCGACGAGGACAACCTCGCGATGCTCAACATCAAGGACGTCGTCGTCCAGAAGGACGACGCGGGCTACAAGGCACGCGACTACGTCACGGAACTGACCCTCTGGAAGGCGCCCTGACCCGGCCGCCGGGGAACGAAGCGGAAGGAATCCGTGTCCCGTCGTACGAACTCGTCCTGCCTGGGCATCGCCGTCAAGGTCTACCTGCAGCTGAACCTGTGGGTTCTGGTCGGCTACGCCCTGGCGCTTCCGGCCACTGTGCCCGACCTGATGGCCGCTCAGAAGCCTCCGCAGGAGGTGCACGGCCTCGACCAGTACGCCGTCCTGTACGGGATTCCCGTCGTGGCCGCCACGGCCGTGACGGCGTTCACGTGCCGGACCCGCCCCTGCCCACCGTGGGTCTTCCTTGCCCGGACGGCGGCCGTTGTCGCCCTGAGTCAGGCGGCCGTCGCCTGGGCCGGGGCCTGGTTCGACTCACCCGACTGGAGCTCGCGCTCCCTGGCCCAGAGCGGGGCGGCCGGCCTCGCCGCTCTCCTCGGCCACCGCGCGGCGCGCTGGTGGGAGGACGGCGGCCTCAACGGCGGCCGGCGCCGCCCGGCCGCGGGCGAGATCTGGCACGCTCTGGTCCCCTTCCGGGCTTCGGACGGCGAACTGCCCCACTACTGCGTGGTCATGAGACCCCGCCTCCGCCACGTCGAGGTGCTCCAGATCACCAGCCGGAACAAGGACGACCGCGCGGACCACATCCGCATCCCCAACGACGGCTGGGACTTCACCTCCGGTAAGGCCCACTGGGTCGAGATCGGTCTTCTCCCGCGCCGGGTGCCCTACGAGAAGTTCACCGGTGCCCGGCCCAAGGGACGCTGCCCGAAGCCGACGTGGAAGCAGCTCCGCGACCGTCGGCCCGCCCCCATGCCCTCCGGCTCGCCCAGTGTGTGGTCACGCATCACCCAGCGCCTTGGGTGAGTCACCGACGACCGCGGGCCTGGCAGTTCCTGAGAGGGCGTTTTAGTCATCATTAAGGTGCTTTAGATAGATATCCGTGCCTGATCTGGTGGAGGCGATGGGGTTGATGCGATCTGCGTTGCGGGAGGGTTGATTAAGAGGGCGTCTTGGTCTGGCTGCTCCTGTTTCATCCCAGGGCGCCGGATTACGCGCCGTGCGCTTCGAGCGCTGGCACGCGCGCCTGGGCTCTGCGGGTAGTCCGGGATCGTGCCTGAACGCCGTCGTTATCCGAGCGATCTGTCCGATGCCCGCTGGGAGTTGGTCGAGCCGGTCCTGACCGCCTGGCGGGCAACGCCGCGGCCGCGGACTGGACATCGGCCGTCCACCGAACCACGACCTGCGCAGCCTGCTCGACGCGGTCCTCTACGTGAACCGCACCGGGATCCCCTGGCGCTACCTCCCACACGACTACCCGCACTGGAACACCGTCTACGCCTACTTCGCCCGCTGGCAGGAGGAAGGCGTCTTCGACCAGCTCAACAGCCTCCTGCGCCGACAAGTCCGCAGGCAGGAAGGCCGAGAGGCCGAACCCAGTGCCTGCGTCATCGACTCACAGAGCATCAAGACCTCCGCCAACGTCCCCGCAGCCGGCCAGGGTGTCGACGCGGGCAAGAAGATCGTGGGCCGCAAGCGGAGCATCGTCGTCGACACCCTCGGCCTGCTGCTGACGGTGCTGGTCACGGCCGCGAGTTGGTCGTTCTTGCGGCAAGGGCACGTGCTTGAGCGCTGGGCTGCATCAACTCCGTTGGGCGAGCCTGCCGGAATGTGGATCATGGAGCCGTGATGAAGTGGACGAAGAAGGCGGCTCCTGTCGAGCAGTCGGAGCGTGAGCCCGAGCTCTCGGCGTACCAGCGGGCGATGCGGAACCGGCTTCTCGCGGCCCCCGTGGTGCCCGCTCCTGAACCCTGGCAGCCCGTCTTCGAGTACGCATACGGCGTTCCTGTCGGCGGACTGCTCGGAATCGGCTTCGCGACGCATCCCGCCAGCGGCCACGATCTGGTGATGGTCGTCTCCCACGACGGTCACGGTCTCTTCGATGCCGTCACCGGCGAGAAGATCGCCAGGGACCGCGACCCCGCCCCCGAGGACAGCACCCCCGACGCGGTTGCCGACCTCTCCTGCCCCGGACTGGGGCCGATCACCGGAAGCCGCGTGCGCATCGCGGGGCTCTTCGGCGGAGGGCTGCACACCACCACCACGGACGGCTGGACCCTGGAGGTCGTCACCCCGGCCTGGCCGAACGAGCGTGTCCTGCTTGCGACGGTGGGTTGCCCCACGCGGGTCCGCACGGAGATCAGTGGTGGCACATCTTCCACTCGGATTACTCCACATTCCGCACAGCCGGCTTCTCGCCCTCCGGACAGACCATCGCCGTGGCGACGAGCAGTTGACGCTGAGTGAGCGGTCAGGGGGGTGACCTGATCGTCCCCATCGACAAGCGCAAGGGCGCCCAGCGTCTACCGCGCACTCGGTCGCACTCCTGGCCGTGGGACCGCCGGCCCTCCCCGCCAGGCCGAACGTCACTGGCCGCCGGAGCGGCGCGGTGTTGTCATGGGTAGGGAAGACGGCGTGGGCGAGCCGGCAGGGGCGCGGAGGCTGGCGCGCCGCGCGTGGTCCGCCCGGGCGGACCGATCGCGGCCGCCCCGTCGCACAGCGGAGGAGGCCGATGCCATGCTGTACCGCCGCACGGTCGGTGACGTGATGACCGAGGATGTCGTCACCGTCCGCCCCAGCACACCGTTCCAGGAGGTCGCCGCCCTGCTGGACGCGAACGACATCGTCGCGGCCCCGGTCGTCGACGACGACGGTGCTCCCGTCGGTGTCGTGTCCGCGTCCGACGTGCTGCGGCACGAGGCCGGCATGCCCGAGCCGCAGAGTCAGGACGGGAACGACGAGCGTGCCTGGGGCAAGGCCCGGGCCCGGACCGCGGGCGCGCTCATGAGCAGCCCCGTCTTCACCGCCCGCGCCGACTGGACGATCCCCCGGGCCGCACGGGAACTCCGCAGGCGGCACGTTAAGCAGCTGCCGGTGGTCGGCGACGACGGGCTGCTCACCGGCATCGTTACCCGCAGTGACCTGCTCGACGCGTTCATCCGCTCCGATGTCGAGATCCGCGGCGAGGTCGAGCAGGACGTCCTGGGGCGCATCCTCGGCCTGGACGAGGGCACCGTCGCGGTCGAGGTCCGGGACGGGGTCGTCACCCTTCGGGGTCACGTCCCGGAACCACGCCTCGTTCCGGTGGTCGTGGGCCTCTGCCAGGGCGTCGACGGTGTCGTCGCCGTGGACGCCCACCTCGCCGCCGCCCGGGCGGGCTAAGAACTCCTACTGCTGAATTCCGCTTTCAGTGGGTATAGCTGCTGGTATCGGGGTGGTTGCGGGTACTCGGGGGCGGGTGCTGGACGATGGTGTTACGGGTACGGCCGGGCCGTGACGAGGGCGAGCAAGCGGTGGTCCACCGCCTGGCGGCTGCCAGGAAGGCGCCGAAGGTTCTGGTGGAGCGGTGCCGGATGGTGGAGCTGAGCTGGGACGGCTGGCTGGTCCCGCAGATCGCCGACGAGCTGAGGTGCAGTCAGAAGACGGTGCGCCGCTGGCTGCACCGGTTCAACCGCTTGGGGCTTGAGGGCCTGGAAGATCTGGGCGGGCAGGGCCGCAAGCGAAGGATCACCGAGGCCGAACGCTCCCGGATCATCGCGATGGTCAAGCAGACCCCGCCCGGTCGGCTTGAGGTGCAGCCGTCGAACGAGATGTGGGCCGCGGACGAGTCGGGACCCTCGGAATGGACCTTGGACGCACTGGCTGCCGCGGCCCGGGACCTGGGAATCGAGGTAAGCCGCTCCCAGGTGCGCCGCATCCTGCTGGCCGAGGGCGTGCGCTGGCGGCGCACACGCTCGTGGACGCGCCCGAGAGATGCAGACTTCGAGGGAAAAGGACGCGGATCGTCGAGCTCTACACCAGCCCGCCCGCCGGTGCGACGGTCGTCTGCGCCGACGAGCTCGGCCCGGTGATCCCACGCGCCTTCCCGCCGGCACCGGGCTGGTCACCGGACGGACACCGCATCAAGAACGAGATCGACTACTCCCGCGGACCGGAGAAAACCTGGGTCTACGGCGCCTTACGCGTCCGCGACGGCCAGGAGCTCACGATGACCGCCACCTCCCGCGACAGCGCCTTCTACCAGCAGTTCCTTCAGCTGGTCGAGGACGCCAACCCCGTCGGGGACATCTATGTGATCACCGACAATCTGTCCTCGCACAACAGCGTGTCCACCCGAACCTGGCTCGAGGACCACCCCCGCATCAGGCACGTGTTCATCCCGGTCGGCGCCTGCTGGCTGAACCTCCAAGAGGGCTGGTGGCGCATCTTCCGCAAGACCGCCCTGGCCGGACGCTCCTTCGGCGACCGCGACCACATCACCCACGCCACCGAAGTGGCCACAGCCCAGCTCAACGCCCGCGCCCGACCTTGGATCTGGGGCAGACCCGCACCGCCCACACGGCGCTTACACGGTGCGACATCCTCCCCGGGCATGCGGGGGCGCCCGGCCGATGTTGCCGACGAGATCGACGGGCGCTGACGTGGGCAGGATTCCGGTCGCGGTGACGACCGTGTCTGCAGCGGCGTCCAGCAGGATGGTGAAGCTGATGCGGTCCGTGTCCAGGCCCGGCCGGCTGCAGGCGGTGTCGGCGGCCGCGTGGATTCAGGGCCTGGTAGGTGGTGAGCAGGGCGTAGATCTCCTGGTCGATACCGGGCAGGCTGCGCGAGCGCAGGACGCGTCCGTCGAGCATGGTCGTCTTCGCCGCCCATGCGAGTCGAACCTGCGGATCGGGGCCCGGGTGCGGTGTGGCGTCACTTCGGTTGGGGGCGGCTGGCGGGGGGCTGCGAGGAGATCTGGTCGATGTCGGGCATTTTGTCGATCAGCCAGTGGACGCTGTTGTCTCCGCCGAGTTCAGGGAAGTGTGCGATGGCTTGGTTGCAGAGCCCCATGAGGTGTTGCTTCATGGTGTGGGTGCCGCCGGACTTTTTGATCTCGGCGGGGAAGTCGTAGAACTCGAAGGTCGGGGCGGCGAAGACGGGCACGGTCGCCGGCTCGGGGTGCAGTTTCGTGGCGGGGGTTTGCATGAGCAGGTCGGCGATGGGGTAAAGCAGGCCGCTCATGGCGGAGACGAAGGTCCGCTCGAGGTGGTAGCGGGGGTTGGCCGTCTCGGCCGCGAAGGTCGCGGGCAGGTTGTAGAGCTTGTCGAGCATGGCGAGGGTGTAGAAGTAGGCGGCGTTGAAGAGCTGGGCCAGGCTCGCGGCGGGCTCGTCGAAGTCGCGGACTTTGGGGTCGACAGGAACGTTGCGCACGTTTCCGATGGGCTCGATGCCTTGCTGGATGCGCAGGAAGCGGGCGTAGTGGGAGAGTTCGTCCAAGCCGGGGGTGGGGTTGACCGGGTCGATGGGGACGGTGGCCTTGGCGGGGTCGACGCCCTCCCCTTGTTCGACGACGATCTGCAGGGCTTCGCGGGCGGTGGTGAGGTCGGTGATGAGGATTGGTTCGCCACCGCCGTCGCGGTTCCAGTAGGCGCGCTGGTACTGCCAGGCGGTGCTGTCCTTGGCGTACTGCCACAGCCTGCTGCCCTCGGCGCGGTCCACGCGGACCAGGCCGTCCTCGATGGCCCGGTAGAACTGGCCGAGGGTCTGGTACTGGTCGGGCTGCGCCGGCGCATGGTGCTCGGCGGGCAGCTCCAGTGGCAGGAAGACGTCCTTCATCAGCTCGGGTGAGCACGGTTGCAGGTGCAGTTCGAGGTCGGGGACCCGGTGCAGCATCTTGCTGGGATAGCTGGGGATGAAGTGCTTGTCGTTGAAGGTGATCCGGTCTCCCGCTCCGAGGGCGACCAAGAGGTTGCGGACCAGGCACAGGTGCAGCATTTCCTCGATCGCGATCGCCACGATGGTGCGGAAGGCGGAGATGCCGGGCAGCCACTGGTTGTGGCCCTTCGTCTGGATGGAATAGGCCGCGTACAGGTACATCGGGATGGTTGACATCTCCACCTGCGCTGCCTGGTGGAGATGGTTGACCAGGGTTTCGTAGTCCTGGATCGGTTCATTCGGATTCACGGGAACCAGGGGCTCGATCGTGAAGGGCAGGCCGGCAGTGGTGCGGGTTGTCATGATGGCTCCAGTTTGGTTTCCGGGCGCTGGCGACCCGGACAGGGACGGGGTGGGGGCTTACTGCTCACGCGGGCGTATGCGCCTGTGCGGTGTGGCGGGGCTGGATGGCGCCACGGCTGCTGGCCTGCGGGGCTGTCTCGGTGACGACCACGGTGTGGCCGCGGCGGCGCAGTGTCAGCAGGACGGGACGGGCCGGGGGTAGCGCGGGGTCTTGGCCGCGGGCGATGGCGGTGGCGTAGGTGTGCACGGGATGCCGGCAGGCCAGCAAGCGGTGGGGGTTCGGTTCAGAGGCGTCGTACACCTCGGCGAAGGCCCGCTCGAAGCGGGCCAGGTCGACGACGAGGTCGACCCACGGGTCACGTTCCTCGGCAGGTCGCCCCGCGTCGGGTCTGCCCTGGATCAAGTGGGCGGGAAAGCCCTGCATGTAGCGGTCGAGGGTGTAGCCACGCGGGGGGAGGGCGTCAAGGTACTCCGTGGCGAGGACGTCGAACGCCTCGGGGCCCAGCAGGTGGCGCAGCGCCGGGAAGCAGGAGTGCAGGCTGCCCAGCAGACGCAGCCGGTAGCCGCGCTGGTAGACCGCCAGGCGCTCGTGGGCGGCCTGCCGCGAGGAGTTCGTGAGGACGGCTGCGACCCGGTCCGCGCCTTCGCCCTCCGCTGCGTGCGGGTGCAGGATCGCGGTCTGGAACCAGCGTTGAAGACCGGCCAGGTCCGCGGGCCCTGCCGCATCGGCGGCACTGTGGTGCGGGGCCAGGGGCGAGGTGGTGGGCATTCACCCTCCCGCCGCTGCTGCCGCCACCACAGCCCTGGCAGCCGGTTCTGCGCGCTCGGCCAGCTGCCTTGCCGGGCCGAGGTGGCGCACCAGGTCAGGGAAGGAAGGCAGCCGGTCGTCCCACTCCAGCAGGGTGGAGACCGGACCGCTGCGCGCCAGCACCGCGGCGTACAGGTCCCACACGGGAGGCGTGACGGGCCCGTCGTGGGTGTCCACCAGGTGGGTGCCGGCGTCGGTGTGACCGGCCAGGTGGATCTGCACCACGCGGTCCAGCGGCAGCGCCGCCAGGTAGGCGTGCGGGTCGGTGCCGTGATTGACCGCCGAGACGTAGAGGTTGTTCACATCGAGCAGCAGCGCGCAGTCCGCCTCGGTGACCAGCCGTGCGACGAACTCCTCCTCCGGCATCGTGGAGGCGGTGAAGCCCACATACGAGCTGGGGTTCTCCAGCACCAGCGGGCGCTCCAGGACGTCCTGGACCATCCGCACCCGCTCGGCCATATGGGCCAGGGCCTCCTCGGTGAAAGGGACCGGCAGCAGGTCGTGGGTGTTGACCCCGGCCACCCCGGTCCAGCAGATGTGATCAGACACCCACGCGGCACCGACAGCGTTCGCCAGACGCCGCAACCGGGCCAGATAGTCGAGATCCAGTGGATCGACACTGCCGATGGACATCGACACCCCGTGCAGCACCACCGGGTACCGCTCAGCCACCCCGTCCAGCACATGACGCGGAAAGCCGCCGGAGTCCAGGTAGTTCTCGCTGATCACCTCCAGCCAGTCCACACCCAGCCCGCCGTCCAGGTGATCCAGGACCCA
The DNA here is from genome assembly GCF_030817655.1 of Streptomyces sp. V4I2. Taxonomy (GTDB): domain Bacteria; phylum Actinomycetota; class Actinomycetes; order Streptomycetales; family Streptomycetaceae; genus Streptomyces; species Streptomyces plumbiresistens. The sequence continues at coordinate 10,488,179 of NZ_JAUSZM010000003.1, forward strand.
CCCGTGATGCGGAGCCCGCAGACCGACCCCGAACCCCAAAGCGGGAAGCGCGAAGCGGGAGATCGAGGAAATGCCCCCGCTGCCGGGCAGTGATGTCACGAAGCAGCCCCGTCCGGCCCGGACGTCACTGCCGCACTCTGCCGCGCTGCGCCGTCCTGCAGCCTGCGCTTCTGCTTGTCCTGCTCCGTCACTTCGTACGGCGGGACAAGATCGTCCGGGTAGCCCTCGCCCGGAGCGGGACCGAACGGGATCCCGGCCTCGTACATCCTGGCTTCGAACAGCTGCCGGGCCAGCTTCCACACGCTCTTGCCCTTCAGCGGGCCTCCGGCGAACACCCGGCTGACGTTGATCGGGCTCGCGCAACTTCCGTTCTCGCGACAAGCCTGCGTACCCGGCCTGGCCAGCTCCGCGTCCGGCCCGGTGTAGCCGCACCCGCCCTGCCCCCGGCACTCGTTCGCACCGTGGCACACATGCAGCACCGTCGCACACCGGCCCATGCCCGCCATCGGTGCTGCGCCGTCCCGGTCATGCCCCTTGCAGGCGTTCAAACCCATGCAGACATGCAGCTCGGTGATCTTCTGCAGCTCCGCCGCCCCAGCGCGCGGCCCGCCCGACTCACTCGCCATCCGCCGCTGAGCACGGCCCAGCGTTCCGCCGGCTCGCACCGCCTCGATCGTCTCCAGGACCGCCGGATCATGCGCCACCCGGCCATCACCGTCGCCATCACTGCCAGTCACGGACCTACCTCCTCCATCGAAAACGACCCGACGACGGGCCCCGTGTCGTCCACGTTTGGTTAACGGCGGCGCAGCAACGCCGACCTGCACATCTCAGCCTCACGGAGACCAGCCAACGACGCGCGGGGAACACCGCCATCGGGGTCAGGCGCCAACCGAAGCCCTGGGGGCCGGCACGGGATCTGCACGGCTGCACTTGGTGGCGGCCCTGCTGCGGCCGGACTCCCGGGGCAGAACACCTAGCCCTCGGCGGTGAGGTGGGCGTCCACGGCGACGACACCGTCGACGCCCTGGCAGAGGCCCACGACCACCGGGACGAGACGCGGTTCCGGGACGTGACCCCGCAAGGTGACGTCCCCGTCCCGGACCTCGACCGCGACAGTGCCCTCGTTCAGGCCGAGGATGCGCCCCAGGACGTCCTGCTCGACCTCGCCGCGGATCTCGACGTCGGAGCGGATGAAGGCGTCGAGCAGGTCGCTGCGGCTGACGATGCCGGTGAGGAGCCCGTCGTTGCCGGCCAGTGCTCCCCGGCCATCTGCGGGAGGCGACGCGCAAGGCCGCCGAACGGGCGACCCGCACCTTCCGCACCCGTCTGTCCGCCGGGGAGAAGACGGGTCGCAAGCGGATGGCGACCCTGGCGGTGGTGCATGACGCGGACCCGGCACCGCGCAGGCCGCATGACATCATCGCCCCGCCCGGCGGCCGCGCCACGGGCCGCATCCCGAGAAAGGGGCCCAAAGCCCGCGCGAAGTGGCTCACCGCTTCCGTCGAACACGACGCGGACCAGGTGATTGCCACCGCGTTCGACGAGGCAGAAGCCCGTGACCCGCAGCACCAGCGATGCTGGGTGGTGCTGGTCGACGGCGCCGCCCACCAACTGGAGTTGATCCAGAAGGAGGCCGACCGCCGGGCGGTCACGATCCATATCGTCCTCGACATCGTGCACGTCATCGAGAAGCTGTGGGCGAGCGCACGGTGTTTCCACACCGCCGCCGATCCCGCCGCCGAGACCTGGGTCGGCTTCAAAGCCGCCCGGATCCTGGCCGGCGACGCATCGGGCGCCGTCCGCGACCTGCGCGGCGAAGCCGCACGCGGCCACCTCACCCACGAACAACGCATCACGATCGACAAGACCTGCCGCTACCTGGAGAACAACGCCGCCTTCGTGCACTACGACCAGGCCCTCGAAGCCGGCTGGCCCATCGCCAGCGGCATCGTCGAAGGAGCCGCACGCCATCTGGTGGCCGACCGCCTCGACATCACCGGCAGCAGATGGAGCGTTCCCGGCGCCGAAGCCGTACTCACCCTCCGTGCCCTCATCAGCAACGGCGACTTCCCGCAATATTGGACCTTCCACACCCAGCGGGAACGCGAACGCCTCCATCCCCACCACGACCAGCACAACTACGAACTCAGAGGGCGGTACGAGAGTTGATGTCTGTATTGCCCTGTCGGCTGGGGTAGGCGGGCTGGTCGGGCGGCCGCCGGGCGGCTACGGCCGCGGCTGGGTGAACAATCACTGCTCGGTCTCGACCAGGATGCCGCGCGCGGTCAGCCGCTTGAGTTTCAGGTCACATACATGCCGCTAGACGATACGGGCATCATTCCAGGTCATCAGTACTGGGGTATGAAGGTCGTGCCACTAGGCGATTTCAGGTTTTCGCACCAGGCTCAACCGCCTGACCTGCATCGATGCCCTGCCGCACACCCGAGAACCCCGCTCAACTGTGGAACGCAGGCTGCCGTGCCCGTAGCGGGGCGTCGGCCGCGGCGAACATGGCCATGATCTGCTGGTAGGCCGGATGGTCCGGCAGCTTGGGGGCCGGCGGTGCGGGCGGTGCCGGATCGGGCAGCTCCAGGAGCGCGGAGTATCGGGCGGAGCCTCTGCGCGTTGGAAGGCCGATGGTCGAGCGGGCCCGTGTGCCTTCCATGGGCGCCGTGCCTATGTCGAGCGGGTCAGGGCGACTCGGACCCTTCGGCAGGCCCTCGTGATGGAGTGGCCTCGTGTCCCGTCGGAGTGCTCGCGAAGGAGAACCGTGGGATCGGAGCGCCGGGTGAGTTGTCGTAGCTTGGTGCGACTGCTGTGCTCGACGAGGATCGGCACGTAGTTGGGGATACGAGCGTTGCTGAGCGGCTGGTAGCAGTCCTGCACCACATCCCGCACGATTGCAGCCGTCAACAGGTTGGCGTAGGAGGTCGTCAGCCGGTCCGTCAGTTCCTGAATAGTGTCAGGTACCGCAGCTTCGGCCGTGTTCGCGCCCATGGGGCGCTCCTCACTGTCGCAGATGGCCGACTGCGGCATCCGATCAGGATCCGGGTGCTCGGTGGCGGCCTGTCCGCTTCCCATGCTTGTACGGATCGTGTCCGTGGAACGGGCTCACCAGATCTGTTGTTGAGCTCGACATGTCGGTTCGGTCGATCTGTGGGCTGGGCGGCCGAGGGGGTTCGCGGTAGCAGCAGTCCCGGTTGCCTCGTTCGCAGCGTCCGCAGGTCGGCGACGGGGCGTCGGCGCCGGCTCCGGCGCGGGATTTACGCGACTGACCTGCGCTGTCCGGGGCACCCGGCAGGCCGCGACGCAGCCACCGGGATCACGTGTGGTTCGTCGTCCACCGGTAGGGGGAGACAGATGCTTGCATTCGTGGTCGCCGCACTCTTCGTCATCGCCTTCATCATCCGTGTCACCGAGACGTCGACCGAGGTGATCTTCAGTCCGACGAGTCTCATGCTTGCCGGGCTTGCTTTCCTCGCTGTGCACTCGGCCGGCGTGGGGTCAGGCTGGTCCACCCGGAGAAGCGGAAGTCGACGCTGAGCAAAGCGACGTGTTCCATCCTCTCGCCGACGAATCCGAACGGGGAGCCGCCGCGAATTACCCACCAGCCGGGCCGAGTCGCGCCCGGATCAGGTGATCACCGCCTGCAGTCGGTGCCTGTCCCTGTGCCGCGGAGGAGCGATGGGGCGGAGTCCTTGTCCCTGGTCGCCTCGCGACTAGAGCACGCGGTCCTCGCTGGGCTGCGGCGTGTCCTCGTCCGGCAAGCGCACGTCGTTGACGGCGATGTTCACCTCGACGACTTCCAGGCCCGTCATCCGTTCCACCGCGGCGATCACGTTCTCGCGGACCTCTGCGGCGACGACGGTGATGCTCACCCCGTATTCGACGACGACCTGGAGGTCGATGGCGGTCTGTTTCTCACCTACCTCGACCTTGACGCCGCGTCCCGCGCTCGCGTGGCCGCCCGGGACCCGATCGCGCACGGCGCCCATGCTGCGAGTGAATCCGCCGCCCAGTGCGTCGATTCCGGGGACCTCCCGTGCGGCGATCCCTGCGATCTTCTCCACCACCCCGTCCGCGATGGCCGTCCGGCCGCGGGTCCCCGGCGGTTCCTGAGGCCCGGGCCGTGCGGTCTGAAGCATCGTGCCCACGCCGATGCTCGGCTCATCGGGATCGGGGTTCTGCAGGGTTGAACCGTTCGACTCCGTCATGCGAAGCCACCTCCTCGGGCAGTCGACGGACTGCCATGCCTGAGCGGCCGTTCGCCGCCGCTTTCGCGCTGCCTGTCCAAGTACCGTGCAGGGCACCGGACATGCGCGCGCCACCGCGCTTCAACACCGTCCACATTCTGAGACTGAGCGGCTTCGGACCACCTGTCGCACCGTGCGAGGACTACGCTGCCCAACAGGCGTCCCAGACCCCGGCGGCTTGTCGTTTCGCGACGCAGATGGCTGCGGGGAGCGGACTTCTCGTCCGTCACCCGGCGCATCCCTGGAGGGAACCGGGTGGGTCCCCTGTCCTGTTGCACAGGCCCTCGGACCGGCCGTCGTTCCACCTCCGCCGAACGTACGCCCCTGTCGGCAGCGCGCCAAGGGGGGCCGGGAAAGCCGGCGTCCCCATCTCCCTGCCGGATGGTCTTTTGAACCGAGGCGTCATGCCCCTCCCACAGCTCACCATCTACCGTCATGACCGCCGGAACCGGACGCTGATCACCCTGTCCGGTGAGATCGACTTGGAATCGGCACCACTGGTGCGCGCGGCACTGGCGCGGTGCTTGAGCGACGGCATCCGCATCGTCGATGTCGACCTCACTCCCGTGACCTTCTGCGACTGCAGCGGCCTCAATACCTTCCTCTACGCCTCGCAGCGGACCACGGAGGCCGGCGGAATCCTGCGACTGCACAATCCGCCACCGGCAATGGGGCGGATCCTCGACCTCACCGGCTGCGGGTTCCTGCTTCTCGGCCTACCGCTCGGGCATCTGCCACCGTCTCTCGGGGACGTCCCGGCCCCGACAGCCCATGCCCTGCCGCAGCGGAGTGTTCCGCTGGTGGCTGTCCTCTCGGGCGATGCGCGGTGACGGCCCAGCCCAGGCAGGGGCAGCCGCACAAGCCCCATGCAGACGAGCCGTCCACCATGGACGCGGTCCGGTTGCGCCGCGTGAACCGCTGGCTGGCGCAGGGCCTGGGCGGGGAGCTGGGGGATCTGTACGTCGACTCCCGCGAGACGTCCGCCCCTGAGGCATACCGCAGCCGCAGCCGCCAGGACTTCCTGAACCGTCTCACCGGCGACATCCGGCGGCCGGGGTTCGCCATGGTGATCGCGGAGACGGACCACCTGATGGGATGCGCCTTCGGATTCCCGGTGGGCAGTGACAGCTTCTGGTGGCTCGGCTTCGACGGAGCACTGCCGCAGAGCATGGAACAGCTCACCGCGTCCGGCGGCGTCTTCGCGATCACCAGCATCCTGGTCCGCCCGCACCCACAGGACCAGGACGTGGCCCGCCGGTTGCAGGAGCGGCTGCTGAGCGACCACCAGGCATCCCTCGGCGCCACCTTGGTGGATCAGGACGACCACCCGACCCTCGCGTCGCTCCGCTCCTGGGGATGGCTGGACGTCGGAGAAATGTGGCGGCCGGCGGGCCCGACCATGTTCCGTGCGCTGGTATTCCCCCTCGGAGAACGAACCACGGCGCGGCGGGAGGGCCTGGCCCACGATGCCTGGACCCGGTGGCCCGGATGAGGTCCGACAGCCGCTCGGACCGCATCCAGGTGCTGGTCGCCGAACAGGCGGCCCTCCGTGGTGCCCGGGTCGGCGTGGTCGATGTGTGCACGGCGGCGGTGGTCGCACTGCCGGTCGGCGGAGCCGGAGTATCAGCGATGTCCCGGACCGCCGCGAGCCACCCGTTGTGCAGCACCGACGACATCAGCGAACAACTGGAGGAGCTCCAGCTCACCCTGGGTGAAGGGCCCTGTGTGGACGCCTTCACGCACGGCTCGGCCGTCCTGACGCCCGATCTGCTGACCGGCGCACTGCAGGACCGCTGGCCCGTGTTCGCCGACGCGGCACTGGAAGCCGGAGCACGCGCCGTCTTCGCATTCCCCCTACAGATGGGGGCGATCAGCCCGGGAGTCCTCGACCTGTACGCCGACATCCCCACCGTGCTGGACACGGAGCAGTTGGCCGATGCGCTGGCGTTCGCCGATCTCGCGACGCTGCTCCTGCTCGATGCGCGGATCGACGAGACGGGCGGACCGGTCGACCGAGCACTGGCAGATCGCGGCTTCGAGGACCTGGGCGGATACCGGGCGGAGATCGACCAGGCCACCGGCATCCTCACCGTCCAACTCGGCGTCGGCATCGACGAAGCCTTCGTCCGGCTCCGCGCCTATGCCTACATGCAGGGACACCGGCTCGCCGACGTGGCCGCCGACGTCGTGGCCCACCGGCTCCGCTTCTCCCCGGACACGGAACCGAGACGGACCGACGAGGAAACCTGACGCACTGGTGCCATCCGACGAACGTGCTGTGCTTCCCGCCCCGTTCCGGCGGGAATAGTCTCAACTCAAAAGAGGGCGCCCACGATGAATCAGCAGCTCCTTGCCAAGACCTTCGTCGAGCTGGCGGACAACCTGGTCGCCGACTTCGACCTGATCGACTTCCTGCGCCTGCTCACCGACCGCTGCGTCGGCATGCTCGATGCGAGCGCGGCCGGGGTGCTGCTCGCCGACCGGGACGGCAAACTCCGCGTCATGGCCGCCTCCGACGAACGGGTACGCCTCCTTGAGCTCTTCCAGCTCCAGAACGACGAGGGCCCCTGCCTCGAATGCTTCCGCACCGGCACACAGGTGGCAGTCCCCGACCTGACCCGGGAGGTCGACCGCTGGCCGCACTTCGTCACGGCGGCCCACCGCAGCGGCTTCGGGGCCGTCCATGCCCTGCCCATGCGTCTGCGGGACGAGGTCGTCGGCGCCCTGAACCTCTTCCACGCCACCCCCGGCCCCTTCGACCCGGTCGGCACACTCATCGCCCAGGCCCTGGCCGACGTCGCCACCATCAGCCTCCTGCAACAACGCACCACCCACCGCAGCACCGTCCTCAACGAACAGCTGCAGACCGCGCTCAACAGCCGCGTACTGATCGAACAGGCCAAGGGCAAACTCGCCGAACGCCAGAACATCGACATGGAGCAGGCTTTCACCACCCTGCGCGGCTACGCCCGTGCGCACAACCGGCGCCTGTCCGATCTGGCCCGCGCCTTCATCGACAACTCCGAACCCCTCCCCGGCCTGGTGGCCTGACACCGCCGCCGAGGCGGTGACCGCACGCAGCTGCCCCAGCACGAAGAACCACGCTCGGATCACGGGTCGTACTTCTGGAGGTGCGGTGCTGCTGGTGCGCCGCTGCCGGCTGACGCCCTCCGTGGTGCAGCGTCATCTGCGGGACTGATCCCGGGCTCCGGGCCCTCGCCCTCGGCTGTCTCGCCGGACCGCACCGCCGTCCCCGCTGCTGTCGCCGTCCACGCGGCGCAGTACAGCAGCAGCCTGGCCATGAGATTGATCCACAGCACGACGGCGACCGGCACGGCGAAGGCGCCGTACATGCTCTTCCCCGCAACGCCCTGCAGATAGCCGGTCAGCAACCACTTGAGCAGTTCGAAGCCCACCGCACCGATCAGCCCGGCGACCACGACCGCGCGCCGGCCGGGATGCACCCGCGGCAGCCGGGTGAGCAGGTAGACCAGCAGCAGGAAGTCGACAACCAGGGCGATGGCCAGGCCAGCGAAGAACAGCAGGGCCCGTCCCGCCCCGCCCTCGATACCGGCCTTGTCGGCGGCCCAGCCGACGGCAATGTTCGCGAAGACCGAACTGCCGATCGCGACCAGCCCGACCGCGCCGAGGCCGACCAGCACCACGGCGTCCTTGAGCTTGAGCAGGAACGGATTGCCCGGGTCCTGATCCTTCTCCCACACCGCGCGCAGGCACCCGCGCAGGGCGCCGACCCAGTTGATGCCGATCACGAGCAGCAGCGCGCCCGCGATCAGCCCGACGGATCCGGCATGCGCGACGAGACTGTCCAGGTCCAGCAGGTCGGAGAGGCCCGGCGCCTGGTCGGCGATCTTGTCCTGGAGTTTCCCCAGCTGGTCCGCGCTCAGCAGCTTGGCAGCGATCGCCGCGCCCACGGTGATCAGCGGAAAGAGCGCGACGAAACTGGTGAAGGTGATGGCCGCGGCGAGCCGGGCCCAGTGGACGGCATCCAGCCGCTCGAACGCCCGCCAAGCGTGCGTCCGCATCAGCTTTCCGATCACCGGCAGCCTTCTCAGCCAGTCCATGGAAAACACCCGCTCTCCGCGTCCCACCATCACCGCGCCCGGCAGGTCAACCGAGGTCTGTGTCGGAGCCGACCGATCATGACCGCAGCGGCGTCTGGGCGTCCGGTGCGGGCAAGGTCGTCTGCGGGATCGTCAGCGGGGAGCGGCCCGGTGGTGGAACCAGTGCTGCTTGTGGCGGGGGCGTTCGACCGGTCCGGCGGGGTCTTCGTCATCTCGCTCTGCCTGCGCCGTCTGCGTACGTGCGGTGTCGCGTTCGTTGATCAGGACGCCGCGTTCCTGTTCGGCTGCGGCGCTCTCGCGCCGAGACTGCTTGAGCCCGCGCCGTGCGGTGCGGCTGCGACGAGCGGTGCGGCGTGTACCGGTCAGGAGCAGGCTCAGCCCGAGCAGAGCCGCCGCCCCGACGACGATGCCATAGAGGAAGAGGGTGCCGGTGGAGCCGGTGACGTCGACTCCGAAGACGGAGAATCCGCCGGTGAACTCGTGGGCGCTGCCACTGTTGGAAAGAACGCCGACGACGCCGATGACTACCGCGGCGACGAGAATGAGGAGTCCGAGGATGATCATGACGTGCTCCTGGGATCTGCTTCCTGTCCTCACGGTAGAACCGTTCTGCCCGGCACGCCACCGCCATGGGTTGCGTTTACCCTGACATTGAGGTATGCGCGAGGCGTGGAGGACGCTGGCACTACTGGTGGTCGACCCTCTGGTCCGCCCATCGCCACGACCCCAGGAGGCGCAGCGCCATGGCCTTCTTCCTGGTTCTGCTCATCGGCGCCATCGCGCTGGTCGTCATCGGCGCTGTCGTCGACGGCATGCTGCTCCTCATCGCCGCCGTGCTGTACCTGCTCGTGCGCTCGGTATCGCGCTCGCGCCGGCGCCCGGCCCACTGACGCCTGGTGGTGGACGGTGGACCGCCGCTCCGCATGCCCACCTGCGGTCGGTGACGGGGGCGGGACGGTTTCCGATCCGGCTTGGGCCACTGTTTCACAGGCGGCGCCAGCGAGCCGAGGCGAACGAGAAGACGCCGAAGAGAACCAGCCCGATCGCGACGGCGACCAGGAGCCATGGCCCCACCGGTGTCTGTGTGAAGCTGCGGAGCGTCGCGTCCACGCCCTTGGCCTCGTGCGGGTCGAAGCGGACGGCTGCCACCAGGATGAAGACCCCGGCCGCCGCGAACACCACACCACGTGCCACGCCTCCGCCCGCGCCCAGAGCGGTGACGACCTGCTTGGTACGGTGGCTCATGCTGCCGGTATCCAACTGCTTGAGGAAGCTCCGCATGGCCGCCCGGACGGCGAGTACCGCACCGATGCCGATCAGGAGGCAGCCCCCGGCACCCACCAGCACCCGGCCGTAGGACAGTTTGAGCGCCGATGCCGTCCAGTCCCGCGACTGCGCATTGCCACTGGAACCCTGGCCGCCCCCGACTGCGAACACGGCGGTGGCCCAGCAGATGGCGGCGTAGAAGAGCGCCCGTGCGCCGTCAAGCACTCGCGAGGCCGCGTTGCGCCGAGGCCCTCTGGCAAGGACCGCGCGGGCGCCCCGCCACAACGCCATGCAGCCGAAGCCGACGACCAGCGCCCACAGCATCGCCTTCCCGAAGGGCTGCGCCGCGATCTGGGCCAGCGCACCCTGCCGGTCCGCCGACTCGCCGCCGCTGCCGAGGGCGATCCGGACGGCCAGTACACCGATGAGGACGTACACCACGCCTCGTGCGGCGAAGCCCGCCCGTCCGGCGGCAGTCAGTGTCTGCCTCTCAGCGGAGCGACGGGCGCTGGGCCTGGCGGCCCGGCGCCGCCCGTGCACCCGGGATGTCGTCACGCTGCCCTCCTCAGGGCGTGGGGGTCGGTCATCACCTGGTCGCGCAGGCGTGCACAGGTCTGGGTGATCAGACGGGAGACGTGCATCTGTGAGAGACCGAGTTGCAGGGCGATGCGGCTCTGCGTCATCTCGCAGAAGAACCTCATGTAGAGGATCTGGCGTTCGCGTTCGGGCAGTGCTCGCAGCAGCGGACGGAGCGCCTCGCGGTTGACGATCCGGTCGAAGCCGGGCTCCAGGCCACCGAGGGTGTCGGTCAGTGGATGGCTGTCCGCGGAGTGGCCGGGCACGGCGTCCAACGACCGGGCGGCGAAGCTCTCCAGCGCCCCTTGGCCCAGTCGTACCTCCGCCTCGGACAGGCCGGTGTGCGCGGCGATCTCGGGGACGGAGGGTTCGTGGCTGCCCCGCGACGAGCACTCATGGCCGGCGGAGCGGACCCGGCCGCGCAGTTCCTGTATGCGCCGTGGCACATGCACGATCCAGAGTTCGTCGCGGAAGTGCCGCTTCACCTCGCCGAGGATCGTCGGTATGGCAAAGCTCGGAAAGGCGGTGCCGCGACTGGCGTCGAAGCGGGACACCGCCTTGACCAGGCCCAGTTGGGCGACCTGCTTGAGGTCCTCGAAGCTCTCACCGCGATGGCGAAAGCGCCGAGCCAGCCGTTCGGCCATCGGCATCCAGGCGCACACCACCTCCTGCCGCAGCGCGGACCTCTCCGGGCCGTGCGGCAGCGCGGCGATACGGCGGAACGCGGCGTCGGTGTCCGGCGCGTCGTCGTAGCGGCGTGCGCTTCGTCGGTTCTGCGTGCGTGCGTACGGCATGGGCACGTGTCTCCCTCATCGGTGGCGTCACTCACCGTGGGAGCCGGCAGACCGCAGCACACAGGGGAGCAGCGACAGCTGCTCCCACGGGCGTGCCTCCGGTCTGAAGCACCTCGAACGGGTTCCCGGGCAGCCCGGGTTCAAACAAGCTCTGCGCCACGCAACTACGGCTGCCCACGGGACGCGCGGGTGCGAACGTGGAGCCGACCCTGGGCGGTCCCGTCCGGAACCGGATGGTCAACTGGCAACACGGCAGGCGTCCTTGACCGATTCGTGCGGGCAGGCGGCCGTGTGGTCGGTATCGCTACGGGTACGCAGTCGGCATGAGACACCTCCGCGCACTCGATGCACGGCTCTTCTCGCGCGTCGCCTCTGCCCACCCCATGCTGCCGTGGCTGACCGGCGCAGCCGTCATGGGCCTGTCCGGCAACCGTGGCGCACGCCGTGCCGCCCTGCGCGGTACAGGCTCGCTGGCCCTGGCCTCCGCCGCCGTCGGCATCGCCGCCAAGTCGGCCTCCAGCCACCGGCTTCCACCTCGGCCCGCCACCCGGGCGTTGCCGTCCGGGCACGCGGCCGCCGTCGCGGCTTTCGCAACCGCCGTCACGTTGGAGTCGCCCTGGCTGGGAGCCGCGCTCATCCCCCTTGCCACGGCAGCCACTGCCTTTCGCGCCCGCGCCGGCACGCGTTCGCCCCGTGATGTTCTCGCCGGCACTGTCCTCGGGGTCGGTGTCGCGGCGGCGACCTGCCGTTGGTGGCCGCTGCACGTGGACGCACCCGCCGACACCGCGCGGCCGAACGAACCCGTCCCCGCGCTTCCCTCGGGTCTGGGGCTGATCGCGGTCGTCAACAGCGACGCGGGCGGCGACACCCCAGCCGAAGCCGAACTACGGACCCTCCTGCCGCTGGCGGACATACGGCTTTGTGAAAGTGGCGTCGACCTGCACCTGGTGCTCGACCAGGCCGCCAAGGACGTGCTCGCCCGGGGTGGCGCGCTCGGCGTCGTCGGCGGCGACGGGACGGTCAACGCGGCAGCCGCCAGGGCCACCAAGAGCGGACTGCCCCTGGCCGTGTTCCCCGCCGGCACCCTCAACCACTTCGCCGCCGACCTTGGCCTTGCGACCCTGAAGTCCACCGCCGACGCCGTGGAGGCGGGTTGCGGCGGAGCCGTCGACCTCGGCCGGGTCACCGCCGCGGGCGGTGCCGGCACGTACTTCCTCAACACTTTCAGTATCGGCGTCTACCCCGAACTCGTCCGGGCCCGGGAGGCCCGCGAGAGGCGTCTGGGCAAGTGGCCCGCCCTGGGCATCGGCCTGCTCCGCGTCCTGGCCGACGGCACCCCCAGCCAGGTCACCATCGACGGGCGGCACCGACGGCTGTGGCTGCTCTTCGCCGGCAACAGCCGCTACGACCCGCCCGGCTTCGCCCCCTCCTACCGCCGCAGCCTCACCGACGGACTCCTCGACATCCGCACCGTCGACGGCAGCCACCCCTTCGCCCGCACCCGTCTCGTCACCGCCTTCCTCACCGGCACCCTCGCACGCTCCCGCGTCTACCAGGCCACCACGGTCACCCAGCTGCGGATCGACGGAATGAGCGAGGAAGCGGACTACACCCGTGACGGCGAGGTAAGCCCGGCCGCCGGCACACTCCACCTCGACAAAGCGGCACATGCGCTCACCGTCTACCTGCCGCCACCGCGGTGACGCCGCCGGCGGGGGTGGCGCTCTGCGAGTGTTCTGCCTGCTCAACGGCTTTGAGGTCAGGGAAGGGACAGGCCGGTGTTTGAGTTCCACGAGGTGGGCTACACAACGGAGGCGTCCGACGGCCGTCCTGGACGAAGGCACCGGAGAGTTGAGCTCACAGCTCCCGGTGCCGTCCGCTGGGCATTCATGCCGTCACCGCCGGTCCTCCTGATGGAGGCGCCGCAGTCCCCGGCGCAGCTCTCGCTGTATCGGTTCCGGGAGCGCCTCGTCCTTCGTCGTGGCGACCAGGGCCGCAGTCACGTCACGGAGCTTGATGTTGCAGTGCTGCGACACGTCCACCAGCAGGTCCCAGGCCCTCTCGCTGGAACAGGGCGCCAGGGCCATCAGCATGCCGCGCGCCTGGTCGATCACCGCACGGCTCGCCAGCGCACGGCCCAACTGCTCGTTCCTGGCGCGTAGTTCGACGATCTCGGCCAGTAGAGCCGTTTCCTCCGCCGAAGCCACGGCCGTCAACAGCCGCTGTTCTTCGCGGGGCGTGGTCAGTTGGCGCATGGTGCGTACCTCACAGGGCAGTCGTCCTGTCCGTAGGTGGTCAGCGGCGAGCCAGTTGCCGTTCGCCGGCCGCACCGGCCTTGTAGGCCAGTCCGTAGTGCTTGAAGATCGCTTCCTCCTGCTCGGCGGGCAGCACGTCGTCGGTGCCGATCGAAGGAGCCTGCTTCACCAGCGTCTTGACATAGCCGACCTTGAGATAGCCCGGCCCGACGATCGCGTCCTCCAGGGGGACGAAGACCAGCCGGTGCCGGGTGGGCAGTCCGATCCGTACCGTGGCCATGGCCGGCTCATCGGTGGTGGTGTCCACATACACCGCCTCGAGGACACCGATCTTGTGCGACTCGGTATCGACGACATCGCGGTCGCGCCATTCCCGGACGTCGGCTGCGTGAATCATGACCTTTCCCTTCCGGACGGCTCATCCGCCGGTGAGGAGTCGCATCCCCGGTCTTCCGCGTAGAGCCGCCGCAGTGCATGCCGCAGCGCCCGCTGCATCAGCCGCGAGAGCGGCTCACCCTCCCAGGCGGCGACCACGGCCGCAGCCACCTCCGGAAGTTTGGTGTTGCACTGCCGCGAGATGTCCACCAGCAGGTTCCTGGCCGGCCCACGGCGGCAGGGGGCCAGGACCATCACCATGCCGCACGCCTGATCGATGACCATGCGGCCGGCCAGTGCCCGCCGCAGCTGATCGATCTCGGCGCGCAGCGCCACGACATCCTGGCCCGCCGCATTCCCCGCCACGGCCTCGGTCCTCAGATCCCACCAATTCTCCGGGAGCATGGTTGCGCGATGCATGCCATCTACCTCTCCACGATTTCCACGCGTCCGGTGTGGCTGAAGCCGCCCCGGAACCTCTGGATGTCGGGCAACTTCACCGGTCACCCTCGCCGTTCATGGTCCCGCCGGTCCTCGCGCCTCCAGCGCGCCCGGTGCCGGAGGCTGTAGCGACGGTCCCAGCGGTCCTGACGATCCCGGCGGTTCTCGTAGTCCCGGTACTCCCCGAGATCAGAACCGTCACCACGGATCCAGCCTCCCCCGCGATCGCGGCCGTGCCGGGTGGCGCCGAAGACCAACACGGCCGCGGCCACCCACCACAGGGGGTTGAGGAAGCCGAGGCCGAACAAGACCACGATCAGGATCAGAACGAACACGGCGGGCCTCCCGGAGCGGAACAAAGCATCACTGCCGGGGGCCGGGGCCTGTTCGAACAGCGTAGCCCTCCCCAGAGACTGCGGATAGCGCCCCATGTAACGGTCTGCCACCCGGAGCAGATGGCCACTTGGCATCTGTCCAGGGAGTGCGGAGAGGGCTAGCGTGCACGGTACGGCCCGAGCCCCCGGCAGCGTCGATCACCTCTCGCGCTTCTTCGGGGGCGTACCTGTCGCATCGGTGCCGGACCCCGTCCCGATTACCTACGGGCCGCTCCCGCACTCGCCGTCGCTGCGCGATCCTGGCGCCGCCTCGATGCGCCCCATGCGGGCATCCTCCCTCTGCTGCCCGCCGCGTCGCACGCATCCCACCGCAGGCGGTACGCATGTACGTACTGATCGTTCCGGCTTCTGCCCCCTTCGTCCTGCTCGCCACCGTGATGGGCCTGTCCTGGTGGGAAGACCACGTCCTGCCGGCGCCGCCGGCCGAGCCGGTCGAAGCCCCCGCCGAGGCTCCGTTTGTCCCAGCGGCCCCAGCCCAGCTCCCAGAACTCCCCCGCGTCGACACCACGTTGACAAGGGAAGTCGCCGGGCGTTGACTGACAGCACGGCGTAGGGCTATGCCACTCCGGATTGTTCGGGGGCAGCATTCCACCTCCTCCGCTTCGCCCGGACCCCGCGGAACTCAAGAACTTCCCGCGATCTGGAGGCCCGGCAATGATTCTGTGGATTCTTCTCCTTCTGCTGATCCTGGTGGTGTTCGGGTTCGGCTTCACCATGCAGACCCTCTGGTGGGTCGCCGCCGTACTGCTGGTCGTCTGGATCGTCGGCTTCGCCATGCGCGGGCGCGGCGGTGGCAGGCGTAGCGGTGGCGCCGGTACGGCCGCAGCCGCGGGTAATCCACACCAGCCACTCTCCCAAGGTGCTCTCCCGCCCGCGGGAACGGGCGGCCTGTACGGCGATCACGCGCGAGAGCCCATCCAGCGAACGAGCAGAGGACAACCATGAGCGTCGGACAGACGATCAAGCACAAGACCCGGGCATTCAAGGGTCGGATCACAGAACGCATCGGCCGGACCACCCGCAACAGGCGACTACAACGCCAAGGCAGGACCGACCAGATCTCCGGAAACCTGAAGCAGTCCGGCGACAAGGCCAAGGACGCCTTAAGGTCCTGACCACAAGCGCCCCGGATGGTGCCCACGTCGCGTGGACGCCATCCGGCAGGCCAACGCGGAATCAGCCCACAGGAATTGACGGGAACGGCAATGAAGCCGAACAACCTACGAGCCGAGAGCCAGAGAAGGCCGCCATGCTCGCCACCGTGATCCCATCTCTTTCGCGCAGGCGTGCGCGTTCGTGGACGAGATCCACCGCCACCACGCCCGCCCGCCCGTAAGGTCACAAGTTCTCCATCGGCCTGCTCGACGCCACCGGAACCCGAGTCGGCGTGGCGATCGTCGGCCGGCCCGTGGCCCGGCACCTGGACGACGGCTGGACTCTGGAGGTCACCCGGCTGGCCACCGACGGCAGCCCGGACGCCTGCTCAGCCCTGTACAGCGCGGCCTGGCGAACCGACGTGCTGTCCGTTTCGTGCTTGCGGCTGGGCTGGCGGTGGCCTCTCCGGGTGGCTATGGCCGTGGCTGGGTGAACAACCCCTGCTCGGGCTCAATCAGGATCCCGCGTTCGACCAGCCGCTTCAGCTTCAGCCGGACGTTGTTGACGTTGCTGGGCGCGATCTCCAGATCCATCGCCTCGCAGACCGCCCGTGCCCGCAGCGGGGCGTCGGCCGCGGCGAACACCGCCATGATCTGCCGGTAGGCCGGATGGTCCGGCAGCTTCGTGGCCAGCGGCGCCGGCGGGGACGGATCAGGCAGCGCCAGCAGGGTCTTGCGGGTGATGCGGACCTCCTCGGCGACCCGGTCGAACTCCTCCAGCTGCGCGGTGAGTTCCGCGATGCGTCCCCGCGTGGCCTCGGCCTGCGCGGCGATCTCGCGCTCCTGCTCCTCCAGGCGCGCCAGCACCGCTCCCAAGGTCAGCTCGCTGTCGCTCACGCGCCGCGCCAGGCGGGGGTGGAGGTCGCGGTGAGCATCCGGGCCATCCGGTCGCTTATGGCCCAGTACACCCTCGACTCGGCGGAAGCGGGCCGGTGCTCGTAGTCCCGTACCAGCCTGCGGTGCAGCATCATGATCCCATTCACCTGTTCCACCACCCACCTCTTGGGCTGCGGGACGAAACCGCTGGCTGCCGGGTTGCGCTCGACGACTTCGACGTCGATGCCCACCTTCTGCCCGTGGTCGATGACGGTGGTCTTGAACCCCTGGTCCACCAGGGCCTTCTGCACCGTGTCGGTGTCGGCGGCGACCTTGTCCAGCAAGGCGATGCCGGCGGCGTTGTCGTGTGCGGACGCGGCCAGCACCACCACCGCGATCACCAGACCGAGAACATCAACTGCCAGGCCGCGCTCGCGGCCCGGGACTTTTTTTGCCGCGTCCCTTCCGGTGGTGTCGGCGGGCACCCCCACGGCCGCGTGCAGGCTCTGGGTGTCGAGCACCACCAGGCTCGGGTCGGCCTTGCGCCCCCGGCTCTCGCGGACCTGCCAGCGCAGCAGGTCGTGGGGGAGGTAGTCCCACTGGCAGCCGGTACGGGACTGGTAGAGCAGGGCGTTGACGATCTCCCGCATCTCGTAGGCGCCCTGGTGGCCACTGACGGACGGATGCTGAGCCTTCCAGGAGGCGATGACGGGCTCGATCAGGGCCCACCGCCGTCGGACGAGTCGCTCTTGTAGGGCTGGCGGTCGCTCACGAGGAACACTCCAGCACGACGGCACTCCCCGATCAGTCCCGATACGCCTGTGCCACACGATCCAGCGACAACAAACGCGGCATCACGTCACATACCGCCCTCTGAGGTCCTCACAATCGCGAGAGGTGCCAAGCCAATCCCAGTGGCTTGGCACCTCTCGTTCACGACTCTAACGGCGAATGGGGCCCCACCCGAGAGCGCGGGGCAGCCGCCGAGGTCACTGGAGGCCGACCGCGGAGCTGCCTGGGGCAGCCGGCGGGCGGCGCGGCGGGCCTCCTCCGCCATCGCCAGGGCCTCGGTGCGCTGCCCGGCCCGGGCGGCGGTGTAGGCCAGGGTGCACAGCATCTGTGCGTAGGCGGCGGCCATGGCGTCGGTGCGCAGCCC
Source organism: Streptomyces sp. V4I2 (assembly GCF_030817655.1). GTDB lineage: Bacteria > Actinomycetota > Actinomycetes > Streptomycetales > Streptomycetaceae > Streptomyces > Streptomyces plumbiresistens. The sequence continues at coordinate 10,505,745 of NZ_JAUSZM010000003.1, forward strand.
GCTCGTCTCGAGGTCGTCGGTCACCGAGGACATCAGGCGCTGAGCGGCGCCGTGCTGGTCCTGGTGGCGCAGCACGATGGCCAGTTCCCGTGCCGCGGCCGCAGCTGCGAGCGGGGAGCCGGAGATCTCGGCCCAGGTACGGGCACGGTCCGCGGTGAGCCGGGCGCGGTCGTAGGAGCCGAGCTTGATGAGCACGGCGGAGGCGAGGCTGTACACGGCGGACAGCCGGCCCGGCAGGTCGTCGACGGGGGCCCCGCCGGCGAGGAGCTGGGCGCCTTGCTGGACCCCGCTGCGCACCAGCGCGTGGACGTGGTCACGGTGTTCGCCGGTGACCAGGGGGCCGAGCTCGGTGTCGGGCGCGCTGCCCGCGCCGAGTCGCATCCCGCTGACGGCCTTCGCACAGCGCTCGGCGAACTCGTCGGCGAGGAAGCGGTGGACGAGGAACCGGGTGTAGGCGGCGCACACCTGGCCGCTGTTGAGGAGCGCGCCCTGAAGACAGCCCGCCACGGCCGCGTCCAGGTCGGCGCCGGGCAGGACGAGGCTCGGTGCCTTCCCGCCGAGTTCGAGCGTGACACGCTTGAGATTCCCCGCGGAAGCCCGGACGATCTCCCTGCCGGTCTCGGTCGAACCGGTGAAGGAGACCTTGTCCACGCCGGGGTGCTCCACGAGAGCCCGGCCGGCCTCGGGACCACCGGTCAGCAGGCTTGAGCAGTGGATCCAGGACGCGGAGGACAGCCCGCTGCCCGAACTGCGCGGCTTCGCCACCGGCCTGCGCAAGGACTTCACCGCGGTCCTGGCCGGCCTGTCACTGCCCTGGAGCTCCGGCCCGGTCGAGGGCCACGTCAACCGGATCAAGATGCTGAAGCGGCAGATGTTCGGGAGGGCGAAGGCCGACTTGTTGCGCAAGCGCGTACTGCTCGCCTCATGAACGCCGCTGGCCAGGTACACCAGGTCAGGGGCGGCGCGACACTCCGGCAGCGGTCACCGCGGCGGCACCGGCTCAGGGAAGCGATCCCCACCCCTTCTGAGGCATCGGCCGACCCACCACGCCGGCTCCGCCGCGCCGATAGTGTGGCCGTATGTCCCGCAAGCGCCGCCCCGCACGCCGTCAGCCCGACCCCATCCAGCGGACCGACGCCCAGCAGGCCGAAGAACTGGAAGCCCTGGCCCGCAAGTACCCCGAGGACCAGGAAGAGCTCCTCACCGAGGCCGCGGAGTTCTACAGCCGCGCAGGCCAGCACGAGAAGGCGCTCGCGCTCTACCAGCAGGTCCTGGACGCCGACTGCGAAGAACCCCATCTCGTCCAGGCGTTCCGCGTCAGCACCCTGTGGGATGCCGGACGCACTGACGAGGCCCGTGAAGCGGCCACGGACCTGCGCCGCCGGCACCCCGCCGATCCCGGCCCCTGGAACATCGTCGCGGAGATGTTCGAGGCCGCGGACGAACTCCACGACGCAGCGGACTGGTTCACCGCGGCAGTGACCCATCTCCTCGGCCCCACCACTCTCCTCACCGTCGACGCCGTCCGCGAGGCGATGGACGCCACCGGCATCGAGATGCTCGTCATCGGCCGCCACCGGGTACGGCGTCGCCTCGGCCAGCCGCACGACGACCTCGACCAACTCGCCCACGCCCTCTACGACGACCGCCCGGCCCGGCTCCGCGCGACCAACACCCTGGATGACCTTCACAACCCCGAGCTACGGGCCGCCGCGGACAGTGACCCCCAGGCCCTGATCGCCTCGATCGAGAAGCTTTCCCAGGAAGTCGAAGCCCGCCGGGCCGCCCTGTCCCGGCCCCGCATGACCTGCGCACTCTTCTGGAACCCTGACGAGTTCGCCCAGCTGCTGGACGCCTGGCCCGAGCTTGCCGACCACTACGGCACCGAGCACCACGAACACGTCCGCCACATCGAACAGATGCTGCAACGGCTATCCAGCGAAGGCGAAGTACACCTGGGCATCGCACACGGCACCATCACCGACTTCGAATCCTTCACCCGCCAGGAGAAGCTGCCTCCGCAGGACGGGGACACCCGGGCGCACTATGCCGCCGACCTCGCAGCCCGAGGCCAGGCCACCCCGTGGCCTCCACCCCGCAACACCCCCTGCTGGTGCGGCTCCACACGCAAGTACAAGAAATGCTGCGGCAACCCCGCCCTCACCTGACCAAGATTCACACGGGGTCTTTCACCAAACTCGCGACAGAACCTTGCAATTCCCCGCTGGCGGCCAGCTGATGGGGAGTCATCTGGCCGTCAGCGGTCACGCTGCGTTGATGTTCGGAGATGCCTGCTGGATGGTCGCCTTAGGCAGCCGCGGCTAGGGCCGGAGCACGATCTTGCCGTGGGTGTGCTGCTGTTCCAGCTCGCGGAAGGCGTCTCGCACCTGTTCCAGCGGGTAGGTGCGGGCGATCGGCACCTCCAACTGGCCGCGCGCGGCAAGCCGGGCCAGCTCGCCGAGCACGACCGCACACGCCGCCGCACCTTCTCCGTAGGTCCGCGCGCCGACCTTGGCCGCGGCTTGCCAGTCGCGGATCGTGTTGATTCGCTCGGGCCGCACGCCCAGCTCCACTGCCAGTGCCACGTAGCCGTCGCCGAAGGTGTCGATGAACGCGTCGACCCTGCCGCCGGATGCCTGACGGATCCGCTCGGCCACACCTGGCCCGTACTCGACCGGGAGGACACCGCGATCCTTCAACCAGGCGTGGTTCTTCTCGCTCGCCAGCCCGATCACCGTGGCGCCGCGCCGCCGCGCGAGCTGCACGGCGAGCGACCCGACTCCGCCCGCCGCACCGGAGACGACGACCGTGTCGTCCGGGCCGGGGTCCACCGCGAACACGGTGGCGTAGGCGGTCGTGCCGGCCACGTACAGCGCCCCGGCCACCTCCCAGGCCAACCCCGCCGGACGGGAGACCAGATTCACGTCGTCGACCACGACGAACTGCGCATGGCTGGCCCGCCTGTGAGTGAAGCCCAATACCTCATCGCCCACCGTGAAGCCCCGGACATGCGGGCCGGCCTCCACCACGACGCCAGCCAGATCGCTGCCCTGCCCGGAGGGAAACGCCGCCGGCCAGCGTTCGTGCAGCGCGCCCGTACGGATGTGGGCCTCGCCGGGCTGGATCCCGGCCGCGCGGACCTCGACCAGCACCTGCCCAGGACCGGGCACCGGCCGCTCCACCTCCTCCACCCGCAGCACATCGATCCCGCCGTACTCGTGAAACCGCACCGCCCGCATTGCGTGATCACCGCACTTTCTCGTCCGGACAAGGCTTGGCCAGCCGCACGCCAGAGGGCCGACGCCGACCGTGCCAGCGACTCTGCTGCGCAATTCCGTGCGGGGTGATGGTGAGCGCGGGATGATCGTTCGTGCGGCCGTTGTCCTGTCGTGCGGCTGTGGGGGTGGTGTGGGTGTCGATGCGGTCGAAGGGGTTGCCGGAGGTTCCGGCGCAGACTGCGGCGGTGGCGCGGGCGGCGTTCCCGCGGGGGAGCCTGGCGATGCGGGTGCGTGATCGGCTCGCGGAGGTCTTCGCCGACGAGCCGTTCGCCGACGCGTTCGGGGTGCGTGGTGCCCTGGGACTGTCACCGGGAGTGTTGTCGCTGGTCACGGTGTTGCAGTTCGCCGAGGATCTGACCGACCGGCAGGCCGCGGCGATGGCGGTGCGGGCGATCGACTGGAAGTACGCGCTCGGGGCCGAGCTGACGGACACGGGCTTCGATGCGAGCGTGCTGAGCCGGTTCCGCACCCGGCTGGCCGGGCACGGCATGGAGCGGGTGGTCTTCGACCGGCTCCTGGAACACTGCAAGGACGAGGGCCTGGTGGCCGCCGGGGGCAAGCAGCGCACCGATTCCACCCATGTGATCAGCGCGGTGCGGGACTTGAACCGTCTGGAGCTCGCCGGGGAGAGCGTGCGGGCAGCTCTGGAGGCCCTCGCGGTCGCGGCACCGGCCTGGCTGGCCGGACAGGTCGATGTGGCCGAGTTCGCCCACCGTTACGGGCCGAGGGTGGACGGCTGGCGCATGCCGTCCTCGCAGACGAAACGCGACCGGCTCGCGCAGGTCTTCGGCCAGGATGCCCTGGCGTTGTGCCGGGCGGCGTGGGCCCCCGACGCCCCCGGCTGGATCCGTGAGATCGAGTCCGTACGGCTCCTGCGGCAGATCCTCGTGCAGACCTACTACCTGCACACCGACACCCGGGGACGGGAGGTGGTCAAGAAGCGGGACGCCGACGACGAGGGTGTCCCGCCCGGCCAACTCCGCCTGGCCTCCCCCTACGACCCCGATGCCCGCTGGGCGGCCAAAGGCGAAGACCTGTTCTGGATGGGCTACAAGGTCCACCTCACCGAGACCTGCGACACTCCCGCCGAAGCCGAAGCCGAAGCCGAAGCCGAAGCCGAAGCCGAAGCCGAAGCCGAAGCCGAAGCCGAAGCCGAAGCCGAAGCCGAAGCCGAAGCCGAAGCCGAAGCCGGGGTCCCGGCGGCACCGAACCTGATCACGGACGTGTTCACCACCGACGCCACCGTGCCCGATGTGAAGGCGACCGCACCTATTCAACGGCGCCTGGCCGAGCACGGGGTGAAACCCGGCGAGCACTACCTCGACTCCGGCTACCCCTCCGCCGATCTCATCACCGCCGCCCTGAAGCAGGGCACCCGCATGGTCACCCCCGTCCTGCTGGACCACTCCACCCAGGCCAAGGCCCACGCCGGCTTCGACAAGAACACCTTCGCCATCGACTGGAAGGCCCGCCAGGTCCGCTGTCCCGCCGGGAAGAGCAGCGCGCACTGGAACCCGGTGAAACAGCACGGCGCGGACGCGATCGTCATCACCTTCAGCGTCCGCACCTGCCGCCCCTGCCCCTTCCAGGAACAGTGCACCAGCTCCGCGCTGGGCCGGCGCATGCTCACCCTGCGCCCCAGGGAACCGCACGAGGCCCTCGTCCGGGCCCGCGCCGAGCAGAAGACCGAGACCTGGAAGGCCAAGTACGCCCTGCGCGCGGGAGTGGAGGGCACTATCAACCAGGCCCTGGACATCACAGGCATGCGCCGGGCCCGCTACCGCGGACTGCCGAAAGTCCGCCTCCAGCACGCCTTCTCCGCAACCGCGCTCAACGTGATCCGACTCGACGCCTACTGGACCGGACACGACCAGCACCACACCCGCAGCAGCCGCCTCGAACACCTCGCCTACCGGCTCACGGCCTGACCCCGGAATTGCGCAGCAGAGTCGCCACCGCATTCAAAGATCAGGCGCGGATCCGTATTCCCAAGAGCACTACCGATGGCGATGCCGTCCGCGCCCAGGACCCACCTGTGGCCTGACTCGCACCGTGCGACTCGGACCGGACATCGACGGAGAGTGACGGTGGGGGTGGCCGTACGTGGGGAATTCCGCATGGCCGCCGACATCCGAGATGCGCCAGTCGGCTCGGAAACTGTCCCCCGCACCCGCTCAACCTCGGCATACAGCTCCGCGAGCCGCGGCCGCCGCCCGCTGGCCAGCAGCAGGTCACGGCGTGAGGCGTAGACGCACAGGGAGCAGGAGAGTTCTTCCGCCATCGGCTTGGCCGGACGGCGGGGGCGGAGCCAGGCGCGGGCGCGCCCGTACTGGTGGTCGCGTTCGACGTCGATGCCAAATCGCTGCGACACGGCGGTGAGCTTGTGGGCGAGTTGCGCGGGGCGGCCGAGGTCGATGCGTTCGGTGGAGCGCATGACGGGGCGGTGGCCGCCGTCGGCGGAGAGCAGGAAGAGGCGTCGGACGCGGTAGAGCGCCCAGGGGCTGTCGAGCTCGCGCTGGAAGGCCTCCAAGCAGGCTTGGTCCCGCTCCTGGGTGGGGTCGAAGAGCTCCAGGAGGCTCTTCTTGCCGTAAAGCTTTGCGTTGGGGTTGAGGCTCATCGCCGTGTACTCCAGCCGCAGCACCTCACCCGCGATGCCCGGGTGGGTACGCATCCGCTCCATGTGCGCCGGCAGCGAGCCCATGGAAATCGGGAAGCAGCAGAACGGGCAGTAGCTCTTTGGCCAGTGCACGTTGAAGCGCTCCAGCAGGCCCTCGCACTCCTTACGGCCCCAGCCCCAGTCGACGAGCGGGAACTCACCGGTGCGGCCGGCGAGCTTGGAGTTGGCCTGGTCCTTCAGACAGCGTACCGCTTCGTCGGCGTTGAACCCGATGATCTGGCGGAAGGGCCGCCCGCCCATGACGGCGACGATCCACCGGTCTCCGACGTCGCCCTTGGCCCTCAGGCTGCTTCTCTGCACTAAGTCAAATGGGTGTGGCTCCTTTGGAGGGGCGAGCGTACCCAGGTGCGTTCCGCTCTGCCCTGGGCCCGGCGGTCAGCGGTAGTAGGGCTCGACCGCGGCCCGTACCTCGTCGAGCAGCGCGGGGCCGTCCTGCGGCACGGGCGGTCGGCTGCTGCCCGGCCTGATGTCCAGGAGCTGTTCGTTGGACAGGGCGAACACCACTCGTCGCAGTCCTGCCCATTGGATGACGGCATTGCACATCCCGCACGGCTGGCAGCTGGTGTACATGGTGGTGCCTGCCGCCGTCTGCGCGTCGAGTTCTCTTGCGGCCCACCTCGCCAATTTGAGTTCCGGGTGTGCGGTGACGTCGTTGTCGGTGAGGGTGGTGTTGTGCTCCTCGGCCAGGATCGTCCCGTCCGGTCCTGCCAACAGAGATCCAAAGGGCGGGTTGCCGCTCGTGCGTGCCTTGGCCGCGAGGGAGATGGCCTGTCGGAGGAGGGTGTGGTCGTCGGGTGTGGTCATGACTGCTCCCTCGTGGTGCGGGGTGGGGTGTTGGGCGGGAGAAGGTGCGCGGCCACGGTGGCGAGGGCTTGCCAGGCCGCCTGCGGGTGACATGTCGCGTGGGGGTCGCCCTGGTAGGTGTCGAGGACGACGGGCTTGGCGCCCAGCAGCCGCAGTTGGTCGAGGTCGTCCATGATCTGGTCGATGGTGCCCTCACCGGCGAGCCGTCCCGCTCCGTCGACCGGTTCCTTGGTGAGTCGCAGGGCGATGCGGGGAGCCAGGGCGGGCACGGGCAAGTGTTGCTCGTCCGCGTACGTCTGCAGCCTGCCTGCGGCTTCGCGCAGCCACGGCATGGTGGGGTGCAGCGGATGCCATGCGTCTCCGAGTCGTACGGCCCGGCGCAGCCCCGCGTCGCTGTTGCCGCCGACCCACACCGGGATCCGGCGGTCTCCGTATGAGGCGGTGTCCTTCCAGGCGGCCCGGATGTCCCGCAGGTGGCTGTCGGTCAGCTGTCCGCGCTGTGAGAACGGGATGTCGAGGGCGGTGAACTCCTGCCGCGCCCAGCCCACTCCCACGCCGAGGATCAGCCGGCCGCCGCTCAGCTCATTCAGATTGGCCGCCATTCGGGCGGTGAGCAGCGGGTGCCGGTAGGGAGCGATGAGGACTGTCGTGCCGAGCTGGATACGGGTGGTGAGGCCGGCCAGCCAGGACAAGGTGGTGAAGGGCTCGTAGAAGGGGGCCGGGTAGCGCTCGGCGACATCCGGCGTAATGGCTATGTGGTCCGAGATCATCAGTAGGTCGAAGCCCAGGCCCTCCACGGTCTGGGCCCAGCTTCGCAACACTCCGGGGTCGGTGCCCGGGCCGAAATTGGGGACGTTCACTCCGATCTTCATAGGGCCCAACCCTAGGCAGGGCGTATGGGTCGCCAGAAGGGATTCCCGCCTGTTCAGAGGCGGTTCGGCCGTGGATCCGCCGGTAGAATGGGCGTATGACCGAGAGTCTCGACGTGACGGACTGGGCGATCCTGGCAGAAGTCCAACGGGACGGCCGGATCCCGTTCACCGAGCTGGCGCGGCGGGTGAACCTGAGCGCGTCGGCGACCAAGGAGCGGGTGCGTCGGCTCGAGGAGGCCGGGGTGATCACTGGGTACCGGGCGGAGGTGAACCCGGAGCGGACCGGTTACCCGGTGATGGCGGTGGTCCGGCTCAAGTACCCGGGGCCGGGAACCCGGCACCAGCCGCTGCGCCGGCTGCTGGAGGAGCGCTCGGAGATCCTGGAGTGCCTTCGCACCACCGGAGACGACTGCTACGCCATGAAGGTGGTGGCCACGTCGATGGCCCACCTGGAGGAGATCGTTGACGAGCTGGCCGAGTTCGGGAGCACCACCACCAACCTCGTCCTCAGCCGGACGCTCCCGTTGCGCGGTCCGGGGGTGCTTCGGGTGAACACCGTCAGGTAGGCGCTGACGTTGCGCGGACGCCACTCCATCGCCGGGGCCCGGCCTGGCGTCCAGCAGCGGCGACCATCAACTGCCCGTCATCCGCTGTCACATGGAGATGGGGCCGAGGTCGGCGGCGGTCTGGGCCAGTGCGTGGAGGGTGGGGCTGTCGTCGGTGGATCGCCACGTGAGGGCGTAGTGGATGGTGGGGGCGTCGTGAACGGGGAGGAAGACGATGCCGGGGGGACTGTTGTAGCGGGCGGCGATCTCGCCCAGCGGGTGGACGCACTGTCCGGAGGCGACCAGGGAGAGAACCTCGTGGAAAGTACGCGCGGCGGGCCCGCGCGGGATACGGCGGCCGAGCGGCGTACGCGTGGGGACCATGGCCGCGATCCAGTACTCGGGGGCGGCGGGGCCGAAGTCGACGACATGGTTGTCGCCGAGGTCTTCCAGGGACGCAGTGCCGCGCTCGGCCAGCGGATGGTCTGCCGCCACCGCGAGCACGCGGCCTCCGGTCAGCACGGTCGGGCCGACCGTGAGGTCCGGTTCGGCCACCGGAAGCCAGAGCACGTGCGCGTCGTGCTCTCCGGTGCGCAGCGCGGTGAACGGGTCGCTGCCGTTGATCTCGCCGAACTGGACATCGCTGCCGGGGTGGCGGGAGCGGAAGGCCTCGATGAGGGGGCGCAGTTCGTGGCCGGCATGGCCGAACACACCCAGGCGCAGAGTCTGCCTCGTCCCCGAGCCGGCCGCTTCGGCGCGGGCGAGCCCTTCCCGGAGAAGGTCGACGGCTTGCTGGAGGTCCTCGCGCAGACGCCGGCCGACCGGGGTCAGGGCGACGCGCCGGCTGGTGCGGTCGAACAGGACGACGCCGAGGCGCCGTTCCTGCTTGGCGATGGCCTGACTGACGCGGGCCTGGGACACATGAAGCCGCTCCGCGGTGCGTCCGAAGTGCAGCTCCTCGGCCAAGGTCAGGAAGATCTCGATGTCACGCAGCTCCATGCATAACCCCCACCCATGCATAACCGCCACATTATGAATAGCCCAAGGAACCTTACATTGTTCCGCTGTTCGCCCGCACCGATGCTGGATCCATCACCACCGGACAGGCGGCACCCGCCTGACGCACACATGGATGGGGAGGGAAACCGATGGGCGACATGCGGGCCATCGCCGATCGCGTCGAGATAGAGGCGCTGCGAGCCGAGCTCACGGACGCGGTGATGATGCGTGACTTCGAACGCGCCGTCTCGCTGTTCACGCCCGAGGGCGCCATGCGCTGGCCGCACATCGACAAGGAGTTCGTCGGCCGCGAGGAGATCCGCGCGGGGATCGAGTGGGGCCAGTCGCTCTGGGAGTTCTTCGTGCAGAACGTCCACCCGGGCGTCATCCGGCTGGACGGCGACACTGCGGCCGGCCGGGCGTACATCCAGGAGTTCGGACGGATGCGCGACGGCAGCTCGCACCTGAACTACGCCCTTTACCAAGACCGTTACGAGCGAACCGTCGACGGCTGGAAGTACAGCGAACGCATCTACGAGGTCCGGTACCTGGACTCCACCCCGCTCCGCGGCTCGGCGCCGCAGCGCCTCGGACTCAGCTGATCCGTCCCGCACGCCGTCACGGTGTGCGAAGTCGACATCTTGCGCGCCAAGTCGACATCTTGCGTGCGCGAATTCCTGAAACGCGAATTCCTATACAGCGGAGGAAAGAAACCATGGCTGAGAACACCGAAGTCGTCGTGATCGGCGGCGGATACGCCGGGGTCATGGCGGCCAACCGGCTGACACAGCGCGACGACGTGACCGTGACGCTGATCAACGCCCGCCCGGACTTCGTCGAGCGGATCCGACTGCACCAGCTGGCGGGCGGAACGCACAAGGCCGTCAACGACTACCGGAAGGTCCTGGGCGAGCGCGTCCGACTGGTGGTCGACACCGTGACCCGGATCGACGCGACGAGGCGCCGGGTGGAGCTGGCGAGCGGCGACACGGCCGGCTACGACTACCTGATCTACGCGGTGGGCAGCGGCAGCGCCGATCCGGGCGTACCCGGAGCCGCCGAGTTCGTCCACCCGATCGCCACGTTCGAGGAGGCGCGGCGCCTGCGGTCGGTCCTCGACGTCGCTCCCGCCACGGCCCCTGTGACGGTGGTCGGAGCCGGTCCGACCGGCATCGAGACCGCCGCCGAACTGGCGGAGGCGGGCCGCACCGTGACCCTGGTCTGCGGCGGGCTGCTCGGCCCCTACCTGCACCCGAACGGCCGCCGCTCGCTCGCCAAGCGGCTGGCCGGCCTCGGGGTGACGGTGTCGCAGGGCCCCGGCACGAAGGTCACGGAGGTGACCGGCGACAGCGTGCGGCTCGGCGACGGCCGTGAGCTGTCGAGCGAGGTCACCATCTGGACCGCCGGGTTCGGCGTGCCGGACCTGGCCGCCCGCAGCGGGCTCAGCACCGACACTCTGGGCCGCCTGCTCACCGACGAGACTCTGACGAGCATCGACGACGAGCGGATCGTCGCCGCCGGTGACTCGGCGGCACCGTCGGACATGCCGTTCCGGATGAGCTGCCAGGCCGCCGGCCCGCTGGGCGCACACGCCGCCGACACGGTGCTCAGCCGCATCACGGGCAAGCGGCCCGCACCGATCGACCTGGGGTTCGCCGGCCAGTGCATCAGCCTGGGGCGCCGTGCGGGCATGTTCCAGTTCGCCCACAAGGACGACACCGCCAAGCGGCTCCACCTCGGCGGCCGAACAGGCGCGAAGGTGAAGGAACTCGTGTGCAAGCTCACCGTCAAGCAGCTGGTGAACGAGGCACGCAAGCCCGGCTCCCACACCTGGGCCAAGGGCGAGCAGGGCCGCCGACTGCTGCGGGCCCAGCGCCGCGAGACGGCGGCCACCGCCGAGCAGTCCGCCTGAACCCGCTTCCGGCAGCCGACGTGGGTCCCGGCACTCGGCTGTGTTCTTTGTGCGGCGCGGCGCAAGTTCAAAAGCGACGAAGCTGTTGTAGTAGGCGGGCGTTCATTGCTGAAGAGAGAAATGTTGTAGCCAACTCCGTTGGCTGGTAGGTGTATCGGTACGACCTGGAGTGTACCCGGCACTTCGGCGCTCGACTGATATGCGCCGGTGGTTAGCCGGTGAAGGACTCGGGGCCGAAACGGCCCCATGCGATGAAGGCGGCAAGGGCGAGGTAGATCAGGTCGCCGGCGATCGTGGCCTTCTCGCCACGGCGCAGACGCATGGTGACCGCGCAGGCGAACAGCAGAACGAGTCCGGTGGCGGCCAGCGGCACCAGCACCGGCGCGATGTCGAGCACCGCGGGCAGAATCAGGCCGACCGCAGCCAGCAGCTCGACGGAGCCGATGGCCTTGAGAGTCCCGGGGCTGAACTCCAGAACCCACTGCGCAGAAGAGCCCATCGCGGCCAGCTTCTCCTGCGGCACGAACATCTTGGAGCTGCCCACCAGGCAGACAGCGGCGAGCACCCCAGCGATGATCCACAGCGCGACGTTCATCATCAACTCCCTGATCGAGGACTTCCGTACCCGAGACGAGGCAGCGACTCGGCCTGTGACATCCCGAGTCCGGTCAGCGGAGAGACGTGGGTCACACCGCGTCGTGTCACAGGCGTGAGGGCCCTCTCGTCTCGGAGGTGAAGGCATCGACGAACGTGGAGGAGCACACGATGGACGCGCGATTGAACTACTTCGCCAGCCCGACCGCCGGCAAGGCGCTCAAGTACTTCTTGTCGGTCGGCCGGGAGCTGAAGGAATCGCCGCTGCCGGCTACGACGCAGGAGTTGGTAGCGCTGCGCGTGAGCCAGATCAACGGCTGCGCGGTCTGCATCGACATGCACACCAAGGAAGCCGCCGCGGCCGGCGAGAGCCCGGTGCGGCTGAACTTGATCGCGGCTTGGCGGGAAGCAACGGTCTTCACCGAGGCTGAACGCGCCGCACTCGCATTGGCGGAGCAGGGGACCCGGGTCGCGGACGCGGCCACCGGGGTCAGCGACGAGGTGTGGGCGCGTGCCGCCCAGCACTATGACGAGGAGCAGCTCATGGCCCTCGTGCTGCTGGTCTCGTTCATGAACACGGTGAACCGGCTGAACATCATCACCCAGCAGCCGGCCGGCGATTACCAGGTCGGCCAGTTCCACTGAACCGCCACCGCACCCCTGGCCCGGGTCAGGCCTGCCGAGACCGGGACGCCATGCTCAAGGCCATCAGGTCGTCCGCGGGCGCGGGCGTTGTCAGGTCCGCTCACACATCGGATGATCTTCGAAAGATGCCTCGCCGGCACGGGTCCGGCCGGGCACACAGACCGCAAAGGGGGGAGTCGGCGTGGGCAAGGTCGAGGAGTTCGAGGAGCTGCGGCCGCTACTGTTCTCGATCGCGTACCGGATCCTGGGCAGCGTGGGCGAGGCGGAGGACGCGGTACAGGAGACCTGGCTCCGTTACGACGCCTCGAGAACCCGGCCCGTGTCGGCCAAGGCGTTCTTGTCAGCCACGGTGACCCGGATCGCGATCGACGTGCTGCGCTCCGCCCGGGTGCGGCGGGAGAAGTACGTCGGACCGTGGTTGCCCGAGCCGCTGCTGGACGATCCGTACGAGGACCCGGCCCGCGCGGCGGAGCTGGCCGACTCGGTGTCGATGGCGGCGCTGCTGCTCCTGGAGCGGCTCAGTCCGCTGGAGCGGTCGGTGTTCGTGCTGCGGGAGGTCTTCGCCTTCGGCTTCGCCGAGATCGCCGCCGCGGTGGGGCGCTCGGAGGCCGCGTGCCGACAGCTGCTCGTACGGGCACGCCGCCACATGCACGAGGGACGGCCCCGGTTCGAAGCGGACCGCCAGGAGCGGCAGGAGCTGGCGAGGCGGTTCTTCGAGGCACTGACGCAGGGAGACGTGGACGGACTGCAGAATCTGCTGTCCGCCGACGTCCAGCTCATCGGGGACGGCGGTGGCAAGGCACCGCAGCTGGCCAGGGCCGTCACCGGCGCCGAGAACGTGGCCAGGCTGCTCGCCACCGTCTACCCGCTCATGGCCCGGATCGACATCACGTTCGAACCGCACGAGGTCAACGGCCAGCCGGGCGCGCTCTTCCGCGACCGCGACGGCAAAATCCTCCACATCCTCGCCCTCGACACACTCGACGGGCAGATCCAGACGATCCGCGCGGTCATCAACCCCGACAAGCTCAGCCACCTCGGCCCGGTCGCTGACGCCTGGGCCGTCGACCAGGAAGTGAAGCAGACCCGTAAAACCCAGTGATCTCCCGACCAGCCTGACAGGGCAGGACCGGAGGTTTCAGTGCCGCATGCCGATGATCCTGGCGCACGGCTCGTCCGTGACGTCTTCCCGCGATATGAACCGCGCTCATCCAGCGCGCAAGATCGATTATCGACACACCCACTGGGGGTTCAGTCATGATCCTGATTACCGGGGCCACTGGCGTCGTCGGCCGGGAAACCGTCCGCCTCCTGGTCGAGGGGGGACCGAAAGTCGCCGCTGTCACCCGCGACCCGCACGCCGAATTCCCCGCGGGGACACAGCTCGTCCACCCCGCGAAGGTCCCCACCCTCGACGGCGTGGAGGCCATCCTGCTCAGCCCGCGTGCCGCCGGTCCCACCGCTGTCGACCTGTTGGCCCGCGCCCGCGAGACGGGCGCGGCAAGAGTGGTCGTACTGTCCGCCGTGACCGTGCAGTACCCGGCCGGGCACGCACGCTTCCGGAAGCAGTTCCACGCGGTCGAGGACATCGCCCGGGGGAGCGGCCTGGACTGGACGATCCTGCGCTGCGCCGATTTCGCCGCCAACACGCTGGCCTGGGCCGGGCAGATCCGGGCGACCGGGACCGTGCGGGGGGCATACCCGCACGCGAGGACCTCGACCGTCGACGAGCGTGACATCGCCGCGGTGGCCGCCCTCGCCCTGACCCACCCGCAGCACCGCGGTCAGACGTACCTGCTCACCGGAGAGCAGTCGCTGAGCCAACTGGAGAAGGTCGCGGCGCTCGGCACGGCGCTCGACCGGACACTGCCGTTCGTCGAGGCCGCACCGGACGAGATCCGCCGCGGCATGCTCGCCGCCGGCCTGCCCGACGAAATACCCGACCGGCTGCTCGGCTCGCTGGCCGACTACGCCCGCGAAGCCGGGCCCACCACCGACACCGTGCGGCGGCTGCTGGGCCGCCCGGCACGTACGTACGCCACCTGGGCGCAAGACCACCGTGCCGCCTTCACCGCAGGAGGACCCCGATGAAACTCACAATCGTGGCCGCCACCGGCGGTATCGGACGGCACCTGGTCGAGCAGGCGGTGGCCGGCGGGCATGACGTCACCGCCGTGGCCCGCCGCCCACGTGAGCTGCCGAGCGGTGTCCGGACGGTCGCCGTCGACCTCACCCGACCCGACATGCGGACGCTCGCCGCGGCGGTACGCGACGCCGACGCCGTACTGTCCGCGCTCGGCCCGCGAAACCCGCGCGCGGACGCGGGCATCACCTCCCGTGGTACCCGCGCGATCGTCGCGGCGATGCAGGCCGAGCACGTCCGGCGGATCATCATCGTCAGCGCTGCACCCGTCGGACCGGTGCCGCTGCCGGGTCGGCCGACGCCACCCAGGCACGATCCCGGCGACGGCTTCTTCATGCGCCACCTGGGAGTCCCGTTGACCCGGGCCATGTTCGGCCGGCACTACGCCGACCTCGCCGTCACCGAGCAGATCCTGCGCGACAGCGGACTGCAATGGACGGTGTCGCGCCCGCCCAAACTCACCGACAAGCCCCTGACCGGCACGTACCGGACCGCGTGGAACCGCAACATCCGGGGCGGGTTCTCCGTGCCACGCGCCGACGTCGCCCACCACATGCTCGCCATGGTGAACCAGCCGGACACCATCGAGCAGGTCGTAGGAATCGCGAACTGACCCATAACCAGCCACGCACACGACCCGGGCTGCGACAGAGGAAACAAGCGACGACCCGCGACGGCCACCAACAAGGTCAAGAAGACGCCTCGGCCGTCCCGCCCGCCCCTTCGCCGCCCGGGTCACCCATCACGAAAGAGCGTGATCATGACGAAGTGCGCCCGTTTCGTCAGCCTCGTATGCGCGGGACTGTTCGCCGGATTCCTCACGTCAGTCCTCGTCCTGGAACTCTCGCTGCGCGGCTTCGACAGCACCGTCTACACCCAGGTCCGGCTGGTCGAACTCGACTCCCTCGACAAACTCGCCGTCGCCACACTCCTGCCGGCGCTGATCGCCACAGCGGTACTGGCTTACCAGACCTACCGAACAAACACCCGATGGCCGACCGTGGCCGCACTCGCCCTCCTGGTCCTCGTTCTCGGCCTCACGCTCACCGTCAACCTGCCCATCAACTCCGATCAACTGCACTGGAACGCCCAGTCCCCGCCCTCCAACTGGACCAACGTACGGGACCGCTGGCAGATCGCCCACGCCGTCCGGACGGTAGCCGCGGTCCTCGCCTTCGGGGCCCTCGCCCTTGCAACGTCGCTGCCTCGTACACGTCGTTCAAGCCCGCCGAACACCTCGGCGCGGACAATCCGCCGAGCACCGCGCCGGTGACGGAGCCTGCGGCCATGATCGTGGTGAAACGGATGTTGGCGCCGAGGACGGAGAAGCTGCCGTCGCGGCTGTAGCGGGCGAACGCGACCAGCATCGTCGGCAGGGAGACCAGCAGGGAGAGGCTTCCGGCGGTCTTGATGTCTTCTCCGAACAGCAGCACGATCGTCGGGATCAGCAGCTCGCCTCCGACGACGCCCATGATCGCGGCGACCACCCCGATGCCGAATACGGCCGCGACGCCGCATGGGACCTGGGCCCATCGCGGGACCGCGAGCGTGTCCAGGGTAGTGGTGTGGGTGACGACCAGGGCGGCGGCATGAGCACCATCAGAGCGGCCAGGACCTTGTAGAGGGTGGAGGACCGCATGCGGACCGCCCAGCTTGCTCCGGCCCAGGCTCCGAGCAGGCTGCCGGCCAGCAGGTTGACCGCGACTGGCCAGCGTGCGGCGACCTCGGCAGCCGGGACCGCCGCGAGTCGGGCGGGCAGGGCGACCAGGACCACGACCAGGCTCATCGCTTTGTTCAGGATGACGGCCGAGAGTGCCGCGAACCCGAAGAGGCTGATCAGTAGTGGCAGGCGCAACTCTGCGCCGCCCCAGCCCGATTATCCCGCCCAGCACGCCGATGGCCGCTCCCGTGCCGAAGACGAGGGGTGTGGAGTGCGTCGGGCGGAGGGGGACGAGGTTCTGGTCAGTGGTCATGACGGGCATCCTCATTGGTGGCCACCCCTTCTTGCTATGGCGGGACCTCACCTTCGGGGAAAGGCACTGGGGCCCACTGAGGGTTCGTTCGGACCTCCGAGGCGGAGAGGCGATCGTGGTGGTCAGTTGCGCTGGGGACGGGTGGTCGGGATGCCGAGGGCGACGGGTGACCGTTGTGCGAGTCGAGCGGCGTCGGCTTGTTTGGTGCGGACGAAGGCCAGGGTCATGTCGATGCCGTCGATCTCGCCGAGCCACTGCTCTTCCTCGGCTCCCTTGCGGCGGAGGATCAAGTCCTTCTCGATTTCGGCGAGTCGGGGCAGCATCTTCGGGTTGACCTGCAGCATCGGGCATCTGATGCACGCGTGTTCATGCTGGCAGGGTGATCCATAAGGGCGAGCGCAGTTGCCGAGCTCGACCTTGCGCTTGTCGAAGTGCTCCTCGAACTCCGCCCACTCGTCGGGCGTGACATCGACGTACTCGCCTTCGGGGCGCAGGGCTCGGCGGTGGTTGAGGAACTTCTGGTAGTGCTTGACGATGTCCTCGGCGAAGACCGCTAATGGTGGAGTCGGGTATTGGAACTGTCCGAATGCCTCAGCCATTGCGGACCCATGAGGTGAACTCGTCGGCGAGGCCGGGCGGGTTGGCGGCCTCGGTCTGCCGGGCGATCGCCTCGTAGTACTCCAGCTCATGGACGATCACCGGCACGGTTCGGCCGACAGATCTCTCGATGACGCCGGTCGTATGGAGGGTTCGGGCGAGCTGGCAGCAGGTCTGGTTGAAGTGGGACTCGATCTGCGCGGCGAGTGGCCCGATGACTGAATCCCAGTCGGCGAGGTCGGTCGGCTCCTCGTACCAAAATCCAAGTTCGGTGATCCACCCCTGGCGAGCGATGGCGCCGCCGGGGTCGCTGGTCAGGTCGCCGACCACAGTCAGCTCGTTCTGGATCCAGAAGGCGTGGTTCCAGCGGGCTTCTGCTTGGTCAGAGGCGTCCTGGATGGTGCGTTGAGCCTGAGCTTCAGTGTTGTAGCCGACCGTCAGGGTCGGCTGACGAGGGTCGTCGTCCTCGTTGTCGATGAGGAAGGAGAGAGCGTAGATGTCGCCGGCATCGGTGGCCGAGATGGATGCGAGGGCCTTCTCGACGAGGTGCTGGAGGTGATCGTTGAATGTCATGGTCGGCGGGGTCCTGTCGGTCGGGGATATGAGTCCCACTGGTCGCAGTACTCGATGTGGATCTCGCGCGCGTCGCCGAGGATGCCGTCGTTGGAGTGGAGCTCGGTGCAAAAGTGCGGATAGCTCGGATGGACGGGGACGTATCCGGGGCCGTTTCGGGCGACGTCGAGGAAGTGCCGGGCGGTGTCCCTGAACACCTTCGCGCTGCCGGTCATGAACAGGGTCTCGGCGTGGAGATGCTGATGGAACAGATCCCGGTTCTCCTGGTAGTGCCGTGCCTCGTGATCAATCGCGGCTTCGTCGGTGTGTCCTGGGCCGGGCAGCGTCACGGTCTGCGGACGCCCTGGGCCGAGTCGCCCGCGCACTTCCTTCCAGCGGGAGGGTGCGAACTGGAGCGAGTGGTGCAACAGCACGAGATCAAGCTGTCGCGTGCCGTCTTCTGGCAGCTCGCGGGAGGGGCCGCGGTTCCCACGCATCGGCAGGTGGACCAGTGAGCGTGGTGAAGAGGCGGCGAGCGTCCATAGCCCGCCGATTCGCTGGGCGGCGTCCTGATCGAGGTAGGTGTCCAGGTGCCGATCGTGGTCGATGAGCACTGCGTGGACCAGAGGCCGGGCGGGTCGGATGACCTTGAACTCCATGGATCCGAGCCGTGCTTGGTGGATGGTGATGGGTAGCTTCATTGGTTCTCCGGGACACGGCTGCTGACATCGGCGGCGTAGGCGGCCCAGTCCCCAGCGGATGCCTTCTGCCATTGGACGGCGACTTGGATGTGGATGCCGAGCATCCGGGCGAGGATGGCGGCGGGCAGTTCGGCGGCGAGGGTGAACAGGGCTGTTGAGCGGTCCTGTTGGGGCCGAATGCCGATCTTGTGCAGCCGCAGACTGACCTGGCTGTCACTGAGTGGACGCCCTGGTTGTCCGCCGGGGAAGAGCCAAGGGACATCGTCCGGAGTGCCGATCTTGGCCTTGCCGCGTCGGGTCGCGACGACCTCGCGGACCAAGGCACCAAGCGGCATCGGAAGGATGACGGGCGAAGCTCCGAAGGTGATCGCGACGGTCTCGCCAGTGAAGTCGACGTCCTCGACGGTGAGTTGACTGATGGTGGAGATCTTCTGCGCGTAAAGGGTCAGCAGCAGCCCAGCGACTCGGTCGGCGGTGGGCAGTGTGTCCTCGTTGAGGAGGCGTCGTGCGTCCGCCCAGCGTTTCTCGCTGTCGATGGTGCCCTGTGGGCCGGTCCAGCGGACGGCGCCGCAGATGAGGCCGTGGGCATGGCGATGCTGTACGGACCAGCGGACGAAGTGGCCGGTCTCGTCGCGGTAGCGGAAGGCGGGATCGGTCATCCAGCGTTCCAGGTCGGCTTGTGTGCAGACGCCCAGGGTGAGACCTTCGCCGGCGAGCCAGGTGAGGAAGTTGTCGGCGGCGTTGACGTGGCAGC
This sequence comes from Streptomyces sp. V4I2, assembly GCF_030817655.1. GTDB lineage: Bacteria > Actinomycetota > Actinomycetes > Streptomycetales > Streptomycetaceae > Streptomyces > Streptomyces plumbiresistens. The sequence continues at coordinate 10,524,791 of NZ_JAUSZM010000003.1, forward strand.
GCACGTTCATGTCCTGGAGTTGGCTGGTGTGCTGGTCGCCGAGGCGGCGGCGGAGCCGGCGCAGGTGGTGCCAGACCGCGTAACCGTGCAGGATCCGGCGTTCGGCGAGGTCTGCGCGAGCCTGGACGGTTGTGGTGATCCATTTCTCCAGGGCGACGAGTCGTTCGTCGCGCGGCGGTAGGACGCCTGTCGCGGCGAGGACGCTGCGAAGGTGAGCGAGCACCTTTCCCGACGGGAGGTCGTCGAGGCTGTCGTGGGTGACGGGACGCTCGTCGCGGCCTATGCGTTCCAGCAGGTCACGGACCTGCGATCGGGAAATCCAAGCCAGGGCGGTGTCCGGCCGCTCGGCGCTCATCAGTGCTTCGTGGAACGGCGCGAGCTCGGGGGCGATGGCCTCCTCGGCGCTGGCGCCGAGGAGGCGGCGGAGCTGCTGGTCGAGGACGCATCGCTGGCAGGGGTGGGAGCCGAGCTGCCAGGTGGTCGCGCAGGTGGGGCACCGGCCCCAGAAGTCGGGGTCGGGGTTGGTGCACTTCGCGCACAACGGTTCCTCCCAGGTTCCGCCGCGGACTTGGGCAACCGTGCCGCAGCTGCAGCAGGTCGCCCAGCGCTGCTGGCAGCGTTCGCACCAGGGCTGCCCGGTGGCCCGGGAGATCTCGCAACGGGCGGTGCGGCCGCAGAGCCCGCATTCCCTGACCACCTTCGGCACGCAACTCGGGCAGCGGACGCCGTCGTCGAGCCGGACTGCAACAGGCTGACGGCGCCCGCAGCCGACGCAGACCTCCAGGTTGGCCGGGTCGCGGATCAGGCAGGTAGGACACAGCGGCTGACCGGCAGCATCCCGGGTGGCAGGTTCACGGACCGCACCGCAACGGGTGCAGGGGACGGCCGCGTGTCGAGCGAAACAGGCCCGGCAGACCCGCTTTCCGTCCAGAAGCTTCGACAGCGCCTTCACCCCGCGACAGCGCGCGCAGGCTGGCCTGACCACGGTGGTGGTGGCGCCGCTGGCGACGAGTTCGCCGATGAATCGCAGCACCGCCGGAGTGGGGGCCTCGTGGCCGACGCTGGTCAGCAGTTCGGGGCGGGCGATCACCGCCCAAGCCAGTCGACGCTGCCCGGCCAGCCGTTTCGTGGATCGTTCTAGAGCGGTCCGGATCGTGTCCGCATCGAGTGCGGGGTCGATGCCGGTGATCAGTCGGGTGAGTTCCTTGAGCGGATCGCCGTCGGTGTCGGGGCACTTCGCGCATCGGGGCTGGCCGTGCCGGTCCCGGCTGACGACTCGTCGCTGCTGGTGGCAGCCCGCGCAGACTGCGGACTTATCAAAGCAAGGTGAGCATCCCCATCGGCCGCCCGAGCGGCTGCCGACGTAGGGGCGGGGGCGCCCGCACTCCCCGCAGTGGGGCAGGGCGGTGTCCTGGGCGCCAGCCTCGCGCAGGGCCATCAGCAGCTTGGCGACGCGGAACGGCGCCGGTGGCCTGCCAGTCCGCAACAGCGCGGGGTTGTCGTGCAGGGCCTGGGCGAGGTTGCGGCGGCCGGCTCGTGTGCGTACGAGTGTGCAGACGATGTCGCGGATACGAGCCGTATCCAGGTGCTTTTCGACGTTGCTGACCAGCCGTACCACCAGGCCGACCGGGTCCGTCAGGACTTCCTCGGCCAGTTCGGTCACCGGTCGACCCCAGTGATCCGGGCCCGCCGCGGCCGCAGATCACCGACCCCCTCGGAGACCGCGGTCCCGCCCGCGGCGGCCTTCTTCGGCTTCGCCGCGGCACCGGCCCCGGTGACGGGCTCGATGAGGTCATCCATGGTGCAGTCCAGGATGTCCAGCAGGGCCATGAGGATCTTCAGGCTGAGTCGCTCCGGTCGCTCGACGACGAGCCGGTAGACCTGGCTCGTGGACAACGTGATGCCACGTTCCTTCAACGGCGGGAGAAGGTCGGTGGTGGAGAACATCCCGCGATCCGCCATCACTTTGCGCAGGTGCCAGTGGTAGTCGAGCTTGGCGGCCATCATCGGGTCCTTCCTCGTCAGACGCCGGCGAACGCCGGGGCCAGGGCCTTGCTCAGGGCAGTGTTCATGAAGTCGTCGCTGACGTGCGTGTAGATGGCTGTGGAGCTGTCACAGTCGTGGCCGACTTGCTGCTGGATAAATCGACGGTCGATCCCGTCCTCGGTCAGATGCGTGACGTACGAATGCCTGATTGAGTGCGGAACTAGATCTTTTGAGAGTTTTAAGGCATCTCGGTATGCCTCGAACCGGTCATTGATGGAGCCGGGCTGCAGGCGTCCACCACGTTCGGTGATCCATAGGGCCGGGTGGTCGGGAAATCCGAAGCGCGGACGGACGTTCTCGACGTAGTCGGTGACCGCCTCAACAGCCCAGTCCATCACTGAGAGCACGTTCCTCCGTCGCGGCGGCTGCCCCTTCTTCGCCTTGCCATAACGGACGTTGAGTGTGCCGTATCGGCCGAACTGCGGAGCCTTCGGATTGCGTCCGAAGTCGACGACGTCCAGCTTGGACGTCTCGGTCCGGCGAAGCCCCCACCCGTAGATGACCTTGAAAAGGGTGGCGTCGCGGTAGGCGGCGAGGGCGCCTTTGCGCTTGGACTTCACGGCGCGTGCGACCTGGTCGTCGGCGTAGTCGAGGAAGCGCTGCAGTTCTTCGCGGGTGAACGGCCTCGCCTCCGGATTCCCCTCGTAATCCTGCAGGTGAGGGAGGGTGTTCCACTCATGGGCGACCGCCACCGGGTGGGTGCCGAAAGCTTCCTCGCAGGCAGTTCCCCACCCGTAGCGGGCGTCGATGAGGAACTCGGTGAACAGTCGGACGTCGCTCTGGTAGCTGCGGATCGTCGACGGCGCCAGATGCTTCTCGCCCGCCAGAGAGGCCGACCACTCGTCCATGTGGGCCGGCGACCACTGCCACGGGTACTCGTTCGCGAACTCAAGGAACCGGCGGACCAGCCGCATCCGCGGCTCGATCGTCTCGTCCTTCAGCCCTCGCGACTTCTGCTGAGCCCTCCAGCCCCGCAGCATCGCGTCGAACATCGCGTCCTCCGGACGCAGTTGGACCACGCCGGAGACGAGCTCCATGTGAGCCGCCCCGGCCAGGGCCACCTTCTGCTGATGCACCACTCCAGACCATCCCTTCTGGAGGGCAGATCATGCATCAGGCGGGATCCGTCTGGCAACATGCCTGCTCAGGCCGTTAGTTCGTAGTAGCCTTGGAGTTCGCCAGCCCATCGACCTGAGCTCGCAATCTGCGGATTCTCGCCCATCTGATGCAATTCCCGAGGGTCGACGTAACCCTGAGTGGTCTGCAGGTTCAGGTGTCCGAGGAAGGCTGCGCCGATGTGGATGGGCAGTCCGCCGTTGACGATGTCGGTCGCGAAGAGCCGACGGAAGTCGTGCGGGGTGATCGCCCAGGCCCTCGGCCACCTCGCTGTCCGGCAGGGCGCCCACGTCCGCTTCGCCAAGACCAGCCGGATCCTCGCCGAACTCGCCGGCGGCCACGCGGACCGCACCTGGGAGAAACGGATCCGCGAACTGGTACGGCCCGACGTTCTCATCCTCGACGACTTCGCCATGCGCCAGCTCTCCGTGGCCCACGCCGACGACCTCTACGAGCTGGTCAGCGAGCGGCAGGGGCGGTCCCTGATCATCACGAGCAACCGGGCGCCCAGCGACTGGTATCCCCTCTTCCCCAACCCCGTCGTCGCCGAGTCCCTCCTCGACCGGCTCATCAACACCAGCCACCAGGTCATCATGAACGGCCCCAGCTACCGCCCGAACAAGCGCCCCAAGAACCCCACCGACAAGCCCACCAAGCCGTCGGTCAAGTAGCCGCCATCGGCGCCCGGGGCTGGGGAATTACGTGAACTCAGCCCCGGGGAAATACGTGAACGTCCACACCGGGCCCGGAGGAGTTCGAATGAAGCCCGTCCGTACATAGCCCGCTTGAGTGTTTTCACCCGGTTCACGTGGCCTTCGACGACTCCGGAACTCCAGGGGAGGGTGAGGCCGGCGGTGACGGCGTCGAGGTCCTGGCGGAGGGAGCCGGCGAAGCCCCGCATCGGCTTCGGAGCGTCCTGCTCGGCTTGGCGGATCCACTCCAGTAGCAGGTATCCGCGCCGGTGACGGACGAGATCGGCGAACGCGCGGGCGAGGTCGCAGGCTCGGGTGATGTCCGGGCAGGCGAGCCGGACCTCCAGCAGTCGCTTGTCCTGGCTTTCGGTGAGGGTCTCGCGGGGCCGCATGATCCACGAGGTGATCTTGCGTGGGCTGGGGATGTCGGCCCGGACCGGTTCGGCGGTGCCCGCCCGCAGGGCGGCGAGGTGTTTGCGGACGACCTGGCGGCTGCCCCGGTAACCGCGTTCGCGGACCTCCAGGAACAGGCGGGTGCCGCTGACCTGGCCCTGAGTCTCGGTGAAGCGGGCGTTGAGGTACGCCTTGAACGGCTCCAGCACGCCATTCGGGCGGCGGTCGCGGGCGGAGGCCAGCAACTGGTCGAGGTCGGTGTCGCGGAAGCGGCGCACGGTCTTGCGGTCGAGATTCAGACGGCGGGCGATGGCACTGACGGTCCAGCCCTTCTCCACCAGGCGGTGGACGTCCTTATGGCGATGGCGGGTCCGTTCGATGATCTGGGTGCCGGGTAGTTCCGGCACCGGCAGTTCCATCGGCACCGGCTCCGGAACCGGCGGCACGGTCTCCTGCTCGGCGGGTTTGCGCAGGCAGTCGCGGTGCTGATGACAGGTCTTCTCAACCGCGGCGGACACGTTCTGAAGCAAATGCCAGCGATCGGCAACTTCGAGGGCGTTGGGGGCCGCCTCTCTGACCGCCTTCGTATAGGCGGTGGCCCGGTCGCGGCAGATGATCTCCGCTCCGGGATGCTCCGTCAGCCAGGCCGCGAACGTCTCCGAGGTGCGGTCGGGCAGCACGTCCACGACCCGGCCGGCTTCGACGTCGACCAGGACGGTGCCGTAGGTGCAGCCCTTGCGGAAGGCGAACTCGTCCACTCCCAGCACCCGTGGGGCACGGTCTTGAACCGGCGGCGCCGTCAGCAGCCTGAGCAGTCGGGTCCGGCCCGCGGCCACCCGCAGGCGGCGGCACAGCCGCGCGGCAGGACGGCCGCCCAGCTCCACCGCGATGGACTGCAGCCAGCCCGTCAGCCCGGTGCTCGACCGGCGGTGCCGCTCGGTCAGACCGGCGATCTGCTCGACGAACGTTCTGCGGGAACAGCTCCTGCGGTCGCAGAAGTACCGTCGCACCCGGAGCCGGACCACGACCCGTCGGGAGCCCAACGGACGCTCGTCCAGGGCACGTTGGTACGAGCTGTGCACGCGTCTTGCCCGCTTCCGGCAGTCCGGGCACAGGCCCGGCCGACCGGTGGACACCGCCTCCACCACCAAGGTGTCGGAGGAGTCGCTCACGCGCTCCACTCGCACACCGATTCCGGGAAACAGCACATCCTCGACCGTCTTGCTCGCCACGGCATGAAACACCTTGCCGAAACGATCCGCCGTTCCGGACCCTGACCTGCGGAATCACGGAACCGCGGACAGAGCCGTTTTCAAGGTTCTGGCCGTAGTTTCGTGAAGCGCATGGTCGGGTGAGGATGCGGATCCGGAGGAGCCGGAAGGATGCCCGGTTGTACATGCTCCTCTTGATCGTTTTCACTCTGTTCACGTTGCCCTCGACGACGCCGGAGCTCCATTCCAGGGTGAGGCCGGCGGTGACGGCTGCGAGGTCCTGGCGGAGGAAGCCGGCGAAGCCACGGACAGGTGCGGGAGCGTCCTGTTCGGCCTGGCGGATCCAGTCCATTAGCAGGTGCCCGCGGCGGTGGGTGACCAGGTCGTGGAAGGTGCGGGGCAGGTCGCAGGCGCGGGTGATGTCCGGGCAGGCGAGCCGGACTTGGAGGAGTCGTTCGTCGTCCTTCGGACGGAGGTCTTCCCGGCGGCACATGATCCACGAGGTGATCTTCCGGGGGCTGGGGATGTCGGCGCGGACGGGTTCGGCGGTGCCGTCGCGGAGGGCGGCGAAGTGTTTGCGGATGGCCTGGACGCTGCCGCGGTAGCCCTGGGCTCGGATCTCGGTGAGGACCTGGGGTGCGGTGATGCTGCCGCCGGTGTCGGTGAAGCGGGCGGTGGCGTATGCCTTGAACGGCGCGAGGACGCCGGTGGGGCGTCGGTCGCGGGCGGAGGCGAGGAGGATGTCGAGGTTGGTGTCGCGGAAGCGGCGCACGGTCTTGCGGTCCAGGTGGAGGCGGCGGGCGATGGCGCTGATGGTCCAGCCGGCATTCACTAGTCGGTGGACGTCGGCGTGACGCTGCCGGGTCCGCTCGATGATCTGGGTGCGGGGCAGTTCGGCGGTCGGTAACTCGGTGATCGTGACGGTCGCCGTCACCGACACCTCGGTCTCCTCCTCGGCGTGTTTCCGCAGGCAGGAGCGGTGTTGGTGGCAGGTCTTCTCCACGGCCGCGCCGAGGTTTTGCAGCAGGTGCCAGCGATCTGCGACCTCCAAGGCGCCCGGAGCGGCCTCCTTGATGGCCTTGCTGTAAGCAGTGGCACGGTCCCTGCAAATGATCTCCGCGCCGGGATGCGTAGTGAGCCAGGCAGCGAAGGTGTCGCACTCGCGGTCGGGCAGGACGTCGACGACGCGGCCGGATTCGACGTCGACCAGCAGCGTGCCGTACCGCTTCCCCTTCCGGAACGCGAAGTCGTCGACGCCCAGGACGCGCGGCGCCCGTTCTGGGGCGGCCGGCTCCGTGGGCAGGCCCAGCAGCCGGGTCCGGCCCGACTTCAGCCGCAGCCGTCGGCACAGCCGTTGACCGGGATGACCACCGAGCTCGACGGCGACCGCGTGCTGCCACTGCTTCAGTCCGAGGCTGGAGCGGCGGTACCGCTCGCTGAGCTGGGCGACCTGCTCGACGAACGTCCGCCGCGTACATCGATCGCGGTCGCAGAAGAACCGCCGGACCCGTAACCGCACGGTCAGGCTCCGGCCGTTCACCGGCAGTCCGGCCAGGCCCCGCTCGTACGCCGAATGCACCCTCGATGCCTGCGAGTTGCATCCCGGACAACGTGGTGGCGGCCCGCACGCGACCGCCTCGATGACCAGCCCGTCGGCGGCCTCGGTGACGTGCGTCAACCGCACATCGAAACCGGAGAACAGAACATCAGCGAGCGATTCGACCCCCATGCGCAGGATGTCCCGCAGAGGAACGTTCCTGCATGCCGCCCCTGACCTGGGCATTCACGGAACTGCGGTCAGAACCGTTTTCAAGAATCGCTATCACACCCGGGTCCGCCCGGCCCGCGGTAGCGTGACCCGGTCGACCAGCCCCTCGGTACGCAGCTTGGCCAGCCGTCGCCGGGTCTGCTCGATCCGCACCCCCGGCGCGATCACCAGGTGCATCTGCTCAGTGGTGGCCATCCGGTACTGCACCAGCACTGCCAGCGCCAGCCGGTCCCCACCGCCCACGTCCACGTCGGTCATCGTGGCTGCTCCCTCCTCGTACGGTGCGGCGCCGAATCCGACCTCTTGTCGATCTCCCTTGCTTTGCTGTCGGCGGGGGCTGTCGACTGGGGGAGGCTGGGCAGGAGCAGGCAGAGCGGGACAGCGGCGGCGGTCAGGGCCACGCACCACCAGAACGCGTGATCGAAGCCGTTGGCCAGGGCGGCGGGCGTGTGGGCGTCGCCGATGTTCTGCTGGAGGACGACGATGAGGATGGCGACGCCCACTGCGCCGCCGATCTGCTGGGCGACGCGGGTGATGATGCTGGCGTCAGGGATCTCCTCGTGCTCCAGCCCTACGAAGGCGGCGCCCATGGGCGCGATCATGGCAGCGCCCAGGGCGATGCCCCGGATGAACAGGGCGGCCATGAGCAGGATTTCGCTGGTGTCGGCGGTGACGAAGGCGAACGGCACGGTGGATGCGGCGACGAAGGCGGTGGATACGAGGGCCACCGCGCGGGGGCCGACGCGGTCCATGTACTTGCCTGCCAGGCCGCGGGCGACGAGGGCACCGAGTCCCTGGGGGATGAGCAGCAGTCCGGCGCCGAGTGGGGTTGCGCCGCGGACCTGCTGGAAGTACAGGGGAAGCAGCATCATCGAACCGAACAGGGAGATGCCGCCGAGGAAGAGCAGGGTGGAGGACGAGGCCACCGAGCGGTGTCGGAACATCCGCACGTCGACCAGTGAGCCGGTGTCACGGGCGAGCGCCCAGGCGATGAAGCTCCCGACCAGAGCAAGCCCGGCGAGCAGCGGAATGAGGACCTTGGCGGTGGCGAAGTCCGTGCTGCCGTCGACCTGGGAGAGGCCGCAGATGAGGGCTGCGGAACCCGGGCACAGCAGGAGCAGGCCGACAACGTCCAGGCGGGCACCGGGGCTGTCGGCTGCGGGCCGGTCATCGGGCAGGTTGCGCCAGGCGAGCCACGTGCCGACGAGGCAGAAGGGGATGTTGATGAAGAACAGCCATCGCCAGTCGGCCAGGTGGAGGATGAGACCGCCGAGGACCGGGCCGAGGATCGGGCCGAGCGCCGTGGGCACGGTGATGACGGCCATGACCTTGCCGATGTTGCGGCCCTTGGCGGCCTGCATGAGCAGGGTGTACATCAGCGGCATCATGATGCCGCCGGCGAGGCCCTGGACGAGACGGAAGACGATGAGGCTCGTAACGCTCCAGGCCAGGGCGCTCAGGACCGAGCCGACCAGGAACCCGCCCAGAGCGGCGATCCACAGGCGCCGGCCGCCGATCCGTGACTGGGCCCATCCGGCGAGCGGGATGGTTATGAAGACGGCCAGCAGGTAGCCGGTACTGACCCATTGGATCGTTGACAGCGGGGCGTCGAAGTCTTTGGCCAGGCTGTTCAGGGCGACGCTGATGATGGTGGTGTCGAAGACGACACCGAGGGCGCCGACGATGAGAGTGATCGCCATGCGCAACACGGCGGGGTCTACGCGGCCGGTATCGGCGGGGGCGGGCCCGGCCTCGTTGGATGTGCTCACGGTCAGCGCCTTATAGGATAGAGGACTCTTTCTTACTCCCTTCAAGGTAAGCCGGTATCTTAAGAAAGGCAAATCTATCTACGAGGGAAGGGGTGAGTGATGACTCAGCGCCGCCGCGGTGCAGCACTGGAGAAGGCGCTCCTCGATGCGGCCTGGGAAGAGCTCGTTGACAACGGCTACGCCAGATTCACCATGGACGCCGTCGGCAAGCGCGCGGGCACCAGCCCTCCGGTGCTCTACCGACGCTGGTCTGACCGCGACCAACTCATCCGGGCAACCATCGTCCACATCCTGGCAAAGTCCCGCCCCGCCGTTCCCGACAAGGGAAGTCTGCGGGAGGACGTCCTCACACTCATGCGGGAGATCGGCACCGCTCATGTGCAGCTGGTCACCGTGATGTACGCGCACCTGGCCAGCTACTACCGGGAAACCGGAAGGAGCCCCAGCAGCCTGTTCGATCCCGTCGCGACGGGCCGCAAAGCAGCGCTCGACACCCTCTTCGACCGCGCCGTCGACCGCGGCGAGATCAAGCCGGAGCTCCTTACCGAGCGCATCAAGACCCTCCCCTTCGTCCTGCTGCGCCACGAGATCCTCTCGACCTTCGCCCCGGTACCCGATCACGTCATCGAGGAGATTGTCGACACGATCTTCCTCCCCCTGGTGCGTTGACCGCCCGCAGCAAGCCCACATTCGAGGACTTCGTGGCACCAACCTCATGAGACAGCACAACTAGCGTGCTCGGGGGAGCACTGGGATACGTTTTCCAGCGCCGCACCTGGACACACCAGCACGACACGGAGCGGCGCGAGCAACAGCGCCGCCAGGCCTTCCAGGTCTTCGAGGAGATCAGCAGCCTGCTGGACAAGCGGCTCTACCGCATGCGGCTTCTGTACTGGGCAGGTGAGGCCCGCGCCGGGGGCAGAAACAACGCCGCTGTTCGTGCAGCAGCAGGTCGGGCACCGGTTTGCGTCAACCACGGCCATCTACACGGGAGTCAGCGGAGACTTCATGGACACGATGATGCGCAAGGCTCTTGACCGGGCGTATGCCGCAGACCAGGAGATGTGATGACTGGCAAGCTCGACTACCAGTGGCACCTGCGCACGATCATGGCAAGCCGGGGCATGCTCTCCACCACTGACCTGCGGCCCTTGTTGGCCGAGCGGGGCATCGGCCTGTCGCCGAGCCAGGTCTACCGCCTGGTGGTCGAGAAGCCGGAGCGGCTCAGCCTGAGGACGCTGGTGGCGCTGATGGACATTCTCGACTGTCGGATGGAGGAGCTCATCGAGCCTGTGGCCGCCGCCTCCCCGACGCGTCGGCGCGCTGCCGGCGACGGCGGTGGATTGGGCGTCGGGTCGTTCAGGCCCCGGCGGGCCCGCATCGTGAAGGATTCCGACGGGTGAGCACGGCCGAGGAGTTGCCGGGTTATGCCGCCGATCCGGACGATGTGATCCGCCGGGCGGTGCTGAGCGCGGAGCTGGGGGCGGATGTTGTGGCGATGGCGGTGGCGCAGGTGGCACCGGACCGGACGCGGCGACGCCGTCTTGCCCGCGGCCTGCAGGAGGACCCCGGCCTGCTGACTTCTGGCCGACCGCAGGGCCCGCGCATCGCCGGGGAGCTGATCGCCGCGCTGCGGCGGGCCGGGGCCACGCGCGTGGTACCGGCCGGTTGCGGAAGCTGTGGCCGGCAGAGGCCGCTGCCCTACCTTGAAGGGGCGGTACGGATCTGCGGGACCTGCGGACACCGGCGATTCGCGCGCCAGGAGGTGTGCAGCGTCTGCGGGGTGGTCCGGTCGGTGGCCCGCCGGGACCGACACGGGCGCAGCCAGTGCGCCCAGGGCGCCCGGCGGGATGATCCCGACCAGTACCCGGCTGCGGTCCTCGCTCACCTGGTCCGGCTGGACACGGGCCTGGACGAAGCGACGCTGAAGGAGATCCTGCGGCAGGCAGCGCCCAAACCGTTCGCCGTCCGCAAGCTCGCCTGCGAGCTTGCGGCCATCCCCTCGCTCCTCACCGGCGGCGGCGCCCAGGGCTCGGCTCACCTCGTCACTCTCCTCGAACTCCTCAACGAGCGCGGGGCCCGCAACGCCGTGGTGCCGCCGTGTCCTTGGTGCGGACGCATGGTGCGGCTGACGACGACCCACGGCGGACTGCGCTCCTGCTCCTGGTGCCCGCAGCGCATGCGCGTCGAACGATGCTCCGCGTGCGGCGAGGAACGCCGCGCATACGGGCGCAGCCATAACGGGCAGCGCCTGTGCCGGTCGTGCTACGGCCGAGACCGGTCCAACCCCGAACCGTGCGCCCGATGCGGTCGTGCGGGCGAGGTCCGCCAGACCGGCGACCATGCGGGCGTGTGCTTCGCGTGCGTACGGGCCCCCGTCGCCCTGTGCTCCGTCTGCCGACGGATGACCCCGTGCTACCGCGCGGACACCGCCTCGCCCCGGTGCCCGGAGTGTTCCCACCGGCCTGAGGAGTGCAGCGGCTGCGGCCGGCGCCGACGCGTCGTCACCCGGACCGCCGAGGGCGATCCCTTGTGCCGCTCGTGCCACGTCATCGTCAAGACCTGCGCCCGGTGCGGGCACGAGACACGCGTCAGCACACGTCGAACCAGCGGCGATCCAGTGTGCGAGCCCTGCTACCGCAACGACCCCACCCGCAGGCAGCCGTGCCCGGAGTGCGGCACGATCGCGATCCCCGCTCGCAACGGCCTGTGCGAAGCCTGCGCCGCACCCGACCGCCTGCGTGAAGCCCTCGGTGACGACCACGGCATCGTGGCCCCCGGTCTGGAACCCGTCTTCCGCGCGCTGGCCAGCGGCAAGCCGTCCTCGGTACCGGAGTGGCTGAACAGACCCGGGCGGGCAGCGCTGCCCAATCAGATCCGCGACGCCGGTGTGCCGGTCACCCACGACATGCTCGACCAGCTCGCCCCGGCCGACCGCACCCGCCAGCTCCGCATGATCCTCGTCGCGACCCACGTGCTGCCCGAACGCGACGAGCAACTCGCCGCGCTGGAACGCTGGGTCTCCCAGTTCCTCAAGAACACCACCGATCCTGGCGAGCGCCGGCTCCTGCACGCCTTCGTCACCTGGCACTACCTACGCCGACTACGCCACAAGCACCACCCCGGCCGCCCTCTGTCGGCCTACACCGCGGCCGACGTCCGCTACTGCCTCGCCCAGTCCGCCCAGTTCCTCCACTGGCTGCGCGAGCAAGGCACCGCGCTCACCACCTGCAGCCAGCACGACATCGACACCTGGCTCGCAGAGGGCACCGTGATGCGTTTCAAGGCCCGCAACTTCGTCCGGTGGGCCGCCCGCCACAACCACATTCGGCGCCCGATCACTTTCCCGCCGATACCCAGCGGCAGGCCATACCGGACGCTGCCCGACGACGCCGACCGCTGGCGCCTGGTCCACCGCTTCCTGCACGACGACTCCATCACCGATGTCGACCGCGTCGCCGGCCTCTTGGTCCTCCTCTACGGCCAGCCCCTCACCAAGATTGCCAGTCTCACCACCGGCCAGGTCCTCACCACCGACGAAGGCGTCCGTCTCGCCCTCGGCCCCATCCCATAACCGTCCCCCCACCGCTGGACCAGCTCTTGATCCACCTCGCTGAAGACCGCGACGGTGCCCTCGCGCTCGGCCGGAGCACCGACCACTCCTGGGTCCTGCCCGGCGCCCACCCGGGCCGCCACCGCAGCTCCTGCCAACTGCGCACGCGCCTCGCGTCCTACGGCCTGCCCTCCCGGCGCGGACGCAACAGCGCGCTGATCGACCTCGCAGCGCAGATGCCCCCCGCCGTCCTCAGCGAGGTCCTTGGCATCTCCATCGGAGCGGCCACTGGCTGGGCCGCCGCCGCGGGCGCCCCCAGCGCCCAGTACGCCGCCGAACTCAGCCGCCGCTCGAAGAGCGGAGACCAGCATCGGATGCTTGCGGCGACACTCTCGAAGAACGGAGGCCACGGCGTGAGTGAATAGGGGGCGTCCCTGTCGGCATGCAGGCAGCGAGCAGCGAGCCTGCTCATAGACCTGGATGCTGGGTTGGCCGTGTCGAACATAGGCGGGCTGAGCTTGGCCCGGTGGTCGGGGCCGCGACCTCGACCGCACGGCTGACAATGGAGTACGGCGGCTGCTCGGCCAGGAAGCGGGCGTGGCCGCGCCGCTCGGCGATCCCCCCAGTTCTCGGCTTTGCTCGCACCGGCGACATCCCCGCCGCCTCCATGATCTCCTCGGCCGGGCACGAGGAGTGCCCCAACGCGCGGATGACACGCCTCCCGCGACCGTGATGCCTGCCCGATTCGCTATACGGGACTGCAATCCCGTTTCTGTGGTGATCCCGGAAGGCTGGTCCACTACAATCGGGACAGTTGTCCCGCTTGGTCGGAAGTCTGAGGGTCTTTGATGCGTGCTGATGCCGAGCGCAACCGCAAGCGTGTCCTGGAGGTGGCGTTGGAGACGTTCGCCGCCGAGGGGCTCTCGGTGCCGGTGGCGGAGATCGCCCGGCGGGCCGGTGTGGGCACAGGGACGGTCAGTCGCCATTTCCCGACAAAGGACTCGCTGTACGAGGCGATCGTGCTGCATCTGGTGGCCGAAATCGTCGACCGGGCCCGGCAACTGGCCGCCACCCGTGATCCGGGCGCAGCGTTCTTCGAGTTCTTCGCCCTGTTGGTCGAGCACAGCGCGGTCAATCTCGGTCTGTCGCAGGCGATGAGCGGGACAGGCTTCGATGTCCACTCGGTGGCCTTGGCCCCCGAGCACAATCTGCTGGCCGTGGAAGAGGAACTGCTCGTCGGTGCGCAGAAGGCCGGCGCCGTGCGGCCGGACGTCGTGCCTGCCGACGTCAAGGCGCTCATGGTCGGCTGTCTGGCCCGGGAGCAGCAGGGCTCCGACCCGGAGGCGCGCAAGCGCATGATCGACCTGGCGTGCGCGGGGTTGCGCGCCCAGCGGTAGCGGCGTCTGCCGACCGCGTCGAGGATCGGGGAAGAGGCGCCCGCTTGCTTCAGTTGCAGGGTGCCATCAGTGTGTCGTCGTCCGGGACGCGGCCCAGGACCCAGGTGCGCAGGCCGGTGCGCAGGTGGTCGCTGAAGAAGTGGGCGGACTGCGCGAGAGTCGGCGACTGCGCCTTGAGGCGGTGGTTCAGCGGCATGGTGTCGCGCCGACTCTCGACGTAGTCCAGCACGGCGGTCGGTGAGGTCCACAGTGGCTCGTCGTCGGGCCGGGCCTCCAGCAGGGCGCGCCAGTGGTCGTGTGCTTCCGGGTCCGGGACGGTGGCTTCCTTGCCGGAGCTACAGACCGGCATCGCACGGTGCCGCAGGACGTCCGGATCGTCGAAGGCGTATCTGTCGGCGGAACCAGAACAGGTACGGAGGCGGGCCGTATCGGCCCGCCTCCGTACCTGTCTCGTCTGCTCGACCGTGTCGTCGGCTGCCTGGACGGCACAGCGTGTGGTCGCCGCTACGTGCTCGCCTGCTTGCTGCTGGTCCGGCGGGCAGCGGGGCTGTGGGTGAGGATGCTGCGGAGTTCGGCGGTCTGCTTGTCGATGGCCTGTGGGCCGTTGCCGGTGAGCAGCCGCACGGCCGGCTCATAGGCCGTTTGCGGGGCGGACATGTTGAGGGAGGACGCGACGGTGAAGCCGGCTTCCTTGATGGCCACGTCGACGAAGTAGGGCAGTCGGGTCTTCTTGCCGGGGACGTGCGGGTAGAGAAAACTCAGCGCGAACAGCTCGCCCATCTTGGGGACGGTCGCGATGGGGGCGGCGAGGAACGGATTGTCCTTCACAGGGTAGGCGGCGCCCTGCGCGTCGATGCGCTGCCGGGTGGAGGTCACCCCGATGGGCGCGTGGCAGATCAACGAGATGGTGACGCCGTTCTCCCGGGCTGTGTGGAGGGTTTCGCCGAGCCACGGGTTGTCACGGAAGTCGACCATGGGGGCGTGGCCGCCGGGGGTGTGGATGAAGTCGAAGTCGGCGAAGGTGAACGCATCGGCCGGGTCGCGGTGGCGCTGGACGAGTTCCTGCAGCGAGTGGAAGGTGCCTGCGGGCAGCTTGTCGAGGCGGCGGATCAGTTCGGGGCGGTACTCGGCGAGCTCCGGTTCGCTGTTGGGCAGTAGCTCGGAGACCGGGATCCGGCCGATGTGCCGCTCCAGCAGCCGCACTTCCTGCTCGCGGCGGGCGACCAGCTCGGGGTGGCGCTGCCGGAAGCCGTTGACGTCGAACGAGCGGCGGCGCTGCTGCCTGCGCAGGGGGATGGTCTTGGCACCGATCTTCTCGATGTAGTGCATGGACAGGGCCATGCCGTTGATGTCGAGTTGCGGGGCGTTGCCATCGGGGGTGGCGAAGGTGAACTCGTAGTCCTTCTCGAACTCCTTGAGCACCTGAGCCATCTCGACCAGGAAGAACCCGGTCGAGATCGACTTGACCTCGGCCGGCTTGGCCAGCGGCAGCTGGCGGCCGGACGAGATGATGATCAGTGCGCGACGCTTGGTGGTGGGCATGACGGGGCTCCCTTCAGTGGGCCTCGATGGCGTGGGAGGGGTGGGCCCGGCCGGCCCACTCCTGATTGTGCTGCTGTTGGTTGTGCGGGGCGAGTTGCCCGGGCTGCCGACCGAGAGGCATCCGCAACGGGGGCGGCATGGCGCTTGCGGAAGCGGGTGACGTCGAATTTCGCTGGAGAAGGACCTGCTGCCTGCGGGGGTGAGGGAGCCTGGGCGGGTGTGCCACCCGGGCTCTCTCAGGTGCCGGCGGTGCGGGTGCACGCCGTGGTGTGGGCGTGTCATGGCCCGCGGGCCGGGCGTTTTCTACTTGCCTTCCGCGGCCTTGGACACGTGCGCCCACTCGGCCCAGGTCTCCAGGCGCTGCTGGTAGACCTGCGGTGCCATCAGAGTCGGCCCCTCCCCGAAGAACACGCGCAGCGGCGGCTCCTCGGCGTCGACGATCGTGAGGATCGCGGACTTGAAGCCGACCGGCTCCGGGAGGACGACCTGCGCCCGCCGCGCGGCCATGTTCTCGTGCAGAGCCGCGTACGCGGGATGCGCGTCGGCGACGATGGCGGATGCACCGGACCAGTCGGTGGCGAAGCCGCCGGGTTCGACCAGGGTGACCTTGATGCCGAAGCCGGCGACTTCCTGGGCGAGTGCGTCCGTCATCCCTTCCAGCGCCCACTTCGACGCATGGTAGGCACCGAGAGTCGGGAACGCGACGATGCCGCCCATGGTCGAGATCTGGATGATGTGGCCCGCGCGCTGCTCGCGGAGGATAGGGAGGACCGCCTGCGTGACATGGAAAACACCGAACAGGTTCGTCTCGATCTGGTCGCGCAGCTGCTGCTCGGTGATCTCCTCGACCGTTCCGAAGAGCCCGTAGCCCGCGTTGTTGATGACGACGTCGATCCGCCCGAACGTCTCGTGCGCGGACTTCACCGCAGCGAACACCTGGTCGCGGTTGGTGACGTCGAGCTCGACCGGGAGGACAGCGTCGCCGTACTGCTCGACCAGGCCACTCAGAGTGTCCGTGTTGCGGGCGGTCGCTGCGACCTTATCGCCACGCTCGAGGGCGCCGAGGGCGAACTCGCGGCCAAAGCCTTTCGACGCGCCGGTGATGAACCAAACTTTGCTCATGATGTAAACCTCCTGTTGGTATGGGCGGCGGTAGCGGCCCGCAGCTCCACGGTCACTGGCGGGCCGCATCGGCCCGACGTGTCGTGGCCCGCGGGCCGGGGGTTTTCTACTTGCCTTCCGCGGCCTTGGACACGTGCGCCCACTCGGCCCACTCGGCCAGGCGCTGCTGGTACACCGCGGGCACCCACTGGGAGGGCTCCTCGCCGAAGAACACGCGCAGCGGCGGCTCCTCGGCGTCGACAAGCTGGAGGATCGCACCGCCAACACCCTCGGGGCCGGGCATCTGGGTGGAGGCGCCCATCTCGTTCAGCGACGCGTGCAGGGGGCCGTAGGCGTCCTGGCGGTGCGCGGTGAAGACCGACGAGCTCGCGAAGTCGGTGGCGAAGCCGCCGGGTTCGATCACCGTGACCTTGATGCCGAAGGCCGCGACTTCCTGGGAGAGTGCCTCGCTCAGGCCTTCCAGCGCCCACTTGGAGGCGCTGTAGCCGCCCGCGCCGCCGAAGGTGGCCACCCCCATGGCCGAGGAGATCTGGACGATGTGGCCGCTGCCCTGCGCACGCAGGACGGGCAGTACCGCCTGCGTGACGTGGAAGACGCCGAACACATTGGTCTCCAGCTGGTCGCGCAGTTCCTGCTCGCCGAGTTCCTCCACGGCGCCGATCAGGGAGTAACCGGCGTTGTTGACCACCACGTCCAGCCGGCCGAACCGCTCCTTGGCCGCCGTGACGGCCTCGAACACCTGCGCACGGTCGGTGACGTCCAGACGCAGCGGCAGCACGGCGTCACCGAACCGCTCGACCAGGTCGGCCACCGCCTTGGTGTCCCGGGCGGTGGCCGCGACCTTGTCGCCGCGCTCCAGGGCGGCGAGGGCGAACTCGCGGCCGAAGCCGCGCGACGAACCGGTGATGAACCAGACCTTGCTCATGACGTAAACCTCCTGTGGGGATGGACGGCCACCCATAAGCGGGATGACTATCCCGATTAACTATACGGGATGAACGTCCCGCTTTCGAGTTGGCTGTGGAGGCGGGCAGCGGCAGCGGCCCGCAGCCCCACGCTCAGCGGCCTTGCGCTGATGTGATCTCCTCCGGCGTCACCCTTCGGCTCGCCGCGACCGTCGGGGCCGACGTGGCTCGCGCCCGGAAGGTCCTGTGTCGCCGTGTACAAGGTCGGCAGTGCGCCGTCCTTGTCGTCCTGGGCGAGGAACTTGCTCGCGATCGGCCCAATGGCGCGGGCGCCCTCGTCTGTTCCGCCCCTGCCTGCAGGGTTCGCGCGACTTGACTTGGTGCAGAGGATGATCAAGATCCACTCCCGCACCGCGCCGCTATGTAAGGCCGACCGTCGTGACCTCAACCGATAGCTGCTCCTGCCTGGCCCCGACCGGCGGCCCATTCCGCAGCTATGGATAACCAGGATCACCAGTACTCGTCCAGGCCCTCGGACGCTCGTCCAAGGTCGCGGTCGCGAAGTACGCCTGGTCCGGCAGGGAGAGGCTGGGCTTGCTGCGGGTGCGCGAGGACGTGATCGTGCTGCACGCGATGCGCTGGCCGGACGAGATCCGTGAGCCTTCTGAGCTGCTGCCGCCGCCCGTGGAGCTGACGGAGGACGAGATCGAGGGGGCGCTCGCTCTGATGGAGAGCAATGAGCCGTGAGGATCTCGACGGGCCGGAGTTCCAGGACGAATACACCGACGCCATGGCGAAGATCATCGAAGCGAAGCGGGAGGACCGTGAGCTGCCCGAGGCGCCGGAGCCCGGGGAGCCGGGCAAGGTGTTGGACCTCATGGCCGCCCTGACCCAGTCCGTGCAGCAGGCCAAAGCCTCCCGCGGCGAAGGCGCGGAAGCCGCAGTGCACGACCTGCCGGCGAAGAAGACCACGAAGAAGACGGCAGCGAAGAAGCAGCCGGCCAAAAAGGCCGCCGCGAAGAAGACCACCAAGAAGACGGCGGCGAAGAAGACGTCGGGACGCCGACCGCGCAGTGCCTGACCCCGGGCAGTGTGGTGGCCCGGATCGAGGAACGCTCACCTGGTCCACGGCCACTGAGTGGTGTGCATCGTGAAGTTGCAGGTCATGGGTCTGGTGTGCGCGGGGTTCATGGTGCTCGTGCTGGTCGTGGGCGGACGACTTCGGTGAAGATCGTCGGTCACCGGGAGACTTCGCGGTTCGTCAGGACCAGCAGGGCCCTCACCAGAGCAGTCGCCCACTTCGGGTCGGTGCGGACCTCGCCGAGAACGCGTGTGTGCGCTGATGTTGAACCGGGTTCGTTGGATCTTCACGAACGAGTGACCCGCGACGGCGGAGGTGGGCGGGGAAGTCCCGGGAGATTTCCCAGAGTTGACAGTGTTACGTTCATGGACATGCCGATGGGATATGTGGCGACGACCGCGCTCTTAACCTGGTGCACCTTCTTCGCCGTTGTCGCGCCACGTCGGCCTCGGCCACTGGGGACCCTGAGTTTCTGGTTCGGCCTGGGCCTCAACGAGGTGCCGTTCGTGGGCATCTATGTCCTGGTGGCCTCCACGGCACTGGCCGCCGCCCAGGGCGATCTGGATTCGGCGGGCGCCAGGGTGGCGGCCGCGGTGGCCGCCGTCGCCACCGTCGGCCTTGCTGTCTCCGCCTGGCGGGGCCTGCGGACGGATCAGGTGGTCGGGCGGGCTCTTGAGCAGGGCCTCGGGATCGGCTGGCGGGATCGTGTGCACGCACCGCTGCGCCGCCACCGGCCCTGGGCCCGCATCCTGCTGCTGCCGGGCCTGATGCGGCGGCGTGACGTGGAGCGGATCCCCAACATCCGCTACGGGGACGCCGGGCGCCGGAATCTCCTCGACATCTACCGCCGCCGCGACACACCGCGGAACGCGCCGGTCCTGGTCTACTTCCACGGCGGCGGCTACACCAGCGGAGCGAAGAACCGCGAGGCACGGCCCCTGCTCTACCGGCTTGCCGGTCAGGGGTGGGTATGCATCAGCGCCAACTACCGGCTGCGGCCCCAGACGACTTTCCCCGGCCACCAGATCGACGCCAAGAAGGTCATCGCCTGGGTCCGCGAGCATGCGCCCGAGTACGGCGCCGATCCGTCGAGGCTGTTCGTGGCGGGCAGCTCCGCCGGCTCCAACCTGGCGGCCGTGTGCGCGCTCACGCCGAACGCCCCGGTGTTCCAGCCCGGATTCGAGTCGGCCGACACGTCGGTCACCGCGGCGATCTGCCTCTATGGCTACTACGGCCACTTCTTCGGCGAGGAGCCCGACGCAACGCCGTCCCCGAACCAACCGTATGCGTACCTCAACCCCGGTGCGCCACCGTTCCTCATCGCCCACGGCACCAAGGACGCGCTGGCGACCGTCGAGGGCGCTCGGAACTTCGTCGACCGGCTGCGCCGTGTCTCGGACAGCACCGTGGTCTATGCCGAACTGCCCGGCGGACAGCACGCGTTCGACCTGTTCCACTCCCCGCGCTTCGAGGCAGTCGTGGACGGCGTCGAAGCCTTCGCCGCCTGGGTCCTGGCTGCTCCGCAGCGCACTCCTGACTCAGCCCGTTAGGTCGTTTCTGATGGCTCTTGCTGGGTGGTTGGATCAGGGTCGGGGCTGGGATGGGGGCCGTATGGTGCGGCGACGCGAACTGACGGATGCGCAGTAGCGGGAGATTGAAACCCGTGCATCGTGAAGTTCGCAGGTCGCGGGACTGGTGTGAGGTGCGGGCGGGATACTCGCGCTGATCGTCGGTCGGTGTCCACGGTGAAGATCGTCTGGCATGTCGGCCGGGGGCGTTGTCGGGTTCGGCTGCGGTGACCGTGCTGCCGCTTTTACGATCCGTCACCGGACCGGTACGTCGGGAGACTGTGGGAGGGCGTGGGGATGCGGGAGCTGGAGCGGATCACGGCTCGCCGGGGTGAACTGGACACACTCGCCGAGGAGTTGGCCAAGCAGCTGCAGGAGGTCCAGGCCGAGCGGGAGGAATTGATCGTCGCCGAGCGGGTTTTGAACCGGCTGGCCGAGCAGGACCGGGCCGCGGAACAGGACACCGCTGCCGTCGCCCCAACTCCCGCCCGGGTGGCTGGCCGGGCAGTCCTGTTGATTCCGCACCGCAGTGAGGCTGAGGACGAGGTCGCGCTGCCCGACGACTACCGCACGATCCTGGCGATCGTGCGGGACGCAGACGGCCCGGTGCAGGTCAGGGCGGTCGGTGAGCGGCTGAGCCTGGACACCTCGGCGCGCGGCAAGTTGGAGCCGCTGCGGGCGAAGATGACCAAGCTCGCCGACCGAGGCTGGCTGCACAAACGGGGCGACGGGCGATTCACCGCGCGGTTGTGATTGCGCGCGGCAGGGCGTAACTGGCGGGCCCCCGGCGGCAGTTGAGTTTGGTGTGAAGAAAGCCAACAGCACCGTCGGGGACCCTGACGGCCTTGTCTACACCGCCCGCCTGCCGCTGTCGAGCGCCACCCTGAATTGGCTCGCTGACCTGATCCGCGGCCATCTGAAAAAGATTGACTCCAGGTGGCGGTCCCTGCCCGCGGGGAAGATCGCGGGCATCGTGCTGGCGGTACTGCGCTGTGACCAGCGGCCGGGCGACCTGGCCGGCGGCAACGGGATACACCGCACCACCGTGACCCGGTGGGTGCGGGAGGTCGTCGGTCTGTTGGCTGCCCGCGCCCCGCGCCTGGACCGCGCCCTCAAAAAGATCGCCCACAAGGGTGGCGGGGTGGTGTTGCTGGACGGCACGCTGATCCGCACCCGGCGGCGCACCGGAACCGAGAACCGGAAGAACTACTCCGGCAAGAGCAAATGCCATGGCCTGCTCGTCATCGCGCTCACCGACGACCGCGGCCGACTGCTCTGGGTCTCGGCGGCCCGGCCCGGACGGACCTCGGAGATCACCGCCTGCCGACACGACCAGCTCACCGCCAAGCTGCGGGCGGCCGGTCTCGGCGCCATCGCCGACCTGGGCTTCGTCGGGCTCGACGACAGCGGTCCCGACGCCGACCCGGCGGTGATCACCGGCTACAAGGCCACCCGGAACCGGCCCCTGACCCGCGGCCAGAAGCTGTCGAACACCGCACTGGCAGCGGTCCGGGCACCGGTGGAGCACAGCTTCGCCCACCTCAAGAACTGGCGCGTGCTCGGCAAGGTCCGCACCGACCCGACGTGGGCGACCACCCTGGTCAGGTCCCTGCTCGTCCTCACCAACCGTGAAGTTTCCCGGTGACCGACGATCTTCACCGAAGTCATCCACCCACGACCAGCATGAGCATCCCGAACCCCGCGCACACCAGACCCATGACCAGCAACATCACGATGCACAATGCTCACTGGGCAGCTGCTTCGCCGATCCTACGAATCGGGCTCCTGGCGCAGGTCCAGGAAGCAGCGACGTCGCACGCCGGGCTCCCCGGGCTCCCGGGTGGTGCGGTCCGCCGGCGCGATGGCCCACCGCGCGGCGAGCAGCTCCTGGACCGCGAACGCGGATGCGTCATCGGCAGCGGCGACCTCCACCACGGCCAGCCCCGGTACTGCCACATGTGCTTCGTTGATCGGCCTCATGCACGGCATTACGCGCTGGCGCCCCCGGGAGTTCTCCGGTGCCGGCAGCTTCACCCGACCGAGTCCGCAACGGGCATGGTCGTGGCGAGCTGGTCTAGGAGCGCGTGCTGACGAAGCGCACGCCCGGGCCCCACTTCTCCATCACGGGGGTCATGCACCACTGGCACAACGGGCTGCCGCCGCTGCCGTACACGTGGGTGGGACGCTGGCATCCGGAACAGGGGCCGACCAGGCCGCCGGGGCAGGTCAGGGCGGAGGGGTCCGGTTCCGCGACCGGGGGAGCGGGAGTGGTGGTGGTCATCGCGTGGTCCTGTTCTGGGTGACCGGTGGGGGCCACTGCGGCTGCAGCTTACGACCAGCTGGTACTGACGTTCGATCAACGCGCCCCGGGCGGCCGGCGCCAGCCACCCGCCGCCGTATCGGCCGGGTGGCTAAGTCGAGGATGTGGAGCTGGACGTCGGGCTGGCAGTGGGTGCAGGCGCGGAGTCCGGCGGTGAGCAGGCGGCGGGCTTCGTCGCGGTCGACGGGGCGCAGGCGGGTGCCTTTCATGTGGCACGCTGCCCGCCGCCGCGACCGTCCGCCGGGCCTTCGACCGGCACGTCCTGGACGGCGCCGACGCCCGCGCCGCCCTGCTCGACCTCGTGGTCCGCCTCGGCATCCTGCTGCGCCGGCGCGGCCAGGCGGCCCGTGCGCTGACGCTGACATTGAAGTTCGCCGGCGGCACATCGTGGGAGAAGACCCGCCGCCTGCCTGAGCCGTCCGCGCATGACGACGATCTGCGCGTCCTGGCCTACCAGTTGATGGATGCTGCCGGTCTGCAGCGCGGCCGCCTGACCGGACTCGCCCTCAAAGGCGACGACCTGGTCGATGCCGACCAGGCCGCAGAGCAGATCAGCCTCGACGGCGCCCGCGAGGCCCGGCTGGTGGCCGAGGCGGCCATCGACCGCGGCCGGGACAAGTTCGGCCCCGGCATCATCGGCCCGGCCACCGTCTTCCGGCGCGCCTCATGACCGAGCCGTTCCTGCTGTGTGGAGGTGAGGCGTGTGCTGCTTGACCCGCCGGGATGGCCAGGAATGCCCCAGGGGCTGCCGCACTGGCCCTACGTCCAGGCCGTCGATGAGGCCCTCGCCGGCCGGAGCGTCCCGCCGGGCACGGTGCGGGCCGACTGCCACGGCCTCGAGCAGGGACTGGGCACGTACCTGCGGCTGACATGGGACGCCAGCCGCACCAGCGGCCGCGGCGGGATCCGGCTGCACTGGGAGGAGCGCACCGGCTGGGCGTATGCCCTGCTCGGGCTGAGCCCCGCCGATGTCCTCTTCTACAGCGTGCTCCCCACCTTCCGCACCGTCTTCGCGACGCCCCAGGCGGTGGCCGACGTCGCGGAGAACCTGGTGCGGCGCCGGCAGCTGCCCGATGTGGAGTACCGCACCGAGTGGGACGGCGCGCAGGCGGTACGCGCCGCCGCCCGCGACTTCCGCCGTGTCCGTCTGGGCCTGCCGCCGGTCGGGCGACAGGAGACTGGGGGCGACGGCAGGATGGTGTCGGAGATCGCTGAGGGGGCGGGTGTGCAGCTGACCATCGACACGCAGACCGACACGTACGAGCAGGCGATCGCGGCCGTGCAGGCCGCGTACGGACTCAACCCCACCGCCGTGGCGCGCGATTGGCCGGCAGCCGCCGCGCCGACGCCCCGACCGGACCCGGCGGACCTGAGTGGCGAGGACCTGTGGGCGGGCTGGACGGACCGGCTGCTGTTCGACACCGTCGCGGCCGTGATGCCCGGCGCCCGGGCCGTACTGCGCCGCCTGGTCGAGCTGGGCGGCACCGCAACGTTCGACGAAGTCCAGGAGCACTTCGCCGGCCATCCCACGACGCCGATCGAGCCGAAGAAGATCGGCGGGACCCTGACCAGCATCCGCGCTGTGCGGCGCAGGATCGGCCCGGATAACCGGACCAACCTGCTGGAGCGCGACGACCGCCGACGCATCTACCGGATCGAGCCCGCTCTCCTGGAGGGCCTCAAGCGGGCCTTCGACCTTGCCGAAGCCCGCCCCGACCTCCTGCGGCAGGAACCAGTCGGCCCGTGACCGGCCGGGGACGGATGTTGACGGGCACGGCCACGATCGCGCCGTCCTGGTCGGGTGCAACCGCGGCCCGACCACGGGTACGGCCGCGCTGTACGCAGTCCCGACCACGGCTGGTCAGCACCTCCGGTGTGTTCGCCAGGCAGCGGCCGCGCCTCAGATCTGCCGATGCCCGGACCCAGTCCAGTGGACTCGCTGGTAAGGGTCGTGGACGGGGCGCCATACGGGTGTGGAGGGGCCTTGGTGGAGCAGGTCGGCCAGCGGCGCCGTGAGGACGGGGAACGTCGTACACGAAGCCCGACGGCGCCAGCAGCCCAACCCCCGCGCGCAGGGCCCTGACCCGGTTCTCGATGCCGGTGGGTCCGGTGCCGTCCAGGACGAACAGGATGCGGGGGAAGAGCGGGTAGTGCCGCCGCCACTCCTCAACCGCCGGTTCCTGGAGGGTCGGCCGGCGCCCCGGGACCGGGTACGTAGCCGTAGAGGCGCTCGTACGCGGTGAGTTTGGCGGCGGGGCGTTCGGGGCCCATGGTCATGGTGGCCCGGTCGACTTCCACGACGGACTGAAGGGCGCCCGGCCGATCAGACGGCAGCGGCCCGCAGATCTGCGGCCGTCAGCAGCGACAACAGTCCGATGCCCTCGGCCGCGAGGGCATCGGCACCCCCTTGCTCACGGTCGATCACGCACAGAGCCTCCTGCACCTGAGCCCCCAGACCCCGCAGGTCCGCGGTCGACAGCACGATCTGTCCACCACTGGTGACCACATCCTCAACGACCAGCACTCGACGGCCTTCGACGTCGGCGCCCTCGGCGAGACGGCAGGTGCCATACGGCTTGGCCTGCTTGCGCACGAAAGCGCAGGGCAGCCCCGTGTGTCGGCCGAGTGCGGTCACCACCGGGATGCCGCCCATCTCCAGGCCGGCCAGGACTTCGGTGCCCGGCGGCACCAGCGGAACCATCTCCCGGGCGATCGCGTCGAGCAGGACCGGGTCGCCCTCGAACCGGTACTTGTCGAAGTACTCCGTGGCAGTACGGCCGGACCGAAGCGTGAATTGCCCGGTCAGATGGGAAGCAGCATGGATACGGCGAGCAAGATCAGAGCCCGTGACCCGATGACTCCACGTCCGCGCCGGGACCGAGCTGCCGCACAGGCGGCGCAGATCTGCGCGGTGATCGAGCAACACGAGGCGTCACGTCCGGAAGCCACGCACATGGAAGGCGGTCCGGTCGTATGACGCGAAAGAACCGAGACCGGGAAGCCGAACGTCAGGAAATACGGGCCGCCGCAGAACGCCTTCTGGCCGGGACGCCCTTGCGCTCGCCCGTCGGAAAGCTCACGGGGACCGAGTTGATCGCCGAGTGCGGGCTACGGCGCGACGTTGTCTACGGCGATCACAAAGAGCTCGTGGACGAGTTCCGGGCGCGGGCCAAGGCGCAGAACTTCAC
Organism: Streptomyces sp. V4I2; assembly: GCF_030817655.1. Taxonomy (GTDB): domain Bacteria; phylum Actinomycetota; class Actinomycetes; order Streptomycetales; family Streptomycetaceae; genus Streptomyces; species Streptomyces plumbiresistens. The sequence goes on from NZ_JAUSZM010000003.1 coordinate 10,550,462, forward strand.
TCCGCAGGTCGTCCAGAGCATGGCCGACGAGAACACCGTGCTGCGCGAAGCCCTGACGAAGATCAAAGCGGAACTCGCAGCGGAGCGGGAACGGGTTCACGCCCTGCTCCGCGCCGCCACCGAGCTATCCCTGGAGTTGGAGCAGACCCGCGAGGAACTCGCGGCGGCTCAGCAGGTCAGGCGGCTTCCGGGCCCGAGAGGAACTGAACGAATGCCCGGCTGAAGATGGGCACATCCCATCCCATGGTGGCGCGGGGTGCCAACGGACTGTCGGTGGGGTAGCGCCTCCATCGGCCAGTGTTCAACCTTCCAGGCTGCCGATGGCCTCGGCCAGCCACTTCTTTTCCTCGGCGCCGGTGGCGCGAGCGATGCGCAGCATGCCCTGCCGGAAGAGATCCGGCGCATCCTCAGCCCGTATGGGCTCGCCATCGCGGTAGAAGAAGCTCGCCGGGATGTTGAGGAAGGTCTGCCGCCGACGCAGCACCGCTGCCTGCTCGGCACGGTCCGGGAGATGGTGCAGGAAGGCAAGCAGAGTGAAGAAGCGCTGCCCATCCGTGATTTCGGCCTCCTTGGGGTGCCGCAATCGGGCCAGCAGTTCGGTGCGGCCCGCCTCGGTCAGGGACAGGATCCGGCGGGGTGCGGCACCGCTTCCAGGCTCGGTGTGCTGCTCGACCAGACCCGCTTTCACGAGCCGGGAGATAGCGGGATAGAGCGCTCCGTCACTTACTGGGCGGATGTGGCCACTGAGGCCCTGGATGCGGGCTTTCACCTCGTATCCGTGCAGAGACTCCTCGAAGAGGAAACCCAGAATCGACAGCTCCAGCATGCCCCGAGCTCCTTCCTGTGCCTGTCGGCGCGCTTGCCCGTCCTGTCCTGCCATGCTATCTCTTTTCGCTGTACCTCGAAACGAGGTACAGCGAAAAGAGGGGTGCGGTCATGGGGTCAGCAGAACACCGACGCAGGCTGGTGTCGCTCGCGTATCCGGTCTACTTCGAGCTACTCGCGGGGGGCACGGCCGGGATCATCAACATGGTCTGGGTGGCCCGGCTCGGCGGGAGCGCTGTTGCCGCGGTGGCTATCGCCACGAATGTCGAGAACCTACTGCTCGGCGTCATCCTCGTCGCCGGCTCGGGCACGACTGTGCTCGTCGCACGAGCCAGAGGAGCGGGGGATTCGGCAGCGATGCGATCCGCCGTGCGCGGCGGATGGGTCCTGTGGGCACTCGTCACACCCCTGGTCGCCATCGGTGGATACCTGTGCCGCGAACCGCTCGCCCACCTCGTTCTCGGCGGCAGCGGCGGCGACTCGCTGCCCCTCGCCACTGGCTATTTCGCGATCGCATTGCCAGGAATCGCGGTGTTCTTCGCCACCAACGTCGTAGACGGCATCCTCAAAGGCGCGGGCGACACCCGCACCCCAATGAAGCTGGCGATCCTCGCGAACGGCCTGATTCTCGGGCTAGACCCCTTGTTCATCCTGGGATTCGACCTCGGGGTGCGTGGGGCAGCGATCGCCACAGTGCTGGGCCGGACAGTCGCGCTCATCTGCGGCCTTGCGGCGCTGCACCGCAACGGCGTACTGCGGCAGGCAGCCCAGGCGGCCCCGAACCGCGCCGGTTCGCTCAGCGCCGACGCGCGCAGGACCGCTGCGACCGGGCTTCCCATGTCGGCCGACTTCGTCGCACGAATGGCGGGGGCGCTCGCACTCGTCGCCATCGTCGCCCGGATCGGCGTCAGCGAGGTCGCCGCGTACGGGATCGCGACGAAGGCGATGTACGTCGCGACCATGGCCTTCTACGCGGTACGCCAGGCTGCCGCCATCCGCACCGCCCATCTGCTCGGTGCCGGACGCGACGAGCGACGGGCCATCGGACGGCAGGTGTTGCTCCTCGCCGGATCGCTAGGATTCACGGCTCTGCTAATACTGCTCGCAGCCGGGCCGTGGATCATGCGTGCATTCGGCAGCGAGGGAGAGGTGGCCGAGGCGGGGGCGCTCTATCTGCGCTGCCTGGGACCGTACTTGGTGCTTCTCGCTTGCTTCATCGCGCTGGGCGGGGTGTTCGAGGGCAGCGGTGGCAGCGCCGCCCTTGCGCGGATCACGGTGTGCGGCGTGGCACTCCAACTCGCACTTGCATACAGCCTGTCGGGTTCGGGGCTGCCCGGAATCTGTCTGGCCATGGCGCTGGCCATGGCACTTCAGTGCGCAGCCATCGCCAGGATGTATAGGCGCACGGAACATCCGACAGTCACAGACTGCGACAACAGTCGGCTGAAGATCGCCGTCGCAAAACCCGACAGCCCTTCACCCGACAACCGACTTGCCTAATGAAGGACGGGAGGGCGAGGTACGGGATCCTTCAGCGATGAAGCCTGATCCCGAGCCCTGGTACAGCACCACCCTCAACGTGTGGACGCTGGCGGGAGTGCTCGTAGCCAGCTGGACCCTCGCCAAGACGGTCACCGAGGGATGGCGCCGCACCATCGGCCGCAGGCGCTACCTCACCACCCGCCTGCGCAGGATCGCCCCCGGCGTCCGGCACGACTACGTCGAATCCTTGTTGAGGAGCCGAAGTGGCAGTCGACGATGCAGTGCACCCGTCTCACCGCCGACGAAGCGGATGACGCGCCCGGGCCTGGGACCACCTGGCCGTCGTCGGCGCCGACGACGCCTGGATGGAGGACGAGATGGACCACGTGCAGAGAGAGGCGGAGGACGTCAGTGCCTACCCGCACCTCTCAGCGTGAGCAAGCACGCGTAGCACCCCGGACGTAGTCTTTCGGCGCCGCCCGTGAGCGGGCGAAGCGGCGTGCACTCGCAAGCGGGTAGGTAGCGCGGCGCGTATACCGTGCGGGATACTACGGGTATGGCTGAAACCACTGTCAAGGTCGACACGAGCACCAGGGACACCCTGCAGGGCCTCGCCGCTGCCGAAGGCCTGTCTGTAAAGGCCTACCTCGCCAAGGTGGCTGGGGAGAAGGAACAAGAGCGAGCCCTGCAGACGGCGACCGCCGCCTTCCGCCGCGCGATCAGCGAGCCCGGCGTCATGGACGCCTTCGATGCCGAGTTCGGCGGGCTGCCGTCCGTCGCGCACGACACCTCGCGGGCGGCCTGACCTGTGCCTCCCGTCGTCTACGTCGACTACCGGTGGTTCCTCGAACGCCAGGAAGAGATCCTCCGGGACGACCTGACTGTCAACGACTTCTCTGTGCTCGTCGGCATGGCCCAGCGCCACCGGGTCGACCCGCCCCGGCATGATCAGCACCATCCCGACGCCTTCTGGCGGGCTGCGGTCATGCTGGAGGAGTGCGTGCTGCTGCGCCCGCTCCCGGCCCGCAATGAGGTGTACGGATACGGCGTCGCCATCGCCTACCTAGAGGCCTCCGGAGAACGCGTGGACACGAAGTTTGAGCTCTGGCGGGAACTGATCTACGACATCCGGGGGCTGCGGCTCGACTCTTACGGCATCGCCGAGAGGCTGCGTTCCTGGCACCAGGCCTGATCCTGACCGGCGCTGCGTACTCCACGGCGAATCGGTGGTTGCTCGCTCGGTGGACCTGGCCCGTGCTGCGCAGTCAGCGCAGGACACCGAAGCAGCCGAGCTCAACTCCGGCGACATTACCCGGCTACCGTGGAGGACATGGTCAGGGAACTTCGCGTTGAGCTCGATGAGGAACAGTACGAGCAGCTTGTGCGCGCGGCGCGCGACCGGCATGAGGATCCGACGGTGTACGCCCGACGCGTCCTGGATCAGGAGCTCGACAAGGCGCGGTTCCTCGAAGGCAGTGCCCTCTTCCTCAGCGCGCCCGGGGTCCGCGAAGAGTTCGCCAGCCGGTTCGGCCCGCAGCCCGGCGCGTCCGCGTCCGCGGTGCAGGGCTGGTAGCGACACAGTGGATCTCTCGGTAGTGCCGTCCTAGCCCGGCATCGGCGAGACCCTAAGCTCCGTCCGGTGGAGACAGTGCTGATCATCACGGCGGCCGCCTTGTGGGGCTGCGGCGCGGGCGCGCTCATATCGCGTCCCGCGTACCGGTTCTCCGTGCCGCCCGATGAACCGTGGCGGTCGGCGTGCCCGGCTGGCCATCCCCTCACCGGTACCGGCGGCGGCTGGCTGGGGCGTGCTCGCTGCGTTGCCGGGGACACTTCAGCCGCCGCAGCACCCCGGCCGAGGGCGGCTTCTGCACTTTCCAGCCCGTCGTCGACGGCGGGGCCTTGCCCCTGGAACCTGGACTGCGAGAACTGCGACAAGTTCGTGCTCTCCGGCGCCGACCTCGTCTACTGGCGGCGCAAGCAGCAGCAGTGGAGCTCGCTCGCCGAACGGGCTCCCGACGACGCCACGGCCGACTACCTTCACCGCGTCTTCGAGCCGACCGCCCGCGCCATCGCCGGCCTGGAGCGGGCGCTGGCCGGCACGGACCTGCTCGAAGAAGCGCTCTCCTTGGACCTGCGACGGCCCCAGGACTACTTCGAGCGCGTCTGGAGCACCGCCTTCCGAGCCTCCGACCTCGCGAAGCTCAATGACGCCGACGACACCGAGCTGGACGCGCTGGACCTTGGGGAGGTCTCGTGACCACGCAGACCGAGCCCCGGACCGCCGCCGCGGTCGCGGCCCGCCGGCAAGCCGCCGCCCTCATGCTCGACCGGATCCGCGACGTCCTCGGGCAGATGCGCCGCGAACGATCCCGGGTGACCTTCGCCGCGGTCGCCCGCCGGGCGGACGTCTCACGCACGTTCCTCTACCACAACGGCGAAGCGCGACGGCTCGTGGAGGACGCGGCCGAGTCGGCTGCGGGCCAGACGGTCAAGGACCGGACGGAGAAGGCCGCCCACGCCGAAGCGACCTGGCGCGAGCGGGCCCTCAACGCCGAGGAGATCATCAAGGCGGCCAACCTGGAGGTCCGCGCGCAGCGGGCCCAGATCGCCACCCTGCTGGGCCGCATCCGGGACCTCGAGAGCAGTTTGCCGGCCGACGCCGTCCAGCGAATCGTCAGCGAGAACCACAGCCTCAAGATTAAGGTCCGGCAGGACAACAAGACCCTCGAGGACCGCCTCAAGGCCGCCCGGGACAACAACCGCTTCCTCGACAAGCGCATCGCCGATCTTGAGACCGAGCTCCTCCAGGAGCGCGAAGGAGCCGGGGCCGGCGATGCCGCCGACACGAGGAAGCGATGAACGAACACGTCGTCCGCGACTACACCGCCTGGGCACGCGCGGCACGCGACGCCTGACGAGCACTCTGGAGCGCACGCGCCGCTCCGCGCGACCTACGCGTTCCAGAACTCGTCGGTCGCACTGCCGACCTCGAAGTGCCACCAGCCGTCGTCCCGGCCGCGGACCAACAGCTCCTTGAGGGCGGCGAAGTGGGTGTCGCTCGGCACGTCGAAGGCCACCATCGGGAACGGGTGCGGCTCCTTTGGAGGGACTCCCTGGACCGGGCGCCGGAAGGTCTGGCTGTTGATCGCGGAACCGTCTTCCAAGCTCTCGGCTACAGCACCCAGGTGGCGTTCCTCCACGCAGACAAGGCAGCTGAACCTTGGGCACGCTACGCAGGCCGTGCCATCAAGGCTCCATGATTCACCGGTTCGTATCCCACGTATGCACCAGGTCCATGCGGTCAACGAACCGTCAGTCCGACATCACCCGACAGTCCTTCGACGGTGTCGACCGCCGCGACGACGAGTACGACGGCAGTGGTAAGCCCGAAGAGGACCAGAGGCGAGAACCACTGCTGCGTCGCGGCAAATAGGGCAAGGACTGCGAGCGCGCCCACGCGCGGCCGGGACACGCTGCCGAAGAGCGCCCGCTTGAAGAACAGGTCGCCGGCGAGGAAGAGCGCCGGTCCTACGACAATCGTGAGGACGGCCGGCGCCGACAGCTGCTCGGTGGAGTGGGCGATCACGACGTCGTCCGCCACCGCGACCGCGATGATGCCCGCCACCATCGGGATGTGAAGGAAGTTGTATGCCGAGCGGCCGAGCCGTGCGGGATCGTCGGAGCGGGAAATGACCTGCGCTCCGGAGCGAGCAGCGCGGTCGAAGTAGATCCACCACAGCGCCACGCACTCCAGGAACGCCAGGACGAGCGCGGCAAGCGCGGTACCAGTCGGCTCGCGCCCAGCGAAGGCGACCCCGATGGCGATGACCGTCTCTCCGAGCGCGATCATCACGAAGAGATGGCAGCGCTGAGCCATGTGCGAGCCGGTGATCGCCTGGTCGACGGGGGCCGTCTTGCCGAGCCTCGGGACCCAAAAGCCCGAGATCGGCGCCAGGTTGTCCACTGTGACCGCAGCCATCCAGAACAGCTCACGGTCCCTGCCCTCGGCGAAGCCGCCGGCTACCCACAGCACGCCGGAAGCGGCGAGCCAGATCGTGACTTTGAGAAAGATTACGCCGAGACTGGGATGCCGGCGCACCAGGCAGAGGATCGCGACTGTCCGTCCCACCTGCATGACGACGTACCCACCCGCGAACCACAGCCCGCGGGAGTCGAACGCCGCTGGAATGCTCGCTGAGACGACGAGCGCAGCCAGCATAGTGCCGAGCAGCACGACGCGGACCGGCATTGACTCCGGATCAAGCCAGTTCGTCATCCAGGTGACGTACATCCAGGCCTGCCACATCGCGACGAGTAGCAGGCCAACCCGGAACGCGCCGTGCCAGGAGAGGTCGTCGAGCAGCAACTGGGAGAACTGGGTGATAGCGAAGACATAGACCAGGTCGAAGAACAGCTCGACGAACGTGACGGGAGTCGCGGCCTCCGCACGCGCCCGAAGGTATGGCCAGCTCTCAGACACGGCGACACTCATTGCCCGGAGGCTTCATGCCGGAGCGCCACCACTGACGAGCAGGCGTTGGCCGCTGATGAAGCCGGCCAATTCCCCGGCCAGGAACTCGGCCACGTCGGCGGCGTCATCGACGGTTCCCATTCGCCGGATTGGGCGCTGCGAGCGGACGAACTCCTGCATGGCCTCGCTGACCGAGTCGGCGTAGAGACCTGCACCGTCCGTCGCCGTAGGCAGCAGCGTGTTGACGGTCACGCCGCGGTTGCCGATTTCCTTCGAAAGGACCTGGACCAGGAACTCGCCCGGAGCCTTGCTTCCTCCGTAGAGACCGTGGCCCGGTGTCGGGAATGTGGAGTTGCTGGTCCCGACGTAGATGATTCGGCCATTGTCGGCAACGTGCTTGGCCGCGAGCTGCAGCGTGAAGAAGGTGCCCTTGGCATTGATGGCGAAGACGCGGTCGAAGTCCGCCTCGGTGACGTCGAGGACGGGTTGGCCGACGACCTCGACTCCGGCATTTGCCACGACGATGTCGAGCCGCCCGAACGTCTCGAGCGCCCTCGAGAACATTTCCTCCTGCTCTCGGAGGCGTGATACGTCCGCACGAAGCGGTAGGGCACGCCCGCCCATCGCCTCGATGGCCTTGGCAGTCTCGGCGGCGGCCGCTTGGTTGGTCGCGTAGTTGATCACCACGCTGGCGCCGAGGTGCGCATAGCGCTGCGCGATCGCTCGTCCGATACCCCGACCGGACCCGGTGACCAGCGCCACCTTGTTGTGCAAGTCTGTCATAGCACGCTCCTTGGTTTCAGTGGGCGGTTCGTGAGCCTTTGAGTTGATCTGCCGTCGCCTGATGGTTGTGGCGACGGGGCGGAATCTGCCGGTCCGCGCTTGTTGATCTGGTGATGTGACCGGGTGAGTGAACGCAAGCCGTGCCCGAGTGACTTATCGGACGAGCAGTGGGCGTTGATCGAGCCGGTGATCACCGCGTGGAAGGACCGGCACCGCTCGGTCAGCGGTCACCAGGGCGCCTACGACATGCGGAAGATCGTGAACGCGATCCTCTACCAGGGCCGGACCGGCTGCCAGTGGGCCTATCTCCCGCACGACCTGCCGCAGAAGAGCGCGACCTTCAACTCGGCATCCTCACCGAGGCCGACACCGGCAATTTCGCCAGGAAGCCATAGCCGACGCAACCTCCACCAGCAGCCTTGCCCCAACCTCAGCCAGAAACGGACATCACCTCACGAACCGCTCTCTCAGAGATGTACGCCGCCGGCAACTTCGATCCTTTGACCGGTCACCCAGCGGTTCGCGTCGTCCAGCAGCGCGACGATGGCGCCGCTGATGTCCTCGGCCACGCCATGCCGCCCGAGGGCCGTCATCGACGCGACCACCTGCTGGACCGCCGGGTTGTCGCGCAGGAGGCCGCCGCTGAAGTCCGTCGCTGTAGCGCCCGGCGCGATCGTGTTGACGCGAATCCCGCGCCCGCCCAATTCCTGCGCCAGGTAGCGAGTGAGGACCTCGACCGCTCCCTTGGTAGCCGAGTAAAGCACTCGCTCGGGCACGTAGAAGCGGGTCATTCCGCTCGAGATGTTGACGACGGAGCCGTTGTCGGCGATCAATGGCGCGACCTTCTGGGTCAGGAAGAACAAACCCTTGAACTGCACGCCGACGAGCGCGTCGAAGTCCTCCTCCGTCGCTGTGGTCAGCGAGCCCGCCCGCTGGCTGCCGGCGTTGTTGACCAGATAGTCGAAGGTGTCGCGCCCCCAGGTCTCCTGCAGAGTCGCCGCCACCGCGTCAGCGAAGGCCTCGAAGGTCCGGGCGTCGCCTAGCTCGAGGGCCAGCGGAACCGCCCGACGGCCGAGGTCAGCGACTTCCTTAACCGTCGTTTCCGCCTCGTCACGGTTGTCCCTGTAGGTAATGATGACGTCTCCACCGGCCCTGGCCAGGTCGAGCGCCGTCGCCTTCCCGATACCCCTGCTGCCTCCGGTGATCAGGCCGATGCGCGGCTGATCGCTTGCCTCTTGACTGTTGCTCATCGTTGTTCCTCCAGGATGATCGCGAACCCAGCAACGCGACCACGGCGCTGCTCCCTGTGATGACCACATACTTCATCGGGTATCTGATGACTCATCGTTCCTCCTCGCTCGGCGGTGTCTATCCCGAGTCTCGACGCTCAACCCGATGCCGACATCAGTCATCTGACCCGTTCGCTATGCCTTTAGCAGGTCAGGAGTATCGACAGGTATCGGAGCGGGAGACGGAGGCGCTCCCTTAGCTTGATCATTAACCTTGCTGCTGTTTCAGGCGGACGTGTTCGGTGAGGGTTTCGATTCGTTTCACGGTTTTCCCGGGCTCGTGACGTGGGGCTGGCCTGCGGTTCTTCGAGCCGGGTGGGCGTCCGGGTCCGGGCTTGGAGACCGCAGTGGTCGAGCCAGGGGCCACGGGCCTGCAAGCGGGGGTGCATCCGGTCCCAGGCGAAGGCTTCGGCCGTGCCGTAGCGGGTGGTGTCGCACGTCGTGGCCTGGTCGGGGGTGTGCCAGGACTCCGGCTTGGAGAAGGTGAGGACGCCGCCGTGCTTGCGGGGCTGTCCGCCACGTGGGGTTGAACGGCGTGGGCCGGCGTCCCGGAGCATGACGCGGTCCGAGCGGAGCCGGCCGACCAGCTCTACGGGCAGGTCGGCCAGGACGTAGGCGAGGCGGGTGACGTCGTAGCCGGTGTCCATCACGACGAGGATGTCCGCGTCGCCCGGCCGCCACTGCCCGGCGTGCACCAGCCGGGTGACCACATCCCGCAGCTGGGTGGCGGTCACCGCGGTGGCGTCGTCGGCCGGCCCGAGCCGGATCGCGTCCAGCACGGCCGTCCAGGACGTGCGTCCCGTCTCCAGCGCGGCGACGAAGGAGTAGGGCCAGCCGGGGATGAACTGATCCGCGCTGCGGCCTCGTCCGTAGACGTGGCAGAACAGCAGCTCCGGGCTGGTGGGGGCGTCGGGTCGCAGCCAGTTGCTCACGTCCACCGCGAGCACGATCCGCCCGTCGGCGGCACGCGGCAGTGGCGTGGAGGCCAGCAGCCTGCGCAGGCGGCGCGGCTCCAGCCAGCCGTGATTGACCGCGTCGTACATCGCCCCGTGCCCGCGCCGGTGCTCGGCCGTGAGCGTCAACTCGACCAGCGACGTCACCGGGCCGTCCGAGCACAGCACCGCGTCGGTGAGCTCGAAGAGCGCATCCGCCCGGGTGTAGAGGCAGTCGTAGAACTGGACACGAAAGTGGGACAGGACGCCCAACGCGGCGTCAGCGGTCTGTTCAGCGGCGAGACTTTTCACCAGCGGCCGTTCCTTCACGCGACGTTGCTCGACACCTCGAAGCGTGAAGAACGGCCGCCCTGCTGTCCCGGGAATGAACCAAGATCAGCGGGTCAGGTGAACGGCCGAGGTTAAACACCAAGCTTAGTCCGAGCCGCGGTCCTGTTGGTCGGTGGCCTTACGTGTCCGTTGGTTCGGCAAGCGCGTCCCGCAACGCTGCACGGCTGGTGACGCCGAGCTTGGGAAAGGCTTTGTAAAGGTGTCCACTGACCGTGCGCGGCGAGAGGAACAGTCGACTGCCGATCTCCTTGTTGCTGAGGCCGGCCGCTGCCATCTCAACGATGGCCAGCTCTTGAGGCGTGAGGAGAAGCGCCGCTGGCACCGCTCGCGTTGGGCGAAACTGTGGGTCCCCAGCGGCACGAAGCTCCTCGCTGACCCGTTCCGTCCAGGGCAATGCTCCGAGCCGATCAAAGGTCTGGAGCGCCGCGTGAAGGACCTCCTTGGCGCGCGTCGTATCGAGTACCCGGCGGAGACGCTCGCCGTAAGCCAGTTGGATGCGGGCCAGATCGAACGGCCAGCTTCCAGCGTTTGGTGTCTGCAACGCAGCCTCGAAGGCAGCTCGCCAGTGTTCACCGTCATTCACCATCGCCGTCGCTCCTGCCGTATGCAGAGCCAGGCGATCCGATATGAGTGGAAGATTCGCTGCGGTCATCGCGCTCGCGTGCCTGCGTGCGTCAGCGTCGCGCCCCGTCCTGAGCGCGGCCTCGACAACGTCGAAGGCGACCCAGAGGGCCTGAGGAACGAAGGGTGCGAACTCTCCAGGCGGACTGAGCTGGCAGGCCACCTGGTACGCCTCTTCCCAGTTGCCGTCGGCCACGGCCGCCAAGGTGAGTGGCTGGTGGGAGAACCTCTGCGCACCCCAGCTCCGACGGGGAGCGCACGCATTGCCGATCTCGCCGACGAGCTGCCTGGCACGGCCCGTGTTGCCACGCCCAGCGGCGAGCAGCGCGTGGATATAGGCGAAGTACCAGGCGCCGTTCATGTAGTCGTACTCATCGCAGACGCTGGCCCCCTCGTCCGCGAGCGTCTGGGCCTCCCGCCAGTTGCCGTGCAGGAACTCGTCAATGCCGAGGTGTGCTAGCGAACGGGCGTACGGTCGGGCTGGTCCCTCGTTGCGCCCCTCCTGCACGAATCGCCAGGCGCTCGTGCTATACACCTCGACCAGATCCAGGTACATGGCTGCGAGGGTGAGCGACAGGACAACCGCAGGTTCGAGGATATCGTGACGCTCGCCCAAGGAGATCAGCGTCGGCCGCGCCGCTGCGCCCGTCCGAGCCGGATCACCGATCGCCTGGCTCTCGGCCCGCAGGGCGGCGGGCACCTCAGGGGTCAACCGCTGCAGGCAGTTGAAGTAGCCCCGCCACAGGTCCGCATCGCCGGCGTACGAGCAAAGCATTAGCCAGCTCCGGAACGTGTCGATGAGTTCATGGTTCTCGGCGCTCCAGCCGTGGCCACCAGCGGCGACGGCACTCTCAACGAATTTCAGCGCCGTGTGGTAGTCGCCGTCTCCGTTGACTGAAATCTGTGCGCGAGCGGCCACCGCATACAGCGACCCGGGTCCCCCGCCGAGGCCGATGTGCGAGTCCGCGAGCAGCTGGGACGCCTGGGAGAACTCGCCGGTGACATCAGAGCCGAGATAGGCCGCCTCAGCAAGCCTGCGCGACTTGTCTTCATCGCGGGGGCTCAGGTAGGCAGCTCGAATTATGGCCGTGCTGGCGCCGACAGCGTCTCCGCGGGCGAACGACCGTTGGGCGAGCTGCTCGAGAAGTCGTGCCACATGTTCGTCGGGGCCCACTGCGGCGCTGGAGAGATGCCATGCACGGCGGTCCGGTCGGTCCGCCAGGGCGGCCGCGAGCGCGCGGTGAATCGCTCTCCTCTCCAAGCTCGTCGACGATCCCACGAGAGCCGAACGCATCAGTGGGTGCCGGAAGTCGACTATGCCGGTCGCATCATCGATCACCAGCGCCCCCACCGCCTCCGCCGGTGCCAGGTCCTCGATCGAGAGACCGACAGCAAGCAGCTCCCGCAGGTCCCGGCGACCGTCCAGCGCCAACATCAGCAGCGCGCGACGAGTCTGGGCCGGAAGTGCATCGATGCGGGCGGCGAAGGACTCCTCCAGCCGCCGCGGTAGGGACAGCGCAGCCGCCGCCGCGTCGGACTCGGCCTCGGGAAGACGAGCCAGCGACGCTCCCCATTCGACCAGCGCGAGCGGGTACCCAGCAGCCCGGTCCACGATTCGTTGGCGCGTGCGCGGAGCAAGCATCGGAAACTGGCGCAGGAGGAGTTGCTGTGCATCTTCTCGGACGAGGGGATGCACGCTCAGTGACCTCAGTCCATGACTGTCGAATCGCGCCGCCTCACCCAGGCGGAGGGCGCCGACGAAACCGATGCGGTGCCCCGCGAGCCGGCGGGCGATGAACGCGAGGACCGATGCAGTGGACGTGTCCAGCCATTGGAGGTCATCCACCACGAGTAACACGGGTCCCTGTCGAGCGGCGAGTACGAGGAGGGCGAGTGCGGCTGTGCAGACGGCGACCGGGTCCGTCGTCCCTGCCCCCGCCCCGAGGTCGAGCGCGGACCTGAGCGCGGCCGCGGATGACGCGTCGAGGGCCTCCACCTCCGTGAGGATCGGGCGAAGAAGCTGATGCAGCACACCGAAGCTCAGATCCGCCTCGAACTGGACGCCAGATGCCGAAAGAACCCGGGCACCGCGGTCCGTCGCGACCTCCGAGCACAGCGTCAGGAGTCGCGTCTTCCCGACACCGGCATCCCCATGGAGAACGCAAGTACCACCCTTGGTCAGGGCCTCGTCGACGAACGCGTGGAGGTCATCGATGTCCGGCTCCCGGCCGAACAAGGGTTGCGCATGTTCCGACACGATCGCCACCTCGCAATCTCGCGGCTCGTGACTCCGATGCGGTGCGCGGCTTCCCGGTCGACACCTCCGGCGAGCGGCCGGCTCATCCAGCATCTTACCGCTCAGCCGAGCAGCGGCCCGGGAACATGGCCAGGCAGCCGGGGCGCGCGAGATCGAGTTCGCCCCGGCTCTGGGGGACGACCTGAAGGTGGAGACGGGCACCGGCTACCTCCAGCCGGGCGGCCTGGTCGTGCACACCGGCTGGTCCCGCCCGCTGGACGGCGCACCGAACGAGCGGAGCCAGCACCCCGCCTACGAAGGCAGCAGCGTCCAGTGCTGGAACATCTCCACGCCCGACGGGCACCGCGCGAGCCGCTTCCCGTACCTGACCCGCCCGGACGCGGCCTCGGCTGCGGCGCGCATCGTGGCCAGCCTGCCCGGCGGGCTGTGGCCTGCCGACGCCGACACGGCGGCGCTGCTGCCGCTCGCCCTGGAGGCCTCCGAAACGCCGGCCATGCTGCCCCTCGCACACAAGGGCAAGCCCGACTGGGGCTCCGGGCTCGGGGGCGACCTCGCTGACTTCTGGATGCCCGACACCCGGGCCGCGTACGAGCGGTTGATCGAGGCCCACGGGCGGATCCCGAAGAACTGCCAGGCGTGCGCCAAGAGGGTGCGTGAGCAGAAGCGCCTCGGCTGGATGCCCCGGACCAGTCACTGGCCCCTGTGGTCGGTGCAGGGCCACCGCGGACAGCTTGTCCGTCCGCACTGCTACTGCACCGCCTGCATGCGCATCGACGTGTCCATGGGAACGTTCGGCCCGGGCGTCGACCAGGAGGGCCAGACCGTCCCGGGCGCCATGGCCATCTACCCCTACAGCGCCGTCCCGGGCGTGGTCGACCCCGACATGGACCGCGGCGAGCGGCCCTTCGCCTGGTTCAGCTACTTCCTCAGTGAGGGCGGGTGCGTCGTCATCGATGAGCGCCCCACCGTGGGGCTCTGGCCGACAGGCGTGCGGCATGACGACGCTATGTTCTGCGAGACCGGAATCACCGGAGAGTTCGGCGTCGACGACGTCACTCTCGGCTCCTAGCACGGATCACCGAAGTTCGAGCCAAGACGTGGGCGGACGCCGGATCCCCGGGAGGCGATCCGGCGTCATCCGCCCTGCCGCGCAAGTGCTCCGATTCCTTCCCCTTCGCGGAGGCACCCTGATGATCACCCGAACCTCTTCGGTCCTGACACACGCCGGCATACCGGCCGACCTCGTCCCGGCGGGCAGCAGCGACCCCGCGTCGTACCGCCTGCCCACGTGGTACGACGAGCAGCACGCCCGGGAGAACGCGACCCGCTACCTGCCCCGCACCGAGGTGGAGGCGACGATCCGCCGCTACCTGGAGGTGAAGCAGACCAGCGAGCTCCTGGGGAACATCCCGGGCGCCGAGCTCAGCACCGAGCAGTGGCACTCCCTGTGGGCTGCGGACGGTGAGCTCAACGACCTGTACGCGCGGCTCGACCACGCCTGCGCTCTGATCTACCTGCCGGACGGATACCGGCCGTCGTACTTCGACCACCTGGCCGAGGCCTACCAGACGGGCGAGATCGTGCCCGTCCGTACGGTGCCGATGGTCGGGAACCTGCCCGTCGAGCACCACGCCTCCCTCGGCGTCTCACGGAAGCCGCTGTCGCGGGTGCCGGAGGGAGCACGCGTCGAGGCCACCGTGTCGATCGCCTCGAACCGGCAGGCCAACGGGTACGTGCGCCTGCTGCTGCAGGACGAGGCGGGGCAGGCGGCACACGCCCGGATCCGCGACGACCGCTGCGCCGCGGCCGACCAGGTCCTCGGGCGCCTGCTCCAGGTCGGCGACCGGGTGGTGGTACGCGGCTATGCGGAGCAGGAGCCGGTCCTGCCCACCGGTATCAAGACCATCGACGTCTTCACCGTCCAGGCCGCGGCATGAGCACGCCCGCCGCGCCGAAGCTGTGGGCCGCCGGCATCGAGGAGACACCCGGCAGGCTCGCCGGGTGGCTCGATGCCTGCCGACGGCGGCGCGCCGAGGCTCTGCGCTGCCCTCGAATGCGGCTGCGGCCTCGATCGGACGGTCGACAGCCTTGGGGACCAGCGGAACAGCCAGTAACGCTAAGCACTCGATCATGGCCGTGAAGGCGGGATGCCTGCCTCCCGGCTCCGTCGGACTTGTGTTCATTGGACGCCCGGGCCGCCTGTCGTCATTCGATCGTCTGCCGACACTCAGGCAGTGGTTCCGGCGACCACGTCGACGGCGTGGCGCCGGTGTGCTGCGAAGAGGTCGAGGGCGGTGTTGGTGTCCCGGGCGCGCAGTGCGGTGACGAGTCCGTGGTGCTCGCGCGGGATGCAGTCGAGGTAGCCGACGGTGCTGCGGCTGATCCGGGTCAGCAGGAACAGGTGGACCTGGCACCGTATGCCGTCCCAGGCGTCGGCGAGGCGCTGGTGCCCTGCGGCGGCGAACACCGCGTCGTGGAAGGCGATGTCCAGGCGCACCATCTCGTGCGCATCGCCGGCCCGCTCCATCATGTCGGCCGTCTTCGCGATGGAGGCGAGGTCCTCGTCCGAGGCGTGGGCGATTACCTGCCGTACGGCGAGGTCCTCCAGCGCGCCGCGCAGGCTGTCGAGCTCAGCCACGTCCTCGGCGGACAGCGTCGTCACCGTCGTGCCCCGGTGCCACGCACAGTGCACCAGGCCCTCGCGCTCCAGCAGCCGCAGCGCCTCGCGCACCGGGCCGCGGCTGACGTCCATCTCGCCGGACAGCTCCACCTCGCGCAGCTGCTCGCCCGGGGCGTAGGCCCCGTTGAAGATGGCCTCGCGGATACGGTCCGCAACCTCATCGGCCAGACCTCGGCGGCGGGCCGGGGCCACCTTGCCCTGATCACTCATGCCTGAATTGCACCTCCTCCACTGATGCCCTAATGTTAACATTCGAATGTTGTCGTGATGTAGACATTAGGACAAGTTGAGCGGGTTGGCCCACGGGCAGCGCCGCTCCCCGGCAGGAAGGGCAGTGCCATGACCGTTCTCGACTCCCCGATCCCCCGCTTCCATTTGGCCGTGCCGGTCGACGACCTGGCTGCCGCGCGCCGCTTCTACGGCGACGTCCTGGGCCTGGAGCAGGGCCGCAGTGCGGACACGTGGGTGGACTGGAATCTGCACGGCCATCAGTTCGTCACGCACCTCGCGCCGGAGCGCGCGCAGCGCATACACAACCCGGTCGACGGCCACGACGTACCCGTGCCGCACTTCGGCCTGGTTCTGACGGTCGAGGCCTTCCAGGAGTTTGCCGAGCGGCTGCGTGCGGCGGGCACCGAGTTCGTCATCGAGCCGTACGTGCGTTTCGCGGGCCAGAAGGGCGAGCAGTGGACGATGTTCCTCCTCGACCCGGCCGGCAACGCGCTGGAGTTCAAGGCGTTCGCCGACGACTCCCAGGTGTTCGCCGCCTGACCGGCGGCCGGCACCACCCACCCCCACACGCGAAAGACGGGACGAGCTCATGAAGGTGTTCCAGATCGGCGCCGCCGGAGGAGTCGGCCGCCGCCTTACTCCACTCCTCACCGCACGCGGTGACCTTGTGACCGGCATGCACCGCGGGCAGCCCGCTCAGGGTGAGACGGTGCGGGCGGCCGGCGGGACTCCGGTGGTCGGTGATCTCATCGCCGACTCGGTCGAGGATCTGGCCGGCAAGATGCGCGGCCATGACGCCGTGGTCTTCTCGGCCGGCGCACATGGCACCGGTCAGGACAAGACGACCCTGATCGACGGCCGTGGCCTTCAAAAGGCCGCCGACGCGGCCGCGCTGGCCGGGGCGGCGCGGTTCGTCCTCGTCTCGGTGTTCCCCGAGGCGCTGCGCGACGGGACACGTAGTGAGGGCTTCGAGCACTACATCAAGGTCAAGAAAACCGCCGACGTCTATCTGACGCGCACCGATCTGGACTGGCTGATCGTCCGTCCCGGAACCCTTCTGGACACCCCCGGCACCGGCCGGGTCACCGCCGGTCCCGCCGTCGAGTACGGCGACGTGCACCGCGACGACGTCGCCGCGTTCCTCGACGCCGCCCTGCACGCGCCTGCCCTCAGCCGCGTGATCGTCGAACTCACCTCCGGTGACACCCCCGTCGCGGACGCCGTCACCCGCCTCGCGGCCGCCTGAGCTCACACCCGCACCTCAACCACAGCACCATCAGCAAGGAGAAGCACCATGACCGCCATCGATTCCTACAGCCACGACGTCTCCGGCGAGGAGGAGTTCGGTTTCGCCCAGGCCATCAAGGTCGGCGACACGATCTACGTCTCCGGGCAGCTCTCGCACGACGAGCAGGGCAACTTCCTCTACCCGGGCGACTTCGACGCCCAGCTGAAGCAGTCCTACGCCAACTTCGAGAAGGTGCTCGCCCACTACGGCGCCACCCGCAACCAGGTCGTCTCCGAGACCCAGTTCATCGTGGACCTGCCGAAGTACAACATGGCGATGGCCGCGGCGAACCTGGCCTACTTCGGTGACCACCGCCCCACCAGCTCCACCATCGGCGCCGCCTCGCTGTTCTTCCCGGGCCAGCTCATCGAGGTCAACTTCGTCCTCGACACCCGTCTGCCGGCCTGATCATGAAGGTCGTGATCGCCGGAGGGCACGGCAAGGTCGCCCTTCTCCTGGAGCAGCTGCTGTCCCGGCGCGGCGATGTGGTCACCGGCCTCATCCGCAACCCGGCCCAGGCCGAGGCGTTGGAGGAGGCCGGGCCCAGGCCCGGCTCGTGGATCTGGAGAAGGCCACCGCCGACGAGGTCGCCCGGCATCTGACGGGTGCCGACGTGGTGGTTTTCGCCGCTGGGGCGGGTTCCGGGAGTTTGGTGGGCCGTAAGGACAGCGTGGACCGCGGCGCGGCGATCCTGCTGGCGGACGCCGCCGAGAGTGCCGGTGTCGGACGCTATCTGCTGCTCTCCGCCATGGGCGCCGATCTGCGCGTTGTCGATGACGAGAGCCTCGACCCGGTCTTCCGTACCTATCTGCGGGCCAAGCTCGCGGCCGAGAGCGCGATGCGGCCCCGGTCCGCGCTCCGGGCGACGATCGTCCGCCCCGGCTTGCTCGACGACACCCCTGGCACCGGCCGGGTCACGCTCGCCGAGCGGACCGGTCCGGGCCCCATCTCCCGGGCCGATGTCGCCGCCGTCCTGCTGGCGCTGCTCGACGAACCGCGGCTGACCGGCCGGACCGTCGAGGTCATCGGCGGCGCCACCCCTATCGCGGATGCCGTGGCGGCCCACGCCGCCCACTGAACTGTCCGTTCCGCCTCTCCCCTCGTCTCCCCATCGACGGAGTTGTCCCGGCCGGCGATGCCCCACCTGAAAGAGAAACACCGTGAGCACTCTGTTCACCCCCCTCAAGCTGCGCTCCCTCCAGATACCCAACCGGGTGTGGATGTCGCCGATGTGCATGTACTCCGCCGCCCCCACCGGCCTGGAGACCGGCGCGCCGACCGACTTCCACCTCACCCACCTGGCCTCACGCGCCGCCGGTGGCACGGGCCTGGTCATGGCCGAGGCCACCGGGGTCCGCCCCGACGGACGGATCAGCCCCTGGGACCTTGGCCTGTGGAACGACCGTCAGCAGGAGGCGTTTGCCAGGATCACCCAGGCCATCAAGGCGTACGGCGCCGTCCCGGCCATCCAGCTCGCCCACGCTGGCCGCAAGGCTTCCGTCGACAAGCCCTGGCTGTCCGACCGGTACGTGCCCCGGAGCGAGGGCGGCTGGCAGACGGTGGCGCCCAGCGCGGTCGCGTACGACGGCCTGCCCGTCCCGCACGAGCTGACCGTGGCCGAGATCCAGCAGCTGGTAGCCGACTTCGCCGACTCCGCCAAGCGCGCCCTGGCCGCCGGCTTCCAGGTCGCCGAGGTGCACGGCGCCCACGGCTACCTCATCAACTCCTTCCTCTCCCCGGTCTCCAACCACCGCACCGACGCCTACGGCGGCAGCTTCGAGAACCGGATCCGCTTCGCCCTGGAGGTCGTCGACGCGGTGCGCGCCGTGTGGCCCGCCGAGCTGCCGGTTTTCTTCCGCACCTCGGCGACCGACTGGCTGACCGAGAACCCCGAGGACACCCGCGAGGGCTGGACCGGTGAGGACACCGTCCGCCTCGCCAAGGAACTGACCGCTCACGGCGTCGACCTGCTCGACGTCTCGACCGGCGGCATGGTCCGCGACGCGAAGATCGTCGCCAGGCCGAACTACCAGGTGCCGTTCGCCGCCCAGGCCCGCAACCAGGCCGGCATCCCCACCGCCGCCGTAGGCATCATCACCGACCCCCACCAGGCCGAAGAGATCATCACCTCCGGGCAGGCGGACGCCGTCCTGCTCGGCCGTGAACTGCTGCGCGACCCCTACTGGCCGCAGCACGCCGCCCTCGCCCTGGGCGCCGAGCCGCGCTGGCCGGACCAGTACGCCTACGTCGTCAAGCGCCGCAAGCACTGACCCCCGCCCTGCTCCGCACCTGGCCGTCCAGCCCTCACCAGGGGCCGACGCGCTGCCCCCTCTCACTGGGAGATCCCCATGAACCACCTTGAAGGCAAGGTCGTCGTCATCACCGGCGCCGGCGTTGTCACGTTGTTGGGTGTGCGCGGGCCTGATGGTGTGCCAGGGCGTGGTCGGCTCGGGTGCCAGCCTGGGTCAGGCCGTTGCGGCCGTGCCGACGACTCCGGTGACGTGGTCCCAGATGGCGAAGCGGATGGCCATTTCCGCTCAACAGTCGGGGGCGGTGAGCAGGTGGCGGTGGGGTCGACAGTGGGGTGAATGCCGCTGAACGCGGACAGAAACCGCTGGGCCCCGCCCGCGGAGCGGAAGCCCTTCATCGCCCGTTCCCGCTTCCTGGTGGGCTGAGGCCGTAAAACATCAACCTGGTGTAGTGGTCGTGTCCCGTGGCATGGTCGGTATGGCGGAGGCGAGCAGTGCGTGTGCGTCGGTGAACCGTTGTGCGGCGGTGGTTGAGGTGTATCCGACTCGGGCCAGGAGGGGCCGGACGTCGTTGAGGGAGTTGCCGATGGTGCTCTCGCTGACTTCGAATGCGTCGGCGAGGACCTGCCGGGTGCACAGGCCCCGTTTGTAGAGGACGGTCGCCAGGACGCGTTCGGCATCAGTGATCTTCTGGCGGAACACGCCGCCGCGGGTTCCGGGCAGGCGGTCACCGCCGCGCCGTCGGTGGCGTCGCTCTGACGCCGCGCTCGAGCATCAGCTCCTCGACCTCACGGAAGCTGAGCGGGCATCGGTGGTACAGCCACACGCAGTGGGAGATCACCTCGACCGGGTACCGGGCCCCCTGTACGACGGCGACGTGCTCTCCACGGACGACCCCTCCCAGCATGATCAACCCGAACAGCATCCCACCCGATCAACCAACGTGACAGCGCCCTTTCGGATGCTCGCCTGTCGCCCGACGTCACCTTCGACCGCGACTGCGTCGATCCCAACCAGCGCTTCCGACTCTGACTCACTCCCGCGGCGCACAACGAACTCGCCGAGGTCCACTGCATCGTCCATGAGGCTGTCAGTTCGCACCAGAAACCCGTCCTGCCCCCGGTCCTCTATCGCGGACCAGGTCGTAAGGATCTGCGGGTGAGTGTGCGGTCGGTAGAACGCTGGCGGCGGGCCTGGCGTGAGGGCGGGGTGGAGGCCCTGCGCTCGGCAGGGCCTGCGAACTTCTCCGACCGTCACCGATGCCCAGTTCCTGGTGGTCGAGGAGAAACTCGGCAAGTGGCTCACCACCATCCGCCTCCCGCCGTATGCACCCGGCCTCAACCCCGTCGAGGTCATCTGGTCACTCGTGCGCAGAGCAATGGCCAACTCAGGCGTCCTGGGCCGCGTGGACTCGCTGCCCTTCGACGAAGGTCTCAAGGACGCGGGTGGCGGCGATCTCCTCGGGCGGACCCGCGAACGGGTCACGGTCGAGGACGACGAGATCGGCCGACTTGCCGGCGGTGATGCTGCCGGTGATGTCGTCGAGGTGGTTCACGTAGGCGCTGCCCGCCGTGTACGCGGCGATGGCGGCGCCCAGGTCGAGGCGCTGCTCCGGGAGGAAGGCCGGGGTGTCCTCGGGCGCGCCGGGGGCGATCCGGTTGACGGCGACATGGATGGTCTGGAGCGGGTCGGGACTGCTGACCGGCCAGTCGCTACCGGCGGCCAGGGTCGCGCCGGCGCGCAGCAGATCACCGAAGGGGTACTGCCGGGCGCCGCGTTCCGCACCGAGGAAGGGCAGGGTCAGTTCGTCCATCTGCGGTTCGTGGGCGGCCCGCGTCCGTGGGGCGCATCCAGGCCATCAGGGCCGCGCTCAGGCCCACGCCCCAAAGGGCCGTGCGGTCGAAGCGGTTCGCCTGGGCACGCAGGAAGTAGCCCGTGCCGGCCAGATCGGAGGCCGCTTCGGCCCCGCGGGACCGGGCATGATGCGGGCCGGATTGCCACCGACCTGGTCGTGATGCTCGCCGATGGCGGCGAGGCCATCGCGGATCTGGCCGTACTGCGGGACGAGGCAGGGTTGTTCGGCCCCGTCGCCTCGACACTGACGGTCTGGCGGCTGCTCGCCGACACCGACGAGAGGACACTGACCGCTCTGCGCTCGTCCGTGCGCAGGCCCGAGGTCGCCTGGCTGCAGGCCGCGGAGCATGGCGAGGGCATATCCGCAGTCCGGGCCGCGGGACGCGTTCTGCCCGGTTTGGTCCTGGACCTCGACGTCACGCTGGTCACCTGTCACTCCGAGAAAGAGCGCGCATTCCACCGATGCTGGCGGCGATCGCCGCGGTCCTGGTCCTCAGCACGGCGGCCGGGGTCACCGCCCCCGCAACCTCACCCGGAGTAAAAGAAGTGAACGTCAACAAGGACCTCGCCTACGCGCCCGCCGAACCGCCGGGCACCCAGGGCTACCTGCTGGACCTCTACGTACCGCGGTCACAGCGGCCAGTACCGTTGGTGATCTTCTCGAGCGGCTCGGGCTGGCTGGCGGACAGCGGACACCAGGGCGCCGACGACGTCGCCGCGCAGCTCAATACCACCAGAGCCGCCTGCTCTACGACAAACTGGCCTCCGCGGGTAACGACGCACGCCTCCGGCTGTGCCCCCGGGCCGATGCCGTCACACCGGCGAGGCACCGGCCCCTCCGTGGGGCGGACGGGTATCCGGCGGGAGAAGAGATCGCTGAACGTCCACGCCGTCGACCTTCTTCATCTCCGATCTCCTGGCGCCTCCCGGATCGAAGTAGCGTGTCGCCCGGAGAAACCCGCCTGCGACCGGCCACGCCGTAGGGGCAACGGCCGGGAAACCCGAGCTGGGACGCTGAGGGGGCAGGGGCCGAGGGTGGTTGGACCACGGCTTCGGGCCAACACGGCTCAGGTGTCCGGTCGGCTCACTTCGGTGTCGGCCGCAGGTGCTGCTTCAGGAAGGAGACGACGGTCTGCCACGACGGGGTCGCGGGACGCGCCGGCGTGGTCTGGCCGTTGTGTGCGGTCTCCTCGTAGGCGTCCCGGCGTGTGTCCGGGTCGTTGAGCATGTCGAGGAACGGGCCGTGCCCGGCGCGGTCATGTTGGCGTACGCGCCGACGATGGCGTCCTGCCAGGCGGTGACGCCATAGGAGTGCAGGAAGGTCTGGGCACGTGGTCCACTTCCACGCGCTCGGCGACCGCGCGGTGCGCGAGGCGCTCGACGCCGTGGAGGCCGCCCGTACGGCCAACGGGTGGCGCGACACACGGCACCATCTGGCGCATCTCCAGGTCGTGCACCCGCACGACGTTCCGCGCTTCCGCGCACTCGGCGCGAGCACCAAACGCATCGCGATCATGGGTGATTCCTCGGGCGGCTGGACCACGGCGATGGCCGCGGTCACCGGGAACATCCCGTACCTGGAGGGCGATGTCGGCGTACGCGGACCCTCCAGCGCCGTCCAGGCGGCCGTGCCGTTCTACCCGCCGACCGACTTCCTGCAAATGGACGCCCACATGCTGAACGACTGCAAGCCGTTCAACGGGGTGTTCGGGCTCACTGACTGCCACTCCGACGCCCGCTCTCCCGAGTCACTACTGCTGGGCTGCCCGATCAAGGACTGCCCCGACGAGGTCGCCGTCGCGAACCCCCTCAGCCACATCAGAGACCGGCGCACCCCGCCGAGCACCCGACCGCCATGAGTGCGGCCGGCGGGGGCGCAGCGATGTGCCGTGCGGACGTCGAAGCAGCATTCTCACTTCTCTTCGAACGGTGGGGATGCTGCTCGCCTTGGAGGTACGGGAGGTTCCCGGGACGGCGCCTTGCTCATTTGTTCGTCTAGTGAACTGAGATTCACTGATTGCGCTGTGAGTCTCGGGGCATGGCGGGTCACTGTCAATGCTGTGGACCGAGTTGATCCCGTCGGTGTCATGCGGCCGGGACTCCCGGGGAAAAGGTCGCTGATCGCGGGCGGGTGTGGACGGGTCTCGGCTCCCGAAACTGGCGGCGGCCACCTATTGACCTCACTGAGAGCAGAGCCCTAATGTCCCGCTTGCCGTGTTCGGCACACGAAATATTGTGCGCTCAGCGCACATGAACCCCGACAGGAGGGGCCGTATGCGAAGGCGCGTTCTCGGTCTTGCCATAGCTGTGGTGACGGTCGCGGCTGCGGCCGGATGTGGATCCTCTTCGTCCTCGACCGGCGGTTCGCCGTCCTCGGACGGGAGTAAGACCACGCAGGTCACCGTCGGGATCATCCCGATCGTCGATGTGGCCCCGCTGTACCTGGGGCAGAAGCAGGGATTCTTCAGCAAGCGTGGAATCGACCTGAAGATGGAGCTCGCCCAGGGCGGCGCCGCGATCGTCCCCGGCGTGGTGAGCGGTCAGTTCCAGTTCGGGTTCAGCAACACCACGTCTTTGATGCTCGCCCAGACCAAGGGTGTGCCGATCAAGTCCGTGGTCAACGGGGTGGCCACCAACGGGAAGGTCGGGGCCGACGTCACCGGCGTCGCCGTCAAGAAGGACAGCTCCATCAAGTCCGCCAAGGACCTTGCCGGCAAGAAGGTGGCGGTCAACACCCTGCAGAACATCGGGGACACCACGGTCCGCGAGTCGGTACGCAAGGCCGGCGGCGACCCCACGAAGGTCAAGTTCCTGGAGATGCCCTTCGACCAGATGCCGGCCGCTCTGGACGGCGGGCAGGTGGACGCCGCCTGGATGGGTGAGCCCGCGCTGACCATCGCCAAGGGCCAGGGTGCCCGCGTCGTGGCCTCTCCGTTCGCCGAGACCGACCCGAAGCTCACCGTGGCGACGTACTTCACCTCCACCAAGCTGCTCAAGGAGAACCCCGGCCTGGTGAAGAAGTTCACCGAGGCCATGACCGAGTCGCTGACGTACGCCTCTGAACACCCCGACGAGGCACGCCAGATCCTCACCACCTACACCAAGATCGACGCCCAGGTGGTGCAGAAGCTCACGCTGCCGAGCTGGCCCACAAAGATCGACATGGCTTCCCTGGAGAAGCTGGCCTCGCTCGGCGAGGAGGACGGCATCTTCGGCGACAAGAAGCCGGACCTGGACGCACTGTTCTCATGAGCGAGTCCGGGAGCACTTCTGTGCTGACAAAGACGCTCGCTGGCGCCGGGACCGACACGGGTCCCGGCGGGCCGGGGGGCGGCCGGGTCCGGCGCTCTCTGGACGGAGCCGTCACCCCGCTGCGAGGCCTGGCCGGCCTGGCCGGGCTGGTGGTGCTGCTGGAGGTGCTGCCGCACACACCTCTGGTGTCCGCCGACTACCTCCCGCCCGCGTCGGAGATGGCCGAGGCCCTGTGGCATCTCCTCGCCGAGGCCGCGTTCTGGACCGCGCTGGGTGACACTCTGACCGGGTGGGGCCTGGGCCTGGCCATCGCCGTCGTGACGGGGGTGGTAGCCGGAATCGTGATCGGTTCCGTGCCCGTGCTGCGGGCCGTCACCTCCTCCACCATCGAGTTCCTGCGGCCGATCCCGTCCGTGGCCCTGATCCCGGTGGCGGTACTGCTCTACGGCACTGACCTGAGGTCGAAACTGCTGCTCGTGGTGTACGCCTCGTTCTGGCAGGTGCTCGTCCAGGTGCTGGCCGGCATGCAGGATGTCGACCCGGTCGCGGACGACACCGCCCGCAGTTACCAACTGGGCGTCCGGGGCCGGGTGCGGTACGTCATGTGGCCCACCGCGCTGCCCTATGTGATGACGGGCCTCAGACTGGCGGCCACCGTGGCACTCGTCCTCACCATCACCGCCGAACTCGTCATTGGCGCGCCCGGGCTGGGCAACCAGGTCGCCGTGGCGCAGACCTCCGGCGCCGTGCCGCGGGTCTACGCCCTGGTCCTGGTCACCGGGTTGCTGGGCGTCGCGATCAACCTGGTGGCGCGGGCCGTTGAGCGGCGGGTGCTGCACTGGCACCAATCGATACGCAGGGAAGGGTGAGCCGGATGATCCGCACGACTGTCCTCACCGCGGCCCGCAGGGTCCTGCTGGTCCTGGGCATGCCCGCGGTTCTGTTCGCTGTGTGGTGGTTCGCCACCGCCGACAGCACAGACTTCTACGTCCCGCCGCTCGCCACCATTCTGCAGAAGTTCGGGGAGGTCTGGACGGTCGAGCGGCTGCTGTCCGACGTGGTGCCGAGCCTGATCCGGCTGGTCGCCGGCTATCTCCTCGCCGTCGTCGTCGGGGTGGGGCTCGGCCTGGTGGTCGGCATGAGCCGCGTCGTGCGGGATGTCCTGGAGCCCGTCCTGGAACTCTTCCGGGCCATCCCGCCCCCGGTGCTCGTGCCCGTCATCATGCTGTTCGCCGGCATCGGCGACACCATGAAGGTGATCGTCATCGTCAGCGGCTGTATGTGGCCGATCCTGCTCAACACCGTCGAAGGCGTCCGCGCCGGCGACGAGGTGCTCAGTGACACCTGCCGCTCCTACGGCATCACCGGCGTCGCGCGCCTGCGGCACCTGGTGCTGCGCTCGGCCAGCCCGCAGATCGTCACCGGTATGCGCCAGGCCCTGTCCATCGCGATCATCCTCATGGTCATCAGCGAGATGTTCGCCGCCATCAACGGCCTCGGCTTCACCATCGTGCAGTTCCAGCGCTCCTTCGCCATCCCCGAGATGTGGAGCGGCGTCCTGCTGCTCGGCCTGCTCGGATTCGCCCTGTCGCTGCTCTTCCGCTTCGCCGAGAACCGGGTCCTGGCCTGGTACCACGGCCTGCGCCGCGCGCAGCGCAACCCCTGACACCGCGCCCGGCGCAACCCCCGACAAGGAGACGTCGATGCTCGACGTACGCAACCTGCAGAAGATCTACACCGGCCGCAACCGCAACGTCGAAGCCCTGCGGAACCTGACTTTCCACATCGGTGCCGGTGAACTCGTGTGCCTGGTCGGCCCGTCGGGATGCGGCAAGACCACACTGCTGAAATGCATGGCGGGACTGCTCACCCCGACCGGCGGCGAGGTAACCCTGGACGGCCACCCGGTCACCGGGCCCCCGCCCGGCATGGCCGTGGTCTTCCAGGAGTACGGCCGCTCCCTGTTCGCCTGGATGAACGTACGCGACAACGTCGCCCTGCCCTTGCGCCGCAAGAAGCTCGGCAAGACCCGCGAGAAGGAGCTGGTGGACCACGCCCTGGAGGTCGTCGGCCTCGCCGACGCCCACCAGGCCTACCCATGGCAGCTCTCCGGCGGCATGCAGCAGCGCGTCGCCATCGCCCGCGCCGTCGCCTTCGAACCGAAGGTGCTGCTCATGGACGAACCCTTCGCCGCCGTCGACGCCCAGACCCGTGCCGAACTGGAGGACCTCATCCGGCACCTGTGGCGGGAGCTGGGCGTCACCGTCCTGTTCGTCACCCACGACATCGACGAAGCCGTCTACCTCGGCCAGCGCACCATCATCCTGTCCACCTCACCGACCGTGGTGCAGGAGGACCTGACCATCGATCTCCCCGACGAACGCGACCAGTTGCACACCCGCTCCAGCACGCGCTTCGCCGAACTGCGTGCCCACGTGTACGAACAGATCCAGCGCGCCAAACACCACAACGGCGACGCGGAGGCGCCGAAGGACGATGACCCCGACACGCTGACGGACGACCGCAGTCACGACCTCGCCGTGCAGAACACGGAGTCCTAGGTCCTGTCTGGAGCTCGGATCAGGAGTTCGGTAGATCGCCTGCGCGCGGGGGCTCGGTCTTGATAGGCCGTCAGTCATGGCGCGAGGCGATCTCACCGATGAGCAGTGGGCCCTGATCGAGCCCCATCTCCCGATTGCCGCGGTTGGGCCCATCCCCGACCTGCGGAAACATTTCAACGCGGTGATGTGGCGGTTCCGGACCGGTAGCCCCTGGCGTGACCTGCCGACCGAGTTCGGGCCCTGGCAGAGCGCGTACGACCGCTTCCGGATCTGGGCGACGCGTGGCGTCTTCCAGGACCTGATGCACACAGTGATCGCCGAGGCCGCTGCCCGCGGCCAGGCTGATCTGGGCCTGGTCAGCGTGGACTCTGCGACCGCCCGGGCCCACCACCACGCCGCCGGGATGGCCCTGGACCCCGAGCAGTTGGCGGCCTTGGAAATGGCCGTCGAGGCCGAAAAGGGGGCGAGGACAAGGAGCAAAGAACGCAGGACGGACAGGCCGAGGACGAGGCGCGCGTCGAGCGGCGACGGGTCCACCGACGACACCGGGCCCGCTTGAAAGCCGCCGAGCTGGGGCGTTCCCGGGGCGGACTGACGAGCAAGATCCATGTGGCGGCCGACCGACGCTGTCGCCCGCTTGCGTTCGTCCTCACGCCCGGGCAGGCCGGCGACAGTCCGCAGTTCGCCCCGGTCCTGGAACGGGTGAAAGTGCGCGGCCCGGTCGGGCGCCCGCGGACCCGGCCGGATGCAGTGGCCGCGGACAAGGCGTACTCGTCCCGACGCAACCGCCGCTACCTGCGACAACGCGGGATCCGAGCCGTGATCCCGGAGAAGGCCGACCAGGCTGCGAACCGCAAGAAGCGTGGCAGGGCCGGCGGGCGGCCAGTCTCGCACGACGCGACACTCTACAAAGAGCGCAACACCGTGGAACGGTGCATCAACCGGCTGCGGAACTGGCGCGGTATCGCTACCCGGTACGACAAGACCCCGGAGAGCTACGAGGCCGGACTGCACCTGTGTGGTGCGATGCTCTGGCTCCGCAGCATCGCACCACACTCGTGATTCGAATTCCAGACAGGGCCTAGGGCGCCGGTCCGTCCCCCATGAGTGCCGTGCCGCCCGGCGTCGCGACCGCACCGGTCTGCCGGTCCGCTGCCCTCGCCAGGCATCATGCACTACAGAGACGAGACTGCCGCCGCGGAGAGAACATGACATCGACCCACGCAGTGCCGCCCGCCGACCCCGTGGCGGTGCCCGCGCCGCCCGAGGAGGCCGTTGCCCCCCTCATGCGTGGGATCGCCGTGCTGCGCGGGCTCACCGACGCCGGAGGGGCGGCCGGCCTCAGCGATCTGGGACGGACCACCGGGCTGGCCCGCTCCACCATCGACCGGGTCGCCGGAACCCTCGCCCGCATGGGGTACGTGCACCTGGACGGCAGCAACGCCGTCCTGGCCCCCCGCCTGATGGAGCTGGGCAACGCGTACCTTGCCGCTCTGCGCCTCCCCGACCTGTTGCGCAATCACGCCGACGGCCTCGCCGACGAACTCGATGAGTCGGTTTCCCTCGCGGTGGCGGACGGCGACGGCATCCGCTTCATCCACCAGGCCATCCGCCGACGCGCCCTGTCGCTGAGCTTCCGCATCGGCGACCTGCTGCCCGCCGAACGCACCGCCCCCGGCCCGCTGCTGGCAACCGACTGGAGCGCGCAGGACTGGGCGCGGTGGCGGGAGCGGCGACTCGCCGACCCCGAGGACCTCGGCTTCCCGGCCATCCCCCCGCGCTCGCGCAGCGCCGACGCCGTGGACTTCGAACGGCGAGTGGAACAGGCCCGCCTGCACGGCTGGGCCCTGGACGACCAGTTGATCGAGCCGGGTCTCGTGGCGGCATCCGTTCCGGTTCGCGCTCCGGACGGTCGGATCGCCTGTGTGGCGAGTGCCGTGAGCCACACCAGCAGACGCAGCGCGGACTCGCTGCGTGACTCCCTTCTGCCCAGACTCCGTACCGCGGTCGCCGCCATGGAAAGGGAGTTGGCCGCTGCCCCGCAGCCCGAAGCGCCGAGCGCCCCGTCCGGCCTCGCCGCCTGGACGAGCGCCTCGAAGCAGGAACTGGGCGGGGAGTTCATCACCTCGCTGGCCCGCGGCCTGACCGTGGTCACAGCGTTCGGCGAGGGCCGCGCGGAGCTGACCCTCTCCCAGGTCGCCGAACGAACCGGCCTGCCGCGGGCCACGGCACGCCGCGCCCTGATCACCCTCCAGCACCTCGGCCATGTCACGGTCAGCGGCCGGTCGTTCAGGCTCACTCCACGGGTTCTCGCGCTCGGTTTCCCGCCGCTGTCCAAGACGACGCTCACCCGGATCGCGCACCCCCATCTCGCCGCCCTCACCCGGCGGGTGCGGGACTCGACGTCCCTGTCCGTACTCACCGGCGACGACGTCCAGTGCGCGGCCTCGGTCCCCGCAGGCCGCATCATGGACGTCGACATCGCCGTGGGCGCACGCGTACCCGCCTACGCCACGTCCACGGGCCGGATCCTGCTGGCGGGTCTGCCGGCCGAGGGACGTACCGAACGGCTGGCCCAGGTGCGGATGGCGCCGCTGACCTCCCGCACCGTCACCCGGCCCACCGTCCTCAAGGCGATCCTCGACCGAGTGCGCGAGGAGGGGTACGCCCTGGTCGAGGAAGAGATGGAAGAAGGCCTGCGCTCGATCGCCGTTGCCGTACGTGACCGCGACGGCAGCGTTATCGCGGCGATCAACGTCAACAT
Source organism: Streptomyces sp. V4I2 (assembly GCF_030817655.1). Taxonomy (GTDB): domain Bacteria; phylum Actinomycetota; class Actinomycetes; order Streptomycetales; family Streptomycetaceae; genus Streptomyces; species Streptomyces plumbiresistens. Next base: position 10,580,352 of record NZ_JAUSZM010000003.1, read on the forward strand.
GCACAGCAGCCGCCGCTCGGCTGAGGAATGTGTCGAGGACATCCTGCCGGAACTGCGTGACACGGCTGCTCGTATAGAGGGTGACCTGCATATAACCGGTCGATTCGTCCGCGTACCAACCGTCTGAACGGCCGGGGCCGGGATGCCCCACTGAGCATGACGAAGAGTTGAGTGTGCGATCCGCAAGGCCGCTCCGATGACCCTGTGGGGCGACGAGGGCCCCTACGGCGGGCGCCCCGCCGTCCCCGGCCGAACCGTCGACGACGCCGCCGCGGAGATCGGCCGGTCGCAGCACTGATCTCCGCGACCGGCAGGCTCAGGCGTCCTGGGCCGCGTGGACTCGCTGCCCTTCGACGAAGGTCTCAAGGACGCGGGTGGCGGCGATCTCCTCGGGCGGACCCGCGAACGGGTCACGGTCGAGGACGACGAGATCGGCCGACTTGCCGACGGTGATGCTGCCGGTGATGTCGTCGAGGTGGTTCACGTAGGCGCTGCCCGCCGTGTACGCGGCGATGGCGGCGCCCAGGTCGAGGCGCTGCTCCGGGAGGAAGGCCGGGGTGTCCTCGGGCGCGCCGGGGGCGATCCGGTTGACGGCGACATGGATGGCCTGGAGCGGGTCGGGACTGCTGACCGGCCAGTCGCTACCGGCGGCCAGGGTCGCGCCGGCGCGCAGCAGATCACCGAAGGGGTACTGCCGGGCGCCGCGTTCCGCACCGAGGAAGGGCAGGGTCAGTTCGTCCATCTGCGGTTCGTGGGCGGCCCACAGCATCTGCAGGTTGGTGCTCGCGCCGAGTGCGCGGAAGCGCGGGATGTCGTGCGGGTGCACGACCTGGAGATGCGCCAGATGGTGCCGTGTGTCGCGCCACCCGTTGGCCGTACGGGCGGACTCCACGGCGTCGAGCGCCTCGCGCACCGCGCGGTCGCCGAGCGCGTGGAAGTGGACCTGGAAGCCCGACGCGTCCAGCTCGGTGACGTACTTCCTCAGCTCTCCCGGCTCGACGAAGCTGATGCCGCTGTTGCCTGAGGCGCAGCCGCAACCGGTCAGATAGGGGTCGAGCATCGCGGCGGTGTGGTTCTCCGCGATGCCGTCCTGCATGACCTTCACGGTGGTCGCGCGGAACCGGTCCCGGTTCAACTCCTCGCGGCGGGCGATGAGTTCGGGGATCTGTTCGGCGCCCCGCTCGCGGTCCCACCACAGAGCGCCGACCACACGGGCGGTGAGCAGACCCCGGTCGACAGCGGCCACATAGGCGGGCGCCGGGTCGCTCATGTTGGCGTACGCGCCGACGATGGCGTCCTGCCAGGCGGTGACGCCATAGGAGTGCAGGACGGCCTGGGCACGGAGCAGTGCGGCGAGTTGCTCCTCCGGCGTGGGATCCGGAACGAGCCTTCCCACGAGGTGGACGGCTCCCTCCTGGAGCATGCCGGTCGGGTTGCCGTCGGCGTCGCGCTCGATACGGCCGTCGGTGGGGTCGGGCGTACGGGCGTCGATGCCCGCGCGCTCCAGGGCCCGGGTGTTGACCCAGGCGCCGTGGTGGTCGCGGTTGGGCAGGAAGACGGGCCGGTCCGGGACGATCGCGTCGAGAGCCGCGGCGGTGGGAGCGCCGCCGGGGAACGCCTCCAGGGACCAGCCGCCGCCGGTGATCCACTCGACGTCCGGGTGCCGGCCGGCGTATGCCTTGATCCTGCGCAGGTACTCGGCCGGGTCGACCGTGTCGGCAAGGTGGCACAGGCCGAGTTCGAGGCCCGCGCCCTGCGGGTGAACGTGGGCGTCCTGGAAGCCGGGCAGCAGCAGTTTGCCGGCGAGGTCGACGACCTCGGTGCGCGGGCCGATCAGCTCGTGCACCTCGTCGTGGCCGACGGCGGCGATCCGCCCGCCGCGCACGGCCACGGCGGTGGCGCGGCTGCGTGCGGGATCGACGGTGTGCACGGGGCCGCCCGTGAGGACGAGATCGGCCGGCCCCGTGACCTGGGGATGCGACATGGGAAGGAACTCCATGGGGGGTCAGACCGTCGTACGGTCCATCGGAAGAGTGAGGGACTCGGCATCGGTGCCGCGCCCCGTCGTGAAGTACGGCGAGTGCCGGACGTACTTGGCCACGGCGGCCATGCCCAGGCCGGCGAGCACGATCGCGGCGGGCAGCGAGAACATGAACCAGCCGTTGTCCGGGCTGAGTTCGAAGTGGTCGCTCATGGTCAGGTACGAGTATCCGAGGTAGCCGCCGAGGCCGAGCATGATCAGGCCGGACACGGCGGGCACGCCGACGGCGAGCAGCGCCTCCCGTGCACCTTCGTGACGTGCGGAGCGGAAGCGTACGGCGCAGGCGAGCGCGGTGAGGCCGTAATAGAGGGCGACGATCAGGCCGATGGCGTTGACGGCGGCCAGCAGCATCTCGCTCAACTTGGGAAGCGCGACGGCGAGCAGGGCGATCACGCTGGCGATGGACATCACGACGACCGTGCCGGCGGCGGGGGTGCCGTAGCGGGGGTGGATCCGGGTCCACACCGGTCCCATCGTACGGTCGCGGCTCATGGCGAACAGGCCGCGTGCCGTGGGGATCAGAGTGGCCTGGACGGAGGCGACGGCGGAGAACATCAGCGCGACCAAGGGGAGGGTGGCCCAGGGTTCGGCGGCCAGTTTCTCGCCGAGGTACGGCAGGGCCTGGGGGCCGTTTCTGACGAGTTCGGCCAGGCTCATCTCCCGCTGGAAGGCGACCGAGGCGAAGAGGAACAGACCGAGCATCGCGAAGAGGGCGATGAGGCCTCCGCGGGCCGCGTCGCCCGGGCTCTTCGTCTCCTCGGTGACGCTGAAGGCCGCGTCCCAACCCCAGAAGAAGAAGACCGCGAGGACCATGCCCTGGGCGAAGGTGGTGCCGCTGGAGATCTCGAAGGGGTTGAACCAGGACAGGGATATGGCGTGGTCACCGGTGATCAGGGCCCAGCCGCAGAAGGCCAGCAGCACGGCGTACTCGAAGATCAGGAGGGCGAACTGGAAGCGGGTGGCGGCCCGCACCCCGGTGACGGCCAGGGCGGTGAGGGCGAGGAGGATCACCAGTCCGACCGCCGTGGTGACACCGGTGGACGTCGGATCGAGGGCGATGCCGGCGAGGCTGTGCAGGCCCGCCTTGTTGGCGAAGATCAGCACGACCGAGCCCATGATCGCGCTGGTGTAGGCGCAGAAGATGACCGACCCGACCAGGGTGACCCAGCCGGTCAGGAAGCCGGGCCAGGGACCGAGGGCCTTGCCGACCCAGACGTAGCCGTTGCCGCAGTTCGGTTCCGAGCGGTTCAGGCGGGCGTAGGCGGTGGCGATGCCCAGGACCGGCAGGAAGGCCAGGAGCAGCAGTGCCGGGGCCTGGAGGCCCACGATGGTCGCGATCGTGCCCATGCCGATGGCGATGCTGGTGGTGGCCGCGGTGCTGGACGCGGCGATGGCTACGCCGTCGACGACGCCGAGGGAACGGCGCAGAGCCGAGCCCGGCGCGGAGGACAGGGGCGGTGCGGACGACATGGAGGGCTCCTCGGGGACGGGAGACGGGGAAGAGCCGCGCGGTGAGGTGATGGAACCGCTGACGTCCACATTGGGTCAACCCTGTTGACGTAAGGCGCCGTGGGTCGTTCACTGTGCGTGCCTGGTCGACCTGGAGAGAGGAACCCTGTCATGTCCACCCGTGTCCCGCAGGAGCGTCGACGTCGGCGGCCCACTCGCTCCGGGGTCCTGCTGTCCGAGGACCTGATCGTGGAGACCGCCCTGCGGCTGATCGGCGAGCACGGTCCCGAAGCGCTGAGTGTGCGCCGGCTCGGCGCGGCGCTGGGCTGCGATCCGAGCGCTCTCTACCGCTATTTCCACGGCACCGACGACCTGGTGCTCGCCATCGCGGATCGGATTATCGGCGACGCGATGGCGGGGTTCGTCCCCGGGGCCGACTGGGTGGCCTCGTTGCGCGAGATGGCCCTGCGGGTCCGCGCCGGGTACCTCGCCCATCCGCGGGCGGCGGCCATGGCGGCGCACCGGGTGACCGGGCGCAAGAGCGAGATCCAGGCGGTGGGGATCGGCCTGCTGCTGTCCGCGGGCTTCGAGCCGGCCGCCGCCGCACGGCTCTACCTGGCCTTCATCGACACCGTCCTCAGCCACGCGGCCACCGACGCGGCGTTCCAGGCGCTCCCGCTGCAGCAGCGCCAGGCCGACCACCGGGCGTGGCGGAACGTCTACCAGGACCTGGACCCGGTGGTGTATCCGGCGCTCACCGCAGTCCGCCCCGCGTTGCCCGGCATGGCGGACAGTTCCTTCGAGGAGGCGGTGGACCTCCTGCTGGAGGCACTGGCGGCCCGCGCCCCGACACGCTGAGCGTCCACAATGCGTCGCCGCCGACCGCTGACGTGTCTGCGCCTGCGACAGGAACTTCGTCGCCGGGGATGAGTTTTCCGTACCTTCAGTGGGTCGGCGGTTGGCTGGAGAGGCTGGACGGTAGCAACGACAAGATCGTGGCGCAACGAGCGTTGGGTCACCGGGCTCCACCAGCGCCAGGCCAACGGCCTTCGCCTTGTTGGTGGGTCAATGCCGACTGATTCGCTGGTAGTGGGGCTGTGTGGGGGGTGGGTAGGCCACTCGTGCACGGCTGTCGACGGTTGAGCGGGAAACCGACCGCCGACCTGTCCCGCTCAACCGTGGGCACCGCAGGTCAGAAGCGCGCCCTGCCCATAGTTTTCTGGGACAGGACAACGTAGGGAACCTTGACCGGGCGCGAGTCGGTGACACCGAAGTGTGAGCGGTAGACGACATCGAGGGGCGTCAGGGGGGGTGAGCGCGCTGACAGCCCACGACTACGCGGCTGCCCGAGGCCGTGTTCCGCGGGATGGGTAGGTTTGGGGCACCGTCTAAGGAGATGCACGATGCCCGAGCGCCGCAGAGTCCTGTTCGTGACCGACCTCGCCTACCAGGCCCGGGGGCGACGCTACTGCGACGAGGACATCTTCCTGACCTCCCGACTGCGCGACGGCTTCGACATCGCCCTGTGCCACCCGCTGGATGCCGCCGCCCTGATGGACGCCTTCGACGTGGTCGTGGTCTGCAACAGCGGGCCCGTGCTGCACTACCAGAAGGAGTACGACGCCTTCCGGGAGCAGGCCATGGTCCGTGGCATCCGGGTCTACACCCGATGTCCGGCCGGGGCGACATGGCCGGCGAGCAGTACCTGCTGGACCTGACCGCCGCCGGATACCCGGTCATCCCCACCATCGACCGGCCCGAGGACCTGCACCTGCTGCCCGAGGCCGGCCAGTACGCGGTCAAGCCGAAAGCGGGCGCGGACTCCATCGGCCTGACCTTCGTACCCCGAGAGCAGCCGAGCGACCTCGTCTACGGCGACATCCTGGTCCAGCCGCGCATCGACTTCCGCTACGAGGTGTCCTTCTACTACGTCGACGACACCTTCCAGTACGCCCTTCACGCCCCCGACCCCGAGCGGCGCTGGGTCCTTGAGCCCTACGAGCCCACCGACGCCGACCTGGCCTTCGCCCGGCCCTTCATCGACTGGAACACCCTCGACCACGGCATCCAGCGCGTGGACGCCTGCCGCACCCGGGAAGGCGAGCTGCTCCTCGTAGAGCTGGAGGACCTCAACCCGTACCTGTCCCTGGACCTGGTCTCCGACCGGACCCGTGACGCATTCGTGGAGAGCATGACGGCATCCCTCCACCGATTCCTGGACGCTCAGCCCCGCGCCTGAGGTGGCATACGAGCCCTCAAGAGCGATCGCGACCCTGGGCAGACATGCCCCGACACGGGTCTAAGGCCTCCGGCGTCAGGCGGCGGCCGCCGTCGCGGCCGGTGTCCGCTGCCGTGCCGGCTTGCGGGTGAGGCGGCGGGTCATGAGGGTGATCGCCGCCCACGTGATCATGCATTCCGAGTGCTGGACGAGCCGCTCGTAGTCGCGTACTCAGGGCTCCTTGCAGAATGATCCTTTTGTACGGTGGAGATGTATGTGATCCCGTCTTGTGTGGGGTGTGACCATGGCGCGGCGGAAGCCGGGGGAGGTCAGTGACGAGTTGTGGGCGGTCATCGAGCCGCTGTTGCCGCAGCATGAGCGTCGTTACAGGTATCCGGGCCGCAAGCGGATCGATGACCGCAAGACGCTCCAGGGCGTGTTGTTCGTCCTGTACACCGGTGTCCAGTGGGAGTTCCTGCCGCAGGAGTTGGGGTTCGGGTCCCACGTGCTGGCGGCGGCTTGCCGAGTGGCAGGAGGCCGGGGTGTGGGAGGAACTTCAGCGGGTGCTGCTGGACGGGTTGCGGGCGGCGGACCGCCTCGACTTCTCCCGCGCCACGATCGATGCGTCACACGTGCAGGCCAAGCGGGGGCGAAGCAGCCCAAAAGTAGGCTCGAGCCCGGTTGACCGCGCACGGCCGGGCTCGAAGCATCACGTCCTGACCGATGCCCGCGGTACTCCGCTGCGGGTGTCTCTGACCGGCGGTCACCGCAACGACGTCACCCAGCTCCTGCCCCTGATCGACACCTTGGGCCGGTGCGGGGCAAGCGGGGCCGGCCACGGCGCAAGCTGACCGCGGCCCAGACGGGCGGCGGGATCGAGGTCGCAGAGCCGACTGCGAAGGCCCTGCGCGACCTGCGTCGCCGCGTCGGCTCCGAACCCATGCGGCGCTTATTCGGGATCCTGGCCGGCCCGCTCGCCCGGCCGACGACTACCGGAGTGCGATTCGGGCCGTTCCGGATGGTTTCCTTCGACGGCTGCAGCTCGATCAAGATCCCCGACAGTGAGCGGAACGTCGAGTGGTTCGGCCCCGGCAGCCGCGGCGGCTACCCGATGCTGGAGCTGATGACCCTGGTGGAGACCGGCACCCGGGCCCTGATCGGCGCCGTGTTCGGCCCCACCAGCGACGGCGAGACCGCCTACGCAAGGCAGCTACTGCACCATCTGGGCCCCGACATGCTCGTCCTGTGGGACAAAGGCTTAACGCTTGGTAGACGGCGAGCAGGGACCACATCTCCTGCTCGATTCCTGTGGGGTCGCCTGAGCGCAGTACCCGGCCGTCCATGAGCGTATGGCGCAGCGCGTAGTACGCCGACTCGTGCTCCCATCCTTGGTGGTAGAGGGTGACGAGCGTCGGAGCGGGGTAGCGGCGTGCGTCGGTCAGGGTCGTGACGAGCCGGTAGGAGCCGGTGAACGAGTCATCGCCGCAGTTCACGGTGATTTGCGCTTCCACGACACGCACCGGGATGGTGCCGATGACGGACAGGTAGGAGCCGTCGTGGAGAGAGGTCAGGACCGGGGTGCGGCGGTTGGCGCGCAGTCGGCCCAGAAACTTGGCGCCAGTGCCGTCCACGGCAGCGAAGAAGGACGGCCGTCGTCTTGGCGTTCGGCATACCGGGAGATCGGGCTCCAAATGGACCCACCACCTCCGCCAACGTGCCGCCGACCAAGGTGACGTCAGTGCCCTGCTCCATCTGGCCGGGAGGCGGCACATGGCTGGGGACCGGGCGGGCGCCACCGGGCCAGGGTGCGGGCGACGGCCTGGGCGTGCTGACGCAGCGGGAGGTCCTGCTTGTCCCAGGTGGCGGCGACGTAGTTGAGGAGTCCGGCCGTTGCGCGCTCCGCATCCGGCAGATGGCAGGACCAACATGCAGGTCTCAGACCCGCCTTGGGAGTAGCCGCAAGGTTTCGTACTGTTCCTTCCCGGGAGTTCAAGGGGCAGGGCGAGACGGAGATCGAGCACACGAGAACACCAAAGCGGTTATGGCCGCTCTTCATCGCTTGGCTGTGTGGGTGATGGGCTGGCGTTTTCTGGGCCTTCGCCTTCACGGCTTGATGATCTTTGAGGTGCTGTGTTGGTCTGGCCTTCTGCAGGAGGCGGCGATGGTCTCTGTCGAGAATTATCCCTCATCACCTTGTACGCCATAGCCGTAGTTACCGCTGCCGATACAGCGGATATCGCGGACGATACGGCGTTCACAAAGTCAGTCGGCGTAGTGGTCCCGTAGCCGACGTTCGCGGGTGGAGGAAGAGTCAGTTCACCTCGGAGAATTAGTTCGAGGAGTGCGGTGAGGCGCTCGATCCCGTCAGGTGAGCAGCTCTCGATGATCTCCCAACGGGCTCCACTCACTACGAGGTTGACGAAACTCGGTTCAAGTTCTCCCTCTGTTTCGTCAACGTACGGGAGTGGACTATGGCCATGAAGCGGCCAAACCGAGAAAGACCACAACCACTCCCGCGGGGTAGCAGGATCATTGTGGCCCTGCAGGCTGGAGAGCGTAAGAGTGAGAAAGCGTGCTCTCATGGGCTCATCCGGATCAACCGCGCTGGTCCAGGGGACACCTTCTGAGCTGATCGACGTAAACGTGACACAGTATTTGACGGAGGAGCCACTCTGTAGAATTTTTGGCCCGGCCGCTACTGTAGCGCCCTTGACGCAGAGACTCTTCGAAACTTTCTCAACCGTAGCGAGCGAGGGGGGCGAGGCTCCCTCCGCCAGGGTGTCCCTCGCTGCCTGTGTCAGGGCTGGTTCGATGACATACTCGCCGGGACGGAATCCCGTGAGCTGATGAACCTCGCTTAACGTGCCTGCAACCATTTCTGCGGCAGATTCAATGACCTTCGGTGAAATGAAGGCTTGATGGCGGTAGATTTTGAAGCCGAAAGCTTGGAAAGCGTTGGGCACTCTACAGTCTTCCCGTCCGATATCTGGTGAGTAGGAGGCTCAGGCGCCCAGCCGGGCGCCTGAGCTCGTAGATGCCACCCCAGGCGCCAGGTGTTCAAGCCTCCACGTACGCGACGATGATCACGGTGCGCAGCGCGGTCAGGAAGTAGATGACGCGGACGTCGTCGATGTCGTCGGTGTACTCGCGTAGCTCGGGGTCGGAGAGGGGGATCGGGCTGCCGAGGTCGGGGGCGACGGACAGCGCGGTCAGCGCGCGGTCCAGGGCGTGGATCTCGGCCTCTTGGGTGATGGCTTCGATCTGCTTGGCGGCGGCGTCGGAGAAGAAGATCCGCGCGCGGCCGCGGGCGTGCTTGGCCATCAGGCGACGTGGCCCCGCTGGGTGTGCAGCTGAGCGAGCTTGGCCTCGCGCAGTTCCTCCCAGGGCACGCAGTCCTCGATGGCGGGCAGGCCGTTGGCGGCGAGGTCCTCCAGGACGGCGGCGACCTGGTCGGCCTGCTCACGCTTGCGGGCCGCGTACGCGCGCAGCGCCTGCGCACCCTCGGGTGTCAGCGGCTCGCGTCCCGGGGCCAGCTGCCCCTGCTCGTGTTCGGTGTGCTCACTCATCGCGCGACTCCTGCTTCGCTGTTGGGATTCACGGTAGCGCCCGTCGGGGCTGGGCACTGCGTCTCGACGAAAGCCCGGGCCCCGAGGGGGCCTGGCCGCTGGGGGTTCACTGGCGCTCGAACCGGGATTTCGGGTGGCCGTAGTCGGTGGCTTTCATGTGGGCGCAGACGGGCTCGCCCTGCGTGAAGGCCGCGCCGGTCTCACGGGCGAGGACCGGGAAGAACTGCTGGGCGTCGGGTGACTGGCCGGTCGTCGTCCAGTGGAAGTCCTCAGCGCCCCGCATGGCACGCAGCACGAGGCGCCGGCCCAGGCCCTGGCGCTGCCAGTGCTCCGCGATGGAGATTTTTGCGATGTGGCCGCGGCGGCACGGCGAGCAGATGTGCCAGGACAGCACGGCCGCGTCCCAGCCCGTCCGGTCGCACACGCGCAGGACCTGGTAGTCGGCCTCGCGCACCGCCGGGTAGTACAGCCACAGCTGCTGTCGGAAAAGGCTCCGGAGCAGGATCCTTTTCCATTGCCGGTCCGTTAATCCCTCAGGCATTCTCGTGTGCTCCTAACGAGACGTGGAAATGGTCGATATCGGTGATGGCGGCATGGATGCTCGCCGCAAAGGCTCCGAGTCAGTAGTCGAGATCCAGGTAGTCAATGTCGTTGATGGCCACGTCCGACAGCCCCATGGCGCGGATACCGCCGTCCTGGAAATAGACGTCCTTAAGCCCTTCGGCGATGATCTGACGCATCTGCTGGTCGCTCGCGCCCATGTCGCGGGCGTCGAACAGGCGCTGCGCGTACTCCGGGGGGAGGTGCACAGATGGGAAGCAGCATGGATACGGCGAGCAAGATCAGAGTGAGTCACAGGCAGCCAGTCTCCCAGCAACCCCTCCCAGCCAAGACACCGGCTCTCTCCACGACACCGTGAACACGAAGCCGACACCGTGAACACCAAGAACCCCTGTGGCCTGCGGCCGCAGGGGTCATTTCACGCCCGCACGTCATCAACGACAGTGACGCCGTCATGCTCATCCAGCGCGTCGCGCAACATGTTTCCACCGCTCGTTTCTCATGTCGTGTGGTGCAGCCAGCGCTGCAGGGTGGCGTTGATGCTGGCGGGCAGGGCGCTGAGCTGGTCGATGGCGTCGCGGTCCTCGGGCCACGGTGGGATGCCGGCGGCGGTCAGTGCGGCGTGCAGGTCCAGACGGCGCTGGTCGCGCGGGTCGATGAGGATGCTGAGGCGCTCGGTGGGGTTGGGCGGGGGCAGAAGGTAATCGCCGTCTCGTCCGGGAGTGACCGGGGCGGGCCAGGCGGCGTTGGCCGGATCGGCCGCGTAGGGGTCGACGAAGGCTCGGGGCGTGCGGTGGTCCAATTCGATGGTCACGGCGGTCTCCTCACCGGCAGCGGATGCGATGTGCAAGGGGAGAGCGGTTGTCGGTCCGGTGTGGTTGCGGTGGGCCGCGCGATGTCACGCCGACGGCGTCATCGGCGGCTCATCGGATTCTCCGACAACGTATGACGCGCTGGTCGATGCAGACAGCATGGACCTGCTCGACATCGTGGACGTCATCCTCGGATGGGAGCAGCCCGAGGGTGACGAGTGGATCGGAATCGGAGGAGACTTTGAGGGACGTCTAGCCCGAATTCTGGACGCTGCGGGATCGGCCTACCGAGTCGATGATGCAGGGACTGGGTTGGAAGAACGCGTCGTCCCCACTGTCCCTGACGCGGTGAGCCAGACGATCGCCGACGCATCGACCGCCCCGGACGCAGGTTCCGCTGCTGAGCACCTGTCGCTCTCCTGGCAGGCCGCGTACGGGCTGCACCCAGACCCGGTACGGGCGTACAGCGAGGCGATCAAGGCAGTCGAGTCCGCCGCACACGCCGTCGTGGAGCCGAACAACAGCAAGGCGACGCTCGGCACCATGTTGCGCGTGATCCGCGATGCGGCGCCCAAGTTCACCACCACGCTGGGGGCAGGATCGACTGCCCCGGCCGAGGCGATGATGCGTGCGCTGTGGGAGGGGCAGACCTCACGGCACGGCGGGCAGGGCGGCGCCGGATCAGGCCCGTTCTCAGCGGAATCTGCCCACAGGCCGATCGCCCTAGCGTCCGTACCCCGTGCTCAAGTCCGCGGGCTCACAACGGCCGGGAGCGCTGAAGGTTCAGGAGGGTGTGCGGCAGGCCAAGATCCCTCATGGCCTTGTCGATGGTGGACTTCATGGGGTTACCCGCGAGCAGTGGGCTGATCGCCGCTGCTGCCTGGAGCAGCGCCACCGGGACCCACAGCCGCTCCATGATGATGTCGGCCTCGCCGCCCTTGGGCTCTGTGGTGAACTTCAGCTTGCCCTCGTCCATGATCAGGAATGCGTCGGCGGTCGCGGCCGTGGTGTGTGAGTAGGCGGACTGGTGGCGGTAGACCGGGTACACGTCGGCGGTGCCGTACGCCTTGACCATGTTGTCGAACTTTTCGATCTCCCCCATGAGTTTCTTGTGGATCTGCTCGCTTTCGTGGTTGGCGAAGACAGGGGGATCGGAGGCCGACGGGGTCACCGGTTCCGGCAAGTTCCAGGTCTCATTGACGTTCCTTGCGAGTTTCCGCTTGTGCTGACGCCAGTACTCCGCGAGCGCGACAACGGCCGGCTCTCCGCTGTCGGCCAGCCAGTTCATCGCGTAGGCGTGTCCCATGAGGTTGCGCATCAGGGGCGCCGCCTCGATGGTGTAGCCCTGGTCATACAGGGAGACGAGGGCCTGCGCGGTCCGGTTGGTGAACTGCCACCACCCCATGAGGGGGTAGACGACGGTCTGACGCTCGGACGGCACCCGCACCCCCTGGACGGTCACCTTCTCCGCAGCTTGCAGAATCACCGGTATGACCGCTCGGCAACGGCGGAGACACTGCTCATTCGGACCGAACTTGTAGACCATGACGCGAAACCTACCGACGCGAACCAAGCAACCATGGGCGAGGTACCTGGCTGAGGCGCGGAGCGCCGCTCCCGCTGCGGTAGCCGTCACGATGCCGCTCACCCGCAGCAGCGAAGACCGAGCTGCACAGCACGCCCGGGCCACCCATTCCGGAATTGCGTGGTGAAGGCCCGGCGGCCCCGTTTAGCGTGATCTAGCTGACGATCGTCAGCAGCATGTGCGAACACCCTGGAGTACCGATGGCTCTGCCGGCCCGGCTGACCGCTGCCCTTGGACGACACCCTGATCACCTCACCGAGGACGATCTGCAGCGCGCGGTCGACGGCCAGATACCCGAGAGCGTCGACCTCGACTGGAAGAAGGACTTCTACAAGGGCACCGACGCGGGCAAGAAGGAGTTCGCCAAGGACGTGTCCGCCATGGCCAACACCGCCGGCGGCATGGTCGTCATCGGCGTCGACGACGGCAAGAAGGACCACGCACACGCTCTGGCGCCCTACGAGCCGGTCCCAGGCTACGGCGAGGAGTGGATCCGCTCGGTACTCGCCAACTGGATCCAGCCTGTCGTCCCCAACGTGGGTGTGCGATCGGTGAAGTCCACTCTCCACGAGGGCAAGATCTACTGGGTCCTCACCGTGCCGCCGAGCACCCAGGCCCCGCACGCCGTCGCGGCTCCAGGCAACGACTACAACTTCCGCGTGCACGTCCGGCACGGCACCACGACCCGCACCCTTGCCGAATCCGAGATCGCCCAGCGCTACCGTGACCGCTTCCAGGCAGCCTCCGACGACGTCGACCGCCTGCGACAAGTCGCCGACGCAGGCCGTCGCTACCTGAAGGACTATCTGACCAGAACCGTGGACGGCAGCAACCCTCCGGTGACCTACTACCCGGCCTGGATCAGCCTTGCCGCAGTTCCGGCCGTACGCGGCACCTATCCGTTGACCACCCAGGCCGATCGCGACACTGCCTTCAAACGCTTCCACGACCTCGCCTGCCACGGAGTGACGCTCAACGCGCGGCCCCAGCACCCCGCCCTGGTCGGCCGCCGGCAAGTCCGCTTCGAGGGCCTCCCCACCGGCCAACTCCATCAAGACGGCAGCTTCTACGCCGCACAGACCCTCAGCCTCCACAACGATCGGCGCGACGCTGACGGCCCCCAACAGATGTCCCAGCACGCATTCGAACTCGACCTCGTCACCCTCGTTCAAGCAGCCGCGGCCTGGGCGGCAGAAACCGGAGCGGCCGGCGACCTGATGCTGTCAGCCGAACTGCACCGCTACGACGGCAGCGACAAACTCGTGCGCCTGGTCGTGACCGAGAGCGCCTTCCAACGTGCCCTGGCCCTACCGTTCCCCACCGCTCCCGCGCAGGCCACGGGTGATCTCGCCGCCATCGTTACCGACAAGCGAGAAGCAGTTGTCGTGGCCTGTGCTCTCGCATCGGACCTGCTGGCCGACATGGGAGCCCCCCAGCCGCACATCCTGACCCCTGACGGAAACATCCTGACGGACCGACTCAATGACGGATTCCGCCACCAGCTCACAGGCTGGCCGTTGTAGCGGCTGACGATCCGCTTCTGTCTCGAGCGGCTGCAAGGCGCCGTCGGTGGCTGGGTACAACGGCCGGGCTTCGGCGGCGGCCTTACCGCAAGGCCGTTCTGCGCGAATCTGTCCCATGCCCGGCTGAGGTGCGGCAACGTCATCCTTGTACGCCCGCACCGGGCGTACAAGTAGGGGACGAACGGCTGGAGGGGCGTCATGAGCGAGCGAGAGACATGGACGACGGAAGAGTTCGGCTCATCTCACACCGGCTCGGTCGGCGTGCTCCTGGCCGACGGCAGTGTTCCGCCTGAGGTCTTCATCCCCATGATGAGCTCAGGCGACGGGCACAAGCTGTCGCAGTGGAGCATCTACGACCGCGCTGGCCTGGGACACGGGCCGCGCGCGGCCGCACTGCGCGCGGTGTGCTCCTGCGGCTGGACCGGGCCGGAGCAGCAACTCGACTGGGATGAGATCGAAGACGGGCAACTGGCTGAGGCGGCCCAGGCGACGGCAGACACGTGCACCCTGGATTGGGACGCACACATGGAGGACGTGGAGCGTTCCGCGATCCCTCTGCCGGAGACGGTGGGTGCCCTGCTGGAACAGTTGCATGCAGAGCTCGAGAAGCTGGAGAGGACCTCACCGCTGGCGGCTCTGCGCGCCGCCCGTCGGCTGGAGGTGACGGCGGTTGAGGTCGGGTACTGGGCGGCCCACAACGGCCGACGGGACGCGACAGTCGAACAGGTCGCTGCCGCCCTGGGTATGAACGAGGCCGAAACACGCAAGACGCTGGCCCGCTTCGGCCGCTGGAGCCCATACCGCTGACTACCACCTGACGGGTTTCAGATCACCTGGGAGCCGGTTCCCTCAGTCCTTGCGCCCGGGACTTGCCGGCCTTCAGCGCCTGGATCCTTGTACGCATGATTGGCGTTGCGTGAGCCGCCGTGGGGGTGTGGGGAGGAGGAGTAATTGTCAATGGGTGTGGCTCTTTTGCAGTGAGCTGGTGATGCCGTGCGCCGTTGCCGTTCGTGGTCGGACGGCGGATCGTCGTGTACCAGGACGCGGTCTTGGAGGCGGCGATGGTGTCGTGGCTGGAGGAGCTCGATCGGCGGGAGGCCGTCGCGCGGGAGGAGATCGCTGAACTCCGGGACAGGATCGAGGAGTTGAGCAGGCGTCTTGCTGAGCGGGAGGAGGTGTTGTCCCGGCTGGAGATCACGCGGGAGACGATGACCGAGATCCTGTCCGGCGAGGACACGGTCACGGTGGCCGGGGCGGAGGCGGACGCCGGCGGGGCGGGGCTGGAGGAGTACCGGTCCGCGGCGGGCTCGCCGGTCGGGGTGCGGCTGGTGCCGCAGTGGATGCCCGGGCTGAGGATGGAGGTGCTGCCGGGTTCGTACCGGGACATTGTCGAGGTTCTCCAGGACGCGGTGCATCCGATGCGGGCGCACCACCTGTGTGCCGCGCTGGGCTTGTCGACGGACAAAAGTAAGGTGGAAGGTTTTCGGGCGAAGCTGAAGCGGCTGGTCGAGCGGGGCTGGCTGGCGGAGGAGGGGCCGGGACTGTTCACGCCGTGCGAGGCCCTGGCAGCGGACGGGGATGCGCCGGAGCGGGCTGGGTCCTCCGCCGTGCGTGGTCGCGCCGGTGTGGGGTCGGGCTCTCGTCCCTAGCGTCGAAGGTGCCAACCGATTCCACGCTCGAAAAGCGAGAGCCCGATGCCTGGAGCGTATGCGGCCGCCGCGGCGGCTGACCCCTTTGACCGAGCCGCTTCTTTCCTCACTTCGCTCATTGATTCCCTCTCCCGTCCCGAAGCACTGCTCCTGTCCCACGAGCGGGTGGAGGAAAACGCCGAACAGGCAGCGAGGGAGCTGGCCCGCCTCCTCCTGCAAGGCCACCTGGACCTGCGCGCCCGCCAGGAGGAAGCCGAGCTGTCGGCCCTGGACACGGACGGCCGGGCCGCGCTCGCCGCGGGTCGCACCCGGCTGGAAAGGGCCACCGGCGCCAACTGGCAACCGTGGTCGGGCCGGTGACCATCACCCGGTGCGCACTGCGCGCCCCGGGCCTGCCCAACTGCTATCCGGCCGACCAGGTGCTGGGACTGCCACGCGAGCGACACAGCCTGGGGCTGCGCCGGCTGGTGGTGCTGGAAGCCGCCCGCGGCTCCTACGACAGCACATTGGAGGCGATCGAACGCCGCTGCGGGACGCGGGCGGTCGGCAAACGCCAGGCCGAACAGCTCGTGCGGACGGCCGCGGTGGACATCGCCGCCTTCTACGCCGCCCGCACCTCGGCTCCGGCGGCCGGCACGACGCTGCTGGTGCTCAGCGTCGACGGCAAGGGGATCGTGATGCGCCCGGGGCACCTGCGGGAGGCGACGCGGAAGGCGGCGGAGCGTGCGACGCGCACGTTCCGCACCCGACTGTCCGCCGGGGAGAAGACCTGCCGCAAGCGAATGGCCACGCTGGCCGTCGTCCACGACGCGGATCCGGCTCCGCGCCGCCCGCACGACATCATCGCTCCACCCGGCGGCCGCACCGGCCGGCGCACCCTGCAGCAAGGGCCCCAAAGCCCGGGCGAAATGGCTCACCGCCTCGGTCAGAAACGACGCCGACAAGGTCATCGCCGCTGCCTTCGACCAGGCAGAGGCCCGCGACCCCCAGCCCCGCAGGTCCTGGGTGGTCCTGGTCGACGGCGCCGCCCACCAGCTCGAGTTGATCCGGGCCGAGGCCGCCCGCCGCAAGGTCGAGATCCATATCGTCCTCGACATCGTGCATGTGCTCGAGAAGTTATGGGCGGCTGCGCGGTGTTTCCACACCGCCACCGATCCCGCAGCCGAAGACTGGGTCGGGGCCAAGGCCGCCCGGATCCTGGCCGGTGACGCCCCCGGAGCCGTCGGCGACATCCACGCCGAAGCCGACCGCACGGGCCTGTCCCCAGATCAGCGGGCCGCGGCGGACAGGGCCTGCCGCTACCTGGAGAACAACGCCGCCTATCTCCACTACGACAAGGCCCTCGAGGCCGGATGGCCGATCGCCAGCGGCACCGTCGAAGGAGCAGCCCGCCATCTGATCGCCGACCGACTCGACATCACTGGCAGCCGATGGAGCGTCTGCGGAGCCGAAGCCGTCCTTACCCTCCGCGCCGTCATCAGCAATGGTGACTTCCCGCAGTACTGGACCTTCCACACCCGCAGAGAACGCGAACGCCTATACCCCGCTCTCGACCAGGCCGAATACGACCTGACCGCCTGAATACGACCGTCACTCAGGAAAGCCGCACACATCACGCAAGGGCGAACCGGTGCCGGTGCTACGGTCCCAGTATGTCCAAGGCCAAGATCGACGGCGTCGCCGCCGAGTTCTTCAGTGCGTTCGACAACAGGGGCGGCAAGGCCGCAGATGTGGATCGGGTCCGCCGACTGATAGTGCCTGGGGGCGTCCTCATCAAGGCAGGGCCGGAGTTCACGGTGTACACCGTGGAGGAATTCATCGAGCCACGCCAACAACTGCTGGCCCAGGGCCGACTGGTGAACTTCAACGAGTGGGAGACTGCGGAGCGCACCGAGACCGTCGGCGCCATCGCATCGCGGTTCAGCGAGTACCGGAAATCCGGGATCCTCGACGGCGTGCCCTTCGAGGGCGGCGGGACGAAGACGATGCAGTTCGTACTCACCCCGGATGGCTGGCGGATCGCTGCGGTCTCCTGGTGCGACCGGCCCTGAGGCCAAAAGCCGCACCGCCGCACGATCTGGAGTACCTCTCCAGGGTCAGCCCGAAGGGGGCAGGCGCAGTTGCATCCAGACCGAGCTGATGTAACCGCCGTTCTTCGTGGCGTACTGGTTGAAGATGCCCACGTCGGTGAAGCCGAACTTACGGTGCAGAGCCACCGAAGCATCATTGGGAAGTGCGATCCCAGCCAGCGCGACATGGACCGGCTGCGAGCGCAGCGTTTCGATGAGGGTGCGGTACAGCGCCGAACCAATCCCAGCGGCCCGCGCATCGGGATCCACGTAGACGCCCAGTTCAACCGTTTGATCGAAGGCCGGATGCGTCCGGTAGGGACTGCTTGAGGCGCACCCGAGTACCCGATCACCGGTAGTGGCCACAAACAGCTGGTGCGGACCCGTTTCGGAGAATCTCTCGAACCACTGCAAGCGGCTCTCTACCGTGACCGGTTGGGTATCGAAAGTGATGATCGAGTGGGTGACGTAGTGGTTGTAGATCCGTACCAGCTCAGGAAGATCATCTTTGCGTCCGGTGCGTACTATCAGCCCGTCGCCGGCGCGACGCCCGGCCTCGCGGTCTCTTCCTGCCATGGGCCGCATCATGCCATGGTCGTTCTCCCAGATCAGCCCGTCCCTGCAGAAGAGCTACACCCTTCCGAATTCCCGCACTCACGGGCCAGTTCCCGAACCCTCTCGCGGAATCTGCCTGTGAGTGCGAGAACCTTGTGCGCTCGCTGATTCGTCTGGCGCAGGGTGCCCGTACGACGTGCACACTCTGGCCACCAGCCACGTCGGGTTTCTGCTCAAACCGGCCGAGGTGGTGCCCCAGGTTCCGGCGTGGCCGCGTGCGTCGGCCATCATCACCGCCAGGAATTCGTCCGGGGGTCGGATCCCTGATCGCCAAGTGCTGCCCAAATCCAGGCATGCCAGACAAGCCGATGCCGGCGCGGTGAGCCGCCGAACCGCCGAACTCGGGATCCTGCATGTACTCGATGGGGTTCGCGCGCTGCACGCACGACCACGCGGAGATGTAGACGAGTCGGCTCACCAGGTCAGGGACATGACGGGCGGCCTCGACGCCGTCGCAGGTCACCAGGACCTGGTCCAGGTCGGCGGCGACCTCGACGCGGCGGCCGACGGCCAGCGGATGCACCGAGTAGTCACAGGTGTCCAGACGGACGTAGTGGTCCCGGGGCAGCCGCAGCGATGCCTTCCACCAGCCGGACGGGGCGATCGGCGGCAGGGCGAGCATGCGTGAGCCGTCGGCTTCCAGCCGGTCCGCGGGGCGGGCCTGCAAGGTGCGGTGGATGCGCCGGTTGGCCCTGGTCAGCCAGTCGGCGAGCTGGATATTGAAGTCGGCCGGCGATGTGAACACCCGCCCGGGCAGGAACGACCCGTCACAGAGCCTCTCCGGCCGGTAGCTGATGCGTGCAAACATCAGAAAACGGGCGGAGGGGTCTCCTCCAGTTAAGGAGGCGATCAGGAACACCACTGGTCAGATGGCCATCCACCTGGAATTCCGGTGGCCATCAGCCTGGGCTCGGCTGGCCGCACATCTGGACTTTGCCACGGCCGCCGTCATGCGTTTCACCGTCATGGGCAAGCCGGTCTACCACCGCACCTGTGCCTGTGCGCACTGCCAAGAGCTTGGCGGTGCGCCGCTGATGTGATGGGCCGGCTTGCCGATGAACGGTGGCCCGGCCTTCCTGATCGGCCGGGGCTCGCGCTTCCTGGATGATCCGTTCGAACTCGACGGGCGGCTTCCAGCCGGCTGCGCTGTGGTGGCGTTTCGTGTTGTAGAAGTCCGCGATCCACGTGGTGGCCTTCAGTCGGGCCTCGGTGCGGGTAGCGAAGGTGTGCCGGTGGATGTAATCGACCCTCAGGACCGAGTGGAACGACTCCGCGGCGGCGTTGTCCAGGGCCGACCCGACCCGTCCCATCGACTGCACCACGCCCCAGCGGCCGCATAGCTGTTGCACACGCCTGCTGGGCCTTCCGGTGCCGAGTGCCGGGCAACCATCAGCTGTGAACGCCTGCGGAAGGGAGTGGCGCGGCACCGTGTGGACGGCCACCCCCCACACTGTGCTGCCCGCACCCGAAAGACCACCCGAACCCGGCCGAACACCCGTGATCAGAGGTCACGCGGTGGATCGAGGTCCATGCGAGTTGGGCGAACCGACTCAGCCACCCGGGACTTGAGTTCTTCCACACCCTCCCGGGCCACGGTCACCGCATCGAGAACGCCGACGCCCTGGGTGGCCGTCGGGTACGCGCGCCGAACGGCTACCCCGATCGGGGTGCCCTCCGACACTCCGTTGTAGCCAGTCGAACGATCTACCGCTTACTTCAATTGCATGGTGAGGATTGAACCCTCAATTGGATGACGTCGTGAAAGTCGGCAAGGTTGAAGGAAGGTCCCATGAGCCTGCCTGAGTACTGGTGGAGCACAAGTCGAAGTTATGTCTCGGAGGTTCTCTCGCTGCTCGCAGCCACGCCGGATCGAGATGTGGTTCATTGGCGTGGCAAGGCCTTCTCTGGCGGCGACCTGATTCTGTCCGTGACGGAAACATTCCTTGCGCTGCGCAACCGCGGAGTGGGTAAGGGCGATGTAGTAGCGATTCTTGCCGCACCCAACAGCCCTGAGATGCTCACCGCGCGGTACGCGACACACCTGCTCGGCGGCGCCGTGTGTTATCTGCGAACCATCAATCCTGGTACCAGGACGACGGTCCTTCCGTTGGATCACCAGATCCAAATCCTGCGCGAAACCGAAGCCGTGACCGTCTTTGCCGACGCCGAGAGTTCGGAACGCGCGACCGAGCTTGCTGATGCAAGTGGCGTCCCCGTAACGCTAGTTCCTGATGGGGAACGCAGTGAGGTCGGCCAGGCCGGCGGCGTCGATGCCTCGGACGCCGTGTCATGGGATCCGGAGGCGCTGGCCTTCATCGGCTTCACCAGTGGCAGCACGGGCCGGCCCAAGGGCATCCGGTTGTCGGGCCGCGCGTGGGAAGCCACCGTGTCTGCATGGATGGGCGTCGGTCGTGAATACGACTGCGCGTCGATCCTGGTGTCGACCCCGCTCAGTCACGGCGTTGCCGCAATGGTGGACGCAGTCTTCGCCCTGGGCGGAGCGCTCTACCTCCACGAGAGCTTCGATGTCGAGAAGTTCGTGGACACCGTCTCCGCGGAGAAGGAGGTCTCGTGGACGTTCATGGCGACGAATCACGTGTTCCAACTCATCGACCATCTGGCCGAGCGAGGAATCCGTGACCCTGCCGCTGTGGAAGCTGCGGGCCTGTCTTCGCTGAAGCGGATCGTCTACGGCGGCAGCCCAGCGGCACCCGCGAGAATTACACAGGCTTTTCAGCTCTTCGGCCCTGCTCTGGCGCAGGGATATGCCACGAGTGAGAGCGGTCGGATCACGATCCTGACGCCCCAGGAGCACGGCGACCCAGAACTCGCGGCCACCGTCGGTCGGCCCTTCCCTGAGGTGGAGATCGTCGTCTGCGACTCCAAATCGGGCGCGCAGTTGGCGGCGGGGGAGGTCGGCGAGGTCCGTGTCCGCTCGCCGCAGCTGATGGACGGCTACAACGACAACCCGGAGTTGACTGCACAAGTTCTCCGCGACGGCTGGTACTTCACCGGAGATATCGGTCGTCTCGATGAGCGAGGCTATCTGACTCTCTTGGGTCGGGTGGCCCACGTCATTAAGGTCGGCGGCGTCAAGGTGCATCCCATAGTTCTCGAGGCGGAATTCCTCTCCCACCCGGGTGTCCGGCACGCCGCCGTCTACGGCGTGCAGGACGCGGACGGCAGCGATCACATCCACGCCGCAATCGAATGCGATCCGGCTGAGGTGGTCGACGTGGACAATATCCGCGCGAGGATTGCTGAGACGCTTTCTCCGATTCACGTGCCCGAGAAGATACACGTGCTGAGCGCTCTGCCGATGAACGGCAACGGCAAGCCCGACAAGGTGCTCCTGAAGTCGCAGTATTCCTAGCGTGAACCTTTCGGTTCGCAGGTCAATCCAACCGCTACGTCGAGAAGGCGAGTGAATGAACGTTCACCTGGCATCGTACCTGAGTGGGACAACCGCTGACGATCTTGCTGGGAGCAGGCGTGAGTTCCTGGAGATCGGCCGTCGTTCCGGTGACTACCCCATGGCCGCCGCCCGGCGCGACGGGGTCGATTCGGAAGTAAACGTCTGGTGCAGCAACGACTATCTCGGAATGGGGCAGAACCGCCAGGCCATCGCGGCCATGCAAGCCGCGATAGACATCCATGGCGTAGGCTCCGGAGGTTCCCGGAACATCGGTGGAACCAACCATTACCACGTCCTTCTCGAAAATGAGCTGGCGGATCTTCACGGCAAGGAATCCGCTCTCCTCTTCACATCGGGATACACGGCCAACGAGGGATCCCTCACCGTGCTGGCGGGGACGCCCAAGGACACCGTCGTATTCTCCGATGCGAAGAACCACGCCTCGATCATCGACGGTCTCCGGCACAGCGGCGCGAAGAAGCACATCTTCAGGCACAACGACGTCGCCCACCTGGAAGAGCTGATCGCGGCCGCTCCCGCCGACTGTCCGAAGCTCATCGTCGTGGAATCGGTCTATTCCATGTCGGGCAACGTTGCGCCGCTCGCCGAGATAGCCGACATCGCGGACAAGTACGGTGCCACGACCTTCATCGACGAGGTCCACGCGGTCGGCATGTACGGCCCGCAGGGCGCCGGCATCGCCGCGCGGGAGGGTATCGCCGACCGGTTCACGGTCGTGATGGGTACCTTGGCGAAGGGGTACGGGGCGGTCGGCGGCTACATTGCGGGCCCGGCGGCCCTCGTGGACGCGGTGCGGACCTATTCGCGCTCGTTCGTCTTCACCACCTCGCCCCCGCCGGCGGTCGCGGCCGCTGCGCTGGCGTCGGTTCAGTACCTGCGGTCCTCCGATGTCGAGCGAAAGTCTCTCTCGGAGAACGCGCGGCTTCTGCACAACCTCCTGATCGCGGCCGACATCCCGTTCATCTCGACGGACTCCCACATCGTTGCGGCCTTCGTCGGTGATGACGATCTGTGCAAGCGGGCGTCCCAGCTGCTGTTCGAGCAGCACGGGATCTACGTCCAGTCCATCAACGCCCCGAGCGTGCCCGCGGGCGAGGAGATCCTGCGGATCGCTCCGTCTGCCGTGCACGATCAGAAGGATGTCGAGACCTTCGCCGACGCCCTTCATGGGATCTGGAAGGACCTGAACATCCCGACCGCGAGCGCCCGGGACTGGTCCACCTCCGAACTCCGCGGTCGCGGCGCCCGCACCGCCGGATGAGCATGTCCGTTGCAGGCGTGCTCGCCGACACGGCAGCGCAGCGCCCCGACCACTCGGCCGTGATCCACGACTCCGAGCACTTCACCTACGGGTGGCTGTGGGAACAGGCACGTCGCTACGCCGCCGTGCTGCGAGCCAACGGGGTACGGCCAGGAGACCGGGTCGCCATGCTCCTGGTCGACACCCCGCTGTTTCCCGTCGTGTACTTCGGCGTGCTGGCGGCCGGCGCCGTCGCGGTCCCGCTGAATGTCATGTCGACCGCATCGGAGATCGATCACGTACTGACCGATGCGGATGCCCGTTTTCTGGTGTGCGACGCCTCCTTGCTCGCCCAGGCGAGAGAGGCGGCGGAGCCGGTCGGCACGGTGCTCCTCACCGTCGGCCCGGGCCCTGCGGGCACTGTCGACCTGGAGAACGCGGCACGGGACGCGGCGCCGATCGACGATTCCGCGGTGCGGGAACTCGACGACGTCGCGGTCGTGTTCTACACGTCCGGTACGACGGGCGAGCCGAAAGGGGTGATGCTCACCCACCGGAACATTCTGTACAACGTCGAGAGGATGGTCACCACTCCGTACATGTTCCGGAGTGACGACGTGTTGCTCGGGTGTCTGCCGCTGTCGCACGGCTTCGGTCAGATCTGCGGCATGCTGACCGGCTTCCGCGCCGGTATATCCATCGTCATGATGCCGAGGTTCTCCGGGCGGGAGGCCCTCGCGCTCATGACGGAACACCGATGCACGGTGTTCATGGGAGTGCCGACCATGTACGTCAAGCTGCTCGACGCGGTGGGTCAGGGAGGGCAAATTCCTCGACTCGACCGCGTATACAGCGGGGGATCGGCGCTTCCGGCCAGGACCCTCGAAGAGGTCCGAAGCACGTTCGCATGCCCTGTGTACGAGGGCTACGGGATGACCGAGACCTCCTGCAGCGTCGCATATCACTATCCGGGCGTGACTTTTCGACCCGGAACGGTCGGTGTTCCGATCACCGGCATCACTGTCGGTATAGCCCGGCCGAATGCCGACAGGATCGAACTCCTGCCGGTCGGTGAGGTGGGCGAGATCGTGGTGAGCGGTCCGACCGTCATGGCCGGATATCTCGGCCGCCCGGATATCACCGCCGAGGTTCTGGCCGACGGCTGGTTCCTCACCGGCGATCTCGGCCGGCTGGACGATGACGGCTACCTTTCGGTCGTGGGCCGTAAGAAGGACTTGATTCTTCGCGGCGGCTACAACGTCTATCCGCGTGAGATCGAGGAGATCCTTCTCGGGCATCCAGCCGTGGCGCAGGTGGCGGTCATCGGTGTTCCGCACCCTGAGCTCGGTGAGGAGGTCTGGGCGATTGTCGTTCCGGCCCGGCCGGAGGATCTCACCGCTGGATCGGATGACGAGATCATCGAATGGGGCAAACAGCGGCTCGCCGCATACAAGTACCCTCGGCGGGTCGAGTTCACCGACGGTCTCCCCTTGGGAACCAGCGGAAAAGTCCTCAAAAGGAAGCTCGTCTCGAAATACGAGCCGGCCATCAGCTCGTAACTGCAAAAGGCAGAATCACATCGGGATAACACCCACGGCGCGGCTGCGGGTGCTATGCCCCCGCTCAGGCATCGTACGTAACAAATAGGTAGGGCGTACTCGACCATGGTTGAATTCCAAGCTGACACGTCGGTATCGGCCGAGGCGATCGCCATCGTCGGTATGTCCTGCCGACTGCCGCACTCGGAGAACCCCGCGCATCTGTGGCGGTTGCTGCGCGACGGCCGCAGTGCGATCGGCGCGCCCCCGGCGGGCCGCCCCGAACTGCCCTCTCGGCCAGGGGGCTATCTCGAGGACGTCAGCGGCTTCGACGCAGGCTTCTTCGGCGTCAGTCCGCGTGAGGCGTCGTCGATGGACCCGCAGCAGCGGCTGATGCTCGAACTCGCCTGGGAGGCACTGGAGGACGCCAGGATCCTCCCGTCCGATCTCGCCGACAGCCGGACCGGTGTCTTCGTCGGCGTCATCGCCGACGACTATGCCGCCCTCACGCGTCAGCACGGGGACGAAGGCATCACCCGCCACACCCTGACCGGTCTCAACCGCGGCGTCATCGCCAACCGGATTTCCTACACCCTGGGTCTGCACGGACCGAGTGCGGCCGTGGACACCGGCCAGTCCTCCTCCCTGGTCGCCGTGCACCTGGCAGCCGAGAGCCTGCGCCGCGGCGAGTCCACCACGGCCATCGCCGGCGGCGTCAACCTCAACCTGGTGCCGGACAGCACCACCAGCGCCGAGCGGTTCGGCGCGCTGTCACCGGACGGCCTCAGCTTCACCCTCGACGCGAGGGCGAACGGATATGTACGCGGTGAGGGCGGCGCGTTCGTCGTGCTCAAACCGCTGCACGCTGCCGTGGCAGACGGCGACCCGGTCTACTGCGTGCTGCACGGCAGCGCGATGAACAACGACGGAACCACCGAGGGTCTCACCGTCCCGAGTCCGGCCGGCCAGCAGGATGTCCTGCGGCAGGCGTACACGCGCGCCAACGTGTCCGCAGAGCAGCTGCAGTACGTCGAACTGCACGGCACGGGTACCAAACTGGGTGACCCGATCGAAGCGTCGGCTCTGGGCGCGGTGCTCGGTGACGGCCGCGTGGACGGAGCCGAGCTGCGGGTCGGATCGGTGAAGACCAACGTCGGACACCTCGAGGGTGCCGCCGGCATTGTCGGCCTGCTGAAAGCGGCGCTCTGCATCCGTCACCGCGAGCTCGTGCCGAGCCTGAACTTCGAAACCCCCAACCCAGACATTCCGTTCGACGAGTTGAAGCTCGCCGTACAGCGCGGCGTCGAGGCATGGCCGCGGCCGGACGAGCCGCTCTACGCGGGTGTCAGCTCGTTCGGTGTGGGCGGTACGAACTGCCACGTCGTGCTGTCGGACTGGAACACCGAGTCGGCCGCGGCGGAGCAGTCGCCTGGCGCCGCGTCCGGCTCGGGTGCGGTGCCGTGGGTGGTGTCGGGCAAGTCGGCTGAGGCAGTGGCCGGTCAGGCAGGGCGGCTCGTGTCGTTCCTGGAGGAGCAGCCGGGGCTGGATGCCGCGGCGGTGGGGCGCTCGCTGGCCGTGTCGCGTGCTCGTTTCGATCACCGTGCGGTGGTTGTGGGGGAGACGCGCGAGGAGCTGCTGGCGAGTCTGCGGGCGTTGGCCGCGGGTGTGCCTGCGGCCGGTGTGGTGACCGGTCGTGCGGTGCCGAATGGTCCGGGTAAGACGGTGTTCGTGTTCCCGGGTCAGGGTTCGCAGTGGCAGGGCATGGCGCTGGAACTCTTCGATTCCTCGCCGGTGTTCGCCGCGCGGTTGGTGGAGTGTGAGCGGGCGTTGGAGCCGTTCACGCAGTGGTCGTTGCTGGATGTGTTGCGGGGTGTGGAGGGTGCGCCCGGGTTCGACCGGGTGGATGTGGTGCAGCCGGCGTTGTGGGCGGTGATGGTGTCGCTGGCGGCGTTGTGGCGTTCGGTGGGTGTGGAGCCGGATGCGGTGGTCGGTCACTCGCAGGGTGAGATCGCGGCGGCTGTGGTGTCGGGGGCGCTGTCGCTGGAGGATGCGGCGAAGGTCGTGGCGTTGCGCAGCCGGGCGATCGTGAAGCTGGCGGGTACGGGCGGGATGGTGTCGGTGGCCCTGCCGGCCGACGAGGTCCGCGAACTCATCACCCGTTGGGACGGCGCCATCGACATCGCCGCACACAACGGCCCCGCGAGCACAGTCGTCTCCGGCGACCCGGAGGCCCTGGCCGACCTCGTCGCTCAAAGCGAGGCCAAGGGATACCGTGCCCGCACCATTGCGGTCGACTACGCCTCTCACTCCGCCCACGTCGACTTGCTCGAGGACGAGCTGCGGGAGCTGTTGGCCGACGTCACGCCGCACACCGGTGACATCACGTTCTTCTCCACCGTCACCGGGCAGCCGCTGAACGGTGAGGAGCTCGACGGCGGGTACTGGTTCCGCAACCTCCGCCAGACCGTCCGGTTGCAAGAGGCCACCCGTGCGCTGCTCGGCGACGGGCATCACGTCTTCATCGAGGTCAGTGCCCACCCGGTGCTCACCTCGGCCCTCAGCGACACGGCCGAGGAGGCCGGCGTCGGCGGCACCGTTGTCGTCGGATCGCTGCGGCGCGACGACGGCGGACAGGATCGTTTCCTGACCTCGGTCGCAGAGGCGCACGCAGGCGGTGTCGAGGTGGACTGGGAGCGCCTTCTGCCGGGTTCGGGTCTGGTGGACCTGCCCACGTACGCCTTCCAGCGTGAGCGCTTCTGGCTGGAAGGTGCGGCGACCGGGCCGGTCCAGGTCCGGACCATCGCGGCACAGCGGAGCGGTCCGAAGCGGTCCGCGCCGCGCGGCGATGAACTGGAGCTGGTGCGTGCGCACGCGGCAGCAGTGCTCGGTTACGGATCAGCGCGCGACGTGGACATCGACACGACCTTCAAGGACCTGGGCTTCGACTCCGTCTCCTCCGTCGAACTCCGGAACGCGCTGAGCAAGGCCACCGGGCTGTCGCTGCCCTCCGGCCTCCTCTTCAACCACCCGACCCCGGCCGTACTCGCCGAACACCTCAGTGGTCAGCTCCTCGGACTGGACCAGGGCCAGGATGACGACGAGTACGAGGCCATAGCCCTTGACGAGCCGATCGCGATCGTGGGCATGGCATGCCGGATGCCGGGCGGGGTCGCCTCTCCTGAGGACCTGTGGCGTCTGGTCTGCAGCGAGGTCGACGCGGTCGGCGCATTCCCGACCAACCGGGGCTGGGACCTCGATTCGCTCTTCACCCCCGATCCGGACAGCCCCGGCAAGACCTACGCCACCCAAGGCGGTTTCCTGCACGACGCGGACCGGTTCGATGCCGAGTTCTTCGGCATCAGCCCCCGCGAGGCGGCGGCGATGGAGCCCCAGCAGCGGCTGCTGCTGGAGACGGCCTGGGAGGCCTTCGAGCAGGCGGGCATCGACCCTGCCGCGCTGCGCGGGACCCGCACCGGCGTGTACGTGGGCGCGACAGCACAGGAGTACGGGCCGCGGCTGCACGAGCCGTCCGGCGGATACGACGGCTACCTGCTGACGGGCAACACCGCCAGTGTGGCCTCGGGCCGGCTGGCCTACACCTTCGGGCTGGAAGGGCCGGCGGTGACGGTCGACACCGCCTGCTCGTCCTCGCTCGTCGCGCTGCACCTCGCCGCGCAGTCGCTGCGCCAGGGCGAGTCCTCGGTGGCCATCGCCGGCGGTGTGTCCGTCATGGCCACACCCGGCATGTTCGTGGAGTTCTCCCGGCAGCGCGGGCTGGCGCCGGACGGGCGGTGCAAGGCGTTCTCCTCGTCGGCGGACGGTACGGGCTGGGCCGAGGGCGTGGGTCTACTGGTGCTGGAGCGGCTGTCGGACGCGGAGCGCAACGGGCACCAGGTGCTGGCGGTGATCCGTGGTTCCGCCGTGAACCAGGACGGTGCGAGCAACGGTCTTTCGGCCCCGAACGGGCCTTCGCAGGAGCGGGTCATCCGCGCCGCGCTGGCCAACGCCCGCCTGTCGGCGTCCGAGGTGGACGCGGTGGAAGCGCACGGCACGGGCACCAAGCTCGGCGACCCGATCGAGGCGCAGGCGCTGCTGGCCACCTACGGCCAGGACCGCGAAGAGCCGCTTCGGCTCGGCTCGCTGAAGTCGAACATCGGTCACACGCAGGCCGCGGCGGGTGTCGCGGGCGTCATCAAGATGGTCATGGCCACGCGTCACGGGGTGCTCCCGGCGACGCTGCACGTGGACGAGCCGACCTCGCACGTCGATTGGTCGGCCGGCGCGGTCAAGCTGCTGACGCAGACCCAGCAGTGGCCGGAGCTCGACCGTCCCCGCCGGGCTGGCATCTCGTCCTTCGGTATCAGCGGTACCAACGCACACCTCATCGTCGAACAGGTCACCGAGAGCGAAGCTCCGGTGGAGGAGCCGTCGGTGCCGGGACCGGTGCCGTGGGTGGTGTCGGGAACGTCGGCGGCTGCTCTGTCGGAGCAGGCGGATCGGCTGGTGTCGTTCCTGGAGGAGCGGCCGGAGCTGGACGTGGTGGCTGTGGGCCGTTCGCTGGCCGTGTCGCGAGCTCGTTTCGATCACCGTGCGGTGGTCGTGGGGGAGACCCGTGAGGAACTCCTGGACGCTCTGCGGGCGCTGACCCCGGGCGAGGCCGTCTCGCCGGGTTCGCTGGCGTTCCTGTTCTCCGGGCAGGGTAGTCAACGTGTGGGCATGGGCCGTGAGTTGTACGCGGCGGAGCCGGTGTTCGCGGCCGCGTTCGACGAGGTTGTCGCGGCGTTGGACGTCCACTTGGACCGTTCGCTCGCCGATGTGATCGAGGGTGAGCCGGAACTGCTGCAGCGGACGGCCTTCACTCAGCCGGCGTTGTTCGCAATCGAGGTGGCCCTGTTCCGTCTGCTGTCTCATCACGGGGTGACCCCGGATTACCTGGTGGGTCATTCGGTGGGTGAGCTGGCGGCGGCCCATGTGGCGGGTGTGCTGTCGCTTGAGGACGCGGCGCGTCTGGTGTGTGCGCGGGCGCGTTTGATGGACGGTGTTGCCGAGGGTGGGGCGATGGTTGCCCTGAACACGGGCGAAGCGCGCGTCGCCGGGTGGCTCGAGGATCGCTCCGGTGTGGATGTGGCCGGGCTCAACAGCCCCACCAGCACCGTGATTTCCGGTGACGAGACGGCAATCCTCGAAGTCCTGGAGCTGGCTCGCGGGGAGGGTGTGAAGGCGACGCGGCTGAAGGTGAGCCATGCTTTCCACTCCGCGCACCTGGACGGAATGCTGGCGGAGCTCACCGAGGTCGCCCGGAGTCTGACCCATGCGGCTCCCCGGATCCCGATCGTCTCGAACGTCACCGGTGACGTGGTTGAGGAATTCACTGCCGAGTACTGGGCTGCTCAGGCCCGTTCGGCCGTCCGTTTCGCCGACGGCATCGCCACGCTGGCCGGGCTTGGTGTGACGGCGTTCGTGGAGCTGGGTCCCGACGGGACTCTCGCGGGTCTGACGGGCGAGTGCCTGGCCGACACCGAGGGCATCGTCGTGGTTCCGGTGCTGCGCAAGGACCGTGCCGAGAAGCCTTCCCTCCTCGCCGCCCTGGGCGCTGTGCACGCACATGGAGTGGGCGTGGACTGGGAGACGTTCCTGCCGGGTTCCGGTGTGGTGGAGCTGCCGACGTATGCGTTCCAGCGTGAGCGTTTCTGGTTGGACGCGCCGCGTTCCGGTGATGCGGCGGGCCTGGGTCTGACGGCCGTTGATCATCCGTTGCTGGCTGCGATGATCACGGAGCCCGACGGTGACGCGGTGCAATTCTCCGCTTCGGTGTCGTTGTCTTCGCATCCATGGCTGGCTGATCACGCGATCGGTGGGACGGTCCTGGTTCCGGGGACGGTGTTCCTGGAACTGGCGGGCACCACGGCCGAGCAGCTGGGTTACGCCACCGTCGAGGAACTCACCCTCCAGACACCCCTGATCCTGTCGGAGAAGACGGGCGCTCAGCTGCGGCTGACCGTCGACCGGGCCGACGCGCGCGGCGATCGTCAGTTCACCGTGTACTCGCGGACCGGCGAAGAGCAGTGGACCGCCCACGCGGCCGGCCTGCTCACGTCCTCCGTCCCCTCGCCGGGCGTTTCCCTGGACCAGTGGCCCCCGGCCGATGGCACCCCCATCGCGCTGGACGGCGTCTACGACCGCCTCGACGACTTGGGCTACGGCTACGGGCCGGCCTTCCACGGCCTGCGCGCCGCCTGGCGCGCCGGCGACGACCTCTTCGCCGAGGTCGCCCTGCCCGACCAGCTCCACACCGACGCCGCGCGCTTCGGCGTGCACCCCGCCGCGCTCGACGCGGTTCTGCACCCGCTCGTACTCGTGCTGGAGGGCGCGGCCTCGGCGCAGGACGACAGCATGATCCGTCTGCCGTTCTCGTTCTCGGGCTTCGTACTGCACGCGGTCGGTGCCACGGTGCTGCGTGTGCGCTGGACCCGTACCGGCCAGGACACGGCCCGTCTGGCTCTCGCCGACGGCGCCGGCGCTCCGGTGGCGGCGATCGAGTCGGTCGCCCTGCGGCCGATCGCCCGCGATCAGCTCGCCGTTGCCGGCCCGGGCGTGGAGTCCCTGTACCGGGTGGCCTGGGAGGCCCTCCCGGCGGCCGAGCCGGTCGCCGACCAGCGGTGGGTCCGGCTGGGCGAGGCGCCCTACGCCGACCTCGCCGCGCTCGGCGCCGCGGTTGACGCCGGATCCGCCGTTCCGGAGTTCGTGGTGATCGGCGGGCAGGAGCTCGCCGCCGGTACCACCGGTGATGTACTCGACCAGACCCACGCCACGGCGGCGCGCGGGCTGGAGGCGGTGCGGGAATGGCTGGCCGCCCCGCAGTTCGGGGAGAGCCGCCTCGTCCTCGTGGTGCCGGACGGCGCGCTGCACACGGCCCCGCTCGTGGGCCTGATCCGTACTGCGCAGACCGAGGAGCCCGACCGCCTGGTCCTCGCCCACGTGGACGAGGACGGTCCGGAGCTGCTGCCTGCCGTGTTGGCTTCGGGTGAGCCTGAGGTGGCGGTGCGGGGCGGCGAGTTGTTCGTGCCGCGTCTGACGCGTGCCGCGGGTGTCGTGGCGGGTGCGGTGGAGGGCCTGGATCCGGAGGGTACGGTCCTGGTGACCGGTGCTCTG
This sequence comes from Streptomyces sp. V4I2, assembly GCF_030817655.1. Taxonomy (GTDB): domain Bacteria; phylum Actinomycetota; class Actinomycetes; order Streptomycetales; family Streptomycetaceae; genus Streptomyces; species Streptomyces plumbiresistens. Next base: position 10,611,806 of record NZ_JAUSZM010000003.1, read on the forward strand.
GGAACGTTGGGCCGTCTGGTGGCGCGCCGGTTGGTGACGCACCACGGTGCCCGGCACCTGCTGCTGGTGTCGCGTCGCGGTGGCGAGACCCCGGGTGCCGCCGAGTTCGTGGCGGAGCTGGCGGGGTTGGGCGCCCGGGCTCGGGTGGCGGCCTGTGACGTGTCGGACTTCGACGCGGTGGCGGGTCTGCTGGACGAGGTCGCGGTCGAGCGTCCGCTGACCGCCGTGGTGCATACGGCGGGTGTCCTGGATGACACGACGGTCGCCTCGCTGACGGCCGGCCAGCTGGAGCGGGTGATGCGTCCCAAGGTGGACGCGGCCTGGAACCTCCACCGCCTCACCGAGTCCCTCGGCCTCGCCTCGTTCGTCATGTTCTCGTCCATCGCGGGTCTCATGGGCAACGCCGGCCAGGGCAACTACGCGGCGGCCAACACCTTCCTCGACGCCCTCGCCCAGCACCGCCGCACCCAGAACCTGCCTGCCATCTCCCTCGCGTGGAGCCTGTGGGACAGCGCCGACGGCATGGCCGCAACCCTCGCCGACGCCGACGTCGCGCGGTGGAAGCGGAGTGGAATCGTCCCGCTGACGCCGGAACTGGGTCTCGATCTGTTCGACGCGGCGCTCGCCTCGGCGGAGCCGCTGCTGGTCCCCGCCGAACTCGATCTGGCCGCCCTGCGCGCCCGGGCCGCGGAGAACGCACTCCCCGAGCTGTTCACCGGCCTGGTCCGCGGCCGGCGCCGACAGGCGGCCGGCGCCGACTCGTCATGGGTCCAGCGGCTGATCGCACTGGCAGCGGAGGAGCGGGCGCAGGCCGTCCTGCGGACCGTACGGGAGACCGTGGGGCTGGTTCTCGGGCACGGGGCCAACGCCGACATCGACCCGGCCAAGGCCTTCATGGACATCGGCTTCGACTCCCTCACGGGTGTCGAACTGCGCAACCGGCTCATCTCGGTGACCGGGCTGCGCCTGCCCACCACCCTCGTGTTCGACCACCCCTCGCCCCAGGCGGTGGCGGACTTCCTGCTGGACCGGCTTGAAGCGACCGGAACGGCGGTCGTGTCGTCGGTGACCGCCCACGCTGCGGGACTGGACGAGCCGATCGCCGTGGTCGGCATGGGGTGCCGCTACCCGGGCGGAGTCGCCTCGCCGGAGGACCTGTGGCGGCTCGTGGCGCAGGGCCGGGACGCGATCGACGAGTTCCCGTCCGACCGCGGCTGGGACGTCGAAGGCCTCTTCGACCCGGACCCCGAGAAAATCGGCAAGTCGTACACGCGCAAGGGCGGATTCCTCTACGAGGCCGCCGAGTTCGATGCCGAGTTCTTCGGACTGAGCCCACGTGAGGCGATCGCGACCGACCCGCAGCAGCGTGTGCTGCTGGAGGTCGCCTGGGAGGCGCTGGAGCGCGCGGGAGTCGACCCCGCCTCGCTGCGCGGTTCCTCGACCGGTGTCTACGCGGGTGTGATGTACAACGACTACGGGTCGCGGCTGGGGAGTGCTCCGGAGGGCTTCGAGGGGCATCTGCTGACGGGCACGATCGGGAGCGTCCTGTCGGGCCGGGTGGCCTACACGTTCGGCTTCGAGGGGCCGGCGGTGACGCTGGACACGGCGTGTTCCTCGTCGCTGGTGGCGGTGCACCTGGCCGCTCAGGCGCTGCGCCAGGGCGAGTGCTCGATGGCACTGGCCGGCGGTGTCACTGTGATGTCCACTCCGACGACCTTTGTCGAGTTCTCGCGTCAGCGTGGTCTGTCGCCGGACGGGACGTGCAAGTCGTTCGCGGCTTCGGCGGACGGTACGGGTTGGGCCGAGGGCGCGGGCATGCTGGTGCTGGAGCGTCTGTCGGACGCTCAGCGGCTCGGCCACAACATCCTTGGCGTGATCCGTGGTTCCGCGGTCAACCAGGACGGTGCGAGCAACGGCCTCACCGCCCCCAACGGGCCCTCGCAGGAACGCGTCATCCGCCAGGCCCTCGCCAACGCCCGTCTGGCTCCGCACGAGGTGGACGCCGTCGAGGCGCACGGCACCGGTACCCGGCTCGGTGACCCGATCGAGGCCAACGCGCTGCTGGCCACCTACGGCCAGGACCGCGCAGAGCCGCTGCGTCTGGGATCGATCAAGTCGAACATCGGTCACACGCAGGCTGCCGCGGGTGTCGCGGGCATCATCAAGATGCTGATGGCGATGCGTAACGGTGAGCTTCCGGCGACGCTGCACGTGGACGAGCCGACACCGCACGTCGACTGGTCGACGGGTGCGGTGGAGCTGGTCACCGAGCGTCGGGCATGGCCGGAGGTGGCGCGACCGCGTCGTGCGGCCGTGTCCTCGTTCGGCATCAGTGGCACGAACGCCCATGTGGTCCTGGAGCAGGGCCCGGAGCCGGTCGTGGCCGTCGAGCCGGTGGTGGCGGGGCTTCCGCTGGTGGTCTCGGCGAAGAGCGAGGCGGCCCTGGCGGCGCGTGCCGGCCAGGTGCGTGAGGTGCTGGCCTCGGAGACCGTCGACCCGGCGCGGGTGGCTTCGGCTCTCGCGACCCGGGTCCCGCACCTGCCCGTCCGGGCGGCGGTTTCGGGCGCCGGCCGGGATGAGCTGTTGGCGGGTCTTGAGGCGCTGGCCTCGGGCGGGTCCGCGGCGAACCTGGTGCAGGGCGCGGTCACGGGTCCGGGCAAGACGGTGTTCGTGTTCCCGGGTCAGGGTTCGCAGTGGCAGGGCATGGCGCTGGAACTCTTCGACTCCTCACCGGTGTTCGCCGCCCGGCTGGCAGAGTGCGAGCGGGCGTTGGCGCCGTTCACGGACTGGTCGCTGCTGGACGTCCTGCGCGGTGAGGAGGGTGCGCCCGGCTTCGACCGGGTGGAGGTGGTGCAGCCCGCGCTGTGGGCGGTGATGGTGTCCCTGGCCGCGTTGTGGCGTTCGGTGGGCATCGAACCGGATGCGGTGATCGGCCACTCGCAGGGTGAGATAGCGGCGGCCGCGGTGTCCGGGGCGCTGTCGCTGGACGACGCGGCGAAGGTCGTGGCGTTGCGCAGCCGGGCGATCGTGAAGCTGGCGGGTACGGGCGGGATGGTGTCGGTGGCCCTGCCGGCCGACGAGGTCCGCGAACTCATCACCCGTTGGGACGGCGCCATCGACATCGCCGCACACAACGGACCGCGTTCCGTGGTGGTCGCCGGAGAGGTGACGGCTCTTGAGGAGCTGGTCGCCCACTGCAAGGACAACAACATGCGCGCCAAGCGCATCCCGGTCGACTACGCCTCCCACTCCGCACACGTCGAAAGCCTGCGGGACGAGCTCCTCGACGCCCTGTCCTCGCTCACCCCGCGCGCCGTCACGGTGCCCTTCCACTCCACCGTCACCGGGCAGCCGCTGGACGGCACGGAGCTCGACGGCTCGTACTGGTTCCGCAACCTGCGCCAGACCGTCCAGCTGGAGGAGGCCACCCGCACCCTGCTCGACCAGGGCCACCGCGTCTTCATCGAGGCCAGCGCCCACCCGGTGCTGACCGTCGCGCTCCAGGAGACGATCGACGACACGTCGTACGACAGCGCCGTCACCGTGCCCTCGCTCCACCGTGACGAGGGTGGACTCGACGACTTCCTCGCCTCCGCGGCGCAGGCCCACGTCTGGGGCGCCCCGCTCGACTGGGCTGCCGTGGTCGGCGGACCCGGCGCGGTCGTCGACCTGCCGACCTACCCCTTCCAGCGCCGGCGCCACTGGCTGGAGGGCCCGGCGCCGGTCGGGGACGCGGGCGGGCTCGGCATGGCCGCCGAGCGGCACCCGCTCATCGGCGCCGCGCTCTGGACGGCCGACGAGGACAAGCTGGTCCTGAGCGGCAGGATCGCCGTGAACACCCAGCCCTGGCTGGCGGACCACGCCGTCGCCGGCACGGTGCTGCTCCCAGGCACTGCCTTCGTGGACCTCGCCGTCCGGGCGGGTGACCACACGGGCCTGGACCAGCTCGACGAGCTGACCCTCCAGGCACCGCTGGTGCTGGCCGGCCGCGGCGGAGTACAGCTCCAGGTCGTGGTCGACGCCCCGGACGAGGAGGGCCGGCGCGCGCTGTCGGTCCACTCCCGGCCGGAGCCCGAGTCCGACGACGCCGCGATCCACCCGTGGACCCTGCACGCCACCGGCGTACTGGGTCACGCGGAAGGACGCGCGGGCGTACCGGCCGACACCGCCTGGCCCCCGGCCGGCGCCGAGCCGGTCGACCTGACCGTGGCGTACGACACGCTCGCCGAGCGGGGCTTCCAGTACGGACCCACCTTCCAGGGCCTGCGGGCGCTGTGGCGCGCCGGCCAGGAGATGTTCGCGGAGGTCGCGCTCCCGAAGGACGTCCTCCCGGGCGAGTTCGGGATCCACCCGGCCCTCCTCGACGCCGCCCTGCACCCGCTGGCGCTCGCGGAGGACGGCCGCCTGGTGCTGCCGTTCGCCTGGACCGGCGTTCGGCTGCACGCGGTGAACGCCAGCGTGCTGCGCGTACGGATCACCCCGGAAGGCTCGGGTGCCGCCCTGTCCCTCGCCGACGCGAGCGGTGCGCCGATCGCGTCGGTGCAGACGCTCAGCCTGCGCGCCATGGACCCCGCACAGCTGGCCGGCTCGGGCACCCCCCGCCAGCCGCTGCTCCAGGTGGAGTGGACGGCCGCCCCGCAGGCCGCCCCGGCCGCCGAATGGGCGGTCCTCGACGAGTCCAGTCACGGTCTGCCCGCCCCTCTGGGCAGCTACTCGGACCTCGCCGGCATGGTCGCAACCCCGCCGCTCGTCGTGGTCCCCTTCTCCGGTGAGGACGGCCCCGGCGCCGTGGCACACCGGGCCCTGCGGCTGGCTCAGGAGTGGCTCGCCGAGGAGCGGTTCGCCGACTCGCGCCTGGTGTTCGTGACCCGTGACGCGACCACCGCCCGCACGGAGGCCGGCCTCAGCTCGGCTCCCGTGTGGGGGCTGGTGCGTACCGCCATGGCCGAGAACCCCGACCGGTTCGGGCTGCTGGACCTGACGGACTGGGACCTCTCCGAGGCCGAGCTCGGCCGTGCGCTGGCCGTACCGGACGCGCAGATGAGCCTGCGGGACGGGGCACTGCTCGTACCGCGGCTGGTCCAGTCGCCCACGGCCGGTGGCACCGTGCCCGCCCTGAACCCCGAGGGCACCGTGCTCATCACGGGCGCCACCGGCACCCTGGGCCGGCTGTTCGCCCGCCACCTCGTCGCCGAACACGGCGTACGGCACCTGCTGCTGGCGAGCCGCCGCGGCAGGGACGCGGCGGGCATGCTGGAGCTGGAGGCCGAACTCACGGCTCACGGAGCCGACGTGTCCGTGGTCGCCTGTGACACCGCCGACCGCACGGCGGTCGCCGCGATGCTGGACGCGATCGCCTCGGAGCACCCGCTCACCGCCGTCCTGCACACCGCCGGCGTCCTCGACGACGGCACGCTGCACGCCCTCACGGCCGAGCAGCTCGACACCGTGCTGGGTCCCAAGGTCGATGCCGCCCGGCACCTGCACGAGCTGACAGCCGACCTGGAGCTGGACGCGTTCGTCCTGTTCTCCTCGCTGGCCGGTACGGTCGGCACCGCGGGACAGGCCAACTACGCTGCGGCCAACACCTATCTGGACGCCCTCGCGCATCACCGCCAGGCCCTGGGCCTGCCCGGTACGTCGCTGGCCTGGGGTCTGTGGGCCGAGGGCAGTGGGATGACCGGTCACCTGACCGACGCCGACCTGGCCCGCATGTCCCGGGGCGGCATCGCCCCGATCGGCAGCGAGCAGGGGTTGGCGTTGTTCGACGCGGCGCTCGCGACCCGTCGGCCGGTGCTCGTTCCGGCGCTGCTGGACTACACCGGACTGCGGGCACAGAGCGCGGACGGCACGCTGCCCGCGCTCTTCCACGGCCTGGTGCGTCCGGCGCGGCGCGCCGCCGTCGGCGAGCAGGCGGGCGGGAATTCCCTACGGGAACGCCTGGCACCTTTGGGCTTCCAGGACCAGGAGCGCGCGCTGCTGGAACTGGTGCGCGGCGTGGTGGCCTCCGTACTGGGGCACACCGACGCCGATCAGGTCGCGCCCGACCGGGCCTTCAACGAGTTGGGCTTCGACTCGCTCAAGGCAGTGGAACTGCGCAACCGGCTGAACGCGGCCGCAGGGTTGAAGCTGCCCGCCACGCTGGTGTTCGATTACCCGAACACGGTCGAGCTGGCCGGTTTCCTGCGGAACGAACTGCTCGGCTCGGCCGCCGCGGTCGCCGAGGCCGAAGCGGTCGTCGGCGCCTCCGACGAGCCAATCGCGATCGTCGCGATGGCCTGCCGCTACCCGGGCGAGGTCAGCTCGCCGGAGGAGCTGTGGGCGCTGCTGTCCGACGAGCGGGACGCCATCGGCCCCTTCCCGGACGACCGCGGCTGGGACCTGGACGGTCTGTTCGACGCGGACCCCGACCACGTGGGCACCTCGTACACCCGGCACGGCGGATTCCTCTACGAGGCTCCGCAGTTCGACCCCGAGTTGTTCGGGGTGAGCGACCGGGAGGCCACCGCCATCGACCCGCAGCAGCGCCTGCTGCTGGAAGTCTGCTGGGAGGCCTTCGAGCGTGCGGGCATCGACCCGACCTCTCTCAAGGGCAGCCAGACCGGTGTGTTCGCCGGTGTCATGGCCAACGACTACGCGGCCCGTCTGAAGGACGCCCCCGAGGCCCTGGAGGGCTACCTGTCGGTCGGCAGCACGGTCAGTGTCGCCTCCGGCCGCGTCGCTTACACCTTCGGCCTGCAGGGGCCGGCGATCACCGTCGACACCGCCTGCTCCTCCTCGCTCGTCTCCATCCACCTCGCGGCCCAGGCGCTGCGCAACGGCGAATGCGGGCTGGCCCTGGCCGGTGGGGTGACCGTACTGGCCGCGCCCACCATGTTCGTGGAGTTCAGCCGGCAACGCGGCCTGGCACCGGACGGCCGGTGCAAGTCCTTCTCCGCTCAGGCGGACGGGGCGGCCTGGGCCGAAGGCGCCGGAATCCTCCTGCTGGAACGGCTCTCCGATGCCCAGCGCAACGGCCGCAAGATCCTCGGCGTGATCCGCGGAACCGCCGTCAACCAGGACGGTGCGAGCAACGGCCTCACCGCCCCCAACGGCCCCTCCCAGGAGCGGGTGATCCGCCAAGCCCTGACCAACGCGGGCCTGACCACCGCGGACGTCGACGCGCTGGAGGCCCACGGCACCGGCACCACGCTGGGCGACCCGATCGAGGCCCGGGCCGTCCTCGCCACCTACGGGCAGGAGCGCCTGTCGCCCCTCCTGATGGGCTCCCTGAAGTCCAACATCGGACACTCCCAGGCCGCCGCCGGTGTGGCCGGCGTCATCAAGATGGTCATGGCGATGCAGCACGGGGTGCTCCCCAAGAGCCTCCACATCGACGAGCCCAGCCCGCACGTGGACTGGTCCGCCGGCGAGGTGGAACTGCTCAGCCAGGCGGTGCCGTGGCCCGAGTCCGAGCGGCCGCGCCGGGCAGGCGTGTCCTCCTTCGGCATCAGCGGTACCAACGCCCACGTCATCGTGGAGCAGCCGCCGACTGAGGGCACGGTACCGGCGGCCGAGCCGATGCCGGTCGTGCCGCTGCTGCTGTCCGGGCACAACGAAGCGGTCCTGCTGGCTCAGGCCGACCAGGTGGGCGCGGCCCTCGCCGACATCGGGCAGCAAAACCTGGCATCGACCGGCCGGACCCTGGCCGTCGGACGGGCCGGACTGCCGCACCGCGCCGTGGTGGTGGCCTCCACCGCCACCGAAGCGGTCGACGGATGCGCGGCACTCGCCGTGCGGGGCACACCCGTGGACGGCCGTACGGCCTTCCTCTTCACCGGCCAGGGCAGCCAGCGACTCGGCATGGGCCGGGATCTGTACGCCGCCTACCCCGCCTACGCCGCGGCCCTGGACGCCGTATGCGAAGAGCTCGACCGATGGCTGGAAACGCCGCTGCTCGACGTCCTCTTCGGTGAGGACCCGGCTCCGCTGGACCAGACCGGTTTCACGCAGGCCGCCCTGTTCGCGACCGAGGTCGCGCTCTTCCGGCTCCTCGAGGGCTGGGGCGTACGGCCGGACTTCCTCGCGGGCCACTCCATCGGTGAGCTGGCCGCCGCGCACGTTGCCGGCGTCCTCTCGCTGGCGGACGCGGCGCAACTCGTCGCGGCCCGCGGCCGGCTGATGCAGGCACTGCCCGGCGGCGGCGCGATGCTCGCCGTGCAGGCCGAGGAGCAGGAGGTGCTGCCGCTGCTCGCCGGACGGGAGGACCTGCTGGGCATCGCCGCCGTCAACGGCCCCACCTCCGTGGTGCTCTCGGGCGACGTGGAAGCCGTGGAGGCCGTCGGAGCCGAACTCTTGGCCCAGGGACGCAAGACGAAGCGACTGCGCGTCAGCCATGCCTTCCACTCCCCGCACATGGACGCGATGCTGGACGAGTTCCAAACGGTCGCGAAGGGGCTCACGTTCGCCGCGCCCACCATCGCGATCGTCTCCACTCTGACCGGGCAGCCGGTCGCCGCCGAGGAACTGGCCACGCCCGAGTACTGGGTCCGGCACGTCCGTCAGCCCGTGCGCTTCCTGGACGCGGCACGCGCCCTGGAAGCCGAAGGCGTACGGACCTTCCTGGAGCTCGGCCCGGACGGCGTGCTCAGCGCGATGGGGCAGGACTTCCTCGACGCAGGATCGCTCCTGGTCCCGGTGCTGCGCGGCGGGCGCCACGAGCCGCACACCGCCGTCACCGCCCTGGCCCACGCCCACGTACGGGGCGTGCCGGTGGACTGGCGCGCACTGTTCGGCGAGCACGCCGGACCGGCCGCGGACCTGCCGACCTACCCGTTCCAGCGCCGGCGCTACTGGCTCACGGAGGGGCCCGGCGGCGGCGACGTCAGCTCAGCCGGACTCGATTCCGCACGGCACCCGCTGCTCGGGGCGGCGGTTGTGCTCGCCGACTCCGACGGTGTCCTGTTCACCGGCCGGATCTCGGCCCGCAGCCACCCCTGGTTCGCCGACCATGTGGTCGCCGGCACGCTGCTGGTTCCGGGCACGGCCCTGGTGGAGCTCGCCCTCCACGCGGGCGCCTCGCTCGGCTGCGAGCGCCTGGAGGAACTCGCCCTCCAGGCACCTCTGGTCCTTCCCGACGAGGGTGCGCTCCAGCTCCAGATCACCGTCGGCGGCCCCGACCAAGACGGCCGCAGGCCGGTCACCGTCCACTCGCGCGGCGAACAGGAAGGCGACGTCTGGAACCGGCACGCCACCGGAACCGTGGTGGCCGCCGTTCCCGGCAGCCCCGAACCCGACCTCGCGTCCTGGCCTCCGGCCGGCGCCGAAAGCCTGCCGGTCGAGGACCTGTACGACCGCCTCGCCGACCGGGGCTACGACTACGGCCCCGCCTTCCAGGGCCTGCAGGCGGCATGGCGTTCGGGCGAGGACCTCTATGCCGAGGTAGGGCTGTCCGCCGACCCTGATGGATTCGCTCTGCACCCGGCACTGTTCGACGCCGCGTTGCACGCACTGCTCCTGGAGGAGTCGGCCGGACTGCGGTTGCCCTTCTCCTTCGGCGGCGTCCAGCTGACCGGATCCAGGACCGGCACTCTGCGGGTCAAGCTGTCGGCCGGCCCGGACGGAACGGTCGCGGTCGGCATCGCCGACGACACGGGGGCGCCGGTCGCCACCGTCGCCTCGCTCGCCCTGCGGGCCCTGCCGGCCGGGACCGCGCTGACCCGCCCCTCCGACCAGCTCGTGTACGCGGTGGAACGGGCCGGCGTGGAACTGTCCACCGGTGGCGACACGACCATCGTTGTCCTCGGCGAGACCGACCTTGGACTCGCCGCCGAGCACCACACGGACCTCGCCGACCTGGCCGCCTCGACGGCGGGCGGCGCGCCCGCACCCGACGTGGTGGTCCTTCCGGTACGCCCGGCCACTCCGCAGGAGACGGGCCCGGTCACGGAGGAGGTGCTCGCGGTACTGCGGCAGTGGCTCACAACCGACGCGCCGGCCGGAGCGCGGCTCGCCGTGGTCAGCACCGGGGAACTGGCGCACAGCGCACTCTCCGGGCTGATGCGGACCGCCGAGTCGGAACACCCGGGACGTTTCCAGCACGTGATCACGGACGGCCTGCCGGCCGGCCGTGAGCTGCTGGCCGCGGCCCTGGCCGACCCCCGGCCGCGGCTCGAACTGTCCGAGGGACAGGCCTACGTGACCCGGCTCGCCAAGGTCCCGTCCCCGGTCCGGACCCCGGACGTCGACGACGCGTTCGACCCGGAGCGTACGGTGCTGATCACCGGTGGCACGGGCGCACTGGGAGCCCAGGTCGCCCGGCACCTGGTGACCGGCCGCGGAGCCCGTCGCCTGCTGCTCACCAGCCGGCGAGGCGGGGCGGAGGACCTGGTCGCCGAACTGACAGCGCTCGGCGCGGACGTGCGGGTCGCGGCATGCGACGCGGCCGACCGCGACGCGCTGGCCGGGCTGCTCGCCTCGATCCCGGACGAGCACCCGCTCACCGCGGTCGTGCACGCGGCCGGAGTCGTCGAGGACGCCACGCTGGAGGCCATGAGCCCGCAGAGCCTCTTCCGGGTCCTGCGGCCGAAGGTGGAAGCCGCCTGGAACCTGCACGAGCTGACCGCTGGACTGGAGCTGACGGACTTCGTCCTGTTCTCTTCCGTCGCCGGCCTGGTGGGCAACGCCGGACAGGGCAACTACGCCGCCGGTAACACCTTCCTGGACGCGCTCGCCGAACACCGGCGTGCCGAGGGCCTGCCCGCCGTGTCCCTCGCCTGGGGTATGTGGCAGGACGGCATGGCGAGCGACCTCGACCGTGCCGACCGGGCCAGGCTCGCGCGCAACGGGATCCTGCCGATGCCGACCGACCGGGCCCTCGTGGCCCTCGATGCGGCCCTGGCCGGAGCCAAGGCGCCACAAGCCGCAGGCGAGGCGGGGACCCGGCCGGTGCTCGCACCGGTGGCACTCGACCTCGCGGTGCTGCGGAGCCTCGGGGACGCATTGCCCGAGCTGTATCGGGGCCTGGTGCGCACCGAGCGCCGAGCCGGCCGGCGTGCTTCCGCTCCGGCGGAGATCCCGCTGGCGCAGCGGCTCACCGGCCTGGACGCGGAAGCGCAGCATCAGCTAATGCTCGACCTCGTCAGGGATCAGGTCGGCATCGTCCTGGCGCACCCGGCCCCGCGGACGATCGACGTCCAGCGCGGACTGCTGGATCTGGGCTTCGACTCCCTCACCGCGGTGGAACTGCGCAACAGGCTGAACACCCTCACCGACGTGCCGTTGCCCAGCACGCTCGTCTTCGACCACCCGACCGCCCAAGCCGTCGCCGAATACCTGCGGGGTGTGCTGGTCGGCGAAGTGGCAGACCCGGTCCAGGCAGCCCTGGACGCACTGGAGGCCGCCCTCTCGGCCGCTGGCCCGTCGGACGGCGACGGACCGGCAGGAGGGTACGCCGCGCGACTGCGCGGCCTGCTTCGGACGGTGGACGGCGGCGCCGACGGCGCCGACCTCGACCTGGCGACCGACGACGAACTCTTCGCGGCACTTGACAACGAACTCGGCAGGTAGACATGAACAACGAGCAGAAACTTCGCGACTACCTCAAGCGGGCAACGGTCGACCTGCGGGAGAGCCGTCAGCGTGTGCAGGACCTGGAGGAGCGCGCCCACGAGCCGATCGCGATCGTGGGCATGGCATGCCGGCTCCCGGGCGGTATCGCCTCCCCGGAGGACCTGTGGGACCTGCTGAGCGCCGAACGTGACGCGGTCGGTCCGTTCCCGGACGGCCGCGGCTGGGACCTGGAGAACCTGTATCACCCGGACCCCGACCACCTCGGGACCTCGTACACCCGCGAAGGCGGCTTCCTGTACGAGGCGGACCGGTTCGACGCCGAGTTCTTCGGCATCAGTCCCCGCGAGGCTGCGGCGATGGACCCCCAGCAGCGGTTGCTGCTGGAGACGGGTTGGGAGGCCTTCGAGCACGCGGGCATCGCCCCGACCACGCTGAGGGGCACCCGTACCGGGGTGTACATGGGCGTCATGTACGACGACTACGGCTCCCGGATCCCCCGTGCGCCCGAGGACTTCGAGGGCTACCTGCTGACCGGAAGCGCGGGCAGCGTCGCCTCGGGCCGTCTGGCCTACACCTTCGGCCTGGAAGGGCCGGCGGTGACGGTCGACACCGCGTGTTCGTCCTCACTCGTCGCCCTTCATCTCGCCGCTCAGTCGCTGCGCCAGGGTGAGTGCTCGATGGCGCTCGCCGGTGGAGTGACGGTGATGGCGACACCGGGCACGTTCGTGGAGTTCTCCCGACAGCGCGGGTTGTCGCCGGACGGGCGGTGCAAGGCGTTCTCGTCGTCGGCGGACGGCACGGGCTGGGCCGAGGGCGTGGGCGTGCTGGTGCTGGAGCGGCTGTCGGACGCGGAGCGCAGCGGGCATCGGGTGCTGGCGGTGATGCGCGGTTCCGCGGTGAACCAGGACGGTGCCAGCAGCCAGCTGACCGCGCCGAACGGGCCTGCGCAGGAGCGGGTGATTCGGGCCGCGTTGGCCGACGCGCGGCTGTCGGCGTCCGAGGTGGATGTCGTGGAGGCGCACGGTACGGGTACGCGGCTGGGTGATCCGATCGAGGCGCAGGCGCTGGTGTCCGCTTACGGCCAGGCCCGTGGCGACGACAACCCGTTGTGGTTGGGCTCGGTCAAGTCGAACATCGGTCACACGCAGGCCGCGGCGGGTGCCGCGGGCGTGATCAAGATGGTCATGGCGATGCGCAAGGGGGTCATGCCCTCGACTTTGCACGTGGACGAGCCCACCCCCGAAGTCGACTGGTCGGCGGGCACCGTGAGACTGCTGACGCAGGCTCAGCAGTGGCCGGAGCTTGATCGTCCGCGTCGGACGGGTGTGTCGTCCTTCGGGATCAGTGGCACCAACGCTCACGTGATCCTCGAAGAGGCACCGCGCGACCGTGCTGCCGATCCGGTGACCGGACCGAATGCCGCTGTGCAGCAGTCGGAGTCGCACCCGGCGACGCTGCCGGCACCGTGGTTGCTTTCGGCCAAGTCGGACACCGCGCTACGGGCACAGGCGAGCCGCCTGCTGGCCTGGCTCACCGACCACCCCGACGTGGATGACGCCGATGTCGCCGCCGTCCTAACCGCTGCGCGCGCTCAGCTGGGTCGGCGCGGCGCGGTGCTCGGCGCCGACCGGGCCGGTCTGCTCGCCGGCCTCACGGCCCTGGCCGCGGGTTCGGCATCCCCGCATGTGGTGTCAGGGGTCGCCATCACCGGTGAGACGGCCTTCCTGTTCACCGGTCAGGGCGCGCAACGTCTTGGTATGGGCGCTGGGCTGGCTGCCGCGTTCCCCGTGTTCGCCGCTGCCCTCGACGAAGTGTGCGCACAATTCGATGCCCTGCTGGGGGTGTCGCTGCGCGAGGTCATGTTCGGGGAGACCGGTGGTGCCGGGAACAGCGCCGGCAACACCGAACGCCTGGCCCTGCTCGACCGGACGGAGTTCACGCAGCCTGCGCTGTTCGCGTTCGAGGTGGCGCTGTATCGCCTCTTGGAGTCGTTCGGCGTGACCCCGGATGTGGTGGTCGGGCATTCGATCGGTGAGCTGGCCGCGGCCTACGTGGCCGAGGTGTGGTCGCTGGCCGACGCGTGTCGGCTCGTTGCCGCCCGTGGTCGACTGATGGGCGCGCTGCCGACCGACGGAGCGATGCTCGCCGCCGCGGTGTCGGAGGAGCGGGCGCTGGAACTGCTCTCGGCCAGCACGGTCTCGTTGGCGGCCGTGAATGCGCCTGCGGCGATGGTGTTCTCGGGCGAGACGGCGGCGATCGCCGCACTGCAGGACCTGCTGGCGGGCGAGGGGGTGAAGACGACCCGGCTGACGGTCAGTCACGCCTTCCATTCGGCGTTGATGGAGCCGATGCTCGCCGAGTACGAACAGGTCGCCGGATCGGTGGAGTACCGGGCACCGCGCATGGGTGTGTGCTCCACGGTGTCCGGTACGCCGGCCGGTCCCGAACTGCTGACGCCGCAGTACTGGGTGCGGCAGGTGCGCGAGGCCGTGCGGTTCGCCCCGGCGGTGCAGTCACTCGTCGACGCCGGCGCGCGCCGGTTCGTCGAGGTGGGTCCGGACGCGGTGCTGGCGGCGCTGACCCGTCAGACACTGACCGACGAGGTGGCGTCCCGCTCGCTGGTCGCGGCGGCGTCACGGCGTGGCGTCGACGAGGTCGACCAGTTCCTGCGGGTGCTCGCCGCGGCCCATTGCTCGGGCGTTGCCGTCGACTGGGCGCCGCTGTCACCGGCCAGGCCGGTCAGCCACCTCGACCTGCCTGTCTACGCTTTCCAGCACCGCCGTTACTGGGTGCAGCCCGACGACGATGCGCTCGGTGACATGGGCCGCGCCGGCCTCTCCGCGCTCGATCATCCGATGCTGCGCGTCGCCGCGCCGCTCGCCGGTCGTGACGAATGGCTCTTCAGCGGCAGGCTTTCCACCACCGACCAGCCGTGGATCGCCGACCACACGGCCTTCGGATCGATGCTGCTGCCCGGCACCGGGTTCGTGGATCTCGCGTTGGCCGCGGGTAGCCGCCTGGAGGTGCCCGTCGTGGACGAACTCGTCCTGGCGACGCCGCTGCTGTTCGACGGTGACGCTGCGGTGGACGTGCAGGTCTCGGTGGCCGAGCCCGACCACACCGGCCGTCGGGGCCTGTCGATCCACTCGCGTACCGTCACCGGCACCGCGCGGTCCGATACGGGCGAGCCGGACTGGACGCTGCACGCCACGGGCACCCTCGCCCCCGCCGACGGCATGACGCCGGCCTGGACCGATCCCGACTGGCCGCCGGCTGACGGCGCGCCGATCGACCAAACGCGCCTGTACGACCGGCTCGCCGACCTGGGATTCGGCTACGGTCCGAGCTTCCAGGGCGTGCGCGCCGCCTGGACCTGTGGTGACGACGTGTTCGCCGAGGTGACCCTGGAGGAGGCGACAGCCGGCCGGGCGGCGGGCTTCGGGGTGCATCCGGCGCTGCTGGACGCGACCTTCCACGCCGCCATCGATGTGCTCGCCGAGGACCTTCCCGACGGCAGGCTGCCGCTTCCGTTCTCCTTCGGCGGCGTCCGTGTGTTCCAACAGGGCGCCACCGCGGTCCGCGCCCGCATCATCCGTTCGGGTGCCGCGAAGGTGCGCATCGACGTCTGCGACGCCACCGGCGCCGCGGTGCTGTCGATCGACGCCGTGCTCGCCCGCCCCGCGGACGCGCGCGCTCTCGCCGGTGCCCGCAGCCCGCTCTACGCGATCGACTGGACGCCGGTGACGGCGCCTGCCGTGTCGGACCGGCAACTGGTCGCACTGGGGCGGCCCGTCGCGGGCTGCGCCGAGACGTACGAGGACGTCGCGGCGTTCGCGGCAGGCGGGGGCCACACAGGCGCGGCTGTCGTCTGGACGCCCGAAACGGCGGCTGCGGACGGTGACGACGTCCCCGCGACCATTCGCACCGCCGTGCACCACGCCCTCGCGGTGCTGCGCGACTGGCTCACCGAGCCGGGCTGCGCCGACTCGACGCTGATCGTGCTGACCCGCAACGCAGCAGGTCTGCCCGGCGAGACGCCGGACCCCGCGGCAGCGGCCGTCCGCGGTCTGGTACGCAGCGCGCAATCAGAGCATCCCGGGAGCATCGTGAACGTCGACCTCGACGACAACGACCCCGCGGACCTGCACCAGCGGATCGCTGCCGCGGTCGCCACGGACGAACCACAGCTCGCGATCCGCGACGGCGCCACGGTGGCGCCGCGGCTGATCCGTGCCAGCACCGTCGAACCGACCGGCGGTCCCTTCGGTGCGGGCACGGTCCTGATCACCGGCGGCGCGGGCGGACTGGGCGCCGTCACCGCACGCCACCTGGTCACCCGGCACGGGGTGCGCAGACTGCTGCTCGTCTCGCGCCGCGGCCTCGCCGCGCCGGGTGTCGAGAATCTGGTCACCGAACTGACCGCGCTGGGCGCCGACATACGCGTCGCCGCATGCGATGTCAGCGATCGCGCCGCGGTCGCGGCGCTGCTGGAATCCGTCCCGGCCCACGAACCGGTGACCGCTGTCGTGCACACCGCGGGCGTGGTCGACGACGGCACCATCGAAACGCTGACCGCCGAGCAGGTGGATCGGGTGCTCGCCCCGAAGGTCGATGCCGCCTGGCATCTGCACGAACTCACCCGCGACATGGACCTGTCGGCGTTCGTGCTGTTCTCCTCCGCCGGGCCGCTGCTCGGCGGGCAGGGCCAGGGCAACTACGCGGCCGCGAACGCGGCGATGGATGCGCTCGCCCAGGCGCGCCGCAGCGCCGGTCTGCCCGCGCATTCGCTGGCCTGGGGGCTGTGGAAGCGCGGCATGGCCGAGGCGTTGAACGACCCGGGCGCCGAACATCTGGTGCGTCAGATCCGCACGCGTCTTGGCTTGTCCCCGATCGAGCCGGACACCGGCATGCAGATGTTCGACGACGCGTTGGCCACCGGCGAACCGATACTGATGACCGCGCTGCTCGATGCACCCGCCCTCACCGCGCTGGGCCGGCTCGGCACGCTGCCCGCGGTGCTGCGCGGTCTGATCCATGTCCCCTCGCGCGGCCAGATCGCCGACAGCCCGTTGCGTCAGCGGTTGCTCGACGCACCCGCCGATCGGTGGGAGGCGCTGATCCGCGACGAGGTCCGCGCGATCGCCGCCGCGGTACTCGGCCACGAGTCGGCCGACGCCATCGACCCCGAAACACCGTTCACGGAGCTGGGCTTCGACTCGCTCGGCGGAGTCGAGTTCCGCAACAAGGTGACCGCCGCCACCGGTGTTCAGCTTCCGTCCACGCTGGTGTTCGACTATCCGACCAATGCCGCCGTCGCGGGCTTCCTGCGTACCCGGGTCGACGGTTCGGCGCCGACGCGGTCACGCCCCGCCTCGACCAGGGCCAAGGCCAGGGTTGACGAGCCGATCGCGATCGTCGGCATGAGCTGCCGGTATCCGGGCGGCGTCGAGAATCCCGACCAGCTCTGGGACCTGATCGCCGGGCGCGTCGACGCGATCACCCCGATCCCGGGCGACCGCGGCTGGGACGTCGACCACCTGTACGACACCGACCCCGGCAAACCCGGCAAGATCTACACCCGAGAAGGCGGGTTCCTTAAGGCCGCAGGTGATTTCGATGCCGCCTTCTTCGGCATCGGACCCCGTGAGGCAGCGGCGATGGACCCGCAGCAGCGGCTGATGCTCGAGGCGTCCTGGGAAGCGCTCGAAGACGCCGGCATCGATCCGACCTCACTGCGGGGCAGCGACACCGGGGTGTACGCGGGCGTCATGTACCAGGACTACGGCTACACGGCGCGCGAGGCCGCCGACGGTGCCGCGGACGGCTATCTGGCGACCGGATCGGGCGGCAGCGTCGTCTCCGGCCGGGTGTCCTACGCCCTCGGTCTGGAAGGACCCGCGGTGACAGTGGACACGGCATGTTCGTCGTCGCTGGTGGCCCTGCATCTGGCGGTGCAGGCACTGCGCGCGGGGGAGACGTCACTGGTCCTGGCCAGCGGGGTGACGGTCATGTCGACTCCGATGCTGTTCCAGGAGTTCTCCCGGCAACGGGCGCTGTCACCGGATGGGCGCTGCAAGGCGTTCTCGAGTGCCGCGGACGGTGTCTCGTGGGCGGAGGGCGTCGGTGTGCTCGCCCTTGAGCGGTTGTCCGACGCGCAGCGCAACGGGCGCCCGGTGCTGGCCGTGATCCGCGGCAGCGCCGTCAACCAGGACGGCGCGAGCAACGGCCTGACCGCACCGAACGGTCCGTCCCAGGAGCGGGTGATCGCGCAGGCACTGGTCAACGCAGGGGTGGCCGCGGCCGAGGTGGACGCGGTGGAGGCGCACGGCACCGGCACCACACTGGGTGACCCCATCGAGGCACAAGCGCTCATCAACGCCTACGGACAGGATCGCGCCGAGCCGCTGCGGATCGGGTCGTTGAAGTCGAACATCGGGCACGCGCAGGCGGCTGCCGGTGTCGGCGGTGTGATCAAGATGGTGCAGGCGCTGCGGCACGAGACGTTGCCGCCCACCTTGCATGTCGACGCACCGTCGCCGCACGTGGAGTGGTCGGCGGGCGCGGTCCGGCTCCTGACCGAGGCCGAGCCGTGGCCGGCCGGGGAGCGCCCGCGCCGGGCGGGAGTGTCGTCGTTCGGGATCAGCGGTACCAACGCGCACGTGATCCTCGAAGAGGCGCCCGCGGTCTTGCCGCGGCCGGTCGACCCACCGCGCCCGCAGGCCATTCCGCTGCTGCTGTCCGCGCGGACGCCTGCCGCACTGCGGACCCAGGCGAGCCGTCTGTACGACACGCTGAGCGAACGTCCGGAGCTCGACCTGACCGACGTCGCGGTGACGCTGGCCCTGCACCGCGCGCAGCTCGAGCAGCGCGCCGCCGTCGTGGGCTCGGACCGAAAGACGCTGCTGGCGGCCCTGGCGGCCCTGGCGCGCCTGGCAGCCGACGAGCCGGGACCGGGCATCGCCGACGGCGCCGGCCGGACAGGCACGACAGCGTTCCTGTTCACCGGTCAGGGCGCACAGCGGATCGGGATGGGCGCTGGGCTGTACCGGGCGTTCCCGGTTTTCGCGGCCGCGCTCGACGAGGTGTGCGCGCAATTCGACGCACACCTGGGGCGTTCGCTGCGGGATGTGATGTTCGGCGCGGCTGACGAGACTCTGCTGGACCGCACCGAGTACACCCAGCCCGCGTTGTTCGCGTTCGAGGTGGCGATGTATCGCCTCGTCGAGTCGTTGGGCGTGACGCCGGATGCGGTGGCCGGGCATTCGATCGGCGAGCTCGCCGCGGCGTACGTGGCCGGTGTGTGGTCGCTGTCGGACGCGTGCACACTCGTTGCGGCCCGGGGCCGGTTGATGGGGGCGCTGCCGACAGGCGGGAGCATGCTGGCCGCCGCGTTGCCG
This sequence comes from Streptomyces sp. V4I2, assembly GCF_030817655.1. GTDB lineage: Bacteria > Actinomycetota > Actinomycetes > Streptomycetales > Streptomycetaceae > Streptomyces > Streptomyces plumbiresistens. The sequence goes on from NZ_JAUSZM010000003.1 coordinate 10,630,753, forward strand.
GAGGGGCGGGCCGTGGAGCTGCTGGCGGCGGTCAACGCCGACCCGGCGGCCGCAGCCGTCTCGTTGGCCGCGGTGAACGCTCCCGACGCGGTGGTCTTCTCCGGAACCGCCGAGGCGGTCTCGGCGCTCGAATCGACCTTGGTGGCCGAGGGCGTCAAGACCAGCAGGTTGCGGGTGAGCCACGCGTTCCACTCCGCCCTGATGGATCCGATGCTGACCGAGTTCGCGCAGATCGCCGCGGGCCTGACCTATCACGAGCCACGCATACCTTTGTGCTCCACGGTCACCGGCGCATTCGCCGACGAGTCGGTGGGAACGCCCGAGTATTGGGTACGGCAGGTGCGCGAGGCGGTGCGCTTCGCCCCGGCGGTGCGGACACTGCTCGATTCGGGCGTGGGCCTGTTCGTCGAACTGGGCCCGGACGCGGTGCTGACGACCATGACCCGAGCCACTGTGGCGACAGACCCCGCGGCGCGCGCATCGGTAATCGCGGGCTCCCGTCGCACAGTCGCCGAACCCGAGCAGTTGGTCGCCGCCCTGGCCACCTCGCACTGCGCGGGCCGGCCGGTGCGGTGGGCGGCCTACTTCGGAGCTCGACAGCAGGCACGGATCACCTTGCCCACCTATCCCTTCCAGCACGAACGATTCTGGCTGCTGCCCGCGGAGGCCGCCGCGCCGCTCGCCGGTGCCGACTCCGCCGGCCATCCGCTGCTGCACGCCCAGGTGCAGCTCGCAGGGAAGGACGAGTGGCTGTTCACCGGCAGGCTCTCACTGCGCACGCACACCTGGCTCGCCGACCACGCTGTCCTCGGCACGGTCGTGATGCCAGGTACCGGATTCGTGGAACTGGCTCTGGCCGCCGGCGCCCGGCTCGGCGTGCCACGCCTGGCGGAACTGGTGCTCGCGGCGCCGCTGATCCTCCCGGCCGATGGCACCGCGGACATCCAGCTCGCCGTGGGCGAACCCGACGCCGCTGGGCACCGGAGCGTGGCCATCCACGCCCGCGCCGCCGACGCCTGGGTGTTGCATGCCCGTGGCCTGCTCACGCCCGCCGCGCCGACCGCGGCGCCGGACTGGTCCCAGGTGTGGCCGCCGGTCGCGGGCGATCCGGTCGACGGACAGCAGATGTACCGCGCGCTCGGCGACCTCGGCTTCGGGCACGGCCCGGTGTTCCAGGGTGTTCGCGCCGCCTGGTCGCGTGGGGAGGAAGTCTTCGCCGACCTGGCGCTCGACACCGACACCGCGGCGCGCGCCACCGCCTTCGGGCTGCATCCGGCACTGCTGGACGCGGTGTTCCACGCCGCTGTCGGCCCTCTCGTCGAGGGCGGGCCCGACGGCCGGGTGCCGCTGCCTTTCGCCTTCGACGGTGTCCAGCTGGCGCAGTCCGGCGTGGGTGTCCTGCGCGCCCGCATCGCCCGCGTCGCACCGGACACCTTGCGCGTGGAAGCGGTCGACGCGACCGGTGCCCTCGTGCTGAGCATGGAGTCGGTGCGGTCCCGCCCGATCGAGCCTCAGGTGCTGGCCCAGCTGCGCGGCGCGGCACCGCTGTTCGACCTCGAGTGGGTGGCCGTGCCTGCCGCCTCCAAGGCGGACACCGGGCGCATCATCGTGCTCGGCGACCCGGCGATCGTCGAGGCCCCTGAGCCCCCGAAAAGCTGTGCCGACCTCGCGGAACTCGCTGTGCTGCAGGATGTCCCCGACACGGTGGTCTGGCCGGCGCCCCGCGGAACCGGTGCCGGCGCGGCGGACATCCACGCCGGCGTGTTGACGACGCTCGCACTGTTGCAGGGCTGGATAGGCGCCGGTCAGCGCGGCCGGCTCGTGATCGTGACGCGCACGGCCGCCGGGCTGCCCGGCGAGGAACCCGATCTGGTCGGAGCCGCCGTGGCGGGCCTGGTGCGCAGCGCACAGGCCGAGCACCCGGGCCGGATCCTGCTCATCGACCACGACAGCGACGCCCTGCCGATCGAGTCGCTCGCCGACGCCGTGGCCCTGGACGAGCCGCACCTGGCCGTTCGCAACGGTCGGCTCCTGGCGCCGCGACTGCGGTCCCTGCCCGCCAGCGAACCGGGCGCGCCACTGTCGTTCGACCAGGGCACCGTGCTGATCACCGGCGGCACCGGCGGCATCGGCGCGATCGTCGCTCGGCATCTGGTCACGGCGCACGGCGCACGACGGCTGCTGCTGGTATCGCGGCGCGGTGCCGCCGCGGACGGCGCCGCCGAACTGACCGCCGAGCTGACCGACCACGGCGCCCACGTCCAGGTCGTTGGGTGCGACGTCACCGAACGCACCGCGGTTCAGGCCTTGCTGGCCGATATCGACGCCGACGCCCCGCTGACCGCCGTCATCCATGCGGCGGGTGTCCTGGACGACGGCACGCTCGACACCCTGACCGTCGAGCAGACGACACGGGTGCTGGCACCGAAAGTCGATGCGGCACTGCACCTGCACGAGCTGACCCGCGACCTGGATCTGTCGGCGTTCGTGCTGTTCTCGTCCGCGGCGCCGTTGCTCGGCGGACAAGGACAGGGCAACTACGCCGCCGCGAACAGCGTGCTGGACGCGCTGGCCCGCCGGCGGCGCAGCGCGGGCCTGCCCGCGCACTCACTGGCCTGGGGACTGTGGACCGTCGGCATGGCAGATGCACTCAGTGGGGACGGTGCCGAGCAGTACGCCCGCCAGATCCGGGCCAGGCTCGGCCTGATTCCGATCGACCCGGATTCCGGGATGGCGCTGTTCGACAACGCACTCGCGACCGATCGGGCGACGCCGACGACGGCACTGCTGGACACGGCGGCGCTCACCGACCTGGCGCGCGGCGGCACACTGCCCGCGGTGCTGCGCGGCATGATCCGGGTTCCCCAGACCACCGCGCGTGCCGGTGTCAGTCTTGCGCGGCAGCTGGCCGCACTGCCCGACGCCGACCGCGGCGCTGTGATCCTGCGTGAGGTGCGCAACGTCGCCGCGGCGGTCCTGGGCCACCTGTCCGGCGACGCGATCGACCCGAACGTGCCGTTCGTCGAGCTCGGTTTCGACTCCCTCGGTGCTGTCGAATTCCGGAACCGGCTGGTACAGCTGGTCGGGATGACGTTGCCGTCGACGCTGGTCTTCGACCATCCGACCGCCGCCGATGTGGCGAAACTGGTGCGCTCGCAGATCGAGGATTCCGACACCGGCGTGGTCGAGCAGGCACCGGCCGGTGTGCGCGGCACGATCACCGACCTGGTCTCGGCGGCCCATCGCCGCGGTGAACTGGCAGGGGCGATGCCCCTGCTGACCGCGAGTTCGGCTCTGATGACCATGTACTCCGCCGACGAGGCCGCCGCACAGCGTCCGGCTGCGCAGCTCCTGGCGCGTGGCGATGCGGCACCGGCTCTGGTCTGCATCCCCTCGTTCCTTGTGGGATCGGGTCCCCACCAGTTCGCTCGCCTTGCCCGTGAACTGGGCGGCGAGCGGCGGGTCAGCGCGTTGCGGCTGCCCGGCACGCGCGCGGGCGACGACCTGCCGGCGACGTGGACGGCGGCGATCGAGAGCCTGGCCGCGACCGTCGCATCGGAACTCGAGCGAGGCCCGGTGGCGCTCATCGGCTATTCGGCCGGTGGTGCGATCGCCCATGCGGTCGCTCGGCGGATCGAGGACGACGGTGGCAAGCTCGCGGGCGTCGCGATGATCGACACCTACTCCCCGGAAGACCTCGAACTCAACCGCCACGTGCTCACCGACGCGCTGGGGCAGATTCTGTCCCGGGACAACGCACTGACCCCCGTCGACGACCACGGCCTGGTTGCCATGGGTGGCTATGTGCGGATCTATCCCGATCGCGAGACCAAGCCGATCGTCGCACCGACGCTGAATCTGCGGGCCACCATGACGCTGAGCAGCGTCGGAGGCGTCGACCCCGTCCCCGACTGGCAACACCGCGGACCGATCGAGCACATCGAGGCAGATCACTTCTCGATCATCGAGGACCAGGCGGCAGCAACAGCCGCGCACCTGCGGCGCTGGCTCGGTTCACTCAGCGGCCATTGATCTGCGAACCGCCAGATTCGACCAAGGGGGATACCTGACAGCTCTGGACAAGCCCGGCCGCCCGCGCGGCGTGCTCGGGCTCGTTCACCTGCACTGAGTATGCGACGACGTTCACGCGGTCGCCGCTACTTGGCGCATTGGCCCGGTGTCGGCGGTCGGGTAATTCCCACGATCTGCGTGATCGGCGTCAGCCCATTCCCCAGGCCTGTGGTCACGACTTGCGAACCGGTCACCTTCCCCATGGGCCTGCCGGTGCCCGGCTTGAGGGTCGTGGCCTCTCGGAGCCGTCGAGGTCCCTCGACGGCTCCGAGTGCTGTTTCGGTCAACTACGGCTGTCCGCGGCGTCTGTTGTGCCGGACACGTCGAGGACCGGGGCGGACAGGTGGCCGGCGTCGATCGGCGAGCGATCACCTCCGCTGGCCTGGGCACCGAGCCGGGGTCGCGGGACGCGGTGCGACAGCTCATCGAAGGCAGAACATCCGCTCAATTGCAACCACCGTCGGAGGTGAAATCCTCCGACTCGGAAATCCGCGAGAGGCACAAAACTATTCGGTCTGCAAATCCGGCGGAGGCACAAAATTGTTCAGTCTGCAAACCCGCCGGAGGCATATAGTTCGCCCTGTTGCAACAGTGTCGGTGAGAAACTCCGAGCTTGACAGTGTTGTGGAACCTTCTTATAGTCGCGTCGTTCAAGTTTCCGCCGATCGATATTCGAAGGTGGTCATGACCGCGCCTCCGACGCTGCCGAAATCCAGGCAGCGGTTAATTCTTGCCGTTCTCATGGTGTGTTCGCTGCTGATTTGGCTGGACAACACCGTTCTCAGTATCACCCTGGAGACCCTTGCCGACCCGGTCCGTGGACTGGGTGCCAGCCCGGCCGAGCTGCAATGGGCCACAGGCGCATACACCCTGGTCTTCGCGACCTTGATGTTCACCGCTGGCGCGATGGGCGACAGCTTCGGCCACCGGAATGTGCTCGCAATCGGCCTGGTGATCTTTGCCGGGGCCTCGATCTGGGCGGCGTACGCAGGTGATGCGGGGCAGCTGATTGCCGCCCGGGCCGCGATGGGAGTCGGCGCCGCACTGATCATGCCTGCCAACTTCGCCATCCTGTTGTGGACCTTCACCGGCCCCGGGCGGGCAACAGCAATCGCCATTTCCTCCACATCCACCGGTGTCGGAATGGCGGCAGGTCCGGTATTGGCGGGACTCCTGCTCGGCCATTTCTGGTGGGGTTCGGTCTTTCTCGTCAACGTCCCGATCATCGTGGTGGCATTGGCCGGCATCATCTTCTTGGTGCCCAATTTCCGCAGCCCCACCGTGCGACCGGTGGACCCGGCCGGGATCTTGCTGTCGATCAGCGGACTCGCGGCGTTGACCTACGGCCTGATTCGCGCGGGCCAGGTGGACGACTGGAGTCGTTGGGACGTCGCGGCGCCGACCGCGGTCGGCCTCCTCCTGCTGGTCGCTTTCGTGCTCGTCGAACTCAAAACCAAGGAACCAAGCTTCGATCCACGGCTGCTAGCGCAGCGGATGTTCGGCGGTGGCAACGCGTCCATGGCGCTGCTGTTCTTCTCCGTGGCTGCCATCACTTTCTACAACGCGTTCTATATGCAGGGCGCGTTGGGCTACTCGCCGATGAAGGCCGGCCTGGCCAATGTTCCGACCGCGGTCGGCGCTGTCGTCGGCGCGCCCCTGGGCGCACGTCTGGTCAGCCGATGGTCACTGCGCCCTGTCGCCGTGCCGGCGCTCACTGTGGCGGCGTTCACCATGGGAGCGGTCGGCTTTCTCGATCTGCACACCCCGCTCGTCTGGATCGAGATCCTGTTGCTGGCGCAGGGCCTTTCCGTCGGCATGGTGATGGCCCCGGTGACCGGAGCACTGATCAGCAGCCTGCCGCTGGAACGCTCCGGTGCCGGGTCGGCCGTCACCAACACGGCGCGGCAGGTCGGCAGCGTGATCGGGATTGCGGTGGGCGGCACGATCATGTCGATCGCGTATCGAGGTGCGATCGAACCCTCGCTGGGCGATGTCCCGGAGGCGTTGCAGGACAGCGCCCGCGTTTCCGCGGAACAGGCCCGTCACGTCGCCGCCACCATCCACCAGCCCACTCTTGCGCAGGCTGCCGATCACGCGTTCATCCACGCGATGCACGTCGGCGCGTTCTGGATCATGCTCATCACGCTCGTCGCAGCCGCCGTGCTGCTGGTCTCCCTGCCTGCTGCCGGAAAGAAGAAGGATCCGACACCGGAGACGGACCACGAAGAGGCCCGCAGCGCCGAGCCTCACTCCACCGCGTGAGGGACTGTCCCCGGACGGGACTCGGACGGCCGCCGACGTGAAGACGCTGCCGATCGCGTGCCGCCGGACTTCGCGGCGGCGAACGGGGTGAGACTTCGCCGATTCGATGCCCAATTCAATCCCCGGGTGGACCGGTCGAGGGTCTGACCCATTCTCTGCTCGTCTCCTCGGCCGGGTCACCGGACGAGGCGACCGGATGCCCTCTGGCAGTCAGCTCGACAAAGCACCGGTCGCCTCGCCGGAAATTCCCCCTTTTCCCGAGCGCGGCAGAACATAGGCGGCATCCCAGGGACGCTGCCGTCCGTTGGCTCGGCAACGCTCGGCAGCAGCGGAAAACTTCACCACATAAATCCGGCTCGAATCGAAGGAAGCCCCCTGTTGTCGAGAATAAATGATCCCGCTGATCCCGCTGCGCGTGCGATTAAGTCTGAGCAGGATTACGTGTCCTCCTTGTATGAGCTGCTCACCGAGCGGCTTTCCGAGGCGCGAGCAAATCGAGCGGATGTGTTGAAGGCTCCGGCGGACAGCGCCGGTGAGGCATACGAGAGAGAAAACACCGCCGAGCGTCTGGCCAAGGAAATCGGCCGAATGGAGGGCGCCGAAAAGGGACTGGTCTTCGGGCGCATCGACTGGACGGACGGTATGGCCCTGCGCATCGGGCGGATCGGACTGCACACGGAAGAGGACGACCTGCCACTGCTCGTGGACTGGCGCGCAAACGCGGCGCGACCCTTCTACGAGGCGACACCGGTCCACCCGATGGGCCTGCGCCGACGCAGGCACCTGCGCCTGGAGGAACGCACGGTCGTCTCGGTGAGCGACGAACTGCTGGACGGGACCACCCCGACCGACGACGACGTCGTGGGGGACGGCCCGCTGACCGAGGCTCTGTCGGCACGGCGCACGGGCAGGATGCACGCGGCCGTCGCGACGCTGCAAGCCGAGCAGGACGAGATCGTCCGCTCCGCCCACCGCGGGGTGACCGTGGTGCAGGGCGGGCCCGGCACCGGCAAGACGGTGGTCGCCCTGCACCGGGCGGCCTACGTCCTGTACGCGTTCCCGCGCGCCGCGGAAGAGGGCGTCCTGGTGGTGGGCCCGAACGCCCGCTTCCTCGACTACATCTCCCAGGTCCTTCCCTCGCTCGGAGAGAACGACGTCGTCCTGGCCACCTGCCGGGAACTGGCCGGAGTATCGACGGACACGGTAGGCCCGTTTGACACGGCACGTCTCAAGGGCAGGTCCGACCTCGCCGACGCCCTGGCCGGACTGCTGCGCATCCACCAAGCCCCCGCCGGCGACTTCACCGTGCGGGTCGGACAGGAACTGGTTCACCTCTCCAGCGAGGAAGTAGCCACGGCACGCGATGCCGCCTTGGCAGCCGTATCGGGGCACAACCCCGCGCGCCAGGTGTTCAAAGAGCTCATGGTCGACGCCGTCACCGACACGATGCAACGAGACATGGGCGACCTTCTGGAGCAGATCGACGCCGATGCCGAAGCGATGACGGGCCTGAACCTCGACCGGTTCACGGGAGTCGCCCAGCGCCGTGCCGAGGGTGCGGCCGGCCCGGGGCTGGCCCACGAGCTGGACCTGGACGCCCTCCGAGCCGATCTCCTCGACGACGCCGACGTCGACCGAGCGGTCGAGGCGTTGTGGCCGCGGCTGGTACCCAGTGACCTCGTCAAGGCGCTCCTGACGGACGCCTGCGCTCTCACCGAGCACCTGCCCCGCCTGACCGCGCAGGGGCGGTCCCTTCTGCTGCGCGGTCCGGACGACCCGTGGACCGATGCCGACGTTCCGCTGCTGGACGAGGCGGCGAACCTGGTCGACGGCCCCCCTGAGCGGACGTACGGGCACGTCGTCGTCGACGAGGCGCAGGAACTGACCGCCATGCAGTGGCGGATGATCGTCCGCCGCTGCCCGGCAAGGGCGATGACGCTGGTGGGCGACTTCGCCCAGGCAGGCCCGGTCGCGACAGCACGCGACTGGAAGGAAGCACTGAGCCCTCACGTCGGACCGCGGTTCAAACTGCACAACCTGACCGTCAGTTACCGCACCACGCAGGAGATCCTGGAAAGCGTCCGGGACCTGCTCACGCGGATCGCTCCGGACCAGAAGCCCACACGGTCACTGCGAAGCGGCGAGAGCCCTCGCACCGTGACCACACCTCCCGACGGATTGGTCACCGCCGTCGTCCAGGAACTCCGCGCCCAGAGCAGCGCGCACCCGGGCGAGCTTGTGGGAGTGATCTGCGCGGACACCAGGGTGAGTGAGCTGACGGCCAAGGGCGGCGCTCACCACGCACGCATCGTGCCGGCGTCCGAAGCACGCGGCCTGGAATTCGACGGGGTCGTCGTCATGAACCCCGAGGAAATCATCACGGCCCGCCCCGGTGGGGAAAGGGACTTGTACGTAGCCCTGACCCGGGCCACCAAGCGCCTGTGCACCATCACCGTCCAGCCCGCCTGACAACTCGGCCGCCCGCGTCGTCCCCGCGGGCGCACCCGGCATCACGCGGTCTGGTCCGAGCGTCGAGACGTTCAGATCCGCTTCGCGCAGCAGGGTGAAGTCGACGTTGAGCTTCGGGTCGTACAAGTCGGGTTCGATGCCGAGTGCGTGCGTGCTGTACTCGCCGCCCGGACACCCCGGGGATGTGTTTGGCCCCTCTACAGGCCCATGCTGGTGCACTTGGCTAAGGTGGTGAGCACGTAGCGGCCGAACGGGTCGTCAAGTTTCGGGTCGTTGCCCGAGGGCGGACCGAAGCGTCGCCCTGCTTCAACCGGTTGTACTGCGCCATGCCGTTGCTGTCGCGTTCGGCCAGCAGCCCCGCCCGCTGGACAGCGCCCATGTTCCAGCCCAGCGGCCACCAACTTCTCCAGCGCGATATTGATCCAGGCAGGCCGGGTCTTCGCCGCGGCCTCCTTACGGATCGTCGCCTCCGTGGCCTGCCGGGTCCGGGCCTGCTGGTACTTCGTCCCCGACCCGTCGGCGAACCTCCGTACGCTGCCGATCGGCGGTACGGCCCGTCGCGTGTGACAGGAGTGTGCCCTCCGGAAGCTCGACCGTACGGCGCACGAAGTCGACCACCATCTCCGGATACTCGTCCGGCTTCGGAAACCGTCCCGTCCGCCGATTCGGACTTCAGCGCCAACAGCAACCCGGGCTGATGACCGGCGGAGTTTATCCGCTCGGCGGCCCGCGCGCATGCCGCCGGACAGACACGACAGGCCACCGTGGCGCAGCACGTCCAGGTCGTCGATGCTGTCCGCCCCAGCCACCATCCCGGTTCACCCCTCGGCCAACCGGATCGTCGGGATGAACCCGGCATACGCGAACAGGTCGGGTTCATGAACGCGGCAAACAGTTCCGCGGTTCTGTGCGAAATTTTTACTTGATATTTTTCTTTAGAGATGCCTTGTCGATCGAGCGTGGTGGCTAGTGCGGGGTGGACATTGCCCGTCACTCCGTGCCATGCTCAACTATCAGGGAGTGAACCTTCCGGATTGCAACGTGAGGAAATGGGGGACTACTGATATGGATAGCGTGAGGAACAGGTTTACTTGGCAACCGGTTTCGAGCGGTAAGAATCACGAGAACCATAGCAGTCGGATAGATGACTTGGTGCCTGACATATCTGGCGGACGTGCTTCCCTGCAGGCTGGACGATCCCTGTTACAGCCTGGGATAGCACTGATAATCGAAGACGATATTCGTCGATACAGTATCGAGGGAATGCTTCGTTCGCTCGACATCCAGTTGACAGTTCAATCCGTCACGGATATCGAAGATCCCTCGATATTCTGCGGCGGCTGGCTGATCATTTCAGACAGCAATGCGTTGGGGTCTATACCTGGCGAGATCGCTGAAAAGCTGCGCATCCAGCAAACGCATGTACTGATCCTGATGGATTCAGCAGACGTTGTTGAGCAATGCTGGGCCGATCATGCAAACGGTTTCCTGGACTGGGCAGATCTCTGCCCCGAGTCCCTGCGCGAAGCGATCGTCGACGTGAAGGCCGGACGATTTCATGTGTCGGCGATCCTGGCGCGACGGTCCGTGACGGCATCCGACCAGGACGGTGATGACACCACCTCGAAGCGCGCGTCGATGATTTCACTGACGGCACGTGAACACCAGGTGCTGCGCCTGATTGCCGAGGGGCTAAGTAACCGACAAGTCGCTCGATCGCTGAGTATCTCTGAACATGGAGTTAAGCGCACGGTCGGCATCATTTTGGCCAAGCTCAACTGCCCAAATCGGACTCTTGCGGTTGTTCGGGCCATAGAGTCGGGGCTCCTCGTTATGTGAGGTGTCGACCGATTGGCGAGGTTCTGTCCGTCGGCACGGCTAGTCCACAGGCCCCGCCCGGCGCCGCCACGGCGACGGCGGTGAAGGGTGGAAACTGTCCGGAACGCCTGCCCGGAGATCGCTTCGGCCTGTGCCCTCGCGCGGGACTTCACGGACATGCTCCGCCATCGCCGCGGTCACCTGCTCCGGGACTGGATCCAGAAGGCCGAGCTGGGCGGCCCGGACGCCATCGGCATCTTCGCCGACTCCATACGCCAGGGCCTCCAGGCCGTCACCGCCTGCCTCACCCTGTCCTACAGCTCCGGCATCGTCGAAGGCCACGTCAACAGTTCCGTACGCCGACACCTGGGGATGTCGCGGAGATGGCCGGCTGCATGGTCCGCGGCTGACACCGACCCAGCGGCGAGTACCACGGCGAGTGGGAGCAGGCGCCGACGGGACGCGAAGCGATTGCTGCCTATTCAGGCTGCCGGCCGGGGGCGGCTGCTCTCTTGAGGTACAGGATTCGTTCAGCCTGGTTCTGTGTGAGCTCTGCGGCCCGCGCGAACTCGGTACGCGCCTCGTCCTGTCGGCCCATCAGGGTCAGCAACTCTCCGCGTACGGCCGGGAGTTGCGGATAGTTCCGGAATGCCCGCTCCTCGGTCAGCTCGTCGACGAGCCTCAGCCCGCGATCCGGGCCGTCCGCCATGCCCACCGCGACGGCCCGGTTGAGCAGGATCACGGGAGTCGGCTGGAGGTAGGCCAGCACCTCGTATAAAGCGGCGATGCGCGGCCAGTCGGTCTCTTCCGCGGAGGGGCTTCGGGCATGGCAGGCGGCGATCTCGGCCTGCAGCGTGCAGGGGCCGCCGCCCAGAGACTCGGCACGGTCGAGGGCCTCGAGACCACGGCGAATGAGGAGCCGGTCCCACCGTCGGCGGTCCTGGTCCCGGAGGAGTACCGGCTGTCCGGCGGCGTCGGTGCGCGCCGACAGGCGGGAGGCGTGCAGCTCCATGAGAGCCACCAGACCGTGCACCTCTGCCGCGTTCGGGAGCAGGGACGCGAGGATGCGTCCGAGGCGTAGCGCCTCCTGGCACAGCTCGGGGCGTGTCCAGCTCTCACCGCCTGTCGCGGAATAGCCCTCGTTGAAGATCAGGTAGATGACCCCCAGGACCGAGGAAAGCCGATCGGTCATGTCATCCGGCGTGGGCATCTCGAACCGGACGCCGGCGTCGGCCAGCGCGCGTTTGGCCCGCACGATGCGTTGTGCGGCGGTGGGCTCCGGGATCAGGAAGGCCCTCGCGATCTCTCCGGTGGTCAGTCCTCCCAGCAGTCGGAGGGTCAGCGCCGCCTGCGCCTCGGCGGACAGCACCGGATGCGCCGCGGTGAACATCAGGCGGAGCAGATCGTCGCCGATGTGGTCATCCAGTGCGGCGTCCAGGTCTGCCTGTGCGGATTCCTGCTGGATCTCGGCATCGCGGCCCAGCAGGTTGAGCTTGGTCCTGTACCGCTCCTGGCGCCGCAGCAGGTCGATCGCGCGATGCTTCGCGGTCGCCATCAGCCACGGGCCGGGATCGTCGGGTATGCCGGTTCTCGGCCATTGTTCGAGCGCGACCACCAGGGCGTCCTGAGCCAGTTCCTCGGCCAGGCCGACATCGCGTACGAGCCTGGCGAGTCCCGCGATCAGCCGGGCCGACTCGATGCGCCAGACCGCTTCCACGGCCCGACGGGTCGCGCGGAAGGAGTCCTCGGGATCGGTTGGACCGGCGGCTGCCATGCCGCCGATCCAACCATCCCCACGCTAGGCGGGCGAGGCGAAGTCCTCGGGTCCCATCACCTTCAGGATCTCAGCATCTCCTTCCCAGCCCGGCCACAGGTCCCGGTGCAGCTGCATGAACCGCGACGTCCACTCCACGACTTCCTCCTTGGTGCGTACCTCGTAGAGCGCGTAGCTGATGATCTCCTTCGCCTCGGCGAACGGGCCGTCGGTCACGGCCAGCTTCCCTTGCGACAGGCTGACGCGGGAGCCTGTCGCGCTCGGGGCCAGGCCTGCGGTGTCGAGCAGGCTGCCGGCGTTGGTCGCGTCCTCGCCGAGCTTCATGATCGCGGCCATCAGCTCGGGCGGGGGCGGGGTGGTGGGTCGGGCTGCCTTGAGCAGCGCCAGGTATCGCATGTTCGGACCTCTCTCGTGGGTGGGAGCTATGAGCTATGCGGCCGATGGGCGTGTGGCGGCGCCGTAGAAGTGAATCGAGATCAGCGACAGCCACGCCCAGGCCAGCAGGATCGCCGCGGTGAACGTCAGGTTCGCCCAGACGCGTCCGCCGCTGGCGGCCAGCGCCAGGAGGGCCACCAGGAACACGACCGCCGTGGTACGCGAGGACATCGCCCATCCCCGCCGGTCAGCGTCTACAAAGCGACGTGCCAGTACGAAGCACGCCGCGACGAGGCCGATGAAGCCGATGCCTGCCGACACGAAATGCAGCATGCTGTGCCAACTGGTGGAGGTGCCCTCCTCGGGCGTACCCGGGGGAAAGCCCTGCGCCGGATCTGCGCGGAAGACCCCGGCTCCCACCATGCTCAACCCATAGACCGACAACAGCCGGTGAGCCCAGCTGCGGCCTCTGCCCTGGGCGAGCACGCGACGCAGGCCATCGGCACCGGCGATGACCAGCAAGCCGGTCGCGATCAGGTTGGTCATTTGGATCCAGCTCAGGCTGCCGTTGGCGAGCAGGCTCCAGGCGTGTCGTGTCAGGTCGAAGCCCTCCCGGGCCCCCGCCTGGGCCAGCGATATCACGACGTAGAACGGCCCGGCGATGACGCCACAGGACAGCAGGCCCTTCTCCGTCCGCGTGGCCGGGATGCGGACGCGGGTTGCGGCCTTCGCGGCCGTTGTCGCCGTATTCGTCAGGGACATTGTCCCTATTCCCTTCGAACCCGAGGGCCAGCGTTCCAGCCCTTCCTACTGGAGCTCGAACGGGAAGCGGAGGATTCGACATCGCCCACCAAGATTTTTTGAGCCGCGTCGACGTAACCCAGTCCCTGCGCCCGCGGGCGCTCATCGAGCTTGAGGCCGACGGAACGCGGGCCAGGAAGGCGAGCGCGGTCTCCGTAACCGTCAGGCCATGACCGACCCGCAGTCGCACGACAGTCGGATCGGATACCTTCGGGCGGCCGCCCCCGGGCAACACCGGCCGCTGGCCCGCCACGCCGGGCAGACCAAGCTGCCCGGGCCTGTTGATGTCGCAGGTTGGGGCGGGTAGTGCGTGCCGACTGCGTTCGGCACAGCCCCCCGGACTCTATCTAGTGCCGCGTCAGGCAACGTTCGCCCTGTCGACGACGGCGCGTAGGCGCTGGTCGTCGGCGTGGTGGTTTCGCCAGATGATGTAGCGGCGGATCATGCTGCCCTGTTCCTTGTGGGTGGCGTGGTCGGTGCCGTCGAGGGTGAAGTAGCGCAGGGCGGTGAACTGGGCTTCGATGCGGTTGAGCCAGGAGCTGTTGGTCGGGGTGTAGGCGATTTCGACGTTGTTCGCGGCCGCCCAGGTGCCGACCCGCTGGCATTTCTTCGTGGTCAGGTGCGGGGAGAAGTTGTCACAGACGATCGCGATGCGGACGTCGACCGGGTAGAGGGTGCGCAGGTAGCGGCAGAACTCCAGGAACTGCGTCCGCCTCTTGATCGGCTTGATGTGGCCGTAGAGCTTGTCTTTGGCCAGGTCCAGGGCGGCGAACAGGTGCCGTACTCCGCCGTAGCGGTTGTAGGTGGCCCGGCGTCTGCGGCGGGGGTCGCGGTCGGGGTCCTTGTGCCTGCCGCCGCGCTCGGCCCACTGCCGGCCGGGGTGGGGCATCAGGTTGAGCGGACCGAACTCGTCCATGCAGAAGACCACTTCGGGCTCGTCGTCCTCGGGTATCACCTCGCCGTCGGCGATCGCGTAGAGGTGCTCGACGCGGGCCTTCTTGGCGGCGTAGTCCGGGTCTCGGGAGGTCTTCCAGGTCTTCAGGCGTTGAAAGGAGACGCCTTCCTCGCGGAGCAGGATGCGCAGGCCCTCGTGGCTGATGTCGTCGACCACCCCCTCGGCGACCAGGAAGTCCGCCAGCTTGGTCAGGCTCCAGGTGGAAAACGGCAGGTCGTGCTCGGTGGGCTTGGACTTGGCGATCTTCTTGATCTCGCGGCGCTCGGGCAGCGTGAAGGTCTTCGGCCGGCCGCCCTTGTACTTGGGGTAGAGGGAGTCGAAGCCATCGGTGTTGAAGTTGTGGATCACATCGCGGACCCGGTCGTCGCTGGTGAACGACACTTCGGCGATCCTCGCCACGGGCATGCCCTGCGCGGACAGCAGGATCATCTGGGCCCGCCGCCAGGTCACCACCGACCCGGTGCCTCTGCGGATGATCCGCAGCAGCCGCCGGCCCTCGTCGTCATCGATCTCCCGAACCTGTACTCGTTCTGCCACGAGGACAGCATGGCGTGTCCGCGCCGCCCGGACCGACACCCGGACGGCGCGTCACAACAGGGCGAACGATGCCTGATGCGGCACTAGGCATGTGCGCAAACCGGAACCCGGCCGGGGTGTACACCTCTACCCTGTGTGAGCTGGTGGTGTATGGCTGGTTGCGGGGGACGGCATGGGCGGCGGCGAAGCGTCTGAGGGTGCGTGGTTTGTCAGTCATGCGGGGGCGGATCGGGCGTGGGCGGAGTGGGTGGCCTGGCAGCTCCTCGACGCCGGCCTCCAGGTCGAGTTGGATTACTGGGACTGGGGCGCGGGCGACAACTTCATCGTCAAGATGAACGCATCGCTGGAACGCGGACGGTTTTTGGCGTTGTTCTCCCCGGCCTATTTCGAACCGGACCGGTTCACCACCCCGGAGTGGACCGCGGTCATGGCGATGCGGGAGAAGATCACCCCTGTCCGTGTTGCCGACACTGTCACCCCGGCGATCCTGCGCCCCCTGATCACCCGCGACCTGTTCGACAGGGACGAGGACGCCGCCCGTCAGGTTCTGCTGCAGGCCGTCAACGGCCCTTCCCGCCCCACCATACCGCCGGCCTTCCCCGGGGCTGGGGCGCTGCGGCAGTTGGGCGGGAGCGGGCCGCGTCTGCCTGGGTCGCTGCCGCGGGTGTGGAACCTGCCCAACCGCAACCCCTCGTTCACCGGCCGCGACAGCCTCCTGGTCGAACTCCGCCAGACACTCGCCGCTCGTGGCCGCGTAGCAGTCCAGGCCCTGCACGGGCGGGGCGGGGTGGGCAAGACCCAGCTCGCTACCGAGTACGCGCACCGTTTCGCCGGCGAGTACGAACTCGCCTGGTGGATCCCCTCCGAGGACCCCGCCCTGATCCCCGACCAGCTTGCCCAGCTCGCCACCCGCATCGGCGCCGTACCCCCCGGCACACCTCCCGCCGACGCCGTCGACGCACTGCTGGGGGAGCTGCGCACTCGCTCGCGCTGGCTGCTGGTCTTCGACAACATCGAAGACCCCACGGCCCTCACCCCCTACCTGCCGGGCGGCAGCGGGCATGTGCTGATCACTTCCCGCAACCCCAACTGGCGCGCTCACGCCATCCCGCTGAATGTCGATGTCTTCACCCGCGCCGAATCGCGCGGCCTGCTCCACGCCCACGGCGCCGTCCTGGAGGAGGCCGACGCCGACCACCTCGCCCGCACTCTCGACGACCTGCCTCTGGCCCTCGCCCAGGCCGCTGCTCTCCTCAATGACGGTCTGTCCGCCGCCGACCTGACCGCCGAGCTGGCCAAGAGCACGGCCGCGGTCCTGGCCGAAGGCTGCCCACCCGGCTACCCCGTCTCTCTGGCCGCGCAAGTCCGCCTCACCACCACCCGCCTGCAAGGCGACAGCCCAGGCGCCACCGCCTTGCTGCTCGCTCTGGCCCTGCTGGCTCCCGAGCCCTTCCCCGTGACCGCCTGCGCTGGCCGCCTCCCCGACCAGGCACCCACATTCCTCACCGATGCCCTGGCCACCCGTATGACCGCCCGCGCCACCCTGCACGCCGTCACCCGGCATAGCCTGGCCCGCGCCCAGGACGGCACCCTCCAGCTCCACCGACTCACCCAGACCGTCCTCGCCGACCAGCTCACCCCCGACCAGCACCAGCAAGCCGGACGGGATGCCGAAGCCCTTTTGACCGCGGCTGATCCAGGAGACGTCGGCGATCCCTCGACGTGGCCGGCCTGGCGGGTGCTCCTGCCCCACCTCCTCACGGTGGACCCGGCCCACATCAGCTCCCAGGCGGGACAGAACCTGGTCCGTAACGCCTGCTGGTACCTGATGGACCGGGCCCAGGCCCACCCCGCTAGGGACCGCCTCCAGCAGCTCTTCGACACCTGGTCGCGGCAATTGGGCCCCGACCACGAGGGCACCCTGTGGACCGCCCACTACCTCGCCCGCGCCCACGACGACACCCAGGACCACGAACGGGCACGCGCCCTGGACGAGGACACCCTCCAACGCCGCCGTCTCCTCCTGGGCGAGGACCACCCCGACACCCTGCACAGCGCTTCCAGCCTGGCCGTCGATCTGGCGGCTGTGGGGCAGGTGGAGGAGGCTCGCGCTCTGGCGGAGGACACTCTGGCCCGCCGTCGGCGGGTCCTGGGCGAGGACCACCCCGAAACCCTGCTCACTGCCTCCAACCTGGCCATCCGGCTGGCGGATGTGGGGCAGGTGGAGGAGGCTCGCGCTCTGGCGGAGGACACCCTCCAACGCCGCCGCCACCTCCTGGGCGACGACCACCCCGAAACCCTGACCACCGCCTCCAACCTGGCCATCCGGCTGGCGGCTGTGGGGCAGACGGAGCAGGCGAGGGCCCTGGCGGAGGACGCTCTGGCCCGCCGCCGCCACCTCCTGGGCGACGACCACCCCGACACCCTGGCAACCGCCCACAACCTGGCCATCTGGCTCGCGGATGCGGGGCAGACGGAACAGGCGCGCGCCCTGGGCGAGGACACGTTGGCCCGGCGGCGGCGGGTGCTGGGTGAGGACCACCCCGACACCCTGGCAACCGCCTACAACCTGGCCATCAATTTGGTGGCTGTGGGGCAGCATGAGGAGGCGCGCGCCCTGGGTGAGGACACGTTGGCCCGGCGGCGGCGGGTGCTGGGTGAGGACCACCCCGAAACCCTGCTCACTGCCTCCAACTTGGCGATCCGGCTGGCTGCGCTGGGGCGGCTGGAGGAGGCGCATGCCCTGGGTGAGGACACGTTGGCCCGGCAGCGGCGGGTGCTGGGTGAGGACCATCCCGACACCCTGACCACCGCACACAACCAGGCGATGGATCTGGCGGATGTGGGGTGGCTGGAGGAGGCGCGCGCCCTGGGTGAGGAGACTCTTGCTCGGCGGCGGCGGGTGCTGGGTGAGGACCATCCCGACACCCTGACCACTGCCGGATTCCTGGAGGAGTTGGATGCGGAGCGAGAGAATCCTGGCTTGGGGGAGTGATCTGCCAGAGTCGCGGCTCCAACCAGCGCATGGCGAGCGCGATTGATCCGTTGCACCGCGTCTTTGCCACTCCTGGGGATGTCGCGGAGATGGCCGGCCGTATGGGGCTCATCGCAGTAGAGGGTGTAGTCGGGGTCTGAAGCCGCCGGTTTCAAGCGGGCTGCGCGTGATGTAGTTGGTCAGGTTGCGGAAGCCGAGGGCGGTGCCGCGCAGGTGTTCGAGTCGGCCGTTGACGGCCTCGGTCGGGCCGTTGGACGTGCCGGGTCGGGCGAAGTAGGCCAGCACGTCAGCGGCGCGCTGTTTCAGTGTTCTGCCGAGTCGACTCAGTTCGGGCATTCCGGCCGGGACGCCGTGGCTGATCGTCTATATGACGGCGGCGAGTTCGGTCTTGCCGGTAGCGGACACGATGCGCTGGTAGGCACCCCAGGTCGCCTCGACCGCGGCGTGCTGATCGACAGTGAATACGCTGGTGAGTCGGGCGTGTTGGCGGTCGGTGAGCAAGGCTGACACCGGTGCGCAGGGGCCTTCACCCGGAATCTTGGACACGGGCTATGCGGCTTGGGCCAGCGTAGTTGATGTTGCGCCCAGTGCTGTCTCGTAGACGATCGGGCTGCGTTGCCCGAGGCGGGAGTGATGGCGTCGGGTGTTGTAGCGGTTGAGCCAGCGGAACGCGTCGAGGCGAGCCTCGCGTTCGCCGGTCCAGGTCTTGCGGCCCTGAAGCGTCTCGCGTTTGAGCGTCGCGTTGAAGGACTCGGCAAGCGCGTTGTCCGCGCTGGAGCCGATCGCGCTCATGGACTGGCGGACGCCGGCCTGGCAGCAGGCGTCGGCGAAGGCCCGGCTGGTGTACTGGGCGAGTTCAACCAGTCGTTGCAACACCGGGCTGTTGCAGCGAGCGTAGCTGTTCTTCGAAGACCTCGGCCGGCGTCCGCCAACCCAGGACTTTGCGGGGCCGGTTGTTGATGGCCATGGCGACGGCTTCGAGGTCCGTGAACGACCAGCGGGAGAGATCGGTGCCCTTCGGGAAGTACTGGCGCAGCAGCCCGTTCGTGTTCTCGTTCGTCGGTCGTTGCCATGGCGAGTGCGGATCGGCGAAGAAAACCTTCGTCCCGGTTCGGCGGGCTGGGCGGTATGGCGGGAAGAAATCCCCACCGCATAGGGCAGCTTGCGTTCCTCCAGGCCCAGCCGGAAGGCGGCGGCATCGCCGTATCCGGCGTCCGCGACGACCAAGGGGACGTCGATGCCCCACGACCGGGTCTCGTCGATCATGTCCAGGGCCAGCTGCCACTTCTCCACATGCCCCGCCTGGGCGGGAATCCCGCACCGGCCGCGGCGGGCGATCTTGTCCGCATCGGCCTCCGGCGAGTCGGGATCCCAGGATGCGGGCAGGAACAGCCGCCAGTTAACGGCCGCGGAGGCACGGTCGTTGGCCAGGTGCAGCGAGACGCCCACCTGGCAGTTGGTGACCTTGCCCGCGGTGCCGGTGTACTGCCGCGACACACACGCCGAAGCATCCCCGTCCTTCAAAAAGCCGGTGTCATCGACGATCAACGCCTCGGGACCGATCGCCTCGTGCATCCTCCAGGCCAGCCGGGCCCGCACGTGCGCGGGATCCCACGGGCTGGACGTGATGAAGTGCGCCAGCGCCTGCCGGTTGCCGTCCTCACCCAGACGGGCCGCCATTCGGTTCCACCGACTTACGCTGCCCGTCCAGCAGCAGCCCGCGCACATACGCCTGCCCCCACCGCCGCTGATCCGCACGGAAGAACCCGTCGAACAACCCCGCCGCGAACGCCTCCAAGTCCCCGGACCGAGGCCATCTCCTCAGGTGTCACACCATTTCCAACGACACTCACGCAGCATGAGACACGCATGCGCAAGTGAAGATGACCAAGCCCGACTAGGCGTTTGCGCTGATCAAGAGCATGTTGGGTGTGTGGACACGCATGAAGTGAACCGATTACGGGCCGCGTTGGGGCTGTTCGTGGAGGATGTGTTCGCCTCGGTGCCGCGCAAGGATCAGCGGGCCAGGGGTGAGTGCTATCTGCGGGGGCTGATGCTGGACGGCCGGCGCAAGTCGATCCAGCCGATGGCCCAGCGGCTGCCGGACGGGAATATGCAGGCCCTGCAGCAGTTCGTCAACCAGTCGCCGTGGCCGTGGACGCCGGTGCGGCGGCGGATCGCCGAGCGGCTGGTCCAGGTGGTCAAGCCCGAGGTGTGGGTCATCGATGACGTGTCGTTTCCCAAGTGCGGGCGGGCATCGGTGGGGGTGGCCCGGCAGTACTGCGGGGCGTTGGGCAAGCGGGCCAACTGCCAGGTCGCCGTCAGCGTGCACGCGGCCACCGATCGTGCTTCCTGCCCGCTGGAATGGGAGCTGTTCCTGCCCGAGGAATGGGCCCACGACACCCAGCGACGCACGGCCGCGGGCGTGCCCGACGAGGTCGGGCATGTGACCAAGCCCCGTCTCGCCCTGGGGCTGCTGGAGAAGCTGGCGGCCTGGCTGCCGTCGGTGCCGGTGATCGTGGCCGACTGCGGCTACGGCCGCAGCGTGTCCTTCCGCCTGGCCCTGGAGGCACGCGGCTGGTCCTACGTCATGGCTGTTGAGTCCAAGGAGGTTGCCCGGCCCGCCGCTGCCGAGCCGCATCTGCCGCCCTACTCGGGGCTGGGCCCGCCCACGCTGCCCCGCTACCGCGAGCCGGCCCGCCCCCTGCACCACCTGATCGATGCAGGCACCCGTTTCGAAACCGTCACCTGGCGCCAGGGCAGCAAGGGGCCGATGACCTCACGCTTTGCGGTGCTCGAGGTGCGGCCGTCGGGCAAGGAAGCCACCCGCACGGCGCAGGAACACGCCGACGGACGCAGCCGATGGAACGGCGTGCTGCCGCTGCGGACCCTGCTGGTCGAACAACCGGACACGGCGACTGAACCCACCGGCTACTGGATGACCAACCTGCCCGCCACCACCCCGATCGCCGATCTGGTGCGCTTCGCCAAGATGCGCTGGCGCATCGAGCACGACTACCGCGAGCTCAAACACGGCCTGGGCCTGGACCACTTCGAAGGCCGCACCTGGCGCGGCTGGCACCACCACGTCACCCTCGTCACCGCCGCCCAGGCCTTCCTCACCCTGCGGCGCTACGCCCCAAAAGCCCGCACGAAAGCCTGACCCTCTACCAAGTCCTCGACACGCTCCAGGACCTGCTGCGGTGCTGGAACGGCACCTGCACCACCTGCGGCCGCCCCCTCACCGCAGGCAGAAACAGAACCAGAACCTAACGAAGCACTACTAGGCCCAAAGTGACCGTGGTTCGGCCTCTGTACATCAAGCAGGTGCGGCTTCGGCAGTACGACGTCGGCGCGGGCCGCGCCCCGTCGCCGTGCCGGAGATGGCGAGGACAGAGAGAAGGACGAGTGCCGTGGCGGGGCCGAGTACGGTCCATGGGGCCAGTTCGGCGTACGGCTGATTCTCCGACAGCAGGCGGCCCCATTCCGGGGTGGGCGGTTGTTCGCCCAGGCCGAGGAAGCCGAGGGAGGCGAGTACGAGGACCGTGGTGGGCAGTCGGAGCAGTGCGTTGCGTACCATTGCGGGCAGGACAGCGGGCAGCAGGTGGTGGCGCAGAAGGTAGGCGGGGCCGGCGCCGAAGGAGAGCGACGCGAGCATATGGCCGCTGGCCCGTTCCTGTTCGAGCAGGGCGGCGGTCTGGGCGGCGTACGGGGTCCAGGCCACCAGGCACACCGCGCACGCGGCCCCGAGGACCGACGGTCCGGTGACCGCGGTGGTGAGCAGTCCGGCGAGAACGGCGGGCAGCGTCGAGACCACTTCGGTGAGGCCCGCGCCCAGTTGGGTGGCCGCGCCGATGACGAGTCCGACGAGGGCGCTGACGGCGGTCACCGCGAGGGCGATGCCGACCGTGCGCAGGGCTCCGTGGCCCAGCCGGGCCAGCAGGTCGCGGCCGAGGGAGTCGGTGCCGAGGGGGTGCGCGGCGGAGGGTGGCAGCAGTCGGGCCGCCGTGTCCACGTGGAGGGGGTCTCGGAGGAGGCCGGCCACGACCAGGGTGAGCAGGGCGAGGGCGCAGAATCCCATGGCCCAGGGCAGCGACCGTGACCGCGGGAGGGCGGGCGGATGCAGCACGGGCAGGGCTCCGTCCCGCAGGGCCGGGCCGAGCAGTGCGCGGCGCGCGGCCTGGATCAGGAGGCCGGCACCGACGCCGAGCAGGATCAGGGCCAGCGTCGCGGTCTGCAGCGGTGGCAGGTCCTGGGCGATGGCGGCGTCGAGCGAGAGACGGCCCAGACCCGGGATGTTGAAGATCTTCTCCACCGCGACCGCGCCGCCGACCAACGCGACGACGGTGGGCAGGAGTTGTGGGAGCACTCCGGACAGGGCGCGGCGCAGTGCGGTGCGGGCGATGCGGCCGGGTGCGAGTCCGTGGGCACGCCAGGTCCGTGCCCACGGCTCGTGGAACGCGGCGGGCAGCGACTGGTCGAGCAGTCCGCCGATCATCGCCCCGGAGGGGACGCCGAGGGCGAGCGCGGGCAGCACCATCGATTGCGGCCCCTCCCAGCCCTGCGACGGGTACCAGCCGAGCCATACCCCGCAGACGGTCGCGAGCACCGAGGCGAGGAGGAACTTGGGCAGCGCCGCCAGCACGGCCGCCCCGACGCCCACCCGCTTTTGCCGGAGCTGTCGACGGGAGCCGAAGTACAGCGTGCGCGCACACACCAGCGCGGCAACGACGGCCGTGACGGCCAGCGCGCCGAGCATCAGCGTCACGGAGACCGCGAGGGCGGTCGTCACCTGCGGCAGCACGGGCTCACCGGACACCCAGGACGCGCCCGCGTTCCCGCGTACGAGTCCCCCCAGCCATTGCGCGAGATGCGCGAATGGGCCCTCGTCCAGCCCCAGTTGTTCGCGTACGGCGGTCAGCTGGGCCGGCGTCGGGTCCTGGTCGGCGGAGCGGGCCCGCAGGACGGTCAGGGCGGGGTCGGTGCCGGAGAGCCAGGGCAGGAAGGCGACGGCGGTGAGGAGCGCGGCCCCCGCGGTGATACGGCCGGCCGCCGACCGCCACGAGAACGGGCGGTCGGCGGCACGGCTGTGACCGAGGCTCACTTCAGGTGGGTGTCGATGTCGATGAGGGAGCGCTCGCGGGGGTCGAGGAGCACGCCCTCGACGTCGGCGGCGATGCCCTGCACGGCCTGCTCGTGGACCAGCGGTACGACGGCGTCGGTGCGCAGGATCCCCGCCTCGGCCTGCATGATCTTCTGCTGTCGCTTGGCCGTGTCGCCTTCCTCGGCGGCCGCCTTGATGGCCTGATCGACCTTGGTGTCCTTCAGGCCGGCGATGTTGTAGACGCCGCTGCTCGTGAAGTCGCTGGCGAGGTAGGCGACCGCGTCGCCGGTGTCGAGGAGGGTGACGCGAGAGAAGATGAGGGCGTCGTACTTGCCGGCCAGGAGGTCGGCCTCCATCTGCGTGTACTCGCGCACGTCCTGCTTCACGGTGAACCCGGCCTTTTCCAGCTGCTGCTGGAGCACGGTCGCGGCCTCGGGCAGCTCGGAGCGGTTGGTGTAGGTGGCCAGGCGCAGGGTCTTGCCCTTCGTTCCGGACTTCACCTGCGCGGCGCTAGCGGCCTTCGCCCGGCCGGTCACCGCGACGCGTTGGTCGGCGGCCCAGGAGACGGCAGGTCCGAACAGTCCCTGCGCGGGGTCGGCGTAGCCGCCGAAGACGGAGTCGACGAGGACGCTGCCGTCCACAGCCTCGCGGGCGGTGGCGCGCAGCGAGGCATCGGTGAAGATGCCGCTGCCGGTGTTGAGGATCAGGCTGTCGGTGCGCACGGAAGGCACTTCGTGGCGGGTATCGGCGTCGAGGAGTTTGGCCTGGGCGGTGGGGATCCACTCGGCGATGTCGACGTCGCCGCTGCGCAGGGCGTTGGCGCGGGCGGTGCCGTCGGAGATCCAGCTGACGTCGATGCCGGGCGCCTTGGCCTTGCCGCCCCAGTAGCCGTCGTAGCGGTCGAGGGTGGCCTTGGTCTTGCCGGTGAGCTTGGTGATCTCGAAGGGGCCGCTGCCGGTGCCGACGGGGCTGACAGCGCCGTCGGCGGCGTACGCCTTCTCGGCGAGGATGCCGAGGGCGGGGCTGGCGAGCCGCAGCGGGAGGACCGGGTCTGCGGTCTTGGTGGTGATGGTGACGGTGTCCGCGTCGTCGGCTTTGGCGGTGAGCGTCACATCGCTGAGCACGCGCGGCTTGGTCTCGGCCTTGTTCGCGTGGTCGAGCGCGTTGACGACCGAGGCGGCGGTGACGTCGGTGCCGTCCTGGAAGGTGGCCTTGCGCAGCTCGAACACCCAGGTCGTGGCGTTCTTCTGGGTCCAGGACTTGGCGAGGGCGGGCTTGGCTGCGCCGTCCTTGTCCAGGGCGGTTAGCCCCTCGGCTACGGAGAGCTTGCTCAGCACGGTGGCGTCGTTGCTGTACGGCGACAGGGCCTGCACCGGCGGCACGGCGAGGGCGACCCGCAGACGGCCGGAGTCTCCCGCCCCCTCGCCGGTGCCCGAGCCGTCCTCGCCGGCGGCGAAGCAACCGGCCAGCAACGGGGTGAGGGCGAGAGCCGTCAGGAGGCGGCGGGGAATGGTGCGCATGGTCGGTCCTGTCGTGCGGCGAGCAGAGCACGCCCCCGGCAACGCGAACTGCGACAACCGGGGGCTCGATCCACAGAATATAAGGCAAGGCTTGCCAAACTCCCGCCGGGTGGGTTAAGTCTCAACTATCGAGATCTCCTACAGGTCGACGCCGGTGAGGCCAGCCAGCCCCGTCGACCTACGCCGCCCGTTCTCCCGGTGAACTCGTGGGGGAACGGTCGGCAGCCAGAGCGTGTACGCGCGCGGCACTCTGGCCGGATCCCCGCTGTCCAGAGGGGGTAGGGGGCCTTTCGAGCGTCGGAGTGGCGTTGAAGTCGCATGCTGCCGAAAATGGGCTCTGGCACAGATCTTGTTTGCGCCGTGAGGCGCTGTTGGTTCGAGTGGAGGTGGAAAACCTGCGCCAACGCCCTGTCGCAGCAGGGTTGTTGAAGCTGAGGGCAGCCTGATCCGGGTGGTGCCGGGGAGGGCAGGAAGCAGCCCTGACAAAGCCGGGACGTGCCAGTACTGCCAGATGGTGCGGGTCCGGCGAGCGTGATGGAGAGGAGTACGCGAGGAACCGGCGTTTTTTTTACGTCTCTTAAAGCGACACCGGCTCGAACCTGGTGGATCTGGGCCGGGTGTGGCGCGTATCCGGGTCGCCCTTTCGGGTGATCCGGTGAACTCCTGGGGCGGTATTCAAGAGCTGCCCGGGAGGCCGTGGGGAAGGTCTGCGGCGTACTCGCGGCGATGCCACAGGGACACAGTCGGGCTCCTCCTTCATCGAGCGAACCACAGTGAACACGGGAACCGTCCCGGTCCTCGCCCCGCACGCCGCGCCCGGTGGTGGTGATGGGGCTGAGTCCACCGACGACTGATCGGTCCGTGACGGGGCGGAGCCGCCGTAGTACTCCGAGGCCGGGAAAGCCGGTCACATGGGGAAGGGCGGCAGCGGTTTCGAGAAGGGAAGGATGCTGCAATGCCGGAAGACGCGCCGCCGAACGGCGGTGCTCCGTCGACGGACCCCGAACTGGGGCCTCGTCAGCGGGTATCGGAGATGCAGGCCAAGCTTCACCGTTGGGCGGCGGCCGAACCGGGCCGCAGGTTCGACGACCTGTTCAACTTCGTGCACGACCCGGCCACCCTGCGCATCGCGTGGGACCGGGTCGCGGGTAATCAGGGAGCGCGGACTCCCGGCGTGGACGGCCGTACGGTCGTCTGGATCGAGTCCGAGATCGGCGTCCCCGTCTTCCTGGCCGAGGTGCGTGAGCGTCTCAAGGCACGGGCCTGGAGCCCGATGCCGGCACGCGAGCGCAAGATCCCCAAGCCTGGCGGCTCGGGGAAGGTCCGCAAGCTCGGGATTCCCCGGGTGGAGGACCGCCTGGTCCAGGCGGCACTGAAACTGGTGCTGGAGCCCATCTTCGAGGCCGACTTCGAGCCGGTCTCCTACGGGTTCCGTCCCGCCCGGCGGGCCCAGGACGCGATCGCCGAGATCCATTACTTCGGCACCCGAGGCTACCGATGGGTGCTGGACGCGGATATCGAGGCGGCCTTCGACAACGTCTCGCACCGCTCCGTCATGGACGCGGTGCGGGCCAGAGTCAAGGACAAGCGCGTACTGGAGCTGGTCAAGGCGTTCTTGAAGGCTGGTGTCCTCACCGAGGACGGCCAGTATCGGGACACCCACACCGGCACCCCGCAAGGCGGGATCCTCTCACCGCTGATCTTCAACATCGTCCTGTCGGCGCTCGATGAGCACCTGCACGGGCCGTGGAAGAGCGGCGGGGAGCTGAGCACCGGCTCCCGGCGGGACCGGCGTCGGTACCTGGGCCTGCCCAGGTGGCGGGTCGTTCGTTACGCGGACGACTTCGTCGTCCTCGTGCACGGCACCCGCGACGACGTCGAAACGCTGCGCGAAGACATCGCTCATGTGCTGGAGCCCTTGGGTCTTCGGCTGTCACCGGCCAAGACCCGCATCGTGCACATGAGCGACGGGTTCGACTTCTTGGGGTTCCGCATCCAGTGGCGCCGCAAGCAGGGAACCAGCGACAAGTGGTACGTCTACACCTTCATCGCCGACCGGCCCCTCCGGTCGTTGAAGGCGAAGATCCGTGCCCTGACGCACAGGACGTCGCAACACCCTCCCAGGGACGTGCTGATCCGGCTCAACCAGATCATGCGCGGCTGGGCCAACTACTTCAAGCACGCAGTAGCGAAACACACCTTCAGCAAACTGGAGTACTTCGTCTGGTGGCGGGTGGTCCGGTGGCTGAGAGCTCTGCATCGCTGGAGATGGAAGGACGTTCGCCGGTGGCTCGCCAACCCCCACGGGGGCTGGCGTCGCCCACATGCGGACGGGATCGAACTCTTCGACCTTGAGACGGTGACGGTTACCCGTTACCGCTACCGGGCGTCGAGGATCCCCAACCCCTGGGCCGGTATCAACCACACCTGACGGCAGAGACCGGGGAGAGCCCGTTGCGTTGAGAGGCGCACGGCGGGTTCGGCGAGAGGTCCGGAGAAACGGACCGGGAGCAATCCCGGCACCGCGCTCCGGGCCTACTCAGCGGAGCGTTCGCGGAGCGTCACTGGACAGGCCGCTTCGCAGCTTTGATCACACCTGTTCTTGGTAGATCCTGATTTCCGTGGGATGGAAGTTGCGGAGGATCGCCCAGAATTCGTGGAGGCCCAGGTCGTCGGCCCAGCGGTCGAGTTCGTCGTCGGTGTCGTGGAAGAACCAGGACTCGAAGTGCCCCAGTGA